>NZ_SRLQ01000043.1 GCF_004745805.1 Mycolicibacterium sp. CH28 | reverse complement strand
CACGACACCGTGGTGGCGACCCACGTGTGGCATCTGACGGGACGCTCTACGAACGTCGAGCACTACCCACCGCACAAGATCGCCCACACCCTGCGCAGCGTCACGTGGTGTCGCGTCCAGGCCGAGCAGATCGGGCCCAGCACGGTTGCGATCGTCGCCGAGCTCTCGCAGGTGAACGCCATCCACCGGCTACGCGCCATCCAGGGCATCATCCGGCTGCGGGAAAAATACGGCGATGACCGCCTGGACCTGGCCTGCGCCCGAGCCTTGGCTGTTGGGGATCCGAACTACCGCACCGTCAAAGGCATCCTGGCCGCCGGCACCGAACACGGCGAGGACCCACCCGCCCCCGTCCCGACACCGCCGGCGATCCTGCGCGGCCCGGCGGCCTTCGATACCGAACGCACCGCCTGAGAGTCGCCACGATCTCTGAACGCACTCTGCTGCAACACCTTCGAATATAGGACTGTCATGTCAATTCACAACCCCAGCCTGCGGGCCGCACTCAAGACCCTCAAACTCACCGGCATGCTCGACACCCTCGATGCCCGCCTGGCCCAAACCCGCGACGGGAAGCTCGGGCACCTGGAATTCCTTCAGGTGCTCTGCGAAGACGAAATCGCCCGCCGCGACACCGCCGCCCTGGCCCGGCGAGTACGGCGTGCCCGCTTCGAACAGCACGCCACCTTCGAGGACTTCGACTTCACCGTCAGCCCGAAACTGCCCGCCGCAATGCTGCGCGACCTGGCCGCGTTGCGCTGGCTCGAAGCCGGTGAA
>NZ_SRLQ01000042.1 GCF_004745805.1 Mycolicibacterium sp. CH28 | reverse complement strand
GCGACGGTTCCTACTGGATGCCATCGGGTATATCACTGACCTGATCGAAGGTGTGGGTTGGGATGCGGAGTACCCGCGGGATGTGTGGCTGCTGCGCAGGATCGGCTACCCGGGTCGCGACACGGCAATACGATTCGACGGGATCGGGCCGATGTGGTTGCGGGCGTTGACCAAACGATGGACCCGCTGGCGGCTGTC
Source organism: Mycolicibacterium sp. CH28 (assembly GCF_004745805.1). Lineage (GTDB taxonomy): Bacteria > Actinomycetota > Actinomycetes > Mycobacteriales > Mycobacteriaceae > Mycobacterium. The sequence continues at coordinate 478 of NZ_SRLQ01000042.1, read as the reverse complement.
GACCGGAATCGGAATCGCCACGGTCGTCGCCGACGTGCGAGCGGTCACCCTCTTCGCGCAGTCGTGCCCGTCGCTGCAGCGCGGACCCGAAGCGTTGACCCGCGAGCAAATCGAGGCGCACCTCGCGCACCTGGCGGTGCGCTACCCGGACGCGAAAACCCGCACCGGACAGATCGGCACCCTGGCCGGGCTGCTACGAGCGGCGCGCCAGCACTGCTGGGAACCGCGCATCGACGGCGGGGTCGACATTTACCGCGAGGACTACCCACGCCGGATGCTCGGCGCACCTCGCGCACTGTCGGAAACGGTGATGGCCCAGCTGGAACTCGAGGACAATCTGGCCCGGTTCCGCGACCCGCGTGGCCGGTTGATCGCCAAGATCCTGATGGCCACCGGTCTGCGTGTCGGCGACGCCTGCCGCCTCCCACTCGGCTGCATCACCCGGGACGAGCAGGGCGCTCCCTACCTGCACTACACC
>NZ_SRLQ01000041.1 GCF_004745805.1 Mycolicibacterium sp. CH28 | reverse complement strand
GACGCTGCGCAGGGTGTGGGCGATCTTGTGCGGTGGGTAGTGCTCGACGTTCGTAGAGCGTCCCGTCAGATGCCACACGTGGGTCGCCACCACGGTGTCGTGGTGGAAGATCTGCACGATGTCACCGGCGGTGCGGACGAGCATTTTCTGGCCCATCAGCTGCCACGGCGCCGAGTAGAACGCCTTCCCGGACTTGACGTGGCAGTCCGGGGCGAGTGTGCCGACCGTGTAGACCACGGATTCAAAGGGCCTCGGCGGCAATGGCATCAACGCATCATGTTCGATGGCGGCGAACACCGATGCCGGGGTTTGGCCGTCCAGGCCGCGGTGCTTGTGGAGCCCGTAGACCTCGGTGCTCCACCGGGTCGCTTCGGCCTGCATCTGTGCCAAGGAGGTGAATTCTCGGCCGGCGAAGAACGAGTCCCGGATGTAGGGCATCGGCCGTTCGACTCGCGGTTTGTCCTTCGGCTTTCTGGCCCGGGCCGGGTCGATCAGGGTGCCGAAGAAGCCGGCGAGCTCCCCGTAGGCACGGTTGATCAGCGGGTCATACAAGTCCGAGCGCGTCACCCCCGTTTTCAGGTTGTCGCACACCAGCCGTGCCGGGACACCGCCGAAGAACTCGAACGCCGCCACATGCG
>NZ_SRLQ01000040.1 GCF_004745805.1 Mycolicibacterium sp. CH28 | reverse complement strand
CGCCGCAATGCTGCGCGACCTGGCCGCGTTGCGCTGGCTCGAAGCCGGTGAATCGGTGATCCTCTACGGACCCGTTGGGGTAGGCAAAACCCATGTGGCACAAGCACTTGGACATCAAGTGGCCCGCCGCGGCGGCGACATCCGCTTCGTCAAATGCTCCCGCATGCTCGCCGACCTCGCCGGAGGACACGCCGATCGCACCATCGGTCAACGCATGCGCGAATACACCCGACCCCTGGTCCTCATCGTCGATGACTTCGCGATGCGTGAGCACACCCCGACCCAAAGCGATGATCTCTACGACCTGGTCTCCGACCGCGCCATCGCCGCCAAGCCGCTGATTCTGACCAGCAACCGGGCACCCAAGGACTGGTACCCGCTCTTCCCGAACCCCGTCGTCGCCGCAGTTATCTTGACCTCGACAGCCAGATGAACAGTCTGACCTGCGGCGTTGTGTCCTAGACAGGTGTCCTCGACCGCCGGCGATAATGGGGTCACCTCGTCCAGACCCCGAGTCGGACTGGGTCTTCATGTCGTGAGGTTTTGGCCACGGAGTAGGCCGTGGGCTCGCGCGAGCGCGTCGCGAAGCTCGCGGTTCTCGGTTCGCAGTTGCCCGATGTGTTCGTGTGCGAGTTCGAGGCGTCGGCGTAGCGAGTCTGTGCTGGCCCGGGTGTCTGCGTTGGAAATGTTTGCCGCCGGCGTGGTTTCGTTGCGGTTGTGTTGGCGGAGCTGTTCGATGCTCTCGAGGAGCTCGGGTTGGGTGTATAGCCATGATCGGGAGACGCCAGCGCGCCGGGCAAGTCCGGCGACGGTAACCAGGCTGTCCCCCTCGGCTATGGACTGCAACACGGTTCGTGCTCGTTGCAGTGTCTGCTCGTGGCGGGCCTGTGCGGCGCGGGCCAGGCG
>NZ_SRLQ01000039.1 GCF_004745805.1 Mycolicibacterium sp. CH28 | reverse complement strand
CCCCGCCATTAATCAGCACCGAGGAGGCCGAGTTGCGGGCCTGGTTGCGCAAGTTCTCCACCGACCGGCCGCGCTGGGGGTGGCGACGGGCAGCCAAGATGGCCCGCCGGGAGGGCTGGCAGGTCAACGACAAGCGTATCCGCCGTCTGTGGCGTGAGGAGGGCCTGCGGGTCCCGCAGCGCCGCAAGAAGAAGCGATTGACCGGTATCGGTGTCGCCGTGGGCGCGATGTCACCGATTCGTCCGAATGTCATCTGGGCGATGGACTTTCAATTCGACACCACCGCTGATGGCCGCACCATGAAGATGTTGAACGTGATCGATGAGTTCACCCGCGAGGCCCTCGCGATCGAGGTTGATCGCAGTGTCGACGCCGACGGCGTAGTCGCCGTCCTGGACCGCCTGGTTCTCGAGCATGGGGCACCGCACTACGTGCGCTTCGATAACGGTCCGGAGTTCGTGGCCCACGCGGTGAGTGATTGGTGCCGATTCAACAGCGCCGGTTCGCTTTTCATCGATCCTGGCTCGCCGTGGCAGAACGCCTGGATCGAGTCGTTCAACGGCCGGCTGCGTGATGAGCTGCTCAACTCGTGGCGCTTCGATTCGCTGCTGGAAGCACGTGTGATCATCGAAGACTGGCGCTGCGACTACAACGCCAACAGGCCCCACTCCGCCCACGGCGAACTCACCCCGACCGAGTTCGCTCTACAGTGGACCACGACCCACCAACCCCAAGCCGCATAGCGACTGGACCACCAAACGGGTCCCCCTCACCGCCATTCGCCGACTCATCTGGTCAGTCACCTAAGATG
>NZ_SRLQ01000038.1 GCF_004745805.1 Mycolicibacterium sp. CH28 | reverse complement strand
GGGGCTGTCGGTGCGGTGATCACTGCGGTGGTTAGCGGCGCGCCTGGTCCTGTGGGTGTGGGGACGACTTTGAGTAGTCCGAGTCCGACGAAGACAGCGATCGTGGTGGCCAGTGCGCCCAGGCCGAGGCTGCGCCAGGGGGAGTCGCGGATTTTTGGGGCGAAGCGCAGTGGGTTTTCTAGGTATTGCAGGGTCAGCCAGGCTAGTCCGGCGGCGAGTAGTGCTGCGGTGATCCGTTCGGCAAGTCCGAGTGGGTGGCCTAGTAGTGCGGGTGCGAGGACCAGTACGGGCCAGTGCCACAGGTACCAGGAGTAGGAGATGCGGCCGATGGCGCGCATCGGTGGCGTGCTGAGGAATTGGCCGCAGCCCTGCGATGGTGTGGCGCAGCCGGCGCCGATCACCAGGACCGCGCCGAGGGTGGGTAGCAGTGCGGCCGTGCCCGGGAATGGTGTGGTCGAGGTGAACCAGACGCAGGCGAGCACGATCATGCCCAGTCCGGTCCAGCCGGCAATTGCCGCGGTGTGTGGTGAGAGGCGTTGCCATTTCAGGGCGGTGAGCGCGATCAAGCCGCCGAGGGCCAGCTGCCAGGCCCGGGTGGGGAGTGAGAAGAACGCCATGGCGGGCACGACGTAGGTGATCACCAGTGACAATGCGAACGAGACAGCGGCGACCAGTCCGAGGACGATCAGGTAGGGGCGTCGTGAGGATGCGATGGCTCGTGTTCTGTCTCGCCGGAAGCGCCGGATCAGCCATGCGGTGCCGAGGATCAGCGGTGCCCAGACCAGATAGAACTGTTCCTCGACACCCAACGACCAGTAATGCAGGAACGGCGACGGCGTCAGCAGGTCGGAGAAATAGTTGATGTTGTCAATGATGAACCAGTAGTTGCCGACGTAGAGCGCGCTGGCGATGCCGTCGTAGATAACCGTCGGGACCCGCAGCGGCGGCAACAGAACGAGCGAGGCGATCATCGTGATGACGCCGACGGTGGCCGAGGCCGGCAGTAGCCGGCGGGCCCGGGCGCCGTAGAAGCGGCGCAGCGAAACGCTGCCGGTCCCGCTGACCTCGCGCCACAGTAGTCCGGTGATCAGGAACCCGGAGATCACGAAGAACACGTCGACACCCACGTAGCCGCCACGGATTCCGGGTATTGCAGCGTGAAACAAAACCACGGCTGTCACCGCGATCGCGCGCAAGCCCTCAATGTCCGGGCGGAAATGCTTCTGATCCGGGCGCCGACTCTGCTGTCCTTGGCTAGCGCTAAGACTGTCGGCGTGGGGCAAGGTCACCTACCTGCTATCAGCGAACACGTCAATTGAGTCGAGGCATTCTTACATTCGGGCGCGGCTACAAGGGGTGGTTTCGAGAACGGCGTTCTGCGACTAGACGTGKRYTGASGSCAACGAGCCCGTCGCCG
>NZ_SRLQ01000037.1 GCF_004745805.1 Mycolicibacterium sp. CH28 | reverse complement strand
CCCGAAGGTGATCGGTAACGACAGTTTTGGGCGGTTAGTACCCCTGATTCATCATGGGCGCTCACACACGGGTACGGGAATATCAACCCGTTGTCCATCGACTACGCCTGTCGGCCTCGCCTTAGGTCCCGACTCACCCTGGGCGGACTGGCCTGCCCCAGGAACCCTTGGTCTTTCGGCGGGCAAGGTTCTCACTTGCCTTATCGCTACTCATGCCTGCATTCTCACTCCCACACCCTCCACCACTAGATCACTCTGCGGCTTCACCGGATGCAGGACGCTCCCCTACCCAACGACACAAGGTCGTTGCCGCGGCTTCGGCGGTGTGCTTGAGCCCCGCTACATTATCGGCGCACAATCACTTGACCAGTGAGCTATTACGCACTCTTTCAAGGGTGGCTGCTTCTAAGCCAACCTCCTGGTTGTCTCTGCGACTGCACATCCTTTTCCACTTAGCACACGCTTAGGGGCCTTAGCCGGCGATCTGGGCTGTTTCCCTCTCGACGCACGGAGCTTATCCCCCGCCGTCTCACTGCTGCGCTCTTAGACTCACCGGCATTCGGAGTTTGGCTGACGTCAGTAACCCTGTGGGGCCCATCGGCCATCCAGTAGCTCTACCTCCGGTGAGAAACACGCAACGCTGCACCTAAATGCATTTCGGGGAGAACCAGCTATCACGGAGTTTGATTGGCCTTTCACCCCTACCCACAACTCATCCCCTCAGTCTTCAACCTAAGTGGGTTCGGGCCTCCACGCGGTCTTACCCGCGCTTCACCCTGGCCATGGGTAGATCACTCCGCTTCGGGTCCAGAACACACCACTACACCACACACTCTTGTGTGGATACGCCCTATTCAGACTCGCTTTCGCTACGGCTACCCCACCCGGGTTAACCTCGCGACATGTCCCTGACTCGCAGGCTCATTCTTCAAAAGGCACGCCATCACCCCACCACGAAGGAGGGCTCTGACGGATTGTAGGCACACGGTTTCAGGTACTATTTCACTCCCCTCCCGGGGTACTTTTCACCATTCCCTCACGGTACTAATCCGCTATCGGTCATTGGGAAGTATTCAGGCTTACCGGGTGGTCCCGGCAGATTCACAGCAGATTTCACGGGCCCGCTGCTACTCGGGAACCCATCACAGCAGAGAACATGTTTTCACCTACGGGGCTCTCACCCACTACGGCAGACCATCCCAGGCCACTTCGATTAACACATTCTTTTCTGACTGCTGCCCAGACCGGCAGATCTGAGAAGACAGGCCCCACAACACCGCACACACAACCCCTGCCGGGTATCACATGCATACGGTTTAGCCATCCTCCGCGTTCGCTCGCCACTACTAACGGAATCACTTACTTGTTTTCTCTTCCTACGGGTACTGAGATGTTTCACTTCCCCGCGTTCCCCCCCGCACCCTATATATTCAGATGCGGGTGACACGACATCACTCGTGCCGGGTTTCCCCATTCGGACATCCTCGGATCAACGCTCGGTTGACAGCTCCCCGAGGCTTATCGCAGCCTCCTACGTCCTTCATCGGCTCCCAATGCCAAGGCATCCACCATGCGCCCTTAAACACTTACAACACAAAAAACCAATTCGAAAAAAGAAATTGCACATCAACACACAACCAACCACCACCCCAAAGGGCACTGATCACCTGCGTGCTAGATGCTCGCAACCACTATCCACAAATCAAACACCACACCCCACCACCAAAGCAGGGCAACAACACGCCGATACCACCCAACGGTGACACCACCCGGAACCCCGGGCACGGGCCTGTTGTCTCAAAGCCCAATAGTGTGTCTGATGGCCACCACCCACCCCCACCCCAAACAGGGCAGAAACAGACGATGTTTTCCGCTTGTCGCGCACCAGAACCTGAAACCCACTACAGGCCAGGCCCATCCAACGAATCGCTGCACTCACCGAACCCCCACACGATGTGGGCGGGGCGCAGTCTCGTGGTGCTCCTTAGAAAGGAGGTGATCCAGCCGCACCTTCCGGTACGGCTACCTTGTTACGACTTCGTCCCAATCGCCGATCCCACCTTCGACGGCTCCCTCCCCGAGGGGTTAGGCCACCGGCTTCGGGTGTTACCGACTTTCATGACGTGACGGGCGGTGTGTACAAGGCCCGGGAACGTATTCACCGCAGCGTTGCTGATCTGCGATTACTAGCGACTCCGACTTCACGGGGTCGAGTTGCAGACCCCGATCCGAACTGAGACCGGCTTTAAAGGATTCGCTCCACCTCACGGCATCGCAGCCCTTTGTACCGGCCATTGTAGCATGTGTGAAGCCCTGGACATAAGGGGCATGATGACTTGACGTCATCCCCACCTTCCTCCGAGTTGACCCCGGCAGTCTCTCACGAGTCCCCACCATTACGTGCTGGCAACATGAGACAAGGGTTGCGCTCGTTGCGGGACTTAACCCAACATCTCACGACACGAGCTGACGACAGCCATGCACCACCTGCACACAGGCCACAAGGGAACTGATATCTCTACCAGCGTCCTGTGCATGTCAAACCCAGGTAAGGTTCTTCGCGTTGCATCGAATTAATCCACATGCTCCGCCGCTTGTGCGGGCCCCCGTCAATTTCTTTGAGTTTTAGCCTTGCGGCCGTACTCCCCAGGCGGGGTACTTAATGCGTTAGCTACGGCACGGATCCCAAGGAAGGAAACCCACACCTAGTACCCACCGTTTACGGCGTGGACTACCAGGGTATCTAATCCTGTTCGCTCCCCACGCTTTCGCTCCTCAGCGTCAGTTACTGCCCAGAGACCCGCCTTCGCCACCGGTGTTCCTCCTGATATCTGCGCATTCCACCGCTACACCAGGAATTCCAGTCTCCCCTGCAGTACTCTAGTCTGCCCGTATCGCCCGCACGCCCACAGTTGAGCTGTGAGTTTTCACGAACAACGCGACAAACCACCTACGAGCTCTTTACGCCCAGTAATTCCGGACAACGCTCGGACCCTACGTATTACCGCGGCTGCTGGCACGTAGTTGGCCGGTCCTTCTTCTATAGGTACCGTCACTTGCGCTTCGTCCCTACTGAAAGAGGTTTACAACCCGAAGGCCGTCATCCCTCACGCGGCGTCGCTGCATCAGGCTTGCGCCCATTGTGCAATATTCCCCACTGCTGCCTCCCGTAGGAGTCTGGGCCGTATCTCAGTCCCAGTGTGGCCGGTCACCCTCTCAGGCCGGCTACCCGTCGTCGCCTTGGTAGGCCATCACCCCACCAACAAGCTGATAGGCCGCGGGCCCATCCCACACCGCAAAAGCTTTCCCCCACCAGGCCATGCAGCCAGCAGGGTGTATTCGGTATTAGACC
>NZ_SRLQ01000036.1 GCF_004745805.1 Mycolicibacterium sp. CH28 | reverse complement strand
TCTCCGAAAGACATCTCACGGAGTTAAGAGTCAAGCCGCGAGTTGGAGAGGAGGTGGGAACGCAACGTGTTCGTCGTAGTGCTGGCTGGTGTGGAGGCAGTGATGGAGTTGACCGAGGAACTTGTTGAACAGGTGTCGTTGGGCTTGGTGGTTCCAGTCTCCAGCTGCGCGGCGGGTGTCGAAATGGCGGCGGGCTCCGGGCGAGGCGCGCAGCGATGCCAGGGCCCAGATCGGGCCCACAGCGGCGAGTCTGCGGTTCTTGATGTGGCGGTGCAGGACAACGGTTTTCTTTCCGCTGGCGCGAGTGATGGGCGCCGACCCGGCGAACGCTTTGAGTCCGCGGGCTTGGGTGAACCGGGAGCGGTCGTCACCGATTTCGGCGAGCACCCGGGCACCGGTGAGCATGCCCAGTCCGGGGAAGCTGGTAATGATGTCGGCGTCCGGGTGCCGCTCAAAATGGGCGATCGCCGCCTCAGCGAGCGCGTCGGCGGCGGTGCAGGCCGCTTCGAATTGCCCCAGCAGCGCGGACAGGTGAATGCCCATCGCGTTCTCCACCGCCGCAGGCTGGCGCAGGTAGGTGTCGCTGAAAACCTCTCGCAGTCGAGCGATGTCGCGGTCGAGGTAGCGTTTGCGGCCGGCTTTGGTGAGCAGTCGACGCAGTCGCGCCGGAGTGAGCTTGGCTGCTTGCGCCGGTGTCGGTGCGGCGGCCAGGATGGCGCGGGCGTCGGGGCGGGTCAACCCGCCGTCGAGGTCGGCAAAGGCCACGATCGCTGCGGGGTAGAACTCTTTGAGCAGGTCACGGACTTGGTTGCCGACCTGCTGGCGTGCCCAGACGGCGTCCTGCTGGGCCCGGGCCAGCACTCGGATTGCCTGGGCTGCTTCGGTGTCGGCGGGCAGTGGCCGGTGCGCGTCGGGGTCGGTGCGCACGATGTTGGCCAGCAGCACCGCGTCGGTGGCATCGGATTTGGCTCCCGACACCGAGTACCGCGTTCGGTAACGCGAGGCGGCCAGCGGGTTGATCGGATAGATCACCCGGCCAGTTTCCCGCAACGCAGCCATCCACAGACCGTGGTCGATTTCGATGCCGACCGGGATCGGATCGGCGGCACTGTCGCCGGCTTCGGCCAGCAGTGTCAACAACGCGGAGAAACCGGGCGCGTCGTTGCTGACTCGTCCGCGGGCCACTACATGTCCGTCGCTGTCGATGATGGCGACGTCGTGATGGTCTGTGGCCCAATCAATTCCGCAATACAGTCCCAAGGTGTCATCACTCCTTCGTTCGATGGTCATGCCGTTACCGGTGGATTCACGCGGCGCCCTAATCGCAGGACTCCAAGGTCCGTCATCTCACTAGCCGTCCGTGACTCCAGCACGCCGCAGGACTTCGTTCTGTCGAAGAGCTCAGGGCTCGGGAACAACTATCGGGAAGTCAACCCTGCGGCGGGCTCGGGCAACGGAATCCCACCACCATCGAACAGGGGTTGCCGCCAGGCGCGCCGTTCTTTCGTAAGACGTCGTACGCCGGGACCAACCAGGCATCACCTGGCGGCAGACCCTTCAAGAAACGGGACCGGCCACCGGCCGGAACCCATCCCTACAAACGATTAGGACCCCGAGGTC
>NZ_SRLQ01000035.1 GCF_004745805.1 Mycolicibacterium sp. CH28 | reverse complement strand
CCTGACTTAGGTCATGGTCGGCTCGTTTGTGATTCCGCGATCCGTTGACCTGCGGGTTCAGTGGGCTTAGTGCCCCGTTTGGGGCACTAAGCGGGTAAGTTCGGGCGGTGGCGTACGTGCGGAAGGTGCGCACCGCCTCGGGCGCTGTCGCGGTGCAGGTGGTACGTAAACACCGAGGTCAGCGCACGATCCTGGCTCATGTCGGTTCCGCGCACACCGATGCCGAGCTGGGGATCCTGGTCGAGGCGGCCCGCCGGATCGCCGCTGCCGATCAAGGTGCCCTCGATATCGAGGTGGCTGCCCGAACCCAGCGGGTCGATGATGTCGCGGACTGGCGTACCGGCACGCTGAGCCTGCCGACCGCTGGTGTTCCCAAGGGCGCCCCGGTGCCGCCAGGGCGGACCACTTCGACGTGTTCACGCCTGCTCTACGACACCCTCGGTGCGGTCTATGACTGGCTCGGTTTCGATGCCGTCGACGACCCGGTATTCCGTGATCTGGTGATCGCCCGCCTGGTGGAACCGACCAGCAAGGCCGATTCCGCCCGCGTCCTGACCGATCTCGGCGCAGAGATAGTGTCCTACAAGACAATTCAACGCCACCTATCCAAGGTCAACACCGGCAACTACCGGGATGTGATAGCCGGAAAGTGCTTCACCCATGCCTCGAATCGGGGCGGGCTGAGCCTGCTTTTGTACGACGTCACCACCTTGTACTTCGAAGCCGAGAACGAAGACGACCTGCGTAAGGTCGGCTATTCCAAGGAACGGCGCATCGATCCGCAGATCGTCGTGGGCCTGCTAGTGGACCGGACCGGGTTCCCGTTGGAGGTCGGTTGTTTCGAGGGCAACACCGCCGAAACCACCACGCTGGTGCCGATCATCACTGCCTTCCAATCCCGCCACGACCTCGGTGACACCCCGATGGTCATCGCCGCTGATGCCGGCATGCTGTCGGCGTCGAACCTGACTGCTCTCGACGAGGCCGGGTTGGGGTTCATCGTCGGATCGCGAAGCGTGAAAGCTCCGATCGATCTGGCGTCCCATTTCCATTGGAACGGTGACGTTTTCACCGACGGACAAGTAATCGACACCGTCACACCGCGGCACGCCAAATCCATCGTCAATGATCCCGCTCACCGCGCCGAGCCCGCCTGGAACCCCGACGAGCACCCCAACGCGTGGCGGGCGGTCTGGGCGTATTCGGCCAAACGAGCACGCCGCGATCAGAAAACTCTCTACGCCCAGGAGACCCGCGCTCGTGCGGTCATCAGCGGTGAGCGTGCCGCCAAGTCCACTCGCTTCGTCACTACCCGCGCCGGTGACCGTGTTCTCGATGAGGCCAGCCTGGCTCGCGCCCAATCCTTGGTCGGACTGAAGGGCTATGTCACCAACATCGACGCCACCGTGATGCCCGCCGGAGAAATCATTGCCAAGTACCACGACCTCTGGCATGTGGAACGCTCATTTCGGATGTCCAAGAGCGACCTTCGCGCCCGGCCAATGTTCCACCGCACCCGCGACGCCATCGAAGCCCACCTGACCATCGTGTTCACCGCCCTGGCCGTCGCGCACAACGTCCAGGACCGCAGCGGCCTGGCCATCGCCAAAGTCATCAAGTCCCTGCGGCCACTGCGCTCGGCGACCATCGCCATCAACGGCGCCAGCCAGACCTTCCCACCGGAAATCCCAGCAACCCAACAAGAAATCCTGACCACCCTCGGCATCCCAAAACCGGGGCACTAAGCCAAATGTCCTAACTCAGGYGMTGRMGCCGGCGCGAAGCAG
>NZ_SRLQ01000034.1 GCF_004745805.1 Mycolicibacterium sp. CH28 | reverse complement strand
GGCATAGGTATCGCCCCATCGATACCTATGCCAGCGTTTTGCCGATGATCCGTCGATGTGGTTGTGCCATGAGCGCATCTATCGGGCTGTCTATCAACCGAATTCACGGTTCCTGTGACCTTCTCGGTTGGCGCCGCATCGACGTTTGTCGCCTGCCAGGAGCATGGGGCCAGCGTGAGCTGATTTTGCCAGGGTGATGGGACCACCTGGATTGCCAGTTATGGGACCACCGGCGCGTCGCGTCGGTGGTCTCTTCATTTGTTCGTTCGATCGCCGTGACGGTTCAAGTCACGGAGGCAGCGGGCATGGCTTTTCGGGAGGTCAGTGTGAACGAGATCAGGGAAGTACTACGGGTGTGGCTGGGGGTGGCCGGGTTACCGGCACCGGGCTACCGCACGATCGCCGCGCATTGCGGCCTGGACCGCAAAACGGTGCGCCGCTACGTCGAGGCCGCGCAAACGGCCGGTTTGCGCCGCAGCGACAGCGTCGAGGCTGTCGACGACGGGTTGATCGGGGCGGTCGCCGACGCGGTACGACCCGTACGCCCGGATGGCCATGGCGCGGCGTGGGAACACTTGCTGGGGTTCGAGGAGCAGATCACCGCGTGGGTGGCCGGCGACGGTGAGCAGCGCCCGTTGACGATCACCAAGATCCACACCCTGCTGGCCCGCCAAGGCTGCGTGGTGCCGTATCGCACGTTGAACCGATTCGCCGGTGAGCGTTGCGGTTTCGGCCGCAAGGACACCACCGTGCGGGTCGCCGACGGTGACCCGGGGGTGGAATGCCAGATCGATTTCGGCTACCTGGGGATGCTCACCGACGCCGATGATGGACGGCGACGCAAGGTGCACGCGTTGATCTTCACCGCCGTCTACAGCCGGCACATGTTCGTGTGGCTGACTTACTCCCAAACCCTGGTGGCGGTGATCGCCGGATGTCAGGCGGCGTGGGAGTTCTTCGGCGGCGTGTTCACGGTGCTGATCCCGGATAACTTGAAACCGGTGATCGCCGCCGCCGATGCGGTCAACCCGCGATTCACTCAGGGGTGGCTCGACTACGCCAACCATGTCGGATTCCTCACCGACCCAGCCCGAGTGCAGTCACCCAAAGACAAACCGCGAGTGGAACGCGCAGTGCAGTACGTGCGCCGAAACTTCTGGGACGGTGAAACATTCACCAGCCTGGACCAGGCGCAGCAGGCCGCGACCGCGTGGTGCGAGCGTACTGCCGGGACTCGCATCCACGGCAGCACCTGTGCACGTCCGCTGGAGGTGTTCACCACCGCCGAGCAGACCCTGCTGCTACCGGCGCCGGGTGTCTACGACGTGCCGGTGTTCAAAGCGGTCAAGGTGCACCGTGATTTCCACGCCGAGGTCGCCAAGGCCCTGTACTCGCTGCCCGAGCAATGGATCGGGCACACCCTCGACGTCCGTGCCGACAGTGAGCTGGTGAAGTTCTATCACCGCGGTGTGCTGGTGAAAGTCCATCCCCGCCAACCCGCCGGTGGACGCAGCACCGACCGCGCGGATCTGCCCGAACACAAAGCCGTCTACGCGATGCGGGACCTGACGGCGTTGATCGCCAACTGCGCTGCTCACGGGCCGAACATCGGGATCTACGCCGAACGCATCCTGGATGACCCGCTGCCCTGGACCCGGATGCGCACCGTCTACCGACTCCAAGGCCTGGTCCGCCGCTACGGCGCTGAGCGCGTCGAACGGGCCTGCTCACTGTCGCTGGACCTCGATGTCGTCTCGGTCAACAAGATCGCCTCCATGCTGGAGCGCGGCACCGAGAACGCCGCCCCGGAACTGCCCCGAGCAGTCGGACAGCACGCCACCCGGTTCACCCGCAGCCCGTCTGAATTCAACACCACCACAACCTCATTGACTATCGTCACCGAAGAACCCACAGCCAGGGAGATCTGACATGACCACCCATCGTGCACCCGCCGACCCCGTCGGCGCCGACCTAGTCCGGCTGCTCAAGGCGCTCAAACTCGGCGCCCTGGCCGACACCCTGCCCGAACGCGCCGCCCTGGCCCGCCAGCACAAACTCAGCCACATCGGGTTCCTCGAAACGCTCCTCGCCGACGAGGTGTCACGGCGTGAATCTCGATCAGCTGCACTGCGATCGGCCAAGGCCGGACTCGACCCGACGATGCGTTTCGACACCTGGACCGCACAGGACGACCTGCGCTATGACCGCACCTTGCTCGGCGACCTGACCTCGCTGCGGTTCCTCGACGCCGGACAGTCTGCGATCATCCTCGGACCCGTCGGAGTGGGCAAGACACATTTAGCAACTGCACTGGGACACATGGCAATTCGACGACGCCACACCGTACAGTTCGCCCGATCCGACAAACTGTTCACCCGGCTACGCGCCGCCCGCCTCGACAACACCGTCGACACCGAGATCCGCCGCCTGGCCACCATCGACGTCCTCATCATCGACGACTTCGCCCTGCGGCCCCTCGGCGCCACCGAAACCAGCGACTTCTACGAAATCATCGTCGAACGACACCGCACCAAGACGACCATCGTGACCTCCAACCGAGAACCCGCCGAATGGCTCACCATGACCGCCGACACCCTGCTCGCACAATCAGCCATCGACAGACTCACCGCCACCGCCCACACCCTCGTCGTCGAAGGACCGTCCTACCGGCAACGCACCCGACCCGCCCAGCTTGACCCAGACCACCCCGACGAGCATCCTCAATAACGCGCCACGGTGGTCCCATCCCCCTGGCAATCAGGTGGTCCCATCACCCTGGCAAGCGACAGACCCGGGGTAGCGGGG
>NZ_SRLQ01000009.1 GCF_004745805.1 Mycolicibacterium sp. CH28 | reverse complement strand
GACCACCAGCGCGGCCTCGTCGTCGACGGCCACCAGCGCGCCCGCCGAGTCCGGCGGACCCACCGCGGCCCCGCCGGCCACCGGCGGCCTGCCCGCGTTCAAGGCATCGGCCAACCTGGGCGCCAACTGCCAGTACCCCGCCTCGGCGGAGCCCGCCAGCAAGCCGGTCGCACCGCCGAACAGCGGCAAGGTCCCGACCGACCCGGCCACGGTGAGCGTCAGCATGGCGACCAACCAGGGCAACCTCGGCCTGGTGCTGGACAACGCCAAGGCCCCGTGCACGGTCAACAGCTTCGTGAGCCTGGCCCAGAAGGGCTTCTTCAACGACACCCCGTGCCACCGGCTGACCACCTCGCCGTCGTTGGCGGTGCTGCAGTGCGGCGACCCGACCGGTAAGGGCACCGGCGGCCCGGGTTACCAGTTCGCCAACGAATACCCCACCGACCAGTACCCGAAGGGTGACCCGGCGCTGCAGCAGCCGCTGACCTACCCGCGCGGCACGCTGGCCATGGCCAACGCCGGTGCCGACACCAACGGCAGCCAGTTCTTCCTGGTGTACAAGGACTCGCAGTTGCCGCCGAACTACACCGCCTTCGGCACGATCGACGCGACCGGCCTGGCGACGTTGGACAAGATTGCCGCGGCGGGTGTCGCCGGTGGTGGCGAGGACGGCAAGCCCGCGACCGACGTACAGATCAAGTCGGTACTGCTTGACTAGACGGCGATGACCCAGCCCCCGCCGTCCTACCCGCCACCGCCACCGCCCTACGGTTCGCCGTACGGGCCGGGGCCGTATCCCTACCCGGCGCCACCGCAGACCAACGGGATGGCGATCGCATCTCTGATCTGTGCGTTCCTGTTCGCGCCGCTGGGCATCGTCTTCGGTCACGTGTCGCTGTCGCAGATAAAAAAGTCCGGTGAGGAGGGCCGCGGCCTGGCGATCGCAGGCCTGGTGATCAGTTACCTGGTGACGGTCCTGACGATCGTGGCGGTGATCGCCGGCGCGATGTTCTTCTCCTGGATGGCGCGCGAGCTGCAGCGTTCCGGTGGTGCGGGTATCCCTGGGCGTACGACGTCGACCGGGCCCGGCAGTGGCGAGCTACCGCCCTTCGCTCCACCGGCCAGCCGGGGTGCCAACTGCACCTACCCCGCCACCGCCACCCCGGCCGACAAGCCCAACAAGTTACCGCGGACTGGCAAGGTGCCCACCTCGCCGGCAACCGTCAACGCCACCATGGTGACCAGCGCGGGCGCGATCGACCTACAGCTGGACAACGCAAAGGCGCCCTGCACCGTCAACAGTTTCGTCAGTCTCGCTCAGCAGGGGTACTTCGACGACACCCCGTGCCACCGGCTCGCCGATTCGCCGACGCTGTCGATGCTGCAATGCGGCGACCCGACCGGCACCGGCCGCGGCGGGCCCGGCTACCGATTCACCAACGAATACCCGACCAACCAGTTCCGCCCGTTCGACCCAGCCCTACAGCAGGGCGTGCGATACCCGCGCGGAACCGTGGCGATGGCCAACTCCGGCCCCGACACCAATGGCAGCCAGTTCTTCATCGTGTACCGCGACTCGATGCTGCCACCGACCTACACGGTGTTCGGCCGGGTCGACGAGAAGGGTCTGGAGACGGTGGAGGACATCGCCGTGGCCGGCATCGCCGGGGGTGCTGAGGATGGTCAGCCCAAACGGCCGGTGACGATCCGATCGATTCGGCTGGACTGACGCCCGGAGAACGCGAGCGTGCGAATTCATCCGGGACACGCCGGGTGGGGCGGATCTGACCGCACACTCGGCGGGTGAGCCGCCACGTTATCCGGGCAGCCCCTGCTCCTCAGGTGGCAGCGGAGCCGGCCCCTTGATGGCGGGCACCGCAACGGGAAGGTCGGTCTTCGTCGGGCCGGCCGATTGGGTGATGGTGACTCCGGTGGACATCTCCGAACTGGCGAACGGGCCGGTGGCCGATTGCGGGTAGGCCTCAACCGCGGCCAGCACACCCAGCGCGACCAGTGCACCGGCTCCGGCGGTTGCAGACAATATGTGACGACGCTTGCTCATGGCCGTTCTCCTTCCAAGAGGGTCTGGCACCCACTAACAAGGACGACACGCGCAGCGACTATTCCCCCATCGGTTGTGTTGGTACACAAGATAATTCGTCGCCAACGTCAATAAGCATCCGCCGCCGCAGATTGAAATAATTTGTGGCCCAATGTGGTTCACACAGGTGCTATGACCATTCGAGTCCGAAGATCCCTCCGCACTATCCTCGGCGCGGTGGCCGCCGCCGCCTTCCTCGTCACACCAACCGCCCTGTGGACCGCACAGACCCGCCCGGTCGCGCAGTGCTATGACGGCATCATCCCGTGGAACCCGTACCTGCAGAGTTGCAGCCTGCCCTCCACCCAGCCGCGGGTGCGAGGCGCCGCGCCCGACCCGGGCGCGATCATCGCCTGCCGGCACCACCCCGGGTGCCTGGCCTGGTACATCAACGGTGGCGGGCCGTAGGAGCTCGTCCCTCGGCGGCATCGTCAGGCGGCGGAGCCCGAATTGCCGCCCTCCTCCTCCGCCTCGTCCCTCGGCGGCATCGTCAGGCGGCGGAAGTCACCCGGTAGACGTCGTACACACCCTCAACGTTGCGCACCGTATTGAGCACGTGGCCGAGGTGTTTGGGATCGCCCATCTCAAAGGTGAAGCGGCTGATGGCAACCCGGTCGTTGGACGTCGTCACCGACGCGGACAATATGTTGACCCGCTCGTCGGCCAGCACCCGGGTGACGTCGGAGAGCAATCGATGCCGATCGAGCGCCTCGACCTGGATCGCGACCAGGAACACCGAGGTTGGCGACGGCGCCCAGTGCACCTCAATGATCCGCTCCGACTGCTGCTGAAGCGAACCGGCATTGGTGCAGTCCGTGCGGTGCACACTGACTCCACCGCCGCGGGTGACGAACCCCATGATGTTGTCGCCGGGCACGGGGGTGCAGCACTTGGCCAACTTGGTCAGCGTGCCCGGAGCCCCCGGCACAGCCACCCCGGTGTCCTCCGTGCTGCGCTGCCGGATCGGCATGGTGGCCGGCGTGGAGCGTTCCGCCAGTTCGTCTTCGGCGCTATCGGCGCCGCCGAGCTGAGCCAGCAGTCGCTGCACCACATGGCGGGGCGAGACGTGCCCCTCACCGACCGCGGTATAGAGCGAGGACACATCGGCGTAGCGCAGTTCCTGCGCCAGCGCCCCCATCGCCTCGGCATTGACCAGCTTCTGCAACGGAAGCCCGCCCCTGCGTACCTCACGGGCGATCGAATCCTTGCCGGCCTCCAGGGCCTCCTCGCGACGCTCCTTGGCGAACCACTGGCGGATCTTGGCTTTGGCGCGCGGGGACACCACGAAGGTCTGCCAATCACGCGACGGCCCGGCGTTGGGTGCCTTGGAGGTGAAGACCTCCACCACTTCCCCGTTTTCCAGTTTGCGTTCCAGGGCTACCAGCCGGCCGTTCACCCGCGCACCGATACAGCGGTGGCCGACCTCGGTGTGCACCGCGTAGGCGAAGTCCACCGGGGTGGACCCGGCCGGCAGGGTGATCACATCGCCTTTCGGGGTGAACACGAAAATCTCTTGTACCGCAAGGTCGTAACGCAGCGATTCGAGGAACTCGCCGGGGTCGGCGGCTTCCCGCTGCCAGTCGAGAAGTTGACGCATCCAGGCCATGTCGTCGATCTCGGCTGCCGCTTGCGGATGCGGAATGCCGTTGCGGCCCTTCACTTCCTTATAGCGCCAGTGCGCGGCAATGCCGTACTCGGCGGTGCGGTGCATGTCGCGGGTGCGGATCTGCACCTCCAGAGGTTTACCCTCCGGCCCGACGACCGTGGTGTGCAGCGACTGGTATACCCCGAACCTGGGCTGGGCGATGTAGTCCTTGAACCGGCCGGGCATCGGCTGCCACAGCGAATGCACCACGCCCACAGCGGCATAGCAGTCGCGGATCTCGTCGCACAAGATGCGCACACCCACCAGGTCGTGGATGTCGTCGAAGTCACGGCCCTTGACGATCATCTTCTGATAGATCGACCAGTAGTGCTTGGGCCTGCCTTCGACTGTGGCGCTGATCTTCATCCCGCTCAGTGCCGCGTTGATCTCGGCGCGCACCTTGGCCAGATAGGTATCGCGAGACGGCGCCCGGTCGGCGACCAGCCGAACGATCTCCTCATACCGCTTGGGATGCAGGATGGCGAACGACAGGTCCTCCAGCTCCCACTTCACCGTGGCCATTCCCAGCCGATGAGCCAGGGGCGCAATCACTTCCAGCGTCTCGCGGGCCTTGCGGGCCTGCTTTTCCGGCGGCAGGAAACGCATCGTGCGCATATTGTGCAGCCGGTCGGCGACCTTGATCACCAGCACTCGCGGGTCGCGCGCCATCGCGATGATCATCTTGCGGATCGTCTCGCCCTCGGCAGCGGTGCCCAACACCACCTTGTCCAGCTTGGTCACACCGTCGACCAGATGGCCAACCTCAGCGCCGAAGTCGGTGGTCAACGCCTCCAGCGTGTAGCCGGTGTCCTCGACCGTGTCGTGCAGCAGCGCGGCGACCAGGGTCGTGGTGTCCATGCCCAGTTCTGCGAGGATGCTGGCCACGGCCAGCGGATGGGTGATGTAGGGATCTCCGGAGCGGCGCAGCTGGTCGGCATGCTTGGCCTCGGCCACCTCGTAGGCGCGCTGCAGCAGTGCCAGGTCAGCCTTGGGGTAAATCTCGCGGTGCACCGCCACCAGCGGTTCGAGCACGGGGTTCAGGGTGCTGCGCTGCGCGGTCATCCGACGCGCCAGCCGGGCCCGCACCCGGCGGGAGGCGCTGCTAGTGGTCTTGGGGGTCTCGGCGGGCGGGATCTCGGCGACCGGCATCGGCGCCGTCGTCGCAGTCTTGTCGTCAGCCACCGCTCACCCCCTCGTCATCTGATCGACTTCGAGGATATCCCTCCTCGAGCAGCCGAGTGGGGGGCCTGCTCAGTCCGAGGGTGACGGCGTGGCGGGCGCCTATGACCTAGTCCGACGACGTGACCGGCTGTCCGTCACCGGCCGACCCGATCGGCTTGTCCCTGATGACGTAGCTTCCCGCCTCATTCGGGTTGGGTGTCGTGAATGTCGCGCCGTTGAGCTGGTATGTGGAGTTACCGATCTTGATGGTGAAGTCGCCGGTCACATTCCACACCGGCACCGAACCTTCGATCCACGCGGTGTAACCAGCCTTAACCGGGACGTTCACCGTCTGGGTGAAGGTATTCGTCTTGACCCACGAATGTTGGTAGGTACCCGTGATCTCGATGTTGATGATCGACGCGAGCTTGGCCAGCGCACCACCGGACAGCTTGACGCTGACGCCCACGGTGTCGGTCTGGGACACCTGATCGGCGATGGCGACGCTGTACGTCGTCGGCGTCGAGGTCGTGTTCGTCACCGGGGTGCCGACCGTCCGCACCGGGCTGAACCCGGCTGTCTGACTCTTCGCGATGAAGTTGCAGCTCGCCTGCGAGTTGTCGTAGCAGATGCCGGGAAGCACAGCCGCGATCTTGGCGGCGTCAGCGGCGCCGAGCGTGATCGTCGGGCTGTCCTTGTCCAGCGCAATGGCCAGCCTGTCATTGGGGACGCTGCACTGGCCGCCGCCCCCGGCCCCGCAGCTGGTGTCCCGTGAATTGGTCTTGAACCCGACAAAAAAGGTGGTACCGACATAACCTTGTGGGACGTAACCGAAGTCGGACGGGGTGTACCCGAAACCCACGGTGCCGAACTGCGTGGATACGGAACCCGAGCTGAACATATACCAGGTGACGTGCCAGTTTGCTTCTCCACCGGGCGCAATGATGGTGCCGATCGCCGGGCCGGAATCCAGGTCGCCGGTGGTGCCGGAGTAGCCGTTGAACTTCAGCGGCGCCAGGGTGTAATTGCGGAACCAGAAGGATTCCGTGACCCCGAGCGTCGGCTTGACGCTGATATTGACCGGGACCACCGTCTGGCCCTGGTGACCATCATCAGCGACGACGACAAAGTTGTCGACACCCCCCGACTCGGCGAAGTCGTTATTCGGCTTGTAGTAGTACGTGCCGTTCGGGTTGATGGTCACGGTTCCGTTGGTCGGACCCTGGGCGATCTGATACGTCAGCTTGTTGCCGTTGGGATCCGACGGCAACAGATCACCGAGCACCTCTCCGGTGACGAACTGGTACAGCTCCTTCGGGCGAAGGCTTGGAATGCCGTTGGTCGGGCCGCTGTCCGTTGCGCGCCGGAAGGCGTCGATCGCGTCCAGCAGCATGGTGCGCAATGGCAGGACCGGGCCGATGCCACCGACTGTTGCTGGTTGTGGGGCATAGCCCAGCATCCCGGCGAGGTTCGCGACGACCACGTCGAGGCCCACCTGGATCGGTGACGGTGCATGGAGTCTGTTGGCGACGGCCGATGCCGACCCGACCGGTGCCGGATCGGTGACCGCAGAAGCCGCGCTGTCCGTCGTTGCGGCTGGCGTTGCGGCTGGGGATGCGGTGGTCACCCTGGCCGTGCGCGCGGCGGCTGTCCTGCCAGGCGTGGACTTCGGTGTCGTGGCAGCGGCGCGCGGCTTTGCCGATGCGCGGGCGGAGGTAGCAGTCGCCTTGTGCGCCGAAGCACTGCTGGTTGCCGACGACGAATCCGACGAGTCGGCCGATGCCGTCCCGCAGGTGGCTCCTATTGCCAGGCCCGCTCCGAGCGCGAATGCTGCCGCGGCAAGCCGCGGAACCAGGATGGACGACTGCATGGATTTCTCCCCAGGGCCGAAACGGGCGCTACTTCAGTAGCATGGCGGCACGAAGTCCGATGCGAACGGCAAACTTGAGTTCGCCGCGAAGTGTTAGTGCGGTGGCCACCTGGGCCACTAGCCGTTAGCCAGAATCAGACGATTTGGAGGCTCGAAACCTTCAGCGGCGCAACCTTGTCCCGGCCACCGAGCCCGGATAGCTCGAGCACCACGGCCGCCACCGGGACCTCAGCTCCGTTGGCCGCCAGCAACGCTCCCGCTGCGGCAATGGTGCCGCCGGTGGCCAACACGTCGTCGATGATGACGACGCGCCGACCAGCCAGGTCGATCCCCTCGGCGGGGATCTCCAGCGTCGCTGTGCCGTACTCGAGGGTGTAGGTCTGGCTGTACACCGGCGGGGGCAGTTTGCCGCCCTTGCGGATGGCCAGGACACCGATCCCGAGCCGGTTGGCCACCGCGCCGCCCAACAGGAAGCCGCGGGCGTCGATGCCGGCCACCAGATCCGCGCCTTCGGCGATCTCAGCGAGGGCACCGGTGACCACGGCCAGCCCGTGACTGTCGGCCAATACCGGAGTCAGGTCCTTGAACTGAACACCCGGCTCGGGAAAGTCCGGCACCTCGCGGGTCAGCGCGGTGATGACGTTGGCGACGAACGCCTGATCTCCCTGGTCGAGCTCTCCCGCTGTCACTGTTCGAACACCCATCTGTCCATGTTCCAGCCGGCGCCCCACCTGGTCGGATTGCCCTCCACGGCATACATCTTCTTCGACGCCATCACGGTGCGCTGCTGACGGTACAGCGGCAGCGTCGGCATGTCGCCCCACAGGATCGGCGAACTGTCGCCGAGCAGTCGGGCCTGCTCCTTGGGGTCGCTGGTGATCGCCAGCGCCGAGATGATGCCGTCGATCTGGGGGTTGGAGTAGCCCGGCAGGTTGTTGCCGTTACCGGAGAACAGCGTGTACGCATCCAGCGCCGACGACCCGGTCGACCCGCTGCCCGTCGCCCCTCCGGTGCTGGCCAATAGCACGTCGAGCTGGCCGTCGCGCAGCGTTTGCGGGCCGGTGGATTCCGACGTCGCGTCGATGACGGTGATGCCCGCCGCAGCGCACGACTTGGTGATGGCGCCGACGGTGGCGGCCAGGCGCGGGTTGGGTGCCTGATAGCCGATCCGAACGGTCAACGGCTGGCCGCCCAGCGCGTCGCGGGCGGCGTCGGGGTTGGCCGGCCCGAACTGGCCGGCGATCGCGGCGCCCTCGATGCCGCTGAACGCGTCGTCGCCGGCCGGGTTGAGCCGGGCGTCGGAGATCGGTATCCCGGCATTCAGCGCGATCAAGTCGCGCGGTGTGCACAACGCAACCGCCCGCCGCGCCGGAGTGGCAGCGAGCGGGCCCTGCGGCGCGAAGATGAGCTGCTCGATGCCGCCGGAGGGAATCTCCTGCCGGTTGTAGTCGTCCGGGGTGGTCAGCGTTCCCGACGAGCCGGTGGCCACGTCGATGACTTGGAATGTGCCGTTGTTGATGCGGTCCTGGATGTCGACGCCGCGCGGCCACACCGTGATCCGTTTGGTGATGGGTTTGGGACCCCACCAGCGGTCGTTGGCGGTCAGCACCACTGCCCCTTCAGGCAGTACCGAGTCGATCTTGTAGGGACCCGAGGACGGGAACCGCTTGAGGTCGACTCCGGGTTTGAGATCCCACATGGTGTTCCAGGCCTGGGCGATGCGGTCGATCGCCGCCGGATCCCCGGACTGGATCGAGCGGGTCACGTCGAGCCCGAGCGCATCGCCGATGACGTGCGACGGCATCAGCGAGGTCGCGGTGAACAGCTGCAGGTAATCAGCGATGGCCCGGCCCGGTGCATAAGTCACCCGGGCCTTCTTCTGACCCGGCTGGCAGTCGACGCCGTCGACGTCGATATAACCGGCCCGGCTGGCAGCGGCAAAGGCCGGGAACCGTCCGGACTGGGCGGCCCACGTCAGCACCATGTCGTCACAGGTCACCGGTTTGCCGTCGGAGTACACGGCGTTGTCGGAGATCTGGTAGTCCAGCACCAGCGGGTCGCGGCCGACCACCGACACCGAGCCGAAGTCGTGGTCGGCCAGCACCTGCCCGTCCGGTCCGTGGAAGTTGAACCCAGTGAGCACGCGGGCGAAAGCCTGCGGTCCGGCCGAGGCTGACCCGCTGACCGTGTTGGTGTTGTAGCTGGTCAGCATGCCGTCTACGGCGTAGTTGACTTGCTCGGCAGGGCTACCCGAGCACGACGCCAGTGCCAAGGGAGCGGCCACGCCCAACACAGCCGCCACTGCCACAGCGGCGGCGCGCCGGCGCCTGGCAGTCATGGGTTGCTATTGCCCTCGGGGGCTGCGCTTGCCCGTCGGGCGTCCGGCGCGCGAGCTCGATGGGCGTACCGGACGAGCACCGGGGGCGGGTTTGTTGCCCACCGCGGGGTTGCCGCCGATGGTCGCTTCAGCCGGCTCGGCCTCGGTGGCCCCGTCGAGATCCACGGCACCTCCGGCGACGACGTCGCCGGCCGACGCTGCCGGCTTGCGCCGGTTGAGCACCCGTCGGGTGTGGGTACGCACCAGGTCGGTGTGCTCGCGCAGCGTCACCAGCAGCGGGGTGGCGAAGAAGATCGACGAGTAGGTACCGACGATCACGCCGACCAGCTGGACCAGAGCGAGGTCCATCAGCGTGCCCACACCGAGCAGCCAGACCGCCACCACCATGAGCGCCACGATCGGCAGCACCGAGATCAGGCTGGTGTTGATGGACCGCATGAAGGTCTGGTTGACCGCCAGGTTGGCTTGCTCGGCGAAGGTCCGCCGCGTGGTGTGTTCGAAACCGTGGGTGTTCTCCTCGACCTTGTCGAACACGATGACCGTGTCGTACAGCGAGAAACCGAGGATCGTCAAAAGACCGATCACCGTGGCCGGCGTGACCTCGAAGCCGACGATCGAATACACCCCAGCGGTGACGACGAGGTCGAAAACCATGGTGGTCAGCGCCGAGACGGCCATGTACCGCTCGTAACGCAGCGTGATGTAGATGGCCGCCAGCACCAGGAACACCCCGAGCGCCAGTAGCGCCTTCTTGGTGATCTGGCCACCCCAGGTCTCCGAGACCGCCGAGTCACTGATGGCCTGCTTGCTGGGCTGACCGTCGGAACCCTTGGGCTTGAATGCGTCGAACAGTGCGTCGCGCAGCTGCTCGGTCTGCTGGTTGTTGAGGGCCTCAGAGCGGATCTGCACGGTGGCCGAGCCACCGCTGCCGACCAGCACGACCGACTCGGGACTCTTGCCCAGCGTCTTGCTGAAGACGTCCTCGACCTGCTGGGTGGTGACGGTGCCGTTCTGCCCTGCGGTGGGCATCGAGACTTTGGTGCCACCCTCGAAGTCGATACCGAAGGTGAACCCCTTCAACGCGATGCTGAGGATGCACGCCGCGACGATCAGGCCGCTGATCGCGTACCACATCTTGCGTCTGCCGATGACTTCGAAGGCGCCGGTGCCGGTGTAGAGCCGGACGAAAAAGCCGTGCTTGGGCGTGGCGGCCTCGAGGTCGAGTGCCTCGACGGCGCTGGATTCGATGTCGTCTGTCGTATGCCGGGCCATGCCGTTATCCCCGTCCCGTCGCAGTGGCAGCGGCTCGACGTTCCCGGGCGATCTGCTGGACCGCACCGAGGCCGTTGAACGCCGGTTTTGCCATCGTCGATGACTTCGACGCCAAGTACACCAGCGGCCAGGTCACCAGGAAGACCACGACGACGTCGAGGATCGTGGTGAGGCCCAGGGTGAACGCGAAGCCCTTCACCTGGCCGACGGCTAGGAAGTACAGCACCGCGGCGGCCAGGAAGGTGACCGCGTTGCCGGACAGGATCGTCTTTCGGGCGCGGGCCCAACCGCGCGGGACCGCCGAGCGGAACGACCGGCCTTCCCGGATCTCGTCCTTGATGCGTTCGAAGAACACGACGAACGAGTCGGCCGTCGTCCCGATACCGATGATCAGACCCGCGATGCCGGCCAGGTCAAGGGTGTAGTTGATGTATCTGCCGAGTAGCACCAGGATGCCGAACACCATGGCACCGGAGGCCACCAGCGACAGCGCGGTCAGCAATCCCAGTACCCGGTAGTAGAGCAGCGAGTAGACCAGCACCAGGGCCAAACCGACGGCGCCCGCGAGCAGACCGGCCCGCAGCGAAGCCAATCCCAGCGTGGCCGAGACGGTTTCAGCCTCGGAGGACTCGAACGATAGCGGCAGCGAACCGTACTTGAGGACGTTGGCCAGCTGCTTGGCGCTGTCGGCGGTGAAGGGTGGGTTGCCGCCGCTGATCTGGGTGCGACCGCCGGGGATCGCCTCCCGGATCTGCGGCGCACTGACCACCTGGGAGTCCAGGGTGAAGGCCGTCTGGGTGCCGATGTTGGCGGCGGTGAAGTCGGCCCACGTCGTGGCGGCCTGGTCCTTGAAGGTCAGGTCGACGACGTAGGCACCGCTCCGATTGTCCTGACCGGAGGTCGCATCCTTGATCTGGTCGCCGCTGATGATCGACTTGTCGAGTACATAGATGTACTTGTGGTCCTGCGAGCAGGCCACCAGCGGCAGGTTCGGATCGTCGTTACCGGCCAGGATGTCTGGCTGATCGCACTTGCCCGCCATGTACTGCACCGCGATGAGCAGCAGGTTCTGGTTGGTGCTCTGCCGCAGTTCCTTCTCGAACTTGATCCGCGCGGTGAGGTCCTTGCGTGGGTCCGGCGGAGCTGGTTGACCGGGTTGGCCGGGCGCGGGCGCCGCGGGCTGGCCGGGGGCCGGCGCTGCACTGGGCTGACCGGGTTCGGGTTCGGTCGGGCTAGGGGGTGGCGTGGGCGCAGGCTCAGCCGGGTAGGGCCGCGGCTGCGGCGCGGGTGCCTCCGGGTTGGCCGGTGGCGCGGGTTCGGCCGGCGCCGGCGGAGCGGCGGGTGGCGCACCCGCGGGTGGCGCACCGGGCGCGGGGGCACCGGGCGCGGGAGCACCGCCGGGTGGGGCACCGCCGCCCTGTTGAGCGTTCAGCTGCTGCTTGATGGCCTCCACCGGGATCGGCTGGCCGATCACCGGGCGGATGAACAGCCGCGCGGTCTGGCCGAGGTTGCGCGCCTCGTTGCTGTCGTTGCCGGGCACCGTGATGACCAGGTTGTCGCCATCGATGACGACCTCCGATCCCGACACACCCAGGCCGTTAACGCGGGCGCCGATGATCTGTTGCGCCTGGTTCAGAGCCTCGCGAGTGGGTCGCGAGCCGTCCGGGGTGCGCGCGGTCAGCGTGACCCGCGTACCGCCCTGCAGGTCGATTCCCAGCTTGGGCGCGGAGTGCTTGTCACCGGTGAGGAAAACCAGCAGGTAGACCCCGATAAGCATGACCAGGAACAGCGTCAGGTAGCGATAGGGATGCACCGGCGCCGAAGACGATGCCACGTTGTTGTCTCTCCTAGGTTTGTGCCGCGATCCGCTCTGCGGTCCTCTGGGCTCCCGCTAGAGGGTACGTGCCGTGACTGGCGATCAGTCTTTGGTCAGGCGATCCGCATCGGTGTCGGTGATTTCGACGGCTCCCGACGACGTCGACGCCTCCGCGTTCTCGACCTCCGGAGCCTCTGGCTCGATGCGGTCCCGGATCGCCAGCTTCATCCACGTGGTCACCACACCGGGGGCGATCTCCAGGTCCACGGTGTCGTCGGTGATCCCGGTGATCGTGGCCTGCAATCCGGACGTGGTGTGGACGCGGTCACCGACCAGCAGCGACTCGTGCAGGTCGATGGTGGCCTGCATGGCCTTGCGCTGGCGCCGGGAGGCAAAAAACATGAATGCGCCCATGATGACGATCAGGGGCAGGAAGATGAGCAAGTCCATAAGGGAACGATTCTTTCGTTTCGGGTGCGGGTCAACGCTGCGCGACTGTCAGGTCGCCAGCTTCATAGCTGACCAGTCTGCCATTCACCGCGGCCCGCTCTGACCGCACCGCCGGAGGAAGATGGCCGAATGGACTTGATCGACACGCTGCGCAGCACCGGCGCGGTACGTGAGTTCACCGATGAGCCGGTCGACGACGCGGTGCTGGCACGCGTTCTCGACACCGCCAGATTCGCCCCGAGCGGGGCCAACGCGCAGGCCTGGCGAGTGGTGGTGGTCAAGGACCGCGCCATTCGGACCCGGTTGCGGGATCTGTACCTGCCTGGCTGGGTGGAGTATCTGACGCTGACCGCGGCCGGGCTGCGGCCGTGGTCTCCGGTCAACGACCGCACCGCCGAGGCTGCCGCTCTGGCCGCCGGTACCGAGCAGGCCCGCCTCGCCGCGCAGCAGGGGTTGGCTGCGCACCTCGACGAGGCTCCGGCACTGCTGGCGCTGTTCGCTGACTTGTCGCAGCTGGCCGCGGTGGACCGCGACCTGGACCACTATTCGCTGGCCGGCGGCGCATCGGTCTACCCGTTCGCATGGAGCATCCTGCTCGCGGCCCGGGCCGAGGGCCTGGGCGGTGTGCTGACGACGATGCTGATCCGGCAGGAGGACGAGGTCAAGCGCCTGCTGGGCGCGGACGGACCGCTGGTGCTAGCCGCGGTGATCGTGCTGGGTCACCCGGTGCGGCAGCCGCGGCGGCTCACCCGCCAGGCTGTTGCCGCATTCACCACCGTCGACCGCGTCGACGGTGTGCCGTTCTCCGCGTGAGCTAGCCCACTAATCAACCGATTACGTCGAATTATCGGCCCTAGACAACTCATTCAGTTCTAATCCGTGCCTTCGGACTAGGTTTTCAGTTGCGTCAGGCGCTCACCCGACTAGGCTCGGATCGCCCGCTTCTTGCAGAGCCGCCCTTCGTCTAGGAGAACCAAAGTGACCACCGTCGAGCAGAGCCGCAAACTCGTCACCGACATCCCCGGCCCCGTGTCGATCGAACTGACCAAGCGCCGCGTGGCCGCGGTCTCGCGCGCGGTTGGCGTGACCATGCCGGTCTACGCGGCGCGGGCCGCCGGCGGGATCATCGAGGACGTCGACGGCAACCGGCTGATCGACCTCGGCTCCGGGATCGCGGTGACGACGATCGGCAACTCCTCCCCGCGAGTGGTCGACGCGGTGCGCGCACAGGTCGCCGACTTCACCCACACCTGCTTCATGGTGACGCCGTACGAGGAGTACATCGCCGTCACAGAGCACCTCAATCGGCTCACCCCCGGCTCGTACGAGAAGCGCTCGGCGCTGTTCAACTCCGGCGCCGAGGCGGTCGAGAACGCCGTGAAGATCGCCCGGGCCTACACCGGCAAATCCGCGGTGGTCGCGTTCGACCACGCCTACCACGGCCGCACCAACCTGACCATGGCGCTGACCGCCAAGTCGATGCCCTACAAGAGCGGGTTCGGCCCGTTCGCACCGGAGATCTACCGCGCGCCGATGTCCTACCCGTACCGCGACGGCCTCATCGACAAGGAATGGGGCACCAACGGCGAGCTGGCCGCCGAGCGGGCGCTGACGGTGATCGACAAGCAGATCGGGGCTGCCAACTTGGCCGCCATCATCATCGAGCCGATCCAGGGCGAAGGCGGCTTCATCGTCCCGGCCCCCGGCTTCCTGCCGACGCTGCGCGCCTGGTGCACCGACCACAACGTGGTGTTCATCGCCGATGAGGTGCAGTCCGGGTTCGCCCGCACCGGCGCGATGTTCGCCTGCGAGGACGAGGGCATCGAGCCGGACCTGATCGTGAGCGCCAAGGGCATCGCCGACGGCCTGCCGTTGGCGGCGGTGACCGGGCGCGCCGACATCATGGACGCCCCGAACGTCAGCGGACTGGGCGGCACCTACGGCGGCAACCCGGTCGCGTGTGCGGCGGCGCTGGCCACCATCGAAACCATCGAGCTCGACGGTCTTCTGGAGCGGGCCAAGCACATCGAAGCGCTGATGAAAGACAAACTCGGACGGCTCCAGGCCGACGACGACCGCATCGGTGACGTCCGCGGCCGGGGTGCCATGATCGCCGTCGAGTTGGTGAAGTCCGGGACCGGGGAACCGGATGCGGAACTGACCAAGGCGCTGACCAGCAAGGCACACGCCCAGGGAGTTGTCGTGCTGAGCTGCGGCACCTTCGGCAACGTGCTGCGGTTCCTGCCGCCGCTGACGATCAGCGACGAACTCCTGATCGAGGGCCTGGACGTGCTGGCTCAGCTACTCCGCGAACTCTGACCCGTCACCCTCCGATGACCGCGGTCAAGAACTTCGTCAACGGTGAGCTCGTCGACTCGGCCAGTGGCGCCACCATGCCACTGGTCGATCCATCGACCGGCGAGAAATACGGCACCGCACCGATATCCAACGAGCAGGACATCGATGCCGCCTACGCGGCTGCCCATCGGGCGTTCGCCGATTGGAAGCGCACCACCCCGTCGCAGCGGCAGAAGGCGCTGCTGGGCTTCGCCGACGATGTGGAGAAGGCGGCAGCGGATCTTGTTGCGGCAGAGGGCCGCAACACCGGCAAGCCCAATCACGTGACGCTGGCCGAAGAGATCCCGCCGATGGTGGACCAGATCCGGTTCTTCGCCGGTGCCGCGCGGATTCTCGAAGGCAAGTCGGCCGGGGAGTACTTGGAGAACCACACCTCCTGGATTCGCCGCGAGCCAATCGGGGTGATCGGGCAGGTCGCCCCGTGGAACTACCCGATGATGATGGCAATCTGGAAGTTCTGTCCGGCCATCGCGGCGGGTAACACCGTGGTGCTCAAGCCCAGCGACACCACCCCGGTGACCACGGTGATGCTGGCCGAGATCGCCGCCCAGCACTTCGGACCC
This sequence comes from Mycolicibacterium sp. CH28, assembly GCF_004745805.1. GTDB lineage: Bacteria > Actinomycetota > Actinomycetes > Mycobacteriales > Mycobacteriaceae > Mycobacterium. Next base: position 143,721 of record NZ_SRLQ01000009.1, on the reverse strand, counting down.
GGTGTGCTCAACGTCGTCTGCGGTGACCGGGTCACCGGCGCGGCCGTCGTCGCGCACCCGACCCCGCAGATGGTGTCGATCACCGGATCGGTCGCCGCCGGGCGCGCGGTCGCGGTCAGCGCGGGCGGCCACCTCAAGCGCACCCACCTCGAACTGGGCGGTAAGGCGCCGGTCATCGTGTTCGACGACGCCGACATCGCCACGGCTGCTGAGGGAATCGCGACGGCCGGGTACTTCAACGCCGGCCAGGACTGCACCGCGGCCACCAGGGTGCTTGCCCGGGCCGGCATCGCCGAGGACCTGACCGCCGCGCTGGCCGAGCAGGCCGCCGGTGCGGCCACCACGTTCGGGCGCCCGGCCGGCGACGAGGACGCCTGGGTGCCGCCGGTCAACAACGCCGGCCAGCTCGACCGGGTGCTCGGTTTCCTCTCCGACGTGCCGTCCCACGCGACGGTGGCGGCCGGAGGAAACCGCCAGGGTGACAGGGGTTTCTACGTCGAGCCGACCGTCATCGGCGGCCTGCTCCAAGACGACCGACAGGTCCAGGAAGAGATCTTCGGGCCGGTGATCACCGTGCAGTCCTTCGCCGACGAGGACGAGGCGATCCGTTGGGCCAACGGCGTCGAATACGGTCTGGCTTCCTCGGTCTGGACCAGGGACGTCTCCCGCGCTATCCGGGTATCCAATGCGCTGGACTTCGGCTGCGTGTGGATCAACACCCACATCCCGTTGGTCGCCGAGATGCCGCACGGCGGCTTCAAGTCCTCTGGGCACGGCAAGGACCTGTCTATGTACGGGTTCGAGGACTACACCCGCATCAAGCACGTGATGGCATACACGGGATAGCTCAGGGGTTGTAGGCGCGCAGCAGCGCCCGGGTGCGGGCCCGACCCTCGACTGTCGGATCGAACGTCGCGGCGACGTATTCGTCGACCCCGGCGGCGCGCAGTTCGTCCAGCCGGCCGCGGACGGTGTCCTCGTCGCCGATGATCGCGGCATCCTCTGGACCCGCATAGCCTTCGCGGTCGAGCATCGCGCGGTAGGACGGCAGCTGGCCGTACATGGCGAACTGTTCAGCCGCCCGTTTGCGGGCGGCGTCGACGTCGTCGGTGACGCTGATCGGCAACGACGCGGCCACCCGCACACTGCCGCCGCGCCCGGCGTCGGCGGCCGCCTGCCGCAGTGTGGGCCCGACATGTTCGGCCAGTGTCTTGGGGCCGGTCATCCAGGTGCAGGTGCCCGACGTGCGCCGTCCGGCGAGTTTGAGCAGTTGTGGACCCAGCGCCGCGATGTAGACGTCGGGCCGCGGCGCCCCGGCGATCATCAACGCGCCGCGGGTGGTCACCGTCTCCCCCACCGCGTCGGCGGGTTCCCCGGCAAGCAACGGCAGCAAGCCATCGAGGTACTCGTTGAGCCGGCGCACCGGCTTGTCCCACGGGATGCCCCACATGCCCTCGGTGACGGCCTGATGGGTCATGCCGAGCCCGAGGGTGAACCGGCCGCCCGAGGCCAGGCTCAGGGTCAGGACACGCTGCGCCATCTGCATCGGATGCTGGTTCTGGATGGGCACTACGCCGCTGGCCACCTCGATGGTGTCGACCTCACGCAACGCGATCGCCAGGATCATGAGAAGGTCTGGCTCGTAAGGCAACTGACTCATCCACACCCGCGGGAAGCCTTCGTCACGCAACATCGCGAGGTTGGCGACGGTGGCGTCGATGGGCGATTGGCCGCCCGATCCGCTCAGTTGCCCGAACATACTGATCTGCATAATCCGCGCGCTCCTCTGCTGGTCTCCCACAACGGGAGGCTTGCCGTCGTCCATCATGCCCTTCGAGGCCCTCGGCGACGGCCGGACGGCCGAGTCGGTGAGCGCCGGGCGTGGACGCGCCCCGCGGCCCGACGAAGCGTCCGGGGCGGGATCGAGAGCAACCTCACAGACTTGTTTCCTAGCGTCGTATCGACGAGTAGGAATAATGTTAGCTTTGCTAACGTAGTTTCTCTTGGGTGCAACGAAGCGCCGGCTTAGTTCTTCTTTCACATTGTCTGGAGTCTCGTCATGCCGACTGACACCCGCGAAGTCCGATTCGAGCAGCGCGTCGCCGATCTTCATGCGACCGATCCTCAGTTCGCCGCCGCCGCACCCGACCCTGCCGTCACCGCAGCCGCCGGCAACCCGGTATTGAGCCTGCCGGAGATCATCAACACCGTTTTCGACGGTTACGCCGACCGCCCTGCGCTCGGCCAGCGCGCGGTGCGGCTCGTCGAGGACCCACGCAGCGGTCGCACCACCGCCGAACTGCTGCCCGCGTTCGAGACCATCACCTATCGGCAGCTACGGGACAGGGTGCGGGCCCTCGCCGCCGCATGGGCCGACAACCCGGTCCGCGTCGGTGACCGGGTCGCCATCCTGGGCTTCACCAGCGTTGACTACACCACCGTCGATCTCGCCCTGACCCAGCTCGGGGCGGTGTCCGTGCCGCTGCAGACCAGCGCCGCGGTGGCCGCCCTACAGCCCATCCTCGCCGAGACGGAACCGACCGTCATCGCGACGAGCATCGACTACCTCGATGACGCCGTCGAGCTGGTTCTGGCTGGCCCCGCACCGAAACGATTGGTGGTCTTCGACTTTCGTCAAGAGGTGGACGATCAGCGGGACGCACTGGCCTCCGCCCGGGACCGGCTGGCCGCCACCACCGTGAGCGTGCACACTCTCAACGACGAAATACCGGACAATGCAGAACCTCTCGCCGCCCGCGAGCGCACCGGCGAGGACAGCCCACTGTCTCTGCTGATCTACACCTCGGGCAGCACGGGCGCGCCGAAGGGCGCGATGTACCCCGAGCAGAAGGTGGCCGACATGTGGCGCGCCGCCGCGGCCCACTGGGACCAGGATCACGGCGCCTACCCCGCCATCGTGCTGAGCTTCATGCCGATGAGCCACGTGATGGGCCGCGGATCCCTCTACGGCACCCTTGGTACCGGCGGCACCGTCTACTTCGCCGCCCGTCCGGACCTGTCGACGTTCCTAGAGGACCTGGCGCTGGCCCGCCCGACTCAACTGAACCTGGTGCCACGGGTGTGGGACATGATCCACCAGGCAGTCCAGAGCGAGGTCGATCGCCGCGCCGCCGACGGACCTGTCAGCGATCATGTGCTGGCCGAGGTCCGTCGCAACCTGCTGGGTGACCGCTTCGTCAACGCGATGACCGGCTCGGCGCCGATCGCACCCGAACTCAAGGCGTGGGTGGAGGCGTTCCTGGACATGCACCTGGTCGAGGGCTACGGCTCCACCGAGGCGGGCGCGGTTTTCGTCGACGGCGTCGTGCGCCGCCCCCCGGTCACCGACTACAAGCTGGTCGATGTGCCCGACCTGGGTTACTTCGGCACCGACCTGCCGCATCCGCGCGGCGAACTGCTGATCAAGTCCGAGCAGCTGTTCCCGGGGTATTACAAGCGCCCCGAGGTCACCGCCGCGATGTTCGACCCGGATGGCTTCTACCGCACCGGTGACATCGTCGCCGAGACCGGTCCCGACCAGCTGCGCTACGTCGACCGTCGCAACAACGTGTTGAAGCTGTCGCAGGGCGAATTCGTCACGGTGTCCAAGCTGGAGGCGGCCTTCGGTCGCAGTCCGCTGGTGCAGCAGATCTACCTCTACGGCAACAGCGCCCGGCCTTACCTGCTGGCCGTGGTCGTGCCGACCGCCGAGGCGCTGGCCGAGCACGACACGGCCCAGCTCCGATCCCTCATCAGCGAGTCCTTGCAGGACGTGGCGCGGGCGGCTCGCCTGCAGTCCTACGAGATTCCGCGTGACTTCCTGGTCGAGACAACGCCTTTCACCGTCGAGAACGGTTTGCTGACCGGTATCCGCAAGCTGGCCTGGCCGCGGCTGAAGGAACGCTACGGGCCAGCACTCGAGCAGCTCTACATCGATCTGGCGGAGGGCCAGGCCGACGAGCTGCGGGCGTTGCGCCAGAGCGGTGCCGACGCCCCGACACTGCCGACCGTCACCCGTGCCGCGGGCGCGTTGCTCGGGGCCGCCGCCGCAGACCTGCAGGCCGACGCCCACTTCACCGATCTGGGCGGCGACTCGCTCTCGGCGCTGACGTTCGCCAACCTGCTACAGGACATCTTCGGCGTCGAGGTTCCGGTCGGCGTGATCGTCAGCCCGGCCACTGATCTACACGCCATCGCCGCCTACATCGACGCCCAGCGCGGCTCGGCAGGCACGCGGCCGACCTTCGCCACCGCGCACGGCGCCGGCGCTGCCGAAGTCCACGCCCGCGATCTGACCCTGGACAAGTTCGTCGATCCGACCACCCTGGCCGCCGCCCCCGGACTGCCGGGACCGGGCACCGAGATCCGCACCGTCCTGCTGACCGGGGCCACCGGCTTCTTGGGGCGCTATCTGGCGCTGGAATGGCTGGAGCGGATGAGCCTCGTCGACGGCACGGTGATCTGCCTGGTGCGGGCCCGCAACGACGAGGACGCACGGCAGCGGCTCGATGCCACGTTCGACAGTGGCGACCCGAAGCTGCTGCAGCACTACCGCGAGCTGGCTGCCGAACACCTTGTGGTGATCGCCGGTGACAAGGGCGAGGAGAACCTCGGCCTCGACGCCAAGGCCTGGCAGCGACTGGCCGATACGGTCGATCTGATCGTCGACCCGGCCGCCCTGGTCAACCACGTGCTGCCCTACCGAGAGCTGTTCGGCCCCAACGCAGTCGGCACCGCCGAGCTGATCCGGATCGCACTGACCACCAAGCTCAAGCCGTTCTTGTACGTCTCCACGATCGGAGTCGGGGCGGGTATCCCGCCCGGGCAGTTCGTCGAGGATGGCGACATCCGCGCGATCAGCCCGACCCGTGCCGTCGACGACTCGTATGCCAACGGCTACGGCAACAGCAAGTGGGCCGGTGAGGTGCTGCTGCGTGAGGCCCATGACCTGTGCGGCCTGCCAGTCTCGGTGTTCCGCTGCGACATGATCCTGGCCGACACCACCTACGGCGGTCAGCTCAACCTGCCCGACATGTTCACCCGAATGATGCTGAGCTTGGTGGCCACCGGTATCGCGCCGACTTCGTTCTACGAACTCGACACCGACGGCAACCGCCAGCGCGCCCACTACGACGGGCTGCCGGTCGAATTCGTCGCCGACGCCATCTCGACGCTGGGTGCCCTCGCCGGCGAGGGATTCCACACCTACCACGTCATGAACCCCCACGACGACGGCACCGGGCTCGACGAGTTCGTCGATTGGCTGATCCGTGCCGGATACCCGATCCAGCGGATCGCCGACTACGGGACCTGGCTGCGGCGCTTCGAAACCGCGATGCGGGCGCTGCCGGACCGGCAACGCCAGTACTCCCTGCTGCCGCTGCTGCACAACTATCAACGGCCCGAACACCCGATCCACGGTTCGATGGCACCGACCGACCGGTTCCGCACCGCGGTGCAGGACGCCAAGATCGGCCCTGACAAAGACATTCCGCATGTCTCGCCTCAGGTGGTCGTCAAATATGCGACCGATCTGGAGTTGCTGGGTCTGTTGTAGGCACTTACGCGTTCTGCCCGGTTTCGGGGCGGCTCGACATCACACGATCACGATGGTGCCCCTGCCGCCGTCCACCTCGACCGTGGTTCCGGTGGGTAGCAACGCGAGTACGTCCTTGACGTTGGTGACGGTGGGGATCCCGTACTCGCGGGCGAGGATGGCCCCATGGCTCAGGGTGCCGCCGGTGGCGGTGACGAGTCCTCCCAACGCCGGGAAGACACTGGTCCACCCCGGATCGATGTTGCTGACGACCAAGATGTCCCCCGGTTCTACCGCCGACAGCCCGGACAAGTCGTGTACCACCCGGGTAGTTCCGCGTACCACCCCCCGGCTGGCCGGCACGCCTCGCATGCAACCGGCATCGATCAGATCCTCCGGCGCGTCGTCCACGGCCGACTCGTCGACCTCGACCCCATCGTAAAGATAGGTCGACGGCAGCCGGTTACGGTGCAGAGCCCAGTGCCGATGACGCTGATCCAGCCGGTCGGCGAGATCCGCCGGCACCGAACCACCGTCGACAAGCGCCCATAGCTCCGCACCCTGGAGAAAGAACACCTGTTGCGGATGATCCAGCGCGCCTTGCGCCGTCAGTCGTCGGCCATACTCCAGGGTGAGCTCACGCATATGCGTCAGCAGGTAGTCCAGGTAGTACCGCTGATTTTCCCGGTACACAGTGTACTGCTGCGTCAGTTCGATCACCTTGCGCAGCAGCCTATTCCGCAGCCCTCCTGTACGCTGGCGCGCCGTCAGCTCGGCATGCTGTCGGCGGGCTATGGCCTTTCGTTCGGCGTCGGCTGGGTTGATCGCGACATCCATATGCAGCTGCGCGGCAATCATGCCGAGAATCACCTCGGGAGTTTCTCGCCATCGAGGCTGGGCGATATCGCGACTACCCGACCGGTGCCCGTGCCGGGCGACGAATTCGTCGAACCGCGGCCAGAATGCGTCATCGGGGACCTGCGTACGGACCTTGCCAAGGTCCTTTTCGGTCACCATCGCCTGTCGCAGAGCAGGATTGGCCCGAGCCGCATCGGCAAGCCCGAACAGCTCCCGGTTGAGTCGCGCGGTCATGGTGTCGGGCAGGCCGCTGATGATCGCTTCGTAGAGTGCACCGTCGTGATCGGCACACCACCGGGCGAGCAGGGCCGGGAGCACCGAATGCAACATCGGGTTGTACATCGCCATGCCCCACCGGATGACCCGGAAGTGGTCCAGGCCCAGAGCGTCGGCCTCGTCGAATTGCCGACGGAGATCGCCGGCCGACTTCGCTGCGTAGTCCTGGTCCAGTTTGGGCGCGATCACCCGTTCGATCGTGGCGCAGTGCCGTTCCAAGGCAGCCGGATTCTTCAGCAGCGGACCTCGACCCTTGTCCGTGTAAGGAGCCCGCAGCAGCGCCAGGAACAGCCGCACTCGGAATGGTTCGGCCGTCATCTGGTCGCGAAGGGCGGGCGGGAACCATGCGCAGACACTGGTCCGGGCGGATGCCGGCAAGGCGCGAACGGAACGCAGCGCCCAGTTGCCCGAGAGGTAGGCGTAGCCGTTGTAGACGCGAGTGGATGGGATCGCCGGCTCGTGCCGGTCGATGAGGGTGTCCACCTCCGCGCGTGTCTCGTCGATCCAACGCAGCAGCAGGTCGACCGCCAGCGGGTAGCAGTATTCGGCGAGGTACTCATCGCCGTAGCGGCGAGAGTGGATATCGGTCGGGTTGCGGGGTGGCAACCCGGTGATCGGACGGTCTTGGAGAAGGTAGACGGTACCGCCGTCAATCGCCCATTCCAGGTCCCGCTGAGGCCCGATGCCGCGTTCCACGCGTTGCGCCGCGGCGTGCAGCGCTGCGAGGTCATCAGCCGACAGGCATGGCTGTGCACGCCGCGATGCGTCGACGTCGCGGGTCTGCACGCCGTCGGCCCAGAGTCGTTCCGTGGCCTTCTGGCCGATCCGGCGACTCAGTTCTTCGCCGGTGCTCCGGCGCAGCACGTAGTGATCGGGATCGGTTGCGCCGGAGACCACCGACTCGCCGAGGCCGTAGGCGGCGTCGATGACGAGGTGATCATCGAAAGGCCGCAATGGGTCGACCGTCAGGAGCACACCTGCGACCCTTGGCTGCAGCATCCGCTGGATGATGACCGCGATGCCACCATCAGCGTCACTGCCCGACTTGCTGCGATAGGCCTCGGCACGGTCGAAGGCCACTGCCGCCCAACAGTGGCGCAACGCGTCGAGCAGGCCGTCGAATGATCGGACCCCGAGGACAGTCTCGTACACACCGGCAAACGAGGCGTGATCGAGATCCTCGGCAACCGCTGATGACCTTACCGCCCAACATGATCCGGGAAACTCGGCATCTGCCTCCTGCCACCATCGGGGCAGTTCGGCGGTGAGCAGTGTCGCGCGGACGTCGGGATCGAGGGAGGCCGACACCTCGATGACCCAGGCCTCCGGCACGTCCATGCCGGTTCGGAGCAACCGGACAAGACCTGCGGCCTTGCCGCCGATTTTCTCGACGTCAGCAGGTGTCGAGGCACTGAGGCGACGGATCATCGGAGAATCCTCGATGCCGTGGCCACGAATCGCGGTACCGCACGGAGTCGTTCGAGACCGCCTCCTCGCCAAGCATGTTCGGTCAGGCCAGAACCGCCGCTACGACGCTTACCGTCGACGATGGCCTCGAACTCGGCCGGGGACTCCTGGATCATCAATCCTCGGTGATACAGGCAGCCTTGGCCGCGGGATCGTCCGGTGATGGAGATGTGCCAACCATCGACGTCGGAGGCCTCGATCCGCACCCCGGCGGGGACTCGATTCGACGCCCAGTCGTAGTCGATGGCCAGTTGCGCCACCGCGTGATTGGCTCCGTCGTGAAAGATGTAGCCGGCCGCGTACGCCTGGCCGTCATAGAAGAGCTGGGTGAAGTTCATCGCAAGATCGGGGCCGAACAGCACGGGGATCCAGTTCCACCCCTCGGTCCGACCCCACTCCCGCACACCCCAGGATTTGTCGCGCTGCCCGAAGCCATCCACGGCGTACTCGACACCACGCATCTTCACCCGACCGGCGACCCGGCCGGACTGTTCCATGTGGTGGTCGGCGAATCCGGGAGGCAGCGGCTGGGGCGCCTCTTGATGGAAATCGAACGGCGCGTTGAGCCCACTCCAGGTCAGGTCGACCTCGTCACGCCCGCTCAGCCGCAGCGTCCACCGCGACATCGGTTCGACCATCCGCATTTCGACGTCCCCCGCCACCAGGCTGTGCGGGTCCGGTATGCCCTCATAGGGTGCGCCCCGACGTAGGTATCCGCGCTCGATCGCACCGCCGCGCATGGTGTAAATGAGTGCATCGCAGGTCTTGTCATTGGGGCGGAAACCGATCCGCGCCAAGCCCATGGCATCGGAGTTCGAGTCGAACCAATTGAAGTAGAAACTCTCCTGCCAGTCCGGTGCGGAGCCGGGTTCATGCATGCGTTCGTCGGCGATATCGACCATGGCTGGCTGTCCTCACAGAGGTTCATCGGATGTGATGGCAGCCACCATGACACGGTTAATTGACAGTTGTCAATAAACTCGGTTGGCTGGCCTCCCACCACACCGATCCGGTACGACTACGCTCGCCATCGTGCGCCCGCGACTCATCGCCGACGACGTGCTGCTCGATGCCGTCCTCTGCGCGTTCGCGAACCTCGGCTACGAGGGCACCTCGATCCGGGCGGTCGCGCGCGAAATCGGGATCAGCCACAACACCATCAACAATCGGTTCGGCTCGAAGGACAAGCTCTGGTATTCCGCCGTCGACCATGGCTTCGCCCAACTCGCCGACGTTCTCGCCATTGAGGCCTCCGCCGAATCCGGCGACCCGCTGACCCAACTACACATGGCAGCACAGCGATTCGTGGACTACTCCGCCGCCAATCCCGCCCTCTTGCGCATCGTGATCCACGAGGCATCCCTGCCTGGGCCGCGTTTCGAGCACATGTACCACAGTTTCATCAAGCCAACCCAGGACGCCGCAGCGCGGGTCATCACCGATCTGCAGGCGCGGGGAAGACTGCGCTCCGGACCGCTGTCACCGGCATTCTTCTTTCTGGTCACCATGGGATTGGGCTCGCTGGCCGGGCTAACCGACCTGCTGGCGAGATTCAGCGACGACCGCACCGATCCGTCGGCCATCGCTCGACTCGCCGTCGACATCGTGTTCGACGGATTTACCGCCACATAGCGGCCCTAGTCGACGACCCGCGAGGTCAGAGCAGCGCGATCGCCAACAGGACGACGGCCGCCAAGGGGAAGGCGCCCTGGGTCACTGCGGCGCGGGCTTTGTCCCTCGACGAAGCGAGCAGCACCAGTGCGGCGGCGAGCATGGAACCGACCCCGGCGAAGACGAGTGCCACACCAACGGCGTTGCGCCCCATGACAACCGCCGCGATGCCGACCGCTGTGACGATGGCCAGGAAGAGGTTGTAGAAGCCCTGGTTGAAGGCCAGCATCCTGGTGGTTTCGGCTTCCTCGGCACTGGTGCCGAAGACCGCGCGGGTTCGCGGCGTCGTCCAGGTCAATGACTCCATGACGAAGATATAGACGTGCAGCAAGGCGGCGAGTCCGGCGAAAATCAGCGCGGCGGTAGTCATGCTGCTCCGTTCACTCGAAGAGACCGGGATGGCCCAGACCGCTGGCGCGCGGCGGAGCGACCATGCCGAGGTGGGTCCAGGCTAGCGGCGTGGCGACGCGACCGCGGGGAGTCCGCGCAATCATGCCCGCACGCACCAGGAAGGGCTCGCACACCTCCTCGACGGTGGTGGCCTCCTCCCCGACCGCGACGGCCAGGGTGGACACGCCGACCGGGCCGCCGCCGAAACTTCGGGTCAGCGCCGACAACACGGCCCGGTCGAGCCGGTCGAGGCCGAGTTCGTCGACGTCGTAGACCGCCAGCGCCGCTTTGGCGATGTCGCGGGTGATCACGCCGTCGGCACGGACCTCGGCATAGTCTCGGACGCGGCGCAGCAGCCGGTTGGCGATACGCGGGGTGCCCCGCGACCGGCGGGCGATCTCGACACCGGCCTCCCTACCCAACTCGATGCCCAGAATCCCCGCCGAACGGGTCAGCACCCGCTCCAGCTCGGCCGGTTCGTAGAAGTCCATGTGCGCGGTGAAACCGAAACGGTCGCGCAGCGGCCCGGTCAACGCACCGGAGCGGGTGGTGGCACCGACGAGGGTGAACGGCGCAACCTCCAACGGAATCGACGTGGCCCCAGGGCCTTTGCCGACCACCACGTCCACCCGGAAGTCCTCCATGGCCAGATACAGCATCTCCTCCGCGGGCCGGGCGATGCGGTGGATCTCATCGATGAACAGCACGTCGTGTTCGATGAGGTTGGACAGCATCGCGGCCAGGTCGCCGGCCCGCTCCAGCGCCGGCCCAGAGGTGACTCGCAGCGACGAGCCCAGTTCGGCGGCGATGATCATCGCTAGGGACGTCTTGCCCAGCCCGGGCGGCCCGGACAGCAGGATGTGATCCGGTGTACTGCCACGGTTCTTGGCACCCTCGAGGACCAGCTGCAGCTGTTCGCGCACCCGGGGCTGGCCGATGAACTCGTTCAGCGACCGGGGCCGCAGGCTGGCGTCGACATCGCCTTCACCGACCGTCAGCGCCGGTGAGACATCGCGGTCGGGTGCCTCGCCCTCGTCCTCCTCGTCGAACCGGCTCACTTGGTCTTGCCCAACAGCGACAGCGCGGCTCGCAGCGCGGTAGACGTGGTGGCGTCGGGGTCGGCGGCCAGCACCTTGTCACACGCATCCTCGGCCTGCTTGACCGGAAATCCAAGTCCGACAAGGGCTTCCACGACGGGAGCACGCACGGCATGCGCGGTGGCCGCAGCCACACCGGCGCCACCGGTGATCGGGCCGATCTTGTCGCGCAGCTCCAGCACCAGCCGCTCCGCTCCGCGCTTCCCGATACCAGGAACCCGGGTGAGGGCGGTGACATCACCGTCGGCCAGCGCCTGTCGCAGTGCGGTCGCGTCGTAGACCGCCAAGGTGGCCAGGGCGATCTTGGGCCCCACCCCGGATACCCCGAGCAGGGTCAGGAACAAGTCGCGCGCCTCGGAATCGGCGAACCCGTACAGCGTCTGGGAGTCCTCACGAACGATCATCGCCGTGATCAGCCGGGCCTCGGTCCCGCGGCGCAGCGTGGCCAGCGTCGACGGGGTGGCCATCACCTTGTAGCCGACTCCGGCGGCCTCGATGACGACGTGGTCGAGGGCGATGTCGAGCACCTCACCGCGTACCGAGGCGATCATGTCGCGCTCCGCGCGACACCGGCGGGTGCCGCTTTCAACCGGGCCAGGTAGGCCCGCTTCTGCTCGGCAGCCATCGCCTCGGCCTTGGCCATCCGGGCGATCATCGGAGCCCGCCAGCAGTGACAGATCGCCAGCGCGAGCGCATCGGCAGCATCTGCCGGTGTCGGCTTCTGCTGTAACTGCAGGATCCTGGTGACCATCGCGGTGACCTGGGCCTTGTCCGCCCGACCGTTGCCGGTGACGGCGGCCTTGACCTCACTGGGGGTGTGAAAGTACACGTCGATGTCGCGGCGCGCGGCGGCCAGCGCGATCACCCCGGCGGCCTGGGCGGTGCCCATGGCGGTGTTGGCGTTCTGGTTGGCAAAGACCCGCTCGATCGCGATCACATCGGGCAGGTGGGTATCCATCCAGTGGTCGACGGTGTCGCTGATGGTCATCAGCCGACGCTGGAGCGCTTCGCCGGCCGGGGTGCGCACCACGTCGACGTCCAGGGCGATGACCTGCCGTCCACCCCGGCTCTCGATCACCGAGAGACCGCAACGCGTCAACCCTGGGTCGACTCCCATCACCCGCACGGATCGCCTTTCCGACTACGAACAGTTGTTCGATACTTTAGCGGGCGGCGCAGACAGGATCGGTAGGACACGCCAGCCACGGCAGGCGCCGATCACGTTCCGGTCTTGAACTCCGTCAGTGTCCCGGCCTCGATCTCGGCGGCGATATCGGCCATCCGTTCGCCCGATTCACGCCAGCCCTTCACCCGCTCGCGGCCGACTTTCTTGCCCTCCCGGCTGATCACGATCGTCCACGGCACGCCGAGCCACTTGGCTAGCAGCCAGAACGGCCACATCAGCATGAACGGCAGCATCACCAACGTGATGAGTCCGTCGATCGTGGCGAAACCCGTCCCCCAGGGCACGGTCCGCCACCACCACCGGCGCAGCGACCACGTCACGCCGTCGGGGTCAATCACATCAGCCATCCCTACCTCCGTTTCGTTCGATGCAGCGTACGGTCTCCGTCATGGTCGGGGGTGGTCTGCGTTCGGTGCGGAGTTTCTGCCGAGTCTGCCCATCGGTATGCGGCATCCTCGTCGACCTCGACGGCAACGAGGTGGTGGCCGTCCACGGCGATGCCGAGCATCCGTTCTCCGGCGGCTACACGTGCCCGAAAGGCCGAGCGCTGCCGCTGATCCACCACCACTCGGATCGGCTCGAGCACCCGATGCTGGCCGTCGACGGGCGCCTGACCGAATCGACCTGGGAGGCCTGCCTCGACGACCTCGGCGGCCGGCTGCGTGACATCATCGCCGAACACGGGCCCGCCGCAGTCGCCATCAACTTCGGCACCGGCATCGGGATGGACGCCGCCGGCTACCGCACCGCCGAGGCGCTGCACCGTGCAATCGGCACACCGGCGAAGTTCAGCCCGCTGACCATCGACGGCACCGCCAAGGCTCTGGTCGCCGAGCTGATGGGCGGTTCGGCGGCACTGACCGGGCGCCCGGACTATGCGGGCGCCAAACTGGTCATGCTGATAGGTAGCAATCCTGTTGTCTCCCATGGCCATACCGTAGGTATGCCGAATCCGCGCGGAGTGCTACGCGATCTGGCCAGGCACGCGCAGATCTGGGTGCTCGACCCCCGCCACACCGAGACGGCCCGGCTAGCCACCCGCCACGTCGCGCCTCGACCAGGCACCGACTACGCGGTGCTGGCCTACCTAGTGCGAGAAATACTGCGCGAGGGCATCCGCGCCGACCTGCCGGTGCAGGACGTCGCGGAGCTGGCCGCGGCGGTTCAACCCTTCACCGCCGAGCACGCCGCCACAGTCGCCGACATTGCACCGGCCGACCTCGAGGACCTGTTTGCTGCCGTGCGCGAGGCCGGCCGGGTCGCGATCGACACCGGCACCGGCGTCACGATGTCGGCGAGTGCGAATGTGACGCAATGGCTTTCGTGGTCGCTGCTGGTTCTGACCGACTCGATGAACCAGCCTGGTGGTGTGTGGTTCCACCCCGGTTACGCCTACCAGCTGGAGGACTTCGAGCTGCCGATCGCACCGCCGGAGGGCAAGTCGAGGCCCGGACCTCGCAGCCGGCCGGAGACCAAGGCGTTTCTGCGGGAATGGCCGTGCGCCACGCTTTCCGACGAGATCGAGGCGGGTAACATCCGTGCGCTGCTCAATCTCGGCGGCAGCCTGCTGACCGGGTTCCCGGCGTCGGAGTCACTACGTCCGGCGTTGGGGAAGCTCGAGGTGCTGGCCACCACCGAGATCCTGCCCACCGAGACCACGGCGGCATCGACCCACGTGCTTCCGACCAAGGGTCAGCTCGAACGGCCCGACGTCACGCTGTGGGATTTCATGAGCACGCGGATCTCCGCCCAGCACACCCCCGCTGTGACCGCTCCCATCGGTCAGCGCCGGTCGATGTGGTGGGTACTCGCCGAGATCGGCAGGCGGCTGGGCCACGACGTAGCCGACCCCGCAATGAGCGACGAGCAGATGTTGGCCACGCTCAACGCCGGCGGCCGTACGGGGTATGACGACCTGCTCTCCGCGGGCTGGGCCGAGACCGAGCGGGTGCTGCCCGCGCCATGGGTGCAGCGTCACGTCGAGCGGCTGGGCGGCTGGCGGCTGGCTCCACGGGTCCTCGTCGACCAACTGCGCGATCTTCGCCACCCGGCTGGTCCGGTGTTGGTGCCGCGGCGCCAGATGCGAAGGCTGAACGCGCAATTGGAGTACCTCGGCGAGAAGCCCGAGGTACTCCTGCACCCCGACGATGCGGCGACCGCCGGGATCGCCGACAACCAGGCGCTGGTGGTGCGCACCGAATACGGTGAACTCACCGGCATGGCGAAACTGGACCCGTCGGTGCGGCGCGGCGTGGTGTCGGTACCGCACGCGCATGCGGGCGCCAACGTCAACCTGCTGACGAGCAAGGACGATCTCGACCCGGCGACCGGAATGACCCGCTACTCCGGCGTGCCGGTCAGCCTGCACCCGGCCTGACTCACTCCTCGAGCTCGGCCAGGACCTCGTCGGAGATGTCGGCGTTGGTGTAGACGTCCTGCACGTCGTCACTGTCCTCGAGCGCGTCGACGAGCTTCATGATCTTGCGAGCGCCGTCGGCGTCCAGCGGAACCGTCACCGACGCCTGGAAACCGGCCTCGGCGGAGTCGTAGTCGATGCCGGCGTCCTGCAATGCGGTGCGCACGGCGACCAGATCGGTCGGTTCGGAGATGACCTCGAAGCTCTCGCCGAGATCGTTGACCTCCTCGGCGCCGGCCTCCAGCACCGCCAGCAGGACGTCGTCCTCGGACAGGCCGTTCTTCTCCAGCGTCACCACGCCCTTGCGGGAGAACAGGTAGGACACCGAGCCAGGGTCGGCCATGTTGCCGCCGTTGCGGGTCATCGCGACGCGGACCTCGCCGGCGGCCCGGTTGCGGTTGTCGGTCAAGCACTCGATGAGCACCGCGACGCCGTTGGGTCCGTAGCCCTCGTACATGATCGTCTGCCAGTCGGCACCGCCAGCTTCTTCACCGGCGCCACGCTTGCGGGCCCGCTCGATGTTGTCGTTGGGGACCGAAGTCTTCTTGGCCTTCTGGATCGCGTCGTACAGGGTGGGGTTACCACCGGGATCACCACCACCGGTACGGGCCGCAACCTCGATGTTCTTGATCAGCCGGGCGAACTCCTTGCCGCGGCGCGCGTCCTTGACGGCCTTCTGGTGTTTGGTCGTAGCCCACTTGGAATGGCCGCTCATCGGGTCCTTCTCTGTTTTTCCGTCCTGCCGTAACCCGACGAGTCTACTGGGCGCTGCTCGCTGCCGAGCGGATCGCCACGAGACTCCCGGATCGTCATGCGCTCACACGCGCTTATCGGGCGGATGATGTCGACGACGAGCCGGCAATCACCGCCCAGGGCACCGACCGCCCATCGCCTATCCGAGGTCGCCGTCGACGTAACGCTGCAAGTTCGGCGCGACGGCTGCGAGGATCTCGTCGTCGCTCATCGACGCGACCGGTTCGATCTTCCAGATGTAGCGCATCATCGCCAGCCCCATGAGCTGCGATGAAATCAGGCCACTGCGTTTCATCCGCTCGTCCTCGCCCGCCCCCAGCTGGGAGACCCCGATCAGCTGACCCTCGACGATTCTGCGCAGCTTCTCGCGCGTGCCGGCCTCATGGGCGGCGGTCTGCAGCACCGCCCGCAGGATAGGGCCGATCTCGTTGTCGGCCCACGCACTGAGCATCAGGCGCAACAACGCGTTCCCGAGCTGCGGAACCGGCGTCGTCCAGGTTTTCGCAACGCTTTCGAGCCAGCGCTGTGGCGGGTTGGTGGCCGCGTCGAGCAAGCCGTCCTTGGAGCCGAAGTAGTGATACACCAGCGCCGGGTCGACGTCGGCAGCCCGGGCAACCGCTCTGATCGTGGTCCCCGCCGACCCGTTCTCGGCGAACGCATCGCGGGCTACGCCGAGGATTCGGGCGGCCAGGACACCCCGCTCGTCGCGGGGTCCCGACTGCGTCGACTTCTTCGGCATGTTCCTCACCTAACCATGAATTTCCTCTTGCGTTGAGACTAGTTTCATCGTAGCGTGAAACTAATCTCAACAACACGTGAAAAAGGAGCCGACGATGGCGTCCACCAGCGTCTCCGGTACCGAAGTTGGTCAGCGCCCACTCAACGGGCCTCAGACCACCGGCCGGGAATATCGCAACCTCAGCACGGCGGACCACGGCACCACCACCGATGTCAACGTCGCCATCCCCATGCGCGACGGCATCACCCTGCTCGCCGACATACACCGCCCAGACGGCCCAGCCGCCGAGGGGGCGCGCTTCCCCGCCCTGATCGCCGCATCGCCCTATCCCCGGCAGATCCAAGACCTCGGCGCGCCGGCCGGGTTCATCGAGGCCGGCGCGACGGATTTCTGGGTGCCACGCGGCTACGGGCACGTCATCGCCAACCTGCGCGGCACCGGTGGGTCCGGAGGCACCTTCAACTTCTTCGACGCCCAAGAACGGCGCGACATGTACGACCTCGTGGAGTGGGTGGCCGCGCAGCCTTGGTGTGACGGCAACGTCGGGATGATCGGCATCAGCTATTTCGCGATGACCCAGTTGGAGGCCGCCGTCGAACGCCCACCCCACCTCAAAGCCATCTTCCCGGTGGCGGTCACTTCCGATCTGTACGACGCCGCGATGCACCATGGGCTGTTCAGCGCGTCGTTTGTCACACCGTTCCTGTCGATGCTGGGGCTCACCGCCGCCCGCAGCGACGAGTTCTGGCGAAGCCGCCCGCTGGGTCTGGCGCGCTGGGTGCTCAACACCAAGCCGCTGCATCACAAGTTCGCCACCATGAACGGCGAGGCGGCGGTGACGATGATGCGCGGGCTGCTCAAATTGCCGCACGACCCGCACCCCTGGGACGAGCTGTGGCTCGACGCGGCGGTGCGCCATCCCACCCGCGACACCTGGTGGGACGAACGCAACTTGCTACCGTTACTCCAGAACGTCGACATTCCAGTCTATTTGGGCTGCGACTGGCAGAACGTTCCGCTGCACCTGCCGTCCACCTTCGCCACGTTCGCCGCGCTGACCAACAGTCCGGCGGTGCGAATCGGCATGCTCGGCGAGTACGGCCTCACCTGGCCGTGGGAGAGCCTGCACGTCGAGGCCCTGGCCTGGTACGACCACTGGCTCAAGGGGCGCGATACCGGGGTCCTCGACGGCCCGGCGGTGCGCTACGTCCTGCCGGGAACCGACGAGTGGCACACCGCCGAATCATGGCCGCCGGCCGGCGCACATCGTGAACTTGCCCTGCGCGCGGACGGCGGGCTCGATGACGACGAAGGAGACCCTGGCGCAAGGGAATTCATGTCCCTCGGAGCCGGTCTGGGCCGGGCCAAGCCCAGTGAGATCGATCCCCCGTCGTCGCTGACGTGGACCAGCGAGCCGCTCACCTCCGCGCTCGACGTCGTCGGTGATGTCGAGCTGCGCCTGCTGGCCAGCGCGACCGCCGCCGACACCGCCTGGATTGTCACGCTGACCGACGTCGCCCCGGACGGCAGCGCCGAGGCGATTACCGCCGGGTGGCTGCGGGCCAGCCTGCGCGAGGTCCACGAGGCGGCCAGCCGTCCCGGCGCGCCGGCACTGGCGTGCCGTCACCCAGTCGCGGTGCCCATCGGCGAAGCTGTCGAGTACCGAATTCCATTGGTGCCCAATGCTCGCCGATTCGACGCCGGCCATCGTATTCAGCTCACGATTGCCAGCGACGATCAGGATGCGGACACTCCCGCCATCATGAACTTCCGCCATGCCAGTGTGGGAACCAGCAGTATCAACACCGTGCGCTCGTCGTCGCGGCTGGTATTGCCCGTTACGCGCTGACGAAGTAGCTACCCACCTCAGGCGCAGTGCCCGCCCGAGCCTGCCCGGGCCATCACGATCGGCCCGAGAGTGGTGCGGCGTGACAGAGCCAAGACCGTTTGCACAACGGCGGCAACATCATCGGCGGGAATCATGCTCTGCGGCGGGATGCGATCATGCACCCACGCCGCCATATCGGTGTCCACATAGCCGGGCGCAACCGCTGTCGCGCACACCCCGGCAGCTGACTCCTCGATGTTGAGCGCCTCGACCAGTGAGATCAGGGCAGCCTTGGAAGCGCCATAGGCCGCCAGAGCAGGTTCGGCGTAGACGCCGGTGATCGAGGACAGTACGACGATCTTGGCGCCCACCTCGTGATGCCGTTCCGCGGCGGCGCGCAACAGCGGAAGTGCCGACTGAATCAGCTGGAACGGCGCCCGGAAATTGATCGCCATCGTCTTGTCCAACCTACGCAGCGCGTACTCGCCGACCGTACCGGCAGAGCCCACACCGGCATTGACGATCAAGGCGCTCAGGTCGGTATTGGCTTCGCGGTGGCTTTCGATGATGGCGGGCAACGACTCCGGATCAGCCATGTCGGCAGCAATGGGCGTCACCGAAGGTGCACCCAAGGAACGCAGTTGCGGCGCGAGAGCCTCGAGATCGGCAGCGGTGCGCGATGAGATGGTCAGCGCCACTCCCTGACCGGCCAGCTTCTTTGCAATCGCCAATCCGATGCCGCGCGAGGCGCCGGTGATTACTGCGGAGGTGTGAAGGTTGCTGTCAATCACGGCTTTTGGGATCGCTTTCGGTTGTGGGGTTGGTGAGCATGGCAAGGGCGAAGCCCACGTAGGCGCCGGCGATGTCCTCAGCGCTGCGCGGGCCTTCAGCCCGAAACCACTGCGGCAGCGACGTACACATGGTGGCAATTGCGCGGGCGGCGGCCCGCGGCTCGCCAGTGTGCAACGTACCGTCAGCTAGGGCGCGATCGATCGCGTCGTCAAGGATGTACTGGACGTGATCACGCAGATGAGTGATTCGGCGGCGGTTGGGCGGCTCGAGACTACGCATCTCGCTGGCCCCGATGAACGCGAGTTTTCGGTGATGGGTGTGGAACAACGCCAAGGCCTCGACAATGAGCGCCACCTCTTGTCGGCTGTCTGTGGCCTCCTGCCGGGCCGCCTCGATACGCCAGGTCAATTCGCTCATGGTGACGTCCAAGATCCGCACCAGCAGCTGCTGCTTGTCGGCGTAGTGATGGTAGATCCCGGGCACGCTGACCCCGATCCGCCCGGCAAGCATCCGCATTGATGTTCCGTGGTAACCGGTCTCGACGAACGCGTCGATGGCACCACGCAGCACCGGGTCCACGGTCAACGGCGGAAAACACCGCCACTGTCCCCCGGTATGGGCGTTGGCCGGCACCGGCCTGCCGGCCACCTCGCGGCTGAGCAGCCTGGCCGGTGTACTGCCGAGGGCGGTAGCTATCTGTTGCAGGCGTTGCACACTCAGGCCCGTGCGGCCATTCTCGATCGCGCTGAGGGTCGCCGGGCTGACGCCGATTTGTGCTGCCAATGACCGCAGACTCAGCCCCGCCTGCCTTCGTGCCGCGCGCACGGCCATACCGACCGGCGGTGTCCCATGTTCAGCTATTCCGAACATCTTCACCTCCGTTCCTGGGCTTTCAGTGGCGTCGATGGCCTCGGGAATGTGCACTGTTGTAGGAAACATAGCTGATGTGCCAGCCTCGTCACGAGTCGAGTGACCGACCGATCGATCGGTCACGGAAGGTGGGGTCACGGTGAGTGTAAATCTGGAATACCGGAATGAAGTCCTCGAACTGGTACAGCGCACCGAAGATTTCGTGACGTCGGACGTCCTGCCGATCGAGGACCGCCACCAAGGCGATATCACCGCTGCGGGCGGCGACGAGTTGCGCCGGGAGTTGCAGGCTGCGGCCAAGGCGGCCGGTGTCTTCGCACCGCACGCACCCGTCGAGTACGGCGGCCTCGGCCTGAACATGTCCGACCGCGCGCCGGTGTTCGAGGCGGCCGGATACTCGGTATTCGGCCCGACGGCCTTGAACATTGCGGCTCCCGACGAGGGCAATGTGCATCTGCTGACCCACGTGGCGAGTGCCGCACAACGGGCGCGGTACCTGGCACCGTTGGCCACCGGCGACGTACGCTCCGCATTCGCCATGACCGAACCGGCGCCGGGCGCCGGTGCCGACCCTGCCGCGCTGCGCACCCAGGCCGAATGGACGGGCAGCAAGTGGCGGATCACCGGCCGAAAGTGGTTCATCACCGGCGCCGACGGTGCGGCCTTCTTCATCGTCATGGCTCGCACCTCCGGCGAACCCGGTCAGCGCGGTGGGGCGACCATGTTGCTGGTCCCGGCGGATGCGCCGGGGCTCAGGGTGGGACGCCACATCGGCACCCTCGACCGCGCCATGTTGGGCGGGCACTGCGAGGTGTTCTTCGACGGCGTGCTCGTTGACCAGGATGCCGTGCTCGGTGAGGTGGACCAGGGCTTCCAGTACGCGCAGGTGCGACTCGGCCCCGCTCGGATGACCCATGTCATGCGCTGGCTGGGCGCGGCGCGGCGTGCTCACGACGTCGCACTGGACTATGTGGCTTCCCGCGAGGCGTTCGGAGCCCGGCTCGGCGACCTGGGCATGATCCAGCAGATGGTTGCCGACAACGAGATCGACATCGCGGCCACCCGTGCACTTCTGGTCAGGGCGTGTTGGGAGCTCGACCAGGGCGAGCCGGCCGCTGAGTCGACATCAATCGCCAAAACGTTCGCCGCCGAGGCGATCTACCGCATCGTCGATCGCGCTGTGCAAATGTGCGGCGGGCTGGGCGTTTCCGACGATCTCCCGATAGCCAGACTGTTGAGAGAGGTTCGTCCCTTCCGTATCTACGACGGCCCCTCGGAGGTACACCGCTGGGCCTTGGCAAAACGCCGAGTACGTGCCGCCCGCAACGCGGGTCGGGGCCTGTGACTAGTCCCGGCGTAGACCTCGGTGCACTTGCGCGCTTTCTGGCCGACCATGGCGTGGAGGTTGCCGGTGAGCTTCGCGCGGAGTTCATCAGCGGCGGGCGGTCAAATCTGACCTACAAGGTCTCCGACGGCGTGTCGCGCTGGGTCCT
The DNA here is from genome assembly GCF_004745805.1 of Mycolicibacterium sp. CH28. Classification (GTDB taxonomy): domain Bacteria; phylum Actinomycetota; class Actinomycetes; order Mycobacteriales; family Mycobacteriaceae; genus Mycobacterium. Next base: position 122,349 of record NZ_SRLQ01000009.1, on the reverse strand, counting down.
GCGACAGCCGCCGCTGGCCGGCCTGACGCCGTCGGCCCACGATGTCGGTCGCGAATTCCGGGTCACGAAGGCGCTGCAAAGCAGCCCGGTTCCGACTGCCGCGGCAGTGGCGTGCGACCCTGACGGATCGACCCTCGGCGTGCCGGTCAGCGTCGTGGAATACGTCGAAGGTTCGGTCATTCGCGGTGCCGACGAACTGGCAACGTTCCCCGATGGTGAACTTCACGTCCTGACCGAGGCGCTGGTTGACTGCCTGGCCTCGATCCATGCCGTCGACTACGCCGCCGTTGGGCTCGAAACATTCGGGCGACCAGACGGATTCGTCACGCGGCAGGTAGCGCTGTGGGCACGGCAGTGGGACCGGGTCAAGTCCCGCGAGGTGCCGGACCTGACCGTGCTGGCCGATCGATTGGCAAGCCGGGTCCCGTCGCAGAGTGCTTCGGCGATCATCCACGGAGACTTCCGGGTGGACAACACGATCGTCGACCCAGCTGACTCGTCGAAGATCCTGGCGGTGCTCGACTGGGAGATGTCCACGCTGGGCGATCCGCTCACCGATGTCGCGTTGATGTGCGTGTATCGGATGCCCGAGTTCGACGCGGTTCTTGGCACCCGCGCGGCCTGGACCAGCCCGCGACTGCCCTCCCCCGACATGCTGGCCCAGCGCTATGCCCAGGCTTCCGGCCGCGACCTGTCCGATTGGGGCTTCTACATCGGCCTGTCCTGCCTGAAGGTCGCCGTCATTGCCGAGGGAATCGCACACCGCGCCCGTCACGGCGCAGAAGCGGGCGCCGGCCAGCTAGACGCTGGCGCAACGGTTCCCGAGTTCATCGCGCAAGGCCTTCGAGCGTTGGGCTGACAAAGAGTCAGGACAGCCGTTCGAGCACCATCGCCATTCCCTGGCCTCCACTGACGCACATGGTCTGGACACCGAATGGGCGTCGTGCAGCTAACCCCGCGACAGGAGCGCGGAAACTCCGGAGATGGCGGGCGATCAGAGTGCCCGCCACCAACTGATAGGCCGCTTGGCGGACTGGTACTGCCACGCCGGGCGCCACACCCGACGGCGACTGGCGCCGGCACAAGCAGATCGAGCCTCCGCCAGCATGATCCGCCGACGCAGACCGAACCAGATGCGTGACACCATCACGATCTCCGCCCTTCGCCGCCAGCACCCTGCCCGGCCAGTATGGATGCCGTCCGAGACAGGGGGCGTCGGCCCACGTTGACGTCGGGCAAACGTCAATCGACGATCTGGTGGGCTGGCTTCGGTCAGGCCGAGCCGGTAACGATATCGACGAAGAGCTTGTGCACCCGCCGGTCGCCGGTCATCTCCGGGTGGAATGCGGTGGCCAGCACCGAACCTTGACGCACCGCGACTATGTGGTCCCCGGCGCGGGCCAGCACCTGGACGTCGGGCCCGACCCGCTCCACCCACGGCGCCCGGATGAACACGGCATGCGCGGGCCCGTCGAGGCCCTCGAATGCTATATCGCCTTCGAAGGAGTCAACCTGCCGTCCGAATGCGTTGCGGCGCACAGTCATATCGATACCGCCTAACGGAACGGCCTCCCGGCCCGGGGCGCCGGCGTCCAGTATCTCGCTGGCCAGCAGGATCATCCCCGCACACGAGCCGTAGGCCGGCATCCCGTCGGCCAGGCGTTGCCGCAGTGGCTCCAACAGCTCGAACGCCCGCAGCAGGTGGCTCATCGTGGTCGATTCGCCACCCGGGATCACCAAGGCATCGACACTGTCGAGCTCACTGCCGCGGCGCACCGTGCACGCCTCGGCGCCAGCCTCGCGCAGCGAGGCGAGATGCTCACGGGTGTCCCCTTGCAGGGCCAGCACCCCGACCCGCGCGGTCACTGCGCCGCGGGGTAACCGCGCTGATAGCGGGTCAACCCCTCCTGCATGACGGCGGCGACCATCTCCCCGTAACGGTTGAAAATTCTGCCCTGGGTCAGCGCGCGACCGCCGCACGCCGACGGCGAGGACTGGTCGTAGAGCAGCCACTCGTCGGCACGGAACGGCCGCATGAACCACATGGCGTGATCCAGCGAGGCGACGTTGAGGTGTTTGCGTTCCTCGATGTGGTTGACCTGTGCCGAACCGAGCAGGGTCAGGTCGCTCATGTAGGCCAGCGCGCAGATGTGCAGCACGTAATCGTCGGGCAGCGGGTCCCGATGTCTGAACCACACCTGCTGCTGGGAAGCCTTGCCCGGCAGCAGGACTACCTGGTCGCGCGGGACGATTCGAACATCCCATTCGGCGAACTGCGCGAAGCCTGCATCATCGAAGGCGCCGCCCTTGGCGGTAAACTCCGGCAGGTCGTCCGGCGGCGGCGCGGCGGGCATTTCGTCCTGGTGCTCGATACCGCTCTGGTCCTTCTGGAACGACGCCGACATCGAGAAGATTGTCTCGCCGTGTTGGATGGCATTGACCCGCCGGGTGACAAACGATCCGCCATCGCGCAGTCGCTCCACGGTGTACACCGCCGGAGCGGTGGCGTCGCCGGGTCGCAGGAAGTAGCCGTGCAACGAGTGCACCTGGAACTTCGGGTCCACCGTGCGCACCGCCGACACCAGCGACTGGCCGGCCACGTGGCCACCGAAGGTGCGCTGCAAGAAACCGGAGTCGGGGCTGAACACGCCACCGCGATAGATGTTGACCTCGAGCTGTTCCAGGTCGAGGATCTCTTCGATCGCCATCTAGGTCTGTTCTTCGCGCACGCGTCTCATCAAGCAGCTACCAACCGCGCTGTGCGAGTCGGTGCGGCTCTGCGATCTCCTCCACGTTGATTCCGACCATGGGCTCACCCAGCCCTCGCGACACCCGCGCCAAGACGTCGGGGTCGTCGTAGAAGGTGGTGGCCTTGACGATGGCGGCCGCGCGCAGTGCGGGGTCACCGGACTTGAAGATCCCGGAGCCGACGAACACGCCCTCGGCGCCGAGCTGCATCATCATCGCCGCATCGGCCGGGGTAGCGATGCCGCCCGCGGTGAACAACGTCACGGGCAGCTTGCCGGCCCGGGCCACCTCGACAACGAGGTCGTAGGGGGCCTGCAGTTCCTTGGCGGCGACGAAGAGCTCGTCCTCTGACAGCGACGACAGCCGACGGATCTCGCCGCCGATCGACCGCATGTGGGTGGTCGCGTTGGAGACGTCCCCGGTTCCGGCCTCACCCTTGGAGCGGATCATCGCCGCGCCCTCGGTAATGCGCCGCAGCGCCTCGCCAAGGTTGGTGGCGCCGCAAACAAACGGAATGGTGAATTTCCACTTGTCGATGTGGTGGGTGTAGTCGGCCGGGGTGAGCACTTCGGACTCGTCGATGTAGTCGACGCCGAGGCTCTGCAGGATTTGCGCCTCCACGAAATGCCCGATACGGGCCTTGGCCATCACCGGGATGGTCACCGCCTCGATGATGCCCTCGATCAGATCGGGATCACTCATCCGCGCGACACCACCCTGAGCACGGATGTCGGCGGGGACGCGCTCGAGCGCCATGACGGCCACCGCTCCGGCGCCTTCGGCGATGCGGGCTTGCTCAGGCGTGACGACGTCCATGATGACGCCGCCCTTGAGCATTTCGGCCATGCCGCGCTTGACCCGGGCCGTCCCGGTCAGCGCGGGGCTGCCCGAGCCGTTGAGTTCAGAAGCAGAAGCTCCGGTTTCCACTGTCGGTCCCTTCGATTGATACGGATCCAGTCTAAAGGGCGACCCCAAACTGAATATCTCCACCGCCGGGCTGGAGCGAAACGACCGGGATCGTACGCCGCTCAGCGGATCGCTTGCAGCTCTGTGGCGGGCTCGCCGCCATGTCCGTCAGCCAGCAGGTTCGCCTCCCCCAGCAACTCACCGAGCTGCAGCGGATAGACCGCCTCCCCACCCGCGGCCAGTGAAGCGATCGTGGCGGAATCGCACCACCGGTGGCCGTGAATGTACCGCAGTTCGAGTTGAGTGCGCCCGACCGCCGTCGGTTCGAACCGCACGGTGCGATGGACGAAGTAGAACTCCTGGCTGGCGACCACGGTGCCGTTGAAATCGATCACCGAGTCGCGCCGCCACACCGGTCCGACCAATTCGGTGGGGTCTACGCGCAGGCCGGTCTCCTCGGCGATCTCTCGAACGGCGGCATCGACCAGGCGCTCACTCGGCAGTGCCTGCCCGCCGACGGTGAACCACCAGCGCGGCGCGACCGCATGGGTGATCGCCGGGTCGGAACCGCACAACAACAGCACGGCACCGTGCTCGTCGAGCAGCAGCACCCGCGCCGAGGTGCGCTGGTCGACCGGACCGGGGTACCCGGACATCGGCGAATCCGCGGTGACCGGCCCGGCGGCTCCGGTGTCCCATGTCACCGGCCCGGCGGCTCGAGATGCCCGCTCGGCAATCTCGAAGTAGGTCGGCAGCGGCGCCGTGCCGCCCAGCCGCAACCAGCGAACCGGGCGGCGTTCCCGCAACGCGAGGGTGTCGCGCACCGCGTCGTTGTGGAACCGCCGGGCCAGCAACACCCGGGCCTCGGCGTCGGCGAGCTCGGCGACCAGCGCCACCGGCATCGACGTCGGGTCCACCAACGCCAGCGCCGCCGACAGGTCGTTCTCGGCCGCTTCCCGGCCGGACCGCGGCGCACGCTCGGCGGCATCTGCCAGCGCGGCCAGCCGGTGCCCTTCGGGTCGCCCGCGGTAGGTGTCGGCGGCCACCGCGCGGGCCACCACCGCGCGCCGGGCCAGCGCCCCGTCCAGCGCCTGCCAGGACAGGTCGTAGCGGACGTGCAGCCGGTCCAACCGGGTTGCGGTCTGGTAGGCCCAGACACCGATCAGCAGCAGGACTACCACCAGGACCGCAGTCAGTGACCAGTACAGCGGCCCGTTCACTGGGTCGATCCCCGGGTCGCTTCGCTCCTGCCCGCCGAACCCAACCCCCGAGTCGCTTCGCTCCTGCCCGCCGAACCCGCCACCGTAACCTTGACCCCCGCGCCCGCAACCGTTTCGTAGACACGCATGATCTGGTCGGCCACCACCGGCCAGTCGTATCGGCGCACCGCGACGTTGGCCGCGGCGACATAGCGCTCACGCAGTGCGGCATCATCGAGTACCTCGATGAGCGCTTCGGCCATCGCCGCGGAGTCATCGACGGGGACCAGCAGGCCCGCCTTGCCGTCGAGCAGTACCCGCCGGAACGCGTCGAGGTCACTGGCCACCACCGGGGTCCCCGCGGCCATCGCCTCGACCAGCACGATGCCGAAGCTCTCACCGCCGGTGTGCGGGGCACAGTAGACGTCCGCGCTGCGCAGCGCGGCGGCCTTCTCCGCGTCGTCGACCTGGCCCAGGAATCTGAGGTGGCCGGCCAGCTCACCGGCCTTCTCGGCCAGCTCGTCCTCGTCGCCGCGGCCGACGATCAGGATCTCGATGTCGGCGAAGCGCTCCACCAGCCGCGGCAGCGCGCCCAGCAGCACGGCCATCCCTTTGCGCGGCTCGTCGAAGCGTCCGAGGAACAGCACCGTCTTGCCGGAGCGCGGATAGCCCGGCAGCAGCGGCGCACCGGCGATCGCCGCCACGTCGACGCCGTTGGGAATCTCGACGGCGTCGGAGCCAAGCGCCTCCATCTGCCAGCGCCGCGCCAGCTCGGACACGGCGATCCGGCCGACGATCTTCTCGTGGTAGGGCCGCAGGATGCCCTGGAACACGCTCAGCGTCAGCGACTTGGTGGTCGAAGTGTGAAAGGTCGCCACGATCGGCCCCTCGGCGGCCTGCAACGCCAACATCGACAGGCTGGGCGCATTCGGCTCGTGCAGGTGCAGCACGTCGAAATCGCCGTGCGCCAACCACTTCTTGACCTTGCGGTGGGTCGCCGGACCGAACCGCAGCCGGGCCACCGAGCCGTTGTAGGGAATCGGCACGGCCTTGCCGCCGGACACGACATAGTCCGGCAGCTTCACGTCGCGAGAGGCAGGAGCCAGCACGCTGACCTCGTGTCCCCGGTCACGCATCACCTCGGCAAGTTGCAGAACGTGCGACTGCACCCCGCCGGGCACATCGAACGAGTACGGGCAAACCATGCCGATGCGCATCAGGTTCCGGTCCCCTGGATCCTTGCTCTGCGTTCGTCGGACAGGTCGGCCAGCCATTGCGGTTGCAGCATGTGCCAGTCCTCGGGGTGTGCCGCGATATTGGCCCCGAACCGGTCGGCCAGCGCCTGAGTGACCGCGCCGGCGTCACCGCTGGAACAGTCCAACGGCGGGAGCAGGTCGATGACACAGTCCTCGCCCCGGTAGTAGACGTGCGCGGGGATCAACGCGGCTCCGGTCTCGATCGCCAACTTGGCCGGACCGGCCGGCATCCGGGTGGGCTCGCCCAGCAAGTCAACCTGCACACCCGATTTCGTCAGATCACGCTCGGCCATCAGGCACACCGCGCGGTTGGCGCGCAGCCGTTCGGCCAACACCTCCATCGGTGGGCGTTGGCCGCCGTTGAGCGGCAGCACCTCGAAACCGAGGCTTTCCCGGTAATCCAGGAACCGGCGGTAGAGCGACTCCGGTTTGAGGCGTTCGGCGACGGTGGTGAACGTGCCGCTGTGATGGACCAGCCACACACCGGCCATGTCCCAGTTGCCACTATGCGGAAGCGCCAGTACGACACCCCGCCCGGCCGCGAAGGCGGCGTCGACATGTTCTGAGCCCATCACGACCTCGTCGAGACGGCGGGCGACCGCATCAAGGTCCATCGTCGGCAACCGGAACGCCTCCCGCCAGTAGCGGGCGTAGGAGGCCAGCGACGCGCGGATCAGCGACTCGGGCACCTCGGCGGGCGTTGTGCCGATCACCCGGGCCAGGTTCTTGCGCAGCTGCTCGGGACCACCGCCCTGAGCGGCGTACCAGGCACCCGCGTCGAAGGCGTTGCGCGCCACTGACTCCGGCAGCGCCCGCACCAGCCGCCAGCCGGCGGCATAACCCAAGTCGCTGAGGTGCTCTCCGACCGGCAGACGTCTGCGGCCCGCTGTCCGCAGCTGGCCGGGGGTGCTGATCACTGGTTCTTGCTCCCCTGGTCGTCACCGGCCGGCGGCGGTCCGGCCGGGGCGATCTTGTCAGCGGCGCCCGGGGAACAGCGCACCGCGTGCACCCGCTGTCCCACCGTCACCAGGCTTGCCACCGCCAGCAACCACATCGCGATGTGAAGCACCACCGGCAGCGGGAAGAACGGCAGATCCGAGACGCCGGCACCGACCAGCACGATGACCAGCCGCTCGGGACGCTCGATGAGCCCGCCACCGCCCTCCAGTCCGCTGGCCTCGGCGCGGGCTTTGATGTAGGAGATCACCTGCGAGGTGACCAGGCAGATCAGCGTGGCAACCATCAGCGACGAGCTGTGCAATCCGAATGCCGCCCACCACAACAACCCGCAGAACACCGCGCCGTCGCTGATCCGGTCACAGGTCGCGTCCAGCACCGCGCCGAACCGGGTGCCGCCGCCGCGCTGGCGCGCCATCGCGCCGTCGAGCATGTCGGCGAGCACGAAGAACCACACGACGACCGCGCCCCACCACAGCTGCCCGATCGGGAACAACGTCAGCGCGCCCAGCACCGAGCCGGCGGTGCCGATGATCGTCACCATGTCGGGTGTAAGCCCGACCCGCAGCGCAGCCTTGGCCAAGGGCGTACTGAGTTTGGCGTAGGCCGCGCGAGTCATCAGATAGAAGTCGCTCACGGCTGGCCCGCCCACTCGTCGGCCAGCAGCTTTCGGGTGTCACGCAGCAGCTGCGGGATCACCTTGGTCTCCCCGACGATCGTGATGAAGTTGGCGTCGCCGGCCCACCGCGGCACCACGTGCATGTGCAAGTGCTCGGCCAGCGAGCCGCCCGCCGACTTGCCGAGGTTGAGCCCGACGTTGAACCCGTCCGGGCGCGACACCGACTTCATAACCCGAATAGCCTTCTGCGCGAAGGCCATCAGCTCGCCACTCTCGGCCTCGGTCAGGTCCTCCAGTTCCGAGACCCGCCGGTAGGGCACCACCATCAGATGGCCGGGGTTATACGGGTACAGATTCAGGACCGCGTAGACGTGGGCCCCGCGGGCGATCACCAGACCCTCTTCGTCGGGCAGGGTGGGGATGTAGGTGAAGGGCTCCGAAGACTCTGCGGCTCTCGTTCTTTGCGTGGGTACCTCGGCGATGTAGCTCATCCGGTGCGGCGTCCAGAGGCGTTGGAGGCGGTCCGGCTCCCCCACGCCCTGATCCACGAGCGACCCCTGTTCGTCAACCACCGTCGACCGTCACCAATTCGGCTGCAGGGACGGCATTCTCGCGGTCGGCGATCCACTTCAGGATCGTCGCGACCGCCTGGTGACGCGGCACGCCGTTGATCTGGCTGCGGTCACCGAACCGGAAGCTCACCGCCCCCGCATCCACATCCCGGTCGCCGGCGAGCAGCATGAACGGCACCTTCTGGTTGGTGTGGTTGACGATCTTCTTCGCCATCCGGTCATCACTGGCGTCGACGTCGACCCGCACGCCGTGCGAACGCAGCTCGGCGGCAACGTCGTTCAGATATGGCACATGGTCGTCGGAGACCGGGATGCCGACCACCTGCACCGGGGCCAGCCAGGCTGGGAAGGCTCCGGCGTAGTGCTCGGTGAGTACGCCGAAGAACCGCTCGATCGAACCGAACAGCGCACGGTGGATGAGCACCGGCCGCTGCCGGCTGCCGTCGGCGGCGGTGTACTCCAGCTCGAAGCGGTCGGGCATGTTGAAGTCGAGCTGGATGGTGGACATCTGCCAGCTGCGCCCCAGCGCATCCTTGACCTGCACCGAGATCTTGGGCCCGTAGAAGGCCGCACCGCCCGGGTCGGGCACCAGATGCAGCCCCGAGGCCTCGGCGACCTCGCGCAGCGTATCGGTGGCTTCCTCCCACACCTCGTCGGAACCGACGTACTTCTGCGGGTCCTTGGTGGACAGCTCCAGGTAGAAGTCGTCCAGGCCGTAGTCGGACAGTAGATCGAGCACGAACTGCAGCAACGAGGTCAGCTCGTCGCGCATCTGTTCGCGGGTGGTGTAGATGTGCGAGTCGTCCTGGGTCATACCGCGCACCCGGGTCAGACCGTGGATGACTCCGGACTTCTCGTAGCGGTACACCGACCCGAATTCGAACAGGCGCAGGGGCAGTTCACGATACGAGCGACCGCGGGACCGATAGATCAGGTGGTGCATCGGGCAGTTCATCGGCTTGAGGTAGTAGTCCTGGCCGGGCTTGCGCAGCGTGCCGTCCTCGTTGAACTCGGCGTCGATCTGCATGGGCGGGAACATGCCGTCGGCGTACCACTCCAGGTGCCCGGAGGTGATGTAGAGGTTCTCTTTGGTGATGTGCGGGGTGTTGACGAACTGGTAGCCGGCCTGCTCGTGCTTGCGCCGCGAGTAGTCCTCCAGCTCCTTGCGGATGATGCCGCCCTTGGGGTGGAAGACCGGCAGACCCGATCCGAGCTCGTCGGGGAAGCTGAACAGGTCCAGTTCGACACCGAGCTTGCGGTGGTCGCGGCGCTGAGCCTCCTCGATCAGCTCGAGGTGGCGGTCCAGCGCCTCCTGCGACTCCCACGCGGTGCCGTAGATGCGTTGCAGGCTGGCATTGTTCTGGTCGCCGCGCCAGTAGGCCGCCGAGCTGCGGGTGAGCTTGAACGCCGGGATGTAGCGGGTGGTGGGAATGTGCGGCCCTCGACACAGATCACCCCAAACCCGTTCCCGGGTGCGGGGATTGAGGTTGTCGTAGGCGGTGAGCTCATCGCCGCCTACTTCCATGATGTCGGCGTCACCGGACTTGTCGTCGACCAGTTCGAGCTTGTAGGGCTCGCCGGCGAGTTCGGCTCGTGCCTGGTCCTTGGATTCGTACACGCGGCGGGCGAACAGCTGGCCGTCCTTGACGATCTTCTGCATCCGCTTCTCCAGCTTGGCCAGATCGTCCGGGGTGAACGCCTCCGGCACGTCGAAGTCGTAGTAGAAGCCGTCGGTGATGGGCGGCCCGATGCCGAGCTTGGCCTGCGGGAAGAGTTCCTGCACCGCCTGGGCCAGCACGTGTGCGGCTGAATGCCGGATCACGCTGCGGCCCTCGTCGGTGTTGGCGGCGACCGGGGTGACCTCGGCGTCGGTGTCGGGAGCCCAGCTCAGATCGCGCAGCTTGCCCTCGGCGTCGCGCACCACGACGACGGCATCGGGTTCACCTCGGCTGGGCAGTCCCGCGTCGCGCACCGCAGCGCCCGCGGTAGTCCCGGCAGCCACCCGGATCGGGGCTGCTGGGGCGGGGTGTGCGGGGGCGCTCATGGCTGGCCTCTTTCGGCTGATGCGGACACGGATAACCGCCGCATGTGCTTGCGGTCGGTCGCGACCATGCTATCGGGGCGCGGGTCAGGCGCCGAGGCCGATAGGGCTGTCCAGGGCTGGATGGTCCAACCCCAGCAGGCCCGCCGACCAGCCCACCGCACCCACCAGCCAAAGGGTCGCCACCACCATCGCGGCGGTGAACGCCGCGCCCAGCGCCCGCACCCACCAGCCCTGCCTGCGGAACCACGCCATGACACTGTCGTAGCGGGCGCGGGTGAACGACAGGGTGCGGTGCGCCCAGTAGAACTCGGTGGCCAGGATCGCCAGTCCGAGGAACACGATCGCCCAGCCCGGTCCCGGGTACGGGATCGCGACGATCCCGATGAGCAGCACGGTCAGCCCGACGACTCCCACCACGACCCGGTAGGTGAAGTCGGCGACCGGCCGTGCCCGCAGCCGCTCCCGACGATGCGACCACCCGCGCAACAGCCGCTTCACGGCTGTCCCGGCTTGAGCAGGACAAACAAGGCCTCGCCATCGGCGAGCAGGGTGTCGCCGTCGGACAGCCGCACGTCGACGAAGATCTTGCGATCCTCGGTGCGCAGAACGCCGGCGTCGACCTGCAGCTCCGTCTCGATCGGCACGATCTTGCGATAGTTGACGTGCAGGTAGGCGGTGCGCTGATAGGGCCCGCCGGTCAGGACGAACGCGGTCTTACCCAGCACCGAGTCGAAGAGGTGGGCGATGAGGCCGCCGTGTACCGCGCCGTTGCGGCCCAGGTGGAAGCGGCGGAATCGGGCCCAGCCCCGCAGCCGCCCGTCCTCGCACGGGTCGACCTGGTTGGGCACGCTGAGGATGTTGCCGCGCATCGGCAGGTCCGACCGGCGGCCCGACGGCGCCGTCCACTCGTCGACCTCGTAGGGCGCCAGCAGCGCCGACGCTTGTCGCAGCAGGTCGGCGGCTCGGGTGATCACCTCGTCGGGGGCGTCGACGGCCCGCGCGTGATCCTGCAGATCGCGCACCGCGTCGATGAAGCGGCCATAGTCGGGGCCACCTCTGTGGGTCGGGATCAGCGGATTGGAGCTACCGCCGGGGTGGACCGCCGCCGCAGTGTCACCGACCACCGTCATGTCCTCCGCCACCTGATTACCGTATGCCGACGAGTGCGAGCCCTTCACTTCGACGGTACGCACGCGATGGCAAGGTAGACGCGTGGAGCTCAGCGACCTGGCCGGCCGGCCGTTGACCTATGCCGAGGTGGGCGCGACGGCGGCCGACCTGCCGCCGGGGTATCACCATGTGCGGCTGTCGTCGCGGATCGGCAGCGGACGGCCCCGCTTCGAGCGCGCCGGGGCGGCCGTCATGCGCTACGGAATGCTGCGCGGTGCGGGTCTGCGCGTGGCGGCCACCACTGAGGTGGCCGAGGTCGGCACCGAGGTGCTGGGCCGGCTGGGACCGTTCAGCGCGCCCTGCCGGGTGGTCTACGTCGTCAACGAACCCAACCGGTGTGGCTTCGCCTACGGCAGCCTGCCCGGCCACGCCGTGGCCGGCGAGGAGATGTTCGGCGTGCGCTACAACCCCGCCGACGGTTCCGTGCACGCCGAGGTGGTGGCCTTCTCCAAGCCGGCCACCTGGTGGAGTCAGATCGGGGCGCCCGTCGCGTCGCTGGTCCAGCGGGTGATCATCCAGCGCTACCTGTCGGTGGTGTAGCAGCGAACGCGGCTCTCCGGGCGGCTACGTCCACCTGATAGGACAGGATCGCCAGACCGAACAAGCCGATCGCGAGGGTGATGAGGGCGGCGAACCCTACGGTGGCGAAGTTCACCAGGGCGTTGAGGAAGGTGAATACCAGCGCCGCACTGCGCAGCAACCGCAGCGGCCACAACTGCGTGCTGCGCCGCAGCGCGATCATCGCGGGCAGTGCCATCGCCAGCGTCAGTACGGCGCTGACCAGCAGGATGATGGTGGCCGGCGACTTCCCGGCCAGGTGCACCTTGACGTGCCCCTCGTGGTAGAAGCTGCCGCCCAGGGCGATACCGAGGACGCGGAAGAACAGCCCGAACACCGCGCCCGCGACCAACGACCAGCCCACCCACGGCACCCACTTCGGGCTGCGGAACAGGTCGGGGATCAGCCTGGGAGCCCACCGCTGCAGGCGGTAGAGCCGGTCGCTGGCCTGCCGCGCCGAAAGCAGCAGCGTGTGCACGTGTTCGGTCTCGTCTCCAGGGGCTCCCCCGGTGCGGGCCTGCTCGACGAGTCGCAGCCCGATCTGTCGGCGATGGTCGGGAAGGCCGCGGGCCACTCCGTCGGCGGCGATCGAGGCAGCCGACGCCAGGCACTCGTGCGCGCTGAGCGGGCGCACCACCCGGATCAGGCGAGCACCGACCAGGATCAAACAGACCAGGACGTACATGATGTCGGCGGACGGGCCGTAGAAGTAGTCGTTGTCCTTCGTGACGAATTTGCCGACCTCGTCGAGGAACAGGCCGAAACCGATGCCGCCCATCACCACGGTCAGCAGCCGCGCGCCGAACCCCAGTGCCATCCAGCCGGTCACCAGGGCAAGCATCATCAACGCCCCGCCCCAGAGCGCGTGCGCGATATGCAGATCACCGCCACCGATCTGCGGATAGCCGGTGAGGCGCAAATACAGTCGGGTCAGCAGGATGGTCGCGATCGCGATCATCACGAACGCCTCCGCCGAAGTCAGACCTACGGCGTTGCGTGTGATTGGCCCGAGCCTGACCTGCCGTGCCATGTGATCTCCGATCGCGCCGATGTCGAGCCACGTCCCGTGGCGGCCTGGCAGTTGCCATGCGGCTCGATGATCACCCGACGCACCGGGATGCGCCGAGCCGCCTCGCCGTCGGGGCCCTCTTCACGCCCGTCGACGTCGACGGCAATGCTCGCCCGGTGGCTGAACCTCTCAACCCACGTTGATCCTGGGCAGTGGTGGCAGTCCGGGTATCGAGGGCGGCGGTGGCAGGAACGGGAAGAGTCGTTCCCTCGTCGTGCTCGTCGTGGTATCCCAGGGCGTGGTCGTCGTCGGCACCGTGGTCGTCGTCGGTGTCGTGGTGGTGGTGGTCGGCGTGGTGGTGGTGGTCGTTGGCGTGGTGGTCGTCGTCGTGGTCGTCGTCGTCGGCGTCGTGGTGGTGGTCGTCGTCGTGGTCACGGGTGTCGATGTCGTCGTGGTCGTCTCGACGGTGATGGTGGTGGTCCGCGGGGGCGGCGCCTGCTCGGTGACGGTGCTGACCGGAGGGTTGGTCATCGTTACCGTCTCGGTGGGTGCGGCAGGCGGGGGCGCGGCGCTCAGCGCGGTGGTGACGGCCGTGGCCGGAAGTTGTGTCACAGACGGGGTGCTCGGCGTGCTCGACCCGGTCAGCGTGTAGGCGAACCCGCCCACCGCCACGGCAGCGACGGCGGCTGCACCCCCGATCAGGAGTGGCACACCCCGGGTCAGACCCGAACCGCGCTGAGCCGGCGGGTCGGCGACGATGATCGTCGAATCGTCGTCGTAGGCGCTGCCATAGCCGGTGTCGTAGCCGCGGTAGTCGTCGTAGCCGTCCGTTTGGTAGGGCGCTACATCATCGGGTGTGTCGTCATTCGACCAGGCAAGTGCCGCCGCCATCGTCGCCGACTGCGGGCCCGCGGCGGGCTCTGGGCTGGGGGTGATCAATGCTGCCGGTGCCAGACCGGTCGGGGCGTCTGCGTCCGACTGGAGCGCCGCACCCAACGCCGCATCCAGACGCGGCTGCCCGGACACCACGGCCGGCACCTGCAAATGCCGGGAAATACCTTGCAGGACAGCGGGTATAGCCGCTCCCCCACCGGTGGCGACAACCGCGCTGATATCGGCGGGCGCAAAGCCGGCCCGGTTTATGACGTCATCGACGGCCCTCAGTAGAGCGTCGAGCGGTCCGCTGAGGATGGACTCGAAATCACTACGGGTGATTCTGGTTTCGCCTCCGCCCACGCCGTTCACCGCGACTTCGGCGTGTACGGAGAGGGCTTCTTTGGCCGAACGACACTGCGCGCTAAGGGCACTCAGCGAGTTCACCGCCGCCGTGCTGTCGGCCGCCGGGTCCGGCCGGCCGGCATACAGGACGTGCGCGAGCAGCCGCTGGTCCAGCGCGTCACCGGAGAATTCCACCGACCATGTGGCGGGGCCGATCTGCCGGTAGTCGGCAGCGCAGTCGGCCAGCGTGATGCCGGTGCCGCTGGCACCGAGGTCACAGACCACGGCGACACCGCGTACGGGTAGGCCCGGGTCACGGCGCAGCGCCTGGAGTGCGGCGGCAGTGGAGGTCAGCACCGGCGGGGGCGCCGCACCGACCAGTGCCGGCAGTGCGCCGAGTGCGGCAGCCAATGCGTCGCGACGGGCCGCGCCCCAGTGCGCGGGCACGGCGATACCGTTGACGCCGGCAATGCCGGCCCCGGCGGCGTCGGCAAGATCGGCGAGCGCGGCGGCGAGTTGCTGTTCGTCCTGTGCCGGTACGGCGGGGCGCACCACCGGCACGGCCCCGAGGGACACGGCGACCAAGCTGCTGGCGCCCACGGACATACCCAGTGGTTGCGTCATCCGGTCATGATCGCCAGCGCAGGACGCCGACGTCACTCAGGCGCGCCGGTTCGCCGCGAACCTATGACCTAACTGTGACTGCCTGTGGCGCCGGCGCCGGGGGTGCTGTGCCGGTCGAGATAGGCGCAGATCACATCGACCAGCGCGGCCAGCTCCCGGCCGGCATCCAGCGGGACCGTCACGATCAGCTGGGAGATCACCAGCCCGCGCATGGTGGCCCAGATCAGGTCGCTGATAGCGGCGGCGTGCGGGCTGTCCAGCCCCTCGGCGATGTCGCGGCTGAGATCTTCGATAGCGCTGTGCAATTCGACAAGATGGCGAGTGGCGCGCTTGTCGCGCATGGCTCGGGTGGCGATGAGAATCTCCAGTGAGGCCCGCGACGTCGGGCTGGAGAAGACCTCCCAGGCCGCGTGGACCACCAGTTCGACCCGGGTGTGCGGGTTCGGTGCGGACGACGACGGTGGCAGGTTGCGCAGCGAGTCGAGCAGCTGGGCGAATCCGCGGTCCACGACAGCCATCAGCAACCCGTCGCGATCACCGAAGTGGTACTGCACCACACCCCAGGTGACCCCGGCCCGCTCGGCGATGTGCTTGGCACTGGCGGCGGCGAACCCTTCCTCGACGACGCAGCGTACCGTCTCGTCGAGCACTGCTTCGCGGGTGCGGTCAGCCCGCGGCTGACCGCCGCCGGCCGGGCGCCGGGGTGCGATGTTGGGCGCCATGGTTCACCACATCACGGAGTCAGCGTGCGCCGCCGGCAAGTCCTTGACCGCGAGCAGGCCGGGCGGCGCCGCGCAGACTGCGTCGATGGCGTTGACCGCCCGCGCGGCGGTGGAGATGACCCCGCCGTCGTTGTGGTCGACGCCGTCGAGCCCGAGGTGCGTGTTGATCTCCACGCCCGGATTGCCGTGCACCACAACGCGATGCACACCCATCCGACCATCCGGCGGGTAGGGCCAGTCCGGGGCGGCGGCCGGGGTCAACCGGTTGACATGCTCCATGGTGATCACCGGCTCACCGCCGCGGAGGCCCTCCACGGCGAACCGGACCGCGGCGACATGCCCGGGCGCGACAGTCATCATCGTGCAGTCGATCTGCTCGGAGGCCGCCCAGCTCTCGTGCCGTTCGCGCACCTCGTCGAGGTGCACCCCGAACAGATCGGCCAGCGAACGGACCTGACCGCCCCACAGCGAGGACAGCACGCCGGGCGCGAACATGATCGGGGTGTGGTCCGGCGTCGTCCCGAATCCGAAACTGACACCGGTGAATTCAGCGTCGTCGTAGCTGCCGTAGTCGCAGATCTCCGAGACGGTGACCGAACGGGCGCGGCCGGCCAGGGTCAGCGCCGTGTAGACGAGGCTGTCGCCGGAGAACCCCGGGTCGACACCGTTGATGTACAGCGACGTGCCGCCGTCACGGCAGGCCTGTTGCAGCGGCTCGCGAATCCAGGCGTCGGCGTGGTGCGGGGCGACCAGCCACACCATCGAGGTGCCCACGACGTTGGTGCCGGCGCGCAGGAACCGGCAGATCTCCTCGATGGCCTGCTGGGGGCGCATCTCGGCCTGCGAGGTGTAGACCACGCAGTCGGCGCCCAGCGCCACCAGGGCGTCGACATCGTCCGTGGCCACCACGCCGGTCGGTGTGCCCAGGCCGCACAGCTGTGCGGCATCCCGGCCGACCTTGTCGGCGCCGTGGGCATGCAGACCGACCAGCTCCAGCCCTGGCCGTTCGATGATCATCGGCAGGGCGTGGCGGCCCACATTGCCGGTGGAGAACTGGATGACCCGCTTCACAACAGATCCGTGATCGTCTTGAGGCCCGCCTCGTAGAGCACGCCGGGCAACATCCCACCGTCGATCTCGATCGTCGTGCCGTTGATGAAGTCGGCCTCGCCGCTGCACAGGAAGACGGCCGCTCGGCCCACCTCGGCGGGCTCACCGGCCCGGTGCAGGGGCACGTCCTTGAAGTACCGCTGGCCCCCCGGGTCGTCCTTGGGCAGGACGAAGGACTTGAAGTTGTCGGTCATCGTGGGGCCCAGCGCCAGGCAGTTGACCCGTGCCTTGGGTCCCCATTCCTCAGCCAGCGAGCGGGTCAGGTGGTTCAGGCCGGATTTGGCCGCACCGTAGGACACCAGCGTCGGGGAGCCGGCCGGGTGCCCGGCGCCGCTGGAGATGTTGATGATCGAGCCCGTGCCGTCCTGCTCGCGCATCTGGCGGAACACCCGGATGGCGAACCACAGCGGGCTGATCAGGTTCATCTGGATGGCGAAGGCATGGAACAGGACGGTGCGTTCGTAGTCGTCGGCTGCCGCCGGTGCGCCCTGGATGCGCGTGACCAGTTCGGGGACGTCCTCGACGTGCGGTGTCGGCACGGTGCCGCCGGCGTTGTTGACCAGGATGTCGATGCGGCCGTAGTCGGCGACCACTCCGGCGACGAACTCGTCGATCGCTCGGGGATCGCCCTGGTCGCAGACGCGTTGTGAGGACCGGGCCAGCCAGTCGGGGTTGTCGGCGACTCCGGGGATGGCGTCCAGTGCACCCCGGGAGCAACCGATGACCGTGGCCCCGGCCCGCAGCAGCTCATGCGCGATCCCGAGTCCCACGCCCCGGCTGGTTCCGGTGACGATGGCGACCTTGCCGTCCAACGACGATGCACCACCCACTGTGAGCAACCTCTCCCCTATGGCCATTTTTCATTAAGCGGTCAATATGATTACATGCTCAATGTTCTTGGGCAATGGCGCGACGAAGGGCGGCGGAATGGGTCTTCGTGGAGAGGCCGCGATCGTCGGCTACACCGAGCTTCCGTCGGTCAAGCGACCGACCGGGCCACTGGAGTTCACCCTCGAGCAGTGGGCCCGGCTGGCTGCCGCCACGCTGGCCGACGCGGGCCTGTCGGCCTCCGACGTCGACGGCGTCTGCACCAGCCACGTGCAGGAGTCGCAAATCTTCGTGCCCTCCACGGTCATCGAATACCTCGGTATCAAAGCCAATTTCGCCGAAATGGTCGACCTCGGCGGGGCCAGCGCGGCGGCCATGGTGTGGCGCGCCGCCGCGGCGATCGAGTTGGGCCTGTGCAACGCAGTGCTGTGCGTCATCCCCGCGACACCGCTGACCCCGATGAGTGAGCAGAAACCCCCGGACTTCGGCGACATGCTGTACTTCGGCGCGTCGAGCAACCGGTACGGCTCACCGCAGGCCGAGTTCGAGATCCCGTACGGCAATCTCGGGCAGAACGGCCCGTACGGTCAGGTGGCCACCCGCTACGCCGCCACCTATGGCTACGACGAGCGCGCGATGGCCAAGATCAGCGTGGACCAGCGGGTCAACGCCAACCACACGCCTGGAGCGATCTTCCACGACACCCCGATCACCATCGACGACGTGCTCAACAGCCCGGTGATCGCCGCCCCGCTGCACATGCTGGAGATCGTGATGCCGGTGATGGGCGGCGCGGCGGTGCTGGTCGCCAATGCCGATGTGGCCCGGCGCAGCGCGAACCGTCCGGTGTGGATCAAGGGTTTCGGCGAACGAGTGCCCTACAAGACCCCCACCTACGCCCAGGACCTGCTGCAGACCCCGATGATCAAGGCCGCCGCGTCGGCCTTCTCGATGGCCGGTCTGACGCCATCCGACATGGACATGGTGTCGATCTATGACTGCTACACCATCACCGCACTGCTGAGCCTGGAAGACGCCGGCTTCTGCCCGAAGGGCAAGGGGTTGCAGTTCGTCGCCGAACACGACCTGACTTTCCGGGGTGATTTCCCGATGAACACCTCCGGCGGCCAGCTGGGTTACGGCCAGGCCGGATCGGCCGGCGGTATGCACCACGTCTGTGACGCCACCCGCCAGATCATGGGACGCTCGGGGGCCACCCAGGTCGCCGACTGCAATCGGGCGTTCGTCTCCGGCAACGGCGGCATTCTGAGCGAACAGACCACCCTCGTGCTGGAAGGTGACTAGCCATGGGCGAATTCGACAAGCCGATGCCCATCCCGACTCCGACCACCAAACCGTTCTGGGATGGTTTGGCCGAGCACAAGATTCGGATCCAGTATTCGCCGTCGTCGGACAGCTACGTGTTCTACCCCCGGGTGCTGGCACCGGGCACGTTGGCCGACGATCTGGAATGGCGGGAGATCTCTGGCGCCGCAACGCTCTACACCTACACGGTGGCCTACCGGGCGGTGGCACCGCATTTCGCCGGTGATGTGCCGCAATTGCTGGCCGTCGTGCAGTGGGACGAAGGGCCACGGTTCTCCACCGAGATCGTCAATGCCGAACCGGCTGAACTTGCGGTCGGGATGCGTCTACGGCCGGTGTTCTTCGATTACCCCGATGCCGGCGTGACGATGCTGCGCTACGGGCCGGCCTGAATCAGCCGACTTTGGCGCTGTCGTCGGCGTCCTGGAACGCATAGACGTTGTCGAATCGCAGGCACACGGTGGTGCCCAGCTGGGACGTGTCGATGGTCAGCTCGTCGGCCAGGGCCCGCATCAACGGTATGCCGCGACCACGGACCCGGCTCCGGGTGACAGGCGTCGGGTCGCGCCAGCAACCCTGGTCGGAGACGGTGATCGTCAGTGTGGCGCCATCCCGGACTGCCTCCACATCGACGGAGCCGACGCCCTCGTTGTTGAGGTAGGCGAACTCGGCCGCGTTGGCCAGCGCTTCATTGACCGCGAGAACGATATCGCTGAACCGGATGCCGTTGAGATCCTCGTTGGTCCGCAACCAGGCCGCGACGTCGTCGCGAATCCTGGCCGCGTTGTGGGCGTCAACGACGACGTTGTTGCAGATGAAACGGTCACCGTCAGCTGGAGGAGTTGGGTAACTCGATGTCGTCATGGCACGTCTCGTATACCCAACTTCTCGTGATTACTCACCTAGTGCGGCGCGCGCCTCATCCAGCGTGGAGTACAGGCCGACGATATCGGCCAAACCGACGAGCTTGAGCGGCCGGCTGGTCGCGGGCCCACTGGCCACGACACCGAATCCGATCTCGGCGGAGGCCTGGTCGCGGGCCGCCACCAGAACCCCCATCCCGGCCGAGGCCAGGAAATCGACGTCCGTGAGGTCGACGATGATCGCCGCCGGGTTCCTCGTCAGTGAGCTGGCGATGCTCGTCTCCAACTGCGGGGAGGTCAGCATGTCGACCACACCGGAGGCGGAGATGACAACCGTCCGACCGAACCACTCTTCGCTGATCACGCAACCCGTATTGGTAGCCGTGGTAGTGCCGATGATGGCACTGGCTTGTTCGTCCAAGATTCACCTCACTAGCGCGCACCCGCAAAGGGCGCACGGAGTTACGTCATGCCTGCAGGCTGCCGTCTGAACCTGGCAAGAAAACAACTGTCAATTGTGCGCCGATCCACTCTCAGCGCGGGGTCCTCGACGGAAATTCGCCCGCCGGAACCTCTCCAGGCTAACGTACTCCACCCTCAACCGTGGGATCGGCTGTTGGCGCGGGGAAGGCGGCGGCGGCGTCGTCGTCGCTCCCGCCGCGGTATGCACCCAAACCGACAACCGGGCGCGAAAGTGCGAGTACGGGGCCAACCTGGACGCCACCGCCGTCTGCCCGATGGAATCTACTCAGCCACAATAATATTCGCGGATTTTCCCGGCCACTTCGAGGGCCGAACGCCACCTGCCCGGGCAGCGGGTCAGGACAGCGCGCGGGACAGCCCGAGGGCGGTGGTGCGGATCGCCGAGACGTGCCGGGCGGGGTCCATCCGGCGCACCGATCCGGTAATCGAGACCGCGGCGACCACCGTGCCGTCGCCGATCAGCACCGGTGCAGCAACACAGCAGAGTCCGGGCGCGGACTCTTCGTATTCGTCGGCGACACCCCGTTGCCGGACCACGGCGAGCTGCTGCTGGAGCAGCCGGGGCACGATCACGGTTCGAGGGGCGCGCCGGCGCAGTCCGGCATCGAGCACACGAAGCAGGGTCTGCGGTGGCGAGAAGGCCAGCATCGCCTTGCCCAGGCCGGTGCAGTAGGCCGGCATCCGCCCGCCTATCCGCGCCGGCAACACGGGTCCGGCCTCGGCGCGCAGGCGGTGTAGGTAGACCACCTCGGGAACGCCACCGGTATCGAGTACCGCGAATTGCACTGTCTCGCCGGTGGCCTCGTGCAAGTCGGTCAGGTACGGGGCGGCCAGCCCGCGGAGATCCTCGGGGGGCGGCGCGCTGCGGCGCGGCTGCCAGCGCAACCGCAGCCCGCCGCCGCTGCGCTCGACGACATCCCACTCGATGAGCTCGGCCAGCAGCCGGTGCGCGGTGCCTTTGGGGATGCCGGTGCGTCGGCAGAGCTCACTGAGGGTCAGCCCAGCCTCGGACGCACCCAGCGCCGCCACGAGTGTGAAGGCGCGCCCCAGCACGGAGTTCGGCCGCTCGGCACGCTCCCCCTGCTCAGTCACCCCATCCACCTTCCCCGTCGAGAGCCGAAAGCCCAGCATATCGGGGAGGTCACGGGGCGTCAGCCGTTGCGCCCACAGGCCCTGGGCTCAGTGACTGTGCGTCGCCGACCACGCCGGCAGCGGATCGGCATAGGACACCCATGCGGCTCGACCGGCGGCCATCTCAGTGTCGGTCAACAGGGCCGACGCCAATAGCGTCTGCACCTTGCTCTTCTCCAGTCGAACGCCAATGAACACGATTTCCTGGCCGGGTTCGATGTCGGTGCTCGACCAGAACTGGGCCGGCTCGATGACCAGATTTGGCCCGGCCTGCGACCAGATTGCGGCGATGTCGGGCCGGGTTGCGATCCAGCAAAAACCCTTGCTGCGCAACAGGCCCCGCACCTGATCCAGCGCATCGGCCAGCCGCAAGGGGTGAAACGGCCGGCTAGCCCGAAACGTTATGCTGCCGATGCCGTATTCCTCGGTTTCCGGCGTGTGCCCGTTGGCGATCTCCTCATCCCAACCCGGCGTCTGAGCCGCGAGATCGGGATCGAAGCGCCCGGTGTCCAGGACAGTCTCCAGCGCAACGATGCCGTGTGCGGTTCGTTCCAGATGGGCGGTCGGGTTGAGCCGGCGCACAACGGTTTCCACGGTCGCCGCAGCTTGGTCACTGACCAGGTCGGTCTTGTTGAGCAGGATCACGTCGGCGAACTCGACCTGGTCCACCAACAGGTCGGCGATGTTTCGCCCATCACCGTCAGCCACGGCCAGGTCCCGTTGGGCCAGCGCTTCGCCGCGGGCGAGCTCGGGCAGGAACGTCGATGCGTCGACGACGGTCACGAGCGTGTCCAGCCGGGCCACGCTGCTCAGCGCGAACCCGTCGTCGAACTCCCAGCCGAAGGTCGCGGCCACCGGCATCGGCTCGGAAATACCGGTCGATTCGATGACGATCTGGTCGAATCGCTGCTGGCGAGCCAGGTTGGCGACCGCAGCGACGAGGTCCTCACGCAGGGTGCAGCAGATGCAGCCATTGGTGAGTTCGACGAGCTTCTCCTCGGTGCGGTCGAGGTGGCCCTGGCCCGCGATCAGCGCGGCGTCGATGTTCACCTCGCTCATGTCGTTGACGATCACGGCGACTCGGCGCCCTTCCCGGTTGGCCAGGATGTGGTTGAGCAGCGTGGTTTTTCCGGCACCGAGAAAACCAGACAGCACGGTGACGGGAACGAGGTCGGCGGGGGAAGCGGGCATGGCACTAATGATAATGATTTTCAATAAGAATGCCAGCGCCGCCGCCGGGTCAGAGGGCGGGAAGGACTCTGCGGACGATCTCCACCGCCGAGGCGGCGACTTCGTCGACGAACGCCGCAAAGTCGAATCGGGAATCGCTGCCCGCCAGGTCGGACAGCGCCCTGATCACCAGCCACTGAACGCCAAAGGCATTCGCTACCTGGGCCACCGCCCCGCCCTCCATTTCGACGGCAAGCCCGCCGAAGTCGCGATGCAAGCGGGCTCGAGTGGTGTCGCTGTTCAGGAACTGATCGCCCGACAGCACGGTGCCGTAGACGATTCGCGGTGCCCGCCCCACCCCGCCGGCCGGCGCCGAAAGTGCCGGCAGCGCAAAGCCGCCCAGCCGCTCTTCCACGCGCGCCAGCAGGTCGGCATCGACGTCGAGGCCGAAGCGATCGGTCGGGTTGATGAACGGCACGTGCCCGGCCTGATAGGCCACCAGACCGTGATCCTCGATCACCCCCGCGTCGTGCTGAATGATCCGGTCGGCAACCACCACGTCGCCCACCGCCAACGCCGGATCGACACCGCCGGCGACTCCGGAGAACACGATCGAAGAGCAGGCAAATCGCTCGGCCAGCACCGTGGACACCAGCGCACTGTTCACCTTGCCCATACCCGAGCCCACCAGGACGATGTCGTGGCCGTCCAACGTGCCCGCGAGAAAATCGGCGTGGGCGATACGCAGCTGCTGCGGGTCGCGGATCAGCGTCTGCAGGTGGGCAAGCTCTTGAGGGATAGCCGATATCAGTCCGATGGTCACGCCACAGTGTGCGGACCAAACCCCGAGGGGGTCCAGTCCCCCTAAACTTGCACCATGCCACTTGGGCGGGACTACGCGGGACAGGACTGCGCCCTGGCGCGGGCGCTGGCGATCCTCGGCGAGCGGTGGACGATGCTGATCGTCCGGGACGCATTTCACGGCCTGACCCGCTACGACGAGTTCCTGCGCAGCCTGGGGCTGGCAACGAACATGCTCAGCGCCCGGCTGCAGAAGCTCGTCGAGCACGGGATCATGGAGCACACCGGGCCGCGCGGTTCCTACCACCTGACCCAGAAGGGTCGCGACCTGTTCCCGACGCTGGTGACGTTGATGGCCTGGGCCGACCGCTACGAACCGGGACCGGACGGCCCCGAGGTGTCGATTCGCCACATCGGCTGCGACCACGACGCGGGCGGGGTACTCCGGTGTGAGCACTGCGGCGAGCCGATCGAGCTGAGCGATCTGCGGGTCGTGCCAACCCAGGAGTCCCTCGGTCCGGACGGGCAGCCGCTCCCCTTCACTCCGCCGCAGCTGGCGGCCTGGGCAGGGCGTTCCCGGGCCCGCTGACCCGCACCCGCGCGACGGTCGAACGGTCGATCCCGCATTCCCTCACATTGCTTGCATCATGCAAGTAGAGTGGCGACCGCCACGCCCACCTCCCGGAGCCGCCATGTCGATCAGCTCGCAGCTCGGCCGGGAAGCCCGCGTCCGAATTCCCGCTGGCACCATCACCTATCGGGACAGGGGTAGCGGGCCGCCGATCGTGTTCGTCCACGGCGTCGCCGTCAACGGCGACCTGTGGCGCAACGTCGCCCCGCGGCTGGCCGGCAGCCATCGTTGCCTGACTCCCGACCTGCCATGGGGATCGCATTCGATACCACTGGAACCCGAGGTCGACCTGTCGCTGCCCGGGATGGCGCGCATCACCGCCGACTTCATCGCCGCCCTCGACCTCGACGACGTCACGATCGTCGCCAACGACACCGGCGGCGCGGTGGCCCAGGCCCTGGTCGGTCGCTACCCTGAACGAATCGCCCGGCTGGTACTCACATCCTGCGACGCCTTCGAGAAGTTCCCACCCACCCCGCAGAAGTACCTGGAGGTCGCCGCGCGCTGCCGGCTGCTCACGTGGATCGTCGCCTACACCGCGAGGTTCAGATTCGTCCAACGACTGCCCACCGCCTACGGGTATGTGACCTCCCGACCGATGCCGGTGGACGTAATGGCCTCCTACACCGACCCGATCCGCCGAAATCCAGGCGTAAGAAGGGACTTTCGGCGGATGCTCACGGCGGTCGACACCAGGTTCACCTTCGAGGCGGCCGCCCAGCTGCCGACCTTCGACAAGCCCGCACTGGTGCTGTGGGGCCAGGACGACAAGATCTTTCCCCGTGAGCACGGGCAACGGCTGGCAGATCTGTTGCCACAAGGACGATTCGGGCTCATCGCCGACAGCCGCACGTTCATCCCCGAAGACCAACCGCAGCGACTGGTCGCCGCCATCGAAGAATTCTTCGCCGCGCACCCGGTGGCTGGCGAGTAAGCGCATGTCCAGGCCACCTGTCGGGTCGCTGGAGTGGGAACGCTGCGGCAGCCCGGCACTGTCGCTGCCACAGCGATGGACGCTTCGGCACCGATGCGGCCATCCCCTGCGACCGCCGCGCAGGATCGACCTCGAAGCGTGGACGCCACCGCCGGCCGAGGCGGTACGTTACTTCGCTTCTTCACCGCCATCCGCTACGAACTGAGCGGCAGTCCTGTTGGGCTGGATCGCGAAGCACTCTGTGTGGCAGCACTTCTCCACGACACCGGGCTCTTCGACGCCGCCCGCCAGGACGCGGTGGCACTGGCGATCACCACGAACCTCGACCCGTTCGTCTCCCTGGACCGGTACGGGCCCGTGGCCCATTACCTGCAGGCCGGCGGGCTGGTCGATGTGCTGGCCCAGCAGTGGCGCGTGCATCCGGACAACCTGGCCGACATCTTGGACCGCTATCCGCGTGATGGATTTGCCCAAGACACCGCGCGACTGGTCCGGCAGGAAGCCCGTCGCAATCCGGGCTGCCGCTTCGCGTGCTTCGGACCGATATTTCCCACCGCGGTCCGGTGGAGCAGCTTCACGACGCCCTGACGCTGGGGCGCGCGGCCCAACGTGTGGCGGGTAAGACCCTTGAGTGGTCCCGGCTGGGATCGAACCAGCGACCTTCCGCGTGTGAAGCGGACGCTCTTCCACTGAGCCACGGGACCGGTTGGCGGACACACCTTAGAGGTGGCGAACACGCCGAGGAGGAACACTAGCACGACATCGCCGCGGGACAGGAATGCCCCCATTTTCGGGCGTTACCATCGGGATTTGTGTGGTTTCGGTCCGTTCGACTATTGTTCCTCATCGCACCGGGTGACGATCTCACCCGAGGCACGCGGATGTAGCGCAGTTGGTAGCGCATCACCTTGCCAAGGTGAGGGTCGCGGGTTCGAATCCCGTCATCCGCTCGAAGGTGCAAACGGCATCAGACCCAACGGTGGAGTGGCCGAGTGGTGAGGCAACGGCCTGCAAAGCCGTGCACACGGGTTCGATTCCCGTCTCCACCTCCGAGATGTGTCCCGCGCGATTAGCTCAGCGGGAGAGCGCTTCCCTGACACGGAAGAGGTCACTGGTTCAATCCCAGTATCGCGCACCAGCTTTCCATTCGCCTGACGTCAGTGAGCCTGACGCCCATCGGGCCAAACGCCTTGTTGCGAATCCAGAGCCGAGTGCCCCTAAGCGAACGCGTCGACCGCCGTAGCGATTCGAGCAGCGGCGTCGGTCAGCACCGCCTCGCCATGACCGAATCCTGCGATCTGGGCGCCGGTGGCGGCCAGCGTGGACGGCGCCCGGGCAGCGGCCTTCCGATCGACGTTGAACACCCCGAGAATCACCTGGCCATTGAACTCGGCAACGGCATCTCCGGTCAGCACGGCGTCGGCGGCGGGTAGGTAGAGGGCGATGCTTCCGGGCGTGTGCCCGGGAACCTCCAAAACCGTGGCTCCGCCGCCAAATTCGAGTACGTCACCGTCGCGTACCACCCGATCGACCCGGCACGGGGGCGCATGGGGCGGCTCACTCACCCCCGGGTGGATCGTCCGCTCACCGGCGGTCAGCACCGGCAGCGGCCCGCGCTCGACACCGCGCACCCACGGCGCTTCCGCCGCGCCAGCGATGACCTCGACCGAGGCCCACCGCGCGATCTCGGCCGCGGACCCGGCATGGTCTTCGTGGAAGTGTGTCAGCACAATCCTCGTCACTTCGCCGCGCCGCCTCCCCAGCGCCTCCACCGCACGGCCGATCAAATCAGCGCTGTCGGGCCAGCCGGTGTCGATGAGCGTCACACCGTCCTCATCGACCCACAGGTAGGAGTTCAGCAGATGCGCCGCAGCGCCGGGGATCCGCAACCGATGAAGCCGCGGAGCCAGCTGCAACAGATCAAGATCAGACACCAACCGACGCTAACCCACCGACACACCCGACGGGCAACCGCGGCACCCGGCCCCAAAAAAACAAACAAGACTGATAGTTCGAAAAATCGCCATCGATGGCCCTGAACCGTCGTACGCTGCGCAGTGATTCCCTCTTACTCGAAGGACCCACATGACCGCTCCCGCGCAGCTTCCGTTCCGCCAGAGCCACCCCCTGCAGGCCCCCGACGAACTGCGCGACCTCCAGGCGACCGGACCGATCCACAAGATCCGCACCCCCGTCGGCGACGAGGCCTGGCTGGTCACCGGGTACGCACTGGTACGCGAGTTGATGGACAACGACAACCTCGGCCGCACCCACCGCGACCCGGCGAACGCGCCGCGCAGCCGGACGTCGGCGTTGTTCGGCGGCCCAGTCGGCGACTTCGACACCGAACGTGCCGACCACACCCGCATGCGCCGGCTGCTGCAACCGCACTTCTCCCCCAAACACATGCGCACCCTGCAGCCCAAAATCGAAGGGCTCTGCGCGGCACTGCTTGACGACATGGAACAGCACGGGCCGCCAGCTGATCTACTGACCAGCCTGGCCCAGCCGCTACCGATCCTGGTGATCTGCGATCTGCTGGGCGTGCCGTACTCGGATCGCGAACGGTTCCGACTCTGGGTCGACGACGCCGCCTTCTCCACCGACGACGCGGTCTCACTGAAGGGCCTGGAAAACCTGCTCGGCTACGGCATGGACCTGGTGGCCGCCAAGCGAACCGACCCCGGCGACGACGTCATATCGCGGCTCTGCGAGGAACCTGATCTCAGCGACTTCGAGGCCGCCACCATGGCGATGCAACTGCTCTTCGCCGGACACGAGACCAC
Source organism: Mycolicibacterium sp. CH28 (assembly GCF_004745805.1). GTDB lineage: Bacteria > Actinomycetota > Actinomycetes > Mycobacteriales > Mycobacteriaceae > Mycobacterium. The sequence goes on along the minus strand of NZ_SRLQ01000009.1, from coordinate 94,684 downwards.
CTTGATGCAGATCTGGCTGGGATCGCTGCTGTTGCTCAACAACCCCGACCAATGGCAGACCCTGCTCGACCACCCCGAGCTGATCCCCAAGGCCGTCGAAGAGCTGATCCGAGCGGGGATGACCGGTGGAGTCGGCGTGCCCCGCTACGCCCGGGAAGACATCGACGCCGACGGGGTCCAGATCAAGGCCGGCGAATTGGTGCTGCTCGACCCCGGCTCGGCCAACCACGACCCCGCCGTCTTCGAGGAACCCTTCCGGCTCGACCTCGCCCGCGGCGGCGCCCCCCACGTCGCGTTCGGGTACGGCCTGCACTACTGCATCGGGGCCGCCCTGGCTCGATTGGAACTGAAGATCGTCTTCTCCCAGCTCATCCCCCGGTTCCCGACGCTGCAATTCTGCGGCGACGCCTCGACCATGACCGGCGGCTATCAATCCCTGTCGCATGGACTCGGCGAACTACTGGTGACGTGGTAGCGCATATCCGAACCTGACCTGCACTACCCTGGCCGCAGACACGCGAGGGAGGTGACGGAAGTGACGCAAGCCCGGGCCCAAGCCACCCGCATGCGGATCCTGTCTGCGGCGGTCAACCTCTTCAGCCAAGACGGCTACGGCGACACCGGCCTGGCCGATATCCAGCAGCGCGCCGAGGTCACCAAGGGTGCCTTCTACTACCACTTTGACTCCAAGGAGGCGGTCGCCGCCGCGGTGATCGAGGAATGCCGCGCCCGGCTGCGCACCGCCTTCCGCAATGCCGTCGACCCACCGGCCCCACCGGGACTCGCCCAGATCATCCGGGGCACGTTCGCCGTCGCGCGGTTGCTGCAATCCGACGACACCGTCCGCGTGGGCAACGAACTGTCGCAGGCGCTCGGACAGGTCAGCGGCGCCGGTTCACGCATCCTGCGTGAGACGACAACGGCATTCATCGACGTGATGAAGATGGCCGCCGCCGCCGGCGAGCTGCGCGCCGATCTCGACCCCGAGGACATCGGCGAGGCGATCTGGGTCGTTGTCCTCGGCTGCCAGTTCCTGTCGGCGGCAATCGGCGACGACCTGGTCAGCCGCCTGGCCCGGGCATGGCGGGTCCTGCTGCATGGAATCGTGCCGGACCAGTCGCTGGCCCACTTCGCCGAGGTCGTCGAGCGTTCCTCCCGCGAGTACCCGCCTGCGCTGACCTGATCCGCAGTTTTTCATCTGAAGTGGGTTTTTCGCGAACCACCTTGTCGTACATTTCTCCGAGGTTGGAAATCAGCCGTTCGGTCAGTTTCGCGCGAGGGCAAACCCGCGCCGACACCCCGACCGTCACGAGCCGGTCTCCAGGAGCGGGATGCGTGAGCGCGGCCACCCCCTTGGGCCACAAGCAGCCCGCCCCTGGAGGCCATTCGTGCACCTCCCACACACGTTCCGACCAACTGTCTTCTGCCTCTCATTCTCTTTTCGGGCCCCTATGCCGGAACTATCGTGTCGCCGTGGACACCGATCGAACGACGCGAATCCGCGCTGATATCGCGGCTGAGGATGCCGAACTCCAGCGCCAATGGGACGCGTGTCGCGAGTCGCTGGATTCCCTGGGACCCGAGGTCGCTGCCGAGTGCAGAAGGCGCAGGCGCGGCCGGGTACGGCTCGAGGGACTACTGGCCAAACCGGGATGGGTGTTCGAGATCTCCACCGAGCAGCACCCCGGGGCCGCCGTCACCTGCATGCACGTGGCCTTCCACCAAGACGGCGCCTGGACACTGCTCGGATACCACAACGGCCGGTGTGCGCGCCCTGTCGACAAGACCGCGCCTCTGCACCCAGGTCTGCGGCAGGGCTTCGTGTTCGACGCCAAACGGCATGAAGCCGAGGTGGTGTTCATGCTGTCGCGCCAGCAACTGCGAGACACCATCTTCGAGCAGATCCGCGAGGGCTGAGCCCAGCTCAGCTGGTGACCTCGGTGTCCTGGACCGTCAGCCGGAACATGCGTGCGAAACCTACCGCTACCAACCGAGCAGTGGAGGCTGGTCCTCAGACCACAGGCAATTCCCGCTCAACACCACCGTGAACAGCTTGGGCAACACACCGAACGCCAGCGGCTGACCCGGCTGGCCTTGCGAAACCTCTGGCGGGGCAAGGACTCCCGCGGCTACCACGGCGACCTGCTCGGCACCGCACACCGTGTCCGGCCCCAGCGGGGTGGCGGTCCACTGCCCCGACCTCAGGTTGGGATTGCGAAAACCCTGCCCGTGCAACGTGATAGCGGGCCCATAGCTCAGCCATCTGCTGTTCGGCGGGAACGGCGTTTCGACCGGCGCCCAGACCGCGGCCCCGCCAGGTCCGGCCAGGCAGACCAGGTAATCCCGGCCGCCGGGCAGCTGAGTCATGACATTGTCGAAGTCGGCGGGGCACGGCCCGCCTGCCGCCGGAACGGGTTCGTCAGCTTTGGCAGGCGCGGGTGCACCGAACAGGGCGCTCAGGGCGACCGCAATGGCCACCACCGCGCTGGTACGCCACATCGCAATCCTCACCGTCACACCACCCTTATCGGCAGACACTGCGTCGATGTTAGGCCCCGGGCGGACATGACCAACGATGTCGGGAGCCGGGACCATCGCCCCTACCGCTCGACGCGCCGGACGGGCTGAATCGAACCGTCGGCGTAAATCCCGGGAGGCTCTCGGTGCTACCCCAGTTTCGGGATGCAGTACACGCGCGAAAGGTCCCGCCGTGTCATTCGTGAAGCTGCTGCTGTCCTTCGCCCCGTGGATCGCCTTCCTGATCATCGCCAGGGACACCGTGGCCCGCGTCGAGATCGGACTCGTCGCGGCATTGATCCTCTCGGTACTGATGGCCGTTCTCAAGCTGCACCGCGGCATCATCATGTGGGTCGGGCTCGTCTTCTTCACCGCGGCCACCGTGGCGGTGCTCGTCTTCCACAACATGTGGACCATTCGCTATCTCGGCGTGCTGGCCAACGGCGCGCTGGCGCTGGGCTCCTGGGTCACCCTGGCACTGGGCAAACCGTTCACGCTCGAATACGCACGCGCCCAAACCGACCCGTCGAAGTGGAATGACCCGGCGTTCGTCCGGGTCAACGTCCAACTCAGCGCGGTGTGGGCGTCGGTGTTCACGGTGAACACCGCGATCGCCTGGGCCCTGATGAAGCACCTGATGCCCGAATCAGCCTGCCACATCACCAGCTACGCGGCGTTGATCGGAGCGGCGGCGTTCACGTCGTGGTATCCCGACCACGTCCGAGCCAGGGCGAAGCGCTCCGAGGCCCCCTAACCGCCGTACAGCTGGTCAATGTTGTCGTGGAAGTTATCCACGACAACTTTGCGCTTGAGCTTGAGGCTCGGCGTCAAATCGCCTGATTCCACGGTCAATTCACGGTCGATGATGGAGAAGCGCTTGACCTGCTCCCAGCGGTTGAGATGCTTGTTGAGGGTCTCGACGTACTCCCCGATCATCTCCTTGGTCTTGCCGTCCTGGGCGATCTCAGAAAAAGACTTGTCCGCCAAGCCGTTCCGGTCCGCCCATTCCCGGATCGCCTCGCCGTCCAGACTCACCAGAGCGACGCAATATGGTTTGCCCTCGCCATAGACGATGATCTCGCTGGCGAACGGGCACAGGCCCTTGAACATCGCCCCGATGGCCGATGGGGCGACATACTTGCCCTGCGAGGTCTTGAACATGTCCTTCTTGCGGTCGGTGATCCGCAGAAAGCCCTCGGCATCGAGTTCGCCGATGTCACCGGTGTGGAACCAGCCGTCGGCATCAATCGCCTCGGCGGTGGCCTCCGGCAAGTCGTGATACCCGCTCATCACGCCCGGACCCTTGAGCAGGATCTCGCCGTCTTCAGCGATCGCCACGTCGGTATAGGGGAAGGTCCAGCCCACCGTGCCGAACCGGTAGGCCTGCGGGCGATTCAGCGATGACGCCGCCGACGTCTCGGTCAGCCCGTAGCCCTCCAGCACCACGACGCCCACCGCGTCGAACCACTGCGCAACGTCACGATCCAGCGCAGCCGACCCGGAGATGAAGAACCGCAGCCGTCCGCCGAACCGGTCGCGGATGGTGGAGAAAACCAGCCGGTCGGCGAGCTTGTGCTGCAACGCCAGCGCGGGACCAATCCGGTGCCCGGACTGCTTGGCGCGTGAAACCTGCAGGCCAACCTCGATGGCCCAGTCGAAGAGGCGCTTCTTGACCCCGCCTTCTTCGGCCATCATCTCGGTGATCCGGCCGTGCACCTTCTCGAAGATGCGCGGTACCGCACCCATGATGGTCGGCCGGATGACCGCCAGGTTTTCCACGATCTTGTCGACACGGCCGTCGATGACCGTCGGGAACCCGATCACCAGCGGCAGGGCCAGCATCACCTTGCCGAACGAGTGCGCCAGCGGCAGCCACAGATAGTTGAGGTCTTTGTCGCTGAGCACGCCCAGGGAGTCGATGGCGGCCGCGGTGTAGGTCCACGCCTCGTGAGTGAGCCGCACCCCTTTGGGCTTGCCGGTGGTGCCCGACGTGTAGATGAGGGTGGCCAGCTGGTCGGGCCGGATCGCGTCGATGCGTTCGGTCACCGTGGCCGGCTTGTCGGCCAGTAGCTGCTTGCCGAGTTGTTCGAGCTCCTCGAGCGGAATCACCCAGTCACCGTCACCGTTGCCGTCGATGATGACGACCTTCTCGACCGCGGGCAGCTCGTCCCGGTGCGCGATGAGCTTGTCGACCTGCGTTTGGTTCTCGGCGACGACGATGCGGCTGCCGGAGTTGGCGACGATGAAGGCGACGTCCTCGTCGTTCGTGGTCGGATACACCGTCGTCGTGGCAGCACCCGCCGACAGGATGCCGAAGTCGACGACCACCCACTCGTAGCGGGTCGCCGAGGCCAGCGCCACCCGGTCCTCGGGGTTGATACCCAGTGCGATCAGGCCCGCGGCGATCAGTTCGACGCGATCCCCCACCTGCTGCCAGGTGACGCTGGTCCACCCGTCGTGGTCGGGATAGCGGAACGCTTCCGCAGTGGGGGTAGCCGCGACGCGATCGAGGAACATCCGGGGCACCGACGGGGCCCGGTTGTCAATCCTGCTCATGTCGGGCCGCTCTTCAGATTTGTGCAGGCCTGCCATGCCCGCGAGTTTATGGAGCGCGCTGGCCTGTCGGGGGCGGAATGGGCAAGCCGGGGCGATACTGCGGATGAGTTGATGACGGCGGGCGCTGGTCGACGGCGTGTGAGCGCGGGTCCGATCGTCGCCGGTACGCCGGGCTCGGGGACTGTTACCGTGAGCTGATGTCCACTGTGGTTCTGATCGACCCGCGCACCACCGGGCACCGCACGCCATGGAGCCCGTGATCGGCCTCGGCACCAACGCTTTTGACCCAGAAGCAGTCGCCGACGCTACCGGCGCCGACGTCGTCGAACTGGCGGCGGTAGCCGCCACCACCTTCCCGCTCGCCTGCCCCACCACCGTCGCGCCCGACGACATCGCGGCCTACATCGCCGCCAACCTCTCCGCGGAGCGCTTCGCCGCGTACCTGAGCGACCCGTCCCGTGTCGTGCTGGCGGCCCGCGACAGCGATCGCATCCTCGGCTACGCCATCCTCATCCACGGCGTCGGAGACGATCCCGACGTCGCCCGGGCGGTGCGCATCAGACCCGCCACGGAACTGTCCAAGATCTACGTACTGCCCGAGTGCCATGGGTCTGGGGTGGCCGCCGCCCTCATCGATACCGCCGTCGGCCGCGCCACCACCACCGGAGTGCGCAGCATGTGGCTGGGCGTCAACCAGAAAAACCATCGGGCGCAACGGTTCTACGCCAAACACGGTTTCACGACAGCCGGCACAAGGACATTTCAACTCGGCATGCGCACCGAAGCGGACTTCGTGCTGACCCGCTCGCTCTGATGAACAGCGGTGACATCTTCGCCGCGGTACTCCTCAGGTTTACCGAAGCCTCGTACTGTGAACACGTTGGCTGATCGCACTAGGCCGGTCGGGTGGGCTGCTCACGGCCCGACCGCGCCGGTCAGCGAAAGGATGCTTGGTGGAAGTTGGATCAGCCTTCGGCGCCGACAACGAGGTCGGTGCCAATCTGGCCCGGGCTGATTGGTCGGCGACCCCGCTGGGAGCCGCGGCCGGCTGGCCGCAGAGCTTGCGCACAACCGTGAGCATCCTGCTCTCCTCGCGATTCCCGATGTGGATGGCGTGGGGACCGGAGCTGACCTTCTTCTGCAACGCCGCCTACCGACGCGACACACTGGGCCGCAAGTACCCATGGGCGTTGGGCCGTCCGGCCCGGGAAGTATGGGCCGAGATCTGGGACGACATCGGCCCGCGCATCGACGGGGTGCTGGCGACCGGCGAAGCCACCTGGGACGAGGGGCTGCTGCTGTTCCTGGAGCGGTCGGGCTATTCCGAGGAGACCTATCACACCTTCTCCTACAGTCCGCTGCGCAACGACACCGAACACGTGGTCGGCATGCTGTGCGTGGTCACCGAGGACACCGACCGGGTGATCGGCGAACGGCGGATGGCGACGCTGCGTGACCTTGGCTCCGACCCGTCGGTGGTGCGCACCGAGCAGGAGATGCTGACGTTCGCCGCCCGCCAGCTCGAACGCAACCCCTGTGATCTGCCGTTCTGCCTGACCTATCTGTTCGACGAGCACGGCACCGCACGACTGGCCGGACTCAGCGGAATGGCCCCCGGCCACCCTGCCGCGCCACCGACGCTGACCGCCGACGCGGCGCCACTGTGGCCGGTGAACGAGCCGGCCCGCGGCGAATCGGTGTTGGTCAACCTCGCCGGACCGGCCTTCGGCGATCTGCCGACCGGGCAGTGGCAGGACCCGCCGCAGCAGGCGCTGGTGACGCCGCTGTTGGCGCAGGGTGCCGCCCCGTCCGGATTCCTGGTGGCCGCGCTGAACCGCTTCCGTCCGCTCGACGAGGAATACCGCGGGTTCATCAAGCTCGTCGCCGGCCACATCGCGACCGGTATCTCCAGCGCCCGTAGCTACCGTGCCCAGCAGCGCAGGGCCGAGGAACTTGCCGAACTGGATCGGGCCAAGACGACGTTCTTCTCCAACATCAGCCACGAGTTCCGAACGCCCATCACGCTGATCCTCGGCCCGGTGGCCGAGTTGCGCGGCCGGGCCACCGGGATCGACGACGAGGCCCGGCGCGAATTGGACGTCGTGCACCGAAACGGGCTGCGCCTGGCCAAGCTGGTCAACACCCTGCTGGACTTCTCCCGCATCGAAGCCGGCCGCATGCAGGCCCACTACGAACCCGTCGACCTGGCAGAGGTGACCGCCGAGCTGGCCAGCGTGTTCCGCTCAGCCATCGAACGCGCCGGACTGTCCCTCGTCGTGGATTGCCGCCCCGGCGGCGAGCCGGTGTACCTGGACCGCGACATGTGGGAGAAGGTGGTGCTGAACCTGCTGTCGAACGCCCTGAAATACACCTTCGACGGTTCAATCACCGTGCGGGTGCGCTACGACGCCGGCGAGGCCGTCGTCAGTGTGGCCGACACCGGGATCGGAGTGCCGGCCGCCGAGATGCCCCGGCTGTTCGAGCGGTTCCACCGGATCGAGAGCGCCCGCACCCGCTCCACCGAAGGCAGTGGCATCGGGTTGGCGCTGGTCAAGGAACTCGTCGGCGTCCACGGCGGCACGATCGCCGCCGAGAGCGCCGCAGGCGCCGGCACCACGTTCACCGTTCGGCTCCCGCTGGGCGCTGGCCACCTGCCCGCCGACGCGCTCAGCGCGCCCGGATCGGCGCGGGCCCCCTCCGGTATCGCCGAACCCTATGTACAGGAAGCGCTGCGCTGGCTTCCGACCGACGGCAGGCAGACCGGCGACGCTGACCACACCGCGTCTGCACCAGAAATCGCACTCAGCGCACCGACGGTACTGAACGCCCCGGCCCGGGTGCTGGTCGCCGACGACAACGCCGACATGCGCGAGTACTTGATCCGGCTTCTCCGCGGAGCCGGTTATCAGGTCGACGCCGTGACCGACGGCCGCAATGCACTGGACCGGATCCGCACCGAGCTGCCCGATCTGGTGGTCAGCGACGTCATGATGCCACGACTGGACGGACTGGCCCTCGTGGCGGCGCTGCGGGCCGACCCGCGCACCGTCGGCGTTCCGGTGTTGCTGCTGTCGGCCCGGGCCGGCCAGGAGGCCTCCATCGAAGGTCTGCACGCCGGCGCCGACGACTACCTGGTCAAGCCGTTCGCTGCGGCCGAGCTGCTGGCGCGGGTCCGGGCGAACATCGAACTGGCCCGGCTGCGCAACCACCACACTCGGTGGCGCGCGGCGTTGGTGGATTCACTGCAGGAAGCGTTCTTCGTCTGCGACGACATCGGCACCGTCATCGAGGTCAACAACGCGTTCACCGACATCGTCGGCTACGGCCCCGACGATCTGCCCTACCAGCCCACCCACCCGTGGTGGCCGGATCCGGAGACCGAGCCCGAAGCCCATCGGCAGATCGTCGACGCCTTCGCGGGCATCGCCGCCCACCCGCACGGCAGCTACACCGTGCCGGTCACCCACCGCGACGGCCACCGGCTCTGGATCAGAGCCAACATCGCCCACGCCGAAGACCCCGCGACGGGTCGTGGTGTCATGGTCGGAACGTTCCGCGACGTCACCGCCGAGCACTACAACGCACAACGCCAAAAAGCCCTCGCCTCGCTGAACCAGCAACTGGCGCAAGCCGACAGTGTCGACGACGCGCTTCGGGCCGCGATCGATCAAGTGCGCGGACAGTGGTCGGCCAGTCGGGTACTGGCCGCCGTCTTCCCCACCGACGACGGCTCGCTGGAGCCCAGATCCGACGTCGCGGACCTGATCGCCGACACCGGCACAACACGATGGGATGACCTGCCGGCGCAGACTCGCGCCCGGATCACCGCACTGGGCTGCAGCGGCGACCTGCTGACCGTCGACACCGCCAACCCAGGGTCGGCGGGCATCGCCCTCCAGCACCCACGCGGCATCCTGGTCATCTGGATCGAACTGCCAGAACAGCGATCCTTCACCACCGACGACCAGACCTTGCTCACCGTGCTGGGCGGACGTCTCGGACAGGGCCTGCAACGCGTCCACCAACTCGACCAGCAGCGGGAAACCGCTCTGGCACTACAGCATTCGATCCTCGGTCCGGCGGACCTGCCGGCCGGCTTCGCGGTGCGTTATCAGCCCGCCTCCCATCCGCTGCAGGTCGGTGGGGACTGGTACGACGTCGTCGCCCTCGACGACGGGCGCATCGCCCTGGTGGTCGGTGACTGCGTCGGGCACGATCTGACCGCGGCCACCGTCATGGGGCAGCTGCGCAGCGCATGTCGGGCGCTACTGCTGGAGCGGGCCAGCCCCGCCGCGACGTTGGCCGGGTTGGACCGCTTCGCCAGCCGGCTGCCGGGCGCGCAGTCCACCACCGCCTTCTGCGCCGTGCTAGATCCCGATACCGGCGAATTGTGGTATTCCAGCGCCGGACACCCACCGGCGATCCTGGTCTACGCCGACGGCACCACCCAACTGCTCGAGGATGGCCATTCCATCGCGCTGGGAATCCGCCCGGAGCGAGTCCGTCCCCAGGCACAGGTGACCATCCCGTCGCAGGCAACACTGCTGCTTTACACCGATGGCCTGGTCGAACGACGACGCGTCTCGCTCGACGATGGAATCACCCGTGCGGCCAAGATCATTCGCGACGACGGCGCCATGGAACTCGACCCGCTCGCAGACCAGATCATGTCGACGCTGGCCCCGCTCGGGGGTTACCAGGACGACGTGGTCCTGCTGCTCTATCGCCACCCGGTCCCGCTGGAGGTGACGATCCCGGCCGATCCGCTGCACCTGGCTCCGGCCCGCGCCGCCCTGCGGGAATGGCTGACGGCCGCCGGCATCGACTCCGATCAGGCCCAAGACGTGCTCGTCGCCGCCGGCGAAGCCGTCACCAACGCCATCGAACACGGCTATCGCCACACCGCGGGCGGCTCGATCACCTTGCAAGCGATCTCTGAGGTCGGCCTACTGCACCTGACCATCACCGACACCGGGTCGTGGAAACCCAAGGAGTCCGGCTACACCCACCGCGGTCGCGGGATTCAGATCATGCGCGCTTTGATGGAGGATGTGTCGATCGTTCCGCGCCCCACCGGGACCACCGTCCGCCTGTCCACCAGAATCCGCCGATGAGCGCACCGCTGATCCTTCGTACCCAGCGGGGAACCGACGGCCGGCTGGCGGTGCTCGTCGCCGGCGAGATCGACGCGAGCAATGTCACAGAGTTTGCCGAGGCTGTGACCGCAGCCACCGCCGATACCGTCGACACCGTGGTCGTCGACCTCAGCGCCGTCGAGTACATGGACAGCGCCGCGATCAATGCCCTTGCGCCCCACGCTGAATCACTGGAGATCGTCGCCAACCCGGTGCTGATGCGGGTGCTCACCGTCAGCGGTCTGGCCGAATTGGCGAAGGTTCGCCAGTCGCCGGCCGACCGGCGCTGATCACCCTGGGACCGACTCACAGAGAAGTCGCCACCGACATGCTGTAATGTGCCCCGCAGGCGGAACCCGAGTTCCGTCTGCGGCGCTCAATCCGCCGCGCTGCCGTCTAGAGGGTGATGGAAAGGCAGGTGCCGCGGGGTGTTTCGACGTCTTCAGCGGGCGTGGATCCCGCTGCTACTGGTCGTCGTCGTCGTGATCGGCGGGTACGCGATCGTCAGGATCAAGGAGGGCCTCAACCCGCCTGCGACGACGAACGCCGACGGCAACTCTGACAACACCGCTCCGTTCAATCCCAAGCGCATCACCTACGAGATCACCGGTGGTGCCGGCGGCTCCGCGCTGATCGACTATCTGGACGAGAACGGTCAGCCCCACCACGTGGACACCGCCCTGCCGTGGTCGTACACGATCGTCACCACGCTGCCGTCGATGTCGGCCAACATTGTGGCCCAGGGAAACTCGTCGACCAATGGCCTGCGGTGCCGGGTCGTCGTGGATGGCCAGACCCGCGATGACCGCAGCACCGACGAATACCAACCGTTCATCTACTGCTTGGTGAAATCCGTATGAGCACATCGCACGCACAACCCCACCGTCCACTGGTGGCCCGGCTGGTCCGCATGTTCGCGCTGCCGATCATCGCCTTCTGGGTGCTGTTCGCGGTCGGCTTCGCCATGATCGCCCCCAGCCTTCCCGAAGTGGCCGATCAGCACTCGGCCAATATGGCACCGACGGGCTCACCCGCCTACGTCGGCATGCTGCGCATCGGAAAGGTATTCAAGCAGTTCGACTCCGATTCCTCGGCGATGGTGGTGCTCGAGGGCCAGGACAAACTCGGCGACAGCGCGCACGCCTATTACAACCAGATCGTCGCCAAGCTCACCGCCGACACCACCCACATCGAGAACGTCCAGGACTTCTGGGGCGATCCCCTGACCGCGGCAGGAGCCCAGAGCGCCGACGGCAAGGCCGCCTACGTCCAGGTCTTCCTGCGCGGCGCCCAGGGCACGAATCTGAGCCACGAATCTGTTGCTGCAGTTCGCAATATCGTGAATTCGGTGCCAGCTCCGCCCGGTGTCAAGGCCTACGTGGGCGGCAACACCGTTATCATCGCCGACACCAGCATCGCGGGCAAGAAGAGCCTGTCGATCATGGCCGGGCTATCCATCGCCGTCATCCTGGTGATGCTGCTCGTCATCTATCGATCCGTGGTTACCACACTCGCGGCCCTGGTGATCCTCGGCATCGAACTGTTCGCCGCGCAGGGCATGGTGGCCTTCGCCGGCGACAAGAACATCATCGGATTGACCCCGTACGCCGAAAGCATGATCACCATGCTGGCGATCGCGGCCGGAACCGACTACATCATCTTCCTGATCGGCCGCTACCACGAGGAGCGGTCGAAAGGACTGGATCGCGAAGAAGCCTTCTACAGTGCCTATGCGGGCGTCTCGCACGTCATCCTGGGCTCCGGCCTGACCATCGTCGGCGCCCTGCTGTGCTTGAAGATGACGACGCTGCCGTACTTCAACTCGATGTCATTGCCCTGCGCCATTTCACTCTTGGTGATCGTCGCAGCCGCGCTGACACTGGCGCCCGCCGTCCTCGCCGTGCTGTCGCGGTTCGGACTGCTCGACCCGAAACGGGAACTGTCCACCCGTGGTTGGCGCAAGGTCGGCACCGTCGTGGTGCGCTGGCCGGTGCCCATCGTCATTGTCACGGCGGTGATCGCGATCCTCGGCTTCGCCAGCCTGCTCACGTATGTGCCGCAGTACAACGACGCCAAGTTCACCCCCCAGGACATGCCGTCGAACATCGCACAGGCCACCGCTGAACGGCACTTCTCCAAAGCTCGGATGAACCCCGAACTGCTGATGCTCGAGGCCGACCACGATCTGCGCAACCCGGCGGACATGCTGGTCATCGACCGGGTGGCGAAAGCGATCTTCCACCTGCACGGCATCGAACGGGTGCAGACCATCACCCGGCCGCTGGGCGCACCGATCGAACACAGCTCGATCCCGTTCCAGATCGCCATGCAGAACTCCGGCATGCTGCAAACGGCGAAGATTCAAAACGACAACACCGCACAGATGCTCGAACAGGCCGACGAGCTGAGCAAGACCGTCGCCAACATGGAACACATGTACGACCTGATGACCCAGCTCACCGCCACCACCCACGACATGGTGGGGCGCACCCACGACATGGTCGACTCCACCAATGATCTGCGAAACCACATCGCCGATTTCGATGATTTCTTCCGGCCGATTCGCAACTACTTCTACTGGGAACCACACTGCGACGACATCCCGGTCTGCAAGTCGATCAAATCGCTGTTCGACTCCCTCGACGGCATCGATACCCTCGCTGACAAGCTGGAAGGCCTCAACGGCGATCTGGATCAGATGGACAAGTTGATGCCGCAGCTGCTGGCCACCTTGCCGCCGACGATCCAGTCAATGAAGACGATGCGTGACTTCATGCTGTCGACGCACAGCACGATGGCGGGAATACAAGCCCACCAACAGGAACTGGCCGAGGGATCCACCCTGATGGGTCAGTACTTCGACGAGGCCAAGAACGACGACTCCTTCTACCTGCCGCCGGACGTGTTCAAAAACCCCGACTTCCAACGCGGCATGAAGATGTTCATATCGCCGGACGGCAAGGCCGTGCGCATCATCATCACCCACCAGGGTGACCCCGCGTCGGTGGCGGGAATCCAGCACGTCGCCGGCATCAAGGACACGGTGGCTGACGCCGTCAAGGGCACACCGTTGGAGAACGCCCGAGTCTCGTTGGCGGGCACCGCTTCTATGTACGCCGACATGCAGCGCGGCGCCGACAACGACCTTGCCGTGGCATGCATCTCGGCGATGATCCTGATCTTCGCGATCATGCTGCTGATCACCCGCAGCGTGGTGGCAGCGCTGGTCATCATAGGAACGGTGGCTGCCTCTTTGGGCACGGCCTGCGGCCTCTCGGTGCTGTTGTGGCAGGACATCCTCGGTCTGGGCGTGCAATGGATCGTGATTCCGCTGTCGGTGGTGATCTTGTTGGCCGTCGGGTCGGACTACAACCTGCTGGTCGTGTCCCGACTCAGGGAGGAGATCCACGCCGGACTCAACACCGGCATCATCAGGGGCATGGGCGCGACCGGCCGAGTGGTCACCTCGGCCGGGCTGGTGTTCGCCTTCACCATGATGTCCATGGTCGTCAGCGACCTGCGAGTGGTCGGGCAGTTGGGGATGACCATCGGCATCGGCCTACTCGTCGACACCTTGATCGTGCGATCGTTCATGACCCCGTCGATCGCTGCCGCGCTGGGCCGGTGGTTCTGGTGGCCGCTCAACACCTACAAGATCACCCACCCCCAGCAGACCGGTCCCAAGGCGACCGACGATCCCGCCACCGAGCCGGTTCCCGTCCCCGCGGCAGAATGACACCATGCGCACAACCCGCCGACCGAATCGGCAGGTGCCCGACCTCGAGCCGGTGACCCGCCAACGCAGCAGCGGCAAACTCGATCGGTCACGTGACGTCGCCATCCTCGATGCGACGGTGGCGGTGCTCGCCGAGGCGGGATACGAGGCCACCAACATGAACGACATTGCCGCGCGTGCGGGTGTGGGGAAGGCGGCGATCTACCGGCGATGGTCGTCCAAGGCAGCACTGGTCAGCGACGCACTGGTGTACTGGCGACCCGAGCTGTTTGACGACGAACCGCCTGACAGCGGCAGCCTGCGAGGTGATCTGGATCTACTCGTTGCGCGGGTCGCCTGCAACGACGACGACGTGGTCACCAACGAGCTGATCCTCCAGGTCGCTCTCGAAGCCGGCCGTGACAGCGGGTTGGCGACCGCACTCGAAGATCTGTTGCTGGGCAGGGGAAATCGCAAGATCTCGGCGATGCTCCAGCGAGCCATGGATCGCGGCGAAATCTCGTCCACGCTCGATCTGGCGCTAATCGCCGACGTCCTCACCGCGATGGCGCTCCAGCGCGTCATCAGCGGACGACGGGTCGACGCGCCATTCGCCCGTCAGGTCATCGACACACTGATCCTGCCTGCCGTGGGGCTGGGTTGAGCCCCGTTCACAAACCGCCAGGACTGGTCAGCGCCAGCAGCCGCGAGGTCGCCCGCAGATACTTCTTGCGGTAGCCGCCGGCGAGCATCTCCGCGGAGAAAATGGTGTCCAGCTTGGTTCCGGAGGCCACCACCGGAATCCCCGCGTCATACAGCCGGTCGGTCAGCGCCACCAGGCGCAGCGCCACGTTCTGGTCATCGATGGGATGCACTCCGGTGATGTACACCGCGGTCACGCCTTCGATCAGCGTGAGGTAGCGCGACGGGTGCATGGTCGCCAGATGGGCGCACAGGGCGTCGAAGTCGTCCAGGGTGGCACCGGTCACCGAGGCCGCACCGGCAGTCACCTCATCATCGGACAGCGGCGGCGGCGCCGGGGGCAGGCCACGGTGCCGGTAGTCCGGGCCCTCGATGCGCACCGTGGTGAAAATACTTGCCAGCGTGTTGATCTCGCGCAGGAAGTCCTGCGCGGCGAAGCGGCCCTCACCCAGCTGCTCGGGCAGCGTGTTCGACGTCGCCGCGATCGACACGCCGCGCTCGACGAGTTGGGACAGCAGCCGCGAGATCAACGTGGTGTTGCCCGGATCGTCCAGCTCGAACTCATCGATGCAGACCACCGTGTAGTCGGCCAGCAGATCGATGCACTCGACGAAGCCGAAGACCCCGGCCAGCTGCGTCAGCTCCCCGAATGTCGCGAACGCTCTTGGGTGCTCAGCGGAATCCGCCAGCTGCCGGTAGGTCGAGGCCAGCAGGTGTGTCTTGCCGACGCCGAATCCGCCGTCGAGATAGATGCCCACCCCCGGCAACGTCTCCCGCTTGCCGAACATCTTCTTTTTGCCGGCCCGACGCTGCTGCGCTTGGACACAGAACGTCCGGCACGCGTCGACCGCGGCGGCCTGTGTCGGCTCGCCCGGATCCGGCCGATACGTCTCGAAACTGACGTCGGTGAAGGTGGGCGGCGGGACCAACTGGGCGATGAGACGCTCCGGGGACACCGTCGGATGCCGGTCGACGAGATGCCCGACAACGGCTTCGGTGGGTGCGGCGAGGCGGTCCATGCACGAACTGTAACGACGTGCTGCAATCGTCGGTATGTCCGACCCAAGTGCAGACGACCCGGATGGGACGCAATTCACACTGCTCGGGGCGGGCGTCGCCACCGGGCCGCTCGACGACGACCAGCTCGACGAGTTCTACGCCTACCCGACCCAACTCGCCCGGTGCTGGGTCCGCGGCAACGCCATCGCCAGCCTCGACGGCGGAGCTGCCACCGACGGGACCTCCGGCGGCCTGGGCGGGGCCGGCGACCGGCGGCTGTTCCGGGTGCTGCGCGAACTCGCCGATGTCATCGTCGTCGGGGCCGGCACCGCGCGCGCCGAGAATTACTCCGGCGCACAGATGACCGTCGCGCAGCGCGGTAACCGGCAGCGACGAGGCCAGCGTGAAGTGCCGCCCATCGCGCTGGTCACCCGGTCCGCGCGCCTCGATCACGACATGCCGGTACTGACCCGCACCGAGGTGCCGCCCCTGGTGCTCACCAGTGAAGCCGCAGCGACCGACGCGCAGTCGCTGCTCGGCGCGACCGCCGAGGTGATCGCGTGCTCGGGGGCCGATCCCGCCGAGGTCGAGTTGGCCGTCGCCCTGGGCGCACTGGCCGATCGCGGGCTGCGCCGGGTGCTGTGCGAAGGCGGTCCCACCCTGACCGGCACGTTCATCGAGCACGAGCTGCTCGACGAACTGTGCCTGACCACGGCGCCGACGCTCGTCGGCGGTGCCGCACCGCGCATTGCCACCGGGCACGGTCACGTGCTGTCCAGGATGCGGCGCCAGCACGTGATCTCCGATGACGAAGGCTATCTGTACGGGCGCTACGTGCGCGTCGGCTGATCCGAACCTGGCGCACGGGTCGCTACTGTGGGGGCATGCGCGATCGTCGGGTCTGCGCCGCGGTCAGCCTCGGCACCGCGGCGTTGACGGCTCTGCTCACCGGATGTGCCCCCTGGCTGGCTGCCAACCCGCAATTCGCCAGCAATTCGGCGCACAATCCATCCGGCCCCACCCCCACCAAGGCGCCCGGCGGACCGCAGGCCATCGCTGCCCCCAAGCATGACCTGCCCTGGAAGGATTGCACCTCGCGGGTTTTCGGCGACGCTGGCACCCCACCGGCGCCGGGGGTAATCCTGGAGTGCGCCGACTACGACGCCGACCTGGACCCGATCGCTGGTGCGACCGGCACGGTCACCATCGGTGTGGTGCGGGCCCGCTCGGTGCAGACCCCACCCGACGCCGGGCCGCTGGTGTTCACCACCGGAACCGACATCCCGTCGTCGATGCAGCTGCCGGTCTGGCTGTCGCGGTCCGGCTCCGACGTGCTCAAGAGCCATCCCATCGTCTCGGTGGACCGCCGCGGAACCGGCATGTCCAGCCCGGTGGACTGCCGCGACGCCTTCGACCGCCAGGAGATGCGCGACCAGGCGCAGTTCGAGTCCGGCGACGACCCAGTGGCCAATCTGGGTGCGATCACCATGACCGCGACCACCAGCTGCACCGACACCATCGCCCCCGGCGACTCGGCCTACGACAACGCACGCGCCGCCGAAGACCTCGAGCGGCTGCGCAGCACCTGGGACGTGCCGGCGCTGGCCCTGGTCGGTGTTGGCAACGGCGCACAGATCGCTCTGGCCTACGCCGGTTCGCATCCCGACAAGGTGGCCCGGCTGATCCTCGACTCCCCCGTTCCGCCCGGGGTGAACGCCGAAGCGGCCGCCGAGGAGCAGGTCAAAGGCCAGCAGGCAGCCCTCGACGCGTTTGCGACGCAGTGCATCGCGGCCAACTGCGCACTCGGCCCCGACCCCAAGGGCGCCGTCGACGCGCTGCTGACCGCCGCGCGTGCCGGTCGTGGCCCCGGCGGGGTGTCGGTGGCGGTCCTGGCCAACGCAATCGTCACCGCACTGGGCTTCCCCAGCGGGGACCGCATCGGCAGCACCATCAGCCTGGCCAACACCCTGGCCGCGGCACGTGCGGGCGACACCAACCAGCTCAACAGCCTGATCAACCAGGCCCAGGCGACCCGCGACAGCGACGGCCAGTTCGTCAACTCCTGCAGCGACGCCCTGAACCGCCCGACCCCCGACCGGGTCCGCGAACTCGTCGTGGCATGGGGCAAGCTCTACCCGCAGTTCGGCGCCGTCGGCGCGCTCAACCTGGTGAAGTGTCTGAACTGGCCCAGCGGCGCCGCACCTAAGGAACCCAAGAACCTCAAGGTCAACGTGCTGCTGATGGGCGTGCAGGACGACCCGATCGCCGGCAATCAGGGTGTCCCCGCCTCGGCGGCCACCATCATCAACGCCGGCGCGGCCAGCAAGCGGGTGATGTGGCAGGGCATCGGGCATGGTGCCAGCATCTACTCCGCCTGTGCACTGCCGCCGATGATGGGTTACCTCGACAGCGGCACGATGCCGCCCACCGACACCTACTGCCCCGCCTGACCGGCTGACGCCGTGGACCGGTGTACGGTGCGGACGTGGCGGTAGCTGAATCACTACGGTCCGGCCTGAGGAATACATTCGGCCCGCGGACCAGCCCCCCGAGCACTTCGGCAGTTCTGCGTTCGGCGCTGTGGCCCATCGCGCTCATGTCGATCATTCATCGCAGCTATGTGCTGTCGACGAATGGCTACATCACCGACGATTTCGGCCCCGTCTATCGGGCAGTGTCGAACTTCCGCCGGGGCTTCGACATCTACAACGAGCACTTCGACCACGTCGACCCGCACTATCTCTACCCGCCGGGCGGCACCTTGCTGATGGCGCCGTTCGGCTATCTGCCGGTGTTCGCCTCGCACAACTGGTTTGTGTTCTTCAACACGGTGGCGATGATCATCGCGGCTTGCCTGCTGGTGCGGTTGTTCAACTTCTCGCTGACCTCGGTGGCGCTGCCGGCACTGCTGCTGGCGATGTTCTGCACCGAGTCGGTGACCAACACACTGGTGTTCACCAACATCAACGGCTGCATACTGCTGTGCGAGGTGCTGTTCTTCCGCTGGCTGCTCGACGGCAAGGTCAGCCACCAATGGTGGGCCGGCGTGGTGATCGGGCTGTCGCTGGTGGTCAAACCCGTGCTCGGAGTGTTGCTGCTGCTGCCCCTGCTGAATCGGCAGTGGCGGGTACTGGTGACCGCGATCGCGGTGCCGTTGGTGTTCAACGTCGCGGCCTGGCCGCTGGTGGCCGACCCGATGGACTTCGTCAAACGCACACTGCCCTACATCTTCTCGACCCGCGACTACTTCAACAGCTCGGTGCTGGGCAACGGGGTGTACTACGGCCTGCCGATGTGGCTGATCCTCGCCCTGCGGGTGCTGTTCCTCGGGTTGGCAGTGGCCAGTCTGTGGCTGCTGTACCGCTATTACCATCAGCGCGATCCGCTGTTCTGGATGCTGACCTCCTCGGGCGTGCTGCTGATTGCGTCATGGCTGGTGCTCTCGCTGGCCCAGGGCTACTACTCGATGATGCTGTTCCCGTTCCTGATGACGGTGGTGCTGCCGAACTCGGTGGTGCGCAACTGGCCAGCGTGGCTGGCCACCTACGGGTTCTTGACCATGGACCGCTGGTTGATGTGGCGGTGGCCGACGACCGGACGTTTCCTGGAATACATGAAGATCACCTATGGCTGGTCGCTGATGCTCGTCGTGGTGTTCTGCGTGCTCTATTTCCGCTACTCCGACGCCAAGGCGCAGGATCGACTGGCCGACGGCATCGACCCGCCGTGGATGAATCCGGAGCCGGCTCGCGCGCCGGGCGGGGTGCGCTAGCGTAGAGCGATGAGTTCGATTCCTGCTCCGAAGCTGGAACTGACCAACGACGAATGGCGCAAGCGGCTGACCCCGCAGGAGTATGCGGTGCTCCGCGAGGCCGGCACCGAGCGCCCCTTCACCGGCGAGTACACCGACAGCAAGACCGAAGGTGTCTATGCCTGTCGGGCATGCGGCACCGAATTGTTCCGCAGTTCAGAGAAATTCGAGTCGCACTGCGGATGGCCGTCGTTCTTCGACCCGTCCCACTCCGACGCGGTGATCCTGCGGCCCGACGACTCGATGGGCAGCCACCGGGTGGAGGTGCTGTGCGCGCACTGCCACAGCCACCTCGGCCATGTGTTCAGCGGTGAGGGTTACCCGACGCCCACCGATCAGCGCTACTGCATCAATTCGATCGCACTGCGGTTGGTGCCCACGGAGGATTAGCGAGCATGGCGAGCAGCCTGTCGAGTGCCACCGGCGGGCTGAAGTGGTAGCCCTGCCCGACATCGCAACCGTACTCACGCAGCCGATCCAGCGTGCCGACATCCTCGATACCCTCGGCGACAGTCGACAGACCGAGGTCGTGGGCGAGGTTCACCACTGCCCGAACCACCACTGCCGCACGCGGATCGGACGTGATCGGCGCGACGAAGCGGCGGTCCAATTTCACTTGATCGACCGGCAGGTCGCGCAGGTAGGACAGCGCCGAGTAGCCACTGCCGAAATCATCGACGGCAATCCGGACGCCGTACGCCCGCAATTCGTGCAGCACGACTTTGGTCTGCTCCAGTCCCTCCAGGAACAAGTCTTCGGTGATCTCGACGATCACCGAACACGCGTCCAGGCCACGTGCGCGCAGTGCATCGTCGATGGTCGCAGCGAGCCTCATGGTGGCCAGCGATGGCGCGGAGACGTTCACCGCGACCGGCATCGGAAAGCCGGCGTCGTGCCAGACGCGGGCGTCGTCGAGGGCCCGGTTGACGACCAGGTCGGTGACGGCTCCCATCAGGCCGTGTCGCCGCACCAAGGGCATGAACGCACCCGGTCCCAGTAACCCGTGCTCGGAGTGCGGCCAGCGCACCAATGCCTCCACGGCGACGATCTCGAGTGTCTGCAGATCGATCTTGGGCTGGTAGAGCAGCGTGAGCTGACCGTGGTCGACGGCGCGCCGAAGATCTCCCAGCAGCCGAACAGTCGAGGCCTGCTCCCCCGCCGGGGCCACCGCCGGCGGATACAGCACACCGTCGGCGAAGAAGGCCGCTTCCATTTCGCTGGTGAAGGTGTGGACACCGGCGACGCGTGATGTCTTGGCGGCGTCCAGCGCGATATCGGCTCGTTTGAGAAGCTCGGCGGCGCTGACTTCGGGGTCGTCGTCGTCGGCCACCGCCAGACCCAGGCTGGGCCGGATGATCAGCTGGTTGCCTTGGAGGTCGAACGGCCGCTCGAACGCTTCAGCCACCCGGTGGGCGACCACCTGAGAATGGTCGTCTCTGCCCTCGATGAGGACGGCGAACTCGTCGCCGCCCACCCGGGCAACCGTGTCACCGGTGCGCACCGAGGCGAGGATCCGGTCGGCGACCTGACCGAGGAGTTCGTCGCCAACATCGTGCCCGAGAGTGTCGTTCACCAGTTTGAAGCCGTCCAGGTCAAGCGCCACGACTCCCACCGACAACCGGTCACGCTGGCGCATCTGCATGGCGTGAGCGACCCGGTCGTGGAATACCGCGCGGTTGGCCAACCCGGTCAGGGGATCACGAAGCGCTTGGTCGACGATGGCCGCGAACAGTCGTCCGTTCTCACTGACCACGATGAGTTGGCGGGCCACGAACGCGGCAATCAGCAACGCGCCGGCCACCGCGACCGGTCCGGCCACCATGTCGTGCGGCGACGAGGTGAAGGTCGCCACGATCGCCGCCGCCACAGGTATAAACGGCAGGAGCACCGAGCCCCGCGACGGCGGCTGGACCCCGGCGGTCGGACGATAGGTGTACGACCGGCCGGCTACGGCGACCGCGGCGAACAAGAGCATCGCGGCCAACCACCCAACAGCGATGGCACGATGGCCTGAGTACTTCTGTTCTGCAAAGTAATACACGAAAGCGTCATTGGTGAACGCGGCGCAGAGACTGGCCAGCAGGATCAGGCCGACCGTCAAGCGCTGGCCGGGCAGCGCACGCAAGAACAAAAGCAGCGCAACGGTGATCACGACCGCTTCGACCATCACATATGCCATCGACGTGACCAAGGCAACCCGGTCACCGACACGGACTCGGTAGATGTCTTCCAGCACCCCGATCCACACCACGATCACGAAGGATCCGGCGACGACTAGCCCGTCGAGCAAGAGACGCAGGCGCGACACTCGGTCCAATCCGACCGGCAGCAGCAACAAGGCCACACAGGTGCCCAACGGGAGCAGCAACCGCACCATGTCAGCCGCGAATGGGAACACCGGCTCATAACCGAACAGCGAGTACCAGGTCCGGACACTCACCCCGGCGGCGAAGCCGCCAAGCCCGAGCGCGAGTGCCAGCCACGCAACCCGGGTTCTACCTCGAGCCAAGAAGGCCGTGCGGGCGGTCAGGGCCGCAGCCAGGACGCCGGCCAGGGTCAACGCAATCTTGAAAGTAGCAACCGAGGCGGCGGTCGGCGAGTCCGACAGCGCAACCGCCGCTCCGGCCAGCAAACCGGCCGTAACCAGGGTTATGCCAAGTACGAACCCGGCGCGTTCGCGCAAGATCGGCAAAGGCTCCCCCAGGTCGCATGCACACGGACGAACCGGCAAATCCTAGCAAACTTCGGTGTTGAACTAAGCTCCATCACATGTGACAGCAGTCACCCTTGGGTGGGCTGGCGCCGAGAGTGGGCTTCACCAGCTTCAACAGCCCCTCCGGCAGCAAGGGCAGGCAGTAGTAGAAGCCCTGCCCGACATCACACCCGAAGTCGCGGATCCGCGCGGCGGTATCGGCATCCTCGACACCTTCGGCCACGACTGTGAACCCCAGCTCATGGGCCAGGTCGACGACGGCGCGTACCACCGCCGCCGCCCGCGGATCGGTCAGGATCGGAGCGACGAGATCGCGATCGAGCTTCACCTCGTCGATCGGCAGGTAGCGCAAGTAGGACAGCGCGGAGTATCCGCTACCGAAATCGTCAATCGCGATACGAATTCCGTTGCTCCGCAATTCATTCAGTACCGTGCACGCGCTCTCAGTGTTGTCCAGAAAGAGGTCCTCGGTGATCTCGACGGTCAGGGCAGCCGGGTTCAGCCCCCGACCGGCCAGGGCCAAGCCAATGGCCGCCGGCAAATCCACGTTGGCGATCATCGGGGCGAACAGGTTCACTGCGATCGGTACGTCGACCCCAGCCTGGTGCCAGCTCAGGGCGTCGTCGAGCGCCTTGTTTATCACGAATTCGGTGACCGCCCCCATCAGTCCGTGCCGACGGACCAGGGGCAGAAACTCCTCCGGCGTGAGCACGCCACCCTCCGGCTGAGGCCAGCGCAGCAACGCCTCGACACCGACGATCTCGTGGGCGTGCAAATCGAATTTCGGTTGGTAAGCCAAGACCAGGGCGGAGTTGTCGATCGCCTGACGCAACCTGCCGAGCCGCTGGATCGCCGTCACGCCTGCCTCCGCATCGCGGGGTCGGCCGCCGAACGGTTCGCGATCGGCCACCTCCGTCACCCACTGCATCTCCGAGTGGTAGTGCTGCACGCCGCAGATCCTGGACCGCTTGGCGGCATACATCGCAGTGTCGGCGCGGCGGCGCAGTTCCGCGGCCGAGAGCCCGGCTTCGCCCGGGACGGCCACAGCCAGCCCCACGCTGGCCCGTATCAACAGCTCGTGGCCGCGGAGCATGAACGGCTCGTTGAAGGCTCCTACAACCCGGTGGCCCACCAACTCGGCATCATCGGCACCGCCTTGGACCAGCACCGCGAATTCGTCACCACCGAGCCGGGCAACCATGTCGTCGCGGCGAACACAGTTCAGGAGCCGACGGCCGACACCGATCAACAGATCGTCGCCGACCGGGTGCCCCAGATTGTCGTTGACCAGCTTGAAGTCGTTGAGGTCCACCGCGACCACGCCGACCGGCAAGCCCACCTGCTCGTGCAACTGCATGGCGAGATCCAGGCGAGCATTGAACAACGCACGATTGGCCAGCGCCGTCAGCGGATCGCGCAGTGCCTGTTCGGCCATGGTGGCCAGCAACCGTCGATTCTCGCTGACGACGAGGAACTGCCGGCCGAGCACGGCCACCACCAGCAGGCCCGCGACGGTCATGACCAGCCGGGTCTGCAGGACCGGGACCGGCTGCGCCACGGCGACGATCGCCGCCAGCAGCAGCGGCGCGTAGGGCAGCCATACCGCCGTCCAACCGGGCAGGGTCAGCGAATCGCGGTCCACGGGGACGCTTTCACGACCGGCAACCGCGGCTACCGTGATGAACAGCAACGCGGCCGCCCAGCCGATTTCGATCACATTGCCGGTGGCGTATTCGCTCTTGGCGGCCAGGTACACGAACGCGCTGTCCGACAGGGCGCTACAGGCCAGCCCAGCGGTCAGCAGTAGCAGCGACAACCGGCGATTACCGGTTCCCCTGACCAATGCGACCGCGGCGACGGTCAAGACAACGATGTCGGACACCGGGTAGGCCAGCGCAACGGCGATTCCAAGCCCACTCGACCCGCCCGATTCGTACAGCGGGCGCAGGATAGTCACCCAGCTCACCAGAAACAGCGACCCGGCCACGATGACGCCGTCAAGGAACAGTCGCCCGCGCGACCAGGCGTTGTGCCGGGCCGGGAAGAGCAGCATCGCCACGCATGCGCCCACTGGCAGCACCAGGTAGGCCGCGTCCGCCGGAAACGGGGATGACACCTCGCGCGGATGCAGGTCGTAGTAGGCCCGGATGGCCTCGCCGATCGCCCAGCCCAGCAGTCCGATCGTCATCGACAACCACGCCGCCCGCAGCCGGCCACGCATCGATCGGGCGGTCAGTGCAGCGGACAGGGTAGCCAGGCTGGTCAGCACAACGAACACGACATTGTCGACGACAACCATCGTCCGCCCGTGCGACCACCCACCCAGGATCCACGCCGCCAGCGCCACGAACACGACGGCAGCGAGAACGCCCACGCGCGCGGTCTTCGGCACGGCTGGTCCCCTGCCCGTGAGCCGCCGGTCAATATTGACGGATGTGCAAAGTCTAGCCAATGACACCCGGCATTAGCGCCAGACTTCAACTTTGGCAACGTCTGGTGGATCGAATCTTCCCTTTTCTGATCCACTTCGTAGCAGTTCAAGCAAATTTTCCAGCGACAACGCCGGGCTGTAGTAGTAACCCTGCCCGACCTGACACCCGTGCTCGCGAAGCCAGCCTGCTGTGGCGGCGTCCTCGATGCCCTCGGCGACGGTGGTCAAGCCCAGTTCGCCGGCCAGATTCAGTACCGCGCGTACGACGGCCGCGGCCCGCGTGTCGACAAGGATCGGCGCGATGAACTCCCGATCGAGCTTCACCTCGTCGATCGGCAGATCGCGCAGGTAGGACAACGCTGAGTAGCCGCTACCGAAATCGTCGATCGCGATCCGAATCCCGCTCTTCCGCAATCCTGCCAACACCGAACGGGTGCGATCGACGTTCTCCAGAAACAAGTCCTCGGTGATCTCTACCGTCAGCGCGGCAGCGCCCAGACTCCGCTCGGACAGTGCCCGGGAAATGGTCTGCGGGAGTTCAGGATTTGCCATCGACGGGGCGAACAGGTTCACCGCCACCGGAATGGCGAATCCGCCCTGGTGCCACAGCAGCGCGTCGTCGAGCGCCTTGTTCACCACGACGTCGGTGAGTGCACCCATCAATCCGTGCCTGCGGACCAGCGGCAGGAACTCCTCCGGGCCGAGCAGACCGCGCTCCGGATGCGGCCAGCGCACCAGCGCCTCGACGCCCACGATGACGCCGGTGCGCAGATCGAACTTCGGCTGGTAGACCACCGTGAGTTCGA
Organism: Mycolicibacterium sp. CH28; assembly: GCF_004745805.1. Classification (GTDB taxonomy): domain Bacteria; phylum Actinomycetota; class Actinomycetes; order Mycobacteriales; family Mycobacteriaceae; genus Mycobacterium. The sequence continues at coordinate 69,299 of NZ_SRLQ01000009.1, read as the reverse complement.
ACTTCTCGATGGCGTGCCGCAGCTCGCCGAGCAGCCGCACGACCGCCGCTCCGCTGGAACCCTGCGACGGCGGTCGGCGAAGACGCTCGGCGTCAGGGCCGTCGGCCAGTTGCATCTCGGCGTTGTAGGTGTGCACTCCGCCGGTCCGCGATCGCTTCGCCGAATACATCGCGACGTCGGCCTGCCTGAGCAGTTCCTCACCCGACACCTCCGGTCCACCGGGCACGGCGATCGCCAGCCCCACGCTCGGCCGGATCAGCAGTTCCTGCCCGCCAACCAGGAAAGGCCGGTCGAACGCCTCCACTATGCGGTGGGCAACCACCTCGGCGTGCGCGACCTCCCCTTCGATAAGCACCGCGAACTCGTCACCGCCGAGCCGTGCCACCGTATCCCCGGCACGAACACAGCCCGCGATCCGCTCGCCGGCGCGGAGCAGCAGCTCATCGCCGACCGGGTGCCCGAGACTGTCATTGACGAGCTTGAAGTCGTTGATGTCCATCACGATCAGGGCCACCGTGCCCTCGTGCACCTCCACGGCGTGGCCGAGGCGCTCGTTGAACAGTGAGCGGTTACCCAGACCAGTCAGCGGATCGTGCAACGCCTGCTGGGCGACAACGCTGACGAGGCGGCGGTTCTCGCTGACGGCTAGGAACTGGCGGACCATGACCGCGACCAACGTCAGAACCCCGAGTGGAAGGAGCGGCCCGGAAGCCAACTCCTCGGGCGGTTGGGCCGCGACGACGACCACCGCGGTCATCAACGGTGCGTAGGGCACCCACACCGACGCCCAGCCGGGCAACTCTTCGGCGGTGAGCTGGTCGGGCCTGGCATGCCGGCCCGCCACCGCAGCCACGGCCAGGAGCAGCAGACCGGCAACCCAGCCGATGTCCACGACACTGCCGCTGAAGTACTCGCCTCGCGTCGAAAGGTAGGCATATCCGCTGTCGGCCAATGCCATTGCCGCGAGGCCCAGCGTCACCAGGGACATCTCGAACCGCTGCCCCGGCTCCGCACTCACCAGAACCACGCATGCGACGGTCACCAAGACGACATCCCAGACCGGATAGGCCATGAGCAAGGCGAATTCGAACCGGCTCGCCGCGCCCGCGTGAAACACCTGGCTCATCACCAAGGCCCACGAGCAGGCGAACAGTGATCCCGCCACGATCCCCCCATCCAGCAGGATGCGCCAGTCGGAGGACCGAGTGGCACGATGCCGGAACAGCAGCAATGCCACACAGGCGCTGGCGGGGAATGTCAAGAAGAAGGCGTCGGCCAGCGACGGAAACGGGCGCTCGCCGGCCACGAGTTCGCGAAACGCCCACACGATCTGCCCACCGGCGTAAGCCACCAGCCCGAAGGTCAGCGCAGACCACGCCGCGCGCGTTCGCCCGTGGAACCCGCACGCGGTCCGCGCCGACGCGAGGGCCGCAGCGCCGGAGGCGACGACCAGGATGACGTCGTCGGTCGCGGTGAAGGCCCTACCATGCGTCCAGCCACTCAGGATCCAGACCACGAACGCGACGAAGGAAGCCGCGGCGACCGCAGCCGCAATAGCGGTCTTGGGCACGCCCGCACCCCCTCCCCGAAAGCCCTTTCTAGCCCGCCAGCCCGGCCCCGGTGCCCGCAGCCCGGCGGACACCCGGCGTGGTCGGCCCCGCCACGATCGTCCGGCAGACGCCGTCAACCACGCACGTGGTCAAGAGCTTGAGCAGCTCCGACGGGGGCAGCGGCGGGCTGAAGTGGTAGCCCTGCCCGATGCGGCAGCCGTGCTCGCGCAGCCAGTCGGCGGTCTCGGCATTCTCAATACCCTCGGCCACCGCCGTCAGCCCGAGCTCGCCGGCCAGGTTCACGACCGCCCGCACCACCGCGGCCGCCCGGGCATCGGCCAGAATCGGTGCGATGAAGTGCCGGTCCAGCTTGATCTCATCGACGGTCAAATCGCGCATGTAGGACAGCGCCGAATACCCGCTACCGAAGTCGTCGATCGCGATTCGGATGCCGTGCTCCTGCAACTGGCTCAGCACGATCTTGGTGCGGTCCATGTTGTCGACGAACAGATCCTCGGTGATCTCGACGGTCAGCGCGGACGGACTCAGATTCCGGTCGGCCAGCGCCTTGGCGATCACGCCCGGCAGCCGCAGGTCAGCCATCGAAGGCGCAAAGATGTTGACCGCAATCGGGACGTCGAGGGATGCGACACGCCACGCCACGACGTCGTCGAGAGCCCGGTTGACCACCAGGTCGGTGATCGAACCCGTCAGCCCGTAGCGGCGGACCAACGGCAGGAACTCGTCAGGACCGAGCAGCCCCCGTTCGGGGTGCGGCCAGCGCACCAACGCCTCCACACCGACGATCTCCGCGGTGCGCAGATCGAACTTCGGCTGATAGACCAGGGTCAGCTCCAGCTGGTCGATGGCCTGCCGCAGCTCGCCGAGCAACCGGACCGTTCCCGCACCACCGGCACTCAGTGGTGCCGATGTCCGCTCGAACAGGTCGGTGTCGCCCGATTCGGTGAGCAGCATCTCGGAATTGAAGGGATGCACGCCACCCGTCCGCGACCGCTTGGCTGAGTACATGGCGATATCGGCCCGCTTGAGCAGATCCTCGGGGGTCAGGTCGGGCTCGTCGGCCTCGGTGACGGCCAGCCCGACGCTGGGCCGGATGAGCACATCCTGCCCCTCGAGCAAGAACGGCTGATCGAACGCCTCCAGCACATGGTGAGCGACCAGCTGGGAATGATCCACCCTGCCCTCGATGAGGACGGCGAACTCGTCACCACCGAGCCGTGCGACGATGTCGCCGGGACGCACAGCGCCGATGATCCGGTCGGCGACCAGGCTCAGCAGATCGTCCCCCACGGGGTGTCCGAGCGTGTCATTGACCACCTTGAAATCGTCGAGGTCCATGACCAGGACGCCCACCGACAGGCCGTCGCGCCGGCGCACCTGCATGGCGTGGTTGAGATGGTCGCGGAAGACGATGCGGTTGCCGACACCGGTCAGCGGATCCTGCAGGGCCTGCTCGGCCACTGCCGCGAGCAGCCGGTGGTTCTGCCTCATCACCAGCAGCTGGCGGCCCAGGAACGCGGCGAGGAGCAGAATCGCCGCAACAACGATCGGCCATGCCTTCAGGTCTTCGGCGGGTTCGAAGAACACCGCGACCGCCGCCGCCCCCACCGGTATGAACGGCAGCCACACCGACATCATCGAAGGGTGTTGCGCTACAACCGATTCGTAGTAGGAATAGCGCCGCCCCGCGATCGCGGCGGCGACGAACGCCGCGCACCCCGCCAACCATCCGACGTCGAGTACCGGCATGGAAGTGCTGTACTGGTGGGTCGAGAAATAGACGAACGCGCCGTCCGACAGGGCAATGCCCGTCACGGCCAGCGTCAGCAGGGCGAGCGTCAGACGTTGACCCGGCCGGGCCCGCGCCAGCACCAAGACCGCAACCGTCAAGACAGCGGAATCCAGGACCGGATAGGTCATCGACACCGCGACCTTGACCTCGTCCAGGCTCCGCGTCGGCCAGACGTCGTCGAGCAGGCCGGCCCAGGCGACGATGGTGAACGAGGCCGCGGCGATCACGCCGTCCAAGATCAGCAGCGTGCGCGAGGTCCGGCTCAGAGTCGGGGTCAGCAACAAGAAGGCCACCAGGGCTGCGACCGGCAGGACGAGGAAAGCGGCGTCGGCCACCGACGGGAACGGCGCGATTCCGATGATCTTGTAGTAGCGCCAAATGGCCGCCCCGACCACGAATGCCAGCAGCCCGATACTCAGCGACACCCAGGCCGCGCGTTCGCGGCCCCCATGCCGCTGAGCGGTCGTCGCTGCGGCGAACCCGGCCACGATGGCGAACACCACCAGCATGGTGTCGGTGTTGGCGGCGAACGCGAGACCCGAAGTGCCCGACCACCGCCCGAGAAGCCATACCGAGCAGCCCAACGCCAACGAACCGGCGACGACGACCGCCACCAGACTCGGCGTCGCGCGCACCCCCGCCATCGGCCCCCCGCTCTCTCGGCCATTCCCACGCGCTGTCACGCAGAAATCGACGGCGGTCGAATTTTAGCGAACCATCGTTCGCCCCACCCGAGAGTTGGTGATCACCGCGCGCGGGTTACGGGAGCTTGGCAATCAACTCGTCGACGCCGACCCGCGGCCCGGTGAAGAACGGGGTCTCCTCCCGCACGTGCCTGCGGGCCTCGGTGGCGCGCAGATCACGCATCAGGTCGACGATGCGGTACAACTCAGGGGCCTCGAAGGCCAGGATCCACTCGTAGTCGCCCAGCGCGAACGCCGGAACGGTATTGGCGCGCACATCCTTATAGCTGCGGGCAGCCATACCGTGGTCGGCCAGCATCTTGCGCCGATCCTCGTCGGGCAGCAAATACCAGTCCAGCGACCGCACGAACGGGTAGACGCAGACGTAGTTGCCCGGCTCCTCACCGGCCAGAAACGCCGGCACATGGCTCTTGTTGAACTCCGCCGGGCGGTGCAGCGCAACGCTGCTCCACACCGGTTCCACGGCACGCCCGAGTGCGGTGGTGCGGCGGAAGTCGTTGTAGGTGGCCTGCAGTGACTCGATCCGTTCAGCGTGCGTCCAGATCATGAAGTCGGCGTCGGCGCGCAAACCGGCCACGTCGTAGATGCCGCGCACCACGACACCGCGCTCCTCCTGCTGTTTGAGGAAGGTGGCGGTCTCGTCGACGACAGCGGCGCGGGATTCCTCGTCATAGCCCAGCGCCCCGGGCTCGGCGGCGAACACCGAGAACATCACGTAGCGGATAGTGGCGTTGAGCTCGTCGTAGTCCAGTCGGGCCATGGCACCCATGGTGCCACGCGAGGACGCCGCTATGACCGCGTGGTGGCAGCCGCCACACGCTCGGCGGCCTTGCCTGCGACGGCCACACACGCCGGCACACCGATGCCGTCGAGAAAGTTGCCGGCGATCGCCAGCGTCGACGGCAAGCCGGCCCGCAGTTCGGCCGCCAGATCGCCGTGGCCCGGGCTGTACTGCGGCATCGCGTCCAGCCAGCGGTGCACCAGGATGTCGAGTGGATCCACGGTGATTCCGAAGACGCTCTTCAGGTCGGCCACCGCCCAGGCGCACAGCTCTGTGTCAGAGGTCTCGCGGGCCACCTCGTCGCCGAATCGACCGAATGACATGCGCAGCAGCTCGGCGTTGCCGCGCGCCCCCCACTTTCGAGTGGACAACGTAATTGCCTTGGCGTGCAGGCGTTCTCCGCTTGCCACCAGCACACCCGACTGCGGCGGCAGCGGGGTCCCGCCGGGTACGGCCAGTGCCAGAACGGCCGCCGAGGCGACCGGAATGCGTCCCGCGACCGCGGCCGCCCCCGGCGCAATGTCGGCGATCAACGGGGCGAGCCGCGCCGCCGGCACAGCCACGATCACCGCGTCGGCGTGCCACTGCGATCCGCCGGCGTCGAACACCGTCCACCCCGGCCCGTCGGCCGCGATCCGGTGCACCGATGCCTGCACCCATTGCAGGCGGCTGCGCTGGACGAGTTCGTCGAGCAGCACCTGATAGCCGCCCTCGATGGCGCCGAACACCGGGCCGCGGGTGCTGCCGGGCAGTGCACGCCGCGTCGCCTCGGTCAGGCTGGTGGCTCCCGCGTCGAGGGCGGCGGCCACCGTGGGTACCGCCGAGCGGATGCCGATGGTGGCCGCCGACCCGGCATACACCCCGGACAGCATCGGATCCACCGAGCGGGCCACCACCTGCTCACCGAAACGGTCAGCGACCACATCCCCGACCGCGGGATCCGAGCCGGCGCGCCACGGCATCGGCCGATGTGCCTCACCGGCCATCTGCGCGATCGTCGCGTCATCGACCAGCCCGGTGACCGAGGCCGCCGACGTCGGGATGCCGTTGACGGTGTCGGGCGGCAGCGGATGGATGCGGCCCTGGCTGAAGATGGTCGGCCGCACACCGGTGGTACTGATCTGGCGGTCGGTCAGTCCGAGTTCGGCAAGCAACGCCGGAACCTCGGGACGGCGCACCACGAACGCCTCAGCGCCGATGTCCATCACCTGGCCACACAGTCGCTCGGTGCGCAGGATGCCGCCGAGCCGGTCGGCCGGGTCGAACACGGTGATGACGGCGTCCTCGCCGGCCAGGGCACGCAGCCGATAGGCCGCGACTAGGCCGGAGATCCCGCCGCCGACAACGCAATAGTGGGGGGCGGTCATGATGCTCCCCGATCCCTTCGCTCCAGCCCGCCGCTCACAGTGAATGCACCAGACTCACCAGATCCGTCAGCAGTTCCGGGTCGGTGGACGGGAGCACACCGTGGCCCAGGTTGAAGATGTGGCCGGCGGCACCGACATCGACCGCCAGGCGGCCGTCGTCGACCACTGCCCGGGCCGCCTGCTCGATCACCGGCCACCCGGCCAGCAACACCACCGGGTCGAGGTTCCCTTGCAGCGCCAGGCCAGGACCGACCCGGGCGGCGGCATCGGCCAGCGAGGTCCGCCAGTCGACCCCCACCACAGCCGGAGCTCCGTGGCCGGCCGCGGCCTGCCCCATCGCGCCCAGTAGCTCGGCCGTACCGACACCGAAGTGCGTCATCGGCACGCCATAGTCGGCCAGCGCTGCGAACACCCGCGTGCTGTGCGGGAGAACATGGGTGCGGTAGTCCGCCAGCGACAGGGTGCCCGCCCAGGAGTCGAACACCTGGATGGCGTCCACGCCGGCGTCGAGCTGGACCTTGAGGAAGGCGATCGTCAGATCGGTGAGCAGGCCCATCAGCGCATGCCAGGACGACGGGTCGCCCAGCATCATCGCCTTGGTGCGCTCGTGCAGCTTGCTGGGGCCGCCTTCGACCAGGTAGGACGCCAGGGTGAACGGGGCGCCGGCGAAGCCGATCAGGGGCACCTCGCCGAGCTCGGCCACCAGCAGCTCGACGGAATCAGCGACCGCGCTGACCCGCTGCAGGTCAAGGCTTTTCATGGCGTCCACGTCGGCCGCGGTGCGGATCGGATGCTCGATGACCGGCCCGACGTCGGGGACGATATCCAGCGCGATGCCCGCACCGCGCAGGGGGACGACGATGTCGGAGAACAGAATCGCCGCGTCCACCCCATGCCGGCGGACGGGCTGCAGGGTGATCTCGCAGACCAGGGCGGGGTCGAAGCAGGCCTGCATCATGGTGTTCTTGGCCCGAAGTTCGCGGTACTCCGGCAACGACCGGCCGGCCTGGCGCATGAACCACACCGGAACCCGGCTGGGTTTGCGGCCCGTGGCGGCGGCCAGGTAAGGCGACTCAGGCAGTTGGCGACGGGTACTCATCGCGTCCATGCTGCCACGGGCGATCACGCCAGCAACCGCCCGATGGCACGAAATCGGCGCGCCTGCGCCCCTGACCTCAGCGATGGGGCTAGCGTCCATTGAGTGACCACTGCGGAACCGGCACAATTCCGCGAGGCGGTAGCGGCGATGAGCGCCGCCGAGGTACGGCCAGAGATCGAACTCGGTCCGATCCGCCCACCTCAGCGCCTCGCGCCGTACAGCTATGCGCTGGGCGCGGAGGTCAAGCACCCCGAAACCGAGATCGTCCCCGAGCGCTCCGAAGGCGACGCGTTCGGTCGGCTGATCCTGCTGCACGACCCCGAGGGCGCGGAGGCCTGGGATGGGACGATGCGGCTGGTCGCTTATATCCAGGCGGACCTGGACTCCAGCGAGGCGGTCGACCCGCTGCTGCCTGAAGTCGCGTGGAGCTGGCTCATCGACGCGCTGGACGCCCGCGCCGAGCACGTCGCCGCCCTCGGCGGCACCGTCACGGCCACCACCTCGGTCCGCTACGGCGATATCTCCGGCCCGCCGCGCGCCCATCAGCTCGAGCTGCGGGCGTCGTGGACGGCCACCACGATGGCGCTCGACGCCCACGTCCAAGCATTCTGCGAGGTCCTCGAACACGCTGCAGGCTTGCCGCCGGCGGGAGTGACGGATCTGAGTACCCGCTCGCGCGCCTGATATGCCAGAACTCGATGACGACGCCGCGATGACGGCGAGTGATGCCCCGACCGACGACGCCCCCGAGGCGACTCCCCTGCTGAGTCCCGCCGAGGGTGTGCCGCCGTTATCGGTCACCGCGGGGGAAATCGCCGAGGCCGCAGCCAAGTTGGCAACCGGCACCGGCCCGTTTGCCGTTGACGCCGAGCGGGCGTCGGGATTCCGCTACTCCAACCGCGCCTACCTGATCCAGATCCGGCGCGCCGGGGCCGGCACCGTGCTCATCGACCCGGTCAACCACGGCAGCAGCCCGATCGACGTGCTGCGGCCGGTCGCCGAGGTGTTGGCCGAAGACGAGTGGATCCTGCACGCCGCCGACCAGGACCTGCCGTGCCTGGCCGAGGTCGGCATGCGACCACCTGCGCTCTACGACACCGAATTGGCCAGCCGGCTGGCCGGCTTCGAGCGGGTGAACCTCGCCGCGATGGTGCAGCGCCTGCTGGGACTGGGCCTGGCCAAGGGGCACGGCGCGGCGGACTGGTCCAAACGCCCGCTGCCCGATGCCTGGCTGAACTACGCCGCCCTGGATGTCGAAGTGCTCATCGAGTTACGTGCGGCGATCAGCGCCGTACTGGCCGAGCAGGGTAAAACCGATTGGGCCGCAGAGGAATTCGAATACCTCATGTCCGCCGACCCGACGCCGACCCGCCGCGACCGGTGGCGGCGCACCTCGGGCATCCACAAGGTCCGCAGCAAGCAGGCACTGTCGGCGGTGCGCGAACTGTGGACCGTGCGTGACCAGATCGCCCGCCGCCGCGATATCGCCCCCGGCCGCATCCTGCCGGATTCGGCAATCGTCGCCGCCGCGCAGGCCGATCCCAAAACCGCCGAGGATCTGACCAAGCTGCCGATATTCGGTGGTCACAAGCAGCGCCGCAGCGCCCACGTCTGGGTGGCCGCGTTGGAGGCGGCCCGCAACACCCCCGATCCCCCGGACACCGCCGAGCCGCAGAACGGTCCACCCCCGGCGGTGCGGTGGGCCAAACGCAAACCCGAGGCCGCGGCCCGCTTGGACGCCGCCCGAACCGCGCTGGCCGAGTTGTCGGCGCGGATCACCGTGCCGACCGAGAACCTGGTCTCCCCCGAACTGGTGCGCCGGTTGTGCTGGGACTGGCAGGACAGCGGTGACGCCGCCGACTCCGCCGATGCGTTCCTGCGTGACGCCGGCGCCAGGGGCTGGCAACGCGCGCTGGTGGTGCCGGTGCTGGCCGACGCCCTGTCACCGCCACGCGAAGAGTCCTAGAAACCCGGACGCGCCAGTGGCGCGGGCCTGCTATTTCTGGTCGGCGGAGTCGGTGACCGACTCGTCAAGCGCACCCAGCGCGGCCACCCATCCGGTGACCTTGCGGGCGATGTTCTGCTCGGTCAATCCCACACTCTCGAGCACCTCGCCACGCGAGGCGTGGTCCAGGAACTGTTGCGGCACACCGACATCGCGGCAGGGCACGTCGATCTCGACGGCGCGCAGCGCCGCCGACACCGAGGAACCGACACCGGCGCGCACGCCGTTGTCCTCCATGGTGACGACCAGCTTGTGCGAGGCGGCCAGTGGCGCCAGGGCATCGGGTACCGGAACCACCCAACGTGGGTCCACGACGGTCACGCCGATCCCCTGGTTGCGCAGTCGCTCGGCGACCTTGAGCGCCATCGACGCGAACGATCCCACCGCAACCAGCAGCACGTCGGTGCCCAGCCCGTCGGCTGGACGGGCCAACACGTCGATACCCGACACCCGTTCGAGCGCCGGAATATCTTGTCCTACTTCACCTTTAGGGAATCGGATTGCGGTCGGGCCGTCGCTGACCTCCAGCGCCTCGCCGAGTTCCTCACGCAGCCGCGCTCCGTCGCGCGGTGCCGCCACCCGTATGCCCGGCACGACATTGAGAATCGACAGGTCCCAGATTCCGTTGTGGCTGGCGCCGTCGTTGCCGGTGACGCCGGCACGGTCGAGCACCATGGTGACCGGCAGCTTGTGCAGCGCGACATCCATCATCATCTGGTCGAATGCGCGGTTGAGGAACGTCGAGTAGATCGCCACCACCGGATGCAAACCACCCATGGCCAGCCCGGCGGCCGAGGTCATCGCGTGCTGCTCGGCGATTCCGACGTCGAACAGCCGGTCCGGGAAGCGTTCACCGAAGGCCGACAGCCCGGTCGGGCCCGGCATCGCCGCGGTGATCGCCACGATGTCGCGGCGCTTGACCGCATAGGAGATCAGCGCATCGGAGAACACCGAAGTCCAGCCCGGCGCAGCGGATTTGGTGGCCAGCCCGGTGGTCGGGTCGATCACCCCACAGGAGTGCATCTGCTCGGCCTCGTCATTCTCGGCCGGTGCATATCCCATGCCCTTGCGGGTGACCACGTGCACGATCACCGGGGCGTTGAAGCCGCGGGCGTGACGCAGCGCGTTCTCGACGGCGTGTTCGTCGTGGCCGTCGATCGGGCCCACGTACTTCACCCCGAGGTCGGTGAACATCACCTGAGGGGCCAACGCGTCCTTGATACCGGCCTTCACGCTGTGCATGGCCTGGTAGCAGACCTCACCGATGACGGGCATGCCGCGCAACGCCATCCGACTGCGTTCCAGCAGCCGCTCATAACCCGGCTGCAGCCGCAGTCCGGCCAGGTGATCGGCCAACCCACCGATGGTCGGAGCATAGGAGCGACCGTTGTCGTTGACCACGATCACCACCGGCCGGCGTGCTGCGGCGATGTTGTTGAGCGCCTCCCAGCACATACCGCCGGTGAGAGCGCCGTCGCCGACCACCGCCACGACGTGGCGATTACGATGCCCGGTCAGTTCGAAGGCCTTGGCCAAACCGTCGGCGTAGGACAGCGCCGCCGACGCGTGGCTGGACTCGACCCAGTCATGCTCGCTTTCGGCCCGCGACGGATAGCCAGACAGGCCGTCCTTCTTACGCAACGTGTCGAAATCGGCGGCGCGCCCGGTCAGCATCTTGTGTACGTAGGCCTGATGGCCGGTATCGAAGATGATCGGGTCGTGCGGCGAATCGAAGACCCGGTGCAACGCCAGCGTGAGTTCGACGACACCCAGGTTGGGACCAAGATGGCCGCCCGTGGCAGCGACCTTGTGAATCAGGAACTGGCGAATCTCGGCGGCCAGTTCGGTCAGCTGCGCTTGGGACAGGTGTTGCAAATCGGCAGGGCCGCGAACCTGTTCAAGCATCAGGTCAGTCTACGCACCGGGTCAGCGATCAGTCCTGATGAGACTCGTAGATGTCGGGCACGCCGTCGTGGTCCCGGTCGCGGTTCTCCAGCTCCCACACCGACCGGTAATGCCGGTTGCGCAGGCGCAGGACGATCGCCGCGAGCAACGCAGCCAGCAAACTACCGATGAGGACGGCGACCTTGACGATGTCATGCCGCTCCGACCCCGGATCGTAGGCCAATTCGCCGATCAGCAGCGATACCGTGAAGCCAACCCCTGCCAACATGGACATGCCGAACACATCGATCCAGCGCAAAGCCGAGTCGAGGCTCGCGCGGGTGGCCGCAGCCAGTGTCCAGGTGGTCGCGAACACCCCGACGGTCTTGCCGACCACCAGGCCCCCGGCGATGCCCATCGCGATCGGATCGCGCAGCGCCGTAATCAACCCGTCATAGCCACCGAAGCTCACCCCGGCGGCGAAGAATGCGAATACCGGGACCGCGACACCCGCCGACACCGGCCGCATCAGATGCTCGAAGTGCTCGGCCAGGCCCGGCCCCGCCTCCGGCCCACCGGCACTCGCGCTGCGCAGCACCGGCACCGTGAATCCGAGCAGCACCCCGGCGACGGTGGCGTGCACCCCCGACTCGTGAACGAACGCCCAGGTGAGCACCGCCAGTGGAATGAGCAACCACCATGACCGGACCCGCCGCTGCACCAGCAACGCGAACAGCGCCAGCGGGACCGCCGCCACCAACAACGGGACGACCTTGATGGTGTCGGAGTAGAACACCGCGATCACGGTGATCGCCAGCAGGTCGTCGACCACGGCCAAGGTGAGCAAGAACGTCCGCAGCGCGGAGGGCAGGTGCGTGGAGATGACCGCCAGCACGGCCACTGCGAACGCGATATCGGTGGCCGTCGGAATGGCCCAGCCCCGGGTGGCCCCGTCGCCGGCACCGGCCGTGAAGGCGACGAAGATCAGGGCCGGGACGACCATGCCGCCCACCGCGGCGGCGATCGGGAGCGCGGCGCGGCTGGGATCGCGCAGGTCACCGGCAACGAACTCGCGCTTGAGCTCGAGCCCAACGACGAAGAAGAAGATCGCCAGCAGCCCGTCGGCCGCCCAGCCGCCCAGCGTCAGATCCAGGTGCAGCCCCAGCCGGTCGGTCCCGACGTGGACATTCGTCAGCCTGTGATAGGCCGCCGACCACGGCGAGTTGGCCCAGATCAACGCGGTCGCGGCGGCAAGCAGCAGCAGCGCCCCGCCGACGGTCTCCTTGCGCAGGATCGAGCTGATGCGCGAGGTCTCCGACCAGGAGCCGCGAGCGAACAACGCGCGGTGCAGCAACGGTTTACGGTCGGCCACCATTCACCTCAGGCATAGACGGGTACGAGAATGCACTGCCGACCAGACTTCCCGGCACACCTGTGAATCCTGATCCTAGTCGCAGGTGATACATATCACCTCGTGAGCAGTGCGATGCACTCGATGTGATGGGTCAGCGGGAACGAATCAAAGACCCGGATCTGCTCGACGGTGTAGCCGCGGCGCTGATACAGGCCAACATCACGCGCGAAGGCCGCCGCTTCGCAGCCGACATGGATCACCCGCGGCACCCCGGCCTCGGCCAGCAGGTCGACGACCTCGCGGCCGGCGCCCGAGCGCGGCGGGTCAAGCACCGCGATGTCGGCCGGGCCGCGCTGCGCGCCAAGCGCCCGGCGCACCGAGTCGGTCACCACATCCACCTGCGGCAGGTCGGCCAGCGCCGCAGTCGCCGCGCGCGAGGCCGCCCGGGAGGTGTCGACGGTCAGTACCCGGCCGGATTCGCCGACCGCCTCGGCGAGCACGGCGGCGAACAGTCCGGCACCGCCGTACAGATCCCAGGCCGTCGTCGCACCGATGTCCTTCGACCAGCCGGCCACCACCGCGCTGTAGGTGGCGGCGGCATCGCGGTGGGACTGCCAGAAACCGGTGGCAGGCACCCGCCACTCCCGCTGCCCCACCCGCTGGACCGCGTCGTAACCGCCCTCGACCGAGTGGCCGCGCCGCTGCTGGCGGTTGGTGCACACCACATGCCGAGTGCCGTCGTCGCCGAGGACCACGTGCACTTGATCACCCGGCCGCCACCGCGGTCCGTCGAGCCCATCGAGCATGCCGTCGGGAAGCTGTCCGCAGCGCAGCTCGGTGACCAGCTCTGAGCTGTGGTAGCGATGGAATCCGGCCCGGCCGTCGGCGCCCACGGCCAAGCGCACCCGGGTGCGCCAGCCACGGGCCGCACCGTCACCGACCGGTTCGGCCAAGCCTGCCCAGGTGTAGTCGCCCAGCCGAGCCAGCTGATTGGCGACCACCTGACCCTTGAGCTCGCGTACGAAAGCCGGATCGGCGAAGGCGAGGTCACAGCAACCGGCGCCGTCCACGCCCGCGATCGAGCATAGCGAATCGATCCGATGCGGCGACGGTTCGAGGACCTCGAGAGTCTCAGCATGCCAATAGGATTCGCGATCACCGGTCACCCGGACCCGTACCAGCTCGTCAGGCAGCGCGTAGCGGACGAACACCACCCGGCCCTCGTGGCGCGCCACACAACTGCCCCCGTTGGCCGCGGCGCCGGTTCGCAACACCAACTCGGCCGGGCTGTCCTCCCCCACTAGCGAATCACTCCACAAAGCCCCGGCGCACGTCACCCGGCGCGTTCTGGGTCTCCCGCACGTGCACCCGCTCCGACGAATTCAGTTGCCATGGAACGGAAGTCACCATCACGTTGGGCATGAACAGCAGCCTGGTCTTCAGTCTGAGCGCGCTCTGGTTGTGCAGCACCTGTTCCCACCAGTGACCGACGACGTACTCGGGAATGAACACGGTCACCACGGTACGGGGAGCTTCCTTGCTGATCCGCTTCACGTAGTCCAGCACCGGGCGGGTCACCTCCCGGTACGGCGAGGCAACGACCTTGAGAGGGACGGTGATGTCACTGTCCTCCCACTTGTGCACCAGTTGACGGGTCTCCGCGTCATCGACGTTGACCGTGATGGCCTCGAGCATGTCGGGCCGGGTGGCCCTGGCGTAGGACAACGCCCGCAGCGTCGGCAGGTGCAACTTGGAAACCAGGACGACGGCGTGGTTGCGGCTCGGCAAGACCACCTCGCCCTGCTCGGCCTCCTGTTCGGCCAGCTCGCGGGCCACGGTGTCGTAGTGCTTGTGGATGGCCTTCATCAAGATGAAAAGGCTAGTCATCGCCACAATCGCGATCCAGGCGCCGGCGACGAACTTGGTGACCAACACGACGATCAGCACCGCGCCGGTGCAGATGAATCCAACGGTGTTGATCACCCGCGAGCGCATCATGTGCCGGCGGGCGCGCGGGTCGGTCTCGGTGCGCAGGTGACGCGTCCAGTGCCGGACCATGCCGATCTGGCTGAGGGTGAACGACACGAACACGCCCACGATGTAGAGCTGGATGAGCGCAGTCACCTCGGCGCGGAACGCCACGATGAAGGCGATCGCCGCGATCGCGAGGAAGAGGATGCCGTTGGAGAAGGCCAGCCGGTCGCCGCGGGTGTGCAGCTGGCGTGGCAGGTAGCGGTCCTGGGCCAGGATCGAGCCCAGCACCGGGAAGCCGTTGAATGCGGTGTTGGCCGCCAGCACGAGGATCAGCGCGGTGACCCCGGTGATGAGAAACAGGCCGAGCGGGAAACCGCGGAAGATCGTTTCGGCCAATTGCGCGACCAACGTCTTCTGCTGGTAGTTCTCCGGCGCACCGATGAGTTGTTCGGCGGGCCGTTCGGCGACCTTCGCCCCAGTTTCGATGGCCAGAACGATCATGCCCATGAACAACGAGATCGCGATGCCGCCCAGCAGCGTCAGGGTCGTCGCGGCATTCTTCGACTTCGGTTTACGGAACGCGGGCACACCGTTGCTGATCGCCTCCACACCGGTCAGCGCGGCACAACCGGAGGAAAATGCACGAGCCACCAGGAATATCAACGCGAATCCCATGACGTCACCGTGCTCCGAGCGCAGCTCGAATGGCGCCGACTCGGCCTGCAGGTGGTGACCAAGCACGAAGATCTGGAAGAAGCCCCAGATCAGCATGAGGAACATGCCGAACATGAACGCATAGGTCGGGATGGCGAACGCTGTTCCCGACTCTCGGATGCCACGCAGGTTGGCCGCGGTCAGCAGCGCGATCGCCGACACGGCGAACGCAACCTTGTGCTCCGCGATGAACGGGATCGCCGAGCCGATATTGGACATCGCCGACGCCATCGATACAGCCACGGTCAGCACGTAGTCGACGAGCAGCGCACTGGCCACCGTCAAACCCGCGGTGGGGCCCAGGTTGGTGGTCACCACCTCGTAGTCGCCGCCGCCCGACGGATAAGCGTGGACGTTCTGCCGATAGGACGCGACGACAACGAGCAGCACCAATGCCACCGCCAGACCGATCCACGGCGCCATCGAGTACGACGCCAGCCCGGCCACCGACAGCACCAGAAAGATCTCCTCGGGGGCGTACGCGACCGACGACATCGCGTCGGAGGCAAACACCGGCAAGGCGATCCGCTTCGGCAGCAAGGTGTGGCTCAGCGTGTCGCTGCGGAAGGGACGCCCCAGGACCAGCCGGCGTGCGGCGGTCGAAAGCTTAGACACGAGTGCCAAGAGTAAGCCCAAGGTGGTTTGGCTGTAGCGTTCCCCATACTGTCGTCGTCCGTGCGCATCGATCAGCCAGTTTTCGGGCCCCGCTCTGCGCAGGCCGACGCACGACGTAGCCGAGAGGACTTCAGGTGCGGGTAGTGGTGATGGGATGCGGCCGGGTCGGCGCCTCGCTGGCCGACGCGCTGTCCCGGATCGGGCACAACGTCGCGATCATCGACCGCGATGTGACGGCGTTTCACCGACTGTCTCCGGAATTCTCCGGAGAACGGGTCCTGGGCATGGGATTCGACCGGGAAGTGCTGCTGCGTGCCGGGATCCGGGAAGCCGACGCCTTCGCGGCGGTGTCCTCCGGCGACAACTCGAACATCATCTCCGCGCGGCTGGCACGGGAGACGTTCGGTGTCGGGCGCGTGGTCGCTCGCATCTACGACGCCAAGCGCGCCGCGGTCTACGAGCGCCTCGGCATCCCGACTGTGGCCACCGTGCCGTGGACCACCGACCGGCTGCTCAACACACTCGTACGGGACACTGAGACCGCCAAGTGGCGTGATCCGACCGGCACGATGCTCGTCGCCGAGGTATCGCTGCACGAGGGCTGGGTGGGCCATCGGCTCACTGCCCTCGAGGAAGCTACCGGCGCGCGGGTCGCGTTCGTGATCCGGTTTGGCACGGGGATCCTGCCCGAACCCAAGACCGTTGTGCAGTCCGGTGACCAGGTTTATGTCGCGGCGGTGTCCGGGCGCGCCGCCGAAGCGCTGGCGATCGCCGCGCTGCCGCCCGGCCCGGATGTCGGAGAGGGGCACTGACAATGGTCGACAAACGACTCAAAGTCGCCATCGCCGGGGCTGGCGCGGTCGGCCGGTCGATTGCCCGCGAGCTCCTGGAGAACGAGCACGAGGTGACGCTGATCGAGCGCAATGCCGAGCACCTCGACGTCGACGCGATCCCGGCGGCGCACTGGCGGCTGGGCGACGCCTGCGAAATCAGCCTGCTCGAATCGGTGCACTTGGAAGAGTTCGACGTCGTCGTCGCCGCCACCGGCGACGACAAGGCCAATGTGGTGCTGTCGCTGCTGGCCAAGACGGAGTTCGCGGTGTCGCGGGTAGTGGCCCGCGTCAACGATCCCCGCAACGAGTGGTTGTTCGACAGCTCGTGGGGCGTCGACGTGGCCGTGTCCACCCCGCGGATGCTGGCATCGCTGGTCGAGGAGGCCGTCGCCGTGGGCGATCTGGTGCGGCTGATGCAGTTCCGGCAGGGCCACGCCAACCTCGTCGAGATCACCCTGCCCGACGACACACCGTGGGGCGGGCGGCCGGTGCGCAAGCTGGTGCTACCGCGTGACGCCACGCTGGTGACCATCCTTCGTGGTCCGCGGGTGATCGTGCCGGAGGCCGACGAGCCGCTGGAAGGCGGTGACGAGCTGCTGTTCGTCGCGGCGCCCGAGGTCGAGGGCGAGCTGCGGGCGACCGTGCTATCCCCGACTAAGGGCTAGCGGTCACTCGAGCGCCGGCGCACTGCCCGCGGTCGGCGTCTCATCGGCGTCGTGGTGCGCATGCGCGGCGTGCAAGGCCCGCTGGGCAACCCGGATTGCGAGATAGGTGACCAGCGCCGCGACTGCGGTCAGCGGCCAGCCCATGGCGATGCGGGCCACGCCCAACCAGCCCGTCTGGTCGGCGTCATACAGGTGGCGCTGCACGAGGAACCGGGCCCCGAACACCGCAATCCAGGTCACCGTCGCGATGTCGAAGGCCAGCACGGCGCGCCGACTGCCGCGCCAGGCGCGGTCATGACTGTTGACCCAGCTCCACACGTAGCCCACCACGGGCCGACGGATCACCACCGATACCGCGAACACCGCGGCCCACAACAGCGACGTCCAGATACCGAGCAGGAAATAACCCTTGGACGCACCGACGAACCAGGCGATCAGTGCGCTGATCCCGACGCCGATGAACCCAGATACGGCGGGCTGCACGGAGTCTCGCCGAAACAGCCGCCACGCCAAGATCAGGGCGGCCACCCCGAGCGCGGCGCCAATGGCGGGCACCAGCCCGAACGCAGTGTTCACCGGGACAAGGACGGCAACGGGTAGGGCCGAGTAGACCAGGCCGCTGACGCCACCCATCTGGGCGAGCAGCGCCTGCGCGGGTGTCTGCTTGGCGGTGGCCTCGTCGGCGTCTTGGTCTGCGGTGTTGTCGGTGTCGTTCACGGGCTTCACCGGCGGCCCGGCTCGACCGCGATGCTGGCGGGACGGATCAAGTCTGAATCTCGTAATGCGGGTTGTAGATGGCTTTGGCGCCGTTTTCCAGCTTGCCGAGTCGGCCGCGGACGCGCAGGGCGCGACCGGATTCGATGCCGGGGATACGGCGCTGGCCCAACCAGACCAGCGTCACGGTGTCGGTGCCGTCGAAAAGTTCGGCGCGCACGCCGCCGGCGCAGCCTTTGGCATTCATTTCGACGCTGCGCAGGGTTCCCACCATGGTGACCTCCTGGCCGCGCTGGCAGTCGATCGCCCGCTGTGCGCCGGTACCTGCGGCTTCATCGGACAATTCTTCAACGTCGCGCTGCTCAGGGTCCTCCGTCAGCCGACGGGTGAGACGGCGGACAAAACTTTCGGCCGTAGCCATGGCCTCTCCTGATACTCCAGCGGATCACAATGCCAACGCAACGGTAGACCTCTTGGTTCCCCAATGCCACGCGGCATACCCGTCCTGGCGTAGCCCAATCAGCCACAGGGCACGATCAGGGTGTGGCGATCAACCTGCGCGGGGTTCCCGCGGTTCTGCTGCCTGGAACGGGCTCCGACGACGACTACATCAATCGGGCGCTCGCCGGGCCGCTACACGCGGCCGGCGCGGTGCTGGCGACCCCGGCGCCGCAGCCGGGCCGGCTGGTCGCGGGCTACCTCGATGCGCTCGACGACGCGGCCCGCCAGGGCCCGATCCTCGTGGGCGGGGTGTCCATCGGTGCCGCGGTGTCGCTGGCCTGGGCACTGGCACACCCCGGCGGCGCAGTCGCAGTGCTGGCCGCGCTGCCGCCGTGGACCGGCGCACCCCATTCGGCGCCGGCCGCGCTGGCCGCCCGCCACACCGCCCACCAGTTGCGCAGCGAAGGTTTGGTGGCTACGACGGCGCAGATGCGCGCGTCGAGCCCGGCCTGGTTGGGCGACGAGCTCGCCCGCAGCTGGCTGGGCCAGTGGCCCGAGCTGCCCGACGCCATGGAGGAGGCCGCCGGCTATATCGCGCCGGGAGTGTCCGAGCTGGAGGGGCTGAGAGTGCCCATGGGCGTGGTGGCGGCCCCGGACGATCCGATTCATCCGCTGGAGGTTGCGGTGGAGTGGGCGTCGGCGGCGCCGCGGGCTGCGTTGCGAACCGTGAGGCTCGACGAGTTCGGTCCCGATCCATCGTTGCTGGGCCAGACGTGTCTAACGGCGCTCGACGATGCAGGCGAGGAACGAGCCTGAGGAGGAGACGCCCACCCGACCCGGCGCTCGACGATGCAGGCTCCGGCCGGTTAGCCGCCCGTGCTGGTGCTGCGCAGCTGCTGCATGGCCGAACCCGACGCGCTGCGCCGCTCGGTCGGCAACTGGCCCTGCTCCTGTAGCTGTTGCTGTTGCAGCAGCGCCTGCTGGGCTGCCACCATCTGCGCCTGCTGGGCAGCGGCCTGCTGCAATTGGGCCAGCATCGGCTCGGGCAACTGGACTGGCAGCGGTGTACGGACCGGCATCGGCGTGTCTCCACGGCGGACGACGGTGTCGGCCAACGCTTCTCGCGCTTCGGCAACGAGGTTGGCCATGACTTCGGCGGCGCCGTTGACCACGCAGCGGATCATCCAGCGGTAGCCGTCGACCCCGATGAACCGCACGACGCCGGCGCCGGTACCGACCACCTCACGTCCCCAGGGCCCGTCCTCGATGGAGACCCGTGCATTGTCCTTGCGCAACGAGTCCGCCAGTTCACTGGCCACCTCACGCCACAGGCCGGGCGACTTCGGCGCGGCGTAGGCCGCGATGGTGAACCGTCCGTTCGGGGTCACCACCCACACCGCGCTCGGCACCCCCACCTCGTTGAGCTCCACCTGGATCTGGCCGGCCGGGGGCATCGGGACCAGCACCGAACCCAAGTCCAGCCGGGCCTGGGTGGCGTCCTCGGGGTTGTCGAAGTCCTCGATATCGAAGGGGCCGGCTTCGTCGATGTCGGTGTCATCGACGTCGTGGGCCGCGGAGGCGGACGTCGACGAGCTCACCGCAACATCGTCGCCGGCCTCGTCGGTGGCCTTGCCGTCGTTCTTACGTTTGCCGAATGCCATCACAAACTCGCATGTCCGCCGGAGGAACCGTGGCCGCCCTCGCCACGGGTGGTATCAGCCAGTCCGGCCTCGTCGAACGAAGCCACCTCGACCAGCTCTGGTAACTCGACCCGCTGGACCAACAGTTGGGCGATGCGGTCACCGCGCCGAATCGTGATCGGCGCGGCTGGGTCGAGGTTGATCAACGACACCTTGATCTCGCCGCGATAGCCCGCGTCGATGGTGCCGGGACTATTGACGATCGAAAGGCCCACGCGCGCAGCCAAACCCGAGCGTGGGTGAACCAGGCCGACCATGCCGTGTGGAATGGCCACCGCGATCCCGGTACCCACCAGGGCACGCCGGCCCGGTCCGAGGTCGACGTCTTCGGCGCTAAACAGATCGACACCCGCGTCGCCATCATGGGCGCGGCTGGGCATCGGGAGATCGCGGTCTAGGCGAACCACCGCAAGGCTGGTGGGCACGATGCCACAGACTACCCTTGGCCGCGTGTCTGGTTCGCGCGTGACCTCGCAAACCCTGCGGTACCGCGAGCGGCTCTGGGTGCCGTGGTGGTGGTGGCCGCTCGGTCTGGCGCTGGCTGCGCTGATCGCCAAGGAAGTCACGATGGGCGTGCGCACGCTGCCGACCTGGTTGCCCTACACGCTGCTCGGCGCCGTCGCGGTGGGTGTCCTGCTGTGGATGAGTCGCACCGAGGTGCGGGTGGTCAGCAATGGCGCCGACGTCGAACTGTGGGCCGCGCAGGCTCATCTGCCCATGTCGGTGGTGTCGCGCTCCGCCGAGATCCCGCGGACGGCGAAGTCGGCGGCCTTAGGCCGGCAGCTGGACCCAGCCGCCTTCGTTCTGCACCGGGGCTGGGTCGGCCCGCTGGTTCTGGTCGTCCTCGACGACCCGGACGATCCGACGCCGTACTGGCTGGTGAGCGCGCGGCACCCGGATCGGGTGCTGTCGGCCCTGCGGAGCTGACAGCCGGTCAGGCCGCGCAGTCGGTGCAGATCAGCACGCCATTCTTGTCGCTGGCCAGTCGGCTGCGGTGATGCACGAGAAAGCAGCTCGAGCAGGTGAACTCGTCGGCTTGCTTCGGGACGACCCGAACCGACAGTTCCTCGCCGGATAGATCGGCGCCGGGCAGCTCGAAATTCTCCGCCGAATCGGTCTCGTCGACATCGACCACGGCCGACTGCGCCTCGTTGCGACGCGCCTTGAGTTCCTCCAGTGAGTCCTCGGACACATCGTCTGTTTCGGTGCGCCGCGGCGCGTCGTAGTCGGTAGCCATCGTCTCAGTCCCCTCATAAACGTCAGCATGGCTTTGTACCAGCGTCGAACGCATCCACCAAACGATTCGTGCCCAGATCGCAGAATACCTAAGTGTGATTTACCTCACAGTTATTGATCGGCGCGGACGGGCGTGTTCAACCAGCACGCGCCAGCTGGCTCTAGAGTGCATCCGTGGTCGCTCAAATCACGGAGGGCACGGCCTTCGACAAGCACGGTCGCCCGTTCCGCCGGCGCAACTATCTGCCCGGAATCATCGCCTTGGGCGTCATGTTCCTCGTCACCGCGGTGGTGTGGGCCGTCGCGCTCACTCGCCCGGTCGACGTGCGGGAGGCGGCCCCCTGCAACCCACCGCCCCCGGCGACCGATCCGGCCGCCCCCAAGCTCGGCGAGCAGGTCGCACGTTCCTCGATGGTCGACGTCGCACCGGCCAAGCTCGCCGACACCAAGATCCGGGTCCTCAATGCCAGCGGTCAGGGCGGGCAGGCCGGCGAGGTGGCCGGCGCGCTGCGCGATCTCGGCTTCGCCCAGCCCACCGCCGCCAATGATCCGATCTATGCCAACGCCCGGCTGACCTGCCAGGGCCAGATCCGGTTCGGCGCAGCCGGGCGGGCCAGCGCCGCCTCGGTGTGGCTGGTAGCGCCTTGCGTCGAACTGTTCCAAGACGATCGCAAGGACGATTCAGTCGACCTGGCCATCGGCACCGACTTCACCACGCTGGCCCACAGCGACGACATCGACGCGGTGCTGGCCGGCCTGCGCCCGGACGCCACCGAGCCGTCCGACTCGGCGCTGCTGGCCAAGATCCACAACGGCACCTGCTGAGCCGGTCACGGTAGCGGTCGCAGGCCTCCGAACCGCTCCAGCGCGTCGAGCAGCGCAGCGCCGATGCCCGGCGCCGCCGCAACCAACACGCCGGCGTCGTCACCAATACCGTCGCCAGCGGGCAGCACCGTCAGTGCCCCCGCTTCGGCGGCCACCAGGGCGCCCGCCGCCCAGTCCCAGACGTGCAGGCCGTGCTCGTAGTGGGCGTCCAGTCGGCCCGCGGCGACCATGCACAAGTCCAATGCCGCCGACCCGATCCGCCGAATATCGCGGACCTGGGGCAGCATCTGGGCCAGCAGCGCTGCCTGCGCGGCGCGCCGCTGCGGGGCGTAGCCGAATCCGGTGCCCACCAACGCCATCGACAGCTCGTCGACCCGGGTGCAGCGAAGCGCCTGGCGTTGCCCGTCGGGCCGCAGCACATGTGCGCCCTGACCCACCGCGGCCGAGTACACCTCGCCGCTGACCACATCGGCGACCGCACCGGCCACCGACACCCCGGCGACCTGCGCGGCGATGGAGATCGCGTAGGCCGGGATGTCGTAGACGAAGTTCACCGTCCCGTCGATCGGGTCGAGCACCCAACACACCGTGCCGTGCTCGCCACCTGCCGGTCCGCCGCCCTCTTCCCCGAGAATCGAGTCGCCGGGCCGCAGCGCATTGAGCCGATCGCGCAGCAGCAGTTCGGTTTCGGTGTCCACGACGGTCACCGGATCGGTGGGGGTGCTCTTCGTTTGGACTAGCCCCGTCCGCACCGAATCGGAGCCCATCACATCGGGCGAGTCGCCGAAGATCTCCGCGCGGCGGCGGCGCACGAACTTGGCCGCCTCGGCGGCCAACTGCTCAGCCACTGCCCGCAATTGTCCGGGCTGGTTATCGCTCACCGACTCATCGCAGCACAGACCCGACGACACGGGTACAAAGGGGCACGCAACCACTAGTGTGTGCATCGCGCCGACCGCCCACCTCGTCGAGGAGCAGCCATGCCCGAGAACGCAACGACACCACCCGGACAGAACCGCGGATTCGGCGTCGACGTCGGCGGCAGCGGTGTCAAGGGCGGCGTCGTCGACCTCGACACCGGCCAACTCATCGGCGACAGATTCAAGCTGCTCACCCCGCAACCGTCGACACCGGCCGCGGTTGCCGAGACGGTGGCCGAGGTGGTCAGGCACTTCGGGTGGACCGGTCCGCTCGGGGTCACCTACCCCGGCGTGGTGGTCAACGGCGTGGTACAGACCGCGGCCAACGTCGACAAGGGCTGGATCGGCACTGACGGTGCCGAGGTCATCAGCAGCGCGCTCGGCGGCCAGAAGGTGACGCTGCTCAATGACGCCGACGCCGCCGGCCTGGCCGAGCAGCACTACGGCGCCGGGCGCAACCAGAGCGGTGTCGTCGTGTTGCTGACATTCGGCACCGGTATCGGTTCAGCCGTGATTCACAAGGGCCTGTTGCTACCCAACACCGAGTTCGGCCATCTCGAGGTGGAGGGCAAGGAGGCCGAGCACCGGGCAGCCTCCTCGGTCAAGGAGCGCAAGGAGTGGAGCTACGAACGGTGGAGCCAGGAAGTGACCAAAGTGCTGGTCACGATCGAAAACGCGATCTGGCCCGACCTGTTCATCGCCGGCGGCGGCATCAGCCGCAAGGCCGACAAGTGGATCCCCCTGCTGAAGAACCGGACCCCGGTGGTCGCGGCCGAACTGCAGAACGAAGCCGGCATCGTCGGCGCGGCGATGGCGGCTCACGTCGACGCTGCGCACTGATTTTTGCCAGCTCGGCGCGGTAGAGCCCCATGGAGTCGTTACAATGGTCGACGGCGGCCGCCTACCGGATAGCGGCGAGAATCCGCACACGAGATCCACGCCAACAGTCCTCATAGCCGACGCTTTCGGTGGCGCGCTTGCGCCCATCGAGAGCCAGCACGACCGAAAGGGTGTACGTGGCAGCGACCAAGGCAAGCCCGGCAACCGATGAGCCGGTGAAGCGCACCGCCACCAAGACTCCCGCGAAGAAGCCCGCAGCCAAGCGGGTCGCCAAGGCCGCACCCAAGGGAGAAGCCGGCGACGCAGAGAGCGCCGACGGCACGGGCGCCCCGGCCAAGGCCCGCGCCGCCAAGGCGCCGGCGGCCCGCGGTCGAGCCAAGAAAGCCGACGGCTCCGCTGATGGCGACCTGGTCGCCGGCGAAGATCTCGAGACCGATATCGATCCCGAGCTCGACGTAGCCGAGGACGATCTGGTTCTCGACGATCTCGAAGACGTCGCCGAAGAGGTCGACGAGACCGAGGAGGCCGTCGCCGACGGAACGCCGGCCGCTGAGGGCGAGGCCGCCGACGAAGAGGACATCGCCGAGCCGACGGACAAGGACAAGGCCTCCGGAGACTTCGTCTGGGACGAAGAGGAATCCGAGGCGCTGCGGCAGGCCCGCAAAGATGCCGAGCTGACCGCCTCGGCCGACTCGGTTCGCGCATACCTGAAGCAAATCGGCAAGGTCGCGCTACTCAACGCCGAAGAAGAAGTAGAGCTGGCCAAGCGGATCGAGGCCGGTCTGTACGCCACCCAGAAGCTGGCCGAGCTCGTCGAGAAGGGCGAGAAGCTGCCGGTGCAGCAGCGCCGCGATATGCAGTGGATCTGCCGCGACGGTGACCGCGCCAAGAACCATCTGCTGGAGGCCAACCTGCGTCTGGTGGTGTCGCTGGCCAAGCGCTACACCGGTCGTGGCATGGCATTCCTAGACCTGATCCAGGAGGGCAACCTGGGTCTGATCCGCGCGGTGGAGAAGTTCGACTACACCAAGGGTTACAAGTTCTCCACGTACGCCACCTGGTGGATCCGTCAGGCCATCACCCGCGCGATGGCCGACCAGGCCCGCACCATCCGCATCCCGGTGCACATGGTCGAGGTCATCAACAAGCTCGGCCGCATCCAGCGCGAGCTGCTTCAGGACCTGGGCCGCGAGCCCACCCCCGAAGAGCTGGCCAAGGAAATGGACATCACGCCGGAGAAGGTGCTGGAGATCCAGCAGTACGCGCGTGAGCCGATCTCCCTGGACCAGACCATCGGTGATGAGGGCGACAGCCAGCTCGGCGATTTCATCGAGGACAGCGAGGCCGTTGTGGCCGTCGACGCGGTGTCCTTCACCCTGCTGCAGGATCAGCTGCAGTCGGTGCTGGAGACACTGTCCGAGCGCGAAGCCGGCGTGGTGCGGCTGCGGTTCGGCCTGACCGACGGTCAGCCGCGGACCCTGGACGAGATCGGCCAGGTGTACGGGGTGACCCGCGAGCGCATCCGCCAGATCGAGTCCAAGACCATGTCGAAGCTGCGCCATCCCAGCCGGTCTCAGGTGTTGCGCGACTACCTCGACTAGGCAACACTCCCGACCATTGTTCTGACCACCAATGGCCCTTCGCGTCCGGGGTTGCGGTCGCTGGGGTGCTCGGCTGCGGGCCCGTGGGCGTGCTTGAATCGGCGCGAACCGATCTGGGGGTCCTATGCGTAGCTGCGGCGGCGCCTTCGCGGCCGGCGTGGTGTCAGGCATCTTCTCGGCATTCGCCGCCGTGGCGCTCTTATCGCGCATGTGGGCTGCCTGCGACGTGGGGATCAACGCGTCCGCGAACGCATTGGGCCTTCTGCTGTTCACCGCACCCCTCGTGATGGTGGCTGGCGGTGCCTCAGCGGCACTCGCGTTCTGGTTGATCGTCCGGACCGGCAAGCGATGGTCGGTCGCGGCGGCGTGTGCTGGTGCGGCGTGCGCCACACTGATCGCCGTCTGGACCGCGGTGGCGGTAGAACACAATCCCGGCAGGGACTACCCCGCCCCACTGTGCGTCGACAACATTCCGCCGTGGTGGCCCGACGCAATACCGATCTGAGTGCCGCAACGACACCGCGTTGAGGCGAACAGGCTCTGACGAAAAGCCCCAGGCCAGAACCGGCCCGGATATCCCTGGTCGTCGCTTTCAGACAAGGGACGGGATGCCGCACGGGCGCCGTCTACTTCTGTCCACCGTTGACGTGGGTGTCGGAGCGGGCGATCATGTCTCGCTGCAGGTTGGGTGACCACGCCGCCGCCGGTGAGCGCACCGTCAGGTGTGGGTGAGGTCATGGCATACTCCCTCCTCTTGTCGGGCGTATCCGTCAAAGGTGTTCGCGGCTACGATGCTCGTCCGCACGCACCGTTCCAGCTCTTGCCACCCCCGACCCCCGCCCGAGTCGGCCCACCTATGGTTGCTCCCATGACGTCACGGCGGCTGAACATCGGATCGGGCACCGAATTCGAAAACCTGGTCGGATACTCGCGCGCGGTACGCACCGGGGCGCACATCAGCGTGGCGGGAACGACCGGCGCCGGCGACGACATCGTGACTCAGACACGAAATGCGTTGCAGCGCATCCAAGCAGCGCTGCGTGATGTCGGCTCCGGATTATCCGACGTCGTCCGCACCCGCATCTATGTCACCGATATCTCCCACTGGCGCGAGGTCGGTGCGGTGCACGCGGAGTTCTTCGCCGACGTTCGGCCGGCGGCCACCATGGTGGAAGTCTCGGCGCTGATCGAACCCGGCCTGCTGGTCGAGATCGAGGCCGACGCTTACGCCGAGAGCTGAAACGGCGGAAACCGGCCGTCTGGGCCGGGACCATATGAAGTGACCGCGACTACGGCGCCGACCGGCAGCGGACCGTACAGATGCGGGAACAGCATCGACTCGGGATCCGTCGGCACGCCGGGCTCCCACACCACGGGCGCCGTCAAACTTTGGGGGTCGATGTGCAAGAGCACCAGGTCGCTACGACCGGCGTAGAGCCGGTTGGCCGGCAGGTGCACCTGCACGGGCGTCGACAGATGTATGAATCCGACCTCGGTCAGGGATGCGGGCCAAAGTTCGCCGCCGGCCCGGGCGGTGTCCCAGTCCCGCTGCCCGCACAGGTGGAGTAAGAGATCCGGATTCGGGTACATACGACCACACTGCACCACCTGCAACATGAGGGGGCGTGAGACACGACACAACGTTAAACCCCCGGGGAACAAGGCCGGAACACAGAACGTCTGAGACAGTAGAGATACGCGACGGCGGAGCCGACTCGCCGGAGCGCTGAGCACCTTACGGAGGAGCCCATGAACGCAACCCTGACCAGTCCCGAATTGACCAGGGCTGATCGCTGCGACCGCTGCGGGGCAGCGGCTCGGGTGCGCGCAAAGCTGCCGTCGGGTGCCGAACTGCTGTTCTGCCAGCATCACGCCAACGAGCACCAGGCACGCCTGGTCGAGTTGGCTGCCGTGCTGGAAGTCAGTGCGTCGGAGGCGTAACCGCACCTCACGGCCGCGTCGCTGGGCAGGACGGCCATCGTCAGGAATGCTGGACTGGTCATGACTGACCAACCTGTCAAGCCCTCCCGCCACCACGTGTGGCGAATCGCCCGCCGAACCTTGTCGAAGAGCTGGGACGACTCGATCTTCTCCGAGTCCGCTCAGGCAGGGTTTTGGTCCGTTCTCTCGTTGCCCCCGCTGTTGCTCGGGATGCTGGGCAGTCTGGCCTACATCGCGCCGTTGTTCGGTCCCGACACCCTGCCGACCATCGAGAGCCAGCTGATCAGCACCGCCAACAGCTTCTTCTCCAAGAACGTCGTCAACGAGATCATCGAGCCGACGATCCGCGACATCGTGCAGGGGGCACGTGGCGAGGTCGTCTCATTCGGGTTCGTGATCAGTCTGTGGGCGGGGTCCTCGGCCATCTCGGCGTTCGTCGATTCGGTCGTAGAGGCCCACGACCAGACCCCGCTGCGCCATCCCGTCCGTCAGCGGCTCTTCGCCCTCGGGCTCTATGTGGTGATGCTGGTGTTCGTCATCGCCGCCGCGCCGCTGATGGCGCTCGGCCCCCGCAAGATCGCCGGGTACCTGCCCGACAGCTGGAACAACGTCCTGCACTACGGCTACTACCCCGCCCTCATCCTGAGCCTGGTTGTAGCGGCGACCGTCCTCTACCGGGTGTCGCTGCCCAAGCCACTGCCCACCCACCGACTGGTGTGGGGTGCGATCCTGGCGACGACGGTGTTCCTGGTGGCGACCGTGGGCCTTCGTATTTACCTGACGTGGATCACCAGCACCGGCTACACCTACGGGGCTCTGGCGACACCGATCGCGTTCCTGCTGTTCGCGTTCTTCCTCGGCTTCGCCGTGATGATCGGGGCCGAACTCAACGCTGCAATCGAAGAAGAATGGCCGGCGCCGGCGCCGCACGCCGATCAGGTGCGCTCGTGGCTACGAGACAAGGCCCGCTCGCTGAGCGAGGACACCGCGGGCCGCGGACTACCGGCGCCGGACAAAGAGCCGGAGCCGGTCAGCCCTTCTTGAGGTTCTCGTAGATGCGCTTGCAGTCCGGGCACACCGGCGAGCCGGGCTTGGCCGATCTGGTCACCGGGAACACTTCGCCGCACAACGCGACGACGTGGGTGCCCATGACCGCGCTCTCGGCGATCTTGTCCTTCTTGACGTAGTGGAAGAACTTGGGCCTGTCACTGTCGGTCCCGTCATCGACACTTTCGTCGGTGTCGGTGCGCTCGATCGTCTGAGTCTGCATAGCTGACATTGTGCCCGGTCAGACAGATGTAAGAAACCGACCTGCACATGGTGCGCGGATTGTGGAACAGTGGAGCTATGGAGCGTGAGCCGGGATTCGACGACGAAGGTCGCCCTGTGCTCATCACCGCCGCGGCACTCTCCTACGAGGAGCAGCACCGCCGGCGGGTACGTAAGTACTTGACGCTCATGTCGTTTCGGATTCCGTCGCTGATTCTGGCGGCCGTCGCCTACGGGCTGTGGCACAACGGCCTGATCTCGCTGGCCATCATCGCGGTGGCGCTGCCGCTGCCCTGGATGGCGGTGCTGATCGCCAACGACCGCCCACCGCGAACCGCCGAGGAGCCTCGGCGGTTCAATGACGTTCCACGGCGCACCCAGTTGTTCCCTCGGCCCGAGCGTCGCTCGCTTGAAGCCGGTACTCCCCTGGCGCAACCGCATTCGGCCGGCGAGCCCGACAGCAGTTCCCACTGACCGCCACGGCGGCCATTTCTCAGGACATTCTCAGGGCCTAGCCGTATTCGTGCACGTCAGAGGGTGTGAGACGGCGGCCACTTGGGAACTCTTTGCTCCATTCGGACGTTGGACCCATTGACAGTTGCAGCCGATCAGGAGGCCACCATGGCAAATGCCACCACCACCCGGTTTGACAGCGATCTGGACGCGCAAAGTCCAGCAGCCGATCTGGTGCGCGTGTATCTGAACGGCATTGGCAAGACCGCACTACTGTCCGCCGAGGACGAGGTCGAATTGGCCAAGCGCATCGAAGCGGGCCTCTACGCCCAACACGTGCTGGAGACTCGCAAGCGTCTCAGCGAGAACCGCAAGCGTGATCTGGCCATCGTGGTCCGCGACGGCCAAGCTGCCCGCAGCCATCTGCTGGAGGCAAACCTGCGCCTGGTGGTGTCGCTGGCCAAGCGCTACACCGGTCGCGGAATGCCGTTGCTCGATCTCATCCAGGAGGGCAACCTCGGCCTGATCCGCGCGATGGAGAAGTTCGACTACACCAAGGGTTTCAAGTTCTCCACCTACGCCACCTGGTGGATCCGCCAGGCCATCACCCGTGGCATGGCCGACCAGAGCCGCACCATCCGGCTGCCAGTCCACCTCGTGGAGCAGGTGAACAAGCTGGCGCGTATCAAGCGCGAAATGCACCAGAACCTGGGCCGTGAGGCCACCGACGAGGAACTGGCCGAAGAGTCGGGCATCCCGGTCGAGAAGATCAACGATCTGCTCGAGCACAGCCGCGACCCGGTCAGCCTCGACATGCCGGTCGGCAGCGACGAGGAGGCCCCGCTGGGCGACTTCATCGAAGACGCAGAGGCGATGTCGGCCGAGAACGCTGTGATCGCCGAGCTGCTGCACACCGACATCCGCCACGTGCTGGCCACCCTCGACGAGCGTGAGCAGCAGGTGATCCGGTTGCGGTTCGGCCTCGATGACGGCCAACCCCGCACCCTGGACCAGATCGGCAAACTGTTCGGTCTGTCCCGCGAGCGCGTCCGCCAGATCGAGCGCGAAGTGATGTCCAAGCTGCGCAACGGCGAGCGGGCGGACCGGTTGCGGTCCTACGCCAGCTGATCACCCCCCAGCGTGTGCCCGCCGGCCAGTCCGGCGGGCACACTGCTGTCCCGCCTCAGCGTTGCTCGACCGTCCGCCCTGCTGTGTTGCTCGACCATCCGCCCTGCTAGCCCAGTAGACTCGGGGCAGAAGTAAGGGTGACCTAATGAACGACCTGGTCGATACCACCGAGATGTATCTGCGCACGATCTACGACCTTGAGGAAGAGGGCGTGGTGCCGCTCCGCGCGCGAATTGCAGAGCGGCTGGAGCAGAGTGGTCCGACAGTCAGCCAGACCGTGGCGCGCATGGAGCGCGACGGTCTGCTGCATGTAGCTGGCGACCGACATCTCGAATTGACCGAGAAGGGGCGCGCTTTGGCCGTGTCGGTGATGCGCAAGCATCGACTTGCCGAACGCCTGCTGGTCGATGTCATCGGCCTGCCGTGGGAGGAAGTGCATGCCGAAGCATGCCGGTGGGAGCACGTCATGAGCGAGGACGTCGAACGCCGCCTGGTGCAGGTGCTCGACGATCCCACTGTCTCCCCCTTCGGCAACCCGATTCCCGGCCTGTCCCTACTGGGGCTGGAGCAGGGCCAACGCGAAGACGGCCACCTGACCCGGCTGACCGAACTACCGGCCGGTGCTCCGGTAGCCGTGGTGGTCCGTCAGCTCACCGAGCACGTCCAGGGCGATGTGGAGTTGATCAGCCAGCTCAAAGAGGCCGGCGTGGTGCCCAACGCTCGGGTGCAGGTCGAGAACAACTCCAACGGCGGGGTCACCAYCGTCATCGGCGGGCACGAGGACGTTCACCTGCCTCACGAGATGGCCCACGCGGTGAAGGTAGAGAAGGTCTAGACCGCGCGCCGACCGAACGCCCGCGGCGGCATCCGCACCCCCAGCCGCTTTGCCAGCCGGTAGCCGGTACCGGCCAGCTCGCGTATCTGCTCGGGCCGCATGCCAGACTGCAGCGCGGTGTCAAGCATCCCCGCCATCCGGTGGTCGGGGTCGCCGCGCAGTGCCGCCTCCAACGACAGCCCGGCCAGCGGGCCGTCACCCCGTACATAGGCCGAAAAGGCCAGCAGCACAAGCGCCTCCGCCCGCCACGGATCTGGGAGCGTGCGCGCCAACAGCGCCCACAACGTCTCCGCCCGCCCCGCCTCCGCCCCGACGGCCAGTGCGTACAGCGTGTCGCGGACGGCCACATCGGTCAGCGCACACGCCAGACGCCCCAATTCGGCGTCGTCCAACCGGTCACCGTCGCAGACCCGAGCGCTCATCGCGATCGCGGCCTCGACATCGCGTCGTCCACACCGGTCAGGATCCGCACGCCAGTCCGCCTCGCGAACCGCGGCGCACTCCTCCACCACAGCCACCAGCGCAGCACTCCGCTGCGGGTCGGCCACGGCGATCACCGCCTGCAGATCGGCGCGCCGCTGATAGAGCCGCCGGCCGTCGAGGACGGCGGCGGCAGCCAGCGGAGACGCCATCGGATCGTCGACCGGCCCGGATGCGCCACACCCGTCGACGCAATGCCACCGGCCACCGTCTTCGACGCGGTCCACCACATGGGCGGCGTAGAGCTCCATGCCATGGCCGGCCAGTTCGGTAGTCAGCGCCGCGCACACCTCGCGGTAATCCTCGTTGCACATCGGGCACTGGGCGCCCTCGGCGTCGACAATCACCGCCACCACCCGGTCGGCACCAGACGACGACGCGACCTCGGCCAGCTGCCCGAGGTCCCCGCCACGCGCCCTGGACAGGTCGACCCGCATGACGGCTGCCATCTGACCATGTTCGAGCGAGGCAAGGACCAGGGATTTCTCCGGCACGAAGCCGAGAACGGCGGGCAGGGCGGCGATGAGCGCGCCGGGATTGGTGAACCGGTAGTCAGATCGGTGTGTCGTCATGACCCGACGCTGTCAACCGCGACCGTCAGAATCTCGCCGCTGCGGGGCCGCCGACGCGGAGGCTGTGGATGAACTCGGAGCTGGGGATCCCGCGGCGGAGCGATTGTTCACGTCCTATTGACGTCGTCGGCATGCGAGATTCGGCAAACCGGCGTACACCTTGTCCTCATGGGTTTGGAATACGACCTCGTGGTCATCGGCTCGGGGCCGGGTGGGCAGAAGGCGGCCATCGCCGCCGCCAAGCTGGGCAAATCGGTGGCCGTTATCGAACGCGGCCGGATGCTCGGCGGGGTATGCGTCAACACCGGCACCATCCCGTCGAAAACGCTGCGCGAGGCCGTCGTCTACCTGACCGGGATGAGCCAGCGCGAGTTGTACGGCGCCAGCTATCGGGTCAAAGAGAAGATCACCCCCGCCGACCTGCTGGCACGGACCCAGCACGTGATCGGCAAAGAAGTAGACGTGGTGCGCAACCAGTTGATGCGCAACGGTGTCGAACTCTATGTCGGCCATGGCCGGTTCGTCGACGAACACACCATCCAGGTCGAAGACCCCAGCCGTGCCGAACGCATCACCGTCAGCGGTCGCTATTTCATCATCGCCACCGGAACCACACCGGCGCGGCCGGCCGGTGTCGAGTTCGACGAGAACCGGGTGTTGGACTCCGACGGAATCCTGGACCTGAAGAGCATCCCGTCCTCGATGGTGGTGGTCGGTGCCGGCGTCATCGGCATCGAATACGCCTCGATGTTCGCCGCGCTGGGCACCAAGGTCACCGTCGTGGAAAAGCGCGACTCCATGCTGGACTTCTGTGACCCCGAGATCGTCGAAGCGCTGCGCTTCCACTTGCGCGACCTCGCGGTGACCTTCCGATTCGGCGAAGAGGTGACCGCCGTCGACGTCGGCTCGGCCGGTACCGTCACCACGCTGGCCAGCGGCAAGCAGATCCCGGCCGAGACGGTTATGTACTCGGCGGGCCGGCAGGGCCAGACCGGTCACCTCGACCTTGCCAACGCCGGCCTGGAAGCCGACAATCGCGGCCGAATCTTCGTCGACGACAAGACATTCCAGACCAAGGTCGACCACATCTACGCCGTCGGCGACGTCATCGGCTTCCCCGCCCTGGCGGCAACGTCGATGGAGCAGGGCCGGCTGGCCGCCTACCACGCCTTCGGTGAGCCGACCGCCGGCATGACCGCGCTGCAGCCGATCGGCATCTACTCGATCCCCGAGGTCTCCTACGTCGGGGCCTCCGAGGTGGACCTGACCAAGGACTCCATCCCCTACGAGGTCGGGGTGTCCCGCTACCGTGAGCTGGCCCGTGGCCAGATCGCCGGCGACTCCTACGGCATGCTCAAGCTGCTGGTGTCCACCGAGGATCTCACCCTGCTCGGCGTGCACATCTTCGGCACGAACGCCACCGAGCTGGTGCACATCGGCCAGGCCGTCATGGGCTGCGGTGGCACCGTCGAGTACCTGGTCGACGCGGTCTTCAACTATCCGACGTTCTCGGAGGCCTACAAGGTCGCCGCCTTGGACGTGATGAACAAGTTGCGGGCACTGAGCCAGTTCCGCCGCTGACGTCAGCAGCCGCTGTTGAACGTGTCGGGCGCCTGATCGCCCGGACCGCCCGCCTCGGCCCGCGCCAGCAGCGCGGCGGTGGCGCCGTCGAACCGCGACGAATAAGAGATGCTGTCCTGGCAGCCGCCGCCCTCATGACCCCCGATGGCCCCGAGGACCGACGTGCCCTTGATCCACGGAGCGCCGCTGGTGCCGTCGACGAGGCCGCCACAGTGCAGTGAGGGATAGCCACCCGGATCCATCGTGGAAACGGTGTCGCAGCCGATCGGGGCGCCCCCGACGCCCGTCGGATATCCGACGATCATGATCTCGTCCGCCGGAGCGGGTGCCGTTCCCAGCGTCAGAGCCTCGCCGGTCACCGCTTCGATCGCCCCGCCCGCCGGACGGCTAACCCGTGCAAACGCGTAATCGGCCGTGGGATCCTGGGACGCCACCCATCGGGGGTCGAGGTAGACGGCATCGACGGTCCAGACGTCGGCGGGATCAGCCTTGTCGTCGAATCCCGGCACGAACGTGGCCGGATACTCCGCGGCCAGGCAGTGCGCCGCTGTCAGGATCAGGTCCTGGCTCGCCGAGTGCACGACGGAGGCGGTGCAGGTGTGGGTGTCAGTGCCACCGAGAAAGATCGCGCCCACCGACGGCATGGGCGCTGTCGGCCGCGCCAAGATGGTTACTGCCACGGCTGCGGCGGCGGCTTTAGGTGGTCCGGCCGACTGCTGGCAGCCGGCGACCAGCGTGGTGGCCGCAGCCAGACCCAGTGCCGTCGCAACGGTCCGCATGGGCATGATCATGCCCGATCCGGCGACCGCGGGCCCGGTCAAACGACAGCAGCCGGGAACGGCGGACATCGCGGCTGCGTTGTGCAACACAGGCGGTACCGTTCGCGCCCACCCGGATCTGCGAGACACTGGTGGTCACGGTAAACAGGCGCAATGACGTTCCCGGGCACCGCGAGGAGGCGGAAACGATGACTGACGAGCAAGGACAGCACTACCAACCCGAGCAGACCGGCATGTACGAACTCGAATTCCCGGCACCCCAGGTGTCGGCACCCGATGGCCGTGGCCCGGTGATGATCCATGCCCTGGAGGGATTCTCCGACGCCGGCCATGCCGTTCGCTTGGCCGGCGAGCACCTCAAGACCATGCTCGACACCGAGCTGGTGGCCTCATTTGCCATCGACGAGCTGCTCGACTACCGGTCGCGGCGACCGGTAATGACCTTCAAAACCGACCACTTCACCCATTACGACAACCCGGAGCTCAACCTGTACGCCCTGCGCGACAGCATGGGCACACCGTTTCTGCTGCTTGCCGGGCTGGAGCCGGACCTGAAATGGGAGCGGTTCGTCACCGCCGTTCGACTGTTGGCCGAACAACTCGGCGTGCGCCAGACCATCGGACTGGGCGCGATCCCAATGGCCGTACCGCACACCCGCCCGGTGACCATGACCGCACACTCCAACAACCGGGAGTTGATCACCGATTACACCCCGTGGGTGGGTGAAGTGCAGGTGCCCGGCAGCGTGTCCAACCTGCTGGAATACCGGATGGCGCAGCACGGCCACGAAGTCGTGGGGTTCGCCGTTCATGTGCCGCATTACCTGGCCCAGACGGACTATCCGCCGGCCGCCGAAGCGCTGCTGGAGCAGGTTGCCAAGCTGACTTCGCTGCAGGTGCCGCTGCGCGCTCTGACCGATGCCGGCGAGGGAATCCGTACCAAGATCGACGAGCAGGTAGAGGCATCGCCGGAGGTTGCCCAGGTGGTGAACGGATTGGAGCGCCAGTACGATGCATTCGTTGCCGCTCAGGAAAACCGGTCGCTGCTGGCTCGCGACGAGGATCTTCCCAGCGGTGAGGAGCTGGGTGCGGAATTTGAGCGATTCCTAGCCCAGCACGCCGAGGACTTCAAAGACGGTTTCACCGACAACGGCGAGATCTAGCGAAGTCCACCGCACCGACGTGGGGGTGGAGATGACACAGCGAAAACCCAACCTGCAACCGGTGCGGGAAGTCACGCCCACCCTGCATTTCCGGACCATTCACGGCTACCGCCGGGCATTCCGGGTGGCCGGGTCCGGTCCGAACCTGCTCCTGATCCATGGCGTCGGCGACAACTCGACGACCTGGCATTCGGTGCACAGCAAGCTCGCGCAGCGGTTCACCGTGATCGCCCCTGACCTACTGGGACACGGCCAGTCCGACAAACCACGGGCTGACTATTCGGTGGCCGCCTACGCCAACGGCATGCGTGATCTGCTCAGTGTGCTCGACATCGACACCGTCACTGTGGTCGGACATTCGCTGGGCGGCGGGGTCGCCATGCAATTCGCCTACCAATTCCCCCAATTGGTGGAGCGGTTGATTCTGGTCGGCGCGGGCGGCGTCACAAAGGACGTCAACGTCGCGCTGCGACTCGCCTCACTGCCGCTGGGCGGCGAAGCGCTGGCACTGCTGCGGCTGCCGATGGTGTTACCCGCCTTGCAGGTGGCCGGGCGAGCGCTGGGCACCCTGTTCGGTTCCACCGGTCTTGGCCGCGACCTGCCCGACGCGCTGCGTATCCTCACCGATCTGCCGGAACCGACGGCCTCCTCGGCGTTCACCCGCACCCTGCGCTCCGTCGTGGATTGGCGCGGGCAGGTGGTGACCATGTTGGATCGATGTTATTTGACCGAATCCGTTCCTGTGCAACTCATTTGGGGCGATCAGGATGCCGTCATCCCGGCCAGCCACGCCCGAATGGCACATGCCGCCATGCCCGGCTCCCGGCTGGAGATCTTCCCCCGATCCGGACATTTCCCGTTCCATGACGACCCGGACCGCTTCGTCGAAGTCGTCGAACGATTCATCGATTCCACCGCGCCTGCCGAATACGATCAGGGCGCGTTGCGCCAGCTGTTGCGCACCGGCTTGTCCGAACGTTCGGTCACCGGTTCGCTAGACACCCGGGTGGCCGTACTCGATGCGATGGGCACCGACGAGCGCAGCGCCACCTGAACACTGCGGCGCACGATCGTCGTAGAGTCGAGAGATGGCCGTCGACGTCACCATATTGCGGGTGTTCACCGATCCGGATGCCAATTTCGGCAACCCGCTCGGCGTCGTCGACGCCGCCACCGTGCCGGCCGGTGAACGCCAGCGCATCGCCACCGAGCTGGGTTACAGCGAAACGATTTTCATCGACCTGCCCGAGAACGGGTCGACCACCACCCACGCGCACATTTTCACTCCCACGACCGAGCTGCCCTTCGCCGGCCATCCGACCGTGGGCGCGGGCTGGTGGCTGCGGGATCGCGGCACGCCCGTCCACACCCTGCAGGTACCCGCGGGCATCGTGGCGATCGGCTATGACGACGACCTGACCACGGTGCGAGCGCGTGCGGATTGGTCGCCGGAGTTTGCCATTCACGAGCTGGCCTCGGTGGACGAGCTGCTGGCGAGCGATCCCGACGACTATCCCGACGACGTCGAGCACTACCTGTGGACCTGGCTCGATCGGGACGGCGGGCACATCCGGTCACGGATGTTCGCCAACGACCTGGGCGTTCCGGAAGACGAGGCCACCGGGTCGGCGGCGGTCCGCATCACCGACTACCTCAGCCGCGACCTGACGATCACCCAGGGCAAGGGCTCGCAGATTTACACGACGTGGACACCCGAAGGGTGGGTGGTCGTCGCCGGCCGCGTGGTCCACGACTCCAACCGATACCTCGAATGAGGGTCAGCCCGAGGTGCCGACCTTGCGATGGGCTCGCAGGGCCGCGATCTCGCGCTCGAAGTCCTCGGCCGAGCTGAACGAGCGGTACACCGAGGCAAATCGCAGATAGGCGACTTCGTCAAGTTCGCGAAGCGGACCCAGAATGGCCAGACCAACTTCGTGGCTGGGAATCTCGGGAGAACCGGCCGCCCGCACCGCGTCCTCGACCTGCTGGGCGAGCAGGTTCAGCGCGTCGTCGTCGACTTGGCGCCCCTGACATGCCCGGCGCACTCCGCTGATCACTTTTTCCCGGCTGAAGGGTTCGGTGACTCCGCTGCGCTTCACGACGGCCAACACCGCAGTCTCGACGGTGGTGAACCGCCGGCCACATTCGGGGCACGACCGGCGACGTCGAATGGCCTGACCTTCGTCAGCCTCACGCGAGTCGACCACGCGCGAATCCGGATGGCGGCAGAACGGACAGTGCATGACCGCTCCTTCACCTCCGCTGCAGCCCGATGCGTTGGACCACCCCGAGCCTACCTGCGTGGCCCACCGGCCGGCCATGGCCCCGACACCGGGCGCGGCGTCACATCCGGCGCCGGCGATGCGACCTGTCCAGCACGCACTTCCGCCACGCATGGCCGGCCGGTCAGCCGACCGGCGCGATGAGGGTCTGGCCGGCGTCCAACGAGGCCGAATCGAGCTTGTTGAGGTCGCGAATACGCTGCATGACCTGCCCGGCGGGGGCGTCGGGGGCCACCCGGCCAGCCAGCTCCTGCAGGGTTTCCCCAGCCTGGACCTGGACCACGGCGAGCTGATCGGGCGCCTGCTCGGTGGCCACCGCTCCCCCGCTGAAGTGCCCCAACATCCCGAGCCAGACAGTGATGAGCGCGGCGAGACCGGCCAGCCCGACGGTCACGGCGGTACTGACCGGGCGGCGGGTATGCGGCGCCCGGGAGAATGCGACACCGGTGCCCCGGTAGTGCAGCGCAGCCCCAGCCGGGCGCGAGGGGTGCGGCCGATAGACACGGGCGCCGGCCGGGCGGCGCCGAACAGGCGCGACAGGCTTACCAGCCGTGCGCCGGTGTGCCGGCGATGACGCGAATACCTGCCGATCGTCGATTACTGTCACGTCTGCTTCCTTCCTCCGGAACGCCCGCTGATCGCTCGTGTGTTCGAAATATACTCGATCATGTGTTCGACATACGAACATGTGAGCGAGCGTGTCGGAAGCATAAAACCGGGCACCGACAAGTTCCGGCCCCGCGCCGGCCGGCCCGATCAGCCGGCACACCCACGGTCACGACACGCTCGAACAAATGTTTGATTATCGGCGGTGGCGCGACTACATTCGGGCCCATGAGCGACCGCAGCGAGACATCGGGTACCGACGCAAGCCGCCGTGACGGGCGTACCGATTCCGGACTGACCGAGCGGCAGCGCACCATCCTCGACGTGATCCGCGCGTCGGTGACCAGCCGGGGCTATCCCCCGAGCATCCGTGAGATCGGCGACGCAGTCGGCCTCACCTCCACCTCCTCGGTGGCCCACCAGCTGCGCACCCTCGAGCGCAAGGGCTACCTGCGCCGCGACGCCAACCGACCGCGCGCGGTGGATGTCCGCGGGTCCGACGAGAACCCGACGCCGGTGGCTACCGAGGTCAGCGGATCCGACGCGCTACCGGAGCCGACGTTCGTGCCGGTGCTGGGCCGGATCGCGGCCGGCGGTCCAATCCTGGCCGAGCAGGCCGTCGAGGACGTCTTCCCGCTGCCACGCGAACTGGTCGGCGAAGGCTCCCTGTTCCTGCTCAAGGTGGTCGGTGAATCGATGGTGGACGCCGCGATCTGCGACGGCGACTGGGTAGTGATCCGTCAGCAGAACGTGGCCGACAACGGCGACATCGTCGCGGCGATGATCGACGGCGAGGCCACCGTCAAGACCTTCAAGCGCACCGGCGGCCAGGTCTGGCTGATGCCGCACAACCCCGCGTTCGACCCGATTCCCGGCAACGATGCGGCCATCCTGGGCAAGGTCGTCACCGTCATCCGCAAGATCTGACGGGGACGAGGCCTCACTCGGCCTTGATAAAGCCGTTGGCCTGTGCGAGTTCTTCACTGGCGAACCACACTTCGGGCACGGTGTGGTCATACAGCGCGGATTCTGGCGTGTAGTACAGCCCGGAATGCGTATTGGCCTTGATGACGTAGCCATCCGGCGCCTGGTAGGGATCGGCCAGTGGCAAGTGAATCGCCGGACGGGCTGGGCTCTCCGCATGCACATCGGACTGCAGATCCTCGGCGGGTTCAGCCACCGGCTCGGCCGGAGCCCGCTCGTCTGTGACTTCCGGGGTGGCCAGTTCGGCGGGCGGCTCATCTTCGGCGGCACGACGACGCCGTGGCCTGCCGATCTCGCCCATGTCGAGAGTCCACCTGGACTGCGACTCATCGACATTGACCGCGGCATGCCGTCCGGTGTCGCTCGCCTCGTCTTCCACGATCTCTTCGACCTCGGCGTACTCGAGCTCGACGTCCACCGCGGCGAGCTGGAACTCGGACTCGGGCTCCGGCTCGGCGGGGATACGGGTGGGAGTGGTGTCGATGGAATCCTGATCGCCGTCGAACACATCATCGGGCCCGGGCATCGTCTGGTCCTCGGAACCCTGCGCCGACCAGTTGAAACCGGACGACGGCGATACCACGACGCGACTTCCGTCGGGATAGGTCGAGTACCGCGACTCCCCCGATTCGCTCTCCGAGTCACCCTGCCAATGGTCGTCCTCGTCGTAGTCGGAGTCCTCCAAGTCGTCATCGAACTCGACATCGGCTGCGCGGCGGCGCTGCAGCCAGAGCAGACCCAGCGCGATCACGCCGATGAGCAGCGCCGCCGGGATGACGATGAGCAACCACCACCAGTGCCAGGTGAACCCGGCGCCGGACTTCGGCGCCGCCGGCGTCGTCTGCGCTCCGGTCCCGCCGGGCACCTGCACACCCGAGAGCGAACCCGCCAGTTCCGGGGGGTTGGTCGTGAACGTGTTGCTGGCCTTGTTCCACGAGATTTCGCCACCGCTGAACTTCTGGGT
The DNA here is from genome assembly GCF_004745805.1 of Mycolicibacterium sp. CH28. Classification (GTDB taxonomy): domain Bacteria; phylum Actinomycetota; class Actinomycetes; order Mycobacteriales; family Mycobacteriaceae; genus Mycobacterium. Next base: position 28,627 of record NZ_SRLQ01000009.1, on the reverse strand, counting down.
GACGGTGTCCCCGTTGACGCTCTGCTCACCCGTCGGCACACCCAGCTTGCCGGTCGCCCCGCCCAACTCGGCCCACGCCGCGTTGATGGCGCCGCGCACCACGATCGCCCCATTGTCGGGCGTCCAGAAGATCACCGGCTTGTCGGCAGCACTGAACACACTGACCCGGCTGTTCGGCACGCCGCCGTCGGCCTCGGCCCCGGCCGGAAGGCCCAGGTCACTGGTCGGTCCGCCGAGCGAGTCGTACTTGGCCAGGATCGCGCCGGTCACAGCGTGCGCACCGGTGGCTGGCGAGTAGAAGACCTTGCCGCCGGCGTAGTCCTGGGCGGCTCCGTCGCTGCCGACGGCGTACTGCGCCCCCTGCCGTGCGCCGAGCGAGCCGGACAGTCCGCCCGCGGCGCGCCACGCCTGGTTGATGGCCGTCGTGGTGTCGGTCGGGACCTCGACTCCGCCCAGGTTGTTGGCCAGCTCCTGGGGCACCGTGGTGAAGGTTTTGGCGGTGCCGTTGTAGGAAATCTCGCCACCGGTGAACTTCTGCCTGACAACGTCGCCGTCATAGGTTTCGTCCCCGGTGGGAACGCCCATCGTGCCGGCCGAGCCGCCTAGCTTGTCCCAGGCCGCGTTGATGGCGCCGCGCACCACCCAGGCTCCGGTGTCGGGTGTCCAGAAGATCGCCGGCTTATCGCTGGCGCTGAATGTACTCACGCGGCTGTCCGGGCCGACCAGCCCGGCCACCTCATCGATGGTGGGGAACCCGAGGTCACTGTCGGCCGGGCCACCCAGCGCCTCGTATTTGTCGAGGATCGCGCCGAAGAGCAGGTGCGCACCGGTGGCCGGGTTGAAGAAGATCTTGCCCCCGGAGAAGTTCTGGCCGAACCCATCGCCTACTGGGTAGACGTCGCCGTCCTTGCTGCCGACCGAGGAGCTGTCTCCGCCGGCCGCCTGCCAAGCCTGGTTGATGGCGTCACTCGCGTCGCTCTCAGGGGTTGCGATTGCCACAGGTGCGAACAGCACGGCTGCGGCAGCCGTCGCGAAGACGCCGAGCGCCATCCGCCCGACGCCTCTACTGAGACGACTTCCAAGCCAGGTCATGCACTCTCCCCGCCGTTTCGGTCAAGATGCTTCCTCTTATCCTCCGCGTCAACTGTGCGTCAGCAGTTCACGACACGCGGCGATATCCGAGATAAGGAACATGATGGAAGCGCGAAATGCCCGAAAAGTCGAGCGAACACCCCAGAATGCCGTTTCGCGACCGCCGGGAATCTCACCTCGGCGATCGCGAAAGACCAGCTCGGACCGCCTGGGCGGGCGGCCCGGCGACCGCTACACGCCCAGGCTGCGCCCGACGATCTCCTTCATGATCTCGGTCGTCCCGCCGTAGATCGTCTGGATCCGAGCGTCCAGATAGGACCGCGCCACCGGATACTCGCGCATGTAGCCGTACCCACCGTGCAGCTGCAGGCAGCGGTCCACCAGACGCACCTGCGCCTCGGTGGTGTACCACTTGGCCATCGCGGCCTGCTCGGCGGTGAGCTTCTCCTCCAGGTGCAGCCGGAGGAATTCGTCGACCATGATCCGCACCGCGGTCGCCTCGGTGGCCAGCTCGGCCAGCACGAAGCGGCTGTTCTGGAAGGATCCGATCGGCTTGCCAAAAGCCTTGCGCTCCTTGGTGTATTGCAGCGTCTGCTCCAGCACCGCCTCCATCGCAGCGGCCGCCATGACGGCAATCGAGATGCGTTCTTGCGGCAGGTTCTGCATGAGGTAGATGAAGCCCTGCCCCTCGTCACCGAGCAGGTTCTCCACCGGCACCTTGACGTCGGTGAACGACAGCTCCGCGGTGTCCTGGGCCTCGAGACCGATCTTGTCGAGATGCCGGCCGCGTTCGAAGCCCTCCATGCCGCGCTCGACCACTAGCAGCGAGAACCCGAGCGCACCCTTGTCGGGATCGGTCTGGGCGACCACGATCACCAGATCGGCGTTGATGCCGTTGGTGATGAAGGTCTTCGAGCCGTTGAGCACGTAGTGGTCACCCTGCTTGACCGCGCGGGTCTTGATGCCCTGCAGGTCACTGCCGGTGCCCGGCTCGGTCATCGCGATCGCGGTGATTGTCTCTCCGGTACAGAACGACGGCAGCCAGCGCTGCTTCTGCTCCTCGGTGGCCAGGTTCAGCAGGTAGGGCGCGATGATGTCGTTGTGCAGGCCGAACCCGATGCCGCTGAAGCGGCCACGGCTGGTCTCCTCGGTGATGATGGTGTTGTAGCGGAAGTCCGCGTTGCCCCCGCCGCCGTACTCTTCCGGCACCGCCATCCCGAGAAAGCCCTGCTTGCCGGCCTCGAGCCATACCCCGCGGTCGACGATCTTGTCCTTTTCCCACTGGTCGTGGTGCGGGGCGACGTGCCGATCCAGGAACGAACGGTAGGACTCGCGGAACAGCTCGTGTTCGGGCTCGAACAGAGTGCGCTCGTACTTGACGGCTGAGTTCTTCTCAAGAGCCATGGTTCTTCCTCCGGACGACGGCACGGTACTTGCGACGACAATAGACCAACCGGGCGGTTGGTTGCCTCGCGGCCCTGGCACCCCCTCTAGACTCCGAACATGGGTCGCGCCCGTAGCCTCACGCACTGGGGCGCCTTCACCGCCGACGTCAAAGATGGCGAGATCACCGGGGTGACCGCGCTGGCCGGCGACACCGACCCGTCCCCGCTACTCGGCAATATCCCGGGGTCATTGCGCCACGAGTCCAGGATCGCCACCCCGGCGATCCGCCGAGGGTGGCTGCGCGACGGGCCGGGGCCCAGCACCGCCCGCGGTGCCGACGAATTCGTCGCCGTCGGCTGGGACGAATTGACCGAGCGGCTGGCGACCGAGCTGCGGCGAGTCGTCGACACCCACGGCAACGAGGCCATCTACGGCGGCTCGTACGGATGGGCCAGCGCGGGGCGCTTCCACCACGCCCAGAGCCAGATCCACCGATTCCTGAAAATGCTTGGTGGATATACCTTTTCCCGTCATTCCTACAGCCTGGGTGCGACCGGAGTGATCATGCCGCGGGTGGTCGGAACGCACGACGATCTGTTCAAGCGATCCACCGCCTGGGACGTCATCGTCGAGCACACCGACCTCCTGGTCTGCTTCGGCGGAGTGAACCTGAAGAACACCGGGATCAACCACGGCGGCACCACCGGCCACCCCGCCCGCGATGCGCTGCGCCGGTTCCGGGACAAAGGCGGGACCATCGTCTCGATCAGCCCACTGCGTAGCGATATCGACGGCGACTGCCAGTGGCTGCCCGCGATACCGGGCACCGACGTGGCGATCATGCTTGCGCTGGCCCACGTGCTGGCAACTGAGAACCTCGCCGACCGCGACTTCCTGCAGACCTACACGACCGGCTACGAGCGGTTCGAGCGCTACCTGCTCGGCGCCGACGACGGGGTGCCGAAATCGCCGCAATGGGCTGCCCGCCGCTGCGGACTGGACGCCGAGGTGCTAACCGAACTGGCGCGATCGATGGCCGCCCGGCGCAGCATCGTGACGGTCAGCTGGTCACTGCAGCGGCAGCGCTTCGGCGAGCAGGCCCCGTGGATGGGGCTGACGCTGGCGGCCATGCTGGGCCAGATCGGCCTTCCCGGAGGTGGTTTCGGCCACGGATACGGCTCGATGAACGAACCGGGACTGCCCCCGCTGCGCCACCGCCTGCCATCCTTGCCGCAGGGCGCCAATCCTGTGCAGACCTTCATCCCCGTGGCGGCGATCAGCGACATGCTGCTGCACCCTGGCGAGCAGTTCACCTACAACGGTCGCACCCTGACATACCCCGACATCAAGTGCGTGTACTGGGCCGGCGGCAATCCCTTCCACCATCACCAGAACCTGCCGCGGCTGCGCCGGGCGCTGTCCCGCGTCGACACCGTGGTGGTGCACGACCCGTACTGGACGCCGATGGCCCGCCACGCCGATATCGTCGTGCCGTCCACCACCGCCTTCGAACGCGACGACTACTCGGGGTCGCGCAACGACCCGCTGTTGGTCGCGATGCCGGCGCTGGCAGGGCCCTACGCACAGTCCCGCGACGACTACACGACGTTCGCCGAGCTCGCCGAGCGGCTGGGCTTCGGCGAGCGGTTCACCGAAGGGCGAACCGCCCGGCAGTGGCTGGTACACATGTACGAAAAGTGGGCGGCCGAAATCGAGTTTGCCGTACCCGATTTCGACCAGTTCTGGGCCGACGGGCTGTTGCGGCTACCCGTCGAGGCGAGCCTGACGCTACTGTCCGACTTCCGGGCCGATCCGCATGCGCACCGGCTCGCCACCCCGAGCGGCAAGATCGAGATCTTCTCGCGCGACATCGACGGATTCGGCTACCCCGACTGCGCGGGGCACCCCCGTTGGTATGAGCCGGTCGAATGGCTCGGCGGCCGGCGCGCCGAACGCTATCCGCTGCACCTGATCGCCAACCAGCCCGCCACCCGGCTACACAGCCAGCTCGACGGCGGAGCGGTGAGCCGGGCATCGAAAATCCAAGGGCGCGAACCAATCCGGATACATCCCACCGACGCTGTGGCGCGCGGGCTGGCCGATGGCGAGGTCGTTCGGGTGTTCAACGACCGGGGATCGTGCCTAGCCGGGGTGGTCCTCGACGAGGCCCTGCGCCCGCGGGTGGTGCAGCTGTCGACCGGGGCGTGGTATGACCCGCTGGACCCGTCGGACCCCGATTCGCTATGCGTGCATGGCAACCCGAATGTCCTGACCGACGATGTCGGCACCTCGTCGCTGGCCCGCGGGTGTACCGGCGCAGCGGTGCTGGTGCAGGTCGAGAAGTTCGGCGGCCCGCTGCCTCCGGTGCGCGCCCATCAACCACCGGTGATCCGATGACGCAGGTCGTCACCGTCGCCGAAGGGGGCCGCGACCTCTCCTTCAGCTTCCAGGACATGAACCGCTACCACGGGGGACGTTCACCGGCCGGGGTGGCGACGGCTTTCACCGTTCTGCAGCGCGCCTTCTCGGTGCTGTCGCCCGGCACGCCGCCGTCGCGGCGCTCCGTGGTGATCCGGACCGCGTTTCGCGGTCCCGGTGCCCGCGACGGGTTCGAGGCGGTCACCCGTGCAGTCACCGACGGGCGCTTCGCCATCGACCGCACGCTGCTGCGCTCCGATCTGGGCCGGCTGCGCGAAGACTTCGTGTTCGCAGTGGGAATCGAGGCCAGCACCGTCACGGTGACGCTGCGCGACGGCTTCGTCACCGAGGAATTCATCGACGCGGCACGAACGCAGAACCGCACCGCCGATCAGGAGGCCCGGTTGGATGTCCTCAAAGCACAACTGGCCGAACGGCTCCTGACCGCACCGGTCAGCCAGCTCTACGACGTCACCTGAAATCGCGCCCGGTTCTCAGGTTCTTCCCGCATTCCACTGCGGTCATAGGTGCGTGTCAATGCCCGAGTGAGGAGCCCTGCCGCTCAAGCCAGCGAAAGCTGGTAGTGGCAAGAGCGGAAGGCCCGCAACCGCAGGCACTTCCGCTTCCGGCGAAGCGGCCGACGCAGCCTAGGCCGCTGAATCAACCGGCCGTGGGGCACGGTGGCCAATGCTGCTCGAGCGATCACCCAATGGCTTGGCGACTGGCCGGCGTGCGCGCGCCGAATCGGTGATGGCGCGGGGGGTGTTCGAAGACCTGGCCGACGTGGCCCGCCCGCGTCGGCGAGGAGTTGTCGTGCCGCCCTCGACGCGGGTGGCCGCGGCTGTCGGGGACTTGAACACAAGTTGCCCGTGGGAGAAGTACGGTCCGGCAGCGGGGGCCAGGGTCGAGTAACCCGCGTCGACGATTGGCTTGAGCACCGAGTTCAGCGCGTCGACGGCCCCATCCGGGACGCCGAGCTGATGAAGCGGCTCGAGAAGCGGCAGCGTGGTAGACGGGATCATGTAGGTGGTGGTCGTCCCGCCGAGGTGACTAGTCACCTGGGACACCACAACTGCGTCAGACGGTGTGGCCAGCGCCGGACCGTTATGGAGGTAGAGCGTTGCCACCAACGAGTTCACCACTGCCAGCAGATTCCATGGGCGGTCGGGTGGGTCGGCCCAGCCGTCGTACTGGTGGAAGACCACGCTGACGTCGTATTGGCTGTCGGCCAAATTGTGCACGGTGTAGTTGACCAGCGGCACCCCCAACCCCGCAGGCAGGTAGACATCGAATAGGCCGGATTCGGGACCCGAAAAGAGGGCGAATGACAGCAGATCGGCTGGCGGAGCATCGGGAGTCTTTGCAAGATAGGCTAATTCGCGGTTGATCACCAGGGTCCCCTCCGACAGGCCGGCAATCACGACCGGGTTACCGTCGGCAACCGCGTTCCTGATCTGATCGTCGAGCGACACACGTCCCATCGCCACGGCGTCGTCAACGCCCGGTGCGGCCAGGCTGAAGCTCAGCAGACCCATACTCGCCGGGTAGTTGACCACCTGAGCCGTGCTGCCGGGGAACCAGTTCGCTCCGATCTGATGATTCAGCAGGTCGTACCCCGCCAGAAGCGACAGAGGCGGCCCAGCCGCTTCGCTCGTCCCCATGAAATAGAGCCGCCCTACCGGCAACTGGGCGACGATGTTCGGATAGTAGAGCGGTCCCGCGCCGGGGACGGTGATCCTCGTCTGGGCCTGCGCCCCGGGCTCTGGAACCGTGCCGATGGCGATCATCGCGCAAATGAGTCCTACTGTCGCCCCCGCCAGCGGTCGTTGCAGCAATCTCATCGGACGTCCTCCCCCCGGAAGAGCGTATGCCTGCCAATCAAGGCTCCTCGTGTTCCCCGGGAGGCAACAGAGCCGTTCGGCCTGACATGCAAGGGCATCAGTACCCACGCACGTACGCGGCGAAGCCGCCAGGGCCCACGCGGCCTAAGTGCTGTACTGGCGCAGACCGGCCGCCAGTGCGGCGGGTACCCGCGCCTTGAGCCGGGTCCCAGCCTCGGTGTGCTCGGTGGCATCGACATGACCGTCGTTGTGCAGCCGGGCCACCAGGTCGCCCCGGCCGTAGGGGATGGTGACGTCGACGGTGATCTCGCGCGGTTCGACGAGTTCGCTGAGCCGGCTACGCAGCCGATCGAGTCCCTCGCCGGTGTGGGCGGAGACGAAGACCGCGCCCGCTGGCAGGGCGCTGCGCAACTGAGCCAGCGTCAGGTCGTCTGCGGCATCGATCTTGTTGACCACCAACAACTCCGGAGCCGGTGGCGCATGATGGTCGTTCTGCACCTCGCGGAGAACCTGCCGCACCGCCTCGATCTGAGCCATCGGGTTGGAATCCGACCCGTCGACCACATGCACCAGCAGGTCGGCATCGACGACCTCTTCCAGCGTCGAGCGGAAGGCCTCGACCAACTGGGTGGGCAGGTGCCGCACGAAGCCGACGGTATCGGTCAGCACGAACGGCCGGCCGTCCTCGAATTCCCCACGGCGAGTGGTGGGTTCGAGCGTGGCGAACAACGCGTTCTCGACCAGGACCCCGGCGCCCGTCAACGCGTTGAGCAGACTGGACTTTCCCGCGTTGGTGTAGCCGACGATCGCGATCGACGCGACGTCACTCTGCAGCCGGCGACCGCGCTGGGTGTCGCGGATCTTCTTCATCTCCTTGATCTCGCGGCGCAGTTTGGACATTCGCTCGCGGATTCGACGCCGGTCGGTCTCGATCTTGGTTTCACCGGGACCGCGGGTGCCGACACCGCCGCCACTGCCGCCGGCGCCACCGCCCTGCCGCGACATCGACTCACCCCAGCCGCGCAACCGCGGAAGCATGTACTCCATCTGGGCGAAGGCCACCTGCGCCTTGCCCTCCCGGCTGGTGGCGTGCTGAGCGAAGATGTCGAGGATCAGCGCGGTCCGGTCGATGACCTTGACCTTGACCACCTTCTCCAGCGCGTTCAGCTGTGCGGGGCTCAGTTCACCGTCGCAGATGACGGTGTCGGCGCCGGTCGCGATGACGACCTGGCGCAGCTCCTGGGCCTTGCCCGAACCGATGTAGGTGGACGGGTCGGGTTTGTCGCGGCGCTGGACCAGCCCCTCGAGCACCTCGGAGCCCGCGGTTTCGGCGAGTGCGGCCAACTCGGCCAGGCTGGCCTCGGCGTCGGCCGCACTGCCCTCGGTCCACACGCCGACCAGCACCACCCGCTCCAGGCGCAGCTGGCGGTATTCGACCTCGGAGACATCGGTGAGCTCGGTGGACAGCCCCGCGACGCGGCGCAGCGAGGCGCGGTCTTGAAGGGCTAGTTCGCCGAGGCTGGGCTCGGCGGACGGGGTGAAGTCAGATTTCGTCATAGGCGGTAATCGATGGTGTCACGCCGGTACAACGTCGCGCACCTGAATAACGTCCCCGCTTCAGCGATCAGAGTTGGGCCGCCCACCACTCGTCAGCCAGCTCACCGCGCGCCACTAGCACCGACGGGCCCCGCAAGAGGCTGGTGGTGTCGCTGACCTCGACGGTGACCTCCCCGCCGGGGATGCGGACCCGCAGGAGGCCCGTGGTGGTGCCGAGATGTTCCAGCGCGGCCACGGCCGCGGCCACGGTCCCGGTGCCGCAGGAACGGGTCTCCCCGACCCCGCGTTCATGCACCCGCATCGAGACCACCCCGTCGACCGGGGATGTCAGCACCTCGACGTTGACGCCGTCCGGGAACTGGGCGGTGTCGAAGTCCACCGGCGCGGCGACGTCGAGCTCGGCCAGGGCGGCCTCGGTGAGGCGGGGATCAAGGCACGCCAGGTGCGGGTTGCCGACGTCGACGCCGACGCCGGTGAAGAGCCGTCCCCCGACGGTGGCGCTGCCAGTGCCGAGCCGATTGACCTTGCCCATCTCGACGGTGACCTCGGCATCGAGCCCATCGGCGTGGTGCACGACGACCGGTCGCGGCCCGGCCAGCGAACCGACCACGAACTCGTCGCGCTCCTCCAGGCCGCTGGCCCGCAGATAGTGGGCGAAGACCCGCACACCGTTGCCGCACATCTGGGCGATCGACCCGTCGGCGTTGCGGTAGTCCATGTACCAGTCGGCGGCGTCGACGCCTTCGGGGAGTCCGTCGATCACCCCGGCCGCGACGACCGCCCCGGCTGTGGTGACCCGCAGCACGCCGTCGGCGCCAAGCCCACGACGGCGGTCGCACAGCGCCGCCACCGCGGCCGGTGCCAGGTCCAGCTGTGCGTGCAGGTCGGGCAGCACGACGAAGTCGTTCTGGGTGCCGTGCCCCTTGGCGAAGATCACCTGATCAGGATACGTCCCGCCACTGTTCGATCGCCGCGTCGGCAAGGGCGGGCGCCGAACCGTCGAGCCAGTGGATGCGGTGGTCGCGACGAAACCAGGACCGCTGCCGACGCACGTAGCGCCGGGTGCCGATGAAGGTCAGTTCACGGGCCTGCGCGAACTGCTCCTCGGTGCCACCGGCATCCAGCGCGGCGATCACCTGCCCGTACCCCAACGCGCGGGCGGCGGTCACCCCCTCCCGCAACCCGTGGTCCAGCAGGCCCCGCACCTCCTCGACCAGGCCGGCCTCGAACATGGCGTCGGTGCGGCGCGCCAGCCGCTCGTCGAGAGTTTCTGTCTCCCAATCTAATCCGATGATCACGGTGCCCCAGCGGGGTGCCCCGATCCGCGGCGCAGATGCGGCGAAGGGCTGCCCGGTCAGCTCGATGACCTCCAACGCCCGCACGATCCGGCGCCCGTCGGTGGCCAGGATCGCCGCCGCCGCGGCCGGGTCGCGCCGGCCCAGTTCGGCGTGCAGGGCCGTGACCCCGATCTCGGCGAGCAGTTCTTCCCAGCGGGCGCGCACCTGCGGATCGGTGGCCGGGAAGGCCCAGTCATCGAGCAACGACTGGATGTACAGCATCGACCCACCCACGATGACCGGCACTGCGCCGCGCGCCGCGATCGCTTCGACGTCGGCGGCGGCGGCTTCCTGGTAGCGGGCGACGGTGGCGGTTTGGGTCACGTCGAGCACGTCGAGTTGGTGGTGCGCGATGCCGTGGCGTTCGGCGACGGAGAGTTTCGCGGTGCCGATGTCCATGCCCCGGTACTGCTGCATCGCGTCGGCATTGACGACTTCGACGCCGATCTCACCGCCCAGCCGCTCGGCGACCTCCAGCGCAAGCTGGGACTTGCCGGTGCCGGTGGGGCCGATGACCGCGATCGGTCTCACTCGGTTGACCCCCCAGTCGCTACGCTCCCGCCCGCCGGGTCCAATCCCCCAGTCGCTACGCTCCCGCCCGCCGGGCCTGGAACCCACACGCCGGCGAAGTACCCAACCCCGTACGGCGCACCCCGCACCAGCTCCCGGGCCGCGTGCGGGCCGGGACCGGCGAGTCCGGCCAGTACCTGATAAGCCACCCGGCCGACGACGCCTGCAGGCAATCGGGTCAGGGCGGCGGCATCGCCGGCGGCCAGCGCGTCGTCGAGGGCGGCCTGCACCGCCGCCGCCTCCGGGTCATAACCGCCGGGAGCCGGCGGGGTCAGCGTGTTGGCGCCGTCAGCCACCACCAGCACGCCCACCGGGCCGTCGGCCGCATCGATCTCTGCGCGCAGGTCCCGACCCCGGGCCACCGCGGTGTCGGCGCCTAGGTCGGCGCGGTACACCCTGACCTCGGCGCGGGCTGCCGGGTTCGCCAGTCCCCGCAGCCAGCCGGCGACCAGCGCGCACAGCGGCAGCGCGCGCACCGTCGACTCGGCGTCCGGCGACAAGGTGACGCCGACATCGACCCCGTAACCGGCGAAGGTACCCCGCGCCTGCGGGCCGATGACCTCCTCAGCTGCCCCGACACCGATCGCAATCCAGCGGTCGGGCAGCTGGGTGGCGACCGTCAGCGCCGCGGTGCGGAAGTCGGCGACTTCGGCCGCAGCCGCGCCGGCCAGTTCGGGTACCAGGACCGGCGCCGACGGAGTCAGGGCGATGACGGTCAGCACGTCCCACACGGTAGTGCGGTCAGCCGGGCATGCTCGCGGTGACGTCCGGCGACGATGTCGCCTCGCCGCGGGCGAGCTCCACCGTCGCCGCGACCATCGCCACGACGGCGATGCCCAGGACAACCCAGCCAGACCTGCCGGGACGCAACATCTCACCGAGGATGGCCATACCGAGGATCGAGCCCACCATCGGTTCGCTGACGGTGACCGCCGGCAGGGACGCAGCCATCGATCCGGCTCGGAACGCCGATTGCTGCAACGCCGTCGCAGCGATGGCGACGGCCGCCCACGGATACAGTTCGGGCAGCTTCAGCAGCGCCCATACCCCGCGATCCAGCTGGTCGACCACGCCCTTGGTGAGCACGGCGAACAGCCCCCACAACGAACCCGCGACCACTCCGAGCAGTACCGCAGCGACCGGCTTGCCCGACATCACCCGCGCACCCAGCAAGCACACCGCCAGGAACGGACCGAGGGTGGCGATGACCCAAAGCCACAGGTCGATGCCGGCCCGCGAGTCTCCCTTGGATGGGTTGCCGACGGTGACGATCACCGCTACGGCCACAGCCAGCACCACCGCCCACATCCACTGAGACGAGGTGATGCGCCGCCCCGCGAAGCGGGCACTCAACGGCAGCGCAAACAGCAGCGACGTCACCAGCAAGGCCTGCACGAGCAGCACGGAGCCGTAGCCGAGGGCTGCCGCCTGCAGCCCGAAACCCCCGGCGGCCACCAGACTGCCCAGCCACCACTTCTTGTCCCTGAGCAGCCGCAAGAACAGCGCGACATGGCCGACCTGCTCGTCGGTGACGTCATGGGCCGACCGTTGCTGGATGACATCACCGACGGCAATCAACAGCGCCGCCCCGAGGGCTAACAGGGTGGCGATGTCCGACTTGTGCACAACCGATCTCCTCAGCCTTCGAATGGGTCAGCCTGCCCTCCGATCGACGCCATGTGCAACCGGTACAGACCAACCCGGGGGCATGCGCGGCATCAACCTGGTTCAATACCAACGAGGGCGACCGTCTGTAGTCAGGCGACGCCGTCATCCAATGCAGAACTGGCGCCGCGTCGCGCGGCAGATGCGCGGGCTTCCCGCGCGGAGGGTAGGTGAGGCGAGCCATGACCATCGACGAATCGCACGCTGGCGAACCACCGAGGCCGGCTCCCCGACCGGGACCGCCGCGGCCTGTTCCCAAGCCTCACCCGCCTGCCGCCCCGGTGTCGGCGCCGCCGTCGAGTGACCCGCACCGGTTCGGCCGCATCGACGACGACGGCACGGTGTGGCTCATCACGTCGGCCGGCGAACGGTCCATCGGCTCCTGGCAGGCCGGGGACAATGAGGCGGCTTTCGCCCACTTCGGCCGGCGTTTCGAGGATCTGGCCACCGAGGTCACGCTGATGGAAACCCGGCTGGCTTCGGGGTCCGGCGACGCCCGCAAGATCAAGGCGGCGGCCGCCGCGCTGGCCGAAACCCTGCCGACCGCAAGCGTTCTGGGGGATCTCGACGCGCTGGCCGAGCGGCTGGCCGCGATCCGCGATCACGCCGACGAAACGGCCGCAGCCGACCGGGCACGCCGCGACGAGCAGCGCGCGGCACAGACCGCACGCAAAGAGGCACTCGCCGTCGAGGCCGAGGAGCTGGCCGCCACCTCGACACAATGGAAGGCCGCCGGCGACCGGCTGCGCACCATTCTGGATGAGTGGCGCACCGTCACCGGCCTGGACCGCAAGACCGACGACGCGCTGTGGAAGCGCTACTCGGCAGCCCGTGAGACGTTCAACCGGCGCCGAGGTTCGCATTTCGCCGATCTCGACCGCGAGCGGGCCGGAGCCAAGCAGGCCAAAGAGAAGCTGTGCGAACGCGCCGAGGAACTCTCCGGCTCCGTGGACTGGGCCGCGACGGCCGGGGCGTTCCGCGACCTGCTCGCGCAGTGGAAGGCCGTGGGCCGAGCCTCCAAGGACATCGACGACGCGCTGTGGCATCGGTTCAAGTCCGCTCAGGACACGTTCTTCGCCGCCCGCAACGCCGTCAGCGCCGAGCGGGACGCCGAGTTCCAAGCCAATGGGACCGCGAAAGAGGCCCTGCTGGCCGAGGCGGAGAAGCTCGACACGTCCAATCCCGACGCGGCCCGCGCCGCGCTGCGGGCTATCACCGACAAGTGGGACGCGATCGGCAAGGCTCCCCGCGAGCGGGCCCCCGAACTGGAGCGCCGGTTGCGTGCGGTGGAGAAGAAGGTTCGCGATGCCGCCGACTCGGGCCGCATCGACCCGGAGGCGCAGGCTCGTGCCGAGCAGTTCCGGGCCCGCGCCGAGCAGTACGAGCGGCAGGCGGAGAAGGCGGCGGTCGCCGGCCGCACCAAGGATGCCGAGCAGGCCCGGGCCAGCGCCGAGCAGTGGCGGCAGTGGGCCGACGCCGCGGCCGAGGCGCTGGGCAGGAAGCGCTAGGCAGCGGTCAGGGCTTGGGGTCGGCTGGCGGCGGTTGCTGCTCGCCCTCGCGGCGGTCCACGTCGTCCAGCAGCGAACGGGACTGACGCTCGGTGGCTTCCAGCCGGCGCTGCTCCTCGGCCGCCAACTGCACGGCCGTGCGGGTCCACACCACCCGCGCCCAGTGGAACGTCAGCAGGATGACCGCCAACCACCCCACCAACAGGCCGATACCCGGGCCGGGATGACCGTGCCCGGCGGTCTGGCGCGACCACACCGCCAGCAGCCCGAGTGCGCTGGCCAGCGCAGAGCCGGCCAGCGCGATCCAGGCCAGCGCCCAACGCCGGGTCAGCAGCGCCAGCATGGAGAATCCGACGCCGAAAACCAGGGCGAACCAGCTGAACAACCGTGAGGGCAGCGCGATGCCCACGCGCAACGCCTTGTCGTCGCCCATCAGGACGTCGACGCCGCGTGCGCCACCGGTGTGCGGCAGGATCAGCGACACCAGCAGGACGAACACCAGGATCGCCACTACCATCGCGCGAGCACCCGGCTGGATCTCGCCGGCGACCTTACGTTCGGCCGCCTCGATCTCGGACCGGTAGGACTCGAAGTCACTCATTGCGCACATCCCGTCGTCTGTTCGACGGGCGGCCTACCTACCGGAGGCAGCCCCAACCCGACCGTGCGGGGCCGCTGGCCTGCGGCGTGGGCGTCACCGGCGCGGGTGCGGCGGTAGCTGCGCAGCGGAGCGTCGGCGATCAGGTGATGCGGGGCCGCGCCGGTCACCGTGGTGGTGACGATGTCGCCGGGGCGCACCTCGGTCTGTCCCGGCGTGAAATGCACCAATCGGCCGTCCCGCGCACGTCCGCTCATCCGAGCGGTGCTGGCGTCCTTGCGGCCCTCACCGGTGGCGACCAACAACTCCACTTCCGTGCCGATCTGGGCGGTGTTCTCCTCGAAGGAGATCTGCTCCTGCACCTCCAGCAGGCGCATATAGCGTTCCTGCACAACAGCTTTGGGAAGCTGACCGTCGAGTTCAGCGGCCGGGGTCCCGGGCCGCTTGGAGTACTGGAATGTGAACGCCGCGCTGAACCTGGCCGCTCGCACCACGTCGAGGGTGGCGGCGAAGTCGTCTTCGGTCTCACCGGGGAACCCAACGATGATGTCGGTGGTGATCGCGGCGTGCGGCATCGCGGCGCGGACCCGGTCGATGATGCCCAGGTACTTCTCGGCACGATAGGACCGGCGCATCGCCTTGAGCATCCGGTCGGATCCGGACTGCAGCGGCATGTGCAACGCCGGGCAGACGTTCGGAGTCTGCGCCATCGCCTCGATGACGTCGTCGGTGAACTCGGCGGGATGCGGCGAGGTGAACCGGACCCGCTCCAGCCCGTCGATGCTGCCGCAACTGCGCAGCAGCGCCGCGAAAGCGCCGCGGTCGCGGGGAGTGGCGGGGTCGGCGAAAGAGACCCCGTAGGCGTTGACGTTCTGGCCCAGCAGCGTAATTTCCAGCACGCCCTGGTCGACCAGCGAGCGCACCTCGGCCAGGATCTCCTCTGGTCGACGATCCACCTCTTTGCCCCGCAGCGACGGCACGATGCAGAACGTGCAGGTGTTGTTGCAGCCCACCGAAATGGAAACCCATGCCGCATAAGCGGATTCACGGGCAGCAGGAAGCGTGGAGGGGAATTCGCGCAGCGATTCGGCGATCTCGACCTGGGCCTGCTGGTTGCGCCGGGCCCTATCCAGCAGCGCCGGCAGCGAGCCGATGTTGTGGGTGCCGAACACGACGTCGACCCACGGCGCCTTCTGCAGCAGGCTTTCCCGGTCCTTCTGGGCCAGGCAGCCGCCCACCGCGATCTGCATATCGGGATCGGCCTGCTTGCGCGGTGCCAGATGGCTGATATTGCCGTACAGCTTGTTGTCGGCGTTCTCCCGCACCGCACAGGTGTTGAAGACGACCACATCGGCGTCGGTGCCCTCGGGCGCCCTCCGGTATCCGGCCGCCTCCAACAACCCGGCCAGACGCTCGGAGTCGTGCACGTTCATCTGGCAGCCGTACGTGCGGACCTGGTAAGTGCGCTCGGACGCCGGGCGAGGCGTGTCGCCCGCCTGGTGGCCGTTGGTCAGCACCGATGTCACAGGCCTATCGTACGGAGCGGGGCGGGCCCCGGAGAAATCGCCGGATCCGCCAACGCCGGGCCAACTGTGGGTTAGCTGGGTATGGTCTCAACGTATGGGGCGCAGCGGCGACGAGCCGATGATCTCGATCAAGGGCGTCAATAAACACTTCGGCGACCTGCACGTACTCAAGGACATCAACCTCGACATCGACCGGGGTCAGGTCGTCGTGGTGCTCGGGCCGTCGGGTTCTGGCAAGTCGACGTTGTGCCGCACCATCAATCGGCTGGAGACCGTGGACTCCGGCACGATCGCGATCGACGGCGAGCAATTGCCTTCGGAGGGGCGCAAACTGGCGCAACTGCGCTCGGATGTGGGCATGGTGTTCCAATCCTTCAACCTCTTCGCGCACAAGACCATCCTGGAGAACGTCAGCCTGGCTCCGGTCAAGGTGCGCAAAGTCAGCAAGGACAAGGCTCGGGAGAAGGCACTGGAGCTGCTCGAACGCGTCGGAGTGGCCAATCAGGCCGACAAGTATCCCGCGCAGCTGTCTGGCGGCCAGCAGCAACGGGTGGCCATCGCACGGTCGCTGGCGATGGATCCCAAGGTGATGCTGTTCGACGAGCCGACCAGCGCGCTGGACCCGGAGATGATCAACGAGGTGCTGGCCGTGATGACCGCACTGGCAAGCGAAGGCATGACGATGGTCGTGGTGACGCATGAGATGGGCTTCGCCCGACGCGCCGCCGACCGAGTGGTGTTCATGGACGACGGGGCAATTGTCGAGGACGCGCCGCCCGCCGATTTCTTCGACAACCCGCGCTCCGAGCGCGCCAAAGACTTCCTCGGCAAGATCCTCAACCACTAGGGCGAAAGGAACACCCGAACATGCCTGCTCTTTCTCGACCGTCCCGGTCATGGCGGCTCATCGGCGCCGCGATCCTGGCTGTCGCGCTGCCGCTCTCGGCGACCGCATGCGGTGGCGGTGGCTCGGGCGACAAGCTCGTCATCGGCACCAAGTTCGACCAGCCCGGCCTCGGCCTGAAGAACCCCGACGGAACGATGAGCGGGTTCGACGTCGACGTCGCCAAGTACGTGGCCAAGGAACTCGGCTACCCCGAGGACAAGATCGAGTGGAAGGAATCTCCGTCCGGTCAGCGCGAGACGTTGATCCAGAACGGCCAGGTCAAGTACATCGTCGCGACCTACTCGATCACCGACGCCCGTAAGGAGAAGGTCAGCTTCGCCGGTCCTTATCTGATCACCGGCCAGAGCTTGCTGGTGCGGGCCGACAACACCGACATCACCGGCGCGGATTCGTTGCAGAACAACAAGCGGCTGTGCTCGGTCAGCGGGTCGACGCCGGCACAGCGGATCAAGGACAAGTACCCGGGCGTGCAGCTCCAGCAGTACGACACGTATTCGGCGTGCGTCGAGGCGCTCAAGAACGGGGCCGTCGACGCAGTGACCACCGACGAGGTGATCCTGGCCGGTTACGCCGCCCAGTCCCCCGGCGTCCTCAAGATCGTCGGACAGCCGTTCTCCGAGGAGCGCTACGGAATCGGCCTGAAGAAGGGTGACACCGAGTTGTGCACCAAGATCACCGACGCACTGAAGAAGATGGAGGCCGATGGCGCCTGGAAGGCCGCCTTCGACAAGAACCTCGGGCCGGCCGGGATCACCGCTCCCGCCCCACCCGCGCTCGGCGGCTGCTGAGACCGTCTCGACGTGGAGGTGTTCAGCGAGTACCGCGGCCAGATCTTCGAGGCGTTCTGGACCACGGTGCAGCTCACGGTGTTCTCCGCGATCGGAGCACTGATTCTCGGTACGGCGCTGGCCGCGATGCGGCTGGCGCCGGTGCCGATGCTCACCTGGCTCGGGACCGCCTACGTCAACACGGTGCGCAACACGCCGTTGACGTTGATCATCCTGTTCTGCTCATTCGGTTTGGCGCAGACGCTGGGCGTCACACTAGCCGACTCCAAGTCGCCAACATCGATCGCAGACAGCAACTTTCGGCTCGCAGTGCTCGGCTTAACGGTCTACACCGCTTCGTTCGTGTGTGAAACAGTGCGCTCTGGAGTCAACACAGTGCCGTTGGGGCAGGCCGAGGCCGCCCGATCGCTCGGGTTCACGTTTTGGCAGAACCTGCGGATCATCCTTCTCCCGCAGGCATTTCGGGCGGTCATTATTCCCCTGGGTTCAGTGCTGATCGCGTTGACGAAGAACACCACCATCGCCTCGGCGATCGGGGTGGCGGAGGCGGCGTTGCTGATGAAGGAGATGACCGAGAACACCGCGGCCCTGCTCGTGGTCGGTAGCATTTTCGCGGTTGGATTCCTGATCCTCACTCTCCCGCTGGGATTGCTGTTCGGGTGGCTCGGCAAGCGTTGGGCGGTTGTGAGGTAATGAGCGGTTCGGTTCTCTTCGACGCCCCCGGACCCCGGGCGCTGGTGCGCAACCGGGTGATCTCGGCGGTCACGCTGATCATCATCGCGCTGGTGGCATGGGCGGTCGTCGCCCGACTGGCCGGCAAAGGTCAGTTGACTGCAGCCAAGTGGGAGCCGTTCACCACGGCCAACCTGTGGAAGACCTACGTGCTGCCCGGCATTGAGGGCACCTTGACCGCGGCAGCCTTGTCGATCGTGCTCGCGGGGATCCTGGGACTGCTGCTGGGTGTGGGGCGGTTGTCGGACATCGGTGCGGTGCGATGGCCGTGCGCGGTGACAGTCGAATTCTTCCGAGCCGTGCCGGTGCTGATCATGATGATCTTCGCCTACTTCCTGTACGCGCTCTACGACGTGTTCCCGTCCAGCCAGCTCGCATTAGCCGGTGTGGTGACGGGGCTGACGCTGTACAACTCCGCAGTGATCGCCGAGATAGTGCGGGCGGGCGTCAAGACCCTCCCACGCGGGCAGTCCGAGGCCGCGGCCGCGCTGGGGTTGCGGTCGGGACAGACGATGCGGGCGATCCTGTTACCTCAGGCGATCACGTCCATGTTGCCGGTGCTGGTCTCCCAGCTCGTGGTCGTACTCAAGGACACCGCGATCGGCTATCAGATCACTTTCGTGGAGATGGTGCGGCAGGGCACCGTGGTCGGATCGTCCTATGGCAACTACGTTCCGGCGTTGATCGTCATCGCGGTGTTGATGATCAGCGTCAACTTCGCGTTGTCGGCGGCGGCGACGCGTCTGGAGCGACGGCTGCGGCGCTCCAAGCGGGGGCCGGCACCGGCGGCGGTGGAGCAGGCCACCCTGGAGCCCGGGGATTAGAACCGCGGTACCAACCGCGCATCGACTGTGTCCGCTATAGCCAGTTCCCCCGTCAGCGGTCACCCTGATGAGGCCACGGATCCTCCGCGGACCGCCACGGTTGGATTCCGAGTCGCTGACCCGTAATGAACCCAACGATCAAGCGGGTGAACAGCTCAGGCTGGTCCTCGCTGACACCATGCCCGGCATTGTCGACGGGTATGAGCGACGCCGCGGGGATGGCATCGGCATACCGCCGAATCACCGGCCAATGGATGAAATCGCACTGCGCCGCTAAGACGAGGGTTGGAACGTGCACCGTCGCCAGGGCAGGACGGGGATCGGATGTGGTGGCGAAATCTCGGACGAGCATCTGATTGCTGTAGAAGCCTTGCAGGTTGTGATGTGCCGGGATGCTGGCGCGGTTAGCGCACGTGGTTGAACCGCGGCCGGTGAGCGCGACTGCCCGCATCCAGCTGTCGGCTTCACGGTCCGGAACCAGAGCGCGGGCCGCGTTCGGGTTGATGTCAAGCAGAATGCTCTGCAGCAGTGACCGTGGCCTGCTTGTGAGTTTCTCGTACTCGAGACGTTCCGTGGCGTCCTGGGTGGGCCAGGGTTCGCCGACGTCCTCGTTGAGGCCGCCCCAGATTGAACCGGGGGTGACGAAGAGTGCCTGCTGGACACGGTCGGTATGGCGCGCCAAGTATTGTGCGAGCAGGGAACCGCCCCACGACCGTCCGATCAGGATCATCTTGTCCGCACCGATCGCGCGGCGTACCTGTTCGAGGTTTTCCACGGCGCCGTCAACCGTGTAATCGGTGACGTCGTCGAGTCTGGTCGAGCGGCCGGCCCCGAGTTGATCGTAGGCGTATATGTCGTAGCCCTGCGCCGCCAATTGCTGACTGCCAATCGGCAATCCCTCCCCCGGCGTGCCCGGACCGCCATGCAAGAACACGACGGGGGCGTGGTTGCCCGGATGTGGAGCCGCGGGCAGGTGGTAGTAGGCCAATCGACCGCCGGGCACCTCCCAGTATGCGATCCCTGGCGGATCGGATTCAGCAGGAAAGCAAGGGAATCGGTCGAAGATGGTGTGCTCGGCTGTCACCGCCGCGATCACCGTCAGGCAGATGCAGACACCCGCAGCGGCTCGCCAGATCCTTCCGATCCGGATGATCCGGCCAATTGCAAGGACGGTCACAACACCACCGGCAAGTAGCGCCAGGTAGCCAGCACCAACGAAAACCCAAAGGACAGTTGATAAGCGCGCGGCAACCAACAGGACGGCCGACGCGACGAGGAACGTCATGGCCAAGCCAGCCGCGACCGCGGCCACCGCGATCGCGGCCCGCACCGCAGAAGGCCGCGGAGTCCTCGGTGTCACGGTCACATCCCCCGGTTGCCGGACCCTTTCCGATGAGGGTACTACCGGATGGCCAACATGTGGATTGGCCGGCTACATCGGCAATTACCAGGCCGGTGCGCAGGTAGGCGTCGTCCCCCCGGCCACTAACTCACACCGAAGGCTGTTCGCCCCCAACATAATCTGCAGCGTCGTCCAGTTCAGGTGGGGCAAATCGGTACGTCGATGGTGTCGCGCTCAGCCGTATCGGGTTGGCGATCTGGCGTATCGTCCGGTTCCTGCGCAGGTCGTCAATCTCGATGACAGGCTCGAGGCCGAGCCGTTCGGCAAGCGCAACGGCGTTGGCGACATCGCTGATGGGCCCCCACGGGCACAAACCTAGTGCGCTCTAGACCCGCCGACGCTCCCGCTCTGCCGCCAACCCCTCGCTGACCACCGCCACCGCCATGCTCTGGTGGTAACCCCGGCGGGCAAGCATCCCGACCAGCCTGCGCATCACCTTGGCCTCGTCGGCTTCGGCAAGTGACTCCCGGCGCAGCTTCTGCTCCACCAGCTGCTCGGCGCGTTGCCGTTCGGCGGCGGCATCGATACCGTCGAGCGCCTCGGCGATCACGTCATCGTCGACACCCTTGTTACGCAGCTCAGCAGCCAAGGCGCGCTTGCCTTTTCCGGCTCGAGCCCGGCGTGACCGGACCCACTGCTCGGCGAAATCGGCGTCGTCGATCAGACCGACGGCGGTCAGCCTATTCAGTACCGTCGCGGCGACCGTCTCGGAGTATCCCCGTTTGGCCAGTTGCGCGGCCAGCTCGGATCGGGTGCGAGACCGCGCCGTGAGCAGGCGCAGGCACAAGGCGTGCGCCTGCTCTTCGCGGGTCTCAGAAGTCGACTGGGGCGGGCAGAACGTCATCGCTGAGTTCGTCGGTTATCACCGCACCAATACCGAGTTTCTCCTTGATCTTCTTCTCGATCTCGTTGCCCACGTCGGGGTTCTCGATCAGGAAGTTGCGGGCATTCTCCTTGCCCTGGCCGAGTTGCTCACCCTCATAGGTGAACCACGACCCGGACTTGCGAATGAAGCCCTGTTCAACGCCCATGTCGATGAGCGAGCCCTCCCGGCTGATGCCCTTGCCGTAGAGAATGTCGAACTCGGCCTGCTTGAACGGCGGCGACACCTTGTTCTTGACCACCTTGCAGCGGGTGCGGTTACCCACCGCTTCGGTGCCGTCCTTGAGTGTCTCGATCCGTCGCACATCCAGACGCACCGAGGCGTAGAACTTCAATGCCTTACCGCCCGTTGTCGTTTCGGGCGAACCGAACATGACACCAATCTTCTCGCGCAGCTGGTTGATGAAGATCGCGGTGGTGCCCGAGTTGCTCAGCGCGCCGGTGATCTTACGCAGCGCCTGGCTCATCAGGCGGGCCTGCAGGCCGACGTGGCTGTCGCCCATCTCGCCCTCGATCTCAGCACGCGGCACCAACGCAGCCACCGAGTCGATGACGATTATGTCGATAGCCCCGGAACGGATCAGCATGTCGGCGATCTCAAGTGCTTGCTCACCAGTGTCGGGCTGGCTGACCAGTAGTGCGTCAGTGTCGACGCCCAGCTTCGCGGCGTAGTCGGGATCCAGGGCGTGCTCGGCGTCGATGAAGGCCGCGATGCCACCGGCAGCCTGGGCGTTGGCCACCGCGTGCAGTGCGACGGTGGTCTTACCCGAGGACTCCGGGCCGTAGATCTCGATGATGCGACCGCGGGGCAGACCGCCGATACCCAGCGCCACATCCAGGGCGATGGATCCGGTCGGGATGACCGAGATGGGCTGACGGACCTCGTCCCCGAGGCGCATCACCGAGCCCTTGCCGTGGTTCTTCTCGATCTGCGCGATCGCGAGCGCAAGGGCTTTTTCGCGATCGGGGGCTTGCTGCGCCATGAGGTCTCCGTTCTCTTCCGGTATTCGGTTGACCGGTGTTGGTCAGTTGCCGTGACGCTAGGACAAGGCACCGACAAAACGGTCGAACATGGACCACAATAACGAACATGTGTTCGATGACAAGGAGGCGCGCCGCCGCGTGTCGGCTACCACTGATCGCGCGGCACATCGAAGTCCGCGCACAGCGCCCGCCACACCTCGCGGGGATCCACACCGTCTTCGACGGCCCGCGCGGCGGTACGCCCGCCCAGCGCGGTCAGCACGTGATCCACCAGCAGTGACGAGCCACGAGCCCGACCGAACTGCGCCTCGACGAGTTCGGTGAATTCGGTCAGCCGCACGCCACCAACTTACCCAGACACCGATTCATGGCACACCCGTACCGGATCGGCGACCTGCCCGATGCTCTCACCGGCCCGCCGGGCCGCCTGCCGATAGCCCGGCACGGACAGCACCTCGGCCACCTCGCGCACCAGCGTGGTCGCGCTCAGTGGCCGGATCAGCCGCGCACTGCCTTGCCGGACAACGCGATTGGCCAGCTCCCACTGGTCGCCGCCGCCGGGGATCACCACCATCGGCACGCCGGCCAGCAGGGTCTTCGACAACATCCCATGGCCGCCACCGCAGATCACCAGATCCGCATGGGCCAGCAGCTCGTTCTGACGGCCCAGCCCCACGACGGCCCAGGGCGGCACGTCAAGCTCGTCACCGGCGAGCCGGGAGATCACCACCCGTGAGCCCGCAGGCACCGTGTCGCCGGGCACCAGGTGCGCCAGGGCCAGCTCGGTCACCCCGGCGGCACCGGTCGTGGCGGTCGACGGCGCCACCACGATCACCGGGCCCTCCCCTGTCGGGATCGTCAGCACCGCGGACGTCGGCTCGAAATGCAGCGGGCCAACGACGACAGCCTCGGCGGGCCAGTCCGGTCGCGGCACCTCCAGCGCCGGCAGGGTGGCGATCAGCCGGCGAACCGGTCCGGCGTCACGCGCCGGTAGGCCGATCTCCACCCGCGCCTGTACGCGCTGGCGCAGCCCCTGCTGTACCGACCGTCCGGTCAGCGCGCGCATGACCACGTCACGCAGCCGTCCGCGTACCCCGGTGCCCGGCGCCAGCCCGCTGCCCAATGGCGGCAGCCCCTTCGACGGCAGGTACAGCGGGTGCGGGCTCAGTTCGACCCACGGGATACCCATCAGGTCGGCCGCCATCCCGCCACAGGCGGTGATCACGTCGGAGACCACCAGATCGGGTGCCAATTGCCGCAGCGTCGCGACATTGAGCACGGCCATCCGCGCCGCGCGCTGATGAATCTTGGCGCCCGCGTCGGCGTCGTCGTCGGCCTCGGTCGGATCCAGCCCGGCAAGCTCGACGGACTCGATCCCGGCCGCCCGCGCGGTCGCAAGCCATTCGGCACCGGTCAGCAGGACAGGCTGATCCCCGGCGGCGGCGAACCGTAGGCACAGCGCGATAGCGGGAAAGGCATGGCCCGGATCAGGACCGGCGACGACCGCGACACGCACGCGGCCTACCCTGCCACAGGGGTACGCGCCTACTGTGGCGGACATGACCGAGCAGACCACCAACGTGAGCTCCGATATCGACAACGCGCACACCGTCGAGGTCTTCCTGTCCGCCCTGCAGGATGAAGACCTGGCCACCGCCGACGCCCAGTTGGACGACAACCTGATCTACGAAAACGTCGGCTTCCCCACCATCCGCGGCCGGGCCCGCACCATGAAGCTCTTTCGGCGCATGCAGGGCAAGGCTGGCTTCCAGGTGAAGATCCATCGCATCGCCGTCAACGGCCCAGTGGTGCTGACCGAACGCACCGATGTGCTGATATTCGGCCCGGTACGCCTGCAGTTCTGGGTGTGTGGCGTCTTCGAGGTCAACAACGGTCGAATCACGTTGTGGCGGGACTACTTCGACATGTTCGATTTCACCAAGGCCATCGCGCGGGGTATCGCCGGCGCCCTCGTGCCGGCGTTGCGCCCGCGACTATAGAGCGCAGTCAGGCCCGGCGCAGCTGGCCGAGCTCGTCGAAGGCCTGCGCCCAGCCCATCAGCCGGTCGGTGGCATCGGAGAGCTCGTTTCGGTAGCGCTGCGCCGACATCGGCGAACTGGACATCGAGCCCGTGTTGGCCGCCGACACCAGTTGCGCTGCGGCGGTGACCATTTCGTTGTACTGCCGCACACCGTGGTTGAGTTGGGCGGTAAACGCGTTGATGGTCGGGACCAGATACGACCGCGAGTTGGGCGTGTCAGCGGCGGCGCGTTCCATCGAGACCACCTCATTGGCCGTCGCCGCCATGGTCGCCGCGGTGCGATCGGCGGCCGCGGTGAGTTCGCGAATCTCTTCTGGCGGCAACATGTTCCCGCGCGCCATCACCCCCAGCAATGAGTGCATTCCACGCTCGGAAGCTCCCAGCGCCGACATCGATG
Source organism: Mycolicibacterium sp. CH28 (assembly GCF_004745805.1). GTDB lineage: Bacteria > Actinomycetota > Actinomycetes > Mycobacteriales > Mycobacteriaceae > Mycobacterium. The sequence goes on along the minus strand of NZ_SRLQ01000009.1, from coordinate 4,172 downwards.
GCCGTGCCACCGACCCGTGCGGGGGTAGCCGGCGACCGCTGACCTGGCGTTGCGGGGGCAGCGGCTCAGCGCGCAGCCACCGGTAGCGCAGCAGCAGCATGGTGGCGGGAGCCGCCGCGCCGGCGGCGATCAGACCGGTGATCAGCAGCGCCCACACCGGGGTGCTCCAGGTCGCGAGTAGGCCGGTCACCAGCATCCAGAACACCGACGCGAACGAGAAGAACAGGCCCAGCCGCAACGCCCAGCGGCGCTTGCGTAGCAGCCGAGCGCGGGGGTCGGCGGCGGCGCTCAGTTTCTGGGCCGCCACTTCGGCGTACTCGCTGACGGTGTCGACACCGCGCTGCAGGGTCGAACGCCACTGCTGCGTGACGAATCCGGGCTTGTCCCGTTTCACCGTCATCGAAGTGTTCGCCTCCTACTGTCCAAGCGGCTTTTCGGCCTCGGGCGTGCCGGCCTGAACCGCCGGGTTGGCCGGAGCGGGGGCCACGGCGGCGTCCCCGGCCGGCAGCGCATCGCCGCGCATCGACGCGCGGATCTGCTCGAGCCGGGAATGCCCGGCCATCTGCACACTGGCCTGCTGGATCTCGAGCATCCGGCCCTGCACCGAGTTCTGCGCCAGCTCGGCCGAACCCATCGCGTTGGCGTAGCGGCGCTCGATCTTGTCCCGCACCTCATCGAGGCTTGGGGTGTTGCCGGGGGCAGCGATCTCGCTCATCGACCGCAGCGAGGCGCTTACCTGCTCCTGCATCTTGGCCTGTTCCAGCTGCGAGAGCAGCTTGGTGCGCTCGGCGATCTTCTGCTGCAGCACCATGGCGTTCTGCTCGACGGCCTTCTTCGCCTGGCCGGCGGCCTGCAACGCCTGGTCGTGCAGGGTCTTCAGATCTTCGACACTCTGCTCGGCAGTGACCAGCTGCGCGGCGAACGCCTCGGCGGCGTTGGTGTACTCGGTGGCCTTGGCCGCATCACCGGCGGCGGTGGCCTGGTCGGCGAGGGTGAGCGCCTGGCGGACGTTGACCTGCAGCTTCTCGATGTCGGCGAGCTGACGGTTGAGCCGCATCTCCAACTGACGCTGGTTTCCGATCACCTGGGCGGCTTGCTGAGTCAGCCCCTGGTGCTGGCGCTGGGCCTCCTCGATGGCCTGCTGGATCTGCACCTTCGGGTCGGCGTACTCGTCGACCTTGGAGCTGAACAGCGCCATCAAGTACTTCCACGCCTTGGTGAACGGATTGGCCATCAGGTGCCCCGCCTTCGTATCGAGTGCCGCAGTTTGGTCTCAGCTGAGTCGCAGTGCCCAATTTATCGGGTCGCGATGCCCGGCCACAGCCACGTCCGGCATGTCGGCCGGACGTGACCCGGTCCAGGGGTCAGGCCACGGCCATCGCGACAGGGTGCGGGATGACGACCTTGGTGGCAACGTCGATGGAGGTTTCGCGGCTGGGCACAGCGGTCAGCCGGGCGATCCGCTCGCGGCCGGCCATCTTCTCCCCGGCATCGGTCAACACCCGCGACAGGGGGACGTCTAGTGCACTGCAGATGGCGCTGAGCAGCTCACTGGACGCCTCTTTGCGACCGCGTTCCACCTCCGAGAGGTAGCCGAGGCTCACCCGCGCCGAATCAGAAACCTCGCGAAGGGTGCGTCCCTGCGAAGTGCGTGCATCGCGAAGCACGTCGCCGATCACCTCACGCAGCAGTACCGCCATTTGGCTGTCCTCCTCCATTAGTCGCAGCAATTAATGCAACGCCGGGGACGGCCGGATTGGTTCCCCGGAGCTCAGGACCGTTCGACGAGGTTGTGCAGCCGCCGGACGGCCTCATGCACCGCCGCCAGCCGGATATCCCAGCGCGAGCCGTCCAGCCGCAGCTCAGCGACCTCACAAGCCCCCGGACCGGCCAGCCCCAGATACACCGTGCCCACCGGGTGCCCGCCGTGCGGCTCCGGGCCAGCCACTCCGGTCAGACCCACGCCCCAGGTGGCGGCGCAGCGATCTCGCGCGCCCTCGGCCAGTGCCGCCGCCGTCGGTGCGGCCACCGGGCCGAATTCGTCGAGCAGTTCGCGGGGTACGCCGGCCAGCGTGATCTTGGTCTCCACGGTGTAGGTGATCAGCCCGCCCCGCAGAACGGCGCTGGCGCCGGGCACGCCGGCCAGCGTGGCCGCCAGCAAGCCGGCGGTCAGCGACTCGGCGGTGGCCACGGTGTGGCTGAGGCCGGCCAGCCGGGTCACCAGCGCCCGGGCGGCCTCATCGACCAGCGGATCGCTCACGGGAGTCCTTGACGGCCGAGACCACGTAGTCGAGGCCGGTGAGCACTGTCAGCACGATCGCGGCCCACATGATCACCCAGGCCACCGTGAGCCAGGTCGCCGGCCAGCTGTGGAGCGGCAAAACGAACAAACCGATCGCGACGGCCTGCACCAGCGTCTTGAGCTTGCCGCCCCGGCTGGCGGGGATCACCCCGCGCCGCAACACCGCGAACCGCAGCACCGTAATGCCCAGCTCGCGGGCCAGGATCACCACGGTCACCCACCATGGCAGGTCGCCGAGCATCGACAGCCCGATCAGGGCGGCCCCGATCAGCATCTTGTCGGCGATAGGGTCGGCCAGCTTGCCGAACTCGGTGACCATCCCATAGGTGCGGGCTAGTGACCCGTCCAGCCGGTCGGTGATCACGGCGATCGCGAAGATGGCGAAAGCAGTTATCCGGCTTGCAGTTTCGTGACCGTCCCCGGCGAACAGCGCCAGCAGGAAGATCGGAACCAGGACCAGCCGAACCCCGGTCAGCAGGTTGGCGATGTTGGCCACCCGAACGCGCGGGACCGCCGGATCGTTCTGGGGTTGTCCCGACACGCGTAACAGGATATCGGTAGGCAGATACCGGTCGGCACCGCGACGAATATCGGTTGGCACCGGGACGAATATCGGTTGGCACCGGGACGCCCTGGGACCGATACTCTGCACCCGTGACCCCTGATGTTGTCGTACGCCGCGCCCGCACGTCGGATGTGCCCGACATCAAGCGTCTCGTCGACACCTACGCCGGCCGCATCCTGCTGGAGAAGAACCTGGTCACGCTCTATGAGGCGGTCCAGGAGTTCTGGGTGGCCGAGCTGGATGGCGAGGTGGTCGGCTGCGGCGCCCTGCACGTGTTGTGGGCCGACCTGGGCGAGGTTCGCACCGTCGCGGTCAATCCCAAAGTCAAGGGCCGCGGGATCGGATACACGGTCGTCAATCAGCTGCTCACGGTCGCCCGCGAGCTGCAACTGGAGCGGCTGTTCGTGCTGACCTTCGAAACCGAGTTCTTCGGTCGGCACGGCTTCACCGAGATCGAGGGCACCCCGGTCACCGCCGAGGTCTACGAGGAGATGTGCCGCTCGTATGACACCGGCGTCGCCGAGTTCCTTGATCTGTCCTATGTGAAGCCCAACATCCTGGGCAATACCCGGATGCTGCTCACCCTCTAGAACTCGTCGTCCGCGTCTGCCCCGTTGGCGTCGGACCCGCCGCGGATGAGCGCCAGCGTGCCGGCCAGCTCGTCGGGCTTGACCAGCACCTCACGGGCTTTGGAGCCTTCGGAGGGCCCGACGATGCCGCGGGTCTCCATCAGGTCCATCAGCCGGCCCGCTTTGGCGAACCCGACCCGCAGCTTGCGCTGCAGCATCGAGGTGGAGCCGAACTGGCTGGAGACCACCAGCTCGACCGCCTGCAGGAAGACGTCCATGTCGTCGCCGATGTCGGGGTCGACATCGCTGCGGTCGCCGGCCGTCTTCGCCGCGGTGACACCCTCGGTGTACTCCGGCTCGGCCTGATCCTTGCAGGCCTGCACGACAGCCTGAATCTCTTCGTCGGTGATGTAGGCGCCCTGCAACCGCTGCGGCTTGCTGGCACCCATCGGCAGGAACAGGCCGTCGCCCATGCCGATCAGCTTCTCCGCGCCGGGCTGGTCGAGGATGACACGACTGTCGGTCAGCGACGACGTGGCGAAGGCCAAGCGGGACGGGACGTTGGTCTTGATCAGACCGGTGACCACGTCGACCGACGGCCGCTGGGTGGCCAGCACCAGGTGGATGCCCGCCGCGCGGGCTTTCTGGGTGATGCGCACGATCGCGTCCTCGACGTCGCGCGGCGCGGTCATCATCAGGTCCGCCAGCTCGTCGACGATCGCGATGATGTAGGGAT
>NZ_SRLQ01000008.1 GCF_004745805.1 Mycolicibacterium sp. CH28 | reverse complement strand
CCTCGCCGACGAGGTGTCACGGCGTGAATCTCGATCAGCTGCACTGCGATCGGCCAAGGCCGGACTCGACCCGACGATGCGTTTCGACACCTGGACCGCACAGGACGACCTGCGCTATGACCGCACCTTGCTCGGCGACCTGACCTCGCTGCGGTTCCTCGACGCCGGACAGTCTGCGATCATCCTCGGACCCGTCGGAGTGGGCAAGACACATTTAGCAACTGCACTGGGACACATGGCAATTCGACGACGCCACACCGTACAGTTCGCCCGATCCGACAAACTGTTCACCCGGCTACGCGCCGCCCGCCTCGACAACACCGTCGACACCGAGATCCGCCGCCTGGCCACCATCGACGTCCTCATCATCGACGACTTCGCCCTGCGGCCCCTCGGCGCCACCGAAACCAGCGACTTCTACGAAATCATCGTCGAACGACACCGCACCAAGACGACCATCGTGACCTCCAACCGAGAACCCGCCGAATGGCTCACCATGACCGCCGACACCCTGCTCGCACAATCAGCCATCGACAGACTCACCGCCACCGCCCACACCCTCGTCGTCGAAGGACCGTCCTACCGGCAACGCACCCGACCCGCCCAGCTTGACCCAGACCACCCCGACGAGCATCCTCAATAACGCGCCACGGTGGTCCCATCCCCCTGGCAATCAGGTGGTCCCATCACCCTGGCAAGCGACAATCACTCCTACCGCACCGTTACGGGCTTGCGCGAGGCTAGTCCGCTCCCTTCCCATCAGATAGACAAACCCGTCAGCTCTGCGTTCTATGGTGAATTCAGCGGCCAACTGGTCAATGGTTGAAGGGACCTTCAGCCACGGAAGATCTAGCTTTGCGCGCACATCAGAGCCGAAGAAGTCCCATAGGTAATCCTCGATCACTTCGAGTTGAGGGGATGAAAGAACAAAGACCTCAGCTTGGCCGCGGTCTGCTGAGGTCAGCGTGGCGCCGTTATCCGAAGTTCGGATCAGAAGACGGGTTTCACCGCCAGGATCAGACCAAAATAGCGCAGCCCCAGACTGGTCCTGCGGGGTCAACGCGTACCCCGCTCGTTGGGCCCAGTCAATGAGCTCTGGATTGATGCGCAGCGCACCGGTCATCGAATCACCCCCATCCTCTTCAGATCTTTCACCCGAACTTCAACGTTGGATTCGTCGAAGATCCGAACCTGCAACGATCTTCTCTCCCGGCCGAACGCTGGCGCCACTTCGGATACCTCGATCTGCCAACCATCAGGCAGATAGCCCGTTAGCGAACACGCCGTGTACTTGTCCAGAAGGGTGGCCACTGGAAGGCCCCGCGATTCAAACGAAGCCGCCAGCCATCACGCATTACCGCCATGTATTTGCCAGACTCAAGCCAAATGCGATACACCTCGCAGCCATAGTCGCGGATGTAAGCAGCAGCAGACCCGTCCTTTGATCCAGCCATCAATCGCGTCGGCCGACGATAGAAGATCTGAAGTCATCAACTCACCTGCTTCATAGCGATCCGCAACATCCCACTACGCACTTGCCGTCCTGACCCTCACCTGCAGGAATAGACTTGGAAGGACAGGACCGAGTTCCAGCAACGGAACATTCAGCGCGGCAATCTTCGCAGCCTGCCAAAAGGATCCCCAAGCGTTCGTGTCGACGCATCGACGGCATGACGACGGAGGCCTCGGCCCGATCAGGAGCCAAGGCCTTCAATGACAATCTCGGCGATATCACTCATCGGCAACTCGAGAATCTGACTGAACATCGCAGCGTTGGAGGTCGGTAGGAGTGCCGCGCCATCCACTAGGTGCAACTCCACGAAGTTCGCACGAGCGGCAGGGACAGACAGCATCGACGTTCGGATTCATTCCTAGGGAATGGAAGTACGGACCTAACTGCTTCGCACCGAGTGCTGTTCGAGCTATTGACGACCATCGCCACACGAGATATTCGTGAGCCAACGCGATGGTCGAGAAGCGGGCCGTGTCGGTATAGCGCCTTCCGCGATCATCGATCTCGTCTAACACCCACCAACCATTGGCATGTCGAAGTTCATACGCTTCGTCATCTGATCTGAAGAGAGCGCCTTCACCGTCTTCGCCGACCCCTACGGTCGCATCTGCCATTCCCGCCCGACCCGTCCACATCTGCCACGATTCTGCGAGATCTGACAAGTCACTGGTCACTTGTGCACCTCTTTCAGGTTGTGAATGACGCAAACTAGCGGACCTCCTCAAGACTCCCGGCGTGCAAACTTGGCGGTTAGACCCGTCTCGGGTCTCATCCATGCGGTCACCGTTCCCCTTGAATCGGAAACATCGGGCGCCCGTACCCGTCCTCGAATGTCGCCCTGAGATCAGCGGTCGAGTACCCAAGCCAGTAGGACATCTTTGCGAGCAGCGCATCCAATACCTCGCTGTCGATCAATCCTTCCGCGATAACTTCCTTGCCTGCACGGTCGAAAACAACCAGTTGCAGATCTACCCCATCGCGTCTAACTGGTGGGATCTCGCAGACCTCTATGGAAGCCTGGGCTCCTTCGAGGTATCCATCTCCTGCGCTTCTCGGCTGGAAAGCTCCATCCGGCGAACATCATTGCCTTCGTTCATTCATCGCTGGGCAGGCCGAAATGCGAACCGACCCGGCGTATTGACGGTCACGGCAGGACGGACCAACGCACTCGTGATCTGTTCAACCACAGCCTGTTTCAGAGCCGCCGAATCGGCAGGCAACCCGGGCGCATCTCCAGGCTCAGCCAGAAGCACCACACTATCCGGCAGACCAGGAACATCCACCGAGCCAGCGAGCAGGAGCAACGTACCCGGCAGCATCGCGATCTCCTGCTCTTCGCGATACCGGGCGAACGGTGCCACGAGCCGACCCGTGATACTCACGATCGCCGCCAGCCATTCCGCAGTGAAATTCTCGCTGGCAACACGTGGATCCATCGACGTCGGCAAGATCCCACTGAGCGTGAACGATGCGTTCGGCCTGGGTCCAGCCATCCCGCGATAGGTGATCGCCGGCATCGAGGGAAGCTTAGACAGCGTTGTCACAATGTCTTCGGCCATAGGTCAATCCTTTCTAGCAGCTTCGATAGCGGCCAAAGTGGCGGCTGCGGCTCTGTTGACGAACTCCTGCCCCCGTGCCTCACCGTGGATGTCCCACTGCCAGCTTCCGACGTATGTCGTTTCGCCGTCGCGCCGTCCGGGAAAACCAATCTGCACCCAATCGTCTTCAACGAGGGGCGGGATGGGTGCCAGAACGTTGCGAATGATCTCGACAACAACTTCGGGGGAATCCCCTACGTAGTCGGCGGGGCCGCTTGCCGTGGCCTGGAACAGATAAGCATCAGGCAGACCCTCACCAGGCGCACTCCTGTTCGCCGCAACGGTAACCGATTTTCCCGCGAGTTCCAGCTTCACTCCGTCGGATGCCGCACGAACTGGGCGCCCAAGCGCCAGAAGGCCAGCGCCGAACGTGAGCAGGCGGTCCTCCGTCCATTTCGTCCACAAAGAGTGCTCTGGGACGTAGTTGGCAATTTCCAGCTTTCGCGCGTAGGGATGCGTTAGGCCCTCCCCCTTTCGGAGGTGTCTTCGTAGCCAAGCTGCCACTGCACCAGCAGAATCCAGCAGTTCCTCCCCCACGCCCGCATCGACTGCATCCACTACTTGACCTGCCTAATCGCTATTCGCATAATTCCGTCGCTTCCCAGTTCCCGTGATAGCACGGCGAAACGCGCGCCGCGCGGAAACAGAATCTCCGATTCGTCGCCCCACCGAGACAGTGGTGCCACGTCTACGCCGTCTTCACCCACAACCTTCAATATCGTCGGTGTCTCTCCTTCGCGTGCTCCGCGGGCAAAGGCCTCAGCAACATGTTGGTCCAGCGACGAACTGAGGTATCCCGGGTCTTGGAAAATGTCGCCAACTTTCAGCTCGTCAAGGAGGGACTCTGGTGCTCTCAACCCACGCCACGTGGTGGACGTCAAGTCTGATGGATCGACACGGTATGGCGGTAGCGCCGCTAGGCCCTCGTCGGTTCGCGAGATCTGCATCTCCATGGCCAATCGTCGCTCAGCTGCCATGGCGTCGATGGATTCTGAGCCCAGCATCCGCTGCTGGAACAGAGTGAGATCGTCGATGTTTCTCAGGTACGGATTGATGCCCTGATAATTCTCAGTCGTGTACGTGTAAATTGCTTCGATCTGCTCCTTGCTCAAGGCAGGGTAGAGGTCCGATACCCTGTGTGCCCACTCAGAGACACGCGGCGGATCGATGCTGCCGTCAGGCAGACGGTATTCGTTGTTGATCTCCGTCAGGTCCGGCAGGTGGCCACCAGGAACGCCATGATTCGCGGGCGGGTCGTGCAGACCGGTGTGTGGCGGGTTGTTCGGCTGCTCGCCCTCGGGGCCGCCACCGTGGCTGTGACCGTTGCCGGGTGGCCCACCATCGTGGCTCCCCCCGGCACCAACGTCGTGCGGCGCAGCGCCTGGATGGTTCACGCTGGGAGCGTCCGCGGCTGGGGTAGGTAAGTGCCCAGCGGGAGGAACACCAGGAGCAGTGTTCGCTTCACCCGGCGCCGCAGAGGCCTGCGCTGCTACTTCGGAACTTGCAGGCGCAGAAGGAACGTCCGCCTTAGTCGCTGGAACAGCCTCTGGCGCATGCGTCAGCGGCGGCGAAACGGGGTCACTTGACGGCGGGGCGGACGTCGGTTTCCCACCCGTCGGTGCAAGGGCCGGATCGCGAGGTGCCGGAGGCATTCCAGGCTCGGCCGGCTTCGGCAGCGGGCCAGGGCTACCGGAGGGCGGCTTCGCACCGTCGAGCGTCGTCTTATTCAGATCGTCGAGCTTGGCCGTGACGCCCTCCACGTCATGCGCAACACCGCGCAAACCACCTGCTGCCGAGGAAATCTCAGCCGCCTCACCAGCAGCCCGCTCGGTCGCCGCGACCTCGCCACGCGCGGCTGCGCCCTCAGCTGCCCGCGCGCCAGCGCCTGCCTTGGCCGCCGCCCCGCCCGGCACCACCGCCGTACCGATGTCAAAGCCCAACTCACCAACACCGATGAAGGGCCGATTGCCGGTGAAGATGTCGTCGAAGTGCGTGACGTTCTTGACCATGTCGAGTGAGCCCTGCGGATCCCGCGCAAACGCCATCGGAGCGGTCGTGGGATTGAAGACCTCAGCCATCTTGCCCAAACCCTCGATCGTGGCCCACGTACCTTTCGGATCCCCGATGGGATCGAATCCGGTGACCAGACCCCCGACGGTATTGATCGCGCCCAGTGAGACACCCACCGTCGTATCGGTGAACGCATCATTGATGTTGGCCACGATCCGGCCCGCATCCTCGCCGAGGTAGTTCACCAGTTCCACACGGGTGATGACTTCCATTGCGCGCGTGTAGTTCTTAATGCCGTTGACGAGCTCAGCGAGCAACTCCTTGCGAGCCGCCGACTGCCGCTTGTGGTTGGCGATCACCGCTTTGATGTCATCGGCAACCTCCTGGATCTTCTCCTCAGCATCACCGGTCAACAACTCGAACACGGTGCCCAGCACACCCTGGTCAACGACCGACCCCACCACCGACTTCAGCTTGTCGAGCAGGTCACGAATCGCGTTCTGAGTGTTCTCGACATCGGTGGCGAAGTTGTTCAATTCGCCGGCAAGCTTCTGCGCCTCACCGGCCAGCGACGACATCGCCGTGCCGACGTCACGCACCGCGGACTTCATCGGCTCTTTGTCGGGCATCTGCTGGGTATCGATAACCGCGTAGGCGCCGGCATTCTCCCCCGTCACGCCATACAACGGCGCAGCGAAAGCGCTCCACGCGGTCGCGGCAACACGCAACTGCCCCGGATCACCGTTCGGCCACCAATCACCGACCAAGAATTCGACCAGATACCACAACACGGGCGGAGTTCGACCAGGCCCGTTGACATCAGGCACGCCACCCGGTGCGGCGTACTGTCCAGGAGCCACCGGCGCCGCCAACGGCGAGGCCCCGCCCCCGATATCGGCAGCCGCCTCGGCCCGGGAATAGTTGGTCGCCGAACCCTGAATCAGATAACCAATGTGGCGTAACGCGTTGACGCCCTTGGCAACACCATCCACCAACGCCTTAGCCGAGTCCTGATAGGCAAACCCGAACGCCGTCCCGGCCGCATCCTGCCCGGTGTTGGCGTCGTACGCGGCAGCCAGCGCACCCACCGCGGCAGTGAGACCCGCACTCACCCCACCAACCGCGGACCCCGCACCCGACAATCCCGCAGGATCGACCCGCAACGGCTCACCCACGGCGACTAGCCCCAGATTTTCAGGTTCGCTTCGATCGCGCCACTGTACGAGGTATGGGCATGCGAACCAGCCGACCGCAACTGCGCCAACGCATTCCGCATCATATCCGCACCCTCCTTCCACTGCCGATGGACAGCATCGTGCGCATCGCTGGCAACGCCGTGCCAGTTCGCATGCAACTGTGCCACCACCGCGTCGCACTCCTCCAACATGGAGTCGACGGTTGCCTGATAGGACGCCATCCGCTCGACGATGTCGGACAGCCGGTCCAAGTCCACGGCGAACGGGTCAGCCATTGTGCACACCCCCCAACCGCGCCGCCGAGTTCTGCTCATTGGCCGCGAACGCTCGTCCGGCCTCGCCGAGTCGCCCCGCGATCGTCTCCAACGCCTGCTGAACCTTCAGCGAACCGTCGTGCCACTGCCGCCAGGCCGCGGCATACGAGCCACCCGCGGAGCCCTCCCACGACCCCAACGCCTGCTGAGCCTCGGTGTCGAGATCACGCAAACCCGCCTGCAGATGCTGCGCCCCGGCAGTCAACGCCTCACATGCAGCCGCCAGCACCGCCGGATCTACCCGCAACTCCCCACTCACAGAGCAAACGCTACCGACTTGACAGCCGGCCCACAATTCACCCGATTGACCAGCGCATCCGGCCAGCTCGGCCAGGAACGTCACCGATCTCCGGCTACCCGCTCTCAGCCGGGCAGCACCGGCACCGTGCCGGGAGCCATGAACGGCCGCACATCCGACCAGGATTGGCCGTTCTCGGCGCTGGTCCCCGACAATTGCAATACCCCACGAGCATCTGCGACATAGACCGCAGCCGGGTTGGCCGCCACGACCGAAACTGGGGCGACGATATTCCCGCTCGGCCCATCGGAATTGACGCCGTCGAGGTTCACGTACGACACCGGGTGGGTTCGATCGGTGCGGGTGACGACGATGTCGTCACCGGTGCGCCACGACAGTGACACCACCGACGAGCCGAGGCCGAATCCGAGTCGGCGCGGATAGGTCAGCGCGAACTCCCCCACCGGCGTCTGCTCCACACCGGCCAGCACCACCTGGCCGTTGATCACCATCGCCGCGCGCGTCCCGTCCCGCGACAGTTGGAGTTCGGTTATCGCACCGGGGAATTGGGAGCTCACCGCCGCGGAGTCCACGGGGATGCGGGCGGGCTGCCCGGAGGCCTCCTCCTGGATCACCCGCACAATGCTGTTGCCGTCGACCACTACCCACACCGCGTCGTCGAGGGCCCACGACGGCCGCGTCAACGATCGTGAGTCGGTGGCCTGTGCCGCCGTCCCCCCGTTGGGGCCGATCCACAACGACGACGCCATGTCTGGGGCGCCGGGGCGCTGCACGATCACCGAGGCGATGACTTGGCCGGTACGGGACAGGGCCGCCGCCACCTGGGCGGTCATCTGGCCGAACGATCCAGGCACCGGAGTTGCCTGCTGCCCGTCCAGCGACACCATCGAGCCGCCGATCAACGCATGCACACCAGCAGAGGCCCCGTCTACGGCGCCCGGGTCGGTGGCCGCTACGTCGGTGGTCTTCCACCCATCGGCGAACCGGTCGTCGAGCGCGGCACCGTCGGCATCGATCACATACGGGCCTTTGATGTCGGCTCGCGCCATCGTCCAAATGATCTGAGCGGCAAGCAGTTGCCGGCTGTGCGGATCGGTGGTGGTCAGATTCTCCAGTTCGATGCGCGCGCCCCCGTAGCCCTTGCCGATGCCGGTCTTGCCGCCGTCGGCACGGGTCACCGGTCCCATCAGTTTCAGGGGCTGGCCGAGCAGGTTGCGCACGGTCCGCGACATCTCCGGGCGCGGCCCGGCGATCAGCTTGGTCACCAGCTCGGTCGCCAGCTGATCGGGATCGGACACCGCGACGTAGCGCGGGTCGGGAACGACTGTCTTGCCGGTCGGATCGACGAAATACAACGTATTGCGTTTATAGGTGGCCTGGAACTGCTGCCAATCCAGGAACACTCCGTTGGGTAGCTTGTTGATCCGCCAGCCGTCGGCTGTCTGCACCAGCTCGATCGTGCCCGGATCGGGCAGGTTTCCCTCGGCGGTCTCGAAGACGCCCACGTCGGACAGCGAGCCGAGGATGTCGGCCTTCATGGTGACCGAAACCCGTTCGGGCGTGCGGGTTTCGACGAATACGACGTTGTCGACGAGCAGCGCGCTGCCCTGGTCGTCCCAGGCGCTGGACGCCGATTCGGTGAGGAACTGCCGGGCTGCCAGATGCCGGTTGGCCGGATCGGCGGTGGCCTTGAGGAATTCGCGTAGCAACTGGTCGGGATCCATGCCCGGGGTGGGTTTGGGCAGGCTCTTGGGCTGTGGTCGCTCGACGGTGCCGATCGCCTGCGGCGCCGACGAATTCGGCACTCCGGCGCATGAGGTCAACAGCGCGACCAGCCCGACCAGGAGAAGGGCCAGCAACCGGCGTGTCACACGCTCTCCCCCGCCGGTTCGCGCTGCCGCAGCTGGTGTTGATCCTTGAGGTCGTCGCTGCGTTCGGTCGCAACAGGTTTCAGCGGCAACGGGCTCGTGGTGACCTTGTGGCCGCGCACCAGCGGCAGCGTCAACCGGAAGCACGCGCCCTTTCCGGGTTCACCCCAGGCTTCCAGTCGGCCCTGGTGCAGCCGGGCATCCTCGATGCTGATCGCCAGGCCCAGGCCCGTGCCGCCGGAGCGGCGCACCCGCGACGGGTCCGAGCGCCAGAACCGGCTGAACACCAGCTTCTCCTCGCCTGGACGCAATCCGACACCGTAGTCGCGGACGGTGACCGCGACGGTGTCCTCGTCGGCGGCCATCCGGATGCGCACCGGTTTGTGTTCGGCATGGTCGATCGCATTGGCAATGAGGTTGCGCAGGATGCGCTCCACGCGCCGAGCATCGACCTCGGCGATGACCTCCTGATCGGGCAGGTTCACCAGTAGCTCGATACCGGCCTCGTCGGCCAAGTGCCCGACATTGCCCAGCGCGCTTCGGACCGTGGACCGCAGATCGACCGCCTCGACCGACAGCTCGGCGACACCGGCGTCGTGGCGCGAGATTTCCAGCAGATCGTTGAGCAGCGTTTCGAACCGATCCAGCTCGTTGACCATCAGCTCGGTGGAGCGGCGCAAGGCCGGGTCGAGCTCCTCGGCGTGATCGTGGATCAGGTCGGCGGCCATTCGCACCGTGGTCAGCGGCGTGCGCAGCTCATGGCTCACATCGGAGGTGAACCGTCGCTGCAGGTTGCCGAACTCCTCCAGGTTGGTGATCTGGCGTTGCAGGCTCTCGGCCATGTCGTTGAACGACACCGCCAGTCGGGCCATGTCATCCTCACCGCGCACCGGCATCCGCTCGGACAGATGCCCTTCAGCAAAGCGTTCGGCAATCCGGGACGCCGAGCGCACCGGCAGGACGACCTGGCGGGACACCAGCAGCGCGATACCGGCCAGCAGCACCAGCAGCACCAGCCCACCGGTGGCCATCGTGCCGCGCACCAGGCTGATCGTGCTCTCCTCGCCATTGAGCGGGAAGACCAGATACAGCTCGAGGTTGGGCACCTGCGAAGGAACCGGCGTCCCGATCAGCAGCGCCGGCCCGGTGAAACTGTCGGTGTGCACTGCCGAGTACTGGTAGCTGACCTGGCCGGCCTTGACGAAGTCTCGCAACGACTTCGGGATCTGGTCCATCGGCCCCGCAGCGGTGGCCGCTCGCGGACCATCCCCGGGAACCATCAGCACGGCATCGAAGGTGCCCGCCAGGGCGGCACCCGACGACGGACCGGTCTTGGATGTCAGGGTGTTTCGGGCCAGCTGCAGACTGCTGTCCAACGAGCGGGCCTCTTCACCGCTGACGATTCCGCTGACGGTGTTGCGGGCCCGGTCCAGCTCTTCGGTCGCCGCATGAACCTTGACGTCGAGCACCCGGTTGGTGATCTGGCTGGTCAGCACGAACCCGAGCACCACGATCACCGACGCGGACAGACCCAACGTCAGGACGACCACGCGCAATTGCAGGGACCGCCGCCAGATCAGTGCCACTGCCCGACTCAACGCGCTGGTACCCCGCACCAAGGGACCCGAACGCCCCCACGGGCCACGAATGCGCCGCCTCGAGCTGAAGATCACGAGCGGCGCTCCTCCTCGGAAGCGCTACGGATCACGGGGGTCCGGCCTTGTATCCCACTCCTCGAACGGTCAGCACCACTTGCGGGTTCTCCGGGTCCTTCTCGACCTTGGCGCGCAACCGCTGGACATGCACGTTCACCAAACGGGTGTCGGCGGGGTGGCGATATCCCCACACCTGTTCGAGCAGCACATCTCGAGTAAACACCTGCCGAGGTTTGCGTGCCAGCGCCACCAGCAGGTCGAACTCCAGCGGTGTCAGCGAAATCTGCTCACCCTCACGGGTGACCTTGTGGGCCGGGACGTCGATGTCGATGTCGGCGATCGACAGCATCTCGGCCGGCTCGTCCTCGTTGCGGCGCAGCCGGGCGCGGACCCGGGCCACCAGCTCCTTGGGCTTGAACGGCTTCATCACGTAGTCGTCGGCGCCGGACTCCAGCCCCAGCACCACGTCCACGGTGTCCGTCTTGGCCGTCAGCATGACGATCGGCACGCCGGAGTCTGCGCGCAGCACCCGGCACACGTCGATGCCGTTCATGCCGGGCAGCATGAGGTCCAGCAACACCAGATCGGGGCGCAGCTCACGCACGGCGGTCAGCGCCTGCGAGCCGTCACCGATGACCGCGGTGTCGAAACCCTCGCCACGCAGCACGATGGTGAGCATCTCGGCCAGCGATGGGTCGTCGTCGACTACGAGAATCCTTTGCCTCATGGAGTCCATGGTGTCACCGAATCGCGACAAACCCCGGCTACCACACGGGCGAGTTGCCACATTTCCGCTGCGTGCAGCCGCCTAGCCGGCGAGCGAGCGGGCCAATTCGCCCGGATCGACCTCCGGAGCGACGATCGTCCATGGGCCACCCCAGTTCGCGGCACCCAGTTCGGCATACACCGCGCCAGTCCGTCGTTGCAGTCCGTCGTCACGTTCGTAGGCATCGCGGGCGCGGTCGACTTCCTGCTGCGCCCGCTGCTTGGCGCGCTGCGCGGCCAGTTCGACGGAAGCGCCGAGCAGGATCTGCCGGTCGGGCCGGGGCAGCCCGAAGCGCCCGTATTCGAGCTCGCCGACCCATTCGACCACCTCGCCCGACGCGTCCTGATGGAGGCGGGCGGCACTGTAGGCGGCATTGGATGCGACGTAGCGATCCAGGATGACGACGTCATACTCAAGCGCCAGGGCGGCCAACTGGTCCTTCGCCCCGGCCCGGTCGAGCGCGAACAGCACCGCCATGGCATAGACCGAGTCGGACAGGTCGCCGTGCCGCCCGTGCAGAGCCTCGCTGGCCAGGTCGGCATGAACCGACTCGCCGTACCGCGGGAAGGCAAGCGTCGTCACCGACCGGCCATCCGCCTCCAACGACCGCTGCAGCCCCTGCGTCAAGGTGCGCTTGCCCGCCCCGTCGAGTCCCTCGATGACGATGAGCACGCGGGCAGCCTAGCTGCTGGCCAACTGCGCGCAGTTCGGCGTGGTCGGCACGCCGTTGAACCGGTCGGCGATCCACTGCATCGCCGCCTCGCCGTCGACCAACATCGGCAGCGCGTGGTTGACGACGGCCTTGTTCAAAAACGGTGGCTCCTCGTTGGTCCGGAACTCGACGTCGGCGCCCTGCGCGCACCAGTCGCGGCCGAGCTGATTGGCCGCGGTCCACGGCACCAGCGGGTCGTAGCGGTTGCTGTTGATCAACACCGGCGCGTTCGGCTTGAGCCGGCCGATCCGCTGCTCGTCGAACAGGCTCGCGAATGGTTCGGAGTTGACCAGTTCGTTGATATCGCGATTGAAGTAGGGCTGCAGGTGCCGGAACATGAACTTGGTCGCGGTCTCGGCGATGCACTGGTCCTTGACTTTGTCCAGCAGGTCCTCGCCGCGCGGGGTCAGCGTCGCGCGGATCTCGTCGGCGTGCTCGGGATAGGTGGCGATTATCGAGTTCAGCGCGTAGCCGACGACTCCGACCAGTGCGCTGCCGTCGGCGTACGGGAACAGTTCCTTCAGGTCGGCCGGCGGAGCCCCGGCGTAGGAACCGACGACGTGCACGTCCGGCCCATAGCTGGGCGCGAGTTCGGCCGCCGACGCCGCCGCACCGCCGCCTTGGGAATAGCCCCAAAACGCCACTGGCCCATGATGATCCAGCGATGTGCCGGGTAGCCGCAGGGCGGCTCGTGCGCCGTCGAGCATGGCATGGCCCTCGGAGAGCCGGTTGACGTAGGTATGCATCACCCCGATGGTCCCGAGACCCTCATAGTCGGTCATGAAAATGGCAAAACCGCGCGCGACCATCGTCGCGACGAACATCGCTTCGTAGTTGAACGTGAAGTCCAGGTACGGTGCCCAGTGGATGCCCTGGTTGAACTGTCGCGACGGCGCGCACTGGTCACCCTGGCCTTGCGTGCCGGGCCCGTAGACGATCAGCGGTCGCGGCCCGGACCCGGGCCAGTCGTTGTAGGGCTCGAAATAGGTGCCGGTCACCACGTCGGGCCGGCCACGGCCGTCGGTGCTGCGGTACATCACCCGGGTGCCGGTGGCCATGATCGCGCCGAGTTGACCGGACGGTTCGAGCACCAGCCGCGACGGTTCGGTCCGCACCAGATCGCCCGGCTGCAACTGCGGCGGGATCGGGTTGGGCGGGGTGTAGAACTCGGTGTACTCGTCTTCGTTGTAGTACGGATCCCAATTGCGGTCGGCGTGCGCCGCCGGCGCGAACAACGTTGCGGCAGCGACAATTACAGCACCAACCAGCCCACGTACCGGTCGCCTCATGCGGCGGAGGTTACGGCATGAAGTCCGCGTACAGATCGCGTTGTCCCACTCGCGGAGCGCGATCCGTACGCGGACTCATGCCCGCCGGCTCAGTACCGGTAGTGCTCCGGCTTGTACGGCCCCTCGACGTCGACGCCGATGTACTCGGCCTGGTCCTTGCTCAGCTTGGTCAACGTGCCGCCCAACGCTTCCACGTGGATGCGGGCCACCTTCTCGTCCAGGTGCTTGGCCAGCCGGTAGACCTCATTGTCGTACTCGTCGTTCTTGGTCCACAGCTCGATCTGGGCGATCACCTGGTTGGAGAAGCTGTTGCTCATCACGAACGACGGGTGGCCCGTCGCGTTGCCCAGGTTGAGCAGCCGGCCCTCGGAAAGCACGATGATCGACTTGCCGGACTCACCAAAGACCCACTCGTCGACCTGCGGCTTGATGTTGATCCGGGTAGCACCCGAGCGCTCCAGGGCCGCCATGTCGATCTCGTTGTCGAAGTGGCCGATGTTGCCCAGGATGGCCTTGTCCTTCATCGCCTTCATGTGGTCGAGGGTGATGATGTCCTTGTTGCCGGTCGAGGTGACGACGATGTCGGCGGTCGCAATGCCCTGCTCGACGGTGACCACGTCGTACCCGTCCATCAGCGCCTGCAGCGCGTTGATCGGGTCGATCTCGGTGACCGATACCCGGGCGCCCTGGCCGGCCAGCGACTCCGCGCAGCCCTTGCCCACGTCACCGTAGCCGCAGATCAGCACCTTCTTGCCACCGATCAGCACGTCGGTGCCGCGGTTGATGCCGTCGATCAGCGAGTGCCGGGTGCCGTACTTGTTGTCGAACTTGCTCTTGGTGACCGAGTCGTTGACGTTGATCGCCGGGAACACCAACTCGCCGGCCGCGGCGAACTGGTACAGGCGCAGCACACCGGTGGTGGTTTCCTCGGTGACACCCTTGACCGACTCGGCGATCGCGGTCCACTTGCTCTTGTCCTTCTCGAAGCCCGCCCGGACCAGCGCCAGGAACACCTTCCACTCGGCCGAGTCGTCCTCCTCGGCGGGGGGAACCACGCCGGCCTTCTCGTACTGGGCGCCGCGCAGCACCAGCATGGTGGCGTCGCCGCCGTCGTCGAGGATCATGTTGGCGGGCGCCGGCGCGCCGTCCTTATCGGGCCAGGTCAGCATCTGCTCGGCGGCCCACCAGTACTCCTCCAGGGTCTCGCCCTTCCAGGCGAAGACCGGGGTGCCCTGGGGTTCCTCGGGCGTACCGTGCGGGCCGACAACGACGGCCGCGGCCGCGTGGTCCTGGGTGGAGAAGATGTTGCACGACGCCCATCGAACTTCAGCGCCCAGCGCCACGAGCGTCTCGATCAGCACCGCTGTCTGCACCGTCATGTGCAGCGAACCCGAGATGCGCGCACCCTTGAGCGGCAGCACATCGGCATACTCGCGGCGCAGCGACATCAGTCCCGGCATTTCGTGCTCGGCCAGCCGGATTTCCTTGCGGCCGAACTCGGCCAAACCCAGGTCGGCGACCTTGAAGTCGATTCCGTTGCGGGAGTCGGCGGTCAATTCAGACATGTAGAGCCCCATTTCGTTCGTCATTGCCTGTCTGCGCGCACACGCGCGCGGGCGACATTCCTAGCCTGCGGGCTCGCGGGACAGGCGCTCATCCGTCTTCACAGCGGCGGCACTCTGACAGCTAAGGAATATCGATAACACCGTAACGTTCGGCGAACGGCGTCATCAATCGGGCCAGGTCTTGGGCCACGTCGTGGTTGGCTTCCGGCGGCATCGAGATGTAGCTCATCGCCAGCCGCACGATCGCGCGGGCCAGCACGCCCGAGTCCTCCTCGCTGGCATTGACCCAGCTGTCCACGAAAGCCTCGGTGAGACGTTCGGAGGCGCGGGTGATGATCGGCGCGCTGTCGGTGGTGATCATCTGCAGCAGGTCGGGTTTGGCCACCCCGGTCAGCAGTGAGATGACCAGCGGGTCGGCCGCGGACTCGGTGAAGAACAGCCGGAAACCCTCGGAGAAGGCGGCGAAGACGTTGCCGACATTGGAGGTGATCGCGTCGCCGATGGCGTCGACCAGGCGGTCGGCCAGCCGCAGCGCGTACCCCTGGGCCAGGCCCATCCGGTTGCCGAACTCGTTGTAGATGGTCTGCCGGCTGATCCCGGCGGTGCGCGCGACGTCGGACAGCGTGATCCCCGACCAGTCCTTGGTCAACAACTCCTCGCGCATGGCATCGAGCACCGAGTCCCGCAGCAGCGCACGAGAGGCCTCGGGATAGGGAACCCGAGGCCTCTTCACATGCGCGACCTTAACCGACAGCAGGGCCGTCACGGCCGGGCGACCTCCACCATTTCGAAGTCCGTCTTGGCCGCGCCGCAATCCGGGCAGCTCCAGTCCTCGGGGATGTCGTCCCACCGGGTGCCCGGCGCGATGCCGTCCTCCGGCCAGCCCTTGGCCTCGTCGTACTCGAATCCGCACTGCACGCAGATGAACAGCTTGTAGTCACTCGCGCTCATTGCGTCACCTCCATTGCCTCGAAGTCGATCTTCTCTCGGACACCGCAGTCGGGGCAGCACCAGTCGTCGGGGACGTCGGCCCAGGCGGTGCCGGCCGGGAAACCTTCCCGGGCAGCACCTTTCGCCTCGTCGTAGACATAGTCACAGACCGGGCACTTGAAGGCGCTCATGCCGAGGCTCCGTAGCGGGCGAGGATCTTCTCCCGCCGGCGCGGATCGATGTTCACTCGGGTGATGTCACCGTTGTAGTGCTCCAGCACCCGGTGGTCCATCATGCTGCGCCAGATCCACGGGAAGTAGGTCACGCCGATCAGGGTTGCGTAGCCGGTCGGCAGCTCGGGAGCTTCCTGCATGCTGCGCAGTGTCTGGTAGCGCCGCGTCGGGTTGGCGTGGTGATCACTGTGCCGCTGCAGGTGGTAGAGGAACAGGTTGGTCACCAGGTGATCGGAGTTCCAGCTGTGCTGCGGAGAGCAGCGCTCGTAGCGGCCGTTCTCGTTCTTCTGCCGCAGCAGCCCGTAGTGCTCGAGGTAGTTCACCGACTCCAGCATCGAGAAGCCGAACACCGCCTGGATGATCAGGAACGGGATCACAGCGGGACCGAACACCGCGATCAGCGCGCCGAACAGCACCGCCGACATCAGCCAGGCGTTGAGCACGTCGTTGCCCAGCCAGGTGCGCGGGTCCCACGGGCTCTTGCCGAGCCGGCGGATACGGGCAGCCTCGAGCTTGACCGCCGACCGGGCACTCCCCCACACGCTGCGGGGCAGGAACTCCCAGAACGTCTCGCCGAAGCGCGACGACGCGGGATCCTCCGGGGTGGCGACGCGCACGTGGTGGCCGCGGTTGTGCTCGATGTAGAAGTGCCCATAGGCGGTCTGGGCCAGCGTCACCTTGGACAGCCAGCGTTCCAGTGAGTCCTTCTTGTGCCCCAGCTCATGGGCGGTGTTGATGCCGGTTCCGCCGAGCACGCCGACCGACAGCGCCAGGCCGATCTTGGCGAACCAGCTCAGGCCACCCTCGTAGCCGAGCCAACTCAGGTTCGAGGCGGTGAACGCGTAGGCGCCGAAGATCAGGCTGGCGAACTGGAACGGGATGAAGATGTAGGTGCAGTACCGGTAGTACTTGTCGTTTTCCAGGTACTCCATCACCTCGTCGGGCGGATTCTGGCCGTCGCGGCCGAACGTCAGATCCAGCGCCGGCAGCAGCACGTAGATCAGGAACGGCCCCACCCAGAAGAAGGCCTGCGAGGCGGCGGTCCAGCCGAGCTGGTTCATTGCCCAGACGATCGGTAGGACGACGAATAGCGCCGTGGGCGCGATCAGCCCCATCAGCCACAGGTAGCGCTTCCTGTCGCGCCATTGCGCCGACGGCGCCTGCGCGGCGCTGGTATCCAGCTGAGACGTCACGAGTCAAACCTCCATGTGAGTGGCATCACCGTTGATGACTTGACTATAGAGGCTGATTTGTCGGACGTCTAGACAAACAGCATTGTTTTGTAAATCAAACGGCCTCCGCCACCTGCCGTTGCGCCAGCACCGAGTGGCGGCGGCTGTACAGCAGATAGATGGCCACCCCGACGACCATCCAGATCCCGAACCTGATCCAGGTCACCACGGTGAGGTTGAGCATCAACCAGCCGCATGCGCCGATCGAGAGAATGGGCAGCACCGGAACCCACGGCACCCGAAAGCCGCGCTCCAGGTCCGGGCGTGTGCGGCGCAACACGATCACGCCGCCCGACACCAGCGCGAACGCGGCCAGCGTGCCGACATTGACCATCTCCTCGAGCTTGCCGATCGGGAAGACCGTCGC
This sequence comes from Mycolicibacterium sp. CH28, assembly GCF_004745805.1. Taxonomy (GTDB): domain Bacteria; phylum Actinomycetota; class Actinomycetes; order Mycobacteriales; family Mycobacteriaceae; genus Mycobacterium. The sequence continues at coordinate 244,777 of NZ_SRLQ01000008.1, read as the reverse complement.
CGCGACCGCAATGAGGACCGCGACGATCACGGTGATCCGCACCGGGGTACCGCGCGACCCGGTGCGGGCCAGCGCGCGGGGCAACAAGCCGTCGCGCGACATCGCAAACAGCACCCGCGACTGACCAAGAATCAGCACCATCACCACGGTGGTGAGTCCCGCCAGTGCGCCGATCGAGATCACCTTGGCCGCCCAGCCGACGCCGTTGATCGCGAAGGCCGTCGCGAGGTTGGCGTGGCCACCGGCGGAGTCGCGAAGCTCGGTGTAGCTGACCATGCCCGACAGCACGACCGACACCGAGACATAGAGCACCGTGACGATCACCAGCGACGCCAGGATCCCCCGGGCCACGTCGCGCTGTGGATTCTTGGTCTCCTCGGCGGTCGTGGCCACCACGTCGAAACCGATGAAGGCGAAGAACACGATCGAGGCGCCGGCCAGCACGCCGTACCAGCCGTACTGGCTGCCGTGCGCCCCGGTAAGCAACGAGAGAACAGACTGATCGACTTCCGATCCACCCCTCGGCGAATCGGACGGCGGAATGAACGGGCTGTAGTTGGAGGCCTTGATGTAGAACGCCCCGACGATGACGACGAGGGCCACCACCGCCACCTTGATGGTGGTGATCACCGCGGAGAAGGTCGAGGACAGTTTGGTGCCCAGCGCCAGCAGCGTGGCGACGACCGTGACGATGAGCAGCGCACCCCAGTCGAAGTTGAGCGGGCCGATGGCGACGACTCCACCGGCGAAGCCGAACACGGTACCCAGGTAGCTCGACCACCCCTTGGCCACCACGGCGGCGCCGATCGCGAACTCCAGGATCAGGTCCCACCCGATGATCCACGCGGTGAACTCACCGAAGGTGGCATAGGAGAAGGTGTAGGCGCTGCCGGCGACCGGCAATGTCGAAGCGAACTCCGCGTAGCACAGGGCGGCCAGGCCGCAGGTGACCGCCGCGATGACGAACGACAGCGAGATGGCCGGGCCGGTGATGTTGCCGAACGTGGAGGCGGTGACGGTGAAGATACCGGCACCGACGACCACGGAGACCCCAAAGACCGTCAGATCCCACCAGGTCAGCTCCTTGCGAAGCCGGGTGCCGGGCTCATCGGTGTCGAGGATGGACTGCTCCACCGATTTCGTCCGCCAGTTGCGGGTCATCAGCACGTCCCTTCGTATGCCCAGCTGGTGTTGCAGCAGGGTACGTGGGAGCAGGTCGACGGGCGAGCCAAACGGGCCCACCCGCGCAGTGTTCTAGCGCGCCAGCGCGCGATCGAGATCGGGTTCCAGGTAGATGACGCGCGCGGCGGGGACGGCCGCGCGCACGGCGGCCTCGGCATTGTCGATGGTCGCCGCCACCGTGGCCAGGTCGGTGTCGGCAGCCAGCGCGATCTTGGCCCCGACGAGCATCTCCTCCGGGCCCAGGTACTGGGTGCGCAGATGGATGACCCGGTCGACGTGCGGGGTCTGCTCCAGCGCCGACTGGATCGCCAGGGACTCGTCGGCGGTGGCGCCCTCACCGATCAGCAGGCTGTGCATCTCGACCATCAGGATCACCGCGATGACACCGAGCAGCACGCCGATCAGCAGGGTGCCGACACCGTCCCACACCGGGTCGCCGGTCACCATCGTCAGCCCGACACCGAGCAGCGCGAAGACCAGACCGATCAGCGCGCCGCTGTCCTCGAGCAGAACCACCGGCAGCTCGGGGTTGCGCGACCGGCGGATGAACTGCCACCAGCTGCTATTGCCCTTCAGCGGTCGCGATTCCACCATCGCGGTGCGAAAGCTGTAGCCCTCCAACGCTATTGCCACGACCAGGATCGCGACGGCAACCAGCGGTGAGGTCAGCGACTCGGGGTGGCCGATCTTGTGGTAGCCCTCGTACAGGGCGAAGATCGAGCCGAGACTGAACAGCACCAGGGCGACGACGAACGAGTAGAAGTACCGGCTGCGCCCATACCCGAACGGGTGCAGGCTGTCGGCCTCCTTGCGAGCTTGCCGCTGGCCGAACAGCAACAGCCCCTGGTTGGAGGTGTCCGCCATCGAGTGCACCGACTCGGCCAACATCGAGGAACTGCCGGTGATGAGGAAGCCGACGAACTTCGCGACCGCGATGCCGGCGTTAGCTGCCAGCGCCGCCAGGATCGCCTTGGTGCTGCCCTCGGTTGACATTCGCCCCTCCTACGTTAGAGGCCAACCGTAGACCGGAACAGCTTGCACGGCTCACTCGCCTCCAGCCGGATCGGCCCCTCGTCGGCGGCGACCCAGGCCGCGCGTCCCCGGTCCAGCGTCACCACATCGGACTTCGCGCGCACCACCACCGAACCCTCGGTGCACACCAGGATCTGCGGACCGTCGTGGCGTGACGGGGCATCGATCTCGTGGCCGAGGTTGTCTCCGTCGAGCATCAGCACGCACGACGCGAACTCCGTCGCCGGGGTCTCGTAGACCAGCTCGATGCCGTCGCGGTGAGTGGACGGGCGCAGCGTTGTCTCGTCGGCGGGGGTGAAGTCGAGCACCCGCAGCAGTTCGGGGACGTCGACGTGCTTGGGAGTCAGGCCACCGCGAAGCACGTTGTCGGAGTTGGCCATTACCTCCATGCCGACCCCGTGCAGGTAGTTGTGCAGGTTGCCGGCGGCCAGGTAGATCGCCTCACCCGGGTCGAGGCTGAGCCGGTTGAGCAACAGCGAGGCCAGCACACCGGCATCGCCTGGGTAACGCTCACCCAGCTCCAGCACCGTCTTGGCTTCGGCAGCGAACTCCGTTGCCCCGGAACGCACATAGTCGACCGCGCCGTCGAGCACCGCGGGGATCAGCGCGTCCAGATCGGGTTGCGGCGCGGTGATCCAGGTGGTGAACAAGGCGCGCAGGCCGTCGGCGTCGGGCTGGCCACTCAGCAGCGCGATGAACGGCTCAAGGGCCGGTACTGCCAGGGCGCGCATCAGCTCGACCGAACGCGCCGCGGGCCGGAAGCCGGCGAGCGCCTCGAACTTGCTCAGCGCCACCAGCAACTCCGGCTTGTGGTTGCGGTCGCGGTAGTTGCGGATCGGCGAATTGAGCGGCACGGCGAGGCGGTCCTCCCGGACGTAGCCCTCGACTGCCTGCTCGGCGCTGGGGTGCGCCTGCAGCGACAGCGGCTCGTCGGCGGCCAGCACCTTCACCAGGAACGGCAGCACATCGCCGAACCGGGCCCGCACCGCGGGCCCGAGCTGGCCTTCCGGATCCGACCGGACGGCCTCCAGCAGCGACGTCTCCTCGTCCCCGGTGTCCAGCCAGGCCGGATCTGCGGGGTGGGCGCCCAGCCACAGCTCGGCTTCAGGATGGGCGGTGGGCGACGGCCGTCCGGTGAATTCCGCTATGGCCGTCCGAGATCCCCACGCGTAGGTGCGTATCGCGCCTCGTAACAATTCCACTGGGAAGTTATCCCCCCACCAATCTGAGATAAACCGCGGCCATCTGCAGCCGTACGGCCAGTGTGGCCAACTGTTGTTCGGTCCCCCCGACCGCCGCCGGACCCGATCCAATGTCACCGACGTCTTCGGCGCCGACCAGGTCGACGTCATCGAGACCACTGACCCGCGCCGCGACAAGCGACCGCTCGGCGGCCAGCGCGAGGGCGAGCACCCGGGGCCGTCCGGGCAACGGACCGTCGAGTTCCTCGTCGTGGAACAACGCGTCCACCGGATCGCCGAATTGGTTTGCCATACCGCCGCGCAACGCCACCAGTGCGTCGGCCAGGCCGGCTGCCGCCACCGCGTGGCCGGCCAGCCGCAGCAGCACGGCCGCGGCGTGGCGCGCCAAGCCGAGGGTTGCCGCGCAGTCACCGGCCAGCACCACCTGCCGCCTGGACATCCGCTCGGCCAGCGCCTTGGCCGGGTTGGTGAGCACCTCGCGGCCGGCGCTGTTGCGCAGCGCCTCGGCGTCGAGCTCGTCGGCCAGCCCGGCCAGGTCGGTTTGCACCGCCGGGTCGACGGCTTGCAGGGTGGCCAGCCCCGCCGCCAGATACCGGCACAGCCCGAATTCGTCGGGTGCCCAGATCCGCGGCGCCAATACCGCGGTGCGGCCGGCGGTGGCATCGCGCAGCGGCCCCTCATAGGGCGCGGCGACGACCACCCGTGCCCCGCGCCGAACCGCCGTCGCGGCCGCGGTCACCAGGGCGGGGTCACCGGCGTCGTCGCCTGCGACGACGAGCACGTCGAGCGGCCCGATCCACGGCGGTGACTGGGCGGCCACCACAATCGGCTCGCCCGCCAATCCGCCCAGGGTGGCGGCCAGGATGGTGCCGGCACTCTCGGCCGCCCCTCGGCCGCCCACCCAGATCACGGTTCTGGGCCGGTGGCCACCGGTCACCGACGCCAACTCGCCCTCAGCGACGGCCGCCGCGGTGGCGCGTACCTGAGCACCGGCTGTCGCCGCGGCGCGCAGCAGTCCGTCGCGGTCGGCGTCCAGCAAGCCCTCGGTGTCGTCCAGGTCGACGGTCGCGTGCGCGGCACTCACGTCACAGCCTCACTTTGCTGCGCCGCGATATCGGCCGACACCCGGCCGACGATCTCGTCGACCTCGGCGCCGGTGCGGGCCTCGACGTTGAGCCGCAGCAGCGGTTCGGTGTTGGAGGTACGCAGGTTGAACCAGGCGCCCTCGCCAAGATCGACGGTCACACCATCCAGGTGGTCCATCGAAACAATTTGGCTGCCATAGGATTTCAACACCGCCTCGACACAGGCCGGGGCGTCGGCCACGCGGAAGTTGATCTCCCCGGAGGCCTCGTACCGGTGGTAGTCGGCCATCAGATCCGACAACGACCGGTTCTGTTCGCCCAGCGCGGCCAGCACGTGCAGCGCGGCCAGCATGCCGGAATCGGCACCCCAGAAATCGCGGAAATAGTAGTGCGCGGAATGCTCCCCACCGAAGATCGCCCCGGTGTCGGCCATCAACGCCTTGATGTAGGAGTGCCCAACCCGCGAACGCACCGGGGTGCCGCCACGTTCGATGACCAACTCGGGCACCGAGCGGGAGGTGATCAGGTTGTAGATCACCGTCGCGCCGATCTCCCGGTTCAGCTCGCGGCCCGCGACCAGCGCGGTGACCGCCGACGGCGAGACCGGCTTGCCCAGCTCGTCGACGACGAAACAGCGGTCGGCGTCGCCGTCGAACGCCAGCCCGATGTCCGCGCCGGTCTCGACGACGAACTTCTGCAGGTCCACCAGGTTGGCCGGTTCCAGCGGATTGGCTTCGTGGTTGGGAAACGAACCGTCGAGTTCGAAGTACAAGGGCAGCAGCGTCAGCGCGGGGATGGGCCCGAGGACCGCGGGAGCGGTGTGTCCCGCCATACCGTTGCCGGCGTCGACGGCCACCCGCAGCGGGCGCAGCTCACTCATGTTGACCAACGAGCGCAGGTAATCGCCGTACTCGGCGAGCACATCTTGGTCATGGATCTGCCCGCGGGGACCGTCGTAGGAGGGAACGCCGGCGATCACCTCGTCACGGATGACGGCCAGGCCGGTGTCCTCACCGACCGGCAGCGCCGAGGCCCGGCACAACTTGATGCCGTTGTAGGCGGCCGGGTTGTGGCTGGCGGTGAACATCGCGCCCGCGCAATTCAGGAAGCCGGAGGCGAAATACAGCTGGTCGGTGGACGCCAGCCCGATGCGCACCACGTCCAGCCCCTGAGCGGTGACCCCGTCGGCGAACGCCTTGGCCAGCGCCGGCGAGCTGTCTCGCATATCGTGGCCGATGGCTACCCGGTCGCCGCCCTCTGCACGGATCAGCCGGGCGAACGCCGCAGCCACGTCGGCGACGAAGTTTTCGTCGAGTTCCTCGCCGACCAGGCCACGCACGTCATAGGCCTTGATCACACGGCGGACCGCGGCGGCGGGCCTGGGCATGGCTGATCTCCTGACCGAGAGGGACTCTTGGCCGCCAGCCTATCTGTTTCGACGCGCCGGTACGGGCGTCCGATCGGCTCAGTCGGTCGGATCCGGCAGTACGCGCAGGTGCCCGCGCCGCCGACCGGCGGTGGTGGGCCGATGTGCAGCCGCCGGCATGATCGGAGTTCCAGTGGCAGGGGCGTGTACCGCGCCCCCCGGATCGGAGAATCCGGCGACCGGCGGGCGGACCGACACCGCCTCGCGCCCCTCCCGGACGGCATCGGCCAGGGCGACCAGATCGTCTTCGTCGGGAAACTCGGGTAGCGGGCCGGCGTGGCGAACCAGGTCCCAGCCCAGTGGCGCGGTGATCCGATTGGCATGTCCGACGCACAGGTCCCAGGAATGCGGCTCGCGAGTCGTGGCCAGCGGGCCGACGACGGCGGTGGAATCGGAATAGACGAACGTCAGCGTCGCCACCGCATAATGGGGGCACCCGGGCCTGCAGCAGCGACGGGGAACATTCACGTCCGTGAGGCTATCGCGGTTCATTCACAGGTGACCGTCGGACACGCGCAGCCGCCGGGCCGCCGATTCACAACCGTTACGATCACTCCCGTGGCCGATTCCCGCAGCTCCCGGCGAGGTGGCCGAGCCGGTAGCGGCGCGGGCTCTCGGCGAGGACGTGAGATGCGCGGACCGCTGTTGCCGCCGACGGTGCCGGGATGGCGCAGCCGCGCGGAGCGTTTCGATATGGCGGTGCTGGAAGCCTACGAGCCGATCGAGCGCCGCTGGCAACAACGGCTCACGGGTCTGGACGTAGCCGTCGACGAGATTCCCCGGATCGCGCCGAAGGATCCGCATAGTGTGCAGTGGCCGCCCGAAGTGGTGGCCGATGGACCGATCGCATTGGCCAGGCTGATCCCGGCCGGGGTCGACGTTCGCGGTAACTCCACGCGCGCCCGAATAGTGCTGTTTCGCAAGCCTATTGAGCGTCGAGCCAAAGACTCGATCGATCTGACTGATCTGTTGCATGACATTCTGGTGGCTCAGGTCGCCACCTACCTCGGGGTCGAACCGTCGGTGATCGACCCGACCCTCGAAGAGGACTGAGCAGCGCCGAGCTGGATATCGAGCTAGATGATGCCGCGCTTGAGGCGACGACGCTCCCGCTCGGAGAGCCCGCCCCAGATGCCGAAGCGCTCGTCGTGAGCCAGGGCGTAGTCGAGGCAGGCGTCCTTCACCTCGCAGCCCAAGCAGATGCGCTTGGCCTCGCGGGTGGAGCCACCCTTCTCGGGAAAGAAGGCCTCCGGGTCGGTCTGCGCGCACAGCGCACGTTCCTGCCACTGGTCTTCGTCTGGTTCCTGCATCGCATCGATGGGGTCGGGCACCAGACTCAGGTGAGCGCGCGCCGTTACCCCCATGGTCTGCGAGCCGGTAATGGTATGCGGCGCCCCGATCGCGCCGATTAGGTGTTCATAGGACATTTCCGCCTCCTCACCTGGTTTCGTAGATACCTGCATGTCGCCCACTTTGGAAGTGTGCCCCAACTCGTTCGAACACCTGGTCGAATCACGGTCTGCGACACCGAAACCGGCAGGTCGACCGGGAAATGACACTGATGTGATTAGACACGTCCGCGCCTGCGCGGTCAAGCGAATGGACAGAAATCAATACCACTTTCCTCGGACAATTCGGCGAGTCGATGCACCGGCGTGTCTCGTCGGTGACGCGATCGTGACCGCGTGCGCCGCCGAATGACCCGACCGCCTAGTGTCGGTCGGTGTGAAGATCACCGTTCTGGTCGGCGGAGTTGGGGGCGCTCGCTTCCTCCTGGGTGTGCAGCGATTGCTCGGGCTGGGCCAGTTCGCCGGCCAGATATCCGGAGCCACAGGCGATCTTGATCACACCCTCACGGCCGTGGTCAACGTCGGCGATGACGCCTGGATGCACGGCGTGCGTATCTGCCCCGATCTCGACACGTGTATGTACACCCTCGGGGGCGGCATCGATCCCGAACGCGGCTGGGGGCATCGCAACGAGACGTGGAACGCCAAAGAGGAATTGGCGGCCTACGGCGTGCAGCCGGACTGGTTCGGTTTGGGCGACCGCGATTTGGCCACGCACCTGGTGCGCAGTCAGATGCTGCGGGCCGGATATCCGCTGTCTCAGGTGACCGAGGCGTTGTGCGCGCGCTGGGCCCCTGGTGCGATCCTGCTGCCGGCCAGCGACGCCCGCTGCGAAACTCACGTCGTCATCGACGATCCGGAAACCGGCGATCGCAAGGCCATTCACTTCCAGGAGTGGTGGGTGCGTTACCGAGCCAAGGTGGCTACCCACAGCTTCGCGTTCGTCGGATCCGAAACCGCCACGGCCGGGCCCGGAGTCGTCGACGCGATCGGTGATGCCGACGTGGTGATGCTGGCTCCGTCGAACCCGGTGGTCAGTATCGGTGCGATCCTGGCGATCCCGGGCATCCGCGCCGCGCTTCGCTCCACACCGGCTCCGGTGATCGGCTACTCCCCCATCATCGGCGGAAAGCCGTTGCGCGGGATGGCCGACGATTGTCTGTCGGTGATCGGCGTCGAAACCTCTTCGCAGGCCGTCGGACATCACTTCGGCGCACGGTCGGCGACCGGGATCCTGGACTATTGGCTGGTGTCCGAGGGAGACCGTGCCGACATCCCCGGGGTCACGGTGAAACCGATCCCCCTGCTGATGTCCGATCCCGCGGCGACCGCCGAGATGGTGCGGGCCGGGCTCGAGTTGGCGGGCGTCGCGTGGTGAGCCCCGGCTTCGAACACGGCAGCGCCGCGCCGGTCGAGATCCTGCCCGTCACCGGCCTTCCCGAATTCCGCCCCGGCGACGATCTCGCCGCGACGCTGGCCACCGCCGTACCCTGGCTGCGCGACGGTGACATCGTCGTGATCACCAGCAAGGTCGTCTCCAAGTGCGAGGGCCGCATCGTTGCAGCACCTTCCGACCCCGAGGAGCGGGATGCACTGCGGCGCAGACTGATCGACGACGAGGCGGTGCGGGTGCTGGCCCGCAAGGGCCGCACGCTGATTACCGAGAACCGCAACGGCATCGTCCAGGCGGCGGCCGGCGTCGACGGCTCGAACGTCGGAACCACCGAATTGGCTTTGCTTCCGGTCAATCCCGATGGCAGCGCCGCCGCACTTCGCGCGGCGCTGCGGGAGCGACTCGGCGTCGGGGTCGGGGTGCTCATCACCGACACCATGGGGCGCGCGTGGCGCAACGGGCAGACCGACGCCGCGATCGGCTCCGCCGGGCTGCCCGTGCTGTACGGCTACGCCGGTGCCGTAGACACCCACGGTAACGAGCTGTTGGTCACCGAGGTCGCCGTCGCCGACGAAATCGCCGCCGCCGCCGACCTGGTCAAGGGCAAGCTGACCGCCGTCCCGGTGGCGGTGGTGCGCGGCCTTGACCTCGACGACGACGGATCGACGGCGGCACGGTTGGTGCGCAGCGGCGAGGACGACCTGTTCTGGCTGGGCACCGCCGAGTCGATCGAGGTCGGCCGCCGCCAGGCCCAGCTGCTGCGCCGGTCGGTACGCCACTTCGCGCCGGAGCCCGTCGATACCGCACTGATCGAGCAGGCCGTCGCCGAGGCACTGACCGCCCCGGCGCCGCACCACACCCGGCCGGTGCGGTTCGTCTGGCTGGAGAATGCCGACCGGCGCACCGCACTGCTGGACGCCATGAAGCAGGCCTGGCGCGGCGATCTGACCGCCGACGGGAAACCCGCCGAGGCTGTCGAACGGCGGGTGGCCCGCGGCCAGATTCTCTACGACGCACCGGAGGTCGTCATCCCGTTCCTGGTGCCCGAGGGCGCCCACGACTACCCGGATGCGACCCGCACCGAGGCCGAGCACACCATGTTCACCGTCGCCGTCGGCGCCGCCGTGCAGGCATTGCTGGTCGGATTGGCCGTGCGGGGTGTGGGCAGCTGCTGGATCGGCTCGACGATCTTCGCGCCGGATCTGGTGCGCGATGTCCTCGACCTGCCGGCCGACTGGGAGCCGTTGGGTGCGGTCGCAATCGGCTATCCCGCCGAGCCGCCCGAGCCCCGCGATCCGGCACCGGTCGGCGACCTGCTGGTGCGCCGATGAGCGTGCGGGATTCGGCAATCGAGCTGTTGACGGGCTGGGAGGCACCCGACGCCTGCCAGGACGCGCTGCGCCAGGCGGTGCTGGCATTCCTGCATGCACGTACCGACGCATGTGAGCGTGCTTGCGTCCCGGGCCATATCACCGCCTCAGCGTTGGTGGTGTCCGACTCCGGCGATCAGGTGCTGCTCACCCTGCATCCTCGGCTGGGCCGCTGGGTACAGCTCGGTGGGCACTGCGAGCCCGCCGATACCGACATCGTCGCGGCGGCCATGCGCGAGGCGACCGAAGAGTCCGGGATCGACGGCCTGCACATCGATGCGGCGCTGGGCGCGATCCACGTCCACGCGCTCACCTGCTCGCTGGGCGTGCCCACTCGCCATCTGGATTTGCAGTTCATCGCCCGGGCCCCGGCCGATGCCGTCATCGCGATCAGTGACGAGTCGCTGGACCTGCGATGGTGGCCGGTTGATGCGCTGCCCGAAGGTGTCGATGACGCGGTAGCGCACCTGGTTTCCGTCGGCTCAGGCCGGTCCAGCTAGATATCGCTGGAGTAGCGGATCCCGCAATCGGGGATCAGCACCCCCGGCCACACCCGCGCTCCGCGCAGCAATTCACAGCGTGCACCGATGTCGGCCCCGTCGCCGATGATGCCGTCGCGGACCAGCGCTCGCGGACCGATCCGGGCGCCGGACCCGATGATCGAGCGCTCCACCACCGATCCGGCCTCGATGCGCGCACCGTCGAAGACCACCGCGCCGTCCAGTCGGACACCCGGCCCGATCTCGGCACCGCGGCCTACCACCGTCCCGCCGATGAGGACCGCACCCGGGGCCACCGAGGCACCGTCGTGCACCAGGCTCTCGCCGCGTCGCCCGCCCAGCGCCGGCGACGGGGCGATGCCGCGCACCAGATCAGCCGAACCGCGGACGAAGTCCTCCGGTGTGCCCATGTCGCGCCAATAACTGGAGTCGACGAACCCGCACACCTTCACACCACCGGCCAGCAGTGCCGGGAACACCTCGCGTTCCACCGACACCTCACGCCCGCGCGGTATCCGCTCGACGATTTCGCGCCGGAAGAGGTAGGTACCGGCGTTGATCTGATCCGACGGCGGATCCTCGGTCTTCTCCAGGAACGCCTGCACGTTGCCGTCGGCGTCGGTCGGCACGCAGCCGAACGCCCGCGGGTCGCTGACGCGCACCAGATGCAGGGTCAGGTCGGCCTGGGTGTCCTGGTGGCTGGCGAGCATCGCCCGCAGGTCCATCCCGGACAGGACGTCACCGTTGAACACCATCACGGTGTCATGGCGCAATTTCGGCACCACGTTGGCGATGCCGCCGCCGGTGCCCAGCGGATGTTCCTCGGTGACGTACTCGATCTGCAGGCCCAGCTTGGAGCCGTCGCCGAACTCCGACTCGAACGTCGCGGCCTTGTAGGAGGTGCCGAGGATGACGTGCTCGATGCCGGCCTCGGCGATGCGGGACAGCAGGTGGGTCAGGAATGGCAGCCCGGCGGTGGGCAGCATCGGTTTGGGCGCCGACAGTGTCAGCGGCCGCAGCCGGGTGCCCTTGCCGCCGACGAGGACAACCGCATCGACCTTCGAGGCATCGACTTCACTCACCGGCTCCCCATCCCTTTCGCCAGCTTACGCTGGGACTTGTACACGGCCGCACGTGACCGAACCTTCAGCGCGCCCCTCATGGTCAACCGAAGCGGCGCCCGCCACCAGCCAGGATGGCGGTCGGATAGATAAATGTAAGTGCTCTCGTGATGCGCCCGCAGGTTGGTCGCCGGATCACGACCCGTGGAGTGTCCCTTGTCATGCAGAATCTCCGCCGACGGCACGTACACGTTGAGCCATCCCGCCCGGCCCAGCCGATCGCCCAGGTCGACGTCTTCCATATACATGAAGTACCGCTCGTCGAACCCACCGACCTGGTCGAATGCCGCGCGGCGCACCAGCAGGCAGGAACCCGACAGCCACCCCACCGGCCGCTCGGTCGGCTCGAGGTACTCCTGGTGGTAGGCCCTGGTCCACGGGTTCTTCTTCCAGATGAACCCGACCACGGCATGCATGCCGCCGCGGATCAGGCTGGGCAAGTGCCGCGCCGACGGATAGACCGCGCCGTCGGGGTCACGGATCAGCGGCCCCAGCGTGCCAGCGCGGGGCCAGCGCTGCGCCGCGTCCAGCAGCGCGTCGATACTGCCGGGCCCCCACACCACGTCGGGGTTGGCCACCAGCACGAACTCGTCATCGGCCGGAGCCGTGGCCACCCCGCGGTTGACGGCGCTGCCGTAGCCGAGGTTGCTGCCGGTGCGCAGCAGCTGGGTGCCGGGATAGCGCTCTACCGCTTCCTCGGGAGTTCCGTCGGTCGAACCGTTGTCGGCCATCACCACCGTCAGCGGCCGGTCGGTGGCCACCGTCAGCGACGACAGGAAGCGATCCAGGTGCGAGCCCGGCGAATACGTCACCGTCACCACGGTCAGGGGGCGGCTCGACGTCACGGCGTAGAGGGTAACTGTCCGCCGCCGGCCGGTTGGGCAAGCGCCTCGGCCAATGCCACCCGCCACGGTCGCGGCGGGGTCAGCCCAGCCCGCACCGACGTTGTCATCGACAGCGCCGAATACGCCGGGCGGGGGGCGCGGCGGGCCACCTGCCCGGAGCTCACCGGCCGGACCCGTCGCTGGTCGGCGCCCAGTTCCTCGAACACCGCCCGGGCCTGCTCGAATCGGCTGCACGCACCGGCGTTGGCCACGTGCAGGATCGGCTCCGAGATCCGCCCCTCGCCAACCTCGAACAGGGCGTTGACCAGGTCTTTGACGTAGGTGGGCGATCCGGTCTGGTCGTCGGCGACCGCAACGGTCCCGTCGCTGGCGGCCCGCCGGCGCATGACCGCCACGAAGTCGTTGCCCTCGCCGCCGGTGTACACCCAGGAGGTCCGCACGATGGTGGCGTCGGGCATTGCGGCCAGCACGTTGCGCTCACCGGCGAGCTTGGTCCGGCCGTACACACTCAGCGGCCCGGTCTGGTCGCCGATGTCGTAGGGGTGACGTTGCTCACCGCTGAAGACGTAATCGGTGGAGACGTGCACCAGCCGGGCCCCGACCCGGGCGCAGGCGTGCGCGACGTTCTCCGGACCGACGGCGTTGATCGCGTATGCGGCGTCCGGGTCGGCCTCGGCATCGTCGACATTGGTCAGGGCCGCACAGTTGACCACCAGATCCCCCGCGGCAACGAACCGCTGCGCGGCGTCCGGATCGGTGATGTCCCACTGCCGGTGGGTGAGCGCACTGACGTCGTGCCCCCGCCTGGCCGCCTCACCAGCCAGAAACCTCCCGACCTGGCCGGCGGCACCGGTGATCACGACCCTCGCTGGCACGATTACGAGTCTGGCACGCCGGTTTCGGCTACCGGGTATGCGCCCGTCTCGCCAGTAGCCTGAGCTGATGCCTGACACCGATGCGAGTACCGCCACGCGCCGCGTGGCTCGTACCGTGCTCGCAGTGATCGCCGTGGTGGTGATGGTGGGCACCGGCGTGGCGTGGGGCAAGATCCGTTCCTTCGAGAACGGCATCTTCCACATGAGCACATCCGCGCTCGGCGGCGGCGGCGGAGACGACGGCGCCATCGACATCCTGCTGGTCGGGATGGACAGCCGCACCGATGCCCACGGCAACCCGCTGTCCGCCGATGAGCTGGCCACCCTGCACGCCGGCGATGACGTGTCGACCAACACCGACACGATCATCCTGGTCCGCATCCCCACCAACGGGAAGTCCGCGACGGCGATCTCGATCCCCCGCGACTCCTACGTCAAGGCACCCGGCCTGGACAAGACGAAGATCAACGGCGTCTACGGCCAGGTGAAGCTGGAGAAGATGAAGGAGCTGGTCGAACAGCAGGGCATGGACCCCGCCGAGGCCGAGCCCAAAGCGGTGGAGGCCGGCCGGGAGGCACTGATCAAGACCGTCGCCGGCCTGACCGGAGTCACCGTCGACCACTACGCCGAGATCGGGCTGCTCGGCTTCGCGCTGATCACCGACGCCCTCGGCGGTGTCGACGTATGCCTGAAAGATGCTGTCTACGAACCGCTTTCGGGTGCCGACTTCCCCGCGGGCTGGCAGAAACTGAATGGGCCGCAGGCACTGAGCTTCGTCCGGCAGCGCCACGACCTCCCCCGCGGCGATCTGGACCGGGTGGTGCGCCAGCAGGTGGTGATGGCTCAACTTGCCCATCAGGTGATCTCGGGCAAGACCCTCACCAGTCCGTCGACCTTGAACCGGCTGCAGGACGCAATCCAGCGGTCGGTGGTCATCTCGTCGGGCTGGGACATCATGGATTTCATCAAGCAGCTCGAGAACCTCGCGGGCGGCAACGTGGCCTTCGCGACCATCCCGGTACTCGACGAGGCCGGCTGGAGCGACGACGGGATGCAGTCGGTGGTCCGGGTCGACCCGGCTCAGGTGCAGCAGTGGGTGGCCAGCCTGCTGCACGACCAGCAAGAGGGTAAGACCGAGAAGATCGCCTACTCACCGGACCAGACCAAGGCCGACGTCGTCAACGACACCGATATCGGCGGCCTGGCCGGTGCGGTGTCGGATGCGCTGACCGCCAAGGGCTTCGGTGCCGGGAACGTCGGCAACAACGACAAGGACCACGTGGACAAGAGCCAGGTGCAGGCCGCCAAGGAGGACGACCTCGGCGCCCAGGCCGTGGCCAAGGAGCTCGGTGGTCTGCCCGTGGTGGCCGACGGCTCGCTTCCGGCGGGCACCGTGCGGGTGGTGCTGTCCAGCGACTACAGCGGACCCGGCTCGGGCCTGGAGGGCACGCTGCCGACGTCGGCGACCGTGGACCAGGCCGCCGGCCAGGCCGGCGACGGCACACCTCCGCCGCCATCGCCCATCATCACGGCGGGGTCCGACGACCCCAAGTGCGTCAACTGATGACCAATCTGACTGCCACAGTGCTGGATCCGTTGTTGCGGGCCGACCCGATGGGGCCGCGGATCACCTACTACGACGACGCAACCGGCGAGCGCATCGAGTTGTCGACGGTGACGCTGGCCAACTGGGCGGCCAAGACGGCCAACCTGTTACGCGACGAACTCGGCGCCGGGCCGGGCACCCGGGTGGCGGTGTTGCTGCCGGCGCACTGGCAGACGGCGGCGGTGCTACTTGGCGTGTGGTGGATCGGTGCCGAGGTGGTGCTCGGCGGTCCCGCCGATCTCGCGCTGTGCACCGCGCAGCGGCTCGACGAGGCCGACGCGGCGGTGGCCGGTGGTGAGGTCGCGGTGCTGTCACTGGATCCCTTCGGCAAACCGGCCGCCGATCTGCCGATCGGCGTCACCGATTACGCCACGGCGGTGCGGGTGCACGGTGACCAGTACGTCCCGGAAGCCCGGCCCGGGCCGGCGCTGGCCGGGCGGACCGTCGACGAGGTGTTGGCCGCGGCTCGCGCTTCCGACCTGGCCGCCGGCGACCGGGTGATGTCGTCGCTGCCGTGGTCCACCACCGACGAGATCGTCGACAACCTGCTGGCAGTGTTCGTCGCCGGTGCGTCGCTGGTTCAGGTGGCCAACCCCGATCCCGCGGCGCTGGATCGCCGGCGGACAACCGAAAAGGTGACTCGGGACCTATGACAGACGTCTCGGAGGCGATGGTTCTTCGGGCTGAGCGGCGCAGCCTCTACACCTACATGGTGACGATGATCGGCCTGGCGGTGCTGGGTTTCGCCGTGTACGCGATCACCCGGGTGTCGGCCACTCAACTGGACGGTGTCATCTCCCTGATCAACGCGGCTGCCGCATTCATCGCGGCGCGGCTCGCGGTCACCTCGTCGAAGCCACCTGATGCCGAAAGCCCTTACGGGCGGCTGGCATTGGAGAACCTCTACGCGCTGTTCCGTTCGCTGATGATCCTCGGCGTGGTGATCGTGGGTGTGGTGACCAACGTGGTCAAGGTGATCGACTATCTGGTCACCCGGGAGGGCAGCGAGCCGGAGTTCGGGGTGGCCGCCGTCTACACCGCCGCGTGCGTGCTGATCTGCTTTGGCCTGAAATGGAACCACGAGCGCAATAACCGCTCGGTGAACGGAGCGTCAGCGCTGTTGCGGGTGGAAGCGACCGCCGCGAAGATGGAGGCCATCATCAGCGGCGGCATCTGTGCCTCGCTGGTCGTCGTCGCGATCCTTCCGGAGGGCACGTTCCTCACCTCGGCGAGCTTCAACATCAAGGACATCGCCGACAGCATCATCGTGCTGGTTCTGTGCGCCCTGTTGGTGGGCGAGCCGATCCGGCAGATCCGCCTCGAGTTCGGGCGGCTCTCCGGTCGCCGGGCCGATCCCGCCCTCGACGCTGAGGTCCGGGCGGCGATCACCGCCGTCTCCGAGGAGCACGCCGACGAACTCGACCATGACCTGACCCTGGTCGACGTGCTGGCGATCAGCAGGGGCAAGGCCACCGAGGTGGACCTTCGGGTGTCCTACACGGGCACGATGACCGTCGAGGAGCAGGACGTCCTGCGCGCGCGCACGTTCGAGGAACTCCGCAACCGCATCGGACCGATCCGGCTCACCCTGGTGTTCAGTAAGTTCCCTATTCATGCAACGCCCACCACTTGACCTGACCGCCATCCGCGAACTCGCCGGACCGAACGGCCCGCTGCGCCGCGTCGATGTCGTCACCGAGACCGGCTCGACGAATGCCGACCTGCTGGCCCGGCACGCCGCCGGGGAGGACATCCGCGGTGCGGTTCTGCTGGCCGAACACCAGAGCGCCGGGCGCGGTCGCCACGGCCGCAGCTGGTCGGCTCCGCCACGCTCCCAGATCGCGCTGTCGATCGGGGTCGCCGCCGACGGCGTTCCGACCGAGGAGTGGGGTTGGCTGCCGCTGCTCACCGGTGTGGCTCTCGTTGACGCAATCCGCGTCGCCACCGACGTGGAGGCGGGCGTGAAGTGGCCCAACGATGTGCTGGTGGGAACCGGCAAACTGGCCGGCATCCTGGCCGAGGTGGCCGCCCCGGATCCGGTGATCGTGGTGGGTCTGGGTCTCAACGTCACGCTGACCGCCGAGGAGGCACCCGACCCCCGGGCCACGTCACTGCAGATGTTGGGCGCAACGATGTTCGACCGCGACGCCCTGGCCGCAACGATCCTGCGCGAGCTGACCACCCGTATCCAACGCTGGCAAACCGCGAAGGGACCCGACCCGACCCTGGTGGCCGACTACTGGCAGCGCAGCCTGACGCTGGGCAGCCGGGTCCGGGCGATCTTGCCGGGTGATCACGAAATCATCGGCACCGCAACGAATATCGATGGCCAGGGACGTCTGGTCATCGACACCGGCGCCGAGCGCGTCACGGTATCGGCGGGTGACATCACCCACCTGAGGCCGGCTGACTAACGCAGCAGCGCGCGGGACATCACGACCCGCTGAATCTGGTTGGTGCCCTCGTAGATCTGGGTGATCTTGGCGTCGCGCATCATCCGCTCCACCGGGAAGTCGACGGTGTAGCCGGCACCACCGAACAGCTGCACGGCGTCGGTAGTCACCTCCATGGCGACATCGGAAGCGAAGCACTTCGAGGCCGCCGAGATGAACCCGAGGTTGGGCTCGCCGCGCTCGGCGCGCGCAGCCGCCGAGTACACCATCAGCCTGGCCGCTTCCACCTTCATCGCCATGTCGGCCAACATGAACTGCACACCCTGGAAGGTGCTGATCGACGTGCCGAATTGCTTGCGGTCCTTGGTGTATGCGATCGCCGCGTCCAGCGCCCCCTGGGCGATGCCGACGGCCTGCGCCCCGATGGTCGGACGGGTGTGATCCAGCGTCGCCAATGCCGTCTTGAATCCGGTGCCAGGGTCGCCGACCATCCGGTCGCCCGGGATACGGCAGTTCTCGAAGTACAGTTCGGTGGTCGGTGAGCCCTTGATCCCGAGCTTGCGTTCCTTGGGCCCGATGACGAAGCCCTCGTCGTCGATGTGCACCATGAACGCCGAAATACCGTTGGCGCCCTTGTCCGGATCGGTCACCGCCATCACCGTGTACCAGGATGACTTGCCGCCGTTGGTGATCCACGCCTTGGCTCCGTTGAGGATCCAGTCGTCACCGTCGGCCTTGGCCCGGGTCCGCATCCCGGCCGCATCGCTGCCGGCTTCCCGCTCGGAAAGCGCGTACGACGCCATCGCCTCACCCGAGGCGATCGACGGCAGCACCTTCTTCTTCAGCTCCTCCGAACCGCGCAGGATCAGGCCCATCGTGCCCAGCTTGTTCACCGCGGGGATCAGCGAGGCAGAGGCGTCCACCCGGGCCACCTCTTCGATGACGATGCACGCCGCCACCGAGTCCGCGCCCTGGCCGCCGTACGCCTCCGGCACGTGCACCGCGTTGAAACCCGACGCGTTCAACGCATTCAGAGCCTCCTGCGGGAAACGCGAGTTCTCGTCGCAATCGGCCGCGTACGGCGCGATCTCCTTCTCGGCCAACGCCCGAATCGCGGCCCGCAGCTCGTCATGCTCCTCGGGCAACTTGAACACGTCGAAATCCGGATTTCCAGCCATCACAGCCTCCTAGCTACTCGCGGGTAACTTTACTCGGGTCTTCACTCGCCGAGTAATCGCTCTCGAAGGGCCCGGTCCTTCTCGAGAACCTGAGCTTCAAGATCGTCTTGAAACTCCTCCATCCGCCTGCGCAGCACGGCATCCGAGGCGCCAAGAATCCGCACGGCCAGCAGGCCGGCGTTGCGGGCGCCGCCGATCGAGACCGTGGCCACCGGCACACCGGCGGGCATCTGCACGATCGACAGCAGCGAGTCGAGCCCGTCGAGCTTGGCCAGCGGAACCGGAACCCCGATCACCGGAAGCGGTGTGGCCGAGGCCACCATGCCCGGCAGATGGGCCGCGCCGCCGGCACCGGCGATGATCACCTTGATCCCACGGCCGGCCGCGCCGCGCGCGTAGTCCAGCATCCGGCCAGGCGTGCGATGCGCGGAAACGACGCCGACCTCGAACGGGACGTCGAACTCCGCCAGTGCCACGGCGGCGGCCTCCATCACGGGCCAGTCGCTGTCACTGCCCATGATCACGCCGACCACAGGGTCGTTAGCCATGCCCGTGCCCATCCCATCCGTCGGTCCACTCCGCGTGCGACAACCAGTGTGCCGCCCGCTCGGCCCGTTCACGCACACGGTCTACGTCTTGAAGATCACACCCGACGATGTTGACGTGGCCGACCTTGCGGCCCGGACGTTCCGCCTTGCCGTAGAAGTGCACCTTGGCCTCGGGGATCCGGCCAAACAGGTGGTGCAGGCGCTCGTCGATACCCATCGCCGGCGCCGAGGGGGCTCCCAGCACATTGGCCATCACGGTCACCGGCGCCAGCGGCCTGGTGTCGCCGAGCGGGTAGTCCAGCACTGCCCGCAGGTGCTGCTCGAACTGACTGGTCACCGCGCCGTCCATGGTCCAGTGCCCGGAGTTGTGCGGACGCATCGCCAGCTCGTTGACCAGCAGCGTGCCCTCGGTGGTCTCGAACAGCTCGACCGCGAGCACGCCGACGACACCCAGCTCGGCGGCCAGCCGCAGTCCGAGCTGTTCGGCTTCGCCGGCCAGCGCATCGGGCAGCCCCGGCGCCGGTGCCAGCACCGTCACACAAATACCGTCGCGCTGCACGGTTTCCACCACCGGCCAGGCGGCGCCCTGCCCGAACGGCGAACGGGCCACCAGCGCCGACAGCTCGCGGCGCATCGACACCCGCTCCTCGAGCAGTACTGCGACTCCGTCGGCCAGATAGCCGGCGACCACTTCGCGGGCGTGCGCGAGGTCCCGGGTGAGCACCACACCACGGCCGTCGTAGCCGCCGCGGACCGTCTTGACCACCACCGGCCCGCCGACCAGTTCGGCGAACGCGTCGACATCGTCGACACCGGCGACTGCGGTGAACCGCGGTATCGGCGCGCCCAGCGCCGCTAGTTTGCGGCGCATCACCAGCTTGTCCTGGGCGTGCACCAGGGCCTCCGGCGGCGGGTAGACCGTCACGCCCTCGGCCACCAGCGTCTCCAGCATCTCGGTCGGCACGTGCTCGTGGTCGAACGTCAGCGCGTCGGCACCCGCGGCGGCCCGGCGCAGCGCGTCGAGGTCGGTGTGGGCGCCGAGGACGACGTCGGGGGTCACCTGCGCGGCCGGGTCCTCGGCGCTGGCGGCCAGCACCCGGAGAGTCTGCCCAAGGGCGATCGCCGCCTGGTGGGTCATCCGGGCCAACTGCCCGCCGCCGATCATGGCGACGATGGGAGGTCTGGGGCTGTTCGACACGGCCATCATGGTGTCAGACCTGCGCGGCACCGCTGCTTTAGGCACACCTGGCTCCACTTCCGTAGACTTGCCCCTTGTGTCTTTCGCTGATGCCACGATCGCTCGGCTCCCCCGGCCGATCCAGCCCTTCGCCGAGCGGCATCACGAGCTCATCAAGTTCGCGATCGTCGGTGCGACCACGTTCGTCATCGACTCCGCCATCTTCTACACACTCAAGCTGACGATTCTCGAGCCCAAGCCTGTCACCGCCAAGGTGATCTCCGGCATCGTCGCGGTCATCGCGTCCTACGTACTCAACCGCGAATGGAGCTTCCGCCACCGCGGCGGTCGCGAACGCAGCCACGAAGCGCTGCTGTTCTTCGCGTTCAGCGGCGTCGGCGTGCTGCTGAGTATGGCTCCGCTGTGGTTCTCCAGCTATGTCCTGGAACTGCGGGTGCCGCACGTATCGCTGACCGTCGAGAACATCGCCGACTTCGTTTCGGCGTACATCATCGGAAACCTGCTACAGATGGCGTTCCGGTTCTGGGCATTCCGGCGCTGGGTGTTCCCCGACGAACTCGGCCCGAGCCACGAGAAGGGGCTGGAGTCCGCCCTCACCGGTGGCGGGCTGGCCGAGGCGATGGAAGACGAGTACGAAGCCGGCGGGACCGTCACCCCGCTACGGCGCCGTCGTAGCTTGCGTCAGCTGGGTGACTCTTCCGACCCCAGGGTGTCGAAGACTTCGTGATACAGCAGTGAGTGCACCCGCTCCACGCGGGGAATGTCGTGGAACTCGAGGGGATCCTGGCTCGCCGATTCGATGATCAAGGTGCCGGTCCGCAACATCCGGTCGAACAGACCGTGGCGGAACTCCACACTGTTGATACGGGCCAACGGGATATCGATACCCGAGCGGGTCAGCAGACCGTGGCGGAACATCACCCGCCGATCGGTGATGACGAAATGCGTTGTCAGCCAGGACAGGAAACGCCACAGCGTCAGCCAGCCGACCAGGATCACCCAGATCGCCGCGATAACGCCGAACAGCACCTTCTTAGCGGTGGGGTCCCAGCTGGTGTTGTTCACCAGCGCCGACACGAACGCCGCCACGGCGGTGGTGATCAGCAGCACCACGATCGGGCCGACCAGTCTTTTCCAATGCGGATGCCGGTGCAGGACGACCTGCTCGTCGTCGGCCAGCACGTTGTTGGGATAACCCATGGGCGAAACCCTATCCACCGGCCCCGGTCAGGCCGCCGGTCGGGCGTCGCCGGGGTCGCTGGGGCGTTTGACGTAGTCGACGCAGTCAGCCTGGGTGCGTTCCGTCTGCACCACACAGATCGCGACTGCCGGGTCTTCGCCATCCTGCATGGCAGGAGTCGGGATGTCGCCCGGGTACAACGACCACAAATAGGTCTGACTGTCCTGGAGTCGCTGGCAGTACGCGACCGAGCCATCCGCCGTCGTCCCATTGGTGCTGCCGGGCAGGCACGGGGTGGCGATCACGGCGACAGGCCGCACGGCCGGTGGCTGGTCCGGCGGAGGGGCGGGGGCCGGCGGCTCGGTCGACGATGTGGCGGCAGCTTCGCTGAGGGTCGACGTGGCGGTCGCGGTGCTCGGGGCCGCGGCGGTCTGTTTTGCCGCGTCGCGGGATAGCTGGACCCAGATGTCGGCACCCGCGCCCGCGAGCAACGCCACTGTGACCACTCCGGCAGCGATCCCCACCCAGGACTCCGCGCGCCGGCCCGCGCGCGGTGAGTACCGGTCGGCCCCGAGGGTGCCCACGTCGGCGACATGTTCGGTCCATGTGGTCCCGTCCCAGAACCGGGCCTGATGTCGACCGGTCGGGTCGGCGGACCAGCGTCCCGTCGACGTCTCCGGCTCGACTCCGGGCGGTGCACCGAGCGGCGCGCCACATTCTCCGCAGAATCGCTGGTGGTCGGCGTTCGGGTGGCCGGCCAGGCAGACGATGACGCCGGGCATCAACGGCGTTCCGCACTCACCGCAGAAGTAGAAGCCGTCAGGGTTCTCATGCCCGTTGAGGCAAGTCACCGGCGTCCCGGGCGCATCAGAATGGCAACCCACGTCTTGATCCGAACCTCTCCGAGAGAATTCTCGCAAACCCACCGGCACTGCCGACGGTACCTGACCGAGCCACGCTCACAGCGGTTTGACTGCCGTGTCGCGGCCGTGTCTGGCCGCGCAGCTAAAAAGGGCGGACGTAGGGGGCGCTACGAGACGAAGGTGATCATGTGGACCACTGCAACGGTGATGGCACCGGTCGCCGCACACAACGCCTGCACCATCAAGAACCCGGTCGTGTGGTCGGGACGGCGAGTTCCCCGCTGGGGTACCGCCCGTTCACGACGGTGGCTGGCGAGCGCGAACAGGATTCCGGATGCGACGAACAGCGCTGTGCCGATCATCGTTCTCCTCCCAGCTTCACGTCCGGCGCGGTGGGCCGCCTCAACACCACGATGCCATTCGAGTCGAACACGGTTTCGTATCCCTTTTCCGTCCGCAACAGCTCGATCGCTTTCTGCGCCGTCGCATGGCTGACGCCAAGGGTGTAGCGGATGAAATTCTCGTCCTGAGTGGTGTCGGCGAAGTACTCGACCTCGGGCTGCGCGGTGCAGTCCGCGAGGGTCTTGGCCGATGCGAAGCAGGGATCGTCGAGTTGGAAGGTTCGGGGCACGCCGTAGAGCGCACCCTGCCCCCAATATCCCAACCCGGCGTTACGGATCTCGTGCACCAGCTCATTGGCGATCGCGAGCTCGTCCGGTCTGGTGCGTTCGAAGGAGATGTTGAGCCCCCGGTTCGCTGTCACCAGCAAGGCGAGGATCAACAGAATCGCTCCAGCGCCCACCGCGGTGGTGCGGCGTACGGCAGCGCCGGTACCGCGGGGTCTCAACAGGGGTAACACCGCCAGGGCGGCAAGCTGGGAGGTCACCGGCGAGGCATAGAGGAACGCCCGAATCGCCACCTCGCCGCCGTAGCTCTGGAGCAGCGGGAGGACGAACGGCACCAGCGCCACCGCGGCGACCAACATCGGTCTGCTGTTCGGCATCCGGCGCAGCCGTAGCAACCCGATACCCGACATCGCCATCAGGACGAAAGCCGCTACCAATCGGAGCATTTGCATCCGGCTGTACACCGGATCACCGGTGATCTTCTGCGACACACTGGAGTTCAGGTTCTGATCGACACCACCGATATCGGCGATGACTTGGCCTAGATGGCCCTGCCAGTAGGCGTAGGCGCCATAGCAGAACCATGCGATGAAGACCACGAACGCGGCCAGCCACAGCAGCTTGTACCTCGTCAGTCCGCAGACGGCGAAGATCAGCAGCGCCCCGATGGTGGCGAGCGGCGTCAACTGGTGTGCGACCACCATCGCGGCCATGATCGTCACCAACACCAATTCCATTGCCAGCGTCCAGGATGCACCCCGGCCGTGCGCACGGCCGGGGATGCGCATCCAGGCGGTCCTCAGTCGCGTGAACCTGCCGCCCGGCAGGTCCGGAACATCGGCAGCGCGCAACTGCCAGAACAGCACCGCCAGGATCGTGGCGTAGAGCTGCATCGCAACGGCCTGCGGAGCGAAATAGTCCTGCTGGTACCAGTTGAACAGGGTCAGCATGGTGACGCCAAGCCACGCACAGCGCCGGCTGCCGGTGATGGCCAAGCCGATGGCATGCACCGGGAACATCAGACACAGGCCCATCACCAACGAAGCGCTGACGAGGAAGATCGCGGAATCGTGCAGCCCGGTGGTGACGACCAGGTTGGCCCCCGCGGAGAAGAAGCCGGCCCAACTGATTCGTGCGTCAACCGGTGGCGGCAAGCCACCCAGGTCGACAAACCAGTTGGTGATCATTCGATGCACGTAGGCCGTCACGAACGGCGCCGTACCCATCGACCACGCGACCGGCATCGTGATGTAGGCGATCAGCACACCGTTCGCCACGGCGATCACCGGCCGGTCCATGGCGGAGCGCCGGTACTCGATCACGAGAACAACGCACAGCAGCGTCAGGCCGACGAAATAGTCGACTCCGAGAATGCCGATGGTGCCGAGGTTGCCCGCGACCGCGATGTCGAGTCGATGGACTGCGGACAGGAACAATCCCACCACCGCAACAAGCAGGACGACACTGACCTTGCGGTCACCGCTGGGCGCCGTGGCACGACGAATCCAGCGCCGCAGGGCTGATGCATCCACCGTCGGCCGGAGGTTCGCCGCCTGCTGACGACGCCACTGGTGCGCCAACACCGCGGTCGCCAGGGCGCCGATGAACAGAACGGCGTACTGCACCACAAACGGCTGGTGCAAGGCTCCTGCGTAATTCCATTGCGCCAGAAGCACATCGACAGCGAGCGACAACGACACCGCGACGCCGGTGAAGATCCCGTTGGTGGGCAGCCGCAACAGCGCGGCGATCGGCAGGCCTGGCACGCTCAGCACGGCCACCACAGCGATGATGGCGCGCAGGGCCGGCGGCAGCGCGCCCGCGACATGACAGGCGGCGAGCGTGGTGACGGCAAGCGAGGCGGCGACGACGAGTGCCGAGATCCCCACTGCCACCGGAGTCCAGACCGGCAAGGCGCTGTTGGCGCGCTGGGGGGATGCTGCGATCGGCCTTGGCTCCTGCGGCTGCACCGCGGGATAATCGAGGCGTCGCAGCAGCACTGGGCTAGCTTACCTATTAGCTGACCCGTGCGACCGCATCACGAAGCGCCCGCGTAGGACCAGATCGAAACCCAATCGACCAGCAGCTGGCCGGAGTCCGTCCCGGTGACCTCAGTCTCGGCTTGCGGTTGCCAGCGCATCGGCTTACCGGGCACGAACTTGGCGCGTTGTCGAGGTATGCGTTGTCGAGGTAGTCGAGGTCGTAGAAGCGCCGGTGTTGGCACCGTCCTGACCGCCGGTCGCACGGGCGTAGTGCGCGTAGGTGTTCGACGTTGTCCGAGGCAGATGCCCCAACGACACCGGCACAAGGTTGCTAGCGGAACCAATGTGCCATTTGGTCGCGTCGCGCGCGTATGGTTCGAGCTGTATGCAAAACGCGAACTGTAAGTGTGGACACGAGCGCTCGGCGCACACGCATTATCGGCGCGGCACCGACTGCGCTCTGTGCGCGTGCACCCGGTATCGAAGCGGGCATCCGTTGGGCGTGGCGCGGGAGTGGATCCGCTCGCTGATCGGGCGCGGCAAGTCCGGTCCGTAGCCGAGGTTTCCCCGCGCGCTTTGGGTAGGCTTGCGGTGTCCGACCCGCAGCGCTGACTTGCCACTGGCACACTCGTTGATTTCAGGAAGCCGATGCTCGTCCCGATACCACACGTATCCCGCGTCGCGACGTCGCTGATCGGTGTGGTGTCCATCGTCTTCGGACTCACCGCCGCGTCGGCCGCTCGGCTGCAACCGATCGCCGATGCAGATTCGGGCAACGGCAACTGCCCCAACACCGCGGCCGCCGCACTGGGTTGGGGGGAACCGAACCGGCAGGACAACTTCGACAATCCTGCATCGTTGGGCCAGTGGACGATCTATGACGGACCCGGCCACGACGGTAACGGACGCCGCACGCCGAACGCGGTGTCGGTTGCGGGCGGGACACTGACCATCACCGGGGATTCCGCGGGGAATTCTGCCGGGATGGCCTGGCTGCCCGGCCAATTCCACGGCCGTTGGGAAGCGTGCATCAAGTCCTCCCCGTCCGGCCCCGGGTATCACTCCCTGGCGCTACTGTGGCCGGACGCCGAGAACTGGCCGCTGGGTGGCGAAGTCGACTTCATGGAGATCGCCGAGCCCAGCAGACAAACCGTCGAGGGCTGGCTGCACTACGGCCCCAACGACGAGCGCGAGACGGGCTCGGTCAACATCGATGCCACACAGTGGCACAGCTGGGCAGTCGAATGGACGCCCCAGCGGATGGCGATGTTCGTCGACGGCGTGCAGTGGTGGGAGTCCACCGACCCCGCCCATTTTCCGCCAGGGCCGATGCACCTATGCATCCAACTCGACAACTTCGGCGGCGACTTAGGCGGCGGGGCCACGACGGCCGTCGAGTGGGCCCGCCAATATTCGCTCTAGACTTCGGGTCTCACGCCGGGATGTCGACTGCTACGCCGCTGCGGACGCGACGCAACCAGCCGATCACGAAGGGCAGCAATATCACCGCTGAAATCGCTTCGGCCAAGAGATAGGCCCAACCGACTCCGATCACACCGGTATGGGGCGTGATCAACAGTGTCCCTGCGACGACGGTAAACGTGGACAAGCACCGGGTTACGACCATCAGAGTCAGCTTGCGACGTACCCTGGCGAAGCCTTCGTAGACGGCGCTCACCGCGGATAGCGGAACGAAGATCGCCGCCAGATCAAGTAGCCCGCCGCCCTGTTCTCGGTAGTCGGGGCCGATCACGCCGAGCACGAAAGGCCCGATCAGAACCAGGCCAAGGGCCCCGGCCACCGAGACCACGGCCATCGTCTGAACCATCCGGGTGGACAGGACTGCGACCTTGTCCGGATGCGATGCCACCTCGGCGACGAACGGGCTCATGACCAGATGGACTGCGAAATAGAGCGCATTGATGATCGCCCATGTCACCGAGAAGTGTGCGTTGGCTACGGCGCCGAACCGACTGACCACGATCAGCGGCACAACCAGGGGCCCGATGATCCACAGACTGGTGATCCCGAAAGACGAACCGATATACGACAACAACTGTGGTCGATTTGGGAGGCTGGCGGGCTGCCGGAATTGCTCATGAGCGCGCCAGCGTCGCCGCATCGCGGCCAGTACCAACACCGTGCCGACCGCCGCGGTAGCACCCCATGCCAGCACGATCGAGGCGCCGCTACCGGTCCACACCAGACAGAACAGGATCACCAATTTGGCGATCGCGTGGATGAGGTTCTTCACCGCCGACCACTTCGTCACTCCGAGGCCGACAGCGGTCTTGTCGAGCAAGGTGAAAAGCGCGAGCACCATGACCAGCAACGGGTAGCAGTACATCGCCCAGCGGGATTCAAACAGCTCCTCGCGCGGGCCAAACGCCACCAGCCCCGCGCCGGCCACCAAAGCCGTACACGCCACAACCAGATAGCCGCGGGTGATGAGGAATCCCGTTCGCTCTCCGGCCAACGGTAGGAAGCGTTCGTAGATTGTGTCGATGCTCAGCATCGCAAGCATCGAGAGCATGAGCGCCGACGTGATGACCGCGGCGGCCACGCCGACTTCCTCGGCTGGATACAACCGGCCCGCCGCGCCCCAGAACACCAGTCCCAGCACTCCGGTCAGCAGGCTGGAGACAATCAGTGAGATCGAGTCGACGGTCATGTTGCGGCCCGCGGCCGGAGTACCCGACTCCTCGAGATCGGTATGGGTCAGATCGCCCGGAGTCACCACGATCGGGTGCTGCCCGCCAGGGACGCGGGCAATTGCCCGACGATATTCGCCGTCAGCGCGCGACGGGAACGCGGCCCGGCGAGGTATGCCCACGCTCCCCGGACGACCAACCGCCAGGTTTCAGCGCCGATATCGGCAGGCAGATCAGGCTCCAACGCTGTTGTCGGGTGGGCATTTCGGGATGCCGACCGCAAATGCCGAACCAGGGCCGAGCGGCGCTGCACGATCGTCTTCGCCGCCAACAACGCCATTGCAGGATCCATTGCGACCTTCGCCAACCACGCACCGAGGCCCAGCCCGTAGCCCCGCGTCTGGGCGCGCAGGTCATCGGGGGTCGAACGGTGCCGATGCCAGGCGATGGCGGCAGGCTCGTGGACCAGTTGCCAGCCAGCACGCAGGATCCGAAAGAACATGTCGATGTCTTCGCCCCCGCTGACCGGCGTTCCCGCTCCGAGCCGTTCGTCGAAACCGCCGAGGCCCAACGCCACCCGCCGGTCCACCGCAAAGTTCGCACCGGTCCCGTAATGACGCACCTCGAACGGGAACAGTGGGACGTCCTCGGGCGCCCGCGACCACTCGAAGGTCCGCGCCTCGGCCGACTCCGACCAGCCGACGCGGTTCTCGAAGTAAGCCTGTGCCGGCGTGCGCAATTCGCCGGCCGCGACCATGCCGGACACGCACGCCACCAGACGACCGTAGTCGAATCCCCTGACCAGGATGCTCAGCCAGGCGGGGTCGACGACGACATCGTCATCGACGAAAGCAACGACGTCGGTGGTGGCAGCCAGCAGACCCGCGTTCCTGGCCCGGGAAAGCCCCGGCTCGGGCTCGGTAATCAGCTGAACGCGCGGGTCGGCGAGGCTCTCGACGTACCGGCGGGTGGCATCGGTACGTGGGGCGTTGTCGACGATGATCACACTGAAATCGGGGTGATCGGCGGACAGGACCGATGCCAGCGCCGACTCGAGCAGGGCGGTGCGGTCCCGGGTGCAGATGACCACCGTGACGGAGGGCGACAGCCAGGGATTGACATCGCCGTCGAACACCTTCGGGCAGTTCCGCGAATCACGTTGGACACCAGCTTGTTCGCGCAACTCGGCGAAGGTAACCTCGCCGTCGGTGACGTCGAGGTCGACGAATCCGATCGTCCGCCGTCCGTCGCGGACGAGAATCCGCGCCCTGGAGAACCCCTCCGCGTTCTGCAGCACGCACCGCGCCCGCACCCCTGCCTCGGCGCTGGCCGCCGCCGCGGAATCCATGGCGTCCAACCACACCTCGCCGACCCAGGTGGCGCCGCTCCAGCTCGGGCGGGTGGAGCTGTACAGCACCGGCGACAGCGTGAGGATCGCCGAGTCACTCGTTGTCACGCGCGCCTGCCCATCAGGCGTCGACTGACCGTCGCCCGGATGTACCCGAAGGTCGTGACGGCGAGGCCCAGGCAGATAACGACCGCGCGGGCCAACCCATCGGATGTCATCGATGTCAGTTCGCGTACCACGGCGGCCGGCAACACCGTGCGTACATAGGAACGTTCGCTGCTCAGCCCGGCCGATGTTCCGGACAACTCCGTCACAACCGCCTTCGATATGCCTTCGTGATAGCACCGACGCACGAAATACCGCAGTCTGGTGCGGTCGTGAGTGACGTAGTGCTCAACCCTGACCAGCGGATCGAACAGCACTCGATTCGATGGATGCTCGGACCGCAGGCGGATGAAGAGCTCGGTTTCCTCGCAGCCCACCGGGGTGGTGCCCACCCGTCCGATCTCGGACCTGAACCCGCCGATTCGGTCGACGACCGACCGGCGCAGCGACATGTTGCAGCCAATCGGGTTGCGCACCGGCGCAAGCCGAGTCGGCTGACCGATGTAGCTGCAACCGACCACCCAGTCGAATTCCGCCGGCATCCACCCCGGCCGGTTATCCGGCCAGACCGGGGTGGCGTATCCGCCGACCCCGACCACAGTTGGGTCCCGGTAGTGGCGACACAGATCGCGGGCCCAGCCGGGCTGAGCGACGGCGTCGTCGTCGAGGAACGCAACGACATCGCTGAGCGCGGCACGCATCCCGGTGTTCCGGGCACCGGACAATCCGCGAACCTCATCGTTGGCGATGACCCGGATCCGGTCGTCGCCGTCGAAGCGGCGCGCGGCGTCGACCAGCAATTGTTCGCAGTGGTCGATGACGACGATCGTCTCCAGTGCGATGTCCTCGGCGAGCACGGATTCCACCGCACCGCACAACCGGTCCCAGCGTTCGGTGGTGTAGGCGCAGATCACCACCGACAAGACCGGATCCGGGCTCGGAGCAGAACGACGTTGCGCGGTGGGCGAACTCAGTTCGTTGACCATCTGTGCTATCCGTTGCTGCCGGGAGTGCGCCGCCGAGCCGCTTGCCGACGCAGCTCTCGCCAGCTGCTCAGTTTGAACAGCAAGGTCCGCTTGACCAGGACGTCATAGCGGTTGATCCTTCCGACAGCTCTGTCGATGAAGGGAATCCGCCAGTTCGGATCGTTGATGAGCCGGCGGTTGAACTGATCCTGCTGCGCGAGTTGAGATCGGGGCGAGGTCTCCGCGGTAAGTGATCCGCCGCGGACGCGATAGGCCGCCAGGGTCTCGGGCATCCCGTAGAAGTGGCCCACGCCCAGTAGCCGAACCCACAGGTCCATGTCGAGGGTGAACAGCGCCGGGCCCTGGAAGCCGCCGCACCGGTCGAAGTCAGCCCGGCGGAACATGACCGACACCGGCGCGCCGATCGGATTCTTTGCGCTGCGGACAATCTGGCGAACTACCCGCTCGCCACTTTGGCGTCCCAGCACGCCGCGCAACCCTCTGGACGGAAACAGCAGGACGCCTGCATCGTCGATGAAGTCGGTGCGGCTGGCCACCAAGGCAATGTCGCTGTGCTGGTCCAGCACGGCCGCTTGCGCGGCAACGCAGGTGGGCATGAGAGTGTCGTCGGCACTGATGACTTTGACGAACTCCCCCTGGCTCAGTTGCACGGCGCGATTGTGGTTGTCCGAAGCCGACAAGGTGGTGGGGTTCCTGATCACCCGGACTCGGGGGTCGGTCATTCCGTCCAGGATCGACTGAGTCTCATCGGAACTGTTGTTGTCGACGATGACGATTTCCAGGTCGGCGTACTTCTGAGCCAGGACGCTGTCGATCGTGTCGCGAAGATAACGCCCGGCGTTGTAGGCCGGGATGCACAGCGAGACTTTGGGACGCGTCGACTCTGAAGCCGGTGCGATGTCGGCCTCTGGTGAAACAGCGTGGCTCACAGTAACCCCTCCGGTCAGGTCAGCTGGGACCGAGTTGCGCGGCCCGCCTCAGGCGTGCCGCACGTCCCGGACCGCTTCGTCCGGTCGATCCTCGTCGACCCGGTTCATCGACCCAGCCGTCACGATCACATTCCTCGGGCGGGAATTGCGTCGCCAGCCGCGACGGCGGGCGCCCTGATACTCCTGGAGGATCGTCCACAGAATGCGGAGACCGTCCTTCACCGCGTTGAGGTTGCTCGCCCCGTGGATACGGTCCAGTTCGAAGCTGCCAACCTCGGCGATCTGCATACCGCTGGCGGCGACCCGAACATTGATCAGCGATTCGATCTCGAAACCGTCACCCCACAGCGCCATCTCGATTCCCGTGTCCGGGAGGTCCATTACTTCGAGGCAGCCGCGCCAGAAGGCGTTGTATCCGTAGCAAAGATCGGTGTACTTGGTCGCGAAGAGCACGTTGACCAACGTGTTGAGTCCCCAGTTGCCGAGGCGTCGCAACCGGGTGATGTCGCTGCTGCCGCCGCCTTGGATGAAACGCGATCCCTTGGCGAAATCCTTGCCCGAAACCAACGCTCCGACGAACCGGGGTATCTCCGCGGGATCGGTGCTGCCGTCGGCGTCGATCATGACGATGATGTCGCCCGTTGCGACCGCGAATCCACACGCCAGGGCATTGCCTTTACCCTTGCGGGTTTGTTCGATGTGGATGCCTTGCGGCCATAGCATTCTGGCGACCGCCGCGGTGTTGTCGACAGAACCACCGTCGACGAAGACGATTTCGTCGACGTCGTGCGGCAGGCGTGAAGCGATGTGGGTCAAGTTGCGCTCTTCGTTGAGCGCGGGAATCACCACCGAGATCCTCGGTCGCCTCCCCTCGTGCGGCATCGCATCCCAGATGCCGACGACATTCGTGATCACGGACGTTCTCCTCTCGGGCCAAAACACTGTGACGCTCCCCCGAGACGCACCCCATCCGCAGCGACTTCCATTGGACTTCTAAGCAAAGTACCAAGAATTCGCCACAGACGCACCCCCGCGGGCAATAAAGTATTCGACTTTCCGCCTTTTACTCCCCCGCGCGCCACACAGGCAACTCGCGGCGACTTCCGGAAAACACCGCCTTCACATCGACTTTTCGAATCACAACCGCGACAAGGCGTTGCCGCGACCGACAGGTAACCCCGGCTGGATTGAGCTGTTCGACTCGGGTCAAATACCGTGAACACGTGACGCACCAATATTTGCTGCAATTGCATCGGCGCATCTATTTGGAATCACGGCGGCGGAGGCCGCAAATTGTTCATCGCTGATCCAACGGCCGGCGAGACCCGGATAGAGCGCCTCTACCTCGGACAATAGATCGGGAACCGTGAGGAGCACGAAATCCGGACCGGCCGCGGCCAGTTGGGCAGGCGAGATGATCGGCACATCCGTCCCAGGCATCCGCCGACCCTGCTTTGCGGTGGAGGCATCAGCGACGCCCGCGACAAGCCGCCGGGTCACCCCCGACAACACGAACAACGAAACAGCACGCGACGCGGCACCGTAGGCATAGACCCGCTTACCGTCGCTGCGTTGACATTCCAACCAATCACGCAACCTCCGACAGTGGTTGTCGACGGCTTCCTGCAGACTTCCCACCACCTCCGGTGTGACGACTCGCGACTCGTCGGCGAGAACTCGGTTCACGGACTCCCCTGCGGCCGCTCGCCCGTGCACGGCCGCAAGGAGCACTGTTCCCCCGTACAGGTCGAACTCCCAGGCGTCCACCGCACTCATCCCGGCCCGGTTGAGCAGTCCGACGATGGCCGCCGTCGAGTAGTAGGCGAAGTGCCCATGCCGCAGCGCATTCCACTGCTTCTTGCCGACGATGGTGGCCAGCGAGTGATACTGCAGAAGCAATACGCCGTCCTCAGCAGTGGCAGCCGCCCGCTGTGCGACGGCCGCCACCTGGTCAGGCTCGTGCATCAAACCCAAGGAGTCCAGGACGACGTCGGCGACTGCCGCCGAGCCGAATCCGCGCGCAGTGAGCAGCGGGACCCACGTCCCGCCATGGGGACTCCCGAACTCGCGCACCGTATTTCCACGCAGCCATCCCGCCGCCGCCACCCTGTCCACGGCATCGGCAGCCTGGAGCTTCAGGGCAAGCGGCTCGATTCCGCGTGGCTCGTCTGGCACGGTGTCGTCGTCGGCGAGTTGCGCCAAACCACATGCGGTGCACTGCACCATCGACAATTGGTGCTTCGACTCGCCGGTGACCACCGGATCAGTGACCGGCGGAAAGAAATCCTGTGCTGGAACCCGCCCCAGGTCGAGCACCGGAGCCATTTCACCACTGCGGCACCCCCGGCATGCGTTCATGGCACCATGACTCCGTGCGGATCATGCGAACCAGCCTCAAGGACGTCGTCATCCTGGTGCCGCAACCATTTTCCGACGAACGGGGGTTCTTCACCCGGACGTTCGATGCGGAGATCTTCGACGATCACCTCGGAACCAGGGGCTACAGCGCCACGTTCATCCAGGATTCCCAATCCCGCTCCAAGCAGGGCACGATCCGCGGAATGCACGGGCGTTCGGGAGCCGGCGAAGCAAAGCTGGTGCGCTGCGCCAATGGCGCCGTCTACGACGTGGTCGTCGACATCCGCCCCGACTCTCCGACCTTCGGCGATCACGTTGGTCTGCAACTCGATGACTCGGAGTTCCTCCACCTGTATCTGCCCCCGGGCTTCTTGCACGGCTTCCAGGCCCTGACCCCGACTGCCGACGTGTGTTACCGGATCAACCGGGCACACAACCCCGCCGAAGATCTTTCGGTGGCATTCGACGATCCCGATCTGGCGATTACGTGGCCGCTGCCGCCGACGGCCGTCTCGGCCCGGGACCGGGCGGCTGGCAGCTGGCGCCGGCTTGTCAGCCAACTCGATCCGCCCGCCACATAGCGGCATCGAGCACACCTGAGCTGCGGAGCTCCTTCAAGCGTGCCAGCCGGGTAAAGCGGTCGGCGAATGCCGAGTCGGTGAGCCCGTAGGCGCTGTATGCCGAATACAGCTCCGCGGCGCCGTCTGCCACCGTCCACTGCGCCTCGTATCCGAGCATGTCTCGCGCTTTGGAGAAGTCGACGCGGTAGGACCGCGGGTCCGCGCCCGTCTCGCCGGTAATGCAGAGTTCGGCCCCGGGCACCACCTCGGCCACCCTGCCGGCGATCTCGGCCACCGTGACGTTGTTCCGCTCGGTGCCGATGTTGAATGCCTGACCGGTGATCGTGGAAGCCGGGGCGATCAGACATAGCGCCACCGCACGCGCGATGTCCTGAGCGTGGACCAGCGGACGCCACGGCGTGCCATCGGAGAGCACTTTCACAACCCCGCTGAGCACCGCATGCCCGACCAGGTTGTTCAGCACGATGTCGGCGCGCAGGCGCGGAGAGAATCCGAACGCTGTCGCATTACGCAGAAATACGGGGGCGAATCCGCTGTCTGCGATCGATGCCACATCGTCCTCGACCCAGACCTTGCTTTCCGCATAAGGAGTCAGCGGCCGAAGCGGTGCGTTCTCGTCGACCAGATCGTCACCGGCCGAGCCGTACACCGAGCAGGTTGACGCGTAGACGAAGCGGGCCACCCCGGCCTCCTTGGCGGCCTTCGCCAACTGGACCGATGCGTGGTAGTTGATCTGGTAGGTGACATCGGGGGTCAGATCGCCGAGCGGATCGTTGGACAACGCGGCCAGATGGACCACGGCGTCGATACCGGCAAGGTGTTCGGCGGTGACAGCCCGCAGATCACGTGGGCCACCACCGATCTGCGGCGGATCCTCGGGTTCGGGTCCCAGCACGCAATCGGCGAAATATCCAGAGTCCAAGCCGATTACGTCGTGCCCGGCATCGCGCAACACCGGCACCAAGACCGTGCCCAGATAACCCTGGTGTCCCGTGACTAGTACCCGCATTCAACAACCTCCGAAGTGTAGAGAGAGCTTCTCGGCACTGAACGCCTCGGCGTGCCGGCTCCGGCACTGAACGCCCCGCAGCCGCGACAGGCCGAGGAAGGCGTCCTCGTCGAACCAGTCGTGCATCATCTGTGACGGGTAGTGCTTGCACAGCAGCCGGGCCTTCTCCTCGGCGACCCCTTCCGGGAGCGGGTGAAAGACGGTGGGCCGGGGTGTGTCGGTCTCCCACTTCAGAATCTCGTAGCCCAGGATCACGTGATCTCGGAACTCCGTCGGCAACAGCTCGGCGAGCAACCGGTGATCCTGGTGGGCATCGTGGCGATGGGGGCCGAAGACCACTGTCGGATCGCATGTTTGACGGAAGTCGCGCAACGCGGTCTTGACCTGCTCCCAGCGCGCGGGCGTGCGGCCATCCGGGAGGTCCAGGACGGTGACATGCACTGCCGCGCCGGGGCAGAACGCGTCCAGCGCGACGCGCTCCTCCGATTCGCGCGCCGTCGCGCCGCCGGACAGCACCAAAGCGTGCACTCGCAGGCCGGGTTCGGCAGCCGCGAGGGCAAGCAACGTCCCACCCATTCCGATCGCGATGTCGTCGCAGTGCGCGCCGAGGACCGCGATCTCGCCGACGGCTCCGGTCGACAGCTCACGCATGCGAGGCCTCCGCGGCTACCTGCGCCGGCTGTTCCCAAAGCATCCAGGGTCGGTTGCCATGCCGATAGCCGTCGTCGAGCTCAGCACGCTCCTTGAAGGTGTCGGCCGGCTTCCAAAAGCCCTCATGCCGGTAGCCGAACAGTCTGCCCTGGCCGGCCAGCACATCGCAGGCATCAGCCACCAGGTCACCACCGGCCGGAAGGTGCTCGAAGATCTCCTGGGAGAGAACGAAAAACCCGCCATTGACCCAGATCGGCAACTTCGCCACCGGGACGATGTCCTTGACCTGGCCGGAGTCGGCGACCTCGACACAGTGGAAGGATTGTTGCGGCGGGACCAGCATCATCGAAGCTGCGGCGCCGGATTCGTGGAACTTGTCGACGATGTCATCGAGGCGGGCATCGGTCAACACATCGGCGTAGTTGGCAAGAAAGTACGGGTCATCGCCGAGATAGTCGCGCACTCGCCGAAGTCGTTCGCCGATGGGCGATTCCAACCCGGTGTCGACGAACGTGATCGTCCAGTCGCTGATGTCGTTGTCGAGCAGGTGGACATCGCCGTCGCGCATCACGAAGTCGTTGGACGCCGTCTCACGGTATTCGAGGAAGAAGTCCTTGATGTGCGACGCACCGTAGCCGAGGCACAGGATGAAATCCTTGTGCCCGAAGTAGGCGTAGTAACGCATGACGTGCCACAGCAGCGGACGGGGACCGACCATCTGCATCGGCTTCGGGATGTCGTCGTGGACACTGTTGCGCATCCGCATCCCGTATCCGCCGCAAAACAGCACGACCTTCATATGCTCTGGCTCCCAACGGATTGCGGCTGCATAACGGCTTCGTGCAATGTCGGCAGGGGGTAGTACAGTTTGCCGCCCCAGCTTGAGACGTAGGAAAGCTGGCTGGTCAGCTCAACTTCCAGGTTCCACGGCAGCACCAGGACGACATCGGGACGGTCCTCGGCGATCGCCTCGGTCTCCCGGATCGGAATCCGGGTGCCCGGCGTGAACTGGCCGTGTTTGTAGGGATTGCGGTCAACCGTGTATTCCAAGAGGTCGCTGCGAATCCCGCAGTAGTTCAGCAGCGTGTTGCCCTTGCCCGGCGCGCCGTAGCCGACAACCTTCTTGTTGTTCGCCTTGCACTCCAACAGGAACGCCAGCAGATCGTGTCGCAGTGCCTCGGTGCGGGCGCGCAGCCCCAGGTACCCCTCGATGCGGTGCAGACCGGCTTGTTCTTCCAGGCGCAGAATCTCGAAACACCGGGAAGTGGGCTCGGCTCCGAGCTCCTGCGGTCGCGCCCACAGCCGGATGGACCCGCCATGGGTGGGCAGCAATTCGACGTCGACCAACGTCAGGCCCGCCGCGGCGAGGGCTGTGGTCGCGGAGAGGACCGTGTAGTACTGGAAGTGCTCGTGGTAGATGGTGTCGAACTGGCCGAGCGCGACCAGATTGAGCGCATGGTGAACCTCGATGCTCAACCAGCCGTCGTCGGCGAGCAGCGCGCGCAGCCCACGACCGAAGCCCACGATGTCGGGGACGTGCGCGTACACGTTGTTGGCGATCACCAGATCGGCCGGCCGATGCCGCGCAGTCACCAGCCGGGCCACGTCCTCGTCGAGGAACGCGGTCATCGTCGGCACCCCGCGATCGCGGGCAGCCGCCCCGACGTTCTCCGACGGTTCGATACCGAGACAGTCGATGCCCTCGGCCATGACGTGCTGCAGCAGGTAGCCGTCATTGCTCGCGACCTCGACGACGAAGGACTGCGACCCCAGGCCGAGGGTTGCGGCGGTGTCCTGGACGAAGGCTTTGGCGTGCGCCACCCAGCTGTCGGAGAACGACGAGAAGTACGCGTACTCGGTGAACGTGTCCTCGGGCGCGATCAGCGCCGGAATCTGCAGGAGCAGGCACTGCCCGCAGACCCGAAGGTGCAAGGGGAACGTCGGTTCGGGCAGGTCGAGCTCGTCGACCGCCAGGAAGCGCTCACAGGGCGGTGTCGCACCCAGATCAACGACACTGACCAGCTGATCCGAACCACACAATCGGCACCGCATGCAAGCCTCGATTCTCTGCACCCTCGTCGGGTCGTGCCCCAATTGGTCCCACACCTCAACGACCGTGACGACCGGAGTTCGGATCGCGCACCCAACTGAGTCAAACCGCCGAGTCCCGAACAAATATCTGTTCGCTTGCAAGCACTGTAGCTACCGTTCGGAAATACCGGCAACAGGTCCGAAACACCCAAAGAAGGTTTGTGACCTATTCCACACCCCATACGTCCGTACGGTAGCCAATGTATTCATTTGGTGCGAGAGTTGCTTGTAAAACGCTGTATTTGACACATGCGTGAATTTGCCAAATCTGGACACTCTGTACGCGTTAATCCCGACGTCCGCCCGCCGATCGCCGCGGAACTTGTCTCACAATCGGGATTTCAGCATTGCGGTCTGGAGTTAGCGCAGAGGGCTTCGGAATCCGAAGTTGCCACCGATATCCGGCTCGCACGAAAGGCCACCGCGGGTAGGTCGACGCGTGCCGATACCATCGACACCCATGACGAGCGTTACCGAACCGGCCTCCGGGCACACGATCGACATCCACACCACCGCAGGCAAGCTGGCCGATCTGCGCCGGCGCTCCGAGGAGTCGCGGCACCCGGTCGGTGAAGCTGCCGTGGACAAGGTCCATGCCAAGGGCAAGCTCACTGCTCGCGAACGCATCCTTGCGCTGCTCGACGAGGGCTCGTTCGTCGAACTCGACGCGCTGGCCCGGCACCGCAGCACCAACTTCGGACTGGCCGAGAACCGGCCGGTCGGTGACGGTGTGGTGACCGGCTACGGCACCATCGACGGCCGCGAGGTCTGCTTGTTCAGTCAGGACGCCACCGTGTTCGGCGGCAGCCTCGGCGAGGTCTACGGCGAGAAGATCGTCAAGATCCAGGAGCTGGCCATCACCACCGGCCGCCCGCTGATCGGCATCAACGACGGCGCCGGCGCCCGCATCCAGGAGGGTGTGGTCTCGCTCGGTCTCTACAGCCGGATCTTCCACAACAACATCAAGGCCTCCGGTGTGATCCCGCAGATCTCGCTGATCATGGGCGCCGCGGCCGGCGGCCACGTCTACTCCCCCGCGCTCACCGACTTCGTCATCATGGTCGACCAGACCAGCCAGATGTTCATCACCGGCCCTGACGTGATCAAGACCGTCACCGGCGAGGACGTCACCATGGAGGAGCTGGGCGGCGCCCACACCCACATGGCCAAGTCGGGCACCGTGCACTACGTCGCCTCCGGCGAGCAGGATGCCCTGGACTACGTCCGCGATCTGCTGAGCTACCTGCCGCCGAACAACTACGCCGAGCCGCCGCGCTACCCCGCCCCGGCTCATCCGGGCAGCATCGAGGAGAGCCTCACCGACGAGGACCTCGAACTCGACACGCTGATCCCGGACTCGCCGAACCAGCCGTACGACATGCACGAGGTGATCACCCGCATCCTCGATGACGACGAGTTCCTCGAGGTCCAGGCGGGTTACGCGCAGAACATCATCGTCGGCTTCGGTCGGGTCGACGGCCGTCCCGTCGGCATCGTGGCCAACCAGCCCACCCAGTTCGCCGGCTGCCTGGACATCAACGCCTCGGAGAAGGCCGCCCGGTTCATCCGGACCTGCGACTGCTTCAACATCCCGATCGTGATGCTGGTCGACGTGCCGGGCTTCCTGCCGGGCACCGAGCAGGAGTTCAACGGCATCATCCGGCGCGGCGCGAAGCTGCTCTACGCCTACGGTGAGGCCACCGTCGCCAAGATCACCGTCATCACCCGCAAGGCCTACGGTGGCGCCTACTGCGTCATGGGATCCAAGGACATGGGTTGCGACGTCAACGTCGCCTGGCCCACCGCCCAGATCGCCGTGATGGGCGCCTCCGGTGCCGTCGGCTTCGTCTACCGCAGCCAGCTCAAGGAAGCCGCCAAGAACGGTGAGGACGTCGACGCCCTGCGCCTGGAGCTGCAGCAGACCTACGAAGACACGCTGGTCAACCCCTACATCGCGGCCGAGCGCGGCTACGTCGACGCGGTGATCCCGCCGTCGCACACCCGCGGCTACATCTCCACCGCGCTGCGGTTGCTGGAACGCAAGATCGCCCAGGTTCCGCCGAAGAAGCACGGGAACATTCCGCTATGACAAAGCACGAGGACATCACCGAACTCAGTGATCCCCGGGACATCACGCTCGACAATCCGGAGTCGGGCGTGCCCGAGATCCGGATCGAGAAGGGCAACCCGACCGACGAGGACATCGCCGCGCTGGTCACGGTGCTGGCCGCCGCGGGAGGCGGGCACGCCGCCCCCGGACCGCAGGAGCTCAACCTGTGGGGCCATCCCGTCGACAAGCTGCGGTATTCGATCTCCAGCTGGCAGCGCGTGACGCTCCAGGAGCGGATGCACCTGCGGCGATGAGCGGCGCCGGATGACCCGGGTCGTGCTTGGCTCGGCATCCTCGGGTCGATTGCGGGTGCTGCGCGGCGCCGGGATCGACCCGCTGGTCGTCGTCTCGGGGGTCGACGAAGACTCCATCGTCGCCAGCCTGGGACCCGATGCCGAACCCGGTGACGTCGTGACCGCCCTGGCCCGCGCCAAAGCCGATGCGGTGCACCAGGTTCTGCAGCCCGCGGTGGCCGCGGACTGCGCAGTGATCGGCTGCGACTCGATGCTCTACCTCGACGGGCAGTTGCGCGGCAAACCCGGAACAGCCGAAGAGGCGCTGCGCCAGTGGAATTCGATGGCCGGCCGAGTCGGGCTGCTGTATACCGGGCACTGCGTCATCCGGGTACTGCACGGCTCGGCAGCGCGCAGCGCCACTGCGGCGGCGGTCACCCGTGTGCGGTTCTCCACACCCGCCGCGACCGACCTGGCGGCCTACATCGCCAGCGGCGAGCCCCTGCAGGTGGCGGGTGCTTTCACACTCGACGGGCTGGGCGGCTGGTTCATCGACGGCGTGGACGGCGACCCGTCCAACGTCGTGGGCCTTGGCCTGTCGGTCACCCATGGGTTGTTCGCCTCCGTCGGGCTGGCGATCGGTGATCTGTGGGCGGCCAATCAGCTCCGCTGATCGGCGGTAGGCTCATCGTCGTGTCGCTTCCTGCAGATCCCTGCCCCGCCCTGAAGGACTACGCCCACCCCGAGCGCTTGGTCACCGCCGACTGGCTGTCGGCACACCTGGGCACCAAGGGCCTCGCGATCGTCGAGTCCGACGAAGACGTGTTGCTCTACGACATCGGCCACATTCCCGGCGCCGTGAAGATCGACTGGCACACCGACCTCAACGATCCGCGCGTGCGTGACTACATCACCGGTGAGCAGTTCGCCGAACTGATGAACCGCAAGGGCATCTCCCGGGACGACACCGTGGTGATCTACGGCGACAAGAGCAACTGGTGGGCTGCCTACGCACTGTGGGTGTTCACCCTCTTCGGCCATCCGGACGTGCGTCTGCTCGACGGCGGGCGCGACCTGTGGATCTCCAATGGCCGCGAGACGACGCTGGACGTGCCGAGCAAGGCCACCACGGGTTATCCGGTCGTCGAACGCAACGACCTCATCCCTGATGCTCTTCGCCCGAGCGGCTCATCGCCCATCCGCGCCTTCAAGGACGATGTCCTTGCGTCCCTGGGCCATTCGACGCTGATCGACGTGCGCTCACCGCAGGAGTACACCGGCGAGCGCACCCATATGCCAGACTACCCCGAGGAAGGCGCGTTGCGCGGTGGCCACATCCCCACCGCGGTGTCGGTGCCGTGGGCCAAAGCCGCCGAGGACAGCGGCCGGTTCCGCAAGCGGGCCGAGCTGGAGCAGGTGTACTCCTTCGTCGAGCCCGGGGACGACATCATCGTCTACTGCCGCATCGGCGAACGGTCCAGCCACACCTGGTTCGTGCTGAGCTATCTGCTGGGCATCCCTGGTGTCCGCAATTACGACGGTTCGTGGACGGAGTGGGGCAACACCGTGCGGGTGCCCATTGTCAGTGGCGAGACGCCGGGGGCCGCACCTTCGTGAGCATGCCGCCGGCCCTGGCCGAGGTGGTGTCGGACTTCGCCGACATGCAGGGCCAGGACAAGCTGACGTTGTTGTTGGAGTTCGCCAACGAACTACCCGCGCTACCCGCCGATCTCGAAGAGGCGGCGATGGAGCCGGTACCGGAATGCCAGTCGCCGCTGTTCCTTCACGTCGACACCACCGACACCGAGCATGTCCGGTTGTTCTTCAGTGCACCGGCCGAAGCGCCGACGACGCGCGGTTTCGCCGCCATCCTCGCGGCTGGTCTGGACGGGCAGTCGGCCGCCGCCATCCTGGACGTGCCGGACGACTTCTACTCCGAGCTGGGTCTCGCCGCGCTGATCAGCCCGCTGCGGCTGCGCGGGATGTCGGCGATGCTGACGCGGATCAAGCGCCGGCTGCGCGCGGCCCCCTGACTCGAGCCGTGGCGCGACGACGCTCAGGTACGCTCCGTCCGTGTCTTGCCCCGGCGCCTCGTCAATTGCGACAGCCTTCGCCGCGAGTTCGCTGGGCCACTCCAGCTAGCGCCCGGACATCATGACAGAAGCCACCAACGGTCGAGGCCGACACGTCGCCAGCGGCTTGGATCGGTTGATGGCGCAGACCCGCTACGTCGGGTGCCTGGAGAACGTCGTCGTTCCTCCCCGGGACTTCTTCGCACACGCGTTGGACCTTGTCAGTCGCGCCGGCATGCACACCCGGCTCGGCTTGACCCCTAGCCGCACGGCGCGCTTGTGGCGATGGAATGGCGATCACGCGCCGGCAATCCACGACCTGCCGACCGACGTGGCCGACCGCGGGACGGCGGCGGTCTTGGAGTACATCCGACGGCTCCCGATCGCCCGACGCCCGGTCGACGTCTACTTGTCGGAGCGCCACATCGCATTCGATATCGACCACGGACTCGGCGATGCTCGCCTCTATATCGATTGCGTCACAGCACTTTTCGAGATCCAGCAGGGAACTGCACCGGACTGGCTGCGCAACCGGGACACCGCGAACCCGCTGGCCCGCGCCGTGATCAACACCTTCGGTTCCAGCCCCCGCCGACTGAAGAAGACCTGGGTCGAGGCACGTGAACTGCCGAACTCGTTCGTCGGCGAGTCGGCCGAGCCCTCGCCGGCGTCATGGTCGGCGTCACACGCCGTCGAGGTGGTGCGCATCGATGCCGAGCTGGAGCGCGAGGTCGAACTCTGGCGAGCCGCCAACGCCCCTGCGGCCAGCAGGGCCCTCATCTGGCTGGTGATCACCCACACCGCGCT
Organism: Mycolicibacterium sp. CH28; assembly: GCF_004745805.1. Classification (GTDB taxonomy): domain Bacteria; phylum Actinomycetota; class Actinomycetes; order Mycobacteriales; family Mycobacteriaceae; genus Mycobacterium. Next base: position 201,892 of record NZ_SRLQ01000008.1, on the reverse strand, counting down.
GGCCAGAGCGGGCCTGCCGGTACCCGACAGTGTGCGACTCATTGTCGATTGCCGACGCTATCTTCGCTCCGACGATCGGGTGAACGCGAACTTCATCTCCGGTCTCGCGGTGTTGGCGCCCGCCGATCAAACCCTGGGCGCGATCGGCGCTGCCGTGCGGGAAGACCTGGACGCCGCGCTGCCCCTGCTGGCCCTCACCGCGACGTCGGTACGCAATCTGCTGATCGGTGCCCGCCCGAAACCGACCACGGCGGGTGCCCCTACTCAGCTGGTTTACTCCGATATCGGGCGGGTGCACCCGTTCGAGAAGCTGCCGTGGCAAGCGGACCGACCCAGGACCATCAACGCATCGCTCGAGCCGGGCGGCCCGTCGGACATCTCGATATTCAGCGGCATCATCGGCCGAGAGCGCAGCATCACATTCTCGTATCACGACAATGTCCACGATCGAGGCCTGATGCGCGCCGCGGCGGAGTCGCTCAGTGCTGACGCCGTGAGCCTTTTGCGGTAGCGAGCCAACTTACTCGCTAGTAGGGGCACCGGCTCGTTCGGGCCCAAGAGGCGCCGCCTACACTGCCGTGCGAACCTATTTTTAAAGAACGTTCTTAAGATCACGTGAAGCAGGAGGCGCGGTGCCCACTCAGACGCCCAGTCAGACCATCTCGAAGGTCCTCGTCGCCAACCGCGGTGAAATTGCGGTCCGCGTGATCAGGGCGGCCAGGGATGCCGGACTGGCCAGTGTGGCGGTCTACGCCGAGCCCGACGCGGACGCCCCACACGTGCGGCTGGCCGACGAGGCGTTCGCCCTCGGCGGGCAGACCTCGGCCGAGTCCTATCTGGACTTCGGGAAGCTCCTCGATGCCGCCGCCAAGTCCGGCGCCAATGCCATCCACCCGGGCTACGGCTTCTTGAGCGAGAACGCCGACTTCGCCCAGGCCGTCATCGACGCTGGGCTGATCTGGATCGGGCCGAGCCCGCAGTCCATCCGCGACCTCGGCGACAAGGTCACCGCCCGCCATATCGCCGCCCGCGCCAAGGCTCCGCTGGTCCCCGGCACCCCGGACCCGGTCAAGGACGCCGACGAGGTGGTCGCCTTCGCCCAGGAGTACGGCGTGCCGATCGCGATCAAGGCCGCCTTCGGTGGCGGCGGTCGCGGCATGAAGGTGGCCCGCACCATCGAAGAGATCCCCGAGCTGTTCGACTCGGCCACCCGTGAGGCCATCTCCGCGTTCGGTCGCGGTGAGTGCTTCGTCGAGCGTTACCTCGACAAGCCCCGCCACGTCGAGGCGCAGGTGATCGCCGACCAGCACGGCAACGTGGTTGTCGCCGGAACCCGTGACTGCTCGCTGCAGCGCCGCTTCCAGAAGCTTGTGGAAGAAGCGCCGGCACCGTTCCTGACCGAGGCGCAGCGCGCGGAAATCCACGAGTCCGCCAAGCGGATCTGCAAGGAAGCCAACTACTACGGCGCGGGCACCGTCGAATACCTGGTCGGCCAGGACGGTCTGATCTCGTTCCTCGAGGTGAACACCCGACTGCAGGTGGAACATCCGGTCACCGAGGAGACCTCGGGCATCGACCTGGTCCGCGAGCAGTTCCGCATCGCCAACGGCGAGAAGCTGGACATCACCGAGGATCCGGCACCGCGCGGCCACTCCATCGAGTTCCGTATCAACGGCGAGGACGCCGGCCGCGGCTTCCTGCCCGCCCCCGGCCCGGTCAACAAGTTCGATCCGCCGACCGGACCTGGCGTGCGCCTGGACTCCGGCGTGGAGACCGGTTCGGTGATCGGCGGGCAGTTCGACTCGATGCTGGCCAAGCTCATCGTCACCGGTGCGACCCGGACCGAAGCCCTCCAGCGGGCCCGCCGCGCCCTGGACGAGTTCACCGTCGAAGGTCTGGCCACCGTCATCCCGTTCCACCGTGCCGTCGTCAGCGATCCGGCTTTCATCGGTGACGACAACGGCTTCACGGTCCACACCCGCTGGATCGAGACCGAATGGGACAACACCATCGAGCCCTTCACCGGTGGTGGCCCGGTCGACGAGGAGGAAGCTCAGCCGCGGCAGAAGGTGGTCGTCGAGGTCGGCGGCCGTCGCGTCGAGGTGTCGCTGCCCGGTGACTTGGCTCTGGGCAACGGGTCCGGCCCGGCGGAGTCCGGAGCCATCCGGAAGAAGCCGAAGGCCCGCAAGCGTGGCGCCCATGCCGGTGCCGCCGCGTCCGGTGACGCGGTGACCGCGCCGATGCAGGGCACCGTGGTGAAGGTTGCCGTCGAAGAGGGTCAGACGGTGGCCACCGGTGATCTCGTCGCCGTGCTCGAGGCCATGAAGATGGAGAACCCGGTGACCGCCCACAAGGACGGTGTCATCACCGGGCTGGCCGTCGAGGCCGGCGCCGCGATCACCCAGGGCACCGTCCTGGCCGAGATCAAGTAACGGGGACTGCGCACGCAGTGAGCGAGGACGCAGAGCAGGTACGGATCGGCACCGCAGAACGCGAAGCCGCCTTGGATCTGCTGAGCCGGCAGTTCTCGGAGGGCCGGCTCGACGCCGACGAGTTCTCCGAGCGCAGCGCTGCGATCAGCGCGGCGGTGACGCGGGCAGATCTGGAACCGGTCTTCGCCGACCTGCCGGCCAAGCCCGGTGCTGTCGCGCCCACCGTTGCCGAACGTGGCCGGGACTGGCGGGCCATCGTGATGGCGCTCGTCCCGCTCGCCGCACTCGCGTTCACCATCCTGGTTCCGCACGGGTGGTTGGCCTGGTTGGCGATGCCGGTGGTCGGCATGCTGCTCTACGGGGTTCGCCGCTGATATGGAGCCCGTCGAAATCAACGCTGGCAGTTGGTATCTGCGTGCCCTGCGCGCCGACGACCGCATTGACGACCGACCAGGGCTTGCCGAGATCGGGGCGACCGAGTCGGATTACGTCGCCCGGAGCATCACCCGGTGGCAACAGGACCTGTCCTATTCGTGGGCGGTCTGCGAGCCGACGACCGGCGAGCTGCTGGCCGAAGTGACCCTGGACGTGGCCACGGGTCTGGTCGACGCGCGGGCCCGCCCCGGGAATGACGACGCAGCCGAGATGGCCGGGGCCGCGGTACGCCGCTTCGCCGCGGCGAATGGGATCGGCTAGCGCTCGTCCACGTCCAGGCCGGTAGCCAGGTCCGCACAGTCGACCGCCGCCACATCGTCACGCCCGGACAGGAAATGGCGAGCGCCGTGGTCGGCGTGCAGGGTTGGCAGCAGTGCCGGCCAGTGCCGGGCCGCGACGACCACCGGGTGCCCGGGACGGCCGCGGTAGGTGGCCCGCGCGATACCCGAATCGGACACCCGCGCGACCGCCAGCACTCGCGCCACCACGTCGGCGCCGACGTCGGGGGTGTCGACGGTGAGGATGACGGCGTAGTCGGCGCCGGCCACCGCCGCCAGCCCGGCCCGCAGCGAGGCACCCATTCCGTGGCGCCAGTCGTCGGCGACCACCGAGCGCGCCGGTGCGGGAACCTCGACCACCGCGGCGCCGAGCACCACGACCACGTCCCCACACCCACCGCCGGACAGCGCGGCCACCGCCAAATGCAGCCAAAGACCTTCCTCGGCAAGCACTTTCGGCATCCCGTAGCGTGTCCCTGCGCCTGCGGCCAGCAGCACGCCGGCTGCCCGGCCCCCCGCGCCGTCACGCCTCGACATGCGAACAGTGTGAACTCAGGCGATTCTTGGTCAATGTCCGCCCCGGTGAAACAGAAAAAACGGGTGCACCCCGTCGATGAGGTCCTGCCCGTACCGAAGCTCGCCACTTACGGCTTCCAGCACGTCGTCGCGTTCTACGCCGGAGCCGTCCTGGTCCCGATCCTGATCGCCAGCGCGATCAAGCTGCCGGCCGAAGATCTGGTCAAGCTGATCACCGCCGACCTGTTCACCTGCGGTATCGCCTCGATCATCCAGTCCGTCGGGTTCTGGCGGATCGGGGTGCGGCTACCGCTGCTGCAGGGCGTCACCTTCGCCGGGGTGGCGCCGATCATCGCCATCGGCCTCGCGCACGGCGGCGGGTCGGCGAGCCTGCTCTACGTCTACGGCGCGGTGATCGTCGCGGGTGTATTCACCTTCCTGATCGCGCCGATCTTCATCCGGCTGCTGCGATTCTTCCCGCCGGTGGTGACCGGGACGCTGATCACGATCATCGGCCTGTGCCTGGTCCCGGTCGGCGCCGGTGACGCGGTCACCAACCCGCACACCGGCGAACACGACCCCACCAACATCCGCTGGCTGCTCTACGCCGTCGGCACCATCGCGGTGATCGTGGCCATCCAGCGGCTCTTCCGGGGCTTCGTCGCCACCATCGCTGTGCTGCTCGGACTGGTCGCCGGCTGTGCGGTGGCCGTCGCCCTTGGCGATATGAACTTCGCCAAGGTCGCCGATGCCGGACTGATCGGGTTCACCCAGCCGTTCCTGTTCGGCATGCCCAAATTCGACCTGGCCGCCTGCATCACGATGATCATCGTGCTGTTGATCACCGCCGTCGAATCCACCGGCAGCACCATCGCCACCGGCGAGATCGTCGGCAAGCGGATCAAGGCCAACGACATCGGCAACGTGTTGCGCGCCGACGGCCTGGCCACCGTCATCGGTGGCGTCTTCAACTCGTTCCCCTACACCGCGTTCTCCGAGAACGTCGGCCTGGTGCGGCTTACCGGGGTGAAGAGCCGGTGGGTGGTCGCCGCGGCCGGCGCCATCATGATCGTGCTGGGCTTCCTGCCCAAGGTGGCCGCCGTGGTGTCGTCGATCCCCCAACCGGTGCTCGGCGGCGCCGCGCTGACCCTGTTCGCCACGGTGGCCGTCGTCGGTATCCAGACCCTGGGCAAGGTCGACTTCACCGACCACCGCAATCTGATCATCGTCACCACCAGCCTGGCGCTGGCGCTGTGGGTGACCAGCTACCCCGACGTCGCCAAGGCCATGCCCGCCGGCGTCGACCTGCTCTTCGGCAGCGGCATCAGCACCGGGGCGATCGCGGCCATCCTGCTCAATATCGTCTTCTTCCACACCGGCAGCCGCGGCCCACGAGTCGCCGGCGGCGGCACCATCACTCTCGACGAGGTCAATGCGATGACCGAAGTCCGCTTCACCGAGGTGTTCGGACACGTGGTGCAGGACGTTCCGTGGGCCATCGCGCGCGCGTTCGCCGCCCGCCCGTTCGCCGACACCAAGGCGCTTCGCGAGGCACTCGGCGATGCGGTGCTCACCGGCTCATCCGAACAGCAGCTCGAGCTGATCAACGCCTTCCCCGATCTGGGCGCCGAGGACGAGACCGGACACGCGCTGGCGGTCGACCATGTGGCACTGAGCAAGCTGTCCGACGACGACCACAATGACGTGGTGGAGTTGGCCACCGCCTACCGCGAACATTTCGGTTTCCCGCTGGTGATCTGTGCCCGCGAGACCGAGCATTTCGACCGGGTGCTGCGCAACGGCTGGTCCCGGATGGACAACTCACCGGCCGCCGAGCGGGCGTTCGCGTTGATCGAGATCGCCAAGATCGCCAACCACCGGTTCGGTGATCTGGTGGCGGACGCCAATCCGATCGCCGCCGCGCGCTTCAACCGGCTCAACGAGCTGACGTGAGAGCGATCGGCCTCGAGGGGTTCAACCGGTTGTCGGAACGACAGCGCATGCACGCCTTGTTCGAGGTATGTTCGTCGCCCATCTGGGCGCGCCGGGTGCTGGCCGGCGGCCCCTTTCCCGATGTCGATTCGCTGCTGGACCGGGCCGACCGGGTGCTGGCCGAACTGCCCGATGGTGAGCTGAACGCGGCGTTGGACGGCCACCCCCGCATCGGCGACCGCCCCGACAACCCGTCCTCGGCACGCGAGCAGGCCGGCGTCGCCGGCGCCGACGCCGGCGTCAAGGCCGAGCTGGCCGCCAAGAACCTGGCCTACGAGGAGACCTTCGGTTACGTCTACCTGGTCTGTGCCAGCGGTCGCTCCGCCGAGGAACTGCTGGCCATCCTCACCGAGCGACTGCGTAACGACCCGGAGACCGAACGTCGGGTGATGCGCAACGAGCTGGCCAAGATCAACCGGCTTCGGCTGGAGCGGCTGCTCAGTGAGCCGGTGTGAGGAAGATGGGCCCATGGCACAGCTGAGCACCCATGTCCTCGATGCCGCGGTCGGCCGTCCGGCCGCCGGGATCGCCGTCACCCTCCTCGGCCCCGACGACGCCACCGTGGCGACCGGCGTCACCGACGTCGACGGACGAGCCAGTTTCGGCAGCCAGCTGCCCGAGGGCGTGTACCGGCTGCAATTCGCCACCGCCGGCTACTTCGACGCCCGTGGTGTGGCGAGTTTCTATCCCGAGGTGGTGATCGCCTTCCACGTCGCCGACTCGGTGGGCAAGTACCACGTTCCCCTCCTACTGTCGCCATTCGCCTATTCCACCTACCGAGGGAGCTGAGCAGTGAAAGCGGTGATCATCGGCGCGGGCATGGGAGGCATGAGTGCCGCAATCGCGTTGCGGCAGATCGGGATAGAGACCGAAGTCTACGAACGGGTGACCGAGAACAGGCCGGTCGGCGCCGCCATCTCGGTGTGGTCCAACGGTGTCAAATGCCTCAATTACCTTGGCCTGGAGCAGCAGACCGCCGCGCTCGGCGGGATCGTCGACACCATGAGCTACGTCGACGGCCACACCGGTGCAACCATGTGCCGCTTCTCGATGCAGCCGTTGATCGACGAGGTCGGCCAACGCCCCTACCCCATCGCCCGCGCCGAACTACAGCTGATGCTGATGGAGGCCTACGGCATCGACCGAATCCACTTCGGCACGAAGATGATCGCGGTACATGACGGCGGCCACGGCGCCACCGCGACGTTCTCCGACGGGACGACGGTGACGGCCGACGTCATTATCGGCGCCGACGGCGCCAGTTCGCTGACCCGCGAGTACGTGCTCGGCGCCGCGGTCACCCGCCGCTACGCCGGCTACGTGAACTTCAACGGACTGGTGGAGGTCGATGAAAGGATCGGCCCTGCCACCGAGTGGACGACCTACGTCGGTGACGGCAAACGTGTTTCGGTCATGCCGGTGGCCGGCGGCCGGTTCTACTTCTTCTGCGACGTGCTCGAGCAGCAGGGCGTCGAGTACGAGCGTGGTTCGGCGCGCGAGGTGCTGCGCGGCCACTTCGCCGGCTGGGCCCCCGGTGTACAGGTGCTGATCGACAGGCTGGACCCGATGACCACCAACCGGGTGGAGATCCTGGACCTCGACCCCTTTCACACCTGGGTGCGGGGTCGGGTCGCCGTGCTGGGCGACGCGGCGCACAACACCACGCCCGATATCGGCCAGGGTGGTTGTTCGGCGATGGAGGACGCGATCGCGCTGCAGTGGGCGTTCCGGGACCATCCCGGCGACGTTGACGCCGCGCTGGCCGCATATCAGCTCACCCGCACGGAACGGGCGGGTGAGCTGGTGCTGCGCGCACGCCGGCGTTGTGACGTGACGCACGCCAAGGAACCCGAGAAAACCGCCGAGTGGTATGCCGAGCTACGAAAAGAAGATGGCACCAACATCATTCGCGGAATCGTGGGGAACATCATGGGCGGTCCGCTCACTCCGCTGTAGCCTCACCGGCCAACCGCCCGCCCGGAGCAGAAATGCAGATCCATCGAGACGGCCGCGCCGTCAACCGTCGGGTTGGCACACCAATCCGCGAACCCTGCACTACACCAACCGGTTTCGCGGAAACACATGCGGTCCGCTCAGCCCGCTGGGCCGACCGGGGACTGGCTCTCACGTCAAATTTGACGCCACGGCAAATGTGACACCGATAAGTGTGAGGACCGTTAGAACCGGTCGCGACCGCTGTCGCAGGGCCGCAAACCGGGGTACTGTTCAGACAGGTTGAGTTAACAGCCGCCCGGAACAGCGTCAAAGACGTGCAGGGGCGCGCAAACGCCCTGCATCCATAGTCTTACCCACTTGACGTGATTCACAGTACGAATACTCGTTTGCTGATGGAGTCACCATGTCCGTTGTACGAAAAGATCAATCCAACCGTCCGGCTGCGCTGAATTCTCGCGATTGCCACACCGCACGTTTCACCACCCACTGGCCCGACAAGACCGGCGCCGTCATCACCGTTCATGGCGAGCTCGACGCCTCCAACAGCGCGGCATTCGCCGATCACGTGGCCGACTGCGCGGGCAGCGGAACCCGCCTGATCCTGGATCTGAGTCCACTCGAGTTCTTTGGAACAGCCGGCTTTTCGGCTCTCCACACGATCAACGTGCGGTGCGCGAACAATGCGGCGCGCTGGGCGCTGGTGACCGGTGACGCGGTGTCCCGGCTGCTGCGGGTGTGCGATCCCGATCATGCGCTGCCGATCGCCGATTCGGTTGCCGAAGCCATCACACTGCTCGACGGCGAACCCCGCCGCCTATTGCAGCTGGTCGCGGAGCCGAGATAGCGACTTCGCCAGCAATCGCGAGACGTGCATCTGTGAGATGCCGACGCGCTCGGCGATCTGGGTTTGGGTGAGCGACTCGAAGAACCGCAGCAACAGCACGGTGCGCTCCCGTTCCGGCAGCGCCGCGAGCAGGGGCCGCAGCGCCTCCCGGTTCTCGATCTGATCCAAACTCAAGTCGACATCGCCAAGGGTGTCGAGGATCGCCGGCGCGTCTTCTTCGCTGCCGCCGCCACCGCTGTCGATCGACAACGTGTTGTAGGAACTGCCCGCGATCAGACCCTCGACGACCTCGTCGCGTTCCATGTCGAGCTCCTCGGCCAGTTCGGACGCCGTCGGCGCGCGACCCAGCCGCTGGGACAGCTCCGAGGTGGCCGTACCCAGTCTCAGGTGCAGTTCCTTGAGCCGGCGGGGCACCTTCACCGACCAGCTGTTGTCCCGGAAGTGGCGCCGGACCTCTCCCATGATTGTCGGCACCGCGAACGACACGAAGTCCGAACCGGTTTCGACGTCGTAGCGGATGACGGCATTGACCAGACCAACGCGCGCAACCTGGACCAGGTCGTCGCGCGGCTCCCCGCGGCCGTCGAACCGGCGAGCGATGTGGTCGGCCAGGGGCAGGCACCGTTCCGCGATGCGGTCACGTTGCCGTTGGAACTGCGGGGACTCGGGGTCCAGCTTCGCCAGTTCCCGGAACATGTCCGGAACGTCGGCGTACTCCGAGTTCGACCGTGACGAACTGTTGGCAGCTCGGGACGTCACCGGCCGGAGCCTGCCCGCCTCGTGGTCAGAGTGATACCGAAGAGCTGCCCGTCGCCAGTGGGCTCGTGACCGTTGTGGAACGTCTGCACCTCGTCGGTCAGCGAGCTCAGCACATGCCAGCTGAAACTGCCCGGGGTGACCACGTCGTAGGTGTCGCACGTCGTCGACGCCTCCACGACCACCACGTCGTCGCGCGGATCGACGACCACCACGAGCGTCGCGTCCGGCGAGGCCGAGCGGATCAGCCGGGTACAGGCCTCATCGACAGCCAGCCGCAGGTCTGCGACTGCGTCGAAGTCGAGGTCTTCGAACGTGCCGACGGCGCCGACCACGGTGCGCAGTATGGCAAGGTTCTCCAACCTCGCAGCAACCCTGAACTCGACAGCGCTGACACCCCGTTGGTGCTCGCTGCCTCGGCTTTCGGCATCCGTCATCTGGCCTCCTGGCAATGTCGACCCGACAGTACTCCAGCCCGGATGTGCGCTCGCCACGGTCGCGTGATCACCGAGTCGGCCGGGAACGCGATGCGCGTGCGGAAGTCGTCATGGTGGCACCCTCATACCCACAAGACTGCGCGGTCCAAACCTGGTGACCGAAAAACGGTACCGCGCCGCTGGAGAGCAACGAATCGGACTGCCGCAACAACGCCAGGTCATCGAGCATTCGGACCGGAACAGATCCGCTAGTCAGGAGAATGTTCCGAAGAATGTTTGGCCTGCCGGGCTGGCTGGGTACTAACCCCTGCGAGAAACTGCGACCGCAGCAAAGGGGGTTAGGAGATGTCCATCTCCACGACCGAACGTATGGATGCCGATGACATCCGCTCCTTTCGACCTAGCAGGTCCTGCGCCTATGAAGGCTGGACCGTCGCCGAGCTCAAGAAGAGGGCCAAGCAGCTTGGGATCTCCGGCTATTCCGGCCTGAGCAAGGAGAAGCTGATCGCACTCATCCGTAGCCACTGACACCGTCACCCGCGTGCCTGCGGGTGCGGGCGGCGCTCTTGGCGTTTACCTTCGTGGCGTGGACATCCCGACCGTCGAGGCCGTCGACACGCCGACACGCCGTGCCGAGGTGTGGCCGTTGGGTCCCGGTGACGCGGTACTGGCGGGCGGCACCTGGCTATTCTCCGAGCCGCAAGTCCACCTGCGCCGCCTAGTCGACATCACCACTCTCGGCTGGACACCCATCACGCTCAGCGACAACGGCATCGAGATCGCCGCCACCTGCACCATCGAGCAACTTGCCGGGTTGTCGGGTCGGCTGCCCGAGCAACGACCCCAGTGGGCGGTCGCGCCCCTGTTCCGCCAGTGCGCATCCGCGTTGAAGGCCTCGTTCAAGGTGTGGAAATCGGCCACGATCGGCGGCAACCTCAGCCTGTCCTTCCCCGCCGGCTCGATGATCTCCCTGACCAGTGCGCTGGACGGCGAGGTGCTGATCTGGCAGCCCGGCGGCGGCGAGTACCGAATGCCGGTATCCCAGTTCGTCACGGGGGCCGCCCGCAACCGGCTCGCCGCGGCAGAGGTGATCCGGTCGGTGCATCTGCCCGCGGCGGCATTGCGGGCGCGCACCGCCTACCGCAAGGTCGCCCCCACGACGATCGGCCGTTCCGGGGTGGTGGTGATCGGGCGGCGCGACACCGATGAAGACGGCGGCCGGCTCACAATCTCGGTCACCGGCGCCACGGTGCGCCCCTACGTCTTCACGTTCGACGCCCGGCCGGGCGAGGATGAGCTGCGCGCCGCGCATGGCACGGTTCCCGACGCCGACTGGACCGACGACGCCCACGGCGACCCGGATTGGCGCGCGGCGATGGCCCTGCTGCTGGCCCGTCAGGTCGCGGCGGAGCTGGCATGATCCGGATCAACGGTGTCGAGCAGCCGGACCGGCCGCGGCCAGGGCAGTGCCTGCGCACCTATCTGCGCGAACATGGACACTTCGAAGTCAAGAAGGGCTGTGACGCCGGCGACTGCGGGGCGTGCTCGGTGCTGCTCGACGGCGAAGCCATGCACTCCTGCATCGTCCCGGCGTTCCGCGCCGTCGGGCGGAACGTGACGACGGTCACCGGCCTGGGCACACCCGACGACCTGCATCCCATGCAGCGCCGCTTCGTGGAGGCCGGCGGCTTCCAGTGCGGCTTCTGCACCGCGGGCATGATCGTCACCGCCTCGACGCTGGACGGTGAGTCACCCGGTGAGCTCGCCGAGCAGCTCAAGGGAAACCTGTGCCGGTGCACCGGTTACCGCTCGATCACCGACGCCCTGGCCGGTAAGACCAACACCGAGAAGCCGGCCGAGGCCGCCGACGTCGGGCGGTCGGTGAGTCCGCCGGCGGCCGTGCGGGTCGTGACCGGCACCGAGCCCTACACCATGGACTTCGAACCCGACGAAGGCCCGCTGCTGCACCTGGCGGTGCTGACGAGCCCGCTGCCGCACGCCCGCATCATGGCCATCGACACCGCTGCGGCACAGTCGATTCCGGGTGTCCGACTGGTGCTCACCCACCGGGACAGCCCACCTGTGGCGTTCTCGACCGCCCGCCACGAGCTGCGCACCGATGACCCCGACGACACCAAGGTGCTCGACGACACGGTGCGGTTCGTCGGCCAGCGGGTCGCCGCGGTGGTGGCCGACAGCCTGGCCATCGCCGAAACAGCCTGTCGCGCAATCATTGTCGAATACAAGGAACTTCCCGCGATATTCGATCCCGACCAGGCCCGCCGTCCCGGCGCCCCGCTTCTGCACCACGACAAGGAAGCCGACTCCGGGATCGCCGACCCGTCACGCAACGTCGTCGCACAACTGCACGGCGAGGTCGGCGATGTCGAGGCCGGAGTGGCCGCGGCTCGGGCCGCCGGCGGCGTGGTGGTCACCGGCCGCTACACCACCGCCCGGGTGCAGCACACCCACTTGGAAACCCACGGCTGCACCGGTTGGCGAGATACCGACGGGCGCTTGGTGATTCGCAGCAGCACACAGGTTCCGTACCTGGTGCGTGACGAACTGTGCCACATCTTCGGCCTGGGTGCCGACCGGGTCCAGGTGTTCGCGAAGCGGGTGGGTGGCGGCTTCGGCGCCAAGCAGGAGATGCTGGTCGAGGATCTCGTCGCACTCGCGGTGCTACGACTGGACCTGCCGGTGCGCTACGAATTCACCCGCGGTGATCAGTTCCGGATGGCGCCGTGCCGCCACCCGTATCGGGTCGATGTGACAGCAGCCGCCGGGCCCGACGGCGTGCTCACCGCGCTGGGCGTCGATGTACTCTCCGACGCCGGGGCCTACGGAAACCACAGCCTCGGGGTGCTGTTCCACAGCTGCGGGGAGTCGCTGTCGGTCTACCGCTGCCCCAACAAGCGTGTCGACGCCGAAGCCGTCTACACCAACCACCTGCCCTCCGGCGCGTTCCGCGGGTACGGGCTCGGGCAGGTGATCTTCGCCATCGAGTGCGCACTCGACGAACTGGCCGGCCGGCTGGGAATCGACCCGTTCGATCTACGCCGCGTGAACGTGGTGGTGCCCGGCGATGATTTCGTGGACTGGCACGTAGTGTCCGACGACCTGACGTTCGGTAGCTACGGGCTCGACAAATGCCTGGACCTGGCGCAGTCCGCGCTGTACCGGGGCAACGGACAGGCGCCGCCACCGGGTCCGCAGTGGCGGGTCGGCGAGGGGATGGCCGTCGCGATGATCGCCACCATCCCGCCTCGCGGGCATCTTTCCGACGCCTCCGTGACGGTGAATTCCGAAGGCCGCTATGCGGTTTCAGTGGGGACAGCTGAGTTCGGCAACGGCACCTCCACCGTCCACACCCAGCTGGCCGCTTCGGAGTTGCGCACCACCGCCGACCGGATCGACCTGCGGCAGTCCGACACCGACCTCGGCGGGCACGACACCGGGGCGTTCGGGTCGGCGGGCACCGTGGTCGCCGGCAAGGCCGTCCTGCTGGCCGCCCGAGATCTGCACGAGAAAATCCTGACCGTCGCCGCGGCGCGCGCCGGCGTGCCCGTCTCGTCGTGCACGCTCGGGCCCAACGGGGTGCAGTGCGCCGAAACGTTCGTTGGCTTCGGGGATCTGCTGCTGAGCGGGCCACTGCAGGGATCAGGGCGCCAGGACGGCTCGCCGCGATCGGTGGCCTTCAATGTGCACGCGTTCCGGGTCGCCGTCAACGTCGAGACCGGGCAGGTGCGGATCCTGCAGTCGATCCAGAGCGCCGACGCCGGTGTGGTGATCAACCCCGAGCAGTGCCGCGGACAGGTGGAAGGCGGGGCAGCCCAGGCGATCGGCTCAGCGCTCTACGAGGAGATGCGGACCGGACCGGACGGCGCGGTGACCACGGATACGTTGCGCAACTATCACATTCCGCAACTGGCCGACCTACCGGTGACCGAGGTCTACTTTGCCGACACCGTCGACACACTCGGCCCGATGGGCGCCAAGTCGATGAGCGAGTCACCGTACAACCCGGTGGCCCCGGCACTGGCGAACGCGATCGCCGACGCGTGCGGGGCGCGCCTGCGCGGTCTGCCCATGACCCCGGCAAGGGTATGGCGGGCGCTCAACGGCCCGACAGCTCCCACACACTCGCCGACATCCGGTCAGTCAGCTTCGTCACCATGACCTCGCCACCGTCGTCACCCTGACACGCCATCGCCTGCACGATCGCGTTGTTGCGCAACCGCGCTTCGGCGTGGCAGATCCACTCGATCGGGATGCCGATCTGCTGCTTACTCCAGCGCACGGTGTCGGCGCTGATCTCGGGGACGGTGAACTTCCACGCCGCCTCCCCGCCGGCGCTCAGCGCCCGTTGGCCGTCGCAGGCCTTGGCGTTCTTGGTGCCGGTGGCGAATTGCGCTGCCGCCGAGCCCGCGTCGGGATAGATCGCGACGGCCTCGGCCACCACGTGGTCGTGTTTGTCGCCGTCGGTGAACAACAGGACGTGGAAGCCCAGCCATTTGTCGCCCAGGAAGGCGGCCATGCCTGCGGCGTCGAGCGCCGAGCACGCCGGCACCGCCGAGGTGCCAGGGATGGGCCGAGCCTGGTCGGCATCAGTCCGCAGTTTGACCCCGACGATGTCGCGCAGCTGCGACGGGCTGACGAGCACCTGGTCGGCGTCGTCGGCACGCAGCGGCGCGATCCGCTGGCCTGGGCTGGACACCGCGCTACCAGCGACGGAGTGCGCACATCCGGCCAGCACCACCGCCGCCGCGCCGAGAATAGCGGGCAGTCGCATCCTGCGAATGCTAGTCCGCCGCGAGCAATACCTCTCTCAACGCCGCTACCGCACGATCGATCTCGGCACGCGTCACAGTCAGCGCCGGGCGGAACCGAATGCTCTGAGACCCACTGCCGAGCAGGATCACGCCGCGGTCCCACAACGCGCTGAGCACGGCATCGCGGCGGGCGGAATCGGGCGAGCTGAAGGCGCACATCAGGCCCCGGCCGCGAACATCGGCGACCATCTCGGGCATCTCCGTGGCCAGCTCCGTCAGCGCGGCCTTGAGGTGTGCGCCCATCTCTGCGGCGTGCGCGAACAGGTCGTCGGCCTCGATGACCTCCAGGATCCGCCGGGACCGGACCATGTCGACGAGGTTGCCGCCCCAGGTGGAATTGATCCGGGAGCTGACCGCGAAGACATTGTCGGCGACCTCGTCGACACGACCGCCGGCCATGATTCCGCACACCTGCGTCTTCTTGCCGAACGCGACAACGTCGGGGGTGAAGCCGAGCTGCTGGTAGGCCCATGCCGTGCCCGTGATACCGCATCCGGTCTGGACCTCGTCGGCGATCAGCAGCGCGTCGTACTCATCGCACAGCTGGCGCATCGCGGCGAAGAACTCGGGGCGCAGATGCCGGTCGCCGCCCTCCCCCTGGATGGGCTCGACGATGAAGCAGGCGATGTCGTGTGGATGGGCTTCGAACGCCGCCCTGGCCTGCCGCAACGACTCTGCCTCCACCGCGTCCATATCCGCTCCGGGACGCAGGTAGGGCGCATCGATACGCGGCCAGTCGAACTTGGGGAAGCGGGCAACCTTGTTGGGGTCGGTGTTGGTCAGCGACAGGGTGTAGCCGCTGCGACCGTGGAAGGCGCCACGCAGGTGCATGACGCGGGTACCGAGCGCGGGGTCTATCCCGCGGGCCTCGTTGTGCCGGCTCTTCCAGTCGAAGGCCACCTTGAGCGCGTTCTCCACAGCCAGTGCGCCGCCATCGATGAAGAACAGGTGCGGAAGTGCCGGGTCGCCCAGCACTCGGCTGAATGTGTCGACGAATCGCGCCATCGGCACGGTGTAGACGTCGGAGTTGGAGGGCTTGTTGACGGCGGCCTGGGCCAGCTCAGCGCGGAATTCGTCGTCGCCGGCGAGCGCGGGGTGATTCATACCCAGGGCCGATGAGGCGAAGAACGTGAACATATCGAGATAGCGCTTGCCGTCCCGGGCGTCGACGAGCTGCGAGCCCGACGACTGTTCCAGGTCAAGCACCAGATCCAGCCCGTCGGCCAGGACGCTACGGGCCAGGACGGCGTGAACATCCCCCGGTTCGACGGCGCTGCGCCGGGAAGCGGCCGAAATCGAGGACAGCAGGTCATCCCGCGACAAGAGTTCCGTCATGAGGGGATCTTATCGTAATTTTTACGCTCCTACAGTCCAGGGAGCGCAATTTTTCCTAGCGAGCCGTATTGATCGGGTTGCCGGCCCGGGGGTGGACATCCGGAATTATCGCGGTCAGACCGGTGATGAACAGGAACTATTCCGGCAAATAGACTCGATCGCTGTAAAATGTGTTTAGAATGATGGTGCTTCGAGTGCGGACGTTCGCAGTGGTGCGGATCTGCTGCAGCAGGCCTTCCAACGCCCGCGGCGACTCGACGCGCACGAACAGGATGTAGCTCTCCTCGCCGGCCACCGAGTAGCACGCCTCGATTTCGGCGATGTTCTCCAGGCGAGTAGGGGCATCATCGGGTTGCGACGGATCAAGAGGGGTGATGGCCACGAACGCCGACAACATGTGCCCGAATGCCTCGGGGTCGATGCGGGCGCTGTATCCCGTCACCACCCCGCGGGCCTCCAGGCGCCGCACCCTCGACTGCACCGCCGACACCGACAGTCCGGTCGTGGCTGCCAGGTGTGCCAGCGTCGCCCTGCCGTCGACGACCAGTTCGCGCACCAGGGTGCGGTCGATCTCGTCGAGACCGTGGGTCGTCTCCGCGCTGTCCGCCATCGCCGCAGACTATCCCAGTGAGGTCCGCCGGTGAGCGCACCCGACGTGCCGATCTGGCAGCTACGGGCCCGGTTCGCCGCGGCCCTGTCGACGATGTACGGCGCCGAAGTGCCGGCCTACACCACGCTGGTCGAGGTCAGCGCGGCCGTCAACCGCGACTTTGTCGCCACGCACCCGCACGCCGAGCGACTCGGGTCGATCGAACGGGTGACCGCCGAACGACACGGCGCCATCCGAGTCGGAACACCGGCTGAATTAACCGATGTCGCTGACCTTTTCGCCGCTTTCGGGATGTATCCGGTCGGCTACTACGATCTACGCGAGGCGACCTCACCGGTTCCGGTGGTATCGACGGCGTTTCGTCCGGTGGAGGCTACGGAGTTGGCGCACAACCCGTTCCGGGTATTCACCTCTATGCTGGCCAGCCGTGACTCCCGGTTCTTCGATGCCGACCTGCGCCATCGCGTCGACGAATTCCTGCGCCGGCGAACCCTGTTCGATCCCGTCCTGATTGCCGACGCCCGCCGGATTGCCGCCGACGATGGCTGCGACGCCGACACCGCGCAGGATTTCGTCGCCCGCGCGGTGGCAGCCTTCGCGCTGTCCCGCGAACCCGTCGACCGGGCCTGGTACACCGAGCTGACCGCGGTCTCAGCGGTGGCCGCCGACATCGCCGGGGTTCCCACCACACACATCAATCACCTGACGCCCCGCGTGCTCGACATCGATGACCTGTACCGCCGGATGAGTGCGCGCGGCGTCGCGATGATCGACGCCATCCAGGGGCCACCGCGCTGGGACGGACCGGATGTGCTGTTGCGCCAGACGTCATTTCGGGCGTTGGCCGAGCCGCGCCACTTCCGCGAGGAGGACGGCACCGTCACCGAGGACACCCTACGGGTGCGCTTCGGCGAGGTGGAGGCCCGCGGCGTAGCGCTCACCCGCAAGGGCCGGGAACGCTACGACGCAGCGATGGCGTGCGCCGACCCGGCCGCGGTGTGGGGCGATTACTTCCCGCGCAGCGACGACGAGATGGCATCCCAAGGACTGGCCTACTACCACCGCGGCGACCCGTCGGCGCCGGTGGTGTACGAGGATTTCCTGCCCGCCTCCGCCGCGGGTATCTTTCGGTCCAATCTCGACACCGACGCCGAAGCTGCCGCCGGGGCGGACGAATCCGGCTACAGCATGGACTGGATGGCCGGCACGATCGGACATCACATTCACGACCCCTACGACCTTTATGACGCGACCGCACAGGAGCCGCCAGCATGAGCACCACCACCGTCACCGCGCTGCCCACCGCCGAAGACCTGCGCGCCCGGGTGCGCCACGCCTTCGGGGCGATCGGCGCCGACGTCGACCTCGACGAACCGGGCCGGCCCGGCCTGCAGGCGAGCACGCCCGTCACCGGCGACGTGCTTTTCACCGTCGTCGAGACCACCGTCGCACAGACCCAGGCCGCCATCACCGAAGCGGCGCAGGCATTTTCGATCTGGCGCACCACTCCGGCCCCGGTTCGCGGGCAGCTGGTGGCACGGCTGGGTGAATTGCTGCGCGAGCACAAGGCCGATCTGGCCACGCTGGTGACCGTCGAGGCCGGCAAGATCACCTCGGAGGCTCTGGGCGAGGTCCAGGAGATGATCGATATCTGCGAGTTCGCCGTCGGGCTTTCGCGCCAGCTGTACGGCCGCACGATCGCCTCCGAGCGACCCGGCCACCGGCTGATGGAGACCTGGCACCCGCTGGGTGTGGTCGGCGTTGTGACCGCCTTCAACTTCCCGGTCGCCGTGTGGGCGTGGAACGCCGCCGTCGCATTGGTCTGCGGAGACACCGTGGTGTGGAAGCCGTCCGAACTCACCCCGCTGACCGCGATCGCCTGCCAGGCCCTCATCGAAAGGGCCGCGGCCGACGTCGGCGCGCCGGCCCAGGTGAGCCGGCTGGTGCTGGGCAGTCGCGATGTCGGGGAGGCGCTCGTCGACGATCCGCGGGTGGCGCTGGTATCGGCGACCGGCTCGGTGCGGATGGGCCGACAGGTCGGCCCCCGGGTCGCCGAACGCTTCGGCCGCGTGCTGCTCGAACTCGGCGGCAACAACGCGGCGATCGTCACGCCGTCGGCCGACCTCGATCTGGCCGTCCGCGCGATCGTCTTCTCCGCGGCGGGCACGGCGGGCCAGCGCTGCACCACGCTGCGTCGGTTGATCGTGCACTCCTCGGTCGCCGATGTGCTCGTCGACCGGATCGTTGCCGCCTACCGCACGCTGCCCGTCGGTGACCCGGGCGCCGACGGCACCCTCGTCGGGCCGCTGATCCACGAGACCGCCTATCGGGACATGGTCGGCGCACTGGAGCAGGCCCGCGCCGACGGCGGCGTGGTCGTCGGCGGGGAGCGCCATCACATCGGCGGCCAGGCCGGCGAGGACGCGTTCTATGTCGAACCCGCTGTGGTACGGATGCCGGCCCAAACCGACATCGTGCACCACGAGACGTTCGCGCCGATCCTCTACGTGCTCACCTACGAGACACTCGATGAGGCGATCGCGCTGAACAACGCGGTACCGCAGGGACTTTCCTCGGCGATCTTCACCACCGACGTCCGCGAGGCGGAACGGTTCCTGGCCGCCGACGGCTCGGACTGCGGGATCGCCAACGTCAACATCGGCACCTCTGGTGCCGAGATCGGCGGCGCGTTCGGCGGCGAGAAGCAGACCGGCGGCGGGCGCGAGTCGGGTTCGGACTCATGGAAGGCCTACATGCGTCGGGCCACCAACACCGTCAACTACTCTTCGGAGCTACCGCTGGCCCAGGGCGTGCACTTCGGTTAGCACACCGGCCGGGAACGTCGCCACCACATGCACCGGCTCTCGGGGTCGGTCGCCGCCAGGCGATGCGTTCCGGATTCGCCAGAAGCTGTTGTACATGTGTCAACTAGAATGAGCGAATGACCGCGCCACCTGCACGTCGTCGCCTGTCCCCCGACGACCGGCGCAGCGAACTACTCGCCCTCGGTGCCGAGGTGTTCGGCCAGCGTCCGTACGACGAGGTGCGCATTGACGAGATCGCTGAGCGCGCCGGGGTGTCCCGCGCACTGATGTACCACTACTTTCCGGACAAGCGGGCATTCTTCGCCGCCGTGGTGCGGGCCGAGAGTGAGCGGCTGTTCGAGGCCACCAACACGCTGGCAGCCGAGGGGCAGAACCTGTTCGACCGGCTGCGCTCCGGCGTGCTGGCCTACATGCGCTACGACGAGGAACATCCGCACCGCGCGTGGGCGGCCTACATCGGGATGGGCCGTACCGACCCGGTGCTGCGCGGTATCGACGACGTCGACAACGAGCGCCAGATGAAGCGCATCATGGCCGCCATCACCGACGTGGTGTCCGGGGATCTGGACTCCAAGGTCGAGCGCGATCTAGGGGTCATCGTGTACGGCTGGCTGGCGTTCACCTTCGAGCTGTGCCGTCAGCGCATCCTCGACCTATCGGTCGACGCCGATCACCTGGCCGACTCATGTGCGCACGCGTTGCTGGACGCCATCGCCCGCGTGCCGGGCATCCCCGCCGCGCTCGCCGACGCGGCCCAGCGGCGCTAGCCGACGGTGGCGAAGAAGGCCCGTACGTCCTCGACGAACAACGCGGGCTGTTCGAAAGCGCCGAAATGCCCGCCGCGCGGCATCTCCGTCCAGTGCGTGAGGTTGTAGCGGGCCTCGCACCAACTGCGCGGCGGCTGCATGATCTCCTTGGGGAATCGGGCCACCCCGGTCGGCACCTCCACCCTGCCCTTGGCGCCGATCGACGAGTAGCTCTCCCAGTACAGCCGAGCCGAGGATGTGGCGGAATTGGTGGCCCAGTACAGCATCACATTGTCGAGCAGCTCGTCGCGGGTGAGCGCGTTCTCCGGGTGGCCGTCGCAGTCCGTCCACGCCCAGAACTTCTCGATGATCCAGGCGAGCTGCCCCACCGGGGAGTCGGCCAGCCCGTACCCGAGCGTCTGTGGGCGCGTCGACTGCTGCTTGGAATAGCCGGAGTCCCACCGGTTGTAGTGCGCGGCGGCGGCCAGCGCCGCCTGCTCCTCGGGCGTGGGGTTTTCCAGAGCACCGGTCGGGCGGGCGATCGGCATGTTGGTGTGAATGCCGATGCATCCGCCTCCGTTTCGGCCCATCTGGGTGGTGACCACCGATCCCCAGTCGCCCCCTTGGGCACCGTAGCGGTGGTAGCCGAGTCGCTGCATGAGGGCGTCCCACGCCTGCGCGATCCTATCCACGCCCCAGCCCGTCTCGGCGGGCTTGCCGGAGAACCCGTATCCCGGCAGTGACGGGCACACCACGTGGAAATCGGCGGTCAGCGGTTCGATCACCTTGGCGAACTCGACGACCGAACCGGGCCAGCCGTGGGTCAGGATCAACGGCAGCGCGTCAGGGTTGGCCGAGCGCTGATGAATGAAATGGATATCCAGACCGTCGATCTCGGTGACGAACTGGTCGAATCGGTTGAGCGCGGCCTCGCGCCCCCGCCAGTCATAGCCGTCGGCCCAATAGGCGGCAAGCTCGCGGGTGTAGTCGAGCGGGATCCCCTGGGACCAGTCGTCCACACACTCACGCTCGGGCCATCTGGTGCGGGCCAGCCGGTCACGCAGATCGGTGAGTACGGCCTCGGGTACCGCGATCCGGAATGGGCGGATCACCAGAAGCCGAAGGCCGGGAAGCCGTAGAAGCCCTCCTCGCCGGGGAACTGCTGCGGCGTCGAGTTCAGTTGCACATTGCCCGGTGTCGCGCACTCGGTGGTCTGCCCACCAACGACCGAGCTGCCGTCGAACGTCTCGCACTGCGGCAGCGTCGACGAGTTCGCCGTCTCGTCCGCCGCAGCGATCGGGGCGGACAGGATCGCGACCGCGACACCGAGTCCGGCGGCTGACAGAAGCAGGAATTGACGTGTGCGTGGCATCGGCGGTCCTTCGTCTCGTTTGAGGAATCGTACCCAGTCGGGGCGCCGCCGAGGTCAGACTGAGGTGACTAGACTGCCCAGAACCCGACACCCCTTAGGAGCCGCATGAAGTCTGCATCTCGCCGTATCGGTCGCGTCGCCGCGGTGGTCCTGGGCAGCAGCATCCTCAGTAGCAGCGGTGTGCTTCTCGGCTCGATGGGAACCGCCGCGGCCGACCCGATCCCGGGGTGCACGGCCGGTGACGTCACCGCGGTGATGACCGGCGTGTCGGCGTCGATGACGACCTATCTGTTCACCCATCCCGATGTCAACGACTTCTTCACCAGCCTGCAGGGGCTGAAGAAGGCCGACGCCAAACAGCAGACCCAGGACTACCTGTCGGCCAACCCGCAAGTCCGAGACGAGATCACTGCGATCCGCCAGCCGGGCGTCGACCTGCGTAACCGCTGCAACATTCCGTTGAAGGCCGAAATAGCCGGGGTTATTTAACTCACCCGTCAACCCAAATCCCTGCTTGCGTCGACCAGCGGGTCTAATGTCTGCGCTCATGCGCTTGGTCGTCGATCTCAACAAGTGTCAGGGGTACGCGCAATGCGTCCCGCTGGCGCCGGAAGTCCTCCAGCTGGTCGGTGAGGAGGCTCTGGCCTACGACCCTAATCCGGACGACTCGCAACGGCAGCGGGTACTGCGGGCGGCGGCATCCTGCCCGGTGCAGGCCATCATCGTCGAGGTGGAACCGCCATCGGATCGAGACACCAAGTGAGCGCGAACTACTCGTTGGACGAGGTCGTCAAGAAGTTCCGGGCCGAGGGCCGAATCGCGATCGTCGGCGCGTCGCTGACCGGCCTGCGCGCGGCGGAGGCATTGCGGGAGAAGGGTTTCACCGGTTCGCTGACCATCATCGGCGACGAGTCGCACGAACCGTACGACCGTCCGCCGCTGTCCAAGCAGGTGCTCAAGGGCTGGGTGCCGGCCGACCACACGAAGCTGCCCCGGTTGCGACGGGTGGATGCCGACTGGAAGCTCGGCGTGGCGGCGATCGGCCTGGACCGGTTCAACCACGTAGTGAAACTGGCCAACGGCGAGGACGTCGAATATGACCGACTGCTGATCGCCACCGGCACCCGGGCGCGCCCCTGGCCCAAACCCGAGGAGGGCGCCCTGCAGGGCGTCTTCACCGTGCGCACCGTGGAGGACGCGGCCACACTGGCCGCCGCGCTCAAGGCCCGCCCCAGGCGAGTGCTGATCGTGGGCTCCGGTTTCGTCGGCTCGGAAATCGCCTCGGTGTGCCGCGATCTGGATCTGCCGGTGACGGTGGCCGAGCGGGGCAAGGGCCCGCTGATGGGCGCATTGGGCGGGGTGATCAGTGAGATCGCCGCGGGCATGATGCGCGACGCGGGGGTGGATCTGCGCACCGGCGTGGCGGTGGAGGCACTCGAGGGTGACGAGGGCAAGGTGCGCCGGGCCCGTCTCTCCGATGGCACCGTGCTCGACGTCGACGTGGTGGTCGCCTCGCTGGGCTCGATCCGCAACGTGGAGTGGCTCGAGGGTGCCGGGCTTGCCGCCGGACAGTGGGGACTGGCCTGCGACGCCGGCTGCCGAGCCTTCGACATCAACGGCGTGGTGACCGACCACATCTTCGTCGCCGGCGATGTCGCGCGTGCCCCGCACGTGCTCTACGACTACGAGTTCATGTCCCAAGAGCATTGGGACAACGCGGTTTTCGGCGCCCAGGTGGCGGCCAACAACATGATCCACCTCGAAGTCGGCCGGGTCCCGCACCTGCCGCTGCCGTCGTTCTGGTCCGGGCAGTTCGGGGTGAACATCAAGAGCGTCGGGGTGTGTTCCTACGGTGACCAGATCGTCTTCACCCAGGGGTCCCCGTCGGAGCGCCGGTTCGCCGCCGCCTATGGCAAGCGCGGTCGCATCGTCGGCGCGGTCACCTTCAACCACGGCAAGTGGCTGCCCTACTACGCGTCGCTGATCGAGAAGTCCGCGCCGTTCCCGCCCCCACCGCCCGGCTACGACCGGCCGGTGGACGCCGAGGTGATGCCCGCACGATTCCCCGACCCGCGTGAGCCCGCGGGCAACCCCGACGTGGTGCTCACCGGACATGACCCGACCTCGCGTGGCGCCGAATTCCGGCCGCGCGCTTAAGGAGTGAGCATGGATGCCGCAACCGCCTGGGCCGAGGCGATGAAATTCGAGAACCGGCCGAACCCCTACCCCTATTTCGACGAGCTGCGCAAGACCCCGGTGGCCAAGGTCTCGGACAAGACCTACGTGGTCACCGGGTATCCGGAAGCGGTTGCGCTGTCCCATGATCCGCGGATCAGCTCCGACATCAGCCGCAGCCCGTCAGGTCTGTTCGGCGAGAAGGACGCCCACCTTGAGCCCGAGGAGGCCGCCCAGGCCCGGGACTCGAGCATGCTGGTCTCCGACCCGCCCGAGCACGACCGGATGCGGCGGCAGTTCATGCGCCACTTCGGCCCGCCGCACTCCCCCGGCCTCATCCCGAGCATGGAAGGCATGGTCGCCGACCTGGCCAATGAGCTGCTGGACAAGGTCAAGGCCCGCGGCGGCACCAGAATGGACGTCGTCGAGGACTTCTCCTACCCGATTCCGGTGTCGGTGATCTTCCGGGTACTGGGGGCGCCGATGGCCGACGAACCGCAGTTCCACAGCTGGGTGACCGACTTCATGCAGGGCGCCGACGTGGGCCCGGAAGCCGACACCGACGAAGGCCGGGCAGCGGCGGCGAAGGCGGTCGCGAGCATGGTCGAGTTGGGTACCTATGTCCACGATCTCGTCGAACGCCTGGCCGCCGAGCCCGCACCCGGGCTGCTGTCGGCCGCGCTGCATGACGACGGTCCCGACGGGCCGGTGTCGAAGGCTGAGGCGGAGTCCAATGCGCTGCTGCTGCTGGTCGCCGGTCACGACTCCACGGTCAACACGATCAGCAACTGTGTGATGACACTGCTGCGCAACCAGGGGTCGTGGGACCTGGTGCGGAACAATCCCGAATTGGTTCCACGCACCATCGAGGAGGTGCAGCGGCTGCAGGGGGCGGTGCAGTTCTTCCCCAGCCGCTGGGCCACCGCCGACATCGAAATCGGCGGGACCCGGATCCCGGCCGGGTCTGCGGTGTTCCTGGTGTGGGCGGCGGCCAATCGCGACCCGCGCCGGTTCGACAATCCGGACCGGTTCGACCCGATGCGCGAAGACAACGAGCACCTCGGCTTCGGCAGCGGCATCCACACCTGCTTCGGCGGCCCGCTCGCGCGGCTGGAGATCAACGTCGCCCTGGAGATCTTCCTCCGCCGGGTGCGGTCCCCCCGGCTGGTGGTGGACCCGCCGCCGTACCGGCACAACCAGGTGTTCCGCGGGCCCCGGCACCTGTGGGTGGACTTCGCCTCCATCGACTGACGTCTCCTGTCGGTGCCTCCTGGCACTCTGGAGACGTGCGTCCCGCCGATCCGATGGCCCGGTTCAGTCCGCTGACCCGGGGCTGGTTCACGGGCACCTTCGCCGAGCCGACCCCGGCTCAGGCGCGTGCCTGGTCTGCCATCGCCGATGGGGACAACACCCTCGTCATCGCCCCGACCGGGTCCGGCAAGACACTGGCCGCGTTTCTGTGGGCCATCGACCAACTGGCTCACGACCCCGGTAAGGGCACCCGGGTGTTGTACGTCTCCCCGCTCAAGGCGCTGGCCGTCGACGTCGAGCGCAATCTGCGCACGCCGCTGACCGGCATCACCCGCATCGCCGAACGTGACGGCATCGCGGCCCCGCAGATCAGCGTCGGGGTCCGCTCCGGTGATACTCCCCCGGCGCGGCGCCGCGAGCTGATCACCAAACCGCCCGACATCCTGATCACCACCCCGGAGTCGCTGTTCCTGATGCTGACCTCGGCTGCCCGCGAGACGCTCGCCGGGGTGCAGACGGTGATCATCGACGAGGTGCACGCGGTGGCCGGCACCAAGCGCGGCGCGCACCTGGCGCTGTCGCTGGAACGTCTCGACACCCTGTTGCAGTCACCCGCCCAGCGCATCGGGCTGTCGGCGACCGTGCGCCCGCCCGAGGAAGTGGCGCGGTTCCTGTCGGGATCCCGGCCCACGACGATCGTCGCCCCACCGTCGGCCAAGACGTTCGAGCTGACCGTTCAGGTTCCGGTGCCCGACATGGCCAACCTGGAGAACAATTCCATTTGGCCCGATGTCGAGGCCCGCGTCGTCGATCTCATCGAGGCACACAATTCGACCATCGTGTTCGCGAACTCGCGGCGCCTCGCCGAGCGGCTCACCGCCCGCATCAACGAGATTCACGCCGAACGCTCGGGTATCGAACTGGCCGCGCCGGCCAATCGCGAGGTGCCTGGCGGCCCGCCCGCTCATGTGATGGCCAGCGGCCAGACCTACGGAGCTGACACGCTGCTGGCTCGCGCCCATCACGGGTCGGTGTCCAAGGAGCAGCGCGCCGCCGTCGAGGACGACCTGAAAACCGGCCGCCTCAAGGCGGTGGTGGCCACCTCCAGCCTGGAACTCGGCATCGACATGGGCGCCGTCGACCTGGTGATCCAGGTGGAGGCGCCGCCGTCGGTGGCCAGCGGGCTGCAGCGCATCGGCCGCGCCGGCCACCAGGTCGGCGAGATCTCGCGCGGCGTGCTGTTTCCCAAGCACCGCACCGATCTGATCGGCTGCGCGGTCAGCGTGCAGCGCATGCTGGCCGGGCAGATCGAGACCATGCGGGTGCCCGCCAATCCGCTCGACGTCCTGGCCCAGCACACCGTGGCAGTGTGCGCTCTGGAACCGGTGAGCGCCGACGAGTGGTTCGACGTCGTGCGGCGCAGCGCACCGTTCGCGACGCTGCCGCGCAGCGCCTTCGAAGCGACGCTGGACCTGCTGTCCGGCAAGTATCCGTCCACCGACTTCGCCGAGCT
The DNA here is from genome assembly GCF_004745805.1 of Mycolicibacterium sp. CH28. Classification (GTDB taxonomy): domain Bacteria; phylum Actinomycetota; class Actinomycetes; order Mycobacteriales; family Mycobacteriaceae; genus Mycobacterium. The sequence goes on along the minus strand of NZ_SRLQ01000008.1, from coordinate 175,587 downwards.
GCGACCGCGCCTGGTCTACGACCGCGACACCGGCATGCTGACCGCCCGGCCCGGTGCGCAGCGGCTGGCCGTCACCTCCGGCGGGGCGATTCCCGACCGCGGGATGTTCACCGTCTACCTGGCCACCGATTCCGAAAAGCCGTCCCGGGTAGGCGAACTCGACGAGGAGATGGTCTACGAGTCGCGCCCCGGTGACGTGATCGCGCTGGGCGCCACCAGCTGGCGGATCACCGAGATCACCCACGACCGGGTACTGGTGATCCCCGCGCCCGGCCAACCCGCGCGGCTGCCGTTCTGGCGCGGCGACGGCGTCGGACGGCCCGCCGAATTAGGCCAGGCGATCGGGAAGTTCACCGGTGAGCTGGCCGGCCTCGATCGCGAGAATTTCGACAAGCGTTGTGCCGATCTGGGTTTCGCCGACTACGCCACCGACAACCTGTGGCAGCTGCTCGACGATCAGCGGGGTGCCACCTCGGCGGTACCCAGCGACACCACCCTGGTGGTCGAGCGCTTCCGCGACGAGCTGGGCGACTGGCGGGTGATCCTGCACTCGCCGTACGGGCTGCGGGTGCACGGCCCGCTGGCGCTGGCTGTCAGCCGACGGCTGTTGGAGCGCTACGGCATCGACGAGAAGCCGACAGCCTCCGATGACGGCATCGTCGTCCGGCTACCGGACACCGAGGACGCCCCGCCCGGTGCGGAGATGTTCGTCTTCGACGCCGACGAGATCGAGCCGTTGGTGACCACCGAGGTAGGTGGTTCGGCATTGTTCGCGTCCCGGTTCCGGGAGTGCGCGGCACGCGCGTTGCTGTTGCCGAGACGCCACCCGGGTAAGCGATCCCCGCTGTGGCACCAGCGTCAGCGGGCAGCCCAATTGCTCGACGTCGCCCGCAAATACCCGGACTTCCCGATCGTGCTGGAGGCAGTTCGCGAGTGCCTGCAGGACGTCTACGACGTTCCGGCCCTGACCGATTTGATGGCGCGGGTGGCCCAGCGCCGGGTTCGGCTGGTGGAGGTCGAGACGCAGATCCCCTCGCCGTTCGCGGCGTCGCTGATGTTCGGCTACGTCGGGGCGTTCATGTACGAGGGTGACAGCCCGCTGGCCGAGCGCCGCGCGGCGGCGCTGTCTCTGGACAGCACCCTGCTGGCCGAGCTGCTCGGCCGTGTCGAACTGCGCGAATTGCTCGACGCCGACGTCATCGCGGCCACGTCCCGCCAGCTGCAGCACCTGTCCGAGGACCGCAAGGCCCGCGACGCCGAAGGCGTGGCCGACCTGCTGCGCCTGCTCGGCCCGCTCACCGAGGCCGAGATCGCCGAGCGTTCGACGGCGGTCGACGTCGGCGGCTGGCTGGCCGGCCTGCACGCGACGAAGCGTGCGCTGCCGCTGTCGTACGCGGGCCAGTCGTGGTGGGCGGGGATCGAGGATATCGGGCGGCTACGCGACGCGGTCGGGGTGGCCGTCCCCGTCGGGGTTCCGGCGAGCTTCACCGAAGCCGTCGCCGACCCGCTCGGCGAACTGCTCGGCCGCTTCGCCCGCACCCGCGGGCCGTTCACCACCACCGAGGCCGCGGCCCGGTTCGGTCTGGGATTGCGCGTTGCCGCCGATGTTCTGGGCCGAATGGCATTGGACGGCAAGCTGGTTCGCGGCGAGTTTGTGGCGGCCGCCGATGCCGACCAGTGGTGCGATGCCGAGGTGTTGCGCATCCTGCGGCGCCGCTCGCTGGCCGCGTTGCGTGCCCAGGTCGAGCCGGTCAGCACGGCCGCCTATGCCCGGTTCCTGCCGGCCTGGCAGCAGGTCGGCAGCGCTGCCAGCTCGGGGGTCGACGGGTTGGCCGGGGTCATCGATCAGCTTTCCGGGGTGCCGCTACCGGCATCGGCGGTCGAGTCACTGGTGTTCGGGCCACGGGTGCGCGACTACCAGCCCGCGATGCTCGACGAGCTGTTGGCCTCCGGCGAGGTCACCTGGTCCGGGGCCGGATCGATCTCGGGTAGCGACGGCTGGATCGCGTTCCACCTCGCCGACACCGCCGCGCTGACACTGGCCACCCCCGCAGAGATCGAGTTCACCGATACCCACCGGGCGATCTTCGAGGTACTGGGATCGCCGGGTGAGGCGCGCGGCGCGTTCTTCTTCCGTCAGCTCGCCGACGGGCCGGAAGATGCGTTTAAAACTGCTCTGTGGGAACTGATCTGGGCCGGCTGGGTCACTGGTGACACGTTCGCCCCGGTGCGCGCCATGCTCGCCGGTGGACGCAGACCAGGAACCCGCCGGCCGGCCGCGCCCGCGCATCGGCAGCGGCGCGCACCGCGGTTGAGCCGCTACTCGGTGGCCCATGCCCAATCTCGTCCCTCCGACCCGACAGTCGCCGGCCGGTGGTCGGCGCTGCCCGTGCCCGAGCCGGATTCGACGGTCCGCGCACATTTTTCGGCCGAACTGCTGTTGAACCGCTACGGCGTGCTGACCAAGGGCGCGGTGGCGGCCGAGGGCGTGCCGGGTGGATTCGCCACGCTGTACAAGGTGCTCACCGGGTTCGAGGACGCCGGGCGGTGTCAGCGCGGCTATTTCGTCGAATCACTGGGCGGGGCCCAGTTCGCGGTCGCCTCGACCGTCGACCGCCTGCGCACCTACCTCGACGGGGTGGACCCGGAACGCCCGGACTACCGCGCAGTGGTGCTGGCAGCCGCCGACCCGGCCAATCCGTACGGCGCCGCACTACCGTGGCCGGCCCGTCCCGACGCCGATGTCAGCCACCGACCGGGCCGCAAGGCGGGTGCGCTGGTGGCAATTGTCGACGGTGAGCTGGTGTGGTTCCTGGAGCGGGGCGGTCGCTCACTGCTGAACTTCAGCGCCGACGCAGATGCCCAGCGCGCCGCGGCCGGCGCGCTGGCCGAGTTGGTCAGCAGTGGTGGCATCGGCGGTGTCCTCGTCGAGAAGCTCGATGGTGTGCCGGTTTTGGAGGCCGCCGCGCACCCCAACCGGCAGGTCACCGCCGAGGCACTGGTCGACGCCGGTTTCGCCCGCACCCCACGTGGGCTGCGGCTGCGTTAGGGAGCGGCGAGGTCAGCGACCGCGGCGGGGCGCCCGGCCATCGCCATCAAGAGCGCTTCGCCGGGGCCCCAAACCGGCTTCCCTCGTCCAGCCGCCCACTCGAGGTCGGTGGCGATCAGTCGGACTCCTCGCATGGTCCAGCCGCCGCGGATCACGGGAGACGCTCTGACGAAGTTCAATGCCGCGCGTAGTCGTTCGGCAGGAATGCTCCGGGGCAAGGCCAGCGGGCGACGAATATCCTGTTGATGGATCATGCACTCCGCCAAGGCAACCCTGCCTCCGAAGCCGGCTCCCACACCGTGGGGGACCATCCCGCCGCGCATGCGCCCGGCGGCCTCCCCCAACGAATACGAATGCGCTGACACGTCGCGGGCATTGAGTCGATCAACCCTGAGCCGATCGCGTAGCAGGGCAGCAATGAAGGCACCACGACCACGGTCGAGGTAGGCAGTCACATGGGCCGCCACATCCCCGACACGCCAATCCCCGCACAGACTCAGGGCCTCCCATTGCGTGTCGGTCAGGCCCGCCAACAAGTCCGCGAAATCAGCTCGCTCTGCGGCGGCCATTTCCCTCACGTTCATCCCCGGAAACTGTCGCATATCGATCGCGAAGCTACGAGAACTGTCACACCCCAATCACTCACAGAACACACGTTCGAAACCCTCGGCGGGCCTGCCCTCCCCGACACAAATCAGCGGGCACAGCGAAGCGAGCGGGTGCCGAGCGCTTCCCGTGTTGCGACCGCCCCGCGGAGGTAGCCGACATCGACCACCCCGTGCCGTATCCGTTCGGCCCGACCCATCCATCGAACCTGAAGCCACTGTGCCGGCAATCCGGCAACCCGAAGTGTCGCGCTGAGCGAAAACGCGGGTTCTACGCAGGAGCGGTGACCTTCGCCCCTAACGTCACCTCGAAATGACGGGCAACATCGCCAGTACATGAAGGAATCCCGACACAGACTCGGAGGAACATCATGATCAAACCATTGACCGGCTTCGCCGACAATGTCGCAGCATTCGCCTGCCAGGGCCACGTCTCGAAGGCCGATTACGAAACCGTGCTGATACCCGACGTCGAGAAACGCTTGCATCAGCACGACAAGGTCCGGATCTACTACGAGATCGATCCCGGTTTCACTGGTTTCGACCCCGGCGCAATGTGGGACGACACCAGGCTGGGTTTCCGCCACTTCAATAGGTGGGAACGGTTCGCCGTCGTCACCGACATCGACTGGATCAAGCAGACGATGAAGTTCGTCGGATTCCTCATGCCCGGGGACATGCGAGCATTTCCCATCTCGGAGGCCGCCAGCGCCCGCGAGTGGATCGGCGAGAAGTCGGACTGATCGATCGCCCGCGCGCTGCTGATCGCGCTGGACGGTGTTGCGCCGGAGTGGGATCCGATGATCACCCGCGACGTCTACACGGCCACGATGGCGGTACTGGGGGATCCGAAACGCCTTGCCGGGAACCGGTGTTCGCGCGTCCACCTGTTGACCGGTCCGGCGATGTTCGGGCGCTGCGGCAATCGCGTCGGGTCCGGCCGGGTGAAGCGAAAGAGCGGTACCCTGCGACTCACGTACTAATGCAAGCGCGACGACTGCCGCAAAATCGTTCGCGATCTGGAGCGGGTCGACGCGATCGTCGTCGCGGCGGTCATCGGACGCCTGGCACGACCACCGCCGACACCGCACCGCTAACCGCGACGGCATCGTCGTTGTCCGCGGTCAGGAGCTGGCGTTGGGCACCTGTGTCGCCGGAACTCGGGTGACGCTGCGATTCGACGTCGGCCTCATCCACGCCTCGGCGGGCAACATGCTGCTCAAGACGCAGCCAAATCCGTTCCCTATCAACGAGTGTCAGGACATCCGAGGTGCCCGACCCGCGACTACGGCGCTGCCGTTGACGCCGCCAGCGGGGCCACAGAGTGTTCAGCGGCGAGTTCCCAAAGATGGTGTGGTGATGGTCGCCGGACAGCGACTTCGAGTGGGACGAACACACGCCGGCACCATCGTCACCGTCGTGGTCGAAGATCATCATTTTCGTGTACTCGACGGCATCAGGGAGCTTTCACTGCACGCGCGGACGTCGACCAAACCCATCCGCAACTTTGACGCTCACCGCCCCCGGAAGCGGTATCCATCTCCCGGTGACGATGCGTTACCCATGTCCCGAGACCACACACGTCACCAGCACCGCCCGCGCGGCGCTGTAGGCATCCAGCGGGTCAGATTCGCCCTGCCTGCGCCGGGCTGACCGGTCGGCTCGGTTGACCGCCACCACGTGAATGTCGTTGGCGTGCAGTGTTTAAGTGAAGCCAGCGCCATAACTGCTGGCGCCCTACACACCCACAGTCGGGACATCTCCGAAGCTGCGTGCCCACACGCTGGCAGCCCAATAGCCGGTCGGGGTGGTACGGAACTCGGCATCGGCAAGGAGTTGGCCGGTGTCAGTGATCGCGGCCAGATGAATGGTGTCGAGGTGGGTGTCCTCTCCATTTTCCAGCGGCTGGGCGACAACCCCGGTAGGGCGGGCACACAAGACATTGATGAGGCAGCGGACAGGCTCCTGATTGAGTCATGTCCGCCCTACCACGCGTTGGTGGTGCTCACTCGTACGTCGCTGGTGAGACAGATCAATTGGAAGACAACCCAGCAGGGCGTCAGTCACACCGCGAGTCATCACCAGCGGCGAACGAGCAAGACCATCCTCACCCGAACCCGGTTATCAAAATCAATGTCATACCCCGATGGCACAATAGAACACATGTTCGAAGACCTCGACGAGCCCGCCCTCCTCGACACAATTCGGCAGGCACAGCGAAGCGAGCGGGTGGCAGCGGCGCACCGGATCCTCGCCGCCGGCCGATTGTGTCAACGCCGGATGCGTGACGGCGACACCGCCGACCGCCAGCAGTGGTGCATCGACAACTGGGACAGCGTCGCCGCCGAGGTGGGCGCCGAGCTGGGGATCAGCCGAGGCCGCGCATCCTCACAGATGAACTACGGCCTAGAGCTGATCGAACGGCTGCCGAAACTCGGTGCGCTGTTCGCCTCCGGCGCCATCGACTTCCGCGTGATGGCCGCTGCGGTGTTCCGCACCGGTCTTATCACCGACGCCGACGTCCTCTCCGCCACGGATGAGAGGTTGGCAAACACCGCGGACCGGTGGAACTCGTTCTCCCGCAAGAAGCTGGTCGAGGTCATCGACTGGCTCGTTCGCGAACTGGACCCGAATGCCGTACGCGTCGCGCGTGCCGCCGACGAGGACCGGCATGTCGAAATCGGCCCGGCAGAGCACGGGCTGGCGGACATCTGGGGTCGCGTGCGGGCACCCGATGCAGCCGCCCTCGACCAACGACTCGACCAACTGGCCGCGACGGTGTGCCCCGATGACCCACGGACCAAGCTGCAGCGGCGCGCCGATGCGCTGGCCGCCCTGGCCGCGGGCAAGTCAGTTATGGTCTGCGACTGCGGCGCCGACACGTGCCCGTCCACACTGACAACCAACGAGCCCACCCAGATCGTCATTCACCTGCTCGCCGAAGCCAATACGGTGACCGGCGACGGGAACACGCCCGCACTGCTGCCCGGCTTCGGGGCGATTCCGGCAGACACCGCGCGCGCGTTGGCCGCCAACGCCAAGCTACGACCAGTCGTCACCGGCAGGGGGCTGGGCGCCGAGCCGCGATATCGGCCGTCGGCCGCGCTGGCCGAGTTCATCAGGTGCCGCGATCTGACCTGCCGCTTCCCGTGTTGCGACCGCCCCGCGGAGGTCGCCGACATCGACCACACCGTGCCGTATCCGTTCGGCCCGACCCATCCGTCGAACCTGAAGCTACTGTGCCGGCATCATCACCTCCTCAAAACCTTCCACACCGGCCAACGCGGCTGGGCCGACCGTCAGTTGCCCGACGGCACGGTCATCTGGACGTCACCGTCGGGTCGTACGTACACCACGAAACCCGGCGCGGTGCTGTTCTTTCCGCAACTCTTCGCGCCCACGGAAGAGCTCGCACTACCGGACACATCGACGCTGCCCAGGGGGCCGCAGCGCGGGCTGATGATGCCGACCCGCCGCCGAACCCGAGCACAGGAGCGGACCCGGCGAATGCGCTGGGAACGCGGACTCAACGAGGCGAGAGCCGCCGCCGATCCCCCGCCCTTCTAGGCTGGGGTCATGCCCGAAGGCGACACCGTCTTCCACACCGCTTCCGCCCTGCGCGATGCGCTGGTCGGTAAGACTCTGACGCGCTGCGATATTCGCGTTCCGCGATACGCGACCGTGGAGCTGTGCGGCCACATGGTCGACGAGGTACTCAGCCGCGGCAAGCACCTGTTCATCCGGGTCGGGCCGGCCAGCATCCATTCGCATCTGAAGATGGATGGCAGCTGGCGTATCGGCCAACGGGGCAAGCCCGCGCGGCAGACCCACAAGATCCGAATCATTCTGGAGGTCGGCGATATTCAGGCGCTCGGTCTCGACCTGGGCGTGCTGGAGGTCCTCGACCGCGAGCACGACCAAGACGTGGTCGCCCACTTGGGACCCGATCTTCTGGGCGCGGACTGGGACCCCAAGCTCGCCGCCGCGAACCTGATCGCCGACCCGGACCGGCCCATCGCCGCGGCCCTGCTCGATCAGCGGGTGATGGCCGGAGTGGGAAACGTCTACGCCAATGAACTCTGCTTCGTTTTCGGCCGGCTACCGACCAGCGCGGTCAGCACCCTGAGCGACCCGCTGCGCGTCGCGACTCGCGCGCGAGACATGTTGTGGGCCAACCGCACCCGGTGGAACCGCACCACCACTGGCAACAAGCGTCCCGGCCAGGAACTCTGGGTCTACGGCCGGGGCGGCGAGCCGTGCCGCCGGTGCGGGACGCCCATCCGGCGCGCCGAGTCCGAGCGGGTCACCTACTGGTGTCCGTCGTGCCAGCGCTGAGCCCTGACATCTCCTCGGCGACGAGATCATCGAGGCTGGTAATGGTCGCGCGGTCCAGCCGAACGGACCTGATCTCGGCCGCCCGGATCAGCGTCGACTCCACCGGCCCGCGTCCGTTGGGGTAGACCAGCACGATCACGACACCGGTCCCGGCCTTGAGCGCCTCACCGATCTCGTGCTGGAGGCCAGTACGCAGCTCGTGCTCGGCGAACGCGCCGACCAACGCGCCGGCCGCGCCGCCGACCAGGACCGCCAGGCCCAGCGGGGGTAAGAAGAGCCCGACCAGAATGCCCATGCCCGCACCCAGGCCGGCCGCAACCCGGCCGTGCCGGTTATGTGCCTCCACCACGTGCGGGTGGCCCTCGGCATCCTTGCTGACCAGCGCCGCCGCCCGTAACTCCAGGCCGTGCTTAACCCGTTTCTCCAGTTCGTGGAAATCGACACGGGCCCGGTCGAGATCTCCGTACGCGGCAATGAGAACCAGTTCGTGATCGTCGTCCATACACACAAGCGTGACGCAGTTCACACCTGACGGCTAGAGACCGAAGGTCACCGCCCCAAGAGCATTGGGACCCCTCAGCCGAGCATCCAGCGCGACGTTGCCACCAGGTCGCCCTGCTCGAGTGCGGCGGCGCGATGCTCGTGCACCTTCTGATAGCCCGGGTCGAGCACCATGTCGGCGAAGGCCTGCGGCGAGGGATACTCCACGACCAGGATGGCGTCCCACCACGGGTGCTCACCGTCGCCGATGATGTTGTGCGGGGTCGTGCCGGCGTAGCGCACCGCCGCACCCACCCGGTCCAGATGCGGCTGCACCTCGCGGGCGTACTGCTGGTAGTGCTGTACACCGTCACCGTCATGGAACTTCAGCAGGTTGATCATCACCACCGGGGTGCCGGCGGGCAGATCCGCAAGCGCCTTGAGGTTGACCGGACGGTCATCGACAGCATTGTTCATTTCGAATCTCCTTGGCTGGATTGATTATTGGTTGTCAGCGTGGCGCCGAGTCGCTGGCGCAGGAACGGCACCACGTGGGCGGCGACCTGGTCGGTCCGCTCGAGCCAGGGCCAGTGGCCGACCCCGGACAGGATGTGGATGGCTGCCCTCGGGAAGGCTTGGATCTGGCGGTGGGCCTGCTCGACGGGGATATAGGAGTCAGCGCCACCGAAGACCACCAGGGCATCGAAGTCGTGGGTCCGCAGTCGCGGCGCCAGCGCCCCCACGTCATCGGGGTCCGTGGAACGGTAGAGCTTGAGCACGGCGCGCTTGGTCTTGGCCGGCACCAGATGGCGGGCGATGGTGTCCACCCACTCCCGGGGCAGGCCCGGGTTCTCCCGCCCCAGCACGGCCCGGGCCACCCCAAGGGTGGTCCGGCGCATCATGAACTCACCGAGGATCGGAGTGCGCCACACCCGCGCCATGCGGTGCCACCGGTAACCGAGCAGCACACCGGTGTTGGCCAGCGTGATGCTGCCAACCCGGTCGGGGTGGTCGGCCGCCCAGGTCAGCGCGAACGGCCCGCCAAAGTCGTGGGCGACCAGGTGAACCCGCTCGATGCCGAGTGCGCCGATCACGCCGTCGAGGAATCGTGCGTATGCAGCGACGGTGTAATCGCCGTCTGCCCGCGCGTCCGCCGCGCCGAAACCCGGCAGATCTGGGGCGACGACGGTGGCGAACGGGGCGACCCGCGTCATCAGCGGCATCCAGTCCGCACCGGAGTCGGGGTTACCGTGCACGAACACCACGGCTTCACCTGGTGCGCCGCGACCGCCGACGAGCACCGAGGTGGTGATTCCGTCGACGGTGATCCGGCGGGTCTCGATCGGCGTCATGACCGCCATGCTGCCCCATCGGCACCGGCCGGGCCTTGACAATCCGCGACCGAAATTTAACATTTGAGGACATGTCAGTGGTGCGCGGCACATCGCTGTCGAACTACCCGCGGCTGGTCACTCAGCTCGGCGGCGATCCGACCGCCCTGCTGACCGCCGCCGGAATCGACCCGGCCGTGGTCGGACGCTACGACGTCTTCGTCCCGCTGCCGCGGGTGGCCACCGTCATCGAGTCGGCAGCCGACGCCACCGATACCCCGGACTTCGGACGCCGGCTGGCGCAGCTGCAGGGCATCGAGATCCTCGGCCCGGTAGGGGTGGCCGCCCGCACCACCGCCACGGTCGCCGACGCACTGCGGATCTTCGAGAACTTCCTGTCCGCTTACAGCCCGGCGATCAGCCTGCATACGACGCTGCCGGCCGACCCGGACTGCACCTTCATCGAGTACCAGATGCTGGGCGCTGATCTGCCGTCCCACCCGCAGGGCAACGAGCTGTCACTGGGCGTCACGTTGCGGGTGCTGCGCTTCCTGCTCGGCGCCCAGTACACCCCGCTGTCGGTGCACATTCCGCACCACCCGCGCACCGCCGTCGAGGACTATTGGGACTACTTTGGCTGCCGACCGGTATTCGCCGAACGCGCAATGGGTTTCACCATCCGCACCGCCGAACTGTCCCGCCCGCTGCAGCGCGACAAGCTGGCTCACGACGCCGTCGTGCGATACCTGACCACCATCACCACCGCCGAACCGCGCACCATCGCCTCGGTGCGCACGCTGGTGCGTCAGCTGCTGCCCAGCGGCAGCGTCACCCTGGACCTGATCGCCGAGCAGTTGAACCTGCATCCCAAGGCGCTGCAGCGCCGGCTGTCCACCGACCGCACCACCTTCGCCGCGATCGTCGACGAAGTCCGACGAGAACTGGCCGAACGCTATCTGCGCGACACTCGAATCACGTTGGCACACTTGGCCCGCGAGTTGGGATACGCCGAGCAGAGCGTGCTCACCCGATCCTGCCACCGCTGGTTCGGGTGCACCCCGGCCGCATACCGTAAACAGCTACAGCTCAGCTGAACTGACGAAGGACCGGGATTGGCCGGTGAACGGGTCGTCGAACTCGAGCCGGTGCGCCAACAATTGCAGCGGCGCGGAAAAGTCGTCGGCGGCCACTTCGACGATGCGGGGATAGAGCGGGTCGTTGTCGATGGGTAGACCCAGCGAGGCCATGTGCACCCGCAACTGATGTGTGCGCCCGGTGCGCGGGTACAGCCGGTAGCCGCCGTCGCCGAGAGCCTCGATCAAGGTTTCGGCATTGGGCTCGCCGGGTTCTTCGTAGGCCTGTAATACGCCGCGTTGCTTGATGATTCGACTTGTCACCAGCCTGGGGAAGGCCACCAGAGGCGGGGCAGAAGAGCGTGCGAGGTACGTCTTGCGCACCAGCCCGCGAGCGAACAGGGTCTGATAGGCACCCCGAACCTCGCGGCGGGCAGTGAACAACAGCACCCCGGCAGTCAGCCGGTCCAACCGGTGCGCCGGGGACAGCTCGGGCAGGTCCAGCTCGCGGCGCAGCCGCACCAGAGCGGTCTGGGCGACGTGCCCGCCACGCGGCATGGTGGCCAGGAAGTGCGGCTTGTCAACCACGACGATGTCGTCGTCGCGGTGGAGCACCGCAATGTCGAACGGCACCACGACCTCGTCGGGCAGCTCCCGGTAGAGGAACACGTGGGATCCGGGTGGCAGCACCGTGGCGGCGGTGACCACGGTGCCGTCGGCATCGACGACTTCCCCGTTGAACACCTTGTCGGCAGCGGCGGCACCGAACCGGTCAGCCAGCTCGACCAGCACCGCCCCGCCGCGCAGCCGCACCCGCGCCGGGCCAACGCCGTCGCGATCCGGCAGCGGCGCGGCCCGTCGGGGGCTCACGTCAGCGGCACCGGCTCGAGGATCTCGGCCCGGGCTTCCGGTGCGGACGCGCGCAGCGCATCCGCCGAAGCGTCGTCCGGCTGGGCCTGGGACAGCACCTCGGCCTCCACTCGCGCCAGGTAGGTCGCCACCTCCCGGGCGCAGTCGGCGTCGTTCCAGCCCAGGATCGGCGCGACGACCTCGGCGACCTCCCGCGCGCAGTCGACGCCCCGGTGCGGGTACTCGATCGAGATCCGCATCCGGCGGGCCAGGATGTCCTCGAGGTGTAGTGCGCCCTCGGCGACTGCGGCGTAGGCGGCCTCGACCTTGAGGTACACCGGCGCGTCGGTGATCGGTTCGAGCAGCTCGGGCCGGTCGACCGCCAGCTCGAGCACCTCGTCGATCAGCGAGCCGTACCGGTCCAGCAGGTGCCGCACCCGATAGGGGTGCAGGCCGTAGCGGGCCCCCACGCTCTGGGTCTGGTTGACCAGTGCGAAATAACCGTCGGCGCCCATCAGCGGCACCTTCTCGGTGATCGACGGCGCCACCCGGGCCGGGATGTACTCGGCCGCGGCATCGACGGCGTCGGCGGCCATCACCCGGTAGGTGGTGTACTTGCCGCCGGCGATGGCGACCAGGCCCGGGGAGGGCACCGCGACCGCGTGTTCGCGGGACAACTTCGAGGTCTCTTCGCTCTCGCCGGCCAGCAGCGGTCGCAGTCCGGCGTACACACCGTCGATGTCGTCGTGGCTGAGCGGGGTGGCCAACACAGCGTTGACGGTGTTGAGGATGTAGTCGATGTCGACCTTGGTGGCCGCGGGATGGGCGAGGTCGAGGTTCCAGTCGGTGTCGGTGGTACCGATGATCCAGTGCGTACCCCACGGGATGACGAACAGCACCGACTTCTCGGTGCGCAGGATGATCGCCACTTCGGACACGATGCGGTCGCGGGGTACCACGATGTGCACGCCCTTGGACGCGCGCACCCGGAACCGGCCGCGCTCCTTGCTCAAGGCCTGGACCTCGTCGGTCCACACCCCGGTGGCGTTGATGACAACGTGGCCGCGGACCGCGCCGACGGTGCCGTTTTCGGAATCCCGGATCTTGGCCCCCACCACCCGGTCGCCCTCGCGGAGCAGTGACACCACCTGGGTGGAGGTGCGTACCACCGCGCCGTAGTGGGCGGCGGTGCGAGCGACGGTCATGGTGTGGCGGGCGTCGTCGACGACGGTGTCGTAATAGCGGATACCGCCGACCAACGAGCTGCGCTTGAGCCCAGGAGCCAGCCGCAGCGCACCGGATTTCGTCAAATGCTTTTGCGCCGGAACGGATTTCGCGCCACCGAGCTGGTCGTAGAGGAAGATGCCCGCAGCGATGTACGGCCGCTCCCAGACCCGCTTGGTCAGCGGGAACAGAAACGGCAGCGGCTTGACCAGATGTGGCGCCAGCGTGGTCAGCGACAGCTCCCGCTCGTGCAGCGCCTCGCGCACCAGGCCGAACTCCAGCTGCTCGAGGTAGCGCAACCCGCCGTGAAACATCTTGGAACTGCGGCTCGAGGTACCCGATGCGAAGTCGCGGGCCTCGACCAGTGCCACCTTGAGTCCGCGGGTCGCCGCATCCAGGGCCGCACCGGCCCCCACCACACCGCCGCCGATGACGATGACGTCGAACTGTTCGCTGCCCAGCCGTTCCCAGGCCTGCGCACGCTGGGTTGGGCCGAGGAAAGTCTGCCCGGTGCCCGGTCGTTGGATCGGGTCGCTCATGTCGCCCAGGCTAGTCGAGATCGTCGTGGGCCATCAGCCGACGGGCGGCCTCGACGATGGATCCCGACAACGACGGGTAGACCGACAGCGTCTGCGCCAGGTCGGTCACCGAGATGCGGTTCTGCACCGCCAGGGCGATCGGCAGGATGAGTTCGGAGGCGATCGGGGCCACCACCACACCGCCGATCACCACGCCGGTGGCGGGCCGGCAGAAGATCTTGACGAAGCCACGCCGCAGCAGCGACATCTTGGCGCGCGCGTTGGTGGTCAGCGGCAACATCAGCGTGCGGGCCGGAACCGAGCCGCTGTCGATGGCGGTCTGCGGCACTCCGACGGCGGCGATTTCCGGGCGGGTGAAGGTGGCGGAGGCCACCGTGCGCAGCCGGATCGGCGCGACCCCCTCACCCAGCGCGTGGTACATCGCGATGCGGCCCTGCATCGCCGCGACCGAGGCCAGCGGCAGCAGCCCGGTGCAGTCACCGGCGGCGTAGATGCCGGCAGCCGAGGTCCGGGACACCCGGTCGACCGGGATGTAGTTGCCCGGCCCCAGGTCGACGCCGACCCGCTCCAGGCCCAGACCCGCGGTGTTGGGCACCGAGCCGACGGTCATCAGGGCGTGGCTGCCTTCGACGGTGCGGCCGTCGGCCATCGTGACCACGATCCCGTCAGCGCTGCGGGTCACCGAGTCGGCGCGCGCGTTCTTGACCAGCGTCACCCCGCGTTCGGCGAACACCTCCTCCAGCACGGCGGCGGCGTCGCTGTCCTCGTGCGGCAGGATCTGGTCGCGGCTGGCCACCACCGTGACCGTCACCCCGAGCTCGGTGTAGGCGTTGCAGAACTCGGCCCCGGTGACACCGGACCCGACGATCACCAGGTGTTCGGGAAGTTCGTCGAGGTCGTAGAGCTGGCGCCAAGTCAGGATCCGCTCGCCGTCGGGCACCGCGCTGGGCAGCACCCGCGGGCTGGCGCCGGTGGCGATGAGCACGACATCGGCCTTGAGCACCCCGACTTGGCCGTTGGGTGTGGTGACTCTCACCCGGTGGTGTGCCATCCCCGGCACGTCGTCGATCAGCTCGCCGCGTCCGGCGACGACGTTGACCTTCTCGCGCAGCAGCTGGGTGCCGATGTCGGCCGACTGCGAGCGGGCCAGGGTCTTGACCCGGTTGTTGATCTGGGGCAGCGAGATCTTTGCGTCGTCGATCCTGATGTCGAAGCCGAGGCCGGCGGCGCGCCGCAGCTCAGTGCGCACACCGGTGGAGGCGATGAAGGTCTTGGAGGGCACGCAGTCGAAGAGCACACACGCGCCGCCGATGCCGTCGGAATCCACCACGGTGACCTCGGCGACGTCCTTGCCTCGCCCCGCAGCGACCAGAGCAGCTTCATAGCCGGCCGGTCCCCCACCGATGATCACGATCCGCGTTGTCACGCGGTTAGCCTAATCACCCGGGTCGCTCGGCTCATTGCGACGGGACGCTCTAGGCTTTCCCCGTGCCGCTGTACGCCGCCTACGGGTCCAATATGCATCCCGAGCAGATGCTGGAACGCGCACCGCATTCCCCGATGGCCGGGACCGGCTGGTTGCAGGGCTGGCGGTTGACCTTCGCCGGCGAGGACATCGGCTGGGAGGGTGCGCTGGCCACCCTGGTCGAGGACCCAACCTCCAGGGTGTTCGTGGTGCTCTACGACATGACCCCGGCCGACGAGGCGAACCTGGACCGGTGGGAAGGTTCGGAGCTGGGCTTCCACAAGAAGATCAGGTGCCGCATCGAATGCGAATCCACCGACACCACAACCGATCCCGTACTCGCCTGGCTGTATGTGCTGGACGCCTGGGAGGGCGGGCTGCCCTCGGCGCGCTACCTCGGCGTGATGGCCGACGCCGCCGAGATCGCCGGCGCACCTGCGGAGTACGTGCACGACCTACGCACCCGCCCGGCGCGCAATATCGGGCCCGGCCACGGCGGCTAGACCCGCGATCAGCGGGACTGGGTGAATTCCCAAGCGTCGGAGACGATCTCGTCGATACCGGTGTGCTGCGGCTGCCAACCCAGCTCGGTGACGGCCTTCTCACTGGAGGCGATCAGCACAGCCGGATCGCCCGCGCGCCGTTCGACGTCACGCGCCGCGATCGGCCTGCCGGTGACCCGCTCGCAGCAGGCAATCACCTCACGCACCGAAAAACCGGTGCCGTTGCCCAGGTTGTAGACGCGGTGTTCACCGGGCTGCGAGGCCTGCAGCGCGAGCAGGTGAGCATCGGCCAGGTCGCGGACGTGGATGTAGTCGCGGATGCAGGTGCCGTCCGGCGTGGGCCAGTCGGTGCCGAACACCAGGATCTCCGGGCGCTGACCGGTGGCCACCTGCAGAACCAGCGGAATCAGGTGCGTCTCGGTCGCGTGGCGCTCACCGAGACCACCGTAGGCACCGGCGACGTTGAAGTACCGCAGGCTCGTCGCAGCCAGCCCGTGCGCGGTGGCATACGAGGTGATCGCGTGGTCGATCGCAAGCTTGGTGGCGCCGTAGGCGTTGGTCGGCCGGGTCGGGGCGTCCTCGGTGATCGGCACCGACTCGGGCTCACCGTAGGTCGCCGCGGTCGAAGAGAACACCAGCCGCGGTGTGCCCGCCGCGCGCATCGCCTCCAGCAGGTCCAGCGTCTTGACGACGTTGCCGTACCAGTAGCGTTCCGGCGCCGCCACCGACTCTCCCACCAGCGACTTCGCCGCGAAGTGCAGCACCCCGTCAAACGATCCGTCACCCAGTAGCCGCGGTGCGGCATCGACCATGTCGTCGTGCACGAACTGTGCCCCGGCCGGTACCGCGTCGGCGTTACCGGTCGACAGGTCGTCGACGACGACCACCTCGTGCCCCTTCTCCAGCAGCACCGTCGCGCACACACTGCCGACATACCCGGCACCGCCGGTAACCAGGAGCTTCATCAGAACTCGGCCGCCTGCTCGACGATGTTGACCAGCACCCGAACCCCGACCGCCAGGGCCCGCTCGTCGAGGTCGAACGACGGCTGGTGCAGGTCGAGCTGCGGTCCGGTACCACTCCACACACCCAGCCGGGCCATCGCGCCGGGCACCTCCTCGAGATACCAGGAGAAGTCCTCGCCACCGCCGGACTGCCGGGTGTCGGCCAGTGCCTCGGGGTCGACGGCCTCGATGGCGTGGGTCATGATCTGCGTCGAACGCTCCTCGTTGACCACCGGTGGCACCCCGCGGTGGTACCGCAACGAATGCTCGATGCCCAGCGGTGCCAACAGACCCGAAACGATCTCGCCCACAAGCTCTTCCATACCCACCCAGGTCTCGCGACTGGCGGTTCGCACAGTTCCGGCCAGCGTGCCGGTCTGCGGGATCGCGTTGGCGGCAACCCCGGCGTTGGCCGCACCCCACACCATCACGGTGCTGTGCCGCGGGTCGACCCGCCGGGACAGCACACCCGGCAGCCCGGTGATCACCGTGCCCATGCCGTACACCAGATCCGAGGTGAGATGCGGGCGCGAGGTATGCCCGCCCGGCGACCGCAGGGTGATCTCGATCGCATCCGCCGCCGACGTGATGGGGCCCGGGATGACCGCGACCCGGCCCACTGCCAACCGGGGGTCGCAGTGCAGCGCGAAGATCCGATCCACCCCCACCAACGCGCCGGCGGCGATGGCGTCGATCGCGCCGCCGGGCATCAGTTCCTCGGCAGCCTGGAAGATCAGCCGCACGCCGACCGGGAGTTCGGGCACCGACGCCAGCGCACTCGCGGCGCCGACCAGCATCGCGGTGTGGCCGTCGTGGCCGCAGGAGTGGGCGACATTGGGCACGGTCGAGCTGTACGGCGCCCCGGTGCTCTCGGCCATCGGCAGCGCATCCATATCGGCCCGCAGCGCGATCCGCGGCGCGTGTTCCGGGCCGAAGTCACACGTGAGACCCGTTCCGCCGGGCAACACCTTCGGGTTGAGCCCGGCCTCTACCAGTCGATCGGCGACGAACTGGGTGGTGGCGAACTCCCGGCGGCCCAGCTCGGGATGGCGGTGGATGTGGCGGCGCCACTGCACCAGATCATCGAAATGGGCGGCCAGCCACGACTCGGCCGTGTCGGCGAGACTCATCTGCGCCTCCGGTCACGCAACTCCAGCACCCGGTCGCGTTCGCCCGCTGCCTCAGCTAGCCGAACGACCGTGCGCGCCAACATGATCGCACCTTCGCTGACGGCGCGGTCGCCACTCGGCCCGGCGGCCGCGGCGGCGAAACCACGCTGGTGGATAACCGCCCCACCGGATTCGACGCCGACGACCGGGTGGATACCCGGCAGCAGCTGGGTGACGTTGCCCATATCGGTGCTGCCCAATGGCATGGCGGCCTCGAGATCGGCCGGCACCGGACTGCGTCCCATCCGCACCATCTCGTCGCGGAACACCTCGGCCAGCCACGGATCCGGGGCCAGTTCGGCATACGGCGGAGCGGCCTCAGCGATCTCGTACTCGCAGCCGGTCGCCACCGCCCCTGCCGCGAAGCACCCGCGCATCTTGGCCTCGAGCGCCAGCCGCGATTCGGTGTCGGTGGCGCGCATCGTGTACTGCAGCCGGGCCCGGCCCGGGATGATGTTGGTGGCCGATCCGCCCTCGGTGACGATGCCATGGGCCATCTGGCCGGGGGCCATCTGCTGGCGCAGCAACCCGATGGCCACCTGCGCGACGGTGAGGGCGTCGGCGGCGTTGACACCCAGGTAGGGCGCGACGGCAGCGTGCGACTCACGGCCGGTGTAGGTGACCGTCACCTCGCTCAGCGCCAGCGAGCGGGCAGCGGCGATGTCGATCGGCCCGGGATGCAGCATCACCGCGGCAGCGATGTCGTCGAACACGCCCGCATCGATGAGCAGGGCCTTGCCGCCGCCGGACTCTTCGGCGGGGGTTCCGATCAGGGCCACGGTGAGGCCGAGTTCGTCGGCCACCTCCGCCAGCGCCAGCGCCGTCCCGACGGCCGAGGCAGCGATGATGTTGTGGCCGCAGGCGTGCCCGATCTCAGGCAGGGCGTCGTACTCCGCGCAGATCCCGATGATCAGCGGCCCGGAGCCGTAGTCGGCGCGGAACGCCGTGCTCAGACCGCCCGGCGCCGCGCTGATCGCGAAACCGCGCTCCGCCACGAGTGCCTTGGTCTTGGCGCAGCTACGGTGTTCGTCGAAGGCGAGCTCCGGTTCGGCGTGGATCGCGTGGGACAGTTCGATGAGATCGCCGCGCCGCGCCGCCACCACGTCCTCGACGCGGGCCGACGCGGTGGCTGTAGGCATCCACGAAGTATCGCATTCACCGATAGGCTCGCTGGCTGTGAGTCCTGACGCCGAACATGCCGCAGCGGTGATCGCCGAGCGCACCGGTGTGGCCCGCCATGACGTCGCCGTCGTCCTCGGGTCGGGGTGGACACCCGCGGCCGACGCACTGGGAATCCCGGCGGCCGAGATTCCGATGTCGTCGATCCCCGGCTTCACTCCCCCATCCGCGCTGGGACACCGCGGCCGAGTGCTTTCCGTGCCGCTGGGCTCGCACAACGTGCTGGTGCTGCTGGGCCGCATCCACGCCTACGAGGGCCACGACCTACGCGACGTCGTCCATCCGGTGCGCACCGCACGCGCGACCGGAGCCCAGACCGTGGTGCTGACCAACGCGGCCGGGGGTCTGCGCCCGGAGTACCGGGTCGGACAGGCCGTCTTGATCAGCGACCATCTCAACCTGACGGCCCGCTCGCCGTTGGTCGGCGCGCAGTTCGTGGACCTGGTCGACGCCTACTCGCCGCGGTTGCGCGCCCTGGCCCGCGCGGTCGATCCGAGCCTTGCCGAGGGCGTGTACGCCGGCCTGCCCGGGCCGCACTATGAAACCCCGGCCGAGATCCGGATGTTGCGGACGCTGGGAGCCGACCTGGTCGGCATGTCGACGGTCCACGAGACCATCGCCGCCCGCGCGGTGGGGGCCGAGGTACTGGGGATCTCGCTGGTGACGAACCTGGCTGCCGGGATGACCGGCGAGCCGCTCAGTCACGACGAGGTGCTGGCCGCCGGTCGCGCGTCGGCGACCGCGATGGGCTCACTGCTGGCCTCGCTGCTGGCTCGCCTGTAGGTCAACCGCACGAAACCGCGTGCCAGCAGCGGCGCGGCGAACAGCATCAGCAACACCCGAAGCACCTGCGCGGCGATGATGAACGTCACGTTCGAACCCGTTTCCACCGCGGTGGCCAGCACGGCGTAGATACCGCCGGGGCTGGTCGCCAGGTAGCCGTCGAGCTGGCTGATGCCGGCAATCTTCGATAGCGCCACCCCCAGCCCGGCCGTGGCGATGTTGAGCAGCACGATCAGGCCCAGCGCGGCAGGCAGTAGCCGTTCGATCGCGCGGAGAGATTCGCGGGTGAACGCCACCCCGGCCTGCCAGCCGATCAGCATGTAGGAGGCCGACACCAGCAGGTCCGGCACGGCCAACCCCAGCGACCACCCACCGAGTTCGAGCACGATGGTCAGCGCCATCGGCCCGAGCAGACCCGCGCCGGGCAGCCGGGCGAACCGGCCGGCGATAGAGCCGGTCAGCACCAGGGCGACGATCATCACCACGCTCAGATACCAAGGAGCCGAACCGATTTGGTGTGATCCGGCGGCTGCGCGCGACCGGTCGGCGTGATAGACGAGGGTGACGACGACCGGCATCGCCGCGGTGATGACCGCGACCCGCAGGTATTGGATGACGGCGACCACGCGGTCGTCACCACCGAGCTCGCGGGCGATCGCCACCAGCCCGGACGCCCCACCCGCGACCAATGCCAATGCGCCGGTGAGCGGGCTGACGTCACGGTGCAGCCCGAGCAGCGCGCCGGCACCGATGCTGAGCAGCAGGGTGGCGACGCCGACGCCGACCACGACTGGCCAGTTGGGGCCGAGCGCGGACAGCGCATCGGAATGCACCATGGTGCCGATGTAGACCCCGAGGACCCCCTGGGCCGCCAGCCCAGCTCGCCGCGGTACCCCGCTGGGGGCCAATCGGGCGATCGCCAGCACGACGCCAACCAGCAGCGCGGCGAACAATGCGGCCGACGGGACGCCGATGAGGTCCAGCGGCACCGTGACCCCGATCGTCGTCAGTACCAGCAGCACCCATCGCATATAGCAAGTATGCCCTTGTCATTATGGCGCTGTCACGCGCGTTTCGAGCGACATAACTCACTCATTAGCAAGGTATAACTTGGAATATGAATTCAGCCGCGGCCACCGAGCTCCGGGAAGCCCTGATGGCGCTGGCCCGTCAACTTCGCCGGCACCGCCCCGACCACGGCCTGACCCTCAGCCAACTGGAGATCCTCGGCGATGTGAGCCGGGCGAACGTCACCACCCCGGCCGAGATCGCCGCCCGGCTGCAGGTGCGAGTGCAGTCGCTGACCGACAGCATCAACGAGCTTCAGGCCCGCGGGCTGCTGTCTCGCCGTCCCGACGAGACCGACCGACGGCGCCAGCTGGTCGAGCTCACCCCCGACGGGACGGAACTGCTGATGCGGGACCGGGCACAGCGCGATGCCTGGCTACAGGAGACGATGCGCGAACACCTCACCGAACTCGAGGTCAACCTGCTGATGCTCACCGCGCCGGTGCTGCGCAAGCTCGCCGACGCCGAGCGGGGGGCACAATCGGTGCCGTGACGCCCGACGACTGGATTGCCCACGACCCGGATCCGGTCACGGCCGCCGAACTGGCCGCCCTGGACGACGACGAACTGGCCGCACGCTTCGCCCGGCCCCTGACGTTCGGCACCGCCGGGCTGCGCGGTCCGGTGCGCGGCGGCCCGGATGCCATGAACCTGGCGGTGGTGCTGCGCGCCAGTTGGGCGGTGGCCCAGGTGCTGATCCGCCGCGGCCTGCACGGGTCGAGCGTCGTGGTGGGCCGCGACGCCAGGCACGGCTCGGCGGAGTTCGCCGCGGCGGCGGCCGAAGTGTTTTCCGCGCAGGGCTTTTCGGTGATCACCTGGACACATCCGGTCCCCACACCGGTCGTCGCATTTGCCGTCCGGCACACCGGTGCAGCGGCCGGCGTGCAGATCACCGCTTCACACAACCCAGCCGGCGACAACGGCTACAAGGTGTACCTCGACGGCGGCCTGCAGATCATCTCGCCCGCCGACCGCGACATCGAGGCCGCGATGGCGTTCGCGCCACCCGCCGACCAGATCCCCCGCCTGCCGGTCGCCCCGGCCGGCGATGAGCTGGTCGACGCGTACGTCGAACGCGCGGCGACGGTGCGACGGACCTCCGGGGCGACAGCACGGGTGGCGCTGACTGCCATGCACGGTGTCGGCGGGGAGCTCGCCGTGCGTGCGCTGCGCCGCGCCGGATTCGACGATATCCACACCGTGGCAACTCAATTCAGTCCCGACCCGGACTTCCCTACGGTGGCCTTCCCCAACCCCGAGGAGCCCGGGGCTGCCGACGCTGTGCTGGAGCTGGCCACGGCGGTCGACGCCGACATCGCCGTCGCGCTGGACCCCGATGCCGACCGCTGCGCCGTCGGCGTCCGGACCCCGACCGGTTGGCGGATGCTCTCCGGTGACGAAACCGGTTGGCTGCTGGGCGATTACATCCTGGCGACCCTGCCACCGGGACGCGCGGCAACCAGCGTGGTGGCCAGCAGCATGGTCTCCTCGCAGCTGCTGGCCGCAATCGCCGCCGACCACGGCGCCCACCACGTGCAGACCCTGACCGGGTTCAAGTGGCTGGCGCGCGCGGACGCCGGGTTGCCCGGGTGCTCCCTGGTCTACGCCTACGAAGAGGCGATCGGCCACTGCGTGGACCCGCAGGCCGTCCGCGACAAGGACGGGATCAGCGCCGCGGTGCTCGCCTGTGATCTGGTGGCAACCCTTGGTGCACAGGGCGATTCGGTGCTTGCGGCACTGGACCGGCTGGCGCTGCGGCACGGTGTCTACACCACCGCTGCGGTGTCTCGGCGGGTCGACAGCGCCGAGGAGGCCGCGGCGATGATGCACCGGCTGCGCACCCGGCCTCCCGCCGAACTGGCCGGGTTCCCGGTCGGCGCCGGCGAGCATGCCGACGCGGTAGTCCTGACCGGTGGTGATCAGCAGACGTCGATCCGGCTGGTGGTGCGGCCGTCCGGAACCGAACCGAAAGTGAAGTGCTACACCGAGGTCCGCCGCGCTGTCACCGACGGGCTGGCCGATGCGCGCGGCCGTGCGACCGCCCTGCAGGCGCAGCTGCTCGACATCGCGCGCGGCTGGTAGTCAGCGCGGGCCGAACTGGCGGTCACCGGCATCGCCGAGACCGGGCACGATATAGGCGATGGGGTTGAGCCCGTCGTCGACGGCGGCGGTGAACAGCCTGGCCTCCGGCGCCGCCTGCTCCAACGCGGCAATGCCCTCCGGGGCGCACACCACACAGACCACGGTGATGTCCACCGCACCGCGGCTCTGCAGCAGCCCGAGCGTGTAGGCCATCGATCCGCCGGTGGCCAGCATCGGGTCGAGCACGATGACCGGCTGGGTGCTCAGGTCGTCGGGCAGCGACTCCAGGTACGGCGTCGGGGTGTGGGTGGTCTCGTCACGGGCCACTCCGACGAACCCGACCTGCGCCTCGGGGATCAGGGCGTGCGCCTGGTCGACCATGCCCAAGCCGGCCCGCAGCACCGGCACCAACAGCGGCGGCCGGGCCAGCCGTGCGCCGACGGTGTCGGCCATCGGGGTGCGCACGGTGATCTCCTCGCAGACCGCGTCCCGGGTGGCCTCGTAGACCAGCATGTGCGTCAGATCGCGCAACGCGGCGCGAAAGGCGGCGTTGTCGGTGCGCTCATCGCGCAGGGTGGTCAGCCGTGCCGCGGCCAGCGGGTGGTCGATCACGCACACATCCATGCGCAGAGACTGTAGTGAGGTCTCAGGGGGTATCGCAGCCCAGAACGAACGCCTTGACCAGCGCGGTGTACTGGTAGGCATACTCCCGGGCCCACCGCAGCGGCGAGAAGTCGTAGGCGCGCGGCACCGGCCGCATGGTGACGGCGCCGTCGAAACACTGGTGGAAGATGTAGCGGGCGCGGACCATGTGGTAGTTCCAGGACACCACGATCACGTGGGTCCAATTGCGCTGCTTGGCAAGCCGGGCCACGTACATCGCCTCGCCGCGAGTGGTGAACGGATCGGGTTTGAAGCAGACGACGGTGATCGTGGCGGTACCGGCGGCGCAGGCTCGGCGATAGTCCGCTTCGTCCGACTCACCCTTGTCGTCGTACGCATTGGACAGCACCACGGTGGAGGCGTAGCCCTGCTGCGCCAAGCTCAGGCCGTACTGGAAGCGCCCGTCGTTGTCCCCGCCCAGCACGATGATCGCGTCCGCTTTGCTCAGCGGGTCGACATGCGGGCGGGTGAACAGGACGTACCCGGCGACACCCAGTGCGCTGAGGACTACCGCGCAGATCACCGCCACGATCACCAGCGCTCGATCAGGTCTGCCCACGGGGGGCAGGTTACCGGCCAGCATGCGTCGTTAGGCTGTGCGGCATGGCTGCTGAGCTCGTTCCGGTCCGCATCAGTGTGACCGCTGGTGACCTGTACACCCTGTGGGCGCCTCGCTGGCGCGACGGCAGCGACGAGTGGGAGGCGTTCCTCGGCAAGGACGAGGACCTCTACGCGTTCGCGTCGGTGGCCGACCTGGCCGCGTTCGTGCGCACCAACAAAGACAACGACCTGTTCGACCACCCGGCGTGGGGCGAGCTGACCAAGGCCAACGCGCACAAGCTCGAGCCCGCCGAGGACCGGCAGGTCGACCTGATCGCGGTTGAGGAACTTCTCGCCGAGAAGCCCACCGAGGAGGCGGTCACCGCGCTGGCCAACACGCTGGCGGTGGTCTCGTCGATCGGCTCGGTGTGCGAGCTGCCCGCGGTGACCCGGTTCTTCAACGGCAACCCCAACCTGGGCCTGGTGTCAGGCGGCCTCGAGCAGTTCAGCGGCAAGGCGGGGCTGAAGCGCTGGAGCGGGCTCGGCGACATCGTCGCCCGTGGGTGGGACAGTGTGTTGTCGGCGATCGACGAGGTCGTGACCACCCCTGACGTCGACGAGCGGGCCGCCAAGCTGGCCGCTGACGAGCTCGAGGAGCCCTTCGAAGACGACACCGTCGAGCCCGAGGTCATCGAGGACGAGACCGACGACGACGGTGACGAGCCCGAAGCGGTGATCGAGCCGGCTCGGCAACAGAATGTGGTGCTCGGCAGCGACGAGGATTTCTGGACCGAGGTCGGCATCGACCCGGTGCGGATCATGACCGGGTCGGGGACGCTCTACACGCTGCGCTGCTATTTCGACGACCGGCCGATCTTCCTGGGCCGAAATGGGCGAATCAGCGTCTTCGGCTCGGAGCGCGCGCTGGCCCGCTACCTGGCCGACGAGCATGACCACGACCTGTCCGACCTGAGCACCTATGACGACATCCGCACGGCCGCCACCGACGGCTCGCTGCGGGTGGACGTCACCGAGGACAACATCTACGTGCTCACCGGACTGACCGACGACATCTCCGACGGGCCCGACGCCGTCGACCGCGACCAGCTCGACCTGGCTGTCGAGTTGGTGCGCGATGTCGGCGAGTACTCCGAGGAGGACACCGTCGACCGGCTGCTGGCCGACGACAGCGCGCTGGGCAAGCTGGTCACCTACGTGCTGGAGCCCGACGAGAACTCCCGGCCCGCCGGCCCGTACGCGACCGCGGCCAAGGAATGGGAAGAGCTCGAGCGGTTCGTCGAGTCCCGGCTGCGCCGCGAATAGCGGGGCGCTCGAACCCGGCCCGGACTTACTCCTGCTCGTCTAAGGTCGCTCCGCCTTCCGATTCCCAGGCGGATTCGACATCGACGTCCACTGCCGCTTCGTCGAGGACCGCGACGGGCGCCGTGACAGCGGACGCCGCGGCGGCGGCTGCGAGCCGTGCGGCCTCGCGCTTGACGCGTGGCGGTTTGGACGGCCACCAGTTGGCGTCACCGATCAGCACCGCCGCCGCCGGCACGGTCAGGGTGCGCACCAGGAAGGTGTCCAGCAACAGCCCGACACCGATCACGAACCCCGTCTGCACTGCGGTGAGCACGCTACTGGCGGTGAGTGCCATCATCGACGCCGCGAAGATGAGGCCCGCCGAAGTAATGACCCCGCCGGTCGCGCCGACGGTTCGGATAACCGCCGACCGCACACCGTATTTCGCTTCGTCGCGGATACGTGAGATCAGCAGCAGGTTGTAGTCGGCACCGACCGCCACGAGCACCATGAAGGCAAGTCCTGGCACACCCCAGGACAGTTCCTTACCGAGAATGAACTGGAACAGCACCACGCCGAGACCCAACGCGGCGCCGTAGGACAGCACCACGGACAGAACCAGATACAGGGGTGCAACGATCGCCCGCAGCAGCACCAGCAGGATGACGAAGACCACTATCAACGTCATGCACATGATGTAGACGACGTCGGCGTCGTAGTAGGCCCGGACGTTGGCATTGATCGACGAGAACCCGACCATCGAAATCTGGGCACCGGCCAGCTGCGTATTGGGCCGGGCGGCGTTCGCGGTGTCGATGATCGTGGAGACCTGATCCATCGCCTGGGTGCTGAACGGATTGAGCGCCGTCTGGATGAGGTAGCGCGCCGAATGTCCGTCCTCGGAGACGAACAGCTTGGCGGCCTTCTTGAACTCGTCCATGGTCAACACCTGCGGCGGGATGTAGAAACCCGACATCGGAGGGTCGGACGCCTCCCGCTTCATCGCCAGCAGGAAGTCCGATGCCTGATCCAAGCCCGACCCGAGAGTTCGGGTCTGGTCGACCAGGGTCTGCACGCCGAGGGCGAGCTGACGGCTCGAATCGGCGAGCTGGTTGACGCCCTGGACGGCCTCGTTGAGCTTCTTCTCCACCCCGCCCGGCTGGCCCACCCCGAGCGAACGCGCCGCCGCCGTGGCTTTCTGGAGGTTCTGGCTCAGCACGTGGACCGAGTCGTCGAGCTTCTGCGATCCGTCGGTCGCCGACAGTTCACGGGCGAAGTCCTCGATGGACTTCACGGCTTCGGTATTGCTGACATCGACGATCTTCTGCAGGTCGGACCGCGAGCCCACGCACGCCGGATCCGCATCGCACTGCGGGCTGACGTTCAGCGCGTCGACCATCGGCGTAGCCCAGTCGCTGATGCTGGTGACCCGCAGAATGCTGAGCCCCAGTGCGTCGCCCAGGGACCGCATGTTGGTCACCAGGGACGCGGTCTTGTCGATCTCGTCCAGCGTCTTGGTCCCGCCATACTTCTGCGACATCGCGTCGAGTGCGCTGGTCAATCCGCGGACGCTGGCGATCGATCCTACCACCTGGATGCGGATCTGCCCCAGGACGTCGGCCATCTTCCCGGCGCCCCCGGAGAGCAAGCTCAGGTTGCCCTCGTTGGACGAGATCAGGTTTGACGCGTCGCCCAGCTTGGTGCCCACCTCACCGGCCTGATAGGTGGTCTTGGCCTGCTCGAGCACCTGGCCGGTCGGCCGGGTGATACCGCGGACCATGTCGATGTCGGGCAGCTGCGCAATCCGCGCGGCCATCTGCTCCATATCGGCCAGCGCTTTGGGGGTGCGCAGGTCATTCGGCGACTGGATGAACAGGAATTGCTGCAGCGTGCTGCTGATCGGGAAGTGCTTGTCCATCACCTCGTAGGCGCGGTTACTCGCGGAGTCGGTCGGCAAGTTCTTGCGGTCGTCGTAGTTGAACCTGGTCAGCATCGTGGTGGCGGCCAACCCGCCCAGGATGATCAGGCTGGTCACCAGCAAGGCGACGGGGCGGCGGACGATCAAGATGCCCGATCGCCGCCAGAGCCGGCCGGTGACGTCGCGTCGCTGTTTGATCCATCCCCGCCGGCCTGCGAGCACGATGAACGCCGGGAGCAGGGTGATCGACGCCAGAAAGCCGACCGCAATGGTCACCGCCAGGGCCGGCCCGACCGTGGCGAAGATGGCCATCTTGGTGAAGGACATCCCGAGGAAGGTGATGGCGACCGTGCCCGCCGAGCCGGCGATCACCTCACCGATCGAGGTCAGCGCCTCGACCAAGGCCTGGTCGGAGGCCATCCCGGTCTTGGTGAGCTCCTGATAGCGGCTGTACAGGAAGACGCCGTAGTCGATTCCGGCGCCCATCATCATGGCGGTCATCAACATCAGCGTCTGCGGGCCCAGCCCCAGGCCCAGCTCGCCGAGACCGGCCACGAGCTGTTGTGCGACAACCAGCGAAATACCGATGGTGATCAGCGGCATCAACATCGCGATCAGGCTTCGATACACGATCACCAGGATCGAGAACACCAGCAAGACGGTGACGATTTCAATCATGTGCTGATCTCGCGCACCGATGACGTTCATGTCCTCCATGGTCGAGGCGCCGCCGACCACATTGACCTTCAGCGACGAGTTCTTGGTCGCGTCCTTGACGGTATCGATGACGTTCCGGTACGACTCCTGACCCGCCGGGGTACCCATCGTGCCGGCCATGCTGACCGGCAGGTTCCAGGCCTTCTGGTCCTTGCTGGTCATCACCTCCCTGAGTTCGGGGATATGGACGAAATCCTGGAGCGACGTGACGTTCTTGGTGTCGCTCCTCAGCCTGGCGACGAG
Organism: Mycolicibacterium sp. CH28; assembly: GCF_004745805.1. GTDB lineage: Bacteria > Actinomycetota > Actinomycetes > Mycobacteriales > Mycobacteriaceae > Mycobacterium. Next base: position 147,466 of record NZ_SRLQ01000008.1, on the reverse strand, counting down.
ACTGCGATACGTGTCCTCGTCCGCTGGTGTCAGCCCGTTCTCGTTGCTGAGGATGACAGCCGCAAAATTGCCCGCGTCGGCTTCGTGAAAGGCCTCCTGCATCTGCTTGGCCGACAGCAGCACCGGAGCGGTCTTGGGCAGGAAATCCGGGGGATTGCGGGCCGCAACGACCGCCAGCGGGGTGATTAAGGCCAGCAGGGCCCCCGCCAGTACCAGCCAAGCCGCGATGACGATCAAGGGGTGGCGAACGATCGCCCGGCCCAAACCGCTGAAGAGCCTATGCGCTGACACGCCCCTGAAGATGGCGCGCTTGGACATCACACCAAGTTACATCGCACGAATACGCATCCGCGTATCACGACGTAGGCGCGGCAAATATTGACGACACAGCCTGAATCGGCATCGTACGCGCCCAAGGCCCGGCTCGGGCGGCACAAGCGCACAATTCGGCAACCTCGGTTCAGCCGATCAGCACTGCATAGCGCGGCTTGATCACCTCATCGATGATGGCCAGCCGTTCGTCGAAGTGGGTGAACGCCGACTTCATCGCGTTGATGGTGAACCGCTCGAGATCGCTCCATCCGTAGCCGAACGCCTCGACCAGGCGCAGCATCTCCTGGCTCATCGTCGTGTCGCTCATCAGGCGGTTGTCGGTGTTGACGGTCACCCGGAACCGCAGCCGCGCCAGCAGGTCGAAGGGGTGGCTGGCGATGCTGTCCACCGCACCGGTCTGCACATTGGAGCTCGGACACATCTCCAGCGGGATGCGCTTGTCGCGCAGGATCGCGGCCAGCCGGCCGAGCTGGGCCGACCCATCCGGCAACACCTCGATGTCATCGACGATCCGTACGCCATGGCCCAGCCGGTCCGCCCCGCAGAACGCCAGGGCCTCGTGGATGGAAGGCAGGCCGAATGCCTCACCGGCGTGGATCGTGAAGCGGGCGTTGTGACCGCGCATGTACTCGAAGGCGTCAAGGTGGCGGGTGGGCGGGTAACCGGCCTCGGCTCCGGCGATGTCGAACCCCACCACACCTTTGTCGCGGAACCGGATCGCCAGTTCGGCGATCTCCCGGGATCGCGCCGCGTGCCGCATGGCAGTCACCAGGCAGCGCACCACGATGGGGCGGCCTTCGGCCGACGCGGCCTTCTCCCCGTCGGCGAACCCGGCCAGCACCGCGTCGACCACGTCGTCCAGCGACAGCCCGCCGTCGATATGCAGTTCCGGGGCGAACCGCACCTCGGCGTAGACCACATTGTCGGCCGCCAGGTCCTCGACACACTCGAAGGCCACCCGGTGCAGCGACTCGGCGGTCTGCATGACGGCGACGGTATGCGCGAACGGCTCGAGGTAGCGCACCAGCGAACCGCTGTGTGCGGCGGTGCGGAACCAGTCCGCCAGCGCGACCTCGTCGGTGGCCGGCAACTCGTCGTAACCGATCTGGCCGGCGATGTCGAGGACGGTGGCCGGGCGCAGCCCGCCGTCGAGGTGGTCGTGCAGCAGGGCCTTGGGCGCCTGATGGATCATCGGAAGTGTCAGCGGTGTGGTCATCAGGTGATCCGATCGACGATGAGGGGTCGAATAGACCCGGGGATGTCGACGACGCTCCAGCCGCCGTCCAGCTCGGCCATCGCGGCGGGGATCCGCTCGGGCGTATCGGTGTAGAGGGTGAACAGCGGCTCGCCGGCCGAGACCGGCTCGCCCGGGCGGCGATGGATCCGCACACCCGCGCCGAACTGCACGGGTGCACCAGGGCGGGCCCGGCCAGCGCCGAGCCGCCATACCGTCAGCCCCACCGCCATCGCATCGATGTCGCCCATTGTGCCGCTTCGGGGTGCCGGCACGGTCTCGGAATGGGAACCGATCGGCAGCGGGGCGTAGGGGTCGCCGCCTTGGGCGGCGACCAGGGCGCGGAAGCGGTCCATCGCGGTCCCGTCGCGCAACGTCTGGGCCGGATCGCACCCGTCGACGCCGGCCAGCTCCAGCATCTCGGTGGCCAATCGCAGGGTGAGTTCCACGACGTCGGGTGGTCCCCCGCCGGCCAGTACCTCCAGCGACTCGGCTACCTCCAGCGCGTTGCCGACAGTGCGGCCGAGCGGGACGTCCATAGCGGTCAGCAATGCCCGCGTCGGGACTCCGTGCGCCATGCCGAGCTCGACCATGGTGGCCGCCAGTTCGCGTGACTCGGCTTCGGTCTTGAGGAACGCCCCGCGTCCCACCTTCACATCCAGCACCAGCGACGCCGCGCCCTCGGCCAGCTTCTTGCTCATCACCGAGCTCGCGATCAGCGGCAACGACTCCACCGTTGCCGTCACGTCCCGCAGCGCGTAGATCTTGCGGTCAGCCGGCGCGAGCTCACCGGCGGCAAAGATCGCCGCACCGATCCCTGAGAGCTGCTGGCGCACCTGGCTTTTGGAAATCTCCGCGGTAAACCCCGGTATCGACTCCAGTTTGTCCAGCGTGCCACCGGTGTGCCCGAGCCCACGTCCGGCGGCCTGCGGTACCGCGGCGCCACAGGCAGCAACCACCGGCACCAGCGGAATGGTGATCTTGTCGCCCACTCCCCCGGTGGAGTGCTTGTCGACCGTCGGCACCGGCCTGCCGTCGCGGCGCAGATCACCGAAATCCAGCTTCTCGCCGGAGGCGATCATCGCCGTCGTCCAGCGCGATATCTCGTCGCGGTCCATCCCCCGCAGGAAGATCGCCATCAGCAGTGCCGACATCTGCTCGTCGGCCACGCCGCCGTGGGTGTAGGCGTCGATCACCCAGTCGATGGCGCCGGCCGAAAGCCGGCCGCCGTCTCGCTTGGTCCTGATGACGGTCGGCGCATCGAATGTGAACTGGGTCACGAGGTTTCCCGCTGTACCCGGGCCAGGTCGGCGGGACCGAAAGCCTCGGGCAGCAAGTCGGCCAGCCGGCGCGGCCCGTGCGCGTGGTCGACGAGAAGTTCCGGCCCACCGTGTTCGAACAGCAGCTGACGACACCGTCCGCACGGCATCAGCGCGCCCCCGGTGGCGTCGACAACCGCGACGGCGAGCAGCCGTCCACCGCCACCCGAATGCAGGGCGCAGACCACTGCGCACTCCGCACAGAGACCTAGCCCATATGAGACATTTTCCACATTGCAGCCGGCGACAATCCGGCCATCGTCGACCAACGCCGCCGCCCCGACCGGAAATCGCGAGTACGGCGCGTACGCCTGCCGGGATGTGGCAATTGCCCTCTTACGCAGGGCTTTCCAGTCAATTTCGGTTGTCATGGCTTGCTCACCGCGCCCGTACTGAATGCATTCACCTGCCGCCTCGTCACACCTGTTGGGCAGCGGCCAGACCGACCAGATCGGCCGGTTCGCCGCAGCTTGTCCCTGCACCGTAATTCTTCGGACCGTAGAAACGGAGTTAGAGTCCACCCAAAACGTCCATCGACGTGCGTTGGAGGCGCTGATGAGTACTGCGGCACCGGTTGTGCCGGCCCCGCGCGATAAGTCGCCCCGGCGACGGCGCACCCTGTATCGCGGCGACCCCGGCATGTGGTCGTGGGTGTTGCACCGGATCACCGGCGCCACGATCTTCTTCTTCCTGTTCGTCCATGTCCTGGACACCGCGCTGGTCCGGGTCAGCCCGCAGGCCTACAACGAGGTCGTCGAGACCTACAAGGCCCCGATCGTCGGCCTCATGGAGATCGGCCTCGTGGCGGCGCTGCTCTATCACGCGCTCAACGGCGTGCGGATCATCCTGATCGACTTCTGGTGGAAGGGACCGCGCTATCAGCGACAGATGCTTTGGGGTGTTGCCGCGGTCTGGCTGCTGGTGATGGTGCCGTCCCTGGTGATCATCGGCATGCACATGGCGGAGCGGTTCCTGTGAGCGCGCCGGAAAGCCGGCTCGGGCCGCCCGCGCCGATCCTGGAGCGCAACCACGACCGGCCGGCCGGTCTGGACAACCCGCGCACCCCGCGCCGCCGGAGTGGCATGCCGAACTTCGAGAAGTACGCATGGCTGTTCATGCGCTTCTCCGGCGTCGTGCTCATCTTCCTGGCGCTGGGTCACCTGTTCATCGGGTTGATGTGGGACGGCGGGGTGTACCGCATCGACTTCAACTACGTCGCGCAGCGCTGGGCGTCACCGTTCTGGCAGACCTGGGACCTGTTGCTGCTGTGGTTGGCTCAGTTGCACGGCGGCAACGGCATGCGCACGATCATCGCCGACTACGCGCGTAAGGACTCCACCCGGTTCTGGCTGAACTCGCTGCTGGTGGTCTCGATTCTCATCGTCCTGGTGGTGGGTACCTACGTGCTGCTGACCTTCAATCCGAACATCTCCTAGAAGCTCGCAGGGACGAACATGATTCAGGAACACCGCTACGACGTCGTCATCGTCGGTGCAGGCGGAGCGGGTATGCGGGCCGCCGTCGAGGCCGGCCCGCGGGTGCGCACCGCGGTGCTGACCAAGCTGTACCCGACGCGGTCGCACACCGGCGCTGCCCAGGGCGGCATGTGTGCCGCGCTGGCCAATGTCGAAGAGGACAACTGGGAGTGGCACACCTTCGACACCGTCAAAGGTGGCGACTACCTGGCCGACCAGGACGCCGTGGAGATCATGGCCAAGGAGGCCATCGACGCGGTGCTCGACCTGGAGAAGATGGGGATGCCGTTCAACCGCACCCCCGAGGGCCGTATCGACCAGCGCCGGTTCGGCGGGCACACCCGCGACCACGGCAAGGCACCGGTGCGCCGGGCCTGTTATGCCGCCGACCGCACCGGTCACATGATCCTGCAGACGCTCTACCAAAACTGCGTCAAGCACGACGTCGAGTTCTACAACGAGTTCTACGCGCTCGACATCGCACTCACCGAGACTCCGAGCGGTCCGGTGGCCACCGGCGTCATCGCCTACGAGCTCGCGACCGGTGACATCCACATCTTCCACGCCAAGGCGATCGTCTTCGCCACCGGCGGATCCGGCCGGATGTACAAGACCACGTCCAACGCCCACACCCTGACCGGAGACGGACTGGGCATCATCTTCCGCAAGGGACTTCCCTTGGAAGACATGGAGTTCCACCAGTTCCATCCGACGGGCCTGGCCGGGCTCGGCATCCTCATCTCCGAGGCGGTGCGTGGTGAGGGCGGCCGGCTGCTCAACGGCGAGGGCGAGCGGTTCATGGAGCGCTACGCCCCGACCATCGTCGATCTGGCCCCGCGCGACATCGTCGCCCGCTCGATGGTGCTGGAGGTGCTGGAAGGCCGCGGCGCCGGCCCGCACAAGGACTACGTCTACATCGACGTGCGCCACCTCGGCGCCGACGTGCTCGAGGCCAAGCTGCCCGATATCACCGAGTTCGCCCGCACCTACCTGGGCGTCGACCCGGTCAAGGAACTGGTGCCGGTCTACCCCACCTGCCACTACGTCATGGGGGGCATCCCGACCACCATCACCGGTCAGGTGCTGCGCAACAACACCACGACGGTGCCGGGCCTGTATGCGGCCGGCGAGTGCGCCTGCGTGTCGGTGCACGGCGCCAACCGGCTGGGCACCAACTCCCTGCTGGACATCAACGTGTTCGGCCGCCGTGCCGGAATCGCAGCCGCCAACTACGCGCTTGCCCACGACTTCGTCGACCTGCCGGAGAGCCCCGCAGACATGGTGGTCGACTGGGTGGCCAACGTCCTGAGCGAACACGGCAACGAGCGCGTCGCCGATATCCGCGGCGAGCTGCAGCAGTCGATGGACAACAACGCCGCGGTGTTCCGCACCGAGGAGACACTCAAGCAGGCGCTGACCGACATCCACGCGCTCAAGGAGCGCTACTCGCGAATCACGGTGCACGACAAGGGCAAGCGCTACAACAGCGACCTGCTGGAGGCCATCGAGCTGGGCTTCCTGCTGGAGCTGGCCGAGGTCACCGTTGTGGGTGCGCTCAACCGCAAGGAGTCCCGCGGCGGGCACGCCCGCGAGGACTACCCCAACCGCGACGACACCAACTACATGCGCCACACCATGGCTTACAAGGAGGGTGGCGATCTGTTGAGTGAGATCCGGCTGGACTACAAGCCGGTGGTGCAGACCCGCTACGAGCCGATGGAGCGCAAGTACTGATGACGATTTCGCCAGAGCTCGACACCCGGGAACCCGCCCTTCCGCCGATTCCGGCGGGCGCGGTGATGGTGACGTTGAAGATCGCGCGCTTCAACCCCGAGGACCCCGACAGCGCCGGCTTCCAGAGTTACCGGGTGCCGTGCCTGCCGAGCGACCGGCTGTTGAACCTGATGATCTACGTCAAGAGCTACCTGGATGGCACGTTGACCTTCCGCCGCTCGTGTGCGCACGGGGTGTGCGGCTCAGATGCGATGAAGATCAACGGCGTCAACCGGTTGGCCTGCAAGGTGCTGATGCGGGATCTGTTGCCCAAGAACAACAAACCGCTCACTATCACCATCGAACCGATCCGCGGCCTGCCCGTGGAGAAGGACCTGGTGGTCAACATGGAGCCGTTCTTCGACGCCTACCGCGCGGTCAAGCCCTACCTGATCACCTCGGGCAACGCCCCGACCCGCGAGCGGATCCAGAGCCCCACCGACCGGGCCCGCTATGACGACACCACCAAGTGCATCCTCTGCGCGTGCTGCACGACGAGTTGCCCGGTGTACTGGAACGAGGGCTCCTACGCCGGCCCGGCCGCCATCGTCAACGCCCACCGGTTCATCTTCGACAGCCGCGACGAGGGTGCAGCCGAGCGGCTGGACATCCTCAACGACGTAGACGGGGTGTGGCGCTGCCGCACCACGTTCAACTGCACCGATGCCTGCCCGCGCGGCATCGAGGTCACCAAGGCGATCCAGGAAGTCAAGCGCGCGTTGATGTTCGCGCGCTAGCCTTCCGCACCCGATGCGTGCGCTCCGCTGCCGGCCTTGCCCGTGGCGGATCCCGCCGCGCTGTGAGTATCGCTGCCCGCCCCGGATTCAGCGGCGGCAGTGTTGTGTGGCGATGTCTTGAAGCCGCCGACGCCGCGGTCGGTCTTGGTGCCGGCCGAGGCGTCCTTGGCGGCCGGGGCGTCCTTGGCGGCCGGGGCATCCTTGGCGGCCGGGGCATCCTTGGTGGTCGGGGTTGCGCTCGAGGCCAAGCTGGCCGCGACTGAGGTGGTGGGCTTGGAAGTCGCCTTCGCCAGCGGCGCAGGGTCGGCGACCGTGGTGGTGCCGCTGTCCCGGGACTTCGAGACAGCAACCGATGCCGTAACGGGGGCCTTGACCACATCGCCGGTGGCGACTTCGTCGGTCTTGGCCGCCGTGACCTGTTTGGTGGCGGCGCCGGGGACCACGGCTGCGCCGGGCTTGGGGAGTGCATCCGAGATCGACGTGGCGACATAGCCGAGAACGGCTGAGAGCCCGGCAGATCCGAAGCTGTACTTGCCGTCCGGCGTCTGGCCGGTGAAGTACAGGCTCGCCAGGATCCCGCCGCCGACCTTGACCGGTCCGATGTTCACTTTGGGGACCACCGTTGACAATTGGAGGATCGTCGATTGAATGATCGGCGTGATCCCGTAGTAGAAGACCGTCTTGGCCAGCTGCGCAATCGGCGACTTGTCCCCGAAGAGCTCACTGCTACCGACGTAGATCAGCGCACCCACAGCACCACCCGTGGTGGCCTTCCCGGTTCCGTAGTAGGCGCCCGCCTCGAAGAAGTAGTTGTCCAGGTTGACGGATCCGAACTGACTCAAGGCTTCGTCGATGACGTAATAGGCGACGCCGGAAGCGCCGGATACATAGACCGGGCTGGTGCCGGTGGGGTTGATGTTGGGGTAGTACTTGTCCGGTTGGCCGTTGACGGGGCCGATGTAGCCGCCCCATCCGCTCCAGAAAGCATCGTTGATCCCCTTGACCGTGATGTCGGCCAGCCCGGCGAGCTCGATGTTCTCAGTGCGGACCGCAAGCGGTTGGTACACCTCGGACGCCGCCAGCGCGCCGCCCGACACGACCGCCGGGGCGGTTGCGACAATGGCGGCTGCACTGGCAAATGCGACGCCAGACACAAAAGAACGACTCCGAGCCTGCATCGACGGCTCCCCTCTCTACGTTTGTTGACGGCGCCGTCGGCGTGGCATACTGCGGCCCCTCACCTGCGCAGCAAGCGTGACTTGACAGCAGTGGGACGGGAATCCGCCACCTGGCTAAAACCCGCGTCCGACTGGCTGGAGCCGGCGCGTCAGTGGGTCTCGGTTAGCGGCCGTCCGTGCGCCGCAACCGGTCCGCGACCCCCGCGCGACTGTTGTCGTCGTCGAGCCAGGTCGCCGCGGTGTCGGCTCCTCCGCCCAGAGTGGAAAGCACGCGGGCCCGTTCCGACCACCGGTGCAAATCGGTCTCCACCACGTACCCCATCCCGCCATGCAGCTGGTGGGCGTCGAGAGTGGCCCGCTTGGCTGCGGTGGCGGCCTGAATCCGCGCAATCGCGGTTTCACGAATCCCGATGCGGCCCTGGCCTATCCAGAACACCGCGGATTGGGCGGCCAGCCGAGCCGCCGACAGGGCTATGTGCATATCGGCCACGATGTGCTGGGCGGCCTGGAACGAGGCGATCGGCCGGCCGAACTGGTGGCGCATCGTGGTGTAGCGCACTGTCCGCTCCATGACCGATTCGCCGACGCCGACCAGGTCCAGCGATATCAGCGCCGTCGCGGCGTTGGCGGTCCGCCGAAGCTGGTCCCAGTCGAGCGGCGCACCATCGTTGAGCACGTCATCGACCGGTACGTCGTCGAAGCGCACGCACGACGCGTGGTGGCCGCCCATCAGGACCAGCGGTCGCAGGGTCACACCGGAGTTCCGCAGGGCCACGACGAAGCCGAGGGTGTTTCCCGACGGGTCAAGTCCGGAGACGACGACGACGTCGGCAGTATCGGCATCGGCGACGAAATCGGCTGTGCCGGTGATTCGCCAGCCACCGTCGCGGGTAGGGTCGGCGCGCACGGTCGCGGCCACGTCGGCGGCGTCGTTGGCGTTCCACAATGCGGTGGTACCCGCAATCCGGCCCGCGGCCAGTTCGGGCAGCCACCGACGGCAGGACTGCTCGCCACCGAGCAGGTGCACCGCGTGGGCGGCGAACACGGTGCTGTGTACGCGCACCGGGCACAACGCCCGCCCCGCCTCACGGGAGAAGACGCCGAGATCGCCGAGTGTGCCACCGGATCCGCCGAACACCTCCGGCAGGCCGAGGCCCATGACACCCGCGGCGACGAGATCGCTCCACAGATCGGCGCGTCCGGCGGTCAACAATCCGCGCAGGCTCGCTGCGAGATCCCGCTCGTCTTGCCCGGCAACCAGTCTCATGTCACCGCCCGTAGGACGGCATGCCGTTGCCGCGTTGGGCGATGACGTCCCGGAGTACCTCGTTGGTGCCGCCGCCGAAACGCATCAGCGGGGCGAACCGGTAGAGCTTCTCGAATCTCCCGCCCGCCGGCGCCTCCGGATTTCGGTGCGCCAGCAGGCCCTCGGCGCCCAGCAGGTCCATGCCCAGATCGGCGATGCGCTGCCGCAGTTCGCTGCTGAAGACCTTCTCGACGCTGACCTCGACGGTCGGGATGATCCCGTCGGCGAGCAGCGACGAGGCTTCGTAGCCCATCAGGCCGGCGACTTCGACGTCGGCCTCGGCCTGTGCCAGACGACGCCGGAACCCCGGGGTGTCGATCGGAACGGAACCGTCGCGTCGCGGCATCCGCGCCAGCACCTGCAGCTCGTCGAGCCCGCGCCGCAGATCGCCCGCGTTGGTCAGGGCGCCGCGCTCGAGGTCGAGAGCGCCGGTGATGTAGGACCATCCGCGATTCTCCGCGCCGATGAGGTTGGTCACCGGCACCCGCACATCATCGAAGAAGACCTCATTGGTGCGGTAACCGGACCAGGCGATCAACGGCCGGATCCGCACGCCGGGGCTGTCGACCGGGACGACGATCACCGAGATGCCGCGGTGCCGCGGTGCGGTCGGGTCGGTTCGCACGCACAACCACTCGTGGGTGGACCGCTGAGCTCCGCTGTTCCAGATCTTGGACCCGTTGATTACCCATTCGTCGCCGTCGCGCACCGCCTTGGTGCGCAGCGAAGCTAGGTCCGTGCCGGCATCGGGCTCGGAATAGCCTAGGGCGCAGGTCATTTCGCCGCGGGCGATGAGCGGGAGGAAATCCCGCTTGTTCTGTTCGGTGCCGTGGCGCATGATCATCGGCGCGATCGACGTGACAGTGAAGTCGGGACCCGGCACACCCCAGTACTCGAACTCGGTGATCAGCAGGTGCAGGTATACCGGACCCAACCCCAGCCCGCCGTACTCCGCGGGCCAGTTCAGCCCGAACCAGCCCTTGGCACCCAACGTGCGGCGGAATTGCTCCACCTCACCGCCGGGGTGCTCGAGATTGTGTTCGGCGATCTCGGCGCGCAGCGCGTCAGTGACGTTCTCGCTCAAAAACTCCCGCACCTCTGCCAACCAGGCTCGCTGATCGGCGTCGAGGTCGAAATCCACAACTAAGCAGCGTAACGGAGTAGTTAGTCCATCAACCCAAATTGATGGAGATCGCCGTCCGGGCGGCGCCGACCGGGTTCCGTCGGCGACGCAGCGATAATCCGCTCAATTCGTCAATGAGGTCCGGTTTTGCCACCGATTCCATCGTCTTGTTACCCCAAGGAAAACAATTCCGCAGATTCCGCGCACATCTGCCACTGAAACCGTAGTCTCATCTCGTTCAATTCAGGCTTTCAAGCAGGAGATGCCATGAGTAAAGGCGAGCTCACGCTCCAGCCCGAGAGTCCCGGGCCGTCCAATACCGTCGAGAGCAAGGGTCTCAAAGGCGGTGCACTGGGACTGTTGTCCAGCATTGTGGTCGGAATGGCGTCGACAGCCCCGGCCTACTCGCTGGCCGCGACCCTGGGGCTGATCGTCGCCAGTGGCGGCGCACTGCTGGCGGGCGTCAAGGCACCCGCGATCGTGCTCATCGCCTTCATCCCGATGTACATGATCGCCGTCGCCTACCAGGAGCTCAACAAGGCCGAGCCGGACTGCGGCACCACGTTCACCTGGGCGTCGCGCGCATTCGGCCCGCTGATCGGCTGGATGGGCGGCTGGGGCATCATCGCCGCCGACGTCATCGTCATGGCCAACCTCGCCCAGATCGCCGGCGCCTACTCCTTCACCTTCGCCGGCGACCTCGGCTGGTCGTCGGCCGCCGACCTGGCCAACAGCACGCTGTGGTCCACGGTGGCCGGCGTCATCTGGATCGTCGTGATGACCTACATCTGCTACCGCGGCATCGAGGTGTCGGCGCGCCTGCAGTACGCGCTGCTCGGCATCGAACTCGTGGTGCTGCTGGTGTTCTCGGTCATCGCGCTGTTCAAGGTCTACACCCACCAGGCCGAGAGCTACTCGCTGATGCCGTCGCTGTCCTGGTTCTGGCCCGCCGGCCTGGACTTCAGCACCGTCATCGCCCCGGCGATCCTGACCGCCATCTTCATCTACTGGGGCTGGGACACCGCGGTCGCCTGCAACGAGGAGTCCGACGATCCCGGAACCACCCCGGGCCGCGCCGCGGTGATCTCGACGTTCCTGTTGCTGGCTACCTACGCGCTGGTGTCGGTGTCGGCAATCGCGTTCGCGGGCACCGGGACCGAGGGCATCGGCTTGGGTAACGAAGCGAACTCCGCGGACGCCTTTGCCGCGATCGGCCCCGACCTGTTCGGCGACAGCATCCTGGGCAAGATCGGCCTGCTGCTGTTGTCGGCGTCGATCCTGACCTCGGCCTCGGCATCGACGCAGACGACGATCCTGCCGACCGCGCGTACCACCCTGTCGATGGGTGTCTACCGGGCGCTGCCGACGTCGTTCGCCAAGATTCACCGCACCTACCTGACCCCCACCACGTCGACGATCGCGATGGGTGCGGTATCCATCGTGTTCTACGTGCTGTTCACCCTCGTCAGCCCGAATCTGCTGTCGGCGTTGATCGGTTCGGTCGGTCTGATGATCGCGTTCTACTACGGCCTGACCGGGTTCGCCTGCGCGTGGTTCTACCGCAAGGACCTCACCAAGAACGTGCGCGATTTCGTCATGCGAGGAGTTGTCCCGCTCGGGGGCGGGCTGATCCTGTTGGTGGTGTTCGCCTACGGCCTGATCCAGTACGCCAAGCCGGACTGGCTGACCGACAACGACGGCAACAACGTCACGATCCTCGGCTTCGGTGCGGTCGCGGTCGTCGGCATCGGTGCGCTGGTGCTCGGCGTCATCTTGATGGTGGTGTGGTGGTTCGCTTCGCCGGACTTCTTCCGCGGGCGCACCCTGTCCCGGCGCTCCAGCGCCGACCTGGTGCTCACCCCGGCCACCGCGGTCGAGCCGATGTTCGGCCTGCCGGACTCCGGTGACATGCCGACGGTCATCGCGCCGGACCTGTCGAACCTGCCGCCGGGCGAGACCGCCATCAATCCCGAGACGGGCGAGGAGTTCACCAAGAGCCCGCACTCCTAGGTTGCCTGCGCGCGGTCACTGCCCATGCCACTGGAGGTGGCCCACCACCGCCACCAGGGCAGTGGCCGCCGCGGCGACGTAGACCGGCAAGCCGGCGCCCAGGTGCAATAGCGAAGCACCACAGAACGCTCCGGCGATGATCACCACGATCGCCCACAACCGACGGTGGGTGAGCCACAGCCAGCCGGGGCCGAACAGCGTCTCACTGGCATAGGCCGTCAGGGTGGAGGTCACCACGACCGTGGTGATGTCGGCCACCGCCAGCATCCGCGCTGTTGCCGCCTGCGCGCCCATCAGCGCGGCCAGTGTGGCGGCGACCCCGACTCCGATTGGCGCCCGGCCGCTGACCTCGACGGTCGTCAGCACCGCCGCCACAGCGGCGAGAACCACTGCGCTGGTGGCGAATACCGCGGTGACCACTGGCTCCCACCCCTGGCGGCGGCGTTGCAGCAACCGGCCGACCACCGCGGCGCCGACCACGTAGGCGCACAGCGCCACCAGCGGTCCGGCGACGGGCAGTTGGTCCTCGCCGGCCATACCCATGCCGAGAATCACGACGTTGCCGGTCATGTTGCCGGTGAACACCCGGTCCAGCGCGAGGTAGCCAACGGCGTCGAGCAGTCCGGTCACGAAGGTGAGCGCCAGCATCAGCCACAGCTGCAGATGTGCGCGGGTGAAACCGGTCACGGGTTCGGGCGCGGGTAGTGCGCCACGACCGCGGCGCCATCCGAGCGTGGATCGGAGGCCGCCGTCATGGCGCCGGTGGAGTCGACGAAGATCACGTTGGCCTGGCCCAGCGATTCGGTACGCGGCGCCACCTCCTCCGGGGAGAAGCCGGCCCGGCGGATCGACGCCACTGCGGGCGCAGCCAGGTTCGCCTCGACGGTCACGGTGTCGGGGCCGCCGCCGCTCTGGTTGCCGACGATGGCGCGGGGTGCGGCCACCGCCTCGATCGCTCCGGCGCCGTCGAGGGCACGTAGCAGGATCTGACCGAGGATCTGAGGCTGCCCCTGGCCGCCCATCGTCGCCAGCACGTGCGCGACCCGGCCCTGGCGCAACGTCATCGCCGGCATCAGCGTGTGCGCCGGCCGCTTGCGCGGTGCGATCACGTTCGGCGAGGCCGGGTCCAGGGAGAACCCGCAGCCACGGTTGTGGAACAGCACGCCGGTCACCGGGTCGATGAGTCCCGAACCGAACGCGTGATACACGCTCTGGATCAGGGACACCGCGTAGCCCTCACCGTCGGCGGCGGCGATACCCACGGTGTCCCCGCGAGGCACTCGCGGCGGTGCCGGGGCCGGCACCGAGACCGCGGATCGCAGCTCCGGGAGCTCGCTGAGCTCGACATCGGCGAACCGCGGGTCGGCCAGCCGGTTGTCACGAAACTCGTTGCCGCGGTGGAAGGCCCGCAGGAGATCGCCCAGGCCGCCACCCACCGGATCGTCGACGGCGCCGTCGCGAACCGCCCGGAGCGCGTGCAAGAGCACGAAGCCCTGAGTGTTGGGCGGGCTGGTCAGCACCGTCAGATCACCGAACTCAGCCTGCAGCGGCGCCTGGATCTCGGGCTGGAAGTCGGCGAAATCATCGAGATCAAACCGGGATTCGCGCGAACGCAGGAACGCCACCAGCTGCTCGGCAAGCTGACCACGATAGAACGCATCGGGCCCCTGGGACCGAAGAGTCGCGAACGTCGCGGCCAGCTCCGGCTGCCGGAACATCTCACCGACGCTCAGCAGCTCACCGCGAGGCCGAAACACCCGATCGAAATCCTCGGTACCGAACAGATCGTGGTTCTCGACGTCGTTGAGGTGCGTGGCCAGCGACGGGGACACCGCGACGCCGTCAAGGGCGACTGCCTCGGCGGCGGCGAGCGTGGCGCTCCACGAGACGCGGGAACCGAACCCGCGCATAGCTTCCCACCCCCGGACTCCACCGGGCACGGTCACCGGGTCGGCGCCCCGTGGCGGCAGCCAGTCGCCGTGGCGGTCGCGAAGTTCGGCGGCGTCCACCGCGCTGGGCGCCCACCCGGAGGCGTTGACACACCGCACCGTGCCGTCGGGTGTCCGGATCAACGCGAAGAGGTCACCGCCGAGGGCAACGTTGTGTGGGTAGACCACGGTCAGCACCGCGGCGGCCGCGATGGCTGCGTCGATCGCGGTACCACCGTCGCGCAGCATCCGGATCCCGGCTTCGGTTGCCAGGTGGTGCGGTGTCGCCAGCGCTCCTGTTGCGGGTTGACCACCAAGGGAGGTAGACACGGAAAAGATCACTCCTCGAACGGGTGCGGAATCGGCCGGATGCCAGCAGCTTCAGCGGATTGTGGACAGGAACGCCTTGGTGCGCTCGTGTTGCGGGTTGGCGAACAGCTGCTCGGGTGGGGCGTCTTCGATGACCCGGCCGCCGTCCATGACGACGATACGGTCGGCGGCGTCCCGAGCGAAACGCATCTCGTGGGTGACGACCATCATCGTCATGTGTTCGTTGGCCAGTTCGCGCATCACCGCCAGGACTTCGCCGACCATCTCGACATCAAGGGCACTGGTGGGTTCGTCGAAAAGCATTACCTTGGGCCGCATCGCCAAGGCGCGCGCGATCGCGACCCGCTGCTGCTGGCCGCCGGAGAGTTGGCTCGGGCGTGCGTCGGCCTTGTCGCCGAGGCCGACCCGGCTCAGCAGCGTGATGGCGTCGCGGCGGGCCTCGTCCTTGGCAACACCGAGGACGCGAACCGGTCCGTTCCAGACATTCTCGGCAGCGGTCATGTGCGGGAAGAGGTTGAAATGCTGGAAGACGAATCCGATCTCGCGACGACGACGGGCCAACTCCCCGATGCTCACCTTCTTGGTGCCGTCGAGGTCCCGGTGGCCGATCGGCACGCCGGCGATCAGGATCCGGCCGCTGTCGACGGTTTCCAGATGATTGAGCGACCGCAGCAGCGTCGTCTTGCCCGCCCCGGAGGGGCCGATGAGGACGACGACCTCACCGCGCAGCACGTCCAGCGAGACATTGTCGAGCACCTTGCGGCCCCCGAGCGTGCGTGACACGCCCTGCACTGAGACGATCGGAAACCCTTGTGCGGCTTGGTCACGGTTGACCTCACACCTCGGATTGGACAACGGCGGGATTGCGGCGCGCCCCGAGAAGGCGCTGGACGATGCGCACCCGTTGATTGATGCCGAGCTGACGCGCCAGCCTGTTCTCGATCTCGGCCTGGATGACGGTCCACAACGTGGTCAGCGCAAGGTAGTACAGCGCAGCGACGATGAAGATCTCGAAGGTATGGAAGGTCGCGGAGCTGATCGACTGGGTCACCAGGAACATTTCGCTGACACCGATCACCGACAGCACCGACGTCGTCTTCATCATGCCGTTGAACGAGTTACCCAGCGGCGGAACCATGACGCGCAGCGACTGCGGCACCACGATCCAGCGCATCAACTTGCCCGGTTTCATACCCAGCGACTCGGCGGCTTCGAACTGCCCCTTGGGCACCGAATCCAGTCCGGCCCGGATGATTTCGGCGATGTAGGCGCTCTCGTTCACCGTCAGCCCGACGACTGCGGCCTGTATTGCCGCCTTCACCGAGAGCCCGAGAAACGACACATCGTGGAACTGGTAGAGCCCCACCGCCGCCAGGCCGGTGTAGATGATGACCAATTGCACCAGCAGCGGCGTACCCCGCACAGCCCAGATGTACAGGCTGGCGGACCAGCGTAGAACCGCGAACCGGGATCGGCGCAGCAGCGCTATGCCCAGCCCGACGACGATGGCCAACACCATCGCCACCACGGAGATGACGATGGTGAGGACCAGCCCGTCCAGGAATCGCTCGCTGGGCGTGAACAACGCCTTCCAGAAGAACTGCCAATCAAAGTGCACGCCGCCGATCCCCCGTTACTTCTGGATGTCGAGATCGGTTTGGCCCCACTCGCCGAGGATCTTGGCGTAGGTGCCGTTGGCCTCGAGGTCACCGAGCGCCTTGGCGATCGCATCGTGCAGCGCGGTGTCGCCCTTGAGTGTGGCGGCGCCGATCTTGATGGTTCCGAACGGCTTTCCGGCCAGCTGGATCTGGGCGCCGGTCTTGGTGGCGTAGTACCCCAGCGTCTCGGCGGTGTCGAGGTAGGCGTCGACCTGACCGTTCTGCACCTGCTGCAGCGCAACGTCGGCGTGGCTGTTGCGGGTGATGTCGATCTCGGGTTTTCCTGCCGCGGTGCACTTCCCGGACTGCTCGACGGTCAGTTCCTCGGCGGTGGTGGCGATGGCGACGATGACCTTCTTGCCGCACAGGCTGTCGTCCATCCCGGTGATGGCCGCGGGGTGTTGTTTGGAGACCGCGATGCCGGTCCCGGAGTAGACGTAGGGCACGAAGTCGACGACCTTCTCGCGCTCCGGCTTGATGTAGAGCTGGGCCATGATCACGTCGCACTGCTTGGCCTGAAGAGTGGGAATCACCGACGAGAAGGCCGTCTCGACGAAGTCGGGCTTGAGGCCCAGCTGACCCGCGAGCGCCTTGGCCAGGTCGACTTCACTGCCGACCAGTACACCGCTCTCGTCGTGATAGATGCTCGGCGGAGTGCCATCGTTGGGCGCACAGACCTTGAGGGTGCCGGCCTGCAAGATCGCCGGCGGGGCGACTTTGGCCGGACCGCTCGGTGCGGCGGCCTCTTTGGAATCCGAGGAACAGCCGGTCAGCGTGACGGCGAGTGCGGTCACGCACGACGCGATGGCGACCAGCGTCGCCTTGGGGACGGTTGCAGACATGGGGGCCCTCCGGGATCGAAACCCGCAGACTGCGGGCCTATCGAACGATAGGAGACTATCGGTTGATAGGCAACAGATAGGGCAAATTCATCCCGGCTACCCCGCCCCCACCGCGAGCTGCGCCAACCTGGCGGTCGTCTCGGATTGCAGCCCGACCAGCCGCGACTGGTCGGTCAACAACGCCCGCAACACGAAGTCCGCGGCCTCCAGTGGGCGTCGCCCACGGACCCGGCCGCCCGGGCCGCCCTGTTCCCGCAGCGTCTCGAAGAGCACGCCGTTGATGGCGCGCTGGACGAAACCCGGTTCGAAGGCGACGAACTCCCCCGCCGCAACCCCGCCGGTGACGACCCGCTCGACCAGCTCGTGGAAGAGCGCGATACCGGCGCGTTCGTCGGCGAATTCGTCGAGGCCCAGGACGGCGTCCTGGTAGAGCCCGCGCGAGTCGAAGGGTTGATCGAGCGCCTGGCGCACATCGCAGGCGATGCTCAGGTGCAACTTGCCGGCCCAGCTGGTGTCCTCATCCAGGTAGCGGTGTATCCGCTCGACGGACGGCCCCAGGTCCAGTTCCACCAGGGTCTGGTAGATCGCGTGCTTGGCTTCGAAGTGATGGAACAGGGACGGCTGTCGGATGCGCACGGCGTCGGCGATGTCGCGGGTCGACGTGCCGAAGAAACCGCGCTGTGCAAACAAGCTGGCAGCCGCCAGCAGAATGCGGCCCCGCGTCGACGACCAGTCGACCGTGACGGGGTACCAATCCGGCCCATACTTCACCGCCAGATTGTGTCACCACCGCCGGCGAGCGCCGGACCGGCCGGTCAGCGCAACCGTCGGCTCTTCGCGCGAGCGCTCATCGGAGCTTGAAAATCGTCCGGTGCCAGCCCTTTTGGGCAACACCGGTGATGTCGCTCATGACGTGTTTGATGGTGAGGTATTCCTCGAAGGAGTAGTCGCTCATGTCTTTGCCGAAGCCGGATGCCCCGACGCCGCCGTGGGGCATCTCGGAGATGATCGGGATGTGGTCGTTGATCCACACGCACCCGGCGTTGATCTCGCGGGAGGCGCGTTGGGCGCGGTAGATGTCGCGGGTCCAGGCCGAGGCGGCCAGGCCGTAGTCGGTGTCATTGGCCTGGCGCAGCGCGTCGTCGTCACCGTCGTGGGGGCGCACGGTCAGTACCGGGCCGAAGATCTCGTCGCGGTACACCTCGGAGGTTTCGGCGACGTCGGCGATCAGCGTGGGCAGGTAGAACGAGCCCGGCCGATCCGGGGCGGCACCACCGGTGACCACCCGGGCACCCTGGCCCGGGGCGCGGGCCACCATCGCGGCGACCTTGTCGCGGTGGGCCGCCGAGATCAGCGGGCCCAGGTCGGTGTCGGGATCGTGCGGGTCACCGACGACGAGCTTGCCCATCAGCTCGGCCACTCCGGCGACGAAGTCGTCGTAGAGGTTGCGGGCCACGATGGCCCGGGTGGCCGCGGTGCAGTCCTGCCCGGTGTTGATCAGCGACCCGGCCACCGCGCCGTGGATGGCGGCGTCGAGGTCGGCATCGTCGAACACCACGAACGGGGCCTTGCCACCCAGCTCGAGCTGGGTGCGATGGCCGTGCGCGGCGGCGGCCAGCATGACCTTGCGGCCCACCGCGGTGGATCCGGTGAACGTCACGACGTCGACATCGCGGTGCCCGGCCAGGGCGGTCCCGGCATCGGCTCCGGCACCGGTGACGACGTTGAACACCCCGTCGGGCAGCCCCGCCTCGCTGGCCAGCCGGGCCAGCGTCAGCGTCGTCAAGGGCGTGAGCTCGGCGGGCTTGATCACCACCGAACAGCCCGCGGCCAGGGCCGGCAACACCTTCCACACCGCCATCTGCAGCGGGTAGTTCCACGGCGTGATCGTGGCGACGACCCCGACGGCCTCCCGGCGGATCGAGGAGGTGTGATCACCGGAGTACTCCGCGCTGGCCTTGCCCTCCAGATGGCGGGCCGCACCGGCGAAGAAGGCGATGTTGTCGATACTGCCGGGCACGTCGAACTCGGTCGCCAACCGCACCGGCTTGCCGGTCTGGCTGACCTCTTCAGCGACGATCTGCTCGGCATGGGCCTCGACGAGCGCGGCCAGCTTGGCCAGCACCGTGGCCCGCTCAACAGGGGCCGCACCCGACCAACCAGGCAGGGCGGCACGGGCCGAGGCCACCGCAGCATCGACATCGGCGGGCTGGGCCAGCGCCAACTCGACCACGGCACCGCCGTCAGCCGGATTGACCACGGTATGCAGACTGCCGCCGGTCACCACCGGGGCGCCATCGATCCAACTACCGGGCACGACTCGGGTCTTGTCAGAAGTGCGTGTTGTCACCGCGCAACGGTAACCGACCGGCCGGAGCGGTGCTACGCATTACCGCTGTATGGGTGGGCAATAGCCACCAATTTCATCGATCCCGTTGCCTAAAACAACGGATTCCGTGCACAATCATGGGCATGCGCGACTCGGGTGTACCTGCCAGTCGGTTCCCCGTCCGCGCGGTCGGGGCGGGTGGCAACGGTCCCGTCCAGCTCGATGAGATGTCCAAGGCGATCATCGAGAAGCTCCAACAGGACGGGCGCCGATCCTATGCCGCGATCGGAAAGTCGGTCGGCCTGTCAGAGGCGGCGGTGCGCCAACGGGTGCAGCGCCTGGTGGACTCCGGGGTGATGCAGATCGTCGCGGTCACCGATCCGTTGCAGCTGGGATTCACCCGGCAGGCGATGATCGGCATCCGCTGCACCGGTGACACCACCAAGGTCGCCGACAAGCTCGCTCAGATCGACGCCGTGGACTACGTGGTGCTCACCGCCGGCACCTTCGACGCGATAGCCGAAGTGGTGTGTGAGGACGACGCGGAACTGCTCGATCTACTGAATACCGAGATCCGCTCAGTGCCAGGGGTGACCTCGACCGAAACCCTGGTCTATCTCAAACTCGTTAAACAACAATACAATTGGGGTACCCGATGACAACGACCGCAAGCCAGAACCTGACCGCCGAACTCGGCGCCAAGGCCGACCGGCACCTGTGGGGCCATTTCGCCCGGCACGGGGCCGGCATCACGCCGCCGATCATCACCCGCGGCGACGGCGTCCACATCTACGACAGCAACGGCAAGCGCTACATCGACGGCCTGTCCGGGTTGTTCGTCGTGCAGGTCGGCCACGGCCGGGAAGAGATCGCCGAGGCCGCCAAGAAGCAGGCCGAGACCCTCGGGTTCTTCCCGCTGTGGTCCTATGCCACCCCACCCGCCATCGAGCTGGCCGAGCGGCTGGCCGGCTATGCCCCGGGTGATCTGAACCGGGTGTTCTTCACCACCGGTGGCGGCGACGCCGTCGAGTCGGCCTGGAAGCTGGCCAAGCAGTACTTCAAGCTGACCGGCAAGCCGGGCAAGTACAAGGCCATCTCGCGCAGCATCGCCTACCACGGCACGCCGCACGGCGCGCTGGCCATCACCGGCCTGCCGACGTTCAAGGCGCCCTTCGAGCCGATCACGCCGGGCGGCTTCCGGGTGCCCAACACCAACTTCTACCGCGCGCCGGAAGGCCACGACACCGACATCAAGGAGTTCGGGCAGTGGGCGGCCAACCGGATCGCCGAGGCCATCGAGATGGAAGGTCCCGACTCGGTCGCCGCGGTGTTCCTCGAGCCGGTGCAGAATTCCGGCGGCTGCTTCCCGCCGCCGCCCGGCTACTTCGAGCGGGTCCGCGAAATCTGCGACGAGTACGACGTCCTGCTGGTGTCGGACGAGACGATCTGCGCGTTCGGCCGCATCGGTTCGATGTTCGCCTGCAACGACTTCAACTTCGTGCCGGACATCATCACCTGCGCCAAGGGCCTGACGTCCGGTTACGCCCCGCTGGGCGCGATGATCGCCTCCGATCGCCTCTTCGAGCCGTTCAACGACGGCCAGACGACATTCGCGCACGGCTACACCTGGGGCGGGCACCCCGTCGCGGCGGCGGTCGCGATGGCCAACCTCGACGTCTTCGAGCGTGAAGGTCTCAACGACCACGTCAAGACGACGGCACCGGCGTTCCGGGCCACCCTGGAGAAGCTGCTCGACCTGCCGATCGTCGGTGACGTCCGCGGCGAGGGCTTCTTCTACGGCATCGAGCTGGTCAAGGACAAGGCCAATAAGACGGTCCTCGACGACGAGCTGTCGGAGTGGCTGCTGCGCAGCTTCCTGTCCGTCGAGTTGTTCGAGGCCGGGCTGTACTGCCGCGCCGACGACCGCGGCGATTCGGTGGTGCAGTTAGCGCCGCCGCTGATCAGCGACCAAGCCGTGTTCGACGAGATCGAGCAGATCCTGCGCCGGGTGTTCACCCAGGCCTGGGATCACCTGCAGACCCGTGGCGACGCCTGGCACTAAACCGTCGATAGACCCCGTGCGGTGGCAGCCGCCGGCCTCGGTGCCGCTGCCACCGCCGGATCTCGGCGGACCGCTGCGGATCATCGACGTACCCGGCCACGCGCCCGAGGACGTCGTGGTCGACGCCACCGGCGCGATCTGGACCGGGACCGACGACGGTGCGATCGTGCGGATCCGCCCCGGGAGTGGGCCCGAGGTGGTGGCCAACACCGGCGGGCGCCCGCTGGGCCTGGCGGTCGGTCGCGACGGCAGGCTGCTGATCTGCGACAGCCACCGCGGGCTGCTGCGGCTGGACCCTGGCACCGGGCAGATCGAGACCCTGGTGCGCGAGGTGGCCGGCCGGCCGCTGACGTTCTGCAGCAACGTCGTCGAATCGTCGGACGGCACCATCTATTTCACCGAATCGACGTCCCGGTTCCGCTACGAGTACTACAAGGGCGCCGTCCTGGAGGGCCGCGCCGCCGGGTCACTGTTCCGCCGCGACGCCGACGGCACCG
The DNA here is from genome assembly GCF_004745805.1 of Mycolicibacterium sp. CH28. Lineage (GTDB taxonomy): Bacteria > Actinomycetota > Actinomycetes > Mycobacteriales > Mycobacteriaceae > Mycobacterium. The sequence goes on along the minus strand of NZ_SRLQ01000008.1, from coordinate 125,332 downwards.
TGACCACCCTGGCCACCGGGCTGCGGTTCGCCAATGGGGTTGCACTGAGCGCCGACGAGTCGGCGCTGGTGGTAGCCGAGACCACCGCGTGCCGGGTGTCGAAATATCCGCTGACCGGTTCCGGGGTCGGTGAGCCGGTGCCCCTCGTGCAGAACCTGCCCGGGTATCCGGACAACATCTCCCTGGCCCCCGACGGACGAATCTGGGTGGCCCTGGTCAGCGACCGCAACCGCATCGGTGAATGGCTGGTGCCGCGCACCCCCGCGGCGCGCCGGCTGCTGTGGCGACTGCCCTACCGGTGGCTACCCAGCCCAAGCCCGCAGGTGTGGGCGATCTCGATCGATCTCGACGGGCGTCTTCGGGCCCAGCTGCGCACCGAGGATCCGCGGTTCGCGCTGGCCACCGGGGTGGTCGAACACGACGGCAGGCTGTGGCTGGGCTGCATCGGGTCGGCCGCCGTCGCATGTCTCGATTTGTAACAATAACCACTCCAGTCACAGCGCGGCTCCACAATTTCGGCGCCGAAATCCCCTACTCTGCGACTCGATGGCGAGCTCAAGAATCTTCCCGCGGTTTGCTGCCGCAGTGGCCGCGACGCTGTGCGTCGTCGGCACGCCGGCGATCGCCTGGGCCGAACCCAACGCGGCACCAGACCCCAACACCTGCCCCTACCGGGTGACCACTCCCCCGGCCGTCGACTCCTCGGAGGTACCCCAGGCCGGCGACCCGCCGCAACCGCTGCCCGTCCCGGCCAAGCCGGTCGGCGGCGACGCGCTGTCCAGCTGCGGCGTGATCGTCGCGCCCGGCACACCGCCGGTGCCCGACGACATCTCGGCCGAATCGTGGGTGGTGGCCGACCTCGATACCGGCGACATCATCGCCGCGCGCGATCCGCACGCCCGCCACCGTCCCGCCAGCATCATCAAGGTGCTCGCCGCGATGCAGTCGATCAACGAGCTGCCGCTGAACAAGATGGTCGAGGGAACCCAGGACGACGCCAACGCCGAGGGCACCCGAGTCGGCGTCGACGAGGGCGGCCACTACACCGTCAACGATCTGCTGCACGGCCTGCTGATGCACTCGGGCAACGACGCGGCGCACGCGTTGGCAGTCCAGCTCGGCGGGATGGACGTCGCCCTGCAGAAGATCAACGGGCTGGCCCGCAAGCTCGGCGCGCAGGACACCCGCGCGGCGACGCCCTCCGGGCTGGACGGGCCCGGGATGAGCACGTCGGCCTACGACATCGGCCTGTTCTACCGATACGCCTGGGAGAACCCGACTTTCGCGAGCATCGTCGCCACCCAGAACTACCCCTTCCCCGGGCATCCGGCCAAGCCGGGCGAGGACGGCGACCATCCCGGGTATCAGCTGGAGAACGACAATCAGCTGCTCTACAACTATCCGGGCGCGCTCGGCGGCAAGACCGGGTACACCGATGACGCCGGTCAGACCTTCGTCGGCGCCGCCAATCGGGACGGCCGCCGGCTGGTGGCGATCCTGATGCGCGGAACGCGGCAGCCGATCCCGCCCTGGCAGCAAGCCGCCCACCTGCTCGACTACGGCTTCGCCACCCCACCGGGAACCAAGATCGGCAATCTGATCGACCCGGACCCCTCGCTGACGCCGCCCAAGCCTGACCCCGCCAACGCGGTCAACGCCAACGCCGCACCGATGCTGCCCGCCGCCGACGCGGTGCCGGTACGGGTGGGCGTCGCGGTGGTCGGCACGCTGATCGTGTTCGGGCTCATCATGGCCGCGCGTTCGGTCAACCGCAGGCCCGCACGAGGCCGGTAGGCCCTACCGGCCGCCCCGCCACAACCGGGAAAGCCCCAGTGCGCCAAGCGCGCCCACGCCCACCGCGCCCAACCACTGCAGGGTGGACAATCCCTCGTCGGGGCCGCCACGCACGGTGATCACCGCCGGCGCGGGGGCCGCGACCGGCTCTGGGCGCAACTCCTCGGTCGACGTCGCCGCCCACGCGGTGGCGAACAGCACCAGCCGGGCGGTGATGTAAGCGAACACCATCAACCCGAGCACCGGACCGAACGTCGCTCCCGCGGGGCCGTGCACCACCGAGCGCAGATAGATCGAGCCGACCATCTTGAAGATCTCGAAGGCGACCGCGGCGATCAGGCCGGCCCGCGCACTACTGCGAAAGCTCAGCGACTCGCGCGGCAGCCGGGCGATCATCCAGGCGAACAGCAGCCAGGACACCACGAACGATGTCAAGATCGACACCACCCGCAGCCCGACGTTCAGCCCCGGAACATGATGCACGCCGGCCCATTCCAGGACCCTGGTCATCACCGAGGGATCGCCCAGCGCGGACAGCGCGATCGTCAGCGTGATCGCAACGAACACCGACGCCAACGCCAACAGGTCCGACAGTTTGGTACGCACGAAACCCTGGCCATCGCCGCGCTGTTCACCCCACATCTGGCTGAGCGCCTCACGCAGGTTCGAGATCCAGCCCAGGCCGGCCCAAGCCGCAGTGGCCAGCCCGATGACGCCGACGGACGTGCGGGATTGGATCGCCGACTCCATCAATTTCACCAGCTGGGCGCCGAAGTCACCGGAGACGGTCGCCGTGATCCGGGCCTCGATCTCACTCAGCAGCTCGGGCTGGCTGGCCAGGACGAAGCCGGCGGCGGCGAACCCCACCATCAGCATCGGGAACAGCGCGAAGATCGTGAAGTAGGTGATGCCGGCGGCGAAGAAGTCGCCCCTGGTGTCCTGGTAGCGCCCCTGGGCGCGCATGGCGTGGTCGAGCCAGCCGTAGCGGGCGCGCAGCCGAGCCAGGATGCCGGGCTTGGCAGGTTCGGTCATGCCCGCCTCTCACAGCGTCTAGGGATTCGTCGGCAGAAACCCTAGCCGCTCGTATACCCGTCCGACGGTCTTGGCAGACACCTCACGGGCCCGCTGGGCGCCGGCGGCCAGGATGGTCTGCAATTCGGCCGGGTCGGACAACAATTCGTCGACGCGCTGTTGAATCGGCGTGACGTAGTCGACGACGGCGTCGGCGGTGTCTTTCTTCAGGTCGCCGTAGCCGCGGCCCGCATACCCCGCCACCAGCGTGTCGATATCGGTGCCGGTAACCGCCGACTGAATGGACAGCAGGTTGGACACCCCCGGCTTGTTCTCGACGTCGAAGCGGATCTCACGTTCGCTGTCGGTGACCGCCGAACGGATCTTCTTGGCCGTCACCTTCGGATCGTCGAGCAGACTGATCAAGCCCGCTTCGGTGGCCGCCGACTTGCTCATCTTCGACGTCGGCTCGGCGAGGTCGTAGATCTTGGCGGTCTCCTTGGCGATCATCGGCTCGGGGACGACGAAGGTGCCGGGGAAACGGACGTTGAACCGCTGCGCGACATCGCGGGCCAGCTCCAGATGCTGGCGCTGGTCCTCGCCGACCGGGACCAGATCGGTGTCGTAGAGCAGGACATCGGCGGCCATCAGCACCGGGTAGGTGAACAACCCCACCGTGGTGGCCTCCGCGCCCTGCTTCTGCGACTTGTCCTTGAACTGCGTCATCCGCGAGGCCTGGCCGAATCCGGTGAAACACCCCAGCACCCACGCCAGCTGGGTGTGGGCGGGCACCTGGCTCTGCACGAAGATGGTCGCGCGGGCCGGGTCGATGCCCAGCGCCAGGTACTGCGCGGCGGTGACCAGGGTGCGGTGGCGCAGGGTGTCGGGATCCTGCGGCACGGTGATCGAATGAAGGTCGACGACGCAGAACAAGGCGTCGTAGTCATCCTGGAGTCCGACCCATTGCTTGATCGCACCGAGCGCGTTGCCCAGGTGCAGGGAGTCGGAGGTCGGCTGAACACCGGAGAAAACGACACGGCGCGAAGAACTGTTCATGGTCCATCAATCCTGTCACGAGGTGTCTCGGGGCTACCATCCTGCTTCGTGCGACGAATACTGGCGCTGGCCGCCGCTATAGCGATGACCTGTCTTCTGGCCGGCTGTCAGAGCGATTCCGGCGACCAGAAGCGGCCGGCGTCGACGGCGGTGGTGATCGTGTCCGGCGGGGACGCCACCAGCCCGTTCACCACCCCGGATCAGGCCTGCGCGACCGGGCTGGCCGCGGGTAACACCGACACCGCCCTGCGCGAGTACCTGCTCAAGCAGGGCTACAGCGTCTACACCTCACCGGCGATGAACGGTCGCGGCCAGGTGACCGACCAGACCGGTTTCGGACCGTTCGGGGTCTGCCCGATCACCCTGCCGGAGAACATGACGGTCAACTCGACCGGCAGCATCGACACCGCCGGTGAGCACCTGGCGCGGTTCCTCAACTGGCTGCACACAGACAAGGGAGTCAACGAGGTCGATCTCGTCGCTCATTCGATGGGCGGGCTCTACTCCCGTGCCGCGATCCGGGTGTTGACGTCGACGAACTCCCCGGTGAAGATCCGCTCGCTGACCACACTCGGCACCCCGTGGCAGGGCTCCTACCTGTCCGACTACGCCAACAACCTGGTTCCGCTGACCGACTGCCTCGGCGACAAGCTCTGTGAGACCGCGATGAAGGTCTTCAAAGATCGGGTGCTGCAGCTGATGTCCGGCTCCGGGCGCGAGGTCAACCAAGGGTTCCTGATGGGCAAGGACGGCTGGAACGAATTCCAGTCCGGGGTGCTGGACAAGATCCCGGTCGTGCTGATCGGTGGCAAGAAGTTCAACATCGAAAAATCCAGCAGCGCCGGCCAGGTCAACCCCGCGATGTGGCCCAACGACGGCCTGGTGGCCCTGCAGAGCGCGCTCGCCAAGGACATCAGCGATTCCGTGCTCCCGCACCGGCGCTGCTTCACCTTCGACGACACCCACAGCATCTTCGTCTCGAACGCGGCCGGGCTGGACTGGAAGACGGCGCTGACGTGGGACCCGCAGGTGCTCGAAACGGTGCACAAGGCGATCGACGGCGCGCCCAAGGAGCTGGCGAGTCCCAACCGTGAAGGCTGCCCGGCAGCCTAGCCTCGAACTAGCCGAGGCTGTTCTTCACGATTACGCCGTCTTTGACGATCACCGCGAGACCGGTGTCGGCGTCGGCCAGCACCTTGAGGTCGACCGTCGGGTCGCTGTTGACCAGCAGCACGTCGGCCCACGCCCCCGCGGTGATCTCACCGAGCCGGGCCGTCTTGTACGGGTCGCGCTCACCGGCCAACCGCAGCAACGCGGCGTTACCCGACGTCACCATCTTCAGCGCGTCGACGTTGCTGACGTACTCACCGAGGCGGGCCATCATCTCGCTTTGCCGCCCAACGCTTTCCGGTTCGAAGAGCAGATCGGTGCCCCAGGCGAGCTTGACCCCGTGCTTGTTGGCCCACTCGTAGATGTGCGGCGTACCGCTGCAGATCTCCCGGTTCTTCTCGGCGCTGTCGGGATTGAGGAAACTGTGGTCGTGTTCGGCGAACGGCTGGGTGGACAACCACACGTCGCGCTCGGCGAGCATCGCGACCGTGGCCTCGTCGGCCAGATGGCCGTGCTCGATGGACTTCACCCCGGCCTGTACGGCGCGGTGTATTCCGGTGACGTTGTACACGTGGGTGGCGACGTAGGTGCCGTAGTCGGCGGCTGCCTGAACCGCGGCAACCATCTCCTGCTCGCTGAACTGCACCGTGTAGAGCGGATCGTAGAGCGAGGCGGCGCCTCCGCCCGCCATCAGCTTGATCTGCGAGGCGCCGAGCTTGAGTTGCTCACGCACCGCCGCCATGACCCGGTCGACCCCGTCCGCCACCCGCATGAAACCGATGGTCTCGGCGCGGGATTCGTTGCCGCCCAAAGCTGTCGGGCGCTCGTAGACGAACCCGAAGTCGCCATGTCCACCGGTCTGCGAGATCGCGGCCTGGCTGGGATAGATGCGCGGGCCAAGGGCCGGCTCACCGTCGATCACCTTCTTGATTCCGGCGGTGTCGCCGGCCATGTCCCGCACGGTGGTGAACCCGCGCAACAACGTGCCTTTGGCTCGGGCCAGTGTGGTGGCCGCCAGTTGAGTCTGGGAGGCCATCGCCAGGTCGAGCATGGTGTTGGCCATGCCGACCAGGTGCGCATGGGCGTCGATCATCCCCGGCATCAACACGCGGTCGGCTCCGTCGATGACGGTGGCGGCGGTGGATTCGGCGATCGGCGAGGTGTCGACGGCGGCGATTTTCGAGCCGTCGATGAGCACATGTCCCGGCACGAGCGAACCGGAAAGCCCGTCGAAGACGCGGACGTTCTTGATCAGCAGGGTCATTGGAACTCCACCGTCACCGGGGCGTGGTCCGACCACCGCAACGCGTAGGCCGTCGGCTTCTCCACCCGGGCGGCCACGGCACGGGCGGCCAGCGGTTCACTGGCCAGGTGGTAGTCGATGCGCCAGCCCGCGTCGTTGTCGAAGGCCTTCCCGCGCCAGGACCACCAGCTGTAGGGGCCGGCCACCTCGGGGTGCAGGCGGCGCACCACGTCCACCCAGCCGGCGTCGAGCAGGTCGGTCAGCCACTGCCGTTCGCTGGGCAGGAACCCGGCCTTCTTGACGTTGGCCTTCCAGGCTTTGATGTCGTTCTCGGTGTGCGCGATGTTCCAGTCGCCGCAGATCACCGCCTCGCGGCCGTCCGCGGTCAGCTCTGCCATCCGCTTGGCCAGCGCCGACATGAACCGCTCCTTTTCCAGCTGTCGGTCGGTATCGGCCTCCCCGGTGTGCACGTACACGCTGCCGACCGTCGCACCGGATTCCAGGTCGACCTCCAGGTAGCGGCCGTGCAACTCGAACTCGGTGCCCGCCAACCCGATTCGCGCCTCGGCTATCGGGGTGCGGGACAGTACCGCCACCCCACTGCGACCCTTGAGGTGCGGACAGGCCGACGCCAGGTGCCAGCCGGCGGCCAGGGCGGGAGCGAGCGCCTCGGCGAGCTGCTCGTCATCGGCGCGGGTCTCCTGCAGGCACACCACGTCGGAGTTGGTGGCCGTCAGCCAGGGAAGCAAGCCGAGGTTCTCGGGCGAGCGCTCGCGCACTGCCGCGCGCACGCCATTGACGTTGATGGTCGACACGATCACAGAACAAAACCTATCTTGCGGTACCGGCGGTATCACCTTTACGGTCGGGGTGTGGCGTCACGAGAAGCGATTCACCTGGGAGCCGGGGACCCCGTCCTGCTGCTGCACCCCTTCATGATGTCCTCCTACGTCTGGTCCGAGGTAGCACCGCTACTGGCCGGCACCGGCCGCTACGAGGTGTTCGCGCCGACGATGGCCGGCCACAACGGCGGCCCACCCTCCCGGTCGTTCTTCCTGGACACCAACACCCTGGCCGACCACGTCGAACGACAACTCGACGAACTCGGCTGGGACACCGCCCACATCGTCGGCAACTCGCTGGGCGGCTGGGTGGCCTTCGAACTCGAGCGGCGCGGGCGGGCCCGCACGCTGACCGCGATCGCCCCGGCCGGCGGGTGGCACCGCTGGTCACCGGTCAAATACGAGATCGTCGGCAAATTCGTCGCTGGCGCACCGGTCTGGTTGACTGCCGTGATCTTCGGTGAACGGGCGTTACGCCTGCCCGGCGCCAAAGCCGCCGCCAGCGTCCCGATCAGCGCCACCCCCGCCGGACTGTCCGATGCGCAGCTGATCGAGATCATCGACGACGTCACCCACTGCCGGGCGTACTACCAGCTGCTGATCAAGGCATTGCTGATGCCCGGGTTGATGGAGCTGACCGCCACCACGATCCCGACCCACCTGGTGGTCTGCGAGCGGGACCGGGTGCTGCCGCACCCGCGGTTCACCAAGCACTTCCTCAAGCACATCCCGGCCATCGACAAGGTCACCCAACTCGACGGCGTCGGGCACATCCCGATGTTCGAGGCTCCGCAGCGCGTCGCCGACCTCGTCGTCGGCTGGCTCGATCAACAGGTGCCACCGGTACGGCGGGTCAATCCCGCCTAGCCCGGACTAGGCGAGTGCCTCGTTGAAGGTTTTGCTCGGCCGCATCACCGCGGCCGTCTTGGCCGGGTCCGGGTAGTAGTAACCGCCGATATCGGCCGGCTTGCCCTGTACCGCATTGAGCTCGGCGACAATGGTGGCCTCGTTCGCGGCCAGTGTCTTGGCCAGCGGGGCGAAGTGCTCTGCCAGCTCCTTGTCCTCGGTCTGCGCGGCAAGCTCGGCCGCCCAGTACAACGCCAGATAGAACTGGCTACCGCGGTTGTCCAGCTCGCCGGCCTTACGCGACGGATTCTTGTTGGCGTCCAACAACTTTCCGACGGCGGTGTCCAACGTGGAGGCGAGGATCTTGGCCTTCGCATTACCGGTCTTGTTGCCCAGATCCTCCAGGCTCGCACCGATGGCGAGGAACTCGCCCAGCGAATCCCAGCGCAGGTGGTTCTCCTCGACCAGCTGGCTGACGTGCTTGGGCGCCGACCCACCCGCACCGGTCTCGTACATGCCGCCACCGGCCATCAGCGGGACGATCGAGAGCATCTTGGCACTGGTGCCCAGTTCCAGGATCGGGAACAGGTCGGTGAGGTAGTCACGCAGGATGTTGCCGGTCGCCGAGATGGTGTCCTGCCCGCGGATCAACCGCTCCAGGGTGTAGCGCATCGCCCATACCTGGGGCAGGATCGTGATCTCCAGGCCGTCGGTGTCGTGGTCGGCGAGGTAGGTCTTCACCTTCTTGCGCAGTTCGTTCTCGTGCGGGCGCTCGTCGTCCAGCCAGAACACCACCGGCATCCCGGACAGCCGCGCCCGGGTGACGGCCAGCTTGACCCAGTCCCGAATGGGCGCATCCTTGACGACCGGCATGCGCCAGATGTCACCTTCTTCGACGTTCTGGCTCAGCAACACCTCATTGGTGTCGTTGTCGACGATGTCGGCGACCCCGGCCTCCGGGATTTCGAAGGTCTTGTCGTGGCTGCCGTACTCCTCGGCCTGCTGCGCCATCAACCCGACGTTGGGCACGGTGCCCATGGTGGTCGGATCGAACTGACCGTTGGTCTTACAGAAGTTGATGACTTCCTGGTACATCCGGGAGAACGTCGACTCCGGGTTGACGGCCTTGGTGTCCTTGGGGCGACCGTCGGCGCCGTACATCTTTCCACCGAGCCGGATCATCGCGGGCATCGAAGCGTCGACGATCACGTCGCTGGGCGAGTGGAAGTTGGAGATGCCCTTCGCCGAGTCCACCATGGCCAGTTCCGGCCGGTGTTCGTGGCACTTGTGCAGGTCTTCGATGATCTCCTCGCGCCGCGAGGCGGGCAGCGACTCGATCTTGGCGTAGAGATCGGACAGGCCGTTGTTGACGTTGACGCCCAGCTCGTCGAAGAGCGCCTCATGCTTGGCGAACGCGTCCTTGTAGAACACCTTCACCGCGTGCCCGAACACGATCGGGTGGCTGACCTTCATCATGGTCGCCTTGACGTGCAGCGAGAACATCACGCCCGTGGTGTAGGCGTCCTCGATCTGCTCCTCGTAGAAATCGATCAGCGCCTTCTTGCTCATGAACATGCTGTCGATGACGTCGCCCTCGTCGAGCTTGACCTCGGGCTTCAGCACGATGGTCGCGCCGCTCTTGGTCTTGAGCTCCATCCGCACACTGTGGGCCTTGTCCAGCGTCAACGACTTCTCGCCGTGGTAGAAGTCGCCGTGCTTCATGGTCGCCACGTGGGTGCGTGACGCCTGCGACCACGGCCCCATGCTGTGCGGGTGCTTGCGGGCGTACTCCTTGACCGCCTTGGGCGCGCGTCGGTCGGAATTGCCTTCGCGCAGAACCGGATTCACCGCGCTGCCGAGCACCTTGGCGTAACGGGTCTTGATCTGACGTTCCTCGTCGGTCTTGGGATCGTCCGGGTAGTCGGGCACGTTGTAGCCCTTGGCCTTGAGTTCCTTGATGGCGGCCATCAGCTGGGGAACCGAGGCGCTGATGTTGGGCAGCTTGATGATGTTGGCCGACGGATCATGCGTGAGCGCGCCGAGTTCGGCGAGGTTGTCCGAGACACGCTGCTCTTCGGTCAGGTAGTCGCCGAATTCTGCCAGCAGACGGGCGGCGACCGAGATGTCGCTGGACTTGACGTTGATCCCGGCCGGTTCCACGAATGTGCGCAGAACGGGTAGGAAGGCGTAGGTCGCCAGCAATGGCGCCTCGTCGGTGAGCGTGTAGATGATGGTCGGCTGCTCGTCGCTCATTTGCTGTTCTCTCCGCGTCGTCTTCAGTCAGGTTCGTTGGCGGCTACCAGTATCGCGTCGCACCCGACGCTACGTGATCGCGGTCGCCGGATCCGTGCCGAGGTCTACGTCACAGTGCATACCCCGGGCCGGGCCAATATCCCGCTGGCCTCCTGTTACAGGTGTGCGCTACGCTTTGGTTCGGTCATGAGCGCCAGCGTCAAGCCCCGGCTCGCTGGCCGGCAACCCTCCAACCGCGGTGGGGTGCCCCGGGTGATGACCAGGTTGAGCAGCCCCAACAGGCTGCACGGCAAGCGCGGGTCCGCTATGACGGGCCCCCCGAGTAGACAGGGAAACCTGATGCGGAGGCCTTTCATTAGCCACTGTCCGTAGAAAACCGCCGTCGGCGTTTCGTCGTCCGCTGTGACCGAACCATGCCGCGGCACCCCCGGAATCTGACAATCACCTTCCCGAGGAGCCACTTCTCCATGAGCACCACACCTGAGATCGAGGACCCGAGCGTCAACTGGTCGTTCGAGACCAAGCAGATCCACGCCGGACAGACCCCGGATGCCGTGACGCACGCCCGCGCCCTGCCGATCTACCAGACCACCTCGTACACGTTCGACAACACCGATCACGCCGCCGCCCTGTTCGGGCTGACCGAGCCGGGCAACATCTACACCCGGCTGATGAACCCGACCACCGACACCGTCGAGCAGCGCATCGCTGCGCTCGAAGGCGGTGTGGCCGCGCTGTTCCTGGCTTCCGGTCAGGCCGCGGAGACCTTCGCGATCCTCAATATCGCCGGGGTCGGGGACCACATCGTGTCCTCCCCCAGGCTCTACGGCGGCACCTACAACCTGCTGCACTACACGCTGCCCAAGCTCGGCATCGAGACCACTTTCGTCGAGGACCCCGACGACCTCGACTCGTGGCAGGCGGCAGTGCGGCCGAACACGAAGGCGTTCTTCGGCGAGACCATCTCCAATCCGCAGATCGACATCCTCGACATCCCGGGCGTCTCCAAGGTCGCCCATGAAAACGGTGTGCCGCTGATCGTCGACAACACCATCGCCACGCCCTACCTGATCCAGCCGATCGCCCACGGTGCCGACATCGTCGTGCACTCGGCCACCAAGTACCTGGGTGGGCACGGGACGGCCATCGCCGGCGTCATCGTCGACGGCGGGAAGTTCGACTGGACCAACGGACGATTCCCCGGCTTCACCAGCCCGGATCCCAGCTACCACGGGGTGGTCTTCGCCGACCTCGGCGCGCCGGCCTACGCGCTCAAGGCCCGGGTCCAGCTGTTGCGCGATCTCGGCTCGGCGGCATCACCGTTCAACGCCTTCCTGATCGCCCAGGGTCTGGAGACGCTGAGCCTGCGGATCGAACGCCACGTCGCCAACGCCAAGAAGGTCGCCGAGTACCTGGCCGGCCACGAGGACGTCGTGTCGGTCAACTACGCCGGGCTGCCCAGCTCACCGTGGCACGAACGCGCGAAGAAGCTGGCGCCCAAGGGAACCGGCGCGGTGTTGTCCTTCGAGCTGGCCGGCGGCATCGAGGCGGGCAAGGCGTTCGTCAACGCGCTGCGCCTGCACAGCCACGTCGCCAACATCGGTGACGTGCGGTCCCTGGTGATCCATCCGGCCTCGACCACCCATCAGCAGCTGTCCGCCGAAGAACAGCTGGCCACCGGCGTCACGCCCGGCCTCGTCCGACTCGCCGTCGGCATCGAGGGCATCGAAGACATCCTCGCCGACCTGGACCGTGGCTTCACCGCCGCCAAGTCCGCGTCCGGTGCAGAGGCTTCGGACCCGCGGGCCGTGGCGGCCCTTTGAGTGAGCCCGACATGACTATCAGCGACGAGCGGGTGGTGACGCTGCCCGCCGAAGGCGAGATCGGCGTCGTCCACATCGGCCCGTTGACCCTGGAAAGCGGTGCGGTGATCGAGGACGTTTCGATCGCCGTGCAGCGCTGGGGCGAGCTGTCTCCCAACCGCGACAACGTCGTGGTGGCCCTGCATGCGCTCACCGGTGATTCGCATCTCACCGGGCCTGCGGGACCGGGACACCCGACGCCGGGCTGGTGGGACGGAATCGCGGGGCCGGGCGCGCCGATCGACACCGACCGCTGGTGTGCGGTGGCCACCAATGTGCTCGGCGGTTGCCGCGGCTCGACCGGGCCCAGCTCGCTGGCCCGCGACGGCAAGCCGTGGGGCTCGAGGTTCCCGATCATCACGGTGCGCGACCAGGTCAACGCCGATGTGGCCGCGCTGGCCGCCCTCGGTATCACCGAGGTTGCCGCGCTCGTCGGTGGTTCGATGGGGGGCGCGCGGGCCCTGGAGTGGATGATCGGCTACCCCGAGCGGGTGCGGGCCGCGCTGGTTCTGGCCGTCGGCGGTCGGGCTACTGCCGACCAGATCGGGACGCAGAGCACCCAGATCGCGGCCATCACATCCGACCCGGACTGGCAGGGTGGGGACTACCACGGCACCGGCCGCAGCCCCGATGTCGGGTTGCAGCTGGCCCGGCGGTTCGCGCACCTGACCTACCGCGGGGAGGTCGAGCTCGACAGCCGGTTCGGCAATGGTGCTCAGGACGACGAGGACCCGCTGACCGGCGGCCGGTACGCGGTACAGAGCTACCTGGAGTACCAGGGCGCCAAGCTGGTCGAGCGATTCGATGCGGGCAGCTATGTGACCCTGAGCGAGACGCTGTCCACCCACGACGTCGGACGCGGTCGCGGCGGGGTGGCCGCCGCCCTGCGGTCGTGTCCGGTGCCCACCGTGGTCGGCGGCATCACCTCCGACCGGCTCTACCCGCTGCGGCTGCAGCAGGAGCTGGCCGACCTGTTGCCCAACTGTGCGGGTCTCAACGTCGTCGAGTCGATCTGCGGCCACGACGGCTTCCTGGTGGAGACCGAGGCGGTGGGCGGGTTGATCCGCCAAACCCTCGACTTGGCCGACGGCACGGGACTGCGCCCGCGGTGACCGAGTCGCCGCGGGAACGTTCACTGTCCTTCGGGTCCGAGGCCGCCGCTTACGAGCGCGGACGCCCGTCGTACCCGCCGGAAGCGATCGACTGGCTGCTGCCGCCCGGCGCGCGCGACGTGCTGGACCTCGGTGCCGGAACCGGCAAACTCACCACCCGGCTGGTCGAGCGCGGCCTTGACGTCGTGGCGGTCGACCCGCTGGCCGAGATGCTGGAGTTGCTCAGTTCGGCCCTGCCCGACACACCCGCGCTGCTGGGTACCGCTGAACAGATCCCCCTGCCGGACAACAGCGTTGATGCTGTTCTGGTAGCCCAGGCCTGGCACTGGTTCGACCCGCAGCGGGCGGTCGCCGAGATAGCCCGGGTGCTTCGCCCCGGCGGGCGACTCGGGCTGGTGTGGAACGCCCGCGACGAAAGACTCGGCTGGGTCAAGGATCTCGGCGACATCATCGGCCATGAGAACGCCCAACTCAACGACACCACCACATTGCCTGCGCCATTCAGCGAGGTGGCGCGCCGTCACGTGGAGTGGACGAGTTACCTGACGCCGCAGGCGCTGATCGACCTGGTGGCCTCGCGCAGCTACTGCATCACCTCACCCGCTGCGGTCCGCACCCAAACCCTCGATCGAGTTCGCGACCTGCTGAACACCCATCCCGCACTGGCGAACTCGACCGGATTGGCGCTGCCGTACATTACGGTGTGTATCCGGGCAACGCTCTCGGAATAGGCCGCCGGCCATGGTGTCCGCTGAGCAGTGGCTAGCCACGCTGTCAGCCGCCGGCGTCCCCGCGTTCCACTGCCATCGAGCAGCCGGCGAGCTCACCATCGTGGCACGCACACCCGAGTTCATGGGCGTCATGCAAAAACTCAGCGGCCGTTTCGACGAGCAGTCGCTGCTGGCCCGGCTCAACGACCAATGGCCGTCGACCGTCAGTGCCGCGCCGCTCACGATCGCCGCGACGGGTGAACCCGCATGGCGGTGCATCATTCGCGCCGTCGATGCCGAGCCGGACGGGTACCTGGCGATCCTGCGCCTGCCCGAGGAGTGGCAGTCGCCCAACGACGCGTTCTTCACGATCGTGGAGAGCCTGCCCGATGTCGTGACTCGCTACAGCCGGGACTTTCGCTGTCTGTACGCCAATTCGGCTCTGGGCGCGATCACCGGCGTCCCGGCCGAAACCCGCTTTGGCAAGACCTACGCCGAGATTGGTGCTCCCGCCGAGTACGCCGCGAATTTCGAAGCCGTCTATCAACGGGTCATAGACACGGGCGAGCCGGTCGAGATTGGGTTCGACTATCCCGGCCCGGGCGGCGTACGGCACTATCTCGGCCGCGCGACGCCCGAGTTCGACAGCGCGGGCCGGGTCGACTCCATCCTGTCGGTAGTCCGCGATATCAGTGAGGTCCGGCGCCTCCAGCACCGACTCGAGCAACTCGCCCGCACCGACCCACTGACAGGACTGCCGAACCGGCGCAGCTTCAGCACGCGACTGGACCTCGAACTCGATCGAGTTCGACGCGGTCAGGGCGGCCTGAGCTTGCTGCTGCTGGACCTCGACAACTTCAAGAACGTCAACGACCGGTTCGGCCACGTCGCGGGTGACCGGGTACTGGAGACGGTGGGACGCATCCTGGCCGAGGAGACCCGCCCGCACGACATCACCGCGCGCCTGGGCGGCGACGAATTCTGCGTCGCCCTACTCGATATCGATACGACCAGCGCGCACGTTGTCGCGCGGCGCATCGGACGGCGGGTCAGCGGTATCACCGCTGAAGACGGCCGACCCCTCGGGATATCGGTGAGCGTCGGTGTCACCGTGGCCGAGGAGAAGGACGGCACGGCCCAGGATCTGTTGTCGCGCGCCGACCTGTTGATGTACAAGGTGAAATCCGGCGGCGCCGACTAGGCATCCAGCGGGTAGACCGGGCGCTACAGTCCCTGGGTGTGGGGGACGAGTTGCTGGACTGGTTTGCCGAATCCGCGGTCGCCGCTTTCCTGTGTCGCCGCGACGGCGACGACGTCGAGATCGTCTCGCGAACACCGGAGTGCACCGCTGTCGTCGGTCCCGGCCCGGGTCAGCTCGCCGAGACCGCGCTGCTGGCCGGGCTGGGCTTGCTGTGGCCGGGCATTGACAGGTCGCCGGAGGTGATCTCCCTGCCCGATGCACCGGACTGGCAGTGCACCCTGCAGGCGCTCGATGATCCGCCCACTTCTTGGCTGGGGATCCTGCGTCTGACGACTGCGCGCCAGCGGCATAACGAGGTGTTTTTCTCGATTGCGCAGGCGTTGCCCGACATCGTCGCGCGCCTGGACCGAAACCATCGGCACGTCTACATCAATCCCCGCATTGAACGGGAAACCGGAATTCCGGTCCAGTTGTTCATCGGCAAGAGCAAGCGCGAACTCGGCCTGCCCCCGGATCTGGTGGCGCAGTGGGAGCCGCTGGTCGACCGGGTGTTGCATAGCGAAGAACCGGCCGAGGAGGAGCAGCAGCTTCCCACGATCCACGGAGTGCGGACTTTTCTGACTCGGGTGGTGCCTGAGCGCTCGCCAGACGGTGAGGTCCGCACCGTGCTCAGCACCTCGTACGACATCACCCAACTCAAGTCGCTCCAGCAGCAATTGGCCGAGCTGGCCCGCACCGACCCGCTGACGTCGGTTCTCAACCGGCGGGGTTTCTCCGAGCGCATCGAGGCTGAGCTGGCGCGGCAGCAGGACGGCGACGGCCAGCTGAGCCTGCTGCTGCTCGACGTCAACGACTTCAAGTCCGTCAACGACACCTACGGACACTTCGCGGGCGACAACGTGTTGATAGCCATCGGGGAGGCTCTCCAGCAGGAAGTCGGACCCCATGACTTCGTTGCACGTCTGGGCGGCGACGAGTTCTGTGTCGCCCTGGTCGATGCCGACGCCACTGACGCCGACGCGGTTGCCGACCGCATTCGCCGGCGTATCGGCGGCCTGGGCCCCGGTGACCGATGTCCGTGCGCGGTCTCGGTGAGCGTCGGGCTCGCGACCGCCACCGCAGACGAGCGCACGGCGGATCTCATGACGCGAGTCGACCGTCAGATGTACCGGGAGAAGTCCTCCAAGTCCGGACCGGCCTGATCAGGCGGGCCGAACCACCGGTTCAGCGCGACGTGCAAACCTTGTGCATCGGCCGCCCCGAAATCGTCTGCAGCCCAGGCGACATAACCGTCCGGCCGGATGAGCAGCGCCGCCGGCCCGACGGCCAGCTCCGCCTCGACGATGTCGATGCGATCTGCCCAGCCCTGTGCGCCAGACCCGGCCGAACCCCCGCACAGGTCGAGCAGCACCGGCCGCGCGGCGTGCAGCAGGCTCGCCACCCGGCGGCCGTCGTCAAGCGCCAGATCGGGCACCAGATAGCCCGAGAGCCGATGACGGTCGCCGACGTCATAGCGCACATCGGAGCCGGCCAGCAGCTCCGCCATGTGGATGGCGGCCTGCGGAATGGCGAGGAGCTCGGTGAAAAGCTTTCGCAATTGCGCAATTTCCGGGCCCGGAGCCATCAGCGCGATCTGCGACATCGAGTGCATCATGACCCGCTCCCCCACGGGATAGCGTTCGGTCTGATATGTGTCCAAGAGGGCATCGGGGGCGGCGCCTTTGATGACGGCCGCGAGCTTCCAGCCAAGATTGAAGACGTCCTGAAGACCCAGGTTCAGCCCGGGGCCGCCCATGGCACTGTGCACATGCGCCGCGTCGCCGACCAACAAGACCCGGCCCTCCCGGTAGCGTTCGGCCTGTCGGGTGTTCTGCCCGTTGATGCGCCGCAGCGCGTGCGGTCCAGGACCCTGCGGCTCGTCCACCGGCAGTTCGGTGCCGAGTATGCGAGTCAGGCTGTCACGCAACTCACCGAGTGACATGGGTTCCTCGCCACCAGACGGTGCGCCGAATTCCATGGTGCCGAGCAACGCGCGGTCCGTCTCGAACGGCGCATAGATCACCATGCCTTGTTCGAACCGGTTGTGACCGAATGCCACTCGGCCACATCCTGGCACGTCCAGACCGCCGTCGGGGTGCACGAACTCCTCCGGGACAGACACGTGGGCGACCCTGGCGACGGTCGGTGAGGTCACGCCGGGGAATTCGATACCCATGCTCTTACGGACGAAGCTGCGCCCGCCGTCGGCACCTACCAGGTAGGACGTCGTCATGGCGTAGATGCCGGATTCGCTGCCGATCGTCAGCTGAACACCGTCATTGGCTGCCGCCAACCCGGTGAGTTCGTGGCCCCAGCGAACATCGATGCCGAGCTCCCGCGCGCGCCCATCGAGGAAGCGCACCAATTCCGGTTGCGAAATCGCCATCGCGTACATCGGATTCTCTTCCATGCCAACGAAATCCAATGCCATCCCGGAGAAGATCCAACCGTCTGCCGGGTGTGGCGGTTCGGTCAACCCGGTGATCCCGGCGTAGAGACCACGCATGTCGAGCAGCCGAACAACCTGACCCACAAGACCGTTCGCCTTGGGCTCGTCACTAGGTCCAGGTAGTACGTCGAGCACGGTCGATCGAACGCCGGCCAGGGCCAGCTCGCAGGCCAGCATGAGGCCGTTGGGTCCGGCACCGGAGATGACGACGTCGACGTCGCTCATGACGACTCCCGTTTCGGTTCAGGTAGCCCGGCAACGATGTCGGCGAAGCCCCGGCGCATCAAGCCGACGATCGGAACGGGTGGATCGGAGGCGATATAGGTGTCCATCGCAGCTTCGGAGACGGCGCGAATGCTGGCGGCTACCAGGCGCGGATACATGTCGCGGTCTGGATCGGTGCCGGTGCGTTCGGCGATCGCCTCGACCCATTCGGCCATCAGGTTTTTGGCCAAGGCGTTGCGCACCTCGATGGCCGCATTCAGCTCGACGAGCTGATCGAGCTGTTGGCGGGTCGGCGCGTAATCCTCACCCATCTCGGCAAGCAACGGTTCGAGCACCGACTCGGTGATCGCCGTCCACAGCGACTCGTCCGCGGATCGGGTCCGAAAGACATTGAGACTGCGACGCATTCGCTCGATCTGGCGGTAGGCGATGGCCTCGTACTTGCCGGTGAAGTAGTTGTTGAACGTTCGTAACGACACGCCCGCCCGCTCGGCGATCGCTTCCCGAGTCACGTTGTCGAGGCCACATTCGAAGACCAGATGTAACGCGGCGTCACTGAGCGCCCTGCGAGTGTCGGCCTTCTTGCGCTCGCGAAGCCCTAGCGGTGCGGTCATGACGACACCGTACCCACAAAGTTGCCCACCATGCAAAATTGCGCGGCATGCAAGTTTGACGGATTACGACGTCCCGAGCGGGTCGATCGTGGAAGCGATGTAGACCATCGCCACACATACCGTCGTCATGGTGGCGAAGTCGAGACTGCGGGAACGCACCACCAGAAGGCCCGCGCGCTCCTCGGTGAGCACCAGCCGCAGCGCGGCTGCCGCCCCCACCCCGATGCCGATCAACAGCGAGCCGCGCCGCCAGAATCCGGCGGCCACCAGGACGAAGGCGACCAGAAAGACGCCGAACACGCCCAGGATGGGCCACTGCGCCCGCACAACCCGCCGGGCGAAGTCCACCGCCTCCGCAGGAGTCGGCAGTCGGCGCTTTGCCCGGGCGGTCATCACGCCCCTTCGGCCAGCTCGACGACGTTGGTCAGCAGGAACGCTCGGGTCAGCGGGCCCACTCCACCCGGGTTGGGCGAGACGTGGCCGGCGACCTCCCACACGTCTGGATGCACGTCGCCGGTGAGCTTTCCGTCCACCCGGCTCACCCCGACATCGACGATCGCCGCCCCCGGACGCACCATGTCGGCAGTCAGCATGTGCGGCACTCCAACCGCCGCAATGATGATGTCGGCCTGCTTGGTCAGCGCGGCGAGATCACGAGTTCCGGTGTGGCACAGGGTGACTGTGGCGTTCTCAGAGCGACGGGTGAGCAGTAGGCCCATCGGCCGGCCCACGGTGACACCGCGACCGATCACCACTACGTGCGCCCCGGCGATCGGCACGTCGAAGCGACGCAGCAGGTGCACGATGCCGCGCGGGGTGCACGGCAGCGGCGCCTGCTTGCCCAACACCAGCCGACCCAGGTTGGTCGGATGCAGCCCGTCGGCGTCCTTGGCCGGGTCCACCCGCTCCAGTGCGGCGTTCTCGTCGAGATGGCGCGGCAGCGGCAGCTGCACGATGTAGCCGGTGCACTCGGGGTTGGCATTGAGTTCGTCGAGGGTGTCGTCGAGCTGCGCCTGGCTGACGTCGGCGGGCAGGTCGCGCCGGATCGAGGTGATCCCGACCTTGGCGCAATCGGCGTGCTTGCCCTTCACGTAAGCGTGCGAGCCGGGATCGTCGCCGACCAGCACGGTGCCCAGGCCGGGAGTGTTTCCGGCGGCGGTCAGCGCCGCAACGCGGTCGGTGAGATCGACGAAAATCTCGTCACGGGTGAGCTTGCCGTCCAGGCTGATCGCGACCACGCGGCACATTCTTCCATCGCACCGGGAGCCGTCGTTGACAGCATCGAGTAGCGCGTGGTCAGCTGCGGTTATGAACAGTGCGCCAGATGTGTTCAGCCCGGCCAAGCTCGGTCCGATCACACTCCGCAACCGGACCATCAAATCGGCCACTTTCGAAGCGCGCACCCCCGACGACGTCGTCTCCGACGACCTGATCTCCTTCCACCGCGCCGTCGCCGCCGGCGGCGTCGGTATGACGACGGTCGCCTACACCGCGGTGAGCCAGGGCGGCCGCACCAACGGTGGACAGATCTGGATGCGACCGCACGCAGTTCCCGGACTGCGGCGACTCGCCGACGCCGTGCATGCCGAGGGCGCGGCCATCAGCGCGCAGATCGGTCACGCCGGCCCGGTGGCCAATGCGCGGTCGAACAAGGCCCCGGCGCTGGCCCCGGTCCGGTTCTTCAACCCGCTGTCGATGAAGTTCGCCAAACACGCCACCCGCGACGACATCAACGACGTCATCGCCGCGCACGCCTCGGCCGCCCGGTTCGCGATCGATTCCGGGTTCGACGCCGTCGAGATCCATCTCGGCCACAACTACCTGGCCAGCTCGTTCCTCTCGCCGTTGATCAACCGCCGCAGGGACGAGTTCGGCGGCTCACTGCAGAATCGGGCCAAGGTGGCCCGCGGCATCGTGATGGCGGTCCGCCGCGAGGTCGAGCGGCTGGGCCCGGCGCCGATCGCAGTGACCGCCAAGCTCAACATGGCCGACGGTATACGCGGCGGCATCAACCTCGAAGAGTCGCTGCAGACCGCCAAGTGGCTTCAGGACGACGGCGGTCTGGACGCGATCGAACTGACCGCGGGCAGCTCATTGCTGAACCCGATGTACCTGTTCCGCGGGGACGCCCCGGTCAAGGAGTTCGCCGCGGCGCAGAAGTGGCCACTGAACTGGGGCATGCGCATGACCGGCACGAAATTCATGCGCGAATACCCCTACCGGGACACCTTCCTGCTGCGCGATGCCGAGACGTTCCGCAGGGAACTGACCATGCCGCTGATCTTGCTGGGCGGTGTCACCAACCGCGAGGGCATGGACCGCGCGATGGCCGGAGGTTTCGAATTCGTGGCGATGGGCCGCGCGCTGCTGGCCGAGCCGGATCTGATCAACCGCATCCAGGCCGACGGCGACGCGCACTCGGTGAAGTCGCTGTGCACGCACTGCAACAAATGCATGCCGACGATCTACTCGCGGACGCTCTGTGTGGTGACCGGCGCCCCAGCCTGACGAGCGAGCGGCCTCGCTACCGATAGAGTTGGTGTCGATGAGTCGACCAGCTGCGCCTGTGCTGACCGTTCGGTACGACGGGTCGGAGCGCACCTTTGCCGCAGGGCACGATGTCGTGGTTGGCCGCGACCTGCGTGCCGACGTACGTATCGCCCACCCGTTGATCTCGCGCGCCCACCTGGTGCTGCGCTTCGACCACGGCCGCTGGATGGCCATCGACAACGGGTCGCTCAACGGCATGTTCGTCAACGGACGCCGGATGTCCTCCGTCGACATCACCGACGGCCTCAACATCAACGTCGGCAACCCTGACGGGCCGGCGATGCACTTCGGGCTCGGCCGCGACCAGGGTTCGGTTGGCCGTCCGCCGCAGACGTCGTCGGTGCACGTCGCTCCACCGTCCTCGCCATCGTGGCCGGCTGCCCCTAGTACCGGCACCCCGACCGCCAGCGCGTGGCCGCCGCCACCTTCCCACCCGCAGCCGGCCTATCAACCGCCGGTCTACCCGACCAGCGGTTCACGGGCGCAGCCGACCTATTACCAGCCCACCGCGCCCGCTGCGCCTCCGCCGGCGGCCCCGACCCAGATGCGCCCCGCGGTCGGCAAGTCCGGCGGGTCATCGAACATCGCGACGTCGATGCTGAAGATCCTGCGCCCGGGCGCGCCGGGCGAGGTCCCGCCGGGCGGGATCACGATTGGCCGCGCGACCGACAACGACATCGTCATCCCCGACGTGCTGGCTTCTCGGCACCACGCCACCCTGATCCCGACCCCCGGCGGGACGGAGATCGTCGACAACCGCAGCATCAACGGCACCTTCGTCAACGGCACCCGGGTGGACACCGCCCTGCTCAACGAGGGCGACGTCGTCACCATCGGCAACGTCGACCTGGTGCTCGCCGGCGGCACGCTGGTCCGGCGCACCGAGACCGAGGCCGCCACCGCCACCGGCGGTCTGGACGTGCGTGCGGTGACGTGGACGATCGAGCACAACAAGACCCTGCTGGACAACATCTCGCTGACGGCGCGCCCAGGCACGCTGACCGCGGTGATCGGCCCCTCCGGCGCCGGTAAGTCGACGTTCGCGCGGCTGGTCGCCGGCTACACCCATCCGACAACCGGCACAGTGACTTTCGAGGGTCACAACATCCACGCCGAGTACGCCTCGCTGCGATCCCGGATCGGGATGGTGCCGCAGGATGACGTGGTCCACGGCCAGCTGACAGTCCAGCAGGCGTTGATGTATGCCGCCGAGCTGCGGCTGCCCCCGGATACCACCAAAGAGGACCGCCAGCAGGTGGTGGCCCAGGTGCTCAGCGAACTCGAGATGACCCAGCACGCGAACACCCGGGTCGACAAGCTGTCCGGCGGTCAGCGCAAACGTGCCTCGGTGGCACTCGAGCTGCTGACCGGCCCGTCGTTGCTGATCCTCGACGAGCCGACCTCGGGCCTGGATCCGGCGTTGGACCGCCAGGTCATGACCATGCTGCGCCAGTTGGCCGACGCCGGCCGCGTGGTGCTGGTGGTCACTCACTCGCTGACCTATCTCGACGTGTGCGATCAGGTGCTGCTGCTGGCGCCGGGCGGCAAGACGGCGTTCTGCGGCACACCCGGTCAGATCGGGCCGGCGATGGGCACCACCAACTGGGCCGATATCTTCAGCACCGTCGCCGGTGACCCTGATGCGGCCTATCAGCGCTACCTGGCGCAGACCGGGCCCACTCCCCCGCCGCCGCCGGTGGAGAAACCGTCCGATATCGGCGAGCCGACGCATACCAGCCTGTTCCGTCAGTTCTCCACGATCGGGCGCCGCCAACTGCGGCTGATCATCTCCGACCGCGGCTACTTCGCCTTCCTGGCCATGCTGCCGTTCATCATGGGTGTGCTGTCGCTGTCGGTGCCGGGCACCGTCGGCTTCGGCGTGCCCAATCCCATGGGTGATGCGCCCAACGAGCCCGGCCAGATCTTGGTGCTGCTCAACGTCGGCGCGATCTTCATGGGCACCGCCCTGACGGTTCGCGATCTGATCGGCGAACGGGCCATCTTCCGTCGCGAACAAGCGGTGGGGTTGTCCACGACCGCCTACCTACTGGCGAAGGTGTGCATTTATGCAGTCTTCGCGATCGTGCAGTCCACTATCGTCACAGCGATCACCGTCGCCGGCAAGGGCGGACCGACGCAGGGTTCGTTGACGTTCCTGAACCCGACGGTCGAGCTGTTCGTGGTGATGGGAGCGACCACGGTCACCGCGGCGATGGTGGGTCTGGCGCTGTCGGCAATGGCCAAGTCGAACGAACAGATCATGCCGCTGCTGGTGGTCGCCGTGATGAGTCAGTTGGTGTTCTCCGGCGGCATGATCCCGGTGACCGGCCGCATCGTGCTCGACCAGTTGTCCTGGTTCACCCCGGCGCGGTGGGGCTTCGCCGCATCGGCCTCGACGGTGGACCTGATCAAGCTGGTGCCAGGACCACTGACGCCCAAGGATCGGCATTGGGAGCACACCGCGGGGGCGTGGTGGTTCGACATGGGCATGCTGGGCGCGCTGTGTGTGGGGTACTTGTCGTTCGTGCGCTGGAAGATCCGACTCAAGGGCGCGTGACGACGATGCGGGCGAGGAACGAGCCCGCTGAGGAATCACGCCAAACGAACCCGCGTGACGACGATGCGCGTGGCGCCGTGCACATCAAGGAGTGAGCGCAGCGAGCCTGCGCGTCACTGCTTGATGCGGTGCCAATCCGCTTCAGCGCGGTGGCGGGCACACGATCGGCAAGATGCACAGATCCGATAGGAACGAACCCACCGGCCCAAGGCCTGGGCCGCCGAAGCCTGGGGCGGCGGGTCCTGGGCCTCCGGGGCCGCCCGGTCCGAATCCCATGGGACCGTTCCCGGCAGGACCGCCCATTCCGAAACCGCCGGGCCCTCCCGGCCCTCCAGGCCCGCAAGGCATGCCGGGAACACACATACCCGGCGGCTGCGCCTGCGCCACTGGTGCGGCGACGCTCCCGAGCGCCAGTAGAACACCACTGCCAGACACGGCCAACATGGCCGCGCGACCCATCCGGGCCTTCGCTGTTTTAACCAACATTGCTCATCCTCACTTGTTCATCCTGATCGGAACCACTTTCACCGCCGAATCGACGCCAGACCTAGGACGGCGGAGCCGACGAAGCCGTGGACGCCACGGGGGCGCAGCCCGCACCAGCGTCGTCCGGTACTTGCTCGGCCACCCCCGGACAACGGGAATACCCGAGCCCGACGTGTGGAGGCTGGTGCGCGACGCTGGACCAGGTCGTCGGCGCAGGGGGCGGAAAGTCCGCTACATTGCCCGCCAGCGAACACGCCGCCGTCGAAAGCGCAACCCCCGCAGCAATAATCGGTAGTTGTCCGACTCGTCCCAACCGAACTGTTGCCACAACCTGCCCCTCGAAATTCCGACGCGATATGCAGAGGACGTTACGGCCGGGCATTATGCGCCGACTGTCAACGCCGTAGCAGCGTCGTGAGAAGGAAGTGGCGACGTTGGGTCGTGCCCGGAAGGCATCTCGTCGACGTGGAGTCGAGCGGACACGCCGCGAGGTAGGACGATCGTCACCAGCTTCCCAGAAACCCGCTCAGATCCACATGGCGTCCATAGGAAGGAGCGGCTTCCCCACAAGGAGCCTGGCTATGGTTGTTGTGGGACAGCAGATTTCGTAGAGAGGAGCTAACTTGCCTTCCAACACTCGTCTGATCGGTACGGCTGTGGTGTGCCTCGGGATGGGCCTGAGCGCGATCGGTATCGGAGCCGGCTTCGCCAACGCCGCACCGCCACCGCCACCTCCGGGGCAGTGCCCACCGAATGCGCCATGTCCTCCGCCGCCGCCTCGTTAGGCACGTGTCGCGGCGAAAGCTCCAGAACGCCAACAAGAAAGTGAGACGAAATATGAAAGCGCAGTCCATGCGTCGAAATGCGGTGCGCGCATCGCTGGTTGCCGGGACGGTGATGTTCGCCGTCGCTGGGTTCGGACAACAGGTCGCGGTCGCCGCTCCGCCGCCGCCGTGCGCGCCCGGCGCCCCCTGTGTCGGCGGGCCGGGGCCCGGACCGGGCCCCGGCGGCCCAGGTCCGGCTGGTCCGGGACCCGCTGGCCCAGGTCCCGTCGGTCCGGGGCCGGGGCCAGCCCCGTGCCTGCCGCTCACGCCGTGCCCGCCGCGGTAACTCAGTAGTCAGGGCACAACCGTAGAGCAGCCGTTGGCGGCCGGGTTACTCCCGGTCGCCAACGCCGATCTCCCTGCCATTTGTGGGTTTTCGAAGAGTGTGTGCTGCACCGAGCGGGGGGACCCCCGTGAACCGGGGGGGACAGCCTGGGGCTTGGTGCACGGGAGTCCCCTCGCCCGGCGAGCGCACAACTACTCGGAGCCGTCTAACGTCGATGATGTCGGCAAGTACCTCACAGCAACGTGGGCTCGAACAGACCGCACGGCGGTTGAGTTGTGGTCACCGAATGAGTCTGAGTGGCCGGTGTGTGTTCAGACTGTGCAGACCCTGTCGTGAGCATATGAGTCACGGTAAGTAGGGCGGGTCCACGGCGGCGCTCGATGGTTGCGCGGCGATGGTCGGTTCCGTCGCCGGTTGGACGGAGTTGGCCGATGGTGGCGAATTCGGCGTCGCCGCAGCCGGCGTCGTTTTGACGGTGACCGTCGATCGCTGTTGCTGGGCCGCGGAAACCAGCAGGGGCGCCGGCTGTGTGTCAGGCAAGGCCGGCGTTGCGGGGGGTAGCGAGCTCGGCTCGTGAGGCGTGGGAGTGGTGTTGCTCGGTGGCGCGGCAGCCGCCGGCGCGGCGGCGTGCTGATCCGCAGCTGGAGATACACCGGCGGCCAACGTAATTCCCGCCACCATGATCCCGGCAACCGCAACCGCAGTCAGGGCGCTGCCCAGTGGAAGGATCGGGCTGGGCAAAGTCCGCGGCGGGTCGGTTAGCGCAATGTCGTCCAGAGAGCAGTCATCCAGCGCATCACGCTCCACGAGATCACCCCGTGCTTGAGAATAGGCAAGGCTCGCGGTCGGATCGTCGAAGGAGCGGATGGCATAGGCGAGCGCCGCGCCGCGGGCCAGCGCCAGTTGCGCCTCTCGAGGAGCGCACACCGCGACGGTCGCCAGCTCGCTGAGACGTGCATGCACCCCGGCGATGTCGGTGACGTCGCCCACAAGCAGAAGTTCCTCCGGAGGCGAGGGAAGGTCGGCTGTCTCGGCGACCAGAGTGGCCAACGCAGCGGTCGTGTCGCCCGCCGGAAGTTTCTCCGTCGCAACGTGAATGATCTCGGCGCTGGCATTGGCTACTACCAGGATCGAGGCAAATTGGTCGTCGAGCAGCACGATTCCGACGGTGGACAACGCCCTGCGACGACCAACCGCCCCAGCCAGGGCCGCGGCGGCGTGGCAATGGTCGACCAAAACGACGTCCGCGAGTTGGCTGGCATCCAAGGCGGCACGGAGCGCAGCGGAGTCGCAGTCGTTCGAGTAGGCAACAACGGTACCGACAATGCGATGCCCCCGCGTGGTGGCGCTTTCCCGCGTTCCCAGAATCGCGGCGGACACCAGCGGTGCGGTGGCCATGTCGACCTCACCCGCGTAGTTCGCGCTGAACGCGTCGTGGTCGACCAGGAAGCCGTCGGCCGCTGCGCCTTCCACCAGGACCATTCGCACATGCGACGGCGTCATCGCGACACCGAGAACCAGGTCCACCGCCCACCTCCCCGAGTCCAGTAGTTGCGGTCTCCATGGTGGCTGCCTTACCGGCCACGCGGTAGGAATGGCAATCGATTCATAAAGACCGCATAACTGAGGCGCACAACCCCCGGGGCGGTGAGACAACGCCAGCTCCTGTTGTGGTGTCGCGCAACAGGTGCTCGCCTGAGAGTTGACTTCCGTTTAACCGGTGTCCATAGCCTGCGCGTACGAGGATGAGAACCGCAGTGTTCGCCGCTGCAGTGAGCCTTGCGATCGCGACAGCCCCGGCTGCGGTGGCCGATCCGAGCGTGGACACCTTCGGCGGCTGGAACCACCTGGTCGACGACAACGGCGCGGTCATCACACTGTGGAAGATCAGCGATCTGAAGCCCAGCACCGACACCGTTCCCGGGTACCCGCTGGCCGGCAAGCTGTGGGAGGCCACCGCGGCGGTGCGCGCCGCCAAGGGCACCGTCACGCCGATCATCCCCGACTTCAACGCCCGTGCCGCAGGCGGCGCCAACTACCCGGTGCTATGGCAGGCCGCCACACCTGCGGGGATCAGCGGCGCGACCATCGCCCAGGGCGTGAAGTCCACCGGCAAGCTCTACTTCGACGTAACCGGCCCGGCGCCCGCCCAAGTGGTCTACAACAACGGAGTCGCCGACCTGCTGGTCTGGAAGTAGCTGACGGACGAACGATCAGCCCTCCGCTCGTTCGTTGGGCCCCCAGTTCCACACGGTCGGATCGGCCTGCGGGTAGTCCGCGCAGACATCGGTGGCCTTCGCGACGACGCCCTTGTTGTTGAAGAACAACTTGGCCCAGTTGCCCCAGTGGGTGGCCATCTGCTCGTAGTAGACGTTGGTCGCGGTGTCTTCGGAGTATTGCCGGCGAGCGGCGGAGTCGAGTGAGAAGAACCAGTAGATGCGATCGCGGGCCGCGTCCTCGACGTCGACGGGGCGGTTGTTGTAGTCGATCATGTACCGCTGGTAGTAGATCGGTGAAGTGTCGCGCGCCGCAGCCATGTACTGGTCGACAGTGCAGGTGGTGTCGATGATCCGCTTGGGGATCGGGTAGTCATCGCTGGCATCTGCGGCAGCCCTGCCCGGAACGACTGTCAGGCTCCCGACTACAGCCGCGACGAGCGCACCCGTCCGGATCAGGCCGCTACGGCGAACGTGCATTGTGTTCTCACTCTTTCGTCGGGGTGGCAGCCTGCTGTAGCAGGACCTGCCGGTCCGGGCAGTAGATCGGATAGGCCAGGGCGATGAACTGCCACGCCTGCGCTGTCGTGGCACCCGTCGGCAGCTGCCTGGAGACAAACCGGGCAGAGTCGTAGGCGTTGTGATCGACACCGCGGTCGAGCCGCTCACATGCGATCTTCGCGATCCAGGCGTTGTAGTCCTTCGGCCCGTAGACACCGACGGTATGCAGTTGATTGACGAAATCGGTGTCGGGGTCAGCGTGGGCAACAGCCGCTGGCGCGACCATCAGCCCGGCGAAGAGCGCTGCGGCAATTATCCTCTTCACGCCTGGTCCCTTTGTCGCACGGCACCGATCCTCATGCCAGCACCTCCTCGGACTCGGGCTGAGAAGCGATCTGCTGCTTCGGCCATGACTGAGGACGGGGACGCTGGCGGACGCGCTGTGGCCACCAGAACCAGCGGCCCAGCAACGCGGCGATCGACGGCGTCATCAGCGAACGGACCACCACGGTGTCGAACAGCAGACCCAGCCCGATGGTTGTCCCGACCTGCCCGATGATGGTCAGGCTGCTCACCGCCATCGAAGCCATGGTGAAGGCGAACACCAGACCCGCCGCGGTGACCACGGAGCCGGTCCCCACCATCGCCCGGATCATCCCGGTGTTCAGGCCGGCATGAATCTCTTCCTTCATGCGCGACACCAGAAGAAGGTTGTAGTCCGCCCCGACCGCGAGCAGAACGATCACTGACATGGGCAGCACCATCCAGTGGAGCGGCAGACCGATGACGTGTTGCCAAAGCAGGACCGACAGGCCGAAGGACGCGGCCAGGCTGAGCACCACGGTGCCGACGATCACCGCCGCCGCGGCGATGGCCCTGGTGAGGATCACCATGATGACGAAGATCAGGATCAGCGCCGCGACCGCGGCGATGATCAGGTCGTAGTCGGCACCCTGCTGCATATCGGCGTACATCGCCGCACTGCCACCCAGATAGATGCTGGCCCCCTCCAGCGGTGTTCCCTTGATCGCGTCTGCCGCGGCGACCTTGAGCGGCTCGATCCGGGCAGTACCTTCCTCGGTCAGCGGATCGCCCTGGTGGATGATCGTGAAGCGGACGGCATGCCCGTCCGGGGATAGGAACAGCTTGATACCGCGCTTGAAATCGTCGTTGCTGAAGGCTTCTGGCGGCAGATAGAACGAGTCGTCGTTCTTGGCCGTGTCGAAGGCCTGGCCCATTGCGGTGGCATCCTGCAGTTGCGCCATGTTCTGGTCCTGCTGCGCCTTCTGGGCCTGATACTGGTTGAGCATCAACTGTTTCTGGGTCCTCATCGACGCGATCATCGGGGGCATGATCGTTGCCATCTGCCCGGTCAGGTCCGACATCTGATGAAGGTCAGGCACGATGTTCTGGAAGTCGTCGGACATCGTCGAGATTCCGTCGAGGGAGTCGAAGACCGAGCGCATCGACCAGCACATCGGGATGTCGAAACAGTGTGGCTCCCAGTAGAGATAGTTGCGTATCGGCCGGAATTGATCGTCGAAGTCGGCGAGGTGATCGCGCACCGTTGCGATGTCTTGCGACGTGACGTCCATTTTGCCGGCCATACTGCGGGTTACCTCGGAGAGCTGCTGGGTGATGCTCTGCATCTTGGTCATCGAGTCGATGGTGACCTGCATCTCGTCGGCCTGCTTCATGATGTTGTCGATGACCGCCTGCTGGTAGTCGTTGTTCATCAGCTGGCCGGTGCCGTTCTGGCTCAACGAGTACGGAATCGTCGCGTGCTCAATCGGCTTTCCCTCGGGCCGGGTGATGGTCTGGACCTGGGCGATCCCATGTACCCGGGCCAGTGCTTTGGCGATCTTGTCGATAACCAGGAAGTCGGCCGGATTGCGCAGATCATGGTCGGCTTCGACCATCAGCAGGTCCGGGTTCATCTTGGCGCGGGAGAAGTGCCGTTCGGCCGCCGCGTAACCGACATTGGCCGACACACTGGCTGGCAGATAGATTCGGTCGTTATAGGTCGTGTGGTAGCCGGGCAGCGTGAGAAGGCCAACCAGCGCAACCGCCACCGCGCACACCAGAACGGCGCCTGGCCAGCGCACCGTGGCGGTGCCAACGCGATGCCACAGCTTCTGCTTCCCAACACCTTTGGGCTCCAGGACCCGGCCGAACCGGCTGCACACCGCTATCAGCGCCGGGCCCAGCGTCAGCGCCGCGGCGACCACGATCACCATGCCTGATGCCAGCGGGATTCCCATGGTCTGGAAATAGGGCAGCCGAGTGAAGTGCAGGCAGAAGGTCGCACCTGCGATCGTCAGGCCCGAAGCGAGCACGACGTGGGCGGTGCCGTGGAACATGGTGTAGTAGGCCGATTCCCGGTCTTCACCGGCTCGGCGCGCTTCCTGATATCGGCCGATCAGGAAGATCGCGTAGTCCGTCGCCGCGGCGATGGCCAAGGTGACGACCATATTGGTCGCGAATGTCGTCAGCCCGAAAACGTTGTGGTACCCCAGGAACGCGACCAGCCCCCGGGCACCGGAGAGTCCGAGCACCACCATCACCAACACGATGAGTGTGGTGATGACCGACCGGTAGACGATCAACAGCATGATGGTGATAACACCGAACGTGACAAGCTCGATCAGCTGCATACTCTTGTCGCCGACGATGTTCTGGTCGGTGGTGGTGGCGGCGGGCCCGGTGACGTAGGCCGTCACTCCCGGCGGGGCCGGGGTGTCCGCGATGACCTTGCGGACGACCCCCACCGACTCATTGGCCAACGTTTCGCCCTGGTCACCGGCGATGTACACCTGAACGTAGGCGGCCTTGTTGTCGGCGCTCTGAGCGGCCGCAGCGGTGAACGAATCTCCCCAGAAGTCCTGGACGTGCTGGACGTGCTTGGTGTCGGCACGCAGTTCTTGCACGATCTTGTCGTAGAACGCATGCGCCTCGGCGCCCAGCGGCTGAGCCCCTTCGAGAACCACCATCACCGAGCTGCTGGTGTCGTACTCCTTGAACACCTTGCCGACCCGCTTGGTCGCGATCAGCGACGGCGCGTCGTTGGGACTCATCGACACCGCGCGCAGCTTGCCGACATCCTCGAGCGTGGGCACCACGGTACTCAGCACGACAATGAGTGCAATCCATCCCAGGATGATCGGCACCGCGAACATGCGGATGAACCGAGGGATCCGTGGATGCGCCCGATGGCGAGGGACGGCAATGGCGTCGGTCGGCGTATCACCGACGTCAACACTCATGCTGACTTCACCAGGCAGAAGGTTGCGGCATTCATTCCCGTAGCGGTCCTTTCCTGCTTGACCACGTCATCGACGGTGATCCGGCAGCCGATTGCGGTCCCGTCGCTCTGAGCCACGATGTTCGGCGAGGCCGCAGGGTTTGTCGTGCTCAGCGTCAACGACCAGGGCAGCGTCACACTCCCGGTCCGCTGAGGTATTCCGTCGAGGTCCAGGTAGTTGACCACCGCCGTACCGCCCGACCCGAACACCTCGTAGGTCACCACCTTGGGGTTGAAATCCGCGGCGCTGTCCGACGTCTTCGACGTCACGATGACCGGGTTCGAGCCGAAAACCGTGCGGGCGTTCTTCACCGCGGCGCCACCGGCAGCGGCGACGACAACGACCAGCACGGGAATCCACACCCGCCCCAGAATCCGCGTCATTGTGAGTCTTTTACGCTGCGGCACAGCGGAAGTCGCAGGCGGTGATCCACCGACAGATTTCATGACCTCTGGCCTTTCAGCGCGACCGACGACCGCCGACGGCGGCCAGCAAAGTTGTAGAAAGTGAAGCTAACCAATAAAACGGATGAAGTCAATCCGTTTAGTGTGGCGGTCGTTACACTCATCCAGATGGGACCTCATCCACCGACGGATCGCCCGCTGCGCAAGGACGCGCAGCGCAACCGGCAGCGCATCATCGATGCGGCCCGCGACCTCTTCGCGCAGAAGGGTCTTGAACCCAATCTCAACGAGGTCGCTCACCACGCGGGCGTGGGCGTCGGTACCGTCTACCGGCGTTTCGCCACCAAAGAGGAGCTCCTGGAGGCGATCTTCGAGGACGGCCTGGATCAGCTGACGACGCTGGCGGAACAGGCTATGCAGCAGCAAGAGGATTCGTGGCAGGGATTCGTTTGGTTCTTGGAGCAGATGTGCCGAATAACCGCGACCGACCGGGGCCTGCGGGAGATCGCATTCAGCAAGTGCTACGCGGGCGGCCGAGTGAACGCCGCCCAAGAGCGCCTGGTTCCCGCGCTGACCAGACTCGTCGAGCGGGCGCAAGCCGACGGCTATCTGCGTCCAGAGATCGCCGCAGCCGACATGCCGATCATCAGTCTGCTCGCCGGGACGGTAAGCGAGTTCGCCGGCGATGTCCGGATAGATCTGTGGCGCCGTTACGTCGCGCTGTTCATTGAGGGTTTGCGCTGTCGTCCGGAGCAGGCCCCGCTGCCGGTCGATGCGCTCAGCGACGTAGATCTCGATACCGCGATGACCATCTGGAAGCCAGCCGGCACGCCCGCGAACTCGGTCCGATCCGTTGATGGTGCCGTCCCCGGCCAGGACACGCGCGACGATTCGGGATGAGCGGGTGGTCACTCCCCACTGACGTCGAGACCGTGCGCGGCGGCGAACGCCAGCGCCTGCGCGATGTCGATCCGGGCACCCCGACACGCCGCGGTGGTCCACAGGGTGGCATCGATGCGGGCACCCCGCAGGTCCGCCTCTTCCAGCCGTAACCCATTGGTGCGCACCCCACTCAGGTCCGCACCCCGCAACACTGCCTTGCGTAGATCGGCCTCCACCAGCGAAGCCTCCCGCAGCCGGCACCCGGACAGGTCCACTCCGCGAAGGTCGGCGCCACCGAGCACGGCCAGCGTGAAATCGACCTCGTCACAAACAATCGGGCGCAGCCGGCAGTTCTCGAAGGCCGATCCGAGCATGCTGCAATTTCGGAAAGTACTGTGCCACAGTGTAGTACGCAGAAACCGGCAGTTGCGGAACGCCGAACCGACATGTTGCGACTCGGACAGGTTGGCACCGCCGAAGTCACACTCGGTGAACACCACCCGCTCGGTGTGCAGTCCGGCGAGATCCTCGTCGTGGAAATCCTCGCCCACGAATTCGCGGTCGACCCAACGCTGCGTCGGTTCCACTAGGCGTGACCGGGGGCCAGGTGAGTCAGCGCATACTCGCTGACCGCGATCAGCGCGTCGGTGGCCGACTTGCGGTCCCGTGCGTCGACCGTGATCACCGGCGTCGTCTCGGGCAAGGTCAGCGCCCGCCGCACCTCATCGGCCGGATACTGTGGCGCCCCGTCGAATTCGTTGATCGCCACCAGAAACGGCAGCTTGCGGTGCTCGAAGAAGTCGACCGCGGCGAAGCTGTCCTGCAGCCGGCGCACATCGACCAGGACGATGGCTCCGATCGCGCCGCGCACCAGGTCGTCCCACATGAACCAGAACCGGCGCTGTCCGGGCGTGCCGAACAGATACAGCACCAGATCCTGGCCCAGGGTGATCCGCCCGAAGTCCATCGCCACCGTCGTGGTGGACTTGCCCGGAGTGGCTTCGAGGGTATCCACCGCGACGGAGGCATCGGTGACCATCGCCTCGGTGCGCAGCGGCATGATCTCCGACACCGCGCCGACGAATGTGGTCTTGCCAGCGCCGAACCCACCCGCGATGACGATCTTCGTCGAGGCGGCCTCGTGCCTCTCAGAGGGCTCGTAGGCCACGCAGGGTCCTCCCTATCAGGTCACGGCGCTCGTCGTGTGTCGAGCGGTCGGTCAAAGTGGTCTGCACCCGAAGATAGCCCGCCGCCACGAGGTCACCGACCAGGACGCGCGCGACGCCGAGCGGCAGTTCCAGCAGAGCCGAGATCTCGGCCACCGAGGGGCTGTCGGTGCACAGCCGACAGATCCGGCCGCGCACGTCGCCGGACGGCCAATGCTGCTGCAGCGCCGGCCGCAGTGTCTGAATCGGAGCCTCGACCGGAAGATCGACGGCGGTGTCGGTACGTCCCGCGGTCAACGAATAGGGACGAACCAGATTCGGCTCGTCAGATGCCGACGGCTCCACGATGTCCATGATGCGTCACGAGGATTGCGGGGGACGCCGCGACGAGGACACGACATTACCCACCCGCTCGACCAGAACCGCCATCTCGTAACCGATCTGGCCGACGTCACAGCTGGGCGCGGCCAGGGTGGCCAGGTGCGATCCGTCGCCGACCCGCATCACCAGCAGGTAGCCGCCGGCCATCTCCACCACCGACTGCAGCACCTGGCCGCCCTCGAAAAGCTGGGCGGCGCCCGCGGCCAGACTGGCCAGCCCGGAGGTCACCGCCGCCAGTTGTTCGGCGCGGTCCCGCGGCAACTGTTCACTGGCCGCGATGAGCAGGCCGTCCACCGACACCAGCACCGCGTGGGAGACGCCGGGAACGTCGCGGGCGAAGGTGGACACCAGCCAGTCCAGCGAGTTGTGCTGCGCGCGTGGCGGGTAGGTCATGGGTGTTCTCGTCCGTTCTCTGATGACGCCGCTTCGATCTCGGAGCGCGCGGCCCGCACACCACCGAAATGGCTGCTGAAGGAGGCTCGAACGGCCCCGGGGTCGCGCCTGGGGAGCTCGGCGGGCGGGCGGGTCTCTGCTGCGCCGGGCACCAGCCGGGCACCGGGATCGCGAACCGGCAGACCGTGCTCGGTGTGCGCCTGCACCGGGATGTTGTCCACATCGGCGGCTGCGGCCCAGCCGTTGTCCCACACCGATTTCCAGTCCTGCGGCACGGCCATGGTCTGCGGGTCGACCAGGAACTCCGACAGCATTTTCTGATAGATGAAGTCGGTGTCGGTACTCTCGGCGTCCGGCGCCGACAGATCAGCCGCCAGCATGTCCATGTCACTGACCGCCTGGGCTTCGTCGCGGACTTCCCCGGCGCGCAGCCGGGAGGTGAAGAATGCCGAGGTGTCCGACGGGTGCTCGTGCGTCGGGGCGGGCTCATCGGCTTCGGGGCCGGCGAACCACGGCGAGGGCTGCGGTTCGGGCTCCGACTCCGCGGACGCCGCGGTGATGCCGCTGAATCCGGGTGCGCGTCTGGGCAAACCGGCTGGGTCGCCGACACCCTCGTAGGGGCGCGCATCGGCTCCGATGGGCGCGGCGTGTTCGAGCAACTGCGGCGGGATGTAGAGCTCGGCGGTGGCGCCCGAGGACGGCTCGCCGGCGACGGTGTTGCGCAGCCGCACCGCCATGCCGTGCATGTGTCCAAGCCGTCCGACCACGAACAGACCCATGTGCCGGGCGTTGTCCGGGGTGACCTCGCCGCCGGCGTGCAGCCGCATGTTGGCGATCCTCAGGTCGCTGTCCGTCATGCCGATACCGTCGTCGTGCACCTCGATGAGCACACCCGCATTGCTGGTGTGCACCGCGGTGACCCGCACCGGCGAGATCGGCGGGGAGTATCGCAGCGCGTTGTCGATCAGTTCGGCCAGCATGTGTACGGCATCACCGGAAATGCGGCCGATCAACGCCGAGTCCGGCATATCGGCGATCTCGACCCGCTTGTAGTCCTCCACCTCGGACACCGCGGCATTGACCGCGCTGGCCAGTGGAAGGGACTGGCGCTGGTCGCGGGAGACCTGCGCACCGGCCAGCACCAGCAGGTTGGCGCCGATGCGCCGCATCCGGGTGGCCAGGTGGTCGAGCCGGAACAGACTCTCCAGCCGTTCGGGATCCTGCTCGTTGCGTTCCAGCCGGTCGATCAGCGACAACTGCTGGTCGACCAGCGAGCGGTTGCGCCGCGACATGGTCTCGAACATCTCGTTGATCAGCACCCGAAGCCGAGCTTCGTCACCGGCCAGCAACAACGCCTGGGTGTGCAGCTCATCGACGGCGTGAGCCACCTGGCCGATCTCCTCGGTGGTGTAGACCGGCAGCGGCTCGGGTTCGCGCTCGTCGCCGGCCCGGGCCCGGGCGATGCCCTGCTCCAGATCGGTATGGGCCACCTTGAGCGCGCTGTCGCGCAAGGTGCGCAGCGGCCGGATCAGGGACCGTGCCACGGCGACCACCACCACGAGCGCGATGACGAAGGCGGCCAGCACCAGCAGCGCGTCGCGGATGACGGCGGTGCGCCGGTCGGCGGCCTGCCGTTGCACCGACGTCGTGACCTCTGCGGTGGTGCTCTTGATGATCTGACCGGCGATGGTGTCGGTGGCCTGCAGCGACTGGCGCAAGTCGAGGTTGCCGACCAGGACCGCATCCGGGTTGGACAGGATGCCCATCCGGCGAACCATCTCGCCCTGGAGCACCTTGGCGTCCGGGGAACCCACACCGAGCACCTGGCTCATGCCGGCGAGTGTCGAGGGTTCGGTGCCGGCCAGCGTGATCATCGAGGTGCGCAGCTCGGGTTCGGGCAGCTCCGCGCCCTGCTCGACGAACAACTGCTGCATGAACATCTGGCCGCGGGCGCCGACCGCGCGGCTCAGACCTTGGGCTTGGGCGCGCAGCCTCTCGTCGTCGAGGCGAACCGAACCGTCGATCGCGTCCTCGGCTGTCAGCAGGATCGGCGCATAGGTGGTGATTCGCTCGCGCAGTCCGATGGTGTTGGCCGACACGTCGGCCACGAGCTTCTGACCACCGGTGAGCAGGTTGGTCACCCCGGTGCGGACGTCGGGGGCGACGTCGGTGCCGGTGAGTTTGGTCTGCAGGGCCGCTTTGCCGGCCTCGAAGGTCTTTGCCGCGGATTGGGTGTCCCCGCCCGAGGAGGAGGCCAGCAGCACTCCCTCGATGGCCGCCAGGTAGTTCTCGATGGCCGGGATCATCTCGACGCGGTCGGCCGCCACTTGCAGGTCGCGGGCCGAGTTGACCTCGTCCCAGATGCGAGACCCGCCGAACGCCAGCGCCAGTGCCAGCGGAACGGCCACGATCGCAAACACTTTGCGCCGCACCGGCCAGTTCCGCAGTGCCCAGCGCGACGGACGTTTCGGGGGCTGAGCGGGTGGCTGCTGGCCGCCGGGCTGTTCCACCCCGTTCGGGGCGCCGAACATCGTCACCGGTCCGCGGCCGGGCCGCCGACCGCTGAGCTGAAATACAGTGTTCTCGCCTGCTTCATCCGAACTTCCTGGTTATCGCCGCCCCGTGCCGGCCACAACCGAGCCACGAGCCACCCCTGGCAATTGGTCGAGTATGACAGCGATCGTCCAGCATCTCCAGGGTTCTTACTGAACAGAGAGATACCAGCAGCCCCTGCCCGGGTAGCCGACCGGGGTGCCGAGCAAATTCGGCTGGGCGCAACTGAGATCATCGTCCGGTGGTCGATTCGATTGGCGTCATACCCACCTACGCTGTGTCGATGCGCGGTAGCGATGGTCGCGGTTCATGGGGCGCCAGCCGACCGGGAGTATGGGCCGTCAAGCACGTGATCGCACCCGTTCACCGCTGGATCTATCGGCGAACGGGCGGACGGGTGCTCAGCCGCAACATCCTGTTGCTGACCACCCGAGGCCGCAAGACCGGGCAGGCGCACACGACTCCGGTTTTCTTCCTCAGGGACGGCAGTCGCGTGGTGGTGTGCAACGTCAAACCCGCGTCGGAGCCGACGAATCCGTGGGTTCTCAACATGCGCGCCGATCCGACGGCCACGGTGCGGATCGGTTCGGATGTCATCAGCTGTGCTGCCCGCGAGCTGCACGGTACCGACGTGGACCGCTACTGGCCGGAGTTGGTCGCACTATGGCCCGCCTACGCAAAGCACTACGAGCGCAGCGGTGAGCGGGCGATCTTCGTCCTCGAACCCCGCGGCTGCGACGACTGACCCATGTTCCGAATTATGTTCAACTCACCGCGTATCGCCCCCAACACCGGCAACGCGATCCGCATGGTGGCGGCCACCGGCTGCGAGCTGCATCTGGTCGAGCCGCTGGGTTTCGATCTGTCCGAACCGAAGCTGCGCCGCGCCGGGCTGGACTATCACGACCTCGCGTCGGTGACGGTGCACGCCAGCCTGGCCGATGCGTGGGCAGCGGTGGACGGCGCGCGGGTGTTCGCGTTCACCGCACACGCCGAGCGGCCCTTCACCGACGTGCGCTACCAGCCCGGCGATGTGCTGCTGTTCGGCCCGGAGCCGACGGGTCTCGACGGGACGACGCTGGCCGACCCGCACATCACCGATCAGGTGCGGATTCCGATGCTGGCCGGCCGGCGATCGCTGAACCTGTCCAATGCCGCCGCCGTGGCGGCCTATGAGGCGTGGCGCCAGCACGGATTCACCGGCGGGGCCTAACTGCTACCAGGTGTCCCAGTGCGTGAGCTGCTCGGCGGGCAGCCGCTTGGCGGGCTTGAAGTCGGTGCCCTTGGTGTAGGCGATGGGGAACAGGCCCCCCTGCGCGTAGTGCTGGAAGGGTATGCCGAGCACCTCGGCGGCCTGACGCTCGCCGTCGCCGATCAGGTGCAGCGTCGTCCAGGCCGAGCCCAGCCCGCGCGAGCGCAGCGCCAGCATGAAGCTCCACACCGCGGGCAGCAGCGAACCCCAATAGGACGCCTGCATGCCGGCATCGGCGCCTTCCGGGCGGCCCTCCAGGCACGGGATCATCAAGACCGGCGCCTTCTCGAAGTTGTCGTTGAGGTAGGAGGCCGAGGAACGCACGGCGGCCTGCTGCTCGTCGCGGATGTCGCCGCGCACCGGACTCGGCAGGTCGAGATAGGGAGTGGCATTGGCGCGGTAGATGTCGGCCAGCGCTTTCTTCTTGTCCGGATCCTCGATGAACACCCACTGCCAGCCCTGCGCGTTGGACCCGGTGGGTGCCTGCAGGGCCAGATCCAGACACTCCATCAACACCTGGTGTGACACCGGGCGGTCGAAATCGAGCCGCTTGCGAACCGATCGGGTGGATGCCAGGAGTTCATCAACGGTCAGATCGAGTGTCATGAGGCGAGACTACATTCGGGGTCATGTCCATCGAACTGACTCAAGAGGTATCCGATCGGCTCGCCGGCGACCATTACGGCTGGTTGACCACGGTGGCCAAGTCCGGCCAGCCGGTACCGAAGCTGGTGTGGTTCTACTTCGACGGAGCCGACATCATCGTCTACACCGAGCCGTCCTCGGCCAAGGTGCGCCACATCCTGGCCCATCCGCGGGTGAGCCTGAACCTGGATTCCGACGGCAACGGTTCGGGCATCATCGTCGTCGGCGGCACCGCCGCGGTGGACTCGGAGGACGCCGATCCGCGGGACGACGAACCGTACTGGGCGAAATATGCCGACGCCGCAGCCAAATTCGGCCTGACCGAGGCGATGGGTGGTTATCACCTGCGGCTGCGGATCAGCATCGACAAGGTGTGGACCACCCCGACGGAAGCCTGACGCCGACGCCGTGGGTGTTCTAGACTCGCGATCCATCGACGACAATGCGCCAGTACCGATCCGTTGGGATACCCGGCGCGCCGCCAAGGCCGACCGGATCAGTGTTGGGCGCACGTACAGTGATGCCAAAGTTGTCAACCCGAGTCAACTGAAGGATCTGCTGCACAACGTGATTCGCCCGGGTGACCGGGTCGCGTTAGAGGGCGACAACCAGAAGCAAGCCGATTTTCTCTCTCGCAGCCTGGCCAGCTGTGATCCCGCCCGCCTGCACGATCTGCACATGCTGATCTCGTCGGTGTCCAGATCCGAGCACCTCGATCTCTTCGACCGCGGCATCGCCGCCCGTCTCGACCTGGCCTACGCAGGTCCCCAGAGCGTCCGCATCGCCCAGATGGTGGAGGACGGGATCGTCCACATCGGGGCCATCCATACCTACGTCGAGCTGTATGCCCGGATGTTCACCGATCTCAGCCCCGACGTGGCACTGCTGGTTGCCGAGGCCGCCGATCGCGACGGCAACCTCTATACCGGGCCCAATACCGAGGACACCCCCACCATTGCCGAGGCTGTCGCGTTCCACGACGGCGTCGTCATCGTGCAGGTCAACAAGATCGTTGATGACGCCAAAGCCCTTCCCCGAGTTGATATCCCGGGTAGCTGGGTGGATTTCGTGGTGCTCGCCGACCGGCCGTACGCCTTGGAGCCGTTGTTCACCCGCGACCCCCGCCACATCGGCGAGGTGGAGATCCTCAAGGCGATGATCGCGATCCGTGGCGTCTACGAGCGCCACCAGGTCACCTCGCTCAACCACGGTGTCGGGTTCGACACCGCTGCCATTGAGCTCATCCTGCCGACCTACGGCGCCCAGCTCGGACTCAAGGGCAAGATCGCCCGACACTGGGTTCTCAACCCGCATCCCACCCTCATCCCCGCCATCGAATCCGGCTGGGTCACTTCGATCCACAGCTTCGGCGGTGAACCGGGCATGGAGCGCTACACCGCGGCGCGCCCCGACGTGTTCTTCACCGGCAGCGACGGATCACTGCGATCCAACCGGGTTCTCGCCCAACTGGCGGGCCAGTATGCCGTCGACATGTTCATTGGGTCCTCGCTACAGATCGACCGCGATGCCAACTCCTCGACCGTCACCGACGGGCGACTGTCCGGGTTCGGTGGGGCGCCGAACATGGGCCACGACCCGCACGGACGGCGCCACGCATCGACGGCCTGGCTCGACCTCGCCCACGGTGAGGGCGCCGGACGCCGCGGGCGCAAGCTGGTGGTGCAGATCGCCCAGACCTTCCGCGCCGGTGGCGTGCCGACGTTCGTAGAGACCCTCGACGCGGTCGACGTCGGACACCAGGCGGCGATGCCCCTGCCGCCGGTCATGATCTACGGTGACGACGTTTCCCACGTCGTTACCGAGGAAGGCGTCGCCTACCTGTACAAGGCCCACTCACTGGACGACCGGCGCGCGGCGCTGGCGGCCATCGCCGGGGTTACCCCCGTCGGGCGGACCGCCGATGCACGGCGCGTCGAGGCCCTGCGCAGTGACGGGTTGGTCGCCTTCCCCGAGGATCTGGGCGTACAGACCCGGCTGGCCACCAGGTCGCTTCTCGCGGCACGCAGCATCGAAGACCTGGTCGCCTGGTCAGGCGGCCTCTACGACCCACCACCACGATTCCGGGACTGGTGAGCAATGAATTCGCCGATGCGTACAACCGCGGCTTGCACACTGGAGCCGCGCCGGATCGCAGACATCGCCGTGCAGGCTCTGCACGACGAAATCGACCTCACCCCCAAACCCGGTCTCGTCGACCGTCGCGGCCCCGGTGCCCACACCGATATGACCCGGGAAATGTTGCATACCTCCGCGGATTCCTTGCGTGCGGCGTTCTTCCAATGTGCCTCCGTTGCAGCGGAATCGGAGCCGGGCACCACGTTGCGTGCACGGATCGGCCTGATCGGCCGCACCGGTGAGCAGACGATGCTGACCGCCACCGGCGGGGTGAACACCCACCGCGGCGCCCTGTGGGCTGTCGGCCTGTTATGCGCCGCAGCAGGAGCGGGCGCGGCGACGGTCGAGCAGGCTGCCGCGTTCGCGGGCGGGCTGGCCAGAATCCCCGATCCGGCGGCGCCGCCCCTTCCCGCGGCGGTGATGTCGCACGGCGCGCGCGCCCGGCGTCGGTATGGTGTCGCCGGGGCTCCCGGTGAAGCGCAGGCCGGATTCCCCCATGTCACCGGACTCGCACTGCCCGCGCTGCGCGCCGGACTGGCCGGCTCGGACCCGACCGCGGCCCGACTCGACGCGTTGCTCACGCTCATCGCCCATCTCGACGACACCTGCCTGCTGCACCGCGGCGGTACCGGCGGGTTGGTGGCCGTCCAGAGCGCGGCCCGCGCCACGGTGGTCGCCGGGGGGATGCGTACGCCCGAGGGCCGGCGCTGCTTTTCGGTGCTCGATCGACTATGTGCGGATCGTCGACTCTCCCCCGGCG
This sequence comes from Mycolicibacterium sp. CH28, assembly GCF_004745805.1. GTDB lineage: Bacteria > Actinomycetota > Actinomycetes > Mycobacteriales > Mycobacteriaceae > Mycobacterium. Next base: position 83,671 of record NZ_SRLQ01000008.1, on the reverse strand, counting down.
GGGCCGGTGACCTGCTGGCGGCCACGCTGTTCCTCGACTCGCTGGACCTCGAGACGGGCCACAGATGCAAACCCTGACCTACCACTTCCCGGCCACCCGAGCCGCCGGTGCCGCCGTCCACGTCGGCGTGGTCGCCTCCGGAGACCTGGAGATCCTGCTGGAACCCCCGGACGCCGGAGCGCCCTCCGACCACGCGAGCGTGCGGGTCCGCACCAGCGTCAACGGCTTCGACACCGTGTGGCGTGAGGTGCTGAACCGCTTCTTCGCCCGGACCGCGCTGGCCGGGCGCTGGGAACTCAACGACTTCGGTGCCACCCCCGGAGTCGTGACGCTGCGGCTACGGCAGGCCGCCGAAGCCGCCGACGGCGGCCCCCGGTGACCGCAACCGTCGACGGCCCGACGGCCGGGCAATCCTGGCAACAGCTGTTGGCGCGGCGCAGTTTCATCGAACTCGATGCGCTGCAACGGTGCACGGCGCTGCTCGACGACGGCACCGCACGAGTGCTCGCCGGCCCGTTTGCTCGGCTGGAGTCCCCGTGGCTCGTCCCGCAGGGGATTACCCCGCAATCCGACGACGGCACCGTCATCGCGCGGGGGGTCATCGGCGGCAAGCCGGCTGTCGTCGCCTCCATCGAGCAGGGCTTCCAAGGCGGAGGAACTGGTGAGGTCTCCGGCGCGAAGATCGCGCAAGCCCTGGAACTGGCTGCGGCGCAATCACGTTCTGGCACGCCTGTCGCTGCGGTGATCCTGTTCGAGACGGGTGGCGTGCGCCTTCAGGAGGCCAACCTGGGGCTGAACGCGGTCGCCGAAATCTGCTCGGCGCTGCTGGATCTCCGCCCGCTGGCCCCGGTCATCGGCGTCGTCGCCGGCACGGTCGGGTCCTTCGGCGGGATGAGCATCGCCGCCGGACTGTGCACCCGGCTGATCGTCACCCCCCAAGCCCGGATCGGTCTCAATGGCCCCGCCGTCATCGAACAGGAGCATGGCGTCGAGGAGTTCGACTCCAGCGACCACCCGCTGATCTGGGCGGTCGACGGCGGCCGGGCCCGTCATGCCATCGCCCTCGCCGATGACCTTGTCCCCGACGACGCCGATCGGATTCGGGACGCGGTCGCCGCCGCGGTCACCGCCGGAGTGGCCCCGCCCGGAGATCACCGCAGTCGTCACATAGACGTTCTGGCCAGCAGGCTGGCCGTCATCGACCCTGCGCACCCACCGACACCCACCGAGCTGCCGGAGATATTCGGGGCGACCTACACGCCGGTGCCCCCGGGTGCTCAGGTAGCCGCCCGGCAACCCACCAGCGCACCTGCCTCGCGCGGCAGGACGTGGCTGGGCGCGCTCACCGCCGGGGACTCCGTACGAGCAGTCGTCCCGTCAGTGCTCGAAGTGCAGTCCGGCACCGCGCTCTACCTCGCCGTCGTCCCCGACCCCGAGAATCCCTATCCACGTGCCAGAAACGGAGAAGTCGGCCTCACCGAATCACTGGCGCTGGCTCGGGCAGTCCGCGACGCCGTCGACGCCGATGCCTCCGCACCCGTGAAGCGCGCCATTGTCGCCGTGGTCGACCTGCCCAGCCAGGCCTACGGACGGCTGGAGGAAATGACCGGTCTGCACCAGGCGATGGCCGTCGCCGTAGACGCCTTCCACGCTGCACGCACTTCCGGGCATCCCGTCGTCGCGCTCGTCGTGGGCACGGCACTGTCGGGCGGCTTCCTGACCCACGGGCTGCAGGCCAACCAGATCCTCGCGCTCGACGACCCCGGCGTAGAGATCCATGCGATGCACCGGCAGGCTGCCGCGCGGATCACGTTACGTACCGTCGAAGAACTCGACGAGCTCGCCAAGACCATCACACCGATGAGTTATCGCGTATCCGACTGGGCGACATTGGGATTGTGCGACGGACTGCTGTCTGTCGACAACGCCGACGCCCCCACCGCCGACGACGTCGCAACCGTCGCGACCGCGGTGGGCGAGGCGATCGAACGGGCCCGCCGCCAGCCGGTTGACCTGTCTAACCGGCTGAACTCTCCCGGCGCCATCCGGACCCGGGTCGCCTCTCGCGCGGTACGCGATCTCATGGCCCGAGAGTGGGGCCAGGTGTGATCCCACGGGCCCACGACCTGGTCCGGATCACGCGGGAGATGACCGCGCTGCCCACCGGCGCCCCCGCCTGGGTGTGTGCGGCGATCACCGCAATCCCCTGGGTGGTGGTGCGCCGGGCACTTGCGGTCGACGGCCACATCCCGGTCGGCGTGCGCGGCGACACGAGGGCGCACCGGTATGCGATGACGCTGCCCCGCGCCGCCGTGGTCGAGATCGTTACACCCGAGCAGTTGGCCCGCGTTGACCTGTCCGTCCACCGCCGTCAGCCCGCAACCGACACGTTGGCACTGCTGCGCCCCGAGCTGGAGGAAACCGGGCTGGCCTGGGGTCCGACCGGCAGCGTCGGATTCGAGCTGGCCACCGGTGTGCACACCATGCACCGTGACAGCGATCTCGACCTCGTGCTGCGACTTGACACATTTACACCCGTTGCCCTACAACAGCTTTCGAATATTCATGAACGGCTCGCAGCTTTACCCACTCGCGTGGATGTTCAAGTGGAGACCGCCGTGGGCGCCGTCGCCCTGGCCGAAGTCGTCTCGGGAGTTCCGCAACTGCTGGCCAGAGGGCCGGCCGGACCGCAGCTGGTCGACCTCGTCGACATCATGCGATGAGCCTGGCGCTGCTGTTCCCTGGCCAGGGCGCCCAACGCGCCGGCATGCTGCACACGCTGCCGGATACGCCAGCCGCCCGAAGTGTCCTCACCGAATCGTCGCAGATCCTCGAGGAGTTCGGGATAGTCGATGTGGACAGCCCCGAGACGCTGCCCGACACCGTCGCTACCCAGCTCGCACTGGTGATTGCCGGCGTCGCTTGCGGGCGTAGCCTTCTCGACGATTCGGGGTTGACGGCCGCGTTCGTCGCGGGCCATTCAGTCGGTGCCTTCGCAGCCGCCGTCGTCGCCCACGTCCTCACCCTTGGGGAGGCGCTCACGGCCGTGCACCTGCGGGGTACGGCAATGCGCGCCGCCTGCGCTGGCCGAGACTGGGGCATGGCGGCCGTCGTCGGCCTCACCCCGACGGCCTGCGGGCGACTCGCCGCACAATGCTCGACCACGCGGGAACCGCTGTGGGTGGCCAACGTCAACAGCGGTACCCAGACCGTGCTCGCGGGCACCGAGACCGGACTTGACGCCGCGGCACAGGCCGCACGACATGCCGGCGCCCGCGCCTTCGATCGCCTCGACGTCCGAGTCGCCTCGCACGGACCGGTGCAGGCCGGTACCGCGGAGACACTGCGCGCGCACCTGGCGACGGTGCCGCGCCGCGATCCCGCGTTGCGTTACATCACCAATTCCGGTGGCCGGAGCGTCTGCTCAGCCCAGGCAGTGCTCGACGACCTCGCGTCGTCGGTGGCACGACCCGTCCGCTGGTACGACGGTGTCCGCCTGATGGCCGAACTCGGGGTGAGCGCCGCTATCGAGACCACCCCGGGCCACACGCTGACGCGGTTGACCGGAGCCATCGCGCCGACGATAGCGGCCGTCGCCCTCGATGACACCGGCCTAGCCGCAACGGTCGCCCGGGCGCATCTCAGCGGAAGTCGCGCGAACGGGAACCCACCCTCATGGTGATGTGGCCCATCCGCTCGGCCATCACCGTCACCGCGCCGGTGGCGTTCTGCACCTGCCCGCGGATCAACAGTGCCGCGGCCGTCTGGGCCAGTTTGCGGTGCCGGTTCCACACCCCCGGTGTGCACAACACGTTCACCATGCCGGTCTCGTCTTCGATGTTCATGAACGTCACGCCACCGGCGGTGGCCGGCCGCTGCCGGTGAGTCACGGCACCGGCGATCAGCACCCGGCTGCCGTCGGGTACCTCCAACAGTCGCTCGGCCGGGATCACGCCCATCGCGTCGAGGTCCTCCCTGAGGAACTGGGTGGGATAACTGTCCGGCGAGATGCCGGTGGCCCACACGTCTGCGGCGGCCAACTCCACCTCGGTCATCCCGGGCAGCGTCGGCACATGCGACGACGAGCCCACCCCGGGCAGCCGGTCGGGACGCTGAGTGGCGGCCGCACCGGCCGCCCACAACCCCTCCCTGCGGGTGATCGAGAAACAGCCCAGCGCTCCCGCGGTGGCCAACGCCTCGGTCTGTGGAACCGAAAGTTGCACCCGGCCAGTCAGATCCAGCAGCGAAGTATACCGACCACCGGCATCACGCTCGTCGACGATGCGCTGGGCCAGGGCCGCACCGATATGGCGCACCGCCCCCAGTCCCAGCCGCACGTCGAGCCCGGAGTTCTCCAGCGTCGCGTGCGCCAGGCTGGCGTTGACGCACGCACCGTGCACGGCAACCCCATGCCTGCGCGCGTCAGCGACCAGTGACTGCGGGGAGTAGAACCCCATCGGCTGTGCGCGCAGCAGCGCGGCGCAGAACGCCGCCGGATGGTGCAGCTTGAACCAGGACGAGTAGTACACCAGTGAGGCGAAGCTCAGCGAATGACTCTCCGGAAAGCCGAAGTTGGCGAAGGCCTCCAGCTTCTCGTAGATCCGTTCGGCGACCTCGCCGGTGATGCCGTTGCGCCGCGCCATCCCGGCGTAGAACCGGTCCCGCAGCCGTCGCATCTTCTCGGTGGAGCGTTTGGATCCCATGGCCCGGCGCAGCTGGTCGGCCTCGGCCGCCGAGAAGCCCGCGCAGTCCACCGCCAGCTGCATGAGCTGCTCCTGGAACAGCGGAACCCCCAACGTTTTTCGCAGCGCCGGCTCCATCGAGGGGTGGTCGTAGACGACCGGTTCCAGGCCGTTGCGGCGCTTGATGTAGGGATGCACCGAACCACCCTGGATGGGTCCCGGACGGATCAGCGCCACCTCCACCACCAGGTCGTAGAACACCCGCGGCTTCAGCCGCGGCAGGGTGGCCATCTGGGCACGCGACTCCACCTGGAACACCCCAACGGAGTCCGCCATCTGCAGCATCTCGTAGACGCCCGGATCGGACAGGTCCAGCTGGGCCAGGTCCACCTCGATGCCCTTGTGTTCGGCGACCAGGTCGATGACGTAGTGCAGCGCCGAGAGCATACCAAGTCCGAGCAGGTCGAATTTCACCAAACCAATTGCCGCACAGTCGTCTTTGTCCCACTGCAGCACGCTGCGATTCTCCATGCGGGCCCACTCCACCGGGCAGACGTCGGCGATCGGGCGGTCACAGATCACCATGCCGCCGGAATGGATGCCCATGTGCCGCGGCAGGTTCTTGATCTGGGTCGCCAGGTCGATCACCGACTCGGGGATGCCTTCGACGTCGGGCGAGTCGGCGGCGGAGCCCCAATGGCTGATCTGCTTGCTCCAGGCATCCTGCTGCCCTTGGGAGAAGCCCAGCGCCCGGGCCATGTCGCGCACCGCGCTTCGGCCGCGATAGGTGATGACGTTGGCGACCTGCGCGGCGTGATCGCGCCCGTAGCGTTCATAGACGTATTGGATGGCTTTTTCCCGAAGGTCGGATTCGATATCGATGTCGATGTCGGGCGGCCCGTCCCGGGCCGGCGACAGAAACCGCTCGAAGAGCAGCTCGTTGGCGATCGGGTCGACAGCGGTCACACCCAGCGCATAGCAAACCGCGGAATTGGCCGCCGATCCCCGACCCTGGCACAGGATGTCGTTCTCCCGACAGAACTGGGTGATGTCGTGCACCACAAGGAAATAGCCCGGGAAATTCAAGGCGGAGATCACATCGAGTTCCCGCTCGATCTGGGCGTAGGCCTCCGGCGCGCCGTCCCGTGGCCCGTAGCGCCGGGCGGCGCCGACCATCACCAGCTCACGCAGCCAGCTAGCCTCGGTGTGCCCGGCGGGCACGTCGAACGGCGGTAGCTGTGGAGCGATCAATGCCAGCCCGAACGCGCACTGCTCACCGAGATCGGCTGCGGCGCTGACAGATTCGGGGTGACGTGCGAACACCTTCGCCATCTCGTCACCGGAGCGCAGATGTGCACCACCCAGCGGGGCAAGCCAGCCGGCGGCCTCATCCAGCGACTGGCGCGCCCGGATCGCCCCCATGGCCATGGCCAGTCGGCCGCGGCTCGGCTCGGCGAAATGCGCGCCGGTGGTGGCGATGACGCCCACCCCGAATCTCGGTGCGAGCGCGGCCAGCGCGGCGTTGTGTTCGTCATCGAGCGGATCACCGTGGTGGGTGAGCTCGATGCTGACCCGGTCCCGGCCGAACCGGTCGACCAGGTCGGCCAGCGCCTCCGCAGCAGCCTGCGCCCCGCCTTCCGAAAGCGCTTGTCGGACATGGCCTTTTCGGCAGCCGGTGAGGATGTGCCAGTGTCCGCCGGCGGCTTCGGTGAGGGCGTCGTAGTCGTAGCGCGGCTTACCCTTCTCCCCGCCGGCCAGATGAGCGGCGGACAGCTGCCGCGACAATCGACGGTAGCCCTCCGGGCCGCGGGCCAGCACCAGCAGGTGCGGGCCGGGCGGGTCGGGCAACTCGGTACGGGCGGCATTGCTCAGCGACAGCTCCGCGCCGAACACGGTGCGCATGTCGAGCTCCTTGGCCGCCTCGGCGAATCGCACCACCCCGTAGAGACCGTCATGGTCGGTCAAGGCGATGGCCCGCAGGTCCAGCCGTGCGGCCTCCTCGACGAGCTCTTCCGGGGTGCTGGCCCCGTCGAGGAAGCTGTAGGCCGAATGCGCGTGCAGCTCGGCGTAGGGCACGCTCGAACGCAGCGGATGCTTACCGGTCGGTTCATAGGGTTCCCGATGCCGCGACCACGCCGGACTGTCCCCACCGTCAGCGTGCGGCTCCCCGAGCGACAAGCCCGACCGGCGGGGCTTGCCGTTGAGCACCCGCTCCATCTCGCCCCAGCTGGGCGGTCCGTTGAACCAGTCCACCCGCCCGAGCTTATCGAACAAATGTTCGACACGTTACGCAACGGAGGCAGAACAGGACGAAGATGGGTTTCCGGGAGAAGTTCTGCACGACCGAGGCGTCCCGCGAACTCGCTGATCGGACTACGGAAATGAGGGGGAACTGAGACGCATGCCGGCTCACGCGCATGATCACGAACTGGAGTCCGAGCAGGCCTACCTGACCGAGCTCTACACCCGGCTGGATACCAAGCGTTCACAGGTCAAGGCCCAATACCGCGCCGCGCTGCTAGGCCCGATCGACCTGCAGGACGGCGGAACCCTGGTGGCGCGCGACGCCGAGGTGCGGGACCTGGCCCGATCGATGACGCGGTTGGACGTGGCCGACCAGGGGCTGTGCTTCGGACGGCTGGACGCCGTCTCGGGCGAACGGCTCTACGTCGGCCGCATCGGCATCTTCGACGAGCACGGCGACCGCGAACCGCTACTGCTGGACTGGCGGGCCCGGGCGGCGCGTGCCTTTTACGTAGCCACCGCAGCCAGCCCGGAAGGTATGCGCCGGCGCCGCCAGTTCCACTCCCTCGGACGCCGGCTGCTCGACTTCACCGACGAGGTCTTCGGCCGACCCGACCTGGACGCCGGCGACGACAGTCCGTCCAGCAGCGACGCCGCCCTGCTCGCGGCGGTCAACGCGCCCCGCGGTGCGGGCATGCGCGACATCGTGGCGACGATCCAGGCCGAACAGGACGAGATCATCCGCCTCGACCACCCGGGCGTGCTGGTGATCGAGGGTGGGCCGGGGACGGGCAAGACCGTGGTGGCACTGCATCGCGTCGCCTACCTGCTCTACACCCAACGCGAGCGGATCGAACGCCACGGGGTGCTTGTCGTAGGCCCCAACCAGGCCTTCATGGACCACATCGGCCGAGTCCTGCCGTCGCTGGGCGAGTCGGAGGTGGTGTTCATGACAGTCGGTGACCTGGTTCCCGGACTGCACGCCTCCGCCGAGGACAACCCCGACGTCGCCCGGATCAAAGGTTCCCGCGCGATGCTGGCGGTGCTGGCGGCGGCGATCGCCGACCGCCAGCGGACACCCGAAGAGCCGCTGCAGATCCAGCTGGCCGACGTCACCATGCGGATCGAGGCCGACGCCGCCCAATGGGCCGTGGAAGAGGCGCGTGCGAGCGGGCTGCCGCACAACGAGGCCCGCGCGGTGTTCCAAGAGATCGTCACCTACGTGCTGACCGAACGCGCGATCGCCCGGATCGGGCGCGGGTGGTTGACCCGCGACGATCGCGACGCCTGGGCGAAGGTTCGGGCCCGCCTGCTCGACGAGCTCGACGAGCACGAGCAGTTCGTGGCCGCGCTCGACGAACTCTGGCCGGTGCTGACGCCCGAGGACGTGTTGGCCACGCTGTACACCTCGACCGAGCGGCTGCGCGCCGCCGGCGGCGACCCGGCGCTGTGGCGCGAAGACGGCACGGCGTGGACGGTGTCGGACGTCCCGCTGCTCGACGAACTCGTCGATCTGCTCGGCGGCGACAAGGCCTCCGACGCTGCCGCCAGGCGGCAGATAGCCGACGAAACACAGTATGCCGCCGGCGTTTTGGAAAACATGGTGGCCCACGAGGACCTGATGGACGATGAGGACCATCTGCTCGCCCAGGACCTGCTCGGCGCCGAGGAACTCGCCGAGCGGTTCAGGGAGCGTGATACCCGCGATCTGGCCGAACGCGCTGCCGCCGACCGGGAGTGGACCTACCGGCACGTCGTGGTCGACGAAGCACAGGAACTCTCGGAGATGGACTGGCGGGTGTTGATGCGCCGCTGTCCAAGCCGGTCCTTCACGGTGGTCGGAGACCTGGCACAACGCCGTTCGATGGCCGGGGCGACGTCGTGGGCGGCGATGCTGGAGCCGTATGTTCCCGGCCGTTGGGTCTACCGGTCGCTGTCGGTGAACTACCGCACGCCCGCCGAGATCATGTCCGTCGCCGCCGCTTTGCTCGCCGATTTCGCACCCGATGTCCGGGCACCGGAGTCGGTGCGCGCGTGCGGGGTACGCCCCTGGTCGCGGCGCGTCACTGCGGACCAGCTGCCGGCGGCCATCGAAGAGTTCGTGGCGGACGAAGCCACCCGCGAGGGCACCAGCATCGTGATCGGGCCACCCGACGTGCCGGGTGCGGTCGCGCCGTCGGACACCAAGGGCCTGGAGTTCGACGCCGTGCTGGTGGTGGACCCGGATCGCATCCTGGCCGACGGACCGCGCGGCGCGGCCGAACTCTACGTCGCCCTGACCCGGGCCACTCAGCGGTTGGGGGTGCTGCACCAACGCCCGCTGCCCGCGGTGCTGACCGGGCTTGCCGAATACGACCGATGAGTTCAGGAGCCCGGCAGAGTCATAAGGGAAAGGCCAAATAGCAGGAGGATCCACCATGACCGATACCGCACCCTCGACCACCGCGCTGCCCCCCGTCGTGGACCACGAAACCTGGCGTGCCGCGCTTGACGACCTGCGCAGGCGGGAGAAGGCCGCCACCCGCGAGCTCGACGCGATCGCCGCCCAGCGCCGCCGGCTACCCATGGTGCAGATGCCCGACTACACGCTGATCGGTGCCGAGGGTCCGGTCCGGCTGACCGACATCTTCGACGGGCGATCGCAGCTGATCGTCTACAACCACATGTGGACCGATGGTGCCGAATGGCAGTGCCCCGGCTGCACCGGATTCACCTCGCAGTTCACCAGGCTGGAGTTCCTGGACAACTACGACGCCCGCTTCGTGATCGTCACCAATGGACCGATCAAGGAAGCCTTGGCTTATAAGGCGAAGGTCGGCAACAAGATGGACTGGTACTCGTCGTCGGAGAGCTCGTTCGGCGCCGACGTCGACGCCGGCCCCGGCGGTGGGTTCGCGGTAAACGTCTTCTTGCGCGACGGTAATGGCCAGGTGTACCGAACATGGCACACCAATGGCCGTGGCACCGAACACCTTAGCCACTCATTCGCCCTCATAGACGTGCTTCCGTGGGGTCGCCAGGAGGAATGGCAGGACTCGCCCGACGGTTGGCCACAGCGGCCGACGTATTCCGGTTGGGCCGACTCGCCCGACATCGCGCGGGCCTACGGCGAAAGCCCTACGCTGCACACGTGACATCGACCCCAGAGCCGTCGCTACATTCCTCCGAACCGCATGCGGGCGCGATCGGCAGCAAACTCAACTGGTTGCGCGCCGGTGTGCTCGGCGCCAACGATGGGATCGTCTCGGTCGCCGGCATCGTTGTCGGTGTGGCTGCGGCCACCCTGGACCGCGCACCGATCTTCACCGCCGGCACGGCGGGACTGGCCGCCGGCGCGCTGTCGATGGCCCTCGGCGAGTACGTATCGGTCAGCACGCAGCGCGACACCGAGAAGGCCCTGCTGCACAAGGAACGCACCGAGCTGGACACCCAGCCCGCGGCCGAACTCGACGAACTCGCCGCGCTCTACGAGGCCAAGGGGCTATCGCCGGCGACGGCGCGCACCGTCGCCGAAGAGCTCACCGACCACGACGCTTTCGCCGCGCACATCGATATCGAGCTGGGCATCGATCCCGACGAACTGACCAACCCGTGGCAGGCCGCCATCTCCTCGGCGATCGCGTTCACCGTAGGAGCGTTGCTGCCGCTGCTGGCGATCCTGTTGCCGCCGCCAGCCCTGCGCATCCCGATCACCGTCGCCGCGGTTCTGATCGCCCTGGCGGTCACCGGGTGGATCAGCGCCCGCCTCGGCGGCGCCGACGCCAAACGCGCAACCGCGCGGGTGCTCGTCGGCGGAGCACTGGCCATGGCGATCACGTTCGGCATCGGCCACCTCGTCGGCGGCGTGGTCGGCTAGCGCCGTTTCAGTCGGTGTACTCGGCCGAGCCGTCGTCGAGGACGATGCGCGCGTTCGATCCGTCGGGCCCGCTGGCCTCGGTGCGGTACACGGCCCGGCCCGCCTCGGTGCGCCAGATCGACGTCGTCAGCGTCTCACCGGGGAACGCCGGCGCAGAGAAGCGCGCACTGACCGCGGTGAGCTTCGAGGCGTCGTTGCCGGCGAGCTCGGAAAGCAATGCGCGCCCGGCAAATCCGTAGGTGCACAGCCCATGCAGGATCGGCTTGTCGAAACCGGCAAGTTCGCGGGCAAACCACGGATCGCTGTGCAGCGGATTGCGGTCACCGGAGAGGCGATAGATCAACGGCTGGTCCTCCCGGGTCACCATGGCGATGCGGGCGTCGGGCTCGCGGTCGGGGAACTCCGGTACCGCGGGCCGCTGTCCGGGTTGACCGCCGAAACCTCCTTCGCCGCGGATGACGACGGTCGACACCGTCTCGGCGATCAGCTTGCCGGTAGCCGGATCGGTGCCCCGCCCGCGCATCACGATGATCGCGTTCTTGCCCTCGCCCTTGTCCTGAATGTCGGCGACCTCGGAGACCACCGACAGCTCACCGGCCGCGGGCAGCGGCGCGTGCAACCGGATCTCCTGCGATCCGTGCAGCAGACGGCCGAAGTTGAACGACCCGACCTTGGTGATGGCGCCGAACGCCGAGCAGCAGATGACGGCGAAGGTCGGCAGCACCTGTTGGGTGATGTCGTGGCTGTTTTCGGTGGTGAACGAGAGGTCCTCGGTGCCCGCGCCCACACCGAGCGCATAGAGCATCGTGTCGCGCTCGGTCCACTGGTAGGGCTGGGCTTCGGTGACAGCTCCGATTGCCGTGGGGTCGATGGCCATTGCCGCACTCCTGGGGTTGGGACCGGGGAAACTCAATCGTCGCACTGACGAAAATCGCACCCGCCGCGGCGGTTGACAAGGCACGCTATGCCCATGCACCTTTCCCGCGCCAGGTCCATCGTCGCGGCGATCGCCACGCTCATCGCGGTCGTCCTGCTCGCCGCCTGCGGTTCGCCCGCGCCGAAGGAGCGGTCGATCACGCTGACATTCATCCGTCATGCGGAGTCGGAGGGCAACGCCAACGGCGTGATCGACACCTCGGTGCCGGGGCCGGGGTTGACACCCACCGGTGAGCAACAGGCCCAGGCGGTGGCAAGCCGGCTGGCGAGCAACCGCTATGACGGCATCTACGCCTCGGCGATGGTGCGCACCCAGCAGACCGCTGCGCCGATGTCCAAGACGCTGGGCGAACAGGTCACGGTGTTGCCGGGGCTCAACGAGATCTCGGCGGGCTGGTTCAACGGCGAGAACGTCGACAAGGCCGCGGCCACCTACATGGTCGCCCCGAGCGACTGGTTGCGCGGCGACACGACTTTCGCCATCCCCGGATCGGTCACCGGCACCGAGTTCAACGGTCAGTTCACCGCCGCGGTGCAGCGCATCTACGACAGTGGCGACACCAAACCGGTCGCCTTCTCCAGTGCTGCCTCGATCATGATGTGGACGCTGCTGAACGTGCGCAACGCCCACAACAGCCTGCTGGTCGACCACCCGCTGCCCAACACCGGACGGGTAGTGGTGACCGGAAACCCGGTGATGGGGTGGACACTGCAAGACTGGGACGGTGTCACCCAGTTCTGAGATGGCCGGCAAGAGTTTCGGCATGCCCTTGCGCGTGCGGTACGTCGAATGCGACATGCAGGGCCGGGTATTCAACGCCCACTATCTGACCTGGGTCGACATGGCTGTCACCGAGGCCATCGGGGATGTCTTCGGCGGCTATCAGGCGCTGACCGACGGCGGGATCGATCTGGTGGTGGCCGCCGCCGAACTGCAGTTCCGGCAGCCGGCACGGTATGCCGACGAGCTGGTCGTCGACGTGGAATTCGACCTGCCCGGACGGACGTCGCTGCGCAGCCGGTTCGGCATCCGCCGCGGCGAGGACCTGATCGCCGAGGCGACAATGATCCACGTCTGTGTCGACGCGGTGGAGTTCCAGAAGCGGGACTGGCCGGACTGGTTCCGCGACCGGTTCCAGGATCAGCTCCGAACTGGTTGACCGCGGATGCGAACACCCAGCGATCGGCCAGGCCTCGACCTAGGCTGACCGCATGGACACCGGTTGGCAGCTACTTGGCCGACCCGCCAAGCAGGAGGCCATCCTGTCCGCGCTGTCCGACAGCGAATCGAGCGGGGTGGTGATCACCGGCGTGGCCGGCGTCGGCAAGACGACCTTGGCTCGCTCGGTCACCGCGTCCCTGCCCGGCCAGGCCCGGTGGGCCGCGTGCACCACGTCCTCGAGCGGCATCCCACTCGGAGCCTTCGCCCAGTGGGTGAAGCCGACGAACGCGCGCGATCCGATCGAACTGCTCGTCTCGGCACGCCAGTCGCTACTGGCCGACGGACCGGCGGTGATCGGCGTCGACGACGCACATCTGCTCGACCAGCTCTCGGCCACGCTGCTGCACCAGATCGCGATGGAACGCACCGGTTCGATCGTGGCGACGGTGCGTAGCGGCGAACCGGTCCCCGAATCGGTCATGTCGTTGTGGAAAGACGGCTACCTGCACCGCATCGACCTCGAACCGTTCACCAAGCAGGAATGCGTCGCCCTGGTCGAGTCGGTGCTGGGCGGGACGCTGGAAGAGCTGAGCGCCGACGTCATCTGGTCGCAGTCCGGTGGGAACCCGCTGTTCCTGCGGCACATGGTGGAGGCCGCGTTGGAGGCCGGAACCCTGGGCGAGGTCAACGGTGTCTGGCAGTTGCGCGGAGCCACCACGGTGTCCTCAGGGCTGGCCACGCTGCTGGAGAACAGGTTCGAGAACGCCGACCCGGATGCGGTCACGGTGCTGCGGCTGCTGTCGCTGTGCGAGCCGCTCGACATCGACGCCCTGGTGGAGCTGGCCGGTGAGCAGGCTATCGACGCCGCGGAGAAGGCGCGCCTGATCCGCATCGACCGCGACGGCCCGACCCTCAACGCGCGGATCAGCCATCCGCTCTACGGCGATGTGGTGCGCCGCCGGATCGGAACCGCGTCGGCGCGGATGCTGCGCGGCCAGATCGTCACCGTGCTGAGCCAGCGGGAGACGGCGTCGGCGGCGAGCCGAATCCGGCTGGCCGAGCTGTACCTGGATAGTGACCGGACCGCCGACACCGGGTTGCTGGTCGCAGCCGCCAAGGACGCGGTGTCGCTGGCCAACGCACCGTTGGGAGAACGGTTGGCGCGCACCGCGTTCGAGCGCGGCGACGGTCTGCGCGCCGTCCATCTGTTGTCCAGGGCGCTGATGTGGCAGGGCCGACCAGAGGAAGCCGACGAGGTTCTGGCCCGCTTCGACCCCGACGACCTCGACGAGGGGCAGCTGGTGTTGTGGGGGATCCCGCGGGCAGCGATCGTGTTCTGGTCGCTCGGGGATGTGACGCGCGCCGAGGAAGTGATGGCGTTGCTGCGCAGCCGGGTCACCAACCCGATCCTGCGGCCGATGGTCGATGCGGCCGACGCCGCCTTCGCAACCTTCCAGAACAAGCTGTCCGAAGGTTTGGCGATGGCCGAGACAGTGTTGTCCAATCCGGCAGCCCCGGAGCAGGCGGTGGAGACGGCCGCGTTCGTCGCCGGCCTGGCCATGCCCTTCACCGGCCGCGGTTCGGAGTTCGCCGAGATCGCCGCGAGCTGTCTGGACGGCCAGAAATCGACCGACGGGCTGATCCGGATGCTGGTCCGGTACGGCGAGGTACTTGCCCTGGTCTACACCGGGGAGCTCGACAAGGCCGAGGCCCGCGCGATGGGGTACAACGAATTCTCCTCCTCCGGTGAGTTTCTCGGGTGGGCGATCGCCAAGGTGATGATCGGCCTCGTCGCGACGCGCCGCGGCAGATTCCCCGAGGCGATCCCCGCTCTCGAACAGGCGCTGGCCGCACTCAACGCCGAGAACTCGCTGCCGTGGCGGCTGCCGGGCCGGCTCGTGCTGGCCCGCGCCTACGCCGGCTCGGGACGACCCGACGACGCCGAGCGGGTGCTCGGTGAGGCCGCCGAGCACACCGGCGCCCGGGTGGCGTTGTTCAACGCGCAGGTGCTGATCGCCAATGCATGGATCGCTGCGGCCAGGGGCGGTGGACGCCGCGCCATCGACCTGGCCCGCGCCGCCGCCGACGCCGCCCAGCGCAGCGGGCAGTATGCGGTGGAGGCTGAGGCCCTGCACGACGCGGCACGGTTCGGCGACCGCAAACCCAGGCAGCGACTGCAGGAGCTGGCAGCGTTCGTCGACGGTCCGCTGCCGCAGCTGTATGCCCGCCACGCCGTCGCGGTGGCCAATTCCGATGCCGATGCGCTCGACGAGGTCAGCGTCGATTTCGAGAATGCGGGGCTGCTGCTGTCGGCCGCCGACGCGGCAGCGCAGGCGGCCGTGATCCACGCGCATCGCGGTGCTCGACGCCAGGAGATCGAATCGGTAACCCGCGCAATGCAGCTGGCCACGATGTGCGGTGGCGCCTCCTCCCCTGCCATCCGGGCGGCGGCACGACCGCTGCCGGTGACCGCGCGCGAGCTGGAAGTCGCCGAACTGGTCGCCGCCGGCCTGTCGAACCGGGAAATCGCGCAACAACTCTCGGTTTCGGTCCGCACCGTCGAGGGCCACGTGTATCGCGCGTGCCTCAAACTCGATGTGTCCGATCGCGACGGCCTGGCCGCGATCATCCGGCAGTGCGGCACGCACCGTCCCCGGATGTGATGCCCGGGCCGGTATCGTTACCGCGGTGACGATCGGGGAAGACCAGTCTGTGCTGCCCGTTTTCGCCGATGTGGACACCGGCGTCGACGATGCGATGGCGCTGGTGTACCTGCTGGCCAGTCCGGATGCGGAGCTCGTCGGTATCGCCTCGACCGGTGGCAATGTCGGGGTGGATCAGGTGTGCCGTAACAACCTCGGTCTTCTCGAGCTGTGCCGGGCCCCTGGCGTACCGGTGTCCCGCGGGCTCGATCATCCGCTCGCTGCTCCGATGCGTACCGCCGAGGACACCCACGGACCCGCCGGGCTGGGCTACGCCGAACTGCCGGCACACGACCGTGAGCTCACCGATTACGATGCCGCCGAGGCGTGGGTGCGCGCCGCCCACGCCGCGCCTGGAGAGCTGATCGGTCTGGTCACCGGGCCGCTGACCAACCTCGCGTTGGCCGTGCGCGCCGAACCGAACCTGCCGTCGCTGTTGCGGCGGCTGGTCATCATGGGTGGCTCCTTCGACTACCGGGGCAACACGACTCCGGTGGCCGAGTGGAACATCAGCGTCGACCCGGAGGCCGCGGCCGAGGTATTCGACGCCTGGGGGCGGGCTGCGGAGTCGAAAACGGTTGAGCCGCATCAGCTTCCCATTGTGTGCGGGTTGAACCTCACCGAGAACATCGCGCTGACGCCGGCGATCCTGGCCCGCCTGGCCGGCGCCGCGGAGTCGACGACGGTGGCGATGAGCGTGCTCGACGCCAGGGGCACCCGGTCGGTGGCCGACAACCCGCTGATCCGGGCGCTCGAGGACGCGATGCGGTTCTACTTCGAGTTCCACTTCGATCAGGGCGAGGGTTTTCTGGCCCATCTGCACGACCCGCTCGCGGCGGCGGTGGCCCTGGATCCCGGCCTGGTCCAGACCCGCACAACCACCGTCGGTGTCGAGATCACCGGGACGTTGACCCGCGGTATGACGATCGCCGACTGGAGCCGACGGTGGGGCCGGGAATCCAACGCGCACGTTGGCGTCGACGTGGATCCGGCGGCGTTCTTCGACCGGTTCATCGAACGGGTGGGGCCGTTCGCGAGACGACTTGCTCATTCGTAGACACCCTCCAGATACCATCGCCGCTGCCGGTAGCACAGCAGCAGCGCGGTTCCCGGCCGGCCGTCAGAGCTGTTGTCCACCAATACCTGGGCGCGCGCGGTTCGACCGGTCCGTGGCTGTCGGTCCTGGTCCCACCACCGTTCGTCGACCGGCCATGGCCCGGTCCACCAGCTGAGCTCGCCCTGGTAGAGCCGACCGCCGTCCAGCCGGGCCGGTTCTGCGGTGAACATCCCGCGGGCGGTCACCCGAACCGGGTTGCCTTGGGCATCAAGCAGTTCCACGGGATCGTCCAGGATCACCGTCGGAGCGGGCTCTGGTAGCCGGCCGGGCCAGGGCCGGTCGGGCTCAGTCCGGGGCACCAGCTCGTCACCGAGCGGGGTCAAGGTGATGCGCTCGGCGGGACCGCGCCCACCGGACAGTACCGGCAACAGCACCGCTTCCTGGCCCAGCAGACCCTGTACCCGAACCAATGCGCGACGGGCGCGTAACCGGTCTTCTTCCCCCACGCCGCCCCACAGCGTCAGCTGAAGCGCTTCGGCCGAAACGACTTCCACCGGTTGCAACCGCAGGATCGTGACCGGCGCGTTGAGCCGGTCGCCCGGGTTGCTGAACTCATCCCCGAGTCGCTTCGCTCCGGCCCGCCGAGAGGTCAGCCAGCCGTCGAGCTGCCAACGCACCCGATCGGCGGTGGCGTCCTCCGTCAGCGGTTCGGCGCAACGCCACACCCGGGTGAGCTCACCGCCGGCTGCCGTGACGGCGTGGATGGCCAGCCGGGTGCACCCCACACCTGCTGCCTCCAGGCTGCGATGCAGCGTGCTGGCCAACGTCCGGCCGGCGAACGCTGCCGCATCGACCCGGTCCACCGGCGGATCGCAGTGCAGCACGGCATCGAGATCGGCGGTCGGCTCACGACCGGACGGCCCGCGTACCGGCTCCCCACGGGCGAATCGGTGCGCGGCCACCGCGTCGGCCCCAAACCGGGAGGACACATCCGTGCGGGACAATGCCGCGAACTGGCCGAAGTTGCGAATTCCCATGCGCCACAACAGGTCAGCCAGTTCTTCTCGACCGGGACCGGACAGGCTCGGCTCACCCGCCAACTGCCGGATGGACAGGGTGGCCAGAAACGCCGCATCCCCACCGGGTTCGATCACCCGGCCGGCACGGGCAGCGAAAACGGCCGTCGGCAGCTGATCGGCGATCCCCACCTGACATTCGGCACCGGCCGCGGCGACGGCGTCGACCAACCGCTCGGCGGCAGCCTGCTCGGAACCGAAGTAGCGGGACGCGCCGCGCACCGACAGCACCAGCAGCCCCGGCCGCAGCACCTCGGCGCGGGGCACCACGTCGTCCACCGCCGCCGTCACCCCCTCGAAGAAGCGGGCATCGCGAGCCGGGTCGGCGGTGGCCACCTGCAGCTGCGGGCAACGCGCCTGCGCCTCACGTCGTCGCAGGGTGCGACGCACCCCGGCCGCGCGGGCAGCCGCCGAACAGGCGATCACGCGGTTGGCCAGCGTAACCGCGACCGGGGCTGTCGCCGGTAACCCGACGGCCGCCGCCGCGGCCACCGCAGGCCAGTCCATGCACCAGATCGCCAGGACCCGGCCGGTCACGTCAACCCACCCCGGACCGTGCGGCACGGCCATGCGCCCGGACGGACAGCTGGACCCGACTGATGCGACCGCAGCCCGACACCGGGACGCCCCCTGGACCCGCGGTCATCTCATAGCCGTGCACCTGCGCGTGGAGACGCATCGACACGCCCTGCCACTCCCCGCGCGCGACCAGCAAGGTGCAACCCTTCTGCCGGGCCCGGGCCACCACCGCCCGCGCCCGGGCAGCGGTCACCGTCCGGCCGGCCAGGCCGAGCACCACCAGATCCATCCCGTCCATCAGCACCGCAGCCACCTCGACGGGATCGGTACCCGGGTCCGGGATCACCGCGAGCCGACTCAGGTCCGCGCCCATCTCCGCGGCAGCCAGCAAGCCGAAATCCGGCAGCCCGACGACGGCCACATGACCACCGCCGGCCGTCACGGCGGCGGCCATGCTCACCGGCAGCGACCGAGCGCCCGAGACCGCCGCGACCACACCGCGCGGCAACCCCGCAGGCAGCGGTCCGGCCAGCGATTCAGGGATCGGCAGCAAACTTTCCGAGGTCGGCAACACCTCGTCGAAGCGCTCGACAGCACCCCGGTCGCCGCCGACCCTCCCAGACACCGCCGCCATTTGACGCCTGAGCTGTTGTAGCTGCTCAGCACGGTCAAGCTGACGTTTCCCCAGGGCAATCGCCGCCGTCATCGCCCACCTCCAGCCGCGATCAAAACCCACTGCGTTCGAATATATGTTCGACGATGCGAGTAAACACCCACCCACCGACAGCGTCAAGCGATCATGACGCCCGTGACAGATGAGGCAGCAGAGACCAAGCAGGTTGCATTGAACCCCCATCCCACCGACTGCCCGCGGGCTGGCACCATGCAATCAGGCGGGTCAACCCAACGACGGGACCGCGGGGAAAGGGGACGACAGGGATGGCAGGAAACGCCGAACAGGCCGAGAAGCTCAGCCACGGAAACGGCTTCGTCGCCGCGCTCGACCAGAGCGGCGGCAGCACGCCCAAGGCACTGAAGCTCTACGGTATCGCCGAGGACGCCTACTCCGGTGACGAGCAGATGTTCGATCTCGTTCACCAGATGCGCACCCGGATCATCACCAGCAGAAGCTTCGACGGCGACCGGATCCTCGCCGCGATCCTGTTCGAGATGACCATGGACCGCGACATCGAGGGCCGCCCGACCGCCGACTACCTCTGGAACGTCAAGAAGGTCGTACCGATCCTCAAGATCGACAAAGGCCTGGCCGCCGAGGAGAACGGCGCCCAGGTGATGAAGCCCATCGATGGGCTCGCCGACCTGCTGGCCCGCGCGGTGGACAAGGGCATCTTCGGCACCAAGATGCGCTCGGTCATCAAACTGCCCGGCGCCGGGCTCGAGGCCGTCGTGGATCAACAGTTCGAGGTGGCCCGCCAGATCCTGGCCGCCGGACTGGTGCCCATCATCGAGCCCGAGGTCGACATCCACTCCCCGGCCAAGGCCGAAGCCGAAGCCCAGCTCAAAGCCGCGATCCTCAAACACCTGGGCACGCTCGGCGCCGATCAGCAGGTGATGCTCAAGCTCACCCTGCCCGACGTCGACGACCTCTACCGCGACCTGGTCGACCACCCCAAGGTGATGCGGGTGCTGGCCCTGTCCGGCGGCTACTCCCGCGCCGAGGCCTGTGAGCGGCTGGCCCGCAACCACGGCGTCATCGCCAGCTTCTCCCGCGCCCTGACCGAGGGGCTGACCGCCCAGCAGAGCGACGACGAGTTCGACAAGACGCTCGACGAGGCGATCACCGAGATCGCCGCCGCCTCAAGGACTTAACTTAGCGGGTCACTCCCACTCGATGGTGCCGGGTGGTTTGCTCGTGACGTCGAGCACCACCCGGTTCACCTCGGGCACCTCGTTGGTGATGCGCGTGGAGATGCGCTCGAGCACCTCGTAGGGCACCCGGGTCCAGTCCGCGGTCATCGCGTCCTCACTCGACACCGGCCGCAGCACGATCGGGTGGCCGTACGTGCGCCCGTCGCCTTGCACACCGACCGAGCGGACGTCGGCGAGCAGGACCACCGGGCACTGCCAGATCTGACCGTCCAGGCTGGCCGAGGTGAGCTCCTCACGGGCGATCAGGTCAGCACGACGCAGGGTGTCCAGCCGGTCCGCGGTCACCTCACCGACGATGCGGATCCCAAGGCCGGGCCCGGGGAAGGGTTGGCGGGCAACGATTTCCTCGGGCAGCCCCAGTTCACGGCCGACCGCTCGAACCTCGTCCTTGAACAGCAGCCGCAGCGGCTCGACGAGCTTGAACTTCAGGTCGGCGGGCAGCCCCCCGACATTGTGGTGGCTCTTGATGTTCGCCGTTCCCGTACCGCCACCGGACTCGACCACATCGGGGTAGAGCGTTCCCTGAACCAGGAAATCAATCGCGTGGCCGTCGGAATCGCTTTCGGCCAGCAAGTCTCGCACCGCGCCCTCGAACGCGCGGATGAACTCCCGGCCGATGATCTTGCGCTTGCCTTCGGGATCGTGCACGCCGGACAGCGCATGCAGGAAGCGCTCCTCGGCGTCCACCGTCACCAGGTTGGCCCCGGTGGCGGCCACGAAATCTCTTTGCACCTGCGTCCGTTCCCCGGCGCGCAGCAGGCCGTGGTCGACGAACACACATGTCAGACGGTCACCGATGGCTCGCTGAACCAGCGCGGCGGCCACCGCGGAATCCACCCCGCCGGACAACCCGCAGATGGCGTGGGCATCGCCGATCTGCTCGCGGACCTGCTCGATCAGCGAGTCGGCGATGTTGGCCGGCGTCCAGCTCGCCCCGATCCCGGCGAAATCGTGCAGGAACCGGCTCAGGATCTGCTGGCCGTGCGGGGAGTGCATGACCTCGGGGTGGTACTGCACTCCGGCCAGCCGCCGGGACCGATCCTCGAATGCGGCAACCGGTGCGCCGGGGCTGACGGCAACCACCTCGAATCCCGCCGGTGCCGCGGTGACGGCATCACCGTGGCTCATCCACACCGGCTGCTTGCCCGGCAGACCCGAATGCAGTTCGCCGCCAATCACTTCCAGCTCGGTGCGACCGTATTCACTAGTGCCGGTGTGGGCCACTTCACCGCCGAGCGCCTGGGCCATGGCCTGAAATCCGTAGCAGATGCCGAACACCGGCACGCCGAGGTCGAACAGGGCCGGGTCCAGCCGCGGAGCGCCCTCGGCGTACACGCTGGCCGGCCCGCCGGAGAGCACGATCGCCTGCGGGTCTTTGGCCTTGATCTCGTCGACCGTCGCGGTGTGCGGGATGACCTCGGAAAACACCCGGGCCTCCCGGACGCGCCGGGCGATCAGCTGGGCGTACTGGGCACCGAAATCAACCACCAATACGGGCCGAGGCGATGAGGATGTCACGGGTCGAGTCTAGTGGCGGGCCGCACCGCATCGACCCCCGACGCATGTTCTGCGCTCAGAAAGAGCGCAGGAGGACGGCGCCGGGTCTACCCGGTCCGGCCTAACGCCCGGTGTTGACCGGCTCGATCGGCAGGTGACGCAGCCCGCCCGGCGCATCGACGGGCACGACCGGGTTCTTCGGCGAGATCGGCGCCAGCCGCTGGTAAGGCTGCCCCTGAGTGGGACGCTGGTCGTCCTCGTTGTTGTTGGGCCACAACGAAGTTGCACGCTCGGCCTGTGCGGTGATCGACAGCGACGGGTTCACCCCGAGGTTGGCCGAAATCGCCGCGCCATCCATGACGTGCAGGGTCGGATAGTTGTACACCCGCTGATACGGGTCGATTACTCCACGCTCCGGGCCGTCGCCGATGGCGGCGCCGCCGAGGAAGTGGGCCGTCAGCGGGATGTTGAACAGCTCGCCCCAGGTTCCGCCGGCAACGCCGTCGATCTTCTCGGCGATCCGCCGAGTGACCTGATTGCCGACCGGAATCCACGTCGGGTTCGGCTCGCCGTGACCCTGTTTACTGGTCATCCGGCGCATGCCCAGCACACCGCGCTTGGTGTAGGTGGTGATCGAGTTGTCCAGATGCTGCATGACCAGCGAGATCATGGTGCGTTCGCTCCAGCGGCGCGGGCTGAGCATCCGCAGCATGGCCTTCGGGTCCTCGCCGGCGTTGATGAACAGCTGCTTCCACCGCGGCACATCGCTTCCTTCCGGTCCCGGGCCGTCGGTCATCAGGGTCTGCAGCAGACCCATCGCGTTGGAGCCCTTGCCGTAGCGGCACGGCTCGACGTGGGTGTCGGGCGTGGGGTGGATCGACGAGGTGATCGCCACCCCGTGGGTGAGGTCGAGGTCCGGACGCGCCTCCAGCCGGCCCGCACCCACGATGGACTCCGAATTGGTGCGGGTCAGGACGCCGAGCTTGTCGGACAGCTTGGGCAGCTTGCCGGTGTCACGCATCGTGAACAGCAGCTGCTGGGTGCCCCAGGTGCCGGCGGCCAGAATCAGCTGGCGGGCGGTGAAGGTGCGCCGACTCTTACGGGCCAGCCGCCCGGTGCGCACCGTGTGGATCTCCCACACGCCGTCGGGCCGCTGCTCGAACCCGGTGACGGTTGTCATCGGAAATACTTGCGCCCCAGCTTTTTCCGCCAGTCCGAGGTAGTTCTTCACCAAGGTGTTCTTCGCACCGTGCCGGCAACCGGTCATGCACTCGCCGCACTCGATGCAGCCGGTGCGGGCCGGGCCGACGCCCCCGAAGTAGGGATCGGCGACGGTCTTGCCGGGCGTCTTCTCACCGTTCGGGCCGAAGAACACCCCGACCGGGGTGGGCGTGAAGGTGTCGCCGACACCCATCTCGTCGGCCACTTCCTTCATGATGCGGTCGGCGTCGGTGAAGGTCGGGTTCTTGACCACGCCCAGCATCCGCTGCGCCTGGTCGTAGTGCGGCATCAGCTCGGCGCGCCAGTCGGTGATGTCCTTCCACTGCGGGTCGTTGAAGAACGGGGCCGGCGGCACGTAGAGGGTGTTGGCGTAGTTGAGCGAACCGCCGCCCACACCAGCGCCGGCCAGAATCATCACATTGCGCAGTAAGTGAATGCGCTGGATGCCATAGCAACCCAAGCGCGGCGCCCACAGGAACTCGCGCAACCGCCAGGATGTCTTGGCAAACTCGTGATCGGCGAAGCGCCGGCCGGCTTCCAGAACGCCGACCCGGTAGCCCTTCTCGGTCAGCCGCAGCGCGCTGACGCTGCCTCCGAAACCCGAACCGATGATCAGAACGTCGAAATCCGGCTCCATCCGTCCAGTATGAACTTACTCACGGGTAACAAGCTAGATAGGCAGCCCTAACTTCACGCGCCCGCGTCAGATTTCATTCGAGGACACGGTGCCGCGCACCGACACCGGCAAACCCTACAAGCAATCACTCATCGAAAAACACAGCGCCACAACCCAGTAACGGCGAGCCAGGTTGGCTTGATCGAGCTCAGCTGCCTACCGCGAGGCCAACTTTCTGGAACTCCTTGAGGTCGCAGTAACCGGCCTTGGCCATCGACCGGCGCAGACCGCCGACGAGGTTGAGCGACCCGAACGGGTCATCGGATGGCCCGTTGAGCACCTGATCCAGCGACGGGCGCTCCCCCACCGCGACCTGCAGCAGCGCCCCGCGCGGCAGCGAGGGATGTGCAGCCGCCGACGGCCAGAACCAGCCGTCCCCCAGCGACTCGGCAGCCTGGGCCAGCGGCGTGCCGAGCACCACCGCATCAGCACCGCAGGCGATGGCCTTGGCCAGGTCACCGGAGGTGTGGATGTCACCGTCGGCCAGCACGTGCACGTAGCGGCCACCGGTCTCGTCGAGGTATTCGCGCCGAGCGGCGGCGGCGTCGGCGATCGCGGTGGCCATCGGCACACTGATGCCCAACACCTCATCGCTGGTCGTCGCGCCGTAGGTGGACCCGTAGCCGACGATCACGCCGGCCGCGCCGGTGCGCATCAGGTGCAGCGCGGTGCGGTGGTCGAGAACCCCGCCGGCCACCACCGGGATGTCGAGTTCGGAGATGAACGTCTTGAGATTGAGTGGTTCGCCGTCGCTGGCCACCCGCTCGGCGGAAATGATGGTGCCCTGGATAACCAGCAAGTCGATACCCGCCGCCACCAGCGCCGGGGTGAGCGCCTGCGCGTTCTGCGGGCTGACCCGCACCGCCGTGGTGACTCCGGCGTCACGGATGCGCGCAACCGCGGCGCCCAGCAGGTCGCGGTCCAGCGGGGCGGCGTGCAGCTGCTGCAGCAGTTGGATCGCCGTCGACGGTTCGGGCTCCTTTTCGACGGCCTCGATCACCTGGGCGATCTTGGCCTCGACATCGGCGTGCCGGCCGATGAGCCCTTCCCCGTTGAGCACCCCGAGCCCGCCGAGGCGGCCCAGCTCGATCGCGAACTCCGGCGACACCAGGGAGTCGGTGGGATGGGCGACCACCGGGATATCGAAGCGGTAGGCGTCGAGCTGCCACGCCGTCGAGACGTCCTGGGACGAGCGGGTGCGCCGCGACGGCACGATGTTGATGTCGTCGAGTTCGTAAGTGCGGCGAGCAGTTCTGCCCATGCCGATTTCAACCATGTCACGCACGACTGTGCTGTCTCCTCTTCGAGCGGGCGCTCATCGGCACCCCTAGCGGGCGTAGTAGTTGGGCGCTTCGACAGTCATGGTGATGTCGTGCGGGTGGCTCTCCTTGAGCCCGGAGGCCGTGATCCGCACGAACTGGGCGCGTTGCAGCGCCTCGATCGTGTGGGCACCGGTGTAGCCCATCGCGGCGCGCAGCCCACCGGTGAGCTGGTGGATGACGGTGGCCAGCGGGCCGCGGAACGGCACACGACCCTCGATGCCCTCGGGCACCAGCTTGTCCTCGGAAAGGACGTCGTCCTGGAAGTAGCGGTCTTTGGAGTAGCTACGCCCCGTAGATCCAGCGGCGCCGCGGCCCTGCATGGCGCCCAGCGAGCCCATCCCTCGGTAGCTCTTGAACTGTTTGCCGTTGACGAAGATCAGGTCACCGGGGGCCTCGGCGGTGCCCGCCAGCAGCGAGCCGAGCATGGTCGTCGACGCACCGGCGGCCAGTGCCTTCGCGATGTCACCGGAGTACTGGAGCCCGCCGTCGGCGATCACCGGCACTCCGGCCGGAGCGCACACGGCGGTGGCCTCCAGGATCGCGGTGATCTGTGGGGCGCCCACCCCGGCGACGACGCGGGTGGTACAGATCGAGCCCGGTCCGACACCGACCTTGACCGCGTCGGCGCCGGCCTCGACCAGCGCGGCGGCCGCGCTGCGGGTGGCGACGTTGCCGCCGATGACCTCGACGCGGTGGCCGACCCCGGCCTTGACCTTGCCGACCATCTCCAGCACCAGCCGGTTATGGGCGTGAGCGGTGTCGACCACCAGCACGTCGACACCGGCGTCGACCAGCGTCATGGCGCGGTCCCACGCGTCGTCGCCGACGCCGACGGCGGCACCGACCAGCAGGCGACCGTCGCTGTCCTTGGTGGCCAGCGGATGTTGCTCGGTCTTGACGAAGTCCTTGACGGTGATCAGGCCGGTCAGCCGCCCGTGCCCGTCGACGATGGGCAGCTTCTCGATCTTGTTGCGCCGCAACAGCCCCAGCGCGGCGTCTGCGGTCACCCCCTCCTGGGCGGTGATCAGCGGCGACTTGGTCATCACCTCCGAGACCGGCTTGCTCATGTCGACCTCGAAGCGCATGTCCCGGTTGGTGATGATGCCAACCAGAGAGCCGTTCCGGTCCACGACGGGCAGACCCGAGATGCGGAACCGAGCGCACATCGCGTCGACCTCGGCCAGCGTGTTGTCCGGCGAGCACGTCACGGGGTCGGTAACCATCCCGGCCTCGGACCGCTTGACCGTCTCCACCTGGCCGGCCTGCTCGGCGATCGACAGGTTGCGGTGCAGCACACCCATGCCACCCTGGCGGGCCATCGCGATCGCCATCCGGGCTTCGGTCACCGTGTCCATGGCCGAGCTGACCAGCGGCACCTTGAGCCGGATCTTCTTGGTCAGCTGGCTGGAGGTGTCGGCGCCGGCGGGCACCACGTCGGAGGCCGCCGGGAGCAGCAGCACGTCGTCGAACGTCAGGCCGAGCATCGCGATCTTGTTGGGGTCGTCACCGCCGGTGGGGACCGAATCCCCGAGCAGGCCATTCAGATGCGCGGTGAGACCGTCGATGCGGCCAGCGCTGCCTTCGGTAATGGTCATCGGTGGGCCCCCATCAGCTGGTGGAATGTGCACACCATCCTATCGGCTTGCCGCCAGGTTCCCTGGCGCGATACCCGCGGCGCTGCGTAGTGTGGAGGCGTGCGCGACCACCTACCACCAGGCCTGCCACCCGATCCGTTTGCCGACGACCCCTGCGATCCGTCGGCAGCGCTCGATGCACTGGAGCCGGGCCAACCGTTGGATCCCCAGGAGCGCGCCGCGGTCGAGGCGGATCTGGCTGATTTGGCGGTCTACGAGGCGTTGTTGGCCCATAAGGGCATCCGCGGCCTGGTGGTGTGCTGCGACGAATGCCAGCAGGACCACTATCACGACTGGGACATGTTGCGCGCCAACCTTCTTCAGCTCTTGGTCGACGGCACAGTCCGCCCGCACGAGCCGGCCTACGATCCGGAGCCCGACGCCTACGTGACGTGGGACTACTGCCGCGGGTACGCCGACGCCTCGCTGAACGAAGCGACGTCGGACTACGACGGGTTCCGCTGAGCGCCGGTATTTCGCGCAGCGCGATCACATCGGGTAACCCTGGGCCGGGTCAGTTCCCGCCGCTGTGACCGCCGCCGAGCTGGGGCAGCAATGGCATCGGCATCACCATCGTGGTGGTGATCACAATCGGTGGCTGTGCCTTCGGCGCCTGGACGACGGTCGACGGGAACGACAGGACGGTCTGCGGCTGGGTGCTCTGCGTCGCAGCGGCCGGTGGCGCCGAAGCTGACGACGCTGCCGGCGGTGTCGAGGCCGCTGATTGCTGGAGGACCTGCGTCGTACTGGAACCCGCAGCCGGTGCCTGAGCTGCCGCGCCCAGGGGCGTAGTCGTGGTCGTGGTCGTGGTCGGGGCCACCGTCGTGGTCGTGGTCGTCGGTGTGGTGCCCGTCGTGGTCGTGGTGCTGGGCGCCATGGACGTGGTGGTCGTCGGCACCGACGTAGTCGCCGGGGCAGTCGTCGTCGACACCGACGTAGTCGCCGGGGCAGTCGTCGTCGGCTCCGTCGTCGGGGCGGTGGCGGAGGTCGGGGACTGGGTCTGCTCCACCGGCGAGGTCGGGCTCTCCGACGTCGTCGGCGCGAAGGTGCCGGTACCGCTCGGCTCGCCCGGGAGCGTCGACAGCGTGATCGAGGGCAGATCAGGAACGCTCGTCGGCGGTACCCCGGGCCCGTCGGTCGGGGTCACGGCGGCCGGGACCAGCTCGGTCGCCGACGGCGGCACCGTGTAGGTGATGCCGGGCGGCACAGTGGCCTCCGGGTCCTTCTGCACGACCTTGGCCGACAGCTGGTTCCACTGGTCGAGCAGCTCCTGCTTCTGCTGCTCGTTCCCGACACTGGCGACCTGAGTGCTGACCGCCACCAGCCGGTCCTGGGCCTGTTGCCAGTCGCCCTGGGAGATCAGCTGTTGGACCTGGGCCATCTCGGTCTTGGCAGCCAGCGTGACCTGGTCGTCACGCACCTGCTTGGGTGCGCCGAACAGCATGGTCCGAAGTCCGTAGAGCGCGTCGCCGGGTCCTGCGCCGGCGACCACCGCTCCGAATCCGCCGATGGCCAGCACGCCGGCGGCGACCGCACCCACGATGCTCAGACCGCGCCGGCTGCGTCCGCTGCTGTGCCTCTCCGACAGCCCGGTACGCAGCGCGCTGATCGCGTCACGCTCGGTGATCAGCCCGGTTGCCGGGGGCCAGCGCATCTCGTCGCGCCAATCACCCAACATGGCGGCCAGCAGGGCGTCGGTCTGGTCCTGCGGCGCCGCCTGCCGGCCGGTGGCCAGTGCGTCGACGAAACGGTCGCTGCGGATGACGGCATCCAGTGACGGATCGTCGTTGCGTGAGTTACGTCCAAAGTCAGGCATAGTCGTGACCTGCCGCAGAGATCTCGGACTTGAGCTTTGCCAGGGCCCGATGTTGGGCCACCCGCACTGCCCCCGGGGTGCTGCCGACTGCGTCGGCGGTCTCCTCCGCCGACAGCCCCACCACGATCCGCAGGATCAGGATCTCGCGCTGTTTCTCGGGCAGCACCTGTAGCAGCTGGTTCATCCGCGCTGCGGAGTCGGAGTTGACCGCCATCTGCTCGGGACCCGCCTCGAGCGAGTACCGCTCCGGCACCACGTCAGTGGGGTCCGAACGGTTACGGGCCGCGGCGCGATGAGCGTCGGCGACCTTGTGAGCAGCGATGCCGTACACGAAGGCCAGGAAGGGACGACCCTGATCCTGGTAGCGCGGCAGCGCCTGAATGGCGGCCAAGCAAACCTCCTGTGCGACGTCATCGGCAGAGAGGCCAACCCGCTCCGTGGCTCCCAGGCGAGCCCGGATGTAACGGACCACGATGGGGCGGATGGTCTCCACAACTTCCCGGAGCGCATCCCGGCTGCCCGCCACGGCTTCAGCAACGGCGGCGTCGAGACGATCTCCTGGAATTGTCATCGACGGCGATATCTCCAACGTTACGAACGGGACGATTCCCGGCAGCCATTCAGCTAGACAATATCGGCCCAACCTGCCGATCGGGCGTTAGCGGCGAGTCCACCGCCCACCGCGCCGTGTGATATCGGCTGCGGATTCGTCCCGGATTGTCGAGACTTGCTGTGACGTAAGTGATGTACTTCCGATGTCAACCAGTAGACATGCCAGCGCCCAGCGCAGCGGGAGCAGACCGCAGGTCCGCGTGTCGGCCAGCGCGGCGTCGGCGACGAGCCGCGAACGGTCCGGTGCGCCGGCACAACACCACGCGGCGGCAAGCACTACATCGCTTTTGACTCGGTGCCGGCGGAGTGCGGGTAGGGCGAACTCGGCGAGCTCGACACCCTGCTGCGCGTACGCCAGCGCGGCGTCGCCTTGACCGCCGGCCATCGCCAGTTCGGCGCGCACCCACATCAGCCGGATGGCCAATCGCGGCGGCGGGGCGTCGGCCCGGCGCATCATCTCCTCGGCCCGCTCGAGCAGTCGCGCCGACGCCGATAACCGGCCCACCCCGAGCGCATCGGCCGCCAGTCCGACCGCGGCGTCGACGCCGGCCTCGATCGCCAGCGGATCGGCACCAGAAGTGACCGCCATCGCCAGCGCGCGCCCGTCCCAACCGCTGGCCTGCCGGTGACCGCCCAGCTGGCGCAGCAACGACGCCTCGGTGCTCAGCGACAGCGCCGCCAAGGCTCCGGCAGGCTGGCGGCGGCGCAGGGCGGCGAGGTCGGCACGGGCACTGCTGTAGCGGCCCTGGCCGCCGGCGGCGACGGCCCGAAGCCAGAGCTGCCCGACGGTGGTCGCGGGGGGCAGCGGCCAGCAGCCCGGGGAGTCGCCGAAGGCGGCGGCGGTCAGCACGGTGTTCACGGTCAGCACGGCGTTCATCTGTCCGGCGACGCTATCAAGCGGTCGTTGCCGCCGATGTCAGTTAACAGTTTGTGGTCGCAGTGTTACGGCCGTGTCAACTACCCATTGAGCGCTCGGAAATTGGGGGCCGACAACGCGCGGTCCGTACTGGACAAATCGGCGAAGCTCCAACGCACCGCACCGCCCGATAGCACTTCAGCCCGCGACGGTGGGTCGCAATGATGAACGTGATGTAAATTCTCGAGCTGCCATTATGTGATTGCGCACATGGCATGGCTATTGACGCGGTTTGCAAGCCACCCCTAATTTTGTGGGCACGAGTAGTCATCGGCGACAGTGCTCGGATCGGTTCCACAACTCACGCGTGCGAAAGATGCGCGGAGAGAGGGGTTTTCCAATGCCACAGCCGCAGCAGCTACCCGGCCCCAACGCCGACATTTGGGATTGGCAGATGCAAGGCCTTTGCCGAGGCGTTGATTCGTCGATGTTCTTCCACCCCGACGGCGAGCGTGGCCGTGCGCGTGCGCAGCGCGAAATGCGCGCCAAGGAGATGTGCCGGCGCTGCCCGGTGATCACCCAGTGCCGGTCGCACGCACTGGCTGTCGGTGAGCCTTACGGCATCTGGGGCGGACTGAGCGAAGCCGAGCGCGAATTGTTGCTCAAGCGCGGAATCCGCCGCACCGCCTGATCTCCAGCAAACGTCATAGGAGGCCCATCCCCGAGCGGGATGGGCCTCTTTGCGTCGCGGGACTGTTCCACGCAACCAGCTGGCGAGCTCCGATCTCATCGGGATGGCCTCGGCCGTGGACGCGCCGGTCGCCGCAATCGCCCATTACCTGCTCGTGACGGAACCTGCGCCTAGTCAGCCGTGATCACGCCGGCGCGGACTGCACGGAACCGAGGTAGTAGGTTTCACGGCCGGTCGGGTAGCCACCACCGTCGGTGGCGATGTGGACGTGGTCGTAGTGGTTGGCGGTTTCGTTGCCGTAGTCGGCCGTCCAACTCGGCGCGCCGATACCCGGATAGAAACCCTGCCGCCAGATCACGTGCAGCACGCCCCAGCGCTTGGCGTTCGCCAGGGCGTAGCCGGCGATCTGGTTGCCGAGTTCGATGCCTTCGGGTGAGTGATAGTTCGGGATCATCACGTCGATCGCCAGCCCGTTGGGGTGCCACGGCAGCGGGTCCTGGCGGTACCCACCGATCGTCTTGATCTCTAGGAACATCACGCTGATGGCACGTGCCGCCCAGATGGTGTGGACCTGCAGACCCGCCTCGGGCGCGAGGCCACGCGGCAACGCCAGCTGGAAGTCCGCGACCCCGGCCGGCGCGCTGGCCGCCAGCAGTTCGGCCTCGCTGGGCTTGCCGGGCTGCGGGGCGGCCGAGGCCACCGTCGCCGGGCCCGGCGCGTTCACCGGGGGCTTCTTCGGCGACTCGGTGCTCTGGGCGTAGAACATCGCCGCCGAAATCGTGACCGCTGCCGCGGTCGCGACCCAACGGCCCACGCCGCTTTGCGCTGCTCCGCCCACGATGGGGAGCTTACGGTTCTAGACCTACGCGGGTTCGGTAAACGACGGGCCGGGCATCGGTCATGTAGTCACCGACGCGGAACAGATTCGCGACGGCCTTGGTTGGCCGAACGGTCAGCATTCGCAGGCGTAGCCGTCTTGGTCGCGGTCTTGGCTGGGCGTGTAGAGCGGACTGTCCGAGGTGATGTCGCAGTAACCGGCCGCCTTGGCGGCCGAGCAGTTCTTGAACGGAACGGTGGGTGCGGCATTGGCCTGTGCGGCCAGGCCGATAGCCAGCACGCTCAGTCCGGAGGCCACCAGCAAACCGACAGCTCGTTTCACTTCACACATCCCCTCTTCACCGCCACCCACAAGGATGACTTGACAATATGAAGATATTGGATGGTTGCAGTTTTGTACTCCGAGTTCGAAGAATGCCGATCAGCGTGCGTCGATCAGCGGCCTGAGGGCCTCCCCCACTGCGGTGATGACGCCCGGGGTGTGGCGATGCGTCGGCAGGTTGATGATCACACCGTCGATGCCCACGTCGAGGATGCGGCGTTCGATCTCCTCGGCAACCTTGTCAACGGTGCCGATGATGGCGCGGCCACTACGCCCCTCACCGATGTCGGTGGCCGCGCCGTAACCGTCGAGCACGACCGTCAGCAACGCGCTGGTCTCCAGAGTGCCGGGATCGCGGTCGATTTCGGCGCAGCGCTGCCGGAGCACGTCAAGCTTCGCAGGCAACTGGTCGATGTCGGCGATGAGGTTGAGATGGTCGGCGTAGCGGGCGGCCAGTCGGAATGTCTTCTTCTCGCCGCTGCCGCCGAGCATCACCGGGATGTGGTCCCGGTAGCGCGGCTCATTGATCGCATTCTCAGTGCGGTACCACTTGCCGGCAAACGTCGGCCGCTCACCGTGCACCATGCCGATGACGATCTGCAGCGCCTCTTCGAGCTTCTCGAATCGCTCAGTGAACGTGCCGAATTCGAACCCGAGCTGCTGATGCTCCAGTTCGTACCAGCCCGCCCCGAGTCCGAGGATGGCACGACCGCCGCTGATGACGTCGAGTGTGGTGATTTCCTTGGCCAGCAGAGTCGGATTGCGATAGGTGTTGCCGGTAACCAGGGTTGACAACTGCACCCGCTCGACGGCGGTGGCCAGGGCACCGAGCGCGGTATAGGCCTCCAGCATCGGCTCGTCCGGCTCACCCAATCCGGGAAGTTGGTAGAAGTGGTCCATCAGCAGGACGGTGTCGAATCCGGCGTCCTCGGCTTCGCGGGCCTGGGCGATGACGGCGGGAAACAACTCGGCGACGTCCGTGCCGTAGGAGAAGTTGGGGATCTGCAGTCCTAGACGAATGGTCATGTTGCGGTGCAACGCGGTAGGGCGCCGGTTCAATTCCGCACTAGCCGTCATCGGATCGACACGCACCCCGTCAACGCGGCCACGGCCGTCGATGTTGAGAGCCTGGGATGTCGACCCTTGCGTACTCGGCAGTGTCCAATTGCAGCCGAAGGTACCGGGAGATCAGCGCGGCGGGCCGAGAATGATCTGCCCGTACATATCCGCCCCCTCGGCCATACGTTGAGGCGAAATCTCGAAGCCGTCCGGGCGCGGCGTGGCCTTGTCACGTCCGGCATGACGGAACATGCCCTCGATGCCCGCGGGAGTGTTGATCATCAGCAGATCGGCTTTCTTGGACGTGATGCGGTAGGCATGCGGAATGTTCTTGGGCAGATAGACAATTCCGCCTTCCGACAACTCCATTTCCTGATCGTCCAGCCAGAGCAGTGCGGTGCCCTTGATCAGCATAAAGACCTCATCCTCGCGCGTGTGCTTGTGATAGGGAGGCGCCTCACCCTCACTGACATCGAAGCGTCCGACCATCAACTGGCCGTCGGTCGCCTTCCCGTCGAGCAAGATCGCCAACGTGCCGCCGTCGAGCCATTCCAGCTGCTGCTGCTGATCCGGTTGCGCCAGGTACGCCATGCTCATGGGCGAAATTATCCATCCACCGGCGCGAGTAGGCCTGACCGGAAACGAAAACACCCCCGGTCCAACAGGACCGGGGGTGTTTTCTACGAACTACTTAGTGCGCGTGTCCGTGGTGGCCGTGGCCATCGCCCTCGGACTCGGCGGGCTTCTCGACGATCGCGGTCTCGGTGGTGAGCACCATGCGCGCCACCGATGCGGCGTTGACGACCGCGGAGCGGGTCACCTTCACCGGGTCGATGACACCGTCGGCGATCAGGTCGCCGTAGGTCAGGGTCGCGGCGTTGAAGCCGTGACCCGCAGGCAGGCCCGACACCGTGTTCACCACGACGGCACCGTCGTAGCCGGCATTGGTGGCGATCCAGAACAGCGGAGCCGACAGCGCCGAGGAGAACACCTCGACGCCGAGCGCCTCGTCACCCGACAGCGACGCGCGCAGCGAGTCGAGGGACTTGCGGGCCTGCACCAGGGCGCTACCGCCACCGGCGACAATGCCCTCCTCGACCGCGGCCTTGGCCGCCGACACGGCGTCCTCCACACGGTGCTTGCGCTCCTTGAGGGAGGTCTCGGTGGCCGCGCCGACCTTGATCACCGCGACACCGCCGGCCAGCTTGGCCAGCCGCTCCTGCAGCTTCTCCCGGTCCCAGTCGGACTCGGAAGCCTCGATCTCACTCTTGAGCTGCTTGACCCGGTTGGCGATGGCTTCCTCGCTGCCGCCACCGTCGACGATGACCGTGGCGTCCTTGGTGACCACGACCCGCCGGGCCGAGCCCAGCACGTCGAGGCCGGCCTCACGCAACAGCAGGCCCACGTCGGGGTTGACCACCTGGCCACCGGTGACAACGGCCAGATCGTCGAGGAACGCCTTGCGGCGGTCACCGAAGAACGGCGCCTTGACGGCGACGGCCTTGAGCGTCTTGCGGATGGCATTGACCACCAGCGTCGACAGCGCCTCGCCCTCGACGTCCTCGGCCACGATCAGCAGAGGCTTGCCGGCCTGGGCGACCTTCTCCAGCAGCGGCAGCAGGTCGGGCAACGAGCTGACCTTGTCGCGGTGCAGCAGCACCAGCGCGTCTTCGAGGACGGCTTCCTGCGAATCGAAGTCGGTGACGAAGTAGGCCGAGATGAAGCCTTTGTCGAAACCGACGCCGTCGGTGACCTCCAGCTCGGTGTTCATGGTCGAGGATTCCTCGACGCTGACCACACCGTCGGTACCGACCTTGGTCATCGCCTCGCCGACCATCTCGCCGACCTCTTCGTCGCGCGAAGATACGGTCGCGATCTGGCTGATACCGGTCTTACCGGCAACCGGGGTGGCCGCGGCCAACAACGCCTCGGAGACGACGTCGGCGGCGCGGCCGATGCCCAGTCCCAGCGCGATGGGGTTGGCTCCCGCCGCGACATTGCGCAGACCGTGCTTGATCATGGCCTGGGCCAGCACGGTGGCGGTGGTGGTGCCGTCGCCGGCGACATCGTTGGTCTTGGTGGCCACGGACTTGACCAGCTGGGCGCCGAGGTTCTCGAACGGGTCTTCCAGCTCAATTTCCCGGGCGATGGTCACGCCGTCGTTGGTGACCGTGGGGCCGCCGAAGGCCTTGGCGAGCACCACGTGGCGTCCACGCGGGCCCAGCGTCACCTTCACGGCGTCGGCAAGCTTGTCGACCCCGGCTTCCATTGCTCGCCGTGCGGTCTCGTTGAATTCGATCAGTTTGCTCATATGTCAGTCCTGATTTCGCTTAAGCGCGTTCCGCCCCGGAAACCACCCATGCAAGCACGGGGATTTCCGGGGCGGTTCACGGTTGCTACTTGTTGACGACCGCCAGCACGTCGCGGGCCGACAGGATCAGGTACTCCTCGCCGTTGTACTTGATCTCGGTGCCGCCGTACTTGCTGTAGATGACGGTGTCGCCCTCGGCGACATCCAGCGGAATCCGCTTCTCGCCGTCCTCGTCCCACCGGCCGGGGCCGACGGCGACAACGGTGCCTTCCTGCGGCTTCTCCTTGGCGGTGTCCGGGATGACCAGACCCGAGGCGGTGGTCGTCTCGGCCTCATTGGCCTGAACGAGGATCTTGTCCTCGAGTGGCTTGATGTTCACGGCCACGATGGAGTCCTCCACTTAGTTAACTTGCGGCCGGGGCTAGTGCGCCCGGACCAGTCGGAATTACCAGGTGTTCGGCATACGTCCACACCCTCGCGCCGTCGTCGCGGGTGCCGGAACAGGGGTTGTCCGCCTGCCACCTAGCACTCTATACATGCGAGTGCTAGCACTCAAGGGTGGCCTGCTGCGGATTCGCCGTGAGCGGACACGCCGGCGGTTGTCCACTCCGGACGGACGCGCGCCACGACCACCGCCCCTCAAGCGACTTGGCCGGCGATGACGGGCAGGCCCGGGTCGCTCTTCACATCCAGCGGCGAGGGCGCGGCGCCAGCGGCGATCAGGTGTGCGGCGAACGAGGCGATCATCGCCCCGTTGTCAGTGCACAGCCGCGGTCGCGGGATCCTCAACGTCAAGCCCGCGGCGGCGCAACGCTCTTCGGCGAGCTCACGCAACCGCGAGTTGGCCGCCACCCCGCCGGCGATCAGCAAGGTGGACGCCCCGAGCTCGGTGGCCGCACGCACCGCCTTGGCGGTCAGCACATCGGCGACGGCCTCCTGGAACCCGGCGGCGATGTCGGCCGCCGGCGCATCGGGGTGGCTTTCGACATAGCGGGCCACGGCAGTCTTGAGCCCGGAGAAGGAGAACGCGAACCGTTCGTCCCGCGGCCCGGTCATGCCGCGGGGGAATACGATCGCATCCCGGTCGCCGGTGCGGGCCAACTCGTCGAGGGCTCGACCACCCGGATAGCCCAAGCCCAGCAGCCGCGCCACCTTGTCGTAGGCCTCCCCCGCCGCGTCGTCGACGGTGCTGCCGAGCTCGATGATCGGCTCCCCCAGCGAGCGCACGTGCAGCAGATGGGTGTGGCCGCCGGACACCAGCAGGCCGACGCATTCGGGCAGCGGGCCATGGTCGTAGACGTCGGCGGCCAGATGCCCGCCGAGGTGGTTGACGGCGTAGAACGGCACTCCCCACGCTGCGGCGTAGGCCTTGGCGGCGGCCACCCCGACCAGCAGGGCCCCAGCCAGACCGGGCCCGATGGTGGCCGCGACGACGTCCGGCTTGTCGATGCCTGCGGTCTGCAGAGCCCGGCGCATGGTCGGCCCGAGCGCTTCGAGGTGGGCGCGCGAGGCGATCTCGGGCACCACGCCACCGAAGCGCGCATGCTCGTCGACACTGGACGCCACCTCGTCGGCCAGCAGTGTCACGGTGCCGTCGGCGTCGAGCCGGGCGATGCCGACTCCGGTTTCGTCACAAGAGCTTTCGATGGCAAGGACGATCTGGGCCGGCGGACAGGAGCGAAGCGGCTCGGGGCTAGTCATGCGCTGCGTCCCGTCGCATGGTGTAGGCATCGGCACCGCTGGCCTGGTAGTAGCGCTTGCGCACACCCATCTTCTCGAAGCCGAGGCTCTCGTAGAGCGCGATCGCCGGCTCGTTGTCGGTGCGAACCTCCAGGAACACCACCGAATCCGGGCCGACCGAGTCGAGCAGTTCGGTCATCATCCGCCGCCCGATCCCCTGTCCCTGACAGGCCGGGTCCACGCCGACGGTGTGGATCTCGTACTCGAACGGCGGTGTGCGCCCCAGCCGGGAGATGCCGGCGTAGCCGACCAGCTTGTCGTCCACCCGGGCGGCAACGTATCGGTTGTGCGGGGCGGAGAGTTCACGAACGAACGCGACCTCCGGCCACGGATCGTCCCCCTCGAACAGGAGGTTCTCCAGCTCGGCGCAGCGGGCGGCGTCGGTGTTGTGCAGCGGGCCGTATTCGACATTCATTGACCCACCCCTTCCAATCCGCGCTCGGCGAGAGTCTTGGCATCGGGGCGGCGCAGGTACAGCGGCACCAGCGCAGCGGGTTCGGTGGCCCAGTCCGAGACGGCGGCGACCAGGCCCGCGGCCGTCGGATAGCGGGGCTCGATCGCCGGCAGGTCGAACAGGGCGACATGCTCCGGTGATCCGGCCACCGCGTCGGCCGTCGCGACCGGCACCGCCGTGGGGGCGTCCACATCCGGACCTTCGACGCGCACCCCGTCGCGGTACCGCGCCCAATACACCTCGCGGCGGCGGGCATCGGTGACCACCAGCACCTCACCGGTGGTCAGCACCCCGATGCCGTCGAGGCTGCACACCCCGAAGACCGGCCGGTCCAGCGCGTGCCCGTATGCGATCGCGGTGGCCATCCCGACCCGCAATCCGGTGAACGGCCCCGGCCCACATCCCACGACGACGGCGTCCAGATCGGCCATGGTCAACCCCGCCTCGGCCACTGCCGTCACCACATTGGGGGTCAGCATCTCGGCGTGCGCGCGGGCATCGAGGGTGATGCGCTCGGCGGCCACCTCGACGCCTCCGAAGCCGTCACGAATCACCACCGCGGCGGTGACGGCCGGGGTGGCGGTGTCGATGACCAGAACGGTGCGGATCATCCGCGGCTCCACTGCCATGTCGCGGTGCGGACCTCGCTGTCGGCGCCGCGCGACAAGGCGATGTCGAGATGGTTCGCGGAGAGCCGTTCGGCCAGGCCCGCGCCCCATTCGACCACCACGACCGCACTGTCGAGATCAGCGTCCAGATCCAGCGAATCCAATTCGGCCAGTAGGTCGGAGCCGCTGTGTTCGAGCAGTCGGTAGACGTCGACGTGCACCAGCGCCGGGTGCTCCGGCCGGCGGGCCCGGTGGACCCGGGCCAGCACGAACGTCGGCGAGGTCACCGGGCCCTCCACATCCATACCGAGTGCGATGCCCTTGGTCAGAGCGGTCTTTCCGGCTCCGAGCGGTCCGGACAGCACGACGACGTCGCCGGCCCGCAACTGCTCGCCGAGCTGCGTACCCCAGGCGATGGTGTCCTCGAGGGTGCGCAATTCACGCGTGCCGCCGTCGACCTTCGTGCTATCCACGGGCCCGGTCCTTCAGCCGCCGGGTGAAGGCCACGAGTTTGGACGGTGTCGCCCGCTCGACGAGTCGTACCAGCGCGTCGTTGATCACCTCGGGCTGCTCAAGCTGCACGAGGTGGCCCGCCCCGGGAACGATCACCAGTTCGGAGTCGGGTAACACCGCGGCCATCTCCTCGGAGTGCACGACGGGAGTCAGCACGTCGTGGTCACCGCACGCGATCATCGTCGGAATCCGGGCCAGCACCGGTAGGGCCGCGCTTTCGTCGTGGACTTCCAGGGCATGCAGGAACTCCACCAGTGTGGCGATCGGCGTGCCGTGAATCATGTCCTCCGAGAACGCGACAACGCTGGGACTCATGTGGTCGTTGCCATAAGAGGCGGTCCGCAGGATCGGGCGCAGCACCGAGCGGGCGGCACCGCGGGTGCGGTGGATCATCCTGGGCGCGTAGCGGGCGGCGAAACGCACCGCCTCCAGCGCCGGGTTCTGCAGGATCTCACCCAGCGGGGAACGGGGCAGACCTTCGGCAGCCGAGGAGATCAGCGCCGCCCCGACAATGCGGGTCCCGTACTGCCTCGGGAACTGGCGCGCATGGGAGAGCACCGTCATGCCGCCCATCGAATGGCCGACGAGAACCACCGGGCCACGCGGGACCATCACCTGCAGAATGGTTTCCAGGTCCTGGCCCAGCTGGGGCACGGTGTAGGTGTCGACCGGGCCGGCGCCGGACTGGCCGTGGCCGCGCTGGTCGTAGAACACCATCCGGACCTGATCGCCCCACCGGTCCGCCAGCGCCGCCCGCTGGAAGTGGAAGGAACCCATCCGCAGGCAGAACCCGTGGGCAAACACCACGGTCAGCGGGGCGGTGATCGGACCGACCTCACGCACCACCAGCGGGATGCCGTCCGGTGTGGTCACCACACAGCCACGGTCGGCGTCCAGCAGCGCGAAATCCTCACCGCGGTAGGCATCTTCGATGTAGGAGCGGTGACCGAAGGCCCGTGCAGCCGACAGGCCGGCAACGGTTCCGACCGCGCCGAGCCCGGCCATCCCGGCCAGCAGCCCGGCTTTCTTGCCGACGCCGAGGCGAGAGCTGTCGGCCGTACGGGCCAGCCGTTGCGCGGTCTTCTCGGCGCGGCGCGCCAGCCGTTCGTCGATTCCGTTGCCGCGCCCGGCTTTCGGCGTCATTGCGGAGTCACCGGCCACCGGTCTGAGCCTCCCGATAGGTACGCACGACCCGGCCGCGCGGGCTGGTGACGACCTCATAGTGGATGGTGCCCAGCAGGTCCGCCCAGTCCTGCACGGTCGACTCACCGGATGTGCCCGGGCCGAACAGGATCGCCTCGTCGCCTTCGGTGACGTCGGGCTTGCCGGGTCCGAGGTCGACGACGAACTGGTCCATGCAGACCCGGCCGACACTGCGGCGCAGCCGTCCGTTGATCAGCACATCGATCCGGCCACCGAGCAGCCGGTAGAGCCCGTCGGCGTACCCGATCGGGAGTAGCGCCAGGTTGGTGTCCTGCTTGGCGATCCAGGTGTGCCCGTAGGACACCCCGTCACCGGCCTTGATCGGCTTGACCATCGACACCGCGCACTTCAGCGTCATCGCCGGACGCAGGCCCATGTCGCCACGCTCGGGGATGGGGCTGAGCCCGTAAACCGCGATGCCGGGACGGACCATGTCGAATGCGAGGTCGGGCCGGGTCATCGCCGATGGCGAATTCGACAGATGGGCCACCTCGAATTCGATTCCACGCCCGCGCGCTTCGGTGATCATGTCGGTAAAGCGCTGCGCCTGAAGGTCATTGAGCGGATCGTCGGGAACGTCTCCACTGGCCAAGTGCGACATGATGCCGCGCAGCCGGACCGCGTCAGCGGCGACGGCACGCTGCAATTCGGTCAGCACCGCCGGGTAGTCGGCGGCGCTGACCCCGCTGCGGCTCAGTCCGGTGTCGACCTTGACGGTGACCTCGGCGGTGCGCCCGGTGCGTTCGATCGCGTCGAGCAGTTCACCGACCTGACGCACCGAGGACACCGCGATCTGCACGTCGGCCGACAGCGCCGGGGCGAAGTCGGTGCCCGGCGGGTGCAACCAAGCCAGCACCGGCGCGGTGATGCCGGCGCGGCGCAGCGCCAGCGCTTCGTTGATGGTCGCAACGCCGAGCTCGGCCGCGCCGGCGTCGACCGCGGCGCGGCCGGCCTCGACGGCGCCGTGCCCGTAGGCGTCGGCCTTGACCACCGCCATCACTTGGGCGGGGCCGGCGTGCTCGCGCAAAACGCGCACGTTGTCGGCTATCGCCCCGAGATCGACGAGCGCTTCAGCGCCGGGGCGGCGAGCCTGGGATTGTGTCGACGGGGTCAACGATGTCGTGTGCATGTTCATGTCACCTCAGCCAATTGTCCCAGAACCCGGCGCGAACTCCCGCACAGGGCGCTGACCTGTCGTTTCGGCCCGCCGACGGGCGACAAGCCGCGGATGCGCGGGTGCCGTCGATGGCTCAGGCGGAAACCCTGGCCGGCGTCCTAGCTTCGGCTCCGCAACGCCGGGAGCGCGGGGCTGACGACGTCGGCCGTCAGCCGCGCAACGATGGCCGGGGCGACGGCCAGCAGCGCCTCACCCGGTTCGGTGCCGACCGCGACGCAACGCATCCCGGCGGCCAGTGCACCGCGAACCCCGGGCACCGAGTCTTCGAAGACCAGGACGTCGCTCGGTTCACAACCCAACTGGGCTGCACCGGCGAGGAACCCCTCCGGGTCGGGCTTACCGCGGGTGACGTCCTCCTCGGCGACGATGACGTTGATGAACTCGCCGACCGGGCTGCTGGCCAGGACGGCGTGGACATCCTCGCGCTGCGCACCGGTGACGATGGCCAGCGGAACCTGGTGTTCGACGAGCAGCCGCACCAGATGCACGGTGTCGGGCTGGATCGGATTG
This sequence comes from Mycolicibacterium sp. CH28, assembly GCF_004745805.1. GTDB lineage: Bacteria > Actinomycetota > Actinomycetes > Mycobacteriales > Mycobacteriaceae > Mycobacterium. Next base: position 42,488 of record NZ_SRLQ01000008.1, on the reverse strand, counting down.
TCGTCGGCGACCAGTTCTCGGTAGCGCCGCTTGCGCAGCTCCAGTAGCGCCTCGACGTCGCGGTTGCCGGTCCCGGTGATCTCCAGAGCCTTCTCGACGATCTCGCGGTCACTGTGACCGAGCAGGTGCCGGTTGTAGTCGTCCTGGGTCATCGCCCAGTCCAGATGCTCGCCGAACAGTTCGCTGAAGATGCGAAACAGGATCGGCTCGTCGTCGGAGAGCGTCCCGTTGAAATCGAAGATCACCGCGGGGTTGCGGGTCGCAGCCCAGTCGGCGATCACCTGATGGGCCAGCTGGACATCCGGATTCGACGGCACGGCCGAGTCAAACATTCGCATCGCCATGAGTCAATAGTCTAGTCTTTTACAGCATGGCATTCCTGTCCGACTCGGAGCTGGACGCGCTGCTGGAGCAGCTGCCGGCGCTTGCCGGACAACCTCGCCGACTCGATGAACTGTCGGGCGGCCTGACCAACCGCAATGTCAAGATCACCACCCCGACCGGGATTTACGTCGCGCGGTGCAGTGTCAACAGCACGAACCTGCTCGGCATCGACCGCGACAACGAGTACTACAACAGCACGGCCGCCGAAGCGGCCGGCGTCGGCGCCCCGGTGATCGACTATCGCCCCGATCTGGGCATCCTGCTGGTCGGCTTTCTCGAGGGCACCACCCTGACCAACGCCGACCTGCAGCGCCCAGACGTCCTGGCCCGGGTGGCGGCGGGCTGCCGGACACTGCACGCCGGGCCACGCTTCCGCGACCGGTTCAACATGTTCGAGCGCCAGCCTCATTACCTGAAGGTGGTGCAGGAGAACGGGTTCCGGATCCCAGCCGACTATCGGGGTTTCTCCCGCGAGTTCGCAGAGATCCAACGAGTCCTGGAGACCACCGACCAGACCACCGTGCCGTGTAACAACGATCTGTTGGCCGGCAATTTCGTCGACACCGGCGAGAAGGTGTGGCTGATCGACTACGAATACTCGGGCAACAACGATCCCTGCTTCGAGCTCGGCAACCTCGCCGCCGAGTGCGGGTTGTCCACCGATCAGCTCGAGGATCTCGTCACGCAGTACTACGGTCGCCGGTTGCGGCACAAGACAGCACGGGCCCGGCTGCAGGGACTCGTCGGCAAGTACGGCTGGACGCTCTGGGGCTGCATCCAAAATGGCTCCAGCTCATTGGAATTCGACTTCTGGGAATGGGCGATGGAACGCTACGAGTCGGCAGTCGCCGAGTTCCGCGGCCCCGACTTCACCCGCCTGCTCGCCGACGCGCAGGCATCCGACTGACAATCGATAGGAATACATGTCCACCCAAGAGCTGCCCGGCCGCGCCCAGATCGTCATCATCGGGGGTGGCGTCATCGGCACCAGTGTCGCCTACCACCTGACCAAACTCGGCCGCGCGGACGTGGTGCTGCTGGAGCAGGGCCAGTTGTCGTGCGGGACGACATGGCACGCCGCGGGTCTGGTCGGCCAACTCCGGGCGTCCGAAAGCGGCACCCGCCTGGTGCAGTACTCCACCCAGCTCTACGCCGAACTGGAGGCCGAGACCGGATTGACGGCCGGCTACAAGCAGTGTGGCGGCGTGACAGTGGCCCGCACCGAGGACCGGATGACCCAGCTGCGGCGCACCGCCGCCAACGCGGCCGCCTACAACCTCGAGTGCGAACTGCTCAGCCCCGAAGAGGCTTTCGAGCGCTACCCGGTGATGCGGATCGAAGACCTGGTCGGCGCGATCTGGCTGCCCGCCGACGGGAAAGCCAACCCGACGGATCTGACGATGGCGCTGGCCAAGGGAGCACGGCAGCGCGGCGCCAAGGTGTTCGAACACGTCCGGGTGCTCGACGTGCTCACCGCCGACGGCCGGGTGACCGGGGTGCGCACCGATGCCGGCGAGATCGAGGCCGAGATCGTGGTCAACTGCGCCGGGCAATGGGCCAAGGCGATCGGGGCGCTGGCGGGGGTGAACGTGCCGCTGTACTCCGCCGAGCACTTCTACGTCGTCACCGAGACCATCGCCGGTGTGCACACCGACCTGCCGATCCTGCGCGATCCCGACGGCTACACCTACTTCAAGGAAGAGGTCGGGGGGCTGGTCATCGGTGGCTTCGAGCCGGAGGCCAAGCCATGGGTGGCACCCGACAAGATCCCTTATCCCTTCGAATTCCAGCTACTCGACGAGGACTGGGAGCACTTCGAAATCCTGATGGAGAACGCCCTGCTGCGGATCCCCGCCCTCGAGCACACCGGGCTGAAGAAGCTCTACAACGGCCCGGAGAGCTTCACCCCGGACAACCAGTTCATCCTGGGCGAGGCACCCAACTGTGCCAACTTCTTCGTCGGCGCGGGTTTCAACTCGGTGGGCATCGCCTCGGCCGGTGGCGCCGGGCGCGCCCTCGCGGAGTGGATCGTCGCCGGCTCGCCCACCACCGATCTGACCGGGGTGGACATCCGGCGCTTCGCCCCGTTCAACGGCAACGTGGCCTGGCTACACGACAGGGTCGCCGAGATCCTCGGCGTGCACTACGAAATCCCCTGGCCCAATCGTGAGCTGGCGACCGCGCGGCCGTTCCGCCGCTCCCCGGTCCATCACCTTCTGGCCGCGGCGGGCGCCAACTTCGGCAGCCGGATGGGGTGGGAGCGCGCTAACTTCTTCGCCCCGCCCGGCAACGAGCCGGTCATCGAATACTCGTGGGGCAAACAGAACTGGCTGCCCTGGTCGGCCGCCGAACAGGTCAACACCCGCACGGCGGTAACGGTGTTCGACCAGACCTCGTTCTCCAAGTACGTGCTGGCCGGGCCCGGGGCCGAGCAGGCCCTGCAGTGGTTGTGTACCGCTGATGTGGCTGTGCCGGTGGGCAAGTCGGTGTACACCGGCATGCTCAACGAGCGCGGCACCTACGAATCCGACGTCACCGTGACCCGCACCGGGGCGCAAGAATTCCTGATCGTGAGCAGCGCGGCCACCACCGAGCGGGACAAGGACCACATCCGCAAGAACCTGCCGGACGGCGCACACGCCGAACTGGTCGACGTCACGTCGGCGATGGCGGTGTTCGGCGTGATGGGTCCCAAGTCCCGTGAGCTGCTGGCCAGCCTCACCGACGCCGACCTGTCCGACTCGGCGTTCCCGTTCGCCACCAGTCAGGTGATCTCACTGGGTTACGCGACGGTGCGGGCGACCCGCATCACCTACGTCGGGGAATTGGGTTGGGAGCTTTACGTTCCCACCGAATTTGCGGTCGGCGTATACGAGGACCTGATGTCGGCCGGTGAGAAGTTCGGCATCGGTCGCGGCGGGTACTACGCCATCGAGTCGATGCGCCTGGAGAAGGGTTACCGAGCCTTCGGCCGCGAGCTGACTCCCGGCGACAACCCGGTCGAGGCGGGCCTGCTGTTCGCCTGCAAGCTCAAGAGCGACATCGACTTCCTCGGCCGCGCCGCGGTCGAGAAGGCCAAGGCCGAAGGTCCGCGCCGACGCGCGGTGAGCTTCGCCGTCGACTCCGCCGAACCGATGCTGTGGGGCGGGGAACTGATCCTGCGCGACGGTGTGGTCGCCGGGCAGGTCAGTTCGGCAGCGTGGGGCGAAACCACCGGCGCCTGTGTCGGACTCGGCTACGTCCGCTCCCCCGACGACGCCGTGATCACCCCGGACTGGGTGCGCGCAGGGTCCTACTCCGTCAACGTCGGCGGAGCGATCTATCCGATCACCGTGTCGCTGAAGGCGATCTACGATCCGGCCAACGAGCGGGTGCGCTGACCGTCGGGCGCTCAGTGGGCGAAGTGCTCCTGGGTGAAGTGCCCGCCGGGCTTGATCGCGTCGAGGTTCTTGAGCACCGCGTTGAGGTCCTCCCACAGCGACCGGGCGAGGTCGGCGGAGAAGCCTTCGCGCACCACGACCCGCAGCACCGATACGTCCTCGGCACCGTCGGGCATGGTGTAGGCCGGCACCTGCCAGCCATAAGAGCGCAGCCCCGCCGACACGTCGAATTCGGTGTAGCCGAAGTCGCCCTTCAACCGGAAAGCCACCACCGGGATCGCCGATCCGTCGGAAATGACCTCGAAGTGCTGGCAGTCCTCGAGCTGGTCGGACAGCCACCGGGCGGTGCTCGACAGGCACCGCATCACGTGGGTGTATCCGGCCCGGCCCAGCCGCAGGAAGTTGTAGTACTGGCCGACCACCTGATTGCCGGGCCGGGAGAAGTTCAGCGTGAAGGTCGGCATGTCACCGCCGAGGTAGTTGACCCGGAAGACGAGCTCCTCGGGGAGCTGATCGGCGTTGCGCCACACCACGAATCCGAGACCGGGATAGGTCAGCCCGTACTTGTGGCCGCTGACATTGATCGACGCCACCCGCGGTAGCCGGAAATCCCACTTGAGGTCGGGGTGCAGGAACGGCACCACGAACCCGCCGCTGGCCGCGTCGACGTGCACCGGGATGTCGAGCCCCTTGTCCTGCTGCAGCTGGTCCAGGGCGGCGCAGATTTCGGCGATCGGCTCCAGCTCACCGGTGTAGGTCGTGCCCAGGATGCCCACCACACCGATGGTGTCCTCGTCGACGTGCTCGAGGACCTGCTCGGGGGTGATGACGTAGCGATCCTGCGCCATCGGCAGGTAGCGAGGCTCGACTTCGAAGTAGCGGCAGAACTTCTCCCACACCACCTGGACGTTGGAACCCATCACCAGGTTGGGGGTACGAGACTTCCACTTGTCCCCGACACGATTCTTCCACCGCCACTTCAGTGCGAGGCCGGCGAGCATCACCGCCTCCGAGGAACCGATCGTGGATACCCCGACGGCACTGCCGGCGTCGTCGTCGCGAAGATTCTCGGCGTGGAAAAGATCGGCAACCATTGATACGCATCGTGTTTCGATCGCCGCGGTGGCCGGATACTCGTCCTTGTCGATCATGTTCTTGTCGAACGACTCGGCCATCAGTTTCTCGGCCTCGGGGTCCATCCAGGTGGTGACAAACGTCGCCAGGTTGAGTCGGGAACTGCCGTCGAGCATCAGCTCGTCGTGGATGAACCGATACGCCGCAGCAGGTTCCATCGACTCGACGGGCAACCGCAGCGAGGGCACCGGGTCGGTGGAAAGCCGCCCAGTGTAGGCGGGTGCGATCGAGGGGGAACGGTATTTGACGTGCGGCATGCGGGTCCTTCTCTCTAGAGCGTTGCGACGGCTTGACGGATGTGGCCCAGGATGCGAGAAGCCGATGTGGGCACCGGCGACGGGCCGGGATCGGCGGCCGAGGCGTTGGCGGCGCGCGCGTGCACGAACGCGGCGGCGGCGGCCGCCTCGGTCGGCGGCAGGCCCGAAGCCAGCAGCGCGCCGATCATGCCTGAGAGCACGTCCCCGGATCCCGCGGTCGCCGCCCATGCCCCGCCTGCCGGGTTCAGGAACACCGCTGCTCCCGCTGTACGGGGCTCGGCGATGACCGTCACGTTGCCTTTCAGCAACACCGTGGCGCCGAGGGCGTCGGCGAGCCGGCGGGTGGCGGCGATGCGGTCCTCGCCAGGCGCAGCTCCGCTGCCCGATGTCGCCGGCCAGGCGGCTCCGGCCAGCCGGGCGAACTCGCCGGCGTGCGGGGTCAGCACGGTCGGCGCCTGCCGGCCTTGCACCAGCTGCAGATGCGCCGCCAGGATGGTCAACCCGTCGGCGTCGACGATCACCGGCAGGTCAGTGCCGAGCGCGAAAGTGACTGCGGCGAGCGCATTTTCGTCGGTTCCCAGTCCGGGCCCGACCACCCAGGCCTGTACCCGGCCGGCGGCTTGCGGGCTCGGCGCGGCGACCACCTCGGGCCAGTGCGACACCACCTCGGCCGCCGCGGACCCGGCGTAGCGCTTCATACCCGAGGTCGTGGCCACCGCGGCCCCGGTACACAAGATCGCTGCACCGGGATAGGTGGACGAGCCGGCCAGAATTCCGGTGACACCCTGGGAGTATTTGTCGTCGCGGGCACCGGGCTTGGGCCAGCGGGCCTTGACGTCGGCCGCATCGAAGCCGAGCAGGTCGGTGGGCGGCAGGTCCAGCCCGATGTCGACTAGTTCGACCCGGCCGCAATCGGCCAGTGCATGCACCGGTTTGAGTCCGCCGAAGGTCACCGTGAGAGCCGCGTGCACGGCCGGACCGGTGATCGCACCGGTGTGCACATCGACACCGCTGGGAATGTCGACGGCCACCACCGGGATGCCGGCGGCATCCACCGAGGCGAACACCTCGGCCGCCGCCGGACGCAGTGGACCGCTGCCCGAGATCCCCACCACGCCGTCAATCACCAGATCGGTCGCCGGCGCGACGGCGGGCACCACCCGGCCACCGGCCGCCCGGAACGCCGCCAGCGCGGCGGGATGGGTGTGGTCCGGGTTCAGCAACACCGCAGTGGCCGCAACGCCGCGACGGCGCAGGAAGGTCGCCGACCACAGCGCGTCACCGCCATTGTCGCCGGAGCCCACCACCGCGCAGACGTGCCGGCCGGCCACCGCGCCGGTTCGGCTTCGCAACTCCGCGGCGATCGCGGTGGCCAGACCATAGGCGGCGCGGCGCATCAGCACACCGTCGGGCAGGCTGGCCAGCAAGGGCGCCTCGGCGCCTCGGATCGCGTCGGCCGTGTAGTAGTGCCGCATCGGCACCAAGGTTACGTGGTGGACGGGCGTTGGCAGCGAACTCCGACGCAGTGTTCACCCGGATCCCCACCCTCGGACGACTCGGCGACAGTGCGCTCAGGGCGTCGGGCGTGTTCTGGGGCTCACCGGGCGACCGCCAGCTCGGCCCGGGTTGGTTGGGCGGCCGTGCCGCCCACCCCGCGGGTGGACAGGCTCCCGCACAGCACCGCTCTGGCCAGACACTGCGCACCGGACAGGCCGTCGAGCATCCCGCTGATGAAGCCGGCATCGAAGGAATCACCGGCCCCGGTTGTGTCGACCGGGTCGGTGGGCGGGGCCGCCACGGTGACCGGGTCGGCGGACGGCTCCCACAACGTTCCGCCCGCTGCGCCGTTCTTCAACGCGACGCGACATCCGGTCGCGGTGATCTGCCGGGCCGCCTCGTCGAGGTCGGCGCGGCCGGTCAACGCCAGCAGCTCGGCGGCATTGGGCAACACGACGTCGGACTGGGCGAGCAGGGCCGTGACACCGGACCATTGACCGGCCGGGTCCCAGTTGGTGTCCACCGAGGTACCGGCCCCGGCCGAGCGCGCGGCGGCGAACACCGCGGGCAGATGCGGCGCCAGCCGCGGCAGCAGGAACAGCGAGGCGCTGTGCAGGTGCCGCACCCGGGACACCAGATCGGCGTCGACGATCTCGGGTCCGGTGCTCGCCAGCGTCCCCGGATAGGTCAGGATCGCGCGGTCTCCCGCGGACAGCACGACGGTGACGGCGGTGGCAGTCGCGCGATCGGTGCGGATCCACCGGGTGTCGACGCCGGCCTCGGCGAGTTGCTCGATGACGAAGGCGCCGAACACGTCGTCGCCGACGACGGCGGCCAGCGCGGTGGGGACGCCCAACCGGGCCAGCCCGCACGCCACGATCCCCGCCGAGCTGCCCAACACCAGGTCCGCCGAGTCGACCAGTTTCTCGGCCTGCCCGAACCGGGGCACGACGTCGCCGGTGAGAACCAAGTCCGGATTGGCGTCGCCGATCACCAACACCTCGGGTGTGCGCATGCCCCATCTTCCGTCAGCCGGCAATCGCGCACGAATGCGCACAACTGCACGCTCAATATTGAGTGATCTGCGCGAAATGAGCAATACTGCTGGAATGAAACCCACCATCGTGATCGTCGGAGCCGGCAGCGTCGTCTTCACCCGCGAGTTGCTCGGGGACATCCTGTCCTTTCCCGAGCTGACCGAAGTCCGGGTCGTGCTGCATGACATCGATGCCGAACGGCTGGCGACCGCGGAGGCGATCGCGCACGCCACCGCGCGGGCCGCGGGCGCCCACCCGGAGGTGGTCAGCAGCACCGACCGGCGCCGCGCCCTCGAGGGTGCCGACTACGTCATCAACGTCATCCAGGTCGGCATGCACGAAGCGACCGTGCGCGACTTCGAGATCCCGGCCCGATACGGCCTCAACCAGACCATCGCCGACACCATCGGTGTGGGCGGGATTTTCCGGGGGCTGCGCACATTTCCCGTGTTGGCGGGCATCGCCGCGGACATGGCCGAGGTGTGCCCCGACGCCTGGCTGCTGAACTACACCAACCCGATGGCCATGAATGTCACCTACCTGCACCACGTCGCCCCCCGGTTGAAGGTGCTGGGCCTGTGCCATTCGGTGTACTGGACGATGGTCGGGCTGTGCGAGCTCATCGAAGTGCCGTTCGACGAATGCGCCTACTGGTCGGCGGGGGTCAACCACCAGGCCTGGGTGCTGCGCTGGGAGCGCGACGGCCAGGACTTGTATCCGCTGCTCGACCAACGCATCGAGGCCGACCCTGAGCTGCGCAGGCGCGTGCGCATCGACATGTACCGACGACTGGGCTACTACCCCACCGAGACCAGCGAGCACTCCAGCGAGTATTTGCCGTGGTACCTGCGACACCCCGCCGAGGTGGACCGGCTGCGCCTGCACATCGGCGAATACGTCGACATCAGCGCGGCGAACCTGGCCGAATATGCCAGCGTGCGCGCCGAGTTGGCCACCGCCGAGTCGCTGCCCATCGACTCCAGTTCCACCGAGTACGCCCCGCAGGTCATCCACTCGATGGAAACCGGTGCGACGCGCATCATTTCGGCCAACATCGTCAACGACGGCCTGATCACGAACCTGCCGGACGGGGTCGCCGTCGAAGTTCCCACAGTGATCGACAAACTGGGCGCCCATCCGGTGAGGGTCGGCGACCTGCCGCCGCAATGCGCCGCACTCAACCGCACCCACATCGGTCCAGGTGAGCTCACCGTTCGTGCGGCCGTCGACGGGGATCCGCGATTGGTGCGGGTGGCGGCCATGCTGGACCCGAACACCGCCGCGTCGCTGACGGTGGATCAGATCTGGCAGCTGTGCGACGAACTGACCGAGGCGCACGGGTCGCTGCTGCCGAGCGCCCTGCGCACCACGGTGCGACTCTAGCGATGATCATTCTTGCTTATTTTTTGCGTGTAGTTGCGCGTATTGATGCACTGTGCACATACTGTGGGCGTGACGGTGACCGACATCGAGATTGCCTCCCAACCGGAACTCTGGCGTAGGACCGCCACTGCCGACGTCCCGGAGTTCATCAGCGCACCGGGACAGCGCATGCTGGTGATCGGTTGCGGGACATCGGCTTTCGTCGCGATGGCATACGCGCAACTGCGCGAGGCGGCCGGATTCGGGGAGACGGACTGGGCCTACGCCTCCGAGGTCCCCACCCGGCGTCGTTACGACACCGTGCTGGCGATCACCCGCTCGGGCACCACCACCGAGGTCATCACCGCGCTCAACGACCTCGATGCCGGGACCAAGGTGGTCGTGACCGCTGTCCCGAACGGCCCGCTGGCCCCGCTTGTCGACCACGAACTGGTGCTGGAGTATGCCGACGAGTCCAGCGTGGTGCAGACCCGGTTCCCGACCACCGTCCTGGTGATGCTGCGCAAGGCGCTGGGCCAGGACCTGGCACCCGTACTCGCCGACGGTGAGCGGGCGACCGGCGAACCGCTGCCCGTCGACGCGGCCTCCTATCGGCACTATGTCTATCTGGGCTCGGGCTGGACGGTCGGGCTGGCGTACGAGGCGGCCCTGAAGATGCGCGAGGCGGCCCAGGCCTGGAGCGAGTCCTACCCGGCGATGGACTACCGGCACGGCCCGATCGCGGTCGCCGGACCGGAAAGCCTGGTCTGGCTGTTGGGCCCGCCACCGGACGGTCTGGTCGAGCAGATCGCCCAGACCGGGGCCACCGTCGTGACCGGTGACCTCGACCCGCTGGCCCAACTGGTCCAGGCACAGCGTTGCGCGGTCGCCGCGGCCACGGCCAAGGGGCTCGATCCCGACCAGCCGCGCGGGCTGACCCGGTCGGTGGTATTGGCATGACACCCGCGCGGTCGCCCCTCAAATTTCCGGCTCCTGCCCCCTCCCACCGAAGGAGTACCGAAATGAACCGATCGCGCGTCATCGTCGCCCTGCTGGCGGCGCTCGCCCTGGTGCTGAGCGCGTGCGGGGGTGGAGCCGACAACCAGGCCGGCGGCAAGACCAAGATCGTGGTGTGGAACGGCTACGTCGACGAACAGGGGAAGAACTTCACCGCGCTGATCGACCAGTACAACAAGGCGCACCCTGACGTCGAGGTCACCCAGTTGGTATCCAGCAGCGACCAGGTGTTGCAGAAGGTCCTCACCGCGGTTCGCGGCGGCAGCGCACCCGACATCGCCTACATGTTCGGGTCCTGGTCACCCAACATCGCCAAGATCCCCCAGGTCGTCGACATGAAATCGGAAGTCTCACAACCGGACTGGAAGTGGGACGACTTCTATCCGTCCGAGCGTGCGGCAGCCACCGCGGGCGACAAGATCGTCGGTGTGCCCGCCCTGGTGGACAACCTCGCGATCGTCTACAACAAGACCCTGTTCGAACAGGCCGGCGTGGCACCCCCCACCGACCAGTGGACCTGGGATGACTTCCGCGCCGCGGCGGCCAAGCTGACCGATCCGGCCAAGGGCCAGTACGGCTGGCTACTGCCCGCCGATGGCACCGAAGACACCGTCTGGCACTGGCTGCCCATGCTGTGGGATGCCGGCGGCGACCTGCTGTCCCCCGACAATTCGCACGCCGTCTTCAATTCCGAGGCAGGCGTCAAGGCACTGACCGTGCTGCAACAGATGGCCGTCACCGACAAGTCGATCAACCTCGACACCACCAACAGCAACGGCACGAAGCTGATGAACAGCGGCAAGATCGGGATGCTGGTCACCGGACCGTGGGATCTGAGCTCACTGTCCGACATCCAGTACGGCGTGCAGGTGCTGCCGACCTTCGCCGGCTCCGCGGGCGGACACCAGACCATCTCCGGGCCGGACAACTGGGTGGTGTTCGACAACGGCGCGGCACGCAAGAAGGCCGCCGTCGACTTCGTCAAGTGGGTGACGGCCGCCGAACAGGTCAAGACCACCTCACTGGCCACCGGCGACCTGCCGACCCGGGTCTCGGTCGGCCAGGATCGCGCCCTGGTCGACCAGCTCGACAAGAAGCTGCCCGGCTCGGCGACATTCATTGCCAATATGGACAACGTGCGCAAGATCCGGCCCACCGTCGAGCAGTACCCGGCGATTTCCGAGGCGTTGGGCCAGGCGATCGTCTCGGTGATGCTGGGCAGTGCGCAGCCCGCCGAGGCCCTCGACACCGCCGCGCAGGCAGCCGACAAAGCGCTGGCCGGTAAGTAGCCGCCGCGATGCTCGAGCAGGCGTCCCCGCCCCGCCGACCGTCGCTGCTGGCGCGACTGGCCCGGTCGGAGAACGCTTCCGGGTGGGCGCTGGTCAGCCCCGGCGTGCTATTGATCGCCATCTTCGGGTTGCTCCCCGTGCTGATGTCGCTGAAGCTGTCGTTCCAGAAGTCCGACCTGCTCAGCCCCGAGACGCCGTGGGTCGGTCTGGACAACTACCGCACACTGGCCAGCGACCCGCTGTTCGTCGACTCGGTGCGCCACACCCTGGTCTACACCGCACTTTTCGTGCCGGGCACCATGCTGGTGGGACTGTTGGTGGCAGCGGCGATGAACCGGTCGCTGCGGTTCATGTCGCTGTACCGCAGCGCCGCCTACGTCACGATGACGGTGTCCACCATCTCGCAGGGCATCATCTTCATGTGGCTGACCGACCGTGACTTCGGCCTGGTCAACGCGGGGCTCAACGCGGTCGGCATTGCCTCCCAGCCGTTCCTGTCCTCGCCGTCGCAGGCGCTCTACGTCATCGTCGTGATGACGATCTGGGGCTGGACGGGCTTCGCCGTCGTCATCTATCTGGCTGCGCTGCAAGGTGTTCCACCCGAGCTGCATGAGGCGGCCGCCATCGACGGCGCCAACCCGTTCACCCGGTTCCGCACCATCACGGTGCCGCTGCTCGGCCCGGCCAACCTGTTCCTGCTGGTGTGGCTGACCATCAATGCGCTGCAACTGTTCGGCGAGGTGTACCAGACCACCCGCGGCGGGCCGCTGCGCGCCACCACCGTGGTGGTGTACTACCTCTGGGATCGCGCCTTCGTCCAGTTCGACGCCGGATACGCCGCCGCGATGGCCTACGCCCTGTTCTTCGTCATCGTCGTCATCACCGCGGTGCAGTTCCGCATCGCCCGTCGATATGTGCACTACTCGTGACCCGCACTGTGGCCGACGACCAGCCGCGGCGGAAACTGCCGTTCAGCCCCTGGCATCTGGTGTTGATCCCGCTGGCATTCCTGCTGACGGTGCCGCTGCTGTGGATGTTCATCACCTCGCTGCAGACCCAGAACGAGGCCAACCGGTTTCCGCCCGTGCTCCTTCCGGAACACCCACACTTCGAAAACTATCCCCAGGCCTGGGACACCGCCCCGTTCGGGCAGTTCTTCCTCAACAGCGCCCTGGTGACGGTGGTCGTCCTGATCAGCAATCTGGTGCTGTGCGGCCTGGCCGGGTATGCCTTCGCCCGCATCAAATTCCTCGGTCGCGGGGCACTTTTCGTCGTCCTGATGGCCACCCTGATGGTCCCGTTCCAGGTGACGATGATCCCGGTGTTCCTGATCGTGAAGTGGTTCGGTGACAACGTGTGGGCGCCGGTGGGCATCGACCACATCGGGGCACTGATGCTGCCGAACCTGGCCAGCGCGTTCGGCATCTTCTTCCTGCGCCAGTTCTTCCTCACCATTCCGGTGGAGTTGGAGGACGCCGCCCGGGTCGACGGCACGTCGCGGCTTGGCGTGCTGCTCAAGATCGTGCTGCCGCTCTCGTTGCCGGCGTTGTCGACGCTGGCCGCGCTGACCGTGCTGACGTCATGGAACGACTTCCTGTGGCCGTTGGTCGCCATCACCAACACCGACCAGATGACGGTTCCGTTGGGGCTGAGCTACTTCCAGGGCGCCCACAACACCCAGTGGCCACTGCTGATGGCGGCCAACGTCATGAGCGTGCTTCCGATGCTGGTCGTCTTCATGGTCGCGCAGAAGTATTTCGTCCAATCGGTGGCCAGCGCCGGACTGAAGGGCTGATATGGCAGAAGTGCAGTTCTGCGGCGTCTCACGTCGCTACACCGGCGGCCTGGAGGCCCTGAAAAGCCTCGACCTGACCGTGCACGACGGGGAGTACCTGATCCTGGTCGGACCTTCGGGCTGCGGAAAGAGCACCGCGCTGCGGCTGTTGGCCGGACTCGACAAGCCCACGACGGGCGAGATCAAGATCGGCGGGGTCACGGTCAACGACCTGGGGCCCGGCGAGCGGGATATCGCGATGGTGTTCCAGAACTATGCGCTCTACCCGCACATGACCGTGTACGGCAACCTGGCTTACGGTCTGCGCCAACGCAAGACGCCCCGACGGGAGATCGAGCAGCGGGTGCGCGAGATCGCGGCCATGCTGGAGATCTCCGAGCTGCTTGACCGCAAGCCCGGGCAGCTCTCCGGCGGCCAGCGCCAGCGCGTGGCGATGGGCCGTGCGCTGGTGCGCAAGCCGCGGGCCTTCCTGCTCGACGAGCCGCTGTCGAACCTCGACGCCAAACTGCGCACCCAGGTACGTGGCGAGCTCAAACGGTTGCACCGCGAGTACCCGGTGACCTCGCTCTACGTCACCCACGATCAGACCGAGGCGATGACACTCGGGGACCGGCTGTGTGTGATGTCCAAGGGTGAGGTCCAGCAGATCGGCACTCCCGACGACATCTACAACCGGCCGACCAACACCTTCGTCGCGACCTTCATGGGCAACCCGCCGATGAGCTTGATCCCGGCGTCCGTCCAGGGCGGCGTCTTGCACGTCGCCGGGACCGCCGTGCACCCACTCGCGGTGCCGGACGGACCGGCCATCGCGGGTGTGCGCCCCGAACACGTGACGGTACAGCCCAGTTCGGCACCCGGTGCAGCCGTCCCGGCGGTTGTCGACTTCTGCGAGCCGCTCGGTAGCCACGTCCTTGTACACACACTAGTCCACACCGACGGTCGGCCAACCCGAGTCGTCGTCCAAGCCGCCCCCGGCACGGCCTTGGACCCGGGAACTGCTGTGGGACTGGGTTTGTCGCCGGATACGACGTATCTGTTCGACGCAGCGACCGGATCGGCATTCCGGTCGCGCGAACGGATCACCCTCGGATGATGGTGCCGCAGAGCTTATTTCGCGCCGGCAGCGATCACCTCGAGGTTGCGGGCCTCGGCGGCGCTACGGTCGACCTCGGCGATACCGGAGTCGGTGACCAGCGTGTTGATCATGTCCGGTCCGCAGATCCGGGCGAACGTCACCTTGCCGATCTTGGAGCTGTCGGCCACCAGCACCGTGCGCGCGGCCTGCTGGATGAACGCCAGGTCGGTGTGGGCCTCCATCTCGTCGTGGGTGGTGCAGCCTCCCGCCACGGTGAAACCGTCGGCACCGACGAAGGCGATGTCGAAGTGGTACTGGGCGATCATCGCCTCGGCGGCGGGCCCGACCAGCTCGTAGGACGCATGCCTGGCCTTGCCGCCCACCACGACCAGTCGGATGTTGGGTCGCGAGATCAGCTCGGCGGCGATGTTCAGCGCGTTGGTCACCACGGTCAGATTCCGCCGCTCGGCCAGCGCGCGGGCCACCTCGGTGGCCGTCGTGCCGCCGGTGATCCCGACGACGTCGCCGTCGTGCACCAGCGCGGCAGCCGCGATCCCGATCGCCCGCTTCTGCTTGAGCTGCCGAGATGCCTTGTATCTGATCGGCATTTCCAACCCTGCCGGGTTTGGCAGCGCGCCGCCGTGGGTCCGGCGGACCAGGCCCTGCTCGTGCAGGGACTGCAGATCACGCCGGATGGTCGCGGGCGACACCTGGAACTCGTCGGCGAGCCGGACGACGTCCACGCTCCCGCCCTCGCCCAGTCGATCCAGGATCTCGCCAAGCCGCTCCGCTTTCACGGACGCAGTCTACGTGTCCACGCCGATCAAAACGAACAAATATGCACAGTACGACATGGAAAGGTCCTGCCGTGAATCCCGTCCTCGACGCGGTCGCCAGTCCCCCCGCCGGGCAGCGACCACGTGGCATCACCTCGGTGTGCTCGGCGCACCCCCTGGTCATTGAGGCAACCATGCGCCAGGCCCTGGCCGACGGGTCCGCGGTGCTGATCGAGGCCACCTCGAACCAGGTCGACCAGTTCGGCGGCTACACCGGTCTGCGACCTGCCGACTTCCGCGTCATCGTCGAGAACGTCGCCGGCCGTGTGGGTTTGCCACTCGACCGGCTGGTCCTCGGCGGCGATCATCTCGGCCCGAACCGGTGGCGTGACCTGAACGGATCGGCGGCGATGGCCCACGCCGAGGACCTGATCCGCAGCTACGTCGCGGCGGGCTATGCCAAGCTGCACCTCGACTGCAGCTACCGCTGCGCCGACGACGACGCCCCGCTGACCGACGACATGGTCGCCGAACGCACCACCCGACTGCTCGAAGCCGCCGAATCCGAAGCCGAACGGGTCGGCGCCACCGGACGGCTGCGCTATGTGATCGGCACGGAGGTGCCCACCCCAGGCGGGGCGGACCACCAGATCGACACGCTGCGGCCCACCGACGCCGACGCGGCCCGCGCGACACTGAGACAGCATCGGCAGGCCTTCACCGCGGCGGGCCTGGGTCACGTCTGGCCCCAGGTGATGGCGTTGGTGGTCCAGCCCGGTGTCGAGTTCGACAACCTCCATGTCATCGACTACGACCCGGTGTCCACCGAGCAGTTGCGCGCGGTGCTCGACGACGAACCGACGATGACGTTCGAGGCCCACTCGACCGACTATCAACGGCCAGAAGCGTTGTGGCGGCTGGTCGCCGACGGATGGCGGGTACTCAAGGTCGGGCCGGCACTGACCTTCGCCATGCGCGAGTCGTTGTTCGCTCTGGCGGCGATCGAGGACGACCTCGTCGCCCCCGGGGCGCGCTCCGAACTTCGCCAGGTCGTCGAGTGGCGCATGCTCGCAGCCCCCGAATACTGGGAACGCTACGGCGCGGGGACACCCGTCCAGCAGCGGATCGCGCGGATGTTCAGCTACAGCGACCGGGTGCGGTACTACTGGACCGACGCCAAGATCGACACGGCGGTGCACACGCTGTTCGCCAACCTCGACGCCACCGGCATCCCCGAACCGATGCTGAGCGCCTACCTACCCGAGCAGTATGCCCGGGTGCGCGCCGGATTGATCTCGGCGACTCCGAAAGACGTTGTCCTCGACCATATTCAGAGTGTGTTGCGCAGCTACGGCGAGGCCTGTACGCAAGATTCCAGCCACGTCCCGCCTGGGCTGACCCCATGCCGCTGACCCGCACCCGCGAGCTGATCACCGCCGCCCAGCAGACCGGCACCGCGGTGCTGGCCTTCAACGTGATCACCCTCGAGTACGCCGAGGCCATCGCCGCCGGCGCGGAGGCGGCGGGCAGCCCGGTCATCATGCAGATCAGCGAAAACGCGGTGAAGTTCCACGGCGGCCGGCTGCAACCGATCACCGCTGCGGTGTGTGCGGTCGCCGCCGAGGCGGCCGTGCCGGTGTCGGTTCACCTCGACCACATCGAGGACCCCGAACTGGTGCGGGCGGGGGCCGACGCCGGCGTCAGCTCGGTGATGTTCGACGCCGCCAGACTCGAGTACTCCGAGAACGTTGCCGCCACCCGGGCGGTTGCCGACTGGGCCCGCACCCGAGGTCTTTTCGTGGAAGCCGAACTCGGCGAAGTGGGCGGCAAAGACGGTCCGCACGCTCCGGGCGTGCGGACCGATCCCGACGAGGCGGCGGCGTTTGTGGCCGCGACCGGGGTGGATGCGCTGGCGGTCGCCGTCGGCAGCAGTCACGCGATGTCGACCCGCACCGCGTCGCTCGACTTCGACCTGATCGCTCGGCTGCGCTCGGCGGTCGCGGTGCCCCTGGTCCTGCACGGGTCTTCCGGTGTGGCCGAATCCGATCTGCGCACCGCGGTCGAATCCGGCATCACCAAGATCAATATCGGCACCCTGCTCAACGTGGCGTTCACCGCGTCGGTGCGCACCCACCTGGGCGCCAACCCGGCATCCGTGGATCCTCGCCCCTACCTCGCGGCGGCACGGACAGCCACCGCCGAGGCTGTCGCCAACGCACTTTCGGCTACTCGACCGTGACGGACTTGGCGAGGTTACGCGGCTTGTCGACGTCGTAACCGCGCGCCCGCGCCACCGCGGCGGCGAACACCTGCAACGGCACCGTCGACAGCAGCGGCTGGAAAAGCGTTGATACCGCTGGCAATTCGAAGATGTAGTCGGCGTAGGGCCGCACCGTGTCGTCGCCCTCCTCGGCGATGACGATCGTGATCGCCCCGCGAGCCTGGATCTCGCGAATATTGCTGAGCAACTTGGCGTGCAGGGTGGCCGCGTTCTTCGGCGAGGGCATGACGACGATGACCGGCAATCCTTCGTCGATCAGCGCGATCGGACCGTGCTTGAGCTCACCGGCGGCAAATCCCTCGGCGTGCATGTAGGCCAGTTCCTTGAGCTTCAACGCCCCCTCCAGGGCCACCGGGTATCCGACGTGGCGCCCCAGGAACAACACGGTGGGCGACGACGCGAACCGCTGTCCGAGCTCGGTGACCGGTTCGACGTGCTCCAGCACCCGGCTCACCAGCGCCGGCATCGCCTCCAGTTCGCGGTACTCGTGCTCCACCTCGTCGGGATACTTGGTGCCGCGGGCCTGCGCCAACGCGAGCCCCACCAAGTAGTTGGCGGCGATCTGGGCCAGGAACGTCTTAGTGGCCGCCACCCCGATCTCAGGTCCGGCGCGGGTATAGAGCACCGCGTCGGCCTCACGCGGGATCTGGCTGCCATTGGTGTTGCAGATCGCCAGCACCTTGGCCTTCTGGGTCTTGGCGTGCCGGACGGCCTCGAGGGTGTCGGCGGTCTCACCGGACTGCGAGATCGCGATCACCAGCGTGCCGCGGTCGAGCACCGGGTCGCGGTAGCGGAACTCACTGGCCAGCTCGACCTCGACCGGCAGCCGGGTCCAGTGCTCGATCGCGTACTTGGCCAGCAGGCCCGAGTGGAACGCAGTGCCGCAGGCCACGATGAAGACCTTGTCGACCTCACGCAGCTCTTGATCGCTCAACCGCTGCTCGTCGAGCACGATCCGACCGTCGACGAAGTGGCCCAGCAGCGTGTCGGCGACGGCCGTCGGCTGCTCGGCGATCTCCTTGAGCATGAAGTAGTCGTAGCCGCCCTTCTCGGCGGCCGACAGATCCCAGTCGATGTAAAACTCGCGCGCATTCGCCGCGTCATCTCGGCCGGCGAAGTCGGTGATCCGGTAGCCGTCGGCGGTGATGATCACCGCCTGGTCCTGGCCGAGTTCGACGGCGTCCCTGGTGAATTCGATGAAGGCCGCGACATCGGAGCCGAGGAACATCTCACCGTCGCCGACGCCCACGACCAGCGGGGTCGAGCGCCGCGCCGCGATGATCGTGCCGGGATCGTCGGCGTGGGCGAACACTAGGGTGAAGTGCCCTTCCAGACGCCGCAGCACCGCCAGCACCGATGCCTCGAAATCGCCGGCGGTTGGACCCTGGCGGTAGGCGTGGGCGACCAGATGCACGGCCACCTCGGTGTCGGTGTCGCTGGCGAACTCGGCGCCCTCGGCTTCCAGTTCCTTACGCAGCGTCGCGAAGTTCTCGATGATGCCGTTGTGCACGACGGCGAATTTGCCTGCCGCGTCCCGATGCGGGTGCGCGTTGCGGTCGGTGGGCCGCCCGTGGGTGGCCCACCGGGTATGACCCATGCCGGCAGTTCCTGCCAGTGCGGCCGGCTCGGTCTCGGCCAGTGCTTCCTCGAGGTTGGCCAGCCGTCCTGCGCGGCGGCGGACGGTCAGCCCGCCGTGGCCGTCGAGCAGCGCCACCCCCGACGAGTCGTAGCCGCGGTATTCCATCCGGCGCAGTGCGTCCACCACGACATCCTTGGCGGGGCGATGCCCGACGTAGGCCACGATTCCGCACATGCCACACAGGGTAGTGCAGCGCCGGGTCGGGGCCGGTGGGTTAGGTTCTTGGGGTGGCCCGGACTCGTAAGCTCTTTGCGGCGCTGACCCGCCGCGGTCCGCATCAGGTTCTGCGCGGTGACCTGGCCTTTGCCGGGCTTCCCGGCATCGTCTATACCCCGGCTTCCGGGTACAACCTGCCTGCGGTTGCCTTCGGCCACGACTGGCTCACAGAGGTCGATCATTACGCGACGACGCTGGAGCATCTGGCGTCGTGGGGCATCGTGGCGGCGGCACCCAACACCGAGCGCGGCCTGGCCCCCTCGGTACTGAACCTGGCGTTCGACCTGGGCACCACCCTGGACATCATCACCGGGGTGCGACTCGGCCCCGGCTCCATCAGCGTGCACCCCACCAAGCTCGGCCTGGCCGGCCACGGATTCGGGGGCTCGGCGGCGGTGTTCACCGCGGCGGGCCTTGCCGGAGCGGGCCAGAACGCGCCGAAGGCCGTGGCCGCGCTGTTTCCGTCGGTGACCAAACCACCCGCCCGGCAACCCGCGGCGACGCTGAAGGTGCCCGGACTGGTGCTCAGTGCGCCCGACGATCCGCAGTCGCTGCGCACCGACGCCCAGGATCTGGCCCGGGTCTGGAACGGTTCGGTGCTGCGCGTCGTCAGCAAGTCCACGGCGTCCGGCCTGGCCGAGAAGCGGCGGTTCGCCCGGGTGCTCGGTATGCCGGGCTCCGACCGCGGCACCCAGAAGACCGTTCGGGCGCTGCTGACCGGCTATCTGCTGTTTCAGCTCACCGGTGACAAGGCCTACCGAGAATTCGCCGATCCCGAGGCCGTGCTGCCCAAGACCGAGCAACCCGATGCCGACGCGCCGACGCTGACGCCCGAGGACAGGATCGTCGCGCTGCTCCGGTAGCGGCGATCACCGAATCCCGCAATCGGCCAACCAACTGGTTGGTGATATAACGTGCTGATGCGCACCGGCATATTTCTGAGTTACTCGGGCGGTTTCCGCGAGGCCGTCGAGCACATCGTGGTGTTGGAGCAGGCAGGCGTGGACATCATCCTGGTCGCCGAGGCCTACTCCTACGATGCCGTCAGCCAGCTCGGCTATCTGGCGGCCAAGACCTCGGCCATCGAACTCGGTTCCGGCGTCTTCCCCATCTACACCCGCACCCCCAGCCTGCTGGCGATGACCGCCGCCGGCCTGGATTTCGTCTCCGACGGGCGCTTCCGGCTCGGCATCGGAACATCGGGGCCCCAGGTAGTGGAGGGCTTCCACGGGGTGCCGTTCGACGCCCCGCTCGGACGCACCCGCGAAGTCGTCGAAATCTGCCGTCAGGTGTGGCGGCGCGACCGGGTGGAACACCAGGGACGCAGCTACCAGATCCCACTGCCGCCCGAGCGTGGCACCGGCCTGGGTAAGCCGTTGCACATCATCAATCATCCGGTGCGCGAGCGTATTCCGATCACCATCGCCGCACTGGGCCCCAAGAATGTCGAGCTGACCGCCGAGATCGCCGAAGGCTGGCAGCCGGTGTTCTTCTATCCCGAGAAGGCCGACGACGTGTGGGGCGAGGCACTACGTGCCGGAAAAGCCAAGCGCGACAGCCAACTCGGCGAGCTCGACGTGATGGTTGGGGTGTCGCTGGCCATCGGTGACGACGTCGAGGAACGACTGAACTGGGTCAAGCCGCAGCTGGCGCTCTACATCGGCGGTATGGGCGCCAAGGGCCGGAACTTCTACCACAAGCTGGCCACCCGCTACGGTTACGGTGACGTGGCCGACCACATTCAGGAGCTATACCTGTCCGGCCGCAAGGCGGAGGCCATCGCCGCGGTGCCCGACGAGTTGGTCCGCAACGTCTCGCTGATCGGGCCGCGTGGGTTCGTCGAGGAACGCATCGCCGCGTTCGCCGAGGCCGGCGTCACCACCTTGTTGGCCACCCCGGTCTCCGCCGACGGCGCCGAATACGTCAGCTACGTCGAGGAACTGCAACAGCTGCTGCCCTGAGCACCGGCGGGCGGGCGGCCCGCTGCTCGTCGGCCGGCCGGAGCAGACGACGACGCGACGGCGGTTCCGCCGGACGGCCGAGGTCGGTGCTCACTGCCCGACCTGCGGTAGCTCGTCGGCCGCGATCTCACATGGCGTCTGGCTCCCTGCTTCCTCCGGTTCCTCCGCCGGCGGTGGTGATGCGGGAAGTTCGGACGGCTCAGCGGCGCTGGCCGCGGGCTCGCCGATCGGAACGGCTTCGGGTGCAGCATCATCCGGCTCATCGGTGACCGGCTCAGGGCCATCGTTGGTCTCAGCCGGATCCTCGGTCTCAGTCGGATCCTCGCTCCCAGCCGGATCCTCGGTCCCAGCGTCCGGCGACGGGGTGTCGACCGGTGCGTCGGACCCGCCACCGGTCAGACCGTCGAGCGCATCGGCGATCTGCGCGGCCAGACCGGACAGTCCGCCCCCCACGTCGGGCATGGTCGGCATGGCAGGCATGCCCGCGGACGGGACTGCGCCAAGAGCGGGCGGCTCGGCCATCGCGGCAGGCGGAGGTGACGGCGCGGCAGGCGGAGGTGGCGGCGCGGCAGCGGCCTGCGGCGGCGTCTCGGGGAGCGTCGGCGGCAGCGCGGAGTCATCGGCCGGCAGCGGTGCCGAGGGCGCGACGGCGGGCACGGCCGACGGCACAGTCATCCGCGCGGGCGTCTCGGCCATCGGGGCGGGCGGCGCGGGCGGTGCCGCGGCCAACTGCCCGGGTACCTCGAAAACCGCTGCGGGACTGGCGGTCAACCGCCGTACCGTGTCGTCGAAGGCGGTCGCCACCGAGGCCGCCGCCGACCGCATCGCGGCCACCCACTCGGTGCGGATGTCGGTGTCGACGTAGGGCGTGATCTGCCCGGTCACCACCTCGACGGCTCCGGCACGGTCGGCTCCCCCGCCGGTCACGATGCCCGCCGCTGTCAACCACGCCGGCCGCTCCCCGCCGCGGCGGTCGTCGATCGATACCGCCGCATCAACCTTCGCGTCGACCACCTGCCACAACCGGTCCCGCAGCGCGTCGCAGGCCTTGGCAGCAGCCCGCAGTGCGCTGGCCACCGATTCCCCGGCCACACAGTGCCGGTCAGCGAAATCTGCTGCCCGCGAACCGGATCCGCCTTCCCACGCCGACGCCACCAGCCCGCATCCGGTGAGCTCGATACGCAGCGCCTCCTCGGCAGCATCGGCAGCAGCGCCTAGCAGCGTGCAGTCGGCGTCCAGCACCTGCAGATCCAGACCGTCCTGGCCGCCGTACCAATCGAGGATTTGCGCGCCGTGTGCGGTCAGGTCCGGGTGCTGGTAGCCGACCGCACGGCAGGCCGAGACATAACTCTGGGTATTGGCCACCGCAGGGCGGCCCTGGGCCAGCCGCGCGGCGGCGTCCGCGCTCATCGGATCGCGGCGTTCAGCTCGGCGTCGGCATAGCGGTCCGCGGCCACCCGCAGCGCCGCGGCCACCTCCGCTGCCGCCCGCGACCACTGCGCCACCTCAGCGGCGAGCCGGTCCAGCGCGGCGCGCACCGCATCGCCGCCCGCAACGTGCGCCCGCCCCGCGAGCGCCCCGTCGAAGCGCAGCCGGCTCAGCTGCGCCCGCAATGCGGCGTCGAGAAGGTCTGCGGCGGTATCGAAGCGTTGTGCCGCGGCGCGTAGCGCCGCAGTGTCCACGCGTGTGCTCCCCATACCTGGGTATGACGCAGCAACACCGCCACCGGTTCCTACCGCCTCCGGATCAGCCTTCGGCGCTGACCGATTCTGCGATGCGCAGCGCCAGCTGGCGCGCGGTGTCCTCGTCGGCGGCCTCGACCATGACGCGCACCAGCTGTTCAGTTCCAGATGGGCGCAACAGAATTCGCCCGGTGTCGCCCAGTTCGGCCTCGGCCTCACGCACGGCGCTCTGCACCCCGGGTGCCCCGGCGACGGTGGCCTTGTCGGCGACCTGGACATTGATCAGAACCTGCGGAAGCGTCCGCATCGGCGCGGCCAGGGCCGCCAGCGACGAACGGGTCTGCGCCATCCGCGACATCAGTCGCAGCCCGGTGACGATCCCGTCCCCGGTGGTGGCCAGCGCTGGCAGCACGATGTGGCCGGATTGCTCGCCGCCGAGGGTGTACTCCCCGGCCCGCAGCTCCTCGAGCACGTAACGGTCACCGACACCGGTGGTGTGCACCGTGATGCCGGCCTCGCGCATCGCCAGATGAAGACCGAGATTACTCATCACGGTGGCCACCAGCGTGTTGGAGGCGAGCTCGCCAGCATCCCGCATGGCCAACGCCAACACCACCATGATGGCGTCACCGTCGATCACCGCTCCCGCGGCATCCACCGCCAGACACCGGTCAGCGTCGCCGTCATGGGCGAGCCCCAGATCGGCTTTGTGCGCCCGAACCGCCGCCTGCAGTTGCTCGAGATGCGTCGAGCCGCAGCCATCGTTGATGTTCAGGCCATCGGGTTCAGCGTTGATCGCGATCACCCGGGCGCCGGCGGCCCGATAAGCCCGTGGTGCTGCCTGCGAGGCGGCACCGTTGGCGCAGTCCACGACGACGGTGAGCCCCTCGAGCCGCTGCGGGGCCGCAGCGCGCAAATGGTGCAGGTAGCGCTCCAGAGCATCCGGCGCGTCGAGGACACGGCCGATCCCCGCACCGACGGGCCGAAGACCGGGCCCCTCGGCCACGAGTTCCTCGATGCGGTCTTCCGCATCGTCATCGAGCTTGTGACCGCCGGGGCCGAAGATCTTGATGCCGTTGTCCGGCATCGGATTGTGCGACGCGGAGATCATCACGCCGAAGTCGGCGCCGTAAGCGCCGGTGAGGTGAGCCACCGCCGGGGTGGGCTGCACTCCGACTCGCAGCGCATCGACACCCTCGCTGGTCACTCCGGCGATCACCGCCGCTTCCAGCATCTCGCCGCTGGCCCGCGGGTCGCGCCCGATGACGGCGACTCGACGCCCCGGGCCACCCGTGACGGCCAGCCGCCGTGCCGCCGCGGCCCCGAGGGCCAGCGCCAGCTCAGCTGTCAGCTCCCGGTTGGCGACGCCGCGGACCCCATCGGTCCCGAACAGTCGTCCCATGCGGACAAACCTCTCATAACTAGCGACTCACGACACAACCCACCAGGTTATCGGCCGTGTCGGCACTGAATCGATATTTCACCGAGACGGTGACGACGAACACTGCCCGCACCCGGTTGGGGGTGCGGGCAGTGCAGGGGTTCTGCTGGTCGCTGGTTAGCGGCTCTCGGCCGCCGACGGAGCCGGGGCCGCGCTGGTGGCCGCCGGCGCCGTACCCGGCGCAATGTGGCTCTCGGCCGGCGAGACGTCGGAGGCGCCCGGTCCGTTCTGGCTGAACGTGTAGCTCAGACCGCCAGTGGCGCTCGTGCACGCCGGCAGGTTCTGGACCTGGCTGGTGTCCAGCTGCGCAAGGCGAGCCGACACGTCATCGCCCGGGCACACCGAGCCGGCCAGGGTCTGCGCACCGGCCAGCGACACATCCTGGATGACGCCGATCTGCTGGCCGTCGACGGTGAGTGCGATGTCGATCTTGCTGTCGCCCACCACGGACGCCGGTGCCGACGGAGCCGCGTTCGCGAGACCGAGACCACCCGCGACGAGCAGCGATCCACCCAGAACGGCACCTGCGGCCATCTTCGTCATCGTGTTCATATTCGCTCCATTTCTTCCTGTTGGCAGGGAGTCAGAGCTGCGCGAGCTATCACCGCACACAGCCCTCCAAAAGGAGCACCAACCCCGAAGGGCCGCGACTCCTACCCTTGGGCAGCCGACCTCACGCCGGCTCGTAGTGGCGTTGACGCATCCCGGCGAACTCAAACCACAATCTGATGATTGGTCGCGGGCACGTCGCTGAACAGGCGATACGCAATGTGGGGAAGTCCACAAACAACTCGCCGGGCGCCTCCGGATGACTCCGAGGACGCCCGGCGAGCCGGTGCGTTTGCGAAAACGCTGCAGATCAGCGCTTGCTGTACTGCGGCGCCTTGCGGGCCTTCTTGAGGCCGTACTTCTTGCGCTCGATGGCACGCGGGTCACGCGTGAGGAAGCCGGCCTTCTTCAGTGCCGGTCGGTCCTCGGGCTGCACCAGGATCAGCGCGCGGGCGATCGCAAGGCGAAGCGCTCCCGCCTGACCGGAGGGGCCGCCGCCGTCGAGGTGGGCGTAGATGTCGAAGCTGTCCACCCGGTCGACGGTCACCAGCGGAGCCTTGATCAGCTGCTGGTGCACCTTGTTCGGGAAGTAGGCCTCAAGGGTGCGTCCGTCGAGGTGGAACTGGCCCGTGCCGGGCACCAGGCGAACCCGCACCACGGCTTCCTTGCGGCGGCCGACGGTCTGGATCGGACGGTCGATGTAGACCGGCTCGCGCGGAGCGGCCTCTTCGATGACCTCGGGGACCTCGGTGACCTCGACGACCTCGGTCAGCTCAGTCGTCACGTCTGTCGTCTCGCTCACTGGTCCACCTGCTTGATCTCGAACGGAACCGGCTGCTGCGCGGTATGCGGGTGATTGGGGCCCGCGTAGACCTTGAGCTTCTTCTGGATCTGCCGGCTCAGCTTGTTGTGCGGCAGCATGCCGACGATCGCCTTCTCAACCACGCGATCGGCGTGCTTTTCCATCTCTTCGCCCAGCGTGCGGGAGCGCAGACCACCGGGGTAACCCGAGTGACGGTAGGCCATCTTGGTCTGGAGCTTGTCGCCGCTGACGGCGATCTTGTCGGCATTGATGACGATGACGAAGTCGCCACCGTCGACATTCGGCGTGAATGTCGGCTTGTGCTTGCCGCGCAGCAGATTGGCTGCTGCAACGGCGAGCCGGCCGAGCACCACGTCGG
Organism: Mycolicibacterium sp. CH28; assembly: GCF_004745805.1. Lineage (GTDB taxonomy): Bacteria > Actinomycetota > Actinomycetes > Mycobacteriales > Mycobacteriaceae > Mycobacterium. The sequence continues at coordinate 16,532 of NZ_SRLQ01000008.1, read as the reverse complement.
TGGCGTCGATGACATACCACGACCGCGTGGTGTCACCCGCCTTCGGCGTGTACGTAGGCACAGCGCTACCTTCTTTTCTTCTCGGGTTAGGCCCCGGTGTGACCCGGGTGTCGGTCGGAGCGCGACGGTGGGGTTGCTTCTCGGCGACCAACACTGACCCGAGAACCCGGCTTACCCCGCGGGCAACCCGCGGCGTACCGCACGCCAACGTGGCAGCTTACCTGCGGGCATCCCCGCAGGTCAAAACGCGCTTGCCCGGTCGTAGATGACATTGGCGACGGCCCGGACGTAACCGGTGCCGCCAGCGTCGGTCATGGTGGCCGACACCGTCCCCATCCGCCGTCCGACGCGCTCGGTCGTGGTCGCCAGCGTCAGGGAACGCCCGTCGACCGGCGGCGAGCGGAAATAGTGAACGCTGAGGTCTGCCACGGTGTAGCGGTCGCCCGGGCCGGTGTGAGCCTGGCCGGCCAGCGAACAGGCGTGGCCGACGATCGCGGCGATCACCCCGCCATGGATGGCGCCGAGCGGGTTGGCCATCCACGGCTGGGGCGCGACCGTCATGACCGGGTCAGCCCCCTCCGACACCGTCATGGCGAGCAGTTCGCCCAGCGGTCCGAGGGCGATATCACCCCGGCAAATCGCGGTCAGGATCCGACGACCGTCCCAGTCAGGATCGATGGCCGAGACAGTCGCGTCGAGGACCGGCGGCGCCGGCAACGTGTCCGCCGCGGTATCGATCGTTCCCTTGTCGAGGGCCTGTACCGCGTCGCTGGTGCGCCCCACCCGGACGGCTCTGGCCACACCCGAGCAGACCACCTGGTGCGACCCGTTCGTCACGGTCACCGTGGCCGTCCCGTACCGGTCGTCGTGATGGGACAGCACGGATACCCCGTGGAGCCGGTCGCCGACCTGGACCGGCGCACCGGCGGTCAGCGCAAGCCAGGACTGCACCGTGGCGACGGGCTCAGTGAACGAGTACCAGTAGGCCCCGCCGGTGACCGACTCGGCCAGCACCGCGTAGGCCGGCATCTCCACTACACCACGGTGGTCGACCAGATCGGCCGTCACGTGCTGGTGCAGCGCGATCCCGGCCTCGCTGACCTGGACGGAGCCGATGCGGAAGGCGGCCTGCGGCGAGTCGGGTGCGGTCATGACCTGGCATCCTCGCAGATGGTGCAATGTGACGCCGATGTGCGGTCACGGAAAGTAATTCGGTTTCCGACGACGCTCCGGCCGTGGTCCGATTGCGCTATGGCGAACGTCGTGTGGCCCCTGGCCGATCTCGCCGTGGTGACCCCGCGGCTCACGCTGCGATACATCAACGACGAGCTGGGAACCGAGCTAGCGTCGTTGGCTGCCAAGGGTATTCACGACCCGGCAACGATGCCCTTCACCGAGCCCTGGACCGATGCGCCGCCCGGAGAGCTGGAACGCAACTGCCTTCGGCACTACTGGCTCAACCGCGCCGAGACGTCCGTCCGGCGGTGGAATCTGGACCTGGCCGTACTGGCCGGCGAGTCGGTGGTCGGCATGTGTTCGGTCCACGCCGAGGATTTTCCGCATCGGCGCAGCCTCACCACGGGCTCCTGGCTGGGTCTGGCGCATCAGGGTCTCGGGCTCGGAAAGGAGATGCGGCAGGCGATGCTGCACCTGATCTTCGCCGGCTTCGACGCCGACGTCGCCGTCACACGCGCGTGGCACGACAACGCCGCTTCCCTGGCGGTGACCCGGTCACTGCCCTACACCGAGACCGGCCGGACATCCGAACCCAGACGCGACTGCCCCGACACCATGGTCGCGTTCGCCATGGTGTCGGGGCAGTGGGCCGCAATCCGCCGCCACGACATCCGACTGGTCGGTATCGAGCCGGTCCGCGAACTGCTGGGGACTCAGCGGTAGTCGATGACGATGCGGCCGTCGATCTGGCCGCGCTCCATCCGGCCGAACACCTCGTTGATGTCCTCGAGGTGGGCCGATTCCACCGTCGGGTGGATCAGGCCGCGGGCGTAGAAGTCCAGCGCCTCGACCATGTCCTGGCGGGTTCCCACGATGGAGCCGCGAATCGTCAAGCCCTTCAACACGATGTCGAAGATCGGTGCCGGGAACTCGCCGGGCGGCAGACCGTTGAACACGATGGTGCCGCCGCGGCGGGCCAGCCCGATCGCTTGACCGAACGCCTGCGGATGCACGGCGGTCACGAGGACGCCATGCACACCGCCGGTGGCTTTCTGAACCTCCGCGACCACATCGGAGGTCTTGGCGTTGACGGCTACCTCGGCACCGAGGCGTTCGGCCAGAGCGAGTTTGGCGTCGTCGATGTCGACGGCCACGACGCGCAGGCCCATCGCGCGGGCATACTGCACGGCGATGTGGCCGAGACCGCCGATACCGGAGATCGCCACCCACTGGCCCGGGCGGGTGTCGGTGACCTTGAGCCCTTTGTAGACCGTCACCCCTGCGCACAGGATCGGTGCGACTTCCAACGGGTCGACGCTGTCCGGGATGCGGGCCGCGTAGGCGGCGTTGACCAGCATGTAGCTGCCGAAGCTGCCGTCGACGCTGTAGCCGCCGTTTTGCTGGCTCTCACACAGGGTTTCCCAGCCGGTGCGGCAGTATTCGCAACTGCCGCACGCCGACCACAGCCAGGCATTGCCGACCTTGTCGCCGAGCGCGAGGTCGGTGACACCGGGACCGACAGCCACCACGGCGCCATACCCCTCGTGGCCGGGGATGAACGGCGGCTGCGGCTTGACCGGCCAATCACCATGGGCGGCATGTAGATCGGTGTGGCACACACCGGAGGTCTCCAGCTTGACCAGCACTTCTCCGGGACCGGGGGTGGGCAGGGGAACCTCGCAGACGGTCAGCGGGGCGCCGAACTCCGTGACGACAGCGGCGCGCATGGTGTCGGGGGTGCCCGACGGAGCGAGAGATTCGACGGTCTGGGTCATCGTTTGATTCCAATCGTGAAAGCAGCTTTGGTGAAGAGTCTTTGGGCCTTGCCCGACAGGGCCTTTCGCGACAATCTCATACCGAGAGAGCCGACCCGACCCCCAGCACACGGCGGAAGCCTTCGGGGATCAGGACGTCCTCGCGGACCAGCTCGCGCACGCTACCGCGGCCCAGACCCAGCAGCGCGGAATCGATACCACCACCGATGATGTCCAGGACGTTCTCGACACCGGCCTGTCCGTTGGCGGCCAGACCCCACAGATAGGCCCGGCCGAGGAGAACCACGTCGGCCCCCAGGGCCAAGGCCTTGACGACATCGCTGCCCCGGCGGATCCCGCCGTCGAGCGCGATCTCGATCGAATCACCCACCGCGTCGGCGATCGCCGGCAGTGCGCGCACCGATGCCGGTGTGCTGTCCAGGTTGTTGCCGCCGTGGTTGCTCACCGAGATCGCCGTCACGCCGGCGTCGACCGCACGCAGCGCGTCGTCGACCCGCATCACCCCCTTGAGCAGGAACGGGCCATCCCACTGCGCCCGCAACCACGCCACGTCCTCCCAGGTAGGCGGCGGTGTCATCAGCCACTGACCGTAGGCGCCGAAGAAGGTCGGCGGGGCCTGACCGGGTTGGCTCATGTTCGGTGCCTCCAGGCTCGGCGGTCGCAAAGTCTTGGCCCAGCGGCTGAGCCACCTGGGCTTGAAGACCGCCGAGGGCGCGTACTTGAGCACGGCCCGAAGATTCATCTGCTCCGGGATCTGCGGACTCCCCCAATCACGGCCGTGCGAGAACGACCAGTCCAACGTCAGAATCAGGCCGACCGCGCCCGCCGCTCTGGCCCGATCCAGCCGCAGGAGAATGTCGTCGCGCGAACCACACCAATAGACCTGGAAGAACGTCTTGGGATTCGCCGCGACCACCTCGTCGACCGATTTGCTCGCAAACGACGACAGGCCCATCGCGGTGCCACGCGCCGCGGCGGCGCGGGCGACCGCGACCTCACCCTCGGGGTCCACGCCCTGAACACCCGTCGGCGAGATCACCACTGGCAGGGCGAGTTCCTGGCCCATGAACGTCGTCGACAGGTCGCGATCCGCGACACCGGCGGCGATGTGGGGGGCGAAACCCAACTCAGTGAAGGCAGCGATGTTGTCCTCGACCGTGACACCGGCCTCCGAACCGGCCACCAAAGCCATGTACACCGGCTTGGGCAACCTCTTGCGGGCCAGCGCCTGGGCGGCGGCCACCGTCTCGAACCATTCGTCAGCCATCTTGGCTCCTTTTCTTGTCCGCTCTCGCGGGGGTCATGGAAGGTGCGGATCGAAGCCCACGAGTGGATCGGCCTCACACGCCGCCACGGCGGCTGTCCGTGGTGGCGGTGCGGCCAGGGTCAGCGCCACCGGGCCCCGCCGATTCGCCGGGCGCGAGTGGTCCCGATCGGGTTTGGGCAGTGCCGCGAGATCGACGGCAGCCAAGGCACGCTCACCATGTCCCAGCACGCATTCGGGATCAGGCCCCGCCAGCGGAAGACCTGTGAAGAACTTGGCCGCCATGCATCCGCCCCGGCAATCGGCGTAGGCCGAGCACCCCGTGCACCCTCCGCCGGTCTGCGGACTGCGCAGCCCGGTGAACAGCTCGCTGGTGCGCCATACCGCCGCGAACCCGCCGGCCTCGCGGACGTTTCCGGCGCGGAACTGTTCGTGGATGGCGAACGGGCAGGCATAGACATCTCCTAGCGGGTCGATCAGACACACCACTCGGCCCGCTCCGCACAGATTGAGGCCGGGCAGTGTCCGCCCATAGGCGGCGAGATGGAAGAAGGAGTCACCTGTCAGAACACCCTCACCGTTGTCGAGCAGCCAGTCGTAGAGCTCCCGCTGCTGGCCCGGTAGGGGATGCAACTCGTTCCACGTATCGGCACCGCGCCCAGAGGGCCGCAGCCGGGTGATCCGCAAGGTGGCACCGTATCGATCGGCGAGCACCTTGAAGGCGTCGAGCTGGCCGATGTTGTGCCGGGTGGCGACGACAGAGATCTTGAACCCGCTCACTCCCGCCGACGCCAGGTTCTCCATCGCGGTCAGCGCGGTGGCGAAGGACCCTGTGCCGCGCACCGCGTCGTTGACCTGCGCCGTCGCGCCATCCAAAGAGATCTGGACATCGACGTAATCGCTGTCGGCAAGCGTGGCGGCCCGATCGGGGGTGATACGAATTCCGTTGGTGGAGAACTTGACTCCCACCTCGTGACCGGTTGCGTAGTCCAGGATGTCCCAGAAGTCTGCGCGCACGGTGGGCTCACCGCCACCGATGTTGACGTAGAAAACCTGCATTGCCTGTAGCTCGTCGATGACGGCAAGGCACTCGCTCGTGCTCAGTTCGCGCGGATCCCGTCGCCCCGAACTCGACAGGCAATGGCTGCAGGCCAGATTGCACGCGTATGTCAGTTCCCAGGTCAGGCAGATTGGCGACCGCAAGCCCGTCTCGAAGAGATCGACCAGACGCGGTTGCGACTCCATGGTTGTCATTGCCGTGCCCTTCTGATCATGCCGCCGGCCTCCAGCGCCGCCAACGCCGCGTCGACAGCCTTGTGGCCGAGGGTGATTCCGGCTCGTTCACAGCGAGCGGCCACCGTGGATGTCCCGTCGAGCTCCGATACCACCGCGGCAAGGGCCGGATCCTTGACGAAGGTGAGCCGGCGATTGCCGAAGTGATAGAGCAACACACCGAACTGCTCCTGCCGGACGCGAACCTGGGGATCCAATTCCCAGCCACAGTTCGCGTCGAACACCCGCGCCGTCATGCCGCGAACCTCACGGCATGACGGCTGCGGGCTGGCGCCATGTCAGTAGACACCGCACATGCCGTCGATGGAGACATCCTCGACGAGGGCAGTGGCCTGATCCTGCTCGGCAGCGCTGTCCACATCCTGGGCGTGGGGAACGTTCACGATTCGGCTCCTCTGGTTGTGCTGGGACGTTCGGGCCCAAGACCATCACAGCGGAGTCGGCCTGTACCACTGGTCGCACAGACACCGTCACCCTGTCCGATCGGGTAGGTCCTACCGGACCCTAAGTGGAGCCAGGGTCGGGGCTTGACCCCGAGCCGTTCCGGGCGACTGCCGAACGTGGCAAGTTCGCCACCGTCAGACCCAGGGCTATCAGGCCCCCGACGGAGAGGAACGACCAATGCAGGTCGAAGAACTTCTCAAGCCCTTCCCCATCAAGGAGTTCCATCCCTTCCCCCGGGCCATGATGGGCCCAGGGGCGCACGAGATGATCGGCCCCGAGGCGATCAAACTCGGTTTTCGGAAGACCCTGATCATGACCAGCGGTCTGCGCGGAACCGACATCGTGCACAAGATCGCGGAGTCGATGAAGTACCACGGCCTCGAAGTGGTCATCTACGACCAAGTCGAGTCCAACCCCAAGGACTACAACGTCATGGACGCCGTCGCGCTCTACCAGCAGAACAAGTGCGACTCGTTCCTGTCCATCGGCGGCGGGTCCTCGCACGACGCGTGTAAGGGAGCGCGGGTCAGCGTCGCCCACGACGGTCGCAACGTCAACGAGTTCGAGGGTTTCAACAAGAGCGAGAACCCCAAGAACCCGCCGCACATCGCCGTATCCACCACTGCCGGAACGGGTTCCGAGACGTCGTGGGCCTACGTCATCACCGACACCACCACCGACCCGGACAACCCGCACAAGTACGTGGCCTTCGACGACGCGAGCGTGGCGACGCTGGCGATCGACGACCCGGTGCTGTACTACGAATGCCCGATCGACTACACCGCCCAGTGCGGCTTCGACGTGCTGGCGCACGCCAGCGAGCCTTACGTCTCGCGGCTGAACTTCGCTCCCTCGCTGGGTAACGCGCTGTACGCGATCAAGCTGACCGCCGAGAACCTGCGCACCGCGGTGTGGAATCCGCAGGAGCTCTCGGGTCGCGAAGGCATGATGTACGCCCAGTACATTGCGGCACAGGCCTTCAACTCCGGTGGCCTGGGCATCATCCACTCGATCTCGCACGCCGTCAGCGCGTTCTACGACACCCACCACGGCCTGAACAACGCGATCGCCCTGCCCCGGGTGTGGGCGTTCAACATGCCGGTCGCCTACAAGCGATTCGCCGAGATCGCCCAGGTGATGGGTGTCGACACCCACGGCATGACCGATGTGCAGGCCGCCGACGCAGCGCTGGCTGCCGCGATTCGGCTGCTGCGCGACGTGGGCATCCCGGAGCGCTTCGTCGACGTCACCAAGGACTCCTACTCGAAGAACCGGCTGGGCAGCGGACCGACCAAGTTCTACGAGAACGCCCCGGTGATCAACGGCGACGCCAGGGATGTCGACCGGATCACCAACCACGTGCTCGGTGACGCCTGCACCCCCGGCAACGCCAAGGAGTGCACATTCGAAACCGTGCGTCCGGTCGTTGAGCACTGCATGGTGGGCGACCTCGACGACCTGCTCAGCTGAACGTTTCAAGGAACAAAGGAGTTTCACGTGATGAACGCAGCCCCAGGCGGAGTTGGTCCGGCCGGCCACGACGCCCGCACCCAGCCCGCCGGGGCTGCGGAATTCGCCGATGTGGCCGATGTGGCCGACCGCTTCGCCGCGGCAGGCTATCTGGCCGACTCCCGGCTGGCCACCACCGTTTTCCTGCAGAGCAGGCTCGGCAAGCCCATCCTGCTGGAGGGGCCGGCCGGGGTCGGGAAGACACAGCTCGCGGCGACACTGGCCGAGGTGACCGGCCGGCGGCTGCTGCGCTTGCAGTGCTATGAGGGTCAGGACGAGACCAAGGCCCTCTACGAGTGGGACTACGGCAAACAGCTGCTCTACACCCAACTGCTCCGGGACAAGATCGGCGACGTGATCGCCGATGCGACCACCATCTCCGAGGCGGTCGCCCGGATCGGCGACGAGGACAGCGTGTTCTTCTCCGAGACGTTCCTGGCGCCGCGACCGCTGCTGGAGGCCGTCCGCTCCCCCGAGCCGGTCGTTCTGCTCATCGACGAAATCGACCGGGCGGATGAGGCATTGGAGGCGGTGCTACTCGAGTTGCTGGCCGAGTTCCAGGTCTCGGTGCCCGAGCTCGGCACGTTCCGGGCGGTACACCAGCCCTACGTCATCCTGACCTCCAACACCACCCGCGACCTCTCGGCCGCGCTCAAGCGGCGGTGCCTGCATCTGTTCCTCGATTATCCGGACCCCCAGCGTGAGCTGGCCATTGTGCAGTCCAAGGACACCGGGCTGCCCGACGCACTGGCCCGACAGCTGGTCGACATCGTGCGGCAGTTGCGCAATCTCGACCTGCGCAAGTCGCCTAGCATCTCCGAGACCGTCGACTGGGCAAGAACTTTGGCGGTACTGGGCGCCGAGGAACTCACGGCGGCGGTGCTGTCCGACACCGCGAACGTGGTTCTGAAGTACCAGCGCGATCTCGAGCGGGCGTTGGATGTGCTGCCGAGCTTCATCGACCCGAACGCGTCGGTTCCCAGCGAGCTGCTCTCTCACTCCCACGGCCACTCGCACGGCCACCCGCATTCCCACGACCACTCCCACCACGATGCCCACCACGACGAACACGACGTGGACGGCCGTGCCTTGCGGACGGCGATGGACCGTCCTGGCCGACACGACGAGGCGTACTACGGCGGAGCCAGCTCGACCACGCCGACCTCCTCGGCCACCGAACCGCCACGGCGCCCCAGCGTCGGCGCCGGCCAGGGCGATCGCGCGTTCTCCGCCGCGCTCGGCCGTAACCGACGTTCGGCCCCGGACCGGCCTGCCGGACAACGGGACTGAGCGGCGGAGCTCCGACCGTGCAAAGTGCCCTCCACCGATTCGTCCGGCTGTGCCGGCTGTCAGGCCTGCGCATCTCCGTCAGCGAGACACTCGACGCGATGCAGGTCGCCGCGCTGCCCGGCCTGCTCGAGTACCGGGATCTCCTACACGACGGGCTGGCCGTCGCTTTGGTCAAGGACCGCCGGGACCTGCCCACCTTCGACCGGATCTTCGACGCCTTCTTCCGGCTCCGGCCGGTGCTGGACGGCGACACGGGGCACGGGCACACCCACGACGACCTCGACGACACCGGAGGTACCGACCAGGTCACCCTCGGTGACGAGCCGTCACACACCCCCGAGCAGGGGCATTCGCACGGCAAGCCCGCCGACATCCGCGAGTTCTTCGACTCCGAGGACCTGGCCCAGCAGTACAACCTGCACCAGGAAGCCAACAAGATCGACCTGGCGGCACTGACCGACGAGATCGTGCTGTCCACCGAACAGGGCACCGTCCTTGGGGAGGCCGCCCGCGTCGAGTTGGCGATCTCCCGTCTGCACGGCGGCGCACAACCCGGCGAGCTGCTCGCCGGGGACCGCCCCGCGATCGACGCGATGCTGTCGATCGCGGACGAATTGGCGCTGCTCGACTGGCTCGCCGACGAGATGGCCACCGACGACGAGCTGGACCCCGGCGAGCTGGCGCGGCTGCGGCACCGGATGGGCGCGCTGCTGGACGGACTTCCCGAACGGTTACGTCAGCACCTGCAGGCGCTGCTGGCGATGGAAGACCGCAAGATCGAGTCGCCCGGCCAGGCGACACCGGATCTGCACGATCCGTTCGGCGAGGAACAGCGCGCCGACCTCGAAGAGTCGTTGCGCCGGTTGGTCCGCACGTTGCACGGGGCGCCGCACGCGCGGCGCCGAGTCAGCGCCCGCGGCCGGGTGGACGCCGGTCGGACCATGCGTTCCAGCATGGCTTTCGACGGCGTTCCCTTCCGACCGGTTACCATCTCCCGCCCGCACGACCGACCAAAACTCGTTGTTCTGGTGGATGTTTCGCTCTCGGTGCGAGCGACATCCCGTTTCACTCTGCACGTGGTGCACGGGTTGCAGTCGCTGGTATCCCAGGTGCGCAGCTGGGCCTTCGTCGCCGATGTCGTCGAGACCACTGATGTCTTAGCCGAGCAGCACGCCGAGCAGGCGCTGAGTGCCCTGGTGGCGGGCCTGCCCGCGGGCGGCCTGCTCGATGTCGACGCGGACTCCGACTACGGCGCGGTGTTCGGCACCTTCGTGGAGGAATACGGTACGGCGCTCAACCGCCGGACGACGCTGTTGGTTCTCGGTGATGGCCGCGGCAACGGCCACGACCCGAACGTGGCCGCCTTCCGCGAGATGTCCCGTCGTGTGCGCGAGACGATCTGGCTCACCCCCGAACCGTCGTACTCCTGGCCACTCGGAAGATGCGACCTACCGCTGTACGCCGAACACTGCTCCCGGGTGCAGGTCGTTCGCGACCTGTCCGGCCTGTCGCGATTGGACCCAACCGGATGACGTCGACTACCGCCCAGACCGGATACGTCGACGCCCTCGGGCCGTCGACCGGATTCTGCTACGAAAATCAGGACGTCGTGGTGACGCGCCGTAGCCCGCGGGAACTCATCGGCGCAGAACGCCGGATTGGCCGCACCCGGCACTTCACTCTCGGGCGCCACGCCGGGCGGCTGGTACTGGTGCACAACCTCGCCCCTTCCGAAGTGGACAACGGTATCTGCAAGCTGTTGGTCGACGAACTGTTCACCCCGGGCTGGGTGGCTGGAGCCGACACCTTCGAGCGGCTGTTCACCGGGTTGGTGCGAACCAGTCACAGCGATCCACTGTCCTGTTGGGAGCTCTTCTACCGCAATACGTTACGCAGTCTGGACACTCCCGAAGACGCTGGACCGGAGGCGCCGGAGTTCAGCCACATCTACCGGTACGCAGAGCACCTCATCTCGACAATCGCGGCAACCTCGGTACTTGACGTGGGGACATGCTTCGGATTCCTACCGCTTCGCCTGCGGGCCGGCTCGGCGGGCCCGGTACGGACGGTGATAGCCTGCGACGTCCTGGCCGGGACCACCCACCTGCTCGAACGGATAGCACGACGCCTGGACCGACATATTCGAACCCTGACGTGTGACGCAGCGGCAATAACCCTCGACGACGAGTCAGTGGACGTCGTCACCGTTCTGCACCTGCTCGAACACGTCGACAGTGCCCACGGACTGCGGATCATCGACGAAGCGGTGCGAATCGCCAAGCGACGCATCGTGATTGCCGTTCCGCTGGAGGACGGGCCGGAACCGACCTACGGTCATGTCCGCCAGATCAGCCTTGCCGACCTGCGCTCGCTGGCGTGCCGCTGGCCGGGGTGGAGCGGAACTGTCAGCGAATTGCACGGTGGCTGGCTGGTTCTGGACCGCGTCTCGCCGGTGGACCGCTAGATCAACCCGATCTTGCTGGCGGCATACACCGCTTCTGCGCGACGCGTCACCTCGAGCTTGCGCATGATGTTCCCGACATGGAATTTCACGGTGGTCTCGGAGATGTAGAGCTGCTTGCCGATTGCGCGGTTCGACATGCCTTCGGCGATCATCCGCATCACCTCCAGTTCACGGCCGGTGAGACGATGCCCTTCGTCCACCGTGACGGCATTGAAGCTGCGGACCATCGCGGCGGCGCTGCGGGCATCGAAGGCGCTACCACCGCAGCGCACCGCCCGAATGGCGCGGACCAGTTCGGTGGTATCGACGTCCTTGACCACATATCCCTTTGCACCACTGTGGATCGCGTCGACGACGAGCTGGTCGTCGAGCATGGTGGTGAAAACCAGTACCGAGACGTCAGGGTGATCGCGCGACACCTGCGCGCAGACCTCCAGGCCTTCACTGTCCGCGCTCGGCGACAACTTGAGGTCAAGGACCACGATGTGTGGCCTGGCCTGCTTCAGCACAGTGAGCGCTTCCGCCGGAGACGACGCCTCCGCGACCACTCTGATATCGGCTTCTCGTTCGAGGACGGCACGCAGACCCTGCCGAACGATCGCGTGGTCGTCCACCAAAACCACGTCGATCGACGTCTCGACTCCCTGATCGGCGCGGGTCTTCACCGCCGGATCTGCTGCCATGCCGATTCCTCCTTTCGGATCGGGACCTCCACCAGGGTGCGTAGACCACCCAACCTTGAACGGCGCAGCCGAAACACTCCGCCCAATTCCTGCGCCCTGCTTGCCATGTTGACCAAACCTCGGTGACTACCGTCAAGATCAACCGCAGAGGCCACCGATAGCTGGGTCCGCAACGCCGCGGGGTTCCCAGTGCCGTCGTCGTCGATTGTCAGCCGGATCTCATTGTGCTGGTAGGACAACCGGACCACGGCTCGGGTGGCGCCACTGTGCGAGGAGACGTTGAACAACGCTTCACCAACCAGGGTCGCCAGCGACTGGTCACCGCCTGCCGGTAGCGCGACAGGAGATCCCTCGAGTCGAAGCTCGACGAGAAGCCCTGGCCGGGAATGCAATTGACACGCCCGTTCAAGCAGGCGCGGGAGTTGCGGATCCTGGCGCTCCGGGACACGGTTGAGTGCATAGATTGCCGATCGCAGCTGTCCGACCGCGTGCTGCGTCAGATCACGTGCACCCCTTAGGCGTTCGGCGATATCGTCGAGCTCGTCGCCGCGGGAATTTAGTTCGCTGCTGGCGACGTCGACGATCATGCCCGCCGACAGCACGTATTGGGTGACACTGTCGTGCAGTTCGCGGGCGATGCGATGCCGCTCGGCATCCAGCGCCTCTCGTTGTTGGGCGGCGTTGAGCAACTCCTGGGCACTGCGTAGTTCCTCGTTCCGGATGGCGAGGTCGTGGGCGTGCCGGCTGGCCTCGGCGGTGAGCTGGTCGGCTCGGGTCCGCAATGCCCGGCTGGAGTGGTAGAGCGAGGCGCTGTGCAGTGCGACGGCGGCCTGGTTGACCAGGATGCGCAGAACCGACAAGTCCAGCGGTTCGGTCAGCTCGGGGTCGGACGCCAGTCCGGCTATCCCCCCGACGGGAATGCCATCGATCGTCATCGGCACCACGACCAGACCGGCGTCATCGGCGCGAGGCTCCTCGGGCGTGCTGCTGCGCAGGATGCCCAGCCACTCGCGAGCCTGCGGATCGAACTCATCCTCGACATCGGAGAGTTGACCGCACGCGTCCACACCGAGGAAGCGCGGCCGAGCTTGGGGCAACGCGTCGTCGGCCACCGCCAACACCACCCACTGCGCCTGCAGGTGCGCCGCGGCCGCCTGGACGACGGCGGTGAGTAGTGCACGCGGCCCTTCGGCGGTGCGCACGACAGCGACCGAGATCTGATCGAGCGATCGCAGCGTGCTCTCCAGACGCTCGGAGCTGCGCCGGTATTCGCGGTAGTAGGAACTCTTGCTCGAGCGCATTCCGGTCAGCGACGCGAGGTCGGGTCCCCGCACCGCCGGGCCGTCCGACACCTGCAGATAGGTCACAGTGCAGCCCGGAACAAGGCTTCGACGTCGGCGAGACCGGTCTCCCGCGGGTTGGTCGTCATGCAGGCATCGCCGAGTGTGGTTAGAGACAACCGCGGGATGTCGGCCTCCGTCACGCCCAGCTCACGCAACCCGCGGGGCACTCCGACGCGATCGCCCAGATCGCGCGTCCACTCCGCCAGCGCCATCGCGGCGTCATGATCGGAGTATCCGAGGACCGGCAGCCCGACCGCTTCCGCGATGGTTGCGAAGCGACTCGCATCTTGTTCGGCGTTGTAGCGGATCACGTGTGGCAGCAGTACGCCGTTACACACCCCGTGCGGGGCGTCCAGAAGGCCACCGACCTGATGACTCATCGCATGCGTCGCACCGAGAATCGCGTTGGTGAAGGCGAGCCCGGCTTCGAGACTTGCCTGGGCCATCGCGCGTCGCGCGTCGAGATCACCCGGCTCGTCGAGGGTGCGTTCCAGCTTCGTCCCGATGAGGCGGACCGCATTGAGGGCATGGGAGTCGGTCAGGACGTTGTGAGCGCGGGAGACGAACGCCTCGATGCCGTGGGTGAGCGCATCGAGGCCGGTCGCGGCGTTCAGCCAGTCCGGCATCGTGGTGAGCAGCCGCGGGTCGGTGATCGAGATGTCCGGCACCAGAGCACGGCCGATGATGGTCACCTTCATCGCCCGTTCGGAGTCGGTCACGATACAGAACTGGCTGACGTCGGCACCGGTACCAGAGGTGGCTGGCACCATGATGAGCGGCGGGATGGGCCGGTCGGCCCGGTCCACACCGGCATAGTCCAGGATCTGGCCACCGTTTCCGGACAAGATGGCGATGCCTTTGGCCGCGTCGATGCACGAGCCGCCGCCGATCGCGATGATGACATCACCGCCGTGTGCGGCGTACTCGGCGTAACCACTGGCGATTTCATGGTCTTTCGGATTCGGCGTCAAACCTGTCCACACCCGAGCCCGCAGGCCGACCTGCGCGAGATGTCCGATCAACTCGTCGACCCAGCCTGCCTCGGCTATTCCGGAGTCACTCACCACGAAGGGGCGCCGCGCCCCGAGGCGCCGAGCACAATGCCCCACCTCGGCGAGGCTGCCATGCCCGAAGACGATCTCCGGGGCGTGGAATTTGACCACGGCGCCCGGCGCGCAGTGGTGACTCGAGAGGTCGACGGGGCGGTCGAGAACGTCGGTTGCGGCTGCGGTCATCGGAGAGACCTCTTTTCCCGGGATACGATGCGCCCCGTAGGGATCGTTGTACTTGACTGCGGTCTCACAGCGGAGAGGATTTGTCGAGGTTGTCCAAGAAAGCTGGTCTGCCCGCCGGACGGCCCGTCATGCTCGATGCCCGGGTTCGATTGTGGGACAACGCTTCCGTCGCAATCGGCGGCTCGCCGTGGGGCGTCATGCGGATCGCGCCGGCCGGTAGGTCGTTCCTCCGTCGCCTGCGCGATGCCGGGGCCAGCGGTGTGGTTCCCGCCGCCGGCGTGGAGCAGACCCTGGTCGACCAGCTTGTGGCCCGCGGGATCGTGCATCCCCTCCCGGTGGGCCCAGCCGGCACGGGCACCGCGATCGATCCCGTCGACGTGATCGTGCCCGCCTTCGAACGGGCCGATCTGCTGGACGCCTGCCTGGCATCGCTGTGCGTCGCTACACCCTGTGCTCGGATCATCGTCGTCGACGATGCCTCGACTGATCCCGGTGTCGCGGTGGTGACCCGCGTACGCGGGGCCCGGCTGCTTCGGCACCCGGTGAATCGTGGCCCCGCAGCGGCCCGCAACAGCGGACTGCACGAGAGCACTTCGCCCATCGTGGCGTTCGTCGATGCGGACTGCGCCGTCACCGAAGGGTGGCTGGAACCCCTTGTCGCACATTTCGACGATCCGAGAGTCGGTGCCGTCGCTCCGCGGATCAGCCCCCGTTCGGACTCGCCGCGGTTGTTCTCCCGTTACCAAGACACGCGCTCTGCCTTGGACATGGGCTCCCGGCCCGAACTGGTGGCACATGGGGCACCGCTCGGTTTCCTGCCATCGGCGACCCTGCTGGTTCGTCGATCCGCCTTGCGCGAGAACGCATTCGACGAAGACATGCGGCTCGGCGAGGATGTCGATCTGATCTGGCGACTGGTCGACGACGGGTGGATGGTCCGCTACGAGCCGACCTCGATCGTGACTCACCGGACACGCCCACACGCCCGTGGCTGGTTGCGGCAGGTGTTCGGCTACGGCACCTCGGCCGCCGCCCTGGACCGCCGGCATCCGGGCCGGCTTGCGCCGGCCAGGCTGTCTGGCTGGAACCTCACCATTGTGGCGTTGCTGATGAGTGCCCGGCTCCCCCGCCGGGCGGCGGTAGCCGGCGCGCTCGGCGGTACTACGCTGGTCTCGGCGCTGCTGGCACATTCGTTGCGGTCCGCCTCGGTGGATCCCCGCGTTGCGCCCCTCATCGTCGGCAAGGGACTGATGTCCGACTTCGAAGCTGCCGGTCACTGGCTCAGGCGCGAAGCCTGGCCGGTGGGATGGCTGGCCCTGTTCTCGACTCCTCGCTCCCGCTGGGCCCGTCTCGCGGCAGCCGCCATGGTCGTACCGATCGTTCGGGAGTGGTTCGCGCGCCGCCCGGACGTCGACCTGCCGCGCTATCTCGGGCTCCACCTGGTCGAAGACGCCGCCTACGGCTCCGGCGTGATCGCCGGGGCGGTGAGGCTGCGCAGCGCGGGCGTCCTGGCGCCGCGGGTCCGCCTGCCCCATCTGCCCCGGAGAGCAAAGACGGGGCAGGCGAACCTTCAGCGCTAGCTCGATCCTCACCCGACGTGTGCCCGCACTCGGTGATTTCGGCGCGTTCCCGTTCGCTGGGCGGCGGTAGGCGCGCCGAAATCGTCCATCAGAAGAAGCCTTGGGCTTTGTTGCTGTAGGAGACCAGCAGGTTTTTGGTTTGCTGATAGTGATCGAGCATCATCAGGTGGTTTTCCCGGCCGATACCGGACTGCTTGTAACCACCAAACGCCGCGTGCGCGGGATAGGCGTGATAACAGTTGGTCCACACCCGACCGGCCTTGATATCACGCCCCGCCCGATACGCGGTATTGCCATCCCGGCTCCACACCCCCGCACCCAACCCATACAACGTGTCATTCGCAATCCGGATCGCATCGTCGTAATCGGTAAACGACGTCACCGACACCACCGGCCCAAAAATCTCCTCCTGGAAGATCCGCATCGCGTTATGCCCGGTGAACACTGTGGGCTGCACGTAATACCCACCACTGAGA
>NZ_SRLQ01000007.1 GCF_004745805.1 Mycolicibacterium sp. CH28 | reverse complement strand
CCTCGAACCCCAGCAAGTGTTCCCACGCCGCGCCATGGCCATCCGGGCGTACGGGTCGTACCGCGTCGGCGACCGCCCCGATCAACCCGTCGTCGACAGCCTCGACGCTGTCGCTGCGGCGCAAACCGGCCGTTTGCGCGGCCTCGACGTAGCGGCGCACCGTTTTGCGGTCCAGGCCGCAATGCGCGGCGATCGTGCGGTAGCCCGGTGCCGGTAACCCGGCCACCCCCAGCCACACCCGTAGTACTTCCCTGATCTCGTTCACACTGACCTCCCGAAAAGCCATGCCCGCTGCCTCCGTGACTTGAACCGTCACGGCGATCGAACGAACAAATGAAGAGACCACCGACGCGACGCGCCGGTGGTCCCATAACTGGCAATCCAGGTGGTCCCATCACCCTGGCAAAATCAGCTCACGCTGGCCCCATGCTCCTGGCAGGCGACAGTCATCAAATGATGACGATGCGGCGTCTGCCCAGGTGGGCGGCGAACGCGATCATGACGGACAACGGATTCGCCGGGGCACGTTCCAGACCGCTAGATTGCCGCCCGACGACGCCCCAGACGACCATAGATCTGGGCACCGGTGTGCCGAACGAGACTTGCCGTCTTGCTGTCCATCGCTAAGTGATCGACGCCTCCACATACTGATATCGCAGCCACAACATCACCTTTGACACCGACGGGCGCACCGATGCACCGCGTCCTCGGAATTGACTCTTCGCGATCGAACGCGATCCCGCGGAGCCGAATAGCCGCGTACTCCTGGCGGATCCTGATCCCATCCGCGTTGGGCCGCAGCGCTTCCGCCGCCGGCGAGAGGAAGCTGGTTGGCTGACAAGCGGCGTTAGCGAGCAGGACCTTGCCCAGACTGGTCGAAGCCGCACGCCTACGCCCGCCGGGGCGCGTATCAACGTCGGCGCCGAACTTGCCCTCAAGCCTCTCGAGATATACCACATCAGAACGATCGAGGACCGCAAGGTGGACGGTGAGACCCGTTAGTCTCTGCAGCTCACGGAGGTGCGGCAGAGCCACGCCATGAAGCTGATCCTGTTGAACGACAAGCGTTCCCAGCTCAAAGAGGCGCAGTCCAAGCTGATAGTGTTGCCCGTCGCGCCGGAGCCATCGCAGTTGCACAAGTCGCTCCAACATCCGATGGGCCGAGGAACGTGGCACCCCCGTCCGGCGAGTGATTTGGGCCAGCGTGAGCTTCCCGGGGCCATCAAAAGCCTTCAGGATCAGGTCAGCTCGGTCGATTCCTGCCGCCGGAGCACAGTTCTCAAGCTGCGTAGTCATCTTTGCCTCCATCTCACTGTGGCCGAACGCCGACGTTCAGACGGACTGAGATTACGTTACTACTGGGCATATCGCAAGATCGCTCGCGAACGATCACTGCGATACATGTAACGCTCTTGACCTGGCCTTTTGACGAACTACGGCTATGCCGGCGAGCTTCTCTCGTATTCCTATTAGGTATTTGAACTCCGGCGCATGGTGACACCCGCTCACCGAGGCGCCGATCCGAATAGCCCGACCCCCGGCCTCGGCGGAAGCCCGGCGCAACAGCACAGCACCGCCCAACAGGCGGCCGGATCTCGCTACCGCACCAAGCGATCGTCGGTTGACCACAACTTGATGACGTAGCGCGACCTAGAAGACGTAACGCGCAATAAGGTCGGTAACGACGGCGGGCGTATCGGATCCGTCGACTTCGATGGTATGGCGGACGGTCATATTGACCGTCCGATCGTCGACCACGTCCGCGCTAAGCAGATCCGATCGGACCCTGATCCGATTCCCCGCCTTCACCGGCGATAGAAGACGAACCTTGTTGAGTCCGTAGTTGATTCCCATGCGCGCGTTCTCCACACGGAAAGTCGTCTTGCTCAGCCGCGGCAGGAGCGCCAGCGTCAGGAAGCCGTGCGCGACGGTGGCACCGTAAGGGCTCTCGGCGGCTGCCCTGACTGCGTCGAGATGGATCCACTGGTGATCTTCGGTGACATCAGCGAAGGAATCGATCCGTTGCTGATCGATGATCTTCCATTCGCCCACACCAAGCAATTGCCCGATCGCCGCTACCGCATCTTCCACACACGTTATGACCTTCATCTGCGCTCCTGCCGTTGTAAGTAAGACGCACATATGCCGAGAGCCCTTGACTATCAACGATGTTCCGGCTAGCGGGAGATCGGTAGACACCTGGATCAACGCCTATCTAGGTTGTGAACAACCAAGGCGGCCATCAACTTTGCCCGCTGTACACAAGGAGTACAGAATGCAGCTCACCGCCGACGAACTGATCCAGTTGGGCAAATCAGTGCGCTCGGTCTGTGACCAACTTGCGACAGAGGAGCGGATTCGCGCCATCGCTTATGCCGGCGACGGGACGGACACCGAGCTATGGCAAGTGCTAACCCAGCAGATCGGCATCACCGCAATCCCGCTGACCGAGGCCGGCAGTGGCGCCCTCGCCCTCGGTGTGGTCGCCCACGAGCTCGGCCGTGCGCTAGCCCCGGTGCCATTTCTGTCGTCGGCAGTTCTGGCCGCCGGCCTCCTATCTGAGGTACCCGATCCGCCCGTGGACACGCTGGCAGCACTGGCCGCTGGCGAGCGGACTGCCGCGGCCGTCCTCGGAGAGGATGGTGCAGTCTGGGCAGCTGGCGCACGCACCATCACCGCCAGCCGCGGCGGCGGCGGCGGATGGACATTGGCCGGCACCGCGCGACATGTGCTCGGCGCGATGGCAGCCCAGGACCTCGTCGTCGTCGCGACACCGTCAAGCCAGAGCGACGAACCGGCGGTGTTCCTTCTCGACGCAGACGCCGACGGTGTCACGCGCAAACAGGAACGTGTCCTGGACCCCACCCGCCCGATGGCTAGCGTTACGTTTGCCGCCAGCCCAGCACGGCGGATCTCGGGCCCCGATTCTGCCGCCGCGATCTCTCGAGCCGTATATCGCTCGATCGCCGTCCTGTCCGCCGAGCAGGTCGGCAGCCACGAGCGTGTTCTGGAATTGGCTGTCGACTACGCCCGCACACGCCAACAGTTCGGGCGACCCATCGGCAGCTTCCAAGCCATCAAGCACCGCTGCGCCGACATGCTGGTCAGCCTCGAGTGGTCACGATCGGCGTCACAAGCGGCCTTGGAAGCGGCCGGCAACATTCCCTTCGGAAGTGCCGCCGAACTCGACTGGCGCGCCAATATGGCCAAAGCGGTGTGCTCAGAAGGGCTGCGTGAGGCGGCACACGCAAACCTGCAAATCCACGGCGGCATCGGATTCACCTGGGAAGACGCGGCCCACCTCTACCTCAGACGGGCCCGCACCGCCGAGGTCGTGTTCGGCGGTCCCGCCGCGCACTGGGGCCAGTTGCGTGGTGAAGCCGGATTGCTATGACCAACAACAGAATTGCCACACCCACTTCGGCTGCAGGAGTGCGCTTCGATGATGGAATATGACGTCGAGCCGCAAGAAGACGGTGCGGCCATACGCGAAGAGATCCGTAGCTTTCTGTCCAGCGCGCCCAGACCCGACGGCCTGCGCAACTACGGCCCCACCCCTACCGATGACGACATTCCGGCCGGCCGCACCTGGCACCGCTACCTGGCCGACCACGGCTATGCGTGCCTGCACTGGCCCGCTCGGCACGGCGGACAAGACGCCTCCGTCCTGCGGCAAGCGATCTTCGCCGAGGAGTGCGCGCGCGCCGGAGTGCCGCGCCAGCTCGTAATGACTGCGATCGACCTGGTCGGACCAATTCTGATCCACTTCGGCAGCGACCTGCAGCAGCGCCGATACCTGGAGCCGATCCGACTCGGTGAGGACGTGTGGACCCAGCTGTTCTCGGAGCCCGGCGCCGGGTCAGACCTGGCAGGTGTTCGGACCCGCGCCGAACGAACTCCGACCGGCTGGCTCGTCAACGGCCAGAAATTATGGAGCTCAGCAGCCAATTCGGCGCGCTATGGCCTGCTGCTGGCTCGCACTGGCACCGACACTCACCGTGGTCTGAGCATGTTCGTGGTCCCGATGGCAACGCCAGGCGTGACCGTACGGCCGGTGATGCAAATCGACGGCGAGAGCAAGTTCAACGAAGTCTTCCTCGATGACATTCAACTCGACCACGATGCACTGATCGGGGAGGCCGGCCAAGGCTGGCAGCTCGCGATGTTCACCCTCGGTCGTGAACGGCTGACGCTTGGCTCCCAGGCGGTCGCGATGTTCAAACTGCATGCCCGGATGGCCCAGGCTGCCCGCGACCGCGATCTGCTCGATCCGGTACTGGCCAGGTCTCTGACCCGACTGTGGGCACGGATGTGGCTCCTGCGTGCGACCTGGCAGCGGGCCGTGGCTCACGGCGATATGGCCTCCCCAGCATTCTCGGTACTCAAACTGATGACTTCGGAAACCGATCGCGACTTGAGTGACTTGGCCACCGAAGTGCTGGGCACCGACGCCTGCGCGAACTCCGACGACAACGAGTTCGTGCACAGCATGCTGGTCGCCCGGGCCCAGACCATCCTTGGCGGAACCAGCGAAATCCAACGCAATGTGCTTGCCGAACGTGTCCTCGGTCTACCTAAAGAACCTCGATGACAGGGGCTTTCGCATGTCCGAACACGTCGTTGCGCAACCGGCAGAGGCACGCCAGCAACCAAGGACACGCGTGAGAGGAACAGTATGACCGCGCCCCTGAGTGACCGCGTAGTGCTCGTCACCGGTGGTGGCCGCGGTATCGGTCGCAGCCACTGCCTGACGCTGGCCGCCCTCGGCGCCGCCGTCGTCGTCAACGACCCCGGGGTCAGCCGCGACGGCAGCGGCGGGCAGGCCGCACCGGCAGCGGCCGTCGTCACCGAGATCGAGGCCGCGGGCGGCCGCGCGATCGCCCACACCGGATCCGTCTCGTCGTGGACTGACGTCGAAGACATGATCGCCGCCGCGGTCGACACCTTCGGAAAGCTGACCGGAGTGGTCAACAATGCCGGCATCTTGCGTGACGCCATGGTCGCCAATGCTACCGAGGAGGACTGGGACGCGGTGATCGCAGTGCACCTCAAGGGCACCTTCGCCGTCACCAAACACGCCTGCGCCTACTGGCGCGCGCAATCGAAGGCCGGCCGTCAGATCGACGCGCACATCGTCAATACCACCTCAGGCGCCGGCCTGTGGGGCAACGTCGGGCAATGTGCCTACGGTGCCGCCAAGGCCGCAACGGTGAACCTGACCCTGGTCACCGCACTCGAAGCCCGCCGCTACGGCGTTGCGGTCAATGCGATCTCGCCGCTCGCGGTCACCCGGATCAGCGAAGACTTCTTCAGCGCCGACCAAACGACCAGCACCTCACTTGACCCCGCCCGCAGCTCACCAGTGGTGGCGTGGCTGCAATCGGCGCAGTCCTCCTGGCTCAGTGGCCAGATCCTACGCATCAACGGCGCTCAACTCAGCCGAGTGACCGGGTTCACCGAGGCCGCGACCAGCTACCACGCATCCGATGGAATAGCTCTGCAGTACAACGAGATCGGTGATGCGGTGAGCTGGCTCTACGACACCGCTCCCCGCGGTCTGGCCGGTCCGCTCCCCCGCGGCTGACATGGCGGAACGGACCCCATAGCCCACCGCCCCCACTTGACCAAGGAGACGCCGATGTCAGCAACTGTCGACGGTGCACCCACCGTCCGGTCCCCGGCCTACCTCACCGATCTGGCCCTGTATCGAAGTGATTTCCGAAGCTACCTTCGCCATCTGGACTGGTCCGACGAATGGCGCGGCGCCGTGCATTCCAGCGCCGAAGCTGCCATGGCGCACGGCGCCACCGTTCTGGCCCGGCTCTACGACGCCGGGTGGAACCGCTACGGCTGGCCCGAACACATCGGAGGTTTGGGCGGCAACGAACTCCACCGCGCGGTCTACTACGAAGAGCTTGGTCATGCCATGCTGCCCGTGCCGGCCCAACACTGGACTCTGGAGACGCTGGGCCCAGCCCTCATCAAATACGCCCCGACGCTCGCCGCAGCATCTCTGCCTGATTATCTGTGCGGCAAACAGTGGTGGGGACAATGCTTTTCTGAGCCTGAAGCCGGCAGTGACCTGGCGGCGCTGCGGACGCGCGGCACCGAGGACAGCCGAGGCGGTCTGATCATCAACGGTCAGAAGATCTGGACCAGCCAGGGTCCGACCGCGGCCAGACTACTGGCTCTGGTCCGCACCGGCAGTACCGACAGCCGCCACCGTGGCCTGACCATGGTGCTGGTCGACGCCGACGCCGCTGGGGTGACCGTGCGACCGATCGCATTGGCAAGCGGCCGACTCGAACTAGCCGAGGTCTTCTTCGACGACGTGGCGGTGCCGGCGACCCGAATCGTCGGCGACATCAACGGCGGCTGGGCCGTCGCTATGCACCTGATGCAGTATGAACGCGGTATGTACGGGTATGCGGTGCTCACCGCTGCCCTGACCGAGCTTGCGCATCTGCGCCCCCAGCTGAGTGCCCACGGCGCGTCGGCGGCCCTGCGGGAGCGATTCGCCCACACCTATATCGATGTGCTGGCTGCCCAGGCCCGCACCGCGAAGACAGTGCGAAGTCTGGCTGCCGGCGAGGAAGTCGGTCCCGGCAGCAGCATTGACAAGCTGCTATTCAGCAAGGTCGAAAAGGAGGTCCACGACTTGATTTTCGATGTGCGGCGGGACCAGATCGTCGCCGGCGATCAATCCTGCACCGCTGCTGCGCGCGACTCCGCCCGCGCTCAATGGTGGTACTCGAGAGCGGCGACCATCATGGGCGGCACCGCTGAGGTGCAGCGCGGCATCATCGCCGATCACATCCTGCAGCTACCCAGGGAGAAGCGTTGATGCCTAACACTTCTGATGAATCTTGGCCGATCGTCGAGGAGGCGGTCCAGCGGCTATTCGCGGAACTGCCGGACCAGCACATCAGGATTGGCCGGCAGCTCGCCGAGATGGGCTGGGCAGAAATAGAATCGGAGTATCCGATCGAGTCGACCGAGCTGCTGTTCTACGCCCAGGGACGGCACCTGGCTCAGACCGACTGCCTCGACCGGGTGATACTCGCCGAGCTGGCGGACGTCCTCCTGGGCTCTGCCGACGCTGTCCTTCTGCCGTTCCCCGATATCGGTGCACGCGACGACCAGCACATCACCGGCATCGTGCTCGGTCCACTACACGGGCACGTCGCCGTGCCGGTGATGGGCCCGCTCGGCACCGTATCCGTGGCCGTCGTCGACGCCGACGAGCTCCACGGATCTGCCGTAGACACATTTGACCCCACCGTCTGCTGGACCCGGGTGGGCGGCTCGACCGGCGCCACCGCCTTGGCTGATTCAACTCAGCAGTGGAGCCGCGCAATCGCCGCTGCCCAACGCGCGCTGGGCAGCGAGCTCACCGCGATCACCGAGCAGACGCTGCGGATCGCCGTCGAACACGTCTCGGTCCGCGTGCAATTCGGATCCCCCATCGGCGCGTTTCAGGCACCCCGTCATCTACTGGCCGACGCGTGGGCCTATCTCGAAAGTGCCCGCGCTCTGGTCGCCGATTCCTGGTGCTACGGGGGACCTCTCTCGGCGCAAGTGGCCAAGGCCGCTGCTGGGCGTGCTCACCGCAGAGCCACCGATGCCGCACTGCAAGTGTGCGGCGCGATCGGATTGACCGCCGAACACCCTTTGCACCGCTACGTCACACGCGGAGTGCAAATCGATGCTCTGTGCGGTTCCTACCGCCAACTCGAGGCACAGCTGGCCGAACAGCTGCTCGCCGACGGCGATGCCGCCGGCGCACTACCTGCGGTCATCACCTGCTGCTGACTAGCTAACTAGAGAAGGGTTCTGTATGAGTGCGATTGTCTCGATCGGCACCTATCTACCGCCGTGGCAAAGCGGTGGCAAACGGGTGCCCGGGCCCGACGAGGATGCGCTGACGATGGCGGTGGCCGCGGGGCGCGCGGCCGATCCGACCGGCGGCGCCACTCGGGTAGTGCTGGTATCGCGTGACTTTCCGCTACTGGAGGGAGGTAACGCAGCGGTGCTGCTGGCTGGGTTGTCCCTGGCCGCGGATGTGGCCGTCACCGAGGTCCTCGGCGGGGCACCGGCCGTGCTCGATCAACTTGCCGAGGCACCGGATGGGACGTTGGTTATCGCTGCCGAGGCCAGCACCGGGGCTGCCGGCGCTGCCGCGGCGCTTACCGGCGAGTCCGGCCCGGCGGTGCGGGTACTGGCACGCCAGAATCGCAGTCTGCCGACGGTGGTGCGCGGTGTGGACGGAGTACGGCACATCTACGGCGATTCCCGACTCGAGCGGGACTTCGGCGTACACGGCGCTCTCACTCAATTGGATCTGGCCGGACCGGGTCCGGTGGTCGGGATCGTCGGCGCGAAATCCGCCCAGTTGGAGCCCCAGTGGGATACCTCCACAGCTCGCGCCGAAGTCACCAGTTCCGCTGCGGGAGCTCTGCGTTCGATCGCCCACGGGATCGAACGGGGAGCGTCGGGCTGGATCGTCGCCGTCGAGCAGTCCAGCGTGACGGTCGTGGAGTTGGCCGTGGACCACCGCACGACGCCGGTGGTACGTGACGAGGGGCCGGCCCGAGAACTCCCGGCGATCATTCGCACATCCGGAACGGGAATTCCAATTTCGCTGGCCGCCTACGCGCGGGCCTTTGATCCCAAATTGCGCTGGGAAGCAGCAGTTTTCACCGAGACATCCGGTGTCGATTCTCAGCCCGTGTTTCCGCCCCGGCTGCGGGTGGATTCCGCCGGAAGATTGGTTAACGCAGCGCGGATGCAGCCGTTGCCGCGCACTGGCACCGTTTACACACATTCGACCGTGCGGATCGCGGTCCCGGACTTGCCGAGTCCTTATTCCTTGGCGGTGGTTCAACTCGATGACAGTCCGGTGCGGGTGCTGCTCAAAGTGACCGGTGTACCAGCAGGAGAGATGGAGATCGGGCAGCCCGGGGCGGTGGTGTTCCGCAGGATAGCGATGCGTACCGGCATACCCGACTACGGCTACGCATTCTGGCCCGGCAAACAGGGAGCAGCAGCATGAGAAACGTCGCAATAGTCGGCGCCGGAATGACCCCGTTTGGTGAGCACTTCGGACTCGGCCTCAAGGATCTGGTGCCGATGGCCTATGCCGAAGCGGTGGCGCATGTCGACAAGGGTATCGAGAAATCGGCGATCGAGGCGGCTTGGTTCGGCGAGCTGACCACCAGCGACGGCTTCCCGTCTGGGATCTTGGCCGATACCCTTGATCTGACCGAGATCCCGGTCACCAGAGTCGAGAATGCCTGTGCAACAGGGAATGACGCGATCCGTAACGGCGCGATCGCGGTAGCTTCTGGCCTCTACGATGTGGTGTTGGTGCTGGGAGCGGACAAGGTGCGAGAAACCGCGGCCAGTTCGACGTTCTGGGAATGGGCGACGATGACACGCGACAATGCGTGGGATTATCCGCTGGGGCTGGTCGCGCCTGCGAATTTCGCCCTGCATGTGACTCGCTATCTACACGAGACGCCGGCCACCAGGGAACATCTGGCGATGGTGGCGGTGAAGAACCACTGCCATGCGGTGAAGAACCCGAAAGCGCAACTGCGCTACGAGATCACCGTCGCGCAAGCGCTTGCGGCGCCGATGGTGGTTGACCCGTTCGGGCTGTTTGATTGCACCCCACAGAGCGACGGCGCCGCCGCGGTGATCCTGGCCGCCGAGGACGTCGTCGACCGCTACACCGACCGGCCGGTCTGGATCCGAGGTGTCGGACTGGGTATGGACAAGGTGATGCATCAGCACAAGGACGATATGACGTCGTTCCCGGCGACGGTGCGAGCAGCGAAGGCGGCGATGTCGATGGCCGGTATCAGCCCCGGTGATGTCGATGTGGCCGAGGTGCACGACTGCTTCACCGGGGTGGAATTGATCAGCTATGAGGATCTCGGCTTCGCCGAGCGCCATTGCGGCTACAAGTTGATCGAAACCGGCGAAACCTATGTCGGCGGGGCGTTGCCGATCAATCCCAGCGGCGGTCTCAAAGCCAAAGGACACCCACCGGGGGCTACGGGTGTCGGGCAATGTTACGAACTGTTCAGCCAACTGCGCGGCGAGGCCACCAACCAGGTCGACGGCGCCCGTATCGGTCTGGCGCACAACGTGGGTGGTCCGACAGCGGTGGCCGCCGTGACGATCCTGTCCGCCGACAAGGGCTAAGGCACCGGCCTGATCACGCCGGACCAAATAGACAGTTGCACCATTCACTTTTCAACCGGGTCCTTATACCCAGGAAAGGCAGGCCAGCCATGAACAACGCAACGCCGCGCACGCTGAGAGACCGGGTCGTGATCGTCACCGGCGCCAGCCGCGGCATCGGCCGCGAGATCGCGGTCCGCGCCGCCGCCGACGGGGCCAACGTCGCCCTGCTCGCCAAAACCGCCACCCCGCACCCCAAGATCGCCGGAACCCTCACCGAGACAGCTCAAGCCGTTCGCGCCGCGGGCGGACAGGCATTGCCGTTGGTGTGCGACGTTCGTGATGGCACCAGCGTGCAGAACGCCGTCACCGAGGTTGCCGCCACCTTCGGCGCCATCGATGTAGTCATCAACAACGCCGGCGCGCTGGATCTGCGCCGCACCCCGCAGCTCCCGCTGAAGAACTTCGAGCGGCTCCTTGCGACCAATGTCATCGGCCCGTTCGCGGTCGTGCAAGCCGCCTACGAACATCTGCGCCACTCCGATGCCGCGCATATTCTCAACATCTCCCCCCCGGTGAACCTGGCGCCGTCCTGGGTCGGCGCCCACGCCGGACACACCGTCGGCAAATACGCCGAGAGCTTGCTCACCCTGGGCTGGGCCGCGGAGTTCGCCGCGATCCCCATCGCAGTCAACTCACTGTGGCCGGCCACCACCGTCGCCAGCACCGGCATGCTCGCCGCGATGGGCGAAGAGGTCGTCAACGCACAGGCCCGAACCCCCCAGATCATGGCCGACGCCGCCCACGCCATCGTCACCCGACCCGCCACCTGCAGCGGCCACTTCTATACCGATGAACAAGTTCTGGCCGAAGAAGGCGTCGTCGACCTGTCCGACTACCGACTGGCCGCCCGCGACGAAGACCTCGCCCCGAACTTTTACCTGTCCTCCACCTTGCTCCCTACTGTCTGAGGTCGACCCCGGTGACTAGCTTCGACACTCTGTGCGCCAACGAACCTGCACTCGCAGCGCAACGCCGCCGCATCCGCGATTTCCTCAGCGCCGACCGGGCCGAGTTCGGCTGGCTACCCGCCGTCGACTCGTGGCTCAGCCAGTGGGACGAAGCCTTCAGTAGACGGCTGGGCGACGCCGGCTTCGTCGGTCTGACCATCCCCCGCATCTATAGCGGCCACGGACTCGGGCACCTCCATCGCTACGTGGTCACCGAGGAGCTGCTGGCCCAGGGAGCCCCTGTCGCTGCGCACTGGATTGCCGATCGTCAGGTGGCTCCGGCCCTCATGTCCTACGGCACCGACGACCAACGGCGGCGCTTCCTTCCGGAGATCGCCGCCGGCCGGCTCTACACCGCGATTGGTATGAGCGAACACCAGGCCGGATCCGACCTGGCCGCCGTTCAGACCAAAGCCACCCGTACCGACGGCGGCTGGATCCTGAACGGCACCAAGGTCTGGACCAGCGGTGCGCATCACGCCCACCAGATCGTGATCCTGGCTCGCACCACACCCATCGACCCGCTCCACCGCCACGAGGGACTGAGCCAGTTCCTCGTGCCCGCCGACGCCGCCGGCATCAGCATCAGCCCTATTGCCCTGATGGCAGGCGACCACCAGTTCAACGAAGTGCTCCTCCACGATGTCGTCGTCCCCGACGCCGACGTGCTCGGCAGGATCGGCGACGGCTGGCGTCAGGTGACCTCCGAGCTGTCCTTCGAACGCAGTGGCCCCGAACGGATACTGTCCACCACCCCGCTGATCACCGCCGCCATCGAAGCCCTGGCCGCCGGCCCTCCGGTGGACGCGCATACCGCCGCCGACCTTGGTGACCTGTTGGCCCGCCAGATCTCGCTACGCCAACTGTCGATCAGCGTCGCCCGGACGCTGTCCGAGGGTGGCGACGCGGCCACCAGAGCTGCCCTCGTCAAAGACCTGGGTACCAGCTTCGAGCAGGATTCCGTCGACCAGGTCGCCGATCTGCTGAGCTATGCGCCGCATTACCCAGCCGTGGCGAAGCTGCTGGACACGGCGTGGCTGCACAAACCGGTGTTCACGCTGCGCGGCGGCACCAACGAGGTGCTGCGCGGCGTCATCGCCCGAGATATGGGGCTGCGATGAGCGTCACTACCGTCTTGGCCGGCGGAATCTTCGACACCGCGCCACTCGATCACGATGACCACACCGGTCACCTTCGCGATCTGGTCAACCAGATCGGCAAGCGGTCCTTTGATCTAAGGCTCGGGCACCGCGGCCGACCAGAGCAGTTCGATGACACCGTTTGGCGCCAGCTCGAAGACACCGGACTCACTCGTCTCACCAGCGACCCCGACCTCGACGCCGGGCCAGCCGAGCTGGCCGTCGTGCTCTACGGTCTGGCCCGCTATGCCGTCGCGGTGCCGATCGCCGAAACCGCGCTACTGGCCGCGTGGCTCGGCGACCGCAGCGCACTGTCGTTACCTGACGCCGGTCCGATGACCATAGCGATCGGTACCGCCGACGACGCCAACGGATCAGTCAGCGGCACCGCCTGCGACGTCCCGTGGGCTGCGGCCTCGACGGTGATCCTCATTGCGCGCGTGGGCGAAGAGCTACGCACTGGGCGCCTTGTCGACAGCGACATCAGGAGCGGACACAACCTCGCAGGCGAACTCCGTGAGTCGATTCGCTTCACCGTCCCGGCTGATCAACTGCGCCCAACCGACGAGCAGACCTGGGCCGAGGTGCGCGTGCGCGGCGCCTGGGCTCGCTGCATACAGATGATGGGCGCACTGGACGCCACTGCAGCCCTGACGGTGGCACACACCCGCGACCGCGTACAGTTCGGCCGCCCGCTGAGCGCCTTCCAATCCGTGCAGCACGCGCTGGCCGCGATGGCCGGGCAGATCGAACAGGCGCGTGCCGCCGCCACCTTAGCCCTCGCTGCCGCCGATGACACCGGATTCTGTTCCGCACAAACCAAATTCGCTGTTACCGTCGCCAAGGTGACGATCGGGCGCGCCGCCGCCGACGTCAGCGCCATCGCGCATCAACTACACGGCGCCATCGGCGTCACCGCCGAGTACCCGCTGTGGCTTTTCACCACCCGGCTGCGCGCCTGGTCTGACGAATTCGGCACCACCAACGAGCACGCACAGCGACTCGGGCGCGACGCGCTGTCCGCTGCCTGCCCGTGGAGTTACGCGATCGGGAACATCACCACATAGTCAGCTGTCGGGCCGACACACCACGCCGCTGCCCTTCCTCTCATCATCCTCGGAGGCACCCTTGATGACGTCAGATCTCGTTCTCTATCGCAGTGCGAACCGCGTCGCAGTGATCACCGTCAACGATCCCGACCGTCGCAACGCCGTCACCGACGCGATATCAGCCCAGCTGCGGGCCGCGGTGACCGAGGCCGAGATGGACAATGACGTGCATGCAGTCGTCGTCACCGGTGCAGGCAAAGCCTTCTGCGCCGGCGCCGACGTAGGCACTTTGGGTACCGCCGCCGAGGAGGGTCTGCTTCGGATCTACGACGGTTTCATGGCGATCGCCGAATGCGCGCTTCCCACCATCGCCGCGGTCAATGGCCCGGCCGTCGGCGCGGGGCTCAACCTCGCCCTGGCCGCCGATATCCGCATCGCCGGGCCACACGCCATGTTCGACCCCCGCTTCCAGAAGCTCGGCATCCACCCGGGCGGTGGTGCCACTTGGATGCTGCAACGGGCTGTCGGACCACAAGTCGCCAAAGCGGCGCTGCTTTTCGGCATGCGCTTCACCGCCGATACCGCCGTCGAACACGGCCTGGCCCTTGCCGTCGCCGACAATCCAGTCGAGGCGGCGCTGGAACTGGCCGCCGGACCGGCATCGGCCCCCCGCGAGGTGGTCATGGCAACGAAAGCCTCGATGCGGGCCACCGCGACACCAGGTTCGACGGACACCGACCTGCACCACCTAGCGCTGCAGATCGAACTCACCCCGCAGGCGACATCGATCGCCGCGCCGGAGTTCGCCGCTCGGCTGGCTGCCGCCCGACAGAGCTGATGCCAGCCTGCTCGCACCCGACGACCAGCCACACCAACCTGGCCGAGGCTGGCCTCCCGGCCAGCGGAACCGTCGTTGATCACGGATAACGGTGTGCATAGCGTCAGATCCACTAGTCGATGCGTCAATAGCGCTACCGCACAGCAACTCAGAGGGCTCCATTGAACAACGTAAGTGGTGGTTACGACGTCGTGGTCGTCGGATTCGGCGCGGCCGGAGCCTGCGCGGCGATCACCGCCGCCGAGAACGGCGCACGCGTGTTGGTCGTCGACCGCGCGCTGGGCGGTGGCGCCTCCGCTTTGTCCGGCGGCATCGTCTACGCCGGTGGCGGCACGCCCTATCAGCATGCGGCGGGATACGAGGACAGCCCCGACAACATGTTCAATTATCTTCACCAGGAGGTGCAGGGCGTTGTCGACGACGATGTTCTGCGCCGGTTCTGCGCAGGCAGCGTGGAGCGGCTCGCCTGGCTGGAAAGACATGGCGCCAAGTTCGACTCGTCCCTCTGTGGATATAAGACCTCCTACCCCACCGACGAGCACTATCTCTACTTCTCGGGCAACGAGAAGGCATACCCCTACAACCGCTGCGCCGAGCCAGCACCGCGCGGGCACCGCCAGGTGGCCAAGGGAATGGGTTCAGGACGAGCGCTGTGGGAGGCGCTACGCGATGCCGCACTGGGCCTTGGCGTCACATTCCTACCGCTTACCCGCGTCGACGAACTCCTGATGACCGATGGACGAGTACACGGAATCCGCTGCCGCACCATGCGCGATGACGGAAGCAAACTCGTCAGCCGTTGCCGGCGGCTGACCGCGGCCGGCACCAAGCTCACCAATTGGACGCCCCCCATCGGGCATCTGCTGAATCAACAAGCCGAGCGGATCTGGCAACGGCAGGCACGATCGCTCACCGTTCAGGCATCTGCCGTGGTGTTGGCTGCCGGTGGATTCATCTTCAACCGTGACATGCTTCGACGTCACGCTCCCAGCCACGTTCACGTCTCGCCGCTGGGCACCGAGGGCGACGACGGAGCTGGCATTGCGCTCGGTGTCAGCGTCGGCGGTGCAACAGCCCATCTCGACCATGTCACCGCGTGGCGCTTCATGTCACCGCCCGCGGCCCTGGCACAGGGAATCGCGGTCGGCATCAACGGAACGCGTATTGCCAACGAAGACCTCTACGGCGCAACCCTGGCCGAAGTCATGATCCGCCGCTTCGGCGGGCAAGGATTCCTGATCACGGACTCGACAATCTGGCGACGCGCGCGGTCACAGTTTCTGTCCCAGACTCAGCTATTCCAGAGGGCCACAATGGCTCCCGTCTTCGCAGGCGCCCATCAGAAGGCGGCTACCATCGCGGCCCTAGCGGACAGAATTGGTGTGTCACAGTCGGGCCTTATCGACAGCGTCGACTCCTACAACACCGCAATCGCCGCTGGAGCCGAAGACCCTGCGCACAAGGCCACGGATCTGTGCGCACCGATCTTGGAGCCGCCGTTCTACGCGGTGGACATCTCACTGCGGCCATCCCCCATTGATTTCGTGCCGGGTCTGACCCTCGGTGGCCTGACGGTTGACACCGCAACTGGACTGGTCCGCACCGCCGCCGGTGGCACCGTGGAAGGCCTGTACGCCGCCGGTCGCACCGCCGTCGGGATCTGCTCGAACTCTTACGTCAGCGGATTGGCTCTGGCAGATTGTGTGTTCTCCGGCAGGCGCGCCGGAGAACATGCTTCTCGACCCATCGGCGTAGAAGAACATTCATCCGCATAGTCGGCGATCTCCCATACCGGGCCGACACTCGCAGGATAGGCGGCGCGGAGCGACCTTACCCGCGGACCGGCGATCCGGAGGATCGCCTCGACGGATTACACCGCATGCGATGGCAGACGGCGCTGCGCCGCATCGCGAGCCGCGATGTGGCCGAACACCAACCCCTGACCAATCGTCGCACCCGCGCCGGGATAACTCGTCCCGAAGGCGTTCGCGGCAGTGTTGCCGATAGCGTACAGCCCACTGATGGCAGTGCCGTCCTCCCGCAGGACGCGAGCACGCTCGTCGGCCCGCAATCCCCCGCACGTACCCAGGTCACTGAGCACAGATTTCACCGCGTAGAACGGCCCGCGTTGCAACGGAAGAAGATTGGGATTCGGCATGACAGTCGGGTCGCCGTAGTACCAATCGTATGCGCTGTTGCCACGCTCGAAATCAAGGTCGCGGCCGGCTGCGGCCATTTCGTTGAACCGTGCCATCGTGGTGGTGAATGCCTCCACCGGTAGGCCGACCTGCGCAGCGAGTCCGGCTAAATCATCACTGCGATAGGCAATTCCAGCGTCATACCAGGCGCGTGGGATCGGCATCCGAGGGTAGATCGCCCCCGCCATCAGATAGCTGTTTCGGTACCGCTGGTCGAAGATGAGCCACATTTTTTCGATAGGCGCTCCGGCACGCTCCCGCTCCAGGACCCGCTGTCCGAACGACATATAGTCACACGCTTCGTTGACAAACCGGCAACCGGTCTGATCGACGAGCAACGACCCTGGCAACGACCGCTCCGACAGCATCATCGGCGGCTCCGCATCGGGTAGTGGTGCGATCGCGGGAAACCACCATGCCTGGTCCATCAACGCGGTAGCGGCACCGACCTCCTGGGCGAGCCTAATGCCATCGCCGGTGCTGCCTTCCGCACCAAGGCTGAGATCGTCGCACAGCGACTCCGACTGGAACTTCCGGCGCCACTCCATCTGGTGGTCGAATCCGCCGGATGCCAGCACAACGCCACGGCGCGCCGTCACCCTCACGGTGTTGCCGCCGCGAGCGAGGACCGCACCAGTCACCTCGGAGTCGTCGGTGGTCAGTTCGACCAATGCCGTGTCGGTCCACACCGGAATCCCGGCACGCAGGACTCCGGCGTACATTCCGGCCGCCAGTGCCTGGCCGGCCGCGACGTAGCGACGGCCGATCAGCCTCCCGCCGACCCCCTGGGCGATTCGCTTCAGCAGGAGAGGAACTGCCTTTCGGGGGAATCTGACCATCAGATTGATCAGCCGGTAGTCACCCCCGGTGATCGGCATCGGGATCGGCGGTTTCAAGATGCCGGGACGCAGTTTCTTTCGGTCCGCACCGAGCACCGACGCGTTGAATGGACGGCATTCACAAGTCCGCCCGGCGATGCTGCCCCCGGGCTCCTCAGGGTGGTAATCGGGATAGCCCTCGTCCCACACGAATGTCATCGGAGTCATGCGGGAGAGCATGTCGACCGTCGCCGAACCATTCTCGAGATAGCTGCGCACCCGCGCCTCGGGTGATTCGTCGCCGACGACCGCCGCCAGGTATCGGAGGCCCTCGTCCAGGGAGTCCGAAGATCCGGATCGCCGCATGATCGGGTTGGCCGGGATCCAGAATGCGCCACCGGATTTAGCCATCGAACCGCCGATGTAGGCGGTCTTTTCGACGATGAGAGTCGATAGCCCGAGCTCGTTGGCGGCGAGCGCAGCCGCCATTCCGGTGCCGGATCCGACCACCAACAGATCGACGATGGTGTGCGACGATTCTGCTTGAGGTGGTGTCGTCGTCATCAGTGTTGATTTCCTCGCCTAGTTTGTGCCCGGGGTACCACGTAGCGACGACCGCATGCCGTATGACGGCCCTCCAAGTCGCGTTGGATGCGGCCAGGCGCATCGACAGGCACGACCCGAACGACCACAGCTGGATGGGGCCGTCGTCATGTGCTGGCACCCGTCCGCCGAATCGAGCCTGCGCCGTGTCGAACACGAGAACAAGGCAGTTCCCGGCACGCGGGACATGCGGCCCAGCGCGGATGCCGTCAACCCGGGCGTCTGCTGCTCCACAGCGGACCGGGATAGCTCACCGAGCGTCCCGGTTCGTTGGCGTTTGAACCTCACATACCGGCCGGCGGATGGCCAAGGCAGATCAGCGCGCCCAGCGGATCCCTGATCGCGGCCAGGGTGCCGTACGGCGTCTCCTCGCCAGGCATCAGGATCTCCGCGCCGAGAGCCTCGCTCTGCTTCACCGTCGCAGCCACATCGTCGACGGTGACGTACACCTGCCAGAACGACGGCACCTCCGCGGGAAGAAGCTTGGCAGCATCCATGATTCCCGAATAGGCACTTTCCCCGGCGAAGACCTGCCCGTACCGCTCGGGCCCGACAGCATCCGGCGCGCCGCCAGTTCCGATCTCGTCAATGCGGGCGCCGAGCACGGCCCGGTAGAACGCCAGTGATGCGTCGTAATCCTTGCTCTGGCATTCGAACCAGTACGGCGTGCCGTGCTCACCCCACTCGGTGAACCCGACGTGGGCGCCGGGCTGCCAGAATCCGATGACGGCGCCGGCTGGGTCGATGACCACCATCATCGAGCCCAGATCGCCGACCGGCATCGGCGGCACCAGCACCGTCGCCCCCGCGGCCTGCACCGCCGCGATGGTGGCCTCGCCGTCGCTGGTGCGCAGGTACACCGACCAGATGTTCGCCGGACCGGCCTCGGCCATATGCGGAGCCAGCCCGGCCACCCGCTTACCGTTGCGGGTGAAGTTCTGGTAGCCGCCGAATTCCGCCTGCGGCGGCCCCTCGACCTCCCAGCCGAAGATCTCCCGATAGAACTCCGCAGCGCGCGCGGGGTCACTGCTCATCAAGTCGAACCAGATGGGCGCCCCGATCGGGGCGGTGTACTCACTCACGTTGAATCCTCTCGGCTGGTGTCGTCGTCAGGATTGACTCTCACGTGAACGGAAACTCATCGCGACCGCGTCAGTTCAGTCGAACAGCTCGCCGTCGACGTACAACCAGCGACGGGCTCGCACCGCGAACCGGGACCGCTCATGCAGCGTCCCACTTCGCCGTCCTTCTCGGTAGTACGCGCAGAACTCGACCTCGCCGGTCTGCTCCCCCGGCTGCCCCTCGACGGTGTCGAGGATCCGCAGACCGGTCCAGGTCAGCCCGGCGTCGGGCGTCAACACAGCGGGCCGGGTGCGCGGATGCCAGCTCTGCCAGACGTAATCGAGGTCGCCAATGGCGTAGGCGCTGTACCGAGCCCGCATCAGCTGTTCGGCGGTGACGGCCTGACGCTCACCCCGGTGCAGCGGAAGGCAGCAACGGCCCAGCGGCTCGCCGGACCCGCAGGGGCACGCGTCTGTTGCTCGCATCCTGGGATGTCTAATGTTGGCCGAGCAACGGCGGCAACGCCGACGTCGTCACTTCGGCGACGAGATCGCGCAACGCAGGCGCCTCCGCGTCATTGGATCGGGTGCGGGTCATGATCGCCACAAGCACCCGTTCTCCATTGGGCCCGAACGCAATTCCGACGTCATTGGTGCTGGCGTAAGCCCCGGAGCCGGTCTTGTCGGCGGTGCTCCACCCGGGCTGCAGACCGGCGCGCATGCTGGAGGTGGTGTTCGCCCGCATCCAGTCCTCGAGCTGCCTGCGGTGCGGTTCGTCGAGCACGTCGGTGGTCAGCACGGACCGGATCCCGCCACCCAGAGCACGCGGGGTGCTGGTGTCCCGAGGATCGCCAGGGATGGCAGAGTTCAGCTCGGTTTCCCAGCGATCCAGCCGGGTCCGGTCATCGCCGATGGACCGGGCGAACGCGGTGATCGCCGGTGGACCGCCGATCACCCGCAGCAAGAGGTTGGCAGCGGTGTTGTCGCTGACCTGAAGGGCGGCGGCGCACAGATCCGCCAGGGCCATCGGCTTGCCGACATTGGGTTCGGTGCGGGGGGAATTGGCCCGCAGCAGGTCCGGATCGACCACCACGGTGTCGCTGAGCCGCAGCTGTCCAGACTGGGCCTGCTGCAGCACCCGGGCCGAGAGGTAGGCCTTGAACGTCGAGCACATGGCGAACGGATCGCTGTCCCGGTGCGCGACCGTGACGCCCGAGGCCAGGTTGACTCCATAGAGCCCGACGAAGGCGTTGTGCCGCCTTTCCAGCGCGGCGATCCGATCCGCCAGGGGTGGCAGCGGTTCCGCAGGGTCGCTGAGCGTCGGGGGCGCCGGCGCGCTCCGGTGTCCGCACGCAGCCGCGGTCAATGCCACGCCCGCGAGCAGCACACCACGGCGTGACAGGCTCATCCAACATCCCGGGCCAGTGCCGCGACGATGTCACCGGCGGCACCGCCGGTGACGCGCCGCCACGCCGTGCCCGCCCACAAGTTGGTGCCGTGCGGGTCACCGGCCGCGACGGCGGCGGCACGGATCGGACCGGTCATCTGGTTGACCTCCGGGTACCCCAGGGGCGCCACGCCGTCATAGCGGGCGGTGAAGTCGTTGGCCAGTCCGCGGGCATACCGACCCGAGAACGCGCACGTCACCACGGTTTCGGTGAATTCTTCGTCGACCAGTGCGCGCCGATGCGTGGCGTTGGTCCCAGCCTCGTCGCACAGCAGGAACGCGGTGCCAGCCTGTGCGGCAACCGCTCCCCGGTCCAGTACTCCGCGTACGTCGGCGGCGTCGGTCAGCCCACCGGCCGCGATGACGGGCAGCTCGTATGCGGCGGTGATCGCGGCCAGCAGGTCGGCCAGCGATGCGGTCCCCGGCCTGCGGTTGGGGTCGAAGGTGCCGCGGTGCCCACCCGCTTCCGGGCCCTGCACCACCAGGCTGTCGGCGCCGGCGGCCACGGCGACCGCGGCTTCGTCCAGGCTGGTCACCGTCACCGCGGTGAGGATCCCGCGATCACGCAGGCGGCCAAGCACTTCCGGGGCCGGACAACCGAAGGTGAACGACGCCACCTCGGGCGCCGTTTCGGCGACGACGTCAAGTTTGGCCTGCCACCCGTCGTCGTCGGGGCGGGGCTGGCCCGGTTCGGCGCCGTAGCGTTGCGCCAGCGGCACCAGCAGCTCCCGGTAGCTGTCCAGCCCGGCCTCCGTCGCAACCGAGGGCTGCGGCACAAAGAGATTCACGCCGATCGGCGCGGTAGTCTGCGAACGCGTGGCGGTGATCGCGTCGGCGAACTTCTCCGCGCTCAGATAGCCGGCCGGGATGAAGCCCACACCACCGGCGTTGGACACCGCCGCCGCCAGGGCCGGCGTGCTGGGACCGCCTGCCATTGGAGCACCGAGGATGGGTACTGCCAACTCACGCAGGCTGAAGGTCACGGCTAGCTCCTGATGGTCCGAAGTGGCTGCGGCAGTGATCGTTTGGACTTGTGCGGGCCCAGGACTGCGGCCCCGAACGGCTTGGCCAGCACCTGACGGGCGATCGCATTGACCTCCTCGATGGTCACCGCGTCGATGCGCTGCAGCGTGCTGGAGATGCTGCGGTATTCGCCATAGTTGAGTTCGCTGCGGCCAAGGCGGTTCATCCGCGAGGCGGAATCCTCCAGACCCAGGACCAGGCCGCCGCGGATCGATCCCTTAGCGATGCGGCACTCGTTCTCGGTGATGCCGTCGCGAGCCACACCGTCGAGGACCTCGGTGGTCAACCGCACCACCTCGTCGAATCGCTCCGGCAGACAAGCCGCATACACCGACAATGCCCCGCTGTCGGAGAAGGTGTCAACCGTCGAGTAGACCGAGTATGCCAGACCACGACTTTCCCGAATCTGTTGGAAGAGCCGTGAACTCAGGCCCCCGCCCAGCGCCGTGTTGAGCACCGTCAATGCCCAGCGGTGCGGCCAATTCCGGCCGGGAACGCGGACCCCAAGCGACAGATGGGTCTGCTCGGCATCGCGATTGATCAGCTCGAGGCCGGGCTGGCCGGTGAGCCGCCCGGCGCCCTTGCGCGGCGCCTTGGGCTTGTGCCCCTTGACCAGACGGTCACGGAAGTAGTGCCGCACCAGCCTGACGACCTCGTCGTGGTCGATATTGCCCGCCACGGCCACCACCATGCGCTCCGGGATGTAGCGGCGGACGTGGAAGGAATGCAGTTGAGAGCGGGTCATCGCCGACACCGACTCGACGCTGCCGATCACCGGTCGTCCGAGCGGATGGTCACCGAACATCGCCGTCAGGAAGACATCACCCAACGCGTCTTCGGGATCGTCGTCGCGCATCGCGATCTCTTCGAGCACGACATCGCGCTCCAACTCGACGTCATGGCTGGCGCACACACCGTTGAGCACCACGTCGGCGACCAGATCGACGGCCATTTCCAGGTCGTCGTCGAGTACGTGGGCGTAGTAGCAGGTGTGTTCCTTGGCGGTGAACGCGTTCAGCTCACCACCGACGGCGTCGACCGATTGAGCGATGTCGACCGCGGTGCGAGTCGGGGTCGCCTTGAACAGCAGGTGCTCCAGAAAGTGCGCAGCACCGGCGACGGTCGGACCCTCGTCGCGGGAGCCCACGTTCACCCAGACACCGACCGATGCCGATCGCACCGACGGCACGAACTCGGTGACGACCCGCAGGCCGCCCGGGAGGACAGTGCGCCGCACCGCGGCCGGCACCTCATCGGTGTGCCGGCCGCGGCGAAGCGACGCTGAATTCTTCCCCGGGTGCTCCTGCCCGCCGGACCTACTAACTGCTGGCGGTCGCGGCATCGGCAGGGGCCGCGTCGGGTGCAGCTTCCTCGGCCGGCGCATCCTCTTCGACGAGGACCAGCGAGATCTTGCCGCGGTTGTCGATGTCGGCGATCTCCACGCGCAGCTTGTCGCCGACCTTGACGACGTCCTCGACCTTGGCGATCCGCTTGCCACGGCCCAGCTTGGAGATGTGCACCAAGCCGTCACGA
This sequence comes from Mycolicibacterium sp. CH28, assembly GCF_004745805.1. Taxonomy (GTDB): domain Bacteria; phylum Actinomycetota; class Actinomycetes; order Mycobacteriales; family Mycobacteriaceae; genus Mycobacterium. The sequence continues at coordinate 112,795 of NZ_SRLQ01000007.1, read as the reverse complement.
CCGGGCAGCAGCGAGACGAACGCACCGAAGTCGGTGGTCTTGACGACGGTTCCGAGGAACCGCTCGCCGGTCTTGGGCAGCTGCGGATTGGCGATCGCGTTGATCATGTCGATCGCGGCCTGCGCCGACGGGCCGTCGGTGGCACCCACGAACACCGTGCCGTCGTCCTCGATCGAGATCGAGGCGCCGGTCTGCTCGGTGATCGAGTTGATCATCTTGCCCTTGGGCCCAATCACCTCGCCGATCTTGTCGACCGGCACCTTGATGGCGGTAACCCGTGGCGCGTAGGGGCTCATCTCGTCGGGAGCGTCGATGGCCTCGGCCATCACCTCGAGGATGGTGGTGCGAGCGTCCTTGGCCTGCGCCAGCGCACCGGCCAGCACCTGCGACGGGATCCCGTCGAGCTTGGTGTCGAGCTGCAACGCGGTGACGAAGTCCTTGGTGCCGGCGACCTTGAAGTCCATGTCGCCGAAGGCATCCTCGGCGCCAAGGATGTCGGTCAGCGCGACGTAGCGCGCCTCACCGTTGACCTCGTCGGACACCAGACCCATCGCGATACCTGCGACCGGGGCCTTCAGCGGCACACCGGCGTTCAGCAGCGACAGCGTCGACGCGCAGACAGAGCCCATCGAGGTCGACCCGTTGGAGCTCAGCGCCTCGGACACCTGCCGGATGGCGTACGGGAAATCCTCGACACTCGGCAGCACCGGCATCAGGGCCCGCTCGGCGAGCGCGCCGTGGCCGATCTCGCGGCGCTTGGGCGACCCGACGCGACCGGTTTCACCGGTCGAATACGGCGGGAAGTTGTAGTGGTGCATGTAGCGCTTGGACTTCTCCGGCCCGAGCGAGTCGATCTGCTGGGCCATCTTGACCATGTCAAGGGTCGTGACACCCAGGATCTGGGTCTCGCCGCGCTCGAACAGCGCACTGCCGTGCGCCCGCGGGATCACGGCGACCTCGGCGCTCAACGCCCGGATGTCGGTGATGCCGCGGCCGTCGATGCGGAAGTGGTCAGTCAGGATGCGCTGGCGCACCAGCTTCTTGGTCAGCGACCGGTACGCGGCGCCGATCTCCTTCTCGCGTCCGGCGAAGGTCTCGCCGAGGCGATCGAGCACCTCGACCTTGATCTCGTCGGTGCGATCGTTGCGCTCGGTCTTGCCGGCGATCTGCAGGGCCTTGGCCAGCTCGTCGGTGGCCACCGAAGCAACCGCGGTGTAGACGTCGTCCTGGTAATCCGGGTACAGCGGGTAATCGGCGACCGGCTTGGCAGCCTTCTCGGCCAGCTCCTGCTGCGCGTTGCACAGCGCGGCGATGAACGGCTTGGCCGCCTCGAGGCCTTCGGCCACGACGCTCTCCGTGGGCGCGGTGGCGCCGCCGGCGATGAGGTCGATGACGTTCTCGGTGGCCTCGGCCTCGACCATCATGATGGCGACATCGTCAGCCGTCTTGCGACCGGCGACGACCATGTCGAAGACGGCGGTCTCGAGCTGCTCAACGGTGGGGAACGCGACCCAGGTGCCGTCGATCAGCGCGACCCGCACGCCACCAACCGGGCCGGAGAACGGCAGGCCGGCGATCTGGGTGGACGCCGAGGCGGCGTTGATGGCCAGGACGTCGTAGAGGTCCTTGGGATCCAGGCTCAGGATCGTCACCACGACCTGGATCTCGTTGCGCAGCCCGCTGACGAACGTGGGGCGCAGCGGCCGGTCGATGAGTCGACAGGTCAGGATGGCATCGGTGGACGGCCGGCCCTCGCGGCGGAAGAACGAGCCCGGGATGCGTCCCGCGGCATACATCCGCTCTTCGACGTCGATGGTCAGCGGGAAGAAGTCGAAATGCTCTTTGGGGCTCTTGCTGGCGGTTGTCGCCGACAGGAGCATGGTCTCGTCGTCGAGGTAGGCGACGACGGCACCGGCTGCCTGCTGGGCCAGCCGGCCGGTCTCGAAACGAATGGTGCGGGTGCCGAAGCTCCCGTTGTCAATGACGGCGGTCGCTTCGAACACGCCTTCGTCGATTTCAGCTACAGACATAGACGTCCGTTACAGCCTTTCTGAATCACTGTTCAGCTGTTTCGCGGTGTCACAGATTGAGCCCAGGTAGACCTGAGCGCGACGAGGCTTGCTCCAAGATGCGGCTACGGCCGTCGATCGAAGCGGCCGGGCAGTCCCCGGTTCATGGGGCCCGGCAGCCACTACCGAAGACCGCCCGATCAGGGCAGCTTCGCTATGACACGCGGGAACGGGACACGCGGATGTGCGTGAACCGCACCCGATGTTCGAGCCGGAAACCGGCTCGTAACGCCCCCATGTTACACCGAGGGTCGTGCGCTCAGCGGCGCAGACCCAGCCGCTCGATGAGCGAACGGTAGCGGGCGACGTCGACATCGGCGACGTACTTGAGCAGCCGGCGGCGACGGCCGACCAGCAGCAGCAGACCGCGCCGCGAGTGGTGGTCGTGCTTGTGCTGCTTGAGGTGCTCGGTGAGATCGGAGATCCGCTTGGTCAGCAGGGCGACCTGAGCTTCCGGCGAGCCGGTGTCGGTCTCATGCAGACCGTAGGAGCCCAGGATTTCCTTCTTCTGCTCAGCAGTCAGTGCCACGAAAAATCTCCATCAATCGGTGCCGCGCGCAGGGAATCAGGTTCGTGGCCGCCGCGGACTGCAGCACACGCCAGGTGGTGACTTTAGCAGCGGGTACGCCGGGAACCGAAATCGCGGCAGGTCAACCCCTTGACAACAAGCAACCATTTGGTTGTATGTTGGATGGGTGATCGTTGACCAGGAGGACCGGGCGGACGCGATGTTCCATGCGCTCGCCGACCGGACCAGGCGTGACATCATGCGCCGGGCACTGGCCGGAGAGCACTCGGTTTCCGCCCTGGCGCTCAAGTACGACATGAGTTTCGCCGCTGTGCAGAAGCACGTCGTCGTGCTGGAAAAAGCTGGCCTGATCACCAAGCGACGCAACGGTCGCGAACAGTTGGCCAGCGGTGACGTGACGGCCGTGCGCTCCGTGGCCGCCATGCTCACCGAGCTGGAGCAGGTCTGGCGGGGTCGCATCGCCCGCATCGACGAACTCATCGCAACGGAAGAGAGGGAGAACGAATAATGCCCGTCACCGACGTCCAGCACGATCTCGAGAACCTGACGCTAACCATCACCGCCGAGTTCGCCGCGCCGGTGGCGCGCATCTGGCAGGTCTACGCCGATCCGCGCCAGCTGGAGAAGGTGTGGGGGCCGCCGGCGTACCCGGCGACGGTCGTCGACCACAAGCTGGCCTCCGGCAGCCGCACGACGTATTTCATGACCGGGCCCCAGGGCGACAAGCACGCCGGCTACTGGGACATCACGGCCGTCGACGAGCCGACGAGCTTTGCGTTCCTCGACGGTTTCGCGGACGCGGATCTCAACCCGAACCCCGACATGCCGGTCTCGGCGAACACCTACACGTTCACCGAGCACAACGGCGGCACCCGCGCGGTGTACGTCGCCAAATTCGCGTCCGCCGAGGCGCTTCAGCAGGTGCTGGACATGGGTGTGGTCGAGGGCTCCACGTTGGCGATCAACCAGATCGATGACCTGATCGCGTCCTGATTCGCGGTCAGTCCTGCGCTGACAGGATCGTGCGGGCTTTGTCGGTGTCCTTGCCCATTGCCTCGACCAGGTCGTGCACCGAGTCGAACTTGAGCTGGCCGCGCAGGCGGGCGACGAAGTCCACCGCCACGTGCTGGCCGTAGAGATCGGCGGCGGTGTCCAGAACGAAGGCCTCCACGGTGCGGGTGCGCCCGGAGAAGGTCGGGTTGGTCCCCACCGACACCGCGGCCTGGTAGCGCTCCCCCGGCGTGACCGACCCGGTGACCGGCCCGTGCCCCAGCACGGTGAACCACGCTGCGTAGACACCGTCGGCCGGGATCGCCGAGTACATCGGTGGGGCGACATTGGCAGTTGGGAAGCCCAGCACCCGTCCGCGCCCGTCACCGCGCACCACCACGCCCTCGACGCGGTGCGGGCGGCCCAGGGCTTCGGCCGCCGCCACCACGTCACCGGCGTCCACGCAGGACCGGATGTAGGTCGAGGAGAAGGTCACCGATTCGCTGCTGAGGTGTTCGGCGATCAGCGACAGGCTCTCGACGGCGAACCCGAAGCGCTCCCCCGCTTTGCGCAGGCTCTCGACATTGCCGGCCGCCTTCTTGCCGAAGGTGAAGTTGTCCCCGACGATCACCTCGACCACGTGCAACCGCTCGACCAGTAGTTCGTGGATGTAGCGGTCCGGGGTGAGCTTCATGAAGTCGGTGGTGAACGGCATGACCAGGAAGACGTCGATGCCCAGTTCCTCGACCAACTCCGCGCGCCGGGCCAGCGTCGTCAGCTGCGCCGGGTGGCTGCCCGGAAACACCACTTCCATCGGATGCGGGTCGAAGGTCATCAGCACCGTCGGCACCCCGCGCGACCGGCCGGCCTTGACTGCCCGGGCGATCAATTCGGCATGTCCGCGATGCACGCCGTCGAACACGCCGATGGTCAGCACACACCGGCCCCAGTCCGAGGGGATCTCGTCCTGGCCCCGCCACCGTTCCACGTAGCCAAGCCTACGGCGCACCGCCTCCGAGGAAAACGCTAGATCCCCAGATCAGGTAATGAATGCCTAAACTCTCGGGTGTGAGCCCTGATGACACCCCAAACCCCGGGGTACGCGACCTGACGACGGTCGCCCAGGACTACCTCAAAACGATCTGGACCGCCCAGGAGTGGTCAAACGAAAAAGTCAGCACCAAGTTGTTGGCCGAACGCATCGGGGTGTCGGCCAGCACCGCCTCGGAGTCCATCCGCAAGCTGGCCGACCAGGGCCTGGTGCATCACGAGAAGTACGGCGCGGTGACGTTGACCGACCGCGGTCGCCATGCCGCGCTGGCGGTGGTCCGCCGGCACCGGCTGCTGGAGACGTTCCTGGTGCGCGAGCTCGGCTACAGCTGGGACGAGGTGCACGACGAAGCCGAGATCCTCGAGCACGCGGTCAGCGACATGATGTTGGACCGCATCGACGCCAAGCTGGGCTACCCGACCCGCGACCCGCACGGCGATCCGATCCCGGCCGCCGACGGTCGGGTCCCCACCCCGCCGGCCCGGCAACTGTCGGCGTGCACCGACGGCGAGCTGGGCACGGTCGCCCGGATCTCCGATGCCGACCCTGAGATGCTGCGCTACTTCGACACCGTCGGGATCAGCCTGGACTCCCGGCTGCGGGTGCTGGCGCGGCGCGATTTCGCCGGCGTCATCTCGGTATCGGTGGAGTCCACCGACGGAGCGGCCAGCACTGTCGACTTGGGAAGTCCTGCCGCACAAGCGATTTGGGTCACCAGCTAGCGAGGCCGACCTACAACGTGGCCGGGAGGATGACCACGACCGACTTCGTCCGGGCCCCGCGATCCTGCAGCAGGGCGATCACCCGGTCGCCGGGCGCCGTTGCGGCATAGATCCCCTCGATGCCGGCGCTGGTCAGCGGCCGGCCATGACTGGCGTCGTCGGCCTCCGGTGCGGTGATGTCGCGGCGCGCAAACGCCAGCAGGCAGGCCCGGTCGAGGGAGTAGCTGAGCTGCGGATGCTCGGTCAGTTCGTCGAGCGTGCGGGCCTGGTCAAGCCCGTAGCCGCCGACCCGGGTGCGCCGCAGCGCGGTCAGGTGTCCCCCCACACCGAGCGCCTCGCCGAGATCACGGGCCAGCGCCCGGATATAGGTGCCCGAGGAGCACTCCACCTCGACGTCGAGATCGACGAAGGTGCCCTCCCGGCGCACGGCTGTGATGTCGAAGCGGTCGATGCGCACCATGCGCTCGGCGAGCTGCACGTCGTGGCCTTCGCGGACCAGCTGATAGGCGCGCTTGCCGCCGATCTTGACCGCGCTGACCGCCGACGGCCGCTGTGCGATCTCACCACGCAGGTTCGCGACCCCGGCTTCGATCTGCTCGCCGGTCACCGCTGCGGCGGAAATATCCTGCAGCACTTCACCTTCGACATCGTCGGTGGTGGTGGACTGGCCGAGCCGGATGGTCGCGGAGTACGACTTCGAGGTGGCCGCCAGCAGACCCAAGATCTTGGTGGCCCGCTCGATACCGATCACCAAAACCCCGGTGGCCATCGGGTCGAGCGTGCCGGCGTGACCGACCTTGCGGGTACCGAAGATGCGCCGGCACCGGCCGACGACGTCGTGGCTCGTCATGCCCGCCGGTTTGTCGACGACGACAATGCCGGGTTCTTTCCCCAGGTCGCTGCGCTCCTGCCCGCCGGGTTCTTTCCCCAGGTCGCTGCGCTCCTGCCCGCCGGGATCTTTCCCCAGGTCGCTGCGCTCCTGCCCGCCGGGATCTTTCCCCACGTCGCTGCGCTCCTGCCCGCCGGGATCCGCTGCGCTCACAGCACGATCGCCGTCAACGCCAGGCCACCGCCCACCGACCAGCGGCCGGCCAGTTCGGTCAGCGGCGGGCCCGACCGCGCGGCGGGATCGATGAGGATCCTGGACACGAAACTGCCCGCCACCCCGGTCGAGTCGACGTCGAAACTGATGTGCGCGTCCTCGAATCCCAGCCAGCGCTCAGTGAGCGGAAACCATGCCTTGTAGGTTGCCTCCTTGGCGCAGAACAGGATCCGATCCCAGTGCAGCCCACCGGGCAGGGTGCCGATCTCGTAACGCTCGACGGGAAGGCTGATGGCGTTGAGCACCCCGTCGGGCAGCACCCCGTGCGGCTCGGCGTCGATGCCCACCGATCGGACCACCGCGCTGCGGCCCACCACTGCGCCGCGATACCCCTGGCAGTGGGTGAGGCTGCCCACCACTCCCTCGGGCCAGCACGGTTGCCCCTTCTCCCCCTTGAGGATCGGAGCCGGCGGCACACCCAGCTGCTGCAGGGCAACGCGCGCACAGTGCCGGACGGTGACGAATTCGTTGCGCCGCTTGGCCACCGACTTCGCGATCAACGGCTCTTCTTCGGGCAGCGGCACCAGGCCGGGCGGGTCGTCGTAGGCCTCGGCGTACACGAGGTCGGTCATGCCGGGCAGCACCGCAGCCATGAGCTCACTCATCCGCGTCGACTCCGCAGTCGATCACGCAGCTTCTCCGACTGCTCCCGCATCTCTTCGGTGATCACGAAGTGCCCGCCGAAGTCGTTGAGATAGCCCGGCGCGTACTGCGGGTCGGGAAGTATCTGGCGCAGCCAGCGATACGGCCTGCGGCGGCGCCACTCCCGCGGATACCCGACCGACACCTCCTCGAAGCGCACGCCGTCGTACCAGGTGGTCCGCGGAATGTGCAGGTGGCCGTACACCGAGCACAGCGCGTTGTACCGGGTGTGCCAATCGGCGGTCGCAGTCGTCCCGCACCACAGGGCAAACTCGGGGAAGAACAACACATCACAGGGCTCGCGGCGCAGCGGGAAGTGGTTTACCAGCACCGTGGGTGTCATCCAGTCGAGCTCTTCGAGCCGGGCCCTGGTGTAGGACAGCCGGTCTCGGCACCACGCGTCGCGGGTGGCGTAGGGCTCGCTGGACAACAGGAACTCGTCGGTGGCCACCACATTGCGTTGCCTGGCGATCGCCAGGCCCTCGGCCTTGGTGCTCGCCCCCTCGGGCAGGAACGTGTAGTCGTAGAGCAGGAACATCGGCACGATGGTGGCCGGACCACCCTGCTCGGTCCACACCGGGAACGGGTGTTCGGGAGTGACGATCCCCATCTCGTCGCACATGGTGACCAGATAGTCGTAGCGGGCGCGGCCGAACACCTGGGCCGGATCCTTGCCCGTCGTCCACAGCTCGTGGTTGCCCGGCACCCAGATCACCTTCGCGAAGCGGCGCCGCAACAGATCCAGTGACCAGCGGATTTCGTCGGTGCGCTCGGCGACGTCACCGGCGACGATCAGCCAGTCGTCCGGTGTCGACGGATACAGCGATTCGGTGACCGGCTTATTGCCGGTGTGACCAGTGTGCAGGTCACTGATCGCCCAGAGTGTGGGAGCCACAACACGCCAGCCTACTGGCGCGGCAGGCAACCGGGATCGGCCGGCCTGCGGACGCCACGGCCTCGACCGCACTACATAGTCTGATTGGGTGCTAAGCAGCGTTGTGCGAGCCAGGGTTCGCCAGTTCACCGACCGGGCGGTCGCCCGCGCCCTGCGCCTGCCGCCGCCAACCACCGAGTACCGCGTCCACCGCGGGGTCCGGATCCCGATGCGCGACGGGGTGCTGTTGCGTGCGACCCACTACGCGCCGGTCACCGACACACCGCTGGGCACCATCGTGGTGCGTGGACCCTACGGGCGGTCGGTCCCGTTCTCGGTGATCTACGCCCAGCTCTACGCCGCCCGCGGCTATCACGTGCTGCTGCAGAGCGTGCGCGGGACCTTCGGATCCGGTGGCAATTTCGTGCCAATGGTCCACGAGGCCGACGACGCCGCCGACACCGTTGTGTGGCTGCGCGAACAGAGATGGTTCACCGGCACTTTCGCCACCATTGGGCTGTCCTACCTGGGATTCACCCAGTGGGCGCTGCTGTCGGACCCGCCGCCGGAGCTGGCGGCTGCGGTGATCACCGTGGGTCCGCACGACTTCTACGCCTCGTCGTGGGGCACCGGGTCGTTCTCGCTCAACGACTTCCTCGGATGGGCGGACATGGTGGGACACCAGGAGCGGCCGGCGCTGCGACGGCTGGCATTTCAGCTCGGCTCCGGGCGCCGGCTCGAGCGGGGCACCGGCGGTCTGCCGCTGGGCCGCGCCGGCCGGGAACTGCTCGGTGATGCCTCCCCCTGGTACGAGTCGTGGATCGAGCATGCCGAGGCCGACGACCCGTTCTGGGAGCCCATGCGGATGACCGCCGCGCTGGAGCGGTGTTCGGTGCCGGTGCTGCTGCTCAGCGGCTGGCAGGATCTGTTCCTCGACCAGACGCTGCTGCAGTACCGCCAACTGCGCGATCGTGGTGTGGACGTGGCGATGATGATCGGGCCGTGGACCCACTCGCAGATGGTCACCAAGGCCGGCGGCATCGCAGCCGCCGAGACGCTGACCTGGCTGGGTGCCCATCTCGCCGCGACACCGACGCCGGCTCGACGCGGCCGGGTCAGGGTCTACGTCGCCCATCATGGCTGGCTCGACCTGCCGGACTGGCCACCGGCGACCGGCGAAGGCGTGCTGTACCTGCAACCGGCCGGCCGGTTGGCCGCGACTCCCCCGCCCCTCGACGCGGCGCCGTCGACCTTCCGCTACGACCCCGCCGACCCGACACCGACGGTGGGCGGCCGGTTGTTGGCACAGCGCAGCGGGTACTGCGACGACTCCGCGCTGGCGACACGCCCCGACGTGCTCAGCTTCACTAGCGGGCCGCTGGACGCCGACCTGTTCGTGTTCGGCAATCCGGTCATCGAACTCGCACACGAATCCGACCTGACCCACTTCGATGTGTTCGTCCGGATCAGCGAGCTGGACTCCCGCGGGCGCTCCCGCAATGTCAGCGACGGCTTCCAGCGGTTCAGCATGTCGAGCAGCCCGCTGCGCATCGAGCTCGACGCAATCGCGCACCGATTCCGCGCTGGCAGCCGGATCAGGGTGCTCGTCGCCGGCGGGTCGCATCCCCGGTACGCCCGCAACCTCGGCACCGGAGAGCCGGCTGTCAGCGCAGCGCGGATGGTCCCGTCGACGCACACGGTGCACCACGGCGAGGGCGGAGCGTCCAGGCTGATCCTGCCGGCCGCGGCGGACCTTCCATCAGCCGACGGCGGCGCGAACGCGTCCGGCGATCTCGGCTAGCGCCGCGGCGTCGTGGACCGGTTCACCCAGCTCGGCGGTCACGGGTAGCTGCACCCAGCTGGTGCAGCCGCCGAACTGCGGCTCACGGGGCAGGCGGATCGGGACGACGAGTGGGCTGGCCTGGACCACCAGCACGGTCAGCCGGTGGCGGGGCCGGAAATCCAACCGGTCGGCGCGCACCGAGTCGGCGGTCCAGATGTGCAGGTCTTCAACGTCGACCAACCCTTGTTCGCGGGTAACCGCGACGGCGGCAACGACTTTGGCCGCAGCGCGGATGACCACCTGATCGTCGGTGCTATCCGGAGCCGATGCGGCGACCAGGTCGTGATACTCGGGGCGCACCCGCTCGAGGTGGCTGTGCGCGACGGTCGGGAACAGCAGGAACTCTTGGGCCGCTACGGCGAATCGCTTCTCGCCGATACCGCCCTTGCGAAGCAACACCGTCTGCCTGCCATCGAGAAGCGCGTGCACGGCCGCGTTCCATTCCTTGAGCGCAGTCGTCATTGCCCGGCGGGACCCGATGTCGCCGTATCAGCGGCTCCCAGCCGCGCCAGGACCTCCGGGCGACGAAGCGGTGGAACGGTTTTCGGTGGCTGGCTGCGAGCGGGCAGCGCGGCCAGCAGCCGTGTCGTGCTGGCGGCAACTTCAGCAACCGCGGCCTCGAAGGCGTCGGCTGCCGACTCCGATGGCCGGGTGATCCCGCTGACCTTGCGCACATACTGGCGGGCGGCCGCGGTGATCTCCTCGCCCGTGGCCGCCGGTTCCAAGCCCCGCAGCTCGGTGATGTTTCGGCACATGCCCCCACGATAGGCCGACCCGCATGCTGACTACGGTGTCGCTATGACCAGCGACGACATCTTGCTCATCGAGACCACCGACCGCGTCCGCACGGTGACGCTGAATCGCCCCGCGTCGCGCAACGCGCTGTCATCGGCGCTGCGCAGCCAGTTCTTCGCGGCGCTGCGAGACGCCGACGCCGAACCGGGTGTCGATGTCGTCATCGTCACCGGCGCCGACCCGGTGTTCTGCGCGGGGCTCGACCTCAAGGAGCTTGGTGACAGCACCGAACTGCCCGATATCTCACCGAAGTGGCCGTCGATGAGCACCCCGGTGATCGGGGCGATCAATGGCGCGGCGGTGACCGGCGGGCTGGAGCTGGCGCTGTACTGCGACATCCTGATCGCCTCCGAACGCGCCCGCTTCGCCGATACCCACGCCCGGGTCGGGCTGCTGCCGACCTGGGGGCTGAGCGTGCGGCTGCCGCAGAAGGTCGGTGTAGGGCTGGCCCGCCGGATGAGCTTGACCGGCGACTACCTATCCGCCGAGGATGCGCTGCGCGCCGGGCTGGTCACCCAGGTCGTCGCACACGACCAGTTGCTGCCAACGGCCCGCGCGGTGGCGGCCTCGATCGTGGGAAACAACCAGAACGCCGTGCGCGCACTGCTGGCGTCCTATCACCGCATCGACGAGGACCAGACCGGCTCGGGTCTGTGGATCGAGGCGGCTTCGGCTCGCGCGTGGATGGCGCAGGCCACCGGCGACGACATCGCCGCCAACCGCGCGTCGGTGATCGAGCGGGGCCGCACCCAGGTTCGCTGAATCCCGACGTGCGTCAGGACCGCTGCCGGCCCGTCCAGTAGAGACTGCCCGGGCGCAGGCAGCCGTCACCACCAGTGGTAGTCGTAATGTGTTGCCCCGTTGCCGTCGTTGGCGGAGAAGTCGACGTAGACCGGCCCGCTCAGAAACGCCTCGACGCCGGTGTTGAAGTAGTCCGGGCGACTCGCGTTGGACACCTCGGTCGGTGCGTTCGTCGCGTTGACGGTGTAGGAGTACAGCAAGGTCTCGCCGTCGGCGGTGTAGACCGAAATGACGGTTCCGGAGGGCAGCCCCTCGGTCGGCCACAACGACGACGAGAGTCCCCCGTAGTCGCCACCCGTGTCGAAACTCCCTGTCGAGACAGCTTCCGAATGCCCGCCGTTGAACGTCAGCACAATCGGAGTGTGCGGATTGCCGTCCAGCTTCGCGCGCGCGGGCAGCGGGTTGCCCCCCAAGACCAGGTATCCGGCGCGTTCGTCGAGCAGCATTCCCGTGCTCAGCAGCCCGGGAAGCGCGCTGGTCACCGAACTCGTCAGCGGTCCACGGGAATTCGGCCCAACGCCCAGAATCCCGACGACGCCCTCGGGCAGCGACGCTGCGAAGGCCGCCGCATCGCCGCTGGTGACTATCCCGACGGGAGTGGGGTCGGTGATGATCCCGTTGCCGAAGTCGACGGACGTCGTGTAGGCGTCGAACGTTGTCGACGCGCCGCCGCCGGCGAAGCCGTAGCTAGCCACGCAATGGCCGCCTGATTGATCGCTACAGGTGCTGTCGTCGGACGGGCCGAGGTTCTGCTGCCCCACGTTGTCCGGGCTGATGATCAATCCCTTTGACCCGGTGTCGAGAAGGACGCGCGCAGGCGCCCCGCCGTTGACCGAAATGTAGACAATGACCTTGGTCCCTTGCTGCGCCGTCGGGATCACGGCGTACACCAGGCCATTTCGTTGCGCCTCGGACAGGTTGGCGTAGGCACCCAGTGCAGCGTCCTGCGCACCGAAGAGACTCACCGCGGGCAAAACCTGTTGCGCGGCACCCATCGACGCCTGCGCTATCGAGGGCAGCAGCTCGATGGCGGCGAGGGCGACGCGTGCAATGCCGTGGACGATCGGGATGCCTTCGGTGCCAGCGAAGAAATTCTGCGCACCGCCAATCGAGTCGTGCCAGGTCTGCAGCGACGCCTGGGCCGTGGCGATCAGCACCTGCGGCCCGATCGCGGCGATACCGGCAGGGATATTTCCCTGACGCCAGGTTCCACTGACCAGAGCGGACTGGGCCTGCACGAGCTCGTGCAGCGCAGACCCGACTGGATCGGTGCCCGCGGAGTCCGACGGCGTCGCAGCAGCAATCGTGGCCGCGGCCGTCGTCACCGCCGGCGTCATCGACCGCACTCGTGACGTCCCGCCCACACCAGCGCTGGCACCGACGTCACTGGCAGCCGCTGATGGCGCCGCGCCCACACCGGCGTGGTCGACGAGGGAGGTTTGCCGGACGTTCCCCCGCACCGAGAACGCCGGCGAGGCCGACAAATCCGGAGTGCTCATCGCGCGAGCAGATCTAGCGCTCACACCCTGCGGCACAGCAGTTTTCAACGATCCAGTAGACATCGAACGCACCGCGCCGGAGGGCCCCGAAGACACCGCCCGCGACGGCCCGTGGGTTTCCGATGTCGCCGACGTCCTCGCCGATCCAGTCTCGGGAGCGGCCTGCGCCGCGGCCGCACAGTACAGACACAAACCAGTGGCGACCGCTGAACCTGCGAGTACCGAGCTAACCCAAAGATGCCATCTCATCCGCGATCCGTCACCCACACTGCCTGTTCCGTATTTAGCCATCGCCGCTGACGATACGGTTCTTCGCTCACAGACGATTGGTGGGCGCGCGAGCCTTCATGTTCTCGTTGCTCATCGTTTCACTGTGTCACCAGGGGCGCGTGCGAACGAAGTGGAAGCAGGTCGGCCCTCACAGCGATCATTCTCGCCGCCGACCCACCGTCACGCGGCTTTCGCGGCGGCCAGGATGCTCTGCCACTTGGCCAGCGTGGCGCTGTCCTTGGCGATGATGTTGCCCGGCTGAAGCTGGCTCAGCGACACGCCTTGCAGGGTGTAGGTGTGGTTATTGCCGACGACGGAGATCACGACCGAACCGGACTGCTCGGTGACGTCGAACTCCGCCGGCTGCATCCAGACGAAATCCAGCGTGTCCTTGGCCGGGTTGAAGCTCAGCACCGGGTTGGTGCCCCATCCCCAGGTGATGGTGGTCGTGCTGCCGCCCGTGACCGGGGTACCGCCACCCGTGCTGCCACCGCCGGTGCCCGATCCGCCAGTGCCCGATCCGCCGGAGCTGCCATAGTTGACGACGTTGACGGTCCCGTAGTCGTTGAACACCGTGCTGAAACTGCCCACCGGATCGCTCAATCCAGACGCGCCGGTAGAGGCCTGCCCGAGAGTCCCCGGGGTGTCGCGCAGCACCTGCCACATCGACAGCATGCCGATGCCCTTCGTGCGGGCGAAGTCCTCCAGCGCCTGCGCGTCGGCCACCGTGAACACCTCGGAGACGATGTCGTTGACACCGAGCATCGGGGTGACACCGATCTGGCTCCAGGCGAAGGTCTTGCCGTACTTGGTGTACAGCGATGACAGTTGGGTGTAGGTCGACTGCGCAGACTGAATCGCGTAGGCGCCCATGGTCTGTGCGCCAGCCCCACTGGTCGGGGCGGCGGATTCGCCGTAGTCCATCGCCATCACGTTGACGCCGTCGAGTTTGACCCCGGCCTTGACCGCGGCGTCCACCACGTTGACGCCGTCGGCGGTCAGCCCGGTCGGCAACACCGGCAGGGTGTACCAGATCTGCACCTCGGGCTTGGCTTTCTGCAGCAGCGCCAGCGCTTGGCTGTTGAGTGCGATCGAGGCCGGATCGGCCACCGCGGCACCCTCGATGTCGAAGTCGATGTGGGTGATGCCATAGGTGTCGATCACCGCCGCGTAGGCGTTGGCCAGATCCTGGGCACTCTTGCCCTTGGCAGCGTAGGCCTGGGCGATACTGGTGCCCGAAGCTCCGCCGAAGGAGATCATCACGTCACCGCCGGCCGCCTTGAAGGTGGCGATCGAGGTGTTGATCGCCACCGCCTGCTCGTTGGTGGAACTCGGCTCCAGCGCAGCCAATCCCGCCCAGGCAAGGTTGCCGTTCTGGTCGGCCTGCATGAACCCAAGCGTCATCAGCGAGGTGCCGTAGGTCTTCGACAGTGCCAACAGGTTAGGCACGGGCCATGCGCCCATGTCGACGTAGGGCGCGAAGAATGAGGTGCCCCACTGCGCGGTGCCGCCGGGGGTGGTGGCGGTGTCGTCGTTGGTGATCGTGCCGGTCGCGGATGCGACGGCGATGGTGGCACCCGTCGGGTTCGACAGCGTCACGGTGAACGTCTCGGTGGGCTCGACCGTCGTGTCACCGGTCACGCCCACATTGATCACCTGGGAGACCACGCCGGGGGCGAAGGTGACGGTGCCAGCGGAGGCGACGTAGTCCTGCCCCGCCGTCGCGGTGCCGTTGGCGGTCGTGTAACTGAGCGTGACCGTCGAGGTCGATGCCTTCGACAGCGTCACCGTGAAGGCCATGTTCGAGTTGCCGCTGTTGCCCTCGGCCACAGAGGCGTTGGAGATCGACACGGTCGGCGGCGTGACGGGCGCCGCGTCGTCGTTGGTAATCGTCCCGGTCGCGGTGGCGCGGCTTACGGTGGCGCCGGACGCGTTGGACAGGGTGACGGTGAAGGTCTCGTTGGGTTCGAACGTCGTATCACCGAGCACACCGACGTTGACCGTCTGGGAGGTCACCCCGGCGGCGAACGTGACGGTGCCCGAACCGGCCACGTAGTCCTGGCCGGCCGTGGCCGTGCCGTTGGACGTCGTGTAGGTGACCGTCACCGGTTTGGTGGATGCCTTGGACAGGGTCACGGTGAAAGCGGCGTTGGTGGTGCCGCTGTTTCCTTCGGCGACAGTAGTGTCGCCCACCGAGACACTCGGCAACGCCGTCTGCGCGTTGCTGATCAGCGACTGCCACTTGGCGACGGTGCCGGCGTCCTTGGCGACGATGTTGCTCATCTGCAGTTGTCCGAGGGTGACGCCCTGCAGCGTGTAGGTGTGGTTGTTGTCGACGATCCCGATCTGCACCGAACCGGCCTTCTCGGTGACGGTGAACTGGCTGGACTGCATCCACCCGAAGTCGAGCTTGTCGGTGGCCGGGTTGAACGCCAGCACCGGGTTGGAGCCCCACGCCCAGGTGATCGTCGTCGTCGTGCCGGTGGTCGCGGAGGCCACCCCGGCACCGGCCGTCAGACCCTGCGTTGCCTGGGTGGGCAGCAGCGCTGAGAGCCGTTTGACGAAGGACTCGATCTCCCGGCGCACCAGCGCCAGTGCGCCGGTAAGGAACTGCACCGGCGACGGGGGCAGACCGGTGCCGGCCCCCGACAGGTTCAGTCCCAGCAGCGACAAGAATCCCGACACGATGTTCGTCGGGCGGGCGGCGACGGCCGCGGCCTGGTGAGCAGGGGTCAGGACACTTTGCTGCGGCGCTACTGCCTGCGTCAGGCTCGCTATGGCCCCGGACGGGTCCGACGCCTGTTCTGCAGCGGCAGGATTCGTTGCGCCGGCCGACGCAGTGCCGGCGGGCACGGGCGCATTTTCCGCGCCGGCTGTGGCGGACGGCGTCGCGTCCGACGCCGACGGGCGGGAGTCCGGCCGCGTCGCAGATGTCGTACCGGCGCGCTTCTTCGCTCCAGCGGCGGCACTGCCGGAGCGGGCCGGGGTGGACCGCCGTGACGTGCCGACCGAGCGGGTCTGCGGTGCGGAGCCATTGGCCCCGGAGGCGCCCGACGTATTGTTGGCCCCGGAGGCGCCCGACGGATTGGACGACTGCGAAGCCCCGCCGGTGTCCGAATTGTCAGCTACCGCGATCCCGGGGCTGCTCGCGACCGCAAGCCCCAAGCCCATAGCGAACGCCGCCGAACCGATACGAAATCCAAACGCGGTCGAACTCATAATGCCCCCGTCGCCACCCGATATTCCAGCAACGCTAGTAATAGCGCACATCGGCGCCCCGCGCAGCGAATGCAGCAAAAATTGACGCTGCTGTCGACTGCGCGTCACCCGGCGGTGACCAGCTAGCCCGTCCCCGACACCAGCCAGCGTCCGGAGGCGGCGCGCCAACCGACGAAGGCCAGCCGCAGCACCATGAAGGTGCTCAGGCCCGACCAGATGCCCACCAGGTCCCAGCCGAACACCAGCGACAGCCAGATCAGTGGCAAGAATCCAACCAGCGCGCTGGTCAACGTCGCGGTACGCATGAACGCAGCGTCACCCGCCCCGAGCAGAACGCCGTCGAGGGCGAACACGATCCCGGCGATCGGAAGTTGCGCGACCATGAACCACCACGGCACCCCGATCGCGTCGAGCACCGAGCGATCGTCGGTGAACAGCGCCGGCAGCACCGAAGCACCGGCCGCGAACGTTAAAGCCAGCAGCGCCGCGGCGACGCTGGAGAACACCGTCACCCGCCACGCCACCGACTTCGCGTGGCTCAGCTGCCCCGCGCCGAGCGCGGCCCCGACCAGTGACTGCGCGGCGATCGCCAGTGAATCCAGCACCAGGGCAAGGAAATTCCACAGCTGCAACACCACCTGGTGGGCGGCCACGGCAGCGGCACCGAACCGGGCGGCGACCGCTGCCGCCGAGACGAAGCACGCCTGGAAGGCCAGGGTGCGCACCACCAGATCGCGTCCCATCACCACCTGCGCCCGCAGCACCGAGAAATCCGGCCGCAGCGGCACCTGCTCCACCAGAATCGCCCGGCAGAACAACACCGCCGCCACCCATTGGCCCACCAGGTTGGCCACCGCCGAGCCGACCAGCTCCAGGCGCGGCAACCCCAGCCAGCCGTACACCAGCAGCGGGCACAGCACCGCCGAGATGCCGAATCCCACCAGCACGAATCGGAGCGGTCGCACGGTGTCCTGCACGCCGCGCATCCAGCCGTTGCCGGCCGCGGAGACCAGGATCGCCGGCACTCCGAGAGTCGCGACGCGCACCCACGGCATCGCGGCGGTGGCGATCTCCCCGCCCCCGGAGTTCGAGCCCGCGATCGCCGAGACCAGCGGACCGGTGGTCAGCTGGACGGCAGCAACGATCGCGACGCCCATCCCCAGCGCCAGCCAGGTGGCCTGTACCCCCTCGCCGACGGCAGAGCCGCGGTTGCCAGCGCCGTAGAAACGCGCCGCGCGTGCGGTCGTGCCGTAGGACAGGAACGTGAGTTGGGAGCTGACCACGGACAGGATCAGCCCGCCGATCGCCAGACCCGCCAGGCTGAGCGCACCCAGTCGGCCGACGACGGCGATGTCGAAGAGCAGATAGATCGGCTCGGCGGCCAGGACACCGAGCGCGGGGAACGCCAGCGCCGCGATACGCCGACCGGTCACCTCGCCCCGGTCGTCCGGTCCGGCCAATCTGTCAGCCGAGGGCGGCGGCCAGCTGCGCCACCACGTCGTCGATCTGACCCTCGGCGGAGTATCCGGCCGCCAACGTATGGCCGCCGCCGCCGAATCCGCTCGCAACCTTGGCCAAGTCGTAGCTCTTGGCGCGCATCGACACCGACCAGTGTTGCGGCTCGATCTCCTTGAACACCGCCGCGACCTCGGCCTCGTGGGTGGTGCGCACGATGTCGACGATGCTCTCGACTTCTTCGGAGCGGTTAGCCATCCAGTCCTCGTGGCCGACCACCACGTAGACCAGCCCAGCTCCGCCCGCCGCCGTCGGGACCAGCCGAGCGGTCGACAGCACCCGTGACAGCAGCGGCAGCCACACGAACGGGTGGGTGTCGAACAGCTCCCGGCTGATCGCGGCGTTGTCCACACCCAGCTCGACCAGCCGAGCCGCCAGTCGCAGGGCCCGCGGCGATGCCCACCGGAACGAACCGGTGTCGATGGTCAAGCCGGCGTACAGGCAGACGGCGACATCGCGGTCGATCGGCTTGCCCCACGCATCGAGCAGCTCGGCGACCACCATGGTGGTCGAATCAGCTTTAGGGTCAACGAGATTGACGCTGCCGAACAGGGTGTTCGACTTGTGGTGGTCGATGACCAGAACCTCGCGGCCGGGCGGGGTCAGCTCGGCCAGCGCGCCGAGCCGATTCACGCTCGGGGCATCGACGGTCACCACCAGGTCGGCGTCGCCGCGCATGTCGCTGGGGGCCACCAACAGATGGCCGCCCGGCAGCATGCGCAGCGATTCCGGCAGTGTCGACGGGGTCGCGAAACTCACCTGCACGTCGATACCGTCACGCTCGAGGATCAGCGCCAGCGCCAGCCCGGCGCCGACACTGTCGGCGTCGGGATGGACATGGCAGATCACGCCGACCGAGCGGGCTGCGCCCAGCACCGCAACGGCGCCGTGCACATCCACCCGCCTGCCGAGGCGAGTGATCTCAGTCGTCGAGTCGATCGCGGTCACCGGAGTCCTGGTCGTCTTGCCCGGTTGAAGTGGTCCCCTCTTCTAGTACCACACGGTAGGGCTGCGCGTCTCCTGCAGGAGTGGCCCCCTCGCGGATCCGAGCCAGATCGGCGTCGGCGGCGCGAGCGCGGGCGAGCAGTTCCTCCATCTTCTGCGCAGTGTCGGGCACCTTGTCCAGAACGAACGACAGGGTCGGGGTGAACCGCACGCCGGTGCCGGCACCGACCTTGGTCCGCAGCGTGCCTTTGGCGCGTTCGAGCGCCGCGGCCGCACCCGCGTAGTCCGGCTCTTCGTCGAGGGTGTTGCCGCGCACCGTGTAGTAGACGGTGGCGTCGTGAAGGTCACCGGTGACCTTGGTATCGGTGACCGTCACGAACGCCAGCGGCGGATCCTTGATCTCGAACTCGATCGCCGAGGCGACGATGGTGGCGATGCGCTTGGACAGCCGCTTCGCCCGAGCAGGGTCAGCCATGAGCCCTAGACCCGCGCTTTCTCGACGAGCTCGTAGGTCTCGATGACGTCGCCTTCCTTGATGTCGGAGTACGTCAGCGTCAGACCGCATTCGTAACCCTCGCGCACCTCGGTGGCGTCGTCCTTCTCCCGCTTGAGCGAGGAGACCGTGAGGTTCTCGGCGACGACGACGTTGTCACGCAGCAACCGTGCCTTGGCGTTGCGGCGCATGATGCCCGACTGGACCAGGCAGCCGGCGATGTTGCCGACCTTGCTGGACCGGAAGATCGCCCGGATCTCGGCCCGGCCCAGTTCGCGCTCTTCGTAGATCGGCTTGAGCATGCCCTTGAGCGCGCTCTCGATCTCGTCGATCGCCTGGTAGATCACCGAGTAGTACCGGATCTCCACACCCTC
Organism: Mycolicibacterium sp. CH28; assembly: GCF_004745805.1. Taxonomy (GTDB): domain Bacteria; phylum Actinomycetota; class Actinomycetes; order Mycobacteriales; family Mycobacteriaceae; genus Mycobacterium. Next base: position 93,062 of record NZ_SRLQ01000007.1, on the reverse strand, counting down.
GCGGTTGGCCAGCTCGGTGGCCTTGCCTTCGGCACGGACGTTGAAGCCGATGATGATCGCATCCGAAGCCGACGCCAGGTTGACGTTGGTCTCAGTGACACCACCGACACCACGGTCGATGACGCGCAGTTCCACCTCGTCGTCGATCTGGATGCCCAGCAGGGCCTCTTCGAGCGCCTCGACCGTACCGGCGTTGTCGCCCTTGAGAATCAGGTTCAGCTGGCTGGTTTCCTTCAGCGCCGAATCCAGATCTTCCAGGCTGATCCGCTTGCGGGCACGCGCGGCCAGTGCGTTGCGCTTGCGCGCACTGCGCCGGTCGGCGATCTGACGGGCGATTCGGTCCTCGTCGACAACCAGCAGGTTGTCACCGGCACCTGGCACCGACGTGAAGCCGATGACCTGCACCGGTCGCGACGGCAGCGCCTCGTGGATGTCGTCGCCGTGCTCGTCGACCATGCGGCGGACACGGCCGTAGGCGTCGCCGGCCACGATCGAGTCGCCAACGCGCAGCGTGCCGCGCGAGATGAGCACGGTGGCCACGGGGCCACGCCCGCGGTCCAGGTGCGCTTCGATCGCCACACCCTGGGCTTCCATATCCGGATTGGCCCGCAGGTCCAGCGAGGCGTCGGCGGTCAGCAGGACCGCCTCCTCCAGCGCCTGGATGTTGGTGCCGTTCTTGGCGGAGATGTCGACGAACATCGTGTCGCCGCCGTACTCCTCGGCCACCAGGTTGTACTCGGTCAGCTGTGCCCGGATCTTGGCCGGGTCGGCGCCTTCCTTGTCGATCTTGTTGACCGCGACCACGATCGGCACGTCGGCCGCCTGTGCGTGGTTGATGGCCTCCACCGTCTGCGGCATCACACCGTCGTCGGCGGCCACCACCAGGATGGCGATGTCGGTGGCCTTCGCACCACGCGCACGCATGGCGGTGAACGCCTCGTGACCCGGGGTGTCGATGAAGGTGATCAGGCGCTCGATGCCGTCATGCTCGACGGCGACCTGGTAGGCACCGATGTGCTGGGTGATACCGCCGGCCTCGCCCTCGCGGACGTTGGCCTTGCGGATGGTGTCCAGTAGTCGGGTCTTGCCGTGGTCGACGTGACCCATCACGGTGACCACCGGCGGGCGGATGACCAGATCCTCTTCGCCGCCCTCGTCCTCGCCGTAGGTGAGGTCGAAGGACTCCAGCAGCTCGCGGTCCTCGTCCTCGGGTGAGACGACCTGAACCACATAGTTCATCTCGCCGCCAAGCAGCTCCAGGGTTTCGTCGCCCACCGACTGCGTGGCGGTGACCATCTCACCGAGGTTGAACAGCGCCTGCACCAGAGCGGCCGGATTGGCGTCGATCTTCTCGGCGAAGTCGCTCAGCGACGCGCCGCGGGCCAGCCGGATGGTCTCGCCGTTGCCGTGCGGCAACCGCACGCCACCGACGACCGGCGCCTGCATCGAGTCGTATTCCTGGCGCTTCTGCCGCTTGGACTTGCGCCCACGGCGCGGGGCACCACCGGGACGGCCGAACGCGCCTGCCGCGCCACCGCGCTGACCGGGTCGGCCAGCACCGCCGCCGCCACCACCGCCGCCGGGACGGCCACGGAAACCACCGGCAGCCGCTCCACCTGCACCGGCGGCACCACCGGCGCCGCCGGGACGGTAGTTACCGCCACCGCCACCGGGTCCACCGGGACGGCCGCCACCACCACCGGGGCCGGGCCGAGGCCCGCCACCGGGACGCGGGGCACCGGGACGACCCGGACGACCGACGGTCCCACCGGGACGCGGCGGCATGTTGCCGGGTGTGGCACCACCGCCGGGGCGCGGACCGCCGGGCCCTGGGCGCGGACCGCCGGGGCCGGGCCGCGGGCCTTGTTGCGGACGTGGTGCGGGGCGATCGACGGGCTGAGCCGACGAGAACGGGTTGTTGCCGACCCGCGGCGGGCGGGGCATGCCCGGCTTGGGTGCGGCCGGTCCCGGACGGGGACCGGGCGTCGGCGAGGCGGGACGAGCCGGTGCGGGCGCTGCCGATGCTGCCGGAGCCGCGGGGGCGGCAGCCACTGGAGCCGCGGGAGCGACAGGAGCGGCGGGAGCCGCCGGCGCGGGCACAGGCGCAGGCGCAGGCTGCGGAGGTGCCGCCGGGATCGGGGCGGCGGGCTTGGGCGCCGACGCCTGAGGTGTTGCCGCCGCGACGGGGGCTTCGGCCACCGGTGCGGGCTTGGGGGGCGCGCCGTTGCCGGCGGGCTTGGGCGGCGCGGGCCTGGCCGCGGGCTTCTCCGCGGTCTTATTGCCGCCAAATGCTTCACGCAAGCGACGCGCGACGGGGGCTTCCACCGTCGAGGACGCGGATTTGACGAATTCGCCCTGTTCGCTCAGTCGGGCGAGAACTTCCTTACTACTGACACCGAGTTCCTTGGCCAACTCGTGTACGCGGGCCTTACCTGGTGCTGCCACTACATCTCCTACTCAGAGAGGCGACAGCGGTGGTAGGCCGCGCCTCGGGTTTAGCTACGACGCATGGTCATCGTCGGGACTTCACGGTGTGCTCATGTTCTTCGCTGCCTGTCCTGTTGCCGGGCTGGTCGGGTCGTTCGATGTCTCGAAGTGCTCGACCACCGCGGATGTATCCGGTGAACCGGTGATGCGCAACGCTCGCGCAACAGCTCGCCGCCGAATCGCTGCCTCAAGGCAGCGATCGTCGGGGTGCAACCACGCACCCCGCCCCGGGAGATTACCTGCTTGGTCAACGATAACGGCAGATTCACCGTTCCCGTCCGAAACAGCAACCACTCGGAGCAGATCGACGGCCAACTCTCGCTTCCGGCACCCGATACACGTCCGCACCGGTCCTTCGGTGCGTCGATGACCGGGTGTCGGAGTCTCGCGCTGGATCACGGCACAGTCTACCGTCATCGCGGCACCGCTCAGCACCACCCTGTTCCGGGCATTCCCCAGCTCGGCCCGCGCCGCCGGGGCTCAGCCCACCTTCTCCTGGTATGCGGAGTATTCGTCGCGTCCGACCACCCCGGTACGGCCGTCGGGCATGCCGGCAACCCGGCGCCCCAACCGCATCGCCTGGTCGAGATTGATGTAGACACCGGCACCCTGCCGGCCGGTGCTGATGATGCCGGCGCCGAAGCCGTGCAGCGCCGCGTCGAGGATCTCGAACGCGGCCGCGGAGGCGTCGAAATTCGAGTACGCGTCCCTGGCCACCTCCCAACCCAGGAAGTCGGACGACTGCGCCCCGAGCAGGATCGACATGTCCGACATCGCCGTTGCCCGCACATCGACGGACTCACCCGCGGGCACGGTGTACTCAAGCCCGATGACCCCGACCGGGCAGCGCAGGTGCTGCCACTCGCCGAAATTGTTGAACCGGTGCGCCCGAATGCCGGTGTCGTGGGTATAGAGCCACTGGTAACCGCGCCAACTCTCGGGATAGTCGCGCACCCGCACGACGCCCACGACGAGGTCCCGCCGCCGCGACGTCTGCGAGAGCGAGCTGGCGAGTTCATCCAGACCCATGCCGGCGGCCAGGTCTTCGGGCCGTCCGGTCGAGATGATCCGCGTACACGACACCGCAACCGGCCCGCCCGGACCCGACACCGTGACCGCGATCCGCCCGCCACGCGGTTCGGCGATCGATTCGACGCCGGAATCGAACAGCCAATTCACCCGATTGCCAAGCGATTCGGCCAGCGCGGACCACAGCACCCCCACTCCCCCGAGCGGATAGAGGAATCTGTCGGCGGCGGCGCGCGGCGGCGCGTAGCCGGGCCGCCGCGGCAGCGCAGTGGCTAGGACCGCGCCAGCCCTGGGCGCCAGTATGCGCTGCGCCGCCCAACTCGCCGGGATGTCTTTGGGATCGATCCCGAACACCTTGCGCGCGTGTGGCGCCATGAACTTCTCGGCGAGGTAGGGCCCATAACGATTCTTGACCCACTGGTCCAGGGTCCCGTCGGCCGGACTGGTCCGCGCCATCGCCTTGCGCGCAAGCAGCGACACCGCTCCTCGAGCGCGCACGCGCCACGGCACCGAATCGCGAAACTGCTTCCAGTCGAAGGGATATCCGACGACATAGCCGTCACGCAGGATCCCGCTGCGACGGCCGAGCTCACCCATCGCTATACCGCCGAGACGGTCAGCAAAGTCAGTCCACGCCCGCCGCTGGTCCGGAGTGGCCGACAGGAGTCGGTGTCCACCCAGATCGACCTCGTTGCCGGCGACGGTGGCCGCGCGGGCCAGCCCACCAACCTGACCGGTGCGCTCGACAACGGCTACCGAGGCGCCGGCGGTCACGCACGCATCGGCTGCCGACAGACCTGTCGGGCCGGCCCCGATGACCAAAACGTCGACGTCCAGTGCCCCGCGCTCGCTCGCCGAGGCCCGCGGTGTCGCGGTGATGATGCCCCCCAAAGATCGACGCTGTCGACCGGCTAGTTCTCGTTGCCGCCGTCGGGCGGGGCGACGTCACTGCGAATATCGATGCGCCAGCCGGTCAGTCGCGCGGCCAGCCGGGCGTTCTGCCCCTCCTTGCCGATGGCCAGCGAGAGCTGGAAATCGGGCACCACGACCCGCGCCGCGTGCGTGGCGGCGTCGATGACGCTGACCGAGATCACCTTGGCCGGCGACAGCGCGTTGGCGACGAACCGGGCGGGATCATCGTCGAAGTCGATGATGTCGATCTTCTCGCCGGACAGCTCGCTCATCACGTTGCGCACCCGCTGGCCCATCGGGCCGATGCAGGCGCCTTTGGCGTTGAGCCCGGGCACCCGCGACTTGACCGCGATCTTGGACCGGTGCCCCGCCTCACGGGCCACCGCCACAATCTCCACCGAACCGTCGGCGATCTCGGGCACCTCCAGCGAGAACAGCTTGCGGACGAGGTTCGGATGGGTCCGCGACAGGGTGATCAGCGGCTCGCGCGCCCCCCGGCTGACCCCGACGACATAGCAGCGCAGCCGGTCGCCATGCTCGTAACTTTCGCCGGGCACCTGCTCGGCGGACGGGATGACCCCTTCGGCGCCCTTGGCCTCGCTACCCAGCCGCACCACCACCAGACCGCGGGCGTTGGCCCGGGCGTCGCGCTGGATGACGCCGGCGGCGATGTCGCCCTCCTTGGCGGAGAACTCGCCGTAGCTACGCTCGTTCTCGGCGTCGCGGAACCGCTGCAGCATGACCTGCCGCGCGGTAGTTGCCGCGACCCGGCCGAATCCCTCCGGGGTGTCGTCCCATTCGCTGATGACGTTGCCGTCGTCGTCGGTCTCACGGGCGATCACCTGCACGGCGCCGCTCTTGCGGTCGATCTCGATGCGCGCATCGGGCTGGTGGCCGTCGGTGTGCCGATACGCCGTCAGGAGCGCAGTTTTGATGGTGTCCAGCAGTTCGTCGACCGAGATGCCGCGGTCGATTTCGATCGCGTGCAGTGCGGCAATGTCGATATTCATGATCCGGCCTCCGTTTCGACAGCCCCCGCCAGCTCCAGCTCCCGTGCATTGGGTGCTGAAAACTCAACCTGGACAACAGCTTTAGCGATATCTGCGAACGGAATCTGCCGGACGGTCCAGCCACCGCGATCGCGCAGCACCAGATCCAACAGCCCGTCCGACACCTTGCCCAGCCGGCCGGTGACTGTGCTGCCGTCGGCCAGTTCGACGTCGACCTTGCGGCCGTGTGCGCGGCGGAAGTGCTTCTCGGCGGTCAACGGCCGGTCCACCCCGGGGGAGGTGACTTCGAGGACGTAGGCGGCCTCTCCGGTGTCGAGGCCGTCGAGTAGGGCCGACGCCAAACGGGACAGCTCGGCAACGGCGTCCAGGTTCAGCGGTTTGTCGCCGTCGGCGACCACGGTGATGTGCGGCGGACGGGTGCGGGTGTCGATGGACACGTGCTCGATCTCGTATCCGGCACGCGCGAACTCGCCATCGAGTAGCTCGATCACCTGCTCGGGGGTTGGTAATCCCGTTGACCGGCCAGTCACGGCGAGCTCCTCATCTTGAGTTGTCCTGATCAGCTGCGTTCTCTGCAGGGCTCCGGGGAGCCAGGTGTCCACGATACGCCAGCGCCGCCGCCCGCAATGGCAGGATGTTGGCGTGCTGAGCCGAGACCCCAGGCCCTTCCCGGGCATCACCCGGCGGCAGGTCCTCGTCGACGGCGGTCGCGGCCTGGCGTTTCTGGCCCTGCTCGGCGCGGCGAGCACCGCCTGCAGTTCGGGCCCGCCCCCTGGCCCCGATCCGCTGGAGCAGCAGGTCGACCTGGCCCACCACGACAGCGAACTGGCCGCCGCTGCAGCCAAGGCCGCCTCGCCGGCACTGGCACCGGCATTGGCCGAGGTGGCAGCCGAACGCGCCCGGCATGCCGCGGCACTTGTCAAGGAGATCGCCCGCGCCGCCGGCAAACCCACCCCGTCGAGTGAGACCACGACACCGACCACCACCACGTCGGCCGCGGCCACCCCACCCCCCACGGTGGACGACGTGGTCGCCGCGCTGCGCAGTTCGGCCGATAGCGCCACCAAGCTGGCTCCCACGCTGGCGAGCTACCGGGCGGGGCTGCTCGGGTCCATCGCCGCGTCCTGTACCACCGCGTACTCGGTGGCGCTGCAGTCCCGAAGGGGTGCCCAGTGACCTCGCCGACCCCGTCGACCTCGCCGAACCCCGACCGACCCTCGGATGCAGCCAGCGCGGCGCTCTTCGATGCCGTCACCGCCGAGCACGCCGCAATCTACGGCTACGGCATTGTCTCGGCGCACAGCTCGCCGGACGAGAACGACCTGGTCTCCGAGGCAATGGCCCAGCACCGCGAACGACGGGAAGCGGCAATCGCGCTACTGTCCGGCCGTTCCGCCAAGGTGCCGCTGCCGGCCGCGGGCTACCAGCTGCCGAGCGCGGTGACCGACCCGACCGCCGCGGCGAACCTGGCGGTGCAGATGGAGAACGACTGCGCGGTGGCCTGGCGCGCGGTGATCGAGCAGGCCACCAGCGAGCAGGACCGCGCGTTCGGCGTCACCGCGCTGACCGAGTCCGCGGTGCTGGCGGCGCGCTGGAAGCAGGTGCTGCGCCTCGTGCCGGTGACGGTGGCCTTCCCCGGCGGCAGCGAATAGCTCGGCTGCCCGCGCCGGGCCCGGAGCGGGCCGCGCGACAGTAACCTGACGGCGGTCAGACCGGCTTTATGCCGCCGTGAGGTTACTGTCGTCGGAACGCGTGCTAGGGCTCGGTGATCGCCGAGGTGATCTCGGCGACGGCGGTCTCGACCCCGATCTCGCGGCTGTCGTGACCGAACCGGTTGCGCAGCTCCACCACGCCGTCGGCCCAGCCGCGTCCGACCACGACGATCCACGGCACCCCGAGCAGTTCGGCGTCCTTGAATTTCACCCCCGGCGAGGCGGTGCGGTCGTCCAACAGCACCTCCAGGCCCAGCGCGTCGAGGTCCCGCGCCAGCGCCTCGGCCCCGGTGCGGGCCTGGGCGTCCTTGTTGGCGATCACCACGTGCACGTCGAACGGCGACACCGACGACGGCCAGCGCAAGCCCAGCCCGTCGTGCTGCTGCTCGGCGATCACCGCGACCAGCCGGGACACCCCGACACCGTAGGAGCCCATGGTCAGCCGCACCGGCTTGCCGTTCTCGCCGAGAACGTCGGCGGAGAAGGCGTCGGTGTACTTGCGGCCCAGCTGGAAGATGTGCCCGATCTCGATACCGCGCGCCGACACCAGCGGCCCGGCGCCGTCCGGGGAAAGGTCACCGTCGCGCACCTCGGCCGCCTCGATGGTGCCGTCGGCGACGAAATCGCGGCCGGCCACCAGACCCACCACGTGCTTGCCCGGTTCGTCCGCCCCGGTGATCCAGGACGTCCCGTCGACCACCCGCGGATCGACCAGATAGCGAACACCGTTGGCCAGCAAGGCCTTCGGGCCGATGTAGCCCTTCTTCAGGAACGGGTTCTTGGCGAAGTCGGCGTCGTCGATCAGCGCGTACTCGGCCGGTTCCAGCGCTGCGCCGAGCCGCTTGTCGTCGACCTCGCGGTCACCGGGCACCCCGATGGCCAGCAGTTCCCAGTCACCGCCGGGTTGGCGCACCTTGAGCAACACGTTCTTCAGCGTGTCGGCCGCGGTGATCTCGCGCCCCAGCCCCGCGGAGTTGGCCCACTCGACCAACGTCGCGATGGTGGGCGTGTCCCCGGTGTCGTGGATGACCGGCTCGGGCTGACCGTCGCTCGGCAGCGACTCCGGTATGGCGGTGACCACCGCCTCCACATTGGCCGCGTACCCCGATTGCAGGCAGCGCACGAAGGTGTCCTCGCCGACCTCGCTCTCGGCCAGGAACTCCTCTGAGGCGGACCCGCCCATGGCACCCGACACCGCCGAGACGATCACGTAGCGAATCGCCATGCGTTTGAACATGTTCTGATACGCCTCGCGGTGCGCGTGATAGGCGTTCTTGAGGCCGTCGTCGTCGACGTCGAAGGAATACGAGTCCTTCATGATGAACTCGCGACCCCGCAGAATGCCCGCGCGGGGGCGCGCCTCGTCGCGGTACTTGGTCTGGATCTGGAACAGCGTGAGCGGGAAGTCCTTGTAGGAGCTGTACTCCCCCTTCACCGTCAAGGTGAAGAACTCTTCGTGGGTGGGGCCCAGCATGTAGTCGTTGCCGCGGCGGTCCTTGAGCCGGAATACCCCGTCGCCGTATTCGGTCCAGCGGTTGGTGGCCTCGTAGGGCGCCTTCGGCAGCAGCGCCGGGAACAGGATCTCCTGCCCACCGATGGCGACCATCTCCTCGCGCACGATCTTCTCGACCTTGCGCAGCACCCGCAAACCCAGCGGCAGCCAGGTGTACAGCCCCGGCGCCACCGGCCGGATGTAACCGGCGCGGATCAACAACTTGTGGCTGGGCACTTCGGCGTCGGCCGGATCGTCGCGCAAGGTGCGCAAGAACAGCTCGGACATGCGGGTAATCACAGTGCGTCAGCCTAGCGATGAGCGCTTGCGCGAAGAGCCGACGGGCCACGATGAGCGCTTGCGCGAAGAGCCAACGGGCCACGATGAGCGCTTGCGCGAAGAGCCGAGGAGCCCGGTTGCGATCAGTCGCGCCCCTGCCAGGTGCAGATGCAGACCTCGTTACCCTCCGGATCGGCCAGCACCCAGAAGGCCGGTGCGGCGGCATCCGACAGCAGCCGGCCCCCCGCGGCCAGCCCGGCGTCCAGCCGTGCCCGGGCCTCGTCGGCGGGCACGTCGACGTCGAGGTGGATGCGGTTGCGCTGGGGTCTGGGCGCATCCATCTGTTGGAACCAGATCGCCGGCCCGCGTCCCTGCGGGTCGATCAGCCCGTCGTCGAGATCGGACGGTCCGGGCTCGTCGACGTAGCCGGTGACCGCCTTCCAGAAGGGGCGCACCGCGGGGATGTCGAGCGCGTCGATGGCGATCTCGACTGCCTGGACACCGCCCCGTAGGAGCCGCAAACCGGTTGCGCTCAGTGCCGCGGCAACCGTCCGGGCCAGCGCGATATCGACGCCGGTCACCGCGCCATCGGCGGCCGACTGCAGGCGCACCACCACGCGGTCAGCGCGGATGTCGACACCGAGATGACCGTCCCCGTCGCCGCCGGCAGCCGCTACTACCAGTGCCGCCACCTCGACCGCCTGCGCCAGCGAGGCCACGGTGATCTGGGCGTAGATCGCGCCGAGGATCAACCGCCAGCCCAGCGGGTCGGCCGCGTCGGAGATCTCCTGGCGACTCGGCCGGGCGTCGCGATCCATCGGGGTCACGCCGCAGCGCTCGCGCCGCGGACCGACCGCGCGGTCACCCACCATGACGGCAACATCACAGTGGCCAAGCCTACCGAGGTCGCCCTCACCCGTGTTTTCCCCGGCGCGACGTGTTGTGATGTGCGGGCACGCGCGAACAGGAGGGCACAGTGTCAGCGGAACCGCCCAGCAACCACACCGACGAACAGGCTCCGCCCGCTGTCGTCGCTCGCGGCATCGGACTGCGCGGACCGTGGGGTCCGGTCTACGGGCCCGTCGACCTCGAGATCCCCCAGGGCGGGCTCAACGTCCTGATCTGCCCGGCCGGCTCGGGGCGCACCGCCCTGTTGATGACTATCGCCGGGCGGATGGAACCCAAGGACGGCCGGCTGTCGGTGTTCGGGGAGACCCGGGCCGACGACATCTTCGGACTGTCCGCGCTGGCGGGCATCGACGAACTGGACACGGTTCCGGAGTCGGTGACCGTTCGTGACCTGATCACTGAGCAGATGCGATGGGACGCACCGTGGTTCCACCTGGTGCACCGCGCCGACGGTAACGCGCTCGAGGCGGTGTGTGCACCGGTGTTCGGCGACCTGCCGCGACCGCCCCTGGACGAGTACTTCGAGGAGCTCTCCGAACTCGACCGCCTCCTGCTTCGGATCGCGCTGGCCAACACCAAGCGCCCGCCGTTGCTGGTCGTGGCCAACCTCGACTTCGTCACCAGTGACGTCAACCGCGACGTGCTCATCGAGCGCCTCATCGACCTGGGGCGAGACCAGACCGTGGTGACCGCCACCGTCAACGGGGTGGCAAACCACGACGTGCCATCCCAGATCCAGGTGTCCAACGCCGACCGGGCCACTCTGTCGGATACGCAGAAAGGGACCGGTTGACCATGCTCGCCGGAATGTCACTGGGCACCGATCTCAAGCGGTACTCCCGCGGTGTGCTCCCCCGAATCGCCCTGATCACCATCATCTTGATGCCGCTGCTGTACGGCGCCATGTACCTGTGGGCGTTCTGGGATCCGTTCGCGGCGGTCAACAAGGTTCCGGCAGCACTGGTCAACGAGGATCGTGGTGCGCAAGCCAACGGCAAGCCGCTGCGGGCCGGCGAACAAGTGGCCCAGGCGTTGAAGGACTCCGGCCAGCTGATGCTGCACGAGGTATCGGCCGCCGATGCCGCCAAAGGCCTGGCCGACGGCACCTACTACTTCACGATCACGATTCCAGCCGACTTCAGCGCCGACATCGCCTCACCCTCGGGCGGGAAACCCCAGCAGGCCAGCCTGCGGTTCACATTCAACGACGCGAACAACTACCTCGGCTCGATCATCGGGCAGAACGCTGCCCGGGAGGTCATCAACCAGGTCGACACCAGTGTCGGCGAACAGACCGTCAGCACGGTGCTGACCGGACTGACCGATGCCGGCACCGGGCTGATCGCCGCCGCCGACGGCGCCGACCGGCTGGCCTCCGGACTGGTCACCGCCGATGCAGGGGCGCAGCAACTGGCCACCGGTTCGACCACACTGGCCACCAGCATGGCCACCGCTAGGGACGGTGCAGCCCAATTGGCCACCGGCACAAAACAGTTGAGCGCCGCTGTCACCACCGCCACCGAACCGCTGGTGGATGTGCTGCAGCGCATCGACACCATGGGCTTGGATCCGGCGGAGGTCGGAGCGGCCGCCGAACACCTCAGCGGAGCGGTGCGCTCGACCACCGACCGCCTCGCCGCGCTGCATGTCGACCAGGCGCAAGCGGCGACCATCGTCGATCAGGCGGTCGCCACGCTGTCCAACAACCCCGACCCGACCGTGCGCGACGTCGGCGGTTTCCTGGCCGGCGCCCAGCGTCTGCTTCGCGCGCAGGGCATCGACCCCGCCACCGACGACGGTCTGGCCAGGTTGCGCGATAGCGCCACCCGGCTCGAAGACGAACTCGGCGACCCCAACAGCAAGCTGCGGACGTTCCTCACCGCCGCCGTCGACGGACAGCTGCGCAAGGACGTGGTCAAGCTGCGGGACGGCGCGCAGCAGCTCAACACCGGTGCTCAGCGCCTGAGCGCCGGGCTGGTCGCACTGACCGACGGCAGCCGCCAGCTCGCCGCCGGCGCGAACCGGTTGGCCGACGGCACCGGCCAGCTGCGGGCCGGAAGCCAGGAGCTGGCCGGCAAACTACGCCAGGGCTCCAGCCAGGTCCCGTCGTGGACACCCGAGCAACGCGCGGTCGTGGCCAAGACGGTCGCCGCCCCGGTGGGCCTGGACCTGGTCACCCACAACAAGGCCGCCACATTCGGTACCGGCTTCGCACCGTTCTTTCTGCCGCTGGCCCTGTTCATCGGCGCGCTGATCATCTGGATGTTGTTGACGCCGTTGCAGTCTCGGCCCATCATCAACGGACTCGGCGCCCTGCGGGTGGTGCTCGCATCCTATTGGCCGGCATTGCTGGTGGCGGTGTGCCAGGTGGTGGTCATGTACGCCGTCGTGCACTTCGGCGTCGGGCTCAAGGCCCGCTACCCGCTGTCCACGGTCGCCTTCCTGATCCTGGTGATCGCCACGTTCCTGGGCATCATCCAGGCGTTCAACGCGGTCTTCGGCGTTGCGGTGGGGCGCGTCGTCACCCTGGCTTTCCTGATGCTGCAACTGGTGTCGGCCGGCGGCATCTATCCGGTGGAGACGACGGCCAAACCCTTCCAGATCATCCACCCGGCGGACCCGATGACCTACGCCGTCAACGGTTTACGCCAGCTGATCAACGGCGGCATAGACCATCGGTTGTGGGTCAGCATTGCGGTGCTGACCGGGGTGCTCGCGGTGTCGCTGGCGGCCAGCGCGTGGGCTGCGCGGCGAAACCGGCAATACACAATGGAACGGCTGCACCCGCCCATCGAGGTGTGACCAACCGACTGCCCCGCCCGGCCCTCTAGGGTGAGTGGGTGACAGCTGAATCATCGCCTCCCGGGTCGGCATTGGCCGACCACACCTACGCCGGCCGGATGCCGGCCCGCGTCGGTGATCTGGCGGTCGAGACGCACGGCATCGCGCCGATCCCGGCAGGCAACCGGTACGGCACCGCACGGCGACTGTTCACCGTGTGGTTTGCCCCCCAGGTGAACATGACCGTGGTGTTCACCGGCACGCTGGCGGTGGTGCTGGGTCTGGGTTTCTGGCTGGGCCTGCTAGCGATGGTGATCGGGACGGTCATCGGCTCGCTGGCCGTCGGCTATCTGTCGACCTGGGGCCCACGCACCGGCACGGCCCAATTGCCGAACGCGCGCATGGCATTCGGCGGCACCGTGGCCGTGGTGGCGGTGATCCAGTGGTTGTCCTCGATCGCGTGGGACGGTCTGGTCGGGCTCTTCGGCGGTGAAGCGCTGGCCGAGTTGCTCGGGCTGCCGTTCTGGCTGGGGGTGGTGATCGTGTTGGCCGCCCAGGGGGTGATCGGTGTCTTCGGCTACGAGGTAATCCACCGCATGCAGGCGGTGATGACCGTCGTGCTGGTGCTGACGTTCGCGGTGTTCGCCTGGAAACTCATCGCCGGTCGCGACGTGATCTCCCTGCCGACGCTGAGCGGCGCGGACCTGGCCGGGGCCTTCGTGCTGGAGGTCACCATCGCACTGAGCCTGGCCATCTCGTGGGCCAGCTACGCCTCGGACTACAGCCGCTACCTGCCGGTGGGCACCTCCCGGCCCGCGGTGTTCGGCTACACCGTCGCCGGCCTGGCGTCGGCCTACATCGCCGTGCAGGCCATCGGGGTGGCGGCGGCGGGCACGCTGACCGACCAGACGACCCAGGGTGTCCGGGAGATCATGGGCGGTGGCGTGCTGGGTGCCGTGGCGCTGGCCGTGATCGCGCTGGGCTCGGTGGCGTCCAACGCGATGAACGACTACAGCGGCTCACTTGCGTTGCAGACGGTCGGCGTTCGGGTACGCCGGCCGGTGTCGGCGGTCGTGGTGGTGGTGATCGCGTTCGCGCTCATCATGTGGCTGCACTCCGGCGACCTGGCCGCCCGTTTCCAGAGTGTGCTGTTGTTCGTCAGCTACTGGATCCCGGCGTTCGTGGCGATCGTGGCGATCGACTGGCGTTACCGCGCGGCGGGCCGTGACGTGGTCAACCCGGCCGAGGAGACCACCGACCGCACCGACGGTGTGGTGGCCCTGGTGAGCTTCTTCGTGGCGTTCGCCGCGGCGGTGCCGTTCATGCACACCAACCTGATCGTCGGGCCGGTGGCCACCGCACTGCACGGCGCTGACCTCGCCTACTTCGTGAATTTCCTTGTCGCAGCGGCACTGTACGGCGGGTATCGGCTGGTGCGGGCCCGCCGGTAGACCTAGAGTTCGCCGGCCTCGAAGGCTTCGCGGGTGTGCTGGGCAGCGGTGATGTCGCTGGTGGAGAACCCGATCCCGAGGGCGGCCACGCCGACCAGCACGGCGATACCGGCGATCCACAGCAGCGAATAGGTGTAGCCGTAGCCGAGCGCGTCGAGCTGGGCGGGGGTCATGTACTTCACCGGCCCGGTGGTGCCACCCAGGTACAAGGTGCGCGAGGTCTGCACCGCCTGGACGACCACCAGCACCAGCGGGCCGCCCAGGTTGAACACCATCAGCGTGATAGAGGACACCGGACCGATCTCCCGCGGGCCGACATTGGCCAGCGTGCACAGCGGCAGGATCACCGAAATGACACCGATGCCCAGGCCGCCGACCACGATCGGGACGAACAGGTCGGGGAAGTACGGGATCGAACGCGTGAGCGTCGATCCGTAGAGCATGGCTGCCAGCACCAGCAGACCGCCGCCGAGAATCACCCATCGCGGTGCCAGCCGAGGTGCTAGCCGGGTGGCCACCACATTGCCCACCACGAAGGCCACCGCGAACGGCATGAAGCACACCCCGGCCCGCAGCGGGGAATAGCCCAGCACGTCCTGCACCAGCAGACCGATCATCACACTGAGGGTCAGCATCACCCCGCCGGCCATGAAGTACGCCGCGAACGAGGCCACCCGGCTGCGGTTGTCGAACACGGAGAACGGCACCAGCGGGTTGTCCGCGGTGCGCTCGACGAGAAGGAACGCGACGAAGAACACAACGGCGGCCACCCCTGCGCCGATCACCCACGGATCGACCCAGCCGCGTGGCGGCCCCTGGGTGAAGACCAGCACGGCCGAGGTGCACGCCAACGTTGCCAGCAGCGCCCCGGTGGCGTCGAGCTTGAGCCGTTCGTGCCGGGTTTCCTCCAGCCGGGTGAGTGCGATCAGGATGATCAGGAGGCCGATCGGCACATTGACCAGGAAGGCTAGCCGCCACGAGATACCGGTCAGCGCACCGCCGAGGACAAGGCCCAGCACCGAGCCGAGGCCCTGCATGGCCGCCGATACCGCCATGGCCCGATTGCGGGCATGCCCGACGGCGTAGGTGGTGGCGATCAGCGCCAAGCCCGTCGGTGCGGCCACCGCGGCGCCCACTCCCTGCACCGCGCGCGCCACGATCAGGGTCCACTGCTCGGTGGCCACCCCGCAGGCCAATGAGGCGATGGTGAACACCCCGACGCCGGAGATGAACGCCCGCTTGTGCCCGATCGCATCGCCGACCCGCCCACCCAGCAGCAGCAGCCCGCCGAAGGTCAGCACGTAGGCGGTGATCACCCAGCTCTTGCTCGCATCCGAGAGGCCGAGTTCGGCCTGCATGCGTGGCAGCGCGACGATCACGATCGTGCCGTCCAGCGTGGACATCAGCTGCATACCGGTGATCGCGACGATCGCGATCCCGAGCACGCTCGAGGAAAGGGGTCGGACAGCGGGCTGGGGACCGCTGACGCCAGGCATGGGTAGCAACCCTACTGGCCGCCCGAACGGCGGGTGCTGAGGACTCGGCGAGCTAAAGCTCGCCGGCGTCGATCGCGTCCTTGACTTCCTGGGCGTGCGCCACCTGTTCCGCGGTGTAGCCGATGAACAGCGCGACGGCGCCCACGATCACCGCCACCGCGGCCACCCACAGCAGACCGTAGGTGTAGCCCTGGTCCAGCGCGTGCAGTTGGGCGGGGTCCATCTTCTTCACCGGTCCGGTGGTGCCACCGAGGTAGAGGGTGCGCGAGGTGATCACGGCCTGGATGATGGCCAGCACGACCGGACCGCCCAGGTTCTGCAGCATCAGCGCGATTGCCGACACCGGGCCGATCTGGTCGAATCCGACACCGGCGATGGCCGACACCGTCAGCGGGACCACGATCATGCCGATGCCGAGGCCGCCAACCGTGATCGGGATGACCAGGTTCGGGAAGTACGGGATGCCGCCGTTGAGTGTGGAGCCGTAGATCATCGCGGCCAGCACCAGCACGCCACCGGCGATCACAAGCAGTCGCGGTGGGAAGCGCGACACCAGCTGGGACGACAATCCCAGTCCGATCCCGAGGGCGATCACGAACGGGATGAAGCCGATACCGGCCCGCAGGGCGCTGTAGCCCATGATGTCCTGCACGTACAGGCCGATGAGCACGGTCAGCGTGAACATCACCCCGCCGGCCAGGAACACCGCGGCGAAGGTCGCCAGCCGGTTGCGATCGCGGAACAGGACGAACGGCACCACCGGGTTGACCGCGCGGCGTTCGACGAAGACGAACGCGACGAAGGCCAGCACGGCCGCGCCGCCGGAGATCAACGTCACCGGCGATGCCCAGCCGTTCTCGGGCGCCTGGGCGAAGCCGAACACGGCCGCGGTGCAGCCCACGGTGGCCAGCAACGCGCCGGCCGCGTCGAGCTTCATCCGCTCACGCTGGGTTTCCCGCAGTGTGTTGCGGGCCAGATAGATCATCAGCAGGCCGATCGGGACATTCACCAGGAATGCCAACCGCCAGGACGCCTCGACCAGGGCGCCACCGACCACCAGACCCATCACCGAGCCGATGCCCGTCATCGCGGCGAATACCGCCGTCGCCGCATTGCGCGCCGGACCCTTGGGGAACGTCGTCGCCACCAGCGCCAACCCGGTCGGCGAGGCGATCGCCGCGCCCACACCCTGCAGCAACCGGGCCAACACCAGCGTGGCCTCGTCCCAGGCGATACCGCACAGCACCGAGGCAATGGTGAACAGTGCGACGCCGACGATGAAGGTGCGCTTGCGCCCGATGGTGTCGCCCAGCCGGCCGCCCAGCAGCATCAGCCCGCCGAAGGTCAGGACGTAGGCGGTGATGACCCAGCTGCGGCCCGCGTCCGACAAGCTCAGCTCGTCCTGAATCTTGGGCAACGCCACGATCGCGACGGTGCTGTCCATCGTGGCCAACAGCTGCATACCGCCGATGGCGGTGACCGCGGCCAGGAAGCGCCGCGAGGGCAACCAGGCCGGGTAGTACCTGCTGGTCGGTTCCAGAGCCGCCGACTCGAGGCGCATAGGAACCGCGCGCTCCGAACTGTTGGCGCGGCGATTACTCGCCCGCTCAGCATCGTTGAGAGCAGTCATACCGAGCTACCCTACAGTAATATTAAGAATTGTTTAAGCGCCGAATGCCTCGGCGAGACCGACAACGGGACCGATCACGATGATCGCCGGGGGCTTAATTCCGTCGGCGCGAATTCGATCCGGCACGTCCGCCAGCGTGGTCCGCACAATCCGCTCGGCCGCCGTGGTGCCGTGCTGCACCACCAGAACCGGCGTCTGCGCAGCTCGGCCACCCTTTATCAAGATGTCGGCGAACAATTCGATGCGCTCGACGGCCATCAACAGAACTAACGTCCCCGACAATTGCGCGAGCGCATTCCAATTCACTAACGATTCCGGATGATCAGGCCTTAAATGGCCGCTGACCACCACGAACTCGTGATTCACCCCGCGATGGGTGACCGGAACCCCGGCCATCGCCGGCACGGCTATGGCACTAGTCACTCCTGGGACGACTGTGACTGGAATCCCAGCCTCCGCGCACGCGAGGACTTCCTCATATCCGCGGGCAAAGACGAACGGATCCCCGCCTTTGAGACGGACCACGAACTGCCCGCGGCGGGCCCGGTCGATGAGGACGTCGTTGATCGCCTCCTGGGCCATCGCCCGCCCGTAGGGGATCTTGGCGGCGTCGATCACCTCGACGTGCGGGGCCAGTTCGGCGAGCAGTTCCGGCGGGGCCAGCCGGTCGGCGACCACGACGTCGGCGCGGGCCAGCAGCCGGCGACCGCGCACGGTGATCAGCTCCGGATCACCGGGACCGCCACCGACCAGGGCGACGCTGCCGCGTGCGGCCTCCGCGGCGTCCTCGGGGCTGTCCGGGGCGATGAGCCCCTGCTGAAGTGCCTCCCGGATGGCCGAGCGGATGGCCGCCGACCGGCGGTGCTCCCCACCGGCCAGCACGCCCACCGAGAGGCCGTCGTAGTCGAAGGATGCCGGTGTGACGGCGGTGCCCTCCCGGGCGGAGTCGGCGCGCACGCAGAAGATCTGCCGCTGTTCGGCCTCGGCCACGATCGCGGCGTTGACGGCCGGGTCATCGGTGGCGGCGATGGCATACCAGGAGCCCTCGAGGTCGCCGTCGCGGTAGTCGCGCAGCTGCAGCGTGATGCCCGGCCGCTGCGAGCCCAGCGCTTCCACCGCCGGCGAGGCCGCCCGCGCGATCACATGCACGTCGGCGCCCGCGGAGATGAGCAGCGGCACCCGCCGCTGCGCCACCGTGCCGCCGCCGACCACGACGACCTTCTTATCCTCTAGACGCAGGCCGACGAGGTAGGCGTTCTCGGTCACCGACCGAGCTTAGTTAATGAGGCCGCGTGCGCGACAAACCGTGCGACCGACCGCGGCTGGCCGGCGGGATGGGTGTGCAGGTACGACGCGTGCACCCCGGCCCGGACCGCGCCGTCGCGCACCGGACTCCCGACGCCCGACCGGAATGCCCAGGCCGAATCGAGTTCCTCAGTGAATTCAACTGTGGTGCGGTGGAATTCGTGGCCGACGACCCGCTCCCCCGCGGTGTAGAGCGCCGAGTCGCTGACGGCAACCGCCTCGCGGTAGCCCAGGGTCAGACGCTGGGTGAACCGGGCCGAGCCGCCCAGCACCGCGCACATCGGGTGGCCGTCCAGCTCGTCCATCAGGTAGGCCAGGCCGCCGCATTCGGCCTGCACCGGCGCCCGCTGGGCCAGCTCGGCGATCTGGGCGCGCAACTCGGTGTTCGCCGACAGTTCGGCCAGATGCTCCTCGGGGAAGCCCCCGGGCAGCACCAAGGCCGTGGCCCCATCCGGTAGCCGCTCGGTGAGCGGATCGAATGCCACCACCTGCGCACCAGCCGCGCGCAGCAGTTCGGGGTGTTCGGCGTAACCGAAGCTGAACGCCCGGCCCGCGGCCATCGCCACCACCGGCGCGCCCCCCACCGGTTCGCCGACGGCGTCCTCAGGCGACCAGGACGGTGCGGCGACGCGCGAGGCGGCCAGCCCGACGAGGGCTGCGAGGTCGACATGGCGGGCGACCAGCTCGGTCATCGCCGCCACCGCCGAGTGCGCTTGATCGCCGTGCTCGACGGCGGTCACCAGGCCCAGATGCCGCGACGGCACCGACAGCTCGTCATGACGCGGGATCGCGCCCAGCACCGGTACCCCGACAGCCTCACAAGCCTGCCGTAGCACCTGCTCGTGGCGCGCCGATCCGACCCGGTTGAGGATCACTCCGGCGATGTGCACGCCGGTATGAAATGTCGAAAAGCCGTGCAGCACCGCACCGATGCTCTGACTCTGACCGCGCGCGTCGACGACCAGCAGCACGGGCGCGGCCAGCAGCTCGGCCACCCGGGCGCTCGAGCCGCGGGCCGGGGTCACGGCATGCTCGTCGATGCGCCCGTCGAACAGCCCCATCACGCCCTCGACCACCGCGATGTCGGCGTCGCGGCTGCCGTGCCGGTACAGCGGGCCGATGAGCTCCTCGGGAATCAGGACCGCGTCGAGGTTGCGACCCGGCCGGCCCGCCGCCAGGGCGTGATAGCCGGGATCGATGAAGTCCGGACCAACCTTGAACGGTGCGACCCGGTGCCCGGCCGCCCGCAAGGCACCGATCAAACCCGTTGCGACGGTGGTCTTCCCGCTACCCGAGGCCGGGGCGGCGATGACCAGGGCCGGTACGCTGCTCACCACTCGATGCCGCGCTGACCCTTGCGGCCGGCATCCATCGGGTGCTTGACCTTCGCCATCTCGGTCACCAGGTCGGCGGCGTCGAGAAGTCGCTGCGGCGCGTCGCGACCGGTGATCACGACATGCTGGCCGCCCGGGCGAGCCAGTAGGGTTTCCACCACCTCGTCGACGTCGATCCAACCCCACTTCAGTGGGTAGGTGAATTCGTCGAGCACATAGAAGTCGTGGCGTTGTTCGCCCAGGCGCGAGGCGATTTCGGCCCAGCCTTCCGCGGCAGCCACGGCGTGGTCGTCGTCGGATCCGCTTTTACGGCTCCAGGACCAGCCCGACCCCATCTTGTGCCACTCCACCGCGCCGCCGAGGCCCTGCTCGTCGTGCAGCCGGCCCAGCGACGCGAACGCCGACTCCTCGCCCACCTTCCACTTGGCACTCTTGACGAACTGGAACACCGCCACGCTCATCCCCGCGTTCCACGCCCGCAACGCCATTCCGAACGCCGCGGTCGATTTGCCCTTGCCGGCACCGGTATGGACGGCCAGCACCGGGGTGTTGCGGCGGGCGCGGGTGGTCAGGCCGTCGTCGGGCACGACGACCGGCTGGCCCTGCGGCATGAGCGGTCCCCTTTCCGGGTCAAGAAGCTTCAGGCAGCGCGGCGCACGGCCTGCGCCAGATGGTCGGCGCGCAGCTGGCCGAGTTGAAGCAGCGGGGCTTCCAGGTGTTGGGCCAGGTCAGCGGCCAGCCCGAGGCGGACATAGGACGTCTCGCAGTCCACCACCACCGCCGCGGCCTTCTCGGCCACCAGCCGTCGCGCCGCGGACCGGCTGCGCCCCAACGGATCCGGGCCACCGGTGGCGCGGCCGTCGGTGAGCACGACCACCAGCGGGCGGCGGTGACGGTCCCTGACCCGCTCCCGGACCACGATGTCGCGCGCGGCGAGCAAGCCCTGCGCCAGCGGCGTGGTGCCGCCGGTGTCGAAGCGGGTCAACCGTCGCGACGCGATGTGCGCCGATGCCGTCGGCGGTAGCAGCACCCGGGCGCCGTCCTGCCGGAAGGTGATGACGGCGACCTTGTCGCGCCGCTGGTAGGCGTCGCGCAGCAGCGACAGCGCCGCGCCGGACACCGCGGCCATCCGATCGCGCGCGGCCATCGACCCCGACGCGTCGACGACGAAGATCACCAAGTTGCCTTCCCGGCCCACGCGCACCGCCCGGCGGATGTCGTCGGGCTGCGGGCGGAGCCGGCCGCTTCCGGCGGCGGCGAGGACCGTGGCGAACAGGTGCAGTCCGTGGCCCTGCTCCGGTGTGTCAGTGGCGGTGATGACCGCCCCGGAGCGGTTGCGCGCCCGCGAACGCCGCCCCGGGGTGCCCTCCCCCACGCCGGGCACGGTCAGCTTCCTGGTGCGAAACGTCGCCGACGGCGGCGCGGCCGGACGCGGAGCCGAGGACGAATTGCTTTGTGGCACAGGCTGTTCGGACGGAACATCACCGGACTTCCCACCGCCGCCAGGCGGGTCGGGGTCCGGCTCGGGATCGCCGCCGCCGTCGGCAGCGGGGGCGCTGGCGGCCAGCGCCTCGTCGAGCTGGGCGGGGTCGATGCCCGGGTCGTCGAACGGGTCGCGTCGGCGCCGGTGCGGCAGCGCCAGTTCGGCGGCCACCCGGATGTCCTCCTCCGCAACGGATATGTCTCCCGTCGCTTCGCTCGCCCCGGCTTGCGCTCCGCGCCAGGCCGCATGCGCCATCGCGGTGCGCGCCACCACGATGTCGGCCCGCATCCCGTCGACGTCGAAGGCCGCGCACAGCGCCGCGATACGGGTCAACTCGGCGTCCGGCAGCACCACATCGGCCACCCGAGCGCGGGCGGCGCTGATCCGGGCCGCCAACTCGCTGTCCTGCGCGGCATAGCGGGCGGCGAAGCCGGCCGGGTCGGCCTCGTAGGCCAGCCGCTGGCGGATCACCTCACTGCGCACCGGCACATCGCGAGAGGCGTGCACCTCGACGGTCAGTCCGAAGCGATCCAGCAGCTGCGGGCGCAGTTCGCCCTCTTCGGGATTCATGGTGCCGATCAACACGAAGCGGGAGTCGTGGGAGTGCGACACCCCGTCGCGTTCGATATGCACGCGGCCCATGGCGGCGGCGTCGAGCATGACGTCGACGAGATGGTCGTGCAGCAGGTTGACCTCATCGACGTAGAGCACACCGCCGTGGGCGCGGGCCAGCAGGCCCGGCGAGAAGGCATGCTCGCCGTCGCGCAGGACCTTCTGTAGGTCCAGCGAGCCGACCACCCGGTCCTCGGTCGCGCCGATGGGCAGTTCAACCAGCCGAGAGCCCACGTCGACCTGCTCGAGAACCGTGGCCAGCGCACGCACCGCCGTCGACTTCGCGGTGCCCTTCTCTCCGCGGATCAACACGCCGCCGATCTCGGGGCGCACCGCGCACAGCACCAGGGCCAGCCTCAGCTGGTCGTGGCCGACGATCGCGCTGAACGGGTAGGCCGCGGTGCTCACGACTGGTCGGTTTCGGTGCCGGTATCCGATGTCGCCGGCCAAGCGGCTCCGCCGGTGCGCCGCACCATCGGCACGTGCGGGATGCCGTCTTCGACGAATTCGGCTCCGGCCGCGACGAAGCCGTGCCGGGCGTACATGTCGGCGAGGTAGGTCTGGGCGTCGATCCGGCACAGGTAGTCGCCGACTTCGGCGAGCGCCGCCTGCAGCAGGCGGGTGGTGTGGCCCTGGCCGCGGGCGGCGCGCTGGGTGCAGACCCGGCCGATGCGGAAGGTCTTCTCCCCGCCGGCGTGCTCCTCCATCAACCGCAGCGTGGCGATCACGGTGCCGTCGGGCTGCTCCAGCCAGAAGTGCCGAGTCTCGGCCAGCAGGTCACGGCCGTCGAGCTCGGGATACGGGCAGGCCTGCTCCACGACGAAAACCTCCACCCGCAGCTTGAGCAGCTCGTAGAGGGTGGCCGCGTCGAGGTCCTTGGCCCAGGACCGGCGTAGAGCGACCGTCACACCACTCCCGCGGGTTCGGGATCACCCGACGGTAGGGCGTCGGCGGCGGCGCTGGAGCCTTCAGTGCCCAGCCCGAGCACCTTGGTACCGTGCGCCCAAACCTCGTCGAACAGGGCCGGGTTTTCCGACAGTTTGACGCCCAGCGAGGGCACCATCTCCTTGAGCTTGGGTTCCCAGCCCGGGTAGCGGTCATCGAAGCAGCGGCGCAGGACGTCGATCATGGCCGGCACCGCGGTGGAGGCACCCGGGGATGCGCCGAGCAGGCCTGCGATGGAGCCGTCGGCGGCGGCCAGCACCGTGGTGCCGAACTCGAGTACGCCCAGCTTCTTCTTGTCGCGGCGGATCACCTGCACCCGCTGGCCGGCGATGTCGAGTTCCCAGTCGGAATCGAGGGCGCTCGGCGCGAACTCGCGCAGCGTGTCCACCCGGTCGGACTCGCTGAGCGCCAGCTGGCCGATCAGGTACTTCAGCAGGCTCATCTCGGAGAGTCCGACACCGATCATCGAGGCGAGGTTGTTCGGCTTGACCGACAGCGGCAGATCGGTGATCTTGCCCTCCTTGAGGAACTTCGGCGACCAGCCGGCGAACGGGCCGAACAGCAGCCACGACCGTCCGTTGATCACGCGAGTGTCCAAGTGCGGCACGGACATCGGTGGCGCGCCCAGCGGCGGCATGCCGTAGACCTTGGCCTGGTGAGCGGCGGCCAGCGTCGCGTCGCCGGTACGAAGCCATTGACCGCTGACCGGGAATCCGCCGAACCCCTTGGCCTCGGCGATGCCCGCCTTCTGCAGCAGCGGAAGGGCGCCGCCACCGGCGCCGACGAAGACGAATCTGGCCGACAGGTTGCGCTTCTGCCCGGTGCGCCGGTTGGCGATCTTGACCGTCCAACTGCCGTCGGACTCCTTGTGCAGGCCGCGTACGTCGTGGCCGAACAGCGTGGTCATCCCCCGCTCGGTGCCGAAGCCGAGGAGCTGACGGGTCAGCGAGCCGAAGTCGACGTCGGTGCCGTTCTGAGTCCAGTTCAGGGCGACCGGTTCGGTGAAGTCGCGGCCCTTGGCCATCAGTGGCAACCGGCGGGCGAACTCGTCGGCGCCGTCGATGTACTCCATCGTGGCGAACAGCGGGTTGCGTACCAGGGTGTCGCGGCGGCGGCGCAGATAATCGATGTGCTCGGCACCGTGCACAAAGCTCACGTGTGGAATGGGGTTCAGGAAGCTACGGACGTCGGGCAGGATGCCGTTCTCGTGGGCGTAGGTCCAGAACTGACGGGTGACCTGGAACTGCTCGTTGACGGTGACGGCCTTGGCGATCTCGATGCTGCCGTCGGGGTTCTGCGGGGTGTAGTTGAGCTCGCACAGCGCCGAATGCCCGGTCCCGGCGTTGTTCCACGGGTCCGAACTCTCGGCGGCGGCCGCGTCGAGGCGTTCCACCAGGGTGATCGACCAGCTGGGCTCGAGCAGCCGCAGCAGGGCCCCCAGTGTGGCGCTCATGATTCCCGCGCCGACCAGCACCACGTCGGTCTTGCCGTTATCTGGCACCGTGCTATCTGACACCGGTCGTCATCCTTTACTCGTGGCAGCTGTACCAACTGCCAGGTTATCCCGCCGGGCACCGAACTATTCGCGCGAGTAGCCAGTACCACACCACCGCTATGGTGAGCATGTGACGGCAGCGCGGGCCGAATGGGCTGACGATGTCCTTACCGGCTACCAACAGACCACCATGGCGTTGGGACCGGACCCCGACGGCGAGGGCGATCTGTTCGCCACCCTGGTGCGCCGCGCCGGCGGCGCGGCGGCCCGGCACGCGGTGCTCGCCGTGCACGGGTTCACCGACTACTTCTTCAACACCGAACTGGCCGACCGGTTCACCGCCAACGGGTTCCGCTTCTACGCCCTGGACCAACACAAGTGCGGCCGGTCCTGGCGCGAGGGCCAGACCCCGCACTTCACCACCGACCTGGCCCGCTACGACCGGGAGCTGGAGCGCGCGATAGCGGTCATCACCGCCGAGAACCCCGGCTCCGACGTGCTGGTGTATGGACATTCGGCGGGCGGGCTGATCGTGTCGCTGTGGCTGGACCGGGTGCGCCGGCGCGGTGCGACCGCAGCGCTCTCGATTGCAGGTCTGGTGCTCAACAGCCCGTGGCTCGATCTGCACGGCCCGGCGATCCTGCGCACCCGGCTGACGTCCACGGCGATCGGCACGATGTCGCGGGTGCGTAAGACCACGGTGGTGCGGGGCACGGGCAAGGGCACCTACGGGTTGACACTGCATCGCGACTACCACGGCGAGTTCGAATACGACTTGCAATGGAAGCCGGTGGGCGGTTTCCCGGTGACGGTGGGCTGGATCAACGCGATTCGGCGCGGCCACGCCACCCTGCATCGCGGGCTCGACGTCGGGGTGCCCAACCTGATCCTGCGTTCGGACCACAGTGTCACCGAGACCGCCGACGCGGCGACCATGCAGCGGGGCGACGCCGTGCTCGACGTCACCCAGATCGCGCGCTGGGCCGGGTGCATTGGCAACCGGACCACCGTCGTCCCGGTCCGCGACGCCAAACACGACGTGTTCCTGTCGCTGACGGAACCACGGGCAGCGGCCTACCGCGAATTGGCCGACTGGCTGGATTTCTATCGCGAGCACGTCGAGGCGGCACCATCGGCGCCGACCGGCCATGGATAGCATCGACAAGGGGACTTCGTTGGAGCACTTCGATATCGCGATTATCGGAACCGGTTCGGGCAACAGCATTCTCGACGAGCGCTACGCCGACAAGAAGATCGCGATCTGCGAGCAGGGCGTGTTCGGCGGAACGTGCCTGAACGTCGGCTGCATCCCGACCAAGATGTTCGTCTATGCCGCCGACGTGGCCCAGACCATCAAGGAGGCAGCCCGGTACGGGGTGGACGCCCACGTCGACGGGGTGCGCTGGACCGACATCGTCTCGCGGGTGTTCGGCCGCATCGATCCGCTGGCGGCCGGCGGGGAACACTATCGGCGGTCGTCGCCGAATGTGACGGTCTACGACAGCCACACCCACTTCACCGGTCGCGCCGAGGCCGGTTACCGGCTGCGCACCGAGAAGGGTGACGAGTTCACCGCCGAGCAGGTGGTGATCGCGGCCGGGGCACGGGCGATGATTCCCGAGGCCATCACGGGCTGTGGGGTGCAGGTGCATACCAGCGACACCATCATGCGCATCCCCGAGCTGCCCGAGCACCTGGTGATCATCGGCGGCGGCTTCGTGGCGGCCGAGTTCGCGCATGTGTTCTCCGCGCTGGGCACGCGGGTCACCATCGTGATCCGCGGCGGCGCAATGCTGTCGCACTGCGACGACACGCTCTGCGAGCGGTTCACCGACATCGCCTCCAGGAAGTGGGAGATCCGCAGTCACCGCAACATGATCGGGGCGCACCACGAGGGTTCACAGGTGGTCGTCGAACTCGACGACGGCTCCTCGGTGACGGCCGACGCGGTACTGGTGGCCACCGGCCGGATCCCCAACGCCGACCTGCTCAATCTCGAGTCGGTGGGCGTCGACGTCGAAGACGGTCGGGTGGTGGTCGACGCATATCAGCGGACAACGGCGCGAGGCGTTTTCGCGCTCGGCGACGTGTCATCGCCCTACCAGCTCAAGCACGTCGCCAACCACGAGGCCCGCCGGGTGCGGCACAACTTGCTCCAGGACTGGGACGACACCGAGAACCTGATGCCGTCGGATCACCGGTTCGTACCGTCGGCGGTGTTCACCGATCCGCAGATCGCGTGTGTCGGGCTCACCGAAAACGAGGCTCGCGCAGCCGGATACGACATCAAGGTCAAGGTGCAGGATTACGCCGATGTGGCTTACGGCTGGGCCATGGAGGACACCACCGGCATCGCCAAGATCATCGTCGAGCAGGACTCCGGAAAGATCCTGGGCGCGCACATCATGGGCCACCAGGCCTCGTCGTTGATCCAGCCGCTGATCCAGGCGATGAGTTTCGGGCTGGCCGGCCAGGACATGGCCCGCGGCCAGTATTGGATCCATCCGGCGCTGCCCGAGGTCATCGAGAACGCACTGCTGTCGCTGTGCGGCGAGCCGCCCTGGCCGCCGTCGCGTCGGCACTAGACCGCGCCGGCGAACGTGCGAATCGATACGCCGCCCGCGGCGTGTCGCGGATGAAACCGCGCACTGGCGGCTGCGTTACGGCGTGGGGACGACGAAACCCCACGGCAGCTCCAGCCGGTGGGCGGCCAGCAGCTCGGCGTCGGAGAGCAGCGCGGTGACCGTGTCGTCGGCCACCACCACCCCGCCGTCCAGCACGATCGCCCGGTCGCACAGCTGCGCGGCGTAGGGCAGGTCGTGGGTGACGATCACCATGGTCGCCGACAGCGTCGCCAGCGTCTCGGCCAGTTCGCGGCGGGCCACCGGGTCCAGGTTGGCCGACGGCTCGTCGAGCACCAGAATCTCCGGCTCGCAGGCCAACACCGTGGCCAGCGCGGCGCGCCTGCGCTGCCCGCCGGACAGGTGAGCGGGGCTGCGGTCGGCATGCTCGGTCATCGCTACCGCCGCCAGCGCGGCGGCCACCCTGGCGACCAGGTCCTGGCCGGTGACCCCGAAGTTGGCCGGCCCGAAGGCGACGTCCTGGGCCACCGTCGGCATGAACAGCTGGTCGTCGGGGTCTTGGAACACCAGGCCAACCCGGCGCCGGATGTCGCGAAGAGACTTGCGGGTCAACGGGATTCCACTGATCTCGACGGTTCCCGAGGTGGCGGTGAGCACGCCGTTGAGGTGCAGCATCAGGGTGGTCTTGCCGGCCCCGTTGGGCCCGAGGATGGCGACCCGCTCGCCGGGGGCGATGGTCAGGTCGACACCGTCGAGCGCGACCCGGCCGTCCGGGTAGCGGTGATGCAGGCCCTTCACCCGGATCGCGGGCGGGCTCATCGCAGGATCCACGCCGCACCTGCCACCGTGATGGCCGCCGCGGCGGGCGTCAGCGCCGCCACCCACTGCGCCGACGCCGCTCGCGGCCGGGCACCGACAATCGCCAGCTCCGGGACTCGGCCGTCGAAGCCACGCGAGGTCATCGCCAGGTACACCCGCTCGCCGCGTTCGTGGGACCGCAGGAACAGCGTGCCAACGCCTTTCGCGATCGCACCGGCCTGGTGAAGGGCCCGCGGCGAGTCGCCCCGCGAGATCCGGGCCATCCGCATCCGGTTGACATCGGCCGAGAGCAGGTCGATGTAGCGGATCATCAGCACGAGCATAGAGGTCACCAGGGCGGGCACCCCGAGCCTGCTCAGCGCCAGCGGTAGCTCGCGGGACGACGTCGTCGCCGCCACCGTGAGGGAAGCCGCCACCCCCAGGGTGCCCTTGACGACGATGCCCCAGGCCGCCCACAGCCCAGCTTCCGACAGGTGCAGTCCCGCCACCTCGACCCGCTCCCCGCCCTCGGCGAACGGCAGCAGCACGGCCAGCACGATGAACGGTGCCTCGATGAGCATTCGCGGCAGGATCCACCGCAGCGGAATCCGCGCCACCCGCCACACCACCAGCACGATCAGCGCATGGACCGCGAACGGCCAGATCATCTCGCGCGGGGTGGCCACCACGGCAAGCACGAACATCACCAGACCGACGACCTTGACCTCGGCGGGCGCGGTGTGCACCACCGAGTCGCCGTCCCGGTACAGCGGGTGGGAATGCCCCGCGCCCACCGCTCAGCCCTTCGTGCGGCGGGTGCGCGCGATCAGCCAGAACGCGCCACCGGCCAGCGCCAACACCACGACGACGCCTATGACGCCGGCCAGCCCGCCGGTGGCGGGGTGACCCAGCACCGTGTAGTCGGCCAGCGGTGACACCGACATGGGATGTTCGCTGGCGTGTTGGGCGATGCAGCTGCCGGTGAGCTGTTCGCCGTGGTCGGTCGCCACGACCTGGCAGCCCTGCAAGGTCGCCGAATCCAGCCCGTCGGGACTCTTGCTGG
Source organism: Mycolicibacterium sp. CH28 (assembly GCF_004745805.1). GTDB lineage: Bacteria > Actinomycetota > Actinomycetes > Mycobacteriales > Mycobacteriaceae > Mycobacterium. The sequence goes on along the minus strand of NZ_SRLQ01000007.1, from coordinate 64,257 downwards.
CGAAGTAGGACACCACGCCTGCGATCAACAGGATCGCGATGCCGAAGCCGGCCCAGAATCGCCAGGGCCGGGAGGTGGTGGCTTGCGGCTGCGCGCTCATGCCGGCACCGCCGCCCGCTCACGGCTGCGGCGCAGCAGGTAGACGAGGTCGGGCCGGGAGCGGGCGACCGCCATCACCGTCATCGCCGTGATCACCCCTTCCCCGATGCCGATCAGCACGTGGGTGCCCAGCATGTAGGCCGCGACCGTGCCCAGCGATGCGTGGGCCGCGCCACCGATCGCGTATTCGACAACGAAACCCATTGACGCGCAGACGGTTCCGATCAGCGCGGAGATGAAGGCCACTACGCCAAGGGTGGACACCGAGGGCTCGGGCCTGCGCCGGCGCACCACGGCGTAGAGCACCAGCGCCGTCGAGTAGCCCGCGACGACCCCGATCAAGGCCATGTTGGTGATGTTCATCCCGAGCGCCGTCACGCCGCCGTCGGCGAACAGCAGCGACTGGACCACCAGCACGATGGTGATGCACAGCACGCCGGTGTACGGGCCGACCAGAATCGCGGCCAGGGCGCCGCCGAGGAGGTGCCCGCTGACACCCGGCAGGATCGGGAAGTTGATCATCTGGACGGCGAAGATGAACGCCGCGACCAGTCCGGCCAGTGGGACGGTTCGTTCGTCCAGCTCGGTTCGCGCCCGCCAACCGCAGAATGCCACCGCCGCGATCGCGAGCACCGCGAACCCGACCGAAGTGGGCGCGTTGACCAGGCCGTCACTCATGTGCATGGCCGTGAACTCGACGCGCAAGTTTGCCTCCTCGCAATGAGCTCGGTTCCCCAGCCCCGGTGCAGGAGCCTAGTGCGCGAGGCCAACACCTGTCTACATGTTCAGATAATCGATTGAAGTCGCCGGACTTCACTCCGCGTGTGCGGCACCGATCCAATGCAGCAGGTCGTGCACGGTGTGATCTTCCAGGCGATAGCTGACCTGGCGGCCCACCCTGGTCGAGGTCACCCAGCCCTGTTGCCGCAGCACCCGAAGCGCCTGGGACACGGCATTTTCTGAACGGCCCACCGCGGCGGCCAGGTCACCGACGCAGATACCGGGCGCCCGGTGCAGACCGAGCAGGATTTCGAGACGGTGCGGGTCGGACAGCAGGTCGAAGCGCTGCGTCCAGCCGTTGATGTCCACATCCGCCAGGGCCGACGAGGCGCGCTGCACCTTGACCTCGTCACCCGGCCCGTCCATGCCTAGGAATCTAGCCCAGGAGGCCGGCCACGCCCGGGACGCTGGAACAATCCGCACCCGATGCGCGACTATTAGTGCGTGGACTGCGATGTCGCCCGTGAGGCGTTGTCGGCCCGGATCGACGGGGAACGCGAACCCGTTCCCGCCGCCCGGGTCGACGAACATCTGGCCACCTGTGACGACTGCCGATCCTGGTACGCGCGCGCTGTGGAACAGACCCAGCTGCTGCGGCGGCTGGCCGGCCGGTCCCAGGTGGCCGCGGTGGCGGCACCCCCCGACCGGCCGACTCCTCCGTCGCGAACGCGTCGCCGGCTACCCGCGACGGCAGCGCTGTGGCGCCGCTGGACGCTGGGCGCCGTCGGCGTGCTCCAGCTGGCGCTGGCGGTCGCGCAGGCGCTGGGCGCCCCGGTCGGGACATCGGCGGGCGGGCACCACATGATGATGAGCGGGCATCTGCTCAACGAATCCACCGCATGGTCGGCGGCACTCGGCGCGGTCATGGTCGCCACCGCGGTCCGCCCCGCCGCCGCGGCGGGCCTGGCCGGGGTGCTGTCGGTGTTCACGGCGGTCCTCACCGGCTACGTCGTCAGCGACGCGCTATCCGGTGCGGTGTCCGCCGGCCGGATCCTGAGCCACCTACCGGTGCTGGCCGGGACCGTGCTGGCCGTGTTGGTGTGGCGCGACGCGCCGGCCCGCGGGCCGGAACCGCGAACCGATGCCGCGCCGACCGCCGACGATCTAGTGCTGCCCGGCAACGCTTCCCGCGGTCGTCGCCGCGGACACCTCTACCCCACCGACGGTTCGGCGGCCTGAGCCGTGCAACACATATGCACTATTTGCTTGTTGCACTATGCCGCGAGCGGGTTCATGGCTACCGAGACCGTGACGTACTGCCGGATCTGCGAATCGCTGTGCGGGATGACGTCATCGTCGAGTCCGGTTGTGCCGCCGGCGGAGGCTGGCCGCGAAAGCCGCGGCCGGTTGACCGATACTGCGCGCGGTGCCGTCGGCGGCGTCGTTGTGGCTAGAGCATCACGCCGAACATGATGGCCATTCCGGCGGCCATCATGGCCTGGCACAGGATGCCCAGCGGTTGCCCGGTGCCGTGTGCACGGTTCATCCGCACACTGAGATAGCGATACAGCCAGAACACCGCGGCGAGCGCGAACCCGATGGTGCACACCCAGTTGAGCGTGGTGATGTAGGCCGGATATCCCCCGCCGCCGGAGCTGTCGGCGGCCGGCATGTCCATGCCCGACATGTCCATCCCTGGCATGTTCATTCCCGCGTGCCCGGCGTGCCCGGCGTGGCCGGACTGTCCGGCCTGGGCCGATGCGGCGCCGGCGGCACCACCGCCGGAGCCCGACTGGCCGGGAAGCAGGCTGCCGTTCATCACCGCATACATCCAGGCCATGGCCAGCATCATCAACGCGTGGTAGATCCCGGCGATGCGATGGCCGGCGGCTTGCGGGGTGAGCGTGACGCCCACGAACCAGGCGGTGGCGAGCAGGAAGAACACCATCGGCGCCACGGTGGGCAACTCCGCGCCCCAAGGCCAGGCCATGACTGCCATCGCGACCGCCATGACGGCGTGCAACACATGGCCGACCACGCTCGGCCAGCGCCGGTGTCCGAGTGCCAACGAGACCAAGCATTCCGCGGCGCTGCCGACGAACAGCAACGTGACGACCCACCGCAGCGTGAGATCCTGGATCATCGGTCGCCGCTCCCTTCGTTTAGCCCGTCAGCATTGGTCGATCCATCGCACCAGAAAGTTCCCACCGCGGCGACCCGACTACGACGACGAGTCGTAGACTGTCGACCAAGATACGGGGGTGAAAGGTCACGACGACAATGCAGTCGACCCAGACAGCCGCCCGGCCTGCGGGCCGATGGATTGTCGGCGGCTACGTCGTTCTGGTCGCCGCGCTGATCGGCTATGCCCTCGCTTCCGGAGACCGCCGCTTCATCGCCACCGGAGATTCTTTCCCGGGGGCACCAACCAGCACCGCCGAGGTGGTCGGCTACTTCACCGCGATCCTGTCCGCGGCGATCGTTCTGGGGTCGCTGGTCTTCATCGTCACCACCGCCGACCCCGACGATCGGGGTGTCCTGGACGCGGCATCGTTCCGGGCCCACCTGCTGGCCGAACGCCTGGCGCCCGTCTGGCTGGTCACGGCGCTGGTGATGGTGCCGATCCAGGCAGCCAACGCCTCCGGTCTGCCGGTGGCACGCCTGCTGAGCCATGGCGGCCTCGGTACCGCGATCGGAGCCTCGGAGATGACACGGGGCTGGATCGCCGCCGCCATCTTCGCCGCCGTCGTCACCCTGTTCTTGCGGCTGACGGTGCGGTGGGTGTGGCACGTCGTGCTGCTGATCCCGACCTTCATCGGGCTGATCGCCCTGCCGGTCACCGGCAACGCCGGCCAGGGCCCCGACCATGACTACTCGACCAGCGCCGTCATCGTCTTCGTGACCGCGCTGGCGGTGCTGACCGGTATGAAGGTGAGTGCCACGGTGGCCCCGCCGGCGGCGGCACTGCGGCGCAGGGTGCTGGTGATCGAAGTCACCGCGGGCGCGGTGGCCCTGGTGTACGGGGCTCTGCTGCTGTTTCTGCTGACCGGGCCCGGCGGGTTGACCGGTTCGGGCTACGGACGGCTCGGGATGGCCGCCGCGGTGGCCTTGTTGGGGATCTGGGTCAGCGACGTCGTCCAGCTTCGGACGGGACGCGGCAGCGGCCAGGTGCTCAGTGCGTTGGCCGCCGTGCTGGCCATCGCGGCGATCTCGGCGATGGCGATCCAGACCGCGCCGCGACTGTTGACCCACCAGTTCACCGCGTGGGACGTGTTCCTCGGCTACCAACTGACCCGGCCTCCTGGGGTGGTCACCCTGCTGACCGTGTGGCGCTTCGACGTCCTGCTCGGGATCCTGGCCGCGTCGTTGGCAATCGCCTACGTGATCGGCGTCCTGCGGCTGCGCCACCGCGGCGACAGCTGGCCGCCGGGACGGCTGGTCGCATGGCTGCTCGGGTGCGCGGCCCTGCTGTTCACCACCGGGTCCGGGGTGCGGGCCTACGGCTCGGCGATGTTCAGCGTGCACATGTCCGAACACATGGCCCTCAACATGTTCATCCCGGTGTTCCTGGTGCTGGGCGCGCCGATCACCCTGGCGCTGCGGACCCTGCCCGCCGCGGGTGCCGGGCATCCCCCCGGACCGCGCGAATGGCTGATGTGGATGGTGCATTCGCCGGTGTCGCGGTTCCTATCGCATCCCGCCACCGCGTTCGTGCTCTTCGTCGGCTCGCTGTACGCCGTGTATTTCACGCCCGTGTTCGACACCCTCGTGCGCTACCACTGGGGCCACGAGTTCATGAGCCTGCACTTCATGATCACCGGGTATCTGTTCTATTGGGGCATCATCGGCATCGACCCAGGACCGCGGCGGCTGCCGTTTATCGGACGGCTGGGAATGCTGTTCGCAGTGATGCCATTCCACGCATTCTTCGGTATTGCGACCATGACGATGACGTCGGTCCTCGGCGGCACGTTCTACCGCAGTCTCGATCTGCCGTGGCTGTCCAGCCTCGTCGACGACCAGCACCTCGGCGGTGCGATCGCCTGGGGGTCCAGTGAGTTGCCGGTGATCGTGGTGGTGGTGGCCCTGGTAGTCCAGTGGTCACGCCAAGACCGCCGCACCGCGGTGCGCAACGACCGGCACGCCGACGCCAAGTACGACGACGATCTCGAGGCCTACAACGCCATGCTTCGGGAGTTGTCCAAGACCCGGCACTGAACACCGGCTACGTCGCTGCGGTCACCCGACGACGGAGAACTCGCCCTCTTCTTCCAGTGCAGCCCGAACCTGCTCGACGCTCAGGTCGGCATCGGCCTCGACGCGCACCGCCGACGCGCCGTCGGCGTCAAGGTCGACCTCGACCCCGCTGACCGTCGGCAATGCCGTCAGCGCTTCGCTGACGATCCGCACACAACTCTGGCAGTGCAGGCCCGCGACCATGAAGGTCTGCTGCGACATGAGATGTCCCTTTCGGTGGTTAACGCCCGCGGCTGTCGAAGTTGCGCAGCCGCAGGCTGTTCGAGACGACGAAGAACGACGAGAACGCCATCGCCGCACCGGCGATCAGCGGATTGAGCAGCCCGGCCGCGGCGATCGGGATGGCAGCCACGTTGTAACCGAACGCCCAGAACAGGTTGACCCTGATGGTGCGCATGGTGGCCCGTGCCAGATCCAGTGCCTGCGGCGCGATATCGAGGTCGTCGCGCACCAGGATGATGTCGGCGGCACCGATCGCGACATCGGTACCGCGCCCGATCGCCAGGCCCAGGTCGGCTGATGCCAACGCCGGGCCGTCGTTGATGCCGTCGCCGACCATCGCGACCACCCGACCGCGGTCGCGCAGCTGCTCGATGACATCGACCTTGCCCTCGGGGAGCACCTCGGCGATGACCTCGTCGATGCCGACCTGGGCTGCCACCGCGCCCGCGGCGGCCGCGTTGTCGCCGGTGAGTAGCACGGTGCGCATGCCCCGGCGGTGCAGAGCCGCGACCGCGTCGGCAGCGGAATCCTTTACCGCGTCGGCCACCGCGATCGCGCCACACAGCTCACCGTCGACGGCGACGAACACGACTGTCTCACCGCGAGATTCAGCCGCACGGCGCGCCGACTCCAAGACCGCGGGTACCCGCCCCGGACCGCTCGCCCAGGACGGCCGGCCCACCACGACACCGCGGCCCGACACCGTACCGGTGACACCGCGCCCGGCCTGGGCGCGGAAATCCTCGACCGCGCGGCGATCGGCGGTGGCGGTGGCGGTGGCGATAGCCACCGCGACGGCGTGTTCGGAGGCGACCTCGACGGCGCCGGCCAGCTCCAGTACCTCGGCGGTCTGCCAGCCCTCGACGGCTGTCACCGTCGTAACCGCCAGATGACCGGTGGTCAGGGTGCCGGTCTTGTCGAACACCACGGTGTCCACCGAGCGGATGGCCTCCAAGGCCCGATACCCCTTCAGGAAGATGCCGAGCTGAGCCCCGCGCCCCGAGGCCACCATCATCGCCGTCGGGGTGGCCAGACCCAGCGCGCACGGGCAGGCGATCACCAGCACGGCCAGTGCCGCCGAGAACGCCCGGTCGGCGTCGGCCCCGGCCAGCAACCAAGCACCGGCGGTGAGCGCAGCGATCACGAACACCGCCGGCACGAACACCCCGGCGATCCGGTCCGCCAGCCGCTGCGCGTCGGCCTTCTGGGCCTGCGCCTCCTCGACCAGCCGCACCATGCCGGCGAACTGGGTGTCGGCACCCACCGCGGCGGCTTCGACGATCAGCCGCCCGTCGAGCACCACCGTCCCGCCGATCACCCGCCCGCCGGGATGGACCCGGGTGGGTTTGGCTTCGCCGGTCATCGCGCTCATGTCGATCGCGGCGCTGCCCTCGACCACCAGGCCGTCGGCGGCGATGGTCTGCCCGGGGCGCACGACGAACCGCTGCTGCTCCTTGAGCTCGTCGGCCGGGAGCACCATCTCGGTACCGTCGGCCAGCAGCACCGACACGTTTTTGGCGCTCAGCGCGGCCAGCGCCCGCAGCGCGCTGCCGGCCCGCGACTTGGCCCGCGCCTCGAAGTAGCGACCGGCCAGGATGAACACCGTCACCCCGGCGGCCACCTCGAGGTAGATGGCGTCGCTACCCAGCAGTGCCTGCCAGATCCCGCTGGTCTCTCGCGCGCGGTGCCCGGCGAAGATTGTGTACAGCGACCACAGCGTTGCCGAGGTGACGCCCACCGAGATCAGCGTCTCCATGGATGCGGTCCCGTGCCGGGCGTTGCGCAGGGCAACCCGGTGGAACGGCCACGCAGCCCAGGTGACGATCGGCAGCGCCAGCGCAGTCAGCAACCACCCCCACCCGGTGAAACGGGTGCTGGGGACCACGGCGAACATCACCGACAGATCCGCCAGCGGCACGAACAACACCGCCGCAATCGCCAACCGGCGCAGCAGACTGCGGGCAAGTTGGTCGTCGGGATCGACCGGCTCCACCGGCGACGTGCTGCGCGGTGCGGCGTCGTAGCCCGCCTTGCGGACCACCTCGCACAGGGTGTCGGTGGCCACCGAGTCGGGCGTGTCGACAGTGGCCACCCGGGTGGCGAAGTTCACCGACGCTCGCACACCCTCGATCTTGTTGAGCTTGGTCTCGACCCGGGCAGCGCACGCCGCACAGGACATTCCCGAGACGTCGAGTTCCACTCGGTGGCTCGCGTCGGGCGCGACGTGCGGCGCATCCGGGGCGGGACCGCCAACGACGGAAACCGTCATCGCCCTCCTTGGCTCAGTGGCGGCCGAGCGCGGCCACCGGGGCACGCGAGAGCCCCAAGTCGAATAGTCGGCCGCCGCGGTCGCCGAGTTCCCGGCACCCGGAAATCTCGCGCGAACAAGCCAACTACACCGTCCTCCAAATTACTCCGCCGGGTTTTTCCGACCCAGTCGCCTGGTGGCCTGGAGATGAGCCCCGCGGGACGATCGCCTACTCTGACTGTCCGTGGGCGAACGTGACGACGACCAGGTGACTCTGCTGGCCCTGGCTGCCGGGCGAGGCGATTCGGCCGCGCTCGAAGCGTTCATCAGGGCCACCCAGCGTGACGTCTGGCGCACCGTCGCCTTCCTCGGCGACCCCGGCAACGCCGATGACCTCACCCAAGAGACCTTTCTGCGCGTCCTCGGGGCGTTACCCCGCTTCTCCGGTCGCTCCTCGGCGCGCACCTGGTTGCTGTCGATCGCCCGCCGCGTCGTCATCGACCAGATCCGGCGCAACCAGGCCCGGCCGCGCACCGGCTACGGGATCGACCTGGACCAGGTGCTCGACACCCGGCACAGCGCGGCGCGCTTCGAGGACATCACCGAGATCCGGATGCTGCTGGACGGACTGGACGCCGACCGCCGCCACGCTCTGATGCTGACCCAGGTGCTCGGGCTGTCCTATGCCGAGGCCGCCGAGGTGTGCGGGTGCCCGGTGGGCACCATCCGCTCCCGCGTCGCCCGCGCCCGCGACGATCTCATGACCGCCGCGCACCGCGACGACCAGGTGGGTTGACCGGGGAACCATCGGAGGCGCCCATGCGACCACTGAATGTGCCCCACAACGACGTCGATGTGATGCTGCGCCGAATCAGCCGGCGCGTGCTCGAGGATGTGTGGATCAGCCGGCGGGCAATGGTGGTCACGCTCGTTGCGGCCACCGCGCTCTGCGGTGCCGCCGCTACGGGCTGGCGGACCGATGTACACAGCATCTGGATGTCGCGGGTCGCAATCGCGATGTTCCTGCTGACGGCCATCCTGTCCGCAGTGGCGCTGTGGCGCAGGCGGTTTCGGTGGTGCTGCGCAGCGGCGTATGCCGGCGGGCTGTCGACCGTCGCCGGACTCGGCATGGTCTGGTGGCATCAGACCGCGCCGGCGGCACTGTCCTCCGGACCGTCGGCGTGGATGACGGTCGGCGTGCTGTGTGCCGCCATCCTCACCGCGGCCTGGCTTCGGCTGATCCTCACCCCGTTGGAACGGTCCCAGCCCGATATCCGGACCAGTCCCGCGATCGTCGGTTGATCAACTCTCCGACTTCTTCTCCCGCCAGGCCCGTTCGAAGGGAAGCCGCCACGCATTCGGCGCAATGAGTTGATGGATGGCATTGGGGCCCCACGTGCCGACCGGGTAGCTCTTGACCGGCGGGGGGTCCTCCAGGAGTTGCGCCGAGCGCTCCCAGAGCGACTCGATGCCTTCGGCCGTGGTGAAGAGGGTGTGGTCACCCCGCATGGCGTCCAGGATGAGCCGCTCGTACGCCTCCAGCACATCGCCTACCGAGTCGGTCTCCCTGGTCGAGAACTGCATGGACAGCTTGTCGAGTTTCATACCCGGCCCCGGACGCTTGCCGTAGAACGACAGCGACACCTTGGACTCGTCGGCCAGATCGAACGTGAGGTGATCGGGACCTTCGGAACCGACGCCCGAGCCCGGTGGGAACATGGTGCGGGGTGCTTCCTTGAATGCGATCGAAATGATCCGCTGGCCGGCTGCCATCTTCTTACCGGTCCGCAGGTAGATCGGCACCCCGGCCCAGCGCCAGTTGTCGATTCCGACCTTGAGCGCGATGAACGTCTCGGTATCGGAATCCTTTGCCACGCCGTCTTCTTCGCGATAACCGGTGTACTGCCCGCGGACCACGTCGGCAGGGTTGACCGGCAGCATCGACCGAAAGACCTTGTTCTTCTCCTCGCTGATCGCGCGGGGCTCGAGGGCGGTCGGCGGCTCCATCACCACGAAAGCCATCACCTGGAACAGGTGAGTGACCACCATGTCCTTATACGCGCCCGTGCTCTCGTAGAAGTTCGCGCGGGCGTCCAGGCCGAGCATCTCGGGGATGTCGATCTGGATGTGGTCGATGAAGTTGCGATTCCAGATCGGCTCGAACAGGCCGTTCGCGAACCGGAACGCCAGAATGTTCTGCGCGGCTTCCTTGCCGAGGAAGTGATCGATGCGGAAGATCTGTTCTTCACTGAACGTGTCGTGGACGAAATCGTTGAGCTCGATGGCACTGGCCAGGTCGGTGCCAAACGGCTTCTCCATCACCACCCGGGATCGATCCACCAGGTTCGCGTCCTTCAGCATGGTGATGACGGACTGCGCCGCCTTGGGCGGAACCGACAGGTAGTGCAGCCGTCGGACAGCGGGTCCGAGCATCTGCTCGGCAGCGATCACCGCGTCGGCCAACGCCTGCGGTCCGGCGCCTTGGGGGACGTAGGTGACGCGTTCGGCGAAATGGGCCCACTGCTCGTCCGAAAGCTCGCGGCTACCGAACTCCTCGACGGCCTTCCTGGCGATGCTCAGGAACTGCTCGTCGGTGTAGTCCTCCAGCGAGGTGGCGACCAGCCTGATGTCGGGAGCAAGCGCGGACTCTTCCAGGTACGCCAGCCCCGGTATCAGCTTGCGTTTGGCGAGATCGCCGGTCGCCCCGAAAAGCACGATGACGTGCGGGGCAAGGCTCTCAGCGTCGCGACGGTGCGGACGGGCACCTGCCGCCGGATACGCGATGGTCTGCAATTTGTCGGTGGACACACCGGGCATGATCGCACCCCGAAGTGACCGGTGCTACTTCTCGTCAGTCCAGGAAGCCGTGTAGCAACGCCGATGACCCCGCGACGTGGGCGCGCATCGCGACGGATGCCGCCTCCGGGTCGCCGGCCAGGATCGCGATGACGATCGCCTCGTGCTGTTCGTCGGAATGCACAATGTTGCGGCGCAGCAACGGAATCTGGTCGAGCAGGGCGTTGAGCCGCATCCGGTTCTCGGCCACCAGCGGCACCACCGACGGTGAGCCGGCGGCTTCGGCGATCGCCAGATGCAGCCGAGAGTCCAGCCTCCGGTAATCGTCGGCGGTGGCGTTGCGCACGTCGAGCAGCCGCGACCACAACACGTCGCGTTCGGTCGCGGTCAGCGTGCGGGTGGCGGCCATTCGAGCGGCGCCGACCTCGAGGATCTCCCGCAGCCGCAGCGCGTCATCGATCTCGGCCCGGCTGACCCGCACCGCCCCCTCGGTCGGTGCGGGTAGCTCCTCGGCCAGGAAGGTGCCGCCGTAGCGACCCCGCCGCGACACCAGGTACCCGGCGTCGGCCAATGACTTGATCGCTTCGCGAACGGTGTCGCGGCTGACACCGAGCCGGGCCGCGAGTTCACGCTCGGGCGGCAGCGAGTCCCCCGGCGCCAACACGCCGAGCCGGATGGTCTGCAGCAGCCGACCGACGGTGTCCTCGAACGCGTTGCCCGGCCGCACCGGACGCAGCAGGGCCTCGGAGACCTGCTGCGGTTCCGGGTCCATTCCCCGGGTCGCTTCGCTCCCGCCCGCCGGATCGATTCCCCGGGTCGCTTCGCTCCCGCCCGCCGGATCGATTCCCCGGGTCGCTTCGCTCCCGCCCGCCCGGTCCATTCCCCGGGTCGCTTCGCTCCTGCCCGCCGGATCGGCCGCCATCGTCGCCTACAGCGGCGTGACGTAGGCCGAGCTGATACCGCCATCGACCAGGAAGGTCGACCCGGTGATGAACGACGAATCGTCACTGGCCAGGAACGCCACCGCGGCGGCGAGTTCCTCCGGCTCGGCGAATCGCCCCAGCGGGATGTGCACCAGGCGGCGGGCCGCCCGCTCGGGGTCCTTGGCGAACAGCTCCTGCAGCAGCGGGGTGTTCACCGGTCCGGGGCACAGTGCGTTGACCCGGATTCCCTGGCGGGCGAACTGAACTCCGAGCTCGCGCGACATGGCCAGCACACCGCCCTTGGACGCGGTGTAGGAGATCTGGCTGGTCGCCGACCCCATCACCGCGACGAAGGAGGCGGTGTTGATGATCGAGCCCTTCTGCGCGGGCACCATGTGGCGCAGCGCCGCGCGGCAGCACAGGTACACACTCTTGAGGTTGATGTCCTGCACCTTCTGCCAGGCCGGCAGTTCGGTGTTCTCGATCAGATCGTCGTCGGGCGGCGAGATCCCGGCGTTGTTGAATGCGATGTCGACCGACCCGTACGTCGCCGCGGCGGTATCGAACAGGTTGTTCACCGCGCTCTCGTCCGAAACGTCCACCGCGACAAAGGTGCCATCGAGCTCGTCGGCGACATCCTTACCGGTCTTCGGGTCGATGTCACCGATCACGATCGTGGCACCCTCAGCGCGCATCCGCTTGGCCGTGGCCAGCCCGATGCCGCTGGCGCCACCGGTAATGACGGCGACCTTGCCCGACAGTCGTTGGGTGAGATCAACTTTCGAGGTCATGCTTCTCCGATCGCAAAAAAGACGTTCTTGGTTTCCGTGAAATGCAGTGGCGCGTCCGGGCCGAGCTCACGCCCCAGCCCGGATTGCTTGAATCCGCCGAACGGGGTGTTGTACCGCACCGACGAATGCGAATTCACGCTGAGGTTACCGGCCTCGACCGCCCGCGAGACCCGCAGGGCGCGCGACAGGTTGTCGGTCCAGATCGAGCCGGACAACCCGTATTCGGTGTCGTTGGCCAACGCGACGGCGTCAGCCTCGTCCTCGAACGGCAGCACCGTGACCACCGGTCCGAAGATCTCCTCGGTGACGGTGCGATCGGTGCGCTCGGGGGTGAGCACCGTCGGCGGGAACCAGTATCCGGGACCGGTGGGCGCCGAACCACGGAAGGCGACCGGGGCGTCGTCGGGCACGTAGGCAGCCACCGAATCGAAGTGCTTGCGCGACACCAGCGGACCCATCTCGGTGTCCCGCTCGGCAGGATCGCCCACCACAAGACCCTTGACGGCCGGTTCGAGCAACTCCATGAACTTGTCGAACACGCTGCGCTGCACCAGGATTCGGCTACGCGCGCAGCAGTCCTGGCCGGCATTGTCGAACACCCCGTACGGCGCGGTGGCGGCGGCCTTCTCCAGGTCGCAGTCGGCGAAGACGATGTTGGCGCTCTTGCCGCCCAGTTCCAGGGTCACCCGCTTGACCTGGTTGGCTGCCCCGGCCATCACCTTCGTCCCGACCTCCGTCGAGCCGGTGAAGACGATCTTGCGGATGTCGGGGTGGCTGATGAACCGCTCCCCCACCACCGACCCCTTGCCCGGCAATACCTGGAAGAGATCCGCGGGCAGCCCCGACTCCAGTGCGAGCTCGCCGAGCCGCATCGAGGTCAGCGGCGTCCACTCGGCGGGTTTGAGCACCACCGCATTGCCGGCGGCGAGCGCGGGGGCGAAACCCCAGGCCGCGATCGGCATCGGGAAGTTCCACGGCGTGATCACCCCGATCACACCCATCGGCTCGTTGAAGGTGACGTCGAGTCCGCCGGCTACCGGAATCTGCTTGCCCGACAACCGTTCCGGGGTGGCGGAATAGAACTGGAGCACGTCGCGCACGTGGCCGGCCTCCCATTCCGCCGCCCCGATGGGATGCCCGGAGTTAGCCACCTCAAGTGCGGCCAGTTCCCCGACGTGGGCATCGACGGCGGCGGCAAAGTCCCGCAGCGCGGCGGCCCGCTCGGCCGGCGCCTTAGCGGCCCACGCCTTCTGCGCGACCTTGGCGCGCGCAACAGCATCATCGACACCGGCGACGTCAGTCAGCTCGACCGTGCGCAACGCCTGCTCGGTGGCCGGATTGACCAATTCGGTTGTGCTCAAACTCGTGCTCTCCCTCTCGTCACTTCACTCCTGTCCCCTCGGGGCGCTGTCTCTGCCGCGTACACCCGTGCGGCCTCGATCAGGCCGGCGAACAACCGCAGATCGTCCAGCCTCTCCTCGGGATGCCACTGCACGGCCAGCACGAAATCATGGCCCGGCAGCTCGACGGCCTCGACGATCCCGTCGCTGTCGCGCGCACTGACCACCAGCCCGTCGCCGAGCCGGTCGATCGCCTGATGGTGATAGCACTGTGCGTCGATGCCGTCCCCGATGAGCCCGGCCAGCGTGCTGCCAGCGACGGTCCGGATCGTGGAGGTGGAGAACACCGCGTTGCCCCGCTGGTGACGTGTGTGCCCGAGGACATCGGGTAGGTGCTGATGCAACGTCCCGCCCAGCGCGACGTTGAGAATCTGCGCACCGCGGCAGATCCCGAGGACCGGCAGGTGCCGGCGCAGCGCCGCGCCAACCAACGCGAACTCCCAGGCGTCGCGATCGCGGGCCGGCTCGTCGGTGCTCGGGTGCGGATCGTGGCCGTAGGCAGCCGGGTCGACATCCTTGCCGCCGGTGATGATCAGCCCGTCGATCCGGTCGAGCATCCGGGCGGCAATATCGCCATCCACCGGCTGCGGCGGCAGCAGGGTGGCGATACCCCCGGCCAGCGTGACGCCCTCGATGTAGATGCCGGGCAGGAAACTGGCGTGTACGTCCCAGACCCCGGTCTGCGCCTGCTGCAGATAGGTAGTCAGGCCGATGACCGGGCGAGCCGGAGAACTAGAGCCGCTCAAAACCGCGCACCCTCTCCCAATCAGTGACCGTGGAGTTGAACGCGGCCAGTTCTACGCGGGCATTGTTGAGGTAGTGCTCGACGACCTGGTCGCCGAATGCCTCCCGCGCCACCGTCGAATTGGCGAACAGGTCGGCGGCCTCGGCAAGCGTGGTCGGTAGCCGTTCCGCGCCACTGGTGTAGGCATTGCCCGCACACGCCTCCGCCAGGTCCAGCCCGTTGTCGATGCCGTACAGACCGCCGGCGACCAGCGCGGCCACCGCCAGATACTGGTTGACATCCCCGCCCGGCGCGCGGCACTCCATCCGCATGGACGGGCCGTTCCCGACCACCCGCAGCGCGCAGGTCCGGTTGTCCAGACCCCAGGCGATTGCCGTCGGCGCGAAGCTGCCCTCGACAAAACGCTTGTAGGAGTTGATATTCGGCGCATAGAACAGGGTCAGCTCGCGCAGCGTGGCCAGCTGACCGGCGATGAAGCTGCGGAACATCGGGGACATGCCCAGCGAATCGTCGGGATCGGCGAACACGGCCGACCCGTCAGCGTCGCGCAGCGAGATGTGGATATGACAGCTATTGCCTTCGCGCTCATCGAATTTCGCCATGAACGTCAGGCTCTTGCCATGCTGGTCGGCGATCTCTTTGGCGCCGTTCTTGTAGATGGTGTGGTTGTCGCAGGTGACCAGTGCCCTGTCGTAGCGGAACGCGATCTCCTGCTGACCGAAGTTGCACTCCCCTTTGACCCCTTCGCAGTACATCCCCGCGCCGTCCATGCCCAGGCGGATGTCGCGCAGCAGTGGCTCCATCCGGGTCGATGCGTGGATGGCGTAGTCGACGTTGTAATCGGTGGACTTGGACAGGCCCCGGTACCCGGCCGCCCAAGCAGCGCGGTAGTTCTCGTCGAACACCATGAACTCCAGCTCGGTGCCGACGAAGGCCTCCAGGCCGCGCTGGGCCAGCCGGTCCAGCTGGGTGCGCAAGATGCTGCGCGGCGCCGGGGTCACCGCCCCGCCGTTGACCCAAGACAGGTCTGCCATCACCAGCGCGGTTCCGGGCAGCCACGGCAGTCGTCGCAGGGTGGTGAAGTCGGGCGTCATCACCATGTCGCCGTAACCGGACTCCCAGCTCGACATCGCATAGCCGTCGACGGTGTTCATGTCGACGTCCACGGCGAGCAGGTAGTTACAGCACTCGGCGCCGTGCGCAGCGACCTCCTCGACGAACAATCGGGCCGCGACCCGCTTGCCGGTCAGCCGGCCCTGCATGTCGGCGAAGGCCACGATCACCGTGTCGATCTCACCGGCGGCCACCAAGCTTTCCAACTCGGCCTGCACCAGCAGACCGGGCAGGCGGCGTCCAGCACCATCAGGTGTCACGTGTGGCCCCTCTCGATAACTCCGTGTCGGGATTGATTAGACGGAAAGTCAACCATTGGATGTCACCGTCGCTGCGACGTCATCCTCCAGATTTACATAAATGTCACTCCAAAGGTAGGACACCAGACCAATAGCACTCTATTGTCCCTACTCAGAGAGCGCCGGTAGGCCGCCTCTCTCTACCTCGCCCTGAAGGAGACGCGCTGTGCCAGAGGGTCACGAAATACTCGACGAGGACGAACGCCACCTCGCGAGCCTCGGTTACTCCCAAGAGCTGCACCGGTCCTGGTCCAGTTTTTCCAACTTCGCCATCTCGTTCTCGATCATCTCCATCCTGGCCGGCTGCTTCACCTCGTTCGGCCTCGGTTGGAACAACGGCGGCCCGGCAGCCATCGCCTGGGGCTGGCCACTGTTCGCGGTGTTCATCCTGTTCATCGGGTTGTGCATGTCCGAGCTCGTCTCGGCCTTCCCGACGTCCGGCGGAATCTACTGGTGGGCAGCCAAACTCGGCGGCCCGAAGGCCGGCTACTACACCGGCTGGCTCAACCTGGTCGGCCTGATCGCCATCCTGGCCTCGGTGGCCTACGGCTCGGCGACGTTCCTGGACCTGACCTTGGGCACCTTCAGCGAGAGCTGGCTGGCCGGCTACAGCCTTACTCGGGTGTTCTGGATGTTCTTGATCATCCTGGTGGTAGTGGCCGTCATCAACATCTTCTCCAGCCACCTGCTGGCTGTCATCAACAACATCTCGGTGTGGTGGCACGTCGTCGGCGCCGCCGCCGTGATCGTGATCCTGTGGGCCATTCCCGCTCAGCACGCCAGCTTCTCGACGGTGTTCGCCACCACGGTCAACAACACCGGCTTCTTCGGCGGTTCGACCTCCGGCTTCGGCTTCCTGCTGTTCGTACTGCCGATGTCGGCGATCCTGACCCAGTACACGATCACCGGCTACGACGCCTCGGCCCACCTGTCCGAGGAGACCAAGAGCGCGGCCAACGGCGCCGCCAAGGGCATCTGGCGGTCGATCTTCTACTCGGCGATCGGCGGCTGGATCCTGCTGCTGACCTTCCTGTTCGCCGTGCAGGACGTCGACGGCGTCACGAAGGGCGGCGGCGCAGTCGCGACGATCTTCAGCCAGGCGATGGACTCCAAGTGGGTGGCCGTCGTGCTGCTGATCTCCACGGCGGGCCAGCTGTTCTGCACCACCGCGTGCCAGACCAGCGCCTCGCGCATGCTGTTCGCCTTCAGCCGCGACCGCGCGGTGCCCGGTCACCAGCTCTGGTCGAAGGTCAGCGCTAAGAAGGTGCCGGCCAACGCGGTCATCGTCACCGCGGTCATCGCGGCGATCATCACCCTGCCCGCGCTGGTCAAGGTGGACATCAACGGCGCTCCGGTGCCGGTGGCATTCTTCGCGGTGGTCTCGATCGGCGTGGTGGGCCTGTACCTGTGCTTCGCGGTGCCCATCTACTTCCGGTGGAAGGCCGGCGATTCGTTCCCGTTGGGCAAATGGAACCTGCGCGGGCACCACAAGTGGATGGCGCCGCTGGCCCTGATCGAGATCGTCGTCACCTCGATCATCGCGATGTTCCCCACCTCCATCAGCGGTGCGCCCTGGGATCCCAGCTTCGAGTGGAAGTTCGTCAACTACACCCCGCTGCTGGTGGGAGCCGTGCTGATCCTGCTGTGGATCTACTGGCACGCGTCGGTGAAGAACTGGTTCACCGGCCCGATCAAGCAGGTCGACGCATCCGGAGAGCAGCTGGAGGGCGTTTCCTAGCACAAGGAGACTTCATTTCCAGGCCCTCCGTGAGGCGGGCCCCGCGCCCCTCGTGCCATCCGGCCGAGGGGCGCGGTCCGTGTGCGGGCCGATATCCAACATTAGAAGTCCATGAGACTAGGGGCGGCCCTGCCCTGGTAGACAACGCTCCGGGTGCGGACCCCGGCAGCGACTGAGTATCGATCGACCAGGGACACGGGTAGGTTCGAAGCGATGTGTGGAGCGACTGGTGAAGTCCGTCTCGACAACCAAAGCCCTGATGTGGCCGCTGTGGCAGCCATGGCCGACGCCATGGCGCCACGCGGGCCGGACGGCGCCGGCCTGTGGTCGCAGGGCCGGGTGGCATTCGCCCACCGCAGGCTGAAGATCATCGACCTGTCCGAGGCGGGCTCGCAGCCGATGATCGATGCCGACCTCGGCCTGACCGTCTGCTGGAACGGCTGCATCTACAACTACCAAGCACTCCGCGACGAGCTCACCGGCCACGGCTACCGGTTCTTCTCCCAGAGCGACACCGAAGTCCTGCTCAAGGCCTACCACCACTGGGGCGACCGCTTCGTCGAGCGGTTACACGGCATGTTCGCCTTTGCGATCGCCGAGCGGGACAGCGGTCGCGTCCTGCTGGGCCGCGACCGGCTCGGTATCAAACCGCTCTACGTCAGCGGCGACGACCACCGGATCCGGTTCGCCTCGTCGCTGCCGGCCCTGCTGGCCGGCGGCGGAGTCGACACCCGCATCGACCCGGTCGCGCTGCACCACTATCTGACGTTCCACTCCGTGGTGCCGGCGCCGCACACCATCCTGCGCGGGGTGCGCAAGCTCGCACCGGCCACACTGCTGGCCATCGAACCCGACGGCACCCAGACCACGACGACCTACTGGAACCCCGATTTCACCCGCCACGCCGACCGCGACGGCTGGTCCGAACAGGATTGGCAGCACGCAGTTCTGGATGCCCTGCGCACGGCCGTGAGCAGACGGCTGGTGGCCGACGTGCCCGTCGGATGTCTGCTGTCGGGCGGCGTCGACTCCAGCCTGATCGTCGGCCTGTTGGCCGAAGCGGGCCAACGCGGGCTGTCCACCTTCTCCATCGGTTTCGAGTCGGTCGGCGGCGTCGAGGGCGACGAGTTCGTCTACTCCGATCTCGTCGCGCAGCGGTTCGGCACCGACCACCACCAGATCCGCGTCGACACCGCGCGCATGCTGCCCGCCCTCGACGGGGCGATCGGCGCGATGAGCGAACCCATGGTCAGCCACGACTGCGTGGCGTTCTACCTTCTGAGCCAAGAGGTTTCCCGACACGTGAAGGTGGTGCAGTCCGGCCAGGGCGCCGACGAGGTGTTCGCCGGATACCACTGGTACCCGCCGATGGGGCTCCCCGGGGCGGCCAGCCTCGCCGGTTCGGTGGACAGCTACCGCGCCGCGTTCTTCGACCGCGACCACGCCGGCGTCAACGCGCTGCTGGCCGAGGAGCTTCTCGTCGATGACAGCCTGGCGTTCGTCGCCGAGCACTTCACCCGGCCGGGGGCGCAGACCGGCGTGGACCGCGCCCTACGACTGGACACCACGGTGATGCTGGTCGACGATCCGGTCAAACGGGTCGACAACATGACCATGGCGTGGGGCCTGGAGGGCCGGGTGCCGTTCCTCGACCACGAACTCGTCGAACTCGCGGCCAGCTGCCCGCCGGAGCTCAAGACCGCCCACGGCGGCAAAGGCGTGCTCAAAGAGGCTGCCCGCCAAGTCATTCCAGCCGAGGTCATCGACCGACCCAAAGGGTACTTTCCGGTGCCCGCACTCACCCACCTGGAGGGCTCGTATCTGGACATGGTCCGCGACGCCCTCTACGCGCCACAAGCCAAGGAGCGCGGCCTGTTCCAGCCCGCGGCCGTCGAGCGCCTGCTGGCCGACCCCAACGGCCGGCTGACCCCGCTGCGCGGCAACGAGCTGTGGCAGATCGGCCTGCTGGAGCTGTGGCTGCAGCGGCACGGCATCACCGGGCCGGCCGCATGAACATCGGCCATCATGTAGCCGATGGTGGATCGCTGATCGGTACCGACCACACCGAAGCCATCACATTGGGACTACACGACGTGTCCCCCCAGCATCTGATCGACGAGATGCAAGACGATGCGGTCCTCGAACTAGGTTGGGGCCGGCTGATTTTCGGTCAGACCTTCGCCGAACCGGACAAGCTCGCCGCCGTACTGCAGCAGGAGGAACGCGGCCGGCGCGACATCTGCATCTACGCCCGCGAATCCCACGTCCTGGTCGCCAAATCACCGGCCGAGCTGTTCATCGACCCCAGCCACACCTACCGGTGGCGGTTCGGCGGCGATGTCGCGGAGGCCCCCACCCCGATCGGGTTCACCGTGCGCGCCCTGCGCGACAAGCCCGAAGCCGACGCGATGAACCGGGTGTACCTGCGGTGCGGCATGGTGCCCGCGCCCACCGAAGTGATCTGGACCAACCACCTGCACACCGACGCCGTCGAGTACCTCGTCGCGGTCCGCGACGACGACGGCTCGGTGGTCGGCACCGTCACCGGGGTCGACCACAAGCGGCTGTTCAACGATGCCGAGGACGGCACGAGCCTGTGGACGCTGGCCGTGGACCCCGCCGCCAGCCTGCCCGGCATCGGCGCCGCACTGACCCGCACACTGGCCCAAATGTTCAGCGATCGAGGCCGCGCCTACCTGGATCTGTCGGTGGCCTACGACAACGACGCGGCGATCGGGTTGTACGAGAAGCTCGGCTTCCAGCGCGTCCCGGTACTGGCCGTCAAGCGCAAGAACGCCATCAACGAACCGCTGTTCACGCCCGCCTCGGAGACCGTCGACGACCTCAACCCGTACGCCCGCATCATCGCCGACGAGGCGATGCGCCGCGGTATCCGCGTCGAGGTGCTCGACGCCGAGACCGGTGAGATGCGGCTGTCGCACGGCGGGCGCAGCGTGGTGACCCGGGAGTCGTTGAGCGAGTACACCTCTGCGGTGGCGATGAGCCGATGCGACGACAAGCGGCTCACCCGCCGCATCGTCTCGGAGGCCGGAATCACCGTGCCCAAGGGCAGGCTGGCCACCTTCGACTCCGACGACCACGCATTCCTGACCGAGGTCGGCGACGTCGTCGTCAAACCCACCCGTGGTGAACAGGGCAAGGGCATCACCGTCGGGGTCGACGGCCCTGACGGACTGGACGCGGCCCTGGCCCGGGCACGCGAACACCATCCCGAGGTGCTCATCGAGCAGCGCGCCTCCGGTGACGATCTTCGGCTGGTGGTCATCGACGGCAAGGTGGTGGCTGCCGCGCTGCGCCGGCCCGCCGAGGTGGTGGGCACCGGCATACACACCGTGCAAGAGCTGATCGAAACGCAGAGCCGGCGTCGCGCCGCGGCGACCGGCGGCGAGTCCCACATCCCGCTCGACGAGGTCACCAGGGCGACGGTGGCCGAAGCCGGCCAATCCTTCGATGCCGTCCTGCCAGAAGGAGCCCGGCTCCAAGTTCGCCGTACCGCCAACCTGCACCAGGGCGGGACCATCCACGACGTCACCGCCGAAGTGCACCCCGAGTTGCGCCGGGTAGCCGTGGTCGCCGCCGAGGCCGTCGGCATCCCGGTCACCGGCATCGACCTGCTGGTGCCCGACGTGACCCGCGACGAGTATGTGTTCATCGAGGCCAACGAACGCCCCGGGCTGGCCAACCACCAGCCGCAACCGACCGCGCAGGCCTTCATCGACTTCTTGTTCCCCGGTCAGCCCGGCCTACCGCAGGCCTGGATGCCGCAGCAGCCTCCCGAAGTGCCCCCGAACGGGGCATGAGGTCACCAGGTGCTGGTGCGCAGCACGATCTCGGCGGCCAGCTGGGCGGTGGACTCGGCGGCGTTGCGCCGTCCGGTTAGCTCCACCACGCGGTAGTCGCTGTAGACGTAGCGCTGGCTGGCCTTGGCCAGGGCCCGAGCCGCCGGAGTACTGACCAGGACGGTGGTGTTGACCTCCACCGGCGGGCAATCCTCGTCGCGGGCCACCCCGTCCGGGTCGGGCACCCGGGGATGCCCGCGGTCAATCGCCACCAGCCCGGTGAACCGGTCGAGCCGGGTGGCGGCCAGTTCCCAGGCGATCTCCGCGCCGGCGCGGTCGCCGACCAGCACACCCCAGCGCACGTCGAGTGCATCGAGGATGCCCAACACCGCCTTGGGGTGCAGCCGGGGGTCGGAGCCGATGACGACCGTCCGCACCGACGCGGTGTGCAACCGCTCGCAGACCGGGTCGTAGGCAGCCGGCGCGTGCTGGGCAGCCCCCAGCACCACGACGTATGGCCCCTTGTCCGGACCGGTAACACTGACCGGAACGTGGACCCCGTCGACAGTCACCATTGTCGAACGCACTGTGCCACGCTACTGCGAAGGCGGCTTCCGGCGGGTGGTTTCGCCATTGTCTGTCAGCCCCTGTTCAACTAGTCCGGCGGATCTTTGCAGCTTGCTTGGCGAAGACGTCCAGGAATGTCTGCGGCAGTGTCGCTTTGGCTTCGACGCTGGGATTGCGTGCGGGAAAGGCGATTCCGAACATCCCGACCCTGCCGACGTTCTGGAACGCCATGTAAACGCTACTAGGCGAACCCTTGAGCTGCATGGTCTGCTGGTAGGCCAGCGCACCGTGTTCGACGCCAGGAAGCTCGACGGTCGTGATGGGGATGCCCACGGCGCGCACGTCGAAGAACGCCTCGAACTTCGCGCAACGACGGGCCGCTGCCTCCAGTTTGGCCAGATCCAGCGGCCAGGACAGCACGGTCATCACGATGCGGGCGCCGTCGTAGGTCGCCGAATATTTCGCGGCGCTACCGGGTCCCCGTTCGGCCGACTCGGCGATGACGTTGGTCAAGGCGTTAGCGCAGCCTTCGGGGCGGGACAGCATCGAGGGCGCGGCGCCGGCACCGTCGGGCTGGCCGGGCCGTTCGACGATGCGGTCGTAGTGGACGCCGACCGGGAAGTCTGCCGCGTGCAAGGTGACCTTCTCCAGGGTGGCGCCGGGCCACGTCGCGCGACCGGCCACCGTGGACCCGCACCCCGCAAGGAGGACAGCGGTCACCACCAGAACCGCGACCCGCACTCCCCGATGTGACATGGAGTTCAGGCTACCGACGTGCTGACGGTGGGGCGCACCGGCGGGCCGTCGGCCAGCAACGACAGCAGGGCGTCGATGTCGAGGTTGGCACCCAGCAGGTCGGCCATGACGTCGAGCTGGCCGTCCCGCCGGGCGGCCACGTTGACGTCGGTGGCGGCCCGGAACGCGTCCCGCCCGGCCGCCGCCGCGGCGCCGGCGAGCCACCGGCGCCGAAACTCGTCGTTATCCAGCAAGCCGTGCCAGTGGGTGCCGTACACCGCGCCGCGGGCATAGCCCGCCGCTGCGCCGTCGGCCTCGAACCAGGCGTCCTCACTGCACCGGGAGACCCGACCGTGGTGGATCTCGTACCCGGTCAGGGGGTGCTGCCAGCGGCGCAGCACCTTGGCGGGGGCGAAGTCGATGTCGGCGTCCAGCAGGCCCAGGCCGTCGACGACGCCGGCACGGGTCTCGACGGTGTCGTTGATGCGGCGGCACAGCATCTGGAACCCGCCGCAGATGCCGAGCACCGGTCGACCGGATCGGGTGTGCTCACCGATGGCGTCGGCCAGCCCGCGTTCGCGTAGCCACCCCAGGTCGGCGACGGTGGCCTTACTGCCGGGGATGACGACGACGTCGGCGTCGGCCACCTCGGCGGGGTCGCTGACCCAACGGACCAGCACCCCCGGTTCGCAGGCCAGCGCCTCGACATCGGTGGAGTTCGAAATGCGCGGCAAGCGGATCACCGCCACCCGCAGCCAGTGCTCCCCGACCGGCGGTGCGGGTACGCCGACCACCTGGTGGGCCACCACCGAAACCGAGTCCTCGGTGTCCAGCCACATCTCGTCGACATAGGGCAGCACCCCGTAGGTGGGACGGCCGGACAGCGCAGCAAGCTGGTCGAGTCCGGGGGCCAGCAACGCTGGGTCTCCGCGGAACTTGTTGACGATGAATCCGGCTATCAGCGCCTGGTCTTCGGGCGAGAGCACCGCGACCGTACCGAACAGGTGGGCCAGCAGCCCGCCGCGGTCGATGTCGCCCACGATGACCACCGGCAGATGTGCCGCCCGCGCCAGCCCCATGTTGGCCAGATCTGTTGCGCGCAGGTTTATCTCGGCCGGCGAGCCGGCACCCTCACACAGCACGACGTCGAATTCGGCCCGCAGCGAGGCGAGTTCGTCGGCGACGACACCGGCAAGCCGGTCCCGATGCTGGATGTAATCGGCCGCACTGACCGCGCCGACGGGGTGGCCCTTGACGACCAGCTGCGAGGTTCGGTCGCTGCCGGGTTTGAGTAGTACCGGGTTGAACCGGGTGCTGGGCTCCAGGCCTGCCGCACGCGCCTGCATACCCTGCGCCCGGCCGATCTCGCCGCCATCGACCGTGACCACCGAGTTATTGCTCATGTTCTGCGCTTTGAACGGCGCCACCCGAATGCCCTTGCGCGCCAGGAGCCTACAGAGGCCGGCCACCACCATCGACTTGCCGGCGTCCGAGGTGGTACCGGCGATCAGCAGCGCGCCGCCGGTCACGTCCCTCCACCGAGTGTGCAGTTTCGTCGGCAACACGCCGAGGACGGCGTATCAAAGCGCACACTCGGCACGGTCACGGCAGGGTCAGGATCTCGGCGCCGTCCTCGGTGACGACCAGCGTGTGCTCGAACTGGGCGGTCCACTTGCGGTCCTTGGTGGCCACCGTCCAGCCGTCGTCCCAGATCTCGTAATCCAGCCCGCCGAGGTTGATCATCGGTTCGATGGTGAACGTCATCCCCGGCTCCAGCACCGTGTCGACCTCAGGCTGGTCGTAGTGCAGCACCACCAGCCCGTTGTGGAACGTGGTACCGATGCCATGGCCGGTGAAGTCGCGAACCACGTTGTAGCCGAACCGGTTTGCGTACGCCTCGATGACCCGGCCGATGACCGATAACGCGCGCCCCGGCTTGACGGCCTTGATGGCCCGCATCGTCGCCTCCTGGGTGCGCTCGACCAGCAGGCGATGCTCCTCGCTGACGTCACCGGCCAGGTAGGTGGCGTTGGTATCGCCGTGCACACCGTGGATGTAGGCGGTGACGTCGATGTTGACGATGTCGCCGTCCTCGATGACCGTCGAGTCCGGGATGCCGTGGCAGATGATCTCGTTGAGCGAGGTGCAGCAAGACTTGGGATAGCCCTTGTAGTGCAGCGTCGAGGGGTAGGCGCCGTGATCGACCATGTAGTCGTGGGCGATCCGGTCGAGCGCGTCGGTAGTCACTCCTGGAGCGACTGCCCTACCCGCTTCGGCCAGCGCGCCGGCCGCGATCCGCCCGGCGATCCGCATGTTCTCGATGACTTCGGGTGTCTGCACCCAGGGCTCGCTGCCCTCCTGGACCGTCGACTTACCGACGTATTCGGGACGCTCGATCGACCTGGGGACCGGCAGGGTGGGTGACAGCACTCCAGGACGGAGCGCGCTGCGTACGGGCATGTTCCCAGCTTAATGGCGCCGCAACAGTGGCCGCTTGGGGCCGCGGACGTTGACCGAGCCCAGCACGACGCGGCCGGTGAGCACGACGTGCGGGGTGCCCTCGGCCGGTGCGTCCTTGCGGCGGTCGCGGGCGCTGCCGCCGTAGACGGTGACGTCGTCGATGGACGCGCTCGCGCCGGCGGGCAGCCGGATGTCCACGGAACCACGCACCATGTCGAGCTCGATCACCACGACGGGTCCGGCGAACCTGGAGCTGGTCAGGTCCAGATCCACCGAGCCCATCCGGCGCACCAACGCCAGCCGGGTCGGCACGATCCACTCCCCCTGGCGTTTCAACGAACCCAGCCAACCCCGCAGCTCGACCCGATCGGCGGCCGAGGTGACGATGGCGCCAGGACCGGGCAGGTCGTCGACCAGCACCTCTAAATCGGCGTGCATCCGGGCCGCCGACACCTGCGCCGAGCGCTCCTCGAATTCGCCGATGTCGATCAGCCCGAGCGCGACGGCGTTGTGCAGCCGCCGCAGTGTTCCGTTGCGGTCGGCGTCGGAGACCCGCAGCGCAGGGCTGTTATCGATTCCCGTCATGGCCATACCACGGTACCCGTTCGCCGAGACGAGTGGACGGGCGCGAAAGGACGAGTAGGGCGCAGCGGAACGTCGATCTCGGCACACCTGGATTAGCCTGTTCCGATGTTTGCCTTGCCGCGCCGGGCCGTGCTCATCGGGGCCGCCGTCGCACCGATCGCCGCCTGCAGCACCAACTCCGACGAGCTGATCAAGCCGGCTGCGCCGCCCGCCCCGGGTCAGGTGCTGGCCGCCACCGCCGACGTTCCGGTGGGTTCGGGCAAGGTCGTCGGCGACACCATCCTCACCCAGCCCAAGCCCGGGGTGTTCGAGGGTTTCGTCGCCCGCTGCACGCACGCCGGGTGCGTGCTGGCGATCGGCGCCACCGGGGCGGCGACATCGGAGAATGCCAGCGGCGGCACCATCGACTGCCCGTGCCACGGCAGCAGGTTCGACCTCGACGGTGCGGTGCTACGCGGACCCGCGATGGCGCCGCTCACGCCGGTCGCGGTGAAAGTTCAGGGCAACGAGATCGTCGCCGGCTGACTCAGTGATGCCCGTTGTCGCCCGAGCTGTGGTTGTCCGGAGGTGGGCTGTCGGTTTGCGGCGCGGGCACGCTGCACTGACCGTCGATGACCACCTGGCCGGGCTGGCACGACGTGGTGTTTCCGGGGTCCGCGAAGGCACTCGGCGCCCCGAATGCGATCGACGCTGCCAGCGCCCCGCCGAACACGGCGAGCGCGAAACTCGACCGCAACGCTGAGGAACTCATCATTTGCTCCTTGTTATCAATCACGACCGACTCGCCCAGAACCTATCTGTCATCGCAGAGGCCGGCGGCCCTACGCAGCAAGACATCAGGTCATCCGGAGCAAATCCCAAGGATTGCTGACGAGGGTTTTCAGGCCAGGTAGTCGGCGGGGAGCTCGCTGAACATCATCTTGACCATCCGCACCGCGTACTCCGAGCTGCCGCCGCCGACGATCAGAGCCGAGAATGCCAGGTCGCCCCGGTAGCCGGTGAACCAAGCGTGCGAGCCGCCCGTGAACTCGGCCTCACCGGTCTTGCCACGCACGTCGCCGGCGTCATTGATGTCCTTGGCGGTGCCGTTGGTGACCACCATCCGCATCATCGAGCGCAGGCCGTCGAGCATGGCCGGGGTGATCGCCGGATGGTCGCCGGTCTCGGTGGTCTGGCTGCCGACGATCAAGTGCGGGTTGGGGGTCTTGCCCGCGGCGACCGTCGCGGCCGCGAGAGCCATCCCGAACGGAGTTACCAGAACCTTGCCCTGCCCGAATCCGTCCTCGGTGCGTTCGGCGAGGTTGACCGTCGGCGGCACCGTGCCGGTCACCGTGGTCAGCCCGTCGATGGTGTAGTCGGGGCCGATCCCGTACTGGGAGGCCGCGACCGTCAGCGCCGTCGGCGCCATCCGGCTGGCCAACTCGGCGAACGTGGTGTTGCACGAGTTGGCGAACGCCTTGGACATCGGCACGGTACCCAGGTCGAACTTGTTGTAGTTCGGGATCGTGCGGTTGCCGATGTCGATCTGACCAGGGCAACCCAGCAGCGTGTTGGGGGTGGCCATGTCCCGCTCGATGGCCGCGCCGGCGGTGATGATCTTGAACGTCGACCCGGGCGGGTACAAGCCGGTCGTGGCGGCGGGACCATCGGCGTCGGCCGCCGCGTTCTGCGCCACCGCCAGGATCTCGCCCGTCGATGGCTTGATCACGACCATCATCGCCTTGCGGCCCTGGGTATCGACGGCGTGCTGGGCGGCGTTCTGTACGGAGCGATCCAGCGTGATCGAGATCGACGGTGCGGGTGTGGGCGGAACCTCGTGCAAAACGTCGACGTCGGCGCCGTTCTGGTTGACGCTGACCACCCGCCAGCCGGCTTCGCCGTCGAGCTCGTTGATCACCGACTTCTTGACCTCGCTGATGATGGCCGGTGCGAAGTGGTCGTCGGTGGGCAGCAGGTCGGCCTGCGGCGTGACGACGACGCCGGGCAGGTTGTCCAGCACCGGGCCGACCTTGTCGTGATCGGCGGGACGCAGCGTGATGAGGTCCAGCGGCGAGCTCGTCGAGCTGGCCTGCTCGGCCAGTCGTTGCGGGTCCAGGGTGTTGTCGAACTGGCGTAGCTGGTCGGCGACCACTCGCGAGGTCGACATCAGATACGTACCGGCCTTGGCGGCGTCGAGCTGGTAGCGGTACAGGTTGCCCGGCGCCAGCACGTCTGTCCCCCCCAGCTCGTTGACCGACGCCCGCCGCGGCGGATCCGCCCGCAACAGGAACCGTTGGTGCTCACCGAGTTTGGGATGCAGCCCGGCGGGGGTCCAGCGGACATGCCAACCGCCCTCGTCGCGGATCATCTGCAGCAGGCCGTCATAGGTCCACGTCCGCTTCTTGGGCAGCTGCCAGGTGAAGCGGTAATTCACGCTCCCGGTGTCCTCGGTATAGCGCGAGCCCAGGATCTGCGCGTCCAGGTGGGTGGCCTGCAGTCCGGCCCAGGCCTCGTTGAGGGCGGCCTGGGCGTCGGCGGGCCGGTCCGACAGCTGGGCGGCGCTGGCGGTATCGCCCTTGGTGAGGTCGGCGAAGAACCTCGCCGCGGCCGGGGCCGGTCCATCAGGGCGCGGGGTGCACGCCGACAGCGTCGTCGAGGCCACGACGATCAGCAAGGTCGAGACGAGGCCTGTGACTCGTGTTGCCAGTGAGGTGCAAGTAGCCATTGAGGCAGATGTTATGAGTCCGTGACCCTGATCCGTTGGAGGCGCACCGGACCAGAGCACGCGGCACTCACTTCATCGACGCTAGCGAGTACTCCTTGACCCACGCCACCTGCATTTGAGCGCCTGCAGCGATATCGGGGCCCAGCATGTCCAGCTGGATGCACAGGTGCATCGGCCCGGGCGGGAACATCGACGTGTCCTTGGTGGTGAAGATCGGGGTGCCGTCGACGTAGGTGGTGATCTCGGTCGGCGTCCACTTCACCGCGTAGGTGTGCCACTGCGTGGCATCTATGGCCATGGTCGCGCCGGCCTGCTGATTGGTCGACGAGTAGTGCAGGACCGAGTTGACGGCTTTGCGCTCCGGATCGTCCCAGATCTCGGCGAAGTCGACCTCCCCACCGGTCGGCCAGTTCTCCGCGTCGGGCCACAGCAGCAGGACCGGGTCGTAGTTGCGTGCGCCGGCCGGTGCCCGCATCCGCACCTCCCAGGCGCCGTACTGCTGGCCAGGGCCCCAGGCGATGCCGGCGTCATTGCCCTGGGCGTCGCCGGTGATCGTCATGACGCCGTCAGCAAATGAGATGGCATTCGCCGTTCGATTGCCATGTTGGGTCCTTCCCGAGTAAACCCACCAATCCGACAGCACCGACTGGTCGGTGAAGTAGGCAGAGCGGGTCGGTGTCCCCCAGGTACCGGCCGCGGGAGGCTGACCTGTCACGGGCGGATTCGAGACAACCGGCACCCCGGATACCCGTGCGTCGACGCTCGACGCCGACCCCCAACCCGGAATCACCAGACCAAGCAGCCCATGGAAATGGACGCCGCTGGCGGCGTCGCTGACCGTCACCGTGAACAGATCGGTGCTGCCGTTCTGGACGAAGCTCTGCCCAGGCGTGTAGGTGAACTGACCGTTCTCGCCAATCACCACCGTGCCGCCATTAGTCGGCTTGCTCACCGTATATGTGAGCTTGTCACCGTCTGCATCAGCGCCGATGACATTGCCGGTAATGGTTCCATCGGAATTAATCACATTAGTGGACGAATCATAATAAACCGTCGGCGTCTTATTGAAGAAAGTCACTTGAAATTGCCGGGCCAATGACTCGAATAAATTCGTTATCGACGCCAGCGCCGACTGACCGGCATTTACCGGCGACACGGCGTTCGCGGACGCGACCACCGTGGGCGCAGCCGGCACCGGTTGAGTATCAGCGGCACTCGCCGCAGCCGTCCGGATACCGGGCGCTGGGGATCCCGCCGAAGCGGGCTGTGGGACTGCGCCGCCTTGGACGTCGGCGCGCGGGGTCGAGTTTTTTGCCTCCAGTTTCGGAGCGCGCGCGGCAGCAACGTTGCCGGCCGGTGCGACGGCCCGCGACCTGGCTGTTGTGCCTCTTGAGCGCACAGCGGAGGTGCTCGCCGGAGTTGCACCGGATCGTGCCGATGAGGATCCAGCCGACGCGGACTGGGATGCGGATGACGATCCCGATGACGATGAGGGGCTGTCGGCAGCGGCCACACCGCATCCCACGGTGACCGAAGCACCAAGCCCCAGGGCTAAGACCGCGCCGCCAAGCCACCAGGAATGCGATGCCGAAGCAGCCTCAATCGGCTGATTTTGGCGTGCATAAAGAAACCCCCCCATTGGAACCCCCCAATGACCCGGTCCGCGTGCGGACCGTCAATTCCCGGCGGTCCCCGCGGGTTGCGCTATTTGCACGACTTCTGTCGCACAATTCGATGCTAGGCCGGATCGGCAGCACGTGCCGCGAAATTAATGAATGTAATTCAGCTCTCGCCGGCAATTAACCGGCGATTGGTTGGACGCTCTTCTGCGCAGCCGACGAATCAGTCCAGCAGGACGGTCGCGAACATCCCCACCTCGGCGAAGCCCACCCGGGCGTAGGCCGCCCGGGCGACGGTGTTGTAGCTGTTCACATACAGGCTCGCGATGCGACCGCTGCCCACCACCGCCGCAGCGACCGCCGCGGTGCCGGCCGTGCCGAGCCCGTGGCCGCGCCATTCCGGATGCACCCAGACCCCCTGAATTTGGCCGACCACCGGCGACTGGGATCCCACCTCGGCCTTGAACACCACCTGGCCGCGGTCGAACCGGGCGTAGGCCCGGCCGGCCGCGATCAGGCTGGCCACCCGGCGACGGTAGCCTCGCCCGCCGTCGCCGATCCGCGGGTCGATGCCCACCTCACCGATGAACATGTCGATCGCGGCCACCAGGTAGGCGTCGAGCTCGTCCACCCGGACGCGGCGCACCGCCGGGTCGGTCGAGCAGGACGGTGGCATACCGAGCGCCATCAGCGGCTGACGATCCCGGACGTCGCGGGCCGGACCCCACGCGTGCTGGAGGCGGTCCCACATCGGCAGCACCAGATCGGCCCGGCCCACCAGCGACGAGCAGCGCCGCGCGGTACTCATTGCCTTGTCGGCGAAGGCCAGCAGGTCGGGCTGCGCGCCGCGCAACGGGATCAGGTTGGCCCCGGCGTAGCACAGTGACTCCTCGGCGCCCCGGCGTGTCCACAGCTCGCCGCCGATCGCCTGCGGCTCGACACCGTGCTCGGAAACGCGGGCGGCCACCATGCAGGAGCTGACCGGGTCGTCATCGAGCACCCGGCCCACCGCGGCGGCGTCGCGCACCACTGAGACCCGGCGTTCGTCGACCAGGCGGAACAGTGGTGGAGCCGACATGGGCGTCACTTTCTGCGGGTTCGAAAACCGCTGTGTTACGCCCTCAGCTTACGGTGACCACCGGGGAACCGCTGGCAGATGAGTCCGTGCCGCGATGCTGCTCGGCAAGTTTCATGGCCTCTTCGATCAGGGTCTCGACGATCTGCGCCTCGGGGACGGTCCGGATCACCTCGCCCTTGACGAAGATCTGCCCCTTGCCGTTGCCCGACGCGACGCCCAGATCGGCTTCCCTGGCCTCGCCCGGACCGTTGACGACACAGCCCATTACCGCCACCCGCAGCGGTACATCCAGGCCGTCGAGGCCCGCGGAGACCGCGTTGGCCAGCGTGTAGACGTCGACCTGGGCCCGTCCGCAGGACGGGCAGGACACGATTTCCAGGCCACGGGGACGCAGGTTGAGCGACTCCAGAATCTGGTTGCCGACCTTGACCTCTTCGATCGGCGGGGCCGATAGCGACACCCGGATGGTGTCCCCGATGCCGCGGGACAGCAATGCGCCGAATGCGACCGCCGACTTGATGGTGCCCTGAAACGCCGGGCCTGCCTCCGTCACGCCGAGATGCAGCGGGTAGTCACACTTTTCGGCCAGCTGCTCGTAGGCGGCGACCATCACGACCGGATCGTTGTGCTTGACACTGATCTTGATGTTGCCGAACCCGTGCTCCTCGAACAGCGAGGCCTCCCACAGCGCGGACTCGACCAGCGCCTCCGGGGTGGCCTTGCCGTACTTGTCCATGAAGCGCTTGTCCAGCGAACCCGCGTTGACGCCGATCCGGATCGGGATGCCCGCCGCCCCGGCGGCCTTGGCGACCTCGGCCACGCGACCGTCGAATTCCTTGATGTTGCCGGGGTTCACCCGCACCGCCGCGCAACCGGCGTCGATCGCGGCGAAGATGTACTTCGGCTGGAAGTGGATGTCGGCGATCACCGGCAGGTTGCTGTGCCGCACGATCTCGGCCAGCGCGTCAGCATCCTCCTGCCGCGGGCAGGCCACCCGCACGATGTCGCAACCGGCCGCGGTGAGCTCGGCGATCTGCTGCAGGGTGGCGTTGACGTCGTGGGTCTTGGTGGTGCACATCGACTGCACCGAGACGGGATGGTCGCTGCCGACGCCGACGTCGCGCACCTTCAGCTGGCGGGTCTTGCGGCGCGGGGCGAGAACCGGAGCGGGCGGGGCGGGCATGCCCAGGCCAATCGAAGTCACAGAAATCTCCTACTGGAACAGTCGGATCGGGTTGACCAGATCGGCGGTGACGGTCAAGAGCATGTAGCCGACCACCACGACGAGAATGACGTAGGTGGCGGGCATCAGCTTGAGGTAGTTGACCGGCGCCGCGGCAACCTTGCCGCGCGCCGATCGGACCAGGTTGCGCAGCTTCTCGAACAACGCGATGGCGATGTGGCCGCCGTCGAACGGCAGCAGCGGCACCAGGTTGATCGCCCCGAGCACGAAGTTGAGCTGGGCCAGGAAGAACCAGAACGCCACCCACAACCCGTGGTCGACGGTGTCGCCGCCGATGATGCTGGCGCCGACGACGCTGATCGGCGTCTCAGGATCACGCTCGCCACCGCCGATGGCATGCACCAACGCCCCGATCTTGGTGGGGATGGCCGCCAGCGACTTGCCCAGTTCGACGGCTAGGTCGCCGGTGAAGACGAAGGTGGCCGGCACGGCGGTCAGCGGGTTGTACTGCGTCGGCGGGAACGTCGCGGCGCCGACCCCGACCGCCCCGACAGTGGTGGCGACGGGCTCACTGCCCTTGTCCTTGGCGGCGAACCGCTGGGTGGGGGTGACGTCGACGGTGGTGGTGAATTCCCGGCTGGTGCCGTTCTCGGTGCGCTGGACGACGAACGGGGTCGGGCCGGACGCCTTGCGGACGGCGGTCACCATCTCGTCGAAGTTCTTCACGTCGGTGGAGCCGACCCTGACGATCACGTCGCCGGCCTTGATTCCGGCCAGCGCCGCCGGGCCGGCACCGGTGCAGTCGCCGAGCTTGCCCTTGGTGACCTCCGGTGCGACACACTGTGTTTCACCGACGACGGCGGTGGTGGGCGCGTGCAGGTTGGGCAGACCCCAGACGACCGCGATCGAATAGATCAGCACCAGGCCGATGAGGAAGTTCATCGCCGGGCCGGCGAACAGAACCGCCACCCGCTTCCAGGTCTTCTGCTTGTACATCGCGTAGGGCCGGTCTTCCGGCGCCAGCTCGTCGACCGACGTCATGCCGGCGATGTCACAGAATCCGCCGAGCGGAACAGCCTTGACGCCGTACTCGGTGTGTCCGAGCCTGTTGGGTCGCATCGTGGACCACAGCGTGGGCCCGAAGCCGACGAAGTAACGCCGGACCTTCATTCCGGTGGCGCGCGCCACCCACATATGGCCGCATTCGTGCAGCGCCACCGACAGCAGGATGGCGAGCGCAAACAACACGATGCCGAGAGCGAACATCATCGGATTGAAGTGACCTCCTGTGTGACGGCCTCGCGGGCCCGTTGCCGTGCCCAGCGCTGCGCGTCAAGTACCTCTTCCACGGTAGCTGGTTCGCCCGCCCACTGGTCCGCGGCGTGCAGGACGTCGGCAATTGTTCGCACGATCGCCGGGAACGGGATGCGCCCGGCCAGGAAGGCTTCGACCGCCTCCTCGTTGGCGGCGTTGTATACCGCCGTGAGGCAGCCGCCGGTCTGCCCGGCGTGCCGCGCCAGGTCCACGGCCGGGAACACCGCGGCATCCAGCGGTTCGAAATCCCAGCTGGCGGCGGTGCTGAAGTCGCAGGCCGCCGCTGCGCCGGGTACCCGGTCGGGCCAGCCCAGCGCCAGCGAGATCGGCAGCTTCATGTCTGGCGGGCTGGCTTGGGCAATGGTCGAGCCGTCGGCAAAGCTCACCATCGAATGCACGATCGACTGCGGGTGCACGACAACATCGATGCGGTCGTAGGGAACGCCGAACAGCAGGTGGGTCTCGATGAGCTCCAAACCCTTGTTGACCAGCGACGCTGAGTTCAGCGTGTTCATCGGCCCCATGTTCCAGGTGGGATGGGCGCCGGCCTGCTCGGGTGTGACGGACTCCAGATCCGCTGCCGACCAGCCGCGGAAGGGGCCGCCGGACGCGGTCAGCACTAGTTTGGCGACCTCATCGGCCCTGCCGGAGCGTAGGCACTGTGCCAGTGCCGAGTGTTCGGAGTCGACCGGCACGATCTGGCCGGGTTGCGCGGCCTTGACGACCAGCGGGCCTCCCGCGACCAGCGATTCCTTGTTGGCCAGCGCCAAGCGGGCGCCGCTGGCCAGCGCGGCCAGCGTCGGTTGCAAACCCAGCGCCCCGACCAGGGCGTTGAGCACGACGTCGGCGTGCACGTTCTCTACCAACCGGGTGGCGGCGTCCGGTCCGCGGTAGGTGACGTCACCCACCTTGTCGGCGGCAGCCTCGTCGGCAACCGCGATGTTGGTCACGGCGGTCTCGGCGCGCTGGCGGGCCAGGAGATCGGGGTTCCCCCCGCCTGCGGCCAGGCCCACCACCTCGAAACGGTCGGGATTCTCGGCGATGACCTCCAGCGCCTGCGTTCCGATGGAACCGGTGCTGCCCAGGATCAAGACCTTGAGACGGTTGGCGGAGCTCACTCTCCAATTGTGCCGTCTCCGGCGGCCGGCTTGTCACATGCGGGCCGCAGCCCGCCGCTGGCCCATCACCCAGACGCGCGCGGTATATGGTTAGCCAACCCTTATACGACAACGGAAGGGCCCGCATGCCCAGCTCCCGAACCGCGCTCCGAACGACCTCGATACTCCTCGTGATCTTGCTTCTCGGCCTCGCGGGCACCGCGTGCTCCTCGGGCGGCGGCGAACTGCTGATCTACAACGCCCAGCACGAGTCGCTGACCAAGGAGTGGATCGACGCATTCACTAAGGAGACCGGAATCAAGGTCACCTACCGTCAGGGCGGGGACACCGAACTCGGCAACCAGCTGATCGCCGAGGGCGCCAGCTCGCCCGCCGACGTCTTCCTCACCGAGAACTCCCCCGCCATGGCGGCCGTGGAACGTGCGGGACTGTTCGCCCCGATCGACGCGAAGGTCGCGGCCAACGTGCCACAGCAGTTCCGTCCGGCCAGCAACGCCTGGGCCGGGGTCGCGGCGCGCAGCACCGTCTTCGTCTACAACCCGGCCAAGCTGCCCGCCGACCAGCTGCCCACATCGCTGCTGGATCTGCAACGGCCGGAATGGAAGGGACGCTGGGGAGCGCCACCCGCCAAGGCCGACTTCCAGGCCATCGTCGCCGCGCTACTGCAGCTGAAGGGCGTGACCGCCACCGAGCAGTGGCTGGCCGGCATGAAGAGCAATGCCGTCGTCTACTCCGACAACATCGCGACCCTGCGCGCCGTGAACAACGGCGACGTCGCCGGTGGCGTGATCTACCACTACTACTGGTACCGCGATCAAGCCAAAACCAAGGAATTGAGCGGTAACACCAAGCTGCACTACTTCGGCAACCAGGACCCCGGCGCGTTCCTGAGCCTGTCCGGCGGCGGGGTGCTCAAGTCGAGCAAGAAACAGGACAAGGCCCAGCAGTTCCTGACGTTCATCACCGGCAAGGCCGGCCAGGAAGTGCTGCAGAACGGCACGTCCTTCGAATATCCGGTGGCCAGCGGCGTGCCCGCCAACGCCGCGCTGGTCCCGCTCAACCAGCTGGATCCGCCGACCGTCGACCCGTCCACCCTGGACGCCAAACGCGTCTCGGACCTGATGACGCAGGCGGGCTTGTTGTAGGTGAGCCCCAGCACCGACGCGCCGCCGCGACCGGCGGCGTACCGATCCGGCGCACGCCGCCGACCCGGCCCCGTCGCGTCCGCCGTCGTCGCGGCTCTTGTTGCGGTGACGTTCATTCCGCTGGGCTATGTGGCGTGGGCGTTCGTCAGCACCGGACCGGCGCGGGTCATCGAGTTGGTGGTGCGCCCCCGCGTCGGCGAGCTGCTGGTGAACACCGTCAGCCTGGTGCTCGTCACCGTCCCGCTGTGCGTGACGATCGGCATCGGCGCGGCCTGGCTCGTCGAACGCACCGACGTGCCCGGGCGCGCACTGTGGCGACCGCTGCTGGTTACCCCGCTGGCGGTGCCGGCGTTCGTGAATTCCTATGCCTGGGTCGGCGTCGCGCCGGCCTTGCACGGATTCACCGGTGCCGTGCTGGTGACCACCCTGTCCTATTTCCCGTTCGCCTACCTGCCCGCGGCGGCCACCCTGCGGCGGCTGGATCCGGCGCTCGAGGAATCCGCGCGGGCGCTGGGATCGGGCTCGGCGGCGGTGTTCGTGCGAGTGGTGTTGCCGCAGTTGCGGTTGGCGATCCTGGGCGGCGCGCTACTGATCGGCGTGCACCTGCTCGCCGAGTACGGCGCATTCGCCATGCTGCGGTTCAACACCTTCACCACCGCGATCTTCGAACAGTTCCAGGCCACATTCGACGGCGCGGCCGGTTCGATGCTGGCCGGTGTGCTCGTCCTGTTGTGCCTGGCGCTGCTGGTGGCCGAGGCCGCCGCGCGAGGCCGGGCGCAGTTCGCCCGGGTCGGATCGGGCGCGCCACGGCCGGCCACCACCCTTCGGCTCGGTGCTGCGCAGATCCCCGCGGCGGCCGGTCTGACCGCGCTGTCGATCCTGGCGCTGGGCGTTCCGGCGTGGACGATCCTGCGCTGGTTGTGGATCGGCGGCCCTGGCGTGTGGGTGCTCGATGACGTCGGCGTCGCACTCGCCCAGACCATCGGGCTGGCCGCGGCGGGCGCGTTGGCCGCGACCGTCCTGGCCTATCCCGTTGCCTGGGTGGCTGTTCGCACCAGTGGGCCGTTGGCACGGGCCGTCGAAGGCGCGAACTTTCTCACCAGCTCGCTGCCGGGCATCGTCACCGCCCTGGCGCTGGTGACCGTTGCCATCCGGGTGACTCCCCCGCTCTACCAGACGGTGACCCTGCTGGTGTGCGCCTACGTGCTCATGTTCATCCCGCGGGCACTGGTCAGCGTGCGGGCCGGACTGGCTCAGGTTCCCGTCGGTCTAGAGGAAGCCTCGTGGACGTTGGGCGTGGCACCCACGGCCACCTTCGCCCGAATCACGTTGCGGCTCACCGCCCCAGCGGCTGCTGCGGGGGCGGCGATGGTGTTCGTCGCCGTCGCCACCGAACTGACCGCCACCCTGTTGCTGGCGCCCACGGGCACCCGCACCCTGTCGATGCGGTTCTGGTCGCTGGCCAGCGAGCTGGACTACGCCGCGGCCGCACCCTATGCCGCGATCATGATCGTGCTGGCGCTGCCGGTCACGATACTGCTCGTCCGCCAGTCCTCGAAGGTGGCCGCGTTATGAACATCCAACTGCAAACACGTTCTCTGACAAAATCTTTCGATGGCCATACGGTGCTCGATGAGCTCGACCTCGACATCGCCGAGGGCAGTATCACCGCGGTGCTGGGGCCGTCCGGCTGTGGCAAGACCACCCTGCTGCGCATCATCGCCGGATTCGAAACTCCCGACGCCGGGACGGTCACATTGGCCGGCCGCCAGGTCGCCGGCCCCGGCACTGGTGTGGCACCCCATCGGCGCGGTGTCGGCTACGTCGCACAGGACGGTGCCCTGTTCCCGCACCTGACCGTCGGGCAAAACGTCGCCTACGGCCTCAACGCCGGGCTGCGTCAGCGCGCGGTGCGCGATCAGGTCGCCGAGTTGCTGCGCACGGTGTCCCTGGACGCGGCGCTGGCCTCCCGGCGGCCCAGCGAGTTGTCGGGCGGTCAGCAGCAGCGAGTCGCGCTGGCCCGGGCCCTGGCTCGTCGACCCGCCCTCATGCTGCTCGACGAGCCGTTCAGCGCGCTGGACACCGGACTGCGCGCGGCCACCCGCAAGGCCGTGGCGCGCACCCTGTCCGAGGCCGGGGTGACCACCCTGCTGGTCACCCACGACCAAGAGGAGGCGCTCTCGATCGCCGACCAGGTGGCCGTCATGCGCGGTGGACGATTCACCCAGGTGGGCACCCCGCAGGCGGTCTATCTCAACCCGACCTCCAGGTTCACCGCGGAGTTCCTCGGCGACTGCGTGTTCCTGTCCTGCACGGTGCGCGACGGCATCGCCGAATGCATACTCGGGCGCCTGCCCGTTCCGTCGGCTGCCGACGGCACGGCAACGATGTTGCTGCGCCCCGAGCAACTGCAGGCCAGCGTGGTACCAGATGCCGCGGCCGACACCGGCCTGGGCACCGTGGTGGGTGCGGAGTTCTTGGGCCCCGACGTGCTGCTGACCATCGAACCGGCCGGTGCTGCCGCGCCGATCACGGTGCGCCAGCACAGCTTCGGCTGTCCCAGCTTGCACAGCAAGGTCACCGTCGAATTGTTAGGCACCCCGGTCATTTTCGAGGACAGTGGTGCGTGACCTGGTCGAGCGGATGGCCGGCTTCGGTGACCGCATGGCCGTCGCGACGGCCACCGAGACACTGACCCACCGCGAGCTGGCCGCACGCGCCGCCGACGCCGCGGCCGAATTCGGCCCGGACCGCAAACTCGTCCTGCTGGAGGCCGGCAATACCGTCCCTGCCCTGGTGTCCTACCTCGGTGCGCTGGCCGGCGGCCACGTCGCTATCCCGGTGCCGCCGGGGGCAGACCGGGCGGCACTGCTGGACACCTACGATCCCGACATCGTCGTCGCCGCGGACGGAACCATCCGGCACCGCCGCCAAACCAGCCGGCACCGCCTGCACCCGGACTTGGCGCTGCTGCTGAGCACCTCGGGCAGCACCGGCTCACCCAAGCTGGCGCGCCTGTCCGCGAACAACCTGCGCTCTAACGCCGTCGCGATCGGCGAGTATCTCGCCATCACCGAAAATGACCGGGCAGCAACCACATTGCCGATGTCGTACTGCTATGGGCTCTCGGTGATCCACAGCCACCTGTGGCGCGGCGCCGCGCTGGTCCTCACCGATCGGTCGGTGGCCGACGACGAGTTCTGGGCGCTGTTCGCCCACCACGGTGCCACGAGCTTCGCCGGGGTGCCCTACACGTTCGAACTACTCGACCGGGTCGGCTTCGACACCATGGCGTTGCCGACACTGCGTTACATCACCCAGGCCGGTGGGCGGTTGGGCCCGGATTCGGTGCGCCGGTACGCCGAGCTCGGGCAGCGGCGCGGATTCGAGTTCGTCGTCATGTACGGCGCCACCGAAGCGACCGCCCGGATGGCCTATCTGCCAGCTGAACTGGCCAACAGCTACCCCGAGGCAATCGGCCGACCGATACCCGGGGGCAGGTTCACGCTGGCGGCGGTGGACGGCTACCGCGATCCCGACGTCGGCGAGCTGGTCTACCACGGGCCGAATGTCATGATGGGCTACGCACATTCGCCCGCCGACCTCGCCGGCGGCGCCGAACTGGAGGCGCTGCACACCGGGGACCTGGCACGCCACCTCGGCGACGGCCTCTATCAGGTAGTCGGCCGGCTGAGCCGATTCGTCAAGCTCTACGGGCTACGCATCGATCTGCAGCGCGTCGAATCCGCCGTAGCGGAACATGCGTCACCGGCGATGTGCACCGATGCCGACGGACAGCTCGTCGTCGCGGTCGCGGGCCCGGTGGACCCGGCCGAATTGCGGGTGCGCACCGCCACCGCCGCCGGGCTGCCCGCCGCGGCGGTACGCGCCGTCGCGCTCGCGGAGCTGCCGGTGTTGCCATCGGGCAAGCCGGACTATCCGGCCCTGCGCACCATCGCCCGCGAACAGGACGCGCCACCGGCGACCGGTATGCGTGCCCTGTTCGCCGACGTGTTGCATGTCGACTCCGGCACCCTGACGCCGCAGAGCAGCTTCACCAGCTTGGGGGGCAACTCGTTGTCCTACGTGACGATGTCGATCCGGCTCGAACGCAGGCTGGGCCGGCTGCCTGCGGACTGGCCGAACCGCACCATCGCCGAACTGGAAACCCTCGGCAGGCCCGCCGGCTCGCGGTGGCGTGCGACGCTGGAAACCAGCGTCGCGCTGCGAGCCGTCGCCATCGGGTTGATCGTGGGGTCCCACGCGGGCCTGTTCGAACTGTGGGGCGGCGCCCACATCCTGCTCGCGGTGGCCGGCTACAACTTCGCCCGGTTCTGCCTGTCCAGCCCCTCCCGGCGACACCGGGTGCGGCATCAGGTCGACACGATCGCCTGGATCGCCGTCCCCTCAACCATCTGGATCGCGTTCGCGTTGCTGGTCACCGACGACTACGCGCCGACCAATCTGGTTCTGCTGCAGAAGGTTCTGGGTCCGCACGACAGTATGACCGCCGGCCGGCTGTGGTTCATCGAGGTGCTGGTGTGGATTCTGGTGGCGCTCACCGCGATCAGCTGGCTGCCGGTCTGCGATCGGCTGGAGCGCCGATACCCGTTCGGGATTGCCTCGGCGTTCCTGGCTCTCGGCCTGGCGGTGCGCTACGACCTTCCCGGTCTGCGCCTGGGGCACGAGGCGTGGTTCACCGTCTTGGCCTTCTGGTTCTTCGCCGCCGGCTGGGCCGCGGCCAAGGCCACCGCCGCCTGGCAGCGCCTGGCCGTCAGCGCAGTCGTGGTGATCGGGGTAGCCGGGTACTTCGGCAACGGTCACCGCGAAATGCTGGTCGCCGCCGGCATCCTGCTGCTGATCTGGCTGCCCGCGCTGCCGTTTCCCCCGGCCCTGACCGGCGCCGGGGGCATCGTCGCGGAAGCCTCGCTCTACATCTATCTCACGCACTTCCAGGTGTATCCGCTGTTCGGCCATCCGATGGCCGGTGTGGCCGCGTCGATCGTGGTGGGCATCGCCGTGGCCCGAGCGGTTACCGCGGTGCGCGCCCGGGTGGGGCTGCCGGCATCTCCAGCTCGGGCGGATATGACGCGTCTATGACCTGACCCGTCGCCACCAGTCCGAGACCAGCCTCCTGCCGAATCCCTTATGCACGCCGATCGAGACGCGGTCGGTCCACCCAATGCAGACAAGGGAGTCACGATGCAAGCTCACCGCTCAGCCCTGACGACAGCCGGGATCGCCGTGGCGGCGGTCCTCTTCTCGGCGTGTTCGTCGACCACCGGAAGCACCGCGAGTTCTGAATCCGCCACCCCCCGGACGTCCACCACGACGACGTCCACTCCTACGGTTGCCCCGGCCGCCGACCTCGTCGGTCCGGGCTGCGCGGGCTACACCGAGAAGGTGCCCACCGGACCGGGTTCGGTCTCCGGCATGGCAGCTGCCCCGCTCACGGTGGCCGCCGCGAACAACCCGTTGCTCACCACGTTGACCGCGGCGCTGTCGGGCAAGCTGAACCCCAATGTCAACCTCGTCAAAACCCTCGACGGTGGGCAGTTCACCGTGTTCGCACCGACCGACGATGCGTTCGCCAAGATCGATCCCGCCACGATCGAGAAGCTCAAGACCGATTCGGATCTGCTGACCTCGATCCTGACCTATCACGTGGTTCCGGGCCAGGCCGGCCCCGCGCAGGTCGTCGGCGCGCACACGACCGTGCAGGGCGGCACCGTGACGGTCACCGGCTCGGGCAACGAGCTAAAGGTCAACGATGCCAACGTGGTCTGCGGCGGGGTGAAGACCGCCAACGCCACCGTCTACCTGATCGACACCGTGCTGATGCCCCCGGCTCAGTAAGTCCGGCACGCGCACGGGGGTGTGGTTTCGCCACGCCGCGAAACCACACCCTCGCTGCGTTCAGGGCGCCGGGAAACGCGCGATCCAGTGCCGCGCGATGTCCACCCGGCGGGTGATCCACACCTTGTCGTGGGACTGCACGTGGTCCAGGAAGCGTTCCAGTGCCGCGGTGCGGCCCGGCCGACCGGCCAGCCGGCAATGCAACCCGATCGACAGCATCTTCGGCGCGCCCGCCGCCCCTTCGGCGTAGAGCACGTCGAAGGCGTCGCGCAGATGAGCGAAAAACTGGTCACCGGAAGGGAATCCGCCGGGGATCACGAAGCGCATGTCGTTGGTGTCCAGTGTGTAGGGCACCACCAGGTGATCGTTGCCATCCACTCTCGTCCAGTACGGCAGGTCGTCGGCGTAGGAGTCGGAGTCGTAGAGAAACCCACCGTGCTCGACCACCAGCTGCCGGGTTTGCGGGGAGTCCCGACCGGTGTACCAGCCCACCGGCGCCGCCCCGGTGAGTTCGGTGATCAGCTTCACCGCCTCGGCCATGTGCTCGCGTTCCACCGCCGGTTCGACCAACTGGTAGCTGATCCAACGCAGGCCGTGGCAGGCGATCTCGTCACCGCGTGCGGTGAACGCGGCCACCGCCTCGGGATTGCGGGCCAGGGCCATCGCGACCCCGAAGATCGTCAGCGGCAGGCCGCGGCGGT
The DNA here is from genome assembly GCF_004745805.1 of Mycolicibacterium sp. CH28. Classification (GTDB taxonomy): domain Bacteria; phylum Actinomycetota; class Actinomycetes; order Mycobacteriales; family Mycobacteriaceae; genus Mycobacterium. Next base: position 22,041 of record NZ_SRLQ01000007.1, on the reverse strand, counting down.
CGAACACCCGCAGCAATCGCCACAGCCCGGCTCGGGATCCGTACTCGTAGAGCGACTCCATACTCATGTGCCGGTTCGGGAAAGCCTGGGCACCAACCATTTCCGACAGGAACGTCTCGGATGCCGGGTCACCGTGCAGGACGTTGTTCTCGGCACCTTCTTCGTAGTTGAGCACGAACTGCACCGCGATGTTGGCCTCGCCCGGCCAGCGCGGGTGCGGCGGGTGCGCCCCGTAACCGACCAAGTCGCGCGGATACTGCACCGGACCGGGCCCTTGGGTCATGGCTGCATTCTGGCAGGTTCACCGGGTCTGAGCCGGGTTCGCCGACCGCGCCCGCGGCGACCGGGCAGCATGGACGACATGCCGTCCACACTGCTGTGGTTTCGCCGCGATCTGCGCCTGCACGACTTGCCGCCCCTGCTCGAAGCCGCCGGCGACGGCAGCGAGGTACTCGGCTGCTTCGTGCTCGACCCTCGGCTGGAGGCCTCGTCGGGGCCGCGGCGGTTGCAGTACCTGGGCGATGCGCTGCGTGCGCTCTCCGATGCGCTCGACGGCCGGCTGCTGGTCACCCGCGGCCGGCCCGACCAGCAGATCCCGGCGCTGTGCGCCGCCGTCGACGCGCGGACGGTTCACGTCTCGGCCGACTTCAGCCCGTTCGGGTTGCGGCGCGATACGGCGGTGTCCGCGGCGCTGGCCGAGGCGGGAGCCACGCTGCAGGCCACCGGCTCGCCCTACCTCGTCTCACCGGGGCGGGTCACCAAGGACGACGGATCCCCGTACCAGGTGTTTACGCCGTACCTAGCCAGGTGGCGCGAGATCGGCTGGCGAGCCCCGGCGGCTTCGGCGACGGCGACGGTCAGCTGGATCGACCCGACGGGCCTGCCGACCCGGATCCGGCGGGTCGACCCGCCGAACCCGGGCGCGAGTCTCGACATCGAGGCCGGCGAGCCGGCCGCGCTGCGCGGGTGGGCCGAGTTCGTCGACGATGGGATCGCCGACTACGCCGAGGACCGAAACCGCCCGGACAAGCCGGGAACGAGCCGGATGTCGGCGCACTTGAAGTTCGGCACCATCCACCCCCGCACCATGGTCGCCGATCTCAACGTCCGCGAGCCCGGCCCGGGCGCCTACCTGCGTGAGTTGGCGTTCCGCGACTTCTACGCCGCCGTGCTGCACGAGTGGCCCGACAGCGCCTGGCGGAACTGGAACCGCCGCTATGACGCCATAGAGGTCGACACCGACGCCGCGGCGAAGGAGACGTTCCAGGCCTGGACGCAGGGCCGCACCGGCTACCCGATCGTCGATGCCGGCATGCGCCAGCTGCTCAACACCGGATTCATGCACAACCGGCTGCGGATGATCGTGGCATCTTTCCTGGTCAAGGACATGCATCTGCCGTGGCAGTGGGGTGCGCGCTGGTTTCTCGAGCAGCTGGTCGACGGCGACATCGCCAACAACCAGCACGGCTGGCAGTGGTGCGCGGGCTCGGGCACCGACGCCGCGCCGTACTTTCGGGTGTTCAACCCCACCGCGCAGGGCGAGAAGTTCGACCCGAGCGGCGACTATGTCCGACGCTGGGTGCCCGAGCTGGCCGAGATGGCCGACGTGCACAAGCTCAAGGGCGGACGGCCCACCGACTATCCGGACCCGATCCTCGACCACGCCGCCGAACGGGTCGAGGCGTTGCGGCGCCACGGCCAGATCGGCTGAGCCCGCGCCGGAGCGGTGTGCCAGAATGACCGCAGTCGCCGATCTTTCGACAGGAGCCGCAATGGTCAGTACCGAGGTGGAGCGTTACACCGAAGTCGACCCCGCCGACGTGCCCTCGGCCGCCTGGGGTTGGAGCAAGATCACCTACCGCACCTGGTACGGCGTCGGCATCTTCGTCGTCGTGTTCCTGCTGGGGATGCTGCGCGGCAACCATGTCGGCCACGTCGAGGACTACGTGCTCGTGGTGTTCGCGGTCCTCGTGGCGGCAGTGATCTTCCGCGACTGGTGGGGCCGCCGCCGGGGCTGGCTGCGCTAGCCCGCTCTCTTCAGCTCTCTGCGGCTAGCTGTCCGCACGCCGCAGCGATCTCGCGACCGCGGGTGTCCCGCACCGTGCACGACACACCTCTGGCCTGCACCCGGCGCACGAAGTCACGCTCGACGGCCTTCGGACTGGCATCCCACTGACTTCCCGGCGTCGGGTTGAGCGGAATCAGGTTGACGTGGACCAGCGGCCCGAGCGCACCGTGCAGTTTCTTGCCCAGCAGATCGGCCCGCCAGCCCTGATCGTTGACATCGCGGATCAGTGCGTACTCGATGGAGACCCGCCGGCCGGTGAGGTCGGCGTAGTAGCGGGCGGCATCAAGGACTTCGCGCACCTTCCACCTCATGTTCACCGGCACCAGGGTGTCGCGCAGTTCGTCGTCGGGGGTGTGCAGCGACACTGCCAACGTCACACCCAGGTGTTCGTCGGCGAGCTTGCGAATCGCCGGCGCCAGCCCGACCGTCGACACCGTCACCGACCGCGCCGAGATCCCGAAGCCCTCCGGCGGTGCGGCCGTGATGCGGCGAACGGCGGCCAGCACCCGGGCATAGTTGGCCAGCGGCTCACCCATCCCCATGAACACCACGTTCGATAACCGATCACCGTACGAGTCGCGCAACGTCACCGCCGCGGCCCGCACCTGCTCGAGGATCTCGCCGGTGCTCAAGTTGCGGGTCAACCCGCCCTGGCCCGTCGCGCAGAACGGACAGGCCATGCCGCAGCCCGCCTGCGACGAGATGCAGACGGTGTTGCGGTTCGGGTAGCGCATCAGCACCGACTCGAAGGTGGTGCCGTCATGGGCGCGCCACAGCGTCTTTCGGGTCTCCCCGGCGTCGCACTCGATCTCCTTGGCCACCGAGAGCAGCTTCGGGAACAGCGCGTCGGCCACCGCGTCACGCACCGCGACGGGCAGGTCGGTCATCTGCTGCGGGTCTGCCAGCAGCCGGCCGTAGTACTGCTGCGCCAGTTGCTTGGCCCGGAACGCGGGCAGTCCGAGTTCGGCAACGGCGGCGGCTCGGCCCTCGGCGTCGAGGTCAGCGAGATGGCGCGGTGGCAGTGCCCGCCGCGGGGCCTCGAAGACCAGCTCTTGCTTCATCGGTCCCAGTATCCCCGACCGTAGGTCAGGCCAGCAGCGTCAGCACGATCCAGCCGACGACCGCGGACGGCAGCATCGCATCGATGCGGTCCATGATCCCGCCGTGGCCGGGCAGCAGCGTTCCCATGTCCTTGATGCCCATGTCGCGTTTGACCTGGGATTCGACCAGGTCACCGAGGACACCGGTGATCACCAGCATCAACCCGAGCGGCAACCCGACCCAGGCGGGTTTGTGCAGCAGGAACGTGACCGACAGCACGGCGGCGGAGATGCCGAACAGCAGTGAGCCGCCCAGTCCCTCCCACGATTTCTTGGGACTGATCGCCGGGGCGAGCAGATGCTTGCCGAACAGGACGCCGGCAATGTAGCCACCGATATCGGCGAAGACGACGGTGGCGATCACGGTGAAGACCCGGGCGCCGCCGTTGTCCTGGAAGATCAGCAGCGCGGTGAAACTCGCGAACAGCGGCACCCAGGTGGCCAGCAGCACGGTGGCGGCGATATCGCGCAGATAATTGACCGGCTGCTCCCGCAGGCCCTGGCCGACGAGGCGCCACACCATGGCGATCACGATCGTGCCGCCGTAGGCGCCGAGCGTTCCCGCGACACCCCACGGCCAGGCCAGCCAGATCATCGCCTGCCCGCCGACCAGCAGCGGCACCAACGGCATCGCATACCCGTGTTCGCCGAGCCGGCGCACCACCTCGTGGGTTGCGATCGCGATCGCACTGGCCAGCAGCGGGAACCACCATTTGGGCGCGAACAACAGGCTGCCGATCGCCATCGCGCCCAAGACCGCGCCGACGGCGATCGCGGCGGGCAGATCGCGTCCGGCTCGTGAGGTTTTCTTCTCCGGTGCCCCGGAATCGGGGGCGCCGGACTCGGTGGCTGCCACAGGCGATGGTTGCTGAGCGGTCATCAGACCTCCAGCAGTTCGCCTTCCTTGTGCTTGACCAGTTCATCGATCTGATTCGTGTACTGGTGGGTGGACTTGTCGAGGTCCTTCTCGGCCCGGCTGACTTCGTCCTCGCCTGCGTCGCCATCCTTCTTGATGCGGGCCAGCTCCTCCATCGCCTTGCGGCGGATGTTGCGCACCGAGACCTTGGCGTCCTCGCCCTTGGACTTGGCCTGCTTGACCAGATCGCGGCGACGTTCCTCGGTCAGCTGCGGGATGGACACTCGGATGATGTTGCCGTCGTTGGTGGGGTTCACGCCCAGATCCGAGTTGCGGATGGCGTCCTCAATAGTCTTGAGCTGCGTCGCCTCGTAGGGCTTGATCACGACCATCCGCGCCTCGGGCACGTTGATGCTCGACAGCTGCGTGATCGGGGTCGTCGAACCGTAGTAGTCCACCACCACGCGCGCGAACATGCCGGGGTTCGCTCGCCCGGTACGAATGGACGACAGGTCATCGCGGGCCACCGCGACGGCCTTCTCCATCTTCTCTTCGGCGTCGAAGAGCGCCTCTTCAATCATGTACGGGGGTCCTCCCTCAGGTGGTGACCAGTGTCCCGATCTTCTCACCTGCGACGGCCCGGGCGATATTCCCCTTGGTCAGCAGGTTGAAGACCAGGATGGGCATGCCGTTGTCCATGCACAGGCTGAATGCGGTCGCGTCGGCCACCCGCAGTCCACGGTCGATGACCTCGCGGTGGCTGATCTCGGTGAGCATCTCGGCGTCGGGGTTCTCCCGCGGGTCGTCGGTGAAGATCCCGTCGACAGCCTTGGCCATCAGCACGACGTCGGCACCGATCTCCAGGGCACGCTGCGCGGCAGTGGTGTCGGTGGAGAAGTACGGCAACCCCATACCGGCGCCGAAGATCACCACCCGGCTCTTCTCGAGGTGTCGCACCGCGCGCAGCGGAATGTAGGGCTCGGCGACCTGACCCATGGTGATGGCTGTCTGCACCCGTGTGACGATGCCTTCCTTTTCCAGGAAGTCTTGCAGCGCAAGGCTGTTCATCACGGTACCGAGCATGCCCATGTAGTCCGAACGGGTGCGTTCCATCCCGCGCTGCTGCAGCTGCGCGCCGCGGAAGAAGTTGCCCCCGCCGATGACGACGGCGACCTGCACCCCACTGCGCACTACCTCGGCGATCTGGCGCGCGACCTGGGCGACGACGTCGGGGTCCAGCCCGACCGACCCGCCGCCGAACATCTCGCCACCGAGTTTGAGCAGCACCCGCGAATACTTCGGGCGCAATCCCTGCAAATGCGTCGCCGACGGCTCAGCGCCGTTGGGACTGGCCGGCTCCCCCATCAGTCTCCTCGGATTGTGTCGGACTCCTGGCACGAGAGTGCCATCCCGGCGACGTTCGGGACGGCACTTCCATCCTGCCTCATCGCCGCAGTCACGGATTTGTCGGGTTGCACCCCCGATTCAGCTCACCACAGCACGGCGATGGCGGCCGCGGCCAGCGACAACACGCCGATCGTGACGAACACCGGCCGCGCGACGGGCTCACCGGTCCGCCGCTGCTTTGCATTACCCATGCCGAGCAAGCCGCCCAGCACGACGAGGATGGCGAGCTTGACCCCGATTTTGGGGTAGTTCAGCACGATTCCCGCCGGCCACGGCGCGGCCAGTGCCACGCCGGTAAGCAGCGACACCAGCAGCCCGTAGTCCATCACTCGGGTGGTGCGGAACCGGCGGGCCGCCGCCTCGGCGACCCAGGCGCCGAACGTGACGGCGAACCCGACGATGTGCACCAGCACGACTACGTTGCGTAGTAGCTCCATCGGCTCAGCGTACGACACCGCAGGTCGGCGGCCCGAAGACGCGACGGTCAGCCAAGATGCGCCGAGAGCAGCCAACCTGGCATCGACGTGCGCCCGTTGGCCTCGGCACGCAGATCGCCGCCGGCGAGCTCGACCTTCGATGCCAGGGCGTCGGGCACGTTGGCGTGGATCCGCGCCGCCCTGATGTCGTCGATCACCCAGTAGGGCTCGACCGCGGCCCGCAACTCCTCGGCGGTCACCGGGTGCCCAGGCCCATTGGCCGGCATCGACGTCGCGTCGAACACCAGCACGAAGTAGTGGGCGCCCGGGGCCGCCGCACGGACGATCGAGCGTTGATAACCCGCCCGCGCCTCGACTGGCATCGAATGAAACAGGGTGGAGTCGACGATGGTGCCGAATCGGCCGTCATAGCCGCCGAAGTTGCTGATGTCGGCGACCTCGAAGCTGGTATTGGCCAGGCCCCGATTGGCGGCCTCGGCACGCGCCAACTCGATGGCCGTGGGCGAGAGGTCCAGCCCAACCGTGGTGAACCCGCGCTCGGCGAGGTACAGCGACACCGCGGCCTCACCACAGCCGGCGTCGAGGACGTCGCCGTGGAACCTCCCCTGCTCGATGAGTGCGGCGATCTCGGGTTGCGGCTCACCGATACTCCACGGCGGCCGGAAGCCCTCGAACTGCGGAGCCTGGCCGCGGTACGCCGACTCGAACAGATCCTCTGGTGTGGTCATACTCCACAGTTATCAATTGGGTTGATATATGTCAATATCATTGACATGAGTGGAGCCCACGACGAGCCGCTGGGCTACCTGTTGCATCGGGTGGCCTCGGCACTGCGCGCCGAAGTGACCACCACCGCGCTCGAACCGGTGGGCCTGTCGTTCCCGCAGTACATCTGCATGCGGATCCTGTCCCGGTTCCCCGACCGCTCCAATGCCGAGCTGGCCCGCGACACCGGGGTGTCGCCGCAGGCGATGAACATGGTGCTGCGCAGCCTCGAGGAACGCGGACTGGCGACTCGCCCGGCGAGTGTGGAATCGGGACGCTCACTGCCGGCGAAGCTGACCCGTGCCGGGTTGGCACTCCTGGAAGGCACCGACGCCGGGGTGCGCGCGGCCGAACAACGATTGATGGCGGGCCTCAGCGCCGAACAGCGGCGAGAATTCCGCGGAATTCTCGCCGCCCTCGGCTCCGGCTAATCAGTGGTGGCTGTGGCAGCCCTTCGGCGGTGACGGCGGCACATCCAATGCCGGGTTGCCGTCGAAGAACCCGACCGGCTTCATCTTGAATCCGGTGTAGTGGCAGGGCATCACCGGCCAGTCCTCCGGGCACACGATGTGATGCGCACCCACGGTGTACCAGAGCACGATGTCGGTGTTCTCCAGCGGCGCGTCATCGGCGATGTACTGCGGCAACCCCTGCGCCTCGGCGCACTGGTACATGTAGTCGCCGGCGGCAAATTTCTCCGCCGGATCGTACTTGGTCACCCACAGGTTGTGCTGGACGAACCGGGCCCGGTCATAGATGTAGGAGCCTTCCTGCACCATCACCGGCACCGGGTCGCGTGGCATCAGCTTGTAGCCCACCGCCGCGCCGAGCTCGTTGACCTTCGAGGGGTTGGTCACCTTCCAGTACCGCCCGGTCGACCAGTTCCAGTCTCGGGCACCCTGCGCCTCCGAAGCCACCAGTGTGTCCTTGGCAATCCACGCGTTGTGGTGCGGGTTGAGCTCGGGTTCGGGCTCGACCACCGAATCTACTTCATAGACACTATTACTCGGCCCGTCGATGCTCATGTCAAGCCGGAAGTTGAAGAAGTGCTGGTGGTTGGGGCCATAGATACCCGGTGCGACCAGCTTGCCCCATCTGGGCACCTCCCCCTCCGGAATGGACCCGGTGGTGAGCACCCCGGAGAGCTTGACCTCCATTTCGATGGACGCGTCGTTGTAGAGGTACCAGAAGAACCCGTACTCGTAGTTGCCGACCGTGCAGATCATCGAGATCACCAGGCGCCGCGACCGGCGCACCTCGACCTCGCCAGTGCGGAAATCGGTGTGCTTCCACGAGATTCCGTAGTCTTCCTCATGCATGCAGATCGCATTCGGGATGATGACCGCGTTGCCGTCGGAGTCGTGCACCGTGCCGTCGAAGTAGAAGATCTCGCCCAGGCAGTCGCATCCGAGGGTCAGCGGGTTGGCCGAGAACCCCATCCCGACCTCACCCATGTCGAACACATTCTTGTTCCAGTGGGTCGGCGAGGTGTCGCCGTAGGGCACCACCATCTCCGAGAGCGCCGCCCGGTACATGATCGGACGGACCGTGCCCCGGTCATTGTAGGTGATCTCGTGCAGGGTGAGGCCTTCGCGCGGGTTGAACCCGACCCGTAGAGACCATTTCTGCCACTGGACTTTCCAACCGTCGACGGTGAAGCTGGGGCCGTCTGGTTGGGTGATCTCGATCGTCTTCACGTCGTCGCGAAACTGGGTGAAGGCCGGCCGGTTGTCCTCGTCGAACATGAACTGCGCCGAGTAGTTGCCCGACTTCGGCGGTAGCGGCACCACCCCGTGATCCTCCACCTCGAGGACCTGCATCGAGTCGAGGTCGAACGTGACGATCACGCCCTCCACCGGGCGGGCATAGCCATGCTCGGACGCCGCGGCACGCATGAAAGTCAGCGGACGGCAGATCAGCGGCGAGTTCTCGTAATGATCTTGCGCACCGTAATACCCGGCCGGCCAGGGATCGATCATCGCCAGGTCGAAGTCGGTGACACCACGCTTACGCATCGCCTCCTGCCACCGCGGGTCGGCGCGAACGACCTCCTCGACACCGGTCATGTGCTCGACCAGGTAGGACGGGAAGCGGCCCGGGATCGCCGTCCAGGTCTCCACCACTCGGGCGCCGATGTCGACCACCGACTCGTAGATGAGCTTGGCCGCCGCGTCGTACATCGTGATGAAGGCCCGCCGCGGCACATCAGCCATCGCCTCGAATGTCAGCTGTGCGTTCTTGTCTGGTTCGGCCAGCTGGATCATCACGAATTTCAGTGTTGGCGACGAGTATTCGGATTCCTTGACGACGGCGGCGGCGGCCTCGATCTCGGCTCCGCTCAGCGGGTCGAGGGGGTAACAGGCGCGGCCGTCGGTGGTTCCCGTGCTCAGCACGGTGCTGTCCATGGTCATTGTGGGTTAAACCGCCTCAGGGCTGGGTGATTCGGACTTCTTGAGATCCAGCACGGCCAGGTGGGCCAGCGCGTCTTCCTGGGTCATCTTGTGGGCGGAACGACGGCCGAAGATGTAGACGATCACGCCGAGGGCGAACATGCCCATCGCGATGCTTCCGGTCCACATCATCCAGGTGCTGTCGGGCACATCCGCGATCCACGACTTGGCGAACGAGTAGTAGATGCCGCCGATGGTGCCCAACGAGCCGACCGCAATGGCGATCCACACGCCGACCATGCCACCGGGAATCCGCCAGAAAGACTCGGCGGCATAGCGATCGGCGTACTTCTTGCGCGCGATGGCGACCGGGATCAGGAAGAAGAACCCGGAGATCAGCCACGCGATGGACAGACCGCCCTGCAGGAACACGGTCACGTTGGCCATACTGCTCTGCGAGTAGAGGCCCACGATGAGCACCGACGAAAGCACGCCCTGGATCAGGACCGCGGTGACCGGGTTACGGGTGCGCGGGTTGAGGTGGGTGAAGATCCGCGGCAGGTGGCGCTCCAGACCGGAGACGAAGATCAGCCGCGAGTAGGTGACCTGGTAGCTCATCAACGCCACGAACACGATGATGGCCAGCACGACAGCAGCCACTTCCATCACGCCCTTGGGTGCGGCCGTGCCGAGCATGCCGATGACACCGGTGACCGGATTGACCTGGTCGGCCGGCAGCACCATGATCGTGCCCAGCGTGGTCAGCAGGTAGATGAGGATCAGTGCGATCGATCCGTACACGACCATCTTGGGCCCGCTCTTGCGCACCGACAGGAACTCGGCACCCATGTTGTACGGCGTCTCGACGCCCACCAGGTAGAGCAGCACGGTGCCGTACAGGAAGCCGGCGCCGGCGAAGTCGGGCACCGTTGCGGCGCGCGCCGTGAACTCCTGCGCCGACCCGTTGCGGATGGCGTAGACGACGCCCGAGATGAAGATGACGGCGGTCAGAACCCAGTACACAACGAAAACGGTGTTCATGATGCGTTGGTTTGCGGCCAATTTGGCCAGCGCCAAACCGACGACCGCCCAGAGCAGCGCCACCTGCAGGATGATGCTCAGTGTCAGGCCGAGTTCGGCGTGGAAGGCCAGCAGCAGAAACTGCAGGATGATCGCCGGCGACGACGCGGAGTTGAGCACCACCGGGATCCACGACAGGTAACCACCGATGAAGCCCCAGGTCTCCCCCATGGTTCGGGTGGCCCAGATGTACACGCCACCTTCACCGGGCCACAGGTTGCCCAGTTCGGCCACCGCCATGCCCGCGGGAATCAAGAAGGTGAGGATGCCGAGAATCCACATCGGGATCGCGGTCCAGCCGCCGGCCGCCATGATCGACGAGCCGGTAATCCAGCAGATGATGAAAACGTACGTGGCCGTGAGGCCGAAGGTCGTCATCACCTTCGGTAGCACCTGCTCGGGGACGAGCTCTGTGGTCAAGAGCTTGTCGCGCTGAGCCGACGCTGGCGCCTCGAGTTCTTGCGTCATGTATTACTTCCAATCCCGATAGGGGCAGTTGTTTCCCGCTTGGATCAGTTGGTGATTTGTCCGTCTCTCATCCGGACGACACGGCTCGCTTCGTCGGCCACCGTGGGATCGTGGGTGCTGGCGACGACCGTGACGCCGAGCGTCGAACACAGGTCGCGCAGCATGCGCACCACCGTCTCCCCCGTACGGTGGTCCAGGTTGGCGGTCGGCTCGTCTGCGAGCACAAGGGTGGGATTGCTGATCAGCGACCGCGCGATCGCGGTGCGCTGCTGCTCACCGCCGGACATTTTGGTCGGCTGATGGTGGACCCGGTGGCTCAGGCCGACGAGGTCGAGAAGTTCCATCGCCCGCTGGCGCAGTGACTTGCGGTCGTAGGGCTCGAACATCAGCGGCAGTTCGACGTTTTCGACGGCCGACAGGAACGGGATCAGGTTGTAACTCTGGAAGATGAAGCCGATCGTGTCGTGGCGCAGGGCGGCGAACTGGCTCTCGGTCAGCTTCGCTGTGTCTCGCCCGGCGATCGTGACCGAACCCTTGGTCGGCCGATCCAGGCCGCCGATGATGTTGAGCAGGGTCGACTTCCCGCTCCCGCTCGGCCCCATCAGGCAGACGAATTCACCTGGCATGACCGTCAGTTCGGCAGCGATAAGTGCCTTGACCACTTCGTCACCGAGCTTGTGCAGCTTCCACACGTCGCTGATCTCGATCACCGGCGTAGGTTCGGGAGCCGGCGCGGATTCCGGCGCGGCGTCTTCGACTGCGGTCATGGCTAACCTCCGGCCGACAGGGAGCGGATGGGTGGACGCGACGCCGCGTTCCACGTGGGGATGACGCTGGTGACAAGGGCGGCGACGATGCTCACCCCGACGGCGATGGCCGCGCCGAAGCCCAGCCCCGCCGGTGAAACCCCGGTGGGCACAAGGCCCAGAACGGCCAACAGAACGGCGCCCGCCACCGCCAGGACCACACCGAGCAGCGCCCCGAGGATCGCGGCGACCGCCGGTTCGACCAGCAGCGCGGCGATCACCGGCCGGCGCGGCACTCCGGTGGCACCGAGCACACCGAGTTCACGGGTGCGATGCGCGATGGTGCGGGTGGTGGCCACTGCAACCTCGACGACGCCGACCAACAGCACCGTGATGGCGATCAGCACGATGGCCTTGCCGATCTCGGCGGCGTGGCCCAGCGATGCCGACTGCGCGCGGATCCCTGCCGACATCCCGAAGACGATGACGACCAGGAAGGCACCGGTGGACGTCGTGACGACCGGCAGCACCATCTCACGGATCCGCCGCCGCGCGGCAAGCCATCCGTAGGCCAGTCCATGACCGATCATCAGCGGGCTCCAAGCAGGTCGACCGGGCGCTGCTGGAGCAGCCGGTGCACGGGTATCAGCGCGCCGACGATCGCCATGGCGGGCAGGAAGCCGGCCACCATACCGGCGGCCTGCAACCAGGCGATCGGGGTGGCGATTCCCGGAATAACCAGTGCCACAGCAACTCCGGCCGCCAGCACGCCGAGCACGTAGGCCGCCACGAACACCACGGCGGATTCGACGAGGAAGAAGTAGAGCACCTCGTCGGCCAGCCCGATGCTGGACATGATGCCGAATTCGCGGCGTCGTTCCTGCACGGCGGCCAGGAATGAGGACACCGCGATGATGAAGCCGAGCACCAGGCCGATGATCGAGATCATCCCCAGCGTGGAGCTGGTCACCTTGCCGGAGAACAGCGCCGAGAACTTCTGGTCGAAGGTCAGCGGACCGGATCCGCCGACGGTGTCGTAGAGCAGCCCGGTACCGCCGGGGTCCGGTTTGACCGACGGGTCCGATGTGGAGGGTAGGCCGACGGCACCGCCGAACGTCGTTCCGAGGCTGCGACTTTTCTCCTGACCGGACGGCGCGAAGACGATCCACCATCCGCGGTCACCGACTACTGATTGCGCCAGCGGGGTGGCAACGGTGACCGACTGGCCGTCGCCGCGGACCTCGACATCGAGATCCTGGTCCCCTACCGCGATCCGGTCGCCGCCAACCAGGCTCAGCCGCTCGGCGACCTGCGATCCCAAAATGGCTTGGCCAGTTGGTATTTCGTCAGACCCGTGCAGCGAAACCGGTTTGCCGTCGACCTCGGTTACGCCGGACAGCGTTTTGATCGCACGCCACCCCGCTGGGCTGGTGATCGCCGGTGCGGGTCCGTCGGCGACCAGGGCCTGCGCCTCGCTGTCGAAGTGCACCCCGGCGGCCGGGACCGCCCACAATTGCGCACCGCCGAGCACCTCGGTCACCGAATCCGCGCCGGTGATAGCAAAACTCGAGGAGATGGTGCGCACCACCGTCACACACATGAGAGCCAGAGCGATGCCGAGAACCGACAGCACGAAGCGCTCGGGCCTGCGGCGAATATTCGCCCAGGCGAACCGGAGAAGACACATGAATGTGTTGTTCCCGGATGAGGTGGCGATCGCCGATGGTCGCGAAATCACTGTGGAGGCAGAGGTTTCCACAACGAACATATTCGGCTCGGCCTGTTTCACGGAACGGAGCCCAACGATGTCCTCTGAGTTAAGTCAGAACCGATGGTGTTAATTCGGCGTGTCTGTGGGAACTCCGCCGGCCACCGCGAGCAAGGGCGAACGGGAGCGTGGACATCGCCGGTCGCGCCGATGCACTACTTGACAGTGTCGTCGGTGTGCTGGTTTCCAGCGACGGTGTCCGACAACGGCGTGTGCTGTGAGCTGTCGATGCGCGGCCACGGCCTGGCCGCCTCGAGTTCGTAGGACAGCTCCAGCAGCCGGCGCTCCTGGCCGATCGGAGCGGAGAACATCATCCCCACCGGCATACCGTTGGCCGATTGCGCCAGCGGCAGCGAGATCGCCGGCTCACCGGTCGCGTTCTGCAGCGGTGTGAACGCCACCCAGTCAATCAACCGGTCGATGATCTGCTGGTAGTCCGCGGTCGGGTCGAGGTGCCCGATGCGCGGGGTCTCCTCGGCCAGCGTGGGCGTCAGCAGGATGTCGTAGGTCCGGTAGAACCGGGCCGTGACCCGCCGCAGCCGGCTCAGCCGCGCGATGGCGACCGGCAACCGATGCAGATTGCGGCTGGCGTGGCGGCCTAGGCCCAGCGTGAGATTGTCCAGCCTGCTCTTGTCGAAGGACTCGCCGAATGTCCGCGATCCGGTACGCACCAGCGTCATCGCCAAAAATGCCCAGTACAAGACGAAGTCGTCGACGAAGTAGCGGGGCACCGGGTTGTGGTCGAGGTGGTCGACGTGGTGGCCGAGGCCGCCGAGAAGTTCGGCGGTCTGCAGGGTCAGCTCCCGAATGCCGGGGCTGCTCTGCCGATTGACCGACTGGGTGACCACCGCGATCCGCAGCCTTTCGCGGCCGGGGCCGGTGACCGCGCCGATCGGAGGCAGCCGGCGGTTTCGCCAGATATGTTCGGCCTCACGGTAGAACGCGGCAGTGTCGCGCACCGAGCGGGTCAGCACGCCGTCGTTGACGATGCGCACGGGCATCTGGCGACTCATCTTGTCCAGCGGTAGCCGCCCGCGTGACGGCTTGAGTCCGACCAGGCCGTTGCAGGCCGCGGGAATCCGGATCGACCCGCCGCCGTCGTTGGCGTGGGCGATGGGCACCGCACCGGCGGCGACGAACGCGCCCGATCCCGACGACGACGCCCCAGCGGTGTAGTCGGTATCCCAGGGATTGCGGACCGCCCCGAGTCGGGGATGCTCGGCCGAGGCGCTGAAGCCGAATTCCGAGAGCTGGGTCTTGCCCAGCGGGATCAGGCCGGTCGCCAAGAAGAAGCGGGCGAAGTCGCCGTGACCGGGTTGTGGCCGCGGGTCCCACGCATCGGTGCCCTGCATCGTCGGCATGCCCTCGACGTCGACGTTGTCCTTGATGAAGGTCGGCACTCCCTCGAAGTAGCCGCCTTCGGCCGTCAGCGCGCGGGAGCGGGCCCGATCGAAGGTCTCGTGCGCCAGCCCGTTGAGGAGCGGGTTGACCGCCTCGGTCCGGGCGATGGCGGCTTCGACGAGTTCGGAACGGGACACGGTGCCCGTGCGAAGGGCATCGACCAGGGCGACCGCATCCAGGTTGCCGAGCGCGTCGTCGCGGAAGGCGTGCACATGCTGCATTCACCCGACGCTAGCAGGCACGTGTGCAATAGCGGCCCGACGCACCGGCCCCGGCACCCAGAGACGGCAAAACCCCGCGCCTCCGGGATCGCCGGATGGTGGCGCGGGGTTTTCCAGTGGGCGATTTGGTGTACCGCCCAAGTTTTCTTACTGCTGGCCGACCTCGAAGCGGACGAACCGCGTCACGGTCACGCCGGCCTCGTCGAGCAGCGCCTTGACGCTCTTCTTGTTGTCGGACACCGACGGCTGCTCGAGCAGGACGACGTCCTTGAAGAAACCGGTGAGGCGGCCTTCGATGATCTTGGGCAGTGCCTGTTCGGGCTTGCCCTCGGCCTTGGCGGTCTCCTCGGCGACACGTCGCTCGGTCTCCACCAAATCGGTGGGAACGTCCTCGCGGGTGAGGTACTTGGCCTTCAATGCGGCGATCTGCAAGGCCGCCGCGTGGGCGGCGGCTTGACCCGTCGCGGCATCACCGGCTTCGAACTCGACCAGCACACCCACGGCCGGCGGCAGGTCGGCCGCCCGCTTGTGCAGATAGGCCTCGACGTTGCCGTCGAAGTAGGCCACGCGGCGCAGCTCGAGCTTCTCGCCGATCTTGGCCGACAGCTCGGCGATGGTCTGCTCGACCGTCTTGTCGCCGATCTTGGCGGCCTTGAGCGCGTCGACGTCGGCGGCCTTGGACTCCAGTGCCGCGTTGACGACGTCGTCGGCCAGCTTCTGGAACTCGGCGTTCTTTGCGACGAAGTCGGTCTCGGAGTTGAGCTCGATCAGCGCGCCGTCCTTGGCGGCCACCAGGCCTTCGGCGGTGGCGCGCTCGGCGCGCTTGCCGACGTCCTTGGCACCCTTGATACGCAGCGCCTCGACCGCCTTGTCGAAATCGCCGTCGCTGTCGGCCAGGGCATTCTTGCAGTCGAGCATGCCCGCGCCGGTGAGCTCCCGAAGCCGCTTGACGTCGGCAGCGGTGTAGTTAGCCATGAAAGCGTTCCTCCGAAAAACTCAAGAAGCGTCAGTGGTGGATTCGGTAGCGACCGGCCCTGCTTCGCTGGGGGCCGACGCGGTTGCGGTGGCGAGCAGCTCCTGCTCCCACTCGGCCAGCGGCTCGGCCACGGCTTCAGCCTTGTCGCTGCTGCCCGCACCGGAACGAGCCTTCAGACCCTCGGCGACCGCGGAGGCGACGACCTTGGTCAGCAGCGCCGCCGACCGGATCGCGTCGTCATTGCCCGGGATCGGGTAGTTGACCTGATCGGGATCGCAGTTGGTGTCCAGGATCGCGATGACCGGGATACCCAGCTTGATGGCCTCGCTGACGGCCAGGTGCTCCTTGTTGGTGTCGACGACCCAGATCGCCGAGGGCACCTTCTGCATGTCCCGGATACCGCCGAGGCTGCGCTCGAGCTTGTTCTTCTCGCGGGTCAGCATCAGGATTTCCTTCTTGGTGCGACCCTCGAAGCCACCGGTCTGCTCCATCGACTCGAGTTCCTTCATCCGCTGAAGGCGCTTGTGCACGGTGGAGAAGTTGGTGAGCATGCCGCCGAGCCAACGCTGGTTGACGTAGGGCATACCGACGCGGGTCGCCTCCTCGGCGATGGATTCCTGCGCCTGCTTCTTGGTGCCGACGAACAGGACACTGCCGCCGTGGGCGACGGTTTCCTTGACGAACTCGTACGCCTGGTCGATGTAGGTCAGCGTCTGCTGCAGGTCGATGATGTAGATGCCGTTGCGGTCGGTGAAGATGAACCGCTTCATCTTGGGGTTCCAGCGTCGGGTCTGATGCCCGAAGTGAGCGCCGCTGTCGAGCAGCTGCTTCATGGTTACAACAGCCATGGTTGTTGGCCAGCCTTCATTGTCGGTTGTCGCCCGCCTTCGGGTGAAGGCGGGCCCTGGCGTCTGCCGCGCACACCGACCCGTCGTCGGGAACCCCGAGGGGAGCCAGACGGGACCAACCGGCATGCGTGAGCAAGTGTCGACATGGCGAACTTGCGAACAGGCGCGCGAAGTCAACCCGCTTGAGCGAATTGCGTTACAAAGTTTACACCGCGCGACGGGGTGCTTTGTCCACAGCCGCGCGCGGGTCCACAGCCTCGGGTGCCGCGACTTCCCTCTCGCCCCGCTGCCCGCTGAACTGGGACGATGCCCCGGATCGCGGTCGTCGCGGTGATCGTTGCCCTGCTGCTGTGCGCTGGGACCGGCCGCGCCGACACCGCCCGGCTGCAGTGGCCCCTTCGCCCGCCACCGGCGGTCACCCGGGCCTTCGATGCACCGTCACCGGACTGGCAGCGCGGACATCGCGGCGTGGACGTCGCCGGCGTGCCGGGGCAGCCGGTGTACGCCGCCGGCTCGGCGACGGTGGTGTTCGCCGGCAAACTCGCCGGTCGTCCGGTGGTGTCGCTGGCCCATCCCGGCGGATTGCGCACCAGCTACGAGCCCGTCGAGGCAGCCGTCCGGGTGGGCCAGCTGGTCGACGAGGCGACCGTCCTGGGCCGGTTGGTCGCCGGACATCAGGGCTGCCCGGCACCGGCCTGCCTGCACTGGGGAGCGATGTGGGGCCCCGCGGCACGGGCCGATTACGTCGACCCGACCGGGCTGCTGGCCGCCACCCCGATCCGCCTCAAGCCGCTGACGGGCTGAGCACCGCACACGTCCGGGCTCAGGCCCGCGGATGGGCCTGGTCGTGCACAGCGCGCAGCCTCGCGACCGTCACATGGGTGTAGAGCTGCGTGGTGGCCAGCGTCGAATGCCCGAGGATCTCCTGGACGATGCGCAGGTCGGCGCCGCCTTCGAGCAGGTGGGTGGCAGCGCTGTGGCGCAGGCCGTGCGGGCCGATGTCCGGGGCCCCGTCGACCGCGGAGACGGTCTGGTGCACCACGGTGCGGGCCTGCCGGGGGTCCAGTCGCCGGCCTCGTGGGCCCAGCAACAACGCCGGGCCGGAGTCGGCGGTGACCAGCTCGGGACGACCGCCGGTCAGCCAGGCGGTCAGCGCCGCCAGCGCCGGCGCCCCGAACGGGACGGTGCGCTGTTTGTTGCCCTTGCCGAGCACACGCAGCAGCCGGCGCTCGGTGTCGACGTCGTCGATGTCGAGGCCGCACAGCTCACTGACCCGGATGCCGGTGGCGTAGAGCAGCTCGACGATCAGCTGGTCCCGCAGGGCCAGCGGGTCGCCTTGTTCGGCGCCGAGGTGGGCGGCGGCCATGGCGGCCAGCGCCTGGTCTTGACGCAACACCGCCGGCAGTGTGCGCCGGGCTTTGGGCAGTTGGAGCCGCACCGCTGGATCTGCGGTCAGCAGCCCGCGCCGGGTGGCCCAGGCGGTGAAGGTCTTGATCGCCGAGGTGCGCCGGGCCAGCGTCGTGCGGGCCGCCCCGCCGGCCGCCTGCGCGGCCAGCCATGACCGCAGCAGCGGCAGGCTCAGCCCAGCGAGCCCGGCGCCAGGTGCTCGCTCGTCCAGGAAGGCGAACAGGGATCGCAGGTCGGTGAGGTAGGCCCGGCGGGTGTGCTCGGAACGAGCCCGCTCCAGCGCCAAATGCTCGGCGTACTCGTCGAGGATCGCCGTGTAGTCGCCGGATTGCTGCACTCCCCTACGGTCGCATCGATTCCCGGCACGGTGGCCGACCGACGCGGAGCTGTGTCCTGGCTGTTACCCGTTCCAGACGGCGGGGTCGTCAGCTGGATACCGGGCGCACACATCGGTGGTGTGCGCGGCCACGCCCTTGTTGTTGAAGAACAGCTTCGCCCAGTTCGGCCACTGCCAGGACAGCGGCTCGTAGAAGGCGTTGGTCGCGGTGTCTTCGGAGTACTGCCGCCGCCCCGCATAGTCCATCGAGAAGAACCAGTGGATCCTGTCCTGCACGGCCTGGTGCAGCTCGGGGGATTTATTGCCGTAGTCGATCATGTAGCGCTCGTAGTAGATCGGGGTGACGTCACGAGCGGCAGCCATGATCTGTTCGGGCGTGCACGATGTGCGCAAGATCCGGTTGGGGATCGGGTAGTCGTCGGTCGCGTCGGCGGCGGCGACACCCGACCCGGCCACGGCCACAACACCCGATGCGAGGACCGCCATGGCCGCACGAAGTGCGGTGTCGGCGCGGTGTCGCGTCATCGGTGTTACTTCTTGCGCCGGAACAGATTCCAGCGCGAGGGCGCGGCCTCGCCGGCAGCGTGCCCGGCACACCATTGGCCGGCGGGCACGCTGCGCCGCACGGCGTCAACGTGCATTCCACAACCTGCCCACGTCGTCTTCCCGCACACGCGGCAGTTCGCTGCTCGACACATCGTGATCCCTTTCTGATCGAGCCGGCCTCAGGCCAGGCTCAAGAACAACTTCTCCAACTCGTCGATCGTCAGCTTCTGCTCCCCGGAGCCGGCAGACGGGTCGATACAGTCACGCAGACCGGTGGCGATGATGGTGAATCCCGCGCGGTTCAACGCTTTTGACACCGCCGCGAGTTGGGTGACGATGTCTTTGCAGTCGCGGCCCTGCTCGATCATCCCGATCACGCCGCCGAGTTGACCGTGTACGCGACGTAGCCGGTTCAGGGTTGCAGCCACGGCGGCATCACACTGCGGCTGAGGGCTCTCCGCGCTCACGACATCACCTTTCGACTTCGGACCATTTCTGTATACCATACCCCCTATGGTATTACTACCAATGTCTGTTACCCGTACGAGGCGGGGCTGCGCTGGATCGGACGAGAGGGAGATGCCGCAATGCTCGGCAAGATGAAGCGGTTCTGGGTGGTGGCGGTGGTGGCCATTGCTGTGATCGCCGCGATAGGGGTGGTGGGCCGGTTGCGGACGTTCTTCGATTCCGACAAGCCTTATACCGCTGCCTCGATGCCGGCCGATGCGATCACGCCGATCAACACCAAGCGGGTGACCTACGAGATCGTCGGACCGGCGGACGCGTCGGGGCGGGTGAGCTATCTCGATGTCAACGGTAAGACGATCGAGGCGGGTTTCACCGCGTTGCCGTGGTCGGTGACGGTGAGCACTACCGACCCCGGGGTGCTGGCCAATGTGGTCGCCCAAGGTGATACCGCCGCGCTGGGTTGCCGGATCCTGGTCAACGACAAACTGGTCGCCGAAAACTACGCCGAGGGCCGTGACGCCCAGGCCTTCTGTCTGGACAAAGCCGCATGAGCACCCACACCAAGACAACATCCACGGGTATCCCCGGCACCATCCGCAAACTCGCGGTTCCCATCATCCTGGTGTGGGTGGCGTATACGGCGGCGGTGAATCTGCTTATCCCGCAGGTCGAAAAGGTGGGCATGGCCAACGCGGTGTCGATGTCACCGCAGGACGCCCCCTCGGTCATCGCCGCCAAACGCATGGGCGAGAAGTTCCAGGAATCGAAATCCGACAGCATCGCCATGGTCGTGCTGGTCGGCGATCACCCCCTCGGCGAGGCCGCACACCGCTACTACCAGACCCTGATAGACAAGTTCGACGCCGACACCAAACACGTGGAACATGTCCACGACTTCTGGGGCGACATGATCACCGCCGCCGGCGTACAGAGCAGCGACGGCAAAGCCGCCTACGTCCAACTCAACCTGGCCGGCGACCAGGGCAGCACGCAGGGCAACCACTCGGTCGACGCTATTCGCACAATCATCCACGACACCCCGCCACCACCGGGAGTCCGCGCCTACGTCACCGGCCCGGCCCCGCTGACCACCGATTCCCTCGAAGCCAGCGACCGCGGCATGATCAAGATGACCGTCGTCACCATGATCGTCATCACCATCATGCTGGCCCTGGTCTACCGCTCGATCAGCACCGTGCTGCTGATCCTGGCGGTCGTCGGCATCGAGATGGGCGCCGCCCGCGGGACGGTGGCAGTGATCGGCCACCTCGGGCTCATGGACTTCTCGACGTTCTCAGTCCCGCTGATGACAGCACTGTCGATCGCCGCGGGCACCGACTATGCGATCTTCCTGATCGGCCGCTACCAAGAGGCCCGACAAAACGGCGAAGACCCGGAAGCCGCCTACTACAGCGCATTCCACGGTGTCGGCCACGTCATCCTCGGCTCCGGACTGACCATCGCCGGAGCCATGCTCACGTTGCGGCTGACCCGACTGTCCTACTTCAACTCCCTGGCCTACCCTTCGGCACTGGCCCTGATCATCGTCGTTGCTGCCGCCCTGACCGTCGCCCCCGCCATCCTGGTCATAGCAAGCCGACGCGGACTACTCGACCCCAAACGCATGATGAAAACCCGAGGATGGCGCAAAGTCGGCACCGCCACCGTCCGCTGGCCCAAACCCATCCTGGCCGCGGCCACCAGCGTCGTACTACTCGGGCTGCTGGCCATGATCGGCTACAAAACCAGCTACGACGACCGCCGCTACATCCCCGACAACGTCCCAGCCAACATCGGCTACACCGCCGCCGAAAAACACTTCAGCACAGCACGACTCAACCCCGACATCATGACCATCGAATCCGACCACGACATGCGCAACCCCACCGACATGATCGTGCTCGACCGGATCGCCAAGG
Organism: Mycolicibacterium sp. CH28; assembly: GCF_004745805.1. Classification (GTDB taxonomy): domain Bacteria; phylum Actinomycetota; class Actinomycetes; order Mycobacteriales; family Mycobacteriaceae; genus Mycobacterium. The sequence continues at coordinate 833 of NZ_SRLQ01000007.1, read as the reverse complement.
CACTGTTCCGAATCAAAGGCATCGCCATGGTGCAAAGCATCACCCGCCCCCTGGGCTCCCCCATCGCCCACAGCTCCATCCCCTACCAGATCAGCATGTCCTCGGTACCCATCACCCAAAACCTCCAGTTCTTGAAGGAGCGGGTGGGTGACATCAACACGATGAGTGACGACATGGGCGCCATGATCGCCTCCATGACCAAGATGCAAGCACTGATGGTCAAGTTCTCCAACAGCATGCACACCACCGTCGGCTCAGCCAACAACATGGTCGACTCCGCACACCGCAGCGTTGCCGACATGAACACCATGAAGGCCACCCTCGACGAAATGCGCGACAACATCGCCAACTTCGACGACGAAGTCCGCCCATTCCGCAACTACTTCTACTGGGATCCGCACTGCTTCAACATCCCGGCCTGCTGGGGCATGCGGTCGGCCTTCGACGCCATGGACGGCGTGGACAAATTCAGCGACAACATGGCCGCCCTACAAACCGATATGACCGCCATGGTCGACGGCATGAACGCGATGGTCAACGGCATGGCCGACATCGACACACTGGCGCCGCAGATGGTGGCACAGTTCGGCCCCATCATCTCCACCGCCACCACCATGCAAAACACCCTGCAAACCATCCACAGCAGCTTCACCGGACTCATCACACAGATGCAGCAGATGACCGACACCGCCACCGCCATGGGCGAAGCCTTCGACGCCTCCAAAAGCGACGACTACTTCTACCTACCGCCGGAAGTCTTCGCCAACCCCGACTTCCAAAAAGGCCTCAAACTGTTCCTCTCACCAGATGGCAAAGCAGCCCGGCTCATCATC
>NZ_SRLQ01000006.1 GCF_004745805.1 Mycolicibacterium sp. CH28 | reverse complement strand
CGCCGGTGCGGCTCGGCAAGCTCGACGAGTACCACCAGCGGACCACGGCCATGCTGCGGGCCGTTGAGGCCGCGCTGGTTGTCACCGACGCGCGGATCCGACCGCTCCTCGATGGCGCGCCGACCCGGCTGGGTTGTGTCGTCGCCGCCGAACTCGACGGTGCCGGCGAGCTGGAGTCCACCGCGGTCTCCGACGACATCGCACTGATCCAATTCTCTTCGGGCACAACCCACGATCCCAAACCCGTCGCGCTGACCCACCGCAATCTGCTCTTCAACCTCGCCGCGATCGCCGACTACTTCGCCGGTGACAGCCTGCCCGCCCCGGTCGGGGTCACGTGGCTGCCGCTGTATCACGACATGGGTTTGATCGGAAACCTGCTGACGGCGTTCTACCTTCCGCGCCCGCTGGTGCTGCTCCCGCCCGAGTTGTTCCTCGCCGTCCCGGCGGCGTGGCTGCGCGCCATCTCTCGACACCACGGAACCGTAACCGCCGCACCGAACTTCGCATTCGGGCTGTGCCTCAAACGGATTCAGGACGAAGAACTCGCCGGTGTCGATCTGAGCTCCTGGCGGCTGTGCCTCAACGGCGCCGAGATGATCAGTGCCGACGTCCAGCGCCGATTCGGTGAGCGGTTCGCGCACTGGGGGTTCGATCCGGCGGCGTTCACCCCGGTGTACGGGCTGGCCGAAGCCTCGCTGGCGGTCACGTTCAAGCCCGTCAACCACCCGGTCACCGTACTCGGGGTGCGCCGGGAAAGCCTCGCCGCCGGCGGTGTCGTCGAGCCGGGGACCGCCGAACTGGTGAGTACCGGCCGGCCGCTGGCGGGAGTCGAGATCGAGATCCGCGACACCGACTCACACCCGGTGCCCGACGACCGGGTGGGACGCATCGTGGTCCGCGCCCCGAGCGTCATGGCCGGATACTTCGACCGCCCCGACCTCAGCTCCGAGGTCCTGCACGACGGCTGGCTGGACTGCGGTGACCTCGGATTCCTGCACGACGGTGAGCTTTTCGTGTGCGGTCGCAGCAAGGAGACCGTGATCATCCGCGGCGCCAACCATGCGCCACAGGATTTCGAGGCGGCGCTCGACGGGCTGGCCGGGGTTCGCGTCGGATGCGCCGTCGCGGTGGGCTACCTGCCCGTCGACACCGGCGAGGAGGCGCTGGCCATGCTCGTCGAGACGACTCCTGATGTACCCCCCGGCCTGGCCGGCGACGTGGCCGCCCGGGTTCTGCAACGCACCGGCATCGCCGTGCGCCACGTGGAACTGCTGGCGCCGGGCACACTGCCGCGGACGTCCAGCGGGAAACTGCGACGGCTCGAGGCCCGATCGCAGTGGCTGACCGGAACTCTGTCGCCCCCGCAGCAAGCACCGTTGCCGGGGAGCGCACCCTGCTAGCGGGCATTGCGCGGCTGGCCCTGCGCGCACCCCGGCGGATGATCGCGGTCGCGCTGCTCGTCTTGCTCGGCGCCGCGGCATTCGGTGTTCCGGTGGCGGGCCGGCTTTCCGCCGGCGGCCTCACCGATCCCGGCGCCCAGTCCTCCCGGGCGACGGCAATGCTGGCGCACACCTTCGGTCAGGGTGACATGCCGCTGCTGATCACCGTCACCGCGCCCGGCGGGGTCACCGGCGCCGCGGCCCGATCGGTGGGCACCCAGATCGCGCAGGCGCTGACCCGGTCACCGGCGGTGGCGACGGTGACCTCACCCTGGACCGCCCCACCGGTCGCCGCCGCAGCACTGATCAGCACCGACGGCACTACCGGTGTGATCGTCGCCGGCATCACCGGCGGAGACAACGGCGCACCCAAGAGCGCCGGGACGCTCATCGAGGAACTGGTCCACGACCGCGACGGGGTGACCGTCCGCGCCGGCGGCGAATCGGTCATGAAACTCCAGATCACCCAGCAGAGCGAAAAAGACCTGAAGATCATGGAGGGCATCGCGATTCCGCTGAGCTTTCTCGTGCTGGTCTGGGTGTTCGGCGGCCTGGTGGCCGCCGCGCTGCCGCTGGCCGTCGGCGCCATCGCGATATTCGGGGCGATGGCGGTACTGCACCTGATCAGCTTCGCCACCGAGGTCTCGATCTTCGCGCTCAACCTCGCCGTCGCGATGGGTCTGGCGCTGGCCATCGACTACACGCTGCTTCTGCTGAGCCGGTTTCGCGACGAGTGCGCCGCCGGTTCGGGCCGCGACGAGGCGCTGCTGCGCACCATGACGGCCGCCGGGCGCACGGTGTTGTTCTCCGCGCTGACGGTCGCGCTGTCGATGGCGGCGATGGTGCTGTTCCCCATCTACGCGCTGAAGTCGTTTGCCTATGCCGGCACGGCGGTGGTCGCATTCGCCTGCCTGGCCGCGATTTTCGTGACGCCGGCGGCGATCGTGCTGCTCGGCGACCGGCTCGACGCATGGGATCTGCGCCGGTGGCTGCGGCGCCCGGTCGCCGCCGTGCGCCCGGTCGAGCAGTCGCCGTGGTATCGGCTGGCCAGGGTGGCGATGCGCCGGGCAGTGCCGATCGGGGTCGCTATCGCGGCCCTGTTGGTGGCCCTCGGTGCCCCGTTCGCCGGCGCCAAATGGGGTGTGCCCGACGACCGGGTCCTGCCCCCGTCGAGTTCGGCGCACGTGGTCGGCGACCAGATGCGCACGCAATTCGGCAGCGATCTGGCGCTGAACCTGACCGTGGTGATCCCCGACGTCACCGGGGTCAGCCCGGCACAACTCGACCGCTACGCCGCCGACCTGTCCCGGGTGACCGACGTGTCGTCGGTGTCCGCGCCCGGCGGGACGTTCGTCGCCGGGCGGGCGGCCGGACCGCCGTCGGCGCCGACAGCGATCACCGGCGGCCGGGCATTCGTCACCAGCACCGCGCCGCTGTACTCCGCGGCATCCGAATTGCAGCTCGACCAGCTGCACGCTGTCCCAGGGCCCGGCGGCCGGGACGTGCTGATCGCCGGCAGCGCCCAAGTGAACCGGGACACCGCCAGCGCCATCGCATCCCGGCTAGGGCTGGTGCTGGGCATCATCGCCGGGATCACCGTCGTCCTGCTCTTCCTGATGACCGGCAGCGTCGTCGTCCCGCTGAAAGCCTTGCTGCTCAACGCCTTATCGCTGACCGCCGCGTTCGGCGCGCTGGTGTGGATCTTCCAGGACGGCAACCTCGCCGCGCTGGGCACCACGGCAACCGGGACGCTGGCCATCAGCATCCCGGTGCTGCTGTTCTGCATCGCCTTCGGGCTGTCGATGGATTATGAGGTGTTCCTGGTGTCCCGAATCCGGGAATACTGGCTGACCAGCGCGCGGACGCCGGCGGACAACGACACCAGCGTCGCGTTGGGACTGGCCCGCACCGCACGGGTGATCACTGCCGCGGCGCTGATCATGGCCATCTCCTTTGCGGCGCTGTCCGGCGCGCAGGTGTCGTTCCTGCGGATGCTGGGGGTGGGTCTGACGCTGGCTGTGCTGGCCGATGCCACCCTGGTCCGCACGCTGCTCGTCCCGGCTTTCATGCATATGATGGGCCGGTTCAACTGGTGGGCACCCAAATCGCTGGTGCGCCTGCACGAACGGGTCGGAATCCGGGAGGCGCCGCATGCCTAGAGCCGCCATGGTCCCACCCGCGGGATTGGCCCGCATCATCGAACGGATACGCCACCATCTGCTCCGGCTGCACCAACGGCTGATCCCCGCGCCCATGTCGATGATGGAGCTGATCGTGTCGGGTTGGCCGGCCCAGGCGATCACCACCGCGGCCCAGCTCGGCATCGCCGACGCCCTGGCCGACGGGCCGCTGCCCCTCAACGAGCTGGCATCCCGCGTGGGTGCCGACCCCGACGCGCTGGGCCGGCTGCTGCGGGCGTTGATCGGCCGCGGCATCTTCCGCCGCCGCCGCGACGGCCGCTACGCGCTGAATTCCCTTGCCGCCACCCTGCGTTCCGATGCCACGATCTCGCTGAAGGGTGCGGCGCTGTTCCAGGGGTCGCAGGAGCAGCGTGAACGCTGGACACTGCTGACCGAGTCGGTCCGCACGGGCGAGTCGGTCGTTCCGGCGTTGCGCGGCAAGGACGGGTTCGACTACCTCGCCGACATTCCCGAGCACGCCGAACTGTTCAACCAGACGATGACCAGCCTGGCCCAGATGACGTTGGCCGTCGTGGTGGGCAGCTACGACTTCGCCGCCCACGGCACCATCGTCGACGTCGGCGGTGGGCAGGGCGCGATGCTGGCCGCCATCCTCAAGGCCAAACCGGGCGCACGGGGCGTTCTCTACGATCTGCCCACCGTCGTCGCCGGTGCGCCAGAGCTGCTGCGGCACAACAAGGTCGACCACCGGGTGCGCATCGAAGAGGGCTCGTTCTTCGACGCGGTTCCCGCCGGGGGTGACGCCTACCTGCTCAAGAACATCATCCACGACTGGCCCGACGACAAGGCGTTGCAGATCCTGCGCAACGTCCGCTCGGCGGCCCAACCGGGCGCCACCGTGCTGCTCGTCGAGATGATCGTCCGGGACGACGGTCGCGACGGCCCGGAGAACTGGGTGGATCTGGAGATGCTGCTGAACCTGGGCTCCCGGGAACGCACCGAGTCGGAGTACCGGGACCTGCTGTGCCAGGCCGGTTTCCGGATGACCCGGGTAGTTCCGACCGCCTCACCGCTCAGTGTGGTCGAGGCCGTCACCGACGACGCCATGCCGGCCTGATGGACATCGCGACCATGCCGCGCGGCGGGTTCGACGCCTCCTGGCTGGACCGGCGGCTGCAGACCGACCGCCCGGAATACCTCGACCGCGACGACATCGACGACCGCGTCAAAGAACAGGTCATCCGGTCGCTGGACCGGATGGGCCGGCTCCTACGGGATCACCAGCACCTCGCCGCGCGCGCCCTGAGCCTGGTCGCCGGCATGCCGGAGCCGCGAATCCTGGAGCTGGGGGCCGGTCACGGCGCGCTGTCGCGGGCGCTGCTGGACATGCATCCCGGCGCCCGGGTCACGGTCACCGACATCGACCCGGTCTCGGTGGCCGCGCTGGCTGCGGGTGATCTGGGTAGTCATCCGCGAGCCGTCGTACGCCTCTTGGACGCCACCGACATCGACGCCCCCGACGGTAGCTACGACCTGGCGGTGTTCGCCCTGGCGTTCCATCACCTGCAGCCGGCCCAAGCCGCCCGGGTGCTGGCCGAAGGAACCCGGGTGGCCGACCAGTTGGTGGTGTGCGACCTGCGCCGCCCGCCCGCGCCGCTGCACCTGCTGCGCCTGGCCTCGTTTCTCCCGTTCGCAGTTGTGCTGCCCTTCGCCCACGACGGGCTGATCAGCTCGCTGCGCAGCTACAGCCCCTCGGCGTTCCGTGCGCTGGCGGCCCACGCCGACCCGGCCATCACCGTCGAGTTCAGCCGGCTGGGGCGCAATCAGGTGGTCGTCGCGGCGCGCCGGCCCGATGCGACGGGCGGGCCGTGACGGCATTGTCGGCGGTACCGGCGCTTGCCCGCGCGGCCTGGGCCGGTGTCGACCCGGAGGGCTTCTTCCGGCGGCACGCCCGCGACACCACGCCGTTCCCGGTGCGGTTCCCCGGGCTGGGCGAGGTACTGTTCGTCGCCACCGTCGACGGCGCGCGCGACATCCTGACCGCCCCGGCGACGCTGTGCCGCGCGCCGTTGCCCAACCCGATCGAACCCGTCGTCGGAGAGCAGTCGTTGATCCTGCTGTCCGGCGAGGCCCACCGGCGGGTCCGCGCGATCTTGGCGCCGCCGTTTCGCGGCGAACAGGTCCGCGGCTACGTCGACCTGATCGCCGAGGCGACCACCGACCAGATCGGGTCGCTGTGGCCGGGTGACACGATGCTGGTTGCCCAAGCGGCGCAAGCGATCACGCTCGACGTGGTGATCCGGGTGGTGTTCGGCGTGACCGAGGATTCCCGTCGTGCGGAGTACGCCCGGGTGACCACCGACCTGCTGCGATCCGGCAGCGCCCCGCTGATGCTGGCCCCCTGGCTGCGCCGTGACATCGCCGGGCGGGGGCCGTGGGCCCGGCTGCTGGGATTCCGCGCGCACCTGGACCGGCTGCTGTCCGAGCAGATCGGCGAGCGACGGCGCAGCGGTGAGCGCGGCAGTGACGTGTTGGCGCTGATGCTTGGATCCGGTGACGACGGCGACACCCTCGGCGACGACGCGCTTCGCGACCAGTTGCGAACCATGCTCGCGGCGGGCCACGAAACCAGCTCGACGTCACTGGCGTGGGCCCTCTATCACCTCCACCGCGACAAGGACATTCGCGCCCGAGTCCTCGACGAACTGGCGACGGCGAGCACGCCGGGGGAGATCGCCGCCCTGCCCTACCTCGGAGCGGTTATCCAGGAGACGCTGCGCATGCACCCGACCGTCCCGATCGTGCTGCGCCGGCTCACCGGACCGCTCACCATCGCCGGCGTGCCCCGATCGGCCGGCGACGTCGTCGGAATCGCGTTGCCGGCCTTGCATTTCAACCCCGACGTGTGGCAGCACCCGGAGCGCTTCGCCCCCGAGCGATTCCTGGGTGCCAAGCCGTCACCCTTCGAATACGCACCCTTCGGCGGCGGATTCCGCCGGTGCATCGGCGCGGCCTTCGCACACCACGAACTGGCGGTGGCGATCGGCACCATCCTGACCACGCTGGAGCTGCGCCTGCCGGATCGGGAGCGGCACCGCAAGCCGCCCCGCGCGGTGCTACGGGGTATCGCCACCAAACCCAGCCGGGAGATCGTGCTGGACGTGATCGCCCGGCGCTAACGCCGACGGGTCACTGGCGGTAGGTCGACAGGAACTGCCCGATTCGCTCGATGGTGGCGGCGAGTTCGTCGGCGCGCGGCAGAGTCACGATCCGGACGTGGTCGGGGGCAGGGTGATTGAGGCTCGTCCCCGGGACGATGTGGATCTTCTCCTGCAGCAGCAGGTCCAGGACGAACTGCTCGTCGTCACGGATCGGGTACACGTCGAGGTCGATCTTCGGGAACGCGTACAGCGCCCCCTGGGGTTTGACGCAGGAGACACCGGGAATCGCGTTCAGCGCCGCCCAGGCCCGGTCCCGCTGATCACGAAGCCTGCCGGTCGGCAGGGTCAGGTCATAGATGGACTGATCGGACTCCAGGGCGACCCGGATCGCCTGCTGGGCGGGTACGTTCGCGCATCGACGCAGGCCGGCCACCATGGTCAGCCCCTCCAAGTAGCTCGACGCGTGATCCGTCGGCCCTGACACCGCCAGCCAGCCGGCGCGAAAACCCGCGCAGCGGTAGGCCTTCGACAGGCCGTTGAAGGTCAGGCAGAGCAGATCCGGCGCCAATGAGGCCGTCGTGGTGTGGGTGACGCCGTCGTAGAGGATCTTGTCGTAGATCTCGTCGGAACAGACGATGAGGTGGTGCTCGCGGGCGATGGCGAGGATGCCGTTGAGCACGTCCGGCGGGTAGACCGCACCGGTGGGATTGTTCGGGTTGATGATCACGATCGCCCGGGTGCGCGCGGTCACCTTCGCGGCGATGTCGGCGATGTCGGGATACCAGTTCGAGGATTCGTCGCATCGGTAGTGCACAGCGCGACCGCCATTGAGGGTGACCGAGGCCGTCCACACCGGGAAGTCCGGGGCCGGAATCAGGACTTCGTCTCGGTACTCGAGCAGCGCCGTCATCGCCATCACGATCAGCTCGGAGGCTCCGTTGCCGAGGAACACGTGATCCACGTCGGCACCCGGGACCCCACGCGCCAGGTAGTAGCTCGCGACGGCATGCCGTGCCGAGGGCAACCCCTTGGGGGAGACGTAGCCGGCCGAGGCCGCCAGGTTGTCGGCGATCTCGCGGAGCAGCTCGTCGGGTGCCTCGAAGCCGAACGGGTTGGGATCGCCGGTGTCCAGTCGCACCACGTCGTGCCCCTCGGCCTCCAGACGCGCCGCGTGCTCCCCGATCGACCCGGGGACCTCGTAGGGCAGGTGGGACAATCTGCTCGACCGTGCGAACTTCATCCGGTTCCTTTCGCCGCAGAAAGCATCGCAGAAAGGTGCTCGGCTACCACCGAAAACGGCATTCGAGTGCCGCGCTTCAGCGGCGCCGACCGAGCACGAGGCGTGCAGATCTCGGCGGTGATCGTGGTCGATAGCCCGGCTCGACGGCTGACCAGCGATAACATCTACTGCTAGGTGGGAATCGTGGTCAGCTGAACCTGGGGAGGCGGCTTGACAGGGGATTGGCCGTTCGTTGCGCGATCGGCGGAGATCAGTCTGGCCGTCGACGCCGTCGACGATCCCCGGTTCAACGGTGTGGTCTTCGTTGGTGCGGCCGGGGTCGGCAAGACCGCACTGGCTCGTCAGGTGGCCGAACGACTCGCGGGCCGCGGCAAGCGCACCCACTTCGTGCTGGGAACCCAGACCGCCCGCGATGTTCCGTTGGCCGCCTTCGCCGGGATCGTGCAGATACCGGGCGCACTCGAACCCGTACGCCTGCTCGCCGCGGCCCACGACGCCCTGCACGGTGGGGAAGACCTGCTCCTGGTGGTGGACGACGCCCAGCTGCTCGACCCGCTCTCGGCGATCGTCGTGCACGGGCTCGCCGTGCGCGGTGCGGCGACGCTGATCGTCACGATCCGTGCCGACACCGACGTTCCTGACGCCATCACAGCCTTGTGGAAGGACGAGTACCTCCGTCGCGTCGAGGTGACCGCGCTGCCCCGCGCCGACACCGCGCGGTTGATCGCCGAGGCGCTGGGTGGTCCGGTGGCCGGCACCGTCGTCGACCAGTTCCATGCGCTTTCGGAGGGCAGTCCGCTGCTGGTGCGTGGGCTGGTGGAAGCCGCGATCGACGACGGCATCCTGGTCAACGACACCGGGCGGTGGCGGCTCACCCGGCCGCCGCGGGTGGGTGCCGACATCGACGAGCTGCTGGAGTCACGCGTCCGCGGACTGCCGGCCGCCGCGCTGGACGTGCTCGAAATCGTTTCCGCGGCAGAGGTTGTGGACTTCGAGACCCTTCACACCCTGTGCGGCATCGGCGCGATCAGCGCTGCCGAACAGCGCGGTGTCATCCATGTGGTCGGCGAAGCGTCGAACGCTCGCGTGTATGTGGCGCATCCGGTACTGGGCGGCGTCGTGCGTACCCGCTGCGGGGTGGCTCGGCTGCGACAGATCAATACGCTTCTGGTGCAGAATTTCTGGCACCCGATCGACGATCCCGGCCAGGGTGCGGGCCGCGATCCGCGACGGGTGATCGAGCTGGCCCGGCTGACGATGAACAGCGACATGACACCGGACGTGGACCTGGTGATCGACGCCGCCGAGAGTGCGATGACGATGTCGAGTCTGACGCTGGCAGAACAGCTGGCCCGATTCGCCTACGAACACGGTGGTGGCTTGCGGGCCGCGATCGCGCTCGCGGACGCCTTGGCCTGGCAGGGTCTGAACGAGAAGGCCGAGGACCTGCTCGCCGCGTTCGACCCGCACGACGAGGTCATGGTCGTGCGGTGGGGATGTCTACGAGCGACCAACCTGTTCTTCGGGTGCGGACGGCGAGCGACCGCAGAGGAGGTGTTGGCCACGGTTCGGGGCCGCGTCGCGATTCCGGCGCTGCGATCCTTTGCCACGGCGGTCGAAGCGTCGATCTCGTACTTCGCCGGTGACCTGGACGCCGCCGACTCGGCTAGTTCGGCCGTCATCGCCGACCCGGAGGCAATGCCGATGGCGGTGCTGTGGGCGGCAGTCCCGGCGGCGGCGCTGGCCAACCTGCGCGGCCGGGCCGCCGATGTCGCGACGGTTGCCCGCCGCGGTGCGGAGGCCGCGCGGCATTGCGCGTCCGGGCCGCAGCAGTACGCGATCTCGCTGTCGGAGGTTCTGTCTGCGCTGAATCAGGGTGACATCGCGACCGCGCAGCAGATTGTCGAGCGGCAGCGGGCTATGGCGCACGGCGCCCCGCACCTGGAAGCCATCGTGGCGGCGATGACGGGTCGAGTCGAGCTCGCGGCCGGCCGCCCGCAGGCGGCTTGTGACTGGTTGCAGCGGGCCCTGTCGGCGATGGTGGCGACACTGTCCGGTGGGTGGGTGACGCTGGTCGCAACGTGGACGGTCCAGGCGGAGGCACTGCGTGGAGACAGCGCGGCAGCCGCCCGGGCGCTGCGGATGGCCGAAGACACCTGGGGTCCCGCGGTTGAAGTCTTCCGTCCGCTGCTGGAGCTGGCGCGGGCCCATCACAGCGCAGCCACCGGAAACGTCGCCGCCGCCTGGGATTCGATCGAACGGGCCGCGCAGGCGGCCCGCCGTTCGGGTATGGCCGTAAGCGAGGTGGAGGCGCTGCACACCGGGCTGCGGTTCGGCGCGCCGCCGGACGTGGAGCGCCTCATATCGCTTGCCGCGGAACTGGATACGCCAGTCGCCGCGACAGTTGCCGTGCACGCCGAGGCAGTCGCCGCCGGTGACGGTGACCGCCTGGACTCGGTGGCACGGGAGTGGGAAGCCCTCGGGATGTCGGCCCACGCCGCCGACACGTTCGCCGCGGCGGCCGTGGCGCACCGGAGTCGCGGTATGCGAAGCCGCGAACTGGAATCGGCGAGCCGGGCACAGCGGCTGGCCCGCCGATTCGGGCTACATACCCCGGCGACGGCCAGCAGCGGACCACCGCTGCCGCTCAGCGACCGGGAGCGCCAGATCGGCACCCTGGTCGCCAGGGGGCTGTCCAACCGTCAGATCGCCGAACAGCTGGTGGTGTCGGTGCGCACCGTCGAAGGTCACCTGTACCGCATTTACGCCAAGCTGGGGATCAAGGACCGCGATCGGCTGATCCAGCTCATCGGGAACTCCGGTCCTGCGGCGCGTTAGTGGTTCCGGAGCCCTTCGACGGTTGGTCGGAGAACACCGGATTCTGAACCGCAGGCGACGTGTCGTCGGGCGGGGTGACCTGTTCGGTTTTCACGGGGTGGGAAAAGAGCAGTGGTTCTTCCATGGGGTGTCCTTGGTTTCGTAGTGCCCCGAAAGGGGAGTGCTGGACAGCTGAGTGCTTATGCGCGCCGGGCGACGTCGTCGCACATCACGAGGGGCAGTCGCTGGAGGGGATCGCAGAACCCGACCACCCGCGACACACAGTGTGTCGACTCGATGGTCCAGGTGACGTTGGCCATGTGGCAGCGGTCGTCGATGTAGCAGAGGGCGGAAAAGCCCGCGCAGTCAAAGAAAGTCACCTCGCACAGATCGAGCATCAGACGCTGGCAGTTGCCGGCGCGGCGAAATACGTACTCGGTGAACTGATCGGCGGTCGACATGTCGATATGGCCGACGGCGCTGATCCGGACGTCGGTGGGGTTGAGCCATTCGGTGAAGAGCTGCAGGCGATTTCGGGTGCCTTCCCCGGCGTTGGCGGTCGGCCGTTCGGCACGACTGGACATGGGCGAATCGGAAATCGAGCAGGACATGGTGGTAACTCCGTTTGAGTAATAGCACGGCAGGGAAAGCGTGTGTGGGACGCGCCCGGGAAGGCTCACATGGCGGGTGCTAGGCACACCGCACGCCTGCGACGAATACCGCGGCTGGAAAATCAACCTGTGTCAAGACTACACGTAGGGGGCCGATAATCGTGCATCCCGAGCCGGTTGTCGATCACGCCGGTGGCGCAACCGGCGTGAATGATCGCTGGATCGGAGATATGCGCTGTTACAGGGCGTGCGGCAGGTAGCCATCAAAGGTGGTGAGTTTTCTGGCGAGGATGGGTACAGAACCCATATGGCACTGAAGAAAATCCCCTTGACAGCAGTTTTCGTCGCCGGTGCTGCAGTGCTCGCCATTGCGGCGGCCCCGCTGGCCCCGGCCGAGCCGGGTTGCGTCAACCCCGACGGCAGCCCCTGCCCGGTGGCCACGGCCGGCCCCGACGGGGCATCGGGCAGCATCCCTAACGGCCCCGGCGGAGCTGCCGGACCGGGCGGCGCCAGCGGCGGGATCCCCAACGGGCCCAGCGGCTCGGCGGGCCCCGGCGGAGCCACCGGCTGCATCCCGTACGTGGGGTGCGCCTCGGTTGGGTAAACGGTTCAGCCCCAACGGTTCTCGCTGACGAACTCGCCGAGTGGCCGGCCGAACGTCCACTCGTCGATCTCCAGCGCGGGCCGGTCGGGGAAATTCGGAACCGGGCCAAGGCACAGGATCGCCACGGGTTCGGCGCCGGCCGGCATCCCCAGGACTTCGGCCAGAGCCTGCGGATCGAAGATCGATACCCAGCCCATACCCAGACCCTCCGCGCGGGCGGCCAGCCACAGGTTCTGGATGGCGCACGACACCGACGCCAAATCCATGTGCGGCATCGTTCGCCGGCCGAAGACATGCGCGTCCCGTCCGTCGCCGAGCGCTACGACCAGTAGCTCGGCGCACTCGAGAATGCCCTCGACCTTCAATGCCAGGAACTCATCGGCCCGGGTACCGAGTGCGGCAGCGGTCTGTCGACGTTCCTCGTCGACCAGTGCGTGGATCGTGCGCCGCAGATCCTCGTCGGTGACGCGGATGAACCGCCACGGCTGCATCAGCCCCACGCTGGGCGCGGCGTGCGCGGCCGCCAGCAGCCGCGCCAGGACTACCTCGGGCACGGTCGTGTCAGGGGTGAACCTGCGCATGTCGCGGCGTGCGTTGATCACGTGGTACACCGCGCGGCGTTCGTCAGAGGAGAACGCGTGATCGGTCACGGGCTCATCCTAGAGAGGGCCACGGTGCGATAACGACGCGCACGCTGCGGCCGTTCGCCCCCTGCTCAGGGGCTAATCTGAGGGACGTGGTGCGGCAGTGTCGCCGCGTCGACGAGGAGTGGTCATGTCAGCGCCCCGAGCGGCCGTCATCGGCGGCCCCAAGCTGCCGGGCAGCCGAATCGTCGACGTCCGTGCGGCCGACGGCACCCGCCTGCATACCGAGGTGTTCGGACCCCAGGACGGCTATCCAATCGTGCTGGCGCACGGCATTACCTGCGCCATCCGCGTCTGGCACGAGCAGATCAACGACCTGTCCCGCGACTACCGGGTCATCGCCTACGATCACCGTGGGCATGGGCGCAGCGGAGTACCGCCCCGGACGGGTTACAGCCTGGGCCACCTGGCCGGCGACCTGGACGCGGTGTTGACGGCGACCCTGCGGCCGGGGGAGCGCGCGGTCATCGCTGGGCACTCGATGGGCGGCATCGCAATCAGCTCCTGGTCCGACCGATACCGTCACCGGGTCGCGCACCGTGCCGACGCTGTCGCCCTGATCAACACGACCACCGGAGACCTGCTCGACGAGATCAACCTGCTGCGGGTACCGCCGATGCTGGCCGGCGGCCGGGCGCTGGCCGCGCGCCGGATGATCCAGGCATTGGGCAGCGCCCCGCTGATCCGGGGCGCTCAGCCCGGCAGCCGCCGGTTCGTGGCGATGATGGCCGTCGGCGCCGAGGCCGATCCGGCGGTCGCGGACTTCATCCACGATCTGTTCGCCGCGACCCCGGCAGCCGGGCGCGGCGCCTGGGCACGGGTGCTGGTCGAGGAGATCGGGCCGCGCCATATCGATCTGTCCGGTCTGACGGTGCCCACCCTCGTCATCGGCAGCACCAAGGACCGGCTGCTGCCGATGTGTCAGGCCCGCAAGATCGCCGCTGCCACCCCCAATCTTGTTGAACTGGTGGAGATACCGGGCGGGCACTGCGCGATCCTGGAACACCCCGAGGCCGTCAACGGGCACCTGCGGGCGCTGGTCGAATCGGTGGCCGCCGCGCGGCGCGTCAGTTCCTAGAGGGTCGCGGCGACTTCCGCCGCGGCACGCTGACCGGAGCGCACGGCCCCGTCGAAGAACCCGGTCCATTCGTCGGCGGTTTCGGTCCCAGCCCAATGCAGCGGGCCGACCGGCTCGCGCAGCAGCGGCCCGAATTCGGTCCACGCCCCGGGCGGCACCGCCGCGGTGGGGCCACCGGGCGCGAACGGCTCGGCACCCCAGCAGTGGTCGAGGTAGTCGGTCGGGTTCTCGGCGTCGGGGCCGAACAATCCGCTGAAACCGGCCAGTGCCTGTTGGCGGCGTTGCTCGGGGGGGAGCGCGTCGAACCCACGGGAGTCGACGAACCCGAGCAGGATGCCCGGACCGTCGGCGCCGGGACTCACGTCGAAGGTGATGAACACCGGTCCCCGGTCGGACAGGGCCTGCCCGGACAGCCCCTGGTCGCGCCAGAACGGCCGGGGATAGGCGGCGTAGGCCTTGCTCAGGGCGCCCTGCGGCCAGCGCTGTGCCAGTTGCTGATAGCCGATCGGCGGCGGCGGGGCGATGTCGATTCCCAGCCGGTGCGCCGGCGGAATCGCGACGATCGCGCGGCGGGCCTCCACGACTCCGCTCGACGAGGTGACCGCGACCGCGTCGGAAGACCATTCGATCCGCGATACCACGGAGTTCAACCGCACCCGCTCGCCCAGCTCGGCGGCCATCTTGTCGGCGATCTGCTGGGTGCCGCCGGGGAAGTGGTCCTGCTGCGCGCCGCCGACGACGTCGAGCATGCGGTCCAGGCCGCCGGCGGCCTTCACGTAGCGCACCACGTGCAGCATGGACAACTCGTCGGGTTCAGCACCCCAGCTCACCCGCGACATCACGGACAGCAGATCCCGGGAGGAGGCGGAGGCTCCGACCGACCGCAGCCAGCCGCCCAGGGTGGTGGCGTCGAGTCGCTTGGCGTTGTGTGCCGTCCACGGCTGCGTAATGTCGACGCCGCGCCCGAGCCGCTCGAACTGCCATTGGATTCGGCCGATGTCGAGCAGGCTGAGCAGCGACAGCTTCGGGACGGTGCCCCGGTAGGACCGCACCTTGCCGCGCCATCTGATCAGGTTGGCGCCCTGGTAGTAGGTCGGCGCGGTGGGACAGTCGAGCTCGGCGGCGAGTGCCAGCACTGCGTCCTGGCTGGGGCCGACGAAGGTGCCGCCGAGATCGACGGGGACGCCGGCCAGCGTTGTCGTGCTCGACCGTCCGCCGACCCGGTCGCGGCCCTCCAGCACCACGGTTCGAATGCCGTTTTTGGTCAGTTCACGCGCGGCTGCCAGGCCCGCGAAGCCCGCGCCGATCACCACTACGTCGTAGTCCATGGCTCCAGTCTTGCCGCTCGCTGCGATTTCGGCGCGCAAACCGCCGCTGGGCGAACGAAAGCGCGCCGAAATCGCGGGTTTTCAGCGGGCCAGTTCGTCGACGATCTCGGCCAGCGTGTCGGTCGAGATCGGGCCAGGCTGGTAGAGGCAGACGGTATCGCCGACACCGTCGACCCGGCCACGGATATGCGCGGCGATCTGCTTGGGTGTGCCGCACGCGGCGATGGTGTGCAGCACCTCGTCACTGATCAGCCCGGCCATTTCCAGCCATTTGCCCTGTTTGGACATCGAGTTCAGCTCGGGCTGTAGATCGCCCCAACCGTGGATGTCCAGCACCGGTCGATACGCCGGGGTGGAACCGTAAAACGCCAGCAGGCGTCGCGTCGCGTCGTGATTCTCGCCCGCCGACAGGATGATCTCGGGCACCACCGTGAACGACGACTCCGCACGCCCCGCGGCTGTCAAACCGGCGCGTACTGCCGGCATCGTCGACTCGCGTAGGAACTTCGCCGAGCCGAACGGCATCACCAGCAGTCCGTCGGCCACCTCCGCGGTGGCGCGGGTCAGCCGCGGGCCGAGCGCGCCGACGTAAATCGGGGGCGGTCCAAAAGGATTCGGGCCGGGGTTGAACATCGGCGTCATCAGCGTATGCCGGTAGTACTCGCCGCGGAAGTCCAGCCGTTCACCGGTCTCCCAGGTCGCGAAGATCGCCCGCAATGCGCCGACCAGCTCGCTCATCCGGGCGACCGGCTTGTCGAACGCCGCACCGTAGTGCTTCTCGATCTGAGCTCGCACCTGGGTGCCCAGCCCAAGGGTGAATTGGCCCTGCGCGAGCAGCTGGTGGTCGTAGGCTTGGTGTGCCAACTGGATCGGGTTGCGCGGGAACGCGATTGCGACATTCGTCAACAGGTCCAGCCCACCGACAGTGGAAGCCAGCGTCAGCGGCGTGAACACGTCGTGCGGTCCTTCGAAGGTGAAGACGCCGCTGGCGCCGGCATCCCGCAGCGCCCGCGCACGATCGATCGCATCGGTGGGCCCGTACAGGGCGGTCATGACTTTCACGGGGCACTCATGCCTTCCGGGGTCGAAAGCCTCAGGGCGCGACCGTCAACCAGTCGGTGAAACCTGACGGGTCGTGACGCCCAAGCGCCCCATGCTCGAACAGCCCCCAGCCCTCGGTCGATGAGCCGCCCTCGTGGCAGACCGCGCGTCCGACGTGGTCAATCACCCCGAACGCGGCGCGGCCGATGACTGCCGGATCGGTCATGTCGTAGGTGCGTCGCTCGGTGAACTTCTCGCCCTTCCACACCCCGTGGATCCAGTCCGAGTCGCCGCCGTAACCACCGCCGACGTGGATCGGCACGGGCAGCTTGGACTCGACGTCAAACCGGAGTGGCGCACCCGAAGCGTCGGTGGCCGCTACGGTGGCGCCGGTGGGAATGCGGGTGCCCGAGCGATAGTGGATCTTCACCCTGGGCCAGCCCAATTGCTCCACGCGGCCGTCTCGCCAGATCCTGGTGCAGTCGTTGAGCGAACGGAAGCCATCGGGCGCCTCTTGGATGATGACCACGATTGCGAAGTCCTCGAATGCCATCGGGATATAGAGCCACCACATGCCCTCGAAGGGCGGGTCGGCGGGCCGGCCGGCGGGCTCGGCCTCGCCGATCGGGCGGATGCCCCACGACCGGTCCCGGCTACCGATCCACACCGACGGGTCGACGGTGATCTCCTGCCCGTCGATGACGATATGGCCTGCCCACGAACCGACTTGGGCGAAGCGCTGAGCGTCCAGTGTCACCCGGTTGCCTTGACGCATGATGTGCGGCTGCTCCTGGACCACCGGGAACAACCCCTGCCAGGTGAGGTCGACGGCCATACCCTCGGTTTCGTCCATCACGATCCGCACGGTCTGCAGTGGGTCGATGACCTCGACCCGATAGCCGTTGACGTGCTGGTTGAGCCGGTCCTGGTCGATGGCGTCGGACAGATGGACTGCGGTCTGGGTGTCACCGCCGACGCCATATTTGCCGCCGTCGCGGCGGGAGACCAGGACGTAAGCATCCTTCACCCCGAGGTTGGGGTAGTACCCGATACCGGTGATCAGGAAGATGTCCCCGGTCCGGTCGTGGGCATTGAAGTAGCTGCGGTCGTAGAAGTTTCGGTCCGAGGAGCCCGGCCAGGCGATCGGCTGGGGGGTCTGGTGGACGGGGTATTCGTCGAGCGGTCCGAGCATCAGGCGTTCTCCTCGATCAGACGGCGCAGCAGGCCTGCGTGGTAGAACATCGACTCGACGTCCTCGGGCTTTTCGATCTCGCCGAAGTGCACGCGACGCGCGCCGGTGCGCATGAACACGCAGCACCAGATCACCCCGGAGTAGACGTAGAACCACCTCAGGTCACCGAGTTCGACGCCGGTTAGATCCTGGTAGGTGGCGCGCACATCCTCCTCGCGCATCACCTCCGGCAGGCCTGGCATGCCGGCCAGTCCGGCCAGCTCTTGGAAGACCATGTGCGCGAAGATGATCCACGCCACGTCCAGTTCGCGGGGGCCCAGTGTCGCCATCTCCCAGTCCAGCACCGCGACTGGGCGGAAGTCCTCGTAGAGCACGTTGCCGATCCGGGAGTCGCCCCATGCCAGCACGGGCTCTCCTGCGGCCACGTCGGCGGGGAAGCTCTCGTCCAGCCAGTTCAGTGCCGTCTCGACCAGCGGTGAGCGGCCGATGTCGGGGACCGCGAACTCGTACCACTCCTTGAGCCAGTTGAGTTGGCGGCGCAGCGGTGTGTCACCGTCGGGCACGGCTTCGGTGAGGAAACCGAATGTCTTCTGCGCGTCGGGGATCGAGTGCAGCTTAGCCAGCACCTCGATCGTGGCATCCTGCAGGGCGCGCTGCTGCTCGGCTGGCGCGTCGGCGAACCAGTTGCCGCCGAAGGTGTAGGGCATCACGTCGGGCGGGACGATGCCCGCGACGTGATCCATCAGGAAGAACGGGCTGCCGAGAATCTCACCGCTCGGGTCGATCCAGCGCACCTTCGGCACCGGGACGTCGGTCAGTTCCTCGACCAGACGGATGACGTCGAACTGGTGGTCCATCCGGTAGGTGATGAAAACCGGCACGTCTTCGTTGGTGGGCGCCACCCGGGCGACCCACTTCTGCTCGACGGGCCTGCCATCCTCCTCCCAGCGGCCGGTGAGGATAATCGTCTCCGACGACATGCCGTTGGAATCGACGCCGCTCTCGACGGTTACGTCGGGCCTTACGCCTCCGGGCATGACGGTCGAGAGCCATTCCGCAAGTACCGCGGGAAGGGTGCTCACGTCTCGGCCGGAGCGCTGCAAGTGCTCGACGTCGGTTTCGACGGTCGGCTGGTTGGTCATCTTTGTCCTCCAACCCTATTACGATACGGTGGGTAGCGTTATGAAAGCAGACCTGTCTTCGGTTGACAAGACCGGGGCTGCGGGACGGCCCCGCGACCCGCGTATCGACGCTGCCATACTCCAGGCCACAGCGGAGCTGCTTGTCGAAATCGGTTATGCGAATCTGACTTTGGCGGCGGTTGCCGAGCGGGCGGGAACTACCAAGACGGCGTTGTACCGGCGCTGGTCCAGCAAGGCGGAACTGGTTCACGAGGCCGCCTTCCCCGCTGCGGCCACGGCGCTGCTCGCCCCAGCCGGCGATATCGCCGCCGACGTGCGCGCCATGCTGGCCTCGACCCGCGACGTGTTCACCACCCCGGTGGTTCGCGCGGCACTGCCGGGGCTCATCTCCGATATGAGCGCCGACGCGGCCCTGAATGCGCGGGTGATGTCCCGGTTCGCCGACCTGTTCGCCGCGGTGCGTGACCGCCTGGTCGAGGCCGTGCACTGTCGCGAGGTGCATCCCGACGTCGACCCCGACCGGCTCATCGAACTGATCGGTGGCGCCACCATGATGCGGTTGCTGCTGCGTCCCGAGGATGTCCTCGACGACATGTGGGTCGACCAGGCGACGGCGATTCTGGTGCACGGTGTGGCGATATGACCGAGTGGGGCTAGTGGCCCAATCTCCCGACGCCCGAATGCCTTAGTTGTCTGGTGGGTCTTTTGGTTGGAAGGGTTGGTACCACTTCCATTGGGCGGGTTCGCCGGTTGGTCCGGGGCAGGGTGGGACGGCCGGTGGGGGTTGTTTGGGTGGGTGGGCGAGGGGTTTTGGTGTGAGTGGTTGGCCGTCTTCGTCGGTGATGGTGAGGTGGTGGGCGGGTCCGGTGATGGTGATCAGTCCGCGGTGGTGCGCCCGGTGGTGGTAGGGGCAGAGCAGTACCAGGTTGTGCAGCTCGGTGGGTCCGCCGTTTTCCCAGTGTTGGATGTGGTGGGCGTGCAGGCCTCGGGTGGTGTTGCAGCCGGGGATGGCGCAGGTGGTGTCGCGGTGTTCCAGCGCGCGGCGTAGGCGTCGGTTGATGGTGCGGGTGGTGCGGCCGGCGCCGAGGGGTTGGCCGTGGTGTTCGAACCAGATTTCGGCGGTGGCGTCGCAGGTGAGGTATTGGCGGTCGGCGTCGGTGAGTAGTGGTCCTAGGTGTAGTGCGGCGATGCGGTCTTTGATGTCGAGGTGTACGACGACGGTGGTGCGGTGTCCGTGGGGGCGGCGGGCGGTCTCGGTGTCCCAGCCGGCTTCGATGAGGCTCATGAACGCGTCGGTGGTGTTCGGCAACGGTGGCGCACTCTCCGAGGAGCCTTCGTCGTGGTCGCGTTTCCAGTCGGTGATCAGTGCATCCAGATGGGATTGCAGGGCGGCGTCGAAGGTGGCTGCCTCGTCGTGGGGCAGGGTGATGCGCCAGCTGGTGGAGTCTTGGTGGGTGGTTTTGGTGATCGAGCGGTGCGGTTCGGGCGTGGGGTCGGGTTCGGGTCGGGGTTCGAGTTTGACGGCGGTGCGTAGTTGGCTCACGGTCGCGACGGAGGCGAGTTCGGCGTAGTGCTGGTCGGAGCCGTCGGCGGCGCGGGTGGCGATGACGCCGACCTGGTCGAGTGAGAGTCGTCCTTCGCGCATGCCTTGGGTGCAGCGGGGGAATTGTGCGCTGCGGTGGGCGATCGTCGCGATGGTGTGTGCGTTGGTGGTTGATGTCCCGAGTCGCCATGCCACCAGGGCGGGGATCGAGCGTGCGCCGGTGGCGCCCCAGTTCCCGTCGTGGTCGATCTGGGCGACGATTTCCACGATGCGCCCGTCGATGGCGTTGCGTTGGCCGGCCAATTCCGCCAACTCCTCGAACAACACCTCAAGGCGCTCCTTGGAACTGAGCGCGGCCGTCGAGGACATGACCCCATCATGACAGCAGGGTCCGACAAAAACTGACCGCCGCAATACGCACGGCCTCCGAAGGCGGTGTTAAAGCACGTCGAACCGCTTGGAGCTCAGCGCAGTTCGCGCCGCGGGCCGATTCATCGTTAAGACCCGGACCATGGCGTGGTCTTCACTGAGGAGGATCATCAGGTCAGGAATCTGGCCGCGTTGTTGGCCAGGTCGAGCAGCGGCTGAGGCAGTGCACCGAGCGCGAACGTAATGGCCGCCGTCAGTGTGATGGTGGCGACGCTGAACACGCTGGGGGTGACGACCTCCGGGGCGTCCTGGGGCGGGTCGGTGAAGAACATGAGCACGATCACCCGCACATAGAAGTACGCGGCGATCGCCGATGCGACGACGCCGACCACGACCAGGGGCATCGCCCCACCCTGTCCTGCCGCCTTGAACACCGCGAACTTGCTGACGAATCCGCTGGTGAGCGGAATTCCGGCGAACGCCAGCAGGAACAGCGAAAAGACCACGCCGACAAGTGGATAGCGCCGTCCCAGTCCGGCCCAGCGCGCCATCGACGTCTCCTCGGCGCCATTGGCGTCACGCACGACGCTGACCACTGCGAAGGCGCCCAGCGTGGAGAAGCCGTAGGCGAACAGGTAGAACAGCGTGGCGGACAGTCCGGGCCGGTTCCCGGCGATCACGCCGGTCAGGATGAAACCGGCATGCGCCACCGCCGAGTAGGCCAACATCCGCTTGACGTCGGTCTGCGTCACCGCCGTGATCGTGCCGACCACCATCGTCAGGATGGCCACCGCCCACAACACCGGACGCCAGCCATCGTGCAGCGCGGGCAGCGCGACGTAGAACACCCGTAACAACGCCCCGAACGCCGCGACCTTGGTGGCGGCGGCCATGAAGGCGGTGATGGGGGTGGGAGCGCCTTGGTAGACGTCAGGCACCCACGAGTGGAACGGCACCGCACCGATCTTGAACAGCAACCCGACCGTCACCAGGGCGGTCCCGACGAGCGCCAGTGTGGTGTCTCCCGGCTTGGTGCTGATGGCCTGCTGGATTCCGGTCAGGTTCATCGTGCCGGCGTAGCCGTACAACAGGGCGATGCCGTAGAGGAAGAATGCCGATGAGAACGCGCCCAGCAGAAAGTACTTGAGCGAGGCTTCCTGGGACAGCAGACGTCGGCGGCGGGCCAGCCCGCACATCAAGTAGAGCGGCAGGGAGAACACTTCCAGCGCGATGAACATCGTCAGGAAGTCGCCGGCGGCCGGGAACAGCATCATCCCGCCGATGGCGAACATCGTCAGCGGAAAGACCTCGGTCTGGATCAGCGCCGCCTTGGTCGCCACCTTCTCTGCCACGCTGCCCGGAACGGTCGAGGCGTCAGCGGTGAAGGCGTCCAAGGCCACTGCGCCCTCGGGCGATTCGGCCGGGACCCGCCGTTCGGCGATCAGCAGCACGCTGAGCACCCCGATCAGCAGGATGGTGCCCTGCAGGAACAGTGCCGGCCGGTCGATGTCGACGGCGCCGGCGACGACCGACTGGCCTAGCCCGTCACCGAGGTTGCGGGCGAGCATGATGACCGCGACCAGTGCAGCCAGCAGGCCGGTCAGACTCAGTGCTACCTGGGCGGGGTAGCGCGACGTGCGGGGCAGGAACGCCTCGACGATCACGCCTGCCACCGCCGCGCCGAAGACGATCAACATCGGTGCCAGCTGGCTGTATTCGATGCTGGGCGCGTTCATGGCCGTGCCCCTTCCGCTGGGGATGAGCGCTCGCGCGAAGACAATTCGGTTGTGGGAGCCGGGTCCGATTGGTGAATCGACGTCAGGGTCGCCGTGACGGCCGGATTGATCACGTCCAGAGCGATTTTGGGGTACACCCCGAGCGCGATCAGCAAGGCGATCAGCGGCGCCACCACCACTAGCTCGCGGCGGCCCAGATCGCGCACGTTCTCGTTGCCCTCGGTGACCGGGCCGGTCATCATCCGCTGATACATCCACAGCACGTAGATCGCCGAGAGCACCAGGGCGGTGGTCGCGCACACCGCGAAGGCCGGATATCGGGTGAAAGTACCGATGAGGACCAGGAATTCACTGATGAACGGCGCCAGGCCCGGTAGCGACAGGGTCGCCAGACCGGATATCAGGAAGGTGCCGGCCAGTACCGGGGCGACCTTCTGCACCCCGCCGTAGGCGGCGATAACCCGGGTGCCGCGGCGGCTGACCAGGAATCCGGCGATCAGGAACAGCGCGGCGGTGGAGATGCCGTGGTTGACCATGTACAGCGTCGAGCCGGCCTGGCCTTGGCTGGTCATCACGAAGATGCCCAGGATGATGAAGCCGAAGTGGCTGATCGAGGTGTAGGCGATCAGCCGCATGACGTCGGTCTGGCCGATGGCCAGGATCGCACCGTAGACGATGCCGATCACCGCGAGGGCGATGATGATCGGGCGGAACAGGATTGCGGAGTCGGGGAACAGGGGCAGGCAGTAGCGCAGCATGCCGAAGGTGCCGACCTTGTCCATCACCGCCATCATCAACACCGCAGACGCCGGCGTGGCCTGCACCGCGGCATCAGGCAGCCACCGGTGGAACGGCCACAGCGGGGCTTTGACCGCGAAGGCGAACATGAAGCCCAGGAACAACGCGTTGGCCACACCCGGTTGCAGGACGAACCTCCCGGTCGACACCGCCTCGGCGATCGCCCGGAAGTCGAAGGTGCCGGCGTCGAAGGCCTTGCTGGCCGAGGTCACCACGTACAGGCCGATCACCGCTGCCAGCATCACCAGGCCGCCGAACAGGTTGTACAGCAAGAACTTCACCGCGGCCCTGGACCGATTCTCCCCGCCGAAGCCGCCGATGAGGAAGTACATCGGGATCAGCATCGCTTCGAAGAAGACGTAGAACAGCAGGATGTCAAGAGCGGCCAGCGACATCAGCACCATGCCCTCGACGGCCAGGGTCAGCGCGATGTAGCTGTGTGTCCCGCGACCGGCCAATCCCGGTCGGTCGTCGGCGTCGTTCCATCCGGCGATGAGCAGCAGCGGCACCAGTACCGCAGTGAGCACCACCAGAGCCAGCGCGATCCCGTCGAGGCCGAGAATGTATCCGGTGCCGAACGACGGTATCCACGGATGGTTTTCGACGAACTGGAATTGTTGGCCGGCCGGATCGAACCGCACGGCGAGCATCAGTGACAGCGCCAGAACCGCGAGGGACACCACCACGCCGGCGTACTTCGCGAACTGCCGCAGCGAGGCAGGCAGCACGATGATCAGCGCGGCGCCGATGACCGGGATGGCCCACAGGATGGTCAGCCAGGGGGTGTTCGTCATGCCACTCACCTCCACGCCGTGAAGAGGACTGCGGCGACAACCAGCGCCGTACCGGCCAACATGGACAGCGCGTAGGAGCGGGCGTACCCGGTCTGCACCTGGCGCAGGCGGTCCGAGAACCGGCCGACCACCAATGCGAGGCCCTGCGTCACCCCGTCGACGCCCTTCTCATCTACGGCGACAAGGCCTTTGGTCAGTTCCTGGCCGCCGCGCATGAACGCCGCCTCGTTGAACGCGTCGCCGTAGAGGTCGTTGCGCGCCGCGACGGTGAATGCGGAAACGTCCAGCGGCGCGGACTCGGGGACGTTGTGGTTCGCGTACTGCCGGTACGCCACCGCGATGCCGATGGCGACGATGCCTAGTGCGGTGGTGGTGGTGATCCAGGCCGGATAGACATGTGCGGCCTCGTGATGGCCGACGACGGGTTGCAGCCAGTGTTGCAGGGTGTTGCCGATGGCTAGGAGTGCGCCGGAGCTGACCGAGCCGACCGCGAGGACGATCATCGGCCATGTCATGACGTGCGGGGATTCGTGGGGGTGGGTGTTGGGTTTCCACCGCTTCTGGCCGAAGAAGGTGAGCAGCATGACGCGGGTCATGTAGAAGGCGGTGATGCCGGCGCCGAGCAGGGCGGCGCCGCCGAGCAGCAACCCTGTGAGTCCGCCGGTGTTGAGGGCGGTTTCGATGATGGCGTCTTTGGAGAAGTACCCGGCGAAGGGTGGGACGCCGATGATGGCGAGGTAGCCCAGGCCGAAGGTGGTGTAGGTGATGGGTAGCAGCGTCCGCAGGCCGCCGTAGCGGCGCATGTCGGTCTCGTCGTTCATGGCGTGCATGACCGAGCCGGCGCCGAGGAATAGGCCGGCTTTGAAGAAGCCGTGGGTGAGCAGGTGCAGGATGGCTACCGCGTAGCCCGCCGGTCCGAGGCCGGCGGCGAGGACCATGTAGCCGATCTGGCTCATGGTGGAGGCGGCGAGGGCTTTTTTGATGTCGTCTTTGGCGCAGCCGATGATCGCGCCGAAGAGCAGGGTGACCGCGCCGACGGTGACGACGGCGGTCTGGGCGGCGGGGGCGGCGGTGAACACCGGCCCCGAGCGGACGATGAGGTACACCCCGGCGGTGACCATGGTGGCGGCGTGGATCAGCGCGCTGACGGGGGTGGGGCCTTCCATGGCGTCGCCGAGCCAGGACTGCAGCGGGACTTGGGCGCTCTTGCCGCAGGCGCCGAGCAGCAGCAGCAGGCCGACGGCGGTCAGCGCGCCGTTCGTCATGGCGGGTACGGCGGTGAACACGGTGCTGTAGGTGACCGAGCCGACCGTGGCGAACAGGACCATCAGGGCGATGGCCAGGCCCATGTCGCCGACCCGGTTGACCACGAACGCTTTCTTCGCCGCGGTCGCCGCGGACGGTTTGTGTGACCAGAACCCGATCAGCAGGTAGGACGCGAGGCCGACGCCTTCCCAGCCCAGGTAGAGGCCGAGGTAGTTGTCGGCCAGCACGAGTAGCAGCATGGCGGCGATGAACAGGTTGAGGTAGGCGAAAAACCTGCGGCGGCCGGGGTCGGTTTTCATGTAGCCGACCGAGTAGATGTGGATCAACGCGCCGACCCCGGTGATCAGCAGCACGAAGCACATGGATAGCGCGTCGAGTTGCAGGCCGAAGTCCACCTTCAAGGCCCCGACGGGCACCCAGGAGAACAGGACCTCGTGCACGCTGCGCTCCTTGGCGGGCAGGCCCAGAAGGTGAGTGAACAACCCCACGCCGCAGGCGAAGGCGCTGATCACGGTGGCGCAGCCCAGCAGATGGCCCCACGCGTTGGTGGCCTTGCCGCCGAGGAGTAGGACGACTGCCCCGGCTAGGGGCAGCGCAATGGTCAACCACAGCAGTGTCGTCATGTTAGTGCCGCAGCAGGTGGGCGTCGTCGACGTTGGCGCTGCGTCGGGTGCGGAAGATGGTCATGATGATCGCCAGCCCGACGACTACCTCGCAGGCGGCTACCACCATGGTGAAGAATGCGACGACTTGGCCGTCGAGGTGGCCGTGCATGCGGGAGAAGGTGACGAAGGCCAGGTTGGCGGCGTTGAGCATCAGTTCCACGCACATGAACATGATGATGGCGTTGCGTCGCAGCAGTACTCCGGATGCGCCGATGGTGAACAGCAACGCCGACAGGTAGAGGTAGTTGGCCGGGTTCATCGGCTGCTGGTCCCGTCGGTGTGCAGGATCGCCGAGACCGAGGACTGCTCATCGGTGCCGTCGGGTAGCCGGGCGAAGGTGGTGACGGCGTTGTGGCGGGCGAAGACGCCGGGTGCCGGTAGCGGGGTGGCCCGCGCCCCGCTGCGGAAGCGTTCGACGACCATCTCGCGCTGGGACTTGCGCCGCTCGAACCGTTCCCGATGCGCCAACATCATCGCTCCCAACGCCGCCGTGATCAACAATGCGCTGGTCACCTCAAACGCCCACAGGTCGCGGGTGAAGATCAACATCGCCAGGCCTTCGACGTTGCCGCCCTGGTTTGCCTGCGCCAGCCCGGTGAACCCGGTGGTGGCTACGTTGCCGATACCAGCGATCAGCACGATGCCGAACCCGAGGCCTGCGGTGATCGCCGCGACGCGTTGTCCGCGAATGGTTTCCACCAGGGATTCTGAGGAGTCGACGCCGATGAGCATCAACACGAACAGGAACAGCATCATCACCGCGCCGGTGTAGACCACCACTTGCACGACGCCGAGGAACAGTGCCTCTTGGGCCACGTAGATCATGGCCAGCGCAATCATGGTCATGGCCAGGAAGATCGCCCCGTACACAGCCTTCGGCGCGGCGACGACCCCGATGGCACCACCCACGGCAATGGCCCCGAGGATCCAGAACGCCACCGCCTCGGGAGTTGAGGTGTGCGTCAGGGTTTCGGCTGCCAACAGGGTGATCACCGGGCCACCTCGTCGCCGCCGACCCGTCCCAGGTAGTAGTCGTCGTCGGTGGTGCCCGGCGCCATCGGGTGGGGTGGCGGTTGCATGCCGGGTTGTAGCGGTGCCAGGAGTTTGTCCTTGCCGTAGATGAGGTCGGCGCGGTTGTCGTCGGCCATTTCGTAGACGTTGGTCATCGTCAAGGCGCGGGTGGGGCAGGCTTCGATGCACAGTCCGCAACCGATGCAGCGCAGATAGTTGATCTGATAGACCCGGCCGTAGCGTTCGCCGGGCGAAAAGCGTTCGTCCTGAGTGTTGTCGGCGCCTTCGACGTAGATGGCGTCGGCGGGGCAGGCCCAAGCGCACAATTCGCAGCCGATGCACTTCTCCAACCCATCCGGATAGCGGTTGAGCTGATGACGCCCGTGATAGCGCGGCGCCACCGGCCCCGGCTTCTCCGGATACTCCTCGGTGATCGGCTTGGTGAACATCGCGCCGAACGTGACGCCGAAACCCTTGACGGCGTCGAGGAAATTAGGCATCGGCCTTCTCCTTGGTCAGCGCCGGTGTCCCGGGCAGTGGAGGTATCGGGAACGCGCCGACATCCGCCGGGGGCGGCGGTTCGGGGGTGCGACGCTCGGCGATTCTGCGGCGCAACGCGCTAACCGCCAGAAGCGCCACCAGCAGGCCGGCAGCGGCGATCAGGTTGGGGATGATGCCGGTGGCTCCGGTGGTGTGCAGGACCGCGACGATCATGATCCAGGTCAGGGAGACCGGGATGAGTAGTTTCCAGCCCAGGGCCATGAATTGGTCGTAGCGCATGCGGGGCAGGGTGGCGCGCAGCCACATGAACACGAACAGGAAGGTCCAGACTTTGGCGATGAACCAGATCAGGGGCCACCAGCCGGTGTTGGCGCCTGGGATCAGGCTGATCGGCCAGGGGGCGTGCCAGCCGCCGAGGAACAAGGTGGTGGCCAGCGCCGAGACGGTGGTCATGTTGACGTATTCGGCGAGCATGAACATCGCGAAGGCCAGTGAGGAGTACTCGGTGTGAAACCCGCCGACGAGCTCGCCTTCGGCCTCGGGCAGGTCGAACGGGGCACGATTGGTTTCCCCGACCATGGCGGTGACGTACACCGCGAAGCTGGGCAGCAGCAGGAAGACGTACCAGGTCTTGTCCTGGGCGGCCACGATTCCCGAGGTCGACATTGTCCCGGAATAGAGGAACACCGCCGCGAACGACAACGCCATTGCGATCTCATAGGAGATCACCTGCGCCGTCGAGCGCAACCCCCCCAACAAGGGATAGGTGGAGCCCGACGACCAGCCGGCCAGCACGATGCCGTACACCCCAATAGAAGTGACGGCCAGGATGTAGAGCACCGCCACCGGCAGATCGGTCAACTGCAATGGTGTTGCGTGCCCGAACACCGACACCACCGGACCCATCGGAATCACGGCGAACGCGGTGATCGCCGGGACCACTGACATGATCGGGGCCAGCAGGTAGATCGGCTTGTCCACCCCGGCCGGGATCAGCCCCTCCTTCAGAGCGAGTTTGATGCCGTCGGCCAGTGACTGCAGCAATCCGAACGGCCCGACCCGGTTGGGGCCGTACCGCATTTGCATGCGGCCCAAGATTTTACGTTCGGCCAGGATCGCCACCAACACCGTCAGCAGCAGGAACACGAAGATCGCCAGTGCCTTGACCAGGATCAGCCACCACGGATCCAGGCCGAACACACTCAGGTCCGGATAGCTCACGGCGTTACCTCCCGCTCGATCTGAACCACCGCGCCCGTGGTGACGGCGAGTTGCTCATGCACCGCGCTACCGGGGGACCTCAGGGGCAGCCACACCACCCCATCGACCATGTCGGTGATCGTCAGTGGCAGGCTGATCGCGCCGCGCCCGCTAGACACGCTGACCGACTCGCCGTCATGCGCGCCGATCGCAGCGGCGGTGGCCGCCGACAACCGCACCACCGGGGCACGCGCCGTCCCCGCCAAGAACAGCTCCCCATCCTGTAACCGACCGTCGTCCAACAACAGTCGCCAGCCGGCCAGCACGGCCTCGCCGGCATCCACCGACGGCGCCTGGGAGGTCGCCACTTTCGGTGCAGGCACCCTGCTACCGTCCCAGCCGCCCAAGCCGACGATCTCGCCCCTGGCCTGCTCGGCGGTGCGGAACCCGAGGTCGGCTCCGAGTTCGTCGGCCATCGTCTGGAGCACCCGCAGATCGGAGAAGGCGTTTGACGGCAACGCCGCCTCGAACGGGCGGATCCGGCCCTCCCAGTTGGTGAACGAACCGGCCTTCTCCGCCACCGGCGCCACCGGGAACACGACATCGGCGAGCGCGGTCACCGCCGACTCCCGCAGTTCCAGGCTGACCACGAACCCGGCCGCCTCGATGGCGGCCAGCGCGGCATGCGGATCCGGCAGGTCTGCCGGATCGACGCCGCCGATCAGCAGGGCGTCGAGCTCACCGTCGGCGACCGCGGCGAGGATGCCCGCAGTATCGCGGCCCGCCTCGGCGGGCATTTCGTCGACATGCCAGGCGGCGGCGAGCTGTTCGCGCGCCGCCGGGTCGGCCACTGGCCGCCCCCCAGGCAGCAGGTTGGGCAGGCAGCCGGTGTCGAGGGCGCCTCGCTCGCCGGCGCGGCGCGGTATCCACGCCAGCCGGGCACCGGTGCGGTCGGCCAGCCTGCCGGCAGCCGAAAGCGCGCCGGGGCTGGTGGCCAGCCGTTCACCGACGAGGACAACCGCGCCGGGCTGGGACAACGCCGCCAGCAGCGACTCGTCCAGACCGTCCAAGGTGGCGGCCTCGCCCCCCGGCGCGGTCGGAATGACGTGGGCCGCCAACTTGGCCGAGCCACGCGAGGCCAGTGGCGCCACGGTCACCACCTCGAGTCCTCGCTTGCGGACCGCTTTGCGCAGTCGCAGGAACACGATCGGTGACTCTTCTTCGGGTTCGAGTCCGGCCAGCATCACGACCGGTGCGGCCTCGAGGTCGGCGTAGCTGACGGGCCTCCGGCCGGCGACATGGGCGGCCAGGAACTCTGTCTCCTCGGCCGAATGCGGGCGGGAACGGAAGTCGATATCGTTGGTGTGCAGTACTATTCGCGCAAACTTGGCGTAGGCGTAGGCGTCCTCGGTGGTGGCGCGACCGCCGACCAGGACGCCGGCTCGCCCTGTCGTCAGTCCGGCGACGGCGCTGACGATGGCCTCCGACCACGAGGCCGGACGGAGGCTGCCGTCATCGTCGCGGACCAGGGGAGTGGTGATGCGGTCACCGGCGGTGGGGTAGGTGAAGGCCCAGCGGCCTTTGTCGCAGTTCCATTCCTCGTTGACTTCGGGGTCGTCGCCGGCGAGTCGGCGCAGCACGACGCCGCGGCGGTGGTCGGTGCGCTGGGCGCAGCCTGAGGCGCAGTGTTCGCAGACGCTCGGGCTGGAGACCAGGTCAAAGGGGCGGGCCCGGAAGCGGTAGGCGGTGCCGGTCAGGGCGCCGACCGGGCAGATCTGGACGGTGTTGCCGCTGAAGTAGGAATCGAAGGCCTCCCCAGGGCCGATGCCCACCTGTTGCAGGGCACCACGTTCGAGCAGTTCGATGAATGGATCGCCGGCGATCTGGTTGGAGAACCTGGTGCAGCGGGCGCACAGCACACAGCGCTCCCGGTCGAGCAATACCTGGCTGGACAGGTTGATCGGCTTGGGGAACGTGCGCTTGACATCGGTGAAGCGAGACTCCCCGCGCCCACTGGTCATGGCCTGGTTTTGCAGGGGGCATTCTCCGCCCTTGTCGCAGACCGGGCAGTCCAACGGGTGGTTGATCAGCAGCAGCTCCATCACGCCGTGTTGGGCTTTGTCGGCGGCAGCGGAGGTGTGCTGGGTGCGCACCACCATTCCCTCAGACACGGTGGTGGTACAGCTGGCCATCGGCTTGCGTTGGCCCTCCACCTCGACCAGACACTGCCGGCAGGCGCCCACCGGGTCGAGCAGCGGGTGGTCACAGAACCGGGGAATCTGCACGCCCAGCAGCTCAGCGGCGCGAATCACCAACGTGCCCTTCGGCACCGCCAGCTCGACGTCGTCGATCACGAGATTGACCATCTCGACCGAAGGAACCGGCGGCGCGCCTGTGTCAGAAGTCTGCGTCACGCTCCCACCCCTTCCGGTGCGGCCAGCATCGAGGCATACGGGTCGAACGGGCAACCCCCGGTAAGGTGCGCCTCGTACTCGGCCCGGAAGTGCTTGATCGACGACATGATCGGCGAGGCGGCGCCATCGCCCAAGGCGCAGAACGACTTCCCGAATATGGTGTCGGCGATGTCGAGCAGCTTGTCGATGTCCTCGGCAGTGCCGCGGCCGGTTTCGAGCCGTTCGTAGATCTGGGCCAGCCAGTAGGTGCCCTCCCGGCACGGTGTGCACTTGCCGCACGACTCGTGGGCATAGAACTGGGTCCACCGGCGCACCGCCCGGACCACACACGTGGTCTCGTCGAAGATCTGCAGGGCCTTGGTCCCCAGCATCGACCCCACCGAGGCCATCCCCTCGTAATCCAAAGGCACATCGAGGTGTTCGGCGATCAGCAGGGGTGTCGACGATCCGCCGGGAGTCCAGAACTTCAGCTCATGGCCCGCCCGGACGCCCCCGGCGTAGCCGAGCAATTCGCGCAGCGTGATCCCCAGTGGCGCCTCGTACTGGCCGGGCCGAGTGACGTGTCCGGACAGCGAGTACAGCGTGAAGCCGGGGGACTTCTCCGTTCCCATCGACTTGAACCAGTCCACCCCTTTGTGCAGGATCGGCGGGACGCTGGCGATGGATTCGACGTTGTTGACGACGGTGGGGCAGGCGTAGAGGCCGGCGACCGCGGGGAAGGGCGGACGCAGCCGGGGTTGGCCGCGACGGCCCTCCAGCGAGTCCAGCAGCGCGGTCTCCTCACCACAGATGTACGCCCCGGCGCCGGCGTGCACGATCAGGTCGAGGTCGAATCCCGAGCCGAGGATGTCGGTGCCCAGATAGCCCGCCGCGTAGGCCTCGGCGACGGCGTTCTGCAACCGGCGCAGCACCGGCACCACCTCACCGCGCACGTAGATGAATGCGTGCCGGGCGCGGATCGCATACGCGGCGATGATCGCACCCTCGACCAGGAAGTGCGGCGTGGTGAACAGCAGCGGAATGTCCTTGCACGTACCAGGTTCGGACTCATCGGCGTTGATCACCAGATACTTCGGTTTGGCGCCCGCACCGGTGGCGTCCTGCGGGATGAATGACCACTTGGTGCCGGTCGGAAAGCCCGCACCGCCGCGACCGCGCAGCCCGGACTCTTTGATCGTCGAGATCACGTCGTCCGGTTTCATGTCCAGCGCGGTGCGCAAGGCCTGGTAGCCGTCGTGGCGCAGATAGGTGTCCAGCGTCCACGGCTCGGGCTCGTCCCAGAATCGGCTCAGTACCGGAGTCAGCATCAGCGCTCCCCGTCCTCACCCAACGCCCGGGCGGCCCGCAGGCCGGCCAGTGTCGCGTCACCGGGCAGGCTGGTGTCGGTGACATCGGGGCCGACGCCGGCTAGGGTGCGGGCGGTCTGGCGGAAGGTGCACAGCGGGGCGCCGCGGGTGGGTGTGACGGCTTGGCCGTTGCGGAGGGATTGCACGAGTTCGCGTGCACTCGAAGGGGTTTGGTTGTCGAAGAATTCCCAGTTGACCATCATGACCGGGGCGTAGTCGCAGGCGGCGTTGCACTCGATGTGTTCGAGGGTGATCCGCCCGTCGGTGGTGGTCTGGCCGGGGTGCAGGGCCAGCTCGGTTTCGAGAGCCTCGATGATGGCGTCGCCGCCCATGATCGCGCACAGCGTGTTGGTGCAGACGCCGACGAGGTACTGGCCGGTGGGGGTGCGTCGGTACATGGAGTAGAAGGTGGCCACTGCGGTGACTTCGGCGTCGGTGAGGCCTAACCGAGTGGCGCAGAAGCGGATGCCGGCCTTCGTCAGGTAACCGTCCTCGGACTGCACCAGATGCAGCAGCGGCAGCAGCGCCGAGCGTGGCTGCGGGTAGCGGCCGACGATGACGGCGGCGTCAGCAGCCAAGCGCTCCACCACGTCGGCCGGGTAAGCGTCGTGCCCACCGATGGGCGGGCCGGGTTCGTCGGGCCGCGGGCCTAACACCAGGTCGATGCTCACCTGTCGACACCACCCATCACCGGATCGATCGAGGCCACCGACGCGATCACGTCGGCGACCATGCCGCCCTCGCACATCGCCGCGACCGCTTGCAGGTTCGTGAACGACGGGTCCCGGTAGTGCACCCGATAGGGGCGGGTCCCGCCGTCGGAGACCATGTGCACCCCGAGTTCCCCGCGGGGCGACTCGACCGCGGTGTAGACCTGCCCGGCCGGGACGCGGAACCCTTCGGTGACGAGTTTGAAGTGGTGGATCAAACCTTCCATCGAGGTGCCCATGATCGTGGCGATGTGCTCCGGGGAATTGCCCAGGCCGTCGGGGCCGAGCGTGAGGTCGGCCGGCCAGGCGAGTTTCTTGTCGGTGATCATCACCGGGCCCGGCTCGAGCCGGGCCAGGCACTGGCGCACGATCTTCACCGACTCATACATCTCCTTGACCCGGATCAGATATCGCCCGTAGCAGTCCGCACCGGTGTCGGTGATCACCTCGAAGTCGTAGGTCTCGTAGCCGCAATAGGGTTGGGTCTTGCGCAGGTCGTGGGGCAGTCCGGTGGAGCGCAACACCGGCCCGGTGATACCGAGGGCCATGCAGCCGGTCAGATCCAGATAGCCGATGCCCTGGGTGCGGCCCTTCCAGATGTAGCTCTCGGTCAACAGATCACCGAGCTCGTCGAGATGCCCCGGCAGAACCCCCAGCAGTTCTTCGAGGCGGGCCGGGCCGTCCTCGGGCAGATCGGTGGCCACCCCGCCGGGGCGGATGTAGGCGTTGTTCATCCGCAACCCGGTCACCGCTTCGAAGAACGACAGGATCAGGTCGCGGTCGCGGAAGCCGAAGAACATCGGTGACATCGCACCCAGTTCCATCCCGCCGGTGGCCAGCGCCACCAGATGCGAGGAAATCCGGTTCAGCTCCATCAGCAGCACCCGGATCACCGACGCCCGCTCAGGAATATCGTCGGTGATTCCTAGAAGGCGTTCCACACCAAGGCAATACGCGGTCTCGTTGAAGAACGGCGACAGGTAGTCCATCCGCGTCACGAACGTCACACCCTGCGTCCAGTTGCGGTACTCCAGATTCTTCTCGATCCCGGTATGCAGATAGCCGATCCCACACCGAGCTTCGGTGACCGTCTCACCCTCAATCTCCAAAATCAACCGCAACACCCCATGCGTCGAGGGATGCTGCGGACCCATATTCACCACGATCCGTTCGGCATGGTCTTCGATCACCGAAGAAGTGATCTGACCCCAATCGCTACCGTTGGCGGTGAAGGCTGTTTCGACCATTAGCGATATGCCCGCCGCTCATCCGGAGGCGCGACGGTGGCGCCCTGGAATTCCACCGGGATACCGCCCAACGGATAGTCCTTTCGCTGCGGGTGTCCCACCCAGTCATCAGGCATCTCGATACGGGTCAGCCCGGGATGACCATCGAAGATGATGCCGAAGAAGTCGAAGGTCTCCCGCTCATGCCAGTCGCACGTCGGATACACCGAAAACAGCGACGGGATATGCGGATCGGCATCCGAACAGGTCACCTCGACCTGCACCCGCCGGTTGTGCGTGATCGACATCAACGGATACACCGCATGTAGTTCCCGGCCCACGTCCGAGGGGTAGTGCACACCTGAGACCCCAGAACACAACTCGAACCGCAATGCCGGGTCGTCGCGCAACGCCCGACCGACGGCGACGAGGAAATCGCGCGCGACGTGCAGCGTGAGCTGACCAGCATGGACGGCCACGCGTTCCACCGCGAACCCGAACTCCCCACCAAGGGTGAGCGCTAGCCGGTCGACGACCTCGTCGAAATAGCTGCCGTAGGGCCGGGTAGCGCTGTCCCACAGTGACTTCCGCCGCACCGTTCGGCCATACCCCGACACGTCGCCGGTCCCAATTCCCCGGTCGCTCCGCTCCTGCCCGCCGGTCCCAATTCCCCGGTCGCTCCGCTCCCGCCCGCCGGTCCCAATTCCCCGGTCGCTTCGCTCCTGCCCGCCGGTCACCGCAGTAACCCCTTGAGTTCCAGGGTGGTCGGGGCAGCCAACGCGGCCTGCTCGGCGGCCGCGATAACCTCGTCGCGGTGCACGCCCAACGGCATCTCGGCGATCTTGGCGTGCAACGCCAAAATCGCGTGCAGCAGCATCTCCGGCCGCGGCGGACAACCCGGCAGGTAGATGTCGACCGGAACGATGTGGTCCACACCCTGCACCACCGCGTAGTTGTTGAACATCCCCCCGCTGGAGGCACACACGCCCATCGCCAACACCCACTTCGGCTCGGCCATCTGGTCATACACCTGCCGCAACACCGGACCCATCTTCTGGCTCACCCGCCCAGCCACAATCATCAAATCCGCCTGCCGCGGCGTCGCCGAAAACCGCTCCATCCCGAACCGGGCAATATCAAACCGAGGACCCGCCGTCGCCATCATCTCGATCGCACAACACGCCAACCCAAACGTCGCCGGCCACAACGACCCCTTACGAACGAACCCGGCGACCTTCTCCACCGTGGACAACAAAATGCCGCCCGGCAGCTGCTCTTCTAATCCCACTCCAGCCCACCCCGCCGCCACACATACCCATACGCCACGAACACCGTCGCCATGAAAATCAGCATCTCCACCAGCGCAAACGTCCCAAGCCGATCGAACGCCACCGCCCACGGATACAGAAAGACAATCTCGATATCGAAAACAATGAACAACATCGCCGTCAGGTAGTACTTGATCGGAAACCGCTGACCCACCACATCAGCCACCGGCTCAATCCCACACTCATAGGCCTCGAGCTTGGCCCGGTTGTACCGCCGCGGCCCGACCACCAACGCAATCACCACAGACACCACCGCAAACCCCCCCGCGATAGCCCCCAACACCAAAATGGGCGTATAGAGATTCATGCTGCTGCGTCGCTCCTCGCTCTGGGCTGTCGATGTGAGCTAGGACACAGCCTAGCGATCCCAGGGCGCGGGTTGTCGCGTTTTCGTTAGGATGGCTTCAATCACTGGACGCAGCCCTTGGGTGCCGAGAGGGCAAGAGCGACAGCGCAATTCCCGTTTGTCGCTACCGCGCTGGAGCGTGCAGCAAACTTGTGACAGCTTCGCCCAGGCGGATCGGATCGATGGGGTGGGGCACCGCGGCTTCGGCCCGCGACCAGTTGGCCAGCCAGGCGTCGTCGGGCCGACCGGTCAAGACCAGCACCGGCGGGCAGTCGTCGATCTCGTCCTTGAGTTGTTTGGCAATGCCCATGCCGCCGACCGGGGACGCCTCGCCGTCGAGGATCACCAGATCGAATCCGCCGGCGTCCATCAGCTGGATCACCATGGGCCCGGTGGCGACATCGGTGTAGGTCAGCTCCGGCAGTTCGGGATGGACACGCTTGCCCAATGCCAGGCGCACCTGTTCGCGGGTGCGAGCGTTGCTGCTGTACACCAGGATATGCAGGGGCTGCGCGCCGGGGCGGGACACGCAGCCGATGCTACTGCGAAAGCGCCTGCCCGGTCGCCGGTTTAGCCTGCAACGTGCGCCGGTCAGTCCTTGGCGAAGACGAGCTGTGCCAGCAGCATGGTGGTCGCCGGCATCATCCCGATCATGTTGCCGCTGACGCCCAGCGCCGTCCGGTCGATCGACGTGCGTGCCGACAATTCGATGGTGCCGTCACCAAGCCGGCCGACGGTGACCGGCAGCGGCAGCGGGCGGGTGGTGCCGCGCACGGTCAGTGTGGCTCGCAGATCGGCGGTGTTCTCGCCGGTGGGCTGCAGCCCGGTCACCTCGACGCTGATCTCGGGATGGGTCTTGGCGTCGAAGAAATCCGGCGACAGAAGGTGCTCGTCGCGTTTCCCGATGCCGGTGCTCAGCGAGGACGCCTGGATCTCGAGCCGGCCGAATACCGCGCCTTTGGCGGTGATCTGGCCGTCGCCGCTCACCTCGGTGAATTCGCCGTTGACGGTGACCAGGCCCCAGAAGGTCTTGTTCTTGAACCGTACCGAGGAGCGGGCGGGCACCAGGTTCCAGGCACCGGCGGTGGTCGGATCGTCGAGTAGGGCTTGCAGGGCGGTCATGGCACCTCTATACCGTTCGGATCATTCAGGTCAGCGGCGGCGCCAACTCGGCGGGGTCGAGATACTCGTCGATCCGCCGGATCGGGCCGTCCTCTCCTATTCTGACCACCCGGCACGCCCGGGGCGCCACCCCTTGGCCATTCCGGTTGCGCCGGCCGGGGATCACGGCGCTCCTGGATCGGGCCGGTCGTAGCCGGGATGGGCGAGGGAAAGCCGATGACCCACCAGGGCCCGCAGACACGGCAGCACTTCGGCGCCGCGCTCGTCGAGGTCACCGGCGCGTATGGCCGCCGCCAGTGTGGGCTCGTCGGGATACCCGAGGCGCTCCAGAGCGCGCAGCGGTTCGGCCGAGTTCTCGTCGAGCAATTCACGCTCCACGGTGCGCAGCACGTTGGCGGCTACCAGGGCGTGGAAATTGACCGAACCGGTGGTGTTCGGCCGGACGTCACCTTCGAGGAATTCGGCGACCGCCGCGACGAGTTCGGCGGCGGTGGGCCGCCCGTTCAGCCCGGTCACGGCGCACTCTCCAGGAGGTCGAGGACATCCCATTCGGTCTCGCACACCCGTCGCCCGATCGCGGCGAGTTCGACCGAGCGGGACTGGCCGCTCAGGTGGCGCTCCGCCTGGAACCGGCAGATCACTCCCCAGCGGAGGGTGGCCAGCACCAGCCACCAGTGCAGCGTCGCCCGGTCGACGGGCGCACCGCCGGCATCCTGGTAGGCGGCGACGAAGTCGTCGATGCTGCCCAGCCCTCCGGCG
This sequence comes from Mycolicibacterium sp. CH28, assembly GCF_004745805.1. GTDB lineage: Bacteria > Actinomycetota > Actinomycetes > Mycobacteriales > Mycobacteriaceae > Mycobacterium. The sequence continues at coordinate 12,256 of NZ_SRLQ01000006.1, read as the reverse complement.
GCCATCGTCGACGGAGCGCCGAAACGCCAGGCGCGGATGCAGAACCAGGCCAGGTCTTCGTAGATCTCGCCGATGTGCACCAGTTCCCAGTCCAGCACCGCCGCCAGGTGGGAGCCGTCGACGATGAGGTTGCCCATCCGGAAGTCACCGTGTACCAGGCGTGGAGGAGAGGCCGGCGGTCGGTTGCCGGCCAGCCATCGGAACGCCCACTCGAATGTCGCTGTGGTGTCGCCCATCTCGTCGAGGCGCTGGCGCCACTCGGCGATTTGGTCTTGCTCGGCGAGCCCCGGTGCGTCGACAGCGCCGCGATGGATGGCTGCCAGTGCGTGCGCACATTGCCGTAACAGATGGGCGCGATCGTCGCCGTCGAGTCGCCGCTGGATCCGGCGCACGATCGTCTCACCAGCGATCTCGTCGCAGATCAGGAAAGGGTTGCCCAATGTGGCAACCGAATTCGAGGCAATCAGGATGTGCGGCACTGGTGCTCCCGCCGCGGCGACCGCGGACTGGACCGCCGCCTCCAATTCCATACCGGCATACACGTCGTCGGGCGGACTGGTGCGCAGGATCAACGCGCGCCGCTGTGACCCGGTCACCGCCTCGAATGCCCAGGTGGTGCGGCTGGCGCCGCCGGTGAGTGCGCGCAGGTTCTCGATCTCGGTTGCCCCGCCCAGCAGGGGGCGCAGCACCCCGGACAGGCCGGCGGACAGTGTCTCGGCGGCCACGTCAGCGGGCGGCCTTGCCGAACTTGAACATCCGCTGGGCCACCCGGCGCATCTGAATCTCCTCGGCGCCTTCGGTGATTCGGTACCGGCGGTGGTGGCGATAGATATGTTCGAACGGCTCGTGGCGGCTGTAGCCGATGCCACCATGGACCTGCATCGCCCGGTCGGCGGCCTCACACACCAGCCGGTTGGCGCGGTAGTTGGCCATCGACACCTTGTCGGACACCTCGAGGTGGTGATTGCGATCCAGTTCCCAGGCGGCGTAATACACCAGCAGGCGAACCATCTGCGCCTCGGTCTGCAACTCCACCAGCGGCCACTGCACTGCCTGATTCACCGACAACGGCTTGCCGAACGTGACTCTCTCGCCGGCGTATTCGACCGCACGGTCGATGCAGTATTGGGCGGCGCCGAGGCTACTGGCGGCTTGCCGGATCCTGTTCTCGTGCAGGAAGGTCTGTGCTACCTCCAGCCCGTGGTCGACCTGGCCGAGCACCGCGTCGGCGGGCACTCGGACGTCGTGCAGTTCCACCTCGGCGTGATCACTGGGCATGTTGAAGGTCCACCAGTAGTAGGGCACCTCGAAACCCCTGGCGTCGCATGGGACGAGGAATGCGGTAATGCCACGGGCCTGCCCGGCTTCTCCCGAGGTCCGGGCGAACACCAGGTCATGGGTGGCCCTATGCACGCCGGTGTTCCATCGTTTCGATCCGTTGATCACCCAATCTGCGTTATCTCCCGGGCCGTCGCGTTCGGCGCGGGTTTCCAGCCAGGTGGCATCCGAGCCGTGGTCGGGTTCGGTCAGTCCAAAGGCCATCGAGCGGGTGCCGGTCAGCATCGCCTCGATCCAGTCGCGTTTCTGGTCGGCCGTGCCGAATCGGTCCATCATGATGACCTGCGGGAAGTTGCCGACGATCGAGGACTCGTCCTGGAGGTCGTTGTGCAGCCCGAGGCCCTTGTGCGCCAGGCGTTCCCGGATGACGGCCATGTCGAGGTTGGTGCCGTCGCGGCCACCGAACTTCGACGGCAGGCCGTAGCGCAGCCAGCCTGCCGCATCGGCGCGGCGACGCATCTCGCCGAGTAGATCTTCCCACTCCCTGCGGGGGATGCCGCCGTTGTCGATGTCGGTGCGGGCGAACTCGCGGCGTCGGTCGAAATACTGGATGTGTTCGCGTTCGAGCGGTTTGATCTCCGCCTCGATGAATGCATCCATTTCGGCCAGTACCGCCGGAAGGTGTTCGGGCAAAGTGAAATCCACGTTGATCTCCTCAGTCGGCTAGAAGCCGTAGAGCGTCTTCTTCCAGATGGTGGACAGGGTGGTGATGGCGTCGGCATCCGAGACCCGCAGCCCCAGGCCGGCGGTGTCCGGACGCAGGCACACGGTGGTGAACTGCTCGAACAGCAAGGCGATGGCCAGCGCGGTGTGTTCGGGATCCACGCCCGCTGCATAGCCGTGGTCCTGGGCACGACGCACCGACGCGCTGACGATGTCGATGCCGAACTGGCGGAACTGGTTCTGTAGAAGCGCAAACCGGGGCTGGGTGGCGGCGAGCTGGTCCACCGCGACCATGATGCCGATGCTCTGCTTGAACATGTCCCAGTAGGCGGTGACAACAGCGACGAAGAATCCGGAGTCGTGTGGTGACTCGGGCAGCTGCACTCGCACGCCGGAGGGCAGCACGACGTCGCGCAGGAACGTGTCGGCCAGCGCGGCCAGCAGGTCCTCCTTGTCGTCGAAGTAGCGGTAGAACACGGCCGGCGATTTGCCTGCGGCGGAGGTGATGTCCACCAGTGTGGTGCCGTGAAAACCGCGTTCGGCGAACAACTTCCGGGCGGCATCCTCGATGGCCTGCTGGGTTTGGCGGCCCTTGGCGCTCAGTGTGCGCGGGCCGCCGGTCGCGCTCGCGCGATGCGAACGGTTGGACGGTTCCATGCGTTGTCCCCCGTACTCGCGGTGAGAAAACTAAAGCTGACGTTACTTTTCGTTCTATCGGTTGGCAAGGGTCGAGGTGACCTCACCAGTTCGCCCTGAAGAGTTGATCACCGCAGGCCGGCACGCCACTTGTCGAGAGCGCGGCGGTCCCGTTTGGTCGGGCGGCCCGCCCCGCGGTCGCGAGCTGCGACGGGAACGGACGGGGTCGCGGGCGGCGGGGGCGTGCGGTCCAGGTAACAGGTCACGGCATCGACCGCGCCGACCCGTTTGGGGATGACGCGCAGCACCTCGACGATTCGGGTCGTGTCCCCAACCAGGGCGCGCACCCGGTCCCCGGGTGACACCATCGTCGACGGCTTGGCCAGCCGATCGTTGACGCGCACGTGCCCTCCTCGACAGGCCGCGGCGGCGTCCGGCCGGGTCTTGGTCAGCCGGACCGCCCACAACCACCGATCCACGCGGGTCGAGTCCATGGCACCCATCATGACCGCCGGCGTCGGCTCTCAGCCCAGAATCCGGTCGCCGGCCCGCAGCAGCGCGCTCGGCAGGTCATGACCGACCACCGTCTGCGCGACCCGCGCGGCGTGGATGGCGGCCTGCAGGTCGACATCCACCCCGATCCCGCTGTCGCGCAACAGATACGCGAGGTCCTCGGTGGCGATGTTGCCGCTGGCGCCTGGCGCGAAGGGGCATCCGCCCAAACCGCCGACCGACGAGTCGAGCCTGCTCACCCCGGCCGCCACCGCGGCGTACGCGCTGGCCAACCCGGCTCCACGGGTGTTGTGGAAATGCGCCCCGAGCGGAATGTCGCCAATGCGTGGCTTCACCCGGTCCACCAGCGCGGTGACCCGGCCGGGGGTGGCCGTGCCGATGGTGTCGGCGATCGCGATCCGGTCGGCGTCCTGCTCGCATGCCGCCTCGACGATGTCGAGCACCCGCTGCGGCGGGGTGGGCCCGTCGAACGGGCAGTCCCAGGCCGTCGCGATGATCACCTCGACACTCACCCCGGAGCCGTGCGCGATGGCCACGATCTCGGCGATCTGCGTGGTGGCCTCCGCGGTGGGTCGCCCGACGTTGGCGCGGCTGTGCCCGTCGGCGGCGGACACCACGTACTCCAGTGATCGCAGACCCGCGGCGATCGCCCGCTTGGCCCCATTGGGACTGGCCACCAGCGCCGAGAACTCGATATCGGGGTACGTGCTCAAGTGCTCGGCGAGCTCCGGGGCGTCGGCCAGGGCGGGCACTTTGGACGGCGACACGAATGCCGTTGCCTCGACCTCGCGCACCCCGGTCACGGCAATCGCGGCGAGCAGTTCGAGCTTGGCCGACAGGGGAATCGGATCCTCGATCTGCAGACCGTCGCGCAGGGCGACCTCGCGGATGGTGACGTGCTGAGGCACTCCGCTCACAGTACCCCCCGGGACTGGAGGTCGGTGATCTCGTCTGCGGGCAGTCCCAGCAGGTCCCCGTACACCTCGTCGTTGTGCTGGCCGAGCCGGGCCGGTCCGGCGTTGCGCACCCCACCTGGGGTTTCCGACAACACCGGAATAACGCCAGGGCCCAGCACATTTCGGCCGATTCCCTCGTCGAAATGCTCGACGAGCATGCCACGGGCCCGCAACTGGGGGTCGCGAACCACCTCGGCGACGGTGTTGATCGGTCCGCTGATGACCCCCGCCGCGCCGAGGGTTTCGATGATGTCGTCGGGCTGACGCTCCGCGGCCCAGTCACCGATGATGGTGTCCAGCTCGTCCTGGTGGCGACCGCGGGCGCCGTGGTCGACGAACCGGTCGTCGGTGGCCAACTCGGGTTGTCCCATCGCCGCACACAACCGGCGGAATACGGTGTCCTGGTTGGCGGCGATCACCACCCAGCTGCCGTCGGCGGTGCGGTAGATGTTCGACGGCGCAATGCCTTCCAGCCGGGTCCCCGACGGGCCGCGGACGACGCCGCCGACGTCGTAGTCGGGGATGGTCGATTCCTGGATGGCCAGGCAGGCCTCGGTCAGCGCGGCATCGACGACCTGACCCTCGCCGGTGACCGTGCGCCGGTACAGCGCCGCCAGCGCACCCTGCGCGGCGAACATACCCGCCAGGCTGTCACCCAGCGACAGCGCCAGCCGCGGCGGCGGCCCGCCCGGGAAGCCGTTCATGTGCCGCAGGCCGCTGGCGGCCTCGGCCACCGAAGCGTAGCCCGCCTTGTGTGCGTCGGGTCCGGTCTGGCCGTACCCGGAGACCCGTACCAGGATGATGCCCCGGTTCCGTTGGTGCAGAACGTCATACCCCAGATCCCATTTCTCCAGGGTGCCCGGGCGGAAGTTTTCCACGATGATGTCGGAGCGCTCGACGAGTTCCAGGAACAGCTCTCGGCCGCGGGGCTCACGCAGGTTGAGGGTGACGGCCTTCTTGTTGCGGGCGTGCACCGTCCAGAAGAAGTGGTGCCCGTCCAGCTCGGCCTGCCCCCAGGTGCGCAGCGGGTCGGGGGCGCCGGGCGGCTCGATCTTGATCACCTCGGCCCCCATGTCGCCCAGCAACCGGCCGGCGAACGGTCCCGAGATCAGCGTGCCGACTTCGATGACGCGAATTCCGTCCAGAGCCCCGGTGGGAGCGGTCATCGCCGGTCACCTTCCTCCGCGAGCAGACGCGGACTCGCATCAATAGTGGTCGCGCCGTGCGATTCTGCGACTGCTCGCGCACGGGTCATGGTTGTGCTCCGGCGAAGTCATGCCGCACCAGCCAGTCGGTCACGATGCCGACCGCCTGGCGCAGCGTGTCACGTTGGTCGGGCCCGGAGTAATAGTGGTTGGCACCAGGGATTTCGTACATCTCCTTATCGGGGTGACCGATCGCCTCGAACAGTCTGCGAGTATGACTCGGTGTGCAGGCGTCGTCGGCGAGATTACCGACCACCAGTGCCGGCACCGCGATGTCGCGACCACACTCCACACCGTCGCCCTGGGCGTCGTCGTAGCTCCACTGTGACAGCCAGCTGCGCAGTGTGCAGAACCGGGCCAGGCCCACCGGGCTCATGTTCACCACCGCGGGATCGCCGAGATAACACGTACCCGGGGGCCGATCGTTGGGGTCCACCGTGGGATCCAGCCAGCGCGGATCGGCCATGGTGCCGTGCACGACGAAGCAGAACTCGTCATCGGGACGCCCGGCCGACCGCAGTTCGGCCAGCTTGTCCTTCACCCACGCGGTGATGCGCCGGTTGCGGTCGATCTGGGCCCGTCGGTAGCGCTCCAGGAATTCGGTGGTGTAGGGCGGCTGGTTCGGGTTGTCGGGGTTGTAGAGGTCGAGTTCGGGATCACGTTGGGTCGGGTCTGACTCGTCCAGGATGGACGCGTCGAGCCACTCGGTGAGCGTGCCGTGCCGGCTGATGTGGGCAGCCAGCAGCATGATGCCGTCGGCCGGTATGAGCCCGAGGGTGGTCAGGTCGGGTCCGTCCCCGGACGGGCTGGCAGTGATGGTCGGATGCTGGGCCTGCTGCTGATAGAACGCCGACAGCGACCCGCCGCCGCTCCAGCCGGCCAGCACGACCTTGGTGTACCCGAGCCGGTTCTTGGCATCCTTGATTGCCTCACCGAGATCCTCGACGACCTTCTCCATCAGCAGCGCCGAGTCGGTCCCGCGGAAGCGGCTGTTGCAGTAGATGACGTGATGACCGGCGCGGGCCAAGGCGTTGATCATCGGCAGGTATGCGCCACCGCCGATCGGGTGCATGAACAGCAGCACGGTATCGGACGGTGTCGACGGCTGGAGTAGGTAGCTTTCCAGCACCACCAGCTCGGCCACTCCGCCGTAGACATCGCGCACTGCCGAATCATTCTGGTAGGCAATGAGATAGGGAATACGCTCGTAGGCCCGCTTCGTCGGGGCCGTCATCTCAGTGCTGCCCCAGGTCGTTGGCCAGCACCTCGGGGGAGGGGACCAGGCGATGCCGGGTGTCGATCGCGATCACCTGCCAGTCCACGCTGGTGTAGTCGTCGAACTTGCGCCGGGCGCGTTCGCGGGCCTTCTCTGGGGCGCCGTGGTGCACGCCTTGAGGGGCGTGACTGATCAGGCCCGGCGGCATCGGGATGCCGTAGAGCGAGCCGCCGTGGAAGAACGCGATCTCGTCGAAGTCGACATTGCGGTGATACCAGGGGGTGCGCTCGGTCCCGGGCACGGTCTCGGCCGGCTTGGGCAGGAAATTGCACACGTAGACACCGGTTGCCTCCATGAACAGATGGACCATCGGCGGCAGGTGCACGCTGTCGGAGGTGATGACGTTGTAGTCGTCGATATTGAAGGTGAAGGGGTAGTTGTCGCCGCGCCAGCCTTCGACATCGATCGGATTGTGTTCGTAGAACAGCGTCGTGGTGTCCACGCCGTCGATCGATCGATGGATCAGCCGCACCTCATACTCAGCGCGGCCGTCCCCGAACGGGTCCGCGTCGATCGGCGCCGGCTCCGGTATGACGGCCTGCGACGGATCGAACGGCCAGTGCCGTCCGAGCGGTCCCGCAGGGGGCACCCGAAACTCGTCGGTGGCCTCGATCATCAGCCAGGTGCTCCCGCCGGGACTGATCCCCGAGTCGCTGCGCTCCTGCCCGCCGGGATTGATCCCCGAGTCGCTGCGCTCCTGCCCGCCGGGACCCGGCAGCTGCCGCCACGTGCAGGCCTTGGGCAGATAGATCCAGTCACCGGGGCGGTAGTCCAGCGGGCCGAACTCGGTCTCCAGCCGTCCGGTGCCCGCGTGGACGAAGCACAGCAGGTCGCCGTCGACGTAGCGGACGTGAAACGGCATGGGCTGGTCCCGCCGGCTCAGCCAGATCCGGCAGTCGGGGTTCGAGAACAGCAGCAGCGGTATCCCCGCGGCGTCGGTCGCGTCACTCGGTTTGAGCTCACTGGCGAGCACATCGAGCGGCCGGAGCGGCCCGATGGCGCGAAATTGCGTCGGGTCGTTGCGGCGGTAGATGTTCGCGGTGCGGCCGGTGAATCCGCCCCGCCCCAACTCGTCGTCCTTGAGGCCGTTCAGGTCGGCGTGCACTCGCCGCGGAGTCGTGCCTTTGCGCAGGTGGGTGAACGATTCCATGGAATCTCCCGAGGTCGGCGATGAGGTACGGGCGTCCGCAAAACTAAAAGTGACATTACTTTTTGTTTACCACCCTGACAAGAGCCGAGTCTCGAATGTGTAACGTAGTCGACTTTCAATGCCTCGTGACGGCGTGTTTTACTCAGTTCTGAAATCCGTGAACCGGGGTAATAGAAAGCTGGGGTGGATTGGTGAAGTCCATGTTCGACAAGGTGCGCGGGTGGCCGCGTCGATTCGCGATCGTCGCAACCGTGGTGGCGGCGCTGCCGGGCCTGATTGGCTTGGTAGGCGGATCGGCAACGGCGGGAGCGTTCTCGCGCCCTGGCTTGCCGGTCGAGTACTTGATGGTTCCGTCACCGTCCATGGGACACGACATCAAGATCCAGTTCCAGAGCGGAGGTCCGAACTCTCCGGCCGTCTATCTGCTCGACGGCCTGCGGGCGCAGGATGACTTCAACGGCTGGGACATCAACACCCAGGCATTCGAGTGGTACTACCAGTCCGGCCTGTCGATCGTGATGCCCGTTGGCGGCCAGTCCAGCTTCTATGCGGACTGGTACTCGCCGGCTTGCAGCAAGACCGGTTGCCAGACCTATAAGTGGGAGACCTTCCTCACCCAGGAGCTGCCCCAGTGGCTGGCTGCCAACCGGGACGTCAAGCCGACGGGCAGTGCCGCCATCGGTCTGTCGATGGCCGGCTCGGCGTCGCTGATTCTGTCGGTCTACCACCCCGATCAGTTCGTCTACGCAGCTTCGCTGTCGGGCTTCCTGAACCCGTCCGAGGGCTCGTGGCCGTTCCTGATCAACATCTCGATGGGTGACGCCGGCGGCTTCAAGGCCAACGACATGTGGGGCCGCACCGAGGACCCCAACAGCGGCTGGAAGCGAAACGACCCCATGGTGCAGATCCCCAAGATCGTCGCCAACGGCACCCGCATCTGGATCTACTGTGGCAACGGTCAGCCAGATGAGCTGGGCGGCGGCGACCTTCCTGCCACCTTCCTGGAGGGTCTGACCATTCGCACCAACATCACCTTCCGCGACAACTACCTCGCCGCGGGCGGCAAGAACGGTGTGTTCAACTTCCCGGACAACGGCACCCACAACTGGGCGTACTGGGGTCGCGAGCTTCAGGCGATGAAGCCCGACCTGCAGAAGAATCTGGGCGCGTCTCCCACGTCCTAGCAGTTTGAGCAAGCGGGTCGCCGGTGTTCGCACCGGCGGCCCGCTTCGTCGTTTCCGCCTCAGAATCCGCCGGCGACGCGGACGACGGCGCGCCCGGAGTACTTCCCGGCGCGCACCTGGTCGATGACCGCGACGACATCCTTGACGTCGACCTCGTGGGTGACGTCGGCCAGATGGCGCGGTTTCAGAGCGCCGCCCAGGCGTTCCCACAGCGCCCGGCGCGGTCCGATCGGCATCTGTACCGAGTCGATGCCCAGCAGCGACACACCGCGAAGGATGAAGGGCATTACCGTCGTGTTCAGCGCGGGCCCACCGGTCAGGCCGCTGGCGGCGACGGCGCCGCCGTATTGCAGCGTGCTGATCACATCGGCCAGGGTGGCGCCGCCGACGCAATCGACCGCACCCGCCCAGCGCGCCTTGCCCAGCGCGCGGGGCTTGGCCTCGGGATCCTCCGGCAGCCGGCCGATGACCTCCGCGGCGCCCAGCGCCCTCAGGTGCTCGGCAGCCTCGGCCTTACCGGTGGACGCCACCACCTGGTAGCCGGCGGTCGCGAGCAGGTCGACGCTGACCGACCCGACGCCGCCGGTCGCACCGGTCACCACGATCGGGCCGTCCGCTGGCTTGATGCCGTGATCGATGAGCGCCTGCACGCTCATCGCGGCGGTGAACCCGGCAGTCCCGATCGCCGCGCCTTCCCGCGGTGTCAGCGATCCCAGCGCGACGACCTGGTCGGCGGGGATCCGGGCGTACTCGGCGTAGCCGCCGTGCCGTCCGGTACCGATCTCGTAGCCGTGCGCCAGCACCTGGTCACCCGCGGCGAATTCGGGCGAGGCGGATTCCACCACCTCACCGGCAAGGTCGATACCCGGCACGATCGGGTAGTCCCGCACGACGCCGCCCCGCGGGGTCAGCGCCAGCGCGTCCTTGTAGTTGACGCTGGAATACGCGATCCGGATCGTGACGTCACCGGGGGGAAGATCGACCGACTCGAGGGTGGTGATCGCCGCGGTGATCTGATCGCCGTCCTGACGTGCCAGTAGTGCCTTGAAAGTCTCCATGGCCACGACCGTAACCGCCGCGGTCGGGGCCGGGGGAGAGGGGCAGCCGTCATTCCTGGCCGGTGCGTGCACTGCCCACGTCGCTGCCGTCACCGGGATCCAGTGGGGAGACTGATTGACGTGCTCGTCCACTCCTGGGGCGCCGCGCTCGACAGAGCCGAATGGTGCGAATGGTTGGCATCGACAGGCCGATTCGGGCTACTTGCTGAGTCTTGTTGATTACCTAGGACTCTGCGATGGAGTCTAGAAGGACGCAAGCCCGGGCGATGGCGGCGCGGTCTGCCGGGGCCAGTGCATCCAGGCGGCTCTCCAACCACGCATTGCGCTGGTTTCGGGTTGCGACCGCAAGCTTGGCGCCCTCGGCGGTGACGCCGATCAGGATCCTGCGGCCGTCATCGGGGTCCGGGGTGCGGGTGGCGTAGCCGGCCGAGGTCAGCCTGTTCACGCTCTGACTCATGGATGCGGGCGCCACGCGGTCGTGGGTGCTGAGTTGGGTCAGCGTCTGGGGTCCGTATTTGTACAGCCGGACAAGCACTTCCAACGCAGCGTCGCCGAGACCCCCTTCCGGCCGTTCGCTGCGGAAGCGTCGGTACAGCCGCCCCACCGTCGACCGCACCTGAACGCCGAGAGTTGGCTCATCGACATCGCCCGGCCGTTGCGCGCTCATATTGTTTAGTGTAACTTAAGAACTGTATCTTTAGGTTACCTAAAAATCAGGCGCGGGGTGAGCGGACATGGCCGACCTCAGCGGAACCTACGAAATCCGTTGATGCCAAAGAGGTCACGTCGCACCGCAGTTTGAACACGAAAGACATCTCACGGAGTTAAGAGTCAAGCCGCGAGTTGGAGAGGAGGTGGGAACGCAACGTGTTCGTCGTAGTGCTGGCTGGTGTGGAGGCAGTGATGGAGTTGACCGAGGAACTTGTTGAACAGGTGTCGTTGGGCTTGGTGGTTCCAGTCTCCAGCTGCGCGGCGGGTGTCGAAATGGCGGCGGGCTCCGGGCGAGGCGCGCAGCGATGCCAGGGCCCAGATCGGGCCCACAGCGGCGAGTCTGCGGTTCTTGATGTGGCGGTGCAGGACAACGGTTTTCTTTCCGCTGGCGCGAGTGATGGGCGCCGACCCGGCGAACGCTTTGAGTCCGCGGGCTTGGGTGAACCGGGAGCGGTCGTCACCGATTTCGGCGAGCACCCGGGCACCGGTGAGCATGCCCAGTCCGGGGAAGCTGGTAATGATGTCGGCGTCCGGGTGCCGCTCAAAATGGGCGATCGCCGCCTCAGCGAGCGCGTCGGCGGCGGTGCAGGCCGCTTCGAATTGCCCCAGCAGCGCGGACAGGTGAATGCCCATCGCGTTCTCCACCGCCGCAGGCTGGCGCAGGTAGGTGTCGCTGAAAACCTCTCGCAGTCGAGCGATGTCGCGGTCGAGGTAGCGTTTGCGGCCGGCTTTGGTGAGCAGTCGACGCAGTCGCGCCGGAGTGAGCTTGGCTGCTTGCGCCGGTGTCGGTGCGGCGGCCAGGATGGCGCGGGCGTCGGGGCGGGTCAACCCGCCGTCGAGGTCGGCAAAGGCCACGATCGCTGCGGGGTAGAACTCTTTGAGCAGGTCACGGACTTGGTTGCCGACCTGCTGGCGTGCCCAGACGGCGTCCTGCTGGGCCCGGGCCAGCACTCGGATTGCCTGGGCTGCTTCGGTGTCGGCGGGCAGTGGCCGGTGCGCGTCGGGGTCGGTGCGCACGATGTTGGCCAGCAGCACCGCGTCGGTGGCATCGGATTTGGCTCCCGACACCGAGTACCGCGTTCGGTAACGCGAGGCGGCCAGCGGGTTGATCGGATAGATCACCCGGCCAGTTTCCCGCAACGCAGCCATCCACAGACCGTGGTCGATTTCGATGCCGACCGGGATCGGATCGGCGGCACTGTCGCCGGCTTCGGCCAGCAGTGTCAACAACGCGGAGAAACCGGGCGCGTCGTTGCTGACTCGTCCGCGGGCCACTACATGTCCGTCGCTGTCGATGATGGCGACGTCGTGATGGTCTGTGGCCCAATCAATTCCGCAATACAGTCCCAAGGTGTCATCACTCCTTCGTTCGATGGTCATGCCGTTACCGGTGGATTCACGCGGCGCCCTAATCGCAGGACTCCAAGGTCCGTCATCTCACTAGCCGTCCGTGACTCCAGCACGCCGCAGGACTTCGTTCTGTCGAAGAGCTCAGGGCTCGGGAACAACTATCGGGAAGTCAACCCTGCGGCGGGCTCGGGCAACGGAATCCCACCACCATCGAAC
>NZ_SRLQ01000005.1 GCF_004745805.1 Mycolicibacterium sp. CH28 | reverse complement strand
GACCCGCCACGGGCAGGGCCGGTGAAATGGCCGCCACCGGAGTCACATCGGTCGCTGAGACAGCCACCGGCGCCGGGCCGACAGGCGCCGCCGCAACCGGTATGGGCACCGCCGGCGCTGCGGGTACGGGTGCAGCAACCGGGGCCAGCGCCGGGGCTGCGACGGGAAGCGGAGCCGCCGCTGCCGCAGGTGCCGCCGCCGGGATTGGGACGACGGGAACCGCCGCCGGGGCCGGGACCACCGGCACCGGTAGTGCCGCCACCGGGACGACGGGGATCGGGGCCGGGACGACGGGGACCGCGACCGGCGCGGCCGCGGGCGCCAGCGCGCTGTCGACGACCGGGGCCGCCGTGACGGGCATCGCCGCGGCGGGAGCAGCGAGTGGTGCGGGGGCCACTGCCGCGGAATCGGGCAGTGCCCCACCGATTGCCGTCGTGGCACCGCCGAGGGCGTCGGGCAGGGCCGTCGGCGAGGAGGCGAACTGTTCGATGATGCTTCCGCACGGAACACCCGGGCTGGCCGATGGCTCGGTGCTGGCGGGCGGACTGAAGACAATGCCGGACAGCACCAAAGCTGCGGTGCTGACCGATACGGCCGTCGAACGGTCGAACTTCGGTGACACGCTTCCCCGTCCCTGCGGATCTCGATTTGTCACCACGACCGTATCGGGTCGGCGGATCAATGCAAGACGGTGACGATTCCTTTATGAAACCGATGCATCCCGGAGTCTGCACGGTGATACAGCCTCGAAACCGTTGCGCTTCAACGTGTTTGCCGGAGAAGTGCTGCTAGGTGTTGTCGGCGTTGCTGCGCGGGAAGCCGCCGCCCTGCGGGAACAGCGGGAAGACGACGTCGTCGAGTTTCTCCGCGTCGCCGGCCGTACGGTTAACGGTTGCGCCCCAGATGTTTCCGTCCGGAGCCACCTGCAGCGCCCAGGCGTGGCCGTGGGTGTCCTGGCGCACCACCTCCGGCTCGCCGGTCACCGCGCCGGTGCCCTGTGCAAGCCGTACCGCAACGGTTTGCTTGAGGTTGACGAGGTTCACCAAGACCGTGCCGTCCAGTGCCGCGCAGCCGGCGACGCCGGGCCGGTCCGGCCAGGTCCAGACCACCGAGGACTTCGAGTCGGGCCCGATCCTCTGCAGTCGGTCGCCGGCCGGGGTGCGATCGGTGATGTAGAGCGACTTGTCGGTGGGGTCGATGCACATACCGCCGCCGGCGCCCATCCCGGTCAACGCGGTGGTCGGCGCGACCTGACCGACTGTGGTCGGCTGCTCGATGCGGATCACCTTGCCCGCCAAGGAGTTCGGATCGGCGGCCAGTGCCGGGTTGCCCGCATCCCCAGTCTGTACGACCAACGTCGTCGGACTGGTGAAGATGAGCGAGCCGGTGTTGCCGGTGGCGCCCTTGGGGATCCCGGTGAGGATGTCCTTGGGGATGTCGCCGTCAGCCACCCGGATCACCCGGTTGTCGGTCGGGGTGCTGATGTAGGCGTACATCAGCCGATCCTGGGAGTAGGTGGGCGAGAGCACGATGTCCATCAGTCCGCCGTCGCCGCTCGGGTCGACAGGGATGACGGTGCGGATCTTCGGCTCTGCGCTGACCGACACATCCTTGACCGCGCCGGTGGTGCGTTCGGCGACTAGGGCTGTCTTGCTGTCGGGTCCCATGATCAACCCGCTGGTGCTGTCGAGGCAGCCTTGCATCACCCCGGGCGCCGGGCAGGCCTTGGGGAACGGCTTGGGCGGCAGCGGCGGTGGTGGCGGTGGCGTCGAACTCGGTCCCGGCGCCATCTGCGGCGCAGTGGTGAACGGCTGGGAAATCGAGTTGTTGAACCTCGCGCAGCCCGCGGAGGACCCTGCGACCACTGCTGCCGCGCACACCACGGCCAGCACTCCGTGAACCGGCCGGCGTACCTGCATGCCCGCCAGGTTACGGATAGCGCCCCGGTGTTCGCCACGACGGGCCGCGGGTAGCGCGAAATCCAGGCAATATTGGCCGCTCGAAGCGCCGGTCAAATCCCCGATTTGCGCCGAGATGCACTTACTCTGACTTGCGTGACGAGTCAAGGCCCCGATCCGCGCTGGCAGCGACCCGACGACTCCTCGGGTCGACCGGCGTCGGCCCAGTTGGTGGACCCGGAAGACGACCTGCCCTCGGCCACCTACGGTGGCGATTTCGAGACGACGACGATCCCGCACTACAGCTCGGGGCTGCCCGGCTCCGCGCCGTCCACCGGCTACGGCCTGCTCCACGATCCCGAGCCGTTGCCCTATGTCCAGCCGCACATCGATCCGACGCCCTCGCAGGCCTCGCCGATGGAGATCGAGCCCTTCGATGCCGAGGAACGCGCCAGGGTGGCAGCCCGACGGGGCACCCAGGATCTGGGCCTGTTGCTGCTGCGGGTGGTCATCGGTGCGCTGTTCATCGGCCACGGACTGCAGAAGGCGTTCGGGTGGTGGGGCGGCCAGGGTCTCGACGGATTCAAGACCGCACTCGCCGACGCCGGCTACCAGCACGCCGGGGTGCTGACCTATGCCGGCGCGGGCACACAGATCCTGGTGGGCGTCCTGCTGGTGCTGGGGCTCTTCACCCCGCTGGCCGCGGCGGGAGCCTTGGCCTACCTGGTCAACAGCCTGATGACGGTGGTCGCTGCCCAGCGGCAGGACGGCTACCTGGCGGTCTTCGGACCCGACGGCTTCGAGAACCTACTACTGCTCATCGCGGCGGTGGCGGCGGTCATCCTCGTCGGGCCCGGTCGCTACGGATTCGACGGCGGGCGCGGTTGGGCCCGCCGGCCGTTCGTGGGCTCGGTCATCGCACTGCTGCTCGGTATTGGTGCTGGCGTGGCCGCATGGGCGTTCCTCCACGGCCACAACCCGCTGGGCTAGTGCTCCGCGGGTGACCTCACCCGTAAGGGTTGGGCACCCGGCCGCCGCTGGCCGCGGCCAGCACCGGCAGCGTCGCGAAGGTCACCGCGGGAAGCAGCGCCTCCGAGCCATCCCGCAATTGGGCATGCGCCCAGGTGCTGCGATCGAAGCGCAGGCCGTCGACGTCCTCCCACGGCAGCGTGCGGCTACCTAGCAAGGTGCGCGCGGTGACAGTGTCCCGATCAGCCACCGTGCGCAGTCGCACGATCGCCACCGAGGTCAGCACCGGGATCGCCAGGAACACCGCACCCCAGGTCGGGAAGATCGGGATCAACACCAGCAGGCACAAACCCAGGAAGCCCGAGGCGAAATGCGCCATCGGCGACATCCGGATCACCACGGGTTTGGACCTGAGCGAAGGGTCGGCTGGGCGACGAGAGGGCATGCCTGCATCATTCCATCACCGGTGCATGACCGGGATTTGACGCCTGACCTGTGCGGAGGCTACCGTCGCAGGTTATGAAGACCGGCGGAATGCTCGTAGTAATTGGCCAGCGCGTTGGTGCCGCGCTTGCCCCGACTCGGGCATAGCCACACGCACCAGCGCGCAACCCTCGTACAGCCGCCGAAGCTGACGGGGGTTTTTTCTTGCCCGAAGAAACGAACAGGACCGAAAAGGACGACACCGTGAGCGCACCCACGACGCGACCACCCGAGCAAGCGGCGCCCGCCGACAGCGCAGCCGCAACACAAACCATCGGCAAGAACGGCGCGACCGCCGTCAAGCGCGTCGCTCCGCACCAGCTCACGGGCGCCCAGGCGGTAGTCCGCTCGTTGGAGGAACTCGGGGTCGACACCATCTTCGGTATCCCCGGCGGCGCGGTGCTCCCGGTCTACGATCCGCTGTTCGATTCCCAGAAGCTGCGCCACGTGCTGGTCCGCCATGAGCAGGGCGCCGGCCACGCGGCCAGCGGTTATGCCCATGCCACCGGCAAGGTCGGCGTCATGATGGCCACCTCCGGCCCCGGTGCCACCAACCTGGTGACCCCGCTGGCCGACGCCCAGATGGACTCCATCCCGGTGGTGGCCATCACTGGTCAGGTCGGTCGCACCCTGATCGGCACCGACGCCTTCCAGGAGGCCGACATCTCCGGCATCACGATGCCGATCACCAAGCACAACTTCCTGGTCCGCAACGGCGACGACATCGCTCGGGTGATCGCCGAGGCATTCCACATCGCCGCCACCGGCCGTCCCGGAGCTGTCCTCGTTGATATCCCGAAGGACATCCTGCAGGGCCAGTGCACCTTCGCCTGGCCGCCGCAGATGGACCTGCCCGGCTACAAACCCAACACCAAGCCGCACAGCCGCCAGATTCGTGAGGCCGCCAAGCTGATCGCTGCGGCCCACAAGCCGGTCCTCTACGTCGGCGGCGGGGTGATCCGTGGTGAGGCCACCGACGAGTTGCTGGATCTGGCCGAACTGACCGGGATTCCGGTGGTCACCACGCTGATGGCCCGCGGCGCGTTCCCGGACAGCCATCCGCAGAACCTGGGCATGCCGGGCATGCACGGCACCGTCGCCGCGGTGGCCGCCCTGCAGAAGAGTGACCTGTTGATCGCCCTGGGCGCGCGGTTCGATGACCGGGTCACCGGCAAGCTGGACTCCTTCGCGCCCGAGGCCAAGGTCATTCACGTCGACATCGACCCGGCCGAGATCGGAAAGAACCGCAACGCCGACGTGCCGATCGTGGGCGACGTCAAGCTGGCGATCTCCGAGTTGATTGAGGCGCTGCGCAAGAACGCCGCGAGCTACCCCCAGGCCAATCTGGACAACTGGTGGGAGTACCTGTCAGGGATCCGGGCCACCTACCCGCTGAGCTACGACCCCCAACACGACGGCAGCCTCAGCCCGGAGTACGTGATCTCCCAGCTGGGCAAGATCGCCGGGCCGGACGCCATCTACGTTGCCGGCGTGGGACAGCACCAGATGTGGGCGGCGCAATTCATCTCCTACGAGAAGCCGCGCACCTGGCTGAACTCCGGCGGTCTGGGCACCATGGGCTTCGCCGTCCCGGCCGCCATGGGCGCCAAGATGGCCCGGCCCGACGCCGAGGTGTGGGCGATCGACGGTGACGGCTGCTTCCAGATGACCAATCAGGAGCTGGCCACCTGCGCCATCGAAGGCGTGCCGATCAAGGTCGCGTTGATCAACAACGGCAACCTGGGCATGGTGCGTCAGTGGCAGACGCTGTTCTACGAAGAGCGCTACAGCCAAACGGATCTGGCCACCCATAGTCGGCGGATCCCGGATTTCGTCAAGCTGGCTGAGGCGTACGGATGCGTCGGATTGCGCTGCGAGCGTGAAGAAGACGTGATCGACGTGATCAATCAGGCCCGGGCCATCAACGACCGCCCGGTAGTCATCGACTTCATCGTCGGCGCTGACGCCCAGGTCTGGCCGATGGTGGCCGCGGGTTGCGGCAACGACGAGATCATGGCCGCGCGCAATATCCGACCGCTGTTCGACGACAATGAGGAGGGACGGGCCTGATGTCGGGAAACACTGTCACCCATACCCTTTCGGTGCTCGTCGAAGACAAGCCCGGTGTGCTTGCCCGCGTCGCGGCGCTGTTCTCCCGGCGTGGCTTCAACATCGAGTCGCTGGCCGTCGGGGCCACCGAACAGAAGAACATGTCGCGGATGACGATCGTGGTCACCGCCGAGGAGACCCCGCTCGAACAGATCACCAAGCAGCTCAACAAGCTGATCAACGTGATCAAGATCGTCGAGCAGGACGGCGAGAACTTCGTCGCCCGCGAGCTCGCGCTGATCAAGGTGCGCGCCGACGCCGGGACCCGCAGCCAGGTGATCGAGGCCGTGAACCTGTTCCGTGCCAAGGTGATCGACGTGTCCACCGAGTCGCTCACCGTCGAGGCCACCGGTACCCCGGAGAAGCTCGAGGCGCTGCTGCGGGTGCTCGAGCCCTACGGCGTCCGTGAGATTGTGCAGTCCGGCGTGGTGGCGCTCTCACGCGGGCCGCGCGGGATGACGAACAACAAGTAAAGACCCCACCGAAGTAACCAAGAGAAGGAAAGTTCAATCGTGTCAGTTGAGATGTTCTACGACGATGATGCCGACCTGTCGATCATTCAGGGTCGCAAGGTCGGGGTGATCGGTTACGGCAGCCAGGGCCACGCCCATTCGCTGAGCCTCCGCGACTCCGGCGTGCAGGTGAAGGTCGGCCTCAAAGAGGGCTCCAAGTCCCGCGAGAAGGTCACCGAGCAGGGCCTCGACGTCGACACCCCCGCCGAGGTCGCCAAGTGGGCCGATGTCATCATGCTGCTCGCGCCCGACACCGCGCAGGCCGAGATCTTCAAGAACGACATCGAGCCGAACCTGGAGGCCGGCAACGCGCTGTTCTTCGGCCACGGTCTGAACATCCACTTCGGTCTGATCAAGCCGCCGGCCAACGTCACCATCGGCATGGTCGCCCCCAAGGGCCCCGGCCACCTGGTGCGACGCCAGTTCGTCGACGGCAAGGGCGTGCCCTGCCTGGTCGCCATCGAGCAGGATCCCACCGGTGAGGGCCTGGCGCTGGCGCTGTCCTACGCCAAGGGCATCGGTGGCACCCGCGCCGGTGTCATCAAGACCACGTTCAAGGACGAGACCGAGACCGACCTGTTCGGCGAGCAGGCTGTGTTGTGCGGCGGCACCGAGGAATTGGTCAAGACCGGCTTCGAGGTGATGGTCGAGGCGGGCTACGAGCCCGAGCTGGCCTACTTCGAGGTGCTGCACGAGCTCAAGCTGATCGTCGACCTCATGTACGAGGGCGGCATCGCGCGGATGAACTACTCGGTGTCCGACACCGCGGAGTTCGGCGGCTACCTGTCGGGCCCGCGGGTCATCGACGCCGACACCAAGGAGCGGATGCGCCAGATCCTGGCCGACATCCAGGACGGCACCTTCGTCAAGCGTCTGGTCGCCAACGTCGAGGGCGGGAACAAGGAACTCGAGGCGCTGCGCAAGAAGAACGCCGAGCATCCGATCGAGGTCACCGGCAAGAAGCTGCGCGACCTGATGAGCTGGGTCGACCGTCCGATCACCGAAACCGCCTAGCGATTTCGGCGCGTTTCCCGTCGCTGGCCGACCGGAAACGCGCCGAAATCGTAACTCTGAAGCCACGCGGGCCGGTTCTCCAGAACCCCTGCGTGGCTTTGGTTTTGGGCCGGCCGGCCGGTCGTCTCGTCCGCATTGGCATCGTCTGGGCTGGGGAGCACACCCTCGGGTGTGGATGTCGAGTTACGAGTTTGCGGCGACGGTTGGTTGTATGGTCTGCGCTCAGAGTCGCTGTGGTCGATCGCGGGTGGGGGGCGTTTAGTGCGCGTTACGGGTTCAATTGAGCAGGTCCCGAGCCGGTCGCGAGCAACCGGGAGCCGTGCCGCCCGACTCACCTGTGCGCGTTACCTCGGCTGGGCGGGCGCGCTGACGGTTGCGGTGGGAGCCGCGGCGGTTTCATTGTCCGCGCTGGCGACCGCAGACACCGGGACGACGACGTCGACCGCGAAGGGCTCGACCGGCGCGTCGGCGCCCCGTACCGCGGGGCACGGCGCGACCAGCGCCATCAGCAGAGGGCGCACAACCGTGCTGACTGCGCAGCGTTCTTCCTCGGCCCCCATCGCCGTGGTGAGCGGGTCCAGAACTCTGGCCCGAGCACTGCCCTCCAACCCCGTCGAGCAATTCATTGGCAGCCTCGTCGGCAACGGCACTGCCGCTCATCCCGATGCCGGCATCCTGATCGGTAACGGATACAGCTGGACCGCCGAGACCTGCAATCAGGGCGCGGCATGTACGGGTGGTCGGTCCGGACTTTTGTGGGGCAACGGCGGCAGCGGTTTCGCCGGCGGTAACGGCGGTGCGGCTGGCCTGGTCGGCTCCGGTGGTGCCGGCGGCGCGGGCATCAACGGCGGCGCGGGCGGCAACGGCGGCCGGGGCGGTGTGTTCGCGGGCAACGGCGGCGACGGCGGAGCCGGCGGAGCGGTTGCGGGCACATCTCAAGTCGGTGGTGCAGGCGGCGCCGGGGGTGACACCGGCGTGTTCTCGATCCGGGGCGTCGCCGGCGACGGTGGGGCCGGTGGGGCGGCGGCGGGCAACTACGGGACCGGTGGCGCCGGTGGTGCCGGCGGCAACATGGGCGCACTCGCGGTATTCGGCAATGCCGGTGCGGGCGGCGACGGTGGCGCGGCCACGGCGTACGCGGCAATTGGTGGCGCCGGCGGCAGCGGCGGGCATGGCGGCGCGTTGTCGATCGGTGACGGTGGTGCCGGCGGCTCCGGCGGTACCGGGACACTGGTGGGTGGCAACGCCGGCCTCGGTGGTGCGGCCGGCTTGATGGGCAATGGCGGTGCCGGCGGTGCCGGTGGATGGGGTGCGATCGGCGGGTCCGGGGGTGCCGGTGGTGCGCTCTGGGGCAACGGTGGTGCTGGCGGTGCCGGCGGCGCCGGCGGTGCTGGTGGTGCCGGCGGCAGTGCGCTGTTCGTCGGCAACGGAGGCGCGGGCGGCGGGGGCGGGGCCGCCGGGCAAGGCGGATCCGGTGGTGGCGGTGGTCTGCTCGCCGGCAACGGCGGTCCTGGGGGCGCCGGCGGGGTGTCGGCCTCGGGCGGCGCCGGGGGCTGGGGCGGACTGCTCGGCAGGAGTGGTTCGGCGGGCACTGCGGGCGGCGCGCCGGTGATCGATCTGGCGTACGACTCCGCCGACGACTACATGACTGTCAAGTTGAAGGTAAACGGATTAGACGTTCAGCACGTCGAAGTCGACACCGGCTCAGCGGGTCTCGTCATTCCGATCACCTTCTTGGACGCGAACAATCTCGGCCCGACCCTGGGCGTCACCGGCATGATCGCGTACGGGGACTGGGGCAGGTTCTACTACACCGTGTACGCCCCGTCACTCGAATTCGGCAACGGTATGACCACCGCAGGCACCCCGGTTGCCGTTGTGGACTCCATCGAGGTGAACGAGGGCAGTGGCTGGGTGCCGCTCGATCAATCCGAGTGGTCGGATTCGACATGGTCTGCTTCCATCCAACCGACGATGGGTGTCGGCCCCTACACCGGATCCACCATCGCCAGCCCGATATCGACGCTTCCGAGTGGGCTCGGACAGGGTCTGTTGATCAACTACCCCGAGAAGCAGTTGGCATTCGGCCAGAACCCGTTGCCCTCGGTCAATAAGGTTGCAGGCTGGTTCTACACGGCGCTCACGGTCACGGTCACCTCCGGCTCGCAGTCCCAGCAATCCGTCAACGTCACCTCCACAATTGATAGCGGCGGCATCGGTGGGGGAGTGACGCAGGCCATGCTGCCGGCGAATCTGGCTTATCTGGGGGTAGGAGATGAATTGCCGCCGGGCACCGTCATCCAAGTCTTCGCCCCGGATGGTCAGATCCTCTATCAAACGACAGTGACCGAAAGCCAGTACGAATCTGGCGATGCCCCCTCGGTGTGGACCACTAGCTTGGGTTTCAACACCGGGATCATTCCGTTCCTGCAGGGGCCGATCTACTTCTCCTACACCCCCGCCTACGTGCCGAACCCCGCCAATTTTTACGGTGGCACGGCGGTGTTCGACTTCACATCGGCATAGCTGCGGCCCGTCTGCGGGGTCAGTCCTCGTGACGGGGGCGGCTCATGGAGCCAGCGACGGCAGATTCGTGATTGCGAACTCGCGGCGCAAGACGGTGCGGGCCGCGTAGTAGCCGGCCATTCCGTGCACGCCGGTCCCCGGTGGGGTCGCCGACGAGCACAGATACGCCTTCGGAATCGGTGTGCTCCACGGGTTCCAGCGCAGGGTGGGGCCGACGATCGCGGCGAACAACGTGGCGCCGCCGACGATGATGTCCCCGCCGATGTAGTTGGCGTTGTGGGCCGTCATCTGCGCGGCCGGCACACAGCGGGCGGCCAGCACCAGATCACGGAAACCGGGTGCGGCCCTGTCGAAAATGGCCGTGATGGTTTCGGTGAGGTCCGCGGTCGAATTGGCTGGAACGTGGGCGTAGGTCCACAGCGGTCGCCGCCCCGCGGCGTCGATGCGGGACGGGTCCGATAGGTGCGGCAGCGCCGCCAACGTCATCGGCCAGTCGGCGTGGCGCCCGGCGGCGATCTCCTTCTCGGACCGGGCCATCTGCGCCCGGGTGCCGCCCATGTGCAGGGTGGGTGACGCCGCCATCCGTTCGTCACGCCACGGAATCTCGCCGGAGAGCACGAAGTCGACCTTGCAGACACCCGGCCCGTACCGGTAGCGCCGCAGCGCCTTGGCGTATTGGACGGGCACGCGAGACCCGTAGATGTCCAGCAGCGCCGTCGGCGCGGTGTCGTAGATGACCACACCCGGGGGAGGCGAGCTCACCGGCGCGCCGACGACCAGTTCGCCGCCGTGAGCCTGCAGATCGGCCAGCAGCGCGTCCACGATGACCTGGCTGCCACCGACCGGGACCGGCCACCCCGCGGTGTGCGCCACCGTGCCGAGCATGATCCCGGCGCCGCTGTTGACCGGGGACGGCATCGTCGAAATGGCATGTGTACCCACGCCGGTGAACAGGGCGCGGGCGTCGTCGCCGCGGAGCATCCCCCAGGCCGGGCTGCCCTGGGCCAGTACCCGCAAGCCGGACCGCACGGTGGTGAGCAGGTCGGGCGGAACCGAGCGCTTGTCGCCGAGGAAGAAGCCGAGCACACCATCGGGATGCTCGGCCAGCGGGCCGAACAGCCGCCGCCACGAGCGACCGTCGTCCAACTCGGCGCAGGTGTGTTCCAGCGAGCGGTACGCGATCGCGGCGGGACGCCCAGGCAGCGGGTTGGCGTAGGAGATCTCCGGAACCGCCAGTTGCACCCCGCGCGCCGTGAGATCGAACTCGGCGAAAAACGGTGACGCCAGTGCCAGCGGGTGTACCGCCGAGCAGACGTCGTGCCGGATGTCGGGGTATTCGGGATCGGCGGCGGTGCGGGCACCCCCGCCGAACGTTGGCTGAGCCTCCACCACCTGGACGGCCAGACCGGCTCGGGCACAGATGACGGCGGCCGCCAAACCGTTGGGACCACTGCCGACGACGGTGACGTCCACACCTCCAGTAGACCGCATCGCAGCCGATGGTCGTGAGCTGGGCGGCACGCACTAGGCTGACCGGCGTGAATCTGCCCGTTGTGTTGATTGCAGACAAACTCGCCGAGTCGACCGTCGCCGCCCTGGGCGACGCGGTCGAGGTGCGCTGGGTCGACGGCCCGGACCGGCCGAAACTGTTGGCCGCAGTCGCCGATGCCGACGCGCTGCTGGTCCGTTCGGCCACCACCGTCGATGCGGAGGTGATCGCCGCGGCGCCCAAACTCAAGATCGTCGCGCGCGCCGGCGTCGGACTGGACAACGTCGACGTCCCCGCCGCCACCGCCGCCGGTGTACTGGTGGTCAATGCGCCAACCTCGAACATCCACAGCGCCGCCGAGCACGCGCTGGCGTTGATGCTGGCCGCCGCCCGGCAGATCCCGGCCGCCGACGCGACGCTACGCGCGCACACCTGGAAGCGTTCGTCGTTCAACGGCACCGAGATCTTCGGCAAGACCGTGGGCGTCGTCGGGCTCGGCCGCATCGGCCAGCTCGTCGCCGCGCGGCTGGCCGCGTTCGGCACCCACGTGGTGGCCTACGACCCTTACGTCCCGGCGGCACGCGCCGCCCAGTTGGGCATCGAGCTGCTCGCCCTGGACGACCTGCTGGCCCGCGCCGACTTCATCTCCGTGCACCTGCCGAAGACCCCGGAGACCGCCGGTTTGCTCGACGCCGCGGCATTGGCCAAGACCAAGCCGGGAGTGATCATCGTCAACGCCGCCCGCGGTGGACTGATCGACGAGCAAGCGCTGGCCGACGCGATCACCAGTGGTCACGTCCGCGCCGCCGGCCTGGACGTGTTCTCCACCGAACCGTGCACCGACAGCCCGCTGTTCGAGCTGCCGCAGGTCGTCGTGACCCCGCACCTGGGTGCCTCGACCTCCGAGGCCCAGGACCGTGCCGGTACCGATGTCGCGGCGAGCGTGCGGCTCGCGCTGGCCGGTGAATTCGTACCCGACGCGGTCAACGTCGGCGCCGGCGCGGTCAGCGAGGAGGTGGCGCCGTGGCTGGACCTGGCCCGCAAGCTCGGTCTGCTCGTCGGCGTGCTGTCCACCGGTGCGGCGTCCAGCCTGTCGGTGCGGGTCTGCGGTGAGCTGGCCTCCGAAGATACTGAGGTACTGAAACTTTCGGCGTTGCGCGGGTTCTTCTCGACGGTGACCGATCAGCAGGTGACGTTCGTCAACGCGCCGAACCTGGCCGCCGAGCGTGGTCTGCAGAGCGAGCTGACCACCGCCAGCGAGAGCCCCAACCACCGCAGCCTGGTCGACGTCCGCGTCGTCGGCCCTGACGGCTCGACGACCAACGTGTCCGGCACCCTGTCCGGCCCGCAGCAGGTCGAGAAGATCATCCAGATCAACGGCCGCAGCTTCGATCTGCGCGCCCAGGGCGTCAACCTGGTTCTGCACTACACCGACCAGCCCGGCGCGCTGGGCAAGATCGGCACGGTGCTTGGCGATGCCGGGGTCAACATCCTGGCCGCCCAGATGAGTCAGGACACCAGCGGCCAAGCGGCCACGGTGATGTTGCGGTTGGATCGCGATGTTCCCGACGATGTGCTGTCGGCGATCGGTGCGGCCGTCAAGGCCACGACTCTGGAAGCGGTGGATCTGTCGTGAAACTAGCCGTCATCGCCGGCGACGGTATCGGTCCCGAGGTCATCGCCGAGGCGCTGCAAGTGCTCGACGCGGTGCTGCCGGGTGTGGATAGGACCGAATACGACCTCGGTGCCCGCCGTTACCACGCCACCGGGGAACTGCTCACCGCGGAGACCATCGAGGAACTGCGGGGATACGACGCCATCCTGCTCGGCGCGATCGGGGACCCGTCGGTACCCAGCGGCGTGCTGGAGCGGGGTCTGCTGCTCAAATTGCGGTTCGCTCTGGACCATCACGTCAACCTGCGACCCGGCCGGCTGTACCCGGGTGTCACCAGCCCGCTGTCCGGCGTGACCGGTATCGACTTCGTCGTGGTGCGCGAAGGCACCGAGGGGCCCTACACCGGCAACGGCGGGGCGCTGCGCGTTGGCACCCCGCACGAGGTGGCCACCGAGGTCAGCGTGAACACCGCGTTCGGCGTCGAGCGGGTGGTGCGTGATGCGTTCACCCGCGCACAATCCCGGCGCAAGCATCTGACGCTGGTGCACAAGACGAACGTGCTGACCTTCGCCGGTGGGTTGTGGTCACGGGTGGTGGCCGAGGTCGGCGCGGAGTTCCCGGACGTCGAGGTGGCGTATCAGCACATCGACGCGGCCACCATCCATATGGTGACCGACCCGCACCGGTTCGACGTCATCGTCACCGACAACCTGTTCGGCGACATCATCACCGACCTGGCCGCGGCGGTCTGCGGTGGCATCGGCTTGGCCGCCAGCGGCAACATCGACGCCACCCGGACCAATCCGTCGATGTTCGAACCCGTCCACGGCAGTGCACCGGATATCGCCGGCAAGGGGATCGCCGATCCCACTGCGGCAGTGATGTCAGTCGCCCTGCTGTTGGCCCACATTGGCGAGGACGGCGCTGCCGCTCGGGTGGACAAGGCCGTCGCCACTCACCTGGCCACCCGCGGGGACGCGACATACACGACCCGCGAAGTCGGCGACCGGATCCGCGCCGCGCTGTAGCGGCTCAGTCGGTCGCGGGCTCGTCGACGGGCACCAACGGCAGCGCCACGACCGGGAACAGCGCGCACACGGCGAAGGCCACCGGAAAGCCCAGCGCCCCGATCAGGGCGCCGAACAGCGGTGGGGTCAGCCCGGCGGTCAGCAGCTGACTGGTGTTCTGCGTGCCCAACGCCCGCCCGCTCCAGAACGGCCCGGCGATCTCGGCGATCGCGGTGAACGCCAACCCGTTGTCGCTGACCGTGATCACGGACGCGGCCACCATCACCGCGATGGACAGCGGCGAATGCAACGCATCGGCCAGTGCCAGCGCGAGCATCGAGGCCGCCGCCGCGATCGCGATGGTGCGGATCGGCCGCAGCCGTGAGCCGGTTCGGTCCGACCATCGCCCGGCGGCGATGCGGCCCAGGGCCCCGAGCACCTGAGCCGACATCACCAAGACGCCGGCCGACTGCGTCGACCACCCGCGATCGGTGATCAGCCAGACCAGCGTGAAGGTCCACACCACGCACTGCGGGACCACCAGAAGCACCGATACCGCGTGAATTCGCCACAGCACATTCGACCCGCGGTATGGGTTGGCCAGATGCGCGGCCGGCGCCTCGGCGCGCGGCGGTCGTGGCGGATCGAGCACGCCGATTGCGCATACCAGCGCCGCCGCCGCGCACACGATCGCGGGGAACAGCAGCGCGAAACCTACCCCGTGCGCTTGCGCCAGGCGGGGAATGACCAAGGCGCCGACCGCGACGCCCAGCGGTTGGGCGGTCTGGCGGATACCCATCACCAGGCCACGCTGCTGCGGCGGGAACCAACCGACTACCAGGCGTCCACTCGCGGAATTGCTGCTGGCGGCGGCCATTCCGCCCAGCAGTAGGAAGGCGCCGACCAGGAACAGCGAATGCACCGAGGCGGCCGCGAGCGCCGCAGCCGCGGTCAGCGCCGAGCCGGCGGCCAGGACGAAACGTTCCCCGACCCGGTCCACCACATAGCCCCAGGCGATCAGGGTGAACACCATGCCGAAGCTGGGCATCGCCGACACCAGGCCGGCCTTGGCCAGGTCGAGCCCCATCGTGGTGTGCAGGGTAGGGATCAGGAAGGCAGCGCCGTTGATGAAGACGTTGGCGGACAAGGTCGCGAACAGAGCGATCACGAGCATCGACCAACGTCGCACGGTGCTGATTGTGTCGACGTCCATGCGGCCCATGATTCCACGCAACATCCCACGATAGGGAATAGTCATCTCAATATATGAGAACCCCGGGAAACGGCGAAAGCGGGGAGAGTGGGCGTGCGGGCCAATCCGCGCCGCTCCCGCTCAGGGCCATTCGGCCCCGCCTGGTCGCGGCACTAGGCTGTGACGAATGCGCCTGGGTCGAATCGCCAGCCCCGACGGGGTCGCCTTCGTGAGCATCGAAGGAGACCCGGGGAATGAAACCGTTCGTGAGATCGCCGAGCATCCGTTCGGCAATCCGACCTTCACCGGGCGGAGCTGGCCGTTGGCTGATGTCCGCCTGCTGGCCCCGATCCTGGCCAGCAAGGTTGTCTGCATGGGCAAGAACTATCTGGCTCATATCGAGGAGATGGGTGGGGACGCCCCTGAGGACCCGGTCATCTTTCTCAAGCCCAACACCGCGATCGTCGGCCCCGGCGCGACGATCCAGTTGCCGGCCAACGCCTCGCCTGTCCACCACGAGGGGGAGCTGGCGGTGGTGATCGGTCGGCCGTGCAAGGACGTGCCGGCCGCCCGCGCCGCCGAGAACATCCTCGGCTACACCATCGCCAACGACGTGTCCGCGCGCGACCAGCAAAAGGCTGACGGCCAGTGGATCCGGGCCAAGGGGCATGACACCTTCTGCCCGGTGGGTCCGTGGATCGTCACCGACCTCGACCCCTCCGATTTGGAGATCCGCACCGAGGTCAACGGCCAGGTGCGTCAGCACAGCCGAACCTCGATGATGATTCACGACATCGGCGAGATCATCGAGTGGATCTCGGCCGTAATGACCTTGTTGCCCGGCGATCTCATCCTCACCGGCACCCCCGAGGGCGTCGGCCCGATCGAGAACGGTGACACCGTCAGCGTCAGCATCGAGGGTATCGGGACGCTGAGCAATCCCGTTATTCGGAAAGGTAAGTGATGACTGCGGTGGCCAATGATTCGGTGCGCGTGCGGTTTTGCCCGTCGCCCACCGGGATCCCGCATGTCGGCATGGTGCGGACTGCGCTGTTCAACTGGGCCTACGCCCGCCACACCGGCGGCACTTTCGTCTTCCGGATCGAAGACACGGATGCCCAGCGAGATTCCGAGGAGAGCTATCAGGCCCTCCTCGAGGCGCTGCGCTGGCTCGGCCTGGACTGGGACGAGGGCCCCGAGATCGGCGGCCCGCACGCGCCGTATCGGCAGTCCCAGCGCAAGGACATCTACCGCGACGTAGTCGCGGCACTGGTCGAATCCGGCGAGGCCTATCCGGCCTACTCCACGCCAGAGGAGGTCGAGGCGCGCCACCTCGCCGCCGGGCGTAACCCCAAGCTGGGCTACGACAATTACGATCGCGATCTGAGCGACGAGCAGCGCGCCGCCTACGCCGCTGAGGGCCGCACCCCGGTGTTACGGCTGCGGATGCCCGACGCCGACATCAGCTGGCACGACCTGGTTCGGGGGACGACGACGTTCGCGGCCGGCACGGTGCCCGACTTCGCGTTGACCCGCGCGACCGGAGAACCGCTGTACACGTTGGTCAATCCGGTCGATGACGCGTTGATGAAGATCACCCATGTGCTGCGCGGTGAGGATCTGCTGCCATCGACGCCGCGCCAGATCGCCCTATACCAGGCGTTGGTCCGCATCGGCGTGGCCGATCGGGTACCTGAATTCGCCCATCTGCCACCCGTTCTCGGTGAAGGCACCAAGAAGTTGTCCAAGCGCGATCCGGAGTCCAACCTCTTTCTGCACCGCGACCGCGGATTCCTGCCCGAGGGGCTGTTGAACTACCTGGCACTGCTTGGGTGGGGGATCGCAGAGGATCGCGACATCTTCACCCTCGACGAAATGGTCCAGGCGTTCGACGTGGTGGACGTCAACTCCAATCCGGCGCGCTTCGACCAGAAGAAGGCCGACGCCATCAATGCCGAGCACATCCGCCGGCTCGATGAAGCCGAGTTCGCCAAGCGGCTGGCGTTCTACTTCGAGACGCACGGTCACGACACCGGACTCGGTGAGGCTGATTTCGCAGTGGCCGCGCAACTGGTGCAGACGCGCATCGTGGTTCTCTCCGACGCCTGGGGGCTGCTGAAGTTCCTCAACGACGGCGCCTACGAACTCGACCCCAAGGCCGCCGCGAAGGAACTCGGCCCCGATGCGGTTGCGGTGCTCGACGGCGCCCTGGAAGCCCTCGAAGCGGTTCAGGAGTGGACCGCCGCCAGCATCGAGGAGGCGCTCAAGAGCGCGCTGCTGGACGGGCTTGAGCTGAAGCCTCGTAAGGCGTTCGGACCGATCCGGGTGGCCGCTACCGGGGCCACCATCAGCCCGCCGCTATTCGAGTCGCTGGAGCTGCTCGGCCGCGACCGCAGCCTGCAGCGATTGCGGGCGGCGCGGGTTCAGACCGGGGGGCTGGAGTAGACCGGTCGAAATCTTTGATAGTGTGCTCGTCGGCCCGCAACCGATGCCGGACAGGCGTAAGTCACCTGCTAAACTGGATGACAGCCTTCTGACCAGCGGTTACAGGCAATCAATGGGGTATGGTGTAATTGGCAACACTAGGGATTCTGATTCCCTCATTCTAGGTTCGAGTCCTGGTACCCCAGCAATTTCGTCAGCGCAGATCTCTGAGCTATGCTGACGAACCGGTGCGCCGCAAGGTGTGCCACAGATTGGTTCTGGCCCCGTCGTCTAGCGGCCTAGGACGCCGCCCTCTCACGGCGGTAGCGTGGGTTCGAATCCCATCGGGGCTACCAATGCAAGCGGCCCCCCGGACAATGTCCGGGGGGCCGCTGCTTTGCTTCCAGGGGATGCCCATTCGTGGGGGCTGAGCGGGTCCCTGTCGGGTGTCCGCCGCCTGGCCTAGTCAGCTCACTGTTCGGGTGCGGTGGAGCCGGCCAGCGGCATGGGGGGCATGCCGAGCTTGCGGTGATCCCAGGAGCGGGTGCGCCTGGCGACGATGCGCACCGCCACGCGCTTGTTCATCATCATGTCGACGGCCGGCTTGAGATCGTCGGTGTAGGGCCCGTTGTAGCGCTCCCAGACGCTGATGCCAACCTTGAAGATGGTGTCGGGGTCCTCGACGATCTCGGCGTCGCCTTCGAAGGAGACGCCGCGCAGCGTGTCGTAGGTCATCCCGTCCTCGATGAGGAAGCTCACCCGTGGGTCGCGTCGCAGGTTGACCGTCTTCTGAGATTTGGCTTTCGTCTCGATCCAGATCTCACCGTCGATCACGCCGTACCACATCGCGACGAGGTGCGGCTGGCCGTCGGGTCCGATGGTCGCCATGGTTCCGGTCCGGCTGCGTGCCACGAAATCTTCGATCTCGTCGTCCGACATGACGATCTGAGTGCGTTGATTGGTTCCCATCGCGTCAGTTTGTCAGGCCGTGCCTCTGCGGTGTCGCGGGGATCACAGTCGGCGAGTCAGGGCGTCTGCGGCGGCCAGTAGGTCGGCGGCCCAACGGGCCCCGGGCCGCCGACCCATCCGGTCGATCGGCCCGGATACCGAGACGGCGGCGATCACCGCACCGCTGCGATCACGCACCGGCGCCGAAATACTGGCCACACCCGGTTCGCGTTCGGCAGCGCTTTGCGCCCAGCCCCGCCGGCGAACCTCGGCCAGGCTGCGTTCGGTAAATGTGGCGTCCGGCAGCACGGCCTCCTGGGTGGCCGAATCGCTGTAGGCCAGCAGTACCTTGGCGCCGGAGCCCGCGGTCATCGGCAGCCGTGCGCCGACGAGCACGGTATCGCGAAGACCTGCAGGCGGTTCCAAGGCGACGATGCAGACGCGGGTGGTGCCCTCCCGACGGTAGAGCTGCACGCTCTCCCCGGTGATCTCCCGAAGCCGGGGCAGCACCGCGGCGCCGGCCGCCAGCAGCGGATCGTTGACCTGGGCCGCCAATTCGGTGACGGCCGGCCCGAGTCGCCAGCGTCCTGCGCTGTCCCGGGCCAGCAGCCGGTGCACTTCCAGGCCAGCCGCGAGTCGGTGCGCGGTGGCACGCGGTAGCCCGGTGCGCTCGCAGAGTTCGGCTAGCCCGCAGGGAGACTCGGCGATGGAGTGCAGCACACCCATGGCTTTGTCGAGCACGCCGATGCCGCTATCCTGTCTCATATCGAGATACTAACTTCCCGGAATATGAGATAGCCAACTCTCAAGCCCAGTTGGTCGACGAACGAATCGAGAAGTCATGGCCCAGTCCGACAAGCCCAGGACCCTGCCCGAGAAGGTGTGGGGCGACCACGTTGTCGCCGCCGGCGGTGGCAGCGGCGCATCGCGCGAACCCGATCTGATCTACATCGATCTGCATCTCATCCACGAGGTCACCAGCCCCCAGGCCTTCGACGGCCTGCGGCTGGCCGGCCGGCCGGTGCGTCGTCCCGACCTCACCATCGGCACCGAGGATCACAACGTGCCGACGGTCGATATCGACGAGCCGATCGCCGACCCGATCTCGCGCACCCAGGTGGAGACGTTGCGACGCAACTGCGCCGAGTTCGGCATCCGCTTGCATTCGATGGGTGATGCGGAACAGGGCATCGTGCATGTGATGGGCCCGCAATTGGGGCTCACTCAACCGGGGATGACGATCGTCTGTGGCGATAGTCATACCTCCACACACGGTGCGTTCGGCGCGCTGGCGATGGGCATCGGTACTTCCGAGGTCGAGCATGTGCTTGCCACCCAGACACTTCCGCTGCGGCCGTTCAAGACCATGGCGGTCAATGTCGACGGACCGCTGCCGCCTGGCGTGAGTGCCAAGGACGTCATCTTGGCGGTGATCGCCAAGATCGGCACCGGCGGTGGCCAGGGGTACGTCATTGAATACCGCGGCAGCACCATCGAATCGCTGTCGATGGAAGCCCGCATGACGATCTGCAATATGAGCATCGAGGCAGGTGCCCGCGCCGGGATGGTGGCTCCCGACGAGACGACCTACGAATTCCTGCGCGGACGTCCCTACGCCCCGGAGGGTGCGGATTGGGATGCGGCGGTCGATGCCTGGGAGCGGCTGAAAACCGACCAGGGGGCGGAATTCGATGCCGAGGTCTACATCGACGCAACGACATTGACCCCATTTGTGACGTGGGGTACCAATCCCGGCCAGGGCGTTCCGTTGGGCGGTACGGTCCCCGACCCGGAGCTGATGGCCGGCGATTCGGAGCGGCAGTCCGCGGAGAAGGCGTTGGCCTACATGGACCTTCGCCCGGGCACTCCCATGCGCGACATCCCGGTGGACGCGGTCTTCGTCGGCTCGTGCACCAACGGCCGCATCGAAGACCTGCGGGTGGTGGCCGAGGTGTTGCGTGGCCGCAAGGTCGCCGACGGGGTGCGGATGCTGGTCGTGCCTGGTTCGATGCGGGTCCGGGCGCGGGCCGAATCCGAAGGGCTGGGTGAGATCTTCACCACTGCCGGCGCCGAATGGCGCCAGGCCGGATGCTCGATGTGCCTGGGCATGAACCCCGATCAGCTGGCTGTCGGCGAGCGCTGCGCGTCGACATCCAACCGGAATTTCGAAGGCAGGCAGGGCAAGGGGAGCCGGACTCATCTGGTGTCCCCGGCCGTCGCGGCCGCTACCGCGGTGCGCGGAACGTTGTCCTCACCTGCCGATCTCGACAACTAGACGACCTGCCAAGGAGAACACAATGGAGCCATTTCACACCCACACCGGGATCGGCGTTCCGTTGCGCCGGTCCAATGTCGACACCGATCAGATCATTCCCGCTGTGTATTTGAAGCGGGTAACCCGAACAGGTTTCGAGGACGGACTGTTCGCCGCCTGGCGCGCGGATCCCTCATTCATTCTCAATCTGAGTCCGTTCGACCGGGGTTCGGTTTTGGTCGCCGGACCCGATTTCGGCACCGGGTCCTCCCGTGAGCATGCCGTCTGGGCGCTCATGGACTACGGATTCCGAGTGGTCATCTCGTCCCGATTCGCCGACATCTTTCGCGGCAACGCCGGCAAGGCTGGGCTGTTGGCGGCCGAAGTCGCCCAAGACGATGTCGAACTGCTCTGGAAGCTGATCGAACAGAATCCGGGCCTGGAAATCGCTGTGAATCTTCAAGATCGAAATATCACCGCCGGAACGGCCGTGGTGCCGTTCACGATTGACGATTACACCGCTTGGCGGCTGCTGGAAGGGCTCGACGATATAGGCCTTACGCTGCGGAAACAGTCTGAGATCGAAGCCTTCGAGGCCAGCCGTCCCAGCTGGAAGCCGCGCATATCGGCGGCTGTCTGATCGGGGCCCGACGCTGAATTCCCGCACTGAAAGGGGGGTTCAGGCTGTCTGGAATCACCGTCCTAGGGCGGCAAGCGGATTGCTGAAATCCCCCTAAGTCATGTCTGAAATTGGGCGTGGCTCTTGGAAATCTGCAGCACAAGGGTTTACCGTGTTGTGCAGTCGGTCCAAAGTGGACCACTGGCTTCGGAGGAATTGAATGAACAAAGCAGAGCTCATCGACGTACTCACGGAGAAATTGGGCTCAGATCGTCGGCAAGCAACTCTGGCGGTGGAGAACGTTGTCGACACCATTGTGCGCGCGGTGCACAAGGGCGACAGCGTGACCATCACCGGCTTTGGTGTTTTCGAGCAGCGGCGTCGCGCCGCCCGCGTTGCGCGCAACCCGCGCACCGGCGAAACCGTCAAGGTCAAGCCGACTTCCGTTCCCGCTTTCCGTCCCGGCGCTCAGTTCAAGGCTGTTGTTTCCGGTGCACAGAAGCTCCCGGCTGAAGGTCCGGCCGTCAAGCGCGGTGCCGTCGCCGGTCCCGTGAAGAAGGCGGCTGCCAAGAAGGCCGTTCGTAAAGCGGTCGTGAAGAAGGCCCCCGCAAAGGCCCCGGTCAAGAAGGCTGCTCCGGTGAAGAAGGCTGCACCGGTGAAGAAGGCCGCTCCGGTGAAGAAGGCTGCACCGGTGAAGAAGGCTGCACCGGTGAAGAAGGCCGCACCGGTGAAGAAGGCCGCACCGGTGAAGAAGGCTGCACCGGTGAAGAAGGCCGCTCCGGTGAAGAAGGCTGCTCCGGTGAAGAAGGCTGCACCGGTGAAGAAGGCCGCTCCGGTGAAGAAGGCTGCTCCCGCGAAGAAAGCTCCGGCCAAGAAGGGCCGCCGCTAAAAGTTCAGAAGTCGAATACGCCGCGGGCCCAGCGCCCGCGGCGTTTTCGCGTGTCTGGGGCGTTAACCGAACGTCGGGGCGTGCATCACTGGAGTGATCCCGGCGGCACCGGTGACGTCAGGCCCGGGTGGCCAGTGCGCTGTCGATGTAGTCGGCGGCGATGATCTCGCCGCCCTCCAACGACAACACCCACGTACTACCTTTGCGGTTGCGCGACTTGTCTGGCTTGCCCGTGCCGTGCCACCAGGCGAGCAGGTAGGGAATCACTTTTCCCTGCGTGCAGATGACGGGTGTGCCCCCGCGGGAGGCGATCTCGGCAACCCGGGCATGGGCAGGGGCCGGGTCGGCCGCGTACGCCTCCTCGGTGAGGCTGGGTTCCGAGGTGATCGACACACCGAGTTCCTGCGCGAGCGGCTCGACGGTCTGGACGCAGCGCGCCCGGTCGGCGGCGTAGATATCGGTAGCCCCGAAAGCCATCAGCTGTCCGGCCAGCGACTCGGCTTGCGCGCGACCGTTCTTGTCCAAGGGCCGGCTGCGGTCGTCACCCTTGTAGCGGGACTTGATCCCCGCGGTGCCGTGCCGAACGATCAACACGGTCTGGGTGTCGGCGGAATGCGTGGTGAAAGCCGCGAGCACATCCCGGTCATGTGGATAGGTGAGCCTTTCCGTCGCGTCGACGATCGGCAACCAATCGATCCGGTCGACCTCGTCGCCCGGGACGAATTCGCCACCCAATGCCCGCGCCGCCCAGTAATGGACCGTCTTATGGCCTTGCGGAATCGAATAGTGCGTCTGGATCAGGCGACGGCCCAGGTGCGATCGCTGACCGGTCTCCTCCCATATCTCGCGCACCGCGGCCACCGGCTCATTCTCGCCGGGATCGACTTTGCCTTTGGGAAGCGACCAGTCGTCGTAGCGGGGGCGGTGAATCACCGCCAGCCGCGGTTCACCGGTATCGGGGTCGGGGCGCCACAGTGCAGCCCCTGCCGCGACCACCCGCCGGGGCGCTGCCGTGGCTTTCTTGGTCGATACCTTCTTTGTCGATTTGGTCTTCGAGCTGTCACGTGACGCTCTCGTGGCCACCTCAACTCCCGCAAGTCAATTCGGGCCCATGCCGGGGGCAGGACCTGGTTGGTCGCTACGGACAGGGCACTCAGTGCTGGCGGTGGAGTTCCATCAGCCACACCTGGTGGTCGCGGACTTGTCGGCCGTCTTGCGGCGACGCGGTCCAGCGCCCCTCGGGGCCGAGTTCCCAGCACCGCGTCGAGGGATCCATCGCCGACTCGAACACCTCGTCGAGGTAGGTGGTGAGCCTGGGGTCCTTGACCTGTGCGAGAACCTCGACGCGGCGATCCAGGTTGCGGTGCATCATGTCCGCGCTGCCGATGAAGACCTCGTTGATGGCCCGGAAGTGGAAGACCCGTGAATGCTCCAGGAAGCGGCCGAGAATGGAGCGGACAACGATGTTCTCCGAGAAACCTTCGGCGCCCGGCTTGAGTGCGCAGATGCCGCGGACGACGACCTCGACCCGCACGCCGGCCATCGACGCCCGGTACAGCGCGTCGATGACCTGTTCGTCGACAAGGGCGTTGGCCTTCAGCCGGATCCGGCCGTTGCCGCCTTCCCGGTGCGCGGCGATCTCGAGTTCGATGCGCTCGATGATGCCTCGGCGCACCCCATACGGCGCCACCAACAGATTGCGGTAGCTCACCTTGCGCGAGTAGCCCGTCAGCGAGTTGAAGAGGTCGGTCAGGTCAGCCCCGATGTCGGGAGAGGCAGTCAGCAGGCCCACATCTTCGTAGAGTCGGGCCGTTTTGGGGTTGTAGTTCCCGGTGCCGATATGGCAGTAGCGACGAATGGTCGAGCCTTCGCGGCGTACCACCAGGCAGGTCTTGCAGTGCGTCTTCAGCCCGATCAACCCGTAGACCACATGCACGCCGGCGTCTTCCAGTTTGCGTGCCCACTTGATATTGGCCTGCTCGTCGAAGCGTGCCTTCAGCTCGACCAGGGCCACCACCTGCTTGCCGGCCTGCGCAGCGTCGATGAGCGCGTTGACGATCGGGGAGTCGCCCGATGTCCGATACAGGGTCTGCTTGATCGCCAACACGTTCGGGTCGGCGGCGGCCTGCTCGATGAAGCGCTGCACGCTCGTGGAGAACGAGTCATAGGGGTGGTGCACCAGAACGTCACCGTCGCGCAGGGTGGCGAAAATGCTCTTCGGAGT
The DNA here is from genome assembly GCF_004745805.1 of Mycolicibacterium sp. CH28. Lineage (GTDB taxonomy): Bacteria > Actinomycetota > Actinomycetes > Mycobacteriales > Mycobacteriaceae > Mycobacterium. The sequence continues at coordinate 369,471 of NZ_SRLQ01000005.1, read as the reverse complement.
CTCACGTTCGCCGAAGGCCGGGTGCGTCGCCGGCACGAATGGGCGGTCCTTGAGTGCCGGGCGGTCGACACCGTAGATCTGCCACAACGACGAAAGATCCAGCAGCCCCGGCACGTGCACCACGTCACCGGGATCGACGTCGAGTTCTCGCAGCAGTAGTTCGAGCATGTGCTCGGTCATGTCGCCGGCAACCTCGAGCCGGACCGGGGATCCGAACCGCCGGCGGGCCAGCTCGCGCTCCAGAGCCTGGAGCAGATCTTCGTCGCGGTCTTCTTCGACCTGCATATCGGCATTGCGCGTGATGCGGAAGACATGGTGCTCGACGATCTCCATGCCGGGGAACAGCACCGGCAGGAACGCGGCGATGAGTTCTTCGGTGGGCAGGAACCGCACCACCTCAGTCTCACCGTCGGTTTGCTTGAGTTCGACGAACCGGTCGACGTTGTCGGGGACCTTGATCCGAGCGAAGTGCTCGCCGCCGTCGTCGGGGGACTTCACCGTGATCGCGAGGTTCAGGCTCAGCCCGCTGACGAACGGGAACGGATGCGCGGGGTCGACGGCGAGCGGGGTGAGGACCGGGAACACCTGCTCGTGGAAATAGGTCGACAACTGGCCGCGTTCGGCGTCGGTGAGGTCGCCCCAGGTGATGATGCGGATGCCCTCGTCGGCCAGTGCGGGGAGCACGGACTCGAGGAACACCTGGGCGTGGCGGGTCGAGATCTGCTGGGTGCGCTCGCCGATGCGGCGCAGTTGCTCGCGGGGGGAGAGCCCATCGGCCGAACGCACCGACAGACCCATCTCGTCGCGGCGCTTCAGGCCGGCCACCCGAACCATGTAGAACTCATCGAGATTCGACGCGAAGATCGCCAGGAACTTCGCTCTCTCGAGCAGGGGTAGAGAGGTGTCGGCGGCGAGCGCGAGCACCCGGGCATTGAAGTCCAGCCAGCTCAGCTCGCGGTTGAGATACCGATTTTCGGGCAGCGCGTCCTCGACGGTGGCCGCCGTGGCTGCGGGTGGGGCTTCCGGCGCAGCGTCACCGGGCTGCCAGTAGTCGTCCGTGGAGCGTGCGTCGGCTTCGGTCTCGGTCACATATGCGATCATCCCTCATCGCCGGCCCCCGTGGACGGCGGCAGCTGAAAGTCGATCGTCGTTCAGGGTTTGTTAACCGTCGGTGTCACCCGATTGCCCTGGTTGTTGCCGATCCGACACCGAGCAGCCGCGCCGCGTGCAGGTCCTCGATGGTGTCGATATCGCAGCGCAGGCCCGGCCACGCCCCGGTCAGCTCCACCGCCCCGGAATCGCGGTGCCGGCGCGCCGAATCAGATCCCAGCCGGGGATCAAGGGCAGTACCGAACGCGAACAGCGCTGCGGTCCCGCTGGAGTGCCGATCGGCGACGAAACTGCGCCGGTGGAGCCGCGCCTGCAATACCGCCGCACCCAGTTCGTCGGTCTGCAAAGCAGGCAGATCTCCTTGGAGCGCAACGACATTGGGAGTGCTCATGGCCACGTTGGTCCACGCGAGTCGAACCGCGGTGTTGAGCGGGTCGGGTTCGGTCGGCGGTGTCGTATCGGGGATGACCAGCGCACCGAGTTCGCGGGCGGTCGCCGCCGCGGTCTCGTCGGGGGTGACGACGGTGATCGACTGGACCGCGCTGACCGCGCGGGCCGCCGTGATGGTGTCGATCAGCATCGCGAGCACCACCTGCTCGCGGGTGGCCGCGGAGAAGACCGGTGCCAGCCGGGTCTTGGCCGCCGACAGGCGCTTGACCGCGATGATCACGCCGATATCGGCTGCGCCGCTCATGTTCACCATCCTTCCAGCGTCGGCCGGGCCGGTTGCATTCCTGGTGGTTCGGCGCAGGTTTGTGGCCGCCGGCCGGGAAGTCGTGGTGGGTTACGTTAATGATCATGACAAGTTCGGTGGGGACTGCCACGGTGATGGGGGCCGGCGCCTGGGGAACCGCACTGGCCAAGGTGCTGGCCGACGCCGGTTCCGAGGTGCGGCTGTGGGCCCGCCGCACCGAGGTGGCCCAGGAGATCAACTCCATCCACACCAACACCCCCTACCTGCCCGGTATCCAGCTGCCCGCCGGCGTGCGGGCCACCACCGATGCGGCCGAGGCCCTCGACGGTGTCACAACTGTGCTGCTGGGGGTTCCGTCCCAGACGTTGCGCGCCAACCTCGAGCATTGGCGGGGTTTTCTCGCCGACGGTGCCACCCTGGTCAGCCTGGCCAAAGGCATCGAATTGGGCAGCCTGATGCGGATGAGCCAGGTCATCGTCCAGGTCACCGGTGTCGACGCCAGCCAGGTCGCGGTGCTTTCGGGTCCCAACCTGGCCGCCGAGATCGCCGACGAACAACCTGCCGCGACCGTGGTGGCCTGTACCGACTCCGGCCGGGCGGTCGCCCTGCAACGTGCGCTGAGCACCGGCTATTTCCGGCCGTATACCAATGCCGATGTCATCGGCACCGAGATCGGCGGGGCCTGCAAGAACGTCATCGCCCTGGCCTGCGGCATGGCAGCCGGGGTCGGCCTGGGCGAGAACACCGCGGCGGCGATCATCACCCGCGGCCTTGCCGAGATCATGCGACTGGGAATCGCGGTGGGTGCCAAATCTGCGACCCTGGCCGGCCTGGCCGGGGTCGGTGACCTGGTCGCCACCTGCACGTCGCCGTACTCGCGCAACCGCAGCTTCGGGGAGCGGCTCGGCCGGGGCGACACCATGGACGCCGCCCAGCGTGCCGCCGACGGACATGTCGCCGAGGGGGTCACCTCGTGCGAGTCGATCCTGGCCCTGGCCACCAGCTATGACGTCGAGATGCCGCTCACCGACGCGGTACACCGGGTGTGCCACCGGGGGCTGTCAGTCGACCAGGCGGTGGTACTGCTGCTCGGGCGCAGCACCAAACCGGAATGAGAATCCGGTGACCGACGATTACGGCGACTCCACCCGGGCTGTCAAAGCCACCGGCACCGAGCCGATTCCGGGCCAACCGGTCGGGCCGAGTCCGGTGCTGGCGTCGGCGTTCCACCTCTCGCCGGACGAAGGCAGTGAGCAGGACACCTATGGCCGTGGCTCCACCCCCACCTGGCGAACGCTCGAGTCGGCGTTGGCCCGGCTGGAAGGTGCGGACGCGGCGTTGAGTTTTGGGTCCGGGATGGCGGCCATCACCGCGGCGTTGCGGGTGACGGCCAAACCCGGTTCGGTACTGGTAGTTCCGGCCGACGGTTACTACCAGGTGCGCCGCTACGCCGCCGAAAACCTCGCACCCCTTGGAATCACGGTACGTGAGGCGACCGCCGCGCAGATCTATACCGCGGCCGAGGGTGCCGACGTGGTGCTGGCCGAAACCCCGACCAACCCCGCACTGGACGTGGTTGACCTGGATCGGCTGGCCGGGATCTGCCGCGACCGCGGTGCGCGCCTGTTGGTCGACAACACCACCGCCACACCGCTGGGCCAGCAACCTCTTTCGCTGGGTGCGGACCTCGTGGTGGCCAGCGCCACCAAGGCCCTGGCCGGGCACAGTGACCTGCTCGCCGGCTACGTCGCGGGCAGCGACCTCGACTTGATGGCGGCACTGGGACGGGAGCGGCTGCTCTCCGGGGCGATCCTCGGTTCCTTCGAGGCCTGGCTGTTGCTGCGCAGCATGGGCAGCGTCGGGTTGCGCTTCGAGCGCCAGTGCCACAACGCGCTGGCACTGGCCACCGCCCTGCGCAGCCACCCCAAGGTGGGCTTCGTCCGGTACCCGGGTCTGCCCGATGACCCGTCGCATCCGGTGGCCACCGCGCAGATGCGCCGGTTCGGCGGACTGGTCTCGATCCAACTCGCCGACGCCGCGGCGGTGCACGCTCTGGTCCAGCGCAGCGACCTGCTGGTGGCCTCGACTAGCTTTGGCGGCATTCACACGTCGGTGGACCGCCGGGCGCGCTGGGGCGACCCGGTCGGCGACGGATTCGCGCGGATCTCGGCGGGAATCGAGGACACCGATGACCTGCTCGCCGACGTCATCGGCGCGCTCGATGCCGGGTGACCGCAGAAAGCCCTGTTCACCGCGCCAGATCGTGCCGGAAAGTCCCGGGCTGTAGCCTCTCTAGTTTGTGACTTCCCGTCTGCCCTCCGATCGGTCTCGCATCCGAGTCGCCGTCGTCTACGGGGGCCGCAGCTCCGAACACGCCATTTCCTGCGTTTCGGCGGGCAGCATCCTGCGCAATCTCGACCCGGAACGGTTCGAGGTCGTTCCCGTGGGGATCACCCCGCACGGCTCCTGGGTGCTGACCGACGCGCAGCCCGAGACCCTGGCGATTGCCGATCGGCAACTGCCCGAGGTGAGCGGCGAATCCGGTACCGCACTGGTGCTGTCCGCCGACCCGCTGCGACGCGGCGAGCTGGTGTCGCTGGGCCAGGCGACCGGTGCGGTGCTGGCCTCCGTCGACGTGGTCTTCCCGATCCTGCATGGCCCCTACGGCGAAGACGGCACCATCCAGGGCCTGCTGGAGTTGGCCGGGGTGCCCTACGTAGGAGCCGGGGTCTTCGCCAGTGCGGCGGGCATGGACAAGGAATTCACCAAGAAACTGCTGGCCGCCGACGGGCTGCCAATCGGTGACCACGTGGTGCTGCGGCCCAGACAGGCCGCCCCTACGTTGGACGAGATTGAGCGACTTGGCTTTCCGATGTTCGTCAAACCGGCTCGCGGCGGTTCGTCGATCGGGGTCAGTCGGGTCAGCAATGCCGACGAGCTGTCGGCGGCGATCGCCGAAGCCCGACGGCACGATCCGAAGGTGATCATCGAGGCGGCGATCACCGGCCGTGAGCTCGAGTGTGGGGTGCTCGAATTCCCCGACGGATCTACCAAGGCCAGCGCGATCGGTGAGATCCGGGTATCCGGTGTGCAGGGACGCGAGGACGGCTTCTACGACTTCGCCACCAAGTACCTCGATGACGGCGCTGAATTGGATGTGCCGGCCAAGATCGACGACGGTGTGGCAGATGAGTTGCGCGACTTGGCTATTCGGACTTTCAAGGCGCTGGACTGTCAGGGCCTGGCCCGTGTCGACTTCTTCCTGACGGAGGAGGGGCCGGTGATCAACGAGATCAACACCATGCCGGGGTTCACCACCATCTCGATGTACCCGCGGATGTGGGCGGCCAGTGGTATCGACTACCCGACGTTGGTGGGCACTATGGTCGAGACCGCCCTGGCCCGCGGTACCGGCCTGCGCTGAATCCCTGCTCAGCGAGCAGGATTGGGGCTGATCGCAACCTCGGGCATGCTGCGCGCGATCGCATCGGAGAGTGCTTGGATCGGCGTCGGACCGGACTGCTGCGGCAGCGTCAGCGCCACGTAGACCGGCCGATCCACGCTGACCCACGTGCTGCGGTCGGACGCGGAATCGTCGAGCCGGAACCACTGCACCTGGTTGACCATCTGGATGGGCGAGCCGACCACGAATTCGGCGGGCCGGTCTACCCCGCACCGCAGGATCACCGGATCGGTGTCGGCCGCGGCGCGCCACGCAGCGGCACCGGGCGGAGTGGGGTCAGCCGTCGCCACGCGCTCGAAGTCGCCCAGGCGGTCGGGAAGCACGTCGAGCAGGCCCCGGCAGGTCGAGGAGTCGGCCTTGGGTGCCGGCACCGAGGCGATGGCCACCGGCTGCACCGGGGCGCGGCGGGTGGCGGCGATGCCCAGCACGGCGCCGACGGCTGCCACCGCTACCACCAGGGCGATGATCAGCGCGGCGCGCGGGGGACCGTCCGACGCGGACTGCGCGGCCGGTGTGGGAACGGGTTCAGTCATTTGTGTGGGGCGGGGGCCGATCAGCCGGCGTCGGCGATGGGGCAGGTCAGGGTGCGGGTGATGCCGGTGATCTGTTGGACGCTGGGCACGACACTGGCGGTGAGGTCGTCCTCGGTGGCGGCGCTGATCCGCACCACCACGTCGTAGGGGCCGGTGACGTACTCCGAGGACACCACGCCGGGTAACGCCGCGACCTGCTTGGCGACAACCTCGGCGCGGCCGACCTCGGTCTGGATCAGCATGTAGGCCTCCACCACCCGTCGTCTCCTCGTCTCGGTGTTCGTCGGGTGCGGTGCCGCCCCGCCTACACTGGCGTGTCCGTGAGTCCTGACCCTGAGCGGTCAGGACGGCGACGCGCTATGCGTCGACAGGGACCAAAGGTTACCGCAGGTTGCGTCAGGCTGCGGCGATGAGCGGGTGCGATACGCAGGAGGTACGAGTCGTGGCCGACGGCCGTGGACCCACGCTGCAGCAACTGGGCGAGTTCCCGATGATCGACCGGCTGGTGATGGGCCGCCGCCAGCCCACGGGCGTGACGGTCGGGCCCGGAGACGACGCCGCGGTGGTCGGCGCACCCGACGGACGCGTCGTGATCACCACCGACATGCTGGTGGAAGGCCGTCACTTCCTGCTGAACTGGTCGGCCCCGCGCGATGTCGGACGAAAAGCGATCGCGCAGAACGCCGCCGACGTCGAATCGATGGGGGCGCGGCCCACCGCATTCGTCGTGGGGTTCGGTGCCCCACCCGACACCGCGGTCGCGCAGGTGCAGGAGCTGTCGGACGGAATGTGGCAGGAGGCAGGGGGACTGGGAGCCGGAATCGTCGGTGGCGATCTGGTCAGCAGCCCGCAGTGGGTCGTGTCGGTGACCGCGCTTGGTGACCTGGCCGGGCGCCAGCCCGTGCTGCGCAGTGGCGCGCGGGCGGGATCAGTGATCGCAGTGGCCGGCGAGCTCGGCCGGTCGGCTGCAGGGTTTCTGGTGTGGCATAACGAAATCGATGGATTCGATGAGGTGCGTCAACGGCATCTGGTGCCGCGCCCGCCGTACGGGCAGGGGGCCATCGCCGCCGAAGCCGGAGCGCAGGCGATGACCGATGTCTCCGACGGACTGCTCGCCGACCTGGGCCACGTCGCCGAGGCGTCCGGTGTGGCGATGAATCTCATCGGCGATGCCCTGCGACCCGATGTCGAGGCGGTGGCCGCCGCGGCGGACGCGACCGGCGCCGACCCGTGGTCGCTGGTGCTCTCCGGTGGTGAAGATCACGCCTTGGTCGGCTGCTTTCCCGCCGCGGTGCCGCCCGGCTGGCGGGTGATCGGCACCGTCTCGGACGGCGCGGCCGGCGTCTCGGTGGACGGCCGGACATGGAATGGCCCGGCGGGTTGGCAGTCGTTCGACTGACCGCGCACGTTAGGTTGGCGTCCGTGACGACCACGGCCAAACCGCTGACTGAACTCGTCGATGACGGCTGGGCGAAGGCGCTGGCCCCGGTGAGCGATCAGATCGCGCAGATGGGCCAGTTCCTGCGGGCCGAGATCAATGCCGGGCAACGCTATCTGCCCGCCGGGCCGAACGTGCTGCGCGCCTTCACCTTCCCGTTCGAGGAGGTGCGGGTCCTGATCGTCGGCCAAGATCCCTACCCGACGCCGGGCCATGCGGTCGGCCTGAGTTTCTCGGTGGCCCCCGATGTGCGACCGCTGCCCCGCAGCCTGAGCAATATCTTCAGCGAGTACACCGCTGACCTCGGCCACCCGCAGCCGTCCAGCGGCGACCTGACGCCCTGGGCGCAGCGCGGTGTGATGCTGCTCAACAGGGTGCTGACCGTGCGCCCGGGCACGCCGGCGTCGCACCGCGGCAAGGGGTGGGAGGCGGTCACCGAATGCGCCATCCGCGCACTGGTCGCCCGCGATCAGCCCATGGTGGCGATCTTGTGGGGGCGTGACGCTGCGACGCTCAAGCCGATGTTGAATGGTCGCGGCGGGCAGGAGCGAAGCGACTCGGGGAATGGTCGCGGAGGGCAGGAGCGAAGCGACTCGGGGAATGGTCGCGGCGGGCAGGAGCGAAGCGACTCGGGGAATGCCGCACCTCGATGTGTGGCGATCGAGTCAGCCCACCCGTCGCCGCTGTCGGCGTCGCGGGGCTTCTTCGGCTCACGACCGTTCAGCCGCGCCAACGAGCTGCTGACCGGGATGGGTGCGGAGCCGATCGACTGGCGGCTGCCCTGAGGGCTGCATAGTCAACGTCGAGATCGACGGCGTGCCGTGCTCGTCTCGACCTTCTTCGCCCAGACGTCGGTTTGGGCGAAGAAGGTAAGGCGAAGGAAGAAGAAGGTAGGAGAGGAACGCGAACTAGCCGCGGGTGACCTTGCCGGCCTTCAAGCACGAGGTGCAGACGTTGATGCGCTGCTTGTTGCCGCCGGGACGGGTCACGGCGTGCACGGTCTGGATGTTCGGGTTCCACCGGCGATTGGTCCGGCGGTGGGAATGCGACACCGACTTGCCGAAGCCGGGGCCCTTTGCGCAGATATCGCACACGGCAGCCATGTAGAACTCCTCAAATCAGTAGTCAAGGGGGGCCAACGACCGGGCGACGGGTGACCCGACAACCTGACTAGGATAACCGGCCGGTGAACTGAACACCAAAATGCGCCCCGCCCGCGCCGGTCACCGGCACGATCGGACCCCCCTAGAATTCCGCTGACCTGCACCGATCGGATGATCGGACCGGAGTGGGTCGCGGTGACGTCGAACTGTCAGGCGTACTGGATAGGCTGGCGCGACGGAGCCGTGTGGTGTGCCAGGGATCGCGAGGAGGTGCCGATGCCGGACCGACGGCTGGACGCTTCGGCCTTGCGTGACTGGGCGCATACCGCCGTCGGCGACCTGATCACCCACACCGACGAGATCAATCGGCTCAACGTGTTTCCGGTGGCCGATTCCGACACCGGCACCAACCTGTTGTTCACCATGCGCTCGGCCCTCGTCGAAGCGAACTCGGCGGTCGACTCCGGTGATGTCAGCCAGGTAGCCGCCGCGTTGTCCGAAGGAGCGCTGCACGGTGCCCGCGGCAATTCCGGGGTAATCCTGTCGCAGATCCTGCGCGGCCTGGCCGACGTGACGGCCTCGGCCGGTGTCGACACCGAAGGCTCCCTGGCCGACATCGATGCCGTCTTGCTCGGGGCGGCGCTGCGCCACGCGGTGGGGCTGGTGGTGTCGTCGATGGGTGGGCAGCTGGTGGCCGGAACCATCGTGTCGGTGCTGCAGGCCGTCGCCGATGCGGTCGAACACGGCGCGGCCCAGGGCGCCGGACTGGGGGATGCGCTGGCCGCCGGCGCCGATGCCGCGGTGGTCGCTCTGGAGCGCACCCCGCAGCAGCTCGACGTGCTGGCCGATGCCGGCGTTGTCGACGCCGGGGGCCGCGGCCTGCTGGTGCTGCTCGACGCGTTGATCACCACCGTCTGCGGACACACACCGCACCGCCGGGCCTACGTGCCGGGGCCGCACCGGTCCGAAAGCACTGCCGCCGAAGCGGCCCCCCTGCAATTCGAGGTGATGTACCTGCTCGGCGAATGCGACTCGACTGCCCTGGACCGGTTGCGCGTGCGGCTGGAGGAACTCGGGGATTCGGTGGCCATCGCCGCCTCGGCCAGCGATCGGCACTCCGTGCACGTGCACACCGACGACGCGGGCGCGGCCGTGGAGGCCGGTCTGGCGGCCGGCGCGGTCAGCCGGATCCAGATCTCGGTGCTCAGCACGGGCGCGTCCCGGCTCGCCTCGGGCAGTTGGAGCCGGGATCGCGCGGTCCTGGGCGTTGTCGACGGTGACGGCGCCGAGGAGTTGTTCAGCCAGGAGGGCGCCTGTGTGCTGCGCCCGGACCCGGCGCTGGCCGATCCTGCCAACGGGGTCAGTGCCCACCAGCTGCTTCGCGCGCTGGTCGACACCGGCGCCGCCCAGGTGATGGTGCTGCCGAACGGCTACATCGCAGCCGAGGAACTGGTGGCCGGGTGCACGGCCGCGATCGGCTGGGGCATCGACGTGGTCGCCTTGCCGACCGGATCGATGGTCCAGGGCCTGGCGGCGCTGGCGGTCCATGACGCCGACCGGCAGGCCGTCGACGACGGGTACGCGATGGCCAGGGCCGCCGCCGCGGCGCGGCACGGTTCGGTGCGCATCGCCACCGAGCAGGCCCTGACCTGGGCCGGCACCTGCCAGCCGGGTGACGGTCTTGGCATCGCAGGCGACGAGGTGCTGGTGGTCGCCGACGATGTGGCCGGGGCGGGCGTCGGGTTGATCGACTTGCTCTTGGTCGCGGGTGGCGAACTGGTGACCGTGCTGGTCGGCGCCGGCACCGACGCCGCCGTCACCGACGCGCTGACCGAACACATTCACCGCCGCCACCCCGGTATCGAGCTGGCGACGTATCGCACCGGCCACCGCGGTGATGCGCTGCTGATCGGGGTGGAGTAAATGGTCGGCCTCACCGACCGGCTGGACGGCATCCTCGGCGGCAAGGCGGCGGGCCTTCTCGACGAGGTGTTCGCCATCCGCACCGTCGACGACCTGCTGCGGCACTACCCACGCAAGTACATCCATGGGATGTCGGTGTGGGGCGAGGACGAGGTGCCGCCCGAGGAGGGTGAGCACATCACCCTGGTCGGCGAGATCGACAAGGCCGAAGTTCGTTGGACCAATCGCCAGCCCAAGCGCGAATACCTGGTGATCACGTTGGGCAAGGGGCGTCGGAAGGTCACTGCGACGTTCTTCAACGCCAAGTACCTGAAGAAGGAATTGGTGGAAGGCGTGCGCCTGATGTTGTCCGGCGAGGTCGGCTTCTTCAAGAGCAACATGCAACTGACCCACCCAGACTTCCTGGTTCTGGAGTCGCCGAAGGGGCGGGTGTTCGGCAGCAAGTCGCTCAAGGCGATCGCCGACTCCTCGACGTCCCAGAGCGGCGAATTGTCGATGGCGGCCTTCGAGCGGGACTTCTTTCCGATCTACGCGGCCAGCTCCAAGCTACAGAGCTGGGACATCTACGCCTGTGTCCAGCAGGTGCTTGCGGTGCTCGACCCGATCCCCGATCCTTTGCCCAAAGGTGTTGTGCGCCAGCGTGGTTTGGTTTCCGAGGACGAGGCGCTGCGCGCCATCCACGTGGCTGAGAAAGAAGCCGAGCGGGAGGCCGCGCGCGAGCGGCTGACCTTCGACGAGGCCGTCGGCATGCAGTGGGCGCTGGCTGGACGCCGGCACGGCGAGTTGTCCGAATCCGGGCCGCCCGCGCCGTACCGTGACGACGGTCTGGCCGCCGCTCTGATGCAGCGGATGCCCTTCGAGCTGACCGCGGGCCAGCGCGAGGTGCTCGGGGTGGTCACTGAGGAGTTGGCCGCGACCAAGCCGATGAACCGGTTGTTGCAGGGCGAGGTCGGTTCCGGCAAGACGATCGTGTCGGTGCTGGCGATGCTGCAGATGGTCGACGCCGGCTACCAGTGCGCGTTATTGGCTCCGACGGAAGTCCTTGCCGCCCAGCATGCCCAGTCGATCCGAGCGGTGTTGGGTCCGTTGGCGATGGCCGGCCAACTCGGCGGGGCGGAGGGGGCGACGCGGGTCGCACTGCTGACCGGGTCGATGTCGGCGGCGCAGAAGCGTCAGGTGCGTGACGAGGTGGCCTCGGGGGAGGCCGGCATCGTCATCGGCACCCACGCGCTGTTGCAGGACGCCGTCGAGTTCAAGCAACTCGGTTTCGTCGTCGTCGACGAGCAGCACCGCTTTGGTGTAGAACAGCGAGACCGGTTGCGCGCCAAGGCCCCCCAAGGTCTGACCCCGCACCTGCTGGTGATGACGGCGACGCCTATCCCGCGTACCGTCGCGCTCACGGTCTACGGCGATCTGGAGACCTCGACATTGCGCGAGCTGCCGCGCGGGCGCCAGCCGATCACCACGAACACGATCTTCATCACCGACAAGCCGCAGTGGCTGGCCAGGGCCTGGGCGCGGATCAACGAGGAGGTCGGCGCCGGGCGGCAAGCCTATGTCGTGGCCTCGCGCATCGACGAGGATGACAAGCCCACCGGTGAACAAGCCGGTCCGCCCGCTGAAACCGTCGTCGCCCTCTACGAGCGGCTGCGGCACGGAGCGTTGGCGGGGCTGCGGCTGGGCCTGATGCACGGGCGGCTACCCGCCGACGAGAAGGACGCGGTGATGGCGGCGTTTCGAGCCGGGGACATCGACGTTCTGGTGTGCACCACCGTCATCGAGGTCGGCGTGGACGTGCCCAACGCCACCATGATGGTGGTGATGGACGCCGACCGGTTCGGCATCAGCCAGCTGCACCAGCTGCGCGGCCGGATCGGGCGTGGGGCGCACGCCAGCCTGTGCCTGCTGGCGACCAAGCTGCCCGAGGGCTCCAAGGCGGGCGCGAGGTTGACCGCGGTCGCGGGCACCCTCGACGGGTTCGCGTTGGCCGATCTGGATCTGCAGGAGCGCCGCGAGGGAGATGTGCTGGGGCTCAACCAATCCGGGCGCCCCATCACGCTGCGGTTCCTATCGCTGGCCGACCATCTCGACGTCATCACGGACGCGCGGGAGTTGGCCCAGTCGATGTATGCCCGCAACCCCGACGACAAGGGTATGGCGATCCTCGCCGGACAGTTCACCGGCACCGACCGAATCGACTATCTGGACAAGGCATGAGACGCCGGCAGCTGATCTGGCTGGCGGTGATCACGGCACTGTCGGTGATCGTGGCGGCGCAGGTGCTGTCCTCGACAGCTGGTCCCGACCCGGAGGTCGCCCGCGCCGACGTGCCGACGGTGGCACCGGGCACCGACGTGCTCGACGGTCTGGTGATCATCCCGCAGCGGGTCCGGGGCTACGACTACCGCCGGGCGGCCTTCGGGGATGCCTGGACCGACGACAACAGCGCGCCGGGTGGACACAACGGCTGCGACACCCGCGACGACATCCTCGACCGCGATCTCATCGACAAGACCTACGTGTCGACCAAACGCTGCCCCCAGGCCGTGGCCAACGGAGTGCTGCACGATCCGTACACCAGTGCGACGGTCCCGTTCACCCGCGGGGCCCAGGTCGGTGCGGCGGTGCAGATCGACCACCTGGTGCCACTGGCCTACGCATGGGACATGGGCGCGCGAGACTGGCCGGACGCCATGCGGATTCGCTTCGCCAATGACCCGGCCAATCTGCTGGCGGTGGCAGGTCAGGTCAACCAGGACAAGGGTGATCAGCCCCCGGCGACCTGGATGCCGCCCAACCATGCGTTCTGGTGCCAGTACGCCATCCAGTTCATCGCCGTGCTGCGCGGCTACTCGCTACCGGTGGACGAGGCCTCGGCCGGCGAACTGCGCGAGGCGGCGGCTACCTGCCCAGCCGGCTGACCGCACGCGACGTGCGCCCTGCCTCAATAATCCTGCTCGTCGGCGGGAGTGGCGCGCCAATTTGTCGGCGTTTCCTCCACTGCCAGAACGCAATCAGGCCCCGAGAGCCAGGCCTGTAACTCCCGCGGTGAGTATGGATGTCTTGGTGTCCGGCTCGGCGGGCATGAGGGCTGATGGGTACGCAGCGTTTGACCCTGACGGCTATCTGCGTCATGCTGCTGGTGTTCTTCCGTTCGATCGGAACGGTGCTGCTCATCATGGCGAGACTCGGTATCGGCGTTCGGGCGCAGCATCATTGCGTACTGCCAGACGATGCCGTCCAGATGAGTGTTATCTCCCGGGCCGGAACTCCTGATCGCGACCGCATCACCCTAGGAAGTCGGCCACCAACCGTGCGAACGTCTCGGGGGCGTCGTCGTGCACGTAGTGGCCGGCGTCGGGCACCGCGGTCCAGCGCAACAGCGGTTGTCGCGCCGCCATTTCGGTGCAGATGTACTCCGGCAGAAAGTCCGAGTCGGCGCCGCGGATCACCAAGGTGGGGCAGCGCAGCGACTCCACACACTCCCACAGGTCAACCGGCCCGGCAGGGTCCCCGGCCAGTCGAGCCGCGGCGATGCCCTGCATGTCCATCTGCCACACCCATCGTCCGTCACCGGCATCGCGGACGGTGTTGGTCACACGGGAGGCTAGGGCCTGCTCGCTGATCGCAGGCCGGATGCTGCGCCAGTACGCACGCGCAGCGTCCAGTGATGCGAAATCACCCGGAGTGTTGCGCATTTCGCGGACGATACGCTCGGCTCCGCCGGACGCAGTCGACGATCCCGGGCCGATGTCTTCGATGACCAATGCGCTCACCCGGTTGGGATGGCGGGCAGCGTAGGCGTAAGCGACCGCTCCGCCCATCGAATGCCCGATGATGGCGAAGGTCTGCAGATCCAAGCGATCGACCAGCGCTTCGATGTCGCAGACGTAGGCATTCGTGAAGTAGTCCCGCGCGGGGTCCCATTCGCTGTTGCCGCGTCCGCGGAAGTCCGGCGCGATCACTCGATGGCTGCCTGCCAACGCCTCTGCGAGCACATCCCAGGTGTGCGCGTAGCTGCGCAGCCCGTGCAGCGCGAGGACCGGAGGCGATGTTGCTGCGCCCCAATCCAGGTGGCGCAACCTGAGGCCGTTGACGACAAGGTCGGTGCTCACTGGCGCTGCCATGACTTCAGTGCAGACCGTCGTCGCCGCGGACGTCGGCGGCGTCGAGTCCGCCGAGTCGGGCATGCAATCGTCCCCGTGACGCGAATGCGAACGCGATGACCACCTCGTCGGCGCGCGGCGCGTCGCCGTAGCTGACCGACACCGTGTCGTAGTGGGAGCGCACGTACAGCGCGTCCTTGTGCGCCAGCGGAATGTCGATCGTCGCGCCCGGTCCGGCGACTTTACCCGTCGACGGCACCCACGACTTGCCACCACCGATAGCTTTGCGGACGGGATCGGCGAAAGTCTGTGTCAGGAAGGCATTCCCGTGTTCGTACTCGCCGCCGATCCCGACGATGGCCGCCTTTCCGTAGCTCTGGACCGCGACGTCACCGGCGATCTCCGCGGCGCGGCGGCCGAACTCGCGGCCCAGCTCGTCCGATCTGTCGACCACATCACCGAGGTCGACGCTGAAGCGATGGGCATAGGGGTTGTGGATGGCTGCGGAGACGACGAACTTGCGCAAGGAGAGTCCGTCGTGAAGCTGACCCGTCTCGTTGGCGAGGGCATCCTCGACGTGCGTGAACCACTTGCGGATGTGGTAGGCGCCGAAATTAGGGGTGGGCATGGTGTTGGTCGATCCTTCGGACGGAGTTGGGGTTAGGTGTAGAGCGGTGTGAGTTCGATGGGCGTGCTGGGGGCATTGTGTTCGCCCAGCACACGCCGTCCCTCGGCGTCGTCGGTGACGGTCTCGGAGAAGAACTCGAAGCGGTTGCCGTCGGGATCCTCGAAGTACAACCCGATTCCGACCCGGTGGTCGGTGGTCTTGACCACTTCGACCCCTTTGGACAGCAGCATCGCGTAGAGCCGACGCAACTCGTCGACGTCCCCCGCGATCTCGAGGCCGTAGTGTTGGAGTCCGAGCCCGCCCCGCTGAGCGCCCTCCTCGGCGCGGATCAGGGCGAGGTCGTGGTGCTTGCGCCCGAATGACAGGAACACCCATTGCGGCCCTCGGGCGGTGATCTTCATGCCCAGCACGTCGGCGAACCACTGCGCCGAGGCTTCGGGGTCGCGGACGAGCAGCGACAGGTGGGTGCGCACGACGACGGGTGTGACGGTGGTCGGTGGATCGGTCTCGGTCATGATGGCTCCACTTCGGTTGGGTTTAGTGCTGGGCGGTGGGTGGATCGGCGGCAACAGCTGGGGTCCAGGCCACGTCGGTGATCTCGGGGAAGTCCCGCCATTCCTTGACGAAGCTGCGGCCACCGTCCGTGGAGCGGAACAGGTTGCCGTACTTGGTACCTGCGAACACCAGGTCCGGATCGCTGGCGTGCTGGCCGAATGCCCAGACCGTCGAGGACGCCGGGGTGTCCAGGGTGGCCTCGGACCAGGTCTGGGTGAGGTCGTCGGATCGGAAGATCCGTGTGGTCGTGCCGGGCGTTCCGTCGCCGATTCCCAGCAGCAGGGAGTTGGTGCCGGGAATGCGGGCCACCAAGCGGGTGTAGTAGATGCCCCAGGTCGACTTGGTTCCGGTCCGCTTCCACGTCAGCCCGTCGTCCTGACTGACGAAGAGGGCATTGACGACTACCACGACGATGGTCTTCGGTGGGCCGTCGACGACCACGATGCAGTGCACGTCGGAGTTGGTGACGCCGTCCGGAAGCGTGTCTTCCGAGCCGTCGAGTCGCTCCCAGTCGTCTCCGCGGTTTCGGCTGCGCCACAGCCCACCCTCTTCGACGCCGAACCAGACCGACTTGCCGTCGACGTGGTCGTAGGCGATCGTCAGGATGCGCGGCTTGCTCACTCCCGCGCATCGCTCCGGGAGTTCCGGGGACAACCGGTTCCAGGTGACGCCGGCGTCGTGAGTGCGGTACAACACGGCCCTAGATGGCGCGCCGGTGCCGACGGTCATGGCATCCGGATCGAGGGGGTCGATGGCGATCGACCAGACCTGCTGGTCATTGAATGGCGAATCGACTCGGCTCCAGCGAGTTCCAGCGTCCTCGCTGCGACCGAGGCCGACATCGGCACCGGCATAGACGACGTGCGGCTGATCGGGGTGCACGGCAAGGGCCCGCACCACTGAATCGAACTCCAGGCCCTGCTCGAGGGGAATGCGGCTCCAGGTGCCGCCGTCGTCGCTGCTGCGTAACACACCCTGCCCGGCTGTCGCGACGAGAATAGTGCCCTTCATGCGGATGTTCCTAATCGTTTGTAGGGATGGGTTCCGGCCGGTGGCCGGTCCCGTTTCTTGAAGGGTCTGCCGCCAGGTGATGCCTGGTTGGTCCCGGCGTACGACGTCTTACGAAAGAACGGCGCGCCTGGCGGCAACCCCTGTTCGATGGTGGTGGGATTCCGTTGCCCGAGCCCGCCGCAGGGTTGACTTCCCGATAGTTGTTCCCGAGCCCTGAGCTCTTCGACAGAACGAAGTCCTGCGGCGTGCTGGAGTCACGGACGGCTAGTGAGATGACGGACCTTGGAGTCCTGCGATTAGGGCGCCGCGTGAATCCACCGGTAACGGCATGACCATCGAACGAAGGAGTGATGACACCTTGGGACTGTATTGCGGAATTGATTGGGCCACAGACCATCACGACGTCGCCATCATCGACAGCGACGGACATGTAGTGGCCCGCGGACGAGTCAGCAACGACGCGCCCGGTTTCTCCGCGTTGTTGACACTGCTGGCCGAAGCCGGCGACAGTGCCGCCGATCCGATCCCGGTCGGCATCGAAATCGACCACGGTCTGTGGATGGCTGCGTTGCGGGAAACTGGCCGGGTGATCTATCCGATCAACCCGCTGGCCGCCTCGCGTTACCGAACGCGGTACTCGGTGTCGGGAGCCAAATCCGATGCCACCGACGCGGTGCTGCTGGCCAACATCGTGCGCACCGACCCCGACGCGCACCGGCCACTGCCCGCCGACACCGAAGCAGCCCAGGCAATCCGAGTGCTGGCCCGGGCCCAGCAGGACGCCGTCTGGGCACGCCAGCAGGTCGGCAACCAAGTCCGTGACCTGCTCAAAGAGTTCTACCCCGCAGCGATCGTGGCCTTTGCCGACCTCGACGGCGGGTTGACCCGCCCCGACGCCCGCGCCATCCTGGCCGCCGCACCGACACCGGCGCAAGCAGCCAAGCTCACTCCGGCGCGACTGCGTCGACTGCTCACCAAAGCCGGCCGCAAACGCTACCTCGACCGCGACATCGCTCGACTGCGAGAGGTTTTCAGCGACACCTACCTGCGCCAGCCTGCGGCGGTGGAGAACGCGATGGGCATTCACCTGTCCGCGCTGCTGGGGCAATTCGAAGCGGCCTGCACCGCCGCCGACGCGCTCGCTGAGGCGGCGATCGCCCATTTTGAGCGGCACCCGGACGCCGACATCATTACCAGCTTCCCCGGACTGGGCATGCTCACCGGTGCCCGGGTGCTCGCCGAAATCGGTGACGACCGCTCCCGGTTCACCCAAGCCCGCGGACTCAAAGCGTTCGCCGGGTCGGCGCCCATCACTCGCGCCAGCGGAAAGAAAACCGTTGTCCTGCACCGCCACATCAAGAACCGCAGACTCGCCGCTGTGGGCCCGATCTGGGCCCTGGCATCGCTGCGCGCCTCGCCCGGAGCCCGCCGCCATTTCGACACCCGCCGCGCAGCTGGAGACTGGAACCACCAAGCCCAACGACACCTGTTCAACAAGTTCCTCGGTCAACTCCATCACTGCCTCCACACCAGCCAGCACTACGACGAACACGTTGCGTTCCCACCTCCTCTCCAACTCGCGGCTTGACTCTTAACTCCGTGAGATGTCTTTCGGGGAGCGGTGTAGGCGGCCACGCCCCAGAACAGCGGCGGCAGCATCAGGAACAGCGACATGAGGGCCCCGCTGACCAGTGACAGCGCGCTCCAGATCTTCCAGCCGCCAGTCTCCACCCGAGCCATCTGCACCGACACAACCGCCAGGATCGGCATCATGAACGCGCCGGTCCACCCGCCGATCACCGCGCCCCACTTGATCTTGGTTTGATTTGCCTGATACCAGTCGGCGACCTGTTGGGCGCTCCACTGCGGATTCTTGGTTGGCACCTGCTGCAGCAGGAAGATCAGCGCCAGCGTGTAGATGATGGCCAGCCCGATACCCCACCACATGATTGCCCGTTGGCTGCGCTCCGAGAACAGGCTGCGCCGCACAGTATCTGGCATTGGTGACTCCTCCTTGAGGCTTGGAACTTGCGTTCCCCACATCGATCTACGGACGGGAGCGGCATGGGATTGAATGCCGCCGGCCTCTGCTAATACGACAAACTGTCCAACGACTCGAGGTCGACGGCGGCCTGAGTCATCCGCGCGACATTGACCTCGGACACCTGCTGGGTCTGCATCCTGGGCTGCATCCGGCCCGAGCCGATTGTGTAGAGCCAGAAGATCAACCCGTGAAAGACCTGCTGGCGATACCGGAGCCAGGCCTGGTCGAAATTCGGGGGCTGCCCGCCAGCGCGAGCCAGTTCTTCGAGGTAAAGCGCCAACAGGTCGCGCTCCCAGGCGCGCCGGTCTTCGACGGTCAGGGCGGACATGACGGCATACACCACGTCGAGCGCCCACTCTCCGGTGCTCAAGCACTGCCAGTCGTAGAGGCCCATTCCAAACTCGCCGACGGCGAACCAGTTTCCGAGATGCACATCGGAATGCAGCAGGGTTCGGGGTCCGCGCACGTTGAGTTCCAGCGAGCGCATTGCCGCGGGGTACACCTCGGTTCTTCGGCGCAGAAAATCCCGTGGCGCGATGTGTTCGGACCGTTCGATCCCCACCATCGAGCGCTTCTCGAAGTCGATGGTCGCGTTGACCCGCTGCTGAAACTGCAGCGAGGTCTGCAGCCACGGCAGGGCCGGCAGTTGGGGACTTTCCCAGAATGTCCCGTGCAGTGCGGCAAGAGTCGTGACCATGCTCTCGGCCTGCCTGCGGTCGATATACATGGTGGTCGGATTCCCGAAGCGGGCGCCGCGGGTGTAGGCGATGTCCTCCATCAGGAAGATGGAACGCGCGGATATCGGGTCTACCGCAGCGTAATAGGCTCGTGGACTTTCCATTTCGACCTGCGGACGCAGCGTTGTGTAGAAGCCGGCCTCGCTCAACAACGCCCCCGACAGTCCGGTGATCAGTCGGGAGGTGAAGCTCGGGCTGCGCTTGCAGAACATCCGCTCGGGCAGACCAGCGGCGCGGCCTTCATCGTTGTAGTCGACAAACAGCACCTGTCGTGACGTGGAGCCGTCACTGCGCTCGCCGAGGCGCAAAGATGTGACTCGCGCTCCGGGTACGTCTGAAAGCACTGCCGCACTGAGCCATTCGGGTGTTATGGCCGCAGTTGATGGGGGAATATCCGCCGGCGTCTTCGGTACAGGTCTGCAGGCACGCTCCCAGAGCACATGTGCGCCGATCGCGGCGATCTGGCCGCCAATCTTTGCCTTGGATAGTACCGACACCGAACCTCCCGAAGAATCGAAACGATCGTTTACATCTTCTCATCAACGCCCGGCTGGCGTGCCGTTTTTTTGGGATATTGCGGCGCAAAAAGTGGTGACATCGGTGTGAAGCGGAATTGCCTGCTTGCTGGAGAAGCTCAGCTGGTGGCCGCGGCGGTATCCGAGCTGTTGAGCTCCTCGATCTCTGCCCGGTATTTCTCGGAAATCTGGCGCCGCTTGAGCTTCATCGTGGGGCTTAGCTCGTCTCCGCCAGGCAACCACTCGCTGTCGAGGACGATATGGCGCTTGATCTGCTCCACGCGGGATAGCTCCGCGTTGGCCGCTGTCACAGCCTGTTTCACAGCCTCTAGGACGGCTGGGTCCGCACTCGGTACAACATCGTGTCGGCGACCGGACAGCGTCGCGGCTATCGACTCGTCGTCGACGACGAGTGCGGTGACGAAGGGGCGGGCGTCGCCGATTACGCACACCTGCCCGATGAGCGGACTTGCGTTCTTCACCGCGAATTCGATGTTCGACGGTGACATGTTCTTGCCGAAGGAACTGATGATCAGTTCCTTCTTGCGGTCGACGATGGCCAGCCGGTCACCGACATACGCCCCGATGTCCCCAGTGTGCAGCCAACCCTCGCCGTCGATGGCCTCGGCGGTCAGTTCTGGCCGGCCCCGGTAACCCGACATCAGCCAGGGGCTGCGAAAGAGGATCTCCCCATCGTCGGCGAGTCGCACCTCGGCGCCGCGCAGCGGGCGTCCGACCGTTCCGGCCCGGGTGTCGTCCGGGCGGTTGAAGACGCCGAACGCGGTGACCTCCGACATGCCCCAGCCTTCGAATACCGGAAGGCCGAGGGTGAGGAAGAAACGCACCAAGTCGGGTGGTACTGGGGCTGAACCGGTCAGTGCGACCTGCGTCTGGTCCAATCCCACCATCGTCAGTGCCGGCACGAACACCTCCTGGCGCAACTGCTCAAATCGGTTGAGCAGTTCGGCGGGAACCTCGATATCCTCTTGTTCGAACCTGACCTTTGCCGCCCCGGCCTCCAAGGCATCGGCAATGCGGGCCCGTCGGCGGTTGTCTGCCTCGGCGTCGAAGCGGACTTCGATTGCCGCCCTGAGCTTCTCGAACAGCCTGGGCGGTGAGAACACATAGTGCGGGCGGACATCGAGCAGGTAGGGGCCCACCTCACTAGGGTGGGGACACGGTGTGACGGTGAAACCGCCGACGATCCCGCGCCAGTGCGAGAACATCCGTTCGGCGACGTGCGCCATCGGCAAGAAAGACACCATTCGTGCGCCGTCGATCGAACCAAAGGCATCATCGATGGCTGCGATACTGCGCAGGATCGCGCCATGACTCAGCTCGATGCCTTTGGGCGCCCCTGTGGTGCCCGAGGTGTAGCTGATAGTCGCCAAGTCGGTCGGGCGAACCTGACGCGCCGCCCCGGCCAGATCGAAGCCGGCACCGTCTGCCAACACGTCGGCTAGCGGGGTGGCTCCGTCGGTCGGTGCGTCGATACAGATGATCTGCGGGACTGCAGAGTCGGTGGCGCCAACTTCCAGCAGTACCGGCACGTAGGTGGATTCGGCGAACACCAGGGTGGCACCGGAATTAGCCAGGATGTAGGCGATATCGCGTGGTCGCAACGTGTTGTAGATCGAGACCGGAACCGCACCGAGGTGCATGATCGCGGTGTCGAGGAAGTGGAATTCGATGCGGTTGGCCATCATGAGCGCGACGGAGTCGCCGGGACGAACACCGAGCTGGGTGAGTGTAGCGGCCAGTGCGGCGACCTCGGATGCGTATTCGGCCCAGGTTATTTCCCGATCGCCACCCAGGCTTCGAAGGGCGACCCGATCGGGCACCCGGGCGGCGGTCTCGGCGAAGGCAGTGCACAGCGTGCTCATCGGGACAATCCCAGCCGACGTCCCCAATCGCCGGCGGCCAGCAGCCGTGCCGCGCGGTTCATCAGCTTGACGTTGCGCGCTTTCGTTGGATACCAGTAGATCTCGGCGGGCAGGTTGATCCGCTCCTCGATGATGGATTTGCGCCAACAGTACTTGCGAATGCCGTCGGCAGCTCCGTGTCGAGCGCCCATCCCCGATTCGCGGCGACCGCCGAAGGCACCGATAGCTGGAACACGTTGGTCATGACGTTGTTGACGTTGACAGAACCGGCGTCGATGCGGGTGGCGAGTAGTCGACCCTTGGCATGGTCGCGGGTGAAGATGCTTGCCGCAAGGCCGAATTGGGAGTCATTGGCCCGGCGTACCGCCTCGTCTGCGTCGGCGACCTTGACGATCGGGAGGGTGGGGCCGAAGGTCTCTTCGCTCATGCACTGCATGGATTCGTCCACGTTCAGCAACACGGTCGGTTCGTAGTACAGCCCCGCACCTGGTACTGCCTTCCCGCCGGCAGCCACCGAGGCGCCGCGGGTGACGGCATCGGCCACGTGACGCTCGATGATTGCGAGTTGCTCGGGTGTGGCGATCGCACCGATATCGGTCTCGAAGCTGCCTGGTGAATCGGTACCTAACCGAAGGGCGTTGGTGTGTTCGATGACTTTGGCGACGAATTCGTCATATACCGGTGCTTCAACGTAGACCCGTTCGACCGAGACACAGATCTGCCCAGCGTTGTCGAAGCCACCCCATACCGCGGCACGGGCCGCCCGGTCCAGGTCGGCGTCGGCGAGCACGATCATCGCGTCTTTGCCGCCCAACTCCAGGGAGCAGGGGATCATTCGTTCCGCCGCGCGTATTCCGATCCGTCGCCCGGTTCCTACCGATCCGGTGAACTGGACCATGTCCACGGCTTCGACGACGGCGGCTCCGGCCTCGCCGCGTCCGGTGACGGCGTCGAGGACATCGGGAGCGCCCATGGCCTTCCAGCCTTGGATCGCCAGGTTCCAGCCCAGCGGGGTGACCTCGGAGGCTTTGGTGAGCACTGCGCACCCGGCCATCAACGCGGCAGGGATATCGAGCATCTGCATCGCCAACTGTGCGTTCCACGGCGTAATCGAGCCGACCAGCTGGTGCGGTTGATAGGTGACCTGCATCCGCTTGGTCAGCATCAGCGGGCTGTGCTGCCTTTTCCGGCGCCAGGAACTTCTCGGCATTGCGCGCCCGGTAGTTGAGGACGTCGACCGAAGCGACTATCTCGCCGATCGGCAGATCCCCCCACGACTTGCCGGTTTCATCCTGGACCTGACGGAGCAGCCGAGATTCGTTGTCAAGGATCCAATCGCGGAAGCGCTCCAGCCACATCCGCCGCCCGGCGAAACCGATGGCCTCCCAGGCTGGTTGTGCCGCGCGTAGCCGTTGAGCGATCGTGAAGACCTCTTCGGTGTTCATGTCCGGCACGAAGCCAATCACCCGGCCATCTGCCGGGGAACGCACTTCGATGTCTGATTTGTGGTCGGTTTCTACCGCTGTCACTTCGGACCTCCTTGTCGGGTGACGCCTGGTCTGATCGGAAAGCTAGGCCCTGTGCGGGGTTTCGTGGTCTGCGCGCTTGCCGTCGTCGGGAACCAGTCTTGTCCCGTTGAGGATGAAGTTGGCCATCTCCTCGATCAACTGCGACCGCTGCGGCGTCCCCGTGCGCTCAGGCAGCAGCCACGACCCATAGGCGATCGCACCCATCACCATGGTGATCGTCAGGCGGGTGTTGGCGGCGATCGCATCGGGATCAAGCCCGCGAGGTATCCCCTCCCGCCGAGCCAGGTCGACGATGGCGTCGAGGATGCGATCGAGTTCGCGGCGCAACTCGCCCTGTTCGGCGGCGCTGAACGGAGAGGTAGCCGACATCGCCATGGCAAGGAAATCGTGGTGCTCGTCGACAATGTCGAACAAGTTACCCAGAAATCCTAACATTAAGTCCCACAATGGCATTGGCTCACCCAGAGCCGACGCGTCGGTCATCAGCCGAATCTTGCCGAGGAACTCCCGGAAAGGGCGAAGCG
Organism: Mycolicibacterium sp. CH28; assembly: GCF_004745805.1. GTDB lineage: Bacteria > Actinomycetota > Actinomycetes > Mycobacteriales > Mycobacteriaceae > Mycobacterium. Next base: position 345,675 of record NZ_SRLQ01000005.1, on the reverse strand, counting down.
CCGCGAGGCGCACCAAGTCCTCGGCGGTCCCGAAGTGACGGTAGAGCACCGACCGATGGACGCCGGCCTCCAGCGCGATCTCCTGGGCGTTCGCCGACATTCCCCGCCGGATGAGCACCTTCTCGGCGGCGCCGAGAAGCAGCTCTTGAACTTCGGCTGGGCGGCGGCGTCTTGTGCCGCCCGAGGCATCACGTACCGCGGGCACGTCACCATACTGCCAGTGCGAAGTGCCAGCTCGCAAGAGACAGAACTGTCTCTTGACGGCGACGGGTGTGTCCTGCTTCACTGTGGTCGTTGGGCTCGTTCCGGCACGCGATCCGAATCAGTCGCCGCCATGCTGCTGGCGCAGATGCCCATTCGTCCAGGCTAATTCGAAGTCTTGACAGGGAAGGGTGCCATTGATGACCGCCGCCACCGACAGTCTGCCCCGGATTGGGGTACTAGATCCTGACGTGTACGCCAACGGCAACCCGGACACCTACGGACTTCCGCTGGACCAGTACACGTACCTGCGCGACAACGAGCCGGTCTACCTGCAGACGTTCGATGATCCGCTCCTGATCAAGCAGATCTGGGTCCTCAGCCGCTATGACGACATCTGCACCGTTGACCGGGACCCGGACACCTTCGCTGCCGATCGCGGCCACGTGAACATCTGGACTGTGAATCCGATCGATGACACGGTCGGCGGCAAGCCCGCCATGCTCAGCCGCGACGGTGCGGACCACCGCCGCCATCGCGGTGTGGTCAACCGGGGGTTCACACCACACATGGTGCGGCGCCTGGAGGGCAAGTTTCGCGGTTACGCCCGCCGTGTCGTCGACCAGGCACTGGCCGAAGGAACCTTCAACTTCGTCACCGACGTCGCCCACGCCATGCCGATGGAGGCGCTGGGAGACGTATTGGGCGTTCCTTCCGAGGATCGGCCGCAGTTCTTCAACTGGGTGGACAAGTTCGCCGCCCCCTTCGATACCCGTATCACCCCGTCATTCGAAACCGTGCTGGAAGCGATCTTCGCGTTAACCGGATACGCCGCGGAACTGGCCAATCGCAAGCGCATTGAGCCCGGTGAGGATGTCGTGTCGCAGATGGTGCAAGCCAATGACGAGGACACTCTCAGCGAGGACGAAATCCTCGGGAATATCGTGCTGCTCGCGAGTGGGGCTGCCGAGAGCACCCGCACTGCGTTGTCACACGGGATGCACGAGCTGATGCGCAATCCCGACCAGATGGCCTGGCTGCGCGAGCGTGCGGACGACATTCCGGACACGGCGATCCAGGAGATCGTGCGCACCTCAACCCCTTTCCTTCATTTCGTGCGCACGGTCACCCGCGATATCGAGATGCACGGACAGCCCATCGCGGCCGGGGACCGCGTTTGCATGCTGTTGGCTTCCGGGAACTTCGATCCGGCGGTGTTCGACGACCCCAACACGTTCGACTTGGCCCGCACGCCGAATCGGCATGTCAGCTTCGGGCGCGGCCCGCACACCTGCCTGGGTAAGCACATCGCGGTGCTGGAGATGAAGATACTGCTCGAAGAATTACTGCAACGGACCAGCGAGATCAAGCCGGCCGGCTCCGTCGCCTATGTCCGGGACGTGTTCAGCCGGGGGGTCTACGAACTGCCCGTCACCGTTACGCCGGCGTGACGGGGCGCGCCCGGGTGAGGTTGACCGGACCCCGCCCAGCGGGCGGGGCGGGGCAGTCTTGCGATCAGGTCACCGAGCTGGAGCCGGGCCAGCGTCGGCCGCCCACCTAGCGGCCGGACAGGTCTACCGAAACGCACCCCGCGACACACAGGCGCCCCGGAGCTGGGCAATACCGGACTTTCAAACCCGTGGGGCCACAATGGGATCCGATTTGGTGGATCTCTGGCGCCGTCGGTAGACGTGCAGTTCCAGCCCGATGGCTGCACATCTCCTCCAATCGGCTAGAAATAGACCGTCCGCTGGCGGATTCCTCGTGACGGGTTACAGCGCCACACTGGTCTCATGGCCGAAACACCAGAAACAGCAGCCGAGAACCTCGAATCCAGAGCCCGCGGTGATGCAGCCGCGAAACAACCTCACACTTCGACGCGGATCTACCGGATCGCTGCCGGTATGGGCATCGCAGTGGGCGGCGTCATCATCACGGGCGCGGTCTTCCTGTTCGGCCTGCTTATCGGCAGCCAGTGGGGTAGTGGGAGCGATGGTGGGTATGAGGCCGGCGCCGGGGTCGACGAGGGCATGAGTTGGTATGACGTCGGCGACGACCCGGCCTGGGACACAGGGCCTTTCCCCGATGGCCCCAGTACCGTAGGTGGCGCAGCTGGCCAGCCTGGACCGCCGACGGCGTCGCCGCCTGTCCCCGGACGCTAGGACGGTGCTGCCCGCAGGGCAGGTCCTCATGTCGATGATGTCTGGACGAGTCCGTGCGGCCGAGGCGCGAGACTTGGGGTCAGGCCGCCGGTGGCGAGAGAGTTCTCGCAGCGCCGGTCGACCCATTGTCCGGCTGCCATCAGCCCGTGCAGGAGCGCGGTCAGTGAGCTGGCGCCGTCGACGATCGCCGCGTCGACCACCTGTCCGCGCCCTGAGCGCTGTACCTCCCAGAGCGCCGCCAGCACTCCCATCACCAGAAAGGTGGAACCGCCGCCGAAATCGCCTACCAGGTTGACGGGCGGGACCGGCCCGGTGCCGGCTCTTCCGATCGCACCGAGTGCGCCGGTGAGCGCGATATAGCCAATGTCCTGCCCGGCGTTCCTGCCCGGCGCTGTTCGACGGCGGTCCTTCCTGGCCCCAGCCGGTCATCCGCCCATACACCAAGCGGGGGTTGACTGCCCAGCGGTCCTGTGGCCCGAGTCCTAGCCGTTCGGTCACCCCCGGCCGGAAACCCTCTATCAGCACGTCTGCCTTCTGCGTCAGCGCAAGCACCGTCTGGACGCCGGCCGGATCGCGCAGGTCCACCACGATCGATTTTCGGTTGCGGCGCAAAATGTCCTGCTGCGGAGGGACAGCGCTGGCCTGGGGTCCGGGCCGCTCTACGCGCGCCACCTCGGCGCCCATGTCGGCAAGCAGCATCGCGGCATGTGGCCCCGGGCCGATTCAGGCAAGTTCGACCACCCGCAAGCCGTGCAACGGGCCTTGGGAATTGGCAGTCACGCGTAGATCTCGTCGATTCGTGGGGAACTTGCCATACATCGTCCGGCATTGAGGCCGCTGCACTTAGAGTTCGGATGTGCGCCTGGGAGCTGACAGCCGGCGCCGGCCTATCGTCGGACGTCAGGTCGCGACTGAGGTGACCACGTCACCTTACGACTCGGATGGCAGCCAGTGGGCACATGGTCGCTGCGTCCTCTACCGCGCTGTGATACTCCTCTTCAGGTTCCGGGTTGATCACTCGGACCACGGTGTCGTCGTCGCCGATCTCGAACACTCCCGGGGCGGTCACCGTGCATTCCCCGTGCAGTTGACAGCGGTTGGCATTCACAGAGACTTTCATTCTGGCTCTTCTTGCTCTACTGGCACTTGCTCGGGGCCAGGCGTTGTGGCGATCGTGATGATTCCCCACGATCGGGCTGTCCTGTGCCATGTTTATGAGGCATTGTGTCTCAATTATTGCTGCGGTGTAGATCGGGTGTCAAGTCTCATGCGCTACGGGTGGCTGCGCCTGGACGGCACCGGTCCCTCGCGGGCCGGCGGTCGCAGGGATAGGGTCACCCGAGGGTTCGGAGGCCCGCGGTGATAACGATCGTTTACAAGGTTCTTGCGCCGAGCTATGCTGACCTCGGACGGGCGTGCCTCGGCGCTCCAAACCCGGTCTGTAGGAGAATCATGGGACAGGTGAACCAGATCCGCGATAGGAGACCAGTTGCCGTGCTGGACACCAGTGTCGCGCTGGGTTGGACGTCGCTCGGTGACTGGGCGGATTTCCGCGGATGACGGCCACTGGCGAGATCTCGCTCTCGCTGGACGACTTCCGCACTTCGGTGCGGAATTTCCTCACCAGTCAGGTTGTCCCGGAATACTCCGAATGGCAGCGCACCGGCAAGCCCTCGCGTGAATTCTGGCAGGGCGCGGCCGCACTGGGTGTACTGGGGATCGGCGTGCCGGAGGAATTCGGCGGCCTTCGAGGCTCGGACTTCCGCCACAGCGTTGTGGTCACCGAAGAGATCCAGAAGCTGGGGCTGGCCATCGGCGGCCTGCGTGTGCACACAGACATCTGTATGCCCTACTTGCTGCACTACGCGACCGATGCGCAGAAGAAGCACTGGTTGCCGCTGCTGTGCTCTGGACGAGCCGTGGTGGCGCTCGGATTGTCGGAACCCGGTGCAGGCTCGGACCTGAAGGCGATGGCCACCCGGGCCGAGCGCCGCGGCGACCATTACATCGTCAACGGCGCGAAGACGTTCATCTCCAATGGCGCGGCTGCCGATCTGGTGTTGTTGGCCGTCAAGACCGATCCGGCCGCGGGCCGGCGGGGCATCAGCCTGTTGCTCGTCGACACCACGACGGCGGGGTTCACGCGTGGTCGCAAGCTCGACAAGCTGGGCCTGCATGCCCAAGATCTCGCGGAGATCTCATTCACCGATATGGCCGTGCCGGTCGCGAATCTACTCGGCGAAGAAAACGAGGGCTTCGCCTACCTGACGTCCAATCTTGCTCAGGAACGGCTATCGATCGCCGTCAACTCGCAGGCCGCGGCCGCCGCAGCACCCGACTGGACAGTTGAGGAGGTGCGCGGCACCGAGCCGGGCCAGGAGGTGAAATTCGTTCTGGCGCAGTGTGCCACCGAAGTGGCAGCTGGTCAGGCTTTGGTCGATCAGGCACTGCGACGGCTGATCGCCGACCGGCTCAGCGGCGCCGACGCGGCGGCGGCCAAGCTCTACTGCACCGAGTTGCAGGGCCGAGTCTTGGACCGGTGCGTGAACCTGTGGAACCCGGCGACGGCCCTCGGGGCGGGTTCACGCATCGGCAACGCCTTCTTGGACGGACGGGTCAGTCGGATCTACGGCGGATCCAGCGAGATCATGAAGGTGATCGTGGCGCAGGGTTTGGGTTTGTAGGCTTCTGGATGTGACCCGTGATGAGCAGATTCTGACGGCAGCGGAGAAGTTGTTTTTCGAGCGCAGCTTCGACGGTGTCGGTGTGGACGAGATCGGCAAGGTCGCCGGCACCAGCGGCTCGGCTATCTACCGGCACTTTCCGGGCAAGGACGCGATTCTGGCGGCCCTGTTCGACAAGGTGCTCGACACCTTGCTGGTGAAGATCGGCGAGCCCGCTGACGATCCGGCCGAGGATCTGGAGAAGCTGCTTCGCGGGTTCGTTACAGTGGCTCGCAGCCACGAACGCCTGGTGGCGATCTGGCTGCGGGAACAGCGCTCGCTGGCCGAGCGGTACCGCCGGGATCATGACCGTCGTCATCGCCGGATCACCGAGCGCTGGGTCGGGTGTCTGCAGCGGTGCTATCCGGGTCGTTCGGCCGATGATCTGATGACGGCTACCCGCGGTGTTCAGCTGCTGTTGTTGTCGGAGGCGCTGCGGCCTCCCGGCGGTCGGCGCGCCAAGGATGTCGAGGATCTGTTGGTGGAGATGGCATCAGCCAGCCTGACTGCGCTGCAACCGGTTACGTCGAGATGAAGGTGCGTAGCGCGTCATCGAACGGCTCGGGAGCCTCGAGTACCGGATAGTGCCCGCACCCGGGCGCGAACGAACTTTGGGAGATTGGCGTTCATGGGACTGTCGAGCCGAAGATAGGGTGGCCGCACGTAAGCCGTCATCAAGAGTTGTTGTTCGCCGAGGACCTCGTGGTCGGTGCATCGTTCGATGTCGGCAGCTGGGACGTCACTCTCGAAGAGATCGTCGAGTTCGCCCGACGATGGGATCCTCTGCCCATGCACGTCGACATCGAGTCGGCCGCGACCACTCCCTTCGGAGAGATCATCGCTTCGGGACTGCACACGATGGCGATCATGCAGCGTTTGAATGTTGATGGGTTCTACAGCAAGGTGGCGATCATCGCGGGCAGGTCCTTGTCCAACTTGCGACTCGTCAAACCGGTACGCCCAGGTACGCGTCTGTGGGGACCACAGGTGATCGATGCGGTGACGAGGCGCCCGAGCGGGCGTGCCCTGGTTACTACCACCAGCACGCTCGTTGACCAGGCCGATGCGCTCGTATTGTCAATGACGGGGGAGGCCGTTGTGGTGCAACGGTCTACGTATACCGAAGGGCCGCCGCGTTCCTCGTCCGACGGTGCGGACTAAGGGGCAGCGTTACCGTTGCTGTCAACTTCCTTCCTGCTCAGAGTATTTGAAACGGAAACCACCCCGGTAGTGCCCCGTCATCATCACCGCCTATGGCGACGCGGGCCTATCGATCGAAGACGTCCGGGCACCCGATCCCTTGCAGTCGCTGGCCGCCATGACACGGGTAGCGGCCAGACCGCGCTCGTGGGCCCTGCGCGAGACGCGGTCGATCGCCTGGCCAAGGTAGACAGGACGGAACATCCTGACTGCAAAGTCCTCGAAAAGCCCGAGGTGCCAACGGCAGTGCGTTCGTCTTCAGGGTGCGCAGAGCATCCTCGCTGAAGTGCCAGGGGCTATGGACGAGTCCGGACGAATAACTTAGACTAATAGTCTCAAAATAAGAGAGATTGGTATGTCTGCGACCGCCTGCCAGAAGGTCGGCAAAAAGCGGGCGCTGCTGGACGAACTGGCTCCACAAGAGTAGATCCTACCGGTCCGATGCGATGTCACCAGCCGGAACGGGTGTTTTAAGGTGTCAGGCGTCCGGACCGTTGATCGATCATCCCGTCACGTCTAGATTATGAGATCGACCAGCGATAAATTGTGTCACCTACGAACGAGGGTGCTTCCGCCTTCGACCTCTGCGCAAGGAGCGACCGTGACAACTAGGGCGTGTCTCCCATATGGCGTGCCCAGGTGATGCATGCGCTGAGCACGACGGCGGCTCGGTAGACGATGGCGAGTTTGTCGTAGCGGGTGGCCAACCCGCGCCACTGTTTGAGCAGCGCGAATGACCGTTCGACGAGATTGCGCTGTTTGTAGCGGATCTCGTCGAGCGTGGGTGGTCGGCCGCCGGCGCTGCCGCGTCGTTTGCGGGCGGCGATCTCATCGCACTTCTGCGGAATGATCGCGGTGATCTTGCGGCCGCGCAGCAGGCGGCGGGTGACGCCGTTGGAATAGGCCCGGTCGGCGATCACCGCGTCGGGGCGGGTGCGGGCACGCCCGAGGTGACGCGGCACGCTGATCTGGTCGAGCACCGCGGCGAGCATCGCACCGTCGTTGCGCTGACCGCCGGTAACCATGACCGCCATTGGTCGGCCTCTACCGTCGACGGCGGTATGGATCTTGGATAGCGTCCCGTGGAGTGGTGTAGTTCGGATCTGTGAGCCATCTGGTTCGTGATCAACGAGTTGTGTTGTATGTTAGGCGCTTTCGAGTTCGGGTGTCAACGGCGATACGTTCGTGTGGGCGGCGGCGGCTCGTTGTTTGGCGGCGATGACGGCCCGTAGTTCGTCCATGCTGACATCGGAGACGTAGCGGCGGGTGACCTGCCATTCGTCGTGGGATTCGATCACCACCGCGGTGGCCAACCGCAGGAACGCCGCCGGGTTCGGGAAGATCTCCACCACGTCGGCGCGGCGTTTGATCTCTTTGTTCAGTCGTTCGATTATCCGGCCCTCGGGGGCGGGTCAACCCGTCGGGGTGGGATGTTCATCGATCGAGGCGCTGGAGGTGGTCGGTGAGGGCGTGGGCGACGCGGTCGTGGCGGGCGGCTTCGTCGGTCCAGCCGCGGTACTCGGCGTCGGTTCTGAGGGCCTGGACGTCGGCGAGTTGGTCGGTGAGCGTGTCGCGGAATTCGGGGGCGGTGACGTAGTTGTCGCAGGTTTCGCAGATGTTGGCATAAGGGCACGCGCCCGCGGATTCGTGGCGAGCGCAGTATCCGTGTGCAACGCGGGTTTTCAGCATTTCACTGTGCAGCCAGCCGACCTTGTCGGGCAGGATCGGTTTGCCGACCGGGGTGAGGGTGAACTGGCGGCGCATCTTGCCCATCGCTTCGTCGTAGGCGGCGCGCAGGGTGGGCGAGGCCAGGGTGGCGTAGCGGATCGTCATTTGTGGAGTGACGTGCCCAAGTAAGGACATCAAGGCCTGCAGACTCATCCCGGCGTTGGCGAGTTCGGTGGCCCAGGTGTGGCGCAACTGATGTGGAGTGACCATCAGGACGCCGCCGTCGGGACGGTGCAACCCGGCGGATTCAGCGGCGGTGAGCAGCCCGTTGCGCAGCCGGGTGTAGCCCAGGCGGCGTCCGTGCCGGGTGAACAGAAAGTCGGTGAGCACGCCGGTGCGTGGGTGCGGCAGCGGCCGGTGCGTGCCGCGGAGGGCGACCCACTCGTCGAGCGTGGCGAGGGTCGCGGCGGAGAGCGGGACCATGCGTTCGGTGGCGAGCTTGCCCAGTGGCACCTTCAGCCAGGTTCCGGCCGGTCCGTAGTCGATGATGCTGCCCAGTTCGAGGTCGAGCAGTTCCCCCGCCCGCAGGCCGGCACCTCGCAGCACCGTCAGGCCGATGCGGGCGAACGGATCCTGCAGGTGGGCAACGGCGTTCATCACTGCCGCGTCCACATCGGGTGCTAGCGCGCGTGGCAACGGCTGGTCGAGTTTGGGGACGTCGGCGGCGAATACCAACCGCCGTGGTGGGGCCTGCGCCCAGCCCCAGGCGGTGATGTCGTCGAGCAGGTTGCGCAGACTGAGCACTGCCGACTGGGCCACCGCGGCCGAGACGGTGCGCCCGGCGCCCGCGGCGGCGCGCTGACCACGCCAGCCCCGGGTGCGATTCCATTTCAGGTAGCCCTCGATGCAGCTCCGGTCGAGTTCACGCAGGCTGGTGACGTCGGGATGGTGAGCGGTGAGGTATTCGGCGAAGGGCAGCAGGTCGTTGATCAGCGACTCGACCGATTTGGGCCGCAGCACCGCCGCGCGCACGCCGATGTAGCGCAGCAACGTCTGACGGATCGGGTCGGGCATCTCCACCTCGGTGAAGCGCTGCTCGAGGCTACGGGCCCACCGCCGGCGTTTCGGCGCGGTGTCGATGACCGCGGTCTCGAACAACAGCTGCCGCAGGCTGGCCAGCCGCGCCCTGTATGCACGCCGCGACGATGGCGGCACCACGGTACGTGACAGCGCGGCGTCGAAGTCGTCGAGCGCGTCGCCGGTCAGGTCGGCGACCATTCCGCCGTGGTGTGCCAGCACTACCGCCAGACATTCGCCGAGGATCGTCTCGACCCAGGAACTCCTCCAGCCCGACCGAATTCCCGCATTCCGCAACGCGGCGAATCCGCTCGGATCCCGGTCCTCCACTGCGCGGCCCAGCCCGGTCAACTGTTTGACCGCGGCCAGCTCGACGTCCAGCCGTAACCGGCCGGTGCCGATCGTGTGACAGATCAGCGGCCACGCCCCGGTGTCCCGTACCTCGGCGATCCGCTCGGTTGCCGGCAGCGTCATCCAGGCGTGCAGGTCGCGGTGGCGTGCGGTGAAGTCGCGAGCGATCCGAATCCGGTCGCGTACCGCCCGCCCGCTCAAACCCAGGGTGGCGACGTGGTCGAGATAATCCGCCACCACCTCGTCGGCGCCTACGGGTTGGCCGACCAACACCGTGGTCACTGCCGGGCTCCGGCCAACGTCGCACGAGCAGCACCGTATTCGGCGGCGAGCTGCTCGATCGACAAATGCACGTAGCGGGCCGTGGTCTCCGGCGAGACATGCCCCATCAACGCCCGCAACGCCAGCAGATCGATTCCGGCCGCCGACAATTCGGTGCCGTAGGTATGCCGTAAACGGTGCGGGCGGACTCTTGTGGCGCCAGAGGTCTCCCGGTGCCGACGGAACAGGCTGCGCAGCCCGGCCTCGCTGACCGGTGCACCGGTCGTCGGGCCGCGCAGCACTACGAAGCACTGCGGCGTCGCCAACCCCGGCGGCCGCTCCCATCGCAGGTAGGCGGCGAGTTCGGTGAAGAACGCCGCATCGACCGGGACATGACGTTCCTTGCCGCCCTTGCCGATCACCCGAAGCCGGCGCCGGCCCATATCGACGTCGGCGAGCAGCAGGCCACGCGCCTCGGCCGAACGCAGCCCTCCGAGTAGCATCACCAGCACCATCGCCCGGTCCCGGTGCGTTGCCAGTGTCGCCAGGAACGCGTCGACATCGTTGGTGGACAACGATTCCGGAAGACGCTGCGGCTGACGCACCAACCTACCGCCACTGCGTGCACGCCCGGGACCCAGATGACCGAGCAACCCCCGCTGCGACTGGCGCAGCCCCTGTCCCCGCCGCGGCGACGGCACCGGATTGTCGGTGCAGACACCGGTCATCACCAGATACTCGAATAACGCGCGCACTGCCGCGACCCGGCGGTTCACCGTCGAAGCTGCCGGCGGGGTCGACGAGCGGTGACCGCCGGTGGGCTGGTCCGTTCGGCGGACGCCTTGCCAGTCGATCCAGTCGAACACCAACGGCGCATCGACCGCGGCGAGCCCGACCGCTTGCTGGACGAGGAACCGGCTCAAACTGGCGACGTCGAATGCGTAGGCCCGCACCGTGGCCGCGCTGAACCCCCGTCCCGCCAAATGGTTGAGAAACGCGTTCACCGCGTCCTGCCCGTCCCAGTCGCCCTCCAGGACATATCCGCTGTCGCTCTTGAGTACCCGCATCGCCGCTCCGCCTTCCCCCACCGAGATGCAGACAGCATCCATCCGTGCTCAGCGCTTGTGCGTGAACCTCACGCTGCAGCCCGAACCGTGTCCCCGGAGAGCCGGTTAACGGATATCGGATTGTTCGACCAGATCTTCTGCCAATGCGCCTTCGGGAACACCCGAAACGCGAGCACGTCCGCCTTGGCCTCACGCATCATCACCGCGATCTTCGGAAACGACCCGGCCAAGGTGTCGGCGACGTTGTCCCATTGCTCGGCAACGGCATCGGGTTCGGTGTGCGCGAATATCGTCTTGATCGCCGCCATCACCGGAGGGACGTGTTTGGAGGACACCGCCGTGCCGACGTTGCGCATGAAGTGCACCCGGCACCGCTGCCAGGACGCCCCCGTGAACTCCCTGGCCACCGCCGCCTTCAACCCGGCATGGGCATCGGAGACCACCAAATGCACCCCGGCCAGGCCACGCGCCTGCAATCCAGCCAGGAACTCGCGCCAGAAGTCGAAGGACTCACTGTCCCCGACCGCGGTGCCCAGGACTTCGCGGGTGCCCTCGATCGACACCCCGGTCGCCACCACAAGAGCCTGAGACACCACGTGGGCCCCGATACGGACCTTGCAGTACGTGGCGTCGAGGAAGACGTACGGAAAGGTGGTGTGGGTCAACGTCCGTTCCCGAAATCTCGCGATCTCGACGTCGAGCCCGGCGCAAATCCGCGAGACCTGCGACTTGGAGATCCCCGACTCCACACCCAGCGCGGCGACGAGGTCATCGACGTTGCGGGTGGACACACCATGGACGTAGGCCTCCATGATGACCGCGTACAACGCTTGATCGATGCGCCGCCGCCGCTCCAGCAGACTCGGGAAGAACGACCCCGACCGCAGCTTCGGAATCTGAACCTCGACGTCGCCGCTGGTGGTGGCCACCGTCTTGGGCCGGGTCCCGTTGCGGTAGTTGGTGCGCTCCTCGGTGCGCTCATAGCGGCCGGCACCGAGGACCTGTGCGGCCTCGGCCTCGATCAGTGCCTGCAGGCCGGCTCGGATTAGCTCGGCGAACACACTCCCCGGATCGGCGCTCTTCAACGCATCGAGCTGGGCGAGCAGGGCAGAATGGTCCAGGGTCATCGCGTGGTTCCTTTGGTCGAGTCACTTTGGCGGTAACTCGCTCACCACTACGCGATGGCCCACCCACAGAACCAGAACGACACGCCCGAGCTGCAGCTACGCCGCCTTACCGAATTCCCACCACGCCCCGGGACTTACCCGGATCTTGGTGGTCAGCCCGCCGCGCGAGCGTCCAATGCCGTGACCTGCGGGTTCGCACTCGTGCAGTGGCAGATTCGTGTAATTCGACCCAGCCCCCTGTGTCCTGATCGGGCCGTGTCGTGTTCGTCGCATGCTGATGAGCCCGGTTGATCGTGGCATCGATGGACACCGTCCAGTCCAATCGGCCCGTGGTGTCGGCCATCGCCAACAACGCGATCAGCACCCCGTCCCAGGTCCCGTCACCGGCGTAGCGGCGGTGACGCTTCCACACCGTCTGCCAGGGCCCGAACTCCGCACGCGGCAGATCCCGCCACGGGATTCCGGTGCGATAGCGATAGACGATGCCTTCCACAACGCGACGGTCATCGCCGAACGGATGACCACGACGTCCCTCGTTGGAGGGCAATAACCCCGAAATCAACTCCCACTAGCATCACTGAACAACCGGTACCGCGAAGCCACTGTCACTTCGACAGCATCGCCCCATAACTCCGACCCATATGGGAGACACGCCCTAGCACCCGGTGCCAGGGCGGGTGCGACTTTGCTCGCGTCGGGTGAAGTCGCCTGCCCAGGGGTCGCCAGCGGTGTCGTCGTCACCTCCGCCGACGAGGCCGAGGAGAAGGCCGACCAGGGCGTCGACGTGATTCTGGCTCGGCCGACCACCGATCCCGACGATGTGCACGGGATGATCGCCGCTGTCGCTGTGATCACCGAGATCGGCGGCGCTACTTCGCATGCCGCGGTCGTCAGTCGCGAGCTCGACAAGGTGTGTGTCGTCGGCTGCGGGGCGGGCAACCTAGTGGACCTGGCCGGCAAGGTGGTGACCGTCGACGCAAATGACGGAGCGATCTTCGAGGGCTCCCTGGAGGTCGTCGTGCCCGCGCTGGCCACTCACCCCGACCTTCAGGTGCTCAGCACGTGGCTGCAGTCCTCCTCGGCCAACCAGTACGTGGGACTCAAAGCGGTCCTCGCGACGGACTGAGAGCGCGGGTGGCGCTTTCGGGTCAACAGAGAGATGCCCGCGCAGTGCAGGAAGCCACGCCGCTTGTTTCCCGATCCTCTGCGCTATCGGACCGATCGAGGACTGGATACTCGGAATGACGAAGAGTGCTGCCGTCGCGCTTGCCGCTGTTCGTCACGGGTTCGGCGGGCGGTCGCTCCCGTCACCGGCCAGGGCGAAGGAGCGCTCGTCGCAGCGACGTCCGCCAGGGCAGGCCGCCACTCGGGTGTTCCGTTTTCGGCGATCTACTCGTGTTCGCCGTCATTTTCGTCGAGCTCTCCGTCGATAGAACGCTGGCAGTCGACGACGGATGGTGGTTCGATGGCCGGCTATTCATGACTCGCGAGCTCGATCCTGGCCGCTTTTTACAAGATCCCTAGTCTCGAATCATCTCGAGTCGGTGCCGTGAGTGTCAATCCGACATACCTATCGGTGCAGCCCCCGCAGCCCTCCTGATACGCAACTGCCGCGTTATTGAATGCAAGTGTTCACCCCCCGTCGGCGACCCACCTCCGATAGCGTTTAGCCCGGACGGCGGCGTAGTGCGACGGTGAGGCTCTAAACTCGCTGGGAGAACCCGACCGCAACGAGGAGAAATCAGTGCCGCAACCTCCGAAGGACGAGGCGCCAAAGCGACCCAGGGGCCGGCCTCGGCTCGCAATAGATCGCAATGCGGTGGCCGATGCGGTCGCAGCGCTGTTCGCCGAGGGCGGCTACGAGGCGGTGTCCGTCGTCGACACCGCCGACAAGCTCGGCGTCTCGCGCGCGACGCTGTACCGAACCGTATCCACGAAAGAGGATCTTCTCGGGATTCTGTTCGAACGCAGCACGAACGATCTCACGCAGCGTGCGACGGCACTGATTGCGAGCATCGACGATCCCGCTGAGCGACTTACCGCGATGATCAGGTTGCAGGCCGAGGCCGCGGTGAACATGCGGAGCTATCTGGGCGTGTTCTTCGGCGGCGTGGGTGTGCCTGCAGACGTCTACGCGCGCTGGCATTCCTGGAGTCGCCAGTACGAGAAGTTGTGGGTCGGCGTGGTTAGCGACAACATGGAGACGGGATACCTGGACAACGGGAATCCGGTTGTCACCGCGCGATTGATCCTGGGCATGATGATCTGGGTTTCGCGTTGGTATCGCCCGCGCGAGAAGATCAGTATCGAAGAGATCGCGGAAACCGCGACTCACCTGGTCCGCATGGGGCATCCGGCGCCCCCCACCCGCAGCACTTCCACTCGCAAGCGAGCCCGAGGTCAACGCTGAGCCAGGCGGCGCCCGTCGAACCATGCACATGCCTGATCTTCGACACCAGGTCTGACACGTAACCCCCGCGCGGCCCGAAATCGGCCGTTGCGGGGGTTGCTCATATCCCCGCCTGTTTGATTCACCCGGCGATTGCGTGCGTCGGGTGGCCAGTCTATATTGAGACTGCAAAGTCCAAAAATGGCGGGTGTAGGCCCACCGGCGGAAGGGTCGAGAAGTGACGGACGAGACGGCGTTCATCGAGTCGACAGAAGTGGGGCACTCGGCGCGTGGCGAGTCGCAATTGCGCCGCGCCTTGGAGTCGGCCAACATTCCAACCCTGCTGCTCGTCCTGCACCATCTGACCGGTGAGGGGAAGTGGATCAACGACCCCTACCGTCCTGCACGGGGGCGTCCGCTCGATGACAATGACACGGGCGGGCTCACCCCCGATCTCCAGCGAGAGGTTCGGGATGCCGCGGTCGAGGCCGTGACCGCCTATCGTCAAGGAATCCTGAATCCTGTGGCGCCGTCACCGATCCACGTTACCGAGATGCTCAGCTGCGCGCTGGCCGAGGAAATACCAGCCGAGTACGGCGAGATGCTCGCCGAAGAAATGGGCTTTCTTTCCCGCGACGTCGACTTCACCGATGTGTCTGTGCCGGAGGATTTTTCGGTGGTGATCATCGGCGCGGGGTTGTCGGGATTGTGCATGGCGATCAAGCTCGCTGCGGCCGGCATCAACTTCGTGATCCTGGAGAAGGACGGTGATATCGGCGGCACTTGGCTGGAGAACGTGTATCCGGGCTGCGGGGTGGATACCCCCGGGCATCTGTACACCTTCTCCTTTGCCCCGAACCCGGAACTAACGCGGTACTTCGCCAGGCGCGCCGAAGTTCAGGAGTACCTGCAGACGCTTTTCGATGAATACGGGGTCCGCTCGCGAATCCGCTTCAATACCGAGGTGGTCGAGGCCAGCTTCGACAATGCCGGAGGCCAGTGGAATCTCGAGGTTCGGGAGGCCGACGGCTGCCGCAGCACCGTGGCCGCAAGCGTCCTCATCAGTGGCGTCGGCATGGTCAACCGGCCCTTCATCCCGGCCATACCAGGTCTCGATGATTTCGAAGGACCGGTGATGCACACCGCGGCCTGGGATCCCTCGGTGGATCTCGCTGGAAAACGGGTGGCGGTCATCGGAAACGGCGCAAGCGCAATGCAACTCGTGCCGTCGATAGTCGATGAGACCGCGCACGTGACCGTCTTCCAGCGGTCCAAGCAGTGGGTGGTGCCTCATCCCAATTACCACCGCACCGTTGCCGATGACCTCCGCATCGTGATGCGGGAAGTTCCGTTTTACCTGCAGTGGTATCGGCTGCGCGCGTTTTGGAACTTCAGTGGCCGGCTGCATTCCTCGCTTCAGATCGATCCCACGTGGCCGCACCCGGAGCGGTCGGTGAACGTGGTCAACGAACGGCACCGCTTGTTCCTGACCAAGTACGTCACCGAGGAGCTCGGGGAGCGAACCGACCTGTTGGCGGACTGCCTGCCTGACTATCCGCCGTACGGGAAGCGCCCGCTGCTGGACAACAAGTGGTATCGCACCATGTGCCGCGAGGACGTCTCCCTGATCAGTGAGGCGGTGGACCACATCGATGGCAATACCTTGGTCACCGTGTCGGGTACCCGGGTCACCGCCGATGCCATCGCCCTCGCGACCGGCTTCAAGGTGCTGCAGTTCCTCTGGCCAATGGAGATCATCGGCCGGTCCGGCCGGTCCCTGCGCGAGCAGTGGGGGCAGGATGATGCCCGCGCGTACCTGGGCGTCACGGTGCCGGACTTCCCGAACTTCTTCATTCTCTCAACGGTCCCAACACCAATGCAGGGCATGGAGGCAGTGCGATCCACGCCACCGAGTTCCAAGTCCGCTACACCATGCAGGCCATCAAGTACCTTCTCGGCGAGCGGACCTCCGCGATCGAGGTCGACAAGGAAGTGTTCGAGCGCTACAACGCCGAACTGGACGAAGCGTTGTCGCACTGCATCTGGTCACACGAGGGGATGACGACCTACTACCGGAACGGCGCCGGGCGCATCGTGGTGAGCAGCCCGTGGAAGTACGTCGACTACTGGAACAGGACGCGGGAGTTCAATCCCAGTGATTACTCCGGCACGAAGGGCGTTCAGGAGACCGTCGCGTCAACCGCGGGCAGAGCGGACTGAACGGGGGACCCCACCCGCCCGGCCATTGCTGTCCCTAGGTCGCCACGCTGCGAGATTGTCCTTGCATCTCGCAGCGTGGCGGCACGGCACGGCATGTACGCCCACCCTGGCAGGCAGGGAGCGTGCCGCCTGCTGCATACGACGCGCCCCGAAGCGCCGCCTGGACGGTGACGGTGTCACCGTTCAATCGGGCTGCGGCCAGCGGTATAGCTGCCAACCCGGATTCCAGGACGGGTGCAAGTTAGCCTGGCAAATGAACTTCTCTCGCACTGGGCCGCCAAGGCAGCCTCGGCGATCGAGACAAATGTGGAGCGCCGCCATCCGCTTCGAGGGACCCGATTAATGACATTGACGGCGCCATGGGAACTGCTGACCGGACGACGGTGCCGGCGCCGCCTGCCACGGTAATCGACGTTGGCGGCTCCGCTCTCCGGGGGATACGGACCGCGCGGTGCAGGGTCGGTCGGTCATCGTCGAACCCCGCGCCGAACCGGTGATATTGCTTGGTAGAGATACCATTTCAGCGATTCTGGAGTACGTCTTGTGGGCTTCCCTCCGAGGTCCGCGGAGGCGGTTTTCGGATGTGTCCGCTGTCGCGTAGGGCGAGTGTGTTGACATGTGTGACTGGCGCCACTACTCCTCCATTTCTGAGACGGCGCGACTATTAAAGCGTTCTGTCATGTACTCGCCAGCCGGGTCGGGGCGTGGGTTGGCCGTGTCGATGATGAGAAGGGGCAACAATGTCGCAGTCACCCTCCAGCAAACAAATGGGCGGTTAGCGGTGGCCATATACAACCTGGCGGCCAAGCCATTGCGCGGTGTCGGTGAGTTCTATGCAGTGACTTTGGATACCTTGCTGGCCATTCCGCGGCGACCCTTTGCCTGGCGGGAGCTTCTGCTGCAGTGCTGGTTCATCGCACGCGTCTCGCTGCTTCCCGCACTGCTGCTGGCGCTTCCGTTCACGGTGCTGGTGTCATTCACTCTGAATGTTCTGTTAGTCGACTTTGGTGCGGCGGACGCTGCCGGCACCGGAGCGGGCGTCGTGATGGCGCAACTCGGCCCCCAGGTGACGGTGCTCGTGGTGGCCGGTGCGGGTGCCACCGCAATCTGCGCGGGCCTCGGGGCACGGACCATTCGTGACGAACTCGACGCCTTGCGGGTGATGGGCATCGACCCGATCCAATCCCTGGTCGTGCCAAGGGTGCTGGCAGCGAGTCTGGTTGCGATTCTGCTGTCAGCGGTTGTTTCGCTGGCAACGCTGGTCGGTTCGTACCTGTTCGCGGTCTACGTCCAGAACGTCACCCCCGGCGCCTTCGTAGCGGGGCTCACCCTGTTAACGGGCGCGCAGGATGTGTTGATCTTGTTGTTGAAGTCGGGTCTCTTCGGGCTGGCCGCCGGTCTCATCGGCTGCTACAAGGGCGTCTCGGTGGGTGGGGGCGCAGCAGGAGTGGGTAATGCCGTCAACGAACCAGGCCGAGCGGCTCTCGGTCTGCCGTCCGACGAGGGCGGGTAACAACTTCAGCAACCCGATCCAGTTCATCTGTGGCGCAGTCCAGGCAGCATCCAGGCTCAACGCCGAACAATCAGCGAAGCTGTGCGTCCAGTACCTTGCCCCGATCGTCAAGAACCGGCAGTACAACTTCCTCGGCCCACTCGGATTGAACGGATCGCCCCTGCTGCCATTCCTGCCCGTGGGTGCGCGGGCGCGGCCCAACGAGGTCACGTTCAGTGAGGACTGGATGCGCCCCGATTTCGTTCCCCCCGCCCCGGCCGCCGACACGACTTCGCCTGCTCCGGCCGAATCGTCCGCTGCCACGCCAACTGCGTTGGCGGCCGAGTCCCCGGACAAGGGCGCCCCACTCGCGTCGCCGCCGGCTACACCGACAGATCCTGCGGCCGGCCTGTCCGGCTTGATGACGCCCGCAGGGGCAGGATCATGAGCACTGTTCGTCATCGGCGCGGCACCGTAACAGCGACACTGTTGCTGGCCGCGGCGGGTGCAATGTCGGGATGCGGATGGCACGGCCTGAACTCCCTGTCCCTACCCGGAACCGCGGGCGGAGGTCCCGGTTCCTACGTGATCCAGGCTCAGCTGCCAGACGTGAACAATATTCAGCCCAATGCGAGAGTGCGCGTCGGCGATATCAACGTCGGCAACGTGATTCGTATCGAACGCCAGGGCTGGCATGCGCTGGTGACAATCCGCCTCGACGGTGACGTGACATTGCCGGGCAATGCAACGGCGAAAGTCGGCCAAACCAGCCTGCTCGGCTCCCAACACATCGAATTGGCGCCACCCCGTGACACGTCACCGGAAGGTCGGCTCCACGAAGGCTCGGTGATACCGCTGAAGAGCGGCGGCGCCTATCCCACCACTGAACAGACCCTTGGTGCGGTGTCGCTACTGCTCAACGGGGGTGGGGTAGGGCAGATGAACGACATCGTGGAAGCGTTCTCCACGGCGCTGCGCGGGCGTGAACAAGACCTGCGAAGTCTCATTCAACAGCTCGACCAGTTCGTCACCTCGGTGGACGGCCAAACCAGCGATATCATCTCCGCGACCGACAGCCTCAACCGAGTCGTCGGCACGTTCGCCGAGCAGAAGCCCGTCGTCGACCGCGCGTTGAAAGACATTCCGAACGCGCTTGCAGTCCTGCGTGACGAACGGAACAACTTGGCCCAAGCGCTCGACAGGTTGGGCAAGTTCAGCGCTGTCACGGCCAGTACCGTCAACCAGACGAAAGAGAACTTGGTTAACGAGCTCAAGGAGCTGGCGCCGGTGGTCCGGTCGTTGGCCGACGCCGGTCCAGCGCTGACTCGATCCCTGAGTGCACTGAGTACGTTTCCCTTTCCCAATGACACGCTCGAGAACTGGATTCGCGGCGACTACGGAAACCTGACCCTCACCATCGACCTCACCCTGAGCCGCATCGATTCGTCGTTCTTCACCGGGACGCGATTCGAGGGCGATCTCACCGAAGTGGAACTGCAATGGGGACGAACACTCGGCATGCTGCCCAGCCCATACACGGGCGGCAATCCTCTAGTGGCCCCCTATCACCTCGATCAGGGGCGTTGACATGCGCATAACCAGACGTGTCGGGATTCAGCTCGTGGTGTTCAGCCTCATCGCACTGGTGGCGCTGTCGGTGATGGCCCTGGGATGCATCAGGCTTCCCGCGATGTTCGGCGTCGGTCGTTACACCGTCACGATGGAACTGCCACGCTCCGGCGGCCTATATCCCCGGGCCAACGTCACCTACCGGGGCACCGAGGTGGGCAAGGTCGAGTCCGTCGACTTGGGCAACAACGGCGATGTCATAGCCCGGCTGTCTCTGAAATCGGACACGCACATCCCGTCGAATCTGAAAGCCGAAGTGCACAGCCAGTCGGCGATCGGCGAACAATTCGTTGCGCTGCTGCCCCGTGACGACACATCCGCGCCGCTCAGGAATGGCGACATCATTGCGGCTAAGGACACCTCCATCCCGCCGTCGGTGGACTCCCTCCTAGACTCGACGAACCGAGGGCTGCTGGCTATTCCGCATGATGACCTCAAGACCGCCGTAGACGAGTCGTACACGGCCGTGGGGGGCCTCGGGTCGGAGTTGTCTCGTATCGTCAAGGGCAGCACACAGATCGCCATCGACGCCCGTGCCAATCTCGACTCATTGACCAGCCTGATCGACAACTCGGCGTCGGTGCTGGACACCCAGATCGACACATCGGACTCCGTGCAGGCGTGGGCGTCGCACGTCGCGAGCATCACCAGTCAACTTCGGGATCACGACAAAGCCGTAGCAGGAGTGCTCGACAATGGCGGGCCAGCCGCAGATGAAGCCGGCCAACTGTTGCAACGCCTCCAACCCACGCTGCCGATCATCCTGGCCAATCTGGCTTCGGTAGGAAAGGTTGTCCTCGACTATCATCCAGCCGTCGAGCAGCTCTTGGTTCTCGTGCCGCAGGCCATCGCCAATGCCCAAGGCACCGCGGTGGCGGATCACAACCTGAAGTCCCCCTATGCGGGCAGCTATCTCAGCTTCAACCTGAATCTGAACCTGCCCCCGCCATGCACGACCGGCTTCCTGCCCGCCCAACAACACCGGACACCGGTCGCTACCGACGCTCCCGACCGGCCGGCGGGTGCGCTGTACTGCCGCGTACCGCAAGATTCGCCGTTCGACGTCCGCGGAGCACGCAACCTGCCGTGCCTCACCGTCCCGGGAAAGCGCGCGCCGTTCGCGTGGATGTGCGACAGCGATCAGCAGTACGTCCCGCTCAACGACGGCTACAACTGGAAGGGCGACCCGAACGCGACACTGTCGGGTCAAGACATCCCGCAGCTAGGTCCGGGGGACGCCCCACGCGCCGCACCGGCTGCACCACAACCCGCGGCGCCGGCACCCCCGCCGGACCATCCGCCGCTGGCAGTGGCGCCCTATGATCCGGCGACCGGAGATTACGTTGGACCTGACGGTCGTGTTCACACCCGGCCTGACCTCGCCCAGAACGCGCCAAAGGACCCGACGTGGCAGACGATGTTGCTTCCCCCGAATGGAAACTGAGGGCCATGCCGGACATCTGGCGCGACCGCGACACCGCTCGAGTGCTGACCACTCGAGAAGGTCAACTCCGATGACTCCTAACCGAGTTGATCCGCTTCGGACCCGCTATGCCGCAGGTGGTGTTGCCGCAATCGGCTTGCTGGTGGTTGGCACTGTGCTGGCCGGGCCCGCCCAGGCCGACAACAGTCGATTCAACAACAGCGTGGTCGCCGATGTGTACAAGATCCAGCGCGACGCCGGCTGCAGCGGCAACGTCCGGTCCGATCGTTCGCTGCAAGCGGTCGCGCAGCGGCATGCCGACGACATGCTCGGCAATCGAAATATCAACGGCGACATAGGATCAGATGGGTCAACACCCCAAGACCGGGCCGACCAGGCGGGATTTCGCGGGCGCGTCGCGGAGACAGTCGCAATCAACCCCGCGTTGGCGATGAGCGGCATCGAGTTGCTCAACCAGTGGTATTACAACCCTGCGTACTACGCGATCATGAGCGATTGCGCCAACACGTTGATGGGTGTGTGGTCGGAGAACAGCCTCGACCGGACCGTGGTCGTCGCGCTCTATGGGCAACCGGCACCCACGCGGTAAACGACCGGCGACTTAGGTCGAATCAGAACCAGGCGTTACACGACAAGGATATTCACCGGGCATGCCCAACTGAACTTCGCCATGGCGTGGGCCTGCCC
The DNA here is from genome assembly GCF_004745805.1 of Mycolicibacterium sp. CH28. Taxonomy (GTDB): domain Bacteria; phylum Actinomycetota; class Actinomycetes; order Mycobacteriales; family Mycobacteriaceae; genus Mycobacterium. Next base: position 323,977 of record NZ_SRLQ01000005.1, on the reverse strand, counting down.
TCGAACCCGGCCCGAGGGCAGGCCCACGCTCTAGTGCTGGTGCTTGACGATCCCGCGGATAATCCGTCCGGCGAGCATGTCGTCGTACGCAGTTGTTGATATCTTGCAGCTTGTATTCGTTGGTCACGACCTCATCAAGCTTGAGCTTGCCCTGCCGGTACAAGCTAAGCAGCCGCGGGATGTCGGCCCGTGGGTTCGCTTCTCCGAAAAGGCTTCCTAGCAAACGCTTTTGAAAGAGGGTGAACATGACCAGCGGCAGGGTAGGGGAGACGTCGGAGAAGGGTGCGAGTGCCGTGAGGACGACCGCGCCCGCTTTACGGACGAGGTCCAGAGATTCACCGATCATGGGCCCTTCGACGCGGCCGACGGTCAGAATCGCCGAATCCGCCATAACGCCGCGTGTCAGCTCGCGTGCTGTCTCGGCGGCCTCGGCGAAGCTGGTGACGAAATGGGTCGCTCCGAGTGACAACGCCTTTTCGCGCTTCTCCGCGACAAGGTCGACGGCAATGATGTTCTCGGCGCCGGTGATGGCCGCGCCCTGAATCGCTCCTGCGCCGATGCCGCCGACGCCGATCACGACAACTGTGTCGCCGGGTGCAACGGCGGCGGTGTTGACGGCCGAGCCCCAGCCGGTGGTGACGCCGCACCCCACCAGACAGGCGCGCGTCAGGTCGTGGTCGTCATCGATCCTGACCAGCGAAGCCTCCGGGACCGTGCCGTAGGGAGCGAAGGTGCCCAACAAGCTCAGCGCGCCGACGTCCTGCCCGCGCGCGTGTCTACGGAACGTCCCGTCGAGGTTGGGGCCGGCCATGATGAGGGCGCCCATATCGCAGAGGTTTTGCCGCCCCGTCGAACACCATCGGCATCGCCGGCAGGCCGGGATGAACGAGCCGACCACATGGTCGCCGGGCTTGAGCGTCGTCACCCCGGGCCCGACCTCCTCGACGATGCCGGCGCCTTCGTGCCCGCCGACTGTCGGCATCATGGCGGGGGCCTCGCCTGCGCGCGGATGATGATCGGAGTGGCACAATCCCGTCGCTTGCCAGGCGACCAGCACCTCGCCAGCACGGGGTCCGTCGAGTTCGACTTCCTCGACGCTCCAATCCTGGTGCGGACCCCACAGCACCGCGGCATCCATCAGCATCGTCATCCTCATTCCGTTGAAAGGTGGTGGTGTTCGCCTGTGAAGTTGGAGCGGAGGCTTGCGCAGTCAGCTTGCTGCACCGCCCGAATCCCATTCGGTCCAGCCCATCACAGTTGACCGCTGCGCCGACGGTATCGGTCTGCGCATTTTTGGAATATCGGGTATCAATATCTGTTCAACGAGGTTTTTGGTGAAGTTCGGCCGAACCTGCGCGGCAGCCTTGCGCCGGTGGTCGGATGTCGCTAGGTGATCGACCAGAATTCTAAGAAGGTCCGAAGTGTCGCGATCAACGGTAGCGGCTGATCGAGCATCGGATGATGACCTGCGCAAGCAAGTTCGACGAACGGACCGCGGAGCTGGAAATCTGCGCGAATCTGCTCGGCCATCGGGGTCGGCACCAACCCAGTCTCGCACCACAGATAGCCCATTCGGCAGGGGATTTCGGCGATGGTGTGTTCGAGGACGTCTTCGTGATGGGCCGCTGTGAAGCGCAATCCGCCGTTGAACACGGCGGGATCGAACTTCCAGGTCCAGCCCTTCTCGTCCCGTCGGACGGATTGAGCTGCGAGATGCTGGCCAATGAAGGGCAGCACCACCTCTTGGGACGGTATGGGCTCAAAAGAGGCGAGAATGGCCGCCTTGTCCTGAAAGTGCTGCGCAACCTGCGGTTGCTGACGGCCCAGGACGCTGTCTGGGACCAGTCCGGGCAGTGGAGGATCGATCATCACCACGGCATTGATCTCGCTGCCGTGATGTGACGCCGCGATGGCGGCCACCCAGCCGCCCATGCTGTGCCCGATCACGATTGGTCGCTCGCCGTACCGTGACGCCGACGTTGCGGCCACGAGCAGTTCTCGGGCCCACAGATCCCATGAATACGCAGGACGGCGATCACTGTCGCCGTGACCGCTCAAGTCCGGCGCGAGGACGTGGTGGGTACGGGTGAAGAAGGGCGCAATGTGATCCCACCACCCGGAGTGGCCGCCCCCGCCGTGGACGAATACCAGCGGCGGCAGTTCCGGTCGTCCCCAGGTCCTGAGGCTGATCTTGGCGCCCTCGACCTCGATCCGGCTGCGTCGGGGCGCGTGTTGCAGTGCGGTCGCGAACCAAGAGGGAGAAGAAGACTGCGGAAGCGCGCGGGGAAAGAGCTTCATGGAAATGGTGTACTACGTCGCACCAAGTCTGGCGGCGGATTCGGCCCCGGAACGCGACCCGGACGGTGATCCGGACTGCGGTCAGTGACCGGGCGTCCGCTGTTCGCCTGTCGGATGGTGGCGAGTGCCGCTGACCGCGGGTGCGAATCACGGTTACGAATACTGTTGTGCATCAGTTCTTCAGAAGATCGGCTACTGCGCGCGGGTATCGTAGTGTGAACGATCGTTCCGAACCTATATAGTCAGGTTCGGGCCGCAGGCGAGAACGCGTGCCCCCCGGCACCGATCGATGATGAGGTGAGCAATGACGATGGACATGCAGTTGAGTCCCGAGGCGCAGGCATTGGCAGGGCTGGTCCGCGACCGATACAGCTGCCGCGCATTCCGCCCCGAATCGGTCCCGCACAACACCATAGAGCAGATTCTGGATGTAGCGAGGGCGGCGCCCTCGTGGTGCAACACCCAGCCGTGGCACGTTCACATAACCGAAGGGCCGGCGACCGAGCTCTTCCGTGCGGCTCTGGCGAACCACGCCCGCCAGAGTTTCGAAGAAAGCCCGGACTTCGCCTTTCCGCTGTCCTACGAGGGAACGTACCTAGAGCGGCGCCGCGCCTCCGGGTGGCAGCTCTACGAGAGTCTGGGTATTGCGAAGGGCGATCGCGTCGCCTCGGGTCAACAGATGCTGAAGAACTTCGAACTGTTCGGCGCACCTCACGTAGCCATCGTGACGACCGACCGGAACCTGGGTACCTACGGTGCAGTCGACTGCGGTCTGTTCGTCCAGAGTTTTCTGCTCGCCGCCGCGAGCTTGGGTGTGGCGACCATTCCTCAAGCTGCGATTGCCAGCCAGGCCCCGCTCGTCCGCGAGCACTTCAACCTGCCGGCCGATCGGCTCGTACTTCTGGGGATTTCGTTTGGATACGCCGACACCGAACACCCTGCCAACGCTTACCGGACCCCGAGGCAGTGCGTCTCCGACCTAGTGACCTGGCACTCTGCTGACTGATCTTCCGGTCGGCTGGTGTCGGTGGGCGCCCTCATTCGGTGACCATCATTTCGAGCAGATTGCCGTCCGGGTCTCGGAAGTAGACGGACTGGCTTGGTTCCCCGTCGGCGGTTCGCCGCGCTGCGGGGCCCTCGACGACCTCGACTCCCAGCGAGTCAAGCTTGTCGAGGAGAGTGGCTACGGAAAGCGTGCACCGTAGGCAGATGTCGGCAGCGCCCACGGTGGGGTGTGCCGCCGCCGGATGAACTCCGTTTCCGTATTGGTGGATGCTCAGCACCGCATGCCCAAGCGTCACCTGGCGCAGGACTGCGTCTCCGTCGACGGCGTGCTCGAGGATCACTTGGGCTCCGAACACCGCGGCGTAGAAGGCGCAGGCGTCGTCCAGGTCTGCAACAGTGATGGCTACATGGTCAAAACCACTGATTGGCAACATATTCCACAACCTAGCGCGCTGCGTTGCCGCCCACTCTGGGAGCGTCTGTCTCGCCGTTGGTTGACGTGTTCCCGCCCCGCTCTCAACACCGTCGAAGGGTGAGCCAAGCTCACTACTGTGTAGAAGTATATAAGTTTGTATGGTGGCATATTGAAGCCGGTTCTGAACCGCCCCGATGTGCGTCGTGACGACGAGGGCCTGGCTATCGGGACGGCTGTCCTTCCGGCAGGCGTCGATACTCAATGTGGAGGAACCTAGTGGGAGAACCGAACGTGATCACCGAAACTGATGACTTCTTCTGTCATCAGACCATCCAGCCGCACGCGTATGTCGCCCTCAACGATCCCAGTTGGGGTGAGCGCGGTTACCACACGCTTGGTGACCCGGATCGGTTCGGTTTGGATATCGGTATCGCCAGCTATGCGAACCGGGGAATGTTCCATACTTACGCCATCGCGGGCGTGCCCGGAAAGCAGTGGTCGCTGCGGGCGACCCGCGACTTCAGTGAGGGGCGCTGGGACCTGCGCGCCGGTCCGATCCAGGCCCGGATCATCGAACCCATGCGGCGGTGGTCGTTCACGTGCGCGCCGAATGACTCCGGCATCGCCTTCGATCTTGAGTTCGAAGCCCGCAACGGTCCCTATATGATCCCGCAGCCGGCGATCCGTAAGGGCGGCAGGCTGATTCATGAGGATATCTATGTGTTTCAGGCCGGCTTCTACACGGGCACACTGAGTCTGGACGACGAAGTCTTCGAGGTCGATAGGGTGCCCGGTGCCCGCGATCGGACGTGGGGAGTGCGGGTCGCCGGTGAGGGGCAGTTGCCGCACGGTGTCCTCGCCTGGCTCAACGCCAACTTCGATGACGTTTCGATCATCGCCCATATCCGTGACCGCGGCGACGAGGTGCCGCAGGTACGCGACGGAGCGGTGTATCACGATGGCGGTGACATCGTGCCGATCGTCGGCTTCGAGCATGATCTGCGTTTCGACTACGAAACCCGGCAATGCCTTGGCGGGACCATCATCCTGACCGACGAGAGCGGCGAGGTGTGGCCGATCGAGATCGAGCCGTCGCTGCGGATGTACCTCTCGGGCGCGGGGTACACCTCGAACAGCGTTCGGCGCGATCGGTTCAGCGACCCGATCTGGCATGAGCGGTGGGACCTCGAGGACAGCGAACTGGTCGCCCGAGTGGAAGGGCTCAACGACAACATCTCGCACATGCGGTGCGGCGAGCGCAAGGGACACGGTGTGCTCGAGACATCGGTCGGTGTGCATTCGAAGTACAAGGTTCGGGAGCCGATCGAATGGGCGTAGTCAGTTCGCTGACCCTGCCTGCGGCATTCCAGGCGACAGTCGAACGCTATCCCGATCGGGTGGCGCTCCGCACGATCGACGACAGCGAGCGCTACACCTGGAGCGAATACGCTGCCGAGGTCAGTCGGGTCGCCCGGGGACTGGCGGCCCTGGGGGTCGACCGCGGCGACACGGTGGCCATGCTGTTGACGAACAGGCCTGCGTTCCACATCGTCGACACCGCGGTCCTGCACCTCGGTGCGACAGCGGTGTCGGTGTATCCGACGCTTCCGCCGGAGGACATCGCCTGGACGGTCGACGATTCCGGCGCGAAGGTGATTGTCACCGAACTGGCGAAGCTCGAGTCCGTACGGGCTTCAGGAGTGACTGTGCCGATCATCCTGGTGGATGGGCACGAATCGGGCGTCATCGCGTTCCGGGATCTTGACGGCGATCACGATGTGCAGCAAGCCTGGCGCGCTGTCCAACCTGACGATGTCGCGGTGATCGTCTATACCTCCGGAACCACGGGAACTCCCAAGGGTGTCGAGCTGACCCATGCGGCAGTTCTCGGCAATACCAACGGTCTACACCACGCAATCGGCACCCTGGAGGGGGCCAGGGTCGTGTCCTATCTGCCGATGGCGCATGCCGCCGAGCGGCAACTATCCCACTACCGGGCGATGGTGTTCGGCCTGGAAGTGACGACGTGTCCCGACTCGCGCCTCATGCCTGACTATCTGCTGGCGGTGCGTCCGCACTACTTCTTCGCTCCACCAAGGATGTTGGCGAAGTTCAGGGCCGCGGCCGTGGGGCTGGACGGGCCGATCCTCGAGCACTTCGGGCTCGATCAGGCGGTCGTCGCCCTGACCGGAAGCGCGCCGGTACCGGCCGAGCTCACTCAGTTCTGGCTGGACGCCGGTCTGCCCCTGGTCGAGGCCTGGGGGGTCACCGAGTGCGGTGCGTTCGGCGCGTTCGGCCGGCCGGGGAGCTACCGGGTCGGAACCTGCGGACCTCCCCTGCCCGGTGTCGAGCTCAGGCTTGCCGATGACGGCGAGATCCTGTTGCGCAGTTCATGGTTGATGCGCGGATATCGCAACCAGCCTGACGCGACTGCCGAGGCCATCGATCCCGATGGCTGGCTGCACACCGGCGATGTCGGCGAGTTCGATGACGGCCACTTGCGGATCATTGACCGCAAGAAGGAGATCATCATCAACGCGGCCGGCAAGAACATGTCGCCGGCACATATCGAAGCCCGGTTGAAGGAATCTGGCCAGGTGATCGGCGAAGCCGTTGTCATCGGTGATAGCCGGCCCTACAACGTCGCACTCGTCATTCCCGATCCGGGAGCGGCATCGCAGCTCGGCGGAGATCTCAACGCGGCAGTCGTCGATGCGATGCGGCGGGCGAATGCTCGATTGGCTCGGGTCGAACAGATCAAGCGGATTGAAATCCTGCATGAGACTTGGCTTCCGGGCGGAGATGAGCTGACGCCGACGATGAAGCTCAAGCGCAGAGCAATCCACGACAAGTACGCCGCAACAATTGACCAGATCTATGCGGGTGGAGGGATAGGGATCTAATGGCTGTGGTCACCGGGACGGTGCAACAACTGTCCGACGACGAGTTGGCGATCCGCGACGCTGTGCGCGGAATCGCCAGCGGTTTCGGGCCGGACTACTACCAGGAGCAGGTCGACAGCGGCGGCAGCTGCGCTGACCTGTGGAATGCCCTCGGGCGCAACGGTTATCTCGGTGTGCATCTGCCCGAAGAGTACGGCGGCGGTGGCCTGGGCCTGCGCGAAATTGCGATGGTGGTCGAGGAGACTGCCATCGCGGGATGTCCCATGCAATCAATGCTGTTCTCGCCGGGCGTGGTCGGCACCGTCATCGAGCGCAGCGCCAACGAGGAGCAGAAGCAGCGCTGGCTGCCAGGAGTTGCCACCGGCGAGACTCGGCTGTCGTTTGCGATCACCGAGCCCGACGCGGGATCGAACGCGCACCGAATCGCGACCACCGCCGTTCGGCACGGTGACCATTACGTGCTCAGCGGGCAGAAGGTGTTCATCACCGGGATGGAGTCGGCAGACTGGGTGATGGTCGTGGCTCGTACCCACACCGACGAACAGACTGGACGCTCGCAGTTGTCGGTCTTCATGGTGCCGACCGACACACCCGGGTTGTCTTTCACTCCGATCCGCACCGTGATGAATCAGCCGGACAAGAGCCACCAGGTCTTCTTCGACGATGTTGCCGTCGCCGCCGAGAACCTGGTGGGCCCCGAAGGCAAGGGTTTGCGCGTCGCGTTCACCGGACTGAACACCGAGCGCATCCTGACCAGCTCGCTGTGCACCGGGATCGGCCGGTACGCGCTCAACAAGGCCGTCGACTACGCCAATTCGCGACGGGTGTGGGATCAGCCGATCGGCGCGCATCAGGGTGTCGCCCATCCGCTGGCCGCGTCCCACATTCATCTCGAGGCGGCCCGACTCGTGACGAACCGGGCGTGCGAGCTCTACGACACCGGAACCGAGGTCGGTGAGCTCGCGAACATAGCCAAGTATCTGGGCGCCTCGGCGGGTCTGGAAGCCCTCGACTCCGCGGTTGCGGTGCACGGGGGCAACGGCGTCACCTTCGAGTACCAACTGGCGACCTACTTCTGGGTTGTACGCATGCTCAACATGGGTCCGGTATCCAAGGAGATGATCCTGAACTTCATTGCCGAGCATTCGCTGGGATTGCCGCGCTCGTACTGAGGCTCCGAACCAGACAAAGCGGCAAACTCGGCATCCCGCGCCCGCAAGCGGTCAACGGCTGCTGCTTCCGATCTTGCCCGGAATGGATCGACGCTCACCGGCGTTCAAGGCAAGCATGACGTTCACCTTGACCGATGACTCCGCGCTGCTCCAGCCGATCACCATCGGGGCGATCACCGCCCGAAACCGGCTGTTCATGGCTCCGCTGACCCGCTCCCGCGCACAGGCCGACGGCACCCCGAGTGACCTGCAGGTGGAGTACTACGCCCAGCGTGCGTCGGCAGGACTGATCATCACCGAAGCGACGGCCATCTCCCGGGTGGGCAACGGCGCGTACGTCAATACGCCCGGTATCTATACCGACGCTCATCAGGAAAAGTGGGCCGAGGTTGCCGCCGCCGTCCATGCCCGCGATGGGTTGATGTTCATGCAGATCTGGCACGTTGGCCGGATGGCGCACCCCGACATCAACGGCGCCGAGTCGGTGGCGCCGTCGGCCATCGCCGCGGACATGTCGGCCCACACGCCGTCGGGCAAGAAGCCGTTGCCGGTGCCCCGGGCGCTGGAAGTCGCTGAGATCGCCGGTGTGGTGTCTCAGTTCCGCGCCGCGGCCCGCCGCGCCGTCGACGCAGGACTCGACGGCGTCGAGATCCACTCCGCCAATGGCTATCTGCTGCATCAATTCCTCGCGGATGCGACCAACACCCGCACCGACCGCTACGGCGGTTCCGCGGAGAACCGGGCCCGGCTGACCGCCGAGGTGATCGAGGCGGTATCCGACGAGATCGGCGCGGGGCGGGTCGGGGTGCGGATCTCGCCCGGGAATTCCGCCGGTAACATCCACGAGGTCGACACCACTTCGGCGTACGAGGCTCTGCTGCAACGGATTGCGCCGCTCGGGCTGGCATACCTGCACGTTCTGGTCAATCCGGACAGCAGCGAGTTCGGTGCACTGCGCGCCCTGTGGCCGGGGCCGTTCGTGCTCAACACCGGCCGCGACGTCGAGACGAGCTTCTGTGAGCTGGAGAACCTCGCAGACTGGGGCGTCATCAGTGCGGCTGCAGTCGGCCGGGCATACCTGGCCAACCCCGACCTCATCGACCGGCTGCGGCAAGGGGCCGAGCTGACCGAGGCCGACGTGGCCACGTTCTACTCGCCGGGCCCTGCCGGTTACATCGACTACCCGACGTTGGTGCCGATCGCCTGACGCGACTTCTCCTGCATCCGTTGACGTTCCACGGTGGCGAGATAGAACGCCCATGCGAAGGCGAAGCTGGTGAACAGGCTTGACACGAAGTACAGCCAGGGCCTGCGGATCCCGCGCCGGTAGCCGTCGACGATCGTGAACAGCGGCAGCAGAATGACATTGCCGATCGTGTAGTCCTGGCTGGCCGACGCCGCGGCCGGATTGTCGTAACCCAGCGTGATGAACTGCCACCAGCTCCCTGCGCCGGTGAAGACATTGCCACTGCCGTCGGCGAACTCGCGTACGAACTGGATATTGAAGTACCAACCCAGCACGACCGAGGCGATGCCCACCACGTAGTAGACGATCTCCAGCGCGCTGAATGCGGGACCGGTGGCCGGCCGGCGGAAGATCGCCGGATTGGATCCGATGATCCACCCGATGACGAGGACGGCCAGGACGGCATGAACGATGAGCGTCATGGCTTCGCAACTGTAATGAAGAGTGGCGCCTCTTTTGTCAATTTTGACAAATCTTGGTGCGGTAGGTTTACCCGCGTGGTCCGGCCTGCACAGACGGCGCGCAGCGAGCGCACCCGGGACGCCCTGCGGCGTGCCGCCCTGGTGCGCTTTCTCGCCCAGGGCGTCGAGGACACCTCCGCCGAGCAGATCGCAGCGGACGCCGGTGTCTCACTACGCACGTTCTATCGGCACTTCACCTCCAAACACGATCTGTTGTTCGCCGACTACGACGCCGGCTTGGCATGGTTCCGGGCTGCGCTGCAAGACCGGTTGCCGGGGGAATCGATCATCGAATCGGTGCAGTCAGCGATCGACGCCTCGCCGTACGACCCCGACGCCGTCGCTCAGATCGCCGCACTGCGGGCCAAGGAACTCGACCCCGGCCGCATCGTCCGGCACACCCGGCAGGTCGAGGCCGAGTTCGCCGACGCGATCGTCGATCAGCTTTCCAAGAACTCCACGCCGACCACTGCGGACGAGCGGTTACGCGCGATCGTGACGGCGCGCTGCATCGCCGCCGCGGTGTTCGGCGCGATGGAACTGTGGATGGTCGGGGAGGACAGATCGCTGACCGAACTCGGGCGGCTGTGCCGAACCGCGCTGCAGTCGCTGCGCGAGGGCATCATCGTCGATTAGCGCGTCAGAACCCGTAACCCAGCTCGGCGGGAACCTCGGAGACAAACGCGAGATCGAGATCAGCGACCAGGCTTGGGTCGTCACACCGAAGCCGATGCGCGGTCGCGAACGCCGACGGCCGATGCACCCCAAGGTAGATGCTGCCCAGCACCGACAGATCCAGGTGCACGTCGGGGGTGGCCTCGCTCGGTACACAACGCGCCCGCCCACTGCTGACGGACAGGTCGAACCGCCCGCCACCACCGAGCTCGCCGTCGGACACCTCCACGGTGACCGCGACGTCTCTCGAATACGTGCGCGCTTCCAAAACCGTCGGTATATCGGCGATTCGTAGCCACAGTGCGTCCTCGCTGCCGGCGATGCGGGCCCGCCGAGGGTCGGCGAGCAGGTAGGGCAGTGGGTCTGCGGGGTGGGTTGTCGACGGTGATGGTCTCCATCAGGTCCAGCCCGAGCAGTGCCTGCCACAGGGCAATGCGGGCAGTGGTTGTGACGGCGGCGAACTTGGTGACCTCCACCGACCTGTCGGTTTCGGTGGTGTGGGTGCGGTACATGGCGAAGCCGTCGCGGTGCAGGAGGGTGAAGAACCGGCTGCCGCCGTGCCGTGCGGATTCGCGGTCGGCCAGGACCTCGTCCCACATCACCGCCGGCGTGTGCAACCCACCCGGCGTGTGCCGTCGCCAGCGGTCGTAGATGTCGGCTAGCGCGTCGCGGTGCTCGGCCGGGTCGACGATCCGGACCCCGCCGAGCCGCGGCACACCGGCATGCATCTGCGCCATGCGCCGGTCCACACGGAGCGTGTTCTCGATGGTGGCCGGACCGTAGCCGAACCGGCCGTAAATGGTGGCCTCGCTGGCGAGCAGCCCCGAGAGCGGGTACTGCGCATCGGCTATCCGCCGATGCAGTTCGGTGAACATCGCGCGCAGCAGGCCGCGGCGCCGATGGGTGGGGGCGACGGCCACCCAGCTGATACCCGCCATCGGCAACACCTGGCCGCCGGGCACCGTCATCTCCAGGTCCAGCGCTATCGACATCCCCACGACGTCTGCCCCGTCGCAGGCCAGCACCGCACCCTCCGGCGGCGTCATCGCTCGCCATGCCGTCACGGTGTCGGGGTCGGCAAACGACCCGAAACAGGTGGCTGCCAGCCGCCGCATCGCCGGCCAGTCCTCGTCACCGGCGCTGCGCAGCGTCACGTCCTGGGGTAGGGGGAGCGGGCGAAGCACGCGTCGACGCTGTCACATCGCGCGGCGGACCGCATTCCTATTTCTGTAGGTGGCATGCTGGCATGCATGCATGCCTTCCGTGCCGCTGTCGAAGCCGGTGAATTCGACGCACTGCCCGCCCTGCTCGCCGAGGACGTCGTCTTCCGCAGCCCGATCGCGCACAAGCCGTACCAGGGCCGGGACACGGTCGCCGTGATCCTGCGTGCGGTGTCGCGGGTCTTCGCCGACCTGACCTACGTGCGCGAAATCGGCGCCGATGGATCACCCGACCACGCCCTGGTGTTCACCGCCAAAGTTGGTGACCTCGAGATCAACGGCTGCGACTTCCTGCACACCGGCGACGACGGCCTCATCGACGAGTTCACCGTGATGTTGCGTCCCCTCAAGGCGGTCAACGCCTTTGCCGAGAAGATGGCCGTTGAATTCGGCAAGGAAATGCAAGCCGCCGGACTCGCGGGATAACTCGGCGTCTGCCCGCGCCGACTCAGTCGGAGCGGCTGCCCAGGATCTCCGCCCAATCGGTGGGCACCCGGCCGCGTGGACCCGGAACGGTCTCCTCGGCCGGCCGGCTTTCCGGCGGGGCCAGGTCGGGCCCGTCGTAGTACTGGTTGGTGTCGTAGTCCCAGAACCAGTCCTCGCCCGGCTCGAACGACCGGATGATCGGATGTCCGCTGGAGCGCCAATGAGCGGCGGCATGCCGCATCAGCGAATCGTCGCAACACCCGATGTGGCCGCACGCGGCGCACCTGCGCAGGTGTACCCACCAACCGCCGGTCGCGTCGCATTCGACGCACCCGGTGCCACTCGGCGGAACCGATGGATCGACCGCTTCGCCCATGTCTGAGAGCTTACTGTCGGCGAGAGCGGGTGCGCGGCAAGATTTCCGCTCGGTGCGATGTAATCCGGCACGGCGCCACCTCCGGTCGCGTTCGTGTCGGACGACGCGGCCACCGGTGACTACGTCGGCCCGGATGGCAGGGCTGCACTCAGGGCGATCTGGCTCACCCCGGGAACAAGACCTGGCAGTCGATGCTGGCGCCACCGGGCTCGTAAAGGTCAATTTCTCCCGCGTGGGCACGGTGCCTCGCTATGGTCACGCCATGGCAGTCAAAGATTCCCGTGAGGTCGTGATCGAGGCAAGCCCGGAGGAGATCCTCGACGTCATCGCCGACGTCGAGTCCACTCCGACCTGGTCGCCCCAGTATCAGAGTGCCGAGGTATTGGAGGCCTATGACGACGGCAGGCCGCGCAAGGTCAAGATGAAGGTCAAGGCAGCGGGCCTGACCGATGAGCAGATCGTCGAGTACACCTGGGTCGACAACGCCGTCAGCTGGACGCTGCTCAAGGCCGGCCAGCTGCGCTCGCAGGACGCCACGTACACGTTGACCCCCGACGGCGACAAGACCAAGCTCCGATTCGATCTGGCTATCGATCTGGCGGTGCCGCTGCCCGGGTTCGTGGTCAAACGCACCCTCAAAGGGGCGATGGAAACCGCGACCGACGGCCTGCGTAAGCAGGTCCTGAAGGTCAAGAAGGGCGGCTGAGTTACCTTACGCCCGTGACGAATACCGGCCCCCTGCTCGGGGTGAGAGTAATCGAACTGGGTGGCATCGGGCCCGGGCCGCACGCCGGGATGATGCTGGCCGACCTGGGCGCCGACGTGGTCCGGGTGCGCCGGCCCGATCGGGGCGACGGGAACAGACACGGGGGACTGAAGATGCCCGCCGAGAGCGTCGACCTGATGCACCGCGGAAAGCGGATCGTCGACCTGGACGTGAAATCGCAGCCCGGGCTGTTGCTCGACATGGCGGCCAAGGCCGACGTCATGCTGGACTGCTTCCGGCCCGGAACCTGCGAGCGGCTCGATATCGGGCCCGACGACTGCACGGCGGTCAACCCGCGGCTGATCTTCGCCCGCATGACGGGCTGGGGGCAGGACGGGCCGCTGGCGTCGACCGCCGGTCATGACATCAACTACCTGTCGCAGACCGGGGCGCTCAACGCGATCGGATTTCGGGACCGACCCCCGGTCGCCCCGCTGAACCTGGTCGCCGACTTCGGTGGCGGTTCCATGCTGGTGGTGCTCGGTATCGTCGCCGCCCTCTACGAGCGCGAGAAGTCCGGTCAAGGCCAGGTGATCGACGCCGCGATGGTCGACGGCGTCAGCATCCTCTCGCAGATGATGTGGACCATGAAGTCCACCGGCTCCCTGACCGATACGCGGGAGTCCTTCGTGCTCGACGGCGGTGCGCCGTTCTACGGCACATACGCGACCGCCGACGGCAGGTACATGGCGGTCGGGTCGATGGAACCGCAGTTCTTCGCGCAGTTGCTCATCGGTCTGGGCTTGTCGGCCGAGGACGTGCCCACCCAGGCCGAGCGCGACCGGTATCCGGAGATGCGGCGAATCTTCACCGAGCGCTTCGCGAGTAGGACCCGCGCCGAATGGACCGCCGTCTTCGCCGGGACCGACGCCTGCGTCACGCCCGTGCTCAGCTGGACCGAAGCCGCATCGAGCGAGCATCTGCTGGCTCGCGGCACAATCGTCGACGTCAACGGCACCGAGCAGGCCGCGCCCGCGCCGCGGTTCTCCCGCAGCGCCGCTGGACCGGTCGGACCACCCCCGCAGGGCACCACACCGCTGGATGAGGTCGGTTGGTAACAGGCAAGTTAACGCAAAGCTGACCCGCGGACTCATTCGGTCGCTAGGTTTGCTGATGTGGCGGTACGGGCATCTCGAGAGATTGTGATCGACGCCCCGCCGGAGGCCATCCTTGACGCCCTTGCCGACGTCGAGGCGGTGCCGACGTGGTCCTCGGTCCACAAACACGTCCATGTCGTCGATCGCTACGACGACGGCCGGCCGCGCCGTGTCGAGGTCACCATCAAGGTGCTGGGACTGGTGGATCACGAGATCCTCGAGTACCACTGGGGGCGTGACTGGGTGGTCTGGGATGCCGACCGCACCGCACAACAGCACGCCCAGCACGTCGAGTACACCCTGCGCCGCGAGGGGAACGGGACGCGGGTGCGCTTCGACATCACCCTCGAACCGTCCGCGCCGCTGCCGCACTTCTTGATCAAGCACGCCAAGAAGACGGTGCTGCACGCCGCAACCGAGGGACTTCGCCGCCACGTCCTCGACGGCCAGCTATAGGCGGTCGCGACCGCCCTGTAGCACCGCCAGGCGGCGGATGGCCTCGTCCATGGTGTCGGCACGCTTGCAGAAGGCGAAGCGCACCAGGTGATTCCATGCCCCCGCGTGAGGGGTGCTCGGGTCGCAGAATGCCGACATCGGGATCGCCGCCACCCCCGCCTTGGCTGGTAGCTCGGCGCAGAACGCGGTGCTGTCGGAGTAGCCGAGCGGTCTCGGGTCGGCACACAGGAAGTAGGTGCCCGCGCTGTCGTGCACCCCGAAGCCCAGGTTGGCCAGCGCCGCGGCAAGCTTGTCCCGTTTGGCCTGCAGCGAGTCACGCAGTGCGCTGACCCACGCCTGCTCATGGTTGAGCGCGTAGGCCACGGCGGGCTGGAACGGAGCCCCGCCCACATAGCTGAGGTACTGCTTGGCCGCCCGCACGCCGGCGATGAGTTCCGGTGTGCCGCAAGCCCAGCCGATCTTCCAGCCGGTGCAGTTGAACATCTTGGCCGCGCTGGAGATCGTCACCGTGCGCTCGGCCATGCCGGGGTAGGCCGCCAGCGGCAGATGCTGTTTGCCGTCAAAGACCAGGTGTTCGTAGACCTCGTCGGTGATCACCAGCAGGTCGGCCTCGACCGCGAAGGCCGCCAGGTCCCGCAGCTCGGCGTCGGTGAGCACCGTGCCGGTCGGGTTGTGCGGTGAGTTCACGATCAGAGCCCGCGTCTTCGGCGTCACCGCCGCGCGCAACGCGTCGACGTCGAGTGCGAAACCGGCACCGTTGGGCACCAGCGGCACCGGTACGT
Source organism: Mycolicibacterium sp. CH28 (assembly GCF_004745805.1). Lineage (GTDB taxonomy): Bacteria > Actinomycetota > Actinomycetes > Mycobacteriales > Mycobacteriaceae > Mycobacterium. The sequence goes on along the minus strand of NZ_SRLQ01000005.1, from coordinate 308,679 downwards.
GCCGCGAGCCGGCCATCGCGATCACGGGGGCGTAGGTGTCGAACGCGGGCTCGATCAGCAGGACCTCCGAGCCGGGTTCGACCAGACCGAGCACCGCGGCGGCGATCGCCTCGGAGGCGCCGACCGTGACCAGCACCCCGTCCTGCGGGTCGAACTCCATCCCGTACCGCCGACGGCGTTGCGCGGCGATGGCCTCACGCAGCTCCGGGATGCCCGGCCCGGGCGGGTACTGGTTGACCCCACTGGCGATGGCCTCGCGCGCGGCCTCCAGCATCGCCGGCGGGCCATCTTCGTCGGGGAATCCCTGGCCGAGATTGACCGCGTCGAGACGCGCCGCGAGCGCCGACATCGCGGCGAAGATATTGATCGCGTAGGGCTGCAGCCTCGACACCGTCATGGAGGTGCAGCCTAATGGCGCTGCCGGTCTGTGCTCGATGGTGCACGGCGATGACGACATGCGCGGGCAGCTGAGACCGATACCGGTTGGCACTCATTTGCTGCCAGCTCGCTGCCAGCCGATGTCGTCGGGCGTTGCCCAGGTTGGTCGCTCGGCCGGTTCTGGGAACCGTGGGGTGTTCGGACTCGGTGAAGGCCTGATGGCGCTGCCATGCCTTGGTTCATCGTTCGCCGCCCGTTTGCGGCAGAGACGGCTTTCGTGCAGGCGGCGGTTGTTCAGTAATCCAGCGAACCAGATTTTGCTGTTGCCGACGAGTGGTCATGTAAAGGTTGGGTAGAGCGCGTCATGGTCATCGGACCGATTGCCTCCGGGCTCCGTCAGATCGTCGCCGGTGGTGCGGCGGTCGCCGCCGAGTTGTTGGCCGGCCAGCGCGCTCGGCGCTGCTGGTCCGGGAACGGCCGGATGTGGATCGAGGTGCGCATTCCCGTCGAGTCGCACTCGCCCGAGACTGCGGCGCTGCTGGAGAAGGCATATGCGGACATTTCAGGTGTCATGCGCGCGCACGTCAACTGGCCGTTGGCACGGGTGGTCGTCGAACTCGGCGAGGACGCACCAGCAGCCGAGCGACTGATCGCCGTCGTCGAGGACTTCGAGGCCAATCTCGTCGCGCCGAGCGACGGCGAGGATCAGAGCCCGATACCGCACATCGACCTGCCCGGCGACGGCGCCGGGGTCGTGAACCGCGTCGGTCTCTTGGCTGCCGAGGTGGCCGCACTGGGGGTGTCGGTGGTCCTGCAGATCACGCGTCAGCCAAAGTTGCCGCGGGTGTTTGCCGCCGCAGCCACCTTCGTGGAGGCGCAGCCGGACATCCGTGCGGTGGTCGAAGGCGCGCTCGGGCGTGAACGCGCCGACGCGGTACTCGCGCTCGGGACGGTCTTCACCCAGTCGTTGGGGCAGACGCCGTCCGTCATCGCGGCCGACGTCATGCTGCGCGGTCTGCGGGTCGTCGAAGCCCTGGCGGCCGACGAGGCGTGGAATCGGCAGGAGCTGCGGCTGGGGCTGGACCCCGCATGTGATCTGGCCGCTCCTGCAGTGGTGCGTCCGCGACCCCTGCCGGACATGGCCGCCGACCAGTACGCGCGCGGAGCGACAATCGGCGGCTTGGCCGGTGCCGTTGGCCTCTGGGTCAGCGGCGGCGCGCAGGTGGCGAGTGAGGCGGTCATCGTGGCCGCGCCGCGGGCACTGAACTATGCGCGCGAATCCTTCGCGACCACGCTGTGCGCCGGGCTGAACCGCAGTCACGGCGCGATGGTGCTTCGCCCGGAAGCGTTGCGCCGCCTCGACGGGATCGACGTCCTCATCGTCGACCCTGCCGTGCTGGCGGGTAAGCGCCTGCGGGTCGCCGAGATCACCGGTGTCGACGGGACATTGCGCACCAAGGCGTGGCAGAGTGCGCAAGCCGATGTGGACGCCGGACTCCTCGATGCCGGTGTGCATGACGGCGCCGCGCTGTCGCCGACGCACGGACTGGCCGACCTGTCCGACCTTGAGATCGTCGTATCGCGCACCGCGGATCCGTACGCCGAACCGCTCATCGCTGCGGCGCGGGGCGCCGACCTGAAAGTCGTGTCACTCGACACCGCCGATCTGGGCCACCTACGGGGCACCTTCGACGAGCTGCTGCCCGCTGGCGGTCCCGGGGTGGACGCGGACACCGATCAGACGTTGTTCGATGTCGTGTACCGCATGCAGGCCGATGGCAAGACCGTCGCCGTCGTCGGGCAAGCACTCCCTCGAACCTTCGCCGCAGCGGACCTCGCATTGGGCGTCGGCGCCGCCGACCGGGCACCGGCGTGGATGGCAGACGTCCTGCTGCCCGATTTGCGGGTCGCCTGTCGAGTCCTGGATGCGGTCCCGGCGGCCCGGACCGCGGTGCGCCGCGGCGTGGAGTTGGCCGCCGGCGGGACCGCGCTCGGATCGCTCACCCTGCTGCCCGGTGTGCGGGCCGCAGGCATGCGTCCGAGCATCGTGGCCGCGGCCGCCGCGCTGGTTCCTGGCCACGCCATCGCCCGTGAGGTGCTTATGCAACCCGATCCCGACGCTGCCGCCGACGTCGAGTGGCATGCGCTGGACCTCGACCAGGTGTACGCACACCTGCACGCGATGCAGCCTGACCCCGCGGCCGGCGGTGCCGCCGTGGTCAAACCACCGCAATCACCGTGGCAAGCCAGCGTTTCCCGCACCGCCTCGAGCGCGAAGGAGATCGGTGAGGCGCTCTGGGACGAAATGCAGGACCCGCTTACCCCCATCCTGGTCACGGGTGCGATCGCCAGCGCGTTGATCGGTTCGCCGGTGGACGGCGCTCTGGTGGGCGTCGTGTTGCTCGGCAGCGCCGGGATGGCGGCGATGCAGCGCCTCAACTCCGACCGACAGCTGACGAAGATGTTGAGCGCTCAAACGCCCCCTGCCCGAATAGTCACCAGCACAGGTGATTTCGAGACGGTGGACGCCGAGCGGGTGGTCTGCGGCGCCATCATCGAGGTGCGTGCCGGCGAGATGGTGCCAGCCGATGCGCGAGTGATCTCCGCGATCGCCGTCGAGGTGGACGAATCCTCGCTGACCGGTGAATCGCTTCCGGTCACCAAGCGCCCCGACCCGACACCGTGCCGCCCGTTGGCCGAACGGACCTGCATGCTCTACGAGGGCTCGACCGTCCTCAGCGGGGTGTGCCGCGCGGTGGTCGTCGCCGTGGGTGGTGCCACCGCCGCGGGGCGGGCCATGGCGCTGGCCCCGCGCCGACGTGACGAGGTGGGCCTGCACGCACAGCTGGCCAACGTGACGGCGAAAGTGCTGCCCTGGACCCTCACCGGCGGAGCCGGTGTCGTCGCAACCGCATTGCTACGCGGATCGGGTATCCGCGAGGCCGTCGCCAGCGGTGTGTACTGCGCGGTTGCCGCTGTGCCGGAAGGGCTTCCGTTGGTCGCGACGCTCGCTCAGCGGGAAGCGGCCAGGCGGCTGACGCGGCGTAACGTCCTTGTCCGGTCGCCCCGGTCGGTGGAGACATTGGGCCGCGTCGAAGTGGTGTGCTTCGACAAGACCGGTACGTTGAGCGAGAACCGCCTGGTGGTCACCCACATCGCCCCGAGGCCGGGCTTTGGCGACCAGTTGATCATCGAGCGCGCCGCATTGGCGACGCCGCTGCCGTTGCACGAACACGCGCCGCTGCAGGCCACCGATGCGGCGGTGGTGAGCTGCGCGGGCGTACAGCCCGAGCGGCAGCATGAGCTGCCGTTCCGCGCCGGGCGCCCCTATGCGGCCGGTGCTGACGGTCGCACCCTCGCCGTGAAGGGCAGCCCCGAATTCGTCCTGGCATGCTGCACCGACGGGCAGGACCCCGAGGTGCGTGCGGCGCTGTTGATGGATGTCCACGAGATGGCCACTCGGGGGCTGCGCGTCATCGCGGTCGCGGAACGGACGCTCACCGACGACGATCTGGATGTCGCGGCAGAATCGGGGTTAGAGTCCCTGTGCCATAACGGTTTACGACTGCTCGGATTCTTGGGTATCACCGATACGCCGCGGGCCGACGCCAAAGGACTGCTGCTCGGACTGGCCGACCGAGAGATCGGCGTGCGCATCATCACCGGTGACCATCCGGCCACGGCGCGGGCGATCGCGCGGGAGATCGGATTGGAGGTCGCCGACGATCAGCTCATCACCGGCGCCCGCTGGGAGCGGTTGTCGCTCGCCCAGCGTGCCGAGGTGGTCAAGGACAACGTGATCTACGCCCGGATGTCGCCGGAGCAGAAGGTGCAGATCGTCCAGCAGATCAGCCAGTCGGGGGTGATCACCGCGATGGTCGGTGACGGCGCCAACGACGCGGCAGCTATCCGCGCCGCCGCGGTGGGTGTAGGCGTGTCGTCACACGGGAGCGACCCGGCGCGCGGCGCCGCGGACGTGGTGCTCACCGAGGGTCGGGTCGGGAGCCTGCTCGAGGCCATCGACGAGGGCCAGCGGCTCTGGCAGCAGGCTCAGGCGGCGGTGGCGATGTTGTTGGGCGGCAACGCCGGTGAGGTCGCATTCAACGTGTACGGAGCGGTGATGCGCGGTACTGCGCCGCTTACCGCACGGCAGATCTTGCTGGTGAACATCCTGACCGATGTACTGCCAACCACAGCGGTGGCAGTCAGTTCGGTGCGCAATACCCGACCCCCGTCCTTACGTGGTATCGACATGGATGAACTGTCGCGTACCGTCGCGCTGCGCGGCGTGGCGACGACCGTCGGGGCCAGCGTCTCGTGGAGTCTCGCCAGCCTGACCAGCCGGGCCAATCCGCAGCGCGCGGCCACCGTCGGTCTGGTCGGTCTGGTCACGACGCAACTGGGGCAGACGCTGCTGGAGTCCCGAGACCCCCTGGTGATCGGCACGTGTGCAGGGACTTTCGCAACGCTGGCAGCGTTGGTCACCACGCCGGGTGTCAGCCAGCTGGCCGGTTGCGTTCCGCTGGGTCCGCTGGGCTGGGCCGAAGCGGTGTTCCCTGCGGCTGCCGTCACGGTCTTCACCGCTGCCAGGCCGGACCTCTTGATGACGTCGATGTCGTCGGCTACCAGGTTCTTCAAGCGTTATGCGGGCGAGGCCGAGAACCTCTTGGCCGGGTTCTCCGGACCGGTTGGTGCCGTGTCTCGAAACATCGACCAGAAAGGCAAGATTGATGAACACAGCTGAGCACGACGGTGTCACGCCAGACGCCGAGCCTGGCGCGGCCGAGCAGGAAGCGTCGGCCTCGCGGCCACCGACATTCGGTCTGCGTCGCGAGACATCCGCGATTCTCGGCAGATTGCGTCGGTTACACACTCCGACGATCGAGTTGCCGATCGTCGGCGTCATCCATGCGCCTGCCCGCGAAGACGTGGCCCTGCTGGCCGGGCTGTCGATCGTGGCGGTGGTCGGAGTGGTGGAGTGGCCGATTGCACTTGCGTTGGCAGGCGCACACGTGCTGGTGCGGCAGAGCCACAGCCGCAGCATCGCCGTGATCGGCGATGCGATGGAGGAGGCGTTGCTCGCCTAGCTCCGATGGCAGCCGTTACGCGGCGCCGCGGGCCAGGCGGAAGCGGCGGGTGAACCCGTCGGGCCGGGTGGTCAGCGATACCTCCACCGCACCGCCGGGGGTGATGACGTAGCGCTCCTCCACGTCCGGTCCGGCATCCCAGCGGATGACCGGACGCCGGGCCAGCTGCCGGTCGCCCTGCAGGTCTGGATCGAACGGGAACAACACCGGCGCACACGGCGTCACGTCACCGTCGGGCCGGCCGTCGACGATCTGGCTGCACTCCACGAAGCGGAATCGGCCGATGTTGTGGGCCGCGCGATAGGTGCGGGTGATGACCAGTGGTTGCTCGCCCTCGGCCGGGAGGGTGGTGTCCTTCGGCAGGATCGGATCGAACACGATATCGGTGCCGGTCTGTGCCTCGCGGAACACGCCCAGATGGCGGGAGAGCCGCTCCGACAACGTGTATCCGGCCTCCTTGTCCAAGAACCCGGCCAGCCCGATGGCGGTCGCAGCGAACGGGTGCGGAGACCGTTTGACGCGTTTGTCGCCGAACGCCGCCCGCAGCATCCGGCTGACGAGCGGGAAGTTACCCGCACCTCCGACGACGTAGATCCCCGCCACGTCGGACCAGGCCAGCGCGCTGTCGCGACCCGGGTCTCGCAGAACGTCGGCCAGGACATCGACGGTCCGCTGCACCAGCGGCGCGCACGCGGCATACACGTCATCCACACCGCAGGAGAAGGTCGGCTGACCCACCATCGAGAGGTCGGCGAGGAAACGACGGGTGTTGGGGCCGATCGCCTCCTTGCGCGCGGCGCATTCCTCGAGCAGCGCTTCGCGGGTGGGATCGTCCACGGCGCCACGTCCCACACCGTCGAGGACCAGCCCGAGGATCGCCTCGTCGAAATCGTCGCCGCCGAGGTGGCGGATGCCCTGACTGGTGACCACCTCGTTACGGGTTCCGGTCATCTTCAACAGCGAGGCGTCGAAGGTGCCGCCGCCGAGGTCGTAGACCAGGACGTATTCCCGCTTGGCGGTGATCGTCGAGCGGTAGCGGTGTGCGTATTCGAAGCCGGCCGCCGACGGCTCGTTGAGCAGCGCCACCACATCGAAGCCGGCCCGGGTGAAGGCGTCCAAGGTCAGAAACCGCTGTGCGCTGGACGCATTGGCCGGCACACTGATGGCTGCCTCGATGCGTTCGCGCTTCGGCAGCCCGGCATTGGAGCGGCGGTGCAGATCGCTGCGCAGCTGAGCCAGGAAGCCGCTGAGCAACTCGGGCAGCGGGTAGTGGTGGCCGGCCAGGCACACCTCGGTATCCGGCCCGGCGTCGTCAAGCAGGCGTTTGACCGACCGCAGCACCGACCAGCCCGCCGTGTGGCGCACGGCCGCGGCGTCGAGGCCGAAGCGCAGCTTGCCCGCGGTGTTGCCGGCGATCAGCGACGGCCACGCGTCGACCCCGTCGAACGACACGACGGGGTAATTGCCCCTGTCGACGACCGCCGCGACCGTGTGCGTGGTGCCGAAGTCGATTCCGAGTCTCATGTAGCCACGAGTCTAGGACCCCGGAGGCCCCCGCGCCGAGGACTGAACCGGGGCGCCGGGCGGCGCTGTTTGAGCAGCTCAGAAGCCCAACCAACAGGTTGGCCGAGCGGGCTGTTAGGGTGCAACTTTAGAGGACTAGGCTCCCTAGAGCCGGACCCAAACACTCCGAAAAGGACAGAAGGGGCAATAAACCATGTCCGAAGAAGCCTTCATCTACGAGGCCATTCGCACGCCTCGCGGCAAGCAGCGAGGCGGTGCACTCACCGAGGTCAAGCCGCTGAATCTGGTCGTCGGGCTGATCGAGGAGATGCGTACGCGCTTCCCCGACCTCGACGAGACCCTGATCAGCGACGTGATCCTGGGCTGCGTTTCCCCGGTCGGTGACCAGGGCGCCGACATCGCCCGCACGGCCGTGATCGCGGCCGGTATGCCCGACACCGTCGGGGGCGTGCAGCTCAACCGGTTCTGCGCCTCCGGGCTCGAAGCGGTCAACATCGCGGCGCAGAAGGTCCGCTCCGGGTGGGACGACCTGGTGCTGGCCGGTGGTGTGGAGTCGATGAGCCGCGTCTCGATGGGCTCGGACGGCGGCGCGTTGTTCACCGATCCGGCCACCGTCTTCGATAACTACATCGTCCCGCAGGGCATCGGTGCCGACCTGATCGCGACCATGGAGGGCTTCTCCCGCGAGGACGTCGACACCTACGCCGCGCAGTCCCAGGAACGCGCCGCCGCGGCCTGGTCCGGTGGCTACTTCGCCAAGTCGGTGGTCCCGGTGCGTGACCAGAACGGCCTGGTGATCCTCGACCACGACGAGCACATGCGTCCCGGCACCACGGTGGAAAGCCTCGGCAAGCTGAAGTCCGCCTTCGAGGGCCTGGCCGCGATGGCCGGTTTCGACGATGTGGCGCTGCAGAAGTACCACTGGGTCGAGAAGATCAACCACGTCCACACCGGCGGCAACAGCTCCGGCATCGTCGACGGCGCCGCGCTGGTGCTCATCGGCTCCGAAAGTGCGGGCAAGTCGCAGGGCCTGACCCCGCGGGCCCGCGTGGTGGCCACCGCCACCACCGGCGCCGACGCGACGATCATGCTGACCGGGCCCACCCCGGCTACCGAGAAGGTCCTGGCCCGTGCCGGGCTGACCGTCGACGATATCGACCTGTTCGAGCTGAACGAGGCGTTCGCGTCGGTGGTGCTGAAGTTCCAGAAGGATCTGAACATCCCCAGCGAGAAGCTCAACGTCAACGGCGGCGCGATCGCGATGGGTCACCCGCTGGGTGCCACCGGAGCGATGATCACCGGAACCATGGTCGACGAGCTGGAGCGCCGCGGCGCCAAGCGCGCCCTGATCACGCTGTGCATCGGCGGCGGCATGGGCGTGGCCACCATCATCGAGCGCGTCTAGGAGAAGCGGAAAATCATGGCAGAGAACACCATTGCGTGGGACAAGGATGCCGACGGCATCGTCACCCTGACGCTGGACGACCCCACCGGCTCGGCCAACGTGATGAACGAGCACTACAAGGAATCGATGCACAACGCCGTGCAACGCCTTGTCGCCGAGAAGGATTCGATCACCGGTGTGGTGCTCACCAGCGGCAAGAAGACCTTCTTCGCCGGCGGCGACCTCAAGAGCATGATCAATGCCGGTCCGGAGAATGCCGGTGAGATCTTCGCCGAGGTCGAAGGCATCAAGGCTGACCTGCGGGCCCTGGAGACCCTGGGCAAGCCGGTCGTCGCCGCCATCAACGGCGCCGCGCTCGGCGGTGGCCTGGAGATCGCCCTGGCCTGTCACCACCGCATCGTCGCCGATGTCAAGGGTGTGCAGATCGGCCTGCCCGAGGTCACCCTGGGCCTGCTGCCCGGCGGCGGCGGCGTTGCCCGCACCGTGCGGATGCTGGGCATCCAGAACGCGTTCGTCAACGTGCTGAGCCAGGGCACCCGGTTCAAGCCGGCCGCCGCCAAGGACAACGGCCTGGTCGACGAACTCGTCGGCAGCGTCGAGGAATTGGTCCCGGCCGCCAAGGCCTGGATCAAGGCCAACCCCGAGGCGCACACCCAGCCGTGGGATGCCAAGGGCTACAAGATGCCCGGCGGCACCCCGGCCACCCCGGCGCTTGCCGCGATCCTGCCGTCGTTCCCGTCGCTGCTGCGCAAGCAGCTCAAGGGCGCGCCGATGCCCGCCCCGCGCAACATCCTGGCCGCCGCGATCGAGGGTGCCCAGGTCGACTTCGACACCGCCACCCGTATCGAGAGCCGCTACTTCACCGAGCTGGTCACCGGTCCGATCGCCAAGAACATGATCCAGGCGTTCTTCTTCGACCTGCAGACCATCAACTCGGGTGGCTCGCGTCCCGAGGGCATCGGCAAGACACCGATCACCAAGATCGGCGTGCTTGGCGCGGGCATGATGGGCGCGGGTATCGCCTACGTCTCGGCCAAGGCCGGGTTCGAGGTGGTCCTCAAGGACGTCACCATCGACGCCGCCGAGCGGGGCAAGAACTACTCGGAGAAGATCGAGGCCAAGGCACTCGAGCGGGGCCGCACCACCAAGGAGCGCAGTGACGCGCTGCTGGCGCGGATCACGCCGAGCGCCGATCCCGCCGACTTCAAGGGCGTCGACTTCGTCATCGAGGCCGTCTTCGAGAGCCAGGAGCTCAAGCACAAGGTCTTCCAGGAGATCGAGGACATCGTCGAGCCCAACGCCATCCTGGGATCGAACACCTCCACCCTGCCGATCACCGGGCTGGCCACCGGTGTCAAGCGCCAGGACGACTTCATCGGGATCCACTTCTTCTCCCCGGTCGACAAGATGCCGCTGGTGGAGATCATCAAGGGCGAGAAGACCTCCGACGAGGCGCTGGCCCGGGTGTTCGATTACACCCTGGCCATCGGCAAGACCCCGATCGTGGTCAACGACAGCCGCGGCTTCTACACCAGCCGGGTCATCGGCACCTTCGTCAACGAGGCGCTGGCGATGCTCGGCGAAGGCGTCGAGCCGGCGTCGATCGAGCACGCGGGTACCCAGGCGGGCTACCCGGCCGCGCCGCTGCAGCTATCCGACGAGCTCAACCTCGAGCTGATGCACAAGATCGCCGTCGCCACCCGTAAGGGTGTCGAAGACGCGGGCGGCACCTACGAGCCGCACCCGGCCGAGGCGGTCGTCGAGAAGATGATCGAGATCGGCCGTCCGTCAAAGCTTTCCGGCGCCGGCTTCTACGAGTACGTCGACGGCAAGCGGACCCAACTGTGGCCCGGCCTGCGGGAGACCTTCAACTCGGGGACCTCGCAGCCGCCGCTGCAGGACATGATCGACCGCATGCTGTTCGCGGAAGCACTCGAAACCCAGAAGTGCTTCGACGAGGGCGTGATCACCTCGACCGCCGATGCCAACATCGGCTCGATCATGGGCATCGGCTTCCCACCGTGGACCGGTGGCGCCGCGCAGCTGATCGTCGGCTACCCGCATGGCGGTAAGGCCGGGTTCGTGGCGAGGGCCAAGGAGCTGGCCGCCAAGTACGGCGAGCGGTTCAACCCGCCGGCCTCGCTGCTGTAAGCGGTCACCAGACGCGAAAGCCCCCGAAACGTTGTTTCGGGGGCTTTTGCGTCTCACCACCGCGCCGGCCCTGCGCGGCGACGAGTCATTGCCATGGCGCGGCGCGGCCGCCCGGAGCCGCGGAATCTCGCGGGGCCCGTGCCGTGCGCCCCTGTGCGACCTCGTGCGGTTTTCGCAAATTGGCTAAGCAGGCTCGATCTCGCGGTTGAGCAGCAATAACCGCAACTGCGCCGTGAAGCAGCAAATTTGAACACCCCGGAGCTCGGGGCGTTGTTCCAAAGTGGAGTTGCTGGAAAGATTGCCTGAGCTTGGCGATATCAGCGGTTTGCCGCCTTGCGTACGTGCGGAAGATGGCCTGAACTCGACATATGTCAATGATTGCGGGCCGTAGCCGCGGCGAAGGAGAATTTGCCTACGTGATGGATAACTTTTGCTGAATTGGGTCCGTCTCAGTTTGCTCTCAGCTATTTTTTGAGGTGTCATAGACATAGCGCCAGGGGTAATGAGGAGGCAAGGGGAGCGTTAGCCCCTCCCATATGGGAGGGGCTGATTGCTGTCCGGACCAGGTAGCGCCGCGCTCAGGTGACGCGGTTCTGTCAGGGCGTGCCGAGGTATCCGTCGACTTTGTCGGCGGCCAGGTACCGCGTGGCCAACTCGACGAGCCGTAGGTCGGTACCGGGCTCGATGCGGCTGACCGGACCGTCAACGGCCACGTAACGGATGCTCGGGTCGGAATGCCGGCGGCGGTGGCGCAGTTGTCAGCCAGTTGACGCCCGCACTCCTCGTCTACGATGTGGCTTCACGGCAATGCATGATGGTTATACGGCAACTGCGAGCCGGACAAGCCGTCAGGCGGTTCAGGAGCTACCGATGATGAACAACGATTCCGCAGCATTCGGCACTCGTGTGCAGGAGGAGTTCGACCATCGGGTGGAGCGCCGATTGGAAACCGTCACGGTCAGTGACGGCACGCGGTTGTCGATCAAGCTGTGGCTGCCGGAGGGCAGTGCCCAATGCCCGACCGGAGTGGTGCTCGAAGCGATCCCATACCGCAAGGACGACGTCTCGGTGATCGACGACGAAACCCGGTTCGGCTTCTTCGCGGGCAACGGAATCGCCTGTGCGCGACTCGATCTGCGGGGGAGTGGCGCCTCGACGGGCGTCCTCGTAGACGAATACACGACCATCGAGCAGCGTGACATCGAGGAGATCGTGTACTGGCTCGCCGATCAGCCGTGGTGCAACGGCTCGGTGGGAATGATAGGTATCTCGTGGAGCGGCTTCAACGCGCTGCAGGTGGCGGCTAAGCGCCCAGCTCCGCTCAAAGCCATCGTTACAGCGTGCTCCACCGACGACCGGTACGACAACGACGTGCACTACCTCGGCGGAGTTCCGCTGGCGTTCTACATGAATCTCTGGGGCTCGGCGCTGACCATGATGAACATGCGCCCGCCGATGCCCGAGACCGCCGGACCCCAGTGGTTGGAGGAGTGGACGACGCGGCTCAGGATCAACCCCGACGTCACGTCTCTGTGGCTGTCACACCCGTACCGCGACTCGTACTGGCGGCAAGGGTCTGTGTGTGAGCACTATGCGTCGATCGACTGTGGCGTAATGCTGGTCGGTGGCTGGGCGGACAACTACACCGACACCGTGTTCCGGGTCCTGCGCGCGTTGCCCAACGCCCAAGCCATCGTCGGTCCGTGGGGCCATACCTGGCCGGAGCGACCGGAACCTGGACCGGGAATCGACTTCCTGGGGCGCTGCGTTCGATTCTGGCGCCATTGGCTGCTCGGCGAGGACAACGGCGTCGACCGAGACCCGCGCCTGTGTTTCTACGTTCAGGACTACGTTTACACACGGGAAGACCTGCCGTTTCGACCCGGACGGTGGTGGGGGGTAAACGATCTCGACCAGGTGGTCTCGTCGGCGACGTACCCGTTGGGCACCGGTGGGCAGTTGGGCGTCGCCGATACCACCGGCGCGACGGTTCGGCACCAGAGCGTTCTGAGTGTTGGAACCCAGGGTCGTCACATGCTGCCGATGGGCGTGTCCACCGACCTTCCCGGCGTCCAGGACGCCGATGACGCCGGCAGCCTACTGTTCGAAACACCCGTACTCACAGAAGAACTGGTGATCCTGGGGCGCGCGGAGCTACGCCTGACGCTATCCAGCTCGACGAGCGCCGGGCACGTGTTCGCCAGGATTACCGACGTCGACGCGGACGGGCATTCCCACCTGGTGACTCGCGGCGCGCTCAATCTGGCGCATCGCCACGGTCATGCTCCCGAGCACATTGCGCCGATGACGCCCGGCGAAATCGTCACCGTCACGGTGCCCATCAAGGCCAGTTCGTATCGGTTTGCTCCTGGACACCGGCTCCGTTTGGCGGTGTCCACCAACTACTGGCCGTGGCTGTGGCCGGCCACTGAGCAGGGCGAGATCGAGATCGCGCTCGCCGACAGTGCCTTGGTGTTGCCGATCCTCGACGAGGACTCGGGCTTGCTGGTGCCGGTCGATCTCGGCGAGCCCGTGATCGCCCCGGTCCCGGGCGTGGTGATGGACGGCGATGCGGTTCCCACCTGGACGGTGGAAACCTCCGCGGACGGCTGGACGCGGGTGTGTCGCGGCGCCGGCGGCAGCACCAGCACGACCCTGGACAGCGGCTGGTCTATCACCTACGAGCAGGACGACAGCGTGTACGGCATTCATCACGGCGACCCACTGAGCGCCTGGATGGAACGGTCTGTCCTGCAGCGATACTCCTGGCCAGGCCATGAGGTGGTGCTGACGTTGACGACCAGGATGTCCGGGGACGCCGACAACTTCACGGTCCACCGCGACTGCGCGGCGGTTCTCGATCGTAAACTGCACTTTCGCGAGGAGTCCACGGGAATAGTCCCTCGCGGACTCTGAACGAAGAGGGCCTGTCAATGAGTTCACAGATCGCGTCGTCGCTCGACAAGGCACTGGCGCTGTTGTTTGCGTTCGCCGGCTCGGACCGCGACCAGCAGGTCTACACGGTGTCGGCGCTCGCCGAGGCGCACGGCATGGACAAGGCCCAGGTTTCCCGCGCGCTGGCGACTTTCGCCAAGTACGGTCTGGTCGAACGACTGGAACAACGCCGCGGTTACCAGTTGGGCTGGTCCATCGTGCACTTGGCCAGCCGGGCGCTGCACGCTCAGACCATGAGTTCGATCTATCCGGCGCTCTCACAGCTGGCTGCCGAGTGGGATGAGACGGTGCACTTTTCGATCCGGGACGGCGCCCACTCGGTGGTCCTGGCCGCATTCCAGCCAGATCGCCGGCTGTTCGTGAACGTGCAGACCGGTCGGCGTGATGCCCTGATCGGCTCAGCGGTTGGCTATGCCTTGCTGAGCCGCTCGACATCGGAGGAACTACATTCGGTCTTCCACAGTGGTGCGCGGCGGGCACGCGACTCGACGGAGACGTGGGCCGGGGTCCGGGCTGATGCGCAGCGGGCCGCGTCGGCCGGGCACAGCGTGCTGACCAACGAGCGCAATGACCTGGTCACCACCATTGCGGTTCCGGTGATCGACGTCGGTAACTACCGGGACCGGGTGTATGCAGCCATCGGAGTGTCCGCCCCCGACGATCGGGTTCGAACGCGGCACGCAGAAATGGTCGAACGCCTTGTCGAGGTGGCCGACGCCGCCAACGGTTTCCTGCGCAGTAAGGAGGCGGGGGTGGGGTGAGGATCGCCCTACCAGCCCTGCACAACACGGGGGTAAGTTCGGCGGTGGGCGGGCGCCACCCGAACGCCCTGACGTTGGTGCGGCGCCTTGTCGACGAGTTTCGGCCCGATCTGCTCGTCTTTCCGGAGCTGTCGGCCTGCGGATACCCCGGGCTCGTCGACGCGGTCGCCGACGATGCGGCACTGTCTGCCGTCGCCGAGCCGCTGATCGGCCCGACTGCATCGAGTTACGCGGAGCTGTCGCGGAAATCGCAGTGCACCATCGTTTTTGGTCTGTGCGAGCTTGACGACTCCGGATTGCGGTACAACACTGTCGTGCTCGCCGACCCGGCCGGGACACTCACCGGATATCGCAAGATCCACCTCACCGAGCGGGAACGGCGGCACTTCTCGGCCGGGACGCATGCCGTGGTCGCCGATACCGGGATCGGGCGGATCGGTCTGTCGTCTTGTTACGACAAGATGTTCCCCCAGGTCTACCAGCGCCAACGGGAACGTGGCGGGCAGATATCGGTGATCGCCAGTGCGTGGTCCTCACGATCGGCTGGAGCCGCCGGTTCGGCGGACACGCTCGCCGATCAGTCGCTGCTCTTCGATCGCGCACGGGCCGCCGAGACCGGCATGGTGGTGATATCGACCAATTACGAGGGTCCTAAGCTGCCGGGCAGCGTTGAGCGCTTCTGTGGTGGTCAGCGAGTGATCGACGGCTTGGGCCAGGTGGTGGCGCCGAGTCGGCACGGTGCCGGGGTATCGGTGTGGGAGTTCGACGTTGAGCAGGCCGCGCGCGCCGTGCACGCGTTCAACGATGGTGACTTCTACACACGCGACTCGCGGCGAGTTCGCTGAACTTCCGGCTCGGACGATTTAGGCGTCGTTCGGCAGGACAAAAACGTCATGTCGATGCTAGATTCGCAACACCAGTTGAGTTATTGACAACAAGGATGCGTATGCGTACCGAGGATGAACTACTCGATCTGATCGACAGTTTCCGCGAGCCCTTCACTGCCGTTGCCGCCCAACATGATCGGGACGAGACGTTTCCGTCCGAGAGCTTCGCCCTGTTGCGCGACAACGACCTTTTGGCGCTCACCACCCGTCCCGAGTGGGGCGGCGAGGGCCTATGGAGCGGGCAGCGCTTCGGTACCTACTATCGGCTGCTGGCCCGGCTGGCTGCCTTCGACTGCAACACCAGTCAGCTGCTGCAGGTGCACTCGCACGCGTTGGGCATCCTGACCGCAGCCGCCACCGAAGAGCAGTACGCGCTCTATCTCAAGCCGATCATTGAGAACCGCCTTGTGCTGGCCTCCGTGGGAAGCGAATCCGCGCCGAAGAAGACATCCGACGGCCTCTACACCCAGGAGCTTGTGCCACAGCCGGACGGTGGCTGGGTGCTGACCTGCGAGAAGCACTTCGCATCCGTCGCGGCCGGGGCCGATCACCTGGTGATCTGGCTGGCCGTACCCGGCGACGCTCCCTATCAGCAGCGCACCGTCAGTGTCTTGGTGCCGGCCGACGCTCCGGAAGTCGAACTCATCGATGAGTGGGATGTGATGGGGATGCGGGCGACCGTGAGCTGGGGCGTGCGGATCACCGGGTTGAAGCTGCCCGAGAACGCCGTCTTCGGCGCGCCGGGGGACTGGGTCAACAAGGACTTCCGGACCTTCTCCCTTGGGTTCTCGGCCAACCACCTCGGGCAGGCGGAAGGGATCCTGGAGTTCTGCCTGCAATGGCTGCGCGAACGTCCACACCTGCAGGACAGCGAACTGATGATGTTCCGGATCGGCAGCCTGTCGTCGAAGGCGGCGATGGTTCGTGCGGGCCTTGACGCCGCCGCCTTGGAGTGGGAACGCGGCGTCGACTTCGACCTCGCGGAGCTCAAGTCGCTGCAGGTGCTGCACATGGCCAAGCAGGCGGCACTGGAGATCTCGCAGGAGGCGTTCGCCATCTGTGGGGCGCGGGCGATCTTCCGCGACCTGCCGTTGGAGCAGGCCTACCGTGACGCCAGGGTATTCACCCTGCACACCCGCGACGAGCACTTGACCGCCAGCGTCGGTCGCGGACTGGTGAAGGGTGATTTCTCCGGGAAGGGCTACATCGACGGCGCAACCGTGCCACGAGTGGGCAAGTGAGTTGCCCTGCCGCACTGACTGATACGAGCGTCTGGGCCCGCTGGCGACGCGACGCTGTGATTGTCTTGGCGGCGACGGCCGTAGGCCGGCTGCCCGTCACGGCATTCTCGGTGTTGTTCGTCGTCCAGTCCAAGATGGTGTTCGACCGTTACGACGCCGGGGGCTTGGCGACGTTGTGCTACATGGTCGGGGCCACGATCAACAGCGCGACCGCGGGGCACTGGTTGGTCCGGTGGAACCAGGGTCGGGTAGTGCTGGTGACGGGGGTCGTCTGCGCGACGACCTTGGTGGTTGCGGCATTGCCCAACCACATCTCGACGGTCCGATTCTGCGCACTGGCCGGGCTCATCGGTTTGACCTATCCACCGCTGCATGTCGCGTCGAGGTCGCTCTACCCCAAGCTGCTGCCCGCGCCGGCCCTGCTGCGGTTCTATTCGTGGGACGTCAGCCTGGTGCAGATCAGTTGGATCGTGGTGCCAGTCAGCGCGATTGTGCTGCTACGGCCGGTGGGCGTCACCGGTCTATATCTGGCCTTGGCGGCGACCATGCTGGTCGGTGCCGGATGGTATCTGCGAACCCTTCGCCGGCTCGGTGGCCGCGCCGCGAGGATGTCGTCACCGCAGTTCGGCTCGGAGCCGGCAACGCCGTCGGGCATCCACCGCGATCCCACGTTCTACATCTATCTGCTGGCGGCAGGTCTTGTGCTGTTTTCTTCCGGCCTGATCCTGCCCGGCTTGGTATCAGTGCTCGGATCGGACAGCCGCCGGTCACTGGCCGTGCTGCTGTGGTCGATCGGATCGGCGCTGGGAAGCTTGATCGTCAACCGCCCCACGATCCGGCGCCTGCGGGTCGTGGGGCTGTTGTGCACCGCGATCGTGCTCCTGCTCGGAACGTTCACGCTGCAGGCCACCCGTGGACCCCTGCTGATGCCCGTCCTGATCTCGTTGCTGGTCCTGGGCACGTCGACCGCACCCGTCACGGGTGCGGTGTTCTACCAGATCTCGCAGCGATTCGCCGGTGTTGAACAGCCGCACGCGTTCGGTTGGATAACCAGCATCCAGCTGATCTCCGAAGGCCTCGGAGCCGCGATCAGCGGAGTGCTGCTGGATCGCGACGCCGCGTTCTGGGTAGCCGTCCTGATTGTCGGCGCGCTGCTGGCATTGGCTGCACTCCTCGCGATCAACCCGCGGGGTACCTTCTCGATGCCCTCTTTGCCTCGCTCCACCTGCACCTCCACTTCCACTGAAGAGGACCACGCGTGACGTTCAGCATCGTGGCGCGGGACGCCACCACTGGTCGCATCGGACTGGCAGCGGCAACCAGCGATTTCGCGGTGGGCGCCCGAGTCATCTGGGGCCGAGCACGCTGTGGTGGCGTGCTGACCCAGCACAGCACCGATCCCCGGTTGGGCCCGCGGGGGCTTGATCTACTGGCCTCGGGCTGCGATGCGGAGCAGACCATCGCCGCACTCGTGGCTTCGGCCGACTGCGCACCGGCACGCCAGCTGGCGGTGGTGGACGCACAAGGGGGCGCGACCGCCTGGGCGGGTGCCTACGTTGATCCGGCCCGTGCGTATCAGCAGGCGTTCGACGGATTCGCCGTGCTGGGCAACATCTTGACCGAGCCGAGCGTCGGGGATGCCATCGCACACGGCTACCGCGACCACCCCCAAATCGACTTCGCCGCCCGTCTGCTGGTCGCATTGCGCGCCGGACTCGAAGCCGGCGGGGAACAATTTCCCCTGGTGTCGGCGGCGCTGAAGGTTTACGACATCGAGGACTTTGCCTACGTCGATCTGCGGGTGGATTCGTCGCGCGACCCGCTCGCCGACCTCATCGAGCTGAACGTCGAATTCACTCCGCTGCGAGACGGTTACGTAACCCGCGCCCTCGACCCAGACGTCGGCTATGCCGCGGAATACGCGCCGGAGGCAGCCGAGTGACGGCGACCATGCCGGCCGTCTGGGTGCGCGCCGACGGCGAGCTGGAGGTTCGGGAATTGTTGCGGCCCGAACCCAGTTCCGACCGGGTGCTGGTCCGTACAGTGGTCTCTGCGCTGTGCGGTTCGGACTTACATCGGTTCCGCGGTTCGCTGTCCTATGGGTCTGACACCGACGTGTTCGGGCACGAGTCGGTGGTCGAGGTCGTCGATGGGGGTTCGGTCTTCCTGCCCGGCCAGCGGCTGTTGCACCTTCCCTTTCCCGATGAGGGAAAGGTCTTCGCTCCGTATCAGCTTGCACGGGAACAAAACCTGATTCCGTTGCCGGACGGGCTACCCGATGACGTAGCTGTACTGGCCCAGCAGTTGGGGACGGTCCTACACGCCCTTGACCGGTACTGGCCTTCGGCTCAGCCGCCGGAATCGGCGTTCGTCGCGGGCGCCGGACCGGCTGGTCTGCTGTTCATTCAGGCGCTACGTCTCTTTGGCTGCGAACGGATTTCGGTATCCGAGCCGCACCTGGGGCGGCTCACTCTCGCCCGCAGATTCGGGGCGACATGCACCGACCTCGTTGGTGTCGACCTCAGCGTGGATGCGGTAGGCGAGCCCGGCGTCCGCCGCGACTGCCTGGCCCGCACCCGCCGAGGCGGCACGCTCGGTGTCTTCGGGCTGCCTGACCGGGAACCCGGCGACCTCGGGATCACCGCTCTTGAACTGCTCGGCCACGAACTGCGGTTGGTCGGAGCCAAAGGGGCACAGCAGGTTCCCGGCCTGGGTCCGTTCCATCGTGCGATTGGACTGTTGGCCGCGGGCCGCGTCGACGCGGCCGCCCTGATATCGCATCGGGTGCAGTTGGCCGAGCTGCCCGGAATCTGCAGGCAGGCTGCCATTCCCGCAGAGGACATCGTGAAGGTGCTCACCGTCTTTCCCTGAACCCACCAGCATTGGAGAAATCATGACCAGAACTCACCAGCAATGGCAGCAATTGGCCCAGGAGGTGAGTGCCCCCACCGGATTGTTCATCGACGGGGTCTTCGCACCCGCGGCGACCGGCGCGGAATTCGAGACCGTCGATCCTGCGACCGGTGAGGTGATCGCCCGAGTTGCGCGTGGGGCCGCAGCGGACGTCGATCGAGCGGTCGCGGCGGCCCGCCGATCGTTCGAATCCGGTGTCTGGTCACGCACTTCCCCTGGGCACCGCAAAGCGGTCCTGTTGCGGATCGCCGACAGCATCGAAGAGCAGGTCGACCGGCTGGCGGTCCTGGAGAGCCGCGACGGTGGAAAGCTGATCAGCGACACCAGCGTGTACGACATCCCCGGCACCGCTGCGATCCTGCGCTGGTATGCCGAGGCCATCGACAAGGTGTACGGCGAAGTGGCTCCGGTGGGACCGGGCTCGCTGGCGGTGGTGACCCGCGAACCGCTCGGGGTGATCGCCGCCGTGGTGCCGTGGAACTTCCCGCTGGAAATGGCGATGTGGAAGATCGGGCCCGCGCTCGCCACCGGAAACAGTGTCGTCCTCAAGCCCGCCGAAGCCACGCCGCTGACGGCCCTGTGCTTCGCGGAGCTGTGCGCCGCCAACGGACTGCCCGACGGCGTCCTGAACGTGGTGACCGGATACGGGGCCGAGGCCGGACAGGCGCTGGGCCGCCATCACGACGTCGATGCGGTGGCGTTCACCGGCTCCACCGCCGTCGGCAAGCTCTTCATGGGCTACTCCGCGGAGTCGAACCTCAAACAGGTGTGGCCGGAATGTGGTGGAAAGAGCGCCAACATTGTGTTCGATGACGTTGCCGATCTCGATGACGTCGCCGAGAAGGCCAGCTATGGCATCTTCGCGTGCGCCGGCCAGGTGTGTTCGGCCAGCTCCCGGCTGCTGGTAGCTCGTTCGCTCCATGCGGAACTGGTGGAGAAGATCGTCGCGCGGGCGCGTGCCATGCGCATTGGTGACCCGCTCGATCCGGCGTCCGAACTGGGGCCGCTGATCAGCGTGAGCGAACGCGACCGAGTGCTCAGCGTCATCGAGCGCGCCGGCATCGACGGTGCCGCGCTGGCCACCGGCGGAACCCGGCCTGACGGGCTGCCCGCGGCCGGTGCGTACCTGCAGCCAACGGTGCTGGACGGTGTCGATGCCGGACAGGAGTTGTTCCGGGAGGAGACATTCGGTCCCGTGCTGTCGGTGACATCGTTCGACACCGAGGAAGAGGCCATCGCACTGGCCAACGCGTCGCGCTACGGGCTGGCCGCGTCGGTGTTCACCGACAGCATTCGCCGGGCGCACCGGGTGAGTGAACGACTGGTTGCCGGCACCGTGACCATCAACGCGGTCGATGCCATCGACGTATCCGTGCCGTTCGGCGGATTCCGTCAGTCCGGATTCGGGCGCGACCTGTCGCTGCACGCGCTGGAGAAGTACACCGGGCTCAAGACGCGGTGGTTCACCTCCTGAGTGCAGCGCGCCGTGCGATCAGGTCGCGGTATCGAACTGGTCGGCGCGGACCTCGATGACGGTGGGCACGTCGGCGCCCAGCGCGGTGACGACCAGATCCCGCAGTTCAGCGGGTGATGTCGCCCGCACGCCATGGCATCCGAAGCCCTTGGCGACCACGGTGGCGTCGTAGACGCTGGCGTCGGTACCGAGGTGAGCGATGCCGGCGTGGTCCATCGCGTCCCGTATTTCGCCGTACCCATGGTTGTTCCACACCACAACCGGTAGCGCGATGCCCAGATCGACAGCGGTAGCCAACTCTGCGACCGAGAACAGCAGGCCGGCGTCGCCGACGAGTGCGACTACGGGTTTGTCCGGGCTGGCAACTTTGGCGCCGATGGCCATCGGCAGCGCGCAGCCCAGAGCCGCGAATCCGATCGGCATCAACCAGGAGCGGCTTTCGTAGACCGGGAACAGGTGATTGGCCGCGTAGGCCGGCTGCGTCGAATCGCCGGCGAAGATGCGGTCGCGGGGCAGGGCGGCGTCAAGTGCATCCAATAGCGGCAGATGTGGTGTGATGCTGGGATCGAGCGTCAGCTCTGCGCGTGGCGGCACGGTGCGGGCCGAACCTTCTGGGCGCGCATCGATTTGATCCAGAAGTGCGCTCAGCGTGTCGTACGCGTCACCCACGAGGGCAAGTGCCGGGGTGAGCTTGCGGCCGACTTGTCCGGGATCGATGTCAATGCGGATCAGGGTGCCGGTCAATCGCAGTCCGCCGGGCAACGCCCAATAGTCGAGTTCGGAGAATTCGGTGCCGACGGCGAGCACGACGTCGGCGTCCAGCAGCTCACGCGACAATGGCTCGAACGTCATGGCCGAGCCCACGCATCGCGGATGATCTTCCGCCACAACTGATTTCCCACCGATTGTGCAGCCGATCAGTGCATCGGTCCGGTCGGCCAGGGCGGTGAGCAATTGGCCGCAGTCCCGGGCGCCGCCGCCGGCGACGATAAAGAGGCGTTGCGCCGCAGACAGCACTTGGGCCGCCTCGGCCACGGTGGCGGGGTTGGCAAGCGGAGGCTCGGGGTTAGCGACTACGGGCGAGGCCGGGTCCGCGGGCTGGGCGAGCACGTCGGTAGGGATCTGGATGTGTACCGGTCGCGGCCGGCGGCCCCGGAGCAAGGCGAAGGCGCGCGACACGGCCGGCGCGAGATCGGCTGGCGCCAAGACGGTTTCGCTGGATGCGGTCACCGTCGACATGAATCCGGCCTGGTCGGGAAGATCATGGATGGTGCCGGTTTCGCGGCCCAATTTGGTGGTCGAGACGACGCTCGAGATCACCAGCATCGGAATGGAATCGTGGTATGCGCTCGCGACTGGGGTGGCAATGTTCGTGATGCCTGGGCCGCTGATCACGATGGCGACGCCGGGACGACCCGACCGCCTGGCGTAACCGTCCGCCATGAACCCAACGCCTTGTTCGTGTCGCGGAGTGATGTGGGTGATCGGTGACGCGTGCAGCCCGCGGTAAATCTCGAGTGTGTGCACCCCGGGAATCCCGAAGACCGTGTCGACGCCGTGCGCCTCCAGCAGCCGAACGAGATGTTCACCGCAGGTCATGGTCATGTGGAGCCTTTCCTGGCCGGGTGGGACGGCGGGCCGGATCCCTGTAAGCGTGCCGTATAACCAACTACTGTTGCTAGATTAGGGAGGCATCGTTCGCCAGGCAACCGTGCGGCGCAAATCGGTGGTACCTCGTGCGCCCGGGTGACGCAGTTGAAGTGGAAGGGACACCTGCAGAATGCGACTACGCGAGGACATCAAGGATCTGGAGCCCTACATCGCCGGCCGGTCCGAGGCGTCGGTGCAACGCGAGTACGGTCTGGCCAACATTGCCAAACTCGGTTCCAACGAGTCGCCCCACGGGCCGTTTCCTGGCGTCGTCGAAGCCCTCACGCCACTGCTGAGTGGCTTGAATCGATACCCGGAGCGTGATTTCGTGCTCGCCGAGGAACTCGCCGCGTTCTGGAATGTGCCCGTCGATCGGATCGGCCTGGGCAACGGTGTCGATCCGATCATCGGCTGCCTGTGCTCGGCACTGCTCGACCCCGGCGACAACGCGATCATGGCGGCCCCGAGCTTTGTGTCCTACGCGCTGGATACCCAGAAGGCCGGTGGCATCGCCATCAGGGTGCCGTTGGTCGACGGCAGGCACGACGTGGAGCGGATGGCCGCCGCGGTGACCGAGCGTACTCGGCTGCTGTTCGTGTGCAGCCCGAACAACCCCACCGGGGATATCGTCGATGCCGAGTCGCTGGCCTGGCTGGTCGACACCGTGCCCGAGCACGTACTTGTCGTCGTCGACGGAGCTTATGCCGAATACGTGGCGGACCCGCGCTACCCGGACGCGATCGGAACGTATGCCCGCGCTCGTCCGAATGTGGCTGTCCTGCGTACGTTCTCGAAACTGTATGGCCTCGCCGGACTGCGCGTCGGTTACTGCGTGGCTGATGAGGAGATCATCAGTGCGCTAGGTCGAATCAGGCACTATTTCGATGTCTCCGACCTCGGGCACGTGGCGGCTACCGTCAGCCTGCGCAACCAGGTCGAGGTGATCCGCAGGCGCGAGGATAACCTCCGGCACCGAACCGCATTCGAGTCCGTGCTCGACTCCTGGGGCGTCGAGCGGATGACCTCACACGCGAACTTCGTCGCGTTCGACGTCGGTGTCGATTCCGAACAAGTGGCTGAGGCGCTCATGCGCCGCGGCGTCGTTGCCCGACCGCTCGGCCCGTTCGGCGACGGCACCGTACTGCGTGTGACCGTGGGCACTCCTGCGGAGATGACACGCCTTGCCGAGGAGCTGCGCGAGGTCCTGCGGAACGTTCCGGCGTGAAATCCGTGTTTCAAACCGTCGCCATCTCTTGTTGGTCCGCACATCGAGGTGGTAAACCCTGATGGCAACTACGCACTTATGCGTGGCGATATGGCAACCATCCTGGACCTCCCTGGAGGAAACGTGAAAAATTCGGGCAGCTTCGCACCGCTCGGTCGTCGGCAGGTCCTCCGGGGAGGACTGGGCCTGGTCGGCTTGACTCTCGCCGGCGGGGTGCTCAGTTCCTGCGCCAACGGCGAGAAGTCGTCGTCGCCGGGCGACTCGGGTTCGGCAAGCGGGCCGATCGTCATGGTCAATTACCCCGACTGGATCGGTAAGACCGAGGTCGCAGACTTCAAAGCGGCCACCGGTATCGAGGTCCGCGAGGTGACCGGACTGACCGAGGGCGGCAGCGCATCACAGGCCGCGCAGCTCGCCCGCAACAAAGGGCAGTACGACATGGCGCTGGCCGGAAATGTCCTGGCCAAGACCTTGGACCTTGGCGGCCTGATCCAGAAGGTGGATTTCGCCAACATTCCCAACCGGGCCAAAGTCGACAAGCAGTTCCTCGATCAGTACCAGTGGGGCATACCGGTGGAGTACGGAAAACTCGGGATCGCCTACCGGACCGATCTCCTTCCTGAGCCGCCGCACAGTTGGGCCGAGATGTTCGACATGGCGCCTCGGCTGTCGGGCAAATTCACGTTCCCCGACTACGACGTGGATGTGATGTCCATGGCGCTCCTCGCTCTTGGCGACGACATCAACACCGCAGACCCCGCGCAGATCACCGCGGCCAAAGAGAAGCTGATAGCCGTGAAGCCTTATCTCAAGGCGTTCTTGGCCACCGATGCTGCCAAACCGCTGATCGAGGGCTCGGTGGTAATGGCTGCCCTGCACGACTACGACATGCCCGCCGCCATGAAGGCAAATGACAAGATCGCATGGATCGCTCCGTCGGAGGGGCTACCCGCCTACCTCGACGGCTGGGTGGCTCTGGCTGGCACCTCCAAGACCGCCAGCATCGAGAAGTTCATGAACTTCCACCTCGAACCGAAGGTGTACGCGGCCTTCATCAACAACACCGGCGCCGCATTCCTGATGCCGGACGCCGAGCCCTTCATCGACCCGGAGATCCTGAACAACCCCGCGTTGGCACTGAACCCAGCGGTCAAGCTTCAGTGGCAGCAGTTCATCGACGAGTCTGGCGTGAAGCTACGGAACGCTGCCTGGGATGCAGTCAAAGCAGCCTGAGGCGACGGTCTTGACGAGTAGGAGCCCAGGCCGGGGAGTCCGGCTGCTGTTGCTGCCGGGCTTGGCCTGGCTGGTGCTGTTCTTCCTGATCCCGCTCGGCCTGCTGGTCGTGTACTCGTTCGGCAGCGTCAATCCGCTGACGTTCCTGGTCGACTTCGGGTGGACCACCGAAAACTATGTGCGGCTTGCTGATCCGCTGTACCTGAAGGCGATCGGTCGCTCACTCGCGCTGACCATTACCGCCACAGTTGGCTGCGCTCTGTTGGGTTTTCCGGTCGCGTACATGATCAGCAACGCCAGGCGACGAATCCAGACGATCCTTCTCGTAGCCGTCATCGTGCCGTTCTGGACCAGCTTTGTGGTACGCACCTACGCGATTTCGGGCTTGATGTCGCACGAGGGTCTCATCACCCGCTTCCTGCGTCTCGTCGGAATCCTCGGGCCGCAGCAGGACCTGCTGTACACGTCCTGGGCGGTCATGTTCGGCTTGGTCTACACCTATCTGCCGCTGATGATCCTGCCCATCTACGTGGCCCTCGAGCGGATCGACAAGTCGTATGTCGAGGCATCCCTCGACTTGGGCCTGCGGCCGGTGAAGGTGCTGTGGCGGGTCGTCATCCCACTGGCCAAGCCGGGCATTGCGGCGGGAGCGGTCCTGGTGGGCATACCCGCAGCAGGCGAGTACGTGATCCCCGCGATCCTTGGCGGCGACAAGACGCTGATGATGGGCAATGTCGTGGCGGATCAATTCCTCAAGACGGCCGACTACCCGTTTGGCTCAGCCGTGGCGGTGGCGTTGATGAGCCTGATGGTCGCGGTGCTTTTCGGCGCCCGCTTCCGGGTTCTGGGGTTGCGGAGGCCCCCCTCATGAAGCGGTTCAGCCTCACCACCATTGTCGGTTCACTCGTGCTTGTCCTGCTCTATCTACCCATCTCGGTGGCCGTCGCCGGAGCGTTCAACGCCGACGAAACCCTGAGCGGGTGGGGCGGACTCACCCTGCAGTGGTTCGCCGAAGTCGCCGCGAACGAACGGGTCTTGCGCGACTTCCGGTTGAGCATGGCCATAGCCGTTGTGGCTACCGGCATCTCACTGTTGATCGCGGTGGCCACCGGTGTGGCGACTAGGCACATGTCCACCCGGACAAAGGCTTGGATCGAGATGTCGACACTGGTGCGGATCGTCCTTCCGGAAGTGGTCATTGCCGTCGGGCTATTCCTGCTGACACGAATGTTGCACCTCTCGCTCGGCTTCACCGCGATCGTGATCGGACACGTGGTGTTCCTGTCCGCCTACGCCACCGTCATTGTCCAGGCGAGGTTCGCCGCCCTGACCAATGTTCTGGAGGAAGCCGCGGCCGACCTCGGGGCTTCGCCATGGCGGACGTTCTGGCGTGTCACCATGCCGGGTCTCGTTCCCGCCGTGATCGTTGCGGCCCTGCTGAGTTTCACGTTCTCCTTCGACAACGTTGTCACGTCGATATTTCTCGGCGGCGCCAACGCCGAAACTCTGCCGGTGCTGATCATGGGACTGGTACGCATCCGGGTCAGCCCGTTCGTGAACGCGATAGCCGTTGCGGTGATGGCCATCAACCTCGTCGCGCTGGCAATTGTGGCGTTCAGCAGTAGCGTGCGCTCGGTCGCGGGCATGGCAGATTCCGCTACTCAAACTGCTAGTGCAGACAAGGATTGAAGCCTCTCCGATGACAGATACCGCTCCCTCCCTTCCCGCGGTCGCGCTGCGCTCGGTGCGTCGCGAGTTCGGCGACCACGCGGCCGTGGAATCGCTCGACCTCGACATCGCCGAAGGGGAGTTCTTCTCCATCATCGGTCCCAGCGGCTGTGGCAAGACCACGACCCTGCGGATGGTCGCGGGACTCGAGCAACCGACATCGGGCCATATCCTGATTCACGGCAGGGATGTGACGAACGTGCCCGCGTTCCGTCGCCCGGTGCACACGGTGTTCCAGAATTACGCGCTCTTCCCACACCTGACGGTGCTACAGAACGTGCAATTCGGTCTGCGGGAACACAAAGTGCCCAAGGACGAGGCGCGCGCCCGAGCGGCCAAGACTCTCGAACTCGTCGACCTAGCCGGGTTCGAGAGCCGCAAGCCGGCCGAACTCAGCGGCGGTATGCAACAACGTGTCGCGCTGGCCCGCGCGTTGGTGCTCAACCCGGAGGTCTTGCTGCTCGACGAGCCGCTCGGCGCCCTGGACCTCAAGCTGCGTCGTCAACTGCAGATCATGCTCAAGGAGGTGCAGCGGCAGGTCGGCATCACGTTTCTCTACGTGACCCACGACCAGGAAGAGGCCTTCTCGATGTCGGACCGCGTGGGAATCATGCACCGAGGCAACCTTGTTCAGGTGTCCCCGCCGCGAGAACTCTACGAGCGACCGCTAACGCTGTTCGTGGCCGACTTCGTTGGATCCTCCAACAAGCTTCCGGCGTCGGTGACCGCAGTGTCGGGCTCCGACTATCAGATCGACCTCGCCGGTCGCGGCCTGCGGGTCGGTGGTGCGGCGGATCTGCCGGCCGGTGCGGACTGTGTCGCGATCCTGCGGCCCGAGAAGGTGCGCTGGGCTGAGTTGGAGGATGCTGATGTCGTCACCGAGGCCGTCATCAAAGACATTGCCTACCTGGGCTCGTCGACGATCGTCACGGTGCAGACGGCGGTGTACGGCGATTTGACGATGGCCGGAGCCAGTCAACATCTGCCTGCCCTCGGTAGGGGCGACTCCGTGCGCATCGGATGGGATGCCGCGGATCTGTGGGTGGTCGCTGCGTGATCGCGAGGTGAGCATCGTGGAGAACCATGAATTTACGTCTGCCGCAACGAGTTCAGGTCGCGTCGTGGAGGATCAACAACGGCTGATGGCGCGGCTGCCCGCAATGGTCGACCAGATCACCGACATCGTCGCCATAGACTCCGGTTCGGCCAATGCCGCCGGCGTCAACGCCGTGCTCGATTCGCTTTCCGATGGTCTGCGGGCCGCGGGGTTCAACCTGGCCCGGCATCGGGTGGTTGGGCACGGGGACTGCCTGGAGGCCACCCTCGACATCGGCGCTGGACCCGCGGTGGTGGTTCTCGGACATGCCGACACCGTGTGGCCCGACGGTACCGCCGCCGGTTGGCCGTGCCGGCGAGACGAGCAGTGGATCGACGGGCCGGGCATCGGCGACATGAAGGCCGCGCTGGTGATGGCGGCGACGGCGTTGAGCGAGCTGGCGGCTGAGGGTGCCCCCGGGTGGGGCCGGGTGACGCTGCTCGTAACCCCGGACGAGTTGAGGGGAAGTGCGGGGTCTCGGGCGCTGCTGGAGCGGATCGCTGACCGCACCGACGTATGCCTGACGCTGGAAGGTGTGCAGTCCGGCGGTGGCATGGTGGTGGCCCGCGGGGCGGTGGGTGCCGTGACGCTGACCGCGCACGGCCGTACTGCCCACTGCACCGAAACCGGTGGCGCCAGTGTGATTTCCGAGTTGATCGAGCTGCTGCCCCGGATAGCTGCGCTGACTGACGCCGACGCAGGCAGCCTGGTCAGTATCGGCGTGCTGCGCGCGGGGACGGCCCGACAAGTGGTTCCCGACTTCGCGGAGGTGGAGATCGACATCCGCGGTGTCGATGTCGAGGTTGGCCTCGACGTCGTTAACCGGCTGCGGGCGCTTGTCGACGAGCCGCGCCACGTTCCCGGTGTGCGAGTGGCGATGTCAGGGGGGCTGACCCGGCCGGCGTTCGGTACGGACAGATCGGATGCTCTCTACACGCTGGCCGCGAGCGCCGCAGCCGAGTTGGGCTTGCCCAGCCGGCCGATTCGGGAGAGAGGCGGTTCCGACGGCAGTTTCTTCGGAGACCGTGGCGTATTGATACTTGATGGGCTGGGACCATACTGCGAGAACTCGTGCAGTCGGCGCGAGCGCGTCGACATCGCGAGCATCCCACAGCGTGGTGCGGTCCTGTTGGCGCTGCTGCGCACGGCCGCCGGGATACCAACCCAGTGAGCGCACACGCGCATCGACAAGAGCAAGGGGCAGGTATGGCTGAGCGGGAAACGAGTATCAGGCGGGGCATCGATGTTCTGCTCGCGTTGAGTTCGCCCGAAGCAACCGACGGGCGTGGGCTCAGCGTCACACGCATCTCGGAGTTGCTCGGTAGGGAGAAGAGTCAGGTGTCGCGGTCGCTGAAGACGCTGGCCGAATATGGCCTCGTGGACCGGGATCCCGATACGCTCGCCTACTGCGTGGGCTGGCGGGTCTTCACGCTCGCCGCCCTGGCGTCTCAGCAGCGGCTGCTGGGGTACGGCGAGCGTGTTCTCGAGCAACTCAGCGCCGCCCTGAGTGAACAGGCCTACCTGTCGGTGCTGCACGGCAACGAGGCAGTGGTGCTGCTGTCCAAGGCACCCGCGCGTAGCCTGCAGGCCTTGACCTGGATCGGTCGGTCCTATCCGGCGTACACCTCGGCGGCGGGGCGCGCACTGCTCTACGACCACGACCAGGACACGATGTCGCGACTGTTCGCCGATGTCGAATACTCCGCGGGCGGCCCGCGACACGTCCGCAGTCTCGAGGAGTTCATGAAACGAACCGTCAGAGACGCGGAACGCGGTTACAGCCTCTCCGACGAGGAGTTCGAAGAGGGGCTGCTGGCGATTGCCGCCCCGGTCCGCGACCACCGTGGTCGGATTACCGCCGCTGTCAACATATCCGGGCCGAAATTCCGCCTCGGCCATCGGATCGAGGAAGCGATCGCCGCGGTGACGCGGGCGGCTGCCGATTTGTCGGCCGCCGCCGCACGGGGCGACGGCGGCATGGCGAAGGAGAGTTCGTGACCGTCACGAAGGCAGTAGACACCGCGGCTTCGACTCAGTCGCCGAACTGGGGTGCGTTGATCGCATTCATCGGTGATCTGCGCTGGGAGGAACTTCCCCAGCGGGTCCGCAACCATTCCGCACTGGTGCTTGCCGATCTGGTTGCGTCCGCCCTGCCCGGTCGCGATGCCCCGACCTCGCGGATCGCAGCTGAGGCCGCCGCCGACCTCTACGCCGGCGACGACGCACTGAGCTGGTTCGACGGAACGCGGCTGTCGACACCCGGCGCGGCGTTCGCCAACGCGGTGATGGCCAACTCGCTGGACTTCGATGACGGCCACCGGCTTACCAAAGGTCATCCCGGGGCGATCATCATCCCGGCGGCGGTCGCGGTCGGTCAACGCGTCGGATGTGAACTGTCCGAGCTGATGACCGCGATCGTCGTGGGTTACGAGGTTGGAATCCGGGCTGGAATCGTGCAGCATGCGCATCGTCCGCAGTACCACTCCACTGGCTCGTGGGGTGCGGTCGGTGCCGCCGCCGCGGCCGCGCACCTGTTGCGTCTCACGCCCGAACAGACCAGACATGCACTCGGACTTGCTGAATACCACGCACCGATCTCGCTCATCATGCGGTCGGTCGACGATCCGCAGATGACCAAAGACGGTATCGGCTGGGGAGCCCATGTGGGGGTCACCAGCGCACTGCTTGCCCAGCGGGGGTTCACTGCCGTCCATCCGGAGTTCCTCACCGTCGGTGAGTTCGGCACATTGCGACAGTCCTGGGCAATCGAAGATGTTTACGTCAAGCCGTACCCCTGCTGCAGGTGGGCGCAGTCGGCGATCGCCGCGGCGCTGAGCGTCCGCAGGGAGATCGAGGATGCGCGACTCATCGAACAGGTGGAGATTCGCACCTTCCTGGCCGCGGCGGCGCTGTCGGACCGGCGCCCAGCCACGACTGAAGAGGCCCAGTACAACCTGATCTGGCCGGTGTCGGCGGCCCTGCAGCACGGGCGCTACGACGTGGCGGATGTGCTGTCTGGATTCGATGACGCTGCTGTCAACGCGATGGCGGATCGCACCCGGGTGGTTGTCGACTCCGAATTGACCGCAGCGTTCCCGGACCTGCGCCGCGCCGAGGTCGTGGTGACCCTGGCCGACGGGACCCGCGTCGGTTCCGGGTTGATGGAAGCCTTTGGAGAGCCCGGTGACGCGCAGTGGGCCGCCGTCGTTGCCGCGAAAGTGGAACGCCACCTGGGGAGGGCCCTGCGCAGCGGCAACGTGGAACCGCCGGGGGTCCGACTCGACGCGCTCGCGCTCGATGAGTTGCTCGACGCATTGACCTACGCGGCCGATGCGGCGCAGCGCAACTGACCCTGTTGGATATATGGCACGCGTAGTTGCCGCGGTGGCTCGCGAGTGTCAGGCTTATGGTGGGCGACGCCAAGACCGCGCGCCTTTACTGCACATGTGAAAAAGGAAGCTGAATCCGACCATGAAGTCCGCGCCCTTCCCCTTCTTCAGCAATGGTCTGCGTCTCGATGCCGACCTGCATCTACCCGACACCGAGGCGCCGGTTGGCGGCTATCCAATCATTGTGCCCGCCAGTGGTTTTCAGGGATTGAAGATCATTCATCCGGAGCGGTTCGCCAGGGCCTTGACGGGACGCGGATACGCTGTCTTGGCGTTCGACTACCGGGGCTTCGGCTGGAGTGAGGGTGAGCGCGGCCGGCTGGTGCCGCAAGAGTGGGTGGAAGATCTACGCGCTGCCGTGGACGCGGTGACAGCTCACGACCGACTCGATTCCGCGCGACTGGGACTGTTGGGATGGGGCCTGGGTGGCGGCGTGGTGGTAGCGGAGGCGGCTACCGATGACCGTGTCAAGGCGGTGGCGATGCTCAACGGCATCGCATCCGGGTCGCGTTCTACCCGCAACATGCACGACGCGGAATCCTGGCAACGGCTGGTCGACCGGTTGCCCGGCGACCGAGCCCGGCGGACCCGCCTGGGGCGCTCGGAGATCACTGATCCGTGGGACATCGTCCGGCTCGACCTCGATACCAAGACCGACGACTATGTCGGTGAAGAGCTCTATCGAGCAGCGGGTTTCGGTTCAGGGGTCACCCTGGAATCGGCCGAGTACCTCTTGCGCTTCGAGCCTGTCGATGTCGCACATCAGTTGGCCGGCCGGCCACTGCTGATCGTGCACGGCGAGGACAATCAACTGCACAAGCTCGAAGAGGCCCTCGACATGTTCGATCATGCCGTCGACCCCAAGCAGATCGACGTGTTGCCGGGTGCCGGTCATACCGAGTGGATGCTCGATGACAATCCCACCTTCAAGCAGGTGATCGACCGAGTCGATGCGTTTTTCACGTCGGCGTGGAGTGCGGTCCCAGTCGCGGGCTGAGCCGATGCGTGCTTGGTTCGACGGACACGTCCACGCCGCCCCAGACGTCATCGCTCGCAAGTGCGACGACTCCGAGTTGCTGGGGCACTACGTCGACACGGCAGCGATTGGTTGTGTGCTCAAGGCGCACCACGAGTCCACCGTCGGACGCGCGGCAGCTGCGCGCCGCCTCAGTGGCTTGGACGTCGTGGGCGGTGTCGCGCTGAACCATGCCACCGGGGGGTTGTCGACGGCGACGGTCTTCGCCACGCTCAGGGCCGGTGGGCGCGTCATCTGGATGCCCACCGCCGACGCTGCCATACATGCCCAACGGCACCAGCCGAGGCTGTGCCATCTCGACGACCGGGTCAGCGATGCCACCCTGGCACTGCCGCCGGCGAACCCCTCGGTAGCCGACGACATTCGCCGAATCCTCGATCTGATCGCCGAGTACGACGCGGTGCTTGCGACCGGACATATCAGCGCAGCGGAGGTGTTCTGGCTCGTGGAGGCTGCCAGCCGACACGGTGTCCGGCGAGTCGTGGCGACTCACCCGTCCTACGTTGTCCCCGATCTGAGTCTCAGAGAGATCGCCGATCTCGCCGCTGCCGGCGTCCACATCGAGATCACCGCGCATCAACTGCTACACCAGCCCGGCTGCACAGCAGAACGGCTCGCGTCGGTGGCGGCGGCTGCTGGCCAGCGATTGATCCTGACCTCAGATGTCGGGCAGGTGAATTCGCCTCTACCCGCTCAGGCCTTGGAGCAGTTGACCACCGCTCTGAGCTCCGCGGGTGCGGATCAGTCAGTTCTGGCCGACGCGCAGACAGTTCGGCCCGCTGAACTGTTCGGTACCCCCGGGGACAGGTAATTCGTCGACGACGTCGATAACAACGGGACGGCCGCGCGGCTCGGATTTCGGGCCTTTGGGTATCGGGAAGGCGCGACATTTGCCAGGTTGAGATCGGCGGGTGGCCGTAAAGTCGGCTTCATGCGCTTCGGACTGTTCATCCCCCAGGGCTGGCGACTCGACCTCGTCGGCATCCCGACCGAAAAACACTGGCAGGTAATGCGCGATCTGGCCGATCACGCCGACGCCGGGCCATGGGATTCGCTATGGGTATACGACCACTTCCACACCGTGCCGATGCCGACGCAGGAGGCCACTCACGAGGCGTGGACGCTGATGGCCGCCTATGCGGCGACCACGTCACGGATCAAGCTCGGCCAGATGTGCACCGCGATGAGCTATCGCAATCCGGCCTACCTCGCCAAGGTCGCGGCGACCACCGACGTCATTTCCGGCGGCCGGGTGCAGATGGGTATCGGCGGCGGCTGGTACGAACACGAATGGCGGGCCTACGGCTACGGATTTCCCTCCGCGGGCGTGCGCCTGGCCCGGCTGGACGAGGGTGTGCAGATCATGCGGGACGCCTGGCGGGACGGCAAGGTGAGTTTCGCCGGTGAGCACTATCAGGTCGATGGGGCGATTGTCGCGCCGAAACCCCTGCAGCAGAACGGAATTCCGTTGTGGATTGCTGGGGGCGGGGAGAAGGTCACACTCAAGATCGCGGCGAAGTACGCCCAGTACACCAACTTCACGTCGGAGCCGGAAGGCTTCGCCCACAAGTCGGAGGTGCTGGCCACCCATTGTCAACAGGTAGGCACTGATTTCGACGCCATCGTGCGCTCTGCGAACGTCAACGCGATCCTGGGCAGCTCGGAAAACGACGTCAAGCAGCGCGTCGCGCGGGTGCGCGACCGGCTCTCGGGGGTCTGCGGTGACGCGGCCGCCGACGCGATGATGGCGACGGTCAGTGCGCCCGGATCGGCGGCCGGTACGCCCGAGCAGGTTGTCGAGAGCCTGTCGCAGCTGCGCGACCTGGGTTGTGAGTATGTGATCTGTTACTTCCCCGAAGCGGCCTACGACCGGTCGGGCATCGAGTTGTTCGAGCGTGAGGTGATCCCCGCGCTGAGCTGACATGCGCGGGGATCGGGCCTGGCGACAACATGTTTCGCCGCAACCGGCTACTTGTCGGTCTGCACCCCGAAGACTCCCTGAACGGCCTGGATGATGGCCAGGACCTCGATCAGGCTCGCCGTCGTGACCAGCCC
This sequence comes from Mycolicibacterium sp. CH28, assembly GCF_004745805.1. Taxonomy (GTDB): domain Bacteria; phylum Actinomycetota; class Actinomycetes; order Mycobacteriales; family Mycobacteriaceae; genus Mycobacterium. The sequence goes on along the minus strand of NZ_SRLQ01000005.1, from coordinate 274,491 downwards.
GACGCCGGCGGCGACCGGTCGGCCGAAGGCGTTGACCAGTCCGGCCACCGGATCGCCGGACAGCGCCTGCTGGATGCCGTCCAGGAACAGGGTGACCGCGTACGCGGGCAACATCGTCACGATCGCGTTGACGACGTCGGCCGTCGGGAGCAGGGCCGAGTACAGCGACGCCGCGGCGTTCGACACGAACAATGCGACATCAGTGGTCGCCGTCTTCAGCGCCTCGATGACACCGCCCGGGCCCGGAAGTACCGGTCCGGGACCGGGCTGGGGGAAGTTGAGTGACGCCAGCTCGTGCGCCACCGACCCGCCCGGGCTGACGTCGGCCGCGAAATCCTTGATCCCCTGGGCGATACCGGCAACGAAGAGCTGAGCTACCTCTCCCCAATTGGCGTCCGGGAAGACTCCGAAGGGAACCTGCACGTTGGCGTTGCCCTCATTGGACCAACCGTATTTCGGATCCCCGTAGCCCAGGTTGACGATCACCTTCAGCGCAGGCTGCAGCAGGTCGGCCAGCGGCTTGCCGATCACCGGTATGAGACGCAGCGGCTCCAGCAGCGGCAGGTTCTCGGTCGGGATGATGTAGTAGTGCTGCGTCGGCGAGGTCGTCGGCAAGGCGATGGCCTGGTCGAGCTGGTCCTGGGTCAGATTCGCGTACTGGGTGTGCACGAAGATGATGCCCAGGCCCGCGTTGAGGTCCGATATGACGTTGAGCGGATAGCGCGGGAAGTCGGCGAACCCGTCGTATTCGAGGGTGTAGTTGGTGGTGGGGAACGCGTTCTCCGGCGTCGCACCGTAGAAGTCCAGGCCCAGGCTCGGCAGTTTCAGGCCGGGGAAGCGGGCCAGGAAGCCGCCGTTGGGGTTCATCTCGTTGCCGACCAGGACGAACTGGGCCGGTGTATTCGAGGGCAGTTGGCTCATCAGCAGGGAGGAGATGATGGCGCTCTGCGAATAGCCGAAGACCGTCGCGGTGTTGCCGGCCGCGATCTGTTGCGCGACGGCGGTCGCCAGGATCGTGAGCCCCTGCTGGACCGAGACGTTCAGCGGCAAGCTCTTCACCCCGGTGATCGGATACAGCCCCTCGGGGGTGTCCAGCTGGCTCGGGACGGCGGTGGGGTAGCTCGGCGCGATGTAGAGGTTGAGCACGTTCTGGATGTACGTCGGCTTCGGGATCGGAACCCCGCTCGGACCCATGATCAGTGCGGTGTTCTGGCCGGTCACCGCCAGAGTCGAGGTTGGCGAGGACGCCATCGTCGTCGCCGTCGCGCTCGGCGTCGCCGCGGCGGCGACTCGGGCGGAGTCGCCTGTTTCACGCCGGCTGTAGGCCAGCAGCGTCAGGTCCAGTGCCGAGTCGGTCGGCAGGGTCGGTGTGCTCGGGGCCGGGGAGCTCACCGAGGCGGTCGCTGCCGGGGCCGCGCGTAGCGTACCGAGCGCGCCCGCCGTCTGGGTCACGGTGCTCGATCCGGGGGTGCTCGATCCCGGGGTGGCCGATGCGGGCGTGGCCGAGTGGGCCATGCTTTGGGGCGCCGACGACGTGCGGGCGCGATGCCCGGTCGCATGTGGTGAGCCCGCCGATGCCGTCGACTTCGTCGAACTGTCGTGCGCCGACTTCGCCGAACTGTCGTGTGCCGACGAGGACCCCGTGCCGGGGCTGTCGGCCCACGCCACGGCCGTTCCGTCCAGCAATGCCGCGCCCACTCCGAGGGCCACCGCCAGCCCGCCGACCCGACCGATGAAACCTGCCGCACTCACGAGCGCTCCTCACGTCACCAAGCACACACCCTGGCGAAGACTAACGTGTCCTCGGCTCATTCGCTGCAGTCTGGCCTGACGAGGGTGTGTCGCGGTTGCGACCGCACCTGGCGGTCGATTTCGCGTCTGAGCGGTGCGGATCGCGCGCAGCTGTGCTGTTGCTGTGCCGAGTGTGGGGCTACTTCGCGTGCCGCGGCGTCAAATCGCCGGCCCCAACAGGTCGTCGGCGTCTTTGATGACGTATCCGTAGCCCTGTTCGGCCAGGAAGCGCTGTCGGTGGGCGGCGTATTCGGCGTCGAGGCTGTCGCGGGACACGACGGAGTAGAACACCGCGCCACCGCCGTCATGTTTGGGGCGCAGCAGCCTACCCAGCCGCTGTGCCTCCTCTTGCCGGGAGCCGAAGGTTCCCGAAACCTGAACGGCCACCGAGGCTTCCGGAAGGTCGATGGAGAAGTTGGCCACCTTGGACACCACCAGCGTCCGCACCTCGCCGCGGCGGAATGCTTCGAACAGCAATTCACGTTCGGCGTTCTTCGTCGAGCCCTGGATCACCGGGGCATCGAGTTCGGCGCCCAACTCATCGAGCTGGTCGAGGTAGGCGCCGATCACCAGCGTCGGCTCATCGCGGTGTTTGGCCAGAATCGACTTCACCACCGCGATCTTGGAGCGCGCCGTGGAGCACAACTTGTAGCGTTCGTCGGGTTCGGCGACGGCGTACAGCATCCGCTCGTTCTCGGTCATCGTGACGCGGACCTCGATGCACTCGGCCGGGGCTATCCAACCCTGCGCCTCGATGTCCTTCCACGGTGCGTCGTAGCGCTTCGGGCCGATCAGGCTGAACACGTCGCCCTCGCGGCCGTCCTCGCGGATCAGGGTCGCCGTCAGTCCGAGGCGGCGTCGTGACTGCAGGTCGGCGGTCATCCGGAACACTGGTGCCGGCAGCAGGTGGACCTCGTCGTAGATGATCAGCCCCCAGTCGCGGCTGTCGAAGAGCTCCAGATGCCGGTACTCACCCTTGGTGCGCCGGGTGATCACCTGGTAGGTCGCGATGGTGACCGGCCGGATTTCCTTGCGTTCACCGGAGTACTCGCCGATCTCCTCCTCGGTCAGCGAGGTGCGGGCGATCAACTCCCGCTTCCACTGTCTGCCCGCGACGGTGTTGGTGACCAGAATCAACGTTGTGGCACCTGCCTTGGCCATCGCCGCCGCCCCGACCAGTGTCTTGCCGGCCCCGCACGGCAGCACCACCACCCCTGAGCCGCCGGCCCAGAATGAGTCGGCCGCCATCTCCTGGTAGTCGCGCAGTTGCCAGCCGTCCTGGGCGAGGGTGATCGGATGGGCCTCGCCGTTGACGTAACCGGCCAGGTCCTCGGCCGGCCAACCGATCTTGAGCAGCATCTGCTTGATGTGGCCGCGTTCGCTGGGGTGGACGATCACGGTGTCGTCGTCGATGCGCGCACCGAGCATCGGGGCGATTTTCTTGTTGCGCAGCACCTCTTCGAGCACCGCGCGATCGAGGCTGACCAGCGTCAACCCATGGACCGGGCTCTTGACCAGCTGCAGGCGGCCGTAGCGGGCCATGGTGTCGACGATGTCGACCAGCAGCGGCTGGGGCACCGCGTAGCGGGAGAAGCTGACGAGCGCGTCGACCACCTGCTCGGCGTCGTGGCCCGCGGCGCGGGCATTCCACAACGCCAGCGGAGTGATCCGGTAGGTGTGGATGTGTTCGGGAGCGCGCTCCAGCTCCGCGAATGGCGCGATGGCGGCCCGGGCGGCACCGGCCAGCTCGTGATCGACCTCGAGCAGCACCGTCTTGTCGGACTGCACGATCAGCGGACCGTCGGTCACGAGGGCCGCTTCTGGGCTTCTTCGGTGAGGGTCATGCCCCCCATTATCCAGCGTCGGCCGACACCACCGATGTCACGCGATGAACGGCGAACTCACGGGGCCGGCCCTGGGTCGGGTCCCAGGCCACCAGCTGACCGCCGTGGACGCTGAGCGGGCGTACCACCCGCTGGGTCGCCACGCCGGCCGCGTCGACGTAGCCGATCACCACATCCTTGTGCTCCATGGCCGCCTGTTGCAGCAACGCCATCGACACCGCGGGGTCAAGGCGGACGTTGGCGAACGGCGCGGAGTCCACCCGGCGCAGCACCGAGACCACCGAGGCCAGGGTTTCGGTACTGGGTTTGGACAACGCGCGGAACACTCGGCGGTGCAGCGGTGCGGGTACCCGTGCACCGCGCCGGCGCAGGTCGACGATCGAGCCCGAGGAGTCCTCGGCGGCCGGGGCGAACCCGGCCGCGCGCAATGCGGCGAGTACCTCGCCGATCGGTGCCTGGGACACCGCCACCGTAGGTGCCAGCAGCCGCACGTCGAGGTGCTCCAGTGCCGGCGCCGACACCGCGTGGGAGAGCAATGTGGTGTCCTCGCACCGCACGAACGACGAAGCCATCCCGACGCGCAACTGCCCGTGCCGGCGGGCTACATCATTGATAAGGTAGGTCAAGCCCTGTGGGACAGGGGTTTTGGAGTGCCGTTCGAAGAAACTGTGCAGTGCTCCAGCGGTACGGCCCGTATCGAGGGCGTGCCGAATGGACGGTTCGCTGACCCGGTACACCATTGCGGCGCCGGCCGATTCCACCGTCGCCACGGCTGCCAGCTCGTCGGCCAGGTCGCGTTGCAACGGTCCGGGGACCACGACGGTCAAGTCGGCCTGAACCAGGAAGTGGTCGATCGGTGCCGGCAACACCTTGCTCATCGCCGCGACGGCGGCTTCCTCGCCGTCAGCCAACAGCACCCGGGCCGGTGTGCTCAATGCGCCGCGGCCGATCAGGCCCAGCGCCTGAGCCTCGTCGAGCAGATGAGCGACGGGCTCGGGTTGCAGCCGCGCCGCCCACCGCGGACGCCGCCAGATCAACGCCCGCGAGGCGTGTGCAGCATCGACACCCGAGCCCGCCGGCAGCGCGGCCAGTAGGTCCAGAAGGAGCCGCCGATCCAGCGGGGCGGCTGTCGAATACAGCGCATTCGACAGGGCCGCATAGGGTTTGCCTTCCGGGCCGCGGCTACCGATCAGTCCGGGACGCGACGGAAGGTCCAGCCAGGTGGTGGCCAGCAGGTACCACCGTGCCGCGGTCGGGGTCTCGAAGAACCGATCGGCGGCCACCGTCGGCGTCCAGTACGGGCCCGAGGAGTCCGGGGGTTCGGGGTCGGGCATTCCGCTGGCGATCAGGCCGGCCGCCGAGCAGATCTCCAGGACCAGGCCGAGGCGTTGCTCGTCGATCCCGGTGGTCTTGCTCAGCCGTTTGGCTTCGCGAACTCCAAGTCCCCCGCTACGCAACTCGGGAACCGGTGCGGCGGAGAGGCTTTCGAGCACGAGATCGATCTCGCGGATCAGGTCGAGCAGTGCACCGGCCGCTGTGGCGTCGGCGTCGGCGACGGTGGTGGTGCTGGCCACCGGGTCCGGTGGTTTCAGGTGAACCGGCCCGGGCTCCTCGCCGCGCAACACCTGACTGATTTGGCGCGGCAGGATCACCGTCTCGGGGTCGAGCTGGCGCAGCAGCCCGGCCGCGAGCAGCTGCGGGACGGGCCGGTCGGCCGGCGCGCCCGGTGCGGCGTCGCGGGTGCGGCCCACCGGTGAACCCATCAGCAGCCGCTCGAGCAGATCTCGTTGGGATTCGTCGAGCCCCTCGATGGCCGCCGAGATCTCCTGGCTGGTTCGGGTGGAGTCCTCCAGGATGGCCTGCCCCGGGTACCAGGGCAGGCCGGCGGAGGCCTCGGCGGATACCCGCACCGCGGTGTCGCCCCACACCAGCGCCCGCCCGCGCAGGTCCTCCAGCGCGCTCAGCACCGACGCCTTGTCGGCCCGCTCGCCGATGAGGGCGAGCAGCTTGCTCACCGGCACCGCCTCGGTGTCGGCGTGCAGCACCAGCAGGGCATCGAGCACCGCCAGCCGAAGGAAGTCCAATTCGTCGGTGGCGGCCTTGACCGACTGGCGGGCAGCCGCGCGGGCGGCCAGTGCCGCGATGCTGCCTGGTGCGGGTTGGGCAAGATCCGGCCGGAGTTCCAGCAGGCGGATCAGCCGGTCGTCGGGCAGATCAGCCAGCCAGGCGCCCAGCGGTACGCCTGGAAGCGGCTGTTCGGTCATTGTTGACCAGCGTAAAACAGGTGCCTATGTGCGCGAGCCGGCGCGGCGAGTGTCAGAATGTTGCTGTGGCTGAGAAGACCAAGACCAGGTACGTCGACAACGGCTGGCCGACCCGGGATCCCGAAGACCATGCGGTGAGCGAGCTGGCCGCCGATCGGGTGGGCGCATTGTCCCCGTTCGGCGACGTCACGTTCCCGCTGCCCTCCTCTGACCTGCCCTATCTGCATCCGGTCACCGTCGTCAACAAGTAACCGGTGACCAGCGGACCGCAGCGTCGCCTCTCGCACCTTGACGAGCACGGTGCGGCGCGCATGGTCGACGTCACCGACAAGGCCGCCACCGCCCGTACCGCGGTGGCGACCGGAACCGTCCACACCACTGCCGAGGTGGTCGCGTTGATCGCTTCGGGCGGTCTGCCCAAGGGCGACGCGCTGGCGACCGCCCGGGTGGCCGGAATCCTGGCCGCCAAACGCACCAGCGATCTGATCCCGCTGTGCCACCATCTCGCCCTCACCGGCGTCGACATCGACTTCGCGATCGGCGACACCGGGGTGGTGGTGACGGCTTCGGTGCGTACCACCGACCGGACCGGCGTCGAGATGGAGGCGCTGACCGCCGTAAGCGTGGCCGCCCTGACGCTCTACGACATGATCAAGGCCGTCGATCCGGCCGCTCGCCTCGATGACATCCGGGTGTTGCGCAAGGAGGGCGGCAAGACCGGCCTGTGGGTGCGTCCGACGTGACTCGTTGCGCACGGGTGGTGATCGCTTCCACCCGAGCCGCCACCGGCGTCTACGAGGACCGGTGCGGGCCCATCCTGGTCGACTGGCTCGCTGAGCGCGGATTCGACGTCCCTGACCCGGTGGTGGTCGTCGACGGCAGCGCTGTCGGCGACGCACTGCGGGCGGCGGTCGCCGACGGCGCTGACCTCGTTATCACCTCGGGTGGGACCGGGATATCGCCGACGGACGCCACCCCCGAGGCCACGCTCGAGGTTGTCGACTACCAGATACTGGGCCTGGCCGACGCCATTCGCCGCTCCGGACTGCCGCAGGTGCCGACCGCGGTGCTGTCCCGCGGGGTGTGCGGGGTCGCCGGACGCACGCTGGTGGTCAATCTGCCCGGATCGACGGGAGGGGTGCGCGACGGCCTGTCGGTGCTCGCCGACATCCTCGAGCACGCGCTGGACCAACTCGCCGGAGGAGACCACCGCTCATGACACGGATACTGCGGGCCGCACTGGTCGACGGCCCGATCTCTCTGACCGAGCACGAGGAACTCGTCGCCAACGATGCCGCCGGCGCAGTGGTCGGCTTTTCCGGTGTGGTGCGCAACCACGACAGTGGCCGCGACGTGGTGCGGCTGGAGTACTCCGCGCACCCGTTGGCCGAGCAGACATTGTTCGAAGTCCTCGCCGAGGTTGCCGGCACGGCCAGCGGCGTTCGCGCGATGGCAGCCAGCCATCGGATCGGGTCGCTACGTATCGGCGATGCAGCCCTGGTGGCCGCCGTCTCGGCCGACCATCGTGCGGCGGCGTTCCAGACCTGCGCCCACATCGTCGACGCCATCAAGGAACGGCTTCCGGTGTGGAAACACCAGTTCTTCGTCGATGGCACCGACGAGTGGGTTAATTCGGCCTAGCTGGCTACTGAGCCGGCGCGGGACCGGGCGCCGGTGCGCCGGGAACCAGCACCGGCGCGTTCGGGTCAGCCGGAGCCGGCGCCGGTGCGTTCGGATCACCCGGAACGGTGCCCATGCTCGGGTCATTGGTCACCGGGGTGTTCATGGGGCGCTGCGTCAGTGCCAGCAGGGCGTCACCACGGCTGATCTCCTGGGTCTGGACCGCGTGCCAGAGTTCCTTGAGGTAGCTCACGTTCGGCCCTTCCTGCGGACCGGTCGGTGCATCGGTGGTGCCGGGCGGCAGGTTTTCCGGGCTCGTCAGATGCGGAACACCGTCGGGCAGCTGAGCCGACTGGTCGGAGGCCACCACGTTGGTGCCGTCGGCGGGCGCCGGCGTGGCAGGATCAGCGGGCGCCGGCACCGGTGTCGCCGGCACGACCGGCGGCACCGGTGCCGGCGGGGGCCTGCGGAAGCATGTGGATCGACGCGGCCTGGACGACGATGGTCTGTCCGTCCTGGATTGCGGGCGCCTCGGGAGCTGGCGTCTGCAGCGCGGTGTCGATGACCTGCTCGGCGGCCGGGGGAGCGACCTCCTGAGACACCGAGACGATCTCGGGCTGCGGGTCTTGCGGTGCGGGCGGCAGATCCGCCGGTGCGGGAGCCGGGGGTAGATCCGCCGGTGCGGGAGCCGCGGGCAGGTTTTCCGGGGCGGGAGCGGGGGCGTCCGGGAGGGGACCGTCGGGAGCGGGGGCGTCCGGCAGGGGAGCGTCGGGAGCGGGGGCGTCCGGCAGGGGAGCGTCGGGAGCCGGGGCGTCCGGCAGGGGAGCGTCGAACGCGACAGCCTCAACCGGCGGGCCGTCGACCGGAGCGTCGGCGGGAATCGCAGGAGGAGCCTCCGGCGCGGGCTCGTTGACCACGTTGCGCGGCGTTGCGCCGGACAAGCCGCGACCACACACCGGCCAAGCGCCCTTGCCCTGAGTGGCTAGCACGTGCTCGGCGATGGCGATCTGCTGGTCTTTGCTCGCCATGTTGGCGGCCGGGGCGTATTGGGTGCCGCCGTGCGCGGCCCACGTTCCGGGAGAGAACTGCAGGCCGCCCTGGTAGCCGTTACCGGTGTTGATGGCCCAGTTGCCGCCCGATTCGCAGCGAGCTACCTGATCCCATTCGTTGTCCGGCGCGGCCTGTGCCTGACCGGCGAGGGCCAGACTGCCGCCGCCGATGACTGCGCCGGTGACGGCGAGCTTGGCGACGCTGATTGACGAGGAAGTGGGCTTGCGATGCCGTCCACTCATATGTCGGTGTGTTCCTCTCTTCGATGCGCCCGCGAGGTCAGCTGTCGGGTTCGGGCTGGAGAGGTCGCCCGGCCGAAGTCGTTTCCGGTTGGAAACTTCCTCGGCTTCACCCCAAGAGGCCGGTTAAGGCCCCGGGTCCGATACTCGGTGGACCGGTGGGTCCCCCGCCTCCATCCATGGTTCTTGTCGGTCTCCCCACTCCATGGATGGAGCTCGGCGCTAAGAGCGGAGAGGGCCTGCCCTGGTTGAGGGGGCTGACCTTCGAGAGACGGTAGTGGCTGCCGAGAGTGCCGTCACCTTTTGCAAATTTGGGCGTTTCCACTACTGGCAAACCTTAAAAGAGCTCTAAATGCCCACTTCAACCCTGTGTTCGCCCAGGTAATTCAGACAGTCAACCGTGCGATGGCCATCTCGTTACCTGATCGTGATGTGACGCAAATCACCATCATCCGCCCGCAAATGGGGGTAACACGTCCAATGTCTGCCCCGAACGAAGCGTGGTGGCCTGATTTCGGACTGCAATCCCGTCGCACAGATATGAACACCGCTGCAACACGCGTGCTAATTCGTCACTGCGGCAACTCAGTTCACTCACCAGATCGGCCACCGTCGCGCCGGCGGGGACGGCCAGCAGATCCGAATCCGCGCCAGCTGCGGCCCTGGCCGCGGCGAAGAAACGCACGGTGACTTCCACCGGCTCAGCCTCCTCAGCCACCGATCGCACTCATCGGCCGTTGCGGCTGCACGAAGTCTGGATCGTTGATGCCGTGCCCGGCGGCCTTATGCCACATTGCCGCCCGCCAGACGGCCTCCAGCTCGTCGTCGTCCGACCCGTTGCGTAACAGTGCTCGCAGGTCGGTCTCCTCGGTGGCGAACAGGCAGCTGCGAATCTGTCCGTCGGCGGTCAAACGGGTCCGGTCGCAGGCCGCGCAGAACGCATGCGAGACCGACGCGATGATGCCCACTGTGGCCGGGCCCCCGTTGACTCGCCACAGCTGGGCCGGCGCCGAGCCGCGCGGCGCGGAGTCGGGACTCAGATCGAAGTGCCGGGCAAGGGCCGCGAAAATCTGGTCGGCGCTCAGCGTGGCCTCGCGGCGCCACTGGTGGCCGGCGTCCAGGGGCATCTGCTCGATGATGCGCAGCTGGTAGCCGTACCGCAGGCAGTAGTCCAGCAGCTCGACCGCGTCCTCGAGACCGCTCGCTCGGTCAAGTACCGCGTTGACCTTGACCGGGCCGAGCCCGGCCGCGGCAGCCGCCGACAGGCCCTCGAGGACGTCGGATAGCCGGTCCCGCCGGGTGATGGCGGCGAAGTGCTCGGCGTCGAGGCTGTCCAGCGAGACGTTGACCCGGTCCAGTCCGGCAGCTGCCAGGCCCGCGGCGCGCCTGGCAAGTCCGACCCCGTTCGTGGTCAGCGCGATCTCGGGGCGTGGGCGCAGCGCGGCGACGACCGCCACCACATCTTCTAGTCCGCGGTAGAGCAGCGGCTCCCCGCCGGTGAAGCGAATGTTGGTGATGCCGAGCCGGGTGACGGCCAGCTTCAGCAGCCGGGCGAGCTCGTCGCGGGTCAGCAGTTCATCCCCCGGCAGCCAGTCCAGGCCCTCGGCCGGCATGCAATAGGTACAGCGCAGGTTGCACCGGTCGGTCAACGACACCCGCAGATCCGTGGCCGCCCGCCCGAAGGTGTCGACCAACGGTCCGCTGGCCGGCATGTCGGCGGGACAGCCCCCGGCGTCACGGCGGATCGCGGGCAGGCCGAGTGCGGTCACGGTCACAGCGCGACCCTGGCCTGATCGACAGGAACGATCTCCTTGCCCAACGGCATCAGCGAGACCGGGATGAGCTTGAGGTTGGCCAGCGCCAGCGGAATGCCGATGATCGTGATCGCCATCGCGACCGCGCTCACGATGTGCCCGATCGCCAGCCACAGGCCGAACAGCAACACCCAGATCACGTTGCCGACGAGGGCGCCCGGGCGCGGCCCCGGCTTCTCGACGATGGTTCGCCCGAACGGCCACAGTGCGTAGGACGCGATCCGAAGCGCGGCGAAGCCGAACGGAATGGTGATGATGAGAACGAAGCAGACCAGTGCGGCCAGGGCGTAGCCCAGGGCCAGCCACAACCCGCCGAACAGCAACCAGATGACATTCAGGATCAGGCGCATGTCTCCTCCAGCGGTTTGGCCAGCCTACCGAACTAAACAGGGGTGCTGGGTCGACATCTTCCCGAGTAGGATCACCCACACGCGTCTCGCACCGGCGGGACGCTTCATGTTGTCATGGACCCGTTAGACAAGCAGGTGAGACAGTGCCGACCGGCAAGGTGAAGTGGTACGACGCCGAGAAGGGATTCGGCTTCCTGTCCCAGGAGGAGGGCGAGGACGTCTATGTCCGCGCGTCGGCTCTCCCCGAGGGTGTCGAGGGTCTCAAGGCTGGTCAGCGCGTCGAGTTCGGCCTGGCTTCAGGGCGGCGCGGCCCGCAGGCGTTGAGCGTCAAGCTGATCGACCCGCCGCCCAACCTGACGCGGACGCGGCGGGAGGCGACCGTCGTCGAGCGCAAGCACACTCCCGACGAGCTGCACGGCATGGTCGAGGACATGATCACCCTGCTGGAAGGCGTGGTACAGCCCGAGTTGCGCAAGGGCCGCTACCCGGATCGCAAGGTCGCCCGACGGGTGTCCGAGGTGGTCCGCGCGGTCGCCAGCGAGCTCGACGCGTAATCCGCGCGCCGCTTTCGTCCGAGTGGGGAACACTGGACGCGTGGGTGCCTATGTCGCCGGTGGCGGCGAGTTCGAACGCGATACCAACTACATCACCACCCGGATCACCGCGGACGGGTCAGACGGCTACCCCGTCGAGCCCGGTCGCTACCGGCTGATCGTCGCGCGGGCCTGTCCGTGGGCGAACCGCACCATCATCGTGCGCCGCCTGCTCGGGCTGGAGGACGTGCTCTCGATCGGCTTCTGCGGCCCGACCCACGACGAGCGCAGCTGGACGTTCGACCTCGATCCCGATGGGGTGGACCCGGTGCTGAAGATCCCGCGCCTGCAGGATGCCTACTTCGCCCGCTTCCCGGACTATCCCAAGGGCATCACCGTGCCGGCCATCGTCGAGGTCGCGACCGGCCAAGTGGTCACCAACGACTTCGCCCAGATGACGCTGGACTTCTCCACGCAGTGGTCGGCCTACCACCGCGCGGGCGCCCCGCAGCTCTACCCCGAGCCACTGCGCGCCGAGATCGACGAGGTCGCCCGGCGGATCTATACCGAGGTCAACAACGGTGTGTACCGCTGCGGGTTCGCCGGCTCGCAGCGGTCCTACGACAAGGCCTACGACCGGTTGTTCAGCGCGCTGGACTGGCTCTCCGAGCGGTTGGCGGTTCAGCGGTACCTGGTCGGTGACACCATCACCGAGGCCGACGTGCGGCTGTTCACCACGCTGGCCCGCTTCGACCCGGTCTACCACGGACACTTCAAGTGCAACCGGGCCAAGCTGGCCGAGATGCCGGTGCTGTGGGCCTACGCCCGCGACCTGTTCCAGACCCCGGGCTTCGGCGACACCACCGATTTCGTGCAGATCAAGCAGCACTACTACATCGTGCACTCCGACATCAACCCCACCCGTATCGTGCCCAAGGGCCCAGAGCTGTCCGGCTGGTTGACCCCGCACGGGCGAGAGTCGCTGGGCGGCAGGCCATTCGGCGACGGGACACCGCCGGGACCGACGCGCGAGGGCGAGCGGGTGCCGGCCGGACACGGCGCGGACTAGGACCAGAGCAGACGCACGGACCACTCCGCGTGGGGAGCGTCGCGCAACTCGCCGTTGGGGTCTTGCACCAACGTCAGCAGTTGGACCACGACTCCGGTGAGCCGGCCGCGCTGTGGATCGACAGTCGGGATGGTCACGGCCAGCTCGGTATCGGGGCGGATCAGGGTGGTAGTCGAGTTGCGCTCGTCCTCATAGATGCGCAGCAGCCGCCACGGCGCCCGTCCGATGGCGGTCGGCACCGACAACTGGACGGGGTAGCGCTCGGTGACGGCCAGCTCGCCCTGTGCCCGCGGGTTCTGGCAGTCGTTGAGGTTCACCACATTGCAGAACACGTACGGCCCCACCCGGACCGAATGCCCGTGGGAGTAAGCGCTGATCTGTGGCAGCCGCGAACCGGTGTCGCGGGTCAGCAGCCACGCGCCGACCCCCGCGCCGGCCGAGGCCGCCACCACGAGCACCACCAGAAGCCAACGAACTGTCCGCGTCACAGTCTGGTCACCGCCGATGCACCTTCCTGTTCGGCGAGCACCGGTCGGTTGCCGCCGAAGCCGGGGATCAATGAATCACCGCGATAGCTGACGATGGTCTGCGCCAGCCCGAGGATGAGTAGTGAGCTGATCGCGGTGAAACCGACCCACAACTCGGTATAGACCAGCACCCCCAACGCTCCGCCGAGCACCCAGGCTAGCTGCAGCACCGACTCCGAACGCCCGAACGCCGACGCCCGCGATTCCTCGGGCAGGTCGTCCTGCAACGACGCGTCCAGAGACGCCTTGGCGATCGCGGTCGACCCCGAGGTGACCAGCGCGGCCACCGCCACGACGATCAGGCTGCCGGTGACGGCGGCCACCAGGGCCGCTACCGTCACTGCCACCGTCATGCGCGCGACGAGCATCGCCGGCCGGCCCAGCTTCATCCGGGCCGCAGTGAAATTGCCTGCGAAGTTGCCGATCCCCGCCGCCGCGCCGATCAAGCCCAGCATGGCCAACTGCTGCCAGCCGGTGGCGTCGTGGGACTTGGCGACGAAGGCCGGGTACAGGAACAGGAACCCGACCATCGCCTTGATCGTGCAGTTACCCCACAGTGAGGTGATGATGTTGCGGCCCAACGGCTGCCGTCGGGCGCCCTTCTTATTGGCGGGCCCGTGGTCGGTCCGGTGCAGCGGCCCGGTGTCGCCGTGATAGGTCAGGGTGGTCGGCACCTCGCCTTCGGTCACCTCCACCCAGCGTGGGATCCGCATCGCCCATGAGGCGCCTGCGACGGTGATGAAGACGACGACGAACAACGCGCCGGGCAGCTGGAAGACCTTGGTGAGCAGGTACTCCGCCCCCGCGGCGATTCCGCCGCCGACGATCGTGCCGCCGATCAGTCCGAACATCGTCAGCCGTGAGTTCACCCGGACCAGGTCGATCGTCGGTGGCATGACCCGTGGCGTGACCGCGCTGCGCAGCACGCTGAAAGATTTCGACAACACCATCATTCCCAGCGCACAGGGGTAGAGCACCCACGACGGGTAGCTCCCGCTGGCGCCGTCGTAGTTCATGATCAGCACGATCGCCAGCGCGGTGCGCAGGATGAACGACATCGCCAGCGCCGCGCGCCTGCCGTGCTGCACACGATCCAGCGCCGGGCCGATGAGCGGGGCGATCACCGCGAACGGCGCGATCGTGATCAGCAGGTACAGCGCGACCTTGCCTTTGCTCTCCCCGGACGCGGCGGCGAAGAACAACGTGTTGGCCAGCGCGACCGCCATGGCCGAGTCCACCGCGAAGTTGGCGACCACCGGCCAGGTGAGTGCGGTCAGGCCGGACTTGTCGGCGCCGTCGGCCGTGGCAGCCCGGTGCACCATCGAGTACATCCGCGACCCCATCTCGCGGCTGCGCATCGCCGCGGCACGGGTGACGGTGATGCGCTCGCCGGCGCTGCCACCCACACCACGGGACCTGGGCGGCGGACCTGACCGGGCAGCGGCGGGCTCGCTCCCGTCGCCCAGTGGAGGCAGGTAGCGGTTGGCGCTGGGCATCGGGTTGGACCGGCGGGTGGGTCCGGAACGGCGGTAATGCTCTTCATCGCTGGGGTAGTTGGCCATCCCCGGATGCTCTCCGCCGGCGGCGTCGGGATGGCGGCGGCCCGGCCCGGATGCCGGGTCTGCGCTCGAGTGGTCACGCCGGCTTCCAGACACGTCACGATTCTCCCCCATACCGGCGTGCCGGGGCGCACCCGTGACCGGTGTGGCTGCCAAGGCAGTGCGTGAGGCAAGATTGGTGCCGATGGACACCTCGATCGACTCCGCAGAATCCTCGGCCCCGGCGCGTCCCGCCGAGCCATCGGATGCGGTCGCTGCCGTGCTTACCGGCGCCGTGGAGCGGGCGCGTCAGGCCATTGTCGAGTTCAGCGGCGACACCGTCGGCGAATATCTCGGCGTCAGTTTCGAGGACGACACCGCCGCGACCCACCGCTTCCTGGCGAAGATGACCGGCTATCAGGGCTGGCAGTGGGCGGTGGTGGTGGCCGCCTACCCCGGTGCCGAGCACGCGACGGTCAGCGAAGTGGTGCTGGTTCCCGGCCCGACCGCGCTGCTGGCTCCGGCCTGGGTGCCCTGGGAGGAACGGGTCAAACCTGGCGATCTGAGCCCGGGTGACCTATTGGCTCCGGTGAAGGATGACCCGCGGCTGGTGCCGGGGTATACCGCCACCGGCGACCCCGCCATCGATGACGTCACCTACGAAGTCGGGTTCGGCCGCCGCCAGGTGCTCAGTGCTTTCGGCCGCGACGACGCGGCGCAGCGCTGGCATGACGGTGCATATGGTCCGGCTGCGCCGATGGCACGTGCTACCAAGCGGGTGTGCCGGGACTGCGGGTTCTTGGTGCCGCTGGCCGGTGCGCTCGGCGCCATGTTCGGGGTGTGCTGCAACGAGCTGTCCGCCGACGCCCACGTCGTGGACTTCGAGTACGGCTGCGGGGCGCATTCCGACACCCCGCCCCCGCCCGGGACCGGATCGCCGATCTACGAGCCCTACGACGACGGGGTGCTCGAAGTCGCGGAGGCGACGACGCCCACCGTGACCGCCGAGAGTGCCGAGTCGGTCGAGCCGTCGGAGCAGGCCGAGAGCACCGAGTCGGTCGAGGAGCCCGTGGAGGTTGACGCGGTGCCCGCCGAGCCGACCGAAGAGCCGGCGGCGCACCCCGAGCAGCTCGAGCTGGTGGAGCAGGCCGAGCTGGTGGAGCAGGCCGAGAACCCCGAGCCGGCCCAGGAGTTTTAACTCTCGGCGGCTGCTTTGATCCGGGCCAGCGACGTGTTCATTCCCTCGACGAGTTCCTTCTCGAAGCTGGGTACCCCGCCCAAGACCGCGTTGACTGTCATGGTGGAGACCGCTTTGGTGCCGTTCTCGGCATGCCGACTCTCGACGACACGGGTGCCGGTGGCGGTCGGTTCGAGCTCGTAGCTCCACACGGTGTTGTTGGTGTTGACGCGGAAGGCCAGCTTGCGCTCGGGGATCACCTCGGTGATCGTCGACGTCGTCGGCCAGAACAAGTTGTTGCGCCGGTTGAGGTTGAAGGTTCGCGTCCCCGGGCGCACCTGCCCCAACGCCTTCATCAGCCGGCACTGCGGGCTCCACTGGGGCATGTTGTTCAGGTCCGAGATAAGGCCCCAGACCTTGCTCACCG
This sequence comes from Mycolicibacterium sp. CH28, assembly GCF_004745805.1. Taxonomy (GTDB): domain Bacteria; phylum Actinomycetota; class Actinomycetes; order Mycobacteriales; family Mycobacteriaceae; genus Mycobacterium. The sequence goes on along the minus strand of NZ_SRLQ01000005.1, from coordinate 258,248 downwards.
GGGCATCGATCTCGATCTCGGCCTGTAAGAGCGGCGTCGCCATCGTTTCTCCTTCGTTGGTTCGGATCTAGCTTGCGCGCGGCTCGAGGCCGGTCTGGGCGCCGCGCGCACCGCGCCGGGCGGCCGCGCGCTGCCACAGGAATATCGACGTCCCGACCACGCCCGTGCCCAGTCCGGCGACCGCGATGGGCCGCCACGGCTCCAGGGCCGGAACGGTGAATGCCGCGATGGCGGCCAGCGCCCACAGCAGCGCACCGACGAGGACGACGGGGCGGGGGTCCAGCAACGCGGCGGGAAGCGCCGGCGGCTCGGGTTCGGCCATCGGCGGCGGGCTCGGCTCGCGCTGATCGGAAGGCATTGCCGTCCAAGGTAACCGATCGGGTCCCTGCCCCGACGGGTAGGCGCATGCACAGTTGTCCGGTTTCATCGCTGGGCGCGTGTCGTAGTCTTTGCCACGTGAACGACGGTGACCTGCGGTTGGCCAGCGACTTATCGCTGGCCGTCATGCGGTTGGCGCGGCAGTTGCGCTTCCGCAGGCCGGAATCACCGATCACGCTCTCGCAGCTGTCGGCCCTGGCCACGCTGGCCAAGGAGGGAGCGATGACGCCGGGGGCGTTGGCCGTCCGGGAACGGGTGCGACCGCCGTCGATGACCCGGGTGATCGCCTCACTGGCCGACCTGGGGATGGTGGTGCGCACGGCGCACCCGGCCGACGGGCGCCAGGTTCTCGTCGCGGTGTCCGAAGCGGGTGCGGAGTTGGTCGACAGTGAGCGCCGGGCCAGCCAGGAGTGGCTGCGTAACCGACTGGCCACACTCGACGGCGACGATCGCAAGATTCTGCTGCGCGCCGCGGATCTGATGACCACACTTGTCGACGAAAAGCCGTGAGCGACCACGCTTTCGGTGCGTTCGAGGATCTGGACGTCATCGACATCACCGATCCCGCCGATTGCCGTGTCGACGACTTCCGCGACCTCAACAGTATCGACCGCAGGCCGGACCTGCCGTCCGGCAAGGGGCTGGTGATCGCCGAGGGCGTGCTGGTGGTCCAGCGGATGCTCGCCTCGCGGTTCACCCCGCACGCCTTCCTGGGAACCGAACGCCGGCTCGCCGAACTGGCCGGTGACCTGGTCGGGGTGCGGGCCCCGTTCTACCGCGCCTCGGCGGAGGTGATGGCCGACGTGGTCGGGTTCCACCTCAACCGCGGTGTGCTCGGTGTGGCCCGGCGCGCCCCGGAGTTGACGTCGGCCGAGCTGCTCCGAGGTGCCCGTACGGTCGCTGTCCTGGAGGGGGTCAACGACCACGAGAACCTCGGTTCGATCTTCCGCAACGCCGCCGGCCTTGGCGTGGACGCGGTCATCTTCGGCAGCGGCTGCGCGGACCCGCTGTATCGGCGTGCGGTGCGGGTGTCGATGGGCCACGCGCTGCTGGTGCCCTTCGCGCGGGCTCAGCAGTGGCCCGCTGACCTTCACGCGCTGCGGGAACAGGGCTTCCGATTGCTGGCCATGACGCCCGATGCGGGATCGCGGACGCTGGCCGAGGCGATGGACGGTCTGGCCGACGACAAGGTCGCGGTGCTGGTCGGTGCCGAAGGGCCGGGTCTGACCGAGACGGCGATGCGGGCCAGCGATGTGCGGGTGCGCATCCCGATGTCGAGGGGCACCGATTCGCTCAACGTCGCGACCGCCGCGGCGCTGGCGTTCTACGAGCGGGCCCGCGCCAGTGGCTAGGCTTCCACCGGTGGGCAGCAGCACAGTGACCGCAGGAGGAACCGAGTGACCGAGGAGTCGACGCCGTGGGGGACCGGGCTGACGGTCGCCGCCTTCGTCGCGGCGGTCACCGGCGCGGCGGTCGTGGTGCTGAGCCTGGGCATGATCCGGGTCCACCCGCTGGTGGCGGTTGTGCTCAACCTGATCGCGGTCGGCGGCCTGTCTCCCACGCTGTGGGGCTGGCGCCACATCCCGGTTCGACGCTGGTTCGTCCTGGGAGCGGGTATCGGTGTCGCAGGCGGCTGGGTGACGCTACTAGCCCTGGCGGCGGCACACTAGCGGGTCAGCGCTCGCCGCTCGACCGCACGCCGAGCAGGACGTCTTCCCAGCCCGGGACCGTCGGCTTGGCTTTGGTTCGCCTGGTACGAGGCGCCGGTGCCGGCTTTTCCTCGATGGCTGCGGCTCGCGGCGCGGGCGCCGGCTCGGGCTGCTCCTCGAACTCCAGCTGAGCTACCGGGGCAACCGGCCGCAGCGGACGCTCGAACTTCGGGTCGATGAGCTCGCTGGCAGCGTCATCCAAGGCCGACACCGTGCCGCCGTGCGAGCCGGGGCTGAAGCGGAAGTGCGCGACGTTGTCGGACAGGCCGGCCTGCCAGGCCAGCTGAACCGTCCAGCGGCCGTCCTCGCTGCGCCAGGCATCCCAGTCGGTCGCCTCCGGGCTGAGGCCGCGCGCGACCAGAGCGCTGGTGATGGCTTCCAGAAGCGTCGAGACGGCGGGCCCGTCAGCGAGTATCGGATGTGCGGCACTGGCCAGTTCGGCTGCCCGCTGACGTTCCAACAGCACCGGGTGGGCGAACCGCTCCACCTTGGCGATGTCCATGCCGGACGAATCGGCAACTTCCTCGACGGACGCACCCGCACGAATGCGGGCCTGAATATCCCTGGGTCGCAACACGCCTCTGACCTCTTTGTCCCTCAGGGCCTGGCCCAACGACCGGTCGCCACGCAGTGCGGCGCGCAGCCGGTCGTCAACCTGCAAGGTGAACTTGTCGGCGGGGTCGCGGCCTTCGCAGATGATGTGCCTGCCGTCGACATCGAGCCCTATCACTCTCAGTTCCCGCATGTCGACCTCCTTCGTCGGGACTCTAACTCAGCCGACGGAATATAACGGTTAGGACACGCTAGAGCGAAGGCCCCGAACCTCAGAGTCGTTCGACGACCCAGTCGACGCACTGGGTCAGCGCGGTGATGTCGTCGGGCTCGACCGCCGGGAACATCGCGATGCGCAGCTGGTTACGGCCCAGCTTGCGGTAGGGCTCGGTGTCGACGATGCCGTTGGCTCGCAGCACCTTGGCCACCGCTGCGGCATCTACCGCATCGGTGAAGTCGATGGTGCCCACCACCTGCGACCGCAGCGCGGGGTCGGCCACGAACGGGGTGGCATACGAGGACGCCTCCGCCCAGGAGTACAGCCGCTGTGACGAGTCGGCGGTCCGCTTGACCGCCCAGTCCAGCCCGCCGTTGCCGTTCATCCAGTCGATCTGCTCGGCCATCAGCACCAGCGTGCCGATCGCCGGGGTGTTGTAGGTCTGGTTCTTCAAGCTGTTGTCCACCGCGATCGGCAGTGACAGGAAGTCGGGTACCCAGCGGCCCGAACCCGCGATGGATTCGATGCGGGCCAGCGCCGCGGGCGACACGATGGCCAGCCACAGGCCGCCGTCACTGGCGAAGTTCTTCTGCGGCGCGAAGTAGTAGGCGTCGACGTCGTTGATATCGACGGGCAGGCCGCCGGCCCCGGACGTGGCGTCGATCAGGATCAGCGCCTCACCGGAGCCTTCGGGCCGCCGCACGGGCACGGCGACTCCGGTCGAAGTCTCGTTGTGGGCCCAGGCGATCGCGTCCACCGATGGATCGGACTGCGGTTCGGGCGCGCTGCCCGCGTCGGCCTTGATGATGATCGGATCCCCGACGAACGGGTTCGCGGCCACCGCCGAGGCGAACTTCGCGGAGAACTCGCCGTAGGTGAGGTGCAGCGACTTCTTGTCGATCAGCCCGAACGCGGCGGCGTCCCAGAACGCCGTCGCGCCGCCGTTGCCGAGGATGACCTGGTAGCCGTCGGGCACCGAGAAGAACTCGCGCAGGCCGTCACGGACCCGCCCGACCAGGTTCTTGACCGGCGCCTGGCGGTGCGATGTGCCGAACAGCGTGGCCGCCGTGGTGGTCAGTGCGTTGAGCTGCTCGGGGCGCACTTTCGAGGGGCCACACCCGAATCTGCCGTCGCCGGGCTTGAGGGAATCGGGAATCACGAGCTGTGTTGATGAGCCGCTTGCGCGAAGAGCGTCGGGGTCAGCCATACCCCAAGCGTAGAAGCCGTCGCCACCGGTTTTGAAATCGAGGCATTCAGCAAACGGGAAAGTGGGTATGGACACTTAGGTGATACCTGCGGTACCGTTTGGACATCACCCGCCCCAATGTAAACCTCTGAGGAGGCTGCCATGGCGAGAACCAAGATTGTCAGGCGCTGGCGCCGCAACATGGACGTGCTGGACGACATCGCCTACGTCGAGAAGCTCATGACCTTGTCGGAAGGCTCGGTGCGCAGGAACTTCAATCCCTACACCGACATCGACTGGGACTCTCCCGAGTTCGCGGTGGTCCCGAACGACGAGCGCTGGATTCTCCCCGGCACCGACCCGATCGGACAGCACCCCTGGTACCAGTCGCAGTCCACCGAGCGGCAGATCGAGATCGGCATGTGGCGGCAGTCCAACGTCGCCAAGGTGGGCCTGCACTTCGAGTCGATTCTCATCCGCGGCCTGATGGAGTACGCCTTCTGGACGCCCAACGGCTCGCCGGAGTACCGGTACTGCCTGCACGAGGCGGTCGAAGAGTGCAACCACACCATGATGTTCCAGGAGATGGTGAACCACATCGGCGCCGACGTGCCGGGCATGCCTCGCTTGCTGAAGTGGATTCAGCCGGCGATCCCCCTCGCCGCGGGGCCGCTACCGATCCCGTTCTGGTTCGGCATCCTCGCCGGCGAGGAGCCGATCGACCACATGCAGAAGAACGTGCTGCGCGAGGGCAAGACGCTGCATCCGATCATGGAGCGCGTGATGGCCATCCACGTCGCCGAGGAGGCCCGGCATATTTCGTTCGCGCACGAGTATCTGCGCAAGCGGGTGCCGCACCTGCCGCGGCGCAAGCGCTTCTGGCTGTCGCTCTACGTGCCGGTGGTGATGCGCGTGCTGTGTTCGGCGATCATCGTGCCGCCGAGGGCATTCTGGAAGGAGTTCGACATCCCGCGCTCGGTGCGCAAGGAGATCTTCTTCACGTCGCCCCAGTCGCGACAGATGTTGCGTGACATGTTCGGTGATGTCCGCATGCTGGCCACCGACACGGGGCTGATGAACCCACTGGCAAAGCTGATGTGGCGGATCTGCCGGATCGACGGGCCGGCGAGCCGTTACCGCAGCGAGCCACAACGCCAGCACGTGATCGCCGCCGCGTAAACCAGAGGACTCACGCCTGTGCCCCATGTGATTACCCAGTCGTGTTGCAGCGACGGGTCCTGCGTCTACGCCTGTCCCGTGAACTGCATCCATCCCAGTCCCGACGAGCCGGGCTTTGCCACCGCCGAGATGCTCCACATCGATCCCGTCGCTTGCGTCGATTGCGGGGCCTGTGTCAGTGCATGCCCGGTCGGCGCGATCGCGCCCGACAGCAAGCTGAGGGTCGATCAACTGCCGTTCGTCGAGCTCAACGCCGCCTTCTATCCCGAGCGGCCCGCCGACGTGAAGCTGCCGCCGACGTCCAAGCTCGCCCCGGTGCTACCGGCACCGCAACTACGCCGCGGCGGGGACCTCGCGGTGGCCGTCGTCGGCTCCGGGCCGGCGGGCATGTATGCCGCCGACGAACTGCTGACACAGCAGGGTGTGCGGGTCAACGTATTCGACAAGCTGCCCACCCCGTACGGGTTGGTGCGTGCCGGTGTCGCTCCCGATCACCAGAACACCAAGGGGGTGACCCAGCTCTTCGAGCGGATCAGCGGTCGACCCGGCTTCACCTTCTACCTCAATGTCGAAGTCGGCAAACACCTTTCGCATGCCGAGCTGCTCGAGCGACATCACGCGGTGCTCTACACCGTCGGTGCGCCCACCGATCGCCGACTCGATATCCCCGGCATGGGCCTGGTCGGCACCGCCACCGAGACCGTGGCCTGGATCAACGGGCATCCTCACTTCGCCGATCTGGCCGTCGACCTCGGTCATGAGCGGGTGGTCATCGTCGGCAATGGCAATGTCGCCCTGGACGTGGCCAGAATCCTGACCGCCGATCCCGATGATCTGGCCCGCACCGACATCTCGAGTACCGCGCTGCGCGCGCTGCGCGATTCTGCGGTGCGCGAAGTCGTCATCGCCGCGCGCCGCGGACCGGCCGACTCGGCGTTCACCCTGCCTGAGCTGATCGGGTTGACGTCGGTCGCAGAGGTGGTGCTCGACGCCGGCGATCACGACCTGGTCCAGCGGGACCTGGCCGTCGCCGCCGACCCGCTCACCGCCGCGAAGCTCGAGGCCCTGGCCAAGCTACCGGTTGCCCCTGCCGCGGGCGGGCGGCCCCGAATCCGGTTGGCCTACCGGCTGACTCCGCACCGGGTGCTCGGCACCGACCGTGTCACCGGCGTCGAGTTCCGCCGCACCGGAACCGAGGACACGGTGCCGGTGCAGGCGGGGCTGCTGCTCACCTCGATCGGCTACCGCGGCTCGCCCATAGCGGGTCTGCCCTTCGACGACACGGCGGCCGTGGTGCCCAACCGCGACGGCCGGGTCATCGACCAGGCCGCCGGTGAACCCATCCCCGGCGCCTACGTCGCGGGCTGGATCAAGCGCGGCCCCACCGGATTCATCGGCACCAACAAGTCCTGCGCGATGGCGACCGTGGCCAACCTGGTCGACGACTTCAACGCCGGTCTGCTCACCGATCCGGTCGAGCGCCCGATGGAGCTGGACCGGCTGGTCCGCGCCCGGCAGCCCGACGTGGTCGATGCGGCGGGCTGGCGTGCGATCGATGCCGCCGAAGTCGCCCGCGGTGGGGCGCAGGGCCGGGCGCGGGTCAAGTTCACCGCCGTCGCCGACATGGTGGCGGTCGCGGCTACCGCGCCGCAGCCGCCGTTGCCGCGCAGGCTGCTGGCCGGACTGCTGCGTTAGGGAGCCGGCAACGGACACCCCCCCCGGGGCCTTCAGGCCTTGCCTCGCAGGTAGTCCAGCACCGTGTCCCAGTCGGGGAACCGCTCGGATCCGAACTGGATCCATTCGCCGCGGAAACGTTCAGCGCCGTTGTTGGGCCGGTCGTCGACGAGGAAGTCGCCGCGGTTCAGGTCCTTGTGGTGGGTGAGGATGAGCCGCTTATAGGCCGGCGAATCTTCTTCGCTGCCAAGGTGTTCGTGCACCCACTCGAGCTTGTGCTGCCATCCGGACGGGTTGCGCCACGGTGCGGTCGACAGCAGGTAGGTGTCGAACAGCTCCGACAGTTCGGTGAAGGCGTCGATGGCGCCGGGCATCGATCGCATCAGCGCGAAAATGCCTGGCGCCTCGTCCATCCGGCCGCGATACTTGTCGACGACGACCGGATCAAGGCCCTCGATCCGGTGAACGAAATCGACCATCGTGTTGTCCAGGTCGATGTAGAGGATCTTGCGGCGAGCCGGGGTACCCATCCAATCACCGTGCCCCGACAGGAGGCCGTGCGCTAGACCGCGGCGTGCGAGATCTGATCCCAGCCCTGCACCGAAGCCGGCGGGCGCGGCGCCGGACCGACGTAGATCGCTGAGGGGCGCACCAGCTTGCCGAGCCGCTTCTGCTCCAGAATGTGGGCGCACCAGCCCGCGGTGCGGCCGCAGGTGAACATCGCCGGCATCATCTTGGCCGGCACCTGAGCGAAGTCCAGGATCACCGCGGCCCAGAACTCGACGTTGGTCTCGATGGCCCGGTCCGGGCGGCGCTCGCGCAGTTCGGCCAGCGCGGCCTGCTCGAGCTGGGCGGCCACCTCGTAGCGCGGTGCACCCAGCCGCTTGGCCGTCGCACGCAGCACCCGCGCGCGAGGGTCTTCGGCCCGATACACCCGGTGGCCGAACCCCATCAGCTTGTCCTTGCGGTCCAGGATGCCCTTGACGACCGCGCGGGCGTCGCCGGTGCGCTCGACTTCGTCGATCATCGGGATCACCCGGGCGGGGGCGCCACCGTGCAGCGGTCCGCTCATCGCGCCGATCGCGCCGGACAGTGCGGCCGCGACATCGGCACCGGTGGAGGCGATCACCCGCGCGGTGAATGTCGACGCATTCATCCCGTGCTCGGCCGCCGACACCCAGTAGGCGTCGATCGCCTCCACGTGGCGTGGATCGGGCTCACCCTGCCAGCGAGTCATGAAACGCTGCGTGACAGTGGAACATTCGTCGATCAGACGTTGCGGCACCGCCGGCCGGTAAATGCCGCGGGCGGACTGGGCGACGTAGGACAGGGCCATCACCGATGCGCGCGCGAGGTGGTCGCGGGCGGTCTCGCCGTCGATGTCCAGCAACGGGGCGTAACCCCAGATCGGCGCCAGCATGGCCAGCCCGGCCTGGACGTCGACCCGGACGTCACCGGTGTGAATCGGCAGCGGGAAGGGCTCGGCGGGCGGCAGTCCGTCACCGAACCGGCCGTCGACCAGCAGCGCCCACACGTCGCCGAACGTCACCCGGTTGCCTACCAGCTCCTCGATGTCCACGCCGCGATACCGCAGCGCGCCACCGTCCCGGTCCGGTTCTGCGATCTCGGTGGTAAAGGCCACCACGCCTTCGAGTCCGGGCACGAAATCGTCGGGTACCAGCGTCATGACTGGATTCTTGCACCCGCCGATCGGGCGTCTGCTACCGGTCGGTAACTGCCGGCGGAGCGCTCGCGGCGTACCGTTGGTCCGTGGAATTTCCAGGTGGCAGTGCAGAGCGAGCGAGGACATGACCGAGCGTGATCGCCTTGCCGGGATGCGGGTGGAGTATGGCTCGGTCGAGAAGGACGGTAGCAGCGACCTCGACGTCGACTGGTTGGCCGACGGCTGGCTTGCATTGCTGCACAGCTGGATCGCCGACGCCGAGGCGGCCGGGATAGCCGAGCCCAACGCGATGGTGCTGGCCACTGTCGACGCGGGAAGGCCGGTCAGCCGCACGGTGTTGTGCAAGAGCGTGGACGAGACCGGAATCACCTTCTACACCAATTACGAATCCGCCAAGGGCGCCGAGCTGGCGGCGACACCGTATGCCTCGGTGACGTTCCCCTGGTACGGGCTGGGTCGCCAGGTACACATCCGCGGTTCGGTGACCAAGGTCGCCCCCGAAGAGACCGCTGAGTACTGGTCCAAGCGACCGCGCGGTTCGCAGCTGGGTGCGTGGGCCTCGGCGCAGTCCCGCCCGATCGGTTCGCGCGCTGAACTGCTGGCGGCGCTGGCCGAGGTCACCGAGCGCTTCGCCGGTGAAGAACGGGTTCCGGTGCCACCGCATTGGGGCGGCTATCGCATCGCTGCCGATATCGTCGAATTCTGGCAGGGCCGGGAGAACCGCGTCCACAACCGGATCCGCGTTAGCACCGGAGCCGCTGGGCCGGCGGCATCGGGCACCGGCCGTATCGAGCGGCTGCAGCCTTAGCGGTGGCGCGGGATCCGATGTCGTCGGCCCGGCGACTCCGGTTGTTCGCCGACACCACCCCGCTGCGCACGCCGGACTTCCGGCGGCTATGGGGGGCCGGCATTGTCACCGTGATCGGGGGCAACCTCACGATCTTCGCTGTGCCGGTGCAGCTGTACGCGCTGACCCGGAATTCGGCGTACGTGGGCTTGGCGGGCGTCTTCGCACTGGTTCCACTGGTCGTGTTCGGGTTGCTCGGCGGGGCGTGGGCCGACGCCATGGATCGGCGGCGGCTTCTGATCATTGCTTCGTGCGGTCTGGCGGTGGCCTCGGTGCTGTTGTGGCTGCAGGCCGCGCTGGCGCTGAACAACGTGTGGGTGGTGCTCGTCCTGCTCGGTGTGCAGCAGGCATTTTTCGCGATCAACTCGCCCACGTTGGCCGCCGCGATCCCGCGGATGCTGCCGATCAGCCAACTGCCCGCGGCCAACTCGCTGAACATGACCGTGCAACAGTTCGGCGCGATCGCGGGCCCGCTGCTGGCCGGGGTGATGCTGCACTGGATCGACCTGTCGACACTCTATCTGATCGACGCGATCACCTGCCTGGCGCCGATCTGGGCGACGTTGCGGATCGCTCCGATGCCCAGCACCGAAGCGGTGGTGGCGGGCGTATCGCGCTGGGGCGTGGGTGCGGTGCTGGAGGGATTCCGCTACCTGGCCGGCAATCAGGTGGTGCTGATGTCGTTCGTGGTCGACCTGATCGCGATGATCTGCGGGATGCCCCGCGCGCTCTTTCCCCAGATGGCGCACGAGAACTTCGGTGGTCCGGTGGCAGGCGGTGCCACCATGGCCTTGCTGGCCGCCGCGATGTCGGTGGGCGCGGTCGCGGGTGGCGTGTTTTCCGGGTGGTTCCCGCGGGTCCGCCGCCAGGGTCTGGCGGTCGTCGCGTCGATCGTGGTGTGGGGTGCGGCCATGGTCGGCTTCGGAGTCGCCGGCGGCCTAGCCGGTGGACGGGCCGGGACGATGATGTGGATCGCGTTGGCGTTCTTGGCCATTGGCGGTGCGGCGGACATGGTGTCGGCGGCCTTCCGGTCGACGATCCTGCAGGAGGCGGCCTCCGACGACCTGCGCGGCCGGCTGCAAGGGGTGTTCCTCGTGGTCGTCGCCGGTGGTCCCCGGCTGGCCGACGCGGTGCACGGTGTCGCCGCAGCGGCGGTCGGTACGACGCTTGCCGCGGCGGGCGGGGGAGGCCTTGTGGTGGTCGGTGTCCTGGTGGCAGCGGCGGCGGCCCCGGTATTCCTGCGTTATCGGGTGGATCCGGCGACGTCCTGATCTTTGCCGTGCCTGGATCGGGCGGGCGATCCGACTACGATTACGGTGTGGCCGACGTCATCGCGCAGCCGCCCATGGGATTGCGCGAGCGCAAGAAACAACGCACCCGCACGATGCTGGTCGACGCTGCGGTACGGCTGTGTCTGGAGCGCGGCTACGACAACACCACAGTCGAGCAGATCGCGGCGGCCGCCGAGGTGTCGCCGCGAACGTTCAGCCGCTACTTCCCGAGCAAGGACGCGGTGGTGACCGCCGTCCTGGACGACCTGGTCCACGCGGCGGTTGCCGAACTGGCCGCCACTTCGCCGGCAGTTCCGCCGCTGACAGCGCTGGCCTGGGCACATTCGCGCGCGCTGCGCCAGGTCGGGCCAGATGCCGTGACTGGACTGACCGCCCACCGCCTGGTGTTGATGGTCAACGTCATCTCCTCGGCCAGTGCACTGCGGTTGGCGACAGCCGCGATGCGGCTGCGCCCGCTGGTTGTCGAGGTGGCCGCGCGCCTGGGCGTCGACATGCGGGATCGGCGGGTGGCGGTGACCATGCTGGTGTGGGAAGGCATCACCGCAGCTGCGTGGGCACAACTGGTCGTCGAGCCGGACGATTTCGACGACTGCGCGACCATCATGGCCGACCGGCTCGACAGCGCGTTCGCCGCGTTCACGGTTATCGCCGCGGCGGAAGCGGGATCAGCGCTACCCCCGACGGTTTGACGTCGGGCGCGCTGCGGTGTGAGGGGGAGGCGTGAAGGCAGCCGTTCCCGGCCTGCGTGAACTCAAGAAGCAGCGGACCCGGGCGAAGCTGATCGACGTCGCCATCCAGCTGTGTATCGAGCAGGGCTACGACAACACCACCGTCGAGCAGATCGCCGCCGCCGCGGAGGTGGCTCCGCGCACCTTCAGCCGCTACTTCTCGAGCAAGGAGGCGGTAGTCGTCGCCGTCCTCGACGAGGTTGCCGACGATCTTGCGGTGGCCTTCGGGCGTCAGCCGCTGGACATCACCCACTACGAGGCCTTGGCACGCGCGCATCTCGAGACGTTCGGAAGCCCCCACTACGGTCGCCCCGGCGCCGAATCCGTGGACCGGATGGGGTTGCTGCTGAAGATCGTCAATTCCGCCCCGGCGATCGGCCTTGCCTCGTTCATGTTCCGAACCGATGGCTATCACCATGCGGCGGCCGACGTGGCGGCGCGACGCATGGGCGTCGCCCGAGATCATCCCGCCGTCAGCATCCTGTTCGACACCTGGACGGTGGTGATGAGTGTGGCCTGTCAGGATCTGGGTGCACCGGGTCGACCGCCGATCGACGCGGAGGTCCTGTGCGACCGGATCGCCTCGGCGTACGCGATTTTCACCGGGCTCTGGACGCCAGGGCGGACCCCGGGCCCGACCCCCGCGGGCGAGTCGGCACAATAACGACTACCTTCACCTAGTACGGATAGCCTCAGCAGGCGTCGAAGAACTCAGAAGGGGTTCATGTGGCCGGAACCGACGACATCGCCAGCCTGAAATACCCGGGCGGCGAGGTGGACCTGGACATCGTTCATGCGACGGAGGGGTCCGACGGGATCGCCTTGGGCTCGTTGCTGGCCAAGACCGGCTACACCACTTTCGACCAGGGTTTTGTGAACACCGCGTCGACCAAGAGCGCCATCACCTATATCGACGGTGACGCCGGCATCCTGCGCTATCGCGGATACCCCATCGAGCAGCTCGCCGAGAAGTCGAACTTCATCGAGGTGAGCTACCTCCTGATCTACGGCGAGCTTCCGACGGCCGAGCAGTTGGAGAAATTCACCACCCAGATCCAGCGGCACACCCTGCTGCACGAGGACCTCAAGCGGTTCTTCGACGGCTTCCCGCGCAACGCCCATCCGATGCCGGTGTTGTCCAGCGCGGTCAACGCGCTTTCGGCTTACTACCAGGATTCGCTGGACCCGCTGGACCACGATCAGGTGGAGCTCTCGACGATCCGGCTGCTGGCCAAGATGCCGACGATCGCGGCCTATGCCTACAAGAAGTCGGTCGGCCAGCCGTTCCTCTACCCGGACAACACCCTGACGCTGGTGGAGAACTTCCTGCGGATGACGTTCGGGTTGCCGGCCGAGCCCTACGAGGTGGATCCCGAGATCGTCCGGGCGCTGGATATGTTGCTGATCCTGCACGCCGACCACGAGCAGAACTGCTCGACGTCGACGGTGCGGCTGGTCGGCTCGTCGCAGGCCAACCTGTTCACCTCGATCTCCGGCGGTATAAACGCGTTGTGGGGGCCGCTGCACGGTGGCGCCAACCAGGCGGTGCTGGAAATGCTGGAGAAGATCCGCACCGGCGACGACGACGTGCAGACCTTCGTCCGCAAGGTCAAGAACCGCGAGGACGGCGTGAAGCTGATGGGCTTCGGTCACCGGGTCTACAAGAACTACGACCCGCGGGCGCGCATCGTCAAGGAGCAGGCCGACAAGATCCTGGGCAAACTCGGCGGCGACGATGAGCTGCTCGACATCGCCAAGCAGCTCGAAGAGATCGCGCTCACCGATGACTTCTTCATCGAGCGCAAGCTGTACCCGAACGTCGACTACTACACCGGCGTGATCTACCGCGCGATGGGCTTCCCGACCCGGATGTTCACCGTATTGTTCGCGCTGGGCCGACTGCCGGGCTGGATCGCGCACTGGCGCGAGATGCACGACGAGGGCAGCAGCAAGATCGGCCGCCCGCGCCAGATCTACACCGGCTACACCGAGCGCGATTACGCCGCTATCGACGGCCGCTGACCCACTCCCGCCACTCAACCCTTCTGCGCCCAGACCGACGTTTGGGCGGAGAAGTTCGAGTGATCTTCGCCATTTCGTCGAATTCGACACGGTCCGAGCTTGACCGCCAAACAGTTGTAGTTTCACAATGGTTGTGTGATTACAACTGTCGGTGAGCTGAGCGCGCGGCGCAAGACGATCATCCTGGCGTCCTGCTGTCTGAGCCTGCTGATCGTCTCGATGGACGCCACCATCGTCAACGTCGCCATCCCGGCGATCCGCACCGACCTACGCGCCACGCCGTCGCAGATGCAGTGGGTCATCGACATCTACACCTTGGTGCTGGCGTCGCTGCTGATGCTGTCCGGCGCTACCGGCGACCGGTTCGGCCGGCGGCGGGTGTTCCAGATCGGCCTGGCCACCTTCGCGATCGGCTCGCTACTGTGCAGCCTGGCCCCCGACATCGACACCCTGATCGGCGCTCGGCTCGTCCAGGGCCTGGGCGGCTCGATGATGAATCCCGTTGCGCTGTCGATCATTTCGCAGGTCTTCATCGGCCGGGTGGAGCGCGCCCGCGCCCTGGGGCTCTGGGGTGCTGTCGTCGGGATCTCGATGGCGCTGGGCCCGATCGTCGGTGGCTTGCTGATTCAGACGATCGGCTGGCGCGCGGTGTTCTGGATCAACCTGCCGATCTGCGCGGCCGCGATCATCCTCACCGCGATCTTCGTGCCCGAAAGTAAGTCGGCCACCATGCGTGACATCGATCCCGTCGGACAATTGCTGGCCATGCTGACCCTGTTCGGCGTGGTCTTCGTCCTGATCGAGGCCCCCGGCATGGGTTGGACCAACCCGCGGGTACTCGCGATCGCCGCTGCCGCAGCACTGGCCCTGGTGGCTTTCCTGCGCTACGAGTCGCGGCGCCACGACCCCTTCATCGACCTGCGGTTCTTCCGCAGCATCCCGTTCGCGTCGGCCACGGCCACCGCGGTGTGCGCGTTCGCGGCCTGGGGAGCGTTCCTGTTCATGATGTCGCTCTACCTGCAGGGTGAGCGCGGATACTCGGCCGCCCACACCGGTTTGATCTACCTGCCGATCGCCGTGGGCGCGCTGTTCTTCTCGCCGTTGTCCGGGCGGCTTGTTGGACGCTTCGGTGCCCGCCCGTCGCTGCTGGTTTCCGGGATACTGATCACCGCCGCGTCGGTGATGCTGGCGTTCCTGACCCCGACCACGCCGGTCTGGGCGTTGCTGGCGATATTCGCCGTGTACGGTATCGGCTTCGGTATGGTCAACGCGCCGATCACCAACGCCGCGGTGAGCGGCATGCCTCGGGACCGCGCGGGCGCGGCCTCGGCGGTTACGTCCACGAGCAGGCAGGTTGGGGTGAGTATCGGTGTGGCACTGTGTGGTTCGGTGGCCGGCTCGGCACTTGCCGTCATCGGCGTCGATTTCACCGAGGCGGCAAGACCACTGTGGTTGGTCAGTATCGGGCTGGGCCTGGTGATCACCCTGCTGGCCGTCGTGTCCACCTCGGAGCGGGCCAAACTGTCCGCGCAGCGGCTGGCCCCACTGATCGAAAGCCACAGCAGTGCGGTCGCCCATGTCGGGTAACCCGCTGGCGGATCAGGTGTGGCGGTTGATGTCCGGTCTGGTCCTGGACAACAAGGACCGCTGGCGGCGTTCGGCGGTCGACGCAACGGGGTTGCCGTTCAGCAGGATTCGCATACTGCGTCGACTGGCCAACCAGCCGATGACGGTCAAGGAGGTGGCCGAGGCCGCCACCATCGACGCACCCGCCGCCACGGTCGCGGTCAACGATCTGGAAGAGCGCGGGCTTGTTGTCCGCGAACCACATCCGGACAACCGGCGCTGCAAGCTGGTGTCACTGACCGCCGCGGGCCGCGAGGTCATCACCGTCCTCGATCAGACCGACGACCCGGCGCCCGACGTTCTGGCTTCGCTCGACGACCACGATCTACAGACGTTGCAGAAGATCCTGGCCCGCCTGATCAGCTGAGTCAGCTGAGGTAACCCTCGACTTCGTCGGCGGGCCGAACGCTGGCCTCGCTGGGGTTGCCGCCGGTCTCGCGCAGGGCGCGGCGTTGCCGCAGCAGGTCCCAGCACTGGTCCAGTTCGGTCTCGATGACCCGCAGCCGCTCGTGCTCCTCGGACGGGTCGATCTCGCCGTGCACCAGCCGGTCGCGCAATTCCCGCTCCTGGGCTACCAGGTCGTGGATCCGCGTAAGGGTGTCGTTGTCTTCTGCCACGGCTCCAGTGTGCCCGACGTGGCGGTGTCAGGACCAGGAAGTCAACGCAGAGCTGAACTCGGTGCAGAACCAGTCGACGTCGGAGTCCGAGAAAACCAGCGGGGGCCGGATCTTCAGCACATTGCCGTCACGTCCGCACACCGAAATCAGTATTCGCCGCTCCCGCATGGCGTTGACCAATGACTTGGCCCCGGCCCGGTCGGGGGACCCGGCCTCGGTGAGTACCTCGACACCGACGTAGAGGCCGGTGCCGCGAACGTCGCCGATGCGCGGGTGGTCGATGGCGAGCCCGGCCAGTTCGGCCCGCAGCTGGCCGCCCACCTCACTGGCGTTCGACATCAGCTTCTCGTCCTCGATCACGTCGAGCACAGCGGCGGCGGCGGCCACGGTGACGGGATTGCCGCCGAAGGTGTTGAAGTAGGGCACCCCGCGGGCAAAGGCCTCCAGCACGTCGGCGCGGGCGGCCATCGCCGCAATCGGCATGCCGTTGCCCATCGGCTTGCCCATCGTCACCAGATCGGGAACGACGTCGTGGCGGGTGAATCCCCACATGGCCTCGCCGGTGCGCGCGAAGCCGGGCTGCACCTCGTCGGCGATGAACACTCCACCGGCCCGGTGCACGGCCTCGACCGCGGGTGCGAGCACCGACGGGTCGGGGTAGATGCCGTCGGAGGAGAAGATGGTGTCGACGATCAGCGCCGAGAATCCCACACCGCTGGCCTGCAGGTCCTCGATCGCGGCGACGACGTCGGCGGCGAATCGGGCGGCGAGTTCGTCCGACGGCGTCCGGAAACTGTCCGGTGCTGCGATCGCGCGGACGTGGTCACCCAACACCGTCGCCCCGCCGAGCGAGGGGGAGATCGCGGTGACCGCAGCGGTGTTGCCGTGGTAAGCGTCGCTGGTGACGATGACACCCGTTGCACCAGTGTGCATTTCGGCCACCCGTAGGGCCAGGTCGTTGACCTCCGAACCGGTGCAGGCGTACATCACCTGGTCGATCTGCTCGGGCATGGTGGCGAGCAGTCGTTGGCTGTAGTCGACGATGCCACCGTGCAGGTAGCGGGTGTGGGTGTTGAGGGTGGCGAGCTGGCGGCTGGTGGCCTGCACCACGTGCGGGTGGCAGTGCCCGACGCTGGCGACGTTGTTGTAGGCGTCCAGGTAGCAGGCACCGTCGGCGTCATAGAGGCGGGTGCCCTCGCCCCGGACCAGATGAACCGGGCGCTCGTAGAACAGCCGGTACGCCGGGCCCAGGATGCGGTCACGGGCCGCGATCAACGATTCGGTGGCGGGATCGACCGGGTGATCCGGGGAGTAGCTGTTGGAATCCATGATGTTCGAGAAACCCATATTGCTACTCCTCTGCCTCGTTGACGCGGCCCGTGACTACGCTCACTTGCGCTCGTGGGCCTCCTCCAGGACCGTGCGTCCCAGCTCCGAATAGCGTTCCGGGGAAGTGTATTTCAGGACCACGGCGAGCAGGACTCCGCCGATCCCGACGACCGCGACCACGTAGGGGATGATCGTGAAGACCCAGTCGCTGGACGCCGTGCCCGCCGCGAACGACGCGTTCTTGCCGAGCAGGTAGATCACGTACAGCATGCCCAGGCCACCGAGCAGGGGCGCCAGGAAGGTGCGGAACCAGTTGGCCGTCTCGGGATGATTCTTGCCGACGTGGAAGTAGGCGATCACAGCGAAGGCGGCCAACGCCTGCACGATCATGATGGCGGTGGTGCCCAGCAGTGCCATCAGGCCGTAGAGCCCGGTGTAGGGGTCACGGCCGGTGACCGCGAAGAACAGCACCACGATGGCCGCGAAGATGGTCTGGACCAGCCCGGCGATGTGGGGCGAGCCGTGCTGGGGGTGCGTGGCGCCCAGCGTCTTGCGCATGCCCGGGACGACGTTCTCGCGTCCGATCGCGTAGATGTAGCGGGCCGCGCAGTTGTGGAACGCCATGCCGCAGGCGAACGAGCCCGTCATCAGCAGGATCTTGAACATATCGACGGCCCACGTACCCAGGTGCGCGCCGACCGGCCCGAAGAAGATGTCACCGGCGGTAGCTGAATTCTGAGCCAGCGCAATGGCATTCTGCGGTCCGGTGCCGACGATGGCCAGCCAGGAGATGAGGACGTAGAAGATGCCGATTCCGACGACCGAGCTGATCACCGCGATGGGGATGATCTTCTTCGGGTTCTTGGACTCCTCGCCGTACATCGCGCTGGATTCGAACCCGACCCAGGACCAGAAGGCGAAGAACAGGCCGATACCGGCCGAGCCGGCCACGGTGATCAGGCTGCCATCGGCGCCGGTCACGCTGCCGGAGAGATTCTGAAAAGCGTTGAGCGGGTTGAGTGAACCCCAGGACCAGCCCTGCGGGCCGCCGCCGGTGAACAGCACCGACAACGCCATCAGCGACAGCATCACGATCTCGGTGATCAGGAAGACGCCGAGCACCCTGGCGGCCAGGTTGATGTCGAAGTAGGTCAGGACCAGGTTGACCACCAGCATGCCGACGGCGAAGACGATCCACGAGATATTGACGTGGAACAGGGAATTGAAGGTGTCATTGCCGAAGAAGGCGAAGATGCCGATCAGCGATGCCTCGAACACCATGTAGGCCATGGCGGTCAGGAATCCGGCGCCCAGGCCCACGATGCGGCCCAACCCGTGCGAGATGTACCCGTAGAACGCACCGGTGGCGGTGATGTGCTTGCTCATCGCGGCGTAGCCGATCGCGAAGAGGGTGAGCACAATGGTGGCGACGAAGTAGCCCGCGGGCGCATAGGCGCCATTGCCGAAGCCGACCGCGATCGGCACGTTGCCGACCATCGCGGTGATGGGTGCCGCGGTCGCGACTGCCATGAACAGGACGCCGATCAGTCCGACGGCATTGGGTTTGAGCCGCTGGACGGTGTCACCTGTGTCCACGGCGCCGGCCGGGGCCGGCGGGTCGATGATGTCGCTCATAGTTGTGATTTCCCATCTCGAACGTGACTGGGGGTCGCGCCGGTTTTTGGTCTGGTTTGGCCCGAAGCGCGGATGCGTCCGGGGAGCGAGGACGGTGTCGGCACGGCAATGTGGTGCGACGACCGACATTGTTACCCGGGCCAGATCGCCTGGTCAACAGGAAGAATCAGAGAATGTCGGACAAATGTTTCGGCTGTGTTTCGGTGAATGCGCATGCGCAACAGTGGCGTTAAATATGCCGATTTGGTCTGCTCTAGTGGTCGTTATGGTCCACACTTGACGCCATGCCGGGACTGCCGCCGACTCATGAGTTGTTCGCGCGCGCTTCCCTGCCTGCCTACGGTCGCACCGAGGACGCCCCGCTTCGGCTGCTCAGCCTGTCCGAGAACGCCACCTATCTGGTCGATGACGACGAACCGATCGTGCTGAGAGTGCATCGGCCCGGCTACCACTCCCTGGCGGCAATCCGCTCCGAACTGGCGTGGATGCGGGCGCTGCGTACCGAGACCTCGGTCTCCACGCCGGAGCTGCTAGCGGCCAGCGACGGTACGGACGTGGTGGTCGCCGAGGTGGACGGCGACGTATTGCACGTCGATGCGGTGACGTTTGTCGTGGGCTGCACCGCCGAGGATGATCCCGACGCCGTCGGGTTCGACGAGCTCGGACGGCTCACCGCGATCATGCACCAACATGCCAGGCGCTGGACGTTTCCCGACGGGTTCACCCGGTTTCGCTGGGACCTCGACAGCATCCTCGGGCCGCAGGCGCGCTGGGGAAACTGGCGGCTTGCCCCCGGTCTGACCGACGAAGATCGCAGTTGGATCCAGCGGGCCGCCGACGACATCACCGCTCGGCTCACCGAGTTCGGCTCTGCACCAGACCGATTCGGTCTCGTGCATGCCGACCTGCGACTGGCCAACCTGATGGTGAACCCGAGCAGCGCCGGGAGCGGTATCACCGTGATCGATTTCGACGACTGCGGGTGGTCCTGGTATCTGGCCGATCTGGGTGCGGCGGTGTCGTTCATCGAGGACACCCCGGCCGGTGAGCGCATCATCGCCGAGTGGCTCGACGGCTATTTCGAGGCCGGTTCCCTACCTGCTGACCACCTGGCGCTCATCCCGTCGTTCGTGATGTTGCGCCGAATCAACCTCACCGCGTGGATCGCCTCGCACGCCGACGCCGACGCCGCGGCCGAGCTCGGCCCAGACTTCGCGCCCAATACTGCCCGGCTGGCGCGGCGGTATTTGGCGGATCGCACCTGGCTCCAGGATGCGATCTTCGGATCACGGGTGTGAATCACAAGGCGGTAGAAAGGGTTTTAAATGTTTGACCTTCAATCGACGTCGGTCGTGGTGACCGGCGGGAGCAAGGGAATCGGCCGCGGTATCGCGTCGGTGTTCGCCAAGGCCGGGGCCAACGTCGCGATCGCGGCCCGCTCGGTGGCCGAACTCGACGCCGCCGTCGCCGAGCTCGACGCCCTGGGCGCCGGAAAGGTGCTCGGCATCCAGACCGACGTCACCGACCCGGCATCCTGCGCCAATCTCGCCGCCGGGGTCGTCGAGGCGTTCGGCGGCATCGACGTGGTGTGCGCCAACGCCGGCATCTTCCCGGAAGCGCCGCTGGCCACCATGACCCCGGCTCAGCTCAACGAGGTGCTCGACATCAACGTCAAGGGCAACGTCTTCACGGTGCAGGCCTGTCTGGATGCGTTGATCGCCTCCGGGCGTGGCCGGGTGATCCTGACGTCGTCGATCACCGGGCCGATCACCGGCTTCCCCGGCTGGTCGCACTACGGGGCCTCCAAGGCCGCCCAGCTGGGTTTCATGCGTTCCGCGGCAATCGAATTGGCGCCGCACGGCATCACCGTCAATGCCGTACTCCCGGGCAACATCCTCACCGAAGGCCTCGTCGACATGGGGGAGGAGTACATCGCGGGGATGACTCGCGCGATCCCGGCCGGGGTGCTGGGTAAGCCCGAAGACCTCGGTTATCTCGCCGCCTTCCTGGCCACCGTCGAGGCGGGGTACATCACCGGGCAGGCGATCGCCGTCGACGGCGGTCAGGTGCTCCCCGAATCGCCGGACGCCGTGCGCCCCTAGCCCGATGGAGGAGTCGGAGGGGGGACCAGTCGCCGAGGATGTGCGCAGGCGCATCCTGTCGATGCTGGCCCAGGGGGCGCTTCGCCCCGGTTCGCGGCTGGGCACCGAACGTGAGATGGCCGAACGGTTCGAGGTCTCCCGCGCCACCCTGCGCAGCGCACTTCTGCCGCTGAGTCGGGCCGGCGTGCTCGAGCGCCGGACCGGCCGCAACGGCGGGACGTTCGTCCGCGCCGACGTGGTGCAACGCAATGCCGCCGAACTGGCCGGCCTGCCGGCCAGGTTGCGCAGCGGCGGGCACACCAGTGCGACCCGGGTGCTGGCCACCGATCGTCGTCCCCCGTCCCCCGCGGAGGCCTCGGCACTCGAGATCGATGATCACGACGAGGTGTTCGCGATCCGTCGGCTGCGCTTCGCCGATGGGGTGCCGTTATCGGTGGACCACTCCTGTTTCATCGCCGACCAAGTCGTCGACCTGTTGGAGCAACCGCTCGGCGGCTCACTGTATGAACTGTTCGCGGTGCGTTACGGGCTGGTGCCGACAACGGCCAGCGAGACGATCGAGGTTGTCAGCGCCAGCCCGCGGGAGGCCGACTGGCTCGGTATCGCACACCGGCGACCGCTGATGGCGATCACCCGGGTCACCCGCGACGCGGCGGATCGGCCGTTCGAGTATGCCTACGACCTGTTTCGCGCCGACCGGGTGCGGCTGACGGCGACGACGTCAACGGTGACCGCGCGTGAGCGCCGCGGCACCGACGGCCGGGTGGAACGCTTGATCAGTAGCGGGTAGCCGACCCCGGCGCGCTCCTTCCCGCCAAAACCGACATTCGGGCGGAAAACAACGAGCGGACTTCACCGAAACGTCGATCTCGCGGCGACTAGTGTGGGTGCCGTGACGACGAAACCCAGTATCGAATTCCCGGAAGGACCGGCACCCGCTGAGCTGGTCATCAAAGACCTGGTGGTCGGCGAAGGCGACGAAGCCAAGCCCGGCGCCGTCGTGGACGTCCACTACGTCGGTGTCGAGTACGACAGCGGTGCGGAGTTCGACAGCTCCTGGAACCGCGGCGAGTCCATCTCGTTTCCGCTGCGTGGGTTGATCCAGGGCTGGCAGGACGGCATCCCAGGCATGCGGGTGGGCGGGCGCCGCCAGCTGACCATCCCGCCGGAACAGGCCTACGGCCCGGCCGGTTCGGGACACCAGCTGTCGGGCAAGACCCTCATCTTCGTCATCGACCTGCTGGCCACTCGCTAGGTTTCACATTCGCCGAGCGCGGTTCGCGTTTGGCGTGTGTAATGCCGTGGTGAGCAGCGATACACGCAGTGCAATCGTCACGGGAGCCTCCGGCGGGATCGGGTCCGCCATCGCCGCGATGGTGCACGAAGAAGGATTCGCGCTCACCCTCGTGGGCCGGGACCCGGCCAAGCTCGAGGCGGTGGCCTCCACGCTGTCGGCTGAGCCCGGCCCGCCGGTACACATCGTCGCCGGGTCATTGGCAGACGAGGCGTTCATGGCCCGGGTCGTCGACGAGCACCTGCAGCGCTACGGTTCGTTGGATCTGCTGATCAACAATGCCGGCGTAGCCGGCAACCGGGCGGTCGGCGAGATCACTGCCGACTTCCTCGACGAGCAGCTCGCGGTCAACATCCGGGCGGTGATCCTGCTGACCAGCAAGTGCCTACCGTTGCTCAAAGAAGCCGTGCAGCAACGCAAGTCGGCGCAAGTGGTCAACATCGCCTCGAACGCGGGGAAGCGGGGCGAGGCGACGCTCTCGTCGTACTCGGCAACCAAGTTCGCCGTCGTCGGGTTCACCGAATCACTGCACGACGAGCTGTCGACCTCGGGCATCAAGGCGACCGCGATCTGCCCCGGACTGGTGAACACCCGGATGGCCGACGACTACCGCGACACCGTGGGGCCCGAGGAGATGATCGCTCCCAGCGACATCGCCGAGGCGATCCGGATGACCATCCGGGTATCCCGCAGTTGTGTGGTGCCCGAGGTGGTCCTGCTGCGGCCGATCGAATGGCGCCAGCCGGAAGGTGCCTAGCGATCGGCTGTCAACCGGGCACGTACCCCAACGTCGGATCGACGACGTCGTGGAGCGGCTCGCCGCGCAGCCACCGCGCCAGATTGGCGGTGAACACCGCCATCATCTCCACCTCGAACCCGGCGTAGTCGCCCGAGATGTGCGGTGAAACAAGCACATTCGGCATGGACCACAGTGGTGAGTCGACCGGTAGCGGCTCCACCTCGAAGACGTCGAGAGCCGCCCCCGCGATTGTCCCGGCGCGCAGCGCGTCGATGAGGTCGGACTCCACCACCGTCTGCCCCCGACCGACGTTGACCAGGAAACCGCGCGGCCCCAGAGCACCGAGTACCTCGGCGCCGACCAGCGCCGTCGTCGCCGGAGTCAAGGGTGCGGCCAGCACCAGCAGGTCCACCTCCGCGGCCACCGACACCAACTCGTCGCTGCTGCGAACGGCGCCGAACCGTTCGTCGGGGCGGGCGGTGCGGCCGACCAGGGTGACGTCGACGTCCAGGCCGAGGAGCCGCGCCCCGATGGTCCGGCCGATCGACCCGGTACCCACCACCGCGGCACGGGTGCCGGCCAGCCGTCCGGTGCTCCGATACAGCCACCGGTGCTCGCGCTGCAGGGCCCAGCCGTCCCCGAGGCCCTTGACGTGGCTGAGCACCGCGGCCAGCACCCATTCGGCGATCGGGATGTCGAACACACCCCGGGAATTGGTCAGGGTGACCGCGGCCAGCTCCGGGCAGATCAGGCGGTTGACCCCGACCGAGGCGGCGTGCACCCACCGCACCGATGGGGCACGGCGCAGCAGCGGGCCCAAGTCCGCGAAGCGGTGGTCCCAGATGTAGAGCACCTGCGCCCCGGCCAGCTGTTCGTCGGTGGGCCTCGCCCCGACCTCGACCACCTCGACGCCGGCAGGGATCAACTCGAGCGGTGGCGGCGGCAGTTCGGGGTCGGGCTCGGTGACGACCAGGACGACGGGGCGCTCGACGGCGGCAATTTCGATAGTCTAGCTCCAGACGAAAACCACGCGCCTGATGGATTATTCGACGACAACAGATGAGAGGTGGCCCGACATGGTCGCTGACGGCGCATTCCTCGACCCGGCCGCCGTCGAACCGGTCATCACCGATCCCGCCGAACTACGGGCCCACCGAAAGCGCCGGCTGGCGTTGGCGTACCGGGTGTTCGGCGCGATGGGCTGGGGGTCGCTGGGCGACGGGCACATATCGGCTCGTGACCCCGAGCGGACCGATTGCTTCTGGCTGGGACGCTACGGTGTTCCGTTCCGGTTCATGACCGTCGACGATCTCGTGTTGGTCCGCCCCGATGGCGCGGTCGAGGGCGGCGGCCACGTCAATGTGGCCGCCTACTACATCCACGCCCCGCTGCACGAGGCCCGACCCGACGTCATCGCCGCCGCACACTGCCATACGCCCTACGGGACACCGTTTTCGGCGGCGGTCACCAAACTGAGTCCGATCTCGCAGGAGGCCTGTGCCTTCTTCGAGGATCACGAGATCTTCGACGACGATGAGGTCAACATCGGCTCGACCGACGGCGGCAAACGTATCGCGGCCGCCATCGGCGATGCCAGGGCCGCGATTCTGCGGAACCACGGGCTGTTGACGGTGGCGGGATCGGTCGACGCGGCGGTCGGGTACTTCCTGCTGATGGAGCGCTGCGCCGAGGTTCAGGTCAAGGCGCGCGATGCCAAACCGATTGGCGCGCAGGCAGCCCGCCGGGTGCACGACATGCTCGACGAGCGCGAGGCGTGGCAGGTGTTCCAGTGGGCGCAGCGGACCTACCTGCCAGACTTCAGCTGAGTGGTCAGCCGTTGGCCACGATCAGGCTCAGCAGGTCGAACACCACCGTCGCCGCTGCGATCGACGTGATCTCGGCATGATCGTAGGCTGGCGCGACCTCGACGACGTCGGCGCCGACGACGTTGATCCCGTTGAGCCGGCGCAGCATTCGCAGCAGCTCCCGAGAGGTCAGGCCGCCCGATTCTGGTGTCCCGGTGCCGGGCGCGAAGGCGGGGTCGAGGACGTCGATGTCGATCGAGAGGTACACGGGCAGATCGTCGACCCGGCGGGCGACGATGTCGACGGCAGCGTCGACGCCAATAACGTCGAGATCCCCGGCCCGGATGATCCGAAATCCCATCCGCGCGTCGTCGTCGAGGTCCATCCGGTCATAGATCGGGCCGCGGATGCCGACGTGGATCGAGTGGTCCTCGATCAGCAGACCCTCCTCGAACGCGCGGCGGAAGGGAGTGCCGTGCGTCACCGGTGCGTTGAAGTAGGTGTCCCAGGTGTCCAGATGCGCGTCGAAGTGGACCAGGGCCAGTGGGCCGTGGAACGCATGCAGCGCACGCAGATTCGGCAGTGCGACGGTATGGTCGCCGCCGATCGCGACGAATTTGCGGGCGCGGTCGCCGATGATGTCGCGCATGCCGTTCTCGATCTGCGTGCATGCCTGGGCGATGTCGTACGGGGTGATCGTGACGTCCCCGGCGTCGACGATCTGCACCTGCTCCAGCGGGGCGACCCCGAATTCCACGTGATATCCGGGACGTAGTGTGCGGGCGGCCTGCCGGACGGCCATCGGCCCGAATCGCGCGCCGGGCCGGTAGGAGGTGCCGCCGTCGAACGGCAAGCCCACGACGGCGATGTCGTAGTCGGGTACTTCGTGGATGTCGGCGATGTGGGCGAAGGTGGCCTTGCCCGCGTAGCGGGGGACCTGGGTCGACGGCGTTGCGCCGACTGGCGGGCCTGGGGTCTCGGCCATCAGTGGTGGTCGTACGGGGCAGTGATGAGCACCGAGAAAGATTACGTCGGGACCGAACAAACTGCCCGGTTGGTTGCCGCGACCGGGGGTTGATCTACTCGCCCGGTGCCGGCAGGCGCAGCACAAGGCGCGCGCCGCCGAGCGGGCTGTCCTCCAACGACGCTGTACCGCCGTGTATTTCGGCTTGCTGGGCCACCAGGGCCAGGCCCAGTCCCGAGCCGGAGCGCGACGCCGTTGACCCGCGTGCGAAACGCTCGAAGACGGCTGTGCGTTCGGCCTCGGGTACCCCGGTGCCGTTGTCGTCGATGGCGATCTGCACGCCCTCGCGCGAGCTGACCGCCGACAGCTGCACCCGGGTCGCGCCGCCGTGCTTGACCGCGTTGGCGATCGCGTTGTCCACGGCCAGCCGGAGGCCCGCGGGCAGCCCGATGATGATGCAGGTCGGGGATGGCGCCAGCGACACCTCGAGGTCGGGGTAGACCCGCATCGCATCGTGGGCGGCGCGGTCGAGCAGTTCGGTGATGTCGACTGGAACATGGTCGTCCTGCGTCGAAAGTTCGCCCTGGGCAAGGCGTTCCAGCGCGCCCAGGGTGGCCTCGATGCGCGTCTGGGTGCGCACCACATCGCCGAGCACTTCTTTGCGCTGCTCGTCGGTCATGTCCAGGGTGGACAGCACCTCGAGGTTGGTGCGCATTGCGGTCAGCGGGGTGCGCAACTCGTGGGCCGACACCGCGGCGAAGTCGCGCGCGGAGGCCAATGCGGCCTTGGTGCGGTCCTGTTCGGTCCAAATGCGTTCGAGTAGCCCCTTGAGCGCCTCACCGATCTCCACGGCTTCGGTGGCACCCCCGATGTCGATGTCGGGGGCCTCGTCGTCGGCGTCGATCTGTCGGGTCTGGGCCGCCAGCCGGCGGAAGGGACGCACCGCGAAGGTCGCCAACAGCCAACCCAGCAGGCCGGCCGCGCAGACGGCGAACACGCAGATCATCAGCACCCGCCGGTGCAGGTTGTTGGTGTCGGCGATGGTGTCGTCGTAGGTCGCGCCGACCTCGAGGGTGGTGGTGTCGGGGTAGGAGAGTTCGACGCTACGCACCCGGTAACGGACACCGTCGACGGTGGTCGTCGCATAGTCGGAGTCCAGACGGGGCAGCACGACTTCGGAGTTGGACCGCACCTGGTCGCCCCTGCGGACGGTGATGACGACATCCTGGTCGTTGGGCGACGGCGGTATCTGGTCGAGGCCGCGGGGGACGAACGGGACCGCGAACCCCGCCGCCTCGTCCAGTCTGCGGTCCAGCCGCTCCAGACGGTCGTTGGTGATGCCGATCCAGACGATGGTGCCCACGATTGTCACCACGATCGCCGCGCCGAGCGCCGTCGCGAACGCCACCCGGGTGCGCAGCGACGGGGTGCGGCGAAAGATGCGGGACAGCATCACGACCCGGTCATTGGGTGCGCAACACGAAACCGACGCCGCGCACGGTATGCAGCAGCCGGGGGGCGCCGCCGGCTTCCAGCTTGCGGCGCAGATAGCCGATGAAGACGTCGACGACGTTGGTGTCGGCGGCGAAGTCGTAACCCCACACCAGTTCGAGCAGCTGTGCGCGGGACAACACGGCGGTCTTGTGTTCGGCGAGCACGGCCAGTAGGTCGAACTCGCGCTTGGTCAGGTCGACGTCGACGCCGTTGACCCGGGCCCGCCGTCCTGGGATGTCCACCTCGAGCGGGCCCACCTGGATGGTCTCCGAGGAGAAGGTGGCCGTCGACCCGCGGCGGCGCAGCAGCGCCTTGACCCTGGCCACCAACTCGGCCAGCACGAAGGGCTTGACCAGGTAGTCGTCGGCGCCGGCTTCGAGCCCGGCGACCCGGTCGTCGACCGAGCTGCGCGCCGAGAGCACACAGACCGGTACGTCGTTGTCCATCGCGCGTAGCGCCGTCACCACGCTGACCCCGTCGAGCACCGGCATGTTGATGTCGAGCACGATCGCGTCGGGCCGGGTCTCGGTTGCCGAGCGCAGTGCTTCGGCGCCGTCGACGGCGGTGGACACCTCGAATCCGGAGAGCCGCAGTCCGCGCTCCAGCGATGCCAGAACGTCGGGATCGTCATCGACCACGAGCACTCGGGGTGCGGCCGAACTACTGTCCATGCACCCCATCTTGCCTGATGGACGCCCGTACGAGTGGGAGGCGGCGCGGACACGGCGACGGGCGGTGGAAGGGTTTGACCTCAACGATTGTTGAGGTTCTAGCGTGAGATGTCGCGGTCGATAAGCGATTGCGCCGCGTGCGATCATCGATTCGGGGGGTCGACCGCGGTATTGGCATTGGGGTGTCGTACGTGGCGCATATCGTCGGCGGTGGTCGATGACGAGGGAATGGTTGACGCGGTGGACGAGCTGACTTCCGAACCGGGCGGGTTGCGTTCGGAGCCGGCGATCGCCCCCGCCCGTCTGAATCCCCGGGGTGCCTCCGACCTGCTTCGCCTGCTGCCCTATTTGCTGCCGTACCGGGCGCGTTGGATCGCGATGGTCACCGTCGCGATCACCAGCCTGGTGGCCACCGTCGCGATACCGCTGATGACCAAGGCGGTCATCGACGGTCCGGTACGCCATCAGGACCAGCGGGGCCTGTGGCTGGTCGGTACTGCCGCGATGGGGGTGGGCATCGCCGAGGCGCTGCTGTGGTTCATCCGGCGGTGGCTGGTGGCCCGGGCGACGATGGGTGTGGAGGCCGACATCCGCAAGGATCTCTACGCCCGGCTGCAGATCCTGCCGATGTCGTTCCACGGCCGCTGGCAGTCGGGTCAGTTGCTATCGCGAATCATGAACGACCTGAGCACCATTCGACGGCTGCTGTCCTTCGGCCTGGTGTTCCTGCTGCTCAACATCCTGCAGATCACCGTCGTCACGATCATCCTGCTGGCGATGTATTGGCCGCTCGGGGTCGTGGTGCTGGTGTCGATCGTGCCGATCACGCTCACCGTCCTGCACTTCGAGCGGACCTTCACCCGGCTCTCCCGGCAAGCCCAGGACCAGGCCGGTCACGTCGCCACGCATGTCGAGGAGTCGGCGCTGGGGCTGCGGGCGGTGAAGTCGTTCGGCCGCGAGGATTACGTCTTCGACCGCTTCGACGAGCAGGCCAGCATGCTCTATGACACCCAGATCGAGAAGGTCGGGGTGTCGGCCAAATTCTGGACGCTGCTCGAGGTGATCCCCAACCTGACCCTGATCGTCGTGCTCGGGTTCGGTGCGTACGCCGCCGGGCACGGGCTGGTCACCCTGGGAACCCTGGTCGCGTTCATCACGATGATGCTCTCGCTGGTCTGGCCCATCGCCTCACTGGGTTTCCTGCTGTCGATGACCCAGGAGGCGATGACGGCGGCCAACCGGATGGCCGAGATCTTCGACGCGCCCCGCGAGATCATCGACGGGCCGATCGCGGATGTCCCGCGCGGTGGCCGGCTGGAGTTGGTCGACGTCGGTTTCCGCTTTCCCGCTGAGGAGAATTCGGCCACCGACACGTGGGCGCTGCGCCACGTCACCGTCACCGTGGAGCCGGGCGAGACGCTGGCGCTGGTCGGTGCCACCGGTTCGGGCAAATCGGTGCTGGTCGCGCTGTTACCGAGGCTCTACGACGTCACCGAGGGCTCGATCCGCGTCGACGGCACCGATATTCGCGAGCTGTCCCTGGTGGCGCTGCGGACGGCGGTCGCCACCGCCTTCGAGGACCCGACGCTGTTCTCCATGTCGGTGGCCGAGAACCTGCGGTTGGGCCGCCCGGGAGCCACCGACGAGGAACTCGCCAGGGCCGTCGAGATCGCCGCCGCGGGGTTCGTCTACGACCTGCCGTTCGGGCTGCAAACCCGCATCGGCGAACAGGGGATGAGCCTCTCAGGTGGTCAGCGGCAACGGCTTTCGCTGGCCCGCGCCATCCTGGCCGCGCCGCGGATCCTGGTGCTCGACGACACGCTGTCGGCCCTCGACGTCCACACCGAGGCGGCGGTCACCGAGGCGCTGCGCAGCGTGCTGGGTGAGGTGACCGCGGTGATCGTCGCGCACCGCGCCTCGACGGTCCTCCTGGCCGACAGGGTCGCGCTGCTCGACACGGTCGACGGCGCGGGCACGATCACCCACATCGGCACGCATGCCGAGTTGCTGGCTACCGTGCCGCGCTACCGCTACCTGCTGGCCGCAGACGACCAGTTCGACGACGGGTGCTCGCCGCGGCCCGAGTGGGAGGACGACGACGAGCGACAGCGGCTGGACCGGGCCTACGAGGAGGCACGCGAACAACGCGATGTCGCCCGTGAGCCGATCGATTACGTGGCATCGGAAGGACACCTCCGATGACTACCGCGGACTGGCGGGGCCGGCTCGACGAAGGGCCCGACGACCTGCCGATCGACGAAGCCAGGCCGCGCCGGCGGGAGGCCCGTGCGCTGCTGGGCTCCCTGCTACGGCCGTTCCGCGCGACGGTCGGGCTACTGGCCCTGGTGGTGATCGTGGAAAACGCGGCGCGGCTGTCGGTTCCGCTGCTTGTTCAGCGTGGCATCGATCATGCGATCCCACCGCTGGTCGCCGGCGGCTCGGCACATGAGCTGATCATCGTGGTGGCCGCCTTGTGCGGTATGGCTGCGCTGCAGGCGACCAGCCGGCTGATCTTCCTGAACCGTTCCGGGCGGATCGGCCAGCGGGTGCTGCTGGAGGTGCGCCGCCGGGTCTTCCGTCATTTCCAGCGCCTCGATGTCGCCTTCCACGACCGCTACACCTCCGGGCGCGTGGTCAGTCGGCTGACCAACGACGTCGAGGCCATCCAGGACATGCTCGAGACCGGGTTCGACAGCCTGATCACCGCGGTGCTGACGTTGTTCGGCACGGCCATCCTGTTGGTCGCCCTCGACGTGCGGCTGGGGCTGATGTGCCTGGCGGCCTTCCCGATCCTGGTGGCGTTGGTGTGGTGGTTCTCGGCCGAGTCGGCCAAGACCTACGGCCGGGTGCGGGAGAGTGCCGCGCTGGTGATCGTGCAGTTCGTCGAGACGATGACGGGGATCAAGGCGGTGCAGGCCTATCGCCGCGAGCCGCGCAACCAGGAGATTTTCGACGACGTCGCCGATCAGTACCGCGAGGTCAACGAGCGGACATTCCGGCTGCTGGCGATCTTCATGCCGGCGGTGAAGCTGGTCGGCAACCTCACCACCGCTGTGGTGTTGATCTACGGTGGCTATCGCGCGCTGCACGGCCAGATGACGATCGGCACGCTGGCCGCGTTCCTGCTGTACCTGCGGATGTTCTTCGAACCGATGCAGGAGATCTCCCAGTTCTTCAACACCTTTCAGTCGGCGTCGTCGGCCCTGGAGAAGCTCGCCGGTGTGTTGGCCGAGAAACCCGCGATCGCCGATCCGGCCTCCCCGGTGCATCTCGAGCAGGTTCGCGGCGAGATCGCCTTCCGCGACGTGCAGTTCGGCTATGTGTCCGACCGTGCGGTGCTGCCGGGGCTGTCGCTGGTGGTGCCGGCCGGACAGACCGTCGCCCTCGTCGGCACCACCGGGGCAGGCAAAACGACGATCGCGAAACTGATCGCCCGGTTCTACGACCCGACATCGGGTTCGGTGACGCTCGACGGTGTGGACCTGCGGGCCGTCGACCAGAGCGAGCTGCGCCGCCACGTCGTCATGGTGACTCAGGAGAACTTCCTGTTTTCCGGCACCGTCGCCGACAACATCCGGTTCGGCCGACCGACAGCCTCCGATGCCGAGGTGCATGCCGCCGCGACGGCGGTGGGTGCCGACGAGTTCATCGCCGCACTGCCCGACGGTTACGCCACCGACGTCGCAAAGCGCGGTGGACGGCTCTCGGCGGGGCAGCGTCAGCTGATCGCGTTCGCCCGCGCCTTCCTGGCCGACCCGGCGGTGCTGATCCTCGACGAGGCGACCTCCTCGCTGGACATTCCCAGCGAACGGCTGGTGCAGCGGGCGCTGCGGACCGTGCTCGCCGACCGGACGGCGCTGATCATCGCCCACCGGCTGTCCACCGTCGAGATCGCCGACCGGGTGCTGGTGCTCGAACACGGTCGCATCGTGGAGGACGGCCCACCCGGCGAGCTGATCGGCTCCGGCGAGGGTCGCTATGCCGCACTGCACCAGGCGTGGCTGGAGTCGTTGGCCTGAACGGGTCGCCGAGGTGGTGCTGAAGCGCGCCCGCCGCGGCTTTACGCAATGATGAGTTAATCAGCGATACAAGCGATACCAGCGCACGACCACTCAGCCACTATCCGCGCCCGAATGTGGCCGTCGACACGGCGCTGCTCACCCTCGATCCGGCGAACCCAGAACTGCTTGTCCTGCAGGTGCGCCGCGCCGACGGGCCGGGTTGGGCGTTACCCGGGACCCTCCTGCACCCCGGCGAGCGGTTGGCCGATGCCGTCGAGCGCTCGTTGGGGGTCAAGGCCGGGGTGCGGGGGCTGCGGCCCCGGCAATTGCACGTGTACGACGACCCCGACCGGGACGACCGTGGCTGGGTGCTATCGGTGGCCCACGTCGAGGTGGTGCCGATCCGCCGGCTCGAATCCCGTCAGCCCGGCCAGACCCGGCTGGTCCCGGTCGCCAGCCCGGGCCGGCTGCGCTACGGGCACGCCGAAATCATCGCTCGTGCAGCCGAAGACGTGCGCGAGCGATACGCGCAGCGCCCCGACCCCGATCACTTGCTTGGCCGGCAGTTCACCCTGGGGGAGCTGCACCGGGTTCATCAGGCGGTGGCCGGACGGCCGCTGCAGCGCGACCGGTTCCGCCGGCTGATGAAACCACTGCTGCGGCCCACCGGGCATCTGGTCACCGGCACCGGCGGCCGGCCGGCGGAGTTGTTCCGGCGCGAATCCAGCTCACCGCGCTAGCCGGTGATGTCCAACAACCCCGCGGCGAAGCAGGATCTGGACGCCGTCACCGAGGCCGTGTTGGCGTTGTTGCGACCGCCGGCCCTAGCCGGGCAGCCCGATCCGCCGGTAGCGCTCCAGCCGCGTCGAGTACCGCCGCTCGGCCGGCATGTCCCGCAGGCCGTGGATCTCCCGCGCGATCGCGGCCGAGAGCCGGCGCGCGAACTCCACCGGCTCGTCGGCGGCGTCGGGGTGTTCGGGGACGATGGCGTCGACGATGCCGTTGCGCAGCAGGTCGATCGACCGAACACCCTGTGCGGCAGCAAGTTCGGCGGCGTGAGCGGTGTCGCGGAACACGATGGCGCTGGCGCCTTCCGGGGGCAGCGGCGCCAGCCAGCCGTGCTGGGCGGCCAGCACCCGGTCGGCGGGAACCATCGCCAGCGCGGGGCCGCCGCTGCCCTGGCCGAGCAGCACCGACACCGTCGGGGTGTCCAGCGTCACCAGGTCCGACAGGCAGCGGGCGATCTCACCGGCCAGCCCACCCTGCTCGGCCTCGGCCGACAGGGCCGGGCCCGCGGTGTCGATCACCAGCACCAGCGGCAGGCGCAGACCGGCGGCCAGCGCCATCCCGCGACGTGCCTCGGCCAGCGCGGCCGGGCCGACCACCCCTCCGGTCACGCGCCGCTGCCCGACGACGACGGCGGGCTGGCCGCCGAAACGGGCCAGCGCCAGCACGGTCGTGGCGGCCTCGCCGTGGGTTCCCGACAGCAGTACGCGATCGGTGGCTCCCTCGCGCAGCAGCCAGCTCACCCCGGGCCGGTCCGGCCGGCGGGAGGCGATCACCGAGTCCCAGGCCGGTACGTCGGGCACGGGTTCCTCCGGGGATGCCGGGAGAACCGGACCCGGGGGGTCGGTGATGACGGTCAGCGCCCGGTCCAACGTCGGTCGTAGCGCCTCGATGCCGACCACCCCGTCGATGACGCCGTGGCGAAGCAGGTTCTCGGCGGTCTGCACACCGGGGGGAAACGGCTCTCCGTAGAGCTGCTGGTAGACCCGCGGGCCCAGGAAGCCGATCAGCGCACCAGGCTGCGCGACGGTGATGTGCCCCAGCGAGCCCCACGAGGCGAACACCCCGCCGGTCGTCGGATGCCGCAGGTAGACCAGGTAGGGCAGGTGCGCCCGTTTGTGCTGGGTGACCGCCGCGGTGATCTTCACCATCTGTAGGAAGGCGACGGTGCCCTCCTGCATGCGGGTGCCCCCCGAACTGGGGGAGGCCAGCAGCGGCAGCCGCTCGGCGGTCGCGCGTTCGACGGCCGCGGTGATGCGTTCGGCGGCGGCCACCCCGATAGATCCGGCGAGGAAGTCGAACTCGCAGGCCACGACCGCCACCCGGCGGCCGAAGACGGTGCCCTCACCGGTCAGGACCGCCTCGTCAAGACCGGTGGCGGCGCGGGCCTGCTCGAGTTCACGGGTGTAGGCGGCGTCGGCTTCGACGGCCAGGGGGGCGTCGTCCCAGCTTCGGAACGATCCCGGGTCCAGCGCGGCGTCACGCAGTTCGGCAGCCCCAATCCGGCTCACGCGACGAGGTTAGCGGTGCCAGTAGGCTCGTGGCCATGATCGGTATCACCCGCGTGGGGGATGTGACCACAATCGAGCTGCAGCGGCCGGAGCGACGCAATGCGCTGAACTCCGAACTCGTCGATACGCTGCGCGAGGCCGTCGAGAAGGCCGCCGCCGACGACGTCCGCGCGATCGTGCTGACCGGGCAGGGCACGGTGTTCTGCGCCGGGGCAGACCTGTCCGGCGATGTGTTCGCCGCCGACTTCCCCGACAAGGCGATTGCGCTGAACAAGGCCATCGACGCCGTCCCGATGCCGGTGATCGCGGCGATCAACGGCCCGGCGATCGGCGCCGGTGTGCAGCTGGCGATGGTCTGCGACCTGCGGGTGGTCGCACCCGGCGCCTACTTCCAGTTCCCGATCGCCAGATACGGCCTGGCGCTGGACAACTGGAGCATCCGCCGGCTGGCGTCGCTGGCCGGCTACGGACGCGCCCGCGGCATGCTGCTGGCCGCGGAGAAGCTGGACGCACAGACGGCGCTGATGACCGGGATGGCCAACCGGCTCGGCGACCTGGCCGACGCGCAGGCCTGGGCGGCCGAGATTGCCGGGTTCGCACCGCTGTCGTTGCAGGCGTCCAAGCGGGTGCTCAACGATGACGGTGCCTACGAGGAGCAGGGGCCCCTGCACAAGGAGCTGTTCGCCAAGGCGTGGGGCAGCCAGGATGTGATCGAGGCGCAGGTCGCGCGGATCGAGAAGCGCGCCGCGAAGTTCACCGGGGCGTGATGTTTCACCGGGATCCGATGTGTTGAGGTCGGCGCTGCGGCTGGCCGCCGGGACCGCGTCGCTGGCCACCGGCGGCTGGGTCCTGCGCGCCCTGCATGACGCGCCGGCCTCGCTCGGCGCGGGGCCGGGCAGCATCCGCCCGGTCGCCGATCGGTCGCCGCACTACCGCGACGGGGTGTTCCACAACATCGACCCGGCTTCCCCGCTGCGGCTCGACACCGAAGAGAACCGTCTCATCCTGTTCGACATGCTGTCGCGGCGCTCGGTCAGCCGGCCCGGGGCAAGGGTGCCGATCGCCGCACCGGTCGCCACCCGCTCCGAGCCGCTGGCGGTCAGCTGGCTGGGGCACTCGACCGCGCTGCTGGAGATCGACGGCTACCGGGTGCTGACCGACCCGATCTGGAGCGAGCGTTGTTCACCGTCACGCACCGTCGGCCCGCAGCGGCTGCACCCGGTCCCGGTGCCGCTGGAGGGGTTACCCGCCCTGGATGCGGTCCTGATCAGCCACGACCACTACGACCACCTGGACATGGACACTGTGCTGGCGCTGGTGCGCACCCAGCGGGCGCCGTTCGTGGTGCCGCTGGGTGTCGGCGCCCATCTGCGCCGCTGGCAGGTGCCGGCGGAGCGCATCGTCGAGCTGGACTGGAACGAACAGACCCGCATCGGTGAGCTGAACCTGGTGTGCACTCCGGCCCGGCACTTCTCGGGCCGGTTCCTGTCCCGTGACACCACCCTGTGGTCCTCCTGGGCGATCATCGGCCCGCAGCACCGCGCCTACTTCGGCGGCGACACCGGCTACACCCGCAGCTTCGAACAGATCGGCGCCGACCACGGGCCCTTCGACCTGACGTTGATGCCCATCGGGGCCTACAACAAGGCCTGGCCGGACATCCACATGAATCCGGAGGAGGCGGTGCGCGCGCACCGCGATGTCACCGACACCGGGCTGCTGGTCCCGATCCACTGGTGCACCTTCCGGCTGGCGCCGCACCCGTGGGC
The DNA here is from genome assembly GCF_004745805.1 of Mycolicibacterium sp. CH28. GTDB lineage: Bacteria > Actinomycetota > Actinomycetes > Mycobacteriales > Mycobacteriaceae > Mycobacterium. Next base: position 222,437 of record NZ_SRLQ01000005.1, on the reverse strand, counting down.
CGAGCCGGTAGACCGCCTGCTGGTGGCCGCCGACGCGGCCGGGGTGCGGACCGCGGTGCCCAAACCGGGCGCTAGGGTGGTGGCCACCCCCGCGGAGTCGGCGGTACAACGCTGGTGGGAGCTGTGACCCGTTACCGTGCATGTCATGGCCAGCCTGGTTGAACGTGCCGCGATCGTAGCCGTCCTGGTCGCACTGACCGCGTGCAGCGTGGCACCCACCCGGCCCGGGCCGACCTCGCAGCCTTCCGATCAGCCGCCGCCGCTGGTGCCCGCGATGGCGCTGCCGGACAACGCCGTCGACAATGCCGTCGCCAAGCTCGACGGAATCGCCGAGGACCTGCTGAAGTCCTCCGGGATCCCCGGTATGGCCGTTGCGGTGGTCCACGGTGGGAAGACGGTGTATGCCAAGGGCTTTGGGGTCAAGGACGCCACCAGGCCCGCGGACGATCCGTCGAACAGGGTGGACCCCGACACGGTGTTCCAGTTGGCCTCGGTATCCAAGTCGATCGGGTCGACGGTGGTGGCCCATCAGGTCGGCACAAAGGCGATCACCTGGGACACCCCGGTGGTCGACAAGCTGCCCTGGTTCGCGCTGTCGGACCCGGCGGTCACCAGGATGGTCGCGATCAGCGATCTGTACGCACACCGCTCCGGGCTGCCCGACCACGCCGGTGACAAGCTCGAGGACCTCGGTTACGACCGGCGTGCCATCCTGGAGAAGTTGCGCCAGTATCCGCTGGACCCGTTCCGAATTTCCTACGCCTACACCAACTTCGGGCTCACTGCCGCGGCTGAGGCCGTCGCGGTCGGGGCGGGCAAGTCCTGGGAGGACCTCAGCGACGAGGTGCTCTATCGGCCACTGGGGATGGCGTCGACCAGTTCCCGGTTCGACGACTTCGAGGCCCGCAGCGACAAGGCGTTGGGTCACATCCGCATCGACGGCCGCTACGAGCCGCGCTTCAAGCGCGACCCCGATCCCGAATCGGCGGCCGGCGGGGTCAGTTCGTCGGTCAACGACATGACGCATTGGCTGGCCATGGTGCTGGCCAACGGCAACTACAACGGCAGGCAGATCGTCGATTCCGGCGCGCTACTTGCCGCGCTGACTCCGCAGATCGTGTCCGACCCACCCAGCCAGCCGGCCATGCGTGCGGGCTTCTACGGCTACGGCTTCAACGTCGGCACCACGTCGGCGGCGCGCACCCAGATCAGTCACTCCGGGGCGTTCGAACTCGGGACGGGGACCAACTTCCTGATCCTGCCGTCGGCGGATGTCGCCATCGTCGCGCTGACCAACGCCACTCCGCGCGGTATCCCGGAGACCCTGACCGCAGAGTTCGCCGACCTCGTGCAGTTCGGCGAGGTGCGGCAGAACTGGCGCAAGCTCTACGGCGATGCGTTCGCCCAGATGGACAAGCCGGTGGGCTCGCTGACCGGTAAACAAACCCCGGCCGATCCGGCCCCGGCCAAACCTCTGGCCAGCTACACCGGCACCTACGCCAACGGCTTCTGGGGCCCGGCCACCGTCGCCGAGAAGGACGGCAAGCTCACCGTGGCGCTGGGGCCCAAGGGGCAGACCTATGAGCTGACGCACTGGGACGGTGACGTCTTCGCGCTGAGCTTCGTCGACGAAAACTCGCCGCCCGGAAGCGTTTCCACGGCCACCTTCGACGGCAACAGGCTGACTTTGGAGTACTACGACGACGAGAAGATGGGGACCTTTCTGCGATGAGCCGCTTGCGTGACGAGAGACGGCCCCGATGACCGCCAGTGTCGTCACCGGACTGAGTGACGCCGAGGTTGCCGCTCGGGTCGCCGAGGGCAAGGCCAACGACGTCCCGACCCGCGCCTCGCGCAGCGTCTCCGAGATCGTGCGGGCCAACGTCTTCACCCGCATCAACGCCATCCTCGGTGTGCTGCTGATCATCGTGCTCAGCACCGGGTCGCTGATCAACGGCATGTTCGGCCTGCTGATCATCGCCAACAGCGGTATCGGCATCATCCAGGAACTGCGGGCCAAGAAGACGCTGGACAACCTCGCCATCGTCGGGCAGGCCAAGCCAACGGTGCGCCGTCAATCGCGGACCGAACCGTTGCCGCCCAACGAGGTTGTCCTCGACGATGTGATCGAGCTCGGCCCCGGCGATCAGGTCGTCGTGGACGGGGAGATCATCGAGGCGGCGAACCTGGAAATCGACGAGTCGCTGCTCACCGGTGAAGCCGACTCGATCGCCAAACACGTCGGCGACGCGGTGATGTCGGGCAGCTTCGTCGTCGCGGGGTCGGGCGCCTACCGTGCCACCAAGGTCGGCCGCGAAGCCTACGCCGCCCGGCTGGCCGAGGAGGCCAGCAAGTTCACCCTGGTGAAATCCGAACTGCGCACCGGGATCAACCGGATTCTGCAGTTCATCACCTACCTGTTGTGGCCCACCGGGTTGCTGGTCATCTACACCCAGCTGTTCACCACCGATGTGGGCTGGCGGGATTCGGTGCTGCGGATGGTCGGCGCACTGGTGCCGATGGTGCCCGAGGGCCTGGTGCTGATGACCTCGATCGCTTTCGCGGTCGGCGTGGTTCGGCTGGGCCGCAGGCAGTGCCTGGTCCAAGAGCTGCCCGCCATCGAGGGGTTGGCCCGCGTCGACGTGGTGTGCGCGGACAAGACCGGCACCCTCACCGAGAACGGCATGCGGCTGTCCGAGGTCGCGCCGGTGGGCGCGTCCGAGGCCACCGAGGTGGTCACCGACGTCCTGGCCTCGCTGGCCGCCGACGATCCCCGACCCAACGCCAGCATGCAGGCCATCGCCGAGGCCTACCCGTACCCGCCGGGCTGGACGGCGACGGCCACCGCGCCGTTCAAGTCGGCCACCAAATGGAGCGGAGTCTCCTACGGCGAGCAGGGGAACTGGCTGATCGGCGCGCCGGACGTGCTGCTTGACCCCGGATCTGCCGCGGCGGCCCAGGCTGAGGAGGCCGGCTCCCACGGGCTACGGGTGCTGCTGCTGGCCGCCAGTGACATGCCCGTCGACAGCCCCGGAGCGCCCGGCGCCGTCACCCCAGTCGCGCTGGTCATGCTCGAACAGCGAGTCCGCCCCGACGCCCGCGAAACGCTGGACTATTTCGCCTCCCAAAATGTCTCGGTCAAGGTCATCTCCGGCGACAACGCGGTGTCGGTCGGCGCGGTGGCCACCTCGCTCGGTCTGCAGGGCGAGACGATGGATGCCCGCCAGCTGCCGACCGACGCCGGCGAGCTGGCCGAGACCATGGCGACCTACACCACGTTCGGCCGGGTGCGCCCCGACCAGAAGCGGGCCATGGTGCACGCGCTGCAGTCCCGGGATCACACGGTCGCGATGACCGGCGACGGTGTCAACGACGTGCTGGCCCTCAAGGATGCCGACATCGGGGTGGCGATGGGTTCCGGCAGCCCGGCGTCCCGCGCGGTCGCGCAAATCGTGCTGTTGGACAACAAGTTCGCCACCCTGCCCTACGTGGTGGGGGAGGGTAGACGGGTCATCGGCAACATCGAGCGGGTGTCCAACCTGTTCCTCACCAAGACGGTCTACTCGGTGTTGCTGGCCCTGCTGGTGGGGCTTGCGGGTCTGTCGCACAAGATCTTCGGCACCGATCCGCTGGTGTATCCGTTCCAGCCGATCCACGTCACCATCGCGGCGTGGTTCACCATCGGCATTCCCGCGTTCATCCTGTCGCTGGCGCCCAACAACGAACGCGCCCGCACCGGGTTCGTGCGCCGGGTGATGGCCTCGGCGCTGCCCTCCGGTGTGGTGGTCGGCCTGACGACGTTCGTGTCGTACCTGATCGCCTACCACGGGCGCAACGCGACCATCGTCGAGCAGACTCAGGCCTCCACCACCGCGCTGATCACCTTGCTGATGGGGGCGGTGTGGGTGCTGGCCGTCGTCGCGCGGCCCTACCAGTGGTGGCGCGTGGCATTGGTAGTGGTCTCTGGTCTGGCCTATGTCGTGATCTTCGCCATACCCCTGGCCCGCAAGACATTCATGCTCGACCCGTCCAACCTGGAGGTCACGGCGGCGGGGTTGGGAATGGGGCTGCTCGCCGCGGTCCTGATCGAGGTGCTGTGGTGGGTCCAGGGCCGAGTGCTGGGCGAACCGCGGGTTTTGTGGCGCGGCTCGCATACCGTGCAAGATTGACCGGGGCATATGCCCTGGTGATCGATCAGGAAGGGTGACCGATGGGATTTCTCGACAAAGCCTTCGACAAGACCAAAGAGGTCTTGAGCGAGAACGCCGAGAAGGTGGAGCAAGCCATCGACAAGGCGGGTGACATCATCGACGAGAAGACGCAGGGCAAGTTCTCCGGCGCCGTCGACAAGGTGCAGGACGCGGCCAAGAACATCGTCGAGAAGAACCGCACCGACAAGGGCGACCAGTAGAACCGACCCATGGCGAAACTCTCAGTATCGGTCGACGTTCCGCTTCCACCTGATCAGGCCTGGCAGCACGCTTCTGACCTGTCGCGTTACTCCGAATGGCTGACCATCCACCGGGTCTGGCGCTCCAAGCTGCCCGACACCCTCGACAAGGGCACCGTCGTCGACTCCATCGTGGAGGTCAAGGGCATGCCCAACCGCGTCAAATGGACGATCGTTCATTTCAAGCCGCCGGAGTCGATGACGCTCAACGGCGCGGGTGCGGGCGGGGTCAAGGTCAAGCTGATGGGCAAGGTTCGTCCACACGACAAGGACGCCGGCTCCTCGGTGGTCACCATGGACGTCCATCTGGGCGGCCCGGCGCTGTTCGGTCCGATCGGCATGATCGTCGCGGCGGCGCTGCGCGGCGACATCCAGGAGTCGCTGGACCGGTTCGTGACGGTGTTCGCGGGAAACTAGGTCCTGATGACCCGGTGCGGGGTCGGGTAGGGGTGCGTTCGCGGGCCAACGTGGCGGGGCGGCCCCGTCGGCGAAGCCGGATGCCGTGCCGTCTCGGTCCGCCCGTCGCCACCGAGGAACCGCCGCTCGAGCCCGGCGATCAGGTCCTGCACCGACCGGCGTTCCCGTTCAGCGGTCCGGATCATCCCCCGGATGCGCCGAGCCTGGGTCTGCTCGCCGCGGCGCTGGTAGCGCTCCAGGGCCGAGCCGTAGGTGGCCAGGTCGGCGTCGAGTTGCTCGCACTGTGCCAGCAGCATTTCCCGCAGGTGTTCTGCCTGAAGGCGATTCACAGATTCGGGCGCCCGGTAGCTCGCATCCGGGTTGCTCGGTGGGGTCACGGGCGAACTGTATCCGAACCGGTGCCGTGCTGCGCACCGGGTGTAACCGCCTGCGCCGCCGCCATCTTGCGTTCATCGACTGGACGGCTGTCCGATGCTCATCGGCATATTGGTGGTTGCGCGAATGGCGTACTTCATCCGATGATGTCCGGCGTGGAACGTGCCGAGGAGAAGCGTCAGATCGACCAGGTAGTCGATCGCCTCACGGAGTTGTTCCCCTATGTTCCCGATCACGTCATCACCGAGACCGTGGACAGCGCACATCGCCGATTCGACGGCGCCCGAATCCGCGAGTTCGTCCCGCTGTTCGTCGAGCGCTACTGCCGCGCGCTGTTCGCTGCGCAGCCGGCGGTGGAGATCTCGGCGTAGCCCGACCGCCATCAGGGCAGCGGGGCCGACCAGACCAGCCGGGTGCCGCCGCCGGGGCGCGGCGCGATGTCGAACTGACCGCCACATTCGCCGGCCCGTCCGGCCAGATTCGCCAACCCGCTTCGGGTGACGTCCTCGCCGACGCCCACACCGTCGTCAGTGACGCTGATGGTCAGGTCGTCGGCGACGGTGACCGACACCGTCACCGAACGTGCGTCGGCGTGGCGCACCACATTGCTGATCGCTTCGCGCACCACCGCCTCGGCGTGGTCGGCCAGCGTGGCATCGACGACGGACAGTGGGCCGTTGATGTGCAGTGCCGGGCGCACCGGGGAGTCGACGGTCATCTGGGTCACCGCCTGTTCGACGCGCTGGCGCAACCGGGTGACTGTCCCGCCGTGCAGGTCGAAGATCGTGGTGCGGATCTCCTGGACGATCTCCTGCAGATCATCGAGTGCGCCGGTGACCCGCCGGTTGCCCTCGGTGCGCTCGGTACTCAGCGCGCCCTGCAATGACAGGCCCACTGCGAACAGCCGTTGGATCACGTGGTCGTGCAGATCCCGGGCGATCCGGTCGCGGTCGGTGATGACGTCGAGTTCCCGCATCCGGCGTTGGGCGGTCGCCAAATGCAGCGCCAGGCCCACCTGGCCGGCGAATGCCGTCGCCATGTCCAGCTGGGCCTCGCTGAACTGCTTGCCCGGCGCGGCCACACACACCAGTACGCCCGCGGCGGTGTCCGGGTCGCGCACCGGAAGCACCAGTGCCGCCAGTGGTTCGGCGGATAGATCACGGAAATCGCTGAGCCGCAAGGGAATGCAGTCGGCGAGGGCTAAACCCACCGCTGTCCCGGTGGGCGGCAACGCTCGACCCACCAGCTCGGCCTGTGTCGATGCGGTGATAACCAGATCGCCCGACTCGTCGGGCGCGGCGTAGAAGCTGAGGTCACCGCCGGTCAGCGCCAGCGCCTTGGCGACGATCTCTCGCAGCACCGCCGTGGGATCGTCACCGGCGAGCAGGTCGGTGCTGATGTCACGGGTCGCCTCGATCCACAGTTGGCGGGTGTGGGCTGCCTGGTAGAGCCGGGCGTTGTCGATGGCGATCCCGGCTGCTCCGGCCAGCGCGAGCACCAGCACCTCATCGGCCTCGGTGAATGGCACGCCGCCGGCCTTCTCGGTCAGATACAGGTTGCCGTACACCTGATCCCGGATTCGAATCGGTACGCCCAGGAAGCTCCGCATCGGGGGATGGTGGGCCGGGAATCCGATCGAGGCGGGATGTTGCGAAAGATCATCGACCCGAATGACTTTCGGGGTGTTCAGCAAGACACCGAGCATTCCGTGCCCGGCCGGAAGTGGGCCGATCTGGTCAGCCGTTTGCTGATCGATGCCCTCGAACGCGAAGCGTTCCAGCGCCCGGTGCGGCTCGGATCCGATCACTCCGAGGGCGCCATAGCGAGCATTCACCAGACCCATGGCGGTGTGCACGATGGTGTGCAGCTTCTTTTCGAGTTCCAGCCCGGAGGAGACGGCCAGCATCGCGTCGATCAGGCCGTCGCGGACGTCGAGATCAAACATCGCTACGGCGCATCGTCTCCGCAGCAAAGAGCGCCGCCTGGGTGCGTCCGCTGAGTCCGAGTTTGGTCAGTAGTCTCGAGACGTAGTTCTTGACCGTCTTCTCGGCGAGGAACATCCGCTGGCCTATCTCCCGGTTGGTCAGCCCTTCGCCGAGCAGTTGCAGCAGCGTGCGCTCGGTGGCGGACAGGTCGCGCAGCCGTTCGTCCTGTTCGGTGTCCTTGCGCAGCCGGGACATCAGGACGGCCGCGGCGCGATTGTCCAGCAACGACTTTCCCGAACCGACGGCCTTGATGGCCTCGGCCAGCTCCATGCCTCGGATGTCCTTGACCACGTACCCGCTGGCGCCGGCCAGGATCGCATCGAGCATCGACTGTTCGTCGGTGAAGGAAGTCAGGATGAGGCAGCGCAATTCCGCATGCGTGGCAAGCAACTCCCGGCAGAGGTCGATGCCGCTGCCGTCGGGCAGTCTGACGTCGAGGACCGCGACGTCGGGGCAGGCGGCGGGGATGCGCGAGAGGGCCTCGGCGACCGTGCCCGCTTCGCCGACCACGGTCAGTTCGGAGTCGCTGCCCAGAAGCTCGGCGAGACCGCGCCGCACTACCTCGTGGTCATCGACCAGGAAGACCTTGATCACACCGCAGTAGAGCCTGAAATTGCCGGAACTGGGTAGGGACTTTGGTCCCGAAAACACCTGACCAACGCCTTGCTGGAAGGGGTCCAACTTGGCTGGCGGATGGACCCGCCGAGGTGAATTCTCATAGGCGACACCGCGATGAGTGGTGGTGACATTCGAAAGGGACTTCAGTGGGGCACACGGCAGGCGCTTCCGGCGAGATCATCGTCGGCGTCGATGGTTCTGCCGCCTCCAACGCTGCGGTTCGCTGGGCTGCGCACGAGGGAGGCACCCGCAACATCGCGTTGCGTTTGGTGCACGTCGCGCAGGCACCGGCTGTGACCAATGTCATGACGCCCGTCCCGACCGAGTTCGAGGAGTGGCAGGACACTCAGGCCCGCCAGGTCTTGGCCGAAGCCCGTGAACTGGTGGCGCAGGTGGGCACGGAGACGGGCGCCCCAGCGCGCATCGCCGACGCCGACATTTACCACGCGACACCGGTACCGACGCTGGTCGACCTGTCCAAGGGTGCGGAACTGATCGTGGTCGGCAGCCGCGGGATGGGCGCCTTCCGGCGCGGCCTGCTCGGCTCGATCAGCACCGGGCTTATCCATCACGCGCATTGCCCGGTCGCGGTGATCCACGATGGACCTGTCCCGGCCTCGCATCTGCCTGTGGTCGTCGGCATCGACGGCTCCCCGCTCTCGTCGGAAGCCACCGATCTGGCTTTCGCCGAGGCATCCCGGCGCGGCGTGGACCTGGTGGCGGTGCACGCTTGGAGTGACGACAGTCTGTTCGCGGTCCCCGGAGTCGACTGGTCCGCGGTGGCCGCCGGCGAAGCGGAACTACTTGCCGAACGGCTGGCCGGGATGGCCGAAGACTATCCCGATGTCACCGTGCATCGGGTGGTGGTCCGCGACCAGCCGGCTCGCTACCTGGCCGAACAAGCCCAGAACGCTCAGCTGCTGGTGGTAGGCAGCCACGGGCGCGGCGGATTCGCCGGGCTGCTGCTCGGCTCGGTCAGCACCGCACTTGCTCATACGGTCACCATCCCCCTGATTGTCGCGCGCCGGCACTAGCACCCCACGGCGCGCGCCTTGGGCCGGCGGACGGAGTTCTCCCTCGTCCGCCGGCCCACCTCTTTTTGGCGGGCAGGGTCAGTCGATCCCCGCGGTCTGGGACTCGACGACCAGTGCGGACGGGGCGGTTCGTTCCCACAGCAGGGCACTCACACACGCGATGACGACCCAGCCGGTGCCGACCACACCGCACCAGATCAGCAGGGACATCGCGACGCCGATCGGGCCGAAACCGTCCCAGTCGTGAAGCAACGAGGGGAAGAAGAGCCGGGCGCCGAGCGGGATCGCGACGCCGTCGATCACCACCCCGGCCAGGCCGGCGAGCGCGAGGTTACCCATGCCGCGCCATCCGTCGCGGACCAAGAGGACCGGTGTGAGTGACCAAAACAGCCACACCGGCACCAGGCCGACGATGAACAGCAACGTTCGCCCGGCGTGGCCGTGGTGCGATCCGAAGCTGATCCGCTCCCGGATGGCGATCATGGCCAGGTAGAGCAAGAACCACAGGGTTCCTCGCAGCAGCCTGGCCAGCAGCCCGAACTGCTGGCGGCGCCAGGCTTTGGCGAAGATTCCGGCGATCGTGATCGACATCGGTATGCCCCACACGAGGAACCCTGCGACCCCGATCAGACTCCAGTCGGCTCGCAGCCCCGATGAGTGGCCGAACGCCTCGCGCACCCGGTCCTTCAGTGGGTGTTCGAGGGCGAACTGTCGGATGAAAATGGTTCCCGGACTGGCGTTGTCGGCGAAGCCGGAAAAATAGCTGAAGCCGATGATGATCAGCGGGATCACCGTGGTGAAGAGCTGCGTGGAGACCAACGCTCCCTGCGTGCCGCCGTCGATCTCGGTGAAGCGGGCGACCAGCCCCGCCACCGGGGCCAGCCCGCGCGACTCCTCCAGGCGCCGGTAACGCTTCTCGAGCCGTCGGCGTACGTCGTCGCGACCCCGTCCTTCGGTCATCGGTCACCCCGCAGCGTCATGAGCAAAGAGGGTAGGACAGTCCGCTGGACGCCCGACGACGAATTCGGGCCGCGACCGCCGAGCGGACCGGACCGGGGTTCACCCGGTGCTCGACGACCGTCTGGCCTTGCCTGGCTGGGAGGCGCGCTGCCCCTTGCGCAGCGTGTCGATCAGCTCGCGGTACGGGCCGACGAGGTAGGCGGTATCGCCGGCGGTCAGCTGGGTGTCCCGGCGCGGATGCAACCGCACCGGCGAACCGTCGCGGGTGATGGCGATGACCCGGGTCTGGGTGGACAGCTCGAACATCCGGATCCCGTCGAGTTCGCTGTCGGCCTGCACCCGCACCCCGCCGACCATGAACGAGTGCTGGCCCACGGAGAAGGTGCCCAGCACGTCGAGGCCCATCGCCGCGCCGATGAACCACGGTGTGGCCAGGTCGACGGTCGAGCGGACGTACTCGAATCCGAACCGGTGGCCCACTGCCGAGCCCAGCGCCCGGTCGTAGATCCGCAGCACGATCGGCATGTCAGGGCGGTGCAAATCGGGCAGCGTTCGCGGGCCGAGCATCTCGCGCAGCACGATGCCGGTCTCGATGTTGACCATGTCGTCCTGGGTGAGTACCGCGATCGCCCTGGCGTCGTCGATCCGGGCGGCATCGAGGGTCTGGCGCAGCGTGGCGTCGCCGAAGACGACCGGGACCTCCAGCTCGGCCGCGGCCGACAGGTAGCGGTTGTCCTCATTGCGTTCGATGACCGCGACGTCGTGGCCGGCGGCCTTGAGCACGCTGGCCACCCGGATGCCGAACGATCCCAGCCCCACCACCACGACGTGGCGGTGCAGGTGGCGAATCTTCTGCCGGCTGGCCGACTGGGACAGCCGCCGGGACAGCAGCACGTCGGCGACGAAGGCCACGACGATGGCGGTGGTGGCCACCCCCGCGAACATCATCAAGATGCCCCACAACCGCAGCCAGGTGGGTTGGTCCAGGAAGTTGAAGTCGCCGTAGCCGACGGTGGCGATGGTCTCGGCGGAGAAGTACAGCGCGTCGACCCAGCCCATCCCGGGCTGGTTGTAGGCGAAGCGCAGCATGACCGTCGAACCGACCAGGAGCGTGGCCGAGGCCGCGAGTGCGCGGTAGAACATCGGGTTCAGGTCGTCTCGGAACGCCCGCACGGCGTCGGCGAGTCGGACGAACAGCGGACGCGCCCGCGGCGTGGCCGGTATCGGCTTGGCGATCTCGATATCCCGCTCGGTCAGCTCCTCGGCGGTGCCGATCATCGCCGTCCAGTCACCGGGGCGCACCCGCATATCGCGCCCGGGGCAGGCGATCACCTCGCCGGGGGCGTCGGAGTCCTCGCACCGGATGATCGCCACCGGAGCCAGGTCGCCGTACATCTCGCGCAGCGAGCCTTCGCGGGTGGCGACCGCACCGGAGACGACGAAGTCGATACCGGCCACCGAGATCGTGTGGGTGGTGCGCTTGAGCAGGGCCTCCACCACCGATGGCGCCGTGAGATCGGCCACGTCGAGGATGGCACCCGGTCCGTTGCCGTCGGCCATGGCTTCGCGCAACACGGTGTTGGCCAGCCGCGCCACCACCCGGACCCGGGGGCTGGCCTGGCGGGCCAGCAGGGCGATCTCCAGGTTCAGTGCGTCGTCGTCGGCGGCGCAGATGACCGCGTCGGCGGCGGTGATCCCGGCGGCCTCCAGATCGCTGGGCGACTGGCATGTCACGACGCTGAGTTCGGCATTGTTCAGCTCGTCGATGATTCGCATCGCGAGCGCATCGTCACCGCAGACGATGATGTGGCCGTGCATGGGGAAACGCTACTTCGGAATTGGCGGCCGTGACGGGTGAAGATGAGCTATGCCCACTACCGCGTACCTGAAGGCCTGTATCAACGGCGCCCGCACACCCGACCAGCTTGCCGGCCTGCCGGTGACCCCGGAGCAGCTGGCCGACGCCGCCGTCGCCGCGCGCCGGGCCGGAGCCCAAGCGGTGCACCTGCATCCGAAGACCCCCGACGGAGTGGATTCGCTGGCACCCGAGGTCGTCGCCGCGGCGGTGACCGCGGTACGCAGCGCGGCACCGGGCCTGCCGTTGGGCGTGACGACCGGATTCTGGGCGCTACCCGATCAACAGGAACGCTGGCGGGCCGTCGAGTCGTGGACCGTGCTGCCCGATTTCGCCTCGGTCAATTGGCACGAGCCCGGTTCACCCGAACTCGTCGAGCTGCTGCTGAGCCGGGGCCTGGGCGTGGAGGTCGGGATCTTCCACGCCGAGGCCGCCGACTCGTGGGCGCAGTCCGCGGTGGCCCCGCACTGCCTGCGGGTGATGATCGAACTGCAGGCCGAGGGTGACACCGCCACGGCCGACGACCTGCTGGCCCGTATCCGCCGCGCCGACTCGCCGGCGCCGGTGCTGCTGCACGGGCTCGACGACAGCTGCTGGCCACTGCTGCGCCATGCGGGCGTGCGCGGGCTGCAGACCCGCATCGGGTTGGAGGACACCCTGACGTTGCCGGATGGCTCGACCGCGCCGGGCAACGCCGAATTGGTCGCCGCGGCGGTGGACATCCTGGGGCAGGTCAGCCGATAGTCGGGTCCGGCTTCGGCGCGTCGACGCCCAGTTCGAAGTCGGCGAAGTCGAATCCGGGAACGACGATGCAACTCACCAGGGTCGGCTCGGCGTCTCGGGGACGGGCCCGCTGCCAGTGGCCCGGCGGGACCAGCAGCTGCGGCTGTTGCCCGGCGCCGATATCGGGGCCGAGGACATGCGTTGTCGCGCTGTCGATTTCGCTTCCCATTTCGAGTAGCAATGGGCTGCCCCGGTGATACAGCCACAGTTCGGCGCTGCGCACGGCGTGCCACGCCGACTGCTGACCGGGCAGCAGGACGAAGTAGATGGCCGTGCCGGCGCTGCGCGCGCCGGTGTAGTCCGGCGGCAGCGCCGACTCGCCGAGGACCAGGTCGCTGCGCCAGGTCTCCCGGAAGTAGCCACCTTCCGGGTGGGGGCCCAGGTCGAGCTGCCGAACCCAGTCGGGAAGATCCGTCATCTGCCGTCCTCGATCGAAGTTCGCACCAGCCTAGATGCGTGCCGCCGGTGCTGGCGGTGGTGCCGTCGTGGTCGTCGCCGGCCCGCTCGGCGTCACACCGCCGTGGCTCCGGCGATCGGTTCACCGGCAACGACTTTCGAGCGCCTAGACTGCCGGCAAGGGGATCGCGCAGCACGGGACCCGGCAGATTCGGCGGCCCGGCGTGGGCTGAGATTGCGAGACGTGGGGACAATCAACGGAAGGCGCAGCAATGAGCAAGCCGATCGAGCGCATCAATCCACCGCAACTCTTCGACTCCAGGCCGAACAGCCACTCGCAGATCTCGGTCGTCGAATCCGGCAAGCTGGCCTTCTTTTCCGGTCAGATCGCGTGGAGTCCTGAACTCACGCAGGCACCGGGCTCGCTGGCCGAGCAGACGGCGATGGTGACCAACAACCTCCAGGTCTGCCTCGACACCGTGGGTGCAGCACGAGACGACATCGTGATGGCGCGCATCTACATCGTCGACCTCACCCCGGAGCGCCTCAACGAAGCGTTTCCAGCACTGCACGACTTCTTCGGCGAGGCTCAGCCCAGCCTTACCGGTATCGGCGTACAGGCACTCGCCGGGCCGGACCTGCAGATCGAAATCGAGATGGTGGTCCGAGTCCCTTCCTGACCGCTCGTGGGCTGCCCGTAAAACGGTTGCTCCAGGCGGTGTCGCGTGGTTAGCGTGGCCGTCGTCGCATCCCCGCAAGGAAGGAAGGTCCCCGTCGTGGATCACAGCGTCGCTCTGTTGCCCGCTGCCAACCACACCGGAGACCCATGCCTACCGACTCTGCGCTCACCCTGATCGATCTCGACTTCGCCTGGCCCGACGGCACCGTCGTGCTCGACCATCTCAGCGCCACCCTGTCCACCGGGCGTACCGGCCTGGTCGGCGTCAACGGCGCCGGAAAGTCCACCCTGCTGCGGCTGATCGCGGGTGAGCTGCGGCCGACCGGCGGTCGCATCGTCACCACCGGTGATGTCGGCTACCTGCCGCAGACGCTCACCCTCGGTGTGCACGCGTCGATCGCTGACGTGCTGGGGATCGGCGCGAAGCTGGCCGCACTGCGGGCGATCGAGTCCGGCACCGGGACCGAGCAGGATTTCGAGACCCTCGGCGAGGACTGGGAGGTCGAGGCCCGCGCCGCCGACGCGCTGGCCGTCATCGGGTTCGGTTCCGCAGACCTCGACCGCACCGTCGGGCAGGTCTCCGGTGGCGAGGCGATGCTGTTGGCCGTCACCGCCCTTCGCCTGGAGCGCGCCGCCATCACCCTGCTCGACGAACCGACGAACAACCTCGACCGTGACGCCCGCAGCCGGCTGTTCGACCTCGTCGCGGACTGGCCGGGGACATTGGTCGTCGTCAGCCATGATGTCGCCCTGCTGAACCGGATGGACAACACCGCCGAACTGTACGCACACCGGCTGACCAGCTACGGCGGCGGATACGACCGGTGGCGCGAGCACCTGGACAACGAGCAGGCGGTCGCCGCGCAGGCCGTTGCCACCGCCGAACAGGCCTTGCGGGTCGAGAAGCGTCAGCGCGCGGTCGCCGAGGTCAGATTGGCGCGCCGTAACCGCAAGGCGCAGAAGGACTATGCCAACAAGCGGGCGCCGAAGATCGTGATGAACAACTGGGCCTCGGCCGCCGAGGTGTCGGCCGGTAAGCTGCGCGCCGAGCGCGACGACACGATCGCTGCGGCCGCGCAGAACGTGCAGGCCGCCGAGGCCAGGCTCCGCGACGACGAGCGGATCCGTGTCGACCTTCCCGATCCCGACGTGCCGGCCAGCCGGCGGCTGGCCGAATTGCCCGGCGTCCGTGGGCCAGTGGTGGTGATGGGGCCGGAACGAATCGGCATCGTCGGGCCCAATGGCATCGGCAAGACCGCACTTCTGGAAGGCCTGATCGGCGGCCGGGGCGCCGGCCGGGGCGCCGGCCGGCTGCTCACCGACCGAGTGGGCTACCTGCCGCAGCGCATCGACGGCCTGGACGAGCAGGCCAGTGTCCTCGACAACGTGCAGGCGGCGGCACCGGCGACCGAGGCCGCGTTGGTGCGCACCCGGCTGGCCCGGTTCCTGCTGCGCGGGGCGGCCGTGCACCGGCCGGTGGCCACGCTGTCCGGCGGTGAGCGGTTCCGGGTCGCGCTGGCGCGGCTGCTGCTGGCCGATCCGCCGCCGCAGCTGATCGTGCTCGACGAGCCGACGAACAATCTCGACGTCGCCAGCGTGGACCAGCTCGTCGACGCCGTCGCCGCCTACCGCGGCGCGGTGCTCGTGGTGAGCCACGACGACCAGTTCCTGGCTCGGCTCGGGCTGGATCGGACGTTGTCGATGCGGCTGCCCGGCGTCCTGGACGAGTCAGGTTAGGGTCTGACCATGGCACACCTGCGTGCGGGCTGGTTCGTCGTGCTGTGCGGGGCGGTCCTGGCCGTCAGTGCCTGGCTGCCCTGGTTGACGACGTCGGTGCAGGGTGGTGGGCATGCGAGCGCGATCGGCGGGACGGTCGGCAGCATCGTGCTGCCCCCGCGGTTCGGTGCGGGCCAGCTGATCGTGCTGCTGGCCTCGACGTTGGTCGTCAGCGGCGCCATGGTGGCGCGTGGGCTGTCCCCGCGGCTGGCGGCGGTCGCCGCGGTGGTGATCTCGGTGCTGATCGGTGTGCTGACCTACCGCTACTACCACCTCAACGTCAGTGCTCCGGTGTCGGCCGGATATGGGTTCTACATCGGGGCGGCCAGCGCCGCCGGTGCACTGGTGTTCTCGGTATGGATGTTGATCGCCGCCCTGGCGCTGCGGAGGTGACCCGATGGGCCGATTCGTCGAACCAGCCACTTTGACCGGGCCGCAATGGGTTTCGTTGGAGCCGCTGGCTGAGGCCCATGTCGCGGAGATCGCTTCGGCCGCCGCCGACGGCGATGTCGGCGGGCTGTGGTTCACCAGCGCGCCCGCGCCCGAGGCCGCCGCGGACTGGGTGGCCAGGATGCAGGCGATGCAAGAGGACGACCAGGGCGTGACCTATGCGATCCGGCGGCTCCGGGACGGCGTTGTGGTCGGGTCGTCGAGTTTCTTCCATGTCGACGCCGCCAACCGGCGGCTGGAGATCGGCCACACCTGGTATTCGGCGTCGGCTCGCCGCACCGGGATCAACACCGAGACAAAGCTGGTCATGCTCTCCCACGCTTTCGACCAACTCGGTTGTGTCGCCGTGGAATTCCGCACCCACTTCTTCAACCACACCAGCAGGGCCGCCATCGAGCGCCTCGGGGCCAAGCTCGACGGCGTGCTACGTAGCCATCAGCTGCTGGCCGACGGATCCCGTCGCGACACCATGGTCTACTCCATCCTGGACATCGAATGGCCGGCGGTGCGCAACAACCTGACGTTCCGGCTCAGCCGTCACCGGTAGGCTGAGCCGGGCTTTTCGGAGGGATGCAGAGTGCGCAAAGTGATGGGACCGACGTCGGTCGTGCTGGCGGCCGTGGTGGCGGTGGCGATCGCGGGCTGTTCGGAGGACGCCAAGCCGACCGCGGCCAAATGCGACGAGGTGTCGGTGCCGATGGTTGACATCCCGACCCGCACCGACCAGGAACCGCGACTGCGCATCCCGCAGCCGCAGGGCTGGGAGCGCACCACCAAGTTGGACTCGGAGACGATTCGGTTCGCCATCCGCAACCCCGCGCTGAGCTCGGACGGATTCACCCCCAACGCCGTCGTCACGCTGCAGCAGGTGGGCGCCGGCGTGGGCAAGCCCCAGCAGATCCTCGACGCCCAGAACCAGCAGCTGGTGGCCAAGCTGAAGGTCACCGACTTGAAGTCCACTCCGGCGCAGGTGTGCGGCTCGTTGGCGCAGGCCACCACCTACACCGCCCCGGCGATGGGCAAGATCCCGGCCCGCAAGGCGACCTCGCTGGCCGCGATCTACCAGGCCGGGGACGTCAACTACGTCACCACCCTGACGGTCCAGACGATCAAGGCCGACGACCCGACCTATGCGACCGATTCGGCGGCGATCATCAAGGGATTCCAGGTACTTCCTCCCAAGTGACGGTCGCGCTAGGTGGCCTTCGTGCTGATCTGTCCGCCGACCAGCCGCTCGGCGCATTGGTCGCATGCCAGTTCGCCGGTGAAATCTGCGCCGCAGCCGTGGTGGGTGATCGTCAGCGCCGGTCCCTCGGGCGCCTGGAACCACCACTGGGCCCACTGCAGGGCGGCGATCAGCACCGGGAAGAATGCCCGCCCCTTGTCGGTCAGCAGGTAGGCGGCCCGTTCCGGGCCGGTGCGCTCGGTGGGTGCGGTGGTGAACACACCGATGGCGCAGAAGGTTTGCAGCCGTTCGGCCAGCAGGCTTGGTGGCGCGCCCAGCTGGGTCTCGAAGTCGGTGAAGCGGGTGGTGCCCAGGAACGCGGCCATCAGCAGCGCGGCCGCCCAGCGGTTGCCGAACACGCTCATGGTCTCGGGGAACAACCCCACCTGCCGCCTCGCCGAATCCGACTCCGAACGTCGGCGGGTTGCCGCCGCCGGCGCCGAGCGCGCCCACGCCCCGCTCGGCCCGAGCTGCAAGGCAACGTCGGTATCAGTCGCCGAAGCCTGACATGCGTTGCAGCGCAACACCGGTGTGAACAGCGAGCCGCACGCGTCATGGTGCATCGACGGCAGTGTCTTGCGATGCTCGGTGACCCAGTTGCGTTCCCATTCCCAGATCGCCAGCAGGGTCGGCCACAGCGACCGGCTTCGCCCGGTGGTGAGGTACTCGGTTCGCGCCCGGGTCGAGGCGTGGGTCTTGCGGGCCAGCAGCCCGTCGGTGACCAGACTGCCCAGCCGGCTGGTCAGCACCGAGTTGGAGATCGGCAGTCGCGTCATGAACTGGGTGTACCGGCTGCAGCCGAGCAACGCCTGCTGAATGATGAGCAGATTCCACTCGTCGCCGAGCAGGCCGAGCATGCGTCCGATCGCGTTCGGACCGTCCGGTGTCAGAACGGTCGGCACATCGGTGTCGATGAGGTCGACCACTACAGCCCGATCGCCTCGGCGGCGGAATCGGCTGTGCGCCAGCGCCGCAGTGCGTCACCGGCCACCCATGTCGAGTGCGTTCCGCTGGAAATCCGTTCCGGCAGCTGAAGTTTGCACACCGGGCCGTCCTCGAGTTGGGCGGCGTCGAACACCAGGCAATAGGACGCGTCGGCGACCATGTCGGTGGTCAGGGTGACCAGGTAGCCGTCATCCTCCGCGCGGCTGCCGACCCGCGGCGCCATGGCCGTCTCGCTGCCATACACCCCGTCGCCGAAGGAGATCCGCTGCTCGGTGCCGGTGTGCGTATCGTGGCGTACCAGCCCGTCGAACAGGAACCAGCCCGGCTTACCAGTGGCGGCATAGCTGTAGCGGTAGGGCTCGCCGGCATAGCCGGCGTTCATCATGCCGAACTCGGTGATGCTGTCCGACAACGGTTCCTCGGTGAGCCCGCCGGTGACGAGGTTGAGCCGCCACCGGTGCAGCCGGGCCTGCATTCGGTCCAGCGCCAGGAACCGGAACGCCCGCTGCCACTTGGTGCCGGTGCCGTTGTCCGTGGGCTCCGGATCGCCCTGGAAGAAGCCGTCCAGCACGATCTCGTCGCCGTCTTCGTAGGCGTTGACGAAGTGCAGCACGTAGGTGGGGTCGGCCTCGAACCACTGGATCTCGCCACCCCCGCGGCGGGGCAGCACCGCGAACCGGGATGGCATGTCGGGGTGGAAACGGGCGACGTGCCGGTCGAACTCCAGCTGCTGGGGATCCCAGAACAGCGGAAAGTCGTTGAGAATAACGTAGTTACGGGTGAACGCCATGTCATGCGGTAGGCGCGGACCGGGCAGCGGCACGTCGACGTAGTGCACCAGGTCGTTGTTCTCGTCGACCACCCCGTAATGCATGTAGGGAGCCGACTTCGAGTAGTTGAAGAACAGCATCTCGCCGGTTCGCTCGTCGACCTTGGGGTGCGCCGAGACGCCCCAGTCTGTCGGGAACCCGCCGTTCCAGGTTTCCTTGCCCAGCGTCTCGCCGGAGTACGGGTCGACCCGGTAGAGGTCGCCGCACTGGTAGAAACTCGTCAGTGCGGTGCCGCGATGAACCACCACGTCGGTGCTTGAGGCGTCCTTGAGCAGTGTGCGTGCTCCCCAGCCGTGGTCGACCTTCGCCAGCGACAGCGGCTCGGCCAGCCCGGGCCACAGCGGGCCGCCGGCGGCGTTCTCGGCTTCGAAGGCGTCGGTGCGGACAAATCGGTTGCGGTAGAACGCCTTTCCATCGCGGAAGCCCACGATGTGCAACATGCCGTCACCGTCGAACGGGTGGTACGCCTTCAGGGCTGGGTGCAGCGGATTCTCGGTGTTGCGCAGGTAGACGCCGTCGAGATCGGCGGGCAGTTCACCCTCGACGACGGTGATGTCGTCGGCTTTCCACTCGGTGGTCTGCGGGCGCCACGGCCCGGTGCGGTAGGGATGGTCGTCGTCCTCGGGAAGCGTGGACAGGAATTTCCCGACGATCTCAGTGTCCATGTCCGGATCCCATCAGGTCGTCCTCCGGTGCCGCGATAACGAAACTGACAGTGGTGGCGGTGCTGCCGCCGAAGTTGAGCGTTCCGAACCGGCGGGCGCCCTCGACCTGGTAGTCCCCGGCGATACCGCTGACCTGTTTGGCGGCGTCGAGCATCATCCGGACACCGGAGGCGCCCACCGGATGGCCACCGCCGATCAGGCCACCGCTGGGGTTGATCGGCAGCCGGCCGCCGATCTCGATCTCACCGTTCTCGATTGCCTTCCACGATTCACCGGGCCCGGTCAGGCCGATGTGGTCGATGGCCAGGTACTCGCTGGGGGTGAAGCAGTCATGTACCTCGAAGCCGGCGACGTCGTCGAGGCCGATCCCGGCGCGACCGAACGCGTCGTGCACGGCCGACCGCACGTGGGGCAGGACGTAGGGATTGTCGGCGTCCCGGTCGAGCTTCTGGCGCAGTCCCAAGCCGACGGTGCGGTGTCCCCAGCCTTCGATCAGGCCGATCGGGCGCACGCCGGGGTGGTCGCGCAGGAAATCGTCGTTGACCAGCACGACGCCGGCACCGCCGTCGGTCATCTGGCTGCAGTCGTAGCGGCGGATACGTCCCTCGACGGGTGGGTTGACCGCGTCATCGCTGCCGCGGGTGGCGAGGTCGGGGACCTGCCAGTCGCGGGTCTGGGCGTTGGGGTTGCGCCGGGCGTTGTCGAGGTTCAATGCCGCGATGGCATGCAGATGGGCCTCGTCGATGCCGTACCGGCGGTCGTATTCGTCGGCCACGTCGGAGAACATCGACGGCCACAGGTATGTCGCGTCTGCGCCCTCGTGGCCGGTCCACGCCGCCGCACCCAGGTGCTGCGCGGCGAGATCGCCTGGCACGGTCTTCTCCAGCTCCAGCCCGATGACCAGCGCAGTGCGGTAGTTGCCCGCGCGCAGGTCGGCCATCGCCGCCAGGGCTGCCACGCTCCCGGAGGCGCATGCCGCCTCGTGCCGGGTCGCCGGGGTGTCCCACAGTCCGTCGTGCACGGTGGCCGGCATGGCGCCGAGGTGGCCCTGCCGGGCGAACATCTCACCGAAGGCGTTGGCGACGTGGACCACCTCGATATCGGCGGCGTCGATCATCGACTCGCTGAGGGTGAGGTCGACGATTTCGCTGGTCAGTGCGGCGAAGTCGCGGTCTTCGCGGGTGAGATTGCGCGCGAAGTCGCTCTGGTAGCCACCGAGAATCCAGACATTGCCTGCCACAGCGCCGAAGTTACTACAGCTAAGAGAGTGGCGGGCCGGAATGGGGAAGCGGGCACTGCACCCGAAGGCGGCCCTGCCGGCTCGCGGTCTGAACCGACAGGACCTCGGTGGGGCGCGGGTGTCGACCACCGCGCCCACCTGCTGCGCAGCATGCCCCGCTCACCGATCCACAAACGTCCCGCTGGCACCAGTTTGTCATCAATATGGCGATATCTGACCGGGGCGGTCGTAGATCAGCCGGGGCGGTGGCGCTGGTAGTGGCGGGCCACCCGCGTCCGGTTGGCGCAGATGTTCTGGGTGCAGAACTTGCGGCGTGCGTCTGAGGCGACGAAAAGCATGCTGCAGGTAGGGTTTTGGCATCTGCGTAGCCGTTCGGCGGCGGGTCCGACGAGAAGGTCGATGAGGCTCTCGGCGGTCGCCGCGAGTGCGAGCGCGTAGGGCCGATCAGCTGGCGCTTGCCCGACGGTGACGGCGGTCCATCCGGTGGGGGTCTGAACGAGCCGGCGGCTGGAGGTCACGCTGGCGGCGACATCGTTGACGCAGTCGATGGCGGCCCGGTCGGGTGCGGCCCCGGCGATATGCGCGTCCAGGATGTGCCGGATCGCGTACCGCAGTTCCACGGTGGGAGCCAAGGGCGGTGGCGGCGAGGCGGGTAGTCGGTCCCGTTGCAGGCCCCACCACAGCCGGCAGGTTGCCTCGTCGGGAAGCAGATCGGCATTGGGGTCGCGGCTGGTGATGATCGTGTCCGCCAGGTCCACGGCCAGCGGCTCTCCCGCGACCGGGAAGCCGGCCGCCTGCGCTCTGTCCAGCCGTGACCCGGCATTCATCTCGCTAATGCTATCAGTCGGTTGACACCGTTAGAACGATGGCGTAGACATCTAACGTCAATGCAAACACGTAACCGTTAGAACGATGGAAGGACTCCAATGACCTCGCTGGACCTGCTGAACCGTGCCGATCGCCGCCTGATCGGCCTTTCCGCTGCCCTCGCTGCGTCCGACCTGGACCTCCCCAGCCCGTGTTCGGGGTGGAACGTACGGTCGCTGCTCAGTCACACCGTCGCCTCGATCGACGCCTTCGCCGCGGCGGTCGATGGTGGCAGCGGGCCCATCGAAGCGGAGCTGTTCAGCGGCGCCGACATACTCGGCTCGACGCCGCTGGCGGTGGTCGAGCGGTCCGTCGAGCGGTCCCAGCGGGCCTGGGCAACAGTCGCCGAGTGGCAGCTTCCGGTCACAACCGTCCTCGGCGCGATGCCGGCCGAGCGGGCCATCGGCATCATCACCTACTCCACCCTGATCCACAGCTGGGACCTCGCGGTGGCCATCGATCGACCGGTCGAGTTCGACGAGTCCGAGGCCGCGCTGGCCGAGGCGGTGGGATCGCAGCTCGTCCCGGCGCTGCGACCGCAGAATCTCTTCGGCCCCGCGGTCGAGTCGGGCGCCGCGGCGACCGCTACCCAACGCGTCGTCGCCTTCGCCGGTCGTAACCCCCTGTAACGGGCTCAGCCCGAGAACGAGTCGCGCGCATGACGAATGAAAACCGGCCCGCCGCTGTGGGATTCCACAGCGGCGAGCTGGCCGTCCAGACCCGCGCCGGGGTGCGCACCCGCGCCGAGCAACTGGCGCCGATGACGGCTCGCGGTGAATTGCGGCCGGCGACCGCCGACTTCCTGGCGACCGCCCAGCTGGCGGTGCTGACCGCACGTGATGCCGCCGGCCGGCTGTGGACCTCACCGATATTGGGGCAGTCCGGCTTCCTGACCGCCGCGACACCGACCACGCTGCGCGTCGACAGCGACCTGCCCCCGGCCGACCCGTTGCATCGCCTACCGGCCGGTCAGCCCGCCGGCCTGGTGGTGATGAATTTCGCTGCCCGGCGCCGTATTCGCATCAATGGGCTGTTGAACCGCAGCGACTCGGGCGGGCTGGAGATCGACGTCGACCAGGCCTACGGCAACTGCCCGAAGTTCATCCAGCCCCGCCGGCTGGATCTACCCGGCGGGGCGTCGGGGCCCGGCCGTACACCGGTGTTTTCCGGATCTGGCCTGCGTCCCGAGGACCGCGGGCTCATCGAGGGTGCGGACACCTTCTTCCTGGGGACGACCCATCCTGCCTCGGGCAGCGACGCCTCCCACCGCGGCGGGCCGGCCGGCTTCGTGCGCACCGAAGACGACCGGCTGTGGTGGCCCGACTACCCCGGCAACAACCTGTTCAACAGCCTCGGCAATCTCGCGGTCGACCCGACCGCAGCGGTGCTGTTCCTCGACTTCCGCACGGGCGCAACGCTGCAACTGTCCGGGGTCGCCGCGCTCACGTGGGACGACGAGCACGACGACGAAGGGCCGTCGACGGGACGGGGCGTCATGTTCACACCCCGGCGGGTCGTGGTCACCGACATCTCGGGCTGGCGCGGGCAATCGTAACCCGGGGCCGGCTTCGCTAGCTGTGCAGATCTAGCTGCAATTGGTCGCCGAGGCCTGACACGTAACTCCCCACCCGACGAGTCAGGGCGCCAAGAACCGTATCTTCGTGGTGGGCTTCGCCGATCGCGTGGCGGGGAGCGATGTCGAGTGCAAATCGGCTCAGGGTGGGCGCATCGGTGGCGATCACGAACTGAATGTCGATGGGCGTTGTGCTGCCATCGGCGGGCGGTTGTTCGTCGATGTCGAAGACGTAGATCCAATTGGGCGCGGTGGTGTCGGTGACCGGCTCGCCCTTGGCCTGGAGGCGGTGCGTTCCGTCGCCCATGTCGACCACGTCAGGAGCGCCGAGAAAAGGCTGCCACGAGTCCCAAACCGGTCGGGGCAGCGCCAGAATGCACCCCGCCGACGATGGCCGCCGGGTGATCTGAAACTTGAACATCACTTGATAGAACGTCCTTTTGAAGACGTTGCTGATGTTCGGCCCCTCGATCCTCCTGCCCGGCCAGTCGGGATGTGCGGCGACTTGGGCGCCGAAGTCATCCTCGTGGAGGTCGAGTGCACCGCGCAGCGCTTCAACGGCGTAGCGATAGGAACCGTGGGTGTCGGTTGTCTGCATCTCGATGACGCCGTAGCGGCCGAGCTTGACCCCGGACTCACCCTCGTTCGACGGCGCCAACTCGACCACGGTGATATCGAAGGACAACTCGGGGCTGGCCGGCGAGCGGGGTAGGGAAACCTCTCCACCAAAAAGCTGTTGAAACGTCAGAAATTGCAGCGGTTTTGACGGATCGTTGGCGTCGGCGATCATCCGCTCACGCGTCGGCTCGTCGGCGAGATTCGTTACCGGCAGCACGTGTACCGCTTGGTCTGCCGCCAGGCCGAAGAGCCGCCGAACCATGGCGTGCAGAAGGCCGTCGTCGAGGGCGCGGTGTGGGCAAACGAGCCAGTCCTGACGTGATCCGTTGCTGCCCGCGCTGATGGTGCACACGCCACGGCTGTTCTCGCTCTTGACGCACGCGGTCTGTTTCTCTGCGACGCGGGACAGGAACGGGCAGCACTGAGACCGCTGATCTCGTCGGGCGTTGGCGTGGTTAGCGACAGCCGGAAAGACGCGGTGCCCGAACCATTCGGCGATGTGTGGTCGAAGGAGTTCGCGTTCCGCCCGAGTTCGAGTCGGCGGTGGAGTCATGCCGCGATACGCTCGGTGAGCTCGCCGTGTTGGCCGATGAACGGTATCGGACGTCGCCGGAAGGGCTCCACGAGTCGGGTGCCGGCGGGAACTCCCGCTAGGCACGAGATGATCTCGGCTGCAATCGCTTTGGCTAACGGAACCGGAATCGCGTTGCCGACCTGAACATACTTGCTGGTCGTCGATCCGGCGAACGAGAACCAATCCGGGAACCCTTGAATCCTCGCGGCCTCGCGGATCGAAATTGTCCGGTGTTGTTCGGGATGGGTGTACTCGCCGGACTTGGGATCGCGAAATCGCGTGATAATCGCGCGCGGAACACCGTCCCAGTCCATGCGCCGATACCGGCGGGTGTGATCCTTCCGAAGAGCGCGCTGCATGCTGCCTGGCAGCAGTTCGTGCGGCAGGTCCCGCCAATCCTCTCCAGGCTTGAGGTGGCGCAGGCGGTTCAAGGTGGTCTCGCCCAGTGCCGCGGCGTAGTGATCGTGTAGTTCGGAGCTATTCATCCGGCGACCGTTCGGCAGCGTCCGGGCAACCTTCTGGAATCGGTACCTCGGATTGCCCCCGTAATTCGACACCGTTTCGCCTGCCTCTAGGGCCGGCAGATCTCCGATGGCGGCGCGAGTGGTCAACAACCCCTTGTAGGAGCGTTGGGGGATGGTCACGTTCGACACCAGGTCGCCGATAGCGCTGTCGCCGTGGGTCGGCTCGGGGAAGCCGTAGCCGGGCGGAATGCCGAGATCGTCGCGCCACGCGATGATCACCAGCCGCCAGCGCATCTGCGGCGCACCGTACTGGGCGGCCAGCAACTCCGCGCACGCCGTCCGATAGCCCTGTGCGCCCAGGTCTTCCAACCCCGCGAGGATGGACGCGAGATATGAACCGCCGGCGAGTGTCAGCAGGCCGGGGACGTTTTCGATGACGACCACTTTCGGCTTGAACACCGCGGTTGCTCGTATTACCTCGCGGTACAACGTGTTTCGAAGATCGGCGATCTTACGCTGGCCAATCATGCTGAAACCCTGACACGGGGGCCCCGCGAACAGCAGGTCGAGCTCACCGGGAGCCATACCCACCGACTGGGCCAGGGCTGCGTCGCTCAACGCTCGGATATCGCCGGTGACCGTCGCGCCGGGAAGGTGGCGCTGGTGGGTCCTCGCGGCGTCGGGATCAAGATCGACCGACCACCTCAGGTCGAAGCCCGCCTGAGTCAGGCCGAGGCCACCACCTCCGGCACCGGAAAAGAGGTCGATTGCGGTAGGTCGGGAGTTCATGCCAGGCCGGTCCCGCGGGCGGCGAGTGCAGCGGAGATGAGCCGACCGGCGACGTCGGAAACCGATTCCGACGACTCCTGCGCGACCGCCGTCAACTCGTCTGCCACCGGCAATGGGACGCGAATCAGGATTGCCTTTCGCTCGCCCCGCCACTGTGGGCGGCGTCGGCCCCGATTGCCCGTCATGGGCCAGATCCTGATACACGTTTCGACGCAAGGTTGGGACGCTGACATGGTGTGTCGTGGGATCGGGCTTTCGGGTGTCACGTCACTTCTCTTACCAGTGGGTTCCGACATGCTCGCGTGGCGGAGCCACGCTCAACTCCCTCATCTCGGGAGCATCAAGGATCAACCGAAGCAGCTGTAAAGCATCAGCCGAAGTCATGCGGCTAGATAAGTGCCCCCGGCAGGATTCGAACCTGCGACACCGGCTTTAGGAGAGCCGTGCTCTATCCCCTGAGCTACGGGGGCGGACCGGCTGAGAGCTTACCGTGCACGGGCCGCATCCCCATCGTCGCGATGGTTAGTGGCCTCGGCAACCATCGATAACCGATCGCTCACCGCAACTCGGCGATCACTTTGGCGAAGTACTCCGCGTGGTAGTCCTGCACCGTGAAGTAGGTGATCCCGTAGCGGTCGCGGCGCTCTCGCAGGGTCGCGGCGATATCGCGGGGTGTGCCGGTCAGCACGGTCGGCAGCGCCAGCAGCTGCTCCTCGGTGGCATCGGGTGCATATCCCCGGGTGAGCGCGAGATCGGGGATGCCCGAGGAGTCCGTCGGCACCCCGGTGATGGCGATATTGAGTTCGAGGTCGGCGAACCGGTCACCGGCGGCGGCACGGACGAACTCGATGCGCTCGGCCAGCGGGTCGTGGTCGGGGGAGTCCGGTACCCCGCCGCCGGTCAGGCCGATGATGTCGGCGTGCTGGGCGGCGATCCGCAATACCCGGTCACCGTTGCCGGCGATCAGGATCGGGATCGACGGCGCGGTCTCCTTGAGGTATTCGGTGGTGTGCCGGAGGTGGTCGACGCGTTCCCCGGCGCTCGGGTAGGGCAGCTCGGCGGCTTCGAACTCTTCCCGCACGTACCCGGTGCCCAGCCCGAGGTCGAGTCGGCCCTCGGTCAGGATGTCGACGGCGACGGCGTCGCGGGCCAACAGCGCCGGCTTGTAGAAGGCCGCGTTGATCACGAAGGTGCCCACCCGCATGGTCTTGGCAGCCTCGGCGGCGGCCACCATGGTGGGGAACGGTGCCGGGACACCGAAGCGCCCGAGATGGTCGGGCACGTGCAGGACGTCGAAGCCCAGATCCTCGAAGCGCCGCACCGTCTCGCGCAACCGCTGCGCCGACTTGACCGAGCGCACGCCGATGCCGAAGCGGAAGTCTCTGCCCATGGCCGGATGCTAGGGCCGCGGTAGTACTCGCCGACACCGCCGGTCTCGCTGCGTGGCACGGTGCTGTTGGTCAGGACAGCGGCAGTTCGGCGACCACCTGGCCGGTCGGCTCGGTGGAGCCGGTTCCCGGTTCGACGGTGAACTTCAGCGCCTTCGAGTTCCCCAGGTCCGGCAACACCGCGGTGGTCGACGGCGTGACGGCCTTGTCGTCCATCGTCCCCGCCGAGGTCTGCCCGCTGTCACTGACCAGCCACATTTGGTAAACGGTGCCCGGCACGGGTTTCGGCACGTCGTTCATCACCAGCACGCCGGCGTTCTTCTCGCGGGAGAACACCACCGTCGCGGTGCCGCCGCCGGGGATGGCCCCGGAGACGGTGTGTACGTCGGGCGCGGCGAACACCTGCTGTGCGGTCGAGGGCTGCGCCGCCTCGGGCCGCAGCGACAGGACGACGCCCACGGCGCCGAGGCCGACCACCAGTGCCGCGACCGCCGACAGCACCGCCGTACGCCAGCGCCGGTTGGCCGGCTCCGGGTGGGCGGTGGGCAGGGTGCGCACATTGTCGTCGGCCACCGCTGTCAGCAGCCGCTGGCGCAGCGCGGCCGGCGGTTCGGCGGCACTGGCCGAGGACACGACGGCCATCGTCTCGCGGACGGCCCGCACCTCGTCGTAGAACGCGTCGGCGGCCTGGCGGCCGGCGTGGGCCAGCTGGGTCTCGATCTGTTCGCGCTCGGAGTCGGACACCGCGTGCAACGCATAAGGAACAGCAAGTTCCAGCAGGTCTCCGGATTCGGAGCCATCGAGTTGTTGAGTCATCGCGGCACCCTCATCGCACACCCAGACAATTGCGTAGCCCGCGCAGCGCATCGCGCATCCGCGACTTCACGGTGGCCAAGTTCGCCGCCAGCCGCTCCGACACCTGCACATAGGTCATGCCCTGGTAGTAGGCCAGGTCGATGCATTCGCGTTGCACCTCGGTCAGGCCGTCCAGGCAGGTGGCCACCTGGCGCCGTTCGTCCTCGGTGATGACCGCGTCGGAGACATGGTCGGCAGGGGTCTCCACGGTCGCAGCGCCGTAGCGCGACTCGCGCTGCGAGGCGGCCTGTTCGGACCGCACCCGGTCCACGGCCCGGCGGTGCGCCAGCGTGAGCAGCCACGCCAAGGCACTGCCCGATGCGGGGTCGTAGCTCTCGGCGGTGCGCCACAGTTGCAGGTAGACGTCCTGGGTGGTTTCTTCGCTATAGCCCTGATCGCGCAGCACCCGGGTTACGAGGCCGTAGACCCGCGAGCGGGTGGCGTCATAGAAGGCGGCGAAGGCATCGGCATCGCGCTGAGCAACCCGGCGCAGCAGGGCGTCGAGGTCGGCTGTGGTCAACGCCGCCGTCCGCAAATTGTCGCTGGCATTGAGCCGTAGCGTAGCGGCTTCGTCAACCACGGGGGTCACGACGGCATCCACGAACAATTCGTCGCGGTCCACCCCGGTGCCGTCGGCTGGACGCTGATGGCCTGCGGCACCCGTTGGGCTTGGCGTGCCGGGCGAGGCGTCACCGGGACCCCACGCAGCCGCAGGATGAGGGTCTGCATCCGCATGCTCAACGCGGCCATCTGCGGCGCCAGGGGCGCGCTGAACTGCAGGCGGACAACCTGACCCACGCTGGCTCGGCGACGGGTTCCCCGCACCGTCGCAACCAGGGCAGGCTGGTTCTCGCGGTGCAGCGAGATGGCCAGGTCGAGCTTCTGATCGGGCCGGGGTGCCCGCACCAGGTAGTAGCCGTCGACACCGGTGAACGGCGAGACGTAGAAGTTCTTCATCACCACAGCTGGCGAATCCTCTTCGGGTGGAAGCAGATACGCATGCCGTCCGCCATCGGTGTTGTGCACCTCGGCGATCACGCATCGCAGCGTGCCCGTCTCGTCGTGGCACCAGAACAGGCTCAGTGGGTTGAAGGCCCGCCCCAGCACCCGCGGCATGAGCAGTGCGGTGATTTGCCCGCCGGGCAGCCGGATGTCGTGTTCGGCCAGAACGGCGTCGACCCGTTGGCGCAGCGTGTCCTGCGGCGTGCCGTGGAAATGGTCGATCGCCTCGAAACGTGCGAACGGTTGCAGCCACCGGGGGAGTCGGGGCAGGTTGTCGATGTCGACGAACCAGCTGTAGCTGCGGTGCTCGGCGTAGTGGTGTACCGGCGATCGGCGCAGGTGCGTGATCCGGGTCCGGTACAGCGCAGGAGTCAGCATCGAATGGCCTCCACGGGTGCTCGTCGGTTCCACACCCGGTATTCGGAGCCCGCCGCACCTCGGATGGGTGCGATTTCCCGGGTTCTTACGACCAGGTGGTGGTCACCGCGACCAGCCCCTGGATCAGCGCCGTTGTGGCAGGCGACAGCCCGTCGGTGTCGGGTGGCTGGCTGCGCGGGCTGATCCCGCGGACCCGAGCCGGCAGTTCCAGCTGGGTCCCGCCGGCGCGTACCCGGTTGACCGGATTGTCGGGGTGCAGGCCGCGCAGCTCGGTGGGGATGGCGTCGAGGTCGGTGACGATCCGGTAGCCCGGCACGTCGACGACGGTGGCCAGATGGTCGGCCAGCGCCCGGTTGCGCCCGCCGGCCAGCAGCTGGGTGCTGCGCCCGATGCGGCCATACCCGTGCAGGGACACCGCCACCTCGACGTGGTCGAGGAAGTGCGCCAGCCGCTGCGATTCGGCGGGCAGATAGCGCACCGACGGGAGGTGGTGCGGGTAGCCCTGCGGGTGGCGCAGCAGGTACAGCGACGCCCCGGCGGCGTCGGCGGCGCGCTCGGCGATGATGTCGGTCATCTGCTCGAGCCCGCCGCCGTGGATGGCCAGGAACCCGAACCGCGATCGCAGCCGGCTCACCTCGATCACCGACGGGTCAGCCAGGAGTTCTGAAAGTGATTGCGGCCCATGCTCGCTCGACGTGGCGGGCTGGGGCCAGTGGACAGGGTCCCAGCGTCGCAGGAAGTCGAGCCAGCGTTGCGGCAGGCCGTGGTGCCGGGCACCGTCGATGATGCGCTCCAGGTAGCCGGGCCGGGGTGGGCCGGGCTCGGTCCGATGGTCGATGTACACCCAGGCAGGGGCGGGCCCTGCGGCGGTGTGCACGGTCAGCCGGTCGCGGCGGTAGCGGACGGGCACCCCTTCGGCGCTGTCGAGCGCGGCCAGGTCCTGGTCGGACACCCACCACAGAACGCCGTGAACGGTGCTGCCGGTGAAGGGCTCGACGGTCGCCACCCCGCGCTCGTTGATCAGCCAGTCGTGGTCGGCCAGGGTGGCCGGGCGCGGGTCGACGGCTTCGGGACAGCGCCGGGCCATCTGCTGCACGCAGAGGTTCGACCCGTAGGCGAAGTACGGGTGCCTCTGGAGCCGCTGGGCCGGCGACATCAGGTCGCGGTCAGTGCGCGAGGGTCAGATAGATCAACACCACGTTGAGCAGCGTAATGACGACGGCGACGATCCACCCGAGAGCCGTGGTCAGCCGGGCGTTGGTGTCGGCACCCATCAGCGCCGGATTGCTGGTCAGGCGCACCAGCGGGATCAGGGCGAACGGGATGCCGAAGGACAGCACCACCTGGGAGATGACCAGAGCGCGGCTGGGATCGACGCCGGCGGCCAGCACCACCAGGGCGGGGATCAACGTGATCAGCCGCCGCACCAGCAGCGGGAACGACTTACGCAGCAGTCCCTGCATGATCATCGCCCCGGCGTAGGCGCCGACCGAGGTCGACGCCAGGCCGGAGGCCAGCAGACCGATCGCGAACAGCAGCGCGACGGTGGGGCCGAGGGTGTCGCGAACGGCGGCGTGGGCGCCCTCGATCGAGTCGGTGTCGTCCCGGCCCTGCAGGTTGGTCGCGGCGACCAGCAACATCGACATGTTCACCGCGCCGGCGACGAGCATCGCGATGCCCACGTCCCATCGCGTCACCCGGAGCAACCGTGACCGCGCGGGGCCCGGCGCAGGATGCCCATGGCGATCGCGGGCCAGCCCGGAATGCAGGTACACCGCGTGCGGCATCAGGGTCGCGCCGAGCATGGCGGTGGCCAGCAGGACGCTTTCCGGGCCGTCGAACCGGGGCACCAGCCCCGCGGCGACGTCCGCGGCGGAGGGTGCGTTGACGAACAGGCTCGACAGGAAGCCGATAGCGATGACCAGCAACAGTCCGGTGATCACGCGTTCGAAGACGTTTTGGCCATGGCGATCCTGCACGGCCAGCAACACCAGCGAGACCGCCCCGGTGATCACCCCGCCCAGCAGCAGCGGCAGGCCGAACAGCAGGTGCAGCGCGATCGCGCCGCCGACGACTTCGGCGAGGTCGGTGGCGATCGCCACCAGCTCGGCTTGAATCCAGTACCCGATGCGCGCGGGGGTGCGGGTGTTGTCGCGAATGGTCTCGGGCAGCGTGCACCCGGTGACCAGGCCGAGCTTGGCCGACAGATATTGCACCAGACCGGCCATCACATTGGCGACCACGATCACCCAGACCAGCAGGAACCCGTACTGGGCGCCGGCGCTGATGTTGGCCGCGACATTGCCGGGGTCGACGTAGGCGATTGCCGCGACGAAGGCCGGACCCAGCAGATACCAGCCCGCCCTGCGGACCGGGGTCACCTGTGCCAACCGACGAGCTTTCTATCCGGTGCCTCTAACTGAAAAGTTAGGTTAGCCGAAAAATCTGCGCCCGATGCGGCGGACCCGGCAATTGCCAGGCCCCGTCACAAGCCGATGAAGACTCCGCCCAGTCCGATTCCGATCCCGCCGAATCCCCACCCGCCGAGTGGGTTCTGCTGGGCGGGGTTGGGTGACGTGGTGATCTGCGCATGCCCCGGGGTCTGGCAGATCGTCGTGTTGGGTCCGGTGTCGGTGCATTGCGGCCCCGCCGATGCCGGTGCGGCAAGCAGCACGCCCGCAGCCGCAATCAGTATTGGAGTGCTAAGAACGATCCTGGTCCGCATGGTGGGCCTCCTTTATGGCCGCGTGGTGAAGATCTAGCGGCCCCCGCCGTGGGCGCCGCCGCCGGCAGCGGGACCCGGGCCACCGAAAATCAGTGCGGGACCGTAGAACTCGTCACCCCATGGATAGGCGAAATCCTCGGGGACCTCCGGTGTTGCGTTGAGCTGCACATTGCCGGCGGTTCCGCATTCGGTGGAGTTGCCACCGATCACGGAGCTGCCCCCGGTCTCGACGCAGCTGGGGCCCGATGGGGTGATCAACGTCGTGTCGGCGCCGGCGACCGGCGCCAAGGCGGCTGCGGCGGCACCGGCCGCGAAGATGATCGGAAACACGTAGCGGAGCATGTGCCTCATCGGCTGCGCCCTCCTGGTTCCTGCCGGCTGATTCGCCTACTCAGCAGCGTACAGCCCTTTGCCGGTGACGAGCGGCAGGTCGATCGTCGTGCAGATCCCCGCGGGAGCGGCTACGACGGCCGGGATCGCGTTGACGAGGCGCATGGCCGTGGCCACCAGTCCGGCGTGGTTGTGGTCACCGTTTTGCGAGCTCAGGCACACATCCACGGCGTAGGAGGGTTCGCCGGTGATCTCGATGCGGTAGTTGCCGCCGGGCTGGGCGGGCTGTGGCCACTCCGGGTACAGGTCGTCGCGCAGCCGGGTGACGTGTTCGAGGACGATCACCGGAGCGCCGCCGACCAGACCGATCACCTCGAAGCGCAGCCCGGCGGCGGTGCCTTTGGCGACGGTGCCGACCGCGATCTCGATGTCCTCGGGCGCGGGCTCGCGCACGTACATCTCTTCGATGCCGTCGAGTTCGAGGCCGAGTCCGGCCGCGAGCTGGCGGATGACCGAGCCCCAGGCCAGGCTCAGCACCCCGGACTGCAACAGCATCGGGATCTCGTCGAGCGGCTTGCCGAAGCCCATCACGTCGAACATGACCGTGGCACTGTCATAGGTGGCGTAGTCCAGGATCTCCATGCACCGCACCTGTTGGATGCGCTGGCAGGTGCCCGCCAGCGCCAGCGGCAGCAGGTCGTTGGCGAAGCCGGGGTCGATGCCGTTGACGAACAGGCTTGAATTGCCGCGTTGTGCGGCATCTTCCAGTGGCGTGATCATCTCGTCGGGGATCACCTGCCATGGCCACTGCAGGAAGACCGGACCGCTGCCGACGACGTTGACGCCGGCAGCCAGAATGCGCCGGTAGTCCTCCAGCGCCTCGGGCAACCGGTTGTCGGCCATGGCGTTGTAGACCACGCACTGGGGGTCGGTGGCCAGCACCTCGTCCAGATCGGTGCTGGCCGTGACTCCGGTGGAACCGGGGAGTCCCGCCAGTTCGGCGGCGTCCTTGCCCGCCTTGGCATCCGAGGACACCCACACGCCGGTGAGTTCGAACTCCGGGTTGGTGATCAGTGCGGTCAAGGCGTGGACGCCGACGTTGCCGGTGCCGATTTGTGCGACGCGGATGGCCATGGCGCTCCTTACAGGTCGGGAATCGGGAGATCGAGATTGGGAACGATCAGGCCGCCGTCGACCTCGATCACCTTGCCGGTGAGATAGCTGGCGGCGGGTGAGGCGAGGTAGACCGCGGCCGCGGCGATGTCGAGTGGATCGCCGAGTCGCTTCATCGGCGTCGCCTTCTCCATCGGATCACGCAAGGCGTCATTGGAGGCCACGATCTCCAGCGCCGAGGTCAGGATCGAGCCCGGGGCGATGGCGTTGACCCGGATCTTGGGGCACAGGTCCAGCGAGGTGAGGCGGGTGTAGTGCGCCAGCGCCGCTTTGGCGGTGCTGTAGGCCGCGAAGCCGCGGCCGGCCAGCCGGCCCATGGTCGAGGTGATGTTGATGATGTTGCCGCCGCCGGAATGTTGCAGCATCAGCGGCACCGCCGCCAGTGTCAGCGCGTGCGCGGTGAGGACGTTGAAGGTGAAGGCGTCCTTCATGTCCTTGACGCTGGTGTTCAGCAGCGTGTTGGGCATGGTTCCGCCGACGTTGTTGACGACGATGTCGAGCTTGCCGAACGCCTCGACGGCCTTTCCGGCGAGCTCGGCCGTCGTCTCGGGGTGGGACAGATCGCCGACGACGATGTGCGCACGGCGACCCAGTGCTTCGATCTGCCCGGCGACTGCCTCCAGCTCGGACTGAGTGCGCGAGCCGATGACGACGTCGGCGCCGACCTCGGCGAACGCGACGGCAATCGCAGCCCCCAGGCCCCGGCCCGCGCCGGTGACGACTGCAACTTGACCATCAAGTCGAAATTTGTCGAGGATCACGTGTATCTCTTCCCTTGTCGGCGAACACCGTAACAAGATCGCGGCGCTGGGCGGCTCCGATCTCGGAAGCTAATTGAAACACGTTCTATTTCGGTCATGGACGGGTATTGCCGCGACTCATTTCTCGGTGGCGGCCTTCTTGGCGGGCGCCTTTTTCGCCGCCGCCTTCTTGGCGGGCGCCTTCTTTACCGGCGCCTGGCCGCCGGAGTCCTCGGACTCCCCACGACGACGCTTGACGCTGGCTTCCAGTTTGGCCAGCAGATCCGAGACATCCTCGGTCTCGTCGAGTTCGGCAGGCTGATCCTCGGTGGTGAACGCCTCACCGCCGGCCAGCTTCGCTTCGACGAGTTCCTTGAGCTGTTCCTGATAGGTGTCGCGGAACTGCTCGGGATGGAAGTCGTCGGCCATCGACTCGACGACCTGGCCGGCCATCTTCAGCTCGGCCGGCTTGATCTCCACCTCTTTGTCCAGCACCGGGAAGTCGGGGTCGCGGATCTCGTCGGGCCACAGCAGGGTGTGCACGATCATCACGTCGCGCTTGGAGAAGTCTTTGACCCGCAGCGCGGCAAGCCGGGTCTTGTTGCGCAACGCGAAGTGGACGATCGCGACCCGATCGGTGTCGGCGAGTGTCTTGGCCAGCAGCACATAGGACTTCGTCGATTTCCCGTCGGGTTCCAGGTAATAGCTGCGGTCATACATCAGCGGGTCGATCTCGCTGGCCGGCACGAACTCGACCACCTCGATCTCGTGGCTGCGTTCTTCGGGCAGGCTGGCGATGTCCTCATCGGTGATCACCACGGTCTGGCCGTCGTCGGATTCGTAGGCCTTGGCGATATCGCGGAACTCCACGACTTCGCCGCACACTTCGCAGACCCGCTTGTAGCGGATTCGGCCGTTGTCCTTGGCGTGTACCTGGTGGAACTTCAGATCGTGGTCTTCGGTGGCGCTGTACACCTTGACGGGGACGTTCACCAGACCGAATGCGATCGAGCCTTTCCAGATGGAACGCATCTGTCCAGTATGCAGCCCTAACGGACCGCTACGGGGTTAGACGGCCGGCTGATCTCCGGGGGTCAGCCCAAGCGGCAGCTCGGGGTTGGCCCCAGGAGCGCTGCCCCCGGGGCTTTGCGACGGCGACGGCCGGCAGTTGTTGTTCATCGGTGTCTGGTCGCCGGAGCAGTACGGCACGTGATCCTCGGGATCGGCGCCGGCCTGCGGCACACCGAACAGTGCGGGCAGAGTCATCACCGCCGCCGCCACCATTTTGATCACTGGTCCAACGTAGCAGCGGGTAATACGTTGGGATGGTGAATGGGGTGTGGCCGCCGGGCGCGACGCGGGGTCCGCGCGTGGCACTGACCAACGCCGACAAGGTGCTCTATCCGGCCACCGGCACCACCAAGGCCGACGTCTTCGAGTACTACACCGCCATCGCCACAGTGATGCTGCCCCACATCGCCGGACGACCCGTCACCCGCAAGCGCTGGCCCAACGGGGTCGACGAGCCGGCCTTCTTCGAAAAACAGCTCGCCAGTTCGGCACCGGAATGGCTCGACCGCGCGACGGTGGTGCACCGCTCCGGCGCTACCACCTACCCGATCATCAACTCCTCGACCGGGTTGGCCTGGATCGCCCAGCAGGCCTCGCTGGAAGTCCATGTGCCGCAATGGCGTTTCACCTCTGGCGGAAAGCCCGGGCCGGCAACACGTTTGGTGTTCGACCTCGACCCCGGCGAGGGCGTGACCATGCCACAGCTGGGCGAGGTGGCCACCGCCGTGCGCGAATTGATGGATGACATCGGCCTGGCCGTGTATCCACTCACCAGCGGCAGCAAGGGTTTGCATCTCTACGCCCCGTTGACCGAACCGGTCAGCAGCTCCGGGGCGGTGGTGGTGGCCCGTCGGGTGGCCCAGCAGCTGGAGCAGAGCATGCCCACGCTGGTCACCGCCACGATGACCAGGAGCCTGCGGGCGGGCAAGGTCTTCGTCGACTGGAGCCAGAACAACGGGGCCAAGACCACCATCGCGCCGTACTCGCTTCGCGGCCGGCAGGCCCCGACCGTCGCAGCGCCGCGCACCTGGGAGGAAATCGCAGATCCCGCGTTGCGCCACTTGGACTACACCGAGGTGCTGGCCCGGGTCGCCGAGCACGGGGACCTGCTCGCGGACCTGGACGCCGACATCCCGCGCGAGGACCGGCTGACCACCTACCGCAGCATGCGCGACTCGGCCAAAACCCCCGAGCCGGTACCCCGGGCGAACCCTGCGGTGGGCGAGAACAACACGTTCGTCATCCAGGAACACCACGCTCGCCGGCTGCACTACGACTTCCGGCTCGAGCGCGACGGCGTGCTGGTGTCGTGGGCGGTACCGAAGAACCTGCCGGACACCCCGGCGGTCAACCACCTCGCCGTGCACACCGAGGACCATCCGCTGGAGTACGCGACGTTCGAGGGTGAGATTCCCAAGGGCGAGTACGGCGGAGGCAAGGTGGTCATCTGGGACTCCGGCACCTACGAGGCCGAGAAGTTCCGCGACTCCGGCGACAAGGGCGGCGAGGTGATCGTCGATCTGCACGGTCAGCGAATCTCGGGACGCTATGCGCTGATTCAGACCAAGGGCGATCAGTGGCTGGCGCATCGGATGAAGGAGCAGCCCGCGGCTCGCCTGCAGGACTATGCGCCGATGCTGACCACCCACGGCTCGGTGGAGAAGCTGACCGCTGCGCAGTATGCGTTCGAGGGCAAGTTTGATGGCTACCGCCTACTGGTGGAGGTCGACCACGGCCAGCTGCGACTGCAGTCCCGCAGCGGACGCGACGTCACCGCCGAGTTTCCGCAATTGGACTCGCTGGCAGAAGATCTCGCCGAGCACGACGTCATCCTCGACGGCGAGGTGGTGGCGCCGGACGGCGACGGCGTGCCCAGCTTCGGTGAGCTGCAGCACCGGGTGCGGGCCACCCGGATCGAATTCTGGGCATTCGACATCCTGCGGCTCGACGGCCGATCGCTGCTGAGGGCGAAGTATCGTGACCGGCGCCGCCTGCTCGAAACTTTGTCCGAGGGAACAGGTTTGATTGTTCCCCCGCTGATCGACGGTGACGGTCCGGAGGCGCTTGCGTTCTCCCACGCGAAGAAGTGGGAGGGTGTCGTCGCCAAGAAATGGGATTCGACGTATCAGCCGGGCCGGCGCTCCGCGTCCTGGATCAAGCAGAAGCTCTGGA
The DNA here is from genome assembly GCF_004745805.1 of Mycolicibacterium sp. CH28. Classification (GTDB taxonomy): domain Bacteria; phylum Actinomycetota; class Actinomycetes; order Mycobacteriales; family Mycobacteriaceae; genus Mycobacterium. Next base: position 185,035 of record NZ_SRLQ01000005.1, on the reverse strand, counting down.
ACACCCAGGAAGTCGTCATCGGTGGCTGGCGCGAGGGTAACGGCGGCAGGTCCAGCGGGATCGGTGCGCTGGTACTGGGCATCCCGGGTGAGCACGGCCTGCAGTTCGTCGGTCGGGTGGGTACCGGCTTCTCCGAGAAGGAGCTGACCCGGCTCAAGGAGATCCTCGCCCCCTTGCACACTGACGAATCTCCCTTTGCGTCAAGGCTTCCCACGCAGGATGCCAAGGGTGTCACCTACGTCCGCCCGGAGTTGGTGGGGGAGGTGCGCTACGGGGAGTGGACCTCTGACGGTCGGTTGCGCCACCCCAGCTGGCGCGGACTGCGGCCCGACAAGGACCCCGCCGAGGTGGTACGGGAGTAGCGCTGCGTCAGCAGGACGCCGAAATCGCCTCCTGTAGCCCGCGGGTGGCCAGCACGTCGGCCAACTCGTTGTCGGCGATACCGGAGTGCCCCTTGACCCAGAACCACTCGACCTGGTGCCGCGCGCACGCCGCCTGCAGCCGCTGCCACAGATCGACGTTCTTCACCGGCTGCTTGGCGGCGGTCAACCAGCCGTTGCGTTCCCAGCCGAGGACCCATTTGGTGATGCCGTTGCGCACATAGGTGCTGTCGGTATAGAGGTGCACTGTCACGGACCGGGTGAGGGCCTCCAACGCCATGATCGGCGCCGTCAGCTCCATCCGGTTGTTGCTGGTCTCGCCGGGCTCGCCACCGCACATCTCGCGGACGTGCTCACGGTGGCGCAGGACCGCTCCCCAGCCGCCGGGGCCGGGATTGGGTCGGCAGCCGCCGTCGGTGTGGATGATCACGGCGTCGGTCATGGGCCGAGGATAGGCAATGCCCGAGGGGCTCGGCTCACCGACGCGCTGAGATGAACGCCGTCCGGACCGACATTCCCAGCTCCTGATGCCGCAGGGTGGTGATGCGGCGGCCGGGCTGCACCGCATCCTTGACCGGTGTGGTGCGCTCGCCGAAGAACGCGGTCGTCGCGTCGATGTCGGAGACGACGTAGGTGATCCCCCACAGCGTCGACGGCCCCTCGCTCACGGTTTCCGGTGAACCGACGACCTCGACGATGACCTCGCCGAGCCGGAAGAAGATCTGCCGGATCGGCCGTCCCCCGAGTTCGGCGTCCCGTTGCCGGCGCGGCTCCAGTCCCACACCAGCCAGCACTTCGACGGTTCGGTCCAGGTCGGGTGACATCAGCACGACGTGGTCGATCGCGATGACGCCGTTGGGGTGGGTGCCCGGCGGTGCGGTCAGGCCATCGGCGCGCGTCGTCGGGATGCCGTCCAGTTCATGGTCCGAGTGCGGCGGCAGGCCCCCAAGCGACCAGCCGAGGACGCCGGTGCCGCGGCTGCGCCCGAGCAGCCGAATCCCGACGCCGCCGATCCGGCAGGTCGCATCGGCGCCGATCCCGAACCCAGCGTGCTGCCAGGCGTCCACCGGATCGGCCACCAGCAGTTCATCGACGGTGATTGTCATGGGCGTGATCGCGGAGGCTAGATCGCCATCCGTTGGTTGTTCGTCCCTTGCCAGGCCTCGACGGCATCCTGCAGGGGCAGGCCGAGTGCGGTGCACAGTCCGATCACCGTGCCGAAGCTCGGACTGGGGATTCGGCCGACCTCGATCTTGCGCAGGGTCTCCGGTGAGATGCCGGCGTCGCGGGCGATCAGCTCGGGATCGCGTCCGGCCCGGGCAGATCTGATCAGCGCACCGAGGCGTTGCCCGGCGCGGACCTGCTCGGGACTCAGGGGTACGCGCACCATCGGGCCAGCATAGCGGTATTTAAGTACCGGAGCTGGTAGGCTCGGCCGGTATAAAAATACCGATGCGGAAACGAGGCCGGACGTGATCGAACTCAAGACCGCCGCCGAGATCGACAAGATGGCGGTGACGGGTGCCTTCGTCGCCGAGACGCTGGCCACCCTGTCGGCCGAGGCGCAGCCCGGCGTGAATGTGATGGCACTCGAGCACCACGCCCGAGCCTTGATCGACGAGCGGGGCGCAACGTCGTGCTACTGGGACTATGCACCGTCATTCGGGCGCGGACCATTTCGCAACGTGATCTGCCTGTCGGTCAACGACGCTGTGCTGCACGGACTTCCGCGTGATCACGTGCTCGCCGACGGCGACGTGTTGAGCCTGGACTTCGCGGTGTCGATCGACGGCTGGGTGGCCGATTCCGCGGTCACGGTCATCGTCGGCGACCACCCCGATCCCGCTGACCAAGCGCTCGTCGAATCGACGCGACGAGCCCTGGACGCCGGCATCGCCGCCGCGGTCCCAGGGGGCCGGCTCGGTGACATCTGTGCGGCCATCGGCGATGTCGCCACCGCGGCCGGGTACCGAGTCAACACCGACTTCGGTGGTCACGGACTCGGCCGGACCATGCACGAGGACCCGCATGTCCCCAATCGGGGGCGGTATGGACGTGGATTGCCGCTGCGCCCGGGGATGACGCTGGCACTCGAACCGTGGTGGGCTCGAGGCAGCGAGCGGCTGGTCATGGACGCCGACGGCTGGACCTTGCGATCGGCCGACGGGTCCAACACGGCACATTCGGAGCACACCATCGCCATCACCGAACACGGCCCGCGCATCCTCAGCCAAACCCCGCGCTGAACAGGCAAGGGAGACTGCACCGTTCACCTTTGCGCGCGATCACGCGGCGTCGTCCCCGTTGCCAAGGAGGCGTTCGGGGTGGTGGTAGGTGTTGGTGCCGCCTCGGATCATGGGGAGTTGTGGTGGGGGGATCCATTCGGTGGTGCCGTTGGGCAGTTTTCGGGTGGTCCAGCCGCCGGTTTCGACGAGTTGATTATCGGGTCCGCAGGCCAGGGTGAGGTCGTCGATATCGGTGGCACCACCGTGTTTCCAGTCCTTGGCGGCGTGGTGGACGTCGCTGTGGTAGCCCGGGGCGTCGCAGCCGGGCCGTGTGCAGCCGCGGTCTTTCGCATGCAGGATGATGCGTTGATCGGCCGAGGCGATGCGTTTGGTGCGGCCCAGCCATAGGGCGCGGCTGGTGGCCCCGTCGAAGAGGGCCAGGTAGTGGTAGGCGTGCGCGCCTAGGCGGATGACGTCGGGGATGGGGATGTGGGTGCCGGCGGCGGTGATGGCGTGGCCGGTCTGGTTCTGGATGTCCTGCAAGGTGGCGGTGACGATGATCGTGACGGGGAGCCCGTTGTGCTGACCCAGGGCGGGATCCCCGAGTTGTCGGCGGAGTAGAGCTTTGAGGGCGTCGTGTTGGCGTTGGCCGTGACTGCGCGCATCCCGCTGTGCGGTGTCCTCGTTCGGTGCGGTGGTCGGGTGCTCGTCGGCGGGGTTGCACATCCCGGGTGCGGCGTGTTTGGCCATCCAGGCATCCACGGCTGCCCGTAGCTCGGGGTCGGCGACCAGCTTGCCCACGCTCATCCCGTCGGGGCGTTGTCCGCCGCACCAGACGAACCCGCGTTGGCGGGCCCGGTCCTCCTCGGAGAACACCCCGTCGGGGTTGAGCATCAGGGCGAGTTGGGAGGCGACCTTCTCCAGTTGATCGGGGCGCAGGTTGACCGCATGTTCAGCCAGCGAGCGTTCGGCCTTCTCCACTTCGGCAGCGGGGACGTGGTCGGGCAGGTCGCGGAAGAACTTCTGGATGACTGTCAGGTGCTCGGCATCGAGGTGGCCGGCATACAGGGCCTTGGATGTTTCGGGCAACAACGGTGGCAGCGGCTGGCCGGTCAGCGTCGAGCGCGGGGCGAGTTGTTCGGCGTCGCGTAGGCGCCGCTTGGCTTCTCGTTTGCTGATCCGCAGCACGTCAGCCAGGGTGATCGGCACCGGTGGGCAGCCCTCGAACCGTTCCAGCCGGGCCACCACCGAGCAGGCCACCGCTGCCTGCCGGCGGCGTGCGGTCTCCAGTCGCTCCAGTACGGCGAACCGCTCCGGCGCGGTCAACCCCTCGAGATCGACCCCGGCGAGCTGCTCGACCGCATCGTCGAGCAGCCGTAACGCCGCATCGATCGAACCCATGTCAAAACTCTACGTCGACCCACCGACAAACCACGGCGAGAAAACCCACCCTGGGGACAAACGGTGAACTGTGGAAAGCGTTCTAGCCCTGCAGGATCGGCCGCAACGTCTCCAGCACCGCCGGATCCTCGATGGTGGATGGCACCGGCTCGTCCTTGCCGTGGGCGATGCCGCGCATCGTCTTACGCAGGATCTTGCCCGAGCGCGTCTTGGGCAGGGCTGGCACCACGTCGACCAGTTTGAAGCACGCCACCGCGCCGATCTCGTCGCGCACCGAGGCCACCAAGTCCTTGGCCAGGCCCTCGGGCGACGCCCCGGCCTTGAGCACCACGAAGCCACGCGGCAGCTGGCCCTTGATCTCGTCGGCCACCCCGATCACCGCACATTCGGCCACCGCGGGGTGCGCAGCCAGAACCGCCTCGATCGATCCCGTCGACAACCGGTGTCCCGCAACGTTGATCACATCGTCGATGCGGCCCATCACGAACAGATAGCCGTCCTCGTCGATGAAGCCGCCGTCACCGGTGAGGTAGAAGCCGGGATGCTCGCATAGATACGACGCCTCGTACCGGGCGTCATCACCCCACAACGTCGGCAGGGTTCCCGGCGGCAACGGCAGACTGATGCAGATCGCGCCCTCTTCGCCCGGCTCGCACGGTGAACCGTCGATCTGCAGGATCTGCACGTCATAACCGGGCATCGGCACCGTCGGAGACCCCGGCTTGAGCGGAAGCTGTTGCACTCCCATCGGATTGGCCGCAATCGCCCATCCGGTTTCGGTCTGCCACCAATGGTCGACGACCGGGATGCCGAGCTTCTCCGATGCCCATGCGTAGGTATCGGGGTCCAGTCGTTCGCCGGCCTGGAACAGGTACTGCAACCTCGAGAGGTCGTAGCGACCGATATGGGCACCGTCCGAGTCTTCTTTGCGGATCGCCCGGATCGCGGTCGGCGCGGTGAACAACGCCTTCACCCCGTATTCGGCGGCCACCCGCCAGAACGCGCCGGGATCCGGTGTGCCGATGGGCTTTCCCTCGTAGAGCACCGTCGTCGCACCGGCCAGCAGCGGGCCGTAGACGATGTAGGAGTGGCCGACCACCCACCCGACATCGGAAGCGGCCCAGAACACGTCACCAGGGTCGATGTCATAGATGTTGCGCATGCTCCACAGCAACGCGACCGCGTGGCCGCCGTTGTCGCGGACGATGCCCTTCGGCTTGCCGGTCGTGCCCGAGGTGTAGAGCACATAGAGCGGGTCCGTCGCGGCGACCGGAACCGGGTCAACCGGTTCGGCGGTGGCCATCACATCGGCCCACGCCACGTCACGTCCGGTCACCAGATCGCAGCTGTGTCGGTCGCGCTGGACGATTACGCACGCTTCGGGCTTGTGTGACGCGAGCTCCAGCGCATGGTCGAGCATCGGCTTGTACTCGACGACTCGGGTCGGTTCGATGCCGCACGACGCCGAGACGATCACCGCCGGCAGCGCATCGTCGATGCGGGTGGCCAGCTCGTGAGCGGCGAAACCGCCGAAGACCACCGAGTGCACCGCCCCCAACCGGGCGCAGGCCAGCATCGCGATGACCGCCTCGGGGATCATCGGCATGTACAGCACGACGCGATCACCCTTGTCGACGCCCAACCCCCGCAGTACGCCGGCGAAACGGGCTGTCTCGTCAAGTAGTTGGCGGTAGGTGTAGGTGCGCTTGGTGCCGGTGACCGGGGAGTCGTAGATCAGCGCGTTCTGGTCGCCGCGGCCGGCGTCGACATGCCGGTCGAGGGCGTTGGCGCAGGTGTTGAGCTCAGCGTCGGGAAACCACCGGTAGAACGGGGGGTTGCTGTCGTCGAGGATCCGCTGCGGGGCACGCGTCCATGACACAGCTTGGGCGGCCTGCGCCCAGAACTCCGCAGGCTCAGCGATGCTGGCGTCGAACAACTCGCGATACCCGCCCATACCGGCTCCTTCCCGTCGTTGGGTGCCTGCACCGTAGCGCGACGACGTGGCCCAGGTCTCATCGATGGCGCTTTTGTCGCTGAACGCACCGACTTCTGCGCCGAACGGCCCGTTCGATGGTGTGCGGTTCGTCGTAGCCGGTGGCACCGCCAGGGGGCGCGGTGGCGGTGGCCGCGGTCAAGCTCGGCTAGACCTTGGCGATGACGTTCTCGGCGAACCATTCCAGGTTGCGGATCTTGGCGTCCAGCGGCTCGGTGTCCGGGCCCTTGATGTAGGGAACCCGGAAGCCGACGATCACGTCGGTGACGCCCTTGTCCTCCAACCGTTTGACGCCGTCCACCGTGAACCCGTCGATCGATATGACGTGGATCTGAAACTCGCCGGTCTGACCCTCCTCTGCCCGGTAGCGGTTGAGCCTGGCCAGTAACTCGTCGAGGTCCTCGTTGCCGCCGCCGTGCATCCAGCCGTCGTTGCGGGCGGCCCGGCGCAGCGCGGCGTCGGCATGCCCGCCGATCAGAATCGGGATCGGCTTCGACGGCGCGGGCGTCATCTTGGTCTTGGGGATGTCATAGAACTCGCCGTGGTATTCGAAGTAGTCCCCGCTGGTAAGCCCGCGGATGATGTCGATGCATTCATCCATCCGCTTGCCCCGCTTGGCGAACGGCACCCCCATCAGCTCGTAGTCCTCCGGCCACGGGCTGGTGCCGACGCCGAGCCCGACCCGGTTGCCGATCAGCGCCGCCAGCGACCCGGCCTGCTTGGCCACCAGCGCCGGCGGCCGGATCGGCAGCTTGAGGACGAAGAAGTTGAACGTGAGGGTTTTGGTCACCGCGCCCAGCGCCGCGGTCAGTACGAACGTCTCGATGAAGGACTTGCCCTCCAAGAACTCACGGTTGCCGTCCGGGGTGTACGGGTACGTCGAGTCCGACTCGAACGGGTAGGCGACGCTGTCGGGGATCGTCATCGCGTGGTAGCCCGCGGCCTCGGCCGCCTGTGCCAGCGGGACGTAGAACGTCGGGTCGGTCATCGCCTCGGCGTACGTGAATCGCATCTGGCGATAGTAGAACGCGTTCTATTGAGCGTTCGCGGGTTGGTGAATCCGTCGGTCGTGCACCGATTGCCGCCGGCCTCTCCGCGGCTACACCCTCTTGTGGAAAGAGTTCCAATCCTGCCGCAAACGGACCGTACGGCGGTATTGTCTGCGCAGAGCTGAGACCGATGCTCGTTCATTCGCCGTCGCTGGCGGATGTAGGTAACCCCGCAGTTCTCCATGGACGGTCGACGAGTTCTCATGTGTTCGTTCTTCGGCGGCCTTACGTCACGGAGGCTTCGGCCACCGTTGGAGTCAGGAGCCGATGATCACAGCTGCCCCGGATGTGTTTCCGCAGAGCACCACGTTCTCTACTGCTGACCCCGATGCGGCGGCGTCGTTCTTAGAAAGCGCGTGTGGAGTGCAGGGCCGCGTCGACGGCCTGCTTCCGAACCGGCCGATGACGGTGTCAGGAATGACGATGGGCCGCGCCAGTGTCGGTACGGCCGAACTGCCCAGCGCGTTGGACTTCGAGAGCGAACCCTGGCCCTTCTACATAGTCACGCAGCTGAAGTCCGGAAGCCTGCGGTACGGGGGCAATTCCCGTGCCGAGACATGCTCGGCCGGCGATGTCGTGCTCTCGGTGCGTGCCGGGCGCCCGTGCCGGGCTCAGACCGTCGACGCCGCGATCTCGCTGACCATCGTCGCGCCGGCGGCGTTGCGCCAGATCACCGGCGATGCGGCGGCCGATGGACGGCCGGGGGTTCGGTTTCTCTCCGGTCGTGCCCGGTCGGCGACCGCCGCGGCGCAGTGGCAGACAGCGGTCGACTACGTCACCACCACCCTGCAGGGCTGCGCTGGAGCCAGGGACGCCGAGTTGGTCGTTGGCGGCGCGGTCCGGCTGCTGGCGACGACGTTGCTGCACGTCTTCCCCAACACCTACGTCGATGCCGAACGAACAGAGGAGCAGCCCGACCCGGGATGCTCGCCGATACTGCGCCGCGCGGTCGACTACATCCATGCCAATTGCGCGCGCGACATCGCGATGGCCGACATCGCCAGCGCCGTCAACGTCACCCCCCGCGCCGTGCAGTACATGTTCCGCAGGCATCTGGGCACCACCCCGATGGCCTATTTGCGCCAGGTTCGGCTGGACCGCGCGCGCCATGATCTGCTGGCCGCGGACCCGGCCTGTGACACCGTGTCGGGGATCGCGACGCGCTGGGGCTTCGCCCACATCGGGCGGTTCAGCCAGGTCTACCGCGTCGAATTCGGCGAGTCTCCGAGCGTGACGCTGCGCGGCTGAGCCTGCCGGCGATGGGTGCCTATCCTGTTCAGGGAGAGGATCACCTGTGCGCAGACAACCCGGCAGTCTGGAAGACGCCATCATCGCCGCCCTGGGCCATCGCCCGGCGATGAGCGTCGCCGAAGTGCGCACCGAACTCGGTGGTGACCTTGCTCACACCACGGTGATGACCGCGCTCGTCCGGCTGGCCGACAAGCAACTGGTTACCCGGACGAAAGTCGGCCGGGCCTATGTCTACGCCCTCGCCGCCCCGGCCCGGGACCTACCGGCGTTGCGGGCCGCGATCAAGATGCGCAACGAACTGCACCGCAGGCGAGCGCCCGACCGTGCCGACGTGCTGGCCAGCTTTGTCGCCGGGCTTGACCCCGCCGACGAAGCGATGCTTCGAAAGTTGCTGGCCGACAACGATTCCGGCGCTGTCTAGTGCTGTTGTTGGTGCTGGCCGGGCCGTGGCTGGCCGCGGTGTTGCTAACACTGTTCCTGCCGCGGCTCGGTGTGCTCTTCACCCCGCGCTGGCTGACGACGGTCCTCGCGGTCACCGGCGCTGCGTTGGCGCTCGCCACCTGGATGTCGGCCCTGGCGGTGGCGACGATCGTCGCCGGTGCCGGGTCCGCGGCGGCTCGGGTTGGTGCGGTGCTGCTGGGCGGATGGCTGGTCTGGACGCTGCTCGGCACCGTCCGGCATGCGCTCCGGATCCGGGCAAACATGCGGTCCGGCAGGCTGTTTCGCGACTGCCCCGACCGCGTCGGTGAACTGCTTCGGGTGGAGTCCACGATTCCGGACGCCTTCGCTGTCCCGGGGCGTCGCGGCGTCGTCGTGATCACCAGCGCGCTCTCGTCCGCCCTGGACGACGATGAGCTGCGCGCCGTGCTCGACCATGAGCGGGCGCACCTCGCGGGTCACCATTCGCTGCTGATCCAGGCGGTGCAGCTGGCCGCGTGCCTCAACCCGATGCTGCGGACGTGGGGTACGGCGGTGCGATTCGCGGCCGAGCGTGCCGCCGACGAGAGCGCTGCCGCGGGTGACCGTGTCGCCACGCTGCGCGCCGTGGCGCGGGTGGCGGTGCTGTGCTCGGCCCCGCCGAGGCCGGCCTGGACCGGCATCGCCGGCCGGCCTGGCGAGGTGATCCGACGCGTGGATGCGTTGCAGCGACCGGGCCCGCGGCGTCAGCCGGGCTGGCTGCTGGCCGCGGCGGCAGCCGTGGTGGTTGTCCTGAGCTTCGATTTCGTGGCGGTTGCCGACCTTGCCCAGGACCGGGTGGTTCCGGAACGGGGCGAGCCGGCAGGGCAGGTGTTCGGCCTGCCGATCCGGTTCTAGTCGCCGTCGCCCGCGGATGCGGCCGGGACCAGCGGAATGTCGGCCCAGGTGGCCTTGGCTCCCGAGTCGCCGATGCGATAGACCTGGATCACCGTCGCGACGCCGGCCACCGCGACGAAGACGGCGATGATCGCCGACAGTGCCGTGGACACCGGCTTACCCCGGCTGGCGCGCAGATGCACCACCACCAGCAACGCCGCGGCGATGACGAGGGCCAGTGCGAAATAGACCATGGTGTCGCCGAGTTCAGTGTGTGTGTGCAGCAGCGCTGAGCGCTCCACACGGTGTTCGAGCCATTCCCCGGCCTCGGTCGTCAGCGGTGTGAGCACCGCGGTGAGCAACGACAACGCCGCCACCAACCACACCAAGCGCTGCCGGGCCGCCGGCCACACCGCGCACAGGATCGCCAGGGCCGCCGTCAGCGGGGCCAGTACGACGATGAAATGTACGAACAGCACGTGTGCGGGAAGACCGTTGAAAGTCGACACCTGGTACTCCTGCCTGACGGGTGGGGTGCGCTATCGCCGCGAATACTACATACGCTGTAGTAGGTAACGCAGAACTGCGCAGTGTCGTTCAACTCACAAGGGAACATTGCTCACATGACCGACACCACACGGCCCAGTACCGGAAGTGCCGGCCGGGTCCTGCGCTGGGCGCTGCTCGCGGTGACGCTCACCGCGCTGGCCGCCGGAGGCTTGGCGTGGCTGCTCGACGCGCGCCGCGTCGCCGACGCCTGCTGGGTCGCCGGAACGGTCGCCGCCATCCTGCCCGCCCTGTGGTGGGTGATCACCGCGGTCCGGGCCGGCCGGGTCGGCGTGGATGTGCTTGCGGTGCTGTCGCTCTGCGGCGCGCTGGCGGTGGGGGAGTACCTCGCCGGTGCGCTGATCGCCGTGATGCTCGCAACGGGTCAGGCTCTCGACGCGGCGGCCGAGCGGCGGGCCACCAAGGATCTGCGGGCATTGTTGGACCGGGTGCCGCGCACCGCACGGCGGCGCACACCGGATGGGGTCGAGGTGGTTGGGCTCGACGAGATTCTGGTCGACGACGTCGTGGTGGTGGGCCCGGGGGAGGTGCTTCCCGTCGACGGTGTCGTCCTCTCGGACATCGCGGTACTCGACGACTCCGCCCTGACCGGTGAGTCCGTGCCGGTCCGGAGCAGCCAGGGCGAGCCGCTGCGCAGCGGCAGCGTGAATGCCGGCAGCGGCCTGGAACTGCGGGCATCGGCCAGCGCGGCCGACAGCACCTACGCCGGCATCGTCCTATTGGCCCGCCAGGCTGCGGCCGAGTCGGCGCCGGTGGTGCGCATCGCCGACCGCGTCGCTGCGTGGTTCTTGCCGGTCGCGCTGGCCGTCGCGGCCCTGGCCTGGATCTTCAGCGGTACACCCGAGCGTGCGGTCGCGGTGCTCGTGGTCGCGACACCATGCCCGCTGCTGCTGGCCGCGCCGGTCGCCATTGTGTCCGGGCTGTCCCGGACATCGCGGATCGGGGTCCTGGTGCGCGGCGGAGGCGCCCTCGAAACATTGGGTCGGGCAACCACTTTGGTTCTGGACAAAACCGGAACACTGACCTCGGGTCGGCCCCGCGGCACCGATATCGTGGTGGCCCCCGGCTGGACGATCGACGATCTGCTGGGCCTGGCCGCTTCAGCCGACCAGCTGTCACCGCATGTGCTCGCCGCCGCGATCGTCGGCGAGGCGCGGCTGCGCGGGGTGCAGCTCAGTGTGCCCAGTGCTGTCACCGAGGAGGCCGGCACCGGGGTCTCGGCGGTCGTGGACGGGAAGTGGGTCGGTGTCGGCAACCTCAGCCTCGACGGTGACCTGCCGGAGTGGGCGGTCGCGGTGCTGGCGCGCGCATCGTTCGACGGCGCAGTCGTGGCCTGGGTTCGCGTCGACGACGAACTGGCCGGTGCCATCCTGCTGACCGATCCGCTGCGGCCCGACGCCCCGCGCACGTTGCGCAGGCTGCGGACCGCCGGAATCACCCGACTCGTGATGCTCACCGGCGACCGGCCCGCGCCGGCGCAGCAGATCGGTACGGTGCTCGGGCTCGACGAGGTGGCGGCCCAACAGACCCCCGCCGACAAGGTTGCCCGGGTGCGTGCCGAGAGCGAGCGCGCGGTGACGGCCATGGTCGGCGACGGGGTCAACGATGCGCCGGCACTGGCCGCCGCGGATGTCGGCATCGCGATGGGTGCTCGCGGCTCCACCGCCAGCTCGGAGGCCGCCGACATCGTGCTCACCTCGGACCGGCTCGACCGGCTCGCCGACGCCAAGCTGATCGCCCGCCGGTCCCGGCGGATCGCCGTGCAGAGCGCAGCGGTGGGGATGGGCCTGTCCCTGGTGGCCATGGGGTTCGCGGCTTTCGGCTGGCTGCCGCCGGCCGCCGGAGCTCTGCTGCAGGAAGGGATCGACCTTGCGGTGATCCTCAATGCCCTTCGCGCACTTGGCGGCGACCACGCCGGACCGCCGCCGCTGAGCCACGACGCCGAGACGCTGGTGCGGCGGTTCTCCGCCGAACACGACCAGATGCGCGACGATCTGTCGATCCTGCGCGACACCGCCCAACAGGTCGCCGCTGGGCAGCTCGAGGGTGCGCTGGTGTCGCTGCGCGCCGCCGATTCCTTCCTGCAGGACACCCTGCTCCCGCACGAGGATGCCGAGGACAGCACGCTGTATCCGGCGCTGGCGCGGCCACTGGGCAGTCCCGAAGCCACCGCGACGATGAGCCGTATGCACGCCGAGATCCACCGGATGGCACAACGGCTGCACGCCCACCGCGAGCTGGCCGACGAGGCGGCGACGGTGCGCCCCGACCAGAGTGACGATCTGCTGGCCTGCCTCTATGGTCTGTACGCCCTGCTGCGCCTGCATTTCGTGCAGGAGGAGGAGAACTTCTTCGTGCTCGCACCGGACTTCTTGAACGCGAACGACCCTCGGTGAGCGCCTGGCTGACCCGCAATGTGCGGGTGCTCTCCGCGGTGTCGTTCCTCCAGGACGCCGCCAGTGAACTGCTGTATCCGCTGCTGCCGATCTACCTCACCGTCGTGCTGGGTGCGCCGCCCGCGGTGGTCGGTGCGATCGAGGGCGCCGCGGAGGGTGCGGCATCGCTGACCAAGATCGCGGTCGGCCCGCTCGGCGACAGGTTCGCCAAACGGCCGTTGATAGCAACCGGATACGGCATGGCGGCGCTGGGCAAGGTCATCATCGCGGTGGCCGCCGGCTGGCCCGGTGTGCTGGCCGGGCGGGTCGTCGACCGACTGGGCAAAGGCATCCGCGGTGCGCCGCGTGACGCGCTGCTGGTCGACGGTATCGAACCCGCTGCGCGAGGAAGGGTATTCGGCTTCCATCGCACGATGGACACCCTCGGTGCGGTGGTCGGCCCGCTGCTGGGGCTCGCCGGTTACGAGCTGCTGGACCATCGCATCGCGCCACTGCTCTACCTTGCGATCGTTCCCGCGGTGCTGTCGGTGCTGCTTGTCGTGTTGGTCCGCGAACGGCCACGTACGGGGCGGGAGCGCGGCGACTCCGTGGCCGGCAAACGCCAATCGGTGTTTCATGGATTGCGTGAGCTTCCGCGCCGCTACTGGCGGGTGACCGCGCTGTTGGTCGCCTTCGGTGTAGTCAACTTCCCGGATGCACTGCTGTTGTTGCGGCTCAACGAGATTGGCTTCGGCGTTGTCGGCGTGATCCTGGCCTACGTCGGCTACAACCTGGTCTACGCGCTGGCCAGCTTCCCGGCCGGTGTGCTGGCCGACCGGCTGCCCCGCTCGGCGGTGTTCGGTTTCGGGCTGGTCTTTTTCGCCGTCGGCTACATCGGGTTGGGCCTGACCACCGATACCGTGGCGGCGTGGCTGCTGATCGCGGCCTACGGCCTGTTCACCGCGTGCACCGACGGGGTGGGTAAGGCGTGGATCTCCTCGTTGGTCGGTGCCGACCGGCAGGCCAGTGCGCAGGGATTGTTCCAGGGCGCCAGCGGCGCCGCGGTGCTGGCGGCCGGACTGTGGGCGGGCCTGCTGTGGGGGACCGACGGCCGAGTGCCGCTGCTGATCTCCGGGGTGGTCGGCGGGTGCTTCGCGGTGGCGCTGCTGGCGCCATGGGTGCTGCGGCGTCGCTCGCTAGAGTGACCGGAATGCGCTCCATCCACGTCATCGGCATCGGCGCCGGCGATCCCGACTACCTGACCAGCCAGGCCATTCGCGCACTCAACGACACCGAGGTGTTCTTCGCGATGGACAAGGGTGAGGCCAAGAGCGACCTGGTGTCGCTGCGCCGCGAGGTCTGCGAGCGGTTCATCACCCGGCCCGGCTACCGACTCGTCGAACTGCCCGACCCGAAACGGGCCTCCGACGGCGAGTACACCCAAGTGGTCGCCGACTGGCATTCCGCGCGCGCCCGGCTGTGGGCCCAGGCCATCGAGACCGAGCTGGGCCCCGACGGTGTCGGCGCCTTCCTGGCGTGGGGCGATCCGTCGCTCTACGACAGCACGCTGCGCATCCTCGACGAGGTGGCCGGCCACGTCGAGCTGAGCTACGACGTCATCCCCGGGATCACCGCGGTGCAGGCGCTGACCGCACGTCACCGAATCCCGCTCAACGACATCGGTGAGCCCGTCCTGATCACCACCGGACGCCAGCTACGCGGCAGCGGCCTGACCGGTTCGGCCGTGGTCATGCTCGACGGCGACTGCTCCTTCCTGAGTTGCCCGCCGCAGACCCGGATCTGGTGGGGCGCCTACCTCGGCACCGCCGACGAACTGCTGATGTCGGGCACCGTCGGCGAAATCGGAGAGCGTATCGCGGACGCCCGGGCCGAAGCTCGCGCGCGGCACGGCTGGATCATGGACACCTACCTGCTGCGGGAGTAGTCGACTACGGTCGTGCGGGTGGGTAGCGAAACATTACGCAGCACAACCAGAGTTGCCGGCTTCGAGGATCCCGAACTCGACTTCCAATTGCTTCGCCAGCTGGGCTCGGCCGCCTACGGCGGGGCGTCGGTCGGTGAAAGCCTCGCGGCGGCCGCGCGGATCCGTCAACGCGGCCCCCAGGACTGGACCGAGGTGTTCGCCGAACTCGCCGAGCGTCAGCGCGCCGATGCCCAACAGCGCGCGGCGGCCGGGCACCCCATCAGTGCACGCGAACGTTACCTGCACGCCGCCAACAGTTTCCGATCGGCAGAGTACTTCTCGACGTTCGGCACGCAGCGCCACGCCGAACTCGGGCTGGCCAGCCGCGCGGCGTTCCTGGCCGCCATGGAGCACGATCCGGTCCAGATGGAAGAGCTGTGGCTCCCCTGGGGTGATCAGCGGCTGCCCGGGTATTGGTTCGGCACACCGGGATCGCGGCGAACCCTGGTGGCGACGAGCGGGTTCGACGGCACCCTGGAGGAGAGCTATTTCCAGGTCGGCGCGGCCGCCCTACAACGGGGGTGGAACGTGATGCTGATCTGCGGCCCCGGCCAGATGGACACCGCGCGAACCGAACCCGGAACGCATTTCGTTCCCGACACCGAGAGCTGGGTGTCGCCGTGGATCGACTCGGCGTTGAGCCGGCCGGATGTCGACCCCCGCCGGGTGGCGTTGCTCGGCATCAGCTTCGGGGGCTACTTTGCCTCGCGTGCCGCCGCTCACGAGCCCAGAGTCGCTGCCCTGGTGGCGAATTCGCCGGTGATCGATCTGCGTGCCTATATGGTGTCGTTCGTTGCCGGGATGGGCGGCGATCCGCAGGAGGTACTGCGCCCCGAAGACGACTTCAGCCTGTCCGATATCGACGACATCCCGGACGAGGAGATGCCGCCGACCATCAAGGAGATGTCGCGGTCATTGATCCGTCGTTTCGGGCAGACCACCTTCCTGGGAACATTCGCCTACCTGCGTGAGTTCGCCGTCGACCCGGCGCAGATCCAATGCCCGACCCTCGCACTGGTCGGCACCGGCGAAGGCACGGAGCCGCTTCGTCAATACGAGGTGTTCTGCGGCGAAGCAGGGGGCCCGGTCACGGGTCGGATGTTCACGCCCGAGGACGGCGCGGACACCCACTGCCAGCTGGCGAATCTCACCTTGTCCAATGCGGTGACCTTCGACTGGCTCGACGAGATCCTGGCGTCGCAGCCCTGACGTCGACCGCTTTCTGGAAGGATTGCGGCATGGGATCGTTTCTGCTCCGCGCCTCGTTCACCGGGTTGGCGCTGTGGGTGGTCACGCTCATCGTGCCGGGTATCACGTTCGTCGGGGGTGAGACGGCGCTGCAACGGATCGGCATCGTCCTTGTCGTCGCGGTGATCTTCGGTCTGGTGAACGCGATCATCAAACCGGTCGTGCAGTTGCTGTCGATACCGCTGTACATCCTGACCCTCGGGCTGATCCACGTCGTCATCAATGCGTTGATGCTGTGGATCACCGCCTGGATCACCGAGCACACCACCCACTGGGGACTGCAGATCGACCAGTTCTGGTGGACCGCAGTCTGGGCCGCGATCGTGCTGTCGATCGTCGGGTGGCTGCTCTCATGGCCACTGCGCAGCGTCGACCGCGTTTAACCTGAGTTATGCCCGAACTTCCCGAAGTCGAGGCCCTCGCCGACCATCTGCGCCGGCATGCCGTGGGCGCGACGATCGGGCGCGTCGACGTCGGCGCACTGTCGGTGCTCAAGACCTTCGACCCGCCGCCGACCGCGCTGCACGGACGGATCGTCACCGGCGCGCACCGCTGGGGCAAGTATCTCGGTATCCAGGCCGGTGATCTGTTCCTGATCACCCATCTGTCGAGGGCAGGGTGGCTGCGGTGGTCGGACAAGCTTGCCGCGGCTCCGCTCAAACCGGGCAAGGGCCCGATCGCGCTTCGCGTACACCTCGGAACGCCCGGCGACGCTGCGGGTTTCGACCTGACCGAGGCCGGCACCCAGAAGCGACTCGCGGTCTGGATCGTTGCGGATCCCGCCACGGTCCCCGGCATCGCGGGGCTTGGCCCTGACGCCCTGGAGATCAGCCCCGAGCGGCTGGCGGAGATCCTGGCTCGGCAGAGTGGGCGAATCAAGACCGTGATCACCGACCAGAAGGTCATCGCCGGCGTCGGCAATGCCTACAGCGACGAGATCCTGCACGTCGCCAAGCTGTCGCCGTTCGCGACGGCGAGCAAGCTGACGGCCACGCAGTTGGCGGCGTTGCACGACGCGATGATCTCGGTGCTCACCGATGCCGTGCAGCGCTCGGTGGGGCAGCAGGCCGCGACCTTGAAGGGGGAGAAGCGATCCGGGCTGCGGGTGCACGCTCGTACCGGGTTGCCGTGTCCGGTGTGCGGCGACACCGTGCGCGAAGTGTCCTTCGTCGACAAGTCGTTTCAGTACTGCCCGACCTGCCAGACCGGCGGCAAGGTGCTGGCCGACCGACGGATGTCGAAGCTACTCAAGTGATTGGGTCCGGCGGGCAGGAGCGAAGCGACCCGGGAATTGGGTCCGGCGGGACCCGGGAATTGGGATTTAGGCTGCACCCGTGACCAGGCAGAGAATCCTCATCACCGGCGCAAGTTCGGGACTCGGGGCGGGTATGGCCCGCGCCTTCGCAGCCAAGGGCCGTGACCTTGCGCTGTGCGCGCGCCGCGTCGATCGCCTCGACGAGCTCAAGGCCGAGCTGACCGGGCGCTACCCGAACATCAGGGTTGCGGTGGCCGCTCTGGACGTCAACGACCACGAGCAGGTTCCGAAGGTGTTCGCCCAACTCGCCGACGAACTCGGCGGCATCGACCGGATTATCGTCAACGCCGGCATCGGTAAGGGCGCCCGGCTGGGCTCGGGCAAGGTGTGGGCCAACAAGGCCACCATCGAGACCAACCTCGTCGCGGCGCTGGTGCAGGTCGAGACCGCGTTGGAGATGTTCACCGAAGCCGGCTCGGGGCACCTGGTCCTGATCTCGAGTGTGCTCGGCAACAAGGGTGTTCCCGGCGTCAAAGCCGCCTATGCGGCGAGCAAGGCCGGCGTCTCTTCGCTGGGCGAGTCACTGCGAGGCGAATATGCTTCTGGCCCAATTAAAGTCACCGTCATCGAGCCCGGCTACATCGAGTCGGAGATGACGGCGAAGTCGAACTCCACGATGCTGATGGTGGACAACGAGACCGGCGTGCGCCAGATGGTCAACGCCATCGAACGCGAAACGGGACGCGCGATCGTCCCGGGCTGGCCGTGGATTCCGCTGGTGGCTCTGCTCAGGCTGCTGCCGCCGCGGTTCACCAAGCCGTTTGCATGAGCGATTTCGGCGCGCAAACCGTCGCGTAGCGAACGTTTGCGCGCCGAAATCACTAGCGGGCCCGGCCGCGCTCCTCGCGGTAACGGCGCACCAGCTCGTCGGTCGAGCTGTCGGTCTGCTTCGTCGGTGAGCCGTCACTGGTGATCACCCCGAGCAGCGCCTTGGCCTGGGTCTTGCCGAGCTCGACGCCCCACTGGTCGAACGAGTCGATACCCCAGATCACACCCTCGGTGAACACCTGGTGCTCGTAGAGCGCGATCAGCTGGCCGACCACCGAAGGGGTCAGCCTGGTCGCCAGGATCGACGTCGTCGGCCGGTTGCCCGGCATCACCTTGTGCGGCACCACATTGGCGGGTGTGCCCTCGGCCGCGATCTCCTCGGCGGTTTTCCCGAACGCCAGCACCTGGGTCTGGGCGAAGAAGTTGCTCATCAACAGGTCGTGCATGCTGCCCGACCCGTCTGCCGTCGGTAGGTCGTCGGTGGGCTCGCTGAACCCGATGAAGTCGGCCGGCACCAGCCGGGTGCCCTGGTGCAGCAGTTGGTAGAACGCATGCTGGCCGTTGGTTCCCGGTTCGCCCCAGAAGATCTCGCCGGTCGGGGTGGTAACCGGGGTTCCGTCGGCCTGCACCGACTTGCCGTTGGATTCCATCGTCAGCTGCTGCAGATAGGCCGCGAAGCGGGACAGGTCGTTGGAGTACGGCAGCACCGCACGCGTCTCGGCGCCGAAGAAGCCCGAGTACCACAGCCCGATCAGCCCCAGCAATGCCGGCGCATTCTGCTCCAGGGGCGCGGTGGCGAAATGCCGGTCCACGATATGGAAGCCGGACAGGAAGTCGGCGAAGGCCTCCTTGCCGATCACCGCCATCACCGACAGGCCGATCGCCGAGTCGACCGAGTACCGGCCGCCGACCCAGTCCCAGAAGCCGAACATGTTGGCGGTGTCGATCCCGAAGCCGTCGACCAGCTTGGCGTTGGTCGACACCGCGACGAAATGCTTGGCCACCGCGGCATCACCGAGCGCATCGGTGAGCCAGCGCCGCGCGGCGGTGGCGTTCGTCAGCGTCTCCAGCGTCGAGAACGTCTTGGAGGCGATGATGAACAGCGTCGTAGCGGGGTCGAGTCCGTCGAGCTTGGCCACCAGATCGGCGGGGTCGACGTTGGAGACGAACCGCGCCGAGATGCCGGCGTCTGCGTAGTGCCGCAGCGCCTGGTAGACCATCACCGGGCCGAGGTCCGAGCCGCCGATACCGATGTTGACGACAGTCTTGATGCGCTCGCCGGTGGCGCCGGTCCACTGGCCGTTGCGCAGCCGGTCGGTGAACTCGCCCATCGCGTCGAGCACCTCATGCACGTCGGCGACGACGTTCTGGCCATCGACGACCAGCCGGGCGTCGCGCGGCAGACGCAGCGCGGTATGCAGCACCGCGCGGTCCTCCGAGGTGTTGATGTGCTCGCCGGCCAGCATCGCGTCGCGGCGCTTCTCCAGGTGCGCCGCACGGGCGAGGTCGATCAGCAGCGTCAGCGTCTCCCGGGTCACCCGGTGTTTGCTGTAGTCGATGTAGAGATCACCCACGGTCATCGTGAGCTCGCGACCACGGTCGGGATCTTCAGCGAAGAGCTCACGGAGGTTTTGCCCGGCGATCTGGTCGTGGTGGCGACGCAGAGCGTTCCATTCAGCGGTGGCGGAAATGTCGGCGGTCATTCCACGAACCCTAATGCGGAGAAGTGTCCAAGGGAGTAGATGATGGAGGGCATGAGCTCTCCAGAGATTGAACGGCTGTTGGCCTCTGTTCCGACCGGACTGTGGATCGGTGGTGAAGAGCGCCCGGGGTCCTCGACCTTCGAGGTTTTCGACCCCTCCAACGACACCGTCTTGGCGACCGTGGCAGACGCGACCGCCGCTGACGCGGTCGCCTCACTCGACGCCGCCTGCGCCGTGCAGGCCGACTGGGCCGCGACGCCCGCCCGCGAGCGGGGCGAGATCCTGCGCTCGGTGTTCGAGACGATCATCGCCAAGGCTGATGACCTCGCGACGCTGATGACCCTGGAGATGGGCAAGGTCGTCGCCGAGAGCCTGGGCGAGGTCAAATACGGCGCCGAGTTCTTCCGCTGGTTCGCCGAGGAGGCGGTGCGCATCGGTGGGCGCTATGCCTCCTCGCCGGCCGGCACCGGACGGATCATCGTCACCAAGCAGCCCGTCGGGCCCTGCTACGCGATCACCCCGTGGAACTTCCCGCTCGCGATGGGCACCCGCAAGATCGGGCCCGCCTTCGCCGCCGGCTGCACCATGATCGTCAAGCCGGCCCAGGAGACCCCGCTGACCATGCTGCTGCTGGCCAAGTTGATGGACGAGGCCGGCCTACCCAAGGGTGTGCTCTCGGTGCTGCCGACCAGCAGGCCCGGCGAGGTCACCAAGGCCCTCATCGACGACGGCCGGCTGCGCAAGCTCACTTTCACCGGCTCGACCGGGGTGGGCAAGGCGCTGGTGGCCCAGTCGGCCGACAAGCTGCTGCGCACCTCCATGGAGCTCGGCGGCAACGCCCCGTTCGTGGTCTTCGACGACGCCGACGTCGATGCTGCGGTGGAGGGCGCGATGCTGGCCAAGATGCGCAACGGCGGCGAGGCCTGCACGGCGGCCAACCGCCTGCACGTCTCCAACGCGGTCATCGAGGAGTTCACCGACAAGTTCGTCAAGCGGATGGGTGAGGTCAACCTCGGCAACGGTCTAGACCCGTCGGCCAAGCTCGGCCCGCTGGTCAACACCAAGCAGCTGGCCAAGGTGCAGGAGCTCGTGGACGACGCCGTGCAGAAGGGCGCGACGGTGGCGCTGGGCGGTCAGGCCCCCGGCGGTCCGGGCAACTTCTACCCGGCCACCGTGTTGACCGATGTCCCGGCCGACGCGCGCATCCTCACCGAGGAGGTGTTCGGCCCGGTCGCTCCGATCGTCGGCTTCGACACCGAGGAGGACGGAATTGCGGCGGCCAACAACACCGAATTCGGTCTGGCGTCCTACATCTACACCGAGTCGCTGGACAGGGCGTTGCGGGTGGCCGAGGCACTCGAATCCGGCATGGTCGGGGTGAACCGCGGAGTGATCTCCGATCCGGCCGCGCCGTTCGGCGGGGTCAAGGAATCCGGGTTCGGCCGCGAGGGCGGCTACGAGGGCATCGAGGAGTACCTCGACACCAAGTACATCGCGCTCACCAAGTAGGTCTGGGAGCGACACTCAGCACTTAGCCGACGTGGCTTGGCGGCGCGACCCGCGCGCCGCCACCACTCCTGGGCGCTTGCCGCATAAAGTCACAAGCCCGGACTAAGGGAGGGCTGCCCGTGACCGCGGCGCCGGCGCGAGCGACCGCGCAACATCGGTGGGTCGCCGCTACCCCTGAGCGCGGCCCTCGGCGCCACCCGGCACGGGTGCCGCGGTCCGGCGTTCCCGGCCTCAACGGCATCCGCGGCATAGCGGTCGCGCTCGTCTTGGTCGCGCACGGCGGCGTCCCCGGCGTCGGCGGCGGCTTCATCGGCGTTGACCTCTTCTTCGTTCTGAGCGGCTTCCTGATCACCTCGCTGCTGCTCGACGAGCTCGACCGGACCGGCCGAATCGACCTGCGTGGCTTCTGGATTCGTCGCGCCCGGCGACTGCTACCGGCACTACTGGTCATGGTGTTGGCGGTGGTATTCGTCCGTGCGCTGTTTCCGCCGGATGCTGTGCAGACACTGCGGTCCGACGCGATCGCTGCGTTCCTGTGGGCCGCGAACTGGGCGTTCGTCGCGAACAACACCGACTACTTCAGCCAGGGCAGCACCCCGTCCCCGCTGCAGCACACCTGGTCGCTAGGGGTCGAGGAGCAGTACTACCTGATTTGGCCGGCACTTCTGGTCGCGATCGCGGTGCTGCTCGCGGCCATCGCTCGCCGCCGCGGCGCGACGGCCACCCTCGGCCGGGTTCGGGTGGTGCTCGTCGTGGTCGCCGGGCTGGGAGCGCTTGCCTCGGCGGCCGAGGCCATCCTCATGGCGTCGGACGCATCACTGAACCGCGTGTACTTCGGGACCGACACCCGCGCTCAGGGACTGCTGATCGGTGCCGGGGCGGCGGCGCTGCTCGTCCGCGACTGGCCGGCGGTGCTGGCCGGATGGTCGGTGATCCGCTCGCGGTGGCTCAAATGGGCCGCCCGGATCGTGCCGATTCTCGGGCTGGCGGTGCTGGCGGTGGCCGTGCACTACGCCACCGGGTCCGCCGAGGACTTTCGCCACGGACTGCTCATCATCGTCGCGCTCGCCGCTGTCGCGGTAATCGCTCCCGTTGCGCTCGATCAGGGCGGGCCGGTCGCCCGGGTGCTGGCGGTGCGGCCCCTGGTCTGGCTCGGCGTCATCTCCTACGGGGTGTACCTGTGGCACTGGCCGATCTTCCTGCTGCTCAACGGAGAACGCACGGGTTGGTCGTCCTGGCCGTTGTTCGCCGCGCGGTGCGGCGCGACGTTGATTGCGGCGACGCTGTCCTGGTGGCTGATCGAGGGACCGGTGCGTCGCTGGCAGCCGATCCACGTCCCGCTCCTGCGCTTCGCCGGCGCGACGGTGGCGACGGCGGTGGCGGTGACGACGCTCGTCGTGCCAATCGGAGTGCGGGCGGGTGAGGGTAGTGGCCCCGACGTATCCGTCGCGGCCCTGGTCTCACCGGTGGAGACGGTTCGCCCCGCTCCGCCGCTGCAGGCCGGCGCGCGACCGCACACGGTCTCGGTGTTCGGCGATTCGATCGCATGGACGGTGCTGCGGTACCTGCCACCCACACCGGGCATCCGCTTCCTGGACCGCACCACCATCGGCTGTGGGGTGGCCCGCGGCGGGCCCTACCGCTACTCCGGTCAGACATTGCCGCAGAAGACCGAGTGCGACACCTGGCCGGAACGCTGGTCCGAACGAATCGCCCATGACCGCCCCGACGTCGTGCTGTTGACCATCGGCCGCTGGGAGATGGTGGATCGCATGTGGCGCGGAAAGTGGACGCACATCGGCGACCCAGACTTCGATCAGTACTTGATCGCCGAGCTGCGGCGGGCGCTGGACATCCTGGGCTCGACCGGGGCCCGCATCGTGGTCACCACCGCGCCGTTCAACCACCACGGCGAACAGCCCGACGGCAGGCTCTATCCGGAGGATCAGCCCAGCCGCGTCAAACGCTGGAACACGATGCTGCGCAGTGTCGTCGAGAACCGGCCCGGCGTTCAGGTGCTCGACCTCAACAAGAAACTGGGGCCCAACGGCGGCTACACCGCCAAGATCAACGGCGTACTGGTTCGCAGTGACGGTGTGCACCCCACCCCGAACGCTGTCACCTGGATGACGCCCTGGCTGGTCGACGCAGTGCGCTGAGCGTCAGTGCCCGAGCCGGCGCTGTTTGATGGCCGGCGTCAGTGCCCGAGCCGGCCGCGGCCCATCCGGAGCAGCAGCATCGCAAGATCCTTGCCGTCCTGCCCGAGCGCACCGTAGCGCTCGATGACCTTCATCTCGCGGCTATGCACCAGCCTGGTGCCGCCGGACGCCATCCGCGCCCGGCCAATTGCCTGGGATACCTCGGTGCGTCGCTTGACCGCCGCCAGGATCTCGGCGTCGAGTCGGTCGATCTCGATGCGCAGGGCGTCGATGTCGGGTTCGGCTTCTGGGACCATTTCTACAGTCATCGCTTCGTTCTCCTCCTGTGTGGGTCTGGTCTCATTCGGTTCCGGGCCTCACACAAGAGACGAGCCCCGGATCCGGATGCGGACCGCGGGGCTCTCTGGTTGAGCAGCTAGACCACGGGCACCGCGGATCGGTACCCGTAAAAAAATCGACGCTGCCATGAAAGCACGTTTCGAGTGTGCCACTCCGAAGCCCGGCTTCGCAAAAAAACTGTCGCCGTCCAGCGGTAAGTTGGATCAGACATGAGTGTGCACGTGACGGGGTTCAAGCCCCCGGCCCAAGCGGCCGAACTCCTCGACGGTCTCAACCCCCAGCAGCGCCAGGCGGTGCTGCACGAGGGCACCCCGCTGCTCATCGTGGCCGGCGCCGGCTCCGGTAAGACGGCGGTGCTGACCCGCCGGATCGCCTACCTGCTGGCTGCCCGCGATGTGGGGCCGGGCCAAGTACTGGCCATCACCTTCACCAACAAGGCCGCCGCCGAAATGCGCGAACGGGTGGTCGCCCTGGTCGGGCCCCGGGCCCGCAACATGTGGGTGTCGACGTTCCACTCCACCTGCGTGCGCATCCTGCGCAACCAGGCGTCCCTGCTGCCGGGACTGAACTCGAACTTCTCCATCTACGACGCCGACGATTCCCGCCGCCTGCTGATGATGATCGGCAAGGACATGGGCCTGGATACCAAGCGGTACTCACCGCGGCTGCTCTCTAACTCCATCTCCAACCTCAAGAACGAGCTGATCGCTCCCGAGGACGCCGTGGCCGCGCTCGAACCGGGATCCGACGATCTGGCTCGTACGGTCGCCAGCGTCTACGGCGAATACCAGCGGCGGCTGCGTACCGCCAACGCGTTGGACTTCGACGATCTCATCGGCGAGACGGTGGCGGTACTACAGAACTTCCCGCAGATCGCCCAGTACTATCGCAGGCGGTTTCGGCATATCCTCGTCGACGAGTATCAGGACACCAACCACGCGCAGTACGTGCTGGTCCGCGAGCTCGTCGGGCATGGGTCCGCGACCGCCGACGAGGTGGCGCCCAGCGAGCTGTGCGTCGTCGGTGACGCCGACCAGTCGATCTATGCCTTCCGGGGCGCGACCATTCGCAATATCGAGGACTTCGAACGCGACTACCCGAATGCCACCACGATCCTGCTCGAGCAGAACTATCGATCGACCCAGAACATTCTGTCGGCGGCCAACTCCGTCATCTCTCGCAACGCCAACCGGCGCGAGAAGCGGCTGTGGACCGACGAGGGCGAAGGTGAGTTGATCACCGGCTATGTCGCCGACAACGAGCACGACGAGGCCAGATTCGTCGCGGGGGAGATCGACGCGCTGGCCGATCGTGACGGGTTCTCCTACAACGATTTCGCGGTGTTCTACCGGACCAACAACTCGTCGCGCTCGCTGGAAGAGGTGTTCATCCGCGCCGGCATTCCCTACAAGGTGGTCGGTGGCGTTCGGTTCTACGAGCGCAAGGAGATTCGCGACATCGTCGCCTACCTGCGCGTGCTGGACAATCCGGGAGATGCGGTCAGCCTGCGCCGCATCCTCAACACACCGCGCCGCGGTATCGGCGACCGCGCCGAGGCCTGCGTGGCGGTATACGCCGAGAACACCGGCTCCACCTTCGCCGACGCGCTGACCGCCGCTGCCGAGGGCAGGGTGCCGATGCTGAACACCCGCTCGGAGAAGGCGATCGCGAGTTTCGTCAACCTACTCGACAGCCTGCGCGGCAAGCTGGGCGATGAGCTGGGCGACCTCGTCGAGGCGGTACTCGACCGCACCGGCTATCGCAATGAGCTGGAGTCGTCCAGTGATCCGCAGGACTTGGCGCGACTGGACAACCTTAACGAATTGGTCAGCGTCGCACATGAATTCAGCATCGACCGGGCCAACGCCGCCGCGCTGAACGATGACGATGATGCTGACTCCGACGAGGACGTCCCGCAGACCGGTGTGCTCGCCGAATTCCTGGAGCGGGTGTCGCTGGTCGCCGACTCCGACGACCTGCCCGAGAACGACGCCGGTGTGGTCACCATGATGACCCTGCACACCGCCAAGGGACTGGAGTTCCCGGTCGTGTTCGTCACCGGCTGGGAGGACGGCATGTTCCCGCACATGCGGGCGCTGGGCGACCCGGGCGAGCTGTCCGAGGAGCGCCGGCTGGCCTACGTGGGCATCACCCGTGCGCGGCAGCGCCTCTACCTCACCCGGGCCAAGGTGCGCTCGTCTTGGGGTCAGCCGATGCTGAACCCCGAATCCCGTTTCCTGCGTGAGATTCCCGAACACCTCCTCGACTGGCGGCGCACCGATCCGGCTCCCTCGTTCAGTGCGCCGGTCAGCGGGGCGGGCAGGTTCGGTTCACCCCGCCCGTCGCCGGGGCGGCCGACGGGAAACAGCAAGCGCCCCTTGCTGGTCCTCGAGCCCGGGGATCGGGTCAATCACGACAAGTACGGCTTGGGCCGGGTCGAAGAGGTGTCCGGTGCGGGGGAATCGGCGATGTCGCTGATCGACTTCGGCAGCGCAGGGCGGGTCAAGCTGATGCACAACCACGCTCCGGTGCAGAAGCTGTAGTAGCGCTCCTAGCGCAGCCGACACCACCGGCGCGTCGATGGGTGCCACGCCAGGGCCAGACTGGCAAGCGGCAGGATCGGAATCAGATAGACCGGCCACGGGATGCGAGCTCCGGCAAGGAACACACTGCCGAACGTGAGTAGCGCGACCACCGAGCCGAACACGATGAGGTAGCGGCCGATCGACCGGCGCAGCAGCAGCATGATCACACCGGCAACGGTGGCGATCGCGAAGAGCAGCGTCAGAAACCCGACCGCAAGGCAGAACAATCGGTCGGTTGCCCACCACCCGCTGATCAGATCGGTGGCCAGCACCGCGGTGGCCCATCCGCTGACGATGCTCACCGCGCTGGCGGCGATCGCTGTCCCGCCGGTGGATACGTCGACGTGTATCTGGCGGGCGGGAACGGCCACCGGCGCGGCACGGCGGATCAGACCCGTCGGTGCGTCTTCGACGGGCGGGCCGGGGATAGTGGTTGTCGGCCCCTCAGGCGGCTGCGGCAGCGGGCCGGTCGGCGCGCGGCGGATGATGCTCGTGCGGGGCTCTTCGGGCTGCGGGATCGGCCCGGTCGGCTGGCGCCGGATGATGCGGGTGTGCGGGTCGAGCGGGTCAGACACCAGGTCAGCCGACGTACGGGCCCACGGACAGGCCCCGCGCCGCCAGCCACGGCACCGGGTCGGTCCGGTTGGTGCCGCCGAGCAGAACCTCGAAGTGCAGGTGCGGGCCGGTCGAATTGCCCCGGTTGCCGATGGTGGCGATCTGGTCACCGGCGAACACGCGCTGGCCAATCTGGACCAGCCAGGTGTTGACGTGGCCGTACAGCGTCACCGTGCCGTCGGAATGGCGGATCTTGACCCAGGCTCCATAGCCCGCTGTCGGCCCGGCGTCGACGACCACGCCATCGGAGGCCGCAACGATCGGGGTGCCGATCGGGCCCGCGAGGTCGATACCGCCGTGCAGCGCGCCCCACCGGTATCCGAAGCCCGAGGTGAAGACACCCTTGGTGGGCATGACGAACAGCGGGCGCTGCAGCCTGGCCTCGCGCTCGGCCCGCTCCTGCGCGTATGCCAGCCCCTTGGCCAGTTCCTCGCCGTGCACGACAGCGTCGGCGGCGGGTTTGACGCTGATCAGCTGCATTCCACGGGGGGTGGTCACGGTGCCGTCGATGGATGTCTTGTCGGCGGCCAGCACGGTCTGTGTGGTGGTCTCGGAGGCCGGCTTGACCGCGGTATAGGCCGCGGCGGCGGCAGCACCGGCGGCCATCGCCGCGATCATCACACGGCCCTTGGCGGCGCTGGTCGGTTGGCGGCGGTGCTGCGGGGTGCGCGGCAGGATGTCGGTGTTCTCGGTGTTGCTGTACCGGGGGACCTCGGCGCGGCGGCTGTCCCGCGTGGCGAACTCGGCCGGCACGGCAAGCCGCAGCGGCTTCAGGTCGTCGGAGTCATGTAGGTCGTCGAGTTCCGGGCAGTGTGTGACCTGGGCATCGGTGTCGAACGCGGTGCTCTCGCGGAAGTCGATGTCGACGAGGTCGCCGAACTCGTTGAACGGAATGATGTCGGTGACGTCCACGAGCTCGGAATCCAGGGCCCGCCTCGCAGCGGCGGGGCGATCAAAAGTCCTGGTCGTAGCATGCTTGGCCGGGACCTCTCCTCGGGGAGATGGGGCCAAGCCGTGCTGCGTCAAAACTCAATGTCCCTCTAGTCGTGACCAAAGCGTTATCTGGACCACGAAGACGTTAACGAGATCCGATGAGGGAGGCAACCCAAGCCGCTATTCCGAAGAATATTGTGAGTTGAATCACTTCGGCTCCGCGGTGAGATGGGCCACATGACTGGTGGGCGGGGAAGGCGCATTGCGGGGCTCTAGATACAGTTCCCCCGGAGCGACTTCCTCAATCAAATGTCAGCGCCGACCAGACAGTGAGCCAATGGATCTTTTCGAGTATCAGGCGAAGGAACTGTTCGCCAAGCACAACGTTCCCACCACGCCGGGCCGGGTCACCGATTCGCCCGAGGACGCCAAGGCCATCGCCGAGGAAATCGGCAAGCCCGTGATGGTCAAGGCACAGGTCAAGGTGGGTGGCCGCGGTAAGGCCGGTGGCGTGAAGTACGCCGCCACCCCCGACGACGCCTTCACCCACGCACAGAACATCCTCGGCCTGGACATCAAGGGCCACATCGTGAAGAAGTTGCTGGTCGCCGAGGCCAGCGACATCGCCGAGGAGTACTACATCTCCTTCCTGCTGGACCGCTCCAACCGCACCTACCTGGCCATGTGCTCGGTCGAGGGCGGCATGGAGATCGAAGAGGTCGCCGCGACCAAGCCCGAACGGCTGGCCAAGGTGCCCGTCAACGCCGTCAAGGGTGTCGACCTGGTCTTCGCGCGTGAGATCGCCGAGAAGGGCCATCTGCCCGCCGAGGTGCTCGACGCCGCGGCCGTCACCATCCAGAAGCTCTGGGAGGTCTTTGTCGGCGAGGACGCCACCCTGGTGGAGGTCAACCCGCTGGTGCGCACTCCCGACGATCAGATCCTCGCCCTGGACGGCAAGGTCACCCTGGACGCGAACGCCGACTTCCGGCAGCCCGGCCACGCCGAGTTCGAGGACCGCGACGCCACCGATCCCCTTGAGCTCAAGGCCAAGGAGAATGACCTCAACTACGTCAAGCTCGACGGTGAGGTCGGCATCATCGGCAACGGCGCGGGCCTGGTCATGTCGACCCTGGACGTCGTCGCCTACGCCGGCGAGAAGCACGGCGGCGTCAAGCCGGCCAACTTCCTGGACATCGGCGGCGGCGCCTCTGCTGAGGTGATGGCCAACGGTCTGGACGTCATCCTGAACGACAGCCAGGTCAAGAGTGTTTTCGTCAACGTGTTCGGCGGCATCACCGCGTGTGACGCGGTGGCCAACGGCATCGTCAAGGCGCTGCAGATCCTCGGTGACGAGGCCAACAAGCCGCTGGTCGTCCGGCTGGACGGCAACAACGTCGAAGAAGGCCGGCGGATCCTCGCCGATGCCAACCACCCCCTGGTCATCCAGGCCGACACCATGGACTCCGGGGCCGACAAGGCCGCCGAACTGGCGAACAAGTAAGGGACACTTGATATGTCGATCTTTCTGAACAAAGACAACAAGGTCATCGTCCAGGGCATCACCGGTGGCGAGGGCACCAAGCACACCGCGCTGATGCTCAAGGCCGGCACCCAGGTGGTCGGCGGCGTCAACGCCCGCAAGGCGGGTACTACCGTCACGCACTTGAACAAAGAGGGCCAAAGCGTCGATTTACCGGTGTTCGGTTCGGTGGCCGAGGCGATGAAGGAGACCGGCGCCGACGTGTCGATCGCCTTCGTGCCGCCGGCGTTCTCGAAGGACGCCATCATCGAGGCCATCGACGCCGAGATCCCGCTGCTGGTGGTCATCACCGAGGGAATCCCGGTGCAGGACAGCGCCTATGCGTGGGCCTATAACGTCGACAAGGGCGAGAAGACCCGCATCATCGGGCCGAACTGCCCCGGCATCATCACCCCCGGTGAGTCGCTGGTCGGCATCACGCCGAACAACATCACCGGCAAGGGCCCGATCGGTCTGGTGTCCAAGTCCGGAACGCTGACCTACCAGATGATGTACGAGCTGCGCGATCTCGGCTTCTCGACCGCCATCGGCATCGGCGGCGACCCGGTCATCGGCACCACTCACATCGACGCCATCGAGGCGTTCGAGAAGGATCCCGAGACCAAGATCATCGTGATGATCGGCGAGATCGGCGGCGACGCCGAGGAGAAGGCAGGCGCTTACATCCAGGCCAACGTCTCCAAGCCGGTCGTCGGGTACGTCGCTGGCTTCACCGCGCCCGAGGGCAAGACCATGGGCCACGCCGGTGCCATCGTGTCCGACGGTGCGGGCACCGCCCAGGGCAAGAAGGAAGCCCTCGAGGCCGCCGGGGTCAAGGTCGGCAAGACGCCGTCGGAGACCGCCGCGCTGGCTCGGGAGATCCTGAAGAGCCTGTAAGGCCTTTCCGCGCGAGCAGTCACAGAGTCGCCCTGACACGCTGGTGTCAGGGCGATTCTGTGTCTGGTGGGGGTTGGGGTGCGTACGAGTCCGCGCTGCTGTCTTTGCCTGTGCAGTTAGTGAAGCCCGGGGCCGTTCTATTAGCCTTACAAACTAACGCCGTCTACGTGTTCTTGGAGGTCTGTCATGTCGGTCGATCCGCGTACCCCGGTCATCGTCGGCGTCGGTCAGTTCACCGAACGCATCGAAGACTCCGGCTACCGCGGGATGTCATCGGTCGAACTGGCGACGGCGGCGGCCGAGGCCGCGTTGCGCGACACCGGCGCGGATACCGGCGCCGTCGCCCGGGCCATCGACACCGTCGCTGCGATTCGGCAGTTCGAGATCTCCGGGCGCACGCCCGCGCCGATGGGGAAGTCGAACAACTACCCACGGTCGGTGGCCATGCGGATCGGCGCCGCCCCGGCCCGCGCGGTGCTCGAGCCCCTCGGAGGGCAAGGCCCGCAGCACCTCGTCACCGAGTTCGCCGGTGTCATCGCCGCCGGTGGGGCAGAGGTGGTGATGATCTTCGGCTCCGAAAACACTTCGAGCATCCGGTATTTCGCCGACCGCGACAAGCCCGACCACTCCGAAACGGTCGAGGGGTCGCTGGAGGATCGCGGCTTCGGCTACGAGGGCCTGTTCGACGACTACACCGTGGCGCACGGCCTCATCGGAGCACCGGCGCAGTACGGGCTGCTGGAAAACGCCCGCCGTGGTCGGCTGGGCCTGAGCGTCGCCGACTACCGCCGCCAGATGGGCGAGTTGTTCGCGCCGTTCACCAAGGTTGCCGCCAAGAATCCGTTCGCGTCCTCCCCGGTGGAGCGCAGCGTCGACGAGCTGATCACCGTGACCGGCGCCAATCGCATGATCTGCGATCCGTACCCCCGGCTGCTGGTGGCCCGCGATCAGGTGAACATGGGTGCGGCCGCCGTGCTGATGTCGGTAACCGCCGCCCGCCGTCTCGGGGTGCCCGAGGAGCGATGGGTCTACCTGCACGGGCACGCCGATATGGTCGACCAGCCGCTGATGGACCGCTCGGACCTGACCTACAACTCGGCCTCGGTGCTGGCGGTCACCGAAGCGCTGTCCGGCGCCGGCATGGGCATTGACGACATCTCCACCTTTGATCTCTACAGCTGCTTCCCGGTGCCGGTGTTCAACTTCTGTGACGGGACGGGACTGGCCACCGATGACCCGCGCGGGTTGACGCTCACCGGCGGCCTGCCCTATTTCGGCGGACCGGGCAACAACTATTCACTGCACGGGATCGCCGAGACGGTCAGCGAAATGCGCGATCGGCCAGGTCAATTCGGGCTCGTCGCGGCCAACGGCGGGATCATGAGCAAGTACTCGGTCGGGGTGTACTCGACCACAGCGGTCGACTGGAAGCCGGACAACAGCGCCGCGCTGCGCGCCGAGGTCGCCGCGCGCCCCAAGGTGCCGGTGACGGTCAAGGCCGACGGGCCGGGCACCGTCGAGACCTACACGGTGCGCTACGACTGGCCGGTGCACACCGGCATCATCATTGGCCGCCTCGACGATGACGGCAGCCGCTTCCTGGCCCTGACCGAGGACGCCGACCTGGTTGCCCTGCTCGGCGAGGGGGAGGCGCTGGGCGCCCGCGTGGCGGTGCGCTCCACCGAAAAGGACAACCGGGCAGCGTTGGCCTGATCCCGCGGTAGCTCAGAGCTGAAGGGCGCTCAGCTTGCCCGCCAGCCGTTCCACATACCCGGCGACCTCGTCGGTGGACTTGTCTGGCAAACCGAAAAGCACCTCGGTGACGCCGATTTCACGCCAGTGCGCCAGCTTCTCGGGCACCGGCTTGAAATCCAATGCCACGATCTGAGGTACGCCGTCGCGGCCCGCAGACGCCCAGGTGTCCTGCAGCAGCTTGACCGGTTCGTCGATGTCGAAGTCCCGCGGTGTGGTGATCCAGCCGTCGGCGCTGCGGGCGATCCACTTGAAGTTCTTTTCGGTGCCGGCCGCGCCGACGAGCACCGGGATGTGGGACTGGACCGGTTTGGGCCACGCCCAGCTGGGGCCGAACTTGACGAACTCGCCGTCGTAGGAGGCTTCCTCCTTGGTCCACAGTTCGCGCATCGCCTCGATGTACTCGCGCAACATGGTGCGCCGCCGACCGGGCGGCACGTTGTGGTCCATCAGTTCGTCGGTGTTCCAGCCGAAGCCGACCCCGAGGCTGACCCTGCCACCCGACAGATGATCAAGGGTGGCAATCGATTTCGCGAGTGTGATGGGGTCGTGCTCGACGGGCAGCGCGACCGCCGTGGACAGCCGCACGTTCGAGGTGACCGCGCAGGCGGTGCCCAGGCTCACCCACGGGTCCAGGGTGCGCATGTAGCGGTCGTCGGGCAGTGACTCGTCACCGGTGGTGGGGTGCGCGGCCTCGCGCTTGACCGGGATGTGCGTGTGTTCAGGCACGTAGAAGGTCTTGAATCCGTGCTCGTCGGCGAGTTTGGCCGCCGCGGCCGGGGCGATGCCGCGGTCACTGGTGAACAGAACGAGCCCGTAGTCCATGCGGAGGATTAGAACGTGTTCCATTGGGGCGGGCAAGGGAGGGTTTCACTCGCCGAGACCGCGCTTGTTCGCGGCGCTAGTTGCATTTTGCGTACAACATGTGCGGTCTCGCGGTTGTCCACAGCACTGACTGGCTGCCCGCCACGCGCGTGCCGACGATGCTGGCGTGACGAAGCTGATCATGGCCACCGAAGCGCTGGCCTCGGGAGAGGTCACGCGTCGCGAGTTGAACCGCAGCTGGGTCAGGTTGCATCGCAACGTGTACGCGCCGCGGCGGGCAGAACTGACCGCCGTGGATCGGGCCGTCGCGGCATGGCTGTGGTCGGATCGGCGGGCGACGGCGGCGGGCGTATCGGCCGCCGCGCTGCTCGGCGCCCGCTGGATGCCCGACAGCGGTCCGGCCGAACTGCGGCGCGGCGAGCATCGCGGGCCGCCGGGGATCGTCGTGCACAGCGGCGCGGTCGCCGACGACGAGCTGTGCGAGGTGCGGGGAATCAGCTGTACCACAGCCGCGCGCACGGCCTACGACCTCGGCCGGCGATCGCCGTTCACCGTCGGGCTCATCCGGGTTGACGCCGTGCTCGCCGCGACCGGGGTCACCGTCGACGACATCCACGTGATCGTCGGCAGGAATCGTGGTGCGCGACATATCCGTCGGCTTCGGGCGGTCCTCGACATCGCCGACGGGGGAGCGGAATCACCTCAGGAGTCCAGGCTGCGGCTCGTGCTGATACGGGCCGGACTTCCGCGACCGGTCACCCAGATTCCGGTCTGCAACGCTGCCGGCCGTGTCGTCCGGCGTATCGACATGGGCTGGCCGGACTGGAAGGTCGGCGTGGAGTACGACGGTGCCCAGCACTGGACCGACCCGCGGCAGTACGCCGGTGACATCGACCGGCTGGAGTTCTTCGCCGACCTCGGCTGGCGGATGGTGCGGGTCAGCGCGAACCACCTGCGCTACCAGCCCGCGGCTGTCGTCGAGCGGGCCCGCGGTGCACTGCGCGCCGCGGGCTGCCCCTTCGCCGAGAGCGCACTTGTTTGCGACCCCATCCGCGATATGCGTTCAACATCTGCATTCTCGGCGAGTTAAAAGGGTGACGTGGTGCTCCGTCGTCACCACGATGCACACCATGACGACCGAGCGCATCGCAGACCATGTGAAATTCGCCTACTGGGTGCCCAATGTCAGTGGTGGGTTGGTGACCAGTGATATCGAGCAGCGCACCGACTGGAACTACGAGTACAACGCCAAGTTGGCACAGACCGCGGAGAACAACGGCTTCGAGTACGCGCTGAGCCAGGTCCGCTACGAGGCCAGCTACGGCGCCGAGTTCCAGCACGAGTCGACCAGCTTCAGTCTGGCGCTACTGCTGGCCACCCAGCGGCTGAAGGTCATCGCCGCCGTCCACCCGGGGCTGTGGCATCCGGCGGTGCTGGCCAAACTCGGGGCCACCGCCGACCACCTCTCCGGCGGGCGCTTCGCCATCAACGTCGTTTCCGGCTGGTTCAAGGACGAGTTCACCCACCTCGGTGAGCCGTGGCTCGAACACGACGAGCGCTACCGCCGCAGCGCCGAGTTCCTTCAGGTGATCCGCAAGATCTGGACCGAGGACAACGTGGACTTCCGCGGCGACTTCTACCGCATTCACGACTTCACCCTCAAGCCCAAGCCGCTCAACACCGCCGAGCGCCCCAATCCGGAGTTGTTCCAAGGCGGTAACTCGACGGTGGCGCGACGCAATGGCGGCCACTACGCCGACTGGTACTTCTCCAATGGCAAGGATTTCGACGGGGTGACCGAGCAACTCGTCGACGTTCGCGACCACGCCCGCGACGCCGGACGCGAAGTCAAGTTCGGGCTGAACGGGTTCATCATCGCCCGCGACACAGAAAAAGAAGCGAAGGAAGTCCTTCGCGAGATCATCGCCAGGGCCAATCGCCCCGCGGTGGAGGGTTTCCGCGCCGCGGTCCAGCAGGCCGGCAGCTCCACCGCCGACAAGCGCGGAATGTGGGCGGACTCGACGTTCGAGGATCTGGTGCAGTACAACGACGGATTCCGCACCCAGCTCATCGGAACGCCCGAGCAGATCGCCGAACGTATCGCCGGCTACCGCAAGCGGGGTGTCGACCTGATCCTCGGCGGCTTCCTGCACTTCCAGGAGGAAATCGAGTACTTCGGGGCCAAAGTGCTTCCGCTGGTGCGCGAAATCGAGGCGGCCGAAAGCAATTCGATCGGAGCTTCCTTGCCGGCCTCTGCCTGAGTCACGACGGCCGGTTGCCAACTGGCTGTGTGACACGCCGATGGTCACGGCCCGTGCAGCGGCGTGCGCTAGCGTGGTGGTCGAACCGGACCTGTGGGTCCGATCGCGAGCCACAACCGACGCAGCGCCGCGGCATGCGCGGCGTGACAAGGCTGAAGGAGAGGCCATGACCTACCCGCCTAACAACCCGGGTTACCCGCCGTCGCAACCGCCGGGTGCGTACGGCCCCTCCGGGCCCTCGTTCGCACCGGCCGAAGCCGGACCGAGCAAGCTGCCGATTTATCTGACCGTCGCGGCGGTCGTGCTGGGCCTGGCGGCGTACCTGGCCAGCTTC
Organism: Mycolicibacterium sp. CH28; assembly: GCF_004745805.1. GTDB lineage: Bacteria > Actinomycetota > Actinomycetes > Mycobacteriales > Mycobacteriaceae > Mycobacterium. The sequence goes on along the minus strand of NZ_SRLQ01000005.1, from coordinate 149,755 downwards.
GGGCCGGTCTTCACCGTCAGTGCTGAGGTCGGGCCCTTCGGCGGAGCCGAGCTGACCGGCAGCGGCGGTGGCTACCCGATCATCGCCGCCCTTATCGCGGCGTTGCTGGCTGCGGTCAGCCTGCTACCCAAGGCCAAGAACTACGACGGAGTTGTCGCCGCAGCCGCCGTGCTTGCGGTCCTGCTGGTGATCGCGCAGGTGATTAGCAAGCCGACCGGTTTCTCGATCGGCTGGGCGTTGTGGCTGGTGCTTGCGTTCACGCTGTTTCAGGCGGTCGCGTCGGTCGCGAAACTGCTGCTGGAGGCCGGGATCATCGCGGCTCCGGTACCCCGGCCGCGATACGAGCAACCCTTTGGTCAGTACGGGCCGCCACCGGGCGGTTACTACGGACAACCCGGCCCGCAGGGCCCGCAGCAGGGACCCCCGCAGCGGTCGCCGTACCCGTCGCAGTACGGCGGTGGCTATTCGTCCGGGCCGGCCTCCGGCGGCTTCAACAGCGCACAGAGCGGATCGCCCACCCCGCCGACCGGGTTCCCCAGCTTCAGTCCGCCGCCGTCGGCCGGGTCGGGTCAGCAGCAGCCCTCCGGATCGCCGGAGCAGCCGCCGGCTGGCCCCACACCGTCCTAACCGCACGCTGTTCGCGCAACTCGCCTAACCGGCGCGTCGAGTGATACGGATGGAGGACAAGCGACCAGTCGGCGCGCGCCAGGCACGCGACTTGGTCCGGGTCGCGTTCGGCCCCTCGCTGGTGGCCCTGCTGGTCATTGCTGCGGTGACGCTGCTGCAACTCGTCATCGCCAACAGCGATATGACCGGCGCTTTGGGGGCTATCGCCAGCATGTGGCTGGCGGTGCACCAGGTGCCGGTCTCGATCGCCGGTCACTCGCTGGCGGTGCTGCCGCTGCTGCCGGTATTGCTCATGGTGTGGGGTACCGCGCGGACCACTGCGCGAGCGACCTCGCCCCGGGCGTCCTGGTTCGTCATTCGCTGGGTAGTCGCTTCGGCCCTGGGCGGCCCGCTGCTGCTGGCGGCGATCGCACTGGCGGTCATCCACGACGCGTCCTCGGTCATCGTCGAATTGCAGACGCCCAGCGCCTTGCGCGCTTTCTCCGGTGTGCTGGCGGTGCATGCCGTCGGTGCGCTGATCGGAGTGGGATCCCGGGTGGGGCGGCGGGCGGTGGGCTCGCTGGGCCTACCCGATTGGCTGGGCGACTGCGTACGAGCAGCAGCCGCGGGTCTGCTGGCCTTGCTGGGCCTGTCCGGCGCGGTAACCGCCGCCTCGCTGATCGTGCACTGGGGCACGATGCACGAGCTCTATGCCGTCACAGACTCGCTATTCGGCCAGTTCAGCCTCACCGTGTTGTCCGCGCTGTATGTGCCCAATGTGATCGTCGGCACGGCGGCGGTGGCGGTCGGCTCCAGCGCCCACATCGGGTTCGCCACGTTCAGCTCGTTCACCGTCTTCGGCGGGGACATTCCCGCACTGCCGATCCTGGCGGCCGTGCCCACTCCGCCGCTGGGACCGGTGTGGGTGGCGTTGCTGATCGTCGGGGCCGCATCGGGGGTGGCGGTGGGCCAGCAGTGTGCCCGGCGGCCCCTGCCGTGGCCGGCGGCAGCGGCCAAGCTGGCGGTCGCATCGCTGCTGGCAGCGGCGACGATGGCCGTGCTGGGCTATGCCGGGGGCGGGAAGCTGGGCAACTTCGGCGAGGTCGGGGTGGACCAGGCCACGTTCGCTCCGGCGGTGTTTTTCTGGTTCTTCGCCGTCGGGGCCGTCACGGTGGTGATGACCGGCGGCGTGCTTCGCCGGCCCAAGCGGGTGAAACCCGCTGTGCCGGTACCCGCCGACGAGCCCGACTTCGAGCCTGAGTTCGAGGACGACGAGGCCCTGACGGCCCCGATACCCGATGTTGCAGCGGCCGAACCCGCTGGCCAGGGAACCGGTGCTGAACCCGCAGGTGAGGAAGTCCGTGCTGAGTCCGAACCCGAAAGCGAGCCCGAACCGGTGCCGGCAGCGCCGCCGCGGCCGGTGCGGCCCGCGCCCGATCTCGAGGATGTCGAGGACTTGATGATTGTCGACGACGACATCGAGTCCGGCCCGGCCCAGCGTTGATCCGAGCCCTTGACGGCGACCGGTCGGACGCCCGGCGACCGGAACCGTCGAACCACCGTTAGGCTCATCGCCGTGCAGCAGCAGATCCACGTCCCCGCCAGCGCGCCGGCCCGGCTCGTCGTCCTGGCTTCCGGGACGGGTTCCCTGCTGCAATCGCTGCTGACGGCCACGGCCGGCGATTATCCGGCGCGGGTGGTCGCCGTCGGGGTGGACCGCGACTGCCGGGCCGTCGAGATCGCCCAGGCCGCCTCGATTCCCACCTTCTGCGTCCGGCTGGGCGACTTCCCCGACCGCACCGGGTGGGACGCCGGGATCGCCGAGGCCACCGCGGCACACGGCCCCGACCTCATCGTGTCGGCGGGCTTCATGAAAATCCTTGGTCCGCAGTTTCTTTCCCGTTTCATGGGCCGTGTCGTCAACACCCATCCGGCACTGCTACCCGCCTTCCCCGGCGCGCACGCCGTGCCCGACGCACTGGACTACGGGGTCAAGGTGACCGGCTGCACGGTGCATCTGGTGGACGCCGGGATGGACACCGGGCCGATCCTCGCGCAGGAGGCGGTCGAGGTTCTCGACGGGGACGACGAAGACACTTTGCACGAACGCATCAAGGTCGTGGAACGACGGCTGCTGGTGGACGTGCTGGCCGCGCTGGCAACGCGCGGTGTTACCTGGAGCGGTAGAAAGGCGACCATAGGATGACCTCGGAGACTTTGATCGGTAAGCGGCCGATCCGGCGGGCGTTGATCAGCGTTTACGACAAGAGTGGGCTCATTCCGCTTGCTCAAGGCCTGCACGAGGCCGGCGTGGACATCGTCTCCACCGGCTCGACCGCCAAAACCATTGCCGACAAGGGTATTCCGGTTACCCCGGTGGAATTCGTGACCGGTTTCCCGGAAATTCTCGACGGGCGGGTCAAGACCCTGCATCCGCATATCCATGCCGGGCTGCTGGCCGACACCCGCAACCCCGAACATCTGCAAGCGCTGGAAAAGCTGAAGATCGAGCCCTTCGACCTGGTCGTGGTCAACCTCTATCCGTTCAGTGAGACCGTCGACTCCGGCGCCGAGGTCGAAGAGTGCGTCGAGCAGATCGACATCGGCGGCCCCTCGATGGTGCGTGCATCGGCCAAGAACCACGCCAGCGTCGCCGTGGTCGTCGATCCTCTCGGCTACGACGGGGTTCTGGCGGCCGTCCGCTCCGGCGGATTCACCCTGACCGAACGGCAGAAGCTCGCGGCGCTGGCCTTCCGGCACACCGCCGAATACGACGTCGCCGTCGCCGGGTGGATGGGCGCTGTGCTGGCCCCCGAGGACGGCGACGCGCCCGCGGCCCTGCCGAGGTGGTTCGGCAAGACCTGGCGGCGCACCTCGCAACTGCGCTACGGCGAGAACCCGCATCAGCAGGCGGCGCTCTACAGTGACGACGCCGGCTGGCCGGGCTTGGCACAAGCCGAGCAGTTGCACGGTAAAGAGATGTCCTACAACAACTTCACCGATGCCGATGCGGCGTGGCGGGCGGCGTTCGACCATCAGCAGATCTGCGTGGCGATCATCAAGCACGCCAACCCGTGCGGCATCGCGATCTCGTCGACGTCGGTGGCCGACGCGCATCGCAAGGCCCACGAATGTGATCCGCTGAGCGCCTTCGGCGGCGTCATTGCGGCCAATGCCGAGGTCACCGTCGAGATGGCCGAGTTCGTCTCCGAGATCTTCACCGAGGTGATCATCGCGCCGGCCTACGAGCCGGGTGCGGTGGAGATTTTGGCCCGCAAGAAGAACATTCGCGTGTTGGTCGCCGCCGAGCCGCCCGTCGACGGCGTGGAGATCCGCCAGATCAGCGGCGGCCTGCTGATGCAGGAGCGCGACGCCCTCACCGCACCGGGTGACGACCCGGCCAGCTGGACCCTGGCCACCGGAACGCCGGCCGACGCGGCGACGCTGTCCGACTTGCAGTTCGCCTGGCGCACCTGCCGCGCGGTCAAGTCGAATGCGATCGTGATCGCGGCCGACGGCGCCACCGTGGGAGTGGGCATGGGTCAGGTGAACCGGGTCGACGCTGCCCGGCTGGCCGTCGAGCGTGGCGGCGAGCGGGTACGCGGGGCCGTGGCGGCCAGCGACGCGTTCTTCCCATTCCCCGATGGGCTGGAGACACTGACCGCCGCAGGTGTGAAGGCGATCGTGCATCCGGGTGGATCGATGCGCGACGATCTGGTCACCGAAGCCGCTGCCAAGGCCGGGATCGCTCTGTACCTCACCGGTGCTCGCCACTTCGCACACTGAGGCCGGGCGGGCCATCTATGACATCGCGCTGACCGCGTAGTGCCCCTGGTCGACAGCAGTCGTAGCGTGGAGTGGTGACTTCACCTGACACCTTCCCCCGCACGCTTGGTGAACTGCGCGCCTCCGGCCACCGTGAGCGCAGCGTCAAGCAGGAGCTCCGGGAGAACCTCCTCACCGCGCTGGCCGAGGGCGATGACGTCTGGCCAGGCATTTTCGGTTTCGAGGACACCGTGTTGCCGCAGCTGGAGCGAGCGCTGATCGCCGGCCACGACTTCGTTCTGCTGGGCGAGCGGGGACAGGGCAAGACCCGGTTGTTGCGCTCGCTGCAGAACCTGCTCGACGAGTGGACGCCGGTGATAGCCGGGTCTGAGCTCGGTGAGCATCCTTATTCGCCCATCACGCCCGAGTCGATCCGGCGGGTTCAGGAATCCGGGGACGATCTGCCGGTCGGGTGGCGGCACCGCAGCGAGCGCTACACCGAGAAGCTCGCCACCCCCGACACCAGCGTCGCCGATCTGGTCGGTGACATCGACCCGATCAAGGTCGCCGAAGGGCGCAGCCTCGGTGACCCCGAGACCATCGCCTACGGCCTCATCCCGCGGGCACACCGTGGGATCGTCGCGGTCAACGAGCTGCCCGACCTTGCCGAGCGGATCCAGGTCTCGATGCTCAACGTGATGGAGGAACGCGACATCCAGGTCCGTGGCTACACGCTGCGGCTGCCGCTGGACGTTCTCGTGGTGGCCAGCGCCAATCCGGAGGACTACACCAACCGCGGCCGGATCATCACCCCGCTCAAGGACCGGTTCGGCGCCGAGATCCGCACGCACTATCCGCGTGAGCTGGACGCCGAGGTCGGCGTCATCAGCCAGGAGGCGCACCTGTCGGCGCAGGTTCCGATCTACCTGATGCAAATCGTCGCCCGCTTCGCTCGCTACCTTCGCGAGTCCACGTCCATCGACCAGCGCTCCGGGGTGTCGGCGCGGTTCGCGATCGCGGCGGCCGAGACGGTCGCCGCCTCGGCCCGGCACCGCGGCGCGATCCTCGGCGAAGACGAGCCGGTGGCCCGCGTCGTCGACCTGAGCACCATCATCGACGTGCTGCGCGGCAAGCTCGAGTTCGAGTCCGGCGAGGAGGGCCGCGAGCAGGCAGTCCTCGAACATCTGCTGCGGCGGGCCACCGCTGACACCGCACAGCGGGTGCTCGGTGGCATCGACGTAGGTCCGCTCGTGGCCGCGGTGGAGGACGGTGGGGCCGTGACCACCGGCGAGCAGGTGTCGGCCAAGGACGTGCTGGCCGCGCTGCCCGACCTGCCGGTCGTCGACGCGATCGCCGCCCGATTGGCGGCCGAGACCGAGGGGGAACGCGCCGCCGCACTGGAACTGGCGCTGGAGGCCCTGTATCTGGCCAAGCGCATCGACAAGGTGACCGGAGAGGGCGAAACCGTCTATGGGTAGCGGCCGTGAACTCTAGGCATGGGCGGGCGCACGACTCCCGCTACTCGGCCTACACCGGGGGGCCCGATCCGCTGGCCCCGCCGGTGGATCTGCGCGACGCGCTCGAGCAGATCGGGCAGGACGTCATGGCGGGAACCTCGCCGCGGCGGGCACTCGCCGAGCTGCTGCGCCGTGGCACCAAGGACATCAAGGGCGCCGACCGGCTTGCCGCCGAGGCAAACCGGCGGCGGCGAGAATTGTTGAACCGCAACAACCTTGACGGCACCTTGCAAGAAGTCAAAAAGCTGCTCGACGAGGCTGTGCTGGCCGAGCGCAAGGAGCTGGCACGGGCGCTCGACGACGATGCACGGTTCCAGGAGTTGCAGATCGAGTCGTTGTCGCCGTCGCCGGCCAAGGCCGTCCAGGAGCTGTCCGAGTACGACTGGCGCAGCCCGGAGGCGCGCCAGAAGTATGACCAGATCAAGGATCTGCTCGGACGGGAGGTGCTCGACCAGCGGTTCGCCGGTATGAAGCAGGCTCTGGAGAACGCCACCGACGAAGATCGCCAAGCGGTCAACGAGATGCTCGACGACCTCAACGAGCTGCTGGACAAGCACAGTCGCGGTGAGGACACCGCCGACGACTTCCAGGACTTCATGGGCAAGCACGGCCAGTACTTTCCGGAGAACCCGCGCAATATCGAGGAGCTGCTGGATTCGCTGGCCCAGCGTGCAGCCGCCGCGCAGCGTTTCCGCAACAGCCTGAGTCCTGACCAGCGTGCGGAGTTGGATGCCCTGGCGCAGCAGGCATTCGGCTCGCCGTCCTTGATGAATGCACTCAATCGGCTCGACGCCCATCTGCAGGCGGCGCGGCCAGGGGAAGACTGGAACGGCTCGTCGGAGTTCTCCGGGGACAACCCACTCGGCATGGGGGAGGGAGCCCAGGCGCTGGCCGACATCGCCGAGCTCGAGCAGCTCGCCGACCAGCTGTCGCAGAGCTACGCCGGGGCCGCCATGGACGACGTCGACCTCGATGCACTGGCCCGCCAGCTCGGCGACGAGGCGGCCATCGATGCGCGCACCCTGGCCGAGCTCGAACGGGCGCTGATGAACCAGGGTTTCTTCGACCGCGGCTCCGACGGTCAGTGGCGGCTTTCGCCCAAGGCCATGCGCCAACTCGGTCAGGCCGCGCTTCGCGATGTTGCTCAACAACTTTCGGGACGCCATGGCGAGCGGGACACCCGCCGTGCCGGTGCCGCGGGTGAGCTGACCGATGCGACGCGACCGTGGGCGTTCGGCGACACCGAGCCGTGGAACGTCACCCGCACCCTGACGAACGCCGTACTGCGGCAGGCCGGAGGGCAGGAGCGAGGCGACGGGCCGCTGCGGATCGCCGTCGACGACGTCGAGGTATCCGAGACCGAGACCCGCACTCAGGCGGTGGTGGCGCTGCTGGTCGACACGTCGTTCTCGATGGTGATGGAGAACCGGTGGCTGCCGATGAAGCAGACCGCCTTGGCGCTGAACCATCTGGTGAGCACCAGGTTTCGCTCCGACGCGCTGCAGATCATCGCCTTCGGCCGCTACGCCCGCACGGTCAGCGCCGCCGAACTCGCCGGGCTCGAGGGAGTCTACGAGCAGGGCACGAACCTGCATCATGCGCTGGCGCTGGCGGTTCGGCATCTGCGCCGCCACCCGAACGCCCAGCCGGTGGTTCTGGTCGTCACCGACGGCGAGCCGACAGCACACCTGGAGGATTTCGAGGGCCGAGGTTCGTCGGTGTTCTTTGACTACCCACCGCACCCACGGACCATCGCCCACACCGTGCGCGGATTCGACGAGGTCGCCCGGTTGGGCGCGCAGGTCACCATTTTTCGCCTTGGCGACGACCCCGGCTTAGCCAGGTTCATCGACCAGGTTGCTCGTCGGGCCGAGGGGCGGGTGGTTGTTCCCGACCTCGACGGCCTGGGCGCGGCCGTGGTCGGCGACTATCTGAGGTCACGTCGACGTCGCCGCTGAGCGGTCCGTCTCCGTCCGTTCAGCAAACCTACCGAAAGGTCGGTACCCTAGCCGGTGGGATTTGGCCTCTACGGGGAGCGCGGCAAACCGCCACGATATTGACGCAGCCGCTGCTCGGGGTGTGGTTCCAGCGAACTCGTGCCGGATGCGGTAGGCCCGCCGATTGTCTCGCCGCCGACCGGCTACTCGACACGCGTCGACAAGGTGTTATGGAAGTGACAGCTGCGAACTCGACCGGCTGTCGATTTGACTCGTTCCGCTTGCTGAAGGGCAAACAGCCCCTTAGTATCTATCAGGATCTTCTAAGATTCGTATCAGCAAAGCATCGAGTTCGTCACGACCTGGGCGAACCCGCACCAGCAAGGGGAATTAGCAATGGCGTCACGAACTCGGCCTTTCCTCATGACCGGCGCGGCTCTGGCTAGCGCCGCCGCGATTGTCACCGCCACACCGGCGATCCTTCCGACTACCCACGACGTCACGATTGCGGGTGCGCCAAGCTCGCTTCCCGTGTCGAGCGCCAAGTACGCGCTGACCGCGCTCACCGACATCACGATCCAGGGCATCAACGACGCCTACTGGTTCGGTTGGGGCGGCTACGTCGGCTGCGGCACGGTCACCGCCGGCAGTTGCACCTACACGCCGCAGGACACCTACTACCCCGGGGTGAAGGACGTCTACGTCGCCGGCGCCCCCGGTGTCCTGTACTACCTGATCGACAATGCGGCCGAGAGCTTCATACCGGGCTTCAACCTGGACAACTACTACTTCGAGATCGGCAAGTCGGGCGGCGGCTTGCCCGCGGTGCTCTACGTGGCCAGCGGTGAGATCTTCGGCACCAGCTCGCCGATCTTCCAGGCCGCGCAGGCGGCGTTCTACTACGGCATTCCGAATGTGATCAACTCGGTCATCGTCGGTCTCTCCCAGGCGCTTCCGACGTTCAGCATCGGTCCGGTCAAGCTCGGCGGCGGCATTCTGACCAGCCTCTACTACACCGGAGCGACACCGGACGGTACGTTCAACTACGGCTCTGCCGGGTTGTCTGCGGTCTGGAGCTACATCTCGACGTCGATTTCGGACAGCCTGCCGCAGTTGTCCCTGCCCGGCGCCGCGCTGAGCGCCGCCGCCGCATCAGTCGAGACCGCCGTCAGCACAGCTGTCGCCGATGCGCAGAAGGCGCTGACTCCGGCGGTCGCGGCCACCACGGTCTCGGCCTCGGCCAAGCCGGCCACCGCCGAGCCGGAAGCGACCACGGCCAAGACCGAGACGACCGACACCGCGACGACGCCGTCGACCGGGACGACGCCGTCCACCGAGACGACGCCGTCCACCGAGACGACGCCGTCCACCGAGACGACGCCGTCCACCGAGACGACGCCGTCCACCGAGACGACGCCGTCCACCGGGACCACGCCGTCGACCGGGTCGACCGATTCGTCGTCAACCCCCTCCGGTGGCAGCACCTCCACGGACTCCGGCACCTCGACCAAGCCGAAGGCAACCGGTACGGGCAGCTCCGCGAAGCCGTCGACCTCGGCGACCAAGCCCGCCAAGCCGCAGAACCCACTGGCCGGCATCGGCAAGAAGATCTCGGACGCGCTCAGCGGCAAGAAGCCGACGGCAGATTCGAGCTCGGCCGGGTCCTCCAGCTCGAGCTCGGCGGGTTCGTCCAGCTCCGGCTCGGGCGACAGCGCCAGCTGACACCATCGCAGAAGACCTCGGCCCCTTCCGGACGGAAGGGGCCGAGGTTTTTTTGGCTGGAATTCGCCTCAGCGAGAAAGCTGTTCGGGCCCGCCGGGCTTGCGGTTCTTGCGCTTGACGCCCACGCCACCCCAGAGCGAGAAACCCCGGATAGTGATCTTCGGCGCACCGGGCGTGCCCCGGCCGTCGACATCGTGGTCGAAGCCACCCATCACGCCGACGCCATGGACCTCGACGTTGACCTCCGGCGGCAACAGGATGGTCTGCCCGCCCATGATCGAGTAGGCGTGGATCTCCACGTCTGCAGAAGTGAAATCGGCGTAGCGCAGGTCGACGACACCACCGCCGAACAAGGTGAACATCGTCATCCGGCCGGGCACATTCCACCGGCCACGTCGCTCGTACCCGCTCAGGATGGCCAGCAGAAGCGTCTTGGGGGCCGGATTGGAGGCACCGCGACGATGTGAGGTATCGGTGGCCTCGGGCAGGTCCTCGGTCAGTCGGTCCAATTCCTCGTAGGTCTGCGCGGCATAGGCCTTGGTCAACCGACGCTCGTATTCGTCGAGTTGCAGACGTCCCTTGGACGCCGCCTCGGTCAGCAACTGGGCGACCTGGATGCGGTCGCAGTCAGCGGCCCGGGTGGAGGCGTCCCGCGGCGTCAAATTGGTCATCGTCTACGAGCGTACGACGCTGGTTCCCAACCGCAAGGCCGTTCGCTGAACTGTCACAGTAGCGTCCTACCGCAGCCAACTGGGCTCACGCTTCTGCAGGAACGCCAGCATCCCCTCCCGCGCTTCGTCGGAGACGAACAGTCGGGCCGAATCCATGGCCAAGCGCTCGGCATCGCGATCGAAACCTGCCAGGATGTGGGCTGTGGTCAGGGCTTTCGATGCAGCCAAGCCCTGTGGTGAGCCACGACCCAGATCTGCGACTATCCCGGCGACGGTCGGCTCGAGGTCGGCGGTGGCGATGGTGATCAGGCCGATCTCGGCAGCCGCAGACGCGGTGAACGTCTCGCCCGTCAGGTAATAGCGGGCGGCGGCGCGCGGCGACAACTTCGGCAGCAAGGTCAGCGAGATGATCGCCGGTGCCACCCCGATACGGGCCTCAGTCAGCGCAAATGTGCTGCGCGGCCCGGCAACCGCGATGTCACAGGCCCCGACAAGGCCAAGACCGCCGGCCCGGACGTGACCGTCGACGGCGGCGACTACCGGCAACGGCGACGCGACGATTCCGCGCAGCACAGCTGCCAGCTCCCGGCCCCGCGCCGCCGTACTTTCGAACGGATCACTCCCCGAGGACTCGCTCAGGTCGGCGCCGGCGCAGAACGTGCCGCCGGTGTGGCCCAGCACTACCGCCCGCACCGCCGGATCCGCGCCCGCTTCCCGCAGCCCGGCCTGCAGTTGCTCCACCAGCCGGGTCGACAGCGCGTTGCGGTTGTGCGGTGAATCCAGGGTCAGCCGAGCAACGTGTCCGTCGACCGCGTAGGAGACCAGGGTGTCCACGTTCGTTCCCGTCAGTACGACCGCGGCAGACCCAGCGAGGTCTGCGCGATGAAGTTCAGCACCATCTCGCGGCTGACCGGGGCGATCCGGGCCAGTCGCGACGCGGTAAGTGCCGCGGCGATGCCGTATTCCTTGGTCAGTCCATTGCCGCCCAGTGACTGCACGGCCTGGTCGACCGCTCGGGTTGACGCTTCCCCGGCCGCGTACTTGGCGATGTTGGCGGCCTCGGCCGCCCCGAAGTCGTCGCCGCTGTCGTACAGCGCGGCCGCCTTCTGCATCATCAACTTTGCCAGCTCGATCTCGATGTAATTCTGCGCGAGTGGATGAGCGATGCCCTGATGGGCGCCGATCGGTGTCTTCCACACCTGCCGGGTCTTGACGTAGTCGGTGGCCTTGCCGAGCGCCATGCGCCCCATGCCGACCGCGCTTGCCGCGCCCATGATCCGCTCCGGGTTCAGCCCCGCGAACAGCTGGGCGATCGCGGCGTCCTCGGAGCCCACCAGAGCGTCGGCCGGCAGCCGGACGTCGTCGATGAACACCTGGAATTGGTTCTCCGGGCTGACGATCTCCATATCGATCTTGGTGAAGCCGAACCCCGGGGAGTCGGTGGGCACGATGAACAACGCCGGGCGCAGGTTGCCGGTCTTGGCCTCTTCCGTGCGCCCGACGACCAGCACCGCCTGCGCCTGGTCCACCCCGGAGATGTACACCTTCTGCCCGGACAGCACCCAGTCGCTGCCGTCGCGGCGCGCGGTGGTGGTGATTCGATGCGAATTCGACCCGGCATCGGGTTCGGTGATCGCGAACGCCATAGTGGTCGAGCCGTCGGCGATACCGGGCAGCCAGCGCTTCTTCTGCTCGTCGGTACCGAACTTGGCGATGATCGTGCCGTTGATGGCTGGTGAGACCACCAGCATCAGCAGGGCGCAGCCGGCGGCGGACATCTCTTCCATCACCAGAGCGAGCTCGTACATCCCGGCACCGCCGCCGCCGTACTCCTCCGGCAGGTTCACTCCGATGAAGCCGAGTTTTCCTGCCTCGCTCCATAATTCGTCGGTGTGTTCGCCTGCGCGCGCCTTCTCCAGGTAGTACTCCTGGCCGTACTTGGTTGCCATCGCCGAGACTGCCTTGCGTAACTCTTGACGCTCGGTGCTCTCGATGAAACCGATATCGGTCCTCACGTCGGTCACAGCTCTCCGTCCGTTTCGTTTCCGTGTTCTACCCGGGCCAGAATCGTTCCTACGTCGACCTGCTGGCCGACATGGGCGTTGAGTTGGGTCACCACGCCGTTGGCGGGTGCGGTGATGGTGTGCTCCATCTTCATCGCCTCCAGCCAGATCAGCGGTTGGCCCGTGGTGACCTCGTCGCCGAGCGCAGCACCGAGTCTGATCACTGTGCCGGGCATGGGTGCCAGCAGCGAACCCTTCTCTACCGTCGAACCCGGCTCGGGGAACCGCGGCACGGCGGTCAGAGCGACCGGGCCCAGTGGCGAGTCGACGAAAACATCGGCACCGTAGCGACACACCGCGAAGGCGGTGGCGACCCCGTTGCCGTCGGCGAGCACGACCTCATCCGGCGCGGCCGATTCCAGGGTCACCCCGTCGTCGTCGGGCAGGACCAGCCCGGTGCGGGTGAAGCGGTAGGCGATCCGGTGCTCCCGCTTGCCGGCATCGAGGTAGGTCTTGTGCTGGTTGGCCGACACCAAATTCCGCCAACCGCTCGGTATTCCGGCCAGAACCGTGGCCGTCGCCCGGTTGTAGGCGACCTCGGCCAGTGCGGCGGCCACCGCCGACAGTCGGGCCGCGCGTTCGTCGGCCAGCGGCATGGCGAGCCCGCTCAACCCGTGCGTGTCGAAGAACGCAGTGTCGGTGGCACCGTCCAGGAAGCCCTGGTGCCGAAGAACATTGACCAGCAGGTCGCGGTTGGTGCCCACACCGTGCAGTCGGGTTCGCGCGAGCGCGTCGGCGAGCACCTGCGCCGCGCGGCGCCGGGTCGGGGCGTAGGAGATCACCTTGGCCAGCATCGGATCGTAGTGGATCGACACGATCGATGAATCGACGATGCCGGAGTCCAGCCGGATTCCGGTACCGGTGAACAGGCCGAATTCGGTTGTCGTGCCTGGCACTTCGAACCGGTGTACCCGGCCGGCCTGTGGCTGCCAGTTTCGTGCCGGGTCTTCGGCGTAGATCCGCGCCTCGACGGCATGCCCGCGGGCCGCCGGGGGCTCGGCGTCGAGGCGCTCGCCGTCGGCCACCAGCAGTTGCAGCTCGACCAGGTCCAGCCCGGTGGTCAGTTCGGTCACCGGGTGTTCGACCTGCAGCCGGGTGTTCATCTCGAGAAAGTAGAACGCGCCATGATCATCGGCGAGGAACTCCACGGTGCCCGCCCCGGTGTAGCCGATCGCCCCGGCCGCCAATCGGGCTGCCCGGAACAGGCGGTCGCGCATCCCTGCGACGCGCTCGACCAGGGGAGAGGGAGCTTCCTCGATGATCTTCTGGTGCCGGCGTTGAATCGAGCACTCCCGCTCGCCGATCGCCCATACCGTGCCGTGCTCGTCAGCGAGGACCTGCACCTCGACGTGGTGGCCAGTGGGCAGATAACGCTCGCAGAACACCGTCGGATCGCCGAACGCGGACTGGGCTTCCCGGCGCGCCGCCTGCACCGCGTCGGCCAGCTCGGACAGGTCGGTCACCACTCGCATACCGCGGCCACCGCCACCCGCCGAGGCTTTGACCAGGACCGGTAGCTGGGCCTGGGTGACGGTCTGCGGATCGAGCTCGTCGAGGACCGGGACCCCGGCAGCGGCCATCATTTTCTTTGCCTCGATCTTGGAGCCCATCGCCTGCACTGCCGCAACCGGTGGTCCGACCCAGGCCAGCCCGGCCTCGATCACCATCCTCGCGAAATCGGGGTTCTCGGAGAGGAATCCGTAGCCGGGGTGGACAGCATCGGCGCCGGATGAGTGGGCGGCGGCGATCAGCTGTGCGGCGTCGAGGTAGCCGGCCGTGCCGTCGAGGCGCACCCGGGCATCAGCTTCGGCGACGTGCGGTGCCTGCACGTCGGGATCGGTGTAGACGGCCACCGTGGCGATTCCGAGCCGACGGCAGGTGGCGAACACCCGGCGGGCGATTTCCCCGCGGTTGGCGACGAGGATACGGCTGATCACTTCGGCCCTCTGTTCTTCGCGCAAGCGCTCATCACTAGCTCACATCCGGAAGACGCCGAAGTTCGACGTCCCCTCGATCGGTGCACTGGCTATGGCCGACAGGCACATACCGAGCACGGTGCGGGTGTCACGAGGATCGATCACCCCGTCGTCGTAGATCCGCCCGGACAGGAACATCGGCAACGACTCCGCTTCGATCTGCGCCTCGACAGCGGCGCGCAGGGCCGTATCGGCCGCTTCGTCGACGGCTCCGCCGCGCGCCTCGGTCGCGGCACGGTTGACGATCGAGAGCACGCCGGCCAGCTGGGCGCCGCCCATCACCGCGGATTTCGCGCTGGGCCAGGCGAACAGGAACCGCGGGTCGTAGGCCCGCCCGCACATGCCGTAATGGCCGGCGCCGTACGAGGCGCCGACCAGCAGGGAAATGTGCGGGACCCGTGAGTTGGACACCGCGTTGATCATCATGGAGCCGTGCTTGATCATCCCGCCTTCCTCGTAGGCCTTACCCACCATGTAGCCGGTTGTGTTGTGCAGGAACAGCAGTGGCGTGTTGGCCCGATTGGCCAGCTGGATGAACTGGGTGGCCTTCTGCGACTCAGCGCTGAAGAGCACGCCGCGGGCGTTGGCCAGGATTCCCACCGGGTAGCCGTGCACCGTCGCCCAACCGGTGACCAGCGATGACCCGTACAGGGGCTTGAACTCGTCGAAGTCGGAGCCGTCGACAACGCGGGCGATGATCTCGCGCGGATCGAACGGGATGCGCAGGTCTGCCGAGACAATGCCCAGCAGCTCGTCGGGGTCGGCCAGCGGCGGGACGACGGGCCGGGGCGCAGGTCCCTTCTTGGCCCAGTTGAGCCGGGTTACGATGCGACGGCCAATACGGATAGCGTCGAGCTCGTCGACGGCGAAGTAGTCGGCCAAACCCGAAACCCTGGCGTGCATTTCGGCACCACCCAGGGATTCGTCGTCGGCTTCCTCGCCAGTGGCCATTTTCACCAGCGGAGGCCCGGCCAGGAAGACCTTGGACCGGTCTTTGATCATCACGACGTGATCGGACATGCCCGGGATGTATGCGCCGCCGGCGGTGGAGTTGCCGAACACCAGCGCGATCGTGGGTATCCCGGCGGCTGACAGTCGGGTCAGGTCGCGGAACATCTGCCCGCCCGGGATGAAGATCTCTTTCTGGGTGGGCAGGTCCGCACCGCCGGATTCCACCAAGGAAATCACCGGCAGCCGGTTCTCGAACGCGATCTGATTGGCGCGCAGGATCTTCTTCAACGTCCACGGGTTGCTGGTGCCGCCCTTGACGGTGGGATCGTTGGCAACGAGCAGGCATTCGACGCCCTCCACCACGCCGATACCGGTGACCAGGCTGGCGCCGACCTGAAAGTCGCTGCCGTAGGCGGCCAGTGGGCAGAGTTCCAGGAATGGCGAGTCCGGGTCGACCAGAAGCTCGATACGCTCACGGGCGGTGAGCTTGCCCCGCGCGTGATGGCGGTCGACGTATTTGGCGCCACCGCCGGACAGCGCCTTGGCCAGCTCGGCGTCGATCTCGGCAAGCTTGGCCGCCATCGTCTCGGCCGCCTCGAGGTATGCCGGAGTGGTGGGGTCCAGGGTGCTGCGCAGCTGGCTCATGACTGATATCCCAGCGCCTTGGCGGCCAGTCCGGTGAGGATCTCGGTGGTTCCCCCGCCGATACCGAGAATCCGCATGTCCCGGTACTGGCGTTCGACCTCGCAGTCGGTCATATAGCCCATCCCTCCGAACAGTTGCACGGCTTGGTTCACCACCCATTCACCTGCCTCCACCGCTGTGTTCTTGGCGAAGCACACCTCGGCGATCAAATTGGTATCACCAGACAACTGGCGTTCCACCACATGGCGCGAATACACCCGGGCGACATCGATTCGGCGCGCCATCTCAGCCAGGGTGTTTTGCACCGCCTGCCGGGAGATCAGCGGACGGCCGAATGTCTCACGGTCGCGGCACCACTGCACCGTCAGATCCAGGCAGCGCTGGGCCGACGAATAGGCCTGGGCCGCCAGGCCGATTCGCTCGGACACGAACGCCTGCGCGATCTGGGCGAAGCCGGAATTCGGGGTGCCCACCAGGTTCGCGGCCGGCACCCGGGCGTCGGTGTAGGACAGCTCGGCGGTGTCCGAGGATCGCCAGCCCATCTTGTCCAGCCTGCGCGTCACCTCGAATCCTGGCGTGCCCTTCTCGACGACGAGCAGCGAAACCCCTGCCGCCCCGGGTAATTCGGAGCCGCCGGTGCGTACCGCGGTGACGACGAAGTCCGCTCGTACACCTGAGGTGATGTAGGTCTTGGCGCCGTTGACGACCAACTCGTCCCCGTCGCGGACCGCGGTGGTGCGCAGATGGCCGACATCGGATCCACCGCCCGGCTCGGTGATCGCCAGTGATCCGATCAGCTCGCCACGCAGCGTCGGTCGCACGAACTTCTCGATCAGGCGTTCATCGCCGGAGGCGGCCATGTGCGGCACGGCGATACCGCAGGTGAACAGCGAGGCGAAAACGCCTCCAGGAGTGCCGGCTTCGTGCAGTTCTTCGCAGATGATCAGGGAGTCGGCCGCGTCTCCGCCGCCGCCACCGACCGCCTCCGCGAGCTCCGTGCCGAGCAGGCCGGCGTCGGCGGCCCGCCGGTGCAGGTCGCGGGGCAACTCTCCGGCGCGCTCCCATTCCGGTACGTGCGGCAGGATCTCGCGTTCGGCGAAACTGCGCACCGTCGCGCGCAACTCCCGGCGTTCGGGGGTAGTCCAAATGCTCATGGCAGGATTCCCTCCGGGACGTCGATGTGGCGGCTGCGCAGCCACTCGCCGAGGCCCTTGGCCTGTGGATCGAACCGAGCTTGGTAGGCCACCCCCTGCCCGAGGATCCCGTCGATGACGAAGTTCACTGCGCGCAGTTTCGGCAGCAAGTGCCGGGTGATAGGTAAATCCTTTGTCTCCGGCAGTAATTCACGCAGCGCACCGGTGGTCAATTCGTGTGCCAGCCAGCGCCACTGCTCGTCGGTGCGCACCCACACGCCGACGTTGGCCGCCCCGCCCTTATCTCCGCTGCGCGCTCCGGCGATGGCGCCCAGTGGCACCCGCCGGGTCGGTCCGGGGGCGAGGGGTTCGGGCAGCGGCGGTGCGGCCAGCTCGGCCAGTTCGAGGGTGTCGTCGGCAGCCGCTATGGAGCTGCGGCTGCCATCGGGATGCACGGCAACGTGTGTCACCGCGTCGGCCGGCACGTAGCCGGCGGTGAACACCCCATATACCTGCCCGTCGCCCGGGGGAGCGGTGGAGGTGAAGCCGGGGTAGGACGCCAACGCGAGTTCTACTGCAGCCGAGGAGAATTGGCGTCCGACCTTCTTGGGGTCGGGATCGCGCACGACACAGCTCAACAACGCGCTGGCCGCCTGCTCGGTGTCGGCGTCGACGTGATCGGTGCGTGCCAACGTCCACGCCATCTCGGCGGGTTGCGCCGGCAGTGCAGATTCCAGCTGAGTGCGCACCAGTTCCGCCTTGGCGTCGATGTCCAGGCCGGTGAGCACGAACTTCACCGCGTTGCGGAAGCCGCCGATGCTGTTCAACGACACCTTCAACGACGGCGGCGGTGGTTCGCCCCGCACCCCGCTGATCCGCACCCGGTCGGGGCCGTCCTCGGTCAGGGTGGCGGTATCGAACCGGGCCGTGACGTCGGGATTGGCGTAGCGCGTACCGCCGATCTCGTAGAGCAGCTGCGCGGTCACGGTGCCGATGCTGACCTGGCCACCGGTGCCGGGGTGCTTGGTGATCACCGCGGAGCCGTCCTCGTAGACCTCGGCGAGCGGGAACCCGGCATGGCCGAGGTCGGGGATCTCGGTGAAGAAGGCGTAGTTGCCGCCGGTGGCCTGTGCGCCACATTCGATGACATGCCCGGCCGCCACCGCGCCCGCGAGCCGGTCGTAGTCATGTCGCCCCCAGCCGAAATGCGCGGCGGCCGGGCCGACCACCACGGACGCGTCGGTGACCCGGCCGGTGACAACGATGTCGGCGCCGGCCCGCAGGCAGTCGGCGATGCCCCACGCGCCAAGGTAGGCATTGGCTGTGAGCGGCGAGCCCAGGCCGAGCTCGGCGGCGCGGGGGAGGACATCGTCGCCCTCGACGTGGGCCACCTTCGTCGGGATACCCAGCCGGTCGGCCAGCTCGCGGACGGCCTCGGCCAGGCCCGCCGGATTGAGGCCACCGGCGTTGGTGACGATTCGCACCCCGCGGTCGTGGGCCAGCCCGAGGCACTCCTCGAGCTGGGTCAGGAAGGTCTTGGCGTAGCCGCGCTCGGGGTTCTTCATCTTGTCCCGGCCCAGGATCAGCATGGTGAGCTCGGCCAGGTAGTCCCCGGTCAGGAAATCCAGCTCGCCGCCGGTGACCATCTCCCGCATCGCGGCACTGCGGTCACCGTAGAAGCCCGAGCAATTGCCGATCCGGACCGTTTTCACCACGCGCGCTGTCTCCTCATCGACGACCAACCAACCGGTAGGTTACGTGCCGCAGGCGGTGATCGGTCAAGGTTTCGAGGTCCGCGGGGTCGCAGATCCCGGGCGTTTTGGAACCGACCCAGGTGAGCGGCTATCCTGAAGTGCAATTGATGGCCGCCGGCGTTTGAAACTCCCTGCGCGGCGACACCCCTGATCAAGGAGAAGCACGTCATGGCTGTGCCCAAGCGCAGAATGTCGCGCGCGAACACCCGCAGTCGGCGCGCGCAGTGGAAGTCGGAGGCCACCGGTTTGGTCAACGTCTCCGTCAGCGGTCGCCTGCACAAGGTGCCGCGTCGTTTGCTCAAGGCTGCCCGGCTCGGCCTGGTCGATCTCGACAAGCGCTGACACCGGTCTTCGACCACAAATTGCCTGCTAGTGCGGCGTGCCTCTCAGGCCAATCTCAGGCGTTGGGTTGACACTGGTGGCCGTGCGAATCCTTGTTGTCGATGACGATCGCGCCGTGCGCGAATCGTTGCGTCGGTCCCTGTCGTTCAACGGCTATTCGGTAGACCTGGCCCAGGACGGCGTCGAAGCTCTCGACGCGATCGCCAACGAACGCCCCGATGCCGTCGTGCTCGACGTGATGATGCCTCGGCTGGACGGCCTCGAGGTATGTCGTCAGCTGCGCAGCACGGGCGACGATCTGCCGATCCTGGTGCTGACCGCCCGCGACTCCGTCTCCGAGCGGGTCGCCGGGCTCGACGCGGGCGCCGATGACTATCTGCCCAAGCCGTTCGCGCTGGAAGAACTATTGGCCCGGATGCGGGCGTTGTTGCGGCGGACCGGGCCCGAGGACCAGTCCGACTCGGCGGTGATGACCTTCTCTGACCTGACGTTGGATCCGGTGACCCGCGAGGTGCATCGGGGCAAACGGGCGATCAGCCTGACCCGGACCGAGTTCGCGCTGCTGGAAATGCTGATCGCCAATCCGCGTCGCGTGCTGACCCGGAGCCGCATTCTTGAGGAAGTATGGGGTTTCGACTTCCCAACCTCGGGCAATGCGCTGGAGGTGTACGTCGGATATCTTCGCCGAAAGACCGAAGCCGAAGGAGAACCGCGGCTGATCCACACCGTGCGTGGTGTGGGTTACGTGCTGCGTGAGACACCGCCCTGATGCCACCGCTGAGGCGGCGCGCGCGAGGTGCGCGGGCGCCCGAACAACCGACCACATCGTTGTCGCTCCGATGGCGGGTGATGTTGCTGGCCATGTCGATGGTGGCCATGGTCGTGGTGCTGATGGCCGTCGCGGTCTACGCGGTCGTCTCGGCCGCGCTCTACAACGACATCGACAACCAGTTGCAGAGCCGGGCGCAGCTGCTCATCGCCAGCGGCTCGCTGGCAGCCGACCCCGGCAAGGCCATCGAGGGCACCGCCTATTCCGACGTCAACGCGATGCTGGTCAATCCCGGCCGGTCCATCTACACCGCGAATCAACAGGGGCAGACGCTGCCGGTCGGCCAGCCGGAGAAGGCCGTCATCCGCGGCGAGCTGTTCATGTCGCGTCGCACGGTGGCCAACCAGCGGGTGCTGGCGGTGCACTTGCCCAACGGCAGCTCGCTGCTGATCTCGAAAAGCTTGGCGCCGACCAATGCCGTGATGACCAAGCTGAAATGGGTGCTACTGGCGGTGGGCGGCATCGGGGTGGTGATTGCCGCGATCGCCGGCGGGATGGTGGCGCGAACCGGGCTCAGACCGGTGGCCAAGCTCACCGAGGCAGCCGAGCGGGTAGCCCGCACCGATGATTTGCGGCCCATCCCGGTGTTCGGCAGTGACGAGCTGGCCCGGCTCACCGAGACGTTCAACACGATGCTGCGGGCGCTGACCGAGTCGCGCGAGCGGCAGGCCCGGCTGGTCGCCGACGCCGGGCACGAATTGCGTACTCCGCTAACCTCACTGCGCACCAACGTCGAACTGTTGATGGCCTCGATGGAACCGTGTGCGCCGCGGCTGCCGGAGAGCGAAATGGCGGATCTGCGTACCGATGTGATCGCCCAAATCGAGGAATTATCCACTCTGGTGGGCGATCTGGTCGACCTCACGCGCGAGGACGCCGGCGGTGTCGTGTACGAGGCGGTCGACATGAGCGACATCATCGATCGCAGCCTGGAACGAGCTCGGCGCCGGCGCAATGACGTTCAGTTCGACGTCGACGTCATCGGCTGGCAGGTCTACGGCGACCCCGCTGGACTGTCCCGGGCGGTGCTCAACCTGATGGACAATGCGGCGAAGTGGAGCCCGTCCGGTGCCCACGTCGGGGTTCTGTTACGTCAGCTCGATGCCGCCCATGCCGAACTCGTGGTGTCCGATCACGGTCCGGGTATTCCGCCCCAGGAACGCGGGCTGGTGTTCGAGCGGTTCTACCGGTCGGCATCGGCGCGCGCTATGCCCGGCTCGGGTCTTGGACTGGCGATCGTCAAACAGGTCGTCGTCAAACACGGCGGCATGATCCGCATCGGCGACACCGTGCCCGGGGGGCAACCGCCGGGGACGTCGTTCTACGTGTTGCTGCCTGGCCGGCCGATCGCCTCGACGTCATACACCGACGATTCCGCTGAGGGCGAAATCACCGCGAAAATCCGCGTGACCAACGGAGATCAGGGAATTCCGCCGGAACATCCAGCGGCCGGACCGAGTGTCATCTCAGTCGATTCTCAGTAGCGCAAGGCAAGCTGGCATCAAGATTCTTGTGGATCTCGTGAAGAGAAAGAGCTACCTGAAGACATGACCGAGCACCCGAGGTACTCGCAGCCGCAACAGCCCGGCCATCAAGGACCGAGTCAGCATGCGGCGCCGGGGTATTCCCAAGCGCCCCGCCAGGCCGGTTATCAGCAGCCCTACGACTGGCGCTATGCCACGCAGCAGCAACAGTTCCGGCCGCCCTATGACCCGTATCACGCTGTGCGCCATGGAAATCCGCCGACTGCTCCGAGCGTGGCGCCGATGCCGATGCCGATGCGACCGCGTTCGCGGGCCGGGGCATTGATAGCGGGCGCCCTGGCGATCGCTGTCGTGTCGGGCGGCGTGGGTGGCACCGTAGTGCTTCTCGCTCACCCGGACCGGCAGCCCGTCGCCTCGGTGAATTCGGGTGCATCGAACGGGTCCGCCAATGTCCCCGCGGCGAACCTGCCGATCGGATCGGTCGAACAGGTTGCGGCCAAGGTGGTGCCCAGCGTGGTCAAGCTCGAGACCGAGTTCGGCCGTCAGTCCGAGGAGGGATCGGGGATCATCCTGTCTGCCGACGGGCTGATCCTGACCAACAACCATGTCGTCGCCGCTGCCAAGGGTGACGGCGGCCCCGCCCCGGCCGCTCCGCCCACCCCACCGGCGATCCCCGGCCTTCCTGGCGGTCCGTCCGGGCCGGGTGGGGCCACTGCGCCGGGTGCTCCCCCTCCCGGGGGTGTGCCGACGACCACCGTGACCTTCGCCGACGGCCGCACTGCACCGTTCACCGTGATCGGCACCGACCCTGCCAGTGACATCGCCGTCGTCCGAGCCCAGGGCATCTCGGGGCTGACCCCGATCTCCCTGGGTTCCTCGTCCAACCTGCGGGTCGGCCAGGACGTGGTGGCGGTCGGATCACCGCTGGGCCTGGAAGGGACCGTCACCACCGGCATCGTCAGCGCGCTGAACCGGCCGGTGGCCACCGGCGGCGACTCCAACAACCAGAACACTGTGCTGGACGCCATCCAGACCGACGCTGCGATCAACCCCGGTAACTCGGGCGGAGCGCTGGTGAACATGAGTGGAGAGCTGGTAGGGGTGAACTCCGCTATCGCGACGTTGGGCGGAGACTCCCCGGATGCCCAGAGCGGATCGATCGGGCTAGGGTTCGCCATCCCCGTCGACCAGGCCAAGCGGATCGCCGATGAGTTGATCAGCACCGGTACTGCCACGCACGCCTCGTTGGGTGTGCAGGTCAGCAACGACACCACTACCCACGGTGCGAAGATCGTCGACGTCACCAAGGGCGGCGCTGCCGCGACGGCGGGGCTGCCCAACGGCGTCGTGGTCACGAAAGTGGACGACCGGGTGATCGGCAGCGCGGACGCCCTGGTTGCGGCCGTTCGATCGCGAGCGCCGGGGGAGCAGGTGACGCTGACCTACACCGATGCGTCCGGTGCCGCCAAGACCGTGCAGGTCACCCTCGGAAAGGCGGCCCAGTGATCCGGGTGGTGGGTGAACATCCGATAACGCTGACCAGCACGACTGCCATGATGTCGGCGGGCGGATATACGGTGACATCCATGGAACAGCCAGGGGAGCTGGTGGGGCGTGCCCTTGTCGTTGTCGTCGACGACCGCACGGCCCACGGCGATGAGGAGGACCATAGCGGCCCGTTGGTCACCGAACTGCTCGCCGAGGCGGGGTTCGTGGTGGACGGCGTGGTCGTGGTGTCTGCCGACGAGGTGGAGATCCGCAACGCGCTCAACACCGCCGTCATCGGCGGCGTTGACCTGGTGGTTTCGGTGGGTGGAACCGGTGTCACGCCGCGGGACGTCACCCCGGAGGCCACCAAAGCCATCCTCGATCGTGAGCTGCTCGGCATAGCCGAGGCGCTGCGCACCTCCGGGCTGTCGGCGGGGATCACCGATGCCGGCCTCTCGCGTGGTCTGGCCGGGATTTCGGGCAGCACTCTGGTCGTGAACATCGCTGGATCGCGCTACGCCGTCCGTGACGGCATGGCTACGTTGAATCCGCTGGCCACCCATGTCATCGGCCAGCTATCCAGCCTGGAGATCTAAGCCGGCCCCACATCGCGGGCACCGCCGGTCGTCGCGTATGCGGCGTACCGTCAATTAAGAACGCCACAATCGGGTCGGAGGCGTTGTGTTAAAACTCTGTGAACTGCACAAACATCAAGATTGTGATCTTGGTCACAATCTGGCGGTGTTGTGATGGGTGCCGCACGTCATGATCGAAACGCAGTTAACAAGATCTTCGGTTCAGAACTGCCGCAGGAGTCCGCGGATGAACGGGATCCGGACCTTGGTCGCGATGTCGCGGACCGTGACGATTGGTTGAGGGATAACGTTCCGCCCCACCACCATCGATGACTCGTGCAAGTTGATCGCCTGCGTAACCCGGCGTCGGCACTGTTCGGTGGCGTTGCCTACCGTTTACCAAACCGTTGCCATGACCCTGGAAGTGGCCTACTGCCTTCGGATTCCGGTTAACCCTTGGCGCCCTCTCAGCAAACTTCCCCGCGCCGACGCCGTTTCGCCGCGCCGCGACCCTATGCGTTGCCGCCCGGATGCCGTCCCGTTATGTTCCTCGTGTCAACGATGAGCAGAGCGTAAGAGCAGGCTGTGAGGACTCTCATTGAACTGCCGAACGCCGTGTGCGGTGTCAGCATGTTGGGACCCGAGCACGAACCACACACTTCGGTGGACCCCCCGGTCACCGACGACACAGCTAGGGAGAACATGAAGGTAATCGGTCGGGTACTGGTGGCGATGATCGCCGCGGTCGCGGCGTTGTTCGTCGGGACAGGTACCTCGCACGCAGGTTTGGACAATGAGCTGAGTCTGGTTGACGGCGGTGGCCGCACGATGACCGTTCAGCAGTGGGACACCTTCCTCAACGGTGTGTTCCCCCTGGACCGCAACCGGCTGACCCGGGAGTGGTTCCACTCCGGCAAGGCCGTCTACAGCGTCGTCGGCCCGGGTGCCGATGAGTTCGCGGGCACCTTGGAGCTGGGCTACCAGGTCGGCTTCCCGTGGTCGCTGGGTGTGGGCATCAACTTCAGCTACACCACCCCCAACATCCTGCTCGACGACGCCAACATCTCTCCCACGGGCTTCAACCCGCTGGGCTCGGTGATCACCCCGAACCTGTTCCCGGGTGTCTCGATCAGCGCTGACCTGGGCAACGGCCCCGGCATCCAGGAAGTCGCCACCTTCTCGGTGGATGTCTCGGGCCCCAACGGCTCGGTGGCCGTGGCCAACGCCCACGGCACCGTGACCGGCGCGGCCGGCGGCGTGCTGCTGCGCCCGTTCGCCCGGCTGATCTCCAAGGCCGGCGACAGCGTCACCACCTACGGCGAACCCTGGAACATGAACTGACTCCCTAAGCACGTCAACAAAACGGCCCCCGGCGCAAGCCGGGGGCCGTTTTGTGTGGGCTGGCGCTCAGTCTCTGTCGGCGCTGGTGGTCTCGGCGGTGTCGGGGCTGGGGCCGGTGCCCGGACCGGTGACCTTCTTGGGCGTACCGCTCGCGTCGGCCAGCAGATCGCGGATCTCGGTGAGCAGGCTCAATTCGGTGTCGCTGGCCTGCTCCACCTCGCCCTTCTTTCGAAGCCGGTTGTAGGGCATCACAACGAGGAAGTACACCACCGCCGCGACAAGGACGAAGTTGATGAACGCCGAGACGAGGGTGTTCAGATCGATCGTCTGCCCACCGCCGATGCCGATGCGCAGGATGCCGTAGTCGGTGTCCTTGCCCGCCCCGATACGGCCGATCAGGGGCTGGATAATGCTGTCGGTGAATTTGGTGACCAGCCCGGTGAATGCGCTACCGATGACCACCGCCACCGACAGGTCGACGATGTTGCCGCGGGCGAGAAACTCCTTGAAGCCCTTCAACACGGTTGTACCCTTTCTGCTTGCGCGTCGTTCGCGGAGAAACTTGAAGGGTACGGTCCCCGGCAGTTCCGGTAGGGAGCTGTTAGCTTGGCGGGGCAGTCCAGTGGAAGGAATCGCACATGTGGAGTCGGCCCCACCCAGCCAGGACCGCAGCGACTGTCGCCGTCCTGGTCGGTGCATTGGCGTTGGCCGGTGGTATCGCCACTGCTGCGCCTACGCCCACCCCGGCTCCGGGTCCGGTCGCCACGTCGTCGCCGGATGAGATCGCCGATATGGTGATGGACGCGATCCAGCAGACTGGCGCGCCCACCACCACACCGGTGCCCGCGCCGCCGAACTGAGCGCCGTCGATCAGTGCATGGTCAGCGTGACGGTCTGCACAAGCGTTGCGCCGGCCACCGCATTGGCGGCGACCGCAGGCAATGCCACCAGCACCACCCGATCGTCGGCGGCGCCCGCCGACTTTTGCTTGGCCGAAACCAGCACGACGACGGCGTTGGTGGCCAGCACCTTAGGTTCGGATTCGGTATCCGCAGCGATCGCTCCTAGCACGTCGACGACGTCGCCGGTACGGATGAGATCGAGGACCGCTGCATCGGCGAGGTGCAACGGCACTACCCGCGCGTCGGGGCCGGCGGTGAGCCCGGCCAGGCGAGAACCGAGCACCCGCGCGTCGGTCAGTACCTCGCCGCGCCGAGCCGGTCCAGCCAGGGTTGCCCCGACAACGGAGTCGACTGTCGTCTGAGCCCCGTCGGGCACCGTTGTTGCGGAACGCTTCTCAAGCCTGACGTCGCTGACGGACAGGGCAACGCCCGGGCTGAGATCGCGGGTGGCCACCACCACGGCTGAGCGTCGGTCGGCGGGGTCCGGCCGCAGCGCGGCGATTCCGGCCAGGACCACGAGCCCGCCGGCGGCAACCCGCCGTGCCAACAACGTCCGAGTGACATCGGGTCGCAGCAACTGCCGGATTCGGTTGCCCAGAGTGGGATTGAGCGCCTCGCCCATCCCGAAACCGTAGAACGATCGCCGATGTCAGGTGTTCGTGCTGCGCTGGCCCCTGTGGATAAGTGGCAGAATCGCGGGTGGCATATGGCGAACTGGCGCACGAGCGTTTGATTGTGCAGCCGCGAGGGTCGGGATTTGGCGGTTTCGGCGTTCCCCGCCGGCAATGCCTGTACGTTCGTTGACACTCGGTTCCGACCGACGGGGTGTGTGAGGAGTCGCATCTGTGCTCGCCGATGAACTTCTTGCCCACGACCTGTCGGCAGCTCTGGCCAATGGCAGGGTTGAGCCGTTCTTCCAGCCCATCGTGTCCTTGGATGACGGACATATTCTCGGATTCGAAGTTCTTGCCCGGTGGGATGATCCGGTTCAAGGCTTCATCAGCCCGGAGCGATTCATCCCGATCGCCGACCGTTTCGGTCTGCTCGACCGCCTGCTCGATCAGTTGATGCGCACCGCATTTCGCGCCGCGGCGGACTGGCCGCACAGCATCTTTCTCGGCTTCAACGTATCTCCCACGCAACTACGTGACGCCAGCCTGGCGACCAGGATCGCGCAGGCGGCAGCCGATGGATCGTTTCCCTTGAGCCGCGTGCACATTGAAGTGACAGAGTCCGGCTTCATCGATGATCTGACCCAGCCGCGACAAACACTCGAACAGCTGATGAGCCTCGGATGCATGATCGCGATGGACGACTTCGGCACCGGCTATTCGAGCCTGACGTGGCTCAGCACCCTGCCGTTCTCCAAGCTCAAGATCGACGCCAGCTTCGTGATGGCGATGGACGATCACCGGCAGAGTCGCAAGATCGTCGCCGCGGTGGTCGGCCTCGGCCACAGCCTGGGGCTTGCTGTCGTCGCAGAGGGCGTCGAGACCACCAGACAAGCCGATCTGCTCAAGGGCATGGGATGCAAGCTGGCCCAGGGTTACCTGTTCGGCCGGCCCACGCCCGCCGAGCAGGTGCCTGAGGTGTTGGCTGGGGATCCATCGGCCCAGATCGCCGATTCGTCGGCGCCGATGTCGGTGGAAGTGCGTGCGCAGCGGCTTTCCGACGCCTACGACGCGGATGCGGCGATCGCGTTCGTGGACCCGACGGGCACCGTCGTCGCGTCGAGCACTGCGTTCGACCGGACCATGGACGTCCGTCGTGGTGGAGCGACAGGGCGGCACATCTGGGAGCTGCTCGGCGTTCCGTCCGAGACGTTCGCCGAGATCCGTGCCACAGACCTGCTCGGTGAGCGGTTACCGGTGATCGAAGACACCACAGCCAACGGGGCGACGGCCCAGATCCTGATCCGTCCGGTCCGGGACTGGAGTAGCGAATTACTCGGCTATTCAGTCGAATTCGGGCCCGCGCGGCCGAATTCGGCCGCGGTGGTCTCGGTGCCGGATTGAGTGCGCTATTGCCGGGCGAAGGCCTAGTTCGAGGCCGCCGCGGCCGGTGCGGAGGTGCTCGAACTCGAACTGCTCGGGGAGCTGGACGAGGAGTCGCTCGAACTGGACGACTTCTCCGAGCTCGACGGCGAGGACGACGAATCCGCCTTGATGGTGCTCTTGGTCGCTTCACGGCTGTCGGTGCGGTAGAAGCCGCTGCCCTTGAAGACGACGCCAACCGAATTGAACATCTTGCGCAGGCGACCGGAGCACTGGGGGCACGTGGTCAACGCGTCATCAGTGAACGCCTGCACCGCGTCAAAGCGGTTGTCACACTCGGTGCACGCGTAGCTGTAGGTCGGCACATGAACCTCCGGAACGAAGCTGGAACTTTTAGCACTCTACCGTGCCAAGTGCTAGAACCGCCATCTGGCACGTATCATTCCCCCAACGTCGCCGGGGTGGGAGCGGCGACGAAATGCCGCAAAAGATGTTCGAGGGGGGATGCGCGGGTGCATGGTAGGCCGGTGGCCTCACATCGCGTCGGCCAGCGTAATCAGCCCACGACTGGGAGTCAGTGCGTGGGTCACGCGCACGTCGTGAGGTTCGTGGGGCAACTCGTCGACGACCTCGGCGTCCCTGACCACTGCCACCAGCCTGGTGTCTGGCCTGCACATCGGCAACGACCTGTCGTAATAGCCGCCGCCGCGCCCCAGTCGCACGCCGTGGCGGTCGACCGCCAAGGCCGGTACCAGGACCACGTCGGCCTGAGCCACCGCCGAGGCGTCCAACCACGGTTGTGCGGGCTCGAGCAGCCCGAACCGAGCGGTCACCAGCGTGCCCGGAACGTAGGCACCCCACAGCAGGGCCAGCGGCTCGCCGTCGGGGCCGGAACGGGTCACTGGCAACAACACCCGCGCGCCCAGGTCGCGCAGCCGGTCCACCATTGCCGCGGAGCCTGGCTCGGTGCCGACGGGCATGTAGGCGCAGACGGTGTCGTCGGCGGCGACAAACTCGGCGAGGTGGTCGCACAACGCCTGCGTCTCGGCCGCACGGACGGTGTCGGTGAGCATCCGGCGCGCGGCCAACAGAGCGGCCCTGTAGTGAGCTTTTGTCCCGGCGAACACGCCGTCCACCATGTCAGCGCGCATGTCGATTGCGCCAGAGCGAAGGGTCACTATGTTGGCGATAGGGTGTGAACGATGACGCCCCAGGTACCGATTCCGCGCACCGCGATCGTGCCTGCGGCCGGGCTTGGGACCCGTTTCCTGCCTGCGACCAAGACCGTGCCCAAGGAGTTGTTGCCGGTCGTGGACACCCCGGGCATTGAGCTGGTCGCCGAGGAGGCGGCCGAGGCGGGCGCTGAACGGCTGGTGATCGTCACCTCCGAAGGTAAGGACAGCGTCGTCGCCCACTTCGTCGAGGACTTGGTGCTCGAGGGCACGCTGGAGGCCCGCGGCAAGAAGGCGATGTTGGAGAAGGTCCGCCGTGCCCCGGCGTTGATCAAGGTGGAGTCGGTGATCCAGCACGAACCGCTGGGACTCGGCCACGCCGTCGGGTGTGTGGAGTCGGTGCTTTCGCCCGACGAGGACGCGGTGTCGGTACTGCTGCCCGACGATCTGGTGCTGCCCACCGGCGTGCTGGAGACGATGGCGAAGGTGCGGGCCAAGCGCGGCGGCTCGGTGCTGTGTGCGATCGAGGTGTCGGACGAGGAGGTCAGCGCCTACGGCGTCTTCGACGTCGAAACGGTGCCCGATGCGGCCAACCCGAACGTGCTCAAGGTCAAGGGCATGGTCGAGAAGCCCAAGGTGGAGGATGCGCCATCACGGTTCGCCGCGGCCGGCCGCTACCTGCTGGACCGGGCCATCTTCGATGCGCTGCGCCGGGTCGACCGTGGGGTCGGTGGAGAGATTCAGCTCACCGACGCCATCGAGTTACTGATCAAGGAGGGCCACCCGGTGCACGTGGTGGTCCATCGCGGCTCTCGACACGACTTGGGAAATCCCGGCGGCTACCTCAAGGCTGCGGTTGACTTTGCATTGGCTCGTGACGACTATGGCCCGGACTTGCGGCGATGGTTGGTGGCGCGACTAGGCCTGGCCGAACAGACCAAACAGTAGGAGCTGCGGCGGGCCCGCGCGACCAGGGCTCGAGGCAGAAAGGCGCACTGTGCGTTCGGTAGAAGAACAGCAAGCCAGGGTGGCGGCTGCCGCGGTGGCGCCACGACCGGTTCGGGTGCCGATTGCCGAGGCCCAGGGCCTGATGTGTGCCGAGGAAGTGATCACCGAGCACCCGCTGCCGGGCTTTGACCAGGCCGCCATCGACGGGTACGCGGTGCGCAGCGTCGATGTGCAGGGCGTCGGCGCCGACGGTGACGACGAGTCCGGTGGCGGTGAGATCAGCCTGCCGGTGATGGGCGTCATCGAGGCGGGCGCGCGCACACCGAGTCGGCTGCAACCCAAACAGGCCGCTCGAGTCCAGACCGGAGCGCCGATGCCGACGCTGGCCGATGCCGTTCTGCCGCTGCGCTGGACCGACGGCGGTCAAGCCCGGGTACGGGTGCTGCGCGGAGTTCGGTCGGGTGCCTACGTGCGCCGCGCCGGTGACGACGTGCAGCCCGGCGATGTCGCCGTGCGGGCCGGAGCGATCATCGGGGCCGCACAGGTGGGCCTGATGGCGGCGGTCGGCCGCGAGCGGGTGCTGGTGCATCCTCGGCCAAGGGTCAGTGTGCTCAGTGTGGGCGGTGAACTGGTCGACATCTCCCGGACCCCGGGCAATGGCCAGGTCTACGACGTCAACTCCTATGCCATCGCCGCGGCCGCCCGGGACGCTGGAGCGGAGGTGAACCGGCTGGGCATCGTCAGCACCGATCCCAAGGAACTGCGTGAGGTGGTCGAGGGCCAGCTCAACCGGGCCGAACTCGTCGTGATCGCCGGTGCGGTCGGCGGAGCGGCCGCCGAAAGCGTGCGGACGGTGTTGTCCAAGCTGGGCGAGATGGAAGTTGCGCGCATCGCGATGCATCCAGGCTCGGTCCAGGGCTTCGGGCAGCTCGGGCGCGAAGGCGTGCCGACGTTCCTGCTGCCGGCTAATCCGGTCAGCGCTCTGGTGGTGTTCGAGGTGATGGTTCGTCCGCTGATCCGGCTCTCGCTCGGGAAGCGGCAGCCGATGCGGCGTGTCGTACAGGCCCGGGCGCTGTCGCCGATCTCGTCGGTCGCGGGTCGCAAAGGCTTCCTGCGCGGACAGCTCATGCGCGACCAGGACACGGGCGAATATCTGGTGCAGGCGCTCGGCGGCGCACCAGGAGCCTCGTCGCATCTGCTGGCCACATTGGCCGAAGCGAACTGCCTCGTGGTGGTGGCCAGTGAAGTTGACGAGGTCCGCACCGGTGAGGTCGTCGACGTCGCCTTCCTGGCTCAGCGCGGCTGATCCCGGGCTCGGCATTGTGAATCTGTGGCGTAGTAGTTCCCTGCATCCCGGCTGGCCCACTGCGGTCGGTCCGCTCCGGGTGGGTGCCGGTGTCATCCGGTTGCGCCCGGTGCGGATGCGAGACGCGGCACTGTGGAGCCGGATCCGACTGGCCGATCGTCGTTACCTGGAACCGTGGGAGCCGACCGCGGAAGTGGATTGGTCTGTGCGCCATGCTGTTTCGTCGTGGCCCCCGGTGTGCTCGGGGCTTCGTGCCGAGGCTCGCAAGGGGCGGATGTTGCCCTATGTGATCGAGCTCGACGGCCAGTTCTGCGGGCAGCTGACGATCGGCAATGTGACCCACGGCGCGCTGCGCTCAGCATGGATCGGCTACTGGGTTTCCAGCGCCGTCACGGGTCGGGGAGTGGCCACCGGCGCGCTGGCGCTTGGCCTGGACCACTGCTTCGGACCGGTCACGCTGCATCGGGTGGAGGCGACGGTGCGCCCGGAAAATGCGGCCAGTCGCGCGGTGCTGGCAAAGGCCGGATTTCGCGAGGAGGGCCTCCTCAAGCGCTACCTCGACGTCGACGGCGGATGGCGCGATCATCTGCTCGTGGCGATGACGGTCGAGGAGCTGGAAGGCTCGGTCACGGCCCGGCTGGTGCATCGCGGATTGGCGCGGTGGGCCTGATTCCCGCGCCCGCCTGTTACCAATGTGACATTTGGGGCTGTTGGTGCTTGTCAACAGCAAATTACAAGTGTGTAATTGGCATCGGCGCGCCGTCACGGTTTGCGTAGGTCACGGACCTAGCCTGGACGGGAAAGGAGCAGGCCACCATGCCAAGCATCCCCCAGTCATTGCTCTGGATCTCGCTCGTGGTGCTTTGGTTGTTCGTGTTGGTCCCGATGCTCATCAGCAAGCGTGACAACGTCCGTCGCACAAGCGATGTCGCGCTGGCCACCCGGGTGCTCAACGGCGGCGCAGCCAAGTCACGGCGATTCAAGCGGAGCGGTCCGGCTGCCGGCCATCGCCACGACCCCGATTGGCAGCCCGAAGCCGACCAGTACGACGACCTCGACGAGGACGACGAGGTAGCGCCGGTGCGCACCCGTTCGGTCGTGGTCGTGGCCGCGGTCGCCGAAGTAGCCGAATCGGATTACCTGGACGTGGACGTAGTCGACGAGGACTCTGGCGCGCTACCGGTCGGTGGTGGAGCGGTACGCACCGCCGGCGTCCAGCCGACGCTGTTCGATGAGGCTGTCGAGCCGCAGGCCGAGACCGTTGCCGAGGAATCGCCGGCCGAGGCCGAGGCTGAGACGGTCGCCGAGGGCGACGCTACCGACGAGTTCCAGGCCATCGCCGACGACAAGCCCGCCGACGGGACTGTCGACGAGGCGACTGCCGCCGACGGGACGGCCGACGAGTACGAGTACGTCGAGGACACCTCGGGCCTGGAGGCCGGGGATGAGCCGGCGACGGCTGCGGCGCCCCGCGTCAGCCGGCCGCGGCGGACCGAATCGAAGACCGCCGCGGCGGTCAGCGCCCGCAAGTACCGATTCCGCAAGCGCGTGCTGATGGTGATGGCCGCGGTCATGGTCGTCACCGCTGTGCTGTCCTTCACTGTCAGTGCCGACCTGTGGTGGGTCTGCGGCACGGCAGCCGTCGTGACTGTGCTGTACCTGGCCTATCTGCGCCGCCAGACCCGGATCGAGGAGCAGGTGCGCCGGCGTCGTCAGCAGCGGATGGCGCGGTCGCGGCTGGGCGTGGAGAACACCGAGGACCACGAGTTCGATGTCGTGCCGGCCCGGTTGCGCCGGCCTGGCGCCGCCGTCTTGGACATCGACGATGAGGACCCGATTTTCGAGCATCTGGACGAGGTCGCGTTCGCGCGGCACTTCGACCTGCCGCGTGCGGCGGGCCAGTAGGCCACCGGTTTCGGTCCGGCGGCCGGTGGCTGGTAACCTACTGGCGACCAAGGGGCTATAGCGCAGTTGGTAGCGCGTCTCGTTCGCATCGAGAAGGTCAGGGGTTCGATTCCCCTTAGCTCCACAGAGTTTGAGCAGTTCGGGGCCGCTTTTCTGGCCTTAGTGAGTGTTACGGCGGTTCAGATATCGCCCGGCCAACAGCCGCGACAGCCTTGTCTCGAGTCCCCACCCATACTCGCACCCCCGTGTTGCCAAGAGTGCGTTGCTCGCGCCTATTGCGCTGGTGGGCGTCGCCTGCTGCTGGCGGCCTTTCGATTCACGTTCAAGGGGTTGTGCTTTGGTCACAAAGGTAAGCGTGTGTCGTTGGCGAGGTTGCGGGCCGGATGGCACGCTAACAGCCTTTCGGGGTGCTGGCTTTGGGTGCGAGCGCCGCGGCGGTGGCGCCGTTATGCCGGCATGGTAGGTGATTGGCGTGCTGATGTTGTTTGCTGGTATGCATAAGTCTGCAGCTCTGGATGGGGATACGATGTCGCTTCGGATCAATATCGAGGATCTGGTGAGCTCGGGTGTCGCGGTGAGTGGCCATGGTGAGGATGTGGCGATGAAGCATGCGGCGGCGGCTGGCCGGATCGAGGCTGCGCAGACTGGCTGGCAGGGTGCATCCGCGGTCGCGATGAGTGCTTTGTCGGAGCAGTGGGTGGCTACGACGAGTGCGTTGTTGACCCGTTTGAGTGATCACGCTCAGGGGTTGCACGCCAGCGCCCAAGGGTTCGCGGAGATGGAGCAGCGCAGCAGCCAGGCGTTGGAGGCTCCGGCGCGGGCGGCGAACGCGATCGCCGGCCAGACCGACATGTGAGCCGCCGTGACGTTGACCGTCCTTGATATCGAGCGTTGGAATGCTGGTGATGTGCGTGAGGTGTTCCACGCCGCGACCAGTCGTGCGCAGGCGGCCTTTGATGCCGCCGACGGGTTGGCGACGTTGCCGGCGTTCCAGACGTGGGGCGGTGGGGCGGCCGAGGCAGCCAGGGAAGCGATCGGCCAGACCCGCAAGGATCTCGATGCCCATGGCAACGAGGCATTGGCTGTGGCCGATGCTGCGCGTAGCGCGGCGGACAATATCGAGCGCATCAAATCCGAGCTGGCGAGCTTGAAGGCCGATGCCGAGGCGCTGGGCATGGAGATCGACCCGGTGGCGGGCACGGTGCTGCCGGGCCCGAAGGTCCGCGATCCGGTGGAGGCCGAGCTCAAGCAATCCCAGCTGCAGCCCCGGCTGGACACGATTGTGGCCGAAGCGAATCTGGTCGATATGGCGCTTGCCAACGCGATCAACATGGCCAGCGGCAAGACACCGATCCCGCTGTCGTTGCACGCAGCCACCCCCGAGGTACAGCCAGCGCCCACGGATCCCCGCCGGCACGCAGGTGCGGGTGTTGTGGATTCGTCTCGTCCGCGTTCGTTGCAGGACATGCTGTTGCCGGCCGGCGGGGTAGCCGACGGGGCTGGTGCCGGACGGAGTGTGCGGGACGCCCTCGCCGGCGCGGGTAGACCTGGAGGGGTTGGACAGCCTGTTGATGTGAACGGGGCGCTGGATCAGATCGCGGGTGCTCCGGTACCAGTCAACGTGCCCAAGCCAGTGGTGTTCTCTGCCAAGGAGATCGAGGGCTTCAAGGCTACCGCGCGCAAGGTCCTGGCAAGCGAGGGCATGCCTGCCGCGCAGATCGAGTCGGCATTGGATGGCATGGTTGCCCGTGCGCAGGCAATGGGGTGGGATTTTCCGCCGTACACGCCCCCTGAGCCGGCTCATGTGCCTCCGCCGGGGTTCGGTGAGGGATTTGGTGATGCGTGGCGAAACACCGAGCAGGGCATCAAGAATCTGCTGGGACAGGGTGGTCCGGGGGCTCCCGGTGTTCTGGAGTCCTGGAAAGACGTGGCCAAGGGGATTTCGGATACGGCCACCAATCCGGTGGGTGCGGTCGTCGGAGAAGTCAAGCATGCGTTGGACTCACCCAGCGCGGCCTATTACGCCGGGGAGAAGGCCTTCGATTTCGCGTCGGTCGCGGCGACCGCCCCGTTCGGTGCTGAGGGTGCGGCGGTTCGTGCAGGCCTGCCGGCCGAGCTGGTTACCGAAGGTGGGATCCCGTTGTCGGTCATGCGTGGGTGGGATCCTCTGGGGGGCATGCACCCAATAGAGTTTGACAATCAGTTCGGCGGGGCCGGGGCTCGGGTGTTTCCTGAAAACGACGGATTTCCGCCGGGCTATGTCCCGCAACCCGCCCATCTCCAAGCGGGGGACATCATCGACAGGATCGGGTCAGAACGTGGGCGCTATTTTGCCCCGGACGGCACTCCTTTTGGCGGCCGGGCGATAATGCCGGAAAGTGCTGGTGGGGAATATCATCGCTACATGATCACCGGGAAGCCGCTTCCCGATGGGTGGCAGATCGTCGAAGGACCGATACAACCGTGGTTCGGACAGACACCGACACCTGGTGCCCCCCAATACATGATCGTCGGTCCTCCTGAGGCCAACGTCGAGGAATTGGTCGACAGAGGTATTCTCGATGAATATGGGCCGCCCCTTGGACGCTAGGTCAACTGAGTTGCAAACCGAGATCGATCGGA
The DNA here is from genome assembly GCF_004745805.1 of Mycolicibacterium sp. CH28. Classification (GTDB taxonomy): domain Bacteria; phylum Actinomycetota; class Actinomycetes; order Mycobacteriales; family Mycobacteriaceae; genus Mycobacterium. Next base: position 114,107 of record NZ_SRLQ01000005.1, on the reverse strand, counting down.
TCGCAGCGCAACTCGGAGTGCGCCCCCTACCCGTCGGATTGCTGACCAATGACGGTCTGAACATCTTCGTCGGTGATGATGGCCGATATCACTTCACCTTCTATGAACGTGGGAAGGTCGGATTTGAACGCGTAGGTAGCTTGGACGACGTGCTGTACCGGTACTGCCAGGGTGAGGTCTCCAGCCAGGCAAGGAAGTATGTAGGCGACCGTACGCAGCGGTTCCATTTCGAGTACGAGGTTCTCAGTCGCTTTCATCCCGACTGGGCCAAGCGCCGAGTGCGAGAGTTGGCTGCGATGTTCCACAACGGTCAGCCCGAAGACATTGCGCTGCTTCCCGACATCGGAGAACCGCTCTGAGGCAGAGCGGCGATCTCGGCGGGTGGGGCCCGGCTGTTCGTATACGTAGTCACCCGCGCATCCCTCCCACGGTTCATTGATGACCAACGACGGCCCCGCCCTCGGGTTGCCCGCAACGACAGCGGCTTTGTCGCGTTCAAACACGCCATCAACGACCGTGCTGTCCAAATTCTCCAGCGACACCGCACCGTGTTACGCCAGAACTCGGAATTTGATAGCTTGTCTGATGGATCGCAGGAGGCATCGACCGTCCGCCGCAATCGGTTTGGGCGTGTTCGCCGCCTGCCCTACGTCGCACGCTGAGGAACTGATGCAGTCCCCAAACCCGCCCTCGTGCTGGCTAATTGGAGAGCAATCAGCGAAAACCTCGCCGCCCGGCACGAGCACCGTTACGTCACGTAACACGCCGAGGCACATCCCCAGCATGCGGAGCGCCCGCGTAACAACATCAAGGTACAGAAATACCGCGTAGAGCAGTGTTTCCGCAGATAGTTCTAGGGGTCCGATTCCCCTTAGCTCCACAGATTATGTGCAGTTCAGGGCGCTGGTTGCCCGTCAGGCTTCCGATGCCGTCCGCAGTGCTTTGAATAGCCGTGTCGCGAGTCGTCGCCACCTTGGTGTGCCCAAGCATCCGCTGGACAGCTTTCATGTTTGCGTGGGCACTGATTGCCAGACTGGCGGCATGGCGTAGACCGTGTGGGGCGGCCGTCGTTGCTGTCGCGAACTAGATTGCGGTCATGGGGAAGTTGACCGGGACAACACCAGTTGAGCTGGCCCAGTCGGCTCTTGCTGATGTGGACACTTCGGCGTGGTCGCTTCGGTTCGACCTGCTGTCTGATCCGAACCGTTTGGAGATCCTGCTTGTGCTTCACAATTCGCCGGGTCTGTGTGTGGGTGACCTCGCTGCTGCTGTCGGGCGGTCAGAGAATTCGGTGTCGCAAGCACTGCGGCTGTTGCGTCAACAGCGGTGGGTGACTCCCACGAGGGAGGGTCGGTTGATGAGCTACCGCCTTGACGACGAGACCGTCCATGGGTTGCTCCACTGGCTGGGCTCGCATCACAGCTAATTCCCATTTATCTGTTCACGTGGACAGTCAAACAGACCAGGCGATACGCTGACCGGCGCGCCCGCAGTCTGGAGATTCGACGCCTCACGAGGTGTTGGTATCCGCCTTTGCGGTCGCATGCCGAGGGATGTCGTAGCCAACGAGTGGACGGGTCCAAGATGACGACCGAACAGGTGGACAACCAGCCGGTATCCGGACTGATGCAGTTCCGCCGCAGCCTGTCGCGGGGCGACAAGTCCTCGCTGTTCGCCATGTACGGCTTCATCGTTTTCCTGCATGCCGCGGGCTTCATAACGCTCTTCGAATTCGTCGTTCCCAACAACTACCACCTCGGTGGCGACCACCCGGTGTTCACCGTGGGCGTCGGAGTCCTGGCCTACACCCTGGGACTGCGACACGCCTTCGACGCCGACCACATCGCGGCGGTCGACAACACCACCCGCAAGTTGATCGCCGATAACCTCGAAGCGGGCGCTGACCGCAAGCCGCTGTCTGTGGGGTTCTGGTTCTCACTTGGCCACTCGACCATCGTCTTCGCGCTGTCTTTCCTGCTAGCCCTCGGGGTCAAGGCGCTTGTCGGACCCGTCGAAGACGAACAATCCACCCTGCACACCGTGACCGGCATGATTGGCCCCTCGGTCTCCGGCATCTTCCTGTGGATTCTGGGCATCCTGAATCTTGTTGCCTTGCTCGGCATCATCAAGGTGGCCAGGGAACTTCGACGGGGCCGCTACGACGAGGCCGAACTGGAAAAGCACCTGGACTCACGAGGGTTCATGAATCGCTTCCTCGGCGGCCTCACCAAGTCGGTGACCAAGCCGCGGCACATCTATCCAATCGGAGTGTTGTTCGGGTTGGGCTTCGACACCGCGACCGAAGTCGGCCTCCTGGTGCTGGCCGGAGGCGCGGCAGCCTTCAACTTGCCCTTCTACGCCGTACTGGTACTGCCGATTCTGTTCGCCGCCGGAATGTGCCTCATGGACACCACCGATGGCGTCTTCATGAACTACGCCTACGGCTGGGCCTTTGCCAAGCCCGTGCGCAAGATCTTCTACAACCTCACCATCACGTCCATCTCCGTCGCGGTGGCACTCATCATCGGAACCATCGAACTCGTGGGCGTGGTCGCGAACCGATTGCAGATCCGGTCCGGCCCACTGGCGTGGGTCGCCAGCATCAACCTGGGCTTCGTCGGCTACGGCATCGTCGCGCTGTTCGTGGTGTCATGGCTCGTCGCCCTGGCGGTTTGGCGTTTCGGCAACATCGAAGCGCGTTGGTCTGAAAATCTCACCGGCTAGATGACCTATCGAGAGCTGGATCGCCGAGGCGGCCCGCCAAACCGCTACGGTGTAGCTCGCTACTACAGGGTCGCGTAGGTTCTTGGAGAGTTAAGCCCAAGGACCGCGCGCAGCATTGACCGAAAGCCAACATGACCGAGAACCAGACCGCAGACGTTCCACCGAACCACCTCTCCATTGATCCGCGCAGCCCCTTCTATAGCGAAGAGGCGCTGAGCCGCGACGTGGGTATTCGTTTCAACGGCGTCGAGAAAACGAACGTCTACGAGTACGACGTGGCCGAGGGCTGGGTGCGTGTTGAAGTTCCCACTGCTAAGGATCGCCGTGGAAATCCCATGGTCATCAAGCTCACCGGCACGGTAGAACCGTATTTCCGCCTAGCGAAATAGCAGCTAACCCTGGGTTAGTGGTGCCGCTGTCGCCATCCATACTGCTGGCCTGTGCGGATTCGCCCTTGCTGGAAGGCCCAATCTCGTGCCGAAGCTGTTTCCTGCCGAGTTCCGTGTTGATGTCATCGCCGTGGCCCGCAAGAGTGCGGCACCAGAACGGTGTCGACGGGCCAGGGGCTGTGGCGTCCGGCTGGCGCAGCGCAACGAGTTAGTTGCCAAGCTGTGCTCACCTCCGCCGCCGTGTGCGCGAGCTTCGTCCAACCGAGGTTTGGCTGCGATGTCTGAATCGTCCCGTCGCACTTTCCTGGCCACGTTGGCTGCCTCTGCGTTCGTGGGTGTAGGGGTGGCCCGCTCGCTCGTAGGCGCCAGTCCGGTATCGGCGCCACGAGCGCTAGCGAGTAGCGGCGGCGACCGCGGCGTCCTCCCGCCGCACCGAGTTCCGACCGTGCTCGGCCCGCCCCCGCTAAGCGCGCTCCGACCGTTGCCTGCATCGGGCACGTTGACACTGCCTCCGCCGCATGACAATACGGTCGCGCTGACGCTCGATGACGGAGTCAACACGGAGGTAGTGCGCCTGTACACCCAGTTTGCCTTGGACACCGGGGTGCGGCTGACCTTCTTCGTCAACGGTGTGAACCGGTCGTGGGCCGACCGCACCGCGCTTTTGCATCCCCTGGTTGATTCCGGGCAGATCCAACTCGCCAACCACACCTGGTCGCATCCCGATCTGACGAGAGTGAGCAAGGACCGTATCGCCGCCGAGATCACCCGCAACGAGGCGTTCTTGAAGAAGACATACGGAGTCGACCCAGCCCCCTACCTTCGCCCGCCCTACGGGTTTCCACAACGCCGCTGTCGATGCCGTCGCAGCCGACTTGGGCCACACGGCAATCACCATGTGGTCGGGTTCGTTGGCCGATTCCACGGTGATCAAGGAGGACTACATCGTGGCGATGGCCGATAAGTACTTCACGCCGAGCAACATCGTGATCGGCCATCTCAATCATCTGCCGGTGACCCACGTGTACGGACAACTCGTCGACATCATCCGCGCACGCAACCTTCGCACCGTCACCCTCAACGACGTGTTCACCAGTTCCGCGACCCACTGAGTCGGCAAGGAGCCGCATCCGGTTTCCGCCGACAGATGCGTGCAGGCGTCATCCTACGAGTCGTGCCATCGGTTACAGATTGCCGCGGCCATCGGCCGGGGCTTTCTGTTGGACCGCCAGAGTCGTTGAGGTGGGCCCCACTGCGCGGGTGCGATCGGTGACTGGCACACCCGCGTCGTTTGCTGGTATGCATAAGCCTGCAGCTCTGAATGGGGATACTATGTCGCTTCGGGTCAATGTCGAGGACCTGGCCAGCTCCGGTGTTGCGGTGACTGGCTACGGCGAGGAATTGGCCTCGACGCATGCCGCCGCTGCTAGCCAGACCGACGTGTGAGTGGTCGTGCCCCTGACCGTCCTCGACATCGAGCGCTGGAATGCCGATGATGTGCGTGAGGTGTTCCACGCCGCCACCAGCCGCGCTCAAGCAGCTTTCGACGCAGCAGACGGCTTGGCCACGCTCCCGGTTTTCGAGACGTGGGGCGGTGAAGCGGCTGAAGCCGCCAGGGAGGCGATCGGTCGGACCCGCAAGGATCTCGATTCGCACGGCAACGAGGCGCTGACCGTCGCCAATGCGGCGCGCAGTGCGGCGGACGGTATTGAACGCATCAAGTCGGAATTGGCCAGCTTGAAAGCGGATGCCGAGTCACTAGGCATGGAGATCGACCCGGTGTCCGATGCGGTGCTGCCCGGCCCGAAGGTCCGCGACCCGATGGAAGCCGAACTCAAGCACGTCCAGCTGCAACCTCGGCTGGACAAGATCGTGGCCGAGGCCAATCTCATCGACATGGCCCTTGCCAACGTGATCAATATGGCCGGTGGCAACACGCCGATCCCGCTGTCGTTGCGCGCCGACGACCCCGAGGTACAGCGCGTGCCCACGGAGCTCCGCCGGCACCCAGGCGCGGGTGTTGGGGATTCGTCTCGTCCGCGCTCGTTGCAGGACATGCTGTTGCCGGCCGGCGGGGTAACCGACGGGGCTGGTGCCAGACCGACTGTGTGGGACGCCCTCACCGGCGCGGGTAGACCGGGAGGGGTTGGACAGCCTGCTGATGCGAACGGGGCGCTGGATCAGATCGCGGGTGCCCCGTTGCCTGCCAACGTACCCAAGCCAGTGATGTTCTCTGCCAAGGAAATCGAGGACTTCAAGGCCACCGCGCGCAAGGCCTTGGCAAGCGACGGCATGCCTACCGCCCAGATTGAGTCGGCATTGGACGGCATGGTTGCGCGGGCACAGGCTATGGGATGGAACTTCCCGCAGTACACACCCCCCGAACCGGCCCGCGTGCCCCCGCCGGGGTTTGGTGAGGGCTTTGGTGATGCGTGGCGCAACACCGAGCAGGGCATCAAGAATCTTCTGGGACAAGGTGGTCCGGGTGCTCCCGGTGCCCTGGAGTCATGGAAAGACGTGGCGAAGGGGATCGCGGATACTGCCACCAATCCGGTTGGCACCGTCATCGGGGAAGTTCAGCATGCCTTGGACTCACCTAGTGCGGCGTATTACGCCGGGGAGAAGGCCTTTGACGTTTCCTCGGTCGCGGCCACTGCCCCGTTCGGGCTTGAGGGTGCGGCGGTTCGTGCAGGCCTGCCCGCCGAGTTGGTCACCGAAGGTGGGATCCCATTGGCGGTTATGCGTGGGTGGGACCCCTTGGGGGGCATGCACCCGACAGAGTTTGACAGTGCCTTCGGGCCTGCGGGAGCTCGGGTCTTTCCAGGCAACGATGGCTTTCCGCCCGGCTTCGTTCCCCAACCTGCTCATCTGCCCGCGGGGACGATCATCGACAGGATCGGATCGGATGGAGGGCGCTATTTCGCCCCGGATGGCACCCCTTTTGGCGGCCGGGCGATAATGCCGGAAAGCCTTGGCGGCGAGTATCATCGCTACATGATCACCGGGAACTCGCTTCCCGATGGGTGGCGGATTGTCGAGGGGCCGATTCAACCGTGGTTCGGGCAAACGCCCGCAGCCCGGGTCCCTCAGTACATGATCGTGGGCCCCGAGGGTGCCGAGGTGAGCGCCAGGGAATTGGTGCGCCGCGGTATCCTCAGTGACTATGGACCACCCGTTGGGCGCTAGGTCGAGTGAGCTGAAGGCCGAGATGGATCGGATCGCAGCGCAATTGGGGGTCCGTCCCATGGCGGTTGGCTTGTTGACCAACGACGGCCTGAATATTTTCGTCGGCGACGACGGTGTTTATCACTATACTTTCTACGAGCGCGGCAAGATCGGATACGATCGCACAGGGGGACTGGATGACGTCCTGTACTGCTACTGCCGGGACCTGGTCATTGACCAGTTTTCCTACATAGCTGACCGCGTAGAACGTTTCCAACTCGAGTACCAGGTTCTCAGTCGCATCAACCCCGACTGGGCCAAGCGAAACGTGCGCGAAACCGCTGCAATGTTCCGTAACGGACAGCCTGAAGACATCGCGCTGCTTCCCGATATCGGCGAAGATCTCTGAAAAAGTCATCAGCACAGCGGGATTGGTAGCTGACGAAGGTCCGCTGCTGAGTAAGCCGCATCGCGGCGCGTCGATCCGTGGTCGGATCCGTACGGGGTAGCTGGCCGTAGCCACCGGCGGTCGGGCAATTATGCCGGAAAGCGTTGGTGGGGAATATCATCGCTATATGATCACCGACAAGCCACTTCCTCCGGGGTGGCGGATTGTCGAAGGACCGATACAACCTTGGTTTGGGCAAACTCCGATACTTGATGTCCCCCAATACATGATCGTCGGTCCCGACGGGGCCAAGGTTCCAGTACGGGACCTGCTTAAGGAAGGTGTGCTTGATCGTGCAGGGCCGCCCCTTGGACGCTAGGTCGAGTGAGTTGCAAGCCAAGATCGATCGGGTCGCGGCGCGACTTGGGGTTCGCCCCATGGTCGTTGGTTTGTTGACCGATGACGGCCTGAACATTTTCGTCGGCGGTGACGGCCTGTATCACTTCACTTTCTATGAGCGTGGCCAGCTTAGGTTCGATCAGGCAGGGAGTCTCGACGACGTTCTGTACTGGTATTGCGAAGATAGAGTAGCGAATGACGCGGCGAGGTGGTCTGATCGCAAACAGCGGTTCCAATACGAGTACGAGGCTCTTAGTCACTTCAGTCCCGAATGGGCCAAGCGCCGGGTCCGCGAACTGGCGGCAGGTTTTCGCCGGCGTCGCCCCGATGAGCCCTTTCCGGAGGGTATCTCATTGCTTCCCGACATCGGTGAAGTTCTCTGAAAAGATCATCAGCACAGCGGGATTGGCAGCCGACGAGGGATGGCGTATCCGTGAAACGGCTCCTAACCTCATCGAGGTGTTACCGGCGCGGATCGAGCAGGTGGAGGGGCAAGTGATTCCGGGCAGTGACCGTGCTGCGCGAAGGCATCCGGGTAGGTCGTTCTGTCCCGGGCAGCGGTTGGCGGAGTTGAGGCCGGCCTCGTTGCAGAACTTGGCGTCGGGCGCAACTCACTGCGTGAGGCGTTCGCCTATCTGGTCCACTAAGGACTAATGCCGATTGAGCCGCCTCGCGGTCCATCGATCCGTCGCCGGACCCGTCCGGAGTAGCTGGCCGTACCCGCCGGTGGCCGGGCGATCATGCCGGAAAGCGTTGGTGGGGAATATCATCGCTACACGATCACCGACAAACCATTTCCGCTGGGGTGGTGCGACACGCTATCCTCTGGTGGCTATGAGCCACCCATTGGACGCTAGGTCGAGTGAGTTGCAAGCTGAGATCGACCGGATCGCAGTGCAATTGGGGGTCCGTCCGATGGCGGTTGGCTTGTTGACCAACGACGGCCTGAATATCTTCGTCGGCGACGACGGTGTGTATCACTACACTTTCTACGAGCGCGGGCAGCTCAGTTTCGACCAGGAGGGGGGTCTCGACGACGTTCTCTACTGGTATTGCCAGGGCGTGGTCAGCCATACGTTAGCCCGACCTATAGGGGATCGGGCACAGCGATTCCAACACGAGTACCAGGTTCTCAGTCGCATCAACCCCGACTGGGCCAAGCGAAACGTGCGTGAAACCGCCGCAATGTTCCGCAACGGGCAGCCTGAAGACATCGCGTTGCTGCCCGACATCGGCGAGGATCTTTGAAGATATCACCAGCGCAGCGGTATGGACGCTGGACGAGGGCGTTACCGACGTCGCGGTAGCGGTTCGGGAGGCAGCGCCCGCGCCGGTGTACTTCGCCGAACGCTGTTGCTGGGAACTCCATGGCCTTAGAGTCGAGTCAACTCGTTCGTTGATGTGTAGCTATGGGGGAGCCGATGAGCCGGTGGTTGGTCAGCCATCTTCCCCCCGGGCTGCTCCTAGTCGTCCTGATCGTCGTCATCGCCGGCGGGTCGGTGCTCATCCAGCGGTATGTACGACGGCGATTTCCCGCCCTTACCGGTGACGAGCACAACGACGTCACCAAATTCACCTACGGATTCATCGGATTCATCTACGCCTTCTTCATCGGGTTTGTGGTCTCGTCCATGTGGAGTCAGATCAACACCGCGGACGCCAACGCACGCGCAGAAGGCGCCGTCGCAGTCGAAATGGCGAGGGGAATAGCCACTTTCGACGTGCCCGACGGCGATCGCATCCGGCATGCCCTGCTCGACTACCAGCGGGCGGCAATAGCCGAATGGGGTGACGACGGAGTCCGGTCGCCGGAGGCGGACGCGGCACTGGTTCGCCTTTCGGCGGCCTACGGTCAGGTCGCGGCGCGGACCGATAGGCAGAAAACCGTTCTGGCGACGTCTTATTCGAATCTGGACGCGATCAGTCAGGCGCGCACCGTGCGGTTGCTGACCGACCGCGAAGACGCCGGACCGCCGTGGCCGTTGTGGGCGGTCATCGTCCTGACGAGTGTCATGGTCCTCGGCACGGTGATCATCTACGGCGTCGAGAAGCCTGTCATGCACTACCCCATGGTGGTGATCGTAGGCCTGATCGTCGCCGCCAATCTATTTCTCATACTTGAACTCTCACACCCCTACGTCGGCGGCATATCGACGACATCAGATCCCCTCCACGAGGTTGTCGCGGTACTGACCCGGCCGACGACGTCTTAGCGGGTGCTGCCGCCGACCTCCGCAGCCAGCGGTGGCCCCAGCGGCGTCGTGGACGTGGGTGTCGTAGAAGTGGATGTCGGCGCCGTAGTGGTGGGCGCCGCGGAAGTGGACGTCGGAGCCGTTGAAGTCGACGTTCCAGTGCTCGACGCGGGGGCCTTGGGGCCGTGGAAATCCACCCACGACTCCTTGCGTGTCACGCTGCCACCGGAGCTGACCGTCAGCGAGTTCGAGCTGACCGTGTAGGTGATGCCGTCGTTGTTCGCCTGGTAGGAGCCGTCGCCGTTACTCGAGGCGGACAACACCAGCTTCGCCCCGTCGCGCACCCGCACTCCGCGGTAGGTGTACTGGCCGCCGGAGGTCTTGCAGATCGCCACCCGTGACGTCTCGGTGCTACCGAACAGCACCGCAGTGTCGGAGGAGGAGCACCGCGCCGTCGAATCGACATAGCCCTGTCCGTCGAACGCCGGTGCGGCTGCGGCGGACGGTAGTGCGGTGAACAGCAGTGCCGAGCTTGCCGCGACCGCTGCAACGCGAGCGGCGCGGATCGCAATAGAGGACATTGCATCCACAACACCACGGCGATCGCAGGGGTGCGACCGCCGATGCGGAGAAACTGCGAGATCGTTAGGTTTTCGACACCTCCGGCGGTCGTTGTAGACAGATTCGCGATTGTGTACTGTGACTTGGCGCACAGCGACTATCTGTGCGTCGTGCCATAGCCGGGGGATACGGAGGTCGGATGCGAGACCACAGGAGCGGGATTCTGAAAGCGTTCGGAACGGTCGTCGCGGTCGTCGCGCTCGTCCTGATGTCGGCGCTGCCCGCCTGGGCCGCCGACTCGATCACCCTCACCTGGGTGCGGCACGGCGAGTCCTACGGCAACGTCGCCGGTGCCGGGATCGACACCAAGGTGCCCGGGCCGGGACTTACGGCGGTTGGCGAGCAGCAGGCGGCGGCTGTTGCGCAGCAGCTCGAAGCCGGCGGCTACGACAGCATCTACGTCTCCGACATGATCCGCACCCACCAGACCGCCGCCCCATTGGCCACCGCCCTGGGCCTGACTCCGATCCAGGAGGGTGGTTTCCGGGAGATCAGCGCGGGCGTCTTCGAGGGATCACCTGTCGACAGCGGACTGGGCCGCATCGGGTACTTCCTCATCCCCGTCGCCTGGACTCTGGGTATGCGGTCCCTTCCGATACCGTTGGGGGAGAACGGCAACGAGTTCGAGGCGCGGGTCAACGAGTCCATCGCAAGTGTGATCGCCAACGGCGCCACCAAGCCGGTGATCTTCTCGCACGGCGCCACGATCATGGTCTGGACAATGATGAACGTCGACAACCCGGACGTCGCGCTGCTGCTGACACACCCGTTGGGTAACACCGCCGTTGTGGTGGTGACCGGCAATCCGGAGGACGGTTGGACGCTTCAGAGCTGGGACGGTATCGCGGTCAGCCAGAATCCGTCGCTTGGCACACAACTGTTCGTCAACGCCCGCAATCTGATGGTGGCGCCTCAGACCGCGCTCTACAACGTGGTGCAGGCGATCAAATCCGGTGACCTCACTCAGGTGGTGGCCGCCGTCCGCGACGGCGTGGTTTCCGTTTCGACAGCCGGTGTGACGTTCGTGAAGAACACCGTGACCGACATCGCGCAGGCCATCATCGGTGCGCTGCCGAGTCCGCCCAGCGCGGCCGTCCCTCCCGCCGCGACGAAGGTTAAGTCACCTGCAGCAACCGCGGTGCCGACGCAATCCTCGGATGTCACCGAGCTGTCGGATACCACCGGCACGACGGTGCGATCCAACGGCGCGACGGACCTGACCGACGGCAACAAGGTCGAGCCGGGCAAGGCCGCCAGCGGCGCCAATCGCCGCGGTGGCGCGCTGCAGGCGGTGTCCGACCCGTCCGGTACGGCAGCCGCCACAGCCGGTGCCGCAGCCGGTGACGGCGCCAGGAAGGGGACTGGCTCCAGCGCTCGGGCGCACAAAACGGCCGCCTGACCCGCACAAGGCCCATGCGCTACCTGCCCTCCTGGTTACCGTGGCCAGGTAGGGCAGGTAGGGCAGGTGGGCCTGGGTCGGCCAGAGTAGTCATTGTGAACCTTGTGCTGCTGGTGTACGTATCACCAGAGAGCAGGGCCGACAGCGAAGGACAGATCATTGCTGCGTGGGATCGCCGGGCGAGTCATGTCCGCGCCGCGCCGGGTCATCGCCGTCGTAGTCTTGGTGATGGTGGCGGTCGGCGTTTTCGGCGTCCCGGTGGCCAAGAGCCTGTCGCCGAGTGGCTTCGATGATCCCAACTCGCAGTCGTCGCAGGCCACGCGGCTGCTCACCGAGAAGTTCGGGCAAGGCGACGTCCAACTGCTGGTCGTCGTCACCGCACCGGACGGCTTCGACAGCCCGGCTGGGCGCGCTGCGGCCCTGGACGTCATCGGCAAGCTGAAGCAGTCGGGGCACGTCGCCGGCATCACCTCGGCGTGGACGTCGCCGCCGCAAGCGGCTGCCGCTCTGGTCAGCCGGGACCGCAAGTCGGGCCTGATCGTCGCGGGAATCACCGGCGACGAAAGCAACCAGCAGACCTACACCAAGGACCTGTCCGACCAGATCACCCGCGACCGGGACGGCATCGTCGTGCGCACCGGCGGAACGGCGATGGTCAATCTGCAGGTGACCCAGCAGTCCCAGCACGACCTGGTGTTGATGGAGTCCATCGCCGTCCCACTGAGCTTCCTGGTGCTGGTCTGGGTGTTCGGTGGCCTGTTCGCCGCGGCGCTGCCCGTCGCCGTCGGGCTGACCGCCATCCTCGGTGCGCTGGCGGTCCTGCGGGTGACCACCTTCTTCACCGATGTTTCGATCTTCGCGTTGAACCTCACCACCGCGATGGGACTCGCCCTGGCCATCGACTACACCCTGCTGATGATCAGCCGCTACCGCGACGAACTGGCCGACGGGTTCGGTCGTGAGGACGCACTGCTGCGAACCATGATGTCGGCGGGTCGCACGGTGCTGTTCTCCGCGACCACCGTCGCCCTGTCGATGGGTGCAATGGTGCTGTTCCCGATGCACTTCCTCAAGTCATTCGCCTACGCCGGGGTAGCCACCGTCGCCTTCGCCGCGCTGGCCGCGATCGTGATCACCCCGGCCGCGATCACGCTGCTCGGCGATCGGCTCGACGCCCTCGACGTACGTCGGCTGGCCCGCCGGGTCTGCGGCCGGCCCGAACCCGCCCAACGGTCCGTCCAAGAGCAATTCTGGTACCGCTGCGCCAAATTCGTGATGAAGCGCGCACTTCCGATCGGACTGGCAGGTGTGGTCGTCCTGCTGATCCTCGGGCTGCCGTTCCTCGGCGTACGGCCGGGATTCCCGGACGACCGCGTGCTGCCGGCGTCCGCGTCGGCGCACCAGGTCGGCGATCAACTCCGCAGCGACTTCCCGAACAACTCCGAGACCGCCGTCCCCATCCTCATTCCCGACGCCGCCGGCCTGTCTGACGGGCAGATCGCCCGCTACGCCGCCGACCTGTCCCGGGTCCCCGACGTGACGGTGGTGTCCGCACCGATGGGCGCGTTCGTCGGGGGCAACCTCGTCGGTCCGCCATCAGCGGCGACAGGCATCGCGTCGGGCAGTGCGCTGCTGACCGTGGAGAGCACGGCGCCACTGTTCTCCGACCGCTCCGAGACCCAGCTCGACCGACTGCACGCGGTGGGCACCCCCGGTGACCGTAGTGTCGACTTCGCCGGAACCGCCCAAACCAACCGCGACAGTGTGCACGCGATCACCTCGCGGCTTCCGCTGGTGCTGGGACTGATCGCGGTGATCATGCTGGTGTTGCTGTTCTTGCTGACCGGCAGCGTGGTGCTGCCGCTCAAGGCGCTGGTGCTCAACGTGTTGTCGTTGACCGCCGCGTTCGGCGCGATGGTGTGGATCTTCCAGGACGGCAACCTCGGGGCGCTGGGCACCACCTCCACCGGGACGCTGGTGGCCAATATGCCGGTGCTGCTGTTCTGCATCGCGTTCGGGCTCTCGATGGACTACGAGGTCTTCCTGGTGTCCCGGATCCGGGAGTTCTGGCTGGCCTCCCCGCAGACCGCCGCGGACAACGACGAGAGCGTCGCGCTCGGGGTGGGCCACACCGGCCGGGTGATCACCGCGGCAGCGCTGATCATGGCGATCTCGTTCGCCGCGCTGATCGCCGCCCACGTGTCCTTCATGCGGATGTTCGGGCTCGGACTGGCGCTGGCCGTGCTGGCCGATGCCACCCTGGTGCGCCTCGTGCTGGTCCCGGCGTTCATGCGGGTGATGGGGCGGTGGAATTGGTGGGCGCCGAAACCGCTGGTCAAGGTTCACCAACGGCTGGGAATCTCGGAGTCCGGCCCGGCGCGGCATACTGATTGACGTGTCAGAAAATAGGCCGCACGACGAGGCCGTTGAACCGGTAGCCGCCGATCCTCGTGTCCTCGATGTGCGTCCCATCAGTGTCATTGCGGGTGTGCGTGGCGAACTGCCCCCACTGCGCTTCAGCCAAGCCGAAATCACCGACACCTTCGTGCAGATTCCCGGCTACGACGAGTACGAAAAGATAGTCCGCGGGCTGCATCGCAGCGCCAAGGTCGACAACCGGCACTTCGTCCTGCCGTTGGACAAGTACGTCACCCTCAACGATTTCGGCGAAGCCAACGACCTGTTCCTCGAGAACGCCGTCGAACTCGGCTCCGCAGCGGTGGCCGGTGCCCTCGACGAAGCCGGCCTGCGACCCGAAGACGTCGATCTGATCGTCTCGACGACGGTGACCGGCATCGCGGTTCCGTCGCTGGACGCCCGGATCGCCGGACGGCTGGGCATGCGGCCCGACGTGCGACGAGTTCCGCTGTTCGGGCTGGGCTGCGTCGCCGGCGCGGCCGGGGTTGCCCGGCTGCACGACTATCTGCGCGGCGCCCCCGACGGGGTTGCGGTACTGGTGTCGGTGGAGCTGTGCTCGCTGACCTACCCCGGCGCCAAACCCGATATGGCCAGCCTGGTGGGCAGTGCGCTGTTCGCCGACGGGGCCGGCGCCGTGGTCGCGGTCGGGGAGCGACGGGCCGAGAAGATCGGCGCCACCGGCCCGGACGTGCTCGACTCACGCAGCCACCTGTATCCGGATTCGTTGCGCACCATGGGCTGGGACGTCGGCGCATCCGGCATGCAGCTGGTGCTCTCGGCGGACCTGCCCGAGCTCATCGAGCACTATCTACGCGACGACGTGACCGGATTCCTGGGCGCCCACGGCCTCGACATCGACAAGATCGGCACCTGGGTCAGCCATCCCGGCGGCCCGAAGATCATCGAGGCGATCACGGCCAGCCTGCAGCTGCCCGACGACGCTCTCGAGCTGACCTGGCGCTCACTGGCCGACATCGGCAACATCTCCTCGTCGTCGGTGCTGCACGTACTGCGCGACACCATCGCCAAGCGTCCGCCCGCCGGCCCCGGCCTGATGATGGCGATGGGTCCCGGATTCTGTTCGGAACTGGTCCTGCTGCGCTGGCACTGATGATCTTCTATGTGCTGCTGATCGCCGCGGTCGCGCTCGAGCGGATAGCTGAGCTGGTCGTCGCGCGGCGCAACCTCGCCTGGAGCCGGTCACAGGGCGGCGTGGAGTTCGGGGCGAGCCACTACCCGGTCATGGTGGTCCTGCACACCGGGTTGCTGCTGGGCTGTCTGGTCGAGGTGATCGGGTTGCACCGCCCGTTCCTGCCCGCCCTCGGCTGGCCGATGTTCGCGATTGTGGTTGCCGCCCAAGGCTTGCGGTGGTGGTGCATCAGCACCCTCGGCCAGCAGTGGAATACCCGGGTCGTCGTCATCCCGTCCGCGTCGCGCGTCACCGGCGGCCCGTACCGGTTCTTCAGCCACCCGAACTACGTGGCGGTTGTCGCCGAGGGTATCGCCCTGCCATTGGTACACACCGGGTGGATCACCGCGGTGATCTTCACCGTCCTCAACGCGGCGCTGCTGCGAACCCGGATCCGCACCGAAAACGCGGCCCTGGCAAGCCTGACGTGATCGACCTTCTCGTCGCGGGCGGCGGCCCGGCCGGTCTGGTCACCGCGCTGTACGCCGCGCGGGCGGGCCTATCGGTCACCGTCGTGGAGCGCCGGCCCGGGCCGATCGACAAGGCGTGCGGTGAGGGCCTGATGCCGCACACCGTGCGGCAACTGGAGAATCTCGGTATCCGGCCGCAGGGCAAGGTATTTCGCGGGATCACCTACCTGGATTCGCGGCGTCGCGTGGAAGCCCCGTTCCGGGCGGGCTCCGGTCTGGGAGTGCGTCGCACCACCCTGCACGCCGCACTGGCCGACGCCGTGCACGCGGCGGGCATCGAGGTGATCGACGCCGATATCGGCCCGGTCAGCCAGGATTCGGGCTCGGTCCGGTGCGCCGGCGTACAGGCCCGCTATCTGGCCGCCGCCGACGGCTTGCACTCGCCCATCCGGCGATCGGTCGGCCTGGCCCGGCCCAGCGCCGGGCCGCGCCGCTGGGGGCAGCGCCGGCACGTCCACACCGCGCCGTGGAGCGACACCGTCGAGGTGTACTGGGGCGACGGCGCCGAGGCCTACGTGACGCCAGTGGCCGACGACTGCGTCGGCGTCGCCATCCTGACTTCGCGCCAAGGCTCCTTCGAGAGCCGGTTGAACGAATTCCCGGCGCTGGCCGCCCGGGTGCAGAGCCACCCGCACGGACCGCAACGGGCGGCGGGCCCGCTGCGGCAACGGGTGGCCGGACGGCGCGCCGGGCGGGTGCTGCTGGTTGGTGACGCGGCCGGTTATGTCGACGCGCTGACCGGTGAGGGCCTGGGCATCGCATTCGGTGGTGCCGAGTTACTGGCGAATTGTGTTGCGGCCGAACGTCCCGGTGACTATGACCGGCAGTGGCGGCAGATGTCGCGCCGCTACCGCCTGCTCACGGCGGGCCTGCTGCGGGCCGTCGAATCCACCACGCTGCGGACGCGGATCGTGCCCGCCGCGGCTGCGCTACCCGCGGCGTTCACCGGGATTGTGAACCTGCTGGCGTACTGACGGGCGTAGGCTGCGCCGCTATGAGCGCCGGCCCCGACGAGGTCCCCGCGATCCGGTGTGCGGGACGATGAAAGCCGCTGTCGCACACTTCATCACCTGCCTGGCGGTAGACCTGGGTCGACACGGCGTCCCCAGGTCGACTACCTCACCGGCTACGAGGACGCCGACCGCCTATGGCAATCGTGGGTGCCGGTCGGGCGCGTCGGCTGGCCGTAGTACCAGGCCCGCGTCGCATTGTTCCTCGCCTCCGACCAGTCCACATTCGTCACCGGGCACAACATTCCGGTCGACGGCGGCATGAAAGCCGGTGGTGGGTGGCTGTTCTCACCGCGAGCCGGCCGGTTCGTCAACCGTTCGGAACACCTGTGAGGCCCTAGCGGGCCGACCTGCCGGTCGAACCTCGGCTGCCGTGATCGCCGGTAGCCGGCCGCTCATGGTGCTGGGCTGTCCTGTGTCCGCTTGTGGATGCCGATGCGGGTGCAGATACGGATGTGGGCGCCGCCCGGTCCGGTCGCTTGCTGGAACCCACCGCCCTCGCCGGACTCGGCGTGGTGCGCGGTCGGGACACCGGATCATCGCCGCCGGCAGCGGATTTCGATGCCGCCGTGGCGGTGGATGGTTGGGCGGATGGCGCAGCGGCAGCGGATGCCCGCACAATGCCCAGACCGGAGGCGATGGTCTTCACCACGGCGGTGACGACACTGCTGATCAGTTGCACAACGAGTTTCGGGACTATCAACGCCTGATTGATCAGCTGCCGGATGAACACCTGGACAGCCTGCAGGAAGGGGTGGGCTGGCAGAAACGGGGTGACGTCGAAGGGTTCGGCGGTGCCGTCCGCGAGATCGGCGATCAACGCCGCCACCGTGCCGGCCGCGATCTTCGGCGTCCAGTTGGTGGTGAAGATGCCGAAGTTGGCCTCGTCATCGAAGGCACCCGTGGCGGCGTCGCGGGTCGTGTAGATGAACATCGGTCCTGCACCCTGAACCTGCTGCCACGCCACGACGAAATCGTGGATGTAGGCGGCCTGCTGAGCCTGGGACACCTCGCTGGTGGGCAGTCCGTACTCAGTGGCCCACAGCTTGAGGGCACCGTCACCGTTGGCCAGCATCAGTGCCCGGATCGCGGCGACCTGCTCGATGGGATCACCGGCGACCGTTCCCCTCGAGAATGGGGTCACGTAGTGGTACGGGTGAAAGGACAACGCGTCGAAGAACCCGTGTGCCCCATCGGCGTACATCTGGTTGACGAAGCTGGCCGCATTCGTCGAGATCCCCGCGATATCGCCGACGGCGCCGAGCACACCGCCGATGACGGTGGCTGACGGATCGGCGGCCTTGATTGCGGGGTAGGCGGCCTTGAGTAGGTCGGTATATGCCTTGGCGCTCACCGGCGACCAGAAGGTGACACCGTTGGGTTCGTTCCAGATCTCGTAGGCGGAGATCTTGCCTTGGTACCGGGTCGCGACGGCCGACGCGAACTCGGCGTACACGGCGGGGCTGGGGTGTCCGTTGATCGGGAACCCGGCCCACGTCGGTGTGCCGCTGATCACGCCGAGCACGCCCATGTTGCGGGCGCCGGCGGCATCGACAACCATGTCGACCTTCGACCAGTCGTATGACTGAGAGCTGCTGGGCTGCACAAAGATCCACGGCACGGCGATACGGATGTCGGTGACGCCCAGCGATTGCAGCTCGTCGAGGGTCTTGTTCACGTCTGTCTCGGACAGCGTGTAGAGGCTGGAGTCGGCGATGCCCAGCGTTGTCGGCGACTCGTTGATCGCGGCAGTCAGCACCACCGGTAGGTGCAAAACGCCACGGGAGACCGGGGGAGTACTCGACGCGGCGGGCGCCGGCGTGGCAGCAATCACTACGGCCGCGGTGCCAACGGCTATGACACGTGTGGTCGCCGCGAAACGACCGAAAACCCCAGGCATACGCACTCCCCCCGACGTTGCGCCCGTCCAGCAGACCCTAACCCGCCCGATGCGAGAGGGGCGGTAGTTCAGGGGAACCCGGTAGCCTGTGCGCCGAATCGGTCCTGGCGCATCGCGCCCATCGGTAACCTCGATGAAGATGACTACGGAGGTCCCATGACGGCGGAGGGCAGCGAAGGCGGCCTGGCGTCGGCGCTGGGTGCGACACCGGAGTTGGTCGCCGTCCGCGCGGAAGCGCTGGCACAGATGGATGTCTTCGAGGGTTGTTCGGCCGAGCTGTTGCGGCCCGTGGCCGAGCGGCTGCGACCACTCCAGGCGCCGGCCGGCCAGGTGTTGATGCGCCAGGGGGAGCAAGCTGTGTCATTCCTGCTCATCCAGTCGGGCCGCGCCGAGGTGCGGCATACCGGTGACGATGGCGAGTTGGTCCTCGACGAGGTCTCCGACGGTGTGATCGTCGGCGAGATCGCGCTGCTGCGTGACAAACCGCGCACGGCCACCGTGACGACCACCGAACCGCTGACGGGCTACATCGGCGACTGCGGTGCGTTCCAGGCGATGGCTGAACTGCCGGGCATCACCGAACGGCTGGTGCGTACGGCTCGCCAACGCATGGCGGCCTTTGTCATCCCGATCCCGGTGGTGCTCAAGGACGGCACCGAACTGATGCTTCGTCCGGTCCTGCCCGGCGACAGTGCCCGCACCTCGAACGGGCCGGTGGAGTACTCCACCGAGACCCTGTACCGCCGGTTCATGTCGATGCGTGCGCCGAGCATGGCGTTGATGAACTATCTGTTCCAGGTCGACTACGTCGACCATTTCGTCTGGGTTCTCGTCGATGGGCCGGACGGTCCGGTCGTCGCCGACGTGCGGTTCGTGCGGGACCAAGCCGATCCGTCGGTCGCCGAGATCGCGTTCATCGTCGGAGACGCCTACCAGGGGCGCGGTATCGGCAACCTCCTGATGGATGCGTTGACCATCGCCGCGCACGTCGGGGGAGTGAAGCGGTTCACCGCGCGGGTGCTCTCCGACAATATGCCGATGCGCATGATCCTGGATCGCTTCGGCGCGCATTGGGAGCGTGAGGAGCCCGGGGTGGTCACCACCGAGTTCGATGTTCCCAAAGTTGTTTCGCTGCAGATCGATGCGGCGTTGGCCGCTGAAATCCGCGACTCGGCGCGGCAAGTGATCCAGGCGGTTGGCTGACATGGCCAGACCCGCGCTGAACAAGGACACCCTGGTGTGTATCTCGTTGGCCGGCCGACCGAGCAATATCGGTACCAGGTTCCACAACTATCTTTACGATCAGCTCGGGCTCGATTTTCTCTACAAGGCCTGCACCACAACTGATATCACCGCCGCGATCGGCGGGGTGCGAGCGTTGGGGATTCGTGGTTGTTCGGTGTCGATGCCGTTCAAGCAGGACGTGCTGGCCCTGGTGGATCACGTCGAAGAGTCGGCCCGCGCCATCGATGCCGTCAACACCATCGTCAACGAAGACGGTGTGCTGACGGCAGCCAATACCGATTACACCGCGGTGCGGCGACTCATCGCCGACCACCGGCTCGACCCCGATGCCGAGGTGCTGATCCGAGGCAGCGGCGGGATGGCCGGCGCAGTGGCAACGGCGTTCCGGGACACTGGATTTCGCAGCGGCACCATCGTCGCGCGAAACCCGCAGTCCGGTCCTGAGCTGGCTGACCGACTGGGCTACGACTGGCGCCCCGACGTGGGCGAGCTCCGCGCCCGGGTGCTCGTGAACGTGACACCGATCGGGATGGCCGGCGGCCTAGAGGAACACGATCCTGCCTACGGCAACGAGGTGATAGCCGCCGCGGATACGGTTTTCGACGTGGTCGCGGTGCCGTCGGAGACGCCGTTGATCACGGCCGCGCGAGCGGCCGGAAAGCAAGTCATCACCGGTGCCGCGGTAATTGCCCTGCAGGCCGCCGAACAGTTCGAGCGCTACACCGGGGTGCGCCCGACCCCTGAGCAGGTCGCCGAAGCGTCGGCATACTCACGCGCCTGAGCCGCAACGTCGGCACTACGCACCGGAATCGTCGGAAACCAGTGCGTAACAACCGCATTCGTCGGTATGGCCCCGCGGGAACGGGATCAGGGGGTGATCGTCGTCTTCTCGTCGATGATGCCGGTGGCGTCTATCAGCGGGCCTTCCTGGCCGTCAAGGGCGTCGGCGCTCATCTTCAGGACGTAGAGACCATCCTTGCCCGGGATCACCACCGTCTTCTGGGCGATGATCCGCTTCTTGCCGTCCTTCATGTAGTTGCCGCCGAGCTGCACCGCGTCGAAGCCACTCAGCGTGCTCTCGCTGGGTTCCCCGAGCGACTCGAAGCCGGGGAGGTTCTGCAACTCGCCGGGGGCGAACTCCAGAACCTTCTTGGGGTCGACGTTGCCGGTGAGCTTGGACACGATCGCGACGATGCTCGGCGGATCGTTGGGAACCTTGGGAGTGTCGAACACGATCGCCCCGTAGGCCCAGTCCGGCGTCCGCGCGCCGGCGTCCGACCAGCCCGGCGGCGTCGCCAGGTCGATGTTCGGCGAGCCGGCTTCACCGCGCTTGACCGGCGACTCGGTGATCTGGTTCTCCTTCAGGTAATCCTGAATGGTCTTGCTGTGTCCGGCGGCCGGGGTCGGGCTCGGCTCAGCCTTGGTGGTTGACGTGGAGGTCTCCGTAGACGTCGAGGTCGACGTGGACGTCTTGGTTTCGGACTTGTTGCTCGAGCCGCAGCCAACGACTGTGAAACTCAATGAAACGACGGTCAGACCCGCCGCAGCCACTGCCGTCATCTTGTTCATCGGACGCGATCTCCTTTTGTTGTGGCCGACGGGCGCCATCGACCAACCCGATTGAGCAGCTTAGTGCCCTTCACAGCGGTTTTACGGAGAACATTCAGTAACTGACCCCCGGCGGAAGGGCCCGGTCGGCCCCGAAGTCGCACTGGCGCAGGATGCGTTTCAGACCGGACAATCGGCAGTCGACGGCCGCCTGGGCAGGTTCTGACGGGCGTGTGACGGTCGGCGCAAGCCCGGTTGTGCGGACCGGGAGCCCGGGTAAATTCACGGCCATGCGCAAGTCAATCCTCGGAACAGCGTTGGCCACGGCCGCGGCGGCTGTCGCGGGCAGCGTCGCAAGCCGCCAGGGCGTCGAAACGTGGTACCCCACTCTGCGCAAGCCCCGCTATGTGCCGCCGAACGCGGCGTTCCCGATCGCCTGGACGACGCTCTACACCGATGTCGCGGTGACTTCGGCGGCGACCATCGACCGGTTCCGCGCCGACGGCCAGGACGCCAAGGCCCGTGCCTACATTGCCGCGCTGGGCACCAATCTGGTGCTCAACGCCAGCTGGAGCTGGCTGTTCTTCAAACTGCACAAGCTCGGCCCATCGGTGGCCGTGGCAGGCGCGCTGACCCTCAGCAGTGCCGATCTGGCCCGCCGCGCAGCCGACGCCGACCCCAAGGCGGGCGCGGCCCTGGTGCCCTATCCGCTGTGGTGCTCCTTTGCCACCCTGCTGTCGACTGACATCTGGCGGCTCAACCGCTGACTCAGAACGGCACCGTAATCGGCGCGAACTGGTCGGTGACGTCACCGACTAGTGAGTAGTCGTAGGGGTCGACGGCGATCGGCCCCGTCGCCGCGTCCAGCTTCAATCGGTCGAACTCCACCCAGACGATGCTGGGGCTGGTGGTCAGCTCGAAGAAGTACGTCCGGTTGGTGAGGTCGGTGACGGTTCGGTATTCGGTGTTGTAGACGCCGAAGTCGGCGTACGGGGCGCCGAATGGAACCGAGACGTTGCGCATGATCGCCATGACTCCCGCGATCGCCTCGCGCGGGGACTTCGGCTTGGGCAGTAGGGCCGAATAGTAGGCGGCGCGCTGGAACCGGTCGACCGCGTTGACGTTGCCCGGCAACGGCATTTCCCGGCTTGGATGTGAAAAATCCTGCTGAGCAAGCAGTTTCAGCTGTTCGTCGTATACCGGGTCGTTGGTCATCAAGGTGTACCGCCGGCCGTGGTGAATAACGGGGCGGCCGGCGGCGAACTCGATGACGGCGGAGTCACCGCTGACGTCTTCCAGTGCCACGTGCAGGTTGGCATCGCGTCTGCGGACGTGAATCTTCAGCAGCTGGATCTCCTCCATGAGCTGCAGGGCCTCGGCGACGGTGGCCGCTTGGTCCAGTAGGTACTGCAGCCACAGTCCGGCCTGCGTGGCGGGCTTCGAAGGATCACGAGGCCCGTAGTCAGTCGCATCCAAATACAGGCCATGCCCAGCCAGGCCCGCCTCGTTGAGGCCGTCCACCGTGCCCACGCCGTAGATGGTGGTCACCAGGCTGGCATAGCGGCTGGTCCAGCGCAGCGGATTCGGGTCGGAGACGAGTCCGGCCGGTTCGGCGCCGCTGCGTTCCCGGCCGCGTGGAAAAGCGACGAGCAACGGCTGGGTCGACTCCGGCCAGTCCATGGTGCGACCGGTCAGCACGGCGATGTCATTGGAGTTCCACAGCACCCGAGTGCACATGGGCTACAGGTTATGCCGCGAGGCACCCGCGTCTGGTGAGGTTTCGGTGGTATCAAGTCCAACGTGTGGCAGCTCACGGCCTGCCTGATGTCGGCGCTCTTGCTGGCTGCGTGTACGGCGCAGCCGGCTGGGCCGGCAGCGCCCACGACCGCCACCACCGCGGCGGCCCCCACCGGCCCGATCGACCCCGCGAACATCAAACGGATCCGTCCGGCACTGCCGGCCGGCTACGAGGTTGGCGACCTGTCCGGCCCGGTGAGCGCCGCCGGGGTCTGGGGTTTCGGGTCCGGCTGGACCGCCCAGCCCCCGCAGTGCGGCGCACTGGCCGACCCGGCCCCCGCCGATCCGAGCGCCCGCGGCTACTCGGCGTCGGGGTCCGGCGGCACCGTCTACGTCGTCGTCGCGGCATTCGACCAACTCGGCCCGGATCCAAGCCTGATTGGCGAGTGCGGGCAGTGGACGATGACGTTCGCGCACACCAGCGGTGCAGTGCGGCTCGTCGATGCTCCGCACGTCGACGGTGTCGACACCGTCGGGATGGACGTCGACACCCGCACCGTCGTGGAATCCGGCACCGAGACCGACGGGCAGGCGTCAACAGCCATGGCCTACCTCGGCGACCATGTCGTGTTCGTCACCCTCGTCACCGACCCTGGATCCCCTCACCCGCCGTTGAACTCGCAGTTCGTCGGCGACCTGCTGGTCGAAACGGTGTCCGCCTTACGCGGTTGACCGGGCCGAGTTGGGTACATTGCCACGGTGTTGAACCCCAGGGCGATCATGGCGATCCCGTGCGTCGGCCTGCTCGCCGCGTGCGGATCAAACGGGTCGGGGCAAACGACCGCCGAGATCGGAAAGGTCTCCACGCTGAAGTCCAGCTTCGGTCCCGAGTACAAGATCACCGAGGTCGCCCCCACGGGTATCGACCCCAAACTGCTGACCGGCCAGAAACTGCCCGACGGGCTGAAGTTCGACCCGGCGGGCTGTGCCAGGTTCGCCACCGGGCAGCTCGTGCCGCCGGGGACCGAAGGCAACATGGCGGCCCTCTCCGCCGAGGGTGAGGGAAACCGCTTCATCGTGATCGCCGTCGAGACCAACGCCCCGGTGCCGGTGATCGACCCGGGGCCCGACTGCCAGAAGGTCGCATTCAGCGGCGGCGCTGTGCGCGGCCTGGCCGAGACCGTCGAGGCACCCAAGATCGACGGCACCCAGACCGTGGGTGTGCACCGGGTGCTGCAGACGGTGATCAACAACCAGCCCCGCACCGGGGAGATCTACAACTACTCCGCCCACTTCGGCGACTACCAGGTGATCGTCACTGCCAACCCGCTGGTGGTGCCCGGCAAGCCCGTCGTACCGGTGAATACCCAGCGGGCCCGCGATCTTCTGATCGCCGGCGTCAACGCCGTCCGGGGCTGAGTTCAGCGCACGTCGCGCGGCCGGAATTGGATGCTGATCCGCGGCCCCTTCGGGATCGCCGTCTTCGGAACCGCATGCTCCCAGGTGCGTTGACACGAGCCGCCCATCACCAGCAGATCGCCGTGGCGTTGCGGAAGCCGCAGCGACGGTCCGCCGCCGCGCGGTCGCAGCGCGAACAGCCGTGTCGCGCCGAGGCTGACGATCGCCACCATGGTGTCCTCGGTGCTGCCGCGGCCGATCGTGTCGCCGTGCCAGGCGACGCTGTCGGAGCCGTCCCGATACAGGCAAAGGCCAGCGCTGGTGAACGGCTCGCCGAGTTCCCCGGCGTAAATGTCGTTGAGCCGGCGCCGCAGTTTGGTCACCACCGGATGCGGATGCGGTTCGGTGGTCAGGTCGTAGAAGCTGACCAGCCGCGGTACGTCGAGCACCCGGTCGTACATCTGGCGGCGCTCGGCCCGCCACGCGACACGGTCGAGCAGGTCGCCGAACAGCACGTCGGCTTCCTCGACCCAGGCTGACCGCATGTCGATCCAGGCTCCCGCGCCGAGGTCACGGCGCTCGCTGTGCTCGAACAGTGCGTCTTGAACCGCCACAGACACCGGCCCAGGATATCGCACGCCTGTTCGAATGGGCTAGAGCCTGGCCGCCCCGGGTCCCTGGCCGGCGAGCACGTCCTCGGGGTTGGACAGCGCGCAGCTGCGCAGGCTCATGCACCCGCAGCCGATGCAGTCGGCGAGGTTGTCGCGCAGCCGCTGTAGGTGCCCGATCCGCTCGTCGAGGTCCTCGCGCCAGCCCGCCGACAGCCGAGCCCAGTCCCGGCTGGTCGGCACCCGATCGGACGGCAGCGACGCCAGGGCATCGAGGACGCGGGCCAGCGGAATGCCCAGCCGCTGAGACATCCTGATGAACGCCACCCGCCGTAGCGTTTCGCGGGCATAGCGACGCTGATTGCCCGCCGTGCGGCGGCTGCTGATCAACCCCTCGCGCTCGTAGAAGTGCAGCGCCGAGATTGCCACCCCGGCCCGGCGGGCGAGTTCGCCAGGTGACAGCTCCTGCTCGGTCACACCTCAACGATAGTTGAGGTGTGCGCGGTGTTGTTACGGTGCTATCTGTGACTGCCACCGTGCTGGGCTCCAACTCCGAGGTCGGGACTCTGCGGGTCGTCATCCTGCACCGGCCCGGCGCCGAGCTGCAACGGCTGACCCCGCGTAACAGCGACAAGCTGCTCTTCGACGGCCTGCCCTGGGTGTCGCGCGCCCAGCAGGAGCACGACGCCTTCGCTGAGCTGTTGCGCTCGCGCGGTGTCGAGGTGCTGCTGATGGCTGACCTGCTGACCGAAGCGCTGGCCAGCGGCGCGGCCCGGATGCAGGGGATCGCCGCGGCCGTCGATGCCCGCCGGCTCGGACTGCCCCTGGCGCAAGAACTTTCGGCATACTTGCGCAGCCTGGAACCCGCAGCGTTGGCGCATGTGCTGACCGCGGGCATGACGTTCACCGAGCTGCCTTCCAGCGCCGAGGGTGACACCTCGCTGGTCCGGCTGATGCATCACGGCGGTGACTTCGTCATCGAGCCGCTGCCCAACCTGCTGTTCACCCGCGATTCCTCGTTCTGGATCGGCCCCCGGGTGGCCATCACCTCGTTGGCGCTACCGGCCCGGATCCGTGAAACCTCGCTGACCGACCTGATCTACGCTCACCATCCGCGCTTCCTCGGTGTGCGGCGAGCCTACGAGTCGCACACCGCGCCGGTCGAGGGCGGGGACGTCCTGCTGCTCTCGCCGGGCGTGGTGGCCGTCGGCGTCGGCGAGCGCACCACCCCGGCCGGTGCGGAGGCACTGGCGCGCAGTCTGTTCGACGACGACCTGGCGCATACGGTGCTCGCCGTACCGATTGCCCAGGAGCGGGCGCAGATGCATCTGGACACCGTGTGCACGATGGTCGACGTCGACGCGGTGGTGATGTATCCGGCCATCAGCGACTCGTTGTCGGCCTTCACTATCAAGCGCACCCCCGACGGGGTGAAGATCCTCGACGAGGCACCGTTCGTGAGGGCCGCCGCCGACGCGATGCAAATCGAGCGGCTGCGGGTCATCGACACCGGCCTCGATCCGGTGACCGCCGAGCGTGAGCAGTGGGACGACGGCAACAACACGCTGGCGCTGGCCCCCGGCGTTGTCGTCGCCTATGAGCGCAACACCGAAACCAACGCACGCCTTCAGGATTCGGGTATCGAGGTGCTGCCCATCGCAGCGTCTGAACTCGGCACGGGTCGCGGCGGCCCGCGCTGCATGTCGTGCCCGGTCGCCCGCGACCCGCTGTGACCCGACTACGCTGACCTCGGCTGATATTCCCCGGTTCGCCGAGAGCGAAACGGGGCGCGCGCCCCGTTTGGCCGTGGTTACGTAGAGGCCGTGACGATCAAACTCGGACTTCAGATCCCCAACTTCTCCTACGGTACCGGCGTCGCCGAGCTGTTCCCCACGGTGATCGCCCAAGCTCAGGAGGCCGAGGCTGCGGGCTTCGACTCCGTCTTCCTCATGGACCACTTCTACCAACTTCCCGGCCTCGGCACGCCGGATCAGCCGATGCTGGAGGCCTACACGGCGCTGGGCGGGCTGGCGGCGGCGACCGAGCGGGTGCAACTCGGCACGCTGGTCACCGGCAACACCTATCGCAACCCGACTCTGCTGGCCAAAGCGATCACCACGCTCGACGTGATGAGTCAGGGCCGGGCCGTCCTCGGGATCGGAACGGGCTGGTTTGAGCTCGAACACGATTCGCTCGGCTATGAGTTCGGCACCTTCACCGACCGGTTCAACAAGCTCGACGAGGCGCTGGAGATCATCCTGCCGATGCTGCGCGGGGAGCAGGTGAGTGTGGACGGCAAGTACTACCGCACCCAGGAGGCATTCGCCAACCCGCGCTACCGCGACCACATCCCGCTGATGATCGGCGGCAGCGGGGAGAAGAAGACAATTCCGTTGGCCGCCAAGTACTTCGACCACCTCAACATCATCGCCGGGTTCGATGAGCTGCCCCGCAAGGTGCAGGTGGTCAGGGACCGCTGCGAGGAGATCGGGCGCGATCCGGCCACCCTGGAAACCAGTGTGCTGGCCATCGCCCTCATCGACGACAACGTCACCGCTGACGCCATTCCTCCGGACTTCCGGCAGCAGGCCGTCTTCGGCAGTGCTGAGCAGATCGCCGAGCAGGTCAAGACCAAGGTCCTCGACGCCGGCGTCGACGGTGTCATCCTCAGCCCGGTCACCAGCCTCGACGGCTACCACCCTGGCCGAGCCACCGCCGTCGCCGAGGCGTTGAAGCCGCTGCTCGGGCTCTAGGGTCGTCGAGATCGACACCATGGGTGCAGATCTGCCCACTGCACGGCCATGGTGTCGATCTCGCGCTGGGGATAACCGCTATCGCCAACTGGGCAGCCAGATCTCCATGTTCCACGTCATTGGCGAGATCGGGATGCCGGTGAGCACCGGATAGAGCCAGGCGAAGTTGGTGATCACCAGTGCGACATAGCAACTCACCACGATCAGCCCCAGCGTGCGTCGCTCGGCGCCTTGATTCGGCGCGTGCAGCAGATCGCCGAGGATCAGTGCGATCGCCATGACCAGGAACGGCGCCATCGGTACCGCGTAGAAAAAGTACATCTGCCGGTCGATGTCGGCGAACCACGGCAGGAAGCCCGCGCTGTAGCCGGTCAGCGCAACGGCGTAGCGCCAGTCGCGGCGAACGAAGGCCCGCCACATGGTGAAGACCAGCACCGGCACCGCCAGCCACCACATCGCCGGCGTGCCGACCAGCATGACGGCCTTCACACATGAGGCAGATCCGCAGCCGGGAACGTTCGTGTTGTCGATCGCGTACAGCACCGGCCGCAGCGACATCGGCCACGTCCACGGTTTGGACTCCCACGGATGGTGGTTGCCCGCCGAGTTCGTCAGTGTCGCGTGGAAGTGGAATGCCTTGTAGGTGTAATGCCACAGCGACCGGATCGCGTCCGGCGGCTGGTACCACTGCCGCTCACCGATCGACTGCCCGACCTCGTAGCGGTTCACCGCCGTCTCCGAGGAGAACCAGAACGCGTAGGACGCCAGGTAGATCGCGAACGGGATCAGCCCGAACACGTAGGCCGTCGGCCCGACATCGCGCCGGATCACGCCGACCCACGGCCGGGGCACCCGGTAGGCGCGGCGCGCGGCGACGTCGAAGGCCAGCGTCATCAGACCGAAGAACAGGATGTAGTACAGCCCCGACCACTTCGTCGCGAACGCCAGGCCCAGCAGCACCCCCGCGCCGAACCGCCACCACCGGACCCCGAGCCGCGGGCCCCACGGCGTCTCGGCGATGCGGCCTTCCAACAGGGCGATATGCATTCGCTCGCGCATCTGGTCGCGGTCGACGATCAACGCGCCGAATGCCGCGACCACGAAGAACGTCAAGAAGCTGTCCAGCAGCGCCGTCCGTGCCGCCACGAAGCTCACACCGTCGGCGATCAGCAGCAGCCCGGCGATCGCGCCGACCAAGGTGGACCGGCTGATCCGCCGCACGATGCGTACGACCAGCAAGACCAGCACCACCCCCAGCACAGCGCTGCTGAACCGCCAGCCCACGCCGTTGTAGCCGAACAGTGCCTCACCGATCGCGATCAGCTGCTTGCCCACCGGCGGGTGCACCACCAGCCCGAAGCCGGGATTGTCCTCGACGCCGTAGTTGTGCAACATCTGCCAGGCCTGCGGCGCGTAGTGCTTCTCGTCGAAGATCGGCGTGCCCGCGTCGGTGGGCGAGCCGAGGTTCATCAACCGGGTCAGCGCGGCCAGCGCGGTGACGATCGCGGTGGCGATCCAGCCCTCGATGCGGTCGATCGGGCCGAAGTCGGCCACCGGCACCAGTGGGCCCGGGCTGATGACGGGCGCCCGGCGCGGGTGCGCCACGAGGTCGTCGGCTGTGGTGGTCATCGCAAGCGATCGTAGGCTGTCTCGGTGGGATTCCCCGAGTCACTTCCTTCCCGCCCGTCGGAGAGTGCCGGGCGACTGCTGCTCGGCGCCACACCGTTGGGTCAGCCCGCCGACGCCTCGAAACGGCTGGTCGAGGCGCTGTCCACGGCCGACGTGGTGGCCGCGGAGGACACCCGCAGGGTGCGCAACCTGGCCCAGTCGCTGGGTGTGCGGATCGGCGGGCGGGTGACCAGCCTGTTCGACCAGAACGAGGCGGCGCGCGTGCCGGCGTTGGTCGAGGAGATCGCCGCCGGCGCCACCGTCCTGGTGGTCAGTGACGCCGGGATGCCGCTGATCAACGATCCGGGCTATCGGATGGTCACCGCCTGCATAGCGGCCGGGCAGCTGGTCTCGTGCCTGCCCGGCCCGTCGGCGGTCACCACCGCACTGGCCGTGTCCGGCCTGCCGTCGGACCGGTTCTGTTTCGAAGGCTTCGCGCCCCGCAAGCAGTCGGCGCGCCGCGCCTGGCTGGCCGGGCTCGCTGCCGAGCCCCGTACCTGTGTGTTCTTCGAGTCGCCGCGGCGGCTGGCCGAGTGCCTACACGACGCCGTCGCCGAACTCGGTGGCGAACGCCGG
The DNA here is from genome assembly GCF_004745805.1 of Mycolicibacterium sp. CH28. Lineage (GTDB taxonomy): Bacteria > Actinomycetota > Actinomycetes > Mycobacteriales > Mycobacteriaceae > Mycobacterium. The sequence continues at coordinate 84,310 of NZ_SRLQ01000005.1, read as the reverse complement.
GTGGTGGTGTGCCGGGAACTGACGAAGCTGCACGAGGAGATCGTGCGCGGATCACTCGCCGAGCTCGCGCAGTGGGCAGGCGACAACGTGCTCGGCGAGATCACGGTCGTGCTTGCCGGTGCTGTCCCCACCACCGACCTGCCGAGCCTGGTGGCCGAGGTCAACGTTTTCGTCGTCGACGGGCTGCGGGTCAAGGACGCCTGCGCCCGGGTGGTCGATGCCCATCCGGGGGCTCCGTCGCGGCGCGAACTCTATGACGCGGTACTGCGTGCGCGCGCCGGCGGGCAGGAGCACAGCGACGTGGGGAATCAACCGGGCTAGACGACCACCGGCGCGAGGATGGTAACGGCCTTGTCCAGGCACTCCTGCCATTCGGCCGCGGGGTCGGAGTCGGCGGTGATCCCGCCGCCGACGCCGAGCACCGCCCCGCCGTCGGCGTCGAACTCGACGGTGCGGATCGCGACGTTGAGCTCGGTGCCCGCGGCCGGCGAGGCCATACCCACCGTGCCGCAGTACACCCCGCGCCGCCGCGGTTCCCATGACGAAAGCAACTGGCGGGCGCGGTCCTTCGGGGTTCCGGTCACCGATGCCGGCGGGAATGTCGCGGCCAGCAGCGCCGCGGTGGGCAGCTCGGGCCGCACGGCCGCGGTCACCGTCGACACCAGATGCCACACTCCCGGGGCCGCTCGGACGGCCAGCAGCTCGGGCACGGCCACGCTGCCGACCTCGGCGACCCGGCCCAGGTCGTTGCGCACCAGGTCGACGATCATGATGTTCTCGGCGACGTCTTTGACCGACGCCTGCAGCTCGGCGGGCGAGCGGTGCAGCGGCAGCGTCCCCTTGATCGGGCAGGAGGTGACGGCGTCGCCGGCCCGACGCAGGAACAGTTCCGGGGACAGTGACGCCACCGCGCCCCAATCCCCGGCGAGGTAGGCCGCCCGCGCGGGGGCGGTCCGGGACGCTGCATCGGCGAAGAACTCCAGCGTCGAACCGGCCAGTGACCCGGTGAACTGGGTGCACACGCAGGCCTGGTAGACCTCGCCGGCGCGGATCGCATCCAGACAGGCCAGCACGCCTGCTTGGTGACAGTCGAAATCGGGGTCGGTCCAGGTGATTTCGTAGGTGTCCGGTGGCAGGGGCGACGACAGCGCGTCGGCCACCTGCGGTGTCATCGGCGCACCGGAGAGGCTTTCGTACCACCAGCAGCCGTCCCGGTCGAGCCGCAGCACGCTGTCGGTCCAGCCGCCGGCTGCCTCGGGAATCCGGGGCGGGCGACCGTCGGCCGCGGCGTCGGGATACGACAGGTATCCCAACCAGCCACCGCCGACCGGCCCGGAGCTCGAGCCCGGCGCGACGGCGAACACCTCGGCGGGGTCGACGGGGCGCACCGCAACGCTGGGCGCGATCACCGCCCGCGAGCCGAACCATTCGCCGACCAGGGCGGCCGGGGGCGGCTGTCCCTGGCGTGCGGTCGCGGCGGCGACGGCGCGCAGCACGTCGGCGGGGGTGCCGACATCCCCGAGCCGGTCGATGCGCATCGCCCTAGCCTGACAGATGCCCCGGCTAGCGGCTGATCTCCCTGCGCACGGTGACGGTGGCGAGCTTGTCGGGGTTGCGCATCGCGTAGAAGTTGGTGATCTTGCCATCGCTGAGCTCGATCAGGAACACGCTGTCCGGCTGCTCGTCGCGGTACACGATCGCCGCCGGTGCGCCGTTGTAGGCCGAGATCTGGACCCGGTATTCCGAGCCGGCCCGACTCATCAGGCCGATCAGCAACCGGGCCACCTTCTCGGCGCCGGTGACCGGTCGCCGCGCCGCGCTGACCTTGCCGTCGCTGTCGGAGGTGAACACCACATCAGGGGCCAGCATCGCCAGCAGTCCCTCGATGTCCCCGGTGGCCGCCGCGACCAGGAACTGCGCGGTGATCTGCTCGGAGCGCTGGGGGTCGACGGGCTCGAACCGCCGCCGCCGGGAGTGCACGTGCTCGCGGGCCCGGTGTGCCATCTGGCGCACTGCCATCGCGGATTTGCCGATGGCGGTTGCGATTTCGTCATGCCCGAAGCCGAACACCTCGCGCAGTACGAAGACCGCGCGTTCGTCGGGGGTCAGCGTCTCCAACACCACGAGCATGGCCATCGACACCGATTCGGCCAGCATCACGTCGGCGGCGGCGTCGTGAGCGTCGAGCAGCAGCGGTTCGGGCAACCACGGCCCCACGTAATCCTCTCGGCGGCGCGCCTGCGTCCGCAGCGTGTTGAGCGCCTGCCGGGTGATCAGCTGGGCCAGGTAGGCCTTGGTGTCGCGCACCTCGGCCAGCTCCACCGACGCCCAGCGCAGGTAGCTGTCCTGCAGCACGTCGTCGGCTTCGGTCGCCGAGCCGAGGATCTCGTAGGCGATGGTGAACAGCAGCGGCCGAAGCAGGGTGAACCGGTCGGCGTGTTCGTCGGTCGCGGTCACGGCGTCCGCACCACCTGCGGTGCCGGCCGATTGCCGCCGCCCTTGATCCAGAAGTAGGACCCGGGCTTGCGGGCCTCGCGGCGCAGGAAGCTGACCGTGCCCTTGCAGACCGCCTCCTTGATGATCGCCGCGGTGCGCCCGCCGATGTACAGCGGCAGCGGGACATCGTTGGTGCGGGCCAGCTGCACCGTGGCTCCGGCCCGGCCCAGACTGATGGACTGCCCGACGAACGCCTGGCTGATCACCGCGGGCTGCTCCCCGGCGATACGGGCCAGCACGGTGTTGGCGGCCTGCGCACCCAGCGGCATCGCGGCCTGGCAGCTCATCCGCAGCGGCTCGCCCGAGGGCGCCGCGGCGTCCCCGGCCGCCACGATCCGGACGTCGTCGACACTGGTCAGGGTCTCGTCGGTGAGCAGCCGGCCGACGGCATCGGTGCGCAGCCCGGACCGGGTCGCCAGGTCGGGCACGCCGAACCCGGCCGTCCAGATCGTCACCGTGCTCGGCAGTTGCCGTCCGTCGCCCAGCGTCACCGTATCGGCGGACACCTCGGTCACCATGGCCTGCGGCCCGTCGACGATCTGGACCCCGAGCTTGCGCATCCGCTTGGCCACCGACCTGCGGCCGGGCGTGCTCAGGCAGGGCGCGAGGACGGGGCCGCACGCCAGGGTGACCGTCCGGCCCTGCTCGGCTAGTTCGGCGGCGGTCTCGATACCGGTCAGGCCGGCACCGACCACGCACACCGGTGCACCGTAATGCAGGTCGGCCAGCTTCGCGGTCAACCGCTGTGCTTCCTCGAGATCGGCGATGGGATAAGCGAATTCGTCGGCGCCGGGGACGGCCGGCTGGGCCGAGACACTGCCGACTGCGTAGATGAGGTAGTCGTAGGGCAGCGGCTCGCCGCTGAACAGCTCCACCTGCCGCATCTCGGTGTCGATGCGGGTGGCGGCGTCGACCACCAGCGCGATGCCGTCGCCGAGGATGTCGGCATAGGCCACGGTGGCGTCGTCGGATCCGGTGACCAGTTGGTGCAGGCGGATCCGTTCGACGAACTCGGGGCGGGGGTTGACCAGGGTGATGTCGACATCGGGGCGCAGCCGCAGATGATTGGCCGCGATCACTCCGGCGTATCCACCACCGATCACCGCAACTCGGGTTCTGGTCATCACATATCTCCTTCGAGGTCGTTGAGCCTGCCGACCTCGAGACACCACGGGCGCTATGAGTGTGACGTTACGTGATGCAGATCACTCGATCTGATAGCGCGGGAACACCCCGGTGGGCGCGGGCAGTTCTGTGCCCGGCGCGATGCGGACTCCGACGGCGCTGAAGTCGCGCTCGGAGGCGGGCTGGCCCAGCAGGTCGAGCAGCGTGCCGGCCGACGACGGCATCACCGGCTGTACCAGCAGCGCCGCGATCCGTACGACTTCCAGCGTCACGTACAGCACGGTGCGGAAGCGGTCCTGGTCATGGTCGGACTCGGACTTGCGCAGCACCCAGGGCTCCTGGGCGGAGAAGTAGCGGTTGGCCGCGCCGAGCATCTGCCAGATGGCCTCCAGCCCGAGGTGCATGGCGGGCACCTCGAAGTGCGCCCGCACCTTGGTCAGCAGCGCATCGGCCAGCGCCAGCAGTTCGCCGTCCTCGACGCTGAACGCACCGGGCTCGGGCACCACACCGCCGAGGTTCTTGTTCACCATCGACAGTGAGCGCTGCGCCAGGTTGCCGAACTCGTTGGCCAGATCGGCGTTGATCCGGCCGATGATCGCGTCCTCGTTGTAGCTGCCGTCCTGACCGAACGGCACCTCGCGCAGCAGGAAGTAGCGGACCTGATCCAGCCCGAAGGCGTCGATCAGGGCGATCGGATCCACTACGTTGCCCACCGACTTGCTCATCTTCTCGCCGCTGTTGAGCAGGAAGCCGTGCACGAAGACGCGGCGGGGGAGTTCGATCCCTGCCGACATCAGGAACGCCGGCCAGTACACGGTGTGGAACCTGATGATGTCCTTGCCGATCATGTGCAGGTCGGCGGGCCAGTACTTGCGGAAGGTCTCCGAGTCGGTGTCGGGGAAACCGGCGCCGGTCAGGTAGTTGGTCAGTGCGTCGACCCAGACGTACATGACGTGATCGGGATGCTCGGGCACCGGAACGCCCCAGTCGAAGGTGGTGCGCGAGATCGACAGGTCGCGCAGCCCACCGGAGACGAAGCTGACGACCTCGTTGCGCCGCACGTCGGGTCCGATGAACTCCGGATGGGCCGCATAGTGCGCCAGCAGCTTGTCGGCGTAGGCGGACAGTCGGAAGAAGTAGGTCTGCTCCTCGGTCCAGGTGACCGGGGTCCCGGTCTCGACCGCGTAGCGTGTGCCGTCCTCGCGGACCTCGGTCTCGTCCTCGGTGAAGAAGCGTTCGTCGCGCACCGAGTACCACCCCGAGTAGGAGTCGAGGTAGATGTCTCCGGCGGCGTTCATCCGCTTCCAGATTTCGATCGACGCCTCGATGTGATCGGCGTCGGTGGTCCGGATGAACCGGTCGAACGAGGCGCCGAGCCGCACCTGCATGGCCTGGAATGCATCGGAGTTACGCCGTGCCAGCTCGGCGGTCGGGATGCCTTCGTTGGCCGCTGTCTGTGCCATCTTCAGCCCGTGCTCGTCGGTGCCGGTCAGATAGCGCACGTCGAAACCGTCGAGTCGCTTGAACCGGGCGACCGCGTCGGTGGCGATGTATTCGTAGGCGTGCCCGATGTGGGGAGCACCGTTGGGGTAGGCGATCGCAGTGGTGACGTAGAACGGGGTCTTCTGGCTCATTTCAGCTCTCACCTTATTGTGTTGCGGTGGGTTCACAGCGTCCGGCACCGCCTCCGCCAGAGCCGTTGACGCCGTTGATCGATGCGCACACCCACCTCGATGCGTGCGGGGCCCGCGACGCCGACGGCGTCCGGGCCGTTCTCGACCGCGCCGAAGCGGTCGGGGTGGTTGCCGCCGTCACGATCGCCGACGACCTCGACGCTGCCCGCTGGGCGGCCGAAGCCGCCGGCTGGGACTCCCGGGTCTATGCGGCGGTGGCGCTGCACCCGACCCGGGCCGACGCCCTGACCGAGGCTGCGCGTGCGGAGCTCGAGCAGCTGGCCGCTCGGCCGCGGGTGGTCGCCATCGGGGAAACCGGCATGGACCTGTTCTGGCCGGGCAAGCTCGAGGGCTGCGCCGAGCCTTCGGCTCAACGGGAGTCCTTCGCCTGGCACATCGATCTGGCCAAGCGGACCGGCAAACCGCTGATGATTCACAACCGGGACGCCGACGCCGAGGTGCTCGACGTGCTGCGCGCCGAGGGCGCCCCGGAGCGGGTCATCTTCCACTGCTTCTCCTCGGGGCCGGAGATGGCACGTGTCTGCATCGAGGCTGGCTGGGTGCTGAGCCTGTCGGGCACGGTGAGCTTCAAGAACGCCCATGACCTGCGGGCGGCGGCGGCCCTGATCCCGCCCGAGCAGCTGCTTGTGGAGACCGACGCGCCCTTCCTGACTCCGCATCCCTACCGCGGGGCGCCCAACGAGCCCTACTGCCTGCCCTATACGGTGCGAGCGCTGGCCGACGTGGTCGACCGGCCGGCGCAGCTGGTGGCCGAGCAGTCCTGCGCCACCGCCCGGCGGGTCTACGGTCTCTAAGGGTCTGTTGAGAGCTGCTGCCCCGGGTTGCCCCTTTCTAGGCCGGTTCGTTACCGTCTTGTGATCAAAGGGGGCTCGCAGTTTGACGGGCCCCTGCTTTGTTTTATTGCCGAGGCGGGACCCGAAACTCTTGAACGTGTTGACCAAGCTCCACCAATCGCCCTCACCGCTCCTTCGACTCGTCGTCGCTGCGCTGCTGCTGACGCTGGCCGGTGCCGGGGCGTTGGCGGTGGCTTCCCAGAAGACGGTGACGCTCAACGTCGACGGCACCCAGCTGAAGGTCACCACGATGAAGTCGCGGGTGATCGACGTGGTCGAGGAGAACGGCTACGCCATCGGGGACCGCGACGACCTGTTCCCGGGCGCCGGCCAGCCGGTGCACGACGCCGAAACGATCGTGCTGCGCCGCAGCCGCCCCCTGCAGATCTCGCTGGACGGCCAGGATGCCAAGCAGGTCTGGACCACCGCCTCGACCGTTGACGAGGCCCTGGCGCAGCTGCGGATGTCCGACACCGCCCCGGCGGCGGCCTCGCGCGGCAGCCGCCTGCCCCTGGAGGGGATGGCCCTGCCGGTGGTCAGCGCCAAGACCGTCCAGATCAATGACGGCGGCGTGGTCAGCACCGTCCATCTGGCCGCACCGACCGTCGCAGGTCTGCTCGCCGCCGCCGGTGTCCCGCTGGAGCAGGCCGACACCGTCGTCCCGGCGGCATCCTCTCCGGTGATCGCCGGCATGCAGATCCAGGTGACCAGGATGCGGATCGAGAAGGTCACCGAGCGGGTGCCGCTGCCACCGGTTGCTCAGCGGATCGAGGATCCGACGATGAACATGAGCCGCCAGGTCGTCGAAGATCCCGGAACGCCTGGCGTGCAGGACGTGATTTTTGCTGTATCTGAGGTCAACGGTGTGGAAACCGGGCGGCTGCCCGTCGCCAACACGGTGATCGTCCCGGCCCGCGCTTCGGTTCTGCGGGTGGGGGCCAAGCCGGGCACCGAAGTGCCTCAGGTCCTCAACGGACCCATTTGGGACGCTATTGCCAGGTGCGAAGCGGGCGGCAATTGGGCGATCAATACCGGCAACGGTTACTACGGTGGCGTGCAGTTCGATCAAAACACCTGGGAAAGAAACGGCGGACTGCGCTATGCTAGCCGTGCCGACATGGCAACCAGAGAAGAACAGATAGCAATTGCTGAAGTAACGCGTTCACGTCAAGGCTGGGGGGCCTGGCCCGTGTGCGGGAGGGGAGCATCGTGACAATTCGTCTCCTCGGGCGAACCGAGATTCGAAATCTGGCCAAAGAACTTGATTTCAAGCCGCGTAAATCTCTGGGACAGAATTTCGTACACGACGCAAATACTGTGCGTCGAATTGTCTCCGCGTCCGGCATCAATAAGCAGGACCACGTCCTCGAGGTCGGTCCGGGCCTTGGTTCGCTGACGCTGGCCCTGCTGGACCGCGGCGCGACCGTGAGCGCCATCGAGATCGATCCGGTGCTGGCCCAGCGGCTGCCTAAGACCGTCGCCGAGCACTCGCACAGCGAGATCCATCGGCTGACCGTGCTCAACCAGGACATCCTGGCGCTGGAACGCTCCGAGCTGGCCGACCCGCCGACCGCCGTGGTCGCCAACCTGCCGTACAACATCGCGGTTCCCGCGCTGTTGCACCTGCTGGCCGAGTTTCCCTCGATCCGCACCGTGATGGTGATGGTCCAGGCCGAGGTCGCCGAGCGGCTGGCCGCCGAGCCCGGTGGCAAGGACTACGGCGTGCCCAGCGTCAAGGTGCGCTTCTTCGGCAAGGTCCGCCGTTACGGCATGGTGTCGCCGACGGTGTTCTGGCCCATCCCGCGGGTGTACTCCGGGCTGGTCCGGATCGACCGTCACGAGACCTCGCCCTGGCCGGTCGACGAAGGCTTCCGCCAGCAGGTGTTCGAGCTGATCGACATCGCCTTCGCTCAACGCCGCAAGACGGCCCGCAACGCCTTCCTGGAATGGGCCGGCTCGGGCAATGAGTCCGCCGAACGGCTCCTGGCCGCGAGTATCGACCCGGCTCGTCGCGGTGAGACGCTGGCGATCGTCGACTTCGTGCGACTGCTGCAGCGCTCCGGTGACTTCACGGCCTCGACGGATTCCGCGGACGGGCCGGCGCGCTCGGCTCAGGTGTTCTGAGCGCTTCGGCGCACCGTCTCAGCGATGTGGTGCACCAGTTCGGTGCATGACGGATACCTGCGGTCCGGATCCTTGGCGATCGCTCGGGCCAGGACCAGGTCGAACGATCTCGACAGCCACCGCACCTCCCGCGACGTCTCGGGAGGCGGCAGGTGCAGGTGCGCATCCACGAGTGCCATTCGATTCTGCGCCGTGAACGGCGGGAAGCCGGTGAGCAGTTCCAGGGCTGTGCAGGCCAGCGCGTACTCGTCGGTCGCCGCCTGGGGGAGGCGACCCTGCAGGAGCTCGGGAGCGGCGTAGGGCAGCGACGCCACCACCTCGGCGGGCCGGTGCCAGACGTCCTCGGCCAGCACATGCGCCACTCCGAAGTCGATCAGCACCGCGCCGTCCCGGGAAAAGTCGCGGTGGACGAGGATGTTCGCCGGCTTGACGTCGGTGTGCACGACGCCGCCGCGGTGGGCGTGGTCGAGGGCGTCGGCGATCTGGCCGAGCGACTCGAGCTTGGTGTCCAGTGACTGCAGGGCGGTCGCATCGCCGCCGTCGACGTACTGCATGGTCATCCAGTACGGGCCGAGGTCGTGGACCTGCACGATGTGTTGGTGCCGCAGGCCGCTGGTGATGCGGTATTCCCTGGCCAGTCGGCCGACGCTGATGTCCTCCCGGTGCTCGGCGTCGAGCACCTTCAAGGCGATCACCGACCCGTCGGCTCGGCGGGCGCGATACACCGCAGCCCCACCGCCGTGCCCCAGCAGCGTTTCGACGAGGTGGCCCGCGAACAGTCGTCCGGGGTGCGCCATGCTTTGACCCTAGATTCACTGGTCGGCGGTAGAGGAGAGAATCGGCCGCGGCGCGCTAGTCTCGTGCGGTGTCCTCGTCCAACGGCTCCGTTGCCCCCGAATGGGTTGCGACCGGGTCGGTGACGGTACGTGTGCCCGGCAAAGTGAACCTGTATCTGGGTGTCGGTGACCGTCGCGATGACGGCTACCACGAACTCGCCACCGTCTTCCATGCCGTGTCGCTGGTCGACGAGGTCACCGTCCGCAATGCGGACGTGTTGTCGCTGCGAGCCGTGGGGGAGGGCGCCGATGAGCTGCCCGCCGATTCCCGCAACATCGCATGGCAGGCCGCCGAGTTGATGGCCGAACATGTCGGGCGCGCGCCCGACGTGGAGATCACGATCGACAAGTCGATCCCGGTGGCCGGTGGTATGGCCGGCGGCAGCGCCGACGCGGCGGCGGTGCTGGTCGCCATGAATAACCTGTGGGAGCTGGGGTTGCCTCGCCGGGACCTGCACGCGCTGGCCGCGGAACTCGGCAGCGACGTGCCCTTCGCGTTGCACGGCGGAACCGCGCTGGGTACCGGCCGCGGTGAAGAGTTGGCAACAGTGCTGGCGCGCAGCACATTTCACTGGGTGTTGGCGTTCGGCAGGGGTGGGCTGTCGACGGCGGAGGTCTACCGCGAGATCGACCGGCTGCGCGAAACCGGTGACCCGGCACGGCTCAGTGACCCCGAACCTCTGCTGGCCGCGCTGGCCGGCGGCAACCCACGTGAGTTGGCCGCCGTGCTGGGCAACGACTTGCAGCCGGCCGCACTGAGTCTGCACCCGGATCTGCGCCGGACCCTGCGTGCCGGAACCGAGGCGGGCGCGTTGGCCGGCATCGTGTCCGGCTCGGGCCCGACGTGCGCATTTCTGTGCGAATCAGCGGCCGCAGCACTGGATGTCGGCACTGAACTCGCCGGGGCGGACGTCTGCCGGACGGTGCGGGTGGCCTGCGGCCCGGTCCACGGCGCCCGCATCGTGACGTCCTGAGGCCCTGCGGCTGCCCGCTCCCAGGTGTGACGCGCTTCTCAATACCCAAGAAAACTTGGCGGTAACTTAAGGGAAGTTTAAGATGAGCGTCGGTGATGACTAACGGCCAGGCACTGCACACGTGCGTATCGCCCACCCGGTCTCGGGCGGGCGGTGGCCTAGCGGTGCCGGGCCATGTCGCCAAGGCATCACCGTTTCGAGATCGAACCGCTCCCCAGTCGTACTGGCGTGCCTCCTATGCGGGGCGTTCAGGCAGGTGGAGCATGAAATCCCGGGCGTTTGCGCCCAGTCCGATGTCGCTGAGCAGCCAGCTCCGGTGCCCGACGGCGCGGATCAGCCAGCTCCGGATGCCGAGGAGGTCGTCGTGAGCCGTTTCACGGACAAGATGTTCCATAACGCCATGACCAGCAGTAAAGGCATGGTCACCGGAGAGCCTTACGAGCCGGTGCGGCACACGTGGCGAGAGGTGCATGAGCGGGCCCGGCGTATCGCCGGCGGCCTGGCCGCCGCCGGGATCGGTCTCGGTGACGCAGTTGGCGTGTTGGCCGGCGCTCCGGTGGAGATCGCCCCGACCGCCCAGGCGCTGTGGATGCGTGGTGCCAGCCTGACGATGCTGCACCAGCCGACCCCGCGCACCGACCTTGAACAGTGGGCCAAGGACACCGCCAACGTCATCGACATGATCGAGGCCAAGGCCGTCGTCGTCTCCGATCCGTTCCTGCTCGCTGTGCCGGTGCTTGAGGAACGCGGTGTCAAGGTGCTGACCGTCGAGGCGCTGCTGGCCGCCGAGCCCATCGACCCGGTCGAAACCTCCGAAGACGATGTCGCTCTGATGCAGTTGACGTCCGGTTCCACCGGTTCGCCCAAGGCCGTGGTGATCACCCACCGCAACATCCACTCCAATGCCGAGGCGATGTTCATCGGCGCCAAGTACGACATCGACACCGACGTCATGGTCAGCTGGTTGCCCTGCTTCCACGACATGGGCATGGTCGGCTTCCTCACCATTCCGATGTATTTCGGTGCCGAACTGGTCAAGGTCACGCCGATGGACTTCCTGCGCGACACCCTGCTGTGGGCCAAGCTCATCGACAAGTACAAGGGCACCATGACCGCGGCGCCCAACTTCGCCTACGCGCTGTTCGCCAAGCGCCTGCGCCGTCAGGCCAAGCCGGGTGAGTTCGACCTGTCCTCGCTGCGCTTTGCACTCTCCGGTGCGGAGCCGGTCGACCCCGCCGACGTCGAGGACCTGCTGGACGCGGGCCGGCCGTTCGGTCTCCAGCCGGAAGCCATCCTGCCGGCCTACGGCATGGCGGAGACCACCCTGGCGGTGTCGTTCTCCGAGTGCGGCGCCGGACTGGTGGTCGACGAGGTCGACGCCGACTTGCTCGCCGCGTTGCGCCGCGCTGTCCCGGCGGCCAAGGGCAACACCAGGCGGCTGGCCACGCTGGGCCCGCTGCTCAAGGATATCGAGGCCCGCGTCGTCGACGAGGACGGCAACGTCCTGCCGGCGCGCGGTGTCGGCATCATCGAGTTGCGTGGCGAGTCGCTGACGCCGGGCTACATCACCATGGGCGGCTTCGTGCCGGGCCAGGACGAGAACGGCTGGCTGGACACCGGCGATCTGGGCTACCTGACCGAGAACGGCCACGTCGTCGTGTGCGGCCGGGTCAAGGACGTCATCATCATGGCCGGTCGCAACATCTATCCCACCGACATCGAGCGTGCCGCCGGCCGGGTGGAGGGTGTGCGCCCCGGCTGCGCGGTCGCGGTGCGACTCGACGCCGGCCATTCTCGGGAGACCTTCGCGGTGGCGGTGGAATCCAACGCCTGGCAGGACCCTGCCGCGGTACGACGCATCGAGCACGAGGTGGCGCACGAGGTCGTCGCGGAGGTCGACGTGCGCCCGCGCAACGTCGTGGTGCTCGGGCCGGGCACCATCCCGAAGACGCCGTCCGGCAAGCTGCGGCGGGCCAATTCGGTAGCGCTCGTCACCTAACCCGCCGCCGTCAGGCGCGGCAGCTGATCTCCATGGCGTCGGAGCCGCGCACCGGGAAGCTCACGCTGACATAACCGTTGGCCGGGTCGCGGACGTAGTCCACATAAGACGCCGTGTCGGGCATACCGGTGTTGTCGGCGACGACGAGCGACCCGGGGCTCAGCCGCGGTTCGAGCAGCTGCAATACCGGGAGATAGAGGTCCTTCCAGCCGTCGAGCAGCACGAAGTCCACCGGCCCGTCGAGGTCGGCCAGGGTCTGTAGTGCGTCGCCCTCCAGGACGGTGATCAGGTCGTCCAGGCCGACCTCGGCGAAGGTCACCGCCGCCGCGCCGACTTTGGCCGCGCTCAACTCGGTGGTCACCACCCGCCCGACGCCGTTATCGCGCACCGCGCTGGCTAGATGAATTGCCGAGAGGCCCAACGACATCCCGAACTCGACCACGATCTGCGGCCGAGCTGCCCGGACGAGCGCGTACAGCAACCGACCGGATTCCGGCGTGACCGGCAGATAGAAGTCGCTGAACGCGTCGGCGCGTTCCTGGGCGCTCGCCGAGCCCAGTCGTCGCAGTTCGGCTCCGCGCTCGTGCAGCTGTGTCATCTGCTGGCTGGCCTCGGCGTACATGCGATCGATGGCCGCAGCCACCTTCGAATCCTGCAGAGTGTTCATGAGTTGCGACGCTACGCGCTAGGCCGGGTGGTGTTCAGCGGCTGGTCAGTAGGTGAGTCGGCCGAGCTGTTCGGCGATCCAGCTGTCGGCCTGTTGCAGGGCGATCGCGACCTTCTCCGGCCCCCGGGCGAGTTCCTCCAGGCGAAGGATCTCCAGGCGCGTTATGCCGATGGTGCGCAGGGCATATCGGAGGTATGGGCTGAGGAAGTCGCGTTGCGTGCCCGGGTCCTGGCCGAAGCGGCCTCCGCACGCCACGACGGCGATCGCGGGGCGGTCCGCCAGCAGCCCGACCTTTCCGGTCGGGCCCGAGCGGAACGTTCTACCGGGTCGCATCACATGATCCAGCCAGGCTTTCAACGTCGACGGCACAGCGAAGTTGTGCATCGGCGTCGAGATCAGGAGTAGGTCAGCGGCTTCCAGTTCGCCAATGAGCTCTTCGGACACGGTCAATGCGGTGGACGCCGTTGGTCCGTGCTCAGCCGCCGGCGCCAGGCTGGCCCTGACGAGCTTGGCGTCGGGGTGCGGGATCGGGGACGTACCGATGTCGCGATTGACAACGCGCGCAGCTGGATTCGATACGCGCAGAGCCGTGAGCATTGTCTGCGACACACGTTTGCTGACCGACAGCTCGCCACGCGTGCTAGCCGAGACGTGCAGAATGGCCGTCACGTGCGGGCTCAGTTCAGGACGGTGGCAAAGCGCAGCGCCATCGCCAGCAGGCCCTGGCGGTAGTAGAACCGTTGTGCCAGCGCGTTGTCGAGCCCGGTATCGAGAACGAGCTTGGCGCAGCCAGTGCGCCGGCCTTCGTTCTCTAGCCAGTCCATCAGCAGCGCACCGTATCCCGCGCTGCGCAGCGCGCTGTCGACGACGAGATCGTCCACGTAGAGAAAGGGGCCGTGGATCAAACTCTCCGTCATGCGATAACCGGCCAGCGCCAGTGGCTGGTTGTGCTGCCAGAGGCCGACGATCCGGTAGCCCTGAGCGCTCTGGCGGCGCCACCGACTGGCGAGATCCTCTGCCGAGGCCAGCTGCGGACGCAGTTGACGCATCAGCGGGTAACAGAATGCGATCTGGTGCTCGTCAACGTCGTTGATCTCGAAGTGTGCTGCAGTAGTGGGCATTACTCCGCTTCCGTGGAAGCCGAGGCAGTGAGCTGCGGGGAGAGCCCGAGGCCGATGGCGATCCGGTTCCATTGGTTGATGGTGCCGACCGTGGTGGTGAGGTTGAGGATCTCGGTCTGGGTGAACTCTTCGCGCAGCGCAACCAATGCGGTTGCGCGGGCCACGTCGTCGTCGAGCCGGGTCAAAGCCTCCGCCCAGGCCAGCGCCGCCCGTTCGCGAGGGGAGTACAGATCTGTCTCCGACCACACTGTGAGCAGATCGAGCTTTTCGGCCGGTACGGCCAGCCGGCGGGCCACCGTGAGGTGGTACTGCACACAGAACGCGCAGCCATTGATCTGTGAGGCGCGCAGCTTCATCAGTTCGGTGAGAGTTTTGTCCAGCCCCGATGCATCGACCGCAGTCCCCAATGCCAGCAGGGCATCACGGACCGCGACCGCAGACCTGTTGAACTCGGCGTAGGCCATGGTCGGGCCGGGATTCGTCATGTGCGGCTCCTCCGCGCGGGGTAGGATATTCGTGTTCGAACAACATATACGAGGTCGAATATTATGAGCAAATCTGAGTTCTCCGGCGCGGTCCCGTCAGCAGGCGTCGGGAAGCGCGGCGAGGAGGGCCACCTCGGTTACCTGCTTCGCCAGGCCAACGTCGCGTTCCGTTCCCGGCTGGAGCGGGCATTGGCCGAATTCGGGGTAACCCAACCACAATTCGCGGTGCTGACCATGGTCGACGCTTACCCGGGGTGCTCCAGTGCGGATCTGGCCCGGCTGTCACTGTTGACTCCGCAGACGGTGACGGTCATCGTCGCCAATCTGAGGCGCGACGGGCTGCTGACGGCGACTCCGCATCCGGTCCATGGGCGCATCCGCCAACTCGCCCTCGCTGATCGAGGGAGGACGGTGCTCGCCGACTGCAAGGACATCGTCGGGGCGCTCGAGGCGAAACTCGCCGCGGGTCTCTCGCGCAGCGAAGCTGACATCGTGCGCCGCTGGCTGGTGCAAGCCGCGGTCGATGGTGACGTGCCATGAGCCTGCGCATTCGACGAGTGCATCGAGGTGTGCCCATGAATGTCTAAGTATTGTGTACTATACCCAGCATGGTTCACTCGCCGCGTCTCACCGACCATCCGACCGTGAAGGCAGTCCGTGCCCGCAAGCGCGTGGGTCCGGCGGCGGTCATCGACGCCGACTGGCTGCGCGCCCTGTGTCTGGCCGCCGGCGCCGACGATGTGGCGTTCGCGAGCATCGACAACCCCGATTTGGCCTCGGAGCGTGAGCATGTCGAGGCTGCGCTGCCGGGGACGCGAAGCTACATCTCCCTGGTGGTGCGGATGAACCGCGACAATGTGCGGTCGGTCGCGCGCAGCGTGGCCAACCAGGAATTTCACCGCAGCGGGGAGATCATCAACGAGGCGGCGCACCGGATCACCCGCGCGCTTCAGGACGCCGGTCACCGCGCGCTCAACCCGTCGGCCACCTTCCCGATGGAGATGGATCGCTATCCCGGACGGATCTGGGTGGTCGCCCACAAACCGGTGGCGGTTGCCGCCGGCCTCGGCGTGATGGGCATCCATCGCAACGTCATCCACCCGAAGTTCGGCAACTTCATCCTGCTGGCCACCATCCTCGTCGACACCACGATCAGCAGTTACGGTGCACCGCTGGACTATTCGCCGTGCCTGGAATGCAAGCTCTGCGTTGCGGCCTGCCCCGTCGGGGCCATCAAGAAGGAGGGCGCGTTCGACTTCGTGGCCTGCTCGGTGCACAACTACCGCGAGTTCATGGGCGGATTCACCGACTGGGCGCAGACCGTCGCCGACAGCGAGGATGCTGACGACTTCCGCTCCCGGGTCAGTGATTCCGAGAACGCCTCGATGTGGCAGAGCCTGTCATTCAAGGCCAACTACAAGGCCGCCTACTGTCTGGCGGTGTGTCCGGCCGGTGAAGACGTCATCGAGCCGTATCTCGACGACCGCAAGGGGTTCATGGACCTGGTACTGCGACCGCTGCAGGAGAAGATCGAAAACCTCTATGTGTTACCGGATTCCGATGCCAAGGCGCACGCCGAACGACGCTTCCCGCACAAGCCGGTCAAGATTGTCGGCAGTGGAATCCGGGGGCTTGAGTAGGCAGGTTCGATGGCGCGCGTGCTCGGCTGGATCGGGTTTTCGGCGCAGTGATCGGTCAATCGTGGTGGCGGCTGATCCCGCTCGGTCTGGTGGAACGGGGCATCGCCGGATTCGAGGTCGCTGCGCTGATCGCGCTGGGAATGTAGCCGGCTCGCGGCGAGAGTGCCGGCGCCATCGCGCCGAGCGCGTCGTAGACCTGCCACCAGCGGGCCTCGTGCTCCGGCGGGGAGATCCGCCCTTCCTCTAGATCGAGGTCGGCCTGATCAAGCGCTCGTGCCATGACCCGCAGCCGGGCGTAGCGGTCGTCGACCTCGGCGTGGTCGTACCCGGCGACGGTGGTGGCCCACAGCGTGCGGACCCGCAGCCGAGTTTCCCCGGTCATCGCGAACGCCAGCGCACCGGCGGCGATATAGATCATGGTCCCGCCGATCAGCGCCGTCTCCGGCATGCCGAGCACCGCTCCGCCGACCTGCAAACCCAGCCACAGCGCGGCGCCCCACAGCGGCCAGCCGCGCCACACCCGCAGCATCTGCCGCTCATGCGTGGTGATGCCGGGTGGGAACACGACGAGCCGGTAGCGGCCCACGCCGTAGCGCGCCGGGTAGATGTCGAACGAACCCCAAACACGTGAAATGCTCACGCACTCAGGTCTACGTCCCCGGCGGCGCGTCGTCGGCGATCTCTACAGAATCCTGACGCCCCGGCGGCTATTTCTTACGGCGCTTCACCAGGCGTGGACCTGGTTCTGCGCGGTTTCCAGGCCGACCTCGGCCAGCAGTTCGGTGGCGTCGGCGGCCTGCTCGCAGATCGCGGGGACCTCCGGTCGTTCGTTGGAGTTGAAGGCCTCCAAGACGTACGCCGCGGGGTCCTTACGGCCCGGCGGCCGGCCGATCCCGATGCGTACGCGTTGGAAGTCCTTGGTGCCCAACGCGTTAGCGATCGAGCGCAAGCCGTTGTGCCCACCCTCGCCGCCGCCGAGCTTCAATCGGATCCGGCCGAAATCGATGTCGAGCTCATCGTGGATCACGATGATGTCGGCGGGGCTGACGGAGTAGAACTTCGCCAGCGGACCGACCTGGCGCCCGGACTCGTTCATGTATGTGCGCGGCTTGGCCAGCACGACGGGCCGGTGGCCGAGCCGGCCGGTGACGATCTCGGCGCCCGAGCGCTTGTGCACCTTGAACTGTGCGCCGATCCGGCCGGCCAGCAGGTCGGCCACCATGAACCCGAGATTGTGCCGGGTCTTGGCGTACTGCGGTCCGGGGTTGCCCAGGCCGACAACCAGAAGGGGATCGGCCACGGCCCGTGCCTACTCGGCCCCGGCCGACTCGCCCTCGCCTGCAGCAGCCTCGGCAGCCTGCCCCGCGGCCGACTCGCCACCGCCCTCGGCCTCCAGCTCCTCGGCGGACGGCGCGGCGACGATGTTGACGACCAGCAGTTCGGGATCGCTGATCAGGATCACGCCGGCGGGCAGCTCGATCTGGCCGGCGGTGATCTGGGTGCCCTCCTCGACGCCCTCGACCGACACGGTCAGGCTTTCCGGGATCGACAGCGCCTCGGCCTCGATCTCGATGGTGCTGGCGTCCTGGGTGACCAGGGTGCCGGAGGCAGCGTCGCCCTCGATGGTGACGGGGACCTCGACGGTGACCTTCTCGCCGCGCCGGACCACGATCAGGTCGGCATGCTGGATGGTGCGCCGGATCGGGTGCACGGACAGCGCCTTGGTCAGGGCCAGCTGTTCCTTGCCGGCGACGTCGAGCGTCAGCACGGCGTTGGTGCCGGAGTGGCGCAGGACAGCGGCGAAGTCGCGGGCGTTGAGCTCGAGGTGCTGCGGGTCGGCGCCGTGGCCGTAGAGAACGACGGGCACCTTGCCTTCACGGCGAGCGCGGCGTGAAGCGCCCTTACCGGTGGTGTCCCGCACGTCGGCGGTGAGATTGTTGGTGGTGCCTTTGGCCATGATCGGTGCTCCTGTGTTGCCTGTCGTGGACTTCTGCACGGCGAAGGCAGGCACCAATTACTGGAAGCCTCGTCGATAACGGTGGCTGGTCCACCCTCGCCGTGACGCGGCCCCCAGGGTAGCCGATCAGGACCTCAGAGCGGAAATTCGATGCCGGTGAGCTGCTCGGATAGTCGCCACAGCGACTTCGCGGTGCCTTGGTTGCGGGCCAGCAGGCTGCGCGGTGACGGCCCGCTGGGGCCGCGCATCGCGAACTTCGGGCCGATGAAGGTGTTGCCGGGAAGGCTCTGTGACGCGGCGTAGAGGGTCTGGCGGGCGCCGAAGTCGGCGGTGGTGGCAAACACGCTGTTGCCGAGGTCCCAGATCCGGGTGCCCATCCGGTTACCGGTGTGGCCTTGCAGGTTGGTGGCGGAGTAGCCGGGGTGGGCCGCGTGCGACTTCAGCGGCGATCCGGCTGCGTCGAGGCGTCTTTGCAGCTCGCTGGTGAACAGCAGGTTGGCCAGCTTCGACTGGCCATAGGCCAGCCACGCTGAATACGGCCGCGCCTTCCAGTTCAGGTCCTTGATGCTGATCTTGCCCAGCAGGTGCATGAACGACGACACCGTGACCACCCGGTCGGTGAGTTTGGGCAGCAGCAGATTGGTCAGCGCGAAGTGACCCAGGTGGTTGGTGCCGATCTGGCTTTCGAACCCGTCCTTGGTCAGGGCGTACGGGACGGCCATGATGCCGGCATTGTTGATCAGTACATCGACGCGGTCGACGCTAGCGGCGAATTCGCGGATCGAAGCCAGGTCCTGCAGGTCGAGCTTGCGCACCTCGACGTCGCCGGTCATGGCCGCAGCGGCCTCGTCGCCCTTGGTGGTGTTGCGGCAGGCCAGGACGACGTGGGCGCCCACCCGGGCCAGCTCGCGGGCGGTGACCAGGCCCAGCCCGCTGTTGGCGCCGGTGACGATGACGGTGCGGCCGGCGAACGACGGCAGATCTGCGGCGGTCCAACTCATGGCGACCACTTTAGGGGCTCTGGACTTAGGGGCTCTAGGAACAAGTTCCGGCCCGGGATCAAACGCCTACCTCAGCGCGACGCTGAAGCCCCGGATGATCGCCTCGACGTCGTCGGCATCGGCCGCGGCTTGGTTGGCCAGCGTCGTCACGGTCAGTTGCACCAGGTAGCGCTGGAAGGCGGGCGCCTTGGTGACCGGGATGACCACCCGGTTGTAGGAGTGCAGACGCTTGTCGTTGAGGTCGTAGCTGCCCTCGATCATCGATGACGGGAACCCGTCGAAGTCCTTGCTGGATTCGTTGAGTTTCGTGAAGTTCTTGGACATTTCGGCATCGACGCTGGCGTGCTTGAGTGCCTCGCCCACGTCGAAACTGCCGGTGAGCTTGAACACGATCACCATCGCCGTCGGGTAGGTGTTGTTCTTCGCGATCACCTCGGTGCCCGGGGAGAAGTTCGAGTTGCTGTACTTGGTCCAGCCCGGCGGTCGCGGCAGGGTCACCTTGATGTCGGTCAGCTTGTCCAGCGGGATCTGCTCGCCGTTGACGCCGACGCCGTAGAGGTACTCCGAGATCGTCTGGGGCTTGTTCGACGTCGTGGTCGTCGGTGCCGTCGTCGCCGGGGTGGACCATATCGACGAATAATCCGGCGGTGTCGACCCGCACGCTGCCACGGTCATGGTCAGCGCGACGGCCAGGGCTGCCGCGGGCGCTCTCACAGAATGTCGTGAACCGCGTCGATCGGCCGGGCCAGCCGGGTGCCCTTACCGGTCACCACGAACGGACGCTCGATCAGGATCGGGTTGGCGGCCATGGCGTCGAGCAGCTCGTCGTCGCTGGCCTCGGCCAGATTCAGCTCACCGTAGAGGGATTCCCGCTTGCGCACGGCGGTGCGTACATCGATCCCGGCGTCGGCGATCAGCTTGGCGATCTCGGCGCGGGACGGCGGCGTCTTGAGGTATTCGATAACCGTCGGCTCGATAGCGTTGCCGCGCAACAGTTCCAGCGTCTTGCGGGATGTACTGCAGCGTGGATTGTGGTAGATGACTGCCGAGCTTGGCACCGATTCTCCCTACGCGTCCCCGTCGAAAAGGCCAGTGACCGAACCGTTTTCGAAGACCGCCCGGATGGTGCTGGCCAGCAACGGAGCGATCGACAAGACCGTCAGCTGTGGGAATCGTTTGGCTTCGTCGATCGGCAGGGTGTTGGTGACGATCACCTCGCGCGCGCCGCTGTCGGCCAGCCGCTCACGGGCCGGGTCGGACAGCACACCGTGGGTGGCCGCGATGATCACGTCCTTGGCGCCGGCGGAGTGCAGCAGCTTGACCGCGCCGGCGATGGTGCCGCCGGTGTCGATCATGTCGTCGGTCAGCACGCAGGTCTTGCCGTCGACGTCGCCGACGACCCGGTTGGACACCACCTGGTTGGGCACCTTCGGATCACGGGTCTTGTGGATGAAGGCCAGCGGGGTGCCGCCGAGGGCGTCGGCCCACTTCTCGGCGACCCGCACGCGGCCGGAGTCGGGGGAGACCACGGCGACGTTCTCGCAGTTGTAGTTGTCCCGGATGTACCCGGTCAGCAGCGGTTGGGCCCGCATATGGTCCACCGGACCGTCGAAGAAACCCTGGATCTGGTCGGTGTGCAGGTCGACCGAGACGATGCGGTCGGCGCCGGCGGTCTTGAGCAGGTCGGCCACCAGCCGCGCCGAGATCGGCTCGCGACCGCGGTGCTTCTTGTCTTGGCGGGCGTAGGGGTAAAACGGCAGGATCGCGGTGATCCGCTTGGCGCTGCCGCGCTTGAGCGCGTCGATCATGATCAGCTGTTCCATCAGCCACTTGTTCAGCGGCGCGGGATGGGACTGCAGCACGAAGGCGTCGCAACCGCGCACCGATTCGTCGAAGCGGACGAAGATCTCGCCGTTGGCGAAGTCTCGTGCGGTCTGCGCGGTGACCTGAACATCGAGCTCTTTGGCGACTTGCTCAGCCAGCTCCGGGTGCGCGCGGCCCGAGAAGAGCATCAGATTCTTGCGGTTGTCGGTCCAGTCCGTGCCCACTGTGTGCTGCCCTTGCCGGTCGGAGATCGATACCGGCCCATCGTACGGTGCGAGGTCCCCGGGTTACCAAAAAGGCAACATCTGGCGACGTTCGTCACTCCTGAGGATCGGCTGCCTTCGCCTGTTTCGCCTCGGCGGCCGCCCGTGCCGAGGTGCTGCCGGGCCGCTTGTTGAGCACCCAATCCTCGATGTTGCGCTGCGGTCCTGCCGAGACGGCCAGCGCCCCGGGCGGCACGTCATCGCGAAGCACGGTGCCGGCCCCGGTGTAGGCGCCGTCACCGACGCGGACCGGTGCGACGAACATGGTGTCCGAGCCGGTCCGCACGTGGGAGCCGATCGTGGTGCGGCTCTTGTTCTCGCCGTCGTAGTTGACGAAGACGCTCGAGGCGCCGATGTTGCTGAATTCGCCAATGTCGGCGTCGCCGACGTAGGTCAGGTGCGGCACCTTGGTACCCCTGCCGATCACGGCGTTCTTGGTCTCGACGAAGGCGCCGAGCTTTCCCTGCGCGCCCAGGTCGGTGCCGGGCCGCAGGAACGTGAAGGGGCCCACGGTGGCCCCGGCACCGATTGACGAGCCGCTGCCGTGGGTCCGGACCACCGACGCCTCATCGCCGACGATGACGTCGGTCAAGGTGGTGTCCGGCCCGATCTCGCAGCGGGCCCCGATGCAGGTGGCGCCCAGCAGCTGGGTTCCGGGCCGGATGACGGTGTCGCGGCCGATAGCGACGTTCACGTCGATCCAGGTGGTCAGCGGGTCGACCACGGTGACGCCGGCGCGCTGGTGGGTGGCCACCACCCGCCGGTTGAGTTCGCGGGCCATTGTGGACAGCTGCACCCGGTCGTTGACGCCGGCGACCAAGGCGTGGTCGTCGATGTGCGTGGCGTGCACGATCTGTCCGTCGGCGCGAATGATCGAAATGGCGTCGGTCAGGTAGAGCTCATGCTGGGCGTTATTCGCCGACAGCCGGCTCAGCGCCGAGCGCAGGGCGGCGATGTCGAAGGCATAGACGCCGGCGTTGACTTCCCGGATGGCGCGCTGCTGAGGGGTGGCGTCGGCCTCTTCGACGATGGCGATGACTTCGCCGTCCTGGGTGCGCAGGATCCGGCCGTAGCCGGTCGCGTCGGGCACCGTCGTCGTGACGATGGTGACGGCGGCGCGTCCGGCGTTGTGGGTGGCGATCAGCTCGGTGAGGGTTCCCGCGTCCAGCAGCGGCACGTCACCGGCGGTCACGACGACGGTGCCGGAGAAGTCGTCGGGCAGACCCGAGAGTCCGCACAAGGCGGCGTGGCCGGTGCCCAGCTGTTGCTCCTGCACGGCCACCTCGATGTGGCGGCCTAGCTCCACAGCCAGTTCCCCGACGACCGGGGCGATGCGTTCCCGATCCTTGCCCAACACGACGACGAGGTGCTGGGGTGCGATCTCGGCGATGGCGTGCAGCGCGTGCGAGAGCATGCTGCGGCCACCGAGGGTGTGCAGCACCTTGGGGGTGTCGGAGCGCATGCGGGTTCCCGCTCCCGCGGCGATGACCAGCACGGCTGGCTCGGTGTATGTGCTCACCTGCGTCTCCAAAGCTCCGTGCCAATAGTCGCTCGCCAAGAGCTCGCTCCGTGCTCAATGGTCGCTCGCCAAGAGCTCGCTCCGTGCTCAATGGTCGCTCGCCAAGAACTCGCTCCGTCGCCAGGACTCGAACCTGAACTATCTGAACCAAAATCAGAGGTGCTGCCGATTACACCACGACGGACTGGCTGAAATGTCCGCCTGAGACTCTAGTGCAAGGTCCGGCGGGCGGGAGCGGAGCGACCCGGGGAATAGGTGCGGCGGGCGGGAGCGGAGCGACCCGGGGAATAGGTGCGGCGGGCGGGAGCGGAGCGACCCGGGGGGAATACCCTGAGCCGGTGGCAGCACCGGAAAAGGAGCCCAAGGCCCCGCGCGCCCGGATGACCGGCACCGAACGTCGGCGGCAGTTGATCGACGTCGCCCGGACTCTGTTCGCCGAGCGAGGCTATGAGGGCACCTCGATCGAGGAGATCGCCCAGCGCGCCAATGTGTCCAAACCGGTGGTCTACGAGCACTTCGGCGGCAAGGAGGGCTTGTATGCGGTGGTCGTCGACCGCGAGATGTCGGCCCTGCTCGACGGCATCACCTCGTCGCTGACCAACAACCGCTCCCGGGTGCGCGTCGAGCGGGTCGCGCTGGCCCTACTGACCTACGTCGAGGAGCGCACCGACGGGTTCCGCATTCTGATTCGGGATTCGCCTGCAGCGATCAGCACGGGCACCTATTCGAGCCTGCTCAACGACGCGGTCAGTCAGGTGGCCTCGATCCTGGCCGGTGACTTCGCCCGCCGCGGCCTGGATTCTGGATTGGCCCCGCTGTACGCCCAGGCCCTGGTCGGCTCGGTCTCGATGACCGCGCAGTGGTGGCTGGACACCCGGGAGCCGAAGAAGGAGGTGGTGGCCGCCCATCTGGTGAACCTGATGTGGAACGGTCTGACCCATCTCGAGGCGGACCCGCAGTTGGAGGGCGAATAACCCAGAGCGGCGCGCCGGGGGAGGAAAGGTGAGCGATGCGGCCGACGCGACATGCGTCACAGTGCGCGAGCGAATCGCGGCCCGCCGCAACGTGTTCGGCGGGGTTGCCTAGAATGGTCTCAACATGACCGTACCGGGGCACCCGTATGTCCAGACCCCGATAGCGGGGCTGGTTGACCTGGCGCTGACCGCCCCCACCTTCGCCGGGCTCGCGGAGCGCGCCGCAGAGCGTCCCGAGGAGCTCACGCTCGTCGGCCCGGCCAGCGCTCAGCTGTATGCCGCGTGCGCGCTGGCTCGTGGCGGCCCGTTGCTCGTGGTGACCGCCACCGGGCGCGAGGCCGACGACCTGACCGCCGAACTGCGCGGGGTCTTCGGTGACTCGGCGGCGATGTTCCCGTCCTGGGAGACGCTGCCGCACGAGCGGCTGTCCCCGGGCGTGGACACCGTCGGCGCGCGGCTGATGGTGCTGCACCGGCTGGCGCACCCCGATGACGCCCGCCTGGGCCCGCCGCTGCGGGTGGTGGTGACGACCGCGCGCTCGCTGCTGCAGCCGATGGCTCCCGATCTGGCCGATATCGAACCGGTGACCCTGCATGTCGGTGCCGAATTCGATTTCGACGCCTTGGTGGCTCGCCTGGTCGAGCTGGCTTACTCCCGCGTCGACATGGTCGGCAAACGCGGTGAATTCGCCGTCCGCGGCGGCATTCTCGACGTGTTCCCGCCGACCTCCGAACATCCGGTCCGGGTGGAGTTCTGGGGCGACGAGATCACCGAGATGCGGATGTTCGCCGTCGCCGACCAGCGTTCGATCCCCGAGATCGAGGTCGGCACGGTGGTCGCGCTGCCCTGCCGTGAGCTGCTGCTGACCGACGAGGTGCGGGCCCGGGCCACCACGCTCATCGAGACCCGCCCGGTCGACGACAATCACATCACCGGCAGCGTCGGGGAGATGCTGGTCAAGATTGCCGAGGGCATCCCGGTCGACGGCATGGAGGCGCTGCAGCCGGTGCTGCGCCCCGACGAGCTCGCTTTGCTGATCGACCATCTGCCGGCCGACACCCCGCTGCTGATCTGCGATCCGGAGAAGGTGCGCACCCGCGCGGCCGACCTGATCGCGACCGGGCGCGAGTTCCTTGAAGCGACGTGGTCGGTCGCCGCCATCGGCGGTGACGCCCCGATCGACGTCGAGCAGCTCGGCGGTTCCGGCTTCCGCGACCTCGACGAGGTCCACGAGGCGGCCCGGGCGAGCAACCGGCCCTGGTGGACGTTGAGCCAGCTCGCCGCCGAGAACGCCGTCGAACTCGAGGTCCGCACCTCCCCGTCGGCGCGCGGCCAGCAGAGCACCGTCGACGAGATCTTCGCGATGTTGCGCGCCCATGTCCTCACCGGTGGGTACGGCGCGGTCGTGGCCCCGGGCACCGGCACCGCCCACCGTGTCGTCGAGCAGCTCGGCGAACGCGATATCCCGGCGGGGATGCTCGAACCGGGTGAGGCGCCCAAACCCGGTGTGGTGGGCGTACTCCGCGGTCCGCTGCACGACGGCATCGTCGTCCCCGGCGCCAACCTGGTGGTCATCACCGAGACCGATCTGACCGGCAACCGGGTCGCCGCCCCCGAGGGCAAGCGGCTGGCGGCCAAGCGGCGCAACACCGTTGACCCGCTGGCGCTGACCGCCGGCGATCTGGTGGTCCACGATCAGCACGGGATCGGGCGGTTCGTCGAGATGGTCGAGCGCACCGTGGGTGGCGCGCGCCGCGAGTACCTGGTGCTGGAGTATGGCTCGAGCAAGCGGGGCCAGGGCGCCGACAAGTTGTTCGTGCCGATGGATTCGCTGGATCAGCTGTCGCGGTACGTCGGTGGCCAGGAACCTGGCCTGAGCCGCCTCGGCGGCAGCGACTGGACGAACACGAAAACCAAGGCGCGCAAGGCGGTTCGTGAGATCGCCAGTGAGCTGGTGGCGCTCTACGCCAAGCGGCAGGCCGCCCCCGGGCACGCGTTCGGGCCGGACACGCCGTGGCAGGCCGAGATGGAGGACGCGTTCGGGTTCACCGAGACCATGGACCAGCTCACCGCGATCCAAGAGGTCAAGTCCGATATGGAGAAGCCGGTGCCGATGGACCGGGTGATCTGCGGTGACGTCGGTTACGGCAAGACCGAGATCGCGGTGCGTGCGGCATTCAAGGCCGTGCAGGACGGCAAGCAGGTCGCTGTGCTGGTGCCCACCACGCTGCTGGCCGACCAGCATCTGCAGACGTTCACCGCACGGATGACGGGCTTCCCGGTGACGGTGAAGGGCCTGTCGCGATTCACCGACCCCACCGAGTCCCGCGCGGTCGTCGAGGGCATGGCCGACGGCAGCGTCGACATCGTGATCGGCACTCACCGGCTGCTGCAGACCGCGATCCGCTGGAAAGACCTCGGGTTGGTGATCGTCGACGAGGAGCAGCGTTTCGGCGTCGAGCACAAGGAACACATCAAGGCGTTGCGCAGCCACGTCGACGTGCTCACCATGAGCGCCACCCCGATCCCGCGCACCCTGGAGATGAGCCTGGCCGGCATTCGGGAGATGTCGACGATCCTCACCCCGCCCGAGGAGCGCTACCCGGTGCTGACCTACGTCGGCCCGCACGACGACAAGCAGGTCACCGCCGCGCTTCGCCGTGAGTTGCTGCGCGACGGGCAGGTCTTCTACATCCACAACCGGGTCGCCAGCATCGACAGCGCCGCGGCCCGGATCAGGCAGCTGGTTCCCGAGGCGCGGGTGGTGGTCGCGCACGGTCAGATGCCCGAGGAGCAGCTGGAGCGCACCGTCGAGGGCTTCTGGAACCGCGAGTACGACATCCTGGTCTGCACCACGATCGTCGAAACCGGTCTGGACATCTCCAATGCCAACACGCTGATCGTCGAACGGGCCGACACCTTCGGCCTGTCCCAGCTGCACCAGTTGCGCGGGCGGGTCGGGCGCAGCCGCGAGCGGGGCTACGCCTACTTCCTCTACCCCAAGGAGATGCCGCTCACCGAGACCGCCTTCGACCGGCTGGCCACCATCGCACAGAACAACGAGCTCGGTGCGGGAATGGCAGTGGCCTTGAAGGACTTGGAGATTCGCGGCGCCGGCAACGTGCTCGGTGTCGAGCAGTCCGGCCACGTCGCCGGCGTCGGGTTCGACCTGTACGTGCGGCTGGTGGGCGAGGCGGTCGAGGCCTACCGGGCTGCCGCCGACGGCCAGACGGTCACCACCGCGGAGGAGCCCAAGGACGTCCGGCTCGACCTGCCTGTCGACGCCCACCTGCCGCCGGATTACATCGGTAGCGACCGGTTGCGGCTCGAGGCCTATCGCCGGGTGGCCGCCGCGGCCGACGACGCGGCGGTGGCCGCGGTCATCGAGGAACTCACCGACCGCTACGGCCCGCTGCCCGAACCCGTTCAGCGGCTGGTGGCCGTGGCGCGGCTGCGGCTGCTGTGCCGCCGCTACGGCGTGACCGAGGTGGCGGCAACCGGAAGTGGTTCTGCCACAACGCTTCGTCTCTCCCCGCTGACACTGGCCGATTCCGCTCAGCTGCGTCTGGCGCGGATGTATCCCGGGTCGGGTTACCGTGCCACCACCTCGACGGTGCAGGTGCCGATCCCGCGGGCGGGCAGTGGGGTCGGGGCCCCGCGAATCCGGGACCTGGCGCTGGTGCAAATGGTCGCCGACCTGCTGCTGGCGCTTGACGGACGGCCCAAGGGCGAGCTCGATATCACCACCTTCATCCCGGCGGGTGCGGAGAACGGGCAGCAGCGATGACGGTCATCCTGGTCGACCCGCGCCGGCCGTCGTTGGTGCCCGTCGAGGCGGTCGAACTGCTCGGCGGCGATGTGCAGTACACCGAGGAGATGCCGGTCAAGGTGCCGTGGTCGCTGCCGTCGGCGCGACCGCTGCTCACCGGTGCCCACGGACAAGCGGCGCCGGTGCTGTTGTCGTCGGACCGCGAACACCCTGCGGTCCGGGCCCGGCTGGCGGCGGGGGCGCGGCTGATCGCGGTGTCCGAGCCGCAGGCCGGCGAACGGCTGGTCGACGCGGTGGCGATCATGGACAAGCTGCGCACCGCCGGGCCGTGGGAGAGCGAGCAGACCCACGACTCGCTGCGGCGCTATCTGCTGGAGGAAACCTACGAGCTGTTCGACGCGGTACGCGGGGGCAACCTCAACGAACTGCGTGACGAGCTCGGAGATGTGTTGCTGCAGGTGCTCTTTCATGCTCGCATCGCCGAGGAGGCGCCCGCGAACGCGTTCTCCATCGACGACGTCGCCGACGCACTGGTGCGCAAGCTCGGCAACCGGGTGCCCGCGGTGCTGGCCGGCGAGTCGATCTCGCTGGAGGACCAGCTGGCGCAGTGGGAGGAGCGTAAGGCGCTCGAGAAGAACAGCGTGCGGGCGTCCTGCGTCGATGACATTCCGACGGGCCAGCCGGCGCTGGCGTTGGCGCAGAAGGTGATCGCCCGGGTGCAGAATGCGAACCTGCCCGCCGACCTGATCCCGCCGTCGATCCTGTCGGTCACCGTGTCCGCCGAGCGTGACGCCGAGAACGAGCTGCGCACCGACGTCCTCGAATTCATGGACACCGTGCGTGGCGTCGAACGTGCCATCACGGCGAACCGGCGGGACAGTGCCGCTCCGAGCGAACTCGACGGGGCGGCGCCGCTCAGTGTCGCCACCGCTGAGGAATGGCGCAGGCACTGGCCGATGCGGACCGAGGAGCCGCTCGAGCTGCTATTGGTCCCCGAGGTGATCTCGGTCGACGGCGAGCTGCTGGAGGACGTCGAAACAGTGCTCGCCGCTGAGGAATTCGATCTGCCGGAATTGGCCGCCGCCGATGATGTCGAGCTGGCCGAGCCCGACGTGCTGGCCGATCAGCCGAACAGCGTCGACCCCCAGTAGTCGCCGTCGCGCAGCCCGGGTGGTACGGCGAAGATCGCGCTGCCGGTGTGGGTGATGTACTCGTTGAGGGCATCGCGGCGCGCCAGTTCGGTCTGCATCGGAATGAACTGGGTTGCCGGGTTGCGCACGAACGCGATGAAGAACAGCCCGGCGTCGAGGTGCCCGAAGCCGTCGGAACCGTCGGTGAAGTTGTAGCCGCGGCGCAGGATCTGGATACCGTTGAGATGCTGGTGTGAGGCCAGCCGCACATGGGCGTTGGGGTCAATCAGGGGCTTGTCCTTGTTGTCGACGATGTCGAAGTTGAGCTCCTCGAACTCCTGCTTGAGTCCGTTGGGCGCGCCGCTGCCCTTCTGCCTGCCGATTACCCGCTCCTGCTCGAGAAGTGTTGTGCGGTCCCAGGCTTCGATGCGCATCCGGATCCGGCGGCTGATCATGTAGCTGCCGCCGGTCATCCAGTCCGGGCCGTCTCCCTTGGCCACCCACACCTGCTGGTTGAGGACGTCGGTGTCCTCGGCCTTGATATTGGCGGTTCCGTCTTTGAACCCGAACAGGTTTCGCGGCGTCGACTGCCCGCGGGTGGTCGACGAGGTGCGGCCGAACCCGAGCTGCGAGTAGCGCACGGCCACCGTGCCGAACCCGACGCGGGCCAGGT
Source organism: Mycolicibacterium sp. CH28 (assembly GCF_004745805.1). GTDB lineage: Bacteria > Actinomycetota > Actinomycetes > Mycobacteriales > Mycobacteriaceae > Mycobacterium. The sequence continues at coordinate 55,206 of NZ_SRLQ01000005.1, read as the reverse complement.
TGCGGATGGCGTGCACCGCGACCTGCGGGTCGTTGGCGCACGCCTGCACCACGATGTCACCGCCGCAGCGCGCCGGATCCATCGTCTCGTTGGGGAACTTCGGCAGGTTCTCCAGCAGCGCGGGTTTCTGCCCGGCGATGCCGAACCGGTCCTTGCCGTCCTTGAGGAAGAACGAGGGACCGAAGCCGATGGTCAGCGTCAGCTGCGAGGCGGGCAGCCCCAGCGCCTCACCGGTATCCGACGGCGGCGCATAGGGATTGAGCCCGATGGCGCCGTCGTGGACGGCCTCCTCGCCGGCGGTCATCCGCTCGGCCATGCCGGTCCACTCCTTGAGCATCGCCACCAGATCGGCTTTGGAGTCCGTGGTGACGTCGAAGGTGGCGAAGTGCATGCGGTCCTGTGCCGGGGTGACGATCCCGGCCTGGTGCTCACCGCGGAACGGCACCGGCTTGTCCAGTCCGCCGGTGGCCGCGTCGGCGGCAGAGGCTCGCCCGGCCAGCGCCCCGGCGCCGGCCGCGCCGACCACCGCCGCGGTGACACCGGCGGCGCCGAACAGCTTGCGTCGAGACAATCCGGAGCGCTGCGCCGCCTCGGGGGCGGTCGACTCCGTGTCGGAGTTACTGGGGAGCGATGACACCCTGCACCTGACTTACCTCCTTGCCCAGCGCGTCGATGGCGCGGGACAGTTCCTGACGTTGCGGCTCGGTGACGGTGTCGTACAGCACGAATCCGTCGCCCTTGCGGTACTTGGCCAGCAGTACTTCGACATCGCTGAATCCCTTGTCGACCCGCTTGCCGAGGTCGGGGTTGCGTTCGTCGAGAATCGGGCGCACCGAGGCCACCGCGGTCTGCGAGCCGTCGACGTTGGCCTGGAAGTCCCACAGATCGGTGTGGCTGAAGATGTCTTCCTCGCCGCTGATCTTGCTGGCCGCGACCTCGTCGAGCAGGCCCTGGGCGCCGCCGGCGATCTGGGTCGAGTCGATGGTCCAGCCGGGGGCCTTCACGCCGTCGTTGAGTTCCTTGACGTCGGCCACCAGCTGGTCGGCGATCGCGTTGGTATCGGGTTGCAGGCCAGTGACCCAGAGGTCTTTCTCCAGCCGGTGGAAACCGGTCCACTTCTGGCCCGGCGCCAGGTCGGCCTCCCGCAGATCGATGCGGGGATCGAGATCGTTGGGGAACGACTCGGCCACCGGCTCGATGCGCTCGTAGTAGGTGCGGGTGGTCGGGTACAGCGACTTGGCCTTGGCGACGTCACCGGACTTGACGGCGGCCACGAACGCTTCGGTGGCCGGGACCAGCGCGTCGGTTTGGCTGGTGACATAGCGCTTGTAGCTGTCGGCAGCATCCTTGAACTTGCCCTCGGTGTCGACCGAGACGGCATTGCCGGTGACCACGAAGTTGCCGCGGATGCCGTCGCCGATCATGCCCGGCTTGCAGGCCGTCTGATAGGTGCCGGGCTCGGCGAGCTGCACGACCAGCTTGCGCTGCAGGCCGGGGGAGATGTTCTCGACCTCGCCCATCACCCGCTCGCCCTCGCCGTAGACGTAGAACTCGGTCACTTTGGTGCCGTTGTTGGTGATCACGAACGTGCTCGGCCCGGTGCTGGCCTGGGTCCCCGACAGCTTGCAGTCGGAGTCGGAGGCATCGACGGCGATCTCAGCGGCCTTGGTGCCGGAATCTGCGGACTTGGTTTCCTTGGCAGTGCAGCCGGCCAGGGAAACCCCGGCCAGGATCGCGGCTACGACCGCGGTGGGAGTGTTGATGCCGAGCGTGAGCGTCACGTAGCGGACCTTTCGGGGAGGGTGGAGTGCTCCGATTTCTCGGAGGCTTCGGTGGTGTCGGTGGGAACTTCGGTGGCCGGCACCTGCTGCGCCTTCGGCGCGGCGTGGGTGGGCCGAAGGAACAGGGCGAGCACGATGACCAGGTAGGTCAGCCAGCAGACCAGCTGGAGCACCGTCGGGGTGGGGGTGATGTTGAAAACGCCCTGGATGATCTCGCCGTACCAGGCCGACCAGTCGAATGCGGTGCTGATGTCGAAGGCTTTGGATCCGAGGCCGGGCAGCCAGCCGACGGTCTGTAGCGCGCCGATGCCGTAGGACAGGATGCCCGCGGCGACCACGATCAGGAACGCGCCGGTGTACTTGAAGAATTTGGCGAGGTTGATCCGCACGGCACCGGCGTACATGCCCCAGGCGATCACGGCGGCCAGCAGCACCCCGATCAGTAGTCCCACCAGCGGCCAGGCGGTTTCGGCCTCGGCGTAGCCGACCATGAACAGCGCGGTCTCGAACCCCTCCCGGCCCACGGTCAGGAAAGCCAGCAGAAATACCGCCAGCGCCCCGGTTTCCAGCGCCTTGGACATTCCGGCGCGCAGTTCGCCGGACAGCCCGGCAGAGGCTTTGCGCATCCACAGCACCATCGAGGTGACGATTGTGACCGCCACCAGGGATGCCACCCCGGCGATGGCCTCGGCGGCCAGGTCCTTGATGGTGTAGGTGCCGTACTGGATGGCGAGGAACACGGCGACCGTCATCACGACGGCGGCTCCGACCCCGAGCCACACCCATTTCAGGGCGTCGCGCCGGGCGGATTTGACCAGGAACGCGGTCAGGACCATGACGACGATTCCGGCTTCCAGGCCCTCGCGCAGGCCGATCAGACCGCTGCCGAAGAGCTGGGCGGTGACGTTGGGCGACGCCGCGGTGAACGTGGTGTGGGCGCCCGTCACGAAGCCTCCCGAGATGTCCATCAGGTCGGTCATCGGCGAGTCCTCACTTCTCCGGAAATTTCAGAAATCTCAGGTAAGCAAGGCTTACCAAACCAAGGTTCGGCTCACCTTAACAGACGCCAGGTAACGGAGTTACCGGTCTTTTGACACCGCCGGCAGGGACTAATGGCCCTGAAGCCGTGGGACCATGAGGGGTGGGACGATGAAGAGAAGTGAGTGGGTTCGAGGAGTCCTGTGTCGTCAACGCGTTGGCTGCGCGCTGTCGTCGTCATTGCGGCGACCGCCATGCTGCTGGGATCGAGCTGTTCCTGGCAGCTGGGCACTCCGATCCCCGAAGGCGTGCCGCCGCCGCCCGGTGACCCGGTGCCCGCGGTAGACACCCACGCCAAAGGCCGGCCGGCCGGTCAGTTGTACGACTGGGCCGCCCAACGGGCACCCAAGCTCGGTATCCCAATCCAGGCGCTGGAGGCCTACGCCTATGCCGCACGGGTGGCGCAGGTGGAAAACCCCGGTTGCCATCTCGACTGGACGACGTTGGCGGGCATCGGCATGGTGGAAAGCCACCATGGCACCTACCGGGAGGCGGCCATCGCACCCAACGGTGACGTCAGTCCGCCGATTCGCGGGGTGCACCTCGACGGCACCAACGGAAATCTCGAGATCATCGACAGCGAGCAATCGCTGAACGCCGATGAGCCGGTCTACGCCCAAGCCATGGGGCCCATGCAGTTCATCCCCGAGACCTGGCGGCTCTACGGCGTCGATGCCAACAACGACGGGGCGATCAGCCCGGACAATTTCGACGACGCCGCGCTGTCGGCGGCGGGATATCTGTGCTTCCGCGGCAAGGACCTGGCCACCCCGCGCGGTTGGATGAACGCACTGCATGCCTACAACCACTCCGACCAGTACGCCCGCACCGTCCGGGACTGGGCGACGGCCTACGCCGACGGCCACGCGCTCTAGGCCACCGAGGCGGTCGCCGGGGGCAACTGCGTGCCAGCCCACCCCGGTACCCCCGACCATCTAGGCTATGGGCGGTCAGCCCAACCGCCTCGACGAGGACGTTCGTCGCACACCAAGGACCCAAGGAGAAGCCAGTGCCCATGATTGAGCAGGTCGCGGCCCGTGAGATCCTCGACTCCCGCGGCAATCCGACGGTCGAGGTCGAGGTGGCCCTGATCGACGGCACCTTCGCCCGCGCCGCCGTCCCGTCCGGTGCCTCGACCGGTGAACACGAAGCGGTCGAACTTCGCGACGGTGCAGCCCGCTACGGCGGCAAGGGTGTGGAAAAGGCCGTCGAAGCAGTGCTCGACGAGATCGCACCCGCCGTTATCGGCCTGTCTGCCGACGACCAGCGGCTGGTCGACCAGGCACTGCTCGACCTGGACGGCACGCCGGACAAGTCCAGGCTGGGCGCCAACGCGATCCTGGGCGTCTCGCTGGCGGTGGCCAAGGCCGCCGCCGACAGTGCCGGCCTCCCGCTGTTCCGCTACCTGGGCGGTCCGAACGCCCACATCCTGCCGGTGCCGATGATGAACATCGTCAACGGCGGCGCGCACGCCGACACCGGCGTCGACGTCCAGGAGTTCATGGTCGCCCCGATCGGCGCGCCCAGCTTCAAGGAAGCCCTGCGCTGGGGCGCCGAGGTCTACCACTCGCTGAAGTCCGTGCTCAAGAAGCAGGGTCTGTCGACCGGCCTGGGCGACGAGGGCGGCTTCGCCCCCGACATCGCCGGCACCCGGGCCGCTCTGGACCTGATCAGCTCGGCGATCGAAGGGGCGGGCTTCAAGCTCGGCACCGACGTGGCGCTGGCGCTCGACGTCGCGGCCACCGAGTTCTACACCAAGGGCACCGGTTACGCCTTCGAGAAGGAGACCCGCACCGCCGCGCAGCTGACAGCGTTCTACTCAGAACTGCTCGACGCGTATCCGCTGGTCTCCATCGAGGACCCGCTGTCGGAGGACGACTGGGAGGGCTGGGTCGAGCTCACCACCGCGATCGGCGACCGCGTGCAGATCGTGGGCGACGATCTGTTCGTCACCAACCCCGAGCGGCTCGAGGAGGGCATCGAGCGGGGGGCGGCCAACGCACTGCTGGTGAAGGTCAACCAGATTGGGACGCTGACCGAGACCCTCGACGCCGTCGCGCTGGCCCACAACAGCGGTTACCGCACCATGATGAGCCACCGCAGCGGTGAGACCGAGGACACCACCATCGCCGACCTCGCGGTGGCGGTCGGCAGCGGGCAGATCAAGACCGGCGCGCCGGCCCGCAGTGAGCGGGTCGCCAAGTACAACCAGCTGCTGCGCATCGAGGAGACGCTCGGTGATGCCGCCCGCTACGCAGGCGATCTGGCGTTCCCGCGGTTCGTCGCCTCCGAGTAGGACCTGAAAGAGACTGTGGCGGAAAGCAAGCGGCCCGACCCGAAGCGGCGTCCACCGGCCTCCCGGCCGGGGGCGTCGGGGCGGGCCCGCTCTCGGCCGGCACCGGTGGCCAAACCGCTGTCGGCCGAGGCCCGCGCCGCGGCGGAGCCGGTCACTGTCACCGAACCGATCCGGCGGGCTATCGCCGCCGCGGTCGAGCACCAGAGCGAACAGCGGCTGGGTTTCACCGCCCGCCGCGCGGCCATCCTGGCCGCCGTGGTCTGTGTGCTGACGCTGACCATCGCCGGACCGGTGCGAACCTACTTCGCCCAGCGCACCGAGATGAAGCAGCTCGCGGCGTCCGAAACCGCACTGCGCAAGCAGATCTCCGACCTGGAGTCGCAGAAGACCAAGCTGGCCGACCCGGTGTACATCGCCGCCCAGGCCCGCGAGCGGCTGGGTTTCGTCATGCCCGGCGACATCCCGTACCAGGTGCAGCTGCCGCCGGGGGCGGTCGTGGCACCCGACACCGGTCCGCAGACCGCAGCCGTTGGTAACACCGACCCCTGGTACACCTCGCTGTGGCACACGATCGCCGACGCGCCGCACGGCCCGGCTGCGGCACCGGCCAGCGATCCGGCTCAGCAGGGCCTGCCGCTCCCGTCCCCGGAACCTGTCCCGGCGCCACCCCCGGCCGCCGGTGGTTAACCCCGCCGATCTCGACGCGGTGGCGCGGCAATTGGGGCGCGCGCCGCGCGGCGTGCTGGAGATCGCGTACCGCTGCCCCAATGGTGAACCCGCCGTGGTGAAGACCGCGCCGCGACTGCCGGACGGTACCCCGTTCCCCACGCTGTACTACCTGACCCATCCGGTGTTGACGGCCGCCGCGAGCCGGCTCGAGTCCGAGGGGCTGATGCGGCAGATGAGTGAACGGCTGCAACAGGATCCGGAGGTGGCCGCCGCCTACCGGCGAGCTCACGAGTCCTATCTGGCCGAGCGTGACGCCATCGAATCGCTGGGCACCACCTTCTCCGGCGGCGGTATGCCGGACCGGGTGAAGTGTCTGCACGTGCTGATCGCGCATTCGCTGGCCAAGGGCCGCGGGGTCAACCCGTTCGGCGACCAGGCGTTGGCGGTGCTGGCCGTCGAGCCGGGAATGGCCGGAGTACTGGACAAGGGGGAGTGGACATGAGCGCAGCGATCAATCGCGTGGCGGCCATCGACTGCGGCACGAACTCGATCCGGTTGTTGGTCGCCGACCTCGCCGACGGCCGGCTGCGCGATGTGCACCGGGAGATGCGAATCGTTCGGCTGGGCCAGGGTGTGGATGCCACCGGGCAGTTCGCACCCGACGCGCTGGCCCGAACCCGGGCGGCCCTGGCCGACTACGCCCTATTGCTGGAGCGCTTCGGCGTCGGCACGGTGCGGATGGTGGCGACCTCGGCAACTCGCGACGCGGCCAACCGCGATGTCTTCTTCGCGATGACCGCCGAGGTGCTCGGAGCGGTGATCCCCGGCGCGGTGGCCGAGGTGATCAGTGGGGCCGAGGAAGCCGAGCTGTCGTTCAATGGCGCCGTCGGCGAACTTGATTCCGCTACAGCACCTTTCGTCGTTGTCGACCTCGGTGGCGGCTCGACGGAGGTGGTCCTGGGCAGTGCGCCCGCCGACGGCGGCGTGCAGGCCAGCTTTTCAGCCGACATCGGCTGCGTTCGGCTGACCGAGCGGTGCCTGCATTCGGATCCGCCGACGGCCGCGGAGGTGGCCGCTGCGCGCGAGGTAGTGCGCGAGCGGCTCGGCGAGGCGCTGCGGGTGGTGCCGGTGGAGCAGGCGAAGACCTGGGTGGGCGTAGCCGGGACCTTCACCACCATCGCCGCGCTGGCCCAGCGCATGACGACCTACGACTCCGATGCGATCCACCTGTCCCGGGTGCCGTTCGGCGATCTGCTGCCGGTGTGCGATCAGCTGATCGGCATGACGCGCAAGCAGCGTGCGGCGCTCGGCCCGATGCACGAGGGCCGGGTCGATGTCATCGGTGGCGGATCGATCGTCGTCGAGGAGCTGGCCGAGGCGTTGCGGCAGCGGGCCGGGATCGACGAGCTCATCGTCAGCGAGCACGACATCCTCGACGGGATCGCGCTGTCGATCGCCTGAGCCCTACCGCGGGCAGATCAGTGGTTCGCCGCCGGCCCCGGTGGGGACTCGGCTGCCGGCCAGCGTGAGCCCGAGCAGCACCATCACCGCGCCGATCGACAGGTTGAGCCAGTTGTCGGCATCGTTGAGCGGCAACATGTTTCGCGGTCCAGCCAGATCGATCAGCAGGCCGTAGACCCACAGGGCGAGGTACACCAGACCGCCGCCGATCAGGTACCCGCGCGCGCGGGCGTACGTTCCGGCCAGCAGCAGCCCTGCGATCCCGAACAACAGGTGCAGCAGGTTGTGCACCACCGAGACCGCGAACACGCCGAACAGCCGAGCCTGCGAGTGGGGCCCGTACCAATGCAGCTCGTCCAGGCGGGTGGTCAGCCCGGGGATGAACCCGGCGATGGCCAGCATCAGGAAAGCGGCGGCAACCAACACCGCGGCGCCCTGGACAGCCAGCATCCCGACCCGGGGGCGTTGGAGTCTGCGGGATGGGGCGGTCGACATGCTGGTCTGCATACCCGCGCGGACGGGCAGCCAATCCCGTACGGATCCCGATGACGGCGGGCCCGCGCTCACTCCACCCGGGTCTCGTACCGTACTGAGCGGTCGACGCCGCTACGCACGTCACCGGGGCTGTGCTCAACCCTGGTCAGGTCACGTGAAGCCGCGGTATGCAGTTGGTAGGGAACGCTGGTCACCATGACATCGGGCTCGAACAGCAAACGTGCTTTGAGCCGAAGCGAGCTCTGGTTGTGCAGCAGGTTCTGCCACCACCGGCCGACGACGGTCTCGGGGATGTAGACGCACACCACGTCACGCGGGCCCTGACGCATCCGCTTCACGTATTGCAGCACCGGCCGGGTCATCTCGCGGTAGGGCGACTCCACGACTTTCAGGGGCACATCGATGTTGAGCGACTCCCACTCGCGGTGCAGTGCCCGAGTATCGGCGTCATTGATGTTCACCGTCAGCGCTGTGAGCGTATGCGGCCGGGTGGCGCGGGCGAACAGGATCGCGCGCTGGGTGGCCTTGTTCCACCCCGAGACCAGCACGACGGCGTGTACCCGGCTGGGTAGGGTCTGCTCGTCGTCTGGGCCGACCCGCAGTTCGTCGCGAACGGCGGCGTAGTGGTGGTGGATCGTCTGCATCACGACGCACAGCACGGGTATTGCGATGACCACCAGGTATGCGCCGTGGGTGAACTTGGTGATCATGACGACCACAAGGACCAGGCCGGTGAGGAGAGCCCCGAATGCGTTGACCGCCCTTGCGCCGTAGATCTTTCGACGCTCGGCGGGTGTGGTGACGTGCCGCAGCTCTGCGTTCCAGTGCCGGACCATTCCGGCCTGACACAGCGTGAAAGAGGTGAACACCCCCATGATGTAGAGCTGGATGAGGCGGGTCACCGAGCCGTCGAACGCGTAGATCAACGCGCCGGCAACGACGGCAAGCAGGATGATGCCGTTCGAGTAAGCCAGGCGATCACCGCGATTCTGCAGCTGCCTGGGCAGGTATCGGTCCCGGGCGAGGATCGACGCCAGCAGCGGAAAGCCGTTGTAGGCGGTGTTCGCCGCCAGGATGAGGATCAACGCGGTGGCGGCCTGGATGAAGAAGAACATGATGCTGTTGTTGCCGAACACCGCTGCCGCCAACTGCGCGATGACGGTTCTTTGCGGGTCGCTTTCGCAGTTGCCGGGGAATCCGATGAGATCACAGGTGTTCTCGACAACGCGGGTTTTGGCGATAAGCGCCAGCGCGGTCACGCCGGCGAACATGGTTATCGCCAGCAGCCCCATTGCTGTCATCGTGCGAGCCGCGTTGAGCGCCTTGGGCTTGCGGAAGGCCGGAACTCCGTTGGAGATCGCCTCGACCCCGGTCAGTGCCGTGCAGCCCGAGGAGAAGGCACGCAACACCAGGAGGACCAGCGCGATGGTGGTCAGGCCGACTTGCTCGGCTCGCACGCCGTAGTTGGCGCTCTCGGCCACCGGCGGATGCCCCAACAACGCTCGCAGCAGACCGAGCCCGACCATGATGTAGACACCGACAACGAAGGCGTAGGTGGGGATGGCGAAAGCCCGGCCCGACTCCCGCACGCCGCGCAGGTTCATCGCGGTGAGCACGAGGATGAAGCCGATGTTGATGGCTACCCGGTACACGTTGAGCTCGGGGAAAGCCGAGATGATGTTGTCGACTCCGGCCGCCACCGACACCGCGACGGTCATCACGTAGTCCACCAGCAGCGCGGCGGCCACTACCAGCCCGGCCAGCGGGCCGAGGTTCTTCGCCACCACCTCGTAGGAACCGCCACCGCTGGGGTATGCCTTGACCACCTGCCGGTAGGACAGCACCACCACGGCCAGCAGCACCACCACGCCCCCGCCGATAAAGGGCGTCAGATGCATATAGGCCAGGCCACCCAGGGTGAGGATCAGCAGTATCTCTTGGGTGGCATAAGCAACCGAGGACAGTGGGTCGCTGGCGAAGACAGGCAACGCGATGCGTTTCGAAAGCAGTGTGTGTCCGAGGCTGTCGCTGCGAAACGGCCGCCCCAGTACTAGGCGTTTTAGCAGCGAGGTTGATGAAGACACGAGAAGCGAGCCTAGTTTCGCCCGCCGGCCGCAGTTGACCTCAAGCCGTAGAGATTTCGTAAAGAAGCCGCGATCGAGGTGTGCGAAATCCGTAAAAAGCTATCGCGCGCGACGTTCGCCTTCTTTAGGTTGGCGCGTTATGTCAGATCCCGGCGTGGGCCTCGGGGGGCACCGCGAACAGCTGCGCGATCTCGTCAGCCGGCCCCACCTCGTGGACGTGCTCGATGTGCTCTCGACGGGGCCGATGACTCTTCCCCAGATGGGCGCGGTCCTCCCGCGTGGACGGCGTGGCATAGCCCGTGCGCTTCACGATCTGGTTCTGCGCGGTCTGGTCACCGGGGAGCCCGGCAGCCGCGACCACGTAGCAGCCGCGCACGAGCGATACAGATGCACAGCACGCGGCCAGACGATCGTCGCACTGCTGTCGAAGTACTCGGTCTGGGCCGCGCTGCACGACCCCTGGTGAGGTGCTGAACTAGGGCTTTACCCGGCACCCGCTGCCGATGTTGTGGCAGTGGTGTCCGCCGTCGCAGGCGTTACAGCGACAGCTACAACCGCCGGTGTGCTTGGTCTCGGTCATGGCAGATCATCTCCTTCGCCGCCTCATTGCGACGATCTCACGATAGATCGCGATTGATGCATGTGTGCGGGGTTTCAGAACCGGATCAGGCCACGGATGTTCACCCCGGCATGCATGTCGGCGTAGCCCTGATTGACCTCGTCGAGGGTGTAGTCGCGGGTCACCAGCTCGTCGAGTTTCAACTGGCCGGAACTGTGCAGGTCGAGTAGCCGCGGGATGTCGCGGCGCGGGTTGGAGGATCCGAACAGCGATCCGCGAACCTGCTTCTCGTACAACGTGAGATCGAACAGCGACAGGTCGACGGTGGTGTCGGCCGGATGCGGGATAGCCGTCATCACCACCCGGCCCCGCTTGCCGACGAGGCTCAGTCCGTGGGCTACGTAGGCGCCCTCGGCGGAGTCGGTGGTCACCACGCACACATCGGCCATCGCGCCGCGGGTCAAGTCTGCGACCAGTGCCTGCGCCTCCTGCACGGTGGCGGCGGTGTGGGTCGCGCCGAACTCCAGTGACCGGTTGCGCCGATGGGCCGCTCGCGCCAATACTGGCCCGTCCAGGCCACATTCGCCAACAGCACCGCGACAGTAACCGCACGGCGGCCGGGCGGCCGAATTCCCGCCGTGGCGTTACCGTCGGCGACCGCGCTCACCGCTCGAAGCGGTAACCCATCCCGGCTTCGGTCAGCAGGTGACGTGGGTGCGACGGGTCGTCCTCGAGCTTGCGGCGCAGCTGCGCCAGGTACACCCGCAAATAGTGGGTTTCCTTGGCGTAAGCCGGGCCCCACACCTCCTTGAGCAACTCCTCGCGTCCGACCAGCTTGCCGCGGTTGCGCACCAACATTTCGAGCATGCCCCACTCGGTGGGGGTCAGGTGCACCTCGGCGCCGTTCTTGACGACTTTCTTGGCGGCCAGATCGACTGTGAAGGAATCGGTTTCGACCACCGGCTCATCGGTCTCCGATGCTGCCGCGGCGCGGCGCACCGCGGCCCGCAGCCGGGCGAGGAATTCGTCCATGCCGAAGGGCTTGGTGACGTAGTCGTCGGCACCGGCGTCGAGTGCCTCGACCTTCTCGGCGGAATCGGTGCGGGCCGACAACACGATCACCGGCGCGCTCAGCCAGCCCCGCAGCCCGCCCAGCACCTCGATACCGTCCATATCGGGCAGTCCGAGGTCCAGCACGACCACATCCGGCCGCTGGTCTGCGGCGGCCTTCAGGGCAGCCGCGCCGGTGGCGGCGGTGATCACCTCGTAGCCGCGCACGGTGAGATTGATCCGCAACGCCCGCAGGATCTGTGGCTCGTCATCGATCACCAGGACCTTGATCTTGTTCATAGCCGGCCGCCCGGCGGTGCGGCGAGGTCGACGATCACGGTCAGGCCGCCGCCGGGGGTGTCGGTGGCCGAGACCGTCCCACCCATCGCCTCGACGAAGCCTTTTGCCACCGAAAGGCCAAGACCCACACCGTATTTGTTGTTCCGGTCACCCAGTCGCTGGAATGGCTCGAACAGTTGCTCCTCGGTGCCGCGGGGGACGCCGGGCCCCTCGTCGATGACGTTGATCAGCATTCGGTCACCCACCCGGCCGGCGTTGACGCGCACGATGCTGTCCGGCGCGTAGCGCAGCGCATTGTCGACGAGATTGGCCAGCACTCGTTCCAGCAGCCCCGCGTCGGCCAGCGCCACCGCATCGCCCACGTCGACCTTGACCCGGCCCAAACCCGTGGCGCCGAACCCGGTGGATCCGCGGCCAATGCTGAGCAGGCCCCGCTGGACCACCTCTTCGAGGTAGACCCGCTTGAGCTCGGGGTGCACCACCCCGGCGGCCAGCCGCGAGGAGTCCAGCAGGTTGTCCACCAGGGCGGTCAGCTGGTCGACTGACTCCTCCACGGTGGCAAGCAGTTCGGCGGTGTCCTCCGCGGAGAAGTCGATATCGTCGGAACGCAGGCTCGACACTGCCGCCTTGGCCGCGGCCAGCGGCGTGCGCAGGTCATGGCTGACCGCCGAGAGCAGGGAGCGGCGCAGTTCGTCGGCCTTCTCGATGGCCTCGGCTTTGCTGGCCTCCTCGGCCAGCTCTCGCTGGCGGACCAGCCCGGCGGCCTGCTTGGCGACCGACGTGAGGACCCGGCGGTCGCGGGCCGGCAGGCTGTGCCCCGACAGCAGCATCCAGAACTCGTCGTCGCCCACCTCGATGGCAGTGTCGGCGGAATCGACTGCCACACAGGGATCTTTGCCTACGCATGCGACAGTCTGTTCCTCTTCCCCGCGGATTCGCAGCACGCTGACGGCGCGCTGTGAGTAGGTTTCGCGCACCCGTTCCAGCAAGGTCTCCAGGTCGGCGCCGCGCAGCACCGATCCCGAGAAGAGGGTCAGCAGTTCGGCCTCCTGGGAGGCGTGTTTGGCCTCGCGTTGCCGGTTGGCGGCGCGGTCGACCAGCACGGCAACCGCAACGGCCATGACCAGGAGCACGGTCTCGGTGATCGCGGCGTCCGGCTCACCGATGGTGAAGGTGTAGCGGGGGTCGGTCAGGAAGTAGTTCAGCAGCAGCCCGGACAGCACAGCGGAGACCACGGCCGGGGCGACGCCGCCCAGCAGCGCCACGACGAGCACGCCGACGAAGAACAGTGCGGTCTCGCCGGGGATCTTCAGGTACTTGTCCAGGAGGAGGGCGGTGATCGCACAGATGACCCACGGGACGATGAAGGCAGCCAGCCAGGACGCAACTCGGCGCTCCCGCGGTGACGCCGAGCGCACCCGGGCCCCTCGCTTGGCCTCCTCATGGGTGACCATGTGCACGTCGATCTTGCCGGAGTCCTGAACGATGGCCGCGCCGATGCCCTCGTCGAAGATCCGTGCCCACCGGGACCGACGCGATGTTCCGATCACCAGCTGGGTGGCGTTCATCTCGCGGGCGAAGTCCAACAGCGCCTTCCCGACGTCGTCGCCGACGACGGTGTGTACGGTCGCGCCCAGGCTGGCGGCAAGCTCCCGGACCTTGCCCATCTGCGGTGCGGACACTCCCGACAGTCCGTCACCGCGTACCACGTGCACGATCATCAGTTCCGCGCTGGACTTCGATGCGATTCGCGATGCCCGGCGCACCAACGTTTCCGACTCCGGCCCGCCGGTGACGGCGACGACGGCTCGTTCACGCGCTTCCCAGGTCGCGGTGATCTTGTTGTCAGCCCGGTACTTCGCCAACGCGGCGTCGACCTGGTCGGCCAGCCACAGCAGTGCCAGCTCGCGCAGCGCGGTCAGGTTGCCCCGGCGGAAGTAGTTCGACAGGGCGGCATCGACCTTCTCCGGCGCATACACGTTGCCATGGGAAAGTCTGCGCCGCAACGCTTCCGGGGTGATGTCCACCAGCTCGATCTGGGACGCGCTGCGCACGATCTCGTCGGGTACCGTCTCCTGCTGCTCGATGCCGGTGATCTGCGCGACGACGTCGTTGAGGCTTTCCAGATGCTGGACGTTGACGGTGGAGATCACCGTGATGCCCGCTTCGAGTAACTCCTCGACGTCCATCCAACGCTTGGGGTTCTTACTGCCCGGCGTGTTGGTGTGAGCGAGTTCGTCGACGAGCACGACCTGCGGTCTGCGGGCCAGTACGGCCGGCACGTCGAGCTCGGGGAAGCGGCTGCCGCGGTAGTCGACGTACCGCGGTGGGATGGTCTCGATCCCGCTGAGCAGGTCCGCGGTCTTCTTACGACCGTGTGTCTCCACCACGGCCGCGATCAGATCGGTCCCGCGCTCGATCCGGCGGTGCGCCTCGCCCAGCATCGCGAAGGTCTTGCCCACCCCGGGAGCGGCACCCAGGTAGATGCGCAGCTCGCCTCGTTTCGGCTTGGTGCCGGTCGCGACGGGCCGCGCGTCTTCCTCGGATGAGGCGTCCGGCGGCGGTTCGCCGCCGGACGTCACACGTGGTGGTTGAACGGTGTCCACACTCCTATCATTCCCCGATCGATCCACCGTTGCGTCAGCTCTTGTTGGAGTACTTCTTGTCCAACGCGATATTGAGCTCGAGCACGTTGACCCGCGGTTCGCCGAGGAAGCCCAGCGTACGACCGTCGGTGTTCTCAGCGACCAACTGTCTGACCTGATCGGCGCTGACTCCGCGAGCCTTGGCGACCCGGGCGATCTGCAGATCGGCGTAGGCCGGCGAGATGTTCGGGTCGAGGCCGCTACCGCTGGCGGTCACGGCGTCGGCGGGCACCGCCGGGTCGGGCGCGGCACCCTTGACCGGCACGATCTGACCGACGGTGTAGTCCTCGCCGAACTTCGCGCACTCCACCCGCACACCCTCGTAGATGTCCAGGAAGGGCCGCTGGGTAGTGGTGCACGGCTCATTCACGCTGACCACTTTGGTCGGGTGCACGACGTTGCCGGTTGAGTCGCGAGGCCCGATAACCGACAGCACCGCGCCCACGCCATCGCCGGTGCAGAACGGGCGCTTGCCGTCCACACCATCGAGGTCGCCCACTGCCTTGCTCCGGGAGCACACCAGCGTCAGCAGACTGGCCTTGTAGCCATTGCTGTCGGCAGGCAGCGACGGATCGCCTGGGGTATCCACAATGCTCTCCGGGCCCAGGTTCGACGCGCTCGTGCTCAGTGGGTCGTAGCCGTTGCCGGCCGCCGACGGCCGACTCTGGAAGTACTGCGGCAGCGGATTGCCTTTGTCGTCGGTGAACAGCTGGCCGATCAGGCTGGAGCCGACGGGCTTTCCGTTCACCTCGACGATCGAGCCGTCGGCGTTGTCCTTCAGGCCAGGAATCTGAGCGACCAGCCAGATGAACAGCGGGTAGCCGATTCCGACGATGACGGTGAGCACCAGCAGCGCACGCAGCGCGGCCCAGTGTTGACGAAGAAGACTAGAGAAATTCATGTCACATCCCAGGCAGGAATTGGATGACGAGATCGATGATCTTGATCCCGATGAACGGCGCGATGATCCCGCCGAGTCCGTATACGTACAGGTTGCGGCTCAGCAGCTTCGATGCGCTACTCGGGGTGTATCGAACACCCTTGAGCGACAACGGGATCAGCGCAATGATGATGATTGCGTTGAAGATGACTGCCGACAGGATCGCCGACTGCGGGCTGTGTAGCCGCATGATGTTCAGCAGATCCAGCCCGGGGAACAGTGCCACGAACATCGCCGGAATGATCGCGAAGTATTTCGCGATGTCGTTGGCGATGGAGAACGTGGTCAGCGCACCGCGAGTGATCAGTAACTGCTTGCCGATCTCCACGATTTCGATGAGCTTGGTCGGGTCGGAGTCCAGGTCGACCATGTTGCCGGCCTCTTTGGCTGCCGAGGTGCCGGTGTTCATCGCCACGCCCACGTCGGCCTGAGCCAGCGCGGGTGCGTCGTTGGTGCCGTCACCGGTCATCGCGACCAGCTTGCCGCCCTCCTGCTCGCGCTTGATCAGCGCGAGCTTGTCTTCGGGGGTGGCCTCGGCGAGGAAGTCGTCCACGCCGGCCTCGTCGGCAATCGCCTTGGCGGTCAACGGGTTATCGCCGGTGATCATCACCGTGCGGATGCCCATCTTGCGCATCTCGTCGAAGCGCTCCCGCATGCCCTGCTTGACGACGTCCTTGAGGTGAATGACGCCGAGCACGTCGGCTTTGCCATCGACCACCTGGCCGACGACCAGCGGTGTGCCGCCGGCGGCCGAGATCCCGTCGACGATGTCGCCCAGTTGCGTCGGCACCGGACCGCCTTGGGCCCGAACCCATTCCGCGACCGTGCTGGCCGCGCCCTTGCGCAGCAGGTGCCCGTTCTCCAGGTCGACACCGGACATCCGGGTGGCGGCGGAGAACTCCACCCAGTGGGCGTTGACCAACTCGCCGGGTGTCCTGGCACGCAGACCGAAGTTCGACTTGGCGAACACCACGATGGAGCGGCCCTCCGGCGTTTCGTCGGCCAGGCTGGACAGCTGCGCGGCGTCCGCGAGCTGCTCGGGAGACACCCCGTCCAGTGGCACGAAGTCCGACGCCTGCCGGTTGCCGAGGGTGATCGTGCCGGTCTTGTCCAGCAGCAGCGTGTTGACGTCACCGGCGGCCTCGACGGCGCGGCCGGACATGGCCAGCACGTTGCGTTGCACCAGCCGGTCCATGCCGGCAATACCGATGGCCGAGAGCAACGCACCGATCGTCGTCGGGATCAGGCACACCAGCAGCGAGACCATGACGATCCCGCTCACACCATCACCGGTGAGCGCCAACGTGTCCGGCACTCCGGGATTGTTCGCCTTGGAGAAGATCGCCAGCGGCTGCAGCGTCGCGACGGCGAAGATGAAGATGATCGTCAATGCGGCGAGCAGGATGTTCAGGGCGATCTCGTTGGGCGTCTTCTGCCGGTTGGCGCCCTCGACGAGGGCGATCATCCGGTCGATGAAGCTCTCACCGGGCTTCTGGGTGATCTTGACGACGATGCGGTCCGACAGCACGGTGGTGCCGCCGGTGACAGCCGAGCGGTCACCGCCGGACTCCCTGATGACCGGGGCTGACTCGCCGGTGATCGCCGACTCATCCACGGAAGCAATGCCTTCCACGACATCGCCATCGCCGGGGATGACCTGGCCGGCTTCGATGACGACGATGTCACCCTGGCGCAGGAGCGGCGCGGCAATCTCTTCCTCGTGGCCGGGCTTGCCTGGCTCCCACCCGGTCAGGCGGCGAGCCATGGTGTCGGCCTTGGTCTTTCGCAGCGACTCAGCCTGAGCCTTGCCGCGGCCTTCGGCCACAGCTTCGGCGAGGTTGGCGAACACCACCGTCAACCACAGCCAGAACACGATCAGCCAGGCGAACCAGCTCGGGCTGAGAACGGCCAGGATGGTGCTCCACACGGCGCCGATCTCCACGATGAACATCACCGGGTTGCGCCACAGTGTGCGCGGGTCGAGCTTGCGCAGCGCGTCGGGCAGCGAGGTCAGGAGCATCTTGGGGTCCAACAGACCGCCCTGAACCTGTTTCTTCTTTGCGCCGGCGGTGGGCGCGGCGTCGGCCTCAATTGTTGCGTTGGCCATGGTCAGTGGATTCCTTCGGCGAGGGGCCCGAGCGCAAGCACGGGCAGGAAGGTGAGGGCCACCAGGATGATTGTCACGCCGGCGACCATGCCGACGAACTGGGGGCGGTGGGTTGGCAGGGTGCCGATCGACTCAGGGGTGTGGCCCTGCTTGGCCAGCGCACCAGCGAGGGCGAGAACCAGCACGATGGGCAGGAATCGGCCGAACACCATGGCCAGGCCCAGCGCAGTGTTGTACCAGTCGGTGTTGACCGAGATACCCGCGAACGCGGATCCGTTGTTGTTGGCGGCCGAGGTGAACGCATAGAGCACCTCCGACAGCCCATGCGGTCCAGAGTTCAGCATCCCGGCTCGCTGGCCCGGCATGGCCATTGCAATCGCGGTGCCGGTCAACACGATCAGCGGTGTCACCAGGAAATAGCTTGCCGCCAGCTTGATCTCGCGGGGCGTGATCTTCTTGCCCAGGTACTCCGGGGTTCGCCCGACCATCAGGCCGGCGATGAAGACCGTGATGACCGCCAGGATCAGCATGCCGTACAGGCCCGACCCGGTACCACCCGGCGCTACCTCGCCGAGCTGCATGTTGAACAGCGTCATCATGCCGCCGAGGCTGGTGTAGGAATCGTGGAACGAGTCCACCGCACCGGTGGAGGTCAGGGTGGTGGCATCGGCGAAGACCGCCGAATCCGCAACGCCGAAGCGTTGTTCCACACCCTCCATGGCTGAGCCGATGGCGGTGGGCACGGTGCCGTGCGCCTGCAGCTGGAACTGCAGCATCAGCGAGGCGCTGACGACGGCCAGCACTCCCATCACCGCGACGATCGCGTAGCCCTGCTTCACGTTGCCGACCATGCGGCCGAAGGTGCGGGGCAGTGAGAAGCTGATCACCAGCAGCAGGAAGATCTCGATCCAGTTGGTCCACGTGGTGGGGTTCTCGAAGGGGTGCGACGAGTTGGCGTTGAAGAAGCCGCCGCCGTTGGTGCCGAGCTCTTTGATGGCTTCCTGGCTGGCGACCGGTCCGCCGGTGATGGTCTGCTGCGCGCCAGCCAGGGTGTCGACGACCTGGTCGTGCAGGTGGAAGTTCTGGATAGCACCGCCGGCGATCAGCACGATCGCCGCGACCACCGATATCGGCAGCAGGATACGCAGCGTGCCACGCACCAGATCGACCCAGAAGTTGCCCAGTTCGCTGGCGTTGCGCCGGGCGAATCCGCGCACGAGAGCCACCGCCACTGCCATGCCGACGGCCGCCGACACGAAGTTCTGTACGGCGAGGCCGGCCATCTGGACCAGGTGGCCCTGGGTGGACTCACCGGAGTAGGCCTGCCAGTTGGTGTTGGTGACGAAGCTGACCGCGGTGTTCCACGCCAGTGCGGGGGTCATCGGGGTGGCCGGGTTGTTGAGGTGCAGCGGCAGCTTGCCCTGAACGAGCTGGAATACGAACAGGACCAGGACGCTGACGGCAGAGAAGGCCAGCACGCTGCGCGCGTAGGCCCCCCAGGTCTGCTCCGACTTGGGCTCGGCGCCGATCAGCCGATAGATGAACCGTTCGACCGCAGAGTCTTTCCTGGCGGGCTCCTCGTCCGAGTACACCCGGTACATGTAGTCGCCCAGCGGCACATGCACAGCTGCCAGCGCAGCGATCAAGAGGACGAGGAACACGATCCCCGCCGATGTTGTGGTCACTAGAACCTCTCCGGGAACAGCAGGGCCGCGGCGACGAACAGGGCCAGCAGCACGGCCAAGGCGAGGCCGACGATGTTTTCGTAGCTCACAGTCGTTCGACCAACTTCTGCACCAGGCCGAGCAGGGCAAAGATCGCCACCGTCAGCAGGATGTATATGACGACACCCATGTCTCTCCGTTCACGACAAATCGATGAGGTCCTTGCCATTGCGGCCCGGGCAGCACTGCCGGGCCCTCGGCATCGAGGACCATGACGAAGTTAGATCGCACATGTGCTCGCTCAGCGCCCGTTGACGGTTTCTTTACGCCGAACCATCGCGCCTTAACGAAGATCCCGCGCCTCCCCTCCAACTGGCGGTCAGTCGAGGCAATGGGACAGATTCTCGCCGTGCCCGAGGGATCGCGGCAATGGTCTTA
Organism: Mycolicibacterium sp. CH28; assembly: GCF_004745805.1. Classification (GTDB taxonomy): domain Bacteria; phylum Actinomycetota; class Actinomycetes; order Mycobacteriales; family Mycobacteriaceae; genus Mycobacterium. The sequence continues at coordinate 35,679 of NZ_SRLQ01000005.1, read as the reverse complement.
AGTCACCTGTCAAGACCGGGTAGCGCCGGTATGGATGGCCAAACTCTGCGCACTCAGGCAGGCGTGCGGACCGTTCGCGAGTCGGGAGACCAGCCGACGTCGCTGCGCGTGGAAAAATTGGTTGCTGGACAAGGGATTTCCCGGCTCGAACGGGGCATCAGGGTGGAATCGGTCGCCCTTGGCGGCCCTGATGGGTCACCGCTCGCTCGCGCTGATCGGCTGGTGCTCGGCGGCGGTGCGCTGTCGGACGCCGGCGGCTCGCTCGTCCGTCGCGATCTGGCCGAAAAGATTGACGGGTCGGTCGAGGATACCTGCGCCACGTTGCGTTTCCCGAGCCCGGCCGTTGTGGTCGCGCCATCGCGGGCGGCGATGACGCCCGCCTAGCGGTCCCGCAGGCTACCTAGGAAGGCCTCGCAGTCGATCCAGCTCGGCAGGAGTCCGGCTGCCCGGACCTGCGCCAGTGACGGCGCGGAAGCGTCACGATCGGACAGGGTGAGTTGACCGGCCGGCATCGGCCACGCGATCCCGATCTCCGGGTCGGTCGGGGCGATGGTGTGTTCGCGCTGCGGTGTGTAGGGTTCCGAGCACAAATACATGACCGTCGAACCGTCCTGTAGCGCAACGAAACCATGCGCCAGCCCCGCCGACAGGTAGACCGACCTGCGGTCGGTGTCGTCGAGCAGCACGGAGTCCCAGCAGCCGTAGGTGGGCGAGCCGACCCTGATGTCGACGACGACGTCGAACACCGAGCCGGTCACGCAGGTGACGTATTTGGCTTGACTGGGCGGTAATTGGGCGAAATGCAGGCCGCGCAGCACCCCCGCCGCTGAGACCGAGCAGTTGGCCTGGCGTAGGTCGAATCGGTAGCCGGTCATCGCGGTGAAACCGCCCTCGGCGTACCACTCGAAGAAAACCCCGCGCTCGTCAGCGTGCACGGTGGGAGTGATCTCCCATGCTCCGGGGACTTTCAGTTCACGAAAAGCCATGTCACTGACCGCGTTCGGCGTAGCGCGCCTCGACCCGTTCCTTCAGCGGGCACCACCACCATTCGTTGCTCCGGTACCAGTCGATGGTCGCCGCCAGGCCCTCGGCAAGGTCGGTATGCGCCGGCCGCCAACCGAGTTCGCTACGCAGCGGGCCGGCGTCGATCGCGTACCGCACATCGTGACCGGCCCGGTCGGGGACGCGGTCGAAGTCGTCGGGGGCGCGGTCCATCAGCTCCAGTATCAGCCGCAGCACCGAGAGGTTGTCGCGTTCGCCATCCGCACCGATCAGGTAGGTGGCACCGGCCGCGCCATGTTCCAGAATCCGCCACACCGCGCTGTTGTGGTCATCGACGTGGATCCAGTCCCGCACGTTGGTGCCGGCACCGTAGAGCTTGGGCCGGCGGCCGGTCAGGATATTGGTGATCTGGCGTGGAATGAACTTCTCGATGTGCTGATAGGGACCGTAGTTGTTGGAGCAGTTCGAGATCGTCGCGCGCACGCCGTAAGACCGCACCCAGGCCCGCACCAGCAGGTCGGCGGCCGCCTTGGTCGCCGAGTAGGGGCTGGACGGGTTGTACGGGGTCGCCGCGGTGAACCGCACGTCCGCGTGCAGCGGCAGATCGCCGTACACCTCGTCGGTGGAGACGTGGTGCAGGCGTACCCCGTGTCGGCGGACAGCCTCCAGGACCGAGAAGGTGCCGACGACGTTGCTGCGGACGAATGGTGCGGGGTCGGCCAGCGCGTTGTCCACGTGAGTCTCGGCCGCGAAGTGCACCACGGTGTCGGATTCGGCTACCAACCGGTCGACCAGCGGCTCGTCGGTTACGTCCGCCTCGACGAGCCTGATCCGGTCCTGGACCGGGTTCAGCGATTCGCGGCTGCCGGCATAGGTGAGCGAGTCCAGGACGGTGACCGACACGTCGGGTCGATCGCGCACGGTGCTGTGCACGAAATTGGCGCCAATGAACCCGGCGCCTCCCGTGACCAACAGTCGCATGCTCCAGACCCTAGTCGAGGCTGCACACCGGGAAGGTTTGTGCGCCCCGTCGGGAGCAATGCGCGCTTCGTCGGCTTGCGGCCAACCCCGGTGAACCCCCGAGATGGACCGCTAGGCCCGGTGAGCGGTCAAGCCCAGCGGTCCGGCCAGTCTGGCCAGCGTAGGGACGAGTTCGTCCCAACCGCCGAGCACCTGGATGGCGACATGGTCGGCACCGGAGTCGAGGTGTTCGGTGAGCCGCGCAGCGACGGATTCCGGTGTGCCGTGGGCCACGACTGCGTCGATCAGCTTGTCACTGCCCGGCTTGGCGACGTCGGCCTCGGTGAAGCCGAGCCGCTTCCAGTTGTTGACGTAGTTGCTCAGGTCCAGATAGAAGCCGACACTGTCGCGCCCGAGTGTCCGGGCCGCCTCGGCGTCGGTGGACAGCACCACCTTGTGTTCGGGTGCCAGGAATACCGACCCACCCACCAGATCGCGAGCCCGCGCGGTGTGCTCCGGGGTAGTCAGGTACGGGTGGGCACCGGCACTTCGCGCTGCGGAGAGCTGTAATACCTTGGGCCCCAGCGCTGCGATGACCCGGCGGCTGGTCGGCACGTTGTAGGAGTCCAGTTCATCGAGGTAGGTGACCAGCGCTTCGTAAGGCTTGCGGTACTCGCCGGTGTGCTCCGGGTGGCCGACACCGATGCCGAGCAGGAAGCGGCCGGGGTAGGCCTCTTCGATGCGGTGGAAGGACTTGGCGACTTCGTCGGCCGGCGCGGTCCAGATGTTAACGATCCCGGTGGCCACCGTCAGGCTTTCGGTGCGCTCGAGGATTGGCTCGACGAACGCCAGTTCGGCAGCCGGTGAGCCGCCGACCCACAGCGCGGCGTAGCCGAGTCGTTCGATTTCGGCGGCCTGCTCGGGTGTCGGTGAACCACCGGTCCACACTCCGAATCGTCCGAGGTTGGGCTTGAGTTGGGCAGGGTCGGTCACGGTGATCTCCTTTGGTTTACAGGCCGAGCGGCCCGGCTAGTTCTGCCAGTGCGGGGACGAGTTTGTCCGGCGATGTCAGCACCTGAACCGGTACGTGGTCGGCCCCCGCGTCGAGATGTGCGCTCAGCTGGGTGGCGATGGCCTCCGGCGTGCCATAGGCGACGACTGCGTCCACCAGCCGGTCGCTGCCAGGCTTGGCCACGTCGGAGTCGGTGAACCCCAGTCGTTTCCAGCTGTTCAGGTAGTTCTGCAGGTTGAGGTAGATCTCCAGAGCCTTCCGGCCGACCTCGCGTGCTTTCTCGGGGTCGGTGGTGAGCACCGCCTTGTGCTCGGGGGCCAGGAATGCCTCCGAGCCCATCAGCCGGCGTGCTTCGGCGGTGTGCTCGGGGGTGGTCAGGTAAGGGTGGGCGCCGGCACTGCGGTCGGCCGACAACTTGAGCACCTGCGGGCCGAGTGCGGCGACCACCCGGCGGTTCTTGGGGACGCCGTATTCGTCGAGCTTGTCGAGGTAGGTGCGCAGCGCGTCGATCGGTTTCTGGTATTGCTGCTGCGCCTCGGGATGTCCGACGCCGATGCCGAGCAGGAACCGGCCGGGGTAGGCCGCCTCGATGCGGTGGAACGACTCGGCCACCGGGCCCGCCGCGGCGGTCCAGATGTTGACGATGCCGGTGGCCACCTTCAGTGTGGTGGTGTTCTCCAGAATCGGTTCCACCCAATCCAGTTCGGCCGGTGGCGAACCGCCCACCCACACTGCGCCGTAGCCCAGCGACTCGATCTCCTTGGCCTGCTGGGGGGTTACCCCCCGGCTGAACGACCCGAACTTGCCCAGATCAGGTTTGGTGCCTGTCATCGAGATTCCTTCCGGATCAGCTCAGCCCGAGCGGGCCGGCGAGCAACAGCACACGAGTGGGCGCGAGCGTCGCTCATGGTTGGGTCAACCCGCGCTCAAGCCACGGCTATTCCCGTTCAGGTCTCGTCTCTTAGTCCGTGGGAAGTTCAGTCGGGGTGGGCGCTTCGGGTCCCGGGGCCACCAGGGGCAGCAGGACGGTGAAACGGGTGTCGCCGGGCCGCGATTGCACCCGCAGGTTGCCCTGGTGTTTCTGCACGATGATCCGCCAGGCCAGGTCCAGACCAAGGCCGGTGCCTTCCCCGAACGGTTTGGTGGTGAAGAACGGGGTGAAGATGCGTTCGATGATCTCTTCGGGGATGCCTGGACCGTTATCGCAGATGTCGACGCGGACCATGTCGTCGTTCTCGCGACTGGTGCGGACCGTCAGCGTTCCGTGCGCGTCCATCGCCTGGATCGCGTTGTCGATGATGTTGGTCCACACCTGATTGAGATCGCCTGGGTAGCAGAGTATCTCGGGAAGTGACTTGTCGTACTCCTTCACGCACTTGATCGCGCTGTCCTTGCCGATCTTCTCCCCGAACATCATCAGCGTGCTGTGGAGCAGGTCGTGGACGTCGGCGGACTGATACGGCGCCCGGTCCATCTGGGAATACTGCTTGGTGCCGGCCAGCAGGGCCGAGATGCGCTTGCTGGCCTCGGCGATCCGGTTCACCGACAGCTCGGTGTCGATGGTGTACTTCAGCCAGCCGATGGCGCTTTGCAGGGTGGCCGAGCAGTCGACATCGTCGATGGAGGCCTCGACGCGTTCGAGCCATTCGGTGTCCAGCCCGGCCTCGACGAAGGTGGGTGCATAGTCCCAGCCACTGGTGATGCCGTGGTCTTCGAGCCAGTCGCCGACCTGGTCCTCGCGGTCGGAGGTCTCCAAGGCGGTCAGCTGCTGGACCTTCGACTTGGCGACCTGCTCGGCGACCTCGTCCTGGATGCTGACCAGCACCCGCAGCGCCTCGGGAGTGAACTTCCCATCGGCCAGCATCGCCAGCTTGTGGCGCATCTTGCCGACGTTCTCGCGCAGATTCGCGACATCGCGGGAGATCGCCGCGGCCGGGTTGTTGAGCTGGTGAGTCAGTCCGGCGGTGATGGTGCCCAGCGCCAGCAGTTTCTCCCGCTGGCCCAGAATCTGGCGCTGCCGCAGACCGCCGACCATGTGGCCTTCGAGCAGGTGCACCGCCATCGGGAACTGCGATTGCATGAAGCGGGCGAATGCCGTGGCATCGAGGACGAAGAAGCGCGACGGCTTGGTCACCCGCACCGAAGCCTCGTAAAGGTGTTCCTCGCCTGGGATGTAGGCCGACCACGCCCCGCAGTACACGCCACGCTGGGAGGTGCGGTTGGTTTCGACGTCGACGCCGCCCGAGCGTTTGGACATCACCAGTTCGCCGTCGAGCAGCACGTAGAAGCAGGTGGCGGGGTCACCTTCGTTACAGACGGGGCCGGGCTCGAAGGCCTGGATGTGCCCGTTCTCGCACAGCGTATGCAACTGCTCTTCGGTCAACGCCTCGAACAGGAACAGCGTCCGCAGTTCGCCGGGCACGCATTTCTCGCCCATCGCCTTCTCCTCGCTGGTTACGCCTCTGCCAGGTATCGGTGCACCAACATGACCGCCATCGACCCTTCGCCGACGGCGGCAGCCACTCGTTTGGCGGATTCGGCGCGCACGTCTCCTGCAACAAACACACCCGGCACACTTGTTTCCAGGTGGTGCGGCGGGCGGTCGAGACTCCACCCAGCGACGTCGCGGAGGTCGGGCCCGGCCAGGACGAATCCGTGGTCGTCGACGGCGACGACTTCCTTGAGCCAGTCGGTTCTGGGTTCGGCGCCGATGAAGCAGCACATCCGGGAGCACGCGACGGTCTCGCGCTCGCCGCTCTGCCGGTTCTCCAACACCAGGGCGGTCAGGTGGTCGTCCTCGCCGAGGGTGTCGACGACCTCGGTGCAGGTGCGCACGGTGATGGTGGGGTTCTTCTCGATCTGTTGGATCAGGTAGTGCGACATCGAGGCTTCCAGCGACGGACCGCGCACCAGCATTGTCACCGAGCGGGCCTCGCGGGCCATGAACATGGCGGCCTGCCCGGCCGAGTTGGCCCCGCCCACGATGTAGACGTCCTCGTCCCGGCACTCGGAGGCATCGGAGACCGAGGCGCCGTAGTACACGCCGCGACCCACGTAGTTACAGGCCGAATCCTCGGGGTTGTCCCAACAGCCGGTGACCCGCAGCTGACGGTAGTCCACACCGGTGGCCAGGATGACGGCGCGGGCGGCGATGCTGCCGCCGTCCTCGAACTCGATGGTGCGCGCGGTACCCGCGTCGGCGGCGTGCAATTTGACCGCCTTACGGGTGGTGATCACCTCGGCGCCGAATCGCTCGGCCTGGTGGCGCGCCGAGGTGGTCAGCTCGGCTCCAGAGATACCGGTGGGGAAGCCGAGGTAGTTCTCGATCCGGGAGCTGCGGCCGGCCTGGCCACCGGTCGTCGTCTCCTCGATCAGCACGGTCCGCAAGCCTTCGGAGGCCCCGTACACGGCGGCCGCCAGCCCGGCCGGGCCGCCGCCGATGACGGCCAGGTCGTACATGTCCAGCGACGGGCTGGTGGACAGACCCAGCATGGCGGCCAGTTCGGCGTTGGTCGGGTCGACCAGGGTCTCGCCCTGCTCGGTGATGACGACCGGTAGCTGGAACCCGTCCAGGCCCGCGGCGTCGAGCAGCTGCTTGCCCTTTGGCTCGTCGGCCATGAACGCCCGGAACGAATGCAGGTTGCGGGCCAGGAACTGGCGGACTTCCCAGGACCGCTCGCTCCATCGGTGGCCGATCACCTTGGTGTGCGGGATGGCCCGGTCGCCGGTCGCGTGCCAGGCCTCCAGCAGGGCATCGATGACCGGGTAGAGCTTCTCCTCCGGCGGGTCCCACGGCTTGAGCAGATAGTGGTCGAGGTCGACGACGTTGATCGCGTCGATCGCGGCGTGGGTGTCGGCGTAGGCGGTCAGCAGCACCCGGCGGGCCATCGGATAGACGTCCATCGCCTCTTCGAGGAACTGGATGCCGCTCATGTGTGGCATCCGGTAGTCGGCGACGAACACCGCGACGGTCTCGCCGCGCAGCTTGAGTTCGTTGATCGTCTCCAGCGCGTCGGGCCCGGATTCTGCGCGCACGATCCGGTAGCGCTCGCCGTAGTGGCGGCGAAGATCGCGGGCCACCGCGCGCGACACGGCCGGGTCGTCGTCCACGCTGAGAATGACGGGTTTGCGGGGCTGGGGGGCGGTTCCGGTCATCACTGTCCAGTATGCGCCGTGCGTCCAGTCCTAATTAGGCTGGGCTTGCCTCGATCGCCCGGACAGTAGCCTGGCGCCGGCAGGTCAGGCGGACGACTGCGACGCGTTTTGGAGTAGCGCCCGCAAGCGGGTATCGTAGACCAACGGTGCGGCAACCGCGCCGACTCTTTGCGTGCCTAGTCCTGGAACTTCTGGAATTTCCTGATCCTGGCTCACGTTTTTCAGTCGGGGTGCAAGCCTGCCTCGACTGTGAGTGCGTGTCGCCGCAAGCGATGAGTACGACCAGTACCAACAAAGCAGGATCCGGAGGATATGGCCAAGAAAGACGGTGCCATCGAGGTCGAGGGCCGCGTGGTCGAGCCCCTGCCCAATGCGATGTTTCGCATTGAGCTGGAGAACGGTCACAAGGTGCTCGCTCACATCAGCGGCAAGATGCGGCAGCACTACATCCGCATCCTTCCCGAGGACAGGGTGGTAGTGGAGTTGTCTCCCTACGACCTGACCCGGGGTCGCATTGTGTACCGGTACAAGTAGCCCGAGACCGCGAGCCGGCAAGAAACAAGACAACGACGAGAACTAGAAGGATCAACGAGCCGTGAAGGTGAACCCGAGCGTCAAGCCGATCTGCGACAAGTGCAGGGTGATCCGCCGGCATGGGCGGGTCATGGTGATCTGCTCTGATCCGCGCCACAAGCAGCGGCAGGGCTAACCAGCCCTTCCGCCTGCTGAGCGGCGAGCAGTACCAACACAACTGAATGCAGACCTCCCAGTACCACTGAACGGATTGGCCGTTTGACTACGCCCGGCACGGAGGCCGGGCCCCGATGCTCAAGTTCTTTTTGGGCGGGGAACGGACTGGGAACAGACCTCCGCATAGAAGAAGGAATCACTGCCTGATGGCACGTCTCATGGGCGTTGATCTCCCGCGCGATAAGCGCATGGAGATCGCGCTGACTTATATCTACGGCATCGGCCGTACCCGCTCGCAGGAGATCCTCGCCGCGACTGGTATCGACCGGGATCTGCGCAGCAAGGACCTCACCGACGATCAGGTGACTCTGCTGCGCGACTACATCGAGGGCAACGATCTCAAGGTCGAGGGTGACCTGCGCCGTGAGGTTCAGGCCGACATTCGTCGCAAGATCGAGATCGGCTGCTACCAGGGCCTGCGGCACCGCCGTGGCCTGCCGGTGCGCGGCCAGCGGACCAAGACCAATGCGCGTACCCGCAAGGGCCCCAAGCGCACCATCGCCGGCAAGAAGAAGGCCAGGTAATCCCGGATGGCACAAGCAAAGAAGGGTGGCGCTGCTCCCAAGAAGGGGCAGAAGACCCGTCGCAGGGAAAAGAAGAACATCCCGCACGGCGCCGCACACATCAAGAGCACGTTCAACAACACGATCGTCTCGATCACCGATCCGCAGGGCAATGTCATCGCCTGGGCGTCCTCCGGCCATGTCGGCTTCAAGGGTTCGCGCAAGTCGACGCCGTTCGCCGCGCAGCTGGCCGCTGAGAACGCAGCCCGCAAGGCTCAGGAGCACGGTGTCAAGAAGGTCGACGTGTTCGTCAAGGGTCCGGGTTCGGGCCGCGAGACCGCCATCCGCTCACTGCAGGCCGCTGGCCTGGAGGTAGGCGCGATTTCCGATGTCACCCCGCAGCCGCACAACGGATGCCGCCCGCCCAAGCGCCGTCGGGTCTAGTCGGCCAGGGAAAGGAAGAAGACTTCAATGGCTCGTTACACCGGACCCGCCACCCGTAAGTCGCGCCGCCTGGGCGTCGACCTCGTCGGTGGTGATCAGTCGTTCGAGAAGCGCCCCTATCCGCCCGGCCAGCACGGTCGCGCCCGGATCAAGGAGAGCGAGTACCGCCAGCAGCTGCAGGAGAAGCAGAAGGCTCGCTTCACCTACGGCGTGATGGAAAAGCAGTTCCGCAAGTACTACGAAGAGGCCAACCGGTCCACCGGCAAGACCGGTGAGAACCTGCTGCAGATCCTCGAGACCCGGTTGGACAACGTCGTGTACCGCGCCGGGCTGGCGCGTACCCGCCGGATGGCCCGCCAGCTCGTCAGCCACGGCCACTTCACCGTCAACGGTGTCAAGGTGAACATCCCGAGCTACCGGGTGTCGCAGTACGACATCATCGACATCAAGGACAAGTCGCTGAACACGCTGCCGTTCGAGGTGGCCCGCCAGACCGCGGGTGACCGTCCGATCCCGTCCTGGCTGCAGGTCGTCGGCGAGCGTCAGCGGATCCTGGTGCACCAGCTGCCCACTCGTGAGCAGATCCAGGTGCCGTTGGCCGAGCAGCTGATCGTCGAGTTCTACTCGAAGTAAGAAAGACGTCCGCGGGACGCCCGTCCCGCGGATCACTTAACGGCATCAAATAGCGGGTGCCGAGAAGGAGATACGAAACGCCATGCTGATCTCTCAGCGACCCACACTGGGTGAAGAGGTCCTCGCCGAGAACCGCTCTCAGTTCGTCATCGAGCCGCTGGAGCCGGGATTCGGCTACACCCTTGGCAATTCGCTGCGGCGTACGCTGCTGTCGTCGATTCCCGGCGCGGCAGTGACGAGCATCCGCATCGACGGTGTGCTGCACGAGTTCACCACGGTGCCCGGGGTCAAGGAAGATGTCACCGACATCATCCTCAACCTCAAGGGCCTGGTCGTGTCGTCCGAGGAGGACGAGCCGGTCACCATGTACCTGCGCAAGCAGGGTCCCGGTGAGGTGACCGCCGGTGACATCGTGCCGCCGGCTGGTGTGACCGTGCACAACCCGGACATGCACATCGCGACACTGAACGACAAGGGCAAGCTCGAGGTCGAGTTGGTCGTCGAGCGGGGCCGCGGTTACGTGCCGGCCGTGCAGAACAAGGCCTCCGGCGCCGAGATCGGCCGCATCCCGGTCGATTCGATCTACTCGCCGGTGCTGAAGGTCACCTACAAGGTCGAGGCGACTCGTGTCGAGCAGCGCACCGACTTCGACAAGCTGATCCTGGACGTCGAGACCAAGAATTCGATCAGCCCGCGTGACGCGCTGGCATCGGCCGGCAAGACGCTGGTCGAATTGTTCGGTCTGGCACGGGAACTCAACGTCGAGGCGGAAGGCATCGAGATCGGCCCGTCGCCGGCCGAGGCCGACCACATCGCTGCGTTCGGGCTGCCGATCGACGACCTGGATCTGACGGTCCGGTCGTACAACTGCCTCAAGCGCGAGGGTGTGCACACCGTCGGCGAACTGGTCGCTCGCACGGAGTCCGATCTGCTGGACATCCGCAACTTCGGCCAGAAGTCGATCGACGAAGTGAAGATCAAGCTGCACCAGTTGGGTCTGTCGCTCAAGGACAGCCCGGCCACGTTCGATCCGTCCGAGGTTGCCGGCTACGACGTGGCCACCGGCACCTGGAACAGCGACGCCAGCTACGACCTGGACACCGACCAGGACTACGCCGAAACCGAACAGCTCTAACCACAGGGCGCATTCCCACCCAGTTCCACCCGCCCGACCTCGAAAGAGATCCGTCCCGGTCCTACCTGATACGGGGACCGGCCCCATTTAGGAGAAGTCGCAATGCCCAAGCCCACCAAGGGTGCCCGCCTCGGCGGATCGTCCTCACACCAGAAGGCGATTCTGGCCAACCTGGCCACGGCGCTCTTCGAACACGGCCGGATCAAGACCACCGAGCCGAAGGCGCGGGCGCTGCGGCCCTACGCGGAGAAGCTGATCACCCATGCCAAGAAGGGTGCGCTGCACAACCGGCGCGAGGTGATGAAGAAGATCCGCGACAAGGACGTGGTGCACGCTCTGTTCGCCGAGATCGGGCCGTTCTTCGCCGATCGCAATGGCGGCTACACCCGCATCATCAAGGTCGAGGCGCGCAAGGGCGACAACGCCCCGATGGCGGTCATCGAGCTGGTGCGGGAGAAGACGGTGACCTCGGAGGCCACTCGCGCCGCCAAGGCTGCCGCCAAGAAGGCCGCCCCGGCCGCTGCCGCCGTCGAGGAGGCTCCCGTCGAGGAGATCCACGAGGCCGAGGCCGTGGAAGAGGCCGTGGAAGAGGACACTGCGATCGCCGACGCCCAGACCGCCGAGGCTGAGGTCGCCGAAGAGCAGGCTGCGGAATCCACCGAAGGTTCGGACGCTGACAAGTCCTGAGGCTGTGAATACGAACCTGCCCGTCACCGATTCCGGTGGCGGGCAGGTTCGTCTTCGGCTCGACATTGCCTATGACGGCACCGATTTCACCGGCTGGGCGGTGCAGGATGGTCACCGTACCGTCGCTGGAGTTCTCGACGACGCTTTCTCGACGGTATTCCGCACGCCGGTAAGGGTTTTCGGCGCCGGGCGCACCGACAGTGGTGTGCATGCCACCGGTCAGGTTGCTCACCTCGACGTTCCGGCGGACGCACTGGCGCACGCTTATCCGCGGCGACCGCGCCCGGGCCAGGCCGAGTTCCTGCCTTTGGTGCGCCGGCTCGCCCGGTTCCTCCCCGAAGATGTTCGGGTGCGTGAGATCAACCGGGCCGCAGCCGGATTCGATGCCCGCTTCTCCGCTTTGCGTCGCCACTACACCTACCGGTTGTCGGTGGCGCCGTACGGCGTCGAGCCGCAGCTGGCCCGCTACGTGACCGCTTGGCAGAAGCCCCTCGACGTCGAGGCGATCACGGCCGCCTCGCGGGATCTGTTGGGGCTGCACAACTTTGCGGCGTTCTGTCGGCACCGTCCTGGCGCGACCACAATCAGGGACCTGCAGCGGCTGGACTGGGTGCGCGACGGCGATCTGGTGATCGCTCACGTCAGTGCCGACGCCTTCTGCTGGTCTATGGTGCGCTCATTGGTCGGGGCGCTGCTGGCGGTGGGGGAGGGGCGGCGCGAACCTTCCTGGTGCGCTTCGCTGTTGAGTGCGACGCAGCGATCCAGCGATTTCGCTGCGGCGCCGGCCCGCGGGCTGACCCTGACCGGGGTGGACTATCCACCCGACGGCGAGATGGCGGCACGGATCATGGTCACCCGCGACCTACGGACGCTGCCCTAGAGCTTGCCCGCCACGAAATCGGCGGCCTGATTGATCATTCCGGCCTTCTGATAGGCGGCGGCAAGGTGATCGGGCCAGTTCTTCTCCCAGGTATCCGGGTCGGCCGGGTTGCAAATCGGATCATCACCGTGACACAGCTCGATGGTCCGGTCGCCGAACGCGGGATTGAAGTTGGTGATCGGACCGAGCCACTGGGTCCCGTTGCCGAAGAGGGCAACCGCCGCGATGTGACTGTCGGCGCCGTCAGGCAGGGGATTTTTGAAGCCCATGATGGGAATCGGAACCGCCAGGACCATATCGGTGGCAGCTGCTCCCAGCGAGTAGCCGCCGAGAACCAGGCGAGTATTCGGGCAGTTGTTCATGTTGTACCGAATGCGTTGGCTGATGTCGTTGGCGCCGATGTCGACCTGGTTGTCGGCGGGATAGTTCACCGCGTAGACGCCGATGTTCTTGTTGACCTTCGATCGCAGCGCGCTGACGAAGTCCCTCCCGATAACTCCAGTCCCCGGGGATTCCAGGCGACCCCGCGCGAAGATCACTTCGACGTTGGGGCACGGTGCGGCGGTGGCTGCCGGTGCGGCGCCGGGCGTATCGGCGGGCATCGCCACCGGGCCGAGCAACATCGCTGCGGCAAGGCTCAGCACCGCGACCACGCTGCTCAGCGCCCGGGCCGTCACAGCCGTTCCGTTACGAAGTCGGCGGCCTGGCTGACCAAGCCCGAATCGATGTAGGCGTCCTGCAGATGTTGCGACCAGTTGCCGACCAGGGTGTTGGGATCGATACCGTTGCAGATCGGATCGTCCCCGTTGCACTGGTCGATGGTCTTGGGGCCGTAGATCGGGTTGTTGGCCGCCGAAACCGGCCCGAAGATGCTGTGGGTGCCGTTGCCGAACAGCGCCACGGCCGCGATGTGGTTGTCGATGCCGGGGGGCAGTGGGCTGTTGAAGCCGAATTGGGATTGGGTCGCGCTTAGTACGACGTCGACCACCGCGGCGCCCAGCGAGTAGCCGCCCGGTACCAGACGGGTGTTGGGGCAGTTGGCTGCCATGTACTGGATGTGTCGGCTCATGTCGTTGGCGCCCGGCACGATGTCCCAGTCGGCGATGTAGTTGACCGCGTACACGCCGATGCTCTTGGGGGTGTCGGCGCGCAATGCGTCGACGAACGCGTCGCCGATCCGACCGATACCGGGTGGCTCGGAGCGACCGCGGGCGAAGATGACCTCGACGTCAGGGCATGACGCCGCCGTCGCCACCGCAGTGGGTAACAGTGATGCGGCGACGGACATTGCCGCTATCGCACCGCTCAGCACCGCATTAACGCGCATGTCAGCCATGGTAGACGAGGAACGAAGCCGGGCTGGCAGCAAATAATATAGTCAGGCTATAGAAGCCCGGCGATGAAGCCGGCGGCCTGCGCGGGCATATCAGTGGACTCGTAGTCGGTGTGGGCGAACGGGTTGCGGCCCCGCGAGCAGATGGGATCGCCGTCGTTGCACAGGTCAATCCCCTTGCCGGCGTACGGTATGCCGGCTGCTGAGACCGGGATGCCGAACTTGGTGGAGGGGTTGCCGAAGGCGGCGATTCCGGCGATCTTGTTGGCCACACTCGAGGGCAGCGGTGGCGCCGAACCGATCTCGCCCACCTTGTTGCCCAGCGGCGGTATCCCCACCAGCATGTCGATCACTGCGGCGCCCTGCGAATAGCCGCCGAGCACGAAACGCGTCGCCGGGCATGCGGCCGCGGTGGCCAGGATGTGATCGGTGGCGTCGGTGGCGCCGTCGGCGGCGGTCAGGAAGTCGTAGGTCGCCGGGTAATTGACGCCATATGCGGTCACGGTGTGCCCGCCGAGCTGGGACTGCAGGGTGTCGGTGAGAGCCTGGCCCACCCGACCGATCCCCGGCGGTTCGCTGGTACCGCGGGCGAAGACGACGTTGACATCCGGGCACGGATCAGCCGAAGCGTTTCCCGCCGGACCGGCCGGTGTCAGCAGCGGGACAGCCACGGCGGCGAGAGTCGCCGACAAAGCGCTGAAGCGGCGGGCTGGTGTCATCGACGGCCTGGTCATACTGAAGGAACCCCCTCGGTCGCGAGCACTGGGCTAATGGTCACACACGGGCGCGGGGCACCCAAAACCGAATTCATGGCTAGAGCAGCCCAGCAACGAACGCTGCGGCCTGGCTGGCGGTACCGTCTGGGCCGTAGCTGCGGTGCGCAGGCACATCGTCTCCGCCCGAGCACACCGGGTCGCCGAAGTTGCACAGGTCGATCGCCTTGCTGCCGTAGACCGGGCTCGAGGTCAGCGGAAGGCCGACCTTGGTGGTCGGATTGCCGAAGACGGCCAGGCCCGCGACGTGATCGGGCACGTCGGGCGGCAGCGGGTTGTTGAAGCCGACGGCCGGGAACGGCACCGAGGTGATGATGTCGATGATCGCCGCGCCCTGAGAGTAGCCGCCGAGCACCAGGCGGGTGTTCGGGCAGGTGTTGACCACGTCTTGGATGAAGGCACTGGCATCGTTGGCGCCGTCGGCGGCGGCCAGGAAGTCGTAGCTGGCCGGGTAGTTGACGGCGTAGACACCCATCGACCGATTGCCGATCCTGCCGCGCAAGGAGTCGACGAACGCCTGACCGACCCGGCCGAGGCCCGGCGGCTCGTCGGTGCCTCGGGCGAAGACCACCTGCACGTCCTTACAGACGGCGGCGGCGGCGGTAGGTAGCACGGCCGGGCTGACCAGCGCGGTCGCGCTGACAAGGACAGCCGCCGAGACGGCACGCAGCGAACGCGATGGCACTCCGGTAGTTAGCACATCTGTATGTTACCGACCAGGGCGTTGTTTCGTTCCCGCCGTTTGCCCGACGTGCCGGTCCGACTTGTCAGGCGGTGGCGGGGGCGGGCCCAGCCGGCGCCGCGTCTGGCCGTGCGATTTCCTCGATCGCTCCGGCATCGGGCCAGGTCGCGGCGGTGACTTCGGCACTGCGGTCGCCTTGGCGCGCCAGGGCCAAGCCGAGCAGCACCACCACGCCGCCGGCAGCCTGCATCACCGTGACGGCCTCGCCGAGCAGAACCCACGCTGCCAGCACGGCGAACAGCACCTCGCCCAGGCCGACCAGGGAGGCGAAGCTCGGCCGCAACCGGGCCACACCGCTGATCCCCAGCGTGTAGGCGATCGCGGTGGCGACTACGGCCAGCATGGTGACCGGTATCCACCACGGGACGGTCAGGCCGGCGACCACGGCGTTGTTGGCGGTGAACGTGAGGGGCATCAGTGGGGTCAGCCCCAGCAGGCCCACCGCGATCGCACCGACGATGAGACCGCCGGCCGCCAGGGTGATCGAGTTCAGGCCGCTGCCGTCGGCGGTCACTTCGTCGGACATCATGAAGTAGCAGGCCGCGCAGATCGCCGCGGCCAGACCCCATGCCACCCCGATGGTGTTGATATGCGCCGTACCGGAGAAGACGTTCAGGACGAGCATGATCCCGGCCACCGCCAGTGCCACCCCGGCCAGTGTCATGGCGCGTGGCCGACGGCGGGTCGTTGCCCAGATCCAGCCCACGACGAGGATGGGTGCGGTGTACTCGAGCAGCAGCGCCACCCCGACCGACAGGTGCGAGACGGCGTTGTAGTAGCACAGCTGGGCGCCGGCGATCGGGATGAGGCCGTAGGCCACGACGGTGCGGGCGTGCGCGCGTGCCTCGCGAACCCAGTCCGGCTTGACGATGGTGGCGAAGATCGCCATGACCAGCGCGCCGCCCGCCAGCCGCGCGGTCACCGCGGCGGTAGGGGACCAACCGGCCCCCATCAGGGACTTAGCGAAGGGGCCGGACATGCCGAATGTGAACGCCGACCCGATCGCGAACAGCAGACCGAGCCGGAAGTGGTCCAGGCCACGCACCATCGTCGACATGAGGCACCCCGATGTAATGAGTAAAATTAATATTGGTCATGACACTACGTCCGGAGGAAGTCATGAGTCAACTGCTTTTCAGTCATGACACAGAACTCACGTTGCGCGCGGCGTGTGCGCTGATCAACAGCGATCGCTCCGATGGCGAGCAGCTGGGCGACCAGGACGCCCTCGACGCCTACCTGGACAGCCACGGCTGGACCGGACGGCGTGACCACGACGCCGCGGAGTTGGCGGCGGTACACGCTCTGCGCGAGCGGCTGGGCCGGATCTGGGCGACCGCAGGCGACGAGGCGCGAGCCGTCGGGCAGATCAACGCGTTGCTGGCCGACACCCGCGCGGCGCCGTGGCTGACCCGCCATCCCGAGATGCCGGAGTGGCATCTGCACCTGGCGTCCATCCACGATCCGCTGGCTCAGCGGATGGGCGCCGAGATGGCGATGGCACTGGCGGACCTGGTGCGGTCCGGCGAGTTGCGCCGGCTCAAGGTGTGCGCGGCGCCGGACTGCAGCGCGGTACTGATCGACCTGTCACGGAACCGGTCCCGGATGTTCTGCGACACCGGAAACTGCGGTAACCGCCAGCATGTCGCGGCTTACCGGGAGCGACGGTCGAAAGAGGCGTAGCGTCAACAGCCATGCGCGCACGGGGGCGTGACATGGACATCACGATCTTCGGGGCCACCGGCTTCGTCGGCAAGCTCATCGCGCGATATCTCGCCGGCACCGGCGCGCGGATCGCCTTGGCCGGCCGATCCTCGAGCCGCCTCGAAGCGGTGCGCGCCGGTCTCGGCGGCAAGGCGAGAGACTGGCCACTGATCGTGGCCGATCTCACCGAGCCCGACTCCCTGCGCGCGATGGCGGCCCGGAGTCGGTTGGTGCTCAACGCGGTTGGGCCCTACAGCTCCTATGGCCTACCGGTCGTCTCGGCATGCGCGACGGTGGGAACCGACTACGTCGACCTGACCGGCGAGGTGCCCTTCGTCCGCCGCAGCATCGACACCTGCCACCGGCAGGCACAGGACAGTGGCGCACGCGTCGTGCACTCGTGCGGATTCGATTCGATCCCTTCGGATCTGACCGTCTATGCGCTGAGTCGGCGGGCCGCCGGCGACGGCGCCGGTGAGCTGGCCGACACGACGCTGGTCCTGCGTGACTATTCCGGGGGATACGCCGGCGGCTCGGTGGCGACGATGGTCGAGCTGATGCGCCTGGCGTCGTCGGACCAGCAGGTGCGGCGAATGCTCGACGACCCCTACAGCCTGAGTCCGGACCGGGCCGCCGAACCGGATCTGGGCCTGCAGCCGGATCTTCCGCTGCTACCGGGTGCCGATATCGCCCCCGAACTGGCCGGGTTGTGGGCCGGCGGATACGTGATGGCGCTGTACAACACCCGCTGTGTCCGCCGCTCCAACGCCCTGCTCGGATGGGCCTACGGACGTCAGTTCCGCTACACCGAGACGCTGACCATGGGTTCGTTCCCGGGCGCCCCGCTGGTGGCGGCGATGTTCAACACCGGTATCGCGGCGGCCTCCCGCTTCGGCGGTCACTACTTGCGGCTGCTCCCAACGGGTCTGGTGGATCGGATGACGCCCGTGCCCGGGACCGGCACCGACATGGGATCGCGCGGACACTACCGGGTCGAGACCTACGCGACCACGACGTCGGGTCGGCGATATCGGGCCACCATCGCCCAACCCGCCGACCCGGGTTACTCGGCCACCGCGGTACTCGCCGGTGAGAGTGCCCTGGGCCTGCTGCTGGACCGCGACCGGCTGCCGAGGCGACATGGCGTTCTGACGCCGGCGGCGGCGATGGGCGATGTCCTGCTCGACCGGTTGCCGGCAGCTGGTGTGACCCTGGAGACCGTCGAGCTGTCGTGAGCATTCACGGCAGGTAGAACCCGCGGATCCGGTGGTGGCGACCGTGGCCGAGCAACGCGTTGGCGGCCTGCAGTCCGGACACAGTGGCGGCCTCGATACAGCCGGCGTTGATCCCCGAGTCCGTCCAGTCGCCGGCCAGAACGAGGTTGTCGTAACCACTTTCGTCGGGGCGCAGTCGATACTTGTCCGATCCCGGAACCGACAGCACATAGCGGTCCGAGGGGTCGATGTTGACGCTGATGTGCTGGGTCTGCAAGGCCGCGGCTCCCCGGCGCTCGCCGGCCCCGGCAAGTAGGCGCCAGCTGAAGCCGCCTTCGGTCACCGCGCCGGGCAGATACAGCCCGACATGGTGGTCCAGATGATCCACCGCGTACGCCAGCACCCGGTCCCGGCAGCGGGCGACGTAAGCAGCTGGATCTTCGGTCGGGGGCCACTCGGCGTCCAGGGCGCCGCAGAAGTATGCGACCGTCTGCGGCTGTTCGGAGTCCGGCCAGTGTTCGGCCCACAACGTCTGGGGCATGGACGCCCACGTGTCGAACGGCGAGACGTACCCGCTGGTGGTCACGCCGGGCCGATGCCATCCCAGCTCGGCTTCCGTAGGCCGCAGCCACAGTTGGAACGATTGGGTGGCAACGGTACGGACCCGGGTCGTCATCTCCTGCCACTCCGGCCGGTCGGCGATCAACTCGGCGCTGACCAACTCGACCATCGCCAGCGACGCGGCCAGCACGACGTGATCGAAGTCCACGCCGCGGCGCAGCATCCTGGTCTCGGCATCCCGACGCGCGCCGAAGTGCGACTCCAGGTCCTCCAACCCGTCAGAGGCTTGGAGTTTTTCGTAGCGAGGCATTTTCGGGAAGACCGGCAATCCACCGATCCGCACCAGCGGGTCGTACTGATCGACCCCGTCGGCCAGCAGCACCTGGCGCCCGACGGTGATCGCGTCGATGGCATGGCAGTGCTCGTCGAGATGCAGCGCGACGACTCGGTGGAAGAACTCGAAGCGCACTCCCCGGCGGCGCAGAACCTGGTAGATCGGCGCGATGATGACGTCGCCCATCCCGGCGGTCATCTTCCAGAAGAACGCGCCCTTGTACTGGAAGAGTGCGATGCCGGTGAGTAGCACCGCAACCCCGGCCGCGAAGGAAGGGCGGTCGAAGTCGCCGTCCGGATATCCGAAGACCATGTCGTACATGCCGCGGATCAACGGGAATTCCAGCACGTCCGGGTGGGCTCCGTGGCGACGGATCCACTCCCCGTACTCCTCGTCGTTGATGGCGCGGAAGCCGGCGGGATCGGTGAGCAGGTTGTCCGCGATCACGCCGCGGGCGGTCGCCACCAGCAGTGACATCAGCAGCCACATGCGTCGGTGGTGCGGGGAACGCTCGTAGTCGAGTGCGTCCTGCACGGCCTGGAGCGCTTCGGTCAGGAAGCCCGCGGCGGTCGCATCGGGTCCGCGCGGCTGGATCAGGGTGCCCAGGGTGGCCAGCACCGCCCGCCGCACGGCGGCCAGCCAGTCGGCCGACTCCGGCTCAGGGCTGGCCGACAATGTCAGGTCGCTACCCGTGGCCGCCGTGAACGACTCGGTGAAGTCCAACAGCAGCTGCAGCGCCCGGGCCAGGAAGCCGACGACGGTCAGCTCGCGTCCGGTGGCGTCCGGCTCGCCCGGCAGCTCCCCGGTGCGACTGAACTTCCCGGGCCAGATCAGCCAGTCATCGCCGAAACGATCGGCCATGCCGAGCTCCTCGGCGGGAATCAGCGCCTGGTCCCAGGTTCGTACGGGTGCGCCGGGATCGGTGTTGTCCCTGTCGAGTTCGGCATAGCATTCGCGCAGCAGTGCGAAGGCGTTCTCGTAGGAGCCCAGCCAGATGTGCAGGCCATGTTCCTCGATCCGGTCGTGCTCGCCGCGGCTGGACGCGCCCTTCCCGCCGAGGCGCCACCCGCGCTGATAGACCGTGATCGATTCGAAGCGGTCCTGCCACTGGCCTTCGCTGAGCCGCCACGCCGCGCTGAGCCCGGCCATGCCGCCACCGAGAATGGCTACTCGTCCACCTGGCCGTCTCACTCCAGCGACGCCCGCGAGCGTTCGAGCACTATGGCGATCCTGCCCGGCCGGTCACGGTGTCTACAGTCCGACGGTGACCGTCACGGTGTCCGACTCCCGGGCGACACCGTCGGTCCGGCGAAGACGAAGCATGCCGGTGTAATTGGCGCCGACGAAGCGGTCATCGGTCAACACGACGCGCACCGAGGTGTCGCCGGCTGCGAGCACGGGCGGTTCGAAGACGAGGGCTCCCAACGGAATCCGGATATCGCCGCGTCCGATCCGGGTGAAGGGCGCCGCGACCGACACCGACCGCGGGTAGTCCCGATCCGGAACGTCGACCGGGTCGGCGGGCAACGGCCGGGTCGAGGTCGGAGGCAGCCACCACGACGGTCCGGCCAGCGTGGCCTGCACTGCGGTGGCATATGTGCGTACCTGCAGGTCGAGGAGATTGTGGATCAGCCGGATCCAGCCGTCGATTCCCCACCGGCCCGCGTCGTCCCGCCGCGCCGCGTCCTGGGCGATGGCGTTGATCTGGTCGACGTACTCCCGGGTGAGGCCGGCCTGCCTATGCAGCTGTGCTCTCGGCGCGGTCATCTGCCGCCCCCGCTACCGCCCGGGGGACGTGGAGTTGTCATCGCGCGCAGGTAGTTCCACGGCGCGGCGGCGATACTGCCGCCAACGCGACCGCTGTAGTCCGCGAGGTCGGTCAACGTCAGACCGCCGGAGAGCCACTTCTCGGCGACGTCGAAGTAGCCGTTGGTGAGCTCCTGGACGGTCTCGGTCCATGCCTCGACCGCTGCCGGGGCGAAGTGCGTCACCGACGGGGGATGGGTGTCCGCGTCGTGGTAGGCATCGGCCTGGTCTTCGTTCTGGGGGAAGTCGAACGGCCGCGGATCGGCGGGCGGATTGGCGGGCGGATTGGCGGCCGAACCTAGCAGGAAGTCCGCCGACGCGGTGCCGTAGCCACCGATGCACACCAGCCTGGCCTGCGCGAACGGCGAGATCCCTTGGATATGGACGACTTTGCGGGTCGCCACCCGGGCCCCGGGTTGGGTGGGGTCGTTGGCGTTGTTGCGCACCGCCATGTTGATGAAACCGCGATCCACCAGCACCTGCTTGTCCCCGGTGTCGAATCTCGACTCATCGAGGTCGTAGTCCAGCCGGGCTTCCCACGGTCGGGCGGGATCCTGGTACGGGTAGAACTTCAGCGGCGTGGTCAGCTCCATCGCCTCGATCAGCCGGACCGTTTCCAGTACCCGGCGCCAGCCGTCGGGCAGGATCTCGGGGTCCTGGCTCTGCATCCGGACGAAGAGCTCCGGGTAGTCGTCGGCCCAGTTGAACGGGTTGACAATCCTTTTCAGCTGCTCCAATGACACGTCCTGGGAGCTGAACTTGGTGTCGACGATCACCGATGGGTGACCGTCCACCGTGACGACCGAGGTCTGGCACAGCGGTGCGGTCAGCGTCATTCCGGACCGGATGGTGTCGGTGGCCCGGGACCGCACGGCCTCGAACTCGCCGGCCCGGGTGAAGGAGTTCGAGGCATGGTGCAGCAGAGGGCCTCTCGCCTCGGCTGCCCTAGCGCGACGATCGTCCAGCGACGCTCCGGTGGGCGCGATGGCCGCCAGCGATCCGATGAGCGCCGCACCGAATTCGCTGTCATCGGGCTCGTCGAACGCCGGAAGCGAACACCGTGGTGCCACCCGCTTGAGGCGGGCCAATGCCGAGATGCCGTACAGCAGTCGGGTCTGCTGCCCCGGGGTGAGCCGGTCGTCGCGTTCGTCGGCACCGGCGATCCGGGAGAGTGCCGCAACCAGGTCGGGCTCGGTCCTGGCCTCAGCGCCGAAGATCCGGGTCTCGAGTTCGCTGTACCAGCCGGCGTTGGTGGCCGATCCGGGGAGCACTGCCTCGACGGCGGCCGAGATCTCGGGATCGCCGTCGGCGTCGACGACCGCCCGATCGAGGGCACCAAAGATCTCGAGTACGTCGCGAACCGCTGCCATTGGCTGCCCCTAAGCACGTTTGCGCAGCTAGCATAACCTGACGGCAAGCGACTGCGCGAGAAGTTTCTGACGGGGGGCCCTCCGGTGAATGGCGGCAACAACGGTGACGCCCACGATGTGCCCTGGGCATCGGTCTTCGACCCGGCCGCCAACATGCGGGCGTTGACCTCCGTACAGGCCGAAGGGTTTCGCGCGGCCAGTGAGCTTGTCGACCGATTCGTCCGGATGGTGGCAACCCGGCCCGATGGCACCGACCGGACGGCCCGCCCAGCTTCGCCGTTGACTGCCGAGCAACGCGCAGACCTGCTGGGCGCCACCGATATCGAACCGCTGATCAGATCGTGGTGGGCGATGGCGGGTCAGTTCCTCATGGGTGGGGCACCGCAAGCTCCCGCCGCACCCGCGACGGTGTCGCCGTCACTGGACGTCGCCGACTCGGCGGCCACCGGCCGGCTGGAGTTCGCCACTACGGCCGGTGATACGGCGACGGCAGAAGTGTGGCTGCACAACGCCGCCGACCGTGACCTGGGCCGGATTCGCCTGCGGTGCAGCGCGTTGATGGCCGATGACGGGTCGGTGATCGAGGCGGCGGCGATCCGGTTGCATCCGAAGGCGGTTCCGGTGCCTGGGCGGTCGAGTCGCGGCGTCGGCATCGCGGTCAGGGTCGGCAAGAAAGACCGGCCGGGGCTCTACCGCGGCACGATCCTGGTGGAGGGCCGTCCGGCGCTGTGGCTGCCGGTGGCGTTGACGGTGCGCCCGGCGGACGTATGACGAGCCTGGACCACGGCCCCGATCTGTTGACGGCGGTCGAGTCCAGGCTGCGCGAGGTCGGCAAGGTGGTGCGGCGAGCGATGCTCGACGCGATGCCCGACGGTGAGCCGGTGCAGTGGCTCTATGGTCCGATGCGCGAATATCCGGGCCGGCCGGGCAAGGCGCTGCGACCGGCGCTGTGCCTGTCTGCGGGACGTGCGTTCGGTGGTTCCCAGCAGGACCTGATCGGGATAGCCGTCGCAATCGAACTGCTGCACAACGCATTTCTGGTGCACGATGACATCGCCGACGGAAGCGAGATGCGCCGGGGCAGGCCCACGTTGGCTGCCCGACACGGTGTCGCCGCGGCGCTCAATGCCGGTGACGGTCTGGCCATCGTGGCCAGCCAGGTCCTGCGGCGGGCGACGCGTCGGTTCGACCGTGACATCGCCGATCAGGTGATGGAGGAATTCGACATCATGGCGATGCGCACCCTGGAAGGGCAGGCCACCGAGATCGGCTGGCAACTCGACTGCGTCGAGGATCTGCAGCCCGCCGATTACCTCGAGCTCATCATGCACAAGACCTGTTGGTACACCACGGTCTACCCGTTGCGGGTCGGCGCCATCGTCGGCTCAGGGGGTACCGCGGACCTGGCGTCGATGGTCAGGTTCGGCTTCCACTTCGGTGCGGCGTTCCAGATCCGCGACGATCTGCTGAATCTGCTGGGTGACGAACAAACTTACGGCAAGGAGATCCTGGGCGACCTCTACGAGGGCAAACGGACGCTGACCCTGGTGCATCTGATGGCAACGGCCCACGGCGCCGATCGGGACCTGGTTGCCGACTATCTGCGCCGCAGTCGCGCTGAGCGCAGCGCGGAACTGGTGCGGCGCATCCGGTCGTTGATGGACGACTACGGCAGCATCCAGTTCACCAGCGAGTACGCCGAAGGCATCCTGCTGGTGGCGGAAGAGTATTTCGAACAGGCATTCTGCGATGCCACGCCGGGACCGGATCTGGACTTTCTGCGGTCTCTGGTGCCCTACGTGTGGGCCCGCTGGCGGTAGTGGGTCCGGGGCCGGATCCCCCGTTGTTGATGGACGGAATCCCCGCTGGGGCAACTGTTCTAGCGTCGTCTGATGGCCGGCCACCCGTCGCATCGCCTGCAATCGAGTGCTGAGCGCTTCCGACGACGCCGGATGGACTACGCCATCCTGGGGAGGAACCCACCCAGCGAAGGGGACCCGCTTCGCGTGCAACGCCTCGCGATGCTGACCGGCGCCGCGCTGACGGCCGGCGCGCTGGTGGTGAGCACGGTCTTGGTGACGGATCGGCAGGACTCCGGTCCGGGGGACGCCGTGCTGGTGATGTCGAGGCAGTCCGGCGCGCTGTTCGTCCGCGTCGACGGGCAACTGCGTCCGGTGTCGAATGTGGCCTCGGCCCGGCTGATCCTGGGTTCGCCGGTGGCGCCTCGCCTCGTCGACGAGTCCGCGCTCGGGAATGTCGCGAGCGGGCCGATTCTGGGCATCCCCGGCGCCCCGCGGTCGTTGGGCCGGCCGGTGGCACCCAACACCGCCGTGTGGGCGGTGTGCGCCACCGCCGACGGTGCCACCACCATCGCGGTCTCCGACGACCAGCCGCCGAAACCGCTGGAGCCTGACGACGGGGTCGTCGTCTCCACCGAGCCGGGCGACGGCTCGGTCTACCTCCTCTACGACGGCAAGCGCGCGATGATCAACCCGGGCGATCCGGCGACGGCGCGAACGCTGCACCTCGACGGCGTGCCGGTCCGCAAGGTATCGGCGACGGTTCTCAACGCGATCCCCGAGGTCCCCGGGATCGCCCCACCCCGGATCGCGCGAATGGGGCAACCCTCCGGTGCTGCAGGACATCCCGTCGGCACCGTCCTGCGGGTCGTCCGCACCGAAGTTTCCGAGTACTACGTTGTCCTGGCCGACGGGCTCCAACGTGTCGGACGGCTGACCGCCGACCTCATCCGATTCTCGGATCCGGCAGCGGATGACCAGATCCGCACCGTGGCACCAGGAGTGATAGCAGCGATTCCGCTTCTGGACGCCCTGCCGGTGGCGACCTATCCCGAAGATCCTCCCGCACTTCGCGACGCTGGTGACGGCCTGTGCGCGACGTGGGCCGCCGGTCGCAGCGGTATCGCCCTGGGTGTGCCAGCCGACGACCGGCCCGCCGTTGCGCTCGCCGCGTCGGATGACGCCGGGCCCGGAGTCGATTTCGTCCGGATTCCGCCCGGTCGGAGCGTGGATGTCACGGCCACCATGTTGACCACCGACCGTGGAGCGGCGGGCCGGTACCTGATCACCGATGCGGGAGTTCGTTTCCCCATCCATGATTCGGCGGCGGCCACCGCGCTGGGCCTGGGCCCCGCCGGGTCGCCGGCGCCCTGGACGATCGTGGGCGCGCTGCCCGCCGGCCCCGAACTCAGCCGCGAAGGCGCCCTAATCGCCCGCGACGTCGGTGCGGCGTCGTAGCCGCGTGGACCCGGCGGCAGCCAGACCGGCCAGGCACAGCCCCGCGGCGACCGCCGCGACCGAGTAACGGTGGCCCGCGTCCGGAGGTCCCGGCTCCGGCGTATCGATCCGGCGCGACGACGGCGTGGGCAGCTCCGCGGTGTGATCGCTGAGAGCGGCGAGCGGATCAACGACACCATTGCCCACCGCGGGATCCCACCCGGTGCCCGGATGATGCGCGGTGTTTTCCACGCGGCTCATCACCTGTCGCGCCGACAGCCGGGGAAAGCGCGAGCGCACCAGTGCCACCAGACCGCTGACCAGGGGAGCGGCATAGCTGGTGCCCGAGATCGGGGTGGGCCCCGCGGGACCCGGCATCGAGTCGACCAGTCCCTCGCCGTCAACATCAAGGGAGACAACATCTTCCCCGGATGCCGCCACGTCGACCCATGGGCCGTTGAGGCTGAACGGGGACGGTCGGCCGCCGGGCCCCACCGCGGCGACAGTCAGCACGTAGTCGTCGTACCACGCCGGGCTCGCGACCACGGCGGGCTTCGCCGCGGCGTTCTGGGCTGGGCATTGGCCCGGTCCGCCGACGTTACCCGCCGCGGTCACCACCACCGCGTCCTTGACGTCGACCGCGTAGAACAGCGCCGCCCCCAACGCCCGGTCGTCCAGGGTTGTTTCGGTACAGGCAACCGAGGAGATGTTGATCACCGAGGCGCCCATGTCGGCGGCGGTGCGCACGGCCATCGCCAGGGTGGCGACGTCGCCGAAACCGCGACTCGACGGATCCGCGGACGGGCCGAACTTATTGCTCGACTGCCGAATCGCGATGAGCGTGGCCTCCGGAGCGATCCCGGTGAACCCGGTACCGCCCGGGTCGGGGGCCGCCGCGATGATCCCGGCTACGACGGTGCCGTGGCCGTCGCAGTCCTGCCTGCCGTCACCGCCGGACACGTAGTCGCCCCCGGCCACGACACCGGATAACCGGCGGTGGGGCGCGATTCCGGTGTCGATCACCGCGACCCGCTGGCCGGCTCCACGGGTCAGCCGCCAGATCGCCGGCATGTCGAACGCTGCGACCTGAGGCGCCGCCGTGCCCGCGTTCTTGGACGACAGTGGGACCGCGCAACTCTCCTGCTGCCGGGTCGGTTGTGGTGGAGCCGGCGGCGCAGGCGGCGGCAGCAGCGAGTTGTCGATCGCAGGCGGGCCAACCGCGAAAGCCGGTGGCGCACAGTGGGCCGCGCACAAGAGCACCGCCGCCGTCGCCGCGAGCACTCGCGCGCCGAGATTCCTCACGGCAGTGCCACCTCTGGCAGCGCTGTGAAGGCGCCGCCCGCCGCGGCGGCAAGGGGCACCATGGCCGTGGTGACCGCAATATCGAGGACCGCGACCGCGCGGCGTGCGGCCGGCGACAGCCCACGAGGCGATCGCCCGCCGAGCCAGCCTGCCATCGCCGCTACCGCCAGCAGGACGCCGGACAGCCACGCGGTCGTCCGTGGCGCCGCGATCGCCGACAGCACGACAAGTGAAGTCGCCGCGACACCGGACGAAACCGCAATCACGGCAAAGCGATACGGGTCGCGATGGCCCCGCAGCCGGACCAACAGCGCCGCCCCGACCGCCGTGATGAAGGCAGCCGCCACGGCAGGCCGCGACGTGGTCGCCGCGGTGATCCCGGCTCCGACAGCGGTGGCCGCGGTCGTCGTCACCACCAGTAGGTCCAGGCGGTGGCACGCGGTCACCACCCGGGAGTACAGCCCACTATCGGGATCGTCGCTGGAACCCAGTCCGGAACTACGCACCGTCAGCCGCGGCGCTGACCCGAGCACGATCAACGCTCCCGTCGCGAGCACCGGCCCGGCCGCGGACAAGGACCACCAGCCGGCCACCGCCCCTACCGCCGCCGCCGAAGCCGCCATCGCCACCCCCGACAGCGGCAGAAAGACCACCGGAGCACAGCTGAGCACCCGCCAGGCCAGCAGGGAGGCGGACGCGACCGCCGCGGTCGCGAGCGCAAAGCCGGCCAGGCCGGGGTCGGCCAACAGTCCACTCAGACCGGCCAGCGCCGCCGCCAGCACACCGAGCGCCGCCACCCCGGTAACCCGGTGATCACGCCGCTGCGCCACCACCGCCCCGGCCAGGACCACCGCTGCAGCCACCCCGGTCAGGACTGGGTGCCGGGCCGCGTGGCCGTCGAAGACCGGCCGCCCGAGCAGGACCACCAACAGCGCCGCCGTCCACCACACGACCACCCACATGGCGGTGCGGTGGGCGGTCGGCCCCGACGGGCGGGTAATCGCGCCGACAGCCTCGGTGACAGCGGCGCACTCATCAAGCCGTGGTCGTGGCGCCGGCGCCACGACCGGCGTCAGAATCAGCAACTCACCGTCGGCGACCCCGCTTTGGGCCAACGTCATCCCCGGGTCGATCGGATCTCCGCACGCCCTGGTGAGGCTCAGGTCGCGGCCGGAGAAATCGGGATACCCGGTGGCCCCGACGATCGCGGGCAGCAGTTCCCGGACGGGGAGGTGCGCCGGCACCGTGAAGTCGGCCTCACGGTCGCCGGCGCGGATCGGCACTCGGCACGACTCGTCGGTGGTATTCATGCCAGCGGACGTTAACCAGCCGGCGGTGTCGCCGAACTCCGTTGTCCACAGGTGAATTGCCGGCTCCGGTCGGTGATGTCTACCGTCCGCACATGGATCGGCCCAGCAGGCTGGCACCTCCGCAGTTCCCAACCGACGACATGGTCGTCCCACCGCTACCGCGGGTGCCGGCGTCCGCCCGGATGGCGCGACTGTTGCCGGTGATCGCGCTGGGCGGGATGGCTGGCATCGCCGTACTGATGTGGGGCTCGGGCGCGGTCGCTCGCGGCCCGGGCGCGGTGCTCGTTCCGGTCATGATGCTCGTCTCGGCGGCGGGCATGGCCATCCAAGTCGGTGCGCGGGGCGGCACCGGCCGCCTCGACGACCAGCGCAGGCGATACCTGAGCGAGCTGGAACGCCTCGGCGGACTGCTCGGCACCGCGGCCCGCCACCAGCGCGAGTCGCTGACGTGGACGCACCCCGCGCCGACGGCGCTGTGGACGTTGACCGGCGGACCGCGGATGTGGGAACGCGGTGCCGACGACTCGGACTTCGGTCACGTCCGGGTCGGGGTGGGCCGGCAGCGGCTGGCGCGCCGGATCGTGCTGCCGCCGGTCGGTCCACCCGAGGACAGAGACCCGGTCACCGCGGATGCGTTGCGCAGGCTGGTGCAGGGCCATGTCACCGCCGACGAACTGCCGGTGGCGATCGCGCTGCGCGGGGTCGGGGCGCTGGTCGTGGACGCGGAGCCGGCGCGGGCGCGCGCCTTGGTCCGCGCGATGCTCTGCCAGCTCGCCGTCTTGCACGGCCCGGACGTCATCTCGATCGCGGCGGTGACCGGGCGACGAGAGGACTGGGACTGGTTGAAGTGGTTGCCGCACAATGCCCATCCTGCTGGGGATGGGGCGATGGTCTACGCCACCCCGGCCGAGGCCGGCCCAGCCGCGGCCGAGCTCATGGCGACTCGCCACGTGGTGGTGGTGGTCGTCGACGGCGCCGACCATCGCAGTCTCATCGGCTCCGGAATCTGTGTCATCGTCGTCGGGGAGGCGCCCGGCGAGGCTCTGCGGCTGCACGTCGATGGTGACCGGCTCGCCGTGCGAACCGCCGATGGGATTGAGGAGTTCGCGCGCGCCGACAGCATGGACCTGGCCGCGGCGCGTTTCTGCGCACGCCGGCTCGCCCGGCATCGGGGGAAGGGATCCGCCGCCAGTGATGTGGCGCGCTGGTGCGCGGCGGTGGGTATCGGTCACACGAATGATGATCAACTGGAAGATATTTGGACCAACAGCGCGCCGGGGGAGCGGCTCCGGGTTGCCGTCGGCACCACCCGGGACGGTGCGCTCATCGATCTCGACATCAAGGAATCCGCCGACGGCGGCCACGGTCCGCACGGCCTGTGCGTCGGCGCTACCGGGTCGGGAAAATCCGAACTTTTGCGGACCATTGTGCTCGGCTTGGTCGCCCGGCACCGTCCCGATGACCTCAACTTCGTGCTGATCGACTTCAAGGGCGGGGCAACCTTCCTCGGACTCGAAGGCCTGCATCACGTCGCCGCCGTCATCACCAACCTCAGCGACGCGGCCCACCTGGTTGCCCGCGCGATCGACGCCCTCAGCGGGGAAATCCATCGCCGCCAGCAGATGTTGCGGCGCGGCGGCAACGCCGTCAACCTGGCCGCCTATCGTCGGCACCGCGCGGCCGACGCGACGTTGCCCGCGCTGCCCACGCTGTTCGTCGTCGTCGACGAATTCGCCGAACTGCTGCACCAGCATCCGGAATTCGCCGATCTGTTCACCATGATCGGCCGGGTCGGGCGATCGCTGGGGGTGCATCTGCTGCTGGCCAGCCAGCGTCTCGACGAAGGACGCCTGCGCGGCCTGGAACCCCATCTGTCTTACCGGATCTGCCTCAAGACGTCGACGGCTGCGGAATCCCGCGCCGTCCTCGGCGTCGCCGACGCCGCGGACCTTCCCGCCAAGCCAGGCGCCGCGCTGCTGCGCACCGGCGACGGGCGGTTGATTCGATTCCAAGCCGTCTACCTCGGAGCTGTCCACCCGCACGGCCGGTCCATCCCGGCATCGCGGCCGGCTGTGCGGATGTTCACCTCCGTTCCCGTGCCGCCGCAGCCGGTCGGCGCCGGTGCACCCACCACGATGGACGCCGTCGTCGACCGGTTCCGGGGCCGCGGGTTGCGCGCCCATCAGGTCTGGTTCCCACCCCTGGCGACATCGCCGAGACTGGTAGAGCTGGAGTCGGTTTCGGCCGGGGAGTTCAGTGCCGCCATCGGTGTCGTCGACCTGCCATTCGAGCAGCGGAGGTCGGCGCTGGTGGTCGACCTTGCCGGCGCCGGTGGGAATGCCGCCGTGGTCGGAGCGCCGCAGAGCGGCAAGTCGACCACGCTCCGCACGCTGGTGACCGCGCTGGCCGCCCGACACGAGGCGCGCCGCGCCGCGTTTTACTGCCTCGACTTCGGCGGGGGCATCCTCGCCGCGGTGGGCGCCTACCCCCACGTCGGAACGGTGGCATACCGCCATCAGCCCGAATTGGTGCGCCGGACCGTCCACCACGTCGGCGGGATCTTGTCGGCACGCGAATCACACAGCGACACAGGATCATACGGTGACGTCTTCCTTGTCGTCGACGGCTGGGCCACGCTACGGGACGATTTCCCCGACCTGGAGCCGGCGATCACCGCGTTCGCGGCCAGGGGTCTGTCGTTCGGTGTCCACGTGATCCTCACCGCGGGCCGCTGGGCCGATATCCGGCCCGGTTTGAAGGACCAGATCGGCACCAGAATCGAACTGCGGCTGGGTGATCCGCTGGACTCCGATATCGACCGTAAACGGGCCGCGCTGGTCCCGACCGGTACGCCTGGACGTGGAATCACCGCCAAGGGCGACCATTTCCTGATTGCCCGCCCGGACGGCACCGACGTGGCGGGCGGCGGATCCTGGTGTGCGCCGCCGGTGCGGCTGCTCCCACTGGTCGCCGATCACCACACGGTGGTGGATGAGGCGCAGGACCCGAGTCGGGTGCTGCTCGGCCTTGGTGAGGACGAGCTGACCGCCGTCGCGGTCGATTTCAGCCGGCAGGCACATCTGCTGATCGTCGGTGACCAGGAGTGCGGAAAGACCGCCGCACTGCGCACCCTGTGCCACGAGCTGGTACGCGGGGCGACCGCCCGGCCCGCCCAGCTGTTCATCGTCGACTACCGGCGCGGCCTGATCGGCGCCGCATCGGGGCCGCAGCTGCGCGGCTATGCGTTCTCCGAGCCCGGACTGGCTGATCAGCTACCCGAGCTGATCGGCCTACTGCAGAGCCGGATACCGGCCGCGGACACCCCGATCGAGCAACTGCGGGCCAGATCTTGGTGGACGGGACCGGACGTGTTCGTCGTTGTCGATGACTACGACCTGGTCTGCGCGACGTCGGCGGATGCTCTCACCCCGCTGCTTTCCCTGCTGCCGCATGCCACCGACGTCGGCCTGCACCTGGTCGTGGCGCGCCGCTGCGCGGGCTCCGCGCGCGCGATGTTCGAACCCGTCCTGGGTCACCTTCGGGACAGCGGTTGCATGGGTCTGTTGATGAGCGGCAGCCCCGATGAGGGACCTCTGATCGGCAACCACCGGGCGGCGGCACAGCCACCAGGGCGCGGTCTGTTCGTGACTCGCGCAGGCGCGCAACGGGTTCAGGTCGGCTGGTGCGCGCCTTGACCGGCACCATTCTCGAAGTAGGACCCACCTCGGTACGGACTCTGGCGCCGTCCCGCACGTCGACTTCGCTGCGCCCCGAGATGATCACCACCGCGCTCGCCGGTATCGACGACACCACGGTGCTGTTCGACGAACGACCGGTGGCGGTGGTCGCGCTGTGGCAAACGATCATCGCGGCTCTGGTGCCGCCGCGTCATGCACTGACTGTCGTGCACCCTTCCTGGTGGCCGCAGCGGCGGGTGACTCGGATCAGCGAGGCCGCGGGGCCGATCGTCGCCGAGGTTGTCGCGCTGCCCCGGGCGGCCTTGTTCACCGCCGGGGAGGCCGCCGCCGCAGTCGTCGAAATCACCGCCGAGGCGGTCGCCGTCATCGTCGGACAGCAGCCACCGACGGTGCTGCACCGCCCCGCGAACGCGGCTGAGATAGCCCAGAGGGTGGATGTCGGTGGCGCGCGGATCCTGATCGACGCACCCCCCGAGGCCGGCGATCTCGCCCGTGGCGTTCGCGACGCGCTGCGCCGGCGAGGTGCCTGGGCGGAGCTGGCCCGAATCGACGATGTCGCGGTGCACGCGCCCACCACCGAGCCCGCCACGGTGGCTGCGTCGCCGCGGCGCTCGTGGACGGCCACGGTTGCGGCGGCCTCGGTGGCCGCCGTGGTGTGCGTGGTCGGCTACGCCGCGGTGCCGGCCGGTCACCAAGCTCCGGGGGCGGTCACCGACGCCGTCAACCTGGTCGAGGGGCGCGTCACGCTGCGAATCCCCCGTGACTGGGAGGTCACCAGGGTCACCGCCGGCCCGGGTTCGCGACGAGTCCAGGTGAGCTCGCCGGCGGATCGCACCGCGGCCCTGCAGCTAACCCAGTCCTATGCGCCGGGTGAAAGTCTCGCGGCGACGGCGGCGATCCTGCGGCGGGCCGTCGCCGACCAACCCAGGGGAGTATTCGTCGACTTCAACGCGACCGATCGGCGCGGGGAGCGCCCGGCGGTGACCTACCGCGAGGTCAGGGCCGGGCGGGAGATCCGGTGGTCGATAGTCCTCGACGGTTCGACGCGGATCAGTATCGGGTGCCAGAGCGCCCCGGGCCGGGAGGACTCCGTCGCGCAATTCTGCGAGGACGCGCTCCGCTCGGCTCGCGAACTGGTGGGAACCGAAAGCGGGCCGTGAGCGTCGAATTCATTGTGAGCGTGAGTAACTCAACCGAAAGGATGGTCCCATGACGACTTTGAGTACCGACTTCGATCTCATGCGTTCGGTCGCGGCCACCGCCGACGCCCGCAACGAGGAAATTCGGGTTCTGTTGCAGGGCTTCATCAACCGGATGGAGGCGGTACCGCCGACGGTATGGGGCGGACTGGCCGCTGCGCGATTCAAAACCGTTGTCGCGCATTGGAACGCCGAGTCAACCAGGTTGTCGCACGCGCTGGGCGGTATCGCCGACACCATCCGCAACAACGAACACCAACTGCGGGAGGCGGCGGATCTGCACGCGCAGCGCATCTCCGACCTGACCGCGCACCTCTAGCCAAGGAGTCACAGCAGTGGACCCCATCCTTTCCTATAACTTCGCCGAGATCGACGCTGCCGTGCTCGGCGACATCCAGAGCACCTCGGTACGGCTGCGCGCGGCACTGGACGATCTGAGTCGCCAGATCGCACCGTTGCAGCAGGCCTGGACGCGCGACGCCGCGGTCGCCTATCAGTCCGAGCAAGCACGCTGGCAACAGGCCGCATCGGCTCTGCATGACATCCTCGTTCGCCTGGGCGCCGCGGTGCGCGACGGTGCCGCCGATGTCGCCGACGCCGACCGTCGCGCCGCCGGGATGTGGGGCGCAGGCTAAGGCCGCTGGACTCTGTGCGGCCCCGCCGGGGGAGAGCCGGTGGGGCCGCACAGTCATCACCCGACGGCGGGTGCGCTTCGACTGGCCCACCCCGATGGCGATGTGGCGTATCGTGGCCGGACGCGCGTAGGTCGGAACGACCGCGCGAGGAGTGTGATCGCCGATGGCCACTGCCAGGACAACCAGACCATCCGCGACGGGCGCGGCCAGTGTTCGCCCGTCGGCGATGGTGCGCGCCGTGCACGAGCTGTTCGTGGCCGGCGAGGTTGACGCCTCCTACCTGGCATCCAGCCCGCTTCGACCGCTCGTGGCCAAGAGCTGGCAGCGCAGCCTGGCCAAGGGCGTCGACCCCGACGGAGCGGCGCAGCCCTCGCCGGTGGGCGAGGAATTGGCCCGGTTGCGCGACACCCACCCGCTGGCCCCGGCGCTTCCGGTGATCCGGCGGCTACTGGTGCAGGACGCCGCCGGATCCGGCGTGGTGGTCGCGGTGACCGGCGCCGACGGAACACTCCTATGGGTTGAGGGCGACCGCAGTGCCTGCCGGCGAGCCGAGGCGATGAACTTCGTGCCCGGCGCGGATTGGAGCGAGCGAAGTGCGGGTACAAACGCGCCCGGCACCGCCCTGGCGCTGGACGCTGAGCTGCAGATCCGCGGGTCGGAGCACTTTTCCCGGGTGGTCCAGCCGTGGAATTGCGCCGCGGTCCCGGTACATGACCCGAGCACCGGCGCCCTGATCGGGGCGCTCGACCTGACCGGCGGATCCGGCGTGGCCACGCCGCAAACCCTGGCCTTGGTGCGCGCGACCGCCCTAGCCGTCGAGAACCACTTGGCGTTGTTGCGGCTGACCGGATCGCGGGTCGAAACCGCGCCGCCCCGCCGCCGGTTGGCGGTGCTGGGTTCTGAGCGACCGCGGTGGCTGGTCACCGACGAGTTCGGGCATCTGCGGGCGACGCCGCTCACCGGCCGCCACGCCGACATCCTGGTCCTGCTCAGCCGCCACCCCGAGGGCCTCAGTGCCGACCACCTTGCGATGCTGCTCGATGACAAGGACCTCGACGTGGTCACGGTGCGCGCCGAGATGTCGCGACTGCGCAAGGTCGTCGGCGCGGATGTCATCGCGTCGCGGCCGTACCGGCTGCTGGTGCCGATCACCACCGATATCGCCGAGGTGTACCAAGCTCTCGACGTCGGTGACGTGGCCGGCGCGCTCGACCGTTATTCGGGCCCGCTTCTGCCGCAGTCGATCTCGCCGGCCATCGGACGCATACGGACCGAGACGGCAATGACGCTGCGCGCCGCGGTGCTGGCCTCCGGCGACTCGGTGGTGCTGCGTCGCTGGCTGGACAGCCCCGACGGGCGTGATGACCGCGACGGCTGGTGTGTTCTGCGCGACGCCACGCTGCCCGGCTCGGTGCAGCAGGCGCAGGCTCAAGGCAGGCTTGCCGGCCTGGACTTCGACCTGAGCTGACGCCGCGGCGCGCGTGCAACTGTGCTGCAACCCTGCACTACCTACCTTGAGTGACGACCGACACATTTCGTCGTCTTGAACAGGCAGGAGAGCGGCATGACCGTTTACGCGAGACCCGGTACCGAAGGATCCGTGATGTCCTTCGAGCCCCGTTACGACAACTTCATTGGTGGTCAGTGGGTGGCGCCGGTGGGGGGTGAGTATTTCGAGAATCGCACTCCGGTGACTGGTGAGGTGTTTTGTGAGGTTGCTCGGTCGGGTGGGGCTGATGTTGAGTTGGCGTTGGATGCTGCTCATGCGGCGGCGCCGGGGTGGGGGAAGACTTCGCCGGCGGAGCGGGCGTTGGTGTTGAACCGGATTGCTGATCGGATTGAGGCGAATCTGGAGTCGATCGCGGTGGCGGAGTCGTGGGATAACGGTAAGCCGATTCGGGAAACGTTGAATGCCGATATTCCGTTGGCGGTGGATCATTTCCGTTATTACGCGGGTGCGATCCGCGCGCAGGAGGGGTCGCTGTCGCAGATCGATGAGGACACGGTGGCCTATCACTTCCACGAGCCGTTGGGTGTGGTCGGTCAGATCATTCCGTGGAATTTTCCGATTTTGATGGCGGTGTGGAAGTTGGCGCCGGCGTTGGCGGCGGGTAATGCGATTGTGTTGAAGCCGGCTGAGCAGACTCCGGCGTCGGTGCTCTACCTGATGTCGGTGATCGGGGATTTGTTGCCGGCGGGGGTGATCAATGTGGTCAATGGGTTTGGGGTGGAGGCGGGCAAGCCGTTGGCCTCCTCGAATCGGATCGCCAAGATTGCGTTTACTGGGGAGACGACGACGGG
>NZ_SRLQ01000004.1 GCF_004745805.1 Mycolicibacterium sp. CH28 | reverse complement strand
CCGAAACCACCACGCTGGTGCCGATCATCACTGCCTTCCAATCCCGCCACGACCTCGGTGACACCCCGATGGTCATCGCCGCTGATGCCGGCATGCTGTCGGCGTCGAACCTGACTGCTCTCGACGAGGCCGGGTTGGGGTTCATCGTCGGATCGCGAAGCGTGAAAGCTCCGATCGATCTGGCGTCCCATTTCCATTGGAACGGTGACGTTTTCACCGACGGACAAGTAATCGACACCGTCACACCGCGGCACGCCAAATCCATCGTCAATGATCCCGCTCACCGCGCCGAGCCCGCCTGGAACCCCGACGAGCACCCCAACGCGTGGCGGGCGGTCTGGGCGTATTCGGCCAAACGAGCACGCCGCGATCAGAAAACTCTCTACGCCCAGGAGACCCGCGCTCGTGCGGTCATCAGCGGTGAGCGTGCCGCCAAGTCCACTCGCTTCGTCACTACCCGCGCCGGTGACCGTGTTCTCGATGAGGCCAGCCTGGCTCGCGCCCAATCCTTGGTCGGACTGAAGGGCTATGTCACCAACATCGACGCCACCGTGATGCCCGCCGGAGAAATCATTGCCAAGTACCACGACCTCTGGCATGTGGAACGCTCATTTCGGATGTCCAAGAGCGACCTTCGCGCCCGGCCAATGTTCCACCGCACCCGCGACGCCATCGAAGCCCACCTGACCATCGTGTTCACCGCCCTGGCCGTCGCGCACAACGTCCAGGACCGCAGCGGCCTGGCCATCGCCAAAGTCATCAAGTCCCTGCGGCCACTGCGCTCGGCGACCATCGCCATCAACGGCGCCAGCCAGACCTTCCCACCGGAAATCCCAGCAACCCAACAAGAAATCCTGACCACCCTCGGCATCCCAAAACCGGGGCACTAAGCCAAATGTCCTAACTCAGGCCTAAGCTCAGGCGCAAATTGTTTCCATGCCCGCGGACGCCTGCCCACATGTTGACATCGAACACCCACCCTTCGATGAGGTACGCATTGCAACTTGTAGGTGTGCATTCTCGGTAGTAGAGCTGGTCTGGCCCGAAGATGACGTCGCTCTCTCGCGGCTCGGTCACCGCTTTGAACTCTTCGAGCCCCCACATGGTGGCGCCGAAAGTGGGTCCAGAAGTGATCGGTCTCCAAATCGGCGCGCTCATAATTGCCAAACCTTTTGGTTGGCCAGTCAGCGGGTCACGCCCGGATCGAATTTTCTGTGGATTCTCGCCAGAGAATTGTACGAAACCGTCCCAATGATGGGAAAGCTTCACTCGATCACTGGCGTCGAAATGTTCGACATCGGAGAAGCTGATCTCCATGTGGGTCTGCCGATAGTCAACCTCTTGCCGTGTTAGCCAGCCTTCTTTTGCGGAATGATACGGCGCTATTACCGAATATCCGCCGTCGCTTAATGCCTGAATTTTGCAGATTGCGCGGGCGTCGTTGCCCTCTTGTATGACGACCCGCCACCCCGTATTGGCCATACGAGCGATTATGCGCTTAAGCGGCTTAGCTCGGTGTCTTAGCGATGTCGGGATCGGATGCTTGGTAGCGGAGGATCGGGGGCCGGGAACGGGTGCTGAAGACGAGCCCGTCACCGTGGCTGTGCTCCTGTGCGGCGTGCGCCGCCGTGATGGTGGCGATGAGACGTTGCGTTTCTCGTCCGTTGAGGATGACGCGGTAGCCGCCGCGGTAGCCGTCGACATGAAGGCTCACACCGCCGTCGTTGCGTGGGGTGGCGGTTACCGGTTTAGCCCGGTCGGTGTCGGAGATGATCGTCGGGGTCATTTGCCTGATTCCTCTAGAGCAGGGTCGGGTGGACACGCGCAAACAGCCCTAAGGTGGGTTCGACGCTGAGCCAGACAGCGATCGGTGGCTGATTACCGGCTGAAGGTACCCAGTTGCCGGGAGAAAAGAGCTGGGTGCTGCCGCCTGATCCTGATCCGCTGAAGATGGTGAGCCCGAGCGCGCCTGCGGTTCCAAACGGCGGCACTGTCGACCCCGCAGGGCTGGACATCGTTCCGGTCGGCCAAACATCCACGACGACGTTAGCCGCGTTCCACAAGTTCGGATCGAATTGCGTGAGCCACGTCTTTAGCGTCGCTGCGGTCCATATGCTGGCCCCCTGAACCGCAGTGCATGGTGTGGTTCTGTCCAAATACAGGAGCGGCACCGTCGTGGCAGTGGATGGCGGCATTAGTCGATTCCTGCCGATTCTGCTTGCGACAGAGCCGCGGTCGGCCGCTGGTTGGTGTGGTTGTGCCCGGCAACGGTTTTGGTGGCGTCCGTGCCAAGCCCTGCGCGCTGCTGTTCCACGAGGTCGACCAGGTGGTCGGCCAGCTGGAGGGCCTCAGCGGCATCGAGAATGATGGTTCGACCACCTTGGTGGATCACAAGGCCAACATCGCCATACCGGTGCTGTACCCGGATGTTGGAGCGGCCAGGGCTCTGGATCACGGCCGTCATTCGGCAACCTCGGAGGCATAACGGGCAGCAGGTTCGGATGCTCCTCCGGCCGGCGGATGCCATGTCCGCGTCACCCGTGTAGATCGCTGCCCGTCCTCCAGGCCGCCTGTAGGCCAGCCACCATCCGGTGCAAGGTCCGCGATGGCCTGGAGCAGAGCTGGCACCTCAGTAGGCGACAAGGCGACACGATTCCCGCCCTGCCGGATAGCCAGTCCTTTGCCTTTGCGGCCCGTGACCCACAGAGGGGCGCCGGTTGAATTGATCTTCATTTGTTCGGTTCTCCTGATCAAAAAGGCGGGCAGTCTGGGCAGTACGGTTCGCGTCGGTAGCGGCTTCGGTTGGGTGGTTCTCCCGGGAACTGTTTGCAGCAGCCGGTACAGACGTAGCCCGCGGCCGACTCGCGCGCGCTTGGTGGGTTACCTACAAGACCCTCTTCTTCTTGGTCTTCTCGTTGGTTTTCTCGTTGGTCTTCTTTGTGCTGGAGTTTCTCCATCACTGGTGCTGGAGTTTCTCCATCACCTGGTGATGGAATTTCTTCATCACCCAGCGGGGACTGGGGTGCTGGAATTTCTCCATCACCTGCACCCACTTCGGCCTCTGTCATCCGGCGCGCCGGATGGGCAAAGTACGACTCACCATCCCTGCACACCCATCGGCGCTCAGCGAGCTGAGCCATCGCCCGGGGAACGGTCTTCCCGGGATCCATGTTCAGCGCCTGACCGATGGCACGCATAGACACCCGGTACCCGTCAGCTTGGCTGTAGAGCCACATGGCGACGCTGCGGGCACCGGATGACAGGGAGCCATCCCGACACAGCTCGTTAGGAATCTGCGCGTAGCCTTCGCGTGGTTGTCCGCGGTCATGTAATTCCCCAGGGGTGGCCGTCACGTAATTCCCCAGGGTGGAACGCTGCTGGGAGTGAGGGTAGCCGGGTTGGCGATCGGTGTCAGGTGGTCTTGGTGCCGGGTCGTTTCCGGGGCCGGTAGGACGGGCCGTCCATCAGTACTTGATGGCTGGTGTTGATCAGGCGGTCGAGCAGCGATTCGGTTATCTGAACCTCGACTGAGCTGTCCACGACGTCCAGTCGGTTGCGGCGTGGCTCCCGAATTCAGTGTGGTGGACATCTAACGTTTGCCCTGTCTGCGACAGGAGATCGGGTGCGCGTGCAGCGGGTGGTGATGCCGTCTGGCGGCGAATCGTCGACGCTGCTGAGCGATGGTGTCGTTGTCGAGCCGGTGGAGCGATTTCTAGCGCACCTGACGTCGATCGAGCGCTCGCCCAACACTGTGAGGGCATACGCGCACGACCTGCGAGACTTCTTCGCATATCTGCGGTTACGTGAACTCGACTGGGCCGCCGTGGTCCTCGAGGACATCGGCCGGTTCGTGGCATGGCTGCGCCTGTCGAATTCTGCCCGCGGCAGTAATCAGGTGACGGCGCTGCCGGGCCTCGAAGGAAATGTGTCGGCCGCAACGGTGAATCGGAAGCTGTCGGCGCTGGCGTCGTTCTACGAGTTCCATCAGCGGCACGGCGTCGACGTGGGTGAGTTGCTGACACGGTGGCGGCCGGGCGGAAGGGGCGGGTCGTGGCAGCCGTTCCTGGCGCATCTGGGGACTCGACCGGAGCGGCATCGCGCGATCGCCTTGCGTGCCGAGCGTCGGGTTCCTCGTGAGCTGAGTGCGGTCGAGGCGAAGACCCTGATCGATGCGTGCGACCGGCTGCGCGATCGGTTCCTGCTTGCGTTGCTGCGGGGTACGGG
Organism: Mycolicibacterium sp. CH28; assembly: GCF_004745805.1. Classification (GTDB taxonomy): domain Bacteria; phylum Actinomycetota; class Actinomycetes; order Mycobacteriales; family Mycobacteriaceae; genus Mycobacterium. Next base: position 895,564 of record NZ_SRLQ01000004.1, on the reverse strand, counting down.
CCTGAGAATCGGTGAGGCCCTTGGGCTTCGGCATGAAGATATCGACGCGCGGCGCAGGCTGGTGGCGGTCCGGCGGCGGGTGAACGTCAACCACGCGCGAGCGAAGACCTGGAATCGTGAGGTCCCGGCCGATGCGGGCCTGATTCGCCTGTATGCCGACTATCTGCACGAGGAGTACGGCGCCTTGGACTGCGACTACGTGTTCGTGAATCTGTGGAGACCGCCGGTGGGTGAACCGATGAGCTACGCCGGTGTGCATCGTCTGGTGCGAGGGCTGCGGGACCGCACCGGAATCTCGTTCGTCCCTCATCAATTCCGGCACAGCTACGCCACTGATCTGCTTCGTCGCGGCGTCCCGGCAGAGGTAGTTCAGAAGTTGCTTGGTCATGCATCGATCTCGACGACGATCGACACCTACAGCCATCTCGACATCGAAGACGCCCGACGAGCGTTGGTGACTGCCGGCGTGCTGGCTGACCCATCCCCGGAGTGGTTGCCGTGACGGCAATCCCGGCTCCGCAGCGGGTCGGCGAGCCGAGCCTGGTCGCCCGGATCGCGGCAGAGCTTCGGCCTGAATTCGGTGGTGAGGTCATCTTCGTCGATCCCTCGGACCCGATCATGGGTGGCCCGGTCTGCAAGGTCGGCGAGTGCGACCGGATCGGTGTGTTGGCGGGCATGTGCAAAGCACACCACCTGCGTTGGGTCGCCACCGGTCGGCCCGAAGCCGAATCGTGGGCATCGACGGCGCCGCCGAACATCCGGTGGCTCGCCGAACCCCCAGCCTGCAAGGTCGTCGGCTGTCGCCGTGCCCGCGACGACCGCGACCTGTGCCATACCCACCTGCTGCGCTGGCGGCGTCAGGGGTGTCCCGATCAGCAGGCTTGGTTCGCCGATCCCGGCGGTCCTGCCTTGCGGCGAGGAGGGCCTTGCCGATTCCGCGGCTGCGGGCTCGACGCGGAAGGTGAAGCGGGCCTGTGTCGGACCCACCGCAGCCGCTGGATAGGGCGCGGAAGACCCGCGATCGAGGAGTATCTACGCGACTGTGAGATCTTCGGACGAGACTGCTTCGACCTGCGGAGGATGCCGCCGCTGATGCGGATCGAGGTGGCTTACGCGATCCAGCGTCGGGTCGACGAACGCCGGACCAAGACCCGCCCGGACCTGCTACACCGGCTGCTGGTTCAGTTGCCCGAGAGCGGGGTGACCTCGATCCTGGATCGAAGTCCTGCGGAATGGACTGCGGCCCTCGGGTTCTCAACTAGACGGGGCAGTATCGAGCGACGGTTCCTACTGGATGCCATCGGGTATATCACTGACCTGATCGAAGGTGTGGGTTGGGATGCGGAGTACCCGCGGGATGTGTGGCTGCTGCGCAGGATCGGCTACCCGGGTCGCGACACGGCAATACGATTCGACGGGATCGGGCCGATGTGGTTGCGGGCGTTGACCAAACGATGGACCCGCTGGCGGCTGTCGACCGGAATCGGAATCGCCACGGTCGTCGCCGACGTGCGAGCGGTCACCCTCTTCGCGCAGTCGTGCCCGTCGCTGCAGCGCGGACCCGAAGCGTTGACCCGCGAGCAAATCGAGGCGCACCTCGCGCACCTGGCGGTGCGCTACCCGGACGCGAAAACCCGCACCGGACAGATCGGCACCCTGGCCGGGCTGCTACGAGCGGCGCGCCAGCACTGCTGGGAACCGCGCATCGACGGCGGGGTCGACATTTACCGCGAGGACTACCCACGCCGGATGCTCGGCGCACCTCGCGCACTGTCGGAAACGGTGATGGCCCAGCTGGAACTCGAGGACAATCTGGCCCGGTTCCGCGACCCGCGTGGCCGGTTGATCGCCAAGATCCTGATGGCCACCGGTCTGCGTGTCGGCGACGCCTGCCGCCTCCCACTCGGCTGCATCACCCGGGACGAGCAGGGCGCTCCCTACCTGCACTACACCAACCACAAGATGCGCCGGGACGCGTTCGTACCGATCGGCGTCGACCTCGCCGCGGCCGTCGGCGTCCAGCAGCAAAGCGTGCTCGCCGCGACCCCGTCTGGCACCTGCCTGTTGCCTCGACCAACCCGAAATCCGGATGGGCACTTCGGTTTCAGCCCCGCCACCTTCCGTGGCGAACTCGCCGAATGGCTGCGTGCCTGCGACGTGCGTGACGAACTCGGCCAGCCGGTCCACGTCACCCCGCACCAATGGCGGCACACCTTCGGAACCCGGCTGATCAACAACAAGGTCCCCCAGGAGACGGTTCGGCGGCTACTCGATCACTCGTCACACCAGATGACGTCGCACTATGCTCGCCTGTCAGACAAAACGATTCGTGATCAATGGGAACAAGCGGTCAAAGTCAACGTCGCTGGAAAAACCGTTGCGCCGAACTCGGGGCCGCTGGCCGAGGCCGTCTGGATGAAGAACAACCTCGCGCGAGCGCAGATGGCACTACCAAACGGCTACTGCGCCTTGCCGATTCAGCGGAGTTGTGAATACGCGAACGCCTGCCTGACCTGCCCGATGTTCGTCACCACCGCCGAGTTCTTACCCGAACACAGACGCCAGCTCGACGCAACCCGGACTCTGATCGAACGAGCCGAACAGCACGGCCAGCAGCGGGTGGCCGAGATGAACCGGACCGTGGAGAAAAACCTGCTGTCGATCATCACCACTCTCGATCAGCCCGACAGTTGCGGCTCGCGTTGCGCATCGTGCGATTGCACCACGACAGACACTCAGGGAGCGGGTCACACCGATGCACGCTGACGGATCCGCCCGCCTGGCCCGCGCCGCACAGGCCCGCCACGAGCAGACACTGCAACGAGCACGAACCGTGTTGCAGTCCATAGCCGAGGGGGACAGCCTGGTTACCGTCGCCGGACTTGCCCGGCGCGCTGGCGTCTCCCGATCATGGCTATACACCCAACCCGAGCTCCTCGAGAGCATCGAACAGCTCCGCCAACACAACCGCAACGAAACCACGCCGGCGGCAAACATTTCCAACGCAGACACCCGGGCCAGCACAGACTCGCTACGCCGACGCCTCGAACTCGCACACGAACACATCGGGCAACTGCGAACCGAGAACCGCGAGCTTCGCGACGCGCTCGCGCGAGCCCACGGCCTACTCCGTGGCCAAAACCTCACGACATGAAGACCCAGTCCGACTCGGGGTCTGGACGAGGTGACCCCATTATCGCCGGCGGTCGAGGACACCTGTCTAGGACACAACGCCGCAGGTCAGACTGTTCATCTGGCTGTCGAGGTCAAGATAACTGCGGCGACGACGGGGTTCGGGAAGAGCGGGTACCAGTCCTTGGGTGCCCGGTTGCTGGTCAGAATCAGCGGCTTGGCGGCGATGGCGCGGTCGGAGACCAGGTCGTAGAGATCATCGCTTTGGGTCGGGGTGTGCTCACGCATCGCGAAGTCATCGACGATGAGGACCAGGGGTCGGGTGTATTCGCGCATGCGTTGACCGATGGTGCGATCGGCGTGTCCTCCGGCGAGGTCGGCGAGCATGCGGGAGCATTTGACGAAGCGGATGTCGCCGCCGCGGCGGGCCACTTGATGTCCAAGTGCTTGTGCCACATGGGTTTTGCCTACCCCAACGGGTCCGTAGAGGATCACCGATTCACCGGCTTCGAGCCAGCGCAACGCGGCCAGGTCGCGCAGCATTGCGGCGGGCAGTTTCGGGCTGACGGTGAAGTCGAAGTCCTCGAAGGTGGCGTGCTGTTCGAAGCGGGCACGCCGTACTCGCCGGGCCAGGGCGGCGGTGTCGCGGCGGGCGATTTCGTCTTCGCAGAGCACCTGAAGGAATTCCAGGTGCCCGAGCTTCCCGTCGCGGGTTTGGGCCAGGCGGGCATCGAGGGTGTCGAGCATGCCGGTGAGTTTGAGGGTCTTGAGTGCGGCCCGCAGGCTGGGGTTGTGAATTGACATGACAGTCCTATATTCGAAGGTGTTGCAGCAGAGTGCGTTCAGAGATCGTGGCGACTCTCAGGCGGTGCGTTCGGTATCGAAGGCCGCCGGGCCGCGCAGGATCGCCGGCGGTGTCGGGACGGGGGCGGGTGGGTCCTCGCCGTGTTCGGTGCCGGCGGCCAGGATGCCTTTGACGGTGCGGTAGTTCGGATCCCCAACAGCCAAGGCTCGGGCGCAGGCCAGGTCCAGGCGGTCATCGCCGTATTTTTCCCGCAGCCGGATGATGCCCTGGATGGCGCGTAGCCGGTGGATGGCGTTCACCTGCGAGAGCTCGGCGACGATCGCAACCGTGCTGGGCCCGATCTGCTCGGCCTGGACGCGACACCACGTGACGCTGCGCAGGGTGTGGGCGATCTTGTGCGGTGGGTAGTGCTCGACGTTCGTAGAGCGTCCCGTCAGATGCCACACGTGGGTCGCCACCACGGTGTCGTGGTGGAAGATCTGCACGATGTCACCGGCGGTGCGGACGAGCATTTTCTGGCCCATCAGCTGCCACGGCGCCGAGTAGAACGCCTTCCCGGACTTGACGTGGCAGTCCGGGGCGAGTGTGCCGACCGTGTAGACCACGGATTCAAAGGGCCTCGGCGGCAATGGCATCAACGCATCATGTTCGATGGCGGCGAACACCGATGCCGGGGTTTGGCCGTCCAGGCCGCGGTGCTTGTGGAGCCCGTAGACCTCGGTGCTCCACCGGGTCGCTTCGGCCTGCATCTGTGCCAAGGAGGTGAATTCTCGGCCGGCGAAGAACGAGTCCCGGATGTAGGGCATCGGCCGTTCGACTCGCGGTTTGTCCTTCGGCTTTCTGGCCCGGGCCGGGTCGATCAGGGTGCCGAAGAAGCCGGCGAGCTCCCCGTAGGCACGGTTGATCAGCGGGTCATACAAGTCCGAGCGCGTCACCCCCGTTTTCAGGTTGTCGCACACCAGCCGTGCCGGGACACCGCCGAAGAACTCGAACGCCGCCACATGCGAAGCGTTCCAGGACCTTTGGTCCATCTTCAGCACCGGTTGGACGAACAGCGCCCGTGAGCACGACAGGATCATCGCGAACACCCACACCGCGACCCGGCGCCCCGAGGCCGGGTCCAGCCACATCCCGAGCTTGCCGTAATCGATCTGGGCTTCACTACCGGGTTCGACTGCACCACGCGGCACCGTCACTTTGCCTTCGAGTCGCTCCTCGGCGAAAGTGGTTGCAATGTAACGCCGTACGGTGGACTCAGACACCTCGACGCCATGGTCGTCGCGCAGCCGCTGCGCGATGGTGGCCACCGTCACCGGCGCCTTCAGCTGACCGGTGATCCACTGGTGATGGGCCGCGATCAGCGGCCAGCTCAACGCCCGCGCCGCCGGGTCGACCAGCTCGGGAAACCACCGCCCGATCCGTGCCCGCCACACCTCCTCATCGAACTCCTCGTCCGGGCTGGGTTGCAGACCATCCGCCAACGCCGGGGCCAGATACTTGCGGATCGTCTTGCGGTCGATCCCCAATGCCTCGTTGATCTGCACCTGGGATCGGCCAGCGTTCCAATGCCGGAACATCTCCACGAAGTCAGTCACGTTCCACGATCTCCTAGCCACCTCAGGCCCCTTCCAGGACCCCGTGGCGGGGCACCTGAACGGAGCGAACCTGAGCAGCACCCCAACCCCCGGCGACACGCCCCAAGGGGTGGGGAATTACGTGACGGCGGGTGGGGAATTACGTGACGGACAACCCCTCAAACCTGGGGAATAACGTGACCGCTGACAGCGTGGTCTTTCGCCGATCCATCGCATCGGTACGCGGTCGGTGTGGCGTGTCGATGTGGTGATGGTTGATTGATTCAATTGCTGTTGTTCCTCTTCACACGGGCAATCACCGAAATGGTGTGCCACTCTTGGGGATTCGTGCCGTTTAGGTCAGGGACACTAAGCGGTTGTTGAGCCAGCTAAGGGCGCGTTTAGCGGCCGCCGCGCTCCGATTCGGCCATCTGTTGCTCGATCCACTTCTCCAACGCATCGGGCGGATACATCACCCGGCCTCGAATCTTGTACGACACCGGCCCCCGATTCTGATCGCGGTACAGGCGCAGCATTCGAACCGAGACACCCGAACGCGCGGAGAACTGATTAATGTCGAGATAGCCAGGAGGCATGAGGCGCAACCTTCCGTTGATGGGGATGAATTTGAGGCAGCACGAAATAGGCCGCGCCCAGCAAATGCTGTGGGGCCACTGAATAGCTGCGAATCGTGTGTGACAAATACGGGTCACGGCCGAATTTTGGGTAGACTTCTCCTACCACTAAGTATCGTAGCATTACACGTTATTTGCCATTCGTATAACCGCAGGTCACAGCGTCCTAATCATTCTTGGACATTGCTTTGTGTGATGAAAATCATAATAGTGTAATTCAAAACCGCAGGTCGGCGTGTCGCGCCGCAAACGCGAACGCGCGCCGGTTCGGGGCCTGCGCATCCCGCGTACTGAGAACGGCGGGCGCTGGGAGACGCGCGCTCCAGCATGCCTCCCCAGCATCCTGCTCGCTCATTCGGCCGCTTCGAAAGCTGCTTCGACCCATGCGTCCACGTCGCTGCGCCGGTAGACCACTCGTCGCCCGAGGCGCGCTGACTTAGGCCCCTTGCCGGTCGCGCGCCAGTGATACCAGGTGTTCCTCGGGATCCACGGGAATTCCTCCCGCAGTACTTCGATGTCGAGCAGTTCGTCAGTCATGCGCAAGCCCATCTGATTGAAAATTGGCATGGCGCAACCACATTGGTGACGCCTATTTGTTGCCGTACTGCTCAATCAGGTGGGCTGGGATATTCCCGACTGCCTGTGCTGGCCTGTGGCTGTTCCGACTTGTCCACGATGGCATTCGGGTCGGACTGGAAACGAATGGTCGTTATCGGCGTGTCGAAGATTTCTAGGTGGTGGCCTTATCCATCGCCGCCGCCAGCTTGTCCCAATCGCCGTCGAGCATGTGGGAGTACACGTTCGCCGTGGTCGACACGTTCCGGTGTCCTAACAGCTTGGAGGCCACAACCACGCTGCCAACCTCGCTGATCACCAATGAGCCGGCAGTGTGCCGCAGCGTATGGGGAGTGACACCAGGAACTCCCAGCGCCTCCACGGCCTTGCTGAATCGGGCGTTGAACCACCCGATAGTCATAGCGTTGCCATCCGGGCCGGGAAATAGGTACTCGTCGGGGTCGCGGCCCTTGATCACCGGGGCCAGCGCGTCGGCCAGCTCCGCTGTCAGGATCGGCACCCGGCGCACCTGGTGAGTCTTGGTGTCGCCCTCAATCCGGCCCCGGCCCCGAACCTGCGTGATCTGCTTATCCACGACGATGCGCCGACTGTCCACGTCCACGTCACCGACACGCAGTGCCGCGCACTCGCCGAACCGCAGACCGCCGTACGCCATCAATCGCACCATCGCGGCCAAGCCGGCAGGCGAAGTCTTGGCCGGCGCCGTATCACTGCGATGCCGCACAGCGTCTTCGGCCTTAACTATGGCGCCGGCCAGCGTCCGCACCTGCTCGTGCGTCAACGCCAAGTCCTTGCTTTGCGGCTTACTGGGCTTCTGGATGTTGTCGGCCGGATTGACCGCCAGATATTTGCATCGGATCGCGTAAACGAACACCTGGTGCATCACTTGGTGAATCTGGATCACACGGGCGGGGGACAGGCCCGTCGGTATTACTTCGCCGTCCTCATCGCGCTTAGCGTTCTTACGGGCAGCCGGGTTAGTCGACAACCATGTAAACCACTGTTGTAAACGTTCATGGTCGATGTCTCTAAGCGCGTGGTTCTCCCACTTCGGCAGGATCACCACATCGAGCAAGCCGCGGTAGCCCTCAACTGTCTTGGGTGCCCGGTTAGTAGCTTCCTTAGTCTTAAGCCAAGCGTCGGCGACGGTGCCGAATGTGACCGACGACCGCTGCGGGTCGGCGTACGTGCCGGTGCCAAGCTGCGTAGTAATGGCGGCAATGTGTGCCTGTGAGTCGGACTTGCGGGCGAAGCTCTTGGACCGCTCCTGCCCGTCGTGATCTACCCAGCGGGCCTGCCATCGCTGACCGGTGCCGTGCCTAGCGGTGCAGACCAGCGACCCCGGTGTTCCGTGCTTCGTGTCGGTGCACCATTTGCCGGCTGCGGAGCTGGTTGGTTCATCGGCTGGCCACGACGGCTGTTCACCCTTGCGGGCCGGCCGGTGCCAGCGGTCCTCGGTACGCGCCTCCATAGCCAAATTTTATCTCAAGCGGGCTGTGGGCGGGCTGGCCAGAGGAGCGAATTGCCGACCTCGTGGAGTTAGATGGCCTGAACTGCGGTTATCTGGTGCCCTCGGTGAGATTCGAACTCACACTGCACGGGTTTTGAATCCGTTTCCTCTGCCAGTTGGGATACGAGGGCGTGGCTGCTTCTGCGGCGGTGTTCCACCATAGTGGATGGGTCCGCCGGGGCTGTCGGGCGGGAGGCCGCGGTGCCCCGCGCTGGCCGTTTGGCCCAGGCCACGCGACAATGGCTCCATGACCGGGTCTACCACCGACGCGCAAGACCGCCCATCTCCTCGGGTTCTGATTGCCGAGGACGAGGCGCTGATCCGGCTGGATCTGGCCGAGATGCTCCGTGAAGAGGGCTACGACGTGGTCGGGGAGGCCGGTGACGGGCAGGAAGCCGTCGAACTGGCCGAGCAACTGCGTCCCGACCTGGTCATCATGGATGTCAAGATGCCCCGGCGGGACGGCATCGACGCGGCCGCCGAGATCGCCAGCAAGCGCATCGCGCCCATCGTGGTGCTGACCGCGTTCAGCCAGCGCGATCTGGTCGAGAAGGCCCGCGATGCCGGCGCGATGGCCTATCTGGTCAAGCCGTTCTCGATCAGCGACCTGATCCCGGCGATCGAGGTTGCGGTCAGCCGATTCAGCGAGATCACCGAACTGGAGCGCGAGGTGGCCAGCCTGTCCGACCGGCTGGAGACCCGAAAGCTGGTGGAGCGGGCCAAGGGTCTGCTGCAGACCAAGCAGGGCATGACCGAACCGGAGGCGTTCAAGTGGATCCAGCGCGCCGCCATGGACCGGCGCACCACCATGAAGCGCGTTGCCGAAGTGGTGCTGGAAACCCTCGACACGCCCAACGAGGCCGCGCCGTCGAATTGAGTCCGAGGTTAACGGCGAGTTTCCGCTGACCGCGCCGTTTACCCCGATACCGAATATGCTCACGGCCAGGCGTTGGCCAAGATCACGCGCTGCGGTCGTGGGTTGACTATGTTCTACGCAGTGTCGACGGTCGGACCGTTATGGCGGTCTGTGGGGTTGATGCCGAATGAATAACCGACCCGGAGGTGAACTGTGCGCGCACGCGCTACACGGAGTGCAATCGCTGCTAGTTCGGCGTTGCTGGCGGTGCTCGGCATCGCCGGCTGCAGTCAGTCCTCGCCGACTGAGAACTCGTCGCAGAGCGACCTGAAGATCGTCGAACAGGTCCAGATCGACCAGAACGGCGCCGAGGTCAAGCCCGAAGCTGGGGTGACCCCGGCCGACCCGACCGGTGACGGCAAGGCCGCCTGCCCGCCGGTGTCCATCGCGATGGCCGGGGCGCTCAACGGCCCGGATGCGGCGCTCGGCATCAACATCAAGAACGGCGTGCAACTGGCCATCGACAAGCACAATGCCGCCAACCCCGGCTGCCAGGTCCAGCTCAAGCCGTTCGACACCGAAGGTGACCCGCAGAAGGCCACCGCGATCGCACCGCAGATCGTCGACGACGCCTTCACCATCGGGCTCGTCGGCCCGGCCTTCTCCGGCGAGACCAAGGCCACCGGCGCGGTATTCGACCAGGCCGGTTTGGTCGCGGCGACGGCGTCGGCCACCAACGTCACGCTGTCCGAACAGGGCTGGAAGACCTTCTTCCGCGGCCTGGCCAACGACGGTGTGCAAGGCCCCTCAGTCGCCAACTACATGAAGAACACCCTCGGCGACAAGAAGATCTGCGTCGTCGACGACAGCACCGACTACGGAGTCGGCCTGGCGCAGGCCGTGCGGGAGACTCTCGGCTCGGTGGCCGACTCCGCGTGCAACATCTCGGTCAAGAAGGGCGACAAGGACTTCTCGGCCGCGGTCACCCAGGTCAAGGGCCAGTCGCCGGACTCGGTGTTCTACAGCGGCTACTACGCCGAGGCCGCCCCGTTCGTGCAGCAGCTGCGCGACGGCGGGTTCACCGGCAAGTTCGTCAGCGCCGACGGCACCAAGGACCCGGAGTTCGTCAAGCAGGCCGGCCAGTCCTCCAAGGACGCCATCCTGTCCTGCCCGTGCGGCCCGGCCACCGGCAGTTTCGCCGACGAGTACACCAAGAAGTTCGGCCAGGCTCCCGGCACGTACAGCACCGAGGGCTATGACCTCGGCACGATCCTGCTCAAGGGCATCGACTCCGGTGCCATCACCCGGCCCGCCCTGCTGGATTACGTGAAGAACTACAACGGCCAGGGCGTCGCCCGCAAGTACCAGTGGACCGACAAGGGTGAGCTCACCACCACCCTGATCTGGATCTACAAGGTTCAGTGACCGTGCACGAGACGCGTCCGAGACCGCAAGGCTCGGACGCGTTCTCGTCTACGAAAGCCGTTAGGAGGCCGCCCCGCCGATGATCCAGGAGTGCCTCGGCCAGTACGCGTGTCTCGCTGGTGACATCGGTTTCAACATCGCCAACCTGCGAGAAGGCTTCTGGCAGTTGACGATCGATGGGTTGTCGTGGGGTGCGATTTATGCACTCGTCGCCGTCGGCTACACCCTGGTGTTCGGCGTCCTGCGGCTGATCAACTTCGCCCATTCCGAAATCTTCATGCTGGGGATGTTCGGCGCCTACTTCTGCCTCGACATCATCCTGGGTTTCAATCCGAGCGGAAACGCCTACAACAAAGGCGTGCTGCTGACGGTCTGCTACCTGGGCATCGCGATGCTGTTCGCGATGTTGGTATCCGGCTCGGCCGCAATAGGTTTGGAGTTCGTCGCCTATCGGCCGCTGCGGCGGCGCAACGCGCGCCCACTGACCTTCCTCATCACCGCAATCGGTATGTCGTTCGTGCTGCAGGAGTTCGTCCACTTCGTGCTACCCAAGATCATCAAGGGCTACGGCGGCAGCAACGCCCAGCAGCCGATCATCCTGGTGCAGCCCAAAACCCAGTTCCACATCTTCGGCGCGACGGTCTCCAACGTCACGCTGGTGATCGTGGCCGCGGCACTGCTGCTGGCGGTGCTCACCGACACCGCGATCAACCGCACGAAGTTCGGCCGCGGAATCCGGGCCGTCGCCCAGGACCCGACTACGGCGACGCTGATGGGGGTATCCCGGGAGCGAATCATCATGACGACCTTCCTGATCGGTGGCCTGCTGGCCGGTGCGGCCGCGCTGCTCTACACCCTGAAGGTGCCGCAGGGCATCATCTACTCCGGCGGATTCCTGCTCGGTATCAAGGCGTTCTCCGCGGCGGTCCTCGGCGGTATCGGGAACCTGCGGGGCGCACTGCTCGGCGGCCTGATCCTGGGGATTATGGAGAACTACGGCCAGGCCGTGTTCGGCACCCAGTGGCGTGATGTGGTCGCATTCCTGCTGCTCGTCCTGGTGCTGCTGATCAGGCCGACCGGGATACTCGGGGAAAGCCTCGGGAAGGCGCGCGCATGACTCACCGCAGCGACACCGGAAAGTGGACCGGCCGGCTGCTGGCCCCCGGCGACGGCTTGCGGGACTGGTGGTCGGGGCTGAGTCGGGTGCAGAAGTGGGGTTTCGGTGTGCTGGGCTTCGGCGCGCTGGCGCTGCTGCCGTTGTTCCCCCCTCCGTTCTTCGATACCCCGGGAATCAGTTTCGGCGGCACCATGGCCCAGTTCGCGATGGTGGCGATCATCGCGATAGGCCTCAACGTGGTGGTCGGCCAGGCCGGCCTGCTCGACCTGGGATATGTCGGGTTCTACGCCGTCGGCGCCTACACCGTCGCATTGCTGACCAGCCCGGACAGCCCATGGAACCAGTTGAGCTCCGGCGGTCTGTTCGGGGAGAAATGGGCCTGGCTGACCTGTGTCCCGATCGCGATGGCGGCCACCGCGTTGGCCGGACTGATCCTCGGCATCCCCACGTTGCGGTTGCGTGGCGACTACCTGGCCATCGTCACCCTCGGATTCGGCGAGATCATCCGGCTGCTTGCCGACAACCTCTCCGGTGTCACCAACGGTTCGCGCGGACTCAATCAGGTCGCGTACCCGCACGTGGTGGAGACGGCCAAGTATCCGGATGGTGTGTTCTCCAGCGGTAACTCGACGGGGCATGCCAACTACGGAACCTGGTGGTTCTGGCTCGGTCTGATCCTCATGGTGGCCATCCTGCTGCTGGTGGGCAACCTCGAGCGCAGCCGTGCGGGCCGGGCCTGGGTCGCCATCCGGGAAGACGAGGACGCCGCCGAAGTCATGGGCGTCAACACGTTCCGGTTCAAGCTGTGGGCGTTCGTCATCGGCGCCGCGATCGGCGGGCTATCCGGGGCGCTGTACGCCGGACAGGTCCAATACGTGGCCCCGCCGACGTTCAACATCATCAACTCCATGCTGTTCCTGTGCGCGGTGGTGCTCGGCGGGCAGGGCAACAAGCTGGGGGTCATCTTCGGCGCGTTCGTCATCGTCTACCTGCCCAACCGACTGCTCGGGGTGCACTTCCTGGGCATCAACCTCGGCGACCTGAAATACCTGTTCTTCGGTATGGCGCTGGTGGTGTTGATGATCTTCCGCCCGCAGGGCCTGTTCCCGGTGCGCCAGCAGTTGCTGACCTACGGCAAATCGGCGCGAAAACTCCTCAGCCGCGCCGACGACAGCAAGGCTGCCGCATGACCGAGATCGACGAGGAGCTGGCCTCCCTGCAACGCGATGTCAACGTCGCAGAGGGCGAAACCCTGCTGGAGACAAAGGATCTCACCGTGAAATTCGGCGGGCTGACCGCCCTGGATGCGGTGAGCTTCTCGATCAAGCGTGGTGAGATCCTCGGACTGATCGGCCCCAACGGGGCCGGCAAAACCACCTGCTTCAACGCGATCACCGGGGTGTACCGGCCCAGCTCGGGATCGGTCACCTTCGACGGGGCGCCGCTGGGGCGGATCAAGCGCCACCAGATCACCCAGCGCGGTATCGCCCGGACCTTCCAGAACATCCGCCTGTGGGGCGAGATGACGGCCTTGGAGAACGTGGTCGTCGGCACCGATGCGCGACACAAAACCTCGGTGCCCGGTGCGCTGCTGCGCACCCCGCGGCACCGGCGCGAGGAACGTAGCGCCATCGAGAAAGCCGCCGCCCTGCTGCAATTCGTCGGCATCGCCCACCGAGGCGAGGAGAAGGCCAAGAACCTGCCCTACGGCGACCAGCGCCGGCTGGAGATCGCCCGCGCGCTGGCCACCGAACCGAAACTGCTCTGCCTCGACGAGCCGGCCGCCGGGTTCAACCCCAGCGAGAAAGCCGCATTGATCGACCTGATCCGGGCCATCCGCGACGACGGCTACACCGTGCTGCTCATCGAGCACGACATGCGCCTGGTCATGGGCGTCACCGACCGGATCGTGGTCCTCGAATTCGGGCGCAAGATCGCCGACGGTCTGCCGGCCGAGATCCGCGACGACCCCGCCGTCATCGCCGCCTACCTGGGAGTGCCCGATGACCAACTCTGAGGCCGCGCCGTTGCTCGAGGTGCGCGACATCGTTGTGCACTACGGCAGAATCGAAGCCCTGCACGGGGTTTCGCTGACCGTGCGACAGGGTGAACTCGTGACGCTGCTGGGGTCCAACGGTGCGGGCAAGACGACGATGATGCGCGCCATCTCCGGGCTGCGACCGCTGTCGTCGGGGTCGGTGTGGTTCGAGGGCCGCGATATCAGCCGGGTCAAGGCCCACCAACGGGCCATCGACGGTTTGGTGCAGGCGCCCGAAGGGCGCGGGGTTTTCCCCGGCATGAGCGTCACCGAGAACCTCGAGATGGGTTGCTACGGAAGAAAATTCGATAGCAAGGCCGCACGCCTGGAGCGGCTGGACTGGGTATTCGAGACGTTCCCGCGGTTGGCCGAGCGGCGCAGCCAGGTCGGCGGAACACTGTCCGGCGGGGAGCAGCAGATGTTGGCCATCGGACGGGCCCTGATGGCTCGGCCACGGGTGCTGCTGCTCGATGAGCCGTCGATGGGACTGGCGCCCATGATCATCTCGCAGATCTTCAAGATCATCTCCGAGATCAACGCCCAGGGCACCACCGTACTGCTGGTGGAGCAGAACGCGCAGCAGGCACTGAGCCGTTCCGACCGCGCCTACATCCTGGAGACCGGAACCATCACCCGTACCGGACCGGCCCGAGAGTTGTTGGCCGACGACAGTATCCGCGCGGCCTACCTGGGTGTGGCCTAACTCGGCGCGGTTGGCTGAAGGCTCTGGTTCTGCGTCGCGGGGGTGTCGACGTCGGCCTTGCCGATCGCCTCCAGGCTGACGCCGGTGGTCTCGATCCGGAAGGCGACCGTGACGACGGCCCCCAACGCGAACGCCCCGACCAGCAGGTACAGCAGCGCCGACGTCCCGATCTCCTTGAGGAGGATGGGAAAAAGAAACGCGGTGATCACCGCGCCGACCTTCGCGAAGGACGCCGCGAACCCGGCGCCCTTGCCCCGAACCTCAGTGGGGAAGACCTCGCCGGCGATCAGATAGGTCATGGAGTTCGGGCCGAAGTTCGTCATGAAGTAGAACAACATGAACCCGGCGAACAGCAACGCCATGATGTGGTCGCCATGGCTACGGATTGACAAGGCCGCAAGTAGCAGCCCCACGGCACAACCGATGAACCCGATCGTTTGAAGTTTGATGCGTCCGACCCGATCGACGAGCACGATGGCGACCAAAATGCCGAAGACGAACAGGACGTCCATCAATGCCGAACCTTTGATGCCGAGGAGGTCATTGTGAATGGTGTCGGCCAACCCTGTGCCGTCCGACGTCTTGCCGATCACAGCGGCCAGAATCGTCGGCGTGAAGATACCGATCCCGTAAGTGCCCAGATCCTGGAGGAACCACGGCACTGAGGCGAGAATCGTCGCCCGGCGGTTCTTCCGGTTGAACAGCGCCGCATAACCGCTCGCCGATGCGGACGCCTGATGGATCAGATGGGCCAGCGAGACATCCGTGGGATAGCTGGGTGACCGCTTGAGCAACCGGAGGGTGGCCTGTTCCGCCTCGGCGATGCGGCCCTTGTACAACAGCCAGTGCGGACTCTCGGTGATGTACAGACGCCCGCCGATGACGAGCAGCGCCGGCACGATCGCCGAGGCGTACATCCACCGCCACGCTGTGACATCGGGGTTTTCGAACAGAATCGCGAACCCGATAACGGTTCCGGTCAATGCCCCGATGGCCTGGAAGGCGAAGGCACTCAGCACCAGCCGCCCCCGCATCGAGGTCGGGATGCTCTCCGAAATCACCATGTGCGCTGTCGGGTAGTCGCAGCCCAGCGCCACGCCCGCTCCGAACAGGCAGATGACCAGGACCGGGAAGTTCGGCGAGACGGTCAGCGCGATCAGAAAGCAGGTGAAGATGATCATCTCCACGATGAACATCCGCTTGCGGCCGAAGACGTCGGCCAGCCCCCCGAGCGCGCTGGCTCCGACCAGAATGCCCGCCAGCGATGCGGCGGTCACCAGCCCTTTGTCGGAGGGGGCGAGACCGAATTCCAGCGAGATCAACGGCAGCGCAACGCCAGTCATGAAGACGACCATGCCCTCGAAGAACTTCCCCGCCGACGCGAGGCCGAAGATGCGCCACTGCATGCCAGTCATCGGCGTCGATGTAATCGCCGTGCCATCAGACCAGGTGGGCCGTTCGTCGATGTAGTCCTGAACGGTCCTGGGCGCCGTCATCGAGTCCTCCCTAGCTGCGGTAGAGGTCTCGATCGTCGCATTCTGCGGTGGGGCGAGCCCCTGCTAAAGCCCGAGTTAGTTGACTGCGCCGCAAGAATTCAGCGCCCGTTCGTCGGCGGTTTGAGCGCGGCTCGCAATCATGGGAGCTGAGCGGGCTTGACTTTGAGTGCGCTCTAACTCCTAGCCTTCATGGTGTGCGGGATGAGCTGGCGGAACCGGGCTTGACTGTGGCGCAGATGGCGGCGGCCACGGGTGTCTCGGCGCACACGCTGCGGTACTACGAGCGCGCCGGACTGATCCAACCGATCGCCCGGAACTCGGGCAACCAGCGTCGGTACTCGGAGTCGGATGTCGAATGGGTGCAGTTCCTGCTGCGGTTGCGAGAGACCGGGATGCCGATCGCACGGATGCGCGAGTATGCGGAGCTGCGCGCCAACGGCACGTCGACCCTCCAGGCACGCCTGGGCCTGCTCGAAGCGCATCGAGCCGGCCTGCACGACCAGATCGCGCTGCTGTGCAGCCACGAGAAGGCCCTCGAAACCAAGATCGCCACCTACCGGCACGACCTCGAACAAGGAGTAGCGACAGATGAACCAGGGGAATGAGACCACCACTCGCACCGAGCGCTACGAGCACGGTCGGGCGGTGCTCGACGCCGTCGACGGCGCGGCCGGCGCACACGTCGTCGACTCGTTGCGCGACATCGCACCGGAGCTCGCACATCAGGTGGTGGCGTGGGGATTCGGCGAGATCTATGCCCGCCCCGGACTTCAACCGTGTGAGCGCCAGCTCGTGACACTGGGAATGCTGACCGCGCTGGGCGGTTGCGAGCCGCAGCTCGAGGTTCACATCAACGCGGCGCTCAACGTCGGGCTCAGCCCCGAGCAGATCGTCGAGGCATTCCTGCACTCCGCGGTCTACTGCGGGTTCCCGCGGGCGCTCAATGCGACGTTCACCGCCAAGCGGGTCTTCACCGAGCGCGGCCTGCTACCGATCGGGTGACCTACCGGTCCACGCGGAAGCGTTTGATCCGCGACGTGGCACCCGAGACCAGCTCCACGCAGCTGCGCGACACCCCGAAGTGGGCGGCCAGCAGGCGAGCCGCGGCGTCGGTGGCCTTGCCCTCGATGGCGCGTTCGCGGACGTAGACGGTCAGCGCCCCGTCGCCGTCGGCTTCGACCAGGGGGCCCTTGCGGCTACCCGGCTTGACGGTCACAACGACGGTCTCGGCCACCCGCCGAGCCTACTTGGCGACGATCACCGAGGAGCCGTGGCCGAACAGGCCTTGGTTGGCGGTGACGCCGACGGTGGCGCCCTCGACCTGACGGCCGGTGGCCTGGCCTTTGAGCTGCCAGGTGAGTTCGCAGACCTGGGCGATGGCCTGGGCGGGGATGGCTTCGCCGAAGCTGGCCAAGCCGCCGGAGGCGTTGACCGGGATGCGGCCGCCGATGGTGGTGGCGCCGCTGCGCAGTAGGTGCTCGGCCTCGCCCTTGGCACACAGGCCTAGATGTTCGTACCAGTCCAGTTCCAGCGCGGTGGACAGGTCGTAGACCTCGGCCAGGCTCAGGTCCTCAGGGCCGATCCCGGCCTCGGCGTAGGCGGCATCGAGGATCTGGTCCTTGAACACCCGGTCGGGGCCGGGGACTACCGCAGTGGAGTCGGTGGCGATATCGGGCAGTTCGGGCAGGTGTTGCGGGTACTGCGGGCTCTGCAGGCTCACCGCCCGCACCGAGGGCACCCCCTTGACCGAGCCGAGGTGTTTCTCGGCGAAGGCCTTGCTGGCGACGATGACCGCGGCCGCACCATCGGAGGTCGCGCAGATGTCGAGCAGCCGCAGCGGGTCGGAGACCACCGGGCTGGCCAGCACGTCGGCAACGCTGGCTTCCTTGCGGTAGCGGGCGTAGGGGTTGTTCAGGCCGTGCTGGGCGTTCTTGACCTTGACCTGGGCGAAGTCCTCCAGCGTTGCGCCGTAGAGGTCCATCCGGCGACGCGCGAGCAGCGCGAAGTAGACGGTGTTGGTGGCGCCGATGAGGTGGAAGCGCTGCCAGTCGGGGTCATTGCGACGTTCCCCGCCGACCGGGGCGAAGAACCCCTTGGGGGTGGTGTCGGCGCCGATGACCAGCGCGACATCGCACAGGCCGGCCAGAATCTGGGCGCGGGCGCTCTGCAGGGCTTGGGAGCCCGAGGCGCAGGCGGCGTAACTGGAGGTGACCGGGATACCGTTCCAGCCCAATTTTTGGGCGAAGGTCGCACCGGCGACGAAGCCGGGGTAGCCGTTGCGGATGGTGTCGGCCCCGGCGACCAGTTGGATCTGGCGCCAGTCCAGACCGGCGTCGGCTAGGGCGGCACGGGCGGCGACCACGCCGTATTCGGTGAAGTCGCGTCCCCACTTGCCCCAGGGGTGCATACCGGCGCCGAGGATGTAGACCGGGTCCGGCGGGCTGGAGCGAAGCGACTCGGGGGTGGTTGTCGGGCTCATTCGGCAATCCTCCAGGCGTAGGTGACCCGCTCGACACCGTCGTCGTCGGTGTGGAGCGGCATGGTGGTGAGCTCCACTTCCATGCCGACTTTCAGATCAGCGGCCAGAGTGCCCTCGACGACCTTGCCCAACACGATCAGTCCCTCGTCGGCCAGTTCGACCGCGGCAACCGCAAAGGGCTCGAACGGGTCCGGCGAGGGATATGGCGGGGGCGGGGCGTAGCGGTTCTCGGTGTAGCTCCACACCGTGCCCCGCCGCGACAGCGCCACCGGCTCGAGCACATCGCTGTCGCAGGCCGGATTCGGGCAGTTGTTGGCCCGCGGCGGGAAGACGTAGGTTCCGCACTGCGGACACTTGCCCCCGATCAGATGGGGCACACCGGAATCGTCGTAGTCCCACCAACCGTCGATCGCCGGTAGTTGGGTGGGGGCGTCTGGAGATGCAGGCACGGGGTCATCGTATGCGACAGTGGCCATCGAACTGCAACGTGTTGCAGTTTGCGCTGGCTACCCCGCCCCAACGGCGCCTGAACCGGTAGAGGTCGCCGCTCACCCGCAGCCGCTGCAGCACCGCACGTCCCGGGTACCAATGCATACGTTGTCATGCGCGAGTGCTTCTTGCGGTGTCGGAACGGTAGGCGCGGGTGGCGCGGTCCAGGTCGGCGGCGTCGCGGGCGGGCGCACGATGCATCGTGCGATTGGCGGCCACCACGTCAGCGGTCTCCGATCGGCGCTGGTCCTCGTAGCGCCGCAACCCGGTCACGCCATCCGCGGCGTATTCGTCGGCCAGAACCCGGGCGTCGACGATGGCTTGGGATCCACCGTTGGCGCCAACGGGGTACATCGGGTGGGCCGCGTCGCCCAGCAGGGTGACGCGGCCGATACCCCAGTACAGCAATGGATTTCGGTCCACCATTGGGTAGCGGAAGATCTCCTCGGTGCTGGTGACCAATGTGTCGAGGTCCAGCCAGTTCAGCCTCCAGTGGGTCAGATGCCTGCGCACCTCGGCCGGATCGGCTGGCTGATTCCAGGGCGCAGCGCCGTCGAGGACACCGGGTTCACCCGTCGGCACCTGTAGCACCCAGTTGACCAGGCCGTCGCCGATCGGGTAGGTCACGAGGTCGACGCCGTTGTCGCCCTTGATGATCGCCATGGTCGCGCCGTCGAGGAATGCCGGCGTCGACGCGGCGCCGCGGTACATCGTGACGCCCGACCACATCATCGGGTCGGGCTCGGGGTGCAACGCCGCGCGCACCGCAGAGCCGATTCCGTCGGCACCGACCAGCGCGGCGCCGGACAGATCCCCAGCCGTGGTCTGCACCTGGACCTGGGCGGCATTCTGAGTGAACCCGAGGACACCGGTCCCGACCTGCACCGCGGTGACGCCGAGGCGGTCGCGTACCGCCTCGAGCAGCAGCATCTGCAGTCGACCGCGGTGGACCGACAGTTGCGGGTGCGCGTCGCCGGCGGCCAGTCCGCGTGGCTCACGGAACAGCAGGTCGCCGGTGTGGTCGTAGAAGCAGATGGAATGGGGTGCAGCCGCGATATCGCGTACCGCGTCACCCAGGCCGAGGTCGGCGAGTTCACGCACGGCGTGCGGCAACAGGTTGATCCCCACTCCGAGGGGGCGGAGTTGGCGGGCGCGGTCCACGATGGCGACGTCGACACCGCGGGCATGAAGTGCCAGCGCGGTGGTCAGGCCACCGATGCCGGCTCCGGCGATGAGAACTGTGTCATTGGGCATGCGTCCAGGTTCAGCGCCCAGAAGCTATAAGTCCAATACATCTTCCCTACTTGAACTATAAGCTGTGATTATGGAACTGCGGCAGCTCGAGTACCTCATCGCCGTCGTCGAAGAAGCGAACTTCACCCGCGCTGCCGAGCGGGAACACGTCGCCCAGCCGGCGGTCAGCGCCCAGATTGCCCGGCTGGAAAGGGAAGTCGGCCAGCCATTGCTGGATCGCACCCGCCGCCAGGTGTGCCTGACCGCCGCCGGTGCGGCGATGCTCCCATATGCCAGGGCCGCACTGGCCGCGGTAGCCGACGCCCGCGCCGCCGTCGACGAGGTGGCCGCGCTGATCCGTGGGTCGGTCGCCATCGGCACCGTCACCGCCCACGATGTCGACATGCCCGGCCTGCTGGCCGAATTCCACCGGGCCCATCCCCACGTCGACGTCACGCTCGGCACCGACGACACGGACCGGCTCGTCGAAGGAGTGCAGTCCGGGCGGCTCGACGCCGCGATCATCTCGGTCGGCCCGGACGAACTGCCGGACGGGCTCGACGGTGCCGTGGTCGCCGACGAGCCGATCATCGGCGCGGTGTCCGCGGATGACGAGTGGGCCGACCGCCCCTCGATCACCCTGGCCGACCTCACCGAACGCGCCGTCATCGCGCTCCCCAGCGGTACCGGGATACGCCGACAGCTCGACAATGCTTGTGCAGCGGCAGGACTCAGCGTTCGGGTGGCGATCGAGGCCAACACTCCCGGGGCCCTTGCCGACTTCGCCGAGCGGGGGCTCGGTGTCGCGGTGCTGCCCCGGGTGGTGGTGGCGTCACGAGTGGGTCTGCATCCGCTGCCGATCACGCCTTCGCTGCGCGGACGGCTGGTATTCGCCTGGCGCGCCGCCGGCCCGATGAGCCCAGCGGCGCGGGTGCTCGTCGGAATGGCCAGGGCCCGTCTGGCTGTCGGAGCCGATGCCTAGAGTTAGGGGCGTGAGCCCCGCCAACACCGCGACCGACACCGCCGACACGAAGCGAGGCGCCGACACCAAGCCGACGTTGATGCTGCTGGACGGCAACTCGCTGGCATTCCGGGCGTTCTATGCGCTGCCCGCCGAGAACTTCAAAACCCAGGGTGGGCTGACCACCAACGCGGTCTACGGGTTCACCGCCATGCTCATAAACCTGCTGCGCGACGAGAAGCCCAGCCACATCGCCGCCGCCTTCGACGTCTCGCGCCAGACCCACCGCTCCGAGAAGTTCCCGGAATACAAGGCCAACCGGTCGTCGACACCGGACGAATTCCGCGGCCAGATCGACATCACTAAGGAAGTCCTTGTCGCGCTGGGCATCACGGTGCTGGCCGAGGCCGGGTATGAAGCCGACGACATCATCGCGACGCTGGCGACCCAGGCCGAGCACGACGGGTACCGCGTCCTGGTGGTCACCGGTGACCGCGACTCCCTGCAGCTGGTCAGCGACGACGTGACGGTGCTGTACCCGATCAAGGGTGTCAGTGAATTGACCCGATTCACCCCTGAGGCGGTCGAGGCCAAGTACGGACTGACGCCGCGGCAATACCCGGATTTCGCGGCGTTGCGGGGCGACCCGAGCGACAACCTGCCCGGCATCCCGGGCGTGGGGGAGAAGACCGCCACCAAGTGGATCATCGAGTACGGCTCGCTGCAGTCCCTGGTCGACAACGTCGACGCCGTCAAGGGCAAGGTCGGTGACGCGCTGCGCGCCCACCTCGGCAGCGTCGTACTCAACCGTGATCTCACCGAGCTGGTCAAGGATGTGCCGCTGCCCCAGACCCCGGACACCCTGCGAATGCAGCCGTGGGACCGCGACCACATTCACCGGCTCTTCGACGACCTGGAGTTCCGGGTGCTGCGCGACCGGCTGTTCGACACGCTCGCGTCGGCCAACCCCGAGGTCGACGAGGGCTTCGACGTCCGCGGCGGCGCACTGGAACCGGGCACGGTCGGTGCCTGGCTGGCCGAACACGCCTCCACCGGTGCACGCTCCGGCCTCGCCGTGGTGGGCACGCATCTTGCCTACGACGGCGATGCCACCGCCATCGCGATCGCCGCCGCCGATGGTGAAGGCTGCTACATCGACACCACGACGCTGACCGACGAGGACGAGGCAGCACTGGGCGAGTGGCTGGCCGCGACCGACAAACCCAAGGCGCTACACGAGGCCAAGCTGGCCATCCATGACCTGGCCGGCCGGGGTTGGTCGCTGGCGGGCGTCACTTCCGATACCGCGCTGGCGGCCTACCTGGTGCGTCCCGGCCAGCGCAGCTTCGCCCTCGACGATCTTTCACTGCGGTATCTGCGCCGCGAATTGCGGGCCGACACTCCTGAACAACAACAACTTTCACTTCTCGACGACAGCGACGGCGTCGACGATCAAGCCGTCCAAACGCTGATCCTGCGGGCCAAGGCCGTCATCGACCTGGCCGACGCACTCGACGAAGAGCTGACCCGCATCGATTCCGTCGCGCTGCTCGGCAAGATGGAACTGCCGGTGCAGACGGTCCTGGCAAGCCTGGAATCGGTCGGTATCGCCGTCGACCAGGACCGCCTCAAGCAGCTGCAGAGCACGTTCGGCGACGCGATCCGTGACGCCGCCGAAGCGGCCTACGGCGTGATCGGCAAACAGATCAACCTCGGTTCGCCCAAGCAGCTGCAGGTGGTGCTGTTCGACGAACTCGAGATGCCCAAGACCAAGCGCACCAAAACCGGCTACACCACCGACGCCGATGCGCTGCAAGGGCTTTTCGACAAGACCGGCCATCCGTTCCTCCAGCACCTGCTCACCCACCGTGACGTCACCCGGCTGAAGGTCACCGTCGACGGCCTGCTGAATTCCGTTGCCGCCGACGGCCGGATACACACGACCTTCAACCAGACGATTGCCGCGACCGGCCGGCTTTCGTCGACCGAGCCCAACCTGCAGAACATCCCGATCCGGACCGAGGCCGGCCGGGAGATCCGGGACGCCTTCGTCGTCGGCGACGGCTTCGCGGAGCTGATGACCGCGGACTACAGCCAGATCGAGATGCGCATCATGGCGCACCTGTCCAAGGACGCCGGCCTCATCGAGGCGTTCAACACCGGCGAGGACCTGCATTCCTTCGTTGCGTCGCGGGCTTTCGGAGTGGACATCTCCGAGGTCACGCCGGAATTGCGCCGGCGGGTCAAGGCAATGTCCTACGGCTTGGCGTACGGGCTGAGCGCCTATGGGCTGGCATCACAGCTGAAGATCTCCACCGAAGAGGCCAAAGAGCAGATGGAGTCGTACTTCGCCCGGTTCGGCGGGGTTCGCGACTATCTGCAGTCCGTGGTCGACCAGGCCCGCAAGGACGGTTACACCTCCACGGTGCTGGGCCGCCGCCGCTATCTGCCCGAACTCGACAGCAGCAATCGCAACGTGCGCGAGGCTGCCGAACGGGCCGCGCTGAACGCCCCGATCCAGGGCAGCGCCGCCGACATCATCAAGGTCGCGATGATCGAGGTGTCCGAGGCGTTGCGCAGTTCCGGGCTGACGTCACGGATGTTGCTCCAGGTGCACGACGAGCTGTTACTCGAAGTCGCGCCGGGGGAGCGTGACGCCGTCGAGGAGCTGGTGCGGGACAAAATGGGCAGTGCCTATCCACTGGACGTTCCCTTGGAAGTGTCGGTGGGGTACGGCCGCAGCTGGGATTCGGCGGCGCACTAAGGCTGAGCGCCGGGAATTCGGTAGCCGTTCATCCAGTGCAACGCGGGGCCGGCGGCGGCTCGCGCCGCGACCACACCGTCGACCTCCTCCTGCTGCAGGGCAAAGACCCTGGCGTCACCGAAGCCGCGCTCGATGCGGTCCCGTACGAACGCCAGCTCCACGACCTGCACGGCGAACCGCTTGACCCCGCTACCGGCCGGGCGCCCGCCGAATCGGGTTGCCGCGGCGACCGCCTGCTTGCGGGTGCGGATCGACCCGAGCCAGCCCGCCTCGGCGGGGGTCACCAGCCCCGCCGCGACCATGCCCGGCAGCTTTTCGGCGACGATCCGCTGCTCGCGCCGGCGGCTGTTCACCGCCAGCGCGATGGTCAGGCCGAACACCGGCATCATCCACACGACATACAGTCCGAAGTAGGCACCGACGCCCGCCATCGCCGAACCATTCCACAGCCCGTGCATGATCACCGCGGCGAGATACCCGAGCAAGACGTATCCCACCTTGGCCACCGTATTGCGCTGCTGCAGGGCGAAATACACGCCGATGCCGGTGAACGTGGTGAACAGCGGATGGGCGAACGGGCCCATGATGAGTCGCATCGCGGCGGTGACCAGGGAGCTGGACAGCGACTCCCCGTTGGCGATGTAAAAGATGTCCTCCAACCAGGCGAACCCCACCGCCGTCACGCCTGCGTAAACCAGGCAATCGGTCAGCGAGTTGAGTTCGTGGCGCCGAACGCCGGTCATCATCAACAACAGAAACAGTCCCTTGGCGGCTTCCTCGATCACCGGCGCGGCGACGGCGACGGTGAAGATGCCGGCTTCGCCTGCGCCGGGGTTCACTGATTTCTCGACGACGAGTTCGAGCACGACCGAGACCAGGACCGCCACCGAGGCGCCCCACAGGAAGGACAGCACCAATAGCCGGGGCGGCTCGGGCTCCCAGCGGTCCAGCCACAGGTAGCTCACCAGCACCAGGGCCATCGCGAACGTGGACAGAACGAAGCCGATCGCGGTGCCGACCGGATTCACCGCGGTCAGCAGGATCAATATCAGCCCGGCGAGGAAGCCCAGGGCGATGAGCGCCGCCAGCGGCGCTCCGACCTTGCGAATTGGCCGGGGAAACGGCGGCGTGGTCGCGTAGGACATCAGTGGAGGGTAGTCGCCGGTTCACCCCTCAGAGCTCGTGTCGACGAGCTGCCCCGGTACCCGAGTTTGTCCAGCGTGCGCCTAGTCGAGTAGGCTCGCATAGTACCTGTGTCCGTTGCGGGTGCATCTCCAAAACCCTGTCCCTACGATTCACCCTGTCCGGAGCAACCCAACAATATGCCAAGTCCCACCGTGACCTCGCCGCAAGTAGCCGTCAACGACATCGGCTCGGCTGAGGACTTCCTCGCCGCTATCGACAAAACCATCAAATACTTCAACGATGGCGACATCGTCGAGGGGACGATCGTCAAGGTCGACCGGGACGAGGTTCTCCTCGACATCGGCTATAAGACCGAAGGTGTCATCCCTTCCCGTGAACTTTCCATCAAGCACGACGTCGACCCCAATGAGGTTGTGTCCGTCGGCGATGAGGTGGAAGCCCTCGTCCTCACCAAGGAGGACAAGGAAGGCCGCTTGATCCTGTCCAAGAAGCGTGCTCAGTACGAGCGCGCGTGGGGCACCATCGAGGCTCTCAAGGAGAAGGACGAGGCCGTCAAGGGCACCGTCATCGAGGTCGTCAAGGGCGGCCTGATCCTCGACATCGGCCTGCGTGGCTTCCTGCCCGCGTCACTGGTCGAGATGCGTCGTGTCCGCGATCTCCAGCCCTATATCGGCAAGGAGATCGAAGCCAAGATCATCGAGCTGGACAAGAACCGCAACAACGTGGTCCTGTCCCGTCGTGCCTGGCTGGAGCAGACCCAGTCCGAGGTCCGCAGCGAGTTCCTCAACCAGCTGCAGAAGGGCGCCATCCGCAAGGGTGTCGTGTCCTCGATCGTCAACTTCGGCGCATTCGTCGATCTCGGCGGTGTCGACGGCCTGGTGCACGTTTCGGAGCTGTCCTGGAAGCACATCGATCACCCGTCCGAGGTCGTCACCGTGGGCGACGAGGTCACTGTCGAGGTGCTCGACGTCGACATGGACCGCGAGCGGGTTTCGCTGTCGCTCAAGGCAACTCAGGAAGACCCGTGGCGTCACTTCGCCCGCACCCACGCGATCGGTCAGATCGTGCCGGGCAAGGTCACCAAGCTGGTGCCGTTCGGTGCGTTCGTCCGCGTCGAGGAGGGCATCGAGGGTCTGGTGCACATCTCCGAGCTGGCCGAGCGCCACGTCGAGGTCCCGGACCAGGTGGTTCAGGTCGGCGACGACGCGATGGTCAAGGTCATCGACATCGACCTGGAGCGTCGCCGCATCTCGCTGAGCCTCAAGCAGGCCAACGAGGACTACACCGAGGAGTTCGACCCCTCGAAGTACGGCATGGCCGACAGCTACGACGACGCGGGGAACTACATCTTCCCCGAGGGCTTCGACGCCGAGACCAACGAATGGCTCGAGGGCTTCGACAAGCAGCGCACCGAGTGGGAGGCCCGCTACGCCGAGGCCGAGCGCCGGCACAAGATGCACACCGCGCAGATGGAGAAGTTCGCCGCTGCCGAAGCCGAGGCCGCGAGCCGGCCGGCTACGGCCAACGGTTCGTCTTCGTCGTCGAGCTCGGGTGAGTCGGCCGGTGGTTCGCTGGCCAGCGACGCTCAGCTCGCCGCACTGCGCGAGAAGCTCGCGGGTAACGCGTAACAAGACACTCATTCGCCGAGTGAAGCCGCGCAGCACGTCTTACCGACGTGCTGCGCGGTTCTTTTTCACCTTCTCCACGTGAGGGCACTGCATTGCTGCGCATCGGTTTGACCGGCGGTATCGGCGCCGGGAAGTCGACGGTGTCCGCCACATTCGCTGAATGTGGCGCCATCGTCGTCGACGGGGACGTCATCTCGCGCGAGGTCGTCGAGCCCGGCACCGATGGGCTGGCCAAGCTCGTCGACGCGTTCGGGTCGCACATCCTGCGCCCCGACGGCGCCCTGGACCGCCCGTCGCTGGCCGCGATTGCGTTCAGCGACGAGGAAAAGCGACAGACCCTCAACGGCATCGTGCACCCGCTGGTCGCGCACCGGCGCTCCGAGCTGATCGCTGCGGCGGTCGAGTCCGTAGAAAGCCCCGTGATCGTCGAGGACATCCCGCTGCTCGTCGAGTCGCAAATGGCGCCGATGTTCGCGTTGGTGGCGATCGTCCACGCCGATCCTGAGCTGAGGGTGCAGCGGCTGGTGGAGTACCGCGGCTTCAGCGAGGCCGACGCCAGGGCTCGCATCGCTGCCCAGGCCACCGAGGAGCAGCGGCGGGCGGTCGCCGACGTGTGGCTGGACAACTCCGGTACCTCAGGCGAACTCGTCGAGAAGGCGCGCGAACTGTGGTACCAGCGCGTCTTGCCGTTCGCGCACAACCTCACTGCCGGGACGCCGGCGCACGTGCCGCCGCGGCTGGTGCCGGCCGATCCGACCTGGCCCGATCAGGCCCGGCGGATCGTTGCCCGGCTCAACACCACCTGCGGGCATCGTGCGGTGCGCATCGACCACATCGGGTCGACGGCGGTACCCGGTCTGGATGCCAAAGACGTCATCGACGTGCAGGTGACGGTCGGCTCACTGGAGGTGGCCGACGAACTCGCCGAGGATCTGTTGCACGCGGGATACCCGCGGATAGCTGCGATCACTGCAGACGTGCCCAAATCCGACGCCCGCAGCACCGACGGTCGCTTTGACCACTCCGCGGAAGCGGCGTTGTGGCACAAGCGGTTCCACGCTTCAGGTGATCCCGGTCGGCCCACCAATGTGCACATCAGGGTGGACGGCTGGCCCAATCAGCAGTTCGCGTTGCTGTTCGTCGACTGGCTGGCCGCCAACCCTGGGGTACAGGCCGACTATCTGGCAGTCAAACGTGCGGCGGCCCAGCACTCCGACATCGGCGGTTATGCCGAGGCCAAGGAACCGTGGTTCCTCGACGCTTACCGGCGGGCATGGGCCTGGGCCGACGGCACCGGCTGGCGCCCCTGAGGCTCAGCTCTGCGTGGGCGGTGCGGGCGCAGCAGGCTCGCTGGGCGCCATGGCTGGATCGGCTGGCACCGGGTTGGGTACCCCGCCGACCGGGGCCTCGCAGGTCAGCGCGCCGTAGTCGGGGTCGTCTTTGACCGGTAGGACGCGCGGTGCGACGAAGTCATCGGCTTGGGCGACGAGCGCGTCGTCGACAAGAATCTCGCAGTGCAGGTTGGCCGAGTACGGCCACTGGATCGAGACCCGCATATCGGCCTGCCCGGACGCGGGCAACACGGTGTTGGCCTCGAACACTCGCCCCGGCAGCATCGTCGGGTTTGCGGTCTGCTGCTGATCGCCCTCGGCGGCATAGGTGATGGTGGCGCCGCGCGACACACCGTCGATCCGGGCGCGATAGGTGATGTTGTGGAGCACACCGGGGCTCGATTGCCCGGCCGGAACCGGCGACGGGCCAGGCGTTGTCGCCGGATCGGCCAACGCGGTGGCGGCTGTTAACTGCGAACCTGTAGCGAGGGCCATCGCGACGGTGATCGCCGGCCATCCGCGCTTGATGAGGCTCATAGGTAGTCAGACTACTCGTTCGGTGGGAGAGTGCTGATTAGTTGCCGGTCGATGGGCTCTGGCGCGCCAGGTCAGCGTCATCCCGTGGGTCGACAGCCACGAATTGAGGTCGTGGTCGTGACGGGTGAGGCCCTCGATGGCGGCCACGGCGCGGAGCAGCGCGGACTCGGCGGCCTTGGTGGTCAGCAGGCCCGCGCGGTGGGCTTCGAGTAGTTCATCGACGTCGACGAGGTCGGTGCGGTCCCCGGCGTAGACCACCAGGTCGATGTAGTGGTCCTCGGCCCGCCAGCGGGTTTCGCCCGCGGCGAAATGCCCGACGTCGAGGTAGTAGTCCTGTTCGCGTTCATGGCCGGGGTTGAAGTGGAAGACGTTGGCCCGTAGTCCCAGCGAGGGCAGGAGCCACGACTCGAGGTAGTGGAACTGGGCTCGGCCCGGGGTCGGGCGGGCCATGTACAGACCCCAGGGTTGCACGACGTATTCCTCGACCGCCCGGACGATGCCCTTGGGGTCGGTGTTGGTGTATTCGACCAGGTCGAACGTCTCCTGCTTGGGCGGATGGACGGATGACTCGGCCACGGCGTCAGCGTACGGCCAACCGGTTACCGATGGAATGTGCGAGGAATGAATGTGTCGGTGCGGGCGCTTAACCTGACTACATGGCATTCGCTACCGAACACCCGGTGATCGCGCACTCGGAGTACCGCGCGGTCGATGACGTCGTGCGCACCGGCGCCCGGTTCGAGGTGATCAGTCCCCATCAGCCCGCCGGTGACCAGCCCAAGGCGATCGAAGAGCTGGAACGTCGGGTCCGGGCCGGCGAGCGCGACGTGGTGCTGCTCGGCGCCACCGGCACCGGCAAGTCGGCGACCACCGCGTGGCTCATCGAGCGGCTGCAGCGGCCCACTCTGGTGATGGCGCCCAATAAGACACTAGCCGCCCAGCTGGCCAACGAGCTGCGAGAGATGTTGCCGCACAACGCTGTCGAGTACTTCGTCAGCTACTACGACTACTACCAGCCCGAGGCGTACATCGCGCAGACCGACACCTACATCGAGAAGGACAGCTCGATCAACGACGACGTCGAGCGGCTGCGGCATTCGGCGACGTCGAGTCTGCTGTCGCGCCGCGATGTCGTGGTGGTGGCGTCGGTGTCGTGCATCTACGGCCTGGGCACCCCGCAGTCCTACCTGGACCGTTCGGTCGAGCTCCAGGTCGGCACGGAGGTGCCGCGGGACGGGCTGCTGCGTCTGCTGGTCGACGTCCAGTACAGCCGCAACGACATGTCCTTCACCCGCGGCTCGTTCCGGGTGCGGGGGGACACCGTCGAGATCATCCCGTCCTACGAGGAGCTGGCGGTCCGCATCGAGTATTTCGGCGACGAGATCGAGGCGCTGTACTACCTGCACCCACTGACCGGTGACGTGGTCCGCAAGGTCGATTCGCTGCGGATCTTCCCGGCCACCCACTATGTCGCGGGCCCGGAACGGATGGCTCACGCGATCTCGACAATCGAAGAGGAGCTTGCCGAGCGGCTGGCCGAGCTGGAGAACCAGGGCAAGCTGCTGGAAGCCCAGCGGCTGCGGATGCGCACCAATTACGACATCGAGATGATGCGCCAGGTGGGCTTCTGCTCGGGTATCGAGAACTACTCGCGACACATCGACGGCCGCGCGGCCGGCTCGTCGCCGGCGACACTGCTGGACTATTTCCCCGAGGACTTCCTGCTCGTCATCGACGAGTCGCACGTCACCGTTCCGCAGATCGGCGGCATGTACGAAGGCGACATGTCCCGCAAGCGCAATCTCGTGGAGTTCGGCTTCCGGTTGCCGTCGGCGGTCGACAACCGGCCATTGACCTGGGAGGAGTTCGCTGACCGGATTGGGCAGACGGTGTACCTGTCGGCGACGCCGGGGCCCTACGAGCTCGCCCAGACCGGCGGTGAGTTCGTCGAGCAGGTGATCCGCCCGACCGGCCTGGTGGACCCGAAGGTGGTGGTCAAGCCGACCAAGGGCCAGATCGACGACTTGATCGGGGAGATCCGGGCCCGCACCGAGCGCGACGAGCGGGTCTTGGTCACGACCTTGACCAAGAAGATGGCCGAGGACCTCACCGACTACCTGCTGGAGATGGGCATCCGGGTGCGCTACCTGCATTCCGAGGTGGACACCCTGCGACGGGTGGAGTTGCTGCGCCAACTGCGGCTCGGCGAGTATGACGTGCTGGTCGGGATCAACCTGCTGCGTGAGGGACTCGACCTACCCGAGGTGTCGCTGGTCTCGATCCTCGATGCCGACAAGGAAGGGTTCCTGCGGTCGGCACGCAGCCTGATCCAGACGATCGGCCGTGCAGCCCGCAACGTGTCTGGCGAGGTGCACATGTACGCCGACAAGATCACCGACTCCATGCGGGAAGCCATCGACGAAACCGATCGCCGCCGGGCCAAGCAGGTCGCATATAACGAGGCGCACGGGGTGGATCCGCAGCCCCTGCGCAAGAAGATCGCCGACATCCTCGATCAGGTGTACAGCGAAGCCGACGATACCGACGCGACCGTGGAGGTCGGCGGTTCGGGACGTAACTCCTCACGTGGCCGGCGCGCTCAGGGCGAGCCGGGCCGGGCGGTCAGCGCCGGGATCATCGAGGGCCGCGACACTTCGAACATGCCGCGAGCCGAACTTGCCGACCTGATCAAGGACCTCACCGCGCAGATGATGGCGGCCGCCCGAGACCTGCAGTTCGAGCTGGCGGCGCGCATCCGCGACGAGATCGCCGACCTGAAGAAGGAACTGCGCGGGATGGACGCGGCCGGCCTGAAGTAGGGCCGTGCGCTTGAGCTCAACCGCGGTTGAGCCTCTACGGTGTTGCCATGACCGAGACGACAGCCTCAGCTGCGGGTAGCTGGCGGGAGCTGCTGGGCCGCGATTACCTCGGTGCGGCCATCGTCCTGGCCGGTGGTGTGGCGATCTATGCCGTCAACGAGTTCATCACGATGAGCCTGCTGCCCAGCGCGATCGCCGACATCGGCGGCGAGCGGCTCTACGCGTGGGTGACGACGGTCTACCTGGTTGCGTCGGTGACCGCGGCGACGACGGTGGGCCCGGTGCTGACTCGGTTCGGCCCGCGGAAGGCGTATCTGGGTGCGTTGCTGTCGTTCGCGGTCGGCAGTGTCGTGTGCACGCTGGCCCCGACGATGCCGTTGCTGCTGGTCGGCCGGGTGGTGCAGGGGCTGGCGGGGGGTGTGCTGGCCGGGTTGGGATACGCAGTGATCAGCGCTGCTCTGCCGGACCGATTGTGGACGCGGGCCTCGGCGGTGGTGTCGGCGATGTGGGGGATGGGCACGCTGGTCGGTCCGGCCACCGGGGGCCTTTTCGCCCAATTCGGTTTCTGGCGTGGGGGATTCGGCCTCCTCGCGGTAATGGCGGTCGCAATGAGCCTGCTGGTCCCGCTGGCCCTGCCGGCGCGTTCGGCGGCAGCCCAGGAGCAGACCACCCGCACGCGGATCCCGGTGTGGTCGCTGCTGTTGCTCGGCCTGGCAGCGCTCACGGTCAGCGGTGCCGCGATCCCGCACAACCCGGCCGTCATCGGCGGGCTGCTCGCCGTGGGTGCCGCCCTGGCGCTGGTGTTTGTCGTCGTCGACCGTCAGGTGTCGGCAGCGGTGTTGCCGCGCAAGGCTTTCGCGCCGGGCCCGCTGAAGTGGATCTACCTGACACTCGGTCTGCTCATGGCGGCCACCATGGTCGACATGTACATCCCGCTGTTCGGTCAGCGGCTGGGGGCATTGACGCCGGTGGTGGCGGGCTTCCTCGGCGCGGCATTGTCGGTGGGCTGGACGGTGGGGGAGATCGCCAGCGCGTCGATCACCAACGTGCGCATCACGGTGCGGGTGGTGGCGGTCGCTCCGCTGGTGATGGCTTCCGGCCTGGCGCTGGCAGCGTTCACCCAGAAGGATGGTGCGTCAATCGGAGTCGTCGTGATCTGGGCGGTGGCGCTGGTCGTGACCGGCTCCGGTATCGGGATGGCCTGGCCACACCTGTCGGCGTGGGCGATGGGTTCGGTGGTCGACGACGCGCCCCAGCAGGCCGTCGCCGCTGCCGCGATCAGCACGGTGCAACTGATGTGCGGGGCCTTCGGCGCGGGCCTGGCCGGGGTGTTGGTGAATCTGCGGTCCGTGCCGGACGCGACCGCAAGCCGCATGGTGTTCGGTGCGTTCGCGATGTTGGCGGTCGTCGGCTGCGTCGCGTCGTACCGGTCTGGTCGCGGGCAGGCGGGCTAGCCGCTATTCGTCCTTGGCGTCGAGCCGCCGTACCTCGGTCACCCCGTCGATACAGGCCACCGTGCCGGGTGCCCGGCGGATCTTCGAGCCCGACAACGTCAGCAGGACACCGCCATCGGGGTCCTTGCTGAGGTCGGACAGGCTCCACTGGTGTTTGTCGCAGGCGCTGAGGATGCGGCTCAACACCCCGCTGTCGGGTTCGTAGGTGACGCGCAGTTGCACCGACCCGGCCAGTTGCGCGGTCAGCCGTTTGGTCAGCGGGCTGAAGCCGAGCACGATCACGAAGTGCAGGGCGGTCACGATGACGGCGAGCTTGACCAGGCCGGCGGCTGCCGCCATGCCGATCGCCGCGCATTCCCAGATCGCCGCCGCGGTCGTCAGCCCGTGCACCGCGCCCTGTCGGGTGATGATGAGGCCCGCGCCGAGGAAACCGATCCCGGACACGATCTGGGCGGCCACCCGCGACGGGTCGACCTCGACCGTGCCGGTGCTGAGGACATCGGCGAACCCGTATTTGCTGACGATCAGGATCAAGGCGGACGCGGTGCCAACGATCGTCTGGGTGCGAAGTCCAGCGCTCTTGCCGTGGATCTCGCGCTCCAGGCCGATCAGCGCCGTCAATCCGAAGGCGATCAGCAATTCGAAGATCTGACGGGAGCCCTGCCCGGGGCCGCCGAGCAGGGGCGGGTCGGCCAACCAGGTCTGCATGTCGACACGGTATTCCCGAGCTAGCCCAGCCGCTCGCGATCACGCTGAGTCAAAAGGTGTCCGCGCCGAAGCAGCAGTGGAATCGTGAGTTCTGCTGCGGGTGTGGCTGAGTGGCTAGGCACCGGCCTGCAAAGCCGTTTACACGGGTTCGAATCCCGTCACTCGCTCCAGCAATCCGGGCCGCTTCGGTCGGTCCTCCGATTTATCTCTGCGCATGTCAGCGCGGTCCTGTGTCGCTTGGGTAACTGCAGTGGCACCGCTTAGCAACAGTTCGGTAACCGCCCGAATGGCCCCGCCGTTTCCCTACTTACACGTCTGTAGTTTGCCTTCAGGCCTCTCACAGAATCGGGGAAATGATGTCACGGACCACCTCTCGCGTGGCGGCGATAACCGCCATGGCGACTGCGGGGTTTTTCTGGACTGCGCCGCTGTTCAGTCCCCGTGCGGCTGCCGATTTCGGCGCCCCGGGTGTGCCGTGTGCAGACATCCTGCACCAGGTCGCGTCCAACCCGCCGAGCTTCACCCCGGGCGAGCCGGGCAACGTGACGTCGATCTTCACCAACAGCCCGCCCAACGTCGGCGGGCCGGTGCCGCCCGCGACCGTCCCCGGTAGCGTGCGCATTCCACCGGCCAGCGCTCCGGGCTCGCCCGGGATGCCTGGCACCAACGGCGTGACGATTCCCCCGGCATCGGTTCCAGGGGCCCCCGGCACCAACGTCACGCGCGGCATTCCCACGCCGCCGGCCGCTGTTCCTGGTGTTCCCGGTGGCGGTGGTGGTGGCGGTATCCCGACGCCGCCGGCCGCTGTTCCTGGTGTTCCGGGTGGTGGCGGTGGTGGCGGTATCCCGACCCCGCCTGCTGGTGTGCCCGGCACGCCGCCTGGTGGTGGCGGCGGCGGTATCCCGACCCCGCCTGCTGGTGTGCCCGGTACCCCGCCCGGTGGTGGCGGCGGCGGTATCCCGACCCCGCCTGCTGGTGTGCCCGGTACCCCGCCCGGTGGTGGTGGCGGCGGTATCCCGACCCCGCCGGCCGGTGTGCCCAATGTTCCGGTCGAGGGTGCGACGGGCCTGCCGGGCGGCGGCGCGGGCGCAGCCGGTGCTCCCGTGGCTGACGCGGCAGGTGCTCTGCCCGCAGGTGGTGGCAACGGTGGCGCAGCCGGAGCGGCCGGAGGTGGTGCAGGTGCAGGTTCAGGCGGTGGCGCCGGTGCGGGCGCCGGCGCCGGGACAGGTGCCCCGGGCGCCGCAGTGGCCGACGCGGCCGGCGGTCTGACGGGCCCGGTCGGTGGAGACGCCGGTGCCCCCATCTCCGATGCCAGCGGGCTTGTTCCCGCACTTCCTGCCGGGGTGCCAGCCGCCCCGCTGGCCGATTCATCGGGCGCGCTACCCGCCCCGCCGGCAGCTGTCCCGAGTGGCCCCATCGGTGGCGGTGGCGGTACTCCGCCCGGCCCGCCTGCCGGGGTGCCCGGTGGCCCGATCGGTGGCGGTGGCGGTACTCCGCCCGGCCCGCCTGCCGGGGTGCCCGGTGGCCCGATTGGTGGCGGTGGCGGTACTCCGCCCGGCCCGCCTGCTGAGGTGCCGGGTGGTCCCGGTGGCGGTGGCGGTGGTGGACTTCCGACTCCGCCTGCCGAGGTGCCTGGTGGTCCCGGTGGCGGCGGTGGCGGTACTCCGCCCGGCCCGCCCGCGGCCGTGCCCGGTGACGTGGTGCCCGAATCTCTCAGTACTCCGCCGGTTCCGCCGGCAGCCGTGCCAGGTGGGTCGATCCCGGGCTCGGCGGGCACTCCGCCGGCCCCGCCGGCCGCTGTTCCCGGCGACCTGGGGACGGATTCCGTCAACACCCCGCCGGCGGCGGTTCCGGGTAACCCGGGCACCTCGACCGAAACTCGCATCACCACGCCGCCGGTTCCCCCGGCCATTACGCCCGGCAACGTGATCAACGATTCAGCGGCCACCGTGCCCCCGCCAGGCGTGTCGGTGCCCGGTGTGCCCACCCCCGGCGGAACGCTCAATGTGCCTGGCACGCCCCCACTCACGCTGGGCGGTGTCCCCAGTGCGGCCTCGACTCCCGGCTTCCACACGCCGCCCGCGGCGGTCCCGGGCGGCCCCGGCAACTCCATCAACGTGGGGGTTCCGGGAACACCCGCGGCGGTCCCCGGCACCCCGGGAACGCCCGGTATGGAACTTCCGCCGACCCCGCCGACGGTCATCCCCGGCACCCCGGGCACTCCGGGCGTCTCGGAGCTCTCGACCCCGCCGGCGGCAGTTCCCGGCACTCCCGGTGAGGGTGGCGGTGGCGGTCTCCCGACCCCGCCCGCCGCGGTCCCCGGTACCCCGGGCGGCAACGTCGTGGAGACCGGAACCACCCCGCCCGGCGTCATCCCCGGTGGTCCCGGTGGTGGTGGCGGTGGCGGTGTGCCGACGCCCCCGGCCGCAGTTCCTGGTGGTCCCGGTGGCGGTGGTGGCGGTGGGGTTCCGACTCCTCCGGCTGCGGTTCCGGGTGGTCCCGGTGGTGGTGGCGGTGGCGGTGTGCCGACCCCGCCGGCCGGCGTTCCCGACGTGCCGCTCGGCGGCGGCGACGGCCTCCCCGTGCCCGTCGGTGAAGGGGTACCCGCCGCGCCGATTACTGACAACGCCGGAACCGGCGTGCCGGCCGCCGCACTGTCCGACAGCTCAGGCATCGCGGGCGCGCCGCTGGCCGCCATTCCTGGTGCCGGAGCTGGCGCGGGCGGCGCCGCAGGTGCACCGGTCGCGGACGCCTCTGGTGTCATCGCGCCTTCTGCCGGCGTGCCCGCCGAGGCGATTGCCGCCGCGGCCGCTGGCGTGCCGGCGCCCCCGGCCGCTCTGCCCGCAGCCGCAGTCGGCGGCGGCGGTGCTGGCATCCCGGCACCACCTGCTGCTGTTCCGGGTGGTCCCGGTGGTGGCGGTGGCGGTGGGGTTCCGACTCCTCCGGCCGAGGTCCCGGGTGGTCCCGGTGGCGGTGGCGGTGGCGGTCTCCCGACGCCCCCGGCCGAGGTCCCGGGTGGTCCCGGTGGCGGTGGCGGTGGCGGTCTCCCGACGCCCCCGGCCGAGGTCCCGGGTGGCCCCGGCGGTGGTGGCGGTGGCGGTCTCCCGACCCCGCCGGCGACGGTTCCGGGTGGCCCCGGCGGTGGTGGCGGTGGCGGTCTGCCGACGCCCCCGGCAGCGGTCCCTGGAACACCGTTCACCAACAACGTCGTCACCCCCGGTACCCCGCCAGCGGCGGTACCCGGTGGTCCCGGTGGTGGTGGCGGCGGTGGGGTTCCGACTCCGCCGGCGGCAACTCCCGGCACACCCGGCGTCAACCGGTTGGCGACGCCGCCGACCCCGCCGACCGTGTTGCCGGGTGGTCCCGGTGCCTACATCCCGCCTTCTCCGGGCGGGCTGGGGACCCTGATCCCGTCGGCCCCGATCGCCGATTCGGCCGCGACCCTGCCGACCCCGCCGGC
The DNA here is from genome assembly GCF_004745805.1 of Mycolicibacterium sp. CH28. Classification (GTDB taxonomy): domain Bacteria; phylum Actinomycetota; class Actinomycetes; order Mycobacteriales; family Mycobacteriaceae; genus Mycobacterium. Next base: position 858,688 of record NZ_SRLQ01000004.1, on the reverse strand, counting down.
ACAGCTGTTCCCCGCTATGGCACAGGGCATTTCGACACTGCTCTCGCCGCCGCAGCTGACGATCCCCGGTATTCCGGGGTTCGGGATTCCGCTGCCGTCGACGATCTCGACGCCGCGTGACCTGCTCTGCGGTGGAACCGGTTGGTCGGCAAAGACCGGAGTTGTGTCCGGCGGGCCGGCCGGGGCAGTGCTGGGCACCGAGCTGCCGCCGGCGGGCCGCTGGTTCGGCAACTGAGCCCGGCCCAACGCCTCAACGGACCGACTTGGTGACCTGAGCGAAGCTGAACTGCCAACGCTCCACGATGTGGAAGCCGAAGCGGCTCGGCACCTGGTAGGCCATCGCCCGGGCGAGGCGCGGACCGGCGGACAACAGTGGTCCCCGCTGGTGGTCGGGCAACGTTGGGTCGCGTTCGGACACCGTCCAGATGACTGGGCAGCCCGGCATCTTGTCGGCCCAAGTCCAGACGGCAATATGGGCGTCCCACAACCTGTTTCGCTTGACGGCGGACGGGCCACGGCCGTAGTCGTGTAGCTTGGCGAACGCGGCAGGCCTGGCCGACAGCAGGGGCCGAATCGGGCCTGGCTTCCAGGCGGCGGAATTGTCCATCACCAGGCAGTCGCCGGGTGCTGCGTGCCGGGTGATGACGTCGGCGACCTGGCTGTAGTCCATGCCTTCCTTGGCATAGGGGCCGCGCTGGACCAGATAGTTCGGCGTGGCGGCCACCGCGAAGACCATCAGTACGACGGTGATGCCGGCCCGGGAGCGTCCAACGAGCACGACGGACAGGCCGATCAGCAGCGCGATTGCCGGGGCGGTGAATGACAGGTATCGCGGGTAATAGATCGGATGGCGCAGCACCGAGTAGACGAGTAGTGCGACGGTAGGAATCGCCATCCACGCAACGGTGATTGCAACCAGTCGGCCCGGGCGTTCGCCGGCAGACATGCCCGACCACGAGTGGCACAGTAGGGCGGCGGCCAGTACCACGCCGGTCAGCACAGCGAACAACAATGAGTGGTCGAAGTACTGTTCCTGCAGGATCTTTCCGATGGTCTGGCTGCCCAGCGGGGAAATCCAGCCGACTTGGAACAGCTGGGTTTGGGCGAACAAGAGGAACGGTGTCACTGCCGCGCTGCTCGCCAGCGCAGCCAACACCCACCGCCATCGGACCGCCCGTGAATCGGCCAGCACCGCCACCACCACGGCGTGTACTGCCACCAGGACCACCACGAAGACGTTCAGTAGGACGCCGGCCGCCATCAGGGCCGCATACCCTGCCCAGTAACCGGGTCGATTCCGTCGGATCGCCGTCACGCACAGCACCGTCAGCCAGACACCGGCGACCATTGTCAGCGCATACGAGCGCGTTTCGATGCCTGCCCACGTGACGCGGGGCAGCAGCGCAAAGACCACACCGGCGGCGACCCCGACTGGGCGGGTGGACAGCCGGCGGCCCAAGGCCACCACACCCGCCGCTGCCAGCCCGACGGCCAGCGCGCTCGACAAGCGGGACCAGAACTCGGTGGCCGGGAACGCCGCGAACCAGCCATGCATGATCAGGTAGTAGAGGCCGTGGACGGCGTCGATGTTGCCGAGCATGCGCCACAGTTCGGGGACCGAGCGGGTGGACGCGGAGATGGTGGCGGCTTCGTCGAACCACAGCGACGGTCGCGCGGCGCCGGCGGCACTGAACGCGGCGGCGAACACGGCTACGCAGACAGCGTCGTATCGCCGGGTGGTGTCGACCGACCGCACAGCCTCGTCAGCGACGGGCTCTGGTCGGATGGTGATGCTCACTCGGGGCCGTCCTGTACCACGTCCATTGGTGAGCCAAACGGTAACCCGCCGTTCACCTGGCCGCTCGGCGTGTCGGGCGGTGCCGGCGCTATCGAGGACCGGCTGAATTCGCGGGGTTTCAGATTTGCACCATTGGTCATCATTGATGTGGCGGCTCCGACAATCGCGATTCCGCGGCGATCCGGATTTGAAATTGCCGTTGCTGTCAGGAAGCTCACGCCGCTACCGGCGAGGCCATTTTGGCCGGTAGAGTGGCCTTGCGCGGTGTTTCGGAATTACCGCATGGCGTGAATCGCATCCTTGCATGGCGCCGAGGCGTTACTGTTCCGGATGGCGTTGCAATTGAAGACTGGAGGGTAACGGATGGGCGGTTACAAGACCGTGGTCGTCGGCACGGACGGCTCGGATTCCTCGCTGCGTGCAGTCGACCGGGCGGGCCAGCTTGCCCGCGATGCGGATTCGAAGGTCATCGTGGCAACCGCCTACTTCCCGGCCAGCGAGGACACCCGCGCGGCCGACCTGCTCAAGGACGAGGGCTACAAGATGGCGGGCAACGCCCCCATCTACGCGATCCTGCGCGAGGCGCGCGATCGCGCCAAGGCCGCCGGCGCCACCAATGTCGAAGAACGCGCTGTGGTCGGGGCCCCCGTCGACGCCCTGGTGGACCTGGCCGAAGAGGTCGGCGCCGATCTGCTGGTAGTCGGCAACGTAGGTCTGAGCACCATCGCAGGCCGACTGCTGGGCTCGGTGCCCGCCAACGTCGCGCGCCGGTCCAAGAGCGACGTGCTGATCGTGCACACCACCGGCTAGCTGCCCTGGGGCAGACTGGACCGATGACCCACTGCCGGACCCGACTGTGGGTTGACGGTGCACTCAAAGTCGAGGACTTTCCCCTCCAGGACGTCTCCGAGCATCTCGGCGAGGACGGCGCCCTGGTGTGGGTGGACATGTGCAACCCGGATCATCAGGTGCTGGGTGAGTTGGCCGACGAACTCGGTTTCGACCAGCACGCCGTAGAAGACACCGTCGCCAACGCCGAACGCACCAAGGCGACCAGGTACTCGACGCACACGTTCCTGACCGTCTATGCGACGGCGCTGGGCCCGGCGCTCGACAACGACCTCGAGTCGCGGTTGCGAACCGGGCGGGTGTCGATCTTCGTCCTACACAACGGGATCGTCACCGTGCGACACGAAAACGACCCTCAGCGACCGGTTTTCGATATCGACGAAGCGGTCCGCCGTTGGGACGACAACACCGACCTGCTGCGGCTGGGTGCCCCGGCGTTGCTGCACGCGCTGCTGGACGTGATCGTTGACGGCCAGTTCGACACCATCCAGGATCTCGACGACGCCATCGAGGCGCTCGAGGACGGGTTGTTCGACGACCGCGCTCAGACTCGCCAGATCCAGCGCGACACTTACCGGCTACGCAAGGAGCTCGTCGAGTTGCGCCGCATCGTGCTGCCGATGCGTGAGGTGATCAACACGATCATGCGTCGCCGTGCCGAGCGCGGCGACACCGTCGAACTCGACAGCTGGTACGCCGATCTGTACGACCACGTGATCCGTGCGGCGGAATGGACAGAGTCGTTGCGCGACATGATCACTACGGTGTTCGAGACCAATCTGTCGCTACAGGACGCTCGACTGAACACGATCATGAAGAAGCTCACCGGCTGGGCGGCGATCATCGCGGTGCCGACGGCGGTGACGGGCTGGTACGGCCAGAACGTTCCCTATCCGGGGTTCTCCCAGACCGCGGGGGTGGTGTCCAGCGCGCTGATCATCAGCGTGGCCTCGGGCCTGCTCTACGTCGTGTTCAAGCGCCGCGGGTGGCTCTGAGGTCGAGGCGCTCGTCGGCTTCCGGCGAGTCAGAGGCTGATCGTAGGCCAGCGGCGAGAGGACGCTGAGAGACTGGGCGTTTGGGCGGTCGCGGCCGAGTTGTAGCTGGAGTCGACGTCGGACTCGGCCACCGGATATGTGGGAGCGCTGGTCGGGAACGAGTCGGGGTATCCGGTGAGGTCGCCGGAGGCCAGTTGCGTGCACTGCGGAGACCCGGTTTGGCAGGTGTAGGCGGCGATGTAGCTCGGGTACAGGCTGTCCGCGGCGTAGGGAGTGTCGTACCAGACGTCCTGTAGGTAGTAGGTGGTGTTGCCGTACAGCACATTCCAGTCACCGTAGAACCGGTAGACCGGGGTTTCGGTGTACAAGTAGAGAGTTTCGCCGGGTTGCACGGTCTGGGTCACAGCCTGGGTGTAGGTTTGCGAATTCGTCGTCGTGGTTCCCCAGGTGTACGACGCACCCTCTTCGGCTTTGAGGGTGAGGGTGCCCATCTTCTCTTCCTGCGTGACCTTCACCGACACGTTCCACGTCGAACTGCTCGCTGTGGTGGTGGTCGTCGAGACGGTGTAGGTGCTCGTCGACGGGGACGAGGTGTTGTTGATGTAGGGGCTGAAGCCCTGGGCCTTGAGGGGGTTGGTGTATCCGATCCTGGCCTCGGACTTCGTGTAGAACGTGGCGTTGGACAGGTCGTCGCTGACCAGGTTCTGCAGGACATCGGACTGCTGCTGCGGTTGGGTCGAGGGGATGTAGTAGATGGTGCCGGGCGGATCTTCGAGGTAGGAGGTGGTCCCGGCGACGGGGCATTGGTTGCTGCCGGCTGCCGAACATCCCGGTGTGGACCCGCCGGTCATGGTCACCACGTATCGGTAGGTCCCGCCGTCGGTGGGGGTGCCGCTGGTGTCGAACGCGATCTTGGAGACCGAGTTGCTCTGGCTGTTGGCGACGTAGCCCGCGGTGCCGTCCGGGCGGAAGATGACCGCTTGCGGGCCAGTGCCCACTGCGATCGTGTTGACCACAGTGTTGTAGCTCGGGCTGGTCAGATCGGTGTTGATCACCGACATGGTGTTCGATGCCGCGTTGGTGACGTACACCGAGTTTCCGTCGGGGCTGACCGCCACCCACAGCGGGTCGTTGCCCACGCCGATGGTGGCGTCGATGGTGCGGGTGGCCGCGTCGACCACCGAGACACTGTTGGAGCTGGCGTGATTGGCGATGTCGTACGCGCCGGTGACATAGATCCGGCTGCCGTTGGGGCTGACCGCCACCCCGAACGGGGCGGTGAAACCGGCGATGGTGTCGATGACGGTGTTGCTGGCGACGTTGATCACCGACACCGTGTTGTCGCTGTAGTTGGTGACGTAGACGTACTTGTTGTCGGGGCTCACCGCGATTCCGCTCGGCAGCAGGCCGACACCGATGGTGGCGGTCACTGTGTTGTAGTTCGGGTCGGACGGGTCGATGTTGATCACCGACACGGTGTTGTCACCGCCGTTGGCGGTGTAGGCATATTTGCCGTCCGGGCTCACCGCGATGCGGTACGGGGACTTGCCCGTCGCTATGGTCGCGGTGACGACGTTCGACGCGACATCGATCACCGACACCGTCGAGTCGCCGTCGTTGTTGACGTAGAGCCGCGATCCGTCTGGGGTGACGGCAATGCCGTAGGGGTACGAGCCGACCGGGATCGTCGATGAGGTCAGCCCGGTCGCGGCGTCGATCACCGAGATCGATTTCCCGCCGGCATTCGTGACATAGATGTTCGAGCCGTCGGGGCTGATCGCCAGCGCATCTGCGCTGGCCGCGTAATAGTTTGCGACCACGCCTTCGTGGATGATGCCGACGGGGTTGAGGTACACCGTCACCGTCTTCCCCGGTGCGATTTCGAAGAGCCCCTGCGTCTGTCCACTGTCTGATGCGGTAGCCGGCGATTGGATCACCTGACCCACCGCTGGTGACAGCGACGCCTGATTGACCAGATAGCCCGCAACCTGCATTGGTTGGTAACTGGTGTTCATGACGTAGTAGGCGGTGTCGCCGGTATCGCTGAGGCTCTGGACTCCGGGGGCGGCGATACGGACCGGGACAGTCACGGTGACGGCGCGGGGACGGATTCCGAGGAGCTCGGCAATGGGGTGGTAGCCGGTGTCGGTGGCGGCAATGGTGAAGGTGTCGGTGCCGCCGGTGGCGGCGATGGTGGGGTTGGGCGTGTAGACGTAGTAGCCCCCGGTGGGGGCGATTGTCACGGTGCCGTTGGTGGGGGCGGCGGTGACGGTGACGCTGAAGGGGTCGCCGTTGGGGGTGTAGGCGCCGAAGGTTCCGGCTATCACGGCTTGGCCTGGCGTAGAGGGGAGTTGGAACGGTTTGACCCGAGGCTTGACGTCGGTGGTGATGTAGTCGATTTCGTTGACCAGACGGACCAGCGCGCCGAGAACCGGGCCGTAGTTGTTCGGGTCAAGGGGTTGGCGGGGGTAGGTGGCGTAGCCGATAGTGGGCGAGCTCGTTCCGCTTGCGGCCGCGGGGGTGGTGGTGTGGATGCGGGCTCGCGGGGACACCGCGGCTGCCGATGCGGGGCGTTCAGTGAGTGCCGTGCTGGCTACGGTACGGCCGACCGGTGGTGTTGAGTGTTGCTGGGCAGTAACAGGTTTCGGGCTGATCGTCGTTGTGCTGCCGTGGCGTGCGGACTTGCCGGTGGAACCGGCTCCCTGGCTCTTGGCCGAGGCCGACGGTCCAGCGGCGGGGCTGCCGTCGGCGTGAGCGACGCCGGCACCGGCCAACGCTGCTCCTACGCCCAGCGCCACCGCGCCGGCTCCGAGCCAGGCGTAGGGCTGCCGGGGCTTGCGGCTCGACGAACGGCCGCGATCCAGCGCCGGATTTTGTGAAACATTCTGTGTGCAAACCGTTTTCGGCATGGGCCAGATCCCCCTACTATTTGACTCACGTGCAAAATAGGGGATTCTGGCGGCCTGTGGTGACCGTGCTTGTTAACCGTTGTCAACGGGCTGATGAAGAAGCGGCAGCGTTCCGAGTTCAGACGTGCAGCGACACGAAGGGCGCAAAGGGCAGATTGCGCACCACGAACCAGAGCGACACCGCCGTCAGTGTCACCGCGACCGCCCACCGGTGATGTTGCCAGCTGCGCACCTGCCGGCCGGTGGCGCGGCCATAGGTCCACGTGGCGTAGGCGACGGCCAGGAAGCCCAGAGCCACCACAGCCAGGGCGTTGAACCTGACGGCCGACATCACATCACCGTGCATCAGCGAGTACAGCATGCGCAGCGCACCGCATCCTGGACAGTCAACGCCCAGAAGCGCTTTCGTCGGACAGACCGGCAGGAATCCGCCGGGGGTCGTCGGGTCGCCGATCCATACCGCCGCACAGGTACCGATGGCCAACGCGCCCACCAGGATTGGTGTGCCGAGTCGGTCGAGCCCGATCCGTGCCGGGATCACGACGTGGAGGTGCTCACATCCACGTTCATGGCGCCCGCCGCGTAGAGGATGCCATAGACGACAATCGCCACGATGCCGACGATCAGGCTCCACATCGCCCACTTCTTGGCGGCGGCCGATGACTGCTGGGCGTCGGCGTAGCGGCCCTGAGCCCACAATCCGCTCACCTGGCTGGCTTTCACGATCGACACCACACCTAGGGGCAGGCAGCAGAACAATGTCGTCAGGATGGCGAACGCCAGATAGGTGTTGGGCTGGGGGCCCGGCGCCATGCCCTGCGGCGGGTAGTACCCGCCGGGTGGCGGCGGAGGCGGGGGATAGTTGCCGGGCGGTTGCTGGGTCATCGACGCCTCCGTGTGCGGACAGCCATAGGGACAAAAGCCGTGCCTACCGTACCGGATGGCATATCCGAAGTTGTGAATTTCCTGGGAGGGCTATTTCCGGACAGCTCGACGGTGATGGCGTACCGTCCGTCGAGTTCGATGCGCGGCGATCACCAGCCGCGTTCGCGCCATTCGGCGAGGTGTGGTCGCTCGGCGCCCAAGGTCGTGTCGTCGCCGTGGCCGGGGTAGACCACCGTCGCGTCGTCGTAGACGCCGAACACCTTGGCGCTCACATCCCCGAGCAGTTGCTCGAAGCCGCCGGGCTCCCACGTCTTGCCGACCCCGCCCGGGAACAGGCAGTCTCCGGTGAACAGCTGGGTGGCCGTGCGTTCGGCGGTGGGCCGCAATGCCAAGGCCACCGAGCCGGGGGTGTGGCCGCGCAGATGGATGACGTCGAAGACGAGGTCACCGATGGTGATGGTGTCGCCGCCGGCCAGGAACCGTTCCGGCGGGATGGGCAGCGGCTCGGCGTCGAGCTGGTGGGCGGCGGTGGGCGCCCCGGTCGCCTCGGCGACGGCCGCCAGCGCCTGCCAGTGGTCGTAGTGCTGGTGGCTGGTGACGATCAGCGCCAGTTTGGGGGCCTGCTCACGAACCAGGTCAACGAGCAGGTCCGGGTCGTTGGCGGCATCGATGAGCAGGCTCTCGCCGGTGCGGGAACAAGTCACCAGGTAGGTGTTGTTGTCCATCGGGCCCACCGACATCTTGATGATGGTGGCGCCGGGCAGTGTCCGGCGGGCGGCGCTCTGCGATTCGACGTGTCCGGTGTAGGTGTCGTCGACGACTGTCATGGCCGCCACGTTACTTGTCGGTGGGTCGACATAGCATTGGGGATCAATGAGCCGCGCGCGAGTCGACCTGTCCTCTCGGCGGCATCGTCGTGCCCACAAACCCGCAGGAAGGGGAGCTGGTGGCTGACCGGCTGATCGTCAAGGGCGCGCGTGAGCACAACTTGCGCAGCATCGACCTGGACCTGCCCCGCGACAGTCTGATCGTGTTCACCGGGCTGTCCGGATCGGGCAAGTCCTCGCTGGCGTTCGACACCATTTTCGCCGAGGGCCAGCGCCGCTACGTCGAGTCGCTCTCGGCGTATGCCCGCCAGTTCCTGGGCCAGATGGACAAGCCGGACGTCGACTTCATCGAGGGGTTGTCCCCGGCCGTCTCGATCGACCAGAAGTCCACCAACCGCAACCCGCGCTCGACGGTCGGCACCATCACCGAGGTCTACGACTACCTGCGTCTGCTCTACGCCAGGGCCGGCACCCCGCACTGCCCGGTCTGCGGCGAGCGGATCGCCCGGCAAACCCCGCAGCAGATTGTCGACCAGGTGCTGGCCATGGACGAGGGCATCCGGTTCCAGGTGCTGGCTCCGGTGGTGCGCACCCGCAAGGGTGAGTTCGTCGACCTGTTCGAGAAGCTCAACAGCCAGGGCTACAGCCGGGTTCGGGTGGACGGTGTGGTGCATTCGCTCACCGATCCGCCCAAGCTGAAGAAGCAGGAAAAGCACGACATCGAGGTGGTGGTCGACCGGCTTACGGTCAAGGCCAGCGCCAAGCAGCGGTTGACCGACTCGGTTGAGACCGCCCTGAACCTGGCCGACGGCATCGTCGTGCTGGAGTTCGTCGACCGCGACGACGACCACCCGCATCGCGAGCAGCGGTTCTCCGAGAAACTGGCCTGCCCCAATGGTCACCCGCTGGCCGTCGACGACCTCGAGCCGCGGTCGTTCTCGTTCAACTCGCCCTACGGTGCCTGCCCGGAGTGCAGCGGTCTGGGTATCCGCAAGGAGGTCGACCCGGACCTCGTGGTCCCCGATCCCGACCTGACGCTGTCCGAGGGTGCGGTGGCGCCGTGGGCGATGGGCCACACCGCGGAGTACTTCACCCGGATGATGGCCGGCCTCGGCGAGTCGATGGGCTTCGACGTCGACACCCCCTGGCGCAAGCTTCCGGCCAAGGCCCGCAAGGCAATTCTGGAAGGTTGCGACCAGCAGGTCCACGTCCGCTACAAGAACCGCTACGGCCGCACCCGGTCTTACTACGCCGAATTCGAAGGCGTCATGGCGTTCCTGCATCGGCGTATGGAGCAGACCGAATCCGAGCAGATGAAGGAACGCTACGACGGGTTCATGCGTGACGTGCCCTGCCCGGTTTGCGACGGCACCCGACTCAAGCCGGAGATCCTCGCGGTCACACTGGCGGCGGGGGAGCACGGTGCGAAGTCGATTGCCGAGGTGTCCGCGCTGTCCATCGCCGACTGCTCGGAGTTCCTCAACGAGCTGACGCTCGGCACCCGCGAGGCGGCTATTGCTGGACAGGTGCTGAAGGAAGTGCAGTCGCGGCTGGGCTTCCTGCTCGACGTGGGACTGGACTATCTGTCGCTGTCCCGCGCTGCGGGCACCCTGTCCGGCGGTGAAGCGCAGCGGATTCGGCTGGCCACCCAGATCGGTTCGGGCCTGGTGGGCGTGCTCTACGTGCTCGACGAGCCGTCGATCGGCCTGCATCAGCGCGACAATCGCCGCTTGATCGAAACCCTCACCCGGCTAAGAGATTTGGGCAACACCCTGATCGTCGTCGAACACGACGAGGACACCATCGCGCACTCGGACTGGGTGGTCGACATCGGTCCGGCAGCCGGCGAGCACGGCGGTCAGGTGGTGCACAGCGGCACCTACGCGGACCTGCTGCGCAACCCGGAATCGATCACCGGCTCCTACCTGTCGGGCAAGCTACGCATCGACGTTCCCGATATCCGCCGCCCGGTCGACCGGCACAGGCAGCTCACCGTGATCGGCGCCCGGGAAAACAACCTGCTCGAGGTGGACGTCGCCTTCCCGCTCGGCGTGCTGACCGCGGTGACCGGAGTGTCCGGTTCGGGCAAGTCCACCTTGGTCAACGACATCCTGGCCGCCGTGTTGGCGAACAAGCTCAACGGAGCGCGCCAGGTCCCGGGCCGGCACACCCGGGTCAACGGTCTCGAGCATCTGGACAAGCTGGTCCGGGTGGACCAGTCACCGATCGGGCGTACCCCGCGGTCCAACCCGGCCACCTACACCGGTGTGTTCGACAAGATCCGCACGCTGTTCGCCGCCACCACCGAGGCCAAAGTGCGCGGTTACCAGCCCGGCCGGTTCTCGTTCAACGTCAAGGGCGGTCGCTGCGAGGCGTGCTCGGGTGACGGCACCATCAAGATCGAGATGAACTTCCTGCCCGATGTCTACGTGCCGTGTGAGGTCTGCCACGGCGCCCGATACAACCGCGAGACCCTCGAGGTGCATTACAAGGGCAAGACCATCTCCGAGGTGCTCGACATGTCCATCGAGGACGCAGCGGAGTTCTTCGAGCCGATCAGCAGCATCCACCGATACCTGCGCACGCTCGTCGACGTGGGGCTGGGTTATGTGCGGCTGGGACAGCCGGCACCCACCCTGTCCGGCGGCGAGGCACAGCGGGTGAAGCTGGCCGCCGAGCTGCAGAAACGTTCGACCGGCCGAACCGTCTACATCCTCGACGAGCCGACCACGGGTCTGCACTTCGAGGACATCCGCAAGCTGCTCAAGGTCATCAATGGTCTTGTGGACAAGGGCAATTCGGTGATCGTCATCGAGCACAACCTCGACGTCATCAAGACCGCGGACTGGATCATCGACATGGGCCCGGAGGGCGGCTCGGGCGGTGGCATGGTCATCGCGCAGGGCACACCCGAGGACGTGGCGGCGGTGCCGGAGAGCTACACCGGCAAGTTCCTCGCCGAGGTGCTCCAGGCGCCCGCGCCCAAGCGGACGACCCGGCGCCGCAAGGTCAGCGCTTAGCCCTGGATCGTCGGGCGGATGGTGATGTCGCCGATCTCGACATCGCGCGGCTGTTCGATGGCGAATGCGATCGCCCGGGCTACCGCCTCGGGCGGCAGGCCCATGCGCTCCATCTCCGCGCGCGCCCGCCGTCGGGCTTCGGGGTCTTCGATCGAGGAGTCCAGTTCGGTGTTGACATAGCCGGGCGAGATCGAGGTGGTGCGAATGACACCGTCGGTCGACTCCTGGCGCAGCCCCTCCATCAGGGTGCGCACGGCATTCTTGGTCGCGGCATACACGGCCATGGTCGGCACGATCTTCAGCCCAGCGGTGGAGACGACGGTGACGAAATCGCCGTGGCCCTGCCGGCGAAAGACCGGCAGTGCCGCCGCGAGACCGTGCAACACACCGCGGACATTCACGTCGATCATCGCCGACCAGCCGTCGACGTCGAGATCCTCGACCGGCCCGATCCGGCTGATCCCGGCGTTGCCGATCAGCACGTCGAGGCGCCCGAACTGTTGCACGGCGGCGCCGACCAGTCCTTCGAGGTCGGCCCGGTCGGTGACGTCGGTGGGGACGGTCAGCGCCGTCCCGCCCGCCTCGCGGATTTCGTCGGCGAGCGTGCGCAGCCGGTCCTCGCGCCGTGCGCCGAGGACGACCGCCGCGCCGCGGTGGGCCAGTAGCCGCGCCGTGGCCGCGCCGATGCCGCTGCTGGCTCCGGTGATTGCGACGATTTTCCCGGTGAGGGCTGACATCAGTTTTCCGCCTCCCGTGCGAGCTAAAGTGGACACGTATCCGCTTATCTCCACAGTAGCGGACATGTGTCCGATTCGACTGGGGTGGGGCGAATGACATCAGTACCCCGGCGCGCCGACGCCGCCCAGAACCGGGCCCGGATCGTCGAGTCCGCGCGAGCACTCGTCGTCCGGCCGGGCGAGCTCAAGCTCAACGAGGTCGCCAAGGCGGCCGGTGTCGGCCAGGGGACGCTCTACCGGCACTTCCCGACCCGTGATGAGCTGTTGGTCGAGGTCTACCGCGCGGATGTCGAATCCCTCGCCGCGGCGGTGCCGGAGCTACTGGCCGACCATCCGCCGCTCGAGGCGCTCGAGGGTTGGCTTCGCCGGCTCGCCGAATATGCGCGGGTCAAGCGTGGGGTGTTCGCCGCGGTCACCGCGACCGTGCGGTCGGACCTCGCCGGGCACAGCGCCGGTTCGATAGCCGAGGCGATCACCTTGCTGCTGGACGCTGCCAAGGTGCAGGGGGTGGTGCGGTCCGACGTCGACGCCCGTGACGTCGTGCTGCTTCTGGGCGCCCTCATGAAGATCGACGACGACGAATGGGACACCCGCGCCGGCCATCTGATCGGCATCATCCTCGCCGGGCTGCGCGGCTAGTGGCTGGGAGCGTCCGGCTTGTGCATGGCGGCGCGGATTTCCTCCAGCCGCTGGGCCGCTGTTTTCTGCCGCTCTTCGTACTGCTGCTCGACGCTGCGCCCCTCGGGTGTCTCCGCCGCCAATTCCGCTGAGCCGAGCGCAGTTCCGTACCGGGTCTCGATCTTCTCCCGTACCGACTCGAAGGTTGGGACACCGGCCTGGGTGTAGCCCGGCTCATCCGTGGGTGCGGTGCTGGGTTCGTCGGCCATAGCGTCACCGTACTCCCGGCGGACCTCCCGCGGCCGCGATCGTCACGGGTCCCGGTGGTTGCGCCGGCGGCCCGGGCAACGCCACGGTCGGGACGCCAGGGGTGCCGATCTGGCCGGCCAACCATGGCAGCGCCGCGGTGAACGCCCGAGCGGCGAACGGCCAGTCGTGCTTGCCCTGTTGGGCGATCACCGAACAGTTGATGCCGTTGGCACTGCCCAGCGCACACAGGGTGTTGGCGGCCGCGGTCTGGTCGCCCGGGTTCGGGCTGGCATCGCGCCCGCCGAGGCCGGTGGCACCTGCCTCGACCACGGACGGCGTCCGGTGCTGGGCCGACGGGTTGCCCGAGATCGCGAACCAGCCGGAGACGCCCTGGTAGCGGGGATGATTGGTGATCACCGTCGCGGGGTCGAAGCTGGCATAGGCGACCGCGTTGCCGCCGAAGAGTCGAGTGATGGTCTGGCTCTTGTTGCCCGAGTTGGGGGCCAGGTCACCGGCGATATCCTCGAAGGTACTGAACATGTCGGGGTGCATCGTGGTCAGATCCACTGCGCAGGTGCCGCCCATGGACCAGCCGACGACGCCCCAGTTCGCCCGGTTGGCGCTGACGCCGAAGTTCGAAATCATGTAGGGAACCACGTCTTTGGTCAGGTGGTCCGCGGAGTTGCCGCGTGGACCATTGACGCATTCGGTGTCGTTGTTGAACGTCCCGCCGGAGTCGACGAACACGAACACCGGTGCGTTGCCGTGGTGTGCGGCGGCGAACTCGTCGATCGTCTTGACGGCGTTGCCGGCACGCAGCCAGTCGGCCGGGGTGTTGAACTCGCCGCCGACCATCATCACGGTGGGCAGTTTCGGCGGTGGGTTGGTGGCGAAATACGCCGGCGGCAGATAGACCAGCTCCCCGCGATGGGTGAAATGGGAGGCGTTCGAGGGGATGCTCACCGACACCACCGTGCCGGTCGCGGGGATCGCGTGGTGGATCACCATCGCGGTGACGGTCGCGCGGTCGGTCTGGTCCGGAAGCGGGCCGGCGGTGAGTTGGTTCCAGGCGGTCGCCACGGTGGGGAAGTAGCCCGCCCACATGTTGAGCATGAGCGCCGACGACAACGCGCACAGCGGCACCGCGAGCACCGACACCCCGCGCCGCCACCATCGGGCGCTGCGCCAGCCCAGGACCGCCACCGTCACCGCTACGCCGGTCAGCGCGAGCCACACCCACAACTGTTGGGGTGCCGGATCGCCGGCCACGCCGTCATCGGAGATGCTCCAGTGGGTGTAGGCGGCCACCGCGACCCCGACGGCCACCGCCACCGGCAGCCACAGCAGCCGCCACCGGCGCGTCCGCCAGCCCACGGCCAGCACCAGCACGGTGCCGGTCACGATCTGCACGGTCAGCGGCACCCAGCCGTGTAGCAACGAAATGTGTTGTTGGCTGGCCAGGTCCGTCAGCCGCGAGTCGGCGACCATCGTCGTCGAAGGTGTCACGGTTACATCGTGACCACATTTCCTTGGCGGTTGCTGTGAGCCTGCTGTCGGCTACCGCGGTTTGGCCAGCGGGAAGGGCAGCGTCTCGCGGATGCTGCGACCGGTGATCATCATGACGACCCGGTCGACGCCGACGCCCAGCCCGCCGGTGGGCGGCATGGCGTATTCCATCGCCTGCAGGAAGTCCTCGTCGAGCTCCATCGCCTCGTGATCACCGCCTGAGGCCAGTAGGGACTGCTCCTGAAGGCGACGGCGTTGCTCGACCGGATCGGTGAGTTCGCTGTAGGCAGTTCCCAATTCGACACCCCAGGCCACCAGGTCCCATCGCTCGGCGACTCCCGGCTTGCTGCGGTGCGGGCGGGTCAGTGGGGACACCGAGGTCGGGAAATCGGTGTAGAACGTCGGTGCCTCAGTCTGGTCCTCCACCAGCCGCTCGTAGATCTCCAGCACCACCGCGCCGGCATCCCAATGGGTCAGGTATGGGATGTGCGCGGCGTCGCACAACCGGCGCAGCTTCGGCAGGCCGGTCTGCGCATCGACCTGCTCCCCGAGGGCCGCGGACACGGCGTCGTGGACGCTGACGACCTTCCAGGCGCCGGAGATGTCGACGGGTTCGAGCACATCCTGGGCGCCGTCGCGGGGCCGCATCACAACCGCCGAGCCGTTGGCGGCGATCGCGGCGTTCTGGATCAGCTCGCGGCAGCCGTCGATCCACACTCGATAGTCGGCGTGCGCCTGGTAGGCCTCCAGCAGGGTGAACTCCGGGTTGTGGCTGAAGTCGACGCCTTCGTTGCGAAATGCCCTGCCCAGCTCGAAAACTCGCTCGACACCACCAACGCAGAGCCGTTTGAGGTACAGCTCGGGGGCGATGCGCAGGTACAGGTCCAGGTCGTAGGCATTGATGTGGGTCTTGAACGGCCGGGCGTTCGCTCCGCCGTGGATCTGCTGCAGGATCGGCGTCTCGACCTCGAGGAAGTCCTTGGCGAACAGGGTTTCCCGGATCGAGTGCAGAACGTTGCTACGCGCGCGGATCAGATCGCGCGCCTCGCGGTTGATCGCCAGGTCGACGTAGCGGGCGCGTACCCGCGCCTCCGGATCCTGCAGCCCCTTCCATTTGTCGGGCAAGGGGCGCAGGCATTTTCCGAGCATCCGCCAGTGCGAGATCAGCAGCGAGCGGGTGCCGTTCTTGCTGTACCCCATGCGTCCGGTTGCCTCGACGAGGTCGCCGAGGTCGACGGCAGCGAAATCTTCGGCGGCGCCGTCGAGTTCGGACTTGTCCAGCAGCAGCTGTACGTCGCCCGACCAGTCGCGCAACTGCGCGAAGATCACGCCGCCGTAGTCGCGGGTGCGCAGGATCCGGCCGGCGATGCTGAGCGTGACGTCATCGGCGGTCTCCAGTGCCTGGGCAATGGTGTGGCTGGGGGGGTGGCCGACGGGATAGGCGTCGATCCCGTTGTCCTGCAGTGTCTTCAGTTTGGCAAGGCGCACCCGGACTTGCTCGGGCAGCCGCGGGTCTTCGGTCTTGCCGGGCTCGGTCGCGGGGTCGGCGCCATCGGGCGCACTGCCGTCGGCGTGCAGCCGTCCGGTGGCCGCCAGGTCGTGCGGAACCGACGAATAGTGGCCGGTATGTTGCTTGGTGCGCCGGGAGAACGGCAGCACCAGGAAGCCCTCGGCGATGACCGAGGCGACACCGACCCTGGGGATCAGCCGGGCGTCCTC
Organism: Mycolicibacterium sp. CH28; assembly: GCF_004745805.1. GTDB lineage: Bacteria > Actinomycetota > Actinomycetes > Mycobacteriales > Mycobacteriaceae > Mycobacterium. The sequence continues at coordinate 842,576 of NZ_SRLQ01000004.1, read as the reverse complement.
GTAGCAGGCGTATCTGGGCACCCACTCCGGCTGGTACTTCATGTTGGACCGGTACAGCGTCTCGAGCTGCCACCATTTCGAGAAGAACACCAGGACCGCGCGCCACAGCCGGGCGACTGGGCCCGCGCCGAGCTGGGCGCCCTGTTCGAACGCCGCGCGGAACATCGCGAAGTTCAACGAAACGCGTGTCACGCCAATGTCTTCGGCGTTCTGCAGCAGTTCGGTCACCATCAGTTCGATGGTTCCGTTGGGCGACTGTGGTGACCGCCGCATCAGGTCCAGCGACAGGCCGTTGTTCCCCCAGGGTGCCAGCGACAGCATTGCGACCACGCGGTCATCGGCATCGACGGCCTCGACCAGGAGGCAGTCTCCGTCGGCACTGTCGCCGAGGCGGCCCAGGGCCATGGAGAAGCCGCGTTCGGTTTCGGTGTCGCGCCAGGCGTCGGCGTGCTTGAGTACCTGTGCCATCTCCTCGGCAGAGAACTCGCGGTGCCGCCGCATCCGGACCGTCAGCCCCGCGCGACGGGCTCGGGTGACCGCCTGTCGCACGGCACGCATGTCGGGGCCGGACAGGTGGAAGCGGTCGGGGTAGAGGATCGCCTCGTCGCCCAGTTGCAAGGCGTTGAGGCCGGCCTCCCGGTAAGCCTGTGCCCCGGTGGAACTGGCGCCCATCACCCCGGGGGCCCAGCCGTAGTCCTGGCACAGGTCCAGCCACGCGGTGATGGCCTGCTGCCAGGCGTGCGGATCGCCGATCGGGTCACCGCTGGCCAGGCAGACGCCCACCTCGACGCGGTAGGTGATGGCCGAGCGCCCGTTGGGGGCGAACACCACCGACTTGTCGCGGCGGGTGGCGAAGTACCCCAGCGAATCGTTCTTGCCATAGGTCTGCAGCAGTCCGCGGATTGCCGATTCGTCCTCACCGGTCAGAGCGTTCTCGGCGCGTTGTGATTGGAACAGCACGACCGCGGCGACCATCAAGGCCAGGGCGCCGAACAAGCCCAGTAGTGCGTTGACCAAGCCGTGCGGATGGCCGGTGAACGACTCGGCGCCGGCGCCGGCGAAGGCGCCGACCCGGTTCAGCGCGTACCAGAATCGATCTTCGCGGGCCAGCGAACCCGGGAAGAACTCCAGCAGGCTCCAGCCGACGAGGGTTCCCACGGCCAGGCCGGCCACCAGGGTCGCGGTCGCCTTCAGCAGCGCCCCGCGACGGACCCGAGCCCAGAACTCCTTGTACGCCACCAGCAGAATGCCGATCGAGGCGAGATGGAAGGCCAGGCCGACGATCTCGCCGATATCCACGGCCTCGGTCTCGCCGCCGCTGAGGGCATCGGCGATGTTCCACAACCCGGCGGCGGCCATGTAGAAGACCAGAATCCACCAGGCGATGCGTTTACGGGCCGCCAGGGCCGCGGCCAGCAAAGCCAGTACGAATGCCCAGGCGAAGCTGGTGTCGGGGAAGTTGAAGATGTAGTCGTTGATGAATTCGCGCGGGATCCTGATGAGGTGCCGCAGCACCGTGGACACACTCGACAGCAGCGACAAGCTCGCGATGACGCCGATGATCCAGCCGGCGGCGGCCGGCACCCAGTGGAATCTCGAGGCTGGCCGACTCGTGGTGACGGTCATAGGCCGCGAGGATATTCGCTTGACATACGAGTTGCCTGTGGCGCGCTAGGAGACCGCGCCGGTGTACTTCTCGCCGGGGCCGCGGCCGGGCTCGTCGGGGGCGGCGCTGGCCTCCCGGAAGGCCAGTTGCAGGGTCTTCAATCCATCGCGCACCGGACCAGCGTGCGGGCCGAGGTACTCCACCGAGGCGGTCACCAGGCCGGCCAGGGCGGTGATGAGCCGGCGGGCTTCGTCGAGGTCCCGGTGGTCACTGGAGTCGGGATCCGGGGATGCCAACCCGAGCTTCTCGGCGGCCGCGCTCATCAGCATGACCGCAGCGCGGGTGATGACCTCGACAGCGGGAATATCGGCCAGGTCGCGGGTGCGCGGTTCACCCGCGTCGGATGGCGTTGGTTTTGAATCCGTCATGCCTGCTAGACTGGCATGCACGACCGTCCCGGCTTACGCCAGGGACAGCAAGTGGAGTCCCACTCCCACCGTTGGCCACGGAAACTTCCGCAGGTACAACGGTCCGGTCACAGGTACCGTGATGGTACCTGATCTGCGGTTTCGCAGGCGGCGCGAGCCGCGATCGGTCGGCATCGGGCCCTGCTTTATGCAGGGCTTTTCTGTTCGATTGAACAGAATGCTGATGGTGTGGATTTCTCCTTGCTGTTTCCCAAGCGTGACCTCGCGATGGTCCGCAGAGGAACACGAACCAGGGAGGCCCCATCAGCACTGAGACCCGCGTCAACGAGCGCATCCGCGTACCTGAAGTCCGATTGATCGGACCGGGTGGGGAGCAAGTAGGCATCGTGCGCATCGAAGACGCCCTTCGCGTCGCCGCGGATGCCGATCTCGATCTTGTCGAAGTAGCTCCGAATGCCAGGCCTCCGGTCTGCAAGATCATGGACTACGGCAAGTACAAGTACGAGACGGCTCTCAAGGAGCGCGAGTCTCGCAAGAACCAGCAGCAGACCGTCGTCAAGGAACAGAAGCTGCGCCCCAAGATCGACGACCACGACTACCAGACCAAAAAGGGTCACGTCATCCGCTTCCTCGAGGCGGGGTCGAAGGTCAAGGTGACGATCATGTTCCGCGGTCGCGAGCAGTCCCGGCCCGAACTTGGGTACCGGTTGCTGCAACGGCTGGGCGCCGATGTCGCCGATTACGGCTTCATCGAGACGTCCGCCAAGCAGGACGGCCGCAACATGACGATGGTGCTGGCGCCGCACCGCGGCGCGAAGACTCGTGCCAGAGCGGCGCACGACGCCGATGTACCGCTGGCGCGCCAGGCCGAAGCCACGCCCGAGCCCAGCATCGAGCAGCCGCAAGACACCGAAACAACGCAGAACTGAGGACACATGCCCAAGGCCAAGACCCATAGCGGAGCCAGCAAGCGCTTCCGCCGTACCGGCACCGGCAAGATCGTTCGGCAGAAGGCGAACCGTCGCCATCTGCTCGAGCACAAGTCGAGCCGCCGTACCCGTCGCCTCGACGGCCGCGCCACCGTGGCGGCCAATGACACCAAACGTGTCAACGCGATGCTGAACGGCTGAAGCGCCGTAGCCCCCTTTGTAGTGACCGAACGAGAATAGGAAGACCGCAATGGCACGCGTGAAGCGCGCACTCAATGCCCAGAAGAAGCGGCGCACAGTACTGAAGGCGTCGAAGGGCTACCGCGGCCAGCGCTCGCGGCTTTACCGCAAAGCCAAAGAGCAGCAGCTGCATTCGCTGACCTACGCCTACCGGGACCGTCGTGCCCGCAAGGGTGATTTCCGCAAGCTGTGGATCTCCCGCATCAACGCGGCGGCCCGCGCCAACGGCGTCACCTACAACCGGTTGATCCAGGGCCTCAAGGCCGCCGGTATCGAGGTGGACCGCAAGAACCTCGCCGAGATCGCAGTCAGCGACCCGGCCGCGTTCACCGCGCTGGTCGAGGCGGCCAAGGCCGCCCTGCCGGAGGATGTCAACGCGCCCTCCGGTGAAGCCGCCTGACATCTCCCTGACAGCGGCACTGTCTGAACGATCCGCCCGGGTGGTGGCTGCAGCCAAACTGCAGCGCCACACCGGGCGGCGTCGTGCTGGGCGCTTTCTGGCCGAGGGGCCGAACCTGGTCGAGGCGGCGGCGCAGCACGGACTCGTGATCGAGGTGTTCGCGACGGTGGCCGCCGCGGCGCGCCACGCCGGGCTGCTGTCCGGGTTGCCGGTGCACGAGGTGACCGAGCGAGCCGCAAAGGCGTTGTCGGAGACCGTTACTCCATCGGGACTGGTCGCGGTCTGCCAGTTGCCGGACCCCGACCTGAGCACGGTGCTGGCGGAGACGCCCCGGCTGGTAGTGGTCGCCGTCGAACTCTCCGAGCCTGGTAACGCGGGAACGCTGATTCGGCTGGCCGACGCGATGGGGGCGGGCGCGGTCGTCTTCGCAGGCAACAGTGTGGACCCGTATAACGGCAAGTGCCTGCGATCCTCTGCGGGCAGCATCTTCGCGGTACCGGTGGTGCTCGAGCCCGATGTGGGCGATGTCGTGTCGCGGCTGCGGGCGGCGGGGCTGCAGGTACTTGCGACGACCTTGGACGGCGAGGTCAGTCTGGACGACGCCGACGCGTTGCTCGCGACGCCGACCGCCTGGATGTTCGGCCCGGAAGCCCACGGTCTTTCTGCGGAAACCGCGGCGCTGGCCGACCACCGGGTGACGATCCCGATGGCCGGCGGTGCGGAGAGCCTGAATGTCGCTGCCGCCGCGGCGATCTGCCTGTACCAGAGCGCGCGCGCATCCCGCGTTGCGCGTACGTCCGGCTCAGGTGAGCCCGGCTAGGTCGTACACCGTCATTGCGGCCGTCAGTTGCATCGCCGCTGTCGGGTCGTCGAGATCGTGGCGGCAGAGCTTCTCGATTCGACGCAGCCGCTGGGCCACGGTGTTGGGATGGATGACCAGTGCCGTCGCTGTCGCGGCCCGGTCTCGTCGGCATGCGATGTAGGCGCGCAATGTCGCGACCAGCTCGGTGCGGTGGTCGGCGTCATAGTCGATCACCGGAGCCAGGGTGCGACGCGCGAAGTCGCTCAGCTTTCCCGGGTCGTCGATCTGCAGGAGCAGACCCAGGATGCCCAGCTCCTCGACGGTGACGACACTGTTGGTGCGCCCGGCTCGCACCGCGATCTCGAGTGCTCCCTTGGCAATTCGGTAGGAGTCGCCGTAGGGCCCGGAGTCATGCTCCGCGACGGCCACGGTGACCGCGGCACCGGGAAGAGATGCCTCCAGTGTCCGCAACACCAGGGTAGCGACGGTGGACTGTCGATCCGCTGCCGAAGGTTGGGTGGGGCTGGCCGCCGGCGGCCAGAGCATGACGATGTGCCCGCCGTGCATGGCGACCAGCGGGCGGGGCCGGTAGCCGGCGGCGAGCTTGGCCACCTGGCTCAGCGCCCGTTCGTAGTTGCGGTGCTCGGTTTGTCCGGCCGGCGCCGTCAGCGAGGCCACCATCGCCACATGTGGCAGGTTCAGATCGTGGCCCAGTCGTTGAGCACGCAGCAGCAGCGATTCTGGGGGAGCTGTCCTGCTGGACAACAGATCGGCGAGCAGTTCACCACGAAGCCGCTGTTCGACTTCGGCGGCGGTGCGGGCCCGCAGCAGTTCCAGGGCTACCACCAGCGATCCGTGCTCGACTGCCCGTAGATCGATCGGATCGGCTGGGGAGTCGTTGGCGGGAAACCAGATTCGCGCGACAACCTCGCTGCCCAACCGGACGGTACTGACGAACACGGCCGCACCCCAGTCGGCGTGGCCGTCGATGCGCACCGGCGTTGATCCGGCGTCGTCGTTGTCATCCACGACCGAGGCCCGCCACTGCGTATCGGGAAACCGGTCACCCTCGCCGGCCAGCGCGAGCACCCCGTGGCGGGCGTCGTCGATGAGCACCGGCCGGCCGATGAGTTCCCGCAACGTCGCCGCGATCCCGTCCAGGCCTCCGGAGCGCAGCGTCACGTTCAGCAGTCGTTGGTGGATCTGTTCGGAGCGACGCAACGCGTCTCGCTGCTCGAGCAACGACACGTTGAGCGAGCGCAGTTCGTCGAGCCGGCTGGCCGAGGTCAGCGCAATGGCGGCGTGGTTGGCCAGCAGGGTCATCCGTTGCACGGCGTTCTGGGTGAAGGTGTGGATCGGAGCGTAGTAGCCGTTGAGTGTGCCCAGCACTTCGTTGTGTGCGATCAAGGGCACTGCGATCACCGCTCGATAGCCCTGTTCGCGGGCGATACCGGCCCACTGGGCGAATTCCGGCTCGGCGGTCACGTCCCGGATCGCCACCGGCATGCCGGTGTGGAAGGCGCGGCTCGAGGGTGAGGTGCTGTCCAGCTGGATCGGCCGGTCGGAGTTGACCCGCGCGACGTAGTCGTCGGACAGTCCACTCCAACCGGCGATGCGCAGCCGGCGCCGCGGCGGATCCGGGACGAGGACACCGCAGAAGTCGAATCCGAGCAGGGTGCGTGCGGTGTCGGCGACCAGGTTGAGCACCTGGTCGACGTCGGCGTCCGCGGTCGCCGCCGCACTGAGCACCCCCAGCGCATCGAGCCAGGTCAGCAGCTCCAACCCTGGGCGCTGAGCGGACGATGGGGCAGCCACGACAACCATTCTGCCCGACAAGTGTTCGCGGAAACATTCTTCCGTGGAGATTATGTCTACGGCGACATTGAGGGCGGCCTGATGCGTGACGACACTCATAGCCATCCCCGGATGTTCGACAGACCACGGATGTGAGGACCCATGAGTTACGCCAAGGCCGAATCCCCGCCCCGCATCCCGGATCTCGGCGGCCACGCATCGCAGGTCCGGCACATCATCAACCCGTCGACCGGCGAAGTGATCGCCACCGTAACCGAAGGAGCGACCGCGGAGGTGGATGCGGCGGTCACCCGAGCCCGGGCGGCGTTCGAGCGCGGCCCCTGGCCGCAGATGGCACGCAGCGAGCGGGGCCGGTTGCTGCTGCGCCTCGCCGACGCGATCGAAGCGGCCAACGAGCGGCTCTACACGCTCGAGGCGCAGAACAACGGTCGCCCGATCACCGAGACCAGGGCACAGCTGTCCCGGGTGCCGGAATGGTTCCGCTACAACGCCGGACTATTGGCCGCACAGCGCACCGCGGTGCTCCCCGGTGACGGCCCGTACTTGACCTACCAGCAGCGCCTTCCGCTCGGGGTGTGCGGCATCATCACTCCGTTCAACCACCCGATGCTGATCCTGGCGCGCAGCCTGTCCGCCGCGCTCGCCAACGGCAACACAGTCGTCGTGAAACCGTCGGAACTGACTCCGCTGACCACCCTGGCACTGGCCGACATCCTCAGCGAGGCAGGCCTTCCCGACGGGGTGTTCTCCGTGGTGACCGGCGGGCGGGCGGCCGGACAACGCCTCACCGAACATACCGACGTCGCGAAGATCACGCTGACCGGCGGCACCGAAGCCGGTCGCTCCGCCGCGGTCGCGACGGCGTCGCGGTTCGCCCGGGTGACCGCCGAACTCGGGGGCAAGACCCCGATCCTGGTTTTCGACGACGTCGACCCGACGACCGCGGCCGAGGGGGCGGCCTTCGCCGCGTTCGTCGCGGCGGGCCAATCCTGCGTCGCGGGTTCACGATTCCTGGTCCAGCGCGGAATCTACGACCGCTTCGTGGATGCCTTGGCGACCCGCGCCCGCGCGATCCGGGTGGGCGACCCCAGCCTGCCCACCACTCAGATGGGGCCGTTGATCAGTGCCACGCAGCGCGACAAGGTCCGCGCGCTGATCGAGGCCGGCCTCGCCGAGGGCGCACGGCTGGCCGCCGGCGGCGGGTGTCCGGACCTGGCACCGGCGCTTCGGTCCGGGTTCTTCCTCGAACCGACCGTCCTGTCGGAGGCCACCATGGCGATGTCGATCGCCAGCACGGAGATTTTCGGGCCGGTCGCCGTGGTCATCCCGTTCGACGACGAGGCCGACGCCATCGGTATGGCCAACGACAACCGCTACGGGCTGGGCGCGGGCGTCTGGACCACCGACGTCGCCCGCGCGCACCGCGTGGCCTCGCGGATTGTCGCGGGAATGGTGTGGGTCAACGACCACCACCGGCTGGAGCCCTCGTTGCCGTGGGGCGGGGTCAAGGAGTCCGGTATGGGCAAGGACGCCGGAACCGAGTCATTCGACGACTTCTCCTGGGTCAAAACCATCGTGGTGCGTACTGCCGCCGAACCGGTCGACTGGTACGGCGACCGTCAATCCGAACGGTTGAACTGATCCGTCCCGGCCAATCGATAACGCAACGAAGGGAATTCAATGGCGATACACGCCACCGCCGGGACCGGAGCTGGCACCGGCTGGCACCGGGACATCACCCGTACCCAGTGGCTGGTGCTGGCCGGCACCACATTGGGGTGGGGACTCGACGGCTTCGCCGGAAGTCTCTACGTCCTCGTGCTCGGTCCCGCCATGACCGAGCTCCTGCCGAACAGCGGAGTTGAAGCCACCCGCGCCTCGATCGGTGTCTACGGCGGGCTGACGATGGCGCTCTTCCTCACCGGATGGGCGACCGGCGGCATCCTGTTCGGCATCCTGGCCGACTACTTCGGCCGCACCAAGGTGCTTTCGGCGGGGATCCTGACCTACGCGGTGTTCAGCGCCGCGGCGGCGTTCGTCGACAGCTGGTGGCAGCTGGGCATCCTGCGTTTCATCGCGGGTCTGGGCTCAGGGGTGGAAGCCCCGGTCGGGGCCGCCCTGATCGCCGAGACCTGGCGCAACCGGTTCCGGGCGCGGGCCGGTGGGGTGATGATGTCGGGCTATGCCGCCGGCTTCTTCGCCGCCGCCGGTGCCTACGCGCTGCTGGGCAGCCAGGGCTGGCGCGCCATGCTGCTGCTGGCCGGCCTGCCCGCCATCGTGGTGTGGTTCATTCGGCGCTTCGTGCCCGAGCCGCCGGAGATCAGCGCCCACCTGCATTCCCGGCGTCAGCGGAAAGCTGAGGGCACCAGCACATCCCACGATCGATTCGTGCTGTGGCGGCTCTTCGGCGCGCCGTTCCTGCGGCCGATGCTGGTGTGCACGGCCCTGGCCACCGGTGCGCTGATCGCGTTCTGGAGCGTATCCACCTGGTATCCGCAGATCATCAGGCAGCTGAGCGCGGCGGCGGGCCTGCCGCCGGCCGTGGCAGATCACCGGGTGGCGATCGCGGCGATGCTCTTCAACGCCGGCGGCATCGTGGGCTACGCCTCCTGGGGGTTCATCGCCGACCTGATCGGTCGCCGCACGACCTTCCTGATGAGCTTCCTGGTGTCGGCTCTGAGCATTGCGTGGACCTTTCCGTTCGCGCGCACGTACACCGAATTCCTCTGCGCCATGCCGATCCTGGGATTCGGGCTGTTCGGTGCGCTGTCCGGCACCTTCATCTACGCACCCGAACTGTTCCCACCCAGTGTCCGGGCCACCGCGCTGGCCGTCTGCAACAGCGTCGGCCGGTACGTCACCGCGCTCGGGCCGCTGACCGCCGGTGTCATCGCCACCAGCTGGTTCGGCGGAAACCTCGGCCAGGCCACCGCATGGGTGGCGGCGCTGGGACTCATCGCCATCATCGGGCTGGCCTTCGCCACCGAAACCCGCGGGGAGCCCATGCCGGCCGACCGAGTTGACCACGTCGAAAAGAGCGAACTGTGAACGACTACTCCAATGCAACGGCCGTCGTCGTCGGCGGATCCATCGGCGGGCTCACCGCGGCACTACTGTTGCGGGATTTGGGATTTCGCGTTGACGTGTTCGAGCGCACCCCGACACCGCTGGACGGAAGGGGCAGCGGGATCGTGCTGCAACCGGACACGGTGCGCTGGTTTGCCGAGCGCAGCAGCCAGCAACTGGCCGACCTGCACACCTCGACCTCTCACGTGCAATACCTGCAACGTTGCGGCGAGATCATCCACCGCGAGAAGGCGACGTGGACCTACACATCCTGGGGGACGTTCTACCGGGCGCTGCTCGCCGACTTCGGCACCGAGCACTACCACTACGGTGAGTACGCCTGCGGTTTCAGCCAGGACGACGACCGGGCGACGGTGCGCTTCGTCAGTGGAGCCACCGCCTCAGCGGATCTGGTCGTCTTCGCCGACGGCATCACCTCGACCGCCCGGGAGCGCTTCGACCCCGACGCAACGCTGCGCTACTCGGGCTACGTCGGCTGGCGCGGCACGGTGGCCCAGTCGGTGTTGACCCCGCAGACCCGTGAGCTGCTCGAGGATGCGATCACCTACGACGTCGTGCCGCACTCGCACATCACCATGTACCCGATACCCGGCGAGGAGGGTCTGGGGGCGGCGCACCGGCTGATGAACTACGTCTGGTACCGCAATGTGCCGGCCGGCCCGGAGCTGACCGAGCTGGTGATCGACAAGCGGGGATTCCAGGGTTCGGTGTCGGTGCACCCCGGACAGGTTCAGGACCGCTACGTCACCGAGATGCGCGACGCGGCGGTGGCGTTGTTCGCGCCGGCGGTCGCAGAGGTGGTCACCGCAACCGAGAACCCGTACCTGCAGGTCCTCTACGACGTGAGGTCCACACGGATGGCGCAGGGCCGGGTCGCCCTCATCGGCGATGCGGCGTGCGCGTCCCGGCCGCACGCCGCCGCTGGGACCGCCAAGGCCGCGGCCGACGCCTGGGCACTGGCCGCGGCACTTGGCGAGGCCGGCGGTGACATCGCCTCGGCGCTCACCAAATGGGAACCCGCCCAGCTTCAGCTCAGCGACGCACTGTTGCGCCGCGTCGTGGACATGGGGGAGCGCTCCCAGTTCCACAACACCTGGCGGCCAGCCGACCCCGACCTGCGCTTCGGACTCTACGGACCCGGACGCTAGACCCACTGAAGGAAAGGAAGACCATGACCGACAACAGTTTTCTCACCGACCTGCCCCTGGCGGGCGAACTCGTCGCGACCGACTTCGAAAGCTGGCCCGACTGGCTGCGCACCGAGTTCGCCGAGCACGCCTACGACGGCAACGTCGGATCACGGCTGCTCAGCGAGAACGACCGGGTCCGGGTCTGGGAGATCCGGCTTGCCCCCGGCGAGCGCTGGCATGCCCATCGCCACGTGCTGGACTACTTCTGGACCGCCGTCAATGCCGGTAACAGCCGTCAGCACACCCACGACGGCACGACCCGCGAAGTCTCGTACGAAGCGGGTGAGACGCGCCATTTCCACTTCGGGGCAGGCGAGTTCCTTTTGCACGACATCGAGAACATCGGGGATGATGATCTGACCTTCACCACCGTGGAACACCTCGACGGCGCCAACACCGCTCTCGACCTGAGCCACCCGACGAACGAACGGCGAGGTGAGCGGTGATCACGACCCCACTGGCAGACGGGGTGGTCGACGTCCACGCACACTGGCTGCCCCGGTCACTGTTCGGGCTCCCGCCTGGGGCGCCGTATGGGCCGATGCATGACCGGAGCGGTCAGCTCTATCTCGGTGAACTGCCGCTGTCCATCGACACCGAGGCGATGAGCGATTCGGTCGCCACCCTGGCCGACATGGACCGCGCGGGCGTGGGAGTGCGTGTGCTGTCGGCGCCCCCGTTCGCCTTCCCGCTGGAGCCCGGCCCCGAGGCGGCCACGTACGCCGATGATTTCAACACCGCGCTGGGTGATCTCGTGGGGCGCTCGTCGGGGCGTCTGCTGGGAATGGGGGTGGTTACCCTGGCCGACAGCGCCGGAACCACCCGCCAACTCGAGGCACTGGCCGGCGTCGACGGTATCGCTGGGGTGGCGATTCCACCGCTGGTGGGCAGCGGATCCCTCGACAGTGATCCACTACGCCATGTCCTCGTCGAGGCGGCCCGGCTCAATCTGGCGGTTCTGGTCCACCCGATGCAGCTTGCGCGTCCCGAGTGGTCGCAGTACTACCTGGCCAACCTGATCGGCAACCCGGTGGAATCGGCCACCGCCGTCGCCACCTTGCTGCTGAGCGGACTGATCGACGAACTACCCGGGCTGCGGATCTGTTTCGTCCACGGCGGTGGTTGCGCGCCGGGCCTGGTCGGCCGCTGGACGCACGCGTGGTCCGCGCGGTCGGATGTCAGCGCCCGCGCACCGCGGCGGCCCAGCGAGTCCTTCCGAGACCTGTTCTTCGACACCGTCACCCACGGGAGCGCGCAGCTGGCGATGCTCGCCGAGCTCGCTGGCGCCGACAAGATCCTCTGCGGTAGCGACTATCCTTTCGACATGGGCGACCCCGAACCAGCCCGGTTCGCCACGGAACAAGGGCCCGGACCGGATTCACTACGCCGAGCCGCGCAGGCGTTCCTGGGATTGCATGCGCAGCTGCCGGCGGCGGAGGCAGTGTCGTGACCAGCCAGCTGTTCACCCCGTTGACCCTGCGCGAGGTCACCTTCGCCCACCGGGTCTGGATGTCGCCGATGATGCAGTTCTCGGCCGTACCGGACGGCCCGCAGATGGGCTCGCCGACCGACTGGCACCTACAACACTTGGGGTCGCGTGCGGTGGGCGGTGCGGCGCTGGTGATGGTAGAAGCAACTGCCGTCGATCCCGTCGGCCGCAGTAGCATCTACGATGTTGGACTGTGGAATGACATACAGGCCAACGAGTTCCGCCGCATCACCGCCTTCATCTCCAGCCAGGGTGCGGTGCCGGGGATTCAGATCGTGCACGCCGGGCGCAAGGGGTCGACCGGACGGCCGTGGCCCGATGAAGAGCGGCGGCCGCAGAGTTGGCCCACGCTCGGCCCGAGCCCGGTGCCTTTCGGGCGGCTGCCCGCACCAGCCGAACTCGACCTGGGCCAGATCGAGTCGATCGTGCAGTCGTTCGCCGCCGCGGCCCGCCGCGCCGCGCTGGCCGGCTTCCGGGTACTTGAATTGCACGGCGCGCATGGATATCTGATCCACCAGTTCCTGTCACCGCAGTCCAACACCCGCACCGACCGGTACGGGGGAAGCCTGGAGAATCGATTGCGATTCGCGCTCGAGGTGGTGTCCGCGGTTCGCCGGGAATGGCCCGACGAGTTGCCGCTGTTCTTCCGGGTTTCGGCGACCGACTGGTTGGCCGATGATACCGACGATCCGAGGACAGGCTGGACGCTCGCGGAGTCCGTGGTGCTGGCATCCCGGCTCAAGGATCTCGGTGTCGACCTGATGGACGTCTCCACCGGCGGGCTCGTTCCCGACGCGGCGATCCCGGTCGGACCCGGCTATCAGGTACCGTTCGCCGAAGCTGTCCGTGACAAGGCCCAAATGCCGACCGCCGCAGTCGGAATGATCACCGAGCCCGAGCAGGCTGAGGCGATCATCGCCGACGGACAGGCCGACGCAGTGTTCCTGGCGCGTGCACTCCTGCGCGATCCGATCTGGGCCCGCCGCGCCGCCGATAGCCTCGGCGCCACCCTGACGCACCCGCCGCAGTACGGCAGGGCCTTCAGGTGACCGACGGCGGTCGCCAGGTCGGGCGGCCGGTGCGGCGAGTGGAGGGCCGCGACAAGGTGACCGGCCGGGCGCGCTATACCGCCGACACCGCGATCGGCGACCTCACCTTCGCCGCCGTGGTCCAGTCGCAGGTGCCCCATGGGGCGGTGACCCCCGAGTCGCTGGAGGCCAGTGCCCGCCGCGCGAGTGCGGCACCGGGCGTGATCCATGTCCTGACACCACTGAACTGCCCTCCGCTGCAACAGCTTCCGGTTGATATGACATTCGATCTGCCGATGGAGCGGCGGCCACCATTGTCCGACCTGACCGTTCAGCACGTCGGGCAACACATGGCGCTCGTGGTCGCGGACACACCGGAAAACGCCACCCGCGCCGCGGAGCTGTTCGACCTGCGCTACGACATCCGGCCGGCCCAGCTCAGCGCCGAGGACGTGCTGGCCGCCCCGCCGCCACCGGAGGACACGGGCCAGCAGATCCGGCACGGCAGTTACCTGCCGGACCACTTCGTCAAGTTGGACGAGGAGAAGCTGCAGGACCATCGCGGCCCCCTCGAAGAGCCGCAGCTGCCTTTCCGGTTCGCCGCCAGCTACACGACGCCGCACAACGCGCATTATCCCATCGAGCTCTCGGCGACCATCGCGGACTGGGACGGCGAGCGGCTCACCATCCATGACGCCACCCGGTGGATCACTGGGGAACGGGCGGCGCTGGCCGCATACCTTGGAATTGCCGAGTCCACTATCCGGGTGATCGCGCCTCTGGTCGGTGGAGCCTTCGGCTCCAAGAGCTTCCTGTGGATGCACGTGGTGTTGTGTGCGGTCGCCGCCCGCCAGGTGGGCCGGCCGGTCAAGTTAGTGCTGAGCCGAAGCCAGATGTTCTCCTCCACCGGACACCGGCCCCGCACCCGGCAGGACGTCACCCTGATCGCCGACGACGACGGGAGGCTAGCCAGCATCGAGCATCACACCGTCACCGAAACATCGACGGTGGCCCACTTCTGCGAGCCGGCCGGCCTGTCCACCCGGACGCTCTACCGGTCGCCGCGGCTGGTGGTCTCTCACCGCGTCGCGCGGATCAACGCGGCCACACCATGTTTCATGCGCGGACCGGGGGAGGCCCCGGGACTGTTCGCACTGGAGTCGGCCGTCGACGAACTGGCCGTCGAACTGGGTGTGGATCCGTTGGAGCTGCGCATCCGCAACCACGCCGACGTCGACCAGGCCAGCGGCCTACCGTGGTCGGGCAAGCATCTGTTGGACTGCTACTCGCTCGGCGCGCAGCGGTTCGGGTGGGCGAAACGGCCCGTCGCGCCGCGGTCATTGTCGGATCGTGGGGTCCAGATCGGCTGGGGCATGGCCACCGCGACCTACCCGGGCAGACGAATGTCGGCGTCGTGCAGCGTGACCACGGCTGCCGACGGTTCGGCCCGATTCGCCTCGGCGACCCACGAAGTCGGCACCGGCGTCCGAACGGTCATGGTTCAGGTCGCCGCCGACGCCACCGGTCTTGAACTCGCCCACATCACATTCGACTCCGGGGATTCGTTCTTCCCCGACGCGCCCTACAGCGGAGCATCGCAAACCACTGCGACGGTGGGATCGGCGGTTTTCGCCACCGCATCGGAGTGGCGGCGGCGGCTGCTGGCATTGGTCAGCGCCGACCCGGACACGCCCTTCTACGGTTCCGCGCGCGACGAACTCGGCGTCACCGACGGGGAGGTGGTGAGCGGGGACCGCCGCGCCGCGGTCGCCGAACTGGTCCGCGAGGGCGGGCAGCGCTATCTGGACGACCTGAGCTTCACGCTGTCGGTCGACGCCGGCGAACAACGCCGCACCGCGTCCCAGTCATTCGGCGCGCACTTCTGCGAAGTCGAAGTCGACGAGGAAATCGGCCGGGCGACGGTGACCCGCTGGGTGGCCGTCATCGATTGCGGTCGCGTGCTCAACCCGGACCTGGCGCGCAACCAGGTGATGGGGGGAATCACCTTCGGGGTCGGCATGGCCCTGCTGGAACAGGTGCCCTACGACGCGCACACTGCGCAGCTGATCGGGGAGTACTACGTGCCCACCCACGCCGACCGCCCCGACTTCGACATCACCTTTATCGACAAGCCCGACTTCGACCTGGACCCGATCGGCGTCCGCGGGGTCGGCGAGATCGGCGCGTGCGGGGTCGCGGGCGCGGTCGCCAATGCGGTGTTCCATGCCACCGGCCGCCGACTGCGAGACCTGCCGATCACCGTCGAGCAGCTGATGAACCCGGAGAACTGATGGCCCCCGAACATGACATCACGCTGTGGATAAACGGAACGGCCCACCGGCTCACCGTCGACGTCCGGACCACGCTGCTCGATCTGCTGCGTGAACGAATCGGGTTGACGGGAACCAAGAAAGGCTGCGATCACGGGTTGTGCGGTGCATGCACCGTCGCCCTCGACGGGGAACGGATCGTCAGCTGCCTGACCCTGGCCGTGTCGATCGACAGCGCCGCGGTGACGACCATCGAAGGGCTGGCCGAAGGCGACGATCTCGATCCCGTCCAGAACGCGTTCCTGGATCACGATGCGTTTCAATGCGGCTACTGCACGCCGGGCCAGATCTCGTCGGCGCATGCGATGCTGCGCGAGCACGCCCGCGGCGACCTTTCCGCGGCGTCCTTCGACGGCGACCGGTGCGGGGTGCGCGAGGGGTGCGCGGCGCTGACCGAGGCCGAGATCCGAGAACGCATGGCCGGCAATATCTGCCGGTGTGGTGCGTACTCCAATATCGTCGATGCGATCGCAGCGGCCGGGAAGGCGACGGCACGGTGAAGACATTCGCCTTCCAGCACGCCGGCTCGGTGGACGACGCCATCCGATCGATCGTCGACACCGGCGGCGCGTATCTCGCCGGCGGTACGAACCTCGTCGACCTGATGAAAAACGGTGTCGCCCAACCCCCGGCGCTGGTAGATGTCGGCCGTCTCGGGCTCACGTCGGTGACCACCACCGCTTCGGGGGGTGTGCACGTCGGTGCGGGCGTCACCAACAGCGCACTGGCCAACCATCCGCTGATCCGCACCCAGTACCCGGTCCTCTCGCAGGCCATCCTCAGTGGCGCCACCACTCAGCTGCGCAACATGGCCACTGTCGGCGGCAACCTCATGCAGCGGACCCGGTGCCCCTACTTCATGCAGACCGAATTCGAACATTGCAACAAGCGCAGCCCCGGTTCGGGATGCGCCGCGATCGAGGGGTTCAACCGCGAGCACGCGCTTTTCGGCGCCAGCGAGCACTGTGTGGCCATCAACCCGTCCGACATGGCGGTGGCCCTGGCGATTCTCGACGCCGTCGTCCACGTGCAGGGTCCGGGCGGGCCCCGGTCGATCCCGATCGCAGAGTTCTTCGTGCTGCCCGACGACACCGCGCACATCGACAACTGCCTGCTGCCCGCCGAGCTGATCGTCGGCGTCGAACTTCCGCCGTCGCCGTACGCGGCGAACTCGTGGTACCTCAAGCTGCGGGACCGGCACAGCTACGCCTTCGCGTTGGTGTCGGTGGCGGTCGGGCTCGCGGTGACCGACGGAGCGATTGTCTCGGCAGCCGTCGCACTCGGTGGGGTCGCGGCTCGTCCGTGGCGGGTCCCCGCAGCTGAGGCGGTCTTGGTGGGCGAACGGCCCGAGGATCCGGTCTTGCGTGCTGCTGCGCGGCAAGCGATGTCGGATGCGCGCCCGCTGAGCCAGAACGCCTTCAAGATCCAACTGGGGCGCAGTGCGGTACACCGTGCGCTCGTCCGCGCGATGGCCACCGGCAGCTCTGGGGACGACTAGGGTCTGTGCCCGCCTTCGGGCAACAACCCTAGTGGTGGGGGAGAGCTCCGCAGCCGAAGCTCACCTGCTGAGCAACCCCTTCGCCACGTGGGTGATCTGCACCTCGTTACTGCCGGCGTAAATCATGAGCGACTTTGCGTCGCGGGCAAGCTGTTCTACGCGGTACTCGGTCATGTAACCGTTGCCGCCGAACAGCTGAACCGCCTCCATGGCGACGTCGGTGGCCGCCTGGGAGCAGTAGTACTTCATCGCCGACGCCTCGGCCAGCGAGATCGGGGTGCCGGTCTGCCCACACTCGATCACCCGGAACAGCATGTTGCGCACATTCATCCGGGCCACCTCCATGTTGGCCAGCTTGAGCTGGATCAACTGGAACTGCCCAATCTCCTTACCCCACAGCGTGCGCTGCCGGGCGTAGTCGACACACAACCGCAGGCATTCCTCGATCACTCCGAGCGCCATGGCCGCCACGCCGATCCGCTCGGCGGCGAAGTTCGACCGGGCACTGTCCCGGCCGTCGCCTGCGGAGCTGTCCTCGGTCTCGCCCAGCAGCCGATCCCGCCCCAATCGCACATTGTTGAAGAACAGCTCACCGGTGCGCGAACTGTGAATCCCCATCTTGCGGAACGGCTTGGCCTGGACGAATCCCTCCATGCCGCGATCCAGGACAAAGGTGAGCACCTTGCGGTCGCGCTTGTCGATCGAGGGGTCGCCCTCGTCCAGCTTGGCGTACACCACGACAACGTCGGCGTCGGGACCGTTGGTGATGAACGTCTTCTGCCCGTTGAGGATGTAGTCCCCGTTTCCTGAGCCGTCTCGCACCACGTAGGACTTCATCCCGCCGAAAGCATCCGAGCCTGAATCCGGTTCGGTGATCGCCCACGCGCCGATCTTCTCGTAGGTGACCAGGCCGGGCAGCCAGCGTTGCTGCTGGGCCAGCGTGCCCCGGCTCTGGATGGTGGGCACCGTCAACCCGAGGCTGACGCCCATCCCGGTGACCAGGCCCATGCTGACCCGGCACAGTTCGCTGATCACCACGAAACCCATGCCGCCCTGGCCGCCGCCGAACATGCCACCGCCGGACTTCGTATCCTCGCCGTCGCGTATCCGGGCCAGGCGTTTGGTCAGCGACTCGCGCGCCATCTCATCGATGCCGAAGGTGGAGAACAACTTTCGGACGATCGGGTAGGGCTCCATATCGCCGCTCTCGAGCGCGTCGAGATGAGGGCGCACCTCTTTGTCGACGAACTCGCGGACGGCGTCGCGGACAGCGAGGTCGACGTCGGACCATTCGATCATGGATTCTCCGGTTCAGGCGGCGGCGGAACGTCCTCGGGCGGGCCGCAGACCGGCAAGTGAGAACGTCGTGTGGACCAGTGAGCCAGCTCGCGCGACGAGGCTCTTGTGTCGAGGGACATAGTGCATGGACAGCCCGCGGCGGTCTTTAGGGGGTGCCGTGAAACCAGGTGCCTCGACCAACGGTGCGTCGGCCGGTATCCGCCCCGACGCCCGCCGGTAGGCCGACAACGCCCGCGGGTGCAGCCGGATCTCGTCGGGCACCGCCCAGAACGCCATCTCGACGGCCTTGCCGAACAACCGGAGCAATGCCTCGTCACCGGGCGTCCAGCGCATCCCGGCCTTCTCCCGCACCGCCGGGTCGAACAAGCCGGCCGCGATCCAGCGTTGCCCGGCCACCATCGGTTTGAACAACTGGTTCCACACCGGTGTCGGCATCAGGACGAACTTCGGCTTGGGAATCCGGATGTCGAAGATCTCCAGCGTCGCTTTGTTGATCTCCAACTCGTCGCGGCACACCCGGTCCCAGTACTCGCAGAACTCCTCCCACGTCTCGGGCACCGGCCGCATGCTCATCCCGTACATCCGGTACCACTGCACGTGCTCGTCGAAGAGCTGTCGCTTCTCGGCTTCGGTGAGGCCGCCGCAGAAGTACTCGGCCACCTTCAGGATCAGCATGAAGAACGTCGCGTGGGCCCAGTAGAACGTCTCGGGGTCCAACGCGTGGTAGCGGCGTCCCGCGTTGTCGACGCCCTTGATGCCGCGATGGAAGCCCTTGATCTGCTCACCGGTCTGGCGGGCGCGCTCGCCGTCGTAGACCACGCCCATGATGGGGTACACCGACCGGGCGACCCGCTGCAGCGGCTCGCGCAACAGGATCGAATGGTCCTCGACTCCGGCTCCGAGCTGCGGGTACATGTTCTGCAGCGAACCGATCCACACCCCGAGCATCCCGGTGCGCAGGTCGCCGAAGTATTTCCACGTCAAAGAGTCCGGCCCGAGCGGGGTCGGCGCGGTGGTGCGCCCGGTCGTCGTTGACCTCATCGTTACCTCGGTTCTGCGCGGGCGGCGCACGATCGGGCCAGTGATGTGGCACCACGATAGAGCTGACAACGAGTGTTGTCTATGCTGGCGACGAAGCTGTGACCACCCGTTTGGCATAGCGATACGTTGCCCGCGTCACACAGGTTGGCTCGCCTGAAAGCGGTTCCCTAGGCTGGATCTTGTGGACGTCGAGCCGATCGGCGATCAACCCGTTCCCCCCGTTGACGTCAACCATCTGACCCGTGGCCCCGCCGCGTGGTGGCACAACACCAACCACAACCCGGGCGTCATCGCCCTGGTCCGTCGTGCCCGCCGGATTCTGCCGGGCGACCCCGACTTCGGTGACCCGTTGTCGGCTGCCGGCGATGGCGGTGCACGTGCCGCCGCACGCGCCGCCGACCGGCTGCTACGCGACCGGGAAGCAGCCACCCGCGAAGTGAGCCTGGCCACATTGCAGCTGTGGCAGGCGCTCACCGAGCGGGTGTCCGGGCAGCCCGCCAACCCGGAGGTGACGCTGGTCTTCACCGACCTCGTCGGATTCTCGGACTGGTCTCTGCACGCCGGCGACGATGCCACGTTGCGGCTGTTGCGCCGCGTGGCCCAAGTCGTCGAACCGCCGCTGCTCGACGCCGGTGGTCACATCGTCAAACGGATGGGTGACGGCATGATGGCCGTCTTCGGCGACCCTGCCACCGCGGTGCGGGCCACCATGGCCGCCCGCGATGCGGCGCGAAACGTCGAGGTCGGCGGCTACACGCCGCGGATGCGCGCCGGTATCCACACCGGACGCCCGCAGCGGATCGGGTCGGACTGGCTGGGGGTGGACGTCAACATTGCCGCCCGCGTGATGGAGCGCGCGCCCCGCGGTGGGCTGATCGTGTCGGAGAAGACGTTGGAGTTGATCGAACCCGAGGATCTCGAAGCGCTGGGGGTGACGGTCAAGCGGGTTCGGCGCCAGGTCTTCGCGCCCCGAGCCAGCGGGGTGCCGACGGATCTGGTGATGTACCGGCTGCGAACCCGCAGGGATCTGCCAGCCGAGGACGAGGGTGAAGACCTCGATGTCCAGGCATAGTGGAAGGTGATGGTGTCGTCATTTTTCGCGCGGCTGGTCCGCGTTCGGGTCACGCTGGGCTACACGGCCGCATTGCTGGCGGTGGCGTCTGTGCTGGTGGTGCTGGGCCCGCACATCCGCGACCAGGTCATCCGGCACGCGAGTACCAATCTGCACAACCTGGGTGAGGGCCGCCTCGGCACTCTGATCGGCAGTGCCTTCGTCATCGAGACCGGTCCCGTCTACGTCTGGCTGCCGGGCCTCTTCGCGATTCTTGGCCTGGCCGAACTGCTGTGGCGCAGCCGCCGCATGGCGGTGGCGTTTGTCGTCGGCCACGTCGGGGCGACGTTGTTGGTCGCTGCCGGGCTGGCCGCGGCGCTGGCTGCCGGGTTGACATCGTGGTCGATCGTCAATGTCACCGATGTCGGCATGAGTTACGGCGCCGTGGGCGTCCTGGGCGCGCTGACCGCGGCGATACCGCAGCCTTGGCGGCCTGCGTGGACCGGCTGGTGGCTGGGCGTGGCGGTCGCTTCGGCGGTTGCCACCGTCGGCGACTTCACCAACGTCGGACATGCCACCGCACTGGTTTTGGGGATGGCGGTCGGTACCCGATTCGGCCACCCGGCGCACTGGACGACCGCACGTTATGGCCTGTTGGCGGTGGCGGTGGCGTTCGGCTACATGATCATGGCCAACACGCCGCTGGTGATCGCTGCGACGGCTGGCTCCGGCGCGGTCGTCGCGGTACTCGCCGACCGGGCCGTGGCGCTGCACCACCGCCGCCGTCTGGCTCGACCGATCACCGCAGTGCCGGAGCGCGTCGCCTCCTGACGCAGTCTGCGCCTGGATCACGATCGAGCCCGGCGTACCGCGCGGCCGCTTCGACCAACTCCGCATCGGAGAGATCCCGAACACCGTGGAGCACAAACGGTTCGGCGAACTCCATGCCGAGCCGCCGCGCAGTTGCCTGCAGGGGTGCCAGCAGCGCCGCGTACTCGAACCCGTGCAGTTGCCCGCGCTGGTAGCCGTCCGTCGTGCCGCCGGTCGTCGTGGCGATCCGCAGGGTCTTTCCGGCCAGCGCTCCGGGCCGTCCGGGATGGTATGCCCACCCCGGTGTCAGCACCTGGTCGAGCCAGCTCTTCATCGGCGCTGGCACCGAGTACCAGTAGGTCGGGTATTGCAGCACGATGTGACCCGCCCGTTCCACGGCCGCCTGCTCGGCGGCGATGTCGATGACACCGTCTGGGTACAGCGTTGTTAGATCGCGGATTTCAGTGTCGGGACGGGCCGACATGGCGCGCAGCAGCGCCGCGTTGGCGCGGGACGCAGGCCCGCGCGGGTTCGCGTAGACCACCAGGGTGTGTTCGCTCACCACAGCCGAAACTGGGTGGCCGGTGGTTTTGTTCCGCCTCGCTCGACCGCTACTATCTGCGTATGAATGCAGATAAGCATGATCTGCTCGCTGACGATCAAGCCGATCTGGTCGTCGAGGTCTTTCGCATGCTTGCCGACGCCACGCGCGTCCAGCTGCTGTGGCTGCTCATCGACGGCGAGCTCAGTGTCAACGACCTTGCCGAGCGAGTCGGCAAGCCTTCGCCGTCGGTGTCCCAGCACCTGGCCAAGCTCCGGATGGCCCGGCTGGTCCGCACCCGGCGCGAAGGGACCCAGGTGTTCTACCGCCTGGAAAACGACCACGTGCGCCAACTGGTCGCCGACGCGGTGTTCAACGCCGAACACGCCGCCGGCGGGATACCCGCTCATCATCGAGGTGTCCGCGAGCTGCCCAACCGGGGGAGTGCCTGATGGGCAACACCACAGACCACGGGCACACTCATGGACACACCCACGATCACGCGGGCCGGGTCGACGACGCGTTGCGCGACAGCGCGGCGGGGATCCGGGCCGTCAAGATCAGTCTGGCCGCCCTCGGGGTCACGGCCCTACTCCAGGTCATCATCGTCATCGCTTCGGGATCTGTTGCGCTGCTTGCCGATACGATCCACAACTTCTCCGACGCGCTGACCGCCATCCCGCTCTGGATCGCTTTCTCCCTGAGCCGGAGGACCGCCACGCGGCGCTACACCTACGGTCTGGGCCGCGCCGAGGATCTTGCTGGACTGTTCGTCGTTGCCGTCATCGCGATATCGGCCGTCGTCGCGGCGGTCGAGGCGGTCAACCGCCTGATCCATCCGGCCCCGGTGTCACACCTGGGTTGGGTGGCGGCGGCGGGAATTGTCGGATTCCTCGGCAACGAGCTGGTCGCCCTGTACCGGATCCGGGTCGGCAACCGGATCGGGTCCGCAGCGCTGCGCGCCGACGGAATGCATGCTCGCGCAGACGGTTTGACATCGCTGGCAGTCGTCCTCGGCGCGGTCGGGGTGACGCTCGGGTTCCCGGCCGCCGATCCGGTCATCGGGTTGCTGATCGCGGCAGCAATCCTTGTCGTGATGGTCGTTGCGGCCCGCGATGTCTTCGCGCGGCTCCTCGACGCCGTAGACCCAGCCCTCGTCGACACCGCCTACCACACCTTGGAAGAGCGACCTGGAGTTCTTGGTGTGCAACGTGTTCGGATGCGCTGGATCGGTTTACGCCTGGGCGCCGACGTCGAGCTCGACGTGGACCCACAGCTGAGTCTTCGCCAGGCGCACGAGCTGGCCCATGACGCCGAGCATGCGTTGACCCATGCCATTCCGAAGCTGGATACCGCCGTCGTGCACGCCTATCCGGCGCACCAGCACTAACACACGTACAGGACGCCTATCCCGGGCGGCGGGGTCACCTGGCGGGCGCAGGCGTAGGCGTCTGCACCGTTGGCGCTGAGCCGGATCGCGGACCGGTGCGCATAGTTCACACAGAACAGCGCGCTGGAGTCGGTGCGGCAGCGGTAGTCGGCGAACGACAGTGAACTGTCTGCGGGAAGTTCGCGCCCCTGTCCGGCGGCGAACCTACCTGGATCGCCGTGCGCCGAGCCGACCTGGACATCGGCGCCGTCGAAATCGACCCAGCCGCCCTTCCACTGGCCGTAGGTATCCGGCGGCTGCGGGGGCGGGTCGGTTAGGTCCACCAAGCAGGCCAAGCCGGGCGAGCCGTGCTTGGCGTCGGTCATGCACGTCGTGCCGGCCGGCGTCGTGAAGGCGACGTCCTCGCCCAGTTCGGTGGTGACGCCGCCGCGAAGAGCGATGTGGTACTGGGCCGCGTCGATGGGCGGTCCGGCCTCGATCCAGGTGATCACCTGGTCTATCGGTACACCGGCAGCGGGTGCGGGGATCGAGGAGGCGCTGGTGGTGGTCGACGGCGACGTCGCTGTCGGCGACGGGCTAATCGGTGTCAGTTGTGTCTGGCGTGCCTGACCGTCGGTCGCACTCGAACATCCCGCGACCAGCAATGACGCGGCGAGTAACCCGGCGATCCGCATCCCGACAGGCTAGCGGGCTTCGACCCAACGGGTCGTCAGGCACGTCGAGCCCCGAGTTGTTCGCTACCGTCAAGTGATGCACGAACACACCGTCCGCGCCACCACCACCAGCGGCGTCGTCGAGGGATTCAGCCGCGATGGGGTGAATAGGTGGCGTTCGATTCCCTATGCCCGGCCGCCGGTCGGCGCTCTGCGTTTCCGCGCGCCGCGGCCGGCCCAGCCGTGGCGCGGGGTGCGGTACTGCCACGGCTTCGCCAACTGTGCGCCCCAGCAGCGCCGCTACACAATGCTGGGGGTGGGCAAGTACCAGCCCATGGGTGAGGACTGCTTGACGCTCAACGTCGTCACCCCGCAGTGGTCGGGCTCCGCGCCCGATCAGGGCCCACTGCCGGTGATGTTCTTCATCCACGGCGGCGGCTACATCATGGGAAGCTCGGCCACCCCGCTCTACGACGGTGCCGCCCTGGCCCGCCGCGGCTGTGTATACGTCTCGGTGAACTACCGCCTCGGTGCGCTCGGATGCGTGGATCTGTCCTCGCTGTCCACGCCGGACACCCCGATCGACAGCAACCTGTTCCTGCGCGACCTCGTCCTGTCGCTGCGCTGGGTGCGCGACAACATCGCCGCCTTCGGTGGCGACCCGGCCAACGTGACGATCTTCGGTGAAAGCGCCGGCGCACATGCCGTGGCCACCCTGCTCGCCGTGCCGGAGGCCAAAGGCCTATTCGCTCAGGCGATTTCGGAGAGCCCGGCGTCGGGGTTGGTCAGCACAGGTGACACCGCGGCGGCGATTGCCCACAAGTTCGCCGCGGCGCTGGGCGTCGACGGGCCGGACGCGGCCGCCGGCCTGATGCGGGCCCGCCCCTACGACCTGGTCAAGACGCTCGACGTACTGCTTGAACGCAGCCTGCACGAAATGGACGGCGCGTTCGCGGTCGGGCCTACCCATGGCGACGACATTCTCCCGCTGGACCCGATCGAGGCGATGCGCACCGGCCAGGCGCACCGCGTTCCGATGATCGTCGGCACCAACGCCGACGAGGGCAAGCTGTTTACCCGGTTCATGAAGCTGCTCCCCACGACCGAGCATGCGATCGAGCGGCTGCTGGCTCTTGCCGAGCCCGAGACGCGTGAACGGATCACCGCGGCCTACCCGAGATACCCGCATCCGGAGGCCTGCGTTCAGCTTGGCGGCGATTTCGCCTTCGGTACCGCGGCCTGGCAGATAGCGGAGGCGCACGGCGCCCACACGCCTACCTACGTCTACCGCTACGACTACGCTCCCCGCACGCTGCACTGGTCAGGGCTGGGGGCCACGCACGCGATGGAACTGCTTGCGGTGTTCGACATCTACCGAACGCGTTTCGGCACGGCGCTGACGGCCGGGATCGACCGGCGGTCGGCGTTGAGGGTCAGCCGTGAGGTGCAAACTCGCTGGCGCAGTTTCAGCCGCACGGGCGTGCCGGGGGAGGACTGGCCCGCCTACACCGACCCCGAACGCCCGGTGCTGGTGTTCGACCGGCAGACCCGCATCGAACACGATCCGCATCCGCATCGCCGGATGGCGTGGGAGGGGTTCTCGCTGGCGAGCGGCTAGCTATTTGACAGCCGTCAAACAGTCGGCGGAAAACCCATCGGTCGAAGGCTTTGGTGACCTACGTTGGTCGCGTGCAGACCAATGACATTGTCATCGAACGGCCCAGCGACCTGACCGCAGAATGGCTGACCGCCGCGATCGGCGCGGGGGAGGTCGCCGCGTTCACCGCCGCTCGCATCGGCACCGGCCAGATGAGCGAGTGCTACCGCATCGGGCTGACCTACCGCGGTGACGACGGCCCCGCCTCGGTCGTGCTCAAGGTCGCCGCCACCAACCCGATGAGCCGGCAGACCGGACAGGCGCTGGGCCTCTACGAGCGGGAAGTGAAGTTCTACACCGACGTGGCGCCCCGGCTGGGCGGACCGATCGCCCAGTGTTACCACGCGTCCTACGACCCGGCGACCGGCATCTTCGCGCTGCTGCTCGACGATGCCGCCCCCGCCGAGGTTGGCGACGAGATCCGCGGGGCCACCATCTCCGACGCCATTCTGGCGCTGACCGAGCTCGGCCGCCTGCACGCGCCGGTGCTCGGCAGCCGCACCCTGGCCGAAGCCGAGTGGCTCAACCGGGACGCCCCACTCAACCAGGCGATGATCGGGCAACTGTTCGCCGCCTTCGTCGACCGCTACGGCGATGCGATCACCGCCGACCAACTTTCGGTGTGCGAACGCTTCGTGAACAGCTTCGACGCCCACGTGGCCGCCGGGCGGGCCGATCCGGTCAAGGGGCTGGTACACGGCGACTACCGGCTGGACAACATGCTGTTCGGACGCCCCGGCTCGCGGCGCGACCTCACCGTGGTCGACTGGCAGACCGTTACCTGGGGCCCGGCGATGACAGATGTGGCGTATTTCATCGGGTGCGCGCTGTCGGTCGAGGATCGCAGGGCCAACTACGACCGACTGCTACGCGCGTATCACCAAGGCCTGGGCCCGAATTCGCCGGTCAGTCTCGACGATGTCCGCGCTGGTGTGCGGCGGCAGAGCTTCGCGGGCGTGATGATGGCGGTGGTGTCGGCGATGCTCGTCGAACGCACCGACCGCGGTGACCAGATGTTCTTGACCATGCTCGAGCGGCACAGCAGCCACGTGCTCGACACCGGAGCGCTGGACGCCCTGCCCGATCCAGCCATCCAGCAGGCCCTGGCACCCGATCCGGTCGACGAGGGCGCCCACCAACCTGGCGCCGAGCCGCTGTGGAACGAGAGCTGGTACTGGGATTTCGCCGATCCACGGCAGGATGTCGGCGGCTGGATCCGGTTGGGTCTGGTCCCCAACCAGAACGTGGCATGGATCAATGCCCTGGTGTGCGGGCCGGACATGCCGACCGTCGCACTGCTCGACTTCGAGGCGCCGATCCCGGCCGACCCGGCGGTGGTGCACGGTGAGGGCGTCGAAATGCGCCATGGCGCAATCACTCCGCTGCAGTCCTACCGGGTCGAGGTGCGCGGCTCCGCCCAGGAGTACGACGATCCCTCGGCCCTGCTGCGCGGCGAACCCGGCCGTCCCGTCGAGCTCGCGATGGACCTGACCTGGACTACGGTGGGCACCCCGTACGCCTACCGGATCACCACCCGCTACGAGATCCCATGCACGATCACCGGCACGGTCACCGTTGCCGGGCGCAGCTTCCAGTTCGAAGCCGTTCCCGGTCAGCGTGACCATTCACACGGCGTGCGGGACTGGTGGAGCATGGACTGGGTGTGGAGTGCACTGCATCTCGACGACGGCACCCATCTGCACGGCGTGGACCTGCGCATCCCCGGGATGGGGCCGGTCAGCGTCGGCTACCTGCAGCGCCAGGGTGAACCCGTCGTCGAGACGACGACGGTGACGGCACAGGCATCGTTCGCCGACAACGGATTACCGTTGACGACGACTATCGACTACGAGCCGGGTCCGGTCCGGACGACGGTCGAGGTGCGGGGTCACGCGCCGGTGCGCCTGGTCGGGCCCGACGGCCGAATCAGCCAGTTCCCACGCGCCTGGGTGGCCGTGAACACCGAGGACGGTCGCCGTGGAGTCGGCTGGGTGGAGTGGAACCGCAACCTTTAGAGCCCGGCGGAGTCGTCGTCGAGTTCATCGCGGCGCAGGGCCATCGGTGTCGCCGCCGGGATGTCGCCGCCGGCGATGACCCGGCGGGTGATCGGCGTCAGCGCGGCGAACAGCCGCTCCACCGCGGCATCGTCCAAGGCGCGCAACCCGCCCAGTGCGAGGGTGTCGGTGCTGAGCTCGATGTGTTCCTTGAGCGCGCGGCCGGCGTCGGTAAGCGTGCATTCCGGGGTGAGCAATCCGCGCTTGGACAGCGCGTCGACGCCGGCATTCCACTCCTCATCGGAGTAGTCGCGGGAGCGCTTGATGAAATCGGCCGGCACCGCCCCGGCCGCGGAGTGAAAGACGTTGGATTCCCGCCCGCTGATGCCTTCACTCACCAACACCGCCACGTGGCCATCCCCGCGGTGCTCCCGCAGCAGGGTGGCGGCGTGCCAGAGGGCGGCCAGCGGGGCGTCGGGCCAGGGCAGCGCCAGGTTCGCTGCGAACAGGGGGCGGCCGTCGTGTGGCGCCCCCCGTGCGGCGGCCCTGGCCAGTTCGGCGGCTTCTGCGACTCCCGGGGTGTCGTCGGTCAGGCCGTAGTCACGCAGGCTGGCCACCGCGGTGTCCGCGCGCACGCGCACCATCTCGGCGGGTGTGGCGATGTCCCAGATCGCCGGCACAGCCTTGGCCACACGCTCGGCGGAGAAGTTGTAGAAAACAGCGCCCACCACCTCGGCGGGCACCTGACCCAGCGGCGCCGAGCGGGTCGCGAAATAGCCTCGCCAGAATCCGACGAACCCCATGGCGTCCAACGCGGTTCGTACCCCGGGGGCGAAGTAGGTGACGGCGTGGACCGGTTCGAAGCGGTCGAAGAAGCGCCGCGCCACAAGAGGTGTTCTGCTCACTCCTGCAGTCAACCATCGGCCGCTTGGTATCTTGCTCGCGGATACGGCGGGACGGCCCGGCGGCAACGATCTCGGGGAGGCCATGATGGGGCGAATGGTTCTGGGCACCGCGGTGCTGGCAGTCGGCATCGCCGGGACCGCGCTGAGCGGCTGTTCGGTCAACGTCAGCACCGGCGGACCGCCCGTGGTGTCCAAGACGGACCTGGAGAAGGACATCTCGGGCCGGCTGGAGAAGGCGGGCCAGAAGCCGCAGGCAGTGACCTGCAAGGACGATCTACCGGGCGAGGTCGGCAAGAGCACCCGCTGCGAGGTGACGCTGAGCACCGACAACAGTTTCGAGCCGGTGGTGACGGTCACCAAGGTCGACGGCTCGACGGTCAGCTATGACATGACTCCGGCCGTGTCCAAGGAGCAACTCGACAAGGCGGTCGCCCACCTGCTGTCCGAGCCCTCTGGCCCGGCGGTGGACTCCGTGAACTGTGAGTCGGGCCTGGACGGAAAGCAGGGCGCCGAAGGTCATTGCGAGGTGACAGCGGCTGGCGTCACTCTCAAGCGCACCGTCGAAGTAACGAAAGTCGACGGCCTGATGATGAATTTCGTCGTCCTTCCTGTGCTGGCCAAGGCACAGGTTGAGAACTCGTTGCTGGATCAGCTGGCGACCCAGCTGGGCCAGCGGCCAGACTCCGCGGACTGCTCGGACAACCTGGAGGGCAAGGAGGGCACAACGATCGACTGCACGGTCGTGGCCGGCGAGCAGACCCAGGACTTCACCTTGGCGGTCACCAAAGTCGACGGCGATCAGATCAACTTCAGCTACCAGCCGAAGGCCTGAGGAGTCCCGGCCGACCTCACTGATCGAACTGAGGAACACCGGGTTGGTGGCCGCTCTGCCTCAGGTAGTGGGCCGGGCCAGCGCCGCCGCCGATTCGTCGATGATGGCGCGCATGGCTTGTTCGGCGGCGGCTTCGTCCCGCAGCCGTATCGCACGAGCCACCTCGTCGTGCAATTCGATCGCGGCAGGATTGGGCCGAGCCGGCATCATGCCGTGATGGGTGCGCCCGGAGAGCACTTCGGCGACCACGTCATTGAGCGCCCGGAACATCTCGTTGCCGCTTGCCTCTAGCAGAGTGCGGTGAAAAACTTTGTCCGCCAACAGATATGATTCCAAGTCTCCGGAGCGGCCGTGGACCACCATGTCGGACACGGCGGCCGCCAGGATTCGACAGTGATGCGGGTCGGCTCGCCGCGCGGCCAGCGCTGCTGCCGCCGGTTCCACGCCACGACGTAGTTCGGAGAGTGAAAGTAGTTGTGCCGCACGGTCACCGACATCCAGCCGCCACCGGATGACCCTGGGGTCGAACACGTTCCAGTTGGTCGCGGGCTGGATCGTGATACCGACGCGCCGACGGGGGGCCACCATGCCCATGGATTCCAGTACTCGAATCGCCTCGCGAGCCACCGACCGTGACACGCCGTGCTCGGAGCCGACCCCGTCGAGGGTCAGTACATGGCCCGGTTGGTAGCGCCCGGAGACGATCGCCGTACCAAGTCCGGTCAGCACGTTGCTGTGCAACTCGCTGACCATTGACTCTGAACTCACGCATACATGGTGTCATAGCTGGCTGCGCGCGGGATTAAATCCGTTCCAATGGATGTCGATGTTGCAAAAGTATGATCATTGATGCATCCTGTGTGATACACCGCACAGGAGGGTAGACGCAGGCATGACCTCACCCATTGTCGTCATGGGGGTGTCCGGGTCGGGGAAATCGACCGTGGGCGCTGCGCTGGCGCAGCGGCTCCGGGTGCCCTTCGCGGACGCCGACGACTTTCATCCGGCCGCCAACATCGCCAAGATGACAGCCGGACACGCACTCGACGACGATGACCGCTATCCGTGGCTGGAGGCGATCGGCGACTGGCTCGCGCGGCACCCCGACGGTGCCGTGATCAGCTGCTCAGCGTTGAAGCGAAAGTACCGCGATCAACTCCGTCAGCACGTTGCCGACCTGAAGTTCCTGCACCTGAGCGGGTCCAAAGGGGTCATTCAGCGCAGGCAGGCGAGCAGGCCAGGGCACTTCATGCCGGCGTCACTGCTCGCCTCGCAATTCGAGACCCTCGAACCGCTCGACGCCGACGAGGATGGCATCAGCATCGACGTCGACCAGAGCATCGATTCGATCGTGGACAGCTATATATCCCGCGCGACAGGAGTGAACGGATGAATCTGCCCAGCACATTACTGGCCGACGCGCCCGAACTCGCGGCCCCGGTGGCCTCGGGTTGGCAGCTCATCGTGGCGTTCCTGGCCGGGATCGCAGTGATCGTCATCCTGATCACGGTCGCTCATCTGCATCCCTTCCTGGCACTGATCTTCGGTGCGCTGACGGTCGGGATCGTGGCGGGGGAGAACCTGGAGAAGGTGCTGAAGTCGTTCTCCGACGGGTTCGGTTCCACCGCGGCGGGGGTGGGCATCCTGATCGCTCTCGGAGCCATGTTCGCCAAGTTGCTCGCCGACTCCGGCGGTGCCGACGAGATCGTGGACACCATCGTCGGGCATGCCTCGCCGCGGGCGTTGCCGTGGGCGATGGCGCTGGTCGGCGCGATCATCGGCCTGCCGATGTTCTTCGAGATCGGGCTGGTGCTGCTGATGCCCGTCATCTACCTGGTGTCGCGGCGCTCGCAACTGTCCCTGATCACGGTCGGAATTCCGGCTCTTGCCGGACTTTCCGCGATGCACGGGTTCGTACCGCCGCACCCGGGCCCGCTGACGGCGATCAACCTGCTCGGCGCGGATCTCGGCCTGACCCTGGCGCTCGGCGTGGCCGTGGCGATCCCGACGATCATCGTCGCCGGCCCGCTGTTCGGAAAGCTCGCCGGCCGCTGGGTCGTCGTGGACGCACCGGACACTTTCGCCCGTGACGATTTCGCCGCGCGCAGTGAAGGTCCTGGCGCCGCGGTGGTGACCGGCCAAGAACCGCACCTTCGTCGGCCGTCGTTCAGCATGACGATGCTCAGTGTTCTGCTACCCGTCGCACTGATGCTCGGCAAGGCGCTTGTCGACATCTTCATCGACGACAAGAACCAATGGTTCCGAGTCACTTTCGACGTGCTGGGCACCCCGTTGGTGGCACTGCTGATCGCGGTGATCGTCGGCATCTTCACCCTGGGGCTCGGCGCGGGGATGTCCCGCGTGCAGGTGACCAAATGCATCGAGTCCGGGCTGCCGCCGGTAGCGGGCATCATCCTGATCGTCGCCGCTGGTGGCGGTTTCAAGCAGGTTCTGGTCGACAGCGGCATCGGTACCCTGCTGGCCGAGTGGGCCAGGGACGTCAACATGTCGGTGATCCTGCTGGCGTGGGTGCTCGCCGTGCTGATCCGGCTCGCGACCGGCTCGGCGACGGTGGCCACCATCACCGCCTCCGCATTGATGCTCGGTCTGGTGGACGAACTCAGCAGAGGTCAGGTTTCACTGGTGGTGCTCGCGGTCGGCGCCGGGTCGCTGTTCTTCTCCCACGTCAACGACGCCGGCTTCTGGTTGGTCAACCAGTACTTCCGGATCAGCGTGGGGCAGACCATCAAGACCTGGTCGCTGATGGAGACGGTGTTGTCGGTGACGGGCCTGCTGGTGGTGCTGCTGCTCAGTCTGGTGATCTGAGCGGGCCGTTCAGCCCTTGACCACCTGCGTGCCGCCGGCCAACTCGTCGTGCTTGCCCTGTTTGGTCGGGCTGTTGTTGATCGTCACCGCGATCACGATGTAGGCGATGAACGCCAGCAGTCCACCGATGTAGGGAACGATCGACAACAACGTGAACGAGTTGCGGATCGCCGACTGCTGCACAGTCGGCTTCGGTGCACCACCGGGTCCGTGCACGCTCAGCCCGAGCACCTTCTTGGCCGGTGTCCAGCCCTGCGTCACCTCGAACACGACGAAGTAGACGAACGTCAGCAGTCCCGAAAACAGGCCTGTGACAAGGATATTGCTCGTCGCATGGAAGATCAGCGCGAGCAGGAACGCGACAATGCCGACGAGGATGCCGTCGATCAGACGGGCAGCGAAACGCAGCCCCAGCCCGCCCGGCTGTGCATACGGCGCCGGTGGTGGGTAGCCGCCGTAGCCTGGCTGGCCGTACGGATTGGGGGGCGGTGGCGGGGGATACCCCCCGGGCGGTCCGTAGGCGTTGGGGTCGTAGTCACCTGTGGTCATCGATCGCTCCTCCCGCTAGCTCGTTGGGCCCAATCTACCCTGGGGGCCAGAGCAGCCGTGGGCTTCGCCGCGGCGCGATCCGAATGCTCAGTGTTTCGCTAACTTCTTGGCCTTCTTGGCCTTCTTGGCCTTCTTGGCGTGGGATCGGGTGGTCTCGAAGAGATCCCCGCCCTGATCCCTGGCGGCCTCGGCCAGCTCGGCACCGCGCTCCCGGGCGATATCGGCGATCACCGCACCCCGCTTTCGCGCGGTTTCCAGCAGCGGGGCCGTGCGCTCACCGGCCACCAGTGCCAACTCCCGGCCACGCTCGGCACCGGCGTGCAGTCCATGGCTAACCTTGGGTCCCACCTTGTCCAGGATGTCGCTGTCCAGCAGGCCCGAGCTGGATCCCGGCAGACTCGAGGACACGGCCTCGGTGACTTTGTGGGCCGCGCGGCGCCCGCGCCAGCCCAGCGACGGCTTGCCCGCGGTATCCGCCGCGGTGATGATCAGGCCACCCAGCAGGCTGACGTCGGTCAGGAACTCGCGCCGCTTGCGAGCCTTCAGCTGCTGGTCGGTCTCGGCCCAGAACATGTGCGCGCCAAGGTTGGCCGGAATCACCGTGAAGGCCAAGGCCGTCGACGCCAGGCGCGGCAGTCGTCCCGAGGCCAGCAGCAGTCCACCTCCGACCTGAATTGCCGCGTTGATCCGTGCGAACGTCTCAGGGTCGCTGGGTACACCGGAGCCAATCGGCTCGGGCAACTTCTGCAGACCCTCAAGTGTGGGGAGGGCGGCTTCGGCGGCCGGCTTGGGGCTTCTAAGAGCATCGAACCCTTGGCCGATGAACACCGCAGCGAGCATTGGCCGCGCAACTCTGCGAATCAACATGGCCGTGGTGTTCCCGGCCCGGTTGTCGGCCAAACCCGAACCCGTTCGGGCCGGATCCTCAGGTCAGCAGGAGACGGGCCGAGGCTTCCAACCGTGTCGCGATCTCGGTGTAGGAGGCGTACCCCATGCCGGCGCGCACCAGAGCCCCTGCGTAAAGCTGTTCGAGTGACTCGATGACTTCGGAATCTGATTGCGTCCCAAGGGCTGAGCACAGCCGCTGGTGTATTTCCCTGCCGATTCGGAACCGAAGGTGCTCGACGTCGGGATCCTTGCCGAGCAACGCGGTGGTGACCGCGCCGGCCAACTCCGGTTCGTCGGCGACCAGCAGGGCGATGTTGCGCAGCACACCGACTACCCGTTCCACCGGATCGGGCGAGTCGTCGGGAGGGGCGGGGCTCGAGGCCAGTCGGCGCCAGAACACCTCGGCGACCAAATGCTCCTTGGACGAGAAATAGGTGTAGGCCGTCGCCGCCCCCACACCCGCCTCGGCAGCGACCATCCGGATCGTTAAGCCGGAGAATCCCGCCCGGCTGAGTACGTCGACGGCGGCGCGACCCAAGCGGTCCACAGTGGCGGCCTGCTTGGCTGTCAACCGGCGGCGCGTCGACTCTCGAGCTACCGGATCAGACACATGTCCGGACGCTACTACAACCCATCTGAGCCGACAAGGTGCGCGCTGGCCATTGACCATGTCGACGGGCTAGGTTCGGATCATGAGCCAGCCCGATACCGCGCTTGGTGCGCAAACTTCCCGACTGTTCGATCTCGCCGACCAGGTGGTGGGATTCATGCCCGCCAACGAGGGGCGCGCGCTCTACGACGCGGCTGTCCGTTACCTGGACCACGGTGTGGCCGTCGAGATCGGTACTTACTGCGGTAAGTCGACGGTGTTGCTGGGTGCTGCGGTCGCGGCCACCGGCAGTGTGCTCTACACCATCGACCACCACCATGGATCCGAGGAACACCAAGAGGGCTGGGAGTTCCACGACACAACGATGGTCGATCCGGTCAGCGGCCGATTCGACACCCTGCCGACATTTCGCCGGACCCTGGATCTGGCGGATCTCGACGACACCATCGTCGCGGTGGTGGGCAAGTCGACAGTGGTCGCGCGTGGCTGGCGCACACCGCTGCAGCTGCTGTTCATCGACGGCGGACACAGCGAGAGCGCGGCGCAGCAGGACTACGACGGGTGGGTCAAGTGGGTTGCCGTCGGCGGGACGCTGATCATTCACGACGTGTTCCCCGACCCTCGCGACGGCGGTCGACCGCCTTACAACATCTATTGCCGTGCACTGGATTCCGGTGATTTCACCGAGGTGGGGTGCACGGGATCGCTGCGGGTGCTGGAGAGGATCGGACACGGCGGGCAGGAGCGAAGCGACTAGGGGGATACGGCACGGCGGGCAGGAGCGAAGCGACTAGGGGGATRMGGCCCGGCGGGCAGGTCAGCGCCTGACGCATTCACAGTCGTAGTCGCCTTCCAGACCGCGGGGCAGTTCGGCGGCTCGGAAGATACCGCTGCCGCCGGTTGTCGCAGACAGCGCGTCGGCGGCCAGGATCACCGCCGCACCGGTCCAGGTGGTTCGCTCGACCGGCCAACGCTTTCCGTCGGAGAAGACCAGGCCGGTCCAATAGGAGCCGTCCTCCTCGCGCAGGTGCTGCATCGCGGCGAACTGCGCGCGCGCCCGATGCCGGTCGCCCATCGCGTCGAGCGCCATGACCAGTTCGCAGGTTTCGGCCCCGGTCACCCACGGGCGGTCGTTCACGCAGCGGATGCCCAACCCGTCGACGACGAATTCGTCCCAGCGAGCGGCGATCCGGGCAGAGGCCGCCGGCCCTCGCAGTGCACCGCCGAGGATCGGGTAGTACCAGTCCATCGAATGGTGCGGCTTCTCGGTGAAGGCGTCGGGGTGCTCGGCGATGGCGTGACCAAGCCGTCCCAGCGCGACTTCCCATTCGGGCTGGGGGTCGTCGAGGCGGTCGGCGAGTGCCAGCGCGCAGCGGATGCTGTGGTACACACTGGCGCTCCCGGTCAGGAGAGCCTCCGGAAGCGCGCCGGCCGGGCTGTGCGCCCAGTAGATCTCGCCGGTGCCGGCCTGCAGGCCCAGTACGAAGTCGATCGCCGCGCGAACGGTCGGCCACATGTGCTCGGCGAATCGCCGATCACCGGTCACCAGCACGTGATGCCAGGCTCCGGCGGCGATGTAGGCGCAGAAGTTGCTGTCGCTGTTGGGATCTTCGATGACACCGCGCCGGTACTGGATCGGCCAGGACCCGTCGGCGCGTTGCTGGCGGCGGCACCATTCATAGGCGGCGCGGGCGGGTTCCAGCAGTCCAGCCGCGGTCAGGGCCATGGCGCATTCGACGTGGTCCCAGACGTCGGTGTGGCCGGTATCCGACCACGGGATCTCGCCCGAGGATTCTTGCACGGCGGCAATGGATTCTGCTGTTTGGCGGCATTGCTGCGGGCTGAGGATGCCGGCGACGCCCGGCACGCCCTCGAGGTCAGTGACGCGCGGCATTCGAGATCGGCTTCTCGAAGTAGAGGGCCACGCTCTTTCCGACCAGCGGGTTGAGGGCGGCCTCGGTCACCCGGGTGAGCGCTGGCTGCGACATCATGTCCCACACCAGCAGTTTGTGATACGCCTTGACCGCGAGATGGTCCGGTTTATCCACTCCAACAGCACATTTCAGCCACCAATAGGGCGAGTGCAGGGCGTGGGCGTGGTGTGTGTGGGTGAAGGCGAGCCCGCCGCGAACCAGTTTGTCCCGCAGTTGGTCGGCCTTGTAGATCCGAATGTGGCCGCCCTCGTTGGCGTGGTATTCGTCGGACAGCAGCCAGCAGACCCGCTCCGGGAGCCAGCGGGGAACCGTGACGGCAAGCTTGCCGCCGGGCTTGAGAACCCGGATCAGTTCGGCGATCGCGGCGTCATCGTCGGGGATGTGTTCGAGGATCTCCGAGGCAATCACGCAGTCGAATGTGTCGTCGGGGTAGGGCAGCGCCAGCGCGTCACCTACCACGACCTGCGCCTTGGCGGACTCGGGTGCCTCGCCGGCTTCGCCCATCGCCTGCAGCAGGGTGTCCACGTCGGCCAATTCGGCAGCATCCTGGTCGAAGGCGATGACGTCGGCGCCGCGGCGGTACGCCTCGTAGCTGTGTCGCCCCGCCCCGCAGCCGACGTCGATGACCTTCTTACCGGGGCCTACTTCGAGGCGGTCATAGTCGACGGTCAGCATGTTTCGTCCACCGCCTCGGCCGTCGTCGTGATCCGGCCGGACCGCGCGATGGCCTGCTCGTACACCCGCACCGTCTGGGCCGCCACTGATTCCCAGCTGAAGACGTCGAGCGCGCGTCGCCGGCCCGCGGCGCCAAGCCACTGTCGGCGTTCGGGGGAGTCGAGCTGCCCGCTGAGAGCTGCGATCAGTTCGGTGACGTCGCCGGGGCTCACCAGGTCGGCGCATTCGCCATCGGGGCCGAGCACCTCGGGCAGCGCCCCGGCCCGGCTGGCCACGATGGGCGTGCCGCTGGCCATCGCCTCCACTGCGGGCAGTGAGAAACCTTCGTAGAGCGAAGGGATACAGGCAATCTCGGCGGAGGCGAACAACCGCGCCAGTTCGTCGTCGGTCAACCCGTGCGAGGTGTGGACGATGTCACTGATGCCCAGCTCGGCGATCAGTTTCTCGGTCGGTCCGTTCGGCTCCAGTTTGGCCACCAGTTGCAGCTCCAACTCGTGGGTGGCGCGCAGCTTGGCCACCGCGTTCAACAGGTGCCCGATCCCCTTGAGCGGCCGGTCGGCACTGGAGATCGCGATGATGCGACCGGGTACGCGCGGACGGTCGGAGGGCTTGAACAGTGCGGTGTCGACGCCCAGCGGCACGACCCGCAGCTGGTCCGGACTCACGCCGAAATCGTCGGCGATGTCGGTGGCCGACGACGACGATACGGTCAGCAGGTCTGGAATCTTGCGGGCGACCCGCTTCTGCATCTGGGCAAAGCCATACCACCTGTGCACCAAGGGCTTTCGCCACCATTTGGCGACGGCCAGGTCCAGCACCCGGTCCCGGGTGATCGGGTGGTGCACAGTGGCCACCACCGGCAATCCCGCCTCGGCGATCCGGAGCAGTCCGCTGCCCAGGCACTGGTTGTCGTGTACGACGTCGAATTCGTCGCGGCGCCGCGCAATAAGGCGGGCCACGCGCAGGCTGAAGGTACGGGGCTCAGGGAACCCGGAGGTCCACATCGTCGCCAGTTCGAGCGCGTCGATGTGGTCGCGGATCTCGCTGAGCCGGGGTACCCGGAAAGGATCGGGTTCCCGGTACAGGTCAAGGCTGGGCACTTCGGTGAGTCGGACCCGGGGGTCGAGCAACTCCGGATAGGGCTGACCGGAGAACACCTCGACATCGTGGCCCAGTTCAACCAGTCCGCGGCTGAGGTGCCGAACGTAGACGCCCTGCCCGCCACAGTGGGTCTTGCTGCGGTAGGACAGCAACGCAATACGCATAGTCACGCTCCTGGAGTGTCCATGACCGATGCGGGCGACTGACCCGCCTGGCTCGCGTGTGTCATCGTGGAAGTACCCGGACGGTGGCGGCAAGCTGTCTGGACATGTGTCTAGACTATAATTCGATTAGCTACACAGTGCAACGTAAGTGTTCCCCCGCGCGGTCGACGGTGGACTAATTTCACTGTCATGCATTACGACTGGGAAGCGCTCGCCCACGGTGTTTACCGCTGCCGGCTACCATTCCTCGATGTCACCGTCGGGCTGGTCGCAGGGACCCGCGGAATCTTGTTAGTAGATTGCGGCACAACACTTCTGGAAGCTGCCCAAATCGCCGACGACGTGTTCGCGCTGACCGGTGGCAGCGTTACCCATGTGGTGCTCACCCATCACCACTTCGACCATATTCTGGGCTCGGCCGGCTTCGGCGCTGCCCAGATCTATGCGCCGCCCGCGGTCGCCGCCGCACTGACCACGCACCTCGGTGAGGTTCGCGCGCATGCCTTGGAGTACGGGACCGACCCGGTTCAACTGGACCGCGCCATCAGCGGTGTGCGGGCCCCAGACCAGATCGTGACGAACACCGATCTCGACCTCGGCGGCCGGAGCGTGCACGTCGAACACCCCGGCCCCGGGCACACCGACCACGACCTCGTCGTCGTTGTCCCGGCCCGCTCGGTGGAGGAGCGCACCGTCGTCTTCTGCGGCGACCTGGTTGAACAGTCCGCCGATCCGGCGATCAACGAGGGCTCGGATGTGGGCGCGTGGCCGTCCGCGTTGGATGGCATCCTGGCCCTGGGCGGTCCGGACGCGATCTATGTACCGGGGCACGGTGCGCTGGTGGACGCCGCGTTTGTGCGCCGACAGCGCGCCTGGCTGGCTGCCCGTGGGGAGTCGCCCTCTCGGCCGGCCTGACGTGGTCGCAGAGCTCGTCCGGACCTACTGCGGAGCCTCGGGGCCGAACATATTGATCAAGGGCGACAGCGACTTGTAGGCGATGACTTCAGCCAACTCGGCGTCGCGCCGGCAGAGCGCCGCGGCAAGGTCCAGATGTATTTGCCGGTCCATGAATGCCTCGGCGTCAAGGTTGACATAGAACTCGCGCCCGATTTCGTCGATCGAGCGGACGAGGGTGTTGAGCGCGAGCCGATAGGTGATGTTGCCGGAGCCGATGACGATCGCGGTCCACAATTCGAGGTCCGCGTCCCGGAAGGCGTTGATATCCCCTGATTCCGGATACTTCGCCGCGGCGGCGGACACCGCAGCCAGCTGCTGTTCATCGGCCCGCAGTGCACACAGGCGCGCCGCGTCGGTGCCGACCGTGCGCCGCATTACCGCGGTATCGAGCACGGCTGTGGGCAGCGGTACCACTGCGGCTGCAGTCAGGGCAGCCAGCATGTCGAGCCCGGCATGGCTGCGCCAGTCCAGGACCATGGTTTTGCCGCCGTGGCCAATCCGCACCAGGCCGGCTTGCTGGAGCCGCTTGAGAGCCTCCCGTACGGAATGCCGGTTTACCTGCAGGGTCAGGGCGAGCTCGCGTTCAGAGGGCGCGGGCTGTTCGGCAGGCCACCGGCCACTGAGGATCTCCTCGATGAGGCGAGTGAACACACTGCCGGATACGGTCGCGTTGGCGGGCAACTGCATGCCTTCCACCATCTCACCTCCGGCACCCCGAGTGGACTCCGCCAACTGGTTGAGTCGGTTGGCGTACCTGTGGACCGTCGAGTACCAGTACGAAGGCACCGGGACCGCCAACCTCATGTCCTGCTCGCTGAGTTCCCAACCATGCACCAGCGGGCCCGACGCCCCGTACGCCTTACCTACTTCCGCCGACGGCTGTCTAGCTTCACCAACCGGTCGACAGCACCCGGTCCAGCATGTCGACGAAGAAATCTGCCGACTCCCGGGTGATACACATCGGGGGCTTGACCTTGAGCACGTTCTGCCGGTCCCCGGTCGGCTGGACGATCACGCCGAGTTCGAGCATCCGCTCACAGATGGCGGCGGTCTCCTCGACGGCGGGTTCCAGAGTGACACGGTCGCGGACCAGTTCGACACCCATGTACAACCCACTGCCGTGCACGGTGCCGATCAGGCGGTGCCGGGTCCCCAGCTGATTGATCCGGGACTTCAGATGGTCGCCGACGCTTAGCGCATTCTCTTGCAGGCCTTCCTTCTCCAGCATGTCGAGCACCGTCAGCCCGACGACGCAGGACACCGGGCTGCCGCCCGCGGAGGAGAAGAAGTAGCCCTGGGTGCGGTACTTCTCGGCGATCTCCCTGGTCGTGATCACCGCGCCGAGCGGCTGGCCGTTGCCCATGGCCTTGGCAACAGTGACGATGTCGGGAACCACGTCCTGCTGTTGGAACGCCCAGAACCAGCGCCCGGTGCGGCCGTAGCCGACCTGCACCTCGTCGGCGATGGCGAGTCCACCTGCCGCGCGCACCGCAGCGTAGACGGCCTTGAGATAACCGTCGGGCAACGCCATCCCGCCGGCGTTGCCGTAGAACGGCTCGCAGATGAATGCCGCTGGCGAACGTCCCTGTGCAACAAGGCTTTCGATGATCGAGACGGCTTCGGGGGCATACCGTGCCGCGCTCGGACCCCGGTGTTCCCCACGGTAGGCGTTGGGGGAGGGCACCGTGTGCACCCAGTCGGGGCGGGTAGCCAGCGCGTTGGGGTTGTCGGCCACCGACGTCGAGACGGCGTCGGTGGCGTAGGTCCACCCGTGATAGGCCTCCGCAACCGCGACCACGTCATGGCGACCGGTCGTCGCCATGGCCAGCCGCAACGCGAGATCGCCGGCCTCCGAGCCGGAGTTCACCAGGAACACCGTGTCCAACGGGTCGGGCAGGGTGGCGGCTAGCCGGTCTGAGAGCTCCACCACTGAGCTGTAGTTGAACCGGGAGTTGGTGTTGAGCCGCCGCCACTGCCGTGCGACCGCGTCGGCCAACACGGGATGACCGTGGCCCAGGATCGCCACGTTGTTGACCATGTCAACGTAGCTGCGGGCATCGGTGGCCAGCATGTGCTCGCGCCATCCGCGCTCGATGCGGGGTGGGTTGAGGTAGTAGTGCTCCTGCACGCTGGCGAAGGAGTGCGACCGGCGGCGCCAAAGCGCCTCACTGTCATCGGCGGTCGGCGGGACGGGGGACAGGCCGACCAGGACGCTGGGGTCCTCCACAAGGCTGAGCCAGCCCGCGGCGTACTCCGGCCGGACGAAGTCGGGCACCGGCGCGGCCGCCGGTTGTCTACGGAATTGGATCCACACCCGGCCGTCCGCGGTGCCCAGGGCCGCGCCCGCGGTGACGGCGTCACCCACGTTCAGGCCAACCCCGCTCAACGCCCCACGCACTTGCACCGTGCCCGCGGTGCAGGTCAGGGCGATGATGTCGGCGCCGGCAGTCTCCACGACGCCGGCCCACGGCGCGGTGAGCGGCATGGGTGCGGCCGGCCACAGGTCCACCCCGGTGCCGACGGTGGCCGGGGACTGTGCGCTCAGCGGTGCCGAGCGGGTGAGCCGCGGTTGTCCGAACGTCGTGACGACGGCAACGGCACCATCGGTCAATGCCTCCGCCGCCAGCGCGTCTTCATAGCCGGGATCGAGCCAGCGACCGCCGTCCATCGCGTCGGATTCGATCGACAGGTCGAGCCGCGTGACGGCGCCCCGCACCAGTCCGCCGATCAGTGCAGCGTCGGCTACCGGCGGTTCGCTGGTGTGCGTGCCGCCCAGCGCCTCGCGGATCTGCGCGGTCATCACCTCGATCGGAACTTCGGTGGCCCGCTCGAAGATCTGCCACTCGTAGTCGAGGGCCTCGGCGGCGTAGGCGTTGTCGGCATCGATCGCCGCCTGGTGGATACCGCTGACCACGAGGACCGCGGCGCGCAGCACCACCAGTGGCCACAACGCCTCGATCTCGGCGGATCCCAGCGGACGAACGGCGTGGAACGCGGCGATCGCGGGCAGGGTGGCCGCCGGCTCGCCGCCTTCGTGGCGCAGCAGTGACGAGACTGCGACGGCGAGTTCCCCCACTGTCCACGACCTCGTCAGATCGCCCAGGTCGATGATGCCGTCGGGCACCTGACCGGTCTCTGGCGAGCTGCACACGACGTTGTCGTCGGTGATGTCGCCGTGGATCACCTGCACCGGCAGGTCGTCGGCCAAGTCGGCGACCACCCGCCAGGCGGCCTCCGCTGCGGCCTCGACGGCCTGGCGCTTGTTGGCATCGCCGACGTGCTCGGCGAGCACCTCGACGGTGCGTTGCGCGTGGCGCAGATCCCACTGCAGGACTCGGTCAACACCAGGGTGTTCGAAGCCGGCCAGCGCCCGTACGGTCCGCCCGGCCAGGCCGCCCAATGCAGCGGCACGGGCCGGGGTGACGTAGTGCTCGCCGCTCATCGTGCCGCCGGGCAGGTAGCTGATGATCCTGGCGTAGAGCACCGTGCCGTCGTCGTCGCGCAGTTCGGCGATCGGTGGGACACCCGACAGCTCGACGTTGGTCGCCGCCCGCACGCCCGCCTCGGTCTGGCAGATGTAGGCCGCCGCGGCGTCCTGGGCCTGCAGCTCGATCCGGCTGAAGGCCGGGTTGGCGATCTTGAGCACCCCGACCGGTTCCCCGCCGGGACGGTGGAGCAGGAAATTGGCGTCCTGCTGGCTGCCCAGTGCAGTGACGTCGGCGTCGACCCCAAAATGCGACTTCGCAATATCGCGGGCCTGCGCCGCGGTGACCGCCGGAGCCGGCAGTGCTTCGGCCTGAAAAAAGTCGAACAGTGTCATGTATTCGGTAGGTCCTCGTCCTGGCGATTCGGCGGTCCTACTGTACTGCCGCCGCCCGACCTCCGAGGTCGGCTCCACCGACCCGGTAGAACAGGCCAAGATCTGCCGATACGGTGAATGGATGCGGGCGCTGATCATCGTCGACGTGCAGAACGACTTCTGTGAAGGGGGATCGCTGGCCGTCGACGGCGCCACCGAGGTGGTCCGAGCGATCAACGCGTTGATGGCCGGTTCGCACGGCTATGACCACGTGGTGGCGACCAAGGACTACCACGTTGACCCCGGTGCCCACTTCGCCGATCAGCCCGACTACGTCGACTCCTGGCCGCACCACTGCGTCGCGGGCACCCGAGGCGCCGACTTTCACCCGGAACTGAACACCGTG
Source organism: Mycolicibacterium sp. CH28 (assembly GCF_004745805.1). Lineage (GTDB taxonomy): Bacteria > Actinomycetota > Actinomycetes > Mycobacteriales > Mycobacteriaceae > Mycobacterium. The sequence continues at coordinate 799,652 of NZ_SRLQ01000004.1, read as the reverse complement.
CCGATCGAGGCGGTGTTCCACAAGGGCGCTTTCACCGCCGCCTACAGCGGATTCGAAGGGGCTACTGATCACACGTCGTTGGAGCAGTGGCTGCGGGCTCGCAACGTCGATCAGGTCGACATCGCCGGTATCGCCACCGACTACTGCGTGCGTCAGACCGCCGCCGATGCCTCCCGTGCGGGATTTAAGACCCGTGTCCTCGTCGATCTGACGGCCGGTGTCGCTCCCGCCTCCACCGCCGAGGCGCTGGACGAGATGCGTGACCGCGGGGTCGAACTGGTTCACAGCTCCTGATGTCAACGCCCCCTTCCATTTTGGTCGCCATCGTTGACCGGTCCCCGCAACTGGCCGCCGCACACGATCGAGCAGGCTGGGTGGGGTTGTTCACCGACGACGGGCGGGTCGAGGACCCGGTGGGGTCTCGTCCCCACGTCGGCGCGTTGCGGATCGGGCGGTTCTACGACACGTTCATCGCGCCCCGCCGGATCGTGTTCCACCACGACGCCGACATCGTCTCGGGCTCGACGGTCATCAGGGATGTGGTGCTCGAGGTCGGCATGGGGCCGACGGTGACCATGCGCATCCCGGCAGTGCTGCGCTACGACCTGCGTGCCGTCGCCGACCAGTGGCGGATCGAGCGGCTCCGCGCCTATTGGGAGTTGCCGGCGATGGTCGTGCAGTTCGCCGGTAACGGGTTGGCCGCCGCCCCGCAGACGCTTGCGTTGACCCGCGCCCTGATCCGCAACCAGCGGCTACGCGGATCGCTGGGATTCGCGATGGGGCTGCGCGGCAGCCGATTTCGGGGCAAACGAACGGTGCGGGCCTTCCTCGACGCCATCACCACCGGTGACCAACTACGGGCGTGGCGGTGCTTGGCTCCGGGAGCGGTCATCACGCGCGGCGATCAGGAACCCGTGAAGTTCGGTGCCCTCAGTACCGAGCTCGCCGGGCAGTCGTGGACCAAGGTGCTCGGGGCGGGCTCGTCGGTCACCGCGTCGCTGCACGGCCCGAAACCAGGGGTGCTCATCGCCGAACTCCCGGCCGGGGGCGGCGCGATCAGCCGCCTGTCCTACTTCACGCAGTAGCCGGCCTACATCCCGCGCGAAGCGCGCCACCCGGCTCGGCGCACTCGAAGGCCTGGCTGTCAGTGACTGCCTGCACGGCGCCGCGCATCTTATTGTGGGCCATCACAATTGGGGTTCCCCGGACCTGGTCCGGGCAAGCGGGGCGCTCATCGCGCTCACTTCGGGTCGCGCAGGGTCTCCCAGTCGTGTTCGGACTCGAGCTGGGCGATCAGGCCGCGGGTTCGTTCCTTGAGCAGCAGGGTCATACCGATACCGATCGCGATCGCGATCACCAGTGCGATCCAAGAGAATCGCGAGAGCCACTTCTCGGCGGCTAGGCCGAGGTAGTAGACCACCGCGGTGGTGCCGCCGGCCCAGCACAGCGCACCGGCGGCGTTGGCGGCCAAGAAGTAGCGGTAGCGCATCCGCAGCGCGCCGGCCAGCGGGCCGGCCAGGATCCGCAGCAGCGCGATGAACCGGCCGAAGAACACCGCCCAGACACCCCAGCGGGTGAAGAGCTGCTTGGCCAGCGCCACGTGGCCGGGCCCGAAGTGCTTCGGGAAGCGCTTGCCGAGCTTCTCGAACAGCGGCATGCCAAACCGCCGGCCGATCGTGTATCCGATCGAGTCGCCGACGATGGCGCCGGTGGTGGCCGCCGCACCCACCCACACCGGGTCGATATCCAGGGTGTGCCGCGATGCCAGCAGCGCAGCGCTCACCAGTGCGATCTCACCGGGCAGCGGGATGCCCAGGCTCTCGACCCCGATGATCAGACCGACGATCAAGTAGACCGCGAGTGGTGGGATGGACTCCAGGATCGTCTCGACGTTCACCCGGCAAGGATGCCGTATGGAGCGCGGTTACCGGCGCCAACCGGCGGGATCGCGTGTCGGGTCAGGTATCGCGCTTGCGCCGGTACAGTGTGCCCACCCCGAGCAGGATCAGGCTGGCGATCAGGATGGCGGTGGCCAGCACGTTGATCTGAGGGGGCACAGCGGCTTTCACCGCGGCGTTGACGTAGAGCGGATAAGTCACCGTCGAGCCACTGACGAAGTAGGTGATGATGAAGTCATCCAGGGACAGGGCGAACGACAACATCGCGGCCGCCACGATGCCCGGCACGATCAGCGGCAGCGTCACCTTGAAGAACGTCCGGGTGGAACTGGCGCCCAGATCCAGTGACGCATCCTCCAGGGTCCAGTCGAAGCCACGGATGCGTGCCCGCACCGTCATCGCGATGAAGCTGATCTCGAAGGCCACATGGGCGATCAAGATCGTGGTGTAGCCGGTGGCCCAGCCCAGGTCCAGGAACAAGGTGAGAAGCGAGGCACCCATGACGACCTCGGGCGAGGTCAGCGGCAGCACCAGGAAGGTGTCGACCGCCTTGCTACCCCGAAAGCGCTGCCGTACGAGCGCAATCGCGACGAGTGTGCCCAGCACTACGGCGATCAACGTCGAGACGAAAGCGACGTTGAGGCTCAGCTTCAGCGCGTCGGTCAGGGCCGGATACTTGAACGGGTCGGCCCAGTTGTCCAGCGTGAAGCCCTGCCAGGTGTAGTTGAACTTGCCCGCCGGTTTGTTGAACGAGAAGATCACGATCACCAAGATCGGCAGGAACAGGTAGGCCAGCACCAGGCCGGCGATAACCCGCAGGGCCACATCGCCGAGCTTGAACGTCCCACGGAAGTTGCGACCCGGTTTGGCCAGCCCCCCATGGTCGATCGTCTGCGCGATCGCGGCGCCCGCCTCGGTCGTCATACCAAGTCCTCCGTGCCCAACGCCCGGGTATACATCAGCACGCCGGCCAGGATCAGAGCCATCAGCACGAAGCTCAGGGCCGCCGCCGCCGGATAGTCCTTGACCACCAGGAACTGCTTCTGGATCACGTTGCCGATCATGGTGTTCTGGGTGCTGCCCAGGTAGTCCGCGTTGATGAAGTCACCGACCGCGGGGATGAACACCAGCATGCTGCCGGCCAGCACGCCGGGCATCGCCAGCGGCATGATCACCTTGCCGAACATCCTGCGATTGGTGGCATACAGATCCCGGGACGCCTCCAGCAGGCGGGCGTCGATCTTCTCCAGGCTGACGTACAGCGGCAGGATCATGAAGATCACCCAGTTGTACGTCAAACCGCCGATGACGGCCCAGCTGGTGGACAGCAGCCGTCCGTCGGACGGCAGCAGGCCCAGCGAGCCCAGCGTGTGTACCACCCACCCGTCGTCGGCGAGGATCGTCTTCCACGCCAGCGTGCGGATCAGGAACGTCACGAAGAACGGCAGGATCACCAAGCCCAACAACAGGTTCTTGAATCGCCCGGCCTTGAACGCGATCACGTAGGCCAGTGGGAATGCCAGCAATGCGCACAGCACCGTCGCCGACAGTGCGTATCCGAAGGAGCGCAGGATCTGCTCCTTGTACGCGATCAGCGCGTGGCCGTAATTGCTGAAATCCCAGGCGAATTCAAGCTTGGGCAGGTAGATCGAGCCACCCATGTTCGACAGCGAGGTCCGGAACAGCGAGACGAACGGCACCACATAGAAGATCCCGAGATACGCCAGGGCGGGCAGGATCATCAGGTATGGCGCCAGCTTGCTCCGCTGCCGGTTGCTGCTGGCTACACCGGCCATGGCGTCAGCCGCCGGTGACGGCGGCGTAGGCCTTGTTGAAGTCCGAGGTCTGCTGATCGGTCAGCGCGGCCCACGACTTCAGCTTGTCCAGCGTCGCCTGCGGCGGGTTGATCAGCGGGTTCGAGGCCAGCTTCGGGTCGATCTTGTTCAACTCGTCGGCCATGTCGGACAACACCGGGACGTACTGGGTGTGCGCGATCAGCTTGGCGTAGTTGGCCCGGTCGTAGACGTAGTTGATCCACTCCTCGGCGGCCTTCTGATTCTGCGTGGTGTACGGAATCACCATCGTGTCGACGAAGGTGGTGCCGCCCGTCTCGGGAACCACGAACTTCAGGTCCGGGTTGTCCTTCTGCAACTGCACCACATCGCCGGAATAGGCTTGGGCGATAACGACGTTGCCCGACGCGAGATCGTCGGCGTAGTCGTTGCCGGTGAACCGGCGGATCTGCCCCTTGTCCTTCTGCTCCTTGATCAGGTCGACGGCCTTCTGCACGCCCTCCATGGTCGGATCCTCGACCGAGCCGCCCTGCGACAGGATGATCATGCCGAGACCGTCCTGCATGTCGGACAGCAGGCTGATCTTGCCCTTGAACGCCGGATCCCACAGGTCGTCGATCTTGGTGATATCGCGACCGGTGGCCGCCCGGTTGTAGGCCAGCGCCGTCATGCCCGACATGTAGGGCGCACTGAACTTGCGGCCCGGGTCGGCCTTGGAGTTCATCAGGTCAGGGCGCAGGTTCTTCTTGTTGGTCCAACGGCTCTCGCTGATGTCATTGAGCCAACCCAAACCGTTGAGCCGGGAGGCCATGAACTGAGTGGGCACCACCAGGTCGGCCCCGATGTCCTGCTTACGCGACAACGGCTCCTTGTTCTTGGCGAACCACTCCTCGTTGTCGTTGTAGTCCTCTTTGTAATCGACGGTCAGGCCGGTAGCGGTCTGGAAGGCCGCGACGAAACCGTCGGCCATGTACAGCGGCCAGTTCGAGATCCGCAGCTTGCCGGTAGCCGGTGAGCCGTCGTCGGACGGGGCAGCCGAACCGCTCGACGAACTCGACGAGTTGTCGGACTTGCTGCACGCGGCGAGGAAGGACGGCCCCAGAGCCAGCGCGGCAGCGGCGACCGCGCCGCCACCGATGAACCGGCGTCGGGACGCGAGGGAGGCGAGGATTCGCGGATCGATCTGATTGGCCATGTGCCGTAGTGCCTTTCGTATAAGCAGGTGAAGACGGGAGGTCGTCTGATCAAAGCAGGGGGTGGGGGCGGGCGCGGCGAATCGGGCGTCTAGGAGTCGTCGAGCATGTCTTCGAGATCCTCGGTCGTCGGGATGTCGGCGGCCGGCAGGACCAGGGAGGCGTCCGGAGACCAGCACACGTACACGTCGTCACCGGGGCGTAGCAGCGGCAGATTCTGTTCTGGGCCGACGTGGGCCAAGATCGGGGCATCACCGGCACCTGCCAGCGACAGCCGCAGGACCGGGCCCTGGAAGGTGAGATCGACGACCTTGGCTTTCACCGAGACGAGATCGCCGGTGGGCTGCTCCATGGACACCCGGACCCGCTCCGGACGAACCATCAGCGTCGCCTGGCCGCCCGGCTCGATCGTGGTGTCACCGGGGCGGGCCCTGAGCTTGGTGCCCAGCACCTCGACCTCGACGTAGTCGCGGTTCACTCGTCCGGTCTGGCGGCCGTGCCACAGGTTGGCCTGGCCGATGAACCCCGCGACGAACACGGTCGCCGGCCGATCGTAGATCTCGGTGGGTGTACCGATCTGCTCGACGTTGCCCGCGTTCATGACCGCGATCCGGTCGCTCATGGTGAGCGCTTCCTCTTGGTCATGCGTGACGTAGACGAAGGTGATGCCGACCTCGCGTTGGATGCGCTTGAGTTCGAACTGCATGACGTGCCGCAGCTTGAGGTCCAGCGCGCCGAGCGGCTCGTCGAGCAGCAGGGCGCTGGGATAGTTGACCAGCGCCCTAGCCAGCGCGACACGCTGCTGCTGGCCACCGGAGAGCTGGGCGGGCTTGCGCTGGGCGAAGTCGGTGAGCCGGACAACCTCGAGCATCTCGTCGACGCTCTTTCGGACGGCTGCCGAGTCCAATCTGGCGGACTTCTTCCTACTGCGGGGGCCGTAAGCGACGTTGTCCCAGACGGTCATGTGCGGAAAGAGCGCGTAGTGCTGGAAGACGGTGTTGACGTTGCGCTTGTTCGGTGGCACACGGGATACGTCGACGCCCTCGAGGCGGATCGCGCCTTCGGTGGGGCTTTCGAAGCCCGCGATCATGCGCAGCGTGGTGGTCTTCCCGCAGCCGGACGGCCCGAGCATCGAGAAAAACTCGCCGGCGCCGATGGTGAAGTCGGCATCAGCGACGGCGATGTAGTCGTCGAAGCGCTTGACGACGTGATCGATCTCGATGACCGGAGCACGCTTTGATCCGGGGTCTGCGGTGGTCTGCTGGGTGGCGGTGGCGCCGGTGTCGGTCAGGGCCCGTCCTCCTTTGTCCCGCGGACCGCCGATGTACCCGGCCGGTCCGCCCCTAAACGATTACGGATTTGCGTGCTCTTCGCAACCGATTCCGCAACGAATTATGAATTTTGCAATGGAATCGCTCGTCAGCCCCGGTTACGGGCACGACTTTCGATGGGACGCCCCCTGTACGCGGGTGTCGATGGGTCGGATCTTAACCCCGTTCAGACGGTCATGAGCCCGCGTGCGATAACAAGCCGCTGAATCTGGTTGGTTCCTTCGAAGATCTGGGTGATCTTGGCTTCGCGCATGTAGCGCTCGACGCGATAGTCGCGGGTGTACCCGACGCCGCCGAGGACCTGGACGGCATCGGTGGTCACCTTCATCGCCGCGTCGGTGGCGATCAGCTTGGCGATGCTGGCCGACTGGGAGTAGGGCTGGCCCGCATCGCGCCGCCGGGCGGCGTCGAGGTAGGTAGCCCGGGCGGCGGCTACCGCGGCGGCCATGTCGGCCAGCAGGAATCCCAGCCCCTGATGATCAATGATCTTGCGGCCGAATGTCGTTCGCTCGTTGGCGTAGGAGATGGCCTCGTCAAGGGCGGCCTGGGCGATGCCGACCGCCACCGCGGCGATGCCGAGTCGCCCGGCGTCGAGTGCGCTGAATGCGATCTGGAGCCCCTGGCCCTCGGCGCCGATCCGACGCTCGGTGTCGACCACCGCGTTGTCGTAGAAGGCCGACGTGGTCGGCACGGCCGCCAAGCCCATCTTCTCCTCAGGCTTGCCGAAGCTCAGTCCCGACTGGTCACCGGGTATGAGGAAGCAGGAGATTCCCTTGGAACCCTCTCCGGTCCGGGCGAAGACGTTGTAGAAGTCCGCGCGCCCGCCGTGGGTGATCCACGCTTTCGAACCGTTGAGGATGTAGCCGGCTTCGGTAGGACTCGCAGCGCAGCGCAATGCTGCGGCATCCGACCCGGCTTGCGGTTCGGACAGACTGTAGGCACCGATCTGCTCGCCGGACAGCATGCCGGGCAGCCAGCGCTGCTTCTGCTCGTCGGTGCCGAACGTGAGCAGCGGATGGCACGACAAGGTGTGCACACTCACCGCGACCGCGACGGCGGCCCACCGGGCGGCGATTTCCTCGAGGGCCTGCAGGTACACCTCGTACGGCTGGCCTCCGCCGCCCCACTCCTCGGGTTGCGGAAGGCTCAGCAGGCCGGCGGCGCCCAGCTGTGCGAACACCCCCTCGGGATAGGTCTCGGTGCGCTCATGTTCGTCGACGATGGGACTGAGCACCTTGTCGGCGATATCGCGGGTCAGCGCGATGAGATCCGAGGCGTCCCGGTTGGGCAGAAGTCGGTCGACGGGCATGAGTGGCCTTCCCATTGGGTACTAGAAATAGTACTGAGTTACCTTTCAAAGTACTATTGCGCGTTATGATCCGGTGCATGTCCACCGCGACGAGTTTCGGGACCCGCCGCCGGGGTCAACTGTTCGACGCGTTGTTAGCGCTGTTCCTCGCCGAAGGCTTCGCCCATCTGACGCTTGAGGAGATCGCCGCCCGGCTGCATTGCTCCAAGGGCACGCTCTACACCCTCGCCGGAAGCAAGGAGCAGTTGGTGCAGGCCGTCACCGTCCACTTCTTCCGGCGTGCGACCGATGATGTGGAGGCCCGGATCGCCGGGGTCAGCGGTGCCCGAGATCGCATCACCGCCTACCTCACCGCCGTGGGCGCCGCCCTGGGGGCCGCCTCGGAGAGGTTCATGGTCGATCTGAACGCCTTTGCACCGGGGCGGGCGGTTTACCAGCAGAACACCGCCATCGCCGCCCGGCGAGTGCGGGAGCTGATCGGTGAAGGCGTGTCGGCGGGGGAGTTCCGCGACGTTCACGCCGCGTTCGCCGCCGACCTGGCCGCGGCAACAATGGTGCGCATTCAGCAAGGAACAGTGTGCTCGGCCACTGGCCTCGACGATGCCGCCGCCTATCGTGAGTTGGCGGCCATCCTGACTGCCGGGATCAGCGCCTGAATCACATGTGGGCGCCGCCGTCGACGCGTACTTCGGTGCCCGAGACGAAGTAGGCGTCCGGACTGCCGAGCATGGCGACAACCGCCGCCACCGCTTCGGGTTTGGCAAAGATCGCCCCGTCGGGCAACGGGAGCAGTGGCGCGACCCTGCCGAACAACTTGTAATTGACGTCCTCGGGAAGTCCAGGGCCCACGCTCTGTTTCGACTCACCGGTCCCATCGGTCATTCCCGACGAAATCGAGCCCGGTTGCACCGAGTTGAACCTGATGCCGTCGGCGGCGAATTCCGCTGCCAGCGCATGCGTCATCGCCTGGACACCGCCTTTGGATGCGGCGTAGGCCGACATGTAGGGGTGGGCGAAAGCCGCCGACGTCGAGCTGAAGTTGACCACCGCAGGCGCGGTGCCGGCGCGAAGCGCCGGAATCGCTTCGCGGGTCACTAGGAAGGTGCCAACCAGGTTCACCCGCAGCACCTGTTCGAAGTCGGCCAGGCTGGTGTCCAGGAAATGCGCCGAGCGCAGGATGCCGGCCACGTTGACCAGCGTGTCAAGACCTCCGAGGCGAGAGATCGCCTCGCCGACACCGGCTTTCACGGAGTCCTCGCGGCCGACATCCATCACCAGCGTGGTCAGCCGATTGCCGATCGCGCCGGCCTTGGCTGTTGTGTGCCTCAAGCCCGACTCGCTGATATCAGCGGCTACCACCCGGCCACCCTCGTCGAGGATACGCAGTACGCAGGCTTGGCCGATGCCAGACCCGCCGCCGGTGATCAACACGCGACGGTCGGTGTAACGCTGCAAGGTCGCCATGACGTCTGGTCCTGTTCGGGTCGGCGGGCGCTGGCCCCCGATCACGGTGGGGGCCGGTTACTCCCGGCGTCGGGGCCGCCGCTGAACGGGAATGGGGGGCGGCAACCCCTTGCCGATGCGGTCAACTCAGCCATCATGACTGTCGCTCCCGGGTTTCCGGCAGCGCTTGGTCTCGATTGCTGGGATTCGCTTCCCCATGAGCAGCAAGTGAACTAATCTGCGTTGGCGCCATTGAAACACGTTCCAGTTTTGGAACGGTTCATGTCGTGACGCAGGGTCGATGACCACGACGATGGTGGAGGTTCTGAACACACCAATGACTAATCGCGCAGCAGATCGTTGGTCGCCGGGCATTGCTCTCCGCAGCGGTGTATCGGGTCCCATGCAGGCTATTGGTGGGTTGTTCGCGATGTCGGCGGATGCGGTGCGGTACGTGTTTCACAAGCCGTTTCAGTGGCGGGAGTTCCTGGAGCAGTCGTGGTTCGTAGCGCGGGTGTCGTTGGCGCCGACGTTGCTGGTGGCGATTCCCTTCACTGTGCTGGTGAGCTTCACGCTCAATATCTTGTTGCGGGAGTTGGGCGCTGCGGATCTGTCGGGGGCTGGCGCGGCGTTCGGAGCGGTGACGCAGGTGGGCCCATTGGTCACGGTGCTGATCGTGGCGGGTGCGGGCGCGACCGCGATGTGCGCAGATCTGGGGTCGCGCACGATCCGCGAAGAGATCGACGCGATGGAGGTACTGGGTATCAATCCGGTGCAGCGCTTGGTGACTCCGCGGATGCTGGCCTCAGGTCTGGTGGCACTGTTGCTCAACAGCCTGGTGGTGATCATCGGGATCTTGGGCGGCTACGTGTTTTCGGTATTTGTCCAAGACGTCAATCCGGGCGCGTTCGCGGCGGGCATCACGCTGCTGACCGGAGTGCCTGAGGTGATCATCTCGTGCGTCAAGGCGGCATTGTTCGGGTTGATCGCTGGGCTGGTGGCCTGTTATCGGGGGCTGACCATCACCGGAGGCGGGGCCAAGGCGGTGGGTAACGCGGTCAACGAGACGGTCGTATATGCGTTTATGGCGCTGTTCGTGGTGAATGTCGTGGTGACAGCCATCGGCATCCGGATGACAACGCGGTAGGCGGGGGATCCAGGGTGCAGTTGCAGGCGGTGTATCCGCGGGTGGCGCGGCAGGTTCGGCGTCCGATTGGGGCGTTGTCGCGGGTCGGCGATCACACGTTGTTCTATCTGCGGGCGTTGGCGGGAACGCCGCATGCCACCGTGCATTTCCGCAAGGAGATCATTCGGTTGATCGCCGAGATCTCGATGGGTGCGGGCACCTTGGCGATGATCGGCGGCACCGTGGTCATCGTCGGGTTCCTGACGCTGGCTGCCGGTGGGACGTTGGCCGTACAGGGTTACAGCTCGCTGGGCAATATCGGTATCGAGGCGTTGACCGGGTTCTTGGCGGCGTTCATCAACGTGCGGATCTCGGCGCCGGTGGTGGCCGGGATCGGGTTGGCGGCCACCTTCGGCGCGGGCGTGACCGCCCAGCTGGGGGCGATGCGCATCAACGAGGAGATCGATGCGCTTGAGTCCATGGGTATTCCACCGGTCGAATACTTGGTGAGTACCCGGATCGTGGCCGGGATGGTGGCGATCACGCCGTTGTACTCGATCGCGGTGATCTTGAGCTTCGTGGCCAGCCAGTTCACGACGGTGGTGCTGTTCGGGCAGTCCGGCGGGCTCTATGACCACTACTTCAACACATTTTTGAACCCGATCGACTTGCTGTGGTCGTTTCTGCAGGCGGTGCTGATGGCCATCACGATCCTGTTGGTCCACACCTACTTCGGGTACTTCGCCACCGGCGGGCCCTCTGGCGTCGGCGTCGCCGTCGGCAACGCGGTGCGCACCTCGCTGATCGTGGTCGTCTCGGTCACCCTGCTGATCTCCCTGGCCATCTATGGCTCCAACGGCAACTTCAACCTGTCCGGATAGCCGAGGAGCCCGATGAAAACAGGTATCGCGCGCCCGCTCGCCGGATTGGCGACCGTGGTGGCCATCGCCGCCATCGTCGCGGTGGCCGTCGGTCTGTTCCAGGACAGCTTCACCAAGACCATTCCGGTGACCGTGATCTCCCAGCGCGCCGGCTTGGTGATGAACCCGAACGCCAAGGTCAAACTCAACGGCGCCCAGGTCGGCAAGGTGTCCTCCATTGACTCACTGCCCGACGGCAAGGCCGCTCTGCACCTAGCCATCGATCCAAGCTTGGTCGACGTCATCCCCGCGAACGTGGCGGCCGACATCACCTCCTCGACGGTGTTCGGCTCGAAGTTCGTGGAGTTGCTTCCGCCGGCTGACCCGTCCGCCCAGCCGCTGCAGGCCGGGCAGGTGATCGAGGGCAAGCACGTCACCGTCGAGATCAATACCGTCTTCCAGCAGCTCGTCTCGGTGCTCTCGCAGGTCGAACCGGCCAAGCTCAACCAGACCCTTGGCGCGATCGCGAAATCACTGAACGGCCGCGGCGACAAGTTCGGCCAGACCTTGGTCGACCTCGACACCGCGCTGGCCAAACTCAACCCCAGTCTCGACACGCTGAACCACGAAATAGCCATCGCCCCAACCGTGTTCGATGCCTACGCGGATGCCTCGCCAGACCTGCTGAAGACGGTGAGCAACGCGACCCAGATCAGCGACACCATCGTCGACCAGGACAAGAACCTGGACGCTCTGCTGGTCAGTGCGATCGGCCTGGCCGATGTCGGAACCGAGGTGCTCAGTGCCAACCGGCAGCCGCTGACCGATGTTCTGCACCTGCTGGTTCCCACCACCGACCTGCTCAATGAGTACAGCCCCGCGCTCACCTGCGGTATCGGTGGCCTGATCCCGCTGGCGACTGGTCCGGGTCTGCCGTTGCCGGGAGCTGTTCTGCTGCAGTCGTTCTTCCTGGGCCGTGAGCGTTACCGGTATCCTGGCAACCTGCCCAAGGTCGCGGCCAAGGGCGGCCCACAGTGCGTGGACCTACCGAAGGTGCCGTTCGAGACAAGCCCGCCGTTCGTGGTCGCCGATATCGGCGCGAACCCGGCCCAGTACGGCAACCAGGGCATCCTGCTCAACTCTGACGGGCTCAAGCAGGCCCTGTTCGGACCGCTGGACGGTCCGCCCCGTAACACCGCGCAGATCGGACAACCGGGATGACCGCCCTGTGGAAGACGATCGTCAAGGTCGGCATCTTCGGCGTCGTGATGTTGTTGCTCACCGGAGCGTTGTTCGCCATCTTCGGCCAGTACCGGTCCGGGTCGGAGAACGCCTACTCGGCCGTGTTCACCGATGCCTCCAGCCTGAAGTCCGGTGACTCTGTTCGGGTGGCCGGTGTTCGGGTCGGCACGGTCAAAGATGTCGCGCTGCAACCCGACAACAAGGTCGTCGTCGACTTCGACGCCGACCGAGACATCGTGCTCACTTCGGGAACCAAGGTGATGGTGCGCTACCTCAACCTGGTCGGCGACCGCTACCTGGAACTGGTGGACGGCCCCGGGTCGGCCAAGATCCAGCCCCCGGGCTCACAGATTCCGGTGGATCGCACCGAACCGGCCCTGGATCTGGACCTGCTACTCGGTGGGTTGAAACCCGTTGTCCAGGGCCTGAATCCGCAGGATGTCAACGCACTGACGAACTCACTGATCCAGATCCTGCAAGGCCAGGACGGCAACGTGGAGTCGCTCTTCTCCAAGACCTCGTCGTTCACCACGGCGCTGGCCGACAACGGTCAGACCGTGCAACAGCTGATCGACAACCTCAACACGGTGGTCGCGACCATCGCCAAGGACGGCGACAAGTTCTCCGGTACCGTCGACAAGCTGCAGAACCTGGTCACCCAGCTTGCTGCCGACAAGGACCCGATCGGTGACGCCATCACCGCGCTGGACAACGGCACCGCTTCGCTCACCGACCTGCTCAACCAGGCGCGCACACCGCTGGCCGGCACGGTCAACCAGCTCGGGCGGTTGGCGCCGCTGCTCGACCAGGACAAGGAACTGCTCGACATCTCGATCCAGAAGGCGCCGGCCAACTACCGCAAGGTCGTTCGGCTCGGCTCGTACGGCAGCTGGATCAACCAGTACCTGTGCGGACTGTCGCTTCGCGTGAGCGACCTGCAGGGCCGCACCGCGTACTTCCCCTGGCTCGTCCAACACACTGGAAGGTGCTCGGAGCCCTAATGCTCAAATACCGTGGATCCTCGCTGATCAGGTCGGGCTTCATAGGCCTGACACTGATCGTGCTTGTCATCACCGTCGGGCTTTCGCCCGAACGGCTGGTGTCACTTGCCACGGCCATCCGGCATCAGGCGCTGTTCACCGAAGCCGGGGGTCTACAGCCGGGCAACAATGTGAAGGTGTCCGGAGTGACCGTGGGCACCGTCTCGGATGTGTCGTTGGACCACGGCAAGGCGTTGGTCACCTTCAACGTCAAGGGATCGGTCCGGCTCGGCTCCGATACCACCGCTCACATCCGCACCGGAACCCTGCTGGGACAACGGGTTCTGACGCTGGAGTCCAACGGCAAGGGAACGCTGCGGTCGACCGACGTGATCCCCGTGTCGCGCACCGGATCGCCGTACTCACTGACTCAGTCGCTGTCGGACTTCACCGCCAACACCGCCGACACCGACACCGCCGCGATCAACCATTCGCTGGACACGTTGTCCGACACCCTGGATCGGATCAGCCCGCAGCTCGGCCCGACCTTCGACGGGCTGAGCAAGTTGTCGCGGATGATCAACGAGCGCAACGAATCGCTGGCCAGCCTGCTCAAGAGCGCCTCCAACGTCACCGGGATTCTCTCCGAGCGCAGCCAGCAGGTGAACACCCTGTTGCTCAACGCCAACGACCTGATCGGTGTCCTGCAGCAGCGCCGCTACGCCATCGTCAACCTGCTGGCCAATACCTCGGCGTTGTCCAAACAGCTGAGCGGCATGGTGGCGGACAACGAAAAGGAACTCGCACCGGCCTTGGAGAAGCTCAACGCGGTGACCGCGATGCTGGAGAAGAACAACGACAACATCACCAAGGCGATGAAGGGGCTGGCCAAGTTCCAGCTGACCCAGGCCGAGGCGGTCAACAACGGCTTCTACTACAACGCCTTCGTCGGCAACCTGAACCCGGCTCAGACGCTGCAGCCGTTCCTCGACTACGCGCTCGGCTTCCGGCGCGGCACCGACGCCGGACAGCCGCCCGACAACGCCGGACCACGCGCCGAATTCCCGTTCCCCTACAACGGAATACCTCAGCCGAATGAGCGATGGGGGCAGCCATGATGTCACGTAGGCGTCTGACGGTTGCCGTGGCGGCGGTGCTGGCCGTGTTGATCCTCGGCGGAATCGCGCTGCTGGTCCGGCAGGCATTCTTCAAGCCGAACACCATCACCGCATACTTCACCAGCGCCACGGCGATCTACCCGGGCGACGAGGTGCGGGTGGCTGGCGTGAAGGTCGGCACGATCAAGGACATCCAGGCACAGGGGACCAAGGCCAAGATGGTGCTTGCCGTCGACCGGGATGTGCCTATCCCGGCCAACGCCGAGGCCGTCATCGTCGCGCAGAACGTGGTGGGTGCGCGCTATGTCCAGCTCACGCCGCCCTACGAAGACCGTGGACCCAAGATGACCGACGGCGCGGTGATCGGGCTGGACCGGACCGCGATTCCGGTGGAATGGGACGAGGTCAAGACTCAGCTGACGCGTCTGGCAACCGACCTCGGACCGAGCAGCGATCTGTCGCAGACGTCGGTCGGCCGCTTCATCGACAGCGCGGCCAACGCCCTGGACGGGAACGGGGAGAAACTGCGTGACACCATCGCCCAGCTGTCCGGTGTCAGCCGGGTGCTGGCCGACGGTAGTGGCAACATCGTCGACACCGTCAAGAACCTGCAGACGTTCGTGACCGCGTTGCGCGACAGCAACACCCAGATCGTGCAGTTCCAGGACCGGCTGGCCAGCCTGAGCAGTGTCGTCGATGGCTCCCGCTCGGATCTGGACGGGGCGCTGACGAATTTGTCCAGCGCTGTCGTCGACGTGCAGCGGTTCATCGCCGGCAGCCGCAACCAGACCGCCGAGCAGATTCAGCGGCTGGGTGTGGTCACCCAGAACCTGGCCAACAACAAGCTCGTCGTCGAGAACCTGCTGCACGTGGCGCCCAACGCGATCGGCAACGCCTACAACATCTACAACCCCGACAGCCAGTCGGCGATGGGCGCGTTCGCCCTGGCCAACTTCTCCAACCCGATTCAGGTCGTCTGCTCGGCGATCGGGGCCGTGCAGAACGCCACTTCGGCCGAGACGGGCAAGCTGTGCGCCCAGTACCTCGGGCCGGCGCTGCGCCTGCTCAACTTCAACTACCTGCCGTTCCCGTTCAACGCCTACCTGGGCAAATCGACCAGCCCGGACAAGCTGCTCTACACCGACCCGGCGCTGGCGCCGGGCGGGTCCGGGGCGAGCATGGGACCCGCGGAGATCCCGCCGGCGGTATCCGCCTACACCGGCTACAACGGCGACGTTCCGCCACCGGCCGGCTGGGGGGCGCCGCCCAATACGACGCCGGGTTCCTACGCTCCCAACGGATTGCCGGCCGATCCGTCACCGGCGCTGTTCCCCGGCGCGCCGGTCCCGCCCGGTGTGCCGGTCGGTCCGGCGGCGCCGCCCCCGACCAACATCGAGGGCATGCTGCTTCCCGCCGAATCCGCGCCGCCTCCCGCGCCGGCACCCGCTGAAGGGAATCCGCCATCATGATGCGTCGTGGTTCGGTGCGCCGCCTGGTGGTGACGGCATCATGCGTCACGGTGACAGCAACCGGCTGCAGTTTCGGCGGCCTGAATTCGCTGCCATTGCCCGGCACGGTCGGCCACGGCAACGGCTCAACCACCTATCACGTCGAGCTGGCTAATGTCGCTCAGCTGGAATCGAATTCACCGGTGCTGGTGGGTGACGTCGTGGTCGGCAGCGTGGGCAAGATGACGGTGTCGGACTGGCACGCCGACGTCGAGGTGTCGGTCAAGCCAGGTGTGGTCATCCCAGCCAACGCCGTGGCAACAGTCGGGCAGACCAGCCTGCTCGGCTCGATGCATCTGGCTCTGAATCCGCCGCTGGGGCAGAGTCCCACCGGCGTGCTGCAACCCGGCGCCACCCTCGGCCTGAACCGTTCCTCGACGTATCCCTCCACCGAGCAGACGCTGTCGGCGTTGTCGGTGGTCGTCAATGGTGGGGGACTGGGTCAGATCGGCGACATCATCCACGAGTTCAGCACGGCGCTGAACGGCCGCGAAGACAAGATCCGTGACTTGCTGACCCGGCTCAACGATTTCGTCGGCCTGCTGGCTGATCAGCGCGACAGCATCAACGAGGCGGTCAATTCGTTGAACCGGTTGGCCGGTACTTTCGCCGGGCAGCGTGACGTTCTCACCCAGGCGCTTAACCGGATACCCCCCGCGCTCGACGTGCTGGTGAAGGAACGCCCACGCATCACGACGGCGCTGGAGAAGTTCCGCGACTTCAGCAACCTGGCCACCGGCCTGGTCAACGACACGAAGGCCGATCTGGTCCGCAACCTGCAGAACCTGGAGCCCACCTTGAAGGCGCTTGCCGATGTCGGGCCCAAGCTGGACACCGCGTTGGCCTACTTCCCGACCTTCCCCTACACCCAGAGCGTGATCGACCGGGCGATCCGCGGCGACTACCTCAACCAGTACATCATCTTCGACTTCACCGTTCCGAGGCTGAAGAAGACCCTGTTCCTGGGGACCCGCTGGGGCGACGAGAACGCGAAGCTGGTTCCCGCACCGGGAGATCCCTGGTATGCCACTTACACCTACGACCCGCTCAACGCCCCGTTCAGTGCGCCGCCCCCGACACAGGTGGCCGATATCCCGCCGCTGGTGGACCCGGCCCCGACTCCGGCGGCGCTGACCGGCGCCACACAACCGGCGCCGGGCACAGGGACCGGACCGTTGCCGGGCCCGGCCCCGGAACAAGCACCACAGGACGGGGGCGGTAACTGATGTTGACGCGCTTCGTCCGCAACCAGCTGATCATCTTCACGATCGCCTCCATCATCGGCATCGGGGTGATGGTCGTGACTTATATCCAGGCGCCGACGCTGCTCGGTATCGGCAGGATGACCGTCAAGCTCGAACTGCCCAGAACCGGCGGGCTCTATCAGTTCTCGAACGTCACGTATCGCGGTGTGCAACTGGGCAGGGTCACCGAGGTGCGCCCGACCCGCAGCGGCGCGGAGGCGACGTTGTCGCTGAACACGTCACCCAGGGTGCCGGTGGATCTGCAGGCCCGGGTGCTCAGTGTGTCCGCGGTCGGCGAGCAGTACGTCGACCTGGTGCCGCGGACCGACTCGGGTCCCTATCTGGAGAACGGGTCGGTGATTCCGGTCGAGAAGGCCGCCGTTCCCCAAGCTGTCGGCCCGATGCTCGACCAGGTGAGCCTGCTACTCAAGAGCATCCCCAAGGAGCGGCTGACCAATCTGCTCGACGATGCGTTCAAGGGACTCAACGGAGCAGGCGACGATCTGAGCACGCTGATGGATTCGTCATCGCGGCTCGCAGCTGATTTCAGCGGTGCCGCCGACCGGGCCCGCACCCTGGTCGACGACAGTCGTCCGCTGCTGGACGGCCAGCTGGCCTCCACCGACTCCATCCGGACCTGGGCCCGCAGCCTGGCCGGCATCACCGATCAGCTCAACACCAATGACCCGCAGTGGCGCGCGATCCTGGCCCACGGCCCGGGTGCGGCTGACGAGGCCTCAGCGCTGTTGAACCAGGTGAAGCCGACGCTGCCGGTGCTGCTGGCCAACCTCACAACGGTGGGGCAGGTGGCGGTGACCTATCACGCGTCGCTCGAACAGTTGCTGGTCTTGCTGCCGCCCTACGTCGGCTCGATCCAGGCGGTCGGCTCGCCGCTGAACAACCCGACGGGTATGACGCTCGGTGATTTCACGCTGACCATGAATGATCCGCCCGCATGCACGGTTGGCTTTCTGCCGCCCTCGTCGTGGCGCTCGCCGGCGGACCTGTCCGACGCGGACACGCCGGATGGGTTGTACTGCAAGCTTCCCCAGGACTCGCCGATCGCCGTCCGCGGTGCTCGCAACTATCCGTGCCAGGCGGAACCGGGCAAGCGCGCGCCGACCGTGGAGATCTGCGACAGCGACAAGCCCTACGAACCGCTGGCCATGCGCCAGCATGCGACCGGTCCCAACCCGATCGACCCCAACCTCGTCGCGCAGGGCATCCCACCAGACGATCGGACCACCTTCCAGGACCACATCTACGGGCCGCTGCAAGGCACGCCGATGCCAGCCGGGGCTGCCCCGGCGCCCCCGGCTCCTGCTCCGGAAGCACCTGCATCGCAACCCATTCCGGATCTTGCGCCAGTCGACCAGGGCACTCCGAGAGTCGCACCGAGCGCGTTCACCCCGGGCTCGGCCGGTGGCCCGTCGGTGGCGATCGCCACCTACGACCCGAAGACGGGTCAGTACGCCACCCCGGACGGCAACGTGTTCCGGCAGACCGATTTGGTTCAGGGCGGTGGTGAACGGTCGTGGAAGGATCTGCTGCCGACGACATGACGGCTGAAGGGAGAGGCTCGATGGCGATGTTGCGCACGCTGATGGGCGTTGGCGCGCTGACCGCTGCCGTGGTCGTCGGTGGGCTGCATCCCGCGACCGCCTCGGCCTCGGACAAGTGGGCGCTCAACGGCACGTTCATCGCCACCTCCAACGGCGAGTGGGCCACCACCAACGACGTCTTCCACGACGAGCGCAGTGTGCGTAGCACCTGGACGATCTCGTCGCAGTGCAGCTATCCCACCGAATGCACCGGCACCGTCAGCAGCGACCTCGGCTGGACCGCGCCGATCTACCAAACCGGCGGCGACTGGTACGTCAAGCGCACCATCGACAACTGGATGCCGTGCCAGGACGGCACGGCCGCCCCGGGCTTCCAGGTGTACCGGTTCCACGGGATCACCCCGGGCGGTGACCAGACCGACCCCAACTCCAACATCCTGGCGGGGCAGGACGAGACGACGGGCCTGGGTGGGGCCTGCGGTCGCAGCCTTCCGCTGTACATCAACATGCCGTTCAAGCTGGTCAAGCAGACCTGACGTCGGCTCCGGCCATGTCCAGCGCGGCCAGGTGGCTGAACAGCATCGAGGCGCCGATCGGGTTGCCGCCGCCGGGATAGCTCATGCCGCTGACGGCGGCCATCGTGTTACCGGCGGCGTAGAGACCCGGTATCGGCGCACCGGCCAGGTCGAGCACCCGAGCCCGGGTATCGGTGCGCAATCCGCCCTTGGTCCCCAGGTCGGACAGACCGAACGCCGCGGCATGGAAGGGCGGGGTCGTGATCGGCACCAGCGGCGGCTCGCCACCGGAGAACGCGCGGTCGTAGGCTTCGTCGCCGCGGCCGAAGTCGGTATCGGCGCCGTCGGCGACCATCGCGTTGTAGCGGGCGACGGTCTGCTCGAGCGCGTCGGCCGGCACCCCGATCGCCTGGGCCAACTCGGCCAATGTCGCTGCAGTGCGCCATAATCCGGCCGCACGGTATTGCTCGGTGTCGACCATCGACACATTGGTCGCCTTGACCGGCGGGACCTCGCCCTCCCGGTCGTCGTAGACCATCCAGAACGGCACCCGCAGGCGCCCGGCGTGCAACTCGGCGATGATCTGCCGGCCGATCCGGTCATAGGCCGCGGATTCGTTGACGAACCGCCGACCGGACTCGTTGACGAAGATCCCACCGGTGAACCACAATGCGAAGGCCGAGCGCCCATCCGGGTGGGTCAGTCCCGGCGACCACCACGCCTGGTCCATCAGGTCGGTGGCGGCACCGGCCCGGATCGCTGCCTCCAGCGCCGCGCCGGTGTTACCGGGACAGCCCATACTGTCCGCGGAATCGCCTGGCACACCGAAGTTTTCGCGCAGCCGGTCATTGTGCTCGAATCCGCCGGCCGCCAACAACACTCCGCGCCGGGTGCCGATGCGCACATCGCGGCCGTCCCGGCGGATCAGGGCTCCGACCACCCGCCCGCCGTCGGTGATGAGGTCGGTCAACTCGGCGTTGCGATACAGGGCAGCGTCGGGATAGCCGTTCAGCGCGGCAAGGAACCTGCCGATGAGCGCGCGGCCACCGAAGAGCTTGTCCGGGGCGGGCGTTCCGAGGCGGGCGTGGTCGAGTGGTCCGCGCACCAGGCCGGCGTACCGCCCCAGCCGGTCACCGCGGATGGGTGCGGCCACGATGTGGCGCAGTCCGTCGGTGCGGGCATCGGGGGCCTTGCCGTAGTAGTCCGGCCAGGGCAGCACGGCGAACGTGAAATGCTCGTCGGCTTCGAGGTATTCGATCAGAGTGGCGCCGCGGCGGACGTAGGTCTCCTGCAGATCCAGGGGAGTGCGGTCGCCGACGACGGCGTGGAAATAGTTGAGCGCCTTGTCGACGGTGTCGTCGCTGCCCGCCCGGCGCAGCACCGGGTTGCACGGGAACCACATGCCGCCCCCGCCCGAATAGGCCGTCGTTCCACCGAACATGTCAGTGGCCTCGACCAGCGCCACCGACAGGCCCTCCCGCGCCGCGGTGTACGCACCGGTGATGCCACCGCCAGAACCGGCGACGACGACGTCGACCGTCTCGTCGAACTCAGACATCTCTGTTCTCCTGTCGTCCGCGAGGTTCGGTTCCGTTCAGTCGTGAGTGTCGCGGACGCCTGCAGGGTCCGTGGCGCATCTCAGGGCCGCATCGCCGCGGGCAGGTCACTCACCCACTGGTGTCCCCAGTAGCTGTCGGCGGTAATTTCCTCTGCAGTGTAATGGTTTTCGTCGATCCGAACGCCGCCGGTGCCGAACTCGACGTCCCAGTCGCCGGGGGCGCGCACGTAGAACGACACCATCTTGTCGTTGGTGTGCCGGCCCAGGGTCGAGGACAATTGGAAGCCCTCCTTGGCGACCCGGTCGAGCGCCTGCCCGACGGCGTCGAGGGTGTCGACTTCGACCATCAGGTGGATCAATCCGGGGTCGCGCAGCGTGGTTGCCGGCGCGATCGCCAGGCTGTGGTGGCGTTCGTTGACCCCGAGGAAGCGAATCCGGACCGGACCGAATTCCTTGGGCAGCGGAACTCGGAACGCACCTCGGGACAGGAATCCCAATACCCGGGTGTAGAAATCGAACAGCCCGCTGGCGTCCAGGGCCGGCAGCACAACGTGGCCCAACCCCTGATCGCCGGTGACGAAGCGGGCACCGAACGGGGTCACGACGGGACTGTGATCCAGGACCGCGCCGTGAAACACCTCCACGGTAGTGCCAGCCGGGTCGGCGAAAGTGAGGACTTCCTCCACTCGGCGGTCGTCTGCCTCAGACTGCGACAGCTGCTTGTGGGCCACCTCGGCGGCGTCGAGCACGTGCTTCACCCGCTCCAGTGCGGCGTGGTCGCGGACCTCCCAGCCCACAGTGGCGATCCGATCGCCGTCCCCGGGCACCACGATGATGCGGGCGGCCCGCTCGTCCATGCGCAGATACAACGCCGAAGGATCGGGGCCCTTACCTTCGGCGAATCCCAAGACGCCGAAGGCGAATTGGCGCCATCGATCGATATCGGCAGTTTGAATGGTCACGTAGCCGAGGCTCTTGATTAGGCTCACCGGTGGGACCCGTTCAGATCATCGCCCGCAGCGGGCCCTGCGGCTCTACGCCGAAGGAGCTCAGTGCGGCGGCGTGGTAGGTGGTGCCGGGAACGTGGATGGCATGCGCCATGCCGGTGTGAGCGTCGCGCCAGTACCGCTGCAGCGGCTTGTCCATCCGCATGGCATTGCCTCCGGAGCGGGCGAAGATCTCGTCCACCGCGCTGACCGCACGCCACACCGCCCGGACCTGGGTTCGCCGTCCGGCAGCACGGTCGGCGAAGGACACCTCCTTGCCGGAATCCACGATGTCGTAGATGCGGTCGACGTTGGCCAGGATCTCCTGGCGGGCGGCGTTGATGTCGGCGGCGGCCTCGCCGATCGCATACATCACGTAGGGGTCGTCCTTGATCGCAGTGCCGGCGGCGCTGACCCGCTCGCGCTGGTAGTCCAGATGCGCGGCCAGCGCCCCTTCGCAGATGCCGATGGTCGCCGAAGAGATGCCCAGCGGAAACATGGTCGACCACGGCATCAAGTAGAGGGTGTCGGTCATCCCAGCCTCGCGCTGGGCCGTGCCATCCATGACCTTGAAAGCGTCCATCACGCGGTAGTCGGGCACGAAGGCGTCTTTGACGATGACGTCCTTGGAGCCCGTGCCGCGCAGCCCGACAACGTCCCAGGAATCCTCGACGATCGTGTAGTCCTTGCGCGGCAGGATCATGTGCAGCATCTGCGGCGGCATCACCACCTTTCCGTCGGCGTCGCTCTTGATCGCGCCGAGGAATATCCAGTCGCAATGGTCGGTACCGGAGCTGAACTGCCAGCGTCCGTTGAAGATGTAGCCACCGTCGACCGGCCTGGCGATGCCCTGGGGGGCGTAGGGCGAGGCGACCCACGTGTCGACGTCGTCCGCCCAGATCTCCCCGGCCACCCGCGGGTCGGCGTAGGCCAGCTGATAGGGGTGCACGCCGACCACGCCGTTGATCCAGCCCGCGGCGGGATCCAGTGCGGCCAAAGCCATCACCGTCTCGGCGAACTCCCGCGGATGCACCTCCAGGCCGCCGTACGCGGCGGGCTGCAGGAGCCGGATATGGCCGGCCGCCTTCATGTACTTGACGGTGTCGTCGGTGAGTTTGCCGATCTTTTCAGCTTCGACGGCTTGCTCGCGCAGCTGGTCGGCCAGCTCCATCGTCTTGTCGATCACCCGAGTGGTCATGAGGGATCCTTGTCTGTCAGGTGTGTGAAGTTCATGGTGGACGGGTGCTCTCGACGGCAGGTTGGGTTGTCCCGATCAGCGGGCCAGAATCGGTGAAAGTGTCAGAACTGCACTTTCACCTCGTCGGTGACCGACAGCCCCGGACACGCCATCGGCGATGTCTTGCTTATCCAGCATCGCCGGCACACCCGTCTCCACCGGGCCGTTCACCGGCTGCGAGGCCGGACGCTGATGCTGGCCAATGGGGTTGGGACACAGAATGTCCGGGTCAGCAGACCGTGCTCAATCTGCCGCAGGGCCGGGAGGTCGAACCGGCCGGCGGCAGCACTCAACGCTAGCCGCGCTGTAGGAAGCTCAGTGCGGTCGCCTCGAAGGCCTGCTTCTGCTCGATCATGACCCAGTGCCCGCAGTTGGGGAACACGTGCAGTTCGGCGTTGGGAATCGTGCGCATCGGGATCAACGACATGTCCAGCGGGCTCACCCGGTCATCGCGACCCCAGGTCAGCAGGGTGGGCGCTTTGACCTTGTGCATGATCGCCCAGGGCAGCGGGAAGTCGGCGTTGCGCATCATCTTCATCATCGCGGCGAACGCGGCCTTGCCGTACATGCGGCGAGCGCTGGCCAGCGTCTCGGGGTCGGTGGCCAGCGCCCACCGCTCCTCGATCAGCTGCTCGGTGACCAACGCCGGGTCGTAGACCATCGAATTGAGCCAGTCGACGAGCCGCTGCCGGGTGGGATCCTCGGTGAATTCCTGCAGCAGCCGGATGCCTTCGCTGGGCCCAGGGCTGTAGATGTTGGTGCCGATACCGCCGATGGTCACCAGCTTGCCGATCCGGTCCGGGTGGTTGATCGCGAAGTTGATCCCCACCCCGCCGCCCATCGAATTGCCGATGACGTCGACCCGGTCCAGCCCGAGCGCGTCCACGAAGGCCGGGACGGCGCCTTGCGCGTCGAGCATGGGATGTCCGCCAAAGTCGTCGCTCACCCCGAAACCGGGGAATTCCAGGACCAGGCAGCGGAAGTGCTGGGCGAAGACCCCCAGGTTGCCGCGGTAGTTGCGCCAACCGGTCACGCCTGGGCCGGAGCCGTGCAGGAGCAGCAGGGGCGGGCCGTCGCCTGCCTCGTGGTAGCGCAGAACGCCTTTGTCGGTGCTGGTCTCGCGCAGGGTGCCTTCGTAGGTCGTGTCCACGGGGACTATCCGAACACCTGTGGGCGCCCGGCTCAACCAGCGAGTCCCGCCGACCGGGCACAACTGGCGACGGCACCACCAGTCACAGCGACCTCGATTGCCACATCTTGCTGCTAGTCTGCTCCGGGGCCGGTTAGCTGCGGGGTGTGACCGCGAAGGGGGGCCGATGACGCAGGTGGCTGATGAGGGCGGGTCGGACTCGAAACCGGTGCAGGTCAGGCCCCGGATGCTGGAGCGGTTTCGGCGCAATCGGTTGCTGGCGCGGGTTAGTATCCAGTCAAAACTGATCCTGATGCTGGTGCTGTGCACCATCTTGGCCGCCGCCGTGGTAGGAGCCATCGCCTTCGAAGTCGGGCGGACCTCGCTGCGCACCGCGGTGTTCAACCGGCTCAACGAGCTCGAACAGGCCCAGACTCGCGCCCTGGATCAGCAGTTCTTGGACCTGAAGAACTCGATGATTGTCTACAGCCACGGCACCGCCACCGCCGATGCTCTGACGGCGTTCAGCACCGGCTTCAGTCAATTGGCCGATGCTCCCGTCAGCGCGCCGCAGTGGCAAGGCGTCGTCGACTACTACAACAACTTCATCAAGCAGACCCTTCAACAAAGCGGCACCCAGCTGGACGTCCAAGCCCTGTTGCCGACGTCGAACGCGCAGCGTTACCTCCAGGCGAATTACACCGCGCAGTTGCCCAACGATGATGCCGCTGTGGCTATGGACGACGCCCGCGATGGCAGCGCCTGGTCGGCGGCCAACGCGCGATATCAGGACTTCTTTCGCGAGATCGTCACCCGCTATGAGTTCCAGGACGCCCTGCTGCTCGATGCCGGCGGCAACGTGGTCTACAGCGCCTACAAGGGGGTCGATCTAGGCACCAACATCATCACCGGTCCCTATGCTGGCTCCAAGCTTCACCCGGCGTATCTGAAGGCGATGTCGGCCAACTCTGTTGACTACGTTGGCTTTACCGACTTCGAGTTCTACCAGCCCGCCGAGTTGCAGCCCACGGCGTGGATGGTCTCCCCGATCGCAACCAACGGCAGAACCATCGGTGTGCTGGCATTGCAGTTCCCGATCACCAAGATCAACCGGCTGATGACATTCGACAAGCACTGGACCGAAGCAGGATTGGGCACGACGGGGGAAACCATCCTGGTCGGCCCGGATGGCCTGATGCGCTCGGATTCTCGGCTTTTCCTGGAAGATCCACAACGCTACAAGAGCGAGGTGGTCGCCGCCGGCACGCCGCTCGATGTTGCCGAGAAGGCGATCCGGCTCGGCGGTACCACGCTGGTGCAGCCTGTTGCGTCGGAGGCCGCTATCGACGCCGAGCACGGTCAGACCGGCACTCTGATCGGCACAGACTACCTCGGTAACCGGACGCTGCAGGCGTACTCGCCGCTGGGCCAAGATGATTCAGAACTTCACTGGTCGATCATCGCCAAGGTCGACATCGCCGAGGCGTTCGCGCGTGAATCCTCCTTTACCCGCACGATGGTGCTCACCACTGTCGGGATGATCTTCACCGTCTGCGTGTTGGCGGTCTACCTCGCCCAGGTCTTCGTGCGCCCGATCCGGCGGCTGGAGGAAGGCGTGCGGCGCATTGCTTCCGGTGACTACACGGTCGCCATTCCTGTCGAAAACCGGGACCAAATCGGTGACCTGACGGAGGCCTTCAATGGGATGAGCCGCACCCTGGCCGTCAAGGACGACCTACTCACCCAGCAGCGGAAGGAGAACGACGACCTGCTCAAGTCATTGATGCCAGAGAGCATCGTCGAGCGATACCGCCAGGGCGAGGAGACGATCGCCGCCGAACACCACAACGTCACGGTCATCTTCGCCGACCTGCTCGGCATCGACCGGTTGCAGGCGCAGTTGAGCCCCGCGGAATACCTGGCCTTGAGCAACGAGCTGACCCGCCAGATCGACGCCGCGGCAGCCAGTCTCGGGATCGAGAGGGTCAACACGGTGCGCAACGGCTACCTGGCGAGCTGCGGCCTGACGGTACCCAGATTGGACAACGTCCACCGAACCGTGGAGTTCGCCCTCGATTGCCAGCGGATCGTGGATCGGTTCAACAGCGAAGAGGGCCTCGAGCTGGGGCTGCGCGCCGGCATCGACACCGGCGAGGCGGGCAGCGGTCTGGTCGGCAGTCCCTCGGTGGTCTACGACATGTGGGGTGACGCGGTGAACCTCGCCCACCAGGTCAAGAGCGGAGCGGGCCGGCCGGGAGTCTACGTCACCGCCCGCGTCTACGACACGCTGCGCGACACCATGGCGTTCACCGAAGCCGGAACGTTGACGGTGGACGGTGCGCCCCAACAGATCTGGCGAGTCGCGGAGGAGCCGTGATGGCTGACGTCTTCGCCTCAGCCTGGTTCTACTGGGCCATCGGTATCGCGATCGGGTTGCCGGTGGGTTTGATCGCGCTCACCGAATGGCAGCACGCGCTGCGCCGCAGGGACAGCTTCCTGGCCAAGCCGGTGACCGTGCTGCGCAACTACTTGCTGCCGTTGGGCGCATTGCTGCTACTGATGCTGGAAGCCAGCCAAGTTCCACCGCAGGCCACCTCGGTGCGGATGGTCGGCACGCTGGTCGCCTTCGTCGTACTGGTGTTGCTGTTGTCGGGAATCAACGCCGCGGTGTTCCAGAGCGCACCGGACGGCAGCTGGCGCAAGCGGATTCCGAGCATCTTCCTCGACGTCGCTCGCTTCCTGCTGATCGCGATCGGCGTGGCGATGATCTTCTCCTACATCTGGGGGGCGAACGTCAAAGGACTGTTCACCGCCCTCGGTGTCACCTCGATCGTGGTCGGCCTGACACTGCAGAACTCGGTCGGTCAGATCATTTCCGGATTGCTCATGCTTTTCGAGCAACCGTTCAAGATCGGCGACTGGCTCGACACTCCCGCGGCCAAGGGACGTGTCGTGGAGGTCAACTGGCGTGCCGTGCATCTGGAGACGGGTACCGGGCTGCAGATCACCCCGAACTCGGTACTGGCGGGGGCATCGTTCAGCAACCTGAGCCGCCCGCCAGGCAAACACACCATTACGGTGACGAGCATCTTCGCCGTCGATGACGCCCCCGACGAGGTGTGCGCGATGCTGGTGCGGGTGGCCTCGGAGTTACCGCAATGCCACCCCGACCGCACCCCGTCGGCAGTTCCGTTGGGGGCTAAGGAGTATCAGACCAAGATCCCGCTACGCACTCCGGCCGACGACGGCAAGGCGAAAGCCGCTTTCCTGCGCTGGACCTGGTATGCGGCCCGTCGGGCCGGCTTGCACCTGGACGAAGCCGACGAGGTGTTCTCGACGCCGGAGCGGGTCGCCGAGGCGATTCGCTCGGTGGTCGCGCCGAGGCTGCGGTTGAATCGCGACGATCAGCAGGAGTTGGTCAAGCATGCCAGGATCGAACGGTTCGGTGCCGGTGAACTGGTGCAGCGGTCCGGTGAGGTGCCCACCGGGATGAAGTTCGTCGTCGCCGGCGAATTACAGCTGATCGCCGCCGCCGCCGAGGACGGTTCGGAAGTGATCGCGGGCAGCTTCGAGAGAGGCTCCTTCATCGGCCAGAGCACGCTGACCCGGCAGCGCGCAATCGGCTCGACGTACGCCGTCGACGAGGTCACTGTCGTTGCGGTCGGACGCGAGCAGATCGAGGAGATCGTGCAGGACAACCCGCTGCTGCTCCAGGAATTCGGCCGGGCGATCGAGCAGCGGCGGGCGCACGTGTTGCGCGCGGTGGCCGCCGGTGAGGGCGATGACGGCGACGACGTATGACCTGGTCGTCGTCGGGGCGGGCATTGTCGGCTTGGCCGTGGCGCGGGAATGGATGCTACGCCGCCCCGGCGACTCGGTGCTGATTCTCGAGCGCGAGACACAGCCCGCGCGTCATCAAACCGGCCACAACTCCGGGGTGATCCATGGCGGCATTTACTACCAGCCGGGCTCGCTCAAGGCCCGGCTGTGCGTCGAAGGCGCCCGGTTGATGTACGAGTACTGCGAACACAACGCCATCGCCCATGAACGATGCGGCAAGCTGATCGTCGCGGTGTCGCCCGACGAGCTGAGCCGCCTCGACGATCTGCACGAGCGCGGTATCGCCAACGCCGTACCGGGGCTGCGCCGCATCAGCTCTGGCGAGATCAGCGAGATCGAACCCAATGCCGTTGGTGTGCAAGCTCTTCACGCCCCCAACACGGGGATCGTGGACTACACGGCGGTGGCGCAGGCGCTGGTCGGCGAACTGACCGCGGCTGGGGTCACCGTCCGGTTCGATACGACGGTCGACGCGATCGACTCGGCTGCGCAACCGGTGGTGCAGACCGCCGACGGGGCGGTGCGGGCGCGGCGGGTAATCGCATGCGCCGGGCTCTGGTCCGACCGCCTGGCCCGGCGCGGGGGCGCGCCGCGCGACCCGCAGATCGTGCCGTTCCGTGGGGCCTATCTGGGCCTCAAACGCACCGAACATTCCCGACTCAACGGAATGGTCTATCCGGTGCCCAATCCCGAGCTCCCGTTCCTCGGAGTGCACATCACCAAGCACATCACCGGCAACGTCACCCTCGGACCAACCGCCATGATGGTCGCCGCTCGCGATGGCTACTCGCTACGCCGGTGGAGTTGGCGCGACTCCTGGGACACACTTACCTGGCCGGGAACCTGGCGAGTTGGCCGCCGATATTGGCAGGTGGGACTCGACGAGATCCGGATGGCCGCCAGCCGGCAGGCCTTCGTCACCGCGGCGGCGCGCTACCTGCCGGGTCTGTCGCTCGATGACCTCGACGGCAGTTCACACGCCGGTGTGCGGGCTCAGGCGGTGGGGCGGGATGGCGCACTGGTCGACGATTTCGTGATCTCCCGCGACGGCGCCATCTCGCATGTGCGCAACGCGCCGTCGCCGGCCGCGACATCGGCGTTCGCCCTGGCCCGCGAGTTGGTCGACCGAGTCACCGCCTGAGCCGCATCGGCGCAGTCCAGGCAGGGGGGCCGTCAGCCTTCGTCGATCGGGGTGGCGACGGAATCCTCCAGGAATCGACGCAACATCCGGTCGAACTCGGCCAGTTCGGCAGCCCGCCAGCCGGACAGCGCGCGCTGCATATGCCCGCGCCGAACATCTTGCAGGGATCCAGCGACCCGGCGCCCGCTCTTGCTGACCGCCACCAGCGAAACCCGCGCGTCGGCGGGATCGGGCTTGCGCGTCACCAGGCCCGCTTCGACCAGGGTGGTCACCTGCCGCGTCGCCATACCGACATCCATGTGGGCGGCGCGCGCCAATACACCCATCGCCAGCGGGCCGACGTCGATGAGCAATCGCAACAGCACATAGGACGGCTGGGTCAGCGTAACCCCGGCCGCGGCGGCCTGGCGGGCGAACATCGACCGGCTACCGCTCAACCGCATCACCTGGGCCAGTGTTCGGCTGATCGAGTCGAGTGAGTCCTTCTTCCGCGAGATAGCCACAAAACTTCCGTTCCTATGAGGGTCAGCCATCTTGATACCAGCCCGGCGCCGCTGAGCTGAATCGGGTGCCGTTGAATTCCAGCCATGGCCACCCATCCGGCGCGTATTGGCTCCGTGCTGGCGGTGGCCTCGATGGTATGTGTGCAGTTGGGCCTGGCCGTGGCAGTTGGGCTGATCGGCCGGATCGGGGCCGAAGGGGCCGCGTGGCTGCGCCTGGCCTGGGCAGCTGTGCTGTTCCTGGTGCTCGTGCGGCCACGCCCGTCGGCGTTTACCCGCGCTACCTTCGGGATCTGTGTCGTGCTCGGAGTGGTGACCGCGCTGACCACCATGTTGTTCATGGCGGCGTTGTCCCGGATCCCGCTGGGGACGGCCAGCGCACTGGAGTTCCTCGGGCCGCTGGGGGTCGCCGTCGTCAGTGGCCGGGGCAAGGGCCGATGGGTGTGGCCCGCACTCGCCGCGACGGGCATCGTGCTGCTGACCGAACCGTGGCGGGCCACCATCGATCCGGTAGGGGTGTTGTTCGCACTCAGTGCGGCACTCTGCTGGGCCGCCTACATCCTGCTAACCCAACGCGTCGGCGACGGTGTCGACGGTCTGCAGGGTCTGGCGGTGTCGATGCCGGTGGCCGGCGTGGTGGCTACCGCGACGGTTGGTTGGGCGGTGCTGCCCCGGATGACGCCCGACATGATCCTCATCGGCCTTGGCCTTGCCCTGCTGTTGCCGGTGGCGCCGTTCGTCCTCGAGCTGTTGGCATTGCGCCGCCTCAACGCCGCGGCATTCGGCACACTGATGAGTGTGGAGCCCGCGCTGGCGCTGCTGATCGGGTTTCTACTGTTGCACCAGATCCCAAGTCGGGCCGCGGTCGTGGGAATGGGCTGCGTCGTCGCGGCCGGGATCGGTGCCGCCCGCGGGGGCGCACGAGAGATGCCGGCCCACGTGCAGCCGGGCTAGGCGCAAGCGCCTGGGCGGGTCAGCCCCACTCGTGATTCATGGCGCGGGATTTGGCGACATCATCGAGTGAGGCCATCGGCCGCAGCCGCGCCCGGGTCACGGCGATAAGGACCATGGCACCGGCGGCGCTAATCGCACCCAGGGCGAAGATGATGGTGAAGCTGCTCTCCGGGGGGTGACCATGCTGCGAGCGGCCCAGCAGCACGCCCACGATCGCTGCGGCCATCGCGCTGCCGACCGTACGCGCGATCGCGTTCATGCTCGTCGCGACGCCCGTCTGGCCGGCATCGACCTCACGCACGACGAGCGCGGGCAGGGCCCCGTAAGCCAGGCTGATGTAGGCGTTGGCCAGAACGCCCGCCGCGATCACCTGCCACGGCTCGTCGTGCAGGACGGCCAGCAGGACGAATCCGGCCACCCCCGCGGCAGCGCCGACCATCAGCACGGTGCGGGCACCGAAGCGGTCGATGTAGCGACCGCTGGCCACCGCGGTGAGAAAGCCGGCAACCGCACCCGGCAACAGGAACACCACGCTGGCGCTCAACACGGTCGCACCGAAGCCGTAACCGGCACTGACCGGCGCTTGAACGAAGTCGGTCAGGCCGAGGAATGCGAAATACAGTCCCATTCCCACCAATATGGTGGCGATGTTGGTCAACAGGATCGGGCGTCGGGACAGCATCGTCGTCGACACCAGGGGCTGCGCCGCACGCCGTTCCCACCACCACCACAACCCGAGCACTCCAACACCGGCGGCGCTGCAGCCGATGGTGCGGGCAGAGGCCCAGCCCCAGCTGTTGCCCTGGGTGATCGCCAGCAGTGCCGTGGACAGGCCGACCGCCAGGCCCGCTGCGCCGGCCCAGTCGACAGAGCCGTGCGAACTGCGCGGCCGTGCGGGTATGGCCACAGCCGCGAGGACGAGCACGAGCACGGAGAAGACGGTGGTCAACCAGAACACCCGGTGATAGCCGGCGTCACCGCGCATGAGCAGCCCGGTCACCACCAGACCCATTCCGCCGCCGAAGCCGAGGGTGCCCGACAGCACGGCCATGGCCCGCATCAGCCGATCGGTCGGCAGCTCGTCACGCAGGATCGACACACCGATCGGGTAGAGCGAGAACGAGGCCCCCTGCAGTACTCGGGCGGCGATCAGCAGCGGCAGCGATGAGGTCAGGGCCGCCAGCAGCGATCCGGCGAGCACGACGGTCAGAACGGCCAGCAGCACCCGCTTCTTGCTGTACAGGTCGGCCAGCCGGCCGATCAGCGGGGTGGTGGCCGCCGCGGCGAGCAAGTTGGCGGTGACCGCCCAGCTCACGTCGAGCGGGGAGGCGTGCAGCTGCGCGGCGATCACACCCAGTACCGGCACGACGCCGGTCTGCAGGACCGCGACCGTCAGGGCGACGATGCTCAGCGTCGCCACCAGTACCCCGGGCCGGTGATACTCCGGGGTGGGACCTGTCGGCACTTCGGTGGCCTTGTGATCCGACAACTGGCCTCCCTGGCATCATTCCCGCGCCGACCGCATGATTATGTCGTCTAAGAATCCAGCTGCCGACCCGGGTTGGCCCTGTGCGAGGATGCGCGAATGGCCACGCGACCGGCGCATTTCATTTCCGACCCTGACGGAGCCTTCCATCCGACCGAGAATGCCCGAAGCCGCTGGGGTGAGGACATGCTCAACGGTCCGGCGGTGGTCGGTCTGGCGGCGTGGAACCTCGAGCAGCGGTTCAGTGCCGACGGGTTCCTGCCGGCGCGGCTGACGGTCGACCTGTTCAAGGCCGCTCGCAAGGTACCCACGACGGTCCGCTCGCGGCTCGTGCGCGACGGTCACCGGATACGCAACGCCGAATGCGAGGTTGTCCAGGGCGAGGTGACCGTGGCTCGCGCGACGCTGGTGCAGTGCCGCCAATCGCAGTCGCCGCCGGGGCAGGAGTGGGTCGGTGATACCGCGTTCGACGCCCCGCCAACGGCTCCCCAATCCAACAGCTTCCTCATCGGCAGCGACGAGCAAGGGTGGCTTCCGAACGGAGCGGCCCATCAGAACACTTCGCGAAAGCGCGTCTACCACAATCCCATCGACGTGGTAGCTGGCCACAACATCACGCCGTTTGTGCGCACGGTCGTGGTCGCCGAGGCCACCAGCCTGGTCAGCAATCTCGGCACCAAGGGCATCGGCTACATCAACGGCGACCTCACTGTCGCACTGTCGCGGCTGCCCCAGTCGGAATACATTGGCATACAAGGCGATTCGCACTGGGCTTGCGATGGTATCTCGGTCGGAACCGGGACGCTGTTCGACGAAGCCGGCCCGTTCGGCAGTGCTCTGGTCACCGCGATTGCCAATCCGGCGGCGCAGATCGACTTCGGTAGAACCGATGCGGTACCCGGGCTTAGCGTCTGAGGTCAGAGCAGCGCGCGCAACTGGTCATGCGGCAGGGCAGGGGAGTGATGCCCGTCGCGGCCAGTCATATCGGTGTTGACCACGAGGGCGTTGAGCACGGCTTCCTCGACGCTGTGCACGACGGCAGTGTAGAAGTCGTCCATCCGCCCCCACGGCAGGAACTCCAACCGCCCGAACTCGTCATCGGCCACCTCGCCGATCGGGAATCGGCTGGCCAGGTCCGGCACGTCGGCGGTCGAAAAGGCCAGGAAGATGTCGCCGGAGAAGTGACTGCCGGTGGTACCGGTTCGGGCCAGGCCCAGCGGGACGCGTCTGGCCAGGGCCTTGCATTGGCCCGGCAGGAGCGGCGCGTCGGTGGCGATGATCGCGATCACCGATCCCGCTCCGGGCGGTGGGCGGTTGAGGTCGTGCTCGAACCAGTCACCGGCGAGCGGATTCTCGGCGGCCAGCCGGGGGCCGACGTGGCGCCCGGCAATGGTGAGTTCGTGACGGGCACCGAAATTGGACTGCACGAACGCGCCGACGGTGAAGCGGTGCCGGCCATAGGACACCACCCGCGACGCGGTTCCGTTGCCGCCTTTGAACTCATAGCAATTCATGCCGGTCCCGCCGCCGACCGAACCTTCGGGTACCGGTCCGCCGGCGGCGCTGTCGAGCGCGGCCTCGGCGTGTTCGGGGCGGACATGGCCGCCGTTGATGTCGTTGAGGTAGCCGTCCCAGGTCTCGGCACAGACTGGCAGCAGCCACTGGCGCGCCAAGACCGGGTCGACCCGGTTGACCCACGAGATAGCCCCGCTGTGACAAGCGCCGACCGAGTGCGTGTTCGACAGCAGGACAGGAAGATTGAAGGCGCCGGATTCCTCGATCCAGGTAGTGCCGGTCATCTCGCCGTTGCCGTTGAGGGAAAACCAGCCGGCCGCGCACGGCTGACCGATTCCGGCTCGGCCCCGGGGCAGGATGGCGGTGACCCCGGTGCGCACCGGTCCACGGCCGACCACCATCGGCCCGTCCCCGGACACCAGCGTGGTCACCCCGACCTCGATGCCGGGAACGTCGGTGATCGCATTGAGCGGTCCGGTTTCGCCGAGCAGGGAGATGCCCAGGCCTCGGGCGCGGGGCCGCCCGTCACTGGTGAAGGCCGCCGCGTTAGTCACCTCGCCGACCCTACCGGCGCCCTCGGGAGCTGTCCGCGCTCACAATTCGCAGATCCGCCTACCCGATGCGGCGGCGATACCGACAAAAAAGATCACGGCCGCTGGGGAAGGGGTTCCACGCCTTCCCCAGCGTCGCCCGCCGATCGCGCCACACCCCCCAGTCGTGGTGCGATCCGGCCAGGCGATCCCAGGTTCCCCCTGGCCGGGATCCGTGACTCGACCTAACGTCTAGTTGCACAGTTAATCGGTTGGTGCCGGCGACCGCACGCGTAGTGCACTACTCGATTTCAGCATCCTCCCAGGTTGGCTACCTGCTTTGTCGTTCGCTTGCAGTCTGGGGGCAGAATCGTTGGAGGCCAGGTGGCGATGAACGAACGGAGATCCGATGGCGCGGCGCGCTGACGTGTTGATCACGGCCGAGGAGCTGATCGCCGCCGTGGCGGCTGGCGAGCCGCCGGCGATTCTCGACGTGCGCTGGCAGCTGTCCGAGCCCGACGGCAGAGCTTCCTACCTGCAGGGACACCTGCCCGGGGCGGTGTATGTGTCGTTAGAGGACGAGCTGACCGACCACACTGTGGCCGGACGCGGGCGCCACCCGCTGCCATCGGGACCGGCCGTTGAGACCGCGGCCCGAGGCTGGGGGATTCGCCGCGATCGCCCGGTGGTGGTGTACGACGACTGGAACCGGGCAGGCTCGGCGCGGGCGTGGTGGGTGCTGACCGCCGCGGGTTTGACCGGCGTCCGCATCCTCGACGGCGGGCTGTCTGCCTGGACAGCCGCTGGCGGCGCTCTCGAGACCGGCCCGGTGGACCCGCAACCCGGCGACGTGACGGTTGCCTGCGACGATCTCTACGCTGGCGCATTGCCGACGCTGTCCGCCGACGAGGTGACCGTCGGTCAACTGCTCGACGCAAGGGCGCCGGAACGCTTCCGCGGTGAGGTGGAGCCGGTCGATCCGGTGGCCGGTCACATCCCCGGTGCACGGAATCTGCCGAGCACCGCCGTGCTCACCGGCGGTGGGGCGTTCGTGGCGGATTGCGAGCTGGAGGCACTGCTGACCGACCGCGGTGTCGGGGGCGTCGACCGGGTCGGGGTCTACTGCGGATCCGGTATCACCGCGGCGGTGGTGGTCGCGGCGCTGACGGCATCGGGCCATGACGCGGCGTTGTTCCCCGGATCGTGGTCCCAGTGGAGTTCGGACGCCACCCGGCCGGTTGCCCGCGGCCTACAATGACAACGCGGCCATTCGGGGTGTATCTGCGCGTTCAGGCGATGTGCTTCGTTGTCGGCATCGTCGGGCCGATCTTCTTGATCGTGTACTTCGCCGCCCAGCCCGACCCGACGCTGAAGTGGATGTACTACACCGGCCTGGTGATCACCGCAGTCGACGTGTTGGTCGCGCTGGGGATCAGCGAGGGGGCCGTGCGTTCGCAGGAACCGACCCGCGAGCTGAACGACGATCCGGCGACGTGATTCGAGGCCTGCTCTCGTGAGGACGTAACCGTCCAGGCGAGTTGCGCTGCGATATACCGGGATTGAGCTCAGTCGCGAGCCCACACGGAGATGTATCCGAGTGGGATGCCGGTGCAGGCGGCGATGCATTCACGGGCTGCCAGTTCGACCTCGGCGCGGGTGTTCGCCTCGGTGGCATCGTTGATCTCGGGAATCCGGATGACCCACCGGTTTCCTTCGAGTTTGATGTCGATCTCGAAGCACTGACCTGCCATGGGACGCAGCACACGATGGGAACGAAGACCCCGTTGCGGACGGGTGGAGAAGCCGCGAGTTCTGTAATGGGTACGCATCTTCTGCTTTCCGGAACGATTCTGGGCCGCCGCAGAAGATACCAATCCGCAGGCCAGAACGCAAAATAGTGGTGCAACGGTGTCGGGGCGGGTTGCGCCGCGGCCTACTCTGGTCTCATGGGCCCGCTCTCTGACGACGTGATCGCGTTCCTGTCCGAAGGAACCCGCACAGGCAAACTCGGATACGTCGCAGGGGACGGCCGGCCACTGGTGGCGCCGATCTGGTTCATCGTCGACGGCCAGCAGTTGGTCTTCAACACCGGAAAGGAGACCGCCAAAGGGCGCGCCTTGCGGCGTGATCCACGAGTGGTCATCTGTGTTGACGATCAGCGACCGCCATTTTCATTCGTGCAAGTCCAAGGCACCGCCGAAATCGGCGAAGATGAAGATGAACTGCTCGACACGGCAACCCGCATCGGTGGCCGGTACATGGGGGCCGAGCGCGCGGAGGAGTTCGGGCGCCGCAATGCGGTGCCGGGTGAGCTTGTCGTTCGCGTGACGCCGACGAAGGTGATCAAGGCGTTCGACGTCGCGAACTGACCGCACGGAATCGACGGCGATGCAGAGGGTTCGGAAGAGCAATGTTAGCGGCGCATGCCAGTTGCCGTTGACCACGGACCTTGCGTTGCAATGCATTCCGTCACGTTGGGGCGAATGCGTGACCAGCGATCTGATTTAGGAGCCACGGCAGCCTCCTGGGATACTTCCCGCATGGCGGCATATCTCATCGTGAACGTGACAGCTACAGGCGCGGTAGCCGAGCTTGCTGAGTACCGCGATCGAGTGGGCGCAACCGTGGAGCCATATGGTGGGAAGTACCTCGCGCGGTGCAGCTCCCCAGAGGTATGGGAAGGCGAGTGGGACGCCGACCAAGTCGTTTTGGTCCAGTTTCCTGACCTTGAATCGGCGCGCGCATGGAACGAATCTGCCGAATACCGCGCGATTGCACCGCTGCGGACAAGTAATGCCAAGAGTGTGCGGCTCCTGGTTGACGGACTTGAATAGTCAGCGACAGGATCGCTGATCCCGGACACGATCTCATCGTTGGCCTAAAAACACCCCCTAAGACGCCGATACGTCACAGTGACGTAATTCCATGCCGGGCGGCCCCGGATGGGCGGGGGTGAGCGGCATGTGTCCGTTCTCATTGATTCTGGGGCATTCTCATTGAATCTGGGGTAAGTGCGTGTCTTTCTCATTGAATCTGGGGCACGAGGCTTAGCGTTTATGTGTGCTGACGTCGGCTGTTTCGGCTGGGCCAGGTGTAGCGAGTGCAGTGGACTTGGAGTTCAACACCCGCGAGGGATGCACGCGGCAATCGCTGGACCGATGTGCTGCAACCCGGTTTGAGTTGGACTGTTCACCAGTGCGGAATTTCCCCTCGTTTCGAGGTCAGCGTAACTTTCCCGGGCTGTGGTGGTTCGCCACAACCGGCGCACATGTAGGTCACGAGTCCTGGGTAGAACGTGACCAGTTGATGGCGTTGGATGCCGATCCGGATGTTGTTGGTGTTCTGTCGCAACCATTTTGGATTCATTGGCGTGACGGCACGCGGCATGCTCCTGACTACTTCGTGCGGCGCCGCGATGGATCTGTCGTCGTAGTCGACGTTCGTGAGGACGACCGGATCTCTGACGCTGATCGGGACGTGTTCGATCGGTCTGCCGCCACGTGCGCGATGGTCGGTTGGGATTACCTGCGTGTCGGTTCCCTCGATCCAGTGCTGCGGGCGAATCTACGTTGGTTGTCGGGTTATCGGCATCCGCGAGTATTGAAGATCGGTTTGGCTGATCAACTGGCGGAGGTCTTCGCTCGGGTCCGTCCGTTGATGGCTGGTGTGCACGCGGTCGGGACTCCTTTGGTGGTGCTGCCCGTACTGTTTCATCTGCTCTGGCACGGCCGTTTAGTTGCCGATCTGCAAGGAGCGGCACTTGGCGACGACACGGCGATTGGCCTCGGGACCGGGTGGTGACCTGACGTGCGAACGGGTGTCGTCCGAGAGGGAGACGAAATCCGTTTATCAGCAGGTGTTTTCACCGTCGTAACCCTGTCGGGCGGATCAGCTCGACTGGTTGACGCTGTCGGCGAGCAGATTGTGGTGCCGCTCTCGCAGCTGATGGTTGATCCGGCATTGGAATTGGTGTCGGGGTCGCGACCGCCACTGTGTTCTGAGGAAATGCTGGCTGGCATTCCCGAGGCAGCCGTCGAGCAAGCACGGTGGTGGGAGCGCCACATCGTGGAGATCCTCAGCGGCCGCCCGCCTGGGACGGCCGCGGGCATTCGTCCCCGCCCAGAGTTCGACACGGCGAAACGATCTCTGCGGCAGCGTGAGCTGGCCAAGTTGGACGAGCTGCGTGCCGCCGGCCACGACGTGAGTCGGAATGCGTTGCAGCGTCGCCGATTTGCCTACGAACGGGACGGGCTCCTGGGAGTGGTTGACGGGCGCCATAATCGGCGGCGCGCGGTATTCGGCCGTGTGGACGACCGTGTCGTCGCCGCGGTGCGGGATGCGATCGAGGGCGAGACCGACCTGTCAACGGGAACGGTGCAGCGTCTGCAACGGCGGGTCGCCAAGACGCTGGTGGCCACCTATGGTGCCGACGACGCGCCCGCGATGCCGTCGCAGCCCACCTTCTACCGGCTGGTCAAGCGCCTCGCGGAAGGACGGCACACGTTCGGGTCAGCACGGACGCGGCGATCGCTGTCCAAGCAGCCCGATGGCCCATTCGGGTCGATCACCGTGGTGCGCCCCGGCGAGATGGTGGAAATCGATTCAACCCTTCTGGATGTACGGGTAGTGCTCGATGACGGCATGGTAGACCGAGTCGAGCTGACTGCGATGGTCGACAACGCTACGCGGTCCATCCCGGCCGCGGTGCTGCGACCGACGACCAAAGCAGTGGACGCGTCACTGCTCTTGGCGCGGGCATTGACGCCCGAACCGATGCGCCCGGGATGGGCCGATGCGCTGCGGATGTCCCGGTCGGTACTTCCGCACCACAGCCTGACCAGTGTCGATCAGCGCCTGGCCGATGCTGCGGCCAGGCCGGTGATCGCTCCCGAGACGATCGTCTGCGATCACGGGAAAGCGTATCTGTCCCAAACATTTCGGCAAGCGTGCTGCACATTGGGGATCAATCTGCAGCCGGCTCATCCCGACTGCCCGACCGATAAGCCGAAGATCGAGCGGACATTGCAGTCGGTGGGCACCCTGTTCGCACAGTACGTGGCCGGTTACGTCGGTTCATCGGTGGAGCGGCGTGGGAAAAACGCCGAGGACGACGCGGTGTGGTCGATGATTGAGCTGCAGGCGCTGCTGGACGAGTGGATCATCGCGGTGTGGCAGAACCGCCCCCACGATGGCCTGCGGGATCCGGTGACGCCGGGGAAAGCGTTGTCTCCCAACGAGAAATACACTGCCCTCGTTGAGGTGGCTGGCTATGTACCGGTCCCACTGGACGCCGACGACTATATCGAATTGCTTCCCGTGCAGTGGCGCACAATCAACAGTTACGGGGTCCGGATCAACCATCGCACCTATGACGCCAAGGCGCTCAACCCATACCGGCGCCAGCATTCCGGGGTCGATGCCCGTAACGGACAGTGGGAAGTGCACTACGACCCGTATGACGTGTCGAGGATTTGGGTGCGCAATCACCACGAAGACGGATGGCTGGCCGCGACGTGGACGCACCTTCGGTCCTCGCCGGTGCCGTTCGGCGAGACACTGTGGCGCCACGCCCGCTCCGTAGCCGACCGCAGAGGGGCCCAGAAGACCCAGGAAGCGGAGATTGCGGCCATCGCGGAGGACTTGCTGGACCGCGCCGCCGCTGGGCCGCAGCAGCAGACGAAAGCCGAGCGCCGAGTGACTGGACGGACCAGCGCCGCGAGCGCCGGCCGGGACTGGCCGGACCCGACGGAATCATCCGAACATCATGGCCCGTCACCGTCGGAACGGGCCGCCGACAACGAGACTTTCGACGATGACGGCGAGATGGCGGAGGTCATACCCCTGCCGGTGTTTGATGCACGCAAGGAGGCCCAAACGTGGCGACTGTGACCGAGATTGCGGCGGTGGGTCAGTTAGAGGATCGCCGCCAGCCGACCACGACGCTGGAGGGCTGGCGGCGTTTTGTTGATGCCGATCCGCCGGAGTTCACGTTGCTCGCCGACGACGAGTGGGCCAGCCTCGGTGAGGACGAGCGGACGGCCTACAACGAGGCCCGGGTTGCGCATCATTCGGAGCTGGTGGTGGTCACCACGTCGGCGATCGAAGCGATCACCCATCAGGGCCGGCTGTTGACATTGCTCAACCAGCGCGAGATCGGGGCCCGGCGCGGGCTGATCATCTCCGGCGGGGCAGCGACGGGGAAAACTACGGCGATCAAGCAACTGGGTCGGTTTCACGAATTGCGCACCCGTGCACGGTTTCCCGGCGATGAGAGCCGGATTCCGGTGGTGTATGTGACGGCCCCGCCGAAAGGGTCGCCCCGCAAGTTGGCGATGGAGTTCGCACGGTTTCTGGGGCTTCCCACGCTCAATCAGCGGATGAACGTGACCGATATTTCCGATGCCGTGTGCCAGGTGCTCATCGATGCCCGTACCGACATCGTGGTGGTCGATGAAATCCACAACCTCAACCTCGACACCCGCGCCGGCGAAGAACTGTCCGACCACCTCAAATACTTCACCGAGCATCTGCCTGCGACATTCGTTTACGCCGGGATCGAAGTGGAACGCTCGGGGCTGTTCACCGGCACGCGGGGACGGCAGTTGGCCGGCCGTTGCGGGGTGATCCACACCAGCGCATTCCCCGACGCCAAGGAGTGGCGACAACTCGTCGCCGCCATGGAAGGTACCTTGCGTCTGCATCGACACGAACCGGGAAGCCTTGTCGCCCAGGCCCGTTACCTGCACCGCCGCACCGGCGGGATGATCGGCAGCCTGGCCCACTTGATCCGGGCTTCAGCAATCCAAGCGATGCTCGACGGCACCGAGCACATCACCCGCGAGGCCATGGACGATATTTTGATCGACTACGCCGCCCACACGGCCGCGGCCCGCACGGCCAGCTGACGTGGCAACTGTCAGGCCGTGGCCGCGCGGACCACGCCAGCGGCTCCCGCGAACGATCGCACCGTTCCGTTGGGAAGCCGTATCGTCCTACATCGACAGGCTGGCCCGCGCCAACCATATCGGCGTCTCCACACTGCGCGGCCATGTCGCCGAATCATGCGCAGCCCGGCCGCGACCGGACTGGTTGGCCGTCGTCAGCGGCCAACCTGAGCAGGTAATCCGGTCCCGTCTCTGCGGGCTTGCTGGCGACCCCACCGCGCTCAAGCAATATCTCCGCCGCCCTTTGTGTCAAAGATGTATGGCACGCAAGGGAATACACGAACCCGTCTACTGCTACCTGCCTGCACATGTCTCCGTATGCCACCGTCACCGACGCTGGATCGGTTCACCAACGCGCGTTCTTGACGACCAGGTGGATCTTCGTGACCGGCCCACGGTGCTCAGTGCCGGGCGCACGCATCGGCGCTTGGCCCGTCAGTATTCAGAGGTCGACCTTCATGACGCCTTGGGCGACGCCCGCCACATCCTGGTCTTCTGGGCTCACGCAGAGCGTCACGTGGCGGCGGGGATTCTGCAGAATGGCCTAGAAGCGCACGTGGTGGCCTACCCCGATGTGATCGCCGTAGCCGCAACATTGCTCACAGCTCGCCCTCGGGTTGAACAGCCCAGGACGCCAACGGAACCCGCCTGGCCGACGCTACTGCTCGACCGCATCAACGAACGCACCGGCGCCCACCATGCCGACGCCACCCCCGTCGAGCAATGGGCGCAGTACCGACGCCTATTCGCCACTGCCGTATTGACGACACGCTCAGACGGCGCAGAACTGGCGTGTCGCGCTTAGGGGTCGGCAGTCTTGAATGTGCCTTATCAGTAAGGCACTTGTGGTGTGCATCTGACTGTGTCCGACGGTTGTATCTATCGGCTTTCTAATCGTTAGGGACAGTGGTATCTGGCTGGGTGTATCGGCCGGTGAATCATCACCGGCGGCGCTGCTTGCCGGTGATTGGCCGGCGGTGGGTGGTCCAGTACGCGGCCACCGCGCTGACCACCACAGCGAAGGCGGCAATGACGCTGGCCGGGAGGGCGTGGTCCTGCAGCCATCCGGTCGCGGTGGCCGACCAGCCGGTGAGCAGGTTGCCGCCGCTGGCGGTGTGCCCGGTGGCCGCGGGCAGCCAGTACCACGCGAGGTAGGCGCCGGTGGCGATGAGGACAACGGCGGTGACGCGGGTCCCGTGGCGGGCGAGGATACCCAGATGCCGGGTCAGGGCCGTGCCGGCGATGGCGGTGCCGACGCTGACCAGCATCAAGATGGTGGCGGCACCGGCTGTGTATGCGGTGAACACTGCCAGCAGACCGCCCCATCCGCTGGTGGCCTGGGCCTGGGCGATCACCGCGAGCAGTACCCCGAAGGTGCAGGACAGTGACGCCAGGGCGTAGCCGATTCCGGCCGCGAGCACACCACCGGCTGTTGGGGAGTCCGGCCGATGACGCGTCCGGGCAGGCATACGCAGACCGATGGTGCGGCCGGTGAGCATGAAGCCGCCCAAGATGGCCAGGGTGAGCCCGATCGTGATCCCGAGCCAGGGAGCAGCCGTCACCAGGGTCCGGGCACCGGCACTGATCGCGATACCGGCGAGGGTGAGGGTGCCGGTGAACCCGATGGTCAGGACGGCCCCGGTGCGCAGTGCCCGGGCCAGCCGCACGAGCACCGCATCGGTGCCGCCGGTGGCGATGGTGCCGGTGATCCACGCCGGTAGCAGCGCGAACCCGCAGGGGTTGACCGGGGCGAGCATGCCAGCGGTAAACGCGAGCGCGAGCAGGTTCACCGTGCGGCGCTGCTGCCGAGGGCGGCCAGGATCTGATCCTGGGACGGGGCGTGGCCGCGGTAGCTGATCTGCCCGGACGGGTCGATGACGAGGGCGGTGGTCGGCGCGGTCACCTGGTAGCGGCTGGTCAGGGCCCCGTTAGTATCGACGACCGCGGGCAGGCTGGTGCCGCCGATCTGGTCCAGGAAGTGGCGAACATCGGCGGGTTTCTCGGTGGGGACGATGTCGACGGCTAGGAACTTGGCGCTGCCTCCGGCTTTCTCCACGGCCGCCCGAGCAGCGGCCAGGGATTTACCGCCGCCGACGCATTCGCCGCACCCGTAGGAGAAGAACAGGATCGCGGTCGGGGCGGCAGCGGGCAGTTCGACGGTTTTGCCGTCCACCGTGGTCAGTGTCGCCGCCGTCGCCTGGGTTGTGGCGTTGGCGTGTGGCGGTGAGGTCGGATTGCTGGTTGTGGCCGATTGGCCGCACGCGGTCAGCGCGCCCGCTGCCAGCATCACAGCCGTAACGCCCGCCCACCTGTGGGGTGTAAACGAACGCGTTTCAGACATTGTCGATGCTTCCTTTCGTCAGGTCGTCGAGCGTGTGCGTCGCGGGTGAATGGCTGTCGGCGGGACAGCAGTGATCGCCGCGTTGACCGCGGCGGGCGAAGGCGACCACAGCCGCCAGCAGCAGCGCGACGGCTGCCCCGATGACCCATGGATTCTCGAGCAGTCCACACACGGCGGCGAGCGCGCCGCCGGCGATCAGGACTGGCGCGGCGCAACACAGGGCCGTCACCAGCACCGCTGCCGCACCCAGCAGCACGGGATTTCTTCGTGGACGTTGATTCATTGATTTCTCCTCATCAGGTTGGGTGCGGCTGGTCAGCTGCAGCAGCCGGGGTGGGCAGTTGGCGGGGTATGGAGCTGGGTAAGGATTTGTGTGGTCAGGGCTGCGCCGAGTTGGTGGGCCTCAGCGACGCTGACGATCTGACCTTCGGGGTGCTCGGCGAGCCACGGCGCGGCGTCCTGCGCGCAGGTGAAGTAGTGCACCTGGTTGCAGAATGAGGACCGGATCGAGGTGAGGTCGTCGGGGTTGACCAGCGAGACCACCGCGGTCTCGGGCTGCACGCTGGTGACACCGTTTTCGCCGACCGAGACCCTGATCGGGTGCCCGCTGACGGGTGATTCGGATTCGATGCTGGCGGGCCGGTCCAGGATGGTGGGAAAGATGAGGGTGTCCAGGGCGCACCAGGTGTAGAGCTCTTGGCCGGCCACGGTGAATCGGTGGCGGGTCGGGCGCAGGGTCAGGCCCTGGCCGACGATGCGGCCCTGCTCGTCGTATTCGGTGTCGGGTACCGCGGCCAGACGCCGGGTCACCTCGTCAACCGGGAGGCCGACGGCCGCGGCGAGCGCCTCCACGGTGACCGGCTCGCCGGCGGCGAGCAGCCGCAGCAACGGCACCAGCATCGTCGGGTCGAGCCCGGACTCTTCCGGAATGGTCAGGCGGTCAAGGAAATTGGGCATCAGGAACCTTTCGAGTGAGCCATGCGTCAGGATGCGCAGCAGGACAGTCGGGACATATCGGCGCTGAAGGACTGGGCGGCGATTTTGATGCCTTCGGCCATGGTCAGATACGGGGCCCAGGACCCGGCGACCTGGTCGACGGTCATCGCGGCGTCGAGGATGTAGACCGCGGCGGCGGCGATCTCGCCAGCATCCTTGGCGACGGCGGTGATGCCGTGGATGCGGCCGGTGCCGGCGTCGGCGACGAGTTTGATGAAACCGCGGGTGTCTCGGTTGACCACCGCACGCGGCACATGTTTTAGCGGCAGCACCCGGCAGTCGCACCGTGTCCCGGCGGCGAGGAGCTCGGCCTCGGTCGTCCCGGCCGCACCGACCGCGGGGCTGGTGAACGTCACGCGGGGCAGATGGCGGTAGTCGACCCTGCGGCCGGCGTCGGTGAAGATGTTGTCGGCGACCATCGCGCCGTGATGGGCGGCGACGTAGACGAACTCGCGGTGCCCGGTCACGTCGCCGGCCGCCCAGATCCGTGGGTTCGACGACTGCAGCCCGTCGCTCACCACGACCTCGTTGTTCTCGCCGGTTTTGACCTGCACCGCTTCGAGATTCAGGCCGTCGGTGTTCGGACGGCGG
This sequence comes from Mycolicibacterium sp. CH28, assembly GCF_004745805.1. Taxonomy (GTDB): domain Bacteria; phylum Actinomycetota; class Actinomycetes; order Mycobacteriales; family Mycobacteriaceae; genus Mycobacterium. The sequence goes on along the minus strand of NZ_SRLQ01000004.1, from coordinate 754,782 downwards.
CCGGTGGCGACGAGGACTTTCGCGGCACGGAACTGCTGCGTTCCGCCGGTGATGGTCGCGGTGACCGTGACCTGATCGTCGGCCTGCTCGACCTCGCTCACCGTGGCGCGGCGCACCACCCGGATGCCGTCGTCGGCGAACACCTCCAGCAGCGCCATGCCGACTTCCGGCTCTTCCTTCGATGCCAGCGTGGAGCGGACCAGCACCGTCACCGTTGACCCGAGCCGGGCGAACAGTTGCGCCTGCTCCAACGCGACGTAGCCGCCGCCGATCACCAGCAGCGACTCCGGGACCTCGGTGACTTCCATCGCGGTGGTCGAGGTCAGGTAGGCGACGCCCTCGAATGCGGGCGGGATGACTGGGTTCGCGCCGGTGGCGATCAGGTAGTGCTCGGCCTCGATGGTGGCATCGCCGACCTCGATGACGGGCGCGTCCGGGGTTCCGGCGAACCGCGCTTGGCCCTGAATGCGCTGCCAGCCATACGATTCGGCCACGTTGAGGTACTTCTCTGAGCGCAGCGACTCCACCAGATCGTGCGTGCCGGCGATCAGGGCCGCCATGTCCACCGGGCCGGCCGTGGTGGCGATCCCCGGGAACCGGGCAGTGTCGGCTGCGGTATGCCGGGCCTCGGCCGCTGCGATCAGGGCCTTTGACGGCACGCAGCCGGTGTTGACACACGTGCCACCGAAGATGCCGCGCTCGATCATGACGACGGACTTGCCGAGCGCGGTAGCGCGGATCGCCGCGGCCATCGCCGCGCCGCCGGAACCGATGACCGCGAGGTCCAATCCCTGACTCATGCACCCATCCTTGACCTTCAAGTAGGCTTGAAGGTCAAGTGTTCTGAGGAGACATCGTGAGAATCGGGAAGCTCGCCGAGGCGACCGGGGCCACCACCGCGACGCTGCGCTACTACGAAGACGAAGGCCTGCTCCCGCCCGCCGAACGTTCCCCGGCGGGGTATCGCGACTATGCCGCCGACACGATCGCCCGGGTCGGCTTCATCCGACGGGGACAGGCCGCCGGGTTCAGCCTCGCCCAGATTCGGCAGATCCTCGACATCCGTGACAGCGGCCACGCGCCGTGCACGCACGTGCGCGACCTGCTCGACATCCGACTGACCGACCTCGACGAGCAGATCAGCGCACTGGTGGCACTGCGCGAGACCATCGCCCGGCTGCGGCAGGGCGCCGAAAGCGTCGACCCGGAATCATGCAGCGCCGATGACGTATGTCGATACCTCTAGGAGCCACCTCCGTGGCACCGGAGGCATGTATTTCGTCAAGTCCGTTGACCCCGGCAGTCGTCATGAATTTCCGCCCCACTGGAGGTCGTTGGTGCGCGGGAGCGCGGGGCCTGCTGAGCAGTAGGCTCACCCGATGCGGTGGGATTTCACTCGAAGCTGGTCGCATTGGCCGTGCTGAGCCCAGCCACACTCGTTCAGGCGATCGCCACCTTCGCCATCACCAATATCGACGACATCGTGGTCCTCGCGGTGATGTTCGGCCAGGCGCCCGGTCATCGTGGCGCAGCCATCCGAGTGACCGCCGGTCAGTACCTCGGCTTCACCGCCATCTTGGCAGTTTCGGTCGGCGGCGCACTCCTGGGTGCCACGCTGCTTCCTCCAGCCGCACTGCCGTACTTCGGGCTGCCGCCCATCGTGTTGGGGCTGCGGGCGGCATGGCTGGCCTGGCGGGATCGCCGCACCCAACCGGCGCCGACCGATGATCCCGCAACACTGTTGACGCCTGGCACCTGGCAGGTCGCAGTCATCACCTTCGCCAACGGCGGCGACAACATCGGCGTGTACGTTCCGATCTTCGCCGTCTCAACGATCGCCACCATCGGTGTTTACATCATCGTGTTCCTCATCGGTGTGGCCATCTGGTGCGCGGCCGGCCGATATTTCGCCTCCCACCCGATCATCGCCAAAGCACTCTCACGCTGGGGCCACATCGTTCTGCCCGTTGCACTGATCACAATCGGGGCCCTCATCCTCATCAAAGGCGGAGCGTTCGCCCTCTAGCTCGGAGCAACTTCACCACTCAGGGCCAGGAGGCGCTCCTGCATCGGCATGTGTTGGCGTTCAACCACTTTGGTGATGTCCCGGCCCGTATCCGCTATGACAATCTAAAACGGGCGGTGGCCAAGGTGCTCAAAGGCCGCAGCCGGCACCCGAACTACCAACACGAGCGAGCGCACCACAGAATCATGATCGTGTGTCACGAGAGACACGATCACAGTAGTTATACCGAAGACGTACCCGAGCCAACGGAATCGACAGGAGACCATTCCGGCTACCCTGCTGCGCTCGCAGCCGGGCGCGGAAGCAGGGTTGCCCCAGATTCAATGAGAAACGTCGCGATCGAAATTCTCATCCAATCTGGGGCAATGCAGGTCAGACTAGTAAATGTGCCCCAGATTCAATGAGAACGGACAGCATGGAATGTGGCCCGATGGCAAGCCTCGACAGATGGACCCAGGCGGGTCGCGACCGCACGCCCCTCGGGCACGGAGTAGCCGTGGTTTGCCTACTAACGCACCGCATGATGAGTCGTAGATATTGAACGTTATCCACATTGATTGCGCCGGCGCGCCTGTGCGCTTGGCAAACAGGGGCAAACCGCGCTGTGGCATTAACGTCACAGTGATGAATTGACCGGGTCGGTGTATGTGGTTGTCCGCCGCCGTCAGATAGTTCTGGATCGCCTGACCGTCTCTAATCCGGAACTCTCAAGAAGTCACAGACGCAAACTCGCGCCATGGTTCGCCGGCCGAATGCAGGCGCCCGGGTGGAGACCTGGGCGGTCGACACTGTCAGATAGTTGCGGAACGCAGGCGAGAAGCCGGATAGCTCTCAGGATCTCCCGGATTAGCCTCATCTAGTTCCGGATAGGGCAAAGCGGGTCGCGCGGACGCCCTCCGCAGCGTCGTCGGCCTGGGTACAGCTTTTGCCGATAAGCCACATTATGTCAAGTCAACTACGCCGTGTTCATCAGATGAATCACGGACGCCTTTGTCCGTTCCAGGTTTAGTTGGCGGTTTTCCAAATGATCGTGACGAGTTTCGGCGTGTCGCCTGGTGTCCGGAAATGGGTGGCATATCTTTTCATTTGGTGTTAAGTCGAGATTCGGTCGGGATCGTGTGGAGGCTTTGCTGTGGGTTCGGCGCTGAACGAGTCGCTGCCGGTCAATTCGAGCGACCGGACTCGTGTGTTGCTGCGGTTGGACGGCGTTATCCGCAATGACGACGTCTCGCCCGATTTGGTCTTGCTCGCTGTGGAGCGGGCTGTTCCGATCCGGCGGTTCTTCGCGTGGCCGGGTAAGCGGAACTATGAGGGAGTGTGGTGGTCGAGCACGGTGCGCGCGCATGTGCCGTTCGAGTCGCTGCTGGAGCGGCAGTATCTGATGTGGGCGGACTTCGAGCCGGATATCGTCGCGGTCGCTGCTCAGCCTCTGGCGTTGCTGTGGCCGCGCGGGACGGCCGGTCACAAGAACCATGTCCCCGACTTTTTCGTCCGTTTGAGCAACGGCGACGGCCGGTTGGTCGATGTCCGTCACCCCGACCGCGTCGATGACGCAGCCGCCCAGTTCGATCTGACGCGCCGTGTCTGCGCCGAAGTTGGTTGGCAGTACGCGGTTTTCACTGGGCTGGATCCAGTTGCCGAGCAGAATGTGCGGTGGCTGGCCGGGTATCGTCAGGATCGATGCGCACCGACCGATGGCGCATTCGGCGCGATCACCAGTTGCTTCTCACCTCCGCTGCCGTTGGGTCTAGGTGCGCATCGCGTCGCCAGGTCGACGGGTTTGTCGAAGGACCTGGTGTTGGCTAACGTGCTGCACTTGTTGTGGCGGCGCCAGTTATCGGCGAACCTGAGTGCCGTATTGACGCTGGATACCGAGGTGTCGGCGTGAGATCGGTTCGGCTGTTCGACTGTCTGCAGTACGACGGCAACAGCTGGCAGGTCGTCGCGCAGGACGGCGCGACGCTGGCTTTGAAGAACCTGGCGACCGGCCGGATCCGCAAGGTCGCGGTTGCCGAGTTGCTTGGTGACGACAGCTACCTCCCCGATTCGCCGGATGGGCTGCCGAACCTTGATGCCGCTGCCGTCCTCGAAACGTTGGATCCCGAGACCAGGCGGCGTGCGGAGTTCCTGCACCACCATGTCGTCGAGATCCTGGCCGGCGTGCCGCCCGTACCTGGCGGTGGTGAGGTCGAACCCCGTCCCGAGTATCATCCGGGCAATTTGCTGGGCGATCGGATCGAAGCCAAGATCGCCGAATTGCGCGCCGCGGGAACGCCGATGTCGGCGCGGACGTTACAGCGGCATCTGGCCGCGTACCGCCGTGACGGGATCGCTGGCCTCGTGGATGGACGCAAGACCAGAGGGTCCTCCCCGACCGGCCGCCTGGACCCACGTTTGGTGTCGCTGCTGGAGGCCGCGATCGACCGCCAGACCAACCTGTCGACCGGCACCAAGTCACGGGTTATAGCCCAGGTGAAACGCGAGGCGCAGCAACTTGGCGTGCCGATCCCGGGCCGTTCCACGCTGTATGAAGCGTTGGGCAATCTGCACCGTTCTAAGCACCCGTTCGGCAACGCCACCACCCGCCGAAGCCAAGCGAATCGACCGGACCGTGCCTGGGGTGGCCAAACCCCTTCCCGGCCAGGCGAACTCGTCGAGATCGACAGCACCCCTCTGGATCTGATGGTGGCCTTCCCCGACGGCTCGGCTGGGCGCGTCGACCTGACTGCCGCGTTAGACATCGCCACCAGAACACTATGTGCGGCGATCTTGCGGCCGGTCGCGACCAAGGCGGTGGACGCCGCGGTGCTGCTTGCGCGGTCCCTGACTCCCCTACCGATGCAGCCCGGCTGGCACGCCTCGGTGGGTTTCTCCCGCTCGATTCTGCCGGCCGGGCTGATACCCGGCGGCGACGAGCTACGCGAAGGCGTCGCGGCCAAGCCGGTGATCGTGCCCGAATCGATCACCGTCGACCGCGGCAAGGTTTATGTCGGGTCGACTTTCATGAATGCTTGCGAGCGGCTGCAGATCAGCGTCACCAAGGCGGCACCGCGCACCCCGACCGACAAGCCGCACATCGAGCGCGTGTTCGCCGCGATCAACTCCGGGTTCACCCAGTACCTGGCCGGCTACGCTGGACCCAATGTGGTGCGGCGCGGCAAATCCCCCGAGCAGGAGGCATTTTGGACACTCGCCGAGGTGCAGAACCTGCTCGACTTGTGGATCGTCGCGGTGTGGCAGAACAAGCCGCATCCGGGGCTGCGCCATCCCGCGATGCCCAAGAAGGATCTGACCCCTAACGAGGCCTATGCGGCGCTGGCCGGCGTCGCCCCCACCACGCACGTAGCGCTGGGCCGTGACGACTACATCGGGTTGCTGCCGGTGGCGTGGCGCAGCATCCAGCCCTATGGGATCAACTTTGAGGGACTGCACTACGACAGCCCCGATCTGCACCCGTTGCGTGGCTTGAGCAGCGGACTACCAGAACCCGCGCGTGGACGTTGGGAAATCCGATATGACCCCTACCGGCTGCAGTCGGTTTTTCTCCGGGATCACCGACAGGGCAGGTGGATTGAGGCCGAATGGACACTGTCCAGACGGGCGCTGGCACCGTTCTCACTGGATGTGCTGCGCGCGGCCCGCAAGGCCGTCGACCGCCGCGACGAGACCGCGCCCGCCGTCGACGTGCTCGCCGAAATCAACCGCATCCAAACCAACGGCGCGAACACGGCACGAGAACGCAAGGCCGCCAAGCGTGACAGCGTGAACACCCCGGTCGTGCCTCGATTAGCCGTCGTCGCTGACACCGCCGAGGACCTCGATGAGGTCGACACCGATCCACCGAGCACCACTTCCAAGCCGCGACAGCGTCGAGCCGCCAGACGCATCGACATCGACGAGGAGCAATAACCGCCGATGGCTGTCCCGGATTCATTGACCTCCTGGCGAGAGTTCGTCGACCGGCAGCCCGTCGAACCTCGGCGCATGACGATGAAGCAGATCAGCGGCCTCTCCCCCGACGAGAAGGCCGCCTACGACCACGAACGGTTCGCGTGGCTGGCCGCCGACGTGGTACTCGAAACACATGACACCGTGGCTCTGACGCGCCAGACCAGGATCATCATGGCCCGAAATATGGCCAAGACCGCGACCGCCCGCCGCGGCTTGGCGATGTCGGGATCGTCCGGGCTTGGGAAATCAACCGCGGCGCTGCTGATCGGCAAACGCCACGAGAAGGCGATGCGCAAGAAGACCGGGCGGCACGATGACAACAGCTATGCTCCGGTCGTCTACGCGGTGGTCCCGCCCGGCACCACCCCGAAGATGATGATGCTCGCCTTCGCCAACTTCCTGGGCCTGATAAGCCCGAATCGGGCCACCGCCCAGGATCTGACGGAACGGATCGTCGGCATCATGCGCCACCTCGGTGTGTCGCTCGTCATCTGCGACGAGATCCATAACCTGCGTACCAACCATCAGGCAGGCAGCGAAGCCGCATCAGCCCTGAAAGTGTTCTCGGAACGGCTTGACGCGACCTTTCTCTACGCCGGAATCGACCTGCTGCAAAGCGATCTACTGTCCGGCCACATAGGCCGTCAGATCAAGGGCCGTATCACCATTCACGAAATGCGCCCCTACAGTAACGGGACCCGCGCACAGCGCGACGCGTGGGAAGAACTCATCCTGGGCATCGAAACCCTGCTGCCCCTCGGCCGCCACACCGAGGGGTCGCTGGCCTCGCTGACCAGCTACCTCTACGACCGAACCGGCGGCGCGATCGGATCGCTGCGTGCGCTGCTCAGCGACGCCGCCATCGCCGCGATCCTCGACGGCGCGGAAACGGTCGACCGCAAGCTGCTCGACACGATTCCGACCGATCACGCAGCCGAGGAGTTCCGTACCCGCACACCGGTCAAGCAGGATGGGGCGCCAACACCGCTGCGTAGGGCCGAATGAGGCTGCAGCCGTTGCCTGTCCCCACCCGCGTCTACGGCGGTGAGGGCATCGTTTCCTACAGTCACCGTCACGCGGCACGCAATCACAGCCCACCCGGCGAGATCGAAACCGGCCTGCGTGAGCGTGGCATTCGTGTGCGCAAGGCGCATTCTGCAGCCGAACGCGTGGACGTCTGGCGACAACTCGGCAACCTGCACACCAGCGCATTCACGGCGCCCACCAAGATCGACGGCGATCCGGTCACCGACCGGCGCTTGTGCCTGCAGTGCACCCAGGGCAACCCAGCCATTGGACGGCTCCCCCGCGTGGGCCTTGTCTGTCTGCGGCACAAGCGCTGGCTCGCTAGCTCACCGCAGATCGACCTGTGCGCCTTTGTTGCCGCGCTTACTGCCGAACGACACTTCAGAAACCACCTCGCCGCCCGCGGGGTCTTGTTTGACTCCTTCGCAATGGAACTCGCCAGGGCATGCGCTAACCCGGTCTTCGTCGGCGTCGAGGAAATCGAGCGACGCCGGCAACAAAGCGATATCGAGACCGTCGACGCGCTGATCTACCCAGAACAGATCAAATTCGCCCGGATGGTTACCAGCCCCACGTTTCTCGAGTACGTCACCAACCCAGCGCACCTAGCCGACGACCGCCGCGCTCGAATCACGCGGGAAGTTACGAAGATCCTTCCTGCATGGGACGATTCGGAGTCCTGGCGGGTTACGGAACGGATCTGGGATGTCGCACGACGACTCACCCAGCTGCGACGCGAGTCCCTCCTGTGGGGTGCACCGGCCCGCGATGCCTACTACAACCTGCTCCGGTTCATCGGCCTACCCGACTTCGTGATCGGCGACGACTGGGACGACTACGGAACCACACCGTCCACTTGCAGGCGCACTCACCACGCCGTCGCCGGGAACGGCTCGTCCCCGTGAGCGGTTGGCCTCCGTGGGCGCTAGTCGGATGGTATGTCCGCGCAATGGGGTGTGGTGGGCAACCCGTTGAAACGGTCGGTGATCCAGCCCATTGCGCGTTCGCCATCGACGAAGTACGGCAGCAGGTGGTTGATCGCGAGTTTGTTCAGGAACGGCGGTTGGCGGTTGGTCCAGAACTCGACGTCGGCGCCCTGGGCGCACCAGTCCAGTGCAAGTTGACGCGACCCTCCCCACGGGAAGAACGGGTCGAATCGGTTGGTGCTGATGAACACCGGTATCGCGGGCTTCGTTGTCCCGAGGCGTTGAGCGTTCAGAACGGTTCTGACGGCCTCTGAGCTGAATACCTCGGCGGAATCGACGTTGAAGTATTCGTTGAGGTGATGGAAGCTAAACGTCAGGACCCCTTCGACCACGCACATGGTCGATGAGCGGGTCAGTAGATCCTTGCCCTGATCGGAGAGGGCGGGCAGGAGCAGCGGAGCGGCCTGCGGGTATGCGGCTGCGATCCCGTTGAGCGCGTACCCGAGCGCGACGAATAAGAGGCTGCCGTCGAGGAACGGCGGCAGCAGGGTCAGATCGGCCGGTGGCGCCCCGATCCAGGCGCCGACCAGGTGCAGGTCCGGCGCGTAGCTGGGCGCCAGTTCGGCCGCCGAACCGGAGGCCTGTCCGCCCGAGGACCATCCCCACAGTGCGACCGGCCCGTGCGGATCCAGCGAGGTGCCGGGCAGTGTCATCGCCGCGCGCGCGGCGTCGAGAAGGGCGGTGCCGGCGGCTTGTCGCATCAGGATCGGGACCGGGCCGGGGGTGCCCAGTCCGACGCCGTCGGTGACCACGACGGCGAATCCGCGCGCCACCATGGTGGCGATGAAGGTTTCCTCGTAGCCGAAGTGCAGGTCCAGGCCTGAGGAGAAGTGGATGCCCTGGTTGAACATCCGCGATGGGGCGCATTGATCACCCAGCCCGTACGGGCCGGTCGCGTAGGCGATCAGTGGCCTCGGTCCTTGGCCGGGCCAGGGGTTGTGCGGTTCGAAATAGGTGCCCGTGACCGCGACCGGGTTGCCGCTGTTGTCGGTGCTGCGGTACATGATCCGGGTGCCGTCGGCCACGTAGGCGCCCAACTGGCCCGACGGTTCCAACACCAGTGGCGAAGCCTCGAATCGGATCAGGTCGCCTGGCTTTCCGGCGGGCAGCGGGTCCGGTGGGGTGTAGAACTCCGCGTACCGGGACTCGTTGGATCCCCAGCAGTTGGGGTCGGGCTGGGGGCACTGCTGCTCGAACTGCGCCGGATCGGCGGTCGCCCGCGGCGTGTGGTTCATCGAGGCAACCATCACCAGCATCGCTGCCAGCGCCATCGCGACACGGCGCAGCCAGCACCGCCGCCCGGCCTTTGCCGCCGAGGGATCTGCAGGATCGCGGCGAGCCGTGGTCATGGGCATTGTCTGGTGATCCCCTTCGTGAGCTGTGTGAATCCGCGCGACTTGGCGGCATTTGGGTTACTTGGCACCCGGGCGTCGCGTCGTCCTGGACGCGGGCGCAGGTGGGTGGGCGCGGTCAGCCCATGCTGCTTCCGCCGTTGACGCTGAGCACTTGTCCGGTGATGAAGCTGGCCTCCTCAGAGGCCAGGAACAGCACCGCGGCCGCGACTTCGTCAACGGTGGCGGGGCGTCGCATCGGGATGAGGCTGACGGCGATGTCGGTGATCGACCGGAATTCCTCGGGCAGGGCACCCTCGGCCAGGCCGGCTTGGATCTCGGGTGTCAGAACATAGGACGGGGCCACCGTGTTGAAGGTGACGCCGCTGGCGGCGTATTCGCGGGCTAGACCGACAGCGAACGCGTGCACACCGCCTTTGGCGGCGTTGTATATCGCGTGTCCGTTCAGCCCGTTGCGCACGGATTCGGCGCCGATGTTGACCACGCGGCCGTACCCGGCGGCGAGCATCGGGGCAAGTACGGCCAGCGTGGAGTTGAGCGTGGTCCACAGGTTGTTGTCGATGGTGCGTCGAATGGTTTGCTCGGTGTGGTGAGCGGTCGCGGTGATCACACCGCCGCCGGCGTTGTTGACGAGGATGTCGATTCCACCCAGTTCGTCCAGCGCCGCGGCGACGAGCCGTTCACCGGCCCCGGAATGGCTCAGGTCCTCGACGTGTGCGGCCACGACCTGCGCGCCGTCAGCCGACAGTCGCCCCGTCGCGTCGTTCATCGCCGCCTCGTCGGGTCCGGCGAGCAGCACCGCGGCCCCTTCGGCGAGGAATCGACGGGCCACCCCGAATCCGATCCCGGTCGCTCCCCCGGTGATCACGGCGCGGCGCCCGGCGAGCCGACCGCCGCTCACAGGATGATGCTCACGGCGCCGGTGGGCCGCAGCACCGTCATGTCCATCACCGCGCGTTTGTAGCAGATCCGCAGGTTGCCGTCGGTGCGACGCAGCCGGTAGTCATAACGCCCGACATAGTGGTCGTCGCGGCCGTTGCGGAAGCGCCACACAGTGAAATAGGCGCTGACAGCAATCTCCTCGCCGGACTGATCGAGGATGCGGACGTTGCTGACTTGATGGCGGGTGCTGGCATGGGGGTATTCGCGGTGCGCTTTGCGGCTTTTGAGCCGGTCCACCCGGGCCAGGAGCCGGAACTTGTTGTCGTTGACCAGAACGAGGTCGCGATCGGGCGCCGGATCGGGCAGATCGTTGGCCGGGATGATGTACTGGGCGTCGTCGGTGTAGAGCTGCACCCATTCGTCTAGGCGCCACTCATCGAGCAGCTGCGCCTCCAGGTACAGCAGATCCTCCACGTCGCAGCGCTGCACCGCACCGCCCGCGGTCACGCCGGCCCCGGTAGGGGCAGTGGTGAGCTGTTCGATGGTCATGCCACCACCTCGCGCTGCGGGCTGACCTGCTGGCGCCACCGCCGCCAGAAGGCCCGCATCTGCTCCTCGTCGGTGGCTTTGGGCTCACGGGTCATGCCGCGGGAAATGTCGTTCCACTCGACCCCGCCGCTGCGGAACCCGTCCTGACATGACTCGAGGGCCTCGACGTCGTCGGGAGTGGCAAGCCCGCCGGGTCCCAGGAAGCTCAGGAAGCTTTCCAGCCGCAGCGCCCGCGCCTGCGGCAGTTCGGCCTTGGGGGCCAGGTGCCAGGCGCTGACTTCCATGTGGTCGGCCGCAGTGGGCGTGAAGGTGCGCACCGTGACCGCTTGGATGTCGTTGATGATCAGGTTGGGGTAGATGAACAGGTTGCGGTTGATCTCGGCCATCACCTCGGCGCGTTCAGCACCGTACAACTCGACGAGCCGGGAACGCATGTTCTCCATCTCGGGCCGCGCGTCTTCGCCGAACTGCTTTTCCCATTTCGCGATCGGCCGGCCCCACGGGGCTTTGTACTCCATCACGGCGTGCCCATGGCCTAACGCCCGGCCCCGCCCGGCGAGCCCACCGGCCACGTCGATACCCATGGAACTCAGGTATTTCATGTAGGTGTCGTGGGTGGGGGCCGCGTGGTAGCCGTCGATGCTGTTCTCGACGAGCAGCTTCCAGTTGGCGCCAATGGAATACTGGTTGGAACCCTTGAGGATCTCCCAGCCCGACTCCGACTCGTCGACGAGCAAGTCGAGGTAATCGCGGGCGCCGGACAGATAATCGACCAGGCTCTCGGCGTCGGGGTCGAAGGTGACGAACACGAATCCGCGATAAGACTCAATTGCGGCCACCGGCCGCAAGCCCATCTCCTCCATGCGAAACGCCGGCCCGTAGCCCTGACGATCGGGCACACCGACCAGTTCGCCGTCGGTGTTGAACGACCACGCGTGGTAAAAACACTGAAACACTTTGCCGTTGCCCGAGTCTGTGCGGCACACCGTGGCGCCGCGGTGCGGGCAAGTGTTGTGCAACGCCCGGATCTGACCGGTCTTCGCGCTGCGCACGAAGATCAACGGCCGCCCCGCCACCGAGCGCCGCACGAAATCGCCCGGGGCGGGGATCTCGGATTCGTGCCCCAGGTACAGCCAGCACCGGTCGAACACGAGGTCGCGCTCGGCTTCGAAGATCTGCGGCGAGGTCAGCGCCGAACGATGGATACGAAACACGCCGCGGTCGGGGTCGTCGACAATGAGCTGCGTTGCAGCCGGTCCCATCACCTTAGTGTCCTTTCCTGAGTGCCACCCTGGTGGTGGTGCTGAAGTCGGTTCACGAGCCGCTCACCCCTCGGCGGGAATCACGCGAGGCGCGGGTGGCGCTCACGGTGGGCCGCGTGGTCGGCGCGTCTACCCACTGGGGCCAGCCGGCCTCGCGGTTGGCCGCCATCGCCAGTTCTTTCTCGGCCGGGGAGGCGAAATGCTCATCCCAGTGCCGCAGCCGCGGCCGGGCGATCTTTGCTTCCCACAGCGGCGGCACCAGGGCGTACACGAAGCACAGGAACGCGCTGGGCATCTGCGCGCCCTCCGGGCGTGGCTTGAGCTCGTGGTATTTGTAGCGGCTGTCGAAGTGGTGTTCGATGTGCGTGGTGATCTCCACGCCCAGCGGGCGGATGATCGCCCCGAGGTGGTTCCAGGCGTGATGCAGCTGGATCGGCGAGCCGGGCACCCGCACCATGCCGTAATGCTGCAGGTAGTTGAAGCCCTCGGCCAGCAGCTTCGAAAACACCATTGCAGCGGCGGCCACGGCCAGCCCGACCGGCCCGGCGGCGGCGTACATCGCTGCGAACAGCGCGGCCAACAGGCCAACCTCGACATAGACGGCGTTTTTCGGGTGAAACACCGACATGTCCCGCTTGCGCAGCGAGTTCACCGAGGTGACTACGCCGTCCCTCCACGCCCCGTACGACGCCTGCCACATGAACGCGTAGATCGACTGGCCGCGCCGCGGTGTGTCGCTGTCGGCCTCGGTGCACAAGTCGAGATGGTGGGTCAGTTTGTGCCCGACGTCGCGGTTGGGATCCAGGTAGACGGTGCCGTACACCTTGGCCACAGCGCGCGGGAACAGGGAACGCCGGTGCATCAACTCGTGGGCGATCGGCAGGTTGGGCACCGCGCCGATCCACCCGACCGACAGCACCATGCCGACGACTCCGGCAGCGCTGACCGTCCCGCCCGGCAAAGCCACCGCGGTGTGGCCCGTCCAGGCGCCCAGCCGCAACGCGAACAGGGTCCACACCGCGACCAGCAGCGGCAGATGCAGATACAGCGGTATTTCGGCCAGCCAGGCCGCACCGATGGTGCGGACCTTGTGATCGGCGGGCAGCACGATGTCCAACGACAACAGGATCGGGAATGTCGCGATGCCGGCCCAGACCCAGCCACCGCCGAGCCACAGCCCGGCCGCGGTTACCCCGACGACCAGACTGACCAAGTAGTAACGTAAAGCGTCCATCTTTCGTACCTTTCTCGTGACCGACCAGGTCAGGCTGTGTGGGTTAGTAGAGCACCACGGGTTTGATGGCGCGGCCGGCTTCGGTGTCCGCGATCGCGGTGTTGATCTCGGTAAACGGGTAGCGCTGGATGATCTTGTCGAACGGGAAGCGTCCGCGCAGGAACAAGTCGACCAGGCGGGGGATGAACACTCCCGGCACCGTGTCGCCCTCGATGATTCCCTTCACGGTGCGCCCGAACAGCAGATGCATGAGGTCCAGGGACACCTCTTGTCCGAGCGCGTTGGCGCCGACCAGCCCGGCGGTGCCACCGACGTTGAGTGCGGTGACGGCCTGCCGCAGGGTTGCCGGTAACCCGACGGCGTCCAGCGTAAAGTCCGCTCCCCCGCCGGTGATGGCCTGGATCTGCTCTACGGCGTCGTCGGAGGCTTTCACGGCGTGGGTGGCGCCCAGTTCGATGGCCATGTCGAGTCGCGACGCGTTGAGGTCGACCGCGATGATCGGGGCGCAGCCGGCGATCACCGCACCCATGATCGCGGCCAGGCCGACAGCCCCGGCGCCGAACACGGCGATGCTGGCGCCCGCGGGCGGTGCCAGCGCGGTCAGCACCGCGCCGGCACCGGTTTGCAGACCGCAGCCCAGCGGTCCCAGCAATTCCAGCGGCGCCTGATCGGAGACTTTGACCGCGCCGCGCTCCGGGACGATTGCGTGGTGGCTGAACGAGGATTGGCCGAAGAAGTGGGCGTTGAGTTCGGCGCCGCGACTGTCGCGGTAGGCCGTGGAACCGTCGGCGCGGCGGCCCCCGAAGTTCAGCGGTGTGAAGGAATCGCAATTCATCGGATGCCCGCTCACACAGTTACGGCACCTGCTGCACGACACCGGCGCGAGCACCACATGATCGCCGGGGGCTAGCGAGCGCACCTCGGATCCCACCGCCTCCACCACGCCGGCGCCCTCGTGCCCCAGAATCGCCGGCGGCCCGGGCGGCAGCACCTGGTCACGCACGATGATGTCGGTGTGGCAGATGCCGCTGGCCACGATGCGCACGCGCACCTCGTCGGCGCGCGGCTCCCCGATCTGGACGTCTTCGATGTGGAAGGGCCCGCCCTTGTCCCGGACTACAGCCGCGGTGCTGGTTGTCATCGTCGTCTCCTGAAGGTCTCGATCAGTTACCGGATGCCGGTGCGCCCAGATAGATGGACTTCTGGTTCTCGTAGGCGGCCAGCCCCTCCGGGCCCAGCTCGCGGCCCAGGCCGCTGGCCTTCACCCCGCCGAACGGGGCAGTGGGATCTGGCAGATACTGGTTGATGCCGATCGTGCCGGTCTGGACACGACGGGCCACCTCGACGGCGCGCTCGGGGTCGCTGCTCCAGACGGTGCCACCCAGGCCGTAATCGGAGTCGTTGGCGATCTGCACCGCCTCGTCGACCTCCGTGTACGGGATCAGCGACAGCACCGGGCCGAAGATCTCCTCCCGTGCCACCGTGAAGCTGTTGTCCACGTCGGCAAACACCGTCGGCTCGACGAACCACCCCTTGTCCAGCTGCGAGGGCCGGCCTCCGCCCGCGGTGACCCTCGCGCCCTCAGCGCGGCCCTGGGCGATGAGACTCTCCACGCGCTGCCGATGCCGGGCACTGGCCATCGGACCGATCTGCGTGTCGGGATCGAGCGCATCACCGACCGTCAGACCCTCCACGAAGCCGGTGAACACGTCCACGATCTGCGCGTAGCGGCTGCGCGGCACCAGAATCCGGGTGGACAGATAACACGTCTGACCGTTGTTGAGCAGCGTCGCGCCGAACAGGTTCTGGGCAGTGGTGGTCAAGTCCAGATCGGCGTCGTCGAGGATGATCGCCGCGGACTTTCCTCCCAGCTCCAAGGTGACCGGGCGCAGCATCCGCCCGCACGTCTCGGCGATCTGGCGGCCCGCACCGGTCGAGCCCGTGAAGGCGACCTTGTCGACCCCGGGATGGGAGACCAGATGCGCGCCGACGTCGCGCCCGCCCGTGACGATGTTGACCACGCCCGGCGGCAGCGCTGCCTCCTGTACGGCCTCGGCTAGCAGGTAGCTGTCGAGCACGGTCTCCGGTGAGGGCTTGATGACCACGGTGCAGCCGGCGGCCAGCGCCGGAGCGTACTTGAACGCGGCCAGCGTCTGCGGGAAGTTCCACGGCACAATCGCGCCGACCACCCCAACGGGTGTGCGCCGCACCAGGGTGGTCCCACCGAACAACCCCGGACGGCTCTCCTCCGACTCACGGTCACGCACCATGCCCGCGTAATAACGCAACAACGTCGCCGGGAACACCGCCTCCAGCTGGCGCGACACCGCGATCGGCATCCCGTTCTGACTGCTGACGCGATGCGCGATGTCCTCCCCCCGCTTGTCGAGCGCGTCGGCCAGCCTCTCCAACGCCTCGGCGCGCCGCGCAGGCTCCCACCGCGACCAGCCCGCCGGGTCGTCACACGCACCGCGCGCCGCCGCGACCGCTGCGTCGACATCAGCCTCGGTGGCCTCCGGTACCTGCCCCAGCACCTCCTCGGTGCTCGCCGACACCACCGTGATCTGCGTCGCCCCGCCCGACGCGACCCCTTCCCCACCGATGAACAGCGAGTCGTACGCCACCGACATTCCCGTCTCCTTTGACCAGCAAACTCAAGTGAGCCAGCTCAGCTACCGCCACTCGGTGTGAGCTAGGTCATGCAGAGCATAAAGGTTTCAGCCCAAGATAGTCAAGGATCATAACTAGGTGGTGGGTTCGGCCCGCCACGCTTGCCACGGTCGCCCGTACGCTGCCAGCATCGGCCGGACGGCGGTCGGGCCGCGTTCAACCCATCACGGCCTGCCCACTGCCGTACTGCGCGCGCGGGCTGCGGCGTGCTCGGGCCTATTTCCGGCCAGCACAGGGATCGACGGTCGTCATCGAGCGGTTGGGCAGCGGCGGTCAATAGTGCGGCGGGCCGATCACTGTTGGCGCACACCGCTGCCCGGCGGGTTCCCCATGGCCCGCGGGGTGCAGGCGTTGGGTTCGATTACTTCTGTGCCGCGGCGAGTGCGTCGGCGATGCGGACGAACTTGTCCCGGGGACGGGACCTGTCGAGTCCGCGTTGGCGTTCGGCGGTGTCGATCGCGCACCAGTCCTGCCAGGACAGTGGCTGGACACCGCGTTCGGCCAGCAGGTCCGTTAGGGCGGTAGGCTCGTCGATATCGCGGGTGAGCAGGCCGTTGTCGAAGTCTGTCCATAGCTGTGTCACCGTTTGCTCGGCGCAGCCGCGGTTGGTGCCGATCACTCCGCGGGGTCCGCGTTTGACCCAGCCCGTGACATAAATACCAGGTGCTGGTTGACCGTCGTGATCGTGCACGCGCCCGTTGTCGTGGGGCACCCGGCCGCTGGCCGGGTCGAACGGCACCCCGGGGATGGGGTGGCTGCGGTAGCCGATGGACCGCAGGAGCAGCGATGTCTCGATGACGGCGGTGTGGCCATCTGGGCCGCGAACACCTAGCCCCTCTACCCTGCTGTCACCGACGACCTCGACCGGTGTCGTCAAGAACCGGAAGACGATTCTTTTGTGGGTTGACGTTAAGCTGCGCTGGGCGAATTCACGGGCGATTTCGACCTTGAGCGCGGTTTCCGCGTCGTCGCCGGGATTGTCGTGCAGGTCGGCGCCCTCGATGACGACGTCGACACGGTCCAGATTGCCCAGTGCCAGGAATTCCCCGACCGAGAAGGCGGCGTCGCGCAGTCCGCGCCGCGCCACGATGACGACCTCCCGTATCGCGCTGGTGGATAACGCGTCGACCGCGTGCTGGGCGATGTCGGTACGTGCCAGTTCGTCGGGCTCGCTGAGCATGATGCGGGCCACGTCTAACGCGACATTGCCGTTGCCGATGATCACCGCCCGCTGGCCGGACAAAGCGAATTCGGCGTCGGCGTGATCGGGATGGCCGTTGTACCAGCCGACGAACTCCGCGGCGGTGTGGCTGCCGGGCAGGTGTTCGCCCGGCAGCCCCAGATCCCGGCTGGCGCTGGCTCCGGTTGCATAGATCACCGCGTGGTGGCGCGCGAGCAGCTCTTGGTGGGTGAGGTCGCGGCCAACCTCGACGTTGAAGTGACACTGCAGCTGGGGATGACACAGCGCGGTGTCGAACAGGTCGGCGATGGCTTTGGTGTGTTGGTGGTCGGGTGCCACTCCAGCGCGCAGCAGCCCGTATGGCGTGGGAAGCCGCTCAAACATCGCCACCTGCACCCCATCGATGCGTGTCAGCTCGCCGGCGGCGTAACAGCCTGCGGGTCCGGCGCCCACGATCGCCACCCGAAGCGACCCGGGCCGCACCGGGGCATGATCGCGGCGCGGCACCGGCTGGTCGGCTGGCGAGGGGTGGAGCTGGAAGTAGCGGGCGTTGATGTCGCCGAACCGCTGCTGGCCGGGCGGCAATTCGTCGTGGTGGTAGATGGCGCCGACGGGACACTCTTGCACGCAAGCGCCGCAGTCGATGCACGCCGCCGGGTCGATGTAGAGCATCTCGGAGTCAGTGGATTCTCCCGGCGCGCCGACGGGCCCGATGCAGTCGACCGGGCACACCGACACGCAGCTGGCGTCCTTGCAGCAGCTCTGGGTGATCACATACGTCATCGGGCGGCCTCTCAACAGCTCGTCGGTCTAAGGTCGGCGTGTGTGCCCCAGCGGGTCTGCCGCGGGGCGGCGAGGTGCGCTGATCCGTGGCGGGGCGCCGGTTCAGCGCGGGGCGGATGGTTCCGTTGGTGTCCGGATGTCATCGCGTGCGTCTCGCTGGCCGTTCCTAGCGGTCGGCATCGGGCACGGGGGGGCAGCTTCCACCGAGCTCCGCAGCCGGTCCAGCAGCTGCGCCAGCTCGCGCAACTCCCCGCTGGCCAACCCCCTGGTCAGGGTGCTGAGGTAGCGCCAGTGGTGCGGCAGGAATTCCTCAAGCAACCTTTCGGCGGCCGGGGTGATCTCGACCAGGAACGAACGCCGGTCGCGAGGGTTGAGCACCCGCTGCACCAGCGACCGCCGCGCCAGGGTGTCGATCAGGCCAGTGAGGTTGGCGCGCCGAACCGACAGCAACTCGGCCAGCTCGCCCATCGTGACCGGCTCTTGCACCCGGTGCAACACGCTGAGCGCCTGGAATTGGCCCAAGTTGAGTTTGTAGGGCGCCAGTTCCGCCGCATGCGTGCGGTCCACCGCCGCGACCGCGCGGTAGAGCATCATCATCACGGCGAGCGCCTCCGGGTCGAGTTCATCGCCGGCCTCACGCGCACTGCGAAAGACTTGCTCGGGCACCGACAACCCCGCCCGCCCGACTGCGGGTCGATCGGCGGGCTGCCTGCTCACCTGTGCTCCCTCGTGCCGAGGATTTGGGGTACGCGACCAGACTTTACCATTGAAAGCTTGTTGACCTAGATATTTATATACCTGTACTATCTGGGTGTTCGGGCAACGTGTGTCACACACGCCACAGGAGGATGGTCATGGGTGAAGTGCTGGGAATCGGGTTATCGCATTACCCGCCGCTGAGTGGCCGCGACGACGACATGGCCGGCCTGCTGCGGAAGGCCCTCCAGGATCCGGGCATTCCCGCTGCGGAGAAGGATCCAGCGAATTGGCCGGAGTTAATGCGGCGGGAGTGGGGTTCTGACGAAGGGCGGTCGGCAGCCGCGGGTCACCGCGCCTCCCTGGTCGCCGGTTTCGAGCGTGCCCGCAACGCCCTCGACGAGTTCGCTCCCGACGTCGTGCTGATCTGGGGCGATGACCAGTACGAGAATTTTCGCGAGGACATTATTCCTCCCTTCTCGGTGCAGGCCTACGACGACATGGAGGTCCGGCCGTGGGCACACGCTGATCACTCCTCGGACATGGTCGACCGCCCCAACGTGTGGGGCGAGGCCGCCGACACGACGGTGTTCAAGGTCCGGGGCCGCCGAGACGTGGCCAAGCACCTGGTGAGCTCGTTGCTCGAACGCGGCATCGACGCCGCCTACGCTTATCAGCCGCTGCACCATCCGGGCCTGCCCCACGCGTTCCTCAACGCCATCCTCTATCTCGATTACCACCGCACGGGTTTCGACTACCCCGTCATCCCGTTTCCCATCAATTGCTACGGACGCCGGGTCATCAGCTATCAGGGGTTTGCCAGCCGGGTCGATGACATCCGGGAACTCGATCCGCCCTCGCCGCATCCGGCCCGAATGGTGGCCGTCGGCGCGGCGGTCGGCCAAATCCTGGCCGAGTCGCCGTGGCGGGTCGCTCTGGTGGCATCGTCGAGCTGGTCGCATGCCTTCTTGTGTGACAAGACCTGGCGGTTGCGGCCCGACACGGCCACCGACCGGCACCTGTACGAGCGACTCACCGCCGGCGATGTCGACGCGTGGCGCGCGGTGTCGCTGACCGATCTGGAGGAATCAGGCCAGCAGGAACTGCTCAACTGGTTCCCGCTGCTGGGAGCCATGGAAGCACTCGGAGCTCCGAGACCGTCCTGGACAGAGTTCATCGAGACCGACGTCTTCAACTCCAACAAGGTCTTCGCCCTTTACCACCCCTGACCCGGGCCCACCGCCCCACCATGGGGTCGCAAACAGTTACGAGGAATCGAGTGTGATGGCACAGCCGACGGCGCGGTCGGAGCAGCTCGCGGGTCTCGCCCAGGGAATGATCGATTTCCATACCCACGCGATCGACCCCGATCTGCCCGATGTCGGGGCCACGCATGCGGGGTGTTTCCCCCGGGTCGAGCGCACCGGTGAACGCAGCGCCCAGATCGTCCTCGGCGACCGTCTGTATCGCCGCATCGACGACACCTGCTGGTCGACGGCGGCGCGGATCTGCGATATGGATCGTGAGGGCATCGCCGTGCAGGTTCTTTCCCCCATCCCGGTGACGTTCTGCCATGACCAGCCCGCGCCCGGAGCCGCGGAATTGGCGCGCGCCCAGAACGACTTTCTGGCCGCCATGGTCGCCTCGGCGCCACACCGATTCGTGGCCCTCGGCGCGGTTCCGATGCAAGACTCGGCGCTGGCCGTCGCGGAACTGACCCGGTGCGTGACCGAGCTCGGATTCGTCGGCGTCGAGATCGGCACCCGCGTCGGAGAACTCGAACTCACCGATGACCAGTTCACGCCGTTCTTCGACGCCGCGTCGGCACTATCTGCGGTGATCTTCATCCACCCGGTCGACCGCGACCTTGATCCGCGTATCAGCAACCTGGGGTTAGGGTTTGGCTTCGGCATGCCCACCGAAACCGCGGCCGCCGCCGCTGCGCTGCTGTCCGCCGGCACCGTGCAGGCCGCACCCGCAGCGCGCATCGTCCTCGCGCACGGCGCAGGTGCGCTTCCCGCCCTGCTGCCACGTCTGGACCGCGGGCAACATCTCGCAACCGCCGCCGACACCGGCGAGCCGATCTCCCACGCAGCGCGCCGGTTGTGGTGCGATTCGTTGACCTATGACGACGCGAGCCTGCGACTGGCGGTGCGCCGCTTCGGGCACGACCACGTTGTGCTGGGCACCGACTACCCCTTCGCCGCGCGCGAACAACCCGCCGGCGCCGTCCTCGCGCACCTCGAGCCCCATCTGCGACAACGCATCGGCACCACCAACCCCGGCGCCCTGTGCGCCGGGTCGGATCACCCCAACTGTGACGGCTGGGACGTGACAACGCTCGCCACCGCACCAAACCGACACCCCCACTGCGGGCCTGGGAAGGGAACTTCAGGATGACCACCAAAGTCGCGATCATCGGATCCGGCAACATCGGCACCGACCTGATGTTCAAGATCAAACGGACCTCAGCCGTCCTGGACGTCGCCGCCCTCGTCGGCGTCGACCCGGACTCCGACGGTCTGGCACGGGCCCGCCGCCTGGGCATTGCCACCACCTCCGACGGGGTCGCCGGACTAATCGCGATGCCGCACTTCGCCGACATCGGCATCATCTTCGATGCGACATCGGCCAAAGCGCACATCGCCAACGCCGAGGCGCTGGCCCCCTATGGCCGCCGGCTCATCGACCTCACTCCGGCGGCGATCGGCCCCTTTACGGTGCCCCCGGTCAATCTCGAGCAGCACCTCGACGCCCCGAACGTCAACATGGTCACCTGCGGCGGGCAGGCCACCATCCCGATCGTGGCTGCCGTCGCCCGCGTCGCCCCGGTGTACTACGCCGAGATCGTGGCCTCCATCGCCTCGAAGTCGGCCGGGCCCGGCACCCGCGCCAACATCGACGAATTCACCGAGACCACCTCCGCGGCGATCGAACACGTCGGCGGCGCGCAGCGCGGCAAAGCGATCATCATTCTCAATCCCGCCGACCCGCCGCTGATCATGCGTGACACCGTCTTGTGCCTGACCAACCGCCTCGACGCCGGAATGCAGGACAAGATCCGCACCTCCATCGACGAGATGGTGGCCGAGGTCGCCGGCTACGTTCCCGGCTACCGCCTCAAACAGCAGGTGCAGTTCCGCGACCGCTCAGCATCCGAAGACGTGCGCACACTCAACCCCGACCTGCAGCCGGCCGACCGAACCCAGGTCAGCGTCTTCCTGGAGGTAGAAGGCGCGGCCCATTACCTGCCCGCCTACGCCGGCAACCTCGACATCATGACCTCGGCCGCGCTGCGGGTGGCCGAACGCCTCGCCGCCGGCGACCCCACACGCCGCACCCAGCCAACGGAAGGCCTCCGATGACAGCGAACGACCAGACCAGCGGGCCTCGGGTGTACATCCAGGACGTCACGTTGCGCGATGGAATGCACGCCGTGCGGCACCGCTACACCCTCGAGCAGGTCAGTACGATCGCCGCGGCCCTCGACGCGGCCGGTGTGGACGCCATCGAGATCGGGCACGGCGACGGGCTGGCCGGCACCAGCCTGACCTACGGGCCCGGGGCACACACCGACGCCGAGTGGATTGGCGCGGTGAGCAGTGCGGTCCAGCGAGCCCGCGTGACCACCCTGCTCGTCCCCGGCATCGGCACCATCGGCCAGCTCGAGCGCGCCCACGACCTCGGCGTCACCTCGGTCCGGGTCGCCACCCACGCCACCGAGGGAGACGTCGCCGCCCAACACATCGCCAAGGCCCGCGACCTGGGTATGGACGTGTCAGGGTTTTTGATGATGAGCCACATGGCGGCACCGGATGCGCTGGCTGCACAGGCCAAGCTGATGGAATCCTACGGCGCCCACTGCGTCTACGTCACCGACTCGGGCGGGCGGCTGACCATGCACGGAGTCCGCGACCGGGTACGGGCCTACCGCGACATCCTGCAACCCGACACCGAACTGGGCATCCACGCCCATCAAAACCTGTCTCTGGCCGTGGCCAATTCGGTAACCGCCGTCGAAAACGGTGTCACCCGCGTCGACGCCTCCCTGGCGGGCATGGGCGCCGGCGCCGGCAACTGCCCCATCGAACCGTTGATCGCCGTGGCCAACATCTTGGGCTGGCAACACTACTGCGACCTGTTCGCCCTGCAGGACGCCGCCGACGACCTGGTACGGCCGTTACAAGACCGCCCCGTTCAAGTGGACCGCGAAACCCTCACCCTCGGCTACGCCGGGGTGTACTCCAGCTTTCTGCGCCACGCCGAACACGCCGCATCGACATACGACCTCGACACCCGCGACATCCTGCTCGAAGTCGGACGCCGCGGACTCGTCGGCGGACAAGAAGACATGATCGTCGACGTCGCCCTCGACCTCGCACACCAGAACGGAACCCTCTGAGATGAAGGCCAACACCGACACCGCCAACCCTGCCGTCGGCGCCACTGTCGACGCCGGCGCAATCAGAACTAACTATCTGCACGCCGGCGACCCCGCCGCCGCACCGGTGGTGCTGTTGCACGGCTCCGGCCCGGGTGTGTCGGCCTACGCCAACTGGCGACTCACCATCCCCGCCCTGGCCGCCAGCCATCATGTCCTGGCGCCCGACCTCGTCGGTTTCGGCTACACCCAACGCCCCGACGGGCACGCCTACACCATGGACACCTGGATCGCCCACATCGAAGCATTTCTCGACACGCTCGGACTCACGTCGTATTCACTGGTGGGCAACAGCTTCGGGGGTGCGCTGGCACTGCGAATCGCCACCCGACATCCCGACCACGTCCAGCGGTTAGTGCTGATGGGCAGCGCCGGGGTGCCCTTCCCGGTCACCGAAGGGCTCGACGCCGTGTGGGGCTATCAACCCTCGGTGCCGGCGATGCGCCGCGTGCTGGACTACTTCGCCTACAACCGCGACCTGATGACCGACGACCTGGCGACCGCGCGCTATCAAGCCAGCGTGCAACCAGGTTTCCACGAGTCCTACGCGGCGATGTTCCCTGCCCCCCGCCAGCGCTGGCTTGACGCGATGATCACCGACGACGACGCCATCCGTCACATCCCATGTCCAACGCTGATCGTGCACGGCCGCGAAGACCAGGTCATCCCGCCTGACACCTCGCGGCGGCTGTTCGAGCTGATCCCCAACGCCGAACTGCACATGTTCGGAAAGTGCGGGCACTGGACCCAAATCGAACACGCAGCGTCCTTCAACCGTCTGGTCGCGGCGTTCCTGGCCGACGAGCAATAACCCACCCGCCAGACCCGAGACGGCCACCGCTCCGAGGACAACTCACCGTGAAACTCTTCTCCCGCAGCAAAAACCAGGGACCGCGCACCGCCACGATCACCGGCACCAACAAAGCATTCGAGGTCCCCGGCAAAGACTCCATCCTCAACGAGGCCTTGGCCGCCGGCATCCCGTTCCCGCACAGCTGCACCGTCGGCACATGCGGCACCTGCAAATCCAAACTCGTCCACGGCAGAGTCCGCGAAATCGTCGATTCCGCCATCGCCTTAACCGCGCAAGAACTGCGCGACGGCTACATCCTGCCCTGCCAGAGCATCGCCCGCACCTCCATCGAACTCGACGTCGCCGGGCTCGCGGACATGCCCGAGCACCCCCTTGTCCACACCGGCGCAGTGATCAGCGCGCACCGCGCCCTCACCCACGACATCGCCGAGATCGTCGTGGCACTCGACCACGACCTGGAATACACCGCCGGCCAGTACGCCGAACTACGGATGGACGGCCTAACCGGCCCCCGGTCATATTCCTTCGCCACCGCACCCGACGACGCCGACCGGCGCCGCGCCACCTTTTACGTCCGCCACGTACCCGGAGGGCAATTCAGCGACTGGTTGTTCGACACCAACAGGGACGGCGCCCATCTGCAATTGGCCGGCCCGTTCGGCGACCTCTGGCTACGCCCCGCTGAGCAGCCCCTACTCTGCGTCGCTGGCGGCAGCGGGCTGGCACCGATCAAGGCGCTTCTCGAAGACGCCGCCCGCCGGGGCTGTGCGCGTCAAACGGTCCTACTGTTCGGGGCACGGACACAGCACGACCTGTATTGCCTGGCCGAAATGGACGATCTGCGCCGCTCCTGGAACGGTCAGTTCGACTTCCGCGCCGTCCTGTCGGAAGAGCCGCCGGAATCGGCCTGGACCGGTGCTCGTGGATTCGTCACCGACGCCGTACACGAGCTACCGACACAGCTCCTGCACGACTGCCACATATACACCTGCGGACCACCGGCGATGATCGACGCACTCGAAACCGCTATGGGCGAGATCCGCACCGACATCGAGCATTTCTACGCCGACCGGTTCATCACACGCTACCCCGGGGCCGCGCAAACGCTGTGACCCGCGCCTACCAGCGCACAACACCAACAGGCGGCAAGCCCGCCGCCACGACCACCAACCACCACAAGCGAGGCACACGATGACGACCGAGGCCCGATCGTGCGCGATCGACCTACTGCTGGGCGCGTATCGCAGCGGCGAACCGATCGAGCCGTTGACCGACCACTTTCCCGCCCTGAACGTCGATGACGCGTACGCGATCCAGGTGGGCCAGGTGCAGCGGTGGCTGGCCGAGGGAGCGGTGATCAAGGGTCACAAGGTGGGATTGAGCTCTGCGGTCATGCAGCGCCAGATCGGGGTGAATCAGCCCGACTTCGGTCATCTCACCGACACCATGTTCTTTCTGGAGTCACAGCCGATCGACTGGTCGGCGTTTCTGGCGCCGAAGGTGGAGCCCGAGATCGCGTTCGTGCTCGGCAAGCCGCTGGCCGGGCCGGGGGTCACAGTCGCCGAGGCGATGGCAGCGGTCGCGTTCGTAACCCCGGCGCTGGAGATCATCGACTCGCGCATCCGGGACTGGAAAATCAAACTGGTCGACACCATCGCCGACAACGCATCCTCGGGCGCGGTGGTGCTGGGCAGCGCCGCCGTCCCGCTGGCGCAGGTGGACGTGCGGTTGGTCGGCGGGGTGCTGCACCGCAACGGGGAGCTGGTGGGCAGCGGCGCCGGCGGCGCGGTGCTGGGCTCGCCGCTCAACGCGCTGGTCTGGTTGGCCAACACCCTCGGGCCGCGCGGAGTCGTACTCGAAGCCGGTCATGTCGTGCTGCCCGGCTCGGTCACAGCGGCGGTGCCGGTCACCGCGGGCGATGTAGTCACGGCGGCGTTCGGCGGGCTGGGCTCGGTTACGGCCAAATTCACAAAACACGGCGGAACTCGATGACGAGCGCAAGTCATGGGTCTCGCACACCATCCTCGCCGCCCGTCAGGCCGGGCAATCCCGACCCAGGCGCACCGGCCACACTACAGCGACACCTGCACATCCACGGGAACCACACGTTCGGGGTGGTTCCGGCTAGCGGCGCCCTAGCGCCAGCTGCCGAGGCGTGCCGTGTTGGCCAGGCAACACGTTTGACACCCACCCGCAGCTCGATGCACCCCGCGAAGGTTCCAACAACACTGCCCAGGGTCGGAGTCTTTTTCCGGGTGCGCGCCACCGACCACTACCCGCCGGCGGCAATACCTAGAGCGCAGCCCACGACGGCGACCATGGGCGTGCGCGCACGCTCCCGGAAGAAATGAGGTAGGTCGTGATGAACGCCCAAGAGGAAGGCCAGAGAATCGGCGTATGGGATGTGGCGCGTGCAGCGGCGGTGCTGTTGGACGCGGAGGCTGCTCGTGTTGATCGCGGCCCGATCACGGCCGAGTGGGCTGGGTTGGATCTGGACACTGCTTACCAGGTGCAAGACGAGATCTTGTGTCGCAAGGTGGAGTCCGGGCAGCACATCGTCGGAGTGAAGCTCGGGCTGACGTCGCGCGCCAAGCAGCAGCGCATGGGGGTGAACTCGCCGTCGACGGCGTGGCTGACCGATCGGATGGTGCTGCCCGCGGGCGCGCCGCTGGTCATTGAGCAGCTGATTCATCCGCGGGTGGAGCCGGAGATCGTGTTCGTGCTGGGCGAGCGGCTGGCCGGGCCCGGCATCACAGCCGCGCGGGCGATGGAGGCGGTATCGCACGTTTATGGCGGGCTGGAGATCATCGACAGCCGCTATACCGATTTCAAGTTCACGCTGCCCGATGTGGTGGCCGACAATGCCTCCTCTGCGTTGTTCGTGATCGGGGGTGTGGCTCGCAAACCCGACGAAATGGACCTCGCGCTGGAAGCGTGCCTGTTGGCGGTGGACGGTGAAGTCGTCGACTCTGCCACGGGCGCCGCGGTGCAGGGCCATCCGGGGGAGGCATTGGCGTTGGCGGCCAACGCGCTGGCCAAGCGGCAGCTGGCGTTGGAGCCGGGCTGGGTGGTGTTAACAGGCGGCATGACCGACGCCGTGTTCGTCGAACCGGGCAGTCAAGTCAGCGCCGACTTTTCCAACCTGGGTTCGGTCACGTTGAGGTGTCAGTGATGCCGTTGGTGGAGATCACGCTCGCCGAGGGGCGTCGTCCTGAGCAGATCCGGGCGCTGCTTGCTGAAGTGCACTCTGCGGTGCACCGGGCGATCGGCGCGCCGGAGGCCAATATCCGGGTGGTGGTGCGCGAAGTCCCGGCCACCCACTGGTCGGCCGGTGGGGTAACCCTGGCCGAACGCGCGGCGACAGCGAAGGAGACGAAACCGTGACGGAGTTTTTCGGGCACATCATTGATGGTGCAGAGGCCAAGTCGGCCTCGGATGCGACGTTCGCCTCCATCGACCCCTACACCCGCCAGCAGTGGGCCGAGATCGCTTTGGGTGACGCCACGGATGCCGCCCGCGCGGTGGCTGCGGCGCGGCGCGCCTTCGACGAAGGGCCGTGGCCGCGGATGGGATACGGCGAGCGCGGCCGCATCCTGCACCGGTTGGCCGATCTGATCGAGGCGCACGCCGATGAGCTCGGGATGGCCGACACCCGCGATATGGGCAAGCCGATCAGCCAGTCGCGCGGTAACGACGTGCCCCGCGCGGCGGCGAACTTCCGGTTCTTCGCCGATCACGCGCGGCTGGCCACCGCGGAGGTCCTGCCCATGGACAGCGGCCACCACACCTACACCCGGTTTGAACCCGCCGGGGTGGTGGCGGCCATCGCGCCGTGGAACTTCCCGCTGATGCTGGAGACCTGGAAGGTTGCCCCGGCACTGGCGTGGGGCAACACCGTGGTGCTCAAACCCGCCGAGGACACCCCGGTTTCGGCCACGATTCTAGGGCGGCTTGCGATCGAAGCCGGTGTGCCCGCGGGGGTGTTCAATGTGGTGCACGGCTACGGGCCCGACTCTGCCGGGCAGGCGCTCACCGAGAACCCCGATGTCGACCGGATCACCTTCACCGGTGAATCGGGCACCGGCCGGGCGATCGCCCGGGCGGCGGCGGGCAACCTGACACCGGTCAGCTTGGAACTCGGCGGCAAAGGCGCCAACGTGGTGTTCGCCGACGCCGACCTCGACGTCGCCGTCGAGTGGTCCATCAAGGCGATTTTCACCAACACCGGCCAGGTGTGTCTGGCTGGGTCGCGGCTGTATGTGCAGCGCGACATCTACGACGAGTTCTTGGGTCGGTTCACCCAAGCCGCGCAGGCGATGGTGGTCGGCGACCCGAAGGACGAGGCCACCCAGATCGGGCCGCTGGCCTCCCAGGAGCACTACCGCAAGGTGCTGGGCTACATCGACACCATTGAGTCCGAAGGCGGCTCCATCGTCACCGGTGGGCTCGGCGAGAGCGGGGGCGTGTTGCCCACCATCGTGACCGGACTGGGCCAGCAGGCCCGCTGCAGCCGCGAGGAGATTTTCGGCCCGGTGGCGGTGGTGATCCCATTTGACACCGAAGCCGAGGCGATCCGGCTGGCCAACGACACCCGCTACGGCCTTAACGCGATGCTGTTCACCGACAACGTGCACCGCGCCCACCGGGTCTCTGCGGCGCTGCGGGCCGGCACCGTATGGGTCAACTGCTTTTTCATCCGCGACCTGCGCGCACCCTTCGGCGGGGTCGGCGACTCGGGCATCGGCCGCGAAGGCGGCACCTTCAGCCGCGAATTCTTCACCGAACCCAAGGCCGTAGTCATGCAAATCCAGCCCGGCTGAGCCCGGCCGGCCGCCCGATGCTCCGACCCATCGCCCAGCCTGCCCCAAAACGAGAAATCACGCCTACACCCACACCCACACCCACCCCGCGGCCAGAAACGCACAAAGCACCAAACCCGGATGACCACGCAACCGAACCGTTTAGCAAGAGCAGGCGAGTAAGAACTGACCCGCCTGGCGCTGGCCCTCGCCTGGGGTGGACGACGCCGACTTCAGATGCTGTGCCAGCTGATGTTTCCCTTATGGGAGCCCTCGACTTTTCGAGGCTGTCAACCAAGTTTGCGAGCCCACGTTTACGAGCCACCGTGACAACGGTTTTCAGCCACGAAACGTCATACAGATCGGAGATCTACGGAAGTGTCATCTTGATTCGGACAGCTTCGTTCGAATCGATCCAATAATGTTGGCATACAGTCTCTTCGAGCATGACAAATAAACCCGGAACGGACAGCCTTGGGTGGCCCTCACCCGCCACACCAAGTTAATTTGACCAAAGCGCCTCGACGCCAACACGTTTACTGGATTGCGCCAGGATTCACGCCACCTCCTTCCGGTGCGGTTGCACGACACGCGCCTGTCAACGTTCGTTTTGCAATGGACCTACCAGCGCCAACGTGGTAATGATTCAGTAGATGATTCAATGATGCATCAGATGAGACGACCTGGGAGGCCGAATTGCCCGTCGACAAGAGCGGTCGCGTGTTCCTGGTGGGCTCAGTCCCACTGCTGCATCCCGAGGTCCAAACCGTCGAGGAAATGCTGGACGGCTGGCGCAACCAGCAACTGTGCCGCAACCTCGACCACGACACCATCAACGACCGTATTGGGCTGGTTCGTCGGTTCATTGCGCACACCAACGAGTACCCCTGGTCGTGGACGCCGGCCATCGTCGAAGAGTTCTTCGCCGATCTCCGCGGGATCAAAGGGCGGGCGCAGTCGACGATTCGCGGCTATCAGAACGGCCTACGCTTGTTCTGCTCTTACATCGCCGATCCCGACTACGGCTGGGACCGAGTTTGCGAGCAACGATTCGGCACCCACCCCGCTCAGGTGTTCTTCGCCTGGAACACCGCCACTCACGTTCAGGACAACGAGCAAAGCCCGGAAAAGCGGCCATTCACCAAACAGGAGCTGCAGGACTTCTTCGACCACGCAGACGACCAGGTCACCGTGATCGCCAACACCAAGAAGAAGGGCTGGCTGCCGGCCTACCGAGACGCGGTGATGTTCAAGGTCGCCTACTCCTACGGAGTGCGATTCAACGAGCTGCGCCACCTGCAGACCGTCGACTTCTCCCGCAACCCGCACGCACCGGAGTTCGGCCGCTACGGCGTCGTGAAGGTCCGTTATGGCAAGGCCAAGAAGGGCTCCCCACCCAAACGCCGCACCGTGCTCACGGTCTTCGACTGGACGCCGGACATCATCAGTGACTGGCTCACCCACGGCCAGCCCTACCTCGACGACGGCATCGACCTGTTCCCCAGCGAGCGCGGCGCCCTGGTCGCCGAGCGAACCCTGCTGCGCAGATTCCGGCGATATTGCAACGATCTCGAGCTCTCCTCAGGCCTGGATCTGCACTCATTCCGCCGCTCCTACATCACCCACCTCATCGAAGACGGCTGGGACGCTAAGTTCGTCCAAGACCAGGCCGGTCACGAGCACGCCAGCACCACCTCGCTCTACACCGGCGTTTCGAGTGACTTCCGAACCCGAACTCTGCGCCACGTGCTGGACCGGACCGTGAGAGACGCCCTCTCCTTCGGAGAGGAAACCTCGTGAAACGCGACGTCGACTACACCTGGCGCCTCGCCGAGTTGATGGCTGCCAACGGCATGCACAACAGCACCGACCTCATCCCCCGACTGGCTGAACGCGGTATACAGCTGTCGCGGCCACAGGTCTACCGCATCGTGCACCAACGTCCCGAACGCGTCGCCCTGCAACTGCTGGCAGCACTGTGCGACATCCTCGGCTGCGGCGTCGAAGATCTCGTCACCGTTACAGCGACCGACACCCGCAAGAAGAAGACCGCCTCAGGCACAACTGCACCACCACCAAACGTCGTCGAACTCAACAAATCCATCCGACCCCGACGAGCACGCATCATCACCGATGGCAACGATTAGCCCCACACCCCGATCCACCACACGCGGGCGACCACGCGTCACCACCGGAGCCTTCGAATGCAGCCGATGCCAACGCATGGCCAATAAGCTGAGGGCCTACTGGCCCGGTGATCAGCTCTGCCACAGCTGCTTCTACACCGCGATGCGCACCCACGGCATCTGCCCGAACTGCGGGCACGACGGCGTTCTTCCCGGTCGCCGAAACCGCACCGACCCAAGCCCGGTCTGCCTGACGTGTGCTGCCATCCCCGGCGACTTTACTTGCACGACCTGTCACCGTGAAGGCGAGATCTACCGCCGCCGCCAGTGTGCCCGCTGCGCCCTACGCGACGACCTGTGCAAGATTCTCCTTCACCACCCCGCGGACCTCGCTGCAATGCAAACGCTGATCGAAGTGCTCTGCGGCGTCGACCGACCTGAGAGCATCCTGACCTGGAAACGCAACCAACAGGTGCTGGAGCTCCTCGGCGGAATTACCTCCGGCGCAGTACCACTGACCCACGACGGCCTCACCGCAGCAGGATCCGGGCGCCATATCGATCACCTGCGCAGCCTGCTGCAACACCACGGCCTGCTCCCGGAACGGGACGAACACCTGGCGCGCTTCGAAGTCTGGCTGGCCGCCAAACTCGACGCGATCGCCTCCCCCACGGTCCGCACTCCTGTCGAGCAGTTCGCGACCTGGCACCACCTACGACGCCTGCGTAGCGAGTCCAGACCCGGCCAATCCTCTGCCGGCCCAGTGCGTTCCGCGAAACAAGAGATCACCGAAACCATCAAGTTCCTCACCTGGCTCGAACAGATTCACTGGCGCACTGTCACCGACTGCACACAACAAGATGTCGATGAGTACCTCGCCTCCGGCCCGACCACCCCCCATCTGATCCGAACGTTCTTCATCTGGGCCAAGAAGAGCAAGATCAACGTCGCGGTAAAGATCGGCTTCCGGCAGGCGAAGACCACCCCAACGATCACCCAAGACCAACGCCTTGCCTGGCTCAAGGAACTGCTCGTCGGCGACTCCGAGAGCCTGCCCTACCGGGTTGCCGGCGTCCTGCTACTCCTCTACGCGCAGCCGTTGACCAAGATCGCGGCCCTACAATCCACTGCGATATCTCACGCTGATTCGGAGACCCGTATCGCGCTCGGCAAGGCGCCGATCCCGGGGCCATCATGAAACGACTTCGGTGGCTTGGCATTGACCTGCTGGGCTCACGCAACACGGCCCTACGAGAACTTGTCTCGGAGATTCCCGCTCCCCTGGTCGCTGAGATGCTCGGCTACAGCGACCAAGTCACCCAGAAGCACGCCGCCGAAGCCGGCAATACCTGGGCTAGATACGTCCAGCGCTGAAGGCGTTGTCCCAGAACGGAAGTCATGACGTGCCATCAGTTCTTGAACTCCGACGTCTCTTTCGGCGCTCCGGAAGGCCATATCGCACACGAAGCTCCTCGCCGCTAATGGTTCGGCCTGCTGCGTAATCTCTGTCGGCTTGCGCCAGCTCCTCCAGAGTTCCGGGCTGCATCGACGAGGTCAGCGTCTCCTGCAATGAGTCGAATTCGTCGACAGACATCAGTATCGCCGTTGACCCTCCAGGCGTCGAGATCGCCACCGACTCTCCCGAGTCTCGTACCTGGTCGACCAGCCGGCCCAAGCTCTGTGCGGCGACGCGAACATCAACTGTGCGCATTGTCCCAGTCTCCTCTTTTTCGGCGTCCCCGCGGCTCGTAATCGATGATCATGGAACTAGTACTGCTGCTGGACGCAACCTCAGGTCGAACTCAGCCAGTGCAGCGCCAGCTCGGTCGACTGCTGCTTTACCTGAAGGCGAGGTCGGGTGTCGGTCCCACCGGCTAACGTCACTTGGAGCAGCAGATCGTTCTTGTTGATCGGGGGACTCGTTGAAGCTCACATCGGCGCAGTTGCGTAGGTACCGCAGCATCGAAGACGCAGGCACGCTCGACGTCGAGAGCGACGTGACGTGCCTCGTCGGCAAGAACGAGTCTGGAAAGACTGCTGTGCTTCAAGCTATGTACAAATCGCACCCCGTCAGCTCGGCCCCGTTCGACGAGGGCCTCGACTTTCCAAGTCGATTAACCCGCGAACGTAGGAAAACCGAGGATGCTATCCCTGTTTCGGTCCTGACGTATCTGCTCGACGACGACGACGTCGCCGCGATCGAGGCGGCCTTCGGAGCCGGCGTCCTAACCGATAGGGCAATAAGCGTTACTACCGGGTACCGGCACACCGGAGGCACGTGGGAGGTCCCCTACAACGAGATCGCGGCTGTGGACCATCTGCGCGCTGGCCTTGATCTTCCGTCGACAACAAAAACGAAAGTTGACAGCGCCAGCAGCATCAAGGAGCTGATCATGGCGTTGGAAGAAATGGAGGCGCCCACGGCGGCCGTCAGTAAGGTCATGGAGAAAGTGGGGGCCTGGCGCAAGCAGCGACTTGTGCTTGCGCTCATAGATGCCTTGGAAAGGCGCCGGCCCCGGTTCGTCTACTTCGGTGACTACGACTCGATGCCTGGCAAAGTCGCGATCCCAGACCTCGTCCGTAAGCGAGACGACGAAACGCTATCCCGCGGCGAGCAGGCCGTCCTGGCACTTCTGGATATGGCCAGCGTGGGACTCGAAGACTTTCAGGACCCCGAGTCGCACGAACACCTGATCCGCGACCTCGAGAACGCCTCCAACAGCATCAGCAGCGAGGTGTTCGAATACTGGACGCAAAACACCGAACTCGCAGTCCGACTCGAGATCATCGGTCGCGCCGAAAGCGGTGCCATCCCACCGTTCGATGAACCTCCGCTGCTCCAGATTCGTGTCGTGAACAAACGCCACGACGTCAGCGTCCCGTTCGACGAACGGTCGCGAGGATTCGTGTGGTTCTTCTCGTTCCTGGCCTACTTCACCCACTTAGAGGAGAACTCAACCCGGCCCCTGATCCTCCTCCTCGACGAGCCAGGCCTCAATCTCCACGCGACTGCCCAAGCAGACCTGCTCCGTTTCATCGACGAACGACTCGCTCCGTCTCACCAAGTGCTGTTCTCGACGCACTCCCCGTTCATGGTTGATGCTCACAAGTTTGGTCGGGTGCGGACGGTCACAGACGATCGACAACGCGGCACGCTGGTTTCTTCGGACATTCTGCACGCCGACGCCGAAACAGCCTTTCCGCTCCACGCAGCCCTCGGAATCGAACTGAGCCAAACGCTTTTCGTAGGACCAAACGTCCTGCTCGTAGAGGGCCCCGGTGACGTGCTTTACCTCGAGGTGCTGTCTCACGCCCTCAAGTGCAAAGGCAGGGTAGGACTAGATGACCGGCTCGTCATCACCCCCGCAGGGGGCATCGCGAAGCTACCCGCCTTCGTCACCCTGCTCGGCGCCAACAAGCTCAACACCATCGTGTTGGTCGACTCATCGAGCACCGACGTGGCACCCATCGCCCGCCTCAAAGAAGCTGGGAGGCTCGGGACGGGAGGCCTTGTGCAGATCGGCGACACCGTCGGAGAACCAAATGCCGATATAGAGGACCTCTTCGAGCCTGGCTTCTACGTCGATCTCGTCAATGAGGCATATCAGGGGCTGCTCAGCACCGCGAAGCTAATGGTCAAGGACTTACCCGACGACAAGCGGCTCGTTCGCCGAGTGGAACGCGCTTTCGCGGAAAAAGGGATCAATAACGGTCGACTCAACCATTACTCACCTGCGGCGGCTCTTAACAGGAACCAAGCTAAATACGTTCCAAAGCTGAGCGAGAAGACTCTCGCGCGAGCCGAGAAGTTGTTCTCAGCGATCAACGCATACGTCCAAACCGACTGATCGCCGAGTATCGGAACGTCAAGTCGCAGAGGTCGTGATCGGCGCGCCAGCTGTCATCGCGTTCTACGGATCCGTACCGGTCCAGCCGTCCTTGAGGGAGAGAAGTTCGCTTACGGTGACGAAGTGGTAGCCCTCGGATTGAAGGCGGTCGATGATCTGTGGCACCGCAGTGCGTGAAACCGATCGGCTTTCCAGCATGACGTGGAGCAGAATGATCGACCCTGGACCGCATGAGCGAAATCGACGTCGCACGGCCGGGCACACCACGAAGAAGTGCTCCAACGCAGGAAGCCGCTCGCCGCGTTCACGAACCACCTGGCGCGCGATCCCATCGGCCCCGACCCGGCGCTCACCGGCACACTCGCGAAGTTCCTCCTCCATCTGCTCACGGCTGTCACGTGCCAACGCGCGCACCGACCGCGCGGTAATCCCCCGCCCATCGGCGCGCACCGACGATCGGCGGGTAAGGCGGCGCACCTCGTAGACGGCGTGCTCGCACTCGTCGAGCATCGCGGCGAAACTGCGACTGCGCCTGGACGAGCCCGGCGGGTTACCGCTAAACGTCGTAGACGGCAGTGCGATCACGATCGACACCAGGCCACGATGCTCTACGCCGGGGCCACGACCTGATCGTCTTCTGGACCGGCAGCTCTGACCGATCTTCCCTGGCGCTGGTCTCAGATGTCGGCCCCCGCTACCCAGCTGGACATCACACACCCGTGTCGCCTGCCAGGAGCATGGGGCCAGCGTGAGCTGATTTTGCCAGGGTGATGGGACCACCTGGATTGCCAGTTATGGGACCACCGGCGCGTCGCGTCGGTGGTCTCTTCATTTGTTCGTTCGATCGCCGTGACGGTTCAAGTCACGGAGGCAGCGGGCATGGCTTTTCGGGAGGTCAGTGTGAACGAGATCAGGGAAGTACTACGGGTGTGGCTGGGGGTGGCCGGGTTACCGGCACCGGGCTACCGCACGATCGCCGCGCATTGCGGCCTGGACCGCAAAACGGTGCGCCGCTACGTCGAGGCCGCGCAAACGGCCGGTTTGCGCCGCAGCGACAGCGTCGAGGCTGTCGACGACGGGTTGATCGGGGCGGTCGCCGACGCGGTACGACCCGTACGCCCGGATGGCCATGGCGCGGCGTGGGAACACTTGCTGGGGTTCGAGGAGCAGATCACCGCGTGGGTGGCCGGCGACGGTGAGCAGCGCCCGTTGACGATCACCAAGATCCACACCCTGCTGGCCCGCCAAGGCTGCGTGGTGCCGTATCGCACGTTGAACCGATTCGCCGGTGAGCGTTGCGGTTTCGGCCGCAAGGACACCACCGTGCGGGTCGCCGACGGTGACCCGGGGGTGGAATGCCAGATCGATTTCGGCTACCTGGGGATGCTCACCGACGCCGATGATGGACGGCGACGCAAGGTGCACGCGTTGATCTTCACCGCCGTCTACAGCCGGCACATGTTCGTGTGGCTGACTTACTCCCAAACCCTGGTGGCGGTGATCGCCGGATGTCAGGCGGCGTGGGAGTTCTTCGGCGGCGTGTTCACGGTGCTGATCCCGGATAACTTGAAACCGGTGATCGCCGCCGCCGATGCGGTCAACCCGCGATTCACTCAGGGGTGGCTCGACTACGCCAACCATGTCGGATTCCTCACCGACCCAGCCCGAGTGCAGTCACCCAAAGACAAACCGCGAGTGGAACGCGCAGTGCAGTACGTGCGCCGAAACTTCTGGGACGGTGAAACATTCACCAGCCTGGACCAGGCGCAGCAGGCCGCGACCGCGTGGTGCGAGCGTACTGCCGGGACTCGCATCCACGGCAGCACCTGTGCACGTCCGCTGGAGGTGTTCACCACCGCCGAGCAGACCCTGCTGCTACCGGCGCCGGGTGTCTACGACGTGCCGGTGTTCAAAGCGGTCAAGGTGCACCGTGATTTCCACGCCGAGGTCGCCAAGGCCCTGTACTCGCTGCCCGAGCAATGGATCGGGCACACCCTCGACGTCCGTGCCGACAGTGAGCTGGTGAAGTTCTATCACCGCGGTGTGCTGGTGAAAGTCCATCCCCGCCAACCCGCCGGTGGACGCAGCACCGACCGCGCGGATCTGCCCGAACACAAAGCCGTCTACGCGATGCGGGACCTGACGGCGTTGATCGCCAACTGCGCTGCTCACGGGCCGAACATCGGGATCTACGCCGAACGCATCCTGGATGACCCGCTGCCCTGGACCCGGATGCGCACCGTCTACCGACTCCAAGGCCTGGTCCGCCGCTACGGCGCTGAGCGCGTCGAACGGGCCTGCTCACTGTCGCTGGACCTCGATGTCGTCTCGGTCAACAAGATCGCCTCCATGCTGGAGCGCGGCACCGAGAACGCCGCCCCGGAACTGCCCCGAGCAGTCGGACAGCACGCCACCCGGTTCACCCGCAGCCCGTCTGAATTCAACACCACCACAACCTCATTGACTATCGTCACCGAAGAACCCACAGCCAGGGAGATCTGACATGACCACCCATCGTGCACCCGCCGACCCCGTCGGCGCCGACCTAGTCCGGCTGCTCAAGGCGCTCAAACTCGGCGCCCTGGCCGACACCCTGCCCGAACGCGCCGCCCTGGCCCGCCAGCACAAACTCAGCCACATCGGGTTCCTCGAAACGCTCCTCGCCGACGAGGTGTCACGGCGTGAATCTCGATCAGCTGCACTGCGATCGGCCAAGGCCGGACTCGACCCGACGATGCGTTTCGACACCTGGACCGCACAGGACGACCTGCGCTATGACCGCACCTTGCTCGGCGACCTGACCTCGCTGCGGTTCCTCGACGCCGGACAGTCTGCGATCATCCTCGGACCCGTCGGAGTGGGCAAGACACATTTAGCAACTGCACTGGGACACATGGCAATTCGACGACGCCACACCGTACAGTTCGCCCGATCCGACAAACTGTTCACCCGGCTACGCGCCGCCCGCCTCGACAACACCGTCGACACCGAGATCCGCCGCCTGGCCACCATCGACGTCCTCATCATCGACGACTTCGCCCTGCGGCCCCTCGGCGCCACCGAAACCAGCGACTTCTACGAAATCATCGTCGAACGACACCGCACCAAGACGACCATCGTGACCTCCAACCGAGAACCCGCCGAATGGCTCACCATGACCGCCGACACCCTGCTCGCACAATCAGCCATCGACAGACTCACCGCCACCGCCCACACCCTCGTCGTCGAAGGACCGTCCTACCGGCAACGCACCCGACCCGCCCAGCTTGACCCAGACCACCCCGACGAGCATCCTCAATAACGCGCCACGGTGGTCCCATCCCCCTGGCAATCAGGTGGTCCCATCACCCTGGCAAGCGACAACCCGGGGTAGCGGGGTCGGACCGAGGATCCGGACGTCCACCAAGCCAGGTCGGCTCGATATCGGCGGGCAGTGTGGCGATAAGGTCGAGGTATTGCTGTTGACGACGGTCGAAAACTAGGCCAGAAGCGACGGGGTGGTTTCTAGGGGCGGTCGCAACACTTCTCTAGATTCTGGAGGTTGTGTTGGCATCGTCGCGTCGAGTGAAGAAGGGGCCGGGGCGTCGTCCGCTGTCGGCCAAGCGTCAGCGGTTCATGGAGTTGCGCGCCAGGGGGTGGAGCGTGCGGGCTGCGGCCCGTGAAGTCGGTGTGTCCCGGTCTGCGGCGACGAACTGGACCCGCGGCTACAAGGTCTTCCGCAACGGTGTCGAAGTCAAGTTCGTCCCGCCGTTGGATCGGCTCGAGGTACGCGAGATCAGCCCGCGATTCTTGTCCCAGGACGAGCGCATCGAGATCGCCGATCTCCGTCGTTGCGGGCTGAGCATGCGTGCGATCGCCGGCCGACTCGGCCGAGCGCCGTCGACGATCTCCCGGGAACTGCGGCGCAACGCGCCGGCCGGTCGCGGGTACAGGCCCTTCGATGCTCATCGGCACGCGGCTGCGCGTCGAGCACGTCACCATCGACGCCGTGTCGATGTCAACGTTCAGCTGGGCCACGTGGTCGCCGAGCTGCTCGGTCGGCGGTGGAGCCCACAGCAGATTAGCCGGCACCTGCGTCTGCGCTTCCCCGAGGATCGGTCGATGTGGTTGTGCCATGAGAGCATCTATGCGGCTGTCTACCAAGCGAATTCGCGATTCCTACGACCATCACGGTTGGCGCCGCACCGCCGCTCACCGCTGCGCACCGGTCGAGATCACCGCCGAGCACACCACCGCCAGCAGCGCCGGAGGGGCCGTTTCCAACAGCCGATGCTCTCCATCCACGACCGCCCGTTCCCGCCAGTCGATCGATCAGAGCCAGGGCACTGGGAGGGTGACCTCATCATCGGTGACAACCACCTCTCGGCGATCGGCACGCTCGTCGAGCGTCAGACCCGAATGCTTCGACTGGTCCATCTGCCCCGCGCTGACTCCGACTCGCTGCATGCCGCCCTGGTGGCTCGCATGCAAGATCTGCCGCCGGCGCTGATGCGGTCGATCACCTGGGACCAGGGCACCGAGATGGCGCGTCACCTCGCCACCGCCGACAAGCTCCGCGCGCCCATCTACTTCTGCGACTCCCGATCACCGTGGCAACGCGGGACCAATGAGAACACCAACGGGCTGCTTCGGGACTATTTCCCGAAGGGAGTCACCCTGGCCAGCCATTCGCCGCAGCATCTCAAAGCAGTCGAGGAGGAGCTCAACAACCGGCCTCGAATAGTGCTGCAAGACCGTTGTCCGGCTGACCTATTCGCGACGCTGCTAACCTCCGAAAGTCGGTTGGTGTTGCGACGTTGACCAGAACCCACCCCGTCGCGACTGGCCGGATTTTCAACCGTCGTCAACAATTGCCGACCGCTTTCGGTGACGTAGAACAGTTGCTCGACGTTGACCGACTCACTCTGTGCTGACTTCACAACGCGTCCTCTCACGGCGATCAAACCCAGTCGTCGTAACGACTTGGCTCGTTCGAATGCCCAG
Source organism: Mycolicibacterium sp. CH28 (assembly GCF_004745805.1). Classification (GTDB taxonomy): domain Bacteria; phylum Actinomycetota; class Actinomycetes; order Mycobacteriales; family Mycobacteriaceae; genus Mycobacterium. Next base: position 715,174 of record NZ_SRLQ01000004.1, on the reverse strand, counting down.
CGGTTGTCGCCATCGTTGTCGAGCGGTACCCCCTCGCCGCTCGCAAGTTGTTGAAGAAGCTCGCGTTCCGGCGGCGTGATGAACCTAGCGAGCAGGAACCGGAGCGCTTGGATTTCCTCGGCCTGACGCTGTTGCTCTGCCTCGACCTTTTGGCGCCACGTGACCGAGCCACCGCCCGGAAACTCGATGCTCTCGAAAACCGTTCGCAACCATGGCAGGAACGCGACGACGAGCAGCGTGATCGCCCAGCCATCAACCTTCGCCGCAGGGTCGATCACGTGCCAAACCAAGAAACCCGCAGCGGTTCCCGACAGCGCGAGCGACGGGATCACGTACGACGTCGGCCAGTCCCCCTTTGCCATAAATGCAGCGTAGAGGCCACCCATGACGAACTGCTGCCCCGACGCTCTCGGGACAGCAGTTCGTTTGGTTCGGAACTCGTCGCACTGCAGGTTTGCGGCCACGCCGACTGGGCGGGCGACAGGGTTACGCGATGATCTTGTGCAGCGCGGTCGCCACCGTGCACGCGGTGACGGCGGTACTGACGGTTGGCGGTTGTCGTATTCAATCTGGCGATTGCCGGATGCCGGAGGCGTCTCATTCAACGTGGCGGCGTCACAGACTGCAAGCTCCCGAAACCCGCTGCCCGCTCACTCACCGCTACCCCATGTTCGGACTCGCCAAGTGCATGAAGCCATCTAGCGTCGTTGTGTCTCAATGGATCTGGCGGACACCACAATGCGGCCGCCAGATCCATTGAGATCGAACAGACAACCTCCGTCTAGATCTCGTCTAGATCCGCTCACGTAACCAAGCTGTGAGCTTCACCGACCGGCGGGCGGATCGATGCCGCGGAAAGTAATCACCTGGTTGTCCCCGTCACCCCAGGCAGAAAACTCCGAAACCCGCCCATCACAGGCCAATCTCGGTGCGAACCTGTCCTTGGAGAAGCTTCCCGCCTTGACAAAGCTGAAGTTCGCCGTACTTCCGCCGTGGACCGCGTCCGAATCCGTGTTGGACATCAAAAGCATTCCGTGTCCATCTCTCTTGAGATTCGCAGGAATGGAAACCACCATGGCGTCTTCCCCCACGGAGTTCGTACCCTTTTTCCTCTCCCTCTCGGCGACTCTCCGCTGCAATCTGACCATATAGCGAGCCGCGTTGTTGACACCGCCAACTTGGGAAACTGTGGCCAACTTAGGGCCAACTACCGACCGATCCAACTCGCTGCCGGGGCTGGCGCCGGCTGTGATGTAGCGCGTGCGATTCCCGTGCAGTGGCACCTCATGGCCCCAGCGATACACCTCTGTGTCGCTGAAATTCGGGAAAATCTGATTGCCGTCTTCGAAATTGGAAAGTCCCCTGAAGAACGCCGTTCCGTAGTCCGGAGCTATTCCTGCCATGACGATAGTCAGGCGTCGATCTCGATATTTTCGCCACTTGGACAGTCGAGCCATCAGTTCCTTCATACGTTCTTCTAGTGCGTCGGCCCCGTCCTTCAAAGTGATGGCTGAGGCGAGAACGCCTGCAATCCACTCTGTAACAGGCTCCTCGCACCGGTAGTCCACGTGTGCGAACCCGCCGGTAAACGCAACCGACACCATGCCGCACCACGACACAGCTTTGTTGTAGGAGTCGTCACGGGCTTCGCCCCCGGCACTCAGTCGACGATCAGAGACCTGGAGAACGAACTCGGGTGTGAGGAGGACTTGGATAAGGGTCATTTCATCCACCTTTGATCGTCACACCGCATCGGCGATTCCGCGGCAGGGTTAAGCGTACGGCCGCAGCGCCTAGCAAACTCCGAGACGGCGATCAACCCCGTAGACCAGAGTCGCCTGTAGGGTTCCGGACGGAACATCCGGTGCCATGTCACGGAGCCGACTCCACATGCTGGTCGTCCCTTGACGTTGGACGGCATAGGACCGAATTGAATATGGCGGGTTACCGGTAAAGCACTGCATATTGCATCATATGAATCATGACCTGGCCGCTTGCCGGTCACCGCTTTGCGGTGCAGACTCGCGCCGCTTGCGGCGGTGGCTTCATCGGTGGCCGTTCCGGTGACACGAAGTTCTCACTGCGGCCGAGCACAACGATGGACCGGCTCTGGATTCCCAGCGACTCAGCTCGTGGGCGCCAAAGATCTACAGCAGCTACCAGGTCCTCGACATCGACATGCTCAAGGAGATATCGGCGGGGAACTTCTGACCCGGGGCCGCACGGGCGGCGCCGTCACGGCGCTGTGTGAGCGGTTCGGGGTGTCGCAGCGCCGCGCCTGCACGGTCGTGGGCATCCACCGTTCCCCATGGACCGATCAACTTGATCGCGAGTGCTTCGCGGGTGAAGTCGTCGATCACGTTCAACATCTTGAGGGTGTGCGGCCATCGGCGACTGCCCGCAGCGCCCTCCCCCACGCCGCGGCTCGCCTCGAGCGCTGGATGATCGATCAGCGCCGAAAATGCCGCCGCGGCCAGCTCAGCCGAGAACGCAGCTCGCAGCCCTGTCACGCGGCCGTTTTGCTCAGAGGTGGCTCGAGGAAGTTGCGGCGCTCAGATTTCGGGTATCTCGCCAGGTCGGTAGCTCGGCAATCGTGATGCGGGCAAGATAGCGACGGCGCTGATTCCGGCGAGGATGAGCAGGCCGAGTTTGAGGGCACGCAAGCGAGCGTCGGTGTTGATCTGGACGGCGGCGTCGACTTCGGCTTCGGAGGCGTCGGTGCCGACGAGGACCTCGCGGAGTTGGTCGTTGCTGACGAAGTTCACCCGGTCGAGGTCGACCTGGGCGATGAGTCGGTCGGGAATGGCGACATCGTTGATGACCGCCTGGCCGATGTTGAGAGACAGAATGCCCACGAGCATCGCGCCTGCGAGCGCGGTGCCGACCGCTGAGGCGAGGTTCTGTGTCGTTCCCCGTACCGAGCCGACGTCGCCGGCCAGCTCCTTCGGGGCGGCGGTGACCAGGACGTTGAAGACTAGGGTGACTAATGCGCCCTGGCCGATACCGAAGACGATCAGCCCTGCGATGGTGGGCAGTGTCTCCCAGTTGTTGGTGACGACGAACGAGAGCCACAACAGCGCCACGGTGGTGAGGCCGAACGAGAACAAGCCGATGACCCGAGGCGTGAATCGGTTGTAGAACCGGACGATCAGCGTTGCGGTGATGAAGACCGTCAGGTTGAAGGGCAGCATCGCTAGCGAGGTGTCAAATGGCGTGCGGCCCTGAACGATCTGGATGTACAGCGGCACGGTGAAGTTCAGCGCAGCCTCCAACGACACCACGATGAACATGGCATACACCGCCGCCCGCTCGCGGGATGATCCCAGCACCGACAGACTCACCAGGGGCACCTTGCCGGTGCGGGTCCGATGTCGCGTCCACACGAAAAACGCTTGTCCCAGAACGACTCCGACGACGACGAGGACCGGTGCCGGCGACAGTCCGCCGATGTCGAACGGCGCCGAGGTGGTGGCCTGCAACACCCCCCACCCGTTGAGGTTGTTGAAGCCGAGTGTGAGCGACATGATGGCCAGTCCGATGAGGAATGCTGCCGCGACGTCGATGTGCACGGATTCGTCGCCGGGTGCTGAGCGCAGTCGGAAACTGAACAGGAACACCGCGATCGCCAGTGCCAGCACGATCATGAAAACGGGCCGCCAGCCGACGAAAGTGCCCAGCGTGCCGCCGATGAGGAAGGCGCTGACGCCAGACAGAGCGCGTGCCGATCCCAGTGAGCCGACAGCGGTGGCTTGTTGCGTGCCATGGTAATTGGCGGCAATCAAAGCGACGAGCGAGGGCACGATGATCGCCGCGGACGCGCCGGCGACGGCTTGGGCAGCGATCACCCATGTCACCGACGGAGCGAGGATCATCATCAGCGCTGAACCAGCGAATGCCGCGACCACAATGCGGAACAGCACGATCCACCCGATCCGCTGGCCCAGTTTCGCGCCCACCATCACCAAGGCCGCCACAACCAACCCGTAGGTGACGATGGCGGTGCTGACCGCGGTAGGTGGAACCCCGAAGTCCTTGACCATTCCGCCGATCGACACGGGTAGCGCGGCGACGTTGAACGACATCAGCATCTGCGCCAGAAACAGACCGATCATCGGGACCCATGACGTCTGCTCGTCAACGCTCGATGCCGGTTGATCGGTCACTGGTGATCCTTCCCTTGGGCGGCCACGGTGTGGGCATATGAGGCGAAAATGTTGAGCCCCATCACGCGGGACAGATACGCCGTGGCTCGTTGTCCCCGCACGCTGTTACCGGCGGGGTCTAGCGGTGGGGAGAATGTGCCAATGCCCGCTTTGCCTGGTGCGACCGTCACCAAGCCACCGGCTACCCCCGATTTGCCGGGCAGGCCGATCTCGAAAAGCCATTCCCCGGAACGCTCGTAGGCCCCGTTGGCTGCCAGAATCGCCAGTGTGTCCCGGCACACGCTCGCGGAAACCACCCGCTGGCCGCTCACCGGGTTCACGCCTCCGTCGGCCAGCGTGGCAGCCATGACCGCCAGATCGACCGCAGTTACCCGCAGCGCGCATTGCCGGGTGTAGACGTCCACGACAGCCAGCGGGTCCAGGTCGATACGGCCGTAGCTCTCCAGCAACCGCGCGATCGCACGATTGCGTTGGTTGGTGTCGGCTTCTGACCGGTACACGAGCTCGTCGATCGCCAGCGGGCGTCCGGCGAACGCCGACAATCCCGACACAATGTTGTCCCACTGCTCGTCAGTGGTCGAACCCGGCATCAGGGCTGTGGTGGCAATCGCACCGGCATTGACCATCGGGTTCATCGGGTGACCGTTGTTGAGTTCGATCGCCATCACCGAGTTGAACGCCAAGCCGGTGTTGTTCACCCCGATCCGCTCACCGACCACCTCGTGCCCGTATTCCTCACATACCAACGCGTAGACGAAGGCCTTGGAGATGGACTGGATCGAGAACTCGACATCCACATCACCTGCTGTGTGCACGCCGCCGTCGACCTCGGCGACACACACCGCAAACCAGTCCGGGTTCGCCTCGGCGAGTACGGGGATGTAGTCGGCCACAACGCCGTCGGCGTCGCTTTTGCAACGCCGGTAGGCAGCCTCGACCAGCGACTCAACTTCCGACCACTCCGGCAGCCGTCCGGTATACGCCGTTTGCGCGACATCCCCCACATCGACATCCACCGGCGAGCCCCTTCCTGATACCAGGAAAGCATAGGCACTCAGCTACAACAACCGAGACACGATTGCGTCGCCGTCTGATTGACTTCAGCCGTACGGCGGAACCGAATATGACGGACTACCAGTACGGTGCGCCACGAAGCGGATGTCAGGTATGACCGGACGCGACCGCCAGGATCCCCTTCGCCGCACCATCCAATGCGCCCGTGTAGTACGACAATAGGCGTCGCTTGGGCATCGAGGGTTTGTCGAGCCACCATCGACCAAGCTGCTCGCCGATACCCGAGGCGCTATACGCGATCGCGAGCGCGACTTCGGACTTGATGCTGGGGTTTTTCTGCCGAATGACGGTGGCGATGGTCCGAATAGTGTCAGTGCGTAGCGTCGCGAGTTGTTCACTGAGGCCGGCGTGCAAGCTCGACGAGGCAGTGAACAGCAACACGAAGCGCTGCGGATCGTCCTCGATCAGATCGAAGTACGCCTCCCCTCCCGCGTGGAATACGCCTGCCAGATCGTCGCCTGCGGCGCTCACGCGGTCCAGGAGGGCTCGTTCGAACTGGCTGCGCGCGCGAGCTACGCAGGCAAGGAACACTCCTTCGCGCGAGCCGTAGTGGTGGTACACGATGGGCCGGCTCACACCTGCGGCGCGGGCGATGTCCTCGATCGACACCGCTTCATAGCCGCGCTGGGTGAACAGCGTCTCGGCAACGTCGAGGAGCTGTCGTTCCCGCTGCTCGCCCGTGAGCCTGACCCGCTTGGTCCGGATTGGTTCCGCCTGCGTCACGCTGCCACCCTCGTGGATGTGTTCACGCCTACACGACGGCAACGGCGTGGCCGGAGAACCGCAACTCGAGCGCGGGTCGAGACGCACTTCACATTCATGGCGCTCACTTTACTACGCCGCGTAAGTTACAGTATGTAACTAGCGGAAGATCGCGCGGGCGCCCTCCTTCGGCTGCCGTTGGTCATCCACGCAACCGGAGGTCGATGACTCCGAAGCGGAGCGAAACCGTCGCCACCTTCCGCGATGACACCAACGAAAGTGATTACGAGGCGAAGTGTTCAGGTACTTGTTGGCACTCAACCCAGTCGAACGCAACATTCAGAGGATCGACATCCGCACCGGTGATTCCTCCGTCGTGGTCGGTGGCTTGACGGCCGTCCCCGATGGAATCGCCGTAGACGTGCGCCGACGGCACGCCTATTGGACCAACATGGGTGAACCGGTCGCGCCGACAGACCGCTCACCCACGTCCGACTCGGAGCTCGACTTCTACGGGAAGAACGGTTCGCTCGAACGAGTCGATCTCGACGGCACTCACCGCACGACGATCATCCCGCAGGGATCGTTCGTCACGGGCAAGCAGCTCGTGGGTGCATGGTCTCAAGGCCGGCTGTACTGGTCGGACCGCGAGGGCGCACGCGTGTTGAGCGCGCGACTCGACGGCACGGATCTGCGCGATGAGGTCGTCGTCGCCACGACGGACGCCGATCGCCGGATCGTACGCAACCAATGCGTCGGTGTCGCAGTCGACGAGGAAGCCGGCCTGCTGTATTGGACCCAAAAGGGCGCATCAAAAGGCAACGACGGCCGCATCTTTCGGACGTCGCTGCGTACCCCGATCTTCGACCGGGTAGTCGAGGAGCTTTGGTCCGACCTGCCCGAGCCGATCGACCTACATCTCGACGTCGCCGCGGGGCTCGTGTACTGGACCGACCGAGGTGCACCGCCACGCGGGAACACGCTGAACCGCGCGCCAATTCCACCGCCAGGCACGCAGGGCGCCGACGTCACCGTGCTGGCGCGAGACTTCCGGGAACCGATCGGCCTGGCCGTCGACACGGATGCAGGACTTGCCTACGTCGGCGATCTGTCCGGCGAGGTCCGAGCGGTCGAACTCGACGGCACCGGAGAGCGCCGGTTGGTGCGCGCGCCGGGCGGTTTCACCGGAATTGCTGGTATCTGAAGACCCACTTGACAGGAGGCACCATGTCCTACGAATTGCCGACGGCGATTGCCGATCGCCCGATCGTTGTCCTGGGGGCTGGGACGCTCGGTCGCCGGATCGCGCTCAGTCACGCTACCCGCGGCGGCTGCGTGCGTCTCTACGACGTCTCCGAGAAACAGCTGAACGCAGCAAAGACATTCGTCGACGACCAGTTGCCCACGCTGCTGAAATTGCGCGGTTCGGGCTCACCGGCGACGATCGAGTACGTCACCGATCTCGAGCAGGCAGTCCGAAATGCCTGGTACATCGTTGAATCCGTTCCAGAGGTGCCCAGCCTCAAGATCGACGTCCTGGGCAGCATCGACGATCTCGCGGAACCGGATGCCATCATCGGAACCAATTCTTCGTCCTATGTCAGTAGTGAGCTCATCTCGAAGGTCGCCCATCCCGAGCGGGTTCTCAATACTCACTACGGGCAACCGCCCGACAGCCGACAGCTCGAATTGATGAGCTGCGGCCACACGGACGCACGAATCTTCGACTTGCTCGAACGCGAACTGCCCAAACACGGCTTCGTCGTCGCCGTGGCGCGGGTGGAAAGTGTCGGTTTCATCGTCAATCGCGTATGGGCAGCCATGAAACGAGAGTCGCTGGCCGTCGTCGCGCAGGGAGTGACGACGGCGGCGGAATTCGACAACATCTGGCTGGCAGCAGGTTTCGGCACTACCGGGATATTTCGACTCATCGATCAGGTGGGCCTCGACGTCGCACTCGACATCGAGAACCACTACCTCGAGCGATTCCCGAACCTTCCCAGCGACTCCCGGGATCTGCTCGAACACTATGTGCACCAAGGGAAGCTCGGCGTCAAGTCGGGCGAAGGCTTCTACAGCGACTACGACTGAGCACGAGACGCGTGTGTATTGGGGGTGCGGCGACAACAACAGCAACACCATGAGGCAGCTGCTGCTGCGAATCTAGTTTCCATTATCGACAACACTGAGGAGAGAAGAGCATGAGCAACACGGTTCGAGTGACCCAGGGTTACCTCCGTGGCACTGAAGACAACGGCATCCTGGCGTTCAAGGGGATCCCCTACGCCGCAGCACCGATCGGTGTCCATCGGTTCAAGGAACCGACCGCCGCGCCGGCGTGGGAAGGGATCCGCGACGCCACCGAGTACGGGCCTACTGCCCCGTCACTTCCCTATTCGCCACCTTTGGATCAGTTGATCGACGAGCCCGTCATAGAAGGCCCGGACTACCTGAACCTCAATGTTTGGACTCCGGCAACGGATGCGGGTCGCCGGCCGGTGCTCGTGTGGATCCATGGCGGCGCGTTCGCCAACGGCAGCGGGGCGGTGAGCGCCTACGACGGCTCGCGGTTCGCCCGTGACGGCGTCGTCTGCGTCACCGTCAACTATCGGTTGGGGGCCGAAGGTTTCCTCCAGATCGACGGCGCCCCGGCCAACCGCGGGTTGCTCGATCAGATTGCAGCGCTTCGGTGGGTGCGAGACAACATTGCCGCCTTCGGCGGCGACCCTGAGGCCGTGACCATCGCCGGTGAGTCCGCAGGCGCCATGTCCGTGACGACTCTACTGACGACGCCGCAGGCGGCTGGGCTGTTCCGCCGCGCAATTGCCGAGAGCGGGGCTGGTCACCACGTCCAGACACCGACAACCGCGGCGAAGGTGACGGCAGCCGTCGCCGAAGAGCTGGGCGTCGAGGCCACCCTGGCGGGTTTCACCGCAGCCTCCCCCGCGGACCTTCTCGCAGCCCAAGGGGAGGTCGGGCGAAAGATCTCGGAAGCGCCCGACCCCACCGTGTGGGGCGAACTCGCGACGAGTCCCATGCCCTTTCAGCCGGTGATCGACGGTGCGGTTGTGGCTGCCCGACCGATCGACAGTCTCGTCGCAGGGGTGGGCTGCGACGTGGATGTCCTGATCGGAACCAACGCACGGGAAGCGGCCCTCTTCCTGGTGCCGAACGGAGCAATCGACGCCGTGAACAACGACACGCTAGCGAAAATCCTGGCGCTCATGGGGGCCGACGCCGACGTGGTTCTGCCCGTGTACCGCGAGGCACAACCCTCGGCATCGGCCGGGGAACTGTTGGTGACCGCGGTCACCGATTGGTTCTATCGAGTCCCTGCCGTTCGGGTGGCGGAGTCCCGGATGATGCATGGTGCCAATACCCACGTGTACGAATTCGGTTGGCCGTCGCCGTTCTTCGACGGACGACTCGGCGCCTGCCACACCGTCGAGATCGCGTTCGCCTTCGACCAACTCGCCAGTCCTGCCTCGGCGATGATCGCGGGTGTCAACCCGCCACAGGAGCTCGCAGACGAGGTGCACGGCGCGTGGGTCTCGTTCGTAAGGGGCGGCGACCCCGGGTGGCCTCCATACGGCGAGGACAGAATTGTTCGCCGCCTCAACGCGCACAGCGACACCGTGACGGACCCCGCAGCCGATCAACGTCGAATCTGGGACGGGATCCGCTGACGTCCGCCCTCGACACCGCGACCCACCCTCGTCCACGGTTCGAGGACGAGGGTGGCCTGATCGATGACGTTCTCTACGGTGAAGCTGAAATGGCGTTGCACGTCAGGCACTGGACCGCATGCGCCGACGACTTCGAGGTGAGGTTCCGCCCCTATCTGTACCGCGGTGACGACCCGAAGTTGTTGGTTGCCAAGAACGCGGCGGTCGATGTCCAATTTGGTTCGGCCCGAGCCGGTTTGTCAGCTCAAAGTTCGGAACCGGTCACCGTGGATTCCATTGGTTGTTCAGATGGTTCGGTCATGGCTCAAGGATTTCGTCAAGGATGGCGGAGCGGAACCCGCCAGGTGGGCGGATCGCACGAGCCAGTTGGGGTATCTGCGACTGCCAGGTGACTGTTTCACCCGCGTCAGCTCCAGCCATTCCCCTAGTCGGCGGGACAAATCCGGTCGTGCGGCGGATGGCGAGGTGCGTGCCGGCGCAGCCAGACTCGTAGGGGTGTGCCGATGATCTCGCCACACGTGCTCGATCGAGGTTCGATCATCATCGACGGCTTGGAGCGAAGGACGCAATGGAACTCACCGAACAGCAGCTCATCATGGGCCTTGCCGGGCGCATCCGCGAGGCTCAGCCGATTGTTACTGATCCCGAGGCAGCAGATCTCATCCAGCGACAGATCGCCACACAGCCCGACGCGTTGTATCTGTTGAGCCAGGCCGTGCTCGTTCAGGAAGACGCTCTCAACGCTGCCCAGGCCAGAATCGCCGAGCTGACCCAACAGCTGAAGCAGCGAGAGGAACCTCCCGCCAGCGCGCCATCGGGCGGCTTCATGTCGAATTTGTTTGGGCGGGGCAAGGCCGCGCCGCAGCCCGACGCGCCGTCGTTTGGACGGGCGGCCGTCGCCGCCGGGTCACCGCTCACGCAGCGACAGCCGACCGCGGGCGGTGGGTTCCTCAAGACCGCGGCCGCTGCGGCCGCCGGCGTCGCGGGCGGAGCACTCGTGATGCAGGGACTCAGCAGTGCCTTCGACGGCGGCGAAACCGGACAACCGCATGCTTTGGGCTCGTTCGCCGATGAGCAGGATGCCGATGACGAAGACGACTTCTAACACAGAAAAAGAACTCGCCCCGCGCAGCCCGTGGTGGGATGCCGGGCGGTCGACGCCGTTGATACGCACGACGACGCCCGGAATCCGGGGCACTGTATTGGCAGTGACACAACGTATTTCGATAAACCTACCTTCCAAACGGTCACAACCTCTCCCCTCGCCAAACTCGGAACATTCGCGATTCACGTACGAAGAACACGACGGGATCGAATATGGCGGGTTACTAGTAACTACGCCGTTTTCATCTGATGAATCGTGTGGCACCCGAGAAGCCCTCGCCTGCCGCGCCGGATCGATATGGCCAAAGCGCCTCGGCGCCAACAGCTCACAGCAGGTGCACGAAATAGCGTCCCGGGAAGTGGTGGACTTCGGATCTGGCGTGGTTCACGCGTTGCGATCAACGAGTCATGTTGAACGCTAGGTGATTTGGTGTTGTTTGGCAAGTGCTGCAGCGGCGTGTTTCGCTGCGATGACCGTGCGTAGCTCGTCCATGGATACATCGGAGAGATAGCGGCGGGTGACCTGCCACTCGTCGTGGGCTTCGATGACCACCGCGGTCGCCAGCCGCTGGAACGCTGCCGGGTTGGGAAAGATCTCCACGACATCGGCGCGGCGCTTGATCTCCTTGTTGAGCCGCTCGATGGGGTTGTTCGACCAGATCTTCTGCCAGTGCGCCTTCGGGAACGCGGTGAACGCCAGCACGTCGGTCTTCGCGTCGCTCATCATGGCGGCCACTTTCGGGAAGCTCGCCGCCAGGGTGTCGGCGACCCGGTCCCATTGCTGAGCCACCTCGGCGGGGTCGGTGTGCGCGAAGATCGTCTTGACCGCCGCGGTCACCGCCGGAGCGTGCTTCGCGGACACTGCGGTGTGTAGGTTACGCATGAAATGCACCCGGCACCGCTGCCAGGATGAGTTGGTGAACTGTTGTGCCACAGCAGTTGTGAGACCGGCGTGGGCATCAGAGATGACCAGGTGCACCCCGGTCAGCCCACGTGCTTTGAGTGAGGCCAAAAACTCGCGCCAGAACTCGTAGGACTCGCTGTCCCCGACGGCAGTGCCCAGGACCTCGCGGGTGCCATCGATCGAGACCCCAGTAGCCACCACCAAGGCCTGAGAGACCACGTGCGCCCCGATGCGGACCTTGCAGAAGGTGGCATCGCAAAACACGTACGGAAACTCGGTATGGGCCAGGCTACGGGTGCGAAACGCCTCGATCTCGCGGTCCAGGCCCGCGCAGATCCGCGAGACCTCCGACTTGGAGATCCCGGTTTCGACGCCCATTGCTGCCACCAGGTCATCGACGCTGCGGGTGGAGACCCCGTGCACGTAGGCCTCCATGATCACCGCATGCAGCGCCTTATCGATGCGGCGGCGTTCCAGCAGAGACGGGAAGAACGACCCGGCCCGCAGCTTGGGGATCTGCACTTCGATATCGCCTGCCGTGGTGGACACCGTCTTGGGCCGATGCCCGTTACGGTGCGTGCCGCGTCCGCCGGTGCGCTCATAGCGGCCGGCGCCGATCGCTTCGGTGGCCTCGGCCTCGATCAGCGCCTGTAGCCCGGCGCGGATCAGCTCGGCGAACACCGCCCCAGCATCAGCGGATTTCAAATGATCGAGTTGGGCGAGCAGGGCAGAATGGTCCTGGGTCATCGCGTGGTGTGTCCTTTGCTTGAGTCACTTTGGTCGGTAACTCACTGACCACTACGCGATGACCCACCCCAACACCGTCAGCGACACACCCGCCAGCAGGTCCGGCACCGTCGGCCCCGGGTCCTGAAACCCCACCACACCAGGGGACTTACCCAACGGCGAGGGCAATAACGCCGTTGCCTCACGACGGTCAGGCGCACACAAGGTCGTGAGCGTCGCGAGGCCGATTCGATTCAGTGCATGCGGCGCAGCTCGATTGGTTGGGTCGATGAACTCGACCCAACGTGGTATCACCGACATCCAGTGAATCTCGGTTATTCGCGCCCCTATGCGACTACGAACATCCCCCCGCGACGTTGTGGTCGAGGATCCCACCGTAGGTCGGGAGCCCGGGCTGAGAGCCGTCGAGCTCGGTGAAGCCATAATCGCGCGCGAGTTCGGCAACGTAGCGCGCCGCGCCCGTCTGCTCCAGGACGGCGGGGTCCGCTGCGAGGGCCACGACCGCTCGGCCGGCGAAGGCGGTGCTCTCGGCGTCGGCGAGGCTCGCCAGCCCTGCCTGTTCGAAGGTCGCGGTCGTCTCGGTCCGTACCGCGCCTGGCCAGATCGACACTGCCGCGACGCGATGGTCGCGGAGCTGTACCGCCATGTCGGCCGTCATCCGGTCAAGCGCCGCCTTGCCAACCCCGTAGGCGACGGAGCCGAAGTAGTGGCCAGCGGCAGCGGAGGAGACGTTGACGATGAGCCCGGAGCGCTGCGCGGTCATCAGCCGCGCTGCATGGATCGCGGCGACGTAGTGCGAGCGCAGCCCGACGTCGCACCACGTGTCCCAGACAGCGGGACCGGACTCCCAAAACGGTCGGAAGCTCTCGAGATAGGTCTGCACCTGCGCCGGCACGGTCGCGGCGCAGTTGACCAGGATGTCGAGCCGGCCCTGTTTTGTCGCGATTCGGTCGAAGACTGCGGCGACCGCCGCATCGTCGTGGTGGTCGCAGCTCACCCCAATAGCCGTGCCGCCGGCCCCTGCGACGCGGGCCGCCGCAGCTTCGACGTCGGTCCGTCCCGTCAGGTAGACGGTCGCACCAACGGCCGCGAGCTCACTGGCGATCCCGTGGCCCAGGCCGCGTGTGCCGCCAGTAACGAGGGCGATCCGGCCTCCCAGATCGGCGCTCACTCGGTCACCGGCGCCATGTTGACACCCGTCAGGAGCAGGTGTCCCGCGTCGACTGGGATGACCACGCCGGTCACGCCGGAGGCGAGCTGCGAATTCAGGTAGAGCGCGGTGTCGGCGATCGCCCCGGGCTCCATGAAGGTCTGCCCACGCAGGGCGTGGAAGTGATAACCGGCGGCCATCATGTCGGCCTCGGTGCCGCCCTCGGCGCCGCGAAATGTGTCGAAGGCCTGCTGGTGCATGACCATCGGGGTCCTGATCGCGCCGGGGCTGATCGCGTTGCAGCGCACGCCGTGCGGCGCGAGTTCGAGCGCGATGTTCTTCATCAGACCGATGACGCCGTGCTTGGACGACGCGTAGTGGCCGTATTGGAAGCCCGGTTCGAGTCCGTTCACCGACGACGTGATGACGATCGAGCCGGTCTGCCGCTCGATCATGTGTGGGATGACGGCCTTGGCCGACTTCCAGACGCCGGTCAGGTTGATGTCGATCATGTCCTGCCAAGTCTGCTCCGACAGCTCCCAGATCAGTCCCTGGGTCCAGATGCCGGCGTTCGCGATGAGCACGTCGACGTGACCTAGCTCGGCGATCGCCCGCGCGACGACGGCGTCGAGCTGGTCTTGCGAGCGGACGTCCGCGATTGCGGTGAGACATCGCCGGCCGTGCTCGCCAACCAGGCGCGCGGTCTGCGCGAGCTCCGCGGCGGTACCCAGCGGGTAGTGGACCGAACCTATCCCGACGTCGACATCGACATCGACCACGACGACGTCGGCTCCTTCGCGCGCCGATGCCACCGCGTGCGCGCGGCCCTGGCCGCGTGCACCTCCGGTGATGAGGACGACCTTGCCATCGAGCATGCCCATGCTGACTCCTCTCAGTAGAGCTGTCGGACGGTGCCGTGCTCGGCGACGCCGAACCCGGCCGCGCCGTCGGGAATGGTGAAGGGCGCGAACTCGTCGTAGGCGCTCATCGCGGGACCGTGACGTTCCCAGCTCATGGGAATCCAGAACCCGCCCCGACGACCCTGCGAACGCAGGCGCAGCTCGGAGTCGTCGTCGAGACCGAGGATGACCTCGGCCGCGAGGCCGCTGGCGTCGCGGACGATGCCGATGCTGGTGACGTTCTGCGTGCCGTCGGCGCGCAGCACGAAGCCATCCGTCCGAACCGGCTTGTCCTCGGCGTAGAACGTCATGGCGGTGACGGAGAAGTCCTCGAAGGTCCCGAAGAACCAGAAATACTCCTTGATGTTGACCGACTCGTCGCGGTAACCCCACGTGCGGTCGCGGATGCCGGTCGCGTTCAGCACGATCTTGCGGCCTTTGATCACGACCGGGCCCACCAGGTCCACCGTGACCTGGAAGTGCTCCACCGGGGCGCCGTTCATCGGCGGGATGACCCGGTTGACCGAGTAGTCGGCCACCGCGAGGCGTGGGGTCACCTCGAGGGCGAGCTTGAGGTCGGGGTGGTCGACGGTGACGCGGCCTGACAGGTCGAAGTCGATGGACTTGCTCTTGTAGGAGGCGGGGGCCAGCTCCTCGACGACCTCGACGGAAACTCCACCGACGCTGAGGCTGAGCCGGGCCCGCCGGCCCTCGGCGTTGGGCGAGGTCGAGACGTGCAGGATACCGAACGCATCCTGGGCGGCGTCCCAAAAGGCGATGTAGGCGTTGTCCTTCCACGCGGCCTTGCCGTCGCCGTGCGGGACGGTCCCGTGCGTGGGGGTCGCCAGCGGACCCCAGTTCTCTGCAGTCACGGTGATGGTCATGTGTGCTCCTTGTCAGCGGATCCCGGCCAGCAGGCCGTCGGTCAGGTAGGTGGGGGTGAGACGCAGGTAGTGGGCCGGGGCGGCCAAGGCGGGCATGACGACAGCGCCTCGGCCACGCTCGACGACACGCACGACCCGGTTGGCCACGACGGCGGCGTCGAGGGCGGGGAGGCGGTCGAAGCGCTTGGCCATCTGGCCCCCGACGGGGTCGGCGGACAGGTCGTGAATCATGTCGGTGGCCACGAGGCCCAGCACGACGGGATGCGCAGCCACACCGGTGCCGCGCAGTTCCCGCTGCAACGCCCGCGTGCCGTGAGTCAGGCCGCTCTTGCTCGCGCAGTACGGCACCTGGTTGCGCAGGGCCAACTCGCCGGCGATCGAGGAGATATTCACGACGGCGCCTCGGCACCGGTCGACCATCGAGGGCAGCGCTTGCCGGGCTAGCTCGAAAGGCGCCAACAGGTTGGTCGTCAGCACCCTCCGGAGGGTGTCGGCGTCGAGCTCGCGCAGCACCACGGCGACGTTGAGGCCGGCATTGTTGACGAGGACGTCGACCGGTCCACCGGCGGACGCCGCGCGATCGACGAGACCGTCGACGTCCTGGACGCGGGACAGGTCTGCCGCGGCGGTGCGCCAACCGCGGCAGGCGAGCTCATCGAGCCGCGGTCCCGGGCGCGCGACGGCCGTGATCGATGCCCCTGCGCCGGCGAACGCCTCCGCCAGCGCGAGGCCGATGCCGCGAGTTGCCCCAGTCACCAGGACATGTGCCCCAGAAAGTTTCACGACTGGGACGCTAACAGAAGAACAGTTTCTGTCATAGTGTCCCATGAGGCCTACGTCATAGGACTGACAGGAGCATCGTGACCAACTACCCGCCGCTCGCCGAGCGGCGACTCCGGGACAAGGCGCTGCACGCCTTCGTTCGGACCAGGACGGGCCGCCGGTTGTTCACCGGGCCCGCCGTCCCCCGGTCGATCCCAGTCAAGGTGCTCGAAGCCGCGAGACTGAGTGCATGACGACCGACGACACGACTGGCGAGCGGATCCTCCGAGCCGCGACGACCTGCTTCCGACGCTGGGGCGTCGACAAGACCTCGATGGGCGATATCGCGGCGGAGGCCGGGATGCGGCGACCGCAGCTGTACCGGCACTTCGAGAGCAAGGAGGTCCTGATCGTCGAGACGATCGTCCGGGCGGCGAGCGAGCTGAGCGAGCGCCGGCTGCGGGAAATACCCCTCGAAGGCCCCGCCGCCGACGTCATCGCTGCGGCGCTGGTTATGGGTCACGAGGACCTCGTCGCCGACGCCTTCGCCTCGCACCTCATCGGCAACGGCGCCCGGACCTTCCTGCGTCTGCTCGCCGAAGAGCCCGCGCTGCGCGCCTCGCAACTGCGCTGGTGGTTCCCCGCCATCACCTACGGCCAGAAGCGAGGCGAGCTCCGCACCGACCTCACCGTCGACGAGATCACCGATTGGTTCCTCATCTCCCAGATCTCGATGACCGAGCACGCCGAGCACTACCCGACTGAGGAGTCGGTGCGCCACCACATCACCACCTTCATCGTCCCTGCCGTCCTGCACCGCTGACCATCCGAGAGGCCCCCATGACCGACATCACCGACACCATCGACGAGCTGACCCCAGCCTGGTTCACAGCAGCGCTCCGCGAGGGCGGTGTGATCGGACCAGACGTAAGCGTCACGTCGGCCGAGAGCCGCCGATTCGGCGTCGGCGGACAGCTGGCGACCGTGATCAGGTCGCTGCTGACCTACGCACCGCCGACCCACGGGCCCGCCTCCGTCATCGTCAAGCAGCCCTCGACCGACGAGGGCAGCCGCGGGATGGGCGTTTCCCTCGGGATGTACCAGTCCGAGGTGCGCTTCTACACCGACGTCTCCCCCCGCGTCGACCTCGCGACCCCCCGCCTGTACTGGGGCGGGTTCGAGGAGGAGACCAGCCGCTTCACCCTGGTAATCGAGGACCTGTCGGAAATCGCCGAGGTCGGCGACATGCTCGCTGGCGCAGATCTCGAACGTGCCGCCCTCGTGATCGACGAAGTCGTGCGATTGCAGGCGCCGCTATGGAACGATCCGTGGATCCTGGCCCAGGACTGGCTCACCGACCAGACGGCGTTCCGGACGCTGTTCGATAACGTCCCGCAGCTCATCGAGCCGTTTATCCAGCGCTTCGGCGAGCACCTCGAACCGCACCAGCTCGACGTCCTCACCAGCCTGGGACCGCGCGTCGCCGAGTTCGTCGACCTCATCTGGCAGCCGCCCTTCGTCGTCGGCCACGGCGACTACCGCCTCGACAACATGATCTTCGGGACGACGCCGGATGCCCCGCCGGTCTGCCTGATCGACTGGCAGACAGCGACCGTCGCTCCGCCAGGGCTCGACGTGGCGGTGTTCCTGGCGACGTGCGTCGACGTCGAGACGCGCCGAGCCGGGCAGGACGAGCTGCTGGCGCGCTGGGTCGACCACCTACGCGCCGCCGGCGTGATCGGCTTTTCCGCCGCCGACGCGTACCAGAGCTTCCGCGTCGCGTCGCTCTACCCGCTGTTCATGTGCCTCGCGACCGCCACGACCCTCGAGCAGACCGAGCGCGGCGACCGCATGTGGGCCCAGCTTATCCGCGGCGCAGTCGAGCTCGTCATCGACACCAAGGCCGACCAGCTAATAGAAATCGCGTGAGCGCCTCCGTAGCCGAGACGCCGGAGCGGCTATGCGCACCGGCGTCCTGAACGGCGTCCCCTGAGCTCAGTCGGAGCGTGCTTCGCTGCCTTTTCGGCATTGTCGGGGATGCCTGGGCCGCGCCCGCTTTCACCGGTGACGGCAATGTTCGAGGACTGGCCAATCAACTTCCTTCCACCGACCAGGAGCAGGTCATCGAGTGGGCCGAGGCTGGCGGGCCGCCGCCGCGGGACCCTCGGCCACGCAATATCGATGCGTTCACCGACTTAGTCGCCGCACGAGTGGACAAATCCAACGGCAAGATCTCGGCCAAGCGGCTGTTGCCGGTGGCCCGAGCGGCCGGATGTGACGGCTCGGCACGAAGCTTCCGCCGGTAAGGGCTGAGAAGAAAGTGCTGTGGCGCAAACAGAACCGGCATCAGCGGCGTCCGGCGGTGTGGTCACCGGTCGACTATGTGGTGATGGAATGGGCTGAAGCCGCGCCAGGGTTCTTAGTGTTCTGCGCGGTCCTGGCTTATTCACGATGGCGGTTCGTGCGGTTTGCCGCTGATCAGAAAGCCTCCACCACGTTGGCGATGATCGCCGAAGCACTCGAGGCGATCGGCGGGGTCCCGGCCAAGGTGCTGGCTGACAGGATGGGCTATTTGAAAGGTGGTGTGGTCGCCAATGTCGTTGTCCCCACACCTGATTACGTACGGTTCGCCTCCCATTACGGCTTCGTCCCGAACTTCTGTCACGGCGCCGACCCGCAATCGAAGGGCATCGTGGAGAACCTGTGCGGCTACGCCCAAGACGACCTGGCCATCCCGCTGCTCTGGTGACACCGCTGAGGTGCTGCTGCTGGCCCAGCACCGCCCGGGAGTAGCGATCGTCGACGAGCGTCCCTTGCCGTCGGTGACTCAGTACGACACGCTGCTGAATGCGCGGAGCTCGTGAGCACGCAGCGGCGCACCGTGACCGATCAAGCCGCGGTCGCAGCGATCGAACAGGGTGCCCGGATGTTGCGGCTGCCCACGATCCGCGACCGCTTCACCGAGATCGCCGCCGCGGCCGAACGCGAACAACAGTCTTATCTGGGTTTCCTCTCAGAGCTGGTGATCGCCGAGTGCGAGGACCGCGATCGGCGCCGCGCGGAACGCCGTGTGCGTGAGGCTGGGTTTCCTCGACCAAAGCGACTCGCCGAGTTCACCTTCGACGCCAACCCAGCGATCAACCCGGCAGTCATCGGGACGCTGGCCACCTGCGCGTGGGTCAAAGCTGGTGAGCCGTTGTGTTTGATCGGCGACTCCGAGACCGGCAAGTCCCACCTGCTCATCGGTCTGGGAACGCTGGCCGCCGAGGCCGGCTACCGCGTCCGATACACCCTGGCCAGCAAGCTGGTCAACGAACTCGTCGAAGCCGCCGACGACGCCCAACTGAGCAAGTTGATCACCCGCTATGGTCGCGTCGACCTGCTGTTGATCGACGAGCTGGGTTACCTGCAGCTGGATCGACGGGGTGCCGAATTGTTGTTTCAGGTGCTCACTGAACGTGAAGAACGCTCAGCGGTGGCGATCGCCTCCAACGAACCGTTCTCTGGGTGGACGAAGACATTCACCGATCCACGGTTGTGCGCGGCCATCGTCGACCGGTTGACCTTCGCCGGACAGATCATCGAAACCGGCACCATCTCCTACCGGCTGGCGAATGCCCGCAAACGACGCAACACCGCCACCCAGCCGGCCAATACCTGAGGCCGGTCGTGGCACCCCGCGGCGGCTACAGTGACCTGGTCATGTTGGTCGCCGATCTGCAGCACTTCCTGGACCTGGGGCCCGACACCCCCGGGCCAGCACGCAAGCTCGCCGAACACCTCACCGGCATCGTCGCCGCGGCCAGCGCCGGGGACGCCCACACCCTTCGGGAGACGGCGCTGCCGTGCCCGCGGCGGCCAGGCAACCGGCGGTGCCCTGGCCGCATCAGCGTGGTCTGCCCCCAATCTGATCAGCCCATCGGATGGCGATGCGGTCACTGTGGCGATGACGGCACCATCAGCAACTGGGCAGGATCCATCTACGACCTGCGCCGCCAGCATCTGACCGCCACTCAACCACACCGCGACATCATCGTCGACGCCGAGACCGCCGCGGTCTTGCGAACATTACCGTTTCTCGACAATGACTGTCAGCGAGCGGTATTCGCGATCCGCGCCGATGATGACGCGCTCCACCTCGTACTGACCGACACCGAACTCGACGATCTGATCGATGCGCTGGCCGCCGAGTCCAACCATGAACCCGAACGGCGCCGTCAGCGACGACTCGACAGCGCCTACGACGCGCTGATCGCCGCCACCGACCAACCCCGCTGGTGACCCGATGGCCCTACCCGAGCTCGACATCGTACGAGTGCAACGATGGTGCGCTGCAAGGGTTCCCGAGCATGCACGCCATCAGGTGCGCGTCGAATCCGAAGTCGCAGCGCGGCACCTGACAATCCTCGAGCGACGGGCACCATGGCGGGAAGACTACGGGCCGGAATGGAGCAGCTTCCCCATCGCGCGGCTGCGCTACACCGCCACCACGGACACCTGGATCCTGTACTGGCGAGATCGCAATCTCAAATTCCACCGCTACGACCTACTCGACCCATCACCACACATCGAAGACCTGCTCACCGAGATCGACCGCGACCCCACCGCCATCTTCTGGGGCTAACACCAAACCTTCGCGACAGCCCAGAACCCGCCCGAGGCGGGGCCAAATCCGCCGTCACACCGGGGCCAATTCAAGTTGACATTGCCAGGGCCATCCTTGAGGTGATCGACGGCGTGCCGAACTACATTTCGAAATCCGACGGACGTTGGCTGGTGCTCAATCCGAGACCGGACATGCAATGTGGTGACCGCGCAGCGCTCAAAGATCGAGGACGACGCGTAGGGCTGCGTCGACGCGGCGCATTTCATCGAAGCTGAGGAACCCGACGCTCTTGCCGAGCCGGCCTGGATCTATCGCTGCAGTCTGCTCAGCAAGCACCCGGGTGTTGAGGCCGCCGATTTCAACTTCGGGTCGGAAGCTGGCGGCACGAGCCGACGTGGACGTCGGTGCGACTAGCCAGGTCGACAGTGGCAATTGATCTGACTGAACGACGACCGCGTAGCGGAAACCGGCCTGTTCGTGACCGCGGCTCCCCCGCGGGGCATGCAACTGAAAGACCTCACCACGCACGCAGGGTCTCCATATCGCGCAGCACCTGCATGGCCTCCGCGCGATCGGACTCGTCTTCGGCAACGTTCTCCGCCTCGGCGCGAATCGCCGCGCCGGCCTTCCGGCGTGCGGCATCGATCAGAGCAGATCGAACGGCTGCGGACACAGCCGTGCCGTCTTTGGTCAAGACCTCCAGCGCCTTCGATGTGTCTTCGTCCGGCCGGAAGGTAATCGTGTCAGCCATGGCGACAGTGTACGACGTTTTGTAAGACAGTCACTGGGTTCCCCGTCGGCGCTGTCTCGGCACGGCAGCGACAACTCCCGCAGCGGGCTACCTCGGACACCTTGGTATGGCCCCCAGCAAACAGAAAGGCGGGCATTCAGACCGTCGCCGGATCGCTCACAGTGGCCACGTCGCCACGATGGGGATCGGGGGCTCCAGTCTTCCCTGGCGCACATGCGTCGCCGCTCGATCCAGGAGGAATACGACGGAATCGAATATGGCGGGTTACCAGTAAAGCACGCCGTCTTACGCTGTCGCCCAGCGGTTTTCATTTACCGGGCAAGGCCAAGAAACGCCATCATGGCCCGCTCGACCTCGACGATTTGTTCCGCTGTCAGCCGGCCGACCCGGGCGTGGACGTTCGACCTTCTGACGGTAGTGAGCTTATCGATCATCACGTGGCTATCGTGGTCAAGGCCGGATAGCCGACCGTCTCCGCCGGCTATCCGAATGCGGATCAGCGGCGCATCCAACAGCGTGCTGGTCATCGGAGCAATAGTCACTGAAGTCGTGGCATCAAAGAGGTCATCCTGAACGATCACTGCCGGACGCGGTTTCCCCGCGTAGGCGCCCCCCGCTACGGTCCAAATCTCCCCTCGGTTCACTCCTCGTCCCACGGTGTCGAGATCGCCTCAATGAACTCTTGGTCGTCGCCGTTCTCGTCCGTTCGTGCGACCAACGAAGCCTGGCGATGCGCCTCGGCCGCAAAAGTCTCGGTTCGTACATCAGGCACCCAGACCTGCAGAGGCCGGAGGCCACGCTCCCGCATCCGCCGTCGGTACTCGCCGACCCTCTCCCGCACTGCCATGCCGCAATGTTACATGTAACGCGCAATCTCGGGAGTTGGATAATCTGACCTGCCCGGCCAGCAAACAAGTATCCCCAAGTACGGCTCTCGCTCGACGGTTCGCTTAGCCTACTTGAGCACGACGATCGGCACGGGCCCCGTGAGGCTGTTCCGATGGTGGTACGCCGCTTCGATCGGGGAGGAATGCGGCGAGATCGAATACGGGCGTGTTACCAGTAAACCACTGCATATTGCATCAGATGGATCATTGCCTGACATCTTGCCAGGTCGACGCCACCGGCTACGTCGACGACACGGTGGAGATGATCTTCGTCGGATGAATCACAAATGCTCCGAGTGACCCTCGCCGGTATCGGTAGAGCCGGCGGTTGTCGGTCATGCCAGGTTTCTTAACCGCGGTTCCAGGTCGCGCTGGAATAGCTCCAGGAAACGTCTCTGGTCGTGGCCGGGAGCGTGGAACACCAGGTGGTTCAGGCCCCAACCAACATAATCGGCGACCTTCTCGACGGCCTCGTCAGGATCCGAGGCCACGATCCAACGCTTGGCCACCTGCTCGATCGGCAGCGCGTCCGCGGCCTTCTCCATCTCGATCGGATCATCGATGGAGTGCTTCTGCTCGGCTGTCAATGACAATGGCGCCCAGAATCGCGTGTTCTCAAGTGCGAGTTCAGGATCGGTGTCATAGGAGATCTTGATCTCGATCATCCGGTCCACGTCGTCCGGATTCTTACCCGCCGCCTCCGCGCCCTCGGTCATCGCGGGGATCAGCTTGTCCCGATACAGCTCCGCGCCCTTACCGGAGGTGCAGATGAATCCATCGCCGGCGCGGCCGGCGTATTTCGCGACCTGCGGCCCACCCGCCGCGATATAGATCGGGATACCGCCCTTGGGGACGTCGTAAATCGAGGCGCCCTTGGTCTGGTAGTAATCACCCGCAAAGTCAATCCGATCGCCCACCCACAGGTCCCGCATGAGCCGCACCGATTCACGCAGCCTGGCGTAGCGCTCCTTGAATTCGGGCCACTCGCCCGCATAACCCGTGGCGATCTCGTTGAGCGCCTCACCGGTACCCACCCCCAAGAAGATCCGGTCGGGATACAGACATCCCATCGTGGCGAACGCCTGCGCAATCACCGCCGGGTTGTAGCGGAACGTCGGAGTTAACACCGACGTACCCAACACCAGCCGTTCGGTCCGCTCCCCCACCGCAGTTATCCACGCCAACGAAAACGGTGCGTGCCCACCCTCATGCCGCCATGGCTGGAAGTGATCGCTCACCGTTGCGCTGTCCATCCCGTGCGCCTCGGCCAACACCGCCAGCTCCACGAGCTCACGCGGCGAAAATTGTTCCGCCGACGCCTTGTATCCGAGCTTCAGTTCAGCCATGACTCCCTCATTTGCTTGTTCAGCGGTGTGTAGGTGGTGGTGCGTTGGCGGGCGGGTCTGCCGATACCTTCGGCGATGGCAACCAGTTCGGCAACCGTCTTCGCCGAGCCGTGTTCGGAGCCGGCCATCCTAGAGATGGTCTCCTCCATGAGCGTGCCGCCCAGGTCGTTCGCGCCGCCGGTGAGCATCACCTGGGTGCGCTCGGTGCCGAGCTTGACCCAGCTGGTCTGGATATTGGAGATCCTGCCGTGCAGCATGATTCGAGCCAACGCGTGCACCGCACGGTTGTCGCGGTGGGTCGGCCCGGGCCGCGCGGCACCCGCCAAGTACAGCGGCGAGCTCTGGTGCACAAACGGCAGCGGCACAAATTCGGTGAATCCGCAGGTGCGGTCCTGGACGCCGCGCAACACGTTGAGATGCCCAACCCAGTGCTTCGGGGTGTCGACGTGGCCGTACATCATCGTCGAACTCGATCGCAGGCCGACCTCGTGCGCTGTGGTGATGACCTCGACCCACGCCGAGGCAGGCAGCTTGCCCTTGGTCAGCACCCAACGCACCTCGTCGTCGAGGATCTCCGCCGCGGTGCCCGGGATAGAACCCAGACCAGCTTCGCGCAGGCTGATCAGCCACTCCCGGGTGCTCAGCCCACTCCTGGTGACACCGTTGGAAATCTCCATCGGACTGAACGCGTGCACATGCATGTCAGGCACCTTGGCCTTGACCGCGCGCACCAGGTCGGCGTAACCGGTCACCGGCAACTCCGGGTCGATACCGCCCTGCATGCAGACCTCGGTCGCGCCCTCGACCCACGCCTCCCAGGCCCGATCAGCCACCTCAGCGGTCGACAGCGAGAAGGCGTCGGCGTCACCCTTGCGTTGCGCGAACGCGCAGAACCGGCAGCCGGTGTAGCAGATGTTGGTAAAGTTGATATTGCGGTTCACCACGAAGGTCACGTCGTCGCCCACCACATCCCGACGCAGCGAATCAGCAAGAGCAGCAACGGCTTCCAACGCGGGACCGTCCGCGGTCGCCAATGCCAGATACTCATCGTCGGAGCAGCCGGCAGGGTTGCGCTCCGCGGAACGCAGTGCGACAAGCACATCGGAGTCGACGCGCTCAGGCGCGCGGGCGGCGAGTTCGAACACCTTGGCCCGAATCGACTCCCAATCACCGAACGCGCTGTCGAGATCGCTACGGGTCTCGGTACGCCTACCCTCGCCGTCGATAGCCTCGTGTAGATCGGTGCGGCCCAGCGACTCAGTGGCCTCGTCAGGCTCCTGCCACGGCCGCCCAACTGGATTGGCGTCGCGTGCCAGACCCGTCTCAGGGTCGGCTAACGCCGCCACATGCCCACCCACCCGCGGATCGATCCACGCCGCCCCGGCCTGGACGTACTTCGGCTGGGCCGTGAGGCGCTGCACCAGGTCATAGCCGGCCCCGGCGGTCACGGCTGACAACTCCTCCAACGCGGGCCACGGCCGCTCCGGGTTGACGTGGTCAGGGGTCAGGGGTGATACGCCGCCCCAGTCGTCGACACCGGCGCCGATCAACGCCAGGCACTCCTGGCGCGACACCAGGTTCGGCGGCGCCTGAATTCGCATACCGGGACCCATGATCAGCCGCGCGACGGCGATCGTGGCCAGGAAATCATCGATACCCGCATCGGGAGTCGACTGCATGGCCGTGCTTTCCTTCGCGCGGAAGTTCTGCACGATCACTTCCTGCACATGCCCGAACTCTTTGTGCGACTTACGGATCGCATGGATCGTCTCGGCGCGCTCGGTCAGCGTCTCGCCAATACCCACCAACAGCCCGGTAGTGAACGGGATGGACAATCGCCCCGCGTCGGTCAAGGTGCGCAGCCGCACCTCAGGATCTTTGTCGGGGCTGCCGCAATGGGCCTCACCCTTGGTCTCGAACAACCGCCGCGACGTCGTCTCGAGCATCATGCCCATCGACGGCGCGACCGGCTTGAGCCGCGACATCTCCGACCAACTCATCACGCCGGGATTCAGATGCGGCAGCAGCCCGGTCTCTTCGAGCACCCCGATCGCCATCGCGCGCACATAATCCAGCGTCGAGTCGTAACCACGCTCGTCGAGCCACTGACGCGCCTCGTCCCAGCGTTCCTCCGGACGGTCGCCCAGCGTGAAAAGCGCTTCCTTGCAACCAAGTTCAGCGCCATCACGGGCGATCTGCAGAATCTCGTCAGGTTCGACATACATGCCCTTGCCCTCGGCGCGCAACTTGCCAGGGACTGTCACGAAAGTGCAGTAGTGACACCTGTCGCGGCACAGGTGGGTAATCGGGAGGAACACCTTGCGCGAATAGGTGAGCGGCAACCGCCCAGCAGGGTCGCGACGGCCAGCCGACTCCAGACCCGCATCACGCACCCGCGCAGCGCTGGCACACAAATCCGCCAAAGCCTCGCCCCGCGCCGTCATCGCAACCGCAGACTCATTCACATTAAGCGCCAGACCATCACGAGCACGCCGCAACACCCGCCGCAACGCAGCTGCACTCGGCTTTGGCCGAGCCATAGGGCTCGGCAGCACCACAAGCGTCGGTTTGCTAGCGTTCACCGCTCACCGCCAGCTGTGGCAGCTTGGTGGGTTGGTGGGATGTCCGTCGAGCCGACGCAGGTGGCCGAAGCACTCGGCAAGGCACCGTGAGCCGTCGACGGTCGAACCCCGGGTTATCTTGGTGGACAATCTTCATGGTGTCCTCGCGGGTCCATTCCACCGGGTGGTGGCCGCGCGGGGAGGAGAAGTCCTCGCCGCGCGGATTGATCACGCCATGTTTCTCCCACGTCTGGCAGCCGGGATAGCCGCTGCTGAGCCGGGCTGGCGATGGGGTTCTTCAGCATCTCGACGACCTCTTGCACGGTGTCGCCCAGCACGACCGCGAACAGGATGAGCTTGGTCATGTCGTCGCCGTTGCCGACTTCGGCTGCCAGCCTATCGAGCTCGCCGGCGTCGGCGACGTAGCTCTGGGCGACGCTAACGCGCCTCCGCGTCGTCACGCTCAGGCGAGAAAATCGACCAGCGCCTTGACGTCCTTGTAGTACACGTCGATCTCCCGGATCAGTCCGTCGACTACCCGGTAGATCTCGACGAGGCTGGTGTCCAATGTCTGCGCTGAGGTCCGCGAGGTCATTCGCACCCCCATAGCGATGATCACCCCGTCGACGGTGGGGTAGGTCGTGTACTCCCGAATGTCGAGATCAGCCCGATTTGTGAGCACGGTCAGGAGCCTGGCGAAGCCGTCAAGTCCGAGCCAGTCACCGCCGTAGGGCAATGACTCCGCCTCGTGCACAACGACCTCCGGATGCAGGCGCGTGAGCACCCCATCGATGTTGCCGGCCTGCATATCGGAAACGAGGCCATCGCCGATAGCGCCTCCGTCAATCTGTCTTGTCCTAGCTGCATCCACGATTAGTTCACCGCAGCGGCAAGCTTGGTGGGTTGCCCGTTGAGGCGACGTAGGTGATCAAAACACTCGGCCAGCCTGCGTGAACCATCGACGGCCGAACCCATATCGCCTGCCATCACCAGCGATCCGTAGTCGCCGAGCATCACGTGATTGGCGCCGGCCTCAACGAACGGCTGGATCATCTTGGCGACCTGTTCGGGCGTACCGCAGAACTTGAAGTGCCGCACCATATCCGGGGTGATCTGGTCGACTATCTTCATAGCGTCCTCGCGGGTCCATTCCATTGGATAGAGGTCGCGCGGGTAGGAGAAGTCCTCACCCAGTGGGTTGATCAGGCCGTGCTTCTTCCACGTGTGGCCGCCAGGTATCAGCGCCGCTGAATCCCACCGGATGATGGGGTTCTTCAGCATCTCGGCGACGTCTTCCTCGGTGTCGCCCAGCACGACCGCGAACAGCATGAGCTTGGTCATGTCATCGCCGTTCTTGCCGACTTCGGCTGCCAGCCTGTCGAACTCGCCGACTTCCTCGGCGTAACTCTGGGCGTCCGATCCCGGGAAGTAGCTGACCCAGCCGTCGGCCAGTTGGGCGGCGTAACGCATCGCCTTGCCGGGTCCACCGGCGACCAGCAATGGCGGCCCTCCCTTAGTGAACGCCGGGGTGCTGATGCCACCGGCCTTGACCTTATAGAACGTGCCGTCGTAGTCGA
Source organism: Mycolicibacterium sp. CH28 (assembly GCF_004745805.1). Classification (GTDB taxonomy): domain Bacteria; phylum Actinomycetota; class Actinomycetes; order Mycobacteriales; family Mycobacteriaceae; genus Mycobacterium. The sequence continues at coordinate 687,371 of NZ_SRLQ01000004.1, read as the reverse complement.
CGGGCTCGTCGGTGTTGAACCACAGCTTGAGCAGCTTGAGCGTCTCCTCAAGGCGCCCAAACGGCTTATCACGCGCAATACCGTAGGGCGTGCACTGCTTGACCTCGCCCGCGCCGAGCGCGAGGAAGAAGCGTCCCTCGGAGTAATGGTCCAGCGTCAGCGCGAGTTGTGCGAGCACATCAGGGGTGCGACGGGTGACGTCGGAGGCCGACAATCCGAGCCGGATGTTGTCGGTGTGGATCGCGGCGTCGGTCAGCAGCGGCCACGGCTCAAGCCAAGCGTCGATGTGGAACATCTCAGCGGCCGGACAAATGTCGGGCGTCCACAGGGAGCGCGGAATCGTCAGGCAATGCTGATCCCAGTACGTCACGAAGTCCAAACCAGCCTGGTCGTAGGCCTGGACTGAGGCGCGGTGGGCGGCTACGGGTGGAAATTCAACGGGGTTGAGCCCGTATTTGATGTCTCGCATATCGCTCTCCTGGTGCGTGGATGTGACTCACGCAACATATGACACCACTCTGTGATCGTCAAGACAAAAAAGCTACTTTGTCACCCACAACAAGGGGGATTTGTCTCAGCGTTGCAGGAGGCTGCGCAATGCGAATTCCTTGAGATAGCGGCGCGTCTCACTTACGTCGAGATCCGCACGCGGCGTGAACTGCGTCAAGATGCCCTGCAGCCACTCGACCATCTCGCGGCGGGTAATGTCGTCGCGCAGCAAGCCCTCATCAGCGGCGCGGACGAACAGCGGCTCGAAGCAACCACCTACGACGCCGTGAATCAGAGAGCCGGCGCTGGTGAGCAACAGATTCAACCGCACCCGTGGCATCGCCTCGGCAAGGTAGACGAATTCCGCGTCTTCACGGGCCGCCTTCATCAGCCGAAGCATCAACTCGATCATCGCTTCCACGACATCAGCAGGCTTTGCGTCGCTCGCGGCCGTCAGCTCTGTGGCGAACTCGCGGCAGCGCTGAACGATTGCCAGCTCGACCAGATCGTCACGTCCGGCCACGTATCGATACACCGCCTGACGAGACATCCCCGCCCCGCGCGCTACGTCTTCCATCCTGGTCCGTTGCACACCCACCCGAGCAAAACAATCGCGTGCCGCCTCCACGATGGACTGCCGCGCGCCATCGTCGGTTGATCTCCTGACAACATTGACATTCTGCATCAACGAAACTCTAGACGTGTCAAGGGGACAAATCCGCGGCACAGCACGACTAAGAGCGGGTCACCGCCTCAACCAAGACATGCGCGGGTGTGTTCCATGACGAATTGGCAGTGAAAGCGATTTGTAACGACAATTAATCCGATATGTCACGCTAGGATACGGTCGGTCTCGTGTGTCACGGCTCACGCAAGTCCCGAGTGCGCAACTAACTCACCAGAGGGGATCCTCATCCCTTCCCATTCCACGCGTAGGAGGTCCGATATGCTGATAGCGGTGATATCAGGAGGTGGGACGAGTGAGCGACGTGCTGATTCGGGGACTGTCGGAGGATGCGGTGGCGCGCATCGACGCCGACGCGGCAGCGCGCGGGCTGTCCCGCCAGGAGTACCTGCGCCAGCGATTCGAGCGCGAAGGATCGGTGAGCCCGGCCCAGCGCACGCTGACGCTGGAGGACCTGCGCCGCGCTGAGGCCGCCGCTGCCGACCTCGATGATCCCGGCGTAATGGACTCAGCGTGGCGGTAACCAACTGGCTCATCGACAAATCCGCCTACACGCGTCTGTCGACGTCGCACGACGCCACGACCTGGATCGAACGCATCGAGCGTGGCCTCGTGCGCATCAGCACCGTGACCCGACTCGAGATCGGGTACTCGTTTCGCACCGGCCAACAGGCACGCGACGAGACGACGTCCCCTCCCCTGATCCTGATGCCCGTCGAATACCTGACACCGGCTGCGGAGGACCGCGCCGTAGCGGTGCAAATGCTGCTGGCCGATCGCGGCCAGCACCGCGCCCCGGCCATACCCGATCTCCTCGTCGCCGCGACCGCCGAGCTTGCGGGGTTGACCGTGCTGGCTCTGGACAAGGACTTCGATCTGATCGCCCAGATCACCGGTCAGCCCGTCGAGAGCCTGGGGATGTGACCGTCGCCGACCCATCACCTTCACCCTCCTTGATCGGGGCCACCTGCTCGCGGGTCCGACCACCCGGCACTTGATTCGCACCTTCTTCGTCTCGGCGAAGGCGAACAGGATCAACAACACCGTGCAGATCGGGCACCGCGAAGCCAAGACCAACCGCATACATCAGCCGTGCGTCGGCAGGCGTCCACGGTGTGCAGCGGTTTTCAGCCGTCCCCACTTCGGGATTGATGCCCGCACCGGGCTGCCAACAATCGGGGCACCGCTCCCCCTGTGGCTCTTCCCAAGAGGTTTGCGTATCACAACGCTTCGACACGCACGCCGCGTTTTATGGCTAGCGTGGTGTCACCGCGGGTGGGTTGGTCTGCGAGGCACCTGGCGCAGCCGGCAGCTCGCCCCCGGGGCCGAACGAGGAATTGCCCCAGTCCTGGTCATCTCCGTACCAGCCCTCTTCGTCGTACTGGCTTGAGTCACTGTGTCCGGCATCTGCGTCCGTCCAGTAGCCAGGGGCATCCCCGCCCTCGCTTGATAGCGAGCCAATCAGCAATCCGAAGGCGAAGACCGCACCTGTGATGATCACGCCACCGACCACGATCCAGACGCCCGCGGCGATCCGATAGATCCTGTTGGGTCGAGCGTTGGACCCGGTCCCGGTGCCGGCTCTGCCGGTCGTGGATTCCGTTGGTTGTTCAGATGGTTCGGTCATAGCTCAAGGATTTCGTCAAGGATGGCGGAGCGGAACCCGCCAGGTGGCTGGAACGCACGAACCGGTAGGGGTATCTGCGACTGCCAGGTGGCTGTTTCGCCCGCATCAGCTCCAGCCATTCCCCTAGTCGGCGGGACAAATCCGGTCGTACGGCGGATGGCGAGGTGCGAGTCGGCGCAGCCAAACTCGTAGGGGTGTGCCGACGATCTCGCCACACGTGCTCGATCGAGGTTCGATCATCATTGACAGCTTGGAGCGAAGAACGCAATGGAACTCACCGAACAGCAGCTCATCATGGGCCTTGCCGGGCGCATCCGCGAGGCTCAGCCGATTGTTACTGATCCCGAGGCAGCAGATCTCATCCAGCGACAGATCGCCACTCAGCCCGACGCGTTGTATCTGTTGAGCCAGGCCGTGCTCGTTCAGGAAGACGCTCTCAACGCTGCCCAGGCGAGAATCGCCGAGCTGACCCAACAGCTGAAGCGGCTAGAAGAACCTTCCGCCAGCACGCCATCGGGCGGCTTCATGTCGAATTTGTTTGGGCGGGGCAAGGCCGCGCCGCAGCCCGACGCGCCGCCGTTTGGACGGGCGGCCGTCGCCGCCGGGTCACCTCTCACGCAGCGGCAGCCGACCGCGGGCGGTGGATTCCTCAAGACCGCGGCCGCTGCGGCCGCCGGCGTCGCGGGCGGAGCACTCGTGATGCAGGGGCTCAGCAGTGCCTTCGACGGCGGCGAAACCGGACAACCGCATGCTTCGGGCTCGTTCGGCGATGAGCACGATGCCGATGATGAAGACGACTTCTAACACATAGAAAGAACTCCCCCGTGTCGGCCCGTGGTGGGATTCCGGGCGGCCGGTGCCGTTGATACGCACGACGGCGCCCGGAATCCGGTGTGCTGTATTGGCTGTGGCACATCGTATTTCGATGAACCTACATTTCGAACGGTCGCAACCTCTCCCCTTGCCAACCTCGGAACATTCGCGATTCACATGCGAGGCATACGACAGGATCGAATGTGGCGGGTTACCACTGAAATACGCCATTTCATCTGATGAATCATCCAATACCCGAACTGTCAGGAGCTAGGACGGTCAAACCCACCACCGGGCCGGGCACGTTGGAGCGGCCGAAGCTGGACGCCTCGTTCTTTCGGATGCATCCTGGGTGGCCGGCCGAGTCTGTGCTGGCCGCCTGGGGCATCACCACCGAGGGCAAACCCGTGTTCGTCGGGTTGTCACCCGGAACCGGCGAGTCGACGGATGCGTGGGCCGACTTTTGACCGAGGTGCGCGAACGCGGCCGTGGCGCTGCGTTGCACGCCCGGCCCAGCGACGCAAACACTTGGCCGCGCGCGTCGACGAACTGGACCGCCTTGACCGGGAGCTGGTGTGACTCCAGGCGCTCTGCGATCCCCGTCCGAGCGGCCGGGTCGTACCCGGTGCCGCCGAAGTCAATGCCGTATCCGCGATACCGACACCGCTGATGAGCATTCTCATCAGCGGGCCCACCCCTCAGTGGCGTCGTCGGGAAGTATGCGCGAGAGCAACAACTGGACAATCAGGGCCGGGGCAAACCACAAGACGGCGGGCGGGGTAGTCACCGCGCTCGCCACGACCGCGATGCACACCGCAGCGCAGAAGAAGGCGACGGGCCTGCGCAGCGAGCGCGGTCAGACCGCGATCGCTAGCGCCGCTGGCAGCACCGACGCAAAACGACGAAGGCGGCCCCGACCACGCTGAGCGCAATCTCGTCCCGGGTCCCCCGGCGCGACGGCGCGGTCGAAGACGCTCACGCGCGCACCCCGTCCAACCGCAACTCGACCAACGGCAACTGCGCGCCGCCGTCGGTGATCGGTTCGCCGAGCGTCTCCTCGAGCACTTGCTTGAAGCCGGCCCATGTCCGCGGTCGCTTGGCGCGATACTGGGCGAGGGTGCGGTCCACCTCGTCCTGGCCGAGCACTCGCGCGGTCGCCGGCGCGGGCGCATGGCTGCCGACGTAGACGCGCACCCGCGGGTTCGTCTGGATGTTCCGGAACCACTGCGCCTTCGCGCCGAATCCCGCAGCGACGACAAAGGTTTCCGGCGTCGGGCGGTCAATCACCTCAAGGACGACGAAACGCCGCGCACCGGACTTGCGGCCGATGTGTTCGAGCATCAGCAGCCGCGACGTCAACAGCACCCCGGCGCGGGCCTTGTAGATCCAGATTGGGGCCCGCACGAGCCGGCGATTGCGCAGCAGCCGCGCCGCAGCGTCTGCGAGTGCGGTCATGGACATGAGGTACCTCCTATGGGGATTTCAATCCGTCTCGATAGATCGCAAAAACCTCTGCGGCCCAACGTTTCATGCCGCCGTCCGACAGGGGGTCGACGCCGAGCACCTCGGTGAGACGGGTCCGCAGCATCAGCACCGCCAGGTCGTTGACCATCAGCACCGCCGCCCGGACTGCGGGATCCTCGCCCGGGCTGGCAGTGCCCGCATCCACCATCGCATCGAGCGCGGCCCTACTGATGTCGTACAGCCGGTCGAACAAGCTCGATCCGACCGGGCCGCCGACGGTCAGTAGCCGGGCGAGGTACGCGGGGATGGGCGATCCAGAAGGCAGGTGGGCGGCCAGCCCGTCGAGCATGCTCGGCACCAAGGACGGGCCCAGCCCGACCGACGCGGTCTGCCCGGTCACCTCGATGAGGAACGCCTCGAGTGTGCCGACGACGTGGTCGTCGACCGCCTCAATGAGCCCGTCCTTCGAGCGATAGTGCCGCACCAACAGGGCTGGGGACACGCCGGCAGCAGTGGCGATGTCGCGCATCGTGACCGCGTCCGGTCCGCGCGCGGCGAACAGCCGTAGGGCCTCGTCGCGGATCCTGGCCCGCGCGGTACGGTCATCCGGCAAGGGTGAATGCATGTTTACTATTATGAACAATTGTTTAGTTGCTGCAAGCCCCCCGACGGTGACGTTCGGCACGAACGCCGAGGACAAGGTGCTGGCGCGGGTCGGCTTCATGGCGAATTTGTTTGGGCGGGCGGCCGTCGCTGCCGGGCCACCCCTCACGCAGCGGCAGCCAACCGCGGGCGATGGATTTCTCGACGGTTGGGGCACCCACCGTGTCCAGGACTATGCCGATGCGCTGGGGTACAGCGTCCGCACGCCCACTCGCGCCTGCCGGGACGCGGTCGTATGTTCGGCCAAACAGGTCATCGACGACCGAGTGATCTTGGAGGCGAACCGCCTTCTCGCGCACGGTGATCTGACCGCCGCGGCGGTCGGTGTGCGGGTCGGCCTGCCGGATCCGTCGGCGTTCAGCAAGTTCTTTCGCGGGAAGGTCGGTGAGACCCCGGCGGGGTTTAGAAGCCGGGTTCGCGGGCCTTGAACAGAGCGACAGCCAGACCATAGCCAGACCACGTTGCCGCCGTTGATTGCGCTCCGCAGTTCGGCACCATGGCCAGTCAATTGTTCACGACGTTCCCCCAACTGGAGGGCCTGTCCTTTTCCCACCGCTGGGCCGGGGCACACGGTCATCATCGCAAGAATCGGCGAAGCGCCGACCTAGCCATTCAGACGATGTCCCCATCCGTTCAGGCGCTCTTGGTCCTACCCGGCCGCGCATCGGTGTTTCACGATGCCCGTTGTACCAGCCCTCGGCCAGGTCCCTGAATGAAATTCATGACGCGCCATCAGTTCTTGAAGTCGAACGTTGTCTTCGGCGTTCCGGAAGGCCATATCGCACGCGAAGTTCATCGCCGCCAATGGCTCGACCTACTGCGTAATCTCTGCCGGCTTGCGCCAGCTCCTCCGGAGTCCCGGGCTGCGCCGACGAGGCCAGCGTCTCCTGCAATGGGTCGAATTCGTCGACGGACATCAATATGGCCGTCGACCCGTCGGGTGTCGAGATCGTCACCGATTTCCCCGAGTCTCGCACCTAGTCGACCAGCCGGCCCACGCTCTGTGCGGCGACGCGAACATCCCGACGCACACCTGCGCGCTGCTACTGAGGATTGCTCGGCGCTAGGCCATGATTCGCGCAGCTGCGCGGGGAAACAGTCCGCTGGCTGTCTTGTCGAGGGTCTCGACGTCCCGCGCGGACAGCGGCCATCCGCTTAGCAGCGCGGCAAGGTAGGCGCCGGCAACATCGTCGCCGCCCGGCGGGAAGTCGGTGCCGAAAAGAACATGGTCAACGCCAGCGAGTTCGACGACCGGCAGGATCGTTGCCGCGGTGGTGGCGAGTGCCGTATCGAAGTAGAGCGAGGACAGCTGGTCATGAAGCTGCCCCGATGTGAGACCGAGTGGATTCGCTACCCACGGCTGTACGCCGAGGTTCACGATGCGGTCCGCGAGCGATGGCAGTACGCCCCCCGCATGGGCAAGGATCATCCGGATTCCGGGATGACGCAGGAGCAGTCCCGCGAAGATCGCGTCGACCACGGTCCGGGCGGTGTCCATGGGGAACTCGATCAATGGCCCTGGGCGACCGAGGGATAGCTCAGGAAATCCGGGAGGCGCAACCGGGTGCACAAACACGGAGGCGGTGCGCCGATCCAGCTCCGCAAACACTGGCTCAAAGCGGGGATCGCCGAAATATGCACCTTCATAGTTCGTGACCAGAACGATTCCGTCGGCACCGAGATCGTCGAACGCTCGATGGAGCTCGCGTAATGCAGCTTCGGGTTCGGCCATGGGAAGTGAGGCAAGTAGCCCAAAACGCCCTGGATACATTGCCACCACCTTTGCCCCGATGTCATTCATCGCAGTAGCGGCAGGCGCGGTCATCTCGCCCAGTGAAGACAAGAGCTGCATCCGGATGCCGTGCCGGTCCATGAAGTCGATGGCAATCTCAGGTGACCACTCCATTGGAGGTGTCACGTGGTTGAACCCTTCACGCGCGACGATGCGGGCCACGGCCTCCTGACTTGGCGCACCCGGCATGAAATGGGCGTGGACATCAATCGTGGGCATGTGAAGCCACTCCTCATTTACATAACATCCGTTAAATATATACGTCTGTTATGTTTGCACCGTGGATCCAGAAGCGCAAGCCCTGCAACTGGTGGATCTCATACACCGCCTGAGCCGGTCGATCGCCGACGACGCCCGTCAGGTGCGGGAAGTCGCGACGCTCGATCTCGGAGATTTCATTGCGCTTCGAGCAATTGCTTCAGGAAAGCTCTCGCCGGGCGACTTGGCACGAGACCTTCACTCGCATCCAGCCGCAACCAGCAGGACGATCACTGGCCTCGTGAAGGCTGGACTGGTCGGCCGCGTTACCGACCCTGTCGATTCCCGCAAGATCATCCTGCTGCTGACGCCCAACGGAGCTGAGGCGGTCGAACGGATCGGTCGCGAGATTCGACCGTCGCTGCAGCGTCGTCTAGACAACCTCCCCGGCGCCGATGCCGCCGACCTGCTGGCAGCTCTCGAAGCCATACTGGGGAGTGATCCGCCGGAATAGGCCCGCCAGGAATCCTGCGGGCCGCAACAACTGCAGCTAGACCCCACGCATCCTGTCATTGGCAAGAAACGTAAAGTGCTGTGCGCCAGCGCTTCACGTAATCGTCCAGTCCGGCCATAGCGGCCGACGCTAAAGCCAAACGGGCGGTCGCGCGCACACCGCAAGGGCGCGGCCGGCCGGTATTGCAGCATCGACCGCGCTCCCCCGTCCGCGCCGCTCGCGGTTCTGCGGCGACCGCCCGAGCAGGAATACGGATCGCGGCGTCACCGTCACCCTGGTCGAATTCGGGTTGAATATGGTGGGTTTTCGGTGAACATATATGGCTTGCATCTGTTCTGGACTAATCACTGCCTGGCGAGACGACGGAGACCGCGCTCAGTTGATCGCAGCGGGCGTAGGAGGTGTGGTCTAGCCCGTTACTCGCTAGCTCGTGTCCGGCTGGTTGTCCGAGAACGACGCGATAGCTGGTAGTCCCCGTTGAGCCCCCGCAGGAACTCCTGTCTCTCCAACGCCGGTTGGCCACGGCGCTTCATCCACCTCGATATGACCGTCTGTCAACGCTTCGGAATCAGAGACGGAGATCGGCTCTCGTCGCGGTCATCTCGTTCTGTCCCTTGTGGCGGGGTGGGCTATGTCGGCAAATGTCGTGGTCACGGTGTCCTGCTTACGAAATCAGTAGAAGCCCGGACGTGATGAGCATGACGGTGGCCGTGACGCCATGGATTCCGAAGGCTGTCGACTTGGAGCCGCCGTTGCGCAGCACGATGGTCGCGTCGGCGAGCGGAATGATCGTGGCGGCCAACATGATCCAGCCGACCAGATGGGTCGCGCCGGCGATCATCAGGATGATGACGTAGAGCCCCGTGGCGATGTCGCGGACGCCCTTGACGCTGAGATAGGCGCCCGCGAACGGCCGGTCGAAATCTGCTGGCACGCCGTAACCGGCGGCGGCGATGCGTGGGGCGACAAGGAAGCGTGCACCGATGAAGATGATGCCTGCGGCGAGCAGTCCGGCGAGCACATAGCCGATCGTGGTGGTGATGGTCATGTCGAACACTCCTGGGGTTTTGTCAGCGGATCGGTGAGAACGTCGTCGGGTCAAGCAGTGTCGTCTGCACGTCCACGATGTCGTCGACGTCGAAGCCGGCCATGTCGGCGGCGAATTCCGGGCTGGTCATGATCTGGCGGGCGAGGTGTTCGGGGTCGGCGCCCGGTGGGTACTGCACGAGTGTGACGAGGCGATTCGTCTCGCCGCCTTGCTCGGTCCATACACCGTGGGTGGTGACCCCGAATGCCTTCAAGGTCGTCAGGTGGCGGGCCCAGTGCACCGTCGCGTACTGCTGCAGAGCCTCTGGCGATCGCAGGGTGTAGGTCCTGAGCTGAAACATTGAAATCGTGCTCCTCCAGTCGACTCCCCCTCGGGGATAACTGCTAGCAACGCTAACCCGCAGATTCTTCAGCGTCAATAGCAGCGCTAGCCTGCATAGCAGTGCTAATGTCGGGTATGGCATTCGAGAATCGCCGAGAGCGGGAGCGGGCTGCCCGCCGGCAGCTGATCGTCGCCACGGCCCGCACGCTGGCTGAGGCTGAAGGGTGGGACGCCGTCACCACACGTCGGCTGTCCACCGAGATCGAATACAGCCAACCCGTGTTGTACAAGCACTTCGGCGGTATGGAGCAAATCGCCGATGCGGTTGCGATCGACGGGTTCGCCGAGCTTGCGGAGGTGATTCGAGCCGCCCGCTGCGACGCCGCCGCGGCTAGTGACGCCCTATCTCGGATTGCGCAGGCGTACCTGAACTATGCCCGCACCAACGCGGCGGTTTACGACGCCATGTTCACCCGCGCGAGCGCCTTGCGCTTCGCCGCCCAAGACGCTCCGCCACAGCTCAGGGCGGCCTTTGCCGAGCTGCGCCAAGCCGTCGAAGGGGTCGCTCGCGAGCAAGATGCAGAAGCGCTCACCGAAGTGTTCTGGGCCGCGCTGCACGGACTGGTCACCCTCACGCGCACCGGTCGACTACGTCCTGGCTACGACTCGGAACGTCTCCGACTGCTCGTCAACCAATTCGCGGGTGGGTCCGAAGGCGTTGCGCAGGACAGGCATTGACGGGTTCGAAGATAGGTTGGCCGCGTCGCAGGAAAGAGCTGCCGTGGCCGTCGACGAGTTCTTTCCTCGGTTGTCAGAACTGCCCGTCGGGAAAGTCGTGCCAGCGGTTGATCTTCCACACCCCGTGCCGCTTGACCAGCCACCCCTCGTAGTTGAGTGCCGCGACGGGTGCGAATGTTCTTCCGTTCGCGGTGTTGGCGAGCAGCCCGACGACGCTGATGTGCATCGTCGCTTCGGTCTGCTCGAGGTAGACGATGTTTGACATCAAGTGGCGCCGCTGGTTACCGGCGTTCTTGAATGTTGACATGCGATCGCGCCAAAAGTCGCGGAACACTGCTCCGGACTGTTCGATCTGCTCCTGCCCGGGAACGCCGACGGCGAAAACCGCATCTTCGGTGAAGAGATCAAACCAAATGTCGGCCTGGTAGTTGTCGTACGCCAGCGCATAGGTATCGACGACGTGTTTGACCGCGAGCCGGTCCCGGCAGTCGAATCCCGCACCACCGGCCGGCTCGTCGATCACGAAGGTCCGGAGTGGTTCGACAGCCGCCGGTGGTAGGTGTGTAGGCTCCACTGCTGTCCGGTCGTCCGCCATCGAAATCACTGTATCGCGTCCGGCACTCCCTACCCGCCCTCGAACAGGCGGCTGGCCGCGCTCGCCGTGCTCGAGACGGCGCAGCACTTCTCCCCCGTTGTTCCGAAGATCGCGTACCGTCACCGCGTCCACGCGAGCATGGGTATGACCGGCGAGACGCTGGTGCCGGGTGGCTACCCCACCCGCGGGCGAAGATCGAGGACTCGAATACGGCAGGCTACCAATGACGCATGCCGTATTGCTTTGCATCCCAGTTGTTTAGGCGATGCTCTATGGCGACGAGGCTGGGCACGCTACAGATCTAGGACGAAGCGCAATGCTCGGCCGATGGTCTGGATTGATCACATTGCCTGGCGAGATGACAGTCGCTCGACAGAGACGACCCGCGGCTGATCGCAACCGGCGTAGTAAGTGTGACCTGTCCGTGTGCATCGCAAAGGCCGTCCAATGTCGTTGTCAAGCAAGGAATCCGCCGACTTCGAATGTTGCTGCTCGCTCCCCACCCGCGGCAGTGAACGAAGTCAGCGCCCGCACCAAGCCCTGGCGTTCGCGGGCTGGCATGTTGTGCACCACCTCGGCGATTCGGCGACGCCGATGCCCGGTCACCGCCGCGACCACGTCCAATCCACGCGGCGTCAATTCAACAACCAGTTCGCGCCGTGAATCGGGGTTGGGTTGTCGGTCGATCAGGCCCGCGGCGACGAGGCGGTCGGCCATCCTGCCGGTCGTGGATGGCGCAACGTCGAGCAACCCGGCCAGGGTCGCCAGGTTGACCGGGCCGCGCGTCGAAAGGATCACCAGTGTGCGGAACTGCGGGATCGTCAGGGTCTCATCGACATTGGCAATGGACTGCGCCGAGATCGCGACCAGCAGCCGCGAGGTGGTTAATAGAGCGTCGGTAATGGCGTCAACCGAGTCGTCGGCGGCTGGATCGTTGTGGCCGGGCATAGCGTCCTCTCCGCAGCAGGTGGCCCCAGGTATCGAAGCCCCATGCAACTATTGCATACTGCAATGGTGACCGGTCGAACCAGCTCCACCGTGGGCCGCCCCATCTTGGTGTCCCAGCGAGCGGCGTGGGGACGGTGGCTGCGGGGAAGCCCGTCGGCGTTGGTGCCGCTGGCGGTAGCCGTCGGCGCGGTGACCGGACTGGGCGCGGTGGGGTTCCGTTGGCTCATCACGGCATTCACCCGGATGTTCACCGGCTACGACGATTACTCGGGGCTCGGCCGGGTGGCCAGTACACACTGGCCGTGGTTGGGTTTCTGGTTCTTACTGCTGGCGCCCGTGCTGGCGGGCGCGGTGTACGGCCCGTTGGTGCATCGGTTCGCGCCGGAGGCCCGCGGTCACGGTGTGCCCGAGGTGATGTATGCGGTCAGGCATCGAGGCGGCCGGATTGCACCGCAGGTCAGCCTGGTCAAGGCCTTGGCGTCGGCGCTGTGCATCGGCGGCGGCGGCTCAGTCGGTAGGGAGGGCCCGATCGTTCAGATCGGGTCGGCGGCCGGTTCGACCGTCGCTCAACTGCTGCGGCTGGACACCCCGCGGGTGCGGCTACTGGTCGCCTGCGGAGCAGCCGCAGGGATTTCTGCGACGTTCAACGCGCCGCTGGCGGGGCCATTCTTCGCGATGGAGTTGATTCTGCGAAGTTTCACGGCGGAGTCCTTTGGCGCGGTGGTGCTGGCCAGCGTGACCGCCGACGTCGTCGGGCGGACGATGCTCGGCGACCATCCCTTCCTGACCCTGCCGGCGTTCGCCGTCCGCAGTCCGACCGAGTATCTGCTGTACATCGCGCTCGGCATCGCAGTTGGGGTTGTCGGGGTCGCGTTCTCAAAAGTGCTCTATCTGGTCGAGGACGCCTGCGACTGGATGTGGCGCGGTCCGGAATGGGCCCGCCCCGCAGTCGGCGGTGTGTTGCTCGGCGGACTGCTCATCGCCCTGCCACAGATGTATGGCGTCGGATATCCGGTCCTGGAGAACGCGGTTGAGGGTAAGTACGTCATTGGGATGCTGCTGCTCCTGATGGTCGGCAAGATGCTCGCGACCAGCCTGACCATCGGCATCGGCGGTTCGGGTGGAGTGTTCGCCCCGACGCTGTTCATCGGAGCCATGGCCGGCACCGCGTTCGGGATGATCGCCCACGGGCTCTTCCCCGGAGTGACCGAGTCGGCCGGCGCCTATGGACTGATCGGCATGGGCGCCGCACTCGGCGGGGCCACCGGAGCTCCGATCACCGCGGTGATCATCTTGTTCGAACTCACCGGCGAATACTCCATCATCCTGCCGTTGATGGCAGCAGTCGTCATGGCGGCAGGCACTGGACATCTGTTGTCCAAGAAAACGATCTACACCGCCAAGCTGTGGCGCCGCGGTGTCGACCTCGACGCCCCAACATCGGAGCACCGAGACTTCACCGCCGCCGACATCGCAATCCCGACGCCCGAACCGCTAAACGAACACGCATCGCTCGATGACGCTGCCGCGGCGCTGGCGGAGTCACCATTCGGCATGCTGCCAGTGATCGGAGCCGACGGACGCTACACCGGCTGCGTGTCAGCCCAGGACGTCGCCGAAATGCTCGGCGAGCCAGACCACCCGCAACGGATCAAGCCGCTCGTCGGGCAGCCCACCGCCGTCACCGCGGACGCCGGAGCCGAAGAGATACTCGCGAAACTCAGCGGTCGCGGCGGCTCCGGGCTGCCCGTTCTCAACTCCGATCAGACCGCACTAATCGGATGGATCACCTATGAGGCAGTGCTGGCCGAACTCCGCCCTAGTCCCACCACACCCGAGCGGGCGCCGTGACGATGGACCCCGCGCTCACCAGCGGTGCAAACCAATTGACGACGTGGACGTCCTCACCTGTCGCGGACCTACTGATCGCATCGGTGTCTCTCGGTTATCTCACCCTCCTGATCCGTCTGCGCCGTAGCGGCCGATCATGGTCGCCGGCGCGGGCGGTGTCCGTTGTGGCCGCAGCCGGAACGTTGGTGCTCATCGTCAACAGCCCACTCGCGATCTACAGCTGCCAACTGTTCTGGGTGCACATGATCGTGCACCTGCTGCTTATCACCGTGGTGCCCGCGCTGCTGGTATGGGCACAGCCAATTCGATTGCTGCACAGCGCCGGCGGGCCCGTGGTGCGTGCGCGTATCGACACCCTCCGTACCGGCCGACCCCTTCGTTGGCTCATCACACCGCGCCTCACCGTCCCCCTGTATGCCGCGGTGCTGGTGTTGACCCACCTGACCGGCTTTCAGCAGGCAATGAGCCAGCACATGTGGATCCACAACAGCGAACTGGTCCTCTACCTCATCACCGGCTATCTGCTATTGCTTCCGCTCGCCGGCGACGAACTAACCACTGATCCACCGCTGGCGTCCTTCCTGGCTTTCGTTGTCGTCATGCTCTGCATGGGTCCCGACACACTGGTTGGGGTGGTGTTGATGATGAGCAATTCTGCGCTCGCACCCGCCTACGCCGCGTCTCGGGACTGGGGTCCAACCGCATTGGCCGACCAATCTACGGCCGGGGCCATCATGTGGTTCGCGGGCGACGGCTTGATGATGATCCTGATGGTCGTGATCGGGGGCCGCTGGATCGCCAGGCGCGATGGTGCGGGAAACAGCCTTGGCCCGTGGCTGGATCGAATCCGGCGACAAACGACGCTGGGTGCCGATGCCGACTCGTCGATCGACCTCGACGACGACGACGCGGCACTGACCGCCTACAACGCGCGCCTAGCCGCAATGTACGGCCGAAATGGCCCCAAGGCCTGACCCTCGATGCTTCGGACAGCTCATCCACGGTCGTCATCGCGACCAATGGTCCCTCGCTCCGGCCCAGGGCACAACGCTCGCTATTCAGGCGCCGATCGGCCGGCAGAGTAGATTCGCGCGTCCCAACCTGCCAACTGCAGGACCGTCGATGTCAGCGCACTCGGGGTCCCCGGAAGATTGCCGAGTAACAGGCTGGCGCCGGTCCACTCTGTCCCCACGTCGACGGTCCTGGGCTGGCGACCGCAGTTGGCGATCACGAGGATTGTCCCGTCCGGCGTGCCTCTGGTGTAGGCCCAGATCTGCGGGTCCTCTTCCATCAGCGGCGTCAAGTCCCCGTGCACGAGGATTGGCAGTTCATGACGCAGGCGAATGAGCGCCTGATAGTGGGCGAAGACGGAATCTGTTGCAGTAAACTGTGATTCCGCATTCAGCCAGAGGTGGTTCGGATTGACCGGTATCCACGGCTCACCGGTCGTGAATCCTGCGTTGCGTCCCGGGCTCCATTGCATCGGTGTGCGGGCGTTGTCGCGGCTCATCGCGGCCAGGCCGGACAGGGCAGCAATCTCGTCGCCGCCCCGTTCGATCACACTCGTGTAGTAGTTCACGGCCTCGAGGTCGTGATGGTCGTGCGCACTGCGAAACGGATTGTTCGTCATTCCGAGTTCTTCGCCTTGATAGACGAACGGTGTGCCGCGCATGCCATGCAGAATCGTCGCGAGTGCCTTCGCCGAGACGCCCCAGTAGTCCGGGTCGTCGTCGCCGAACCGGGAAACGACGCGAGGCTGGTCGTGGTTTTCCCAGTACAAGCCGTTCCAGCCGGTTTCAGCCAATGCCGCCTGCCATCGATTGAACGCTTTCTTGAGGACGACCAGGTCGAGTCCCCGGCACTCGAATTTGTTGGCCGGGCTCTGGTCCACCGAGACGTGCTCGAACTGAAAGACCATGTTGAGCTCGCCCCGAGCCGGATCGGTATACAAGCGCGCTTCCTCGGGGGTCACGCCGGGCATCTCACCCACCGTAATGAACTCGCCATCGCGGTTGCCGAAGACTTCGCGGATCATCTCGGCGAGGTACTCGTGCACATGCGGTCCGTCGACGAACTCGTCAACGGCGATGACGAACCGATGGCCGGGGACCGTCGGCGCGTCTGGGAGTCCCCGTGTTTTGGAGATGAAATTGACGACATCCATTCGGAAGCCGTCGACACCTCGGTCGAGCCACCAAACCATGATGTCCTGCATGGCTTTTCGTACCTGAGGATTGTCCCAGTTCAGGTCCGGTTGCTTACGGTCGAATAGGTGCAGGTAGTACTGGCCGGTGACTTCATCCCAGGACCATGCCGATCCTGAGAAGAACGAGCCCCAATTGTTCGGCTCGCCGCCCGCACGGGAGTCGCGCCAGATGTACCAATCCCTTTTCGGGTTGTGCCGAGAGGAGCGTGACTCGACGAACCACGGGTGCTCGTCGGAGGTGTGGTTGACCACGAGATCCATCACGAGCTTCATTCCGCGTTCGTGGATCTGGGCGAGCAGCACATCGAATTCGGCGAGCGTGCCGAACAGTGGGTCGATGTCGCGGTAGTCGCTGATGTCATAGCCGTTGTCGGCCTGCGGTGACGGGTAGATCGGTGACAGCCAGATGACATCAACTCCCAGCGTCTGCAGATAGCTGAGACGCTCGACGATGCCCCCCAAGTCGCCGAAGCCGTTGCCGTCCGAGTCGGCGAAGCTGCGGGGATAGATCTGGTAGACGACGGCAGACTTCCACCACGCGGCGTCTTGCGGTGTCACCTCCGATTGCCGAGGATGTGTCGATAGACGGTGACGTACTTGTCGATCATGGACTTGACCGAGAACCGTTCAGCGGCGCGCGAGGCAATCTCATGACGGTCGAGCTCTCCAGCGGTAGCGACCGCGGCGACCGCCGATTCGACGCTCTGGACCAGATAGCCCGTGACGCCGTGCTCGATGAGTTCGCGCATCGACCCTCTCAAGTACGCGATGACCGGCGTACCACAGGCCATCGCCTCTACGACGCTGTAGCCGAAGGGCTCGTCGAAGTCGATCAGGTGCAGTAGCGCGTGCGCACCACCGAGTATCTCGGCACGCATCGAGACGTCGACGGGGCCAATGTAGCGCACCTGTTCACCGTCGACGTGTGGGGCCACCTCGGTGCGAAAGTAGTTCTCGTCCTGGATGATCCCGGCAATAACGAGCCGACGACCACATCTGCGCGCAACCTCGATCGCCAGCGCGGTCCCCTTGTCAGGGTGGATCCGTCCGAAGAACAACAGATAGTCGTCGGGTTCGGGATGGACCGAGAACTCGTCGATATCGATGCCGTGGTGAATGGTGGCGGCGTAATGCAGATTCGGGTGTCGATCACTGTCGCTGATCGACACATAAGTGGTTGTCCTGTCGTAGCGTTCGTAGACCGGAACGATCCGAGCAGATGAGAAGCCGTGGATCGTGGTGAGCACCGGAGTCGAGACCAGATCGCTGTAGGTGAGCGGCAAGAAGTCGAACCCGTTGTGAATGACGTCGAACTCACCGGCGCGCTCGAACGCCGACGCGATATGCAAGCATTCGGCGACTTTCGCGTCGATCGTCGCATCCTCAGACCAGCCGCATGGCGCGACCGCGTGCAGGCTGGCCGTCGTGATCGAGTCCGCAGTGGCGAAGAGCGTGACCTGATGCCCGTCGGCCACCAGTCCCTCGGTGAGCAACGAGGCGAACTGTTCCCAAGGCCCGTAGTGACGAGGCGGGGTACGCCACGCAATCGGCGCAAGCACAGCGATTCGCATCGGATCAGTCGCCGGGCCTCGATAGGGAATGTCGATGTTCTTGAGGCTACGCGGGTGGGAAGGCCGCGCCATACCACTCCGACCATGGCCTTCAACGTCCTGCGCCTTGGGCCGTGCCGGGATGCTAGACATGACTATGTGGGCAAGTCAGAGGCCCTACAGGTGGACCGCTCCACGAGGTAGGTGATCGCCCTGCGTGTCGTGACCTTCAACATCTTGCACGGCCGAACCGCCGGCGACGTCGTCGACCCGGCTGCGCTGCGCGACAGCATCCGACGACTGCAGCCCGACATCTTGGCTTTACAGGAGGTCGACCTTGGCCAGGAGCGTTCGGGCGAGGTCGATCTGACCGCCGTTGCCGCCGAGGCGATGGATGCTGTCACCCATCGTTTCGTGGCTTCGATCTCGGGAACTCCGGGGGCGAGTTGGGTCGCCGCGACGGGCACCGAGCAACTCGGATCGGCGGCGTACGGAATTGCACTACTGTCGCGGTTTCCAGCCTCTCACTGGCAGGTGCTGCGACTGCCGCACCTTCCCGCCCGGTTTCCGATGTATCTGCCTGTCCCCCGTCGGGTCATCGTCATGAACGAAGAGCCTCGGGTGGCTGTCGTAGCCCAACTGGAGACTCCACTCGGCCCACTGACGCTGGCCAACACCCACCTGTCGTTCTTGCCCGGATGGAATCGGCGACAGTTGCGCCGAATCGTCGCTGAGCTGCGCGGCCTCCCGGGACCACGTTTGGTGGTCGGCGATCTGAATCTCACGGCCGCCGCGGCGCAGCGCTGGTCGGGCCTGCGGACGCTGGCGGCGGCACCGACGTTTCCGGCCCACCGCCCGCGGCGTCAACTCGACCACGTCCTTACCGATGACCCCGGATTGAGCGTCCGTCACCGGGAGGCACCGTTGATGCCGATCTCGGATCACCGACCCCTGGTGGTCGACCTGGAGCGTCACTGACTGCTTTCGTCCCGCTCAGTAGTGCCGGGTGCCGGCGCAAGGGAATCATCCAGATCTCGTGTCGGCAAGATACTCTCGTTGATCATCAAGTGGTGTTGGTGCCGCGCAGCTTCTGGTACCACGTGCCGAACAATGATCGAAGCAACGGCCGCGTGACGACCGACTCGACCAGTTTCAACGTGCTCTGCGCAATCGACGGCGGGACGTGGTCGGGATCCATGAGATCGTTCTCTGCGAAAGGACCGTTTTCAGCAGACATCATCGTGTCGGTCAACTTTCGCAGCGAACGACCAGTGCCGCGCAGCTCCTCGATGCCGTGTCGGAATGTCCCCCGGCGCTCCACTTCGTCGCGGAAGTCGCCGACGGAGACCCCAAGATGCTCGGCCACCAGACTGTCCCGGGTGAAGAGGATCTCGCGCTCCACCTCAGTGCAATTCGCCAGCGCAGGGTTTGCTTCGATCGCAACATCGCATTCGCTGTCGAAGCCCAGCGATCGGTTGTTGAAGTTTGAGGAACCGATGCGAAGCAGTCGGCCGTCTACCACGATCACCTTCGAGTGCACATAAACCGACACTCCCCTGCCGGCCACCGGCCAATAGACCCCTAGCCGCCCGTGCAGATCCGCCCCCCTGAGCAAACGCACAAGGCGGTCGCGAGCGCTATCCATCGACTCCTGTTCCAGACGGCTCTCTGAGCTGCGCGGGAGGATGATCACCACCTCGGGCCCGTGCTGTTCCCGCAGCCGCATCGCGATCGCTTCCGCAATGCGGCGCGAGGCAAAGTACTGATTCTCCAGATAGATGACGTCACGAGCGGCAGCGATGGCAGCGACATCCAGCGCCTCGATCTCCCGGACCTCACTGCGCTCGGGCAGCGCCGGAAGTGTGCGGGCCACCGCCACCTCCACATTGCGCAACGCGGGCCTCAGTCCCTTGGGCCACGGAGATGCGGACGGTAGCTCCTTGACCAGCACTTGACCGGTCGCTGCCTTCCACCGCCCGCGGGCCTGCTCAGCAAGCAGCTCCCCAGCCGGACCGTCCACCACAGCAGCGACTTCGTGGCGTGGGCCGTACGCGTCGCCTGGGCCGTGCCTACGCGGATCGACAGGAAGATGCGCGCGGGTATCCCAGCGCCCGAGCGCGAGATCGATGCCGCCGCAGAATGCCATCGCGTCATCGATGACCACGATCTTCTGGTGGTGCACGGCACCGGTTGGGTGCACGCCGTCGACTGCGAAGTGCATTCGCGCCGAAGAGAACTGGTTGAGCAGACTCACCGGCACAACGCCGAACCAAATCCCGTCGAAAGCGGGCAGGAGCCGAAGATTGGACTTCAGCATGTACACGTTCAGTTCGGGACGCTTCCTCAGCAGCCAGCGCAGAAATGAGCCTAGGTCGTTTGGGCCGTCCAACGTCGTCTCGTCGCGCTCGAATACAGTCCGGGAGTCCAGGTCCCAGCCGATGACGACGATTCGCTGCTGAGCGTTCAACATCGCGGCCTTGACGTACCTCAAGTAGTCAGCACCGTCGACGATGGAGGCGTAGCGATCGGCCGGTGCCGACCGCCAGCAGGTCACCCCCGGCACGATCACCGTTTCGTAGCGTCGATCCATACCGACGCCGACTCGCTTATCGGCGTTCACGGACAGCGACTCCTCCCGGGTACGTCGGCGAACTACCGCGAGGCGCAAACCCGCCTACGATCTTCCCCCACTATCGGGCTCAACGCTGGTTAGCGAGTGTTCCGGACCGGGCCGTCACCCCGGGCGCGAGCCGGCCGCTACTGGTCTCGAGCCCATGTCACGTCGTCTCGAGTTCGCCGCTCACGCGAAA
Organism: Mycolicibacterium sp. CH28; assembly: GCF_004745805.1. Lineage (GTDB taxonomy): Bacteria > Actinomycetota > Actinomycetes > Mycobacteriales > Mycobacteriaceae > Mycobacterium. The sequence continues at coordinate 667,059 of NZ_SRLQ01000004.1, read as the reverse complement.
CGCCCGAGACCTCGCCCGCGGCATGGGCGGCGACACCGAATGCGGTCATCGACGTCACCTCCCACGCACGGGGCACACTGAATTCCCTGGCAACATCATCACGATCGAACGCGCGGAACTGGTGGGCATCGAACCCGATGGCCAGTGCCTGCAGCGTCATATGAGCGACCGCCTGCCCCAGGTCATACCGCGAGAACTCTGAATACTCGTAGTCGGTCTCGTCGACTAGAACACGCGCGACATTGACGACGATGACAGACGCATCGGGTGCCCACCGCGACGAACTGCCCGCCAAGTGCCGAACGATCCGCGCGTGCACGCGATCGCCCCGACGACCAACGATGAACGACCACGGCTGCGAGTTGCCCGCGGAAGGCGCCAGCCTCGCAGCATCCAAAATCGTGTCGACCGCAACGTCACTGGCGACGGCGTCAGGATCAAACTTCACCGGACTGTGCCGACGCAGAATCACGGGATGGACCATCGGAACACCCGGCACCTCGCACACACTCATCTATCCAGTGTGACAACCCTGGCGGGTTACCAGCCAAACCCGTCGCCATCACCCGGGGCAGCGTGTCGATGGAGCAGACCTACATCCTCAGCGACAGCGCAATGACGGCCGTTGTGACTCATTTCAGGATCGCTCGTGCTGTGCGTTCTGCGATCAGCATGACCGGTGCGTTGGTGTTGCCGGAGGTGATGGTGGGCATCGCCGAAGCATCGACCACCCGCAGGCCGGCGACGCCGTACACGCGGCAGTCGGTGTCGAGCACCGTGTCGGCCGATCTCGGCAGACCGCGTTCGTCGAAGGCCCCCATCGCGCAGGTGCCCACCGGATGGAAAATGGTGGTACCGAGCTCACGGGCCGCCTGCTGCAGGTCGTCGTCGCTCACTAATTGCCTGCCGGGAAGCAGTTCTTCGGGGCGGTACCGGGCCAAGGGCTCCGCCGCCATGATCTGCCGGGTCATCGTCAAGCCCCGTACGGCGGCGTGACGATCGGCGTCCGTGGACAGGTAGTTGCAGAAGATCTTCGGGTAGGTCAGCGGGTCCGCGCTGGCTATCCGCACATGACCGCGCGAACTGGGCCGCAGATTGCACACCGAGGGAGTGATCGCGCCGAACGGATGCAGCGGTTCACCGAACTTGGCCAACGACAAGGGCTGAACGTGCCACTCCAGGTCAGGACTGGCCAGCGTGGAGTCGCTCTTGGCGAACGCGCCCAGTGTGGAGGGCGGCATGGTCATGGGTCCTGAGCGCAGCAACAGGTACTGAAGTCCCATGCCTGCACGAGTAATCCAATTTCGGTACAGCGTGTTGACGGTCGGGGCGCCCTGAATCCGGAAGACGGTCCGCAGCTGCAGGTGGTCCTGCAGGTTTTCACCGACTCCCGGCAGATCGACGGCTACCGGTACCTGATGCTGGGTGAGCAGCGCAGCCGGGCCCAAACCCGAGGCCTGCATGAGATGCGGTGACCCGATTGCTCCTGCGCTCAGGATCACCTCGCGGCGGGCCCGGACGTCGATGGTCTGGCCGTCTTTGAGCAGCCGCACACCGGTGGCGCGGTGTCGAGCAGCAGTCCAGGCTCCGTGACGCTGGTCGTTGCGGACTTGGTCGTCCATGAGTAGTCGCACGGCCTGGGTGTGCGTGTAGACGGTGAGATTTGGTCGTTTGGCGACGGGATGTAGGAAAGCATCGGCCATCGACCAGCGACGGCCACGCCGTTGGTTCACGTGAAAGTACGCGCTGCCGGCGTTGTCGCCTCGGTTGAATTCGTCGATCGGGGCGATGCCCACGTGGGCAGCAGCGGCCTGCCAGGCGTCCAGGATTTTCCAGCGCACCCGCGGTCGCTCAACGGCGATCTCACCGTCGGCGCCGTGCCACTCGTCGGCCCCGCCGAAGTAGTCCTCTAACTGCTTGTAGATCGCCAGTGTGTCGCCGGGGAGGTCCGGGCCACCCCAAAGCCATCGCTCGTCGCCGGTGGCCTGTGCCCACAGTGCGTAATCGGAGGACTGTCCGCGCATGTGGATCATGGCGTTGATCGACGAGCAGCCGCCGATCACGCGGCCCCGCGCGTAGTGGATGCTGCGACCGGCCAAACCTGGGTCAACCTCGGTGGTGAAGCACCAGTCGGTACGTGGGTTGGCAATCGTGTACAGGTAGCCGACCGGCACCTTGATCCAGAACCAATTGTCTTTGCCGCCGGCCTCGACTAGGAGCACACGGTGATCGGGGTTGGCGCTGAGCCGGTTGGCGAGCAAGCAGCCCGCACTGCCTGCTCCCACGATGACGAAATCGAACTCTGCGACGGGACTCATCGCGGCATCGTTCCTCCAGTGCGTCGGATGTGTCGTAGTGAGTGATGACCGTCCAGCAGGCAAACGGTCCCGCGTTCACCCGTGTCGTCTTCGTCGGGAGAGACTACGTGAGGTCGAGTGAGCAATGAGGGGTCAGTCTTCACCCGACGCCGACAGGGAGTCCTTCCCCCCGCCAGCTGGGTTCCTTCCACCCCTGCCGGCGGGCGTCCTCTGCCGTCGCGCCATTCATCTCCCGGGCAGATGTTGTATCCACTTCCGTGGATCGGTCGAGTGGCGCGGGTCGTCTGCGGGCTTGGGTGGCTGCGGCGGGGTGCCCTAATGCCTGCCCGTCCGTACTCTGCTGTCCTCTAACAGCTTTCCAACTGTGGGTTCCGGCCCTGGGCATGATCATCGTAGCCGTGCCGATCGCCTGGGTGACACTACCGGGCGAACATCTACATGTGTTCAGGCTTCGCGGTGATCACCGTCGTCGAGGCCAGCATCCCGGACCGGTGGAGTTGATCAGCAAGGTCGAATCCGTTCTGCGTACCGAGGTCGACGTCGACGAGAATGACGACGATTAGGCAACGCAGTTGCCTACCTCGCGAAGTCATGAGGTCAGGTTCGCAGTGCGCGGCATTGGTGCGCATTCCCACTAGCCGGTAAAGGCGCCATCAACGCCTCCTACTGTCTGGCCCATACGCAATTGCGCCGAACAGAGGGAGTTTAGACCTTGTCGCCCAACGCAACTCGCAGTCTGGTCAGCGCGTTCATCAAGCTGATACTGGCGGTGATATCGACGACTTCCTTTTCGGTGAACACTTCAACGAGCCGGGCCCGCAGAGCCTCCAGATCCCCGGACAGGGTGCTCAGCGCCTCCGTCCACTCCAAGACGAGCAGCTGCTTGGCATCGAACGCCGAAGAATGACGCCAACCAGGGATCTTGTCGATCACCGACTGATCAAACCCCATCTGCCGAAGCTCGCCAGCGTGGTAAGCGCAGCAGTAGGCGCACCCCACCAGCTGCGCCACCCGAAGCTCCGCCAAAGCGACCAGCTTCTCGTCGATCTCCGCCACCCGAATGCCGTGATGAGCCTTGTACAGGTGGCCGATGACATCCTTTGAGATCGACTTGTAGTCCACGCGCGGGTTCTCCTTCTACGTTTTGGACGGGCGCGAGCGCCAGTAACGTCAGGGGCCAACCATCACCGAGCGACGTCTATTCCACCGAGCCGCCGAAGCACTCCTTCAAACCTCATGGCCAGCGGCCAAATGAAACCGCCCACCCGGGGCCACTTCGAGCTGACATAGTCGTGCCGACCCTGTGCGGGCCGGTGGTCACGATCATCAGCAACGTCACGTGAACCGTCACGGCGCCGTAGACGTGAACACCGGATGATTAGGCGCCCGGCAATTCCAGGAGGCATTCCCTTACGCCCTCCCCCACGCGCGGCGATCGCGCGAGCGGACCCAGTGACCATCAGTGCTTTCCACGAAGCACGATTCAGCCGTCCGTCGCGACGCGCTCCTATCGTCACGGAGTGAGGCTGTAATTCCCGAAGACTTCAATCGGACAGTCAGCGGCCGGAGAGTCGAAGACTGCTGATACGTCATGGTGCTCGACGGTCGCGATGTCGTGACAAGTGCGGACCTGTCAGGACAGGTCAGTTTCGTACTGACGGGGGTTTGGGGAGGTACGTCTTCGGGCAAGATCAACCTATGCGAAATTTCTTCGTCCGTTCGACCATCGCCATTCTTGCCGCCGCTCCCCTTGCTGCGACGTCGCTGTTCGGAGCCGGGATCGGTTCGGCAGAGCCCCTGAACTGCACCAACGGACAGTTCTGGGATCCGATCACCAACACCTGCCAGACGCCGCGTCCGGCGGACAACTGTGCGCCCGGTGACTACTGGAACCCCTTGTCCAATGTCTGCCGACCCCTGGGGCAACTCTAGCCCGCCCACTTAAGCGCTATTGGTCTGCGGCGAACGACTCCTGCAGTATGTGCTTGCACACTTTCCTTGCCGATTTCCGCGGAAACTACTGCACGACAATCCATTCCGAAGGTCGCATACTCGGGCTGAGCGCACCCTGGGCGTAGGTCACAAGATCTTCCTGGGTTAGCGCTGATCCCCCGACTGCCACTTCGAGTACTCGACAAGCCGTCGCTCAAGCTGATCATCCACCACCCGTCCACAGACGACGCCCTGGCCAAGCTCGACCAGATCCGCCGATCGGCACGGTGGGATGCACAGGTCAGTCGGCTCAGCTGACTTACCTGACTGAGCTGGTGGATTCATGTCCAGCGCCTTCGATATGTCTTCGTCGGGCCGGAAAACAAATCGTGCCAGCCAGGCGGAACGATGCTTCGGCTCGCGCCGTAGGCTCACCACGTGCACAACGTGACCCTGGCCAGCGCCTCGTCAGCGGCGGCACTGACGGTGGGGCTGTCAGCCTATGCAGGGTTGATCTTCGTCGGCATCGCGGTGGGGATCTATGACATACGCCGGCACCGACGGGGCCGGGCGATCGCCGCCGCGGTGATGGTCGGGGTGCTGACCCTGATCGGGCTGGTTATCGCGATCATCAGCAGTGTCGCGTGAACCGTCACAGCGCCGTGGGCGAGAGCATCGGATGATTGGCGAGGGATCCAGCCGCGGCACCCAGGCAGCGTGTTCCGAACAGGCACCGTTCGGGGACTCGTCCACAGCATTCGGGCGATCCCGCTGTCACTCTTGAAGTCGCTGGCTATGACCCAGGTCACCGTGCTCGACGCTGCTGCCGTGTAGTCGGGCAAAACCCTCCCGGGGGACCAGGCCGCTTGGGATGACTCACCGGGTGCCCCGCCGAGGCTGCGTGAAGATGTCATGCCTGCCGACTACTATTTCGGCGGCACACCCGTGCATGCCGAGTGGGGAGCCGGCGGGGCCCGCATTTGAGCACGCCCGTCCCCCCGGGCCTTGACGAAGAAGGACGAGCAGTGAGTTACACCGCGGCCGACATCACCGAACTCGACGATGTCCAGCACACGCGCCTGCGGCCGGCGGTCAACCTCGGACTCGACGTGCTCAACACCGCACTGCGCGAGTTGGTCGACAACGCGATCGAAGAGGTCGCCGATCCCAGCCACGGTGGGTCCTGCGTGACGATTACCCTGCACGCTGACGCATCAGTCAGCGTCGCCGACGACGGCCGTGGCCTGCCCGTCGACTCCGACCCGGTGACCGGGAAGAACGGCATCGTGAAGACGCTCGGTACCGCGCGTGCGGGCGGCAAGTTCTCTGCCCACACCGACGCGGCCAGCACGGGTGCCGGCCTGAACGGAATCGGCGCCGCCGCAGCAGTTTTCATCTCGGCGCGTACCGACGTGACGGTGTACCGAGGCGGACGGACTTACCTGCAGAGTTTCGGCGGCGGATACCCGGGAGTGTTCGAGGGCAAGGATTTCGACCCGAACGCCCCCTTCACCCGGTCCGACGCGCAGAAGTTGCGCGGCGTGAGCAACCGGAAGCCCGATGCCCACGGCACGACCGTGCGCATCCTGTTCGACGCGGCCGTGGTCCCGGATTCCAGCGTGGACATCAACGAGGTCCTCCTGCGAGCGCATGCTGCCGCTCGCATGTCGCCCGGTGTGCACCTGGCTGTCGTCGACGAAGGCTGGCCCGGCGACGAGGTCCGGCCCGAGTTGCTCGAACCGTTCAGTGGCCCGTGGGGCTCCGATACGCTCCTTGACCTGATGTGCGCCGCCGCCGCAACGCCCGTTCCGGGCGTGCGTGCGGTGGTGGAGGGCCGCGGCGAATACACCACCGGCCGCGGCCCGACCCCGTTTCGCTGGTCCTTGACTGCGGGGCCCGCCGAACCGGCCACGGTCGCAGCGTTCTGCAATACCGTGCGCACCCCCGGCGGCGGATCCCATCTGACCGCTGCGGTGAAGGGGCTGTCCGAAGCGCTGGCGGACCGAGCGTCCCGAATCCGCGATCTGGGTCTGGCCAAAGGCGAGGATGGCCCGGAGGCACAGGACTTCGCGGCAGTCACCTCGCTTGCCGTTGACACCCGCGCACCCGACGTGGCATGGGACTCCCAAGCCAAGACGGCGGTGTCCTCGCGCTCCCTGAATATGGCGATGGCCCCCGACGTGGCCCGCAGCGTCACCATCTGGGCCGCCAACCCCGGCAATGGCGACGCGGTATTGCACTGGACCAAGCTGGCCTTGGAATCGGCGCGGGCACGCCGCAGTGCCGAGGGCGCAAAAGCCCGCTCCCGCGCGGCGTCAAAAGCGAAGGGACTGGGGACAAACCTGTCACTGCCGCCCAAACTGCTCCCCAGCAGGGAAAGCGGTCGCGGGTCTGGCGCAGAGTTGTTCCTGTGCGAGGGCGACTCGGCGCTGAGCACCATCAAGGCGGCGCGCGACGCCACCTTCCAAGCGGCCTTCCCGCTGAAAGGCAAGCCGCCCAACGTCTATGGCTTCACTGTGAGCAAAGCCCGGGTCAAAGATGAGTTCGATTCGATCGAACGCATCCTCGGTTGTGGCGTGCGGGACAATTGCGATCCGGAGTCATGTCGGTACGACCGAATCTTGTTCGCCTCCGACGCCGACCCCGACGGCGGCAACATCAACTCCAGCCTCATCTCTATGTTCCTGGACTTCTACCGCCCGCTCGTCAAGGCCGGGATGGTTTACGTGACGTTGCCGCCGCTGTTCGTCGTCAAAGACGGTCAGCAGCGGATCTATTGCCAAGACGAGTCTGAACGCGATGCTGCCGTCGCCCAGATGAAGTCCACGTCGAAGCGCAAGGTGGAAGTGCAGCGAAACAAGGGTCTCGGCGAGATGGATGCCGACGACTTCTGGAACACCGTGCTGGATCCGCAGCGGCGCACCGTAATTCGGGTCAACGTCGATGACGGCGACCCAAAGCTGCACCACACCCTGTTCGGCGGACCGCCAGAGGGCCGGCGCACGTGGATGGCCGACGTCGCCTCTCGCGTCGACACCGCATCCCTCGACCTCGACTAGGAGTACCACGTGACCGCCACTCTGGACGTTCCTGAGCAGAACCCGGATCTGGTCCTCGATCAGAGCGCCGATGACTACTGGAATCACTACCAGCTGACGTTCGCGCTCTACAGCGTCAGCGACCGCGCCATCCCGTCCGCGTTCGACGGGCTCAAGCCCGGCCAACGGCGGCTGCTGTACCAGATGCATGACTCCAGATTGCTGCCCGGGAACAAGCCGCAGAAGTCCTCGAAGGTCTGCTCGGCGGTCACCGGCAACCTGCACCCCCACGGCGGGGCGTCGATGTACGGTGCGGCGGCACTGATGGCCGCTGAGTTCCAGCGCGTGAAAGTCATTGACGGGCAGGGGGCCTTCCCGCGTATTCAGGGCGACATTCCCGCGGCCGACCGCTACACCGAGATGCGACTGTCAGCACCCGGCGCCGCGCTGACCGCCGAACTCGACGATCACGCCGTACCGATGGTCGCGACCTTCGACGGCGAGTGGACCGAGCCGACCATGCTGCCGGCGCAATGGCCGGTGTTGCTGTGCAACGGCGCGGTCGGCATCGCCGAAGGCTGGGCCACCAAGGTGCCCGCACACAATCCGCGGGAAATCATGGCCGCGTGTCGGGCGCTGCTGGCCCGACCGAACACGACCGACGACACCTTGATGAAGCTCATTCCCGGCCCCGATTGGGGCTGCGGGTCCACCGTAGTCGGCACGGCCGGGCTGCGGGAGTACATCACGACGGGGCGCGGGCAGTTGACGGTCCGCGGCACAGTGTCGGTGGACGGGAAAAACGTCATCGTCACCGAACTGCCGCCCGGGGTCGCGAGCAATACTGTCCAGGAACGCATCCGGGCGCTGGTCGAATCCGGCGAGATGGCGGGCGTGGCCGATATGTCCGATCTGACCGACCGCCGCAACGGGTTGCGCATCGTGGTCACCGCCAAACGCGGGCACAGCGCCGAGACGATCCGCGATCAGCTGCTCGCCCTCACTCCGCTGGAATCGACATTCGCCGCCAGCCTGGTCGCGCTTGACGAGGACCGGGTGCCGCGCTGGTGGACGGTGCGCGAGCTGATCGGTGCGTTCCTTCATCTCCGCGATTCGGTGGTGTTGCGGCGCAGTGAGTACCGGCTGGAGAAGGTCACCGCACGGCGGCACTTGGTGGCCGGCCTGATGACCATCCATCTGGACATCGACGCCGCGGTCGCGGTGATCCGCGGCTCCGACACCGTCGACGACGCGAGGCAGGGGCTGCAGGAGCGGTTCAGGATCGACGAAGAGCAGGCCAATTACGTTCTGGCACTGCAGCTGCGACGGCTGACCAAGCTCGACGTCATCGAACTGCAGGCCGAGGCCGACAAGTTGGACGCCGAGTTCGCGCAGCTGACCGATTTGGTGTCCAACCCCGACGCGCGCCGAAAGGTGATCGATCAGGAGTTGGTGGAGACCGCCAAACTGTTCAAAGGCCCTGAGTTCGACCGCCGCACCGTGCTCGACGCTTCGGCTACCCCAGCGGCTGCCGGCGGCGGCGAGGACGGGCCTCGCGAACGTAAAGTCAACGCCGCCTGGCGACTTGACGATCGGGGTGTGTTCTCCGATAGTCACGGCGATCTGCTGACCTCGGGACTGGGCTGGGCGGTGTGGACCGACGGGCGAATCAAGTTCACCACCGGGAGCGGCCTGCCCTACAAGATCCGCGACATCCCGGTGGCGCCGGATATCACCGGACTGCTGAGCTCTGGGGTGATGGCAGACGGATCGCATCTGGCACTGGTGACGCGACGCGGAAAAGTGCTCCGCATCGACCCGGCCGCAGTGAACCCCCAGGGCGCTGCCGGCAACGGTGTGGCCGGTGTGAAGTTGGCGGCTGACAATGATGAGGTGATTGCCGCACTGCCGCTCACCTGCGGGAATGGCGAGGCGATCCTGTCGATATCCGAAAAGGGTTGGAAGGTAACCGAAGTCGCCGACATCCCGACCAAGGGCCGCGGCGGCGCCGGCGTCGGTTTTCATCCGTTTGCCAGCGGAGAAGACTCGTTGCTGTCCGCGACGGTCTCGGCGACCGGGTTCGTGCGCGGCAAGCGGGCTGTGCAACCACAGAACCGCGCCAAAGCTTCAGTCAAAGGCTCCGGCAGCGATATAACACCCGCCACGTAGCCGGGTCACGCCAAGTGAGCGCCAGGCCTCCCTCGATCACGTCGCCGGACACCCCGCGTGGTGCAGCCAACGATCGAGCGTGTCGGTGTAACAGGCGGCGAGGACCTCGGCGATCACCTCCGCCGATGGGGTAAGGCGAACTCGCCGCGCTCCTGCACGCGGGCAAGTTGTGGATCGCGCTCGTTGCCATTCGCGAGCATGTCCCGCTTCCTGGGGAAGTGGTTGAACGCGGATCTCTTCGCGGCGCCGATCACGACGGGTGAGCACTACCGGCCTGATAGTGAGCACCGGCGAAGCGATCGTCACGCTATCTCGACCCCATCCAGGCATTCGAGGCCATGGCAGCCCAGCCGTAGGTGTCCCCCACCCCGAGCGCTGCAATGATTGCCTGCATGCGCGACCGTCTTCGGGTGTAACGGCCCGAACTCATCTTGGCTAGAAATCGAACACGGCCAGTCCGGATACACCGATCGCAACAGCCATATCGGTAGCATCACGCGGTGCACCATTGGCCCTCGACCCCCGGCGTCCGACCACCGCGAGCCGTGACGCGGCGTGATGCACTGCGCTACGCGGCGGCAGCAGCTGGCCTGGGCGCGGCGTCGCTGAGCACCGGCGCGCCGACCGCGTCGGCCGCGACGCCCACGCTGATCGACTTTGCCGCTAAACAGATCCCCGCACAAGACATCCGCGCTGCCGGCCACTCCGGGGTGGTCAACTACGTTTCACTGTCTCGTCCTGGCTCATCATTCGGCGCCAAGCCGATCACCCGGCCCTACGCCCAGTCTCTGACCGCCGCAGGCCTGGTGATCGTCAGCAACTACCAGTACGGAAAGCCAGGAGGCACGGCACCGTCGGACTTCACGCGCGGCTCCGCCGGCGGGATCGCCGACGCCCGCACCGCCTGGCAGCTGCACACCGCGGCAGGAGGCGGCCAGAGTGCGCCGATCTTCTTCACCATCGATGAGGACATCAACCGCGACACGTGGAACAGCCTCGCGCTGCCGTGGTTTCGCGGAATCAACTCGATCATCGGCGTCCAACGCACCGGCGTCTACGGCGGTATCGATGTGTGCGAGTGGGCCGCGGCCGACGGCGTCATCGGGAGGTCGAGCACGCCCGGCCGCTGGTGGGCCTGGCAAACCAAAGCCTGGTCCGGCAATCAGGTGCACCCTGGCGCCGTTCTCTACCAGCGCGTGGTGAGTACCGCGTCGAATCCGGGCCCACTAGTCGGCGGCCTCGAAGTCGATGTCAACGACGCCCTGGCCTCCGACGTCGGCCAGTGGAATCTCCATCCGTGATGCTCTTCGTCAGCTGTGGGGACCATTGAACCCCAGAGCCGATACCCGGCAATTGCTGTCATGGCTGATCGTTGCGGTCACTGTTGCCGCCGCTGTCGTGGCGTGCGGGAAGCCCGCGTCACCGACGGCAGCGCGACCCAACTGGTGCCCCAACATTCCCGACCACACCACCGATTGCGGCGTCGTGACGCGCCCACTGGTCGAGGGTTCGCCCGAACTCGGCACCATCGACGTCGGCTATGCGCTGGTACGTCACAGCGGCAAGCAGTCAAGTGCCGCCGGCACGATCATGCCCAACCCCGGCGGGCCAGGGGTGCCGACATTGACGTACGGGACCGACGTGGCGGCGTTGACAAAAGGAATACTCGCAGACTACGACGTGCTGCTGATAGACCCTCGCGGAACTGGCGCGTCCACACCATTGGATTGCGGCATCGACGAGCATCCATTCGAAGTCGGCACTCGTGAGTATCAGCGATCCGCCGTGGCGCATTGCGCCGGCGCGCTTGGCCCCAAGATCCCCGGGTATACCTCGGCCGCCACGGCCGACGACTTCGACGCCGTGCGCGAACATCTCGGCATCGCCAAGGTCATCCCGTACGGATCCTCGTACGGGACATATCTGATGACCGTCTATGCACAGCGGCACCCAGAACGGGTCCAGTCCATCGTGCTGGCCGGTGCCTACCCGCTGCACTTCGACCCGCTTCAGCGGCCCAACGCGGACGCCGTCGACCTGACTCTGCACCGGATCTGCGACCGAAGCCACGCGTGCAACGGCGACGTTGCCGTGAGCGACCTGCGCGCAGTGACGTCGCGACTGCGCGTCGCACCCATCACCGTCGACCACATCGTCATGACCGAAGGTGAGTTCGGAAACCTCGTATTCGAAGGCGCGACCAGTGATGTCGGCAGCGATCCAGATGAAATGACACCGCTGGGTCGGCTACCCGCGGCGCTGCACAAAGCAGCACAGGACGACGACGCGGATCTGCGCACCGTTCTAGCCGACATCGCTACGCCTGCAGGGAATCCCGACGTCGACGACCTCTACGTCGCGGTGGCCTGCAACGACTACGTGACGCTATGGTCGCCCGACGCCAACCCCGCAACACGCGAGAGCGAATACCATCGAGCGCTGGCCGCCTCCGGAAATCTCGGCTCGTTTAGTGCAGAGGGCTTTGCCGACGCCCAACACGACGGCGGCGACGTCTGCATCCGTTGGCCCACAATCCCGCACCATCAACGTCCCGACCAAGTGAGCAGCCCGCTACCCGCGGCACCCGTGCTTGTGCTCTCCGGGGATCTGGACGCGATCACCCCCGATGCCAACGGCATCCTGGCGAGCCGGCAGTTCCCGCGGAGCACATTCGTCGAGGTGCCCAATCTGGGCCACACACCCGACAACGAGCCCAGCGGGTGTGTAGCCGGAATCGTCGAAACGTTCCTGCGCACAAGTACAACGGAGTCTTCCACCGAGTGCCTGGGCCACATCCCGGCCATCAAAGTCGAAGCCGTCCAGTAGGCGGCGCGAGTTCGAGCACGCCTGTCCCCTACGGCTTGCTTGCGGGACGATGCGGCTACCCGGAACTGTTCAGCGGTGACGGCCGCTGCCGGTCCAGCCTGGCTGCTCGTTCGATGTTGCGTTTGAGCACCACCAGCATGCGTGCCTGCATGACCCAGGTGACAGGGACGTAGAACCAGTAGAAGACGAATCGGCCAAGCCATCTCGGTCGCATGGCTTGATAGCCGCCGATGACCAGGCGGGTGCGCCCGTCAGGCGTCCCGTTCAACAGGAAGCACCACAACCCCTCCACATAGGCTGAGGGCCGAGGCTGCTTCGGATCGAGGCTTCGCCCGCGCAGGTCGTACAACGCACGTAGCGCCAAGAAGCGCTGCTGGTCCAGGGCTGCGACCTCCCACGCGTCCATCGCAGCGCCCCGTGTCCAGTACTTCACGTAGTCACCAACGGCCAGGCTTTGCCACTCAGGGTGGACCCGATCAGCGCTTGGCCGCCCGCCGTTGTCGAGGCGGTCCCAGGAGTACCAGCCGCCGCGGTCGCCACCCATCTGGACAATCCACGGCCAGACTGCATCCGGTGGCGCGTCGATCGTCACGGCCATCGTCGCTGCCCTCTCCCCGTCGGGCACCAAATCACCACCGGGATAGGGTCTTTCGACTTCGTCATCGGTTGCGCCCCAGCGCCACATCCGAGGGCGGACCCAGCCCGCATAGGCGATCGCCACCAGGCCCGCCGTGGCTGCGGCCTTGGCTCCGAATTCCATCCGGTAAGAGTGCGGGCTTGTGCATGATTCTGCTAGGGCCGAACGTCATGAGTGCTCGCATGTGGCGCGCCCGTCTAGGGGATGATGGGTGTGGGACCGTTGCTTCTCAGATGGGAGTCTTCGTGAATGCGATAGAGAGGCAGCCGATCGCCCCAGTTCTGCTGTACGACGGGGTGTGCGGCGTGTGCAACAGCGCAGTACGCAAGATTCTTCGGTTCGATCACCGCGGATCGTTGCGGTTCGCCTCTCTTGACAGTGAGTTCGCCCGCGGCGTGGCCGCGCGTCACCATGAACTCGAGGGCCTGGATTCCGCCGTCTACGTCCAGAACGAGGGACAGGCCGACGAGACGGTACATATTCGGTCTGCGGCGCTACTGCAGGTCGCGGCTTACCTCGGTGGCTGGTGGAAACTGGCGCTCGCCGCGTACGCGATTCCTGCGGCGGTGCGCGACTGGCTCTACGACCGCTTCGCCGCGATTCGCTACCGTGTCGGTGGGCGTCACGACACATGCCCGATCCCCACAACCGATGTGCGAGCTCGATTTATCGACGCCAGTCACGGCTGATGTCCAACGAGTACTCTGGCCGGCCTATGGGGGCCGCCCGAGGGCGGCGTGGCGGTCACCCTCGCGCGGTGGTTCCGCTGAACCGAGGACAGCCGATACGCGGGCGAAACATGTCGCGGATAGCGTTGCCCAGGACCGTACTGAGAGGAGTCGGCCATAAGCACGCCAGCACGCGCGACGTACCGCACGATGGCCGAGGGCACAGCGGACGACTATGCCCTCATCGTGCGCGCCGAAGAGGCAAACAACGCCGGATTGGTCCCCCGCGTCCTGGCTCTGGTCAAGGCGCTCGCTGATGGGGAACAGGCTTATCCGATCAGCCGGCTGGCGCACTCACTGCAGTCGGCCACCCGAGCGTTCGAGGACCGACGATCCGTCGAGTACGTCGTGGCCGCGCTCCTGCACGACATCGGCGATACCTACGCCCCACACGCACACGGAGCGTTCGCCTCAGCCGTCATCGCACCCTATGTTTCGGAACGGACGGCCTGGATCGTCAAGGTGCACCCAGAATTTCAGCAGTACTACTACGCGCCGCACATGGGTGGCGTCCGGGACGCCCGGGAGAAGTACCGCGGTCACCCCTGGTTCGACGATTGCGCCGAGTTCTGCGAGAAGTACGACCAGAACTGCTTCGACGCGCAGTACGAGCACCGGCCGCTGGAGTTCTTCCGTCCGATGGTCGAAGAGGTCTTCGCCCGCGAACCCTGGACCGCCACGCAGTAACTCGGGTTGAAGCGACTTCCGGCCGTCTGCTCTCAGTTGGTGTGATCGACCTCGGCGGCAGTCTGAACGAGGGTCGCGGCCTGTGCAGCACCGCCCAGCTTGCTGACCACGAAGTCGGCCGCCTGATCGGCCATCCCGTTGCTCTTGTACGAGCTGTGGGCCGACCGATCCAAGCCACCCGGGAAGCACACCGGGTCGCCTGCGGCGCACAGCTGGATGGTCTTGCCGGCGTACAGGTCACCGATGCTGATGGGCGGTGCGCTGCGATCGGCCAGGCCGAGGAACCAGTCGTCCGGGGTGCCAAACAGGGCCACCGCCGCCACATGCGAAGCAACGGATGTCGGCATCGGGCCGGAGATGCTCGCGGGCAGAGCAAACCCAGCCGGCACGGCGCTGGAGGTGGTGTAGCCGGCCACCGCGGCTCCCTGTGAGTAGCCACCGAGCACGATCTTGGTCGCCGGGCACGCGGCGGTAATTGCCTCGATCTTGTTGACGGCGTCTGCGACGCCGTCGGCAGCCTGACCGAAGTTCAGCGAGGCCGGGTAGTTCACCCCATACGCCTGGACAGTCTTGCCCGGCAGCCGGGCACTCAGGGCGTCGACGAAGGCCTGTCCGGTGGCGCCGACTCCCGGCGTCTCGAAGGTGCCGCGCGCAAAGACGACCTCGACGGCCGCACACGAATCGTCGGCAGCATTGGCCGTCGCGACAGGGCCGGCCATGAGCCCAGCCACTGCCAGCGCGGCGAAGACCGCCGCCTGGCTGACTTTTCCGCCGCGGGCCAGAAGTGATGCGCTCATGATGTTCCCCGTCCTTGGGTCTGCCGTGCCATCGCCTCTGTGCAGAGGTGGCAACTGCCAGCTACAAGTCGGGATCGCCCAGCTGCGATTCCACGATTGTCAAGTGATCTATCTCACCGGATAAAAACTGTTCCAGCGGGATGCCCGCCGGGCAGTAGGGCGTTCGGTGGCGCACACCATGCTCGACTGATGGCTGGATGAGTCCTGCGGCCAGACGACGTTAGCCAGCACGACAGGTCAGTTCAACAATGCCCTCGGGCACGCCGCGTAGGAGGAAACCATGAGTGTGGACAGTAGATCGAGAGGCTTCCGGTGCTGACCGGCCTGTTGAGGGAGCTGGCGGCAACCCGCGAGTCGCTGGTCGCCACGCACCTTCCGTTCCCCTCGGTCTGCCGGGTGGCTAGGGCCGACGACGTCTTCGGATGCGTCCCGATGGTGTGGGATTGGTGATAGCGCGATTCGTCCAGCACGGCGCGAGGTCGGCTCCCTTGCCGGAGGCAGTATCTGAACAGAGTTCAGATACTGCGGCCACCCGCCGGTGACCACCGTCAGTCTGCAACCCTGGCTGATCGCCCCGCCCCATAATCGCTCGGTCAGTTCATGTTCCACGCGTCGCCATAGGTGGTGACGGTGTCACCTGCTTTGGAGATCAGTCTCGCGAAGGGCCGCAGCAGCACCCCGCCGGCCGCACCCGTCACGGTGCCGTGGGCGTTCGACACCGCGACAGTGCCGTTGGCTCCCTTCACGTCGACGGCGAAGGTGTTCACCTCCTGAATGCCGGGACCATTGCCCAGATCCGCCTTCACCGACACCCCGGGGAACAGATTCGGGGTGATCACCGAGCCCAGCGGATTGAACTGTGTCGGCGCCACCGAAGCCTTGTCGAGCAGCACATTCGGTGTGGTGTAGCTGAAGTTGACACCGACGCCCAGTGACCAAGGAAAGCCGACTTGATAGCCCAATTGCAGGGTGCCGGCGAACTGGTCGGCGTTGTCGCCGGTCACAGTGAACTCCGCCTTGCCGGAGTGAAACCACTCGCGGGTCAAGCGGTTACGGTCAAGCGGCACCACACCGTTGAGGAACGTGTCCCATTGTTGGACCGTCATGGTCCGGCCCTGCCCATCGACGACACTGAGCTGGTTGTCCAGAGCCGCGTGGGAGATGCCTCCACCGACAGCAAGAGTCAGTAGGAAGGCGGTGATCAACGTTAACGCTGACGTTACTAGTCTCATGCGGTCCTCGGCAGGTTCAGTGGGGACAACCACGACACGATGAGCGTGCCGTGTCCCTCGAAAGAGCGAAATCCCCCGATGGACTGCACCTCTCCGTCAATCGGCTGATTCGCGGGCGCCACCTGCTCATCGGTTACCGCTAGTCGTTGGGGATGCGCAACGACGCGACGAGGTCACGGTAGAGATCGTCAGCCACCAGCAATTCGCCATGGGTGCCCTGCGCCCGGACACGCCCGTCCTGCATGACGATGATCGTGTCGGCGTCAACCACCGTCGACAGACGATGCGCCACCGTGACAACCGCCTGCACCTGGGCCCGCAATCGGATGCACTCGTGGATGGCCGCCTCGCTGAGACCGTCGACGTGCGCAGTCGCCTCGTCGAGAACCAGCACCTCGGAGGGCCGGATGATCGCGCGCGCCAAGGCGACGCGTTGACGTTGGCCGGTGGAGATCGACGACGAAGTCAAATCGGTGTCGAGGCCGTGCTCCATGGCGGCGACGTCATCGGCGAGACCAACGTCGCCCAGCACCCGGTGCAGCTCGCGCTCAGTTGCCTCACCGAACGTGAAGAGCAGGTTCTCCCGGATACTGCCCGGCAGAATCGGCGTCTCCTGCTCGACGAACGCCAGTTTCTTCCTGATGTGAGCGTGCGTGAGCGTCGAGTAGGGCAACCCGTCGAGCAACAGCTGGCCCCGCTGCGGTTCCAGAAAGCGCATGATCAACGACAGCACCGTCGTTTTCCCCGCTCCCGAGGGGCCGACGATCGCGGTATGGCCCCGCCGTGGGATCACGAAGTCCAAGTCCTGCACCGCTGGGCCGCGGGTGTCATAGCCCGCTGAGACACCGCGTATTTCGAGCACCGGGTGATCGCCGGTGCTCACAGTGGCGGGCGGCGGCTGGACGGCGGCGATGGACTCGGTCTCGAGCTGTTCGACTTCCCGGATGCGGCCGGCAGCGGCGACTCCCGTCTGCAACGTGGTGACGTTGGTCGACAATTCGGTCACCGGATCCATCAAGCCGAAGGCGTAGAGCAGGAACGCGATGAGGCTGGAGAGCTCCATTGCGTTGTTGCTGACCCGCCAGGCGCCCACCGTGAGGATCACGATGATCGCCAAATCAACACCCGCCCAGGCGGTGATCTCGGCGATTGACTCGCGGCGCACGGCGCGCACCGCGTGACGGTTCGCCGCTTTGGCAGATTCGATGATGCGATCGGACTGACGGTCCTCGGCGCGGCTGGCCTTCACCGTGCGGATCGCACGCAACGTCGCCTCGAGTGCTCCGCCGACCCGGCCCAGATGATGTTGGGCAGCCTGCCGTTCGTCGGCGACGCCAGGCATCAACAGCAAAAACACCACCGCCACGACCGCGATCGCGCCCAGGGTGGTGGCCAGCAGCGGCACGTCGAGCACACCCATCAGCACCAGGGTGCCGACCAACATCACCGTCCCGTTGATCAGGCCCACGACGCTGGTCGAGGCAGCTTCGTGCAGCAGAACCGAATCGGACGTGACCCGGGTGACCAGCTCCCCTGGCGGCCGGCTGCTGACGGCTTGAACGGTGGCGCGCAGCAGCCGTCGGATCATGGTCTCGCGCGCCTCGAGAACGATCTGTTCACCGACGACACCGAGAAGGATGGCCTGTGCACAGCGGATCACCGCGCTGAGCACCAGCAGTGTCACCAGCAGGAGCACCGGACCGGTCAACGACGCGTGCGCCCCCAACGAGTCCAGCACCACCTTGGTGATCATCGGTGTCGCCAGGCCGGCGGCCGAGGCGAACAATCCGAGCACCGCTCCGATCACGAGCGTGCGACGGTGCGGGGCGGCGAAGGACCAGAGGAGGCGCAACCGCCCCGGTCCCGGCCCGCGGCGAAGGCCGGCCGTGCGGTCATCGGGCATGGCAATGCTCCTGTCGGTGGAAGATACGTACTGCAGCGCGGGCCGAACTTAGTCGATGAGGTTCACGCGCTTGGCCAGCCAGGGAAGTTCCTTGGCCAGGGCCGCGGCGAACACCCGCCAATCATGGGAACCGGGCAACTCGGTGAGGTGGCTTTCCATACCGGCGGCCTTGGTCGCCTCGTGCACCCGCTGGGCGTCGCCGAGGGTGTCGCGGTCCCCGGTTCCCACAACGATCGCGGCCGCGCTTCCCGGATATCGGCGGGCCTTCAACAGATCCAGCGGGTTAACCCGGTTGAACGCCGCATCGTCGCCGCCGAAGGCCGCAGCCACTGTGCGGCGCCGGTCGCCGAGCGTAGGTTCGGCCGACCCCGCGATGTCGATGAAGTTGGGATAGACGTCGGAGTGGTTGGTGGCCAACTGCAGTGCGCAAGTCCCCCCGTAGGAGGCGCCGGCGACAGCCCAGGTATTAGGACGAGGGTCGA
This sequence comes from Mycolicibacterium sp. CH28, assembly GCF_004745805.1. Lineage (GTDB taxonomy): Bacteria > Actinomycetota > Actinomycetes > Mycobacteriales > Mycobacteriaceae > Mycobacterium. Next base: position 648,310 of record NZ_SRLQ01000004.1, on the reverse strand, counting down.
CATTGAGGTTGGTCTTGATCCAGGCGGGTACGTCGACAGCCAGGTAGGTGTCCACATTGCCTAGCGGGGAGTTCAGACAGAGCGGATCTCGCAGCGGGCCGCCGGTGGGATCGGGGACCACCACCACTGGCGCAAGCCCTCGATGGGCGTGGGCAAAGGTGTCCATGATGCGCGGCAGCTTTCCCGCGCTGATCCAATCCTGAGGTGTCCCTGGTTGACCCGTCAGCAACACCAGCACCGGCAAGCGAGGAGGCAGGTCACTGAAGTACGCCGGTGGTAGGTAGATCTTGGCCCGGCGGGCCACGAATCGCGACGACGGCCCCGCGATGACCGCCGACGTGAGCTTTCCCGAGGTTCCCAGACCCGGCGGCGGGCGCCATGATCGCTCCAACGGTTCGGCCGTCGCCAGCGCGAGTGTGTGAGCGTGCACCGAAGGCAGCGCCACGTCGTCGGGCCGGGGCATGCCGAGTGCGTCACGCGGGGTCGGGAAGGCCCCGAAGACGGCGTTGACCTGGTTGGCGCACGCTGCAACCACAATCGCGGACGCGATGACTAGTCCGGCACTGACCGGCCAGCGTTCGGCGACCGCCGCCAGCGATGCCGCCATACACAGCGTGAAAACAGCGGCACCCGCCCACAGGAGCACAACCAGCGGTATCCGGTCCGGGAAGAGCTCCCAGACATTGCGCGCGAGGTGATCGCCAGCCAGCGTGACGACGGCAGCGCCTGCAACGAACGCGACGCAGCTGATCACCTTCACCAGCGGGGAGCGCGGAGCCAGAACCATCCGGATCAGCAGCCACGCTCCGGCGATTGCCGCGCCGATCTGCAGCACGAGCGGCAACGGACCAGTCAGCAACGGCCAGTCCAGCATCGGTCTGCACTCCCTAAATCCCGCTTTGGACGCCTGGCACCGCGTGCTGAGGGTCGGTGCCGGTACGGGCATTTATGATCGCGGCGTTGGGCAGCGGTGGTCCATCCACCGACTGGCCATTTCGGCCAGCCAGTCGCCTAGGCGGGCCCATATCCGACCCGACGGCTGGCTGGTTGTCACCAGCCGGTTGACTGCAGGCGGGCGTCTCACCGTGATGTCCCAGGACTAGCCAATAAGCTCAGGCCAGACATGTCGGCTCGCTCCGAGGAGGACAGGTGCTGAAGGTCATCATCGTCGACGATGAAGCTCTGATCCGATCGGGTTTCGAGCTCATCTTGTCGGCGGTCGACGACATCGAAGTGGTCGCTACCTGTGACGGGGTGCAGGCGGTGCGGGTAGTCACAGAGCGCAGGCCTGACGTGGTGTTGCTCGACATCCGGATGCCGGGCAAGGACGGCCTCGCGGTGTTGCGAGAGCTACAGGCGTTGGACTGCCCGCCGACCGTCGCGGTTCTGACCACCTTCGATGCCGACGAGTACATCGCGGCGGCGTTGCGCCTCGGCGCAGCCGGGTTCCTCCTCAAGGACACCGACCCCGAGCAGCTCCCGCACATCGTGCGCAGTTTGGCCGCGGGCGGCTTGGTGCTGTCAGACAAGATCAGCCCCAAGGTCATCGCAGGCTACCTGGGAGACCGTCCCGACGCAGAGGCCGTCGGATCCATCCGTGAATTGACCGACCGGGAGACCGAGGTGCTGCGTTTACTGGCGCGGGGCCATTCCAACGGCGAGATTGCCGCTGCGCTGTACTCCAGTGTGGGGACGGTCAAAGACCAGGTCAGTTCGGTGCTGGCAAAGCTGGGCGTCAAGTCGCGAGTGGAAGCGGCGATCATCGCGCAGCGGGCCCGACTCCTCGACGACCCATGTTGAGGTTGGCGCCAGGTTCCGTCTCCCGTCGGATCCTGATCGAATGTGCGGTCATCGTCTTCGCCGGCGCCGATGCCGTCGGGTCGATCCTCGATGACGACGTCATCACCATCAGCCACATCGTGCTCGGCGCAGTGGCGGTGGCCGCCTTGCTCTTCCGTAAGCGGGCGCCCTACCTCGTGTTCGCGCTGACTCTTCCCGCGTTGGCGGCATCCAGCGTGGTCCTCGCCGCGCTCGCCGCCTTGTTCACCGTGGCCGAGCGGAAGCCGCCGCGCTACCTCATGATCCTGTGCTCGGCGGCGTTCTTCGTCTGTTTCACGGCCTTGTGGAATCGCTCCTACTCGGGCGTGGACACGGCGCTGGACCTGGTCTACGCCACGATCTTCACTGCCGCGCCGGTATGGCTGGGAATGCTCATCTCCGTGCGCACCGATCTGTCGGAGAAGCTCGCCGAGATCGAACAAGCCCGCCGCCACGAAGAGGAGCTGATCATCGAGCGGGCTGTAGCGCAGGAACGCTCCGCGCTCGCCCGGGAGATGCACGACGTGGTCTCCCATCAGGTCAGCCTCATCGCTGTCCAGGCCGGCGCGCTGCAAGTCACGGCCGCTGACGCAGCCTCGAGCGAAGCAGCCCGGACGATCCGCACGCTCAGCGTGCGCACCCTCGACGAACTCAGGGAGATGGTGGACGTACTGCGGCCGACAGGCAGGCCGAGCGTCGAGCTCGCCCCGCAGCCCGGCATCGACGACATCGAATCCCTGGTTGCCGGGTCCAGAGTGCCGACCGTGATCGACGCCAGGAATCCCGCCGGTTTCAGCCCGCCCGCGCCGGTGCAGCGCGCGGTCTACCGCACGGTGCAGGAGGGGCTGACCAACATTGCCAAGCATGCGCCCGGCGCCAGCGCCACCCTCGCCCTGCGGATCGACCCACGCCAGGTGAGCGTGACGCTGACCAATACCAAGCCCACACGAGCGCCAGAGCAGCTGCCAAGCTCCCAGCACGGGCTGTTGGGGTTGCGTGAACGTGCGGAGCTGCTTGGCGGTTCGCTACGCGCCGAGGAAACCGCAGGGGGATACCGACTTTCGATGACGCTGCCGGTGACGTAGCGGCGTTGCTTCCCGCGATTCAGGCCACTCCGGCGAAGAGATCGAGGAAGCCCGAGGGAGCGCGGTCGCCGATGCAGCGATCGAGTGTCTGATGCGCCTCGACAGTCAGGGCGTGGCTGCGCGGGAACATCGTCTCTTCGTAAAGGGTTAGCGCCGAATCGATGTCGTTGGGGTGCAATGCGATCGCCGCGCCAAGTTCGGCGCCGTCGAGCATTGCCAGGTTCGCGCCGTCCCCCGACGGCGGCATCAGGTGCGCGGCGTCACCGAGCAATGTCACCCCGGGTTTGCGGTCCCAGCGATGTTCGTTCGGGAGGGTGTAGAGCATCCGTGGGACCGGCGCGGTGTCGCCACCGCTGATCAACGCAGTGAGTTCCCTTGCCCACCCATCGAACTCGGCGGCCACGCGAGCAGCCGCGGCGGCGGAATCAGTGAAGTCGATATCGGTAACCCACTCGGGGGTGCGGTTCAGCATGACGTAGGTGTGGATGACCGCCCCGGCTTCGCGGTGTGCGATGATCCCTTTTCCCGGCGTAAGCGCGTACATCGCTCCCCCACCGACCGCTTCGGATGCCGCGGGATGACGCGCGTCGACGTCGAACAGGTAAGTCTCGACGAATACCGTTCCGACGTATGCCGGCTCGGCCGTCGAGAGCAGCCCCCGCACCCTCGACCAAGCGCCGTCGGCACCCACCAGCAGCGCACTCGCCGCGGTCGACCCGTTAGCGAAGATAAGCTCGTGACGGCCATCGCCGATGGCACGGACGTCGATGAGCTTGTGTCCCCACCGGACCGTCTCCGGCGGCAACGCATCCAGCAGGATCCGTCGCAGGTCCCCACGCAGCACCTCGGGACGTTCGCCCGTCCCGTCGTCGGGCTGGTCGAACAACACCGAGCCGTGCCGGTCGAGCACCCGGGAGGCCTGGCCGCCTTCGTGGATGATGGCGCGAAACTCGTCGGTCAGTCCGGCCGCCGCGAGTGCGAGCTGTCCGTCGTGCTCGTGGATGTCGAGCTGGCCGCCCTGTGCGCGGGCCTGGTCCGCCGAGTCTGCCTCGTAAACAGTTGCAGCGATGCCATTTACGTGGAGCACGCGGGCGAGTGTCAGTCCACCGAGGCCAGCGCCGACGATTGCGATGGGTGTCGTCACAGAACTCCTTCCAGCGATAGTTGGAACACTGTTCCATTAGGCATATTGGAACACTGTTCCAGTTGTGTCAAGATGGTCGGCATGGTGACCAAGCCCCAACGGGCCGAACGGCGCACCGACGCACTGTCCAAGGAGCGGATCGTCGAGGCTGCGATCGGCATCCTCGACGCCGACGGCGAGAACGCGCTCACCTTCCGCGCCCTCGCCGCTCGCCTGGTCACCGGGAGCGGAGCGATCTACTGGCACGTCGCCGACAAGAACGACCTTCTGGCTGCAGCGGCCGACACCGTCATCGCTCGCGTCATGGCCGAGGTGGTCGGCGACACCGAGCCACAAGAAGCAATACGCGGCATCGCAGTCGGCGTGTTCGATGCGATCGACGCGCGCCCTTGGGTGGGCACCCAGCTTGCCCGCGAACCCTGGCAGGCGGCGATGCTACGCATCTGGGAAGGCATCGGCGGACAGCTCGGCGCCCTCGGGGTTGCCGAGGATGCACGGTTCAATTCTTCGTCCGCGCTGGTGAGCTCCATCCTCGGCCTCGCAGCGCAGTACGCAGCGGTCATGCAATTAGCTCCCCGAGAGCGAGACCGGTCCGCCTTCCTCGAGACGATCGCGTCCCGATGGGCGCAATGCGATCCGGTGCAGTATCCGTTCGTACACCAGATCGCCCAACAACTGCCTGAACATGACGACCGCGAGCAATTCCTCGCGGGCATCGAGATCCTGTTGGCCGGTATCGAAACCCTGTACTAACCGGTCAGGAGCCAGACGTTCTCGGCCGGTTCACCGCGAACCCTGACCAGGGTCAGCTTAGGATCGCTTCGCTAGCGCGAACCGCTCGAGTGAGCTGAGGGTCTGTTGACGCACCGGATGAACCGATTTCTCCTCAAACTCATCGTCGCTATCGCGTCGTCGGCATTGGCCGTCGGCGCCCCGGCACGCTCCAGCGCTGACACCCGGGTGCCGCACGCCTTCTCATGTAGCTGGGACTCGCTGACATCGGACTTCGCCGGCCGTGACCAGCTGCCCCAGACCCCAGTCTCCCCCGACCGGTGGTACAGCACCGACGCCAACGGCCGTTACCTGAATGGCGGCTGGGGGCCCCAAGCGAGCGCCCTTCCGCCGCCAGCCGTACCGCAGGACGCAGGCTGCGACGCCACAACCTGGAGACGGGAGCGGATCCTCGCCGTGGCCATGCGCTATATCGACACCCCCGACAACCCACTCGGACTGCAGTACCGGCACCATCACATTCCGGGCTGGAATCCCCCTGCTTCGACGAATTCCGGTGCTGCCGAGGAGAATCCAGACACCGATGCTCCGCGCGGAACGAGCACCTGGGATGGCGGCCCAGGGTTGGACTGCTCCAACTTCACTGCCTGGGTTTACAACTACGGCTTGGGCATCAAATTCGGTGGCGATGTGCACAAGCAGTTCGCCGGTACCGCAGGCCCGATGGGCAGCCGCATTCCCCCGGAAGGTCCTTTCGAGCCAGGCGATCTGATTTTTCTGCACCCCACCGAAAACGCCAGCGAGGCTTCGCACGTGGTGATCTTCGTCGACGACCAACACATCATCGACAGTCGCGTCGACGCCCAGAACGTCCCCGGGGTTCAGATCCGCAACCGGTCAGGTTGGTACCGGGAGGCCGTCCTGGGCGCCTGGCGGCCGATCGGGTGAAGGCGTCAGGACTGCATCTGCCCGAGGGTGACCTGCACCGTGTGTGAACTTCCCGACGGATCGTCGTAGGTCAGGGTGACACCGTCCCCCGGTGCCTTGGAATGAATAGCGGCCACCAGAGATTCCGGCCCATCGATCACATGGTTGTCGACTTTGGTGATCACCGCGCCCTTCGGCAGGCCCGCGGCCGCGGCCGGACTTCCGTCCGCAACGCTCGCCACCATCGCCCCCTTACCGTTGTCGTCCGAGCTGAGCTGGACTCCGAGCGAGGCGCGCTGGACCGTTCCGGTCGAAATCAGCTCGTCGGCAATGCGCTTGGCCTGGTCAACCGGAATCGCAAAACCGAGACCGATTGATCCGCTTTGCGCCCCCGGTGAATCCTGGCCGCCACCAAGGGATGCGATCGCCGAGTTCACCCCGATCAGGTCGCCGTTCATATCGACCAACGCACCACCGGAGTTGCCCGGATTGATGGCCGCGTCGGTCTGGATGGCACTCATGACCGAATGTTGGCCGGTCTGCTCGTCACCGGTCGCCACCGGGCGATCCAATGCACTGATAATGCCGGTCGTCACGGTCCCCTGCAGGCCCAACGGCGAGCCGACGGCCACGACGTTCTGACCGACTTTCAAGTCCTTGGACGAGCCGAGGGTGATCGGCGTGAGCCCGGAAACGTTCTGGGCCCGCACCACAGCGATGTCGTCGGCGGGATCGGCACCCACAACGGTGAACGGCACGGTCCGGCCATCGGAGAAGGTCACGGTGGCATCCAGTCCACCGGAGCTCTGGCCTGACGGTCGGGCGCCTGAACCGTCGGGCCCGTCCTGGCTGTCACCCGGCAGCTGTCCACCGGGGAACATGCCCTGCGGCAAGCCCGGCAGCTGTCCGCCGGGGAACATGCCCTGCGGCAAGCCGGGAAGCTGTCCACCGGGTGCACGTTCGGCCGCCATCGGCCCCTGGGCGCCGCTGGCCGCTTGGGCGACCGCGGCAACAACGTGATTGTTGGTCAGGATCAATCCGTCGGAACTCAGCACGATCCCGGACCCCTCCTCGCGCTGCTGACCGCTGCTGATCTGCAGTTTCACCACGCTGGGCAAGACTTTGGCCGATACCTGCTCGACCGATCCGGCGGGCGCTGCGCTGGCGGGCTGGCCAGCTATAGGTGCAGTGTTCGGTGCAGATGATGCCGCTGCGATCAGGCCGTTGGGTGTCGGACGCCCGGAATGATCGACCACTGCGACCGCCGCGGCGGCACCGGCCACCATGGCGACGGCGGCGGTGCCGGACACCAGCACACCGACGCGAGACTTCCCCCGCTGCCGCACCTTTTGCTGTGCTGGCCGGCCCTGGAACTGAGGGGGCATCTGCGGGTGAGCCCCGAAGGGCGGGAGGTACATCCGGGTCGTTTCGGCATCGTCGTAATGGTTCTGATACCCGGCGCTGCCCCACGAACCCGAGTTGGCGCTATCCACAGGCCCTTTCGGTCGCCACTGGTGATGGCTTCCCTGTGGCGAATTCTCTGACCTGTCGTTCATCGCGTTTTGGCTTCTCTTTCTCCAGACAACAAATGTATGTGCCCTTTGGGCTCTGAATGCAGCTTCCCTGCAACTACTGAAGGTTTGCTGAGAATGAGCTCGGCGCTGGCCAAGACTTTTTGGTGCCACGAAAAGCCCCGGGGTTGGCGGAGTGATCTATGTCATGCGGCTGTACCGTTACGCCCGTGAACCTTTCTCGTGCCACTTCCACCGCCGCCCTCGGCGCCTGTGCTGTCTCGGTCGCCCTGGCTTTGGCTGCCTGCGGCTCCAACACCGGCACGCCGTCGGCGAGCAAGCCGTCGACCGCCGATGTAACCGCCTCCCCGGTTACCGAGGCGGCCGGACCGGCCAGCACGTGCCCGACCACGGCACCGGCGAACGCGGGCGCACCCGAGTGGACGCTGCCCGGCGCGACCGGCAGCGTCGCGGTCACTGGATCGACCGACACCTCGGCCCCCGTCGTCAAGGTCACCGCACCGTTCAGCGTCACCCAGACCGAAGTGCATACGCTGCAGGCCGGTGATGGTCCGGTCGTCGCCCCCACCGCCAGCGTCTCCGTCTGCTACATGGGCGTGAACGGGCGCGACGGATCTGTCTTCGACAGCAGCTACCAACGTGGCGAACCGGCCGAATTCTCCCTCGACGGTGTGGTGCCAGGCTTCCAAAAGGCCATTGCGGGGCAGAAGGTCGGATCCACCGTTGCGGTCGCCATGGTTCCGGCCGACGGTTACCCGCAGGGTCAGCCCGCCGCGGGAATTCAGCCCGGCGACACCCTGGTGTTTGCGATCAAGATCCTCAGCGCGTCCTAAACGGTCGTGCTGATCGCCGATATATATGTGTCGGAAGGGTTTTGAGCCACTGCGCAATATCCACGTGACGGAAGGACGCCTCCACATCGGTGGCGACATTGGCGCACGAGAGGACCTTGCTGAAGGCGTGAGCCTCCTGGTTCACGCTCCAGATGTTAGGGCGCGCAGGTGTTCTGAAGGCTGTTGACCAGGGCGTAGATGTCGTTGTTCTTCTGGTCGGCGTAGTCGATGGCCGTCCATGTGAACGGCTGCGGCCAGGCCACGGATACCGACGGACCATAGTCCCCCAGTCCGAAGCCGTAACCCCCACCCGACCACTGGAACAACGCCTCCACGGCATCCTTCATGTCGTTGCTGGCCCGATCCAAGTTCGCCAGCAGCGGCACCAGCGCCGAAACGATATTGTTGCCGTTGACATCTTGCATGTAGTGAACGCCGTGGCTGACCATCGCCAACCGGGCCTCGGCGTCGCGCTTCTGCACCGAACCGGCCAGATAGGGCGAGCCGATGACGGTCCGCACCATCAATCGGATCCAGCTACTTGTGGTCCGCATATAGACGCAGATGGGCCGGCTGTTACGGGCCGTGCATCATGGCGTTCGTCGAGCGCGAAATGCGCTGGCTACACGACTGCACAACCGCTACCCGGCGACGGGCCAGTCCCACACCGACATGTCACCCGGGGGGTAGTTCATGCAGACATCGGTCGCCTTGGCAACGACGCCCTTGTTGTTGAAGAACAGCTTGGCCCAGTTCCCCCAGCGGGTCGCGACAAACTCGTAGTAGACGTTGGTTGCGGTGTCCTCGGAATACTGCCGACGCGCAGCTGGATCGAGCGAGAAGAACCAGTGGATCCGGTCGAAGGCCAACTGCTGCACGTCGGCCGGACGGTTGCTCCGGTCGATCATGTAACGCTCGAAGTACACCGGGCTGGTGTCGCGAGCGGCAGCCATGTACTGCTCGACGTCGCAGTTGGTAATGATGATCCGATGCGGAATCGGGTAGTCGTCACTGGCATCGGCCGAGGCCGGACCGGCCGAGATCACGCTTGCCACCGCCGCCACGCTGAGCGCAAGACCCGCCAACTTCGCTCGACCCATCAGTCCCGCCATCGTTCTCCTGCCCCATCATTTGGTCGAATCCGCCGGGTCGGCCGACGTTGAGGGCGGCACGGTCCGGATCCGTTATGCGGACTAACTATATAGCGGTCCGTATCGGAGTATCCACCCTAGGCCGTCATCGCACGGCCGTATTGTGACGAGCGAGACTCGGCGTTGCTCAGCCGCCGTTGGTGACCGGGTTGGACGACAGAGTGATGAAGCCTCCATTGATCCACACGCCCCAGCGTCCACCCCAGCCCGATGTCCACACGACGGGCTGGCCATTCCACATCTCGGCGGGCTTGGCCGGCGCCCAACTCGGCGGCTGCTCACCGAGCACCGGCGGCGGCGACGGAACGGGGTCAGCACTGGCCGGAGCGACGCCCAGGCCCAGCGCACCCGCGGCCAACCCACCCGCGACGACGATGGCCGGCAGAATCTTCTTGATCAAGGTCATGAGCGCGACTCCAACGTTGAGGCAGCGAAAGTATTACTTAGCAAATATAACCAGAAGTTCGCGCGGACGTCCCTCGCCGCGAACCGGGCTCCGAGTCGACGTCGCGCCCGCGACGTCGTTCCGACGTTAGGGCGTCGGAACAGCAGTCGTGGGCGCCGGCGCCGCCGCCGGCTGCCCGGGCGTCGCGAACTCGTAGCCGGGTGGCGGCGGCCCCGTGAGCGGGTAGTAGCCGGGCGGCAGTGCCGGACCACCGGCCGCCGGCGTACCACCGGCACCCGCCGACGCGGGGGCGGTCTCAGAACCCGGTGCGTTGAACGACACGTAACCCGGGGGTAGCGCCGGTGCCGGACCCGCACCAGGCGGCGGCGCGAGCGACCCGCTGACCGCCCCGGGGGTCTCTTCGGGCCCGTAGTACGGATCGCGAGCTTGGTGCCAGAGGTCCTTGAGCGTCCCGAAAACCCCCGATCCGTTCTGGCCGGAACCGTAAACCGGGTTGGCGATCTCTGGAACCGACGGCGGACCGGCCGGCGGCAGAGGCGCAGCAGCTGGGTCGGGCTGACCGGGATCCACCGCGGCCGGGCCGCCCGGCGGCGCGGGTGCCGGATCTCCGGGAACCGGCGTGGGGACCGGAACCGCCGGATCTGCCACAGCGGAAGCGGCCCCGAACAGCGCGGCACCTACAGCCAGGCCCGCGATCGTGAGTCTGATTGCGCTGGCTTGCGCCCTGGTGTGGTGCCTATCGGCCATGAATTCGGCGGTCCTCTCTGTTGCCCCGCGACACCTCGGTGGCAGCGAGACGCGGCTGCCGCGCCGATCGGATCAGGGCGCGGCGTAGAGGCATCGTCCCACACATCCGTTGGTCATCACGGGCGTGCAACGTTGCCGTCACACGTGCTATCGACCTGTGCATCGCGATCGTTTCAGGAGCTCGCTGCCACCTGCCGAGCGATCTCCGTCAATGTCTCGACCACCCGCCGCAGGGGCAGACGAGTATCGATCTCGTGAGTGGCCGCCGACCGCAGCAGCGGTTCAACCTCGGCGATGTCGCGGGCGATCCGAAGCCGTTCGGCCGATGTCTTGCCGAATGAGTTCGTGGCGCGCGCTGCCAGCCGTTCGAAGATGACCGGCGGTGGGGCAGTCAGCAGAACGACAGCGTCGAATCGGTCATAGAAGCGGCCCTGATTGGCGACGGTGCCCTGGACGAACAGCGGTGTTGGCCGGGCCCTGTTCAGCAGTTCCTCAATCAGGGGTTCACGCCAGAGCGGTTCGCCATCGACTGGCCGGACCCAGGGACCGATGTCGGTATCGACCGTGTCGAATCCGCGGCACGCGAGCTCGGTCAGCGCGGTCGACTTCCCCACTCCCGACATGCCGGTCACCAAGATTGCGGGTTGGCACATGCCAAGCATCCAATCGCCGTCCGCCGATGCTGTCGAGCAATGCCGGCTGATTCCCGCACGATCTTGGTTCCCGACGATTCTGGCCACTCATGGTGGCACGGTCCCGGGCGCCTGTTAGACGTCTCCTCGTTCTGCGTCGTCGGCCGTCGGACCCTTGGCGTAGCGGGTCAGGAACGCGACCGCGGCGACTGCGGCGACCACGCCGATGACGCCCCACAGGATGATCGGCACGACCAACGACCCGAACACGAAGTCGTAGGTCACCGCCAGATACATCGACCAGATCACCCGATAGAACGACCAGAATGCCAGCGCGGCACTGCTGATACCGATTGCCAGACTCCGCTGGCGATCAATCCGGTCAATGTGCTGCGCAATGCTCGTGGGAACGATCCTCATGGACTTCTTCCTTTCGGTGGGCGCCGCCGCTTTGGCGTCGTCACGGCAAGTCAAGAAGCCGAACCGCGCTACCGATCCCAAGTTCAGACCCAGGTACCGCCATCAACGCGCAGGATCGCACCGGTGACATAGGAGGCCCGGTCGCTGAGCAGCCACAGGGCCGCCTCGGCGACTTCGGCGGGATCTGCGGCCCGCCCCATGGGTTGTCGGCGACCAGTCGCTCGATCACGCCCGGGCTGGCGTCTTCCCACTCCTGGATCATCTCGGTCAGCGTGGTACCCGGTGTGATCGCGTTGACCCGGATGTTCTCCGGGCCGTAGGTGACGGCCGCGGATTCGGTGAGGCTGTTGACCACCCGCTTCATCGCGCCGTAGGCAGGCAGTTCCGGATTGGACTTGAGGCTGCCGACACTGGAGGTGTTGACGATCGCCCCGGACCCTGCGGTGGCCCGAATGGCGGCGATCTCGGCCTTCATCGCCACGAACACACCTTTGAGGTTGACGGTGTAGACGCGGTCGAAGTCGTCGTCGGTGGCCCGGTCGAGCGGTCCCGGCGGCACGATCGTCGCCGCGTTGTTGAAGGCCACGTCGAGGCGACCCCATGTCGACACGGCTACGTCGACGGCGGCTTGAACGCTCCCGGCGTCGGCCAGATCGCACACCGCGTACTGGGCCGATCCTCCCGCGCCCCTGATGTCATCGGTCACGTCTTGGAGCTGGCGTTCGGTTCTCGCCGCCAGCAATACCGCGGCGCCGTCCCGGGCGAACAGCCGAGCCGCGGTCGCGATCGTGGTGTCGGCGACCTACGAGGTCCTGGCCTGGAATGCCCTTGCCTGCGCGTTGATGGAGGACTTCTCCGCGCTGTCGGTGCGCGACCGCAGCCTGGCCCGGCGTGCCTTTCTCGGGCCGCCCGTGCGGGGGCGGCGCCTGTACGGAGTCTCCGACGCCGACGAATTCGCCAGGACATGCGCGCTTCACCTGCGCGCCGCCGCGGTGCGCTACCCCAGTGATCCGGGAACCATCGCCCTCGTCGACGAGTTGCGCAGCGGCAGTGTGGAATTCGAATTGCTGCGGGAGACCCGAGATGTCATCTCACAGTCCAGGCAGTGCAAGACACTCCACCACCCGCTAGTCGGCCAGGTGTGGGTGAACTGCGACGTTCTCGACATCGCCGACCGCGACCAGCGGGTGGTCATCTACACCGTCGATCCAGGATCGCCGGCCGCGGAGGCGATGCGATTGCTGGCCGTCGTCGGGACGCAGCGCCTGGACGTGCGGGGCTGAGGCGGCCGGGGGTCAATGCGCCGGCACGCCCGTGTATTCGGGGTTCGGCGGTATCGAAAGGGCGTCGAGGATGAGATGGTCGTCCAGCCCCAGTTGCTTGAGCCGGTCGGAGTCACCGTCGCGGATGGACTGTGGGTTGTTGCTCACCGCGACTGCAAGGTCGGCGAGTGCACGCTCGCGATCGGTTAGCTCGTGCACCTGGTCGATCGGTCGCCACACGTTGACCGAATGACCAGTCGCGAGCGACCTTTCCAAGCGTACCCAGCAGCGGAAACAGATAGGCGTTGAGCCGGCCCGGGTCGTCCTCGTTCAGCGACAGTGCGCGAAACCAATTGGATGTCAAGCCTTCTTCACGCTGCTGGCGGGTGAAGAAGCCCTTGTACGGCATGGTTGCGTACGTCGCGAATAGACTGTGCCGTGAACCCGACGCCGCCCAATGCTCACACGAACGGTGACTCGAACTGTTGCAGGCGGATACCAGGCCTGGCTGGCCGACCGGCACTCGGATCCCATCGAGCCGGCGGCGACAAGGTCTTCCTGCCTGAATTTCGGCCAGCTCCATCTCGGGTGAACCTCCCGATGGCGGGCGTGCTGGACATGGGCACGATCGGCGGCGCGGCGTTCAACGCCGAGCAGGTGAGTGTCGGCGCAGCGGCGATTCGCTTCGGCAACACCACGCCCAAATGCCGGTTTCGTCGGAGGGGTTCGGTAGGGTCTCGGCGTGACTTCGAGCCTAACCGTCAAGCCTGTAAACGCGCGTCTCGCTGAAGAACTCGCCGTAGCCGAGGTCCAGGTGGCCGCCGCGGTGCGACTGCTCGACGAAGGCGCAACCGTCCCGTTCATCGCGCGATACCGCAAGGAGGCCACCGGCAGCCTCGACGACGGCCAGCTGCGTGATCTCGAGGAGCGGCTGCGCTACCTGCGTGAGCTCGACGAACGACGGTCCGCGGTGCTGGCCTCCATCGAGGAACAGGGCAAACTCACCGACGAACTGCGGACAGCGTTGCTGACCGCCGACACGAAGTCCCGCGTAGAGGACATCTACCTGCCCTACAAGCCCAAGAGGCGCACCAAGGCCCAGATCGCTCGGGAAGCAGGACTCGAGCCCCTCGCCGACCAACTGCTGGCCGATCCGGCGTTAGTCCCCGAAACCGTAGCCGCCGACTTCCTGACCGAGGAAGTCGCCGACGCGACGGCGGCCCTTGACGGTGCACGGCACATTATCATCGAGCGCGCCGCCGAGAATGCCGAGCTGGTCGGGGTCGTTCGGGACAAGTTCTGGGCCGACGGGACGCTACGCACGGCACCGTACTCGGAGGAAGCCGCAAAATCCCCCGCAGCGCAGAAGTTCCGCGACTACTTCGACTTCGCCGAAGCGCTGGAAGGAATGCCCTCGCACCGGGTATTGGCGGTGATGCGTGGCGAGAAGGAGCAAGCACTGACATTGCGCGTCGACGGCGGCAGCGACGACGTCTACGAGGTGATGGTCGCTCAGGCGCTCGGGATCAATCTGGCGGCGAAGGCGCCGGGAACACCCTGGCTGGCGACCACGGTCCGATTGGCGTGGCGGACGCGGCTGATGATCTCGGCGGCGGTGGACGCCCGTCTGCGGTTGCGCCAGCGCGCCGAGGAGGACGCGGTCGCGGTGTTCGCCAAGAATCTCAAAGACCTTCTGCTGGCCGCGCCCGCGGGGACCCGCACGACCCTCGGCCTGGACCCGGGCTTTCGCACTGGCGTCAAGGTCGCGGTCGTCGACAGCACCGGCAAGGTATTGGAAACGTGCGCAATCTATCCGCATCAGCCTCAGCGCCAATGGGATTCGGCGAAGGCGACGTTGGGAGCCCTGGTGGCCCGGCACGGTGTCGAGTTGATCGCCATCGGCAACGGGACGGCATCGCGGGAAACCGATGCCCTGGCAACCGAACTCATCGCCGATATTCGTTCCTCGGGAGCGACTGCCCCGGCGAAGGCGATGGTCAGCGAGGCGGGTGCCTCGGTGTATTCGGCCTCCGCCTACGCCGCCCGAGAACTGCCGACCCTGGATGTCACGGTTCGCGGAGCGGTCTCGATCGCACGCAGGTTGCAAGACCCGCTGGCCGAGCTGGTCAAGATCGAGCCGAAGTCGATCGGCGTCGGGCAGTACCAACATGACGTGACGCCGGGCACGCTTGCCCGCAGCCTCGACGCGGTGGTGGAGGACGCGGTGAACGCCGTTGGCGTTGATTTGAACACCGCGTCGGTTCCGCTGCTGTCGAGGGTGTCTGGCGTCTCCGAATCGCTGGCCGAAGCCATCGTCGCCTACCGTGAGAAGACCGGGCCGTTCCGCAACCGAGGTGCATTGCTGGACGTTCCACGGCTGGGGCCCAAGGCTTTTGAACAGTGCGCGGGGTTCCTGCGGATTCGCGGCGGCGACGACGCGCTCGACGCGTCGGGGGTCCACCCGGAGGCATACCCAGTGGTCCGTCGGATTCTGGACCGTTCCGGAGTGACGCTCGCCGAACTGATCGGCAATGAGCGCTCGCTGCGGTCGCTGCGGCCCGCCGACTTCGCCGACGATCGATTCGGCGTGCCGACGGTGACCGACATTCTCGCCGAACTGGAGAAGCCGGGCCGCGACCCGCGGCCGGCCTTCTCCACCGCGACGTTCGCCGCCGGTGTCGAGAAGGTGGCCGACCTGAAGGTCGGCATGGTGCTCGAGGGGGTCGTGACCAATGTCGCGGCGTTCGGAGCATTCGTCGACGTCGGCGTCCACCAGGACGGTCTGGTGCATGTCTCGGCGATGTCGGACCGATTCGTCTCCGACCCTCACCAGGTGGTGCGTTCCGGTCAGGTGGTGCGGGTCAAAGTCGTCGACGTCGACGTCGACCGTCAGCGCATCGGGCTCACCTTGCGCCTGGGCGACGCACCGAAGCGCGACCAGACCAAGCGTCCCGAGCAAGCCGGTGACAAGGCAGGCCGCGGCGATCGGCGCAAATCGCCCCGCGGGGGCAACACCGCGCCGCCCGAAGCCAACCGGCCCTCCGGCGCGCTGGCCCAGGCGTTACGTGACGCCGGCTTCGGCCGGTAGTTCAAGGCTCAGCCCCGGCCGCGCTGGGCTCAGATGCCGGGGCTGAGGAAGTCGGCGATCGCGGTGCGCGGTACCGATACTTCGGTGGCTTCCAGGGCCGGATGAATCTGGTTCTGGTCGAAGAAGAAGATGACCGCGTCGTTGGTGATCGCGAAGTTCTGGTAGTTGGCCGGATCAAGTCCGACGTCTTGGGAGACCGTAATCGGCTGGCCCACGGTCGCGCTCAACTGCTGCTCCACGAGCGGCAGGATCGTGCCGAGCGGCTGCGCATCGGACCGGAACAGGGTGCCGAACGTGATGGGGGCCTTGGCGGCATTGTTGTAGGCGAAGGCCTTGTACCAGGTGGCGGGATGCGCCCCACCCAGGTTCTGGTACACCTTCAACACGGTGGTCCGGGTACCCGTCGCTGGTGTGCCCGAGGTGTAACCGGTGCTGGTGACGTCCAAAGCCTGAGCCGGCTTGGGGTCGTCCAAGGTGCCCAGTTCGGTAGAGCCTTGAAAGTCCTTCTCCACCTTGGAGAGGTAGTCGACGATGGCCTGTTCCCGCGGATCGTTCGCGGGGAACACCATGTTGATGTCGACCGACGGGCCGCTGGCGGCAACCCAGCAGTTGCCCTTGCTGTCGTGGATATTGCACAGGCCGTTCGGATCGCTGACCGGCGCTGCTAGCGCCATAGGCGCACCGGCCAGTCCCCACGTGCCAGCGCCCAAGAAGCCGACGAGCAGCGCGACGTGGATGGATTTCTTCATGGTGATATTCCTCCCCAAGTTTGCGATTCAGCTAGTCAGCCTAAGGGAAGTGGAACTGAGGTACTCATCTGGACCGCAACCATGGACGCGATCCGCCGGCGCCTGCGACTGCCAACTCTCGAAGATGTCGATCGTCGGCGGCCGTCAGGTCGGCGGTGATGGCGGAGCCCAGACAACCGCGATGCTGCGGGATCCCGCCGCGCGGGCAGCACCCTTGTCGCCACCGATGAAGGTGTTCACTGGCGCGCTGCGATTGCGTGGACCCGGGCGCTGCCATGCCGGACACGGCCCGCCGACTCTCAGCACTCATCCAGTCCATGCGCATTCAATTGCCAGTTTTGGCGACATTACTGTGAATTCTCATCCGCTATTCATGTGCAATATCTGAATTACTCAGAAAGTGGCATTGAACTGGCTTTATACCGAATACGCCCGCAATTAGACTCGGCTGTGCAATATTTCACAAAGCGGCCTTTTCGGAATTTTGTCGCGAGCCCGGAGGCGTTACAACCCGCATGACAGATACCGCTTTTTCCCGATCCGTGAACGCCATCTCCGTCCCCCGGCGGGGTGACCCGCGCATTGCGGGTACCGCTGTCGCGTTCACGGCGCATCGCTACAACCAGGACGAGGTGGCCGAGCAGCTCACCGACTTCGCCGAGCCCGGATTCGCCCGGTTCGCCCGCACCAGTGGGGTGGAGCACCGCAACCTGGCATTGCCCATCGAGCGTTACCCGAGCCTCAGCGGCTTCACCGAAGCCAACGCGGCATATCTGGAGGTGGCGGTGGAACTCGGTGAGCAGGCCCTACTTTCGGCTCTGAAGAACGCAAACCTGCGGCCCGACGAAGTTGACGCGATCGTCACGGTGTCGAGCACCGGGGTGGCCGTGCCGACCATCGACGCCCGGATCGCCTCCAGGGTGGGTCTGCGGCCTGACGTCAAGCGGATACCGCTGTTCGGCCTCGGCTGCGTGGCCGGTGCCGCCGGGTTGGCGCGCGTCCATGATTACCTGCGCGGCTACCCGCAACACGTAGCGGTGCTGCTGTCTGTCGAACTGTGCTCGCTGACCTTGCAGCGCGACGACACGTCGATACCAGCACTAATCGGAGTGTGCCTGTTCGGCGACGGTGCGGCCGCAGTGGTCGCCGCTGGACCTGACCGGGTGCCGCCGGGGCTGCCGGTGCCTCCGGGACCGCGGGTGCTGGCCACCCGCAGCAGGCTCTTCACCGACACCGTCGACGTGATGGGTTGGAACGTCAGCGCCAGTGGGTTCCAGTTGGTGATGTCACGGGATGTCCCGAAGATGGCCGACGACTATCTTGGCGCGGAAGTCGAAGGATTCCTCGCCGACCACGGACTGACCACGGCCGATATCTCGACGTGGGTGTGTCATCCCGGCGGCCCCAAGGTTCTCGACGCGATCACCAACGCGGTCGGCATTCCGCCGGAGGCGCTTGCGCACAGCTGGCAATCGATGCAGGACAACGGCAATATCTCCTCGGCCTCGGTGCTCGATGTCCTGGATCGCACGATCGCCACGGCTCCAGATGAAGGATCGTTGGGACTGATGTTGGCGATGGGCCCGGGCTTCAGCTTCGAACTACTGCTGCTCGGTTGGTGAGGAAACCGAATGGTGTACTACCTGTTCATCCTTGCCATCGGCGCCGAGCGCCTTGTTGAGCTCGTCGTATCCCGACGCAACGCCGCATGGTCTTTTGCCCAGGGCGGCCGGGAATTCGGGCGTGGGCACTACCCGGTGATGGTGGTCATGCACGGCCTGCTTTTGGTGGCATGCGTCGTCGAGGTCGCCACCATGCACCGCCCGTTCCTGCCCTGGTTGGGCTGGCCGATGGTTGCTGTCGTGGCGACCAGCACCGCGATGCGGTGGTGGTGCGTATCAGTGCTCGGAAAGCACTGGAATCCCCGGCTGATCGTGATCAAGGGCGCTCCCCTGGTCCGCCGGGGTCCCTACCGGTTGTTGCACCATCCCAACTACACCGCGGTTGCCGCCGAGGTGGCGGCGCTGCCACTCGTCCACTCCGCCTGGGTCACCGCCATCGTATTCAGCGTGGCCAACGCACTGGTGCTGACCGTGCGCATCCGCGCGGAGAATTCCGCACTGGGGTATGCCTGAGTCCCAATTGCCGAAAGTGTCAGACACGTTGAATGACAACCACTTTCGCTGTGCAACAACTGGCCATTCTGGCTACTGCCGGGTTCGGCAGCCAGGAAGGCTGACTGGCCGGCGCTGTCCTCCGATCGGAGGACAGCACAATCATCTCCGGTAACCTCCGATCGGCGGATACCCGAGCTCGGTGGCGCGCGGCATAGTTCCGAGGTGAGTCGTCAAGAAAGCGGCGACTCCCCGACTTAGAGGAACGGCCATGATGAGCAGCACCGCGGTGATGTCAGAGGGCGACGTAACGCTGGCCCACGCAACGGGCACCCGACCCGCCTATTTCGTCGAACAGGGCAACGGAGTCTTCCGACCCACACCGGCGGCGGCCGGTGGCGGGTCCGAAGGTGCGCTCATCGGGCGGGCCCTGGTGGGACTGGCGGCCTCGACGCTGGAGCGCAAGTACGGCGCCCTCGGGTTCTTTCCCGCCCGGCTGACCATCGATCTGCTCAAACCGGCGCACGAGCTGCCGACCCACACCCAGACCCGGCTCGTCCGGCGCGGCCAGCGCATGCGGACGGCCGAGTGCGACATCATGCAGGACGACTGGATTGTCGCGCGCGCGACGCTGCTGCAGTATCGCCTGTCGCAGGCGCCGGCCGGTGAGTTGTGGGAACCAGAATCGACGTTCGCCCCGCCGCGTGCTGCCGACAACGGCGGCGACGTCGTCTACCTCAGCAGCGACAGTGTTGAGTGGAGCCCAGCGGGTCCGCAGCATCAGAACGCCGACCGGAAGCGCGGATACCACCGCGGACTGGATGCGGTAGCCGGTCTGGAAGCCACACCGTTCGTCCGCGCCGCGATCGTCGCCGAGGCGGTAACCCATCTGGTGACGCATCTGGGCACCAACGGAATCGGATACCTCAACGGCGATCTGACCGTGGCGCTGGCACGCCAGCCGCGCAACGAACTACTCGGCGTGCGGGCCGACAGCCACTTGGCCGCCGACGGCGTGTCGGTGGGCAATGCCACCTTGTTCGACGCAGCGGGCCCGTTCGGCACCGCCACGGTGACCGCGGTCGCCGATCCTAACGCCCGTATCGCGTTCGGGCGCAATTGATCAGGATCCCGCTGAACCGTCCCAGTTCGCCAGAACACGCAGCTGCGACCAGGGAATCTTGCTCATGTCGTAGTAGTCCCACGACAATCCGGCGTTGGTCCACACCGACCCCGGATTCGTCGCCGAGGTTGCGTCAGGGACGACCTGGAAGCTGACGGCCATCGTCGCACCGCCCTGGTCACCCACGTAGGCGCCATAGGTCTGAAGGGTCTTGGCGATTACCTTCTCGGCGGGCGTGATGCCGGCAATGGCATCGATGTTGATGGACGGATCCAGCTGGATTCGGGTGCCTTCGGGGATGGGAACCGCCACTCCGGCCATATTGGTCCCGTCCGACTTGGTGGCCGGGCCGCTGAACAGTGCTCCGGCGAGATTGCTGGAAATGAACAGCGCAT
Source organism: Mycolicibacterium sp. CH28 (assembly GCF_004745805.1). GTDB lineage: Bacteria > Actinomycetota > Actinomycetes > Mycobacteriales > Mycobacteriaceae > Mycobacterium. The sequence continues at coordinate 628,152 of NZ_SRLQ01000004.1, read as the reverse complement.
GGTTGATCCCGGAGTTGTTAGCGAGGGCGGTGCTGAATTCTGTGGCGGTGACGACTCCCGCGTACCGGGCGATGTTGGTGCCGGTCGCCGAACCCGATTGATCGACACCGTTTCCGTTCAGATCGGTCACGCCACCCCATGCGCCCGACCAGGTGTCGGTGGCGCTGTCGTACTTGGCCTGCCAGATGCCGAACGCCTTGCCGGTGGCCGGGTCGAGGACGGCGATTTGACCATCCGAACCCGTGGGCACTTTGGTTCCCAACGGGATCGGCACGCTGTAGGAACCGAGTGGGTCGTTGCCCCACGGCTCAGTGAACGTGACGTCGTATCGGGGCGTGGTACTTGTGATCGCCGAGCCCGAAATCAGGGTGACGCCGTACTCATAGAGGTTGGCCACGTGTTTCGCGCCTGCCGCGGCCAGATAACTCACCCATGTCGCACTATTGGCAGCCAGGACGGGGTTCGCCGGGATCGGCTTCCACAGCCAGTCGGCCGCCTGGAAATAGGCAGGCGCCTGCGTCGACGGGTCGACTGCACCTCCGACGATGGTGATCTTGTCGATGCGTAGGTTTCGGTCTTTGGCTGCCGACTGACGGAGGTCGTTGGTGAACGCGATACTGATGGTGTGCGTACCGGCGCCGACCGAAACAGGGACGGTGTAGTCGGCCCACGTCGTCGACGATACCGACGTCGTAGCCACCACGTTGCCGTCGATGGACACCGTCATAGTCGGCGCACCGTTGTACTGGTCACCGCGAGCCCTGATGACCAGACTCGTCGCCGAGGCCAGCGAAAGTGTCTTCGACGCGGTCGAATTCGTCGACAGCAGCAGCGCCTTCCGTCCCGACGCAGCGGCGTCGGAGAACGTGGACCCGGCCTTGGCCGGTGACACCGTCATCGTCTCCGCTTCGACGATGGCGGTGGTCGTCCCGGCCGATGGCGCACCCGTCCCAGTGGTAGTCCCCGCCGACGCCGGATCGCTGCCGGTGGTGGCCCCTGACGTTTCCACCGGTCCACCGGCGCTCGTGGTGGTGACGCCGAACAGCGACTCAAACTCCCGGCGGGTCCACGCCAGCAGAGTCATCAGGACCTGGGGCCCCAGCGGCGGCGCGGGTAGCTTGATGCTGTGCACAAGACTTTCCAGAGCTGACCATGCCTGACTGAGCACTGGAAAACTCACGACACTGTTCGCCGTCGGCACTGCCTTCGTGACGGCTGCCGCGACCACGTCGCTAGTGGCACTGGCACTGGCGCTGGGGACCTCGATGCTGGCGACTCGAGCCGATGACGCCGCCGCCGGCTCGGTGCTCGAAGTAGCGGCCTGCCGAGCCGGATCCGCCGGCTGCACAGCCGTGACTTGCCGGGGCTTGGACGCCGCGGCAGTGCGGGCAGCCGATTGCGGCGAGTGCGAGTTGCGGCCCGAACTCGGGATTGCCGACGACGCCGGCGAATGCGCCACGGAACGCGAGGTGCGGCCCGTGGCCGGACCCGCCTGCGACGACGTCGTGGTAGAGGAATCCGTTCCGGCGCCGGCGTCGGCATATGCGGTACCGATTCCGGCCAGCGCAGTCCCGATGCCCAACGCCAGCGCCAACGCGCCAACCCGGCCAATGCAGCCGGCATAGGACGAGGAGCCGGTGTTGACTTTTCCGCAACCTGGCGGCATTGAGGCGTTCGACCGATGGGTTTCTGTTGACATCCCCGATCCCCCGATCAATAGACAGTAGCCGGGCAATTCGGGTTCGCTAGCGAACCGCTCCCCTTGCGGCGGCTTACTATTTGTCGCAGTCGAAAATTACCAACTACCTGCGCTCATGTCTCGCCGTTCATCAAGACGAATGCGTGTTTTCCACTGTCTGTTACCTCACAGAGTTTGCTGGGCGCCGGCAGGCGACAATTTGACGCAAGCAGAGACCAGCGGCTTCCTCGGCAACGATCAAGATCGTGCGAATCCAGCAAATAAAATGGCCGTTACCGGACGGTTATTGCTGTCACCCGGGCCGGAGACTCGGTCCACCCGGCGCCGCAAAACTAGAGTGCAGCGATGAGCCTCGTCACCTATGAGCTGGCAGACCACGTCGCCACCATCACCCTCAACCGGCCCGAGGCGCGCAACGCCATCAACGGCGCGCTACGTCAGGATCTCAACGCTGCCTGGGATCGTTTTCGGGACGAGGAAGACGCCTGGGTCGGCATTCTGACGGCGCGTGGAGACGTGTTCTGTGCCGGAGCCGACCTCACAGACGGCGAAGGGTCCGTAGGCACCTTCGGCGGCACGTTCTGGGAGAAGCCGACGATCAACTCGTTCGAATCCGGTATGGAACTCTTCAAGCCGACCATCGCGGCGGTCCACGGACCGTGCGTCGGGTACGGGCTCACCGGCGTGCTGTTCTGCGACTTCGTGATCGCCTCTACGGAGGCCACGTTCTGCTATCCGGAGGTGCGAATCGGCGTCCCGACGATTGTCGGCGCAATCCGGCTCCCCGGCCGGGTGGGGTGGGCCAACGCGATGGAGCTGTTGCTCACTGGTCGGCCGGTCGACGCCGAACGCGCCAAAGAGATCGGACTGGTGTGGCGGCTCGTAGCGCCCGGGAACCTGCTGGCCGAGGCCACAGCGTGGGCGCGCACCCTCACCGCGGCGGCACCCCTCGCCCAACGGGCTACCAAAGAAGTGGCATGGCGGACAGCTGACATGGGCTGGATCGAGTCGGTGCGCTTCGGGGAGGTAATGCGCAAGGTGGCCGGCGCCACCGAGGATGCCGCCGAAGGGATCTCCGCATGGCGGGAAAGACGTCCGCCGCAGTGGACAGGGCACTGACCCCCCATTGCGCCCGCTCAGCGCGCCGGCAGGACTCCTGCGACATAGGCCGAGCGGCATGCCCGGCGGGCGAGCTTGCCACTGGTGGTCCGCGGAATCGTCCCGGCCGGCACCAGGTGAATCCGCATCGCGACGATGCCGTGCCGTTCCTCGACCGCGGCCCGGAGCGCCGCGACCGCGGCCTGTGGATCGGCGCGGTTGGTGCCTGCGGCCCGCTCGGCGATAATCACCAGCTGCTCGGCTACAACGTCAGTATCGATGCCGGGAATCTCGTTGGCGGGCAACGAAAATGCCGTGACATATCCTCGCCGCACGAGGGGCGAGGCAGCTGCTGCGGTCGATTCGATGTCGTTCGGGTAGTAGTTGCGGCCCCCGACGGTCACCAGATCCGCGATACGTCCGGTGACATATAGCTCACCGTCGAGATAGAAACCGAGATCACCGGTGCGCAGCCAATTGCCGGTCGCAGGCGTTCCCTCGGCGTGGCTGCCCACGCCCAGCCGCGCGGTCAGCTTGGCGCCGAACGACGCGAGCGTCTCCGTGGGCCTCCCCCAGTAGCCTCGACCGAGGTTGCGGCCGGACAACCAGATTTCACCCACCTCGCCGTCAGGCAGTTCCCGGCCGGTCTCCGGGTCGACCATCACCGCCCACAGACTGCGGGCGACCTGACCGCACGACACCTGTGCGACGGCAGCCGGATCCCCCGGGTCGGTCACCACGGCACGCCCGGCCGCCAACTGCACGCCGTCCAGATACACCACCGTCGGGGTTGCCTCCGGAGCGATGGTGGCGATGAACAGCGTCGCCTCGGCGATGCCGTAGGACGGCTTGAACGCCGTCGGTGCCAACCCGTATGGCGCGAATGCCGCCGTGAATGTGCTGATGGCATCGAAGCTGACCGGCTCGGAACCGATGATCATCACGACGTTGCTCAGGTCGATATCGTCGGCGGCGTCGGGCAGGCCGCGCTGTGCGGTCCATTCGTATGCGAAATTCGGTGCGGCAGTGACGACATGGCCTTCACGCGAACCGGCCGACAGTGCGCGCACCCAACGCTGCGGGCGGCGGACGAACGCGGTCGGCGACAACAATGTGGAGTGCCCACCATAGACCGTTGGGAATCCGATCATCGATAGACCCATGTCGTGGTAGAGCGGTAACCAACTGACGCCGTGGGTGTTTCGGTCGAGCAAATCGATCGACAGGATCATCTGGATCAAATTGGTACCGACGGCCCGGTGGGTGATCTCCACTCCCACCGGAGGGCGCGTCGAGCCCGAGGTGTACTGCAGGTGTGACACATCGTCGACGTCGATGGCGGTAGGGACGAACCCGTCGCCGGCGCAATCGGGGATGTCATCGATGACCAGGACCGGCGGTTGTCGGCTCGCCGGGAGCTTGGCCAGAAATGCGGCAACGCCCTCGGCGACCGCCGACGTGGTGAGAACAAGCGCTGGCTCGGAATCCCTGAGCGCGGTGTCGAGACGCTCTGCGTGACCGGGCAACTCGGGGGCGAACAACGGAACAGCGATGGTGCCGGCCTTGATAGCGGCGAAGAACCCGGTGATGTAGTCCAGGCCCTGCGGGGCCAGGATGGCCACGCGGTCACCGCGAGCGGCTCTCTGCTGGATCTGTGCGCCCACGGCCAATAACCGGCGGCCGAGCTGGGCCCAGGTCAACTCGGACACCTGACCGTCGGGTGCATGACTGTAATCGATGTACCGATAGGCAACGGAATCACCGACATTGACGACGTTGCGCTCGATCAGCGAGATGAGCGTCACACCGGGTGGCAACACCACACCGCCGTCGGAGTCCAGACAATCCTCGATGCGCAGCAGCCCCTCGGGGGCCTCGGTGTGGCCGCGATCCATGAGCGCAATCTAAGCACCGCGACGCCGGCCGACGATGACGGTGCTGGAGGCGAGTTCGATCACAGCACTGCCCGAGCGATGCGCCGATCACGGCGACATCGGACCGGGATCCGACACCTCGAGCGTGCGCTGCGCTATGTTCTCCGCCGTGCAGAGTTTCGGGGGCCCGGTGGCGATGACCACCGGAGGCACCAGCGCCCTCGGACTGGCCGCAGCACCCGAACTCGCCAAACTCGATGCCCGTGTCGACCTCGGTGACCTCACCCGAAACGCTCGCAACGACGCGACGTTGAGTGGTCGGGCCGACGAATACCGCCCGAAGGGCCGCGAATGGCGTAGTGTGCGACGTCCGTTGCATCGAGGAAGTCGAGCATCCAGCCGACGCGACATGCCGGCTCCACAGCGGCGGTGCACGTCGTTTCCGACCACGCCAGGGTCGTCTTGGTCGGCCGCTGAGGGCCGGCGAGGCCGATCGGCGGAAAACCGGTGTTTAGCGAGCGCCGAGTTCGGGAACAATGTCGCATTCGACTGCGTTGACGCCACAGTTGCACGCGGAACGATCTGAAAGGCACGGACCATGACGGTTGATTACGACGCCCCCCGGCGCACCCAGGCCGAGCCTGAGGAAGAATCGCTGGAAGACCTGGCTGGTCGGCGCAAAGACGCGGCTACGGCCGTGATCGACGTCGACGAAGCCGAAGTGGCGGAATCGTTCGAGCTGCCAGGAGCCGACCTCTCCGACGAGGAGCTCACGGTCCGGGTGATCCCCAAGCAGGCGGATGAGTTCACCTGCAGCAGCTGCTTCCTCGTTCATCACCGCAGCCGGCTGGCGGACCCCGCCAGCATGGTCTGCACCGACTGCGCCTAGGGGCGTTGACGGTAAGACCACCGGCCCGCACCCGAGTAGCTCGGGTGCGGGCCGGTGGTCAACTCGAGTCGTCGCGCGCGAGCCTGATGCCCGGCGCCCCTCGGCGTTAGGCGATGACTCGTACCAGGTAGGGCGCCAACTCGGCGGTACGTACCGGTGAGACGGCGACGACGGTGTCGGTAACTTCAAGCATCTGACCGTTGCCCAAGAACATGGCCACGCTCTGCGTGCCGTCCGGTCCGTAGAAGATCAAGTCACCCGGCAGTGCCTGATCAGCCGTCACATGCTGGCCGACCTTGTACATGTCGCCCGAGGACCGCGGTAACTTCGCGCCGACGCCGGCGTACACGTACTGGATCAGACCGGAGGAGTCGAATCCGACGGTCGTCGCGCCGGTTCCCTTGCCCAAGGTCGGCCCGGTGATATCGCCGCCTGCCCACGAGTACGGCACGCCGCGCTGAGCCAGTCCGCGATCGATCACGATCTTGACGTATTGATCACGGCTCACCGGGGCCGCGCCGGCCGGCGACACCAGGCCAGGGATTACGAAAAGCATCGCCAGGCTGATTGCGAAGACACACAACCGCTTCATCATCATCTCCACCTCTCCGGGGCCGCGGCGACGTTGAGCTGCGCCGTCGACCCACGACTCTCTCCTCGTATCGGGAACGCCTGCAGAGCCAAGCTCGTCTCGATCTCAAGGGTCACTTCTGTAACTTCTACAGCAAACAGCGGACAGCCGCTTACCGGCCCTGTTGGACGAGCAGGGGTTTTAGCCGAACCGTGACGCAACGGTGTCCGAAGTGGTGCCTTCTGTTGCCCGATCAGTTGCCATTTTCGGTGGCCGACCATTGGGTCGACGGCGTCATCACCAAAGCGCCCGATAGCCGCCTCGACGGCGACGACCCGGGGCACCTCAGCAACGCCGCCACCCGGTGCGGCCGGGCACGGGCCGTACGGTCCGAACTTGAGGACCGTCGTGAGTCAAACGAGCCAGCGCCACTCGGCGAGTCCGCAGCACGGAGCGACCGAAGAAAGAACGCGAAATGGCGGAGGCGCCGACTCCGCGGCAGTAGCTATCCGGGGTTGGCCTACTCCCCCGCCGGATTCAGGATCAGCATCGCCACGTGCAGCGAGGTCCGCGACTCCGCATCGTTGAGGTCGAGGCCGATCATCCGTTCCAGCGCGTCCAACCGGGCGTACAGAGTCGGGCGCGACATGTGCAGGGTGCGGGCCAGCTCGGCCTTGTTACCGCCGGCATCCAGGAAGGCGCGCAGCAGATCGAACGCCTCGTCGCCGTGTTTGGCACGGTGAGCGAGCAGCCCCGCCAATTCGGTCTCAGCGAATGCCTGCACTCGCGGATCGGATCGGACTAACGACAACAGCCCACGCAGGCGTACATCGGCAGCCCGATGAAACGGCTTGTGGTGCAACGGCATCGACATCGCCACCTCGGCGACGTGCCCCGCCTCACGCAGACCGCCCACCGCGTCGACCAGGCGGGTCGACTCCGGCCCCACCCCGATGGTGCAATCACTCACCCCGTCCAGGCGGATCACCGCACGGCGAATCGCCGAGCACACGTCGCCGAGCGTGGCATCCAGCGAGGCGGCTCGACCACCGGTGCGCTGCGGCGCCAGCACCAGGTCGATCTGGCCGTCATCGCGGGTCGCGGCCAGGCCGGTGTGGCCGCCCACCCGCACGGTATGCATGATCGCGTCGAGTGTCCGTACCCGCCGCTGCTGGACCACCACCTGGTCGGCGCCCGCGGTCTCCCGCAATCGAGCCGCCAGCGGCACATAGATCAGCGCCGGTCTCAACCCCAGCGCGTGGGCACGGGCAGTCGCCTCGGCCTCATCGACAATCCGGCCCCGACGCAGGTCATCGACCAGGCCGCTCTGCGCACGCAGCTCCAGCGAGCTGCGGTTCCGCTCGACCATCCGGTGCAGGGCCAGCGCTTGCGCCGCGCGTTCCAGGGTCATGACGGTCCGCCCGTCGGCGTCGGCGATCCGCGGGGCGATCAGCCTGCCCCACTCCTCCCGATACGGACCGACCGGGCAGGCGGTCCACACGCCGTCAGCACTCAGTCGCGACCGGCGCTCCCAGTCGGTCAGCAGCGCCGACACCGGGACAGCCCGCCCGTCGCACGCCAGCACCTGCCGGTTCAGGTCCTCAAGCACGATTGGCGTATCGAGCATCTCGGCCGCGGCACTGACGATCTGGTCGATCGAGGCGCGTTGCATGCTCAGCGCAGTGAACGCCTCATGCACCCGCTGGCCGTAGGCCAACTCGGCGTACTGGTCGGCAACGATCCGGCGGTGAACGTCCTCGGTGACCTCGACGAAGCGGACCGGATGGTGCAGGGCGATCACCGGCAGCGCCAGCCTCGCGCCGATGGCCCGGACCGATTCCGGCACCGAATCGATGTGCAGCCCCAGCTCGACCACGACGCCGACCGCACCGGCGTCGGCAAGGCCCGGTAGGTACGCGTCGCGGCGAGCCGGATCGGCCAGCGCCTGCCCGGTGGTGAGGACTAGCTCGCCACCGGTCAGCAGGCCGGACAGGTCGGCGAGGTCGCTGACGTGGACCCAGCGCACCGGGCGGTCCAGCGGCCCGGTGCACACGATCTCCGGCTCGCCGGCCCGCACCGTCGGCAGGTCGAGGATGTCGCGGAGTGTCAGCTGCATTTACATAGTGTAAGCATCCACTGGCATTCGCTTACGAATCGTCGGCATCCGGCGGCGCCGCCGACCACCAGAATCAACAGCATGACCCTCACCGCGCCGAACACCCGCGTCCGCACCATCGGCCACTGGGCCGACGGGAAGAACTTCGCCGGTAACAGTGACCGGACCGCCCCCGTCACCAACCCGGCCACCGGCCAGGTCACCGGCCAGGTGGCGCTGGCCGACGTCGCCGACGCCCGCGCCGTGATCGATGCCGCCGTCGCAGCGTTCCCGGCTTGGCGTGACACCTCGCTGGCCAAGCGGACCTCGGTGATCTTCGCCTTTCGCGAGCTGCTCAACGCCCGCAAGGAAGAGCTGGCCGCGATCATCACCGCCGAGCACGGCAAGGTGCTCTCCGATGCGCTCGGCGAGGTCAGCCGCGGCCAGGAGGTCGTCGAGTTCGCATGCGGCATCTCGCATCTGCTGAAGGGCGGGATGACCGAGAACGCCTCGACGAACGTCGACGTCGCCTCTATCCGTCAGCCGCTCGGCCCGGTGGCCATCATCAGCCCGTTCAACTTCCCGGCGATGGTGCCGATGTGGTTCTTCCCCATCGCGATCGCCGCCGGCAACACCGTCGTGCTCAAGCCGTCGGAAAAGGATCCGTCGGCCGCGCTGTGGATCGCCAACCTGTGGGCCGAGGCCGGTCTCCCGGCGGGCGTCTTCAACGTCCTGCAGGGCGACAAGGTCGCCGTCGACGAGCTGCTGACCAACAAGAGCATCAAGGCCGTCTCGTTCGTGGGGTCGACCCCGATCGCCCAGTACGTCTACTCGACCGGCACCCTGCACGGCAAGCGGGTCCAGGCCCTCGGCGGCGCGAAGAACCACGCCGTGATCCTCCCCGACGCCGACCTCGACCTGGCCGCCGACGCGATGGTCAACGCCGGCTTCGGCTCGGCCGGCGAGCGCTGCATGGCGATCTCGGCGGCCGTGGCCGTCGGCCCGATCGCCGACGAGCTGGTCGCCAAGATCGCCGAGCGGACAAAGACTCTCAAGATCGGCGACGGCACCGAGGATTCCGACATGGGCCCGCTGGTCACCAAGGTGCACCGCGACAAGGTCGCGTCCTACATCGATGCCGGCGAGGCCGACGGCGCCACGATCGTCATCGACGGCCGCGAGGTCTCCGCGAACGGTGGTCAGGACGGCTTCTGGCTGGGCCCCACCCTGATCGACAACGTCACCCCCGAGATGAGCGTCTACACCGACGAGATCTTCGGCCCGGTGCTGGCGGTGCTACGCGTCGACACCTACGACGAAGCCCTGGCGCTGATCAACTCCAACCCGTACGGCAACGGCACCGCGATCTTCACCAACGACGGCGGCGCCGCTCGGCGCTTCCAGAACGAGGTCGAGGTCGGCATGGTCGGCATCAACGTGCCGATCCCCGTCCCGACGGCCTACTACAGCTTCGGCGGCTGGAAGAACTCCCTGTTCGGCGACACCCACGCGCACGGCGCCGAAGGTGTGCACTTCTTCACCCGTGGCAAGGTAGTAACCACACGCTGGCTGGACCCCAGCCACGGCGGCATCAACCTCGGCTTCCCGCAGAACCACTGAGCTCGAAAGAGGCACGCATCCCCATGACTGCTACCCAGCCCCATGTCCTGCCCAGCGGCCAGGACATCGACACCGCCCGCGCCGAAGCCGCCCGGGCCTACGAACTCGACCGCCAGCACGTGTTCCACTCATGGTCGGCACAGGCGCAGATCAAACCGATGACCATCGTCGCTTCGGAGGGTTCCTACGTCTGGGACGGTGACGGCAACAAGCTGCTCGACTTCTCGTCGCAGCTGGTGTTCACCAACATCGGCCACCAGCATCCGAAGGTCGTCGCCGCCATCGCCGAGCAGGCGGCCAAGCTGTGCACGATCGCGCCGCAGCACGCCAACGCCGCCCGGTCCGAGGCGGCCCGGCTCATCGCCGAGCGGACCCCCGGTGACCTGAACCGAGTGTTCTTCACCAACGCTGGCGCCGACGCCGTCGAGCATGCCGTGCGGATGGCCCGCCTGCACACCGGCCGCTACAAGGTGCTCTCCCGCTACCGCTCCTACCACGGTGGCACCGACACCGCGATCAACATCACCGGAGATCCGCGGCGCTACCCCAACGACTACGCCAGCAGCGGCGTCGTGCACTTCAACGGTCCGTTCCTGTATCGGTCGTCATTCTTCGCCGAGAACGAGCAGCAGGAGTCCGAGCGCGCGCTGGACTACCTGGAACGTCTCATCGCCCATGAGGGCCCGTCGACCATCGCGGCGATCATCTTGGAATCCGTGCCCGGCACCGCGGGCATCATGGTGCCCCCGCCCGGGTACATGGCCGGTGTTCGGGAGATCTGCGACCGGCACGGCATCGTCTTCATCGCCGACGAGGTAATGGCCGGCTTCGGCCGGACCGGAAAGTGGTTCGCGATCCAGAACTTTGACGTGGTGCCCGACCTGATGACATTCGCCAAGGGCGTGACGTCGGGCTACGTTCCGCTCGGCGGCGTGGCCATCAACGATGCGATCTACTCGACATTCGCCGACCGCGCCTACCCGGGCGGGCTGACCTACTCGGGGCACCCACTGGCCTGCGGTGCCGCGGTGGCGACGATCAACGCGATGGAAGACGAGGGCATGGTGGCCAATGCCGCCAGGATCGGCGAACAGGTGCTCGGCCCCGGGTTGCGGGAATTGGGGCAGCGCCACCCGTCAGTCGGCGAAGTGCGTGGCCTCGGTGTGTTCTGGGCCATCGAGCTGGTGGCCAATCAGCAGACCCGCGAGCCGCTGGCGCCCTACGGCGGCTCCAGCCCGGCGATGAATGCGGTGCTGGCCGCCTGCAAGTCCGGCGGCCTGCTGCCCTTCGCCAACTTCAACCGCATCCACGCCGTGCCGGCCTGCAACATCAGCGACGCCGAGGTCGCCGAGGGTCTGGCAATCCTGGACAAGGCGCTCGACGTCGCCGACGAGTACGTGGTCGGGGCTTAGTACGACGGCCTAGTACGGTGACGTGTGCTGGGTCAGGACGAACAGCGCCAGACCCAGGCACAGCAGCACGTTCAGTGCGATGAGCACCCCGGCGCCGACGACCAGCCAGTGCACACACCGGCGTTGGGCGCGGTCACGTTTGGACCGCCGCTGCTCGCTGAGGAACTGCGTTGCCGTCAGCGCGAACGTGACGTCGACGAGTTCATCGTCGGTTGCCGCACCACCCTTGGCGATCTCCTGAAGGCGCTTGGGCGGGATGCCGACGCCCACGCCGGCGAAGTCGCGGCTCAGTCGTCTGAGCTGCCGGGGGCTGGTGGTGTGGTCGCCCGGAAGGACCGGATCGGACCAGGCTGTCATAGCCTTAGGACTCTAGTTCTGCCCGACCCGGGACGCGCGTGAATCGGCCAGCCTCGGCCGGGCGGGCTTACAGCCCGGGCTGGTCGGCGATGATGCCCAGCCAGATTTGTGCGACGTCCATCGCGACCTTCTCACTGATGAATGCGTGTTGGGTGCCGGTGTAGATGTCGCGGAATCCGCGCTCGAGGCGGCTACCTTCGCGGATCGAGGTGGTGCCGGCGGCAAGATGTGCCCACTCGGCGGCGGCCCGCGACACGTCGGTGGCGTACACCGCGGCCACCCGCATGTCGGCCCGCAGGGTCGGGGTCAGATCGTCGCCGGCGGCGACGGCGGCTTCGGCCGTGCCGAAGGCGTCCAGCACCAGCAGGCGTGCTGCCCGCCAGGCCGCGACGTGGTGGGCCAGATCCTTCTGGAAGGTCGGGCGGCTGGCCAGCGAGGCCATATCGCTCATCCGGAACTTGGTGGCGGCCAGGGTTTCGACATCGTCGAGCATGCTCTTGGCCACCCCGAGCGCCCACGCTGCGTGGCCGGCCGCGGTCACCGGCATCAGCCCCATGCGGGTGGCCGGGGAGCTGCCACGATGCGGCGTGCGGGAGAACAGCGGGAAGGTGCGGTGGTCCGGAACGAACACGTCGGCGACCGCGTAGTCGTAGGAGCCGGTGCCTTTGAGGCCCTGGACGTGCCAGCCGTCCTTGAACTCGATCTCCGCGCGCGGGATCACCGCCACTTGCATGTCGGGCATGCCGTCGCCGGCCCAGCGCATCTCGCCGTCATCCATCGGGAAGAAGCCGGCGCAGACGTACTCGGCGTGGCCGGTGCCCGAGCCGAAACTCCACGATCCGCTCAGCCGGTAGCCGCCGTCGACCGCGATGCCCTGCCCGTTGGGGAAGAACTGCCCGCCCATGGTGACGTGATTGTCATGAGCGGTGAAAACCTCCGCGAAACCCGCGTCGGGCAGGTACGCGGCGGCGGCGAACGCCGACGGCAGGTTGGCGATCCCGACCCAGCCGAAGGACCCGTCCTGCCAGGCCATCTCGATCCAGGTTTCGATCATCTCGGCAAAGCTGGGTTCCACCCCACCCGCTGCAACCGGGTTGAACGCCGCCATCAGGCCGCTGGCCCACATCTCGTCGACGATCGCCGGGGTCAGGGTGCGCACACGCTCCGATTCACCCGCCTGCGCCGCCACCAGATCACGCATTCCACGAGCCAACCCGAGGAGCTGATGCCCCGCTTCGACTGTCGACGTCATTGTCATTTCCGATCTTGATGCGGCGGCGATACGCGGTAGTAAACAGTTCTGAAAAACTGTATAGCGCCGATTCGGCCGCCGCGGCAAGACGCTCACACTCACCCGCTCGCCGGTCCCCGAATTCCTCGCCGAGCGCGGCGCACGCTGATGAGCCATAGTTCACGGGAGCGACTCGTGGACCTCGCCTTGTCGCAACACGGCAATGCCACACTTCGGGTCCGCAATCGGATCGTGAATTGGTCTGGGAAGAGGGAGAAGTCAATGACCGATGTCGTGAACACCGCACCGGGCGAAATCGCCGACCCCGATGGTGGTCAGGGCGCGGCCCGCCCGCACGAACACAGCCGCACCGGTCTGTCGGCAGACGCGCTGCAGCGCGCGATCAGCGACCACCTCACCTACTCGATCGCCCGGCCTGCCGCCGCGCTCACCGCCGAGCACTATTACCGCGCACTGGCTCTGGCGGTTCGCGACCGCATGCAGCAGCGCTGGATGGCGACCACCCAGGACTGGCTCGACCTGTCCAACAAAGTGACGTGCTACTTCTCGGCTGAGTTCCTCATGGGCCCGCAACTCGGCAACAACCTTCTCAACCTCGGCATCGAGAGCCAGGCCCGCGCGGCGCTGGCCGCCCTCGGCCAGGAACTCGACGAGATCCTGGCGTGCGAAGAGGAACCCGGACTGGGCAACGGTGGCCTGGGCCGGCTGGCCGCCTGCTATCTCGACTCGCTGGCCACCCTGGAACGCCCGTCGATCGGGTACGGCATCCGCTACGAGTTCGGCATCTTCGACCAGGAGATCCAGAACGGCTGGCAGGTCGAGAAGACCGACAACTGGCTGGTGGGCGGAAACCCCTGGGAGATCGACAAACCCGACGCCAGCTACATCGTCAACTGGGGCGGACATACCGAGCAGTACGAAGACCTCGCCGGCCACCACCGGGTCAGGTGGATCCCGCAGCAGGTGATCAAGGGTGTCTCCTACGACACGCCGATCCAGGGCTACGGCGTCAACACCTGCAACACCTTGACCCTCTGGAGCGCCCGGTCCGTCGAATCCTTCGCGCTGGAGGCGTTCAACACCGGTGACTTCTACAAGGCCGTCGAGGACGAAGTCGTCGCCGAGAAGGTATCTAAGGTCCTCTACCCCAACGATGAGCCGGATGCCGGCAAGCGACTGCGGCTACAGCAGCAGTACTTCTTCGTGTCCTGCTCGCTGCAAGACATCCTGCGCATCCACACCGAGCGGGCCGGACTCCCGCTCGAGGCGCTCCCGCAGAAATGGGCCATCCAGCTCAACGACACCCATCCCTCGATCGCGGTGGCCGAACTGATGCGCCTACTGGTCGACGAGCACCACCTGAGCTGGGACGAGGCTTGGGACATCACGCTGGCGACGTTCGCCTACACCAACCACACACTGTTGCCCGAGGCGCTGGAAACCTGGCCACTGGCAATCTTCGGTGAGTCGCTGCCGCGACACCTGGAGATCATCTACGAGATCAACAACCGCTTCCTCGACGAGGTGCGCGATCAGTTCCCCGGCGACGAGGATCGGCTGCGACGGATGTCGCTGATCGGCGAGGACGGCGGCAAGAGCGTGCGGATGGCGCACCTGGCCACCGTCGGCAGCCACGCCATCAACGGTGTCGCGGCGCTGCACTCCGAGTTGCTGAAAGCCAGCGTGCTCAAGGACTTCTACGAGATGTGGCCGGAACGCTTCGGCAATGTCACCAACGGCGTGACACCGCGCCGATTCCTCGCCCTGTCGAACCCCGGGCTGCGCGGGCTGCTCGACGAGACCATCGGCGACGGCTGGCTGACCGAGCTCGGGCGCCTGCGCCAACTCGAGAACTACGTCGACGACCCGGATTTCCGGCAGCGCTGGCGAGAGGTCAAGCGCGCCAACAAGAGTCGACTTGCTGAATTCGTGCACTCCACCACCGGCATCGAGTTGGACCACACCTGGATGTTCGACATTCAGGTCAAGCGGATCCACGAGTACAAGCGTCAGCACCTCAACGTGCTGCACATCATCACCCTGTACAACCGGCTCAAGCGCAATCCCGGTTTCGCCATCGCGCCTCGTGCCTTCATCTTCGGCGGGAAGGCCGCACCCGGCTACTTCATGGCCAAACGGATCATCCGGCTCATCACCGCCGTCGGTGCGACGGTGAACAACGATCCCGACGTCAATCGCTACATGAAGGTGGTGTTCCTGCCGAACTTCAATGTGCAGAACGCTCACCTGATCTACCCGGCGGCCAACCTGTCGGAGCAGATCTCCACCGCCGGTAAGGAGGCCTCCGGCACCGGCAACATGAAGTTCATGATGAACGGCGCGCTGACCATCGGCACACTCGACGGCGCCAACGTCGAGATCCGCGAGGAGGCCGGCCCCGAGAACTTCTTCCTGTTCGGTCTGACCGTCGATGAGGTCGAGCGCATCCAGGCCGACGGCTATCGTCCCGCGAGCTACGTCGAACGTGACCCGGAGCTGGCCGAAGTGCTCGAGCTGATCCTGGAGGGCACGTTCACCCACGGTGACACCGAAATCCTGCGGCCCGTCGTGGACAACCTGATTCACCACGACCCGTTCCTGGTGCTGGCCGACTACCGGTCCTATGTGGACTGCCAGGCCAGGGTCAGCTCCGCATGGCTGGACTCCGACACCTGGTCGCGGATGTCGATCCTCAACGCCGCCCGCAGCGGGAAGTTCTCCTCCGACCGTGCGATCGCCGAGTACTGCGACGACATCTGGGGCGTGTACCCGATGCCGGTCGAGCTGTAGAACCGCCAGACTGTCCGGTGTGAACGACGAACACCGGAACCTGAACCGCGCGTGGTGGGACGAACGCGCACCGGCACACGCCGCCTCAACCGACTATGCGGTACGCCGCATGATCGAGGACGCCGGCGTGCTGTCGGGCGTCGTACAGTTCGACCGCGCCCGCCTCGGCGACGTGACCGGGTTGCGTGGAATCCACTTGCAATGCCACATCGGGACCGACACCGCGTCGCTTGCCCGCCTCGGCGCCCGGATGACCGGACTGGACTTCTCCCCCGCCGCGGTGGCGATCGCCCGGGGTATCGCCGCCGAAGCCGGACTCGACATCGACTACGTCGAGTCCGACGTCTACAGCGCCCCGGACATGTTGGCTCCCGGCAGCTTCGATTTGGTGTACACCGGCATCGGAGCGCTGATCTGGCTGCCCGACATCGACCGCTGGGCGCAGGTCGTCGCACGGTTGCTGCGCCCGGGCGGGCGGCTGTTCCTGCGCGAAGGCCATCCGGTGCTGTGGGCTGTCGACGAGCAGCGCACCGACGCGATCGTGTTGAGTTACCCGTACTTCGAGCACGCCGAGCCGCAGTGCTTCGACGGCTCGGGCACTTACGTGCACACCGCCGCCGAATTTGCCACCACCGAGACGCGAGAGTGGAACCACGGCCTGGGCGCGATCGTCACTGCGCTGCTGGCAGCCGGCTTGCAGCTGACGATGCTCGTCGAGCACAACTCGGTGCCTTGGGAGGCGTTGCCGGGACGGATGCACAATGTCGACGGCGAATGGTATCTAACCGAGCACGGCGAGCGGTTGCCGCTGAGCTACACGCTGCAGGCGGTCAAACCGGCTCAGTAGTGGTAGGTATCCGACGGCGCGGTCACGTGCACGGCCTGGTCGTCGAATTCCGACACCTCGATGCCGTATGCCCGCGCCAGGTCGAGGATCTTGTTTGCTCGGGCGATTCGGGGCAGATCCGACCCGTTGCGGATCTCGCCGCCGTCTCGTTCGAACTCGGCGAAAAACTCCTTGGCCCAGGCGATCTCTTCCTGCGACGGGGCGAGGCCCTCGTTGACGGTGGCGCATTGGTCGGGAGTCAGGCAGATCTTGCCGGTCATGCCGAACTCCGCCGACACCGCGGTGGCCTCGCTGAGCTTGAGGGCGCTTGACCCGACCGTCGGGCCGTCGATCGCCCCCGGCAGGTGGGCAGCCTTGGCGGCGATCGTGAACCGCGACCGGGCATAGGCCAGGGTGGCCGGGTTCTCCCCGAAGCCGGTGTCGCGGCGGAAGTCGCCGATGCCGAACGCCAGCCGGAAGGTGCCCTTGGCCGAAGCGATCTCGGCGATGCGCTCCAGCCCGCGGGCGGTCTCCACCAGGGCCACGATCGGGATGTTCGGCAACCGCTTGGCGGTCTCGGTGACGTGGTCGACGGACTCGACCATCGCCAGCATGACCCCGCCGACCGATGTCCCGGCGAGCGTCGCCAGGTCGTCGGCCCACCACGGGCTGCCGAAACCGTTGACCCGGACCCAGTCGGTATTGCCCGCCCCAAGCCAGCGCACGACGTTGTCGCGGGCCGCGGACTTGTCCTTGGGCGCGACGGCGTCCTCGATGTCGAGCACCACGATGTCGGCGCGCGATCGCGCCGCCGGAGCGAACTTGTCTTGGTGCGCTCCGTTGACCAGCAGCCAGCTGCGGGCCAGCACCGGGTCGATGCGGAATCCCACGTCGTGCGGATCGTGGCTGGTGTCCCACCCGGTGGTGGTCTGGTCGTACATCGGGTGCCTTTCGTGCTGCAAAGTCGCCGCTACATCGTCCCATCGACGCAGGCCGGGGCCGAAGCCAGGTCGTTCGGCGGGCAAACGCTGTCGCTTTCCGGTCTTGGGCAGCCCTAGGCTGAGTCAATGATCCCCGCGGGCCGTATCACGTCGATCTGGCGCTACCCGGTGAAGTCCATGCTGGGCGAGCGGCTGACCGAAGCGCAGATCGGTGAATCGGGGCTGCACGGCGACCGGACCTGGGCGGTTCGCGACCTCGACGCCGACACGACGACCAGCGCCAAGCGGCTGCCCGGGCTGCTGTGGTGCACCGCGCGCTACGTGCAGACACCACCCCCGGATGCTGGACCGGGCCGGGCGCCGGAGGTCGTCATCGGCTTCCCCGACGGCACTGAGGTGACCAGTTCCGATCCGTCGGTGCACCAGGCCTTGTCCGACTACCTCGACCACCGGGTGGAACTTCGGGCGTTACCGCCGATCGACCGCCGCGACCAGTACCGCGCACCGATGGCGACCAAGACCGACCTTCGCACCATCTTCGGCCTCGACGACGACGAGCCGCTGCCGGACCTATCGGTGTTCCCGGTCCGCAAGCTCGCCGAGATCAGCCGGTATGCCACCCCCGTCGGCAGTTACGTGGACGCCTACCCGGTACACGTCATTACCGAGCAGAGCCTGGCCACCATGGCCGCGCTGGCACCGGATTCGGATTTCGACGTCCGGCGATTCCGGCCGAGCATCGTCGTCGACTCCCCCGCCGCATCGGCGCATCCGGAATGGGACTGGTGCGGCGGCACGCTGCACGCCCCGCACGCCGAACTGCAGCC
Source organism: Mycolicibacterium sp. CH28 (assembly GCF_004745805.1). Lineage (GTDB taxonomy): Bacteria > Actinomycetota > Actinomycetes > Mycobacteriales > Mycobacteriaceae > Mycobacterium. Next base: position 609,901 of record NZ_SRLQ01000004.1, on the reverse strand, counting down.
GTTGATCCCGACCATCCGCTGCGTCATGCCCTCCCACGAGCAGCCCGAGCTCAAGCGCGACAAGGAGATCACCCGGACCATCGCGGCCCATTCGCGGCGCTGCTTGGGGGTCTACGGCACCGTGACCCGGGCCGGGAGAATCACCGAAGGTGATGTGCTGCAACTGGATCCGCCGAATCGGTCGCCGATCGGTGGCGCCGCGGAGTCGGGCGCACTCACGGTGCGGCGAGCCGTGATGCGAGCGGTGTCGGCGGCCATGCCAACCGGAAAGAGGAGCTGATCATGCGCTATGCCGTCGGAATCCTGGGGGTGCTGGTCGCACTGTTCGGGCTGCTGTTCACGCTGCAGGGCTTCGGTGCCGTGCAAGGCAGTCCGATGAGTAACACCACGACGTGGTCAGTGCTCGGGCCGGTGATCGTCCTGATCGGTGCCGGCCTGGCCTTCGCCGCGTGGCGGCGTCGTTAGCCGGAGCAGCTCCCTCGCGTCACCTTAGACCAGCTGCGAAACGCTGTGTAATCGGTTGCGCCACCAGGCAATCCGGTCCGGGTCAGCCAGCGCGAACTGCGCCAAACGGTCCGGGTCGGGTGCCGGCGGCATGGGCGCGACCGGGAGATAGCCCTCGACCGGAATCAGTGAGCGGGCCTGCGACACCAGGTCACCGGCAAGCACCGCGGCCGTGCCGAGCCCGCAGTCGAACTCGAGCTCAGGCAGTACGCCGGCCAGCGCCAGTCCGCCGGCCAGCCCGATTGTGGTCCCCGGTGCCGAGGCCACCACACAGGGCAGCCCGCAGGTTTCGGCCACCCGCAACGCGCGCCGCACCCCGCCGAGCGGACCGACCGCCAGGATTGCAATGTCGGCGGCCTCGGATAGCGCCCGCCGGGTCGCGTCGTCGGTGCCCAGCGCCGCCAGATCAGCGGCGATGCGCACGCTGACCCGCAGCCGGACGGCCGCCAGATCCGCAACGGTGGCGCACGGCTGCTCGATGAACTCCAGGCCACCGGCCGCCCGGTCCAGAACCGGGATGACCGCCGCCGCGGTCTCGACGTCCCACGCCCCACCTGCAACGCATCGAATGGACCCGTCGGACCCGAGTGCGTCGCGCACCGCCTCGAGCCGGGCGATGTCCCCGGCCAGCCGGTCAGCCCGGCCCTCGACCCGCACGTCGGCCGTGCGGCACCCGCCGGCGGCGGTGATGGCGCTGGCGCTATCCGGATCCACCGCCGGTACCGGTACCGCAACCGCCACCCGGCCTCGGACGGGGTCCGGCCAGCCGACCGTGCCGCCCTCGACCGCTGAGGTCAGCCAGCGCGCGGCGGCCAGATCGGAACCGGTACGCGGCGGGCAGAACTCACCCCAGCCCTGCGGACCTTCGATCAACATGCCCTCGCACCCGTCGAACCCGGGATAGCCGGGACGGGCCGGGATGGCGAAGACCGGAGCGTTATCGAAGTCGATCAGTGTTTTCACTGGCGGATACGCTATGAGCCGGAGCCCAGTGGCGACCAGTACGCCAGCATTTCGGCGAAAGTGTCGAAGGCGGGCCGCGACATCCCGTAGGTGGCCTCGAAGTGGATGCTCAGCGGGAACCCGAGATCGGCGACCCCGTCGATGATGCGTTTGTACAGGTCAACCAGCAGGCGCCGCTTGACCTCAGGCTCACTGGCCGCCAGGGTGCGCACGAACTCCTGTTCGGCGGCGACAGCCGGGTTGCCGGGGTCCTGAATCAGCCACTCGATGAGTCCGACCGTGGACTCCACCTTCGGCACGAACCCGAAGGACAGCAACAGTTCCGGTCGGTAGTCGGTGTCGCGGGCGAGATCCGTCAGGAACCCCACGATGGCATCGGAGTAGAGCAGCTGGGTCATGCCGTAGGTGGCCCCGCGCCCGCATTTGAATCCGAACCGGCCGGGTTCGCCGTCCCGGGTCGGGATGAGAATCGCGCCCCGATTCGGGACCAGGTCGCGGTAGATCGCCAGCGCATCGGTTGGTGCTACCCCGCCGCCTTCACCGTCGCTCATCGTGCGCGGAACCCCGACGAAAGCGATGCCTTCCATGCCAGCGTCCAGCAGATCGGTCAGCCGCCGGTGCAGCGTCGCTTCATCCATGAACGCGGTGACCTGGGTGCAGAGCCCCTTGATGCCGGGCAGCTCCGGCGCGATGCGCAACCAGTAATCGAGCACGTCGAGCTTGGGCTTCATCTCGATCGGGCGATCGTCGTCCTCGGCGATCATCCCCGGGATCATCACGTGCCGGATCCGGCCCTGCAGGCCGGTCTCTGCGGAGAGCCGCACGACCTTACGCGCCTCGGCCAGAATCTCGTCCGGACTGCGATCGGTATTGGGTGGCACGAGTTCGAGCGCGACGGTGTTGAGGGGCACGAAACTTCTCCTGATGAGACGACTGGTTCCCCCGCGGCGCGGGCCACGAAGGCCGCCAAACGCGGTCCGCCGTGAGCATCACCATACCGATGGCCCGGTCACCGCCCGCACGCTGCACGGGCGTCGGCAGCAGCGGTCGTCCGTGACCGACGTTCGCCGAATCAATTCCGACGAACTCTTGACTGATTCCAGAAAAGGGACGACTATCGCAACGTGACCTCAAAGTCGGATTTCGCGGACCAGCTGCGTGCAGCTGAGCTCCGGGTCACCCGGCCTCGCGTCGCGGTGCTCGAGGCGGTGTATGCCCATCCGCACGCCGATACCGAGACGATCTTCGGTGCGGTGCGTGCAGCCCTGCCCGAGGTATCGCGCCAAGCGGTGTACGACGTGTTGCACGCCCTCACCGCCGCCGCGCTGGTCCGGCGTATCCAGCCCTCCGGTTCGGTCGCGCGCTACGAAGCACGAGTGGGCGACAACCACCACCACGTCATCTGCCGAAATTGCGGAACGATCGCCGACATCGACTGCGCCGTCGGCGAGGCGCCCTGCCTAACCCCGGCGGATGACAGTGGCCAACTGGAAGGTTTCGTGCTCGACGAGGCCGAAGTCATCTACTGGGGCTACTGCCCGGACTGCATGGCCCACGAATCGTCGCGACCACAGCCGTGATCGCAGCCCAGTTCATCACTCTCGAAAGGAACAGCAGTGCCTGAGGAAACACCCCCAATTGGAAAGGCTCAAACCGAGCCGGCCGAAAGCGGTTGCCCGATGCGCATCAAGCCCCCCGTCGAGGGCGGCAGCAATCGGGACTGGTGGCCGAACGCGGTCAATTTGAAGATCCTGCAGAAGGATCCCGACGTCATCAATCCGCTCGGCGCCGATTTTGATTACCGCGCCGCCGTCCAGACGCTCGACTTCGACGAACTGACCCGCGACGTCGACGCCGTCATGACCGACTCGCAGGACTGGTGGCCCGCCGACTTCGGCCACTACGGTCCGTTCTTCATTCGGATGTCATGGCATGCCGCCGGCACCTACCGGGTCGTCGACGGCCGCGGTGGTGGCGGCAAGGGTATGCAGCGTTTCGCGCCGCTGAACAGCTGGCCCGACAACGTCAGTCTCGACAAGGCTCGTCGCCTGCTGTGGCCGGTCAAGAAGAAGTACGGCAAGAAGCTGTCCTGGTCCGACCTGATCGTGTTCGCCGGCAACCGAGCCCTGGAGAACATGGGCTTCAACAGCGCGGGGTTCGCGTTCGGCCGCCCGGACTACTGGGAGCCCGAGGAGGATGTGTACTGGGGCGCCGAAGCGGAGTGGCTGGGCTCCCAGGAGCGCTACGCAGGAAGCGACCGGACGAAGCTGGAGAACCCGCTCGGTGCCACCATGATGGGTCTGATCTACGTCAACCCCGAAGGCCCCGAAGGGGTTCCGGATCCGGTGGCCGCGGCCATCGATATTCGCGAAACCTTCGGCCGGATGGCGATGAACGACGTCGAGACCGCGGCATTGATCGTCGGCGGGCACACCTTCGGCAAGACGCACGGCGCCACCCCTGTCGAGAACGGGGTCGAGCCCGAGGCCGCGCCGCTGGAGCAGCAGGGCCTGGGCTGGGCTAACTCCGGTGTCGGAAACGAGACCGTCAGCAGCGGGCTGGAGGTGACCTGGACGCACACTCCGACCAAGTGGGACAACAGCTTCCTGGAGATCCTCTACGGCAACGAGTGGGAGCTCACCAAGAGCCCGGCCGGCGCCAACCAGTGGAAGCCGAAGAACGACGGCTGGGCCAACTCGGTGCCGATGGCGCAGGGTGAGGGCAAGACCCACCCGTCAATGCTGACCACCGACCTGTCGATGCGGTTTGATCCGATCTACGAGAAGATCACCCGCCGCTGGCTCGATCATCCCGAGGAACTCGCCGAGGAGTTCGCCAAGGCCTGGTTCAAGCTCCTGCACCGCGACATGGGCCCGGTCGTCCGCTACCTCGGGCCGCTCAAGCCGCAGCAGACGTGGGTGTGGCAGGACATCGTCCCGGCCGGCACCCCGTTGTCCGACGCCGATGTCGCCACCCTCAAGGCCGCCGTCGCCGACTCGGGTCTGACGGTGCCGCAGCTGGTGTCGACGGCATGGAAGGCGGCCTCGTCTTATCGCGACAGCGATATGCGCGGCGGCGCCAACGGCGGTCGGATCCGGCTGCAGCCGCAGCTGGGCTGGGAGGCCAACGAACCCGACGAGCTGGCCCAGGTGATCCGCAAGCTGGAGGACATCCAGTCCAGCGCGGGCGTCACCGTGTCGTTCGCCGACCTTGTCGTGCTCGCGGGCAACGTCGGTGTGGAGAAGGCCGCGAAGGCCGCCGGATTCGACATCGAGGTGCCGTTCTCCTCGGGTCGAGGCGATGCCACCCAGGAGCAGACCGATGTCGAGTCGTTCTCGTACCTGGAGCCCAAGGCCGACGGTTTCCGTAACTTCGTCGGCAAGGGGCTGCGGCTGCCGGCCGAGTACCAGCTGATCGACCGGGCCAATCTGCTGGGCCTGTCGGGTCCGGAGATGACCGTCCTCATCGGCGGTCTGAGGGCGCTGGACGCCAACTTCGGCGGCACGAAGCTGGGGGTGTTCACCGACAAGCCGGGCACCCTGACGCCCGACTTCTTCGTCAACCTGCTCGATATGAGCACGAAGTGGGCACCGTCACCGGCTGACGACGGCACCTATGTCGGTACCGACCGCACGACGGGCGCACAGAAGTACACCGCCAGCCGCGTGGACCTGCTGTTCGGGTCGAACTCGCAGCTGCGTGCCGTGGCCGAGGTGTATGCCGAGGACGACGCCAAGGAGAAGTTCGTCAAGGACTTCGTCGCGGCGTGGGTCAAGGTCATGGACAGCGATCGCTTCGATCTGGCCTGACCTGAATCTGGTCTGACCCGAGCGCAAAACGAAACCCCGCGGGCGCCTGCCCGCGGGGTTTCGTCATCGTCCGGGTCTAGTTACATGCGTTGGCGTTGACCCACCGGCCGTTCCAGCCGACACAACCGGTGACTGGCGGCGGTGGTGGCGGGGGTGGCGGCGGATAGTCCTCCGGCAGCGGTGCGTAGTAGGCGGGTGGTGGCACGTACGGGGCCATCACATCGCTCAGGTCCGCGCATCCGCTGACGGTGACGCGCCGACCGGCGCTGGCGCAGACGTCGGCGTGCGCCTCCCCGCTCGGCTGAATCGTCACGATCGCCGCGGGAACACCGCTGAGGGCCAGCACCGCTGCGGCGGCGACCCCCCACGTTCGCACCGAGTGTTTCGTCATCGGTTCATCTCCCTGTCTCGGCTGTGCAGCGGAGTATATCGGCGCCGGCTATGAGGCCCCGGTAATCGCAGATAGCCGCAGGCGAGGGCCTATCACAGCGGATGCCGACTGCTGCGACGCCGGACCCACACCACCATCGCCGCCGCGGCAACGAGCAGCGCAAGCACCAGCGCCCACGGCCACCAGCCGGTGCGGTACACCCAGCCGGCCAACACCCGCTGCACCCGGCCCGCCGCGGTGATGACCGGATCGGCCGGGTTGCCGTTGGCGCTGAACAACCGGACCTCGTAGAGGCCGTAGTAGCCGACGTAAAGTCCCACTACCACCAGCACCGCGCCGCCAATGCGGTTGACGTAGGGAAGTAGGCCGCGTATCCGGTCGACCAGGGCGGTACTGGCGAGAGCGACCGCGACCGCGAGCACGCCCACCACCAACGCCAGGCCGGCGGCGTAGGCGGCGTAGACCAGCACACCGTCGAGCGCAGACCCGGTGCGCAGGGCGCTGCCGGTGACCGCGAGGAATGGCCCCACGGTGCACGACAACGACGCGATCGCGTACCCCACCCCGTAACCGAACATCGACCCGAGCCGTGCGGTCGGCGCCCACCGCTGACCGGGACGCCAACCCGGTACCGCGAGCTCTCGGCCCATCAGCAGCCAAATACCAAGGGCCACAAGGAGGATGCCGATCACGATCGTGACATAAGGCAGGTAGCCCTGAACGGTCGAGGCTACCGACACCGTCAGCAAGCCGAACAGTCCGAAGACCGTCAGAAACCCCAGCGCCATGGCGGCGGTGGCAACCAGGGCCCGTCCCACCGCAGTGACCCGGCCCGTCGTCGGGACCTCGCCGCGTACGACGAGGGTCAGATAGGCCGGCAACATCGCGAACCCACAGGGATTGAGCGCGGCAACCATGCCCGCGGCCAGCGCCAGGCCGGTCAGACTTCCGTCCACGTCTGGCTGAACTCAGGACAACAGCGCTTGGACTCGGTCGCTGAGCTCCTGCTCCGACATCGCCGAAGTCGGGTTGTTGACGAACGTCGACGTCCCGTCGGGACGCAGGAACACATAGGCGGGTTGCCACGGCACCTTGAATCGCGCCCAGATCGACCCGTCGGCGTCGTTGAGGTTGGTGAAGTTCAGGTTGTACTTCGAAACGAAGCCCTCCATCTGGCCGACGTCGGCCCGTGCCGCGACCCCGACGAACGTGACCTTCGGATTGGCGGCCGCCACCTGGCTCACGTTCGGTGCCTCCTGATTGCAGAACGGGCACCAAGGTGTCCAGAACCACAGCACCGCCGGCTTGCCCTGCAGGCTGGCGCCGTTGAAGGGGGCACCGCTCAGAGTCGTTCCGGTGAAGTTCAACTGATCGTCGGCGAGCGCCGCCGGCGGACTCGCGATGCCCAAAGTCAGTGCGGCCGTGGCCATTGCCACCAACAGTGACCGGATCGCGGTGTGCAACCAACGCATGAAATGACCTCCCAGGTCGGGGCTAGGCGTTCTCGTTGACACGATGCGAGTCGTCGTCTGGTTCACCAAGCGCCCTAGTTGTCAGGCTATGGACCCACCGCGGCGTCGGCCATGGTGTAGCACCACGGGTCAGAAACACGTAAGACCGGCGGCAGCCACTTCGATTCAGGCATTGACAGTTTACGTTACGTTATGGAACATAACTCGGATGACGGTTCCGAATCCCGACCTCCCGGTGGGCCAGGAGCCCGTGCGCGGCCGGCCCCGCGATCCGCGCACAGACGAGGCGATCATGGCCGCCACCCGCCTTCTGCTCACCGAGGTCGGCTACGACCAGGTGTCGATGGAGTCGATCGCCCGCCAGGCCGGGGTCAGCCGGCCCACCATCTACCGGCGCTGGCCGTCGAAGGCCCACGTGGTGTTCGAAGCGGCGTTCGGCACCGCCACGGGTGGCCAGACGTTGGTTCGATCCGGCGACTTCGAGACCGACCTGCGCGAGTTCGCCCGCCGAGCCGCGGCCTTCTGGCGCGAGCCAGTGGTGGAGGCCGCAACCATGGGGATCCTCGCCGAGCGGCGCCGCGACACCGAATTGCACATCCGCACACAGCAATTGCTCGATGACATGATCCGAGCCGAGCTGGCGGCCCTCGTGCGGGCCGGCACGCATCAAGGCGTGGTCCGCGCCGATGTCGACACCGACACCTTGTTCAGCCTGCTTGTCGGCACCACGTTCTACAGCGTGCTGGTTGATGGCCGCGGCGACACCGACCAGCTGGTCGACACACTCTGCTCCCTGGTCATGCAGGGAGTTCAGCCTCGAACGAAGGAGTGACGATGACCCAGGACGACCTGTCGACGGCGTTTCACGAACTGCTCGACGAGCTCGGGGCAATCGAACGCAAGTTCCTCAGCGCCGATCCACCACTGGAGGAGGCCGATGTCCTCGATGGATACCGGCTGACGTTCAGCCTGCTGCGGGTCGCCGTGGACGCCTACGTGTGGGGCGACAAGGCCAATCCGCGGTTCGTCGACGTCATCGGGCCTTACCAGAGATGGGGTGGGGACAACTCCGACGCCTTCTACCAACTCGCGCCCATCGATCCCAACCGCACTTACCGCGTCACCGGCAACCGGGGCGACTCGGTCTATCTGTCGATCACCGTCTACGGCGGACCCGATGACGGCCACTACAGCAACCGGATCGTCGGGACGATGAACGACCGCTCCCTGGAGTTCGACGATGACGGCAATTTCGAGTTCATGATCAGCCCCACCCGCCAGCCCGGCGCGTGGCTGAAACTCGAGCCCGACGCGGTCGTCGCGCTGACCCGCGACTACCTCGACAATCCCGAGACCGACCGGCGGGTGCAGTGGAAGATCGAGGCCGTCGACCGGCCCGCGCGCAAGCACGACGACCGGGCCGATCTCATCCGTCGCCTCCGGGCCGCCAAAATATGGATCAACGAACAGGTTTCGTTCATCCCACTGCGGGTCGAGCCGGCCAACGAAATCGCCGAACCGTACCCCGTGCCGCAACAGACCTACGGATGGGCGGCCGGTGACGCCGCCTACGCCATGGGCGCCTACGAACTCGAGCCCAGCCAGGCGCTCGTCATCGAGGGCACATCACCGCCATGCGTGTTCTGGAATCTGTGCCTGTGGAATCCGTTCCTGCACACCTACGACTACACCTACGAACGGGTGACCATCAACGGCGCACACGTCACCTACCAGCCCGACGGATCCTGGCGAATCATCGTCAGCGACACCGACCCCGGCCAACCCAACTGGGTCTCGACGGCCGGACGCACCAAGGGCCTGATCTGGTTGCGCTGGTTCTTGCCCGAGCACACCCCAGACCGGCCCAGCTGTCGGGTTGTGGATGTGGCGGAGCTGTCGGCATGACCACCGGTGTCGAGCGCCCGAAGCCAGTGCGATTCACCGACCTGGCCCACCCGGTCTTCCCCGAAGCCGCCCGGCCCATCCGGGATGCGCTGGCAGGCTACGGGGCCATCCTCGAGCTGACCCCGGAAGCGATGCTGGCCACCGCGGCTGAACGCACCGGACTGGACGACTGGGGCGACAACGGTTTCCGCGAACGACTCGACGTGCTGTGCTGGTCGCTGCGGGAAGAGGCCGGCCTCTCCGATGTCGGCGTGGCCGTCGCCTTCGAACAGCTCGTCGGCAATCTCGTCAATCGGCTCCGGTTGGAGGCGCTGATCGCCACGCATCCCGAGATCGACGACATCGCCATCGAGCGGCCGATCATCATCTGTGGATTGCCGCGCACCGGCACCACCCATCTGCACAATCTCATCGCCGCGGACCCGAATCTGCGCTACCTGCCGTACTGGGAGAGCCTGGAACCCTTCCCCGGCGCCGACGACCCCGGCACCGACGACGCTGTGCCCCTCCCCGAGTCGCTACGCTCCTGCCCGCCGGAAGAGCAGGCCCGCCGGGAGCGATGTTCGGCGGGGCTCGACCTGGTCGAGACCTCGATGCCGGATTTCAAGCGGATGCACGACATGACCGTCGACCATGCGCACGAGGAGATCCAGCTGCTCGCCAACGACATCTCCGGCATGCTCTTCGAAACCACCTATTACCTGCCGACATTCGCCGCTCACTACAAATCGCACGACCAGGCGCCGTCGTATGCCTACCTCAAGCGGCAGTTGCGGGCCATGCAGTGGCTACGGGGTGGGACCCGCTGGGTGTTGAAGTCACCCCAGCACCTCGAACAGTTCCCCACCCTGTACGCCACCTTTCCGGACGCGACCTTCGTTGTGACGCATCGAGATCCGGTAGAGGTAACCCGGTCGATGGTCACCATGATCGCCTATGCCTCCCGAATGGCCTGCGCCCAACCCAATCCCGCCAAGATCGCGCGGTACTGGCTCGACCGGGCCGACGACCTGTTCAGTGGCTGCCTGCGCGACCGTGACGTGTTACCGGCCAACCAGTCGATCGACGTGCGGTTCACCGATTTCATGGCCGACGAGCAGGGCACGCTCTCGGCGATCTACGCGCTGGCCTCCCAGCCCTACGACACCGAGGTGCGCTCGGCGATGGCGGACTTCATCGCCGAGCATCCGCGCGGGCGATACGGCGAGGTCAGCTACGACCTGGACGATGTGGGCCTGCACCCCGACGAGGTGACCGAGCGGCTGAGCGCCTACCGGGACCGGTTCGTCGGTTGACGCCGGACCGGGGCACGTGACCATCGAGCCAGGCGCGTGCGGTCCACCAGCACGCAGCCGTGCACCTCGGCCAGTTGAGCGGCGGCACGGGTATAGCTGTGGTTGGTCACCACCATGGTCGCAGAGCAGTCGTAGACGGGCGCGCCGGCGACCACCTGCTGGACGGCCGAACCGTTGACCACCCGGTTTTGCCGCTTGCACTGCACCGCGGTGCGCACACCGTCTCGGGTCGCGATCAGATCGACGCCGAAATCACCTGTTGCCCTGGTGAGTTCGACGCTGTAACCGGTGCCACGCAATACCGCCGCTACGTAGTGCTCAAAGTCCACGCCGGTCATCGCGTCGACGGCGGCCTGACCGGAGGCCCGGTAGAGCACGTCGCGTCGTCTCTTCCTACGAAGGTCGAGCCACGCCAGAAACGCCCGCCAGGCGCACAGCGCCGCGACCAGCGCGCACATCACAGCCAGGGCCCACATCGCCTGGTTGAGTAGGCCCATCAGTATCAGCACTACCGCCGCAGCCACCCACAATCCCAGCCACTGCAACGCCGTCCGTACCGCGGCCGCATCCTCGCGCACCGCGCCACCGTAGCGGCGACCCCTGACAGCCACCCGCGTGGCGGTCGACAGCGGCCAAATCGTGACCCGTTCGCATCGAGTTTGGCGCACCGGCAGCAATACAGTGCTGAGATGCTCGCCATTCTCCGGTTCAACTTCGCCTCCCCCGGCGGTGATCCCCGATTACAGGGTGAATTGCTATCCGCCGCAATGGAGTTAGCCCAGTTTGGCGATCGGCATGGGATCGCGGCAGTGAGCGTCGACGAGCACCATGCCACCGGCCACGGCTGGAGCACCAACCCAGTGATGATCGCGGGGATGATCCTGGCTCGCACGGCCAACATCTTCGCCAGCATCGACTGTGCACTGGCGCCGCTGTGGAATCCGATCCGGCTGGCCGAGGACATCGCCCTTGTCGACGCCATGAGTCAGGGCCGGCTGCACACCACCGTCGGTCTGGGTTACCGGCAGGTGGAGTACCAAGCCCTTGGCGTGGACTTCACCCGCCGCGGGGAGCTGATGGATCAGGCGCTGCAGGCCATGCTCGCGGCCTGGACCGACACCACCGCCGGCGTGCTCTCAGGCACCTGGTCCAAGCCGCATCCGCCGCTGTACCTCAGGGGCGGGGTGCGCGCGACGGTCCGCCGGGCCGTGCGATTCGGTCTGCCGCTCAGCCTGCCCGACCATCGACCCGATCTCGCCGAGTACTACGCCGAGTTGTGTCGAGCGTCCGGGATACAGCCGTACGTCCTCATGCCGCCGGCGATCAACCGAGGGATGATCTACCTGCACGAGGACCCCGACCGGGCGTGGGACGAACTGGGCGGCCACATTCTGTGGGAAGCGCTCACTTATGGGCAGTGGTCCGATGACCCGTCCTGCTCCTCGATGCAGCTGCCCGGCGTGCGAACGCTGGAGCAGGTGCGGGCCTCGGGTCGGTATCGATTCCTCACCCCCGACCAGTTGATCGCCGAGGTTCGCGAGTCGATGAACTACGGGCCGATCGTCATGCATCCCCTGGTCGGGGGCATGCCGATCGACGAGGCATGGAAGTCAGTGCAACTGCTGACCGACGAGGTTCTACCCGCCTTGCGCTAGTCCTGAGGGCAGCCGAATCGATGCGCTCAGACGGTCCGCATCGGAGGTGGAGTTGCCCGCTTCCGCGCCGACGGCTGAAAGTTGGTTCTTAACAGAGTTTTAGCCGCTGCTCCCGGTGACCTTAGATTTGCGGCATAACGTACAGGTCAGGTTGAGGCAGCCGAGAGGCCGCCATTCGCGCTACATGACCGAAATGGGGCAGCACATGACGAGCTTCACGTCGCGGTACGGAAACCCTGCTGTGGACTACCGGGGTGCTCACGTCCGCGCCCATTTCCGTCATATGGCAACGGTTGTCGCGGTGAGCGGTCGCATCGATTCGGCCAACATCGACCGCGTCACCGACTGCGCCAAGCGACTGGTCCTCGCCGACACTCCCTTCGTCCTCGATCTCACCGGCGTGAGCACGTTTACTCCGCAGGCGATCCGGTTACTCTTCGAGGTCGATGATGTCTGCAATGCGATGGGCGTGGAGTGGGCCCTCGTCGCCAGTGATGTCGTGAACCGACGCCTGCGGGCGCGCGATGCCGATGTCTCGTTCCCGGTCGTCAGTTCGGTGGCCGAGGCCGAGCACGAGTTCGACGACGCCGTCCTCGAGCGCCGCAGCTTCCTGCTGCCGCTGCTGAGCAAGACCGCCTAGGACAGTACGGTCGGCATCGGTTAGTGCCGGCCCACTCGACTCAACCAGACATCCGCCATGCTCGAGCCAACTGTTGGGCTGAAGTGATTTCAGCTGCCATTCCATATGCCGCAGTGTCCGGCACGTGGTTGCGTAATGGGGGTCCTCGGTCCGCGGGTACCCTTGGTCTCGTGGTCAGAACGACGAGCGTGATCGCCACCACAGCGTTGGCTGTGGCGGTTTGTTTGGCAACGGCGGATGCCGCGGCGGCCGATCCCACCTCGCCGACACCGACCCCCACTACCGATCCGGCCACGTCTGCACCGCCGACATCGGCGCCGCCCACATCGGGATCGCCGACGTCCGCACCGCCCACGTCCGGGTCGCCGACCACCCCACCGCCCGGTGGGCCCAAATCGAGCATGGACCAGCCCGGCACCTACAAGATCGGCGTCGACATCGTGCCGGGCACCTACGCCACGGCGGGACCGCTCGAGGGCGCCGCGTGCTACTGGAAGCGGGTTGGCGGGCCCGACGGCCAGACGACGCTGGACAACGGACTGTCGAAGAAGCCGCAGGTCATTCAGCTCGATCCGGGCGACGCCACGTTCAAGACCGATGGTTGCCAGCCATGGACATTGACCGATGCTCAGCCGCCCGCAACGTCTGGACCGCTGATGTCGCAGCTCCAACTGCGGCACTACCTCGACACGCTCAACGGCCTGGCCGGGCAGTCCGGCAACGGGCAGCTGCCGCCCTACTGATCGACCTCAGCTCGCGCCGACGCCCCAGGGCAGGCCCCGCGAGGTACAGGTAGCGGGTCGCCGCGGTCTCGGCCGTGTTGTCCGCACGCCGATGGCCAGCAACGAACCCAGTTTTCCGGAGAGCCCGAACAGCTTGGCGGCGACCACGATGGCCCACAACGCATACTCGATGTCGGGACTGTCCAATGATGCTGGTGGGCAATCGAATTCCACGACACCTGTGCGTGCTTGCCAAGCAAGCTGATGCCGACCAGTAGCGCGCTACTTAGCGGTGGTTCCCGTCGCCGGCAACGGCGCCGGGCAGGCTTCGTGGTCCTGCAGCTCCTCGCCGCCGGCGAGTTCGCCGGCCTCCCCGTCGGCCCGGTCGGCCAGGATCACGAAGCCCGGCTGACCGGCGGCGTCGGTGGCACCGACCACCACCAGGTTGTGCGATCCCATGTCGGCCCGTGCTCCGGGGAGCCCGTCGGCGAGCACCGTGAACGGGTTTGCGACCAGCTCGGCATGCGGGACCGCGATCGCCCAGTAGGTGTGCCCGGCCAGCGGTACCGACAGCGGGGTCCACACCGGGCCGATCAGGGCGGCCGACGCGGCGAGCGCATCGTGGACATCGGCCCGCAGACAGTCGATGTGAATATGCAGCTGATTCTGCGAACGCGCTATCGCCGCGTTGATCGCCAAGCTCATCCAGTCCCGCGCAATCGTGCCCCCGGCGCGCTGCTCGACGAACGAGCGGGCCTGCCAGGCGGTCGCGAAGTAGTTGGTCGCGCCGGGTTCGAGCAGCTCTGGACTCTCGATCCCGGCGATCCGAGCGGTGGGCATCAGCAGATACTGCCGCGCCCCCACAATGTCCTTGTAAACGACGTAGCCGCGTTGCTCGCCGAGGCTGAGATCGACCCGCGAGCACGGAGCCGCGTCGTGATGCTGCTGCTCATCGGCTACGCACTGGTCGTGGACGATGGTCCACAAGGCGTTGGGGTCGGCCTGCGCAACGGCCGGGCCAAGCGGGAGAGTTACCAGGGCCACCGCCAATGCCGCGGCGCGGCGGATAAGACGCACCGCAACAGCCTATGGCCGCGGCTTGGCGGTCACGCACCCGGAGCACGGAGACGCATATGCGGATCTCGCGCCTCTATTGCTCCGCAAATGCGGTTACGATTCCCTCGTGCCGATGCTGCGAGTTCGAGAGGCTGCCGAGCTACTCGGCGTCAGTGACGACACGGTTCGCCGATGGATCGAGGACGGCAACCTCCCAGTGGGCAGCGACGAGTCGGGGCGAAAGACCATCGACGGTGCCGCGCTTGCCGCCTTCGCACGAACGCACGCTGCCACCACCCCGAAGGACCCGCTGTCGATCGCCAGCTCGGCGCGCAACCGGTTTGCCGGACTGGTCACCCGAGTGGTCACCGACACGGTGATGGCCCAGGTGGAGCTGCAGTGCGGACCGTTCACCGTCGTCTCCCTGATGAGCACGGACGCGGTACGGGAATTGAAACTGGAGCCTGGCAGCGTGGCGGTGGCTGTCGTGAAGGCCACCACCGTCATCGTCGAAACCTCGGGAGAATCATGATCCGGCGACTGCTGCCGACGCTGGTTGTTGGACTACTCGTCACCGCGCTACCCGGCTGCGGCACAGCACGGCAGTCCGCACCGTCATCAGCCGAGCACTCGAAGATCGTCGTTTTCGCGGCCGCGTCGCTCAAGAAGACGTTCACCGCGATCGGCGACCAGTTCAGCAAGGACAATCCCGGTGCAGCCGTGGAGTTTTCGTTCGCCAGCTCGTCAGACCTGGTCACCCAGCTGACCCAGGGCGCCCATGCCGACGTGTTCGCCTCCGCGGACACCACCAACATGGACAAAGCCGCCAAGGCGGGGCTGCTGGCCGGCTCCCCGGTGAACTTCGCCTCCAACACCTTGACCATCGCCGTAGCGCCAGGTAATCCCAAGGGCATCAGCTCTTTTCGAGATCTGGTCAAACCGGGACTGGACATCGTGGTGTGCGCTCCGCAGGTACCCTGCGGCGCGGCGACCCGCAAAGTCGAAGGCCAAACCGGCGTGACGCTGTCCCCGGTCAGTGAGGAATCGTCGGTGACCGATGTGCTGAACAAGGTGAGCAGCGGTCAGGCCGACGCCGGGCTGGTGTATGTCACCGACGTCGCGGGCGCCGGCGGCAAGGTCGCCGCGGTGCCCTTCCCCGAAGCAGCCAGCTCGGTGAACACCTATCCGATCGCAGTCCTCAAGCAGGCCGGAAACCCAACTCTGGCAGGCAAGTTCATCGATCTGGTGACCGGCCCGACCGGCCAGCAGATTCTGGAGAAAGCCGGCTTCGGCAAACCCTGACCGGTGTGGCAGGCTCGGTCGCATGGAGCTGCCCCGCCCGGATTCCGACACCGCACACCTTGCTGACGTGGTGCCGTCGGTACTGGCGGCAATGGGCGTACCCGACGTCGAGGCCCGCATCGGCCTGCCGGATCGCGTAGCCGGCGCATGCGTGCTGCTCATCGACGGGCTGGGTGCCGAACTGCTGGACGCGCACACCGAGGACGCGCCGGTATTGGCCGGCCTGCGCGGGGCCACGCTGCAGGTGGGGTTTCCGTCCACCACCGCCGCCGGTCTGGCTGCGGTCGGTACCGGCTGCCCGTCGGGTCGTCACGGCATGGTGGGCTACTCGTTCCGGCTGCCCGACATCGGCGTGATCAACGCGCTGCGCTGGCGTCCCCATCCCTGGGGTGAGGATCTGCGCGAGGTGGCCGTGCCCGAACGGGTGCAACCCCTGCCGACCACGTTCGAGACCGCATCCGCGGCGGGAATCGCGGTCACCGTCGTCTCCGGTGCGCAGTTCACCGGCTCGGGCCTGACCCGTGCGGTGCTGCGCGGGGGGCGCTACGTCGGAGTGCACGCCCTCGGCGACCTGGCCGCCGAAGTCAGCTCCGCCGTCGCCGGCGGCGGCTTCTGCTACGGCTACCACGGGGATCTGGACCTGGTGGGCCACCTCTACGGGCCCGGCTCGCCCGCCTGGCGCACGCAGTTACGGCAGGTCGATCGGTTGGTGGAGTCCGTCGTCGAGGCACTGCCAGCCGGTGCTCTACTGGCCGTCGTCGCCGACCACGGCATGGTGTCCGTCGACCCCGCCGGCACCGTCGATATCGACAGTGCCGCCGCCCTGCTCGACGGGGTGAGCGCTGTCGGCGGCGAGCCACGCGCACGCCACATCTACGTGCGTGACGGTGCCGACATCGACGTGCTGGCCGCCTGGCGCGAGATGCTCGGGCAACACGCCTGGGTCGTCTCGCGGGATGAGGCGATCGCGGCCGGCTGGTTCGGCAGCCGGGTCGAAGACCGGGTCCGCCCTCGCATCGGGGACTTGGTGGCGGCCGCCAAAGACCGGGCCGCGCTGGTGCGCCGGGCTGTCGAACCCGCGGAGTCGGCACTGATCGGGCACCACGGGTCGCTTACCAGCGCTGAGCAGCGGGTGCCCCTGCTGCTGGCCTACGGCTGAGCGCGCTGCGCCGCGACGACCTGCCAGAGCGACTTGAACGACTCCCGATGCTCTGCCTTGTGCCGGTACATGTCGGTGTCCGCCCTGCGGATCAGCTCCTCGGCGTCGCCGGCGGGGCCCCAGGTCCAGCCCACCGAGGCGGTGAGGTGGCAGCGATCCGCGCCGACGTCGTAGCGACCGGTCGACGCCGAGGAAATAGCGGCGGCGAGATCGGCTACCGCGGCGGCGTCACCGACCGCAGGCACCAGCACGACGAATTCGTCCCCGCCGAGGCGGTACACGGAGTTCGGTTCCGGCACCTGCTGGCGCAGCCGCCGCGCGACCTCGACCAGCACCGAGTCGCCGGCCGCGTGCCCACGGATGTCGTTGACCTGTTTGAACCCATCGAGGTCGACGAAGACGACGCCAAGGTTCTGGGTTGGCTCGGCGGCGCGATGCTGCTCGATCCGGCCGATCAGCGCGTGCCGGTTGTGCAGGCCGGTCAGCTGGTCGGTCTCGGCCAGCCGGGCCAGTTCGGCCTCGGCCAGCTTGCGGGCCGTGACGTCCTGGAATTGCTCGACGACGACACCTTCGGCCCCGTACTCCCGCCCCGGCGCCAGGACCGCGCTGCACTGCAACCAGATCGTCGACCCGTCGCGCCGGATGTAGCGACGCTCGGAGGAGATCTGCGCCGCCTCGCCGCTGAGCAGCTGCCGATGCTCCTCGATCGCGGCGTCCAAATCGTCGGGGTGCACCAAGTCGCGACAACTGGCGCCCATGAGTTCGTCGGCGGTGAGGCCCACCAGCTGGCACAGCGCGGGATTGACCATGAGCGCTCGCCCGGAGGTGGTCAACACCGCCTTCCCGAACGGTGCGTTGGCCATGCTGACCTGCAAAAGGCGCAGCGCCTCGTCGCGGGCCCGCTCTGCCTCGACGCGCGCCGTCACCTCGGTGACCTGGACGAAGAAACCCTGCACCGTGCCGTCGACGACGTCGGGGACGTAGCACGCCAAGATGTAGCGGGTGGCCCCCTCGCAGTCGACGAATTCGCGTTCGAACCGCTGCTCGCGGCCCGCCAGCGCGCCCCGAATGTGAGGCAGGTTCGAGGCGTAGACGGCTTCGCCGAGCAGCTCGCGGATGTGGCGGCCCCGGATCTCGGCAGGTGTCTTCCCGAAGTAGTCCCGATGGGCGTCGTTGGCAATGACGTTATGGAGCTGGTTGTCCCAATAGCCGATCATCGCGGGCAGCCGGTCGATGAGCCGACGAAGGCGGGAAAGCTCTTCGTCCAAACACACCGGATCGTCGGGCGCCACCGATCCCCCACCCCCGATCTGCTGCAGCGGTTCGCAGCATTCTGATCAACTGCGGCGAGGCCCATCAACTTGCAATGTCGTCAATATTGACCTAGTCCGGCGACCCCGCGCGGTCGGCGCCATTTGTCGGCAGTCCGAGCGTACGTTGCCAGTTCCCCCGCGCTAGCGTCTGCGACGTGATCGTGCTGCTTCCCCCCTCGGAGACCAAGCGCAGTGGTGGTGACGGACCGCCGCTCCGCTTGGACGAACTCGGCAGTCCCGCACTGGGCCCGTTGCGTGCTGAGTTGGTGGCCGAGCTGGTCACGCTGGCCGGCGATCCGGAGGCGAGCCGGCGAGCGCTTGGCATCTCGGCGGCCCAGGATGCCGAGATCGAACGCAACGCAGCGCTACTCAACGCACCCACGCTGCCGGCGATCAACCGCTATACCGGGGTGCTTTACGACGCACTCGACGTCGGCTCGCTTCGCGGTGCGGCCGCCGTCCGTGCCCAAGCCAGGCTGGCCGTCGGCTCGGCGCTGTTCGGCCTACTGCGCGCCGGCGAACAGGTGCCGGCCTATCGCCTGTCGGCGTCATCGAAGCTGCCCGGCAGACCGACCCTTGCGGCCCGCTGGCGACCGGTGCTCGAGCCGGCCCTGGCCGAGGTGGCGGCCGACGAACTGGTGGTGGATCTGCGCTCCGGCTCCTATGCCGCGCTGGGCAAGGTGCCCGGCGCCGTCCGGGTCGACGTGCTGGCCGAGCACCCCGATGGCCGCCGCAGCGTCGTCACCCACTTCAACAAGGCGCACAAGGGGCGGCTGGCGCGCGCCCTGGCGACCACCCGAGCCGAGCCGGACGACGCCGCGGCCGTAGCAGCCGTCGGCCGCCGGGCCGGAATGCGGGTCGAACGTGCCGGCAACGAATTGACCGTCGTCGTGCCGGCGTAACGGGGACGCGGCGATCTCTGTCAGGATTAGGCAGTGAGTACCCGCTGGCAGGAATCCTCGGCCCCGCGCGGCGATGACTACGACGCGCGCTGGAAGTCGTTGGAGGCCGCCGGCCAGAACATCCACGGCGAGGCGGATCTGACCCAGGCTTTGCTGCAGGAATCGGGTGGCACATCCGTACTCGACGCTGGCTGCGGCACCGGCCGGGTGGCAATTGAACTAGCCCGTCGCGGGACGTCCGTGGTCGGCGCCGACGCCGACGCCAGGATGTTGGCCACAGCGCGGGCCAACGCGCCACAGCTGCGGTGGATCGAGGCCGACCTGGCCGAGCTTGGGCGGGTGCTGTCCGATCGGTTCGATCTGGTGTTGCTTGCAGGCAACGTGATGATCTTCCTGGCGCCCGATACTGAACAGCGCGTGCTCGAACAACTGGCCCAACGCCTGACACCGGGCGGACTGCTGGTCGCCGGGTTCAGCCTGCGCCCTGACCGGCTGTCGCTTCAGCGGTATGACCTGCTGGCCGACCGGGCCGGGTTGGTGCTGGTCGACCGCTGGGCGACCTGGGACCGCCAACCCTTCGCCGGTGGCGATTACGCGGTGTCGTTACACCGATTGGCTCGTTCGCCGAGCGAATGAAGTTATCGTCGCCGATAAGGCCTGCGCGACCGAGGGTGGCCAGCGCAGAGGGCCTTCGCTAGGCTCGATGGCCGGTGCCGGTAGATCTCCGCTGCGATCGTTGCTGGCCGACGGCGGCAGCGATGCGACCAGTGAGGGGATTGGTTGATGAGATCGACGTTCACAACCCGTTCCGCGAACCAGTACTACACCCTCACCGCGCTGCTGGCCGCCCGCGGCGCACAGACCTACACCTCCCGGGTGATCGCGGTGGTCATGGTCACCCTCGGCCTCATTGCATTGTTGACGTTAGGCAGTTCGGCCGCCCTGCAGTGGCCGGGCAGGCGCGTGCTGCTGGGCGGAGTGGCGGCCTCTTGTTTCGTGTCGGCCGTCCTCTGGCTGCGGCACCGGTGGCCTACCCGGACTGAGTCGACGCTGCTGGTCACGACCGCAGCCGTGATCATCCCGATCGGCTGCATCGCCCCGGTGAATCCCATGTACGGGCTTATCGGCTCGACGTCGTACGCGTTGATCATCGGCTACACGGCACTGTTCCACGGCCTTCGGCTGTTGAGCTTCACCACTACCGTCGCCACCGTCATGGTGCTGTACCTCGCGGTCCGGATCGCCGAGCAGGACCGTGCGCTGGCGCTGGGCGGGGCCGCACTGATCCTGCTGCTGTACGTCTTCGCCGCATTCGCCTGCCGCCTGGTGGTGTGGTTGACCGGCGCCGAGGACGGAGCCGACGCAGTCGAACCGCTGACCGGACTGCTCAACCGCGATGCCTTCTATCTACAAACCGCGACACTGCTGGCCTCCCGCAACCGCGACGACGACCGCTACCTCGTCATTGCCGTCGTCAACATCGATAGTTTCGCGGCCATGGTCAGCATGGCCGGCAACCGCGGTGGCAACCGGGCGCGGGTCGCGGCCGGCCAGGCGCTCCGCGAGACGGTCCGCCGCGACGCAATCGTCGCCCACGTCAGCGAGGCCGAGTACCTCGTCGCCGACACGTTCACCACACCGGATCCATCGCCGTTGATCGACCGCATTCTCGGCGCTCTCGCCGCAACCCCGAGCGGTATGACCGCGAGCATCGGGGTGGTCAGCACGCCGCTGCGTCCGCTGGTCGAACACCCGCCCCACGATGTGCTCGACGAGATCATCGCGCTGGGGACCACCGCGATGTACGACGCCCGCCGCTCAGGCGGCAACCAGGCCCGCTACGTGGTTCGCCCCAACCTCAGCATCTGCGGCGACGAGACCGGCGACTGGGACACACCGCTGTCCTGACGGCGGAATCCGAACCGTATCTGGGTTGGCGCAGCGGTATCGTCTGCGCAATGAGTTCCGGCCACGACCACAAACCCGTCCGCGACCTGCCCCCCGGCATGGCCGAGCAGCTGGATCTGCCCTACGCGGGGCTGGCCTCGTTCGGGCACCGGCCGTTCCTTACCGAGTCCGAGCAGCTGGACTCCTGGCGGCCCGATGTGGCGATCGTCGGCGCTCCGTTCGACGTGGCCACCACCAACCGCCCGGGCGCCCGGTTCGGACCGCGGGCGATCCGGGCCACCGCCTATGAGCCCGGCACGTATCACATGGATCTCGGGCTGGAGATCTTCGACTGGCTCGAGGTCGTCGACTTCGGCGATGCGCACTGCCCGCACGGCATGACCGAGGTTTCGCACGCGAATATCCGTGAGCGGGTACACACGGTGGCCTCCCGCGGGATCGTGCCGATCGTCCTGGGCGGGGACCACTCGATCACCTGGCCTTCGGCGACCGCCGTCGCCGATGTGCACGGCTACGGCAACGTCGGCATCGTTCATTTCGACGCCCACGCCGACACCGCCGACATCATCGACGGCAATCTGGCCAGCCACGGCACGCCGATGCGCCGCCTGATCGAGTCCGGGGCGGTGCCGGGAACGCATTTCGTACAGGTGGGCTTGCGCGGTTACTGGCCGCCCCAGGACACTTTCGAGTGGATGCAGGAACAGGGCATGACCTGGCACACCATGCAGGAGATCTGGGATCACGGCTTCAAGACGGTGATGGATCGTGCCGTCGGCGAGGCTCTCGCCAAGGCCGAAAAGCTCTATGTGTCAGTCGATATCGACGTCCTCGACCCGGCCCATGCGCCGGGGACGGGGACCCCGGAGCCCGGCGGCATCACCAGCGCCGACCTGCTGCGCATGGTGCGACGGCTGTGCTACGAGCACGACGTAGCCGGCGTCGACGTGGTCGAGGTCGCCCCGGCCTATGACCACGCCGAGTTGACGGTCAACGCCGCTCACCGCGTGGTGTTCGAGGCACTCGCCGGAATGGCCGCACGACGCCGCGACGCGGCCAACGTCAAGCCTGGTCCTCCGTCGCCGCTGGCCCCCTAGCCTCAGTAGTCGGCTTCGGCAGCGAGGATCTCGGCGAGGTACGCGTCGGCGGCCGGCTCGGCCAGCCGCCGGCGGGCGAACCGCCGTGCCCGGTGGCGCGATTGCGCGGACTCGTCCACCTCGGCCCCCACCGTCACGATGGTCGCCGACCAGTCCTGGTCCCAGGCCGCGCTCGCGGTCACCGGCTTCGCTGTTGAGTCGAGGATTTCCAGCCTCGCCCGTCCCCCGTCGTCCAGGCTGCCGCTGCCCCGAAGCGTGCCGCAGCGCAGGACCACCGGCACCCCGGCCGGCAAGCCCGGCCCCACAACCGCGGTCCGCACCACAGCGAGCGTGCGGGAGTCGTCGGCGCCGACCGTCCAAGCCACGGTTTCCTCGGCGGCGTCGAATACCCCGGCGGGGACAGCCGACCAGGCCATCGACGTGGCACCGTGAGCGATCACCCCCGCCGGCTCCGACCCGGCACTCGGGCCGGCAGCCAGCGCATAGTCGTCCTGACGTGCGGGCGCGGCGATCGGCGCATCGAGCGCGTCAGCCAGCTCGGCCCAGCCCGGGGCGCTCACACCGCAGTCCTCGGCCAGCTCGACGCACCGGGTCACCAGCTCGACAACCCGCGGATCACCCCGGCGCGCGTGCGCGGCGAGGGCGGCGGCGTGCGGCGCCAACAAGGCACCGATGTCGGAGTCCAGGGTGTCCTCCCCTAGGAAATCCTCGACGGCCACCGTGGCGAGTGCGATCTCGGCGTCCAGCAGCGCCGGGTCCAGGCCGGCGATGCCGTCGCCGATACTGGCCGGCCACCACCGGCGCAGCCAGTGTCCGACAGCCAACCGGCGCAGCCCGTCGAGCGGGCCCTGATCCACCGCGATTCCGGGTAGGTCGATTTCGGCCGGCCGGTCCGACGGCGCGGCGGTGATCGCCGAGGAGATCGTGCGGTGGCCCGCCTCGCCGAACAGGCGCCAGAGCCAGTCGGCACGCATGACGTCGGTGAACGTGATCTGGGCGCCCGAGGCATCCGATGGCTGATCGATGGTCCACGCCAGCACCGCGCCGTCGGCCTCGACCACCGCGGCCAGCGGCACCGAGGCGACCTCGGCGCCGGTCCACCACAGTCCGGATTCCATGACCAGTTTCATGGGGCCACCCGTATTTCCAGCATCGCCTTGATCCGCTGGCGGTGATCCAGGCTCACCGACCGGGCCACCCCCTCCAGCAGTGCGCGCAGATCGTCGACGTCGTCGCAGGGCTCCTGCCACACGTCGCGGCCGTGCAGCCGCGCCCACAACCGGCTGAGGTAGGGCCGGGCGAAGGCACCCAACTCATCGACGACCTGCCGTTGACGAGGGTGTACCGGGGCGTTGCCGGCCAGGACGCGCCGCGCGTGCAGCACATAGGCCTCCTTGCGCAGCCTGGCCTGAATCGTCGCCGCCAGGTCGTAGCGAGCGATGGCGTGCTCATCGAGCGGCGCCAACTCACCGGCCACCTCGATACCCGCGACCAAGGCAGCCTGCTTGTCCTCGCCGAGGAATCCCCAAGGGGCGCAGGCTCGGTCAACCTCCTCGGCGCACAGCAGCGGCACATCGGGCAGCTCGTCGCGATCCAGTGCGCGACGCAGCGTTGCGCGCACCCGATCCACGACGCTGCGGTCCAGCGGCCGGTCCCGCTCGCCATCGGCGCACACCGGCGGCGGACGCAGCGGCACCACCGATGCCAGCCCGAGTTCGACGATCGACCACGGCAGCCGTGCTGGTTCGGTGTGGGCGTGCGCGCCGAGGTTGTAGGGTGTGGCGTCGGCGATCAGCGCCGACCACACCCGTTGACGGGCAACGGCTCCGCGGTGCCCCTCGGTGTAGCCCAACACCGTGGTCAGGCCGGCCAGAAACGGCCCGCTGATGCTCTCACCGGCCCGTATGTCGGCCCAGCTGCGCTGCACCTGCGCTGTCAGCCTAGCCAGCGCCGCTGGATCCGCCAGGTGCTGATTGAGTACCTCGACGGCGGTGCGGTCGCGGTCGTCGTGGATGGTGCGCAGCGCATCCGTCGCCGTCGGCAGGCCGTTGGCACCGGGCGCGCCCCTGGTCACTGCCAGTTCGAAGCAGACCGGGAAGTACAAGTCCTGGGCGTTGCCGGTGGTGATGCGCAGCCGGCGCCGTTCCCGTTTCATCAGCTCGAACCATGCTGCGGTGGAACGCAATTGGTCGGTATGGTCGATTATCAGGTCGGCCATGGCCGCCGCGACGCCGGCCTCGACAAACGGGGCGGAATAGGCCGCGTTGGCGCGCAGCCGCAGCACCAGCGGGTCGATGATCCGCTTCACCGTGCGACGCAACGGTCCGCCGTCCTCGGCGGACAACAGCTCCACGCCCGGTCCGATCGCCCGCCAGGCGCGGTCGATCACCGCTCGACGTGGCTGCGCCGTCCCGAGCGCAGCGATCACGTCCGGGCCGGCACTCATCCCGCCAGGATAAGGCCGGCACAAAGTTGGGCTCGGTAGCCGGTGGCGACCGGCACGCTGCCGGACATGTCTGAAACACTGCTGGGCGCCGCCGTCGTCGTCTCCGCCATCGCACTCGCGTCGATCATCGTCGTGGCGGGCATGAGCGGACAGCCACCGCGGCCCACCCGCGCCGCAATGCGACACCTCCCGCCGGCGATCGGCATCGGCACCGTGCGTGCCGTGGCGGACTCCGATGACCCTGTGGTTGTCGTCGAGGTGGAAAGCGTTGCCGGGCAGCGCTTCACCGGCCGCCTGTGCCACCCCCACGGTGATGCGGTGGTGGCGGCGTTGCGTCCCGGCGTGATCCTGCTGGTGTCGTTCGATCCCGGCGCAAGGGATCGGCTGTCGCTGGCCGACGACGTCGTCGCCGTCCGTGCCGCATTCGACCGCACGCTGCTGCGCAAGGGCGTGTTGACCCACGATCAGCTCGACCTGATCCGGTTCGGCACCCGATCGAGCGGCGTCGTGACCGGGATGCGGCCCACGGGTCGCGAACGCGCGGACTACCTTCAAGTCGAGCTGGACCTCATGGTCACCCGTCCCGGCGGAGGCCAGTTTCCGGCCCGCGAAACCGCCCTGCTGCCGGCGAACTCGCTGGACAAGGTCGCACCCGGCAGCATCGTCGACGCCTACTACCACCCACAGGACGAGTCGGCGATCGCCGTGTGCCTGCCTCCGGCGTGAGCGGTTCACCAGCTACCGCCGAGGGCGAAGGTCACCAGCGCAGCCCAGTACAGCGGGTGGGCCGCAACGTCGCCGCCGCGCCACCGGCGCAGCTGTCCGCGCTGCCAGCGATTCAGGGCCAACACCGCGTCCTGGGCCTCGTGCGCCTCGTCGACGGCGATGACAACCTCGGCCATCGGGTCCTCGGCTCGGGCGGTGAACCGGCGGTACCCGGCGGTCGTGGGCAGCGACCACAACGTTGCGGTGACCAGTTCAGCACCGCAGAGCACCATCGCCGCGACCAGGCCGGTCGCCTCGTCGAATTGATAGTCACCGCCGGAGCCGCAGGCGAGCAGCGCCACCCGCGGCGGGATCGGCAGCCGCGCCGCCATCACGTCGGCGGCCAGCAGTGGGCGGTGATCACCGACCAGGTCGGCGGCGCCGTCGGTGGCCGACGTGCACGCCAGATGCAGGGCGGCCCGATCGGCGTAGCCGTGCGCCCGGTCGGCGGCGCTGGCGTGGCCGACGAACAGCAGTCGGCTCGGGGCCCGGTCCAGGAGTGCGGTCAACCAGCGCCGGTCGGCGTCGCTGCGCCGGAACAACTCCACTGCGGCGCCAACCTCCGGTAGCACCGGACGCTGCGCGAGAAGCTTCTCGAAATGCCGTGCCAACGGGGTCTGAATCGAGGGCCGGCCCAGCACCGAGCCCAGGGCCGAATCCGGGCGCTGGCCCGGAACGCGGGGATCTACCACGAGAAGCGCTGGGGCATGCCGTCTTTCATGCCACCGTGCCGTTACGCGCGCAGCGTGCGCGATGTTGGGCGGCACCGCCAGCACCACGTCGGCCATCTCCATGAGGCGGAAACCCTCGGTGACGCTGTCGATATCGACGAGCTGCCAGGGGATGCGTGCCGCCGTGGTCCCACGGAAGGTGACCGCAGCCTTTCGGGCGGCAACCAATTCCTCGGGGCTAGGCCCGCTCAGCGGGGCCGCGAGCAAGCCCCACGGGATGCGGGCCAATCGCGCGCTCGGTGAGATGAACAGCACCGGTCGCGGATCGGCGACGCATGCCGTTTCCCGGGTCGCTCCGCTCCTGCCCTCCGATTCGGCGATCAGTTGCCAGGCCGGCGCGGATATCAGCAGCACTCCCAGGATGTAGGCGAGGGCCAGTTCGCCCCGAGGCGTGCCGAGCGGGCCGTGGTTGAGCGCGCGGTCCAGAGCGTCGCTGAGGGTCTCGCTGCCGTCGGGATCGGGCAAGGCCCCTTGGAGCTCCTCGAGCACGGCCAGCAGGATCGGCTCGTGGACCACCCAGGTCACGGTGCGATCGGGCCGGCCGACGACACGCAGGCTCGCATATGTCGCCACACCGAGATCGGCAAAACGCAGCACCAGCGTGGCGGTCGGGGCGGTATTCACGGCCACGTCGACCAGGCGGGTCCGCTGGATGTGACGGCCTGGCCGTAGCGATCGTGCGCCAGAGCCCGATAACCCGCCAGGATGGGGCCGCCCCCGGGTTCCATCTGCACGGGCGGAAGCGGCCCCAGCGTGGTCAGTGTCAGCGCGCCGACCGAATGCCCGCCGGCGGCCAGTGCGTCGTCGGCAAGGGTCTCCACCGGAACCGTCACCGTTGCCGGAGCATCCCATCCACCGATTTCACCGAGCGGCTCGTTGTCGAACGTTCCTCGTGCGCAATGATATTCGATCAGTTCACTGAGAAGGGCGTGGTTCTCCGACTCCCACGCCACCGCGAACGCACCGGCCAGCATGCGTGCTGAGACCTGGGATGCCCATCGCCAGCGCGCGTCGGCATCAGTCATTGCATAGCGCACCGAGTCGACGGCCAGTGCGGCAGGAATCTTGAGGTCGGCGGCCAGCTTCAGCTTGGCCAGGGCGCGGTGGTGACGCTCGCTTCCGGCGTCGAACCGGGTCACGCCCAACGATGCCTCCTGGCGTTCCTGGATCTGCCGCCAGTTGTCGGCGGGATCGCCGATGCCGTCGAAGTTCAGATCTGCCAGCGCGTCGGCCCGCCAGATCGAACCGAGGTGGTCGTCGAGCCGGGCGTACTGCAGCCAGCTCGATCGCGGCCAGTTGTCCAGGCACTCGCGTGCCTGCGCTACCTGCTCAACCGCGTCGGCGAAGCGACCCCGGAACACCGAGATCCAGCTGCGCTGCAACAGGATCCGGTGGATGTACAACGGGCGGCCCAGCTCGCGCCATTGCGTTTCGGCGTGCGCCCAGGATTCGTCGGCCTCCTCCACCCAACCGAATCCCAACCGGGTCAGCCCGAAATACATCCAGCATCGGGCTACGTCATGGGCCCGTGAGTGCCGGGCGATCACCGGGTACGCCGACCCCACCAGCCGCTCGGTCGACTCATGGTCACCGCGCATCCAGCTGGCCGCGGCGCTCTCGAGTTCGGCTCGCGCCCAATACAGTTCCCAACCCCGCCGCTGCGCCCGGGCCCCTGCCCGGTGCAGCCACCGCTCCCCCTCGGCCAGCCGACCGGTCTCGACGCAGAACCTGCCGTAGGCGATACCGGCAGCGACCAGGAGCTGGTCGTCCTCGTCGCTATCACCTCTCAGTCCCTCGACGATCGGGATGATGTTCTGCCACAGCGCCGAAGCCGGTACGTGCAGATCGTCGTCGCTCAGCGCCGTCGCGCACAACACTGCTGCCAGGGTCGAAAGGTGGCGCTGTTGGGTCGCAAGACCGGCAAACCGGTGCGCAGCCTCGTCATCGCGCAGGCCGGCGAGTTCTCGCGCGGCTTCCTCGTGATCGCCGGCGGCTGCGGCCAGGCCGGTGCGCAGGAAGCAAGCCCACAGGGTGTAGCGCCCGATCATCTGATCGATCTCGGCCGCCGAGTATCGGTTCGCGGCGAGTTCGGGACGGGTTCCGGCACGGATCTCCGAGTACACGCCCAGGCAATCCGTCATCCGCCGGAGACACTCACGGGTGCCGTCGTATGCCGTTCTGGTGAGGTAGATTTCGCCGAGCTGGGCGAAGACCTCGAGGGCCAGATCGTCGCGATCCTCGCGTTCGATCTCCGGCATGAGCGACAACAGCAGCTCCTTGGCCGCTTCCTCCTGGGCGGCGAGGGCAAGCCGGCGGGCCCGCTGCAGCTCAGCGGTGATGGACACCGCTGGATCATAAGTCGGCCGGAGCTCGCGCAGGCGCCGAGACGGCGGACGTGCGCGGCACGTCCGCCGTCCTGCACCGTCACCGCCGCTCACTAGCTGCAGGTGACGCTGATCTCGAACTTCTTGCTGATCATTCCGGCCATCGGGTTCTTCAGGTCGGCCCCGGCCGCTTCACCGGTGATCGTGTAGGTGTTGCCGTCGACCTTGACGTCCGCAGAACCAGTCTTGACTCCCATGCTGTCGCTCACCGCTAGTGCGTTGCCATCGACGACCATGCCCAGGGACTGCACCTTCGGCGGCGATCCGTCGGTCATGACCACACCGAGCCCCTGCTGACCATTGATCGCCCCGCTGGCGATGTTGATCGTGCCGCCCTGCTTGACGCATGTCACCGTCTTCGGGTCCAGACCCTGCAGGTCGTTTCCCTCGACTCTGACCGATGTCGTGCCTCCGGTGGACACAGCGGAGCTGGCCGGCGCGGAACCGGTCGCCGAGGCCGTGCCCTTGCTGCTGTGGTTGTCGGAGCAGGCCATCAGCAGCATGCTGGCGGCGATCACGCCGACACCGACCGCGAGAACTCGTTTCACGTGTCTTCCCTTCGCTCGTGCGGCGCCTCGGTGGCACCGTCACGAACGCAAGTACAGCGAGGGTTCTCGGCTACCGATCCCAAACTTGTGCCGCCGAACTTTGGCGGACCGCCCGCGTCTCACCCGGAGCACCTCCGTCAGACCGAGGGCGAGTCACCCGAGCCCGGCGGCACCGCACGCCGGATGGCGCGCTCGTGCCACTGCAGTCGGAGCAGCAGCAGGCCGCGGTGCGCCTCGAACCCCAGCGACAACGGATGGCGCCAGGAGCGCGACCCTCGTCGACCGTGTGACATGACTCCACTGTGCCAGCGACCCGATGCGGGTCGCTGCGACACGCGCGGCGATGTGTTTTCGGTCACCTGAAGTTCGTTGTCCGTCAACAATCCTCGTCCGCGCCGGTAATCGCGGCGACGAGCGGTTCAAGGTCCCCGCCGACGGCCTGCCGGACCTCCAGACCGGCCCGCGTGACCGAGTCGTCGAGGTCACCCCTGGCGGCGGCGGCGGTGGCCCGAACGTCGCCAATATTGCGGCCGACCACCTGTCGCATATTCTCGCCGTTGGTGGCCGCGACCGCCACGGCGAAAGCGCCGTCGAGGGCCGAGCCCACTACCGTGCCCTGCGCGGCCGCCAGCGATCCGGCGATCTCGCCTACGCACCCGAGGACGGCGACGGGCAAGGTGGCCTGGTGGCCGATATAGCTGACAACCGCGGCACGCGCGCGACCGCCCGCCTCGTCGGCCACGCCGTGCAGGTCAGCGCCGGTTCGCGTCCAGGCCGAGGAGATGGTGTCGCCCTCTTGGATCGCTGCGGCGAACGTCGCCGGGGCGTGGGCGACGGCCGTGGTGACATCCGTTGCTGCGTTGAGTAACTGGCTGCTCAGCGCCTGGCCGGCCGTGAGCTGACGTTCGAGTACCTGACGGATCACGATGTTCATCCGCGGTTCCGGCCGCACCTCGTCGGTCCCCTCACCCGGCAGGATCTCGTCGTCGATTGTCACGGCAGAGACGGTTTCGGAGTCCGACGCTCCGACGGTCGTGGATTCTGACATGCACCCAGTCAACCGCGCCCTCCCAACCGGACGTTATCGGCGAAGTGACGAGCGGGACTCCGGCAGGCGAAGACCCGGCGGCCCGGCTGCCAGCTTGGCGCCAGCCATCCCCCAGCCACTTGCCAGAAAGTGCTTCTAACCTGTGATCTCGCGTCCCGGCGACAGTGACGCGGTATGTCGAGACGAGCGTAAAGGACGATCGCAATGACCAAGCTCATTCGCCTAGGACTGGGCGGTCTCGCCCTGGGTGCGCTGTCGCTCACGTGTGGTTCGGGTGTCGCGCTTGCCGATGCCTACGCCGGACAGACCTACTCGGATGCCTCGTCAGCGATCAGCAACGCCGGCCAGAAGGCCGTGATTGCTACCTCGGAGGGTGACGCCCTCAGCCAGGGCGATTGTGTGGTCACCCGCTCGCAGTCGGCGCCCTGGCTCAAGGGAGACAATTTCTCCCCGGTCACCAACACGGTGCTGCTCTTCCTGAACTGCAACGCCAAGCTCGCGACGGCTGGCAAGTCGGGTAACTCGTTGGCCAGCCCCGAGGGCCAGGCCGAGAAGGCAGCAGAGGACGAGCAGGCCGCCAAGGACGCCGCTGCCCAGCAGGCCGCCCAAGCGCAGAACTCGTCGAGCGAGCTCGTCTCCCCCGGCGGCAACTGATCCTTTTCCGCCTCGGCTTGCCGTCGGACGCCACGGCGGCAAGGATCCGTGGCAATGGATGTGAAACTGGCCGCTGAACTCGCGGACCTCGATGCCATCGGACAGGCCAAGCTTGCTGCCTCGGGGGAGATATCGGCGACGGAGCTTCTCGACGCGGCGATCACCCGGTTGGACGGCGCGCGCAGCCTCAACGCCGTGATCACCGACCTGTTCGAGCGGGGTCGTGGTCAGGCCCTGGCCCTCGACCAGTCCGGCCTGCTGCGCACCGGTGAAGCCGGCCCGCTCGCCGGAGTTCCGTTCCTGCTCAAGGACCTCGGCGCGTCACTGGCGGGCGCCCGCGAGGCGATGGGTTCGCGGGCGTTGCGCACCCACATCGCCACCCACACGGCGTGGATCGTCGAGCGCTATCTCGCCGCCAACCTGCTGGTGTTCGGCAAGACCAACACTCCAGAGTGGGGCAACCACTGCACCACCGAGCCCTCGCTGTTCGGCCGCACCGTCAACCCGTGGTCGGCTGCCATCACGCCGGGCGGATCCAGCGGTGGGTCGGCAGCGGCGGTGGCCGCCGGCGTCGTCCCAGCCGCCTCCGGTGGCGACGGAACCGGATCGATCCGGATACCCGCCGCCTGCTGCGGGCTCGTCGGCCTCAAGCCGCGGCGCGCTCGGACCTCGTTCGCACCGGCCGGACACCTACTCGAAGGGTTGGCAGTCGAGCATGCGCTGACCCGGACAGTTCGCGACAGCGCCGCCCTGCTCGACGCGGTCACCGGGACCGCTCCCGGCGACCCGTACAGCGCCCCGCTACCCGATCTGCCGTTCCTGCGCGCCATCGAACAGACGCCGGCGCCGCAGCGGATCCTGATCGCCACGCACTCCCCGTTCCCCGCGCCCGCCACCGATCCGCGCGTGGCGGTCGCCGTCGAAACCGCGGGGAGCGCCCTCGAGGCGCTGGGCCACCGGGTCGAACCGGCAGCGCCCGGCTTCGATGCCGACGCCGTCGCCGACGCGATTGCCGTGCTGCACAACGTCAGCAACGTCGGGCTGTACAACCTGGCCAAGGCCCATCTGGGCCGCGATCCGCGCGAGGACGAATTCGAGCCGAGCAGCTGGGAGATGATGCGGGAGGGGTTCAGCACCACCGGCATCGACTACGCCAGCGCGATCGACGCCATCCACGCCCAGACCCGTCAGTTCGCCGCGGGCATGGCGGCCCACGACGTGCTGCTGGTGCCGACGCTGCTCGCGCCGCCACCGCCCTACGGTGTGCTGGACCAGCCCCGCGGCACCACCCGCGCCTTCTTCGACGTCGAGTTCGCCCACACCGGGTGGACATGCATGGCCAATGTCACCGGGTGGGCGGCCATCTCGCTTCCGCTGGCCACCACCGAGGACGGGCTGCCCATCGGCGTTCAGTTGATGGCGCCGGACGAGACCGTCCTGCTGCAGCTGGCCGCCCAGCTCGAGCAGGCAATGCCCTGGGCCCAGCGCCGCCCGACGGGCTGGCTCGGCGCACCCCTGTCCTGAGCCCGGCCGGCGCCCCCGGCCTTCGGTCGAACCGCGCTGTGCCCGCTACCCCGCGTGACAGACTGTGCCCATGGTTGTCGCTATCGCGCGTCCCAAACTGGAGGGCAGCATCGCCGTCGGCGATGACCGCCGGATCGGGTTCGCCGAATTCGGTGCCGCCCAGGGCCGGCCCGTCTTCTGGCTGCACGGCACTCCTGGCGCGCGCCGCCAGATCCCGATGGAAGCCCGCGTCTTCGCCGAACAGCAGAACATCCGGCTGATCGGGATCGACCGGCCCGGAATCGGGTCCTCCACCCCGTTCCAGTACGAGAACGTGCTGGCCTTCACCGCCGACATGACAGTGATCGCCGACACGCTGGGCGTGGCCAAAATGGCGGTTATCGGGCTCTCCGGCGGCGGGCCCTACACCCTGGCCTGCGCCGCGGCGATGCCCGAACGAATCGTGGCGGCCGGCGTGCTCGGTGGGGTGGCCCCGACTGTCGGGCCGGACGCCATCGGCGGTGGGCTGATGAAACTGGGCACCTTCGCAGCCCCCATCATCGAAGTAGCCGGCGGCCCGATCCGGCTCGCCGCCAGCACCATGATCCGGTTGGTCAGGCCCGTAGCCGAACCGGCCCTGCTGATCTACGCCGGGATCTCTCCGGAAGCGGACCGCAAGATGCTGGTGCGGCCCGAATTCAAGGCCATGTTCCTCGATGACCTGCTCAACGGCAGCCGCAAACAACTCGCGGCACCGTTCGCCGACATCGTGGTCTTCGCCCGAGATTGGGGGTTCCGGCTCGACGAGGTCAAGGTCCCGATCCGGTGGTGGCATGGCGACCGTGACCACATCGTGCCGTTCGCGCACGGCGAACACGTGGTGTCCCGGTTGCCTGACGCCGAGCTGTACCGCCTGCCCGGTGAAAGCCACCTAGCCGGCATGGGCCGAGCCGAGCACATTCTGAGCACCATGCTCGACATCTGGGATCGCGACGAAAACCCTTAGCCGGAGGGCTCATCCGTAGCACCGCGGTCACGGTCGCGAGGATCGAACCCGTCCGCGGCGTCGTAGCTGGTGTTGTCGTTAGGTGCCCAGCTGACTCTTGATCAAGGCATCCTGCTGCTTGCCCATGTCGATCACCAGATCCGACGGCACCGGATCACCGATGGGACCCGTGAATTCGATTGACGAGGCCGCGTTGCCCTCGGTGAAATACAGAACGCTCAGCGATCGCGTCCCATCGGGCGAGGTTCCGGTTACCAGCTGTCCGCCCGATCCCACCGGAACCGAGACGACCTTCTGGTTGCCGACCGGGGTGACGCCCTTTGCCTGATTGATCGCACCGGAGGCGGCACCCGGGTCGGGCAGCACCCACACGGTATCGGTGATCGTGCGGCCGTCGCGGTGGGTGTAGACCGTCATCGCTCCGGGCTGACCACCCGGATTGAGCGTCGGCACACCCGCGGTGTAGGCCTGCGAGTCGGTCACCACATTGGGGTCGATGAGCAAGACGGTGTAGTCATCGGGTGCTGCCGCGGCGAGGCCGGCACCAACCGACAGGCCTGCGGACAGCAGCGCGGCGGCAGTGAGGCCGCCGAGACGACGAGGGTTCATGGGAAGTCTTTCGTTCGGGAGCAGTGGTTGCTATCGGGTGATCACGTCCAGTGACGCTCAGCAGGGATAGCAGCCCCAACCGCGCCAGCCGTCACGCCAGAAGAAACCCGGGCCGCAGCCCATGTTGCCCGTCGAGCCCTGGCAATCCAGCGCGCTGATATAGGGCGCCGAATTGTGCGGAGCGGGCGGCGTCGCGTTGTTGGTGGCCGCGGCGCTGGATGTTTGCGCACCGGCCAGTGAACCAGCGATCATGCTTGCGGTCGCAATACCCAAGACGAATTTTCGCATAAAGCTCTCCCCCGATTTGAGTCACACCGAAATGGGACCGCCTCACATTACGTCAATGAATGCACCAGAGCCGGGCATCGGCGCCGTTTGTTCATTTGTGTTTCGACCATTGGTCTGTTTGTCATGTCCTATGTCCCCCCAGGTGTGGGCCACAAGTCCCTGTCCCCCGGCCTCAACGCGAGGCAGGGTGTAGAAGTAACCGAAGCAACCGGTGCACCGACGGCCATGTCGCCGCACCGCCGTCGAAAGGCTGTATCGATGAACGACGTCGTCGACGAGCGGAAGTACGCCTGGCGGATGGTTCATGCGGCGCGATCAGTCCACGAAGCCCGTACCCTGGCCGACGGCGCCGACGTTTGCCGGCACGATATCGTCACGTTGCTCGATCAGGCGCTCGACGCGGGGCTCGACCGGGTCGAGCTCATCGTCGCACTGGCTGACCTCGGGGCCCGGATGTCCGCGCTGTGCAGCCCCCGCGAGGCCGCCGAGGCGGTCGTCGTACCCGGCCGTCACGACGGCACCGAAAACCGGAATGCCGCGATCAGGATGGCTTAGCTGGGTTGCGCCAACCCGAGCAATGCCCGCCGAAGCTGATGCATCGCCACCGTTGTGGACCGCTCCCGAATGTCGGCGCGCTCGCCCGGTAACCGCAGCGACCGGGTCACCGTCGTTCCATCGGCCAACATCACGCAGAACCAGACGGTGCCCACCGGTTTGGCCGGTGTCCCCCCACCGGGCCCGGCGATCCCGGTGATCGCGACGGCGGTGTCGGCGCCGAAGCGGTGCAGCGCTCCCGCGGCCATCGCCTCCGCCACCTCCTGGGACACCGCTCCGTGGGCGTCGATGAGTGCGGGGTCGACACCGAGCACGCCGACTTTGGCCTCGTTGGAGTAGGCCACCACCGCACCCGCGACGTATGCCGACGAGCCGGGCCGGTCAGTCAGCCGGGCGGACAACAATCCGGCGGTGCAGGATTCGGCCGTCGCGATTCGCCGGCCGGCGAGCAGCGCGGCCACCTGATCGTCGACCAGCGACCCATCCTCGGAAAACACCGTCGACCCGTGCCGGTCTCGCACCAGCTCCATCAGCTGCCGGTAGACCTCGGCGTTGGGCGGCTCGTAGCGGGTGACCATCTCGACCTCGCCGCGCCGCAAGCAGGTGGTGATCTCGAGGTCGGCGAATCCCGCGATGTCTCGTTCCGCCTCGCGCAGCGTCTCGGCCAGGCCCGACTCGGCCAGACCGAACATCCGCACAGTGTCCTGGCGGTAGACCGTCCGGCCTGCGATCGCCTCCTGCACCGGCTCGCTGGCCACCGCCGCCGCCCACATCGCCTGCAGCTCACGCGGCGGTCCGGGAAGCACGATCACCGTCGGCGTGCCGGGGATCACCACTCCGGGCGCGGTCCCTACCGGCTCGATGACGTGGGCACCCGCCGGGACGATCGCCTGCTTGCGGTTGGCCGCGAGTACCGCGTCGAAATCCACGTCGGAGAAGCGACCCATCAGATTCTTCAGGATGGCGGCGATCTTGGCTTCCAGCTCCGCGTCGAGCCGCAGCTCGCGACCGGTGAAGCGCGCCACCGTCTCGACGGTCATGTCGTCGGCAGTCGGCCCCAGGCCACCGGTGGTGACGATCAGGTCGACCCCCTCGGCGGCCAGGAACCGCAGCTGGGCTTCGATATCGGCGGAGCGGTCACCGCAGATGGTGATGTGGGCCAGCTCGACACCCAGCTCGAGCAGCCGGTCGGCGACCCACGGCCCGTTACGGTCGGCTACGCGTCCGGTCAGGACTTCGGTGCCGGTAACCACTATTCCCGCGCGCGTACTCATACCGTGCGAGGTTACGCAGGACCGTTCAGCCCAGTGCGGCGCCCGGCGCCCGGATCACCAACGGCACAGCGGGGAACGCGGCCGCCATCTCCGAGCGGGACTTGCGCAGGGCCGCGGTGCCGTAGCCCTTCTTCCGGTGCTCGGGGTGGATCCAGATCCGCAGGTTGACCTCGCCGTCGACGAGCTCGCCGAACACCATGCCGACCTTGTGATCGCCGTCGACGGCGACGAACCAGGCCGCCTCCTCGGCACTCAAACGGTCACGTGCCGAACGGATTTCGTCGTCCAGATCACCAGCGGGGGCTCCCGAACCGTCACCGGCGGCGCCGATCTCCTCAGTGCGGACGCCGAAGATGTCCCGGTCGGACTCGTGGGAGAACGGGCGCAGTTGCAGGTTGTCGCCGGAACTGGCCGGCCGCTCGGCGCGGGTGAAGGACAGCTGGCTGTTGAGGTCGTCGAGTTCGGCGGCGATGCGCCGGCGGGAGTCTTTGGTCAGCTGGTCGAACGACATCCCCATGACGGCTTCGCTGCCCAGGCGGGAGGTCCCGAGCAGTGCGGTGATGGCGTCGACCGCCGAGGCCCGATCGCCCGAATCCACGATGACGTCGAGCACCTCGTGACGGCGTTCGAGCGCGGTCAGCAGGGCATCGGCAATCTCGCGGCGGGCGGCGGCGCGGTCGTGGTCGGTCATGCGCTAAGCGTAGAACGAGGAGCTGAGTTCGGCGGCGCCCACGCCGACACGGCTCACATCGCTGGTCCTGACCAGCACGTCGACGCCGGCCCGCCGCGGGGACGGCCGATATCTGTGCCGTTCCTTACACAAACCGGAGGCGACGCACGCACCTTCGCTCTGCCAAGATGAACGCGCGGCAGCTGCCCGGTTACCTTCCCGCTGTCCTGCCGTACCCGAAAACACACGAGGAGTTCTGGAACGGTGGCGAAGACCTTCGGGACAATCGTCGCCGTCGTGCTCCTGTTGGTGTGCGCCGGCGACATGAGGGTCTTCGGCGACCCGGCGCCGCACCCGGCGCAGGACATCGAACTGTCCTCCGGCTGGAAACTGTCCTCGGCGCGCGGGCTGCCCGCCGACGGGGCCGCGATATCGGCCGCCGGATACGACGACACCACCTGGCACCCGGTGCGCCGGATGCCGGCCACCGTCCTGCAGACGCTGGAAGACGACGGCGTCTACCCGAATCTCTACTACGGGAAGAACCTGCTCACAGAAGTGCCGCAGGACCTCTACAAGCAGGATTGGTGGTATCGCACCACCTTCTCCGCACCGTCGGCCTACCAGACCTACGTGCTGGACTTCCCCGGGATCAACTATCGCGCCGAGGTGTGGCTCAACGGTCACCGCGTCGCCGACAACCGCCAGATCGTCGGCATGTACAACGACCACGAGCTCGACGTCACGCGATGGCTCGCGCCGGGCAAACCCAACACCCTGGCGGTCAAGGTCACCCCGGAACGCGCCATTCAGGATGTCAACGGGGTGGAACTGGCAGACAGCTGGTACGACTGGATCAACTGGCGTTATCTGGGCTACCAGGGCCCGGACAAGAACCCGGCCAACGGCAACTCCTTCGTGCCCGACCGCAACGCGGGCATCTGGAAACCCGTCTACCTCAAGACATCCGGACCCGTCTCGATCGGCGCGGCGACGGTCAACACCGAGCTGCCACTGCCCGACACCGACAGCGCTCGGCTGACGGTCTACACGACCCTGCACAACTACTCTCCCGACCGGGTGCGCGGGGTGCTGCGCGCCACCATCACCCGCGACGGCAAGGCCCCCATTCATGTCGACGAGCCGGTGTCGCTGGCCGCCGGCGAGAAGCGCGAGGTCACGCTCAGCCCAGACCACTTCGCCGCGCTCACCGTAAGCCACCCCGATCTGTGGTGGCCCTACACCATGGGCCGGCCCGACCTGTACAACCTGCGTCTGGACTTCGTGCAGAACCGCGAGGTCACCGAGACCTCGGCGTTGAAGTTCGGCATCCGCACCATCACCCAGGGCCGCGACGGCGACGACACATTCGCCGAACTGGGCACCGGCGGCAACTTCTACCTGAAGGTCAACGGCAAGAACTTCCTGGTTCGCGGCGCCACCTACACGCCTGACCTGCTCTACAAATACGACCCCGACCGAGACGCGGCGATCCTGGGCTACGTCAAGGATCTCGGGCTGAACATGCTGCGGCTGGAGTCCAAGATCTCCTCCCAGCGCTTCGTCGAGATGGCCGACGAACTGGGCATCCCGCTGATGTACGGCTGGATGTGCTGCAACCAGTGGGAGAAGTGGCAGCAATGGGATGACGAGGACCGCCGGGTCGCCCAGGAAAGCATGCGGTCGCAGATCGACATGTTGCGTTCGCATGCCTCGGTATTCGTCTGGGCCAATGGCAGCGACGGGCGACCGCCGTCGGAGGTGCTGGCCGAGTATCACCAGATCCTGACCGACCTGCACTGGCAGAACGCCACCGTCGACACGGTGTCGTCGTTGAATCGTGACGCCGATGGCCAGACCCTGTGGGACGGCATCCAGATGGCCGGACCGTACAGCTGGCGACCGCCCTCCTACTGGTTCAGCGGTCGCTACGGCGCGGCCCGCGGGGCGTCGGCCGAGCAGGGCGACAACGAGCACATCCCGCCCTTTGCGAGCCTGCGGAAGTTCATCCCGCCGGACAAGCTGTGGCCGATCAACGACACCTGGTTCTTCCATGCCGGGTCAGGCCCGCAGAACTCGCGGCTGGTCAACGTCCAGCGGGTGATCGACCAGCGCTACGGCCGGTCGACCAACGCCCAAATGTTCGCCGACAAGGCGCAATTGGCGCACTACGAAGCCACCCGCGCGCAGTTCGAGTCGTTCGCCGCCAACGGCTGGGACGGCCACAAGATGACCATCTACTGGATGCTCAACAGTCACTGGCCATCGTTCTTCGGCAACATCTTCGACTACTACCTGCGCCCCGGCGGGGCCTACTACGGCGCCAAGAAAGGCTTGCGACCGCTGTCGGTGGTCTTCGACTCCTACGCGACCGGCAACCACCGACAGGCCAAGGTCAGCGTCGTCAACCAGACGCCGGACACCAAGACGAACCTGCGCGTGCGGGTGCGAACCTACGATCTGAAGGGCGCCGTGCGCGACGATCGGTCGGCCGGCGATATCACCGTCGACGCCGGCGGCGCCGTGCAGGCGATGACGCTGCCGCCCGGCCCGCCCGACTCCCCGGTGTTCTTCGTCCGTTGCGAGTTGCTCGACGCCGCCGGCGCGGTGGTTGCCGACAACGTTTATTGGCAATCCCGGCGGGTCGACGACGTCGGACCGCCGAGCAACGATGCGGCGTTCGATTCCAAGCAGGTCAGCTGGGCCGACATGACCGCGCTGAACGTCATGCCCAAGGTGGCGCTGGACATCAGCGCCCAGGGCGGGGCCGACGCGGGCCGCGAGGTCACGATCAGCCTCCACAACCCGACCCCGCGGATCGCCTTCTTCGAGCGAGCCGAACTCTTGTCCAGCCCGCTCGCCGACGAGATCCTGCCGATCGAGTACGACGACAACTACGTCACCGTGTTCCCCGGCGAAACCGTCGAGATCACCGGGCGGGTGCCGGGTTCCGGCCCTGCCCCGGCCTGGGTCAGGGTGACCGGATACAACAGCGCGCCGACGGTCGTCCAGGTGCACTGACACTCACAGCGACTGCTTGCCTTAGGGTCGGGTCTAGGCATCGGCACCGGCGTAGATTTTCGGAAGGGACGGACATTGCTGCAGCACGCACTCGTCGTGGCAGCCGCCCTCGCCGGAGCGGTGTTCGCCGCCATCGGCATCGTGGTCCGGCAACGGGCCACCATGGATGTTCCCCGGGATCAGGGTGTCAGCACGGTGATGGTCTCGACGCTGTTGCGCCGGCGGCTGTGGTGGGCGGGCACCGCTGCCGCGGTGACCGGATACGCGTTCCAGGCCGTCGCGCTGGCCTACGGTTCACTGTTGCTGGTTGCCCCGCTACTCGTGTCGGCGCTGTTGTTCGCGCTGCCGCTGAGCGCCCGCCTGGCCCACCGCCGCGTCACCCGCGCCGAATGGGGTTGGGCGCTCCTGCTGACGGTGGCGCTGGGGGTGTTCGTATCACTGGCCCGGACCAAGCCCGGGGACTATGAAGGCTCGCAGCTGACTGCACTGGTGGTCGCCGGGATCAGCCTGGTGTTCGTGGCGGGCTGCCTTGCGGCGGCGGTCCGGCTGTCGGATTGGCGCCGCGCGATCATGCTGGCGGTGGGGGTCGGCGTCCTGTTCGGTGTGGTGGCGGTGCTGACCAAGCTCGTCATGCAGATCGTGCGCGAGGGTAGCGTGCTGCGCCTGGTGACGTCGCCGGCGCTCTACGTACTGATCGCCCTCGGCGTCGTCGCGACCCTGCTGCAGCAGTCGGCGTTCCACGCCGGCTCGTTGCGGGCCTCGGTACCGGCGATGCTGGTACTCGAACCGATGGTCGCCGTCTTGCTCGGCGAGGTGGTGCTGGGCGAGCATCTGGCCGTCAGCAAGCCGGCCGCGGTGGTGCTGGCCATGGCGGTGGGGGTTATGGCCGCCGCAACGATCGCCCTCGGGCGCGACGAGGGCGCCTGGGAAGAGGAGTTGGAAGCCGCCGCGCAGGACGCCGCTGACCGGCAGGCCTAGGCCCCGGGCCTCAGGCCGCCCAGGGCCCGACACCGCCGACCGAGTCGATGCTGATCCGGGTGAGGTATCCGGGCGGCGCATTGTCGGGCGGGAACGGCACGCCTTCGGCCTTGATCATCACCTTGGCCAGCTCCCGCAGCAGCTCCGGCGCCCCGCCTTCGACAATGCGGGCGGTACCGGTCACCGACAGGTAGGGGCGCATAACCTCGCCCGGCTCCGGCGAGACGATGGTCAACGCCACCCGGCCGTCACGGCGAGCATTGCGTACCTTCTTGTGCTCCGAGAGATGGGCGACGACCAATTCGTCACCATCGGCGGTGGGTTGGACGGCCACCCACACCAGCGACACCTGCGGGCTGCCGTCGGGGTTGAGGGTGACCAAGGTGGCGTCGGCACCGGAACCGATGAAGTCGCGCGCAGCGTCATTGAGTCTCATCTGCGTGTCCAACGCCGCACGCCGCACAGCATTCCCCGCGCCCAAGCTCGGCCATGATGGTGAGGTGACGCTGATATCTGATCCGCTCGCACAGATCGCCCAGAGCCCACCAGGTCCGGAGATCGGGGCGTTCTTCGACCTCGACGGCACCCTGGTGGCAGGCTTCACCGCCACCGCGCACGCCAGTGACCGGATTCGCCGGGGACAGGCCGGGATCGGCGAGGTCTTCGGCGTGGTCGAAGCCTCGCTGCGTTACAAACTCGGCCGGATGCAGTTCGAGCGGCTGTTGGTCCGGGCGGCCGGCTATCTACGCGGCGAGTCGCTGACCGAACTCGACCAGATCGGCGAGCGGTTGTTCTCCGAACAAGTGGCCCAGCGGGTGTACCCGCTGATGCGCGAGATTGTCGCCGCCCATCGCGACCGTGGCCACACCGTGGTGCTCAGTTCCTCGGCGCTGACCATCCACGCCGAGCCGGTGGCCCGCGCGCTGGGCATTACCAACGTCGTATGCAACACCTTCGAACTCGACGACGCCGGTCTGCTGACCGGGTCCATCACCAAGCCGATCGTGTGGGGCCGCCAGAAAGCCGCTGCGGTGCAACGATTCTGCGCCGCAAACGATGTCGATCTGGCCCGCAGCTACTTCTACGCCGATGGTGACGAGGATGCCGCGCTGATGACATTGGTCGGCAACCCGTGTCCGGTCAATCCTCGGCCCGGTCTGGCGGCGAAGGCCGCCGCCCATGATTGGCCGGTGCTGCGCCTGACCATTCCCGGCCGGCGCGGCGGCGCGGCGAATGCGATCGGCCACTTGCCCGCGCTGGGGCGGGCCGCCCTGGGCGCGATGTTCAGCTCCCTCGCGCTGAGATCCCGTCGACGGGACTAGACCTGACCGTCCCGCTCCTCCTCCACCTCGTCCCTCGGCGGCATCGTCGACGGGACTAGACCTGACCGTCCCGCTCCTCCTCCACCTCGTCCCTCGGCGGCATCGTCGACGGGACTAGACCTGACCGTCCCGCTCCTCCTCCACCTCGTCCCTCGGCGGCATCGTCGACGGGACTAGCTCACATCGCGCGATGCGGAACGTCGGTGATCAGGCCGCCATCGACAACGAACTCCGAACCGGTGGAGAAGGATGACTCGTCGCTGGCCAGGAACACGATGAAAGTGGCCACTTCTTCGGGCTTGCCCGGGCGGCCCAGCGGGGCGCTGACCATGTCATCGGGCAGGTGCTTGGTCATCGGCGTCCGGATGAAGCCCGGGTGCAGCGAGTTGACCCGGATGTTGTCCGACGCCAGCTCCAGCGCAGCTGATTTCGTCAGCCCGCGCAGGCCCCATTTCGACGCGACGTAGCTGTGCACCCAGGCGGCGCCACGCATGCCCTCGATCGAGGACACATTGATGATCGAGCCGCCGCCAGCGGCTTTCATCGGCGCCAGGACCGCCTTGATGCCCAGCAGCGCGCCGGTCAGGTTGACGTCGAGAACCTTCTTCCACCGCTCCACGTCCAGCGACTTCAGCGGCGCCACCTGCACGATGCCCGCGTTGTTCACCAGCACGTTGACCTTGCCGAACTCGGCGATAGCGGTGTCGACAGCGGCCTGCCACTGATCGGCGTCGGTGACGTCGAGGTGCACGTAGCGGGCGGCGTCGCCCAACTCGTCGGCCAGCTCCTTGCCCTTGTCATCGAGGATGTCCCCGATCACAACCTTTGGCGCCCTCGGCGACGAGCATCCGCGCGTCAGCGGCTCCCATCCCCTGTGCGCCACCGGTGATGATGGCCACTTTGTCGTCTACGCGTCCCATGAGCCGACAGGCTACCGCAGGGCCTACACAAGTAGAACTTGTTCCAGTTTTGCTGCCGAATGCGCATACTGAACCCACCGCAGACCCCTGATCCTGAGGAGAACCCATGGCCATCCGCGTTGCCCATATCGGCACCGGAAACGTCGGCCGGATAGCCCTATCCGAGTTGATCGACAACCCGGCCTTCGAGCTCACCGGGCTATGCGTGTCGGCCGATGAGAAGGTGGGCAAGGACGCGGGTGAATTGGCCGGCCTGGACGTGAAGACCGGTATCACCGCGACCAAGGACCTCGACGCGGTGTTGGCAACCGAACCCGAATGCGCGGTGTACTGCGCGATGGGCGACAACCGCATGCCCCAGGCCATGGAGGACGTCCGCAAGATCCTGGCCGCCGGCATCAACGTGGTGGGCTCGGCGCCGGTGGTGTTGCAGTTCCCGTGGCAGGTAATGCCCGACAAGTACATCGAACCGCTGGAAGAGGCTGCCCGCCTTGGCAATTCCAGCATCTACATCAATGGTGTCGACCCGGGGTTCGTCACGGATCTGATCCCGCTGGCCTTCGCGAGCACCTGTCAGAGCATCGAGCAGGTGCGCTGTATGGAGATTGCCGACTACGCGACCTACGACGGCGCGGTCGTGATGTTCGACGTCATGGGCTTCGGCAAGCCGCTCGACGAGGTGCCGATGCTGTTCCTGCCCGGGGTGCTCGGTATCGCCTGGGGCTGCGGCATCCGCCAGCTGGCCGCCGGACTGAACATCTCCCTGGACTCGATCACCGAGAGCTACGAACGTGAGCCGGCCCCAGAGTCTTTCGACGTCGCCGCCGGCCACATCCCCAAGGGCGGGGTGGCGGCGGTGCGCTTCGAGATCAAGGGCATGGTCGGCGAACACGCCGCGATCGTCGTCGAACATGTCACCCGTCTGAGTG
This sequence comes from Mycolicibacterium sp. CH28, assembly GCF_004745805.1. Taxonomy (GTDB): domain Bacteria; phylum Actinomycetota; class Actinomycetes; order Mycobacteriales; family Mycobacteriaceae; genus Mycobacterium. The sequence goes on along the minus strand of NZ_SRLQ01000004.1, from coordinate 566,157 downwards.
AGGACCTGCGCCCGGATTGGGCTCAACCCGCCCAGCCCGGGGGCTCCTACCGAGTGGAGATCACCGGTGAGCCGTCCTATGTCGTCGACATCTGCCCGACGAGCAAGAAGGGCGACCACAACTACGCAGCCATCGCGGCCGGCGCCGGCCGCATCGTCAACGCCATCCCCGCGGTAGTTGCCGCCCCGCCGGGTATCCGGACCACGCTGAACCTGCCACTGGTCTCCGAGGTCGCGCTCTACGCCGCGCCGTAGCCGGCCCGCCGCGGTCACGTTTGGCCGCGCCGGCGTTCGGGTAGACAGCGCACCGATTCGGCGGATGCGAAGGAGAACGGACGTGACGGTGCGGCGCTTGGTCTTGATGGTGGGTGCGGTCCTGCTGGCTGCCGGGGTGATCGCGCTGTTGGTGCCGGTGTCCACCGCCGACGGCAACGGTGGCAGCATCGGTTGCGGTAACGCCGTGTCGGCCGACCTGTCCGGTGCTCGCGAAGCCAACAGCAAGACCGTCGCCAACGTGCCGATCCTCAATGAGATTGTCCCGCATACCGATTATGTGGCGCAGTGCCAGTCGTCGGTCTCGCAGCGGCGCGCCTGGTCGATTCCGCTGACCGTCATCGGCGTGCTCGCAATAGCGGGCGGACTGGTAGTCGGCGGACGCCGCGGAGTCGGCTCGGCGCCCTAGGGCCGGTAGCCCGGGACCAGCAGAGTGCCAGGGTAGTTCACGTAGTACGAGATGCATGTCGACACGTGGCGGCAGCCGATGATCGCCCCCGCATCCGGGGCGGCACCTATCACCTGTCGACCGCGCGGGGGCAGATTGCAGTTCACCACGTACGGGTTTAGTGGGACCACCCCGTTGACGCAGGCCGGCGCGGCGCTGATCGCCGCCGGCGGCGCGGTGAAAACGTCAACGGCCGCAGGTACCAGCGCCAGTGTTGCCGCAGCCACCGCGGTCATTGCGATGCGTCGGGTTCGGACCATGAAGAACCCCAATCGTTGATCCATGCTCCACATTGAGCACACAATCGACGGTACTCCTGTCGGCACTGCAGCCTAGGACGCGACCATGGGCAGCTGGCGCTCCGGCCGGGGTGAGCGGCCCGATGACCATTCGTCGGCCCGCCGATGCTGGATACCTGGAACTGATGCGCCCCCGACGTACTAAACTAGAACACGTTCCAGTCTGACCATGCCTGCTTAACTGACATGCCCTGCTTAAGGAGCCGGTTCCATGCACACTGCCCTCTGCGACGAGCTCGGTATCGAGTTTCCCATCTTCGCGTTCACCCACTGTCGCGACGTCGTCGTGGCCGTCAGCAAGGCCGGCGGCTTCGGCGTCCTCGGCGCGGTCGGGTTCACACCCGAACAGCTCGAGATCGAGCTGAAGTGGATCGACGAACACATCGGCGACCATCCCTACGGTGTCGACATCGTGATCCCCAACAAGTACGAGGGCATGGACGCAGACATGTCCACCGACGAACTCACCAAGATGCTGCAGTCGATGGTGCCCCAGCAGCACCTCGACTTCGCCAAGAAGTTGCTGGCCGACCACGGCGTGCCGGTCGAGGACGCCGACTCCAATGCACTGCAGCTGCTCGGCTGGACCGAGGCGACCGCGACTCCGCAGGTCGAGGTGGCCCTCCAGCACCCCAAAGTCACGTTGATCGCCAACGCGCTCGGCACCCCGCCGGCCGACATGATCAAGCACATCCACGACGCCGGCCGCAAGGTCGCCGCGCTGTGCGGCTCCCCCGCCCAGGCACGTAAACACGCCGCCGCCGATGTCGACATCATCATCGCCCAGGGCGGCGAGGGCGGCGGTCACTGCGGCGAGGTCGGTTCGATCGTGCTGTGGCCGCAGGTCGTCAAGGAGGTCGCGCCGCGGCCGGTGCTGGCCGCCGGCGGTATCGGCAGCGGCTACCAGATCGCGGCCGCGCTCGCGCTGGGCTGCCAAGGCGCGTGGTCGGGTTCGCAGTGGCTGATGGTCGAGGAGGCCGAGAACACCCCGGTTCAGCAAGCCGCCTACGTCAAGGCGACCAGCCGCGACACCGTGCGCAGCCGTTCCTTCACCGGCAAGCCCTGCCGGATGTTGAAGAACGACTGGACCGACGCCTGGCAGACGGCAGGCAACCCCGAGCCGCTCGGAATGCCGTTGCAGTACATGGTTTCCGGCATGGCGGTGGCCGCCACTAGCAAGTTCCCGAACGAGACCGTGGACGTGGCGTTCAACCCCGTCGGTCAGGTGGTCGGCCAGTTCACCAAGGTGGAGAAGACCTCGGCAGTGATCGAACGTTGGGTGCAGGAGTACCTGGAGGCCAGCGGTCGGCTCGAGGAGGCCAACGAGGCGGCAGCGGCCGTCTAGGGACTCCGTCGTCCCCGGCCGGCGCTGCGCGAAGCTAGCCGGCCGGGACGAACGAACTGCCGTTACCCCAGTCGCCCGACGTCAGGTATCCCGGCTGCCAGCCCTGCGCGCCCAGGCACAGCATGGGCAGGCCGTCGGGAGACTGCGCGGCGGCCTGCGAGCCCGGGCACGCCGCGCCGACCTGTTGGACGCCGTAGATCTTGGGCGAGAGCACCCAGAAACCGACGCCCTCGGGCGGCCGGTCCATGCCGATGGGTGACTGCCCCGGAATCCAGTGGCACGCCAGCGGTTCACCGCCCGGGCCACGCCCGAAAACGAACCGGTCCCAGCGGTAACACGGCGCGCTCAGATAGGCGTCGTAGCTCATCCCGGGCGGATCACCGGGAAATGGACCGTGCGGCTCGTCGGCCACGGCAGCCGGCGCCACCCCCAATGCGGTGCCGGCGACGGCTGCTGCGATGACGAATTCGCGGAGCATCTTCCACCCTTACAGTCTCGGTCGCATGGGCCCAGTGCCCCCGCCGGCCGCTGTGCAGAGCCTAACGGCTGCGACTGCAGCACTTCGGGAGAAACCGCAAAGGCGCGCAAAGTGAACAGCGATGCGACGCTGCCCGAGAAGACGCGCCCCTGACGACGCGTCCCTGACCAGGCGCGGTCCCAGACCAGGCGGGCCCCAGAATTTGCCTCTGCAGACTGCTGGAACTCCCAACGGGCTTGATAGGCTGCCGCGATTGCGTCGTCGGGGGGCGAGAAAAGGACGACGGGAGATCGCTGGTGGATGAAGCGCGCGGTAACGCGGCGGCCGGAGTCCGACATAAACATAAAGTTGTGCTGACCTCGGTCGGCAGTACTCGTCTGCGGCTGACCGATTGGCGGAGATCGGCCCCCGAATCGCCAGGGGGTCGCGGACACGGACTGCGCGTCATCGAGACACCGCTCAATCCGACCGACCCGACCACCGCTGAATACGGAACCACCGTCGAGATACACAAGGAGTTGCGCTCATGACAGAGGCCCAATTCCGGTTCACGGCGGCTCCCGACGGGGACTCACCATGCGTGGTCGCCGTCGGCGACATCGACCTGGCCAACGTGGCCGAGTTTCAGGACGTGATGGCCACCGCGGTCGGAGATGCCCCCTCTCTGACTGTCGACCTGGCTGCGGTCACGTACTGCGACAGTGCCGCGGTCCGTGCGCTATTCGCCGTGGCGGCCGCGACCAAGCTCACCATGATCGTGGCTTCCGCCGGACCCATCAGGACCCTGCTCGGGATCTCCGGTCTGGACCGAGTGGCCACCGTCATCGCCAAGGAGTGAGGCGCACCATGCCCGTCCCGGAGTTCCATCCACGCGACCAAGCCCAACAGAGTCAATTGTTCGAACGGATCCTCGAACGGATCCACCACGATTTGCCCGATGCTCTCGGTCTGGCGGTCACCGTGCACGACCGGCGCCTCGACGAGGACGAGATGACGGTGCTGGCCGCCCGCGGGCTCGGCGGCGAGATCGTGGGCGCCCAGCTGGCCGGGCTCGGTGGTCCGGTGATCGACGCCTTCGCCCATCAGGTCCCGGTGCTGACCCTGGATCTGTGGTCCGACGATCGCTGGCCGAAGTTAACCCTGGCGGCTATGGAGTCGCGGGGCCCTGAACACCGCCAGGCGTGGCGCGACATCCAGGGCGCAGTCGCGGTACCCGGGGTATGGAAGGCCGATGGCACGGTGGTGCTATCTGCCGCTTTGGACCGGCCCGCCACAGCTTCAACGGTGACGACGCTGATCGGCTACGAACAGCTCGTCTTCGCGGCGATGTTGTCAGCGGGCGCCGAAGACGGCACCGCAATCTCCGACATGGTGGCGGTATTGCAGTCGCGCGGAGCCATCGAGCAGGCCAAGGGCGTCATTATGGGCCGACTCGGATGCGACGCGGACACCGCTTGGGCGACGCTGCGCCGGGCCAGCCACGAATCCAATGTGAAGCTGCGGTCGCTAGCGGTGGCGTTGGTGGAACAGGTCAGCGGTTCGCCCGCCGAGCAGCCGGCCGTCGGCACCCCGATTGTTCCCGACGACACAGCCCGGCACGCGGCCCGCCTGCTGTGGGCAGTGCTGACCCACGACTCGACACCGGTGTCATCCGAGAACTGAGACCGGCATGTCGATCGTCGTCACGGACACGATCTGTGGAGTCGGCGGTGCCGAGGAGAACCCGAAACCCACCGGCGGCCGTGCCGAACCCGCGATATGTCCGGTGAAGATCAACCGCTGCACGCCCACCCGTCCGAGGGTAGCCACCGCGGGATCGGCAATTGGTCGGGGAAACGCCGCTGCACAAGCGCCGAAATCCTCACCCGAAGTGGTTGGCTGAGATGTGCCAAGCCCCTGCAGACCGAGGAATCCGATGTCCGCTCACGATGCACTTCAGCACGCCGAAGCCTCTACCCCACGCTCGGCGCGGTTGCTGGCGTGGCTGGGAGCAGGCGGAGTGTTGGCGGCCGTCGGGCTGGTCATCGGTGTCACCGTGACCTCCGGAGCCTCCGACGCACTGCCCGTCGCGCAGGCCGCCCCAACGTCCGTATCCACCTCCACGACGGCCGCATCCCCGTCGACCTCCGCTTCCACCTCGACGACGGGCACCTCCGGGGCCGCCGCGTTCTATCAGGCCGACTCGCGGGGCTATCTGAACACCGGGGCCCGCTGTGACGAGAACCAGACGCTGATGGCCTACGGACGCACCGCCCGGTCGCTGATGGCGATCTGCGTGAACCGCGACGGCGGCCTGGAGTACCGCGGCGTGCGACTCAGCGACGGCGCGTCCCTACACCTCGCAATCACCCGCAGCTCCGACGGCACCCTGATCGCCACGAACGACAATGTCACCTACGCCGTCTCGCCCACCCAGTTCCTGGTGTCGGAGGGTGACAATGTCATCTATCGCGACTCGTGGATCGAGTTCAAGCAGCCGACCTTCTCGGAGTCGAGCAGCACCTCGGCGAGCGCGACGACGACGGTGAGCACCACCACCGTAACGGTCACGACGTCGGTCACTCCGACAACGTCGAAGTCGGGCGGTTAGGCCAATCGGCTAGGCCGGATAGTTCACGATCGATCGCCAGAAGTCTTCGGGCAGCTCGGTATTCGAGCGCATCACGATGGCCAGCCCGGTGGCCATGGCGACCCCGAGCAGACCGAGCCACAGCCCGGCCAGTCCGACGCCCACCCAGATCAGCACGGTGAGCGCGGGCCACGGCGTCACCAGGGCCAGTAGCGGAGCCAGGAAGAACCCCGCGCCGACGAACCACGCCGAGCCGGCGCGGTCCGACTTCATCACGAACCGAAGCCACCGCGGGATCGGCTGCTGATTGCTGTGCGCTGTCATGGTGTCCACGCTCCCCGACCGGGGTAGGTCGGGCAATTACCTGGCGGGTAATGGCATCGCGCCCGTCCGTCAGCGATGCTGGCCGTATGGGCGGCACGACTTTCGGTGAACTGCTGCGGGACTGGCGGCGGCGCCGCCGGCTCAGTCAGCTCGACCTCGCACTGCACGCCGAGGTGTCGGCGCGTCACGTCAGCTTCGTCGAGAGCGGTCGTTCCACGCCCAGCCGCGCGATGGTGCTGCGCCTGGCCACCGCGCTGGATGTGCCGCCGCGCGATGTGAACCACCTGCTGCTCGCTGCAGGGCTGGCGCCGGCACATGCCGAGCGTCCCCTGAGCGATCCGAGCATGACGGCGGTGCGCGCCGGGATCGACCGCATCCTCTCCGCCTACGACCCCTATCCGTGTCTGGCCGTTGACCGCAACTGGGATGTGGTACAGGCCAATTCGGGCACGGTCACACTGCTGGACGGGGTCGGCGCCGCGCTGCTGGACAAGCCCAACGCGCTGCGGATCGCGCTGCACCCCAACGGGTTGGCCCCCCGGATTCGCAATCTCGCGCAGTGGCGACACCACCTGCTGAGCCGGTTGCGCCGCGAGGCGGCCGCCGGCGCGTCGGCACAACGGGTGGCCCTGCTGGCCGAACTGGAGTCCTATCCGGGCGGATCGGACGGGCCGGCAGATCTCGGCGGCGTCGCTGTTCCACTGGAGCTGTACCGGCTCGATGGGGTGCTGCTGAGGTTCATCTCAATGGTGACCACGTTCGGCACGGCACTCGATCTCACCGCCGCGGAGCTCAGCATCGAGGCCTTCCTGCCCGCCGACCAACACACCGCGAGCGCCCTGAGATCACCGATCACACCGGTTTAGAACACGTTTCATTTGTGAGTTTCCGAAAGCCGCCACCGAACCCTCCGCCCGTGGTGTAGGCATGGAGCACGGGCACTAGATGAGTTCGTATGGAGGTGCGCTGTACATGCCTAGTCCCAACCTGCCCCCGGGTTTCGACTTCACCGATCCCGATCTGAACAACGAGCGGCTGCCTGTCGAGGAGCTCGCCGAGCTGCGCCGGGTTGCGCCGATCTGGTGGAACGAGCAACCAAGAGGTGTCGGCGGTTTCGACGACGACGGGTACTGGGTCGTCACCAAACACAAGGACGTCAAGGAGATCTCGCGGCGCAGCGATATCTTCTCCAGCCTGGAGAACACAGCGCTGCCACGCTATCCGGACAATCCGAGCGTGTCGCACAAGGACACCGGCCAGTTCATCCTGCTGAACATGGACGCGCCGCATCACACCCATCTGCGCCAGATCGTCTCACGCGCGTTCACCCCGCGTGCTGTCGAGACACTGCGCGCAAATCTGGCCGAGCGAGCCCAGGCGATCGCGAAGACCGCCGCCGCGGAGGGCTCCGGCGACTTCGTCGAGCAGGTCTCCTGCGAGCTGCCACTGCAGGCCATCGCCGACCTGATGGGCGTGCCGCAGGATGAACGCAAGAAGCTCTTCGACTGGTCCAATCAGATGGTCGGTGAGGCGGACCCCGAGTTCGCCCGCAATGACCCGACGGGCGCCGCCGGCGAGCTGATCATGTACGGCATGCAGATGGCCGCCGACCGGACCGCCAACCCCCGCGACGATCTGGTGACCAAGCTGGTGCAGGCCGATGTCGAGGGGCACAAGCTTTCCGACGATGAGTTCGGCTTCTTCGTGATCCTGCTGGCGGTGGCCGGCAACGAGACCACTCGCAACTCGATCACCCATGGCATGACGGCCTTCACCGAATTCCCGGACCAGTGGGAACTGTATAAGGCGCAGCGACCGGTGACCGCGGTCGACGAGATCGTCCGGTGGGCCACCCCGGTGACATCGTTCCAACGGACCGCGTTGGAGGACACCGAGTTGGGCGGCGTGAAGATTGCGAAGGGCCAGCGGGTGGTGATGTCCTACCGCTCGGCCAACTTCGACGAGGATGTGTTCGAAGATCCATTCCGGTTCAACATCCTGCGCGACCCCAATCCCCATGTCGGCTTCGGCGGTACCGGCGCGCACTACTGCATCGGCGCCAACCTGGCCAGGATGACGATCGATCTGATGTTCAACGCCATCGCCGACCATATGCCCGACCTGACTCCACTGGCCAAGCCGGAGCGGTTGCGGTCGGGCTGGCTCAACGGCATCAAACACTGGCAGGTCGACTACACCGGTGCCAGTGCAGGCAAGAGCCCTGTCGCCCATGCCGATACAGTCGAGGCGTGACCGATACGCCCTGGACACTGACCGCCGCCGAAGGCGAGCTGCAGATACTCACCGGAGTCGCCGGCCCCGCGGCCAAGATGGGCCACCGATTGACCATCGCGATGGCGTCCTGGCGCGCGAGCGTGCAGTGGGACGGCGGTGAACCGGTCTCGGCCGAACTGATCGTCGACGTGGACTCTCTGCAGGTCCTCAAGGGCGAAGGCGGTGTCACGCCGCTGTCCGGCCCGGAGAAGGGCGTGGTGCGCTCCAACGCACTCAAGGCGCTCGACGCCAAGAAGTACCCGCAGGTCCGGTTCGCCGCCGATGCCGTCACCAAGACCGACACCGGCTACCGGCTGGACGGGACCGTCGAGATTCACGGCACGTCGCGACCCCAGAGCGTCGAGTTGGGCGTCGAAGACGCCGGCACCGCCTGGGTGATCTCCACCGAGGTGCCGGTGGTCCAGACGTACTTCGGAGTGAAGCCGTACTCGGTGATGATGGGGTCGGTGAAGGTCGCCGACGAGGTGACCCTGCGGTTCACCGCACGCCACCCCAAGTAGGTCTGGCCGCACCGAGATCGACGATTTGGCGGGTTCTTCTCGCTCATGTGCGGCCGATTGTCGGTTTGAGCGCAGGCGTGCACTGGTCTTACCACTTGACCTCTGACCGATAGGTGGGCCATGCTGGGGCCATGGCATTACAGCCGGTCAACCGCCGGTCAGTTCCCGAGGACGTCTTCGAACAGATCCTCGCCGACGTACTCAGCGGTGAGATGCAACCGGGCGAATCCCTGCCCAGTGAACGCCGGCTGGCCGAGGTGCTCGGCGTCTCCCGGCCAGCAGTGCGCGAGGCACTCAAACGTGTGGCCGCCGCCGGGCTGGTCGAGGTACGCCAGGGCGACGCCACCACCGTGCGCGACTTCCGCCGCCACGCCGGTTTGGACCTGCTCCCCCGGCTGCTGCTGCGCAGTGGCGAGCTCGACCTTGCGGTGGCCCGCAGCATCCTGGAGGCCAGGCTGCACAACGGCCCGAAAGTGGCCGAGCTGGCCGCGCGGCGCCGCCCACCCGGGCTCATCGAGCGGCTCGACGAGTCGATCGACGCGCTGGCCGCCGCCGAGGACCCGGTCGATCAGCAGCGCCACGCATTGGTGTTCTGGGATCACGTCGTCGACGGAGCGGATTCCATCGCATTTCGGTTGATGTTCAACACCTTACGGGCGGCCTACGAGCCGGCCTTGCCTGCGCTGGCCACGTTGATGTCCGCCGAGGTCGGGCAGACCGAGGCCTACCGGAGGCTGGCCCGGGCCATCGCGGCGGGCGACCCGGATGCCGCCGACACCGCCGCCAAACAGCTTCTGGGACCCGCGACCTCCGCACTGGTCGCGGCTCTGACCGCCCTGGAGGAACACCGATGAGCGACCCGACCACCAACCGCCGCGGCGTCACGCTGGCCGACGCCGGCCGCGAGTTCTGGCGCCACCCGTCACCATGGCTGCTGGCCACGGGCCTAGCCGCGGCCGTGATCGCCCGGATCGCCGTTGGCGACTGGCAGCTCACCGACGCGGTGGTGCCGCTGGCGACTGCCGTGCTGTTCCCGTTCGTCGAGTGGACCATTCACGTCTTCGTGTTGCACTGGCGCCCGCGCCGGGTTGGCCGGCTCACCCTCGATCCCCTGCTGGCGCGCAAACATCGGGAACACCACGTCGCCCCGCGCGATACCACGCTGGTGTTCATCCCGCTGCAGTCGCTGATCGGGGCACTGGTCTCGGCGGTGGTCATCGCCCTGTGGGCGTTCCCGCGGGCCGGCATGGGGCTGACATTCCTGGTGGTGATCCTGGCCGTCGGACTTGTCTACGAATGGTGCCACTACCTGGTGCATACCGACTACAAGCCGAAATCCGCCTTCTACCGGGTGATCTGGCGTGACCACCGCCTGCACCACTTCAAGAACGAGCACTACTGGTTCGGCGTGACCACACCGGGAACCGCCGACCGGGTGTTGCGGACCTACCCCGATCCTGCCTCCGTCGCGACCTCACCGACCGCAAAGAACCTGCATGCCGCGAAGGCGTGAACGGCACTGGGGTAACGCGCGATCAGGCGTTGATGACGACCGGATCGCCGATGTTCACCTGGTCGAAGTACCAGGCGGCATTGTCGGGGCTCAGGTTGATGCAACCGTGGCTGACATTGGCGTAGCCCTGTGAGCCGACCGACCACGGGGCGGAGTGCACGTAGACCCCACCCCAGGTGATCCGCACAGCGTCGGCCACCGTGAGCTTGTAACCCTCGGGATCACTGAGCGGGATGCCGATGGTGCGGGAGTCCATGACGACCGAGGACTGCTTCTCCAGGACCGTGAAGCTCCCGACGGGTGTGGGGTGGCGGGGCTTGCCCATCGACGCGGGCATCTGCCGAACCACCTGGCCGTCGATGCTGACGGTGAACGTATGGGCCGAGATGTTGGCGACGCCGAGCACCGCCGAGCCGGTGCCGAAGGTTCGCGGAATTCCGCCGGCCATCATCGTGATCTCGGAGTGCGCCGGCCAGTACTGGTCGGGCACGAACTGCACGGTGCTGTCATCGAGCCACTCGAAGCGCCCCGCCACATCGGCCGGGGAGGTGACGGTAATGGCGTGCTGCGCCGCCCACCGGTCGGTCACCGGTTTGGTGAACGTCACGACGATCGGGTGGGCCACCCCAACACGCTGACCGTTCGTGGGCTGGACCGAGGCGATAGTGGCGCCGCCGAAAGAAGGAGCGACGGCGGCAGCGCTGACGTGCACAGAAGCCGCCATCGCGAGCACCACGATCCCCGCGGCGGCGATTGCTCGTCGAAATGCTCTGGCCATGGCTCCCGTCCTCTGGGCGATCAGCAAAGTGGCAGTCTAGTTGTTCGACGCCGCCGCGCCCACCAAACATGCCGGTACGTGCCGAAACTGCGGCGGAGCAGGCGCCAGGTGCACCGCGCCCCGCCGCGTATCAGCGAAACCGACCGCTATCCGCCCGGCGCGGGGTCGGAGCGCAGGTCCGCCAGCCGCTCCAGGATGCGGGTCCGCAACGACGGTTTGGCCTCGGGAACCGTCGGAACGGTGGCCTCGACAGGGGCCTGTGGCACGGGACCTGCAGCGGCCGGATCGGCCGAGGCGTCGACCACCGGCGCTTGCGGGGCCGGATCGGTCGGATTCATCGTCATGGCCGGTTCCACCGCCTGCTCCGGCATCGGTGCCGACATGGTCTCCGGCGGTGCGGCCGGCAGAGCCTGCTCGGCCGGCGTGGGAAGCGCTTCCGGGAGCGGGGCAGGGGCCGGCAGGACGGCCGCCGGCTTCAGCGCGGGGGTTTCAGCGGTGTTGACCACCTCGCGGTGCTCGGAGCGCACCCCACGATCGGGCAGCAGTTCTAGACCCACCGCGACCGAGGCCGACACCACGAATGCCACGACGCCGCCGACCAGCAGCGCCAACGGGGCGCGATGAGCGGCCGAAGGACTGCGCCGGGGCGCAGGCGGGGCGCAGAGCGCGAACACCGGGTCGTCGAAAAGGTCGATCGTGTTCACCGAGGCCAGGGCGGCTCCGCGGGCTAGTGCCAGTTCGGCTTCGGCCGGCGCCAGCACCGGGATGCCCAGAATCTGCTCCAGTTCGCGTGCAATGGTGTCGAATTCGTCCCCCGAGCCCAGCAGCACCAGCCCGTCGGGCTGCCAGCCGGCACGGGCCAACAGCTCGGTGAGCCAGCCGATCAGGTCCTGTTCGGTCTCCAGGTCGTAGCTGACGGCGGTCTGCACGGAGTTCTCGATGGAGTCGACGACCAGCGCGACGACGGCGTCGGGCTCGACGACGCACACCGCGGTGACGTCGGAGCCGATCACCTCGCCAATGCCGCGGGCGAAGGCTTCGGTGGCCTCCGGCAGCCGAATCGGCACCACGTTGTCGAAACCGGAGTCGGCCAGCGAGTTGAGCAATAGCGACGCTTCGACCGAGGCATCATCGCTCCAGGTCACCCCGATTGACTGCAGGCGCTGGCCACCGGCGATGGCCTGGGTGCGCGACAACGCCTCGGCCACGAACTCCGAGGTGGTGACGGGGCTGAACCCGCCGCGGCGCACCTCGAACGCGTCGTGGCCCTTGGTGACGCCGGCTACCCCGTCGCCTTCGACCAGGACCAGTCCAACGGTCGTGGGGGTCATCGACAATCCCAGGATGGTGTCCAAATGAGCTCCTCTCCTGCCCTGACTGCCGTCGTCATGCAGCACTCACCGAGGCAGGAATGCCTGGCTGCGGTACATCGCTGAGAGCGCCGGAACTGAACCGGGACAGCATGGTCGTCGTCGACCTCCGTGGAGCCTACCCGCAGTGTCGTATACCAGCGAATGAGCGCAGCCTGATCGCGGTTGGGCGACGATACGGTAACGGCCGCTGGACGGGCGAACCTCGCTGAAAGGCCAGTTCAGAATACGGCACCCGGTATAGGGTGCTTGCCATGGAACATGGCCACCACCACGAAGTTCTCGACGATCTGCGCTCCGAGCACCGCGCTCTGCGGCAGCAGATCCCCGAGGTCTACCGCGCGTTCAACGAGATGAGCGGGGCAGCGCTGGGCGGGGGTGCATTGGAGGCGAAGGTCAAGGAACTCATGGCGATGGCCATCGGTGTAGTCCACGGCTGCGACGGCTGCATCGCCTCGCATGCCCGCGCGGCGGTACGCGCCGGTGCCACCAAGGAGGAGGCTGCCGAGGCAGTCGGGGTGGCGATCGTCATGCACGGTGGGCCCGCCACGGTGTACGGCGCGCGGGCCTATGCGGCGTTCTGCGAATTCGCCGACGCTGCGGCACCGACGTCCACCTGACCGATACCCAAGTGAAGTTGGGTGAGCTCAATCAGCGCCAGATCGACCGGGTCATCGGGGCGTGGGTGCGCCCGCACCCGTTGGGTGGACGGTTGAGAATTGGTGCAGCACTTGGGTAGTGAACTCGTGGACGAGATGCTCGCAGCACGGTAGCGCCAAGGGCAAGAGCCTCGCCGACGTTGGACCGGTGAAAGAGTTCCCCATCCGTTCACTTGACCTCTGATTGGATGCTTGTCAATATCGATGTATGTCGAATCAGGAGTCGGGCGGGGATGCCTGTCCGGTAGCGCCGCTGGTGGCCGAGCCGTTGAGCATGGCCGCGGCCGTGGAGATGGCGGCGAAATTCAAGGCGCTGGCGGATCCGGTGCGGCTGCAGCTACTCAGTTCGGTGGCCAGCCATGCCGGTGGTGAGGCCTGCGTGTGTGACATCTCCGCGGGTGTGGAGGTCTCCCAGCCGACGGTCTCGCACCACCTGAAGGTGCTGCGCGATGCGGGGTTGCTGACCTCGCAGCGACGGGCGTCATGGGTCTACTACGCGGTGGTCCCCGAGGTGCTGGCGACCCTGTCGGAGCTGTTGAGTGCCGGTGCTGAAGCTGCTGCGGTCACGGGGGTTTCGGCGTGACCGGCACGGCGAGTCCCGAGGCTCCCGTGGTCGGTCGCCTGTCCACCCTGGACCGGTTCCTGCCGGTGTGGATCGGCGTGGCGATGGCGGCCGGGCTGCTGCTGGGCCGGTGGGTGCCCGGGCTGAACACCGCCTTGGAGAAGGTCCAGATCGACGGTATCTCGCTGCCGATCGCCTTAGGGCTGTTGATCATGATGTACCCGGTTTTGGCCAAGGTGCGGTACGACCGCCTCGACACCGTCACCAACGACCGCAAACTGCTGGTCAGTTCGCTGGTGTTGAACTGGGCGCTCGGCCCGGCACTGATGTTCACCCTGGCCTGGCTGATGCTGCCCGATCTACCGGAGTACCGCACCGGGCTGATCATCGTCGGGTTGGCCCGCTGCATCGCCATGGTGATCATCTGGAATGACCTGGCGTGCGGAGACCGGGAAGCCGCCGCGGTGCTGGTGGCGCTGAACTCGATATTCCAGGTCGTCATGTTCGCGGTTCTGGGCTGGTTCTACCTCTCCGTGCTCCCCGGCTGGCTAGGCCTTCAGCAGGCGTCGATCTCCACCTCGCCGTGGCAGATCGCCAAATCGGTGCTGATCTTCCTTGGCATCCCACTGCTGGCCGGCTACCTCTCACGCCGACTCGGGGAGAAGGCCAAGGGCCGGCAGTGGTACGAGGACAGGTTCCTGCCGAGGATTGGCCCGTGGGCGCTCTACGGCCTGTTGTTCACGATCGTGATTCTCTTTGCGCTCCAGGGTGATCGGATCACCACCCAGCCGTGGGATGTAGCCCGGATCGCGTTGCCACTGCTGGCCTACTTCGCCTTGATGTGGGGTGGCGGGTTCCTCATGGGAGCGGCACTGGGCCTGGGCTATGCCCGGACCACCACCCTGGCGTTCACCGCAGCGGGCAACAACTTCGAGTTGGCGATCGCGGTCGCCATCGCCACGTTCGGCGCGACTTCCGGACAAGCCCTGGCTGGGGTGGTCGGTCCGCTGATCGAAGTGCCCGTCCTCGTCGGGCTGGTTTACGTGTCGCTGGCATTGCGTAACCGCTTTCCGTCCACTGCGTCCGCGGCCGAGGAATCCTGATGGCGAAGGAGCACACCCCGGCGCCGGAGATGTTGATGCCGCAGGCCGTGCTGTTGCGGGCCGCGCAGAACCTCGCAACGAAGTACGCGGGGGTGTTCTCGGCACAGACCGTGGAGCGCTATGTGTTCGAGTCGTATGCGGCGCTGCGCCGAACCGCCCGCGTCCACAACCATCTGACCACGCTGGCCACCCGGTTCGCCGCCGACCGGCTGACCGCGCTTGCCCAATCAGAGGGCGCAGTACGCAAGGACGTGCCCGAGGTGCTGTTCATCTGCATGCACAACGCGGGCCGGTCCCAGATGGCTGCGGCGCTGCTCGACCACCACGGACAGGGGCGAGTGCATGTGCGCTCAGCCGGGGCGGCGCCGGCCGAGCAGATCGACGCGCAGGTCACTGCGGCGATGGCGGAGGTCGGCGTCGATCTGGGCGATGAATATCCCAAACCGCTCACCGACGATGTCGTCGCCGCCGCCGATGTGGTGGTGTCCATGGGCTGCGGGGACGCCTGCGCGGTGTATCCAGGCAAGCGGTACCTCGACTGGGCGATCGACGATCCCGGCGGTCAGCCGTTGGAACTGGTGCGGGCAATCCGCGACGACCTCGATGCCCGCGTCCGTGCTCTGCTCACCGAGTTGGCCAGCCCCTCGTTTTCTGCGTGACCTCAATCATCATCCGAACTGATTCCGAAAGGCGCTTGAAGACATGGCTTCTCGTCCCAGTGTGCTGTTCATCTGCATCCACAATGCCGGCCGTTCCCAGATGGCGGCCGGTTTCCTGCGGGACCTAGCCGGCGATGCCGTCGAGGTACGCTCCGCGGGCAGCGATCCGGGCCCCCACATCAATCCGGCCGCGGTCGAGGCGATGGCCGAGGTCGGCATCGACATTTCCGATCAGTCGCCGAAACTGCTGACCCACGAGGCGGTCGAGACCTCCGACGTGGTCATCACGATGGGCTGCGGGGATGCCTGCCCGGTGCTCCCTGGCGTCAGCTACCGCGACTGGGCACTGGAAGACCCGGCCGGCAAGGGTATCGACGCCGTGCGCCCAATCCGCGACGAAATCAAGTCCCGCGTGCAGGCGTTGGTCGCCGAACTCCTGCCCGCCCGAACCGCCTCGTGAGGAAACCCTCGGTGTTGTTCGTCTGCGTGAAGAACAGCGGCAAGTCCCAGATGGCCGCCGGACTGATGCGCAAACTGGTCGGTGACCGCGTCGACGTGTATTCGGCCGGCACTTCCCCGGGCTCGGCGATCAACGCACTGTCGGCGCAGTCGCTGCTCGAGGTCGGTGTCGACATCAGCGGCGAGCAGCCCAAGCCGATCGCCCCGGACCTCGTGAACGCCGTCGATGTCGTGGTGACGCTAGGCAGGGAAGCCCACGTCGAACCGGTCCCCGGGACACGTTTTGAGAACTGGGACACCGACGAACCCTCCGAACGCGGGATCGAGGGAATCGAGCGGATGCGGTTGGTTCGCGACGACATCGCCGCCCGGGTGCGACGCCTCGCCGATCAGCTGAATAACACTGCGCCCCAACCTGATAAGGAGATCCGATGAGCAAGATCGAGGTGTTCGAGCCGGCTCTGTGCTGCGCCACCGGTGTGTGTGGGGAGGACGTCGACCAACAACTGGTCATCTTCTCCGCAGACATGGATTTCATCCGCAGCCGCGGCGTTGACATCGCCCGCTACAACCTGGCCAGTGAGCCGCAGTCCTTCGCCGCCAACGACACCGTCTCAGCGTTCCTGCACGTGTCCGGCTCAGCCGGGCTTCCCCTGGTGCTCGTGGACGGGGTTACCGCGATGACCGGCCGCTACCCCGACCGTGCCCAACTGGTCACCTGGGCAGGTCTGGACGCCGCCGCCCCGGCCGAGGGCAATGCACTGGGCATCACCGCCGCCACGGCACCCGAGGGCGGCTGCTGCGGCGGCACGACCTCGAGCTGCTGCTGACCCGACGCAGTTCGGGCACAACCGACAGCGTTTACGCACACCCACAGAAAGACCGTTATGGACCCCAAACCTGTGCACGACGTCATCGTCATCGGATCCGGACCGGCCGGCTACACGGCCGCGATCTACACCGCCCGCGCCGAACTTCACCCCCTGGTGTTCGAGGGCACCTCATTCGGGGGTGCGCTGATGACGACCACCGAGGTGGAGAACTATCCCGGCTTCCGCTCCGGCATCCAGGGCCCGGAGCTGATGGACGAGATGCGTGAGCAGGCGTTGCGTTTCGGCGCCGACCTTCAGATGGAGGACGTCGAGTCGGTGTCACTGACCGGCCCGATCAAGGAAGTGGTCACCGCCGGAGGCGAGACACACCGCGCCCTGGCAGTGATCCTGGCCATGGGCGCAGCCGCCCGCTACCTGGGGGTCCCTGGGGAGCAGGAACTGCTGGGCCGCGGGGTGAGCGCCTGCGCCACATGCGATGGGTTCTTCTTCAAGGAGCAGGACATCGCCGTGATCGGCGGCGGCGACTCGGCCATGGAGGAGGCTACGTTCCTCACCAAGTTCGCCCGCAGCGTCACCCTGGTGCATCGGCGAGATGAGTTCCGGGCCTCCAAGATCATGCTGGAGCGGGCGCGCGCCAACGAGAAGATCCGCTTCCTGACCAACACCACGGTCGTGGCGGTGGAAGGCGACACCACCGTGACCGGCCTGCGGGTGCGAAACGCGCTCACCGATGACGAGTCCACCTTGGCGGTCACCGGGGTGTTTGTCGCGGTCGGCCACGACCCCCGCTCGACGTTGGTCCGTGGGGCAGTCGACCTGGACTCCGAGGGCTACGTGGTAGTCCGCGGTCGCAGCACCGCCACCTCGGTCGACGGTGTCTTCGCCGCAGGCGACCTCGTCGACCACTCCTACCGCCAAGCCATCACTGCCGCGGGCAGCGGCTGCGCGGCAGCCATCGACGCCGAACGCTGGCTGGCCGACGCCCACGACGCCGGTGCCGGCACCGCCGAGATGATCGGAGTACACCGATGAGCACCTCCACCGCCCTGCTGACCGTCACCGACGACTCATTCGCCACTGACGTCCAAGCGAGCGAAAGACCTGTCCTGGTTGACTTCTGGGCCGCCTGGTGCGGTCCGTGCAAGATGGTGGCCCCAGTACTGGAGGAGATCGCCAGAGAGAAGGCCGGAGTGCTGACGGTGGCCAAGATCGACGTCGACGCCAACCCGGCGACAGCCCGGAGCTTCCAGGTCGTATCCATCCCCACACTGATCCTGTTCAAGGACGGCAAGCCGGTCACCCGGATCATCGGAGCCAAGGGCAAAGCCGCCCTCCTCACAGCGATCGCCGACGTCCTCTAGGGCGCACGAACGTTTCACCGCGGACCCGCCGCTACCGCGCTCAGACACATCAACCAGAGGACCCGCACCTGATGAAGTTCCTTGACTATCCGCCGCGCTTTCTGTTCTTCACAGGCAAGGGCGGGGTGGGCAAGACTTCCATCGCCTGCGCGACCGCGATCACCCTTGCCCGGCAAGGCCGGTCGGTGCTGTTGGTCAGTACCGATCCGGCCTCCAATGTCGGCCAGGTCTTCGGGCTGACGATTGGCAACGCCATCACCGCCGTCACCGCGGTGGCGGGGTTATCCGCGTTGGACATCAACCCCGACCAGGCGGCCGAGGCCTATCGGGAGCGCATCGTCGGGCCGGTGCGGGGTCTGCTGCCCGAAGCGGAGGTGGCCGCGATCACCGAACAGCTCTCCGGGTCGTGCACCACCGAGATCGCCTCGTTCAACGAGTTCACCGAATTGCTCACCGACTCCGAGGGCCGCATCGGGCAGTTCGACCACATCCTGTTCGACACCGCCCCCACCGGGCACACCATCCGGCTGCTGCAACTGCCCGGCTCGTGGACGGACTTCCTCAACGAGGGCAAGGGTGATGCCTCCTGCCTGGGCCCGCTGGCCGGGTTGGAGAAGCAGCGCGCCGTCTACGCCGCCGCCGTGCAGGCACTCGCCGATCCGACCCGCACCCGCCTGGTGCTGGTAGCGCGCGCCCAGACCTCCACCCTGACCGAGATCACCCGCACCCACCGGGAACTTGCCACCATCGGACTGAACCATCAGTACGTAGTGATCAACGGCGTCCTGCCCGCACCCGCTGATCACGGCGATCCGCTGGCCTCGGCGATCTACCGCCGCGAACAACAAGCCATCACCGCCCTCCCCGAGGAGCTGCGGACTCTGCCGTTGGATCTGGTGGATCTCAAGGCCGCCAATATTGTCGGAATCGATGCGCTGGCAACGCTGTTCGCCCCCGATGTCGCAACCCGCGAGCCCGAACAGCCCCCGGTCGAGGTACCCGACGCGCCGCTGGCCGCGCTGGTCGACCAGATCGCCGCCGGCGACAAAGGTCTGATCATGTGCATGGGCAAGGGCGGGGTCGGCAAGACCACCGTTGCCGCCGCGATCGCCGTTGCACTCGTCGAGCGCGGCCATCCGGTACATCTGACCACCACCGACCCCGCCGGCCATCTCACCGACACCCTGCATAGCACCCTGGCCAACCTGACCGTGTCCAGCATCGATCCTGTCGAGGCAACCCGCGCCTACCGCGAGCATGTCCTGGCCACCAAAGGCGCGAGCCTTGACGAGCAGGGCCGCTTGATGCTCGCCGAAGACCTGCGCTCGCCGTGCACTGAGGAAGTCGCGGTCTTCCAAGCATTCTCCAAAGTCATCAGCGAATCACGCCGTCAGTTCGTCGTCGTGGACACCGCACCCACCGGGCACACCCTGCTGCTGCTCGACGCCGCCGGCTCGTATCACCGCGAAGTCGCGCGCCAACTTGGCGACCGGCACTTCACCACTCCCCTGATGCGGCTGCAGGACTCCGAACTCACCAAGGTCATCATCGTCACCCTCGCCGAAACCACGCCGGTCCTCGAGGCCGCTGGCCTCGCCAGCGAACTCGAACGCGCCCAAATCCACCCATGGGCCTGGGTGATCAACAACTCGTTGGCTGCGGCGAACCCGACCTCGCCGCTGCTGCGGCGCCGCGCGGCCGCTGAAATCGCCCAGATCGCTACCGTGCGAGACGACTACGCCGACCGCATCGCCGTGGTCCCACTGCTCGCCGTGGAGCCCGTCGGCGTCCCCGCGCTCCAGGCACTCGCCGACGCGCGCCACGCCGCCACCCGGTAGCGCTCGACGCGTGAGCGGCGACGACGTCGGTGTTGTAGTCCTCGGCGGCGGGCAGGCCGGGCGTGCTCACCGTGGATCTAGGGTGAACAGGTGAGTACCGCCTCCGACTCAGGCCCGGGCGGCGTCTCGGCACACACGCGGACCCTGGGCGTTCTCCTGCTCGCCGCATTCGGCTGGGCCGCCCTCTACGCCTTGAACGAGTACATCTGGGATGCGATCGTCGGTTGGCTGGGGTTGGATCTCCACACCCGTGCCGTCGGTGCCGTGCAGTTCTTCCTCTACGACACGGTGAAAATCTTCCTTCTGCTGACCGGCTTGATGTTCGTCGTCGGCATGCTGCGCGCGAGCCTGGATCTGGACAAGGCCAGGGACTATCTGCAAGGCCGGGGACTGTTCGTAGGGCTGCTACTTGCCGTCGTCCTCGGCGTCGTGACGCCGTTCTGCTCGTGCAGTTCGATTCCGCTGTTCATCGGATTCGTTGCAGCAGGTATCCCGCTGTCGATCACGCTGACCTTCCTCATCGCGTCTCCGCTGATCAGTGAGATCGCCGCGATCATGATCGGTGACCAGTTCGGCTGGCACATCGCTGCCGCCTACGTCGCGAGCGGCAGTGCGCTGTCCCTGGTGATCGGCTGGATCTTGTCGCGCTTCGACCTCAGCCGATGGATCGAGAACATGGTGTTCACCACCAAGGTGGCGACGCTGCGGAGCGAAGGGCACGTGCCCTCGCTGGCCGAGCGGGTCAGTGCCGCGGTCGAGGAGACGAAGGACATCTTCCGCAGCGTGTGGCTGTGGGTCCTGTTCGGAGTCGGTATCGGAGCGGTCATCCACGGGTGGGTTCCGGCCGACTTCTTCGTGCGCTTCGCCGGACCGGGCAACCCCTTCGCGGTCGTGGTCGCGACACTGGCCGGAGTACCCCTGTATGTCAACGGCGCGGGCGTCGTGCCGATCGCAGAAGCACTGTGGGCCAAGGGAATGTCGCTGGGCACCGTGATGGCATTCACGATGAGCACCATCGCCTTGTCGATCCCGCAGGCGGTCATGTTGCGCCGAGTGATGAAGCCGCCACTGCTGGCGATCTTCTTCGGCACGGTAGCCGTAGGAATCATGATTATCGGATTCCTGTTCAACCTCGTCGGCTGACCCAACCATCCCCACCGAACGGAGTGTTCTCATGATCGTCAAGATCCTCGGACCCGGCTGCCGCAACTGCCACACCCTCGAGGAGCGCACTCGTGAGGCGCTTACTCAACTGGGCCTGAACGCCGAAATCCAGGCGGTCACCGACTACGCCGAGATCGCCGGCTATGGCGTGATGCAGACCCCGGGACTGGTGGTCGACGAGCAAGTCCTCGTAGCTGGAAAGGTGCCCAGCGTCAAGGACCTCACCCAGCTCATCGCCGCTCGCTGACCGCGTGCTCTAGTACCGGTCAATCCTGCTGGAGCGGCAGTGCGGCCACCATCGGAGTGTCGACCCCGACGGGCCCCAGTTCGTATGCGCCGCCGGGATTTCCGAGCGGGGCATCACGGCCGGGCAGGGTCTCGGTGAAGAACGCGGCGTTGTCGGCCAGGAACTTCTTCTCCGCTTCGGGCAGGTCCGACTCGAAGTAGATGGCGTCGACTTCGCACAGGATCCGGCAGGCGCCGCACTCCACACACTCGTCGGGATTGATGTACATGGTCCGGTCGCCTTCGTAGATGCAGTCAACCGGGCATTCCTTCATGCATGCCTTGTGCTTGATGTCAACGCACGCACTGCTGATCACGTAGGTCATGGCGGCAGCCTATCTGTGACTGGCCGTACCACACACGGGTAGAAGGCCCGCCACGCCGGGGACCAAAGTCCTGATTTTTCGGGACTTGAGTTGTTTGCGCAGCTCAAGCGGTATGCGCAGCGGTCACCGAAGCAGTGCGTCGGTGACGTCGACCCACCCTGTGGTGTCTTGCCGGTGGTCGCTGACGTTGCGGCATTCACCGTAGATCTGCATGGTGGCGCGGTCGGCCAGATCGGTATTGCGGTAGAAGATGACCGTCACCCCGGCCCTGGTGAAGGTCCTCCCACCCGGGTGCCGGTTCGGCGGCATCGCTTCGGCCCAGCCGCCTGCGACCAGTGCCGCGGCGATCGACCGGAAGTACTTCGGGGTGTCCAGCACCCCGGGGACGTCGAAATTGAGGTAGATCGCACCCTGGTACGGCGGCTCGTCGGCGTTCTTGCACGACATCAACAAGTAGCTGGCACTGACCCCGTCCAGCTTGGCGGTGCCGACGATCTCGCGCGCCGGCGCCACCACCTGTTGCCTGGCCTGCTCGTCGGTCAGCGGCTGCGCCACCGGATCGACGGCCGCTCCGCGCAACTCCCGAAACCTGTGCAGTGCAACATAACTCAACCCAAGCACCAGGCTGATCAGCAGCGCTGCCGCGATGAGCAGCACTGCAGGTCTGGAGCGAAGGCCGGTCGCGGCAGGCATTACATCAGGTCAACGGCGTGCAGCTGAAGGGGTGCTGGTCGAGGTAGTGCACGGCCGGCATGCCGTCGACATAGGTGTATTCCACGTCCGAACCCCAGGTAGTGCCGGGGACCACCCACGGCGGGACGCCGGCAGGATAGGCGACGGTGAAATCGGAGTAGAACGCCACGTTGCCGGGGCAGCCCGGCCGATCGGCCGGCACCGGGTTCCACGCATGCACCACGATCGGGTTGTACAGGTGGCGGCCCTGCGCGCAATTCGGTTGACACTCAACCGAATTGTCAGTTCCCGTGCCTCGAGCGCCATCGGCCCCCCAGGAACTCCAGGTCATGTTCTCCATGATGCTCGTCGAGTCGCACCCGTACACCACGCGCTGCGGCTGCTCCTCGATCGGCTGGCTCGGGTCATAGCAGCGGCCAAACATGTACGCCGTCGTCGGGTCGGCCGCCGCGGTGGCGGTATTGGCCAGCGCGGCCATCGCCATAGCGAGCACCGCGCAAGCGGCCAGCAACGCGCGGACCATATCGACTCCTCATCACCGGCCATGACAACGCGCGCATGCTAGCACCTCGATGAGGACCAAAGGCCCTACGGACTCTGGCCCTTGGACCCGGGACAGCAGGCCGGGCCAGGCCATAGCGTCGGATGCGACACCGCGACGCGCAACTGGGGGATGCGCCAGTGGTGCACCCATTCACCCAGCGTGGTGAAGCCAAGGGCTAACCGGTAGGGGCCAGTCAGCCCTTGGCCAGGGTGAACTGGCAGATATCGGTGTAGCCGTCGCGGAACAGCTCGGCACAACCGGTCAGGTATTTCATGTAGCGGTCGTACACCTCCCGTGACTGCAGGGCGACCGCTTCTTCCTCGTTGGACTGCAGTGCTGCGGCCCACAAATCCAGCGTGCGGGCGTAGTGCAACCGCAGCGGGTGGACCCGGTTCACCGCGAAGCCCGCGCGAGTGGCGTGCTCCTCGACCACCGACACGTGCGGTAGCTGACCACCGGGGAAGATCTCGTCGATGATGAATTTGAAGAACTTCAGATGCCGCATGGTGATCGGCACGTTGCGGGCCTCGAACTCCTCGGCACCGGGACGAACGATGGTGTGCAACAACATCACTCCGTCTGCGGGCAGCGAGTCGTAGGCCATCTTGAAGAAGGCGTCGTAGCGGTCGAAACCGAAGTGCTCGAACGCACCGATCGAGACGATCCGGTCGACCGGCTCGTGGAACTGCTCCCAGCCCTCCAGCAGCACCTGCTTGGATCGCGGGCTATCGGAGTCGTCGAACAGCTGCTGGACATGCAAAGCCTGGTTCTTACTCAGGGTCAGTCCGATGACATTGACGTCGTAGCGCTCCAGGGCACGCAACATGGTGGCGCCCCAGCCGCAGCCGATGTCCAGCAGCGTCATACCCGGTTGCAGACCCAACTTGGCCAGCGACAGGTCGATCTTGGCGATCTGAGCTTCTTCCAGCGTCAGGTCGTCGCGCTCGAAGTACGCGCAGCTATACGTCTGGGTCCGGTCCAAGAAGAGCCGGTAGAAATCGTCGGACAGGTCGTAGTGGTGCTGCACATTGGAGAAGTGCGGCTCCATCTGCCTGGTATTCGAGGGCGTATCTGACATTTTGGTCCTGTTCTTGCGTCTGCTACCCGGCCCACCCCCGCGAGACCGGCTCACACTCCCCTGGTGACGTGACCCCGGTAGCCTACGTGACCATCCGGCAGCTCCCCACTTGAGCAAACTGTGTAGGCGCTGTGTCTCAGCTTGCCGCCGGGGTCCGCAGCAAGTTTGCCGCGACCTCATAAGCCTTGGCCATTTCGTTCGCCACGGCCCGGGCGCTCTCCCCAGGCTCGGGTTTCGGGGACTGCCCACCATGCCGAGATACCTGGTCAGGTGTCCCTTCGAAGCGCTGCGGGGGGCTCACGACGTCATTCCTCCTGAACCCCTGAGGGCCGTTCCGGGTGGCTGCGCTTCAGCTCTGACGTCGTGCTCTGCAGGGACTGCCCAGATGCGTGATCGACCCAACAATGACGTATCGATCAGCAACATGGCGCGCCCCTCAATGCCGTCCGAATGCCATATGCGGCTCTTTTCAGGCAAAGTTGGGGTATGGACGCACAGCTTCCACCCCGTCTCGGCCGCCGGCTGCCGCCGTTTGCCGTCGCCCTTTTGCTGGTGGGGGCACTGGTCACGGCGCCGGCCCAGGCCGCGCCGACACCCGGATTCGTCCCGGCGCCGCTGGCCCCGCTCGACCAGTCCGCGGTCCTGGGACAGGTCACCCCGGGGCTGGTCGACATCAACACCACCCTGAACTATCAGGGTGCCGTCGGCGCGGGCACCGGCATCGTGCTCGATCCCAACGGCGAAGTGCTTACCAATAACCATGTGATCGAGGGGGCAACCCAGATCACCGCGACGAGCCTGGCCAACGGCCGCACCTACCCGGTCGACGTCATCGGCTACGACCGGACCAACGACATCGCCCTGGTGCGGATGCGCGGCGCCGGTGGCTTGCCCGTCGCGTCACTGGGCACCTCCTCGACATTGGCGGTGGGCGACCCGATCGCGGCCATCGGCAACGCCGGCGGGGCCGGAGGCGCACCGAGCTTTTCACCGGGCGACATCACCCAGCTGGGTGCATCGGTGCGGGCATCCGACGAGTCCGGCGGTGGTTCGCGTGAACTCACCGACCTGATCCGGGTCGCCGCCGACGTTCGGCCCGGCGACTCGGGCGGACCGCTGGTCAACAGCTCCGGTCAGGTGGTCGGCGTGACGGTCGCGGCGACGCTGACCTACCGGATGGGCGGCGTGCGTGGCGGCGAAGGATTCGCCATCCCGATCGATCGAGCGCTCGGGGTAGCGAGCCAGATCCGCTCCGGCGCCGGTGGCGGAACTGTCCATATCGGCGACACCGCCTTCATCGGTGTCGGCATCGCCGATGCGGTGAACGGTGGGCCCCCGGGTGCCGTTGTACGCCAAGTACTTCCGGACACTCCGGCCCGCGACGTCGGCCTCATGAGTGGTGACGTCATCACCGCGGTCGACGGCGTCACGATCAACTCGGCCTCGGATCTGTCCAGCGCGATGGACACCCACCGCCCCGGCGAAACCATCACCCTGGTCTGGCTGGACCGGGCCGGAAGCCCGCAGACCGCCAGCCTGGTGTTGGCTGCCGGGCCGGTCGGCTGAGCCCCGCGCCGGGGGTGGTCCCGCCACACTCGGCCAGGCAGGATTAGGCGCCATGGCTACTCCCCTGGCGCGTGGCGCCGCGACGGTGATGACAGTGCTGGCAGTCATGACGGCCGGACCGGTCCGAGCCGAGTCCGGCGAGCCGCTGCACGACCTCGTCGACGCTGCGGCCCAGCGCTTGCAGACCGCGGACCCGGTGGCCGCCAACAAGTGGCTGACCGGTGGCCCGATCACCGACCCCGCCCGGGTGAAGCAGGTGCTGGCGGCGGTGTCGACTGATGCCGAATCCAAGGGTGTGGCAACCGACTACGTCACCGACGTATTCACCAATCAGATCAATGCCACCGAGGGCATTGAGTACAGCCGCTTCGCCGGCTGGAAGTTCAACCCGTCGACGGCACCGACCACGGCACCGAACTTGGCCGATTCGAGGTCGATCATCGACGGGCTCAACCACCAGATGGTCAGCCAGATCGCACTGCAGTGGCCGGTGTTGCGGTCGCCAGGCTGCCCCGACGCCCTCGCTGCGGCGAGGACATCGGTGGCCGGGGAACGGCAATTCGACGACTTGTACCGCGAGGCGCTCGATGTCGCCACCCGGTCGTACTGCGCGGATCGATAGACCGCGCCGGTCACTCCCTAGCCGGCCGGGTGCGGCGGACCCAGGTACGGGAAGACGTCGAGGGTGTCGGTGTGCGGTGACAGTCCGGTCGGCGGGCAGTCGCCCTTGGTCAGGAACGCGAGCCGATAGTCGATGACATCGTCGGTGAACACCCGGCCGTTCGGGTACTTCGCGGGCTTGGCCGGGTCATAGGTCAGCATGTCGGGCAGGGTGCCCTCGGTGTCGATCGCCTCGATCGCCTCGTCGCGGCTGTAGTCGCCGGTATGGCCCATCAGGTGAATGAACTGCTCGATCCAGCGGGCCCGATCGTGAACCGGCTCGCTGGCGTTGTACTCCTCTTTGGTGTCGTCGGTGTTGAAGAAACTGCTCACCGACGGATGGCCGGCGCGGTCGACGTGTATCAACTCGCCGTCGCGCCACAGGCTGCACCGTCCCCAGATGCGGATGTCGGGATCGGCACCAAGTTCTGCTGTCGGTAACTCGATGGCGATCGAGAACACGTTGGCCTCGGTGTTGGAGTCGACCCCGGTCCACGGTGACGTGCCGCCGAGGTGCGGCGCGGTGAAGTTGCGCCCGCCGGTGATGTCGAACAGATTCTTGATGCCGTCGAAATCGAAGAAGAACGCGTCACTGCGGGCTCCGGCGGCGAACGTGATGCTGTCCGCGTGGGCGATGTTGGGTTCCGGTCCGAATGACACCTCAACCGCCTCGAAGATCTTCTCGCCCAGGGCAAGTGGCGACTCGGCGTCGTCGTCGACGGCCAGGTAAACATCGGCGGTCTGGCGGCCGTCCTCGGGTGCCGAGAAGACGAAGCTGAAGGCGATGTTGTTGCGCAGGTCGCCGTCATTGTCGATCGCCAGCCGGTAGATCGCCTCGGGGTGCAGGGCGTCGGCATTCGGGTTGGCGTTGAGGATGAGGACCGTGCGGGTCGGGTCGGCCGGGGAGGTGAACGCATAGAGGTCACACAGGTCCAGGCGTTGGTCGCCCAGCGGCGGACCCAGGCTCAGACCGGTGAAATGGTTGGACATTGAGGGCTCCTCCGGGACCGGTTATTTCGACGTCAACAAACCTACCGTGAGCCGAGGACCCGGGCATTAATCAATTCTGTCGGGGTAGGAGTTCATCGATGAAACGGTCGATGAACTCCTCGGCCGGCGCCGGGCCCACGGGCCGGATGACGAACTTGCTCAGGCCCGCATCGATGAGCCCGTCGATCTGGCGGTGCAGCTGGGTCCAGTCGGCGGCCACGAGGTCGGCTGGATCGGCATCGGGCCGGCGGGAGCGGACGGCGGCAGCGACCTCCGCGGGCATCAGGCCGTCGGCGACAGCGAGGCTCAGCCCGTAGTGGTCGGGCTCGATCGCCCGGCCGGCAGCGGCGGCGGCCTGCTCGATGCTCTGCCGAGCGGCGCGGGCCTCTGCGGCGGTGAGGAAGCTGCCCAACCAGCCGTCGGCGAGCCGGCCGATCCGCCGGAATGCGGCCGGCGCCGACCCGCCGAGCCAGATATCCACCGGCACGGGTGGGCGGATCTCCACCGAGGCGCCGCTGAGTTGGAAGAACCTGCCCGCGAAGGTGACCTCGTCGCCGGTGAGCAAGGCCCGTAGGACCTCAAGCGCTTCGTCGAACACCGCGGCGCGCTGCCCGTCGGGCACCGGGAACAGGTCCCGCTCGGCCGCTGACGCCGGGCGCAGCCCGAATGCCGGCAGCACCCGTTTGGGACCCAGCGCCGCCAGCGACACCAGTTGCTTGGCGACCAGGACGGGGTTGCGGCCGGGCAGTACCGCTACCGAGGTGCCGACCTTGAGCCGCCTGGCTCGGCCCAGCGTGTAGGCCATGCCGGCGAACGGGTCCACTGCCGGGGTGTAGACCAACTCGGAGAACCACAGCGAGTCGACGCCGGCGGACTCGAGCCGGTCGATGATGCGGGGCAGCTCCGTCACCGCGGTACCGGTCCCCAGGCTCACCCCGAACCGAATCTTCACAGCGCCCATTCCGCCACGGTAACCCGGTTCCGGCGGCGACACAGTCGCGGATGTGCCCGGATTCCGGGGCGCTGGACCTTAGCCTGAGTGTGTGACTGGTGTTGCAGATGTGACTTCTGAGCAAGGGACCGGCAAGTGCCCGAGGTAACCCGGCGCCAGTTCGTCATCGGGCTGCTTGCTTCGGCCAGCCTTGTCGGGACGTCCAGCGCGATCGCGATGTCACAGACCAATCCCCCGCTGGCGACCACCAAGGCTCCCCCGCCACCGGTCAATGCGGCACCATTGCTCCCCCCGCCGCCACCGGCTGCCCGCATGGCACTACCCGGCGGCGGTGAGCTGACCAAGCTCCCCGGCAACGGTGATCTGCTGGCACTCACCGTCGACGACGGCGTGAATTCGGAGGTCGTCCGGCTCTACACCCAGCTGGCCAAGGACACCGGGATCCGGCTCACCTTCTTCGTCAACGGCGTCTACGACTCGTGGCGTGATAACGCCGCACTGCTGCGACCGCTGGTGGACTCCGGCCAGATCCAACTCGGTAACCACACCTGGTCGCATCCAGACCTGACCACGCTGCCCAAGGATCAGGTCGCCGACCAGTTACGGCGTAACGACCAGTTCCTGCGTACCACGTTCGGTGCCGACGCCACGCCGTACTTCCGGCCCCCGTACGGCAGCCACAACGACGATGTCGACAGCATCGCAGCCGACCTCGGCTACCGGGTCCCCACCCTGTGGTCGGGCTCGCTGGCCGACTCGACGCTGATCGCCGAGGACTACATCGTGAAAATGGCCGACCAGTACTTCATCCAGCAGAACATCGTCATCGGCCACCTCAACCACCTACCGGTCACCCACGTCTATCCCGCTCTGGTGGACATCATCCGGTCGCGCAACCTGCGCACCGTCACCCTGAACGACGTATTCCTACAGCCGGAGATCCCGCACGTCACGTCGGCATAAAATTCCCGGGTCGCTTCGCTCCTGCCCGCCGGGTCCAATTTCCCGGGTCGCTTCGCTCCTGCCCGCCGGGTCCAATTTCCCGGGTCGCTTCGCTCCTGCCCGCCGGGTCTAGGATCGCGGTCGTGGAAGGCTCCGTGACCGCGCACTGAACAACTGGCACTACCGGCTCGAACCCAGGGGCGACGGCACCGACGTCACGGAATCGTTCCGGCTCAACCAGTCTCCGCCAACGCGGGTGTTCTGGTTGTTCGCGGGCTTCCTGCGCGGGCCGGCGCAACGAGCGGGACATGCGCACCACACTCGAGCGGATCAAGAAGGTCGCCGAGAACGGCTGAATACCGGCCGCGGCACCGTCCGGGTTTGGTAGAACCGGTTTATGGGTCGATGGGCACGCGAGGAACTCGAGTCGGCATTCGAGGAACATAAACAGGTGGTCGTCGGCATCGGCGAGAGCTGGGACTGGTCACGGTTCGCCGATCAGTTCACCGAGGATGCCGTCTACGTCGAGCACTCCTACGGGAGGTTTCGGGGTCGTGAGGCGATCCGCACCTGGATCGTCAAGACCATGAACACCTTTCCGGGCACTGAGATGCCGCTGTTCCCGTCGACGTGGCACTCCGTCGACGTGGACAAAGGCTGGGTCATCTGCGAGTTCCAGAACCGCATGCGCGATCCTGGCGACGGCAGCATCCACGAGGAGCCGAACCTCTCGGTGCTCAAGTACGCCGGCGACGGGCTGTGGAGCTACGAGGAAGACGCCTACAACCCGATGAACTTCATGCCGATGGTGCGCGGCTACATCGAGACGTCGAAAAGGCTGGGGACCATTTCCGATGACGGGGTGAAGTTTGCCCGCCAGATGGGCTGGGATCTGGCCTGACGCAACAGGTCTCACTCACCGGGATGTTTGAGCCCCGCACCGCACAGCGGGATCACCACGTCGCCGTTGGCCAGACAGTCACGAACGAGCTGCCAGCCCTGCCCCGGCCGGTCTGCAGCGCCGGCAGCCGCGGCATAACAGGCCGCCGCGGTGGGCTCCACGAACAGACCCTCCTGTTCTGCTAGCACGTGGCGCCCGGCAAGGATCGCGTCGTCGTCGACGGCGACGATCGTGCCGCCGGACATCCGCACGGCCGCCAGGATCTGCTCGGCCCGTGGCGGTTCGGTGATCGCGATGCCCTCGGCCACCGAGGGTCCGGCAGTGCAGACGGCAGCGTCAAGGCCTTGCCACGCCGCCGCCAGCGGTGCGCAGCCGGCCGCCTGCACGGCCAGCAATGCGGGCATCCGGTCGGCGAGTCCGGCAGCGACCAGCTCGCTGAAGGCCAGATAGCAGCCCAGCAGCAGAGTCCCATTGCCCACCGGGACCAAGACCGCCGACGGCAGGCGACCCCCACTCTGGTGGAAGATCTCGTAGCCGTAGATCTTCACGCCGTGCATGAAATACGGGTGGTAGACGTGACTGGCGTAGAACACACCAGGGCGCTCGGCGATTCGCGCGGCAGCCGAAGCGGTGTCGGCGCGAGTGCCGGGCACCAGGGTCAATGCGGCACCGTGCGCCCGGATCTGGGCGAGTTTCTCCGCTGAGGTCGACGCGGGAACCAGCACCTGGCAGTCGATGCCGGCCCTGGCGAAGTAGGCGGCTACCGCCGTCCCGGCGTTGCCGCTGCTGTCGACCACCGCCTTCCCGACCCCAAGGCGGGCGGCCAGGGAAGCCAGCACAACCGCACCTCGGTCCTTGAAAGATAGTGTCGGACTGAGGAATTCGAGCTTCAGCCACGCTGCGGGTACAGCCTTCGACGGCACCATCGGGGTGTTGCCCTCCCCCAGGGTGACCGATTGGTCGATCGGCACCGGCAGTAGCGCATCCGGTGTCGGGCGCCACTGCCCGCTGACGTCGAGCAATCCACCACAGGTGCAGCGCCACACCAGATCCGCGACGTCGAATTCCCGCCGGCACCAGCCGCATACCAGTGTCGGGAGGCTCATGGCTCGATCCCCTTACCCTAGTCGACCACGAAGAAGATCAGTGTCATGAACAAGAAGCCCGCCGGTAGCCGGTGCTGGTGAGTTTGCCATCGTGAGCAACAAGGTGAACCGCAATGTCGTTGAGGTGCGAGCGGAAGTCATCGTAGGAGCAAGCTTGCCCGAATGCGGAAACGATCACGACCCCGGTCGGCGGACTCTACTGTCATCGGCATGGGCATCGCCGCTAGAGTCAACGGTCAGCCGCCACCCGAGGTCGCCCTGGGTGACGTCAACCTGGGCACCTTCGAGTTCTGGGGGCTCGACGACGTCGTGCGCGACGGCGCGTTCGCCACCCTGCGTCGTGAAGCTCCGATCACGTTCTTCCATGAAGTCGAGATGGAGGGTGTGCCGCGGGGGGCGGGCCACTGGGCGCTGACCAAACTCGACGACGTCTTCTTCGCCAGCCGCCATCCCGATATCTTCAGCTCCTACCCCAACATCACGATCGCGGACCAGATCCCCGAAGTCGCCGAATACTTCGGCTCGATGATCGCCCTCGACGATCCGCGGCACTCCCGGCTGCGCAACATCGTGCGCAGCGCCTTCACCCCCAAGGTGGTGGCCCGCACCGAGGCGTCCGTGCGCGATCGGGCGCATCGGCTCGTCACGGCGCTGATCGAAAAGCACCCGGACGGCCACGGAGAACTGGTCACCGAGCTGTCCGGTCCGCTGCCGCTGCAGGTGATCTGCGACATGATGGGCATCCCCGAAGACGACCACGACCAGATCTTTCACTGGACCAACATCATCCTGGGTTTCGGCGACCCCGATCTGACCACCGACTTCGACGAGTTCCTCCGCGTGGCAATGGACATCGGCGCCTACGCCACCGCGCTGGCTGAAGACCGGCGCAC
Source organism: Mycolicibacterium sp. CH28 (assembly GCF_004745805.1). Lineage (GTDB taxonomy): Bacteria > Actinomycetota > Actinomycetes > Mycobacteriales > Mycobacteriaceae > Mycobacterium. Next base: position 534,392 of record NZ_SRLQ01000004.1, on the reverse strand, counting down.
GAACCCCCGTGACGACCTGACCACCGCGCTGGTGGCCGCCGAGGTCGACGGCGAGCGGCTCAGCTCCGCCGAGATCGCCTCGTTCTTCATCCTGCTGGCCGTCGCCGGCAACGAGACAACGCGCAATGCGATCAGCCACGGGGTGCTGGCACTGACCCGCTACCCCGAACAGCGCGAACTCTGGTGGAGCGACTTCGACGCCACCACCGGCAGCGCTGTCGAGGAGATCGTCCGATGGGCCTCACCGGTGATCTACATGCGGCGCACCGTGACCCGTGCGGTCGAGCTGAGTGGGGTCAGGTTGGCCGAGGGCGACAAGGTCACCATGTGGTACACCTCGGCCAACCGCGACGAGGACAAGTTCGACAATCCGTGGATGTTCGACGTCACCCGCAATCCCAATCACCACGTCGGATTCGGCGGCGGGGGCGCGCACTTCTGTCTGGGTGCCAACCTGGCCCGTCGGGAGATCGCCGTGCTGTTCGAGGAGCTGCGCCGGCGGATACCCGACATCGAGGTCACCGAGGAGCCGGCCATGCTGCTGTCGGCATTCATCCACGGCATCAAGCGGCTGCCGGTCAGCTGGACCCCGCCGAGCTGAGGAGGTGGCGCCCTCGCCCGCTCGCTCGTAGCGTGTGGGATACCGGCCGGCCGAGGAGGCGACGATGAAGCAGCGGTTGCACTGGTTCGCGATGCACGGGGTCGTGCGGGCGGTGGCCGGCTCGTCGGCCCGGCGCGGTGATCCCCAGGCGAGGCTCATTGCCGACCCGGCGGTGCGCGCCGACCCGGTCCCCTTCTACGACGAGCTGAGGGCCCGGGGGCCGATGGTGCGCTCGCGGATCGGCTACCTCACTGTCGACCACGCGGTGGCCCACGAACTGCTGCGCTCCGAGGACTTCCGGGTGATCACGCTGGGCGCCAGTCTCCCCGCGCCACTGCGCTGGCTGGAGCGGCGTACCCGCGACGATCTGCTGCACCCGCTGCGACCGCCGTCGCTGCTGGCCGTCGAACCACCCGAGCACACCCGCTACCGCAAGACGGTGTCCTCGGTGTTCACCACCCGCGCGGTGGCCGCGCTGCGGGATCGGGTCGAGGACACCGCCGCCGAGCTGCTGGATGGGCTGGCCGACGGCCCCGGCGTGGTCGATATCGTGCCGCGGTACTGCGCGCAGCTACCGGTCTCGATCATCGGAGACATCCTCGGGGTGCCCGACGCCGACCGGTCGCGCATCTTGGAGTTCGGCGAGCTCGCCGCCCCCAGCATCGATATCGGCTTGTCCTGGTCGCAATATCGGCAGGTGCAACACGGCATCGCCGGTTTCAGCTCCTGGCTCACCCAGCACTTGCGCCACCTGCGGGAGCACCCGGGGCACGACGTGATGAGCCAACTGATCGAGGCTTCCGACAACGGCACCCTGCTCGACGAGTCCGAACTGCAGGCGGTCGCCGGGCTGGTACTCGCCGCCGGATTCGAGACCACCGTGAACTTGCTGGGCAACGGAATTCGGTTGCTGCTGAACTCGCCCGACCAGCTGGCCAAGCTGGCCGCCGACCCGGAGCTGTGGCCGAACGCGGTCGAAGAGATCCTGCGTCTGGAATCGCCGGTCCAGCTCTCGGCGCGGGTGGCACGCGCCGACACCGAGGTGGCGGGGACGCCGGTACGAGCCGGTCAAACCGTCGTCATCTATCTGGCCGCGGCCAACCGCGACCCCGCCCTCTTTGACGACCCGCACCGCTTCGACGTCGAACGGCCCAATGCCGGAAAGCATCTGGCGTTCTCCGGTGGCAGGCACTTCTGCCTGGGCGCGGCGCTGGCGCGGGCCGAAGGGGATGTCGGGCTACGGCGGTTCTTCACCCATTTCCCGGACGTCACGCTGGCGGGCCTCGGTACCCGCCGCGACACCCGGGTGTTGCGTGGCTGGGCCGAGCTACCGGTCAGTCTGGGCGCGACCGCTCGCGTGGTCGGCTGACCGCACGACCTGCGGCTCGGTGACCTGACTGCGTTAGGGCACGGCGTTCCCGTCGCGACCGTGCGCCAAACCGCCCAGCGCCGTCAGCATCCCCGCGGCCGAACGCGGCCAGGTGAAGGTCTCGGCTCGCTGCCGGGCGCAGAACCGCCGTTGCTGTTCGGGCCGGTCGATGACGCCGGCCACCGCCTCGGCAATCGCGTGCGGATCGTTATCGGCGCATGCGCCACTGTCCAGGCTCAGGATCTCGGCCAGCGCCGAGGTGCGCGACACCACGGCCGGGGTCCCGCACGCCAGTGCCTCCAGCGCGGCCAGCCCGAAGGTTTCGTGCGGCCCGGGGGCCAACGCCACGTCGGCGGAGGCCAGCAGTGTCGCCACAGCGTCACGGGACTCGATGAACCCGGTGAAATCCACCGGCAACCGGGTAGCCTGCCGCTGTAGCCGCGCCCGCATCGGACCGTCACCGGCGATCACCAGCCGCGCGTCAACTCCCGAATCACGCAGGGCGGCAAGGGCATCAATGCTGCGGTCGGCACGCTTCTCCACCGACAGCCGACCGCAGTGCACCAACAGAAGTTGATGCGGTGCGGCCCACCGGTTGCGGGTGTGGGCGCAGAACCGGTTGGGGTGGAACATCTCGAGGTCGACCCCCAACGGCACCGTCATCACATTGGTGGCGCCGATTCGGTCGAATTCTTCGCGGGCGAACTCGGTGGTGCACAGCACCGTGTCGTAACTGGCGGCGGTCCTGCGGTTGGCCAGATCGGCGATGCGACGGGCCAGCGGCTTGGGCATGATCTGACCGGTCAGCCGGTCCAGCCGCTCGTGGGAGATCATCACCGTGGTGACGCCGTGCCGGGCACCCCAGCCGCCGAGCGAACGCAGGGTGAACCGGTCCGACACCTCGACCGCGTCGGGGGCCAGCCGCTCGAGCAGCGCACTCACCGGCGCCGGCAGCACCGCCCGGTATCCGCCGGTGCACGGAATCTGCTTGGCGGGCACCGTTATTCGGGTGACACCACTGGGCAGAACGGTTTCGGTCGCCGATGGACCGGGGACGATCAGAAAGACTTCGTGGCCGGCGGCGCAGTATTCGGCACCCAGTCTGTCGACCGCCGTGCGCAGACCACCGGATCGGGGGCCGTAGAAGTTCGCGACCTGCGCGACCCTCATCATGGCGGTATCTGATCCCGCGGCGATGTGCGGGTGGCTACACCCGTCCGGCGGTGTCCTGAACACGCGGTGAACTCCACACCGGCCGGACACCGGCCTGAATCCTCAGCCCAGGTGACGGGTGAACCAGTCCTGCAGGCGCGTCCACGCGTCGTCGGCGGCGGCAGCGTTGTAGCGCGGACCTGAGTCGTTGAAGAACGCGTGGTCGGCGTCGGGTTCGGTGACGAGATCGTTGACCAGGCCGGCCTGATCCAGCGCCATCTTGGCCGCCGGCTCGGCGGAGGTGACCCGTTGGTCGAGCGCACCATAGAAACCCAGCACCGCGGCATTCTTCGAGCCGGAGAAGTTCGGGGCGTCGGGCAGCGGGCCGTAGAACGGGACCGCGGCGGCCAGTCGTGGCTCTCCGGCCGCCAGCAGCCGCCAGACCAATCCACCGCCGAAGCAGAATCCGACGATGCCGAGCTTGCGGTCCGGGACGCGGCGGCCCAGCTCGTCAAGGCCGGATTTCATGTCGGCGATGAATCGCTGCGGGTCGATCGTGCCCAGCGCCGCGGTCGCGGCGGCCGGGTCGGTGAACGTTGCGGTGCCGCCCTCCTCGGAGAGCAGGTCGATGGCCAGCGCCGAGTAGCCGATTCCGGCCAACCGGCCGGCCACTGAACGCACCCAGTCGTTGAGTCCCTTGTTCTCGTGGATGACCAGCACCGCCCCGCGGGGCGTGGTCGGCTGCGCCCAGCTGCCCTGCAGTTGTCCGCGCGGGCCGGCCCAACTGGCGAGCGTGGTCGGCAGGGCGGTAGCCATACCCGGTGGCGGCGCCGCACTGGCCGGCCCGGCTGGGGATGACGCCGGCGCGGCGGCGAGCTTGTCCCGGCCGCAGGCGGCGATCAAGGCACTGGCCGCGGCGGTGGTCACGCCCAGCAGGGCCAGTCGGCGCAGCGCCTCCCGGCGGCTGACCAGCCCGTCGACGTGATCGGTGGCGATCTCTTCGGCGATGTAGCGCTGCAACGGAGTCACCTCCGCGAGTATGCGCCCTCCGGCGCAGAGGCCTGATCGGCTCGGGCCGACGGACATCCGAGTTAACAGATCAAAGAAAGTGTCAACTAAATCGTTGACACCTGTTGCACAGACCGGTTCTATGGACATTCGTGACCTACGACACGATCATCCGCAACGGCCGGTGGTTCGACGGGACGGGAGCCCCCTCGGCGATCCGCAACATCGGCATTCGGCACGGCCGCGTCACCACGGTCACCCCGCACCCGCTCGATGCGACCGGTTGCCCAGAGGTCGTCGAAGCCGCCGGCAAGTGGGTGCTGCCAGGGATGGTCGACGTTCACACCCACTACGACGTGGAGGTGCTGGGCGGCCCCGGCCTGCCGGAGTCCGTGCGACACGGCGTCACCACCGTGCTGCTGGGCTCGTGCTCGTTATCGACGATCCATGTCGGTGGCGCCGACGCCGGCGACCTGTTCGGCCGGGTCGAGGCCATCCCGCGCGAACACGTCATCGATGCGATCGATGGCGCCAAGACCTGGCAGACGGCCGGCCAGTACGCCCAAGCCCTCGAATCGCGTCCACTCGGCCCCAATGTCGCGGCCTTCATCGGGCACTCGGATATGCGCACCGCCGTCATGGGGCTGGACCGCGCCACCCGCAAGGACGTGCAGCCCACCGCGAGCGAGCAGTCCGAGATGGAACGCATGCTCGCCGAGGCTCTCGACGCCGGCTTCGTGGGGCTGTCCTCCCAGCAGTTGCTCTTCGACAAGCTCGACGGGGAAACCTGCCGGTCACGCACGCTGCCGTCGACCTACGCCAAGCCACGCGAGCTGCGCCGACTCAAGGCCCTGCTGCGCCGCAGCGGGCGGGTGCTGCAGTCCGGCCCGGACATCCAGAACCCGCTGAACCTGCTCTCCCAAGTGGCGCAATCGCTTCCGGTATTGCGCAACAAGCTCAAAACCAGCCTGCTGTCGGCCGCCGACGTCAAGGCCAACCCGTTCGCCGTGCTGATCATGGGTCCGCTGGCGAAATCGGTGAACAGGTTCGGCGGCGACTTCCGCTGGCAGCACCTGCCGGTTCCGTTCGAGGTCTACGCCGACGGCATCGATCTGGTGGTGTTCGAGGAGTTCGGTTCCGGGGCGGCCGCGCTGCACCTGCGCGACGAGGTCGAACGCAATGCGCTGCTAGCCGACGAGGGCTACCGGCGCCGGTTCCGCAAGGACTACGACACCAAATTCGGTGTCCGGGTGTGGCATCGCGACTTCTTCGACGCCGAGATCGTCGGCTGCCCGGACCAGACGGTGGTCGGCAAATCCTTCGGACAGGTCGGCCTGGATCGCGGCGGGTTGCACCCGGTCGACGCGTTCCTGGACCTGGTGCTCGAGCACGGCACCAAGCTGCGGTGGCGCACAACGATTTCCAACCACCGCCCCGAGGTGCTCAAGAAGCTGGCCGCCGATCCCGGAATCCAGATGGGCTTCTCCGACGCGGGCGCGCACCTGCGCAATATGGCGTTCTACAACTATGGGCTGCGACTGCTGCGCCATGTCCGCGACGCCGAGCGCAGCGGACGCCCCTTCATGACGCTGGAACAGGCCGTGCACCGGATGACTGGTGAACTGGCCGACTGGTACCAGATCGACGCGGGCCATCTGCGGGTCGGCGACCGCGCCGATCTCGTCGTGGTAGATCCCGAGCACCTCGACGCGAGCCTGGACGACTATGCCGAGGAACCCGTCGAGCAATACGCGGGCCTGCCCCGGATGGTCAACCGTAACGACGCCGCCGTCGAGCTGGTCCTGATCGGTGGTCGAGCCGTCGTACGCGACGGCCAACCCACCCCGACGCTCGGCAGCGAGCGCACCGGGAGCTTCCTACGCGTCGGCCGGTCCACTCCCGCGCCGGGAACAACAACGGAATCGGAGCTGGCCCATGCCAACTGACACCCAGGCAGTACCCACCCAGATCGCCGAGACGGTGCTGGGTATGTGGAACGCGTTGTCGCAGCGGGACTGGGAGGCGGTCAAGACCTTCCTGTCCGAGGACTGCATCTACGTCGACATGCCCGTCGGCCCCGTCGCGGCGGCCCGCGGACCCGAGGACATCGTCAAGCGGCTCAAGGTCGGCCTCGAGTCGCTGGCCGGCTACGTGAACCACGACGGCGTACTGGTGAGCAACGGGGTTGACACCATGTACGAGCACTCCGAAACGTGGACGTTCAAGACCGGCGAGGAAGGTGTGCTGCGCTTCGTCACGGTGCACAAGGTGGAGGACGGCAAGATCACCCTGTGGAAGGACTACTGGGATATGAACGGGCTGACCAGCTTCGCGCCGCCGACCTGGCTGGAGGATTTCGCAGAAGCCGACATGTCGTGGATCTTCGACGCCACCGGGCTGATCTGATCGACTGGTGGGAGGCGGCACGATGCTTGTGCCGGTAAAACGGATGAAAACCGCACTCGACGGTGCGGTCACGGCACTACGCTGAGCGGACGAGCATGGCCGGACCCGATCGTCAGGAGGCAGGGATGCGCACGATCGTCATTGCACCGGTTGTCGCGTGTGGCCTGCTCAGCGCGACGATCCCACTGGCCGCGCAGTCGTCAGCCTCCCCGTGCCTCGCCGCGAACTGCGTGCCGAACGTTACTCAGAACGTCGTCGGGGGTGCGACGTGTACGCCTCGCATTTCGTTCGTCTTCGGGCTGGATTCAGAGAATCGAACTCTCATCTGCGCGGCCAGCGGCGTCTGGGTGTCCACCGGTCCACTGGTCGGTGAGGCCCACGTTTCGCTACCCTGTGCCAGTCCCGGTGATACGGCGCAAGAACGGCTGAGCGGCAACGACTTAGAGATCCAAGCCCCCGGCATTCCGCTGCAGTGCGTCGGGCCCGTGGGCAGCTCGAGGTGGGCGCATTTCGACGTGCCCGCATGAGACCCGCGTACTGATGCACCGACTTCACGGAGCCATCTCCCCACACCGATAGAAGGTCGGTGCGACACGCCAATCCGGGCCTACCGCCGGGCTAGGTGCGTCCAGGATGTTTGGTGCGGGCGCCTGCGTGCCGCACGTATTATCGTGCGCCAGAAGGTATCCGATAGTCCACCGCCTCCCACCCGATCGCCGTTCCGGAGTGCCCTGCGTCAACCCAGAGAACACTCAATCGCCGCCTGAGCCGCAAGCGCCGCTCCGGCGTACTCGATGAGCCGGTCGGCGGTCATCCGGGCCGACGGGCCTGAAATGCTGAAACATGCGCAAGTGAGGCCATCACGGCCGCGTACAGCGACCGCCACGGCCGAGATACCGTCATGCAACCCCTCAATGGTGATGGCGTAGCCGCGCCGTCGCGTGGCCCGTACCTCGCTCCACAGCCAGTCCGGGTCGGTGATGGTGTTCTCGGTGACCTTAGCCGGCGCGCTCGCAAGGTAATCGGCGATCCGCTCGTCGTCCAACGTGGCCAGATACGCCTTGCCGGTCGCGGCGGCGTGCAACGGCAGCCGAGTCCCCAAGGGCAGGAACGCCCGTAGCTGGTGCGAGCTGTCGAGTCGTTCGACAAGCACAAGTTCGTCTCCATCGGGAACCGCAAGGTGGACGGTCTCACCGGTCATCGACTGCAAAGCAGCCAATTCTGGCAATGCCGCCTTGCGCAGGTTGTCCTTGGTGGCTACCGCACTGCCGAGCCGGAAGGCCAAGCTTGTTATCTCCCAGCGCCCTCCGTCCGCGGTCGGCTTGATCCAGCCAGCGTGGGACAGCGTCTTCAGGTTGCGCTGCACCGTTGCCTTCGGGATCTCCAGCCGTCGGGCAAGTTCACTCAAGCCGACCGGTTGCGCGGTGGCAAGCTCTTCGAACACCCGTAGCGCGGTAAGCACACTGTTCATTACCGCCTGCACTCTCCCTCATGTCACTTGACGACGTTGAACGCACCGCTTAGCGTTGGTCCATATAATAACCCGACGGTCCATAATATGAACCGAAATCGAAGAGGCGTTGTTCATGCCAGTCCCCTTCCTCAACGCACTACACGCCAATCGCGACGACCAACAGCCGATCGTGACGGTCGGCGATTACGCGCTCCGCCCGGCAGAACTACTGGGGGCTGCCGGCGCGGTGGCGAGCCGAATCCGCCATGCCCGCGGACTCGCAATCGACGCGAGGCCCGAGATTCAAACCGTGATCGCCGTCGTCGGATGCCTGCTCGCGGGTGTTCCGGCCGTGCCCGTACCGCCAGACTCGGGGGCAGCGGAGCTCGACCACATCCTCGCCGACTCGGGCGCCGAGATCTGGGCCGGCGCCGCCCGCCCCGATGTCTCGCTACCAGTTCTCGAGGTTGACCCCGCCGAACGATCCGATGCGACCTGGGCTGAGGTCGACGCGTCGGCGCCGGCGCTGATCATCTACACCTCGGGCACCACAGGCTCCCCCAAGGGTGTGGTGTTGTCGAGAGAGGCCGTCGCCGCAGGCATCGACGGACTCGCCACCGCATGGCAGTGGACTTCCGATGACGTTCTGGTGCACGGTCTTCCGCTATGTCATGTGCACGGCCTGGTACTCGGTGTCCTGGGCGCACTGCGAATCGGTTCGCCGCTGATCCATACCGTGCGCCCGAGACCCGAACTGTACGCCGCCGCAGGCGGGACACTGTATTTCGGCGTGCCGACCGTCTGGTCGCGAGTGTGTGCCGACCCCACCTCCGCACGCGCGTTGGCCGGCGCCCGGTTACTGGTTTCCGGCAGCGCACCGTTGCCGATGCCCGTGTTCGAATCGCTGACCGCATTGACCAACATGGCGCCGATTGAGCGCTACGGGATGACCGAAACAATCATCACGCTGAGCACCCGCTGCGACGGCGAACGACGGCCCGGTTGGGTGGGGTTGCCCATCGACGGCGTGCGTACCCGGATTCGATCGGAGTCCGGCGAGCTGGTTGCGCACGACGGAGAATCGTTGGGCCAATTGGAAGTTACCGGCTCGACGTTATTCGACGGCTACCTGAACAACCCGGACAAGACGGCCGAGACGATGACCCTGGATGGCTGGTTCCGAACCGGCGACATCGCAGTGATCGACGCGGAGGGAGTCCATCGCATCGTCGGCCGCGAATCCGTCGACATGATCAAATCCGGCGGCTATCGGATCGGCGCCGGAGAGGTCGAGCAGGCGCTGCTCACTTACCCAGGAGTCCACGAGGCCGCGGTCATCGGTGTTCCCGACCCCGACCTCGGCCAACGCATCGTCGGATACGTGGTCGCCGACCCCGTGAGTCCACAGGCGGTCATTGACCATGTGGGGTCCTCACTTTCAGTGCACAAGCGCCCGCGCGAGATCCGCTTCGTAGATGCGCTACCACGCAATTCGATGGGCAAGGTCCAGAAGAAGGCACTGCTGGCCGACAACGAGTAGTTCGGCCCGTCCATCGAGTCAGACCTGGTCGGATCCTGCCGCCGCCGCGCCGTCGCCGTCCGACGGAAACATGACGGCCGGATTGATGGTCGCCAAATCGCGGCTCGCAGCCGCGTACAAGCCGGTCAAGATGTGCATCGAACGCACCACATGCTGAAGTTTCGCGGTGACGTCCGCCAACTCGGTGAGGTTGGAGGTGAGCATCTGACGCCGGAGTGCCGCATAGCGATCGGTGATCTCGCGCCCCTTTTCAGTGACCCGAAAAACCGCGGAAGTGCCCGACTTGGTGCGCACGAGTAACCCCATGGTCACCAGCTTGCGCAGGTTGTACTGCAGGTTGGGCAGATCCTCGCGATTGGTCAGCTGTGCGATTGTCGCGGTGTCCTTGGCACGCTCTTGCATCCGCACCACATGCAGTGCCACCACCTCGTTAACAGCTAGGTCGAGGTCGGCGGCCACTTGCATGGCGTGAACGGCGAACCGCTGAAACTCGCCATCGACCTGCAACAGGGCGAATTCGAAAGCGGTCAGGGCCTCTTCGTAGCCGTTCTGGGCCAGATGCCAACGTCGTTCGGGCTCAAGCGGCGGTGGCTCACCCACGCTTGAACCGCTGCCCTCCTGCATGTCGCTAGCGCTCATCGGGCTCTACTCAACACGCCGTCGCACCGGACCGCAACGTGGACCATTGTTAATTTATTGATTCTCCGTTGATTTTCCATGAATGGTTAGTAATGTGGCTGCAGGCACCTCATCGTGCTCAGCCCTGGGCCCGGAGACAGCTTCACTCGCTGCTTCGGATGCCCTCACGAACCCGGCCGCGCCGACGGTGGCGAGCCATCCCCCCATGGAGGTCATTTGATGTCCGTCGATAGCCACAGCGGTAACTCGTCCGCGGTAACAAGGCATTACGCCCCGTACGTCCAGGCGGATTGGGGCTACGCGAACCACTGGTACCCCGCGTTGTTCTCCGAGGAGCTCGCCGACGGGGGCCTCCGGGGCATCACCATCGGTGGCCACGATATCGCGTTACGCCGCTCGACCGGCAGGGTCTACGCCCTGTCGGACCGATGCATCCACCGAGGCGTGAAAATGTCCGCGAAGCCGATGTGCCTGTCCGAGAGCACCGTCAGCTGTTGGTACCACGGCTACACCTACGACCTTTCGGACGGGAAACTGACGACAATCGTTGGAAATCCCGATGATTCGCTCATCGGACGGGTAGGTGTCCGCACCTATCCGGTCGAAGAGATCAACGGGATGATCTTCGTCTTCGTCGGCGACGCCGACTACGGAACGCCTCCCCCGCTCACGTCCGACCTGCCGGCGCATGTCACCAACGACCCCAACGACGCACCGGTGCCCCACCTGACCGACGAGGGCATCGTCATCCGCGGGATCCACCGGAAACTGGTTGGCAACTGGCGTCTGGCGGCCGAGAACGGCCTGGACCCCGGCCACCTCCTGGTGCACTGGGACAACCAGATCCTGGTGGCGCTCGATCGCGCCCTACCCCTCGGCGTCAACGCACTGTCCAACGAAGCCACCGAGGAGATCGACATTCCGGGCGGCCCCAAGGGTGTGATGAACCGATACGACCGGCCGGATCTCTACCAGCCGGTGCTGGAGAATCCCAAGGTCGACATCAAGGCCCGCGGTACGGTACCGCACTACTTCCGCACGTCACTGTGGGTTCCCGGCACCCTGATGGTCGAGCACTGGCCGATCACCGATCACGTTCAGTACGAGTTCTACGTCCCGATCGACGATCACCATCACGAGTACTGGGAAGTGGTGGCCACCCGCGTCGCCGACGACGCCGACCGCCACGAGTTCGACTTCAAGTACGAGAACTTCTTCAAACCACTTGCGCTCGAAGGATTCAACAACAGCGACGTGTTCGCGCGCGAGGCAACAGAAGAGCACTACACGCGTTTCGACGGCTGGAATAACGAGGTGCTCTGCGACATGGACTTCTCGATCATCGCCTGGCGCAAGATGGCGGCACGCCATCCGCGGGGCTTCTTCGAGTCCCCCTACCAGGACGAGGACTAGGAGATGACAATCGTCGCGAGGGACCGTCAACCCGACTCCGGGGCCGCCATCCGCACCCATTGCGTGCGACTGCGGTACACCGACACCACCAAGGAGATCCTCGTTCCCGAAGGGCAATCGGTGCTCGATGCGGCATCCGCCACCGGAGTCCGGCTGGCAAGTCAGTGCGGCATCGGAACCTGCGGTACCTGTGTCGGGCGGGTCCGCGGCGGGGCGCTCGTCATGCCGGCCAACCGGACCTACCCGCTGAGCGACGACGAGATCGCCGGCGGCATGCGTCTGCTCTGCCAGGCACATGCGGTGGCCGATACCGAGGTCGAGTTGGATTATCCGGCTGCGGTACTCGACGACTACCCGGTGCGGCAGGCCACGGCCAAGGTCACCGGCCTGCGGCGGCTCGCCGAGACCGTTGTCGAACTCACCATACGACTGCCCAAGCAGGCGTCATTCGCGTTCCGGCCGGGCCAGTACGCGCGGCTGCGCGTCCCGGGAACCGACGAGTGGCGGTCGTATTCGATGGCATCCGGGGAACGGCAGAAGCGTCAGCTCACCTTCACCATCAGGCTGCTACCCACCGGGGCGATGTCGGACTACCTGCGCGATCGCGCGACGATCGGCGAGCAGATCGACGTGGAGGGCCCGTTGGGGTCTTTCGGGTTGGCCTCCGACGCCGGCCCGGTGGTGATGCTGGCCGGCGGGACCGGCTTGGCGCCGATGCTGTCGATGCTCGACACGCTCCAGTTGGCCCGGGGTAAAGAGCCGATCCGGCTGATCTTCGGCTGTACCCGCGCCCGCGACCTCTTTTACCTCGACGAGCTTGAGGGCCGGGCCAGCTTCATGACGAACCTGTCGGTGCGGGTGACCGCCAACGAGCCGCATGAGCAGCCCGGCCTCCTGGTTGGCAATCCGGTCAGCGTCCTGACCGCCGACGATGTCAGCGCCCCTGCAACGTCAGCGTATCTGTGCGGACCGCCCGCCATGATCGACGCCGCCTTCGCACGGCTACTGGAGCTCGGCCTGCCACGCACAGACATCCATACAGAGCAGTTTCTTCCCAGCTGAAAGATCCTCTTTTACACAGTGATTGGAACAAGTATGAGCATTGCGAGGCTCGGCGCCTTCGCCGTCACCGTCACCGATATCGATGCCTGGCAACATCTGCTCGTCGACCTGCTCGAGCTGGACGTGCGCCCACGCACCTCGCCGCAAGACCCCCTGCTGGTCCGGCTCGACGATCGGCACTACCGGGTCGCGCTGTACCCCGGCTCTATCGACGAGATCCGCCGGGTCACCTGGGAAGTCGACACGCCCGTCGAACTGCACCGGCTCGCCGAGGCGGTTACCGCCCACGGGATCGCAGTCGACTGGGTCGGCGATGACACCCCCGAACCTCCGAAGGCGCAGTCCGCCTTTCGCTTCGACGACCCCGACGGCTTCCCGACCGAGGTGGTCGTCGGGGCGTTGTCCGAGCTCTCTCCGGTCACTCAGGGCGGCGTGATTAGCGGCTTCGTCACCGGCGACCTGGGTCTCGGTCATGTCGTCTACATGTGTAAGGACTACCCGGCCTCGGTGGACTTCTACACTGCCGTGCTCGGCTTCAGCCTGACTGACTACATCGTCTGGGATGGCGCAGATGCCACCTTCCTGCACTGCAATCCACGGCATCACAGCCTGGCGTTGATGAACGAGTGCTTCGGGTTCCGCGGCGGCGACTTCAACCACCTCATGATTGAAACCGCGACTCTCGACGACGTCGGGCGTGCCTACGACCGGATCTGCGGTGCGGGTATCGATCTCAAGATGACGCTGGGCCGGCACACCAATGACGGTGTCACCTCGTTCTACCTGACCACCCCGTCCGGGTTCGGGATAGAGATCGGCTGGGGCGGTGATGTGATCGGCGAGGACTGGGTGGTGAAGACCTATGACGCCCCGGCCCGCTGGGGTCACGCTGTGCAGAAGGTCGGCTGATGGTGAGTGCACCCACTGCCACCGCCGACGCTCCCGGATCCCCTCCCACCGCGACTGCCACCCTGGAGCACTATCTGGATCGGATCAACCAGCGCGACAGTCTGATCCAGGGCTGGGCACACCTGGACACCGAGCTGGCGCGCAAGCAAGCGCGCAGCCGCGACGAAGAGCCTCCACGTTCTGCCCTGCACGGTATCCCGATCGGCGTGAAAGACATCATCGATACCGGTGATCAGCCGACCGCCTACGGCAGTGAGTTGTGGGCAGGTCATCGCCCGGAGCGCGATGCCCACGTCGTCGCACGACTGCGCGAGGCCGGAGCGATAATCCTGGGCAAGACCGCCACCACCGAGTTTGCCACCTACCGGCCGTGCGCGACGCGCAACCCGCACAATCCCGACCACACCCCGGGCGGCTCGTCGAGCGGTTCCGCGGCGACCGTGGCCGATGGACAGGTGCCAGTCGCACTGGGCACCCAGACCGCCGGGTCGGTATTGCGGCCGGGCTCCTTTTGCGGTGTGTTCACCCTGAAGCCCACTTACGGCCGCTGGCCCTTCGACGGGATACTGCCGGTGGCATTGAGCTTTGACACGGTCGGCGGATTTGCGAGGCATCCAGTATGGCTCGGCGTGCTGGACCAAGTTCTGGCCCAACGGCATACCGTCGAGACTCTCCCGGCCACCGATCGTCTTCGCGTCGGGGTGCTGCGGTCACCGTGGAACGACCGCGCCACCCCATCGGCGGTCGCGGCCCTAGGGCGTTTCGTCGCCGGGGTCTCCGCACTGGGTGCGTCTCACGTCGACATCGAAGTCCCCGATGAGCTAGCCGATCTCGACGACGCTCACACGCTGATCATGGCCGTCGAGGCGGCCACCGCGCTCAGCGGACGCCTGGACCACGATGGCCGCACCCCGATCAGCGACCAACTGGCCGAGTTCCTAAGCGTCGGCCGGTCGACCACTTCCAACGATATTCAGCGGGCCCGCGGGGTGGTGCAGGCATCGGTCCGGTTCGCTGCTGCGGCGTTTCGCGGCGTCGACGTGCTCGTCACGCTGGCGGCCACCGGAGAAGCCCCGGAAGGACTCGCCAGCACCGGCGATCCGGTGTTCAACAAGCTCGCCAGCGTCACCGGGCTTCCCGCGATCGGCCTGCCGGTGGGCACGGGGGTCGCTCAGCTTCCGCTCGGAGTGCAGGTCATCGGCCCCCCACACACCGACCATGCCCTGGTCCGTGTCGCCACCCACCTAACCGACCGCGCCGGCTTGACCGCGCGCTGTCCGCTACCCGAGGAGCAACGATGAGCACGAGCGCGACCGACACTCGCCGCGCGATGTACGCGGCGGTGTGCGATCGGCTGAATCCGGACCGATTTCGCGACCTGCTGGTCAATCTGATCAACATTCACAGTCCAACCGGATTGGAACGTCAGGCATCGGAGTTCATGGCCGGCTACCTGCGCGACACTGTGGGCATCGAGACGAGCTACCAGCCGATGAACGAACACAGCGGCAACGCATTCGGTGAACGGCTTGGCAGCGGCGGAGGTAGCAGGCTTCTGCTGTACGCCCCCATCGACACCCACATCGACCCCGAGTCCGACGTACCCTGGGTCGGCTCCCGTCTGCGCCCGGACATGTTGCCGCGAGCACAAATTGATGGTGATCTGGTTATCGGCTTGGGCGCCTCGAACCCCAAATGCATGGTGGCTGGATTGACCGAGGTGGCTCATGCGGTCGTCGAATCCGACATCCCGCTGATCGGCGATCTGGCAATCGGTTTCGCCGGCGGCGGCATGCCGGTCAGCATGAGTGGCCGGGATCAGGCCGGGATGAGCAGCGGGGTCTTCCATCTCCTGACCCACGGCGCCATGCCCGATCACGCAATCGTGTTCAAACCGTGGTGGGCCGTCTTCCCGGAAGAGCCGGGCATGTGCTGGTTCAAGGTATCGGTCCGGGGAACCTACGGATACGCTGGAATTGCCCGGGGCACACCGGGTTTCCGCTCATCGATTGTGCCGGCCGCAACCGTGATACAGCACATCGAGGCGTGGCTACCGCGGTACACCGCCCGCAATACCTCGGGGACGACCGTGCCCGAAGGCTGGATCTCGGCAGTACGGTCAGGCTCCCCCGACAAGCCGGCGTTCCCGTCGGCCACCACCGAGATCTACCTCGACGTGCGGGTCAACCCACGCACCACGCCGGGCGAGGTCCGCCACCAGTTCGCCGAGATGATCACCCAAATCCGAGCCGCTGAACCAGACATCGAACTCGACTGGGACATGTACGGCTCGCTGCCCGGCGGTATGACCGACCCCGACAACTGGATCATCCAATCCTGCCGGCGCGGCTGGGAGGAAGTTGAGGGTCGTCCCTACGAGTCGACCCCGCTGCTGGGCGGACAAACCGACGGCACCCTCATCCGCCGCCTCGGGGTGCCCACCGCTCGGATCGGATACCCGTGGCCGCCGGCCAGCGCCCCCGCCGAGCTCAACGAAGGCCTCGGCGGAATGGGCGTCGCGTCGGTAAATGACGTCATGACGGCGATCCGCGCGGTCGCGTACGCCGTCGTCGACACCCTAACCCGCACCCGAGAGGAACTCGACCTGTGACGCCGCAACGCAGAATCCTCAACATCGTCCCGGTTCCGGTGCCGCAACAAGCGCTCGATGCATTCGCGGCCCAGATTCCCGCCAACGCGGTATTCCCCGGCTTCGAGAACGTGTTCGTGGCCGCCCGGGCCGGCGGCACCACGCTGGACAGCGCGTACGAGACCACGCTCGCCGACGCGATGGTGCTCGACGCCGGGTGCCGCGCCGAGGAGCAGGGTTACGCCGCGGTCTGTGTCAATTCCATGAGCGATTCAGCACTCGCAGCGCTACGGTCCCGGCTGAGCATTCCGGTGGTCGCGCCAAATCAGGCGTCGATGTTGACCGCTGCGCTGTTGGGCAAGAGGTTCTCGGTCGTCACCATGTGGCCACAATGGCACGAGCTCTACCACAAGGCAGCGCGCGAGCACAGCCTGACCGCGCGGCTGGCGTCGGTCCGCGATGTGGGGATCGCTCCCAATGCCAGCGAATTGCTCTCCGGCAAGGAGGATTTCATCTTCGAGGCGCTGGAAGCCCAGGCCCGAGCTGCCATCGAGGAAGACGGCGCGGATGTGATCATCCTCGGATCCACCACCATGCATCAGTGCCATGCCTTCCTAACCAAGGTCCTCGACGTTCCGGTGATCAACCCCGGAGTGATCGCTTACAAGCTGTGTGAGCTGCTCGTGTTGACCGGCCTGACGCACAGCAAGCGCGCCTACCCAGCTCCGGCCCTCATCCAGGACGACCTGTTCACCGTCGTCACCTCGACACTGCCGTAACACCGATCCCCCAAGAGGAGACCCATGCAAACCGACAACCCAGAAGTCGGCCGCACAATACGGACATGCGGCTACGACACCAACTATCACGATGTGGGCCGGGGCACCCCAGTGCTGCTGCTACACGGTTCCGGCGCCGGGGTGTCGGCCTGGGCCAACTGGCGTGGCCTTATTCCGGCGTTGTCGCAGGACTTCCGGGTGATCGCGCCGGATCTGGTCGGATTCGGCTACACCGAAGCCCCGGATTCCTTGCAGTTCAGCATCTTCGACACCTGGATTGCCCAAATACTCGCGCTGCTAGACGAGTTGGGAATCGAGAAGACCCATGTCGTCGGCAACTCGTTTGGCGGTGGGCTGGCGCTGCATCTAGCGACCAGGCACGCCAATCGACTCGACCGGATCACCCTGATGGGAGCGGGCGGCGTTGCGATGCCGCTCAGCGCCGAACTTGACCAGCTGTGGGGCTATACCCCAACCGTTGCCAACATGAGGAAGGTCATGGATATCATGGCCTACGACCGGTCACTGGTGGCCGATGAACTGGCCGAACTGCGGTATCGGGCCACCATTCGCCCAGGTGCCCAGGAGACTTTCGAGAAGGTCTTCCCACCTCCGCGGCAGCGCTGGCTGGACGCTCAGATCGTCCCGGACGAGGAACTTGCCAGGATCAAACACGAGGTCCTGATCCTGCACGGCCGCGAGGACCGCGTGGTCCCGCTGCAGGCGTCGCTGCACATGTTCGAGCAGATCACCAACGCCCAGCTGCACGTGTTCGGTAAGTGCGGGCACTGGACCCAGATCGAGCATGCGCAGAGATTTCAGCAGCTGGTGGCGCAGTTCCTCCGGGAAACAGTATGACGGCGTACCAGGAGCTTGCCACCGACCCGCTGCTCACCTGGAAGAACCTGCCCGACATCGCTGTCGAGGCCACCGCGAAGAAGGCGCACCCAGAACGCGATCACAGCAAGCGCGAAGCGTCAACTCCACAAGTCAGCCACGTCTAGACCACAATCACAGGGAGACTCAGATGAAGATCGCCATCATTGGGGCGGGTGTCGCCGGGCTGTCCTCAGCGAAGCTGCTGACCGAATTCGGCTTCGAGGTAGCCATTTTCGAGAAGGCTCCGGATATCGGCGGGGTGTGGAGCCGAACCCGTCTCTACCCAGGGGTGACCACGCAGAACGGCAAGGACACCTACGCGTTTTCCGACTTTCCGATGCCGGAGGCATATCCGGAGTGGCCGACCGGCGCCCAGGTGCAGCAGTACCTCGCCGCGTACGCGCACCACTTCGACCTGGGGCGCCTGGTCCGGTTGAACACCGAGGTGGTGTCGGCGGAGCTCGACGAGGTGGCCGGGCGGTGGACCCTGACTACCAGGGGCCTCGGCGCCGGGACTACCGATCAGAGCGAGTTCGATCAACTGATCGTGGCCACCGGCATCTTCTGCGACCCGTTTATTCCGGATTATCCAGGCATCGAAGAGTTCAGCCGGGCCGGCGGTCGCGTTTGCGCCGCTTCAGAATTCAACGACCTGCAGGATGCCGTCGACAAGGATATCGTCGTCGTCGGCTACGGCAAGTCGTCATGTGATATCGCTGAGGCGCTCAGCGACGTGGCGCAGTCGACCACCGTCGCCGCCCGCGAGGTCACCTGGAAGATGCCGCGCAAGCTCGGCGGGGTGCTGAACTACAAGTATCTGTTGCTCACCCGACTCACCGAGGCGTTGTTCGAACACATCGACCAACGCGGCTTCGCCCGCGTCATCACCGGCCCCGGCCGATCAGCCCGCAACGCCCTGCTCGGAGTGGTGGAACGGATCACCCGACGACAGCTGATGTTCGACCAGCTCGGCCTGGTGCCGGAGGGTCCGTTCGACCGGATCGTGCGGCACGCGGTCAGCCTCGCCACCGAGGGCTTCTACGAGAAGATTCGCGACGGCGTCATCGACATGCGACGCGGGGTGTCCATCACCGGACTTCACGACAAGGATGGCGTCCCGACAGTGGAGTTCTCGGACGGCACCACACGCCGCGTCGACGCCGTTGTCTGCGCGACCGGGTACCAGCAACGGACGCCATTCCTGCCTGAGGACCTCCGTGCGCGCATCACCGACTCGAACGGCAACTTCCAGCTGTACCGGCAGATCCTGCCCATCGACGTTCCCCGGCTGTTCTTTGTCGGCTACGGGTCCTCGTTGCTGAGTCCGATCAGTGCCGAGGCCGCCGCGATATGGGTAGTCAACTATCTGGCCGGCGACGCCGAGCTTCCCCCGCTCGACCAGCAGCGGGCGTTCGCCGAGCGACGGCTGAACTGGATGATCGAACGCACCGAGGGCAAGCACGCTCACGGAACCAACATCATCCCCTTCTCCGTGCGCCAGATCGACGAAATCCTCGACGAGGTGGGCGTCAATGTCGGGTGGTGGACCCAGTTGCGGCAGTGGCTACTGCCCATCCGGCCAGCCGCCTATCAAGCGGCCACTCGAGCACTGCACCGCCGGATCGACGGTAAGACAGGTGCCCGGCACAGCGAGCCGCGCGCCATCGAATCCACGATCTGACTCCAGCGGTTCACCCCGCCACCGCCGACTGCTGCCGCGCCCTACGCGGTCGCAGCGTTCCCGCATACCCATTTACCGACGACAAGGAAATTCTATGGCACAAATCCAACACCGCTGCAGCGCAAGCCGATTCATGATCGGTCTTGCGGTTGCGGTATTGGCGTTAACCGCATCGCCCGTCACACCGATCAATCCGGTCGCACGGGCCGATGACCAGGATTACGAAACATTCTACACGCCGCCAAATCCGCTTCCGGACGGCCGGCCCGGTGATCTCATCCGTACCGAACCCTCGCGTTTGGTGCTGGAACCCTCGGGTCAGCTGGGTGCGTTTGTCGGGACGGGAACCCGAATCATGTATCGCAGCAGCGATGCTCAGGGTAATCCTGTCGCAGTGACCGGTACCTACATCGAGCCGGACGTCCCGTGGCCGGGCAAGGGGCCACGTCCCTTGATCGCCTACGCGACCGGACCCTACGGGACCGGCGAGCAGTGTGCCCCGTCGCGGCTCTTCAACCAGGGTATCCACTTCTCGCAAGGCTTCGACCTGATGTTCAACTACGAAGAGGGTTTCATCGCAACACTATTGGCCCGGGGATTCGCGATCGTAGTCACTGACGGCGTCGGCATGGGCATTCACGGTCCCGAGTCTCCGCAGTTCATGAATCGGTCCGCGGCTGGCACCGCGTTGATCGACGCCGCCCGCGCCGCGATGAAGCTGCCCGGAACATCGCTGGATCCCAAAGGCCCGGTGGCCTTCTGGGGCTGGACAACCGGGGGTCAGGCAGCGATGTCCGCGGCCGAGTTGGGGTCGAGTTACGCACCCGAACTCCACATCGTCGGGTCATACGGAGCGGGAGTTCCCACGGATATCACGGCGGCGCTGCCAGCTATCGACGGCAACTTCCTCGCGGTCTTGACCGGCTACCTATTGCGCGGCATCTTCGCGTCCTACCCCCAAACCGAGCAACCGTTGCGCGATGCACTGAACCCCCGCGGACTGCAGATGCTCGATTGGAGCGGACACACCTGCCTGGTCCAGGGCAGCGTCGACTACGCATTCCGCCACATGCAATATTGGTTCAACACCGACCCCATGCAGCTGGCGTCGGCGGACCCGCTCAAGACCCTGCTGGCCAATCAGCGCCTCGGCAACCTCAAACCCACCGGCCCGGTGTTCATGGTCCACAACCGCTGGGATTCGCTCTCGCCCTACCAATCCGCCCGGGACACCGCGATCGACTGGTGCACGAAAGGCGCTGATGTCACCTTCTGGACCAACGAACAGCCCCCGCTGCTCAACAAGATGTCGGTCAACAGCCTGATCGAACCGTATGTGGACGGTGAACGCACCATCGCCTGGCTCACCGACCGGTTCAACGGGGTACCCACCACCCCAAATTGCGGAGAGTTCTAGCCGATGTTCGGCGAGCCCCGTCGTCGCGGCCCTTACAGGCTCCAGGCCATCCGGAACTTGTCGGTGAGCTGCTCGGGATCCAGATGTGAATAGGTCTCGTGCTCGTAGCGGCGCACGGCCACCAGCACGTTGACCGCCGGGTCACCGAGAATCGCGCGCATTCGCTGCGAGCCGTCCAGCGCCGCGATCTGCACACCCTGGTCCGCCGACAGCGCCACCACACCGGCAGCGCTGCGCTGCTCGTCGGACAACGTGGCCGGATCAACCGGGATCTCCTGCGGCAGTGCGGTGTTACGTTCGATACCGTCGAGGGCCAGCCCGAGGATGGCCGCGGTGGCGAAGTACGGATTGGCCGACGGGTCGACGACCTTCACCTCAACGTTGGCGCCGTAGGGATTTCCCGGTCCGGCCTGCAGATAGCGGACGGCTGCCTCCCGATTCTCGGTACCCCAACAGTCGTAGGCACCCGCCCAGTTGCCCGGCTGCATTCGCAGTCCCGACACGATCGACCCGCAGAAGATCAGCGCAGCCTCGGGCAGGCCGGCCACGATCCCGCCGATCGCCGCCTGCCCCTCCTCGGTCAGGCCGTGCGGTCCGGAGCCACCCGAGAACACCGGGATGTCACCGCGCAGCAGCGAAAAGTGTTGGTGTGCACCCGAACCCACGCTGCCGGCGAAAGGTACCGGCGACAGGCTCACTCGCGTTCCATAGTTGCGGGCGACGCGGCTGATGATG
Organism: Mycolicibacterium sp. CH28; assembly: GCF_004745805.1. Lineage (GTDB taxonomy): Bacteria > Actinomycetota > Actinomycetes > Mycobacteriales > Mycobacteriaceae > Mycobacterium. The sequence goes on along the minus strand of NZ_SRLQ01000004.1, from coordinate 512,759 downwards.
ATCCGAGTGAGGATCAACTGATCCGCGGCCGCTACCGGCGGACGCGGCGTCAGCGAGATCTCGAACTGGTTGAGGCCGTACTCGGGATGGAACTGCTCGATCCCCACTCCTGCAGCGGTGGCTGCGGCGGTCACGTCGCGCACGAAGCCCTCGTGCTCGAGCACCCCGGCAAGCCCGTACTGCGCCCACAGGTTGCCGGGCAGCCGGTTGCCCTCGGGATCGACGAGCAGGAATTCGATCTCGTGGCCGACGAGGGCCCGCAGGCCGGCCTCGGCCAGCCTCGACTCAATGCGTGCCAGCGTGCCGCGCGCGCAGGACGGGATCGGGTTGCCGTCCTGGTCGAAGAACGATCCCGGTGCCCAGGCCAGGCCGTCGCCGAGGCCGCGCAACGCGTCGAGGTCGATGCGGATCCGCTCGTCGCCGACGACGCTGATGCCGTCACTGAACGCGATTCCGGCTCGGTCGATGGTGAACCCGTGCCACACCGGGCTGGCACCCAACCCGGGATCGGCGAACGCGTTGGTCCGGCGGATCGGCACGGTCTTGGCGTGCGTGAGGCCGGCCGGGTTGACGACGGTTCCGACGACGGTGTCCACCCCGTCGGATTCCAGAGTGGTCATGGCAGCCATTCTGCCGACCGCGCCCGGGACTTGCCGGGCATATAAGCCGTTAGGTGCGACTGGGCAATGTCAAAATGCAGGACTGACCGATGTCCAGCGTGCTCAGCATCCGGCCCATGCCAACCCACATGGCGCATGAGATCGTCAGGTCGGTCAGCAGCTCATCGGAGAAATGCTCATGGGCGCGCGCCCAAAAATCGTCGTCGTCACGAAGTTTCGCGTGTTCGGTGCCGAACCGGTGGGCGAACTCGGCGGCGATGCGCTCCTGTTCGGTGTAGCCGGGCCAGGTCTGCCATTCGGCGGCGTGGTCGTAGAGGTCTTCGTCCACCCCGGCCGCCGGACCGCCGGCGTCGCGGGTGTTCTGGCACAGCACACACTCGTTGTCGAGCGCGATGACGGCCCGGGCGATCTCCCGAACCCGCAACGACAGCCGGTTCTTGTCGCTGTACACCGCGCTGCTGAAGGCCGCCATGGCGGTGCCTAGATCCGGGGACTTGACCACCCATCCGGCGATGTCGTCGTCGGCGAAGTTTCCGATTCGGCTCATGGCGCGATGCTACGCCGCGGGAGACAAATCTGGAACACGTTCTAGTTTATCGCCGCGGCGTTGGACGGCGCCCACATCTCGTCTCGGGCCCACTCCCGCTGCACCAACATGCGGTGGGCGATCCGTTCCAGCGCGGCCTCCACCTGTGTCCGGTCCGGCCGGCCCTCGAAGGCGGCGGATCGGGCAAGACGGTGAACGATTTTGCGCACCAGGTCCGCCGACACCGCGTCCACCTCACGCGCACCGGGCTGGGCCAGCCACAGCTCGTCGCCGGTACGCAGGGCGTAGCCGGCCGCGGCCAGCCGGTCGAAGGTGGGTTCGAGCACCTCGGCCGGAACCCGTAGTCGCTCGGCAATATCGGTCAGCCGGGCCGAGCCGAACACCTGCTTGTTGCGGTAGATCTGGAGCAGCGCCCAGAGCTCCGCGATGTCGAGCTGGCAGCCGGGCCGCTGCGCCAGCGACCGCAGCCGCAGGTCCGGTGAGTCGCGCATCATCCGGCCGACCGCGACCTCCAGGATCTCCTCGGGCGTCTCCACCGAGGGCATGCCGAAGCCTTCGCCCAGGTCGAGAGCCAGCACGTCGTCCATCTCGCGCAGCGGTACCTCCTTGAGCATCAGCGCGAGGACGAATCCGACCGCGGCCACCGGCGCCGCGCACAGAAACACCGTTCCCAGCGAGTCGGCGTAGGCGTTGACGATCGGCGCGGCCATCTCCGCCGGAAGCTGGTGAAGCACCTTGGGCGATTCCGCCGCGGCGGGCGGGGCACCGCTGGCGGCCAGCGCGGGGCCGATGCGATCGGAGAGAAAGTTGGTGAACAACGACCCGAAGATCGCCGCACCGAACGAGCTGCCGATGGTGCGGAAGAACGTCACACCGGAAGTGGCGACACCGAGATCCTCGAAGTTGACGGTGTTCTGCACGGTCAGGACCAGCACCTGCATACACAGCCCGATGCCGGTGCCGAGCACGAATAGATAGAGCGACTGCTCCCAGATCGGCGTGGCGGCGCCCATCCCGGACAGCAGCACGAACGCGACGGCCATCACCGCGGTACCCACGACCGGGAAGATCTTGTATCGGCCGGTGCGGCCGACGAGCGAACCGCTGCCCGTCGACGTGATGAGCAGCCCCGCCACCATCGGCAAGGTGCGAAGGCCCGACACCGTGGCCGACACCCCGTCGACGAACTGCATGAACGTCGGCAGGAACGTCAATGCGCCGAGCATGGCGAAGCCGACGACGAAGCTCAGCGCACAACACACGCTGAACACGGGGCTGGCGAACAGCCGGATGGGCAGCACGGGTTCGGTGGCCCGCAATTCCACCCAGACGAAGATCGCCAGCGCCAAGGCTGAGGCCGCGAACAGACCGACGATGGTGGCCGAGGTCCACGGGTGCGTGGTGCCGCCCCAACTGGTAGCCAGCGTCAGGCCCGAAGCACCAAGTCCGACGAAGACGATCCCGGCGTAGTCGATCACGGGCCGAGCCGAGCGGGCCAGCGTCGGGATCGCGACGGCCGCGACGATGAAGACCACGACAGCGACCGGCACGTTGATCCAGAATGCCCAGCGCCAGGACAGGTGGTCGGTGAAGAATCCGCCCAGCAGCGGTCCGATGACCGTCGTCACGCCGAAGACGGCGCCCAGCGCGCCCTGATAGCGACCGCGCTCACGCAGCGGGATGACCTCCCCGATGACAGCCATCGAAGTCACCATGACAGCGCCGCCGCCGATGCCCTGCAGGGCACGCGAGGCCACCAGCATCGACATCGATGTCGACAGCCCGCACAACACCGACCCGGCGAGGAAGAACACGATCGAAGCCCCGAAGATCGCTTTGCGGCCGAATACGTCGCCCAGCTTGCCGACCACCGCAGTGGTGATCGTCGAGGCCAGCAGATAGCTCGTCACCACCCACGACTGGTGGCCGGCACCCCCGAGATCGGCCACGACCGTCGGCAACGCGGTCGCCACGATGGTTTGATCCAGCGCAGCCAGCATCATCCCCAGCAGCACCGCGACGAAGATCAGATTCCGGCGGTGCGGACTGATCCGCGCGCTACTCGATTCCGGATCAGCGGCGGGCGCGGCGGAGGCGGCCGAATGCGTCATGGCTGCCTTTCGTCACAGAGCGACGCGAAAGTCTCCCCCCGACCAGGGGTTGTGGTCAGCTCGGCGGGCGTGACACGCACTGCGCGGAGTACAGCTCCACGCCCAGCTTGTCCATCAGCTCGAGTTGAGTCTCGAGGTAGTCGATGTGGTTTTCCTCGTCGGCCACGATCCCCTCGAACAGGACGGCCGAAGTGGAGTCCTGCTTCTCGCGGCACACGATGATCGCCGGCTTGAGGCGGGCGACCACCTCGTACTCGATCGCGAGGTCGCATTCGAACTGCTCGCGCAGGGTCTGCCCAACGCGAAGCGAGCCGAGTCGCTGATAGTTGGGCAAGCCGTCCAGCAGCAGGATGCGATCGGTGATCGCCTCGGCGTGGCGCATCTCGTCGAAGGACTCTTCGCGCGTGTGCTTGGCCAGTTCGGTGAAGCCCCAGTTGTCCTGCATCTTGGAGTGCAAGAAGTACTGGTTGATTGCGGTCAGCTCGCTTGTCAGCTGCTCGTTGAGCAAGCGAAGAACTTCCGGATCACCTTGCATGACGTCTCCTACCCCCAGGTCAGCGATCAACGGGCCGAGTTAAACAGCGACCCAAATCACCCTAGTGCAAGCCCGGGACGGGTCGCGCCCAACGCGAAAGGCTGGAGTGTTGTAGGCAAACCTAACTAAGGTTAGTCTGCACTAATGCGACTGGTCCGATCCTGGGTGGGAGGTAAGCACTGATGTATGTCTGCCTGTGCGCTGGCGCTACCACGCAGGCGGTCACCGAGGCGGTCGCTGGCGGGGCATCGACGTCCAAGCAGGTCGCGGCGGCCTGCGGCGCCGGGCACGATTGCGGGCGGTGCCGGCGCACGGTACGGGCCATCATCGAGGCGTACTTCGCCGCATCCGACGCACAGTCACCGGCGATGGCGGGCTGACCGACCCTAGGACCTGCCGCGGTGGAAATCGGCCAGCGCCTCGGCGTTGGCCGCAGCACCCATCAGCTGCTCGAACTGCTCGTACTCGCGGGCCGCGGCCGCGGCGATCTCCGCGCGGATCGGCTCGACCATGGTCTGCTTGACCGCGACGAGACTCGGAATCGGCCGGGAGGCAAGGACTTCGGCGTGCTTGCGGGCATCGGCCATCAACTCGTCGGGCTCGCATACCCGCCAGACCAGACCCATCCGCAGCGCCTCCTGCGCGTCCACCCACTCCGAGGACATCAACAGCCAGGCGGCGTTTTGCCGGCCCATCAACTGCGGCAACAGATACGACGAGGCGGCCTCGGGGGCCACACCCAGGCTGGTGAACGGGCACTTGAGCCGGGCCGTGGTGGACATGAAGGCCAGATCGGCATAGCCCAGGATCGTCGTACCGATGCCCAGGCCGACGCCGTTGACCGCGCAGATCAGGGGTTTCGGGAACGCGGTGAGAGCGTCGATCATCCCGGGGAAACCGTGCTTGCCCGCCGCGAACTCGGCGTCGGTGATGCGGGCCTGCATGTCGCCGAGGTCCTGGCCAGCGCTGAACGCACGCCCGGCACCGGTGATGAGGACGACCGCAACCTCGGGATCTTCGGCCGCGGCCAGCAACGCCTCCGTGGTCGCGTCATAGAGCGCCTCGTTGAAAGCGTTGAGGGCATCGGGTCGGTTGAGGGTGAGGGTGCGAACCCGGTTCTCGTCGTCGATGAGCAGCGTCACGCGCAGGAGACTAACCGGCTCAGGACGCCCCGCGGTGTGCAGAGTCCGGCAGGTGAGACTCAGCCGTTGCTGTACACGCGGGTCGGGGTCACCAGGACCGCGGTTCGGCCCTGCTCGACCATCACCCGGTCGTACTCGTCCCAATTGTCGTGGGCGCCACCACAAGCGGTGAAGATGTCGCGCAGCAGCAGCCGGAGCTGTTCGGGCCAGCCCAGCCAGTCGGTGGGGTCGGCCGGCCCGGCGAGCTCGGCGCGACCCTCGACGGTCGCCCACTGCCAGCCGTCGCGGAACGTCACCGCCACCGCCGGGCGGGCCCGCAGGTTGGCCAGCTTCACCCGCCCGTAGGTGACGAAGGCCAGCACCGGCTCGGCGGTCGCCGGATGAGCCAAGATCCCGGCGTTGACCAGCGACGCCTGGATGGTCTGGTTGGCTCGCAGCGTCGACACCACCGCCAGGCCCTGATCGGCCCTGGCCAGCGCAACGGCGTCGTGCAGGGTGGTCATACCGCAGCGCTCTGGAAAGGACTCCGGAACACGTAGCGGCTGGTGGGCACCGCATCGATGTTGACGTTGGCGCCGAACGCCGCTGTGCTGGCGACCATCTGCTCCATCCGGCTGCGCAGATCGGCGTCGTCGGCGGCCCCGAAGAATGCGTGCAGGCTGCTCACCGCCTCGTTGGGGAACAACTCCTCGACGATCGCGTTGATCACCGGAGCGTCCGGAGTCAGCGCGCGCACCACGTAGTTCTGCACATAGCCGAACGTGGACTGGGTTTCGATGGCCACCCGGGTGTGGTCACCGTGCCAGCGGGACAGCCACGTCGGCTCGTCCATGTCGGCGGGCCGGCGCAACAGCGCCACGTTGGCCAGTGCCGGTGCCCGCTCGCCGGGCGGCGTCGAGGGTGGCGGCAGCGGGGCGGATTCCGTGACCAGGTAGGCGGCGACGTGCTGGGCACGCCGACCGAGTAGCTCGAGCGCGTCGGTCACCTGCTCGCCGTAGTGCTGCTGAGTCCACAGGCTGACCAGCGCCTGCACCGGCGGGTCCAACGTGGTCAGCGTCATCAGTGAATCGCGGACGTCGGCGTCGCGGACGTTGACGGTGAGACCCGCCAGCCCCAGATCAAGCAGTCCCTCTGCCACCGGGCCGCGGATCTGGCCGGCCCAGTCGTCATCGGCCGTATCCGCGCGCAGCGTGACAATCACCTTCTCCATTGCTGGGAACCTACCCGGCTAAGTCGTTGTGGTGAACCGTGTCGATCCCACCTGGCCGTCTGCTGCGCAGCGTAGGCTTGCGCCCGCTTCGGGGTTCGAGACGTGGTCACCGCAACGCTCAGGAGGACGGATGGCGAAATCATCGTCACAGCGCACAGCCGGTTCCAAATCCGGGAAGACAGCCAAACCGGCCAAGAAGGCCGCCGGCACGCCGGCCAGCCCTCCCGTCACCGCCGATGCGCCCCGGGTGCGCCGCGACGTATTGCCGATCCCCGATACCCAGCACGTCGGGTTGACAACCTATGACGCCAAGGACCCCGACACCAGCTACCCGCCGATCACCACGCTGCGCCCCCCACAGGGGGCACCCAACGTCCTGGTCGTGCTCATCGACGACGTCGGCTTCGCCGCCTCGTCGGCCTTCGGCGGGCCATGCAACACCCCGGTCGCCGAACGGCTGGCCGGAAACGGTCTCAAACTCAACCGGTTCCACACCACCGCCCTGTGCTCCCCCACCCGCCAGGCCTTGCTGACCGGGCGCAACCACCACTCGGTGGGTATGGGCGCCATCACCGAGATGGCCACCTCGGCCCCCGGCAACAGCAGCATCCGGCCCAAGGACAAGGCGCCGATCGCCGAAACCCTGAAGCTCAACGGTTATTCGACCGCGCAGTTCGGCAAGTGTCACGAGGTTCCGCTCTGGGAGGTCTCCCCGGTCGGCCCGTTCCACCAGTGGCCCACCGGATCCGGATTCGAGTATTTCTACGGGTTCGTCGGTGGCGAAGCCAACCAGTACTACCCGGGCCTGTACGAGGGCACGACACCGGTCGAACCGCCCCGTACCCCCGAGGAGGGTTACACCCTCACCGAGGATCTGGCCGACCACGCCATCACCTGGGTGCGCCAGCAGAAGGCGCTGATGCCCGACAAGCCCTTCTTCATGTACTTCGCCCCCGGCGCCACCCACGCCCCGCACCACGTCCCAGCAGAGTGGTCGGACAAGTACCGTGGAAAGTTCGACCAGGGCTGGGATGCGTTGCGGGAGAAGATCTTCGCCCGGCAGAAAAAGTTGGGGGTCATCCCCGACACCGCCGAGCTGACGCACCGCCACGACGAGATCCCGGCCTGGGATGACATGTCCGACGAGCTGAAACCGGTGCTGGCCCGGCAGATGGAGATCTATGCCGGCTTCCTCGAGCAGACCGACCACGAGGTGGGCCGGGTGGTCGATACCCTGGCCGATCTCGGGGTTCTCGACGACACGCTGATCTACTACATCATCGGCGACAACGGGGCCTCCGCGGAAGGCACCCCGATTGGCTGCTTCAACGAGATGACCGTGCTCAACGGCATGGCCGGCATCGAGACCACCGAATTCCTGCTGTCCAAGATCGACGACTTCGGCACCCCGGAGGCCTACAACCACTACGCGGTCGGGTGGGCCCACGCCCTGTGCACGCCTTACCAGTGGACCAAGCAGGTCGCCTCGCACTGGGGCGGCACCCGCAATGGCACCATCGTGCACTGGCCCAACGGCGTGGCCGACACCGGCTCGTTGCGCACCCAGTTCCACCATGTCATCGACGTCGCACCGACCATCCTCGAGGCTGCCGGCATTCCGGCACCGTTCAGCGTCAACGGTATCCAGCAGGCACCGCTGGAAGGGGTGAGCATGTTGCCGACGCTGCGCGACGCGGGCTCGCCGGAATCGCACGTTGTTCAGTACTTCGAGATCATGGGCAACCGCGGGATCTACCACAACGGCTGGACCGCATGTACCAAGCACCGCACTCCATGGAAGGCGGACACCCCGCCGGCCTTCGACGCAGACGTCTGGGAGCTCTACGGTCCCGATGACTGGACCCAGGCCCGCAATCTGGCGGCCGAGAATCCGGAGAAACTTGCTGAGCTACAAAGGCTTTGGCTCATCGAGGCGGTGAAGTACAACGTCGTCCCGCTCGATGACCGGTCCTTCGAGCGGATCAACCCGGATATCGCCGGTCGCCCCCAGCTGATCCGCGGCACCCGTCAGCTGCTCTTCGACGGCATGCGGGTCGCCGAGGGCTGCGTGCTCAACATCAAGAACAAATCGCACTCGGTGACCGCCGACGTCCTCGTGCCCGACGGCGGCGCAGCCGGGGTGATCTGCACCCAGGGCGGGCAGGTCGGCGGCTGGGCCCTCTACGTCCACGACGGACGACTCAAATACTGCTACAACTTCTTCGGCATCCAGTACTTCATCATCGCCGCCGACCAGCCGCTGCCGGCCGGCAAGCATCAGGTACGCGTGGAATTCGCCTACGACGGAGGCGGATTGGCCAAGGGCGGCACCGTCACCCTCTACCACGACGGCAAGGCCGTCGGGACCGGCCGAGTGGAGATCACCATCCCGATGGGCTTCTCGGCCGACGAGGCCTGCGATGTCGGACGCGACACCGGATCGCCGGCCTCCCCGGACTACGGGCCCGCCGACAACGCGTTCACCGGCCGGATCGACTGGGTGCAGATCGACATCGGCGAGGACAACCACGACCACCTGATCACCCCGGCGGATCGGCTCAAGCTCGCGATGGGCAAGCAGTAGCCTCAGTCGCGCAACCAGCGGGGCGTGATGAACACGCCCTCGGCCTCCACGGTGATGCCCTCGGCATCCGAAATGTGACCGGAGCAAAAGGTTTTCACGCCGTCGACCCGGGTGATCGCGGCTTCGGCGTGCAGCGGCCCCAGCGGGGTGGCCCGCAGGTAGCGCACCGTGATGCTGCCGGTGAATCGCGGCTTGGCGTCTGGGCTGGCGGCCTCGCCGAGGACGTGGTCGAGGATCAGCGCCGACACCCCACCGTGGACGTGCCCGGGAGGGCCCTCGTAGGCCGCACCGAGGTGAAAGTCGGTCCATCGCCGGCCACCCGGGTCGCGGTGCGTCACCAGCGGAGGGGCAATCGCGTTGCGAATCCCGATGACGGCGTTGCCCCAGCTCATGCTCTCCCCGGCGGTGGTGCGCCGCACCCCGAACGCGCCGTCGATCTGGCGACTGCGCAGCCGGTCCACCGCAGCATCGACATCGGCCTTGACCGCGGCGACGGTCTCGGCGTCTACCTCGGTCCGGATCGTCGCGTCGACCAGCTCGCGCACCGATTCGGCCAGCGGTTCGTAGATCGCCCGCATCCGCGCGATGTCGTCGGCCGAGCGATCCTCGACGGTGAATTCCAGCATTCCTGCACTAGAACACGGTGCCCCCGGGGTGTCTAACCGCCGTCCCGCCGAGCGGCTAACACGATTGACACACAGCCGTTCCCCATTCGGAATGCGAGTGTCGAGAATCTGCAGGTAGCGAAGCACGAGACCGGCTCGAGCCGCGCCCGCTGTCCCGATGCCAGGAGGCCGTCAGATGAGCACCGACATCACCGCCCAGCCCGCCTCCTCGCCCCCGGCCGACGAGAAGTTCGCCTGGTGGACCCGCGGTGATCTGAACGCATTCTTCGGGCTGGGTTTCAACATCCTGGTCAACGTCCTGACGCTGACCACCCTGATGATCGGCGTGATCAAGCTGCCCGCCGACGACGTGCTCGGCACCGTGCTGCCGGCGCTGGGGGTGGCACTGGTGCTGGGCAACCTCTACTACACCTTCCTGGCCAGGCGGCTGGCGCAGCGGGAGAACCGGACCGACGTCACCGCCCTGCCCTACGGGCCCAGCGTGCCGCACATGTTCATCGTGGTGTTCGTCGTCATGCTGCCCGTCTACCTGGCCACCAAAGACCCGATCGAGGCGTGGAAGTCGGGTCTGGCGTGGGCGTTCATGATCGGCGTCATCGTCATCATCGGCGGCTTCGTCGGCCCCTACATCCGCAAGCTCACCCCCCGCGCGGCCATGCTGGGCACGCTGGCCGGCATCTCGATCACCTTCATCTCGATGCGGCCGGCGGCGCAGATGTGGGAGGCGGCCTGGATCGGTCTGCCGGTGCTGGCCATCATCCTGATCGGCTTCTTCACCGATGTGAAGCTGCCCGGCAATATCCCGGTCGGCCTGGTCGCGCTGCTCGTCGGCACCGCGATCGGCTGGATCGGTGGCTTCATGTCGGCACCGGATGTCAGCAAGGCGGTCTCCGACATCGCGATCGGCATCCCGGACCTGCGCCTGGATCTGCTGTTCTCCGGGCTGGCGCACCTGGCCCCGTTGCTGGGCACCGCGATCCCGCTGGGCGTCTACAACTTCACCGAGGCAATGAGCAATGTCGAGAGCGCCGCTGCCGCCGGTGACAACTACAACCTGCGCAGCGTGCTGCTGGCCGACGGGGCCGGTGCGGTCATCGGATCGGCGTTCGGTTCGCCGTTCCCGCCCGCGGTCTACATCGGACACCCCGGTTGGAAAGACGCCGGCGGGCGGGTGGGCTACTCGCTGGCCAGCGGTGTCGCGATCGGTCTGCTGTGCTTCTTGGGTCTCTTCGGCGTCCTGGCCACACTGCTGCCGGTGCCAGCGATCGTGCCGATCCTGCTCTACATCGGCCTGCTGATCGGGGCACAGGCCTTCCAGGCGGTGCCTCGACTGCACGCGGTGGCCGTCGTCGCCGCGCTGCTGCCCAACCTGGCGCAGTGGGCCAGTGGGCTGATCGACAACGCCCTCAATGCCGCCGGGACGTCGGCGGCCAAGGTCGGCATGGACGCGCTCGGCGGCGCCGGTGTGGTCTACGACGGGCTGCAGACCCTCGGCGAGGGGGCGATCCTGGTCGGGCTGCTGCTGGGCAGCATGGTGACGTTCATCCTGGAGAAGAAGTTCCGCTACGCAGCGCTGGCCTCGGCGGTGGCTGCCGTCCTGTCGTTCATCGGGTTGATTCACGCCCCGGAGATATCCTGGGCGGCCAATCCCCAAGCGGCGCTGGGCTATCTGTTCTTCGCCGTGGTCTGCCTGGCCTATTCGCTGCTACCGGCGGCCAAGGAGCCCGTCACAGTCGATGAGTCCGATATCGTGGCCGGCCACTAGGGTTTGGCGCGAGCAGACGCAAAGTCGCACGGATAGTGCCGAATTCATACGAGTGGGTGTCTGCTCGCGGGCTGGGGCGGCACTGATTAAGGTGAGCGCCATGGCAGTTCCGCGCGGCACCACCGCTCTCGACATCGAGCCGTATTACGACCTCGGCGACTACCACCGCCCCGTCGACACCCACTCGCCGCAGGCACAGATCTGGTTCGACCGAGGGCTGGTGTGGACCTACGCCTTCAACCACGAGGAAGCCATCAAGTGCTTCGAGCGCGCCCTGGCACTCGACGCCGACCTGGCGATCGCCCGATGGGGTATCGCGTACGCGATCGGACCCAACTACAACAAGGCCTGGGACGCCTTCGACCCCGTCGACCTGGCGGCCTCACTGGCCCGGGCCCGGATGGAGCTCAAGCTGGCCGCCACGAGCCGCGTCAGCGTCGTCGAACAGGCCCTGATCGCTGCGCTGGCCACCCGCTTCCCCACCGATGACCCCGACGACGCCGAGGCGCTGGCCGCCGGCCACACCGCCTACGCCGAGGCCATGACCGAGGTGGCGACCGCCTATCCCGACGATGTCGACGTGCTGGCGCTGGCCGCCGATGCACTGGTGAACCTCACCGCGTGGATGTTGTGGGACACCAAAACCGGCGAACCGGCACCGGGATCACGGGTGGTGGAGGCCAAACGGCTGCTGGACCATGCGCTCACCACCGATATCGGCCGGGCGCACCCCGGCATCTTGCATCTCTATATCCACGCGATGGAGATGTCGGCACACCCCGAAGATGCCCTGCCCGCCGCCGACCTGCTGCGCGGCCTGGTGCCCGACGCGGGCCACCTCCAGCACATGCCGTCCCACATCGACGTGCTGTGCGGTCAGTACCGGGACTCGGTGCTGGCCAATCATGCCGCGGTCCGGGCCGACCGGCGCTTCGTCGAACACGACGGTCCACTGAACTTCTACTCGCTATACCGCGCACACGACCTGCACTTCGTCGTCTACTCGGCAATGTTCGCCGGTCAATTGCAGATCGCCCTGGAAGCGGCCGACGAACTGTCCGGACAACTCACTCCCGAGCTGCTGTCCATCGAATCACCTCCGATGGCGGACTGGCTGGAAGCGTTCGTGCCGCTTCGGGTGCACGTACTGATCAGGTTCGGCCGCTGGGACGCGCTGATCGCCGAGCCGCTACCCGATAGCCCCGAATTGTATTGCAGCACAACCGCTACCATCCATTACGGACGCGGTGTCGCGCACGCCGCCAAGGGGCAGCTGACCCAGGCCGCCGCCGAGCGGGAGGCGTTCCTCCAGGCCTACGCCCGGGTCCCCGAGTCTCGCTACCTGTTCAACAACACCAGCCGGGACATCCTGGCCGTGGCCGCGGCCATGCTCGACGGCGAAATCGCCTACCGTGCAGGCAATTACGAGGAAGCCTTTGACCATCTGCGGCGGTCCATCGAGCTCGACGACGCGCTGCCCTACGACGAACCGTGGGGCTGGATGCAGCCCACCCGACACGCTTACGGCGCGCTGCTGATGGAGCAGGGGCACATCGAGGAGGCCGCGGCGGTCTACGCGGCCGACCTCGGACTGGACCCGACCCTGAGCCGGCCCTGCCAGCATCCCGGCAATGTGTGGAGCCTGCACGGCTACCACGAGTGCCTGCAGCGACTCGGGCGCACCGCCGAGGCCCTGATCATCGGCCACCAGCTCGACCTGGCCAAAGCCCGCGCCGACGTGCCGATCCTGGCCTCGTGCGCCTGCCGCCTCGAGGTTTTCGAGAAGAGTTGCTGCAGCGACTGAGACCCCGGCAGACCTGAGGCGGACGTAAGGTCGACACGTGCACGATGGGTCGATCCAGACGTCCCCGGCCGCCGCGCGTCGTCACGGCTGGCCGCAGCGGGTCGCGCACTCCATCGGCGATGCGCCGGTGACCTTCATCTGGCTGACGGTGTTGTTCTCCACGACCGCCGTCCAGCACCTCTTGCCGCGGTGGCATCTGCTGCGGCTGCTGCGCAAGGATTCGACCAACCTGCACCAGCTTGCCTCCGACCCGATCCGGGTGCTGATCACCAGCCTGCTGTGGATCGACGGTTTCGTCTGGTGGCCCTATCTGGTGGTGTTCTGCCTCTTCCTCGCACCGGCCGAACGCTGGCTTGGCTCACTGCGCTTCGTGATCGCCGGGCTGATCGCCCACGTGGTGGCCACCTGCCTGAGCGAGGGCTTCCTGTACTGGCAGATCCAGGAGTCGGCGGTCTCCCCGAGATACCTCAACGCTCGCGACATCGGGGTCAGCTACGTCGTCGTCGGCATCGTGGGCCTGCTGACCTACCGGATCGCCCGGCCGTGGCGCTGGCTCTACCTGGCGCTGGTGCTGGGTAGTTGCGGCGCCGCGGTCCTCCTCGTCAACCCGATGTTCACCCAGGTCGGACACCTGTGCGCGGCATTGGTCGGACTCGCGTGTTACCCGCTGGCCCGCGGCCGTCCCGCTCGCCCGTTGGACCCGTCGCGGTTGCTGCACCTGCGCCGCTCTCGGCTACCGGCTGCGTAGAGTGAGTCAGCGTGGCGCTCAGCGACGAGGACATCCGGTGGCTCGGCCGCTGCGTCGAACTCGCCCGCACCGCTTTGGCGACCGGTGACGAACCCTTCGGCTCGATCCTGGTCGACGCGCAGGGTCGCGTTCGGTTCGAAGACCACAACCATGTCGCCGGCGGCGACGCCACCGCGCACCCCGAGCTGGCGATCGCCCGCTGGGCGGTGAGCAACCTCTCGCCTGCCGAACGAGCCGACGCCACGGTTTACACCTCCGGCGAACATTGCCCGATGTGCGCCGCCGCGCACGCATGGGTTGGCCTGGGCCGCATCGTCTTTGCGACATCCGGGGCACAGTTGGCGCAGTGGCTGGCCGATTGGCAGGTGCCGGCGCCCCCGGTGGCCACGCTGCCGATCACCACCGTGGCCCCGCAGCTGGCGGTCGACGGGCCGGCGCCGCAGTACCGCGACGAGATGATGACGCTCTACGCAGCGAAGTTTCGCCGGTGAGCGGGCCGGACTGGGTGCGCCACGCGATCTGGTGGCACGTCTACCCGTTGGGGTTCGTCGGCGCCTTCCCCGCCCCCGAACCGCCCGGGCCGAGCGAGCACCGACTGGTCCGGATCGTCGACTGGCTCGACCACGCCGTGGAACTGGGAACGTCGGGCATCGCCCTGGGACCGGTGTTCACCTCGCGAACCCACGGTTATGACACCACCGACCACTTCCGCATCGACCCACGGCTGGGTGACGACGCCGACTTCGACCGGCTGGTCGACGAGGCACACCGGCGCGGCCTGCGGGTGCTGCTCGACGGTGTCTTCAACCATGTCGGAACCGATTTCGAGCGCTACCGCCGCGCAGTCGACGACGGTGACCAGGACTCGGCGGGCTGGTTCCGCGGTCGCCCCGGCCACTTCCACACCTTCGAAGGCCACGACGAACTGATCACCCTCGACCACCGCAGCCCGGCCGTCATCGACTACACGGTGGACGTCATGAACCACTGGCTGGCCCGTGGCGCCGACGGCTGGCGCCTCGACGCCGCCTACGCCGTACCCGAATCATTCTGGGCGACAGTGCTTCCCCGCGTGCGCCAGGCTCATCCCGACGCATGGTTCGTCGCCGAGGTCATCCACGGCGACTACAGCGCCTTCGTCGCCGGCTCCGGCGTCGACTCGGTGACCCAGTACGAGCTGTGGAAGGCGATCTGGAGCAGCCTCAACGACGGCAACTTTCACGAGCTGGACTGGGCGTTGCAGCGCCACAACGACTTTCTGGCCCGGTTCGCACCCCTGACATTCGTCGGCAACCACGACGTGACCCGCATCGCCAGCCGACTGGAGCGGGCCGAGCAGGTGGCACACGCCTTGGTACTGCTGTTCACCACCGGTGGCGTCCCCACCGTCTATGCCGGCGACGAACTGGGGTATCTGGGCGTCAAGGAGGACCGGGCCGGCGGTGACGACGCGGTCCGCCCCGAGTTCGGGATGCCGCCTCCGCAGCTGGACGACGCCGGGCGCGAGATATGGAACCTGCATCAATACCTGATCGGCCTGCGCCGGCGGAATCCGTGGCTGCACCGGGCCACCACCACCGCGCTGAGCCTGGACAACCGCACCTACGCCTACCAGACCCGCCTCGGTGACGACGCGCTGATCGTCGCGCTCAACATCGACGACTCACCGATGCGGCTGCCGATCGCCGAGCTGACCGGAGGCCCGGCCCAGCTGGTCGGTGGCACCGCCGCGCCGCCGGCCGACATCGTCGAGCAGGTGGTGGTTCCGCCGCAGGGCTGGCTGATTCTGCAACCGGTCGATTAGAGCGTCTGCAGCGTCGGAAAGCTCTGCCGTGGAACCACTTCCAAGATTCAGCCAGTTGCGCGAACACAAACGGGGTCCGACGGCAGCCACCCGAGGCGCAGGACCAGCGGAGGATGGCTGATCGTTGCTGGAGCGTGATCACACCGTTACCGGCGACCCGGCTTCCCGGCGTGTGACACACCCCGTCTGCGCACGTCAACACCGGTCGCCGATGCTCTTCTTCCGATCAAAGTGGCTGGTATTTCCTAAGATCCCGAGTCCGGCGCGTCTCCGTATCGTTAGCTAACCGCGACTTGGCGCACCGTCTCGCGTACCGGGTCGGCCCGGCCCTGCGTGATTAGCTACCCACGCACAGCTGTTGATCGCTAGTGAATCACGTACGAAAGGTGATGTTGTCGTCATGAAGATCGTCGAATTGATGCGAGGCACGTGGTTGCGCCGCCTGGCCGCAGCCGCCGTGGCCGCACTCTTCCTGCCCGGCTTGATCGGCGTTGTCGGCGGTTCGGCGACAGCGGCGGCTTTCTCCAAGCCGGGGTTGCCCGTGCTCTACCTGGATGTCCCGTCGGCGGCGATGGGCCGCAACATCCGTATCCAGTTCCAGGGCGGCGGACCGCACGCCGTCTACCTCCTCGACGGCCTGCGCGCCCAGGACGACTACAACGGCTGGGATATCAACACCCCCGCCTTCGAGTGGCTCTACGGCTCGGGCCTGTCCACGGTCATGCCGGTGGGCGGGCAGTCCAGCTTCTACACCGACTGGTACCAGCCGTCGCAGGGCAACGGTCAGAACTACACCTACAAGTGGGAAACGTTCATGACCCAGGAACTGCCGACCTACCTGGCCGCCAACTACGGGGTCAACCCGAACGGCAACGCCGTCGTCGGCCTGTCGATGGCCGGTAGCGCCTCGCTGACCTATGCGATCTACCACCCGCAGCAGTACATCTACGCCGCATCACTGTCGGGCTTCCTGAACCCCTCCGAGGGCTGGTGGCCGATGCTGATCGGTTTGGCGATGAACGACGCGGGCGGGTTCAACGCGCAGAGCATGTGGGGTCCGTCGTCTGACCCGGCGTGGCGGCGCAACGACCCGATGGTGAACATCAATCAGCTGGTCGCCAACAACACCCGGGTCTGGATCTACTGCGGCACCGGTACGCCGTCGGATCTGGACACCTCCGGTGGCGGCGGCAACCTGATGGCCGCCCAGTTCCTGGAGGGCTTCACGTTGCGCACCAACAAGACCTTCATGGATAACTACCTGGCCGCCGGTGGACGCAATGGCGTGTTCAACTTCCCGGCCAACGGCACCCACAGCTGGGGCTACTGGGGACAGCAGCTGCAGCAGATGATCCCGGATATGCAGCGGGTTCTGGGCGCCACCCCCTCCGCTGGCTAGTCCAGCGCACTGAACAACAGCGAGCCTGTCGCCACCCCCCGGGCGGCAGGCTCGCTGCTTTGGGTGTCGAGCGATTCACGTACAGCGCATGAGGGTGGTCGTATTGCGGTTCAGTTCGATCGCGCCACCCGGGCCCACCACCACAGTTCCGCCGAGATTAACCAGCCGTCGGCCAATGACACAGTTGGGTTCGAACGCGAACACCATTCCCTGTCGAAGGAGGGTGTCGCGCCCGACCGACGGGATTCGCACCACGTTGCCGTAGTCAGTGACTTCGGGAAGATCGGCCATGACGTCTCCCGTTCCGATCAGGCCGTAGGGGCTGACGCTGTGGATCAGCGGATGCACCTGCCATCCGCCGCTTCGTCGCATGGGCTCCGTCGTCGCATGGGCTCCGTCATCGCATCGACGACCTCGCCAAATGACGCTCCAACCCGCAGCGTCGCCACGCCAGCGAGATACGACTGCCTCGCCGCGGCGGCAGCGACCTCGGTATCCCGATCGACCGGTCCGACAGCGATGGTCGGTTGGTGCTCGCCTCCGGTCGGTAGGTCCAGGCCGGCGGGCCCCATCCGATGAACGCAGGGCCTGAGCCAAGCAGGAGTCCGCCCGTATAGCCGCCACGGAGCGCACATGCATTCATCGCGGCCGCGTAGCTGACATTCTCGGCCACGCCTGGATGGGTGGCCTCGAGCATGGCGTGGCACATCTGCTCACCGATTGCCGCCGACCAGCGAAGCGTGCGATGCGCACATTCGTGGTCGAAGCGCTCCAACACAGCGACATACTCGACGCCTTTCGCGCCTACATGGAGGTCGAGGTGCTGGCGCGCACGGCGCAGCGCTTGCAGGGACCTCATGCGGAGCATCGCGCGACGGCGGCGGTAGCGATCCTCATCGGCCTGGTGTTCAGCCGGTATATCGTCGAGCTGCCTTCGATGGTCGCGTTGGCCAGAACCGGTGTACACGAGCTGTTGTCCGGGCCGATCCGACAGGCGGTAGCGCCCGGATCGCCGACGAGGGGTGCTCTCCGCCCCGATCATCGGTAATGGCGTAAGTCCCGTCAGCCCGTAGTGAACACGTCTTCGGGAACAAAGCGGACCACCCCAGGGTTGAGCCGAGCAGACTGAACTTTGGAGGACTGATGGCTGAAGCCAAATCTGTGCCGGTGTTGTTCGTCAGAGAGCCGATCGTGCTGCCCGGAATGGTGGTGCCGGTCGAGCTCGACGACGCCGCCCGCGCTGCCGTCGATGCGGCTCGTGCGAGCGACTCCGGCCAGCTCTTGATCGCCCCGCGACTGGACGATCGCTACCCCACCTACGGCGTAATTGCGTCGATCGTCCAGGTCGGCCGAATTCCCGGCGGTGGCACAGCGGCCGTGGTGCGCGGCGAACGGCGCGCCCACATCGGGTCGGGAACGACAGGTCCGGGCGCGGCATTGTGGGTCGAGGTCGAGGAAGTGACCGAGGGCGACATCACCGAGGACACCAAGACACTTGCCGCGGAGTACAAGAAGCTCCTGCTGGCGCTGCTGCAGCGCCGCGAGGCCTGGCAGCTCGTCGACGCGGTGAACCAGCTGACCGACCCGTCGGCGCTGGCCGACACCGCCGGCTACGCGTCGTATCTCACCGATGTCCAGAAGTGTCAGCTCCTCGAGACCGCCGATGTGGATGCGCGCTTGCAGGCGTTGATCGACTGGACCGCCGAGCACCTCGCCGAGGTGGAGGTCAGCGACAAGATCGCCGACGACGTCCGATCCGGGATGGAGAAGACGCAGAAGGAGTTCCTGCTGCGCCAACAGCTCGCGGCGATTCGCAAGGAACTGGGTGAGACCGACGACGACACCGGTTCCACCGACGACTACCGGTCCCGCATCGAGGCTGCTGACCTGCCCGACAAGGTCCGTGAGGCCGCGCTGCGCGAGGTCGGCAAGCTGGAACGCTCCAGCGAGCAGAGCCCCGAAGGCGGCTGGATCCGCACCTGGCTGGACACCGTCCTGGACCTGCCGTGGAACTCCCGCACCGAGGATTCGACCGACCTGAAGGCCGCCCGCGAGATCCTCGACGCCGACCACCACGGGCTGGACGACGTCAAGGACCGCATCGTGGAGTATCTGGCCGTGCGCTCCCGTCGTGCCCAACGCGGCCTGCAGGTCGTCGGTGGACGCGGTTCGGGTGCGGTGATGGTGCTGGCCGGCCCGCCCGGGGTCGGTAAGACGTCGCTGGGTGAGAGCGTGGCCCGCGCGTTGGGCCGCAAGTTCGTTCGCGTCGCCCTGGGCGGTGTGCGCGACGAGGCCGAGATCCGCGGCCACCGGCGCACCTACGTCGGAGCGCTGCCCGGCCGGATCGTCCGTGCGATCGGCGAAGCAGGATCGATGAACCCCGTCGTGCTGCTCGACGAGATCGACAAGGTGGGTTCGGACTATCGCGGCGACCCCAGTGCGGCGCTGCTCGAGGTTCTCGACCCCGCGCAGAACCACACCTTCCGCGACCATTACCTGGACCTGGATCTCGACCTGTCCGACGTGGTGTTCCTGGCGACGGCCAACGTCATCGAGAACATCCCGTCCGCACTGCTGGACCGTATGGAACTGGTGTCTATCGACGGCTACACCGAGGACGACAAGGTCGCCATCGCCCGCGATTACCTGCTGCCCCGGCAGCGGGACCGGGCGGCGCTGACCGCCGAGGAGGTCACCGTCACCGACGCCGCGCTGCGCAAGATCGCGGCGGACTACACCCGCGAGCCGGGCGTGCGCCAGTTCGAGCGGCTGTTGGCCAAGGCGATGCGCAAGGTCACCACGAAGCTGGATTCCACCGACGCGCCGATCACGATCGATGAGCCAGAGCTGGTCGGCTACCTGGGCCGGCCGCGGTTCACCCCGGAATCGGCCGAACGCACCGCCGTGCCGGGTGTGGCGACCGGACTGGCCGTGACCGGATTGGGTGGCGATGTCCTCTACATCGAGGCCAGTTCGACCGCGGGCGAGCCAGGCCTTGCGCTGACCGGACAGTTGGGTGACGTGATGAAGGAGTCGGCGCAGATCGCACTGTCCTACGTCCGCAGCCACGCCGAACAGCTGGGCGTGGATCCCACGGCACTGGAGCGCAAGATCCACGTGCACGTGCCCGCCGGCGCGGTGCCCAAGGATGGGCCGTCCGCCGGCGTGACGATGGTGACCGCGCTGGTGTCCATGGCCACCGGGCGGCAGGTCCGCTCCGATGTCGGGATGACCGGTGAGGTGACCCTCAACGGCCGGGTGCTGCCCATCGGCGGCGTCAAGCAGAAACTGCTGGCGGCCCAACGCGCCGGATTGTCAACGGTTTTCATTCCGCAGCGCAACGAGCCCGACCTGGACGACGTGCCCGCCGAGGTGCTCGAGGCGCTGACGGTCATGCCGATGACCGACGTCGCCGAGATCGTCGCACAGGCGCTCGAGCCAGTCACCGAGGCGGCGGCCACCGCAGCCTGACCGGTCGCGACAAGACGCAGAATCGCACGAATTCGACAGGATTCGTGCGATTCTGCGTCTGCTCGTGGAATAAATCGCGTTGCTTCCTGTTTGTCGGGTGGGTGACCTATCCCGTACGCGTAGCCGTTCAGATCCAGCCAGCCGACACCCCTGACTACGCCACCTGGCGGCAGGCCGTCCTGCGTGCCGAGGAAATCGGCGTGGACGTCATTTTCGGCTACGACCACTTCCACGCGCCGTTTATCGAGTCGATCGTCGACGCGAAGGTGGTCCTGGCCGAGGTGCAGCCGGATGTCAACAACTTCGAGGGCTGGACCGCGCTGGCATCCTGGGGTGAGATCACCACGCGCGCCGAGCTCGGACTGCTCGTCGCGGGCATCGGCTACCGCAACCCAGACCTGCTCGCCGACATGGCACGAACTGTCGACCACATCAGCGGTGGGCGGGCCATCCTCGGCGTCGGCGCCGGTTGGTACGAAAAGGACTACGCCACTTATGGTTTTGAATACGGAACGGTCAAGTCCCGGGCCGACCTGTTCGACGAGGGCCTGCTGCGCATCGAGCGCCGGCTCGAGGTATTGCAGCCGGCGCCGCTGCGCAAGATCCCGATCCTGATCGGCGGATCCGGCCCCAAACGCACGCTTCCCGCCGTCGCGCGCCACGCCGATATCTGGCACACCTTCCTGCCCATCGATAGCTATCGCGAGGCCAGCGCCCGTCTCGCCGAGCTGGCCGCCGGATTCGGGCGAGCCGACAGCGATATCGAACGGTCGACGCTGTGGACCGATCCGCAGTCCGCGGATGGCTACCTGGCCGCCGGGGCGACGTTGTTTCACACCGAGGTCCGCGCGGCAGCTGGCAGTTACGACCTCAGCACGGTCGAGAAGCTGGTCGAGTGGCGCGACACGAAGCGCTGATCAGTCAGGGACGGGCCGGCCGGGAGACCCGCGGCCGGATCCAAATCGGCGGTGCCGGGGTGCGAATGGGCTGCGGCGCCCGTTCACCGGCCGAGCAACCGGTTGCGGGCGGTGGCGAATTCGCTGTCGGTGAGATCACCACGGTCGCGCATTGTCGTCAGCATGCGCAACCGGTCGGCGATATCGGGGTCGAGGTCGACCGGTTGCGGCGCGGCCCGCTGCAGTGGCTCGTCCTCGATCAGCTCGATGTGGTCGCGTCGGGCCGGATCGATGCGGACCGCAACCCTGTCATCGGGCTCAGGAATCTCACCGAGGGTGAACGTCCCGGCCAGGCGCGCCTCGTAAGCCGCTGAGCCGTCCGGGCTTTCGACCCGCAGCCGAAGCACCCGGCGGCTGGAGTCCTTGGTGGCCACCACGTTGAACGTCGGCCTGATGACCTCCACGACCACCCCGGTGCCGCGCAGCCCGCTTTCGCGCGTGCGATCCACCCACGACACTCGGATAACCAACCATGCCGCGTAGGCGATGACCACCGTCGCCCACAGCACCAGCCACCACAGTGAGACCGGCGCGGTCCACTCGGCGGCCCACGGAACCATCGAAGCGACGAACCAGCCGAGCAGCACCGGTCGTGGTGATCTTCGCGAAATAGCAAGGAACACAACGAATTGGGCCAGGTAGCCGACCACCCATACGCCCAGCACCCACCCCCTGGCCGTACCCGGCGCGCTGTCGGCCAGCAGCCGGGCGGCGATCAACGCCGGGGCGATGATGAGCACGCACCACAGCGCCGACCACGCCGCGATCGTCCGCCACATCACCGGGTCACGGTATACCGCGATCAGGCCAGGCTGGCACGACCGTCGCCGTGCACCCGCACCTTGGCCCCCGCGATGTCGCCCCGCACGGTCGCCGCAGCGCCCTCCGGATCGTCGATGAGGGCCAGCGTGCGGGCATCGTCTGGGGTACGCACGGCCAGGAACGCCTTCTGCGGCAGCCCGTCCCGATCAAAGGGGGTGGTCCAGGACTCCACCGTGCCCTCGCCGTCCCATTCGACCAGCGCGGTGCGGGTGGGTTCGCGATCCACGATCGGCTGGACATCCTCCCAGCGGAAGTCCGCGGGCGGTGGGGTGGCGCTGTAGACCCCGAAGCTGTGCTTGGTCAGGTAACCACCGTTGGCCGTGATCAAGCCGCGGGTACCGGGGTTGGCCCGCAACAGCTCGGCCATGCTCGCGATCGAGTGCATGACGTAGTTGTTCCACGGGCCGCCGGCGAAGGTCAGTCCGCCGGTCACGGTCAACGGCCGCTGCGGGTCGTCGGTGGGTAGGCCCAGCTCGGTGGCCGCCACCTGCACCGCCGAGGGGAAGCACGAGTAGACGTCGACGTAGTCGACGTCGTCGACACCCAATCCGGCCAATTCCAATGCCCTGCGTCCGCCGATCCGGATCGCCGGGGAGCGGTGCAGTTCGGCCCGCTCGGCCACCGCATAGGTGTCATGTGAATCGGTACCGGCGTACGGGAACACCCACTGATCGCGCGGAATCTGCAAATAGGTCGCCTTCTCGACCGAGCAGATGATGACCACGGCGGCCTGGTTGACCATGTTGTTGGAGTTCATCAGCTTCGGGTAGGGCCAGCTGATCATTCGGTTGTCCGGGCTCGGCTGCCAGATCTGCTCGGCGGTCAGCGCACCTCGACTCCACGCGTGCGGGTTACCAGCCGCTACCTGGCTGAATCGCGCCCACAGCGCCCCGATCCGCCGCCGGTGTTCGTCGCTGCTCTCGCCGTTGGCGATCCGCAGCGCCTGCTCGAAGAGCGGATAGACGAACGAGGGCCGGTCCAGCCCGATGCGGTCCTCCGCCGGGCCGGACATCGGCACGTCCCCACCGCCAGGCGGTACCGGCACCGTCTCGTCCTGGCGGGTCCAGTCAGGCTTGATCCCCTTGGCGCGCAGTCGCATTCGGGTGCGCCAAGTCTCGCCGCCGGCGAGCAGCACAGCGTCGGCTCGGCCCTGCTGGATGTCCAGGCAGGCTTGGTTGACCAGTGACTGCGGGGTGTTTCCGCCGACCCCCGTGTAGCGAGTCGCAGCGCCGGCGGCACCGATCCGCTGCCCCAACAACAGGCCCGGGTCGCGGTAGCGCCAGGACAGCAGGTTGACCACCCGGATCGCGTCGACGGCCTGCAACACCCTCGGGTCGGCAGCGGCCCTGGCGGCCTCGGCCATGAGGTCGACGGGTTCGACGTCGGGCGCGTCGTCGCGCTGGTTGGCCTGCCCGACACCGACCAACACCGGAGTCCGAGAGTCCATCGGCGTTCCTTCCGTAGGGAGGGTCGTCTCGGCGCTTGACGCCCGTCAAAACCTAGCATCGCGGTCGCGCAGCCCTTTATCCCTGCATCGCTCGTGATTTCGGCTATAGTTCGTGCACGTTTGGGTTCCGCCGATTTTCCGCTCTGTACAGCATCAATCGTCTGCATCCGCGAGGAGTGGAGCATGTTTGGCAAACTCATCTCGACAGCTGCGGCAACCTTGGCCGCGGTGGCGGTCGCGAGTCCTGCAACGCCACCCACGATCGACTGGAAGCTCGATGCGACGGCCCTGATGATGCGCGGCCTGAACGCCGACCAACTCACCGACGGAATAATGAGCGCCGTATTGGCCGGGCGTTTCGCGTCGGACACGAAGGCGTCGGTGCCCTGGCCAGGAGAACTCTGGCCTTACTCCGGCCAAGACACTTTGACCATGGGTGCATCCGCCGCAATCGGCACCGAGAACTTCTACAACGCAATCACCTCGACGCCGGGTCCGGTGGTGTCGGTAGGCATGTCGGGTAGCGCACTGGTCATCGACGAAGTGATGCTGCGACTCGAGGCCGCCGGATCGCCACGCTCCAACGAGCTTTCCTTCGTCGTCATCGGCGACGCCAATCGCGGAATGTTCTCGGGTTTGCGGGGGGTGAGCCTGCCGATCCTTGACTACACGGTTCCCGCACTGCCGGTGACACCGTATGACGTCACGGTCGTGGCCGCCGAGTACGACGGATACTCAGACTTCCCCGACCGGTGGTGGAACCTGCTGGCCGACGCTAACGCGCTGGCGGGCACCGGTCTTTTCCCAGGCTTCGGCTCGGTTCATTTCGACAGCGGGTGGTACGACCTTTCGACGGTCCCCGCTGCCAATATCAGCGTCTCAATCAACGCTGAGGGCGGCAAGACGACAACGTATTTGATTCCCACACCCGACTTACCACTGCTGCGACCGTTATCGGCTATGGGTGTGTCGCAACACGACATCGACGCTCTCACCGCGATTCTGAGGCCCTTGGTCGACCTCGGCTACTCGCGCAATGATCCGCCAAGCAAAGGTCAGCTCAGGCCTCGGGCGGAACAAGCCTCGGCTCCGGCGGGGACATCGGCGACTGCCGCCACCGGACCGACCGCCGAAGACAGCGCAGTACCGAACGCACGCGATAGCGGCAGCGCGAACTCCGCGAGGCCCAAAGCTCGCAAGGCCGCATCCCGCGAGCGCGCCATCCGTTCGACGCCCAGTACGGGGCATACTCGCTCGGCCGGCACCGCCTCGAGTCGGCGGGTCGCCGGCTGACGAAGCCGGAAACGCGCCGTGCGGTCCCGCGACCGGTGTCAGGATGTCGGTATGACGGTGGTCCTTGTGCACGGCAATCCGGAAACCGACGCGATCTGGGGCCCGCTGGTGCGGGCGCTGGGCCGCGAGGACGTGGTGCGGTTGTCTCCGCCGGGTTTCGGCGCCCCGCTGCCCGAGGGGTTCGCGGCAACGTATCTGGCCTACCGGGATTGGCTGGAGGCTGAACTCGAGCGATTCGACACCCCGGTGGACCTGGTCGGCCACGACTGGGGCGGTGGGCACGTCGTGAACGTGGTCATGCATCGACCGGAGCTGGTGCGCAGTTGGGCCAGTGACGTGGTCGGGCTATTCGACCCCGACTACGTCTGGCATGACATGGCGCAGGTCTGGCAGACCCCGGGGGCCGGGGAGGAACTGATCGAGTCGATGGTCGGAGGATCCCTGGCCGACCGTGCCGCACGGATGGCCGCGCTCGGCATACCGGACGACGTCGCGGTCGAACTGGCCGCCGCCCAGGGGCCGGAGATGGGCCGGGCAATACTGACGCTCTACCGTTCCGCCATCCAGCCTGCGATGGCCGAAGCGGGCCGCGCACTGGCCAATGCGACCGCCCGGCCGGGTCTGTCGTTGTTGGCTACCGCTGACCCGTTCATCGGTGTTGACGACACCCGCCGTCGCGCGGCCGAGCGGGCCGGGGCCCGCACCGTGGAGCTCGACGGCCTCGGACACTGGTGGATGCTGGAGGACCCCGTCCGCGGCGCGAAGGCGCTCTCCGACTTCTGGGATTCGCTGGACTGAATCAGACTGCCGGGGGCTTCCCGACAGCGCCGCCGGATCCACGAGCGACATGGTGCCGCCGTCGAAGTTCACGACGTAACCGCGGGTGTCGTCGATCGCGATGCCCCACGGCGATGACGGATTCCACGTTCGTCTGCGCCACGCGGCCGGCGGTGTAAACATGTCCGCATCGCGGCTGAAAAGCGTGTTGCCGATGTCGGAAGGATGCATCATGACCGAGCCGTTCAAGGGCGTGATCAAGCTCGACATCCGGGATTCGGTTCCGGACTGGAAACCGTACGAGCTGAAGAAGGCGCCCGACGGCGCACCGAACATCCTGATCGTCCTCTACGACGACACCGGCCTGGCGGCGTGGTCGCCCTACGGGGGCCGGATCAACATGCCCACGCTTGATCGGCTGGCCGACAACGGCGTGACCTACACCCAATGGCACACCACCGCCCTATGCTCACCGACCCGCTCGACGTTCCTCACCGGGCGCAACCACCACGTCAACCGGTGCGCCTCGATCACCGAAGGGTCGATGGGCTTCCCGGGCGCGGCGGGTCGGCTGCCGGCAGAATGCGCGACCATCGGCCAAGTCCTCCAAGACAACGGCTACGCCACGATGTGGCTGGGCAAGAACCACAACGTCCCGGTCGAAGACCTATCCCCCGGCGGCAGCCGCTCGGAGTGGCCGCTATCCAAAGGGTTCGACCGGTTCTACGGCTTCCTCGGCGGCGAAACCAACCAGTGGTATCCCGACCTGATCGAGGACAACCACGCCATCGAACCGCCCAACACCCCCGAAGAGGGCTATCACCTATCGAAAGACCTTGCCGACCAGGCGCTTCGGATGTTGCGGGACCTACGGTCGTCGGCGCCGTCGAAACCCTGGTTCATGTGGTTCTGCCCCGGCGCCAACCATGCGCCGCACCATTCTCCCCAGGAGTACATCGACAAATACAAGGGCGTCTTCGATGACGGCTACGAGGCCTACCGGCAGTGGGTACTGGCCCGCATGGTCGAGCGTGGAGTTGTGCCCGAAGGCACCGAGTTGACCCCACTGAACCCGATGCCCGCCGACGTCGCCAACGACGCGGACTACGTGCGCCCGTGGGCCGAACTCAACGACGACGAGAAGCGACTGTTCTGTCGGATGGCCGAGGTGTTCGCCGGGTTCTCCGAATACACCGACGCCCAAGTCGGCCGCATCGTCGACTTCCTCGAACGGACCGGCCAACTCGACAACACCCTGATCTTCTACTGCGCCGACAACGGTGCCTCCGGCGAAGGCACCCCGAACGGGTCGGTCAACGAGAACAAGTTCTTCAACGGGTATCCGGACAGCCTCGAGGAGAACATGTCCTACTTCGACGAACTCGGCAGCCCGGATACCTACAACCACTACCCCACCGGATGGGCGGTGGCGTTCTCCACACCGTTCCAGATGTTCAAGCGCTACTCACAGTTCGCCGGCGGCACCTGCGATCCGATGGTCATCCACTGGCCCAAGGGAATCAAGGCGCGC
This sequence comes from Mycolicibacterium sp. CH28, assembly GCF_004745805.1. Lineage (GTDB taxonomy): Bacteria > Actinomycetota > Actinomycetes > Mycobacteriales > Mycobacteriaceae > Mycobacterium. The sequence continues at coordinate 485,567 of NZ_SRLQ01000004.1, read as the reverse complement.
GGCGAGATGCGCCACCAGTATCACCACAGCACCGACATCGTGCCGACGATCCTCGATGCCGTCGGCCTGGAGATGCCCACCGTGTACCGGGGTGTCGAGCAGTACCCGCTCAATGGGGTGTCGATGCGCTACAGCTTCGACGACGCCCACGCACCGACGACCAAGAAGCGACAGTACTTCGCCATGCTGGGCACCCGCGGGATCTGGCAGGACGGTTGGAAGGCTGCCGCTCTGCACGCGCCGCTCAGCGGCAAAGGTCACTTCGACACCGACCGCTGGGAGCTTTACCACGTCGACGAGGATCGCGCCGAGGCCCGCAACCTCGCCGATCAGTACCCCGAGAGACTTCAGGAGTTGGTCGAGGCCTGGTTCGCCGAGGCCGAGGCCAATTTCGTTCTACCGCTGGATGATCGGCCCCCTGTCGAGTTGCTCAACGACGAGCGACCGCAGGGTGAGCCGCCGCGGTCCCGCTACATCTACTACCCCGACACCGCCCCGGTGCCGGAGTCCACAGCGGTCAACATCCGCGGCCGGTCCTACAAGATCCTGGCCGACGTCGAGGTGACACCGGCGTCCGAGGGGGTGATCTTCGCGCACGGCTCGCGATTCGGCGGGCACACGCTGTTCATCAAGGACCGCAAGCTGCACTACGTCTACAACTTCCTCGGCATCAAACCTGAACAGACGTTCGTCTCCCCCGTGCTCGAGCCCGGCCAGCTGACGCTGGGTGTCGAGTTCGTCCGTGAGGGCGTCGGCGAACACATGGAATCCGTGGGCACGGCCAAGCTCTACGTCGGCCAGCAGGTGGTGGCCGAGGGCCCGATGCGAGCCCAGATCGGCCCGTTCGCACTGTGCGGCGACGGCCTGTGCGTCGGCTTCGACAGCGCCGATCCGGTGAGCCGGACCTACCCACCGGGCTTCCCGTTCACCGGGGGAACGATCCTCGGCGTCGGGATCGACGTCAGCGAGGAGCAGTACCTGGATCTGGAGCGGGAGGCCGCGGCGGCATTCGCCCGCGACTAACGGGAGGGTTCATCTCGGCCCGCTCCGGGTACCTGGAGGTGTCCCCAACAAGGAAGTGAGGGCCGCATGCCTCTCGGATCGAGACGATTTTCCAGAACCACGATGACGCTGGTCGGCAGTGCCGCGATGCTCACGCTCGCCGTCGGCTGCGGAAGCAGTGGCGGCGGTTCGGAAAGCAGTTCGACATCGCCGACGTCGCCGACATCAACGTCTACGTCGACATCTACTGAGATGACCGTGACCACCAGCCCTTCGGCCACGGATAGCACGACCGCCCCCGGTGGCAGCGTCCCCGGCGGGCCGACCGGTAGCGGCGATGCCAACGGTGGCGGCGGCAGCATCCCCGGCGGTCCCACCGGCAGCGGCGGCCCGGGCGGCGGCAGCGGAACCATCCCCGGCGTGGGCAGTGGCGGCGGCGGTCCGAACGGTGGCGGCGGCTGCATCAACGGTGTGGGCTGCATCGGCACCGGCGGCTAGAACCCGGACAGCGCATCCGGCCGATCAGCTATCGGCCGGCCCCACCCGGTAGATCGACTTGAGCGTGAAGAACGCCTCCAGCCCCTCTGGCCCCAGTTCACGGCCGATACCGCTGGACTTCACCCCGCCGAACGGCGCCCGGAAGTCCAGCTGATAGTCGTTGACCCCGATGGTTCCGGTGCGCACCGCCCGGGCTACCTCGGTCCCCCGCTCGTCGTCGGTCGACCACACCGTCCCGGCCAAGCCGAATTCACTGGCGTTGGCCAGGGCGATCGCCTCCTCGTCGCCGTCGTAGGGAACCACCGCCAGCACCGGGCCGAAGATCTCCTCCTGGGCGATGCGATCGCCGTTGTTCACATCGGCGAACACGGTCGGGGACACGAACCAGCCGCGCGGCTGGTCGGCTGGAACCGAGCCGCCCACAACGAGTTTGGCGGAGCTGCTGTTTCCTGCGGCGATATAGCCGAGCACGCGGTCACGCTGGCGCGCACTGACCAGCGGGCCGATGTCGGTCGCGGTGTCCAGCGGGTCGCCGACCTTCAGACCGTCGACCATATCCACCAGCGCCGCCAGCACCTCGTCGTAGCGTGACCGTGGAGCCAAGATCCGTGAACTCAGGTGACAGGTCTGCCCGTTGTTGACGAACGACGCATTGCGTAGTCCCTTCATGGTCGCGTCCAGATCGGCGTCGTCGAGGATGATCGCCGCGGACTTGCCACCCAGCTCGAGAGTGACCGGGCGCAGCAGGCGACCGCACACCTCGCCGATGATCCGACCCGCCGCGGTAGAGCCGGTGAAGGTCACCTTGTCCACCCCGGGGTGCGCCACCAGATACGCACCGGCCGATGCCCCGCCCGCGACGACGTTGAGCACACCCGGCGGCAGACCGGCCTCCTCGGCGGCCTCGGCGAACACCAGGGCATCCAGGGCGGTTTCGGGTGCGGCCTTGAGCACCACCGTGCAGCCCGCCGCCAGCGCGGGCGCTAGCTTGAATGCCGCCAGCGCCTGCGGGTAGTTCCACGGCACGATGGCCGCGACCACCCCGACAGCCTCACGACGCACGATGGTGTGCCCGATCATGCTCGGGCGGATCTCCTCGATCGGCGTCTCGGTGATCAGCTGCGCGTAGTAGCGGAACAGGGCAGCCGGGAACCGGCCATTGGCCCCGCGCGACAATGACATTGGCATGCCGTTCTCGCGAGTCACCAGTTCGGCCGTGCCGCGTGCCCGCTGATCCAGTGCGGCGGCGAATGCGGTGAGGATCTCGGCCCGATGGTCCGGTGAGGCGGATTGCCAGTCGAGCAGCGCGACGCGGGCGGCGGCCACCGCGGCGTCGACATCGGCCTCGGTGGCACTGGCACCGTCGCCCAGGAACTCCCCCGTGGCAGCCTCCAACACCGGCTCGACGTGATCGGCGGTCCGGAAACGTCCGCCGATGAAGAACTGCGCCCTGGTACTCATCTACTCACTTCCATTCCATGGTCGGCCTCGGCCGCGAACAGCACACCGCCGGCGATCAGGCCGTCGATCTCATCGGCGTCCATCCCGAGTACCTCGGTACAGATCTGCCGGGTATCGGCACCGGGCAGCGGCGCCGGACGCTGCGGCGCCGGCGGGATGTGCCGGTACTGCGCCGGCCCGGCCTCGGTGGGCAGCGGGCTGCCCAGCAGCGGATGCGTCATGTCGCTGAACACGTTTCGGAGTTGAAGCTGAGGGTCGGCATGCACCTCGCCCCCGCGATACATCGGTCCGGCGGGCACCCCGGCGGCCTGCAGTGCCTCGGCGGCCTCGCGGGGCGAGCGACCGCGCGCCCAGTCGGCAATCGCAGAATCGGAACTCGCCGGCCCGCCGAGCACCGTGGCGATGGCCTGCCGGTCGGCCTCCGACCTGATCGAGACCACACACCATTCATCGTCCCCAGCGCACGCCAGCACCAGGTGCATGGCGGGGTCGGGAGTGACCCGGCCGACGCCGGACGCCTCGGCAGCCAGGGTGACGTAGAGGATATCGAGCTGGTTGATCGCGGCCTCGGCCTGCGAGACGTGCAGGCGCGCACCGACTCCGGTCCGCTCGCGGCGGATGAGCCCGGCCAGGGCACCGATGGCACTGATCCGCCCGACGACGTGGTCGGGGAAGATCGTCGTCGCGTCGTAGAACGCGTGGCGCGCGGTGGCCGGTGGGTCCTCCTGCGACGTCCACAATCGTGTCACCCCGATGGTGGCACGCACCAGCGGCCCGTACCCCATCTGCCTGCTCCAAGGGCCGGTGTCGCCGAAGGCGCTGCTTTCGGAGACGACCAGTCCAGGATTCAACTCCCGCAGCCGCTCGGGGGAAAAACCCAGCGCGGGAAGGGTTCCGGGTTTGAAGTTGGCGAACACCGCATCAGATACGCCGACCAGCCGCCCGAACAGCTCGGCGCCCGCGGGGCTGCGCAACTCCAGCCCCAGCCCGAGGTTGTTACGGTGCGACCGGGCGAAAGACTCGCTGATCTGCTGGTCGTCACGCTTCTGGCGCAGCCCGTCAGGGTAGGCCGAACTCTCGATCTTGATCACCTCGGCGCCCAGGTCGGCGAACAGCCGGCTCAGCTCCCCGCCGGCCACGATCACCCCGAGGTCCAGGACCCGGATCCCCGCCAGCGGGCGAGCTCCGACCGACGCGGTCGCGGCGGGTTCGAATCGCGCTGTCTGCCAACGGCTATCGCTGCTCCCGGGTTGTGGGGCCGGGGCTCGGTAGCCTGCGTGAGTCCCGTCGAGCACCCAGTAGCCGACCGGAACGCGCGCGGTGACACCGGGCGCCAGCTCGGTGTCGGTCAATGCGCCCACCGCGCTCAGATGCTCGGAGTGCAGCGCCTCCGACGGGGCCAGTACAGCAGCGATCGGCACACCGTGCGCCTGTCCTTCGGCGACCAGTTGCGCCATCGTCCGCTCGGCGAACATTGCGGCCATCAACTCGGCCAGTTCGCCGAACGCCTTGGTTCGCGCGGCGATGGAGTCGAACCGGGGATCCTGGAACTGCGCCGGCTCCCCCAGCCACGCCCGCATCCCGCGCCACTGCCGGGGGGCGAGCACGCAGAGGCGCACATAGCCGTCGCGGCAGGCGAAGATGGGGTAGGCGTCCTGATTTCTCGGCCGGCCGCGCCAGCGCTCGGCGGCGTTGCGCGCGGTCGCGGCCTGCCCTTGGGTACCGAACGGCGGATCCAGCGCCAACACGACCGCGTCGAACCGCGCAAAGTCGACGTAGTCGCCTGTGCCACAACGCAACCTGTTGAAGTAGGCGACCAGCACCGCCCAGGTTGCCTGCACCGCGGCGGTGGCCGAGGCAATACCGTCCGGCGGCAACACCGGGGTGCCGATGGCTGGACCCGAGCGGGACAACGCGGCCGACATGGCATAGAGCACCGCGTCGGTGGCCTGCCAGGACGCGTGCGGGCCCGCGGTGCCGAAATCGGTGACCGACATCGTCACCAGGTGGTCGAAGCGGTCGGCCAGCTCGGCGCAGGAGGTGCCGAAGCCCGCCGACTGTCCGGGTGTTCCGCTGTCGACGACGATGTCGGCCCCGGCGGCCAGCTCGAAGAACAGCCGCCGGTGGGCTTCGTTGGCGGGATCGAGCACCGTGCTGTGCTTGTTGGCGTTGTGTAGGGCGAACGGGATGCTCACCCCGTCCAAGGCGGGCAGGGCACGGCGGGCGGGGCTACCCTCAGGCGGCTCGACCTTGAGAACCTCGGCACCCAGGTCGGCCAGCAGCCGGGTAACCCCGTCGCCGATTCCGTCGCACAGATCAAGTACCCGCACCGAGGCGAGCAAGGGTTCGGGAGTGCTCATGCGTCCACCGCCAGCAGCCGCTCGACCCACTCGAGCTGCGCGTCGGTACCGGTGACCGCATACAGCATGTCGACAAAGACATCGCGATAACCGTTGTCCTGCAAGAGCTTCACCGCGTCTCCCACCTGTTCGACCGGCGTCCCGGCCTTGACGTTGACGCGGACGTGAGTGCGGATGCCCGCGGGATCACGCCCGGCCGCCTGCGCAGCCTCGCCGATCGCCCGGCGCTGTGCATCCAACGCGTCGATCTGGACACCGCCCGGAACCCCAACGACCGCGAGCCAGCCGTCGGCACGGCGCCCGATCCGGCGCACCCCGGCGGCCGACCATGCCCCGAGGTATACCGGAGGGCGGGGTTGCTGGACGGGTTTGAGGCTCACCCACGACGGCGGGATGTGGTGCCGGTCGCCGCGGAACTCAACCGGGTCGGTGGTCCACAACGCCTCCAGGGCGTCCAGGCATTCATCCAGCTGTGCACCACGCCCGCGGAAGGGGGCGCCGGCGGCCTGGTACTCCTCAGGTGACCAGCCGATCCCGAATCCTGAAATCAGCCGGCCCCGACTGACCACGTCGATACTGGTCAGCTGTCGCGCCAACTGGACTGGTGGGTACCACGGCGCCACCAGCACGCTGAACCCGAGCCGCGCCGAGGTCGTCACCGTCGCGGCGACGGTCAATGCGGTGAAGGGATCCAGGCAGGCGCGGAAGTTCTGCGGAATGCTGTCGCCACCGGCATAGCCGACCGACGGTTGCACCGCGGCGAGCAGCCGGTCGCCTACCCAGAGACTCTCGGCGCCGAGCTGCTCGGCGGTCGAGGCAAATCGGGCCAACTCGGCATGAGCGGATTCACCGAATTGCGGTAACGCAAAGCCCACCACGACGGTCAGCGTAGTTGAGCGGTCAGCGGCGCCGGGCGCCGACGGAAGCACGTGTGAACAAACGGTGCCATCACGGCGCGATCGGCGAGTTCGGGGTTTGATGGAGACATGGACCCGACGAGGACTGTTACCTGGCGGCCATCTGGAGACACGCCGGTCAGCGATGAGACCATTGCCCAACTCGACGGCTGGTGGCGGGCCGCCAACTACTTGTCCGTCGGGCAGATCTATCTGCTGGACAACCCGCTGCTGCGCACCCCGCTGTCCCGTGACGACGTCAAACCGAGGCTGCTGGGCCACTGGGGCACCACGCCAGGGCTGAACTTCCTCTACGCCCATCTCAACCGCGCCATCGCCGAGCGCGAGCAGTCCACCATCTACGTCACCGGGCCCGGCCATGGCGGCCCCGGCCTGGTGGCTAACGCCTATCTCGACGGCACCTACAGCGAGACTTACCCCGACATCACCCAGGACGCCGAGGGCCTGCGCCGACTGTTCCGCCAGTTCTCGTTCCCCGGTGGAATCCCCTCCCACGTGGCACCCGAGACTCCCGGCTCGATCCACGAAGGCGGCGAACTGGGGTACGCGCTGTCGCACGCCTACGGCGCGGCGTTCGACAATCCGGACCTGCTGGTGGTCGCGGTGGTCGGCGATGGCGAGGCCGAGACGGGTGCGCTGGCCACCAGCTGGCATTCCAACAAGTTCCTCAACCCCGCCAACGACGGCGTGGTACTGCCGATCCTGCATCTGAACGGATACAAGATCGCCAACCCCACCGTGCTCGCCCGCATCCCCGAAGACGAGCTGCGCAGCCTGATGATCGGCTATGGCTATCGGCCCTACTTCTTCGAGGTGCCCGACTCCGATGGGCCGGATGGATCGCCCGACCACGCCGATGCCCACCGCCGGTTCGCGGTGCTACTCGACGAGGTGCTCGACGCGATCGCGGCCATCAAATCCAACCCGTCAGACGAACGCCCGTCGTGGCCGATGATCGTTTTCCGCACCCCGAAGGGCTGGACCGGCCCGGCCTACATCGACGGTAAGAAGACCACCGGCTCGTGGCGGGCGCATCAGGTGCCGCTCGCCAGTGCCCGCGACACTCCCGCGCATCTGCAGGTGCTCGCCGACTGGCTGGCGTCCTATCGAGCCGAGGAGCTCTTCGACGCCGACGGTGTGTTGGATCCACGCATCGCGGCGCTGGCCCCCAAGGGCCAGCTGCGAATGAGCGACAACCCGCATACCAACGGCGGATTGCTGCTCAAGGATCTGCGGCTGCCGGATTTCCGCGACTTCGGAGTCGACGTCCCCGCACCGGGGGCCACGATCGCCGAGGCGACCCGGGTGCTCGGGCAGTGGTTGACCGAGGTGATCCGGCTCAACCCGGACAACTTCCGCATCTTCGGACCGGATGAGACTGCCTCCAACCGGCTGCAAGCCGTCTTCGACGTGACCGACAAGCAGTGGGAAGCCGAATTCCTCTCCCCCGAAGTCGACGAGCATCTGGCCCGGGCCGGCCGCGTGATCGAGATGCTGTCCGAGCACCAGTGCCAGGGCTGGCTCGAGGGGTATCTGCTGACCGGCAGACACGGGTTGTTCAACTGCTACGAGGCGTTCATCCACATCATCGACTCGATGTTCAACCAGCACGCCAAATGGCTCAAGGTGACCGACCACATCCCGTGGCGCCGCCCGATCGCCAGCCTCAATTACCTTCTGTCAAGCCATGTTTGGCGCCAGGACCACAATGGCTTCAGCCATCAGGATCCTGGTTTCATCGACCACGTCGTCAACAAACGCGCCGAGGTCGTGCGGGTGTACCTGCCGCCGGACGCCAACACGCTGCTGTCGACCTACGACCATTGCCTGCGCTCACGCCAGTACGTCAACGTCGTCGTCGCCGGCAAGCAGCCGCACCCCAACTTCCTGACCATGGAGCAGGCGATCGCGCACTGCACCCGGGGTCTGGGCATCTGGGAGTGGGCCGGCAACGAGACGCTGGGCGAGGACCCCGACGTGGTGATCGCCGCCGCCGGTGACGTGCCGACGCTGGAGGCGCTGGCGGCCGTGGACCTGTTGCGCCAGCACCTGCCGAAGCTGAAAGTCCGCTTCGTCAACGTCGTGGACCTGATGCGGTTGCAGGACGACACCGAGCATCCGCACGGCCTGTCCAGCCGCGAATTCGACATGATCTTCACCCCGGACAAGCCCGTGATCTTCGCCTACCACGGCTACCCCTGGCTGATCCACCGGTTGACCTACCGGCGCAGCAATGACAGTCGCATCCACGTCCGCGGCTACAAGGAGGAGGGCACGACGACGACGCCCTTCGACATGGTCATGCTCAACGACCTGGACCGCTTCCACCTCGTCATCGACGTCGTGGATCGAGTCCCGGGCCTGGGTTCCACCTGCGCCACCCTGCGCCAGGAGATGGTGGACAAACGGCTAGCCGCGCGCGAGTACACCAGGGCCCACGGCGACGACCTCCCCGAAGTACGCGACTGGGTGTGGCCGGGCGCACGCGACGTGCAGATCGATTCGACCGTCGCCGCGACGGCAGCTACCGGCGGTGACAACGAATAGTTGCTCGGCCTGGCAACTCTTGGGCGCGCGTACAATAGGTAGCAAATGTCTGATCTGAGCGCGGCGGTCGCGCAACCCCAACCCGCGCTGCTCGATAGCGCCCGCTCGCCGGCTCCGGTAGCCCAACTCGCCGCGCTGCACCACTTCCGCGTCTACGTCGACATCGGCGTCGTCGTCGTGATGCTGGCCATCACCAACCTGATCGCCCACTTCACCACCCCGTGGGCCAACGTCGCCGTGGTGCCCGCCGCGGCGGTCGGTCTGCTGTTCCTGGTCCGCTCGCGCGGGCTGGGCTGGGCCGAACTGGGCTTGGGCCGCGAACACTGGAAGTCCGGCGCGCTCTACGCCGCCGGGGCGGTGCTGCTGGTACTGACCGTCATCGCCGTCGGAGCGCTGCTGCCGTGGACCCGGCCGCTGTTCCTGAACAACCACTACGCCACACTGTCCGGGGCGCTGGTCGCCTCGATGGTCATCATCCCGCTGCAGACCGTCATTCCGGAGGAGCTCGCCTTCCGCGGGGTACTGCATGGCGCGCTCGACCGTGCGTGGGGCTTTCGCGGCGTGGCCGCCGCCGGCTCGCTGCTGTTCGGCCTGTGGCACATCTCCACCTCGCTGGGATTGACCAGCAGCAACGTCGGCTTCACCCGGATCTTCGGCGGAGGCGTCGTCGGCATGATCGCCGGGGTCGCGATGGCGGTGGTGGCCACCGGTGCCGCCGGTTTCGTGTTCACCTGGTTGCGGCGGCGCAGTGGCAGCCTGATCGCGCCGATCGCGCTGCACTGGTCACTCAATGGCCTGGGTGCGCTGGCGGCGGCGCTGGTGTGGCACCTGTCGACCTGACCTGAGCGCCGCTCAGTGCCGGCTGCGGCGGGCCCGGAACTCCCGGTTCTTCAGCTTGTTGCCGCACGAAGACATGTCGCACCAGGTTCCGCCATGGTTGCGGGAGCGGTCGTAGAAGGCCCACCGGCAGTCATCGTTGCCGCACGCCTTCAGTAGCGACCACGTGCCGTCGCGCTGGGCCTCGGCGACCACCAGCAGCAGCGAGAGCAACCAGCAATCGACGGAGTCGGGGGCGCTGTCGGCGGTCACCCGGACCGTGCAGTCCGCGTCGAGTTGCACGCGGGCGACGGCCGTGTCGGCGATCCCGCTCAGCGGCGCGAGCTGTTCGGCGGTCGGCGCCGGGCCGCCGGCGTTGTGCAGCAGCATGGCGCGCAGCGCCTCCCGCACCGCACGAATGACAGCCAGCTCCTCCTGGGTTGGCGTCTCGTCGTGCGCAAGCAGGCCATTGGCGCGCAGCCACGGGCCGGCGTCGCAGGGCTGGGCCAGCCGGTCGGCACCGGATTCCAGGTCGACGGTGTTGACCAGGGCCTGCACGCGGGCCAGTGGCTCGGGCGCCGGTTTGGACTCGGCGTCCCCCGGCCACTCGCCTGATGCCTGCGTCATGCCCCCACCCTAGAAGCGCGTGACCGGTAAATCAACTTGACCGGTCACGCGTGGTCGGTGTAGCGTCTCGATTGGTCATCAGAGAAGGCGACGAGGCCGACTCGGAACAGGAAACGCCCATGGGGCACAACGATTTTCACACTAACATCCAGGCCGAGGGTGGTTGCGAGGCACCCCGGTCGACCGATGTTCACGTCCACGCCACCCGTACCACCCGGCTACGGTCCCGGCTGTTCGCCGGCCGCCTCGACCGGGATGTCGAAGCCGGGATTGTGCCGTTGCCCGGCAGCCCCCTGGCCGTCCATATCGCACGGCTGACCTCGGTCGAGGAACGCGAGGCGCTCGCCCACACCCTTCGTCAGGCCCTGGCCGACATGGATCACGCCCGCGCCAACTACACCGCCCGAGTCCCGGTGCATCCCGAACGGCTTGCCCGCTGTCGCAATGTGGTCGACGACATCACGCTGCTGTTGCACTCTCCGCGTCCAGTGCGTGCACGCGGCATGGCCCGTTTGCGAATCATGCTCGCCGACGGCACCGGGCCGCTGTATCGCTACGGCCGCGGCAGCCTCGCCGCCGAACTACGCGGGGTGCTCGCCGCGCTCTGAGGCCCTCAGGGCAGCAGCACCGCGGCGCCGGCGATACGCCCATCGGCCAGATCGGTCAGCGCCCGATCGGCCTGTCCCAGCGGATATTCCGGGGTCGTCACCTCGATGTGGTGCGCCGCGGCGAACGCCAGGAACTCCCGCGCGTCGGCACGCGTGTTCGATGTGACCGACCGGATCTGGCGTTCCTGGAACAGATGTCGCTGATAGTTCAGCGGCGGGATATCGCTGAGGTGGATGCCCGCGATCGCCAACGTTGCGCCCCGATCCAGCGCTTCCATGGCCGGCAACACCAACTCACCGACCGGAGCGAACAGGATGGCGGCGTCGAGTTTGACCGGCGGCGGGTCGGCCGCCCCTTGCGCCGAAGCCGCACCCAGCGCCAGTGCCAACGCCCGTGCGTCGGCACCACGGGTCATCACATGGACCTCCGCCCCCTGGGCCAGGGCGACCTGCGCGGTGATGTGGGCACTGCCCCCGAACCCGTACAGGCCCAGCCGCCCCCCGGCGGGCAGGTCGGCGCGCAGCAGCGACCGGTAGCCGATGATCCCGGCACACAGCAGCGGGGCCAACTCGCTGTCGGTGTAACCCGCCGGCAGCCGGTGCGCGAATTCAGCTGGGACAGTCGCGAAATCGGCATAGCCACCGTCGGCATCCCAGCCGGTATAGCGGGAATTCGGGCATAGGTTCTCGGCGCCGCGCCGGCAGTAGTCGCATACCCCGCAGGTGTGGCGCAGCCAGGCGATTCCCACTCGGTCCCCCACCGCGAAGTTCTCGCCGACATCGGATCCCATCCCGATGACCTCGCCGACCACCTCGTGGCCGGGTGTCACGTGCGGGCGGTGCACCGCCAGATCGCCCTCGGTCACGTGCAGATCGGTGCGGCACACACCGCAAGCGCGCACCGCGACCAGCAACTCGCCGGGAGCCGGCTCCGGCACCGCAGCCGCGGTGTCCAACTCCAGTGGCCGGGTTCGCATCGGGCCGGGTCGGCGCACCCGCCAGGCGCGCATCGTGGTCGGTCGGGTCGCCATCCCCCCATCGTGCAACGCCAGTCCCCTCGGTGGCGAGCGGGCCCGCCGGGCAAGGGACCTATGGCACACGATCGGGGCCCTTCGGAGCCTGTGCCAAGCCGGATTTCGGTGTGACGGTGGAACCGGAAGCGACTGGCCCGGCAAGGAGCGAACATGGACAACGAACTGCCCGACAAGGCGACCGTCGAGGCGGCGCTGGCGCTGGCGGTCCGCGCACCATCGGTTCACAATTCCCAGCCGTGGCGCTGGCGAGTCGGCGACGAGAGCGTTCACCTCTACGCCGACCCGGCTCGACACCTGCCCCGCATCGATCCCGGCCGCCGCGACCTCATGCTCAGCTGCGGCGTCGCGCTGCAACACTTCGCCGTCGCCTTGTCGGCGCTCGGCTGGGCCTGCGAAGTACACCGCTTCCCGAACCCGGCTGATCCGGATCACCTGGCCAGCGTCCAGATCATGGGCCCGGTGCTCAACGAGCAGGACATCGCGCTGGCCGCCGCGATACCGCGGCGGCGCACCGACCGACGTTGGTTCTCCTCCTGGCCGGTACCCGGCGGCGACATCTCGCTGATGGCCGCGCGGGCCGCACGGTTGGGTGTCGCACTGCGACGGGTGGAGGAGGTGGGCGACCTGGCGCAGGTGGTCACGCACGCCGTACGTGAGCACATCAGTGACCCGGCGTACCTAGCCGAGCTGGCCATGTGGAGCGGTCGGCACGGCACCCCGGCCGGCGTGCCCGCCCGCAACACCCCCGCCTCCGATCGTCAGGGCAAGTTCCCGGCCCGGGTGTTCGCCAATCCGGTGCTGGATCAGCCCAGCGGCGTCGAGGCTCGCGATGACGCCGGCGTGGTGCTGGTGCTGGCCACGCCCACCGACGACCCGCTCGCGCTGCTGCGCGCGGGCGAAGCCACCGGCAGCGTGCTGTTGACGGCCACGGCCTTGGGGCTGGCCAGCTGCCCGCTCACCGAACCGCTCGAGATCGCGGCCACCCGCGATGAAGTCCGGATGAAACTGCTTGGCGGGGACGGCTTTCCGCAGATGCTGCTGCGGGTCGGATGGGCAGCCCTCAACGCCGACCCGCTTCCGGCGACACCCCGACGGCCGTTGTCCGATGTGGCCGTCCGCCTCGACGGAGCCCCGCTGGAAAGCTAGCTCTTGCGGACCATGCCGACGATCCACAACAGGATCACCGAGCCCAATATCGCGGTGAACAGCGTGAACCACCAGCCGCCACCCGCGGTGTTCAGGAAGAAGCTCAGCAAGAAGCCACCGACCAGCGCACCGATCACGCCGATGACGATGTTCATCAGGATCCCCGAGCCACCGCCCTTGACGATCTTGCCGGCGATCCAGCCGGCGAGCGCGCCGATGATGATGTAGCCGATCCAACCGACACTGGTCAGTGTCGTGGAACGGGCGAGGAACTCGGTTGCTGCCAACATGTCCATGGCGGTCTCCTCCGGATCGCTGGCCAGCGTCGATACTGGCCGCTACCCCTTTGGTATACCGCTGTCAGGTAACGAATGACCGGCCGAAACGGCCACGATCACCTACGTGCCAGGTGTCATTCCGGGGACCGGAGTCTCCACCGGTACCGGCACGCCGAGCGGAATCCGGCCACCAGGTGTCGGCGGCGGCGCGTCTACCGCCGGGGCGTTCGGGTCGGGCTCTGGCGGGGGCGGCGGAGAGTAGGGACGGATCGACTCGGCCAGCGCCTTGGCGGCGGCGGGGTCGATCGGATCCTTGGCCGTGCCCAGCCAGACCACGAACCAGCGCTGGTTGCGCAACTCCTTGGGGGCGTTGGGCACCGCGGTGCCCACCACACCGGCCCAGATCTGGCCATTGGGCTTGGTGGTGTCGGTGAACTTCACGTCGTAGGACGAGAAGTAGCCGGGCATGTCACCGGCCTGCAGCGCACCGCTCTGTTGGTTGATCCGCACACCGGGGAACGGCATGAAGAACTCGCCCATGTCCGAGGCCAACCGGATAGCGGCCTTGCTGTTGTCCTGTTCGGCACCGGCGAACAGCTTCAGGTCGAGCCGGCCCAGGATGACGCTGGTGTCGTTGGCTGTCGGCGCGGGCTGACCGTTCTCGGACGGTGCGGTCTGCTTGCTCAGCAACGCCTGACCGTAGTTCAGCCGCGACGCGTCAGACACCACCCAACCGGCCGGAAGCAGATAGCTGAAACCGCCAGTCGCATTGTTGACGCGTCCAGGCTCAGGCGCCGGGGCGGGCGCGGGGGGCGGGGCATTCGGATCCGCCGGCGGGGGTGGCGGCGCATTGGGGTCCACCGGGGCGGAAGGAACGTCGGTTGCCGGCGGCGGGGCCGGGGCGGCCGGGGCCGCCGTCGTGGGTGTCGGAGTCGCGGGATCTGCGAGCGCCAACGGCGACGGCAGGGCAATCGTGACGGCGCTGGCGGCGGTCACCGCGGTGACCGCGAACGCCGTCCACAGGCCCGGGCGTCGCGAAATCGGGTCCGGCTGCGTCATGGCGATGAACCTACCGTGTTACAGCCGTGACGCAAGTGTGGCGTGCTGACGATGTGGCACCCAACAGCGCTGTGGTCAGGTCACAAATCTCGGCAATTACGCAGGTCGCGGGGCCGGCGCCGGCGGTTGTCGGCCAGGCCCCTGGGACTCAGCTTCCCAGCGAGTCCACAGCTGGTCGCGTCGCGGCGTGCAACGCAACCTCCTGGGCCTTCACGGTGAACCACACCTGATCGCCCGCGCTGAGCCGAAGCGCGGTCGCCGATTCGGCAGTGATGTCGGCGGCCAGCCCCGGCGAGCCGTCGGACTGCTCGTCCCCCCGCACCCGTACCCGCGTGCCGTTGACATCCAACTCCCCGACGCGGATCTGCACGCTGTTGCGCGGACTTCCGTGCGGTAGCTCGCGGTACACCGCGACGGCGGCCGGCGAGAACACCGCAACAGCGGCGGCGCCGACCGCCAGCTGGTCTGGCTGTCTGCCGTGCCAGCGGGCCCCATTCGGGGTGCTGAGGATCTCGGGTCCGGCCAAGACGCCGCGAACAACGTTGACCCCGGCGACGCGGGCGCCGAACGGGCTGCGCGGCGCGGCGAGAATGTCTCCGACCGGACCGATCTCGGTGACCCGGCCGGCCTCCAGCACCATCACCCGGTCTGCCAGCGTCAGCACGTCGAGCAGGTCATGGGTGACCAGGACCGTGGCACGGCCCTCGGTCGCCGTCACCGACCGCAGCAGGCCCCGCACCGACGCCGCCACACCCACGTCCAGCCCGGCCAGCGGTTCATCGAGCAGCAGGATCTCCGGTTCAGCAGCCAGGGCCCGGGCGATCGCCACCCGCTGCGCCTGACCCCCGGACAACTGATGGGGCTTGCGACCGGCCAAATCGGCCAGACCGACGTGGCCCAGCCACATCGCGGCGTCTCGGCGGGCCTGCTCCCGCCCAGCTCCACGGCTGCGCGGAGCGAACTCGACGTTGGCCCGCACGCTCAGGTGCGGAAACAGCAGCGGATCCTGCATAAGCAGACCCACGCGACGATCATGGGTGGCCACCTGGATGCCGGCCGCGGTGTCGGTCAGGAGCCGCCCGCCGACGCGCACCACACCCGTGTCGGGCTGCAACAGGCCCGCGATCACGTGCAACATGGTCGACTTGCCGGCCCCGTTCGGGCCGAGCACCGCGAGCACCTCCCCCGCGGCGATCTGGAAGCTGATATCGAGCTGCCGCGCGGCCACCGTGGCCGCGAAATGCAAATCAGTCATCGGGGTTCACCTGCCGGTCCAACCGGACAGCCGCCGCGCGCCCAGCCCGAGCACGACGACCGCGGCCACCACGACCAGCAGCAGCGACAGGGCAACGGCGGCGTCCGGGTCGCTCTCGCGCTGCAGATAGATCTCCAACGGCAACGTCCTGGTGACGCCCTGCCTAGACCCCGCGAAGGTCAGCGTCGCCCCGAACTCGCCCAACGAGCGGGCGAACGCCAGCACCGCTCCCGACACCAGGCCCGGCGTGAGCAGTGGCAAGGTCACCCGCCACCACACGATGCCCGGACTCGCCCCCAGCGTCGACGCCACGACGTCGTAGTCCGCACCGGCCGTTCGTGCCGCCCCCTCCAATGCGATCACCAGAAACGGCAGCGACACGAACGTCTGTGCCAGAACCACCGCCGTCGTGGTGAACGCGATCCGGATTCCGGCGGCTTCCAAGTACTGCCCCAGCAGCCCCACCCGGCCAAACGCGTAGAGCAGCGCGATGCCACCGACCACCGGAGGCAGCACCAACGGCAGCAGGATCAACGGGCGCAGGGTGCGGACCAGCCGCCCGTCGCTGCGGGCCAGAACCATCGCCATCGGCACACCCAGCAGCACACACAGCGCCGTGCTCGCCACCGCGGTGCGCAGGCTCAGCAGCAGAGCGGCTTGCGACGCCGTACTGGTGACCAGGGACCAGAAATGCGTCCAGTCCACCTTGGCCGCCATCGCCACCAGAGGCAGCACCACGAACGCGGCCCCGAGGGCCGCCGCGACGTACACCCAGCGGGGCAACGGAGGCGGTGACTTGCGGGCCCCGCTCCGGCTCATCCGTCACACCCTAGGGCGAATCCCCACGTCGTGTCCGGATCGTGTCGTTACCGCGTTAGCACCTGTAGCTACTGTCCAGTAACATTTCCCTTCGATCGACGCCAACACCCATGGGATCTCGCCCATGGCGTGGCACGAGGAGGTCAGTGTTGATGGATGTGCTGGTTACCGGCGGTGATACCGAATTGGGTCGCACTATCGCGGAAGGTTTCCGCGATGCCGGCCACAGGGTCGTCATCAGCGGCGCCCGCCGCGATGATCTCGAGGTGGCCGCCAAGGAACTCGAGGTCGACGCGATCGTGTGCGACACCGCCGACCCGGTGGCGCTCGCTCAGGCCCGCACTGAATTCCCGCACCACCTCGACACCATCGTCCATGTGCCCGCCCCGGCCTGGACCGGCGGCGACCCGCGGACGTACACCCTGCCCGACACCGCCAACGCGTGGCGCACCGCACTGGACGCCACCCTGCTCTCGGCCGTGCTGCTGGTCCAGAACATCGGCGATCACCTGCGTTCCGGCGGTTCCATCGTCACCGTCGTCCCGGAGAACCCCCGAGAGGGCAGCGCCGACGCTGCGATGAAGGCAGCGGTGTCGAATTGGACTGCGGGACAGGCCGATTACTTCGGCACCCGGGGTATCACGATCAACACGGTGGCCTGTGGTCGCAGCGCGGAGCCGTCCTACGACGGGCTGTCCACCACGTCACCGTCGGTGGCCGCGGAGATCGGCCGCCTGGCACTGTTCCTGACAACCCCGGCGGCCCGACATATCACCGGCCAGACCGTCCACGTGGGACGCGGCGCGCTCACCAATTTCGGCTGACGGCGACCACGCCCCACATTCACCTACAGTTCGCCAACGGCATTTATTGTCGACCGGGTGACGAGTCGACGCTGCCTTCAGATCCCGAATTTCGCCCACCGCACCGCCGTCGTCGAAGCGTTGCGCCCAATCCTTGGGTCGTAGTGCCCGCGGTGGCCTACATCACGTCGTCCTAGCGGGGACCGACGGGAAGTCTGCCCTCGGGGCGACTACCGTAGAGGTCGTCCTGTGCATGTCGTTGAGGAGCGAGCAATAATGACCCACCCCGGTGCGACTCCGTCGGATAAGCACAAGGTTGTCATCATCGGATCCGGCTTCGGCGGGCTGAACGCCGCCCAGAAGCTCAAGCGGGCCGACGTCGACATCAAGATGATCGCCAAGACCACCCACCACCTGTTCCAGCCGTTGCTGTACCAGGTGGCGACGGGCATCATCTCCGAGGGCGAGATCGCCCCGCCCACCCGAGTGGTGCTGCGGGACCAGAAGAACTGCCAGGTGCTCCTGGGCGAGGTCACCCACATCGACCTGACCAACAAGACGGTCGACTCGATGCTGCTGGGCCACAGCTACCGCACGCCCTACGACACGTTGATCGTGGCCGCCGGCGCCGGACAGTCCTACTTCGGCAATGACCATTTCGCCGAATGGGCCCCGGGCATGAAGACCATCGACGACGCGCTCGAACTGCGCGGTCGCATACTCGGCGCCTTCGAGCAGGCCGAACGGTCCAGCGACCCGGTCCGCCGGGAGAAGCTACTGACCTTCGTCGTCGTCGGCGCCGGCCCGACCGGCGTGGAGATGGCCGGCCAGATCGCCGAGTTGGCCGACAACACGCTCAAGGGCGCCTTCCGGCACATCGACTCGACCAAGGCCCGGGTCATCCTGCTCGACGCTGCCCCGGCCGTGCTGCCCCCGATGGGTGAGAAGCTCGGCAAGAAGGCGGCCGACCGGCTGGAGAAGCTGGGTGTCGAGATCCAGTTGAGTGCAATGGTCACCGACGTCGACCGCAACGGCATCACTGTCAAACGCACCGACGGCACTATCGACCGCATCGAGTGCGCAACCAAGGTGTGGTCGGCCGGTGTGGCGGCCAGCCCGCTGGGCAAGCAGATCGCCGAGCAGTCCGGCGCCGAGATCGACCGGGCCGGCCGGGTCAAGGTGCTGCCCGACCTGACCGTTCCTGGGCACCCCGATGTGTTCGTGGTCGGCGACATGGCCTTCGTCGAAGGAGTTCCCGGCATGGCCCAAGGCGCCATCCAGGGCGCCCGCTACGCCGCGAAGCTGATCAAGTCCGAACTCAAGGGCGCCGACCCCGCCACGCGGGAGCCTTTCGAGTATTTCGACAAGGGCTCGATGGCGACGATCTCGCGCTATTCAGCGGTGGCCAAGGTCGGACCGATCGAGTTCAGCGGTTACATCGCCTGGCTGGCGTGGTTGTTCCTGCACTTGATCTATCTGGTCGGGTTCAAGGCCCGCCTCACCACGTCGCTGTCCTGGATCAGCACCTTCATCGGCAGCCATCGCGGCCAGCTCACCATCACCGAGCAACAGGCGTATGCCCGGACTCGGATCGAGCAACTCGAGGAGATCGCCGCAACGGTCGAGGACGAGAAGGCAGCCTCCTGAGCGGTGCGCCATTGCGTGCGCTGGGAATTGGCCGTCAGCGCACGCGAAATCACGCTGGACGCCGATGTGCTGCCCTAGCATGGTCAGCGAAGACACACTCATACCGAGGGGGCCCCATGACATCACGTCGTTCCGCGCGTCGTGCAG
The DNA here is from genome assembly GCF_004745805.1 of Mycolicibacterium sp. CH28. Classification (GTDB taxonomy): domain Bacteria; phylum Actinomycetota; class Actinomycetes; order Mycobacteriales; family Mycobacteriaceae; genus Mycobacterium. Next base: position 466,543 of record NZ_SRLQ01000004.1, on the reverse strand, counting down.
CTGCGGCAGTGCTAGGCGCCGGCGCTGTGGTGCTGAGCGTGGCGGGCCCCGCCCTCGCCGATCCGCCGCCCAACTGCACCACCGCTGACATGACCGGAATCATGGCCGGGGTGTCGGCTGCCATGTCCAGCTACCTGTTCACCCACCCGGACGTGAACGCGTTCTTCACCGGACTGGAGGGGCAGCCCAAGGCGAAGGTGGCCACCCAAACTCAGCAGTATCTGAACGCCAACCCGCAGATTCGCGCCGAGTTGGACGGCATTCGCCAGCCCTCCACGGACTTCCGCAACCGCTGCGGCCTCATCCAGCGTCCGCTGGCACCCGGAGTGGTCTGAACCGCCGCACCCCCCGCAGCACACCACCCAACGGGCGGCACGCCCTAAGGTGGTCGGCGTGATCCTCCCCCGCGTGCCCGGCGCATCGAATCGTGGCGCATCGCCGTGGTCGTGAAGCCCGACGAGATCGTCTACCGCGTGCTGCAGCGGCTTCCCACCCGCATGCTCTCGTTGAGCACCATTGTCATCGTCGCGGCCCTGTCGGTGGTCGTGCTGGTCCTGACGTTGGGCACCTGGGTATGGATCGGGGTCACCCACGACCAGTACAGCCAGCTGGACCGACGGCTGGATTCGGTGAGCAGCCTCGGCGACTTCAGTTCATTGCTGTCCACCGCCGGCCCCAGTGGGGTCGGAGCACCCACCCCCGACGGCAATCTGGTGCGCACCGTCCGGGTGGGCGGCGGGCTGGCGATGTCGGTGCCCGCCGACATCGTTCTACCCGAGCTCAGCAATGGTTACGCCAACACCACCATCGACGGTGTCGAGTACCGGGTGCGGACCTTCTCGGTGGCCGGGGCGTCGATCGCTCTGGGCGCGCCGCTGGCCGAGACGCAGCGTCGGATCGCTGAGTTGCACCTGCGGGTACTGCTGATCTGCGCCGGGGTCATCGCCGGCACCATCGTGGTCGGCTGGCTGATCTCGCTGATCATGATCAACCCGTTTCGGGTGCTGGCCCAGCAAGCCCGTGCGATCAACGCCCAGTCCAATCCCGACGACGTCCAAGTGCGGGGGGTCAAGGAAGCCGTCGAGATCGCTGAGGCCGTCGAAGGCATGTTGGCCCGCATCGGCGACGAGCAGGCCCGCACCAAGGCGGCCCTCGAATCAGCGCGAGACTTCGCCGCGGTGGCCTCCCACGAGCTGCGCACCCCGCTGACCGCGATGCGCACCAATCTCGAGGTGCTCGCCACCTTGGATCTGGCCGCCGAACAGCGCAACGAGGTCATCGGTGACGTGATTCGCACCCAGAGCCGCATCGAGGCCACCCTGACCGCGCTGGAACGCCTGGCCCAGGGCGAACTCACCACCGCCGACGACTTCGTCCCGTTCGACGTCACCGAGCTACTCGACCGCGCCGCCCACGACGCCGAACGCATCTACCCGGATCTCAAGGCATCGCTGGTGCCCTCGCCGGCGGTGCTGATGGTCGGTCTGCCGGTCGGTCTGCGGCTGGTGATCGACAACGCGATCGCCAACGCAGTCAAGCATGGCGGGGCCACCGAGGTGCGGCTGGCGGTGTCCAGCTCAGCCGATGGTGTGCAGATCACCATCGACGACAACGGCAGCGGGGTGCCGGAAGAAGAACGCGACGCGGTCTTCGAGCGATTCTCCCGCGGCTCGACAGCGTCCCGCTCCGGCTCGGGGCTGGGACTGGCCCTCGTGGCCCAGCAAGCCGAATTGCACGGCGGGACAGCAGCGTTGGAGACCAGCCCGCTCGGCGGCGCCCGGCTGGCACTCTCGCTGGCCGGCCGTCACGAATAGAGCCGGCCGCCTTGCCAGGTCGAGATGCTGCCACCGCCGGCCAGCGTCAGCGTGGTACCGGCGGCGTCCGCGGCCGGCTCGGGGTAGCGCAGTTCGCTGACACAGGCCAGCGGGGCGCCAAGCGCGTCGTCGGCCACCGACCCCGGGCCCAGCTCCACCCGGTGCCGCAACAGTGGACCGCCGTCGGCGTCCGCGCACAGTGCACCGCTCCAATATCCTTCGCGCTCACCGGATCTGCCGATCTGCACCCGCTCGCGGATCCGCAGTCGGGCGGCGCCGGACAGGCAGGCCCGGACCTCGCTGATATGGTGCGCGTCGGCCGCCACCACGGTCGGCTCCGGGTCGACGTCGAGGTCACCGCCGACCTCCAGGTTCCAACAGGCCCACGACTCCCGGGCGCTGGCGCCGGGTAACACGACGGTGGCCGCTGCCGTGCGCAGCCGCAGCCGCGCTCCCGGCTCCACGACCACCCGGATCGCGATGGTGTCGCCACCGAGCGGGGTCGCCGCCGCCGACACCAGGTGCACCGTATCGGGTTCGGTGTGCCGGGCGACGATTCCGCCGTGGCATTCGATGCGGGCCAGCCGCCCCCGCTGCGCCACCACTACAACATCGGACCGCACGGCGAGCTCAGGCCGGCTGGCCGACGTGCAGCTGCTCGCGCACCCACGCCAGCACCAGCGCGGCGGCCGGGTCCTCAGTCAACGAGATCAGCACCGTCGGCCGGCCGTCACGAACCTTGCCCGCGTCGCGGCGCATGACCTCGAGGTCGGCGCCCACCAGCGGAGCCAGGTCGGTCTTGTTGACCACCAGTAGATCCGAGAACGTCACCCCCGGCCCGCCCTTGCGCGGCACCTTGTCCCCGCCGGCGACATCGACCACGAAAATCTGCACGTCGACCAGGCCGGAGGAGAACGTCGCGGTGAGGTTGTCACCACCGGATTCGACCAGGATCAGGTCCAGCTGATCGTGCGCAGCGATCAGGTCGTCGATGGCGTCGAGGTTGGCGGTGATGTCGTCGCGAATGGCGGTGTGCGGGCAGCCACCGGTCTGCACGGCGGCGATCCGGTCGTCGGGCAGCACCGCGTGCCGGCGCAGGAAGTCGGCGTCCTCGGTGGTGTAGATGTCATTGGTCAACACCGCCAGCGACAGCTCCTCGCGCAACTGCCGGCACAGCGCGGCCACCAGGGCCGTCTTCCCGGAGCCGACGGGACCGCCGACACCGATCCGCAGCGGCTCCCCCGGCTTTCGCACCCGCTTCGGCCGCTCGGCGTGGGTGTGCGGTTCGCCGTCTATGAAATGTGGTGGCATGGAACTTCTTTCAGGAGACGAACAGTGGGCGCTCGCGCTGGGCATGACGCTGGGCCAGCTCGTCGAGCAGCGGATCGGAGAGGTCGGCTAGCCCGGCGACCGCGTCGTGGGCGGTCTGTTCACATAGCTGGGCCAATGCGAAGGTCAGCGCGGCGACATCGGTCGGGTCCAGCGCCAACAGCCGCTGGGCGGCCGTGGCGGTGCCGGTCATCGTGGTGTAGACGATCGAGAGCGCGGTCTGCTCGGGCTGCAAGCCGCTGACCAGGCCCACCCGGCCCGCTGCCACAGCCAGGTGGGGGCGTGCGCCCAGGGCGTCCCAGGCCAGATCCTGATCCGGGACCGGCCAAACCCGGCGGGCCAGCCGCAGCAGCCCACGGCCCTGCGCGCGCGAGGCTTGCCGGGCCGCCGGTGCCGGTGTGCGGGCGTCGGTTTCGGCGTCGGCGTCGGCAACCGTGAGATCCCCCCGATGAACCGCGACCGCGATCGAGGCCGCGACCAGACCGCTGGTGCGGATCCGGCGCCGAAGAAAGGCCTCCAGCGTGGTCAGGTCGATTACCAGGCGGCTGGTCACCGCCTCCTCCGCCCCGCCGGAATGCACGTGCCCGCCGGTCGGCAGCCGCGAATCGGCCAGGGCCAGCAGCGTGCCCAGCGACGAGGGCGAGCGAAGCGACGGGGAATGCGCAGCCATCAGAACAGGAAGTAACGCTGTGCCATCGGAAGTTCGGTGGCGGGTTGTTCGGCCCACACCTCGCCGTCGATGCGGACCGTGAAGGTGTCGGGATCGACCTCGATGCGAGGTTGGGCGTCGTTGAGCGGCATCTGGGCCTTCCCGACCGCCCGAACGTTGCCGACCGGGACCAGACGGCGGTTGACCGCGAGCCGGTCGGCCAGCCCATCCTCGATGGCTTGCGGGGCGACGAAATGAACCGAGGTGGATGCCGCGGCGGCCGGCGCGGCACCGAACATCGGGCGTGGCAGCACCGGCTGCGGGGTCGGAATGGAGGCGTTGGCGTCGCCCATCGCGGCCCACGCGATCATCCCGCCCTTGATCACCGCATGCGGGCGCACCCCGAAGAAGGCGGGTTCCCACAGCACCAGGTCGGCCAGCTTCCCCACCTCCACCGAGCCGACTTCGTCGTCGAGCCCATGGGCGACGGCCGGGCAGATGGTGTATTTCGCGACGTAACGGCGCACCCGGTTGTTGTCCGCCGCGCCATCACCTTCCAGCGCGCCACGGCGCTTCTTCATGACGTGCGCGGTCTGCCAGGTGCGCAGCACCACCTCACCGATACGGCCCATGGCTTGGGCGTCGCTGCCGATCATCGAGATCGCACCCATGTCGTGCAGCAGATCCTCGGCGGCAATCGTCGAGGGTCGGATGCGACTCTCGGCGAACGCCAGGTCCTCGGGCACGGCGGGGTTGAGGTGATGGCAGACCATCAGCATGTCGAGGTGCTCGTCGAGGGTGTTGACGGTGTGCGGGCGGGTCGGGTTGGTAGAACTCGGCAGCACATAGGACTCGGCGGCCACGGTGATGATGTCCGGTGCGTGGCCGCCGCCGGCCCCTTCGGTGTGGTAGGCGTGGATGTTGCGGCCCTTGATCGCAGCAAGGGTGTCCTCGACGAAGCCGGCCTCGTTGAGGGTGTCGGTATGGATGTTGACCTGCACCCCGGCCGCATCGGCCACCGTCAGGCAGGCGTCGATCGCCGCGGGCGTGGTGCCCCAATCCTCATGCAGCTTGAAACCGGCTGCGCCACCACGTAATTGCTCCCACATGGCGTCGTGGCTGACGGTATTGCCCTTGCCCAGCAGCGCTACGTTGAGCGGCCAGGAATCCATCGACTCCAGCATCCGCGCCAGATGCCAGGCGCCCGGTGTGACGGTGGTGGCCTTCGAGCCCTCGGCGGGCCCGGTGCCGCCGGCGATGATGGTGGTGATGCCGCCGCCGATGGCTTCCCCCATGATCTGCGGACAGATCAGGTGTACGTGACAGTCGATGGCGCCGGCGGTGACGATGCGGCCGTTGCCGGCGATGATCTCAGTCGACGGGCCGACGACCAGGTCGGGATGCACACCGGACATGATGTCGGGGTTGCCCGCCTTGCCGATGGCGACGATCCGACCGTCGCGAATTCCGATATCGGCCTTGATGATCCCCCAGTAGTCGATGATCACCGCCCCGGTGATGACGGTGTCGGGGGCGCCGTCGGCGCGGGTGGCCCGACCCTGGCCCATCGACTCGCGCAGTACTTTGCCACCGCCGAACACCGCTTCGTCGCCGGCCAGGCCGGGCCCGCCGCTGCGATCTTCGGTGATCTCGACGATCAGGTCGGTGTCGGCCAGCCGGATGCGATCGCCGGTGGTGGGGCCGAACAGGGCGGCGTAGCGCGCCCGGGACAGCTCGGTCATGCGGTGCCCGTTCCCTTCACGCAAGCGCTCATCCGCCTGACTTTCGCGCAAGCGCTCATCCGCCTGACTTTCGCGCAAGCGCTCATCGGTCCAACTTTCCAGGTGGATTCAGGCTCAGCCCGTGCACCTCACGCAGTCCGCCCAGCGGCACCAACCGAACACGCTGCGCCACACCGGGTTCGAAGCGCACCGCGGTGCCTGCCGGGATGTCGAACCGATGCCCGTGGGCAGCCGCACGGTCGAATGCCAGCGCAGCGTTGGCCTGCGGCAGATGCACGTGGCTGCCGACCTGTACCGGCCGGTCGCCGGTGTTGACGATCTCCAGCTCGATGCGCGGCGCGCCGGCGTTGATCTCGATGTCGCCCTCGCCGAGGAAGACCTCTCCGGGAATCATCAGACCCTCCAGGCCGTCACGGGATTGGGTGGTGGACGGTGACAAGCTTGGTGCCATCCGGGAAGGTGGCCTCGACCTGCACGTCGTGCAGCATCTCTGGCACACCCTCCATCACGTCGCCGCGGCCGAGCACCTCGCGCCCGGTAACCATCAGCTCGGCGACGGTGCGGCCGTCGCGCGCACCCTCCAGAACGTGGTCGGTGATCAGCGCCACCGCCTCGGGATGGTTGAGCCGCAGGCCGCGGGCCTGCCGGCGGCGCGCCAAGTCGGCGGCGTACGAGATCAGCAGCCGGTCGGTTTCATGCGGTGTCAGGCGCATAGTGGGCGATCCTGCCACGCCCACGCGCGATCAGCAGATCGGCAAGCGCGCCTAGTGCTGCGGCGGCTCGGCCTCGAGGTTCTGCAGGCGCACCTGACCGCGAGCGATCAGGCGGTCCTTGTCGTCACGGATAGTCACCAGCCACAGCTGCTGACGCCGGCCGCGGTGCACTGGCTCGGCGACGCCATAGACGGTGCCCGCGGTGATGGCTCGCAGGAAGTCGGTGTTGTTGTTGACGCCGACGACGTTGCCGCCGCCGTTGGCCGCCAGCCATACGTACGCCGCCGAGCTGGCCATCGACTCGATCATGGCGCAGTACACCCCGCCGTGGACGATGCCCACCGGCTGCAGCAGCTTGGGCACCACCTCCAGCTGGGCCTTGGCACCATCGGGGGTCAGCTCGGTGAACACCAGGCCGAGCTGCGCGTCGAATGGGGCGGCGAAATCGATCTGCTCGGTCAGCGAGGGCTCTGATTGCACCCGTCTGTGTTTACACGCCCGCCCACGATCGTCTCGAAAAGGGGTCGAGAGAAGGAAGGACGGGCCCCGCGTCTTGCGTGCGGGGCCCGTCCTCGGGATGGACCGGGGGTCTCTGCAGCCCTCAGGACTCCGGCGCGGTCCGTTCGTTCAGTGTGCCATCAGACTAGGCAAGGCTTGCCTAAGTTGCAAGACCTACGCCCCGGTGCGTTGAGCGCGCGCACGGGCAGGCCGAACCCGGTGAGTGCGTCGAGAACAGCCTGGCCGCGTCGCATGCAGGTCAGCTCGCCACTACCGATCAGCAGCGGTACTTGGGTCGCGGTGATGACCACGGCCGATCCGGCCATCCGCCACATCGCCGCCGGCGTCAGAGCGCCCCGACTCAACTGGTGCAGGCGGTCGAAGATCGGATCCAGCGAGCGGTGGCAGCGATGCGCCGTCCAGGTCGCCAGCGCGAGTTCGTTGGGCAGCCGGACGACGTCGGACGTGGCCGGATCGTCAGGCAACACCCGCAGCGTGGGGTCCACCACCGCCGCCCAGTCGATCGCCCCCTCGGAGTCGACGTGCATCCACAGATTCCCCGGCCCGGCGTCCCAGGCCCGCCCTTCCAGCACCAGCAGGGTCACCACCCGGCCCAGCACTGCGTGGGTGAAGGTGGCCGCCAGTTGCTGGGCGACAGCGCGGCGGTTGCCCAGTTCGGCGACCGCGGCCTCGAACATGTCGGCCAGCCGGTCGGTGGTCGTCACCGACTCCAGCGGCCACCACCGGCGCCGGGAGATGTCATCCAGCACGGCTACGCCGTACACCCGGGGAGCATCCGGACTCAGCCGACGCAGCCGACGGCTGGATTCATGCAGGGGCACCATGCGGCGAATCGTCATGGTGCTGATCAACGGGTCCACCACGGCTGTGGTCACCACACCTCCTCGGTTAGACTTAGGTAAGCCTAACCACAAATCGCAGCACTCAGTACAGGCTTGCCTTATGTGAGTGCTGTCACACCAGAAAGGCGGTAGCGGCCAGTGGCCTGCAGTTTCGTGCCAAGCGGCGGGCAGCCGGGAACACCGGTGGGGCCGCCCGGAGTTAACCCGACAAGTTGGATACGACGCTCGGTAGTAACCGGGAGTACCCTTGACTAACTGCTACGGAGATGAACGGAAATGCCCAAGGTGACTCGTCTCGGCGAACTCGAACGCGCAGTGATGGACCATCTGTGGGCCGCCGGTGAGCCGCTGACGGTCCGCCAGGTCCATGAGGCGCTCCGTCTGGAACGTGACCTCGCCTACACCACTGTCATGACCGTGCTGCAGCGGCTCGCGCGCAAGAATCTGGTCTCTCAGATCCGCGACGACCGGGCCCACCAGTACGCCCCTGTACACGGCCGTGACGAACTGGTCGCGGGCCTGATGGTCGATGCGCTGGACCAGGCCTCGGACTCCGGCGGTCGCCAGGCTGCACTCGTGCATTTCGTGGAGCGGGTCGGCGCCGACGAGGCCGCCGCGCTGCGTCGGGCACTGGCCGAATTGGAAGCCAAGCACAGTTAACCCTGGCCCACTGGCGGCGCGCCCCAGGCCTGAGGGAAAATGGCGGCGTGTCCGCGCTGGCCTTCACTCTCCTCGCCTTGACGCTGGTCGGCCCCGTGCCGGCAGTACTGGCGCGGGCCTCGTGGCCGATGCGGGCGCCTCGAGCAGCGATCGTCTTGTGGCAGTCGATCGCCGTGGCCGCCGTACTCTCCGCGTTCAGCGCCGGGCTGGCGATCGCCTCCCGGCTCTTCGCCCCCGGCCCCGACGGCCGCCCGACCGCAACGGTCACCAGCGAGATCGCGGTGCTCGGCTGGCCGCTGTGGCTGGGCTACGTCACAGTCTTCGCCGTCACCCTGTTGATCGGCGCGCGCTTGATGCTGGCGGGGGTGCAGGTCGCCGTGGCGACCCGGCGCCGCCGGGCGCACCACCGGATGGTGGTCGACCTGCTCGGTGACTGCCGGCACGGGATGAACGGGCTGCGGGTGCTCCACGTGGCCGAGCCACTGGCCTACTGTCTGCCCGGAGTGCGCAGCCGGGTGGTGCTCAGCGAAGGCACCCTCGCCGCCCTCAGCGACCCCGAACTGGTGGCGATCCTCAGCCACGAGCGAGCCCACCTGCGCGCCCGCCACGATCTGGTGCTCGAGGCGTTCATCGCGGTGCACACCGCGTTTCCCCGCTTCGTCCGCAGTGGCAGCGCGCTGGCCGCCGTGCGATTGCTGGTCGAGTTGCTCGCCGACGACGCGGCGGTACGCACTGCCGGGCCCGCTCCCCTGGCCCGCGCGCTGGTGGCATGCGCAGCCGGACCAACGCCCTCGGGTGCGCTGGCCGCCGGCGGGCCGACCACGGTGGTCCGGGTGCGCCGGCTTTCCGGCCGGCCCAACAGCGGGTGGCTGTCGCTGGGCGCCTACGTCGCGGCCGCGACGGTGCTGGTGCTACCGACCCTCGCGGTCGCGGTGCCCTGGCTGACCGAACTGCATAGGCTGTTCTTTTCTTGAGATTCTCCGTGCCACAACCGAATGAACAACTGAAAGGCCCTTGATGAGCTCATCGCAGACGGACAGCACGGACGGCACCGCGCAGATCGGCGTCACGGGCTTGGCGGTGATGGGCTCCAACATCGCGCGCAACTTCGCCCATCACGGCTATACGGTCGCGCTGCACAACCGCTCGGTCGCCAAGACCGATGCCCTGCTGGCCGCGCATAGCGATGAGGGCACGTTCGTACGCACCGAGACGATGGCCGAGTTCGCCGCCGCCCTGGAGCGACCGCGCCGCGCACTGATCATGGTCAAGGCCGGCGATCCCACCGACGCGGTGATCGACGAACTCTGTGAGGTCTTCGAGCCGGGCGACATCATCATCGACGGCGGCAACGCGCTCTACACCGACACCATCCGCCGGGAGAAGGCCGTCCGCGAGCGCGGCCTGCACTTCGTCGGCGCCGGCATCTCCGGCGGCGAGGAAGGCGCCCTCAACGGACCCTCGATCATGCCCGGCGGACCCGCGGAGTCCTACAAGTCGCTGGGCCCCCTGCTCGAGGAAATATCGGCTCACGTCGACGGTGTTCCCTGCTGCACGCACATCGGCCCGGACGGAGCCGGCCACTTCGTCAAGATGGTGCACAACGGCATCGAATACTCCGACATGCAGCTCATCGGCGAGGCCTACCAGCTGCTGCGCGACGGACTCGGCAAGTCCGCACCCGAGATCGCCGAGATCTTCGCCGAGTGGAACTCCGGCGACCTGGACAGCTACCTGATCGAGATCACCGCCGAGGTGCTGCGCCAGACCGACGCCAAGACCGGCAAACCACTGGTCGACGTCATCGTCGACGAGGCCGAGCAGAAGGGCACCGGCCGCTGGACGGTCAAGTCCGCTCTGGACCTTGGGGTACCGGTGACCGGCATCGCCGAAGCCGTCTTTGCCCGGGCCCTGTCGGGGTCGGTGACCCAACGCCGGGCAACGACCGGCCTGGCATCCGGCGAGTTGGGCGAACACCCCACGGATGCAACGCAATTCATCGATGACGTCAGCAAGGCGCTGTACGCCTCGAAGATCATCGCCTACGCCCAGGGCTTCAACCAGATCCAGGCCGGCTCCGTCGAGTACAACTGGGGCATCACCCCCGGCGACATGGCCACCATCTGGCGCGGCGGCTGCATCATCCGGGCCAAGTTCCTCAACCGGATCAAGGAGGCCTTCGACGCCGAACCTGATCTCGCCACGCTGATCGTCGCGCCGTACTTCCGGGAAGCCATCGAATCCTCGATCGACAGCTGGCGGCGCGTCGTGGTCACCGCGACAAAGCTCGGCATCCCGATTCCCGGATTCGCCTCGGCGCTGTCCTACTACGACGCCCTGCGTACCGACCGGCTGCCCGCGGCGCTGACCCAGGGTCTGCGCGACTTCTTCGGCGCGCACACCTACGGACGTATCGACGCCGACCCGGCCGCACGCTTCCACACGCTGTGGAGCGGTGACCGCACCGAGGTCGAGGCCTGACCCGACCCCGCACACTAGGCTGACCGGGTGCGCTTTCTCGACGACCAGCGGCCCCCGTACGACCTGACCTACGACGACGTCTTCATCGTCCCGAACCGATCCGACATCGCCTCCCGGTTCGACGTCGACCTGTCGACGTCGGACGGCACCGGCACGACGATCCCGGTCGTGGTGGCCAACATGAACGCGGTGGCCGGCCGCCGGATGGCCGAGACCGTGGCCCGCCGCGGCGGGATCGTCGTCCTGCCCCAGGACCTGCCGATCGACGCGGTCAAGCAGACCGTGGAGTTCGTCAAGAGCCGTGACCTGGTGGCCGACAGCCCGGTGGTGCTCGGGCCCGAGGACTCCGTCTCCGACGCGGTCGCCTTGATCCACAAACGAGCGCATGGCGCGGCCGTGGTGCTTTCCGAGGGCCGGCCGATCGGGCTGGTCACCGAGGCCGCCACCGTCGGCGTCGACCGCTTCGCCCGAGTGCGCGACATCGCCGTCAGCGACTTCGTCACCGCGCCCGCCCATACCGAACCGCGGGAGGTGTTCGAACTTCTCGAACACGCCCCGGTGGACGTGGCGGTGCTCACCGAAGCCGACGGCACGCTGGCCGGTGTGCTGACCCGCATCGGCGCGATACGCGCCGGCATCTACACCCCCGCCGTCGACGCGAAAGGTCGGCTGCGGATCGCCGCGGCGGTAGGCATCAACGGCGATGTGGCCGCCAAAGCCCAGGCGCTGGCCGAGGTCGGCGTGGACGTCTTGGTCGTCGACACCGCCCACGGCCACCAGCGAAAGATGATCGAGGCGATCAAGGCCGTGGCGTCGCTGGGCCTGGGCATCCCGCTGGCGGCGGGCAACGTGGTCTCCGCCGAGGGCGCCCGCGACCTGATCGGAGCCGGCGCTTCGATCGTCAAGGTCGGGGTGGGCCCCGGCGCGATGTGCACCACCCGCATGATGACCGGTGTCGGACGCCCGCAATTCTCGGCGGTGCTCGAATGCTCTACTGCAGCAAGGGAACTCGGTGCACATGTGTGGGCCGACGGCGGCGTTCGCCATCCCCGCGACGTGGCGCTGGCGCTGGCGGCCGGCGCGTCGAACGTGATGATCGGGTCCTGGTTCGCCGGCACCTACGAATCCCCCGGCGACCTGATGCGCGACCGGGACAACCGGCCGTACAAGGAGAGCTACGGAATGGCCTCCAAGCGGGCGGTGGCCGCCCGCACCAGCGCCGACAATGCCTTCGACCGGGCGCGCAAGGCCCTGTTCGAAGAGGGCATCTCGACGTCGCGGATGGCACTGGACCCCGAGCGGGGCGGCGTGGAGGACCTGCTCGACCACATCACCTCGGGGGTCCGCAGCACCTGCACCTACGTCGGCGCTGCCACGATCTCCGAACTGCACGAACGGGTGGTGTTGGGGGTGCAGTCGGCCGCTGGATTCGCCGAGGGGCATCCGCTGCCCGCGGGCTGGTGACCTCAGGGCGCCACCGTCGAGCCGCTACCATAGGGGTTCATTCTGACCCCCAACGAGGAAAGGGATCCCGTGCCGCAGGCACCCGTCGAGGCCCCCGCGGAGCGGGCTGCCTCGGGCGAGCGGCCAGCCGACGAGGCCGACGCCGAACCCTCCACTAGTCGGCCGGGCACCAGGCCCGGCAGCACGTTATCGAGGGCTTCGTGAGCGTAGTTTTCACGTTGCTGAGCCTGTTGGCGATCGCCGTTCTGACGTTCGGCACGGCCCTGTTCGTCGCCGCTGAGTTCTCCCTGACCGCACTGGAGCGCAGCACCGTCGATGCCAACGCCCGCGACGGCGACCGGCGCGACGTATTCGTCCAGCGGGCGCATCGCACCCTGTCGTTCCAGCTCTCCGGAGCCCAGATCGGCATCTCCATCACCACATTGGCCACCGGCTACCTCGCCGAGCCGGTGCTGGCGCGGCTGTTCGATCCTGTTCTGGAAGCCGTGCACGTGCCGGCCACCGCAGCGCCGGGTATCGCGCTGGCCCTGGCCATCCTGATCGCGACGTCGCTGTCGATGGTCTTCGGCGAGCTGGTGCCCAAGAACCTGGCGGTCGCGCGCGCGGTACCGACCGCGCGGGCCACCGCCGGATTCCAGCTGGCGTTCTCCCTGGTCATGACGCCGGTCATCAAGCTAACCAACGGCACCGCCAACGGGATCCTGCGCCGGCTCGGCATCGAACCGGCCGAGGAACTGCGCTCGGCACGGTCCCCGCAGGAGCTCGGCTCCCTGGTCCGCAATTCCGCCGAACACGGCTCGCTCGACAAGCTCACCGCGGCGCTGGTCAACCGGTCTTTGCAGTTCGGCTCCCGGATCGCCGAGGAGTTCATGACGCCGCGCACCGAGATCGAGGTGCTGCAGGCCGACGACACCGTCGCCGATCTGGTGGCCGCCGCCGACGACACCGGGTTCTCCCGGTTCCCCGTCGTCGAAGGCGACCTCGACGAGACCATCGGGATCGTGCACATCAAGCAGGTGTTCGCCCTGCCGCACGAGACACGCGCCACCACGCCCTTGCGGACGCTGGCGATCCCGGTACCGACCGTGCCCTCGACCCTGGACGGGGACGCCCTGATGACCCAGGTGCGAGCCAACGGACTGCAAACCGCCCTGATCGTCGACGAGTACGGCGGCACCGCCGGGATGGTCACCGTCGAGGACCTGATCGAGGAGATCGTCGGCGACGTCCGAGACGAGCACGACGACTCCACCCCGGACGTCCAGAAGGCCGGGCCGGGTTGGCGGGTCACCGGGCTGCTGCGCATCGACGAGGTCGCCGAGGCGACCGGTTTCCGGGCACCGGAGGGTGAGTACGAGACCATCGGCGGGCTGGTGCTCGAGAAACTCGGGCACATCCCGGAGCCGGGTGAATCCGTCGAGCTTTCGGCATTCGACCCCGACGGGCCGCTCGAAAATCCGATCCGCTGGCGCGCCACCGTGGTCGAGATGGACGGCCGGCGCATCGACCAGCTGGTCCTGACCGAGCTCGGTCGCCACGACGACGCCGAGGCCGGGGCGCGCTGATGGGCACCGACATCTTCGGAGTGCTGCTGACTTTGGCTCTGCTGGCGGCCAACGCATTCTTCGTCGGCTCGGAGTTCGCGTTGATCTCGGCCCGCCGCGACCGGCTGGAGGGCCTCGCCGAGCAGGGCAAGAAGAGCGCGGTCACGGTGCTGCGGGCCGGCGAGCAGCTGTCGCTGATGCTGGCCGGCGCCCAGCTGGGCATCACGGTGTGTTCGATCCTGCTGGGCCGGGTCGGCGAGCCGGCCGTCGCCCATCTGCTGGAAAAACCGTTCGACCTGGTCGGTGTCCCCGACGCGGTGTTGCACACGGTGTCGTTCCTGGTAGCGCTGGCCGTCGTGGTGACGTTGCACGTGTTGCTCGGCGAGATGGTGCCCAAGAACATCGCCATCGCCGGGCCGGAGAAGACGGCCATGCTGGTCGTGCCGGTGTACCTGGTCTACGTCCGGTGTGTGCGACCTCTTGTCGCGTTCTACAACTGGGCCGCCAACACCACGCTCAAGACGTTCGGGGTCAAGGTCAAGGACGAACTCGACGTGACGGTATCCAGCGTCGAGCTCGCCGAGATGATCGCCGAGTCCCGGTCCGAAGGCCTGCTCGACCCCGAGGAACACCTGCGCCTGACTCGAGCCCTGCAGATCCGCAACCGCGTCGTCAACGACGTCGCGGTGCCGCTGGACCAGATCCGCGCCGTGCCGGTCGTCGGCCCCGGCCGCGGGCCGACCGTGCGCGCGGTCGAGAAGGCACTCACCGACACCGGGTATTCGCGGTTCCCGGTGGTGGGCACCGACGGCACCGTGCTGGGCTATCTCCACATCAAGGATGTGTTGTCCCAGATCGACCAGCCCGACTCGGTTGTCGACGGATCGGTGGTACGCCCGCTGCCCCGGGTGGCCGCCGACATGGCGCTGCCGGATGCGCTGTCGCTGTTGCGCCGCAACAATAGCCACCTGGCGCTGGTGACCGCCGCCGACGGCAGCGTGTGCGCGATGGTCGCACTGGAGGACCTGGTCGAAGACCTGGTCGGCACGGTGCGCGACGGAATGCACCGTGCCTGACCGGCCTACGCGGGTCCTGGCCGAAGCCGACTGGACCGGTCGTGCCGCGGCACACCAGTCTCGCGTCGAGACGTTCACCGGACCCCATGCCAGGCGCGCCCGCCGCGGCGAGGCTCACCCGGTCTGGGATTTCCTGTTCACCTACTACAGCCTGCGCCCGCGCCAGCTCAAGGTGTGGCACCCCGGCTTCGGCACCGTGCTGGCCGGTCCGGCGGCTGCGCCGTATCTGGACCGGGCCGGCTACCGCTCCACCGCCGACGGCGTCACCGTGGCCGCCGAACACCTACGGTCTCGGCTGCCCACGGTGGCCTTCGTGGCCGGTCTGCTGCGCGAAACCGCGCGGCGCGCCCCGCAGCTCGGCTGTTTCGGCATGCATGAGTGGGCGATGGTGTACCGCACCGACGCCGTGCGCCACGACCGGGTGCCGCTGCGGTTGGGCGCAGCCGGCACCGACGCCGTCGTCGAATCGACGCCGTTGCGCTGCACCCATTTCGATGCCTACCGCTTCTTCACCGCCTCGGCGGTGCCGCGCAACCGCTGGGCGCCCACCCGGGCCACTCAGGTCGACTGGGAGCAGCCGGGCTGCCTGCACACCAACATGGACTTGTACAAGTGGTGCTACAAGCTCGGCCCGCTGGTCGATTCGGAACTCCTGGCGGACTGCCTGCAGCTGGCCGCCGAGGCCCGTGAGCTGGACATGCGCGCCGGGCCCTACGATCTGAGCGCGTTCGGTTTCGAGCCGATCGCGGTGGAAGAACCCGCCGGAAGAGCGGAATACGTGCGGTGCCAGGGGGTTATCACCGAACGAGCCGGCCCGCTGCGCCTGGCGCTGCTGTCGCGGTGCGAGCGACTGTTGGCCGTCGACGCGGCCGACTCGACGCCCACTCCGTCCTACGACACTGTGTCGGAGAGCTCCCTACCTGCGGGTAAGATGAATTGATTGTCATGAGGGAGGACCAATGACCGATCGCGTGCCCGTCGGCAACCTGCGTGTGGCGCAGTCGTTGTACGACTTCATCACCAACGAAGCGCTGCCCGGTACCGGCATCGACCCCGACAGCTTCTGGTCGGGGGTCGACAAGGTCGTCACCGACCTCACCCCGCAGAACCAGGATCTGCTCGCGCGCCGCGACGAGCTGCAGGCCCAGATCGACAAGTGGCACCGGCAGCGCATCATCGGCGGCATCGACGCCGGCGAGTACCAGCAGTTCCTCACCGACATCGGCTACCTGTTGCCGGAGCCCGAGGACTTCACCATCACCACAGCCGGTGTCGATGACGAGATCACCACCACCGCCGGCCCGCAGCTGGTGGTCCCGATCCTCAACGCCCGGTTCGCGCTCAACGCCGCCAACGCCCGCTGGGGCTCGCTGTACGACGCGCTCTACGGCACCGACGTCATCAGCGACGAGGACGGCGCGGAGCCGGGCACCGGCTACAACAAGCTTCGCGGCGACAAGGTGATCGCCTACGCGCGCAACTTCCTCGACCAGGCCGTGCCGCTGGCCTCCGGGTCGTGGAGCGAGGCCACCGGCCTGTCCGTCGTCGAAGGCGTCCTGGAGATCGCCCAGGGCGACCAGGTTACCGGCCTGGCCAGCCCGGAGAAGTTCGTCGGCTACACCGGCGAACTGGGCTCCCCGTCCTGGTCGGTGCTGTTGGGCAACAACGGCCTGCACATCGAGATCCTGATCGACCCCGAATCGCCCATCGGGTCCACCGACCGCGCCGGCATCAAGGACGTCGTGCTGGAGTCGGCGATCACCACGATCATGGACTTCGAGGACTCGGTGGCCGCCGTCGACGCCGAGGACAAGGTCCTGGGCTACCGCAACTGGCTGGGCCTGAACAAGGGCGACCTGGCCGAAGAGGTCACCAAGGGCGGCAAGACCTTCACCCGGGTGCTCAACGCCGACCGCACCTACCAGACCGCTGAGGGCGAAGTCACCCTGCCCGGGCGCAGTCTGCTGTTCGTCCGCAACGTCGGACACCTGATGACCAACGACGCGATCGTGGACGCCGACGGTAATGAGGTGTTCGAGGGCATCCAGGACGCGCTGTTCACCACGCTGATCGCGACACACGGGCTGAATGGCCAGAACAGCCGCACCGGCTCGATCTACATCGTCAAGCCAAAGATGCACGGTCCCGACGAGGTCGCGTTCACCTGCGAGCTGTTCAGCCGCGTCGAGGACGTGCTTGGCTTGCCGCAGAACACGATCAAGGTCGGCATCATGGACGAGGAGCGACGCACGTCGGCCAACCTCAAGGCGTGTGTGAAGGCCGCCGCCGACCGGGTGGCGTTCATCAACACCGGATTCCTGGACCGCACCGGCGACGAGATCCACACCTCGATGGAAGCCGGCCCGATGATCCGCAAGGGCGCCATGAAGACCCAGCCGTGGATCCTGGCCTACGAGGACCAGAACGTCGACGTCGGCTTGGCCACCGGGTTCTCCGGTCGGGCTCAGATCGGCAAGGGCATGTGGGCGATGACCGACCTGATGGCCGACATGGTCGAGCAGAAGATCGCCCAGCCCCGCGCCGGTGCCACCACAGCCTGGGTGCCCTCACCCACCGCGGCGACGCTGCACGTCATGCACTATCACCTGGTCGACGTCTACCAGGTGCACCAGGAACTGGCCGGTAAGACCCGCACCACCCTCGACGAGCTGCTGACCATCCCGCTGGCCAAGGAGCTGGCCTGGTCTCCTGAGGAGATCCACGAAGAGGTCGACAACAACTGTCAGTCGATCCTGGGCTATGTGGTCCGCTGGATCGACGCCGGTGTCGGCTGTTCGAAGGTGCCCGACATCCACAACGTCGCGCTGATGGAGGACCGGGCCACGCTGCGGATCTCCAGCCAGCTGCTGGCCAACTGGTTGCGGCACGGCGTCATCACCGAGGACGACGTGAAGTCCAGTCTGCGCCGGATGGCCTCGGTGGTCGACGAGCAGAACGCCGGGGATCCGGAGTTCCGCCCGATGGCCCCCGACCCCGACGGCAGCATCGCCTTCCAGGCCGCCCAGGAACTGATCCTGGCCGGTGCGGCCCAGCCCAACGGCTACACCGAGCCGATCCTTCATCGGCGCCGCCGGGAGTACAAGGCCAGCGTCGGCGCCTGAGCCAGGACCCGGTTCGGCGCAGACGGGCGGCGAACCGGCTGATCGCTAGACTCGTGCGGGGTCTGGCGCACGCACCGGAATGACCGTTCGACGAAAGAGGATTAGGCACCGCCATGGGCAGGCATAGCAAACCCGGTCCCGGGGATTCCTTCGGCGAACCGGACGAGCCTGCCGACGATCACTCCGGGTTCGATGGCTACGACGATGCCGATGTCGACTACGACGATGCCGATGGCTACGACGATGCCGATGCCGACTACGACAGTGAGTACTCCCGTCCCGAGGGCGAACCGGACCGCGGCAGTGCCAACATCGGGGGCTATCCCGACGGCGAGGCCTATCCCAACGTCGACCCTGACGAGGAACGCACCACCGCATTCGCCGCGACCCCGTCGACGGGCCAGACCGGCCGGCGCCGGCGCGCCGCCGATGGCGGCCACCGCAGCCAAGGCGGGCGCCGCGGGGTGAGCATCGGAGTGATCGCCGCCCTGATCACCGTCGTGGTCCTGGTCGGTGCGGTGATCCTGTGGCGGTTCTTCGGCAACGTGTTGTCGCATCGCTCGACCGAGGCCGCTCAGAAATGTCTGGACGGCACCACCAACGTCGCGGTGGTCGCCGACCCGTCGATCGTGGCCAACGTCAACAAGTTCGCCGAGAACTTCAACGCCGTCGCCACCCCGATCGGCGACCGTTGCGTGAAAATGGTTGTGACGGCTGCCGATTCGGACCGGGTGATCGACGGGTTCGTCTCCAACTGGCCCGGCGACCTCGGCGATCGGCCGGCACTGTGGGTCCCGGCCAGCTCCATCGCGGCGGCTCGCCTGCAGGCCGCCGCCGGCAAGCAGGTCGTCAGCGATGCCCGCTCCCTGGTGAACTCTCCGGTCGTGCTCGCGGTCCGACCTCAGCTCATAGATGCATTGGCTCAACAGAGTTGGGGCACGCTACCGGGGCTGCAAGCCAACCCCACCGCGCTCGACACCAACCTGCCGGGCTGGGGATCGCTGCGACTGGCACTGCCCACCGTGGCCGATGCGGACGCCACCTACCTGACCGCCGAGGCGGTCGCAATGGCCGCGGCCCCCCAGGACGCGCCGGCCACCGCCGGCCTGGGCGCCGTCAACAGCCTGATGGCCGGACAGCCGAAACTCGCCGACGCCACCGCCGACACGGCGTGGAAGGCCCTGCTGGACGGCGGTGATCCGGCCGCGGCACCGGTGCACGCGGTGGCGACGACAGAACAGCAGCTGTTTACCCGGGCCGCGACGCTCCCGGACGCCAAGAACAACGTTGCCGAGTGGCTGCCGCCGGGCCCGGTGGCGATGGCCGACTATCCCACCGTGCTGCTGGCCGGAACGTGGCTGTCCGAGGAGCAGGTCAGCGCTGCCAGCGAATTCGCCCGATTCATGCGCAAACGCGAACAGCTCGGCGAGCTGGCGAAGGCCGGCTTCCGGGCCGAGGGCACGACCCCGCCCGGCAACGATGTCGTCGGTTTCCCGCAGCTGGGCGCTGCGCTATCCGTCGGCGACGATTCCCTGCGCGCCACCCTGGCCGCCGCCGTGGCCACCCCGGCCACCGGTTCGGCAACCACGATCATGCTCGACCAAGCCATGTCCGGCGAGGAGGGCGGCAAGCAGCGGCTGGCCAACGTGGTGGCCGCGCTGAACAACCGGATCGGCGCGCTACCCCCCAACGCCGCGGTAGGGCTGTGGACGTTCAACGGTGTCGAAGGCCGCTCGGTGGTGCCGACAGGGCCGTTGTCCGACCAGGTCGCCGGCCAACCCCGCGCCGGTGCACTGACCACCAGTCTCAATGGGTTGTCGCAGTCCGGCTCCGGCGGAGTGTCGTTCACCACGCTGCGGCTGATCTACGCTGACGCCCTGGCCAACTATCGTGAGGGACAGGGCAACTCGGTGCTGGTGATCACCCAGGGCCCGCACACCGACCAGACTCTGGACGGGCCCGGATTGCAGGCTTACGTGAAGTCGGCGGTCGACCCGGCCAAGCCGGTCGCTATCAACGTCATCGACCTCGGCGACGACCAGGACCGTGCGACGTGGCAGGCAGTTGCGCAGGCCTCCGGCGGTACCTACCAGAATGTCACGGCCTCGGACTCACCGGACCTGGCCGCCGCCATCACGACGATGCTGTCTTAGCGATCAGCGCTAACCGATCTGCAGGAGCTTTCGCGCGCCATCGGTGAACTCGTCGGGCACCTCGATCTGCGGGTAGTGGCCGATGCCGGCGAGCTCGATCACCTCGGCAGCCGGCCGCAGCTCACGCAGGCCGGCCAGGACTTCGGTGGTGGCGACGGGATCACCGGTGGCCCAAAGGAATCCGAGCGGCTTGTCCCAGTCGCGGACGGCGCCGTGCCAGCGCGGGGCGAAACGGACCCGCTCGTTGAGGTAGGCGCACAGCAGGTGCAGGATCCGGTGACCGTCGTCGCGGGCCAGCAGCGCCCACTGGGCCTGGGCTTCCTGCTCGGACAACGGATGCCCGGGGCTGTACAACTTGGCGAAGCCACGCAGGAATCCGCGCTCGTTGGTCAACCGCGAGAACACCGGCCCGAACGGCCCGCGCAGGATCTTCTGGCTCGGGCGCAGGCTGGCCCGCTCGATGATCACGCTGCCGTTGGTGAGGACGGCCCGTTGTAGCTCGAACGGCAGTGCACCGGACAAGTCGCGGGCCAGCAGCTCGGTGGCCACCGAGGTACCCATGTCGTGGGCCAGCAGAACCACCGGACCCGGGTCGACGTCGGCGACCACGCTCTGCACGATATCGGCCTGCTCCAGCAGGCTGTAGCGGTGCGGGCGAGGCTTGTCGGACAGTCCGAAGCCGAGGAAGTCCAGCGTCAGCCAGGCCCGGTCACCCAGGCGATCGACAACACCGCGGAAGTCATAGGAGCTCGACGGAAACCCGTGCAAGAGAAGCACAGCGGGGGCCCGGGAATTGGCGGAGCCGGGATGCCACCGCACGAAGATCTCTCCGGCGCTTGTCGACAGCATCCGGCCGCCCTCTTGCCATCGGCGGACATCGGCAGGCAGCACAGCAGTGACGCTATCAGGCGTCGAGTCAGAACCGAGGGCGATGTTTCGGCGGAGTCTTCGCACTCAGTTCTGACTCAACGTGTTCGTCAGGCGAACGCCTCCACCGGCGGGCACGAGCACACCAGATTGCGGTCCCCGTAGGCACCGTCGATGCGGCGCACCGGCGGCCACACCTTGGGACGGAAGCGCGTGCCCAGCGGGTAGGCCGCCTGCTCACGGGTGTAGGGGTGGGTCCACTCGCCGACCAGCAGGCATTCGGCGGTGTGCGGGGCGTTGTGCAGCGGGTTGTCCTCAGCGGGCCACTCCCCCGAGCCGACCTTGTCTATCTCGCCACGGATGGCGATCATCGCCTCGCAGAACGCGTCCACCTCGGCCAGGCTTTCGCTCTCGGTCGGCTCCACCATCAGCGTGCCCGCCACCGGGAAGCTCATCGTCGGGGCGTGGAAACCGAAGTCCGCCAGCCGCTTGGCCACATCGTCGACGGTGACGCCGGTGGCCTTGGTGATGCCACGCAGATCGAGGATGCACTCGTGGGCGACCATGCCGTTCTCGCCGGTGTAGAGCACCGGGTAGTACTCGTCGAGCCGGCGCGCGATGTAGTTGGCCGAGGCGATCGCGGTCAGGGTGGCCTCGCGCAGCCCCGCGGCGCCCATCATCCGGATGTAGGCCCAGGTGATCGGCAGGATCGAGGCCGAACCGTAGGGGGCCGCGGACACCACGTGCCCGTGCGGGAGTTCCTCGGCCAGCGGGTGACCGGGCAGGTACGGCGCCAGGTGCGAACGCACCGCCACCGGGCCGACGCCGGGGCCACCGCCGCCGTGCGGGATACAGAATGTCTTGTGCAGGTTCAGGTGGCTGACATCGCCGCCGAACTTGCCCGGGCGGGCCAGGCCGACCAGCGCGTTGAGGTTGGCACCGTCGACGTAGACCTGACCGCCGGCATCATGCACCGCGGCGCAGATCTCTTCGATGTCGTGCTCGTACACCCCGTGCGTGGAGGGGTAGGTGATCATCAGCGCGGCCAGCCGCTCGGCGTGCTCGGCGATCTTGCTGCGCAGGTCATCGAGGTCGACGTCGCCGTTGTCGCGACAGGCCACCACGACCACGCGCATCCCGGCCATTGCGGCAGATGCGGCATTGGTGCCGTGTGCGCTCGACGGGATCAGGCACACGTCGCGGTGGCTCTCGCCCCGTCCGGCGTGGTAGGCGCGGATCGCAAGCAGCCCGGCGTACTCCCCCTGCGATCCGGCGTTGGGCTGCAACGAGATCGAGTCGTAGCCGGTCACGCCAGTCAGCCAGCCCTCGAGGTCGGCGATCAGCCTGCGCAGGCCCGGGGTGTCGCCGGCCGGGCCGAATGGATGCTGGCGGCCGAACTCCGGCCAGGTGATCGACTCCATCTCCGCGACGGCGTTGAGCTTCATCGTGCACGAGCCCAGCGGGATCATGCTGCGATCCAGCGCGAGGTCCTTGTCGGCCAGGCTGCGCAGGTAGCGCATCATCTCGGTCTCGGTCCGGTACCGGTGGAACGCCGGATGGGTGAGGAATTCACTTGTGCGCGAATCAATTTCGGGTCCGGCATAGTCACCGGCCAACACCGCGCCGAACGCCTCGAGGACGAGCGCGACGTGCTCGGAAGTGGTGGCCTCGTCGCACGCGACCGACACGTGGTCGGCGTCGACCCGCCAGATGTTGATGCCGCGGCCCTTGGCTTCGGCCTGCACGGCGGCGGCCCGGCCGGGCACGTGCGCCAGCACGGTGTCGAAGAACGTGTCGTAGACCACCTCGACACCCGCCGCGCTCAGGCCGGCGGCCAGCGAGCGGGCATGGCCGTGCACCCGGCGGGCGATACCGGTCAGCCCGTCGGGGCCGTGGTAGCTGGCATACATCGCGGCCATCACGGCCAGCAGCACCTGGGCCGTACAGATGTTGGACGTCGCCTTGTCGCGGCGGATGTGCTGTTCACGGGTCTGCAGCGACAGCCGGTAGGCCGGCGCGCCGTCACTGTCCACCGACACCCCGACCAGCCGGCCCGGCAGCTGCCGGGCATGCTTGGCGTGCACCGCCAGATAGCCGGCGTGCGGGCCGCCGAATCCCATTGGCACACCGAATCGTTGGGCGCTTCCGAAGGCCACGTCGGCACCGATCTCGCCGGGCGGGGCGACCAGCGTCAGTGCCAGCAGGTCGGCGCCCAGCGCGATCAGCGCGCCGCGTTCGTGGGCCTGCTCGACCAGCTTCGACCAGTCGGTCACCCGGCCGCTGGCCCCGGGCAGTTGCGCGATCACACCGAAGAACTCGCCTTCGGGCAGGCCGTTGCGCAGATCGGCGGTCACGATCTCGATGCCCAGCGGTTCGGCGCGGGTGGCCAGAATCGCCGCGGTCTGGGTGAACAGGTCGGAGTCGACGGCCAGCCGGTTGGTCGACCCGCGGGCCGCGCGGTGCATCAACGTCATTGCCTCGGCGGCCGCGGTGCCCTCGTCGAGCATCGACGCGTTGGCGACTTCCAGGCCGGTGAGGTCGGCGATCATGGTCTGGAAGTTCAGCAGCGCCTCCAACCGGCCCTGACTGATCTCCGGCTGGTACGGCGTGTACGCGGTGTACCAGGCCGGGTTCTCCAGGATGTTGCGCAGCAGTACCGGCGGAGTGAGCGTGTCGTAGTAGCCCTGCCCGATCATCGAAACCGCGATGGTGTTGCTGTCGGCCATGGCCCGTAGCTCGGCCAGCGCCGCGTGCTCGCTCACGGCGGTGGGCAGCTGGTCCAGGCCCGGCACCACGCCGTCGGATCCCAGTACATCGAGGATGCCCGCGGGCAGCGCCTTACCGGCCAGCTCGTCGAGGGAGGCGACGCCGATTACGTCGAGCATGATGCTCAGGGCGTCGGCATCGGGCCCGATGTGGCGATCTTTGAAACCAGGGTTGTAATGGGGCTGGGTGTGGTCGGACACGGGGGGCTCCTGACTTAGGCGGACGCAGCCGTCAGCGGCGTCCTCCCCCTCTGTCGTCCACCCGTACCGGGCGCCTGAGAGATTCGGCCGGCCCGCCAATCAGGCGAACCGCGGCCTTTCCCCATGGGCGGGTGACCGCAGGGGTCACCGCTTTCCAGAGGCATCGTGGCCACGCGCGGTCCGGGTGCCTGAGAGGTTGACGGAGAGGTGTTGCTCCTTCGGCGTCCGTGACTGGCGGCCACGAAGCTCTCCCGCACGAGGGCGATACAGCGTCGAGTCTAGCCGCGTGCAGGCCCGCGGGTGCACCGGCGGGCCGGTGTCGGGGTCAGCCGGTCTTGCGGTCGCGGGTCTTGCGTCGCGAAGCCAGCTCGTCTTCGGGTGCCGGGATCGATTCGCCGCCATCGGCGCGCTCACCCGGGAAGTCCGCGATGGTACCGGTCAGCTCCCGCATCGCGCCGCTGACCGCGATACCGAACACGCCCTGGCCGCCCTGCAGTAGGTCGACGACCTCCTCGGCCGAGGTGCACTCGTACACCGTTGTGCCGTCGGAGAACAGCGTGATGTTGGCCAGGTCCTGGACGCCGCGCTGACGTAGGTGGTCCACGGCCACGCGGATGTTGTGCAGCGAGATACCGGTGTCGAGCAGACGCTTGACGATCTTGAGAACCAGGATGTCCTTGAAGGAGTACAGCCGCTGGCTACCGGAACCGGCCGCACCGCGGATGGAGGGCACCACCAGCGAGGTGCGGGCCCAGTAGTCCAACTGCCGGTAGGTGATTCCGGCGATCTGGCAGGCGCTCGGGCCGCGGTAACCGACCAGTTCGTCGGGAACCGAATCGTCGGGGAACAGGCCGCCCTGCACCGGCTCGCTCACCGGGCCACCGGCAGGCGAATCCGCCTGGAAGCGGCCTTCGGAACCAGACGCCGTGTCAGCAAGGTCCAGCTGTCCCTGACGTGGCTGCTCGCCCACGATGCTTCCTCTCGCCGTTCGAACTCAATGGCCCGCTGACCGATCCAACAACCGCGTAGGCCCGAGTTCGAGTCTCACGAGCATACGCTGGTCGACGGGCAGTCGTGCTCGTCGTCGCAATCAAAGTATGGCGCTCCAGCGACCCGCTCCGCGTCATCCACCGCGCGTGTCGAACCGCCACAGACCAAGTGAGACGCATCCGTGATGTTGGTCTCGACCACCCCGCCGGCCGGCACGTTCGGATACCCGCTCAGGTGGCCTTGAAATCGTCCGGGGAGACGCTGTCGAGGAACTCCTTGAACTTCTCGACCTCGTCTTCACGGACTGCGCCGCCGGACTCCTCGTCGCTCTCGTCGGGAATCAGCAGCCCGGCCTCGGCCAGCACCGCCTCCTCCACGTAGATCGGTACACCCATCCGCAGTGCGATCGCCACCGAATCCGATGGCCGCGCCGAGACCTTGATGTCGCGGTCGAAGATCAGGTCGGCGTAGAAGGTGCCCTCCTGCAGATCGACGATGCGCACCTCTTTGAGCGAATGGCCAAGCGCAGCAATGACATCTCGGATCAGGTCATGGGTGAGCGGTCGCGCGGGCTCGACGCCCTGCTGTTCGAGGGCAATTGCGGTCGCCTCCGACTGGCCGATCCAGATGGGCAGGTAGCGGTCGCCATCGGACTCCCGCAGCAGCAGCACCGGCTGGTTCTGGGGCTGCTCGACACGAATGCCGACGACGCGAACCTCACCCATCTGTGTCTGACCTCCGCGCTGGTTGTGGCGCCGCGTCCGAGTTCCGACCGCGTGACTGCCGAACGAGCGATGCAGTCATCCGAAGTCTAGTCCTCAGCGGTCGAGAACGTCTCGTACCGCGGACTTGATCAGCGACGTGTGCAGCGTGATCGCCAGCGCCGCCACCTCCCTGGCCAGGTCGTCGGCGCGGTCGCGCGCGCCGGTCTTGCCGGCCTTGCCGACCGGTCCGGCGATCTGGGCGATCAGGTCGGACTGCCGGTCGGCGGCCGACCGAAACGCCCGCAGATGACGAGGTTCGACGCCGTAGTCGGCCAGTGCCCGCGCACACTGGGCGATCACCACCGAGTACTCGTCGAAGAACCCCCCGGGGCCGGTGGTGATCACTCCGGCTTTGCACAGGGCGGCCAGCAGTTCGTCGCCGACCCCGGATCGTTCCAGCAAGTTCTCCCGGCTCAACCGCACCTGTGTGCGGGCCACCGACGCAACCCCGTCGCCGTCGGCGTCGGGGACGTCTGAGGGACCTTCACCGGACACCGTCACCAAACGGGGTCCGCCGTAAGGCGATCCGACCTGGGGCAGTTCGCCGTCGGGCAACGCGTCCAGTTGCGCCTTGATCACCTTCAGCGGCAGGTAGTGATCGCGCTGGGCGGTGAGGATGAAACGCAGCCGGGCACAGTCGTAGGCGGTGAACCGCCGGTATCCCGAAGCGCTGCGCTCCGGCGTGACCAGACCCTCGGCCTCCAGGAACCGAATCTTGGAGATCGTGACGTCCGGGAAATCCGGCCGCAGCAGGTCCAGGACCGCTCCGATGGACATCCCGGCAAGCGCGGGACTGTCGGGCTGTGTCATCAGCTCTTCGCGCGAGCGCTCATTGCCGGCACTAGCTCCCTGGCGCACCGTCGTCGTCGGCCGGCTTCGAGCCGGTCAGGAACACCAGCCGGAACTTGCCGATCTGGACCTCGTCGCCGTTGGCCAGCGTCGCCGAATCCACCGGCTCGCGGTTGACGTAGGTGCCGTTGAGGCTGCCGACGTCGACAACCTGGAATTCGTTTCCGTCCAGCCGGAACTCGGCGTGGCGACGGCTGACCGTCACATCGTCGAGGAAGATATCGGAGTCCGGGTGGCGGCCGGCCGAGGTCGTCGGCTGGTCGAGCAGGAACCTCGAGCCCGCGTTCGGGCCACGCTTGACGACCAGCAGCGCCGAGCCCACCGGGAGGCGTTCCACCCCGGACACCGCGCTCTCGCTGCCGGTACTCGCTGGGGCATCCAGCTCGTTGAGGAAGTCGGCGCGGAAGACGGATGTCGTCTCCACGGTGACTTCCTCGGACACCTGGTCGGCCCCAGAGTTCTGGTCCTTGTCGGTCACCCGCTGCTCCTCACTGGCTGCCGTGGCGATACTTGGCGGGGTGCCCGCACAAGGCCGCCCGTCCGCCTCACAATCACGTACAACGACCGTACCGCGCAGTGGTCGTCGCTGTGCCCACCACCACCGGATCGGTGGTTGGCATGCACCCTAACAATGTCATTCGGTCGTTGTTTCCCGATAGGCATCTGCGTCGAGTAGCGCCGCCAACCCCTGTTCGAGGGTATCGCCGTCGACCTCGAGATCCAACAACCACCCCTGACCGTAGGGGTCGGTGTTGACCAGGCCGGGGTTGGCGTCCAGATCGCTGTTGACGGCAATTACTTTCGCGCTGACCGGCGCGTACAGGTCCGACACCGACTTGGTCGACTCCACCTCGCCGAACGACTCGCCAGCCGTGACATTGCTGTCGACGTCGGGCAATTGCACGTACACCACGTCTCCAAGTGAGGACTGGGCGAAGTCGGTGATGCCGACGCGCACGGTGTTGTCACCGGTGCGGCGCACCCACTCGTGTTCGGCGGTGTAGCGCAGGTCGGCTGGGATTTCGCTCACAGTTCTCCTCAGTGTCGGGCAGGTGTCGGACGCTCATTTGACGGGCTGAGCGTATTGGCGCGCTTTCGGTTGCCGCAAGGTGGTGATGTCCACCCGGTCGGACTGGGTGACGGTCATCCGCCCGCCAACCCGTTCGACGCTGTCGACGGCTCCACCCGGGATATTCATCGCTGCCGCCAGGGTGGGTGGATCACCAATAGCCAGAACAGAATACGGCGGGCTCAATGTTTGCGAGTCGATGACCAACGCGCCGGGGCTGCCGACCACCCAGCTGTCCACCCCGACCCGCACTGCTTGCTGGCCCGAACGGATCTCCATCGCCTCGGCGCCCGCGGCCCGCAGTTCGTTGATGACGTCGAGCATGGTTTCGGGTGCCACGCCCGGCCCCGGGTCCTCGATGCTGATGGTGACTCCGGGCCCGGTTGCCGCGACGGTGCCGATCAGGATCGACAGCGCGGCAAGCCTGGCCTGCGCATTCTGGATCGCCGCCTGGTCGCTGGTGCCGGCGGCCTGCATGGCGGCCAGGTTGCGCTGCAACTCGGCGACCTCGGTGTTCAGCGCGGCTTCACGCTGCTGCAGCGAGCCCAGCAGCACCAGCAGGTCGGCCGGGCGCGCGGTTTCCAGCGAGTCGCCGGATTCGGTCTGGCGGACCTGGGTGGCGATCGCCACACCGAGTACCAGGCACAGCAGCAACGCCAGTCCCCCGAACGCCAACTGGGCACGGCTGCGGGGTTGGCGAGGCACTGCTTCGGCGGACAATTCGTGACGTCCGTGCTCGCCGCTGTCGGCGATAGGTTCGTCGTTGCTGGCCCCCCCGGTCATCTCAGGCCCCGAACAGCCTGCGCCGCAGCGCGGCGGCGTTGCCGAAGATCCGGATACCGAGCACGACGATGATCGCCGTCGACAGCTGGGTGCCGACGCCGAGCTGGTCGCCGACGTAGACGATCAGCGCGGCGACAAGCACGTTGAACACGAAGGAGACGACGAAGACCTTGGCGTCGAAGAACTTCTCCAGATAGGCCCGCAACCCGCCGAACACCGCGTCCAGGGCGGCGACAACTGCGATCGGCAGGTAGGGCTGGATGACTTCGGGAACGCTCGGATGGAACACCAGCCCCAGCACGATGCCGACGATCAGTGCGGCGATTCCGATCATGTCTGCCGGCTCATTTCCGTGAGATCCCTCGTGTCGCGCCACCCATGACGGTGTCCATCAGGGCCCGATCTGCTTGGCAAATTTAATCTCCCGTGCGGTACCCGCGGGCAACGACAAGCCGTCGCCACTGCTCACACTCACGCCCACGCCATAGGACGCTTCGAGCAACCGCAGCCGGTGCAGGCCGCTGCTGCGGTCGAAGGTGTCCCGCATGGTGTTCGGCGGACCCACCGCGAGGATGGTGTAGGGGCTGGCGATGGGATGATTGTCGACCAGGATGGCACCGCCCGCCTGCCGGATCGTCACGTTCGGACCCATCCGCACGTTGCCCACCGAGATCGCTTCAGCGCCACTGGCCCACAGCGAATTGACCACCAGCTGCAGGTCGCGATCCAGGATGACCTGTCGGCTGCCGGGGACCCGCTGCTTGGAAACGTCGGAGAGGTCGCGGCCCATCCCCGGGTCGGTCACGGTGACACTCAGCCCGGGACCGATCACCGCGGTGGTGGCGGCGGCCAGGCTCAGCGCATCCAGCCCGCTGAGCAGCTCCCGCCCGGCGGCGTCGTCGCGCAGCTGGCGCCGCTGGATGTCGTCGGCCTGGGCGGCCAGCTCGTCACGGCGCTGAGTGAGCCTGTCGGTGGTGCCCTCTGCCGAGCGCACGCTGGCAGCGAGCACCTGCTGAGCGGCGCTCACGCCGGGAGCGGTGGAGCGTGCCTGCGCCACCGCCGCAGCGAACACCACGGCGATCAGCAGAGCGGCCAGCGCCTGCCACGCCCGATCGGCGGCCGGGCGCCGCGAGCGGCCGGTGCGCCGGCGTTCAGCCGCAGCTGCGGCGTACCCGGGATCGAGGTGTTCGGTCAGCAGGGAGCGCAACAGCGAGGGCAGCGGCGTGAGGTTCGCCGGGCCTTGCTGGTTGGCGCGGCCGGCTTGCGGGTCGTAGCCGCCCAGCGCGGGGTCAGCTTGTCCGGGCATCGCGGTCGAGCCCGGCCTTGGGCAGCGTGCGCACCACCAGACGTACCTGCACCAGGTACAGCACCGCCGACCACAGGTACATGCCAACGCCCCAGATCAGGAATCCCCAGCCGCAGGCGCCGATCACTCGGCTCCACGGCGCATCCCATTGCCCCAGCAGCACCAGCGGGAAACCCGACATCAGCGCGAACGTCGCCGCCTTGCCGATGTAGGTGACCGGCAGCGCGGTGAGCCCGCGGCTGCGCACCACCGGCAGCGTCGCGGCCAGCACGGCGTCGCGCCCGATCAGCGTGCCCACCAGCCACCACGGCACGATGCCGGCCGCGCCGAGGCCCAGCGGAACGGCCACCATGTAGATCCGGTCCACGAGTGGGTCCAGCAGCTCCCCCAGCCGGGATGACTGGTTGGCCACCAACCGCGCGATCTTGCCGTCGGCCCAGTCGGAGAACCCGCTGAACATCAGGATCGCCACTGCGAGTGCGTAGGCATGGGTGACCAACAGCAGGTACAGGAACACCGGCACCAGGGCGAGCCGAATCACGCTCAGCACATTCGGGATGGTCAGCACCCGGCCCCGCTGCTCCGGCGTGGTCATGGCATGAACTTAACGGAACACCCCGGGCAGGCTCAGCGCCGACAGGGTGTCGTCGTTGAGTGGGTTGTCGTGAACCATGTAGGTCCACGTCGACGTGGGCCGCGCCAGCTTCGACAAATCCAGGCCCTGCTCTTCTTCGAGCACGTTGGCGGTCTCGAACGTCTGCTGCGCCGCCTCGATCGCGTCGGCCGCCAGGTGGGCGAACGCGTCGACGGCCATCCGGTGGAACTCGTCGAGCGGGTTCTGCCTGCCGAGCGCCCGCAGGTGGATGCTCTCTCGGATGTCGGCCAGATAGGCCAGGTGGTCGGCCCACCCCCGGTCGAGGTGGAACAGCATGATCTGCCGGCAGATCGTCTCGAGCCGTTCCTCGGGAACCTTCTCGGCGAGCTCGTCATAGCGCTCTGTCGAGAGCTCCTTGAGCTCGTTGCGAGCCGCCGGCGTGCTGAGCAGGGTGTTGCGCCGCTCGACGATGATGGCGCGCTGCTGGGCGATGAGCTGGTTGTAGCGCCAGGTGTTGGCGTGCACGTCGAGCAGCCGGCCCTCGGCGACTCGCTGGGCGTGGTCGAGCAGCGTGGCGGCCTTGGGGCTGGTGATCCGGCCGGTCTCGTCACACTCGGTGGGCAGTTTCGCCGCTTCCACGTGGGCGGTGACGACGTCGTCCTCCCAGCTGGCGAAGAACACCGACGAGCCGGGGTCGCCCTGCCGGCCCGCGCGGCCCCGCAGCTGGTTGTCCAGCCGTTCGGTGCGGTGCCGGCCGGTCCCGATGACGTGCAGCCCGCCCAGCTCGGCCACCTTGTCATGGTCGGACTCATCGGATCCGCCCAGTCGGATGTCGGTGCCGCGCCCGGCCATCTGGGTGGAGACCGTCACCGCACCGAGCTTGCCCGCCTCTGCGATGACGACGGCTTCTTCCTCGTCGTTCTTGGCGTTGAGCACCACTGCGGGAACTCCGCGGCGCAGCAGCCGTTCGTGCAGTTCCTCGGACTCGGCGACGTCGTGGGTGCCGACCAGAATCGGTTGGCCGGTGGCATGGACATCACTGATGTGCGACATGATCGCCTCGATCTTGGCCGCCGCGGTGATGTAGACCCGGTCGGCTTCGTCTTCGCGGATGTTGGGTGTGTTCGGCGGGATCGGCGAGACACCCAGCTTGTAGAACTGGCGCAGCTGCTCACCCGCGGCCAGCGCGGTGCCGGTCATCCCGCACACCGTCGGGTAGCGGTTGATGAGCGCCTGCACCGTGATGGTGTCGAGCACTTCACCGGTCTCGGTGGTCTCGATGCCCTCCTTGGCCTCGACCGCCGCCTGCAGGCCGTCGGGCCAGCGTTGCAGCGAGGCGATCCGGCCGCGGGAGGAGTTGATCAGCTGCACCGCGCCGTCGCGGACGATGTAGTGCACGTCGCGCTGCAGCAGCACGTGGGCGTGCAGGGCGACGTTGACCTCGGTGAGCGTGGTGGTGACATGCTCCTCGGAGTACAGGTCGATACCGCCGAGGGCGGCTTCGATCTTCTTCGCCCCGTCCTCGGTGAGGTGAACGTTGCGGCTGTCGGCGTCGGTGTCGTAGTCCACGCCGGCGCTGAGTTCCCCGACCAGCCGCACGACCTCCACCTTCGGCGTCTCGCGGTGCGTGGTCCCGGCCAGCACCAGCGGCACCAGCGCCTCGTCGACGAGCACCGAGTCGGCCTCGTCGATCAGCGCCACATCGGGGTTGGGCGACACCAGGTCGGCGACATCGGTGACCAGCTGGTCGCGCAGCACGTCGAACCCGATCTCGTTGACCGAGGCGTAGGTGACATCGCACCGGTAGGCGGCCCGGCGTTGCTCGGCGGTCGACTCGGCGGTGATCCAACCGACCGAGAGCCCCATCGCCTCGATCAGCGGTGCCATCCACTCGGCGTCGCGGCGGGCCAGGTAGTCGTTGATGGTGACGACGTGGACATTGCGCCCGGCCAACGCGTAGCCGGCGGCGGCGATCGCCCCGGACAGTGTCTTGCCTTCACCGGTGGCCATCTCGATGACGTCACCGGCGAGCATGCGCAGCGCCCCGAGCAGCTGTACGTCAAAGGGACGAAGTGCGGTAGCCCGCTCGGCGGCCTCCCGGGCGATCGCCAGGAACTGCGGAATGTCGGCGGAGGCGGCCAGGTCGCCGAGTTCGAGCAGTTCCGCGGCCTTTCGCAGCTGCTCGTCGTCGAGTCCCTTGGCCTTCTCGTCGAACTCCGCAGAGGCGGTTACCTCGACCATCGACTCGGCTTTGGTCTTCTCGCTGCTGGCACCGAGAAGACGCCAGAAGCCCCGGCTGATACGACCCGGCCCGGCAGTGCTGTCCTTGCGAGTTTTCGCCACGCGTCAACGGTACCGGCGGCGTCCTACAATCCAGCAACGGCCAGTCCGGACCAGCTCGGTGGATCGGGACGCGCGGGTCACATTTCGCCCGGCTTCCGGCAGGGACACACGCCTGCCGCGTGCCATCGGGGTAGGTTCGCCGGGAAAGCCCACCGGATCGGTCGTCGTTCGCGACGCCGCCGCACGAGGAGAACGCGTTGGAGAAGTTCAAGCCGTCCATGGACTGGGGACACGAGCTCATCCCGTCCCTGATCTGGATTTCCAAAGCGTGGGCCATCAGCGCCGTTCTCAGTTTGGTGGTTCTGGTTCTGCTGGCCCGCTACACGGTGTGGGGGCGTCAGTATTGGCGGGTTACCGGCGACTACTTCAAGGGCCGGCGGAGCATCAGCGTGTGGGTGTGGATCGGCGTGTTGTTGCTGTCGACGATCATCTCGGTGCGCCTGGACGTGCTGCTCAGCTACTACAGCAACGACCTATACACGTCGTTGCAGGTCGCCTTCCAGGGCGCCGGCGGCGGGAACGTCGCGATGCGGGATTCCGGTGTCCACGGCTTTTGGCAGACGCTGATCATCTTCGCGATCCTCGCGACGATCTACATCAGCCTGGCCATGCTGGACATCTTCCTCATGCAGCGGTTCATCATCCGCTGGCGGGTATGGCTCACCGACCGGCTCACCTGCGACTGGCTCGACGACCACGCCTACTACCGCACCCGGTTCACCGACAGCGATATCGACAACCCAGACCAGCGCATCCAGTACGACATCGACATCTTCACCACCGGGGTGGGCGCCTCACCGAACCAGCCGATGATCGGCAGCTCCAGCACCCTGCTGTTCGGGGCCATCAACGCGTTGGTGACAGTCGTTTCGTTCACCGTGATCCTGTGGAACCTGTCCGGTCCGTTGACCGTCGCCGGCGTCACGCTGGGGCACGCCCTGTTCTGGGTGGTGCTGGTCTACGTCACATTCGCCACGATCATCGCGTTCTGGATCGGCCATCCACTGATCCGGCTGAGCTTCCGCAACGAGCTCACCAATGCCGTGTTCCGCTACGCCCTGGTGCGGCTGCGCGACGCCGCCGAGGCGGTCGGGTTCTACCGCGGTGAGAACGCCGAGCGGGGCCTGCTGCGAACCAAGTTCGCCGAAATCATCGCCAACTACCGCCGATATGTGAACCGCACCATCGCGCTGACCGGGTGGAACCTGTCGATGAGCCAGCTCATCAACCCGCTACCACTGGTCATCCAGGCGCCGCGGTTGTTCGCCGGGCAGATCGACCTCGGTGACGTCACCCAGTCCTCGAGCGCGTTCGGCTCGATCCACAATTCGCTGTCGTTCTTCCGCAACTCCTACGACTCGTTCGCCAGCTACCGGGCCGC
The DNA here is from genome assembly GCF_004745805.1 of Mycolicibacterium sp. CH28. Lineage (GTDB taxonomy): Bacteria > Actinomycetota > Actinomycetes > Mycobacteriales > Mycobacteriaceae > Mycobacterium. The sequence continues at coordinate 432,522 of NZ_SRLQ01000004.1, read as the reverse complement.
GATCATCCGCCTGCACGGGCTGGTGGAGACCAACGCCGAGGCCCGCGAACTTCCCAAGCTGAACACCGTTGCCAGCCATGACGGCTCGGTCGAGCTCAAACGGGTGGAGGTGCGCACACCCACCGGCAGTCAGCTGGTCGACCCGATCGACCTGCGCCTGGAGCCGGGCGAGACGTTGGTGATCACCGGGCCGTCGGGGGCGGGAAAGACCACCCTGCTGCGCAGCCTCGCCCAGTTGTGGCCCTACACCTCGGGCACGCTGTGCCGCCCGCTGGAGGACCACGCCACGATGTTCCTGTCCCAGATGCCCTACGTGCCGCTGGGTGACCTGCGCACGGTGGTGTCCTATCCGGCGAATTCCGGTGAACTGTCCGACGAGGACCTGCAGCGCGCGCTGACCCGGGTGGCGTTGTCACACCTGACCATCCGGATCAACGAGGTCCAGGACTGGGCCAAGGTGCTCTCCCCCGGCGAGCAGCAACGTATCGCCTTCGCCAGGGTGCTTCTGACCAAACCCAAGGCGGTCTTCCTCGACGAGGCCACCTCAGCGCTCGACGAGGGCCTCGAGTTCGCCCTCTACGACCTGATCCGCACCGAGCTGCCGCACACCATCCTGGTCAGCGTCAGCCACCGCAGCACCGTCGAGCAACACCACGGCAAGCATCTCGAACTGCTCGGCGAGGGCGAGTGGCGGCTGGGCCGTGTCGAGGGGACCGAGCCCGCGCAGGTCTGAGCGATCGCAGCACCGTCGAGCAGCACCTGCGGCCAGTCGGCGGCGGCCGGTGAGAGCTGGACCGGCCGGCCCAGTCCGTCGAGGTTTAGCCTGCCGCACACTGGGTTTCGACGGTCAGCGCGCCTTGGCGGTGGCCGCCGCGTGGGCCCCGGCACGGCGACCGAAGAACGACCCCTCCCCCAGCTGGGTGCCGCTGGCATAGCCCTTACCGTCCTGGGCGATGTTGGATGCGCACGCTCCCGCCGCATACAGGCCCGGAATGACGCTGCCATCTTCCCGCAGCACCTCCCCGTCGACGTCGGTGGCCAGGCCGCCGACGGTGAAGCCGGAGTACATCGCCTTGCCCAGGGTCAGATCGAACGCGCCCCACGGTCCTTTGTCTTGCGGCGCAAGGAATTCCGGCTGCTTGTGAAAGTCGGGATCCTCACCCTTGGCGGCGAACTCGTTGTAGCGTTCCAGGGTCGCGACGAGGTTGCCCGCCGGGATGCCCAATCCGGCCTCCATCTCCTCGACGGTCTCCCAGCCGTCGATGAAGGTGATCAGCGGAATCTCCGGGCGCTGCATGTGTTCTTCGTCGACGATCAGGTACGCCGCACTGTCGGGCTGGTCCATCACGAATCCCGATGTGCGCGAATGGTATGAGTCCTCGGCGACGAATCGCTGACCCAGCTTGTTGACAATGAGACCTTTCAACAGGATCGAGGGCGGGTAGACCGGCGCGGTGATGAAGATCTGCTCCATGTGTTTGGTTGCGCCCCCGACGGATTCGCCCAGGCGAATACCCAGGCCGTCGTCGTAGGTGTTGCCGAGCACAAACGGCTTCTCGGCAAGTTTCGGCGTGAATGCGGCCACCATGTCGGGATTCATCACGAATCCCCCGGCGGCGATCACCACCGCTTTGGCGCGGACCGCACCGGTCTCGGTGAAGTGCTTCCAGGACACCCCGGTCACGGCTGAGTCGTCGTCGACGATCAGGTTCGTCGCGCCGGTCTCGTAGCGGATCTGCACACCCAGTTCAGCGGCCCGCTTGAGCAGCAGGTCGATCACCAATGCCGCGCCCTGGGTGTCGCCGGGCACCGGCACCTTGTGCCCGCGCGGAGCGGGGACGGCGATGTTCTTGTAGGGCCACACCTTTTCGTTCCCGGTGAACATCAGGCCCTCGGTGTTGGGCTGGATCACCGCCTTCTCCGGGTAGTAGCTGCGCTCGAAGGCGATACCGAGCTCTTCGAGCCAGTTGAAGTGCTCGACGCTGCCCTCGCAGTAGGTGCGGATCTTGTCGTGTTCTGGCTCGCGGGACACCGCGACGAGGTATTTGTACATCTCCTCGACGCTGTCACTGTGGCCGGTCGCCTGCTGTACCGCGGTGCCGCCGCCGAGGTAGAAGTGCCCGCCTGCCATCGAGGTGGTTCCGCCTGCGACTGCGGCGCGTTCGAGCACCAGGACCCGGGCGCCGGCGGCCGCGGCGCTGACGGCTGCGCACCCACCGCCGATGCCGAATCCGATCACGACGACGTCGACGTCGTCGGACCACGCGCTCACGTCGGAGGACTTGACGGTCGCGGGGATGTCGAGGCCACTCATTGTTGCTCCTGTTTCACGTAGTCGAAGAACGTCTGGATGTCGGCCGGAATGTAGGCGATTTCCAGGTAGGGCACGCCGGCCGCGGCGGCGGACAGATAGGCGAACCGCATGCCGCCGGGCATCACGCCCTGGGCGACGACGGGGGCCGCTTCCAGCCTGGCGTCGAAGTCCCGGAGATCGGCGGCCTCGACGCAGATGTGGTGCAAGCCGGGACCGCATTCGACCAGGAATTCGGTGTAGATGCTCTCCCCGCGGGTCGGCGCGATCAGCTCGAGCTGGGTGTCGCCGGCGTAGCTCAGCGAGATGTCGGCGTAGTAGTCGGCAGGCGCGCCGCGATGCACGCAGGTGTCCGGCCCGAAGTGCACTTCGGGCATGCGGATCCATTTCTTGGCCCCGAGCAGCGTGGTCAGCGCGGCCTCGGTGACGTCGAGATCGCGGGTGACCCACGCAATCTGGACAGGTGTCTGGATGGTCATCGGCTTCGAGGATATCCCCGGGCCGTCGGCGTGGCTAGAACATGTTCTAGTTCGACCGCCTGGCGGCGAGCAGCTCTACAGCCAGCCGCACCTGAGCCTCGAACAGTGCCCCCTTGTCGGCGAAGGTGTCCGCACCATACTGGCCGAACACCTCAAGGCTGATCGCCCCGACGACGACGGCCCAGACGGTGGTGCACTTGATCACGAGTGCGTCGTCGCCAGGGAAATCGAACTCCGCACGGACCCGGGCCAGGTCCGCCGACATCGGTTGTGCCACATGCTGATCCGTCAGGGCGATATCGCCGGCGGCCACACCGCCGGCCACCGCGTCGAACATGGCGCCGACGACACGGGTGCCCGGTCCGGTGGTCAGCTCGGCCGGCGCGTGATAGCCCGGAACCGGGCTGCCGTACAGCAGCGCCCACCCGGCCGGCTGGTCCAGCGCCCACGACCGCATTCCGTGCGCGATGGCCGCCAGATCGGCCCGCCACCCGCCGCCGGTCAGCTCCCGGGCCCGGTCGACGGCGTCAGCCAGGTCTGAATAGGCGTCGACGAGCAACAGGGTCAGCAGCTCGTCGCGGCTGGCGACGTAGCGGTACACCGCCGAGGAGACCATGCCCAGGTCACGGGCGATGGCACGGACCGACAGTCCAGCCGCCCCCTCGGTGGCCAGCTGTCGCCGGCCCAGCTCGATGATCTGCGCCTCGATGCGTTGCCGGGATTCCTGCCGTTTGCCCACGCGCCGAGTCTCGCATATCCGAGATCACTGCTCTTGAATTTTCCCGGCATGCATGCCACCCTAGAAACAAGAGCAGTGCTCTCACTATTCTGAGGAGAATTCATGACCCTGCGCTACGACCGGCCCAACACCGGTGCCCGAATCGGCAATGCCGTCATCCGGCGACTGGCCGAGGCCGGGATCAGCATCGCCGGAACCCGAGCGCTACGGGTACGCGGCCGCACGTCGGGGGAAATCCGGACGGTGGTCGTCAACGTGCTGCACGTCGACGGTGTCGACTATCTGGTGTCACCGCGCGGGAACACCCAGTGGGCACGCAATGTCCGCGCGGCGCGGATGGTGGAACTCGGGCCGCGCTGGCGGCGCACCCCGGTTCACCTCACCGAGGTGGACGACGAGGCCAAGCCTGCGCTGCTCAAGCACTATCTGGACAGGTGGTATTGGGAGGTCAAGGGGCATATCGCCGGACTCACCCCGGAGTCCACCACCGATCAGCTGCGCGCCGCCGCGCCGAGCATCCCGGTCTTCGCGCTGGCGCCTTAGTGCTGCTGGGTGCCGGAGGTTTGCTGGGCGGCGGCCACGCTGACCACGCCGGTGTCCTCGCGGATCTGCTGGCCGGTGGCCTGCCAGGACACCGCGGCCGGTAGCTCACCCCAGGTGCTGTTGAACAGCCCGATGATCACGGCTTTGTTGTTGCCGACGGGCATATAGACCGGGCCACCGGAATCACCCTTCTTGCTGACCACACCGTTCTCCATGGTGAACCAGCCGTTGTTGACCCGCTCGATCGAGCCGCAGCTCTCGCCGGTGATCACCCCGAAATGGCAGACCGGCTGGCCGGCGGCCAGCGGCGTGGCGGCATCGGCCACCAGCTGGCGACCGCCGGGCAGGATGTTGTTGACCGTGACGTCGGCGGCCAGGCCGATGGTCTCGTAGTCGGAGATCACTTCGTCGGTGCGCACGACGGCGCCATCGGGGGTGTTGTCCCGGAACGTGGACACCATGCCGATGAAGTGGCCGTCCCTGTCGGTGACCGGCCCACTGCCCTTGCAGTGCCCGGCCGAGAACGCGATCCGCGCGACGGGATCGACGTATCCGAGGGTGCAGACGTTACTGTCTTGGTGGATCTCCATACCGGGGAAGACCACGACGCCGGGATCTGCCTGCGCGATCGGCGCCACTGCCGAGCTCAGACCGGCAGCCGCGATGGCGGCGATGACGAAACGTCGAAGTAAGCGAGCCACCCTACACCCCGATCGGTCGGCGACCCGTCAACGACGCGGTCGCAATAGTGTGTCGACTATGTATCGGTGTCGATGTCCAATCGTTACCGATCACTATTGCGGACCCGCGTCGGGCCCGACGGATTGCGTCAGGGAATGGTGACGACCTGCCCGGGGTGGATCAGATCCGGGTTGTCGATGCCGCTAGCGGTCGCGATTTCCGGGTAACGGTTGCCGTCGCCGTAGAACCACTCGGCGATCGCCCACGGGGTGTCACCGGACTCCACGGTCAGGCCGGACCGTCGGCGGCGAGTTGTGCTCAATGTGGTGCGAACCTTCAGATGATTCGGGGTTGCACACCACGTGCCACGCTCAGGAGTCGAATCCGAGGCCCAGCCGGTCCAGCGTTCTCAGGAAGATATTGCGGTGCCCCGCATTGTGGTCGGCCCGGTCCAGCGACCAGCGGGTGGATTGGATGCCGATCGAGGCGATCGGTTCCGGCGGGAACGGCAGCGGCTTGCGGTTGACCATCTCCAGTTCGGTGCGCTCGGTGGGATGGCCGGTCAGCAAATCGAGGCAGACGTCGGCGGCGAACCGCGCGGCGCCAACGCCCAGACCGGTGAACCCGTTGACGTAGGCGATCCGGCCGCGCCCCGCCAGTCCCCAGTGGGCGCAGAACCGGGTGTTGGTGTCGATCGCACCGGCCCAGCGGTGGCTGAACCGTACGTCGTCGAGTTGCGGGAAGGTGATGAAGAAGTGTGCCGCGAGCCTGCGGTAGGTCTCGGGCCGGTCCTCATACGTCGGGTCGACGCGCCGGCCGTAGTGATAGACCGCGTCGTATCCACCCCAGACGATCCGGTTGTCGGCCGAGAGCCGGTAGTAGTGGAACTGGTTGCCGCTGTCGCCGATGCCCGGCCGGGAGCGCCATCCGATGCGGTCCAGCTGTGCCTCGGTGAGGGGTTCGGTTGCCAGCACGTAGTCGTAGACCGGCACGGTGTGCAGCCGATTGCGCTTGAGCAGGCTGGGAAAGACGTTCGTGGCCAGCACAACCTGGTCGGCGTCGATCATGCCCGTCCGGGTGCCTACCTGTACACCGCCGCGCTGGCGGTCGACCGACACCGCAGCGGTGTGCTCGAAGATCTGCACGCCGGCCTCGGTACAGGCACGGGCGAGCTCGAAGACCAGCCGCGCGGGATGCACGATCGCGCAGGTATCCCGTGCGAACAGGCCGGCCAGATAGGTCGGCGAGGCGATCTCGTCGCGGACCGCAGTCTGGTCCAGGAACCGACCATGCCCGTCCTCGGCGCCATCCCGCAACCAGTCCACCTGATGGGGTTCGGTGGCCACCAGCAGCATGCCGGTGCGCTCCCAGTCCACGTTCATGCCGTGCTTCTCGATATCGGCCTGCATGCCGTCGAGGTTGGCCAGGCCGAGCCGCTCGAGCTGCTCGAACTCGGTGGGCCACCGGGATTTCCCGTTCTCCGCGCCGTGGGTGATGCTGGCCTCCACGAAACCGCCGTTGCGGCCCGACGCCGCCCAGCCGACGCGTTCTGCCTCGATGAGCACCACCCGCGCGGCGGGGTTACGTTCGATCGCGTGCAGCGCCGTCCACAGGCCCGCATAGCCGCCGCCGACCACCAACAGGTCGCAGGTCAGGCCGCCGGGCAGCGGCGGGTACTCGGGCCGAGGGATGTCCAGCCACATCGATCCGAAGGAGGTGGGAGCCAGCGCCCGCGCGATCAGATCAGGGTTGACGCTGCGGTCGAAAACGGTCTGCACCCCAGAATGGTGCCACGAGCCGGTGGCGCTACTTCGCGAACCGGGTGAGCAACGGCCCGATAATCGCCAATACGAACACGTACGGGGTGGCCACCGAGCTGATCGCGGCGACGGTGGTGCCGGCGAGCCCGATGATCACCAGGGAGAACTCGCCGCGGGCGATCAGCGCGGTGCCGGCGCGCAGTTGACCCGGCCGGGCCACTCCGTCCCGGCGGGCCGCGTAAGCACCGGTGGCAATCTTGGTCGCGGCAGTAACCACGGCCAGCGCGACCGCCACCGGCAGCATCGGTACCAGATCGGCTGGGTCCACCGTCAGCCCGATTGCCACGAAAAACACCGCCGCGAACAGATCGCGCAGCGGGGTCAGCACGGCCCGCGCCCGGTCGGCGGTCTCCCCCGTCAGCGTCAGCCCGACCAGAAACGCACCGACCGCTGCCGACGCGTGCAGGTGCTCGGCGATGGCGGCCACGATGAGGGTGAGCCCGAGGACGCGCAGCAGCAGTTGCTCGTCGTCGGGGTGTGAGATGAGCCGCCCGACGTAGTGGCCCCAGCGGTAGGACGCTGCGAAGGCCGCGCCCAGTGCGAGCATCGCGACGGCCATCCACAGCAGCGCCTCCCACCAGGTACCGCCGGCGGCCAGCACGGCCAGCAGGGGCAGATAGGCCGCCATCGCAAAGTCTTCGAGGACCAGCACCGAGAGCACGGCGGGGGTCTCGCGGTTGCCGAGTCGGCCGAGGTCGTTAAGGAGCCGGGCGATCACCCCCGACGAGGAGATGAAGGTGATGCCGGCCATCGCCAGGATGCCGACGAAGTTCAAGCCGAGCAGCCAACCGGCGACCGCGCCAGGGGTGGCGTTGAGCACCAGGTCCACCCCGGCCGACGGCAGATGCCGGCGCATGCTGGCGGCGAACTCGCCGATGGAGAACTCCAGGCCAAGGGTGAGCAGCAGCAACACGACGCCGATCGAGGCGCCGGTCGACACGAACTGCCCCGCCGCGGGCACCGGTGCGATACCACCATTGCCCAGCGCCAACCCGGCCAGCAGATACAGCGGGATCGGCGACAGCGCGAATCGGCGCGCCAGCGAACCCAGGATCGTCAGGACCGTGAGGATGACGCCGAGTTCGAGGAGAAGCGCCCCCGAGACGGCCATAGGCTCAGCCCTGGTCGACGATGCGGCGGACGTTCGAGATGCCATCCTCGGTGCCGATCACCACGAGCACGTCACGCGCGTGCAGCACTTCGTCCGGTCCAGGCGAGGCCAGCACCTCCTCGTCCCGCACGATCGCGACGATCGACGCTCCGGTGCGGGTGCGCGCTTTGGTCTCCCCCAGCGGCCGGTCGACGAACGGCGACGCCGCGATGATCTCGACCTGGCCGGCGTCCAGCCCGGGCACTTCCTTGGTCAGGTCGGCGAAGCGTTCCACCATCCGCGGGGCGCCGAGGATTTGGGCCAGGGCATCGGCTTCCTCGTCGGTCAGCCGGAAAACCGGTCGAGCTTGGTCGGGGTCGGCCGCGGCGTAGAGCACGACTTCGAAATCACCGCTGCGGCGGGCGATCACGCCGATGCGATTGCCGTCGGCATTGTCGAACTCGTACCGCAGTCCGACGCCCGGGAGCAGGACTTCTTTGACCTCCATGAGCTCCATCCTCGATGACGGCGCCGACATTGACTAGGCCTTGAGGTTAGTTAGGCGTCGGCCGCGGCGGTGCGCTGCGATGCCCCGGCGGGCGCCCACCCCGGCGGGCCGAAGATGTACCCCAGCCGGTCGCGCCAGCGGGCGGCCGAGCGCACGTCGCGGGCGATCGCCACGTACTCGTGGGTTTCCAGCGTCCAGATGTTGAACGTGTCCACCGGTTTGGTCAGCCCATAATGCGGCCGGAACAGCTCGGGTTGAAAGGTGCCGAACAGCCGATCCCAGACGATGAAAATCCCGCCGTAGTTCTTGTCCAGATATTCGGGATCCATGCCGTGGTGCACCCGGTGGTGTGACGGCGTGTTGAAGACGAACTCGAACGCCCGGGGAAGTTTGCCGATCCGCTCGGTATGGATCCAGAACTGGTAGATCAGGCTGATCGAGAAGCTGGTGAACACCATCCATGGCGGAACCCCCAACAGCGGCAACGGGATCCACATGATGATCTCGCCACTGTTGTTCCATTTCTGGCGCAAAGCCGTCGCGAAGTTGAAGTAGCGGCTGGAGTGGTGGGCCTGATGGGTGGCCCAGATCAGCCGAACCCGGTGGGCGATGCGGTGATAGAAGTAGAACAGCACGTCCACCCCGACGATCGCGATCACCCACGTGTACCACTGCGTGGCGGACAGGTGCCACGGGGCAACGTAGGCGTACAGCGCGGCGTAGCCGAGCAAGGCCAGGAACTTCCAGGCACCCATCGTCGCCACCGACACCAGGCCCATCGAGATCGACGCCCGCGCGTCGCGGGCCAGGTAAGACCCGGAGGCGGGCCGGTCGTCTGCGTCGACCAGCCGTTCCAGTTTGCGTGCGGCGGTCCACTCGATGGTCAGCAGCAGCACGAAGAACGGGATCGCGAACAACACCGGCTCGCGCATCTGCGGCGGGAGAACGGACAGCACTTCTCCGATTCGGTCCACCTTGGCACCTCCCGCCGGCGAGTGTAACCCGATGCGGCGGCCTTGTTAGACACGGCGTCAAGAACGTCGCTCAGCGGAAGCTGAGCACCTGATCACCCCAGGCCAAGCGAACGTGACGGTCCAGGTCGCCGACGAGTTCGTCCTCCCGGTCGATGACGAGGGTGGCCCGGCCGTCGGTGGTGTACGGAGCCCAGTGCGGCTCACCCTCGGGCCCGGTCGGTGCGGCGGTGGCGGCGAAGTTGGTCCAGCGGGTGCGCATCCGGTGCGACAGCGCCTCGCCGGCCTTCAGTCCGCCGAGCTTGAAGGTGACATCACGCGTGCCGGACACCAGATTGCCCCATACGTAGATCAACTCGGTCGCGTGCGCGGCGCCGAGCCGGATCAGCTTGAATACCGGTGTCGCCCAATCGAATCGGTACATGTACACCGGCGCCACGGCGCTGTGCCCCTCGGCGAACCACACGGTGGGCATCCGGAAGCCGACGTCGCTGGCCACCCCGAGGCTGCGCGTGCGGGCGCGCCGGGCCGGGTAGGCCGAACCGATCTGCTCCTCGGTGGGTATCTGCAGACCCGGCTGGTCGTCGGCGATTTCCTCGAACATGGTGCGAATTGCCTTGGGCGCGATGGGCATCAGCGGTGACCGCATAAACCGGAACAGGGCCGCCTCGTCCTTGTTGGTACCGATCAGCAGCGGCACCGGATGAGTTTTGCCTGCCTTGGCGATCGTCACCGGATAGTCCGGGACCAGGTCTCCGTCGACGGTGGGCACGAACGCAAGCCGCCCGGGCGATGCCGTCGGCACATGGTCGAACGCGTGCGCCGAGGCGTCGACGAGGGCCTCGACCGGGGCCCGGTGCGCCTCCTGTGCGGTCATCCCGAGCCGGTGCAGCACCAGGTCGGCGACCGAGGCACCCCGGCTGCTGTCGTAGACCGACGTGGCCGGGGAACTCTGCGCGATGGCGCGGGAGAACAGCCCCGCCGCCTCGGGCACTGCCAGCAGCGTGGTCACGATCCCGGCACCGGCGGACTCGCCGAACAACGTCACCCGGTCCGGGTCGCCGCCGAAACCGGCGATGTTGTCGCGCACCCAGCGCAGCGCGGCCAGCACGTCGCGCAGCGCGACATTGCTGTCGAAGCCCGCCGCCGAGAAGTCCAGGAAGCCCAGTGCACCGAGCCGGTAATTGATGGTGACGACGACGACGTCGGACCCGCCGGCCAGCACCGACCCGTTATAGAGCGGCTGGCTACCCGAGCCGAAGATGTAGGCCCCGCCGTGCACCCACACCATGACCGGCTTCGGGTCGCGACTCGACGCACCCGATGGCGCCCACACATTGAGGAACAGGCAGTCCTCGTCGGCGCGGGTGCCCAACCCCATCGGGATGGGACTGCGCGGTTGCGGACTGACCGGACCGAACGTGGTGGCGTCGACGACGTCGGTCCACGGCTGTGGTGGCTGGGGCGCACGCCAGCGCAGCTCCCCGACCGGCGCGGCGGCATAGCGAATGCCCTTCCACGTCTTGACCAGGCCGTCGTCGATCCCGCGGAGTGGGCCGTAGCCGGTCTGCACCACGGGCCGGTCCACGACCTGCCGGGTGTTTGCGTCCGCTGTCATCGTTCTCCTCGCTCCTGCCCGCCCGGGGCGCGCGAAATCGGCGAATAGGACACCACTCGTCCACGTTACCGACGGGTAGCGGTCGTGACCGCGCCGGTTGCGACCAATCCGCTCACCCCGGGTGGTCGGGTATGAGCACGGCCACACCTCCACGGCGGGCTATTCTGGCCCGGCTGATCTCAGCGACGGAGGTGGCGGGGTGCGGAAGTGGGCACTGCTGCTGTCTGCCATCGGCACCGAGATCAGCGGCACCCTGTCCCTGCGGGCGGCCCAGGATCATCCGGCGTGGCTGGTCGTCGTCGTGGTCGGCTACGTGTCGTCGTTCTACTTCCTCACGATGGTGCTGCGGGCCGGTATGCCGGTCGGGGTGGCCTACGGGATCTGGGGCGCGTTGGGGACCGCGGCGACGGCGGTGCTGGCGGCGGTGATCTTCGGTGACCCGTTCACCACGCCGATCGTCGCCGGTATCGGGTTCATCATCGCCGGGGTACTGATGGTGGAGTTCGGATCGCGCCACCCGGCCGATGAGGAGACCTCCTGATGATGTGGCTGACGCTGGCCGGGGCGATCCTCATCGAGGTGTTCGCCACCATGTCGCTGCGCGCCTCGGAAGGCTTCCGCAAGAAGATCTGGATCGCGCCGATCGTGATCGGCTACGTCGCGGCGTTCACCCTGTTGGGGATCACGCTGTCGCTGGGCATGCCGGTCGGCGTCGCCTACGGCGTGTGGTCGGCGGCCGGCGTGGCCCTGGTCGCGGTGATCGCGCGAGTGCTGTTCGCCGAGCCGCTGACGCCGATGATGATCGGCGGTATCGCGCTGATCATCGCCGGGGTGCTCACGATCGAGCTGTCGGGTTCCGTGGGGTGAGCACCCTGGCCAGTACCACCGTCGCCAGTCCCGCGATTGGCACGGTCAGCAGACCAGCCCGCAGCGACACGCTGTCGGCGATCGCGCCTACGACGATCGGTGAGGTCAGGAATCCGACCCGCATCAGCCAGGTCAACACCGTCAGGCCCGTACCGGCCCGAAGTCCGGGTAGTTCGTCGGCAGCGTGCATCGCGGCCGGCACCAGGGTCGCCGAGCCCAGTCCGGCCGCGGCGAAGCCCGCGATGGTGCCGGGGATGCTGGGGAACGCCAGTGCGATCCCCATGCCGAGCGCGATGGTCAGGCCACCGGACCGGGCGACCGCCCGCTGACCGAACCGGTCGACCATCCGGTCCCCGAGCAGCCGGCCGATGAACTGGAACCCGACCACCGCCACATATCCCAGCGCGGCAACGGCAGCCGGTGCGGTCAGGGAGTCGTGCAGGTACAGGGTGGCCCAGGAGCTGCCCGCGTCTTCGATGACCGCGCCGGCGATTGCGATCGCGATCAACGCCGCCAGCGCCAGGTAGATGCCGCGGCCAACCCTCGGGAGGTCGGCGGTGGCCTCGTGTGGTGCGGCGACACCGTGGTCGGGCCCGGGCAGCAGGTAGCGATAGCCGATTAGGCAGACGGCGCTGAACAACACCCCGGACGCCGACAACTGCACCGCCCGGGGGATGCCGAGGTAGATCGCACCGGCTCCCATCAGCCCGCCCAATACCGCGCCCGATGACCAAACGGCGTGCAGCGAGTTGATGATGAACCGCCCGTAGTGGCGTTGGATCCGCAACCCGTGCACGTTCTGCGCGACGTCGGTCACCGAATCCGCGGCACCGGCGAAGAACAGTGCCGCCGCCAGTGTCGCGCCGGAGGGTGCCAGGGCGGCGGCGACCGTGAACACCGCTATCAGCACGCTGCCCGCGACGGCGACGACCGCGGAACGGAACCGCCGGATCAGCGCCCCCGCGGTCAGGCCGGTCAGCAATGCGCCGGCCGAGAAGGCTGCCACCGCCAAACCGAAAGCGGTATTGGACATTCCGAGGTCGGCTTTGATCTCCGGGTAGCGCGGCAACAGGTTGGCGAACAGCGCACCGTTGGTCAGGAACAGTCCGGCCGTCGCAACCCGGGCCCGCCGATTCTGCTGGTCGAGCCCCTGCCCACTCATGTGGGGCCAGGTTACGCGAGCCCTGGCTGTCGGGCGGGTTGCCTAACCCAGGCTCCCCACCGCACGCGAATGCGCGGAACCAAGCAAGATGGCAGCCATGACACAGCTGGACCCGTCGCTGGCCGAGCTCGCCCACCGCTTCGGTGTGGCCACCGAGTACCACGACTGGACGGGGCGATACATCACCGTCGAGGAGGCCACGCTGGTGGCTGTGCTGGCGGGGCTGGGTGTCGAGGCCGACAGCGCAGCGGGGCGCGCCGCCGCACTGTCGGACAGCGACCGCCGGTATTGGTGGCGGTCCCTGCCGCCGACCATCGTCGGGCGCACCGACCACGAGACGCCGTTCTGGGTACATGTCACGCACGGCGATCCGGCCCATGTGTGGGTGCGACTCGAGGACGGCATGGTCCGCACCGATATCCGCCAGGCCGACAATTTCACCCCGCCGTTCGAACTCGACGGGAGGCTCGTCGGCGAAGCGACGTTCATGCTGCCGGCCGACTTGCCGCTGGGATATCACCGGGTGTACCTGAGCTCCGGCGGCGAGGAGACCAGCACGGCGTTGATCGTCACACCAGACTGGCTGGGCCTGCCGCCGCGGCTCGGCGCCCGTCGGGTCTGGGGGATGGCCACCCAGCTCTACAGTGTGCGGTCCAAAAACTCTTGGGGTATCGGCGATCTCAGCGATCTGGCCGACCTGGCGGTGTGGGCCGGTGCCCGTTATGGCGCCGGCTACGTGCTGGTCAATCCGCTGCACGCGGCGGCGCCGACCAAACCGATGGAGCCCTCCCCCTACCTGCCCACGAGCCGGAGGTTCAGCAACCCGTTGTACCTGCGGGTCGAAGCCATCCCCGAGTTCGGCTACCTACCCAAGCGCAGCCGGGTCTGGAAGCTGCGCGCCGACATCCAGTCCAGGGCCCGCAAACACGACGGGATCGACCGCGATGGGGTGTGGGCGGCCAAACGCTCGGCCCTCAAGATGATCTACCGGGTGCCGCGGTCGGCGGGCCGCGAGCTGGCCTTCGAGGCCTACAAGCAGCGGGAAGGGCGGGCGCTCGACGATTTCGCCACCTGGTGTGCGCTGGCCGAGAAGTACGGCGGCAACTGGCACGAGTGGCCGGCGGCATTGCAGCATCCGGCCGACCCCGAAGTGGTCGACTTCGTCGAACGGCACGCCTCGGCGGTCGACTTCCACCGCTGGCTGCAGTGGCAGCTCGATGATCAGCTGGCCGCCGCGCAGTCCCAGGCGGTGCGCGCCGGGATGACGTTGGGAATCATGCACGACCTCGCCGTCGGCGTGCATCCCGACGGAGCGGACGCGTGGGCCTTGCAGGATGTGTTGGCTCTCGGTGTCACCGCCGGTGCGCCACCGGACGAGTTCAACCAGCTCGGGCAGAACTGGTCGCAGCCGCCCTGGCGGCCAGATCAGCTCGAAGAGCTTGGCTACCAACCTTTTCGGGCGCTGATTGCGGCCATCCTGCGGCATGCGGGCGGGGTTCGTATCGACCACATCATCGGATTGTTCCGGCTGTGGTGGATCCCCCAGGGCGCCGCTCCGACGAAGGGCACCTACGTTCGCTACAACCACGATGCGATGATCGGCATCGTGGCTCTGGAGGCCTACCGGGCCGGCGCCGTCGTCGTCGGCGAGGATCTGGGCACCGTGGAGCCGTGGGTCCGCCACTATCTGCATGCGCGCGGCGTGCTCGGCACGTCCATCCTGTGGTTCGAACTGGACCGCGACGGCCACGGCGGGCCGCTGGCTGCCGAGCATTGGCGGGAGTTGTGCCTGTCCTCGGTGACGACCCACGACCTGCCGCCCACGCCGGGTTATCTGGTCGGCGAACACGTCCGGCTACGTGATGCCCTTGGTCTGCTTACCCGCCCGGCCGAGGACGAGCTGGCCGACGACCGCGCCGAGCAGGCGGCGTGGATGGCCGAGCTGCGCCGGGCCGGACTGCTCGGAGCCGACGCCGACGAAGCCGACGTGATCCTGGGGCTCTACCGGTATCTGGCTCGCACCCCGTCACGGCTGTTGGCGCTGGCCCTGACCGACGCGGTCGGCGACCGGCGCACCCAGAATCAGCCGGGCACCACCAACGAGTATCCGAACTGGCGGGTTCCGCTGACCGGGCCCGACGGCGCCCCGCTGCTGCTGGAGGACGTGCTGACCGATTCGCGGGCCGCCGCGCTGGCAACGGCACTGAACGACGCGATCGCGCCACGGCCCGAATAACGCCGATGCCCAAGCTCAGCGCCGGTGTACTGCTGTACCGGGTGACCGACGGCGTGGTGGAGGTTCTGATCGGCCACCCGGGCGGTCCGTTCTGGGCCCGAAAGGATGACGGCGCCTGGTCGATTCCCAAGGGCGAGTACGAGTCCGACGACGACCCGTGGGAGGCGGCGCAGCGCGAGTTCGCCGAAGAGCTGGGCTGCCCTGTCCCGGCGGGTCCGCGGACGGCCTTCGATCCGGTCAAGCAGCCCAGTGGAAAGGTGCTGACGGTATTCGCGGTCGCCGCCGATCTCGACATCACCGGAGCCCGCAGCAACACGTTCACCCTGGAGTGGCCGAGGGGTTCGGGACGGATGCAGGAATTCCCGGAGTTGGACCGGGTGGGCTGGTTCTCGGTGGCTCAGGCACGCCGAAAACTGCTGAAGGGCCACGTGGTGTTCCTGGATCTCCTGCTCGCCCAGCCCCACCTGGCGGGACTGCGCCAGGGCGATCCAGGTACGGAGGGTTAGCCTCAGCCGGTGAAGGTCGCCGTCGTCGCCCCCGTCGCGGCCGGGGTCACCGCCGACCCGGCGTGGATCGCGGCATTCGCCCGCCATCTCGAGAGCTGTGGTTTCGAGTCGATCGTGGTCGTCGAGCACACCGTGCTGATGACCCGCTACAGCAGCGTCTACCCCTACGACGCGTCCGGGCGGGTCGAGCTCGGCCCCGACTGCCCAGTGCCGGACCCGCTGGATCTGCTCGCGTTCCTCGCGGGGCAGACCGGCGTGCTGGGACTGGCCACCGGAGTCCTGGTGCTGCCCAACCATCACCCGGTGGTGCTGGCCAAACGGGCCGCGACCCTCGACGTACTCTCCGGCGGCCGGCTGCGGTTGTGCGTCGGGGTGGGGTGGTTGCGCGAGGAGGTGCAGGCGTGCGGAGCCGATTTCGACCGGCGGGGCCGGCGCGCCGACGAGCAGCTGCAGGTGCTGCGGGCGCTGTGGGCCGACCATCCCGACGGCGTCAGCCATCACGGTGAGTTCTTCGACTTCGACGACGCGATGTGCTATCCGAAACCGGTTTCCGGAGAACGTTTACCGATCCACATCGGCGGTCACAGCCGCGCCGCGGCGAGACGGGCTGGGCGCTTCGGCGACGGCTTCCAGCCGCTTGGGGTGGCCGGCGCGCAGCTGGCGGCGCTGGTGACCGAGATGCGGGATGCCGCTTATGGGGCCGGGCGCGACCCGGATGCCCTCGAACTGTCGCTGGGCCATCTGGTGACCAAGATCGACGCCGAGCGGGCCGGGCGCCTTGCCGAGGCCGGCGCCGACCGGTTGGTGCTGGCGATGCCGCCGGTGATCGATCTCGAGGAGGCCAAGGACATGCTCTCGGCATGTGCGCAGCGGCTCGGCTTGCGGCCGTGAACCTTTCGCTGGCCGATCGGGTGGCGGTGTCGGAGCTGGTGCACCGGTACGCCGCTGCCGTCGACGATCGGAACGTCGAGATGGTGATCGAATTGTTCGCCGCCGACGGAGAACTGGTACTGCCGGAACCGCCGGACGTGCTCAACCCTGTGCGCTCTCATCGCGGGCCTGCCGCCCTTCGGGACGCGCTCGGCGCGGCGACCAGTATCGGGAGAACCCATCACACCATCGGCTCCGAGGTGTACTCCCCTGACTCGAAACCCGATGTTGCGCATGGCCGTATCGCGGCAACGGCGCATCATTGGAGCCGACGCTCCGACGGGATCGCCGACCTGGTGTGGTATCTGCGCTACGACGACGAGTATCTGCGAGCCGAGTCTGGTTGGGTGCTGGCGCGGCGGGCGCTGACCATCGACGCGATCGAGACCCGGGCCGCGCGGCGCCTGCGGTAGGCGTAATCCCCAGGTGTGGAACGTTTTCCACAGTCTCGGGTTGGTCCACAGGGTGGGTTCTGCGTCGGCATTGTGTCGGTGGTCTTTCCTATGATTCGAACATGTTGGCGATTGAGGTGGGTGAGGCGCTCGACGCGATCGATGCCGCACTATCCACCTTGGCCAAGCTGGACCTGACCGGCCTGCCCGCCGGGCACGTGTTCGAACTGGCCGCCCGCTGCGAGAAGGCCGCCCGCCACCACGACGTGCTGCGCCACGACCTGTCCCACGAACTGCACCAACGCGATGTCGGCGAACTCGGCGGCGCCCCACACAAAATCCTGGCCGACTGGCTGCGCATCACCCCCACCGAAGCACGCCGCCGCGCCCGCACCACCGAACCCCTAGCGGCCCGGATGACGGTGACCGGACAACCACTGGCCCCACACCAACCCGCCACCGCCGCGGCGTGGCGATCCGGCGAGCTCGACCGCGAACACGTCCGCGTCATCCACCGCTTCCTAGCCGAACTCCCCCTCGCAGTCAGCGCCGACGTCCGCGCCGACGCCGAAGCGTTCCTGGCTGAACACGCCCGGCTGCTGCGCCCCGACCAACTGGCCCGCCTCGCCGACCGCCTCGCCCTACAGATCAACCCCGACGGCGAGTTCGCCGACGAGGAGCGGGCCCGTAAACGCAGCTTCACCCTGAGCCGCCAACACCCCGACGGCATGACCCACGCCCGCCTGACCTGCACCCCCGAACAACGCGCCTACCTCGAAGCCCTCTTCGCCAAATACGCCGCCCCCGGCATGTGCAACCCCGCCGACCAAACCGCCGTCACCCAGGATGAACCCACACCCGAGCACGCCGCCGCCGACACCCGCACCCTCGGACAACGCCAACACGACGCCCTGACCGCCATACTGCGCTCCACCCTGGGCGACCCGAAACTCGGCCAACACAACGGCCTGCCCGTCACCGTCATCGTCTCCACCACCCTGCAAGAACTCCAAGACAAGACCGGCCACGGCATCACCGCCGCAGGATCGGTCATCCCCATCACCGACGTCATCCGGATGGCCCGCCACAGCTACCACTACCTGACCCTGTTCGACGGCATCACCGGCCAAACCCTCTGGCTCGGCCGCACCAAACGCATCGCCACCGCCGACCAACGCATCGTCCTGCACGCCAAAGACCGCGGCTGCACCGCACCCGGCTGCACCGTGCCCGGCTACGGCTGCCACGTCCACCACGCCACCAAAAACTGGGCCGACGGCGGAAACACCAACATCGACGACCTCACCTTCGCCTGCCAACACGACAACCAACTCGTCGAAACCGGCGGCTGGACCACCCACAAACTCCCCAACGGCACCACCCAATGGATCCCCCCACCCCAACACCCCATGCCCGGCAACGGCACCAACAACTTTCACCACCCCGAGCGATACCTGAAAGGACGCGACGACCCGTGAGTCGACTACCGCACGCCGGCGGCGGCCGCGGCGAGTGCCTCGGTTGCCGCCTTACGCCGCATCTCGATGGCCTCGCCGATCTGCCGGGCCAGCCGGGGATTGTGCTGCACAACGGCATTCACGGCGTCGCGGTGCACAGCGACGATGGTCGTATCGGTGAGTGCCACCACCCCGGTGAGCATCCGCTGGCGGGTCAGCGAGGTGCCGCCGATGTAGTCACCGACACCCAGGGCGCCCAGTGACAGCTCGCGGCCGTCCTCGGCATAGACGATCAGCCCCACCGATCCTGCCGTGATGAATCCGACGAATTCCGGCACGCTGTTGACGGGCTGGATCACTTCACCTTCGGCAAAGAGCAGACGACGTCCGCGACCCGACATCGTGGTGGCCGACTCCTCCCCCAGACCCAGCGTCGCAGCGATCCGCTGCAGCTGGTCGTCCACGTAAGCCTTGGTGTCCTTGGGTTTCGGCGCTGTTCCGTCGAGATGGAGCCCGGACCGCTGCGCGGCATACCAGGCGCGGTGCAGCAGCAGGGCCTTGGTGCGCGCCTCGTCGGCCGGTGAGGCTACCGGCACCGACACCTTGTATTTGGCCTCGCCCAGCGCCACCACTTTCGCCGGCAATTTCGGCAGCCGGGTCGGTAGCCCGGCGGCCACCGACAACATCGCCTCGGCGACCGCACCCGGCGGGTCGTCGGCGCTGAACGCCAGCGTCGCGGCGGCCTGGTAGACCGCCCCCTGGGCCCTGCTGAGATTGGTGAACGAGCCGGTGGCCAGCATGGCGTTGGGCACCACCTGGATACCGTTTCCGGTGTCGATGTGAACGGCACGCCAATTCACCTCGACCACACGCCCTTTGGCCGGCGTCGTGTCCAACCAGTCGCCTATGCGGAACGGCTGCTCGAACAGCAGCAGCAGGCCGGCAATCACCGGTCCGACCGCGGTCTGCACTGCCAGGCCGATGACGATCGACGTGACGCCCACCGCGGCGACCAATCCGCCGATATTGGCGCCCCATACCCAGGACAGCAGCAGCGCGATCCCGATGAGGATCAGGACCAGCCGGCCCAGGTCGATGAAGATGCCGGGCAGCCGTTCGCGCCAGCTTCCCGCCCGCGCCTCGCCGAAGAGTGCGGCGTTGGCACCCGACAGCAACAGCAGCATGATCAGGAATCCGAAGACCGTGGCCGCGATCTTCGACCAGGTGGCCTCTACGTCGGCATTCTCGAGCTGGGCGATCAACAGATACACCGCACACGCTGGCAGAACCCAGTTCCGCAGCAGCGCAACAGGAGTGGTGTAGGCGCTACCGCGTCGAGTCAGGAAGCCGTGCAGCTCGTTGAGCAGTAGCAACGCCAGCGGCAGGCCGACAACGATGCCCAGCGCCGGCCAGAACCACGGCTGCGCGGTAACGCCGCTCATACCGACAGCCGCGTTCCGACATCAAGGCGCCACACCGGCTCGGCGCCATGGGCGCCACTGACAGTGCCGGCATCGGAGAACGAATAGATCCCGACGACGGCCTCGTGTACCCGGTCACTGACGAACACGCCGGGCGTCTTGGTGGCCGCATGCACCCGGTTGGCCAGGTCCACCGCTTCACCCCAGAGCGCGTAGATCTTCGAGCGCTGTCCGACCAGGCCGCTGGTGACCGGTCCGCTGTCGATCCCGGCCCGGATGGCCAGGCGGGCATCGTGCTGATCGTTGAAACGCTGCACGATCTCGGTCAGTTCATTGGCGAACGCGATGGTCCGGCTGGCGTGGTCGACGCGCGGTACGACAACACCACAGGTGGCCAGTAGGCCGTTGTCCTGCATGCTGCGCACCCGTTCGACCCCATTGCGCTCGGCCGCCTCGTCGAACGCCTCGGCGAGCGAGTTGAGCATCGCGACCGACTCCTCTTTGGGCATCGAACGGGAGTAGTCGTCAAATCCGAGCAGCTGGGCGTAGATGACCGACACGTCGCGGTAGTGCGTGCTGATGTTCTCCTCACCCTCCCGGTAGCGCCGGGCAAGCGCCTCGGGCATCAGGCTGGCCAGCAGCTCGTCGTTCTCCTTCCGCTGGTCCTCGATCAGCTGCTGTTTGGTTTGCAGGCTGGCACTCATGTCGTTGAATGCCGATGCCAGTTCGCCAATTTCGTCTGTGGCGGTGACCGGCACCGAGACACCGAGCTCACCGCCGGCCACCCTGCGCACCGCGGCTGCCAGGCGTTTGATCGGCCTGGTGAGGATGCGGCTGAACAGCAGCGCCAGCAGGCACACGACGAGCACGATCGCTGCCGTCGACAAGGCGATGTTGCGGGCGAACGTGGCCACCGGGGCCAGTGCTTCGGACTTGTCGATCTTGGCGACCAGCACCCAATCCAATCCGTCGATGTCCAACGGCGCGTAGGCCACCAGCGCTTCCGGGCCGACGTAGTCGGGCGCGGTGGTGACGCCCGTCCGTCCGGCCAGTGCCTCGTTGACGGCGCGCTTGTCCACCGGTTGAAGCAGAGTGCTGCCCTTGACGGCAACCTGTCGTTCGGCAATGTCGTCCGGTGTGCCGTCGGACATGACGTCCGCGACGTAGCGCTTCGGGTCGGTCAGCAACTCCCGCGACACCGAGCGCATCAACTTGTCGGGCCCGGCCAGATAGGTTTCCCCGGACTGTCCCAGACCGTCCTGAACCCACCGCCCCTGCCCGGTCATCACATCGTTGATCTGATCGAGAGATATCTGCAGGGCCAGTACCCCCACGATCACCCCGTCGCGACCGATCGGTGAGAGCACCCACTGGATAGGCCGGCCGAAGGACGGTGCATACCGCTCGAAGTCGGTCACGAAGGTCTGGTCTATCGATGTCGACTGCAGCGCCTGGCGATACGTCTCTGCCAACGCGGTCGTGTTATACGGGCTGCGGAACAGGTTGGCGCCCAGGTCGACACCCTTGTAGGCCGTGTAGACGATATTGCCCTGGGTGTCCATCATCAGCGCATCGTCGAACGAGAAGCGCTGGGTGAGATCACCGAAGAACGGCTGGTATCGGGCGTTGATCGCCGACCAGGCGCTGGGGTCACCGGCCGTGATCACCTTGATGGCGGCCTCGTAGTCACCGCGAGCCGGGACCGTGTAGTAGTACTGCAAATATGTCTGGGCGTTGGATGTCGGCTTGAACAGTGTGGCGTCGACGGACTTCCCCGATTTTGCCGCCAGCTCGGGCCCGAAGACCGTTGCGTCGTAGTTGGCGACGGCTTGGTCGGCGTCCGGCGGCAGCGGGACCTTCTGGAGTTCGTCGAAGGCCTTCCCGAAGTCGTTGACAGCGGCGACGGTCTGGGTGCCGTGGGTCACGATCGATACGGCGTCGGTGATACCGGTATAGAACGTCTTGATCTCACGAGCCCGTGACTCTCGCAGTTGGGTCAGTCGCTGGTATTCGGCATTGCGCAAAGAGGCGGTCCCCGAGGCGTAACCGATTGCGCCCGCGGTGAGCACCGAGATCACGCTGACGGCGAGCAGCATGATCAGCAACTTGGACTGGAATCCCAGCGATCGCGGCCGGCCGCCACGTGATAGCGCACCCGATAGTCGCACCACGTGGGACCCCTACTCGCCTGCCCGCCGTTGTCGCTGGTCAGGCAGGATGCTAACGCATCCCGGCAGTGCGGGGTGTCAGTTCCGTGACTGCAGCGCCTGCTGGCCGAATGTGCCGGTCTGCAGGGAACCTTCCGGCAACACCAGCTCACCGCTGTCCAAGCGTGACCTCAGATAGGCGAACGTCTGGGCGGTTTGGGCGAACAGGTGCTCGCCGGCCACCAACGGGGCGCGGATGGCACTCTCGGCGGACGCGAACTGAGGCAACGGTTGCACGACGGTGTGGTAGTCGACGTTGAAGAACAGCGGAAACGAGTAGCGCTCCTCCTTGACCTTGCGGACCCGGTGCGAGGTGGCGACGAAGGCGCCGTTGGTCCACAACTCCAGTAGGTCGCCGACGTTGACGACGAAGGTGCCGGGGATCGGCGGGACGTCGATCCACTCCCCATCACCGTTGAGCACCTCGAGTCCCGGGGCGGTCGGCTTGAGCAGGGTGAAGCATTCGTAGTCGGTGTGCGCCCCGATACCCTGGGCGTCCTCTGCGTCGGGGTTGTACGGGTAGTAGATGAGCCGCAGCTGGCTCGGTGTCTTGGTGGCGTGTCTGGTGAAAGTGTCGGGGTCCTCCCCCAGCGCTACGGCGAAGGCCCACAACAGATCCCGGCCGACGGCGAGCACGGCCTGGTAGTACTCGGTGACCGTCTCGGCGAAGCCGGGCAGGTCCGGCCAGACGTTGGGTCCGAGCATCGGATTGCCCGCAAGATGGTCGGGGTCGTCGGCGGGCAGATCCAATGCGGTGTCGAATGCTTCCTTCAGGTCGGCCTTGTCACCGTAGAGCCCTTCCTCGCCCACCGGTACGTAACCCCGGTGGCAGGTCGACAGACCGATGTAGGACTTCATCTTCTCCTCCATCGGCAGCGCGAAGAACTGCTTGGTAGCGCTCAGCAGCCGATCGAACAGCTCGTCACTCACCGCCGTTCCGGAGACGTAGAAGAACCCGATATCGCGCGCGGCGGCGCCGAGCTCGCCCGCGACCCGGGCTCGGTCCGCGCGATCAGGCGAGCGCAGCCCGCTAATGTCGATGACCGGAACCGATTGAAATGATGTCGCCCCACTCACAGTGTCACGCTTCCTTCGCTGTCCTCGACGTCCCATACGATGCCGTCGTCGACTCGTAGTTGCCCTGCCGCCAGCCGGGGGTGCAGCACCGCACCTACCCGCTCTGGACAAGCGGAATCGGTTATTCGCCAGCTTCTTTCATCGACCACACCCAGAGATACCTCGGTCGCCTCCGGGCACCGGTAGGCCCAGCCGAACCGTCCGCCGACGCACACGAGAATCCCGCTCGCACCCCCCGGTGCCGACAGCACCAGCCCCCAACACGGCTGCGTCGGGCCGACCTCGCGGCGCCAGTGCTCGGTGTAGTCGGCATGCACGCCAACTTCGACCAGGGTGTCGCCGTCCCACTGCATCCGGCCCGCGTCGGGTGGGCCGGGCGGCTGCAGGTCGACCAGCCGGTGCCATTCGAAGACGTCGGCCCGCTGATCGAGTAGTCCGGCGAAGCCCTCCCCCGGTCCCCGCACGTCGACGAATGTCGAGATGCCCTGCAGCCATTGGACGTTCGTTCCGGTGTCACGTGAACCGTCCGCCTCGACGAGTAGCGTGCGCCGCCACAGCCCGGCGCACTCGGCGACCATGGGCGTCACTGCGCCGCGTCCCAACGGGCGCGTAGCTCATCCATCCCGGCTTCGGTGGGGCGCCCGAGCGCGCGGATCCGGGCGATGCCGCCGTCCGGGTAGGCCTGCACCCTGATCGCGGTGATGCCGGGGACATCCACTGCGAAGACCTGCCGTGCGTCGGGCAGAAGGCCGGTGCGGGGCAGCACCACCTCGTCGAAGGGCAGTGCCCACCAGGGCCGTCCGGGCGTCGGCCGGTCACGGGTGCCCCGCACAGACACCGCGCGGGAGGCGTTGAACACGAAGTACGAGGTGTCGATCTCCACCCGGTGCAGGTCAGTCGGCGTCAGGAATGAAATCGTCACCGCGTCGTGGGTGTCGGGCCCGATGTCGCGACGGCGCCGGGCCTCCCAACCGGCACCCATGTTGTGCGGCCGGTCGGCGGCGATCAGGGCGCGCGCATCGGAGTAGAAGGTGTCGCTGCAATGTTCGAGGCGACCGCCCTGTTCGATTCCCGATACCTCGACGGTGACACCCGACCAGAGCACCGGGTCGGGCACGGGATCGCCGTATGCCCGCAACCGGGCCACCCCGCCGTCGGAGGCGATAACCAGCTTCAGGTGGGTGTAGCGGCGGTGATCGTCGACGGTGATGGGATTGTGCCCGTCGGCTTTCAGCGGTGTCGGGGCCACCAGCTGTCGCCAGGGCACACCAGGATCGCACGGATCATCGGCCAGCCCAAGGGTGGCGCCGTACAGCGCTGCGCCGGTGGGATGGTTACCCGTGAAGAACCGAGTGTCGACATCGATGGTGCGCAGCCGCCCCGCCACGCCGAGGCGGATGATCACCCAGTCGCCGGCCGGTGCGTGCCGTCGGGTCTCCCACCCGTCGACCACCTCGCCACGCAGGTCGAAGGTGCCCGGCGTGAAGTTCGGCTCGGTCGGGTCGATCAACCGTTCCTTGAACCCGAACGACTCGTCGCTGGCGGCGACGACGCTGCCGCCGACAGCGCGGCAGGCCAGATCCAACCCCGCATCCCGCTCGACGGTCATGTGGTCAACGCCTGCGACAGTGGCCAGTGCGTGCGCGCGTTGTCCGGACCGGCCGCATACGCTCCGACCTTGCTGGTGGACAACCCCAGACCCACCAGCGTCTGGGCCAGGCCCACCGCTGCCGCGACCCCGTCGACGGCCGGCACCCCGAGCGCGTCGGAAATCGCCGCGGTCACCCCGGCCATGCCGGCGCAGCCCAGGCAGATGACGTCGGCGCCGTCCAGGCGCACCGCGCGTTCGGCTTCGGCGATGATCGCGGCCACCGCGCCGGCTGGATCCGCGTCGACCTCGGCGGTGCCCAGACCACATGCGCGCACCGAGGCGCAGTGCGCGGCCAGCCCGGCGAGCAGCAACCGGTCCTCGATGGGGGCGATCGAGCGAGCCAGCGTGGTGATCACCGAGAAGCGCCTGCCGATCAGGTGCGCGACGTGCGCGGCGGCCTCGGCGATGTCGAGCACTGGGACCTCGAGCATCTCCTGCAGCGCATCCTTGCCGTGCTCACCGAAGCCGGCCAGCACCACCGCGTCGGCGGCGAAGGTTCCGGCCGCCAGCTGAGTGGCGACCACGTCCATGACCCCCACCGCCGACAGGTAGCTCTCCGCCGCCGAGTCGATGGCAACAGTTCCGAAACCTGGTTGTGCGGTGACGATTTCGGTGCCGGGGGCGGCGGCGGCCCGGGCGGCGGCGGCGATCTCGGCGGTCATCGTCTCCGATGTGTTGGGGTTGAGCACCAAGATCCTCATACGGGCTCCCCGATGCGGGTCGGGGCGGATACGAGCGTGCCGCGGCCGTGCTCGTCGGCGAGCCGACCGCCGCGCCACACCTGCCGCACCGAACCGGTCAGAGTGAGTCCGGCATACGGGGTGACCGGCTGTCGGTGCAGCAGGTCCTCGGTGTGGACCACCCACTGCGCGTCGGGGTCGAACACGCAGAAGTCGGCGCGCCGACCAGCCGTGATTGTCCCGCGGTCGGTCAGACCGGCCAGTTCGGCCGGCCGTTGGGCCATCCACCGGCAGATGTCAGCCAGGCCGAAGCCGGCATCCCTGGCCCGGGTCCACAGTGCGGACAGGGCCAGCTGCAATGAGCTGATACCGCCGAACGCGCGGCCGAAGTCGCCGCCGGCGAGATCCTTGAGCTCGATCGCGCACGGCGAATGGTCGGAGACCACCATGTCGAGGGTGCCGTCGGCCAGCGCGGCCCACAGCAGCTCACGGTTGTCGACGCCGCGGATCGGCGGGCAGGCGGCGAACTGGGTTGCGCCGTCGGCGATGTCCTCGGCGGCGAAAGTTAGGTAGTGCGGACACGTTTCGGCAGTGACCGGCAGCCCCGCGCGTTTGGCCTGCGCGATCATCGGCAGTACCCGGGCACTGGAGACGTGCACGATGTGGGCGCGAGCGCCCGTCTCGGCGACGGCGTCGAGCACCATACCGACGGCATCCTCCTCGGCGGCGTCGGGTCGCGACGCCAGGAAGGACGCGTAGTCGCGCCCCGCCGTGGGTGGGCAGTCATCGAGAACCCGGGCGCTTTCGGCATGCACCAGCAGAACCGAGTCCAGTTCGGCGACCATGGCCATCGCGCGGCCGAACTGCTCGGGCCGCAACGGCGGGAAGTGCGGGTTGCCGGATTCGGACAGGAAGCACTTGAACCCGAGCACCCCGGCGG
Organism: Mycolicibacterium sp. CH28; assembly: GCF_004745805.1. Taxonomy (GTDB): domain Bacteria; phylum Actinomycetota; class Actinomycetes; order Mycobacteriales; family Mycobacteriaceae; genus Mycobacterium. The sequence continues at coordinate 406,236 of NZ_SRLQ01000004.1, read as the reverse complement.
CGGCCAGCTCACCGAATGTAGTGAGATTGTCGGGGACGATGCCGCCCCAGAACCCGGTGTCGACGCGGCAGACGCCCTGGGCCACTGCCCGTTTGGCCACCAAAGCGTCCACCGTCGTCGTCACCGGGTCGCAGTCCAGGGGCATGTCTACGACCGTGGTGATGCCACCGGCCAGGGCCGCCGCCGTGGCGGAAGCGAAGCCCTCCCAGTCGGTGCCCGGTTCGTCGATGTGCACATGCGTGTCCACCATGCCGGGCAGTAACACGACATCGTCGCCAAGGACGGTGTGCGCCGCGGTGTCGAACACCGCATCTAACTCGCCGATGACTCGAATCATGCCGTCGGACAATCCAATTGCGGCAGGTCGAACCATACCGTCGACCACAGCAAGCGGTGCACGGATGACATGGTCGACGGCGAACGCGCTCACCGAGGCCGCACCGGGCCGAACCGATCTTCGAACCGCTGGGTCAGCTCCGGCCAGACATGCGGGTCGTGGCCGGGAACCAGTTCGTAGCCCTTGTCGTACGCCAGCTTCTTGAGCCGGCGGATCGGCTCCACCGTCTCGGCGGGGTCGACGTCGATGAACCCGCCGATCGGCAACTCGTGCTCGATGTTCTCGGTCAGGTCGGCGGCGTCGAACGCGAACACGAATCCCCCACCGCCCACCGACACGTCCAGCTCGACGACGAAGCTCTGGTGCCCCGGGGTGTGTCCGTAGGTGGGCACCGCGGTGATCCCCGGTGCGATCTCGGCTTCTCCGTCGGCCAGCACCCAGTCGATGCGCGGGTCGTCGAAATCGATGCGGTTGATCGCATTGCGCTCCGGCTCGGGATGATTCGACAGCCCGTACTCCAGTTCGCGGCGCTGCGCGTGCACCGGAACCTTGCCGGCGAACAGCTTCACGCCGCCGGCATGGTCGTGGTGCAGATGCGACAGCGCCACGAGGTGGATGTCGTCGACGTCGATACCGATGTCGTGCAACGACTGCTCGATCGGCTCGCCCGGGCCGGGCAGCACCGGGATGTACTCGACGGTCGGGAAGAACCGCCGGTACAGCGCCGGGTCACGGATCAGTGCGGTGTTGAAGCCGGTGTCGAGCAACACCCAACCGCCGTCGGTCTGCAACAGCACACCCGGCACCGGCTCCCGCATCCGCAACTCCGGCGGCGCCCCGTACACCGACACCGACTTGGGCAACTCCTCCCAACCCAGTGTCAGCAGGACGATCCGTCGAACTTTGCTGTCTCCCAACGCCATCAAGTTATCCGACCGACAGCGCGGCCAGCCGAAGACTGTTCGGGTCGGTCACGACGTGGGCCTGCTCGACACCCTTGAGCCACGGTTGGGCCACCATGAAGTCGTTGACATCGGCGACGTTGAGCCAGCAACCCGTCTTGACGGCTTCCTCGCCCGCGGTGGAGAAGTCGGCGTCGTCACCGGTCGGCAGACCCTTGGCCAGTGCCGCTGTGACCGCCGGCGCCGAGCAACCGAAGAAGTTCAGGCCACCGTCGGCATCCCAAGAGATGTGCCCCCAGGTGTAGGGCGACGGCGCGTCCGGCCATCCGAGGTAGGTCATGATCTCCGGGGCCGACTGCCCGTCGCCGCCGACCCACCCGTAGATCTCCGAGGTGGGATAGGCCTGCACCTTGGCGGTCAGTCCGGCCGCGGCCAGTTGGGTCTGAACCAGGTTGCTGATCAGCTGGTTATCGGGGTTGGACGAGTCATAGCCGATGGTGACGGATTTCTGGTCGGCCGGCAGTCCCGCCGCGATGCCGGTCAGCACGGACGGATCGTGGGTCACCGACTGCTTGCCGTACTCGGGGGCCATCACGTTCGGCGGGTAGATCTGTTCGGCCTTCTTGCCGCGGCCGAAGTAGGTCTGCTTGACCAGTTGGTCGACATCGATGGCCTGCATGACGGCGTTGCGGTTCTTGGCGTCGGTCATCATGCCCTTACGCGGGTTGATGTAGACGTAGTTCGACATCATGGTCGGTAGCGAATAGTTGGCGAATGACTTGTTGTCCAGGTAGGACTGCACCGCCGAGGACGGCAGGTCGTGCAGGATCGCCGCCAGCTGACCGTTGTTGAACTGCAGCTGCTGCGCCGACACGTCGGTGATGACCGGCAGTTCGACCTTCTCGAAGTAGGGCTTGGTACCCCAGTAATCCGGGAAGGAGGTCAGTTCGTATTTCGAGCCGACCTCCGCGGCGGTCAGCGTGTACGGGCCGGTGCCCAGATCGTGGTTGGTGAGATACCCCTGGGCGTTGTCGGTGCCCGCGTTCTTCTTCAGACCTTCCGGGCTGAGCATGCGGGGCCCGTACGGGCAGGCCAGGTAGTCCAGGAACGCGGAGTTGGGCGCCTTCAGGGTGATGGTGACTCCGTAATCACCCTGTGTAGTAACCGAATCGACGTCGGTGACCATGTACGCGGGTCCTTGGTTCACCGCCGCCCGCCTGTCGAAGGAGGCCTTGACCGCGGCGGAGGTGAACGGGGTGCCGTCGTGGAACTTGACGCCTTCGCGCAGCTTGAGGGTAAAGACCTTGTTATCCGGCGAGGCAGTCCACTCCGTGGCCAACAGCGGCTCCAGTACCGGCTTGTCGGTACCGCTCTTGTACTGCAGTAGGCCCTCGTAGGTGTTCGTGGTCAGCAGCAGGCCCTGTCCGGCGTAGTATATGTCGGGGTCCGGCGGCTGGCCCGGATCCTGCAGGAACGACAGGTGCAGCACCTTGTCGGTCGGTGCCGCGTTGGGAGTGCTGGTGCCACCGGAATTGGATCCGCCGCAGGCGGTTACGGTGAGGGCTGCTGTCACGCCGATCGCGAGAAGCGTACGGAGTTTCTTCATCGGGTGGCTCCTTCGAGAACGGGGATGGTCATAGACGAAAAGGCGGTGAGGATCTCGTCGCTGGTACGTACCGCGCCGGCCTGTAGGTATTCCATGGCGTCGAGGGCGGCTTCGTGCGCGGTCACCGACGAGCCGCCGACACAGTCGGAAACCACCCGCACGTAAAAGTCGCGCTGGTGGGCGTCGGCGAAGGTGTAGTGCACGCAGACATTGGTCAGGCCACCGACGAGGATCAACGTCGACGCCTTCAGCCCGGACAGCACGATCTCGAATTCTGTTCCGATGAACCCCGAGTAGCGCCGCTTGACGATGTGGAACTCGTGGTTGGGCCCGTCGAGGTCGGGTAGCAGCCGCGGATGCAACGGGGTGCCCGGCCTGCCGTCCACGCAGTGCGCACTTTCGGAGCCGTCGAGTTCACGCCCGAAGTCGATGCCGCTGGGCCGGTGCACTTCTTGGAAGAACACGATGGGGATCCCCGCGGTGCGGGCGGATGCGATCAACCGCTCGGCCACCTCGATGCGATCGTCGTAGCCGGACATATGGGCGATACCCATCTCCTCGGCGGGCATCCCGCCGCTTTCCTGCATGTCGACGACGACCAGAACGGGGTTACCCACGATTAGTGGCTGTTTCGGCACCTAATTCATCCTCCTGTAACTGCGATGCGGGGGTCTGCGGCGGCCTGGAGGACGTCCACGGCCGTGTTGATGAACACGTAGAGGGCGCCGAGCATCAGCGTCACCCCGGCGATCGCCGGAAAGTCGGCGACCGGGATGCTCTGGGCGATGTACTGGCCAATGCCCGGCCAGCCGAACACCTGCTCGACCACCAGCACACCGGAGAACATCAGACCCACCTGAAGTCCGGTCATCGACAGTGCCGAGCCGACGCAGTTCCGCAGCACGTGGCTCGCCACAATCCGGCTCTCCGGCAACCCTTTTGCCCGCGCGGTGCGGGCGTAGTCGCTGTCCATGTCGGTGAGCAGGCTCGAACGCAGCACCCGGCCGATCGCCACCGCCGGCCCCAGCGCAATCACCAGGGCGGGAAGGATCAGGTGGTGTAACGCGTCGGCCACCACGTCGAACCGGCCGTGCAGCAGCCCGTCGACGGTGAGCAGTCCGGTAGGTCCGGTCGGCGGATTGCTGATCCCGATGCGTCCATTTGCCGGCACCCAGCCCAGCTTCTGGTAGAAGACGATCAACCCGAGGATGCCCAGCAGGAACATCGGCGCCGATGCACCGGTGAAGAGAACGCCGCGCAGGACAGCCGATCCCCGCCACTTCAGTGTGGTGCTGAAGGCCAGCAGCACCGCCAGCAGCACCGCGATACCCATGCCGTAGAGCGCCAGTTCCAGGGTGGCCGGGAAGAACGAGCCAAGGTCGGAGGCCACCGGATGCCTTGTCCGGTAAGAGGTTCCCAGATCGCCGCGCACCGCCCCGGTGAGGTAGTGCCAGAACTGAGTGAGAATCGGGTCGTTGAGACCCAGCGCTTCGCGGCGGGCGGCGACCGCACTGGCCGAGGCCTGCGCCCCCATCTGGGACTTCACCGGGTCCATCGGCGAAATGTGTTGTAGCACAAACATCACCGCGGTCAGGGCGACCAGGATGGCCAGCATGGCCGCCATCCGGGAGGCGACGAACGTCTTCACCGAATGCCTCCTAGCTCGTCTTCATCAGATTGCGCAGGCTGTCGCCGGCGATATTGCCGATGAGCGCCAGGACCAGCACCCCGAGGCCGGGCATCACCGGAACCCACCACTGCTGCAGGAAGTAGCTCAGGTTGCGCGCGGCGTCGGCACCGAGCTCGGGAGCCGGCGCCGACTGGCCCAGGCCGAGGAAGGACAGCCCCGCCAGCGTCAGGATCAGCGTCCCGAGGTCCAGGCTGGCGGCAACCAGGGCGTTGGGCACCGCGCCGGGCAGCAGGTGACGCAGCGCCAGCCGCACCCGACCCACACCGGCCAGCCGGGCCGCCTCGACGTGCGGGCGCGCCTTCAACCGGGCGATCTCACCGCGAACAAGCCTGGCGTAGAACGGCCACCACACGATCGACACCGCGATCAGGGTGTGCACGAAGCCGGGTCCCAGCGCGGCGACCACGGCGATAGCCAGGACCGGTGCGGGAAGTGACAGGAACCCGTCGGTGATCCGCATCAGGGTGGCGTCGAGCCAGCCGCCGGTAGCCCCCGCGACCAGCCCGATCAGGCCGCCGATCAGCAGCCCGACCGCGACGACCACGAGCGCGGCGAACCAGCTGGACCGGATGCCGAAGAGCACCCGGCTGAAGATGTCGCGTCCGACGCTGTCGGTGCCGAGCAGGAAGCCGTCCTTGCCGGGCGCCTGCAGCGGCATGCCGACCGGAACCAAGGGGTCGTGCGGGGCGAGCACCGGCACGGCGACGGCGATCAAGGTGACCAGCAGGATCAACGAGACACCCAGCCAATTGAGCACCATCGCACGGTCTCCTGCTAACCCCAGCATCCGCTTCTCGCGGCTGCGCAGCAGCGCCGGTGCAGGCAATGCGATGGCCATCAGCGCGCCTTTCTTTCGATACAGGCGACCTGGTGCGGGCTTCCCGGAATGCCTTCCAGCCGCACGTCGAGTTCGCTGTTGCTGCAGGTGTCGATGGCGATCGGGCACCTGGGGTGGAAGGCGCACCCCGTCGGCGGAGACAACGGGCTGGCCGGCTCCCCGGTCAATACCCGGCACTCCCGGCCTAGGTCCGGGATGGCGTCGACCAGTGCCTGGGTGTAGGGATGGGTCGGGCGGCCGATGACGTCCTCGGCGGGCCCGATCTCGACGATGCGGCCCAGATACATCACCGCGATGCGGTCGGCCACCACCCGGGCCACCGATAGGTCGTGGGTCACGAAGACCACCGACATGTCCAGACTGCGGCGTAACTCCCCGATGAGGTTGAGCACCGAGGCGGCCAGCGATACGTCCAGCGCGCTGGTGGGCTCGTCGCACAACAGCACCTGCGGCGGGATCACCGTCGCCCGCGCCAGCGACACCCGCTGACGTTGCCCGCCGGAGAGCTGGGCGGCCCGCGATTTCACGACGTCGGCCGGCAGGCCGACGCGTTCGAGCACCGCGGCGACGGCGTCACGACGCTGCGAGCGCGACATGTCGGTGCCGCGCAGCCGCTCTCCGATCAGCTCACCGACCGACAGCCACGGGGTCAGTGAAGCGCCGGCGTCCTGAAACACCATCTGCGGGGGTTGGTCCCCGGCCAGCTCGATCTGGCCGGAGGTGGCCGTCTCCAGTCCGGCGATGATCCGCAGCAGGGTCGACTTGCCCGAACCGCTCTCGCCGACCAGGGCCACGGATTCGCCGTGCGCGACGGTCAGCGACACTCCGCGCAGCGCTTGGAGTTTGCTCTGCTTGGGTCCCGACCGATCAAGCCAGCGCCGGCGCACGGTGAAGGCTTTGGTGACGTTGCGGGCATCGACGGCGGCGGGCTGCGCAGGGTCGATGGCGGCGCGGTCGGCGAAGGCTTCGGTCTCGGCGGCGATCACCCCGGCCAGTTCGGCGCGCATCTGATCGGGCGCGATGACGCAGGCGCTCACCCGGTTCTCCGCGACCGCCACCGGCTCCGGCGGCGTGGTCGAACATTCCGGACGGGCCAGCTCACATCGCGGCACGAAGGCACACCCCGGCAGCGGCGCGCTCGGGCTGGGAACCTGGCCGGCCATGGCGGCCAGCGGACGGTCGCGGACCGTGTTCAGGGTTAACCGAGACTGCAGCAACCCGTGCGTGTAGGGGTGTGCGGGAGTGGCGAGAACCTCTGCGGTGGGCCCGATTTCGGCGATCCGGCCGGCGTAGAGGACGGCGATTCGGTCAGCGATCTGGGCAGCCACACCAAGGTCGTGGGTGATCAGCACGATGCTGCAGCCGATCTCGTTGCGCAGCCGCTGCAGCAGTGCGAGCACCTGGGCCTGCACGGTGACGTCGAGTGCGGTGGTCGGCTCGTCGGCGATGATCAGTTCGGGGTCACCGGCCACCGCGATGGCGATCATGACCCGCTGGCGCAGCCCGCCGGAGAGTTCGTGGGGGTAGGCCCGCATCCGCCGTTCGGGCTCCGGGATGCCGACCGCGGTCAGCAGCTTGAGCGCCTCGGCGCTGCTGCCGGCCACTTCTTCGACCTGCTTGCCGATGCGCATCGTGGGGTTCAGCGATGTCATCGGGTCCTGGAACACCGCGCCGAGGTCGAGGCGGCGGACCTTGCGCAATTGCTTGGCCGCGCCGCTGAGCATGTCGGTCCCGCAGATCTGGACGGTGCCCTCGGTCCTGGCCCCGGCGAGCAGGCCGAGCATGCTGAAGCCGAGCACGCTCTTGCCCGAACCGGATTCGCCGACCAGTCCGATGATTTCGCCGGGGGCGATACGTAGCGATACGCCACGCAGCGCGTGTACGTCCTTACCGTTGCGGCGGAAGGTGACGTGCAGGTCGTCGACCGCAGCGACCGCGTCGCCGCCCGGCGTTGTCGCCGGGGCATCGGGTCGTAGCGCAACACTTGCGGCGCTCGCCATCGGAGGGTCTCCCGTGAGGTGAGAAGGTCGCGGGGATGCGCTCAGCGGTGAGCGATCAGCCTGTCGCTTGACAGTTTTGCGGGCCCGATGTCGCCGTGGGTATCGCTGGCGTAACCAAACCTTGCCGTGGCGTAACCGATAGGTATCCCGCGTTTCTGTCGTGTGACAGAAAATCCCGAGGGCTGTCTTTTCGCAGGTGGTGTGCGCAACCATCGGACACATGGCGACGACGCGGGCCGGGCGCCCGCGCTTGACCGAACAGCGCAGGCCCGGCACCACCGCTCGGGAAGAGATTCTCGACGCCGCGGGGGAACTGTTCACCACGCGCGGCTATGCCAGCACGTCCACCAGGGCCATCGCCGAGGCGGTCGGCATCCGACAGGCCTCGCTCTACCACTACTTCAAGACCAAGGACGAGCTGCTCTCGGCGCTGCTGCACCAGACCGTCACACCGACGCTGGGGTTCCTGTCGGCGCTGCGGCAGGCCGATCCCCAGTTGTCGGCGGAGCGGCGGCTGCACGCGCTGGCAGCCTTCGACGGTGCACAGCTGCTGACCTCACGCTGGAACCTCGGCGCGCTGTACCTGCTGCCGGAGCTGCGCGAAGCCCGGCTGGCGACGTTCTGGACCGAACGGGAGCGGCTACGTCTCGGCTACCTGGACCTGAGCCGGGTGATCCTGGCGGCGACCGGTGTCGCCGATGACGCCGCCGATCTGCCATTCCGCCTGGTCGAGTCGCTGGTCAACATGTGGACGCACCCCCCGCAGCCCGAACGTGCCGCGCTGCCACGGCACGTCGCCGACGCCTGCCTTCGGGTCCTGGGCGTCACCGACGAACCGCTGGCAGCCCTGCAGACAAGTACCCGCGACTGCCTGGCCCGCTACGCCGAGGCTGACGAGCTCCGGGGTCTTGGCGTCGTTGTCGGCTGAGGCCCGCGCGGCCCCGGAACCGATAACGCCTGGATATTTGTAGGATCTGTCCATGCCATTGGCCGAGGGCGAGACATTCGCGGGCTACACCATCCTGCGATTACTCGGCACAGGAGGCATGGGCGAGGTCTACCTGGCCCAGCACCCGCGGCTGCCCCGCCGCGATGCGCTCAAGGTACTGCCGGCCTCGGTCAGCAGCGACGCCGAGTATCGGGCGCGGTTCGAGCGCGAGGCAGATATGGCCGCGACGCTGTGGCACCCGCACATCGTGGGCGTGCATGACCGCGGTGAATTCCACGGCCAGCTGTGGATCGCCATGGACTTCGTCGACGGCACCGATGCCGCCAACCTGCTGCAGAACTACCCCAACGGCCTGCCGCAGCGCGAAGTCCTCAACATCATCACCGCCGTCGCCGAGGCGCTGGACTACGCCCACCAACGCCATCTGCTGCACCGCGACGTCAAGCCCGCGAACATCCTGGTGTCACGACAGGAATCTGGCGAGGAACGAATTCTGTTGGCGGACTTCGGCATTGCCCGCTGGGAAAATGACACCAGCGGCCTGACCCAGACCAACATGACGGTCGGCACGGTGTCCTACGCCGCTCCCGAACAACTGATGGGCCGCGACCTGGACGGCCGGGCCGATCAGTACGCGCTGGCCGCCACCGCCTATCACCTGTTGACGGGCACGCCGCCGTTCCAGCACTCCAACCCGGCCGTGGTGATCAGCCAGCACCTGACGGCCGCACCACCCAGCCTGGCCGGCCGCCGCCCCGAGCTGGCCAATCTCGACCCTGCACTGGGCAAGGCGCTCTCGAAGGTCCCGGCCGACCGGTACGACCGGTGTGTGGACTTCGCCCGTGCGCTGGGCCACCAGATCACCATGCCGCTGGCCGGTGACGTGCTGGCCGAGGCCGACGCGAACGCCACCCGGCTGACACCCATCACCGACGCCTCGCTGCTGGGCAGTGAGCCGCCCGCGCCGCCCAGCAGGTTCTGGCAACGGCCTGCGGTGCTGCTTCCCGCGCTGTTGCTGCTGCTGGTGGTGGTTGTGGCGGTCACGTTCGTCCTCGGCCGCGACCGCGGTGAGACGGTCGCCTCCAATGGCGTCCGCAGTTCCACCGCAACAACTGCGGCCAGCCTGGCTCCGCCGCCGCCACCACCGCCGACCACGACCACGACCACGACCACCACGACTGCGGACTCGACTGAGACGACCAGCAGCACACCCACCGACACCGTGACCGTCGAGCCGGCGCCCACCGCGGTCATCGGAGCGAACTGCAGCGAGCCCGGAGCCGCCGGCACCACCGCCGACGGGGCCACCGTCTATTGCACCCAGCTGCAGTACACCAACCGCTATCTGTGGTCGGGGCACCAGGACGTGATCCCCAATCCGGTGATAACTTCCTCGCCGACCGCCATACCGCCGACGGAGAACGAGTCCCCGGTTCGAATCTGCATGCAGGAAACCGGACAAACCAGGCTGCGGTGCGCCGAGGAGATCCTGCGCGGCAACGGCGGCTGACCCCTGCCCCTCCCCGCCAAAACCAACGAATGGGCGGGAAAATGCGAGCGCATTGCACCAGAACGTCGATCTCGGCGCACCGGTGAAACATCCGGGGCAGGTTGTGACGATATAGGTCGCAAGAGGCTGGTGGGATCTGCTCGAACGGGCTCTCCAAGCGTTCTGCGCTATGTTCGACCGAAGACACAGACGGAGGTTGGAGTGAAAAGGCTCATCCTGGTGGCCGCCGGCACGCTTGCTGCGGGTTCGGCAGCGGTCGCCCTCAGCATGGGATCCAGCAGCGCCGACCCCAACGCCGGCGGCACGCTGAACATCCTCGGCGAACCGTATTACAAGGCGGTCGCCATCCTGCACGCCCAGGGCGTGTCGACGGTGTTCGGCGGCTCGGTGGGCAGTGACGTGCCGCAGGCCAAGTGCATCGTGCAGAGCCAGAAGTACCTGGCCAGCGGCAAGATGCAGCTGATGCTGAACTGCACCGCAGCGGCCCAGCCCGAGGCACCCGCGCCCTCCTCCGCCGGAAGCGCGCCCCCGATTCCCGCCGACGGCGGCGGTCGGCCGACCGCCGGTGCGCCGGGCGTCGTCACGGTCACCCCGACTCAGGTCGGCTGACGCCGCTGCCCGCTTAGGGTTCGCCGCAGTCGAGCCCCCCGATCCCGGGGGCTCTGGCGGTGCCCGCTATTGCGCCACGCCGAGCCGAGCGAGCAGGATTGGTACTCCTATGGCGCGTTCGCTCGGATTGGCTCGCTGGGATCTGCTGCGTCCGCTGGACAGGCTCTCGTCGGTGTGGTCGACGGCGGCGGTGCTGGCGCCGGTCAATTCCGGAGCGGCGGCGGCCTACCGCACCCTGTTCATGACGGTCCGGCACCTGGTGGTGGGCCGCACCTTGACCGTGCGTCTGGACAGCGAGGACATCACACTGACGGTCACCGAGTTCGATTCCCGGCTCGACATCCGGCGCCTCGCCCTCGGCCAGCTCAATGACGTGCGGGTTGCTGCTACCAATATCCGCTGGGAAGCAAGGCATTTCGAGCGCGCATCGGTCGTACTGCACAATGTCCGCCTGCGGCCGGGGGTGCTGGTCGCCGCACCCGTGGATGTTGGATTAGAGGTCTCGACGCACGCGGTCGACCAGGTCTTACGGGTTGCCCTTCCCCGGCTGTCGGGCCATGTGGGCGACGACGGCGTGGCCCGGCTGCGGTGGGCCCGTCACCCTGAGCTGGGCAGTGTCGAGATCGAGGTGAACCTCGACGGCTCCACCCTGTGGCTGCATCCGCGCGCTGTGTGGGCGGGCCGGCGCCGCTGGCGGCTGCCCACCCGGCTGCCCGCCTATCCAGTGCGACTACCGGAACTGGCCAGCGGCCTGACCCTGACGAGCCTGACGTTCGGCCCCGGCGCACTGCACCTGACTGGCAGCCTGCCCGAATGGCGCGCGGAGGTGCCGCTGGCCCGGGTCGAAGACATCCTCACTCAGCTCAGCACCATCGGCAGGCCACTGAACATCACCCGCCGGCCGCGCCGCTGAGCGGCGGCACCGGACGAGCTCCCGGTTGAACGCCACACCGGTTGTCGCCGTGAGCAATACGATCCCTTCGAACCGGTCAGTCCCACGCCGACGCGACGGCTTCGCTGACGTCGATGACCTTGGCCTGCTGGGAGGCGGGACTGTCGATCTCCTCGGCCACGTACGCCGCGATGAAGCGCCGGATCTCGGTGTCGACGCCGGCCACGATGCGCAGGATCTCCCCGCGCACCGACTTCGACGTCACGTGAACCGCGATATCGGAGGGACGGGGTTTGGCCACGTCGATGACCAGTAGTAACGGCTCGGCGGCGCGGGCGGTGGCGCGCAGCACGATGTCGCCGTCCACCGTGAACCGCTGCTTGTCCACTCGCAGGTCGACGAGCAGTTCCAGGAGCAGCGGGATGCGGATGTTGAAGGTGAGGGTGTCACCCACGGTCCGCCGGGCCGTGGGCTGTTGGATCTTGACCTTCGCGGTGACCCGGGCCAGGCCGGCGGGCCCCTGGGCCATCGGTCCCATCTCGAACTCGTCGCCCGCAATCTCGGCCAGCGCCGCGGCCACACGCTCCTCGGTCACCGCGATCTCGAAGAACCGGCGGCCGAACTCCTCGTACGTGACGAAATTGTGCGTGTGCATAGGCTTCTACGTTCTCACGTCTGATGTGGACGGCAGGGCGCGGACCGGTAACAAATCGGGTGAGCGCGTCTCACAGCTCCAGCATCACCGTGACCGGCCCATCGTTGACCAGTGCGACCTGCATGTCGGCCCCGAACACGCCGGTCTCGACGGTGGCACCCAACTCGCGCAAGGTCTCGACGAATACCGTGACCAGCGGTTCGGCCACCGGGCCCGGTGCCGCCGCGTTCCAGGTCGGCCTGCGGCCTTTCACGGTGTTCGCGTAAAGGGTGAACTGACTGACTACCAGGATCGGCGCGCCGACATCAGCAGCCGATTGCTCCTCATCGAGAATCCGCAACTGCCAGAGCTTTTCGGCGAGCCTGCGCGCGATTGGTTCGGTGTCGGAGTGGGTGACTCCGACCAGTGCCAGCAGGCCCTGACCCCGCGGCTGGATCGCACCGACTACCGCGCCGCCCACGGAAACCGACGCCGAGGTGACCCGTTGCACCAGCACTCGCATGAGCGCCGATGCTAGCGGGCTACTGCACGAGAACGGTTACCCCCTGGGCCTCGAGGAAGACGGGGTGCCCGGCGGGCGTACTGCGCCGCCGATCGTGTCCGCGGTCAAAGACCAGGTCCGCGCCGAGCACTGAGCTGGCCCTTTGGCCGAAAGTTGGGTTTCGCCGCCACCTCGACGCTCGTGGTGCGCGAATCAGCTCGTTCGCCCGATCACAGCGCGGCGCCGGTTTCAGCTCATCTGAATCGATCAAGTAGTCTCGAGATCATCACGTGGTGCGCGACTTCGATTGCCGGCGCATGCGCTTCCTGTGCAGTTGCTGTCCGCAGTATGCACTTCAAATATGTTGTTAGTCAGGTTAATTCGAGATTCGCACAAAGCTAGCTGAACTGAATATGTTCTGACTTCTTAGAGTTTTTGTTGTGTGTGCCATGCGATTTCACGAAACGTGATGGAAAGCACAGACTTTGGTATACGTGCAATACCGTTGTTACTTTCGGGTACATGTTTGCAATCGCGACGTTGATGACGCTGCTCAGTCAGGTGTCAGGCACGCCGTATGTCCCTGGTGGGGACAGCCCGGCTGGCACCGACTGTTCGGGCCTGGCCTCCTGGGTATCCAATGTGGCCACCGGCAGGCCCGCGTTCGGCAGCCGCTTCCATACCGGCAACGAAGAGTCCGCCCTACTGGCCCGCGGCTTCCACTACGGCACTGCGCCGAACTCACTGGTGATCGGATGGAACAACCGGCACACCGCCGTGACGTTGCCCGATGGCACCGCGGTATCCAGCGGTGAGGGCGGTGGCGTCCGGGTGGGCGGCGGCGGCGCCTACCAGCCCCAGTTCACCCACCACATGTACCTGCCACTGGCCGCTGACGAGCTGCAGGATCCGCCGGCACCGGACGCGCCGGCACCGCCCGCACCCGACCTGCCACCGCCGCCTGCCGGCGAGGTACCGCCTCCGGGCGGCGACATCGTGCCGGTGAGCGCCGAAATTCCGCCCCCGCCCGCAGATTCCGCGCCCTTACCCGCCTAGCGAACAACTACCCGGTTCAAGGTCTCTGCAGCACAGCGCAATTCGAGCGGTCAGGGGTTGATCGTATTCTCCCCGACCTGGCGACCCCACACGTATTCGGTGAGCAGTGGCTGCCCCAGCTCGAAGTGGTTGTACGGAGCGATGGACGCGCCGTCGTCGACAACCAGGTAGGGCGCCGGCCAGAAATTGCGGTCGACCTTCTGCCAACACCCCGGCGCCCCGCCCGGACCGCCCCGGCCGTTGGTCCGCGGCAGATTGTCGGGGTACACGTAGGGATTGGGCGCGCCGAGGAACTCGGTGACGGTGTTGAGCGAATAGCCGTTGCCGCCAAAGGATTCCTCCGCCGCTGGTGTCGCTTCGGCGAGATTGCGCAGGCTGCAGAAGAACTCTGGACTGTACTTGTCCAGCAGCGAAGTAGTAGGCACCAGGTCGGCCAGCGCACGCACCAGGTAGGGGCTGCCACGCTCGACGACGTCGGCGCCGGTGTTGCCGAATCCGACCGAGGCCAGCAGCGCGGCGTCGATGTCGTTCTGCTGAGCGTTGAGGGAGTGCGCGGTGGTCACCGCATGGTCGAGCGCGTCCCACAGATCTGGACTGGCTTTGGTGTAGACGTCGGCGAGTTCCGACAGCCGCTGAATGTCGTAGCGGATCTGCGGCAGCTGCGGATTGACGTCGTCGAGGACCGCGTTGCCGTTGCCGATCGCCCTGCCGAACTTGGCGCCCAGCCCGCTCAATGCCTCGGCGGTCGCCGACAGGGTCAGATTGAGCTTGACCGGGTCGACCTTCTCGGCAATCGAGGTAATCGTCTCGAACAGGGTGTTGAACTCGGTGGTGACCGTCGAGGTCGTGATCACGTCGGAACTGGTGAGCCGCGCCGGCGACGGGTTCTTCGGCGTCGTGAGCGCGACGTACTTGTTGCCGAACACCGTCGAGGCCTTGATATCGGCGTGCACATTGGCCGGGATGCTGACCAGAAAGCGGGGATCTACGTCCAGGGTCACGTGCGCGACGGTCCGGCCGCCGCGTTCGGCGCTGGCCACCTTGCCCACCCGCCCGATGACCACACCGTTGTAGGTGACCTTGGACCCCGCATCCATGACCAGTCCGGCCCGGTCGGAAACCATCGTCAGCGACGCCTTTGGCGTCAGGTCACCGCGGAACTGGAGGTAGACCAGCGTGAAGACCAGGGCCAGGACAACGAGGAACGCCACGCCCGCGATCTTCAGCGGGGGCCGGTCATGCACGTTCACCGAAGCGACCGCACGATCTGACGGGGGTCGTGATCATTGCGCGGCCGACCGCCGAACATGCCGCCTCCTTCCCCCGACCCGAAGCGTAGGGCCCCGCCACACCGACCCCAGGCCAGTGAGACGGACCACAAGAATGTACCCGATTCCGCGAATACAGGTACACGGCATCTCCGGAATTCGCCATCAGCGTGGTTACGTACCCAAACTCCCGTTGTCGTCAATAGCTGCACCCACACCGCTTTGCTCGGAACTTGCTGGTACGCAGGACAATCCGAAACCTCGGTAACGCGATTCCCGGACACCGCAGTTACTCCAACAGGTGAACCAACGCAGATTTGCTGACCAATTGCCGCCGGCCAAGCTCCGACACCATCGGTCGCCGAATTGGCACGGCATGGCGGACGAGTATCCCGGACTGGCGCCAAACCCACTCCAGTTGGCGGTGGAGTCGGGATAATCGATGATGCCGCCCGGGGGAACAGCGCCTGCGCGGAAACCAGCTCAGCGAGGAGCGTGAGACCCAATGTCCATCATCGAAGCGGACTCCGAAACGCAGTCACCGTTGGAACGCGCCGTCGCCGAGACGCAGCGCTACTTCGACAGCCCGCGATTCGCCGGGATAACCCGCCTCTACACCGCGCGGCAGGTCGTCGAACAGCGCGGCACCATCCCGGTCGACTACTCCGTGGCACGCGAGGCCGCCACCGCCTTCCACAAGCGCCTGCGCGAACTGTTCGCCGCGAAGAAGAGCATCACCACCTTCGGCCCGTACTCCCCCGGCCAGGCGGTGACGATGAAGCGGATGGGCATCGAGGGCATCTACCTGGGCGGGTGGGCGACCTCGGCCAAGGGCTCCACGACCGAAGATCCCGGGCCCGACCTCGCCAGCTACCCGCTTAGCCAGGTACCCGACGAGGCGGCCGGGCTGGTGCGTGCCCTGCTCACCGCGGACCGCAATCAGCAGTATCTGCGCCTGCAGATGACCGACGATCAGCGGGCGGCCACTCCCGCCATCGACTACCGGCCGTTCATCATCGCCGATGCCGACACCGGCCACGGCGGAGACCCGCACGTGCGCAACCTAATTCGGCGTTTCGTCGAGGCCGGCGTGCCGGGCTACCACATCGAGGATCAGCGTCCAGGCACCAAGAAGTGCGGTCATCAGGGCGGCAAAGTGCTGGTGCCCTCCGACGAGCAACTCAAACGGCTCAACACCGCCCGTTTCCAGCTCGACATCATGGGTGTGCCCGGCATCATCGTCGCGCGGACCGACGCTGAGGCCGCCAACCTGATCGACAGCCGCGCCGACGAGCGCGATCAGCCGTTCCTGCTCGGGGCGACCAACCTCAAGGTTCCGCCCTACAAGGCCTGTTTCCTGGCGATGGTGCGCCGGTTCTACGAGGCCGGGGTCACCGAACTCAACGGCCATCTCCTCTACGCACTGCCCGAGGGCGAGTACGCGACCGCCGATGCGTGGCTGCAGCGTCAGGGCATCTTCGATCTGATCGCCGAACAAGCCGCCGCCTGGCGTGATCGCCGCGAGCCCTCCCTGGACGCGCTGTTCGACAAGGTCGAGTCGAAGTTCGTCGACGCCTGGCAGGATGACGCCGGGCTGGACACCTACGGCGATGCCGTGGCCGAACTCGTGGCGTTCCGCGAGGGCGAGGGTGAGCCGTTGGAGATGAGCGTCTCGCAGTGGCGGGCGTTCGCCAAGACGGCATCGCTGTACGCCGCCCGAGAGAAGGCCCGGGAACTAGGTGTGGACGCGCCCTGGGACCCGGAGCGGGCCAAGACGCCCGAGGGCTACTACCAAGTGCGCGGCGGCATCCCGTATGCGATCGCGAAATCGCTTGCCGCGGCGCCGTTTGCGGATCTGCTGTGGATGGAGACCAAGACCGCCGACCTGGCCGACGCCCGCGAGTTCGCCGACGCTGTCCATGCCGTCTACCCGGACAAGATGATGGCCTACAACCTCTCCCCCTCGTTCAACTGGGATACCACCGGGATGAGCGACGAAGAGATGCGTGCCTTCCCCGAAGAGCTGGGCAAGATGGGCTTCGTCTTCAACTTCATGACCTATGGTGGCCACCAGATCGACGGTGTCGCCGCCGAGGAGTTCGCCACCGCCCTGCGCCAGGACGGCATGCTGGCGCTGGCCCGACTGCAACGCAAGATGCGGTTGGTCGAATCGCCTTACCGCACACCGCAAACGCTGGTCGGCGGACCCCGCAGCGATGCCGCGCTGGCGGCGTCCTCGGGCCGCACCGCCACCACCAAGTCGATGGGCAAGGGCTCCACCCAGCACCAGCATCTGGTGCAGACCGAGGTACCCAAGAAGCTCCTCGAAGAGTGGCTGGCATTGTGGGGCGAGCACTATCAGCTCGGCGAGAAGCTGCGGGTGACCCTGCGACCGCGGCGGGCCGGTTCCGACGTCCTGGAACTGGGTATCTACGGCGACGCTGACGGCGAGAAGCTGGCCGATGTGGTGTTCGACCCGATCAAGGACCGGCACGGCCGCAGCATCCTGCAGGTGCGCGATCAGAACACCTACGCTGAGAAACTGCGCCAGAAGCGGTTGATGACGGTCATTCACCTGTGGATGGTGCACCGCTTCAAGGCCGACGCCGTGTACTACGTGACACCGACCGAGGACAACATTTACCAGGCCGACAAGATGAAAGCTCACGGCATCTTCAGCGATGTGCACAAGGACGTCGGCGAGATCATCGTCGCCGACGTGAATCAGGCGCGCATCGCCGAGCTGCTCGAGCCCGACCGCGCGGCGCTGGAGCGGCTGATCGCCAAGGTGGACTGAGCGGCGCAAAGGCCGCATCTACCGCCGCCCGTCGTCGAGGTAGGCCACGATCGCGTTGGTCAGCCCACGGCGGGCGGCGTCGAGATCGGAGTAGGTCCCCAGCTGCTTCTCCGAGGCGATTCCGCGCATCGCGCCGGGAATCAGCCAGGTCACCTCGCGGACCCGGTCGGGGTCGACATGGAGATCGGCAAACGCGTTACGGCAGGTCTCCTGCCAGCCCTGCCCCCAGGAGAACAGCTCGGCCGCGGTCTGCGGGTACAACCGTTCGAGTTCGGCGTAGTCCCGGGGAAGTACGGCACGAAGGTTCTCGATCGCGCGGGAATCCCGGTTGGTCAGTCCGGCGTAGAGGGTGTCGATAATGCCGGCCACCCGGTCACGCAGGCTGGCGGACGGGTCGGGCGCTGCGAAGATGTTCGCCCGCCGCTCGGCGGTGTGGCGCAGCACCGCGGCCCAGAAGCCGTCGGTGTCGCCGAACTGGTACTGCACCGTGCCCCAGGTCGCGCCGATCTCCTTGGCGATGCGGTTGGCCGAGACCGCACCGGGATCGCCCGAGGCCAGTGCGGTGAGGGCGGCCTCGAGTAGGTTCTCCCGCGTCGCCGAACCCCGCCGGTTCGGCCGTCGCCGCGCGCTGTCCGCTTCCGCCACATCGGGATCGTAGCCTCGGCGACATATTCATTGACTCCTCTATGAAATATTCCTAGACTCGCCGACGTAGCCGCCGGACCCCGCCAACCGAGAGGAGTTCCGTCGTGGCAAAGCCGCCCCTGTCGATGAAGCCCACCGGGTGGTTCCAGGTCGCATGGTCCGACGAGATCGCCGTCGGCGACGTGCACCGGATGAAGTACTTCGACCGGGAGATGGTTGCGTGGCGGGCGCAGTCCGGTGCGGTGACGGTGATGGACGCTTACTGCGAACACCTCGGGGCGCACCTCGGGTACGGCGGTCAGGTGGTCGGCGAGGTCATCCAGTGTCCCTTTCACGGCTGGCAGTGGGACCTCGACGGTCGCAACGTGTGTATCCCCTACCAGGACAGGCCAAATCGGGGTCGTCGCATTCCCACCTACCCCGTCATCGAGCGCAACGCCTCGGTCCACATCTGGCACGACGTGCAGGGCCGCACCCCGTTCTTCGAGGTGCCCGACATCTTCGCCGATTTCGGTGACGACAGCAGCGCCGCCGACTACTACCCCCAGGCCCGGCTCTACCGGCCCCAGCTGGAGTTGCATCCGCAGTATGTGCTCGAAAACGGCGTGGACTTCGCTCATTTCAAGTTCGTGCATCAGACACCGATAGTGCCGCTGTTCACCCGCCACGATTTCGACACACCGATTTCCTACGTCGATTTCACGATCACCTTCGAAGGCGACGAAGGCCAGATCATCGACGATGTCAACAGCGGTGTGGAGGCGATCAACGGCGGGCTCGGGATCGCGGTGACCAAGAGCTGGGGCATGGTGGACAACCGGACCATCTCGGCGATCACCCCGGTCGACGACCGCACTTCCGACGTGCGATTCATGGTGTACATCGGCCGGGTGCCCGAGCAGGACAGCCCCCGGGCCGAAGCCAAGGCGCAGGAGTTCGGCCAGCTGGTGATCGACCAATTCGCCGCCGACATCGCGATCTGGCAGCACCAGCGCTATACCGACCGCCCCGCGCTGGCCACCGCCGAATACGCGGGCTTCACCGCGATTCGACAATGGGCCAAACAGTTCTATCCGGACACCACCGCGGCGCTGCAGTCAGCCGCAGCAGACGACCACTGAGGAGAACCGAAAGTGTCAGCACGCAAACCCATTCGGGTGTTCCAGGTGGCCACCGGCAACGTCGGCACCGAGATGATCAAACGGATCGGCACCCATCCCGATCTCGAACTGATCGGCCTGCATTGCTACACCCCGGACAAGATCGGCCGAGACGCCGGCGAGATCGCGGGCCTGGCCCCGATCGGTGTCACCGCAACGGGATCGGTCGAGGAGATCGTCGCCGCCAAGCCCGACGTACTCACCTTCCACGGCGTCTTCCCCGACGAGGACCTCTACGTCAAAGTGCTCGAGGCGGGTATCGACATCGTCACCACCGCCGACTGGATCACCGGGTGGCATCGCGACACCAATCATCCGCACCATTCCGGCAAGAAGGTTTCCCAACTCCTCCAAGAGGCTTGCGAGAAGGGCGGTTCCACGTTCTACGGCACCGGCATGAATCCCGGTGTCAACCAGATCCTGGGTGTGGTGTGTTCAGCGGATGTCGCCGAGATCGAGAATGTCACCACCATCGAGTCGGTGGACGTCTCCTGTCATCACTCGGCGGACACCTGGAAAGAGGTCGGCTACGGCCTGCCGATCGACGACCCGGCGCTGCCGGGCATGCTCGAGAAGTACACCCGGGTCTTCGCTGACAGCGTGCTGATGATGGCCGACTGCTTCGACGTGCAACTCGACCAGGTCACGTTCAGCTACGAGCTGGGCGCGTGCACCAAGGATGTCGACCTCGGGTGGTACCAACTGCCCAAGGGGTCGCTGGGCGGCAGCTACCTCAAATACCAGGGTCTGGTCGACGGCGCGCCGAAGGTGGAGACGCATCTGGAGTGGCAGATGACACCGCACACCGATCCCAGCTGGGACATCAAGGGCTGCTACATCACCCAGATCGCCGGAGATCCTTACGTCTACAACAAGCACATGATCTTCCCGAAGCCCGGCATCGACCTATCCGATCCAGCGTCGTTCGCGTCGATCGGGATGACCGTCACCGGGCTGCCCGCCCTGAATGCGATCAAATCGGTGGTGGCCGCCGAGCCGGGACTTCTCACCAGTTCCGACCTTCCCTTACGCGGATTCGCCGGCCGATTCAAAAAATAGGTGCGGTCTTTTGCCGTGGAATCGGACCGCCGGAGCGAACTCAAACCGCAACGGTATCGGTATGAGTTCGATTCGGTGAACAAAAGATGAACACACAGGTCACGGCGCCAGGATCGGTGAGTTTGGTGCGCCGGACCGGCAACCGCTGATCGCCTTCACAGCAACGTCGCAGCGCTGCCAGGCCCGACCGTTGGCCGGATCGGAGATAGCGAAAGGACCCGTTGCCGGCGCAATAGTCCAGGTAAAGTGCCGCGCGTGGGCAAGCATCGGTTAGCCAGGCCCCGGCGCCGCTGGTCGGTGGCCGTGGTTGCGCTCGCCGCGCTGCCGGTGGCTGCCGTGCTCACCGCCAGCACCGGCGGACGGTCGAGCAACCTCGCCCCGACCGAAGTTGAATGCTGTGCCGAGCTCGTGGCCAGCGGCCCCCTCGACTTCACCGCCACCCGGGTCAGCACGCACTACATCGCACTGTCCCAGGCCGATCTGGTCGCCAGCCGAAGTGCGGTCAATCGCAGCGCCCTGCGCGCGCTGCCCGTCGGTATCGCCCCGGAGCGGGGCCTGCAGGTCAAGACGATCCTGGCCGAGCGCCTCATCAGCGCCTACTTCCCGCAGATCCACAGCATCGGGGGCGTGCGGGCCGACGCGCTGAAGTGGCATCCGATGGGTCTGGCCATCGACGTGATGATTCCGGACTACCAGACGCCCGCGGGCAAGGAGCTCGGCGACCGCGTCGCGGCCTTCGCCCTGGCCAACTCCGACCGGCTGTCGCTCAACCACGTCATCTGGCGGCGAATCATGTACTCCCGCACCGGCAAGCCCTACCTGATGCCCAACCTCGGTGGCGACGACGCCAACCACTACACCCACGTCCACATCGCGACCGACGGTGGCGGCTACCCGACGGGCAACGAGCAGTACTTCGGCTGAACGGGCCAACTTGGGCGTGCTGGCGTGCGCCCAGCGCTCGTCAGCACGCCGAAGTTCACCGGCTCTGTAACATCTGCCACTTCCGCCACGGTATTCGGGTATGAGGACTCACCGTTGCGGTCGCTGGCTGTCCCTGGCCACCGCGCTGGCCGCCGTACTGGCCACCGCACCCGCCGCGCAGGCCGACGAGACCCCGTTCTGGGGTGGCTGGTACAAGATCACCTTCCACACCGACCAGAAGTCGGGCACCAGCATCGCGGCCACCCAGCGGGAAACCCCGTACACCGCCTCCTACCAGATCACCACGAACTGTTCGTCCGGCACGTGCATCGCCTCGGTGGTCGACGGCCCGACCCCCAAGGACAACGTCGCGCAGACCACGACCTTCCAATGGACGGGTTCGCAGTGGTCGCGATCCAACAGCTGGCGCTGGGACTGCGGGCTCCCGGACGGGACGATCACCTACGACCCGGCAAAGTCGGTGACCACCTACACCCCCCAACCGGATGGAACGCTGGCCGGCACGTTCACCACCACCATCGATAGCGGGGCCTGCCAGGGCACCGTCACCATTCCGCTGACCGCGACTCCCAGCTAGCCAGTCCAGCAGCGTCCCAATCTCAGCGCCGCACCCGCCGTCAGCACCAGCTCGTCGTCGAGAGACACAGGGCGCCAATCGAATCCGCGCGACCGCGCCATGTCGGCCCGGGATAGCGCTGGGCCACGCATTCCTCGTCTGGATCCTCCGATCGGAGGATGTCCAATCATCGACGTCAAGGGCGTTTCGGCCGATACCGGCAGGCCCTGGGACCGCCGATAGTCATGGTGTGCCCAAGCGCATAGCCCGAAAGGAACACCAATGATCTGGTTCTGAAGCTTCGCCCATCCCGAGTTCCGACAACGAAAGTCCCCACAACAGAGAGGTAACCCATGAACATCACCGCGCGTTCGACGCGGCGGGCCGCATGCGGCATCGGCGCTGCCGCGATCGCCGCCATGGCTGTGCTGAGCGTGGCACACGACGCTGCCGACATCGCGAGCCCGCATCACCTGGCCAACAGCGGCGGACTCCCGCTGGCGCCGGGGCCCAACGGCGGCGAGACCACCCGGGGCAACCAGTCCGGGTCGTTCGCCCCCACCAGTACGAACGATCTGATCACGCCCGTGTCCCCGACACCGGGATCCCCGTGGCGGGACTGACCCACTGCCACCCCTGCGGGCCTCCTTCGATCAGTTGAAGGAGGCCCGCTCGCGTGAGTCGATCGGCTGACCCTAGGGTGCGAGGGGTGAATCGCCTCGACCGCTTCTTCGAGATCACCGCCCGCGGGTCGACGGTCGGCGCCGAGATCCGCGGTGGCGTGGTGACATTCATCGCGATGGCCTACATCGTGGTGCTGAACCCGATCATCTTGTCCGGCGCCGCCGACGTGGCGGGCAACAAGCTGGACTTCGCCCAGGTGTCGGCCACCACCTCGTTGGCCGCCGGGACCATGACCATCCTCTTCGGGCTGATTGCCCGGCTGCCGTTCGCGTTCGCGGCCGGGCTTGGCATCAACTCATTCCTGGCCACCACCGTCGTCGGCACGGTGACCTGGCCGGAGGCGATGGGTCTGGTCGTGATCAACGGCCTCATCATCGTCGCGCTGGCGGTCACCGGCCTGCGCCGGCTGGTCTTCGACGCCGTGCCGATGCAACTGAAACTGGCGATCACGGCGGGCATCGGCCTGTTCATCATGTTCATCGGGCTGGTCGATGCCGGATTCATCGGCTCCACCGGGTTGCCCTCTCCCCCCGTCGGCCTCGGCAGCGGCGGTCACGGCTCGATCGGCACCATTCCCACCGTGGTGTTCGTCTTCACCATGCTGATCACCGGGATCCTGGTGGTTCGGCGCGTCCGCGGCGGCATCCTGCTCGGGCTGGTGGCCGGCACCATCGTCGCAGTCGCGATCGAGGCGATCTGGCATCTGGGGTCGGCGGCCCAGCACCCCGGCGGGTGGACGCTGTCGGTGCCCGCACTATCCGGCTCCCCGGTCGCGCTGCCCGACCTGTCCCTGGTGGGCGAGTTCAGCTTCGCCAGCTTCGGGCGGATCGGCGTCCTGGCCGCGACGATGCTGGTGTTCACCCTGGTGTTCGCGAACTTCTTCGACGCGATGGGAACATTCACCGGTCTGTCGCGGGCGGCCGGCTTGGCCGATGCGCAAGGCAACTTCCCGCGCCTGCGGTCGGCGCTGATCGTCGAGGGCGCCGGCGCGGTGGTCGGCGGCGCCACCTCGGCCTCGTCGAACACCGTGTTCATCGAGTCCGGCACCGGCATCGAGGAGGGCGCTCGCACCGGGCTGGCCAACCTCGTCACCGGGGCACTGTTCCTGGCCGCGATGTTCGTCGGGCCACTGGCCCAGATCGTGCCCACCGAGGTGGCCGCCGCCGCGCTGGTCATCGTGGGCACGATGATGTTCTCCCAGCTGCGCCACGTCGACCTGTCGGAATTCTCCATCGCATTGCCGGTCGTGCTGACCGTGGCGGTCATGCCGTTCAGCTACTCGATCGCCAACGGCATCGGCGTCGGCTTCGTGACCTGGGTCGTGGTGCGCTCTGCAGCGGGCAAGGCGCGGGAGATCCGTCCGCTGCTGTGGATCGTGGCGACCGGTTTCGTGCTGTACTTCGCGCGCAGCTGGATCGAATCGTTGATGGGCCTGTGAGCGCCCGGATGTTGCCGCCCGATCAACACGTACACACCCGCTGGTCCTGGGACACCGCG
Organism: Mycolicibacterium sp. CH28; assembly: GCF_004745805.1. Lineage (GTDB taxonomy): Bacteria > Actinomycetota > Actinomycetes > Mycobacteriales > Mycobacteriaceae > Mycobacterium. Next base: position 382,100 of record NZ_SRLQ01000004.1, on the reverse strand, counting down.
GGCACCTCGACGATGGAGTTGGCCTGCGCCCGCGCCGTCGAGCGTGGCCTGCCGGGCCTGGCGTTCACCGAGCATGTCGACTTCACCGGCTGGGAGCACGACGACGCCGGCAACCATCGTGGCCACTCGGTCGGGTCCCGACCACGGGTCAAGCCGTTCGACGTGGCCGGCTACACGGCCGACTTGGCCCGGTGCCGGGAGATGTTCCCCCAGTTACGCATCCTGTCCGGGATCGAGGCCGGAGAGCCGCATCTGTTCTCCAATAGCGTTGCCGCCGTGCTGAATTCCGGCGACTTTGACCGGGTACTGGGCAGTCTGCATGCCATCGAGTACGGCGGCGAGTTGCAGTTCGTCGACGACACCCTGTTCGGCCGGCTGGATGCCCGCGAGCTGATGAACCGGTACTTCGATGAGCTGCTGGCGTTGGTGGAGAGCCCCGCGGCCTTCGGGGTGCTCGCGCACTGTGACTACGCCCGCCGGTACTGGCCCGCCCGGGCCGGCGACTACCGCGAGGATGAGTTCGAGGACGGCTACCGAACTGCGTTTCGCGCGCTGGCGCGGTCGGGGCGTGCCCTGGAGGTCAACACCCGAAGCCCGCTGGCCTCGGTCGATCTAGTGCGGTGGTGGTGGCAAGCGGGCGGGGATGCCGTGTCGTTCGGCAGTGACGCGCACGATTCGTATTCGGTGGGCAACCGCTTCGAGCTGGCGGTCGACATCGTCGAGGCCGCGGGATTCAAGCCCGGCCGTGACCGCTACGACTTCTGGCGCCGCTGAGTCAGTCGTCCACCAGCACCGTCTGGAAGGCGACGCGGTCGCCGCGGTACAGCGCCCGAACCACCTCGATGGGCTGCCCCTGAGCGTCCAGTGAACGCCGCCTTAGGTGCAACATCGGCATGGCCGTCGTCGTCAGTAGCAGACCAGCCTCCCGAGGGGTGGCCAGGATCGTCTCGATGCGCTCTTCCGCCGAGGCGAAATGCACACCGGTGGAACGGATCGCGGCGTAAAGGGAGGTCTCCGGGTCGAAGGTGTCATAGAGGCCGGCGAATCGAAAGGCCGGCAGGTAGGTGCTCTCGAGCCCGATCCGCTCGTTGTCAGCCAGCAGGACCCGCTCCAGATGCATGACCGGCTCCCCCACCTGAATCTCGAGCCCGGTGGCGAGCTCCGCGGTGGCCTCGACATCCTCCCAGGTCACCAGGACCCGGCCGGGCTTGCGGCCCATCCGTTCGGCGCCCTCGGTATAGGACCGCAGCGACAGTGGTTGGGTCAGTTTGGGTTTCGCCACCACGGTACCCCGCCCCCGGCGCTGGACCCGCCCTTCCAGGAGCAGCTCGTGCAACGCCTGGCGGACGGTCTCGCGCGCGACACCGAAACGCGCCGCCAACTCCCGCTCGGCGGGCACCGGGTCGCCCTCGACCAGATCGGCCAGCAGTTCGTCGAGTCCGTTGCGGACGCCGTGTGCCTTACTCACCGCGGGCGCAGCACCCGCTCGGCGACGACGAGGACGTCGTCGATGCTCATCGCTGGCGCGCCGGGGACTTTGGCGGCGTCATCGTAGCGCCGCAGCCGCAGTGCATCGGACCACCAAGGGTGACAGACCATTTCGTCTTCCACGGCAGGACCGCCCTGTGCCTGCAGCGACAGCACCGAGGTCGGCGACAGGCCGTCGGCGTATCCGGGTTCGGTGGCCACCAGATAACGCTTGGCCGCGACATGAGCTCCGGCCAGCCAGCCCACCCGGGCGCCGTATCGCGGCGTCAGCCAGTCCCGCGCGGCGGCGTCATGGCGGTTCCGGTCCGGCCCGTCGCACAGTGGGCTGTGCGCCAGGTCGTGCAGCGCCGCGGCCAGTACGAGCTCGTCGTCGGCGCCGTCCTCGACCGCCCGTGCGGCCGCCTGCAACGCGTGGTCGAGGTCGTCGACGGCGTCCTCGTCCCACACCCCGCGTAGCGAGCGCAACAAGCCGGCAGTGTCGGCCAGAACCAGGGATTGCTCGGTGCTAGTCACGCCCGCAGACTACCCCCAAATTGGTCTATACCAATCGTTAATCTTCTGTTCAGGCAGGCAAAACCGGGTTGTCGGCGCACCGACGTTCGGGGTGTGGAGCCTCAGTGCTCATGCGGGTGACCATCGTGGGCGGCGGAGTACTGGGGACCACCCATGCCTGGGAGGCCGTGCATCGCGGCCACACCGTCGTACAGCTGGAACGTGAAGTGGAGGCAAGGGGCGCCACCGTCCGCAACTTCGGCCTGGTCTGGGTGTCCGGGCGGTCCGACTTCGAGCTCGAAGCCGCACTTCGCGCCCGCGAACTATGGGAAGCCATCGCGGCGCGGGTTCCTGGGGTGGGCTTCCGCCCGGCCGGATCGCTGACCCTGCTGCGCTCACCCCGCGAGGTCGCCGTGGCCGAGGAGGTAGCCGACCGACCCGATGCCGCCCGCCGCGGGTTCAGCGTGCTGGAGCCCGATAGGGTGCGTGCCCTCAATCCCCCATTGCGGGGAAAGTTCCTTGCCGCACTGCATTGTTCACGTGACGCCGCTGTGGAGTCACGACAGGCACTGCCCGCCGTCCGCGCACATCTCGCCGCCACCGGCCGCTACACCTTCGTGCCCGGTACCGAGGCCAGGTCCGTCGACGGCGGTGTCGTCCGCGACGACAGAGACCGCACCTACCACGGTGATCTGGTGCTGCTGTGCCCGGGCGCCGCGCACGGCGGGCTGACCCGGGAGGTCGCCGGCGACCTCCCGGTCCGTCGGGTGCGGCTGCAGATGATGCAAACCGAGCCACTCGGCGAAGCGCTCACCACCGCCATCGCCGACGGGGACAGCTTCCGGTATTACCCCGGTTATGCCGGTCCGGCGTTGAATGACTTGCGCGGCAACGAACCCCAAGACCCGGTCGCCGAGACCAACCACATGCAGCTGCTGTGCGTGCAGCGGCTACACGGCGGGCTGACCATCGGCGACACCCATGAATACACCGAACCGTTCGGGTTCGACGTCCACGAAGCCCCCTACACCTACTTGACCGGACTCGTCGAAGAGTTCCTCGGCCGCCCGCTGCCTGCGATCCGGCAGCGCTGGGCCGGCGTCTACAGCCAGTGCGCCGACCCGGGCGACCTGGTGTGCCGCCGACAAGCCGGCGACGGTGTCTGGGTGATCACCGGCCCGGGTGGGCGCGGCATGACACTGGCTCCCGCGATCGCAGAACAGACCGCAGAACTCATCGGACTCTGACCCCAATACCGGAGGCACTGCATGGCGCACAACATCATTCAAGTGGCCGTCCTTGACATGGCCGGCACCACCGTCGCCGACGACGGGCTGGTGGTCGAAGCCTTCGAGACCGCCGCCACCGCCGCGGGCCTGCCGCGTACCGGCGCCGAGCGCGACCACGCCCGCCAGTACGTGCTCGACACCATGGGGCAGTCCAAAATCACCGTGTTCCGCGCCCTGTTCGGCGGCGAGGACCTGGCCCAGCAGGCCAACCACGCGTTCGAGAGCGCCTATGCCGATCTCATCGACGGCGGCAATGCCCACCCCATTCCCGGTGCGGCCGAGGCCATCACCAACCTGCGCAGCGCCGGAGTCAGGGTCGCGTTGACCACCGGGTTCAGCTCAGTCACCCAGGGCAAGCTGCTGGCCGCTCTTGGCTGGCAGTCGCTGGCCGATCTCGTGCTGGCACCCGGCGACGGCGTGCGCGGGCGGCCCTACCCCGATCTGATCCTGACCGCATTGATGCGCCTTCGGGCCGACGGCGTCGGCAACGTCGCTGCACTCGGTGACACCAGCAGCGACATCGACAGCGCCGTACGGGCCGGCTGCGCGATCGCGGCCGGCACGCTCACCGGCGCGCACGACGAGCACCAACTGCGCGACGCCGGCGCCACCCACATAGTGCCCACGGTCACCGAGTTCGCCGACCTTGTTCTGCAGTTCCGCTGAAAACGACACGTAAACGAGAGGCACCGATGAATATTCGTCAATCTCTGCTGGCGGCGGCGATCGCCGCTGTTGCGACCCTGGCGACGGCCTGCGGCGGCACCGGGTCGTCCGGATCCGGCGGCGGCGCGACGCTGACCGTCTACAGCGCCGATGGCCTGGGCAGCTGGTACAAGGCGGAGTTCGCGAAGTTCACCAAGGACACCGGCATCAATGTCAACGTTGTCGAAGCCGGCTCGGGTGAGGTGGTGTCGCGGGTGGAAAAGGAGCAGTCGAACCCGCAAGCCGACCTGCTGGTCACCCTGCCGCCGTTCATCCAGAAGGCCGACAAGTCCGGGCTGCTGCAGTCCGGAGGCGCCGACACCACCGGCATCTCGACTGACCTGGTTGGTCCTGACGGTCGCTACGTGGCGATCGTCAACAACACCCTGAGCTTCATCGCCAACCCGGGCGCCAACCCGCAGCCGGCCAGCTGGGAAGACCTACTCAAGCCGCAGTTCAAGGGCAAGCTGCAGTATTCGACGCCGGGTCAGGCCGGCGACGGCACGGCGGTGCTGGTGCTGCTGCAACACCTGATGGGGAAACCCGGCGCACTGGACTACCTGGGCAAGTTGCAGGCCAACAATGTCGGCCCGTCATCGTCCACCGGAAAGCTGCAACCCAAGGTCAGCAACGGTGAACTGCTGGTCGCCAACGGCGACGTCCAGATGAACCTGGGTTCGATCAAGGACGACGGGTCGAAGTTCACCATCTTCTTCCCCGCCATGGCCGACCACAGCCGCACCACGGTCGCACTGCCCTACGTCGCCGGCGTCACCAAGGGCGCGCCGCACACCGTCGAGGCCAAGAAGCTGCTGGCCTTCCTGATCTCCGACGACGTCCAGAAGACCGTCGCCACCGAGGCATTGGGCATTCCGGTGAAGGACTCGATCGCCAAGGCATCCGGTGGCGCACCGGATCCGAACACCCCGACCGGTCTGCTCGACGGCGTGCAGGTGTGGACACCGGACTGGAACGCGGTGCTCGTCGACCTTGATGCCGATGTCGCCGCCTATCAGAAGGCCACTGGGAGCTGACGTGACCGAAATCGGCGTCAGTTCCTTTCCCCTGGCCGCCGTCGCGCAGCAGACGCCGACATCCGAGGCCGCCCCGGCGATCACCTTCGATCGTGTCGGGGTGGCCTACGGGCGCGCAAAGAAGGCGACCCACGCGTTGATCGACTTCAATCTCAAGGTCGCGGCGGGCGAGACCGTCGCACTGCTGGGCCCCAGCGGCTCGGGCAAGTCGACCGCGCTCAACGCTCTGGCCGGGTTCGTTCGGCCGACGTCCGGCATCGTTCGGCTCGACGGGCGCAACGTGACGGATCTGCCGCCGGCTAAACGCGGCATCGGTGTCGTATTGCAGTCCTACGCGCTGTTCCCGCACATGCGCGTCGCCGAGAACGTGGCGTTCGGGTTGAAATCGCACCGAGTTCCACGCAGCCAGATCGGGCCGCGCGTCGCCGAGGCGCTTGACATGGTGGGTATGTCGGCGTACGGAAAGCGGTTGCCGCGTGAGCTTTCCGGCGGCCAGCAGCAGCGGGTGGCGATCGCCCGGGCGCTGGCCATCCGGCCGAAGGTGTTGCTGCTCGACGAGCCGCTGGCGGCGCTGGATGCCCAGCTCCGGCAATCCATGCTCGCGGAGTTGCAACAACTCAAGGAGGCGCTGCCCGAGACCGCGATGCTCTACGTCACCCACGACCAGGCCGAGGCGCTCGCCCTGGCCGACCGCATCGTGGTGATGAACGATGCCCGGCTGATGGACGTCGACACCGCCGAAAACCTCTGGAAGCGACCGCCGACCAGCTTCACGGCCGCCTTCCTCGGCGGCGCCAACCTGATTCCGTGCACCATCGGACGGGTCATCGGAACCTCGGCCCTGGTGAGCATCGCACACAAAACCGTCAGCGCGGAGGCGCCGCAACCCGCGGTCGGCAAGATCGACTGGGCTCCCGGATCGCAGGCGCTGCTGTGCATCCGGCCACACGCACTGCAGATCGTCGGCCTCGGCCACCCCGAAGCACTGCGGGCCAACGTCAACGCCGCGGTGTGGCGGGGGGCGACGACGCGGGTGGTGCTGTCGGTCAACGGGCTGCCCGACCGGCTCATCGAGGTCGACGCACCCGGTCACGTCGGCTATCCGGTGGGTACCGAAGTGGGACTTCGCTTTCCACAGCCGGCCGGTGTGCTGGTTCAGGTCGGCCGATGACGATCTTGCTCGACCGCCTGGAGCCGGCCGCTGACACCCCGACGCGCCCGAGTGCCACGCGCCTGCGACCGGCGCTGTGGACATTGCCGCCGGTGCTCGTCGTGCTCGTTGCGGCGGTCTATCCGCTGGTGCGAGTCTGCCTGGAGTCGGCCCGGCTGCGGGACGGCAGTTTCGGTCTGGGCACCTGGACTTCGGTGCTGGGCTCGCAGTCCTTCCGGTCCGCGTTGTGGCGGACAGTGGCCATCGCCGTCAGTTCGACGGCCGGCTGCCTCGTCCTGGGTACCTTCCTGGCAATCGTGTTGGCATTCGTGCCTTTTCCCGGATCCTCATTCGTCGGCCGGCTCATTGACACCATCCTGGCATTGCCGTCGTTCCTGATCACGCTGGCGTTCACGTTCCTCTACGGTAGCGCCGGAGCGGTGAACGCCCTGATCTCCGGCATCACCGGACAGCGTTCGCCCGCATTGGATTTCCTCTACACCCCGGCCGGGATCATCGCCGCCGAGATCACGTTCTTCACCCCGTTCGTGGTCCGCCCACTGCTGGCGGCGTTCGCGCTGCTGCCCCGTCAGCAACTCGATGTCGCGGCAAGCCTGGGCGCCTCGCCGGTGCGGGTGCTGCGCAGCGTGATCATGCCGGAGGCTTGGCCCGCCCTGATGGCCGGCGGCAGCCTGGTTCTACTGTTGACGCTCAACGAGTTCGGCATCGTGCTGTTCACCGGTGCCAAAGGGGTGATCACCCTGCCGGTGCTGATCTACACCCGCGGCATCGTGACGTTCGACCTACCTGGGGCGGCGGTGATCGCCACGGTGCAGATCGCCCTTTCGCTGGCGCTGTACATCGTCTACCGGGCGGTCTTCGCCCGCGTCGCTGCGCGCGGAACCCGGAAGGACTAGCCAATGCTGTTGTGGAGCAGACGAAGTCGAGCGATCGCGCTCGCCGGGTTCGCGCTGGTGGTAGCCGTTGTTTTCGTCGCGCCGCTGGGCACCGTCGTGCTGGCCGGTTTGGCCGGATCGTGGAATGGACCCCTGCCCTCCGCGTTGGGCATGGCGCGGTTGGGTGCGGCGCTGTCCGGGGACGATCTCGCCAGCCTGTCGGTGAGCCTGCAGACCGCGGTCATCGCCGGCGGTCTGGCGTTGCTGCTCGGAACCTGGGCCGCGATCGCATCGCGGGAGGCGCCCCGGTGGTTGCGCCGGGTGACCGACGCGGTCTTCCATCTTCCGATAGCGGTCCCGTCGGTGGCCATCGGGCTGGGTCTGCTGATCGCGTTCAACACCCGCCCGTTTCTGCTGGGCGGTACCCGCTGGATTGTGATTCTGGCCCATTTCGTGCTGGTACTGGCCTTCGCGTTCAGCGCGGTGTCGGCCGCGCTGGACCGGGTCAACCCGGCGTTCGGACAGGCCGCCGAATCGCTGGGTGCCGGCCCGGCCCGGGTACTGTTCCGCGTGACGCTGCCGCTGCTGCTGCCCGCCCTGGGCGCCGCCGCCGGTTTGGCGGTCGCACTGTCGATGGGTGAGCTCGGCGCCACCGTGATGGTGTACCCGGCCACGTGGAAAACACTGCCGGTCACGATCTTCGGGCTGACCGACCGCGGGCAGGCGTTTCAGGCGGCGGCCGCCACCACTGTGCTGCTGCTGGTCACGTTGCTGGTGCTGATCGTCCTGGGTCGCATTCGCGGTCGGGCCGCCGTGCGCTGACGGGTCAGCCCGGTCAACGGGGTGTCCTACAGTTTGTCATCGGCGGATGCGCGTCTGGGCCGTCCCGGTGAACGAAGGAGCTGCGGTTATGCGGATGCTGACGATGGCGACGCTGGTCACCGCGGTGGCCGTCGCGAGTTGTCCCGGGATCGCGGCGGCGGCTCCGACGAACTACTGCGCCGACCTCAAGGGTGTCGACACCGGCCAGGCCTGCCAGATCCAGCTGTCCGACCCGGCCTACCGGGTCAGCATCAGCTTTCCCAGCAACTACCCCGACCTGAAATCGGTTGCCGATTACGTCAGCCAGATCCGTGACGGGTTCCTGAATGTGGCCAACGGTTCGGCGCCGCGGGACATGCCCTACGAGCTGGACACCACCGCGACCAGCTACAGCTCGGCGATACCGCCGCGAGACAGCCAGTCGGTCGTCCTGCAGACCTATGAGAACGTCGGCGGCGCGCACCCGGAGACCCTGTACAAGGCGTTCAACTGGGATCAGGCTTACCGCAAGCCAATCACCTACGAAACCTTGTGGCAGCCGGGCACCGACCCGCTCAAGGTGGTGTTCCCCATCGTGCTCTCGGAGCTACAGAAGCAGACCGGGCAGAGCGTGACGATCGATCCGACCGCCGGCATGGACCCGGCGAATTACCAGGACTTCGCCATCACCAACGACGGCGTGATCTTCTTCTTCAGCCAAGGCGAGTTGCTGCCCGAGGCGGCCGGCGCCACCCAGGTGCTGGTCCCCCGCGCAGCGATCGACCCGCTACTGGCGTGAACCGGCGGCCACCAGCGGCAGGCGCCCAGGGCTCCCGGCGAATCCTCCGCTAGCGGCGGTGGCCGGACCCCACCATGCCGTGCCGTAGGCGGCGTCGATCGGAGCCAGCGGCGACGCTCCGCTGAGGCTGCCTGCGCACTCCAGGAATCGAGTGAACCAACCCTTTGCCGCCATGATTGCGCTCCCGCGTTCGTGAGTCGATCGTTGTCCTGTCCGACTTTGCTCGTTCACGAGTCCACGCGGTATCGGTCGGCTGGGGGATGACGGAGATGGAATCGTTGTCCCCCAATCGGAGGATGTCACCCGGCGGGCCCGGCGTTGCTGCGATGCTTTCTGCCATGCCACGACTGCCCCGGCGGATCGCGTCGGAACTCAACGCGAAGCTGCGCAGCCCGGAAACGGCCGCTGCTGTCGCCGGGCTGGAGGGCAAGCTCACCGAACGCCGCCGTGACCGCAAGCTGCAATCGGGGGCATTCCGGGGCGCGCTTGTGGTCATCTACCGGGGCTTCGTAGCCGACGACGTAGCCAAGGTACGGGTGCGGGTGATGGAAGCCCCGGAACTGCCCGGCGACAGCCGCATCCCCTACTGGGATGTCGCGCAGAGCAACGTCCGCCGTCATGCCGCGTTGCCGATCGTCGGCAGCGAAGTCGAGTTGCGCATCGGTAGGCACCGCGCCAGTGAGGTCACCGACAGCCACGGATTCGCCACCTTCGCGCTGGCCGTACCGAAACTGCGGGTCGGCTGGCACCGAGCCGACGCGGTGGCCACCCCCGTCGAGGGTGACGAGCCGGTCACCGGCGACGGCTGGGTGGTCAAACCATCGCTGGCGGCGCCGTTCCTGGTCATCTCCGATATCGACGACACCATCCTGCTCACCGGGCTGACCGAGGGGCTGACCATGGTGGCCAGGACACTGCTGCGCGAGGCCGACGAGCGCAGCCCCATCCCCGGGATGGCCGCGTTCTACCAGGGCCTGGCTCGCGGGGTGACCACCCGCGGCGGTAACCGCCGGCCGGAGCCGGTGTTCTTTTACGTGTCCACGGGAAGCTGGTCGTTCTATCCCATGCTGGAGCGTTTCGTCGAGGTGCGCGGCTTCCCGCCGGGCCCGATGTTCCTCACCGATTGGGGTCCCACCGAGCGTTATCTGCGCCGCAGCGGGCCTGAGCACAAAAGGGCGGCTATCCGGCGCCTGTTGGAGGCCTACCCGCGGATGCGCTTCGTGTTGATCGGAGACAGCGGCCAGCGCGATCCGGTGGTCTACGCGGAAATGGCCCGCGAGTTTCCCGGTCGTGCCGCCCTGATCCTCATCCGGCAGGTTGGCGACGACGACGAGGAGCGCAACAGCCGGCTGGGAGAACATGCCGAACGTCTTCGAGCAGAAGGTATTCCGCTACATCTGGTGGCCGACGCCGCGCAGGCCGCGCAGTTGGCCCATGGACTGGGACTCTGCGACGAGGACACCCAGGTGCAGGTCCGCGCCGAACTGGAAGGTTAGGCCCCGAGCAGCGCACCAAACGTCGCAGTCAATATTTGCTGAGCTGATACCCTCCGCAGGCAAGCACTTACGTGAACAATTGCCCGGGAGGTTGTATGCGCGCGTCGATGTATGTCGGCGGAGTCGCGGTCGCGGCTGGAGTCGGCGCGGCGCTGTTCGCCGGATCCGGGGTGGCATCTGCCGATGGCGGCTCGGGCTCGTCGGCGGCCTCGGCCAGCGCGGCGCGGCCCACCCCCGGACAAGAACATGGGCCGTCGGCACAGGCCCGGACCCAGCGGGTGCGCACCACCGCTGCCCAGACCGAGAACCGACGCTCGGTGCCGCCCGCGACCGCGCATACCGCACGGCCGGCGTCCCGTCCCGATGTAACTACTACAGCATCAAACGGTCTCACCTCCGCGGTCTCGGTCACGGTGCCGCCGATGCCGGTGGTCACGGGGTCCTCATTCACGGTGTCACCGGATTTCATGGACGGCTTCGCCACCAAATTCGTGGCCGCTGGTGGCGACCCCGCCGACAGCGCGCGATTCTTCTTCGGCGACCTGGCCGTCGCCAGCCTCGACGCCTTGGCGCAGGACCAGATTCAGCCGCAGCAGGTGCGGCTACTACTGGGCAACCTGGCGGCATCGGGATACTTCGGCGGAATCTGGCTGCGCGACAATCTCCGTGGTCCCGCCACCGCGACGGTGACGCTGCCGCACGCGGTGCCGCCGGTGTTAGATCTGAGCCCGTCGGCCATCGGGATTCGGCTGTTCGACGCGCTTGCGACCGGGCTGACCGGGGCGGCGGAGGCCAACCCGTGGCTGGTGACGACGGTGGCGCACGCCTCGGTGCCGCTGCTGCTGGCACTCTACGGATACAACCGCGGCTATCTGGACGTCGTGCTGGAGCACCCGCCTGCCGGCGTGCCGTCGATGCAGGACACGCTCAGCTGCAAGGGATTTCTGGCCTGCAATTCGACCGCCTTCCCGCTGGAGCTGGCGACCCGCTACGACGGCGCGCTCGACAAGCTCGCCGCCCCGACCAACCTCGGCTGGGCCGAGATGGCGATGTGGACCACGGTGCTACAGAGCGCCACCGGCGCCGGCCGTTTCGTGTGGGAAGGCTTGGCCCAAGCCGGGTTCTCCCCCGCGTCCTATACCGCGTTGGTCGACCTGAGCTCGGCCTACCTGATGGTCAGCAAGGCTGCCGTGCTCGCCAGCATGACCGCCTACGCCGACGGCGACACCGCTGTCGGCCGCAGCTCACTGCGTTTGCAGGCCGGCCTGTGGATGTGGTCGGGTGCCTACTTCGCGGGTCTGGCCTCCGGCGCACCCGCGGGCACGATTCCGGCAATTACGCTGTCCTAGACGTACTGACCACGGACGGATGTACTGACCACGGACGTTGGTGACGACGGCCGCGAGAAGGCCATCGCCCCAATCAGTTTGATTCGCTCGGCGAGTGCGCCAGTTGATCGCGCAGACGTGATGCGAAGGATGCCGCCCGATCGAGGTCCTCGTCGTTAGGCCGGCCCTTATTGACACCGCCGATGAGCCTCAGTGGCCCCACCGTGTCCAGTCCGCGGCACGAGAACGAACCGACCACGTCGAAACCCTTGGAGGTCAGCGCCTGACGAATCCGGCGACTGTAACCCAGTACCGGAAGCTCAGGCCCTCCGCTGGTGAAAAAGGTGAAGACCTTCCGGCCGTCGCCCCGCGGTAACCGGGCCACCAACTTCCGCAACCGTGGATGCACCGCCATGAGATAGACACCTGACCCGAAGCCGACCACGTCGTAGTCGCCCAGGCGGTCGACGTCCACCGCCTCCGGCTCAACGACCTCGGCACCCAATACTTCAGCCATCTTGTCGGCCACCCGACGAGTACTGCCATTAGACACCGAAACACACACAAGTAGCGCCTTCATGAGGGAGCCTTTCTGGACGGGCACCTAAGCGTTGATTTGGCATTGACTTGCCCCGTCGATACTGCACCGACCCATCGCACGCGTAGAAGAGAGAAAGGCCCTGCAATCGCGGGCAATACGTCATCTACTCGCTGGTCATGAACCGGAGAGTGACGTCAACTCACCATCCAACGACGCAGCCCCCGCCAAGCCCGCGTGCCGCAAACCGTGACGGTGCGACTGCGACACCGAGCCGTCGACCCTCGTTGCGATCAAGCGCGCTGCCCAGTCGGAGTCTGAGCCATCGACGAAAGTTGTAGAAATCGACGATGCACATTGCTCGAGGAACGCTATGACGTCGGTTCGAAGCGCCAAACAGTGAACGGGGACATCAGGGTAGCTAGCCTGCCACCGAGATATCCGGTGGTTGAGCGATACGTCCAACGTCGGCGCCCCGACGTCGAGGACCATCAGCGCACAGTTGCGAAGCCGAGCTTCGCGGAAGGCATCCTGCAGCATCAACTCGGCGGTGGACGACTCATCGATTACCACGGCGAGACAACCGGGTTCAGCGGGAGGCTCCTCATCGAGTTGGCCGACGACCACGACCCGACACCGAGCAGAACGGGTCAAATCCGAAGCAGTGGTGTGTGCCGGCCGATCGCTCAGGTCGTCCGAGTCGCTATCGACATCGCCGGTGCCGACGCAGATCATTTCGGCGTTGCACGACTCTTGGGCCAACACTGCGTCGATTCTTCCGTAGCGGATGCCAGTTTCCACGTCAACCTCCTGGCCGGAGGTTGTGACGGCGGCCCGCGCCTCCCGCAGCGCGATCCCGGCATACTCGGCTTCCAGCCGGACTGCCTCAGACCCGGGCTCAATCACGTAGATAAGCCGAAGCGGCAGATTGCGGCCGACGGCCGCTCGGACTGCCCACCGAGCAGCGCGGATTGCCGCCTCAGAACCGTCGATACCGACGACAACGGCCGGGCGCGCCTTGGATTCGGTCATGTGAGTCTCCGGGTTCAGGTCGTCCACATCCGGCCTCCAGACTATTGGCCCGGGCCAATCGACGGATGGGTCGAAGGTCCTCCCGCCCAGGGCAGATGGCCCATGCTCGAGCTCGACCGGCCCGACGATCCGGTCGAGGCGCAGGACTTCTGACCCTGGCGGCACCGGATCCGACCGGGCAACATGAAAGGCTGACGAGGTAAGGAGCACGAGATGACTATTGAGCCGATACCCCAGGGTGACGATGCCGATATCGCCGAGCAGGCCCGCCTCGTCGACGACGACGAAAGGGAAGGCGAGGGCGACGAGCCCCCCGGTGACCTGACAGAGTCATCGAACGCCGATCTCGGCGATCTGCTTGAACAGCGGCTTGCCGTCGGCGATGTCCCCGCGGCCGAGTAGCCGCCGTCAGCCTGAGCGCTGCCATCTGCGTCATCCTCCTCATGGTTGCCCGGTAGGAGAACTCGTACTGCGGGCCGCGCTGAAATGGTCGGTGAACCAATCGCGAGCCAACTCGGCAACTCTGTCCAAGGTCCCCGGCTCCTCGAATAGATGAGTGGCGCCGGGTACAACCACCAGTTTGCACTCGCTGGGTATCTCGGCCTGCGCCTGCCTATTGAGTTTCAGCACAACATCATCGAGCCCACCGACGATGAGCAGAGTCGGCGAATCGACGCGCTTCAGGGACTCTCCTGCCAAGTCGGGCCGACCGCCGCGGGAGACCACTGCGGCGATGTCCACGGCGGAGTCCGCGGCTGCGGCGAGTGCCGCGCCCGCTCCCGTACTGGCGCCGAAGTAGCCGACCGGCAGTGTTGCGGTGTCGGACTGGGTGGCCAACCAGTTGGTGACGGCGATCAGACGGCTCGCCAGCAGCTTGATGTCGAAGACATTTGCGCGGTTGCGCTCCTCTGCGGGCGTAAGAAGGTCGAATAGCAGGGTGGCAATGCCGGAATGATTCAGAACGTCGGCCACGTAGATGTTGCGCGCACTGAACCTGCTGCTGCCACTTCCGTGGGCGAATACGACGACGCCCCTAGGATGCTGTGGAACTGTCAGGTGTCCAGCCACGGTCGCCGATCCAGACACGACCTCCACTTCCTCATCACGCAGCGATGCAGTCTCAACCTCGGCATCCGCGCCCACAGGATTCCGCTGTCGCGCCGTTTCACGATCGGCACCAATTGGTATACGCCAGTCGTTCATTCGGCCAAGTGTGGTCTAGTCCGAGTGACACGTTTAGAGGCTTAGGTCCCGCAGCGCTATGCGACACCCGTCGGTGTACCACCGGGCCTGTCCCTTCCAATGACGGACCATCGGCTTTCCAGTATGTGACTTTCGCCAGTAGGGGACCCGGCGTCGCCCCAATAGCGTGGGTGCCACAACCGGAACCACCGAACAGGAGAGTTGAGATGACCAAGACCGTCGAAACCGCCACCGACGAATCATCGGGAGCTGATCTCGCTGACGAGATCCGCGAGTCGGCCAAGGCTGGACAGCACGCTGCGGGCCGGGCCCTGCGCAAGTTCCGCGATACCGTCGATGAGGCGATTCCCGACTCGGTTCAGCCCCTACGCGAAAAGCTGGTCGAGGCCGCACTGGAACTGGCTGACGACTTGGTGAACGCCCAGTACAAGTTCCACCGCAGCCTGCTCAAGACGGCCGACCGAGCTCTCACCAAGTCTGACGGCGAACACAAGTAGCAGAGACAACTTGGCATGTTCGGCGGTTTCATCGGGTGACCGCCGTCGCGTTGGCCTGGTCGCGCTGGGCCATCTGCTCCCGGCCCGCGTAGCAAGGGAACGACCGATGAGTGTCGAAGGCCTGATCGATAACAACGTTGGTGCCAGAGGTTGTGTTCGCCTGCGCCCGCACGTGTTTGCCCCGCGGATCGCCCGCAAGATCGTCCACGAACTCGGCGATCGGGTGAAGGCATCAGACCGCCTCGTCGACGATGCAGCGCTGGTCGTGAGCGAGCTGGTTACCGAGAGCATCCGCAAGAAGGCCCGCGAACTCGAGGTCGACGTCGAGCTAGTCCCCGAGCAGATCACCGTGCGGGTTCGGAACGCACACGCCCTGGCTCCACTGCTAGGTCCGGACGACGAGCAGACGCCAAGCCGAAGCTCTGCTGTTGTACGCCATTTCTCTTCCTCGTGGGGCTGTCGCCGCTATCAGCACGGATGGGAAGTGTGGGCCGTAATGCGGCCCACGACCGAGAATTCGGCACAGTTGCGTCCCAGGAGCAGCGACAGCTGATGCTCGGCGAACTCAGCCCCGCTGAAAACCGCCGAAATACTCAGCGGCGGAGCCGCTGAACGGGGCATGGAGTTACTGGTCCATCGGGTGCTAACGCTGTTGGCACCCGGTTCCGCAGTCGCCCACCCCACCCCTTGATTCGACATGCGCTCAGCAGCACGACGCGGCGCCCTGTTCGCGTGTCTCGCCGGCCGTCCCGCAACAGGTCGAGTCGCCGGCCTCGGGATCCAGGTGCGCCGGGCTGGAGCCGAAGGTCTCCGAGTCGGCCAACACGGTGTAGATCTCCCACTTCTCCCCGGCCGGCCCGGTCACCCACACCTTGTCCTGGGTCGCGAAGCAACAGGTGGTGCCCATCTCCTCGTCGGTGAACAGGCCTTCACCGGCCAGCCGGGCGATCTCGGCGTGCACCTGCTCGCTGGACTCCACCTCAACGCCGAGATGGTTGATAGTGCCGCCGTTGCCGGGGTTCTCCAGCAGTACGAGCTTGAGGGGCGGCTCGGCGATTGCGAAATTGGCGTAGCCGGGTTTGACCTTGGCCGGCGCTACGCCAAAGAGCTTGGAGTAGAACGTGATTGCCTCATCGAGGTTGTCGACGTTGAGGGCGAGTTGGGCTCGAGACATGATGATCCTCCAACTTGTGAGACATATATCGAATTGGTATGCCGGGCCCATCATGGCGACCTTTTGGATATATGTCAAGAGTCTGGCACGATGGGCGGATGCCAAAGTCGCTGCCGATGGTCGACATCTCCGCGCCGGTGTGCTGTGCGCCGGTGGCGGCGGGCCCGATGAGCGACGACGACGCCCTGCAGGTTGCGCTGCGCCTGAAGGCGCTCGCCGATCCTGCTCGGGTGAAGATCATGTCGTTCTTGTTCAGCTCGGCGAACGGCGAGGAGAACAGCGGCGATCTGGCCGCCGCACTCGGATTGACCGAGTCGACCGCCAGCCACCATCTCACGCAACTGCGTAGAGCCGGCCTTGTCGAGTCCGATCGCCGCGGCATGAACGTCTATCACCGACCGCACCGCGACGCCGTCGCCGCGTTGTGCGCCGTCCTCGATCCCAACTGCTGCCGCTGAGGCTTCCGCTCGCCGCCCTGTAGCCAGGAGGGCGTTGTCCAATACCCGAGAAGCGCCGAGCATCGGGCCCCTCGAAGCAGCCGGACAGAACGCCGCCGCAGCCAAGCACAGGCGCGTAGCGGGTTGCGAAGCTCACCATTCGAGCAAAAACCTGTTCGGATGGGCAGGCCGTTCCTACACTGCGCAGTACAGACCGGATCTTCGACACGGGGGAAACAGATGTCGGTACCGCGGCGGGTGACCCATATCGGTGCGGCAGCATGCGTTCTTGGCATGTCGATTCTGATTTCGCCGACCCCCGTGGCAGTCGCCGACGACGGCGAATCGGCGCCTTCCCCGAATTCATCGGTCGGGGCCACGACGGATCGAGCAAAGGCCACCGGGACGCACAAACCACCCCGGCTCCCGGCTCGCGAACCCAGCGGCACGGCGGCCGGAACCGGCTCATCGGCACCGAGCCCGACTGCCGACAACGGCCCACGAGCTCACTCAGCAACCACTCCTCGACCCGCGACCGCCGACGCGACGAAGTCCTCGGACGCGGCTTCGTCGGCAACCGCTTCGTCGGCACCAACCCAGCGCGCAGCCGCGGCGACCGTGGGCCACACGAGCACGGGCGCCCCCCGCGTGACCACCGGCGGCACCACCGCCTCCGCTGTCGGCAAGGCGGCCCCCAGGCCACTCCCGCTGCACAGCACGTCCGCGGCCACCGCCGGCAACCCCGCGACCCCAACCGCATCGGTCACCTCCGGCGGCGTCCCGTGCGCCAGCTGCTGGGGCCTGACCGCACCCACCATCGAGCAGGGCATCGTCACCGCGATCAACCACCTGTTCAACAACGCCTTCAACTGGCTGTCCGGGTTCCCGGCAAACCCCATCTCCGACTTCGTCGAAGGTTCGCTGGTACTGATCCGGCGCAGTCTGCTCGGCATCGTCCCGACCGGGGTCAGCGCCACTCAGACGGGCAACAGCCTGACCATCGCGGTCAACACCGGAAGCGTGGCCTACTTCCGCAACACCGGCTCCACCATCGAAGTAGCCGGCGATCCGAGTTTCTGGCACGCCCAGCAGTTCGCGGCCACATCGGTGACCGATGTCGTCACCAACGCCAACGGCAACGGCAACGCCGGATGTGCCGGGTTCTGGTTCAGCGCCGGCAGCGTCGACGCGAACCTCACCACCCACGGGATCGACTCGCTGGAGTTCGGCTCGACCGCGACGTTCCTGGGCGCGGTCACCGCGTCGGGCACGCCCGGCGCGCTGGTCGTCAGCGGCGCGGTGCGCGGGTTGAACGGGGTGACGTTGAACGGGCCGGTGGTGTTGGCACGCGACACCGAGGTCGACGCCGGCAACAAGGATGCGAACTTCAACGGCGCCGTCGACGGCCAGGGCTGGTTCGGCGGCCAGTCGTTGACGGTAACCGCTTTGGGCACAACGACTTTTGCCGGAAACGTGGGCAGCAGCTCACCGCTCGGCGCGCTCATCACCCGTGGTGTGGCGCCCCTGGTGATCGCCCAGTCCGCCGACTCGAAAACCATCCCGCTCTATTTCATGCCGATCCCCGACGGCAGTGGCGGCTTCCAGAACAAGTACGGCATCGACGTGGCGATCGGGAACAATCCGGCCCGCCGGTACCTTTTCGACACCGGCGGGAACGGCTTCTTCGCCAACTACACGCCCGGATACTGGGACGGCACGACTCTGGGTCAGGACCCGGTCAACATCACCTACAGCTCGGGTGGGTACCTCGACGGCTACGCAACCAACGCAGTCGTCACCATCGGCACCGGTAGCCAGACCGTGTCCACCGGGCAGCCCGTTCTGGTCTCGGCGGTCACCAAATCCAGTGGCTTCTTCACCCCGGGCGCGGGGCAACCCACCAACCCCTACGCGCAGACCGCCCCGTTCGCCGGTGACTTCGGCGCCGCCTTCGGCGTACAGCAGGTGGGCAACCAGCAGCTCTACACCCCGGGTTCGTTCATCACCAGCCCGCTGTTCCAGCTCCCCGGCAATCTCTCCAGCGGCTATCTGGTGCAGGCCGGGCCGATCGGCACCAACCCGCAACTGACGGTGGGCATCACCGACGCGCTGCGCGCCCAGTTCCCCTACGCGGTATCCGTCAAACCGGTCGTCGATCCAGCCGGGACCTACCCCGTGTCCGGCTATCCGATCCTGCAGCAGTTCGGCTTCTACCCGACCTACTCGGTCACCGCGCCCGGCGGCACCCCCGTCGTGCTCTACGGCGGAAATACACTGCAGTCGCTGGCCGACACGGGCGCCGCCTCCACGAATGTTCGGCTGCCCGACCCGAATGCCCGTCCCTATGAGGTCGGTGGCCAGCTCGCGCCGGGCACCACCTTCACCGCACAGATCCCCACCACCTCCGGTACGCCACTGACCTGGCAGTTCGTCGCCGGGGACAACAGCTCGGTGAACGAGGTCGCCTACACCAACGGCACCGGCGCCGCCACCCCGTACCCCAACGTCAATACCGGGCTCAATATGTTCAACGACTTCGACATGATGTTCGACGTCGAGTCCGGACTGATCTGGTTGCGCCCCAACGGTGGTCAATCAACAGTCAACCTGCGATCAGTCACCACCAGGGGTGCGCAGACCTACGGCCAGAACGCCATGCTCAACGGCACCTACAGCACCGGCGGCGGCGCGTTCTCGGTAGGCGGGACCACCACGCTGGCCGGGAACACGGCCGTCGACACCAACCGCGGGAATGCGACATTCTCCGGCACCGTCGATGCGGCAAATGCGAATGTACAGTGGCTGCAGGTCAATTCACGCGGCAGGACGACATTCGTGCGCGCAGTAGGCGGTCAGAAGGCGCTCGGAAAACTGACCACCACCGGGGGCGGATCCACGGTCTCGGCCTCGGTTACCACCGACGGCGCCCAGTCCTACGGCGGTGACGCCACGCTCAACGGCGCCTACACGACCAACTCAGGCGCCTTCTCGGTGGCCGGGTCGACGACGATCGCCGGCCCCACGTCGGTGGCGACCACCGGCGCACCCATCACCTTCGGCCAGGCGGTCGATTCCGTGCCGGGCGCGGGCACCGTCCTGACGGTGTCGGCCAAGAACAGCAGCGTGCAGTTCAACGGCGCGGTCGGCGCACACAATGCCTTGGGTGGCCTAGCGGTCAGCAACACCGATACCGTCACCGCCGCACGGTCGGTCACCCTCGACGGCAGCCTTCCCCAGTCGCAGAGCACCGGACTGTCGGTCGGCAAAGACGTCACGGCGGTGTTCTCCAACGGCGGCTCGATCGCGAATTTCACCGGTAGCGGTGTTGTCTTCCAAGGGGATTCACAGTCGTCGGCGATCCAGGGATTCACCGTCGCCAACAATGTCTACGACGGTATCCAATTCGCAGGCCAGAACTACACGGGCACGCTGATCGCCAACAACACGATCATCGGCAACTCCGCCTTCGGCGTCGAAACCCTGGGGGCCGTCAACGGGCTGTCCATCCGCAACAACACGATCGGCGCCGTGGGCACCAGCAACAACTGGGGGTACGCCGCCTCGGGGCCCAATGCGCAGGGCATAGTGCTGGCGGCGGGCAACTACACCGGTACTGTCATCGCGGGCAACACGATTCAGTACAACCGCCGCAGCGGCATCGCCGCCCCCGACGGTGTGCAGGGTGTGCTGATCTCGGGTAACACCGTGCAATACAACGGCGGTGCCGGCATCGATTTCAGCGGCGGGGACTTCACCGGCACCATCGTCACCGGGAACACGATCGTCAACAATCACGGTGACGGCATCTCGCTGGGCGCAGGTTTGCAGCAGGCCCTCGACGACTACGGGAACCCGCTCAGCGGCTACCAGGACTCCACTGGCGGCGCCAACCCGTACGCCTTCGGCCACTACGTGCTGCATTACGCAAACGACCCCGGCTTCTACACCCCAACCCCAGCGGATCCACAGGTCGCGGTGTCACTCAACGGTGCGTCGCCGCTGATCGTCAACCTCGACACCGGATCACGCGGTCTGTACTTCGACCAGTACCAAGTTCCCAACCTGGACATCACCAACGGAACCCCTGGCTACATCTACCTGAACAGCTCCAATCGGCTCTACTTCGGCACGTGGGTGAAGACCACCGTCACGTTCCCCCAATCGCAGTGGGTCGGCGCGGGCGGGCAAAAGGTCGCCACCGCCGAGGTGCCGGTCCTGGTGGTCACCGCCGTGGGTGCGTCGATGACGCCACCCCCTGGCAGCACCTCACCCACCACCACATTCCAGACCACCACGGCCAGCGGCACGGTGACGATCACCAATGGCAGCCAGACCCAGCAGGTGCCGATCCAGGTCAACACCACCGGCGGTCAGCCGGGATTCGTCACGATCCCGGGCGGCTGGTGGGCCAACTACGCCGACAACCGCGACTCGACGACCGGTGTCGAGATCCTGGCGCCGGTGGCCAATTTCGGCGTGGGCTTCGACCGCAGCGGGTTGGGTACGGCTCCCACCACCGACACCACGAACCAGGGCTACAACGCGTTCCTCAACCTCTCTGAGATGCAGGCCGGCACGATGCGTCCCGGCTACGTGATCACCGCCGACGGGGTAACCCTCGGGCTCGACAGCTCGGTCACCGACGGCGGAACGTCCTATGCCTACACCGATCTGAACCCGTCCGGTCTGGCCCAGGACGGACAGACGGCCCCGGATTGGCAGCCCGCCACCGGCCAGGTGAAACTGCCGGCCACCAGTAGCCAGCCACAGCCGACCGGACCCGTGGTGATCGACATCGGAATCGCTACCGGGATTCTGACGCTGCCGGCACAGTCGCCCTCATCGACCTTCACCGGTCCGATGAGCGTCGATCTGCTCAACTCCGGAGGCAAGATCAGCTACACCGTCGACCCGACCGATCAGAACAATCAGATGACCGCGACGTCGGTGTCGTACTTCGATCCGCTTGCCGGCGTCTACTCCCAGAACATGCCCCCGCTGAGCAGTCAGTTCTTCAACACCGGCCGCCGCGTCATCGCCGGGATGAACTACCTCTACGACGCCGCGGGCGGCTATCTGGGCCTCTATGCGCCGGTGACCGGCGACAGCAACCAGGCGAAGGCATTCGCCAGTGCTGGTGGGGTTTTCGAGGCCCAGCACTTCACAAACCCGACGATCCCGGCCGGGGTCACCAACCTCAGCATCCAGGGCAACACCATCGGCGGCAACGGCCGCAATGGGGTCACGGTCAACGGCAGCGGTTCCAGCGGCAACGCGATGTACGGAAACTCTATCTACGGCAATGCCGGTCAGGGCATCGCGCTGACCAACGGTGGCAACGGCGGCCAGCCGACTCCGGTGGTCAATTCCGCGACCGCCAGCCTGGTCGGCTCCTCGACGATCAGGGTCACCGGCTCGGTGGCGGGCTCCGGCGGCTATAGCGGGCCGTTCCAGGTGCAGGTGTTCGCCAGCCCGACCGGCGACGCGAGCAACGTCCAGGGCCGCCAGTTGCTCGGCACCGTCAACACCACGTCGGGCGACTTCACCGCCGATGTGGCCGCGGGCGCGACGATCCCCGGCTACTGGATCACCGTCGTCGCCACGCCGGTCTTGGGCGCGGCGAACAGCTCGCAGTTCTCACAGGGCGTTCAGGTAACCACCTAGAGCGGGGTGGGCGCGGCGCCGCGCTACTGGTCGCTGCCGTCCTGGCCTGGCTTGCCGGACCTACCCAGCGACCCGCCGCTTCCACCGGCACCGCCCTTGCCGCCCTTGCCATCGGGGGTGCCGCCGGCGCCACCGGTACCGCCGTTGCCCCCATTGCTCAGCGGTGCCTGCGCGTCGCCGCCGGTGCCGCCGGCACCGCCCTTGCCGCCGCCGTTTCCGCCGACTCCGCCGGTACCGCCGACACCACCCTTGCCAACCGCCGCGCCGCCCCGGCCACCGGTTCCCCCGGCGCCGCCGGTTCCGCCATCCGGGCCGCCCTGACCGCCGGCCCCACCGGCACCGCCGGCTCCCACCGAGCCGCCGTCGCCCCCGGTGCCGCCGTCCCCGCCGGTGTTCCCCGAGCCGATGGCGGCGAAGCCGACACCGCCGACACCGCCGTCTCCTCCGGTAACGCCGTACGCGCCGGTGACCCCGTCGAGGGCGGGGCGGGCACCGCTGCCGCCCGGCTGGCCGGCGGTACCACCGGAGCCGGGCACGCCCGGCTCTCCCCCTGTTCCGCCGGTGCCGCCGTCCTTGTGCGTCGCGTCGCCGGCACCGCCCGCTCCACCCGTACCGCCCAGGCCGGCGTCGCCGCCGGCACCGCCCCAGCCGCCGCCACCCACGGTCCACGCCGGCGCGAAGAAGAGCAGGACCGCACCCGAACCGCCGTTCCCGCCCGTGCCGCC
This sequence comes from Mycolicibacterium sp. CH28, assembly GCF_004745805.1. Classification (GTDB taxonomy): domain Bacteria; phylum Actinomycetota; class Actinomycetes; order Mycobacteriales; family Mycobacteriaceae; genus Mycobacterium. The sequence continues at coordinate 359,352 of NZ_SRLQ01000004.1, read as the reverse complement.
CGTGCCACCGACACCGCCGTTCCCGCCTGTGCCCCCGGTCTGTCCAGCCTGGGTGGCGTTCGCGCCCGGACCGCCGGCGCCGCCCGCCCCGCCGGCGCCACCGTTTCCGCCCGTGCCACCGGCACCGAAGATCAGGCTGCCGCTGCCACCGTTACCGCCGTTGCCGCCGCGCGGGCCGCTGCCGCCGATGGACCCGGTGTTTCCGGTCAGACCCGCGGTGGCCGCTCCACCGGTGCCGCCCGCACCGCCGGAACCCGACAGGCCGAACCGCGAAGCGTTGCCGCCGTTACCACCGTTCCCACCGGCGCCGCCGTTCCCGCCGGCACCACCGTTTCCCCCGACCAGGCCGCCGGCACCGCCGTTCCCGCCGGCCGAGCCTCCGCCGCCGGCACCCCCGGCGCCGCCGTTGCCGAGCAGTCCGGCGTCACCGCCTTGTCCGCCGGTGCAGTTGCTGGTGCAGGTGCTCGACGCGGCGCCGCCGTTGCCGGCCGAGCCCAGGAAGAGTCCGGCGTCCCCGCCAGATCCGCCGTTCCAGCCGTTGCCGCCGGATCCGAACAGCGATCCGCCGCGTCCCCCGGTGCAGGTGGCGGTGCCGGTGCAGGTGGTGGCGTCGTAGCTGAAGCCGTTGCCGATCAGCAGACCGGCATTGGGGTGCTCCGCCGTGCCGTTGGCGATCAGCAGGTTCAGGATGCTGCCTGGCCTCCACTGCACGGTCACGGCGGCCGATGCCGACCGCTTCAGGGTCGACGATGCACCGGTCGCGACGTGGGCCAGTCCCGGGCTCGGGGCCGGGGACGGTGCGGGGTCGGCGTGGGCCACCGCGGAGCCAATGGTCAGCGCGGGCCCGGCGGCCAGGGCGCCGATCGCCAGCCAGGTACGGGGCCGGATCTGCAACGCCACCAGGCGCCCCGTACCGCTTCGTCGCTTAGCCATGCGTATACCCTTCTGGCGCAACTGTTTCCGCTACAAAACCAACTGTCTACGTGGTATGCGGGATGACGCCGAACAGGCCGCCACCGCTGGCACTTCCGAGGTAGTAGACGATGTCGTTCTCCCGGAACAGCAGGATTCCGGTGTTCAGGTAGTAGGTCGTGTTACCCGGCTTGTCGTTTTGGACTCCTACCGCCCCGGACACCGACGCGTCGGTGGCGAAGTCGTAGAGCGTGACCTGCGCACCGGTGGTCGTGGTGGCCGATACGTAGAACTGCAGTCCGTTCTCCAGGTAGCCGGCGTCGGTGATGGCGGCGTACTGCGTAGGCAGCGGAAGCGGTGTCATATCGGTGTTGTGCAGGACTGTGCTCGCCCCGGTGTCAGCGGTCATGCCGACGTTCGCGCTGGAAAGGACGGTGACGTCGGCGCCGGTGGTCGGGTCCTTGGTGGAGATCGTGATGTTGGCCAGGAATGACTGCTCGCTGTAGTAGCGGACCCGGCTGTGGGGGTTCGTTGCCCACGACGGCGCGGCCGGGTCGACCACCTGGGGGATGTAGGCACCGGTCGGATCTTGCAGGTCTGCGGAGGTCAGCCCGATCTGCAGCCAGCACGTGCCGTTGGCGTCCATGTGGACGCGGTAGCCGGGCTGCACACCGTTGGTGTAGACGAGCTGGGCCAAGACGTTGGTGATCCCGTTGGTGTTATACGGCTGGGCCAGCCCAAAATCGCCGTAGAAGGCGCCGTCGATGGGCGGCGTCGTGCTGCCGTCCGGGGTCCACAGCGACGTTGAGCCGTTGGAGATGCTGTCCATCTGGCCGACGATGGCGCGGGCCGTCGACAGCAACGGCGTGCCGTCGGAGTTGTACAGCGAGACCTGCGTGGTGGCGGCATAACCCTGGTAGTAGTTGCCGCTGTCGTAGAGCACGTCCACCGTCGTGGACGTGGTCACAACGCCGTCGCCCCACCAGTTCGAGTTCAGGGTGTTCAGTGGCGCGTAGGCCCCGTACAGCCCGGGCCCGCCGGTGTCCAACTCGAACAGCGCCGGTGACGCATTCGAGCCCAGGCCGACGTAGATGCCGAGCTTCTGGTTCGGCCCGCCGTTGACCGTGGTCAGGTAGACCGGCACCACGATTGGCTTGGTGACGACGCCCACGCTGGACGGGAAGAACGTGCGGCGCAGCAAGTAGACGGTGCCTTGCAACAGATCGGTGACCGGGTTGGTCGGCAACGTGGCCAGCCAATTGGCGGCTCTGGTGAGGACCGCGTTGAAGCCCGAGCCGATGCCCTCAATCGGGGAACCGATGCTTGCGGCCTGCGAAGCAGCGACGGGTGCCGCTGCTTCCGTGGCCGTCCGCAGCTGACCCACCGCCGGTGCCTGCGTCGTGGTCGACGCGCCGGCTTGCACGGTCGCAGTCGGCGCAGAAGGGGTGGACGCAGAAGGGGTGCCCGGTGATCGGGTTTGCCGCTGAGTCGCTGGGAGGCGGGCACCGACCACCGGCGCGGATGCAGCAGCGCGAGCCTGCGTCACCGGTGTCCGCGCTCCGGCGCCGGCAGAACCGGCGGTGCTACCGGTTCGCGGGGCATGCCCACTCCGGGCCGATGTCGCCACCGACCGCGCGGGCTTGCTAGCACCGGCCTGAGACGACGGTGCCGCACCGGAGTCGGCACCCTCGTCGGCGCTCGCTACGCCGATATGGGGTCCGGCAAGCGTGAGACCGACCAGGAACGTTGCAGCGCCCAGCCGCGCACAGGACCGCAGCATTGCCATACCCCAACCCCCCAGCGGCAGAAGCGACCGACCGCCAAACGATACGACATGAGCAGCGGCCCCGCACCGATATTTGCCAGCGTTGATGGGCGGGCACCGACTAGGCCCGAACATGGGCGAGCTCCCCCCGCCATCATCGTGGGATCATCGGCGGCTCGCGGGCTCTCCATGGGGGCGCAACACCGATCGATCGCCGATCCGGACTGCGCGTCGAGAAAGTCACTCTTCGGCTCACCTCGGCCACCCGGTTGTCGCACGGGCGGGAGCGACGGATCTGGTTGACCAGCGGCACATTCCACGCGCAGTGCGCTTTGCCGGTTCCGCCCAGTTGGGGCCACGACTTGGGTTAGCCTTCCGATCAGCTAGGTACGCGTTGCAGGCCCTCCCGACCGGGCGTTCCGGGTGGGCGAACACCCGACATCTTTGGCGAACTACAACTCAGTCAATCGGGGCAGCATGGGTGACAACACCTTCCGTGACGAACCGGACATTCTCGAACTGGCGGGATCACCGCCAAGCAACGGCGTAGGCCTGTGCCTGTCCGGTGGCGGATACCGGGCGATGGTGTTTCATCTGGGGACACTGCGGCGACTCAACGAGACAGGTTGGCTGCGACAACTCACCGACGTCGCATCGGTCTCCGGCGGTTCCATCATCGCCGCCCACCTTGGGCGGGTGTGGAATCGGCTGGAGTTCGGCCCAGGCGGCGTAGCGTGCGACTTCGAATCGCTCGTGGAACGGCCGATCCTGGATCTGGCGGGTAGGACGATCGATCTGCCTGCCATCCTGACCGGTCTGCTGGTGCCCGGGCGGATCTCCAACCGAGTCCAGAAACGCTACGACGCGTTGCTGTTTCGCGGCGCGACGCTTCAAGATCTGCCGCATCCCGACGGGCCGCGTTTTTCGATTCTGGCGACCAATCTCACCAACGGGCGGCTCTGGAAGTTCAGCCGAGACGTGATGGGCGACTGGAGCACGCCGGCCACCAGCCGCCCCACAATCTCGTTGGCCGAAGCCGTCGCCGCGAGTTCGGCTTTCCCTCCATTCCTGTCCCCGCATGTACTCCGCGTTCAGGGATCCCAGGTGCAACTCTGCGACGGCGGGGTGTACGACAACCTCGGACTTGAGCCGGTGGTAAAGAACTGCGCAACAGTCTTTGTCAGCGACGGTGGAGGCACGTTCAACGAACAACCCCGCCCGAAGAGGAACTGGGTGCAGGGGCTGTTACGAGTCCTCAGCACCGTCGACGTCGAGGTACGGCGACTCCGCCGGCGTCAGATCGTCGGTCTGCTGGCAAGCCACCAGCGCCGCGGTGCGTTTTGGGCGATCAACACCGACTACACCCGCTTCGCCGCCCGAAATCCGGCCCTCCCCGCGCCGCGGGACGCCACCAAGGCTCTCGCGATGATCAAGACACGCCTCAAGCGGATGGACACCATGCAGGCCCAACAGGTGATGAATTGGGGCTACGCGGCGTGCGATGCCGCCTTGCGGACGTACGTCGACGACGCGCTACCGGCTCCACCTGGTTTTCCCTACCCCGAAGTGGGGGTCGGCTGATGCCCGAACCGCCGATCACCGGGGCCGAACTTGACCGATGGGCCGCACAGTTCCCCGACGCACCGGACCGCGCGGTCGAGGCGCTGTTGGCTGCCGGCATTTCTAGGGCTGACCTGCGCCGGTGGCAGCGCATCCCGCGCACCAGAGCCCAGACGCCGCCACTCCTTCGATGGCGCCTCGATCGTCGGCGGCTGCAAGCGATGTCCGTCGCGGAACCCGATCTCGGCCTCCGAGAGCTCGGAGATCTGGCCGCCGCGATTACCGGCGATGAACCGCTGACGGACCGCCCCTTCCTGCGGTTGGAAGTGACCGGTGACGCGATTCCCACCGACGTCATACCTCGACTGCTGCGCAACACCGTCGTCGACTCGGCGATAGTTGCGGCCGGCCGTGCCCCCGGTGCGCTGAAGCCGCGCGAGTGGAGTTGGCCGCTGCGTGTCGGATTCATCGGTTTCGAGGCGGCATCGGTGCGCCGCGCCATCCGGCGAACGACGGAGCGCCCGCCCGCCGCGCAGATCGACTTCCGCGATCTCAGGGTGGAGCCGGCGGCATTGGACATCCTCGTAGCACTCGGGCCCCTCGATGACGCCGTTCGCGGCATCATCGCGTCGCGGCAGGTCACGAATGCGGTCATCGTTCTCGACGATGCGCCCGGCCGCTGGCCGCTCGTCGACGCGCAGCTCGGTGTGCTGCGTGCCGCCACCGCAGCCGTAGTCAGCGTGCTCGCACCGCTCCCGGCGCCGGATCAACCGGCACACCGACAGACTGCCGCGCTCGCCCGCAGTCTTGGCGTGCTGATCCGGTTGATGTCGGTGGGCGAACCCTTCGATGTCGCTGTCACGGCGGCATTCGACCATCCAATCGTCGTCGGCGAGGTGGAGGCACTGCAGGACGATGCGGATCTCGGCGCCATTCTCCAGCGCGCGACCGAGGGCCTTCGAGCATCGATCCAGGACCGTGCGCCCTCCCTTGGTCTCGATTTCGAGAAGAGCTTCGGACCACTGCCGCGGATCCCCCGCGCCAGCTGGGTCCGACCGTCGCTGGCCCTCGACGAACTTCAACCCCGGATCAGCGAGATCCGGGACGCAGTCGACGCGGCACTTCCCGCCCCACCGCTTCGGTATCTGCAATGCACGGTCACTCCCATCGCGACAAAAGGAGCCGCTGCGAGCCCGAATACCGTCCGCAGTGGACCGAACGAAGTCACCGTGTTTGTCGGCCCGCCCGAGCAAGAGGCACTACATGGTGGTGATATCTCCGATGCTGCGCTCGGTTTCGTTGGCACCGATGCTGCTTCGGCGCGGGTGACAGTCGTACTGGCGCCGCTCATACCGCGAGCCGAGCCGGTCTCGACCGAACTCGACGTTCCCAGGGAAGGTCGAAGCGCCAACCGGGCGCTCATCTGGCAGATCCCCACGACCATGAAGCGGCACGCCGCGGTATCGGCGCGCCTCATCGTGGTATTCCGAAACCGCGTGCTGCAAACCGCGGTACTGAGCGGGACCGTCGGCGGCACCGTGACGCTCCAAGAACAGGTCCTGCTGCGTTCGGATTGGTCAGATCTCAACGACCGCAAACCGTTCGACGCCGCCATTGTGCGGAATCACGATCACGACGGACATGAGGCGATGATCGTCAAGGTCGACGACGGTGTCGCCATGGCCCGGCTTTCGTCGTTGACGCCCATCACCGACGAGATCGGCCGGCTCCTGGTCGCGGCAGCGTCGATCAAAGGTAAGGCTCCCAAGAAGCGCCTCGACACTCTGATCGCGTTGGCCCAGAAAGGGTCGGACTATTGGGTTGAGCTGCAGCGTGTCTACAGGTCGGTCGCCTCCCAGTTGGTCCTTGCCCAGCGAGTGCAGCTGTTGACCCTGGAAAGCCCACGCCTACTGCCCCTGGAACTCGCGTATACCCGGGTGCCGCCGCTGGGCAGCGCGAAGCTCTGCCCCTTCTGGGAGCAGGGCGGTGACACCTGTGGTCCGGGGTGCGGCGACGGCGAGAACGACCAGAGCATCGTGTGCCCCGCCGCGTTCTGGGGAATGAGCCGCATCCTCGAGCGCTACTACGCCGATGTCACCGCCGGCGGCCCACCGGTCGTGCTGCAGAAGGTCGATCCGAAAGCGAACAAACGCAAGCTCGCCGTCGACAACGCCCTGGTGGCCGCGAGCCGAGTGGTTTCCTCGTCCGACACCGCGGAGACAGTCCGGCAGCTGCCGGCCGGAACGGCGCTGGCGAGCAGCTGGGAGGACTGGAAGATCCAGCTGGCCAGCGGACCCGCCAAGAACCTGTTGGTGCTGCTCGCGCACAACGCCACGGGGCCTGCACTGGAGATCTCGGGGCAGACCCTGCAGCGGCCGATGCTGCTCGACGGCTACGTGACCGGCGGCCGGGGTGACGAGATCAATCCCGTGGTGCTGCTTTTCGGTTGTGACACAGCCGGTTTGGCTGCCGACCCCAGCGGGTGGTCGATGCGCTTTCTCGATCGCCACGCCGCAGTCGTCTTCTCCACACTGACCATGCTGTACGGAAAGGACGCGGCACGAATGGCCCAGATCATGGCAAACCTGCTCAAGGACCCTAGCCGGGGGGAAGAGTCAGTTGGCGCGTTGACGCAGCGGTTCCGCCGAGAGGCCTATCGCGCCGGCCTGATCTCGGCGCTGGGTGTGGCGTCCTACGGCGACACCGACTGGACGGTGGTCTAGATGTTCAGGGTAGAGATGCTGCCGGCCCAGCGTGGCGACTGCATTTGGCTCACCTATGGCGAGGCCGACGACCTGCACCACGTCATCATCGACGCGGGCCCCTCCGAGACCATCGGCACACTCGTTCCCGAACTCGAAAACCGCATCAGATCTCTCCCCAAGGGGAGCAATCGCATTGAGCTTCTTATTGTTTCGCATGTCGACGCCGACCACATCCAAGGAGTGGTCGCACTTCTGTCGGATCACCGACGCGTCAAACTGTTCAAAGACGTCTGGTTCAACGGCTACCGCCACCTTATCGGCGGACTTCTCGGAGGTCCTGACGGTGAGTACTTGACCTCGGCGCTGGAGTCCGAGCCGTCTCGGTGGAACAAGGCTTTCAATGGCGGTCCGGTCGTTGTGCCCGACGACGGCCCGCTGCCGTGCCGCCGGCTCGCCGGCGGCCTCGAGATCACCCTGCTGACACCCACCGCCACCGCGCTGCGACAACTGGCGCCCGAATGGGCGGAAGCGTGCGAGAAGGCCGGCATCGTACCGGGCAGCGGCGCTGCGATTCCGCGATCGACGTGGCGTCGCGATCAACTCCTGGGATTCGATGTCGACATCCTGAGCGCAAAGCCCTACCGGGCGGACACCAGCAAGCCCAACACGTCGGGGATCGCCTGCATCGCGACCTACCACGGGAAGTCGGTGCTCCTGCTCGCAGATACCCCTGCCGACGCCGTCCTGGCCGGACTCGACCGGCGTGACCCGGGAAGGCAGCGCTTCGCCGCGGTCAAAGTCGCCCATCACGGTTCCCGGCGAAATACCAATCTGTCGCTCTGCGAACGTGTTCAATCGAAGACCTGGCTGGTGTCGACCAACGGCGCGAAATTCGGCCACCCCGACCCTGAATGCCTCGCCCGCATCGTCGTCACACAGAGCAAGCCAACGCTAGTGTTCAACTACGTCACACCATTCGTCAACGATGTCATCGAGAACGCGGGTGACCGTTACTCGGTGAGGCTGCCGAGGCAACGGCCGGACGGAACCTATGCCGAGGGAGTATCGATCAGCCTCTGATCGGACCACGTCCGCTCCGGTCGTGAGCACGAATGCGTGATGCCGGCCAGGCCCCGACAGCTCGAACCGTGCAGGACCTCGTCGACGGCGTGATCCTTCCCGGCCTCACCCGGCGCGGGCCGTGACAAACGTGTTGTGGAGTCCGATCCGGTACCGTACTGTCAACTTGGTTGACATCCGCGGGACGAACTTGGGACGATTCCCGCCGTTCTGCAGCAGAGTGGGTGTGCGTCGAAAGGGTCATGGATGCAGCGGGTTTCGCTTCGCCGCGTCCTGAGCCGACGCTGGATGGCGTTGGTCGCGGTGGTGGTGGTGGCCGTGGCGGCGTTCTCGGTGTACCGCCTGCACGGCATCTTCGGCTCCCACGATGTCACCTCGACCAGAGGGGCCGGACTGGACCAGACCGAGCCGTTCAACCCCAAGCACGTGGTCCTGGAGGTCTTCGGGCCGCCGGGCACCGTTGCGACCATCAGCTATCTGGACATCAACGCCCAGCCGCAACACGTCGAGGGCGCGACCCTGCCGTGGTCCTACGACACGACCACCACCCAGCCGACGGTCTTCGTCAACGTTCAGGCGCAGGGCGACAGCGACTCGATCGGCTGCCGGATCAAGATCGACGACGTCGTCAAGGACGAAAGAACGGTCAACACCCTCAACGCCTACACCTACTGCCTGGACAAGTCGGGATGACCACACGCCACGAAGCGCCACCCCAGCCCCCGAGAAGCAGCGTTGCTCATACGATCCGGCTGCTCGCAGTCCCGATCGTGTTGTTCTGGGTTGCTGTTGCCGCCCTCACCAACGTGCTGGTGCCCCAACTCGAAGTCGTCGGCGAAATGCACAACGTCGCGCTCAGCTCACCGGATTCGCCGTCGCTACAGGCGTTCAAGCGGATCGGCGTGAAGTTCGGCGAGTTCAACTCCGACAGCGCGGCAATGGTCGTGCTGGAGGGCGATCAGCCGCTCGGCGTCGAGGCGCATCACTACTACGACAATCTGGTCAAGCGGATCGAACAAGACACCACCCACGTTCAGCACGTCCAGGATTTCTGGGGAGATCCGCTGACCGCGGCGGGCTCGCAGAGCACCGACGGTAAGGCCGCCTACGTCCAGGTGTTTCTTGCCGGCAATCAGGGCGAGGCGCTGTCACTGGAATCGGTCGACGCGCTGCGCGAGATCGTCGCCAAGACGCCGGCTCCGCCGGGTGTGCGGGCATACGTCACCGGCGCAGCCCCGCAGGTCACCGACCAGTTCGAGGTGGGCAACGAGAGCACCACCAAGGTCACCCTGCTGACCGTCGGTGTGATCGCGGTGATGCTGCTCATCGTCTATCGCTCGGTCCTCACCATGATTCTGGCGCTGGTGACGGTGCTCGTCGAAATGTCCGCCGCCCGCGGAGTCGTCTCGTTCCTGGCGAACTCCGGGTTCATTGGTCTGTCAACGTATTCGACGAACATCCTCACACTGCTGGTGATCGCCGCCGGCACCGACTACGTCATCTTCCTGCTCGGCCGCTATCACGAGTCCCGCAACGCCGGTGACGACCGGGAGGCCGCGTTCTACGACATGTATCGCGGCACGGCGCACGTGATCCTCGGTTCCGGACTGACCATCGCGGGCGCGGTGTATTGCCTGAGTTTCACCCGGTTGCCGTACTTCCAGAGCTTGGGCGTGCCCGCCGCGATCGGCGTTCTGGTGTCCCTCGTGGCGTCGCTGACACTGGCTCCGGCAGTGATCGCGATCGGCAGCCGGTTCGGCCTGCTGGATCCCAAGCGGCTGACAGCCAAGCGGGGCTGGCGGCGGATTGGCACGGCGATCGTGCGGTGGCCCGGGCCGATCCTGGCCACCACCATCGGGATCGCACTCGTCGGGTTGCTGGCACTGCCCGGCTACAAGACCAGCTACGACGTCAGCGAGTACCTTCCCGACTGGGCTCCATCCAACGTCGGCTACACCGCCGCAGAGCGGCACTTCTCCAAGGCGCGGCTCAATCCCGAGCTGCTGATGATCGACACCGACCACGATCTGCGCAATCCCACCGACATGATCCTGCTGGAGCGGGTGGCCAAGGCCGTCTTCCACACCGACGGCATCGCGCAGGTGCAGTCCATCACGCGACCGCTCGGTACTCCCCTGGACCACACGTCGATCCCGTTCCAGATCAGCGCGCAGAGCGCCGCCCAGATCCAGAACCTGCCCTACCAGCAGGCCCGTGCCGGCGACCTGGTCAAGCAGGTCGACGTGATCAACAGGTCGATCGACATCTTGCGGCAGCAGTTTGCCCTGCAACAGCAGTCCAGCGCGGTGACCCACGAGCAAAGCGAGGCGTTCAAGCAGACGGTGGCCACCGCGCAGGACCTGCGCGACAAGATCGCCAACTTCGACGACTTCTTCCGGCCGATGCGCAACTACTTCTATTGGGAGCCACACTGTTTCGACATCCCAATGTGCGCGGCGTTCCGGTCGCTGTTCGACGCGCTGGACGGTATCGACGCCCTAACCGACCAGTTGAGCAATGTGTCGACGAGCATCAGCAAGCTCGATGAGCTGCAGCCAAAACTGCTCGCGCTGATCCCCCCGCAGATCGACAACCAGCAGACCAACCGCGACCTGACGATGACCAACTACGCCACCACGTCAGGAATTTACGACCAGACCCAGGCTGCGCTGCAGAACTCCACCCAGCTCGGTGCGGCGTACGACGCGTCGAAGACCGACGATTCCTTCTACCTGCCACCGGAAGCGTTCACCAATCCCGAATTCCAGCGCGGGCTCAAGCTGTTCCTCTCCCCGGACGGCAAGGCCGCGCGGATGATCATCACCCACGACGTGGATCCGGCTACGCCAGAGGGGATTTCACACATCGAGGCGATCCGGCACGCGGCGCAGGAGGCCATCAAGGGCACCCCGTTGGCGGGTTCCAAAATCTACATCGGCGGTACGGCGTCGACCTACCAGGACATCCAGGGGATGGCCAAGTACGACGTGATCATGGTCGCCATCGCCTCACTGAGTCTGATCATGCTGATCATGATGTTCATTACCCGCAGCCTGGTCGCCGCGCTGGTCATCGTGGGCACCGTGGCGCTGTCGTTGGGCGCCTCGCTCGGACTGTCGGTACTGGTGTGGCAGTACCTGCTTGGCATCCCGCTTTACTGGGTGGTGTTACCGCTTGCCCTCATCCTGCTGCTGGCCGTCGGATCGGACTACAACCTGCTGCTGGTGTCCCGGTTCAAGGAGGAACTCCACGGCGGTATGAACACCGGCATGATTCGCGCCATGGCCGGCAGCGGTTCGGTGGTGACCGCCGCCGGACTGGTGTTCGCCTTCACCATGGCGTCGTTCGCGTTGAGCGACCTGGTCGTGCTCGGCCAGATCGGCACGACGATCGCCCTCGGCCTACTCTTCGACACGCTGATCGTGCGATCGTTCATGACACCGTCCATCGCGGCGCTGCTGGGGCGCTGGTTCTGGTGGCCGATGCGGGTGCCTCCTCCCCCGTGGCGTCGCGACCGCGATGCCAGGAAGTCGGCGGCCGACCAACTCTCACTCTGGTAATCGGGGCACTCTTGTTGTTCACGCCGTCGTAGGCTCGAGGCGATGTCCGACAAGTCCGAGATCCGTTTCCTTCCAGTGGGCTCCCGGCGCGTGGCCTACGAGGTACGCGGGTCCGGCCCGGTGCTGGTGGCTCCGGCGTGGTGGGTGAGCCATCTCGAACTCGACTGGCAGAGCCAGAGCGTTCGACGCTTCTGGGAAGGCGTCGCCGAAGACCACACCCTGATCCGCTACGACCGGCTGGGCGTCGGAATGTCCGACCGCACCGTGCACGAATCCGATCTGACGCTCGACGGTGAGCTAGGGACACTGGGCGCGCTGCTCGACGAACTCGATCTCGATCGGGTGTCCCTCATCGGTGGCTCGTCGGGCAGCTGTACCGCCGTCGCGTTCGCCGCGGCATATCCAGAGCGGGTGGAACGCCTGGTGCTCTACGGCTCCTACCCCAACGGCGACGCGCTGACGGCTCCCGGCGTCGCGGACGCCATTGTCGGAGCGGTTCAGGCGCATTGGGGTCTGGGCTCGCGGGTACTCAGCGACCTCTTCCTGGGTGGCGCCGACGCCGCCGAGCACGAGAGCTTCGCGCGGGTGCAGCGCGAATCGGCCACCGCCGAGACGGCCGCCGCGCTCCTGCGTCTGGTCTATCGCCTCGACGTCCGGGCCTGCCTTCCCCTCATCAGCCGGCCGACGCTGGTGGTGCATCGCCGCGATGACCGGGCCGTGCCCTACCAGCTCGGCCGGGAGGTCGCCGCCGCTATACCTGGTGCGACATTCGTTCCACTGCAGGGCAGTTCGCATTTTCCGTGGCACGGCGACGTCGATTCAGTGGCCCGCGCGTGCCGCCAGGCGCTGGCGCCACAGCATCAGGCACCCGCAACTGTCGACACGGTTGGACTGTCGAGTCGCGAACGCGAGATCCTCGCCTGCGTGGCCCGCGGGCTCGGCGACCGCGAAATCGCCGAGCAGCTGATGCTGAGTCCGCACACCGTTCACCGCCACATCGCCAACATCCGCCGCAAACTCGGCCGCACCTCGCGCACGGCGGCTGTCGCCGAAGCCGCGCGGCTCGGCCTACTGTGAAATAGCCGAAATCGGCCATCGCCGAAAGATGGCCGCTCTGGGCGATGCGCACCCCATCGGGTCGCTCGTAGGTTCCTGGTATGGCCGAGATCGCGCACACTGAACCCTGCTCGAAGCCCCTCACCACGCCGTCGTACGCCAGGTGGCTGCGGATCATGGCCGTGCTGTACGACCCGTTCCTCTGGCTGGGTGAGATCGCCGGCATGCGGCGCAGGCGGCGCGCGTTACTGGCCCGGGCGTATGGCCTCGTCGTGGAGCTCGGCGCCGGGACCGGGCTCAACACCGCCCACTATCGCGACACGGTCGACGAACTCGTGCTCACCGAGCCCGAGCCCGGAATGCGCCGGAAGCTGGCTCGTCGCCTCGAACGAGACGGCCGCGCAGCGCAGCTCCTCGACGCGACCGCCGAGCAGCTGCCGCTGCCCGACGCGTCGGTGGACACCGTCGTATCGACCCTGGTGCTGTGCACCGTCGACGATCCGGAACGGGCCCTCGACGAGATCGCGCGCATCCTGCGTCCGGACGGCCAGTTGCTGTTCATCGAACATGTCCGGGCGCGCTCGCGGTTCCTCGCGGCATGCCAGGACAAGCTCCGGCGATCGTGGCGCGGGTTCGCGGGCGGCTGCGAGTGCAACCGCGCCACGGTGGAGCTGATGCGCGCCCGCGGATTCCGCGTCGAGGCCAACGACGCCGTGTGGCAGGGGATGCCGGCGATCGTCCATCCACTGGTGGTCGGACGCGCCACGCGATAGTCGTGCGGCCCCTAGCGCCGAGGAGGCGCTACTCGGCGTCGCCGACGGCCTCGAGGCGCTGTCCCACCCGCGCCAACGCATCGTCGAAGATCTCGACCTTCTCGCCACGCTTTTCGTTGGCCGGCTGGGCGGCGCCGCGGGCGCCTTCGGCTTCCACCCGGGCCGCGCCCTGGCGGCGCAACAGGGTGAAGTTCTTCTCGCGTGCGGTCCTGAGCCGGCTCTGCAGCTCCTTCAGCGCCTTCTCGTCCAACCGCTCCAGCACGGCGGGGTCCGTCTGGTCGATCAACGAGGTTTCCTGCGGGGTCAGGTTCACGTGGTGAGTGCTCACCATTGATTCATAGCCTGCGCCGGGAGTGACAGTGCGGCGAATCGCCGGACGCATCGCCGAACCGTCACGCGCGGGAAGGGCTGCGTTCACCTTGCCCAAAGCCGACACCCGACGGGCACCGGGGCGGTTCAAACACACTTGGGGAGAGCCGGAGCTGCTCAACCAGCGGGTCAGCGCCCCGGCGCGATCGTAGACTGGCGGCCGTGCCGGCGGGAGGACTGCGATGACACGTGCGGCGACGGCTCGGGTCGGGTTGTATTTCGGCTTGTTGCAGTTCGTCTTCGCGCTGAGTTGGGTCATGCGCGTGTCGCCCCACTACAGATCGAGCGTCAGGGACGAGGTGCGGGAGCGCGAGACGCACGGATAGATAATGTCCGCCCGGTCCTTGTCCTCATCACCCACAACAGAGTCCAGGTGCTCGGGATGGCCGGCGAGGACGCGGAGTTGGCACGCGCCACAGATTCCTTCGCGGCATGACGAGTACACGGGCAGGTGGGCACTTTCGAGCGCATCGAGCAGCGACTGATGCGCTGAGACGTGCACCTGGGTGCGGCTACGGGTGCAGGTCACCTCGAAGGCGCGACGTGGACCGTCTAGCTGTTGCGATATCGGGGTGAACCGTTCGATGTGCAGACGTGGAGCCGGGACGAGGGCCGCGAGTTCTTCGGTCATCGACGCGGGCCCGCAGCAGTACACCGCCGCTGTCGTGCCGTCGAGGATACGCGCGAGATCAGGTCGGACGCCCGTTTCATCGCGGGCGTAGACGCTAACGTGTTCGGGCCACCGCTGCTGCAATTCGCCGCTGAAAGCCATTGTGGCCCTGCTTCGACCGATATAGACAAGCCGCCATCGCCGATGTGCGGGCAACGCTTCGATCATCGCCCGGATGGGGGTGATGCCGATCCCGCCAGCCACGAAGATGTACTCCGGTGCGGGCTCGAGTGTGAAGTGATTGTCAGGACCGGATACGTCCAGAATCGCGCCGGCCGCCGCGTTGGCGTGCAGCCAGGTGCTCCCCCCACGTGAGGATCCCGCGCGGTGCACGGCGATTCGGTATCGACTGCGGTCGGCCGGGTCGCCGCACAGTGAATAGCAACGCGTCAATCCGCCGGGCAGGTACAAGGTCACGTGGGCGCCGGGCGTCCAGATCGGCAATTCGGTCCCGTCCTGCATCGACAGATCGACGCCGAGGACCTCGCGGGCCAGCGGATAGGTTGCGGTAACGGTCATCGGGCGCGGCGGTGCAGCGTGCCGGCGTGGGGGCGGCGGGAGCGGCGCGGCAGCGGTCAGCACTCGCACGAGCACGGCCACGGTGGTCAAACCCAGCAGGGTGAAGGCCGCCAGTCGATAGCCCCAAGAACCCACGTCGCTGCCCGACCAGCCGGCATGGAAGGACACCAGGATCGCCGACGCGTAGCTACCGTAGTGCAGCGCCTTCCAGAATCGCTGCGGCATCCTCGGCCGCAGCAGGGTGGATCCGTAGACGGCGACCAGCAGGTAGAACGCGACGATGCCCATGGCAATCGGCAAGGGCCGGTAGCCCGCCGCAAATGGCACGAGCACCTCGGTGGGCGAGAAGTGAGTCCAGGTGTCGAGCATCAGCGACAGCATGTGTAACCCGGCCATGATCAGCGCGGTGCCGCCGAGCCAGCGATGCAGGTCTTGCAGCCACGCTGGGTTATCGATGGACCGCAGCACCCGCGTGGCCAGCAGCACACCCCACACCACCGAGCCGGTCATCGCGGCCCAGGCCACCAGGCCGCTGGCCCGGGCGACGTACCACCACAGCTGCGGATCGGTCATGCGAAATCTCCCCAGTTCACCGTGCACGTGTGCCGCTGATCAGCCGCGACGATCAGTCCCGCGGCGCCAGCACGGGGCAGCCAGTCCAGCAGCCGATGGGAGTCACGCACGAACGCCAGTTTGGCCAGAGCTTCGGCCCTGACACCGGTGCCGGCGATGACGGTCGAGGTGACCGTCGGAGTCACCGCACCCACGCCGGTGCCGGGGTTGATGAGGTGATGGGCCGGACCGTCGAAGCTGGCCCAGACCCGCACGAGCCGGCTCGACGTCGCCACCGAGCCACGGGCAAGCCGGATCACGCTCACCAACTCCCCCGGCGTGAACGGGTCGGCGATGCCGATCGTCCAGGCCGTGGCGTCGGGGGCCAATCCGGCGACCACCAGGTCGCCCCCGACCTCCGCCAACACCCCATCGGCGCCGCGGTCGAGCGCGAGTTCGGCGATCATGTCGGCGGCCAGGCCCTTCCCCAGCCCGCCCGGGTCGAGTGTGGTGCCCAGCGGAAGCCGAATATCCAGACCGGCGATCTCGATGCCGGCGACCTCGCCCGGCCACGCCGCGGTCTCGGGCAGTGACGTGCGCCGTGACGCGTCAACGCGGCTGGCGTCGTAACCACTGGCCACCAGCTGCGGCAACACGGTCGGGTCGAAGTCGCCGTCGGTCAAGGCCCAGGCATCGATCAGTTCGGCCACCAGCCTCGCGGTGCTGGGACGCACCCGTACGGGACGGCCCTGGGACCAGTTGAGCCGCCATACGTCGCTGCTCGGCAGGAAGCGGCTCCAGGCCTGCTCAAGCTCACCTAGCAGCCCGAAGCAGTCGTCGAGCAGCCCGG
Organism: Mycolicibacterium sp. CH28; assembly: GCF_004745805.1. Classification (GTDB taxonomy): domain Bacteria; phylum Actinomycetota; class Actinomycetes; order Mycobacteriales; family Mycobacteriaceae; genus Mycobacterium. The sequence goes on along the minus strand of NZ_SRLQ01000004.1, from coordinate 342,981 downwards.
GCGGTCCGCCGACAAGGGTGATCGCGGCGGTGCCGCCCATCGCCGGACGCCGGTCCGTCTGTAGCGACTCGGCGTGGACACGGGCTTGACCGCGGGCGCCGGCAAGCGGCCAGTCGATGTCCGAGAGCACCTCAGCCACCGGAGGCTCTCGACACTCCGTCAGGCACAACGGGAGCAGCGGACGCGCGTGGCGGCAACGGTGCCGGGACCGCTTCGGGGGCCGAGCGAACGGGCTGAAGGGTTGCCGCGCTCGGAAGGTCGCCGCCGGCCCCGATCGGCGCGACTGCCGGTGTCACCGCGCTCGCACTCAGTGCTTGGACGATCCCGACCAACGCTCCTGCCGACAGGGCGGTGGCGGCGAGCTTGGACCATCGCGCGGGCGACCGCTGCGGGGTGTGGGAGTCAGTCGTCGCGCTCATCGTCGGCCATTTCGGCTGTCGCGTGCTCGCCGGCGCCATGGTGATCGTCGCGGTGCGGCGCCCCAGTTGACGTCGGCGGTGCCGGCGTCCGTGCAGGTAGCACCGCCGGGGTGGTGATCGGTGGTGGCGTCGCAGCGGGCGGCGCCCCGCTGGGGAGCAATAGTTCGTTCGCGCGCCCGATGTCGGGCTGCGGCGAGGTGTTCAGGATCCTGGTGTTTACGGCCAGGGCGGCCCCACCGACAGCCAGCACGAACATCAGCGAAACAATCACCGCCACTTTCGATCTCATGAGTTCACGCTAGCTGCCAGCCGGTCAAGGACGATCGCGGTGATATCCAAGAATCGTCCAAGATCGTGCGAAGCCTCGTCGAAGACCGCGTCGACGATGTGACGGCTCGGGCGGCGGCGGGCCCATAATGCGGATGTGCGGGTTCTCGTGGTCGAAGACGACGATGCGGTCAGCGCCGCCCTGTGCGAGGGCCTGCACCGAGCGGGTTTCGAGGCGAACCCGGTCAGCACCGGCACCGCCGCCGTGGCGAATGTGTCGGCAGATCAACCGGATTTCGTGCTGTTGGACCTGGGGCTGCCCGATATGGACGGCACCGATGTCTGCCGCGCGATCCGGGCACTCTCGCAAGTTCCGATCATCGTGGTCAGTGCCCGCAGCGAGGAGATCGACCGCGTCCTGGCGCTGGAGATGGGCGCCGACGACTATGTCGTCAAACCATTCGGCATGCATGAACTTGTGGCGCGTATCCGCGCTGTCCTGCGGCGCACCGCCGCTCGAGACGGTCACCCCGACCAGGACGGCACCACCCGCACGATCGGGGCGCTCAGCATCGACCGGCGCACCCAGCGCGTGTATGTCGCTGAGCGCGAGGTGCATTTGACGGCCAAGGAATTCGACCTACTCTCCTACCTCGCCGAAGATCCGGGCGCGGTGTACCGCCGATCAGAGATCCTGCATCAGGTGTGGGGCGTCAACTGGTATGGGACCACCAAGACCGTCGATGCGCACGTAGCCGCGATCCGCAAGAAACTGGGCGACCCGCGCTGGATCGAGGCGGTCCGCGGGGTCGGCTTCCGGTTCGGGATTCCCTCGTGAAGTGGCGGCTCATGGCCGCGTTCATGGCCGTGACCTTCCTGGTCGTGGTGGTGCAGGACATCCCGCTGGGCAACTACTTGGAGCGCGTCGAGCGCGAACGCATTGTGACAGCGCTGGAACGGGACGCCTTCTTACTCAGCGGGCGCAGCGAGGACACCCTCGAAGCAGCGACGCCGCCTGATCCGCGCGTGGTCGCCGACGTGCACCGCTACCGCCAGGCCAGCGGAGCGCGGGTGGTCATCGTCAACGCCGCCGGCGATTCAATCGTGACCTCAGATGACGACCAATCCGCCGCGGGCACCTCCTACCGGTCGCGGCCCGAGATCGCCACGGCACTGTCTGGCGATATCGCTACCGGGCAACGTCATTCGGTCAGCCTGAGCACCGACCTGCTTTATGTGGCGGTCCCCATCGTGAGCAGCGATCGGGTCATCGGTGCGGTCCGGCTGACCTACCCGACACAGGTGGTGACCGACAAAGTGCGCAGGCAACTGCGCACACTGTGGCTGGTCGCCGGAATCACGGTGCTGCTGGCCGGAGCGGTGGCGTTCGTCCTCGCCGGCACGGTCACCCGGCGCCTGCGGCAACTGCGCGCCACCACCGAACTGCTGGCCGAAGGGCGGCTCGAAGCCCGCGTCCCGGAGCCCGGCGGGGCGCCCGAAATCCGCAGCCTGGCAAGGTCTGTCAACGCGATGGCTGATCGGCTCCAGGACCTGCTGCGCCAGCAACGTTCGTTTGCCGGTGACGCCTCCCACCAACTGCGTACACCGTTGACGGCGCTGCGCCTGCGCCTGGACAACGCCGCCGACCTCGTCGATACCGATCCCGAAGCCGCGCGCAACACGATCACTGCAGCCCAGGATGAGGCACTGCGCCTACAGCGGATTGTCGACGCGCTGCTGATGCTCACCCGGGCCGACGAGGACGCCGTGGTGCCACAGGAGATGGACCTCGCCCATGTCGCTCGGGCGCGAGTCGAACAGTGGCAGCCGCTCGCCGAGGAATCCGGGGTACGCCTGGGCGTGACGGCGCCAGAATCGGCGCCCGCGCTGGCCGTACCCGGCGCCGCCGAGCAGATCATCGACAATCTCATCGACAACGCACTGGTCGTGTCGCCCGTCGGCAGCACCATCGAGGTGACCATCACACCAGCACCCGCCGTCGACGCCGTCGACCTGCATGTACTGGATGAGGGACCCGGCATGCCCCCCGAGGACTGCACCCGTGCCTTCGATCGGTTCTGGCGCGGACGCACCGACACCGCCGGTAGCGGACTGGGACTGGCCATCGTCGCCGGGCTCGCCCGCGCCAGCGACGCCACCGCCGAGTTGAGGCCACGCGCCCACGGCGGCGGTCTCGACGCGCATGTTCGATTCATCCGCCCACCGGCCTAGCTGAGCGATGTGCCGTCGAACACCAGAAGATCCGAACTCAGCCCGGCACCACGCACAGCCCCACCCGACGGTGTCGGGCGGGGCTGAGGTGCCGCGTCGGTATATGGGCAGATACCTACCTGTTCGGCGGCGGGGTGAACTGTGCCGCGTTCAATTCCGGGTACAGATGTACCTTGTGGCGGTGATACCAGCGGCCCGGCACGGCCTCCTGAGCCGGATCGGCGGTGACCACAGGGGTGGCCACCGGACCCGAGCGGACATCGGGTTCCCGAACATCGGCGGCGCCGGCCACACCCGCCAACCCGAGTGTGGCCCCGCCGACGATCCCGCCGGCGACAACCGACAGCCCAACAAAGCGGCCTATTCGCGAAGCAACGGTACTGCTCATTGTGTCTAATCCTCCTGTGTGCCTGTTATTTCGATCTCTCGGGCGGCTCACATTCGGTCGCCCAACGTTTTAGACGATCGCGCGGCAGGCTGAAGGGAACCTGAAGTCCGTTGCAGTGGAGGCATTTTCTTCAGGGTCGCTTCAGGGTGCCAACGGTGACAGGACCCGCACGCACCAGCGACAATGTCTGATATGTCCGCCAAGCAGAATTCCGACCCCGACCCGCCACGGGTACTCGTCGTGGAAGATTCGGTCGCGATACGGGAGATGGTCGTCGAGGCGCTCGCCGACGCCGGCTACATCAGCGGCGGGCGAGCCCACGGTGGAGGCCTCGAGGACGTGTTGGTGGCGTTCCGACCGGATGTGGTTGTGTTGGATGTGATGCTGCCTGGTCGGGACGGGTTCGCGCTGATCGACGTTGTACGTAGCTACGGTGACACCGGCATCGTGCTCCTGACCGCGCGAGATGCCTTGGAAGATCGGCTGCGAGGGCTCGACAGCGGAGCCGACGACTATGTGGTCAAGCCGTTCGAGATTGCCGAGTTACTGTCGCGGGTGGCGGCGGTGCTGCGACGCAGGGGCCGGATCTCGTCGGCCATCCAACTCGGTGACCTTGTGCTCGACGTCGAAGCGTCGACTGCGAGCCGCGCCGGAACTGTGCTGGACCTGACCGCCACGGAATTACGGTTGTTGTCCTATCTGGCCGATCAGCGCGGTCGTGTCGTGAGCAAGGACCAGATCCTCGCCGCAGTGTGGGGATACGACGCCTATGACCCCAACCTTGTCGAGGTCCACATCAGCGCGCTGCGCCGCAAACTCGAGGCCCATGGTCCGCGAATGCTGCACACCGTTCGTGGTATCGGTTATCGGTTGTCAGCGAGCGCGCCGTGAGCCAGAACGTCACGCCGACACCGTCGCTGCGCCGACGTGTCACGCTTGCCGTTATCGGGCTCATCGCTGCCCTGCTGGTGGTAGTGGGTATTGCATTCGACATTGCATTCGGGGCACGGCTGACCGACGATCTCGACGATGAACTAACCGACGTGTTCTACGATGCGCCAGCCCTGGTCGCGGCGGGGTTGAGCCCGCAAGAGCTGGTGAACGTCATGCGCGCACCGGATTTCCGGGCGCAGCTGGTCAGCGCCGATGGCACCGTCTATGGTGACCCCCAGCTCATTCCCGCGGCACAACATTCGCATCCGATACCCGAGCCCGTTCAGGCCGGCAGCGGGCAATGGACCACGCGGCCGTGGAGGGAACTGCCCAGCCTGAAAGTTACCGGTGTCATGCCCGATGGCTCGTTGCTGACCGTGCAGGCCGACGCCAGCCGGATCACCGGAACTCGCGATGCCATGCGGCGCAAGATGCTCTTCGGCGCGCTCGGCACGCTGGTGATCGCAACGCTGGCGGTGCGGTTGGTGGCGGCGCGTGCGTTGTGTCCGCTGCAGCGCTTGACCGACACGGCCGATGGCATTACGCACGGCGACCGCGGTCGCCGTATCCACCCGGATCGGCCGCAAACCGAACTCGGCAAGGCCGCTGAAGCTTTCGACCGCATGCTCGATGCGCTGGAGTCCGCCGAGCAGGGCGCCAAGGAGGCCGCGACCGCGGCTCTCCGGGCCGAGGCACAGAGCCGGCAGTTTCTCTCCGATGCTGCTCACGAATTGCGGACCCCACTCGCGGGCATCCAGGTCATCGCCGATCAGCTGATCGCCGGCACTGGAACGTACCCCGATGCGCCAAACAACGCCGGCACGCCAGGAGCGCGGGCAGGCCGGTACGCCGAGCTGTTGAGCAACGAAACCCGCAGGGCGGCCCGACTGGTCAGCGACCTGCTCGACATCGCCCGCATCGACGCGGGCCTCAGCCTGCGTCGCGAACACACCGACCTCGCCGGCATCGTCGCCGACGAAGTGGATCGAGCCGCGATGTTGGCGCCAGGTGTCAGCGTGCGGTGTACCGGTGATCAACAGCTCCTCGTCGAAGCGGATCCGACCCGGGTCGCGCAGATCCTGTCCAATCTCCTCAACAACGCCCGTCGCCACACCCCACCCTCGGGCCAGATCACCGTGAACGTCGAAACGGTCGATGACACAGCGCAAGTCACGGTCACCGATACCGGGCCAGGCGTTCCCGACAACGATCGGGAGAGGATATTCGACCGGTTGGTTCGGCTCGACGACGCCCGAGACCGTGACTCCGGCGGTGCCGGGCTCGGATTGCCGATCGCCCGCGCCCTCGCCGAGGCCCACCACGGGACACTGGTGTGCCTGCCCAGCGACGGCGGCGCCATATTCCGATTGACGCTTCCGATCAGCCAACCACCGCAATCTCGCACTGCACCGAAATCTACTGACTGAAACCAGATCCCGGCCGTGCCGGGCAGCCCGCTGGCGCCGCTTTGCGAACGCGTTGCCGGGCTCTGGTCGGCGTACACCCGAGCCACGTCGACCTTGTGGCCGGGCACCGTCGCCACTGTCACCCTGAGGCAATCCTGAAGAAACCTGCCTGAGCCGCACTGACTTCAGGTTCGCTTCAGTTAGCCCGTGAACATTCAACACCGTAAGTACCGAACAGGCGTCGCGGGAGGAACTCAAGCCTGTACCTCAACCCCCGCAGTCGTCGACGAGAGGAGTCGTTCGATCATGACCACATCCGACACAAACAGACTCGAACCCGACGCCGGCTCCGTGGCCGGTGTCCACCAGACCCCTCGGCGCAGCGCCCATCTCCCTAACACAGTGGCGCGGTATCTCGTCGAAGGGATTGGAACGTTGTTCTTGGTCTTCACGGTCGGGGCCAGCGTCCGCAGCGGTAGTGTCCTGGCGCCGCTGGCCATCGGTGCAATCCTGATGGCGATGATCTACGCAGGCGGCCACATCTCCGGTGGTCACTTCAACCCGGCAGTGACGGTGGCAGCGCTGGTACGCGGGCGGATCGATCTGCGCGACGCGGCCGGATACTGGATCGCCCAGGTCGCCGGCGGGCTGCTCGGTGCCGGGCTCGTGCTGGCGGTCATCGCTCCCGGGCAGGTCGAGCCGCTCAACTGGTCGGGGCATGCAGTAATGACTGCGTTCGTCGCTGAGCTGCTCTTCACCTTCGCCCTGTGCTATGTCGTACTCAACGTTGCCACCAGCAAGGACCACCCCGACAACTCGTTCTACGGGCTGGCGATTGGTTTCACCGTGGTCGCGGGCGCTGTCGCCGTTGGCGGCGTCTCGGGTGCCGCGTTCAACCCGGCGGTGGTCATCGGCGGAGTCGCGATGCGAATGTTCACCGGGCCGATGCTGCTGGTGTACCTGGCGGCTCAGGTTATCGCCGGTATCGCAGCAGGGCTGGCGTTCCGGACGTTGAACCCGGACGACAAGTAGGAGCCCGAGCTGTTCACCCGGCTCGCAACCCAAGGCCTAGCTCGGTATGTCCGCAGTGCGGGGCTCAAGGCCAAACAGCCCAGTTTGGGCGGCATGGGTGTTGGCCGGGTCAGCGCTGTCAGTCGGTGGCGATGTCGTCTTCATCGGGCAGTACGCCGGTGGCGATGAAAACGACTCGGCGGCCGACCTCCACGGCGTGGTCGGCGAAACGTTCGTAGAAGCGACCCAGCAGGGCGGTATCGACCGCAGCAAGAATTCCGTGCTGCCACAGGGGACTTATCAACAGGCTGAAGAGCCGGCGGTAGAGGTCGTCCATCGCACTGTCCTGGTCGCGCAGATGTGCGCCTTCTGCCGGATCGCCGGTCAGCAGGACCTGTTGCGCGCTCTCGCCGAGACCGACTGCGAGCCTTCCCATTTCGATGAAGCAGTCGCTGACCTCACCGTGCACCGCATGGTCGGGGTAGCGCAGTCGGGCAATCTTGGCCACATGCACAGCCAAGGCGCCCATACGTTCGGTATCGGCGATGATCTGAATCGCGCTGAAGACCGCTCGAAGGTCACCAGCGACCGGCTGCTGCAGCGCCAGTAACGCGAACGTCGCCTGCTCGGCGCTGGCCCGCATGGTCACCATCCGGTCGTGGTCGCTGATGACCTGTTCAGCTGCCGATAGGTCAGCCTCGATCAGAGCGTAGGTGGCGTTCTTCATCGCCAGCCCGGCCTGGCCGCACATCTGACCGAGTTGGACGGTCAGCTCATCGAGTTTCTCGTGAAAGACGGTGCGCATCCGAATTGATCTCCTGTCGCGCGTGTTCAGGCCGTGAGGTGCCAGCGCCATCATCGGTCCCCCGCGACCAATCCACACCGCTGTTTCGCCGATATTCGCCAGCCGTTTCACTGCCGGCGTCGGCCTCGACACCAGAGAGCAGGACGGGTAACTTGCCGCCGCTATGACGCGAAGCTCGCCACCTCGCCACCGACGCCGGACCCGCCAAGCATCACCATCGCGACCGATCTCAGGATCTCGAGATCACCGAGGGGATCCCCATCTACGACGAAGAGATCGGCCGCACGCCCTTCGGCAAGGGTGCCGAAATTGGCTCCGGGTAGTGAGATTTGGGCGGCGTCGTGGGTGGCTGCCCGCAGCGCCCGCTGCGGCGAGATGCCGTAGGTGGTGAATTCCTTGATCTCATCGACCATATCGCCGTAGCCGTCGGTGCCAGTGCCGTAGCGAACACCGGCTCGCAATGCCGCCTCGAACGAGCCGCGGTGAACGTCGAGGATGTCCTCGGCGATGCGGACCCAGGTTGGCGAGAGCCCCCATTCCGGGCCTTTCCTGGCGATGTTCACCATCGTCGACAGTGTCGGCACGAGGTTGACACCGTGGTCGGCCATGAATCCGGCCTGCTGCCACGCATGGGTCTGGCACAGGTCGTCGCCGACAACACCCCCGAGCAGCGGTTATGGAATGACGCGCTGAGTACGGCGTCCCGCTTCGAGTTGCTCAAGCAGCGCGCCCACGACCTCAGCGTCGGTTACCGCGACCATGTCGAGTCGCTGATCCGCGCCGGAGTCGCCGACGGCAGCTTCGTCTGCGCCAATCCCCGCATCTCCGCGTGGCGGGTGATCCTGATCCTCGATGGCCTGGTCCCCATGGTGCATGTCTTGGGACTCATTGCCCCACTGGAGATTCCGTCGATCGTCGGCCCGGTCGTGGAGAACGAGTTGGGAATGGAAGCCGGCTCGTTCACCGAGCTCGGCGTCTTGGTCGCACCGCGAGGTGCCGGCCCACAGTGCTACCCGAGCCGCCGAGTGCGCCACCGCGACAGATCCGCGTCCAGCACCGCGGGATCGCGTTCGGGAAACACCTCACCGGTGATCTCCAGGTGCCGTATACGGTCGAGGTGAAATCCGCGAATGTCTTCGCGCAGCCGACACCATCCCACGAACATCCACGAATCACCCCCGCGCAGCAGACCCATCGCCTCCACGTCACGGGTGGTGTGGGTCTCGCCGTCCTCGGAGGTGTAGTCCAGCCGTAGGACCCGGCGCCCGGCGATCGCCTCAGGGAGCAGCGAGATCGCCGCCTCGGACGGCGGCTGGGCGTCGATGACGAACATGGACGCCAACGCCTCATCGACTGGCGCGAGCTGATCCTCGCGGCTGATCGCGAGGACCTTGGCTCGCGCCCGGCGCGCCGCCGCACCATGCGGCGAGTTCTCCAACAAACCAAGCCCCGCTAGCACCGCCAGCGACTCCGGTACCGAGAGATTCAGCGGCGGCAGGGAGTGCTCCCGCAGAATCGAATACCCGCCCGCCACCCCGTAGTCGGCATAGATCGGGACCCCGGCGAGCTGAAGCGAGGAGATGTCACGCTCGATCGTGCGCTTCGACACCTCGAACTCCTCGGAGAGCCGAGCCGCCGACAACGGCCGGCGTGATCCACGCAGCAGATCGACCAGCGCGTACAACCGCTCGGCTCTCCTCATGAATGTGAGTCTCCCCCGGTCTCAGATCAGGTGTGCCCGCGTCCCACTCACCGACCACACCTCACGGATCAGCCCATCCGCGGTGAAGTCGAAGACATCGATGCCGCCCGCAGCACGCTCGCCGTCCTGCACGTTCCACAGCATCCGTCCGTGCGCGCCATCCACGGCCCGCCCGACCTCGGTGAACACCACATCCGGATGCTGCTCGCGATACCGATCCAGGAACCGAGCGAAACTCTCTGCGCCCAGCACGTCGTCGCCCGGGTTCGACCCGTCCTGCGCGGAGTTCAGGAAGTGAATCCGGAAGTCCTCGCTGCAGATCCGACGCGCGATCTCACTGTCGGCGTTCCACATCTGCAACCACACCGCGAGCGCCGCATCCGCAGCAGCCGAGTTCGTATCCACCACGTTCATGTTCGCGTTTTCGTTCATGCCACCAGCGTCAGACAATGTCGCGACAACGGTATGTCGGTATTCGTGCCATCTTGCGGGCGCGAAGGTTGCCGTCTGGCTACCGGAGACCGAGCAGCGCCCAACCCACTCCACACGCGGCGGCCACCGAGATGAGTGTCAGCGGGACGCCGAACCGCACGAAGGTCGCAACGCTGTAGCCGCCCGGCTTCATGACCATCAGGTTCGACTGGTGGCTGAACGGGTTGATGAACGTGAACGAGATGCAGGTGCCGATCAGGGTCAACAGCAGCACCGGGTCCATACCGGTTGTCGCGGCGACGGTCAGCGCCACTGGCGTGAGGATCGCCGCGGCGGCCGCGTTGGTGACGATGTTGGTCAACAGGGTGGTGACGACGGCGATCACCACGATTACCAACGTGCTACTGCCGGTGGACAACCGCAGGATCGCCGATGAGATGTGGTCACCGAGACCACTGTTCACCACGATGACCCCGAGGCCGATCGAGCCGGCGATGATGGCCAGGATGTTCCAGTTCAACGCCCGGACGGCCGAGCGCGGAGTCAGAACTCCGGTGACGACCATCAGGGTGGCCCCGGTGACGGAGATCAGCTCGATGGGCGCCACATTCAGGGCCGCGGTGGTGATCACCCCGAGCAGGATCGTCAACGCAATCCAGGTCTTGGCGGTCTGGGGCGCTTTGCCGGCAACCTTCTGCCAGACACCGACCAGTGGACTGTCGGTGAGCGCCTCGACCGAGCGCGCCGTGACCAAGCATGTCGCACCGGGCAGGGCGGGGGTGTCACGCAGTAGCTTCGTCGACTGTGCGGCGACGACCTGAACATCATCGTCGTCTTCGAGGTCTCGCACGGTCACCTGCTCGTCGCTGGCGATGGAAACCAGGTATAGGTCCTGCGCGGCGTGACCGAAACGCGGACTGGCCCACAGCATCCGGACGCCCGGCTCGGTGGCCCGGTAGACCAGCACGTCGTCGGCCTCCAGGGGGCTGTCCGACTCGACGGAATCTCCCCAGCGTTGAATCTCCACCAGCTCGAATTCGGGAGTGGCGTGTACGCCGAGTTCGGCTGCGGTGCGGCCCACCGCATTGGCCCCGCTCTCGACCGGAATCTCGGCGCGCCAGGCTAACTCCCGCGTGTTCTGCTCGGCGCGACCCCGCAGCATCAGCGGCGCGGCGATCAACAACACCACCCAGCCGACCAGGGCGACGGGCACAGCGATGGGGACGAAGGAGAACATCTTGAGCTCGACACCGGCCGGGGCGGCCAAACCGGCGATCAGCAGATTGGAACTTGTGCCGATCAGGGTGGCCGAGCCGGCCAGTGTGGTGGCGTGCGCGATGGGCAGCAGGATGCCGCGGGCCGGAACGCCGGATTGTTGTTCGAGTTCCTTGCTGGCCGGGATCAGCATCGCCACGATCGGGGTGGTGTTGATGAGCGCCGAGACGACGCCGACCGGTGGGATGAGCCGGCGCAGCACTTGCGCTGAGCTGTGCACCCCGGCGAGCAGGCGGTAGGTGACCCGGGTGATCACGCCGGTGTAGAGCACTCCCTTGGCGATCACGAGCATGGCGGCGATGGTGATCACACCACCGTTGCTCAGTCCGGCGAACAGCTCGCCCGGGGTGGCGATCCCGGCGAACCCGGCGACCACGAGCGCGCAGATCAGCGCCAGTACCGCCGGTTGGCGGCCGGTCGTCATCGCGATGAGGGTGACGATGACGATCACCGCGGCCAGGATGGTCATCGGAGGAATCTAACCCGCCTACGCGAGGATCCCATGCCGCGCGCCGAAGCCCGGCCCTCAACTCAGGGTTTGATCGCCGGTATCAACGTCTTGATCGCCCAGGTCCGGTCTCGCCGGGCACACAACGCTGAGACCAGCAGCCCGAGCGCGGTGATCGCGACAAGTACCACAATCGCCTGCCATAGCCGGTAGTCGATGCCGCCCAGGACGAGCTGCCGCAAGCCGTTCACTCCGAAGGTCATCGGGTCGAATTGATGCACCAGCTGGAACGGCCGCGATGTCGTCTCCACCGGGTAAAGCCCTCCAGCGCTGACCAATTGGACCATCAGCAGGGCCATCAGGAGCACTCGTCCCAGCGTCGGGCCAGCGAACGCGTTGATCGCCTGCGCCGCCGCGGTGAACGCAACGCCGATCAGGATCATGAAGCCGAGCATGGCGATGGAATGGGCGGCATGCAGTCCCAACGCGAAGCGGACCACGCAGTAGAGGACGATCGCTTGGCAGCCGGCAAGGGCGACCGCCGGCAGGTAGCTGGCCAGCACCACCCGCAACGGATGTACCTCGGCCGCCGCCGCCCGAGTCTGGAGCGGTCGCAGGACCATCCACAACATCAGCGCGCCGAAGAACAAGGCAAGGGTGATGAAGAAGGGCGCCATCCCGGTGCCGAAATTCGGGGCCGCGTTCTCATGCGAAGACTCCAGTTGCACTGGGGCGCCGATGGTTTGGGCGATGGCGTCTTTCTGCTGCGGAGTCCAGTTCGGCAACTGACCAGCCCCATCGCTGAGCCTGGCCGACAGTTCGGCTGAACCCGAGCGCAATTGGGTGGTACCACTTTTCAGCTGGCCGGCTCCGTCGTCGAGTTGCGCGATACCGCTGCTCAATTGGGCACCGCCGGTCGCCAGCCGCTTCGCGCCATCGCGAAGTTGGGACAGCTTGTCGGTGAGGTCCTGGCCGGTGCGGCCCACGTCGTCGAGCGCATTCTGCACGGGGCTGCCGGGGGTGCGTAGGACCGAGGTCATGGCAATCGCCGAGTCTTCGGCGCTGCTGAGCTGCTGACGGATCTGCGGAGTGAACTGATGCTGCTGCAGCTGGTCTCGCACTCCCCGCAGTGCGCCCACACTGCTGGCGGCCACCGGGTCGGAGCTGGTGGAAAGTTGGTCGATGACCACCGTGAGCGCTTTGGCGGCGCCGTCCTGCGTGTCGGCAATGCTGTCGAGCTGATCGGTGGCCTGGCGCAGCGCCGCCACCCCCTGGTCAAGCCCTTGATCGGTGCCCCTGACCTGAGCGAGCGCCTTGGTCACCGTGATGAGAGGGTCGGTGGCCTGGTTGATCGCCGTCGAGAGTTGTCCGGCGCCGGTGGCCAGTTCGGCCGAGCCGCTGCGAGCCCGGTCAAGTCCGGCGGACAGCCGGCCGGCCCCGTCATCGATGCGGGCCGCGCCGTCGGCCAGTTGGGCCGCCCCATGTGCCGCCTCTTTGATCCCGGCCCCGGACGACACCACCACGGAGAGGACCTGATTGACGGCCTGACCAGAGATGCGGGTCGAGACCGCGTTGAGAACCTGCTCGAGTGCGGTGTGTCCGATACTGCTGGAGATGTAGTTGTTGGCGTCGTTGTAGGTGGCGACCAGCTGGGCCTGCTTGGGTTGACCCGTGATCGGTGAGGCGATGGCCTCACTGAAGTCGGGTGGCAGTTCGAGCATGAAGTAGTACTTGCCGTGCTGAACACCGCTGCGCGCTTCCGCGGGGTCGACGACGTGCCAGTCGAGCCCACCGTCGGCGGTCAGGCTGCTGGCGATCTGCTCGCCGGCATTGATGTGTTCCCCGGAGACCACCGCGCCGCGATCGGCGTTGACCAGGGCCACCGGCATCTTGTTGACGTGCCCGAACGGGTCCCAATACGCCCACAGATAGAGGGCGCCGTAGACCAGCGGCATCAGGACCAGCAGCACCAGGCCGATCCGCCCGAGCTTGCTGCGCACGAAACGCTTTGCCTCCGAACCGAATGCAAGGACCGACAACACTTCACTCGCCTCCCATCAGGTCACGAAGATCGTGCAGAACATGCGCGGGAGCGTTGGCCCCGAGGGGGTTCGTCAACCCGACCACGACGGTGCGCTCCTCGGCGATCGCGCTCAGTCGCTGGGCCGCCAGTTGGCGGCGGTCGGTGTCGCGGACCTGTTCGAGATCACCAACCACCAAGATCGGACGCTCGGACAAAAGTGCCAGGGTGACCCGCAGCAGGAACAGTTCCAGATCCGACAGGTCGCTGATATAGGTGTCCGAATCCGGAGCGGGGATGTCGCCGAACACCTCCACAAGTCGGTCGTAGCCCGCGCTGGCCGAGACTATGGAGTACCACGGCGACAACCATCGCTGCTGTTCGGCGAGCACCACCCCGACCGTGACCGCCTCTTCGAGTTCGTCGATGGCGTGGAAGACGGCGATCGCGCAGTGGCGGCGGATGGCGCGCGGATCGGTTGCGCCACAGACAGATACCTCGCCCGAGGTGGGCTCGATCCGGCCGGCCAAGACCAGCAGCAGGGCGGCCTGTGCGTGGCCGCCGGGCAGTTGCACTGCGTGCAGTCCGGTCGGGAAGGACAACCCGACACCGGTGAAGAGCGGGCCGTGTTCCCCGTCGACGCCCAACCCCGTCGCGGTGATGACCGCGTCGATCGCTACCGATGTGTCCATGAGGTGCGACTTCTTTCCTGAGCTTTGTCGGCCCTGCTGGGTGAGCTGCGCCTGGAGCCAAGCGTCACTGTCCGCGCTCACCACGCCGTGGGCATTTGGATACTAGCTGGTATCCAATGGATACCCACGAGTATGCTGATGCCCATGGCGACTGTCAAACCACGGGTGCGCCCGACCCGCGACGAGGTTCGGGAACGGATTCTGGATGCCGCGCTGGAAGTCTTCGCCGCCCAGGGGTTCGCCGGCGCGACCATCGACGCGATCGGTCAGGCCGCCGGTTTCACCAAGGGTGCGGTGTACTCCAACTTCGGATCCAAAGACGAACTGTTCCTGGCCCTGCTTGATCGCCAGTTCGAGCGACGCAGCGCGGTGATCGCCACCGCTTTCGACAGCGGCGGCGATGTGGGCACCATCACCGAGGCGCTGAGCCAATCGATGCTCGACTCGATCCACGAACAGCACTCGTACCATCTGGTCTTCTTTGAGTATTGGCTTCGCGCCATGCGCGATCCACAGCTGCGCGAGGGGCTCGTGACACGCAGCCGAGCGGCTGCCGAGCAGGCGCTGCGGGTCGTCGAGAGTTCCGGCGCCGACCTCCCGAGCGCTCAACTGACCGAATTGGCCCGCCTCTTCGTCGCAATCTCCACCGGCGTCGCCATGGAAGAGACGCTGCAACCCGGCGCGATCACCGCCACGAGCCTCGGACACCTGCTCGCCGGCCTGATCGATCAGCCCACAAACGGGTAGCGGGCATCCAGCTCCGATCGGAACCCCGTCGAGGTCCGCCGGGCGGCGGCGCTATCTCCTGACGTCACCTGCCGACAGTGAGCGGCGAAGGGCCCCATGGCCGAGGCCTCCTCCTATTACTGTGATACGGACAGCACCGGCTGAACTGAAAGTGTGGTGTCGAGCAATGAATGCTTCCCAGCGGGCGTCAACGTGGATCGGTCGGGTGGGTGGCCTGGCGGTCGCGCTCGGCGTAGGAACCGTGGCCTTTGCCGGATGCGCAATCGCCTCAGCCGACACCGGATCCGCGGACTCGTCCGGGTCCTCCGCGAGGAGCTCGACGGCCCACAGTGCCGTGCGCGCGCGACCGGCTCATAGCGCCAACCACACCCCCGTCGCAAAGCAGACTCCCCGAAGCCCAGCCGCGAGCACCACGGCCAAACCAAGTGCCGCGCCCGCTGCGGACGCCACGGCCCCGAGCGTAGACACCGGCGTTGCCCAGGCTCACTCGACGCCGGGTGGCACCGCGATGCCGGCTCCCCGCGGCCGACAGTTGGCGAAGCCGACCAGCACGGCCCCTGCCCAGGCAGTCAGTACGCCGGTGGCGGTCGCGCCGACGACGCTGGCGTTGATGTCCGCCGCGCAGACCGCGGCGGTGGATCCCTATGCACTGCCGCCGAGGCCCTCCCTTCAGGAGATCTGGGTGGCCGTCGCCTCTTCCCTGGTCGGCGTCGCCCAAGCGGCCTTTCGCGCAGTCTCCATCGCCGTCCACGTGGGTCCGACCGTGTCGACGCTGAACCAGACGGTGCCGTTCAACGGTTTCAACCTGGTGCCCAGCTCGACCGAGTTGGTCACCTCGTTCTACGGCCAGTGGACATTTTGGCCGGGCGGCCCGACTTTGGTTCAGGGACAGCAGAAATACGACGTTGTGGATCCCGCCACCAACGAGAACGTGGGAAGCTTTGACGCCCTGGTAAGCACAGGTAGTCCGTTCAACGTGGGCAGTAAGTACGTCGAACTCCTGGTCACCTCGAACGATGGAACCAACGTCGGCACTGATTCAGGCCAGGTCCCGCCGGTCGGCTCGTTGATCTCGAGCTTCGATCTGATCGGCGGGTTCGGCTGGTCCTACTCGGCCATGCCGTCATCATCCGGAGATGTGGTCGCGTTCAAGATACTGACACCATTCGGCGACATCCCCATTCCGTTCAGCTTCGATGCAGCCAAGGGCATCGCTGACCACACGGTGGACAACAGGCCGGTCATCCTCGGAAACGGATACAGTATCGCTCCCGCCGATCCCACGGGCGAAACTTACGTCGGGACAAGCGGATTCCTGCCGTACTACACGACAGTTCAGGCCCACGAGGTCTTCAACTACCGCGACCCGTCGGGTAACACGGTGGGGAGTTTCGAGGGTGTTCTCACCCCCACCGCCGACATCATGGGCGTCAAGACCGAGGCAATACTGGTCACCAAGGTCACCGACGGCACAGCCGGGACAGCGGCCGGTGACGTCCCGCCGGTCGGGTCGGTGTTCAACGTCATGTACGAGGCCGACGGCAGCACCTACGCCGTGTACTCGTCGCTGCCCTCTCAGTTCGGGGACAAGGTTTCGACGATCCTGGTGAAGGGTGGCACGGTGTCGAACATCGGCACCTTTCCCTTGAATCTTCTCGACGCTTCGGCGCTGCCCCCCGTCAAACGGCTACCCGCCCCCAACGGCTACAGCTTCCTGCCCACTTCGAATCTGGTACCGAGTGGCGTAAACGGTCTGCCTCCCAGAGAAATTCAGCTTCAGGGCTATCAGCAGTTCGGCATCTACGACGCGGCCGGCGTTCAGCAGGGAAGCTTCGACGCCGACGTGGCGACCCAGTTGGACATGTACGGCAACTACAGTCAAGCGATCCTCGTCACCAAGGTCACCAGCGGCACCGCCGGAACCGATGCCGGCGATGTCCCACCGGTCGGCTCCGTGTTCAACTACACCTACTTCGGCAACACCGGGTTCGGCACCTACTACGCGGACCTGCCTTCGGCATCAGGCGACAAGGTCTCCTTCAAGATCCTGACACCGGTCATCGACATTCCCACCTGGTCGACGTATGACGCCTCCGCCGGCTTCGGCGGGGTCTCTTTCTTCGATCCGTTCGCGACAGTCTGACGACGGTCGCACGCGGACGGTTCGACGAGGATCAGCCGAGGTAGGAGATCACCGGGAAGGAGTAGCTCAGCAATCCGCTCTGCAGGTAGGACAAGATCGGCTGAATCGGCTCCGCCTGCGGCATCACGTCACGACTTGTCGCTCCGGGGATGTAGGGATTGAGCGCCCGCATCCGCTGGACATTGGTCCACAGGTAGTTCTGGATAGCGGTGAGCTGCTCGGCCTCGGTCGCGGTATCGGGGATTCCCAGGTTCTTGCGGAATACGGCCAGCACCGCGTCCTTCTGGGCGCCGGTGGTGATCCAGCCCGACACCGCGGTGTCGAACGTCGACCGGCCGACGGTGTAGACGTTGATACCGCCGCCGGTGGAAACCTTCAGATAACCCAGCTGGGCGACGATCCCGATCTGGGTTTCCTTCAGCGCGGTCTGCGGGTCAGGTACGTAGCCGATATCGATGGTCGCGACCTGGGCGCTGGGATTCACCAGGTAGATGGCCGACCATCGGTGGTGGCCGTCGACGATGTAGGTACCGTCGTCGGCGGTGAGCACCGCGCCGCCGCCACCGGGAACAACCACCCCGCCCGCGAAGTCCACCGCAAGGGCAGCCGGATCCGTCAGTACGTAACTCAACGACTTCGCCAGGTCGATCTCGTTCTGGGTCGGGATCAGGGTGGCGACGGGGGCGCTGCCGTAGGTGACCGTCAACGCGCCGTTGACCAGGCCGCGATCGATGCCTCCGCCGGTCAACAACGCGTAGAGAGCTTGGTTGCAGGTGGTGCTCGATGCGGTGCACGGGTTGTTTGCATCGACGTTGAGCAGGCTGTTGAGGGTCTTGACGAATCCGTCCGGATCTGAGGTGTAGGCCGCCAGCAGCAACTGCTTGAGCTGGCCGACCGCCACCATGTTCGGAAGGGCGACCTGCCCGGCTTCGATCCGTGTGGTGTTGCTCGACGTAGCCAACAGAGCGGTCGCGATCCCGGCCAGGCCGCCATCCCAATACCAGTTCTGCACAGCGGAATTGATCTGGGCCTGGGTGGCGGTCTCGCCAAGTACCGAGTAGATCTCCTGGACCTTCGCCTGCCGGAACACGTCGGAGGTGACGAACTGCAACGCGGCCAACCCGATGGGGAGACCGGCCTGTATCTGCTGAATGTAGGCCGCCGCCACCGCCGGATCGGGCGGTGTGCCGAGCAGGGTTCGGTAAAGATTGTCGACGTAGGCCGTCGCCGACGGCATCGGCGCCAAGGGGCCGCCGCCGGCGCTGCTGGCGCGGTAGAACTCCGGGCTGCCGGCGATCGACGCGGCGAAGAGCGGCTCCGGCATACCCCACATCAATGCCGTTGTGTTCCAGGCAAGTTCCTGGCTCGTCGCATTGCGCGAGAGCAGTTCGAGGTAGTAGTTGTTCACCTCGGTCTGCCGGAACAAGGTCGAGCTGTACAGCCCGGCAATGACTCCGTTGACGCCAGTAAGCTGCATGATGCCCAGGTAGTTCTGCAGTTCGGCGGAGGTGGGATCGGTCCGCAGCACCTGGTTGAAGAGTCCGGTCACCACCGCGGTTGGGTTGGTCACCGCGGCAGGTCCGGTCCCGCTGACCAGGTCGTCCAACGTCAGTCGAAGCAAGATCGGGAAGGCACCGAGGCTGGGGGCGGCGGTAGCAGGTGCGCCCGGCAGGCCGAAGAACGCGGCGAGATTGCCAAGCGGATCAACCTGGGCTGCGACGCCGTTCGCGGTGGTTGCCGAGACCACCGCCTGGGCTGCGACGCTGTCCGCGGTGGCTGCCGACACCACTGCCTGGGCAGCAGCCGGGTGGGTCACAACCCTCGCGGAGGCCCCGGTGGACCTGACGCTGTCCGCTTGCGCCGTGAGCGCGACCGGCGCGACGGTTTCGTCGCTGCCTACGGTCTGATCTGACGTGGACGCCGACGTCGCTGCGGCACGTTGTTGGCGCGCGCCAACGGCTGCTGAACGTGGCGTACCCGAGCCGGACACCTGCGCGGTGGGGGCGACAGCCGTCGATGCGCCGACCGAGCGCCGAGCCGAAGCGACTCCGCGATGCTCGCCGGCACTCGTGGACGCATTCTGGTGAACCGACTTCGTGCCGGTGTCCCCCGCCGCGCCGTCGTCGGCGAACGCGGTCCCCTGCGCGGCCGCCAACGCCAGACCCATTCCCGCCGTCGCGGCGCCGACCTGGAGCCAACGCACGACCGGCAGCGCGCCCCGTCGTCCCCGCGGCAAATTTTCGTTCCGAACCGACACAGCGACCCCCAACTGTCGGACGGCCCCCTACAGCCATCAGTGGGGTGACCATAACGTAGCTCGGCAACTGGTTCAACCAGTTCCGTACAAGTCGCTGAAAGTTCCCCAAGCGTCTGCTGAACGGACACGTGACAGCCGAGCCGACCACCATGTCAGCTACGTCGTGCAGCAGACCCCGGTGACGACCGACGCCAGGTTGAGGACTTACGGCCCTGATTGCCCGGCGAATAGCTGTGGTCACATCGAGTCCTCGCCTGCGGGCGGGGACTCGATTCGTCAGGAGCAAACCGTGAGGACGAGGTTGTCGGTGAACTGGAAGGCGTTGGCGCAGGCGACTGTAGTTCAACCGGGTTCCAAGGTTGACTTGGCCGAGGACTTCGATCCCGGTCGCCACGACAAGGAACTCGCCAAGCAAGGCGGACTGGCCGAGCTGGCCGAGGCGAGCGCGGCGCTGTTCGATCTCCAAGATCGGTTCTTTGCCCAAGCTGACCGCTCACTGTTGATCGTTCTGCAGGCAATCGACGCGGCGGGCAAGGACGGCACCGTCAAGCACGTGATGAGCGGACTCAATCCCGAGGGCGTCGACGTGCACAGCTTCAAGGCTCCGTCGGCGACCGAACGTGCACACGACTACCTCTGGCGTCACCAGACGGTGTTGCCCGAGTTGGGCCGTATTGCCGTGTTCAACCGGTCCCACTATGAGAACGTGATCATCACCCGGGTGCACCCGGAGATGCTGTGGCCGCACACCGCAGTGCTGAATTCAGACGGACTCTGGCACCGGCGGTATCGCGAAATCAACGACTGGGAACGGTATCTGACCGACAACGGGACGGTGATCGTCAAGTTGTTTCTCAACGTGTCCAAGGACGAACAAGAACGCCGCTTCCTCGAGCGCATCGAAGAACCCGAGAAGAACTGGAAGTTCTCTGCCGCCGATCTGCACGAGCGCGCGTTCTGGAACACCTATCAAGTGGCCTTCCAAGAGATGCTGACTCACACCAGCACCGAGTGGGCGCCGTGGCATGTGATTCCGGCCGACCACAAGTGGTTCAGTCACCTGTCCACCTCGGCGGTGTTGCTGGAGACACTGCGCGCTCTGAATCCTCAGTATCCGACCGTCAGTGCCGAAGCCAAAGCCGAACTGGCGGAGGCGAAGAACGAGTTGCTCGGCAAGAATGACAGCAAGGCGGAGGCAGCGAATGGCCGTTGACGTTCAGGGGCCGGACCGGGCTGACGAGAAGGGTGGATCGGCTGCTGCCGCCGACGACCTGGAGAAGATGCCGGTCGAGCTGGTTCTCACCAAACTCCACGTCGACGCCGACCGGGGTCTGAGCGGCGCCGAGGCGCAGCAGCGGCTGACCCAGTACGGGCCGAACGCCATCGTCGAGAAGGAGAAGAGTCTCCTTTCCAAGGTTGTCGGATACTTCATGGGCCCGATCGCCTACATGATCGAGGCGGCGGCCCTGGTCTCGGCAATCCTGGGTCATTGGCAGGACTTCATCATCATCGCGGCGCTGTTGATCTTCAATGCCAGCCTCGACCTGTGGCAGGACATGAAGGCGTCAAACGCGTTGGCAGCGCTGAAGAAGGGCCTGGCGCCTGAGGCGACGGCGCTGCGCGACGGCACGTGGCAGCCCATCCAGGCATCGACCCTGGTGCCGGGCGACATCGTCAAGATCCGTCTGGGCATGATCGTGCCGGCCGACTTACGCATGGTCTCAGGCGAGTTCGCGGCCATCGATCAGGCGGCCCTGACCGGCGAGTCGGTGCCGGTGACGAAGAAGACCGGTGACGAGGCGTTCGCCGGCAGCGTGGTCAAGCAGGGTGAGATGGTGGCAGTGGTCATCGCCACCGGCTCCAACACCTTCTTCGGCAGGACGGCGAAGCTGGTGGCCGGCGCCGGCTCGACGAGCCACGCCCAGAAGGCGATGTTCCAGATCGGCAATTTCCTGATCGTCCTGGCGGTGGTGCTTGCCGCGATCATGGTGGCCTTCCGCGTCTACCACGACATCGTCGTCGCAGACGATTGGGATCTCAGCAATGCGCTCGCCATTCTGCAGTTCGTGTTGATTCTGCTGGTCGCATCGATCCCGGTGGCGATGCCGGCGGTCTTCTCGATCACCATGGCACTCGGCGCACTGGCGCTGTCGAAACAACAGGCGATCGTCTCTCGGCTCGACGCAATCGAGGAGATGGCGGGCGTCGATATCCTCTGTTCCGACAAGACCGGTACGTTGACGAAGAACCAGCTCAAGCTCGACGAGCCAATCCTGTTCGCGTCGACTGACCCGCAGGAGGTTGTCCTCGCCGCCGCACTCGCCTCGAGGATCGAGGACCGAGATGCGATCGACACCGCGGTGATCGAAGCGCTGAAGGATCAGAACGCGCTCAAGGCCTACAAGCAGACGAACTTCCTGCCGTTCGACCCGGTAACCAAGCGGACGGCGGCCACGGTCAGCGATGCGCAAGGCAAGACGATCGTCGTCTCCAAGGGCGCGCCACAGGTGATCGCCGATCTGGTCGGGGTTTCCGGCGAGGACGCCAAGAAGGTCACGACGACCGTCGAGGAACTCGGCGCAAAGGGGTACCGCGCGCTCGGCGTCGCCCGCTCGGAGGATGGCGGCAAGACCTGGGTGCTCCTCGGTATCCTGCCGATGTTCGATCCGCCGCGCGACGATTCCAAACAGACGATCGACATGGTCAATGCCAAAGGCGTGCGAGTCATGATGGTCACCGGTGATGACATCGCGATCGCACGCGAGACCGCCCGTCAGCTCGGCATGGGAACCAATCTCCTTGCCGCCGCGGATGAGTTCCCCAAGGACATGGATCCCAATAACGTGCCACCGGCGATCGCCGACGCGATCGAGAAGGCCGACGGTTTCGCCCGGGTGTTCCCCGAACACAAATACGCGATCGTGAAGTCGTTGCAGGCGCGCGGCCACCTCGTGGCGATGACCGGCGACGGCGTCAACGATGCGCCGGCGCTGAAGCAGGCCGACTGCGGAACGGCGGTTTCGGGGGCCACCGACGCCGCCCGTGGCGCAGCGGCATTGATCCTCACCGCCCCTGGCCTGTCGGTGATTAACAGCGCCATCGACGAGGCCCGGCGGATTTTCGGACGGATCACCAGCTACACGATCTACCGCGTGGCGTTGACCATGGACATCATGTTTCTGGTCGTACTGTCGACGATCACCCTCGGCTTCCAGCCACTTACCGCGATCATGATCGTCCTCATATCGCTCCTCGACGACATCCCAATCATGACCATCGCGTACGACAACACACCGATCAGTGAACGTCCGATCCGCTGGAAAATGCCACGGTTGCTTAGTATTTCAGCCGTTCTCGGCTTCTTCTCTGTCGTGCAGTCGTTCGGGCTGCTGCTGGTCGGCATGGGGGTGCTGTCCGATTCACACTTGCGGCAGTACTTTGGCCTGTTCGACCAATCGCATCTGCAGACGGTGATCTTTCTTCAGCTGGTCGCCGGCGGACATCTGCTCTTGTTCGTCACCCGCAGCGAACGCTGGTTTTTCCTGCGGCCGTTCCCTGCGGCGCCGCTGGTCATCGCCATCGCGCTGACCCAGATCCTGGCAGTGCTGATGTGCGGCTTCGGCTGGCTGGTGCCAGCGATTTCCTGGATCACGGTCGGCTGGGTGTGGGCCTACAACATCGTCTGGCTGTTCATTCTCTGCGGTGTGCGGCTCATAACGGAAAAGCTCGTTGATGACCGCACGGACCAGCGCATCAAGCATCGCGACTTCATTACCCGGTCGCTGCAAGCTCACCTTGCCACGGTGTCGAAGGCCTGAACCATCTGCGCTGCGAGGGGACGTAGCGGTAAGGAGCTGACCATGGGCGGATCCATCGCTGTCTGGCTCGCGAACACCTGTCCGAACCGAGATCGTCTTGTACCTAATACGTTGTCGCTCAGGGCCGAACGCGGAAGTGTCCAGCGGAACGCCGCTTTCTCACTCGTTCTAGCTCTTTCTCCGGAACGGACTCCAGCGCCGGGAAGACGACGGCGCGCTACTGGCGCCGCTGCTCCCGTGGCCACCGCACCATTGGCCGGCGGGCACGCTGCGCCGCACCGCATCAACGTGCGAGCCGCATCCTGCCCAGGTGGTCTTTCCGCATTCTCGGCATTTCACAGCGCGACACATGGCGCATCCTTCCGTTGGGGATCGACCTTCAGGCCAGGCTCAAGAACAGCTTCTCCAACTCGTCGATGGTCAGCCCGCCGGCGTATCCGCTCTTATCGGCGGACGGGTCCATGCAGCTGCGCAAGCCGGAAGCGATGACCGTGAATCCGGCGCGATCCAAGGCTTTTGACACGGCCGCGAGTTGGGTGACGATGTCTTTGCAGTCGCGGCCCTGCTCGATCATCCCGATCACGCCGCCGAGTTGCCCCTGCACTCGGCGTAGGCGATTGAGCACAGCGGCCAAGTCGGCGTCGCACTGTGACGGTTCGTTGGTCGTCTTCCTCATGTACCCACCCAAACGTCGAGCAAATAATTCCTATCCTTGGTTATACCATACCCCCTATGGTATTACTACCAATGTCTGTTACCCGTACGAGGCGGGGCTGCGCTGGATCGGACGAGAGGGAGATGCCGCAATGGTCGGCAAGATGAAGCGGTTCTGGGTGGTGGCGGTGGTGGCCATTGCTGTGATCGCCGCGATAGGGGTGGTGGGCCGGTTGCGGACGTTCTTCGATTCCGACAAGCCTTATACCGCTGCCTCGATGCCGGCCGATGCGATCACGCCGATCAACACCAAGCGGGTGACCTACGAGATCGTCGGACCGGCGGACGCGTCGGGGCGGGTGAGTTATCTCGATGTCAACGGTAAGACGATCGAGGCGGGTTTCACCGCGTTGCCGTGGTCGGTGACGGTGAGCACTACCGACCCCGGGGTGCTGGCCAATGTGGTCGCCCAAGGTGATACCGCCGCGCTGGGTTGCCGGATCCTGGTCAACGACAAGCTGGTCGCCGAAAACTACGCCGAGGGCCGTGACGCCCAGGCCTTCTGTTTGGACAAAGCCGCATGAGCACCCACACCCACGGCACCCCCGCGACCGGTATCGCCCACCGGATCCGCAAACTCGCGGTTCCCATCATCCTGGTGTGGGTGGCGTATACGGCGGCGGTGAATCTGCTTATCCCGCAGGTTGAAAAGGTGGGCATGGCCAACGCGGTGTCGATGTCACCGCAGGATGCCCCCTCGGTCATCGCCGCCAAACGCATGGGACAGAAGTTCGGTGAGTCGACTTCCGACAGCATCGCCATGGTCGTGCTGGTCGGCGATCACCCCCTCGGCGAGGCCGCACACCGCTACTACACCACCCTGATAGACAAGTTCAACGCCGACACCAAACACGTGGAACATGTCCACGACTTCTGGGGCGACATGATCACCGCCGCCGGCGTACAGAGCAGCGACGGCAAAGCCGCCTACGTCCAACTCAACCTCACCGGCGACCAGGGCAGCACGCAGGGCAACCACTCGGTGGACGCTATTCGCACAATCATCCACGACACCCCGCCACCACCGGGAGTCCGCGCCTACGTCACCGGCCCGGCGCCGTTGACCACCGATTCCCTCGAAGCCAGCGACCGCGGCATGATCAAGATGACCGTGGTCACCATGATCGTCATCACCATCATGTTGGCCCTGGTCTACCGCTCGATCAGCACCGTGCTGCTGATCCTGGCGGTCGTCGGCATCGAGATGGGTGCCGCCCGCGGGACGGTGGCAGTGATCGGCCATCTCGGGCTCATGGACTTCTCGACGTTCTCAGTCCCGCTGATGACAGCACTGTCGATCGCCGCGGGCACCGACTACGCGATCTTCCTGATCGGCCGCTACCAAGAGGCCCGACAAAACGGCGAAGACCCGGAAGCCGCCTACTACAGCGCATTCCACGGTGTCGGCCACGTCATCCTCGGCTCCGGACTGACCATCGCCGGAGCCATGCTCACGTTGCGGCTGACCCGACTGTCCTACTTCAACTCCCTGGCCTACCCCTCGGCACTGGCCCTGATCATCGTCGTTGCTGCCGCCCTGACCGTCGCCCCCGCCATCCTGGTCATAGCAAGCCGACGCGGACTACTCGACCCCAAACGCATGATGAAAACCCGAGGATGGCGCAAAGTCGGCACCGCCACCGTCCGCTGGCCCAAACCCATCCTGGCCGCGGCCACCAGCGTCGTACTACTCGGGCTGCTGGCCATGATCGGCTACAAAACCAGCTACGACGACCGCCGCTACATCCCCGACAACGTCCCAGCCAACATCGGCTACACCGCCGCCGAAAAACACTTCAGCACAGCACGACTCAACCCCGACATCATGACCATCGAATCCGACCACGACATGCGCAACCCCACCGACATGATCGTCCTCGACCGGATCGCCAAGGCACTGTTCCGAATCAAAGGCATCGCCATGGTGCAAAGCATCACCCGCCCCCTGGGCTCCCCCATCGCCCACAGCTCCATCCCCTACCAGATCAGCATGTCCTCGGTACCCATCACCCAAAACCTCCAGTTCTTGAAGGAGCGGGTGGGCGACATCAACACGATGAGTGACGACATGGGCGCCATGATCACCTCCATGACCAAGATGCAAGCACTGATGGTCAAGTTCTCCAGTGCGATGCACACCACCGTCGGCTCAGCCAACAACATGGTCGACTCCGCACACCGCAGCGTTGCTGACATGAACACCATGAAGGCCACCCTCGACGAAATGCGCGACAACATCGCCAACTTCGACGACGAAGTCCGCCCGTTCCGCAACTACTTCTACTGGGATCCGCACTGCTTCAACATCCCGGCCTGCTGGGGCGTGCGGTCGGCCTTCGACGCCATGGACGGCGTCGACAAATTCAGCGACAACATGGCCGCCCTACAAACCGATATGACCGCCATGGTCGACGGCATGGACACGATGGTCAACGGCATGGCCGACATCGACACACTGGCGCCGCAGATGGTGGCACAGTTCGGCCCCATCATCTCCACCGCCACCACCATGCAAAACACCCTGCAAACCATCCACAGCAGCTTCACCGGACTCATCACACAGATGCAGCAGATGACCGACACCGCCACCGCCATGGGCGAAGCCTTCGACGCCTCCAAAAGCGACGACTACTTCTACCTACCGCCGGAAGTCTTCGCCAACCCCGACTTCCAAAAAGGCCTCAAACTGTTCCTCTCACCAGATGGCAAAGCAGCCCGGCTCATCATCACCCACGACGTGAACCCCGCCTCCGAAGCCGGCATCGCCGTCGTCGACGACCAACTCACCGCCGCACACGAAGCCATCAAAGGCACCGCACTAGCCGGAGCAGACATCTACCTAACCGGCACCGCAGCCACCTACCGCGACATCCAAGCCGGCGCCAAATACGACACCATGATCGCCGCCTTCGCCGCACTCACCTTGATCTTCATCGTCATGCTGGTGATCACGCGAGCCCTAGTGGCCTCAATGGTCATCGTCGGAACCGTCGTCATCTCACTGGGCGCCGCATTCGGATTGTCGGTATTCCTCTTCGAACGAATCCTCGGCATGGACCTCAACTGGATCGTCCTCGCATTCGCCGTCATCATCCTCATGGCCGTCGGCAGCGACTACAACCTGCTCCTCGTATCACGATTCAAAGAAGAAATCAGCGCCGGCATCAACACCGGCATCATCCGATCCATGGGCAGCACCGGCACCGTCGTCACCGCCGCCGGCCTCGTATTCGCCTTCACCATGGGCTCCATGATCTCCGGCGACCTACTCAACGTCGGCCAAGGCGGCATGACCATCGGCATCGGCCTACTACTGGACACCCTCATCGTCCGCTCACTCATGACACCATCCATCGCAGCCATCCTCGGCCCCTGGTTCTGGTGGCCACTACACGTACGCCAACGCCCCGCCTACAGCGAACGGATGGGCGCACTCTCACCCACCCGGGCAGGCACCGGACCGGATGTCGGCGACGACACCGAGGAGCTGGCCCCGGCCTAACCGCCTTCGGCCTCGGCCAGCTCCCGCTTCCACTGCCGGAACGTCTCCTCGGTCCGCCCGCGGCGCCAGTAGCCGGAGATGGACGCCCATTTCGCGTCGACGCCGCGTACCTTGCGGATATAGGGCCGCAGGTTGTGCATGACGGACTGGGCTTCGCCGTGGATGAACACCTGTACTTGACCGGGTAGCCATTGCGCGGTGGTGACCGCCTCGACCAGCGGGGCGTGGTCACCGGCGCGGTCCTCGGGCACCAGGTCTGCGCGACCACCGCGGTAGATCCAGTAGACCTCCACGCCGTCGGGTGCGCTCAGTTCGATCTCGTCCTCAGGACCGGCGACCTCCACGAAAACCTTCCCAACGGCGTTGGGGGGCAACACCTCCAGAGCCGCGCTGATCGCGGGCAAGCCGGCCTCGTCCCCAGCGAACAGGTGCCAGTCGGCGGCCGGATCAGGCGAGTACGCGCCGCTCGGGCCCATCAGGTAAATGGTGTCGCCGGGTTGTGCCGAGGCGGCCCACGGACCGGCTACGCCGTGCTCGCCGTGCACGACGAAATCCACGGTGATCTGCCGCACCTCGGGATCGACCCGGCGCACCGTGTAGGTGCGCACCGTCGGCTGGTGCTCGGGCGGCAGCCCGCCGAAGCTGTCCAGGGTCAGCGGGTACGGCAACGCCGCGACGTCGATGTCGTCGCGTACGAAGACGAACTTCACGTAGGAGTCGGTGAATTCACCGGGGGTGAAGGTGTCGAATCCGGTGCCCCCGAGCACCACCCGCACTATGTGCGCTGTGAGTCGCTCGGTACCGAGGACCTGAAATGTGTGCAGTGGTCGACCCGCCACATCGCCTCCCGCCGAAAATTGTTAGCCAACCTTTTCGACTATACGGTCCGCGCGGGTGCCCGGGTGGGCTAAGTCAGTCGCGGTCAGTCGCGGTCAGTCGCGGTCAGTCGCGGTCATTCGACGAGGCGACGCCGCATGGCCTCGGCCACCGCGGCGGCGCGGTCGGACACCCCGAGCTTTTCGTAGAGGTGTTGCACGTGGGTGCGCACGGTGGTCGGCGCCAGGTGCAGACGCTTGGCGATATCGGGCACCGAGAGTCCCTCGGCGATGAACTTGATCACTTCGGCTTCCCGCGGGGACAGCAGCGTGGCATCGCCGCGGGAGCGCTGGCGCACCTCGTTGGCCAGCCCGCTGGCCACGTGGGTCGGCACGTATCCGCCACCGTTGGCGCAACTGATCACCGCGGCGACGATCTCGTCGCGATCGGACTCCTTGGTCAGATAGCCCGCCGCGCCGGCGGCCAGCGCCTCGTAGACGGTCGCAGGATCCTCGGTCGCGCTGAGCAGCAACACCCGGGTGGGCAACTCGTCTCGCACCACCGCCGCCACCACGGCCAGCCCGTCGAGTTCGGGCATCCGGTAATCCAGCAGGGCCACGGCCGGCTGGTGCTCGCGAATGGCATCCAGCGCCGCGCGACCGTCACCGACCTCGGCCACGATCTGGATGCGGCCGGTGTCCTTCATCGCGCGCACGACGCCCTCCCGATACATCGGGTGGTCGTCGCCGACGACGACCGTGACCGGTTGTGATTCTCGCGCCATCGTTCGTCCCCTCGACCGGCCGACATCGTCTCACGAGGGACCCGCCCGTGCGGTGATTTGCGCATGTCGCGCAGCGTCCGCAGCGTATAAACCAAGGCGACCGTCCACCGACTCCCGGAAGGTGCCCGTCGTGGAAGCCGCCGATCTCGACCAGATCCGCCACGCGCGCGAACTCAACGCGCTGCGGATCGTGGCGCTGGCCCGACTGGGCGTGGCGGCGGTGATGATCATCGCGACGCACGTGGGCGTGGAACCCAAGTGGCCGCTGTTCAGCTGGGTGCCCTACGCCTACGGTGTCATCGCCGTCGTGGCCGTGGTGCTGTTGTTCAGCGCCAGATCGCACTACCTGGTGGCCTCCCGGACACAGTTGGTGCTGGTCGTCGTCGACGTCGCGGCGATCTTCACCTACAAGATCATCTCGGCCGACGGCGCCTATGTGCCACTGCTGGTGCTGATGCTGCTGCCCATCATGGTGGTGCTCGACGTGTCCTGGCGGCGCGCGACGGTGGCGCTGACTGTGATCGCGGGGACCTTCGCCGTCGAGATCTACACCGACCCGGTGATGCGAGCCCAAATCGGTTTCGGCCCCATGACATTGGCGACGGTGATCTTCGTCTTCCTGTGTTGCACGGTGTGGCTGGCGGTGTATGCGCAGGGCCGCCAGCTCGACGAGATCGCCCGGCTGAGCGCGTCCCGCCAGGAGCTGCTGGTCGACATCATGACCGCCTCCGACGAACAGCAGCGCGTCATCTCCGAGTTCATCCACGACGGTCCGCTGCAGTCGGTGCTGATGGCCCGCCAGGACATCATGTCGGTACTCAAGCGCACTCCGGACGAGGCGCTGGAGCGGGCGCTGGCGGGGCTGCGCGACGCCACCGACCAGATGCGCCAGGCCACCTTCGAACTGCACCCCGCGGTACTGGCCGGTGCCGGTCTGGCCCGCGCCGTCACCCAGTTGGCGGACGCCAACTCCGAGCGCTCCGGCATCGACATCAGCACCGACATCGACTACCCGCGCCCGGACGCGACCGATCCGATCGTGTTCTCCGTTGCGCGCGAACTGCTGTCCAATATCGTTCGGCACTCGCGGGCCACCCGGGCCACCGTGACGCTGAAGGCCACCGGCGGTGTGTGTCACCTCGACGTCGTCGATGACGGCATCGGGATCGCCGCGGACGCGGCAGTAAACCGGCTGCGCAAGGGACACATCGGGTTGGCCTCTCAGCGCGCCCGCATCGAAGCCGCCGGGGGCATGTTGCAGATCCTCCAGGTGCCCAACGGTACGCACGTCGCGGTCACCGTTCCGCTAGCGCGGGCGGCATAGCCGCCAGCACCCGTCTTGCCGCCGGGCCAGACCGGCCAGCTCCAGCATCGCCAGCGGCCCAAGCACCGCGGTCGGCGGCAGACCGGATGCCACCGCGATCTCGTCGGCGCTGTGCGCCCCGCGCGCCGGTAACGCCTCATAGACCTGCCGCTCGACATCACCCAGCCCGTCGAGCGGGCCCGTCGGCCGCGGGAGCTCGAGCGCCAATTCGCCTACCCTACCGACCAATTCGACGACCTCCTCGGCACGGGTCACCACCTCGGCGCCGGTACGCAACAGGAGGTGACAGCCGGCCGACGCCGCCGACGTCACGGGACCAGGTACCGCGCCGACCACCCGCCCCAGCGAGCGCGCCCACGCAGCGGTATTGGCCGCACCGCTGCGCACACCGGCCTCCACCACGACTGTGGCCGCGGCCAATGCAGCGACCAGCCGGTTGCGGGTCAGGAAGCGGTGCCGGGCCGGGCGCACCCCGGGCGGGTACTCGGTGAGCAGCAGACCCGTACTGCTGATCCGGTGCAGCAGCGCCGAATGCCCGGCCGGATACAGGATGTCGATGCCACCGGCCAGCACGGCGACGGTCTGGCCGTCGGCGCTCAGCGCCGCGCGGTGCGCCACCCCGTCGATACCGTAGGCCCCGCCGGAAACCACGGCGACATCCTGCTCGGCCAACCCGGCGGCCAGCTCGGCCGTTACGTGCTCGCCGTAGCCGGTGGCCGCCCGGGTGCCGACGAGGGCTGCCGCCCGGTCGGCAACGTCGTCGGGGCGGGCGGGCCCGATCGCCCACAGCACCAACGGCGGGCGGCCCTGCGGCTTGTCACGCAGCTGCGATCCGCCGAAGGACACGAACGCCAACGTCGGCCACTCGTCGTCATCGGGGGTGATGAGTCGCCCACCGCGGCGGGCCAACAGCTCCAGATCCGCTGCGGCCGAATCGATATCGCGCCGTGCGGCGGTCCGTTCCGCGAGCGCGGGGCTGACCGCGGCTCGGCGGATGCGCTGCGCGGCCTCCACCGGCCCGACACCGCCGACCAGCGCGGCGATCTCGTCACACGGCGGCTCGGCCACCCTGGAGAGGTACGCCCACGCCAACATCCGGATGTCGTCGCTCACGATGTGACCTCTCCCCGACGGAAGCTCAAGGCCACCGCGACATCATCGACACTCGGCATCGTGCGCCCAGCCAGATCGGCCATCGTCCAGGCCACCCGCAGCGATCGATCGACGCCCCGGATGCTGAGCACGCCGCGTTCCAGTGCCGACTTCAGCGGGGCCATCGCGGCGGCGTCCAGCCGGAATTTTCGGCGCAGCACCGAACCGCCCACCTCGGCGTTGGTGGTGAAACCGTATCGGCGCCACCGCTCAGCGGCCGCCGCACGGGCCTGGGCGACCCGCTCGCGCACGTCCGCAGTGCTCTCCGCCGCGTCTGGGGCGAAGGCACCGGCTCGCACCATGTGCATCTCCACCCTCAGGTCAACCCGGTCCATCAGCGGACCCGACAGCTTGCCCAGATAGCGACGCTTCTGTACCGAGGAGCAGATGCAGTCCCTCGGGTCGGCCTGCGCGCACGCGCAGGGGTTGGCCGCCAAGACCAGTTGGAATCGCGCCGGGTAACAGGCCACGCCGTCGCGACGGGCCAGCCGAATCTCACCATCCTCCAACGGCGTTCGCAGTGACTCCAACACACTGACCCGGATTTCGGCGCACTCGTCGAGAAAGAGCACCCCGCGATGCGCCCGGCTGACCGCACCTGGACGGGCCATACCCGACCCACCGCCGACCAACGCCGCCACGCTCGACGAGTGGTGCGGCGCAATGAACGGCGGGCGGGTGATCAACGGGGTGCTCTCCGACAACAGTCCTACGACGGAGTGGATGGCAGTCACCTCTAACGCCTCACGGTCGTTGAGTTCGGGCAATAGCCCGGGCAACCGTTGCGCCAGCATGGTTTTCCCGACACCGGGCGGACCGGTCAGCATCAGGTGATGGGCCCCGGCCGCGGCGACCTCGACGGCGAACCGGGCGTGGGTCTGCCCCACCACGTCGGCCAGATCGGCAACCGGCTCCGCCGCCGGAGCCGGTGCGCCGACACGCTCGTCGAGAACCGCCGAGCCCTTGAGCCAGCCCTGAAGCTGTCGAAGCGTCTGCACCCCAAGCACTTCGATCCCATCGACGAGGCTCGCCTCGGCGAGGTTGGCAGCCGGCACCACCACGGTTGGCCACCCTTGCCGTTTGGCCGCCAATACGGCAGGCAACACACCACGCACCGGACGGACACGCCCGTCCAACGCCAACTCCCCCAACAACACCGACTTCTCCAGCCGATCCCATGGGTTCTTGCGGCTGGCCGACAACACCGCCGCGGCGATCGCGATGTCGTACAGCGAACCGATCTTGGGCAGGGTGGCCGGGGACAGCGCCAGCGTCAGCCGCGACTTCGGCCAGTCGTTGCCGCAATTGGTGATCGCCGCACGCACCCGGTCACGGGACTCGCGCAACGCGGCGTCGGGCAGCCCGACCAGGTACACACCGGGCAGTCCCGAGGAGATGTCGGCCTCGATCTCGACGATTTCGCCGTCCAGGCCGCGCACCGCCACCGAGTAGGCCCGTCCCAGCGCCATCAGCCGACCCCGCGCAGGTGGGTGATCTCCGGGGTGCGCTGCCGGCCGATCCGCACCCCGATCACATCGATGCGGATGGCCGCCCAGGTCTGATCCTGCCCGGCCAACCAGATCCCGGCCAGCCGCCGGATCCGACGCACCTTGGTGGGAGTGACCGCGTACTCCACCCCTCCGAAGCCGTCACCGGTGCGGGTCTTGACCTCCACGAACACCACCGTGCGCTCGCCGTCGGCGGCGATCACGTCGAGTTCGCCGTAGCGGCAACGCCAATTGCGGGCCACGATCCGCAGCCCCGCCCCGCCCAAGTGCTCGACTGCCAGCGCTTCCCCGAGCGCCCCGATCTGGCTGCGCGTCAACGTCGTCATGGCAGCAGCATCGACGCCCGGGCCGACAACCTCCGACACCGGTGACGGGGACACCCTCGAACACGCCGAGTTGTCCCCACACCCGCGCTCATCCCCAGCGCGGCCTCAGATCAGGTCGATGGCCTCGGCGATCGACGGCAGGATCCGGGCCGGCCGGAACGGGTAGCGCTCAATGTCCTCGATGGTGGTCGACCCCGTCAGAACCAGGATCGTCTCCAGCCCGGCCTCGATGCCGGCCACCACGTCGGTGTCCATCCGGTCACCGACCATCACGGTGCTCTCCGAATGTGCCTCAATCCGGTTCAACGCGCTGCGGAACATCATCGGGTTGGGCTTGCCGACGAAGTACGGTTCCCGACCGGTCGCCTTGGTGATCATCGCCGCGACGGACCCGGTGGCGGGCAGCGGGCCTTCGGCCGACGGACCGGTCACGTCGGGGTTGGTGGCGATGAAGCGGGCACCGTTGCCGATCAGCCGAATGGCCTTGGTGATCGCCTCGAAGGAGTAGGTGCGCGTCTCACCCAGCACCACGAAGTCCGGGCCGGTGTCGGTCAGGGTGTATCCGGTCTCGTGCAGGGCGGTGGTCAGGCCTGCTTCGCCGATGACATAGGCCGACCCGCCCGGCAGCTGGTCGTCGAGAAACGCCGCGGTAGCCAGTGCCGAAGTCCAGATGGCCTCTTCCGGCACCTCGAGTCCGGAGCGGGCCAGCCGAGCGGCCAGATCGCGCGGGGTGTACATCGAGTTGTTGGTCAGGACGAGGAATCGGCGCTGCTTGTCGATGAGTCGCTGCAGGAACTCCGCGGCTCCGGGCAGCGCGTGTTCCTCGCGCACCAGGACACCATCCATGTCGGTGAGCCAGCACTGCGGCGTGGAACGCACGGTTCTCCTTCTGGCGACGTCGTCACCATCAGTGTTCCCCGACAGCGCGCCAGGAACGCGGTGTTCGCCATGATCGAGCAGCATTGTCATGATGCGATGTCGGCCGCGCGCCGGCGGCGCACCACCAGGCCGAGACCCGCACCCGAGCGGGTCAACGCCGCCACCGGTGTCGCATCTGCCGCGCTGTCGTCCATCAGACGCGGGACACCGTCGGCGTCAGAAGATTCCGGCCCGTACAGGGTTGTCCACGCGACGCCGCCCTGGCCGTCGGAGTGTGCGACGACGAGTGTGTCGCGCGGCAACATCTGATCGACCACGAACTCGACCGGTTGGTCCGGCTCGGCAAGGACGACGATCGGCTGTGCACCCTTGTCGGTCAGCTCGGCCACGTCGTCGCGCAGTGCGCGCTGCGCCTCGCCCGGCGAGAGCAGGGTCTGCAGCAGCATCCGGTCGCTCGCCTGATCGCGATGGACCGCTCCCACCTTGGTGCGTACCCACATGCCGCAGACCAGGCCTTCGAGATGTTCGACGACGGTGGGCAGGGCGCGCCGGTCGACGTGCAGGCGGGCCGACAGGCAGGTTCGGTAACACGCGCGGGCTTCGGCCATGGTGTTCGCACCCCCGGTGCAGCCGCTGGGCACGGCCCGGAAGGTGATCTCGGGCTGGTGGTCAGGGTCGTAACGGAAGATCACGTGATCGCTCATCTGAGGTCCTCTTGCTTTTGATCGACCGGCCGGTCAGCGCTGGTCCCGACCACAACTGTGAGGCGTTGTCGTGCAGGCAAATACAGTTCGATGTGCAGCGGTTCGCCGCGCGAGCCGAGCAATGCCTGCAACGCTCTGATCATGCGCCGGCCTCGGCGTTGACCGCGGCGCGTCGTTGCAGCGCCACCGAGACGGTGAGCACCGCCAGCCCGATGACAGCCAGCCCGGCACCGGCGGCGGCCGGGGCGGTGTAGCCGTACCCGGCGGCGATCACCAGCCCGCCGATCCAGGCCCCCGACGCGTTGGCGATGTTGAGCGCCGAATGGTTGAGCGCGGCGGCCAGCGTCTGGGCTTCGGCGGCAACGTCCATCAGACGGGTCTGCAGCGCCGGGGCTATCGCCGCGCCGCTGGCACCGATGCCGAACAACAGCAGCAGGGCCGTATAGGGGTTGTGGGCAGCGGCGACGAAGACCGCCAATACCACCGCCAGTGCCGCCATCGACACGTACAGCCCGCGGATCACCGAGCGGTCCGCCATTCGGCCGCCGGCGAGATTGCCGACCACCATGCCGAGGCCGAAGACCATCAGCCCCAGCGGAACCCACGAGCGAGGCATCCCGGCGACGTCGGTCAGTGTGGTCGCGATGTAGGTATAGACGGCGAACATGCCGCCGAACCCGACCATGCCGATCACCAGCGCAAGCCACACCTGGGGACGTTTGAGCGCACCGAGTTCGGTGCGGGTGTCGGTGGCGTACGTGACGCCCAGCTCGGGCAGCCACAGCCAGATGGCGCCCAGTGTCGCCAGTCCGATGATCACGACCAACGCGAACGCGCTGCGCCAACCGAACAGCTGCCCCAGCCAGGAGGCCAGCGGTACGCCCACCACCGTCGCGACCGTGAGGCCGGTCATCACCTGAGCGATGGCCTTGGCCCGCTGCGCAGGTCCGAGCAGTTGGGCGGCCACCAGCGCCGCCACACCGAAGAAGGCGCCGTGCGGAAGGCCGGCCAGGAAGCGAGCACCGATCAGGATCGGGTAGCTGGGCGCCAGGACCGTGGCCACGTTTCCGGCGGCGAACATCGCCATCAGGCTCATCAGCACGGCCTTGCGGTTGTACTTCGCGGTCAGCGCGGCGATCACCGGTGCGCCGATCACCACCCCCAGCGCATAGGCCGATATGACGTGACCGGCGGTCGGCTCGCTGATGTGCAGCCCGGATGCGATTTCGGGCAACAGTCCCATCGCGACGAACTCGTTGGTGCCGATCCCGAATCCGCCCAACGCCAGAGCCAGAATCGCCAGCCGCGCCCGGGTCGGGCATGACGCGGGTGACGCCATCGGTGCGGCAGGTCGTGAAGTGACGGTCACGGGAGTAATCAACTTTCTTCTGCGGTGGCAGGCAGTCACCGAAAATTCGATGACGTCGGTTACTGCCGCATTGCAGCGTTCGATCCCTCGTACCCGACCCTATCCCGGCTTTCAACGTTCATCAAACAGACTTAGGCCGAAAAAAGGTCAAAGTGACAGGCATCTCTTTCGCTATCAGTCATCGATAGAACTTGGTTCAATAGAAAGATGCCGGTCACCAGGCGTTCCGCGGCCCCCGCTACGGCGGGGGACGTTTTCGCGCTGATTCGTGACGGTGTCGCGACCACCCGCACCGACGTCCGTGAAATGACCGGACTATCCCGCACCGCTGTGGGCGCCCGGGTCTCGGCGCTGGCCCGCCGGGGACTGGTGTCCGAAGGCGAGGAGGGCCCGTCGACCGGCGGACGACCACCGGCGCTGCTGCGGTTCAACGCCGAGGCCGGCGTGGTGCTGTCGGCGGCCATCGGCCGCAGCCGGACCCGGCTCGCGGTGTGCAACCTGGCCGGTGACATCCACGCCCTGACCGACATAGACTCCGAAATCCGAATCGGCCCAGACGATTTGATGCCCGATCTGGTCAAGCGACTCGAGGTGCTGCTCGACGAGAACGGACGCGACGCCGGCGACGTCCTCGGGGTGGGAGTGTCGCTGCCCGGCACGGTCGACCAGCAGCGCGGCTGCAGCCTGGCAGCCCCGGTGATGAGCGGCTGGGACGGGGTTCCGCTGGAGCCCTACTTTCGCAAGCTGACCTCTGCGCCGATCGTGCTCGACAATGACACCAACGTCCTGGCACTCTCCGAACGCCGCGGCGGCCTCAAGGCCTACGACGATCTGCTACTGATCAAAGCCTCCACCGGACTGGGCGCCGGGATCGTCTCCGGCGGGGTGCTGCAGCGCGGAGCACTCGGCGCGGCCGGCGAGTTCGGCCACAACAAGACCGCCGCCGCGGCCGGACTGTTGTGCCGCTGCGGCGATACCGGTTGCCTGGAGGCGATCGCCGGCGGCTGGGCGCTGGTGCGCACGTTGCGGGAACAGGGCCGCCCCGTCAATCACATCCGCGACGTCGTCGAGTTGGCCAACCACGGCGACGGTGAAGTCCGCCGGCTGCTGCGCGAGAGCGGTCGCCACGTGGGTGAGGTGATCGCCGCGGCGGTGAACCTACTGAACCCGGCCGTGCTGGTGATCGGCGGCGACATGTCGGGAGCCTACGACGTCTTCGTCGCCGGACTGCGAGAAACGTTGTACGGCAACGCAACTGCCCTAGCCACCCGACACCTGCAGGTGGTCCCGTCGACCTACGGCGACAAGGCCGGCAACATCGGCAGCGCCGCACTGGTGCTCGATCGCATCCTGTCCGCCGCCGCTATCGACGCCGCGCTGCGCTGACTCACTCGGGCAGCCGCAACTCCGGCTTCTCGACCTCTTCGATGTTGACGTCCTTGAAGGTGATCACCCGGACGTGCTTGACGAACCTGGCCGGGCGGTACATGTCCCACACCCACGCGTCGGCCAGGCGCAGCTCGAAGTACACCTCGCCGTCGGTGTTGCGCGGAATCAACTCGACGCTGTTGGCCAGGTAAAACCGGCGCTCGGTCTCCACGACGTAGCTGAACTGCCCCACGATGTCCTTGTATTCGCGGTACAGCGAGAGTTCCATCTCGGTTTCGTACTTTTCGAGATCTTCGGCACTCATCGGCTCAGCGGTCCTTTTGTCTTCTCGGCGTCGTGGTAACCATCTTGACTCACACCTCGTCGGCGCGCTGCGGTGGTGGGCACTCGAGCACCATTTCCGCACCGCTCGCGCCCGCAACCCGCCGGACGTTGATGAACGAGAACCGGTGCCGACGGCAGGGGCCTCGCTCCGCCAGCGCCGCGCTGTGCGCCGCGGTGCTGTACCCCTTGTGGTCGGCGAAACCGTAGCCCGGGTGCTCGGCGTCCATCGCGACCATCAGCCGGTCGCGACTGACCTTGGCCAGCACGCTGGCCGCCGCGATACACGCCGCCGCCGCATCCCCGCCGATGACCGGCAGTGAAGGCACCGCCAGCCCCGGCACCCGGAATCCGTCGGAGAGCACATACCCGGGGCGCAGCGACAAGCCGGCCACCGCCCGTCGCATGCCCTCGATGTTCGCCGCGTGCACGCCTCGGCGGTCGACCTCGGTCGACGGGATGAACACCACGTGGTAAGCCAGCGCATAGCGGCGGATCAGCGGGAAGAGCTCCTCGCGGGTCTTCTCGGTGAGTTTCTTGGAATCGTCGAGCGCCGCCAGGCTGTCGAACCGGTTCGGGCCAAGCACACAGGCGGCCACCACCAGCGGACCCGCGCACGCGCCCCGGCCCACCTCGTCGACGCCGGCCACCGGCCCCAGGCCACTGCGGTACAGCGCCGATTCCAGCGTGCGCAGCCCCGACGACTTGCGGATCACCGTGCGCGGCGGCCACGTCATCGCGGGCACGGGTCAGCCCTGCTGCGGGTCGAACGAGGACACACCACCCCACCGCGACGGCGGCCAGGCGATGAACCGCGCCTTGCCGATGACGTTGGCCACCGGAACCGTCCCGGCCATCGGGTCCCCGGTGCACAGAATGCCCTTCTGGGCATCCGCCGGAGTGCTGGCGCAGTGGGCGCGGGAGTCCGCCGAGTGCGTGCGGTTATCGCCCATCATCCACAACCGGCCCTCGGGCACCTTGACCGGACCGAACTCGTTGCCAAGGCACGGGTAAACCAGCGGGTCGGCCATCATGGTCTGCGCGTTGAGGTACGGCTCCGTGAGCGGCTTGCCGTCTACGGTCAGGCCCGTGTCGGCGCGGCACTGCACCGTCTGACCACCCACCGCAATGACGCGCTTGACCAGGTCGTTCTCATCCGGTGGGACGAAGCCGACGAACGACAGCGCGTTCTCCACCGTCCGGATGACAGGGTTCTGCGACCGGATCGACTTGTAGCCCAGGTTCCAGTTCGGCGGACCCTTGAAGACGATGACGTCACCGGGCCGCGGCGAGGTGAACCGATACGTGACCTTGTCCACCATGATCCGGTCGCCGACGCAGCCGGCGCAACCGTGCAGCGTGGGCTCCATCGACTCCGAGGGAATCAGATAGGGACGCGCCACGAAGGTCAGCATCACGTAGTAGAGCACCACCGCGATGGCGACGAGGATCGCGCCCTCGCGGAGCGCCGAACGCTTCTTGTCGGTGCCGTCCGCGGAGTCCGCGGACGGGTCTTCCGGCGGTTCGGTCCGGGTGGCGGGTTCGAGAGAGTCCGGGTCCGATGTCGCCGGTCGCGGCTCCGTGCTGTCGGTCACGGGATCAGCGTAGCCAGCGGACCGGGCCGCACGACTCCGTCATGGACCGCAACGCGCAACGACGTGCGCGCTTCTGTGCGACCCATGTCGAAGCTCAGCGCTTCTCCTTGATCTTGGCCTTCTTGCCGCGCAGCTCGCGCAGGTAGTACAGCTTGGCCCGGCGGACGTCACCGCGGGTCAGAACCTCGATGTGGTCGATGTTGGGTGAGTGCACCGGGAAGGTGCGCTCCACGCCGACGCCGTAGCTCTCCTTGCGGACGGTGAACGTCTCGCGGATGCCACCACCCGTGCGGCGGAGCACGACACCCTTGAACACCTGGATGCGTTGCTTGTTGCCCTCGATGACCTTCACGTGGACATTGATGGTGTCCCCGGGGCTGAAGGTCGGGATGTCGTCGCGCAGCGACGCCTGGTCGACGAAGTCCAGCGTGTTCATCGGTGACACTTCCTTGCGGTTCGCGGCCCAGTTGACGGCCGGCGCAAATGCGCTGGCAGTCGCCGGCCGATGGATTCGGGCACGTGGTTGTTTGTCGCAGCAGGCCCGGAATCAGTCCGGCCCGCGCGGGCAACTGCTCAATTGTGCCAGATGGGTCGCGAGCAGTGAAATCGCGCGGCCCACCGGGTACGGACAGTGTGTCGCTGCGCCGAGGGCGCACTAAGGGAAAGATACGGTTAACCTAAGGCGTCGGGCGGCAACGCAGCGGGCCCACGACACTGCGGACCACCGGATATTCAAGGAGACGACCATGCGACGGCATCTGTCGATGCTGGTCACGGGGACCGCGGCCGTGGTCATCGGCGCCTCCGTCGCTGCGTCTTCGGCCCAGGTGAACGCTGGTCCCGGCGACCGGCCGATGCACCTGCTCTCGGTGGACCCTAATGCCGTTGCACAGGGCCCCGCCGTAGTTCCGATGCCCGATGCACCGCCCGATCTGACGATCGGGCTTGATGTTCGGGCCAGGCAGGCCGCCTCCGATGCCGCCAATCTCGGCGCCGACATCAGTTTCACGATGCTGGATCGCAAAACCGGCCAGACGATTTCCGGCGGCGACGGCAGCCCGTTCCCGATCGCGTCGGTGAGCAAGCTCTTCATCGCCGACGACCTGCTGCTCCAGGTGGCCAAGGGCCAGCGCCAGCTGACACCAGAGGAGCGTCAGTCCTTCGACGTCATGTTGCGGTCCTCGGACGACAACGCCGCCGAGGTGTTCTGGGGCGAGAGTGGCGGTAGCGCGGTCATCAGCCGGGTGGCGGCTCGGTACGGCCTCGGGTCTACCAGCGCGCCGTACGACGGCAATTGGTGGAACACCATGAGCACGACGAGCGACCTCGTCCACTATTACGACATGCTGCTCGACGGCGCCGGCGGGCTACCGCCCGATCAGGTCGCTGCCATCCTGTCGGATCTGTCGACATCGACCCCGACCGGGCTCGACGGCTACCCCCAGCGATTCGGCATCCCCGACGGCCTCTACGCCGAACCCGTTGCGGTTAAACAGGGTTGGATGTGCTGCTGGAACGGCGGCAACTGGCTGCACATGACCACCGGCATCATCGGACCCGACCGTCGCTTCGTCATCGCCATGGCCTCGCTACAGCCGGTCGACGACGCCACCGCCCGCAACACGTTGACACAGGCCATCAAGACGATGTTCCCGGGCGGCCGGGTCTAACCGCGTCACTCCCCCAGCAGGTCCGGGCGTCGCTCCCGGGTGCGCTGTACCGCCTGGTCATGGCGCCAGGCAGCGACCTTCGCGTGATCGCCGGAGAGCAGTACGTCGGGCACCGGCAGCCCGCGCCAGATCGGCGGACGCGTGTAGCTCGGCCCCTCCAGCAGGCCGGCGTTCTCCGGAGAGTGCGAATCATCCTGGTGCGAGCGCGGATTGCCCATGACATTGGGCAGCAATCGGACCACCGCCTCGATCATCACCAGCGCAGCCACCTCGCCGCCGGCCAGCACGTAGTCGCCGATGGAGACTTCTTCGACGCGCATCCGGCTGCGGGCATCGTCGACCACTCGCTGGTCGATGCCTTCGTAACGCCCGCAGGCGAACACGAGATGCTGC
Source organism: Mycolicibacterium sp. CH28 (assembly GCF_004745805.1). Taxonomy (GTDB): domain Bacteria; phylum Actinomycetota; class Actinomycetes; order Mycobacteriales; family Mycobacteriaceae; genus Mycobacterium. The sequence goes on along the minus strand of NZ_SRLQ01000004.1, from coordinate 301,540 downwards.
TCGCACGTCCAGCGCTGAGCGTCGGCCTGCGAGAAAAGCCGGCCGGCCGGCGTGGGGACAACGAGCAGCGTTGATTCGGTGCAGACCTCATCGAGTGCTTCGCCCCACACCGGCGCCTTCATGACCATGCCCGGGCCGCCCCCGTACGGGGCGTCATCGACGGAGTGGTGGACATCCTGGGTCCAACGACGCAGGTCGTGCACCCCGAAGTCGATGATTCCAGACCCGATAGCCTTGCCGGGCAACGACTGTCGCACCGGATCGAGATACCCGGGGAAGATCGTGATCACGTCAATGTGCACGGCTACGCATTCCTATTCCAGGTCCCTATTCCAGGTCCAAAAGCCCTTCGGGCGGGTCGATCTCAACAATGCCGTCGGCCAGGGACACCGATGTCACAATCGCGCCGACGAACGGCACCAGGAGTTCGGCACCGTCGCTGGTGCGCACCGACAGCAGTTCGCCGCCCGCGGTGTGCAGCACCTCGGCGACCAACCCGAGCGCCGTGCCGTCGACGGTGCGCACGGCCAGCCCTTCGAGTTGATGGTCGTAGAACTCGTCAGGGTCCTCGATCGGGGGCAGGTCAGCCGAGTCGACCACGAACAGGTTGCCACGCAGCGCGTCGGCGGCGGTGCGGTCGGATACGCCAGTGAGGCGTATCAACATCCGACCACTGTGCGGGCGCGCCGACTCGACGACCACTTCGCGACCGCCGTTGCCACGGGAAGGCCTGAGCCACAAGCGATTACCTGGGGTGAACCGCTCATCGGGGTCGTCCGTGCGGACGTCGACTACCAGTTCACCGGTAACACCGTGCGCTTTTGCCACGCGCCCGACGACGAGCTCCATATCGATTGCCCCCCGAGTCGCTTCGCTCCTGCCCGACGGACTACTGGTCGGTGTCGACCACGTCGACGCGGATACCGCGACCGCCGATACCGGCCACCAGGGTGCGCAGCGCGGTTGCGGTGCGACCGCCGCGACCGATCACCTTGCCGAGGTCATCGGGGTGAACGTGCACCTCAACCGTGCGACCACGGCGGCTGGTGACCATGTCGACGCGGACATCGTCGGGATTGTCGACGATCCCGCGGACCAAGTGCTCCACGGCGTCGACGACGACCGAGCTCATTCGGCGGCGGTCTCAGCAGGCTCGGCGCTCTCGGCGGCGGGCTCAGCCTCGGCGGCCTCGGCAGCCGGCTCGGCCTTCTTGGCCGGAGCCTTCTTCTTCTTGGGCTGGGTGGCCTCACCGGCGGGTCCACCGTCGGCCTCGGCGAGCGCGGCGTTGAACAGGTCGAGCTTGCTCGGCTTGGGCGCCTTGACCTTCAGGGTGCCTTCGGCACCGGGCAGGCCCTTGAACTTCTGCCAATCACCGGTGATCTTGAGCAGGTTGAGAACGGGCTCGGTGGGCTGGGCGCCGACGGACAGCCAGTACTGCGCGCGCTCGGAGTCGATCTCGATCAGGCTCGGCTCTTCCTTGGGGTGGTAACGGCCGATGACCTCGATCGAGCGTCCGTCGCGGCGGGTGCGCGAATCGGCGACGGCGATGCGGTACTGGGGGTTGCGGATCTTGCCAAGCCGGGTGAGCTTGATCTTGACAGCCATGAACTAACTCCTGTGGTTGTCACGCTGCAATTCGGCGATACGGCGGGAATGCCGGATCCGGTTTTGCCTCGCGTGTATGACCGCGACGCGGCGCATCCATTCAGAAGCCGCGCGCGGACAGCCGCCCATTGTGCCAGATCGCGCTGATCGGGTGTTAATCGTCCGACCGGCGCACGCGGTGGGTCAGACCACCTTCTGGATGCACTTCGACTCGACCCGCTTGGTCATCCGCCAGCCCTCGCCGGTGCGGACGAACTCGTCGTCGTACCAGAGTCCGCAGAACATGACCCGGCCGTCGTCGCCGAGCTGCATCGGGTTGAACAGGATCGTGCGTGAGCTCGCGGTGTCCCCGGCAAGCCGAATGTCGAAGTTGCCGAGCATGTGGAAGTAGGCCGGGAAGTTGGGCAGCACCTCGGCCAGCCAGACCTTGACGTCGGGGTAGGTGCCCGCGATACCGCCCAGCTCGGTGTAGTCGATATGCGCGTCGGGGGTGAAGACCCGGTCCAGGTCGTCGAACCGGCGACTGTCGATTGCCGTGGAGTAGTCCACCAGCAGCTGTTGAATCTCCAGCCGGTCCGAAATTTCCGCAAGGCTCAGCATTCGCCGATTCAACACCGCGCAGGCCTGCCCCGGTGGGGAGGTCCACACCAGCGGGACATTCGAACTAAGGTAAACCTAACCAAACATGACGGAGTGGAGATCTGGTGGCGGACGATACCGGCTTTTCCCTGATCATCGGCTACGGCAGCGACATGGGCACCGCCGAGTACCTCGCCATGCAGCTGGCCGATGCCGCCAAAGCCGCCGGCATCGAGGTCACCGAGACCGAACTCAACGACATCTCGCTCGACGAGGTTCAGTCGGCAACGCACTTCATCGTGGTCACATCGACCTTCGGTGACGGCGAGGTCCCCGACAACGGCGCCGTCTTCTGGGAAGAACTGTGCGCCGCCAGCCCCGATCTCGGGCACCTGCACTACACGGTGCTCGCCCTGGGCGACAGCTCCTATGACCTGTTCTGCAATGCCGGGCGGATCATCGACGCGCGGCTGGCCGAACTCGGCGGGCGCCGGCTCGCCGAACGGGTCGAATTCGACTGCTACCGCGAGGGCGACGCCCGGCAATGGCTCCTCGACATCACCAAGCTGCTCGTCGAGGTCCACACCGCGACGCCCGAGCGTGCCGTGCCGACGACCACCGACACCGCAGCGCCGCCTCGGCGCCAGATCCAAACCCCCTGGGCCGAAACCAACCCCTACCCGGCGACGGTCCTCGCCAACCGGGTGCTGACCGCGCCGGACTCGGACAAGGAAGTCCGCCATCTCGAACTCGACCTCGCCGATTCGGGGATCAGCTACGCCACCGGGGATTCGGTGGCCGTCCATCCCGTCAACGACCCCGGCCTGGTCGAAGCGGTACTGGACCGACTGGGGGTCGACGAGAACCACCGCGCCGCCGGCGCCGAGCTGCCGCTGGGCGAACTGCTCACCCACCACCTCGAGATCCGGACTCCGTCACACGCGTTACAGGCGCTGGTCGCAGCCCGTACCCGCGATACCGAAGCCGCCGCGGTACTGAGGTCCACCGACCCGGCCGCGCTATCGTCCTGGCTGTTCGGGCGCGATGTCGTGGACTTGCTCGAATGCGCTGACCTCGACGTCGACGAGGTGCTGGACACGTTGCGGCCGTTGCAGTTTCGCGACTATTCGATCGCCTCCAGCCCACTGGTCCATCCTGATCGGCTGCATCTGACAGTCGCCGCCGTCCGCTACCGCCGGGCCGGGCGCCCGCGAGGCGGCGTGGCATCGACCTTCCTGGCCGACCGCGGCGAATCGGTCCGGATCCACCTGCGGCCCAACCACCACTTTCGGCTACCCGCGCCCGACGTGCCGATCATCATGGTGGGCCCAGGAACCGGCATCGCGCCGTTTCGGGCGTTCCTGCAGGAGCGCCGGGCCGCCGCCGCCCCGGGCAAGAACTGGCTGTTCTTCGGCGACCGGCACCGCGGCACCGACTTCCTCTACGGCGATGAACTGCAGGCATACCTGGACTCCGGCACGCTGACCCGACTGGACCTGGCGTTCTCCCGCGACGGCGAGGCATCCAAGTGCTACGTCCAGCACCGCATGAAGGACAGCGCCGCGGAACTATTCGGTTGGCTCGAGGCCGGCGCACACCTCTACGTATGCGGTGACGCAGAGAAGATGGCCAAGGACGTCGACCAGGCGCTGCACGAGATCATCTCCGCTGCAGGCGGCTTGGACACCGCCGCAGCACATGCCTACGTCAACGAGCTCATCAAGTCGCACCGCTACCTGCGGGACGTCTACTGAGCCTGGGCACCGCTCAGGCGCTGCGGTTAGGCTCCGGGGCCATGCGCAGACTTCTCGCCGGCATCACGACCGTGCTGAGTCTCCTGGTCTCGACAACAGGAGTTGCCACCGCCGACACCGCAGCGCAGCCGGCGGGCTCGATACCGGTGCCGGACGGTCCCGCACCAGCCTGGATCGTCGCCGACATGGACACCGGGCAGGTCCTCGCGGGCCGCGACATGTACGCCGCCCATCCGCCGGCCAGCACCATCAAGACACTGTTGGCATTGACCGCGCTCGACGAACTGCCCGACCTGAACGCCACGGTGGTGGCCAACAACGCCGACACCCTCGTCGAGTGCAACTGCGCGGGAATCAAACCGGGCCGCACCTACACCGCGCGCCAACTCCTCGATGCGGTGCTGCTGGTGTCGGGCAACGATGCCGCCAATACGCTCGCCGACATGCTCGGCGGGTTCGACGCCGCCGTGGACAAGATGAACGCCAAGGCGGCAGCGATCGGGGCGACCAACACCCACGCGACCACACCGTCGGGTCTGGACGGGCCGGGCGGCTCCGGGTGGACGACACCGCACGATCTGGCCGCCATCTTCCGCGCGGCGATGGGCAACCCGGTATTCGCTCAGATCACCGCACAGCCAGCGGCGATGTTCCCCACCGACACCGGTGAGAAGCCGCTGGTCAATCAGGACGAGCTGCTGGCCCGCTATCCGGGCGCGATCGGCGGTAAGACCGGCTTCACCGACGCCGCCCGCAAGACGTTCGTCGGTGCCGCCGACCGCGACGGTCGCCGGCTGGTGATCGCGATGATGTACGGGCTGATCCACGAGGGCGGACCGACCTACTGGGATCAGGCCGCGGCGCTGCTGGACTGGGGCTTCACCCAGGACCGGTCCGAGAGCATCGCCACGCTCTGAATCAATCGCCCGGGTCGCTTCGCAATGCTCTCGAGACGTGATCGCGTCGTTGACGTCGCGCGCGCTGGTTAGCCTCGGCAGGCATGCCGGCCCGCGCACAACGCCAGCATCGCTTCGGGCGCGCGTCCTTCACAGCGATGGTGGGCATCGCGATGTCCCTGCTGGTTGTGCCCCCGGCGGCGGCACAACCCGGCCCCGAACCGGCCGGAGCCGTCGCCCCACCTGACGGCCCGGCACAAGCCTGGCTGGTCGCCGACCTCGACAGCGGCCACATCCTGGGCGGCCGGGACCCCTACAGCGCGCATGCGCCGGCCAGCACCATCAAGGCGCTGCTGGCGATGGTGGTCCTCGACCAGTTGTCACCCACCGCCGCAGTACGCGCCACCGCCGCACACACCCAGGTGGAATGCTCCTGCGTCGGTCTGGTGCCGAGCCAGGTGTACACCGTGCGGCAGCTGCTCGACGGGCTGCTGATGGTGTCGGGAAACGATGCGGCCAACCTGCTGGCCGACATGCTCGGTGGCTACCAGGCGGCGGTCGTGCGGATGAACGCCAAGGCCTATCAGCTGGGAGCACGCAGCACCCGGGCCGGATCGCCGTCGGGGCTGGACGGGCCGGGCTGGGAGTCGGTGTCCTCACCGCACGACCTGGCGGTGCTGTACCGGGAAGCCCTGCGTTATCCGCTGTTCGTCCAGATCGTCCACCAACCGACGGCGTTGTTCCCCGACCGGTCCGGGTACCGGGAGATCCGCAACCAGGATCGGCTGCTGCGCGGCTATCCCGGCTTCATCGGCGGCAAGAGCGGATACACCGACCTGGCCCGCGAAACCTATGTCGGCATGGCCCAGCGCAACGGGCGGCGGCTGATCGTGGTGCAGATGTACGGCAGCGACGATCTGTGGGATCAGGCGGCACGCCTGCTCGACTGGGGCTTCAGCCAATACCGCCAGTGAGCCGAGCCGCCCGGCACGGCAGCTCGCGGGCAAAGAACTAGCGCTGAGCTTCCCCGAATCTGTTGCCGCGCCGGCGCGGCCACCCTACGCTAGGACCGGCCCGGTATCAGCTCGTGTGGAGGCGGCTTCCGGTGTCGTATCAGCGTTGACTTATGGGACGGGGAGCTTCGTTGACGGATCACTGCACTCTTGCTGGTCAGACACGTCGGCACCAGGTCGCTCGCAGACTGTCTTCCTGGTTGGCCATCGGCGCGATAACCACCGGCCTCGGTGCGGCGTTGGTGGCTGGAACAGCCATGGCACACGCGGACACCGGCTCGACTGGGACCGCTTCGCATGCCACTTCTGACGCCCAGGGCACCGAACCGGCAAAGGGTGATTCGCCCGGTTCGCCCTCCAGTCGCGCGGCCGTCGGCAGGCCCGCGCCACGGGTAACGGCCAGCGGTGGAGCCGGCACCTCGGTGTCCGGGCTGGCTTCGGTGCGCGATCATGCCGCCGCTGCTGCTGTGTCGCAACAGAATTCGCGCCCGGCGCTGTCGCTGGTCGCCACCATCGACGTCACGCCGAAGGCATCGGCGGCGCCGACGCCACCGACAGTCCAGTCGGTCCTGACCGACATCGCCCGCCAGATCCAATACACCTTCTTCAACAAGGCGCCGACGGTCGACCCGACGCAGAACGAGCAGAGCGGTTCCGACAAGGCGATCACCGGTGCGCTCAATGGCGCCACCAACAACGGTTTCAATCCGACCTATTCCGTCACCAGCGGACCCCAGTACGGCGCCGTCACCCTCGACCCGAAGAGTGGGCAATACACCTACGTCGCCCGCGACGAACTGATCACCCCAGGCATCACCGATCAGTTCACCGTCACCGTCAACAATGGAACCGCCGCCAAGCTACCCGGGCTGCTCGGCCAGGTGCAGCTGCTGCTGCATTCGCTTGCCATCGCTGTCGGCGTAGCCAAGCCCGACACCATCGAGAAAGAAATCACCGTCAAGGTGACGGGCACGGGCGTCTACGGCACCCAGGCCGCTCAGAAGCAATACTGGCTAGAACAGACGCTCGACAACGACTGCGTCCTGATCGCCGATGCCGCGATCATTGCCCAGCTCGGCGGACCCACGTTCACCGAGAGCCAGATCGTCGCGATCGGCAAGAGCACCCCGAGCGTCGTGGATCCCGCCAAACCCATCTATGTGGGCACCAAGGCGGACACCGGATCGGCGGGCATATACACCGCTGACGGCGTGGCGCTGTTGCAGAAGTACGGCATCAACGCCACCTACAAGTCGTATGTCGACGACCCCCAGCCTGGTGAAGCACCCAATAAGGCCACCCAGGTCGACGGCCAGCGGGCGCTCTACGACGTCGAGGCGGCCCTGGCCGCCGGCAAGGCCGTGGCCGTGGTCGTCGATGCCAGGCTGATCGTGAACGCGTCCGGGGCCAACGTCGAGACGCCGGCCCCAGAACCGAATCACTGGGTGGTCGTGACGGGCGTGGACATCGCCACCGGCAAGATCTACCTCAACGACGGCAACCTGCCGGCCGGCAGCACACCCGTTTCGGTGGCGGGCTTCATGTGGTCATGGCAATCAAGCGATTTCGGCGTCATCGTCGCCGACAAAGCCGTCGCGACGAGCGCCGCCGCGATCGCCGCGATCGCCGCGATCGCCGCCTGACGCTAGTAGACCCGGCCGCGCAGGATCACCCGGTCGGGCCGGGACAGCACGGCGGGCCCGCCGCGCGGATCTTCGGTGAAACACACCAGGTCCGCCGGCGCGCCATCATCGAGGCCGGGTCGGCCCAGCCACCGCCGGGCATCCCAGCAAGCCGCTCCGAGCGCGTCGGTTGGGCTCATCCCGATCCGGGTGAGGGCATCGACCTCGTCGGCGACGCGGCCATGGGTGATGGTGCTACCCGCGTCGGTGCCGGCAAAGATCGGCACCCCAGCCTCCCGGGCGGCGGCCACCCGCGGATAGCAGCGCGCATACAGATCCCGCATGTGCGCGGCGTAGGTCGGGAATTTGGCTGCGGCGTCGGCGAATCCGGGAAAGTTCTCGACGTTGATCAGCGTTGGCACCAACGCGGTGCCGTGCTCGACCATCATCTCGATGGTCTCGTCGGTCAGCCCGGTCCCGTGCTCGATGCAGTCGATGCCGGCCCCGATCAGAGCCGGCAGCGCATCCTCACTGAACACGTGGGCGGTGACCCGGGCACCCTCGTCGTGCACCGCCGCGACCGCGGCCCGCAGGACATCGTCGGACCACAGCGGTGCCAGATCCCCCACCGACCGGTCGATCCAGTCACCGACCAACTTGACCCAGCCATCGCCGAGGCGGGCCTGCTCGGCCAGCGCCTCCGGCAACTGCCACTCGTCCTCGAGTTCGATGGCGAAGCCACGCCCGTAACGCTTGGGCCGGGCCAGATGCCGTCCGGCCCGGATGATCCGCGGCAGATCGTGGTGATCGTCGAGGCTGCGGGTGTCGGTGGGTGATCCGCAGTCGCGCAGCAGCAGCGCGCCAACCTCGCGTTCGACCTCGGCCTGGGCGATCGCCTCGTCGAGGGGGATCTCACCGTGCTCCCCCAGGCCGACGTGACAGTGCGCATCGACCAGGCCGGGCAGTATCCACCCGCCGTCGAAGACGGTCTCGGCTCCGGCGACCGGTTCGGCGCGCAAGATGCCGTCGACAATCCACCATTCGACGGGCTCGCCGTCGGGCAGGCTGCGACCGCGGACGTGTAGTGGTCCGGCTGCCACGCTATTTCTGACCCGGGAACTTCAGCTTGGACAGATCGAAGCCCGCCAGCCCCGGCGGTAGCTCGTTGAGGCCCTCGGGCATCTGGGACAGGTCGGGGAAACCACCGGGCAGCCCGCCGGCGAGCAGCGGATTGCGCGCCTTCGGCGGGGTCGGGCCACGACCGCTCTTCTTGCCCTTCTTGTTCTTGGCGTTCTTGGCGCTCTTCTTCGCCGAACGCCGGCCGAACGGCATGCCCATCGCACCGGCCATCTGCGACATCATCTTGCGGGCCTCGAAGAAGCGGTCGACGAGCTGGTTCACCTCCGAGACCGCCACCCCCGAGCCGTTGGCGATGCGCAGCCGCCGCGAGGCGTTGATGATCTTCGGGTCGGCCCGCTCCTCCGGGGTCATACCACGGATGATCGCCTGCAGCCGGTCCAGCTGCTTGTCGTCGACGGCGGCCAGTGCGTCCTTCATCTGGCCCGCACCGGGCAGCATGCCCAGCAGGTTCCCGATCGGCCCCATCTTGCGGATCATCAGCATCTGCTCGAGGAAGTCCTCCAGCGTCAGCTCACCGGAGCCGATCTTGGCCGCGGCCTCCTCGGCCTTCTGCTGATCGAAGACCTGCTCGGCCTGCTCGATGAGGGACAGCACGTCGCCCATGCCGAGAATGCGGCTGGCCATCCGGTCGGGGTGGAAGACGTCGAAGTCCTCGAGCTTCTCACCGGTAGAGGCGAACAGAATCGGCACGCCGGTGACCTCACGGACCGACAGCGCTGCACCACCGCGGGCGTCGCCGTCGAGCTTGGTCAACACCACACCGGTGAAGCCGACACCGGCGCCGAAGGCCTCGGCGGTGGCTACGGCGTCCTGGCCGATCATCGCGTCGAGCACGAACAGGGTCTCATCGGGGTGCACAGCGTCGCGGATGGCCGCGGCCTGCGCCATCAGCACGTCGTCGATGCCCAACCGACCGGCGGTGTCGACGATGACGACATCGAAGTGTTTGGCCTGCGCCTCGGCCAGGCCCGCGGCCGCGACCGCGACCGGGTCGCCGGGCCCGGCACCCGCGGTTTCGGCGGACTCGGCGGCAGTACCCGGATGCGGGGCGAACACGCTGACCCCGGCCCGCTCACCGACGATCTTGAGCTGGCTGACCGCGCCGGGGCGCTGCAGGTCGCAGGCCACCAACAGCGGCGTGTGGCCCTGACCCTTGAGCCACTTGGCGAGCTTGCCGGCCAGCGTGGTCTTACCGGCGCCCTGCAGGCCGGCCAGCATGATCACCGTCGGTGGGTTCTTGGCGAAGACCAGTTGGCGGGTCTCGCCGCCGAGGATGCCGATGAGCTCCTCGTTGACGATCTTGACGACCTGCTGCGCCGGGTTGAGCGCCGCCGAGACCTCGGCGCCGCGCGCCCGCTCCTTGATGCGGTTGACGAACGCGCGCACCACGGGCAACGCGACGTCGGCCTCCAACAGCGCCAAGCGGATCTCGCGCGTGGTGGCATCGATATCGGCGTCAGTCAGCCGGCCTTTGCCACGCAGGCCAGCCAGCGCACCGGTCAACCGGTCGGACAGGGATTCGAACACGTGCTAAGCCTAACCGGTTGTACCTCGACAGCCTGATCCGCCGACCGTGTGGGCTATGCACCGATCCCGGCTGGTCCGAGTGAGCAAGACCCACAGTCGGCGGTCACGATAAGCTCAGCGCTCGTGAGCATGCTCCCAGAGGCGGTGAGCGGGATCGTGTTCGACTGCGACGGTCTGCTTCTGGACACCGAGACCAGCTGGGCGCGCGCCGAGGCGACGCTGTTGGCCCAGCACGGGCACCCCTTCGGCGAGCGGGAACGCGACCTGCTGCTGGGCCGGACCGTGGACGACATCTGCGATGTCATCGCCGCGCTGATCGGACGGCCCGGTCAAGGCGCCGGCCTGCGCGACGACCTGATGGTGCTCGTCGAGGCCGAGCTGGGCACCCACGTGACGCCAATGGCCGGCGCCCCCGAGCTACTGGCGGCGCTCTCGCAGCGGTTTCCCCTTGCGATCGCCTCCAACAGCCACCGGCTAGTCCTCGACATGATCCTGCAATCCGGAGGTATCGCAGACCATTTCGAGGTCACCGTCGCGGCCGACGAGGTGGCCAACCCCAAGCCTCACCCGCAGCTCTATCTGACCGCGTTCGCCAGGCTCGGGGCCGCGCCGGCCGAGGGTGTGGCCTTCGAGGACTCGGCCACCGGGGCAACTGCCGCCCGCGCCGCGGGGGCATTCGTCATCGCCGTCCCCTCGGCTACCGAGGACACCGCCGGCCGGCTCGACGGCGATTTCCACACCGACTCACTGAGCGATCCGCGGCTGCACCGGTGGGCACGCACCGTCGCCAGCCTCCCCGGCTGACCGGGCGGCTACGAAGCACGCCGCGCGCTGGCCCTCGCCCACCGTCGACAAGGCCGGAGCCTGCTCGCCGCACTCGGGCTCGGCCACCGGGCATCGTGACGCAAAGGCACACCCGGCCGGCGGGTTCAACGCGTCCGGCAGCTCCCCGGGCACGACGTCCGGTTGCGTCCGTACCGCCGGATCGGGTGAGGGCATCGCCGAGAGCAGCGCCCGGGTGTAGGGGTGTGCCGGCCGGTGGAGCACCTGGCGCGCGGGACCCTCCTCCACGATCCGGCCGAAGTACATCACCGCGATCCGGTCGGCTAGCACCACGGCGCTGGACAGGTCGTGGGTGATGAACAGCACAGCGAGTCCGTCCCGACGCAGATCGTCGATCAGGTTGAGCACGCTGGCCCGCACTGAGACGTCAAGCATCGAGACCGGCTCGTCGGCCACCAGCAGCCGCGGAGCCAACGCCACCGCCGCACCGATGGCCACTCGTTGACGCTGCCCGCCGGACAGTTCGTGCGGAAACCGATCGAGTACCCAGTCCGCCGGGGTCAGCCCCACCCGCTCCAGCGCTCGGCGCACCGCGGCGTCTCGCTCTGCGCGCGGTACCCGGTGGATTCGCAGGCCCTCCTCGACGATCGAGCGCACCGTCATCCGCGGATCCAGCGAGTCGTAGGGATCCTGGTGGACCAGTTGGATGGTCCTGCGATACGGCTGCAGCGCCGAGCGGCCCAGGCGGGTCAGGTCGGTGCCCTCGAAGTAGACGTGGCCGCTACTGGCGCGCTGAACCCCGGCGATGGTTCGCGCGACAGTGCTTTTGCCGCAACCCGATTCACCGACCAGCGCGACGATCTCGCCGGCGTCGACGGTCAGTGATACCCGCTCGGCGGCGTGCACGACCGACTGGCGACGGCCGAACAGCCCCGTGCTTCCGACCGGGTAGCGCACGGTCAGGTCGGCCACCTGCAGCAGTGGCGCGGTCGTCACGACACCCCTCCGGCCGGTACCAGATGGCAGGCGACGGTAGTCGCACCGTCAGATACGTTGGCAGGAGCGGATGTTCGGCAGATGTCGTGGATCTCAGCGCACCGGGGTGCGTATGAGCACCCGGCGATCGGCGCGTCAAGCCGGGGTGGCTCTCCGGGTATGGAACGCATCGCCGTGTCCGACATCGGGTTCGGGATGGCCGACAGCAGCGCCGCCGTGTACGGGTGGCTCGGAGCAGTCAGCATGGTCCCCACCGGCCCCTCCTCGACGATGCGCCCGGCGTACATCACCGCCACCCGCTCGGCCACCTGCGCCACCGCGGGCAAGTCGTGGCTGATGAAGACCAGTGCGACGCCGAGTTGGTCGGTGACGGTGCGCAGCAACTCCAGAACCTCGGCCTGGACGATCACGTCCAGCGCGGTGGTCGGCTCGTCGGCCAGCAGCACTTTCGGCTCGCACGCCAGGGCCATCGCCAACGCGGCACGCTGACGCATACCGCCGGAGAACTCGTGCGGATAGTGCGCCGCCCGCCGCGCGCCGATGCCCACCAATTCCAGCAGCTCCCCGACCCGCTCGGCGGCCTGCCGACGAGTTGCGTTCTGGTGCAGCCGAATCGGCTCGGCTATCTGTTCGCCAACGGTGCGCACCGGGTTGAACGCGTTCATCGCGCCCTGGAAGACCATCGCGATGTCGCGCCAGCGGTGCGGTCGCATGCCGGCATCACCGCCGGCGAGGATGTCGACCCCGTCCAGCAGCACCTGGCCGGCCACCTCGGCGTTCGGGGGCAACAAACCCATCACTGCCAGCACGGCGGTGGACTTGCCGCACCCTGATTCGCCGACGATGCCCAGCCTGCTGCGTGCCTCGAGGGTGAAGCTCACGCCTCGAACTGCACTGACTTGCCTTGAGCCCGAGTCGAAGTCGACGCACAGGTCGCGCACCTGCAGCAGCGGCGCCGTCACTGGTGCTCCAGCCGGCCGTACAGGGGCCGCACCCGGAACCGGCGCACGGCCAGGTGCCCGACCTTCAGCCGCGGGTTGAGGGTGTCCTCCATACCCTGCCCGGCGACGGTGGCGGCCAGCACCACCATGGTCACGGCCAGCCCGGGCGGTAACACCACCCACCAGGCCCCGGCCAGTACCGCACCCTGATCCAGCGCATCCTGGATCATCCGACCCCAGGACACCACCGACGGATCACCCAGACCCAGGAAACTGATATAGGTCTCGGCGAAGATCGCGTTGGCCACCATCAGGACGGTGTTGGCGAGCAGCAGCGGCATCACGTGCGGCACGACGTGACGGGCCAGCACCGACACCGGCGAGGCGCCCATTGCCTCCACTCGGCGCACGAAGGTGCGCTGGCGGACCGACATCACCTGGGCGCGGATCAGCCGTGCCGTTGACGCCCAATACACCAGCCCGATGACGATGACGATGTTGGTCAGGTTCTGGCCGAAGACGGCCGCCGCGACAATCATCAGCGGGATGTCGGGGATGACCAGGAAGTAGTCGGTCACGCGCATCAGCAACCCGTCGGTGCGTCCGCCGAAATAGCCTGCGGCAACGCCGATCACCCCGCCGATGAGCATGCCGACCGGCGCGGCCACCGAGCCGACCAGCAGCGACGTCCGGGCGCCGTGCACCAGACGGCTCAGCACGTCGAAGCCGCCGCCGTCCAGCCCGAGCGGGTGTGCTCCGCTGGGTGCGGCGAATCCGTTGGCGAACTGGGTGTCGACATCGGTCGGGGCAATCACCGAGGCTGCCAGCGCGACGACGGCGAACACCCCCAGCGCGCACAGGCCGACCACGGTCTGACGACTGCCGGTCAGGAGACGACGCACGGTGCCGGTCCGCTTCGGCGGGTCGCCGGTACGGTCAGCCGGCAGCGAGACGACCATGGGAGATCCTCGGGTCGATACGAACATAGATGAGATCGGCGACCAGATTGGCCACCACGACCGCGACCGTCAGCAGCAGGAAGATGCCCTGCAGGACGGGATAGTCACGCTTGTTGATGGCGTCGACCGCGGCGAATCCGATTCCGGGATAACTGAACACGTCCTCCACCACGATCGCCCCGGCCACGATCGATCCGGCCGACAGCGCCACGATCGTCACCAGCGGCAGCATGGCGTTGCCGAAGGCATGGCGGCGCACGATGGTCCAGTCCCGCAATCCCTTCGCGCGCGCGGTGAGAATGTAGTCCTCACCGAGGGTTTCGAGCATCGCCGATCTGACCACGATCGAGTACTGGCCGTAGCAGCCGATTCCCAGCGTCAGCGCAGGCAGGATCAGATGCTGGGTGCGGTCGGCCAGCAGGTCCCACGCCGACGGCGCACCCAGCACGTCCAGGGTCGCACTCTGGATGCCCACCGCCGGTAGCCCCACCGCCGCGGCCACGTAGAACACCACCAGCAGCCCGATCCACTGGGTGGGCATCGCGTAGCAGGCCAGGCCGGTCCACTGCGAGGCGGAGTCCAGAACCGTTCCCCGCCGCCACGCCGACACCACACCACTAACGACGCCCAGGACCAGGGCGATCAGCGTGCCGGCGACCAGCATCGGCAAGGTGTTGACCAGCGGCCCGATGATGGACTGCCACACCGGTTTTCCGGTCGCCAGGCTAATACCGAGATCGCCGCGGGCCAACTGCGCCAGGTAGCGCACGTACTGCACCGGCAGCGGCTCGTCCAGCCCGTAGCGCTCCAGCAGGGCCTGCCGCAGTTGTGGGGTACAGCTGCGGCACCGCAGCGCCGAGACCGCGTTGCCCGGCATCACCCGGAAGAGGAAGAAGTTGATCGTCGCCGCGACGACCACGGTGATGCAGGCGAACCAGATGCGGCTCAGTACAGGCATCAAGCCCGTTTCGGACTGGTGTAGTAGGCCTTGCCGAGGGTGAACAGTTCCGGTTCGAAGCCGGTCCACCCGTTGGAGCTGGCGGTGACCAGGTTGGTCTCGACGACCTGGATGTAGGGGCGGGCGCGGGCGATCTCGGACTCGGCCTGCCAGACCAGCGCTCGGCGGGCGGCCGGGTCCACGGTGGTGCGCTGCTGTTGGTAGAGCGCGTCGTAGGCGGGGTTGCTCCATCCGGTGTCGCTGTTGTTGCCCAGTTCGCTGGTGGTGACCACGCCGAGGTTGAAGTCCGGGTCGATGTAGGGGTGCCAGTACCAGGTGAACATGTCGGTGTCCTCGTACTTGCCGTCCGGTCCGGTGATCAGCGAGTAGGCCTGCGTGCCGTCGCCGCCGGCTTTCTCGCTGAGGTCGACCCCAACCTTCTCGAAGGCGCTCTTGAGCAGGGTGAACTGCAGGTGGCCGTCGTAGTCGGTGTCATTGGGCACGATGACGGTGTAGCGCATCGGGTGTTCGGGTTGAGCCTTCTCACCGCTGGTCGCCGGGACCATCCGGACACCGTCCGGGCCGCGCCGGTAGCCCAGCGAGTCCAGGATCTGGTTGGCTTTGTCGACGTCGTTCGGGAGCGGTTTGACGTCGGGGTTGACCCAGTCGCCGGACCATCCGGACAGGATGTTGGCCCACGGCTTGGCTTCGCCACCGAAGACAGTGCCGGCGATCTGCTCGCGCGGCAGGGCGTATTCGAATGCCTCGCGGAGCTTGGGATCGAGCAGCTCACGGTTCTGCTTCTTGGCATCGCTGGAATTGAAGCCCAGATTTGTGACCTCGTTACCGGGCTGGCTGGCCACCGCGATGCCGGGAACGGACTTCAGCTGCGCGGCGTCCTTGAACGGGATGTTGTCGACGAATCCCAGCCGGCCGGCCTTCAGGTCGGCGATCAGCGCGGTCGGGTTGGTGTAGTAGGTCAGCGCGACGGCCGAGGCGTGCGGCTTGGGGCCGTAGAAGTTCGGGTTGGGCGTGAAGACGGTGGTGCCCTTGTCCTCGTACTTGGTGATCGTGAACGGCCCGCCCGCGACCACCGGCAACTGTTGCTCGGGTTTGAAGTCGGTCAGCCCGGAACCGCCGTCGCCGGTCGCGTGGGGCGCCCAGATGTGTTTGGGCAGGACGTACATCTGCTCCAGGTTGGCCATCGCCGGGCCCATTGGCTGCTCGTAGTGGATGACCAGGGTGTGTGGATCGGGTGCGTCCGCGGACGACACTCCGGCAAGGACTTTGGCCATCGACGCGGTGGCGCCCTGGGAGTATTTGCGGATGGTGTCGATGGTCCACACCGCGTCGTCGGCGGTCAGCGGCTGACCGTCGGACCATTTGCCATCGTTGAGCGTGAACGTGATCGTGTGCCCATCAGGGGATTCCGTCCACTGCTTGGCCCAGTCCCCCTCCAGCTTCAGGCCAGGACCGTACTGCACCAACTGCGGGTAGAGCATCGAATATGCGGTGCTGTCCTGGGTCTCGATGCCGACGAACGGATTCAGCGACGAGATGTAATACGTCGTGCCGATGGTCAGGACACTGTCGGTGTCCTTGGCCGCGTTCGACGAGCAGCCCGCGGCCAGAACCGCCGCCACGGCGAGTACCGCTGCGGCGCGGCGTCGGATGATTCCCATGTGTGTCCTCACAGAACGTTGCTCCAAGCTTGATGGCCGGCCGCGTCGATGACGCGCACCCGCGTGTAGTCGATTCCGGCCCTGTCGAATTCGATGACAGCGTGGGTTATCAGGCCCGCGCCGTCGGTTGCCAGGATCTTGCCGGTCCGTCGTCCACCGCGCCCGGCTGTGATGCTGGCTCCGTTCTCCCGGCTTGTGGTCACATGGATCGAGCGCGCGGGTGAACAACGCACCTCGATGCCGTTGACGTCGGTGTGGATCTCGAAGATGCTCGGCCCGCTCGATCCGTAGGAGTCGCCGGCCCGAAGAGCCGCGATCACCGCGGCCGGGGTGCGTTCGGTGACCTTCACCCACGTCCATGCAAGTCCGATGTCGAAAAGCGGCATGTGAGAGTCGTCGGTTGCGATGCCGTGCAGTCGAAGGCCCCGCTGCAGCGCCTCATCCCACAACAGCGACGAGTCGCCCCGACCGCCTTCGTACTCGGCACTCCCGTTGAAGATCTCGACGCCGGCCAGGTGTGGGGCGTCGTCGAAGGCATCGGAGCCGGCTCCGGTCCAGTACGGGTGCGCCAGGTAGGCGACACCACCCTGCTGATGAGCCCAGGCTGCGCAGGCTTCGACCGATGGGAAGGTGCGCTGCTCCCAGTGCTCCTCGGTGTTAACCAGCCAGTTGCGCCGATCACCGCCGGGATCTTCGGGAATGTCGGCGATTCCGTACACCAGTACGTCCGCCGTCCAGCCCACCCGGCCCAGGTCAGCGGTGAGTTCAGCAGCCGGCACCATGAGGATCTCGGGTACGTCAGTGACGGTTGCCAGCCGCCAATGATCGGTGATCGCCAGGACGTCGAACCCCGCGGTCGCGTACTGGCGAGCGAGCGCCTTCGGCGGTAAGTCGCCGTCGCTGACGGTGGAATGCGCGTGCAGTGCACACCGCAGCCACTCACCATCGCGCTCGAACACATTGGGCTCTACCAACATTGGGTTCCAGTTCTTCGTCGTGCCTCCCCCGGACAGCCGGACAGTACACGTCGTTCGAATGATCGTTCAAACGATCCGATCGCCGTCTCAGACCTCTCGATTAACCAATCGGCCACGACACCCGGCAGCGGTCGCCCACGGTGCTAACCCGGATCGAGGGCGTTGCCGCCCCACACTTGCCCACGGCTGCCAGCCAGCGCGCCGGACGAGGCTACAGACGCGAACATGCCCCTGCACAATCACTTTCGCTGGCTGGCCTGGCATCCAATCACACGGGGACGCCAGTCGAACCCGTTTGCCCCACATCGGCCCTCACGCCGACCAGCAGGTGAACACCCCGCATCTTTCACCCCAACGGCTGGTTGGCATTACCGTGCCACACGGCCGTCGTTCACCTACGTGAACCCGCGGTGAACTTGTGCGCTTGCGGGGGCGGCAACCGCTCGAGTCAGCTCGCTTCCTCGACGGCCTTGGCCGCCGGCGGAGTCGGCAGCACCGCGTAGAGCTCACGTTCGAGCTGCTTGCGAACCTCGTCGACCGAACTCAGGGCTGGTACCGCGATGCCGAACACGTCGACCACAGATGAGCCCAACGTGGTGATCTTGGCCCACGCGATGTCGGCGGCGGCACGCTCGAACACCGCGGTCAGCATGGCCAGCAGGCCGGTGCGGTCGACGGTGCGGATCTCGACCAGCAGCTGGCCGGGGCCGCTGCCCTCCCGCCAGAGAACGCGCGGCGGGGCGGGCGCGGCATTGACCGGCACGGCCGGCTTGGGCTCACCCACCCGGGCCGGCCCGTACTGCGCGGCCTCCCGATCACGCTTCTCCAGCGACGCGATGACATCGAGTTCACCGTCGAGAGCCAAGATGAACTGCTGCCGTAAGAGCTCGGCAGCCGGCGGCGCACCGAAACGCGGTGACACCACGAACGTGTTGATCGCCGTCCCGTCCGCACTGTTGACCGAGGCCGAATGGACCCGCAGCGAGTTGAGCGCGAGTACCCCGGCGGCCTTGGACAGCAGTCCCCGCCGATCGGGGGCGATCATGGCAACGTTGTAGCTGTGCGCGCTGTCCCCCGGAGTCATCTCGACGTGCACCCCGTGGTCGGCAGCAAGGGAAAGATGGTGCGAGTCAATCGGATCCGCCTGTGGCAGTGGCTCGCCTGCCAGCACCAACCGGCAGCGGCGCACCAGATCGCCGACCAGCGAGGCCTTCCAGTCACCCCACACCCCGGGTCCGGTGGCCAGCGAATCCGCCTCGGCCAGCGCGTCCAACAGTTCCAGTAGCACCAGATCGCCGTTGAGGGCCTCGACGACGCGCGAGATAGTCCGCGGATCCTGCAGATCGCGCCGAGTCGCGGTGTCGGGCAGCAGCAGGTGGTAACGCACGACCGCCGAGAGCAGTTCGATATCGGAGGGCCACAGGCCCAGCCTGGTGCCGACCTGAACGGCGAGATCCGCCCCGATCGTGCTGTGGTCCCCGCCGCGCCCCTTGCCGATGTCGTGCAGCAGTGCGCCGAGCACCAGCAGGTCTGGCCGCGACACTCGGGTGGTGAATGCGCTTGCCCGCGAGACGGTTTCCACGAGATGACGGTCGACGGTCCAGATATGGACGACATCTCGGGGCGGAAGGTCCCGCACCGCACCCCACTCCGGGAAGAGCCGCCCCCACAACCCGGTGCGGTCCAGCGCCTCGACGCACGCCACCATCGTCGGGCCGGCTGCCAGCAGCACCAGCAGATCCTTGAGGGCATCGCGCGGCCACGGCGTCCGTAGCTCCGGCGCCGATTCGGCCAGCCTGCTCAAGGTCGCCCCCGAGATCGGCAGGCCGGTGGTGGCCGACGCGGCGGCCACCCGCAGGATCAGGCCGGGGTCTCGTTCCGGGCGTGCGTCGCGGGCCAGGATCACCTCGCCGGCGAACTCGACGACGCCCTCGTCCAGGGGCCGGCGAGTGGGCCGGCGCAGTACCGAAAGACCACGTTTGGGAAGCGCATTGGCGGCGGTGCGCAGCCCGGCGTCGACGTAGTAGCTGATGGTGCGAGCCGCATCGGAGAGCACGCGGGCCAGATCGAATCGGTCACCGATACGCAGGGCGGCGCCGATCTCGTCGGCGAACTGGGCCAGCACTTGGTCACGGCCACGTTTGGATACCCGGTGCAATTCGGTGCGCACGTTCAGCAAAGACAGGTGTGCGCCACCCAGTGAGCCGGTCGGCGAGGCGAGAGAGTGACTCGGGTACACATCGGCCAGCTGCGCGATCGCCAGCGCGTTGAGCAGCTGGACGTCACGCAGCCCACCCCGGCCGCATTTGAGGTCCGGCTCGGCGCGGTGGGCGATCTGCCCACTGCGTTGCCAGCGGGCCTGGGTGTGCTCGACGAGTTCGTCGAAGCGGGAAGCGATTCCGGTGCGCCACTGCCGCCGGGCGCCACCGATCAGCAACGCCGACAGTTCGGAGTCGCCGGCGATGTGCCGGGCCTCCAGCATCGCCAGGCCGGCCGAGATGTCCTCGCTGGCGACCTTGAGCGCTTCGGGAACGGTACGCACGCTGTGGTCCAGGCGAATGTTGCCGTCCCACAACGGGTACCAGAGCAACTCGGCGACCTGCGTGACGATGTCGGCGGGCATGTTGTCATGCAGCAACATGAGGTCGAGATCGGAGTACGGCACGAATTCGCGGCGGCCCAACCCGCCGGTGGCCACGATCGCGAAGCCGCTGGTGGCGGTGATGCCGATCTCGGTGGCCTTGGTGGTCAGCCAGAACTCGTTCAGGTCCAGCAGTGCGTCGCGCAGCGCGGCCGAATCGAGTTGGCGCTGGCCACCCTCCAGCAGCTGCTTACTCGCGGCTGCCAGGTCCTTGGCGGGCTTAGAGGAGCCCGCCGCCGGCGCCTCCCATCGGGACGCACCGGCGGCGGAATCTCTTGATTGCTTTGTCATTTCAGTCCTCCTGCTGCCGACGCCCAATTAACGCTTATTCGGTGTGGCCGCAAGAAGACGTCACATCGTCGGCGTCAGAGGGCGTCGGACCCCCGCTCACCGGTGCGAACCCGAACAACGGTCTCCACCGGGCTGACCCATACCTTGCCGTCGCCGATCTTGCCGGTCCGTGCGGCCTGCACGATGACGTCCACCACCTTGTCGACGGCGGAATCATCGACCAGGACCTCCACGCGGACCTTCGGGACGAAGTCGACGGAGTACTCAGCTCCGCGGTAGACCTCGGTGTGACCCTTCTGGCGCCCGTAGCCCTGCACTTCGCTGACGGTCATTCCCAGAATACCCGTCTGCTCCAGGCCGGTCTTGACGTCTTCCAGCGTGAACGGCTTGACGATCGCAGTAATCAGCTTCATTTCCCTCATTCCCCCGCGCCGTGACGAGCGATAACCGAGCCGGTGCCCGCAGTAACGAAGTCGTATGCGGTCTCCGCATGTTCGGCTTCGTCGATGCCGGTCGCCTCCTCCTCGCGATCAAGTCGCAGTCCGATGGTGTACTTGACGATCAACGCCAAGATAGCCGTGCCCACGGCCGAATAGAGCAAAACAGCACCCGCACCGACGGCCTGTCGCCACAGCTGGTCGAAACCGCCACCGTAGAACAGACCCTTGACAGCTGCCGGAGCCTCGGGCGTGGCGACCAGGCCGACGAGCAGGGTGCCGGCGATGCCGCCGACCAGGTGCACGCCGACGACGTCGAGCGAGTCGTCGAAGCCGAACTTGAACTTCAGGCCGACCGCCAGGGCGCACAGCACACCCGCGACGACACCGATCACCAGTGCGCCAACCACATTCACCGAGGAGCAGGAGGGGGTGATGGCGACCAGGCCGGCCACGATGCCCGATGCGGCACCGAGGGAGGTGGCATGGCCGTCCCGGATCCGCTCGGTCAGCAGCCAGGCCAGCATCGCGGCGGCGGTGGCCACCGTGGTGGTGATGAACGTCGTACCGGCCGCACCGTTGGAGCTGGTCGCCGAGCCTGCGTTGAAGCCGTACCAACCGAACCACAGCAGACCGGCACCGAGCATCACGAACGGCAGGTTGTGCGGGCGCATCGGAGTGCCCGGCCATCCGGAGCGCTTGCCGAGGATGATTGCCAGGACCAGGCCGGCCGTACCGGCATTGATATGCACCGCGGTACCACCGGCGAAGTCGATTGCCTTGAGTTTGTTGGCAATCCAGCCGCCCGTCTCGGCAGTGACACCGTCGAACGCGAACACCCAGTGCGCGACCGGGAAGTAGACGAACGTGGCCCACAGAGCGGCGAACACCAGCCAGCCACCGAACTTGAGGCGGTCGGCCACCGACCCGGAGATGAGCGCGACGGTGATGATCGCGAACATCAGCTGGAAGGCGACGAACACCGTCGCAGGCAGCGTGCCAACCAACGGGATGTTGACCGCGTCGACAGCCGCCGTCCCGGTGCTCGGATCGGCGGAGACCGCGGCAACCGCGTTGCCACCGATCAGGCCCTTGAGGCCGAAGAACTGGGTCGGGTCACCGAACAGGTTGAACTTGTCGTTGCCGAATGCCAACGAGTAGCCGTAGAGCACCCAGAGCACCGTGACGACGCCCATGGCGCTGATGCTCATCATGATCATGTTGAGCACGCCCTTGGCGCGCACCATACCGCCGTAGAAAAAGGCCAAGCCTGGCGTCATCAGCAACACCAGCGCGGAGCTGGCCAGCATCCACGCCGTGTCGCCGGTGTCCGGCGCGCCCAATACCGGGAATTGGTCCACTCGCAGTTTCCTCCTTCACCCATGCCACGGTTAGGCACCGTTGACCTAGGCCATGACAATGCTGAGTGGTTGTTTCAGCTACGACGCCTGAGTGTTTCGCACATGTGAACGGATAGGCAGTCTTCGTTTCGCAGGTGTTACATCCCGCAATTCGTCGGGCTGAGAAGCGATTTGCGGCTATCCGAGCAGCGCATCGACGAAGGCAGCCGGCTCGAATGGCGCCAGATCGTCCGGGCCCTCGCCCAAGCCGACGAGCTTGACTGGCACGCCCAGCTCCTGCTGGACGCGGAAGACAATACCGCCTTTGGCGGTGCCGTCGAGCTTGGTGAGCACCACCCCGGTGATGTCGACGACCTCAGCGAACACTCGTGCCTGTGCCAGGCCGTTCTGGCCGATCGTGGCGTCCAGCACCAGCAGTACCTCGTCGACAGCGGCGCGTTTGCTCACCACCCGCTTGACTTTGCCGAGCTCGTCCATCAGTCCGGTCTTGGTGTGCAGGCGGCCGGCGGTATCGATGACGACGACGTCGGCGCCCGCGGCGATGCCCTTGTCGACCGCGTCGAAGGCCACCGACGCGGGATCGGCGGCCTCGGCTCCGCGCACCACTTCGGCGCCGACCCGCGACGCCCAGCTCTGCAGCTGGTCGGCGGCGGCCGCGCGGAACGTGTCGGCCGCGCCGAGGACCACCCGACGCCCGTCGGCCACCAGCACCCGGGCCAGCTTGCCCACGGTGGTGGTCTTGCCGGTGCCGTTCACGCCGACGACGAGCAGTACCGACGGTTTGTCGTCGTGCGGCAGTGCCTTGATCGAACGGTCCAGGCCGGGATTGAGCTCGGCGATCAGTACTTCCCTCAGTACGGCCCTGACATCGGCCTCGGTGCGCACGGTGCTGCTGGCCAAGCGGCTGCGCAGCTGATCGATGACCGAGGCGGTCACCACCGGACCGAGGTCGGCGATCAGTAGCGTGTCCTCGACCTCTTCCCAGGACGCCTCGTCGAGGTCGCCGCCGCCGAGCAAGCCGAGCATGCTGCGTCCCAGGGCGTTCTGGGATTTGGCCAGCCGCCCGCGCAGGCGTTCCAGGCGTCCGTCCGTAGGCGCGATGGACCCGACATCGGGTGCACTCGGTGCGGCTTCGGTTGTCGCGGCCGGCGCTTCGATGACCGGTGCTTCGATGACCGGCGTTTCGGTGACCGGTGCTTCGATGACCGGCGCTTCGGCGACCGGCGCTTCGATGACCGGCGTTTCGGTGACCGGCGGTTCGGTGACCGGCGGTTCGGGAAGCCGGACGTCGGCGATGGGTCGCTTGACCGAGTCCCGCGGAACGGCGGCGTCGTCACCGACCCCGGGCAGCGTGGCAGTCCCTGACGATTGCGTGAACGATATGCCCGAGGAAGCCGTGTACCCGCCGGACCGGTCGATCGGTGTGGCACCCTCTGAGCTGCGGCGCAGACTGATCCGCCGCCGCCGGTACCGCACCAGACCGAGGACGAGTGCAGCGACGATCAGGACGGCGATGACCGCGATAGCGATCCAGAGACCTTGTGACACCGTGCCATTGTTTCAGGGCGCGGCATGGGGTCGCGCCACCCCCGCACAACGGGGTACGCGGTGATGGTGGAGCGCAGCGGAACCGGCGGGCAGGAGCGCAGCGGAACCGGCGGGCAGGAGCGCA
Source organism: Mycolicibacterium sp. CH28 (assembly GCF_004745805.1). GTDB lineage: Bacteria > Actinomycetota > Actinomycetes > Mycobacteriales > Mycobacteriaceae > Mycobacterium. The sequence goes on along the minus strand of NZ_SRLQ01000004.1, from coordinate 277,727 downwards.
GCGACCCGGGGTCATCGGCCGGCGGGCAGGAGCGCAGCGACCGGGGATTATCAATCGCGACGCGCAAGCTCCGCCACATCGACGCATGCCTGCAGGGGCCGGTCGAGTACGAGACGGTCACCACCGGCTTCGAGAAGTACGCCCTGCCCTACAACGCCTTGACCCAGACCAGCCTGAGCACCATCGACCTGGGCATCCAGTTCCTGGGTGCACGGTTGCGGGCGCCGGTCCTGGTCGGGGCGATGACCGGCGGCGCCGAACTGTCACGGACGATCAACCGCAACCTCGCCGAGGCCGCCCAGAAGCTGGGCATCGGCATGATGCTGGGTTCGCAGCGGATCATGCTCGACGACTCCCCCGCCGGCACTGCGGCGGCGGCCAGCTTCGAGGTGCGCGAACTGGCACCCGACGTGCTGCTGATCGGCAACATCGGATTGGCGCAGCTCTCCGATGCGGTGGTGCCCAAGCTGGCCGCCGCGCTCGACCGGATCGGCGCGGACGCGCTGGCGGTGCACACCAATCCGCTGCAGGAGGCGATGCAGGACAACGGCGACACCGACTTCAGCGGGACGCTGGAGCGGTTGCGCCGGCTGGCCGAGGAGCTCCCCTATCCCGTGCTGGTCAAGGAGGTCGGTCACGGCATCGGCTCGGCGGCCGCCGAGCGGCTGCGCGGCATGCCGATCGCCGCGGTCGACGTCGCCGGTGCCGGCGGGACCTCGTGGGCGCGGGTGGAGCAGCTGGTGCGCTACGGACAGGTGCGCTTCCCCGCGGTCGCGGAGTGGGGTGTCCCGACCGCCCAGGCGCTGCATGAGGTGCGCGCGGCGCTGCCTGGCACGCCGCTGGTCGCGTCTGGCGGCATCCGCACCGGGATGGACGCCGCCAAGGCGCTGGCGATGGGCGCCGATGTGGTGGCGCTGGCCCGCCCGCTGTTGGCGCCGGCGATCGAGTCGCCGGCCGCTGCGCTGGACGCGCTGCATGGATTCGTCGAGGAACTGCGGGTCTGCCTGCACGGCTGCGGGGCCGCCGACCTGGCCGGGCTGCGCGCGGTGGGGGTCAGCCCGGCGCCTTAGTTGGCGACCAGCTCCTGGCCGCGCATCCGCTGCGAGATCACCGTGGTGATGCCATCGCCCTGCATGGTGACGCCGTAGAGGGCGTCGGCGATCTCCATCGTCGGCTTCTGGTGGGTGATGACGATCAGCTGCGACTGCGTGCGCAGCTGTTCGAAGAGGCTGATCAGCCGGCGCAGGTTGACATCGTCGAGCGCCGCTTCAACCTCGTCCATCACGTAGAACGGCGACGGCCGGGCCCGGAAGATGGCGACCAGCATGGCGACTGCCGTCAGCGATTTCTCGCCGCCCGAGAGCAGCGAGAGTCGCTTGACCTTCTTGCCCGGGGGCCGGGCTTCCACCTCGACGCCGGTGGTCAGCAGATCGTTCGGGTCGGTCAGCAGCAGCCGGCCCTCGCCGCCGGGGAACAGCGTGGCGAACACCTGCTCGAACTCCCGCTCGACGTCGGCGTAGGCCTCGGCGAAGACCTGCAGGATCCGGTTGTCGACGTCGGCGATCACGTCCATCAGGTCCTTGCGGGCGGCCTTGACGTCCTCGAGCTGGGTGGCCAGGAAGTTGTAGCGCTCCTCCAGCGCCGCAAACTCCTCCAGCGCCAGCGGGTTGACCCGGCCCAGCTCGGCGAGCTCGCGTTCGGCGCGCTTGGCCCGTCGCTCCTGGGTGGGCCGGTCGAACCGCATGGGTGCCGGGGCCATGACCTGCTCCCCGCGCTCCTTGGCCTGCTCATATTCGGCCATCTCCAGCTCCGAGGGCGGCAGCGCGATATCGGGGCCGTACTCGGCGATCAGATCGTCAGCGGTCATGCCGAACTGCTCGAGCACGAGCTGCTCGAGCTGTTCGATGCGCATCGCGGCTTGGGCCTTGGCCACCTCGTCGCGGTGCAGCGAGTCGGTGAGCGCGGTGATCCGGCTGTTCAACGCGGTGACCTCCTCGCGCGCTGCGGCCATCGCGGTGGCCCGCTCCTGACGTTCGGCGGCCAGCCGGTCGCGGCGGCGGGAGGCCGCGGCCACCACACCGCCCAGATGTGTGGCGAGCCGCCTGCCCGCCTCGGCGACGGCGGCCGCCACCGCGGCGGCATGCTCGCGGGCGGCGCGGGCTCGCGCCGTGCGGATCCGGGTCTCCCGCTCGGCGGCGGCGGCGCGGCGCAGTGAATCAGCGCGTCCGCGAACGGCATTCGCGCGTTCCTCGGCCGTGCGAACGGCCAGCCGTACCTCCACCTCGACGGCGCGGGCCTCCTCGGCCGCGGCCTGCATGAACTGGCGGTCGACCGGGACGTCCTCGACGGGGGTCTGTCCCTCCTGCGCGGCGGCCAGCCGGTTCTCCAGGTCGGTCAGTTCTTCGACGGTCTGCACCCGGCCGGCTTCGAGTTGCTCGCGTTGGCCGAGCTGGCGGCGCCAGTCCTCCTCGGCCGCCCGGGCCTCCTGCCCGAGCCGGCCCAGCTGCTCGTAGATCGCCGAGATCGCGGCATCGGATTCGTTGAGCGCGGCCAGCGCGTCTTCGGCGGCTTCCTGGCGGTTGGCCTGCTCGCTGAGCGCGCCGGCCAGCGCGGCCGACAACTCCTCGACCAAGGTCTCGGCGGCCACGAGCTCCCTTTTGGCCTTGTCGATCTCGGAGGCGATCTCCAGCGTGCTGGGCTTGCGGTCGGAACCGCCGGTGACCCATCCGGGCCCGACCAGATCACCGTCGAGGGTGGCCGCACGCAACGCCGGATGCGTGACCACCAGATCCAGGGCCGCACCCAAGTCGTCGACGACGGCAACGTCGGCGAGCATCGCGGTCATCGCGCCCTGCAGGCGCGCCGGCGCCTCGATCAGGTCGAGCGCCCAGCGGGCACCGTCGGGCAGCGGGGCGCCCGACGGACGCTGCACAATCGGCCAGTCCCCCAACACGATTGCCGCGCGCCCACCGTCGGCGTCCTTCAGTGCGCGCACCGCCGAGCGGGCGGCGGCGAAGTCGTCTGCGGCCACCGCGTCGGCGGCCGAACCCAGCACCGCGGCCACCGCCACCTCGTAGCCGGTCCGCACCTTCACCAGCTTCGCGATGGTTCCGAAAAGACCAGTACCACTTTGGTTTTGGGTGAGCCAGGCAGCGCCGTCCTTGCGCTCCAGGCCTACCGACAGAGCATCGATGCGGGCCCGCAGCGAGGCGACCTGCCGCTCGGCACTACGCTCGGCCGCCTGCAACTCGGCGACCCGCTCGTCGGCGAGCCGCAGGGCGGCCACCGTGCGGTCGTGTTGCTCGTCCAGACCGACCTCACCCTGGTCGAGCTCGCCGACCCGGCCCTGCACGGTCTCGAACTCGGCCTTGGCGTGCTCGGCGCGGGCGGCAGCCTCCTCGATGGCGTTGGTCAGTCGCATCACACCCTCATCGGTGGACTCGACGCGGGCACGCACGGTCTCCACCTGGCCGGCCAGCCTGGCCAGTCCTTCCCGGCGGTCGGCTTCGGCGCGCACGGCGGCCATGTGGGCGCGTTCGGCCTCCACCGCGGCGCGTTCCCGCTCGCCCAGTTCTTCCCGGGCGGCCTCTAGCCGGAACCGGGCCTCGGCCAACTCGGCGAGCACCTCCTGTTCGCGCGCGGCGACCTCGTCGGCCTCGGCCTCCAGCGCATCGGGGTCGGGACCGCTGCTGGCAGTAGGTTCGGCCTCCAGGTACTGCGCGCGTTCGCTGGCGATACGCACGGTGGCGCTGACCCGTTCGGCCAACGCGGAGAGCCGGAACCAGGCCTGCTGGGCGGCGTCGGTGCGTTCGGACAGGGTGGCGACGGCGGCTTCGTGCTCGGCCAGCGCCTGGGTGGCCACGGTGAGTCGTTCGGCGGCCTCGTCGTGCTCGCGGCGCAGGGTGGTCTCGGTGGTGTCGGCTCCGGTGAACTCGGCGCGGCGCGTCACCAGATCGTCGGCGGCCAGCCGCAGCCGGGCGTCGCGCAGGTCGGCCTGGATGGTCTGGGCCCGCCGCGCCATCTCGGCCTGGCGGCCCAGCGGCTTGAGCTGACGGCGCAGTTCGGTGGTCAGGTCGGTGAGCCGGGCCAGGTTGGCTGCCATCGACTCGAGCTTGCGGACCGCTTTTTCCTTGCGCTTGCGGTGCTTGAGCACACCGGCGGCCTCTTCGATGAAGGCCCGGCGGTCCTCGGGGCGCGACTCCAGGATCTGGGCGAGCCGGCCCTGGCCGACGATGACGTGCATCTCGCGGCCGATGCCGGAGTCGCTGAGCAGCTCCTGGACGTCCATCAGGCGGCAGCTGCTGCCGTTGATCTCGTACTCACCGGCGCCGTCGCGGAACATCCGGCGGGTGATCGACACCTCGGAGTATTCGATGGGCAGCGCATTGTCGGAGTTGTCGATGGTCAGCGTGACCTCGGCGCGCCCCAACGGCGCCCGCGTCGCGGTGCCGGCGAAGATGACGTCCTCCATCTTGCCGCCACGCAGGGTCTTGGCCCCCTGCTCGCCCATCACCCAGGTCAGCGCGTCGACGACGTTGGACTTGCCGGAGCCGTTGGGCCCGACGACGCAGGTGATGCCGGGTTCGAAGCGCAGAGTCGTCGGCGAGGCGAAGGACTTGAAGCCCTTCAGCGTCAGACTCTTGAGGTACACGTCGAGTCAGGTTACCGGCGCCGCGATCAGCGCTCGCGGAACCCGGCAATAGGCTCGCCGGGTTCGCCGAAGTCGGAGATGACTTGGTCGACCGATCCTGGGGTGTTTCCGCCGCGCAACAGCGCCAGCAGCCGCTCACAGTCGGCCCGCGGTCCCTGCGCGACGACCAGCACCCGGCCGTCGGGCTGATTGCTGGCGTAGCCGGTCAGCCCCAGCTCCAGCGCACGCGAGCGCGTCCACCAGCGGAAACCCACACCCTGGACATAACCGTGCACCCAGGCGGTCAGGCGGACGCGTTCGGTCATGATCCGGTGTTGGTGACGCCGAACCGGACTTTCGCGCCGGCCTTGAGGGTGCGGCCGACGGTGCAGACCTGGTCGATGGCGCGGTTCACGACCACCAGCAGGCGTTCGACGTCCTCCGGCGACAGCCCGGACAGGTCGATCTCCAGATCCTCTTCGAGCAGCGGGTAGCGCTCCTGATCACGGTCGGCCGCGCCGGAGACCTTGATCACCGCCGGGTAGTCGTCGCCCAGGCGCCGCCGCAGCGGCTGGTCGCTGCTCAGGCCGCTGCAGCCGGCCAGCGCAATCTTGAGCAGCTCGCCGGGGGTGAACACGCCCTCGTCGGTCTCGGAGCCGATCAGCACCTCCGCGCCGCGGCTGCTGCGGCCGGTGTAGCGGCGGACTCCGGTGCGTTCCACCCACAGGTCAGTCATGTCTTGTTTGTTCCTTTCACGCCGAGATTGAATTCACGCAGAGAAAACGCGAGAAGGGGCCTGCGTCATTTCAATCTCGCGGTATTCGGGGGCGAGGTTGACACCGCGGGCAGTAGAACGACGAGCGATTCATGAACTTCTCCCGCCGGATCACCGAGCCACAGCGCTTGCAGTTGCGGTCTTCGCGGCCGTAGACGTTCAGCGACCGGTCGAAGTAGCCGGACTGCCCGTTGACGTTGACGTACAGCGAGTCGAACGAGGTGCCGCCCTGGCCGAGCGCCTCACGCATCACCTCGGCGGCGGCGTCGAGCAGCGCGCCGAGCTGCGCGCTGGTCAGCTTCTCGGCCAGCCGCGCGCCATTGATCTTGGCCCGCCACAGCGCCTCGTCGGCGTAGATGTTGCCGATACCCGACACCACGGTCTGGTCGAGAAGTTGGCGCTTGATCTCGGAGTGCTTGCGGCGCAACACCGCAACGACCGCGTCGCGGTCGAACAACGGGTCAAGCGGGTCACGGGCGATGTGCGCGACGGGCTCGGGAACCCGACTGCCGTCGACGGTGACCAGATCAGCCAGCTGCCAACCGCCGAACGTGCGCTGGTCGACGAAGCTGAGCGCCGTGCCGTCGTCGAGCGTCACCGCGATGCGCAGATGGTCGGTGTTGGGAACGGGCCCGAGCAACATCTGCCCACTCATCCCCAGATGCACCACCAACGCCGTCTCATCGTCGCCGAGATTGAGCCACAAGTACTTTCCGCGCCGGCCGCTACCGGAGACGCGGGCACCGAGCAAACGCGCGGTCAGGTCGGCGGCACCAAGCTCGTGGCGGCGGACGGCACGCGGGTGATCCACCCGAACGGCGGTGACGCACTTGCCGACGACGTGCTCCTGCAAACCGCGCCGGACCAGCTCGACCTCGGGAAGTTCAGGCATCGTCGCCACCGATAAGACTATGGCTCAAGCGTTTCCAACGCATTCCAGGCCGCGGCGGCGGCCTTCTGCTCGGCCTCTTTCTTCGAGCGTCCAATACCGCAACCGTATTCCGCGTCCATCACCATCACCACGGCGGTGAACTCTTTATCGTGATCGGGCCCGGTCGAGGTGACGACGTAGGACAGCGGGCCCAGATTGCGCGCCGCAGCGAGTTCTTGCAGGCTCGTCTTCCAGTCCAGGCCGGCACCCAAAGTCGGTGCGGTGTCCATCAAGTCGCCGAACAACCGCAGGATCACCTCACGGGAGACATCGACGCCGTGCTGCAGGTAGACCGCACCGAGCAGCGACTCCATGCCGTCGGCGAGGATGCTGGATTTGTCGGCCCCGCCGGTGTTCACCTCGCCGCGGCCTAGCAACAGGTGTGCTCCCAGCCCCTCGGGGGTGAGCCCACGCGCGACATCGGCCAGGGCCTGCGTGTTGACGATACTGGCGCGCAGCTTGGCCAGATCCCCTTCCGACCGGTCCGGGTGACGGTGGAACAGTTCGTCGGTCACCGCCAGACCCAGAACCGCGTCGCCGAGGAACTCCAGGCGCTCGTTGGTGGGCAGCCCGCCGTGCTCGTAGGCATAGCTGCGGTGGGTCAGCGCCAGCGTGAGCAGCTCTTCGGGCAACGCCACGCCAAGGGCGGCCAACAGGTTCTCGCGCGGCGGCGTCACGAAGTACTGGCCCCCGCCTCGGGGTTGTTGTCCTCCTCGGCGCCGGGGAGCATGCCCGCTAGCTTGGCCCACCTCGGATCGATGAGGTCATGGTGATGATCAGGCTCGGCGCTGGCCAGCGCGACACCGCACCGCGTGCACAGGCCCGGGCAGTTCTCGGTGCACAGCGGCGCGAACGGCAACGCCAGGCCGACCGCGTCGACGATCGGCTGTTCGAGGTCGATGGTGTCATCGATGACGTGACCGACCTCGTCCTCTTCGGTGGTGGACTCCGTTGCACTGTCGGGATAGGCGAACAGCTCGGTCAGCTCGATCTCGACGTCGCCGGCGACCGGAGCCAGGCACCGGGAGCATTCACCGCGGGTCGCAGCGTAGACGGTGCCGGTGACCAGCACGCCTTCAGACACCGACTCCAACCGCAGGTCCAGGTCGAGGTCCGCGTCGCGTTCGATGGCGATCAGATCCAGCCCCATCCGCATGGGACTGGGCACGGTCTGCCGCAGCTCCAACATGGCCCCGGGGCGACGCCCCAGCCGGGAGATGTCGAACACCAACGGCGATCGCGATCTGTGCTGCTTGTGTGCACTCCTGAGCGAGGCCATGTAGCTGATCTTAAGGCTCGGCGCGACCCGATTCAGCCGGTACTCGCTGGCCGCGGGTCTCAGCGCTGCACGTAGTCGTGGGTGCCGGCGGCCGTCCGCAGTTGGTGGCGACCGCGACTCACCGAGCGCAGGGTCCCGTTGAGGTAGTCCTCGAACTGGGCGAGTTTGTTGTCGACGTAGATGTCGCACTCGCCGCGCAGCCGGTCGGCTTCGGCATGTGCGGTGTCGATAAGCCTGGTGGCTTCGGCGTTGGCCGACTGCACCACCTCGGTCTGCGAGACCAGCCGCTGCTGCTCCTTGATGCCTTCCTGGACGGCCTTCTCATAGGAGAGGTTGCCACTCTCCACCAACCGGTCGGCCTCGGCCTTGGCCCGGCTCGTCGCGGCCTCGTACTCACGCTTGGCGGTGGCTGCCAGCCGGGAGACCTCTTCGCGGGCCTCGTGCACCATGCGTTCGCTGTGCTGGCGCGCCTCGGCCACCATCCGGTCGGCCTGCGACTTGGCGTCGGACAGGAGGCGGTCAGCTTCCGCGCGGGAATGGCCGAGCAGCGAGTCGGCCTCGACCGTGGCGGTCGAGACCATGGAGTCGGCGTGCTCCTTGGCCTCCCGCAGCAGGTTGTCACGGGCGTCCAGGACATCCTGAGCATCGTCGAGCTCGCCGGGGATGGCGTCCTTGATGTCGTCGACCAGCTCCAGGACGTCACCGCGCGGAACCACGCAGCCAGCCGTCATCGGTACGCCGCGCGCCTCTTCGACGATCGCGCTCAGTTCGTCGAGCGCTTCAAAAACTCGGTACACGGCGCCGCCCTCCTGGCGTAGTTGGTAGTGACCAGTGTGCCTGGTGTTACGCCTGTGACTGCGGTGGCGAGTCGGTGTGTCGGAAACACATTTTCCGGCAACCACACCGGTCAACGCGGCATCGCACCGGGCTTGACCCACCTCATTATGGGCGGTTTCGCCACCCCCAGCGGCTCGATCGCGGGTGTGCGGGGCGATGCGCCGCGCACGGCGGGAAGGCTCAGCCCCGCTCGGCGAGCTTGGCCTGCAGCCGTCGGTTCACCGGCTCCGGCAGCAGGGCCGAGACGTCGCCACCGAGGATCGCCACCTCTTTGGCCAGCGACGACGAGACGAACGAATGCTGCGGTGACGTCGCCAAGAAGAACGTGTCCACGCCGGCGATGTGCTTGTTCATCTGGGCCATCTGCAGCTCGTACTCGAAATCGGTTCCGGTGCGCAGACCCTTGACGATCGCGGTGAGCCCGCGCTGTTTGACGAAATCGACGACCAGGCCCCGGCCCGACTCGGCGCGCAGGTTGGGCAGGTGCGCGGTGGCTTCGGAGATCATGGCGATTCGTTCGTCGATGTCGAACATGCCCGACTTGTTCGGGTTGATCAGCACGGCGACGATCACTTCGTCGAACTGGGCCGCGGCGCGCTCGAAGATGTCGACGTGCCCCAGCGTCACCGGATCGAAGGATCCTGGACACACCGCGCCGGTCATAAGCGCCACTTCTCCTCGTCGCTGCGCTCCGCATCGTCGTCGGCGGTCATAAGCGATGACGCTAGCAGTCGGTCCCGTCGCCGACTTCGGCCAGCTCGACCCGGGTATCGCCGTAGCGCCGCGACGGCCATTCCGTCCAGCCCGACGGCCAGGTGAGTGTCGCCGAGGATGCCGGCCGCTCCACCACCACGACGCAGCCCGGACCAACCCAGCCGTTGCGGTCCAGCAGCCCCAACACCGCCGCCAGATCCGTGACCGACACCTCGTAGGGCGGATCGGCCAGCACGAGATCCATCGGCTGGTCGGCGCCGGAGGCCAGTACCGCCGCCACCGCCGCCCGCCGCACCGTCACACCGGGCAGCCCGACCGTGGCGATGTTGCGTTTGATGACCGCGACTGCGCGCGAATCGCTTTCGACCAACAGTGCCGAGTCGGCGCCGCGGGACAGTGCTTCCAAGCCCAGCGCACCCGAGCCGGCGTAAAGGTCGAGCACCCGGAGGCCGTCGAAATCCCGGCGCGCGGCCAGGGCACTGAACAACGCCTCACGGACCCGGTCGGTGGTCGGTCGTGTTCCCCGCGGCGGCACATCGAGACGCCGGCCGCCGGCCACGCCGGCGACGATGCGGGTCAGGTTGTCCCCCCGGTCGCTTCGCTCCTGCCCACCGGACTGATCACCACCAGCAGGTCACCGCCTTCGACCTGAGCCGTCGTGCCGACGGCCACGCGGCCGACGAAACCGGCCTTGGGCGCGGTGATGGCGGCCTCCATCTTCATCGCCTCGATGGTGGCGATGGTCTGGCCGGCGTCGACCTCGTCACCGACGGCCACGCCGACGGTGACCACTCCGGCGAACGGGGCGGCGACGTGGTCGGGGTTGGCGCGGTCGGCCTTTTCCGCGGTCGGCACCGCGTCGGCGATGCTGCGGTCGCGCACCACCACCGGGCGCAGCTGCCCGTTGATGATGCACATCACCGTGCGCATCCCCCGCTCGTCGGCATCGGAGATGGCTTCCAGCCCCACGATGAGGTCGACACCGCGTTCGATCTTGATGCGGTGTTCGTCGCCGTGACGCAGCCCGCAGAAGAACTGGTTGGCGCTCAACCCCGACGTGTCGCCGTACTCCTCACGGTGTGCCTCGAATTCCCGTGTGGGACCGGGGAACAACAGCCGGTTCAGCGCTGCCTGACGAGCCGCGCCTGGCTCGCCGAGAACCTTCTCGTCCGCCGCCGACAGCGGCTGCTCGGGCTTGGCAGGCCCGCGGCCCTCCAACGCCTTCGTGCGCAAGGGTTCCGGCCAGCCCCCGGGCGGGTCGCCCAGTTCGCCACGCAGGAAGCCGATCACCGAATCGGGAATGTCATGGCGCGCCGGGTCGGCGGCGAAGTCCTCCGCGGTGATCCCGGCGCCGACCAATGCCAGCGCCAGGTCTCCGACCACCTTGCTCGACGGAGTGACCTTGACCAGCCTGCCCAGAATCCGGTCCGCCCCCGCGTAGGCGTTTTCGACGTCCTCGAAGCGGTCCCCCAGCCCGAGCGCGATGGCCTGCGTACGCAGGTTGCTCAGCTGCCCCCCGGGGATCTCGTGGTGGTATACCCGTCCGGTCGGCGCCGGGAGGCCGGCTTCGAAGGGGGCGTACACCTTTCGCAACAGCTCCCAGTACGGCTCCAGATCGCACACCGCGCCCAGGTCGAGACCGGTGTCGAAGGTGGTGTGCGCCGCGGCCGCGACGATCGCCGACAGCGGCGGCTGGCTGGTGGTGCCCGACAGCGGGGCCGCGGCGCCATCGACGGCGCTCGCCCCCGCATGCCAGGCCGCGGTATAGGTGGCAAGCTGGCCACCCGGTGTGTCGTGGGTGTGCACGTGGATCGGCAGATCGAAGCGACTGCGCAGTGCCGATACCAGGGTGGCCGCCGCGGGCGGGCGCAGCAGGCCGGCCATGTCCTTGATCGCCAAGACGTGCGCCCCGGCATCGACAATCTGCTCGGCCAGCCGCAGCCAGTAGTCCAGTGTGTAGAGCGTCTCGCCCGGATCCGACAGGTCGCCGGTGTAGCTCATCGCGACTTCGGCTACCGCCGAACCGGTTTCGCGCACCGCATCGATGGCGGGCCGCATCGATTCGATGTTGTTCAGCGCATCGAAGATCCGGAAGATGTCGACACCGGTGCGGGTGGCCTCCGCCACGAAGGCTGAGGTGACCAATTCCGGATAGGGGGTATAGCCGACCGTGTTGCGACCGCGCAGCAGCATCTGCAAACAGATGTTGGGGACCGCCTCGCGCAGTGAGGCCAGCCGCTCCCAGGGGTCTTCCTTCAGGAAGCGAAGCGCCACATCGTAAGTCGCTCCGCCCCAGCATTCGATCGACAGCAGCTGCGGCATCATCCTGGAGATGTACGGGGCAACGGCCAACAACCCCGACGCGCGCACCCGCGTCGCCAGCAGCGACTGGTGCGCGTCACGGAACGTCGTATCGGTCACGCCGACGGCCGGAGAGTCCTTGAGCCACTGGGCAAATCCGTCGGGGCCCAGCTCGACGAGGCGTTGCTTGCTGCCCGGAGCCGGGGTGGTCGACGCGATGTCGATGGCCGGCAGCTTGTCCTGGGGGTAGAACCGGGGGCGGTCGCGATAGGGCGAATTCACGGTCACCTCGGCCAGGAACTTCAGCATCTTGGTGCCGCGGTCGGCCGACGTGCGTGCCGTCAGAAGTTGCGGGCGCTCATCGATGAAGGACGTGGTGACCCGACCGGCCTGAAAGTCAGGGTCATCCAGAACTGCCTGCAGGAACGGAATATTCGTCGAGACCCCACGGATGCGGAATTCGGCGACGGCGCGCCGCGCCCGATTGACCGCGGTCTCGAAGTCGCGACCGCGACAGGTCAGTTTGACCAACATCGAGTCGAAGTGCGCGCTGATCTCCGCGCCCAGGTGCGTACCGCCATCCAGGCGGATCCCCGCCCCGCCCGGCGAGCGGTAGGCAGTGATCCGGCCGGTGTCCGGGCGGAAGCCGTTGGCGGGATCCTCGGTGGTGATCCGGCACTGCAGGGCAGCCCCGTGCGGGCTGATCGTCTCCTGGCTCAGGCCCAGATCGGCCAGCGTCTCCCCCGCGGCGATCCGCAGCTGCGCCGACACCAGGTCGACATCGGTGATCTCCTCGGTCACAGTGTGCTCGACCTGGATCCGCGGATTCATCTCGATGAAGACGTGCCTGCCGCGCTCGTCGAGCAGGAACTCGACGGTGCCCGCGCAGCTGTATCCGATGGAGCGGGCGAACGCGACGGCGTCGGCGCAGATCTGTTCCCGCAGAACGGGATCCAGGTTGGGCGCCGGTGCCAGTTCGATAACCTTCTGGTGGCGGCGCTGCACACTGCAGTCCCGCTCGTAGAGGTGAATGACGTTGCCGTGCTTGTCAGCAAGGATCTGCACCTCGATGTGGCGCGGGTTGACCACGGCCTGCTCGAGGAACACGGTGGGATCGCCGAAGGCGGATTCGGCCTCGCGGCTGGCCGCTTCGATCGCCTCGGGCAACCCCGCGAGGTCGCTCACCCGGCGCATCCCGCGCCCGCCACCGCCAGCCACGGCCTTGACGAACAACGGGAAGTCCATGTCCTGGGCGGCCGCAACGAGTTCGTCCACCGACGCCGACGGCGCCGAGGAGACCAGCACCGGCAGTCCGGCGTCGCGGGCCGCCGCGATCGCGCGTGACTTGTTACCCGTCAACTCCAGGATCGCGGCGTCGGGACCGACGAACGTGATATCAGCGGCGGCACACGCCGCCGCCAATTCGGGGTTCTCCGAAAGGAATCCGTACCCGGGGTAGATCGCGTCGGCCCCGGCAGCCCGTGCGGTATCGACAATCTCGTCGACAGACAGATAAGCCCGCACCGGATGACCGATGTCGCCTATCTGGTAGGACTCGTCGGCCTTCAACCGGTGCAACGAATTGCGATCCTCGAACGGGTAGATCGCGACGGTGCCGATGCCCATCTCGTAGGCCGCGCGGAAAGCGCGGATAGCGATCTCACCGCGATTGGCAACTAGGACTTTGGAGAACACACGCGGACCCTACCCTCCGCGCCGGTAAGGCGCGGCTAGATGAGCGTTGACCAGTAGTTCCAGAACCGCACCAGGATCATCAGGATGACCGCGGTGAACCAGAGCGCCACGATCGACCAGCGCCAGGTGTAGAGCACCCGGGCCACCGGGTTACCGGCAAGGGGTCGCAGCGCGATGGAGGCCGAGACCACCAGCAGCGGGATGGTCATCGACCACACCACCATGCAGTACGGGCAGAGCGCGCCGATGCGGTAGAGCGTCTGAAAGATCAGCCAGTGCACTAACACCGCGCCCAGCGCCACGCCCAGGGTCAGGCCTGCCCAGTACCAACGGGGCAACCGGATCTTGGCGACCGCGAGCACACCGGTCACCACGACCACCGCGAACCCGGCAACGCCCATGAGCGGGTTGGGGAATCCGAATACGGAGGCCTGCGGGGTCGCCATCACCGAGCCGCACGACAGCACCGGATTGATGCTGCAGCTCGGCACGTAGGCCGGGTTCTTCAGCATCTCGACCTTCTCGATCATCAGGGTGGCCGAGGCGACCAGCCCGATGACTCCGGCGATCAGCACCCACCACGCGCTGGCGGGTCGCACCGCGACGCCGCCGGACCAGGCCGCCGAGTCAGCGGGTTCGGTGGGCTCGACCGGAGCCGGCGTCGCGATACTCACGGCGTTACAGGGGCGGGAGCGGCCGGAGCCGGAGCCGCCGGGGTCTCGCCGGCCGGAGCCGGAGCCGCCGGAGCCGGCGCGAGGCCGGGCACGTTGCCGACGACGGCCTTGACCTTGGCGATCAGATCGTCCGGGGAGGCCGGGCTGATGTCCTGGCCGTTGAGCCGGATGGTGGGTGTGGCGGTGATCTTGGTGGCCGCGGCCAACCCGTCGACCCTGTCGTTGTACTTACCGCTGTTGATGCACTGCGGGACGCCGCCTGCCGCGCCGGCCTGCCGGGCAATCTCGATCAGGCGGGCGTTGTCCGGCACGTTGCTCGAACCCTCCTCGGGCTGCTGGGCGAACAGTGCGGAGTGGAACCGGACGAAGGCGTCCTTGTTCTCGTCGGCGACGCAGTACGCGGCGTTGGCGGCGCGGGTCGAGTAGTCCTTGTTCAACGCCGAGTTCAGGATCGCGACCGGGTAGTAGTCGGCGGCGATGGCACCGCTCTCGACCAGCTTGCCGATGGTCGAGCTGTAGGCCTTCTCGAAGTCACGGCAATGCGGGCACTGGAAGTCCTCGTAGAGCGACACGACGGCCTTGGGCTCGTCGCTGCCGTCCTTCTTGATCAGGGCGCTGGAGGTGATCCGCACTCCCTGCGCGTCGCCGGAGGCGGTCTTCTTGTCGTGACTCATCACGATGTAGAGCACCAGCGACACGGCGAAGATGACGACGATCGCGGTCAGCCCCAGCTGGATGGCCAGGTTGCGCTTGCGATCCTGGGCTTTCAGGTCGTAGCGGGGGGCGCTTTTCTTTTTGGTGGCCACGGCTCGGCTGATCCTCGCTGTTCAGAACTCGGTGTTGGCGCCTCTAGAGTACCGGCGCCGCTCTTCGGCTTGGTCAGCCGCGGGCAAGGTGGGCGCGCAGCGCCGAAATCATCTCGGCGTTGGCCCGGCTCACCTGGCCACCGAGCGCGTTGAAGTTGAGGAACGCATGCACCATCGGACCCATGCGGCGGGCGTCGACGGTGACGCCGGCCGCGCGCAGCTTGGCCGCGTAGTTCTCGCCTTCGTCGCGCAGCGGATCGAATCCGGCGGTGATCACCAGGGCCGGCGACAGCCCGGAGAGGTCCTCGGTCAGCAGCGGTGACACCCGCGGGTCGCTGACCTCGATGCCCGAGCCGTCGACGTAGGCGTCCCTGAACCAGTCGATGTTGTGCTTGGTCAGCAGAAAGCCGTCGGCGAACAAGGTGCGCGAGCGGGTCACCCCCCGCATGTCGGTGACCGGGTAGATCAGCCATTGCAGGGCCGGCAACGGTTCACCTGCATCGCGCGCCAGCCGGGTGACGACGGCCGCCAGGCATCCGCCGGCGCTGTCACCCCCGACCGCGACGCGGTCAGGGTCGGCACCCAGTTCGGCGGCATGTTCGCGGGCCCACAGATAGGCGGCGTACGCGTCGTCAACGGCCGCGGGTGCCTTGTGTTCAGGGGCCAGCCGGTAGTCGACGGCCAGCACGTGCACCCCGGCGTCGCGGCAGATCAGCCGGCACGCCGAGTCGTGGGTTTCCAGGTCGCCGAAGACGTAGCCGCCGCCGTGGTAGAAGACCAGCAGCGGGGCGGGCCCCTCCCCGGCCGGACGGTAGTGCCGGGCCCCGATCGTCCCGGCCGGTCCGGGAATGGACACCGGCGCGATGTGGGCGACGTATACGTCCGCCTCGTCGAGGCTGCGGGTCGCTTCGCGGTTCTGGACGCGCGTGGCGATGGCATTGTCGGCGACGACCAGGCTGTTCATCCCTACCGCGCGCTGGGCGGCCAGCATCATCTGGATCGAAGGGTCCAGCGTGTTGCCGTCGATGCTGATCGCCCGGCCACCGGACAGCAGCCGCTTGAGCCCACCGGGCAAGTGCGGGATGACCTTTACTCCGGCCCGATTTCCGGCAGCCAGCGCCCGCTGCAGCCAGCGGTTGTGTCTGGCGGCGCCCCCATTGAGGTCACCGGGTGCTGGTGCGGACAAACTCCCCGTCATCGCTGCTCCCCTCGGTTCGGGTGGGCGTGCGGCGGACTGGTGCGACGCCCGTGCCGGACGACGCCACGCCGCCACCGCCGAAGGGTACGGCAAGGGCCGCGAGACCGGGGCGCCCGGCGTGCGGGAGTCCGCTGGCCTGGGCCGTCGCTGTTGACGAACCCGATAATTTGGCCGGGCGGGCGAGCCTCGCCATGGGACACCCGCGCCGGACCTGCTCAGATGACGTTTCCCGCTGGGTACTATCGTCATCGCGAAGTCGGTGACCCCAGATCCGATAGTGCGGGTCCTGACCCGGAAAACTTCGAGCCCACAGGCAGGTGACATGACACCGGCGACCGCGATCCCCAGCGTCACGCTCAACGACGACAACACCATCCCGGTGCTGGGCCTCGGCGTCGCCGAGCTGTCCGCCGAGGAGACCGAGGGCGCGGTGGCCAGTGCCCTGCAGGCCGGTTACCGCATGATCGACACCGCCTCGGTCTATGGCAACGAGGAAGCCGTCGGCCGGGCCGTCGCCGCGTCAGGCCTGCCGCGCGAAGAGCTCTTCATCACCACCAAGCTCGCCACCGCTGATCAGGGCTTCCAGTCGTCACAGGACGCCGTCAAGGCCAGCCTCGAGCGACTCGGCCTGGAGTATGTGGACCTCTACCTGATCCACTGGCCCGCCGAGCAGAATGGCAAGTACATCGACGCTTGGGGCGGTCTCCTGCGCGCCCGCCAAGACGGCTACATCAAGTCGATCGGCGTCTCGAACTTCACCCCCGAGCACCTGTCGAACATCATCGACCTGAGCTTCTTCGCGCCGGCGGTGAACCAGATCGAAGTGCATCCGTTGCTCAACCAGGCCGAGCTGCGCGCGGTGCACGCCGAGCACTCCATCGTCACCGAGGCGTACAGCCCGTTGGGGGTGGGCAACCTACTGGAGCATCCGACGATCACCGCTGTGGCCCAGGCGCACGGCAAGTCCGCCGCGCAGGTGCTGATC
Source organism: Mycolicibacterium sp. CH28 (assembly GCF_004745805.1). Lineage (GTDB taxonomy): Bacteria > Actinomycetota > Actinomycetes > Mycobacteriales > Mycobacteriaceae > Mycobacterium. The sequence goes on along the minus strand of NZ_SRLQ01000004.1, from coordinate 260,902 downwards.
CGCTGGAACCTGCAGTTGGGCAACGTGGTGATCCCCCGCTCATCGAATCCGGCGCGGATCGCCGAGAACGCCGATGTGTTCGGCTTCGAGCTCACCGGCGCCGAGATGGAGACCCTCAACGGGCTCGACAACGGCACCCGGTTCCGGCCGAATCCGGAAACCTACACCGGGGCCTAGGGCGCCGGCTCCTAGCCGATCAGACCGTCGACCCTGGTGGCCACCGCGAAGCGGTGCTGTACGTCGTCCCAGTTGACGACGTTCCAGAACGCGTTGACGTAGTCGGCCTTCACGTTCTTGTACTGCAGGTAGTACGCGTGTTCCCACATGTCGACCTGCAGCAACGGAATGATGCCCAGCGGCACGTTCGCCTGCTGGTCGTAGAGCTGGAAGGTCAGCAGGCGCCGGCCCAGTGGGTCGTAGCCGAGCACCGCCCAGCCTGAGCCCTGCAAGCCGTTGGCGGCCGCTGCGAATTGAGCCCGGAAGCCGTCGAACGAGCCGAATTGATCGTCGATCGCCGCGGCAAGATCCCCGTCGGCTTGTCACCGCCGTTGGGCGACAGGTTCTTCCACCAGATGCTGTGGTTGACGTGGCCGCCGAGGTGGAACGCCAGGTTCTTCTCGTTGAGCAGGATGGCACCGTGATCGCCGCCGGCCCGGGCTTCCTCGAGCTTGACGATCGCGTCGTTGAGGCCCTTGACGTAGGCGGCGTGGTGCTTGCTGTGATGAATTTCGTTGATCTGACCTGAGATATGCGGTTCCAGCGCACCGTAGTCGTAGTCCAGGTCGGGCAGCGTGTAGTCAGCCATGGGGCGCCCTTTCTCGTCTAGCTGGTTGGCACCCTATGACCCCACGCCATATCTGTCTAGATGTTCACATGTTCATTTGTTGTGGGGTAAACTGGCGGGGCGAATCGGCTGCGACGGCATCGATGCAGCACATCGTGTAGCGACTTGTCTTGGCGGCGAGAGCTTTCCGAGCGGCCGATCCGCGCCACCGTGGTCGCTACCTCAGTCCAGCAGCCAGTCGTTGGGGCTGAACAACTCGCAATGCACACGAGTCCCGGGGATGCCCCGGGCCGTCAGCTGAGCGCGCACCGCCTGCACGAATCCGTCGTTGCCACACAGGTAGATCTCGGCGCCGTCGGCGATCTCGACACCGTCGAGGTTCATCAGCCCGCGGTGGATACCGGCGCTGTCACTGTGGACATCCTCGGCGTACCACAGCTCCAGGCTGGCGTTGGGCAGGATATCCACCAGTTCGCGGTGCCGCTTGCGCAACGGGTGGCTCTCCTGGCTGCGGTCGGCGTGCAGGACCTGCACCGGAGCGTCGTATGCCTGCGCGACAAGGTATTCCAACAGGCCGACCATCGGAGTGATACCGATGCCGGCGGAGATCAGAACCACCGGCGCCCCGCTCCGCGGTTCGGGTAGGTCGCCGAACGGCACCGTGACGTCGAGCAGGTCACCGACCCGGACGCATGAGCGGATCCAGTTGGACACCTCTCCTTGCGGGTGCGCCCCCTCGGCCTGCACCGGCTTGACCGCGAAGGTCAGCTCGGCGACACCCGGCGCGTTCACCAGACTGTACTGGCGCAGCTGGCGCGCACCGTCGGGCAACGTCACGCCAACCGAAACATATTGTGCTGCACCAGTATTAGAAATCCCGTCGCCGCGGACCGTCAACAGGACAACACCGGAGGGATCGTCTTCGCGGGCCGTGACCCGGAGCCGGCGGAACACATCTCCGTCGTCAACACCGACGCCGCGGTAAAGATCACGCTCCAACGCGATCAACGTGTCGGCCATGATCCAATACACCTGGTCCCACGCCGCGGCAACGTCCGCGGTCACGGTGTCGGCACCCAGCACCTCGACGATCGCGGCGAACAGGTGCTCGTGCACGATCGGATACTGATCGGCCGTGACGCCGAGCGAGGCGTGCTTGTGGCCGATGCGTGACAGCAGTTCCTTCGGATGCGGCAGGTCCGGATTCACCAGGTGGGTGGCGAAGGTCGCGATCGACGCCGCCAGGGCGCGCTGCTGCGAACCCTGCGCCTGGTTGCCGCGATTGAACAGGGTGCGCAGAAGTTCGGGGTGCCGGCCGAACATCCGGCGATAGAACGTTTGTGTGATCTCGTCGACATGAGCACCGACGAGCGGCAAGGTCGCCCTGATGATCTCGGCGTGGCCCGGTTCCAGTTCCGGTGCCACCGAAATCCCCGAGTCGCCTCGCTCTTGCCCGCTGGACGGTTCGGTTGCGGTAGTGGTCATCGGTGTTCCCTCTCGGTTGTGAGTTGCAGAACGACGGGCAGCGATGCGCTGCCGACGAGATCGGCGATGATGTAGCGGTCGAGTTCGGCGTAGAACGCCTCTTTGGCGTCGGCGAGCACCCGCCGCAGTCGACAGGCCGGAATCAACGGGCAGGCGGATTGCCCGACGCAATCGACGACTTCGCGATCGCCTTCCAGCCGGCGTACCAGCCAGCCCAGCGAGACCTCCCGGCCGGTGTCGGTGAGTTCCAGTCCGCCGGACCGGCCTCGGCGGGCGTGCACCAGGCCCAGCTCGGTCAGTCGCGACACCGCCTTGGCGACGTGATTCTCCGACGCCCCGGCAGCGGCGGCGACGGTCTTGGTGGTGACCCGCTGTTCGCGTGCCTGGCCGGTCGCGAGCAGCATCACGGCCCGAAGACCCAGGTCAGTGAACCGTGTGAGCTGCACGAATGCGACGTTAGTTTATTTCGCATCACAGATGCGCATTTAGCGGTGTGGGCTTGAATACGACGAATTGTGCGGATTATTGACCTGCGGCGGGAGATCTGCGGCTCGTTCGGTTCTCGGCGCATCGCCCACGAGCACGGCACCGCTCCAGGGGCATGGTCGCGATCGGTGCCGGGATTACTGTGCTGGCTCTGATGACGCCGATGTCGCGGCCTCGGCGGACGGGCCGGTCCTGTACACCCGGAATCCGCTGCGCAGGCCGTTGCGGCGGACGGTCACGGCTTGTGGTGGCAACCAGCGCGGCCCGCCCCCGGGGGCGGCACGTCAAGTGATGGATTGCGGTCGAAGAACCCGACGGGCTTGAGACTGAACCCAACGTACTCACACGGCATGATCGGCCAGTCCTCGGGACGCGGGAGGTGAGACGTGCCGAACGTGTGCCACAGCACGACATCGGTATTGACCAGGTCCCGCTCCTGTCGCACCCAGTCACCGATGCCCGCACCGGGGTGCTGGTTCGGGTAATCGCCCGCGGCGTGCAGCTCCCGGGAGTCGTAGCGGGTGACCCACAGGTGAGTCCGCGCAAACTCGGCACGCCGGGCCAGGTCGCTGCCCTCCGCAGCCAACAGGGTTGGTCCGGCGAACGGAACCAGCTTGTAGCCCACCGGGTCGCCCAGCCGGTTGGCGATATTCGGGTTGATCACCTTCCACGTGCGGGCGGTCGCGGTGTTGCAGGATCGGCGCGCGTCGCGCTCGTTGGCGATCACCGTCTTCTGCGCCACGATGGCGTTGCCGAACTCATTGCCCGGTCCGATCGGCCTGCCCACGGCATCCACCTCGACCACCGTGTTGTTGGGACCGTCGATCTCCAGGTCAAGTCGCATGTTGAACAGGTGCTGATGGTTGGGCGCGTCGAGCTGCGGAGCCACCAGGGTCCCGAATTCCGGCACGGCACCTGGGGCTATCGCCCGGGTCTGCACGATTCCGGTGAGCTTGGCCTCGAACTGGATGGTCCCGTCCTGGTAGAAGTACCAGAAGAATCCGTACTCGTAATTGCCGATCGTGTGGATCGCCGAAACCACCAGGCGCCGGGAACGGCGCACCTCGGCCTTGTCCTGGTAGCGGAAATTCCAGTGCTTCCAGAGGATTCCGTAGTCCTCCTCGTGAATGCAGATGGCGTTGACGATGGTATGTGGGTGACCCGACTCGTCGGCCAGGGTTGCGTCCAAGTAACGGATCTCGCCGAGACAGTCGCAGCCCAGTGACAACGATCCGACGGTCTTGCCCAAGTTGTATTCGCCGGCGTCGAAGACATTGCGGAAGTAGAAGTCGTTGCTGGTGTCGCCGTAGGGCACCACCATCTCGCTGATGGCTGCGCGGTGCAGGATCGATCGGCGCCGGTCACCGTCGAGATAGGACACGTCGCTGATCACCAGGCCCTCGACGGCGTCGATATGGGCGTGCAGACGCCACCGTTGCCACTCGAGCACATTGCCCGCAACGGTGAACGACGGCCCCTCGGGCTGCACGATCTCCAGCGGACGCACGTCGGTACGCAACGGCCCGACGCTGCCCACGTCATAGTTGCCGCCCTCCGGCGGAAGCGGAACCGGATCCTCCTCCTCGATAGCCGCCACCGACTTCTCGTCGCAGTCGATGATGAAGACGAGGTTCCCGACCGGCCGAGCGTAGGCATTGTCCTCGGGAAACTCCCTGACGTAGGCACTGGCTCGGATGATTCGGCGCCGCGCATCAACGCCGGGCAGCGGCAGCGTGCCCGTCGACCACGGATCAATTTGGAGCAGTTCGAGATTCGTGACACCGTGACGACGCAACGCCTGCACTGCGTCCGGATCGCCCTTGACGATCTCGTCGAGTTCCATGATCTCCTCGATCATGATGGCAGGCTGCACCCCGTCGATCCGGTCCCAACCGATGACAACCGCGGAATCCACGTCCACCCGGGCCTCGTAGGTGCTGTGTTCCGCCCGGTCGTACACCACCAGGAACGCCGTCCGCGGGATGTCGGTACGGCCGTCCCGGACGGCTTGCTTATCCGGGTAGTCCAGGCGCACGATCGGGAACCGCAACGCAGTCAGGTGCGGATGCGCCGACCTGACAGTCCCGACGGCGCTGGTGATCTCTGCCGCCGTCAGCGGGTCGTAGGGATGCGCAGTCGAGACGCTCGAAGATGTTGTGGTCACGGGCAATCCAGCTCCTTGGGGCAACGGGGTCGATGTGGGTCGTGTCGTCCGGTCAGTTCGCCTCGGTCGCGGTCATGGCAGGCATCGGAAGCGCCGCGGTGCTGTGCCGCGCCACGAACAGCGACCACGCCACGCCGGCCGCGATCCAAATGCCAAGCGCCCATGGCAAGCTGGTCAGGGGCGTCTTGTACAGCGCACCGAACACCGCCCCCGCGGCCACGATGATGCCCGCACCTGCGGCCATGACCAGCTTCACCCGGTTGACCTCATGCCACAACCCCCGCGCCCCCGCGCCACTGACCACCAGGTAGATCAGCGCCAGCCCAGTGCCCGCGAAGCCCGCCATCCAACCGAACATCGGCGCCCACTGTGGTGCCAGGGTGGCCGGGTCTGCGGTGGCTCGCGAGAAGACGCCGTCAGCGGCGACGACGAGCACGATGGACGCCACCGCGACCACACCGACCACGGCCGCACCCACCACGGGGGTGCCGAGTCTGGGGTGCAGCGTGGCCAGTTGGGCGGGCAGCCGTCCGGCCCGCGCCATCGCGAACATGCCCCGTGTGGCGGCTACTCCGACGCCGATGGCGACGGCGAGAACGTCGAGGATGATCAATACCGCGACCACGTTGCCGAACCACGATGAGCCGAACTCGGAACCGTTCGCCAAGGCCTGCAGCGGAAACACGCTCGTCTTCCACGCCTCGGCGTCGAGGCCGAAACCGACCGCCTGGGCGTAGGCCGTGATGACGAAGTAGATGCCGACGATGGTCAGCGACCACAGCACCGCGCGGGGGATGTGTCGCTTGGGATCGTCGGTCTCCTCGGCGAGGTTGGCCGCCGATTCGAAGCCGATGAACATGTTGATGCCGTAGAGGACTCCGTAGAGCAGATCCACCGGCGCAACGGCCATCGGATTGATGGGCTCAGCGGACAGGCTGTGACCACCGTGGCCGCCCTTGCCGATGATGTAGATCGAGAACAGCAAGATGACCAGCGACGATAGCAACACCAGGGCAAGCTGGGCGCGTACCGAGATCTGCACGCCGATGATGACAACGGCGACCACAACGGCCACGAACACCAGGGCCAGCGGCCACCAGGGCACCTCGATCCCGAACGCGCTGGACATCAGATCTGACGTCATGCCACCCAGTACCAGAAAGGTGGCTGCCGCCAGCACCAGCATCGCTCCGTAGTACAGCCAACCGGCGACCACGCCCACACGGGAACCGAACGCGTCACAGATGTACTCGTAGAGCGAGCCGCACAGGTGGATTCGCTTGGCGTATTGCGCGATGATCCACCCCGCCCCGAAGATGCCGATACCGGCGATCACGATGGCCACCGGCGTGGCGACACCGGCGCCCCGACCGGTGGCCGAGAGTCCGACGACCAGCGGTAGCAGCGTCGCGACCGAAAATACTGGACCCATGAAGCCGACCGACTGGGCGAGCACGCCGGTCATCGACACCGTCCCGCGCTCACTCACGTTGCTAGCAGGCTGACTCATTTCGCTCCTCGTGGCTGTGGGCGGTTCGGCTGTCCAGCTTTGACAGTTGTACGGATTACGGACATGTCGTACGGTTACAGTACAAAATAGTGACCCGGGACACCTTCGATGTCAACAGGCGAACGATCTCTTAACGAGGACGAAATGAAGTGCGCTTCATCAGCAACCAGGACGGTGTCTGTCGATGTGGCGATCGTGGGGGCCGGCCCCTGCGGCGCACTGATGGCCAACATGCTCGGCCACTACGGCATCGAGACGGCACTTATCGACCGCAGCACCGAGGTCGTGGAATATCCGCGGGCGGTGGGCATCGACGACGAATCACTGCGTGCCATCCAGTTGGTCGGTCTGGCCGACGACGTGATGGCCGACGCGATCGCCAACGTGCCACTTCGGCTGTTCGATCGCAACGGCCGGTGTCTGGCAGATATCCGCCCCAGCACCAGGGAATTCGGCTGGTCGCGGCGCAACATCTTCATGCAGCAGAACCTCGAACACACACTGCGCCAGGGCCTGGCCCGGTTCACCGGCATTCAGCTGCTGCTCGGTCACGATGTAGTCGCCCTGACTCCGACCGATGCCGGTGCGGATCTGCACGTGGCGAGCCCCGATGGTGAATTGCTCTGTGTACGTGCACGATTTGTGGTAGGCGCCGACGGCGGTCGAAGTTCGGTGCGAGGCTGGTCAGGCATTCCGATGGAGGGCGACACCCATCCCCGCAAGTGGGTCGTCATCGACTGCGAGAACGACTGCGTCGACGCACCGTACACCGCGCTGCACTGCGAACCCGACCGCCCCTATGTCTGTATTCACCTTCCGCACGGCTATCGAAGATGGGAGTTCATGCTCTTCCCCGGCGAAGACGCCGAGTCGTTCCTCGCCGACGACGTGGTGCGCACCCTACTGGCCCGGCGCGTCGCGAATCCGGACGACATCCGCGTGGTGCGCGCCCGTGTCTACACCCACCACTCCCGGGTCGCGGCGCAGTTCCGCTGCGGCAACACGTTTCTGGTCGGAGATGCCGCGCACCTGATGCCGCCGTGGGCTGGCCAGGGGCTCAATACCGGAATCCGCGATGTCGTCAACCTGTCGTGGAAGTTGGCCGGTGTCCTGCGCGGCCAGCTCGCCGCTCCGGTACTGGATACCTACGAAGCCGAGCGCAAACAACACGCCGCTGCCATGGTCGCGATGTCGACGACACTCGGGCGGATCCTGAGCCCCACCCACCACTGCGTCGCCGTCGCCCGAGACCTGTTCCTTCGCGCGTCAGGATGGCTGCCGCCAGTCAAGCGGTGGGCCCTGGAAATGAAATTCAAGCCCATGCCCTGCTATGACGAGGGCCTGGCAGTCACGGGCACTCTTCCCCTGGCCCGAGTCGGGACCATGTTCCCCCAACCTGACGTCCGGACATCGACCGGATCCGTTACCAAACTCGATGATGCACTGGGGGATTGGATCACCATCCTGGGATGGCAGCGCGATGCGGCGGAGGATCTCCCGTCCGAGCTGCTCGCCCAGTTGCGAGCGACGGGCATCACCATCGTCAAGGCTGTCGGTGCTTGTCCAGCCCCGCACCAGCTGGTCGGCGACACCGCTACCGTCGTGGTGGAAGACCTCGACAACCGGCTGCGGCAGTGGTTCGAGGACACTGCGAGCGACTACGTCGTTCTGCGTCCCGACCGCTACATCGCCGCGGCTGCCAAATACGGCGAACTTAGACTTCGGACAGCTGAATTCCTCAGTCTGGCAACCCCGCTCACGAGCTCCGCACCGAGAGAGAGAACGCCATGATCGTGGAAGAGCGCGTCTACACAACGGTTGCGGGCGGCGTCCCGCGGTATCTGGACGCCTGGAACAGGCTCGGACGGGACGTCCAGATCGAACACCTGGGCGCGCCACTTGGCGTCTTCTCCTGTGATGTCGGCGACCTGAACACACTGACCTTCCTGTGGCCGTACACCTCGGCAGGCGAGCGCGCCGACCGCCGCGCCCGCCTGATGAACGACCCACGGTTCAGCGCATTTCGCGGCGCCGTGCGCGACCTGCTGGTAAGCCAGCGCAACCGGATTCTGCTTCCAGTCCAACCACTGTCAGAAGGGAACATCTGATGAGTAACGATGCCCAGCGGTACATCGACGACATGGCGCGCGCCCGGGGCTACGTCCTGGACTACCACAAGGTCATGGCGGCCCACGACTTCCCGGTGCTCCGGGCGGCGAACGGACTGGTGTCGGCGGCCTACCTGGACCAGCGCACCCTCGACCGGTGCACCAAGGAGCTGCTCTTCATCCTCAGCCTGACGGTGCTGCGGGCGCCCGCTCCGCAGATTGCCAGCCACATCAATGTCGCGCTCGACCTCGGTGTCAGCGCCACCGAGATTCTCGAAGCCATCGAGATCGCACTGCCGGAGGCCGGCGTCGTGGCCTTCCAGCACGGCTTCGAGGTCTGGAAAGACGTGACGGGTGCAGCCGGCATCGAGCCGACCGTCGCCGCGTACGGCGCCGACACCGTCGGCTAGCCGCGCGCACCCGGTGGCACAGCCAGTTTGGTCAGCAGCATTCGCTCGGCGGCGTTCTCGTCGACCGTACCGATGCGGACGAGCCCGCCCTCCCAATGATGCTCGGTCATACCGGGATTGTGGGTGGTGGTGCCGTCGGGCCAGAAAATCTGCGGGCTGCCCTGGATCGGCAACGACGCACTCTGCGTGAAGTCGGCGTACACGTCAGCGCGCGGGTTCGACGACGTCCACTCCCGTATCACCGTGTCAGCGTCGACAACAGGCCCGAAGCCGCGCGCGATGGACAACGCGGCCTCCAGCCCCGCCTTGACGCTGACATCGATCGAGTCCCGGAAAAATGCCAGCCTCAGGGCATAGTCGACATCCTCGGCGGCCCGCACACCATGGGTTCGACGTGTCGCGGCAACAAGTTCGAAGGCCGGCAGGAATGTCGACGGCCAGGAATCGTCGGTGTACGCGGTGAAAAGTCCGGGAACGTGGCTGGCGAGCGCGGCGGTTTCGGTGGTGACGATCGCCCTCGGGGTCCCGTGTCGATTCACCCATTCCAGTGGCCACGCACGCGGCGCGAAGACGACGTCGAGACCATGCCGTTCCCGCGCCACACGCAATCGGTGCACGGCCACCAGTGCCCAAGGACAGTGGACATCCGACCATACGTCGATGACCGTACTCATCGCGGGCCCGTTCGTCCCGGGGGGCTACTGCGAAGCCCGCTCGGCCTGTGCCCGCACGGACGCCAGCGCCGTGGTGAAGTGCGCGAGCCGACGGCCCTGGTAGCGCGCGGCTTCCAAGGTGGCCTCGTCGGGAAGAGTCGAGGGAAACCCAGCCGACCACGACGTCCCGTACGGGTTGCCGCCTGCGGCGTAGACGCTGTCATCTGTGTACCCGACCGGCACGATGATCGCGCCCCAGTGGTAGAAGACATTGTTGAGCCCCAGGATGGTCGACTCCACGCCGCCGTGCTGCTCGGCGGCGGAGACGAAGGTCGAGACCGGCTTGTCCGCGAGTTTGCCCTCCTGCCACAGGCTGCCCGCGGTGTCGATGAACTGCTTGAGCTGCGCCGCGGGCCCACCGAAGCGAGTCGGTGTGCCGAACGCGTAGCCGTCGGCCCAGTCCAAGTCGTCGAGTACGACTTCGGGAATCAGGCCATGGGTCTCAGCGACGTGGCGCGCCCAGTCCTCGTTGGCGGCAATTGCCTCCGCGGGGGCCAACTCGGGCGCCCTGCGCAGCCGGACCTCTGCCCCGCCTGACTCCGCACCCGCTCGCACGGCCTCGGCGAGGCGGTGCACGGATCCGGTTGCGCTGTAGTAGGTGACGAGTATGCGTGCCACTGTGTGGTCCCTTCTAGGTGGAAACTGATCGATGAGTCTGCTTGCTCAGAGAACGATGGTGATGGTCTTTTCCTCGGTATAGGACTCCAGTCCGGCCCGCCCGAGCTCGCGGCCATTCCCGCTGAATTTCGCACCGCCCCAAGGTAAACGGGGATCCAAGGGCGACCAGCCGTTGACGGCAACCGCGCCGGCCTGCACCCGTTTGGCGACGGTGTGGGCCCTCACGAGATCCCGCGTCCACAGCGTGGCGGCCAACGCGTACCGACTGTCGTTGGCGATGGCCACTGCTTGCTCGTCGTCGTCGAAGACCATGATGGCGCCAACGGGTCCGAAGATCTCTTCGCGGGCAATGGTCATGGAGTTGTCCACATCGGCGAACAGCGTTGGTTCGACGAAGAACCCGTTGCGGCCCGGACGCCCTCCCCCGGCGACCACGCGTGCACCTTCGGAGATCCCCGCCTCGATATACCTCGCCACCCGATCGCGCTGCTTTGCATTGATGAGAGCACCCATGGACGTGGCGTCGTCGAAGGGGTCGCCGAGCACCACCCTGGCGGCGCGCGCGGTCAGTAGCTCGACGAATTCGTCGTGCACCGCGCGCGCTACGAGAATGCGGCTGCCCGCCGCGCACACCTGCCCCTGGTTGGCGAAGATCCCCAGCGCGACACCGTCGGCAGCAGCGTCCAGGTCGGCGTCGGCGAACACGATCTGCGGGCTCTTGCCACCGAGTTCCATTGTGGTGGGCCGAAATCCGTCTGCCGCGGCGACGGCGACCTGGTGTCCGGTCTGCGGACTGCCGGTGAACGAGATCTTGTCGACACCCCGATGGTGGGTCAGAGCCGAACCCGTCGTGGGACCGCGCCCCGGCAAGACAGCGAACGCACCGGCCGGAAACCCGGCCTGTTCCACCAGTTGTGCCAGGAGCAGCGATGTGAGGGGCGCGTCCTCCGGCGGCTTGAGGACCACCGCGCAACCCGCCGCCAGTGCCGGTGCGATCTTCCATGCGCCGATCATCGTCGGGGAATTCCACGGCGTGATAGCCGCGACGACTCCGATCGGCTCACGGATCGTGTAGCTCAAGGTGGCACGCCCCATGTATCCCGGAGTCGGGATGGTGCGGCCTTCGAGTTTGTCGGCCCACCCGGCGTAGTGCCGGAAGGTCGCGACCGTTTGGGGGAGATCGATCACTCTGGGCTCGAACGCCGGCTTGCCGATATCAACAGATTCCAGGTTGCAGAAGTCCTCGGACCGGTCTTCGATCAGCTGGGCGAGGGCGTTCAGCAGCTGGCCGCGGCTGGGACCGTCGAGCCGGCCCCATTCCCCACCGTCCAACGCCGAGCGGGCCGCACTGACCGCGTCGTCGACCGTCTCCTGGTCGGCTTCGGCCACTGTCGCGATGGTGCGCTCGGTGACTGGGTCGACCACGTCGAACCGGTCCGCGCCGTTCCGCGACTGCCACTGACCCCCGACGTACGGCCGTGCCGGCAGGCTGCGAGCGAGGGCCTCTGCGTCTCCACGTTTGGTCATGTTCGATTACCGTCTCCCTCGGTCGATAATCGAACGATAACCAACGGCGTTGCCGGCGTCAACCGCGGCGACCGATCACGAATCCGTCGGCACCATGCCGGATTCGCTCCGTCCGATCCTCGTGTGCGGCGTCCGATAACCGGACAGTAAATTGGCAGGAACGTGGCTCGGACTCCCGCACATGCGAACACGAGCTGCCCGGCATTCAGCGACCCGAGGACGACCCGACCGAGCGAGGGACTGTGACCACCAAACAACCAAGGGGCAAAGCCATTTCCACGAAAGATGCGGCGACCGGGGAGACATCACAAACCCTGGACCGGGGCTTGACCGTACTCTCGTTGCTGGCGAAGAACACCGACGGGCTGACGGCGGCCGATCTGGCGCAGGAGCTTGCGACGGCACGCGCGGTCGTCTACCGATTGTTACGCACACTGGAGCTACATCGGTTGGTCGGACGGATCGATAACCGCTATGTGCTCGGGATGGGCATCGCCGAACTGGCCAGCCGGCTGCGACCGCAGCTGCAGGTCACCGCGCTTCCCATCCTGCGTCGTCTCACCGAAGCGACGAACAGCACGGCGCTGCTGAGCATCGCCGATGGAGATCAGGCACTGATCCTGCTCACCGTAGAACCCGCCGAGAGCACGCTACATCTGGCGATCCGACAGGGCGCCCGCCATCCGCTGACTCAGGGCGCGGACGGACTCGCCATTCTCGCCGGCCGCCCCCCCACCCCGGCGGACACCGCGCCGGTACGCCTTGCCAGGCAACGGGGATACGCCGTCAGCATCGGAGCCTTACAGGCCGGCGCCGCGGGGATAGCCGCACCGATTACCACATCCGACTGGGCCACCGCCAGCGTCGGCATCGTGCGCCTCGGCGACGACGAGGCAGACATCCCCGATGAAATCACCGAGGCCGTGACCGCCGCCGCCGCGGACGCGACGCGCCGGCTGCTCGGCGACGTAGGTCCGGCCATCGACGCGCCGTAGGGCGCTAGCTCCAGCTCTCGCCGACGCGCACGGCAGCGCGACCGCGCGGACGCTTCCGGCGACAACCACACGCCACCACCGCTTTCTCGGCGGGGGTTTCGTGGCGCCCGCACATCCGCTACCCTTGACGATATTCGTTCACTGCGTTCGATTATCGAAAGGGACTCGTGACCGCCTCCACGACGACCGGCGCCCAGGCTCTGGTCCGAGCCGCCGTACGACACGGTGTCGAAGTCTGCTTTGCCAACCCCGGCACCACCGAAATGCCCTTGGTCGCCGCGCTAGACGAGGTTCCCGGCATTCGCGCCGTACTGGGCTTACACGAGAACGTGTGCACCGGTGCCGCCGACGGATACGCCCGGATCAGCGGGCGGCCCGCTATGACGCTGCTGCATCTGGGACCCGGATTGGCCAACGGCTTGGCGAACCTGCACAACGCGCGACGTGCCCACACTCCCCTGGTGAACGTGGTGGGGGACCACGCCAGCTGGCACCTGCCCTACGACGCCCCGCTGACCTCCGACATCGCTGCCCTCGCCGGAACCGTCGGCACAGTCCACACCACAGTCGACGCCGACGGGATCGACCAAATCACCGGTGCGGCAATAGAACAGACCTGCCGCACTGGCGGGATCACGACCATCGTCGTGCCTGCCGATCACCAGCAGGAGTCGACCATCGCACCCCCGATGCCCGCCGAACGCGTCGACAGATATGTTCCGATTCCCGCCGAGGACATCCGCGAGGTCGCCAACCGGTTGCGCGCCGCCGGCCCACGGTCGGTGCTACTGCTCGGCGGTAACGCGCTCACCCGCGCGGGACAGGCTGCAGCGGAACGTATTTCGGCAGGAACACAGGCCACGCTGTTCTGCGAGACGTTTCCTGCCCGCGCCGAACGCGGCGGCGGGTTGCCCGACATCGACCGGTTGCCCTACTTTCCCGAGAACGCCGTTGCGGCACTGAAGGAGGCCGACGTCGTCGTCGTCGCAGGCGCCGACAAGCCCATCGCCTACTTCGGCTACACCGGCATCCCCAGCGAGCTCGCGCCCGCACACGCCGTCGTCGAACTCGCGAGTCCCCACGGCGACGCCGAGACCGCACTGTGTGCACTCGCCGAGTTGGTCGGCAGTGCGGCACCTCATCGGACGATCGCGCGACCCCAGGTCCCCGCCGACGACGAGCCGCTGACCGGGTCCACCGTCGCGATCACCGTCGCGGCATGCCTGCCCGAGAACGCGGTCGTCTCCATCGAGGGAGGTACCTGTGGCTATCCGTTCTATACGGCCTCGGCCGGAGCACCGGCCCACACCGTGCTGACCAACACCGGTGGCGCGATCGGCCAGGGGCTCCCCGCCGCACTCGGAGCGGCCATCGCCGCACCCGAGCGTCAAGTGATCGCGCTGCAATCCGACGGTAGCGGTCTGTACACGGCCCAGGCCCTGTGGACGATGGCCCGCGAATGCACCGATGTCATCGTCCTCATCGCGGCCAACCACACCTACAACGTGTTGCGCACCGAGTTGGCGCGGCACGGCAACGCCGCGTTCGGGCCGCAAGCGACCGCACTGACCAGCCTCGCCGAACCGCAGATCGATTGGGTTGCGCTCGCCACCGGTTTCGGAGTTCCGGCACGCCGCGTCGATCGAGTCGGCGCCTTGACCTCGGCCCTGCGCGGCGCCATTGCCGCGGGCGGACCCCAACTGATCGAGATGGCGCTGTGAGCGCCGTGGTGCTGCCCCCGTCGACACCGCCTGCGGTCGCTGACTTCATCTCGCGTGAACACGGCCTCTTCATCGACGGCGGCTGGCGTGCAGGCGAATCCGGCGAGCGACTGGTCACGTACAACCCCGCCACGGGGCAGCCACTGAGCACCATCGCCGCGGGTACCCGTGCCGACGTCGACGCCGCGGTGGCGGCCGCACGCCGCGCATTATCCGACCCGGTCTGGCGCGACATCACCCCTTTGGAACGCGGCGAACTCCTGCACCGGCTTGCCGAATTGGTGGCGACACATGCCGACGAGCTGGCCTACATCGAATCCCTGGATAACGGCAAACCCCTCTCGGTCGCCCGCGCGGTCGATGCCGGGACGACGACAAAGCTCTTCCGCTACTTCGCCGGCTGGCCCAGCAAGTTCGAGGGCTCGACCATTCCCCTGTCGCCCCGCAACGGGATGCGCATTCTCAACTACACCGTGCACGAGCCCATCGGTGTCGTCGGCGCCATCGTGCCCTGGAACTTCCCCATGTCGATGGCGTCGTGGAAGCTCGCACCGGCACTGGCTACCGGAAACACTGTGGTGCTCAAGCCGGCCGAGGAGACCTCGCTGTCCACCCTGCGGCTGGCCGAGCTCATCGCCGAGGCCGGGTTCCCGCCCGGCGTGGTCAACGTAGTGACCGGAATCGGAACCGTCGTGGGCGCGGCAATCGCCGAACACCCCGGCGTCGACAAAGTGGCCTTCACCGGATCCACCGAAGTGGGCCGGCGTATCACCACCGCAGCCACCGGGAACATGAAGAAGGTCTCCCTGGAGCTCGGTGGCAAGTCCCCGCACATCGTGCTGGCCGACGCCGATCCGGTGGCGGTGGCCGCCGCGGCAGCCGAGGGCATCTTCTTCAACCAAGGCCAAACCTGCACCGCGGGATCGCGGCTATACGTCCACGCCGACATATACGACGACGTGATGTCGGCGCTCATCGCCAGGGCTCAGGAGATCGTGGTAGGGCCCGGGCAGGACCCCGCCACCCAGATGGGTCCGCTGGTATCAGCACGACAACTCGAGACGGTCACCGGGTATGTGCAGTCCGGCGTTGCCCAAGGCGCCAGGGTGGCCGCTGGTGGGGACACCCCCGCCAATCTCGACGAGAAGTATCGCGGCGGATATTTCCTCTCTCCCACAGTGCTTGCCGAGACCACACAGGCAATGCGGGTGGTACAGGAGGAGATCTTCGGGCCCGTGTTGGTGGCGATGCCATGGCGAGATGTCGACGAGCTGATCGACAAGGCCAACGACTCGCCGTATGGGCTGGCGGCCGGCATCTGGACCAACGACATCACCGCCGCACACCGCATCGCCGCTGCGGTGAAGGCGGGCACGGTGTGGATCAACTGCTACAACCTGACCGATCCAGCATCTCCATTCGGTGGGTACAAACAGTCCGGCTGGGGCCGAGAGATGGGTCGCGGCGTGCTGGAGGAGTACACGGAAATCAAAAGCGTATGGGTGAATCTCACATGAGAACAACGGAATTGAAAGACCAGGTCGCGATCGTCACCGGGGGCGGTCTCGGCATCGGCAAGGCCGTCGCGCGCACGCTGGCCTTGCGTGGGGCGACCGTCGTCATCGCCGCCCGCCGGCTCCCGATCCTGCAGGAGGCGGCCGACGAGCTCGCCGCCGAGACCGGGGCACGGATCGTGCCCGTCGTCGCCGATACCACCGATACCTCCAGTGTCGAGGCGATGGCCGACGCCGCCGCCAGCGTTGGGCGGCTCAGCATCCTCGTCAACGGAGCTGCGGCACCAGCGGGTCTGGTCCGCAACGACATCGCCCTGGCGGACCCGGAGGCGTTGTTGGCCGACCTGAACACCAAGGTCGTCGGGTACTTCCGCTGCATCAAGGCCGTCGCGCCCCATATGCGCGAGCACCATTACGGCCGAATTGTGAACATCGGCGGGCTCACTGGGCGATCCAGTCACGCCCTGTCGGGCATGCGAAACCTGGCCGTCGTACACATGACGAAGGCACTGTCGGATCAGCTCGGTCCCGATGGCATCACCGTCAACACCGTGCACCCGGGCGTTGTGGAGACCGAGCACATCCACGAGCTGTACGCCAAGAACGCTGCCGCCCAGGGTGTCACGGCCGAACAGGTCGAGCAGGACTTCATAGACCGCACCCCGATCCGCCGGATACTCACCGCCGCCGAGGTCGCCGACACGGTGGCCTTCTTCGCCGGACCGGCCGCGGGCGGCATCACCGGCGAGTCGCTGGGTATCGATGGCGGACTCACCCGCGGCATCTTCCTCTGATTCCTCCGACCCCACTTCGACGAAAGACATCTCACGGAGTTAAGAGTCAAGCCGCGAGTTGGAGAGGAGGTGGGAACGCAACGTGTTCGTCGTAGTGCTGGCTGGTGTGGAGGCAGTGATGGAGTTGACCGAGGAACTTGTTGAACAGGTGTCGTTGGGCTTGGTGGTTCCAGTCTCCAGCTGCGCGGCGGGTGTCGAAATGGCGGCGGGCTCCGGGCGAGGCGCGCAGCGATGCCAGGGCCCAGATCGGGCCCACAGCGGCGAGTCTGCGGTTCTTGATGTGGCGGTGCAGGACAACGGTTTTCTTTCCGCTGGCGCGAGTGATGGGCGCCGACCCGGCGAACGCTTTGAGTCCGCGGGCTTGGGTGAACCGGGAGCGGTCGTCACCGATTTCGGCGAGCACCCGGGCACCGGTGAGCATGCCCAGTCCGGGGAAGCTGGTAATGATGTCGGCGTCCGGGTGCCGCTCAAAATGGGCGATCGCCGCCTCAGCGAGCGCGTCGGCGGCGGTGCAGGCCGCTTCGAATTGCCCCAGCAGCGCGGACAGGTGAATGCCCATCGCGTTCTCCACCGCCGCAGGCTGGCGCAGGTAGGTGTCGCTGAAAACCTCTCGCAGTCGAGCGATGTCGCGGTCGAGGTAGCGTTTGCGGCCGGCTTTGGTGAGCAGTCGACGCAGTCGCGCCGGAGTGAGCTTGGCTGCTTGCGCCGGTGTCGGTGCGGCGGCCAGGATGGCGCGGGCGTCGGGGCGGGTCAACCCGCCGTCGAGGTCGGCAAAGGCCACGATCGCTGCGGGGTAGAACTCTTTGAGCAGGTCACGGACTTGGTTGCCGACCTGCTGGCGTGCCCAGACGGCGTCCTGCTGGGCCCGGGCCAGCACTCGGATTGCCTGGGCTGCTTCGGTGTCGGCGGGCAGTGGCCGGTGCGCGTCGGGGTCGGTGCGCACGATGTTGGCCAGCAGCACCGCGTCGGTGGCATCGGATTTGGCTCCCGACACCGAGTACCGCGTTCGGTAACGCGAGGCGGCCAGCGGGTTGATCGGATAGATCACCCGGCCAGTTTCCCGCAACGCAGCCATCCACAGACCGTGGTCGATTTCGATGCCGACCGGGATCGGATCGGCGGCACTGTCGCCGGCTTCGGCCAGCAGTGTCAACAACGCGGAGAAACCGGGCGCGTCGTTGCTGACTCGTCCGCGGGCCACTACATGTCCGTCGCTGTCGATGATGGCGACGTCGTGATGGTCTGTGGCCCAATCAATTCCGCAATACAGTCCCAAGGTGTCATCACTCCTTCGTTCGATGGTCATGCCGTTACCGGTGGATTCACGCGGCGCCCTAATCGCAGGACTCCAAGGTCCGTCATCTCACTAGCCGTCCGTGACTCCAGCACGCCGCAGGACTTCGTTCTGTCGAAGAGCTCAGGGCTCGGGAACAACTATCGGGAAGTCAACCCTGCGGCGGGCTCGGGCAACGGAATCCCACCACCATCGAACAGGGGTTGCCGCCAGGCGCGCCGTTCTTTCGTAAGACGTCGTACGCCGGGACCAACCAGGCATCACCTGGCGGCAGACCCTTCAAGAAACGGGACCGGCCACCGGCCGGAACCCATCCCTACAAACGATTAGGATTTCTCAGAGGAAGCTCAGTTTGCTCACATGCCCCCCACACAGGTGTGGGGAACGGTAACTGGCATGGAACACTGGGAACGCTGGTCGGGGAATACGCCCGATGGCGCTCGTGTTGTCAGCATCGATGCGGTCGACGGCACTGAGCTGTCGGGGCAGATTAGCCAGGAGGATCCGACGACCACCACACTGATGGTCCCCGCCCACATGTCCCACGTCGAGCAGTTGAGCGACGCGGAGTGGGTTGAGCCGTCCGACGAGTTGCAGGGCACCGCGGTGTTCGATGCAACTGGCGACCGGACGGCCATGCCGTCCTGGGACGAGCTGGTGCGTCAGCACGCCGACCGGGTGTATCGGTTGGCCTACCGCCTGTCGGGTAATCAGCAGGACGCCGAGGATCTGACGCAGGAGACCTTCATCCGGGTGTTCCGGTCTGTGCAGAACTATCAGCCGGGCACCTTCGAGGGCTGGCTGCACCGCATCACCACGAACCTGTTTCTCGACATGGTCCGTCGTCGTGGCCGCATCCGCATGGAGTCGCTGCCCGAGGACTACGACCGGGTGCCCGCCGAAGGTCCCAACCCCGAGCAGATCTACCACGACGCCCGGCTGGGGCCGGATTTGCAGGCCGCACTGGATTCGTTGGCCCCGGAGTTCCGCGCCGCGGTGGTCCTGTGCGACATCGAAGGTCTGTCCTACGAGGAGATCGGTGCCACGCTCGGCGTCAAGCTGGGAACCGTGCGCAGCCGCATTCACCGCGGTCGCCAGGCGCTGCGCGACTACCTCGCGGCGCACCCCGGCCAGCGTGAGTCGGACGACTTCGCGGTCGAGTCGGCTTAGCTCGATAACGCTGCGGGACGTAAGCCCGTGGCCGTCAAGCTGACTGGGTAGCGGCTCCATCTGGCCGCCATGTCATGTCGTCGCGCGCTGCGCGCGCTACATTCGACCTAGCGGCGCGGAAACTCTGGCGCGACCGAGAGGAGTCGGTGATGGTCGATCGTGGACATGTGTTCCGTCGAGCGTTCTCCTGGCTCCCCGCCCAGTTCGCCTCGCAGAGCGAAGCCCCGGTCGGCGCGCCCCGCCAGTTCGGCTCCACCGAGCACCTGTCCACCGAGGCCGTCGCCGCTTATGTCGACGGCGAACTGCGGATGAAGTCCTACTTGCGAGCGGCGCACCATTTGTCGCTGTGTCCGCAGTGCGCCGCCGAGGTCGAGGGCCAGGCGCAGGCGCGGACCGCGCTGCGCGACTCACTGCCGATCAGCATGCCGAGTAGTTTGTTGGGGTTGTTGTCGCAGATCCCGCAGTCCACTCCGAACGAACCGATGGCGCCGCAGCACCGGAGCCCCACCGGCGGCGACATTGAGCCCGGACTCGCCGACCAGTTAGCTGACGGCACGGACCGTGCCCGGCGTAAGCGCCGGTAGGGTGGATGTGAACTCCAGCAGCGCCGTGCTCCGTCCCGTAGTGCGCGCTCTGAACTGAGCGCTTGGATAGAGGTTGAACTTGAGCCCCAATCAAGACAGTTCCGGCACCGGCCCGCGCCTGGCCCCGCGCCCGGTTTCCCGACCCCCGGTCGACCCGGCCGCCACCCGAACCTTCGGGCGTCCCGCCGGGGTGGACGGATCGTTCATCGCCGAGGAACTGCGCCCGGCCAAGTTTCGCGGCGAGGTCGAGTTCCAGCCCAAGGACCAGCCCGCCGACCCGGTGCTGCACGAGGCGTTCGGCCGGCCCTACCCGGGCGGTGACTCGCTGCAGCGCCACCCCGCCGACGCCGGCGCTCTCGGCGCCGACAAGGACGAGGTCGACGAGCCTGACGATCCGTGGCGGGACCCGGGCTCGGCCGCTGGACTGGGCACTCCGGCCCTCGACGTTCCCGTACGGGTCGTCAACGCCGAGCCCACCGGCAAGCTCGGCGTGCGTGAGGTGCTGTTCGGCGGGCGGGTGTCCTACGCGGCGCTCGCGGTGCTGGGCATCGTCGCGCTTCTGATCGGTGTCGCCGGAGGCTGGGTCGGCCGCAAGACCGCCGAGGTGGTCGAGGCGTTCACCACTTCCAAGGTGTCGCTGGCGACCAACAGCACCGGCGAGGTGCCGCCCGGCCGGTTCGCGAAGGTCGCCGCATCGGTGGCCGACTCCGTCGTCACCATCGAAGCGGTCAGCGACGACGAAGGTGCCCAGGGCTCCGGCGTCGTCGTCGACGGCCGCGGCTACATCGTCACCAACAACCACGTCATCTCCGAAGCAGCCACCAACCCGAGCAAGTTCAAGATCTCGGTTGTGTTCAACGATGGCAAGGCGGTACCCGCCAACCTCGTCGGCCGCGACCCCAAGACCGACCTGGCCGTGCTCAAGGTGGACAACGTCGACAATCTGACCGTGGCCCGCTTCGGCGACTCCGACAAGGTGCATGTCGGTGACGAGGTGATCGCTGCCGGCGCCCCGCTGGGCCTGCGCAGCACCGTCACCCACGGCATCATCAGCGCCCTGCACCGGCCCATCCCGCTGTCGGGCGAAGGCTCGGACACCGACACCGTCATCGATGCCATCCAGACCGATGCCTCGATCAACCACGGCAACTCCGGTGGCCCGCTGATCAATATGAACTCCGAGGTCATCGGCATCAACACCGCCGGCAAATCGTTGTCCGACAGCGCCAGTGGCCTCGGCTTCGCGATCCCGGTCAACGAGGTCAAGCAGACCGTCGAGGCGCTGATCAAGGACGGCAAGGTTGCCCATCCCACCCTCGGCCTGTCGGCGCGTTCGGTCAGCAACGACCTTGCCCAGGGCGCCCAGGTGGCCAACGTCAAGGCCGGCAGCCCCGCCGAGAAGGCCGGCCTGCTGGAGAACGACATCGTGGTCAAGGTCGGCAACCGGACGGTCGCCGACGCCGACGAGTTCGCCGTCGCGATCCGCCAGCTCAAGATCGGGCAGGACGCGCCCATCGAGGTCATCCGTGACGGTCGCAAGGTCACGCTGACGGTGAACCCCGCGCCGGACAACTGACGCGATGTTCGCCAACGTCGGATGGGGCGAGATGCTCCTGCTGGTCGTCGTCGGGTTGGTGATCCTCGGCCCGGAACGGCTGCCGGGTGCCATCCGCTGGACGTCCAGCACGCTGCGGCAGGCGCGGGACTACATCAGCGGGGCCACCAGCCAGCTCCGTGACGATCTGGGACCGGAATTCGACGACCTGCGCCAGCCGCTGAGCGAGTTGCAGAAGCTGCGCGGGATGACGCCGCGGGCAGCGCTGACCAAACATCTGCTCGACGGCGACGACTCCTGGCTCACCGGTGCTTTCGAATCGCCGGACAAGCCGCAGAGTGCCGGGGGACCCCAACCGCAGGCCCAGGCCCAACCGCAGCCCCCGGCCCCGAAGCCGGTGTCGGAGCCGTTGCCGCCCGGTACGCCACCGCCGTTCGATTCGGACGCGACCTAGCGATTTCGGCGCGCTTTCGTTCGCGTAGCGACGGTTAGCGCGCCGAAATCGCTGCGGTACATCACAGGTGCCGGGTGGTGTCCAAGCCCAGTGACATCCCGGCCAGCCCACGTCGCCGGGAGGCGAGCTTGTCGGCGATGCTGCGCAATTCCTTGCCCGCCGCGGAGTCGGGCGCCGAGAGCACCAGCGGAACCCCCGAGTCGCCGGCCGAAACCAGCGCCGGATCCAGCGGAACCTGACCCAGCAGTGGCACGTCGGCGCCGATCGCTCGGGTGAGTCGCTCGGCGACCTGCCGGCCGCCGCCCTCGCCGAAGATCTGCATCGTGGTGCCGTCGGGCATCAGCAGTCCGGACATGTTCTCGACGACGCCGACGATGCGTTGGCGGGTTTGCAGCGCGATCGCGCCGGCGCGCTCGGCCACCTCGGCTGCGGCGAGCTGCGGTGTGGTCACAACCAGGATCTCGGCGCCGGGGACCAGCTGGGCCACCGAGATGGCCACGTCACCGGTGCCCGGCGGAAGGTCCAGCAGCAGCACGTCCAGATCGCCCCAGTAGACGTCGGCCAGGAATTGCTGCAGCGCCCGGTGCAGCATCGGTCCGCGCCACACCACGGGCGCATTGCCCTGGGTGAACTGAGCGATCGAGATGACCTTCACGTCGTGGGCGATCGGCGGCAGGATCATCGACTCGACTTGGGTGGGCCGTTCGTCGGTCCCCATCATGCGCGGCACCGAGTGGCCGTAGATGTCGGCGTCGAGCACCCCGACGGACAGACCACGGGCCGCCAACGCGGCGGCCAGGTTGACGGTGATGCTGGACTTGCCGACCCCGCCCTTGCCGGAGGCCACGGCGTACACCCGGGTCAGCGAGCCGGGCTGGGCGAACGGAATCACCGGCTCGGCGGCGTCGCCGCGCAGCTGCTTGCGTAGTTCGGTGCGCTGCTCGTCGTTCATCACGTCGAGGGCGACGCTGACGGCGCCGGTGCCGGGGACGTCGGCGACGGCCGCGGTGACCCGCTCGGTGATCTCGGTCTTCTTGGGGCAAGCGGCGGTCGTCAGATAGATCTCGACATGGATCGCGCCGCCGTCGCCGACGGCGATGCTCTTGACCATGTTGAGCTCGGTGATCGGTCGGCGCAGCTCGGGATCGATCACCTTGGCTAGGGCCGCGCGTACCTGGCCCGCAAGCTCGTTGTTGTGTTCAGACATCACCGCTGAGTCTAGGTGCCGCGGCATGACGGTCGTCGCCGAGCGTCACTCTGGGGTGACGGTCAGCCGGTCGGGCCGGGCAGCGCGCCGTGCACTGCGGGCAGCGGTGCGGCGGGCGCTTCGGGCGCCGGCTCGCTCGCGGGGGCCGGCGCAGGCTGCAGCCATGGTGGCTGCCACGGCTGCGGGACTGCATTGGGAGCGGCGTCGGCGGGCTCGGTGGCCACCGGCGGCGGGGCTTGTGAGCCGAGGCAGATCACCTGGCAGGGTGCTTGCGGCAGCGCGCCGACGGGCCCCGGCAGCGGACCGAGCGCGAGCTGTCCGGCCGTCTCACTGTTGCCCAGTCTGAGCTGTGCCAACGGATCAGTGGACGGCAATCCGATCGCGTTCATCGGCAGGCCAGGTCCGAGCCCTTCCGGGCTTTCCAGGTGGATGTCGCCGATGGCCGGCGCGGGACCGACGATCGGCGGCAGGTCGACCGGCGCGACGCCGGTGGCGTACGCGGCAGCCCAGCCCAGCACGTTCTGGGCGTAGGCCATCGAGTTGTTGTACCGCAGGATCGCAGTGAGCACCTGGGACTGGTTGCGCAGGTTCAACCCACCGCTGCACAGGTAGCGGGCCGCGGCCAGTGCCGCGTCGTAGACGTTCTGCGGGTCGGCCTTGCCGTCGCCGTCGCCGTCTGCGGCGTAGCGCGACCAGGTGCCGGGCAGGAACTGCATGGGTCCCATCGCCCGGGCGTAGACAGGGCGTCCGGTCTGCACGGTTTGGACGATCACCTCGTTGCCGGGCAGGGTGCCGTCCAGAGCGGGGCCGTAGATCGGGTTGATCGCGGTGCCGCGCGCGTCCGTCGCGCCGCCGTTGGCGTGCATCGACTCGATGCGGCCGATGCCGGCCAGCAGATTCCAGCTCAACCCGCACCCCGGCGCGGCGACGGCCATGGCCTGCTCGGCATTGCGGTATGCCGCCAACGGAATAGCCGGGATCCGCAGCGAGCCGGGTGAGCTGACCACGATCGCCGGTGGCGGGGCCGACACCGTCGCCGCGGCGACGTGGAAGTTGGTCGGCAGCTTGGCCAGGGCGACGACGGAGACGCCCGAGGAATCGCCTTGTGTGGAGGAAACAGCGGCAAGCGGGGTGACTTCGGTGCCGACGACCGGAGCTCCGGGAAGGTCCGGCGTTGCCCCCACCGCACCCGCGAGCACGATCGGTGTGAGGACGACGATTCCGAATGCAGGAGTCCGCACCATCTGGCCGACGCGGTTCCCTATTCCCACTTGTCCGTCCTCACGAGATCAAGCCCTGCGCTGTGAATCAAGTCACCATACATAGCTTCGTGACCCCAGTGGTATCCATTGGTCACCTTGGTCACGCCCCGGCTTTCTTCGACCGCCGATCGGTGGATTCCGACTTGTTGCCGGCCACCGGCGCCGGTTGCAGCGACTCCAGCAGCTCGCGGATCTCCTCGAGTTCGCGGCGCAGGTAGTCGCGGGTGGCCACTTCGCCGACCGCCAGTCGCAGCGACGCCAGTTCGCGGGCGAGGAACTCGGTGTCGGCCTTGGTTTGCTGAGCGCGGCGTCGGTCTTCGTCGAGGGAGACCTTGTCACGGTTCTCCTGCCGGTTCTGGGCCAACAGAATCAGCGGCGCCGCATAGGCCGCCTGGGTGGAGAACGCCAGGTTGAGCAGGATGAACGGGTAGGGGTCCCATTGCCAGCGGACGGCGAACAGGTTCAGGGCGATCCAGACGATGACGATGATCGTCTGCCACAACAGGTAGCGCCCGGTGCCCAGGAAACGCGCGATCGACTCGCTGAACCGGCCGATCGCCTCGGGGTCGAAGTTGACCGAGAGCCGGCTCGGGGTGCGCGGTGTGGACAGATCGCTCATCTCGTCCCCTCTGCGCTGGTCGCCTGGTCGGACGGCTGCGGTTCCTCGAAGTCCTCGCGCCAGTCGTCGGGAAGCAGATGATCGAGCACGTCGTCGACCGACACCGCACCGAGCAAATGGTTCTCTTCGTCGACCACCGGACCGCAGACCAGATTGTAGGCGGCGAAGTACCGGGTCAGTGCGCCCAGCGAGGTGCCCGGCGTCAGGTGCGGAAGGCCGGTGTCGAGCATGCCGCTGACCAGGCTTGCCGGCGGCTCGCGCAGTAGCGCCTGCAGATGAACACAGCCCAGGTACCGGCCCGTCGGGGTGGCCGTCGGCGGTCGCACGACGAACACCAGCGAGGCCAGCGCTGGCGTCAGGTCGGGATCGCGCACCCGGGCCAGCGCTTCGGCGACGGTGGTATCCGGTGCGACCACCACGGGCTCGGAGGTCATCAGACCACCCGCGGTGTCGGGGGAGTGGCTGAGCAGGCGCCGGACCGGTTCGGAGTCCTCCGGGTCCATCCGGCGCAGCAGCACCTCCGCCTCGGTGGGGTTGAGCACGCCGAGCAAGTCGGCCGCGTCGTCGGGATCCATCGCTTCCAACACGTCGGCGGCCCTGGCGGTGTCCAGCTGCATCAGCAGTACCGACTGTTCGTCCTCGGGCAGCTCCTGCAGGACGTCGGCCAGCCGCTCGTCGTCGAGGGCCTTGATCACCTCGGTGCGGCGCTTGGCGGGCAGATCGCGCAGGGCGTCGGCCACCGCGATCGGACGCTGATCCTCGAACTGGTGCAGCAGCTGGGCCACTCCCTGGTCGGGCATCGCCAGCGCAGACGGGGTGAGGCCCTGCACGTTCTGCCATTCGACGACCTGCACGGTCGAGCGCCGGCCGAGCCGGCGCTGGCTGCGTACCGCCACCCGGGTCACCAGCCAGTCCCTGGTGCGGCTCTGTTCGATGCCGAGGTCGATCACCACCACGTCGACGCCGGCCATCTGGGGTAATTCCGGGTCGCTGACCCGGACCCGGGTATCGAGTACCTGACCCAGCACCAGGACTTCGCCTGGGCGCTGTGCGAACCGGCGCAGCGACACATTCCCGGTGTTGAGTGTCACAGCGTTGGGCTCGATCGCGGTGACGCGCAGTATCGGGACGAAAATTCTTCGGCGCGTGAGCAATTCGACGACGAGACCCAGGACCCGCGGTTGTTGCCGCACGATGCTCATGCTGATCACCACATCGCGCACCCGACCCAGGGACTCGCCGTCCGGCCCGAGCACGACCAACCCCGCCAACCGCGCCGCATACACCCTGTTCACCGACGCCATGACTGAAAGGGTAGGAGTGTAGATGTGGAGAACGCCTACCGACCCCGCCGAACGTGTCTGTCCGTTCCCGGCAGCAGCCTGAAGATGATCGAAAAGTCCAAGGGATTGCCCGCCGACGAGGTGTTTCTGGATCTCGAGGACGCGGTGGCCCCAGATGCCAAGGCGCAGGCGCGCAAACAAGTCGGCGCGGCGTTGGCGGGCCCGGGCTGGGCGGGACAGCTGCGCGGTGTGCGGGTCAATGACTGGACCACACCGTGGACCCATCTCGATGTGATCGATGTCGTCTCCGAGGTCGCGTCGGCACCCACCGGCCACCTCGATGTGATCGTGTTGCCGAAGGTGACCGATGCGAGCCACGTTCATGCGTTGGATCTGCTGCTGACCCAGCTCGAGCTGACTCACGGGTTGCCGGTCGGGCAGATCGGGATCGATGCACAGATCGAAGATGCCAAGGGACTGCGCAACATCGACGCGATCGCCGGCGCGCCCCGGGTCCAGGCGCTGGTGCTTGGCCCGGCGGACCTGATGGCCAGCCTCAACATGCGCACGCTGGTGGTTGGGGAGCAGCCCGAGGGGTACGACGTCGGCGACGCCTATCACCATGTGCTGATGACGATCCTGGTCGCGGCCCGCGCGCACGGTATCGCCGCGATCGACGGCCCGTACCTGAAGGTGCGTGACGTGCCGGC
The DNA here is from genome assembly GCF_004745805.1 of Mycolicibacterium sp. CH28. Lineage (GTDB taxonomy): Bacteria > Actinomycetota > Actinomycetes > Mycobacteriales > Mycobacteriaceae > Mycobacterium. The sequence goes on along the minus strand of NZ_SRLQ01000004.1, from coordinate 233,935 downwards.
GTTCCGGCGGGTGGCCGGCCGCGCGGCGGCGCTGGGCTATGACGGCAAGTGGGTGCTGCATCCCGATCAGATCGAGGCCGGCAACGAGATCTTCAGCCCGCGCCAGCAGGAGTACGACCACGCCGAGTTGATCCTGGAGGCCTACGAGTGGCACACGTCGAGGGCCGGCGGTGCCCGCGGGGCGGTGATGCTCGGCGACGAGATGATCGACGAGGCTAGCCGCAAGATGGCGTTGGTGATCGCCGGTAAAGGCAGGGCCGCGGGGATGGCACGCCAGGGCGAACGGTTCGTGCCGCCGGCTTAGTTGTTGACGTAGGGCGTGCTGCTCGTCGAGAGGACGGCGATGAACGCGATGTAGAGCAACACCAGAGCCAGGATCACCGCGCCGACAGCCACCCCGGCGACCGCGAGCCCGAAACCGTCCTGCCCGGTGCGCTTGGTCTCCCGCATCGCGACGATCCCCAGGATGATGCCCACGATCGAGGGCAGCCCGCACAGCAGCAGGCCGGCCAGCGAAGTCACCAGCGCGGCGATGGCTTTGCCGTTGGTGCCTGGCGGTTTCGTAGGCCGGTACGGGTCATACGGGTCGGCGACGTAGCCCGGATACGCCGGCGGATAGGGGTAACCCGTCGGGTAGGGCTGCGGATACACCGGCGGCGGCAGCGGCGGGTAGTTGGCCGGGTACTCGACCGGGGCGTAGGGATCGGCGGACGGTGGCGCGCCCTCCTGCGGAGGTGGAATCGTCATCGTGTCAGCTCCAGGCGTAGATGGCCCAGATCAGGCCGATGATCAGGGTTGCGACACCGACCACGATCCCGGCGATGGCCAGTCCGTAACCACCTTGCCGGGTCTGCTTGATCTGGCTGAGGGCGACACCACCGAGCACGATGCCGACGATCGAACCGATACCGCACAGCACTCCGATGACCGAGGCCACCAACGAGGCGATGGCCATGGGGTTGGTCCCCGAATCGGGGGCGGGGTAACCGTATCCGCCCGGGTAGGGCGCTGCGCCGTACTGCTGTGGGGGCGGCGGGGGCGGCGGATAGCCGCCACCGTATTGCGGGCCTGGGTAGGGTGCCGGCCCGGCGGGATAGCCCGGCGGGGGCATCTGCGGCGGGTAGCCCGGTTGCGGGGCGTAACCGGGCGGCGGATAGCTCGGCGGGGGATAGCCACCCGGCGGGAACCCGTCGGGTGCTTCGTATCCCGGATAGGGCGGTGGGGATGACGGCGCGGGCTCGTATCCCGAGGGGATCTCATCCCCGGCCGGAACCGGGTTCTGCTCGATGGGCGGGGCCTCGTAAGTGCCTTCGGAGGGACCTTGCTCACGCTCGTTCTGCGGCATTTCGCCGGAGTCGCCGCCGGAAGCTGTCATGCTGTTCAACCTAGCGGATGTGCAGGTAGCGCGGCACTAGCGTGTCGTGCGGCACCATTGCTTGCTGTACCGCGTTGATCGGGTATCAGGCCGCTCTTGAGCGGGCTGATCGACGCGACAAACGACGTGCATGACAGGAGAATGAGCAGATATGACCAGCCCCTTCCCTCCCGGCCAGAACCCCGGCGGCGCAGCCGGCTCGGCCCGCCGCGGGCCGGTCGGTCTGCCGACCCCGCCCAAGGGTTGGCCGATCGGTTCCTACCCCACCTACGCAGAGGCCCAGAAGGCCGTTGACTACCTGTCCGACGAGCAGTTCCCGGTGCAACAGGTGACCATCGTCGGCGTCGACCTGATGCAGGTCGAGCGGGTCACCGGCCGACTGTCCTGGCCCAAGGTGCTCGGCGGCGGTGTCATCACCGGTGCCTGGTTGGGCATCTTTATCGGCCTGGTGTTGGGCTTCTTCAGCCCCAACCCGTGGGCATCGCTGATCACCGGTGTGGTCGCCGGCGTGATTTTCGGGTTGATCACGTCTTCGGTTCCCTACGCGATGGCCCGTGGCACAAGGGATTTCAGTTCGACCATGCAGCTGGTTGCCGGCCGCTACGACGTCCTGTGTGATCCGCAGAGTGCCGAGAAGGCGCGGGACATGCTGGCGCGCTTGACGATTTAGCAGTCCCGAAACCGCCCTCCCGTGATGCGGGGCGGGTCACGATTGTGCTGCATACGGCGTGGGAGTGTTGCACATCACGCCACCTGGGTTCTACGGTTTGCCCGCGGGTAATACCCGTCGCGATGCAGGCTGCGCACGATACGGACAGCTGAGCCGCGTATCGATGGACGGGAGGCGGTTGTCGTGGCAAGCCCAGGCGCACGCGCTCGGCGAGCGGGTGCTGCCGCGCTGGCCGCGCTGACTGCCGCGTCGGTGGTCACATCCTGCGGTTCGAGTGAAAACGGCCTGGTCGTCAGCCTCTACACACCCGCCAGTGAGACGGCCACATTCACCGCTGTCGCCAAGCGTTGCAACGACGAACTTTCCGGACGCTTCCGCATCGAACAGCGCAGCCTGCCCAAGGCCGCCGACGATCAGCGGCTGCAACTGGCGCGCAGGCTCACCGGAAACGACCGCACGCTCGACGTGATGGCACTGGATGTGGTGTGGACCGCGGAATTCGCCGAGGCGGGCTGGGCGCTGCCGCTGTCCGACGACCCGGCCGGGCAGGCCGAGGCCGACGCCAACGACAACACCCTGCCCGGACCGCTGGAGACCGCCAAGTGGCAGGACAAGCTCTACGCCGCGCCGGTCACCACTAACACCCAATTACTTTGGTACCGAGCGGATTTGGTCGCCCCACCACCCGAAACCTGGGATGGCATGGTGGCCGAGGCCACCCGCTTGCACGCCGAGGGCAAGCCGAGCTGGATCGCGGTGCAGGCCAAGCAATACGAGGGCCTAGTGGTCTGGTTCAACACTTTGCTGGAAAGCGCAGGCGGGCAAGTGCTCTCCGATGACGGCAAGTCGGTGACCCTGACCGACACCCCGGAGCATCGCGCCGCAACGGTCAAGGCGCTGCAGATCATCAAGGCGGTGGCGACCGCCCCTGGCGCCGACCCGTCGGTGACCCAGACCGACGAGGGCACCGCAAGGCTGGCCCTCGAGCAGGGCAAGGCCGCCCTCGAGGTCAACTGGCCGTTCGTATTCGCCTCGATGTTGGAGAACGCCGTCAAGGGCGGGGTACCGTTCCTGCCGCTTGACTCCAAGCCCGAACTGGCCGGCAGTATCAACGACGCCGGAACATTCAGCCCGACCGACGATCAGTTCACCGTCGCCTTCGATGCCGCCAAGGAGGTGTTCGGGTTCGCGCCGTATCCGGGTGTGATCCCCGGTCGGCCGACCCGGGTGACGCTCGGCGGGCTGAACCTCGCGGTGGCCAAGACCACCCGGCATCCCGCCGAGGCGTTCGAGGCGATCCGTTGCATCCGCAACCTGGAGAACCAGAAGTACACCTCGATCGAGGGCGGCCTGCCCGCGGTGCGTGCCTCGCTGTACTCCGATCCGGACTTCCAGAAGAAGTACCCGCAATACGCCATCATCCGCGACCAGCTGACCACCGCGGCGGTGCGTCCGGCCACCCCGAACTACCAGGCGGTGTCGACACGCATCTCCGCGACGCTGGCACCGATCACCCAGATCGACCCGGAGAAGACGGCCGACGAGCTCACCACGCAGGTGCAGAAGGCCATCGACGGCAAGGGGCTGATCCCGTGACCGCCACCACCGCTCGTACCCCGGCCACTGCTGCGGCCCGCAGCGATGATCGGCGGTCCCAGCGCAAGCTGGCCTACCTGCTGATCGCCCCCGCGGTCATCCTGATGCTCGCGGTGACTGCCTACCCGATCGTGTACGCGCTGTGGCTGAGCCTGCAGCGCTACAACCTGGCCAGCCCGGGTGACACGAAGTTCATCTGGTTCGAGAACTACCAGACGATCCTGTCCGACAAGTACTGGTGGACCGCATTCGTCATCACCTTGGTCATCACGGTGATCTCGGTGGCCGTCGAGTTCGTGTTGGGCATGGCGCTCGCGCTGGTCATGCACCGCACCATCTTCGGCAAGGGGGTGGTGCGCACCGCGATCCTCATCCCGTACGGCATCGTCACCGTCGCTGCCTCCTACAGCTGGTACTACGCCTGGACACCGGGCACCGGCTACCTGGCCAACCTGCTGCCCGAGGGCAGTGCGCCACTGACACAGCAGATTCCGTCGCTGGCCGTCATCATCCTGGCCGAAGTCTGGAAGACCACACCGTTCATGGCGCTGCTGTTGTTGGCCGGACTGGCGCTGGTGCCCGAGGATCTGCTCAAGGCCGCCCAGATGGACGGTGCGGGTCCGTGGAAGCGGCTGATCAAGGTGACACTGCCATTGATCAAGCCGGCGATCTTGGTGGCGCTGCTGTTCCGCACGCTGGACGCGTTCCGCATCTTCGACAACATCTATGTGCTCACCGGCGGCGCCAACGACACCGCATCGGTGTCGATCCTGGGCTACGACAACCTGTTCAAGGCGTTCAACATCGGCCTGGGCTCGGCGATCAGCGTGCTGGTGTTCCTGTCGGTGGCCGTCATCGCGTTCATCTACATCAAGCTGTTCGGCGCGTCGGCGCCCGGCACGGACAACGAGGTGCGCTGAGATGGAACGGGTGGGTGCTCGGCGGGCAGCGACGTGGGTCATCATCGACGTCCTCGTGGTGCTCTATGCGCTGTTCCCGGTGTTGTGGATCCTGAGTCTGTCGCTGAAACCCACGTCAACGGTCAAGGACGGCAAGCTGATTCCGTCGCAGATCACCTTCGACAACTACAAGGGCATCTTCACCGGTGACGCGTTCAGTTCCGCGCTGGTCAACTCGATCGGGATCGGGCTGATCACCACCGTGATCGCGGTGGTGGTCGGGGGCATGGCGGCCTACGCGGTGGCCCGGCTGGACTTTGCGGGCAAGAAGGTACTGATCGGGGCCGCGCTGCTCATCGCGATGTTCCCCCAGATCTCGCTCGTGACACCGTTGTTCAACATCGAACGCCGGCTCGGATTGTTCGACACCTGGCCGGGCCTGATCATCCCCTACATCACTTTCGCGCTGCCGTTGGCGATCTACACCCTCTCGGCGTTCTTCCGGGAGATTCCCTGGGATCTGGAGAAGGCCGCCAAGATGGACGGCGCCACGCCGGCCCAGGCGTTTCGCCGGGTGATCGCCCCGCTGGCGGCACCGGGCATCGTCACCGCAGCCATCCTGGTGTTCATCTTCGCCTGGAACGACCTGCTGCTGGCGCTGTCGCTGACGGCGACCGATGCCGCGATCACTGCGCCGGTGGCCATCGCGAACTTCACCGGCAGTTCGCAGTTCGAGGAGCCGACCGGTTCGATCGCGGCGGGTGCGATGGTGATCACGATCCCGATCATCGTGTTTGTTCTGATTTTCCAACGACGGATTGTCGCCGGGCTGACATCCGGCGCGGTGAAGGGGTAGCGGGGTTTTCTATGGCCGAGATCGTCTTGGACCACGTGACCAAGAGTTATCCCGATGGTGCGGTGGCTGTTCAGGATCTGAGCCTGACCATCGCCGACGGCGAGTTCGTCATCCTGGTCGGACCGTCGGGATGTGGAAAGTCCACCACCTTGAACATGATCGCCGGTCTGGAGGAGATCAGCTCCGGCGAGCTGCGGATCGGTGGTGAACGGGTCAACGAGAAGGCGCCCCGCGACCGTGACATCGCGATGGTCTTCCAGTCGTACGCGCTCTACCCGCACATGACGGTGCGGCAGAACATCGCGTTTCCGTTGACCTTGGCCAAGATGCCCAAAGCGGAGATCGCCAAGAAGGTCGAAGAGACCGCCAAAATTCTTGACCTGAACGAGCTTCTGGACCGCAAGCCCTCCCAGCTGTCCGGCGGGCAGCGGCAGCGGGTGGCCATGGGGCGCGCGATCGTGCGCCAGCCCAAGGCGTTCCTGATGGACGAGCCACTGTCCAACCTCGACGCCAAACTGCGAGTGCAGATGCGCGGTGAGATCGCTCGGCTGCAAAACCGTCTGGGCACCACCACGGTGTATGTCACCCATGATCAGACCGAGGCGATGACCTTGGGTGATCGGGTCGTGGTGTTGCGCGCCGGGCAGGCACAGCAGATCGGCACGCCCGAGGAGCTTTACGGGAGGCCGGCGAACCTGTTCGTCGCCGGCTTCATCGGCTCACCGGCCATGAACTTCTTCCCCGCCGCGCTCACCGACATGGGTCTGCGGCTGCCGTTCGGCGAGGTGACGTTGACCCAGGAAGTCCAGGACCTGCTGGGTCGGCATCCCAAGCCGGCCAACGTCATCGCCGGAATCCGTCCCGAGCATTTCGAGGATGCCGCGCTGCTCGACGTCTACGAACGCATCCGGGCGCTGACCTTCGAGGTGAACGTGGACCTGGTCGAGTCGCTGGGGGCCGACAAGTACGTGTACTTCAAGACATCGGGTGCCGGTGCTCGTGCCGCGCAGCTGACGGAGCTGGCTGCGGAGTCAGGTGCAGGTGAAAACGAGTTCGTGGCAAGGCTTTCCGCGGAGTCGAAGGCAGTCGTCGGCCAGCCCATCGAGTTGGCGTTCGACACCACCAAACTGCACATCTTCGACGCCGACACCGGAGCGAACCTCACCGTCGCGCCCCCGGCTACGTGAGCCAGCCGACGGATCTGGTCCGCGCCCACGTCCGCGGCTACTTCGCCGACGCCGGGATCGAGACCGAGCCGGTCTCGGCCACGGTGACGTTCCTGGGGCTCGACCGCATCGACGTGTTGCGGTTCGGCCCGGGCCTTGACGGCGTCGCCCACTATGTGACGCTGGGCTGTTCGCGGCACCCGATGGCCGAGCCGACCGCCGGAGTCGCCGACCCGCTGCGTGGTCCGCGGGCCGAGATCGTCATGAGCCTGCGGGCGAGCACGCCCACCCCTGGCCTGGCCCGCAGCCTGGCTGTGGTGGCCGCAACCCCCGTGGTGGAGGGCGTCGTGCTGGTGGCCGACGCGCTGATCGACCTGTCCACACCGCTGTGGGACTCGGCGGCGTTCACTGCTGTGCTGCTTGGCGATTCGGGAATTGCCGACCTGCCGCTGGCGGCTCCCCGGGAGCCGGTGCGCTTCCTGGCGGCCGTGCCGATCACCCCGACCGAGGCCGCCTGGGTACGGCTCAAGGGCGCCGAGGCGATGCGCCAGGCGTGGGTCGACGACGGTGTCGACGTTCTCGATCCGAATAGGCGCGCGGCCCGGCCGGGCTAGTCCGGTGCATTCCCGGATGCACTGGACTCCCGGGCTCACAGGCTCGCGGCGCCGCCCACAACATTGACCGAGAATGTCTTGGAGATGGTTGCTCCCGCTCGATCAGTGCTGGTGACGGTCAGGGTAACGGTCGGCTCGGTGGTGTTGTCCAAGGAGATCCCGTCCTTCAACTTCAATACGTGAGAACCGCCAGAGCCGACAACCTCGAACCTGTTGTCCGACACCGAGAAGGTGAGGACATCCCCCGCGTCTGGGTCATGCGCGGTGACGGCGCCGACCTGTGCTCCCGCGACACCTCCGGAGACCGTCGGGGTCTTGATCTGACTCAGAATTGCAGAGACGCTGCTTTCCGGAGCGAGCGCCGTGTAGTAGCGGAACGTCACCGATGCCCCGGGGGCCAAATCACCTACCCTGAAGATGATTCCGATCGCTTGGTCAGCCGATACGCTGTAGCCCGTCCCTTGACCGGCAGCGTCGTACTGGTAGGGATTCGAGTTCGCGAAGCCGCCCGTGTACACGACAGCATTCGGGTCCTGGGAGAGGTACAACACTGTCGCCTGTTGTCCCGTCAGCGTGTTGTACGGATCATCAGCGAAGCTGGTGGCCGATATCGCTGCAATACCCTCGGTAGAGATCTGCCCTCGCACCGTGTTCGTCGTCGAGTAGGACCCACCGCGGTAGGCCGTGTTGTCGGGGTCGAAGGAACGCATGTATTCGACGTTCTGCAAGGGCGAGTCGCCGAGATTCGTCAGCGTCACCGTCGTCGAGAAGAAGCTATCGTTGGCGTTGAAGGTATGGGTCTGCACTGTCTGCAGTACACCCCCGGCCGTTCCGTTGAACGTGCCCGACAGGGTGTTCCCAGCGGAGTTGTTGGTCACGGATGTGTTGGTCAACGATGTGGCGTTGCCGGCGTTGCCGGCTAGCGCCGAGAAGCCGCCATACTGCGTGCCGTTGAACCCGATTGACCACCGCTCCTCCGGGGTGCCGGGCAGGAAGTAGTCGATGCTGGAATCAACGCCGTTCGCAAAGCCGTCGACATCGACACCAAGGCCAACTTGGTTCCTGCTGCTGGTGCCATAGAAGCCGGCCGGTTTGTCCACGGTCGTGCCGAAGGAGCCCTTCGGGCTAACACCGATCTCGATGAAGTTCCCGCCGAGGAACAAGTTGCCATCGCTGTCAGCGCTCCGGGCACCGGTCGGCGCGGCGGGCTGAGCGGGCTGATGGTCGCGCAGATAGGACTGGAGTGCATCGTCGGAGCCGTTGAAGACCAGTGAAAGCGCGTCCGGAGCTGCATTGTGGAGTGCTGCCACGGTGATTGCGGAGATACTTGTCGTTGAGGCGCCGTAGGTGTCTTGGGCGGTGAAAGTGATGGTGTCGGTGCCACCGGTCTGGGCTAAAGCGGCGTTGGGGGTGTAGGTGTAGGTGCCGTCGCCGTTGGCGGTGAGTGTTCCGTTTTCGGGTGTGCTGGTGACTCCGATGCTGACGGTGTCGCCGTCGGGGTCGCTGGTGGTGGTGGTGATCAGTCGGGTTCCGGTTGTCGGGTCAGCGGCTCCGACCGTGATGTTCACGGTGGGGGCGTGGTTGACGGCAGCCACGGTGAGGGTCACCGGATCGGTGGTGGTGGCGCCGTAGGTGTCCTGGGCGGCGAAGGTGATGGTGTCGGTGCCGCCGGTGTGGGCGAAGGCTGCGGTGGGGGTGTAGGTGTAGGTGCCGTCTGCGTTGGCGGTGAGGCTGCCGTGGCTGGGCACAGTGGTCACCGCTAGGGAGACCGGGTCCCCGTCGGGATCGCTTGCGGTGGCGGTGATTACCTGTGCCCCGGTTGCCGGGTCGGCGGTGCCGACGGTGGTGCTCACGGTGGGTGCACGGTTGATCGGTGCGACGGTGAGGTCGACGGTCTGGGCGGTGGTGGCGCCATAGCTGTCGGTGGCGGTGAAGGTGACGGTGTCGGTGCCGCCGGTGTGGGCGAACGCGGTGATCGGCGTGTAGGTGTAGGTGCCGTCCGCATTGGAGGTCAGGGTGCCATGGCCCGGTGTGGTCGCAGCGACGGTGACGGCGTCGCCGTCGGGGTCACTCGTCGTTGTAGTGATCAACTGCGCGCCGGTATTGGTGTCGGCCGTCCCGATGGTTGCTGTCACGGTGGGCGCATGGTTGACCGGGCCGACCGCGACGGTGACCGTCGCGGAATGCCACAACGGCGTTGGTGCGCTTAGGATCCCGATGTTGGTCAAGGCCTCGGTGAGTCCGTGTATGAGCCGAGCCAGGGGGTGGAGGTGGAACGGGTTGACCGCGTTGTCGGTTGCCGCGATGGCGAAGCTGTCGCTTCCGCCGGTGTGGGCGTAGGCAGCGTCGGGGGTGTAGGTGTAAGTGCCATCGTCGGCGACGCTCACTGTGCCGTGGGTCGGCTGGCCCACGACGACGTACTTGACCACGTCACTGTCGGCGTCATAGCCCTTGACGCTGCCGGTGATTATTCCGGTGTCGGGGTTTTTGGTGTAGGTCTGGGCGGTCAGGGTGGGCCTGGAGTTGAAGAACGTGTAGTGGAAGCGGCGTACACCGAGCCACGCCGCGGCGACGGGGTCAGGTACTGGTGCATCGGGAATGGGTACTTTCGGCGCCAAATCGGCCAGCCCGACCCAGTCCAGTGTCTCGTCGATGATCGCCCGTACGGTCACCGGGGCCGTGACCGGCGCCGGATACTGACGCCAGTGGATCGTCATCGGTGAGGTAGCGGTCTCGGCGGTGCTTGAGCTGGCCGCTTGGTCGACTGCGGCCGTGGCGGCTGAGGATGCGGATGCGGCGGTGGTTGCCGTTGCGCCAGAGGTTGTTTCGTCGTGAGGAGCAGTTGTGCCCGTGACGGCGGGGACTGCGTGCTGAGCGGAGGTCAGCGCGGTCGAGGATTTTCCGGCCGATCGATTCGCCGGTCCGGCCGTGGCCGCGCCGCTGCGGGTGCGGGCCGATCCGGTCCCGCTGCGGTGCGAATCGGTGGACTTTGTAGTGGAGCTGGCACCCGAGGCTGAGGTGCCGTCATCTGCTGCTGCGATGCCGGGCGCGGCCAATAGTGCCACACTCAATCCGGTCGCGGCCGTGCCGACCTGAAGCCAGCGCAACACCGGCAGCTCGCGGCGTCGCGCGTGACGTGACAAGCGATTTCGCGAGGAACTGACCATGATCGAATGCCCCCAAAGTTGTGTGACCGGCGCGATGCGGTGCTCACACGCCATTGACGCACACAGGCTTCTGTCAGGAAAACCGAAGATGGCAATCGCCAGCAAATATTAACGCTATGTTCAAGGGGGAGTGATTCCGCTTAATGCGGACTTCACGAGGGTTGCGTAGCTAGCGGGTGGGCCGACGCTGCAGCCGCCGCAAACATTGGCCCAGGCCAATCCGTGCGGCTAGAGCCAGTGGTTGCGGCGGAAATTGAAGTAGAGGAATCCGCACACTGACGCCATCAAGCTCAGCACCAATGGGTAGCCCCACTGCCAATGCAGCTCGGGCATGTTGTCGAAGTTCATGCCGTAGATACCGGCGATCATTGTGGGCACCGCAGCGATCGCGACCCACGCCGAGATCTTGCGCATGTCGAGGTTCTGCTGCAGGCCCACCTTCGCCAACTCGGCCTGCACGAGCGAGCTGAGCAACTCGTCATAGCTGGAGATCTGGTCACCGGCTTGACTCTGCAGGCTCAGCACGTCGCGCATGTAGCGGGTGACTTCCTTGGTCATGAGGTCTTTGTGATCGGTGGTGATCTTCTGTAAGGCCGCGGTCAGCGGGTTCACCGCCCGACGCATCTCGACGACTTCGCGCTTGAGCATGTAAATCTGCGCGATGTCGGTCTTGAGATCGGGGGAGAACGCCTCCTCCTCAATGGTGTCGATATCGCACTCCATCAGCTGCGCGACCTCGAGGTAGCTCTCGACGACGTGCTCTGCGATCCCGTGCATCACCGCGTAGGGGCCAAGCGCGAGTTGAATGTGTTCGGTTTCCAAATGCTGGCGCAGCCCGGCCAAGCCGGTGTGGTCGCCATGGCGGACGGTGACGACGTAGTCAGCTCCGACGAACACCATGATTTCGCCGGTCTCGACGATCTGGCGGGCCTGGGCGACGGATTCATGTGCCACGTACTTCACTGTCTTGAGGACCAGGAACAAGGCGTCGTCGTAACGCTCCACCTTGGGCCGCTGGTGGGCGTGCACGGCGTCCTCGACCGCAATCGGGTGCAGGTTGAAGGTCTGCGCCACCGATTCCATCTGATGTTCGTCGGGTTCGTGCAATCCCAGCCACACGAACGCGGTCTGGCCCTGGGTTTCGAGCTCGTGAACCTTCGCCAGTGCCGCTGCGTGGGTGTACTTGCCCGGCAGTCGCTGACCCTCGACGTAGATCGCGCAGTCGACCATGGCGCGCGCGACCGGGACGTGGATCCGTCTGGCGTCCACCTCGTTCGAGGCCGAGACGGCACGGTTGGCGCCACTCAACGACGGCGGCAAAGCGCGAAATGATGGCATGATGCGACCTCCCCTCACGCGACGGGTTGGGCCCCCTTGGCCCCGAGGGCAAATGCTACGCGGCAGTAGACTTTCACGGCGGGGAACCCCGCCCGGTGAGGTTGGCGGGCGGGTACCCTGACGCCGTGTCTGAAATGGTGCGTGCCCCCCGCCTCGTCATCGACGACGAGGAGATCTTCGCCGCTCACCTCGGTGGGAAGCTGTCCGTCGAGCTGAAGTCGCCGTTGGATACCCAGCGTGCGCTGTCGATCGCCTACACCCCGGGCGTGGCCCAGGTGAGTCGCGCAATCGCCGCGGATCACACCTTGGCCGCTCGCTACACGTGGGCCAATCGCCTGGTGGCGGTGGTCAGTGACGGCAGTGCGGTACTCGGCCTAGGTGACATCGGCCCGGCGGCATCGCTGCCGGTGATGGAGGGAAAGGCCGCCCTGTTCAAGACTTTCGGCGGTCTGAACTCCATTCCGATCGTGCTGGACACCAAGGATCCCGACGAGATCGTCGAGACCTTGATCCGGCTGCGGCCGACCTTCGGTGCGGTCAATCTCGAGGACATCTCGGCGCCGCGCTGCTTCGAGATCGAGCGCCGGGTTATCGAGGCGCTGGACTGCCCGGTGATGCATGACGACCAGCACGGCACGGCGATCGTCGTGCTGGCTGCGCTGCTGGGCGCGACCAAGGTGCTCGACCGCGACATCAGCTCACTGCGCCTGGTGGTTTCGGGGTCGGGGGCAGCCGGTGTGGCATGCGCGAAGATCCTGATCGCCAGCGGCCTGACCCACGTCACGATGCTGGACTCACAGGGGATCGTCCACGCCGGCCGGGACGATCTCAATCCGTTCAAGCGCGAACTTGCCGAGACCACCAATCCTGAAGGCCGCACCGGAGGGTTGGCTGAAGCACTCGATGGTGCCGACGTGTTCCTGGGGGTATCGGCAGGTGTGGTGCCCGAGGAGCTGATTGCGACGATGGCGCCTGGCGGCATCGTGTTCGCGCTGTCCAACCCCGACCCCGAAATCCATCCGGATGCGGCCCGCAAGCATGCGGCGATCGTGGCGACGGGCCGAAGCGACTTCCCGAACCAGATCAACAACGTGCTGGCCTTCCCCGGTGTGTTCCGCGGCGCCTTGGACGCCGGCGCGCGGCGGATCACCGAGAAGATGAAAGTTGCTGCAGCAGAAGCGATTTTCTCTGTCGTCGGCGATGATCTGGCCCCCGATCACATAGTTCCGAGCCCGCTGGATCCGCGGGTCGGGCCGGCGGTGGCTGCCGCGGTGGCGGCCGCCTCCGAATCCTGAGCGAAACCCGTTGATGCCGACGAGGTTTCGCCGGCTGATGCCGGGGCTGCTGGCACTGCTGGTTGTCGCCTGCGGGTCCCCGGCACCGGCTCCGTCGCTGGCGGTGGGCTCGACGGCCGATCCTGAGGCGACTCTGCTGGCAAACCTCTACGCGGCGGGGCTGCGGGCCTATGGCACCGCCGCACGCGTGCAGACCGTCGAAGACCCGTTGGCAGCGTTGGACTCCGGGGCCGTCAGCGTCGTACCCGGTTTCACCGGTCGGCTGCTGCAGACGTTTGCTCCGGGTACCGCGGCCCGCTCGGATGCCCAGGTGTATCGGGCCATGGTCGGGGTGTTGCCCGAGGGGCTGGCCGCCGGCGATTACACGACTGCCGCCGAGGACAAGCCCGCGTTGGCCGTCACCGACGCCACCGCCGCGGCGTGGGGCAGCCGCGATCTCACCGCCCTGGTGCGGCACTGCGCGGCACTGACCGTCGGCGCCGTGGCCGGCACGCGGTGGCTGCCGAACGCCGTCGGCACCTGCACGCTGCCGCCGGCCCGTGAATTCCCCGATCAGGCAGCGATGTTCGAGGCGCTGCGCAAGGGTGTCATCACGGCAGGGTGGACGGATACCGCCACCAGCGGCCTACCGAGCGAGCTCGTCGTACTTGCCGACGGCAAGCCGGCGCTGGTGCAGGCCGAGAACATCGTGCCGCTCTACCGGCGTAACGAACTCGACCAGCAACAGGTACGTGCGATCAACGAGATCGCCGGTGTGCTGGACACCGGATCGCTGGCCGACATGCGCCGTCAGGTCAGCGAAGGAGCCGACCCCCGCTCGGTCGCCGAGGATTGGCTTTCAGCACATCCTTTGGGGCGCTAGCGGATTCATCGTGTCGGTGGGGCGAGCTTGGGCAGGACGGTGGAGAACAGCCGCTGATAACCCGAGCCGGTGACGCGAACGACCAGATCCAGGATCTTGGCGTCGGCGCCGACCAGTACGCGGGCCCGGTTCTTGCGGACGGCGTCGAGGATGATCTGCGCGGCCCGCTCCGGGGTGGTCCTGGCCAGCTTCTTGTCGAACGCCTCGGCCAGCGACGCCTGGTCGAGTCCTTCGGCGGCGGTCGCATTGCGGGCGATGGCGGTCTTGATCCCGCCCGGGTGCACCGTTGTCACCTTGACCGGGTGCTTGGCCAGGATCATCTCCTGGCGCAACGCCTCGGTGAACCCGCGCACGGCGAACTTGGCCGAGTTATAGGCCGCCTGGCCCGGTACCGAGAAGATCCCGAACAGGCTGGAGACGTTGATGACGTGGCCGTCACCAGATTCGATCAGGTAGGGCAGGAACACCTTGGTGCCGTTGACGACACCCCAGAAGTCGACATCCATCACCCGTTCGATGTCTTTGAACTGGCTGATCTCGACGTCGCCGGAGAACGCGATGCCGGCGTTGTTGTAGATCTGGTTGACCTTGCCGAAATGCTCCTTGACGCCGTCGGCGTAGGCGGCAAACGCCTCCCGCTCGGTGACGTTGAGGCGATCGGCCTTGACTGGGACGCCGATGGCCTTGAGGCGCTGTTCCGTGACGGCCAGCCCGTCGGTGTCGATATCGCTGATCGCGAGCTTGGCACCCGATCGGCCCAGCTCGATGGCTAGCGCCTGGCCGATTCCCGACCCGGCCCCGGTTACCACCGCTACCTTCCCGGCAAACCCCTGCATGAAACGCTCCTCGAGTTGTTTGACGTGTGTCGAATGTGCCTAGGCTAGCGGGTGAACCATCCCGCGGTAACAGCGGGATGCCGGCACGCGATGCTTACAGCATGACGTTCCGCCGTATGACGAGCGCCGGGATGGCCGCAGGCCTCATCGCCGGCGCCTTGGCGCTTGCCGCTCCCGCCCAGGCCGACCCCACTGCCGACGACTTCCTCTCCGCGCTGGGCAATGCCGGTATCACCGGGATCGATCCGGGGCGGGCGGTGGAGGTGGGGCAGTCGATCTGCCCGCTGCTGGCCGATCGCAGTCAGAACACCGCCGATATCGCGTCCACTGTCGCCGATACGCTCGGCCGGCCGCTGGGCCCGGCCACCATGTTCACCGGCATCGCGGTCTCGTTCTTCTGCCCGCGCGCGGTCGCGGATCTGGCCAACGGCCAGTCACCCATCCCGCTGCCGCTGCTGAACAACCTCGGCTTCTAGGCCGAGCGTGTGGCTTATGCACGCACTGACGTCATGTGGCGTGCATGAGCCCCACAGTCGAGCGTCCTAGCCGAACGCCTCGTCGAGGATCTCCTGCTGCTCGACGGCATGCACCTTCGACGACCCTGACGACGGCGCCGACATGGCCCGCCGCGAGATCCGCTTGATGCCGGTCAGCTTCTCCGGCAACAACTCCGGCAACGTCAACCCGAAGGTCGGCCACGCACCCTGGTTGGCCGGCTCCTCCTGCACCCAGAAGAACTGGCTGGCATTCGGATAGGAGTCCAGGGTATTGCTCAACCGTCGCTTGGGCAGTGGAGCCAGCTGCTCGACGCGCACGATCGCGACGTCGTCGCGCTTGTCCTTCTCCTTGCGGGCGACCAGCTCGTAATAGATCTTGCCGCTCGTCAACAGGACTCGGGTGACCTTGTCGCGGTCGCCGTTACCGTCGGTGTAGGTCGGCTCCTCCAGGATCGAGCGGAACTTCTGCTCGGTGAAATCCCGCACATCGCTGACCGCAGCCTTGTTGCGCAGCATCGACTTCGGCGTGAACACGATCAGCGGCCGGTGCACACCGTCCAGACCGTGCCGGCGCAGCAGGTGGAAGTAGTTCGCCGGGGTCGACGGCATCGCGATCGTCATCGAGCCCTCGGCCCACAGCTGCAGGAACCGCTCGATGCGTCCCGAGGTGTGGTCGGGGCCCTGGCCCTCGTGACCGTGCGGCAGCAGCAGCACCACGTCGGAGAGCTGACCCCACTTGGCCTCACCGGAGCTGATGAACTCGTCGATGATCGACTGCGCGCCGTTGACGAAATCGCCGAACTGCGCCTCCCACAACACCAGAGCATTGGGGTTGCCCACCGAGTAGCCGTACTCGAAGCCCACCGCCGCGTACTCCGACAGTGCCGAGTCGTACACCAAGAAGCGACCGCCGGTGGACGTCCCGTCCGGATTGATCGTGAGCAGATCCAGGGGGGTGAACTCCTGGCCGGTCTTGCGGTCGATGATCACCGCGTGGCGCTGGGTGAAGGTGCCGCGCCGGGTGTCCTGCCCGGAGAACCGGATCAGCTTGCCTTCGGCCAGGAACGTGCCGAGTGCCAGCAGCTCACCGAAGGCCCAGTCGACCTTGCCCTCGTACGCCATGTCGCGGCGCTTCTCCAGCACCGGCTTGACGCGCGGGTGCACGCTGAAGCCCTCGGGGAACGCCAGGTGGGCATCGCCGATCCGGGCCAGCAGCGCCTTGTCCACCGCGGTGGTCATACCGCGCGGGATCATCTGGTCTTCCTCGACCGATTCGCTCGGCTCGACCTCGACTTTCTCCAGCTCGCGAACCTCGTTGAACACCCGCTCCAACTGGCCCTGGTAGTCCCGTAGCGCGTCCTCGGCTTCTTTCATCGAGATGTCGCCGCGGCCGATCAGGCTTTCGGTGTAGGTCTTGCGCACACCGCGTTTGGTGTCGATGACGTCGTACATGTAGGGCTGGGTCATCGACGGGTCGTCGCCCTCGTTGTGCCCGCGCCGGCGGTAGCACAGCATGTCGATGATGACGTCCTTCTTGAACTTCTGTCGGAAGTCCACCGCCAGGCGCGCCACCCAGACGCACGCCTCCGGGTCGTCGCCGTTGACGTGGAAGATCGGCGCACCCACCATCTTGGCGACGTCGGTGCAGTACTCCGAGGACCGTGAGTCCTGCGGCGATGTGGTGAAACCGATCTGGTTGTTGACGACGATGTGAATGGTGCCGCCGGTGCGGTACCCGCGCAGCAGTGCCAGGTTCAGCGTCTCGGCCACCACACCCTGCCCGGCGAACGCGGCGTCGCCGTGCAGCATCAGCGGCATGACGGTGAAACCGCCTTCCCCGTCGCCCTTTTCGAGCAGGTCCTGCTTGGCGCGGACCAGCCCTTCCATCACCGGGTCCACGGCTTCCAGATGCGACGGGTTCGCGGTCAGCGATACCTCGATGTCGTTCTCGCCGAACATCTGGATGTAGTTGCCGGTTGCGCCGAGGTGGTACTTGACGTCACCGGAGCCGTGCGCCTGTGACGGGTTGAGGTTGCCCTCGAACTCGCTGAAGATCTGTGAGTAGGGCTTGCCGACGATGTTGGCCAGCACGTTGAGCCGGCCGCGGTGCGGCATGCCGATGACGACCTCGTCGAGGGCGTGCTCGGCGGCCTGGTCGATCGCGGCATCCATCATCGGGATGACAGTCTCCGCGCCTTCCAGTGAAAAGCGCTTCTGCCCAACGTATTTGGTCTGCAGGAAGGTCTCGAACGCCTCGGCGGCGTTGAGCTTGCTCAGGATGTACTTCTGCTGGGCGACGGTCGGCTTGTCGTGTTTGACCTCGATGCGCTCCTGCAGCCACTTCTGTTGCTCGGGCTCGAGGATGTGGGTGTACTCCACACCGATATGGCGGCAGTAGGCGTCGCGCAGCAGCCCGAGGACGTCGCGCAGTTTCTTGGACTCCTTGCCTGCGAACCCGTCGACCCGGAACACCCGGTCCAGATCCCACAGCGTCAGCCCGTGGGTGTTGACGTCAAGGTCGGGGTGGCTGCGGAAACGCGTCTTGTCCAGGCGCAGCGGGTCGATGTCGGCCATCAGGTGCCCGCGGTTGCGGTAGGCCGCGATCAGCTCGATGACGCGCGCGTTCTTGTCGACGATCGAGTCCGGGTTGTCGGTGCGCCACCGGACCGGCTCGTAGGGGATACCGAGCTCGAAGAAGATGTCGTCGTAGAAGTCGTCGGAGAGCAGCAGCTCGTGAATCGTGCGCAGGAAATCACCGGACTCCGCGCCCTGGATGATGCGGTGGTCGTAGGTCGACGTCAGGGTGATCAGCTTGCCGATGCCGAGCTCGTTGATGCGTTCCTCGCTGGCGCCCTGGAACTCGGCGGGGTACTCCATCGCGCCGGCACCGATGATCGCGCCCTGGCCGGCCATCAGCCGGGGCACCGAGTGCACGGTGCCGATGGTGCCGGGGTTGGTCAACGAGATCGTCACACCGGCGAAGTCCTCGGCGGTCAGCTTGCCGTCCCTGGCGCGCCGCACGATGTCCTCATAGGCGGCGATGAACTGCCCGAACCGCATGGTCTCGCAGTTCTTGATGGCGGCGACGACGAGTTGCCGGCTCCCGTTCTTGCCCACCAGGTCGATAGCCAGACCCAGATTGGTGTGCGCGGGGGTCACCGAGTTCGGCTTGCCGTCGATCTCGGCATAGTGGCGGTTCAAATTGGGGAACTTCTTGACCCCCTGCACGATCGCGTAACCGAGCAGGTGGGTGAAGGACACCTTGCCGCCGCGGGTGCGCTTGAGGTGGTTGTTGACGACGATGCGGTTGTCGATCATCAGCTTGGCCGGGATGGCGCGAACGCTGGTCGCGGTCGGGATCTCCAGCGAGGCGTTCATGTTCTTGACGACGGCAGCTGCCGCACCCCGCAGCACCTGGGTCTCTTCGCCATTGTCGGCCGACGGCGCAGCCGTCTTGGCGACCGGCGCCTTCGGCGGAGCCGGCGGCGCGGTGGTGCCGTTACCTGCGGCCGGGGCGGCCTTGGCCGCGACGGGCTGGGCCGGTGCCGGCGTGGCCGCCGGCGGCGCCTGCGCCGGTTCCGGTGGCGCGACGGGGGCAGTACGTGCGGTCGACTGGCCGTTGCCGGTGGCGACCGTCGCGGTCGCGGGCTCGGGGTTGTAGTCGACCAGGAACTCGTGCCAACTGGGATCGACCGAGGAGGGGTCGTCGCGGAACTTGCGGTACATCTCCTCGACCAGCCACTCGTTCTGGCCAAATGGTGAACTCGTACTGCTCACGGCAGTTGCTCGCCTCGATTCCTTCGTCCGGGCAAGCCGCTCTCCGACGGTTTGCCCCCACTGTTAAGCCCCGACACCATGGCCGCCGTCTAAAAGGCTAACCCCTCTTACGCGTTCCCGAAGCACGTCACCGCCATGCCCCAGACTGGTGCGACGGCTGGTTCGACTGCATCGGCGAACGGCTACCTTTCGTCGGGGATCGCAGGCAGCAGGTGCAGATTCACCCGCCACCGGCTCGGCGCAGGGCCGAAAGCCGTGCGCGCATTGTTCACGATCTTTTTGCCCATCAGTCGATTGCCGCCGCCGCCGACCATGGCACCGATGCCGACGGGCAACATCTTGCCGAACGCCATAGCCGACCGCTTCAGCGTGTAGCGCTTGACGAAGTACCGCATCAGTCGCGTGTTGAGCTGCGACAAGGCGGGCAACGGCAGCAACTCGGCGCCCTCGGTCAGCCAGGCGCCGCTGGTGCGGTTCGGCCCCAGCAGGTCGGCGATGGCCCCCTTGCTCTCCTCACCGACCAGCACGGCGAGCACCAGCGCCCGGCGCCGCTCCCGCTGCTCGAGCGGGATCCCGTGCACCTCGGCGACGGCCAGCACGAACACCGATGTCGCCTCAAGGAACACCAACGTCTCCCCGGCGACGGCCGACAGTGCGACCAGCGTGCCAATGCCGGGGAAGGCTGCGGCCGACCCGACGGCGGCGCCGCTGGCCATCACTGCGGCCAGATAGCGCTTCTCGAGCTTGAGGACGATGTCGGAGGGCGTCGCCTCGGGATGTGAGCGGCGCAACCGGGCGACGTAGGCCTTGACCGCCGGCGCCTGCGCGCGGGTGCTGCGTTCGATGACCTGGGAGAGCACCCGTGCCGACATGGTGGCATCGTCGTCGATCTGGGCCGGCACCTGGCCGGCGACATCGGACACCGGAGCCGCCTGGCCGGCGACATCAGACCGAGTGCCCCACCGAAGAACCTTCATGCGTGTGCCTTCCGTTGGTGTCCCCAGGCTAACGAACGATCACCTCTCGAACGTGCCCCGCGGTGATCCGGGTCACCACGCGTCGGAAAGTGCAGGAGGAACAAAAAGACCGCGGGGCATGCTGTGGCTCAGCATGGCAACATCGCCGATCGTGACCACAACCGGCAAGGCGCCATCTGCCACCGGGGAGGTGGCACCCCCGAGCCGGGTCCGGATGATCGTCGTGCTTGGTGCCCTGGTGGCGCTGGGACCACTGACGATCGACATGTATCTGCCCGCGCTGCCGGGCATCGCCAAGGAGCTGGCGGTGTCGTCCTCGGTGGCGCAACTGACGTTGACCGGCACGCTGGCCGGTCTGGCGCTGGGCCAGCTGATCGTGGGCCCGCTGTCGGACTCACTGGGCCGCCGCCGGCCGCTGATAGCCGGGATCGTGCTGCACATGGTCGCCTCGGTGCTGTGCCTGATCGCCCCCAACGTGACGGTGCTGAGCCTGGCCCGCGGGCTGCAGGGGATGGGTGCGGCCGCGGCGATGGTGGTCGCCCTCGCGGTGGTCGGCGATCTTTTCGACGATTCCGAGGCGGCGACGGTGATGTCGCGGCTCATGCTCGTCCTCGGGGTGGCGCCGGTCCTCGCGCCGTCGCTGGGTGCTGCGGTGCTACTCAAGGCGTCCTGGCATTGGGTGTTCGCGGTGCTGATCGTGCTGGCCGGGGCGCTGCTGCTGCTGGCGGCGCTGGCATTGCCCGAGACCCTGCCGCCCGGCCACCGGCGTCCGCTGCGGGCGCGGTCCATCGCGGCGACCTACCTTTCGCTGCTCCGTGACGCGCGGTTCGTGATCCTGGTCGTGGTGGCAGCACTCGGGATGGCGGGCCTGTTTGCCTACATCGCGGGCGCATCGTTCGTCCTGCAGGGCCGCTACGGCCTCGATCAGCAGAGCTTCGCCGTGGTGTTCGGCGCCGGCGCGATCGCCCTGATCGCCGCAACCCAGTTCAACGTGGTGTTGCTGCGTCGCTTCGCACCGCAGCGCATCGTGGTGTGGGCGCTGGTCGCCGCGTGCACGGCCGGTGCGGTGTTCATCGCGCTGTCGGCGACCCACACCGGCGGTGTGTACGGGTTCGTGCTCCCGGTGTGGGCGGTACTGGCCATGCTGGGCTTCGTCATGCCGAACGCGCCGGCGGTGGCGCTGTCACGCCATCACGAGGCTGCCGGAACCGCGGCCGCGCTGCTGGGCGCCGCCCAGTTCGGGCTGGGCGCGGTGATCGCACCGATGGTGGGCCTGCTCGGCAACGACGAGATCGCGCTGTCGGTGGTGATGACCGCCGGGGTGGCGATCGCGCTCCTAGCGTTGTTGGCAGTCGGCGCTCCCGGCGCCGACGATGCCGTCGACGCCGAGACCGCCTAGGTTCAGCTCGCCGAGCTGTTCTCCGCGTACCGCAGGACCGCGCCGATGCCGTCGGCGGGGCTGATCCGCTCGTCGGTGCGCACCAGCGCCGCACTGGTAACCACCGCCAGCAGCGGAAGGGCTTCGTCGGCGCGCAGCGTTCGCTCGGGTGCACCGCCAAGGTCGGACAGGGTATCGGCGTCAGGGGCGATCATGGCCAGATCGGTGTCGGCGACGACCGTGACATCCCCGATGTCGCCGATGATCAACGTGTCCACCGCGCCGTCCCGCAGTGCGGCCGTCACATCGGCCAGGCCTTCGACGGCCAGGCCGGTGCCGCGACCGGCGGCGAACCGCTGGGCGGCGTCGTCGATCGTGGTCAGCCGGCGTTTGAGGAACTCCTGACCGATTTCATGGTGCACCTCGGCCTGGTCGGTTCCGGCCGTGCGACCACCGCCCTGCAACTGCACGGCCTTCTCGGCGACCCGCTCGGGCAGTGCCGACACCAGTGCGGTGCGCGCGCCGACCTCGCCCTCGATGAACACCAGCGCCGCCCCGGATTCGTCGAGCAGTTGGGTGACGCGGTCGGCGACCTCATGGATGTTCTTGCGAATGGCTTCGTCGACCCGCGGTTGCGCTCCACCGAACTCGTGTTCGGCCGACTTGGCCTTGTGGATCGGGTAGCCCTGACCCTCGAGGTTCTCGGTGCTGACCCGCCCGGCGCGGTGCACGGTGATGTCGGCTCCGGCGTGATCGACGGCGACCAGCAGGTACGCGGTGTGCAGCAGGCCGTGCTCGACGACCGGAATCAGGTACGGCAGTTCCGAAACTCGGATGACGGTGCTCGTCGGCGGCCGGATGAGGTGCTCGTCGAGCACCACGGTGTCACCCGCGACGATCAACGCCCGGCCGCTACGGCCCACCGGCGGGTGGACGCCGCGAACGGCGCTGTCGATCGCTTCGATCACCGCCGCCTCGACGGACTGCTCCTCGAGGTGCTTGCGCACATCGCGGAGCCTGGCGTCGAGTTGCGCAGACGCGTCCTGGGTGTCGTGCGAATCGTCGAAATAGATCGACACGAATGGACCTTTGGCGTCCGCCAATGGGCGAAAGCGATCCGAATGCATGGTGTTCCTCCTCGGCTGGAAATCGTCCGGCGTCGGTTCTCCATAGGGACACGTCCCCCGACAGCTGTCCAGCCCCAACCTACGCCCAACGAGCCGGCTTTTTCCCGGGGCCACCGCGGGGCAGCGGGGCGGTGGCTGGATAGTCTCGACGTCGAGCGCGACGACGGCCGGAAGCTGGAGCACCCGCATCGGCGTTGAGCACAGGGTGTCGCTGCTGATCGATCGCACGGGCGGGGCCGAGGAGGTCGTCAGCGGGTTGGCGCGACCATCGTTGGGAAGCCGAAACGAGGTGTGGATGTGACCAGGAGGGTGGCCGGCCCTGAGCCGGACGCGGACTGGCAACCCGATCCGGCCGTGGCCACCGATGTACCGCCGAATCCGTGGAACGCGCTGTGGGCCATGATGGTCGGCTTCTTCATGATCCTGGTCGACTCGACGATCGTCGCCGTCGCCAACCCCAGCATCATGGATGCACTGAAGATCACCGACTACGACACGGTGATCTGGGTGACCAGCGCCTACTTGCTGGCCTACGCGGTGCCGCTGCTGCTGGCCGGCCGGTTTGGTGACCGGTTCGGGCCCAAGAACCTCTACATCATCGGTTTGGCGATCTTCACCGCGTCCTCGTTGTGGTGTGGGCTGGCCGGTTCCGTCGACACCCTGATCGCCGCGCGGGTGGTGCAGGGGGTGGGTGCCGCCTTGCTCACGCCCCAGACCCTGTCGATGATCACCCGGATCTTCCCGGCCGAGCGCCGCGGCGTGGCGATGAGCCTGTGGGGTGCGACGGCGGGGGTGGCCACGCTGGTCGGGCCGCTGGCCGGCGGTGTCCTGGTCGACCACCTGGGCTGGGAGTGGATCTTCTTCGTCAACGTGCCGATCGGGGTAGTCGGTCTGGCGCTTGCGGTGTGGCTCGTCCCGACCGTGCCGACCCGCCGCCACCGTTTCGACGTGCCGGGCGTGGTGCTCTCCGGACTCGGCATGTTCCTCGTGGTGTTCGGGCTGCAGGAAGGCCAGAGCCACCACTGGGCGGCCTGGATCTGGGCGGTAATCGTCGCGGGTATCGGATGTTTCACCGCGTTCGTCTACTGGCAGTCGATGAACCGCAACGAGCCGCTGATACCGCTGCAGATCTTCGCCGACCGGGACTTCAGCCTGGCCAATCTCGCCATCGCGGTAATCGGCTTCGTGGTCACCGCGATGATGCTGCCGGTGATGTTCTATGCCCAGGTGGTGTGCGGTCTGACCCCGACCCGGTCGGCATTGCTCATCGCGCCGATGGCGGTGGCCAGCGGTGTGCTGGCGCCGTTCGTGGGCCGGCTGGTCGACCGCGCGCACCCGCGGCCGATCATCGGGTTCGGCTTCTCGGTGCTGGCGATCGCCCTGACGTGGCTGTCGATCGACATGACGCCGACGACGCCGATCTGGCGGCTGCTGATACCGCTGACCGCGATGGGGGTCGGGATGGCGTTCATCTGGGCGCCGCTGGCGGCAACCGCCACCCGCAATCTGCCCCCGCACCTGGCGGGCGCTGGTTCCGGCGTCTACAACGCGACGCGGCAGGTGGGCTCGGTGCTCGGCAGCGCCGGGATGGCCGCCTTCATGGCATCGCGGATCAACGACGAAATGCCGGCGGCGCCCGCCGGAGCGCAACCGGGTGAGCTCGCGGTGCTGAAGCTGCCGTCGTTCCTGCACGAGCCGTTCTCTGCAGCCCTGGCCCAATCGATGCTACTGCCGGGGTTCGTCGCGTTGTTCGGCATCATCGCCGCGCTGTTTCTCCTCGGTGGGCTGGGCTCCCGGCTTGCTCCGGTGCGGGCCGACGATGACGCGATCACCGACTCGATCCCGGTCTACTACGACGACTACGATTACGACGACGACGGCGATTACGACGACGACGGCGATTACGACGACGACGGCGATTACGACGACGACGGCGATTACGACGACGACGGCGATTACGCCAGCGGCTATGACGACGACGATTACGTCGAGTACGTGGTCGACCGCGAGCCCGGCCATCAGCCGCTGTTCGAGCCGGACGACGAGACCGAACGCATCACCTGGGGGCGTCCGGTCGCCGAGCCGCTCCCGCCGGCGCCGACCTCCGAGCCGATCGGGTTTGCCCACAATGGTTTTCACTTCGAGGATGACGCCTACGCCCAGCGGCTGGACCGCCCGCATCCGCTGTCGGAAGCCCAGTCCCGGCACCGGCTCAGCGAGGGGTACGAGCCCCGGCGCGCGCGTCATCATCGCGACGACCCGGACGACACCGAAAGATACGGCCGCCACTCGCTGCCGAACCGCGACTGACCCGGCGGAGTCAGGCGAACAACACCGCGGGGTTCAGATACCCCGTCGGGTCGAAAGCTGCCTTGATGGCCCGCATGGCGGCGATGTCGGCGGCTTGGCGCGACATCGACAGATAAGCCCGCTTTCGGCTGCCCACCCCGTGCTCCGAGCTGACGTTACCGCCATGGGCGGCAATGAGTTCCATCATCGCCGTGTATAGCTGACTTTCCTGTTCGGCGCCGCAACGCAGGACGTTGAGGTGCAAATTGCCCTCGCCGATGTGGCCGAACAGCACCGGTATCGCCCCGGGTGCATGCTCGCCGACCAGTGCCGCGGAGTCGGCGGCGAACGAAGGGATTGCCGACAACGGAAGTGACACATCGAATTTCAGCGGCGGCCCGAACAGTCCGACCACTTCGGCGGTGGATTCGCGGACCTGCCAGAGTCGTTGCTGGGCGGTGTTGTCGATACCCACGGCGGGCTCATCGCACAGCTGCGCGTCTTCGAGTGCGTCGGCGAGCCGTTCGGTCAGGTCGGTGTCGCCGGCCAGTTCGATGAGCAGCAGCCAGTCGCCCCCGGTGGGGACCGCGACATCGAAGCGTTCGGCGGCCAAGGCGGCGGCCCGTCCGTCGACGAGCTCCAGCGCGGCGATGGATTCGGTGTCGCGCAACGTCCGCCCGGTGGCGACCAGCGCGTCCAGGTCGGCGAAGCCGCACACCGCCGTCACGCGGTGCGCAGGCACCGGGTGCAGGCGTAGGTCCAGGCCGGTGATCACGCCCAGGGTGCCCTCGGCACCGACGAACAGCGCGCCCAGGTCGTAGCCGGTGTTGTCGGCGCGGACGTGGCTGTGCCGGTGCACCACCGACCCGTCGGGCAGCGCGACGTCCAGGCCGGTGACCTGTTCGCCCATGTTGCCGTAGCGCACGGTGCGCAGCCCGCCGGCGTTGGTCGAGGCCATGCCGCCCACGGTGGCCGAGTCCCGGGCAGCGAGGTCGACCCCGAACAACAGACCCGCCGCGGCGGCCGCTCGTTGCACGGCAGCCGCTGTCACACCGGCTCCCACCCGGATGCGCCGCTCGACCACGTCGACCTCGCCGATCTCGGTCAACCGTTCGGTGGACAGCAATACGTCGTCGTGCTCGGGCACCGTGCCCGCTACCAGTGAGGTGCGCCCACCCTGCACCGTCACACAGATGCCCGCTGCCCGGCACTCCCGCAGCACCGCAGCCACCTCGTCGGCCGAACCCGGGCGCACCAAGGCGCTGGCGTGGCCCCGGTAGCGGCCGGTGTAGTCCACGCTGCGACCGTCGAGAACGTCGGCATCGGTGACGACGTGCGCGGCACCCACAACGGATTGCAACCGGTCGGTCAGCGTTGAGCTCATGGCGTGGGTTTATCACAGATGGACAGGAATGCCCCCAACTCCACCAGGCCCGCCGGCGTCGACGGCAGGTATTCGGTGAGCATCCTCGAGCGCACGATCACCGCGGCGTACTTGGCGCGGCTGATCGCGACATTGAGCCGATTGCGGTTGAGCAGGAACGAGATTCCGCGCGGCACGTCATCGATCGAGGAGGCCACCATCGAGACGAACACCACCGGAGCCTGCCGGCCCTGGAACTTGTCCACGGTGCCGGCCTGGACCTCGTGCAGACCGGCCTGGTCGAGCAGGTTTCGCAGCAGCACTACCTGGGCGTTGTAGGGGGTGACGACCAACACGTCGGCGGCGCTCAGTGGCCGGGTGCCGTCTTCGTCGGTCCACGCCGAACCGAGCAGCCTGCCGATCTCGGCAACGATGGCTTCAGCCTCTTCGGGACTGTCCGTCGAGTTGCCGTCGTGGTCGAGTGCCAGGACGCGGACTCCCGGCTGGCACCCGGCCAGCCGACGGGCGGCGGTGCGGTCCTCGACCGAGTGCAGCCGGCCGTCGTAACTGAGTCGGGACACCGCGGCGCAGACCGCCGGATGCATCCGGTAGGAGCGGTCGAGGAAGTAGCCGAGGTTCTCGGGCAGCGTGTGCCGCCCGTCCACCAGCCAGCCAAGCGCCGAGGAGTCGACCGGCTCGGGATGGGTGCCCTGGCTGACCTGGGGGAGTTGCTGCGGGTCACCCAACAGCAGCAAGTTCGTCGCTGCTGCGGCGACGGTGATGGTGTTGGCCAGGCTGAACTGGCCGGCTTCCTCGATCACCAGCAGGTCGAGGCTGGCCTGCGGCACTCGTGAGTCGTTGGCGAAATCCCACGCCGTACCGCCGATCACGCACCCGTCGTGGTCCTCGATGAAGGCGGGATAGGCCTTTTCGTCGATGTCGGTCCACGGTCCGGCGCCGCTGTGCTTCTTGGCGACCAGGGATGCGTCCACGCCGGCACCGATGATGTCGCGAAAGAGGTTCTCCACCACGGCGTGCGACTGTGCCACCACGCCGATGCGCCACCGGTGGTTGTTGACCAGCCCGGCGATGACCCGAGCGGCGGTGTGCGTCTTGCCGGTCCCGGGCGGGCCGTGGACAGCCACGTAGGAGCGGTCCAGCGCCAGTAGCGCGGCGGTGATGTCGGCGGCGCTGTCACCGGTCCGGGGCAGCGGAGCGCCGGTTCGGGGAGGACGCCGCAGCAGGACGTCGACGACGGCGCAGTGCGGCAGCTCGGGCAGGCCGGCCGCGACGGCGGTCGCGACCGTGTCGATCGACTCGCGCAGCGCCCTGGTCTGAAACGGGGGCCCCGGCGTGAGGGCAAACGGCAGCTGGGTGAAGGTCCCGCCCGTCTTGGGCTCGCGTTCCATGACAAGCACCTCGGTGGGCGCAGCCGGGTCGTCACATTCGATGACCGTGACCGCCGCGTACGCCCGGTTTTCCGGGTCGTCGGACAGCCCGGCCGGCGTCGGCGGGGCGTAGAGCGCGTACATCTCGCTGCCCAGTTCCCCGGCGGCCATCGTCCCGCTGAGCAGCAGCCGTCGCTGCTGCTTGCGCGCCCGGGGTGGCACGTTCCAGTCGATGGTGAGCTCGGCGTGCTCGGCAAGGAAAACACCTGGGGCATCTGACCATTCGTCGACCGGGCTGGTGAGTCGGTCGAAGTGCCCCCACCAGAACGGCTTGTCCTCGCGGCGGTGATACCCGCGGGCGGCGGCGATCATCGCCACCGCCCGCTGCTCGGGACTGCGGGCCACCAGGTCCTCCCCGGCGAATCGGGCCAGCCTGCGGTCCAGGTCGTCGACGATCTGAACCTGGCCGGTGTCGCGCACCGGTGGTGGCCCCATCGGCGGAACGCCCGACTCGAAGGCGCGCTGCAGCAGCCAATCTCGCAGCTTGCGGGTGGACCGGCAGTCGTAGTGGTTGTAGTCCTCGATCTCTTTGAGCACGGTGGCCGCTTCGTCGTCGCGGCCCTCGGCACGCAGGTCGCAGTACCGCGCGTACATCGTGATGGAGTCGGTCGCGGTGGTGACATCGCCGGTGCGCAGCTCCGAGCCCATGTACAGCGGCTCGAGCGACTTGAGGCTGTAATTCTTGGTACCGGCCCGAATGCTCTTGCGCACCAAGGGATAAAGGTCGACGAGGACGCCATTGCGCAGCAGGTCGTCGACCTCGTTCTCGCCTTCGCCGTAGCGCCCGGCCAGCCGCAGCAGCGCCGTCTTCTCATAGGGCGCGTAGTGGTAGATGTGCATCTTCGGGTACCGCTTGCGCCGTTTGCGCACCATCTGCAGGAAGTCGCGCAGCGCCTTGCGTTCCTGGGCGCGGTCATGGGCCCACAGCGGGGTGAATTCCTCGCCGGACCTCTTCCCCCGGTCGCTTCGCTCCTGCCCGCCGGCACCCAGCACGCCGAACATGTATTCCAGGCCCCAGTCGGTACCGTCGGCGGTCCACAGCGGGTCGCCTTCGAAGTCGAAGAACAGATCACCCTTGTCCGGGTCGGGTAGCAGCATGAGCGGCTGCGGGTCGAGGATCTCCCACGGTGGCTTGCCGTCGACATCGGGGGCGATCTGCAGTGCCGCTTGCCGGGTCAGTGCGGTGAGGGCGCGGGCGGCCAGACCGGGCACCGGCCCGTCGTGGCTAGCCAGGCCGGTCATCGTGGTGATACCCGACTCGATCAGCCGGGCCCGCTGGCCGACCCGCATTCCGGCGACCAGCAGCAGGTCGTCATGGTCGCGGACCTGCGTCTCGCATTCGGGGCAGCGCATGCACGCGCGGACGGTGTCGTCATCCCAGCGGACGGCGGACTCGGCGGCTAGGTGCCGGTCCAGCAGGGCCTGCAGCTCGCCGCGCCGCGACCGGTACACCGGCAGCAGTTCATCGACCCGGTAGCCCACCGTTGTCGCGTTGCCGAGTACCAGTTCGACCTCGTCGTGGACCGCGACCCCGGCCGTAGCCAGCGTCTCGGCGTAGGCGGCCAGCTGAAGCAGTGCCTCGACCTTGACCGAGCGGGCCAGCTTGGTGTCGCGCAGCCGGTAGCGGTCCCCGTCGAGCAGCAGGAAGTCGGCGAACCCGACGAACCGGCCATCGAACATGGCGGCCTGGTAGATGACGGGTGCGCGCTGCTCGACAGCCCGCACTGTGGCCTGTGCGGCCGCGGTCAGCCCTGCCACCGTGTAGGCGGGGCGGCCGATGACGGCGACATCGCCGGCCGAACGCAGGCCGTCGAGATGACGCTGCTCGTGCTGGCCGCCAAGTTCGGCGGTGCGGGCCAGTAGGTCGTCGTGCACCGACACCGCCGGGCCCCGGCCGAGCTGAGCGTCGAATGCGCGCAGCAGTGCGTACTCGCAGCGGGCAGCCGCGGCAAGGTCGGACGCGCTGTAGATGACGCGACCGTCGGCGACGAACACAGACTCACTGTAGGTGTGAGCACCGACGGGTCGGCGCGTGCCGAGGTCGACGTAATGGCGCGCCTTGGCCGCACTTCGCCGCCCGTTTGTCGGGTTGGGTGTAAGCCGGCGCTAGCTGCCCGGCTCGAGCATCGTCGTCGGCTCGGCGCCGGGCGGGAAGACGAACGTGTCGATGAGGCGCGCTTGCTCGGTGCCCAGGTTCGCGGCGCTCATCGGGGTGTCGGGAGGCATGTAATAGCAGGTTCCGGCCGGGTACGTCATCGGCTCGTGGCCGTCCATGAAGTCGGTGATCGTGCCGCTGAGCACGCAGGTGTGGCCGCCGTAGTCGTGGACGTGGATGGCGACCCGCGTTCCGGGCCTGCGGGTGCCCTGCAGCACCAGCAGTTCGTTCCCGTCGGCCTGGACGGTGTCCAGCATGACCGACACGTCGTCCAAGGGGGTCACCGATCCGGGCGGAACGCTGCCGTTGATCGTTGTGACGGGTGCGACCGCGGCCGGCGGAGCCGTCCAGATCGCCAGCAGCGTGGCGCAGACAGGCAGGATCCGGCGCATTCCCGTCACCCTAGCGGCCCCGGCTACCCGCCGAACTCGACGTTTTGTACCGTCCGTCTCGGGCTTTTCCACAAGATGTCGGTGCGGGCGACGGTGGGACTCAGCCGTTGCCGATCAGCTCGACACCGTTGCCGTTCCAGCGGAACTTCACCACGCTCTGCATGCCCAGGCCGTTGACGTAGCCCAACGCGACCGTGTCCCCGGTGCTCTGCGAGGTGTCGACGTTGTTGAATCCGTAGGTGTCGGGCACGCCGGTCGGGATGTACTTGCCGAGGTGGAACATCACCGCGCGGGTGTTGGGATTCTCGGCGTTGGTGTTGGCCCGCACGATGACCGCCGACAGCTGCGCGCATTCGTTGTAGTTGCCTGCCACCGGTACCGGATACCAACCCTGGTTGCTGCGCGGGTCGCGGGGCAGATCGGAGACCGCCTGCGCGATCGCGGACGCGGCCAGGTCCACCGCGCACGGGTCGGCCGGTGGTGGCGGTGGCGGTGGCGGCGGAGTGGCGGAAGGCGGCGGCGGGGGAGCCGACGTGGCGGGTGCGGCCGTCGTCGTCGGCTGGGGCGTTTTTGCCACCGTAGAGTCGCCTGAGCTGCAGCTCACGAGGGTTGCGGCCAACGCCGTGCCCACAATCCCCGCGGTCAGCCGATGCCACACATCGGCTGACGGTACCGTCCTTTGCAGCCGAATCCGGGTTACGGCACGCTCCGGCATTAGACTGCAGATCCAATGACATCCCCGGAAGACGCCGGCCCCGACGCCGACGAACGCACGCCCCAGACCTTCGCCGACCTGCAGATTCACCCAGCGGTGCTGCAGGCCGTCGCCGACGTCGGCTACGAGACCCCCTCAGCCATCCAAGCCGCCACTATTCCCGCCCTGCTGGCCGGCTCCGATGTGGTCGGCCTCGCCCAGACCGGCACGGGCAAGACCGCGGCATTCGCGATCCCGATCCTGTCGAAAATCGACCCCACCAGCCGCAACACCCAGGCGCTGGTGCTGGCTCCGACGCGTGAGTTGGCCCTGCAGGTTGCCGAGGCATTCAGCCGCTACGGCGCGCACCGAAATATCAATGTGCTGCCGATCTACGGCGGTTCCTCCTACGTCCCGCAGCTGGCCGGCCTGAAGCGCGGTGCGCAGGTCGTCGTCGGAACGCCCGGCCGCGTCATCGACCACCTCGAAAAGGGCAGCCTGGACCTGTCGCACCTGGACTATCTGGTGCTCGACGAGGCCGACGAGATGCTGCAGATGGGGTTCGCCGAGGACGTCGAGCGGATCCTGGCCGATACCCCGGAGTACAAGCAGGTCGCGCTGTTCTCGGCGACCATGCCGCCGGCGATCCGCAAGATCACCTCCAAGTACCTGCATGACGCCGTCACGGTCGCGGTCAAGTCCAAGACCGCCACGGCCGAGAACATCACCCAGCGCTATATCCAGGTTGCCGGGAACCGCAAGATGGACGCGTTGACCCGGGTGCTCGAGGTGGAGCCCTTCGAGGCGATGATCGTGTTCGTCCGGACCAAGCAGGCCACCGAGGAGGTCGCCGAGAAGTTGCGGGCACGCGGGTTCGCCGCGTCGGCCATCAACGGCGATATCCCGCAGGCGCTTCGCGAGCGGACCATCGCCGCGCTCAAGAGCGGATCGATCGACATCCTGGTGGCCACTGACGTCGCCGCCCGCGGTCTGGACGTCGAGCGCATTTCGCATGTGCTGAACTACGACATCCCGCACGATCCGGAGTCCTATGTGCACCGCATCGGGCGCACCGGGCGGGCCGGGCGATCCGGGACCGCACTGCTGTTCGTCTCGCCGCGGGAACGCCATCTGCTGAAGGCGATCGAGAAGGTCACCCGCCAACCGGTCACCGAAGACCAGTTGCCCAGCGTGGACGATGTCAACGCCCAGCGGGTGGCCAAGTTCCAGGATTCGATCACCGAGGCGCTCAACGCGCCCGGCTTCGATATGTTCCGTCGCCTGATTGAGGACTACGAGCGCGACCACGACGTGCCGATGGCCGACATCGCTGCCGCGCTGGCGCTGCAGTCGCGCGACGGGGCCGAGTTCCTGATGACCGAGCCGCCGCCGGAGAAGCGCCGCGAGCGAGACGACCGGCCGGACCGCGACGAGCGTGAACGCGCGCCGCGCCGGACCCGCGACGATCTGGCGACCTACCGCATCGCGGTCGGCAAGAGGCACAAGGTGGGCCCGGGCTCGATCGTCGGCGCCATCGCCAACGAAGGTGGGCTGCACCGCAGCGACTTCGGGCATATCACCATCAAGGCCGACTTCTCGCTGGTCGAATTGCCGGCCAACCTATCTCCCGCCACGCTGAAAGCCCTTGAGAAGACCCGGATTTCCGGTGTGATGATCGACCTGAAGCTGGACCGGGGCAGCCCACGGTACGACTCGCGTCCCTCCGGCGGGAAGCCCCGGCACAAGAACCGATGACTGCGTCCAGCCCGGTCGACCAGGGCGGACTGGAATCAGTCACAGGTGTCGATCGGGTCGCCTCGCTCACCGGCGTGCGCGCGGTGGCCGCCCTGCTGGTACTGGGCACCCACGCCGCCTACACCACCGGCAAGTACACGCATGGCTTTGTGGGCTTGGTGTATTCGCGGATGGAGATCGGGGTGCCGATCTTCTTCGTGCTGTCGGGTTATCTGTTGTTCGGTCCGTGGGTGCGCGCCGCGGTCGGCGGGCAGACGGGGCCCTCGGTGCGGCGCTACGCCTGGCACCGGGTGCGGCGCATCATGCCGGCCTACGTCGTCACCGTTCTGGGCGCCTACCTGATCTACCACTTCCGCGATGGGGGTCCCAATCCCGGTCACACTTGGATCGGTCTGCTGCGCAACCTGACGCTGACTCAGATCTACACCGACAACTACATGTTCAACGGCTATCTGCACCAAGGGCTCACCCAGATGTGGAGCCTGGCCGTCGAGGTCTCGTTCTACGTCGCGCTGCCGATCCTGGCCTATCTGCTCCTGGTCGTGCTGTGCCGGCGGCGGTGGCGACCGGCGCTGTTGCTGACCGCGTTGGTGGGCCTCGCACTGATCAGCCCGGCTTGGATGGTGTTGGTGCACACAACCGACTTCT
Organism: Mycolicibacterium sp. CH28; assembly: GCF_004745805.1. GTDB lineage: Bacteria > Actinomycetota > Actinomycetes > Mycobacteriales > Mycobacteriaceae > Mycobacterium. The sequence goes on along the minus strand of NZ_SRLQ01000004.1, from coordinate 200,761 downwards.
TGCCCAATGGCGCGCGGCTGTGGCTGCCCGGCTATCTGGCCTGGTTCGTCGGCGGGATGCTGCTGACGGTGTTGCAGGCCAAGGGCGTCCGGGTCTACGGCTTCGTCGCACTCGCGCTGGCGATCGTCAGCTTTCTCATCGTGTCGACACCTGTCGCCGGCGAGCCGACCACCTCACCGGCCGGCCTGACCGAGGCGCTGGTCAAGACCGGCTTCTACGCCGCGATTGCGACGCTGGTGGTGGCACCGCTGGCCCTTGGCAATCGCGGCTGGTACGCGCGGCTGCTGGCCACCCGGCCGATGGTGTGGCTCGGGGAGATCTCCTACGAGATCTTCCTCGTCCACCTCGTGGTGATGGAGATCGCGATGGTCGACGTGCTGGGCTGGCCGGTCTACACCGGCTCGGCGCCGGCGTTGTTCGTGGTCACGCTGGTGATGACGATCCCGGTGGCGTGGGTGCTGCATCGGTTCACCCGGGTGCGCAGCTAGTTTCATCGCCGAGTCGGCGGTGAGCGCGCGATTATGCGGATGAATCGCGATCTGTGGGCAGGCCCGATGCGCTCACCGCAGAGTCGGTCTCGCTCGGGCACACCAGCGGAACGACGAACTCCTCGAGCATCGCGCGTTCGTCGGCGGCGTCGCGGCCGGGAAAGATCAGCAGCGAGGTCAGGATCCGCACCAGCCAGCGCGCCCGGCGATGGACGGCACCGGGGTCGTCGGGTCGCAGCGACAGCAGGAATCCTGAGGTCAGTGCCTGGATGACCTCGGACTGCTCGGCCATCTCCGCCCCGATGGGAGAGCCCGTGGCGGCGAACCACGATGACAGCGCCGGACTTTCGCGCACCATTCCCATCGCCGAGGTGAGGCCGGCCAGCAGTCGCTCACGGGGGTCGGCGATCTCGCTGATCAGCACGGTCATCTGTTCGTGCAGCCGGTATGCCTCGCGATGCACGTAGGCGGTGTGCAGCGCGTCGCGGTTCTCGAAGTAGCGGTAAAGGGTCGCTCGGGAACATCCGGCGGCCCGGGCAATGTCGTTCATACCGACACTGGCCACGTCGTGCCCGGCGAACAGCTCTCCGGCCGCGTCGAGGATGCGGTCGGCAGCCACCTCCGCGCGTCGGGAGGCCAGCCAGTCCTTGCCCGCCATCTAGCTGCCCACCCGCACCGGCACCGACAGTGGCCGACGCACGTAACCGCCACCGGCCCAGACGATTCCCGCTTCGTCGACCTCGAAATCGGGGCACCGGGACAGCAATTCGGTCAAGGCCACCCGTGCTTGCATGCGGGCCGCCGCCGCACCGAGGCAGTGGTGGGCGCCATGGCTGAACGTCAGGATGTTGCGCGGGCGGCGGGTGACGTCGAGTTCGCCGGCGTCGTCGCCGTATTGGCGTTCGTCGAGGTTGGCCGAGCCGTAGAGCAGCAGCACCTTGCGGCCGGCCGGGATGGCCTTGCCGTGCAGCTCGACGTCGCGGGTGGTGGTGCGGGCCAGGCCCTGCACCGGGGAGGTGAGCCGCAGGAGCTCGTCGACGGCATCGCCGATCAGCTCGGGCTGCTCCACGAGCAGGCGGCGTTGGTCGGGGCGTTGCTGCAGCAGCGGCATCGAGCCGCCGAGCAGGCCGGTGGTGGTGTCGTTACCGCCGGTGACCATCGTGAACGTGAAGGCCAGCACCGACAGCGTTCCGGCGAGGTCGCCGTCGGCGCCCACCCCGGCGGCGACCAGGTGTGAGACGGTGTCGTCTTGGGGGTCGCGGCGGCGGCGCTCGATCAGGTCGGTGAAGTAGGCCATCATCGACCCGATGGCATCGCCGACCGACCCCAGCGCGCCGGGCCCACTGGCGTTGGCCGCCACGATGGCCTCGGTCCAGCAGTCGAACTGGTCGCGGTCCTGCTCCGGAACCCCCAGGTAGTGGGCGACGACCATCGACGGCAGCGGTTTGAACAGCTCGGCGACGATGTCGCCGCCTCCGGCTGCGCGGAGCCGCTCGATGCGCTCGACGACGAACGCGCGCACCTTGGGTTCGACCGCCTCGACCTGCCTCGGGGTGAACCCGCGCGCCACCAGTTTGCGGAACTCGGTGTGCACCGGAGGGTCCTGCATGACCATCGGTGGGTTGTCTTGGAGACCAATCAGTTCCAACTCGTTGTAGGTGACGGTCAGGCCGTGCGCCGAGGAGAACGTCTCGTGGTCGCGCGCCGCACTCCACACGTCGGCGTGCCGGGACAGTACCCAGTAGTCGTGTGCGGGGTTGGCGGGGACCACGTGGTGTACCGGGTCGAGGTCGCGCAGGGCCCGGTACATGGGCCAACGATCACCCCATGACTGCGCGGTGGCCAGCTCAAACCTAACCTCCGCCGCGTGAGACATAGTGCCCATCATGTCTTATGAATATGACACAGGGGAGATTATGTCAATATACGCGGCCGGATCTGCTGAGGTGTCGGTTTGAGCCTGTTCCCGCTTGCCCCGATTTCGCGGGGTGCGAGGTAACGCATGTGTCGTCGATTTCGGCGGAGGCCAGTCGGGTAGATGACATGACGTCGGTGCCGCGGCAGTGATGACGATAGGCCCTCGAACGTGGATCGATGAAACTCGTTGTGGCGCAGCGTGCCACCCGCTCGACGCATCGATGTAACTGCCGGAAGTTGCAGTAGTCGGCAGCTGTGCGGCTCAGCCGATGCGCTGGCTCAAGTGATTCGCCTCGCGAAGCAGGAGTCGGCCCAGGTGATGTCGCCGTTGATGAGTGAAGCGTTGTTCGATACCGGTGAGGGTGAGCGCGCCGACGGGTGATTGACGAGAATCGAACACGGCTGCTGCCATGCCCCAGGAGCCCTCGACGATCAGACCGGGGTTGACCGCCCACCCGTTGGTTCGGGTCTCCTCGATGCGTGCCAGCACGGCGCGCGTGTCGTGACTTGGTCCCCACTGGCTGGCGAGATCTGCCTCCTCGAGGTACGACGTGATGACGTCGTCGGGCAGGTAGGCCAACACGGCGAGGCCGGCCGAGACGACCCCCAGCGGGAATCGAGCACCCTCGTAGAGCACGTGTGAGCGAATCGGGAAGTCGCCATCTTCTCGCTGCATGACCACGGTTTGTTGGCCGCGGCGCAGTGAGAAGAAGGCGCTCTCACCGGTCTCGGTGGCCAACCGCCGCACGTACGGGCCGGCTTTGCTGGTGACGTCGAAGCGAGACGCTGACGCCGCTCCCAGCACGAACATCTCGGGACCCAAGTACCACCGACCGGACTGCTGATCACGATCGACGAGCCCTTCGGCTTCGAGCGCCGCCAGCAGTCGGTGCGCGCTCGGCCGCGGTATGGCCGCACCCGCGGCCACCTCGGATGTCCCGGCACCGTTGGGATAGGCGGACAGCGAGCGCAAGATTGCCGCGACGCGGCCTACGACTGTGGGCCCCTCCGTCACAACGCCCTCCATCGTCCGCTGAGTGAACACTCACTGCTGCGCTTGCTCATCGACCGAGCGATTATGCCACGTGATCTCGTCAAAAATCCCGCCCATGTGCACGATTGTCGTGTCCACCCAACGGACGAAGACAACATCGAAGGAATGCAACGAATGAAATTGCGCGACCACCCCGCCGCTGCGCTAGCCGACCTGTTGCGCGATGGCATGACGATCGCGGTTGGGGGGTTCGGTCTCTGCGGTATCCCGCAAGGCTTGATCGAAGTGGTCCGCGACAGCGGAGTGCGTGACCTGACCATCGTGTCCAACAACATGGGTGTGGATGGCAAGGGGTTGGGCCTGCTGCTCGAGCAGCGCCAGGTGTCCAAGGTGATCGCCTCCTACGTTGGGGAGAACAAGCTGTTCGCCAGCCAGTACCTGGATGGGATCCTCGAGGTCGAGTTCTGCCCCCAGGGGACGTTGGCCGAGCGAATGCGTGCCGGCGGTGCGGGCATTGCCGGCTTCTACACCCGCACCGGGGTTGGTACGCCGGTCGCCGAGGGCAAGCCGAGCGACGTCTTCGACGGCCAGGAGTACGTGCTGGAACGCGGCATCGTCGCAGATCTCGCTTTGGTGCGTGCGGAGTGGGCCGACGCCGAGGGCAACCTGCGCTACCGGTTGACCGCCCGCAACTTCAACCCGCTGGCCGCTACGTGTGGCCGGGTGTGCGTGGCCGAGGTCGAGCACGTCGTCGACGGTTACCTGGACCCCGATGACGTGATGACCCCGGGCATCTACGTCGACCGCGTCGTCGCGGTGCCGGCACCAGGCTTCATCGAACAACGAACGATTCGGCCGCAGAACGTGGAGGTGGTGTGACATGGCGTGGAGTCGCAACGAGATGGCCGAGCTGGCGGCACGGGAGCTGCACGACGGGGACTACGTGAACCTGGGCATCGGCATCCCCACCCTGGTGGCCAACTACATTCCCGACGGCATGCGCATCATGATGCACAGCGAAAACGGGCTGCTCGGCATGGGGCCGTTCCCGTTCGACGAGGACGTCGACCCGGATCTGATCAACGCGGGCAAGCAGACCGTGACCGCAGTCGACGGTGCGTCGCTCTTCGACTCCGCCACCAGCTTCGGCATGATCCGCGGCGGGCACATCGACATCGCCATCCTCGGAGCGCTACAGGTAGCCGCCAATGGCGATCTGGCGAACTGGATGGTGCCCGGCAAGCTGGTCAAGGGGATGGGGGGCGCGATGGACCTGGTTGCCGGCACACGCCGGATCGTGGTCCTCACCGAGCACACCGCCAAAGACGGGTCGCCCAAGATCGTGCAGACGTGTGATCTACCGCTGACCGGCGCGGGAGTGGTCGACCGGATCATCACCGACCTGGCCGTGATGGACCTGAGCGACAACGAGATTCACCTGCGTCAGCTAGCCCCGGATATCACCCTCGACGAAGTCCGCGACCGCACCGCCGCGCCGATCACGGACGCCCGCGACCTACAGACCGCAAGCAACGCCCTTGGAGGTAAGAAATGACGACATCGGTGATCGTTGCTGGAGCGCGTACGCCGATTGGCAAGCTGTCGGGTTCGTTGAAGGATTTTTCGGGTACGGATCTGGGTGCGATTGCGATCAGGGGGGCGTTGGAGAAGGCGGGGGTGCCCGCGTCGTTGGTCGAGTACGTGATCATGGGTCAGGTCTTGACGGCGGGTGCGGGGCAGATGCCGGCTCGTCAGTCGGCGGTGTCGGCGGGGATCGGCTGGGATGTGCCGGCGCTGAGCATCAACAAGATGTGTCTGTCGGGGATCGACGCGATCGCGTTGGCTGATCAGTTGATTCGGGCCGGTGAGTTCGAGGTCGTGGTGGCTGGTGGTCAGGAGTCGATGACGCGGGCGCCGCATCTGTTGATGAATAGCCGGGAAGGTTTCAAGTACGGCGACGTGACGATGCTCGATCACCTGGCCTATGACGGCCTGTATGACGTGTTCACCGATCAGCCGATGGGTGCGCTGACCGAGCAGCGCAACGACTCTGACAAGTTCACCCGTCTCGAGCAGGACGAATTCTCTGCCGCGTCACATCAGAAGGCCGCCGCGGCCTGGAAGGACGGCGTGTACGTCGACGAGGTGGTGCCGGTCGAGATCCCGCAGCGCAAGGGTGACCCGATCGTGTTCGCCGAGGACGAGGGCATCCGGGCCAACACCACCGCCGAGTCGCTGTCCGGTCTCAAGCCGGCGTTCCGCAAGGACGGCACGATCACCGCGGGTTCGGCGTCTCAGATCTCCGACGGTGGTTGTGCTGTGGTGGTGATGAACAAGGCCAAGGCCCAGGAGCTCGGGCTGACCTGGTTGTGCGAGATCGGTGCACACGGTGTGGTGGCCGGGCCGGATTCCACGCTGCAATCCCAGCCGGCCAACGCGATCAAGAAGGCGATCGCACGCGAGGGCATTGGGCTCGACGACCTCGATGTTATTGAGATCAACGAGGCGTTTGCTGCCGTCGCGCTGGCCTCGACCAGGGAACTCGGTGTCGACCCGGCCAAGGTCAACCGCAACGGGGGTGCGATCGCGGTGGGCCATCCGATCGGCATGTCCGGTGCGCGGATCACGCTGCACGCCGCCCTTGAGCTCGCCCGGCGCGGCTCGGGCTACGCCGTGACGGCACTGTGCGGCGCGGGTGGCCAGGGCGACGCGCTCATCCTGCGCGCCTAGCCGAGGCGACGATGCCGCCGAGGGACGAGGCGGAGGAGGAGCGAGGCAGTCGTGTCCTAGCCGAGACGACGATGCCGCCGAGGGACGAGGCGGAGGAGGAGCGAGGCAGTCGTGTCCTAGCCGAGACGACGATGCCGCCGAGGGACGAGGCGGAGGAGGAGCGAGGCAGTCGTGTCCTAGCCGAGGCGGTCGGCGCGCCGGTCGACCGGGTGCGACAACGACGCCGCGTAGTAGCTGGGCCGCTGCTGCGGCACAATGGCGGTATGACGAGCACGTTTGACGTTCGGAGCACGGCCGGACGGTTCCGGCTGGTGGCGCTGGCCGAGGCCGTGAGCTGGGTCGGGCTGCTGATCGGGATGTACTTCAAGTACCTGGGCAGCCCGCGTACCGAGATCGGGGTCAAGATCTTCGGCATGGTGCACGGCCTGGTGTTCATCGCCTTCGTGGTCACCGCCGTCCTGGCTGGCATCGCCTACGCCTGGGGGGTGGGGACGTGGTTGCTGGCGTTGCTGGGGAGCATCGCGCCGCTCGGTAGTGTGATCTTCCTCATATGGGCTGATCGGACCGCGAAATTGGGTGGTGAACGCGGCCACGCCGGACACCTCGCGAGTTCAGCTCAACCGGTGGATTCGGCGTCGTCGCCGACGTGACAAACTTGAGGGCGTGACGCGTCCACGCCCTCCGATCGCCCCGGCCATGGCCGGTGCCGTCGACCTTTCCGGCCTCAAACAGCGGGCCCAGCAGCCCACCGGCGGTGGATCCGCACCGCGCGGCGGAGTCGAGATCACCGAAGCCAACTTCGAAGCCGAGGTTCTGGTCCGATCCAGCCAACTGCCCGTCGTTGTGCTGCTGTGGTCACCCCGCAGCGACGCCTGTGTGCAGCTGGCCGAGGCGCTTGCCGCGCTCGCCGCTGCCGACCAGGGCACCTGGTCTCTGGCCACCGTGAACGTCGACGTGGTTCCCCGCGTCGCCCAGATGTTCGGCATCGAGGCGGTACCCACCGTGGTGGCGCTGGCTGCCGGGCAGCCGCTGGCAAGTTTCCAGGGCGTCCAACCCCCCGAGCAACTGCGCCGCTGGATCGACTCACTGCTCGCCGCGACCGCCGGAAAGCTCGGCGGAGCGGAGGGTTCGGAATCCGAGCAGACCGACCCCGCCCTGGAGCAGGCGCGCGACCACCTGGAGGCCGGTGATTTCCTGGCCGCGGTCGCGGCATATCAGGCCATCCTCGACGCCGACCCCAACCACGTGGAAGCCAAGGGTGCGCTGCGCCAGATCACCTTCCTGGAGCGGGCCACCGCACAGCGTCCCGACGCCGTCACGGTCGCCGACGCCGCGCCGGGCGATATCGACGCAGCCTTCGCCGCCGCCGACGTGCAGGTGCTCAATCAGGACGTGACGGCGGCCTTCGATCGGCTCATCGCGCTGGTGCGCACGACCGCCGGCGACGAGCGCACCAAGGTCCGCACCCGCCTGATCGAGCTCTTCGAGCTGTTCGACCCCGCCGATCCCGACGTCATCGCCGGCCGGCGGAATCTGGCCAACGCGTTGTACTAAGCCGGCCTCAGGCCGGTTCGAGCCAGATCGCCGATGTCGGTGGAAGCACCAGCACCGCCGACGCCGGGCGGCCATGCCACGGCTCGTCGGTGGCCTCGACCGCGCCGAAATTGCCCACCCCGGCGCCGTTGTAGACGGTCGCGTCGGTGTTGAGGACCTCACGCCAGGTGCCCGCACGCGGCAGGCCGAGCCGATAGCGGCCGTGTTCGGTGCCGGAGAAGTTGAACACGCACGCCAGCACCGAGCCGTCGCTGCCGTAGCGCAGGAAGCTCAAGACGTTGTTGGCCGAGTCGTTGGCGTCGATCCACGAATAACCATCCGGGCGGCTGTCCTGGCTCCACAACGCCGGGCGGGTGCGGTAGATCTGGTTGACGTCGGCCACGAACCGCAGGATCCCGTTGGAGTAACTGTTCTCGTCGAGCTGATACCAATCGACGCCGCGTTCCTCCGACCACTCCGCGCGCTGGCCGAACTCCTGCCCCATGAACAGCAGCTGCTTACCGGGGTGAGCCCACTGGTAGGCCAGTAGGCTGCGCAGCCCGGCGGCCTTGACGTGGTCGTTGCCCGGCATGCGTCCCCACAGCGTGCCCTTTCCGTGTACCACCTCGTCGTGGCTGATCGGCAGGACGAAATTCTCGCTGAACGCGTACAACATCGAGAACGTCATCTCGTGGTGGTGATAGGTGCGATAGATCGGGTCGCGGCTGATGTAGTCCAGGGTGTCGTGCATCCAACCCATGTTCCACTTCATCGAAAATCCAAGCCCACCAAGGTTTGTCGGTCGGGTTACCCCGGGCCAGGAGGTGGACTCCTCGGCGATGGTGACGATCCCCGGCGCGATCTTGTGGACGGTTGCGTTCATCTCCTGCAGGAACTGCACCGCTTCGAGGTTCTCCCGCCCGCCGTAGATGTTCGGCGTCCAGCCGTCCGCGGGACGTGAATAGTCCAGGTACAGCATCGAAGCCACCGCATCGACGCGCAGGCCGTCGATGTGGTATTCCTGCAGCCAGTACAGGGCGTTGGCCACTAGGAAGTTGCGCACCTCGGCCCGGCCGAAGTCGAAAACGTAAGTACCCCAGTCGAGTTGCTCGCCACGGCGCGGATCGGAATGCTCGTAGAGCGGGGTGCCGTCGAAGCGGCCCAGTGCCCAGGCGTCCTTCGGGAAGTGTGCCGGCACCCAGTCGACGATCACGCCGATCCCGGCCCGATGCAGGGTATCCACTAGGAGGCGGAAGTCGTCGGGAGAGCCGAACCGCGATGTCGGCGCGTAGTACGACGTCACCTGGTAACCCCACGACCCGCCAAAGGGATGCTCGGCCACCGGAAGCAGCTCGACGTGGGTGAAACCCTGGGCCAGAAGATATTCGGTGAGTTGCTCGGCGAGCTCGCGGTAGCTCAGGCCCGGTCGCCATGAACCGAGGTGTACCTCGTAGGTGCTCATCGGTTCGAACACCGGGTTGCGGGTGGCCCGCTGGGTCATCCAGTCGGTGTCGTCCCAGGTGTAGTTCGACGAGAACACTCGGGAGGCGGTGTGCGGCGGGACCTCCGTCGCGAACGCGAACGGATCGGCGCGGTCGGTGACCGAACCGTCCACCCCGTGGACGCGGAACTTGTACAGCCCGTCGGTGGGGAAGCCGGGCCAGAACAGTTCCCACACGCCCGACGAGCCCAGCACTCGCATTGGGGCGTCGTTGCCGTCCCAGTGATTGAACTCGCCGATTAGGTTGATGCCCTTGGCATTCGGTGCCCACACCGCGAACGACACGCCCTCCACGACGCCGTCTGGCGTGGTGAATGACCGTGGATGCGCGCCGAGGATCTCCCACAACCGCTCGTGGCGCCCCTCGCCGTACAGATAGAGATCCATCTCGCCCAGGGTGGGCAGGAACCGGTAGCCGTCGGCGACGGTGATGGTGTGTGTCGAGTCACCACCGGCCGGATAGCTGACCTCGAGCCGGTAGTCGGCCAGGTTGGTGAACGGCAGCGCCACCGCGAACAGGCCGGCATCGATGTGGGTCAGCGGGTAGCGCTCGCCGCCGATCAGGGCGACGACCTGCTGTGCATGCGGCTTGAGAGCCCGGATGACGGTGTGATCGTCATACTCGTGGGCACCCAGGATGCCGTGCGGGTTGTGGTGGACACCGGCCACCAGCCTGGCCACCTCACCGGGATCGGGTGCCAGATACGGGCTGGCGAGTTTGTCTGATCTCGTCATGGCCTCGGCTCCTTATCGTTGCGTCATTCCCGCCGGAGCAGCGTGGATCGCTGGTCCTGCGGTATCAACGGCATATTCAGAATGTGCGCGACGGCTCGGGCCGGTTCCAGTCGCACGTAGTTGGACTGCCCCCACTGGTACTCCTCACCGGTGATCTCGTCGCGGACCCAGTATCGGTCGTAGGAGTGCATACCCAGTGCTTCCATATCCAGTCCCACCATGCCCTCCTCGGCGCCGAAGGGATTGAGGCTGACCACCACCAACACGGTGTCACCGGTCAGGGGATCAAACTTGCTGTAGGCCAGCAGCGCCTCGTTGTCGACATGGTGGAACTTGATCGTGCGCATCTGGCACAGCGCAGGATGAACGCGACGGATCTCGTTGAGACGCTTCAGAAACGGCTCCAGCGAGCGATCTTCCCGCAGGGCGGCCTCGAAATCGCGTGGTCGCAGCTCGTACTTCTCCGAGTCCAGGTACTCCTCGCTGCCTTCGCGCGCTGGCAGGTGTTCGAACAGCTCGTAGCCGGAGTAGACGCCCCACGAGGTGCCCAGTGTTGAGGCCAGCACCGCACGGATCGCGAACATGCCCGGACCGCCGTGCTGCAGGCTCTCGTGCAGGATGTCGGGAGTGTTGACGAACAGGTTGGGCCGCGCGTAGTCGGCGTGCTCGGCGATCTGGCGGCCGAACTCTTCGATCTCCCACTTGGCGGTCCGCCAGGTGAAGTACGAATACGACTGCGTGAAGCCCAGTTTGGCAAGGCCGTACATCCGGGCGGGCCGGGTGAACGCTTCAGACAGGAACAACACGTCGGGGTCGATGGCTTTGACCGCACTGATTAGCCACGCCCAGAAGTTCGGCGGCTTGGTGTGCGGGTTGTCGACCCGAAAGATCTTGACCCCGTGGTCCATCCAATGCCGCACCACCCGGAGCACCTCGTCGTAGAGGCCGGCCGGATCGTTGTCGAAGTTCAGCGGATAGATGTCCTGGTACTTCTTGGGCGGGTTCTCCGCGTACGCGATGGTCCCGTCGGGCAGCTCGGTGAACCACTGCCGGTGGTTCTTGGCCCACGGGTGATCGGGGGCGCACTGCAGGGCCAGATCCAGCGCCACTTCGAGGCCGTTCTCGCCGGCGGCGACCACGAACCGGTCGAAGTCCTCGATCGTGCCCAAATCAGGGTGCACGGCGTCGTGGCCACCCTCATCGCTGCCGATCGCCCAGGGCGAGCCGACATCGCCGTGCTCGGCGGTGACGCTGTTGTTGCGGCCCTTGCGGTGCACCTTGCCGATCGGGTGGATCGGCGGCAGATAGACGACGTTGAATCCCATCGCGGCGATCCGGGGGAGCGCCGCCGCCGCCGTCGCGAACGTGCCGTGCACGGGGCGCCCAGTGTCGTCCCAGCCGCCGGTGGACCGCGGGAACATCTCGTACCAGGCGCTGCAACGCGCCAATGGTCGGTCCACCCACACGCCGTAGGTGGTGCCACGGGTGACCAGTTCGCGCAGTGGGTACTGCGCCAGCAGGTCGGTCACCTCGTGCGACAAGGCCGGTGCGGCACGGGTCAGGGGATCGCCGGGCTCGCGCAGCGCCGCCACCGCGGCCAGCAGCGGGGTGCGCCGATCGCGCGGGACCCCGGTGGCGGCCCGCTCCAGCAGACGAGCGCCCACCAGCAGGTCGTTGTTCAACTCGGTTTCGCCCTGGCCGGCATCCAGCTTCGCGGTGACGGCGTGGCGCCAGGTGGTGATCGGGTCGCCCCAGCCGTCGACACGGAACGTCCACAACCCCACCTGGTCGGGGCTGAACTGGCTGTGGAACGAATCGGGCGTGCGCCCGGGTGACATCGAGTACAGCTGAGGCTTGACCCGGCCGGCGGCCGGGGCCGCCTCGGCCTGCGCGACGCTCTCCAGTGCCTGGACCCGTCGCGCCGGACTCTGACCGAGCTGGGGGTACGACCGTCCCAGGTAGCGCACCACCAACGTCGCGGCCACCGCGTCATGCCCTTCGCGCCAGACCGACGCGCGCACTGGCACCACCTCTCCGACGACCGCCTTGGCCGGGTAGGTTCCGCAGGACACGACGGGCGCGACGTCATCGATCTCGATACGACCGGGCACCCACACCACTCCATTTCTGACTTGTACGGCGTGACCTGCGCCGTGTCGGATCTTCGGCCTACGGAATCTTCGGTCTATAGCACTGGATCAGGTCCCTGCACCGGTCGTGAGACTCCTTGCCCCTCGGGGTAACCGCATCGCCCTCTGTCCACACACCGTAGTGGCCGCGATGAACGCGGGGGAAGAAGCGCACCGTCGTCTTTGGATGCCGCTTTCGATGCCGCGGAATCTCAGTAAGGTTGGGACGCGTGAAGGCCCTCCGTAGGTTCACCGTCCGAGCCCACCTGCCCGAGCGGCTGTCCGCACTCGGTCGGCTGTCCATCAATCTGCGTTGGTCGTGGGACAGGCCGACACAGGATCTCTTCGCCTCGATCGACCCGCAGCTGTGGGTTCAAACCGGTCAGGATCCGGTGGCCCTACTGGGTGCGGTCAGCCCCGCGCGCCTCGACGAGCTGGCCGAGGATCCCTCGTTCCTGGCCACCCTCGATCAACTCGCCGCCGATCTGGACGACTACCTGAGCCGTCCGATGTGGTACCAGGAGCAGGACCCCGCCGCCATGCCGACCGGCATCGCCTACTTCTCGATGGAGTTCGGTGTCGCCGAGGTACTGCCCAACTATTCGGGCGGGCTGGGGATCCTGGCCGGTGATCACCTGAAGTCGGCGTCCGACCTCGGGCTGCCGCTGATCGCCGTCGGCCTGTACTACCGGTCCGGGTACTTCCGGCAATCGCTGACCGCCGACGGCTGGCAGCACGAGAATTATCCATCGCTGGACCCGCAGGGCCTTCCGCTGCGGCTGCTGACCGACACCGCCGAGGCGCCGGTGCTGGTCGAGCTGGCCATGCCGGACGGCAAGAAACTGCGGGCCAGGGTGTGGGTGGCCCAGGTGGGGCGGATACCGCTGTTGCTGCTGGACTCCGACATCCCCGAGAACGAGCACGATCTGCGCAATGTCACCGACCGGCTGTACGGCGGCGACCAGGAGCACCGCATCAAGCAGGAGCTGCTGGCCGGCATCGGCGGGGTGCGCGCCATCCGCGCGTTCACCGCGATCGAGGGCCGGCCCGCACCCGACGTGTTCCACATGAACGAGGGCCACGCCGGCTTCTTGGGTGTGGAGCGCATCCGCGAGTACATGTCCGAGGACCGGCTGGATTTCGACACCGCCCTGACCGTGGTGCGGTCTAGCACCGTGTTCACCACCCATACCCCGGTGCCGGCCGGCATCGACCGCTTCCCGGTGGAGATGGTGCAGCGGTACTTCGGCGACGACGAGCCGACCGGACTGCTTCCCGGCGTCCCGGCCGGACGGGTCCTGGCGTTCGGGGCCGAAGACGACCCGTCGAAGTTCAACATGGCGCACATGGGTCTGCGGCTCGCGCAGCGGGCCAACGGGGTGTCGCTGTTGCACGGGCGGGTCAGTCGCACGATGTTCGATGAGTTGTGGCCTGGCTTCGACCCCGCCGAGGTGCCCATCGGTTCGATCACCAACGGGGTGCACGGCCCGACCTGGGCCGCGCCACAGTGGCTGGAACTTGGTCGGGAGTTGGCCGGGTCGACCGAGGCGCTGCGCGAACCCACTGTCTGGCAGCGGCTGCAGCAGGTCGACACCGGCCACATCTGGTGGATCCGCTCGCAGTTGCGCGCTCTGCTGGTCGAGGACGTGCGGCAACGGCTGCGCCGTTCGTGGCTGGAGCGCGGCGCGTCAGAGGCCGAATTAGGCTGGATTGCAACGGCATTCGATCCCGGCGTGTTGACCATCGGCTTCGCCAGGCGCGTCCCCACCTACAAGCGCCTGACCTTGATGATGCGTGACCCGCAGCGGCTGGAAGCGCTGCTGCTCGACGCGGACAAACCCATCCAGCTGATCGTGGCCGGCAAGTCCCATCCCGCCGACGACGCAGGCAAGGCGCTGATCCAGCAGGTCGTCAAGTTCGCCGACCGGCCCGAGGTACGCCATCGCATCGCCTTCCTGCCCGACTACGACATGTCCATGGCGCGCCAGCTGTACTGGGGCTGCGACGTCTGGCTGAACAACCCGCTGCGTCCGCTGGAGGCCTGCGGCACCTCCGGTATGAAGAGCGCCCTCAACGGCGGGCTGAACCTGTCCATCCGCGACGGCTGGTGGGACGAGTGGTACGACGGCGAAAACGGTTGGGAGATACCGACCGCCGACGGCCTGGCCGACGAGGGGCGGCGCGACGATCTGGAGGCCGCCGCCCTCTACGACCTGCTCGAGCATTCGGTCGGCCCGAGGTTCTATGACCGCGACGACAAGGGCGTGCCAAACCGATGGGTGGAAATGGTGCGCCACACCCTGGAGACGCTGGGTCCCAAGGTGCTGGCATCGCGGATGGTGCGCGACTACACCGAGACCTACTACATGCCCGCCGCCCAGTCGCTGCGCCGCACCAGCGCACCCATCGACGGGCTGCCCTTCGGAGCGGCCCGCGAACTGTCGGCCTACCGGCTGCGGGCACGGGAAGCCTGGCCGAAGGTTCAGATCACCGATGTCGACAGCACCGGCCTGCCCGACACCCCGCTGCTGGGGTCGGAGCTGACCTTGACCGCCACCGTGCAGCTGGCCGGGCTCACCCCCGACGAGGTCGTAATCCAGGCCGTGCTGGGTCGGGTCGGCGCCGGGGACGCACTGCAGGACCCGCTGTGTGTCGACATGGAGCACACCGGGACCGGCGACGGTGGGGCCGAGATCTTCTCGGCCACGACACCGCTGCCGGTGGCCGGGTCCGTCGGCTACACCGTGCGGGTACTGCCGCATCACCCGCTGCTGGCCGGTGACACCGAACTCGGTCTGGTCACGCTCGCGTAACGAGGGAACTCCCCAGTTCGGTTAGTAGGGCGTGGGGGCCACCTGTAGGTTCCCCACAGGAACGTCGGCAGGCATCGCGCAGGGGCGGACCGTCGGCTTTCCGGGAAGGCGTTCGGGGTAGTGGTTGTGCGGAGTGCGGCGCTCATCGCGCTGGTAGGGGCCTTGTTGGTGACGCCGGTGCCGGCGTCGGCCGACCCCGATTCCGGCGGCTCGGACTTGGCACAGCCGGTGGCCGCCGTCGACGCCGCCCCGCCGCCCGACGACGGGCGAGTGGAATCCACGCCGCCGGCCACCACGAAATCTCCCGACGGCTGGACCCTGACGATCTTGGCCAAGGACGAAATCCAGATGCCCGTTGCCCCGTTGACCACCGCGATTTCCTCTCGCGAATACGTCGTCGGCGGGGTCTACAACGGAGCGCTCAGCGGACCGGGCGACTCCCCGAAAGGGGTGTTCGAGGTCGGCTACCAGATCGGCTGCGGTATCGACATGAGCACCTCCAACGGTGTCTCACTGACCGGCACCGCCGGCGTCAACTCGTCCATCGGAGTTTTCGGGCTGGACTTCCCCAACAGGGCGGCGGAGGGGATCCTGCCCAACGCCGGCGCCAACATCGGCGGCGGTATCACCGTGGGTCTCAAGCCGGGCATCATCAACGTCGTTCCGGTGACGAAGAAGGAGTACAAGGGCGCCGCGCCCTGGGTGTCGATCAGCAACTTCCACGTCAAGATCGACGGCTGCGTGGGCGAGTCGTTCATCCGCTCTTACGCCACGCTCACCAAGTCCACCGACCAGGGCGAAGCGATCCTGTCCTGGTACGGCGTGACGAAAAAGATCTGACCGGAAAACGTCCAGTCAGAACTGAGGGCGATAGATGCCCCAGATTGTCGCCCTGCGTTCTGACTCACCGGGCTGTAAGCGATCCGCCAGCGCCGCCGGCCGGGTCGAGATTGAGGATGTACAGCCCGGCAACCGTTCGATCGTCACGGAAGGTGATGCGAGCGACGAAATCAGCAGCCTCGAAGGTCAATGGCGTATCGGTGGTGGTGAAGTCGCCGGCGCGCACGGCCTCAGTTTCCCCACGGCTCTCGTAGGCCCCGGCCAACCCCACAATGTGAGCCCACGCCTCGGCGAGCCCCTCCTCGGTGAGCCGGTCGCGCATGGTGGCGTCAAAGCGAGCGCTGACATCGGCCCACCGCGCATGAGCAAGATCATCGATGACGGTTCTGGCCAGCTCGTCGGCCTCGGGAAGTGCAGTGGTGTTCATGACTTCTCCGGTGCGTGGATCAATCGGCTGGCCGTAACGCTGGAAAACGGCCTGACGCGATACGCCGAGGACCTTGCCGATCTCCTGCCACGTTCGGCCCTCATCCCGTGCTTGCTGCACAGCCGCAGTTAACAACTCGTCAGCCCGATCCTGAACTTCGTGCGCTGCACGCACCAACTCGAGCGGATCGATCTCGCCACGCAGAACCGGGGCGGCGAGGATCTGGCCGACCTGCCGGTGAAGCTGCTGACCAGTCGCGGTGAATGAACCAGACATATGTCAAGGATGGATTGACAGACTCCTGTCAGTCAAGGCTTGCTTGACGGCCCGGGCTGTTACGGGAAGCGCTTGATACAGCGGTCCGCATCGCCGAGCACCCCGATGCGGAACGCGTCGATGCGGGAGAACCCGGCCGGCACCGACTCACCGTTGACGTCGCCTGCCACCAGCCCGTTGGTCAGCAGGCCCGACACCGCCTCGTCGATATCGCCCGCGGTCAGCGCGACGGTGTTGCCGTCGGGCGTGGTGACCTCTTTGGACAACTTCGTGGTGGCCACGCCGGTCAGGCAGGCGGTGCGCAGTCCGGCCTCGGCGTTGTCGAGCACCAGGCCGCCCCGCTCGTGCTGCAACGCCAGCATGTAGCGCGACACCACCACCGAGTAGGCGGTGTTGTCGCCGGTCACCAGGACGTTCTCGTCGCCCTCGGTCGACGTTCCCATCTTCTGCAGCTCGGGCAGGTCCACGGCGATGGTGTTGGTGGCCGGACAGAATGACACCGGTGGACTGGGCCGCGCGTCCGGGCATTTCGACACCGAGGCGCTGTCGAAGGTCAGCTGCGGTGGATTCTTGAGCGGGAAGAGGATGTTCATCGCCTCGACGATGGCTTTCGTCGAGTCCTCGCTCACCGGCCACTCGCCAGTCTGATCGGACTGCAACTCGACGGGCAGGTCGCCGCGGCGCTGGCCGATCTCCTTGGCGTCGATAGCCGCGCAGGACGACGGGCCGTCGGTGAATCCGAACTGAAACGCCGAGATCCGCTCGAATGCCGAGCCGTGCTCGTCGCCGGTGTCGTAGTAGTCGTCCTGGCTCAGCAGCGGGTCGCGGAACGAGATCATGGCCGCCAGCAGGTTGTTGAGCCCGTCACCGGTCGACAGCGTGAACCGCGGTGAGTTGCCCTCGGCCACCCACCGCAGGTAGGAGCCGGCAAAGCAGTCGGCCTGCTGCTCGGCGACCAGGGTCGGCGTGCCCTTCTTGTTCAGCTTGGCCAGTTTCTGGATCGCGTGGCCGTATTCGTGGGCCAGCACCATCGTGATGGCCATGTCGCCGTTGGCTCGTCGCAGCGACGGCAGCAGCACGCCCCGATCCCAGCCGATGGTGTTGTCGTCCTCGCAGAAGGCGGCATTGACCAGGCCGTCGGTCGACTCGTCGCAGAACGTGCCGCCGTAGGCGTCGGAGTCCCACGAGATGAGGTCTTTCACCGGCTTGAACTGCCCGTCGAAGGTCTGGCCGTAGACGCCCTGCCAGTAGGTCTCCAGGTCGCTGACGGACTGCACGGCGATCTCGTCGCCCTTGCCGCCGTCGCCGCCCGTGGCCTGGCGGCTCGGCTTCTCGGCGTCTGGTCGCAGCCCGCTGTTGCCATCGACGGCCTGCAGGCCGGCCACCTTGAACGGGTCGTCGAAAATCGACACCGGTTTGCCCTGCACGGTCGTGCCGCACCCGGCGAGCACCGCCGCTGTGCCCGCGAGGGCGAGCAGGCGTCGGAGGTGTCGCGGGCGCATGAGGGCCACCTCCTGGGTCAGGGCCGGCGGCCCGCGATGTCGATGTTTGTCATCACAATAGTGCGGCACCCGCGCCGACCGCGGCGATCGCTCATGGTGCGGGGTCACCGCACAACCGCTGCAGTGCCTGCCTGACCCGGGCCGGGTCGGTGGTGGCCCAGAACGGCGGCAATGAGGCGCGCAGGTAGCCGCCGTAGCGGGCGGTGGCCATTCGGGAATCCAGCACGGCGACGACGCCACGATCGTCGGCGCGGCGCAGCAGCCGACCAGCGCCTTGGGCCAGCAACAGTGCGGCGTGGGCGGCGGCGACCGCCATGAACCCGTTGCCGCCGCGGGCCGCCACGGCGCGTTGCCGTGCGGTCAGCAGGGGATCGTCGGGGCGGGGAAACGGGATGCGATCGATGAGCACCAGCGACAGCGACGGGCCCGGGACGTCGACGCCCTGCCACAGCGACAGCGTGCCGAACAGCGACGTCTCCGGGTCGGCGGCGAACTGCTCCACCAGCGCCGCGGTGCCGTCGTCGCCCTGGCACAGCACCGGGGTGTCGATCCGGGCCCGCAGCGCCTCGGCAGCCGCGCGGGCGGCGCGCATCGACGAGAACAATCCCAGCGTGCGTCCGCCGGCCGCCTCGATGAGTCCGGCGATCTCGTCGACTTGCTCCGTCGAGCCGGTGGTGTCGCGGCCCGGCGGCGGCAGGTGCGCGGCGATATAGAGGATTCCGGACTTGCCGTGCTCGAATGGCGACCCGACGTCCAGGCCCCGCCAGGCCGGGCCGCCCCGCAGCCCCCAGGCGCCCGCCATCGCCTCGAAGGATCCACCGATGGTCAACGTCGCCGAGGTCAGAACCGCGGTCGAGGTCTCGAACAGTCGGGTGCGCAGCAGGCCCGCCACCGACAGCGGCGCCACCCGCAGGACGGGACGCACTGTGCCCCCACCCGATGCCCGCGCCGCTGCGCTCTTGTCCTCGTGGTCCAGCCACACCACATCGGTGCGGTCGGGGATGGCCGGCACGAACGAGTCCAACACCCTGGCGGCGGTGTCGCCGATCTCGGTCAGCGCCGCGATCGCCTCGGTGCGGGCCGCGGCCGCCGCTGGATCCCGCGGCGCCGGATCGATGTCACTGCGGGCGGCACTCGCCGCGTCACGCAGGGCGGTCAGGTAGGTCGCCAGCTCGTCGTCGAGATAGTCGATCCGTCCGGGCTGGGTGTCATGGATCGCCGCGGAGAACGTTGCCACCGCGGCCTCCAGCCGTTGGGTCAGCTCGGGGCTCACCAGCCGGGCGACGCGCCGGATTGCGACGCCCAACGGCGCCGGGGTGAGCTCGCCGGTGGCCACCGAGGTCACCCGGTCCACCAGCTCGTGCGCCTCGTCGACGACGAGGAACTTGTGCTCGGGCACCACCGATGCCTCGGCGATCGCGTCGATCGCCAACAGGGCGTGATTGGTGACGATGATCTCGGCGCGGCCGGCTTCACCGCGCGCCCGTTCGGAGAAGCAGTCGGTGCCGTAGGGGCAGCGCGCCATGCCCAGGCACTCCCTGGCCGAGACGCTGACCTGCGACCAGGACCGTTCCGGCACACCTGGGGTCAGCTCGTCGCGGTCACCGGTCTCGGTGGACGACGACCACGCCGTCAGCCGCGCCACGTCGCGGCCCAGCGCAGTGGAGGCCGCCGGGCTGAACAGCTCCTCCTGCCCGGTGTCCGGCGCCTCTTCACCGCCACCGTTGTGAATCTTGTTCAGACACAGGTAGTTCCGTCGACCCTTGAGCAGCGCGTACCGCGGGCGGCGGGGCAGTACGGCGGCTAGCGCGTCGACGAGCCGAGGTAAGTCGCGGTCGACGAGCTGACGCTGCAGGGCAATGGTCGCCGTGGATACCACGACAGGGGTTTCGTCGATGATGGCCCGGGCGAGCGCCGGAACCAGGTAGGCCAGCGACTTGCCTGTTCCGGTACCGGCCTGCACCGCCAGGTGCTCCCCGCTGGCGAACGCGTGTGCCACCGCCTCGGCCATCTGCACCTGGCCGGGGCGCTGGCTGCCGCCGAGTGCGGCGACCGCCGTCGCCAGCAACTCGGTGACCGGCGGCAGTTCGTCCTTGCTCACCGTGCCCGCACCGGCACCTGCCGGGTCGGGATCGCCGGCTCGCCCGCGGACAGGGCCAGACCTTCCCACGGCAGGCTGCGCAGGCCCTCGGCGACCCGGGCTCGGGCGGCGGCCAGATCGGGGGCGGCCAGCACCTGGCCACCGCGTACCAGCGGCACCGTCAGGACCCGTGCGGGTTCGGCGACCTCAAGTGGCTGCGACACCGGGTGGATCAGCTCCTCGGTGACGGTGCCCGTCGGGCGGGACAACCGCAGCGCGGATTTGCGTCCGCCGTGAGATTCTTTGCGGCTGCTGCGCTTTTCCACCGGCAGGCCGTCGACCTCGACCAGCTTGTAGACCATGCTGGCGGTGGGCGCACCGGAGCCGGTGACCACCGAGGTGCCGACCCCATAGCTGTCGACCGGGTCGGCCCGCAGGGCCGCGATCGAGTATTCGTCGAGATCGCCCGACACCACGATCTGTGTCCCGGTCGCCCCCAGTTCGTCGAGCTGGGTGCGGACCCGCCTAGCCAGCACGCCCAGGTCGCCGGAGTCGATCCGCACCGCGCCCAGCCCGGTGCCGGCGACGGCGATCGCGTTGGCCACCCCCGCCGTCACGTCGTAGGTGTCGACCAGCAGGGTCGTCGCGATGCCGAGCGCGTCGACCTGCGCGCGAAACGCCGCCCGCTCCCACTCGTCCGTTCCTCGCCCGAGCGGCCCGTCGCCCGGAACCGCGCCGGTGGTGTGCAGCATGGTGAACGCGTGGGCGCTGGTGCCGATCGCGGGGACGCCGTAGCGCCGGTTGGCCTCCAGGTTGGAGGTCCCGGTGAACCCGGCCAGGTAGGCGGCCCGTGCCGCGGCCACCGCCGCGTATTCGTGGGTGCGTCGGGAGCCCATCTCGATCAGGGGACGGCCGGCGGCGGCGCTCGCCATCCGGGCGGCGGCTGAGGCGATCGCACTGTCGTGGTTGAGGATCGACAGTGCCAGCGTCTCCAGCAAGACGCATTCGGCGAAGCTGCCGGTGACCGACAGGACGGGGGAGCCGGGGAAATAGAGCTCGCCCTCGGGGTAGCCGTCGATATCGCCGCCGAAGCGGAAGTCGCGCAGGTAGTCCAGCGTGTTGCTGTCGAGGAACGCGGCCAGCGGCGCCAGCGCCTCGTCGTCGAAAACGAACTCGCCCAAGGCTTCAAGCAAGCGTCCTGTCCCGGCGACCACGCCGTAGCGTCGGCCGTCGGGCAGCCGCCGGGCGAACACCTCGAAGGTGGTCCTACGGCCGGCGGTGCCGTCGCGCAGTGCGGCGGCAAGCATCGTCAGCTCGTATTTGTCCGTCAGCAGGGCGGCGCTCACAGGGCAACGGTATCGGCTGCGCGCCGCAGGGGATACGGCGCTGGGTGCGTTGCAGTGGGCTCGCTATCCTTGACCGCATGAGCTCGCAAGCAGCTCCGACCCGGCCTGGCACCAGCGGAGAGCACAGTACTGATTCCGTCGGTGCCCCGGACAGTCCGTGGGTGACCATCGTCTGGGACGATCCGGTCAACCTGATGAACTACGTGACCTACGTCTTCCAGAAGTTATTCGGCTATAGCGAGCCGCAGGCGACCAAGCTGATGCTGCAGGTTCATCAGGAAGGCAAAGCGGTAGTGTCGTCGGGCAGCCGGGAATCCATGGAAGTCGATGTGTCCAAACTGCATGCCGCCGGGTTGTGGGCGACCATGCAGCAGGACCGCTGAGAAACGGCGCCGGTTCGGCGGTCAGGAATAACGTGCGCAAATGGAAGCGGGTCGAGACCGCCGATGGTCCCCGTTTTCGGTCGGCGCTGGCTCCGCACGAAGCGGCCTTGTTGAAGAACATGGTGCTCTCGGTGCAGAGCATGCTCGACGAACGGGAGTCGTCGATGCCGGCGGATCCCCTGGAGGAGATCACCGGCATCCGGGCCGGCAACCCGCAGCCGCCGGACGACGCCACGATGCGCCGGCTGCTGCCGGACTTCTTCAAACCTCAGCGTGACCATCCGGCCGGCTCGGCGGTAGCTGAAAGCCTCAACGGGGCCCTGCGCAGCCTGCATGAGCCGGACATTATCGATGCGAAAAAGTCTGCGGCGCAACGCCTTCTGGACACTCTGCCGGAGGGCGGGGGTCGCTTCGAAATCGGCGAGCAGGACGCCGAAGCCTGGCTGGCCGCCGTCAATGACGTTCGGCTGGCCCTGGGGGCCATGCTGGAGATCGGTCCGGAAGGGCCCGACCGGTTGCCGCCCGAGCATCCGCTGGCAGGGCATCTCGACGTCTATCAGTGGCTCACGGTGCTGCAGGAGTTTCTGGTTTTGGGGCTGATGGGTAAACCGATCCGATGAGTAGGGGCTCGATAACCGACGTCGCCGGAATCCTGGTCGGTCACCACGACCGCCTCGACCCCGACGCGGCACTGGGGTCCGGGTGGGCCTGCGGCAGCACCGTCATCGTCGCGCCGCCGGGCACCGTTGGGGCCGTCGACGTCCGCGGTGGCGCGCCCGGCAGCCGCGAGACCGATCTGCTCGACCCGTCCAACAGCGTGCGGCACGTCGACGCGGTCGTGCTGACCGGCGGCAGTGCCTACGGGCTCGCCGCCGCCGACGGCGTGATGACCTGGCTGGAGGAGCAGGGCCGCGGTGTGGCGATGGAAGGCGGGGTCGTCCCGATCGTTCCGGCCGCCGTGATTTTTGATCTTCTGGTCGGCGGTTGGGGGTGTCGGCCGACGGCCGAGTTCGGTTATGCGGCCGCGCAGTCGGCCGGTGCGGACGTCGCGGTCGGCACCGTCGGCGCCGGCGTCGGTGCGCGCGCCGCCGTGCTCAAGGGCGGGGTCGGCACCGCGTCGATGACACTCGATTCCGGGGTGACCGTCGGTGCGATCGTCGTCGTCAACAGCGCCGGCAACGTCGTGGACCCGGCCACCGGCCTGCCCTGGATGAACCACTTGATCAAGGAATTCGGGCTGGTCACGCCGCCCGCCGAGCAGATTGCCGCGCTCGCCGCCCTCGACGCCGAATCCAGCCCGCTCAACACCACCATCGCGGTGGTCGCCACCGATGCCGCGTTGTCCCCGGCGGCTTGCCGCCGCTTCGCGGTCGCTGCGCAGGACGGTCTGGCGCACACCATCCGGCCGGCCCACACCCCGCTCGACGGCGACACCGTCTTCGCCTTGGCCACCGGCGCTGTCGAGCTCGAACCCGAACCGGCCACGCCGCTGGCGATGGTGCCGGAGACCAAGGCGCTCGCGCGGCTCGGCGCGGTCGCTGCCGACTGTTTGGCGCGCGCGGTGCTGGTTGCCGTGCTGGCTGCCGAGTCGGCGGCAGGAATACCGACGTACCGCGACATGTTGCCCGGTGCGTTCGAGGTGCGCTGACTTCAACCCAGGAGGGACCCGGCCGTGCTGGTGATTCGAGCCGACCTGGTCGACGCCATGGTCGCCCACGCCCGCGCCGATCACCCCGACGAGGCCTGTGGTGTGCTCGCCGGACCGGACGGCTCCGATCGTCCCGAGCGGCACATCCCGATGCTCAACGCCGAGCGGTCGCCGACGTTCTACCGGTTCGACTCCGGTGAGCAGCTCAAGGTGTGGCGCCAGATGGACGAAGCCGACGAGGTCCCGGTCGTCATCTATCACTCGCATACCGCGACCGAGGCCTACCCGAGTCGCACCGACATCTCCTACGCCGCCGAGCCCCACGCGCACTACGTACTGGTGTCCACCCGCGACCCGGACGTCCACGAGGTGCGCAGTTACCGAATCCTCGAGGGCGTGGTCAGCGAGGAACCCGTCACCGTCGTCGAGCAGTACGAGAGCTGAAGAAGGAGCCACCCATGTCCGTTGAGGTGTCCGTCCCGACTATCCTGCGCGGCCACACCGGCGGCGAGAAGCGGGTCACCGCCAGCGGTGTGACGCTACAAGCCGTGATCGCCGACCTGGAGACGAACTACTCCGGCATCTCGGCGCGGCTGCTGGAGAACGGCAAGCTCAACCGGTTCGTCAACATCTACGTCAACGACGAGGATGTCCGGTTCTCCGGTGGTCTGGCCACCGAGGTCGCCGACGGCGACTCGGTCACGATCCTGCCCGCCGTGGCGGGCGGCTGAGGTGGGAACCGGGCGACGATGACCCGCTACGACTCGTTGCTGCGTGCCGTGGGTGGCACCCCGCTGGTCGGCTTGCCGCGGCTGTCGCCGCGCTGGGACGACGAGGACGGGCCGCATGTGCGGCTGTGGGCCAAATTGGAGGACCGCAATCCCACCGGATCTATCAAGGACCGGCCCGCGCTGCGGATGATCGAGCAGGCCGAGCGCGACGGCCTGCTCGCACCTGGCGCGACGATCCTCGAACCGACCAGCGGCAACACCGGTATCTCGCTGGCGATGGCCGCCCGTCTCAAGGGTTACCGGCTGATCTGCGTGATGCCGGAGAACACCTCGATCGAGCGGCGGCAGATCCTGGAGCTCTACGGCGCCCAGATCATCTTCTCGCCAGCCCAGGGCGGCTCGAACACCGCGGTTGCGACGGCCAAGACGCTGGCCGCCGAACACCCTGACTGGGTGATGCTCTACCAGTACGGCAACCCGGCCAATGCCGCCGCGCACTACGACGGCACCGGGCCGGAGTTACTCAAGGATCTGCCCGAGATCACCCACTTCGTCGCGGGGCTGGGCACCACCGGCACGCTGATGGGTACCGGCCGGTTCCTGCGCGAGCACGTCCCGGACATCGCGATCGTCGCCGCCGAACCGCGCTACGGCGAAGGTGTCTACGCGCTGCGCAACATCGACGAGGGGTTCATCCCCGAGCTGTACGACGCCGACGTGCTGACCACCCGCTTCTCCGTCGGCTCGGTGGATGCACTGCGCCGTACCCGCGAGCTGGTTCAGGTCGAGGGCATCTTCGCCGGGATCTCCACGGGTGCGATCCTGCACGCCGCGCTGGGGATGGGGGCCAAGGCCATGAAGGCCGGTCAGCGCGCCGATATTGCGTTCACCGTGTGCGACGCCGGATGGAAGTATCTGTCGACCGGTGCCTACGCCGGTAGCCTGGACGAAGCCGAGGAAGCTCTGGAAGGCCAACTCTGGGCGTGAAAGTGGAGGCGAGAAGCGGATGAACCAGCCGTTGGGCTATTCGGTCACTCCGCAGCCGCCCAAGAAGCCCCCGGCCTGGAAGGTCGGCGGCGCCACCATCCTGTCGTTCGTCGCCCTGCTCTACATCATCGAACTCATCGACCAGTTGTCCGGGCATTCCCTGGATCGCAACGGAATCCGGCCGCTGGAGACCGACGGCTTGTGGGGCATCGTCTTCGCCCCGCTGTTGCACGGCGGCTGGCAACACCTGGCTGCCAACACCGTGCCGGCGCTGGTGTTGGGCTTCCTGATGACGCTGACCGGTATGGCCCGATTCGTCTGGGCCACCGCCATCATCTGGATCGTCGGCGGGTTTGGCACCTGGTTGATCGGCAATATCGGCTGCGGATTGGAGACCAACCACATCGGTGCCTCCGGGCTGATTTTCGGCTGGCTGGCCTTCCTGCTGGTGTTCGGCTGGTTCACCCGCCACGTGTGGTGGATCGTCACCGGGATCGTCGTGTTGCTGGTCTACGGCGGTGTCCTGTGGGGCGCGGTCCCCGAACTGGACCGCTGCGGCGGGGTGTCCTGGCAGGGGCACCTGTGCGGCGCGGTGGCCGGTGTCCTGGCGGCTTACTGGCTGTCCGGCCCGGAACGCAAGGCCAGGGAACGCAGCAAGTCCGGCCAGCTTCCCGGACTGCCGTCATGACCGACCGCTTCGCGCCCGTCGGTATCTTCGACTCCGGCGTCGGCGGGCTGACGGTGGCCCGCTCGATCATCGACCAGCTGCCCGACGAGGACATCATCTACGTCGGCGACACCGGCAACGGACCGTACGGGCCGCTGAGCATCCCGGAGGTTCGCGCCCATGCGCTGGCCATCGGCGACGACCTCGTCAACCGCGGCGTGAAGGCGCTGGTCATCGCCTGCAACACCGCATCGTCGGCCTGTCTGCGGGACGCCCGCGAACGCTACGACGTTCCCGTCGTCGAGGTGATCCTGCCGGCGGTGCGGCGCGCCGTGGCCACGACCCGGACCGGCCGCATCGGGGTGATCGGGACCCAGGCGACCATCGCCTCGGCGGCCTACCAGGACGCGTTCGCCGCCGCTCGCGATATCGACGTCACGGCGGTGGCCTGCCCCCGGTTCGTGGACTTCGTCGAGCGGGGTGTCACCAGCGGGCGGCAAGTGCTCAATCTGGCCGAAGGGTATTTGGAGCCGATGCAGCGGGCGCAGGTCGACACCCTGGTGCTGGGCTGTACGCACTATCCGTTGCTGTCGGGCCTGATTCAGCTGGCGATGGGGGACTCGGTCACGCTGGTGTCCTCGGCGGAAGAGACCGCCAAGGATCTGCTGCGGGTGCTGACCGAGCGTGATCTGCTGCGACCGCACGACTCGCCGGCGGTGACCCGGATCTTCGAGGCGACCGGTGACCCGGAGGCGTTCATCGCACTGGCCGCCCGGTTCTTGGGGCCGGTGGTCACCGGTGTTCGACCGGTGCAACGTCACGTCGGCGCCCAGAAGTGATTCTTGGTATCCAAAGCCGTCGTGTTTTCTTCTCCGGCGTTGCGGGCATGGCAAGCTTGTGGCTGTGCGAATCACCGTCCTCGGTTGCTCCGGCAGTGTTGTCGGGCCCGATTCGCCGGCGTCCGGCTACCTGCTGACGGCACCGGACACACCGCCGTTGGTCCTCGACTTCGGCGGCGGGGTGCTCGGTGCGCTGCAGCGCTACGCCGACCCCAACGAGGTCCACGTTCTGCTGTCGCATTTGCATGCCGATCACTGCCTGGATCTGCCCGGCCTTTTCGTGTGGCGGCGCTATCACCCGACACCGGCCAGGGGGCGCGGGATCATGTACGGGCCCAGCGATACCTGGGCTCGGCTGGCTGCGGCGTCGTCGCCGCTGGGCGGTGAGCTCGATGACTTCTCGGACATCTTCGAGATCCGGCACTGGGTGGACGGCCAGGCGGCGCAGTTCGGTTCGCTCACTGTGCTGCCCCGGTTGGTGACGCACCCGACCGAGTCGTTCGGCATGCGCATCACCGATCCGTCCGGGGCGACGCTGGTCTACAGCGGCGACACCGGGGTGTGTGAGTCGCTGGTCGAGCTGGCCAGGGGCGCGGACATGTTTCTGTGTGAGGCGTCGTGGACGCACGCGGCCGACCGGCCGCCGCATCTGCACTTGTCGGGGACTGACGCAGGGCAGATCGCCAGGCGCGCCGGTGTCGGTGAGCTGTTACTGACCCACATCCCGCCGTGGACCTCGCGGGAAGACGTGATCAGCGAGGCCAAGGCGGAGTTCGACGGTCCGGTGCACGCCGTGGTGTGCGGCGAGGCGATCGACATCCGTCGCTCCTGACCCGCTCGGCTCCCGTGCCGGAGCGCCGAGCTAGGGTTGCCGGGTGTCCCGACGACAAGACGGCAGGCTTGACGACGAGCTGCGACCGGTGACCATCACCCGCGGCTTCACTTCCCATCCGGCCGGCTCGGTTCTCATCACGTTTGGCGAGACCCGGGTCATGTGCACGGCCAGCGTCAACGAGGGTGTGCCCCGGTGGCGTAAGGGCTCGGGGGAGGGCTGGCTGACCGCTGAGTACGCGATGCTGCCCGCGGCCACCCACACCCGGTCGGATCGGGAATCGGTGAAGGGCCGCCTCGGCGGGCGCACCCAGGAGATCAGCCGGCTGGTCGGGCGCTCCCTGCGAGCCTGTATCGACCTGGCCGCCCTGGGCGAGAACACCATTGCCATCGACTGTGACGTGTTGCAGGCCGACGGCGGGACGCGCACCGCGGCGATCACCGGTGCCTATGTCGCGCTTTCCGACGCGGTGGCGTATCTGGCGGCGGCCGGCAAGTTGTCCGACCCCCGCCCGTTGTCCTGTGCGATCGCCGCGGTCAGCGTCGGGGTGGTCGACGGCCGGGTGCGCGTCGATCTGCCCTACGAAGAGGATTCGCGCGCCGAGGTCGACATGAACGTCGTGGCCACCGATACCGGAACGCTGGTGGAGATCCAGGGCACCGGCGAGGGGGCGACCTTCCCGCGTTCGACGCTGGACAAGATGCTCGACGCCGCGCTGGGGGCTTGCGAAACTCTGTTCGCCGTCCAGCGCGACGCCCTGGCGCTGCCCTATCCCGGGGTGCTGCCGGAAGGGCCGCCGTCGAAGAAGTCGTTCGGCTCCTGACGATGGCGCGACTCCTGGTCGCCAGCCGCAACGCGAAGAAACTGGCCGAGTTGCGCCGGGTGCTCGACGCGGCCGGCATCTCGGGACTGACGTTGGTATCCCTCGACGATGTGCCGCCATTCGAGGAGGCACCGGAGACGGGTGCCTCTTTCGAGGACAACGCACTGGCCAAGGCCCGCGACGGGTATGCCGCGACCGGTCTGCCGACCATCGCCGACGATTCGGGCCTGGAGGTCGCCGCCCTCAACGGGATGCCCGGTGTGCTGTCGGCGCGGTGGTCCGGGGTGCACGGCAACGACGTGGCGAACTATGAGCTGCTGCTGGCTCAGCTGCGTGATGTGCCTGACGAGCGGCGGTCGGCGGCGTTCGTGTCGGCGTGCGCTCTGGTGTCCGGCCCCACCACGGCCGAGAGCACCGTGGTGCGCGGCGAGTGGCCTGGCGCGATCGCGCGGAACCCTTGCGGTGAGGGTGGATTCGGCTATGACCCGGTGTTCGTCCCGCAGGGTGAGAGCCGAAGCGCCGCGCAGCTGAGCCCGGCCGAAAAGGATGCGGCATCACATCGCGGCCGGGCCTTGGCGCTGTTGGTGCCGGCGCTGCGCGCGCTGCTCGACTGAGATCGGCAATTTTCCTAGCGCATCTAATGTGTCACCATGCTGGCGTGGGCCGTCATCCGGTCCGGGCGGCGCACCCCGGAGTCCTGATCGCCGTCTTGGCGACGGCTGGTATCAGCGTGTCGCTGATGCAGACGCTGATCATCCCGCTCGTTCCCGAACTGCCCCTGCTCTTGGGCACGAGCCCGGCCAACGCGTCGTGGGCTATCACGGTGACCTTGTTGGCGGCCGCGGTGACCACCCCGGTGTTCGGCCGGCTGGGCGACTTGTACGGCCCCAAACCAATCCTGATTGTCTGTGCGACCGCGCTTACGCTCGGATCCGTGGTCGCGGCGACGACCAGTTCCCTCGTGCCGTTCATCGTCGGGCGTGGGTTGCAGGGTCTGGGCATCCCGATCATCCCGCTGTCCATCAGCGTGCTGCGGGCCTCGGTGCCGGCCGATCGCGTCGGGGCTGCGATGGGTCTGATCAGTGCGTCACTGGGGGTGGGCGGTGCGCTGGGCCTGCCGTTGGCGGCCCTGATCGCGCAGAAGTTCGACTGGCACACGCTGTTCTGGTTCGTGGCCGGTCTTGGCGTGTGCTCGCTGCTGTTGTTCTTCCTTGTCGTGCCGAGAATTCCGGCCAGCTCCAGTGACCGTCTCGACCCGCTGGGAACGGTGTTGCTGACCGTCGGGCTGGTGACGCTTCTGCTCGCGATCTCCAAGGGCTCGGCGTGGGGCTGGACGAGTACGACGACGCTGGGGTTGGTGGGCGCATCCGTCGCGGTGTTCGCGATCTTCGCCTGGTGGCAGTTCCGGACGCCGTCGCCGGTGGTCGATCTGCGCACCACGCTGACCCGGCCGGTGCTGACCACCAATGTGGCGTCGGTGGCGATCGGTTTTGCGATGTTCGCGATGTCGTTGATCGGACCGCAGATCCTCGAATCACCCACTCAGACCGGCTTCGGCCTCGGGCAGTCGATGCTGCGTGCGGGTCTGTGGATGATGCCCGGCGGCCTGGCGATGATGATCGCCGCACCTGTTGCGGCTCGGGTCGCGACCCGGCGGGGTCCGAAGTTCACCCTGGTGGTCGGCGGTGTGATTATCGCCGGCGCCTACCTGGCGGGTTTCTTCCTGCTGACCAGCCCGGTGCACGTGATGGTGTTCAACGCGCTCATCAGCCTGGGGGTGGGTTTCGCGTACGCGTCCATGCCCGCTTTGATCAACGCGGCCGTTCCGGTGTCGGAAACCGCGGCTGCCAACGGTGTCAACGCCCTCGCTCGCTCGCTGGGCACCGCGCTGTCCAGCGCGGTCATCGGTGCGGTGCTCTCGACGATGACGATGTCGTTCGCCGGCCACCAGGTGCCCTCGCTCGACGGGTTCCGAATCGCGGTATTGGTGGCCGCCGGTGCCGCGGCGCTGGGCGTGGTGATCGCGCTCACGATCCCGACTCTCGCCGCCGCGGCGGTTACCGAGCGGTCGCCCGCCGACGAGGACGCCGAACTGGACAGGGCCCCTCTGGTCAGAGGTTGAACCGGGTCTTGAGTTCTCTGGTCTGTACCTGCTCGACGATGATGCCGAGCAGCGGGATGGTTCCGGCCAGCAAGACGCCGACGGTCTTGGCGATCGGCCAGCGGACCTTGACCGCGAGGTTGGCGGTGAACAGCAGATAGATGAAGTACACCCACCCGTGCACCACGCCGATCCACGTCGGCGGGTTGTCGACCTTCACCACGTAGCGCAGGACGATCTCGTAGCACAGGGCGATGAGCCAGATCCCGGTGGTCCACGCCAGAATCCGGTACCCGAGCAGCGCGTTGCGTAGCTTCTCGATCGGCACGGTCGGCTGCGGATGGGCTTCGGGTGTCTCGGGTGCGCTCATGCAGTGGTCCTGTTCTGATTCTCGGCTTGCGGCTGGTCAACTTTGGCGAGCTCGGCAAGGTAGGCGTTGTACTCGCGCATCACGGGGTCGACGTCGTCGGACGGGGGTGCGGGCGTGGGGCGTTCGGGCAGCAGTCCGGCCGGGATTTCGGTGACCGAATGGCCGGCCGACGGCGGCTCGGGCGGGGCGTCCTCGTAGCGGATGAACTTGCGGTAGGCGTACACGCAGAATCCGGCGAACATTGGCCACTGCAACGCGTAGCCGAGGTTCTGAAAGGTGCCCGACGTCGACTCGAACCTGGTCCACTGCCACCAGCCCAGGGCCAGACAGCCGCCTGCGGCGATCATCACTCCGATGATCAACCCGAATCGGCGACGGCGCGTCGTGGACACACCACGACGGTACCGTGCGGACACCTATCCGCTCACCTGCCGGTGATCCGGGGTGGTCTGGCGGCAGGCCCACTGACCTGGTCGCCGATGCCGGGATGGCAGAGCGCGCCGGTCAGCGGGCGGGGGATGGCCCCGGGACTCGCGCGGTAGGATCGGTGGGCTTGCGGGCGTGATGAAATTGGCAAACATGCCGGCTTTAGGTGCCGGTGCTCGAGAGAGTTTGAGGGTTCGAGTCCCTCCGCCCGCACTCAGTGGTTCGGGCGTGCGCGCTCGGGCGGCCGGGCTTGCGGGTGTGGCGCGAGTCATAGTCAACGCCCACCCGGTCGAGATTCACTTAAATGGCCTAACTGTTCATCTAGTAGTGCTAACTGTATGCCGCTACTGTCGATCTCAAAGCGCAACGGAGCGGAGATCGAGATGCTGATCGAGTGGGGCAGGGTCGCCTACGTGGCGTTCTTCGTCGTGGCTGCGTTGTGGTTGTGCCTGACATCTGGGGCTGAATAGCACCGCGAGCAGGTAGTACAAGTAGTAGGAGTACCCATGAACGACCCAGTGGTGACATCGATCGATCTCATCCGGCATGCCATCGCCGACCAGGTGCGCGATATCGGCGGCGATGCTCTGGATGTCGACCGGATCGCGACGTCGGCGGCGTACGCGGTATTCATCGGCGCGGCCGCTGACGCGCTCCGGGGCTAGCCCGGCGGCGCCGTGGGGGCACCGAAAGGTGCTGCCCCGCAATAATTTAGGGAGCGCCGCCCCACCTCCGGCGGGATCGCGAACCCCTGCCCGGCTCGTTCCGGCGGACTGATCGGCACGGTGATGGGGGTCGTGACCTCTGTGCAAGGTATTTGCTGTCGACATTTGTAGCGTGCTGATTGTGCCGGACGGGAACGCCTCGGGCCGAGCACTGGGCCACCGGCTCCGACCGGCAAACCCGCCGTCGTCCTGGCCTGTGCCGGAGCCATTTGGCGGCCCGCCAAGTCGCGGCGCGATCGCGGTTTGATGACTCGTTTGCGGTGGTCGTTGACTTCAGCAGCTAAACTGCCGATATTAACTGTGTGCGCCCGGTCCTTGCCGGCTGGGCAGGACCTACGAACAAGAAGCGGAACTGAGCATGGAAAGCCTGCTGCAAATGGCAAAAGCGATCCCCGCGGACAGCTGGCTGGTGATGTCGCTGTTGGCTAGTGCCGTCGTGGTTGGACTCCATTCCGTATATGCGCACTTCGTCGGGCCAGAAGCCTCGCCAGAGGACGCCGACATGGACGGCGACCGGTAATTTCGGGGCAGGTGACCAGGTCCGCCGGGCGTCGTTCCCGGCGGGCGGATTCCGGCGACCGCCACGCCGCTGTAGCGAGTCACTTCCGCCGCGCGCGGACCGCTCAATGAGGCGACGCGGCGCGCATGGGTAGCCTCGGCGTGGCTGCGCCAGATGCTGACGGTCAAGCAGGCTGCCCGCGACCTGGGCATCACGACCGAGGCGTTACGCAAGCAGGTCAAAGCCGGCATCGGACCCGCTCATCACCGGTGCGGCAATCGAATGCTGTTCACCAAGGCCGACGTGCTGGCCTACCGGTCCGTCGCCGCTCAGGAGACCGGGTAACGACGGTCGAGCGTCCAGATCCGGTGGGCCTCAGCCGCCGGCCTGCATCGGGAACGTCGCCGATCCGGGGCCTGACGCCGGAATCACCGGGATGACCACGGCGGACGGGTGGGCGGCGTCGTGCAGGATGGTCTGAGTCGCGGTCGCGGTAGCCGCGCTCTGCCCGAAGGGCTCTCCGGTGTTGGGATTGGGCGCGAACTGCGGGTAATCGCTGCTGGATATTTCGAGTCGGATCCGGTCGCCGGCGCGGAACAGGTAGCTCGTCGGCCAGATGGCGATGTGGTACTCGTGGGGCTGATTCGGTGTACTCGGGCGCGGCTCGGACAGCGACTCGCGGAACGCCGTGCGAACAATGCCGTTGTTGAGGTTGATGATTCCGCCGTCGGGCTTGACCACCGTCAGCTTCGCGGTGAAGTCGGTGTCGACGGCCGAGCTGGACGCCCACAGGTCGACGGTCGTCGGGCCGGTCACCTCGGTGTCCTGCGGTAGCGGGTCGGTGCTGTAGACCAGCACATCGGAACGCTGCTCGGCGGGGGACTGGTCGTAGGGTCCCTGCGGGCCGGATTGCGCTCCGCAGCACGAATGCCCGCCGATGCTGGGAACCGGGTCGGTGGGGTCGTAGACATAGCGGTCCGGTGGCTGGCCTGCGGTGGGTGGTGCGGTACCCAGCGTGCCGGTCCGCGAATCCATCTGACCGTCACCGGCCAGGAAGTAGGTGCGCCAACGTGTTTGAGGCAACGGCCAGCTCGGCGCCGACTTCCAGGTGTTGGCCCCCATCAGGAAGTAGTCGACCCGAGGCGCGCCGGAGACCCCGTTGTCGGCGCCCTTGAGGAAGTGGTCGAACCAGGCCAGCATCAGCCCGTTGATCGGGCTGTCACCGACCGGGCCGATGTCCTTGAGCAATGGTGCGGGCTTGGAGCCCGCGCGGCCCCAGTCCAGGTGGTCCCACGGGCCGATGACGAGCCGTTGGTTCGCGCGAGCGTCCGGTGTTGCCGCCGAGCCGACCATTCCGGTGAAGTTCTCGATCCCGCCGGCGAGAAACGCGTCGTACCATCCCTCCACGTCGAGGACCGGTACCTGAACCGACCGATACCGGTCCCGGATGCTCCATTGTCGCCAGAAGGAATCGCGCGACGAATGGGCAACCCAGTCGAAGTACCACGGCGCCACAGCCGGGTTGGCCGGATCCAGCGCCGGAACGGACCGGTAGGGACGGAAGGCCAGCCAACGCGTCGGGTCCGCGCCGGCCGATCGAAGCGCTGCCGCGGTGTCCTCGTCGTGCCGGTTACTTGCCGCTGTGCTCGCCAGCCCCATCGCCCACGGCAGCACGAACGCCAGCCGGAACTCGCCGCCTTCGTACATCCAACCGTCGTAGTAGTCCGATGCCGTGTTCGCCGGCACGATGGTGACCAGATGGGGCGGGGCGGTGGTCGCGGCCAGCCATTGGGTGGCGCCGACGTAGGACGACCCGTACATGCCCACCTTGCCGTTCGCCCCGGGCAGCGAAGCGGCCCACTCCACCGAGTCGTAGCCATCCTCGCGGTCGTGGGTGAACTCACTGAACGTACCGCCCGACGAGCCCTGGCCTCGAACATCTTGAACGACAACGAGATAGCAGTGTGAGGCGAACCAATCCGGAGTCTGATAGCGCGACGGCTGGACCTGTGCTCCGGTCTTCCCGTACTGAGTGCGCATCAGGATCACCGGAAC
This sequence comes from Mycolicibacterium sp. CH28, assembly GCF_004745805.1. Taxonomy (GTDB): domain Bacteria; phylum Actinomycetota; class Actinomycetes; order Mycobacteriales; family Mycobacteriaceae; genus Mycobacterium. The sequence goes on along the minus strand of NZ_SRLQ01000004.1, from coordinate 166,364 downwards.
AGGCTTGGTCGTGTCGGGCCGGTAGACATCGGCTCGTAGCACGGTGCCGTCGCGCATGCGTGCGGCCACGTCGGTCTGCTTGCCGACCGCGCAGGGACCGCGCCCCTCCTGTGGTGGCCAGGCCGGGTCGGCGCGCCTTACCGGCTGGGCGCAACCGGCGAGTGTCAGTGTCAGTGCCGACACCAAAATGAGCACGCGCCCAGCCGTCTTCCGGACCCAACCAACCGTTGCGGCACATCGCACGGTTCCAGGCTACGCAGACCGCCCGTGAATCTGTCTGGGAGCCGGATCAGACGTATCCGCTGCCGGGAAGTAGCCACTCGCGTGCCGGTTGGGCAATGATCTTGGGCCTCAGCGCCACTGCGCTGCGGCCCGGGAGAATCAGCCTGCTGTGTTGGTCGATGCCGCCGGGATGGTCGTAGAGGTGGATACCACCGCACTCGGCGGCGGTGATGGGCTTGGAAACGTCACGTACGGGCCGTTTCCGGCCTCAATGCCCGAGGGCCGCTCGGGAACGTTGTTGAGAAGCGCCGATAGGGACATGAAGCCGATCGCCGTGACGCCGATGACACTTCCGATGACTCTTTTCTGCCCTGCAGTCACTATGTCTCCTAGAGATAAGGCATCCTATGCATTCAAGATAGGGCGGAGTCTGTCTTCATTCCAACGACTTCCGGCTACTCGCAGGGACCTCACCGTGGTTGCGAAGTTTTCGCCCAACCTCGTTCACCAGTGCGGCGTCGCGGTCAGGGGCAATGGAACTGTCAGGCAATTCGGCTGTCAATTCACAGAATTCCCCGCTTGCCTCGGCGCAGCCGAAGCGGGTCACGGCGTGCCCTGCCGACGCCCGCTCGGCGGTCGGCAATACTGTCCTTTCCTGTCCCACTTCTGATTCGGACCGAGGTTGCATGTGTCGTTGAACGACCAGGTCTCCGTGGCACCCGCGGCACGTCGCCGGTTTGCCGCCGGCAGGGTGGTGACAGCGCTGGCGGCGCTCGGCGTGTTGACGGCGACCGGTCTGGGCTGGTTCGGAGTTCACGACGCGCTGGGTGGGATCATCACGTCGCAGGCCCTCATCGGCGGGTCCACGTCGGGTGGAGGCTCGCAGAACATCCTGATCATGGGGCTCGATAGCCGGTTGGATCAGCACGGCAACCCGTTGCCACAGGATGTGTACGACGCCCTTCACGCGGGGGACGAGACGGTGGGTGGCTACAACGCCAATGTGCTCATCCTGGTCCATATTCCCGCGAGCGGTCCGTCCACCGCGGTGTCCATACCCCGAGATGACTACGTTGACCTGGCCGGGTGTCCGACCGGCGAGTGCCAGGGCAAGATCAAGCAGGCTTACGGCTTTGCCTATCAGCATGCGCTCGACGAGATCGCCGCCGACCCGGCGCGGAACAACGCCCTGGATCCGCAAGCCAAGGAGCAGGCGGGACGCGAAGCCGGCCGAAGAACGGAGATCGCGACTGTGCGTCAGTTGCTCGATGTGCCGATCGACCACTTCGTCGAAGTGACGCTGGGGGCCTTCTTCGAGATCGCCAAAGCGGTTGCGCCGATATCGGTCTGCCTCAACGAGGACACCTCCGACGACTATTCCGGCGCCGACTTCCACCAAGGGGTTCAGCAGATCGATGCCGCCCAGGCGATGGCGTTCGTTCGGCAGCGCCGTGATGTCAATGACGGGAATTTCACCGACATGGACCGGACCCGCCGCCAGCAGGCCTTCATCGTCTCGCTGGTCAGTGCGCTGCGCCACGATGGCGGGTTGGACAACCCCGTGGCCCTGCGCGGGCTTCTGGATGTCGCCAAACAGAACGTCGCTGTCGATTCCGCGCTCGATCTGACCGCCTTCGCCGAAAATGCATCGGCGCTCACGGCGCGACCGCCGTCGTTGTACACCGTGCCGATCACCGGGTTCGGGCAGGACTCTGCCGGCGAAGACGTGAACCTCATCGACGTGCCCACTATCCGATCGATCGTGCACGATCTATTCACCTCCGACACCGCCAAGGTGCCCGATCCTTCGCCGTCCGCGACGCCGGCGGATAACCCGGTAGACGGCGCTGGGGCCATGCTGGACGTGGTCAATGCATCCGGGCACGATGGGCTGGCGGCTCAGCTCGAAAGCACATTTGTCACCGATAACTTCCGGCAGGGTGAAACAACCACGGCTGCAGGGCTTTCCGATACCAGTTCGGTCGAATATGGGCCTGGCGGCGAGGGCGCTGCGAAGTCTCTGGGGGCCAAGCTCGGTCTCGCCGCCAACGCGTCTGACACGCTTGCCGCCGACACCGTCCAGGTGAGCGTCGGCACCGATTTCCCGGCCGGTGACTATCTCCGCGCCAGCGACGACCCGACGGCCATGGGTGCGGCGGTGCAGTCGTCGGCGGCTAATGGTCCAACAGCGGTGCCGACGGTTGATGCCACGGCAACGGGGTCTGCCTCTCCGGCGCCAACTGACCTCAGTCACATGACGGGCCAAGGCGTTCCCTGCGTCAAGTGACCGCCATCTGGCGGGACCGGTTCTTAGATCATGTCTTTCGCCGTCAGCCACCGCATGATGGGCCAACCGGCAAAGACCGGTAGCCAGCAGGTCAGCACTCGGTAGAGCAGCACCGAGGGCACTCCGACGGCGGCAGGCACACCGAAGGCCGCCAGACCACCGATCAGGGCCGCTTCGACCGCGCCGACCCCGCCCGGGGTGGGCGCCGCCGACGCGAGCGTGCCGCCGACCATCGTCACCACGGTCACCGTGACGAACGTGGTCCCGCCACCGAACGCCTCGACGCTGGCCCACAAGGCCAGTGCCGCGCCGAGAGTTGTTGCTGCGCAGCCGGCTACGATTATGGCCAGCCGCTTGGGTTCGCGCATCAGCTCGACCAGTTCAACGCCGACCTCTTTGAGTTTGGGCCGTACCGCGGTGCCCAGCCAGCGGCGCAATCTCGGTACGAACAGAGATGTGCCCACCGCGCCCAACGCGATACCGCCGATGAGGTACAGCAGCGTCGCGTTGGGTACGAAGTGGGACAGGTCTGCCGAGGCGCCGGCCGCGACGCTGAAGAAGATCAACAACGCGACATGGGTGATCACCTGGACCGATTGCTGCAGCGCCACGGCCGCGGTGGCCCTCAGCGCTCCCAACCCGCCCTTCTGGAGGAACCGGGTGCTCAGTGCCAGACCACCGACACCGGCCGGGGTGGTGGTGGCGGCGAAGGTGTTGGCGAACTGCATGATGACCAGGTTGCGGAAGCTGACCATCTCGGATGCGCTCGCCCACAACGCGGCTGCCGCCCCGACATAGGTCAGGGCCGAGACCGTCAGCCCCAGCAGCGCCCACCACCAGTTGGCATTGCGTAGTTCGCTGAAGAAGGTGGGCACCGTGCTGATGAACGGGTAGGCGACGTAGACCAGCGCCACCAGCAGCACCAGCTGGATGACCTGTTTGCGGGTGAACCGGGTGATGGTTTCGGCTTTGATCTCGTCGGCCCCGGTCTGATGCTTGACCTCGTCGCGCGCCGCGGCCATCACGGCTTTCGGGTCGCCGACCGACTTGCGAATCCGGGCCGGCACCGCCGCCTTGGTCAGCCGCCGTGATGCGTTGAGCACGGTGTCCTTGCCGAGCGCGTCGACGGCGGCCTTGACGGTGGCCTCGGCGCCGAACCGCTCGGTGGTGGTCACCAGTAGCTGGGCGATGTCGGACTGCAGCTGTTCATCGGTCGCGCCGTATTCGGAGTTCCCGAAGCCGCCGAAGAGCACCTTGCCACCGTCGACGGTGATCTCCTTGAAGCGCAGATCGCCGTGCGAGATCTGGCGTTGTTGCAGCACACCCAGCGCCTGCCACACCGTGGTCACCACGCCCGGGTCGTCGGTGGCATCGATCGGGGTCCCCATCGGAGACGTGTGCGCGTACAAGGTCCACCCGCGGTCCAGCGCGGCGACGGCCATCGTGGTGGTGTTGGACACGCCGAGGTCACCGACTGCGATGGTCATCAACGCCCGGTGCTCGACGGCGCGGCGCATGGAGGCCTGTAGCGGAGCGGTTTCGGCGTCGCGCAGGATAAGCCAGCGCCAGAACTGCCGTAGCGCCCCGCCGCTGCGTTGGTTGGGACCGTACATCTCGACGACGACGGCCGCGCCGGTGTCGTCGCTGGCCGACAGCTCCAGCGGACCGTGCCCGGCCGGGCGCACGACGGTCAGGGTGGTCACCAGGAAACCGCGGCGCGACAGCGCCCGCACCGCTCCGTCGAGCGGAACCTCCAGCGCCGGTGTGCCCACCACCCACACGGTCAGGGCGCCGACGAACCATCCCACGGTCAGCCCCAACAGGGAGCGGGCCGGCACCACCGCGCTGACGACGAGGTGGATCGGTACGAAGGCCAGCAGCAGCGTCCACCACCACCGCCGCCAACGGGCCGGCAGCCACGGCCCCGACACGGTCAGCACCGCGGCGAGCATGGCGATCCAGCGCGGGTCGTCCAGGAACTGGGACAGCGTGGTCGACAGCCGTTCGGAGAGGTCGAAGTGCCAGCGCGGCGCGGCGATGCCGCTTTCCGAAATCGACAGGGAGAACACCGCGAGGAAGCCCGCTGCCGCATACGCCGCGAACAGCCTCCACTGGCGGGCGGCGATCAGGCCGATCAGGATCATGAACGGCAGCGCCAGGATGGCCAGCCCGTAGAGCAGGTACACCAGGTTGGACTGGGTGGGGGTGAGCACCCCCACGATCCGCGACACCGACTTTTCCAGCCCCACCCAGTCGTTGCGGGTGATCAGGGAGCTGGTGACCACGATGGCCAGCATCACCGCCGAGATCACCAGCCGAACGATGTCGTTGGTTCGGCGGGTCAGCGGCTGCAGCACGTTGCCCGAAACGGCAACCTCTCGCCCGTCAACCCGCATTGCTGATCGTTTCCTGTACGCCTCGGTGCCGCGTCGGCCGCGGCTGCGGCCAAACCTATCCCGAGATCCTGCGGGCGGGTCTGATTGCCGACGGTGTGTGACAGCCCGGCGGTGTGACGAGGCGTCAGACGAAGCCGATGTAGCCCAGCAGCGCTGCGGCGCCGACGACGATCAGCGGGTTGGTGTTGGTCCGGACGAAGATCAGCGTGGCGATACCGGTGATCACGTAGGCGCGCCAGTCGTGGTCGGCGGCCCGGCTCATCACCAGGGAGCTGGCCAGGATCAGTCCCACTGTCAGCGGAGCGAATCCCTTTTCCACCGCGGAGCGCAGCTTCGACTTCTCGGCTTTCTGCCACGACACGGTGATGAGGTACATCAATGTGGCGGCCGGCACGATCATCGCGACCGTCGCGGCTACGCCGCCGACGATCCCGCCGAGGACGCCTGCTACGCCGAGCCCGGCCGCGTAGCCGACCAGGGCCACGATCAGGATGCTCGGACCGGGCGCCGCCTGGGAGATCGAGAAGATGTCGGCGAACTGCGAGTTGGTCAGCCAGTGATGGCCGGTGACCGCCTGCAGGTGCATGTCAGGCAGAACGGTGTTGCCGCCACCGATCGACAGCAGTGACAACGAACCGAACATGCCGACGAGGGCCAGAAGGGTCTTCATGCCTGCGCCCGCTTCCGGGGCCAGGCCCAGATCAGGCTCAGCGGCGCCAAGATCGCCAGCGTCTCCAGCAGTGGCCAGCGCAGCACCCCGTTGAGAACGAAGGCCGCCGCGAAGAACACGATGGGCACCGCGCCGGTGAGGCATTTCTTCCCGGTTTTGAGCACCATGGTCAGGGTCAACGCGACCGCGGCGGCCGAGGCTCCGTGCAGTGCCCCCTTGACCGCGGGGATCTCCTTGAAGGTGAAGTAGACGAAGCCCAGGGCCAGCACGATTGCGACCGGCACCAGGCACAGCCCCACCAACGCGGCCACGGCCCCGGAAACGCCCTTGACCTTGGTGCCGACGAAGACGGCCAGGTTCACCTGGTTGGCGCCGGGGACGATCCGGCACATCGTCATCGCGCTGAGGAACTCCTCCTCGCCCAACCACTTCTTTTCGACGACGATCACTTCTCGCGACCAGGCCGACAGCCCACCGCCGAACGACGCGAGCGCGATGTGGTTGAAGGTCAGCGCGATCTCGAGCAGCGAGACCTTCTGCAGGGTCGGCCCGGGCTCACTCATGGACCAGGTCGATGTCGTGCGGGAAGTCGTCCTCGACGGGATGGTTCTGCTCGAGCGGATCCGGTGGTTCGTAGTGGCGGGATAACGCCCAGTCGCTCTTGAAGATCTCGTGGAGGCGGCCGACGACGGCCGGGTCGTCGATGGTGATGCCCAGTTCGCGGCGCAGGTCGAAGGCGCTGCGGTCGATGTTCATCGAACCGACCAGGGCGCTGCTGTTGTCCACGATCAGCAGTTTGGCGTGCACCCGCAGATTCTTCTGCTTGCGGACCTTGACTCCGAACCGGCCCAGCGTGCGCAGCGAGGCGAATGTGTCGAGGATGTCCCACTCGCTGATGCCGTGCTTGCCGCCGCACAGCACCTTCACCGTCACCCCGCGATGAGCCGCCGCCGCAATGTGATCGAGGATTACCGCGTCCACATACTTCGGGTGCTGGATGTAGAGCCGGTGCTGAGCGGTGTCGATGAACCGCGCCATGTGATAGCGCGAGTTCGAATTGCTCCACAGCAGGCCCTCATAGGACGGGGGAGTGAAGTCGCGGTGTTCCCAGTCGGCGTTGAACACCTCGACGATCTGCGCCACGTGCAGGGGATCGTGTGTGACGATCCCGTAGTCCCGGGTCATGGTGAAGTACTTGGTCATCAGGTTGAAGGTGGCGACCATCGCCGCCGTGTCGTCGACGACGATCGACTTCTCGTGCGTGACATAGAATTTCGGACTCGACCACTGGACTTCGATGCCGGAGTCCTTGAACTGCTCGTAGCTCTCATCATTAGCCCGGTCGCCACCTGAGCGCTGTGGATTGAGCATGATTCGAACGTCGACCCCGGCCTTTTTTCGCTCGATCGCGGCCTCCATCAAGCTCGGCTCGGTGAAGGTGAATTGCTTTATCAGCAGCGAGGTTTGCGCGCTCAAGATGAACTCGAGGACCGGTTCCAAACCGTCGTCAGGCTCGACGATCAGGCGCGGAGCGTTAGCAGACATAGGTCTCGGATGCTAGCACCGTATCCCCCCCGCATCAGTTTGCCGTTAGACCATCGTTGGGTGCGTCGTGGTTGCCTGTTACCGGCTCAGGGCGCCGGCGGCGCTGCCGGAGCGGGTGTGCCGGGGCCCAAACCGGACGGCACATAGATGCCGGGCCCCGGCGCCGTGCCGGGCAGCGGTTGGCCGAGTTGTTCGTCGGGGACCTGCCCCAGTAGCGCGCCGCTGAGGGCGCCGGCGGAATACATCTCGTGTAGGCGACGCAGGAAGGCCAGCCGTCCGGTGCCCGGGTCGTCGGCCGACGGGCCGATGCCCACGCCGGTGACCCCCTGCCCGGGCGCGGCGGGCGCGACGTTCTGCGGCAGCAGGTATTGCTCGTCGAACGCATTCAGCTCGGGGGCCGTCACCGGGGCCGGCGCCCCAGGGGCCGACGGAACGAGGTGCTGTGCCAGCAACAGTCCGGGGGTGTAGCCCGACAGGTCGGGCAGGCCCAACGGTCCGACGGGATCCGCGCCGTCCTGTGCCAGCACGCTGCCGATACCCGCCCGAGGCGGAATCGGGCTGACCGGCGGGGGTGGCGACGCCGGATCGACCGGCGAGGGATCGGGGTCGGCCATCGCCGACGGGGACAGCATGACGGCACCGACGGAGAGCCCGATGACCGCGAGTGCGCCCGCTAGCCGTTGGCCCATACCGCACGGTCTCCTTCGGTTCGATCCTCGGGACACCGTAATACCTGAGGGGAGCCAGACCGGTGAGATCGCCGATCAACCCGGGGGTGCTGGCGCAGGTGGCGGCAACACTAGCGGGTCGGCAGGCGGAGCGGGGTTCGGCGGCACCGCCGGATCGGGCAGGAACTGCTCGGGCCCGGCCGGGATATTGGTCCCCGGCGGCGGCGCGGTTCCCGGCAATGGCTGGCCGAGTTGGTCAGCCGGCATGCGACCCAACGCGCCGTGCAGGAAGGCGTGGACGCCCTTCCACTGATTCACCCGGGCGAACGGGCCGTCCGCTCCGGGTCCCAGTTGGTATGGAGACGTCTGATCGGGGGTGGGCATGCCGTTGTTCTGCGCCATCAACAGCTGAGCGCCGTTGAGGATGTCTGCGTTTGGCGGTGCTGCGGGTGCCGTGCCCGCCAGCGCCGGGGTAGGCGTTTGTCCGAGCAGCAGTTGGCTGCCCGCGGGCCCAGCCAGGTAGTCCGCGAAGCCGCTGACCGAATCCGAGATGGCTCCCGGCGGCGGCAGGATCCCCTGCGCAGGCGGGGGCGGTGCCGCAGGGTCGGCGGGCAGCGGCTCGTCGGCGGCGGCGGTCGCCATGGGGGCGACCGCCGCTCCGAGAGCCAGCGCGGTCACGACCGCGCCCTTGACGAGGGCTCTGCGTATCTGGCGCATCCTTGTGTCAGAAGACCTTGGTGACGCCGTAGTACGCGACGATGTCGTCGGCGTCGGTGCCCGAGCTGGTCAGCACCGAATAGGAGCGCAGCGAGGACGCCCCTACGCAGTTGTCGATCTTGATGTGGATGTCCTTCAGCGTGACTCGGGCCGAGGTCCCCTTGAACGACTTCTTGTCGACGACGACGTTGGTGACCGTTCCGGGCCGCGGATCGACTTCAATCTGCCCCTGCACTGGGAAGCTGATGCTGCCGGGAAGCGACACTCCGGTCGTGTTGAGGCTGGCGTTGCCCAAGCTCGCGCCGACCGACCCGATCAGCTTGACCTTGTCCATTTCGACGCCGCACCCGACCTGGTAGCCAGTTTCGAGCGTTCCGCCAGACACGGAACCCGTTGTGGTACCGGTGAACGTTCCGCCGACTATCCAGTCGCGAGACGACAGGGACGTCGTGAGCGGCGCCACCGGCAGCTGTGTCTCGTCCTTGGCGACCACTGTCAGCGTCCGGCCGTCGGGCGTCTTGGCGATACCGGGAACTTCAGAGGCGACGGCGCCGTTGTCCGGTGGTGGCGGGGGAGCGCCGGCGTCGGCGACGGCCGGCGCGGCTGGATCGGCCGGGTCCGCCACTGCGAGCGGGGCCACTCCAATCGGGATCAGCATGCAAACTGCAGCCGCGGTGGCAAAGCGATGCAACATGTCCTGTCGGCGCCTTCCGTCTGAAACTCACTTGGATTCGGGGAAATGATTGATTGCTAGGGTGTCCAATCGATGAACGCGACGCCAACACGTGGCGCCCGAAACTCATCCACTGGGCGTTCCCGCGGGGTCCTTTGGCGGTGCGATTCGGCTGCCCACCACCGCGTCGGTGACGGGCAGCCGATTGCGAGAACGACGATGTGTAATTGTTAAACGGCTTTGGTGACGCCGAGGTAGGTCACGACGTCATCGGTGTTGTCGGTCGAGCTGGTCAACGTCGCGTACGAGCGGATGAAGGACTGGCCCGCGCAGCCGTCGATCTTGATACGGAAGCCGGTGATGGAGATTCGCGGGGCGGTGCCCTTGAACGACTTCTTGCCGACCGGGACGATGTTCACGACGCCGGGCTTGAGGTCGATCTTCATCTGGTAGGACGCCGAGAGACCGAGCGTGACGGGCAAGAGCGAGCCGTTCACGAACGGAATGCCGACGCCGGGCGTGATGCCACCGGTGGCGATGGACTCGATGTCGTCCTGAATGATGCCGCAGCCAATCTGGTAACCGGCCTCCAAGGTGCCACCGGCCAGTTTGGTGCTGCCGCCCCCGGTCACCGAGCCGGTGAATGTTCCGTCCACCAGGTACTCACGTGACCACGGCGAATTGGTCAGGGAGGAGACCGGTTCCATGGACTCGTCCTTGCCCGACACGTTGAGAACCCAGCCGTCGGGCGTCTTCAGAACGCCGGGTGCGGCGGAGGGCATCGGTCCTGCGGGGCCGTTGGGCGCCGCTCCTGCGTTGGCCACAGGTGCCACGTTGGGATCAGCCGGCGGGTCGGCGAGTGCGAGCGGAGCCGCTCCCGTCTGAACCAGCAGGCATACTCCAGCCAGTGCGGCAAAGCGTTTCAACATGTCGTGTTGGCGCCTCTCGTCGTTGATATCCACGATCTCGTTCCGGAGGAATCATTGAGTTGGCGAGTGTCGCAATGGTTAACACAGTGCCAACAATTCCCGCCCGATTACCGTCTACCGGGCGTCATTTCCCTGGGGGCACTGCCAGGCACGCCGGTTTCGGTCTCAAGGTGGTACCAACTCGGCGGGAAGCCGGTGAAGGTGACACCGGATGGATCCTTCAGTGGCGCCGTGTGTTCGTTTTCCGTTCACGATTGCGTCAGCTATCCCGTTGATCATCACTCTGTTCTGACCCTGCGGAACCCTGAATTCACGGGTTCGGGGTCGGGCTGGTTTGGAACTTCCAGCCGGACGGTTCGGGGGAGCCCACGATCCAGGAGGAAGCGTTGAGAAAATCACTGTTGTGCGGCCGTACTTTCACGGCCTCGTTGCTGGTGTCGGCGTCGGCGTTGTTGAGCATTCCGGTTGCATCGGCTGACACTGAGGTGCCGGGACCAGCACCAGATCCTGTTCCCGTCAACGCGGCGGCAGCGCCGTCGCTCGACGCACCACCGGCGGACGCGGCGCCCTCCAGTGCGGTACCCGACGCCTGCAAGCAGTTCGGGATGGCGCTGGACCATGCGGCGTCGTATTACGAGGACTTCGCCTACGACTCCGCCGGCAGCGGGAACAGCGTCAACTACGACGATCCGAACGTCGCCAACGCGAATGTCTTCGGCCGTACCGCACTGCGCGAGTCCGCTGCTGCCGCCATGTCGGCAGCCTCGACGCCTGGCCTGCCCAATGACGTCGCTTCGCCGATGCGGTCATGGTCGTTACATGCTGCAAAGCTGTTGGTGATCATGGGTATTCGCGGTGGAGGTGATTCGCTCAACTCGACTGCCGACGATATGAACACTGACGCGAACAACGCTCAGATGGCGTGCGCGCTCAATGGCGCACGTGCCTAGTCGCTGCCGCTAACCAGGCCGACTCCGCTAACCAGTCCGACGACATCGGCCCCCTCCTTTCGGAGGGGGCCGATTCGTTACTGGTTGACTCCGGGTTACCCGCCGGCGCCGCCGGTGCCGCCCTTACCGGGGTTCCCGCCGATCGAGCCCGAGCCGCCCTGGCCGGCGCTGCCGTTGGTGGCGCCGCCCTTGCCGCCGGTACCGCCGTTGCCGCCCTTACCTCCGGTGAGGACGCTGCCGCCGCCGTTGGCGCCGTTGCCGCCCTTGCCGCCGGTGCCGGTCGTCGCTCCGTCGCCGCCGGTGCCGCCGTTGGCGCCTGCGCCACCGCTGAAGCCGCCGAAGCCGCCGACGCCGCCGTTGCCGCCAGTGCTGCCGGTGACGCCCTTGCCGCCCTTACCACCGCTGCCGCCCGCGCCGCCGTTGTTGCCGGCCAGACCGCCGGTGCCGCCGGCACCGCCGCTACCGCCGGCAGCGTTGCCGCTGGTGCCGCCATCGCCACCAGTGGCGCCTGCGCCGCCGTTGCCGACGACGCCGCCGTTGCCGCCGTTGCCGCCGACGCCGCCGTTGCCGCCGATGCCGGTTCCGCCGGCGCCGCCCGTGCCGCCCGTGCCGCCCGTGCCGCCGTTGCCGGACACCAGGCCACCGGTACCACCGGTACCACCGGTGCCACCATTACCACCGGTCGCGGTGCCCGCGCCGCCGGTGCCGCCGGCGCCGCCGGCACCGCCCGCCGCCGAGCCGTAGAAGCCGCCGTTGCCGCCGTTGCCGCCGGCGCCGCCGTCGGTGCCGACAGCTCCGCCGCCGTAGCCGGCACCACCCGCGCCACCGGCACCGGCGGCGCCGCTACCGACGATGGGCAGGCTCGCGGCGTTGCCACCGGTGCCGCCGTTGCCGCCATTGGCACCGGCGGTGGTGCTGGTGGTGCCGTCGCCGCCCTTGCCTCCGCTACCCGCGAAAAGGCCTGCGCTGCCACCGTTGCCGCCGTTGCCGCCGCCAATTCCCTTGCCGCCGTTGCCGCCACCGCCGCCGAACAGCGCGCCGGAGCTGGAGCTCCCGGCGAACAGTCCGCCGTTGCCGCCGTTGCCGCCGTTTCCGCCGTTGATGGCCGCGCTGAGGGCGTCTCCGCCGTTGCCACCGTTGCCGTACAGCCCGGCGCTGCCGCCGTTGCCGCCGTTGTAGCCGTTGCCGCCGTTGCCGAACAGCAGGCCGCCCTTGCCGCCGTTGCACGCGGCGCTCGCGCACTGGGTGTCGGCCGCGCTGAAGTTGTAGCCGTTGCCGATGAGCAGACCACCGTCGGGATGCTCGGCGGTGCCGTTGCTGACGAAGATCGAGATGAAGTCACCGATGGAGTTGCCGGTGGCCGAGGCCAGCGCTCCGGCGGCGACCGCCGTGGAACTGCCCGACGCGGCGCTCAGACTGACAGCGGTACCGCAGCCGATCTGCCCGATCGGGCAGTCGATCGACGCCAGCTTGACGGCCGGCGAAGCGGTCTGTGGGGTCGTGTCGGTGGTTGCGAGCAGGAAACTCGCGCCGACCATCGCCGCACCAGCGACGCCCGTCGTGACGAAGGCCGGCGTAGCCACGCGGGTCGATTTCTTGCGGTGTCTGGACAAGTTCTTCATTTCCCTTCGGAGAAGACGTTCCGCCGACGAATGCGGCGAGTTGTCACTGCGAAAGAAATCCAAGGGGGTGCCCCTTACCCTGGACTGGACCCCACTTGGCTGGCGGCCGAACTTCGGGAAAACGCAAGTTGAACTCGAGCTTGCAGGACCCGTCGTGGCGGCTACTTGCAGAGTTCGGCGATCCGATTGTTCGCTGTTTCGGCGTCGTGGAGGCGGGCGGCCTGCGCCGGGTCGCTGTTGGGCAGGCCGGCCAGCGCGTTCATCGAGATGTCCTGCAATTGGGAAGCGAAGCTGCGGATAGTGTCGGCGAGTTCGGTCGGCGTCCCGGTACTCACATGGGCCAGCAGGTACGTGGCACCGCCGGCCATCGCGAGCCTGGCGTTGGCGGCGATGCCCTGCACGGCGGCCGGGTCGGCGCCGGCGTCGGCGTGGGTTTGTAGGGACACCGCCGAGGTGACGGTCCGGAACGCGTCGCAGGCATTCGTTTTTGCGTCGCCACTACCCTGTGCCGCGGTGGTAGGCCCCGTACTGGTCGCAGTTGTCTGCGGGGATGCCGGCCGCAGGAGCGCCCATCCGGCCGCGACCGCGGCGATGAGCGAAATTACCAGCGCTGCTGGCGCCACCCAGCCCGAGGCCGATCGGGCTCCTTGTGTGACGTGGTGCGAAGCGGGCGACGCTTCCGGCTGTGGGGTCGGCTCCGGCATGTCGACGATCCTAGTCGCGGACTTCAGCAAATTCCGCGCGCGTAGGCTGCCGGTGGAGGCAAGGTGTGCTGATGCTGATGACGCGCTTCTGGCGACGGGCCGCCCATATGGTGGGTGGTGCCGTGGTGGCAGCCGGTGCCATCGGTGCGGCGCCGGTCGCGGGAGCCGACAGCTGCCCGCCTGGGCATGTCAACAACCAGTACACCGGCCAGTGCTACCTCCAGGGCAGCGCGCCGACCATCAACGGCGTGCCCTGTGTGGCCAGCAATCTCGGTCTGTGCCAATCGTTTCGGCAGAATCAGCAACCGCCGCGAAGGCCCTACACGTCGATCGGTTGAGGCGACGGGTCAGCTGCGTGTCACCGTCTTGGTGATCAGCCGCTGCACCCAGTTGGGCGTCACCTGCGATATCGCGGCGAACACACTCGTCTGGCGCCCGACTGGATAGTGCACCTTGGGCAGTCGGCCGCGTCCGGTGTGGGTGGCCGAGTAGACCGCCGCGGCGACATCCTCGGGCTTGAGGTTGACGCCCAGCGACTTGGTGCTGCCGGTGTGGACGCCGTCGGTCATCGCTGTCTTGACGAACAGCGGCCACATCGCCAGCACCCTGATCCCGTAGCGGCGCCATTCCAGTTCGAGGGCCTCGGTCAGCGCGCGGAGCGCGAACTTGGTGGCCGAATAGGTGGCCAGCTCGGGCTGGCCGTAGATCGCCGAGGCCGAGCACATGTTGACCACCTGGGCGTGCGGGGTTTCACGCAGATAGGGGAATGCGGTGTGCAATCCGATCAGCGCACCGGAGAAGTTGATGTCGACCATTTGGCGGTGCGCCGCGAGCGCGACATCGGCGAACGCACCGGTCGTCAGTACCCCGGCATTGTTCACCAGGACGTCGAGTTTGCCTGAGGGGCCGGTGAATTCGGCGAGCCGGGCGGCCCACTCTTCGGGGTCGGTGACGTCGAGTCGTCCTATTTCGACGTCACCGCCATGGTCGGTGATCTCGGTTCGGAGGGTGCCCAGCCCGCCGAGGTCGATGTCGTAGGCACCGACGCGGTAGCCGTGCCGAGCGAACGTCAACGCCGTTGCCCGTCCGATGCCCGCGGCGGCGCCGGTGATGAAGACGGTCGGTGCAGCCATCTCAGACGACTCGCAGCGTCGGTGCCGGTGCCGGTGCCGGTGTCGGTGCCGACGTCGGGACGGGCGGCTCCGTGGCGATCCGGGTGGTGGCCGCGGCCATCGCCGTGTCGACCCGGGTGGCGGCGCTTTGGCAGGCCGCGGTGGCCTTGCGGCCCAGGCCGTCGACGTCGTCGGCGGCGTTGCGCAGGTACGCGGTCAGCGAAACCCGCAACCGCTCGCCGGCGTGCGCCAGCCGGCTACGCAACCGATCATCGACCGTCACGGTGACGTAGGGCAATTCCAGCTTGATCATGTGCGCCTCCCAGAGCCGTTGTGTCGAATGTAGACGACCGGGCCTGGCATGGGGTTGAGCCAATCAGCCCTTGGACCAGTTGTGCGTCCGGCCCTGTTCGCGGTACCAGTCGATGAGATCGGGGTTGTCGACCGACCTCGGGTCCAGTGACACATCGGCGTGACCGGCCATGATCGCGGTCACCGGTACCTCGAGTTTCTTGCCGGTGCGGGTGTGCGGGATCCCCGGTGCCTGGATGATGTCATCGGGCACGTGCCGCGGCGACAGTTTGGTCCGTATCGCCGACCGGATCGTGGTGACGAGCTCGTCGTCGAGCGTGCGGCCGTTGACCAGCGTGACGAACAACGGCATCCAATAGGTCCCGTCGGGACCGTCGATACCGAGGACGAACGCTTCGGTCACCGCCTCGATCGCTTCGACCACCTCGTAGATGTCGGCCGATCCCATCCGGATGCCGTGCCGGTTGAGGGTGGCATCGCTGCGGCCGTGGATGATCAGGGAACCCGAGTCGGTGACGGTCACCCAGTCGCCGTGTCGCCAAACGTCCCGAGCCGGAGGGCCGGCCCAAGGATGGTCGAAATACGCGGCGCGGTAGCGAGATCCGTCGTCGTCCCAGAAACCGATGGGCATCGACGGCATCGGCGCGGTGATCACCATCTCGCCGACCTCTCCGATCAGCGGTTGCCGGTGCGGTGACCAACTGTGCAGCGCGACGCCGAGGTATCGGGTAGTGAGTTCGCCAGGGATCACCGGCACGCCTGAGGTTCCGCCGGCGAACGCGGTCACCACGTCGGTCCCTCCGCTGATCGAGGACACCATCACGTGCTCGCCGACCTCGGCGTGTACCCAGTCGAACAGCTCCGCCGGTAGCGGCGAGCCGGTGCTGCCGATCGTCGTCAGCCGGTGCAGGTCATGGACGGTACCTGGATGCAGCCCCGCCTTGCGGCTGGCCAGCAGGTGGCCGGGGCTGGTGCCGAAGTAGGTCACCTTCTCGTCCTCGAGCAGCTGCCACAGCCGGTCAGCATCGGGATAGAGCGGGTGGCCGCTGTAACAGACCACCGTCGCACCGCACATCAGGCCGGCGATGCGGAAGTTCCACATCATCCAGCTCAGGGCGGTGTGCCAGAAGAACACGTCGCCTGGGCCCAGATTCGCATGCAGGGCAGTCGCTTTCAAGTGCTCCAGGACGACCCCGCCGTGCCCGTGCACGATGCCCTTGGGTTTGCCGGTTGTGCCGGAGCTGAACAGCACCCACAGCGGGTGGTCGAAGGGGACCGCGGTGATGTCCGGGTCGACGGGTTCTGCCACCAGATTGCGAAAGTCATCGCTGTCCAGGACGAGCAGATGGGGATCGCCGGGCAGCAGGCCCACGAGTTCCGCGGTGTCGGCGCGCTTGTCGATCCAGCGTCCGCCGAGCCGATACCCGTCGGCGCTGAACAGCACCTTGGGTTGCAGCTGGGCCAACCGGGACGCGGCGCCCTCGGGCGCGTAGTCCTGGCCGCAGGCCGACCACACCGCGCCCAACGCGGCGGTTGCCAGAAAGACGACCATCGCGTCGGGGACGTCAGGCAGATATCCGGCCACGCGGTCGCCGGGGCCGACACCGAGCCGACGCAGTTCGGCGGCTACCGCGCCGGTACGTCCAGCCAGCTCCGCCCAGCTGATCTCGGTTCGGGTGCCGTCCTCGTCGACACCGACAATCGCGGCACCGCTGCGCGAGCGATGCCGCAGGATCTGCTCGACGTAGTTCAGCCGGACACCGGGAAACCACTGTGCACCGGGCATCGAGGCATCGGCGAGTATGTCCCGCTCGCCCGGGCCGGGGCCGACGTCAGCGGTGATGTCGAAGTACTCCCAGACCGCCCGCCAGAATCGCGCCGGGTGATCGACCGACCACTGCCACAATTCGGAGTAGTCACCGACCGGCGCACCGAAGTGCGCGGCCGTGGTGCGGGCGAATCGTTTCCATTGGGGTTCGGTACCTGTGTCGGGCCCGTCGGTATGCGGCACTCGACTCCTCTCGCTGCCTCCGCCGTGCGGTGTCCTGCCGAAACCGCGTGTCGCAGGTTGTGCAGCCATTCTTCCGAATGTGAACGTGAATATTGTGGCTTAGCGCCGGGGCCGCCGACACGCAGGCACCGCCGCCTGCGCGCCGCTGACGGGGGCGCGACGAGCGTGACGGCGCTGGGACGCCTGGCGATCGACCGTATGGTGATCGGATGACGTCTGCGGATCAATCGGCGGCCCCGCTGGCCGGTGTCACCGTGGTGGCATTGGAACAGGCGGTGTCGGCGCCGATGTGCACCCGGGTCCTCGCCGACTTCGGGGCCCGCGTGATCAAGGTGGAGAACCCCGCCGGCGGTGATTTCGCCCGCCACTACGACGATGTCGTCAATGGTCCCGGCGGCCTTGCCGCGCATTTCGTCTGGGTCAACCGCAACAAGGAATCGGTTGCGCTGGACCTCAAGTCGGCTGAGGGCATGGCGATTCTGCATCGTCTGCTCGAGCGCGCCGACGTACTGGTGTCGAATCTGGCGCCCGGATCCACGGCCCGGCTGGGCATCGCACCCGAGCACCTCCGGGACAGGTACCCCGATGTCATCGCGGTTGAGATCGACGGATACGGCGCCGGCGGACCGTTGTCGCACAAGCGAGCCTACGATCTACTGACCCAGTCCGAATCCGGATCCTGTGCGGTGACGGGTTACCCCGGGCAGCCCGCCAAACCCGGGCCGCCGATCGCCGACATCTCCACCGGTCTGTACTCGGCGCTGTCGATCATGGCGCTGCTTTACTCGCGCGACCACCGGGACCGGCGTGGTGGTGCGGTCAACGTGAGCCTGTTCGACACGATGATGGATCTGATGGGCTACCCCCTGACCTATACCCAGCACTCGGGTATCGACCAGCAGCCGCTGGGGCTCGGCTCGCCCGCCGTCGCACCGTACGGGGCCTATCGCACCGCTGACGGTCAGACGGTCGTGATGGGCACCACCAACGACCGGGAATGGCAGCGACTGGCACGCGAGATCATCGAGCGCCCCGACCTGGCCGGAGACCCGCGCTTCGCCACCAACGCGGATCGAGTTGCCCACCGCGGTGAAATCGATGCGGCGATCCAAAGCTGGTGTGACAAAAATGATCTCGAACGTGTACAGGAGATCGCCGATGCGGCCGGGATCGGTAACGCCCGGTACAACCTGCCCAGCGAAGTCTTGGCGCACCCGCACCTGAGCGCCCGCGATCGCTGGCGCTCGGTGCAGACCACAGCCGGACCGATCAGAGCCATCCTGCCGCCCCCGATCATCGAGGGTTACGAACAGGCGATGGGGCCAGTGCCCGGGCTCGGCGAGCATACCGACGCCGTTTTGGGTGAGCTCGGGTTGTCCGGCAACGAGATTCACCAACTGCGCGCTCGGGGCGCCATCTCGTGAACTGAAGCAGCGATGCGTGCCGCGGTGATCATCGAGGCGGTGGGTACTCCAACCCGCTGGGCGGCGCGATCGCGCTGGGCCACAATGCCACGATCGTCGAGCTGATCGGCTCACGGTCCAGTTCGTTGGGGTCGAACCCGGCGCCTCCCAAGTGCGCTACTTGGCCGGGGGGGCTTCGCCGGGCTCGTCCGTTGCGGCCGGGGCGGTTCCCCACAACCTGGATCCGGACTGCGCTGGCATTTACCCGTTGGATATGTAGTTTGCTGACTGGCTCAAAGGATCGCCAGACGACTCTCAGCAATTCTTAAGTTTAGCGCGCCCTCTGGCTGAGGATTTCTTATGACAGCTAATTCACAAATAGTGCGATGGCCTGATATCAGCAACGTGCGCGCAGGACTCGCGGTCCGAGTCGACCAGGGAATAGACGAAGAGTTTCCAATCCTGGCGACGCAATCGGCTGGGCTCGTCTGCGTACCTAGTTGACGCCGGAACAATGTGAGAGCGCTGTTCCCCGTGGCGGTCGGGTTCAAACCACATCGGCCGAATTCGACCTGTCATCGCCCCGTCCCGGGATGGGGAGGCCGGGGCGGGGGGAGTGGTGCCGACCGGTCGCCACGGCGTGTCCCGGTAGCGCACGCAGCACTAGGTGCCGCGAAAGCGTCTGAACGGCACTGCCTGTCGTAGCTAAGGCGTCCACAGGAACGCCACCAGCGTCAATATCTTGCTGGCGCGGCGTGGATCGTGCCGCGGCGGCGTGGTGTGGCGGCCCGCGGCGGGAGATCCACGGCGAAGGTCATTGTGGTCGCAACTATCCGTGTGACCACCGGTGACGTCCAGTGCGGCGGTCGGCTTCGCCGCCGGCGGGGGTCCGCCACGGCGGCCGGCGGCTGGTGGCGACCGCACATTTGCTGTTCCAGCGATATCGATGCGGCGACATAGGCACAGTTATTTTCGCGACAGCTAATTACAGGCGGATGGTAACGCTGGTGAAACAGTTATCGACAAAAACTGAGAGCAATCGTTTTGCCACTTAGGTTTTTCTCAGGTAGGTTGCCGATTGTCGGGGCTGAACTCACTTGAAGGGATCGTCATGGACGTTGCTGTTCGGTCATATCTGACCGCGGGGGTGGCAGTATTCGGTGCAAGCGCCATTGCGCTCGCACCCATTCAAGTGACCCCGCCGGACATTCATATCGCGAGCAACCGGGCGCTGTCGGCGTTGGCCGACGTCTCGCTGTCCTCGCTTTCGGACGTGATCCAAGCCCTCAACGGCGCGTGGGGTGGGCTGCAGGGCGGCCTCAATGCCCTCAACGGCGCGGCCGACTCCGCGATCACTCAGTTGGGTGACGCGCTACAAGCCACGCTCATCTCGGGACTTGGCGCGGGCAACACGGCGTTGCAGTCGATCGTCGACGGCCTGCTCCAGAGCGGCGGCGCGCTCGCCACCGCTGTTGACAAGGCTTTGGCGCAGTTCCCGAATCCGGCGGCGTTCATTTCGGCGTTGGTGCAGGCCTTCGGCAGCATCGACGTGAATCTGGGTCTGGCACTGCAGGCCGCGCTCAACGTCAGCATCGACGGCGCAGTGGCACTGGCGAATGCGCTCTTGGCCGGTGGTGCGTCGCTCTCCGCGGCCTTCGAGGCTGCGTTGAAGGCGTTCCCGACGCCGGCGGCGTTTGTGGCTGCGCTTAGTGGTGCGTTGGCGGCGATCAATCCGACGTTGGGTGTGTTGGCCAATGCGTTGACGACGTTTACGGGGCAGTTGGGTGCGACGATTCAGGCTGGAATTGCCGCGGGGCTGACCGGTTTTGAGGCGGTGATCAAGGCCCTCGGTGATGGTGGTAGTGCGTTGGCGGCGGCGTTCCAGGCGGCGTTGGCGGCGTTCCCGAATCCGGCTGCGTTCATTTCGGCGTTGGTGCAGGCCTTCGGCAACATTGACGTCAACCTCGGTCTGGCTCTGCAGGCGGTTATCAATGTCAGTGTTGATGGGCTCAAGGGCTTTGTCGATGCGCTGGTTTCCGGTGGTGCGAGCTTGGCGGCGGCGTTCAACGCCGCGTTGAAGGCGTTCCCGACGCCGGCGGCGTTTGTGGCTGCGCTTAGTGGTGCGTTGGCGGCGATCAATCCGACGTTGGGTGTGTTGGCCAATGCGTTGACGACGTTTACGGGGCAGTTGGGTGCGACGATTCAGGCTGGAATTGCCGCGGGGCTGACCGGTTTTGAGGCGGTGATCAAGGCCCTCGGTGATGGTGGTAGTGCGTTGGCGGCGGCGTTCCAGGCGGCGTTGGCGGCGTTCCCGAATCCGGCGGCATTCATCAGCGCCTTGGTGCAGGCCTTCGGCAACATTGACGTCAACCTCGGTCTGGCGCTGCAGGCAGCTCTGAACGTGAGTGTCGACGGGCTCAAGGGCTTTGTCGATGCGCTGGTTTCCGGTGGTGCGAGCTTGGCGGCGGCGTTCAACGCCGCACTGAAGGCGTTCCCGACGCCGGCGGCGTTCGTCGCCGCGCTCAACGCTGCACTGGCCGGTATCAACCCGACATTGAGCATCTTGACCGGTGCCCTGACGACCTTGACCGGGCAGTTGGGCGCCACCATCCAAGCCGGAATTGCCGCGGGCCAGACCGCATTCCAAGCAGTGCTGAATGCCCTCGGCAACGGCGCCAGTGCATTGTCGGCGGCGTTCCAGGCGGCGTTGGCGGCGTTCCCCAACCCGGCGGCATTCATCACCGCACTTGTCAACGCGCTGGGCAACATCAACATCAACCTCGGTCTGGCGTTGAAGGCAGCTCTGAACGTGAGCATCGACGGACTGCAGGGCTTCGTCGACGCGCTGGCTTCCGGTGGTGCGACCTTGGCAGCGGCGTTCAACGCGGCAGTCTCGGCCTTCCCGTCGCCGGCTCAGTTCGTCGCGGCGGCCTCCGCCGCACTGAACACGGTTACCGGAGCCCTCGGTGGCGGCCTCGAAGCCGCATTGCATGTCGGCCAGCAGGTAATTGAGACGGGTGCAGCTGCGCTCACCGCCGGGCTGAACGCCGGTGTGGCCGCGGGTGGTGCACTGATCGGCGCTCTCAACAAGGGCCTCATCGTGGGCGGCGCTGCGCTCGACGCCGCGATCAAGGCAGCGCTGTCGGCACTGCCCACTCCGGAAGCCGTGGTGAGTGCCCTCGCCACAGCAGGCGCCCACATCAGTGCACAGCTGACCGCCCTGGCCAATGCGTTGAGCGCAAGCCTGCAGGCGTCGTTCAACATCAACCTCGGTGGGATCCACATCGGGGGCGGTATCAACGCCGGCGGTGCGGCGGCCGCGGCAGCGACCGTGGCCGCGGCCGGTGCCGCGGTGAAGTCCGCGGTGAAGGGTGTGAACGACACGGTGACGAGCATCGCCGGCAACGCTCCGACGGTCTCGTTGAATGTCAAGGACAGCGCGCCCGCACCGAGCACCTCGAAGAAGGCTGCCGCCACCACTCCGTCGGCCGCTGACTCCGGCACGAGCGGCTCCGGCTCGAGTGATTCGGGCACGAGCGGCTCCGGCTCGAGTGATTCCGGCACGAAGGTGACGCCGCCCAAGGTGTCGCTTCCTTCGCTGCCCAAGGCGCCGTCGCTGTCGCTGCCGTCGCTGCCCAAGCTGCCGTCGCTGTCGCTGCCCAAGGCGCCGTCGCTTCCTTCGCTGCCCAAGCCGGGTACGAGCGGATCTTCGGACACCAAGGCGTCGACGGACACCAAGGCGTCCTCGGATAGCAAGGGTGACAGCTCGGGCAACGGTTCGGCATCCAGCTCGTCGAAGAAGCAGTCGGCGGGTTCGGCCAAGAGCTCGAACAAGGGCGGCAAGGCCGCCTAGGTCCTCGACGCGAAACGCACCGTGGCCCCTTCCTCACGGGAGGGGCCACGGTCGTCATCGAATGATCGGGCGGGGGATGCCGAAACCGAAGCCGATGCCGAAGCGGTAGTGACGGTTATCGTTTCGGATCGCGGGTGGCGGTGGCTACCGACGATCGCCGCAGCCCTCAGGCAAACTCGACGTCGGAGACCTTGATCTGCCCGCCGTCGCGCTCGACGGTCACCACCACTCGCCAGACCCGCGGCTGCTGGTCTTCCTTGGGCGCGTTCGGGCCCTCGCGGTGCGAGGTCGCGGCGACCAGCACGACGGCGGACTGGGCGTCCATCGAATCCACCGCTGCGTCGTTGACGGTCACCTTGGTGGTCATCTTGGAGTCTTGCAGCGCCCTGACCAGTTCATCGGTGTTGTCTTCCATGTTGGTCTTGAACTTGCCCGTGGAGTCGTCGACGATGCGTTGAACGCTCTCCTTGGCCTTCGTGTAGTCCATGGACATCAGGTTCACCACACCCTGGCGAGCAGCGGCCGCGTACTCGGCGGTGCGCTGGCGCTGCGCCTCGGCCTTGCTGTGTTCCCACACCAGATATCCGGTGGTGCCGGACAGGCCGGCGATCAGCAGCACGGCCGCCGCGGCTGCCACGGTTTTGGGCCGGGGCGCGCGTAAGCGGCGGCGTTTCGGGGGTGTGAACTCGTCAGCCGACTGCGCCTCGGCGGCGGGGACGTCGGTGGTTTCGGCGGCGTCCTCGGGGGCATCCTCGGTCGGGGACTGTGCCTCTTGGCGCGAGGTTTCCAGCCTGCGGCGCAACTCATTTGCCCGGGCGCGGGCTGCCTCGGCACGGGCTTCGGCCTCGGCGACCGCAGCATCCGCGGCTTCGGCGGATACGAGGTCGGGGGATACGAGTTCGTCGCCCTCGGCGGGAACCCCGGATTCACGCTTGCCCAGCGGCATGGGACCTCCTCGTCCGGCGCGGTCGCATGGCGGAGAGCGACGTTGGCATCGCCGACCAGCATTCCACAGCGGATGTTCGGCGTCTCCAGTGGTCGTCCGGCGAGTAACTTGACTTCAACAACGGATTTCTTCGTCAGAGCTGGAAAATTCGCTTACCGAGTATGCGACAGTGTTCGGGTGCGATCGACCGTGCCAGTTCTTGCTGCGCTCCTGACGGCCGGATTGGTGATGCCGGCCCCAGCCTCCGCGGACCCGGCCAGTGCGCCCGTCAACGCCAACGAGTGCAATGACCCCTTCTGCACGCCGGGTATCGCGGCCGGGATGGAGCTCGGCGCCCCGTGCAATGACACCGGCTACTACGTATTCGCCGTGGACACCAGGAACAACTGGGGCAGGCTGCTGTTCTGCGGCTCGCCAAGACGCTACGAGCCGCGCTATTTCCGCTCGCCGCCGATGGTCGGTGTCAAGGACTTCAACACCAACTGCACGGGATACGAGAACTCCGTCGCGCAGGCGCCAGACGGACTGTTCCTCACCTGCGCTGTCCAGAACAACGACAGCGTGTGGGTCCGCGGCGACGCCTAGGCGTGACGGGTAACTAACTCACCAGTGCCGCAGCGAGCACAGCGCACCCTTGGCGCCGGAATTTTCCGCCACGACGACGCCGTCGACCGCTAGCACGCAGTGGAAGTTCGGCGGGTACTTCGACATGCCGCTGGTGGCCATCACCATGGCCCATTCGTCGGGGTTCGCCAGCTGCACGTTGAGCACCCACTTCTGCCCTGGCCCGACATCGGCCTCGACCTTCGGGCTGAACATGTACGGGTCGTGGCTGTAGTCGGCCCAGTTCGGCGGTTCGGTATCCCGGTAGTAGATGTCCGCACCCCGGAACGGGAGCTCGGAGAAGATGCTGTAGGTGACCTGGTGCATCACCGGGTCCTCGGCGTTGGCGGGACCCGCGACCGCAGTCACCCCGGCCGCCGCCATGGCCAGTGCCGAACCCACGCGGACGAACCTCATGGCGCAGCCTGGCACGCCGCCTCCTTCTCCGGAAACACCATCACCGGATTGTAGGGCCTGGATTTGGCGGCAACAGGCGAACGCGAGGATCTGCTTAGCTCGACTTCACGCCCGGCATGTGAAGCGGGTCGCCGACGACGTCACCGGCTGGTGGGCAAGATCTTTGGAAACCGGTGACGGCGCCGCGCCACCGCCGGTGCCGGGGTTGGTCGGCCGGGCGGGGGCAGGGTTGAATGGTGGAGTGCAGTGTAGGGAGAATCCGTTCGTGACGGTCGGCGCATGACGCTTGTCGCCGGTGTCGACTCGTCCACTCAGTCGTGCAAAGTCGTGATCTGTGACGCCGAGACCGGCGCGGTGGTGCGGTCGGCGGCCACACCCCACCCGCCCGGTACCGAGGTCGATCCTGACCACTGGTGGAACGCGCTGCAGCAGAGCATCTCGGCCGCTGGCGGATTCGACGATGTGGCCGCGGTGTCGGTCGGTGGCCAGCAGCACGGCATGGTCTGCCTGGACCAGGGCGGTGGTGTCGTCCGTCCCGCGCTGCTGTGGAACGACACTCGTTCGGGCGCCGCTGCCGCCGAATTGGTGGCTGAACTCGGGGCCGCTCGGTGGGCCGGAGAGATCGGCGTCGTCCCGGTCGCCGCGATTACTGTGTCCAAGCTGCGGTGGCTGGCCGACCACGAGCCCGGCAACGCCGACGCGACCGCCGCGGTGTGCCTGCCGCACGACTGGCTGACGTGGCGGCTGAGCGGCAGCACCGACATCACCGAGTTGTGCACCGATCGCAGCGACGCGTCGGGCACCGGCTATTTCTCGGCCGCCACCAACGACTATCGCGACGACGTGCTCACTGCGGCGATGCGGGGCCGCCGCCCTGTGCTGCCCCGGGTGCTCGGACCCAGCGAGTCGGCCGGTCGCACCCCCGCCGGGGCGCTGCTGGGACCCGGCGCCGGCGACAATGCCGCTGCCGCATTCGGTCTTGGCGCCGGGCTCGGCGACTGCGTGGTGTCGTTGGGCACCTCCGGGGTGGTCAGTGCGGTGGGCGATGCCGCGTCCAACGATCCCGACGGCCTGGTGGCGGGATTCGCCGATGCGACAGGGCGTTACCTCCCGCTGGTGTGCACACTCAACGGTGCGCCGGTGCTGGCCGGCGTGGCCGCGATGCTGGGCGTCGACCTCGACGAGTTCTCGCGCCTGGCGCTCGCTGCCGAGGCCGGGGCCGGCGGCCTGGTCTGGGTGCCCTACTTCGACGGTGAACGGTCACCGAACCTGCCCGACGCCGCCGGTGCGCTGCACGGCGTCACCGGCCGTAATCTGTCGCCGGCCAACGTCGCCCGCGCCGCCGTCGAAGGGCTGCTGGCCTCGATGGAGTTCTGCCTGGACAAGATTGCCGAACAGGGCATCGACGCCTCCCGGGTGGTGATGGTCGGCGGGGGTGTGCGCTCGCAGGCCGTCTGCCGCATCGCCCCGGCGGTGCTCGGCCGACCGGTCCTGGTGCCCGAGCCCGGCGAGTATGTGGCCCTCGGTGCCGCGCGCCAGGCGGCGTGGGTGCTCTCCGGCGCGGACGGGCCACCGGCGTGGTCGACCGGGCATGCGAAAACCTATGCGGCCGAACCGACTCCCGCGGTCACCGACCGCTACGAGGAAGCCCGGCTGCGGACGTTGGGTCAGGACACGTAGCGGCGCACCACGCGACCGCGGATGCCGGACAGGATCTCGTAGTCGATGGTGCCGGCGCAGCGCGCCCAGTCGAGTGCCGTCGGCTCGCCGGCGGTGCCGGTGCCGAAGAGCACCGCCCGATCGCCCTCGGTGACACCGGCGCTGTCCGGCCCCAGATCGATCACGAACTGGTCCATGCAGATTCGTCCGACACTGGTGAACCGCCTGCCGTCGATCGCCACCGTCAGCGTGTTGGACAGTGCTCGCGGCACTCCGTCGGCGTACCCGCAGGCCACCACCGCGACGGTGGTGTCGCGGGGCGCGATCCAGGTGTGGTTGTAGGAAACGCCGTCTCCGGCAGCGATCTTCTTGACCAGGGCGATCTCGGCGGTCAGCGTTAACGCGGGTATCAACCCGAAGTCGCCGAATTCGGGAACCGGGGTTCGCCCGTAGATGGCGATGCCGGCGCGTACCAGATCGCGGGAAAGATCCGGGCGGGTCAGTGCTGCAGCTGAATTCGACGCGTGTACGACTTGAGGCGGAGCTCCCGCGTGGCTCAGCTCGGCCACCCTGGCATCCAGGCAGGCCACCTGCCGGTCGTTGAGGGGGTGATGCGGCTCGTCGCCCCGGGCGAGGTGGGTCATCGCGGTGCGCAGCACGACCGATCCGGCGGCCGTGGACCCGACCACGGCGTCGCGCAGCTCGGCCCAGTCCGCCGGCGTCACCCCGCTGCGGCCCATCCCCGTGTCGGCCTTCACACCGACCGTCGCGGTAACGCCGAGCCGCGCCGCCGCCGTGGCCACCTGCGCCAGCTGTCGCGCCGAGGACACCACTACCTCAACGCCCGCCGCCACGGCAGCCGTGAAATCGGTTGTCGGCGTGTGTAACCACGCGATGACCGGGGCCGTTATGCCGGCACGGCGCAGTGCTAGGGCCTCGCTGACGGTCGCCACCCCGAGCTCGGCGGCCCCGGCATCCAGCGCCGCGCGAGCTACCTGGGGGGCCCCGTGCCCGTAGCCGTCTGCCTTGACCACGGCCACGACGCCCGCGCGTGATCGCTGCCGCACCACCCCGACGTTGTGCGCGATGGCCCCGAGGTCGACGACGGCCTCGACGGCGGAAGGCACGTCAGTAGTCGATGGCCTCGATGAGCGGTGACGGCTCATCCATCAAGGCCCAGAAGCGGTCCCGGATCGCCACCGTCAGCGGACCCGGCGCTCCATCGCCGAAGGCTTCGCCGTCCAGCGAGATGATCGGCGTCACCCCGCCCGCTGTCGTCACGGCCATCAGTTCGTCGGCGTCGTAGAGTTCGCGGCTGGTGACGTCGCACAGGGTGGCCTCGATGCTCATGGCGTCGGCGATCTCGAACACCGTCTTGCGGGTGATGCCCGGCAGGGCGTTGCGCGACGGCGAGAACAGTTTGCCGTCCTTGACGATCACAACGTTGAACCCCGGGCCCTCGGCGACACAGTTGTCGGCGTCGAGCAGGATCGCGGTGCGAGCGCCGCGGTCCTTGGCTTCGAAGCTGGCGGCAGTGAGATCACCCCACTGGTAGTTCTTGATCGTCGGGTCGACGGTGTTGCGGCCGGCGCGGCGCACGTGGCGCGGCACGATCGCGGTGGTCCCGAAGATCTGCTCCTGGGGCGGGAACGCCCACAGGTAGGGGATGGCATAGATGTAGACCTGATGATTGAGCTTGGAAAGGTCCTTCTCGCCCTTGCGTTTTCCATATCCGCGGGTGACAGTCAGGTTTACGAAAGACTCCCGCAGCCCGGACAGTGCGACGCAGCGCTTGGTGATGTCGGCCAGCTCGGCCTTGGTCATGCCGGCGTCCAGGCGCAGCTTGGCGGCGCCGTCGAGGAGCCGATCCAGATGATCATCGAGCCGAAAGATGTTGCCGTGCCACACATGTGCCACCGTGTAGGTCAGGTCCGAGTGGCCGAAACCGGTGTCGAAGATGGAGATCCGGGCTTGGGAGGTGGGTACGTATTCTCCCTCGATCCAGGCGGCACCGCCGGCGAAGTCGCTGGAGTAGTCCAGCTCGTAGTCGCTGTACTGGATGACCGACCCGGGCGGGGTGGCCTCCCGGATGGCGCCGGGCTCGACGCTGACCAGATTGCTGGCGGAAAAATCGGTGCTGATTGCCATGGCAGAGATACCTTTCGGAGAGTTAGTCGTTGGCCAAGTGGGTGCGGGCGAAGTCGGATCCCGCTTCGCCGCGTTGGAGTCGGCCGCGCAGCCCGGTGCCCCACCACAGCGCGCCGACCGCGACGATGCCGAGAAACACCCAGCCGTTGCCGGCGAACTGCGGCAGGAAGATCAGGGCCCCGGCCACGGCCAGGAACACCACCAGCGCGGTGAGGTAGACAGGCAGGCGGAAGCGGCCCAGGTCGAAGGTGCCCGGCTCGCCCTGCGGGATGGCGCCCTTGCGCACGCCGACCAGCAGGCCGATGGTCTGCAGGATGTAGACCGAGAAGAACAGTAGTGACGCGATGCCCAGGATGTAATTGAACGCCTTCTCGTTGACCAGTGCGGACAACAGCAGCACCGTCGACAGGCAGCCCAGGCCGATCACCGCATAGGTGGGGGTCTTGCTCTTGGGCGAGACGTGGCGCCACAGGTGTGACAGCGGCAGCATGTTGTCCCGGGCCATCGAGTAGGTCAGCCGGGTGGCCACCAGGATGTTGGACAACAGGCAGGCCAGGATATTGGTCAGTGCCACGGCGACAACGATTTTGGTGACGATCGGGCCGGCCTGCTGGCTGATGATCTCCTCGATCGGGGCTGCCGAGTTGGCCGCCACGGCGGCCTCGTCCCGGATCGCCAGCACGTAGACGACGTACATCAGCAGCTCTATCACGATCGAGGTGACCAGGGCGTAGAACATGGTGCGCGGCACGACGTAGCGGGCGTTCTTGGTCTCCTCGGCGACATCAGCGCCGGACTCGACGCCGATCAGGCCGAAGAACGGTCCCAGCGCCGCGGCCAGCCACGCCAGCACGTAGGAGTCCTTGGCGCCGGACTCTCCACCGGTGAACAGCACCGAGATCGGCTGGTGGTGGTCGGGGGCGGAGAACGCGATGACGGCCACCAGCAGCGTGGCGCCGAGTGTGACGACCAGTTCGAGACTGACCCCGATGTTGTTCACCATGGTCGCGAACCGGACGCCGTAGATGTTGATGAGCACGCAGAGGAACACCACACCGATGGCGACGAGGATCTGTTCGCTCTGGGTCATGGTCCAGCCGAACAGGCCGCCCAGATAGCCCGACAGGATGAAGCCCACGCCGGTCATGCCGCTGATCCAGCCGAGCAGGGCGACGAACCCGGTGAACCAGCCCAGGCTGGGGCCGTTGATCCGGCTGGTCCACTGGTAGGCGTAGCCGGCCAACGGGATCTTGGCCGTCAGGTCCGCGGCGATGAACGCCCATAGCGAGAACACCACGCCGGCCAGCAGCAACGTCCACACGAACGGCGCACCCGCGGTGAAGTAGCCCGCCCCGAATCCGGTGAAGACCGCGGTGGTGGCACTGATGGTGGCGAAGCCGATGGCGAAGGAGGTCAGGCTGCCGACAGAGCGGTCAAGCCGTTGCCGGTAGCCGAACTCGGCCAGCCGGGCATCCTCGCTTTCTCCCGGGCGGGATGCGGGCGGGATGGGCGTCGGTGAATGAGCGGAGGGGGTTAGCGCATCTGTCATGGTCACTCCAGGTCAGGACTGTTCGTAGAACAACTGAAGCTAGGAAAACCCGTCGTGAACGCTTTCGGAAGTTGCACCTTTCAATTGACTGATAACCGTGGGTTATCAGTTGGGCTCGTCGCCGAAATTCCAGTGCTCCTGGACATGTGAAACCAGGGCCTCTGCCTGCGGCGACAGCCGTCCGGGATGCCAGGCCAGCGCGGTGTAGCTGGGCGGCCGGCCGGTGATCGGCACGTAGGCGATGCCGGGCCGGTCGTAGAAGTGCGCCACCGACGAGGTCGTGAAACTGATCCCCAGACCGCGGGCGACCATCGTCGTCTCGGCTTCGTAGGTCGCCGCGATCCCGGCGATCGAGGGTGGGCGGTTCCCGCGGACGTCCATGGCCATCCAGTAGTCGCGCCAGCTACCCGCCGCCAGTGGAGCACAGACGATCGGCTCGTCGAGTAGTTCGGTGACGTCGACATCGGCGCGTTCGGCGAAGCGGTGATCCCGCGGCAGGCAGGCCACCCAGGATTCGGCGTCCAGGATCAGCATCCGGTGCTCGGGTAGGTCCACCGGCGGCCGGATCAGCGCGACTTCCATGCTGCCGTCACCCAGGCCGGCGGTGGGGTCGGCGAAGTCGAACTCGGTCGGCTCGATGACCACCCCGGGGTGGGCGGCTTCGAAGTGCCGCACGATCCGGAACAGCAGGTCGGCGCCGGTGCCGATGAGGTAGCCGAGGCGCAGGACGCCCTGCTGTGTCCCGGACAGGGTCACCAGGTTGGCGACGACGGCCTCGACCCCGCCCAGGACCTGCTGAACCTGCGGCAGCCAGGCGGCGCCGAGATCGGTCAGTGCGACTCCACGGGTGCTGCGGGTGAACAGGACGACGCCGAACTGGTGCTCGAGTTGTTTGATCGCCGTCGACAGGGCCGGCTGGGTGATGAACAGCTTGTCGGCAGCGCGCCGGTAGTTCAGCTCCGTCCCCAGGGCGGCGAAATACCGCAGTTGGCGCAGTGTGACGTCGCCGTTCGTGATGACCTCCCAGCCCAGGAGCGCGGTGCCGGGCTCCATGATATTTCGCCGCGACGCGGTCGCCGGTGGCCCGCGTGTCGGGACATCACGCCCGCGCGCGCGTGATGTCGTCCACAATGGGCGGCGGCGCCGGCCGAGCTCACAGTGCCCGCCCGTACGCTGGCGGAGTGTTTGGTCCGGAAGAGGAGTTCGACATGCGACGCTTGCAGGCTCTAGCGCGCCGTGTGGCGGACGCGAACGATCTGCGTGGGTGGCATGGCATCTGAGGTCAAGCGCACGGGTACCGCGGTGGATGCCACCGGCGACGAGCCCGTTTCCGAAGTGCTGGCAGAACTCGCCGAGGCCGAGGCTGCCGAGGCGCAAGCGCTCGCCGAGGCCGCTCGCGCCAAGGCGACGGCCGCGCGGCTGCGCGGTGCGGAGCCCGCCGACGGCGAGGACATCAGTGACACAGTCACTGCCGAACCGGCCCGGCGCCGGTGGCTGTCGTGGTCGAAGGCCGCCCTGGCCGTGGCGGTCGTGGTGATGTGCGCACTGCTGACCGTGACCGGGCTGATGCTGTGGCAGTACCGCAACGATGCCGCCCAACGCGCGCACCGAGCCGAGTTCGTCACGGCGGCGAAGGCGGGGGTGGTGGCCCTGCTCTCGATCGACTACACCCACGCCAAGGCCGACGTGCAGCGGGTGATCGACCTGTCCACCGGTACGTTCAAGGCCGACTTCGCCAAGGGCGCCGAGGATTTTGTGAAGACGGCCGAGCAGTCCAAGGCCGTCACCGTCGGCACGATCAAGTCGGCGGCGCTGGAGTCGGAGAGCGGGGACACCGGGGTGGTGTTGCTCGCGGCCTCGTCGCAGGTGACCAACGCCAATGGGGCCCATCAGGATCCGCGCGCCTGGCGAATGAGCGTGACGGTGGCGCGCGACGGCAGCCAGCTGAAGATGTCGAATGTGGAGTTTGTGCCATGAGCAGTGAAAAGACAGACTCGCCCGTCGAGACCGACACCGTCGGCGAGGGAGCTGCCGTCGACGTCGTCGATGCGGAGGAGACCGAGGCCGCCGAACCGGAGACCGCGGACACCGAGGTCGCCGGCCCCGACCGGGGTGCGCTGGCCCGGGCGCTGAGCTGGTGTGGCCGGCGGTGGGTGGCGCTGGTGATCGCCGTCGGACTGGTGGCATCGGCCGGCGCCGCCGGTGGCGTCTACTGGTGGATGTACCGGCCGGACCAGCTGACCAATGCCGCTGCCCAGCAGCAGGCCAAGGATGCGGCCGCGCAGGGCACGGTGGCGCTGCTGACCTACGCACCCGACACCCTGGACAAGGATCTGGCCAGTGCCAAATCCCACCTGACCGGTGAATTCCTCAAGTACTACAGCCAGTTCACCGACCAGATCGTCGCGCCGGCCGCCCGCCAGAAGGGTGTCAAAACCGAGGCGACCGTCGCCCGCGCCGCCGTCTCGGAGATGCACCCCGACCAGGCGGTCGTCCTGGTGTTCGTCAATCAGGTGACCACGAGTAAGGACCGGCCGGATCCGGCGCTGGCCACCAGCAGCGTGATGGTGACGCTGACCAAGAGCGACGGGCGCTGGCTGATCTCCGAGTTCAACCCGGTCTAGACCTACGGCTACCGGGTCGGCATGCTTGCCGGCGGCAACGTAGTTCAGGAGGGCAACCATGACCGAGACCGGCACCCTGCTGCCGGCCGGCGAGGATACGGGGTTGGAGTGAACGGATCCGCTACCACCGACACCCACTCGCTCGTGCTCGCGATGGACTACCGGGTTCCCGACCCAAGCCGGGTCTGGCCGGTGCTGCAGCGCAGCCGGAGGGCTCTCGCCGATCTCGGGGCGCACTACGTGCTGCTCTACACCTCGATCCGCGAGTACGGCCGGGTCATGGTCACCATGTCGTTGCGCAGCAAGGAACCAGTCCTGGAGGTGCTGCGCTCCCAGGCCTTCCTGGCCTGGTTCGACGCCGTCGGACTCGAGGACATCCCGGCCATCTTTGCCGGGGAGACGGTCGAGAAGATCGCCGTCGCCGATCCGGAGACCGACGCGCCCGGCGTCATCATGGCGACCATCACCCAGGTCGCCGACGTGCCGGTGCTGATCGCGCGGATCCATCGGGCGCTGGGCCGGTTCGCGGACGCCGGAATCCGCAATCTGCGGGTGTTTCAGGCCTTCGACGACGACCACGAGACGATGATCCTGCAGGAGATCGATACAGAGCAGGATGCGATCCGCTGGATCGACCATCCCGACGAGGTCGCCGAATGGATGGCCGGGTCCGGCGTGGGTGCCTACCCGCCGATCTTTGTCGGCGAGCTGCAGCACATCATGCGTATCGACGAGAACGCTTGAGGCCACGCCGATGTTCATCTGTCTCTGCAAGGGCGTGACGAGCCAGACCGTCATCGAGGCGGTGGCGGCCGGCGCGACGACCACCAAGCAGGTCGCCAAGGCGTGTGGTGCGGGCACCGACTGCGGTCGCTGCCGGCACACCGTTCGCGCCGTCATCGAGTCGGTGCAGGTGGCAGAGCCCAAGCGCCGCAAGGGTTTCCTGCGCCGAGGCTGACGAGGGACGCCGACCTGCTCCGCCGTGCCTGGCGGCACCGGTGGCCGATGGTCCCTGCCGTGTGGGACATCGTCCCCTAGGTTGCCGGGCTCGCCCCGCCCAGGATTGAGCCATGACGGCCAGCACCGAAGGCATGGTCATCGATTCGGCGATGCCGACTTATGACGTGGTGATCACCGAGCACATCGTGGTGCCCAGAGATCCTCTGACGACTTTCGCCGCGGCGCGCGACCTGGACCTGCTGCGCGTACACACTCCACTGCTGGACACGGCCATGTGGATACGACAGCTGCCGCAGCGCCTCACCGGCCGTCCGGTGCCCCGCCAGCCGCGGCTGGTGGTCGGCGAGGGCGTGGGTTTGCCCGGTTGGCTGGTGCTCGGGCAACGACCCGGCCGGGAGATCGCCTTCGGCGCGGTCGGCCGGTTCTGGCGCCCCGTGATCGAGTGGCGCGACGTCGACGCGGCCGACTTTCCCGGCTTCGCCGAGCCAGGGTGGGGCAAGATCGCCGCGAACTTCTCGGTGCTTCCCTACGGCGCGGACAAGACCCTGCTCAGCTACGAATGCCGCACCGCTACCACCGATCCTGAGTCCGCCCGCAACTTCGCCAGGTACTGGTGGCTGATCCGGCCGGTCGTGGCGTACATCCTGCGGGCCACGCTGCGCCAGATCAGGGCCGACGCGCAAGCTCTGCGGTGAGCCGCCGGTACCGGCTGAGCAGCCTCTGATTCGGCTGCACAAGTCCTCGTGGCAAAGGACTTACTTCTCTGTCCGGGGGTAGCGGAGGCAGGCGAAAGTGGAGGTACGAGCGGCATTCCAGATAAGGCGGCGAGAACCATGAGCGCGTACTTCCCCGATCCCGAAACGGTTCGGGCCGTCCTGACCCTGGCATCCCAGGCCCCCTCGGTGCATAACTCCCAGCCCTGGCACTGGCGAGTCGGGCCGCGCAGCCTCGATCTCTACGCCGACCCGAGCCGGCACCTGCCCCGGACCGATCCCGATCGGCGCGACATGCTGGTCAGTTGCGGTGCCGCCCTGCATCACTGCACGGTCGCCCTGGCCGCATTGGGCTGGCAGGCCAAGATCCACCGGTTCCCCAACCCGACCGACCGCGACCACCTGGCCTCGATCGAGGTGCATCCGCAACAGGCGGGCGAACTCGATGTCACGCTGGCCGCCGCGATCGCCCGGCGGCGCACCGACCGGCGCAACTACAGTTCGTGGCCGGTTCCGGGCGGTGATATCGCGTTGATGGGCGCCCGCGCGGCGCGCGCGGGGGTGATGCTGCGCCAGATCGACCTGCTGCCCCAACTCAACGAAATCGTCGCCCGATCGGTGTGGAAGCACGCCACCGACACCGATTACCTGACCGAACTCAATGCCTGGAGCGGACGGTACGGTTCGGTGGCGGGTGTCCCCGCACGCAACACCCCGGCGGCCGACCTCCGGGCGCGGATCCCCGCGCGGATGTTTGCCGGACCCGCGCTCGAGCAGCCGCCGCAAACATCACCGGCCGAGGACAACGCCGTCATGCTGGCGCTGGGCACCGAGACCGACGATGATTTGGCCCGGCTGCGCGCCGGTGAGGCGACCAGCCTGGTGCTGCTGTCGGCGACGGCGATGGGGCTGGCGACGTGTCCAGTGACCGAGCCTCTCGAGGTACCCGAGACGCGTGACGCGGTCCGTGCCGACGTGTTCGGCACCAGTGGGTTTCCGCAGATGCTGCTGCGGGTGGGCTGGGCCGCGGTAAACGCCGACCCGTTGCCGGCCACTCCTCGTCGCCCACTGCCCGAGGTTGCCGACTGGCTGACTGACGGATCGTTCGCCGTCGGCTCGGACACGATGACCCAGGCCGGGTGACTAGCATGCGCAGATCCGGTTTTTCCGTGGACACGATCCTGTTCCGCCCTGGCCGTGGCTGGTTTGTCCGGCTGTTCGGTCGAAGCCCACTGGTGCGGTCATCCGACCGTATCGAGGTGCTGGCGGTGCTGCTGGCCGTCGTGGCCGTTGTGCTGGCCATTCCGGTCGCGGGCGCGGTCGGGACCGCCGTCTACTCCAGCCGCGGAGCTGCATATGCCGCGCAGCTGCAGGCGCGCCACACCACCACCGCGACCGTTCTGGAGGACGGTGCCGCGGTGGTGCGGCCCTACAACGTGACCTTCGCCGCCCATGCGCGCTGGCAGGACCACGCGGTGACTCACGAGGGCACCTTCGGCTGGGATCGGCCCGTCAAAGCCGGTGAGCAGCTGAGGATCTGGGTCAACGACAAGGGTGACTACGTCGGGCCGCCGCCGCGCGCCGAGCGGGCCGCGGCCGACGGCATCAGTGCGGGGGCGGTGCTGTGGCTGACCGTCGTCACGCTGGCCGCCGCGACGGTCGGACTTGTCCGGTTCCGCCTCGATCGCCGCCGCCACACCCAGTGGGACCAGGGGTTACGCGCCCTGATCGACGGCGGCGGTCGAACCAACAGCGAGCACTGATCCGTTTCAGGAGAATCGCAGGGTTGACCCGGGGGTGAGGGTCTGCACCTTTCCGCGGCACTCGATCTCGATGGAGGGATGGTCGGTGGGATCTACGCTGATCTCGGCGTTGCGTCCCCGGATCGTCAGATGCAGTCGGTAGCCCCGGTAGTAGATCGGAAGTCTTAGGGCACCAAGGCTTTCCGGCCACATCGGGGACAGGATCAGCCGGTCGGCCCGGGTCTCCAGGCCGGTGAAGCACCGTTGCAGCAGATCGATGCTGCCGGCCATCGCGGCGATGTGAATACCTTCGGCGGTGGTGCCGCCCTGGATGTCGGCCACATCGGACATCAGCACCTGTTGGAAGTAGCGCATAGCGCGTTCGCGGTCACCGCGGGCCAGGACCCAGGCGTGCACGACACCGCTGAGCGTCGAACCGTGTGAGGTCCGGTGCAGGTAGTAGTCGACCGTTTGTGGAATCTGCTCCGGGGTGAACCGGTATCCCATCCGGGCGAACAACTCTCGCAGTTCGTCGGAGGACAGCAGATAGAACAGCATCAACACGTCGGCCTGTTTGGAGGCCTGGTAGCGGGTCACGCTGTCGTTCTCGGCTTCCAGGATCCGGTCGAGCCGCTGAATGTTGCCGTAGCGTTGCCGGTATCCGTGCCAATCCAGTTCGGCCAGCTCGCCGTAACCCTCGAACTGGCTGATCACCACCCCGCCCGGCCCCGGCCCGGTAGCCGGGGCGGCATGAAACGGAACGTACATGCGGCGGCTGACGTCATCCCACATGTCGAGCTCACGGCCGCGAATGCCCAGCCGCTCCATCAGGTCGAGCCGGTCGCGCAGCGGCAGGGCGTCCAGGGCGTCCAGCGCCCGCACGATCACCCACACCGCCATCACGTTGGTGTAGGCATTGTTGTCGATGCCGTCGTAGGGGGCGTCGGGGTAGCCGGAGTGGAATTCGTCGGGCCCGATCACTCCGCGGATCGCGAATCTGCCCAGTTTCTGGTCGAATTCGGCCCGGCTGACCCAGAACCGGGCGATCTCGGCGAGCATCTCCGCGCCGTTCTCGATCAGATATTCCAGGTCGCCGGTCACCTGGTAGTACTGCCACACGTTGTAGGCGACGGCACTGCCGATGTGTTGGGCCCGCGCGCTGGCATCCGGATTCCAGTGACCCGAGTTCGGATTCAGGTGCAGCTTCTGGCTTTCCTCGCGTCCGTCGCTGCCGGACTGCCAGGGGAACATCGCCCCGGCATAGCCCGCTTCCTGCGCGGCGCGGCGGGCCTCTGGCAGCCGCCGGTAGCGGTAACGCAGCAGGGATCGGGTGGTTTCCGGGGCCCGCAAGTTCAGCACCGGGAAGACGAACAGCTCGTCCCAGAAGATGTGGCCGCGGTAGGCCTCACCGTGCAGGCCGCGGGCCGGTACCCCGGCGTCGAGATCCACCGCGCGGTTCGGCACGGTCTGCAACAGCTGCAGCAGATGCAGCCGGACCACGCGCATCGCGTCGGGGTTGTCGTCGAAGGCGATGTCGAACCGCTCCCACAAATGCGCCCATTCGCGAGCATGTCCTTCGCGCAGGTCGTTGTAGCGACCCAGCTGGCTCAACAGCCGCTGAGCGGCGTCACCGGGCTCGGAGATCGCGTGGTCGCGGCCGGTGAAGATGGTCGCCATCTTCTCCACGGTCACCGAGTCGCCGGGGGATACGGTCACGACGTAGTCGTGTCCGGTCCGGCGGTGCTCGTCGACGAACTGACCATCGGCCTCCAGCCGGGCTTCGCCGTGCCACACCCTGGTACGGGCGGCCACCGCGATGGGAATGCGTG
The DNA here is from genome assembly GCF_004745805.1 of Mycolicibacterium sp. CH28. Classification (GTDB taxonomy): domain Bacteria; phylum Actinomycetota; class Actinomycetes; order Mycobacteriales; family Mycobacteriaceae; genus Mycobacterium. Next base: position 129,100 of record NZ_SRLQ01000004.1, on the reverse strand, counting down.
ACTGTACGGTCTCGCACACCAGCAGCACTGAATGCGGCGACAATTCGGTGGTGGTCGTGGCGACCAGGTGATCGCTGGCCAGCTGTCGGTAGCGCTCGACGCCGGCGTTGCGCACGTCGCCGTCGATGAGGGAGAGGATCTCGATGGTGCCCGACCAGTCCTCGGCCCAGATCGTGCTCTCCAGCGCGCAGGCGTGCGGCAGGTGCATGGCCGCGATGCGCCGCTGGACCACCCTGGTGGTGCGGCCGGCGCGATCGCGGAACCGGAACTCGCGGCTGAGTTCGGCCTGGCGCAGATCCAGACACTGCCGGTAGGTCAGCACCTCGGCGGTGTCGATGTCGAACCAGTCGCCGCCGTCGATGCGGAACTTCAACGACAGCCAGTTGGGCAGATTGACCAGGCTCTCGTTTTCGACCCGGACGCCGCTGATCTCGTCGGTGAGGCGGTTGTAGAGCCCGGCGGCGTAGGTTCCCGGGTAGTGGTACGGGCTCGGGTCGGCCTCCGGGGCGCAGCCCCGGGTGGCCCGATAGCCGTTGCCGACGGTGCACAAGGCCTCGCGCAGCCGCTCCTGCTCGGGTATATATCCGCCGAAGGTGAACGACCATGGGCTGGAGGAGTTTTGCCGGTCGACATCGAATTGGTCGACCAGCCGCTCGACCAATTCCCGGACGTGGTCCGGGTCCGCGAGCGCGAACCGTGCCGCGGTGGACCGGTCGCCGTCCTCGGTGTGGCGCACCACGATTCCGATACCGTCGTGCAGCACGGAGTCGAAGGCGTCCTCGTCGGTCAGGTCGTCGCCGACGTAGATCGGCAGCACCGGTTCGGAGCCGGCGACCCGGTCGGTTATCCACTCCAGGGTCTTGCCCTTGTCCCAGTCCAGCTTCGGCCGCAGTTCGGCGACCTTACGCCCGGCCGTCACCCGGAGCCCGTGGCGACTTCCGGCCCGGTGGACCGCGGCCGTCACCGTGGCATCGGCGTCCGGACCGGCATTGCGGAAATGCACCGCGACCGCGAACCGCTTGTGCTCCACCACGACTCCGGTGATTTCGGCCAGTTCGGCACCGAGTTCCCCGGCCGCCTTGGCCAGCACCGGCACCGCGGCGGCGGCGACCTCGTTCTGGTGGTAGGAGTCGTCCGGACCGACCATTTCGAAGCCGTGGCTGCCGGCGTACCACAGCCCGGGGATGCCGACGCGGCTGCGGATGTCGGCGAGGTCGCGACCGGAGAGCACTGCCACCGGGTACATCGCGGCCAGCGATTGCAGCGCCTCGGCCGCGCCCGCAACCAGGGTCGCTGCGGCGGGGTTGTCGACGATGTCGGACAGCGTGCCGTCGAAATCGAAGAACAGCGCCGGGCGACGGGCCGAGACCACGCCGGCGATCTGGCCGAACGACAGCAACGCATCGGGCAGCGTCGACATCCGCCGGTCGATGGCACGTACCGTGACTTCGGCGAGGTCGCCGATGACCGCGTCGGCCCCACACCGCAATAGGTTCGGCCCGGCATTCCCGGTTCGGTCCACCCCGATCACGAGCCCGAACCCGCCGGCGCGCCCGGCCGCCACACCGGCCTCGGCATCCTCGACGACGACGCAGCGACCCGGCCGTGCGCCGAGGCGCCTGGCCGTCTCCAGCAGCATTGCCGGGTCGGGCTTGCCCGGCAGGCCCAGTTCCTCGGCGGTCACCCCGTCGACCCGGATCGCGAAGAGCCCACCGATGCCGGCCGACTCCAGCACGGTCGCGCAGTTGCGGCTGGCCGAGTACACCGCGGTGCCGATGCCGAGCTCGCCGAGCTGGTGGATCAGGGCGATCGTCGAGGCGAATGTCGGTACACCGTTGGCGATCCTGGCCAGGTAGAGCCGTTGTTTGCGGTTCCCCAGACCGCACACGGTGTCCTCGCCGTCATCGGAGGGCTCACCCCACGGCAGGACGATCCCGCGGGACGCCAGGAAGTCCCGCACCCCGTCGTAGCGTGGTTTACCGTCGATCGAGTGCCGATAGTCGGCAGGGGTGAAGTCATAGTCGGCGAACAGCTCGGCCCACGCCGCCTCGTGCAGCGAGGCGGTGTCGGTGATCACGCCGTCGAGATCGAACAGCACGGCATCGTGAAATCGTGGATCGATCGCGACCGGCAATCCGATCTGGGGGCCGTCGTGGTCGACGATGCCACCGCGAACACCGAACGGGTCTTTGCTCGCCATACGACCGACACTGCCACACCGGCGCGGTTGTGATCAGGGCCTTGTGGCCATGGGGAATGGGACCAACGCCTCATGATCTCGGCACGTGCGGACCCTAGCGTCGTAGGTGGCGGTGTCGGTGCGTGAGATCGCTGGATGCTGGGTGGCTAACGAGCCTGAAGGAGAATGAAATGTCAACTTCCGCAACGAAACTCGGCATCCTCGTAGGAGTCGACGGTTCGCCGGAGTCCAAGGTGGCCGTCGACTGGGCCGCGCGCGACGCCGCCATGCGCGGGGCACCGCTCAAATTGGTCTACGTCCTCAATCCGCCGGTGGTGATGTCGTTCCCCGAGGTACCGATGCCGGTGGGCTACCTGCAATGGCAGGACGAGGAGGCCCAGAAGACCCTGGAGAGCGCGCGCACGGCAGTCGAGGAGGCCACCAAGGAGCATCCGGTGGAGGTCACCAGCGAGATCGTGTCCGGACCCCCGGTTCCGACGCTGGTGGACCTGTCCAAGGACGCCCAGTTGGTCGTGGTCGGCTGTCGGGGCCGCGGTGCCCTGGCCCGCGGGCTGCTGGGCTCGGTCAGCACCGGGCTGGTGCATCATGCGCACAGCCCGGTCGCGATCATTCACGACGAGGATCCGCTGATGGCCCATCCGTCGAAGGCGCCGGTGGTGGTCGGTGTGGACGGTTCGCCGGCCTCGGAGCGGGCCCTGTCGGTCGCGTTCGAGGAGGCGTCGTTCCGCGGTGTCGATCTGGTGGCCGTGCACGCCTGGAGCGATACCGGGGTGTTTGAATTCCCGGGCGTGGACTGGTCGACCATGCAAACCCTTGGCGAGGAGACACTCAGTGAGCGGCTGGCCGGGTGGCAGGAGCGCTATTCCGATGTTCTGGTGCGCCGAGTGGTGGTCGCCGATCGGCCCGCCCGTCAGCTGATCGAGCAGTCGGAGTCGGCTCAGCTGGTGGTCGTCGGCAGCCATGGGCGTGGCGGGTTTGCCGGCATGCTGCTGGGTTCGGTCAGTACCGCGGTGGTGCACGGTGTGCGGATGCCGGTCATCGTCGCCCGCTGACAAAGCCCGGATCGACTAGGGCAGCGGTGCCGTCCAGCGCAGGACGGTGCCGCCGCCCGGTGCGGCACCCACGCTGAAGTCACCGCCAAGTTCGGCGGCGCGGCGGCGCAGGTTGTTGAGCCCGCTGGCGGTGACATCGGCCGGCATCCCGCGGCCGTCGTCGATCACCTCGATCGCCAGTTCGTCCTCAACCCGGACGTTGACGGTCAGCGTGCGCGCGTCGGCGTGCCGGACCGCGTTGCTGACGGCTTCGCGCACCACCGCTTCGGCGTGATCGGCCAGCGCGGCATCGATCACCGACAGCGGTCCGACGTACTGGACCGTGGTGCGCAGATCGGAGCCGGGGAACGCGCCGATGGCCTCGTCGAGCCGCTGTCGCAGCCGGGTGCTGCCCGGCGAACCGCCGTGCAGGTCGAAGATCGCGGTGCGGATCTCCTGGATGACGCCCTGCAATTCGTCGACGGTGTCGATCAGGCGCTGCTGAACCTCCGGCACCCGAGTGCGGGGGATGGTGCCCTGCAGCGACAACCCGATCGCGAACAATCGCTGGATCACGTGGTCGTGCAGGTCGCGGGCGATGCGGTCGCGGTCGGAGAGCACGTCGAGTTCGCGCAGATGGCGCTGCGTGCTGGCGAGCTGCCAGGCCAGCGTGGCCTGGTCGGTGAATGCCGCCATCATGTCGAGCTGTTCGTCGGTGAAGACCGGGCCGCCGCCGCGGCGCAGGATCACCACCACACCGACCACGGTCTCGGTGGTGCGCAGCGGCAGGACCAGCGCGGCACCCGCCTCGGGCATCGCCGCCAGCTCGCCGCCGATGCCGTCCAACCGCCGCGGTGTGCGGGTGGCGAACGCCGAGCCGATGAAGCTGCCGGTCACCCCTATGGGCGGCACCGACCGGGCGGGACCCACCACGCCGGCCGTCTCGACCACGACGAGCTCGCGGACCTCGGAGGTCGGTAGTTCGGTGTCGGTGGGCACGGCGACGAGCACCGCGTCGGCGGCGGTCAGCCTGAGTGCCTGGTCGGCGATGAGCCGGAACACCCGGGCGGGGTCGGCGCCGCCGAGCAGTTCGGTCCCGATATCTCGGGTGGCCTCGATCCAGGACTGCCGGGCCCGCGACTGTTCGTAGAGGCGAGCGTTCTCGATGGCGATACCCGCCGCAGCGGCCAGCGCCTCCACCAGTACCTCGTCATCCTCGCTGAACGGCTGGCCGTCGGCCTTCTCGGTGAGGTAGAGGTTGCCGAACACCTCGTCGCGGATGCGCACCGGCACGCCGAGGAATGTGCGCATCGGTGGGTGGTTCGGCGGGAACCCGACTGAGGCCGGGTGTTGCAGGATGTTGTCCAGCCGGATCGGCTTGGGTTCGTCGATCAGGTGCCCCAGCACGCCACGCCCCTCGGGCAGCGGGCCGATGCGCGCCCGGGTCTCGGCGTCGATGCCCTCGTAGATGAACTCGACGAGCTCGTGGTCGTGGCCCCGCACACCCAGCGCGCCGTAGCGGGCATCCACCAGCTCGATCGCGGTGTTGACGATGGTTTTCAGCGTGACGTCGAGTTCCAGCCCGGACGTCACCACCAGCATGGCCTCCACCAGGCCGTCGAGCCGGTCCCGGCCTTTGACGATCTGCTCGACCCGGTCCTGGACCTCGATGAGTAGCTCCCGCAGCCTCAACTGCGACAGCGTCTCACGCACCGGTGATCCGCTGCTGTGGTCCCATTGCGCTCCGACGCGGTCGGTCACGGCTCTATCGTGCCACGATTCGGACCGGTAGTTCAGTCTTCGGAGTGATGACTCTGATCGAGTTTGGAGATGAACACCGCGGCCTGGGTGCGTCGCTCCATGCCCAGCTTCGCCAGCAACCTGGACACGTAGTTCTTGACGGTCTTCTCAGCCAGGAACATTCGCGCCGCGATCTGCTTGTTGGTCAGGCCCTCGCCGAGCAGACCGAGCAGTACCCGCTCCTGTTCGGTCAGACCCGACAGCGGGTCGGAGCGTTCGGCCGCCCCGCGCAGCTTGGCCATCAGCGCGGCCGCTGCCCGGTTGTCCAGCAATGACCGGCCGGCCCCGACGTCCTTGATGGCTCTGGCCAGCTCCATGCCCTTGATGTCCTTGACGACGTACCCGCTGGCGCCGGCCAGGATGGCGTCCAGCATCGCCTCGTCCGAGGTGAATGAGGTGAGCATCAGGCAGCGCAGGTCGGGCATCTTGGAGAGAAGGTCACGGCACAACTCGATGCCGTTGCCGTCGGGCAGGCGCACATCGAGCACCGCGACGTCGGGTTGCAGCGCCGGAATCTGGGCCAGCGCCTGGGCGACCGACCCTGCCTCACCGATGACGTCGAGCTCGGGATCGGCCGACAACAGGTCGATCAAGCCACGGCGAACGACTTCGTGGTCATCGACAAGAAAGACCTTGACCATGTGCTGCGCCTTCCGGGTCGGCAACACGCTACGGCCAAGATAACCGCAGCCCGTCCTGCAACGATAACGGGCCACAGCTACGACGCGTCACAACAGGCGCTGGCGATCGACCACCAGAACTGAGCAATCGGTGTTATGCAGCGCCGCCGAACCGGTGGGCCCGAGCAGTTCCTCGAGGCTCTCGGCGTTGCGCGCGCCCGCCACGACCAGCTGAATATCCTCGCCGTGCTTGGCCAGGTAGTTCAGCACGCTGCCGTGCACAGCCACCGGCCGGGCGTCCAGATCGGGGTAGCGGTGCTTCCAGTGCGCCAGTCGCCGGTCCAGCTGGGCGCGCACCATCCGATTGCCGTCCGCCACGGCGTGCGAGTCGTGGACATCGGTGTAGCGCGACTGCCACGAGCTCAGCACCCGCAGCGGCGCCCCGCGCAACCGGGCTTCGGCGACCCCGACCTGCAACACCGCGGCGCTGTCCGGGGACTCGTCCAGTTCGACGACGATCCAGCCCGGTTCGTGGCCGGCGGCCCGGTCCGAGCCTCGCACGATGGCCACGGGGCAATGCGCGGAGGACACCAGGGCGGTGGCCGTCGAACCGACGCGGTTGTGGTCGAAGTGCTTGAGCCCGACCGCGCCGACACAGATCATGGCCGCCGAGCCGGAGGCTGCCACCAGCGTGGCGATCGGGTTGCCGTGCAGAACTTCGATCTCGACCTTCACCGGTCGCTCGGTGGCCTCGATGGCGTTGGCCGCGTACCGCACCGCCAGCTCAGCACTGGCCAGCTGACGCGCTTCGTCCTGGGGATCGACCGGGTCTGAGCCGGTCGGCTCGATCGCGGACACCAGGCGCACAGGAATATCGCGGCTCACGGCTTCGTCGATGGCCCACAGAGCGGCGCGCACGGCACCCCGGGACCCGTCTACGCCGACGATGATCGACGGCGGTGTGAACGGTTCGGGCATCGGTGGCTCCCCCGGGGACGGCGCTTCTATTCTGTCGACGTTATCGTCGTCGCGCAGCGACTCTGAGGGCAGAAAGTCCTCAAGTGCCGAGAAATACGACAGCTATCCGGTTCCCGGCTACCCATTGACCAGCTCGATCTCGACCGGATTTTCGGTCAGCTCGAACAGGCGTTCGGTGTCCTCCCTGGTGCACGGCGCCGTGCCGGGGGTGAGCAGCTTGGCTGCCCCGGCGGCGATGCCGAGCCGGACGGCTTTGGTCAGCGGCCACCCGCGGGTCAGGCCGACGGCGATGCCGGCCACCATGGCGTCGCCGGCGCCGACGCCGCTTCCCGGCGGCACCGGGACCGCGGGGAAGCGGTGCGCGCTGGCGGATGTGACCAGCAGTGCGCCCGTGGCGCCGAGGGACACCACGATGTAGTGCGCGCAGCCCCGGCCGATCAATTCGCGCGCGGCGGCGATCTGCTCGGATTCGGTGGCCAACTCCCGGCCCACGCATTCGCGAAGCTCCCGCACGCTGGGTTTGAGTAGGAACACCCCGGAACTGATGTGCTTGAGCCCGCCTCCAGAGGTGTCCAGGATGAACAGGGCCCCGATCTCCTGGCACACGGTGGCGACCTGCTGGTAGAAGTCCGGCGGAACGCCGGGCGGAAGACTGCCGCTGGCCACGACGATCGCCGACGAGCTCGCCGCGCGCCGCAGGTGCAACAGACACTCGGTCTGCTCGGCCAGGGTGAGTTCGGGGCCGGGCAGCACGAACCGGAACTGCCGGTCGGTGCTGCGTTCGTTGACGGTGATGCTCTCTCGTGTCGACCCGCCGATGTGAATCGGGTGCACCGAGACGCCTTCGGCGGTGAGCAGCCGGGTGATCATGTCGCCCGCCGAGCCGCCGGCCGGATAGATGGCCGTGGCCGAGGCGCCCAGCACGTCGGCCACGTGGGCGACGTTGATCCCGCCGCCTCCTGGGTCATAGCGCCCTGCCGCGCAGCGCAGCTTGTCGGTCGAATGCACCACATCGGTGTTAGTGGTGATGTCCAGGGCCGGATTCATCGTCAACGTGACGATCCGGTGCCCGGCGACAGAGCGCTCGTTCATCGATTACAGGCCGCTCGGATAGGTTTCCGGGGTCTCCCCGGCGATCCAGACACTGGTCGGCTCCAGCGGCTCTAGTGCCCGGGTCTCGTCGATGTGGATCATCGCGTCGAACTGGTCCGACGGACGTACGTGGAAGTAGTGGCTCTGCCGTTCGGTGCGGGGAAGGTAGATCACCCCGATGGCTCGGCCCAGCCGCACCACCTCGAGAGCTTTGGCCGCGGGCGAGCCGTCGTGCGTCGGCACCAGGAAGGCGGCCTTGCCGGTCTCGTGCAACAGTTCCTCGATGCTGCCCGCCAGCGCGGGCCGGACCACCTTGCGTTCGGAACTGCCGCCCCACTCGCTGGCGGCGGTGACCGTGCCGCGATAGGTGGAGAATCCGATCAGGCGGGCCTGGTCGCCGTAGTGTTCACGGGCCAGCTGACCGATGGTGAGCTGGCCGTCCGCCGACACCTCGGTGGCGCGGGCATCGCCGACGTGGGAGTTGTGCGCCCACACCACGATTCGGGCCTGGCCTCGATCAGTCTGGGCGTCGCCGTGCCTGTTCAGATGGCTTGCCAGCGCGTTGAGCGTCTGGGCCATGTGCTTGTCGCGCATGTTCCACGAGGTGACCCGCCCGCGGAACATGCCGCGGTAGTAGGCCTCGGCGTTGCGCACCGTCAGTGCGTTCTGCTGGGCGTAAAACAGTTCATCCTCGGCCAGTTCGCCGTCAGTGGCCAGATATTTCAGTGCCTCGCGCTGCATCTCCACCAGTTGCTCGACGGCCTGGCGTTCACAGGACTGGCCGGCGCCGAACGCGGCGGCGTAGCCGTAGGCCTGACCGTCGTCGCCGGCGGAGTGGTCGAAGCAGGCGTAGCGGGATCTGGCCCGCGCTGCCGCCGTGGGATCGATGGTTTCGAGGTAGGCGATGACTTCCTGCATGGAACGGTGCAGGCTGTAGAGATCCAGGCCGTAGAAGCCGGTCTGCTGGCGACCGTCGGCGGCACAGCGCGAGTTGTGCCAGCGCAGCCATCCGACGAAATCCCGGACCACGGTGTTGCGCCACATCCAGGACGGGAACCGCTCGAAGCCGCGCAACGCCTCTTCCGGCGTCGAATCGGTGCCGAAGCCGCGCACGTACCGGTTGACCCGATAGGCGTCGGGCCAATCCGCCTCGGCAGCAACGGCGTTGAAGCCCTTCTTCTCGATGAGCCATTTGGTGATCTCGGCGCGCGCCTCGTAGAACTCGTGGGTGCCGTGCGAACTCTCGCCGATCAGCACCACGCGAGCGTCACCGATCAGGTCGTCGAGCACGTCGTGCGGTGGCACCCCGCCGGGGGCGTCGACGGCCGCTCGGGCGACCAGATCCGCTGCGCGCTGTTCGGCCAGCGGCACCGGTACACCGACGGTCGGCCGGGACAGCAGTTCGCGCACTTCCTCGTCGGTGACTTGGCTGAAATCCCAGAATGATTCGCCGACCGCCAGGAATGGTGTCGGCATCGATGCGCACACCACGTCATCGACGATGCCTGCGAACTCGCGGCAGGTGGACTCCGGCGCGGCCGGTACGGCGATCACGATCTCGGCGGGTTCGGATTCGCGCAGCGCTTGCACGGCCGCCAGCATGCTCGATCCGGTGGCCACCCCGTCGTCGACGAGGATCACCGTCTTGCCGGTGACCTGCAACGGTGGTCGGCCTTCCCGGTAGGCGGCTTCCCGGCGGACCAGCTCGCGGGCCTCCCGCTCGGCGATCTCGCGCAGCTGTTGCGGGGTGATCTGCAGCCCGCGCACCACGTCGTCGTTGACCACGACACGCCCGCCGCTGGCCAGCGCTCCGACGGCGAACTCCTCGTGGCCGGGTGCGCCCAGCTTGCGGACGATGAACGCATCCAGCGGGGCGCCCAGTGCGCTGGCAACCTCGTAGGCGACCGGGATGCCACCACGGGCCAGACCCAGCACCACGACGTCGGGCTTGCCGCGATAGGACTGCAGCAGCCCGGCCAAGACCTGGCCGGCCTCCCGCCGGTCCTTGAACACCCGGCGCGGCTGCTGCCGGCGCACCCCGGCGGACCGGGTCATCGTCGCCCTCCGGGCAGTGCGGTCAGGAGGGGCCGGTGGAGCACGACCGTCTCCATCTCCGACATCGACGTGGCAAAGAGCTGGTTGGCCAGATTCGACAGTGCCCGTGCGACCGCCAGCTTGTCGCGGAGCTCGACCGCGTGCGCGTCATCGGTGCTCATCCGGGCCCTGCCGATCCCCTCCAGAGTGGTGCCGTCCCAGCACAGTCGGGCGGTGGCCTGGGTCAGATCGGCTTCGCCGTCGACGGCCATCAGGACGGCGGAGTGTTTGATCTCGTGGTGTTCCATTGCGGACCCCCTGGTGTGAACCCGGCACCGCGCCTTTTATGACGACGCAATACCTGGTGATCGAATCCGACCACTCGACCCGGGGCGTCGGTAGGGCCCGAAGTCCCGCCGCGGGGGGCCGTTCGTCGGCTTGCCCGGTCGGGTCGCGGTTTCCCCCGGTTGGGGGCTGAAGACCCTACGAATCGGCGCTGTCGCGCGAAAGACTGGCCACATGTGGAAGAACGTGGCAGGCGCGGTGCTTGCCGGGGCCGGGTTGTACGGCGCCCGGCGGTTCTACCGAAACTGGGGTACCACCAAGGACGAGTGTGAAACACCGCTTCCCGGTGACGAACTCGTCAAGGCCCCGGCGGTGCAGACCACCGAAGGGGTTTGGATCGACGCCCCCGCCAGTGCGGTGTGGCCGTGGCTGGTCCAGCTGGGTCAGGACCGCGGCGGCCTGTACAGCTACGAATCCCTGGAGAATCTGGTCGGGCTGAAACTGTGCAACGCCGACCGTATCCACCCCGAATGGCAACAGCTCGCCGTCGGCGACGTCATCCGGCTGGTGCCGCGGGGCTGGCTGGGCCTGCGCGACGGACTTGCGTTGCCGGTGGCGCAGATCGTCGACGGTCAGTCGATCGTGCTGCGGGTCGATCCCGCCCGATTGCCGTGGGACGGCGTCTGGTCGTTTCACGTCATGCCGCGCTGGGAGGACCGCTGCCGACTGCTGGTGCGCAACCGCTCCCGGATGCAGGTGCCCGGTGAGGTGCTCGGTGCCGAACTGTCGGGTCCGGTGGTGTCGCTGATGACGCGCGGCATGCTGCTTGGCATCAAGCGCCGCGCCGAAGCGGCTTCGCGGGCCTGACGTCTCAGCCGCGGAACTCCAGCACGTCGGCGATCGGGCGGCGCGGGGTAGCCGGCGGTACCGACTCGATCGAGGGCACCAGCCCGACCCTGATGAGCAGTTGCGGATCGTCGGTGCTGCCGGTCAGCGCCCGCACGATGCTGCGGCTGGCCTCCAGCTCGGTCATGTGCGTCAGCGTGCAGGTGGCCAGGCCGGCCAGCGTGGCCTCCAGCAGCACCGTGGAAAGCACTTCGCCGCAGCCCAGCGCCTCCCGGCGGGAGTCGCCATAGGTGGACAGCACCAGGATGGTGGACTGGTCATGGTCGATCCCGGGCCGCCGGTCGGGGTGCTCGTCGGCGGGGAAGGTGCGGGCGACGTCGACCCGATCCCGCTCGGCGGCCGATACCAACGTGCTGTACGGGACACCGTCGGAAAGCTCGTAAGGTGCTGTCCACCAATGTAATTCGGCGTTGTAGGAGGAGTCGTACCGGCGCAGTGACTCGGTCAGTTGGGACGCCTCGGCCAGTTGGGGCCGCACCGAGTCGGGCAGAACGTGCAGCGTCGCGAGGTCGATGTCGACGGTGCTGCGCAGCACCGGTTCGAAGGCGGCCCAGTTGGGTGGCGGCGCGAATGGCAGCCGGTCGGTGCGCCGGGTCAGGATCGCGTCGGCGCGGGCTCGGTGGGCGTCGGTGACGAAATCCAGTCGGCTGAAGCCGATGGTGGCCAGGTGGTCCAGGTCGTTGGGGTTGGGGAATCGTGACACCTGTGCCTGCCAGCCGGCGGCAGCGGCGGCCACCCGCAGATGGTCCAGCACGGCGCCGCAGCTGATGATCGCCTCGCGACCACTGATGTCGGTGGCACGCGGGTCCCGGTGCGGTTCGACGAACAGCTTCAGCTCCGGTCCTTCGGAGACCCAGTGCCACGGTTGGCTGTTGTGCACCGACGGCGCGCGACACGCCAACTCAACCGCATTGGCCAGCACCTGAGGATCGAGCGCCGACTTGACCACGGGCAACCACCGCCTTCTGTTCTCTGCTCAACCATATGTCGGCAGAACCCGGATGCCAGGGGTCAGAAGTCACTTCGCTGCCAACGAGCCGCGAAGGGCCTTTGTGCTCTCGGTGGTGGGGACCTTGCACCCGCCCGGAGTGGTCGTATGACTGCTGTGTCGGTGCTGGTTGGGGGCAAGGATCGACACTATGGGACCGGGACCGCACGACGAGCTGGCCGCCGCACCTCCTTCGGACACCGCCCCGCATCCGGTGGTCGCCGAAACCCACACCGGGATGGTGTTCCTGGTCGGCGATCGGGCCTACAAGGTCAAGAAGCCCGTCGTCACCGATTTTCTGGACTTCTCCACCCTGGAGCGCCGTGAGCGTGCCTGCGCCGACGAGCTGGTCTTGAACAGTCGGCTTGCGCCCGGCAGCTATCTGGGCATCGCCCATTTCGCCCCGCCCGGCGGCCTTCCTGAGCCGGTGATCGTCATGCGTCGCCACCCCGATGAGCGTCGGCTGGCTACCCTGGTTCGCCGGGGCCAGCCGGTGGAAGACCAGCTGACGGCGGTGGCGCTGGTGTTGTCGCGGTTCCACGCCTCGGCCGCCCGCGGGCGTGAGGTGGACATCCAGGGACGGGTGGACGCCATCGCCGCGCGCTGGCAGGAGAACCTCGCCGAACTCGCTCGGTATGCCGACGGTGTGGTGCCCGGCCTCGATCCTGATGCGGTAGCCGAGATCAGCAGTTTGGCAATCGATTACATTTCCGGGCGTTCGGTGCTGTTCGCGGAGCGGATCAGCGACCACAAGATCGTCGACGGGCATGCCGACCTGCAGGCCGATGACATCTTCTGTCTTGACGACGGCCCCGCGCTGCTGGATTGCCTGGAGTTCGACGACCAGCTGCGCTACGTCGACGTCATCGACGATGCCGCGTTCCTGGCAATGGATCTGGAATTCCTCGGCCGCCCCGACCTGGGCGCGATGTTCCTGCACAGCTATGCCCGGGTTGCCGAGGACCGTGCGCCCTCCTCGCTGCGTGACTTCTACATTGCCTACCGTGCGGTGGTGCGGGCCAAGGTCGACTGCGTCCGCCACACCCAGGGCAACGCCGGGGCCACCGCGGACGCCCGGCGCCACCTCGACATCGCTCGCGACCACCTTCGTGCCGGCGCCGTCCGGCTGATCATCGTGGGCGGCGGGCCCGGTACCGGCAAGACGACCCTGGCCCGGGCATTGGCTGAATGCCTTGACGCGCAGGTGATTTCCACCGACGATGTCCGCGCCGAGATGGTGCGCCTCGGCGAGATCGGCGGCACGGCAGGTGTGCTCGACGAAGGTCTCTACACCCCGGAGAACATCGACGCGGTGTACCAGGGTGTGTTGCGTCGCGCCCACCTGAGCCTGTGCGAGGGCCGCACCGTCGTCCTGGACGGCACCTGGCTCGAAGGCCGGCACCGCGAGAGTGCCCGACGCCAGGCCGCCGACTCCGCCGCACAGCTGGTCGAATTCGCCTGCATCGCACCGCTGGATGCCACCGTCGCCCGGATCCGCACCCGCACCCGCACCGCCTCGCAGGTCACGCCCGAGATCGCCACCGCGCTGGCCGACCGCGCCGAAGGCACCTGGCCGGGCGCATATCCCATCGACACCACCAGGCCGCTTGCCGACTCCGTTGCGCAGGCCCAGGAGATCTTCCGCCGCGCTAATTGACACGTCCCGCACCACAATCGAGGAGAGCCCGATGCCGAGCCCGAACTACGTCTCCGACATTTCCCAGTTGCGGATCACCGATGCCGAGGAGGCCGGCGGCAAGGGCGCCAACATGGGCGAGATGGTGGCCGCGAACCTACCGGTACCGCCCGGATTCGTCCTGCTGCGCGACTGCTACCTGGCCTCCATACAGGCCGGCGGGGTGGCCGACGAACTCAACGCCGCACACCGCACCGCGCTGTCTTCCGATCCGGCCGGACTGGCCGAGATGTGTGAGCGGATGCAGGCACTGGTGTGGAGGGCCGGGGTCGCCGACGATGTCCGCGACGCGGTGCTGACCGCATACCGCAAGCTGGGTTCCGACGCGGTGGTGGCGGTGCGGTCGTCGGCGACTGGCGAGGACGGCGCCGACGCGTCGTTCGCCGGGATGAACGCGACGTTCACCAATATCAGCGGCGAGCAGGAGCTGATCGAGGCGGTCCAACGCTGCTGGGCGTCGCTGTTCAGCCCGCGCGTGGTGAGCTACCGGGCCAGCCGCAAGTTCAGCGCCGATCCGGCGATGGCGGTCGTGGTGCAGCTGATGATCGCCTCCGAACGGTCCGGGGTGGCGTTCACCGCCGACCCGAGCACCGGGGCCGAGGACCGGGTCGTGGTCGAGGGCGCGTTCGGGTTGGGTGAGGTGGTGGTATCGGGCGCCGTCGAGCCCGATACCTACATCGTTGCCAAGGATACTGGCGAAATCCTCAGCCGCCGACGGGGTTACAAGTCATTCAAAATCATCCGCGGCGCCGACGGCAACGACCAGAAGGTCGATCTGAGCGAGGCGGAGGCCGATTCTCAGGTGCTCTCCGATGAGGAGGTCGGCGAGATCGTGGCGCTGGCGCTGGCCACCGAGCGGCACAACGGCTGCCCGCAGGACACCGAGTGGGCGATCGCGGACGGCAAGGCCTGGCTGGTGCAGGCGCGCCCGATCACCACCCTGCATCACGCGACGATGTCCACACCCGAGAGTCACGAGGTGGTGGCGCGCGGGCTGCCGGCCGCGCCCGGCGAGGCCTCCGGAGCCGTGCGGGTGCTGTTGACTCCCGACGAGGGCAGCGGGTTGCTCGACGGCGAGGTGCTGGTGGCCCAGATGACCAACCCGGACTGGCTGCCCACGATGCGCCGTGCTGCCGCGCTGGTGACCGACACCGGCGGAATGACCTGTCACGCCGCCATCGTCGCGCGCGAACTGGGTGTGCCCTGCATCGTCGGGGCCCGGACCGCGACCACCGATCTGGCCGACGGCATGATCGTCACCGTGGACGGCACCCACGGCCGGGTGTTGACCGGCCGCACCAGCGCCACGGGCGGCGCCCAGACCACTCCTGTCGAAGCGCAGCCGGCCACCGCGGCGGTGGTATCCGAGGCGACCGGGACCAAGATCTACGTCAACCTCGCAATGCCCGATAGCGCTGAGCGGGTCGCCGCCCAGGACGTCGACGGTGTCGGGCTACTGCGCGCGGAGTTCATCCTCACTGACGCCCTGCGCAACCGGCATCCTCGTGACCTGATCGCTCGCGGCGAGCAGGACACCCTGGTCGATGCCCTGGCCGCCGCCGTGGGCCGGATCGCCGCGGCCTTCGCGCCGCGGCCCGTGGTGTACCGGGCCACCGACTTCCGGACCAACGAGTTCCGCGGACTGGCCGGCGGGCAGGCCTATGAGCCCGTCGAGCACAACCCGATGATCGGCTACCGCGGCTGCTACCGCTACGTCAAAGAACCGGACGTGTTCGCGCTGGAGCTCACCGCGCTGGCCCGGGTTCGCGAGCAGAACCCCAACCTGCACCTGATGATTCCGTTCGTGCGGACGAAATGGGAGCTCGAGGAGTGCCTGTCGCTGGTCGACGCCAGCCCGCTGGGCCGACAGCGCGGCCTGCACCGCTGGGTGATGGCTGAGGTGCCCTCGGTGGTGCACTGGCTGCCCGAGTACGTGGGCATGGGCATCGACGGGGTGTCGATCGGCAGCAACGACCTGACTCAGCTCATGCTGGGTGTCGACCGCGACTCCGATATCTGCGCCGAGCTGTTCGACGAGTCCGACGCCGCGGTGCTCGACGCGATCGGCCGCATCATTTCCACCGCGCGCCGCCTCGGCATAACATCGTCGCTGTGCGGCCAGGCTCCGTCGACCAAACCGGCTTTCGCCGAACACCTTGTCCGGATGGGCATCACGTCGGTGTCGGTGAACCCCGATGCCGCCGTACGCGCGCGACGCACCGTCGCCGCGGCGGAGCGTCGCCTGCTCCTGGAGGCGGCGCGCGCCGGTGACAGCAACCATTCCCGATGAACGTCCGGCCGCCCCGCCGTCGCTGACCGCGGCGACGGTGGCGGCGGCGCCGCTGGTCGACGTGCTCGGCTGGCTGGATACCTCCGCGGACGGGTTGTCCAGCACCGACGCCGCCGCCAGGCTGGCTAAGTTCGGCCCCAATTCGCTTCGCACACACCGGGTCAGCGCCTGGGCGGTGCTGCGCCGGCAACTCAACAACGCGGTACTGGCCTTGCTGGCGGTCACGGCCGTGCTGTCCTACTTCCTCGGCGACAGCACCCAGGCCGTCATCATCGGCCTGATCCTGGCGGTCAGCGTCGGCCTCGGCTTCATCAACGAGTACCGCGCCGAGCGCGCGAGCGCCGCACTGCACTCGAGCGTCCGCCACACCGCCCTGGTCTGCCGCGACGGCAGCTACGTCAAGCTCGACGTCAACGAGCTGGTGCCCGGTGACGTCATCGAACTTGCGCTGGGGGAGCTGGTCCCGGCCGACGTTCGGGTGCTCACCGTCAACGGACTGGAATGCAACGAGAGCATCCTCACCGGCGAGTCCACCGCGGCCGAGAAGTCCGTGTCGCCGGCGCCGCCCGACGCGGCGCTGGCCGACGCGAGCGACCTGGCATTCATGGGCACCGTCGTCAGCGCCGGCAGCGCCACCGCGGTGGTGTACGCCACCGGCCTCGACGCCCAGTTCGGCCGGATCGCCGCCGGGTTGGGGGAGCGCCAGCCCGAAACCGATTTCCAGGCCGGGTTGCGCCGATTTTCGTATCTGCTGCTGCGGGTGGCGATCACGTTGACGGTGCTGATCCTGGTGACCAATCTGCTGCTGCGCCGGCCGGTGATCGACTCGGTCCTGTTCGCGCTGGCGATCGCGGTCGGCATCACCCCGCAGCTGTTGCCCGCGGTGGTCAGTACCAGCCTGGCGACCGGGTCGCGGCGGCTGGCCAAGCTCAAGGTTCTGGTCAAGCGGCTGGTCTGTATCGAGGATCTCGGCGATATCGACATCCTGGTCACCGACAAGACCGGCACCCTCACCGAGGGCCGGATCACTCTTATCGAGGCCGTCGATCCGTCCGGCGGGCCGGCGGATGCGGTGCTGCGCAAGGGTCTGCTGGCCACCGATGTCGACCCGGCCGTCGGCGGGTCCAGCGCCAACGCCCTGGATGCTGCACTATGGGAATCCGATGCCGGGCAGCGGGTCGTCACTCGCGGCGCGACCCGAATCGCTGAACTGCCGTTCGACCATCTTCGGCGCGCGACGTCGGCGCTGGTCGACGATGGTGGCGCCAGGCTGCTGATCGTCAAGGGGGCACCCGAGCAGGTACTCGAGCACTGCACCGGGGTGCCGGCGACAGCGCAGGGCCTGATGGATGCACTGTTCGCCGCGGGCCGGCGGGTGGTAGCGGTGGCCAGCCGGCCGGCACCGGACTTGTCCGCGATCACCGCGGCCGACGAGGCGGGTCTGACCCTCGACGGCTTCCTGGTCTTTGCCGACCAGCCCAAGCTCGCGGCCCGCGCGTCGCTGCAGCGACTGGCCGACCTGGGCATCGAACTGAAGATCGCGACCGGCGACAACCCGCAGGTGGCCGAAAAGGTCTGCACCGAGCTGGGTTTGGCCACCAAGGGCACCGTCACCGGCGCTGCGCTGGCCGAACTGGACGAGGCGGGCTTCGAGGCGGCGGCCCAGAACGCCACCATCTTCGCGCGGATCTCACCGGAGCAGAAGGCCAAGCTCATCACCGTGATGCGACACCACGGCCGGTCGGTCGGCTTCCTTGGCGACGGTGTCAACGACGCGCTGGCACTGCATGCCGCCGATGTCGGGATCTCCGTGGACACCGCCACCGACGTGGCCAAGGACGCCGCGGATGTGGTGCTGCTGGAAAAGGATCTGGGTGTGCTGGCCACCGGCGTGGCCGAGGGCAGGCGGATCTTCGCCAACACCATCAAGTACGTGCTGATGGGCACGTCGAGCAACTTCGGCAACATGTTCAGCGCCGCGGCGGCATCGGCGGTGCTGAGCTTCCTGCCGATGCTGCCCAGCCAGATCCTGCTCAACAACCTGCTCTACGACAGCTCACAGCTGGCCATCCCCACCGACCGGGTGGACGATGAGCAGCTGCAGGCGCCCTCGCACTGGAACATCGCCTTCATCCGGCGGTTCATGCTCACCTTCGGCCCGATCAGCTCGCTGTTCGACTTCCTGACGTTCGGGCTGATGCTCGGTGTACTGCACGCCGGGCCAATGGAATTCCGCACCGGCTGGTTCGTCGAATCCCTGGCCACCCAGACGTTGATCATCTTCGCGATCCGCACCCGGCGCATCCCGTTCATGCGCAGCAGGCCGGGCGGCTGGCTGACACTGACCACGCTGTCGGTGATCGCGCTCGGGATCGCGCTGACGGTGTCGCCATTCGCGCATGCGCTCGGTTTCACCACGCTACCGTGGCAGTTCTTCGGCGCGCTGGCCCTGTTCACGCTGGCTTACCTGGTGCTCGTCGAGGTCACCAAGAAGATGTTCTATACCGAGCCGACGCGGGCGGCGGAGCAGCGCCGGACCCGGGGCCGCGAGCATCGGGTTCACCGGCGCGCGGCCCGGTTCAGTCACGGCGGCCGGTTGCCGGAGCCGCAGGGGATGCCGGCGTTGGCAGGCACCAAAGAGCTGACTTGAGTTAGCCGTTCGACAGCAGCAGCAGGTCGCCCTTGCGTCGTGAGCGCCCGGTGGAGGTGGCCAGCTTGTGTAGTCGTTGCACCCCGCGCGCGATGCCGGTGGCGAGCTCGTCGACGTCGGCGGCCGTGTCGAAGTCGGCCATCAGCCCGAAGGTCAACTCGTCGGCGTAGCTGAAAATCGCGATCCCGGTGCGGAATCCTGCCGCGATCGGTGGGATCGGCAGCAGGTGAATGACCTTGTGCCCCATGATGGTCAGTGGTTGGCGCGGGCCGGGCACGTTGGTCACGACGGTAACCACCGACCGTTGCGGCAGCCGCGACAACAGCCGCACGGTCCATGCCGTCACCGGGAACGGGATCAGGTTGGTCGCCCACAGCAGTATGCTGCCGGCCTGGCGCTGGCCACTGGACTTGGCGACGGTGAGGCGATCATGCACCGCCCGCAGCCGCTGTAGCGGGTCGGCGGTGTCGACGGGCAGCAGCGGCAGCATCAGCGACACACGATTGTCCGAGACATCCATGGCGTCGGTGGCCCGCACCGAGACGGGGACCAGGGTGCGTAGCGAGTCCGGGCGGGGCTGCTGACCGCGGCGCAGCAGCGCGGCCCGATAGCTGTCGGCGACCGCCGCCAGCGCGACGTCGTTGATGGTGGTGCCGAAGGCGTGGGCGATCTCCTCGACATCATGCATCTTCACCGCGGTCGAGCTGTACCGGCGCAGATCGCCGATCGGACCGTTGAAGGATGACCGGGCCGCCGGGCGCAGCATGCTGGCGGTGATCTCGGCGGCACCGCCGGCTGCCCGCAGCGCCAATTTGCCCGCGCTGAGACCGAATCGCACTGAATCACCCACCCAATCAAGGGGATTCAGGCCGGGCATCGGCGGGCCGGGGCGTCGGCTCGGATGCTGGGCGGCCCCGATCGAACTGGCAAAGCTGGCCACACCGGTGTCGTCGCACAATCCGATGAGCAGGTTCGACGCGGCGATACCGTCGGCCAGCGCATGGTGGACCTTGACCAGCAGCGCCCAGCGGTCCTGGGCCAGACCTTCGATCACCCAGCATTCCCACAGTGGTCGCTCGCGATCCAGCCGGCGCTCCATGATGGAGGCGACCTCGGCGAACAGCGCCGCATCGTCGCCGGGTTGCGGTAGTGCGGTATGCCGCACATGGTGGATCAGGTCGAACGTCGGGTCATCGACCCATTCGGGTGCGACCAGATCCAGCGGGTGGGTACGCAACACCTGGGTGGCACGGGGATTGGTCAGGCAGCGTGTCCCGATGAGGTCGCGCAGTACACCGAATTCCGGTGCGGGACCGGCCAGCACGGCGACGCCGCCAATAGCGAGACTGATGTGGCGGTCGGTGTCCTCGAGCTGGAGGAAACCCGCGTCCAATGTCGTCAGGTGCTGGACCTTCGGAGCCATATCAGTCTCTCCCTACCCCCGTCGTCATTCAGTCTGCTGGTGCCGGCGCAGGGCCGGCAGGGCCGGAAGTCACCGGTCGGTGGGCCTGGGAAGTGTGAAAGCCCGAACTGCCGCGGAGTCGGATTGCACGGCAGCTCGGGGCTGACTGGGATATCGACGGACCTCCCACGGGTGTTACCGCGTGGTCGAACGTTGCCCGCGACTGCTCGTCAACGCCCCGGGCGCGGGGCAGCGGCGTCCAGTTCGGTGTCGGTGAAGAACTCCAGCAGGTATCTGCTCTCCTCGATGTCACCGATGGTGCGGCGCGCTTTCTTGCGGGTCACCAGGATGCCGACCACAGCCAGCGCCCACACCGCGTACTGCACGCACCAGGCGAGCCGGAACGAGTCGAACGAGTACCCGCCGTGGGCGCCGATGATCATGCCCATGGCCTGCATCACCAGCAGCGAGGCCAGGAAGCCGCCCATGTTGACCGCCCCCTGCGCGGTGCCCAGCGTGGACGTCGGGTTGAAGGTGCGGGCGAAGTCGAAGCCCACCATGGATCCCGGCCCGCCGACCGAGATCACCACGATCAGCACCACCAGCAGCCAGTGCGGGGCCGGCCCCGGCAGCGCGAGCACGACGGTCCAGACCAGCGCGTTGCTGGCGATGATGCCGAGCACGAGGTGGGATCGCCGGTGCGGGTGCCGGCCGGTGAGGATGCCGATGACCACACCGGCGACGATCGCGGAGACCACCGAGACGATGAGCAGGGTTCCCGCGGCCTTGCGGGAAAGGTTCTGCGCCACCATCAGATACGGCACACCCCACATCAGCGCGAACACCGTGACCGAGAACTGGGTGCCCATGTGGGTGAAGAAACCCAGCCGGGTGCCCGGGCGCAGCCAGACCGTGCGCACACTGGCCAGTGTGTCGCGCACGCTGGTGACCGGGTCGTGGACGGTGACCCCGTCGGGGGTGTTCTTCACCAGCAAGGCGGTGAGCACCACCGACAGCACGCCGAGTGCCGCGACGGCCGTGTAGGCCGTGGTCCACCCCGAACCGGCCAGCAGGGACACGAACGGCACCGCGGACAGCACCTGGCCCAGCTGGCCGGAGATACCGGTCAACTGGGTGACCAGCGGAATCTGCGGCGGCTTGAACCAGTGCGGGACGAGCCGCAGCACCGAGATGAAGGTGAACGCGTCACCGAGTCCGACCACGGCGCGGGCGGCGATCGCGACGGGCAGCGATTCGGTGAAGGCCAGGGTGAGCTGTCCGATCACCATCAGGGTGCCACCGGTCAGGATCATCACCTTGGACCCGTACCGGTCCAGCAGCACGCCGCCGGGGATCTGGGCGCTGGCGTAGACGATCACCTGCAACACCACGAAGGTGGACAGCACCCCCGGGCTCGCCGAGAACCGCTCGGCGGCGTCGAGCCCGGACACGCCCAGGGTGGTCCGGTCCAGGACGGCCACGATGTAGGCCAGTAACCCGGTCGACCACACAATCCAGGCCCGCACTGACCCTCGCCTCTCGTCTGCCTCGGCTACGCCGGCATCAATCATCTCCTGCCGGTGCAAATCGTTTCCCGCCGCGCGAGGGGTGACTGCCTCTCCTTCTGCTCGTCGGCGGGACGTGGGACTGTACCGAGTGTGCTCCGCTGAGCCGGATGCAGGCGACGTTGGACGAGCACTTGACCGCGCGACGATCGATGCCTACGAGGACGAAGGCGTCGACGGGACGCGATAGTGCAGACTCCGTTCACACGAATTTCCATCTCATCGAAGTTCCGAATGGGCAGATCAGCAGTACGGGTTCTGGTACGACTTCATGCTCTCCGGCCTGCGGGCGTGGAACATCCCCATTCCGCTCGGCGGGACGAGCAACCACTTCCTGATCGACGCGCTACGGAGGATCGACGGGGGATCGGTCCCTGTTCCAGGTCGTCACCGGTCCTTACCGGTGGGGGAAGACCAAGTACGGGCTGAGCGCTACAGATATTTCTTAGCGGCTTGCAGGATTTCGCTGATCTTGGTCTCGCTCTTGATGAAATAGTCTTTCGCGCCCAGGGCGAGGGCCTCGTTCACGATGTCCCGCTGGCCTAGGTTGGTCGCCACGATCACCGGAATGCTCTTGGTCTGCGGGTCTGCCTGCATCTCCCGGAGAATCTCGATGCCCGACTTCTTGGGCATCAACAGGTCCAGCACGACGACGTCAGGTTGGGCGTCCTTGATTCTGGCGACCGCCGATTCGCCGTCGGAGAAGGTGATGGCGTTCCATTCGTTGTTGCTGGAGAGCTTGAGTTGGTAGGCATCCAGCAAGAACGCGTCGTCCTCGAATATGACGATGGTGTTGGGCACGTGACCGGATCTCCGTTCCTGGGCTGCGAGACTGGGCGAATCACTGGGCTGTCCTTTACGACAGCGTAGGCGCCTCCCGCAGGGCGACTCCGCCATCATGTGCTGGGGTTCCGCGCACCGGCAGGGTGAACTGGAACGTCGTCCCGCGGTTCTCGACGGACTCGAAGCTGATGGTTCCGCCACACAGCTCGACGATCGATTTCGCGAGGTGCAGGCCCAGGCCGTTACCGTCGGTCTGTTTGTCGAGGATGTTCGAGCCGCGGTAGAACTTGGAGAACACCTGGTCACGTTGGGACCAGGGAATTCCGTAGCCGTGATCGGTGACCCGGTACACGATGTCGTCGCCGCGTACCTCGATCGATACGTCGATCGAAGCGTGGTCGGGCGAATACTTGCTGGCATTGGTCACGAGGTTCAAAATGACCTGCCGAACGAGAACGGGGTCCAGATCGATTGTGGGCAGCTCGGCAGCCTCGACAGTGGTCCGCTGACCGCGGGGCTTCAGTTCGACCGCGGCCTCGTCGAGGATGCTGCGGGTGAGTTCGACGAGGTCGGTGGGCACCGGCGCGACGGTCAGCCGGCCCGATTCGATCCGGGACACGTTGAGGAGCGCGGTCACCAGGGCAGCGAGACGCTCGTTGCTCTGGATCAGTTTCGTGGCGACATCGAGTTGCTGTGGGGTGAGTTCGCCGACCGTGTCGGGGTCCGTCAGGATATCGAGCAACCAACTCTGTGCCGTGATCGGTGTACGTAGTTGATGAGAGGCGACCGAGAGGAACTCGTCCTTGGCTTTGTCGAGCCGGTGCTCTTCTGAGATATCCCGGAAAATCCCTATGGCCCCGAACAGTTCATTGTTGTGTATCAGGGGCGCGACGCTGAGCAGCGCCGGAAACGTACTGCCGTCCGATCGTTGGTAGTGGATGACGGCGTTGGCGATGCGCTTGCGGTTCCGCAGTGCCAGGGCGATCGGTCGTTGCTCGGGGGGGTAGGGATTTCCATCCTTGTCGAAGGCGATCAGTACGTCCTGATAGTGCTTGTCGAGCAGTTGCTCCTCGCTGGCGCCGAGCATCGCCGCGGTGGCGGCATTGATGCGCTCGATGACCCCGTCGCGATTGAACACGATCATCGCTTCGATGATCCCGTTGAGAAGCATCTCGTCCTTCTGCTGCCCCAGCCGTGCCATGTCGCGCTCGTTGGCGAGGTCTTCGGTGAGAGCGCCGGCGATCGAGAGGGCGCGTTGCCGGGAGGACGCAAGGAAATAGGTGGCCAGGGCCATCGCAACACTGACCAGGAGGCCGCTGGACAGCACCGTCAGCGGTCGTGTGGTGTCCTGGAATGACACATAGGCAGGCGATGCCGTGAAGCGGAGAAGCCAGGTCCGGTCGGCGACGTGCATCGTGCGGACCGTGTTGAGGCGGAAGTCTGCATCCTCCGAAGGAGGTTCCCCGTACAGTCGCTTGGTCGCCACGAGCGCTTCAGGATCACCGGGATCCTGTTCGAAGACCTCCAGCCGGATATCGGCTCGCTGGTTGCCGAGGGCGGCGTCGATGAAGTCGTTCGCCCGAAACGGGCTGTAAACATAGCCCTGAAGCGCGGCGATTCTCTCCGCTGTGGTGGTTGTGGGGCGCCCCTTGCGGTACACGGGCTCGTAGACGAGGAAGCCCTTCTGCTTCTTTGCCTCGTTTTCCTGCAGCAGCAGCACCGGGCTCGACATCGCCGGCTCTCCGCTGTCGCGGGCCCGTGTCATGGCATCGCGACGAACGGGCTCTGAGAACATGTCGAAGCCGATTGCCCGGCGGTTGCGGTCATCGAGTGGTTCGAGGAAGACGATGGCCGTGTAGACATCGCGGATCGGTTCCACGGGGAATATCGAGAACTCGGGGAGGCCTTCGGCGCGAATGGCTTTCTCCGTCGCTGCGAGCTGGTCTCTGGGCAGCACCTCGGAATAGCCGTACCCCAGGACTCCCGGGTAGTCGCGGGCAAGATCAAGGCCGTCGACATAGGCTTTCCAGTTGGCGCGATCGACGTCGGATGAGGCGGCGAACAGGCTGGCTCCGCCTTTGAGCGCTTTGATGTCGGTCATCAGGTTCGACTCGACAAGCCGTTCCATCGCCTCGGTATCGGACTGGAACCGTTCCGACAGCTGGCTTTTCGCGCCGGACTCGGCGATGCGCCAGGTCACTCCGGTGAGCGCCAGCAGAACCAGCAGCACACCGAAAAAGGCTCCCGCGCCCCAGCCCAGACGCCGGACGAGCCGATGGATCGTCCACTGATTCTCCGCGGTCACGATGGCGACGGCCAGCAGGGTGATACTCAAGGCCGCCGGCAGCCGAACTCTGCGCAGAATTTCGAACGGTGCCGAAAGGTCTTCCCCGTAGGCGTAGATGACAATGGTGCTGACGCCGACCACGGCCGCTGCCAACGCCATCAGTTCAGCGGCGACCCGTACCACGGTGCGTCCGTGTTGTGCCATTCCCAGCAGCAGGGCCCAGCAGAGCAGTGTCGCGGTGAAGGCGGCGACCTGACTGATGACCGGCGCGGCCCCGCGGCTCAGCTGGACGGCCTGCTGGCCGGCGAGAGCGCCAAAAGGCCCTAGCCACACCATCGTGCATGCCAGTGAGAGCACGATCAGTGCACCGGCAATCAGAATGCGGGATCGCGCGGTAGGGGTGAAGAGGTAGAGTGCCCCGGCAGCCAGACTGATTACGCCGTATGACACGGCGGCTCCGAGGTATTCGGGGACCAGGGCTTGCGGCAGTGACTGCAGCGTGCCGATAGTGAGCCAATACGCCATGCTGATGGCGCTGATGGCCAACACCGCGATCAGCAGGAGCCCGACCGTCATTCGGGCCGAAAACCTACGCACGATCTGCCGAAGTCTGGCCCTTGGTCGGTGGGGCTCAGCTGTGCCCGGCGTCGTTGTCCCGGCAAAGTTTAGCTGTCGCATCACCGACTTCCCCCTCAGCCGGAATCTGCCAAACATCGACTATCTGGCGTGTGCGTTGTAGCGTAATGCCGGCCTCGGCCTGTGACCGACGATCGGTCATTTCCGCGCAGTCGGTTTCGGGCGCCGCTACACCCGCGTGCCGACCGGGTCGCCGCCGAACCGCTGCGCCAGCCACACCGGTAGCACCGCGAGCAGGGTCAGCGTCGCGGCCACCACGTTGATCACCGGCGCCTGGTTGGGCCGGAACAGGTTGCCGAAGATCCAGATCGGCAGGGTCTGCACCGTCGGTCCCGCGGTGAACGTCGTCACCACGATCTCGTCGAAGCTCAGCGCGAATGCCAGGATCGCGCCGGCCAGCAGGGCCCCGCGCATCATCGGGAACGTGACGTAGCGAAACGTCTGCCAGTTCGAGGCGCCGAGATCGGCCGAGGCGTCCTCCAGTCCGGTGCCCAGCCGGCGCAACCGGGCCTGGGTGTTGTTGAAGACGATCACGATGCAGAACGTGGCGTGCCCGATGATGACCGTGGCCAGTCCCAGCGTCACACCCAGCGCCGAGGTGAACGTCGCGTTCAGGGCGATACCGGTGACGATGCCGGGAAGCGTGATCGGCAGCACCACCAGAAGGCTGATCGTCTGCCGCCCGAAGAACTGGTAACGCTGCACGGCGAAGGCGGCCATGGTGCCCAGCACCAGTGCGATCAGCGTGGCGCACAGACCCACCACCACCGAGTTGCCCAGCGAGTGCCACATGCCGCTGCTGTTCCAGGCGTCGGCCCACCACCGCAACGTGAAGCCGGTGGGCGGAAACGCAAACGTCTTCGAGGAGTTGAACGCGTTGACGACGACCAGAAGCAGTGGGGCGTAGAGGAATACCAGAACCAGCACGGTCCAGCCCCGGACCAGGCGACGCATCGCTGTCGAGAGCATCAGACGTTCTCCAGTGCCCCGGTGCGCCGCATGGCCAGCAGGTAGAGCACGATCGCCACCAGCGGGATCAACGACAGCGCCGCCGCCAGCGGCTGGTTGTTGGCCGTGACCAGTTGTCCATAGATGATGTTGCCCAGCATCTGGGTCTTGCCGCCGACGATGGTCACCGCGATGTAGTCACCCATCGACAGCGAGAACGTGAAGATCGAGCCGGCCGCGATCCCGGGAAACACCAACGGCGCCACCACGGTTCGCAGTGTCGTCAGATCGGAGGCACCCAGGTCGGCGCTGGCGTCGATCAACGGGTTGGGCACCCGCTCGAAGGCGGCGAACACCGGGATCACCATGTAGGGCAGCCACAGGTAGGCCAGCGTGAGCACGGTGGCGATCAGGCCGTAGCCCGGGGTGTAGCCCGCCACCCAGTTCAGCGGGCCCGCCGGTGACAGCAGCATCCGCCAGGCGTAGGCCTTGACCAGATAGCTCGCCCACAGCGGGGTGGTGACCGCGACCACCAGGGCCAGCCGCACCCGGGGTGAGGCGACCTTGGCCATGTACAGGGCCAGCGGTACCGCCAGGACGACGCAGATCACGGTGACGCTGAGCGCGATTCCGATGGTGCGCAGGGTGGCCGTGCGGAACACCGCATCGGTCGCCACGCGCACGATGTTGTCGCTGGTGTAGGACCGCACCACCGCACCGGTGAAGGTGTCGGTGCTCCAGAACGCTGAAAGAAGGAGTACACCAAGCGATCCCAGATAGGCCACCACCAACCAGGCCAGCGGTGGGACCAGCAGGAACGCCAGGCGGATACGCCTGCTCACCCCTTGCGTCAGCCCTTGATCTGTTGCCACTTGTCGACCCACTCGCTGTAGGCCGTGCAGTTGTCGCCGCTGCCGTCCACGCACTGCTTCTGCGGTGTGGTCCAGTAGCTGATCTTCTCCGCGTAGGCGGCATCGGTGGCGTGATAGGTCTCGCAGAAGGACTTGTCGCTGGTGAACTCGCAGGCCTTGGTCTGGGCCGGGGCCTCACCGAAGTACTCGGCGACCTGGGCGTTGATCTGCGGCGAGGTGATCCAGTCCATCCACTGGTACATGCAGTTGGGGTTCTTGGCCTTCGACGAGACCATCCAGGTGTCCGACCATCCGGTCGAGCCTTCCTTGGGCAGCACGGTGGCGATCTTGACCTTGTTGTCGGAGGTCAACATGTTGGCGATCACCTGCCAGCTGGTGCCGATCACCGAGGTGCCGGACTCGAAGGCCTGCACCTCCTTGGTGTAGTCCGACCAGTACTCACCGATATTGGCGTGCTGCTCCTTGAGCAGGTCGACGGCGGCGTTGAGCTGGTCCTCGGTCAGCGCGTACGGATTCTTGATGCCCAGTTCGGGTTTGGTCTTCGACAGGTAAAGGGCGGCGTCGGCGATGTAGATGGGGGAGTCGTAGGCGGTCAGCTTGCCCTTGTATTCCGGTGCGCCGGGGAACACCGCGCCCCAGGAGTCCGGGGCGTTCTTGACGACGTCGGTGTTGTACATCAGCAGGTTGGCGCCCCAGCCGTGTGGGATGCCGTACATCTGGCCGTCGACGGAGTTCCATGCCTTGTCCTTGAGGAACGCCGCGATGGTGTCGTAGTTCGGCACCAGCTTGGTGTTCACCGGAGCGACGTCCCCGGCGTAGATCAGCCGCAGGGTCGCGTCGCCGGAGGCGGACACACCGTCGTACTGGCCCGTGCGCATGAGCTGGACCATCTCGTCGGAGGTGTTGCCCACCTTGACGTTCACCTTGCAGCCGGTCTTCTGCTCGAAGGGGTGCACCCAGTCGACCTTGGGGTCGTTGGAGCCGTCCTCGGCGTAGCCCGGCCAGGCGATCAGGTTGAGCTGGCCCTCACCGTTGCCCAGCGCCGAGAGCGGTTCCATCTTGGGCGGCGCGGTGGAGCTGCCCCCGCCCGATGTGGTGGAGCTCGAACAGGCGGCGACCAGTGCGGCGCACGCGGCCAGCGCAACCGCGAGCCGGCGGGTGGTGGTTCTCATGGCGAGCTCCTTCGTTGAATCATTCGGACAGCGCGCGCACGGCGGTGTCTGGCCAGGCCAGCACCACCGATGCGCCGTGGGTGATATCGGTGGAGGCTTCGGCCGACAACAGGGTGGCGGTCAGTCGCACTCCGGACGTGTCGGCGGCTACGCGGGTGATCGGGCCTGCGTAGACCACCTCGGCGACTTCGGCTGTGACAGTGCGCATTCCGACGGGCACGGCGTCACCGGGGGAGAGCACCAGGATCCGCTCCGGGCGGATCGCGAAGGTGCCGGCCCGGCCGATCAGCGCTTCGGCGGTGGCGCCGTCGACCACATTGGAGGTTCCGACGAAGTCGGCCACGAACCGGTTGGCCGGGTTTTCGTAGACCTCGCGGGCGGCGCCGACCTGTTCGATGCGGCCGTTGTTGAACACCGCGAGCCGGTCGCACAGTGTCAGCGCCTCGTCCTGGTCGTGAGTGACGATGACGAAAGTGATGCCGACCTCGCGCTGAATTGCCTTGAGCTCCACCTGCATCTGCTCGCGCAGTTTGAGGTCGAGCGCGCCGAGGGGCTCGTCGAGCAGCAGCACCTTGGGCCGGCCGACGAGGGCGCGGGCCAGCGCGACGCGCTGCTGTTGACCGCCGGACAGCTGGGTGGGTTTGCGTGCGGCGTGCCCGGCCAGCCGCACCATGTCCAGGGCCGCCGCGGTGCGCTCCCGGCGCTCGGCCTTGGGCACCCCTTTGACTTTCAGTCCGTACTCGACGTTCTGGGCCACGGTCATGTGCGGGAACAGCGCGTAGTCCTGGAAGACGGTGTTGGTGTCGCGCTTGGCCGGCGGCAGGGTGGTGACGTCGACCCCACCGAGGTGGACGCTGCCCGCGGTCGGCTGTTCGAAGCCGGCCACCATGCGCAGCACCGTGGTCTTGCCCGACCCCGACGGGCCCAGGATCGCGAACAGTTCACCGTCGGCGACGGTCAGGTCCGCGCCTTCGACTGCGGTCACGTCGCCGAACACCTTCCGCACCCCACGCAACTCGATCTGCGGTGACGGGGAAAGGCCGGTCGGCATGGGTGGATAGTACGGATTGAGTTGTCGAGTCGCAGCCTCATGGCTGACATCGCCGGTCAGGGGGGTCTTACACCACCGGATTCGCGACCACACCGCTACTAGTGGTGTGGATGCGACCAGTGGCGATGACGTGGTTCGTGGGGTGGTTGTCGTACTGTGAGCCGCGTGTCCGTCTCGCGCCGCGACGTGCTCAGGGTGGCCGCCGCAACCCCGGCCGCGCTGGGCCTGGGCGCTCTGGTGTCGGCACTGGCCCCGCCGTCGGCGTCCGCCGAGCCGCTGGGCGTCCTGCTGGACTACGCCGCCGGGGTGATCAGCGCCAGTGACCTGAAGGCCTCCGGTGCACTCGGTGCGATTCGCTATGTGTCCGACCGCCGTCCCGGTGCCGAATGGATGCTCGGCAAGCCGATCCAGCTACCCGAGGCCCGGGATCTCTACCAGGCCGGACTCAAAATCGTCTCCAACTACCAGTTCGGTAAGGCGGACACCGCGGACTGGCTCGGCGGTCAGCAGGCCGGCATCGACCACGCTCAGCGGGGCTGGCAGTTGCACACCGCCGCCGGCGGGCCGATAGCGGCTCCGATCTACGTCTCGATCGACAGCGATCCCACCTTCGAGCAGTACCAACAGCAGGTCGCGCCCTATCTGCGGGCCTGGGAATCGGTCATCGGGCATCAGCGGGTCGGCGTGTACGGCAATTCCAAGACGATCGACTGGGCCCTGCGGGATGGCATCGGATCGTGGTTCTGGCAGCACAACTGGGGCTCGCCGAAGGGGTTCACGCACCCGGCCGCGCACCTGCACCAGGTCGAGATCGACTCGCGCCAGGTGGCCGGCATCGGAGTCGACGTGAACAGCATCCTGAAGCCTCAATTCGGGCAGTGGGACTGAGTCGCGCGGTAATACTTACTGACTAGTAAGGTTTTGCCAGCAAACTTTCCGACGCCATTTTGGTGAACGCTTGTGGACTGAAAAACCGAGCAAGTGCTTGGCTGGCCTGTCCTGCGCGGCGCGGCTGGCGGAGAATTCATAGGTAACGATTCGATAACAATCGTGCTTTGATCTGCGCAGTTGTTCCTACTCGACCGTAACCACCTGCATGCAGGACGTTTGTCCCGGATGGTCTGGTCGCCCGTTCCGCGCCGCGTTACCCGGCGTGCTGTTACCCGTGCGTAGAACTCGTCAGTAACCAATATCAGGCGGAAAATGACAGGTGTTCTTATGCCACTCTTAGTACAGCCGGTTTCGTCCGCAGACCCCTCACCCGCGGGGATCGCGCGGGCACCGTGATTCGACGGGGAATCGCCGAGAACCACCTCCGCCAGGCGGCGCAGGTCCCACGACACATGAAGCGATGCGCGACGACTACGCGACGATGAGCACGACAGGGAGACACACAAGGTGACAATCCACGAGCACGACAGGCTGTCCATGGGCGACGGATCATGGCGCGGCGATGCCAAGGAGACCACCACGCACGCTCTGGTCGACCGTCTCAACGCCGGTGAGCCCTACGCCGTCGCCTTCGGCGGTCAGGGCAGCGCCTGGTTGGAGACCCTCGAAGAGCTCGTCACCTCGGCCGGTATCGAATCCGAGCTCGCGACGCTGGCCGGCGAGGCCGAGCTGCTGCTGGAGCCGGTGGCCGACGAACTCGTCGTGGTCCGCCCGATCGGCTTCGAGCCGCTGCGCTGGGTGCGCGCGCTGGCCGCCGAGGAGTCGGTTCCCTCGGCCAAGCAGCTCACGTCGGCCGCGGTGTCGGTTCCCGGCGTCCTGCTGACCCAGATCGCCGCGATCCGCGCGCTGGCCCGCCAGGGCATGGACCTGGCGGCCGCCCCGCCGGTGGCGGTGGCCGGGCACTCGCAGGGCGTGCTGGCCGTGGAGGCCCTGCGTGCCGCGGGCGCCAAGGACGTCCAGCTGCTGGCGCTGGCCCAGCTGATCGGTGCGGCGGGCACGCTGGTGGCCCGTCGCCGCGGCATCTCGGTGCTCGGTGACCGCCCGCCGATGGTGTCGGTCACCAATGCCGAGCCCGAGCGCATCTACGAGTTGCTTGAGGAGTTTGCTCAGGACGTCCGCACGGTGCTGCCGCCGGTGCTGTCGATCCGTAACGGTCGGCGCTCGGTCGTCATCACCGGAACCCCCGAACAGCTGTCCCGTTTCGAGCTGTATTGCGAGCGGATCGCCGAGGCTGAGGCCGCCGACCGCAAGAACAAGGTGCGCGGCGGCGCGGTGTTCGCACCCGTCTTCGATCCGGTCCAGGTCGAGGTCGGCTTCCACACGCCGCGGCTGGCCGACGGCGTCGACATCGTCGGCCGCTGGGCAGAGGTGGTCGGCCTGGATGTCGAGCTGGCCCGCGCCCTGACCGATGCGATCCTGGTTCAGCAGGTGGACTGGGTCGAAGAAGTCACCGCCCTGCACGAGGCCGGAGCGCGCTGGATTCTGGACCTGGGCCCCGGCGACATTCTGACCCGGTTGACCGCCCCGGTGATCCGCGGTCTCGGCATCGGGATCGTCCCGGCCGCCACCCGCGGCGGCCAGCGCAACCTGTTCACCGTCGGCGCTGTACCCGAGGTGGCCAAGCCGTGGTCCAGCTACGCCCCGTCGGTGGTCACCTTGCCCGACGGCTCGGTGAAATTGTCGACGAAGTTCACCCGGCTCACCGGGCGCTCACCGATCCTGCTGGCCGGCATGACGCCGACGACCGTCGACGCCAAGATCGTCGCCGCGGCCGCCAACGCCGGCCACTGGGCCGAGCTGGCCGGCGGCGGCCAGGTCACCGAGGCCATCTTCGACAAGCGGGTCGCCGAACTCACCACCCTGCTCGAACCCGGTCGGGCGATCCAGTTCAACTCCCTGTTCCTGGACCCCTACCTGTGGAAGCTGCAGCTGGGCGGAAAGCGTCTGGTGCAGAAGGCCCGCCAGTCCGGGGCGCCGATCGACGGCGTCGTGGTCAGCGCCGGCATTCCCGAGTTGGAAGAGGCCGTCGACCTGATCGACGAGCTGAACACCGTCGGCATCGCCCACGTCTGCTTCAAGCCGGGCACCGTCGAGCAGATCCGCTCGGTCATCCGCATCGCCGCCGAGGTGCCCACCAAGCCGGTGATCGTCCACATCGAGGGCGGTCGCGCCGGTGGCCACCACTCCTGGGAAGACCTCGACGACCTGCTGCTGACCACCTACTCGGAGCTGCGTGGTCGCTCGAACATCACCGTCTGCGTCGGCGGTGGCATCGGCACGCCCGAGCGGGCCGCCGAATATCTGTCCGGCCGCTGGTCGGCGGCCTATGGCTACCCGCTGATGCCGGTGGACGGCATCCTGGTCGGCACCGCCGCGATGGCCTGCCTGGAGGCGACCACCTCGCCGGCGGTCAAGCAGCTGCTGGTCGACACCGCCGGCACCGCCCACTGGGTCGGGGCCGGAACGGCCGTGAACGGCATGGCTTCCGGGCGCAGCCAGCTCGGTGCCGACATCCACGAGATCGACAACGCCGCCTCCCGGTGCGGTCGGCTGCTCGACGAGGTCGCCGGTGATGCCGAGGCGGTCGCCGAGCGGCGCGACGAGATCATCGCGGCGATGGCCGTCACCGCCAAGCCCTACTTCGGCGACATCGCCGAATTGACCTACCTGCAGTGGCTGCAGCGCTACGTCGAGCTGGCCATCGGTGACGGCGACTCCACCGCCGACACCAAGACCCCCGACTCGCCGTGGCTGGACATCACCTGGCGGGACCGGTTCGCCGACATGCTGCAGCGTGCCGAGGCCCGGCTCAACGCCGCCGATAGCGGCTCGATCCCCACGCTGTTCGGCGACGAGGCGCTGCTGGAGAACCCGGACGCGGCGATCGCGGCCCTGACTGCCGCCTACCCCGACGCCGAGACAGTGCTGCTGCACCCGGCCGACGTGCCGTTCTTCATCCAGCTGTGCAAGACGCCCGGCAAGCCGGTCAACTTCGTCCCGGTCATCGACAAGGACGTGCGGCGTTGGTGGCGCAGCGACTCGCTGTGGCAGGCCCACGACGCCCGCTACACCGCCGAGCAGGTGTGCGTGATCCCCGGTACCGAGGCGATCGCTGGCATTACCCGGGTCGACGAGCCGGTTGGCGATCTGCTCGACCGGTTCGAGAGGGCCGCTGTCGACGATGTGCTGGCTACCGGTGCCGCACCCGTGCCGGTGGCATCCCGGCTGCAGGTCCGCACCGACGTGACCGGCCCGCTGGCCATCGTTCTGGATTCCCCGGACGTGCTGTGGGCGGGTCGCACCGCGACCAACCCGGTGCACCGCATCGCCGCGCCGTCGAAGTGGCTGGTTCACGACCAGCGTTCGGAGGGCAGGAGCGACGCGACCCGGGAGTTCACCAGCGCCACAGACCATTCCACCGGTGCACGGCTGGAGGTCACCGCGCCCGACCGCGTCGTGCTGAGCGTGCCGCTGTCGGGCACCTGGATCGACATCGCCTTCACGCTGCCGGCCACCGTGGTCGACGGCGGGGCCCCGGTGGTTCGCACCGAAGACGCCGCGGCTGCGATGCGCGCCGTGCTGGCCATCGCCGCCGGGGTCGACGGCCCCGAGGCGCTGCCGCCGGTGGTCAACGGTTCCACCGTCGTCACCGTCGAGTGGGATCCCGAACGCGTCGCCGACCACACCGGGGTCACGGCCACCTTCGGGTCGCCGCTGGCGCCGACGCTCACGATCGTCCCCGACGCGCTGGTCGGCCGCTGCTGGCCTGCCGTGTTCGCCGCGATCGGCAGCGCGGTCACCGAGTCCGGCTTCCCGGTCGTCGAGGGCCTGCTGAGCCTGGTGCACCTGGACCACGCGGCTCAGCTGCTCAAGCCGCTGCCCAAGGAACCGACCCAGTTGACCGTCACCGCAACGGCTTCGGTGGCCACTGACACCGAGGTCGGTCGCGTCGTCCCGGTCACCGTCAACGTCACCGACGCGAACGGGATGATCCTGGCGGTGCTCGAAGAGCGCTTCGCCATCCGGGGACGCACCGGCGCAAAGGAACTCAGCGATCCGGTGCGGGCCGGCGGAGCGGTATCGGAGAATGCCACCGACACCCCGCGCCGTCGTCGTCGTGACGTCGTCATCGGTGCGCCGGTCGACATGCGCCCGTTCGCGGTGGTCTCCGGTGACCACAACCCGATCCACACCGACCAGGCCGCCGCGCTGCTGGCCGGCCTCCCGGCCCCGATCGTGCACGGCATGTGGCTCTCGGCCGCGGCCCAACATGTGGTGACCGCGACCGACGGCAAGCCGATTCCGCCGGCCAAGCTGATCGGCTGGACCGCCCGCTTCCTGGGCATGGTCTCGCCCGGCGACGAGGTCGAATTCCGCGTCGACCGCGTCGGAATCGACTTGGGCGCCGAGGTTTTGGAGATTTCAGCCAAGGTCGGTACCGACCTGGTGATGAGTGCGACGGCCCGGTTGGCGGCACCGAAGACGGTGTACGCGTTCCCCGGTCAGGGCATCCAGCACAAGGGCATGGGCATGGAGGTCCGCGCCCGGTCCAAGGCGGCCCGCAAGGTGTGGGACAAGGCCGACAAGTTCACCCGCGACACACTGGGCTTCTCGGTACTGCACGTGGTGCGCGACAACCCGACCAGCCTGATCGCCGGCGGTGTGCACTACCAGCACCCCGAAGGCGTGCTCTACCTGACGCAGTTCACCCAGGTCGCGATGGCGACGGTGGCCGCGGCCCAGGTCGCCGAGATGCGCGAGCAGGGTGCGTTCGTCGAGGGTGCCATCGCCTGCGGCCACTCGGTCGGTGAGTACACCGCGTTGGCGTGTGTGTCCGGCGTCTACGCGCTGGAGGCGCTGCTGGAGGTGGTGTTCCACCGCGGCAGCAAGATGCACGACATCGTCCCGCGTGACGAGCAGGGCCGGTCGAACTACCGGCTGGCCGCCATCCGGCCTTCCCAGATCGACCTGCCGGATGCGGACGTCAAGGACTTCGTTGCCGAAATCGCGGCGAATACCGGAGAATTTCTTCAGATCGTGAACTTCAACCTGCGCGGTTCGCAGTACGCCATCGCCGGCACGGTTCGCGGCCTGGAGGCACTGGAGGAGGAAGTCGAGCGGCGCCGCGAGATCAGCGGCGGCAAGCGCTCGTTCATCCTGGTCCCGGGCATCGACGTGCCGTTCCACTCCGAGGTACTGCGGGTGGGTGTCGATGACTTCCGCCGTGCCCTGGAGCGGGTCATGCCGGAAGATGCCGACCCGAACCTGTTGCTCGGGCGCTACATTCCGAACCTGGTGCCGCGGCCGTTCACCCTGGATCGCGACTTCATCCAGGAGATCCGCGATCTGGTGCCCGCCGAGCCGCTCGACGAGATCCTCGCCGACTACGACACCTGGCTCAACGAGAAGCCACGCCAGCTGTGCCGCAAGGTGGTTATCGAGCTGCTGGCCTGGCAGTTCGCCAGCCCGGTGCGCTGGATCGAGACCCAGGACCTGCTGTTCATCGAAGAGGCTGCCGGCGGTCTTGGTGTCGAGCGCTTCGTCGAGATCGGCGTGAAGTCGGCGCCGACCGTGGCCGGCCTGGCGAGCAACACCTTGAAGTTGCCCGAATATGCCCACAGCACAGTGGAAGTCCTCAACTCTGAGCGCGACGCCGCGGTGCTGTTCGCCAGTGACGAGGATCCGGCCACCGACGATTCCGATATCGAGGATGCCCCGGTGGCGGAGGCTCCCGCCGTGGCCGCCGCGGTCGAGGCCGCCCCGGCACCGGTGCCGGCGGCTGCGCCGTCCGGCGGTCCGCGCCCCGACGACATCGGCTTCGATGCCGGCGATGCCACCCTGGCGCTGATCGCCTTGAGCGCCAAGATGCGTATCGACCAGATCGAGCCGCTGGACTCCATCGAGTCGATCACCGACGGTGCGTCCTCGCGGCGCAACCAGCTGCTCGTCGACCTCGGCTCCGAGCTCAACCTTGGTGCCATCGACGGTGCCGCCGAGGCGGACCTGTCGTCGCTGAAGGGGCAGGTCACCAAGCTGGCCCGCACCTACAAGCCGTTCGGCCCGGTGCTCTCCGACGCCATCAACGACCAGCTGCGCACCGTGCTCGGCCCGTCCGGTAAGCGGCCGGCGGCCATCGCTGAGCGGGTCAAGAAGACCTGGGAACTCGGTGACGGCTGGGCCAAGCACGTCACCGCCGAACTGGCACTGGGCACCCGTGAGGGCAGCAGTGTGCGCGGCGGCGCGCTCGGTGGGCTGCACGAGGGCGCACTGGCCGACGCCGGCGCCGTCGACAAGGCCATCGACGCCGCAGTCGCCTCGGTGGCGGCGCGCAAGGGCGTTGCCATCTCGCTGCCGTCAGCCGGCGGTGCCGCCGGTGGCGTGGTCGACTCGGCCGCGCTCGGTGAGTTCGCCGAAAAGGTCACCGGTCGCGACGGTGTGCTGGCCGCGGCTGCCCGCCTGGTGCTCGGTCAGCTCGGCCTGGACAACCCGGTCACGGCGCCGTCCATGGCTACCGATGCCGAACTGATCGACTTGGTGAACACCGAGCTCGGCTCGGACTGGCCCCGGCTGGTCGCGCCCGCGTTCGACTCCAAGAAGGCGGTGCTGCTCGACGACCGCTGGGCCAGTGCGCGTGAGGACCTGGTCAAGCTGTGGCTGGCCGACGAGGGAGACATCG
The DNA here is from genome assembly GCF_004745805.1 of Mycolicibacterium sp. CH28. Taxonomy (GTDB): domain Bacteria; phylum Actinomycetota; class Actinomycetes; order Mycobacteriales; family Mycobacteriaceae; genus Mycobacterium. Next base: position 92,187 of record NZ_SRLQ01000004.1, on the reverse strand, counting down.
ACGCCGACTGGGCGCAGCTCTCCGAGCGGTTCGAGGGTGCCGGCCACGTGGTCGCGACCCAGGCCAGCTGGTGGCAGGGCAGGTCGCTGGCCGCCGGGCGCACCATTCACGCCTCGCTCTACGGGCGCATCGCCGCCGGTGCCGAGAGCCCCGACAAGGGCCGCTACAGCGACGAGATCGCCGTGGTCACCGGCGCATCCAAGGGATCCATCGCCGCTTCGGTGATCGCGCAGTTGCTCGACGGCGGAGCCACCGTCGTTGCCACCACGTCCAAGCTCGACGACGACCGGCTGGGCTTCTACAAGAAGCTCTACCGCGACCACGCCCGCTACGGCGCGGCGCTGTGGATCGTGCCGGCCAACATGGCCTCCTACGCCGACATCGACGCACTGGTGTCGTGGGTCGGTAGCGAGCAGTCCGAAAGCCTTGGGCCGCAGTCGATTCATCTCAAGGACGCGCAGAACCCGACGCTGCTGTTCCCGTTCGCCGCACCGCGGGTGGCCGGGGATATGTCCGAGGCGGGCTCGCGCTCGGAGATGGAGATGAAGGTTCTGCTGTGGGCCGTCGAGCGGCTGATCGGTGGGCTGTCGTCCATCGGTGCCGAGCGGGACATCGCCTCGCGTCTGCATGTCGTGCTGCCCGGCTCGCCGAACCGCGGCATGTTCGGCGGGGACGGCGCCTACGGCGAGTCCAAGGCCGCGCTGGATGCGGTGGTCAACCGGTGGAACGCCGAATCATCCTGGGCGCAGCGGGTCAGCTTCGCTCACGCGCTGATCGGCTGGACCAAGGGCACCGGCCTGATGGGCCACAACGATGCCATCGTCGATGCGGTCGAGGAAGCCGGGGTGACCACTTACACCACCGCCGAGATGGCCGCGATGCTGCTCGACCTGTGCTCGGTGGACTCCAAGGTCGCCGCGGCCAACGCGCCGCTGAAAGTCGACCTGACCGGTGGGCTCGGTGACGTGCAGCTCGACATGGCCGAGCTGGCTGCCAAGGCGCGTGAGGAGATGAGCGCCGAGGCGGACGCGTCCGACGACGAGCCGACCTCGGGCACCATCGCCGCCCTGCCGTCGCCACCGCGCGGCCACCGCGCGTCGACCCCGCCGGCCTGGGCCGATCTCGACGTCGACCCGGCCGACCTGGTCGTCATTGTCGGCGGTGCCGAACTCGGCCCGTACGGCTCGTCGCGCACCCGGTTCGAGATGGAGGTCGACAACGAGCTGTCGGCGTCCGGCGTGCTCGAATTGGCTTGGACGACCGGGCTGATCAAGTGGGAGGACGACCCCAAGCCGGGCTGGTATGACACCGCCTCCGGTGATCTGGTCGACGAGGCCGATCTGGTGGAGCGCTACCACGACGCGGTCGTGGAGCGTTGCGGCGTAAGGGAATTCGTCGCCGACGGGGCCCTCGGCGCCGATCATTCCCCGGCGCTTCTGGTCAGTGTCTTCCTGGACAAGGACTTCAGCTTCGTGGTGTCCTCGGAGGCCGAGGCGCGGGCGTTCGAGCAGGCCGATTCCGAACACACCGTCGTCCGACCCGTGCCGGACTCCTCGGATTGGGAGGTGATCCGCAAGGCGGGCACCGAGATTCGGGTGCCCCGCAAGGCCAAGCTGTCCCGCACCGTAGGCGGCCAGATCCCGACCGGTTTCGACCCGACGGTCTGGGGTATCAGCGCCGACATGGTCAGCTCGGCTGACCGGGTGGCGTTGTGGAACATCGTGGCCACGGTGGACGCGTTCCTCTCGTCCGGCTTCACCCCGACCGAGCTGATGCGCTGGGTGCACCCCGGCCTGGTGGCCAGTACCCAGGGCACCGGTATCGGCGGCCTGACCAGCATGCAGACCATGTTCCACGGCAACCTGCTGGGTTCGGCCAAGCCGAACGACATCCTGCAGGAAGTGCTGCCGAATGTCGTTGCTGCCCACGTGATGCAGTCCTACGTCGGCGGTTACGGCGCGATGGTCCACCCGGTCGGTGCATGTGCCACCGCGGCGGTGTCGGTCGAGGAAGGCGTCGACAAGATCCGGCTCGGCAAGGCCGAACTGGTGGTGGCCGGCGGATTCGACGACATGACCTCCGATGCCATCACCGGCTTCGGCGACATGTCGGCCACCGCCGACACCGAGATGATGCGAGCCAAGGGCATCAGCGACTCGAAGATCTCCCGCGCCAACGACCGTCGTCGGCTGGGCTTCCTCGAGGCACAGGGTGGCGGCACCATCCTGCTGGCCCGCGGAGACCTCGCGCTGAAGATGGGCCTGCCGGTGCTGGCGGTGGTCGGTTACGCGCAGAGCTTCGCCGACGGTGTGCACACCTCGATCCCGGCTCCGGGGCTCGGCGCGCTGGGCGCCGGTCGTGGCGGCAAGGACTCCCTGCTGGCCCGTTCGCTGGCCAAGCTGGGGGTCGGGGCTGACGACGTCGCGGTGATCTCCAAGCACGACACCTCGACGCTGGCCAACGATCCCAACGAGACCGAGCTGCACGAGCGGCTCGCCGACGCGATGGGGCGTGCCGCCGGGGCGCCGCTGTTCATCGTGTCCCAGAAGAGCCTGACCGGCCACGCCAAGGGCGGTGCGGCGGTGTTCCAGATGATGGGTCTGTGCCAGATCCTGCGCGACGGTGTCATCCCGCCGAACCGCAGCCTGGACTGCGTCGACGACGAGCTGGCCACCTCCGGTCACTTCGTATGGGCGCGGGAGACCCTGCGGCTGGGCGACAAGTTCCCGCTCAAGGCGGGTCTGGTCACCAGCCTGGGCTTCGGTCACGTGTCGGGTCTGGTCGCGCTGGTTCATCCGCAGGCCTTCCTGGCCTCGCTGAACGAGCAGGAGCGGGCGGACTACATCAAGCGGGCCAACGATCGGGTGCTGGCTGGTCAGCGCCGCCTGGCGGCGGCCATCGCCGGCGGACCCCCGATGTACGAGAAGCCGGCCGACCGCAGGTTCGACCACGATTCGCCGGAGAAGCGCCAGGAGGCAACGATGCTGCTCGACCCGGGCTCACGCCTCGGCGATGACGGCACGTACGTGCGTTAAGGTTCCCGCGTGGCGATAGTCGGTGTGGGTCTTGACCTGGTGTCCATTCCGGAGTTCGCCGAGCAGGTCGATCGTCCGGGAACGGTGTTCGCCGAAACGTTCACCCCTGGTGAGCGCCGCGACGCGGCCGACAAGAGTTCGGTCGCGGCGCGGCACTTGGCGGCCCGTTGGGCCGCCAAGGAGGCGGTGATCAAGGCCTGGTCGGGATCGCGGTTCGCGCAGCGCCCGGTGCTGCCCGAAGGTATCCACCGCGACATCGAGGTCGTCACCGATATGTGGGGCCGGCCCAAGGTGCGGTTGACGGGTGCGATTGCCGAGCATCTGGCCGACGTCACGATCCACGTGTCGCTGACCCATGACGGCGACACCGCCGCCGCGGTGGCCATCCTGGAGACGGCGTAGTTTCCGGCTAACGTCGTCGGCATGAGTGATCTTGTCGAGCGTGTACAGGCGGTGCTGCCCTCGGTCCGAAGCGACCTCGAGGACCTGGTCCGCATCCCGTCGGTGTGGGCCGATCCGGCCCGTCGCGATGAGGTCCAGCGCAGTGCGCGCGCTGTTGCCGACTTGCTCACCACGGCCGGCTTCGCCCAGGTCGAGATCGTCAGTGCGGGCGGCGCGCCGGCGGTGATCGCGCGCCACCCAGCGCCTGCGGGCGCGCCGACCGTGCTGCTGTATGCCCACCACGATGTGCAGCCCGAAGGCGATCCCTCGCAATGGGATTCGTCGCCTTTCGAGCCGGTCGAACGCGATGGCCGCCTCTACGGACGCGGCAGTGCCGACGACAAGGCCGGTATCGCCACCCACCTGGCGGCGTTCCGTGCGCACGGCGGCACACCGCCGGTCGGGGTGACGGTATTCGTCGAAGGCGAGGAGGAGTCCGGTTCGCCGTCGCTGGGCCGGCTGCTGGCCGCGCACAAAGACAAGCTTGCCGCCGACGTGATCGTGATCGCCGATTCCGACAACTGGACCCCCGAGATTCCGGCGCTGACCGTGTCGCTACGGGGCTTGGCCGACTGCGTCGTCGAGGTCGAAACCCTGGATCACGGTCTGCATTCCGGTATGTGGGGCGGGGTGGTGCCGGACGCCCTTGCCGTGCTGGTACGCCTGCTGGCCAGCCTGCACGACGATGACGGCAACGTCGCAGTGGCTGGCCTGCACGAGGCCCGCGCCGCCGACGTCGACCGGGGAGCGGACTGGGTGCGGGCGGAATCCGGCCTGCTCGACGGGGTGGCTGAGATCGGCTCGGGCAGTGTGGCGCAGCGGTTGTGGGCCAAACCCGCGATCACGGTGATCGGCATCGACACCACGCCGATCGCCAAGGCGTCCAACACACTGATCCCGCGGGCCAGCGCCAAGGTGAGCATGCGCGTCGCCCCGGGCGGTGACGCCGCGGCCCACCTCGACGCGCTGCGCCGCCACCTCGAGCAGCACGCGCCCTGGGGCGCGCACGTCACCGTGACGGCTGGCGATATCGGACAGCCCTACGCCATCGATGCCAGCGGGCCGGTCTACGAGGCCGCCCGGGCCGCATTCCGCCAGGCGTGGGGCACCGACGCCGTCGATATGGGCGTGGGCGGCTCCATCCCGTTCATCGCCGAGTTCGCCACGGCGTTCCCCGCCGCCACGATCCTGGTCACCGGGGTCGAAGATCCCGGCACCCAGGCGCACAGCATCAACGAGAGCCTGCACCTGGGCGTGCTGCAGCGCGCCGCCACCACCGAGGCGCTGCTGCTGGCGAAGCTGGGGGAGATCTAGACCGGTGGGCAGGAGCGAAGCGACCCGGGAGATCTACACAGCGATGTCGCGGCGCAGTTTGGCGACGTGACCGGTGGCCCGCACGTTGTACTGGGCCACCTCGATGTTGCCCTTCTCGTCGACGACGAAGGTCGAGCGGATGACACCCTGCACCTTCTTGCCGTACATCATCTTCTCGCCGTAGGCACCCCACTCGCCGAGCACCTTCTTGTCGGGGTCGGACAGCAGCGGGAACGTCAGCGCGTCCCGGTCGCGGAACTTGGCCAGCTTCTCGGGCTTGTCGGGGGAGATGCCGATGACGTCGATGCCGGCGCCATTCAGCTCGGCCAGGCTGTCGCGGAAATCGCAGGCTTGCTTGGTGCAGCCGGGGGTCATCGCGGCCGGGTAGAAGTACACGATCACCTTGCGGCCTTTGAAGTCGGACAACTTCACCGTCTTGCCGTCGGCGTCGGGCAGGCTGAACGCTGGCGCCTTGTCACCGGCGGCGAGGCGTGCTGTGTCGGTCACCTATTGGTTCCTTCCTCCACCGGTGCATCGGGGTTGGCCCGGGTTGCTCTAGGGTAGTTCGACAGGGCTGCAGTTTGGAGGACGGAAGTGGTGGATCGGGATCCCGAGGTCATCAAGGCCGAGATCGACCAGGCGCGTGATCGGCTGGCGTTGACGGTTGACTCGCTGGCCGTACGGGCCAATCCCCAGCGCATCGCCGACGATGTGAAGGCCGCGATGCTGCGGTTCGTGAAGAAACCGGCCGTCGCCGCGACCCTGGCCGGGGTCGGTGTGGTGACCGTCGTGCTGGTGGTTCGCCGGATCCGGAACGGATAGTCGCCGGACCTTTGGTCGGCCCACCACCACCTATGCGGTGCTGATGGCGATTCGCGGTTAACGGACACTCGCGGGTGTCGGCCGGTTCATTACCGGTCCGCAGTGGTCTGCGAAATGGCACCGGCTTTGTCAGTGCGCTGATTGCGGTTCTTCGGCCCCAGCGGTGTTGGCGGTACAGCCGGCGTGAATGTGGGTGGGTGCTGGCTTTGCGGCTTACCCTCTGTCAAGCGCCAACCAACGTCGGGTACCTGCCACGCCGCCGCGACTTCCGGTGAGCGGAACTCGGCCTACGCGTCTGTGGCTTGCGTGGGCACCGTGTACGGCGTGGTCAGTGAGTTCCACGCCGACAGAGTGTTTCTGCCCTCGGGGGCGTTGCCGCCAATTGGAGTGTTACGCACCAGCCGACAGCGATGCTGACGCGGCAGGGCTATCTCGCCCGCGGCGATAGTCGGCTGTTCTGGAAGGCGTGGGAACCGCCTGAACAGATGCGGGCAGCCGTGCTGTTCCAGCATGGGCTAGGCGAGCACGGCGACCGGTATCCATACCTCGTCGCGCAGCTCGTTGCCGGCGGATACGGCGTATACGCGTGTGACGCTCGCGGGCACGGGCGTTCCACCGGACGGCGAGGCGCGGTGGATAGCTTCGATCAGCTCGTCGATGACCTCGACGCCGTGGTGTGGTCAGTCATCCGGCCAGCTCAACACATGCCGCTGGTAGCGATGGGCTACAGCCTTGGCGGGGCGGCTGCACTAACCTACGCGCTCGATCACCAGGACACACTCGCCGGAGCCATTTCGATCGGCTGCGCCGTCGGCCCCGGTGCCGGGGTGGCCAGGTGGGCCTCGTTCGGCATCGCGCCGTTCTGCAAGATTGTGCCGCGTATGCCGATCCTTCGGGTCAACGCCGAAGACATGACCAATGACCCACAAGTCGCCCGTCGCTACACGCAGGATCCGCTCGTGTATCACGGGCGATACAGCGCAAGGACGTTGCAGGAGATCCTTATTCAGGGTCGCTGTCTCCACACCGAGATTCAGCGCCTGCGCATTCCGCTGCTGTTGATCCATGGTGGCGGCGACTTAACGGCTGACGTCCAAGGATCGTACAGGCTGGCGACCGCCTCGGGTGCGACGGACACCACCTTGAAGATCTACCCGGGTCGCCGCCATGACGTGCTCAATGACATCGGGCACGAGCAAGCGGTGGCAGATATCCTCCACTGGCTCAACGAGCACACCTGATCGGCGCGCCCGCGTCTGTGCGCGGTTCGCGCAAGTTGCTCGCCTTCGCCGATAGACGTTTCGATTTGCCGGCTGGGAGGCGATCGGACGCCCAACACGACTGAATGTGCTCGACGTTTGCGCGCGCAGGACCTCAGCAGACGTGACTCCAATCACTTTCTGATCGGAATGTGGTTCCGCACATTGGAACAGCGCTTTGTTGATTCGCCTCCGCGACGAATAGACATCCGTGAGTTGATGTCCAGCCACCGTCTCCGCGGGACGTCCACGCACCCGCATAGACAGCGCAGCACGACAACAGGAAGGGCTTCCAGATCGTGGAACTCCACACGGCGTCACCGCCACTAGCCGTAGACTTCGCTCGGGCGGTGGGATACGGCGGTCGTCCGCCAGTGGCCGGGTCGGCGCTGCAGGGCACACTTGCTCTACTCGATGCCATCGGTAAGCGATGACCTCCGACCAGGACGCCCGCCATCGCTTCGAGACTGGGAGCAGTTGGCGTTCCCGCGCAGCGCTGATCAACAGTGCGACAACGAAACTCGCCTCAGCGCGTGCTGCCAAGCCGGCGCGTGAGCTGGGAGCTTTCTTCGCGATGGCGCTCGACACCCTGGTGTGCCTCACCCGCAGGCCTTTCGCGTGGCGGGAATTGGTGCTGCAGTCATGGTTTGTGGCAAGAGTGTCGTTGATACCCACACTGATGCTCGCCATTCCGTTCACCGTGTTACTTATTTTCACCTTCAATATTTTGCTCGTTGAGTTTGGTGCCGCGGACTTTTCGGGCACCGGTGCCGCCTACGGAACCGTCACCCAAATCGGTCCCGTCGTTACCGTGCTCGTCGTCGCTGGCGCCGGGGCTACCGCGATGTGCGCCGACCTAGGCGCACGCACCATTCGTGAGGAACTCGATGCGCTGCGCGTGATGGGGGTGGACCCGATTCAGACGCTTGTCGTACCTCGCGTGCTCGCGGCGACGATCGTTGCCACATTGCTCTCGTCGGTTGTCATCATTGTGGGACTGACTGGCAGTTATTGCTTTTCGGTGTACGTGCAGCACGTCACCCCCGGTTCCTTTGTGAGTGGGCTAACGCTCATCACTCACGCTGTGGACGTGGTCATCTCGTTGGTCAAGGCAGCCCTGTTCGGCTTGGCCGCGGGCCTAATCGCTTGCTACAAGGGAATCTCGGTTGGTGGCGGGCCTGCAGGTGTTGGCGTGGCGGTCAATGAGACTGTCGTATTTACCTTTATGGCGCTGTTTGCCATCAACATAATTGCCACCGCGGTCGGTGTGGAGGCCACGCTGTGACCGTCGCGCGGACGTCCCATCCCAGGTTCCGGCGGAGCCTGCGCAGCGGCGTCGACATCTTGACTCAAATCGGGACGCAAGCGCAGTTCTATGCCAGGACGCTGTTTTCCATCGTCGAGGCCTTCGCGCATTACAAGTCCGAGATGCTGCGGCTTATCGCTCAAATGAGCCTCGGTGTCGGTGCGCTGGCCGTCATCGGGGGTACCACCGTGATTGTGGGCTTCCTGACGCTATCCACGGGGGCGCTGGTGGCGGTGCAGGGCTATAACCAGTTCTCGCAAGTCGGCGTTGAGGCTTTGACTGGATTTGCCTCCGCGTACTTCAACGTGCGCTTGATCGCCCCGGTCATCGCCGGTATCGGCCTGGCCGCGACCATCGGTGCGGGGGCCACCGCCCAACTTGGAGCCATGCGTATCAACGAGGAGATCGACGCACTGGAGGTGATGGGCATCCGTTCCATCGCCTACCTAGCGTCCAGTCGCGTGGTCGCCGGAGTGATCGTTGTGATCCCGCTGTACTGCGTGGCCGTACTCACCTCGTTTTGGGCCGCGCGCATCGGAACGACGTTCTTCTACGGACAATCGACCGGTGTCTACGATCACTACTTCCGTACCTTCCTGAATCCGACGGACCTGATCTGGTCGTTCTTCCAGGCGATTTCGATGGCGGCCGTCATCATGCTGATTCACACCTACTACGGGTTCACCGCATCCGGCGGCCCGGCCGGCGTAGGTGAAGCTGTCGGACGAGCCGTGCGTACGTCATTGATCGCCGCGGTCTTCATTGTGTTGTTCCTATCACTGGCCATCTACGGCCAGTCCGGCAACTTCCACCTCTCGGGATAGAGAATGCACACAAGCACGCGCCTTGGTCATCCACTGTTGTGGACCGCCGCGCTCTTCGTGACGATCGTCGGAATCGCGGCGACATGCATCGGGGTATTCGCCGGCAAGTTCAGCAGCTACATTCCGGTGATCGTGACCTCACCACGGGCCGGACTGGTTATGGAGCCCGGCGCCAAGGTCAAGTTGCGTGGCGTTGAAGTCGGACGTGTGGCGACGGTCGCGTCGCACAGTGCTGCCGGCGCAGTATCCATCACACTCAACATCGATCCCGGTCAGGCGCGGTACATTCCGGCGAACGTCGGCGCTGAGATCAGGGCAACCACGCTCTTCGGTGCTAAGTACGTCGACCTCATCTATCCGACAGACCCAAGCGCTCAACGGATTTCAGCGGGCACAGTGTTGCCGTCCCGCAACGTGAGCACCGAGGTGAACACCGTGTTCGAGAATCTGACCGAACTGCTACGCCACATTGATGTCGCGAAACTGAACGCCACACTCACTGCGTTGGCGGAAGGCATGCGCGGACAAGGCGACCGAATCGGCCACGCCATCACCGACGCGAACGACGTCTTGTCTGCGATCAATCCACGCATGGACCTGATCGGGAGCGACTGGCGGTCCTTCGGAAAGGCCACCGCGGCATATTCCGGCGCCGCCCAGGACCTAGTGGCCGTCCTCGACGCGGCAAGCACCACGAGCGTCTCCATAACAAGCCATGAACATGACCTAGATACGCTGTTGATCAACACGATTGGCTTCGGTCACGCTGGCACCGATCTGCTGGCACCCAACTTGGACAACGCGGTTACCGCCATCAATGCCCTGTCTCCTACTGCCGACCTGTTGATGAAGTACAACCCCGAATACACCTGCCTGCTCGTCGGCGCGAAGTACGCGCTTGACCATGGTGGCTACGATGCGTTCGGCGGCAACGGGCACTCGTTGGTTGCTGACTCTGCCTTGCTCCTCGGCGACGATCCGTACCAATACCCAGACAATCTGCCGATCGTGGCTGCCAAGGGTGGTCCCGGCGGGAAACCCAGTTGCGGATCACTTCCTGATGTCGCCAAGAACTTCCCGGTGCGTTCGCTGGTGACCAACACTGGCTGGGGGACGGGTGTTGATATCCGGCCTAACCCCGGCATTGGCCATCCCTGCTGGGCCGACTGGCTTCCGGTCACCCGCGCCGCCGGGGGACCACCGAGCATCCGGCAGTGCCTACCGGGGCCCGCCCCGGGTCCGATCCTTTATCCGGGCGCTCCACCCTACGGTGCGCCGATGTACGGCCCCGGCGGAACGCCGCTGTACCCGGGTGTCGCACCGCCCGCGCCTCCGGTGGAGCCGGTGTCCCCGCCCGTACCAGATCCAGTGCCCGCACCATGAGCCTCAAGTGCAAGGAATCAACGTCATGACGAACAACGTGGCAAGCGCGGCCGGGCGCCTTGCCGTCTTCGCTGTGGTCTGCGTCGTGGGCATCGTTGCGCTGCTGGCGACCTTCGGCCAGTTGCGACTCCAAGGCGAACGGACCTACCGCGCGGAATTCACCAGCGTGAGCGGACTCAGAGTCGGCGACTTCGTCCGCATCGCGGGCGTCGAAGTCGGCAAGGTCAAGCACGTCGCGATCAACAGGAATGCCGTCGCCGTGGTCGACTTCACTGCCGACGACACCGTCATGTTGACTCAGGGCACCACAGCGGCGATTCGCTGGGCGGACCCGATCGGTGGCCGTTACGTGGCACTGATGGATGGGGCCGGCTCGATCAAGCCGCTGACCGCCGGTCAAACGATCCCCGTCGAACGCACGCAGCCCGCGATGGACCTCGATGCGTTGTTGGGCGGGTTTCGTCCACTGTTTCGCGCTCTGAACCCTGACCAGGTAAACGCCCTTTCCTCGCAGCTGATTCAGGTTTTCCAAGATCAAGGCGCCACCATCGGGTCATTCCTGAATCAAGCTGCGGCAGTGACGAACTCGTTGGCCGATCGCGACGATCTGATCGGACAAGTCATCACCAATCTCAACGTGGTTTTGGGATCGATCAATGGTCAGGAGGGTCAGTTTGCCAAGACCGTGGACTCGCTGGCCGAGCTAGTCAAGGCACTTGCAGCACGCAAGACCGACATCAGCAATGCGGTCGCTAACACCAATGCCGCAGCATCTTCCATCGCCGACCTGCTGACTCACATCCGCCCGCAGGCGCACGCCACGATCGCTCAAACCGATCGTGCCGCGGGGATTGCCGTTGCCGACCACGACTACCTCGATGACCTGCTCAACACTCTGCCCGACTCCTACAAGGCGCTCTCGCGGCTTGGCATGTATGGGAACTACTTCACCTTCTACCTGTGTGATCTCTTGTTGAAGGTCAACGGCAAGGATGGACAACCGGTGTATGTCAAAGTTGTCGAGCAAACCAGCGGACGGTGCACACCGAAATGAAACCGTTCTCCGAACGCAACACCGCCCTGATCGGCATCGCTGGCGCAGTGCTGGTTGCCGCAGTCGCGATCACAGCCTTGGAGTACAACAAGCTGCCATTCATCCACTCCACCAATCACTTCACGGCGTATTTCGCCGAAGCCGGTGGACTCAAGAATGATGCTGAGGTCCAAGTCGCCGGGTACAGGGTCGGCAAGGTTACGTCGATCGACTTGGACGAGAATCGAGTTCGAATCACGTTCGACATCGATGACGACATCCACCTCGGTGACCGTACCGAAGCAGCCATCAAGACGAAGAGCCTCCTAGGCTCCAAAATCTTGGAAGTCTCACCGCGCGGTGATGGCCAGCTCACGAGCGCCATCCCAATCGACCGAACCGCAGCGCCCTATCAACTACCTGATGTCCTCGGCGATCTGTCGACCACGGTTCACGACCTGAATACCACGGACCTGAACACCGCGTTTGAGACGCTTGCGCGTACGTTCGCGGATACACCGCCCGCGCTGCAGGCTGCGGTTCAAGGCGTCGGGCGAATCTCGGACACGCTCAACAAGCGAGACCAACAGTTGCGAGCGCTGTTGTCCAATGCGCGGAAGGCCTCTTCTGTTCTGGCCGATCACGCCGATCAAATCGCCGGTCTGGTGTCAGACAGCAATGCCCTCTTGGCTCAGCTCAGAACTGAAAGCGATGCCTTAGAAGGAATTTCCCGCAACTTGTCAATGTTCGCGCGTCAGCTCGAGGGATTTGTCACCGACAACCGTGCTGCACTCAAACCTGCCCTGGACAAACTCAACGGTGTGCTGACCATCGTCGACAACCGCAAAGACCGCATTCAGCTCGCCATCAAGTACCTCAACAGCTACGCGATGTCCCTCGGCGAGTCGGTGGCGTCGGGCCCCTTCTTCATGGCAACGGTGAGCAACCTGTTGCCGGGGCAATACCTGCAGCCCTTTATCGACGCCGCATTTTCCGACCTCGGCCTCGATCCGAATGTGCTGTTGCCGTCACAGTTGACCGATCCCCAGACCGGCCAACGCGCAACACCGGCCTTACCATCCCCGTTCCCTCGTACCGGCCAGGGCGGAGACCCCCACCTGACGTTGCCCGATGCGATCACCGGAAACCCCGGCGACCCTCGCTACCCCTATCGTGAACCGCTGCCCGCACCACCGCCCGGCGGGCCCCCACCCGGACCTCCCGCGGTCGCGCCGCCGGGCCTCGCATCGGCACCTGTGTCGTCCGGAACTCCGGTGAACGTTGCCGCACCCGGAGAAGTACCTGCGCAGGCTCCGGCGAATTCCACTACACCAGTTGCTGACCCGCAATCGGCTGGCGCTGTGCCGCCGGTGCCGACCCCATCTGGACAGGAGAGTCCGTGAGGGCGCTGCGCACGACGAGAAGCTGGATGGCCCTGATAACGACCCTCGCCGTGATCGGTGGCGTCATCGTCGTCCTCCAGTCCGATCACACCCGATCGGGCAACCACATGGTCGCCTACTTCGACAACACCAACGGGACCTTCGTCGGCGATGAGGTGCAAATCCTGGGTGTGCGCGTAGGACAGATCGACGCGATCGAGCCCCAACCAGACCGTGTCAAGGTGTCGTTTTCGGTCGACCGCAAATACAAGGTCCCCGCCGATGCGAGGGCCGTCATATTGTCCCCGCAGCTGATCACGGCCCGCTCAATCCAGCTGACGCCTGCTTACACGGGCGGAGCGAAGATGCCCGACGGCGCGGTGATCCCGCTCAACCGCACCGCAGTGCCTGTCGAATGGGATGACTTACGTCAGCAGTTGGAAAAGCTCACCGCAGCGCTCGAACCCAGCCGGCCCGGCCAACCGAGCGCACTGGGTGCCGTCATCAACACTGCGGCAGACAACCTGCGCGATCAAGGAGCCAGCATCCGCGACACGATAATCAAGACCTCGCAGGCACTGTCGGCGCTAGGCGACCACAGCGATGACCTATTCGGCACTATCAAGAATCTCTCACTTGTCGTGTCGGCACTGCAGGACAGCAGCGGTCTGATGCGCCAACTCAACGTCAACCTTGCCGCGGTCACCGCACTGCTCAGTGACGATCCCCACATGGTCGGCCAATCACTCGACGACCTCAACACTGTTGTCGCCGACGCCTCGTCGTTCATCGCCGACAACCGCCAAGCCATCGGTATCAGCACTGACAAGCTCGGGTCCATCACCAAGGCCGTCGTCGACAGCATGGACGACATCAAACAGACGCTGCACGTGGCGCCCAATGCCTTCCAGAACTTCCTCAACATCTACCAGCCGACGCAGGGAGCAACCAGTGGTGCCCTCGCGCTCAACAACTTCTCCAACCCGATCTCGTTCATCTGCGGCGCAATCCAGGCAGCGTCCCGATTGGGTGCAGAGCAATCCTCGAAACTCTGTGTGCAATATCTGGCGCCCATCGTGAAGAACCGCCAGTGGAACTGGCTGCCGATCGGCAACAACCTGCTCGTCGGTGAATCGGCGCGGTCCAATGAGATCACCTACAGCGAGGACTGGATGCGCCCTGACCACATTCCGCCTCCGGCCCCCCCGGCGGCGCCGGCACCATCAGCTGCTGCACCGGGCGCGGCGACCGCCGAAGTCCCGCTACCGGCAGATCCCCCGACACCCCCCGAGCCGGACAAGGGCCTGCTCGGCATGATGACGCCTCCAGGACACGGCTGATGAGATCACCTGCGAAGTACTTGAGTACGACGTTTGCGCTCTCGGTGCTCGTCGTTACGGTCAGCGGCTGCGATTGGCATGGCTTGAACTCGCTGCAGTTGCCGGGCACCCAGGGTGGTGGTCCTGGCGCCTACACAGTCCAAGCCCAATTGCCCGACATCGGCTATATCGAAGAGAACTCGCGCGTGCGGGTCGGAGACGTCAACGTCGGAACCGTGACGAAAATTGAACGGCAGGACTGGCACGCGTTGGTGACCATGCGTCTCAATGGTGATGTCGACCTTCCCGCCAATGTCACCGCCACCGTCGGACAAACCAGCCTGCTCGGGTCGCTGCACATCGAGCTCACAGCTCCGCCGGCAAGTCCGCAGGGAAAACTGCACAATGGATCCGTGATCCCGCTGGCAGCTGGCGGGGCGTACCCGAACACCGAACAGACCCTGGCAGCGGTCTCTGTCTTGCTCAACGGCGGTGGTCTCGGACAGATCCAGGACATAACAACCGCGATGAGTAGCGCACTGACTGGCCGAGAAGGCGATCTGCGGAACCTCCTCGGTCAGGTCGACCAATTCACGACGCGGCTCAATGACCAAACCACCGACATCATCACCGCCAACGAGAATCTCAATGGTCTCGTCGGCCAGCTCGCCGATCACAAGCCGGTTCTCGACCGCGCTATTCGCACGATCCCCGATGCCCTAGCGGTGCTGAAAGACCAACGAGATCACCTCGCCGAAGCCCTCGACGCCATCGGGAAGTTCTCCGCGTTGACCGCGGATGCGGTCAACGGGACCAAGGACGCGCTTGCCAACGAACTCAACACTGCCGCCGCGGTGCTGGAATCGGTTGCCAACGCCGGTCCCGCGATGACCCGGTCACTGAGCTTGCTGGCCACTTTTCCGTGGCCCAAGGAGACCCTCCTGAACTGGGTGCGCGGCGACGCCGTGAACCTGACCGCCATCATCGACCTGACATTGAGCCGCCTCGACAACGCGATGCTGACCGGCACTCGCTTCGAAGGCAATCTCACCGAACTAGAACTGCAGTGGGGCCGCACCATCGGTCAATTGCCCAGCCCTTACACCGCGGGCAATCCACTCATCGTCCCGTACCACCTCGATCAAGGACCCTAGACATGCGGCTCAATCGACTGGTCAAGATTCAGTTGGCAATCTTCTGCGCGGTCTCCGTGGTGGCGGTCGCGGTCATGATCGTCGACTACATACAGGTGCCCACCCGTTGGTTTGGGTTCGAGCGGTACACAGTTACCGTCGAGCTACCTGAGGCCGCTGGTCTGTACGACAACGCGAACGTCACCTATCGAGGTACCGAGGTCGGCCAAGTCGCCGATGTCGGCCTGACCGAGGCCGGCACCGTGAGAGCGGTGTTGAGGCTGCGCGCTGATGTGTCGATTCCCGCCAACGTCCAGGCGCAGGTCCACAGCGTCTCGGGCATCGGCGAGCAGTATGTGGCTTTGCAGCCGCGAACGGCCGCCGCGGCGCCAGCACTCAAGAACGGCGATGACATAGCCCTAGCCGACGTCACCGTACCGCCCGACGTCAACACGCTGCTCAATGCCGCCAACCGCGGCCTGCAAGCGATCCCTCCGGACAACCTCAAGACCGTCATCGACGAAAGTGCCACGGCCGTAGGCGGTCTGGGACCCGAACTGGCCAGGATTGTCAAGGGGTCCACCGAGTTGGCCCACGATGCCCGTGCGAACCTCGACCCAATAACTACCCTGATCGACAAATCCGGTCCTGTGCTGGAGTCCCAGGCGGACACCGCGGAGTCGATTCAGGCGTGGGCCGCCCACCTGGCGAGCCTCACCCACGAGGTCCGCGAACACGATGCCGCGTTCACTGGACTATTGCGCAACGGTGGCACCGCCGCGGACCAAGCTCGACAGCTTGTCGAACGCCTGCAGCCAACGCTTCCGTTGCTGTTGGCAAATCTCGTGACGGTGGGGCAGGTCGCATTGGCGTATCAGCCGGCCATCGAGCAGCTATTGGTGCTGCTCCCCGCCGGCACGGCGAACGTTCAGGGCGCTCTAGTCGCCAATCAGAATCTCCCTCCGAAATACCGAGGGGTCTATCTGGATTTCAATCTCAACCTCGGCGTCCCCCCGCCGTGCACCACCGGATTCCTTCCCGCCCAGCAGGCCCGCGGTGGCGTCAATGTCGACAGCCCGGACCGGGCGCCCGGCGACTTGTATTGCCGAGTACCGCAGGACGCCCCTTACAACACCGTCCGCGGCGCGCGGAATTACCCTTGCGTCGCTTACCCCGGCAAACGGGCTCCCACGGTCAAGATGTGCGAAAGCAACCAGCAGTACGTCCCTCTCAACGACGGCAACAACTGGAAAGGCGACCCCAACGCCACGCTGTCCGGGCAGGACGTCCCCCAACTTCCGCCTGCGTCCAATGCCGCAGCCGCCCCGGTCCCCTCGACGGGAGATCAACCTCCACTTCCTATCGCGATCGCCCAATACGATCCAGGAACCGGCAGCTACATCGGTCCAGACGGAGGCGTTTACACCCAATCTGACATCGCCGCCACCGCGAAGGGAAAGACATGGCAGAACATGCTGGCACCAGCGTCAGCCCCCTAGCACCGGTCGACGGACCGGCTGACACCCACGACATAGCACCAAGTGCCATCCTTGACGCTCCTGCCGCACGCCAAAGCCAGCCGCCTCGGAATCCACCGACGGGCGTGCCGAGGCAGGCGTGGATTGTTGTGACGGTTACCTTTCTCGCCGTCGGAGCCCTCACCGGCTGGCTCGGATACCGCGCACTACAGATCCACGAAGAGCAAGCCCATCAACGCTTGTTCGTCGACACCGCGCGCCGGGCCGCCCTCAACCTGACGACTATCGGTTACGCCGACGCTCAGGCCGACGTCCAACGCATCATCGATTCATCGACAGGCCGATTCCGCGACGATTTCCAGAAGCGCGTCAAGCCGTTCATCGACGCGGTCAAGCAGTCCCGGTCCACGTCGGTCGGCACCGTCACCGAAGCCGGTCTGGAATCGGCCACGGATGGTCACGCACAAGTGCTGGTAGCCGTTTCGATCGATATCACCAACGGCGGGGGAGGGCACCAAGACCCACGTACATGGCGGATGCGACTGGGAATCGAGCAAACCGAGACCGGCCCGAAGGTCTCCGACGTGGCGTTCGTTCCATGATCGGGTCATGGCGGCTTAAGGGGACACAGCCGTGAGAATCTGGCGCAGACGCACTACTTCAAATCCAACCGGTGACAGCGACGAATCCGTGGCAGCCCGCGACGACTCCGTACCTACCATCACGGATGCCCGCGACAGCGCCCCCGTGACAGCAGAGAACGGCAGCACGGCAGCCCTGAACGATGGCTGCGGTGAGAAGGACCGTGCAACGCGATCGGTATGGGCTCGTCGGGTGGTTTACGGAGTGATGCCCGCCATGGTCCTGGTGGCGGCGGTCGTGACGGGCTACTTCAAATGGGTGGACACCACGGCGCGCGAGACGCAAGAAGCCGGCCGACAAGCCGTGCAGGTGGCCAGGGAAAGCACTGTCGCACTGCTGTCCTACCATCCTGACACCGCCGACAGGGAACTCTTCGCTGTCCGCGCCCGCCTGGGCGGCACCTTTCTCGATGACTACACCAAGCTCGTGAACGAGGTCGTCATCCCTGGTGCCAAACAGAAGTGAATCACGGCCACCGCAACGGTTCCAGCAGCCGCGCTAGTCTCCGCCACACCAACGCATGTCGTTGCCCTAGTCTTGGTGGACCAGACCACCGTCGTGGGCAACGATGCCCCCACGGACAGCGCGTCGACCGTTCGCGTCAACCTCACCAACGTCGACAATCGCTGGTTGATTACCGCTTTCGATCCGGTGTGAGGCCTCTCCAGCCTTCAGCGCTGCCGTCACGACTGCTCCCTCAGTCGACGACGAAGGTGGCGGTGTCTTCGACCGGCAACCGGGTCGTTCGGAAGCCATTCACGGGGGCGGTGAGATCTGGCCAGCCGAAGGAGATACCGCAGACGACGAGTCGGTGCTCGGGCAGACCGAAGAACTCGCGCAAGAACGAGGCTTGTGTTGCCAGCGCCGCCTGGGGTATTGCGCCCAACCCGAGGCTCTGCGCCGCGAGCAGGAACGTCTGGCAGTACAGGCCGCAGTCCACGGCGCCGTAGACGCCAAGGTCCGCCTCGGTAGTCAGGATCGCGACATGGGGTGCGCCGAACAGTTCGAAGTTCTTCGCTGTCTGCGCCGCTGACGCAGCTCGATCACCACGCTCAATTCCCACGCTGTCGTAGAGCGCAACCGCGCACTCGCGTCTGCGGTCTTGGTAGGCACCCGTATAGCTGTTTGGGAAATCGAAGTCGGGGCTCACCTCGCCCGCAACGAACCGCGACGTCAAGCCTGCGCGTAGGCGCTCGGTCGCCTCGCCTTCGGTGATCAGGACCTGCCACGGTTGGGTGTTACACCAAGACGGCGTGCGCCGCGCGAGATCGAGTACCGAATTGATGACAGCGCGGTCCACTGGCTGGGGCTGGAAGCTACGGCAACTCCAGCGCATCTGGAGTAACCGGGCTAGCGCCGCGGTTTCGGTCGTAGCTGATGGGTCGGTCGTCATGTCGGTCCTCTTTGGTTGTGCCTCGTGAAAATCTATCGGGGCGAGGGTCATTCATCCGCAACTGACCTCGGAGGAGGCTGTGCACGCGAGATCGAAACACCTGCTTATTGCCCTTCCTCGCTCAGCTACAACCATGATGGTTGCTGGGCGGATCGTGTGACCCCCACACCGAATTTCACTGGGTGGAACAGCGTCTCGTCACAAGCGTTGGATAGAGGTCGGCGGTTCCGGCAATTGTCGTGACGACACCTCTCAACGGTGGCATAGGAAAGTGGTTATCTGCGAAGTGGAACCGTCTATCGCACAGCAGATCTCAATTGGACGCGCAGTGAGACGCGGTCGCCTTCGGGCCGCCGATTCCACGCACTGGAACCCGGGCTCGAATGTGCGGCCGAGCCAGCCGATGATCAAGTTCGACAACCCGAGTACCACCACTTCGACCTGGAGGGCTGACCTGTGATTGAGCTCGGCACGAGCGTCGCGCACGACCAATTGAGGTCGGACGTCAAGATCGCCGCGATAGACGAGTTGCGCCCGTTACGCGACGTTGTCGAGGCGGACGGATGCCTGTCGGACGCGGTTTCGAAGGCGCTGCTCGGCATCGAGGTTCTGCAGGATGCCGATCCGGGGCAAGGCAGCAACGACGCCGTCGCGTTCTGCACTGCGGTGGAGAGTCTGGGGTGGGGCGACCAGTCGATTGCCTACGCCTGGATGACCAGCCGCCAGGTGGCCTGGATCCTGACAACGTGCGCCTCCGAGGAACAGAAGGCTCGGCACTTGTCCCGCTTCGGCGACTCGGCGATCACGCCGGCAAGCCTCTTCCTCTACGAAGGGTTTGGTCGGGCTCCCGGCGAACTGACCTCTGTTGCGCGGCGTGATGGCGACGGATGGATCCTGGACGGCGAGAAGACCGCAGTTGCCTTCGCCGGATGCGCCGAGGTCTCTGTGATCGTCGCCCGAGACGAAGAGGGTGCGCTGATCGCCTTCGTTATCGACTCAGAAGCGCCCGAGGTGACGTTCATTGGGGAGGGCGATCGTCGCATTGCTCTGAGCGGTGTCGCAATCGCATCGAAAGCTCCGATTCGGGGTTTACGAGTAAGCGCAGACGCCCTGCTCTACTCCGGAAGTGCCCTTGAGCGGGCCGTCGGGGTCTGCCGACTCGCGCTGGCTGCCACCTGCCTTGGTATCGCCGATTCCACGACGCGGTACGCCGCCGACTGGAGTGCCCAGCGAGTTGCCTTCGGACGTCCGCTGGCCGGGTTCCAGGGGGTGTCGTTCGTACTTGCCGATCTGTTCATGGAGATCGAGTCAACGCGAATCGGCCTGCAGGACGCGCTGAGGGTGTTGTCCGACCCCTCCGCGCGGACGTTGGACTCCGAACAGATAGACGATCTGGTGTCGCCCATCGTCGCTCAGACCAGCCACCTGTTGCGCGACGCCGCGCGTGAAGGCGTCGAACTGATGGGCGTACACGGTGTCATCACCGACCATCCTGCCGAGAGCGTATTCCGCGCAGCTCCGCTGCTGGCCTCAATCGACTTCGATCCCTTGCACAACCCCGTGGTCCTGCGTTGAGCATGGCCCTGACAAAGAAGGTGAACGAGCATGGTAGCTCTGGAGATCAGTAGCGAGACGCGCGCGTTGCTGGCGAATGTCCGAGATTGGGCGATCGGAGAGGTGCGACCGCTCGGCCGCGAAAGCGATGACACCTGCGACTTCCCGGCTGGATACCAAGAGGTGATCAGCCGGGCCCCGGTGAAGCACTGCCCGCTGGACTTTCGCTACACCGGTCCCGGTCACACGCAGGATCCGGACGTGCTTCGTAACCTCGATGGTGGAGGCGCTGTATTGGGCCTGCTGGTCATGGAGGAGATGTGTTACGGCGACGGTTGGGGCTGGCAGGCCTTGCCGGGCAACAATCTCGGCGAGCGCGCCGTTCGGCTACTGGGTACGCAAGAGCAGATCGAGAAATGGGCGGACGGCGTACTGCGCGGCGACTACCGGTTCACCTCCATCTGCATGACCGAAGAACACTGCGGCTCGGATCTATCGCAGATCAAGACGACGGCCGTCCGCGAAGGTAACCAATGGGTGCTCAACGGTCAAAAGCGTTTCATCTCACTCGGTTCGACCTCCGACTACCTGGTGGTCTTCGCGCAGACTCAACCTGGGCACGGTCTGCGTGGAATCCGCGCCTTCATCGTCGAGCGTCAAGATGCTGGACTCAGCGTTACCAAAACCGCCGAGGACAAGATGGGTATGCGGTGGTATCCACAAGCGACGCTCGAATTCAACGACATCGTGCTCGACGACGATCGTCGTTTGCCAAGCGAGGATTTCGGCCAGATCATGTCGATCTTGAACGGTACCCGCCCGTTCTGCGCAGCGTGGGGAATCGGAACGGCGCGGGCCTCGCTCGATTACGCCGTCGACTGGGTGGCCCAGAACGAGACCAGCTACTCGGCGCGACGCAGGGAACGAATAAGCGAGGATGTAGCGCAGATGCGTTACCACCTCGACGCCGCTCGGCGGCTGGTTCTGCGCGCCGGCTGGCGCCACGACCAGGGCGAGGCCGACCCTACGTATGCGGCCTCCGCAAAGGGGTACGCGCTGCCTGTGATCCAGGCGGTGACGTTCCGCGCGATGCAGATGATGGGTCCGGAGGGTTCCTCCAAGGAGCACCTGGTCGAGAAGTGGCACCGCGATGCCAAGTTCCTCGACATCGTCGAGGGCACGGGTCAGTTGCACCGGATCGCCGTCGCCCGCGCATACATCGGGAAGTCCGCGGCCTGATGCCACCACTCTGGTCGCAACCGATACGACCCATCTGAGGTAGGCCCCGGATCCCGTTGACAGTGTGACAACCGTCAGCGGGTGGCGGGGATCTACGTATGACTACATCTAACGTGTGACGGATCGGGCGGAGGCGCCCACGCCATGGCTGTGCCGTGCGAACTGTTGCAGCGCACTTCCGCAACGATTGCGAAGTAGGTTCGACGGCAGGAAGACTCGGACCTATGGGGCGGCCAGTGCTGGCGTAGCACGCCGGCCGACGTTGCCCTGCGTCGCCCGCTGTCGGGCAAGCGTCGACGATTTCCGGAGCGCTGCGGCGCAACGCGCTGGCCGGCCGCGGGTATCGCCCCATCGATACCTATGCCAGCGTTTTGCCGATGATCCGTCGATGTGGTTGTGCCATGAGCGCATCTATCGGGCTGTCTATCAACCGAATTCACGGTTCCTGTGACCTTCTCGGTTGGCGCCGCATCGACGTTTGTCGCCTGCCAGGAGCATGGGGCCAGCGTGAGCTGATTTTGCCAGGGTGATGGGACCACCTGGATTGCCAGTTATGGGACCACCGGCGCGTCGCGTCGGTGGTCTCTTCATTTGTTCGTTCGATCGCCGTGACGGTTCAAGTCACGGAGGCAGCGGGCATGGCTTTTCGGGAGGTCAGTGTGAACGAGATCAGGGAAGTACTACGGGTGTGGCTGGGGGTGGCCGGGTTACCGGCACCGGGCTACCGCACGATCGCCGCGCATTGCGGCCTGGACCGCAAAACGGTGCGCCGCTACGTCGAGGCCGCGCAAACGGCCGGTTTGCGCCGCAGCGACAGCGTCGAGGCTGTCGACGACGGGTTGATCGGGGCGGTCGCCGACGCGGTACGACCCGTACGCCCGGATGGCCATGGCGCGGCGTGGGAACACTTGCTGGGGTTCGAGGAGCAGATCACCGCGTGGGTGGCCGGCGACGGTGAGCAGCGCCCGTTGACGATCACCAAGATCCACACCCTGCTGGCCCGCCAAGGCTGCGTGGTGCCGTATCGCACGTTGAACCGATTCGCCGGTGAGCGTTGCGGTTTCGGCCGCAAGGACACCACCGTGCGGGTCGCCGACGGTGACCCGGGGGTGGAATGCCAGATCGATTTCGGCTACCTGGGGATGCTCACCGACGCCGATGATGGACGGCGACGCAAGGTGCACGCGTTGATCTTCACCGCCGTCTACAGCCGGCACATGTTCGTGTGGCTGACTTACTCCCAAACCCTGGTGGCGGTGATCGCCGGATGTCAGGCGGCGTGGGAGTTCTTCGGCGGCGTGTTCACGGTGCTGATCCCGGATAACTTGAAACCGGTGATCGCCGCCGCCGATGCGGTCAACCCGCGATTCACTCAGGGGTGGCTCGACTACGCCAACCATGTCGGATTCCTCACCGACCCAGCCCGAGTGCAGTCACCCAAAGACAAACCGCGAGTGGAACGCGCAGTGCAGTACGTGCGCCGAAACTTCTGGGACGGTGAAACATTCACCAGCCTGGACCAGGCGCAGCAGGCCGCGACCGCGTGGTGCGAGCGTACTGCCGGGACTCGCATCCACGGCAGCACCTGTGCACGTCCGCTGGAGGTGTTCACCACCGCCGAGCAGACCCTGCTGCTACCGGCGCCGGGTGTCTACGACGTGCCGGTGTTCAAAGCGGTCAAGGTGCACCGTGATTTCCACGCCGAGGTCGCCAAGGCCCTGTACTCGCTGCCCGAGCAATGGATCGGGCACACCCTCGACGTCCGTGCCGACAGTGAGCTGGTGAAGTTCTATCACCGCGGTGTGCTGGTGAAAGTCCATCCCCGCCAACCCGCCGGTGGACGCAGCACCGACCGCGCGGATCTGCCCGAACACAAAGCCGTCTACGCGATGCGGGACCTGACGGCGTTGATCGCCAACTGCGCTGCTCACGGGCCGAACATCGGGATCTACGCCGAACGCATCCTGGATGACCCGCTGCCCTGGACCCGGATGCGCACCGTCTACCGACTCCAAGGCCTGGTCCGCCGCTACGGCGCTGAGCGCGTCGAACGGGCCTGCTCACTGTCGCTGGACCTCGATGTCGTCTCGGTCAACAAGATCGCCTCCATGCTGGAGCGCGGCACCGAGAACGCCGCCCCGGAACTGCCCCGAGCAGTCGGACAGCACGCCACCCGGTTCACCCGCAGCCCGTCTGAATTCAACACCACCACAACCTCATTGACTATCGTCACCGAAGAACCCACAGCCAGGGAGATCTGACATGACCACCCATCGTGCACCCGCCGACCCCGTCGGCGCCGACCTAGTCCGGCTGCTCAAGGCGCTCAAACTCGGCGCCCTGGCCGACACCCTGCCCGAACGCGCCGCCCTGGCCCGCCAGCACAAACTCAGCCACATCGGGTTCCTCGAAACGCTCCTCGCCGACGAGGTGTCACGGCGTGAATCTCGATCAGCTGCACTGCGATCGGCCAAGGCCGGACTCGACCCGACGATGCGTTTCGACACCTGGACCGCACAGGACGACCTGCGCTATGACCGCACCTTGCTCGGCGACCTGACCTCGCTGCGGTTCCTCGACGCCGGACAGTCTGCGATCATCCTCGGACCCGTCGGAGTGGGCAAGACACATTTAGCAACTGCACTGGGACACATGGCAATTCGACGACGCCACACCGTACAGTTCGCCCGATCCGACAAACTGTTCACCCGGCTACGCGCCGCCCGCCTCGACAACACCGTCGACACCGAGATCCGCCGCCTGGCCACCATCGACGTCCTCATCATCGACGACTTCGCCCTGCGGCCCCTCGGCGCCACCGAAACCAGCGACTTCTACGAAATCATCGTCGAACGACACCGCACCAAGACGACCATCGTGACCTCCAACCGAGAACCCGCCGAATGGCTCACCATGACCGCCGACACCCTGCTCGCACAATCAGCCATCGACAGACTCACCGCCACCGCCCACACCCTCGTCGTCGAAGGACCGTCCTACCGGCAACGCACCCGACCCGCCCAGCTTGACCCAGACCACCCCGACGAGCATCCTCAATAACGCGCCACGGTGGTCCCATCCCCCTGGCAATCAGGTGGTCCCATCACCCTGGCAAGCGACAGATGACGTTCCTATCGATGAGGCAGATATCGTGCAAGAGATTTCATGTCAGACGTGCGGGAATTCGGTTGCCGTTGAACGTAATACCGGTAATCAAGTTTGCGTACAGTGGGCGGGGGAGGCCGAGAGGTTGTGCATCGAGTTTGCCCGGCGAGCGAGACGAGGGGAGCGCAGCTCCGAGATTCGTAGTTGTTCGGCACTGAAGGCAACTATTGAGCTGAATATTCTTAATAGCGCAATTCGGATTACGACTAGATCGCAGTACGCGCCATTCCCGGCAGCGAGGAAGATGTTGCCGTGAACGCTCAAATAGTCGAGAGGTAGTGGTTTGTGGATTCTACACAGCGCGGGATTACTGCCCGAATCGACGGGTGTGACTACTCGGCCAAGTGGAGTAACGATGAAGTGTTGTTGGATGCCCTGATTCGTAGCAGTGTGGATGTTCCGTATTCCTGTCAGGAAGGGCACTGTGGGGCTTGCGTGTGTCGCATCGTCGAAGGAAGTGTATCGATGATTGGCGGCAGTGCGTTGACGGAATCAGATATCGAAGACGGCTATATTTTGGCCTGCCAGGCTTTGCCGACTTCACCGGAAATCCACGTCTCGTATGACGATTAGGATCTGGCCATAATCGGCGATCGATCGGTGGGCAACCCGCTGCATACGCACACCGTAACGATGTCGACTTACTCTCCGCCAGGAGATTTTATGCCCGTGTCCTGGTGTTCCGCTACCCGGGAAGCGAATAGTTATGCGCTCACTC
Source organism: Mycolicibacterium sp. CH28 (assembly GCF_004745805.1). GTDB lineage: Bacteria > Actinomycetota > Actinomycetes > Mycobacteriales > Mycobacteriaceae > Mycobacterium. Next base: position 66,747 of record NZ_SRLQ01000004.1, on the reverse strand, counting down.
GCCGCATAGGCTCACTGCTCGAAGGCCAAATTTGGGGTATTAAGGAGTGTCAATGTCGGGCGCCGATCGGATCACCGAGGGCAACTCGGAAAGACTATCGGTTGCCCTGCTCAAGGGGACTTTCGGACATTTCGGTACTGGCGTCACCGTAATCACAGGCCGACATGCAGGAACTCCGCACGGCTTCACATGTCAGTCCTTCGTTGCGTTGTCGATGGATCCGCCGTACATCGCTTTCTGTCCGGCGAAGTCATCCGAAAGCTGGCCGCTGATACGGTTAGCCCGCGCGGTATCCGTCAATATCTTGAGCAGCCATCAAGCGGACATATGCGCGAGGTTCGCGCAGCGGGGTATCGATAGGTTCGAGGGGACCGATTGGTTTCTGGGCGCAAACGGGTCGCCTGCCTTGGCGAACACGCTCGCCCGGGTCGAGGCCAATATCGTCGATGAGATTCACGCCGGCGATCACACGATCGTGGTGGCTGAACTCACTGATGTCTGGACCAGTACTGGGTTGCAACCGCTACTTTACTACCGGAGCAAACTTGTCTCCCCGCATGAATTTTGCGATCTGCCGCATTCAGATGAAGTTTGAACATAGCGGAATCGACAACGGGCAGCCAGCTTGCCAGGGAAAATGCTTCTGGCCGGCCACGGAATCACGGAGGAGTCCTTGTGTTGGCGCAGGCTAGGCCCAGCGAAATCGACTACAACAATGGCGGTTTCTGGGAGGGTCGGACACTCTCGTCATTTCTGGATGCCGCGGCGTGCAGTGCCCCGGCGGTGCCGGCGATCGGCTCCGACCCGGACGGCATGGGATACCGGGAACTGCGCGATGCGACTGCGAGTCTGGCCGCTGCGATCACGCAGCGATGGGTCCGGCCGCATGATGTTGTCACCGTGTTCCTCCCGAATTGGCCCGAGACGGTGCTGGCAATTCACGCAATCACGTGGGCGGGTTGTGTTGTGAGCCCGGTAGTCACAACCTATCGTCGGGCTGAGCTCGCGTTCATTCTGGCCCAGTCTCGTTCGCGGGCGATCTTCATACCGCACGTATTCCGCGGGTTCGATTTCGTCGCGTTGGTCGCCGGGGTGGTGGCTGATATGGACGATCCGCCGGTGGTGATTGTGGTGCGCGCCGAAGGTGATCTTCCGGAGGGCTTTATCTCCTTCGACGTCCTTCTCGACGACCAGCCGGCGATGGAGCCTGTCGGTGACCCGTCGGATGTTTGCCTGCTTCTCTATACCTCGGGGACCACGTCGCAACCCAAGGGCGTGTTGCACAACCACCAGACCATCGTCTGGGAGATGCGCTCGGTTATCCGGGAACTGCAGCTCGGTGATGGTGATTCAACGTTCATGGCCTCGCCCCTCGGGCATTTGACGGGGATTGTCTATGGCGTCTACCTACCGGTCATGCTCATGCAGAGCACGGTGCTGCTCGATATCTGGGACGCCGACAAGGCGGCGGACCTCATAGAGAGGTTCAGCTGTCGTGTCAGCCTGGGGGCGACGCCGTTCCTGCGGGGGCTCACGACCGCGTATGAACGACGCGGCATTGCGTGCAGTCTGCGCATCTTCATCTGCGGCGGAGCCGACGTTCCACCGGATGTCGTGATAGCGGGTTCAGAGGTGCTGGGGTGCGTAGCCACTCGGACCTATGGTTCCAGCGAGATGCCCACTTTCAGCATTTCTGGAGCGACTGCGCCTCTTGAACAACGTGCGTACACCGACGGAGCGCCGGTGTGGCCGGCGGAGGGGCGTGTGATCAACGAATCCAACGGAGTGGGGGAGCTGGTGGTTCGGGGACCGGAACTCTTCCTCGGGTATCTCGATCCCGCGTTGAACGAGGGCGCATTCACCAGCGACGGGTACTTCCGTACTGGGGACCTAGTCAGTATCGACGATTCCGGGGTCCTCACCGTTCGTGGCCGCATCAAGGACATCATCATCCGCGGCGGAGAGAACATCAGTGCGTTGGAAATTGAAGACCACCTTCGCGAGCACGAATGTATCGATGATGTTGCTGTGGTGGGGTATCCCGACCCTAGTATGGGCGAACGCGTTGCGGCCTATCTCGTTGTCTCGCCGCGGTTTACCAAACAGGCGCCCGATCTCGGCGAATACTTGAAATCGCGGGGACTAGCAGCCCATAAGCGGCCTGAACAGATCCACGTGGTGGCCAAGTTGCCGCGAACCGCGAGCGGCAAGGTGCAAAAGCAGCTACTACGCGCGCAGGCGGCGGATTGTTCGCAGGGCAGTGAACCCCGCGACTGAAGCCCGGATAGCTGGGTGTCGGGCTCTTGGCGGTCGCTACGGCAGCCGGCTGGTATTGGGTGGCGGGTCGGCCGAGCTGCCACCCTTGCCGGGAAACGGCGCAGCTTCGAACCACTCAGGCGGAGGCGAGGTCTCGACGAACCGCTCGGCGGCGAGCTCGATGTCTTTGAGCAACTCGATGGTCAGCATTCGCTCGGCCGCGTAATAGCGTTCGGCCCAGCGGAGCGCGATCCACACGTATGCGAAGTGCGGGTCGCTTGCCGCGAAGCGGGCATAGTGGGCCGCCTGTTGGGACTGCAACTCCGAACGGTCGATGTGCTCCAGCAGCATCGCCTTCAAGTTCTCGTGCTCGTTGAAGTGGCCGAGCATCACCCGCATCAGGACCGGGTGTTTGAGAACTGGCCGGTCCGCGGGTGAGTTGCGTACCCATTCGGTCAACGCCCGCTTGCCGGCCGGGGTGATGGAGTAGAGCCGCTTGTTCCTCGAATTGTCGTCGGAGTCAGCTTCCCGCGATGCAACCAGGCCTAGTTCTTCGAGCTTCTTAAGTTCTGAGTAGACCTGGCTGAACGATGGGCTCACATAAAAAAACCCCGGACCGAAGTCGGCCCATCTTTTCAATTGATAGCCGGACAACCCGTCGCTGAAAGATACCAGGCCAAGAACTGTCCACCCATTGGGGGTCAATGAGGGTGCACCGTTGCGCTGCTCGGTGGAAGGCTCTTCTTTCATTCGCTAGATCCTACACCGCGCCGAATCGGATCTGCTACCGATCGAGTATTTATTTGCTCACCATCCAGATAACATCAGGATCTAGCCTTGTCATTATGGCCTAATCAATAGGTCGGGATTGTTTAGAATTCTGGTGACTGCGCTGTTGGATCGCATTTATCGAATGAAAAGTCAGTATGCAGGAATTCCGTTCGGCGCTGGTCGCGAGTCACGGGCGGCCCAAGAACTCTAAGACAATGCGCTCGAAATCACTCTTACGTTCGACTTGTGCCCAGTGCCCGCAGTTCGAGAACACGTGAAGCTCCGCATTCGGCAGTTGGCGGAAGGGAAAGAGCCCGCCTTCGAACGGCAACATTCGGTCGTCGCGTCCCCAGATCAGCATGGTGTGATGCTGGAGGTCCTTTGCTCGGGCCCATAACGGTGGTGACGTGGCGAGCTCCGGATCGGCGAAGGTAGCGAAGATACCTGCGGTGGTAGCAACCACATTGGGTTTCAGCGCGTTCGCCATTCGCTCGTCGATCAGATCATCGGTGATCGTCGCGGGGTCGCTGACCATGGTCTGCACCCAGGCGATCATCCGTTCGCGGCTCGGATCGCCGAGAAACTCGAAGAGGCGCTTTGCGCCTTCGCTGACGGCCGGTGAGAACGTGTTGACAGCTAACCCTCCCGGGCCCATCAGCACGAGGCGGCGGACACGCGCAGGATGTGCGAGGGCGAACTCTGTGGCTACATTTCCGCCCATGGAATTGCCGATGATATCAATTTGGTCGATACCCAAATTGTCGAGAAAAGATCGGACTGCATCCGCTGCCACCTGCGAGTATATTTTTCGCCAAACTACTGGCGGGCTGGATCCGAATCCCGGCATATCGAGGCACAGAGTGTGGTAGTTCTCGGCAAATATTGGGATGTTTTCTGCGAAGTTGGACCAGGCACTAACGCCGGGACCGGATCCGTGTAACAAAAGGAGTGGAGGTCCAGAGCCGGCCTCGTGGTAGTGCAGATGGTATTCGCCGACCGACTCGCGGCTTGTTTCGGCGTAGGTGATCGGCTTCGGCATTGTCAACGAAGAATTCCCCATGTGATTGTCCGGCTGTTCTGAGGGCGGTGGTGCGGATAACGCTACTCGGAATCGCATCGTCGGTAACCGGTATCCCGTCTGTCGGGAAAGGGAATATCGGCTTCGTGATTGCCTGCCTAGCATCGCCGGTTGGTGGGCGCTGCTAGGGGCCCGCGCGTGGCGAAGTATCTGTGCAGCTTGTTCGGGTGGGCGGCCCGCACAGCCCATTCGATAGCCGGCCGGGCAGCACCACCGCTGCCGGGCGACGAACAACGATTACCTGAGGTGAATGTCGTGGCGACTGTTTCTGACGAGGATCTGGTCCTGGTCGATCTGGACGACGACGGGATCGCTACGGTGACCCTGAACCGGCCCCATGCAGCCAACGCCATGGACGTATCCTTCTTGATCGCGCTGCATCGGGCATTCCTTCGATGCCACCGCGATCCGGCTGTGCGGGTAGTCGTGCTCAAGGCCGCGGGCCGGCACTTCTGCACCGGCGGCGACATCCGGGACTTCCTGGCTCATTCGGCGCAGCTGCCCGCTCACATCAAGGAGGTCTCGACCTGGCTCCAAGCGGTGACCTCGGCAATGCTGGCGCTCGAGGTCCCGGTGATCGCCCAGGTTCATGGGTATGCGGCCGGCGGGGGCGGCCTTGGCCTCGTTGGCAGTTCGGACTTCGTGATTGCGTGCCGATCAGCGCGGTTCAAGTCCGGCGCGCTCGGAGTGGGCATGGTTCCCGACGGCGGACTGACGGCCGTACTTTCCCATCTGGTGGGTCTGCGTAAAGCCATGGAGTTGGTGATGCTCAACCCAACCCTGGATGCCGAGGAGGCGCTTCGTATCGGGTTGATCAACCGCGTCGTGCCGGACGAGGACCTCGACGACGAGGTTGGCGCCGTCGCGATGGCGTTGGCCCGATCGGCACCGTTGGCCCTGGCAGAGGGTAAACGACTGCTTTGGGCAGGCTTAACGTCCACCGTTGGTGCCGCCCTGCAAGAAGAGGCGCGTGCGGTCGTCCGACTTGCCGCAACGTCCGACTGCATCGAAGGGCTCTCAGCGGTGGATCAACGTCGCTCAGCGACATTCACGGGTGCATAGATCCCGCGCTCCGAGATCTCGGCAGAATGAACCGTCCCGGGTTTGATGCCGTTTCCTCCTGTGAGAAGGATGGCGCCGAATGCGAAAATGCCTACTACGCTCAACTCCGGGCGTCCCAGCCGGCGATGTCCCAAGCATGAAGCCGGCATCAAACCCGGGACGGTTCAGAACTACCTGTCGGTTGCGTGTCGACATGGTGTGAGCGTGATTGGCGCCGAGATCCTGCTGGGACGCCGAAGATCCCCCACCTTTGGGCGCTGGGAGTACCAGATCGTCGATACTGCAACGGGAGTCGACAAGTGACTGCGACTTCCCTGCGTTTGCCAAACGGCCGGTGCTGTGACGGTACTGCTGTGTCCCGTGCCGCGACGATGGCAATGGGGCTCGGTGCGCAACGGCGCCAATAACGTCTCCCGCTCGGCGGAATAGCTCTGGATTAAGACGTGCATCACGCGAAGCATTGTGAGTAGTCATACAGCGCCTTGGTTGCGGTCTGCCTAGTGAAATGGAGATTCTTTGTGGGCATCGATCCTGATTCCGGTGTTGCCGAGGTCCGGATGATCGACAGTGGTCCTCATAGTCGCCGGTTCGCCCGAGGGTGGCACTGCCTGGGTCTTGAAAGAACCTTCCAAGACGGCAAGCCACACCAGATCGACGCATTCGGGACGTCCCTGGTGGTATTTCAATCCAGGGATGGGCAGCTCAACGTCCTGGATGCCTACTGCCGGCATATGGGAGGAAATCTCGCGCAGGGAAGCATCAAGGGCGATGCCATCGCGTGCCCCTTCCATGACTGGCGATGGGGCGGCGACGGTTCGTGTGCCGAGATCCCTTACTCACGACGAGTTCCACGGCTCGCGCGCACGCGGTCATGGGTCACTCTCCAGCGAAACGGCCATCTCTACGTCTGGAATGACCCGCAGCTTCGCCCACCGCCCGAGGACGTCACAATCCCGGAACTGGAGGGGTACGGGACTGATGAATGGACCGAGTGGAGCTGGAACTCTCTGCTGATCGAAGGCAGCAATTGCCGAGAAGTGATCGACAACGTAGTGGATATGGCGCATTTCTACTATGTGCACCTGGTCAAACCGACCTCGTTTAGAAACGTCTTCGACAAACACATTGCGTCGCAGTACATGTCGGCGTTGGGTCGGCCAGATATTGAGTTGGAGACCAATTACGGTCAGGAAGGCCTGGTGATGGACTCGTGGGCCACCTACTACGGCCCGTCCTTCATGGTCAACGGCCAGACGCTGGCTTCGGCCGGCCAATCGGCTGAAGGGCTTCTGATCAATTGCCACTACCCGGTTACCGACAATTCCTTTGTGTTGCAATGGGGCGCCATTGTGAGGAAATCGCCGGGAATGTCGGACTCCGCTGCCCAGGAACTGGCGGATACTTTCGCGTCCAGCCTCGGTGACGCCTTCTTGCAGGATGTCGAGGTGTGGAAAGGCAAAGCGCGGGTGGACAACCCGTTGCTCTGTGATGAGGATGGCCCGGTCTATCAGCTGCGGCGCTGGTACGAGCAGTTCTATGTCGATGTCGAAGATGTGAGTCCGGAGATGGTGGCGCGCTTCGAATTCGAGGTTGACACCGTCACAGCGCAGGACAAGTGGGATAAGGAGATCGCGCTCAATATTGCGAGCGCTCAGAACCTAGTCACCTAACTACGGTCACGAAATTCAAGGAGAGCCCAACTATGCATACACCAGTACTCGAGAAGTTGATGGCAAATGCCGACCAGATTCGAGTCGAGGCGCTCGAAGGGGAGCGGCTGGGCAAATTGTCGGCCACCACAGCCGCGGCTATCCGTGATGCAGGCATGATCAAGATGTTGCAGCCGAAACGCTATGGGGGGCAGGAGGCCGTCCCGCGCGAGTTCGCGGAGTCTGTGATGGGGCTTGCCGCCTTGGACCCCGCTGCCGGATGGGTCAGCGGCGTTGTGGGGGTGCATCCCTGGCAGTTGGGATTCGCCGACCCCCGGGTCCAACAGGAGATCTGGGGCCAAGACGACGATACTTGGATGGCCTCGCCCTATGCGCCGCAAGGCATCGCCGTACCGACTGATGGCGGGTACCGCCTCAATGGCCGGTGGCAGTTCTCCTCGGGTACCGACTATTGTCGGTGGGTCATCCTTGGCGCCATGCTCGGCGGGCCCGACGGTCAAGTTGTCGGCCCCCCAACCATGCTGCATGTCATCCTGCCGCGCGCCGACTACGAGATTGTAGAAGATTCGTGGGATGTTCTGGGGCTGAAGGGGACTGGCTCCAAAGACGTCATCGTCAGGGATGCATTCATACCCGAGTACCGGGTGATGAACGGTGACGATGTGCTCAATGGAAAGGCCCAGATCGACGCCGGTTGTCCAGAGACGCTGTACCGGCTGCCGTGGTCGCATGTCTTCCCGCTGGGAATCACCGCAGCGATAATCGGTACCGCGGAGGGCGCGTTGGCTGCGCACCTCGACTACCAGCGGTCCCGTTCGGACGCCATGGGGGCGGCGGTTCGCGAAGATCCCACCCTGCTGTTCGCGATCGGCGAAGCGAGTGCGGATATCGACGCCGCGCGGCAAGCGCTGCTGGCCAACGCCGACCGCATGTTTGACACCGTTGCAGCGGGGAGGACTCCGACCTTCGAAGACCGGGCAGTCGGTCGCGCTATCCAGGTTCGGGCGGCATGGCGCGCTGTCGCGGCCGTCGATGCGCTGCTTGCGCGCTCAGGCGGTAACGCAATCCGTAATCGCGGAGCGGTGCAACGGTACTGGCGCGATATCCACGCTGGGCTCAACCACGTCATTCAAGCCCCAGGCAATGTCTACCAAGCCTCGTCGATGGCGATGCTCGACATTGATCCGACCCCGAAATTGAAGTTCATGATCTGACCTACCCGGTCAGATGCCGACTGATTGTCAACCCGGAGAGGACACCCGAGGTGTCGAAGCGCGAACCACTATTCAAATCTCTTGGCTACGTGCGGATCCAGACGACTGACGTAGATCGCTGGCGAACCTTCGCCTTTGACGTACTGGGCTTCGCCGAAGGCAGCGGTCCCGATCCGAGCGCTCTGTATCTGCGGATGGACGAGCATTATGCCCGACTTGTCGTGGTGCCCGGTGATATCGACCAGGTGTTGGCCGTCGGTTGGCAGGTGAGCGACCGGGCTGAGCTGCAGGAGGTCGTGGAGGCGGTGGAGAAGGCCGGAGTTGAGGTGCGAACACATCCGACGAGTGATGCCGATGAGCGCCGCCTGGAAGAACTGGTGTCGTTCACCGATCCCGCCGGGACAACGTTGGAGGTGTTCCACGGCCCGGTGCTCGATCACACGCCGGTGGTCACTCGCTACGGTTCGCGTTTCGTCACCGGGACACAAGGGCTAGGGCACGTCGTGCTGCCCGTGTCTGACCTTGACCAGAGTTTCGACTTTTACACCAGCGTGCTCGGCTTCCTGCCACGCGGAGCGTTCAGGCTGCCGCTTCCGCTGGGAGTGCCTCCGCAGCGCGTCAGGTTCCTGGGTGTCAACCAACGCCACCACAGCCTGGCATTGTGCCCGACGCCGGCATTCGGTGCGCCGGGCCTGGTCCACATCATGGTGGAGGTCGACACGCTGGATGCGGTTGGTCAAGCGCTCGATCGCGTCTCGGAGTACGACTTCTCGGTGTCCTCGACCTTGGGCAGGCACACCAACGACAAGATGGTGTCGTTCTATGTGCGGGCGCCCGGTGGATGGGACATCGAGTTCGGCACACAGGGGTGGAAGGTCGACACCGACTACTACTCCGCCGAAGAGATCTCGGCGGACAGCTACTGGGGCCATGACTGGTCGGGCAGCGAACCACTGGCGACGTTGCGTGGGCTGCCGTGACGGTGGCAGAGACCCCCGGTTCCGTGTTCGACGGATCCCTGTGCCCTTCTGCCACTACGACCCACGAGGAGATCAATGTCTACCGCCCCTGAGGTGGCCACGCTAGCGGGATACGAGGAGTACGCGCCATGGCTACTCGTTGAGCAGGTGGGGGCGGTGCATGTCGTGCGCATCAATCGTCCCGAGGCGTTCAACGCCGTCAACGAGGAACTCCACCATGCGTTGGCGAACATCTGGCGGCAACTCGGGTCCGATGACGATGTTTGTGCGGTGGTCCTCACCGGCTCGGGTAAGGCGTTTTCGGCCGGCGGCGACATGGCGATGTTCGGCCGGATGATCGAAGACACCGCGGCTCGACGGTCGCAGTTCGCGGAGGCGCGCACGCTGTTTCTGGCCGTCATCAACTTCGCCAAGCCGCTGATCTCCGCGGTCAATGGTCCAGCCGTGGGCCTCGGTTGTTCGATCGCGCTGCTGAGCGATCTATTGGTGATGGGCGACACCAGCTATCTGGCGGACCCCCACGTGGCGGTGGGGCTCACGGCGGGCGACGGTGGTGCAGCCATGTTGCCGCTTCTGATCGGCTTGATGAAGGCCAAAGAGTATGTCTTGCTGGGGGATAGGATTACCGCGGCGATTGCCGAGAAGCTCAATCTGGTCACCAGAGTCGTCGAGGACGGGCTGGTGCTCGATGCCGCGCTCGGTCTCGGAGAGCGTCTGGCTGCGCTACCACCGCAAGCGGTGCGCACATCGAAAGCCGCGATGAACATGCACCTGAGTCGGGCCGCGCTGGGTGTGCTCGAATACGCTCTCGCCGAGGAGTACATATCGTTCGGCACCCCCGAGTTCGGCAAGCAGGTAGCGGCATTTCGAACGCGTTCTAAAGCATAGCTCTGCAGATCTGCCCCAGGTATACAGCCGTCTCCTACTGCGTCAGTAAGGATGACGATCGGGCCGAAGAAAGTCCTGACGGGCGCCACACCGGTTGGAAAATCCCGATGGCGTATCCGTCGCTGAGATCAGGTTGTCCGCCGCGGCTTATGGTGCCGTGGCACGGGGTACTGAACCGGGGCGACCGCCTGGGGCGGATGGATCGGCGGTGGGTTGAAACCGCCTACCGCGCTGGCCTCAACCCGGAGCGGCACCCTCGGCGATGTCTCACAACCGTGGGTCATTCACTCGTTGGAACCCGCACCCGTACTGCGGTGTCCGCTCAGGGCGTCGTTAACCCGCACCGCGGCTAATTCGTCACCGCGCCTGCAACCCAACAGCTGTGTCATTTCGCATGATCGCGCAGCAGGCTCTTTCGCTCGCCACCTGAGTCCTAGGTGAGGCAGTCCGAGGTGAGGCAGGCGAATCGGCAGGGCAATAAAGGCTCCCGCCTAGCGGGCAGCCGCTATGCGTCATGCGACCCCGTGCTTAGTGTCAGCGTGATGGCCGCCACTTTCGAGGTCGATATAGAGCCCGATCACAGCTTGCCCTGTGGGTGCCAGTGAGTGTCTATGGAGTACGGGCGCCGTCGTACACCAGTACTGAGCAAGGAGATTCGACGATGTTCCACCGGTCAGGGTGCAACCGCGTCAGCCACCGAGCGAACGCGGGACGGCCTGCCAGGTCAGGTCTGCATCAGAGGGTTTGCACCATGAATCCTTTCGGCGTTCACTGATGCCGTCCCGCTCCGATTACCTCAAGCCGCTACGTGGAGTCGGCGAGTTCTACGCGATGGCGTTGGACACCCTGATAACGATTCCGAGCCGGCCGTTCGCCTGGCGTGAGTTCGTCTTGCAGTGCTGGTTCATCACTCGCGTGTCGATCGTCCCGTCTCTGCTGTTAGCCATCCCTTTTACGGTACTTGCGGCCTTCACCCTCAACGTTTTGCTGTTTGATTTTGGTGCCGCCGATTTCGCCGGTACTGGTGCCGGCATCTCACTGGCACAGCTCGGGCCGATCGTCACAGTTTTGGTGGTCGCCGGTGCGGCTGCCACCGCGATCTGCGCAGACCTGGGCGCTCGCACCATCCGGGAAGAGCTCGACGCGCTAAAGGTGCTGGGTATCAATCCGATCCAGTCGCTGGTGGTACCGCGAGTCCTCGCCGCTTGCGTAGTGGCGCTGCTGTTGTCGGCAATCGTCTCGCTGTCGACATTGGTGGGATCGTTCTTCTTCTCGGTGTATGTGCAACACGTGACGCCCGGTGCGTTCGTGGCGGGTCTGACGTTGTTGACCGGCGTCAAGGACGTCGTCATCTCGTTCATCAAAGCCGGTCTGTTCGGCCTGGCCGCAAGCCTGATCGGTTGCTACAAGGGCATCTCGGTGGGCGGAGGTCCTGCCGGCGTCGGCAACGCAGTCAACGAGACCGTCGTGTATTCGTTCGTGGCGCTGTACGTGATCAATCTGATCATCACCGCCGTCCAATTCGGAGGCCCGCAATGACCGTCACCGCACGTCCGTCCATCTCGTGGTGGCGCCGCTACGTAGACGGTTGGGTCGACGGATGGAACCGGGTCGGCCGTCAGACCCAGTTCTACGGCCAGACCATTCGTTCGATTGGCATCGCGCTCGTCCACTACAAGGCTGAGATCGTCCGCCTTATCGCCCAAATGAGCTTGGGCACAGGTGCGTTGGCGTTGATCGGCGGAACGATAGTCGTCGTCGGCTTCTTGACCCTTTCGGCGGGGGCGCTGATTGCGGTGCAGGGCTACAACCAACTCGCCGGGATTGGTGTCGAGGCGTTGACGGGTTTCATCTCGGCCTACGTCAACGTGCGAATCATCGCGCCGGTGACCGCGGGCATCGCGCTGGCAGCAACTATCGGTGCCGGCGCGACTGCCCAGATCGGTGCGATGCGGATTTCGGAGGAGATCGACGCGCTGGAAGTGATGGGCATCCGATCGGTGGCCTACTTGGCCTCGACGCGTGTACTCACGGGGGTGATCGTGGTGATCCCGCTGTACTGCATTGCCGTGCTGATGTCATTCTTGGCGGCACGGCTCGGAACAACCATGGTCTACGGACAATCCACCGGTGTCTATGACCATTATTTCAATACCTTCCTGATCCCGACCGACCTGCTGTGGTCGTTCGTCCAGGCGATCTCGATGGCGATCGTGATCATGCTCGTCCATACCTACTACGGCTACACCGCTTCCGGTGGGCCTGCCGGGGTTGGCGAAGCCGTCGGACGGGCTGTTCGAGCTTCGTTGGTCTCGGCTGTGACCGTGAGTTTGTTGGTGTCCCTGGCGGTGTATGGCCATTCCGGCAACTTCCATTTGGCGTCGTAGGTCATGGAGCCTAGAGCAGGGGAACGTCGAATCCATCCGGCGTGGTGGACCCTCATCCTCATCGTCACGCTGATCGGCATGGTCGCGTTGACCGCGGGCCTCTACACCGGCTCGTTCACCCGCTATGTGCCGGTGACGCTGACATCCGACCGGGCTGGCCTGATCATGGAATCGGGCGGCAAGGTGATGATGAACGGGGTCCAGGTGGGGCAGGTTGCCGCCATCAGGGGCTCCGGCGATCCCGTCAGTATCAAGCTGGACATCTCTCCCGACCAGATCGACTACATCCCGGCCAACGTAGGTGCACAGATACGGGCAACCACCATCTTCGGTGCCAAATACGTTGACTTGATCTATCCGGATCATCCCAGTGCGAAACGCCTTTCGGCTGGCGCTGTACTTCAATCACGCAATGTCACCACCGAGGTGAACACGGTGTTCCAGAATCTGGTGGGTCTTCTCGACCAGATCGATCCGGCGAAGCTCAACGCCGTGTTGACGGCGTTATCGGAGGGATTCCGCGGCCAGGGCGAACGCATCGGTCAGTCGATCACCGATGCCAACCAGGTGCTGCTGGCGGTCAATCCCCGCAGCACGACGATGCAACGGAACTGGCGGGAATTCAAGGACTTCGCCGATGTCTACGATTCGGCAGCGCAGAACATCCTGTCCGTGCTCGACTCGGCCAGCACCACTAGCACAACCATCACAGGCCACGCCGCTGCCTTGGATGCCCTGCTGCTCAATACGATCGGATTTGCTCAGGCGGGTGTCGATTTCATGGCGCCGAACCAGAAGAACTTCATCGACGCCATCAACACCCTGGAACCGACGACGGCACTGCTGCTCAACTACAACCCCACCTACACGTGCATGTTGGTCGGGGCGAACTGGTGGCTCGATAACGGTGGACGGGCCGCGGTCGGCGGCAACGGGCGCACGTACGTGGCCGACGCGGCCATCTTGATGGGCGACGACCCCTACGTGTTCCCCGACAATCTTCCCATCGTGGGCGCTAAGGGCGGGCCGGGTGGAAAGCCCAGCTGTGGCTCGCTACCCGATGCCACCAAGGCGTTCCCGGTGCGCCAGCTCGTCACCAACACCGGGTGGGGAACCGGCCTCGATATCAGGCCGAATCCGGGTATCGCACATCCCTGCTACGCCAATTACCTGCCGGTGACGCGCGCAGTCCCCGAGCCGCCGAGTATCCGCCAGTGTCTGCCGGGGCCCGCGCCAGGCCCGATCCCGTACCCGGGAGCGCCTCCGTACGGAGCATCGCTCTACGGACCCGGCGGAGTGCCATTGTGGCCGGGACTTCCGTCCGCGCCGCCGCGAGCCGACACCACCCCGCCAACACCGTGACTCGCCGAACCGCAAAGGAGATGCTGCAGTGAGAGGATCCCTCGCCGGCGCTCTGTGGCGCTTCTCGATCTTCGTCGTGGTCTGCTTGTTCGGCGTCGTCGCACTGCTGGCGATTTTCGCCCAGCTGCGGTTCGATGACGACGTCTCCTACACGGCGCAGTTCAGCAACATCAGTGGACTTGCCGAAGGTGACTTCGTCCGAATCGGGGGCGTGGAGGTTGGCAAGGTCAAATCGATTGAGCTGGGATCGCAGGCCACCGTCGATGTGGGGTTTGCGATCGACCCGTCGGTGGTTCTGACTAAAGGTGCCCGAGCGGTCATTCGCTACGACAACCTGATCGGTGGCCGGTATCTGGCCTTGGAGGAGGGCACGGGCGGTACCCAGGTAATGCGGCCCGGCGAGATGATCCCGCTGGCACAGACCGCACCAGCCCTGGACCTCGATGCGCTCACCGGAGGGTTCCGCCCGCTGTTCCGTGCGCTCGACCCCGACCAGGTCAATGCGCTTACTGGGCAATTGGTCTCAGCTTTTCAAGGCCAAGGTGCCACCATCGGCTCATTCCTAGCTCAGACCGCCGCAGTTAGCGGCACGTTAGCGGATCGAGATGAGCTGATCGGCCAGGTTATCGACAACCTCAACGTCGTACTCGGATCGCTGGGCGATCAAAGTGGACAATTCGACAAGGCGGTCAGTTCACTCTCGGAGTTGGTCAAGGGGCTCGCCGATCACAAATCGGAGATCGCCACCGGTCTGGCCTACGCTGACGCAGCGGCCGCAACGACGTCAGACGTGCTCTCGCAGGGTCGGGAGCCACTGAAAGAAATTGTCACCCAATCGGATAGGGCTGCAAGTCTGGTGCTCTCCGACCACGACTATTTCGACAATTTGCTCAACTCGCTGCCCGACAAGTACAGGTTGTTGGGCCGCCAGGGGCTCTACGGCGACTACTTCAGCTTCTACATGTGCGACGTGGTTCTCAAACTCAACGGTAAGGGCGGTCAACCCGTGTACGTGAAGGTGGCTGGCCAGGACACGGGACGGTGTGCGCCCAAATGAAGTATTTCAGTGAACGCAACCCCGTGATGGTGGGTGTAGCTGGTCTGGCGCTGACCGCGGGGGCGGTGCTGCTGGTGCTGCAATACAACAACCTGCCGCTGGTGCATTCGGACACCGAGTATTCGGCCTACTTCGCTGAGGCAGGCGGCCTGTCGCGAGGCGCCGCCGTCCAGATCTCCGGCTACCAGGTCGGCGGCGTAACTAATATTGCCCTCGACGGATCCCAGGTTCTGGTGACGTTCAAGATCCGCAACGACATTCCGCTCGGTGACCGGACCGAGGCTGCGATCAAGACAAAAAGCCTTATGGGTGCCAAGATTCTGGAAGTCACGCCACGAGGAGACAAGGCTCTGTCGGGGCCGGTCCCGGTGGAACACACCACCTCCCCGTATCAACTCGGCGATGCCCTGGGGGATCTGTCGACCACCGTGAGCCAGCTCGATACCGACCAACTCTCGCAGTCGCTTTCCACACTGGCCGACGCCTTCGCCGATACCCCGCCGCAGCTACAGGTGGCTGTACAGAGCCTGTCGCGGTTCTCGCAGTCGCTCAATACTCGTGACCAGCACTTGCGTAATCTGCTCGATAACGCCGACAAGGCCACCAAGGTGCTTGCCGATCGCAGCGACCAGGTCGTGAATCTGATCGCCGACTCTAACGCGCTGCTTGCCCAGCTTCGGACGCAGAGTTCGGCCCTCGACGCGGTGTCAGGTCACGTATCGGCATTGGCACAACAGCTGTCGGGATTTGTTGCCGACAATCGGCAGCAGATGCGGCTGGCGCTCGACAAGCTCAACGGCGTGCTGACCATCGTGGCCAATCGCAAACAGCGCATCCAGGAATCGATCAAACGTCTGAACAGCTACGCGATGTCGCTGGGGGAGTCGGTATCGTCGGGCCCGTTCTTCAACGCCTATGTGGCCAACCTGCTTCCCGGCCAGTTCATACAGCCCTTCGTCGACGCGGCCTTCTCCGATCTGGGCCTGGACCCGAACGTGAAGCTTCCGTCGGAGTTAACGGATCCGCAGACCGGCCAACCCGGCACCCCGGCGCTCCCGGTCCCGTACCCACGGACCGGACAGGGCGGTGAACCGAATCTCACTTTGCCGGATGCGATTACCGGCAAGCCTGGTGACCCGCGGTACCCGTACCGGGAGCCGCTGCCAGCGCCGCCGCCGGGTGGTCCGCCGCCGGGCCCGCCGATTCCGACGGTTCCGGAGCCGGGATTCGAAGCGACCACGGCACCGTCACCAGTGCTGGCTGGAGCCCCGGGTGAGGTTCCGGCGGCCGGTGGAGCGGGCTCATGACCCGTCGGCGCGCAGCGCGGACCGCGCTGGCCTTGGTCCTGGTGTCGGTGATGGCGCTGAGCCTGTTCGTCGCCCTGCGGTCAAGTGGTGCTATCGGCAAGACGCGCCTGACCGCGTTCTTCGAAAGCAGCACCGGACTGTATCCCGGCGATCAGGTTCGCATCCTTGGCGTTCCGGTCGGAGAGATCGAAACGATCGAGCCGCAACCGCAACGAGCGAAGATCACGTTCTGGATCGACGACAAGTACGCCGTGCCTGCGACCGCGCGAGCAGTGGTGCTGTCACCATCATTGGTGACAGCGCGGGCGATCCAACTCACACCCGCGTACACCGGGGGAGCCCGGCTGCCGAACAACGCGGTGATCCCGCTGGAGCGGACGTCGGTTCCGGTGGAGTGGGACGATCTGCGTACCCAGCTACAGCGGTTGACCCAGACACTGCAGCCAGCCGAGCCTGGGGGGGTGTCCACGCTGGGCGCGTTCGTCAACACCGTCGCCGACAACGTGCGCGGCCAGGGCGCCAGCATCCGCGACACCGTCAAGAAACTGTCGCAGTCCCTGTCGATTCTGGGCGATCATTCGGGGGACATCTTCGGCGCCGTGCGTAACCTCGCGATTCTGGTGTCAGCACTGCACGACAGCACCGATCTGATGCGATCACTCAACGCGAATTTCGCTGCGGTCACGGCGCTGCTGTCCAATGACCCAGACGAAGTCGGCCGCGCGGTCAGCGACCTGCGCGCCGCTGTCGGTGATGTGCAGAGCTTCGTGGCCGCCAACCGCGAAGCAGTAGGAATCACGTCGGACAAGGTGTCCGAGGTGGCCGGCGCACTCGGTGAGAGCATCGACGACATCAAGCAGGCGCTGCATCTGATGCCGACGACCTTGAGCAACTACGTCAACATCTATCAACCCGCACAGGGCGCGGTGACCGGGGTCCTCGCCGGAACGAACTTCAGCAATCCGATCAACTTCATCTGTGGAGCCATTCAGGCGGCTTCCCGGCTTGGTGCCGAGCAATCGGCGAAACTGTGTGTGCAGTATTTGGCGCCGATCATCAAGAACCGGCAGTACAACAACCTCCTTCCGCTCGGATTCAATATGGGTGTCGGGGCGCAAGCCAGGCCCAACGAGGTTACCTACAGCGAAGATTGGCTGCGACCGGACTTCGTACCGCCCGCAGCGCCGGCGCCACCAGCACAGACCCCCAGTAACCCTGCCGCCGAGTCCCCGCCGACGGATACCAATCCGGCCGATCGCAAGCCAACCGACTCCAGCACAGGCCTCGCCGGACTGATGGTGGCACCGGGGGGTGGATCGTGACGTCGCTGATGCAGCGCCGTGCCGCGCTCACTCTCACGGTGGCGGTACTCATCGTCGCGTTATCTGGATGCGGGTGGCGAGGATTGAATTCGTTGCCGCTACCGGGTACCCAGGGCGCCGGGCCCGATTCCTTTGTCGTGCAGGCCCAGATGCCCGATGTGAGCAATATTCAGGAGAATTCGCGGGTCCGAGTGAATGACGTCAACGTCGGCACGGTCACCAAGATTGAACGCCAGGGTTGGCACGCACTACTGACGATGCGTCTCGACGGTGCGGTCAACCTACCTGCTAATGCGACCGCGACCATCGGCCAGACCAGCCTCTTTGGCTCGCTCCACGTCGAACTGGCGGCGCCGACGAGTACCGCACCGCAGGGTCACCTCCGGGAGGGCTCGCTGATCCCGCTAGCCAACGCCGGCGCCTATCCCTCGACCGAGCAGACGTTGGCCGCGGTATCCCTGCTGCTCAACGGGGGCGGGGTGGGGCGAGTGCAGGACATCGTCGAGGCCTTCAGCACGGCCTTCCGCGGTCGGGAGCAGGATCTCCGCAGCCTCATCGAGCAGCTGAACGTATTCTTCACCAACATCAACGACCAAACGGCCGACATCATCGACGCCACCGACAGCCTCAATCGTCTGGTCGGGAAGTTCGCCGCTGACAAGCCGGTGCTGGATCGGGCGCTGACCACCATTCCGGATGCGTTGGCGGTGCTCAGCAACGAACGGGGGCACCTCGTCGACGCCGTGGACAAACTCGGGCAATTCAGCGCGCTCGCCGCCGATTCGCTGCACCAAACCAAGGACAGCCTGATCAAAGAGCTCAAAGCGATCGGCCCGGTGATCAAGTCGCTCGCTGATGCCGGGCCCGCCCTGACTCGTTCCCTCGGGCTCTTGGCGACCTATCCGTTCCCCGCCGACACGTTGGAAAACTGGTTCCGCGGCGACTACGGCAACCTGACGGCGGTCATCGACCTCACCTTGAGCCGCCTGGACGCGGGTCTGCTGACCGGGACCAGGTTCGAAGGTTCGCTTACCGAACTCGAAATGCAGTGGGGCCGCACGATCGGCCAGATGCCAAGTCCTTACACCGCGGTCAATCCGCTGGTCGTTCCCTACCACTTCGACCAGGGACGCTGACATGCATTTCAGCCGACGCATTCTCATCCAGCTTGCGATCTTCGCCGTCATCTCACTGGTCGCGGGGGCCATCATGGTGTTCGGCTATATCAAGGTGCCGGCGATGTTCGGCGTCGGGCGCTACTCGGTGACCATGGAGTTGCCGCAATCGGGTGGCCTGTATGCGGGCGGAAACATCACCTATCGGGGCACTCAGGTCGGCAAGGTGACCGCGGTCCGACTCACCGCAGACGGACGGGTGTCGGCGGAGCTGTCCTTGAAATCCGGCATTGATATCCCGTCCAATCTTGTTGCGGCAGTGCATAGCCAGTCCGCTGTTGGCGAACAGTACGTGGCGCTCACCCCTCGTGCGGGTGCTTCCGAACCACTGCGCGACGGCGATGTCATCCCGTTGGCGGACACCTCGGTGCCGCCCCCGGTCGACGCATTGCTCGATGCCGCTGATCGAGGCTTGCGGGCGATTCCCCACGAGAACCTCAAGACCGCAATCGACGAGTCATACACCGCGGTCGGTGGGCTTGGCCCCGAATTGTCACGGATCGTCAAGGGATCCAGCGCGTTGGCCATCGATGCCCGCGCGAATCTGGATTCGATCACGACGCTGATCGACCAGTCCGGGCCGCTGCTGCACGCGCAGGTCGAAGCCGGTGGCGACATCCGCTCGTGGGCGGCGCATCTGGCCGATATCACCGGTCAGCTGCGCGATAACGACACCGCGCTGGGCACTGTGATCGACACCGGCGGCCAGGCCGCCGATCAGGCCCGGCAGCTGATCGAACGGGTCAAGCCAACGCTCCCCGTCATCCTGGCGAACCTGGTCAGCATTGGGCAAGTCGCTGTCACCTACCGCGACGGTCTGGAGCAGTTGCTGGTGCTGATCCCACAGGGTGTGTCGATGGTCCAGGGTGGGGTTGTGGCTAACCACGGCACTAAACAGGACTATATGGGCAGCTACCTGGACTTCAACTTGAATGTCAACCTGCCGGCACCGTGTACCACCGGATTCCTACCGCCGCAACAGCGGCGGACCGCCGCGAACGTGGATGCCCCCGACCGGCCGGCCGGCGACCTTTATTGCCGGATACCGCAGGACGCGCAGAAGAATGTCCGTGGGGCGCGGAACATTCCGTGCGAGACACGCCCGGGCAAGCGCGCTCCCACGGTCGCGATGTGTGAAAGCGACGAGCAGTACGTGCCGCTCAATGACGGCTACAACTGGAAAGGCGATCCGAACGCCACATCGTCGGGCCAAGATATCCCGCAGCTCGCTCCGAGAACGTCGGCACCAGACCCTGGCTCTGTGCCACCGGCATCCCCGCCGCCAAGCCCACCCATGGCGACCGCCCAATACGATCCGGCGACTGGCTCGTATATCGGTCCTGACGGGAAGCTCTCCGTCCAGTCCGATCTCGCTGCGGATAGGAAAACGGGGGAATCGTGGCAGTCGATGCTGACGCCGTTCAGCTAGATCCGGTCTCCGTCGATCGAGTGGCGCCACGTGGGCTGGATTGATGACCGCCCGGGCGGCATGCTGTGATGCCCCAAACGCCAACGAACCGGGACGCTCGGTGAGCTATCCCGGTCCGCTGTGTGGGGGTGAGCCGTTGGCTCACATAGGGTCTCAGGCCAGCAGGCTGGCGGGATCGGTGTAGGGCAGGTCGAGATCGTGGGCGACCTCGGCCGAGAGCAGATCGCCCTGGTGGGTCGACAACCCCTTGGCCAATGCCGGGTCCGCCTGGCAGGCGCTCTGCCAGCCCTTGTCGGCCAGCTTGAGCACGTAGGGCATGGTCGCGTTGGTCAGCGCGTAGGTCGAGGTCCGCGGGACCGCGCCGGGCATATTCGCGACGCAGTAGAACACCGCGTCGTGCACCGTGAAGGTCGGGTTGTCATGGGTGGTGGGCTTGGAGTCCTCGAAGCAGCCACCCTGGTC
Organism: Mycolicibacterium sp. CH28; assembly: GCF_004745805.1. GTDB lineage: Bacteria > Actinomycetota > Actinomycetes > Mycobacteriales > Mycobacteriaceae > Mycobacterium. The sequence continues at coordinate 46,327 of NZ_SRLQ01000004.1, read as the reverse complement.
GATCGCAATGTCCACCAGGACCGCGCCCGGCTTCATCTGCGCCACAGTCTCGTTGGTGACCAGCTTGGGTGCCTTGGCGCCCGGCACCAGCACGGCGCCGATGACCAGGTCGGCCTGCTTGACCGCGTCCTCGAGGTCCAGTCGTGAGGAGTAGCGGGTCTCGATGGCCCCGCCGTACTCGGCGTCGATCTTGCGCAGGGTGTTGACGTTGAGATCGAACACGGTGACATGGGCTCCCATGCCCCAGGCAACGGCGGCGGCGTTATCGCCTGCCATCCCGCCACCGATCACCACGACCTTGGCCGGTGCCACGCCGGGGACACCACCCATGAGTACGCCGCGACCGCCCTGGGTGCGCATCAGGTGGTAAGCACCGACCTGGGCGGAGAGCCGGCCGGCGACCTCACTCATCGGAGCGAGAAGGGGGAGCGCGCCGTCGGCGGTCTGCACGGTCTCGTAGGCGATCGAGGTGGTGCCGGATGCCAGCAGGGCATCGGTGCAGGGGCGCGAGGCGGCCAGGTGAAGGTAGGTGAACAGGGTCTGGCCCTTGCGCATCCGGCCGTATTCCGCCTCGATGGGCTCCTTGACCTTCAGCAGCAGGTCGGCTTCGGCCCACACCTGGTCGGCGCTGGTGACGAGTTGCGCTCCGGCGGCCTTGAAGTCGGCGTCCTGGATGGCCGATCCTTCGCCGGCACCGGTCTGGACCAGCACCTCGTGACCGCGGCGGACCAGCTCGGACACGCCGGCCGGGGTGATGGCGACGCGGTACTCGTTGTTCTTGATCTCGGTCGGGATGCCGACGCGCATGATCGCTCCTTGTTCGGGAATGGGCTTACAAGAATTGTGAAGAACCATCGGAGATATGGCAATCAGGACGACAAAGATTCACTAAGATGACAGCATGTCCGAAGGATCTCCGAAATCGTCGGCGCGTTCCGAGGCCACGTCGAAGGATGTTCGGACCGCCGAGCTCGACGACGTCGACCGGCGGATCCTGGCGGCGCTGCATGCCGACGCGCGGATCTCCAACAGTGCGCTGGCCGACGCGGTCGGGATCGCGCCGTCGACCTGTCACGGGCGGGTGCGCCGGCTGCAGGACATCGGCGTGATCCGCGGTTTCTACACCGACATCGATCCGGCCGCGATCGGTCTGTCCCTGCAGGCGATGATCTCGGTGAGCCTGCAGTCCAACGCGCGCGGCAAGATTCGCAATTTCATCCAGCACATTCGGAGCAAGCCGCAGGTGATGGACGTGTACTTCCTGGCCGGTGCCGACGACTTCATCATCCACGTCGCGGCCCGCGACACCGACGACCTTCGCTCGTTCGTGGTGGAGAACCTCAACGCCGACGCCGACGTGGCCGGCACCCAGACTTCGCTGATCTTCGAGCATCTGCGCGGGGCCGCGCCGCTGTAGGGTGTGCGGCGTCGTCCGCGGGCTAGGCAGCCTCATCGCCCGGTGGGGCTTCCTCGTTTGCAAGAAGACGTTCGGGGTGGTGGTAGGTGTTGGTGCCGCCTCGGATCATGGGGAGCTGTGGTGGGGGGATCCATTCGGTGGTGCCGTTGGGGAGTTTTCGGGTGGTCCAGCCGCCGGTTTCGACGAGTTGGTTGTCGGGTCCGCAGGCCAGGGTGAGGTCGTCGATATCGGTGGCACCACCGTGTTTCCAGTCCTTGGCGGCGTGGTGGACGTCGCTGTGGTAGCCCGGGGCGTCGCAGCCGGGCCTTGTGCAGCCGCGGTCTTTCGCATGCAGGATGATGCGTTGATCGGCCGAGGCGATGCGTTTGGTGCGGCCCAGCCATAGGGCGCGGCTGGTGGCCCCGTCGAAGAGGGCCAGGTAGTGGTAGGCGTGCGCGCCTAGGCGGATGACGTCGGGGATGGGGATGTGGGTGCCGGCGGCGGTGATGGCGTGGCCGGTCTGATTCTGGATGTCCTGCAAGGTGGCGGTGACGATGATCGTGACGGGGAGCCCGTTGTGCTGCCCCAGGGCGGGATCCCCGAGTTGTCGGCGGAGTAGAGCTTTGAGTGCGTCGTGTTGGCGTTGGCCGTGACTGCGCGCATCCCGCTGTGCGGTGTCCTCGTTCGGTGCGGTGGTCGGGTGCTCGTCGGCGGGGTTGCACATCCCGGGTGCGGCGTGTTTGGCCATCCAGGCATCCACGGCTGCCCGTAGCTCGGGGTCGGCGACCAGCTTGCCCACGCTCATCCCGTCGGGGCGTTGCCCGCCGCACCAGACGAACCCGCGTTGGCGGGCCCGGTCCTCCTCGGAGAACACCCCGTCGGGGTTGAGCATCAGGGCCAGCCGGGAGGCGACCTTCTCCAGTTGATCGGGGCGCAGGTTGACCGCATGCTCAGCCAGCGAGCGTTCGGCCTTCTCCACTTCGGCAGCGGAGACGTGGTCGGGCAGGTCGCGGAAGAACTTCTGAATCACCGCCAGGTGCTCACCGTCCAAGTGCCCGGCATGCCAGGCCTTCGACGTCTCGGGCAACAACGGTGGCAGCGGCTGGCCGGTCAGCGTCGAGCGCGGGGCGAGTTGTTCGGCGTCGCGTGGGCGCCGCCTGGCCTCCTGCTTGCTGATCCGCAGCACGTCAGCCAGGGTGATCGGCACCGGCGGGCAGCCCTCGAACCGTTCCAACCGGGCCACCACCGAGCAGGCCACCGCCGCCTGCCGACGCCGCGCGGTCTCCAACCGCTCCAGTACGGCGAACCGCTCCGGCGCGGCCAACCCCTCGAGATCGACCCCGGCGAGCTGCTCGACCGCATCGTCAAGCAGCCCCAACACCGCGTCGATCGAACTCATGTTCGAAACACTACGCCGACCCACCGACAAGAATGTGATGTCTCAGGACATGGGTGACAGTTCTGGATCAGGACATCGGTGACAGTTGGTGTATCAGGACTTCGGTGACGGTTGTGGGTTTTTGGGACGGGTTCCTGGGGGTCGGCCGTTGCCGACGTAGCGGATGCCGGGTGCGGGTCGGGTGTACTCGGCGAGGACCTCGCCGCGGAGGTCGGTGATGATGATCGCGTTGCCGGTGCTGACGGCGAGGACCTGCTGGAACGCGAGGTCCACGTCGACTTTGTAGTGCACGTAGTCCAGGCTGATGGTGCCTGATGTATTCACGGTTCTGACGCACGTGCCGGCGGGCAAGTCAGCGGGCAGCTGCGGTCGGGGGCGTTGATAGCGGCTCGGGACGCGCTGGTAGATGGGCCGGTCGGGTTTGGGGCGGGGTGGATCAGCTTTGGGGGTGGCTTTCCACGCGACCAGTGGTGTGATGCGCCCGGGCAGGCCTTGGTGGGGACGCTGGGTGTTGTAGATGTGGTCAAATTCGTCGATCTGGGCTTGCAGTTCGTCGAGGGTCTCGGCGAGGGGTTGTTTGTCGAGGTAGCGGAACAGGGTTTGGTGGAAGCGTTCGTTCTTGCCCTGGGTGGTGGGCTTGTAGGGCTTGCCGGTGATCGCCTCGACACCGAGCCGCCCGAGGTGTTCGACGAGTCGGCCCAGGTATCCGCGTCGCGAGGGGTTGAGCGCTATCCCGTTGTCCGACAGCAGCCGTTGGGGCACACCGTGGGCGGCGACGGCTTTGTCGAACACGGTGATCGCGTCCGTGGCGGTCTCGCCCCAGGCCACATGGGAGGCGACCGCGTAGCGGGAGCGATCATCGATCAGTTGGAAGATCACACACTCGCGCCCACCGGTCAGCACGTATCCCGTGGCATCGAGCTGCCAGCACGCATTCGGGGCCGGATAGACGAACCGTCGCCACGCCGAACGGGGCTTCTTCTTCGGCTCCGCCTTGGCCACCCCTGCCTGCCGGAAGATCCGGACCAGCGACGCCACCGAGGGCACCGGATCCAGGCCCAGCGCCCGCATCTTGTCATGCACACTGATCGGCCCGTGGTCCAAACCTGAGCCTTCCAAGGCGGCCCGCACCGCCACGGCCTGGGCCTTGACCTTATCGGTCAACGCCGACGGGCTCGACTTCGGCCGTCGAGTTCTCGGTTCCAGCATCGCGACCGGTCCGTCGATCTTGGCGCGCTTGCGCAACTCGTAGAACGACTTACGGGAAATACCGTGCTCGGCGCAGAACGTTGAGACCGCCCCGCGTGGAGCATCATCGGGCCACTGCGCGATCGCGAGGCGGACACGAGGATCGATAGGTTCATTAACAGCCACCCCCGCAGCGTCGAGGCAGAAGTGTCACCACCAAGACCACCCAAACTGTCACCGATGTCCTGATCCAGAACTGTCACCCATGTCCTGAGACATCACACCACCGACAAGAATGTCGAAGTGAAATCCCTAGCGGGCGGAACGAGTCGTACGGTGCGGGTTGACGGAACCGGCCGCCTGCCCTGCCTTGCCCGCCTGCGTTGTCTGTGGCGTTTCGGTCGGGCCGAACGGTGACCGGTGGGACGCACCCTTGGTGCGAGGGGCCGTCGATGCCGGTGGGGTCGGATCTGGGACGGCGTTCGGGTTGTCGCGCAAGTCGGCCGGGCTCGTTGACGCGGGTTTCGCTCTCTTGCCGCGGTGGAGGTTCTCGGGCCCACCGATCGGCCCCACCGCGACCCTGGCCGGATCGGGGGCGGCGGCCGGGTCGGGGGAGCTGACCAGCCCGCTGTGCCCGAGCGGCGCGATCGGTTTGTCATCGGGCAGGGCATCGATGGTGTCGTCGACATTCGTGGCACCCTGCGAGGTGAAGGCGCCGTCCGGGAACGCGAAATAGTCGGCCGGCTGGCAGTGGCCGAACGTCCTGCACTGACCACTTCGCAGCTGTTTCGGTGTGAAATGCAGGACGTGCTGTACGCCGGCGAACCCGCTCTCGAAGGTCAGGAGGGTTGTGGCGTGGCTCGCCGAGGCTGTGGCGATCACCGCTGCCGTGCTGAGAACCGTCAGTCCGGCTCGTGTGAACATCACCAACCTCCTACGGCACGCGGAATGCCAGGGTAAGCCGATTAGGCTGCGTGCATGCGAGTTGGGGTCCTGGGAGCCAGAGGCAAGGTCGGAACCACGATGTGCGCCGCGGTGCGCGACGCCGGGGACCTGACGCTGAGTGCGGAGATCGACGCCGGTGACGACCTGAGTCTGCTGACCGAGAGCGCCACCGAGGCGGTCATCGACTTCACCCATCCCGATGTCGTCATGGACAACCTGAAGTTCCTGATCGAGAACGGAATCCACGCCGTCGTCGGGACCACCGGGTTCACCGACGAGCGCCTTGATCAGGTTCGGTCCTGGCTGGCTGACAGCCCCGATACCGGTGTGCTGATCGCCCCCAACTTCGCCATTGGCGCGGTGCTGTCCATGCACTTCGCCCAGAAGGCCGCGCCCTATTTCGAATCGGTGGAAGTCATCGAACTGCACCATCCGCAGAAGGCTGACGCGCCCTCGGGCACCGCGACCCGCACCGCCAGACTGATCGCGCAGGCGCGAAAAGGCTTGCGGCCCAATCCCGATGCGACCAGCACCGGCCTGCCTGGTGCCCGCGGCGCCGACGTCGACGGCGTCCCGGTGCACTCGGTGCGGCTGACCGGGCTCGTCGCCCATCAAGAGGTGCTGTTCGGCACGCTGGGGGAGACGCTGACCATCCGCCACGACAGCCTCGACCGCACCTCGTTCGTGCCGGGGGTACTGCTCGCGGTTCGGGCGATCGCCGCCAGGCCAGGGCTGACCATCGGGATCGAACCGCTGCTCGACCTGTGAACCGGGTGCGGCGTGTCCAACTGCTGATCGGGTTCATGTGTGCGGCCCTGTTGGTGTACTTCGTGCTGCTGGGCCGCACCGGGATCACCCTGATCGCTAGCGGGGCACCAACCGCGATCGCGCTGGGAATCGGCGTGCTGATCATGCCGGTTGTCGGAGCTTGGGCGATGGTCGCCACGCTGCGGGCCGGGTTCGCTCATCAGCGGCTGGCCCGGCTGGCCGATGAAGACGGTATGGAACTCGACGTGAGCGACCTGCCGCGAACCCCGGGCGGGCGCATCCAGCGCGACGCTGCCGACACCCTGTTCGCCACGGTGCGAGCCGAACTGGAAGCCGACCCGGACAACTGGCAGCGGTGGTATCGGCTGGCCCGGGCCTATGACTACGCCGGCGATCGCACCCGCGCCAGGGAGACGATGCGCAAGGCTGTCGAGATGCAGGCGGGAAAGTCGTGAGGTGTCCGGCAACTCGGGGAATGGCGCGCTCGTAGCCGAGGTTTGTTCCGGGCATGACGTCCATCCCTGAATCGCATCAAGACCTCGCCCAGGCGCCGCTGGTTGCCTCGCTGTCCACCGTCGGCGCCGATGGGACGCCCCAAGTGACCGCCATCTGGTTCGTCGTCGACGGCGACACCGTGAAGACGTCATTCGTGACGGCGCGGCAGAAGTACAAGAACGTCGTCGCCCGTCCGCAGGCGACGTTGTTCATCATCGATCCGCAGAACCCGTTTCGGACCCTCGAGATCCGCGGGACCGTGGAAGTCGGCGAAGACCCCGGCCTCGAGCTGTTCGAGAAAGTCGTCCGACATTATGGTCAGGATCCGGAGACCTTTCCGGCGCCTCGCGAGGGCCGGGTGGCCGTCACGTTGCGGCCGACGCGGGTCGTGGCGCAGGGCTGATCACTGAGTGGAGGGCGATGTCTCGTCTGCTGATCGTCCACCACACGCCCTCGCCGCACTGCCAGGAGATGTTCGAGGCGGTGCTCGCCGGTGCCACCGACCCCGACATCAAGGGTGTCGAGGTCGTGCGCCGCCCCGCACTCACCGTCTCCCCGGCCGAGATGCTGGCCGCCGACGGCTACCTGCTGGGCACCCCGGCCAACCTCGGCTACATGAGCGGCGCGCTCAAACACGCCTTCGACGTCTGTTACTACCCGTGCCTGGACGCCACCCGCGGGCGGCCGTTCGGGCTCTATGTCCACGGCAACGAGGGCACCGAGGGCGCGATCCGCGGGGTCGACGCCATCACCACCGGTCTGGGCTGGGTCCGGTCCGCCGAGTCGGTGGTCGTGTCGGGCAAGCCCACCAAGGCCGACCTGCAGGCCTGCTGGGAGCTCGGCGCGACGGTAGCGGCCACCCTGATGGCATAGCCGGCCACCGCGGCCAGACCGGCGCATTACCCTCTGGGAGGACGAACTGGAGGAGCCATGCCGGGAATCGCTGACATTGCGTTGGGGGCCGCCCCGATCGCCGGCGGTGCGCTGCTGGGCATCGCCGCGGGCACCATGAAGGGCCCGGATATCCGCGGCATGATCAAGTCCGACCTCGAGCTGCTGGACAAGCTGCCACCCGAGGACGTCGAACTGCGGGCCGCGCTCAAGGCCAGCATCGACCGGCGCATTCAGGACGTGATCGTCAGCACCGAGAAAAGCCGCGAGCTGCTCGACGTGGCCGCCAGCTACAAGGGCAACTGGCGCGACATCGTTCTGTTCGTCTGCGCGGTGCTGTTCACGGTGGTCTGGTGGAACATCCCGCACAGCCGAACCAACTGGCTGCCGACGTTCATCTTCCTGATCCTGCTGTCGGTCGTCGTGTTCTTCTACGCCACCCGCGGTCTGATCCGTGCGCTGCGCGGCGTCAGCAAGAAGGACTCACCTCGGTAGGTGCGCCCCGAAGAAATCCGTCATGGCGGTCCAGTGCCGCCGCGCGGCGGCCTCGTCGTAGGGGCCGTTGTCCGGCACCGCGAAACCGTGCAGCGCCGGGTACCACTCGATGGTGTGCTCCACGCCGGCATCGGTCAACGCCGTGTCCAGGGTTTCGGCCTGCTCCTGGGTGAACGACGGGTCGTCCTGGGCGCCGCCCACGTAGACCGCCGCCCGGATCTTGTCGGCCAGCAGATGCGGACTGCCGGCGTCCTCGGCGGCCAGTCCACCACCGTGGAAGGACATCGCTGCCGCGACCCGCTCGGGTACCCGCCCGGCCACCGTCAACGACGTCCGCCCGCCCATGCAGTAGCCGGTGGTGCCGAACGCCTCGCCGACGACTTCGGGCCGGGCTGCCAGGTAGTCGAATAGCGCCCGCGCGTCGGTCTCCATCGCCTCGGGAGTGACGCTGCCGAGCATGCTGAACAGTCGCTGGCGCTCGGCCGGGTCGGAGAACACCGTCTCCATCGTGAATGGGGCCCACTCGCCGTGGCGGTAATACACGTCGGGTACCAACACGACGTAGCCCAGGGCCGCAAGCTGCGCGGCCATGTCGTGGAACGCCGCGCGGGCGCCGCCCGCGTCGGGGTACATGATGACCGCGGGCCAGGGACCCTGCCCGTCCGGGATGGCCAGGGTGACGGGGCAGGTTCCGTCGGTGGTGGTGACGGCGTCAGCGATGGTCGGCATGGCTTCGTTTGTACCCTGTGGCTCCGGACGTAAGCTGATCGGCGTGCCGATCGCCACGCCGTACGAGGATCTGCTTCGCCTAGTGCTCGACAAAGGCACACCGAAATCCGATCGCACCGGCACCGGAACACGCAGCGTGTTCGGCCATCAGCTGCGTTACGACCTGAACGCCGGCTTCCCGCTGATCACCACCAAGAAGGTGCACACCAAGTCCATCGTCTACGAGTTGCTGTGGTTCCTGCGCGGGGACTCCAACGTGCGCTGGTTGCAGGAGCACGGTGTCACGATCTGGGACGAATGGGCTTCCGAGACAGGTGATCTGGGCCCCGTGTATGGCGTGCAGTGGCGGTCTTGGCCGACCCCTTCCGGCGAACACATCGACCAGATCACCAACGCGCTGCAGCTGCTGCGCACCGACCCGGACAGCCGCCGCAACATCGTCTCGGCGTGGAATGTCGGGGAGATACCGCAGATGGCGCTGCCGCCGTGCCATGCGTTCTTCCAGTTCTACGTTGCCGACGGCAAGCTGAGCTGCCAGCTCTACCAGCGCAGCGCCGACCTCTTCCTGGGCGTGCCGTTCAACATCGCCAGCTATGCACTGCTGACCCACATGATGGCGGCCCAGGCCGGCCTGGTGGTGGGGGAGTTCGTCTGGACCGGCGGCGACTGCCACATCTACGACAACCACGTCGAGCAGGTCACCGAGCAGCTCAGCCGCGATCCGCGACCCTATCCCGAACTTGTTCTCGCCCAGCGTGATTCGATCTTCGACTACACATACGACGACATCGAGATCCGCAACTACGACCCGCACCCGGCCATCAAGGCCCCGGTCGCTGTATGAGCAAGGGCCTGGGGCTGATCTGGGCGCAGTCGACCTCGGGGGTCATCGGCCGTGACGGCGGCATCCCGTGGCACTTGCCCGAGGACCTCGCCCGCTTCAAGGACGTGACCATGGGTCACACCGTGGTGATGGGCCGGCGCACCTGGGAGTCGCTGCCGGCCAAGGTCCGCCCACTGCCGGGACGCAGAAATGTCGTACTCACCCGGCAAGCTGACTACATGGCAGACGGAGCGACGGTGGTGGGCGAGCTCGCCTTTGACGGCGGGCAGGAGCGAAGCGGCCTGGGGATTGGCACGGCCGAGGACAGCTGGGTGATCGGTGGGGCGGAGATCTATCACCTCGCCTTGCCGCTGGCCACCCGGTGCGAGGTGACCGAGGTCGAGATCGACCTTCGGCTGCAGGACGAGGACGCCCTGGCCCCGGTACTCGACGAATCGTGGGTCGGGACCTCTGGCCCGTGGCAGGACAGTCGCTCCGGGCTGCGCTACCGGTTCCACAGCTACCTGCGGGCATGACCCGGCTTTCCGCCGATCAGGCGCGCCGGGTCGCCATCGCCGCGCAGGGTTTCGCCGAGCCCACGCCGCGCGGGCCCGTCACCCGCGCACACCTGCGCCGGCTGATCGAGCGCATCCAGGTTCTGCAGCTCGACTCGGTGTCGGTGGCGGTACGCGCCCACTACGCGCCGATATTCAGCAGACTGGGCCCGTATGACCGCGGTGTGCTCGACGGTGCCGCCTGGAGCCACAGCGCCCGCTCACCGCGACTGCTTGTGGAGTACTGGGCGCACGAGGCGGCGCTGTTGGCCGTCGAGGACTGGCCGCTGATGCGTTGGCGGATGCGCGAGTACACCCACGGCCGCTGGGGCACCGAGATCGTCAAGAAGAACCCGCGACTGGCCGAGGAGATCGTCGCCGCGGTCGGCGAACTCGGGCCGAGCACCGCCGGGCAGATCGAGGCGCACCTGGAAGGCGAGCCGCGGGGCCGCAAGGGGCCAGCCAAAAAGGAGATGTGGGACCGCAGTGACACGAAGTGGGTGGCCGAGGCGCTGTTCGCCTCCGGTGTGCTGACCACAGCCCACCGGGTCGGTTTCGCCCGCCACTACGACCTGACCGAACGGGTGCTGCCACCGCACGTGCTGGCCCGCCAGGTCGACGACGCCGAGGCCCTGCGCGAGCTGACCCTGCGCGCGGCCACCGCGCTGGGCGTGGGTACCGAAGCCGATATTCGCGACTACTTCCGGCTGCGCCCCGGCGAGAGCAAGCCGGCGATCGCCGAGCTGGTCGCGGAGGGGGAGTTGGAGCAGGTCGAGGTGGCCGGCTGGTCTGCCCCGGCCTACCTGCGGGCCGGGGTGTCCGTGCCGCGCCTGGACCGCGGGACGGCTCTGCTATGCCCGTTCGATCCGTTGATCTTCTTCCGGCCCCGTGTCGAGCGACTGTTCGAATTCCATTACCGCATCGAGATTTACACGCCCGCTCCCAAGCGTCAGTTCGGCTACTACGTGTGGCCGTTCCTGCTCGACGGGCGGCTGGTCGGCCGGGTAGACCTCAAGGCCGAGCGCGGCGACGACGCGCTGCACGTCGTCGGGGCGTTCGCCGAGCCGGGGCAGGCTCCCGCGGAGATAGCCCCCCGGCTGGCCGCCGAACTTCAGACGATGGCGTCCTGGCTGGGGCTGTCGGCGGTGACCGTCGGCGATCGCGGCGAGCTGGCCGGCCCGCTGCGCGCGGCGATCTGAGCACCGAGCGATCCCGGACCGCCGACAGGCGGTTATCCGTCCAGCGTGGTGATGGCGGCGTAGGCCTTCGGGTTGCGTCGCTTCAGCACGACGGCTTGGACCAGGCCGAGGATGATGAAGGGCAGCATCATCAGCAGCAGGGTAGTGGAGATGGGCCCGAACTCGGGTTGGCCGGCGGCGTCGGTTTCGCCCACCAGGAGCGGGTAGTTCATCATGATGACGATCGCGATGAGGCTCAGGGTCACGAACGCGAGGCTCGGGGCGATGAACGCTTGCCACCGGCTGGTGGACAGCTTGGTCCGCCGGAAGAACACCACTACCGACAAGGCGGTGGCCGCCATGAGCACGATGATGCCGACCGTCGCGTCGCCGGCACTCCAGCCGAGCACCTGGGTGGCCGTCAAGCCACACGCAGCGCACAGAACGATGACCGAGGCGGTGATGATCGAGGTCGTGACGCTGGCCCGGTGGGGCGATCCGTGCCGGCGGTGAGCTTGGCCGAGGGCGCGCGGCAGCATGCCGCTGTTGCCGAGTACATGGAAATAGCGGGCGACCACGTTGTGGAACGACAGAATGGCGGCGAAGACACTAGTCAGCAACAGGATGTTGATCGCGACCACACCGACGGGGCCGAGATAGGCCGCCGTGGTTTCGATGATCAGCGTGGTCGGGTGCGCAGATGCGGCGTCGATGACCTGGTGCGGCCCCCACGCCATGATCATCATCCATGACGAGAAGGTGTAGAAGATCCCGACAATGAGCACGGCGGCGTAGGTGGCCCGCGGGATGGCCGTATCGGGATTCTTGGTCTCGTCGCGGTAGATGGCGGTCGACTCGAATCCGGTGAAAGCGTTGAGGCAGAACATGAGCCCGATGATGGGAGCTCCGGCGAATACGTGGTCCCAGCCGAACGTACTCAAGGTGAGTCCTTCGGCCCCGCCTGTGTAGAGCACGGCGACGCTCAACACCGCGATGATCAGCACTTCACCGCTGAGCACCACTCCGAGCACCTTTGTGCTGAGGTCGATGCGCCGGTAGCCGAGTGTGCCGACGCACGCGGCCGTGAGCAAAGCGTATATGCCCCAGTGGAGTTGTGGACCCGCCACACGGGCCACGGTGTCGGCGAGGACGCTGCTGATCTGCGCGATGAGACCGACCTCCACGGATAGGTACGAGAAGATCGAGATCCATGCCGCCACCAACCCCGGGGGGCGTCCGAGGCCTGCCGATATGTAGTGAAAGAAGGCGCCGGAGCGTGGGACGTGTTTCGTCATGTGCGTGAAGCCGACGGCGAAGACCAACAGGATTGCCCCGCCGACGAGGAAGAGGACCGGCAGCCCGACCCCATTACCCATGATCAGGCCCAGCGGCACGATGCCGCCGAGCACTGAAAGCGGGGCCGCGGCGGCTATCACCATGAGAACGATGGCAAGTGCGCCGAGCTGCCCTCGTAGCTTGCCGGTCTCGACCGTGCTTTCGGATGAATCAACGGTGGTCATCAACGCTCCTTTCGGTGGGCGACAGAAGAGCTCCAGACATACGGGCAGGCCATCCGTTGCTGAGGGCGGGCGAGGCGAGCCGGCAGTGCCAGCGGCGTGGAGCGACTCGTATGCGTCTCCACAACGTAGAACAGTGTTTGATCAAACTTTCGATAAACCGACGAGAATTTTCATATCGGTAACGAGACTGATCGCGGGCCGCAGATCGGCACCGCACGGCGAAACATACTGTTAAAGAGCCAATGTTGTACGAAGCGCGCACGGGATCGGCATGCGGTCACGGATGCCGACCTACACAAATTTGATCAAATAATGGTGGACGTCAGGACAGGCCGCCCGTTATAGTCGGGGGGCGACGTCGATCTGGTGTGCGCGCGTGTGTCAGGCCGGGTGTCTGCCGCCTGGCGGGTTGATCAACGAGCACTGATCGACGGCCGGTCGTGGCGTATTGGTCACCGAAAGGGGTTGTGCAATGAGGGAAGACGTCATCGGCCGGTCCCGAGTACGGGATACCGAGGCGCTGGTGCAGTTCTACCGCAGGCTGGAATCGATGGGAGCCGGAGCGCTCTGGACCGTCGCCAACGAGATCGAGCCCTGGTACCCACAGCCGAAGTCGGTACCGATGCACTGGGCTTACCGCGACATGCGGCCGTCGGTGCTGGAGTCGGCCTCGCTGGTGTCCGGCGATGATGCGGGCCGCAGGGTCGTGATGCTGGTCAACGACGGCCGCAGGGACATCAGCGCCGCGGTCGGTCTGTTGTACACCGGCTTGCAGATCATGAATCCCGGCGAATCGATGACGGCGCACCGCCATGCCGCGGCCGCCCTCCGGTTCGTCATCGAGGGGGCGGGCGCCTGGACCATCGTCGACGGGGATCGGCTCGAAGCCGGCCCGCGCGACTTTCTGATCACACCCAGTGGCACCTGGCACGAACACGGCAACGACTCCGACACCAGCCCAGTGATCTGGCAGGACGGCTTGGATATCCCGTTGGTCAATGCCCTGGATGCGAATTTCTATGCGGTACACCCGGACCTGCACCAGCAGCCGGGCAAGACGGTCAACACCACGCTGAAGGCATATGGGAGCGGCATTCTCACGCCCGCCGACCGCGGGTGGAGCAAGCGGTACTCGCCACTGCTGGCCTACCCGTGGGAGCGCACCTACCAGGCGTTGCTGGACCAGGCCGCGGTGTCGGAGGGGACGCCGTATGACGGGGTCATCATGGAATATGTCAACCCAGTGACCGGTGGTTCCGTTATGCCGACCATGAGTGCACACATGCAGCTGCTCGGTGAAGGGCAAGCGACCAAGGCGCACCGGCACACCGGTTCGGTGATCTACCACGTCGCCAAAGGTCGTGGCCACTCCGTCGTCGGCGGTAGGCGATTCGACTGGCAGGAGAATGACATCTTCTGCGTCCCGTCGTGGGCGTGGCACGAGCACGCCAACGACGACGACCGCAACGACGCGTGTCTGTTCTCGTTCAACGACTTCCCGGTGATGCATGCGCTGGCCCTCTATCAGGAGGCGGCATACACCGACAACGGCGGACATCAGGAAGTCGGCGGCGATGCTGCCGGCGAGTGACTGGTCAGTTCCGCGCCGTAGGTTTCGAAAGGATTTCTGAGTCCACATGGGCAAGTACATCGACATCGTCAAGGACAGCGGTGAGGCGTTCGCCGCCTACCTGGCCGAGCCTCGCAGTGGTTCAGGACCCGGCATCGTTCTCCTGCAGGAGATCTTCGGGATCAACGACTACATGCGCGAGACTGCCGAGCGCTTCGCGCAGGAGGGCTACGTAGTACTTGTGCCCGACCTGTTTTGGCGATCGGAACGGCGCGTGGAACTCGGCTACGATGACGCGTCCGTGCAGCGTGGTCTGCAGCTTCGGGACGAACTCGATGAGGCGCTGGCCGTTGCGGACATTGCCGACGTGGTCCGTACCCTTCGGCTGCTGGATAACCAGGTTGGCGGGGTTGGTGTCGTCGGATACTGCCTGGGCGGACTGCTCGCCTACCTGGCGGGCACGCGTCTGGATATCGATTGTGCGGTAAGTTATTACGGCGTTGGCGTGCATGAGCACCTCGGCGAGGCGGCGAACCTGACGGTCCCGGTGGCCATCCATCTCGCCGAGCTCGACGTGTACTGCCCCGAGCAGGCGCGGGCCGAAATCCACGCGGCATTCGCCGGCAATGACAGGGTTCGTGTCTACGACTACCCGGGTGTGGATCACGCGTTCGCGACCACGGGACGTGACGTGTTCGAGCCGCTTGCGGCCGATCTGGCGTATGCGAGGACGCTGGCTGTCCTGCGCGACGCGATCGGCCCCCGGTACGACCTGAATGCGATCTGGGACAACCACATCCACCACGAGTTCGTGACGCGCGACGTGGCCGCGACCATGGCGACGATGATCGACGAGCCATACGTCAACCACATTCCGACGATGACCGGCGGAGTGGGGCACCGGGATCTGTCCCGGTTCTACGCCCACCACTTCGTGCCGACCAATCCCGCGGACCTGAGGGCGATCACGATTTCGCGCACCGTCGGCTCCAACCGGATCGTCGAGGAGCAGTTGCTCTGTTTCACCCACGACCGCGAAATGGACTGGCTGCTACCGGGTGTCGCGCCCACCGGGAAATACGTCGAGGTGCCGCTGGTCGCGATTGTCACCATTGCCGGCGACAAGCTGTGCAACGAGCACATCTACTGGGATCAGGCCAGCGTATTGGTGCAGATCGGACTGCTCGATCCCGAGGGACTGCCTGTCGCCGGTGCCGACCAGGCGCGAAAGCTCGTCGACAAGACACTGCCGTCGAACACGCTGATGGCCAACTGGGCCAGCAGCGCAGATAAGCCGACGTTATGAGACCGGCGTACAGCGCACTCGTCACCGGGGGAGCAGGCACCATCGGCAGCCGGATCAGCCAGGCGCTGAGCGCAGCCGGATTCGCGGTGGGGGTCGGTTATCGCGACAACCTCAGCAGAGCCAGCCGGGTTGCCGAGAACATCGTGAATGCCGGCGGCGAAGCGATCGCGGTGCCGGTCTCGCTCGAGCAACCCGAGTCCGCCATCGCGGCCGTCGAGACGATGGCGGCCGAACTGGCCCCGTTGGGCGTCCTGGTCAACAACGCGGTCGCTTGGCCGGCAACCGTCGAGGCGGCCGAACCCTTTCACATGGACGAATCCGATTGGGCAGCAACGGTTCGGCTCAACCTGGAGGGCACCTTGCACATCACCCGCCACTGTTTGCGTCCGATGACCCAACAGGGCTGGGGCAGGATCGTCACCATCAGCACCAACCTGGTCGACGGGGTGATGCCGTCCGATGTCTCCTACGTCAGCGGCAAGGGCGGCCTGACTGCCGCCTCACGCGCGCTTGCCTGGGAGGTGGGGCCGGCGGGCGTCACCGTCAACCTGGTGGCCCCCGGACTGACAGCCGAGAAGGGCGCCACATTGCCGGAGGGCATAGTCTCCCGGATCGTCGACGGCACGCCGATTCGCCGGCTCGTCACCAGTGCCGAGGTGGCCGCCGCGGTCGCCTTCCTGGCCTCGCCACAAGCCGGTGCGATCACCGGGACCGTACTGACCGTCAGCGGAGGGCACTGATCACCATGGCCAGATATCCGATCTTCCGGGCCGCCGCGGTACAGGCGGCCCCGGTTTACCTCGACACGGCAGCCACGGTGGACAAGGCGTGCCGGCTGATCGCCGAGGCAGGTTCGCGGGGAGCGCAGCTGGTGTGCTTTCCTGAGGTCTTCGTCCCGGGCTACCCGTACTGGAACTGGACCATGACTCCGGTCCAGGGCAGCTCCTGGTTCGAGCGGCTGTTCTGTGCAGCGATCGACATTCCCGGGCCGGAAGTGACCGCATTGTGCGCCGCTGCCAAGGCCGCCGGAACCTTCACCGTCATCGGTGTCAATGAGCGCGACCCGTATTCCATGGGGACGCTGTACAACTCGCTGTTATTCATCGGTGACAGCGGCGAATTACTGGGCGTGCACCGCAAACTGGTGCCCACCTGGGCCGAGAAGCTCACCTGGGCCGGCGGAGACGGCAGCTCGCTGCGCGTCTACGACACCAGCATCGGCCGGCTCGGCGGCCTGGCGTGCGGTGAGAACACCAACACCCTGGCCAGGTTTGCGCTGCTGGCTCAGGGCGAGCAGGTCCACGTCGCCAACTACATCGCCTTGCCGGTGGCGCCCAAGGACTACGACATGGTGGAGGCGATCAAGACGAGAGCCGCGGCGCACAGCTTCGAAGGCAAGGTTTTCACCGTGGTGTCGTGCTCGGCGATCACACCGGAGATCGTCGATACCGTCGCCCACGACGAAGCCGCCCGCGAGCTCTTGAGCCGCCCGCACAGCGCCTTCAGCGGAATCTTCGGACCCGACGGCAGGCTCATCACCGAGCCGCTCGTCGACGAGGAGGGCATGGTTGTCGCCGACATCGACCTGAACGCGTGCATCCAGCCCAAGCAGATGCACGACATCATCGGGCATTACAACAGGTTCGACGTATTCCAGCTCACCGTCGATCAGCGGCCGCGCTCCAGCGTCGTGCTGCGCCGCGGGCGACCGGATTTCGACCGCGTCTCGCCACAGCAACCGGTCAACGAGCCCGAAGAATTCAGCCCGACAACCACTTTCGACCGACACTAGGAGTATTCGTGCGATTCATCAGCTTCAGCCTCGGCACCGACGCTGAGCGGCGGCTCGGGGTGCTGATCGACGAGACGACGGTTCTGGATCTCGTGCCCGCCCTGGCGAACACCGTGCCCGTGCCGTCGGACCTGCGTGACTACATCACCGCCGGACCGGGGCTGCACCGGGCGGTTGCCCAGGCCGTCGAGGCGGGCGGGAGCTGGCCTGCGGAGCTGTGCCGTCAGATTTCCGATGTGGTGCTGCATGCGCCCTTGCGTCCGGCAAAGCTCGTCGGCGTCGGGCTGAACTACATCGAGCACGTCGAGGAGTCGAGCAGGTCGCTGGACACCGACAAGGATCTGCCGTCGCGGCCGGTATTGTTCAGCGCGCCCGGTACGGCGGTGGTCGGGCCTGACGAGCCGATTTGGCACGACAGTGCGATGACCGCCCAGCTGGACTGGGAATGCGAACTCGCCGTCGTCATCGGCCAGGTTTGCAAGTCCGTAGGGGAGTCCGAGGCACTCGATCACGTATTCGGCTACAGCATCGTCAACGACATCAGCGCGCGGGACCAACGGCGCTCGGGGCAGTGGTTCTTCTCCAAGGGGCAGGACAGCTACAAGCCTTTCGGCCCGATGGTCGTGACCGCCGACGAGATCGGCGACCCACATGCGCTGCAACTGTCGCTGACCGTCAACGGCGACCAGCGCCAGAACGGCAACACCGCGCAGATGTTGTTCAAGATCCCGCAACTGATCGCCGACATTTCCTCCGGTGTCACCCTGGAACCCGGTGACGTCATCGCGACCGGATCGCCGCAGGGCGTTGGGGCAGCGATGGATCCGCCCACCTTCCTGGTCCCCGGCGATGTCGTCGCCGCCACGATCGAGAAGATCGGCACGCTGTCCAACCCGGTCAAGGCGGTCTGACGGATGGCCCCTCCCATCGGGCGGCCCTACCGTATCGGCCAGATCGTTCCGAGCTCCAACATCACCATGGAGACCGAGGTCCCGGCGATGCTGCGCGCCCGTGAAGCCGTCAGATCGGAGCGGTTCACCTTCCACTCGTCGCGTATGCGGATGAAGGAGGTGACCAAGGCTCAGCTCGAAGCCATGGACGACGAGTCCGATCGATGCGCCGCCGAACTGTCCGACGCGCGGGTCGATGTCCTGGGATACGCCTGCCTGGTGGCAATCATGTCCCGGGGCGCGGGGTACCACTGCACATCGCAGCAACGGCTGGGCGAGGTGGCCGAGCGCAACGGGGCCCCGGCGCCGGTGGTGACCAGCGCGGGTGCGCTGGTTGAGGGCCTCAATGCGTTGGGTGCCAGGAAGATCGCACTCATCGCGCCCTATTTGCGCCCGCTGACCGAGCAGGTGGTCGACTACCTGTCCGGGGAGGGCTTCGAGGTGACCGACTTCATCGCGCTCGAGATCGCGGACAACCTCGAGGTCGGTTCCCGCGACCCGATGGCCCTGGTCGATATCGTCGACGATCTTGACCACAGTGAAGCGGACGTGGTCGTCTTGTCCGCGTGTGTACAGATGCCGTCACTGGCTGCGGTCCAGGTGGTGCAGGACAGGATCGGCAAGCCCGTCGTCTCGGCGGCTGTTGCCACCACGTATCGGATTCTGGACGAACTCGGCCTCGACCGGTTCGTGCCGAACGCGGGTGAACTATTGAATGGGAGTCACTGATGACGGCGGCGGGTGTCGGTAGAACGTCCCAAGCGACGGCGCTCGAGCAGGCGTACGACGCGATCCTGGAGGCGATTCTCGAGGGCGAGATCCCTGCGGGTGCGCCACTGCGCCTGCAGGAGCTGTCCACCACGTTCGGGATGAGCATGATGCCGATCCGCGAGGCGTTGCGCCAGCTCGAGTCGATCGGTGTGGTCGAGGTGATTCCACGCAAAGGCGCCCGGGTGCGGGAGATCTCGGCCGACGACCTCATCGACACTTACCGCACGCGCATCCTCCTCGAGGGTGCTCTGTGCCGCCGCGCGGCCGAGAACTTCGACACCTCCGACGAGGTGGCCGCGCGCGCGGCGCTGGAGCGGCAGCGGCTCGCCCTTCTGGACGGGGACGCCGGCGAAGCTCGCCTGGCGCACAAGGACTTCCACTATTCCATCTACCGCGCCGCGGGCTCGGAGTGGATGCTGCGATCGATCGAGTCGACCTGGCACAACAGTGAGCGCTACCGCATCGCCAGTGAACAGGAGGGCGACCAGCTGACCCTGCGACGCAAGGAGCACGAGCAGATGTTGCGGGCCTGTGTGCGGCACCGGCCCGACGAGGCTCGGCTGGCCCTGCGGGCCCACCTGATCAGTACGGTTGCTCATCTGGACAAGAGCCTGGCCAAGCGTCTCGACATCTTGACCGCGGGCGATTGTTGCTGATGCGGCGGCTGTGACGGTGTACGTCCATCCCGTCATCCACGTCCGCAACGTGCACCAGGTGCTTGATCAGGTGAGCGCCGCCCTTCGCCATCCGGTGGACGGGGTGTTCCTGATCGACCACGACGCCGACGACGCACGGCTGGTTCGGTGTATCGCCGCCGTGCGGGCGCAATACCCCGCGATGTTCCTTGGCGCGAACTTCATCCGGCGCAGCGCCGTCGAGGCACTGCACATCCTCGCGCCGGTGTTCCCCGAAGGCATTCCACTGGACGCGATTTGGGCCGATTCGGCGGGAGTGGACCTTGACGGCCGTTCTGACGCATTCGACCGGCTGGCCGTTGCCCGGCGGGCCACCGGATGGCGGGGCCTGCACTTCGGCGGCGTCGCGTTCAAATACCAGGCGCCGGTCGCCGAGGTCGATCTCGTGCGGCTGGGCGAGCTGGCTCGACGGGGGGTCGATATCCCGACGACGTCGGGCCCTGGAACCGGGCAGGCGGCCTCAGTCGGCAAGCTGACCGCACTGCGGGCAGGACTGGGCGATCACCCGCTGGCGCTCGCCAGCGGGGTCACCCCGGAGAACGTCACCGCCGTCACCGGTCTGGTCGATCACGTCCTGGTGTCCACCGGTATCAACGACGACTCGGACCGGATCGACGACGCCAAGTTGGCCGAATTGCTTCGGCGCTGTGTGGGCACTCGACGGGAGCAGCCTCCGATAGGCTGACTCGGATGACTGCCGAGGCAACGCGCCATGCCTAAGATCGTCGACCACGCCGCGCGCCGCGAAGCCATCGTCGAGTGCACGTGGCGACTTATCGCGCGAAACGGTCTTGACGCCACCGGGATGCGGGAAATCGCCGCCGAGATGGGATTGGCGCACGGGGCGATCAGCCATTACTTCCCCACCAAAGACGCCCTGTTGTTGGCCAGCTACCAGCACGTGTTCCAGCGCACCGATCTTCGCTTCGAAGCACGTGGCGGACACCTCACGGGCCTGGCCGCCCTGCGGGCACTCGCCAGCGAGATGATGCCCCTCGGGCACGAGCAGCGCCTTGAGGCGAGGGTCGTGCTTCCGTTCTGGGAGCGCGCCCTGGTGGCCGAGGACTTCGCCGACGTTCACGAAGCGGGGATCGGGGCGGTGCTCGCCCGATTCCGGCTGTTCATGGCGCAGGCGGTGGAGGCGGGTGAGGCCAGGGCGGATCTCGACGTACCGGCGACGGCTCTGGGACTGCTCAGCCTGATCTCGGGCATGCAGGTGCTGGCGGTGTTGAATGCCGGGCTGTACCCGGAACCCGCGCTTACCGCCATGTTTGACGCTTTTCTCGAAGCCGAGGTGGTGGCGCCGCGCGCGACCCGCGCGGCGCCACCACCTCGAGCGCGTTCATCCCAGGGCGATTCCCGCGGCGTCCGGGTGCGCTGATAGCCCAAAGTCGGCGCTGTAGAGGTCGTCGGAGCGGCCGGTGATCAGGCTCGTCGCGAGTTGCCCCAGAGCGGGTGCGAATTTGAATCCGTGGCCGGATAACCCGGCGATGGTGACGATGCGGCCCGTGGGATCCAGGTCGACGATGGGCACCCGGGACGCGGTCACGCTCTCGTGATGAATGCTGTGCCGCACGGGTTCCGGTGACAGATCGGCGAAGAACGCGTGTGCGTTGCGGCTGATCTCCTCGACGGAGGCTCGGCTGGCAACGGGCGGGACCTCATCGACATCGCTGACCAGCACCTCGTCGGCGGTGTGGGACACAGCCTTGATGCTGTAACCGTCGAGCGAGGGAACACCGAACATGTGGACGCCGTCCTGGTCGCGGAGGAATGCCGGGAACACGTCCGCGGTGTAGCGCCTGGGGTTTTCCGGCGCGAACCACGTGAGCACCACTGAGGCCACCTTGAGTACGCCGCCGAGCTGGGGGCGCAGCCTGGTGGTCCATGATCCCGACGTGATGACAACCTGAGCGGCTCGGATGGTCCGGTTTGCCGTCCGGATCACCAGTTTGTCGGCCTGCTCGTCGATACCCAACACCGGCTCACCCGAGATGACGGTGCCGCCGGCGGCGACAGCGGTCTGCACTCCGCAGATGACGGCGATCTCGGAAAGCAGGCCGCCGCCGAGGAAGTCCAGCACCGCCTCGGTGTCGTTGGTGACAGTGTGCTGGGGGTAGGTCTTACGCAGCTGTGCGGTCGTAAATGATTGATGTGGAAGGTCGTAACGGCGGATGCTCTCCAGGGTCGACTCGTAAGGGGCGTGCCCGGGCTGGTCGACGGCCAGCATTCCGCACGGCAGGAACAGTCGCCGATCGGTGATGCGCTCCAGGTCGAGCCACATCTCCCGGGAGCGAAGTAGCAGTGGTACGTATCGCCAGCCCTCGTGGTAGGCCGTGCGGAACACTCTGGAATCGCCGGCGTAGGAACCGTTGGCGTGGCCGACGCCCCATTGCTCGATGCCGACCACCTTCAGATCGGTGGTGGTGCACAACTGCCACATCGCCATCGAGCCGACCGAGCCCAGGCCGATGACCGCCACGTCGAATTCCTGATCCATCGCATCTCTCCTCACGTTTACCGTTGTCGTGCCGTCGGATTCGTCGTTGAGTGTCGCCTCGGGCCGCTTCGATCTATAGTTCACCCACTGGAGAAAAATAACAACAGTTCCCGAGGAAAGGACCTACTTCAGTGACGGGACAGCGGATTGACTTTCTCTACCTGAACGAAGCGGACATGATTGCCGCCGGCGTCACCGACATGGCCGCCTGCATGGACGCGATGAAGAAGATGTTCGCCGCGATGGGCGTCGGTGATTACGTGATGGGTGGCGCTTCACGCAATTCTCACGGGCTCATTCTGGACTTCCCTGAAGAGTCACCGTTCCCGAATATGCCTCTCGCTGGAACGGATCGGCGTTTCCTGGCCATGCCCGCCTACCTGGGCGGCGACTTCGACAGCGTGGGGGTTAAATGGTACGGCTCCAATGTCGCCAACCGTCGAAAAGGACTGCCTCGCTCGATCCATCTGTTCACGTTGACGGACAAGGAGACCGGTGCTCCCTTGGCCGTCATGTCGGCAAACCTGCTGAGCGCGTATCGGACCGGTGCGATCCCCGGTGTGGGGGCGAGCTATCTGGCCAGGCCGGACAGCCGCGTGATCGGAATCGTCGGTCCCGGGGTGATGAACACGACTGCGCTCGAATCGTTCCTGCTTGCGCGACCATCGATCGAGCGGGTCAAGATCGCCGGCCGAAGCGCCGATTCGGCAAAATTGTTCCGCGATCGCGCCCGTGCTAAACATCCGGCTGTGACCATCGAGATCGTCTCGGGGATCGAGGAAGCGGTCCGTGAGTCGGACATCGTCAGCGTCGCCACGTCGAGTCCCGCTGGTTCGGTCAACTATCCTTTCATCGACGAAAAGTGGCTCGCGCCGGGTGCGCTGCTCGCCGCACCCGCGACCATCAACCTCGATCCGGACTTCGTCCTCAACCGCGCGCGCAACGTTGCCGACAGTTCGAAGCTGTACGAAACCTACGCCGAGGAATTCGGGGCTCCCGCGCACGAGGCCGTCGGCATCCTCGGTGTGTTCTGGAACGATCTGATCGCGGCGGGGCGCATGGACCGTGCGATGATCGGCGACCTGGGCAGCATCATCGCGGGTCGGGCTCCCGGCCGCATCTCGGATGACGAGATCATCCTCCTTGGCATCGGCGGAATGCCGGTGGAGGACGTCGCGTGGGCGACCACGCTCTATCGGAATGCGGTGCAACGCGGTATCGGTACCACGCTCAATCTATGGGATGAACCGGCTTTGGCGTGACGGACGATCGTTGTGCGTTGGGTTCCGGGGCACGCGAGGGCAGGTAGCGGTCGGCGCGGACTCGGCGGCGCCCCGCGGTGATCCGAGGGCTCAATGGAGGTTTCCGGCGGCCGAACCCAGTTGCCGCAGCGCCTGTTCGGCGAGCTTGGCCATGGATCGCCGATTCTCCGGCTGCAGCCAGCGCTGGAACGCATCGCCGAGGGCGAGCGCGCCGATGTGAGCGGCCAGGCTCGCGGTGGGTTGCTTCACCCCGCGCGCAGCCAGCGCGTCGGCCATGGCGGTGGTGAGCGCGGCCGCCTTGAGCAGATCGCGCTCCCGCAGGTCGGGATTGCTGATGATGACGGTCTGGCGTTTGGCCAGGAAGTCTCGACGGTCGTCGGCGAAGCCGGCGGCGAATGCGGCCAGTGCCGCGCCGATCGCTTCCAGGGGGGTGGCGCCGGCGGGTGCGCCGGCAATGGCGTCGGTGAACAGTTGGTGGTAGGCGTCCTGACCGCCGAACAACACCTCACGCTTGTCGGCGAAGTGGCGGAAGAACGTGCGTTTCGTCAATCCGGCGCGCTCGGCGATCTCGGCGACCGTCACGCCCTCGTATCCGCGGCTGACGAACAGCTCCACGGCGGCCTGTCCCAGCCGTTCCGTGGCATTGGGTTCCCACCGACTCATCCCCACAGTATAGGAGGCGCGCCGCACATTGATGACACTGAGTGACGTCATGGTGTAGCGTGCATGGCACTTGGTGTCATCGCATTGGTGGCGCCGGCCCGCAATCACCACCTCACATGCAGACGGGAATCGCAATGAAAGATCTTCGCGCCAGCTACGGCCAGTACGCGATCGTCACCGGGGCGTCCTCGGGGATCGGGGAAGAATTCGCCCGCCAGCTCAGTGCGGCAGGCATCAACGTCGTGCTGGTGGCGCGACGCAAGGACCGGCTCGACGCCCTGGCCGCCGAGCTGTCCCGCGCGAACGGCACCACCAATACGGCACTCGCCCTGGACCTGCTCGCCGACGGCGCGGTGGACGAATTGCACCGTCAGGTCGGTGATCTCGACGTCGGATTGGTCGTGGCCAACGCTGGAATCTCGGTGGCCGGGCCATTGGTGAATAACTCACTGGCCCAGGAACTCGACGTCCTGACCCTCGACGGGGCCGTTCCGCTGCAGCTGGCGCACCGCTTCGGACACGATTTCGCGGGACGTCGCCGGGGCGCCATCATCCTGGTGGCCTCCAGCCTCGAAGCCGGCGCCGCGCCCTATGTGGCCAACTACGCGGCGGTCAAGGGCTACGTCTCGTCGCTGGGCCGGGCCTTGCACTACGAGTTGAAGAAGGACGGCGTCGACGTCCTCGTCGTGTCGCCGGGAATGACGAAAACCGAAGCCCTGGAGCGACCCATCGGCATCGACTTCCGCAAGATCGGCGGACCGATGATGGAACCCGCGCAGGTGGTGCGCACGGCGCTGGAGGCCCTGGGCACGAAGGCGCATGTGGTTCCGGGCGCGGTCAACCGGGCCAGCGACGTGCTGATCAAGTATGTGGTGCCGCGATCGCTGGCGACCAGGATGTTCGGCTGGACATTCGGCCGTGCCCTGACCGACGCCGTCCCGAGTGGCTCATGAGCACGGCCGGTACCGCGGTGAAGCGAATCCAGTACCACCGCTACGGCGGACCGGAGGTGATGCGGCTCGAAGACTTCGAGCCCAGAACCCTTGGCGCCGACGATGTTCGCGTTCGCGTTCGGGCCGCGGCAGCCAACCCGATGGACTTCGGAATCCGCGACGGCGCCATGAAGATGGTGACCGGGCGCAGCTTCCCGCGCGGCATGGGCTACGACTTCGCCGGGGTTGTCGAGGCGGTCGGCGACTCGGTGACGCGGCTGCGGGTGGGCGACGAGGTACTCGGTGGCGCACCGATCACCTGGGCCGGCGCCTTCGCCGAGGTGGTGGTGGCCGAGTCGAAAGGTGTCGTCGGCAAACCCGCCGGCCTGTCGTTCGAGGCGGCCGCAGCCATCCCCACCGTCGGGCTGACCGCATACCAGGCGCTGTTCAGGAAGGGGAACCTGCGGCCGGGCGATGCCGTGTTCGTGCACGGATGCCTTGGGGGAGTGGGGCGCTGCGTGGTTCAGCTCGCCGCCGCGAACGCGGGTTCGGTGGGAGGCAGCTGCCGTGCGAGTGCGCGTCAGGAGGCGCACGATCTCGGTGTCGGCCCGATCGTCGAATTCGAATTCGACCCGGCCGCATTGCGCGGACGATTCGACATCGTCATCGACACTGCCGGCACCCTGGCGGTCGGGACCGGGCGCGCCCTGCTCAAGCCGGGTGGCCGGATCGTGAGCATTCATCCCACGCCGGTGAACCTCGCTCGAAGCGCGCTGCCCGGCCCGTTCCGGCTTCTGATGACCCGAGCGGTGACCGAGGATCTCGAAGAGGTTGCGCGCGCCGCCGGCGCCGGGACACTACGGGTCCCGATCGCCCGAACCGTCGGGCTTGCGGACGCGATACCGGCCCTGACCGACCTGGAACGCAACGGGACGGCCACGCGCGGCAAGCTCATCGTCATTCCGGGAGAAACCCGGCCTTCTGGCCCGTCTTGACACCGCGGACCCGGTTGACGATGAACACCACCACGCCGATACCCAGCCAGACGAGACCGCCGATCTTGGCCAGCGCGTCGGCATTGACCAACACGTAGGCGATGATCAGGAAGCCTAGCGCCGGAACCACCAGGTGCAGCAGGTAGTTCCTCGACTTCTTGCGCACCAGGTAGAACCACGCCACCGAGGCGTGCAGCAGGCAGAAACTGAACAGCGCACCGAAGTTGACCAGCGACGAGATCAGCCCGATCTGGCCGACGAAGAACAGCACCAGCACCACGCTGATCGCGCTGACGGTGAGGATTGCGGCCATCGGCACCTGCCGTGAGCTGATCTTGGACAGGTAGCTCGGCAGCTGCCGGTCGCGGCTCATCGAATACAGCAGCCGGCTGGTGGCGGCCTGGGCGGCCATCGCATTGGCGAACCCGACCGCCAACACGTTGACCGCGAAGAACGCGTTCATCCAGCCCGTGCTCGAGGCCGCCTTCACCAGATCGAAGAAGGCGTTGCCCGCCTCGTCGTCGCTGAAGGACTCCCGGCCGCCGGCCAGCAGGCTGGCCAGCCAGGTCTGCAGGACGAACAGGGATGCCACGATGAACAGCGATCCGACCATGGCCTTGCCGGCCGGGTTCTTCTTGCCGGTGGATTCCTCTGCGAGCGTGGAGATTCCGTCGAATCCGAGGAAGCTGAGCACGGCGATGGACAATGCCGAGGCGATCAACGGCGCGCTGACGGTCTCGGGGTTCCAGATCGGCGTCGTGCTCCAGCCCACGTTGGGCAGCGAACCGCCGCTGATGGCCCGGATTGCGATGTAGACGAAGATGGCCACGAATATCAGCTCGATGGCCAGGAAGGCGCGGTTGGCCACCTTCAGCGAGTCCACGCCCAGCAGGTTGATGACGGTGTTGACCACCACGAACACGATCGCCCACAGCCAGCGTGGCGTGCCGGGGAACAGGCCGACCATCGACTCCGCGGCGAACACGTACAGCAGCGTGGGGACCAGCAGGTAGTCCAGCAGGATCGCCCAGCCGGCGAAGAAGCCGGCGCTGGGGTGGATTCCTCGGCCCACATAGGAGAACACCGACCCGGCCAGCGGGAAGGACTTGGCCATCTGCGCGTAGGCCAGCGCGGTGAACACCATGGCCACCAGGCCGATGAGGTAGACGAGGGGGACCATGCCCGCCGAGCTGTTGTAGACGGTGCCGAAGATCGTCCACGGCGCGATGGGCACCATGAAGACCAGGCCGTAGACCAGCAGGTCGACGGTGGCTACCGAACGGTGCAATTCCTGCTTATAGCCGAAGGATTCCAGCGTGCGCTGGGTTTCGGGTTCGCCGGCTCGTGCCGAGATGTCCATGGCGGTTTTCCTGTCGTTCGGCGGATCAGATGTCCGTGTCGTGGGCGGCGAGGAACGCGGCGACGACGGCGCGGAACTCCTCGGGTTTTTCCAGATGGCTGCAATGGCTCGTATCGGGGAAGACGTGGCTGACAACGTCGGGGATGTGCGCGACGTAGGGAGCCCAGGTGGCGGGCGTCGCTTCGTCGAACTCGCCGGCGACCACCAGTGTCGGGACGGCGATCGACGGCAGACGGTCGATGATGCTCCAGTTGCGCAGTGTGCCGACGACGTGAAATTCGTTGGGGCCGTTCATGGTGTGGTAGACGGTGGGCTCGGCTTCCATCTGCGCGACGGTGTCGACGAAGTCCTGCGGAGTGGGCACCACTCGGCACACATGGCGCCGGTAGAACTCGTCGGTCGCGGCCAGGTATTCGGGGTCGGTGACGGTGTCGTCGGCTTCGTGACGGTCGAGGGCATCCTGGACCTCGGCGGGGAGCTGGGCGCGCAGTTCGGCCGCTCCGGCCATCCACAGTTCCATCGAGGCCGGTGAATTGCAGATCGACAACGACACCAGACCCGGCGGTTGCAGCACGGCGATCTCGGCACCGAGCATGCCGCCCCAGGACTGGCCCAGCAGGTGGTAGCGCTCGATGCCGAGGGCGTTGCGCACCGCGTGGAACTCGTCGATGAACAGCGCGGGCGTCCAGAAGTCGGCGGGAGCCTCGGGTAGGTGCGTGCTCGCCCCGCAACCGATCTGGTCGTAGTGGATGACCGTGCGGCCGGTCTCCGCGGCCAACGCGGCGATGTTGGCGACGTAGTGGTGTGCCATCCCGGGCCCACCGTGCAGGACGAAGAGCGGCGCGGCGCCGTCTTTCGCCGTCGCGGGCGTAGTGATCTGTACCCAGGTCTGGTAGTCGCCGAACTGCACCATCTTCGTTTCCACTGGCATGGCGATCAGCATGAACCGGTAAAGGTCTCATGGCAAGACCATTGAATGGGATTTAACATCATGGTGACGAAGGGGGACGCGGCCCATGGCTCATGACGGTGCGTTGACTGGCCCGGGCCTGCTCGGACAGCAGCTGGACTCGCCGTCGCGGGTCGACGAGATCACCGACCGGCTCATCACGGCCATCGCGATCGGCGAGTATCTGCCCGGGGCTCGGTTGCCGGTGGAGCGCGAGCTCGCCGCCTCACTCGGTGTGGGACGGATGACGGTGCGCGCCGCGCTGGCCCGGTTGGTGGAGCGCGGACTGCTGGAGACCCGCCGGGGCCGCGGCGGTGGCTCCTATGTCCTGGACCAGTGGCCGGAGTCCTCCACCGATGCGGTGGGCCGGACGCTGAGTATGCGGCTCGGTGAGCTGCGGGACCGTTATGACGCCATGTGCCGGCTGCAGGGCGTCCTCGCCCGCGCCGCGGCCGAGTCACGGACCGAGTCGGACCTCGTGCTGATGCGGGCCGGGCTGGAGACCTATCGGACGGCCGGTACGGGGCTGGCAGCCCAGCAGGC
This sequence comes from Mycolicibacterium sp. CH28, assembly GCF_004745805.1. Classification (GTDB taxonomy): domain Bacteria; phylum Actinomycetota; class Actinomycetes; order Mycobacteriales; family Mycobacteriaceae; genus Mycobacterium. The sequence continues at coordinate 17,658 of NZ_SRLQ01000004.1, read as the reverse complement.
CGACAGCCGGTTCCACCTGGCGATCATGGATGCCGCCCACAACGACGTGCTCAAGCAACTCCTCCTCGATCTGAAGGCGACGGTCAGCATCGGTTCGCCCGCCCACCTCTGGGGTGAGCCCGCGACGATGCGCACGAGGGAGCTTCGTGCACTGCATGAGCACGAAGAGATGGTGGCCGCGATCGGCGCGGGCCGCGGCGACGACGCCGACGCGCTGGCCCGCGAGCACGGCACCATCGACTTCGAGCTGATCACCACCGCGATGCGCCGCGCAGGTGTGCTGGCCGACTGAGTCAGCTCAGCGGAATAGCGTTGTCGCCCTTGGATTCCTGGTACTTCTGGGAGAGCAACTCATAGCGCTTCCGGATCTGGTCCTGCTGCTGCCGCAATTGGGCGCGCAGGGGTTCGGGTTCGGATTCGACCAGTTCCGGGATGGAATAGGCCGACCAGAACGCATTGCTGCGCCGGTAGCCGCCCGGTGGTAGGCCGAACACCTCCTGCAGAATCTTCAAATCGTGCGGGATCGCGAAGCTGTCCCGGGAATCCTCGTGGCTGAAGAAATAGAAGAAGTTGTCGAACCCCGCCCAGGTGATCGCCGACATGCACATCGTGCAGGGCTCGTGGGTGGACAGGAACACCAGATCGCCCGCCGGCGGCCGGCCGGTCAGCTCGTAGAACCGCTTCAGCGTGTGAATTTCACCGTGCCACAACGGATTCTCGATCTCACCATTGGTCTCGGCGACCACCACCGACAGGTCCGACTTGCGCAGGATCGCCGCCCCGAACACCTTGTTGCCCGCCGCGACACCACGGTCGGTCAGCGGCAGGATCTCGTGCTCCATCACATCCAGCAGGCGCGCTGCAATCGTCGGCATGGCCCACGCTAACGCGCGCACCCGCCGGCCGCGCGTTGGACCGTCACCCCGCCCGCGCCGCCACCCGCCGGTCCGGCAGTCGGGTCAACCCCAGATGGCCCCGCAAGGTCGTCGCGGTGTATTCCCGCCGGAACAGGCCGCGGGCCCGCAGGATCGGCACCACATGGTCGACGAACAGCTCGAGCCCCGACGGGAACACGTCGGGCATCAGGTTGAACCCGTCGACCGCCCCCGCGACGAACCATTCCTCGATCGCATCGGCGATCTGCTCCGGGCCGCCCACGACCAGCCGATGCCAGGTGATCACCCGGTCCAGCAGCTCGCGCACCGTCAGGTGTTCGCGCCGCGCCACATTCACCACGATGTCGCGCGCCCCCTGCGACCCGGTGTCGGTCACCGCGCCGTCCAGCAGCCACTGCGGCAAGGGCTTGTCCCAGTCCAGCTCGGCGGGGTCCACCGACAACTGCCCGGCCAGGTGCGCCAGCCGCCGATCGCCAGCCAGCTCGTTGAGTTCGTCGTTGCGCCGCCGCGCCTCCGCCTCGGTGCTGCCCAAGACGAACGACAGGCCCGGCATGATCCGGATCGCATCTTGCGGCCGGCCGTAGGCCGCCGTCCGCGAACGCAAGTCCGCGGCGTTGCGCAACGCGTCCGGCAGCGACGCCTGCGCAGCGAATACCCCGTCGGCATACCGCGCCGCCAAATCCAGGCCCCCGGTCGAGCCGCCCGCCTGGAACAGCACCGGGTGCCCCTGCGGCGACCGGGGCAGTGTCAGCGGTCCGTCGACCGAGAAGAACTCGCCGCGATGATCGATAGTGCGGATGGCGCCGGGCCGGCTGAACGCACCGGTCGCCTTGTCTGCCAGGACAGCGTCGTCGTCCCACGAATCCCACAGCGCCCGAACCACATCGATGAACTCCGCCGCCCGGGCGTAACGCTGCTCGCGGTCGGGTTGCGCTCCGCCGCCGAAGTTGTTCCACGCGTACGGGTCGCTGCTGGTCACCACGTTCCACGCCACCCGCCCGCGGCTGAGATGGTCCAGCGAGGCAAACCGGCGCGCCACGTTGTAGGGCTCCTCGAACGACGTCGACACCGTCCCGATCAAGCCCAGATGCGTCGTCGCCGAGGCCAACGCCGAGAGCAGTATCAGCGGATCGAGCGCCAGCGGCGGCGCCACCAACGGCTCGTCGGGCCGCTGGAACAACGACGAGCTATCGGCCAGGAACAGCGCGTCCAGCGTCCCGCGCTCGGCGATGCGCGCCACCTCGATCCAGTACGACAGGTCGGTGAACCAATTCGGATCGGCGCCGGGGTGCTGCCATGCTGCCGGGTGCATCCCGTCGGACAGGACGTTGACACCCAGATGCAGTTCCCGGCGGCTCATGCCGGATCACCCGGCAGCGCGAGCTTTTTCACCTCGGGATCGGTGGCGATGAACTGCTGCACCCGCGGGTCCTTGAACGCCTTGATCAGGTTCTTGACGTTCTCCGTGTCGACGTATCTGCTGCCGACCGTGAGCACCGACGCGAACTCGTCGGGTGACTTGGGCGCGAAGATCAGTTTGTCCTCACTCACCCCGGCGGCCAGGAACGACTCCGCGTACCCGACGATCGCGTCGAGATCGGGCAGCGCCCGTGGCTGGGCGCCGAAGTCCAGCAGCGTGAACTTGAGGTTCTTCGGGTTTGCGACGATGTCTTTGGTGGTCAATGCGGTGATGTCAGCATCGGGACGCAGGGTGACCAGCCCGGCCTGGGCCAGATACCAGATGCCCTGCGCGTTGTTGGCGGGGTCGGCCAGCAGCGACACCGTCGCACCGTCCGGGATCTCCTGCGGGGTCCGGTACTTGTCCGACCAAATGCCGAACACCCAGTGGAAGACCGGTCCGGTGGCGGCCTGCTCCTTGAACCCGGGGTTGGCGTCGAGCACCTGCTGCAGCCAGTGCCGGTGCTGGAAGATCGTGCCGGCGTAGCGACCGTCGCTGATCGCCTGGTTTATCTGGGTGCTGTCGCCCAGCCCGACCGCGCCGACCTTGACGTTGTAATCCGGGGCGACGTTGGTGGCGATGTACTCGATGATCGCCTTTTCCGCCGGGTTGGAGTCCAGGTATACGACATCCAATGTGGCGCCAGGCGTTTCATTCGCCGACGTAGTTCCGCTACCGCGCTGGACAACGAAATATATTGCCGCTGAGATGATCACAACAACGGCGATGACCACGTAGGGCCACCTGCGCCGCTTCTTAAGGGTGAAGCCGTGCGGCTGGGCCGATACCGACTCGTCGATGCTCATACGTCCAGAAGCATGTAGCACCCGCGACGGCCCGCCCAGGGTTGCGATCATCGCGATCGACTCACCGTGATCGCAATGGTGTCAGCCGGATCCGCGCGTTGACAGTGTTGTTGCGCAATGGCGATGACGCTTGCCCATAATCCGTTTCAGAAGGGCTCCCATGATTGAACTGACCGAGCTGACCAAAATTTACGGTAGCGGCGATAACCGCACCGTGGTGCTAGACCGCATCACTTTCCGCGTCGACGCCGGCGAGATCCTGGCCGTGGTCGGGCCAAGCGGGGCAGGAAAAAGCACGTTGGCCGAATGCATCAACCTGCTCACGCTGCCGACATCGGGCTCGGTGGTGGTCAACGGCGAGGACCTGACCACACTGTCGTCGCAGAAGCTGCGGGTGGCACGTCGCCGGATCGGCACCGTTTTCCAGTCCGCCGGCCTGTTCGAACGGCGCACTGCGGCAGAAAACGTCGCACTGCCACTGGAGTACCTCGGCGTCACCGCGGCCGAAGCCCGCAAGCGCGTCGCCGAGCTGCTCGACCGCGTCGGGCTGTCGAATCGGGCCAACCACTACCCGTTCCAGCTGTCGGGTGGGCAGAAGCAGCGCGTCGGTATCGCCCGCGCACTGGCGCTGCGCCCCTCGGTTCTGCTTTCCGACGAGGCCACTGCGGGCCTGGATCCGACGACCACAGACTCGGTGGTCGAGCTGTTGCGCGAATTGCGCGACGACCTGAATCTGTCCATCGTGTTCATCACCCACGAGATGGACACTGTGCTCAAGATCGCCGACTCGGTGGCGCGGCTGGATCATGGCAGAATCGCCGAATCCGGCCATTTGGTAAGGCTTCTCACTGATCCCGACTCCGCGCTCGGCGCTGAGCTGCGCCCGCAGGGCATCCCGAGCGGTGCCGCCACCGGCCAGCGTGTGTGGCAGGTCGTCTACGATTCGCCCGCCGTACCCTCGGACTGGATCGCGCGCGCATCGGCCGACCTCGGCGCACCGATTGCCGTGCTCGGCGCGTCGGTCCAGCAGGTCCACGGTGTCACCGTCGGATCGGCGACGCTGGGTGTCCCCGCCGAGCTGTCCGAGCGGGCCGGCGACGTGTTGGCCCGCTACGGCCTGTCCACCGGCGAGCAGCGACTGCGGGGCGCGGCGTGACCGAGACTCTGCTGGCCAACGCCAAGGTCCCGGTCAACGAGCTGCCCGGGCTGCTGTTTCCGGCCCTGCTGGACACGCTGATCATGGTCGGCATCGTGATGACGATCGTCGTCCTGGTCGGGGTGCCGCTGGGTGCACTCGTCCACAATCTCGCACCCGGTGGTCTGTTCGAAAACCCGGCACTGCACACGGTGTTGAGCTGGATTATCAGCATCGGCCGCTCGCTGCCGTTCCTGATCCTGATGGCCGCCATCATGCCGTTCACCCGGTTCATCACCGGCACCAATATCGGTATTGCGGCCGCGGTAGTGCCGATGTCGCTGGCCGGTATCGCGTTCTTCACCCGAATCGTCGAGAACTCGCTGCGTTCGGTGCCGCCGTCGGTGGTCAGGGTCGCCCGCGCCTCCGGCGGCTCCCGGTTTCAGATCATCCGCACCGCCCAACTCAACGAGGCGATCCCGTCCATCCTGGGCGGCCTCACCATCAACATCATCGCGATGATCGAGTACTCGGCCATCGCCGGAACCATCGGTGCCGGTGGAATCGGTTATGTCGCCGTCACCTACGGCTACCAGCGCTTCGATCAGGGCGTCATGCTCGCGACCATCGTGATCCTGGTGCTCACCGTCGCCGCGGTGCAACTCGTCGGCGACGCATTGGTCCGCTTCACCACCCCGCATGCCCGTCTGAAAGGAACCGTCAACGCATGACCACCACCGACACCCCGGTTCAGAGTCCCGACGACCACGGCTTCGAACTCCGCAAGCGGCCGAAGCGGATCTGGATCGCGGCGGGTCTGGCCGTCGTGATCGTGGCGATCGTCGCCGGCCGCTACTTCTTCTTCGGAAAGACGAAATCCGCCAACGAGATTCCGGGCGCCACACTGGTGGTGGCCACCAACGAGGGCAACGCGGCCGAGCAGGCGCTGATCGAGTACATCAGCCGCGAGGTGGCCCCCAAGCATGGCATCAAGGTGGCCTTCCGCGGACTGGCCGACAGCAACACCATCAACCGCGCGGTCAGCGACGGTGAGGTGGCGGGCACCATCTATCAGCACAAGTTGTGGCTGGGTCAGGTACTCGAGGCCAACCCCGATTTCCGCGAGGAGGCGGCCACTCCGGTGTTCCGGTGGGGCTTCGGCATCTGGTCGGACAAGTACAGCGATGTCCGTCAGCTGCCCGACGGCGCCAACGTTTCGCTGTACTCCGACCCGGCCAACGAGGCTCAGGGACTGTGGCTGCTGGAACGCGCCGGCCTGATCACCCTGAATCCCAATGTCGACAAGTGGAACGCCACCCAGAAGGACATCGTGGGCAACCCGAAGAACCTGAAGTTCACTCTGCTGGACTTCGCGGCGCAGTCCCGCTCGTTGCCCGATCTGGATGCCGCGGTGGGCTACACCGAGTACTACCTGGCCGCCAAGGTGCCCCTGCAGCAGGAGATCTTCGCTCCGCCCGCCCCTGACGAGTTCGCCGGGCAGCTGACCATCGGCAGCCGCTGGGCCGATACCGACAACATCAAGAAGCTGGTCGAGACGTTCAAAGACCCTGCGGTACAGCAGTTCCTTGCTACCGACCCGAGTGTCAAGGGGATCCTGCTGCCGCTGTGACTCAGGGCGCACCGGGGGTGGTGATCGCGGCCAGCGCTGCCAGCGCGTCGTCGACGGCGGTGGTCAGGTCGCGGGTGCCGCCTTCGGCCGCCCACGCGGTGATCGCGACCCCTGACGCCGCGACGATCGCGGCGGCCTGGACGCTGGTGGCCAGGTCCGGTGCCGGCGCTCCGGCCCGCCGGGACAGTGCACCCGCGATCAGGTCGCGGGTGGCCTCCTGGGCAATCCAGTTGCGCGCCTGCAACGCCGGTGTGCTCAGCAGCAGGTTGGTGCGGATCAGGATCGACTCGCGGTCGGTCGGCAGAATCTGTTCCAGGCCGGCGCGCATCGCCGCGCGGACCGCCTCCAGCGGCGACTCCCCAGGTGGGCGAGAGACGATGAAGTCGGCCATGATCGGGTCGTACTCGTCGTATTCGACGACCTCTTCCTTGCGTGGGAAGTAGCGGAAGAAGGTCATGTGTGACACTCCCGCCGCGGTCGCGATCTCCTCGACGGTGGTCTCCTCGTAGCCTTTCGCCAGGAACAGCCGCAGGGCGTGGTCCTGGATCGACCGGCGGGTCTGCGCCTTTTTGGCGGTGCGCCAGTCGCCGTTCATCGGGTGAGTATCCCGGTCGCGGCACCCAGGTGGGTACCCAGCCAGTCGCGCAGCCGTTGCGGGTCGCTGCCTCGCCAGGCCAGGTGGGCGTCGGGGCGCACCAGCATGGCATCGGCGTCTGCGCCCTCGAGCGGGACGACCAACTCGCCCAGACGTTCTGCGGCCACCGCCGCCAGGTGTGCCGGGCCGACGAGCGCCCAGTGCGCTCCGAGCACCTCGAAGAGCCGCACCGATCGACCGCGCGTGTCCGTCAACCGGCGATCGGGAAGCCGGTCGCCCGGCTGCGGTCCAGGCCGGGGTAGTCGGGTGTGGGCACCCAGCGGGCCGTGCCGGTAGGAGATCTGCAGCTGCGAGGCCTTGTCGGTGACCAGGCGATGCATCCACTCCCGGTTGAGCAGCGGCACAGCCACCTGATCGCGCAGCCAGCGCCGGAGCGCTCCGTCACCCATCAGGAGTTGGGTTATCCCGCTTGTGGTTTCGAGCACATCCTCGGCGACCGGGCGCCGCTCGGCCTGGTAGCTGTCGATCAGGTGAGCATCAGCGCGTCCGGAGATCACCAGCGCGAGTTTCCACGCCAGGTTTTCGGCGTCCCCGATGCCGGTATTCATCCCCTGCCCGCCCAGCGGACTGTGGATGTGGGCGGCGTCGCCGGCCAGCAGTACCCGTCCGCGACGGTAGGTGTCGGCCAGGCGGCGCTGGATACGGAAGGTCGACGTCCACTCCACGGCATGGGTGGCGCCGATGGCCCCGGCGGGAAACTGCCCGGTCAGATAGTCGGCGATATCCCGCGCCGACGCGTCGTCGGCGAACCCGGGCGGTGCGGGCGCCATCAGCCGCCACAGGTCGGCCCCCGGCAGGGGGAACGCGGCCAGCATGGTGTCGCGGCCCAGCCAGCTCGTCGCGCCGTCGCGCGGCCGGTTGACATCGGCGCGAATGTCGGCGAGCAGGAACCGCTCCACCAGCGGGACGCCGGGGAAGCCGATGTCGAGCATCTTGCGGACCGCGCTGTGGGCTCCGTCGGCACCGACGACCCAGTGCGCGTCGAGTTCGGTGCCGTCGTCGAGCCGGACTCCCGCGCTGTCGGAACCGACGATCACGCCACTGACCCCGCGACCCCACTCGACCGTGCCCCCCAGCGCCGCCAGGCGTTCGCGCAGCGCGCCCTCGATGTCGGCCTGCGACATCAGCAGCGCCCGCGGCCCGTCGAGCGTGGTGCTCTGGGCGAGTCGGACGCTGGCCAGTTCCCGGTCTCCGACGACGACGGTCAACCGGTTGACCGGCAGCGCCCGCCCGGGCAGGTCTCCCAGGGCGCCGAGCCGGTCCAGAACCTCGACGCCGCGCGGCTGCAATCCCAGCGCCCGTGACGTCGTCGCCGGACCCGACGCCTTGTCCAGGACTCGAACCGCCACCCCGGCGGCCAGCAGACTTCCGGCGAGGGCCAAGCCCGTCGGCCCCGCTCCGACCACGATCACGTCGGTGTCCATCCGTGCCTCCTCGTATGTTAGTTGCTAACATGTTAGCAACTAACATAGCGGGGGAGCGGCCTCCCTTCGGTGCGCGCACTAAGGTGAGCCCGTGGCCGAGACCGCGCCGCTGCGCGTGCAGCTGATCGCCAAGACCGAGTTCCTGGCCCCGCCCGACGTGCCATGGGACACCGACGCCGACGGCGGCCAGGCGCTTCTGGAGTTCGCCGGCCGGGCCTGCTACCAGAGTTGGTCCAAGCCGAATCCGCGCACCGCCACCAACGCGGCCTACCTCAAGCACATCATCGACGTGGGCCACTTCTCGGTGCTCGAACACGCCTCGGTGTCCTTCTACATCACCGGTATCTCGCGGTCGTGCACCCACGAGCTGATCCGGCATCGCCACTTCTCCTACTCGCAGCTTTCCCAGCGCTACGTGCCCGAGGACGAGGCCCAGGTCGTCGTCCCGCCCGGCCTGGAGGACGATCCCGAACTCCAGAAGATCCTGCTGGACGCGGCCGATGCCAGCCGGGCTGCCTACATCGAGCTGCTGGCCAAGCTGGAGGCCAAGTTCGCCGATGCTGGGGCGGATGGACCGGCGACGCCGGGGGTGCTGCGGCGCAAACAGGCCCGCCAGGCCGCGCGTGCGGTGCTGCCCAACGACACCGAGACCCGCATCGTGGTGACCGGCAACTACCGCACCTGGCGGCACTTCATCGCGATGCGTGCCAGTGAACACGCCGACGTGGAGATTCGTCGCCTGGCGATCGCCTGCCTGCGCCAGCTCGCCGACATCGCGCCCGCCGTCTTCGCCGATTTCGAGATCGCCGAACTGGCCGACGGCTCGGAGGTGGCGACCTCGCCGCTGGCGACGGAGGTCTGAGACCGGACGGGTATTCCGGAAGGCTCGCGGACCGACCGGGTAATCTAGGTCGCCGTGAGCACCAGCGGATTCGACGCCAGCGCCCGGCTGGGCACCGTTCTGACCGCGATGGTGACCCCGTTCAAGCCCGACGGCACGCTGGACACCGCCACCGCGGCGCGACTGGCCACCCACCTGGTCGACTCCGGATGCGACGGGCTGGTGCTGTCCGGCACCACCGGCGAGTCGCCCACCACCACCGATCAAGAGAAGCTGGCGCTACTGCGCGCCGTGCTCGAAGCCGTCGGGGATCGGGCCCGCATCATCGCCGGCGCTGGCACCTACGACACCGCCCACAGTGTGCACCTGGCCAAGACCTGTGCAGCCGAGGGCGCGCACGGCCTGCTGGTCGTCACACCGTATTACTCGCGACCACCGCAGTCGGGCCTGGTCGCGCACTTCACCACGGTGGCCGATGCCACCGACCTGCCGGTGATCCTCTACGACATCCCGCCCCGCTCGGTCATCCCCATCGAATGGGACACCATGCGCACCCTGGCGGCGCACCCGAACATCGTCGCGGTCAAGGACGCCAAGGCTGACCTGCACGGCGGTGCCCAGATCATGGCCGAGACGGGTCTGGCCTACTACTCCGGTGACGACGCGCTGAATCTGCCCTGGCTGGCGATGGGTGCGGTGGGCTTCATCAGCGTGTGGGGCCATGTGGCCGCGGGCCAGCTGCGAGACGTGTTGACCGCCTTCAACTCTGGTGACATCGCCACCGCGCGCAAGATCAGTGTGTCGCTGGCGCCGCTGAACAACGCGCAGGCCCGCCTGGGTGGGGTCACCCTGGCGAAGGCCGGCCTGCGACTGATCGGCATCGAGACCGGTGACCCGCGGCTGCCGCAAATGCCGGCCACCCCCGCACAGCTCGACGAGCTGGCCGCCGACCTGCGCGCCGCGGCCGTCCTGCGATGAGCTGCTGATGAACGAGGAACTGACGCCCCCGGGTCCGCTGGCCCCGGGTGGTCTGCGCGTCACCGCGCTGGGCGGCATCAACGAAATCGGGCGCAACATGACCGTTTTCGAGCATCTCGGCCGGCTACTGATCATCGACTGCGGCGTGCTGTTCCCCAACCACGATGAGCCCGGCGTCGACCTGATCCTGCCCGACTTGCGGCTGATCGAGGACCGTCTCGACGACGTCGAGGCGCTGGTGCTCACCCACGCCCACGAAGACCACATCGGCGCCATCCCGTTCCTACTCAAACTCCGTGCCGACATCCCGGTGGTGGGCTCGAGATTTACCCTTGCTCTGGTGGCGGCCAAATGCCGCGAACACCGCATCAACCCAGTGCTCGTGGAAGTGGCCGAAGGCCAGCGCAGCACCCACGGCGTGTTCGAATGCCAGTACTTCGCGGTCAACCACTCCATCCCCGACGCGTTGGCGATCGCTATCCATACCGGCGCGGGCACCGTGCTGCACACCGGCGACATCAAACTGGATCAGCTTCCGCCCGACGGCCGACCGACCGACCTGCCCGGCATGTCGCGGCTCGGCGATGCCGGGGTGGACCTGTTGCTGTGCGACTCGACGAACGCCGAGATCCCCGGGGTCGGGCCGTCGGAGAGCGAGGTCGGCCCGAATCTGCACCGCCTGATGCGCGGTGCTGAGGGGCAGCGGGTCATCGTCGCGTGCTTCGCCTCCAACGTCGACCGCGTCCAGCAGATCGTCGACGCGGCAGTCGCGTTGGGGCGGCGGGTGTCGTTCGTCGGCCGCTCCATGGTCCGCAATATGGCGATCGCCCGGGAGCTGGGTTTCCTGCACGTCGAGGATCGCGACGTCGTCGACATCGCGATGGCCGAGGAGATGCCCGCCGCGGAGGTGGTGCTGATCACCACGGGCACCCAGGGCGAACCGATGGCGGCCCTGTCGCGGATGTCGCGCGGTGAACATCGCAGCATCACGGTCACCTCCAACGATCTGATCATCTTGTCTTCGTCGCTGATCCCCGGCAACGAGGAGGCTGTCTACGGCGTCATCGACGACCTGGCCAAGATCGGTGCCCGCGTGGTCACCAACCAGCAAGTCCGCGTGCATGTTTCGGGCCACGCCTACTCCGGTGAGCTGCTTTTCCTCTACAACGGGGTGCGACCGCGCAACGTGATGCCCGTGCATGGCACCTGGCGGATGCTGCGAGCCAACGCAAAGCTCGCCGCCCGCAGTGGTGTGCCCGAGGAGTGCATCGTGCTGGCCGAGAGCGGTGTCAGCGTCGACCTGGTCGCCGGCAAGATCGGCATTGCGGGCGCGGTACCGGTCGGCAAGATGTTCGTCGACGGCCTGGTCACCGGCGACGTGGGCGACGCGACGCTGGGTGAACGGCTGATCCTCAGTTCGGGTTTCGTGGCCATCACCGTGGTGCTTACCCGCGGCACGGGGCGGGCCGCCGCGCCGCCGCACCTCTACGCGCGGGGCTTCTCGGAAGATCCCAAGGCGCTGGAGCCCGCCGCCCGCAAGGTCGCAGCCGAGCTGGAATCGCTTGCCGCACAGAACGTCACCGACCCGGTGCGCATCGCTCAGGCGGTGCGTCGGGTCGTCGGCAAATGGGTGGGGGAGACCTACCGGCGGCAGCCGATGATCGTGCCGACCGTCGTCGAGATCTAGCGTTCCCCTGCAGCTGAGCAGGTCGGTGCCGGGTTGTCCGTAGGCTGCCAGTGCGAGGTCTGGTCGCCGTCAGTGTTGCGTGAGCAACCAGTTCACCATGCGGTCGCGATACCCGCTGATGCCCTTGTACGCGGCGATCTCCTCGGGCAGTTCGGCCAGCACCGACGCGGTCCGCAGCCGCCACTCGTCCACGGTGGCGATGTCGGCGAGCGGCAGCATGTAGGTGCGGATCAGAAAGCAGATCGCACCGGACTCGGCCAGCCGGATCAAGTGCTGGACCTCGACCCGCAGGTGCACGAGTCGGCCGAACGCCTCGTCGTCGACGGCGTTCAGTTCGACACGCTCGGCCACCCGGTCGGGCAGTGTCTCGACCGACAGGTCCAGGGTGCGCCCGATCGCCATCGACCAGTTGGTGCGCCGGTAGATCTGGTTGGGCTGCAACCTCATCAGGAAGTCGCGCGCCCGGCCGATCACCCCAGACGAGCGCAGCCCGGGGACCGGGCCGTGGATCTCCAGGAACGTCATGCCGACATCGAATCCGAACGACCAGCCCGCGGCGAAGGTGACCACACCGGCGTCGGCGAACAGGTCACCATCGCGCTGGTCGAGCAGGACGATGTCGTCCTGTACCTGGCCGGCAATGAAGGCCAGTGGGTCACACGGCAGGGTCGACTCGTCGCCGATGATGAAATTCTGTGCCAAATCCAGGATTTCGTTGCGCCAGTGCCAGGTGTCGCCGTCGCGGGTCAACGACATGGATTCCGGATAGGCGCACGCCAGTTCGGCCATCAAGGCCAGCATGGCGTCCCAGCAGGCGATCCGCATGTGTGGCAGCACCGCGTGCCGGGTCGGGTCGGCGGCCAGGATGCGACGTCGCTCCGCCAATTCAGCGGCGTACTCGCTGTCGATGTGCAGGACGGAGGCGCCCCACTGCCCGGTTCGGGTGGTCACCACCGTGCCGCCCGGCTCGAGGTGAGTGTTGTAGCGGTAGGTGTCGGCCGCATACGGGAAGGGGAACGACGCCACCAGGTCGGGTGCGGAAACCGGGGTGCTCACAGCTCTAACTCCAGACGTCCGTCAGCGCGGGAGACGCAGGCCATCATCGCATCACCGGCGGCGCGCTCGGCCTCGCTCAAATACAGGTCGCGGTGCAAGACGGTGCCCGAGTGAACCGGAATCCGGCATTCGCCGCACACCCCCTGGCGACACATGCTGGCCACCGCATGCTCATGTTCCTCGAGGGCATCCAACAGTGACACCCCCGAGTCGACCACGAAAGTCTCACCGGTTGAAGTCAATTCGACTTCGAACGGTTCGCCGGGGCTCAGGTCGCCGCCGAAGTGTTCCACATGGATCCGGCTCGGGGGCCAGCCCAGGCCGGTCGCCAGCGCCGTCACGTCGTCGATGAACGCGCCGGGGCCGCAGATGTAGGCGTGCGTGCCCAGTGGCGAATCGGCAAGCGTCGCAGCCAATTCGGCAAGGAAGGGCGCGCGACCGGTGAAGAATCGGGCCCCGTCGGTCAGCGCCTTGATCTCGTCGACGTAGGCGCCCCGGCCGTCCCGATACACGTAGAGCAGCTCGGCGTCGCGCCCCCAGCGCCGCGCGCTGCGCAGATGCGAGACCATCGGGGTGATCCCGATGCCGGCAGCGATCAGCAGATGGCGGCTGGCGCTCAGGACGGGTGCGAACGCGCTGCGCGGGTCCCGGACTGTCACGGCGTCACCGATCGCCAGCCCGTGGTGAATCCACCGCGAGCCACCGCGTCCGTCGGAGCACTCCAGCACCGAGATCACGTACTCGCGGGGTGTGGTGCTCTCGCCGGTCAACGAGTAGGCGTTGGCACCGCCGTCGTACTCGATGACGATATGGCTGCCCGGGGTGAACGACGGCAGCAGCCCGCGGTCGGGCAGCGCCAGCCGCAGCGTGCGGATCCCCGGCACATCGTCATCGATGCCGACGACTTCCAAGCCCAGGGAGCTCACTGCGTCCCCCGGTAACTGGCAGCGGTGGCGAAACCGAGATGGGCGCCGAGCCGTCGCGATACGTGGTAGTAGACGAACAACTCGCGACCGCAACCGGCGCAGGGCACCGTCTCGGAGAGCCCGACGCCGGCCGTGGTGACGGTCCGGCAGTGGGCGCAGTAGACCTCGCGGATGCCGACCTCGGTGCTGGCCACGGTGATCTCGTCGTCGGCCACACCGTGCGCCAGGGCGTGTGCGCGCACCCGCAGGCACTCGTGCGCCGGTCCGGCCAGCAGCAACCGCCACCCGACCACCGCATCGGCGAGCTCGGCGTCCAGCACGGCACACGCCGCGGTGGCATCGGACACCCGGTGGACTCTGGGGTGGGTGCCGGCGCGATACGCGCTGATCTCGTCGGCCCACCGCTGCGCGATGGTGACCGCATCGGCTCCGATGGCCAGCACGGTGTGATCGCGCCCGGACAGATCGGCCGGCGGGCATGTCGGTTCGACGGCCCACGACGGGACGCTGGTGAGGTCCAGTTGGGGTCTCATCGCCACCCGATCGTAGTGGCGGCGCCGTGGTCCTGCCGGGTGTCAGCGCTTGTTGGTGAACCCGGCGTCGACCGGCAGGGTGACTCCGGTGACGTACCGGCCGGCATCGGAGACCAGGAAGAACACCGCGTTGGCGATGTCCTCGGGTTCCAGGGTCTGCACCGGCAGGGCATTGGTCATGTCCGGGCCGCCCTGCGCATGCTGGGCCAGGCCGTCGAGCCAGGACCGGGTGAACTCGTTGTCGATCATCGGGGTGTTCACCCCGGCGGGGTGTACCGAGTTGACCCGGATGCTGAAGGGCGCGAGGAAATTGGCGTACGCGCGCATCAGGCCGACCAGGCCGTGCTTGGCGACGGTGTAGCCCAGCGATCCGGCCAGCGGTGCGCCCAGGCCCACCAGGCCGGCCACCGAGCTGGTGAGCACGATCGCGCCGCCCTCGCCCTGCTTGATCAGCGGCTTCATCGTGATGTCGACGGTGTGGTAGACCCCGGTCAGGTTGACGTCGATGACGTCCTGCCAGGCGCCGTCGTCGGCCATCGGGGCAATACCGGCATTGGCGATCACGATGTCGAGCCTGCCCAGCTCCTCGATGCCCTGGTAGACCGCTGATTTCAGCGCGGCCCGGTCGCGCACATCGGCCTGCCGGGCGACGATGCGCGCCCCGATGTCCTCGACGAGCTTGACGGTGGCGGCCAGATCATCGGGGGTGGCCAGCGGGTAGGGGACGCTGGCGATCTGGTCGCACAGGTCGATCGCGATGATGCTGGCGCCTTCGGAGGCCAGCTTCACCGCGTGTGCGCGGCCCTGGCCGCGGGCCGCACCGGTGATGAGGGCGACTTTGCCGTCGAGAGTCCCCATGGTTGCTACCGCCTCAGGGCCGCAGCTGGCCCTTGGCCGGGTCTCCGGCCGGGACCGGGGTGAGCATCTTGATGTCGGGCGCGCCGTCGAGGTGCTCGCCGATCTCGCCGAACAGCGTGGTCACCCCGGGTGCGGTGCCGTGTGTCGCGAGTGCGTCGGCGTCGGCCCACTGTTCGATGAACACGAAGGTGCGGTCGGCCTCGTGCAGCGAGTACAGCTCGCAACCGGGCTCGCCGTGGACCGCGGCGATCGCCTTGGTGCAGGCCGCGCGAACGGTGTCGACGGATTCGGGCTTGGCGGTGAAGCTGGCGACGACGACGACGGGCATGGCGGCCTCCTCGGTACGGGGTGTGACGGCGGTTACGTTAGACGGCCTTTGTATCGGGCCGAGACGGTGGTCCCGGTCAACGGCGGGGACCGCGTGTCGGCATTGATCGCAGTCTGGCAACGGCCGATTCGTAACTAGTGTGGCGGATGGTGCAGATGGGGCGATTGCGACTAGGCTTGCCCGCATGGCGAACAAGACGGCCGCTCGCTCTGGCGCGCGAACGACCAGGTCAAAGGGTGCGTCGCGATCGGCGAAGCCGGCCCCCCGGCGCAAGCCCGCCCAGAAGCGCACCTCGTCACCGGTGGCCACCGCGGTAGCGGCCAGCGGGCGTGCGGCGCGGGCGACCTGGCTGATGGTCGCCCGGGGCGCGGGCTCGACGGCGCGCTCGGTCGGGCGGGCCCGCGATATCGAGCCGGGCCACCGCCGCGACGGCATCGCGTTGGGGCTGCTGGCCATCGCCGTCGTCATCGCCGCCAGCTCCTGGTTCGACGCCGCCCGACCGGTCGGCGCCTGGATCGACTCGGTGCTGCGCACCTTCGTCGGCGGCGCGGTCGTGCTGCTGCCACTGGTGATCGCCGTGATCGCGGTTCTGCTGATGCGCACCGAACCCAACCCGGATGCCCGCCCGCGCCTGGTCCTCGGTTGCGCGATGATCGCCCTGCCGGTGCTCGGCCTGTGGCACCTCTGGTCGGGTGCGCCGCAGGATCCCGCCGCCCGCCAGCGCGCCGCCGGCTTCGTCGGCTTCGCGATCGGTGGCCCGCTGTCTGACGGGCTGACCCCGTGGATCGCCACCCCGCTGCTTATCCTTGCCGCGCTGTTCGGCGTGCTGTTGCTCACCGGCACGACGATCCGCGAGGTGCCCGAGACGCTGTATGCGATGTTCAGCACCCGCGGTCGCTACGCCGACGACGAGTACGACGACTACGACGAGGCTGAGCCCGAGGATCTGGATCAGGCTGAGCCCGACGACTTCTCCGATGGCTACTACGACGATCCGAAGGCCTACGCCGACGATGCCCCGGCTTGGCCGGGCTCGCCATCGCCATCGCCATCGCCATCGCCAGCGCCAGCGCCAGCGCCAGCGCCGAAGCCGAAGCCGCAGCTGACGGCCGGCACTCCGATGGACAACTATCCGCTCGAAGAGGACGCGCCGACCGTCCCCGAGCTGCCCAAGGAGCGACGCAAGAAGCCGGCCCCGAAACCGGAGCCCATGGTTGTCGACCGTGTCGTGGAAGGGCCCTACACGCTGCCGTCGTTGGAGCTGCTGGTGGCCGGCGACCCGCCGAAGCTGCGCAGCGCTGCCAACGACAAGATGGTCGAGGTCATCCAGTCGGTGCTGCAGCAATTCAAGGTCGACGCCGCTGTTACCGGTTGCACTCGCGGCCCGACCGTCACCCGCTACGAGGTCGAGCTCGGCCCCGGCGTGAAGGTCGAGAAAATCACTGCGCTGCAACGCAACATCGCCTACGCGGTGGCCACCGAGAGCGTCCGTATGTTGGCGCCCATCCCGGGCAAGTCCGCCGTCGGCATCGAGGTGCCCAACACCGACCGCGAAATGGTGCGCCTGGCTGACGTTCTCACCGCCCCGTCCACCCGGCGCGACCACCATCCGCTGGTCATCGGCCTCGGTAAGGACATCGAAGGCGACTTCATCTCCGCCAACCTGGCCAAGATGCCGCACCTGTTGGTGGCCGGCTCGACCGGCTCGGGCAAGTCCAGCTTCGTCAACTCGATGCTGGTCTCCCTGCTGGCGCGGGCCACGCCCGACGAGGTGCGGATGATCCTCATCGATCCCAAGATGGTGGAACTGACGCCCTACGAAGGCATTCCGCACCTGATCACCCCGATCATCACGCAGCCGAAGAAGGCGGCGGCGGCGCTGGCCTGGCTGGTCGAGGAGATGGAGCAGCGCTACCAGGACATGCAGGCCTCACGAGTGCGCCATATCGACGACTTCAACGCCAAGGTGCGTTCCGGCGAGATCAGCACGCCGCTGGGCAGTGAGCGGGTCTACAAGCCCTATCCCTACATCATCGCGATCGTCGACGAGCTGGCGGACCTGATGATGACCGCGCCGCGCGACGTCGAGGACGCGATCGTGCGCATCACCCAGAAAGCCCGCGCGGCGGGCATCCACCTGGTGCTGGCCACCCAGCGGCCGTCGGTCGACGTGGTCACCGGTCTGATCAAGACCAACGTCCCGTCCCGCTTGGCCTTCGCCACGTCGTCGCTGACCGACAGTCGTGTCATCCTCGACCAGCCCGGCGCGGAGAAGCTGATCGGCATGGGCGACGGCCTGTTCCTGCCGATGGGTGCCAGCAAGCCGCAGCGGTTGCAGGGCGCCTACATCACCGACGAAGAGATTCAGGCTGTCGTGCAGGCCTGCAAGGATCAGGCCGAGCCGGAGTACACCGAGGGTGTCACCGCGGCGAAGACGGCCGGCGAC
>NZ_SRLQ01000033.1 GCF_004745805.1 Mycolicibacterium sp. CH28 | reverse complement strand
ACAGTAGTCCGGTGATCAGGAACCCGGAGATCACGAAGAACACGTCGACACCCACGTAGCCGCCACGGATTCCGGGTATTGCAGCGTGAAACAAAACCACGGCTGTCACCGCGATCGCGCGCAAGCCCTCAATGTCCGGGCGGAAATGCTTCTGATCCGGGCGCCGACTCTGCTGTCCTTGGCTAGCGCTAAGACTGTCGGCGTGGGGCAAGGTCACCTACCTGCTATCAGCGAACACGTCAATTGAGTCGAGGCATTCTTACATTCGGGCGCGGCTACAAGGGGTGGTTTCGAGAACGGCGTTCTGCGACTAGACGGTATTGACGCCAACGAGCCCGTCGCCGACGCTGGTGCTTCGGGCGGAACAGCACCGCGGCCAGTGCCGCCTTCGCGGGCATATCCTCGATGGCGGGGCGAAATTCGCCCGTCCATGCAGCCATCATGGTGAGTATTTCTGCCGATGCAGGCCTGCGGCCCGCCGGGGCGGCGGTGATCGATTGACGACTAGCCGTGGGCCAGGGCGCGGTCGGCGAGTGCCCCCATGACCGGCGCCAGCACTTGTGCGTATTGGGAAGTCAGATGGCCTACGTCCCGATATATCAATGTGTTGCCGATGATGACTGGGCAGGTTTCTGCGGTGCAGAACAGGTTGGTGAGATCGGCGTATTGTCCACCGCCGGCTGTTGTGGCGGCGGCCTCGGCGGCGATGCTGGGTTGGTTCACCGCGGCCGACCGGGATAGTGCGCAGGCTGTCACGTCATCGAGGTGGCCGGACACGCAGATCGGCACGTTGGCGTGGGGACTGGGGATCGGTCCGAGCACCAATACTTGCATGCCCGCCTCGCGCAGTTGCCGCACGAGCTGAGTCATCCCGTCGAGCCAGGCGGCGTCATAGCCGGTGAAACCGGTTGCGGTCTCGTCGGTTCCGTAGCCGCGCCATACGCTGATCACGACGAGTCGGGGGTGTTCGGCTTTGAGCCGGGCCAAGACCTCATCGCGCCATTGGTAACAGTGCTGAAAGTATTCGACAAGGCCACTGAAGTAACCGCGGGCATGCGCGTCGCTGATTGGGCAGGCTCCCTTGGCCATCATTTGTAGGCGCCAGTGTCGTTGGGTGGCGATCTGTTGGAAGGCTGGGGTCCACATTGCGGCATGTGAGTCGCCGATCAGGGCCACGGTGGTCGTTGAGGTGGTGTCACCCATGATGCACTCAGGCTGGCCACTTTCTTGGGGCATCCGAAGGCAGCCGTGGAAGCTTCGGTCCTCATCATCGAGTTTGGTCAGTGGTGGAGTCAGGTTTGACGGCACCGCCTTGGTGCCGAGGGAGGCTGTGACTGCGGCCTGTGCCCGGGCGAAGGTTTGTTGCACCGCGGCGTCGTAGGCGGCTATATCGGAGCCGGTAGGGGCTGTCGGTGCGGTGATCACTGCGGTGGTTAGCGGCGCGCCTGGTCCTGTGGGTGTGGGGACGACTTTGAGTAGTCCGAGTCCGACGAAGACAGCGATCGTGGTGGCCAGTGCGCCCAGGCCGAGGCTGCGCCAGGGGGAGTCGCGGATTTTTGGGGCGAAGCGCAGTGGGTTTTCTAGGTATTGCAGGGTCAGCCAGGCTAGTCCGGCGGCGAGTAGTGCTGCGGTGATCCGTTCGGCAAGTCCGAGTGGGTGGCCTAGTAGTGCGGGTGCGAGGACCAGTACGGGCCAGTGCCACAGGTACCAGGAGTAGGAGATGCGGCCGATGGCGCGCATCGGTGGCGTGCTGAGGAATTGGCCGCAGCCCTGCGATGGTGTGGCGCAGCCGGCGCCGATCACCAGGACCGCGCCGAGGG
>NZ_SRLQ01000032.1 GCF_004745805.1 Mycolicibacterium sp. CH28 | reverse complement strand
CGCCGCCAACTCCGCCTCGACCTCAGCATAGGAACTCAAGCCGTACTCGCGCTGGATCTCCCAAGCGTGTTCGAGTTTGGTTTTCTTCCGCTCGGTGTACTGCTTCACACACGAGGAGTCCTCGATACCCAACTGCTCGGCGAGATAGTCGACCAGCTCCAGGGGCGCATCGAGCGGATCAGCCAAAAACATTCCGAGTTGGCGGACTGTCACGATCTGAAGGGCGAACCCCAACCGGTTGTAGTCACGACGCCGACCAGCGATCAGCTTCCGGTCCTCGTCATCGAGGTAGAAAAACCGTTCCAGCTCAACACGGGACAACGCCCCGAACCGGCCGTAGCCGCCCTCATCGGTCATGCCGACATGAAATCACCTGTAGGTCCACGCCGCCGACGTCACCGCTCGATGTTCATCGCTTAGCGCCGGATTGGGCGGGTTTTGCTCCTCGACCCCCACATCGCCGATCTCTTGTATGGCATCCACCGCTGCACGCACGGCCATGGCGACGAACTCCCCGATGGCTTCGAATTGACTCCGTACGTCAATGGCATCGCGTTGTTCGAAGGCAGCCGCGGAAAGCTCCGACTGTCGGCTTCCGCAGTGCTCGGGTTGCTCGGCGTCGCCGTCTTCGCACCCGAGAACCACGACCAGCGCGTTCCCAATCCGAACTACAACCTAAGTTGGGGAGGCTACATCTTCCCGATCAACGCATGGTGGGGCTGGCAGGAACACTTCCGTGCGGTCATCAGTCAGGACGCTTCCCCACGCGTCACCCTCGAGTTCGGCGACTGGTGGGACGGCTGGGTCCCAGCTAAGTGACAGTTGTGACATCGCGTGACAACGAACCGACCGGCACCGACAACTGACAGAGATGAGATTTGGCATCACCGCACGTGAAGCGGTGTTTTCAACTGTGCCCCCGGCAGGATTCGAACCTGCGGCCTTCTGCTCCGGAGGCAGACGCTCTATCCCCTGAGCTACGGGGGCTCAACGGGCGATGGCTAGCGTAGCGCACTCGCAACGCTCGACCCAATCCGGCTGGTCACAACGCCTATCGCCCTCCGCCGGAACCGATATGACTGTTTCGCGGCTGCCGACGCGTTGTGGATACGAACTGGGCGCGAACTGGCTAGACACCGTCTGTTGCGATGCCCCACACTGGTTACCCACAGATATGACATCGGTCACAGCCTGGCCGACGTCGAGCCAGATGGTTTGGAGGCCTGAATGGGAACGTCGACGACGAGCACGTCGCGGCCGGCCAGACCGACGTCGTCCGTCTTCTCGCTGAAGAAGCTGGAGGAGTCGGAACGGGCGGTGACCACCGCCTTCTATCCGCACAAGGCGTCGATGGAGCGCAATCAGCAGCAGTTCCGGGGGATTCTCACCGTCCAGAACGTCGGTCCGATCACCATCGGTGAACTGGACTACAACAGCGAGGTCTCCCTGGACTTCCCGCACATCACCAACGGGTACCACGTGAACGTCCCGGTCGAGCACTCGATGTCGTCCAGATCGCGCGGGCGGGAGGTCCACATCACCCCGAAGCACGGCGCGATGTACCGCAAGGAGGCGGACGCGCTGCTCAAGGCGAGCAGGCGACTGCACATGACCGCGGTCAAGTTCGACAGCGCCGCCCTGGAACAGACGTTGTCGGCCCTGCTCGGCGAACCCGTCGAGGTGGATCTCGAACTCGCATCCGGGATCAATCTCGAGCGCGGCCTGGGCAAGGAGTGGTGGGACCTGCTCTCCGACGTCCGTCGGCAGATCGACGGCGGCAACACGCTCTTCAGCTGCCGGATGGTCGCCGACCCGCTGGCCCAGTCGCTCATGACCGGCTTCCTCCTCGCGAGTACCCATCAGTTCTCCGAGCAACTGCATTCGGGCGACTCGGTGGCGACGCCCGAGTCGTTGAAGCTCGTCGAGGACGCCATCATGGCGCGGCTGTCCGAATCGTTCACGTTCACCGAGATCGCGCAGGAAGTCGGGATCAGCCTCCGGGCCATCCAGCGCGGATTCGCCCACCACATCGGCACGACCCCGTCCCAATTCGTGCGGACCGAACGACTGCGACGGGCCCACGTCGACCTCGTCGCCGGTGATCCGTCGACCACCCGGGTCGCCGATGTCGCAGCCCGCTGGGGCTTCACCCATCTCGGCCGGTTCTCGGCGCAGTACCGAAAGCTCTACGGCGTGAGTCCCTCGGACACCTTGCGCTCCTAGGGTTCTCGACGCCCAGCCCTACTCCCCCTCACCCACCCACCCACCCCATCTCCTCTCGATGCCGACCCCTGCGGGGTACGGCCAGTGACGTGATCCCGAAACCCCTCTCCGGCAATCGACGCATGCCCTTGCCGCGCGTGAAAGGAAGCGAAGTTGACGACGACCACCGCGACGCTCACCGACGTGATCATCATCGGCGCCGGGCAGGGCGGCCTGCAGGCAGCGATGTCGCTGCGCGATCACGGCTATACGGGCCGCCTGACGATCGTCGGCGACGAACCGGGCCTGCCGTATCAGCGTCCTCCGCTGTCGAAGGCGTATCTCATCAACGACGACGCCATGTCGGAGGAACTCCTGCTGCTCCGGCCGCACTCGGTGTTCGAGCGACTCGACATCGACCTCATCACCGGTGACGGCGTCACCCGCATCGACCGGGTCCGCAGCACCGTGTCGCTGAGTTCGGGTCGCGAACTGGCCTTCGACCACCTGATCCTGGCCACCGGCGCCCGGCCGCGGGAGCTGAGCGTGCCGGGCGCCGACCTCGCGGGAGTGGAGGCACTGCGTACGTGCGACGACGCGAAGGCGATCCGCGCGGGGCTCACCGGCCCGGCACGGGTCGTGGTGATCGGCGGCGGCTTTGTCGGGACCGAGGTGGCCGCCGCGGCGACCAAGCGAGGCCACTCCGTGACGATCGTCGACATGGAGGCCCGTCTCCTCAATCGGGCTGTGTCCCCGGAGATCTCCGCACTCGTCACGGCGGCGCATCGCCGCAGGGGAACCGCGGTCGTCCTGAACGCCGGCGTCAGCCGGCTGTGCGGCTCCGACGGCACCGTCGAAGCCGTGGAACTCACTGACGGGCAACGGATTCCGGCCGACTTCGTAGTTGTCGGCATCGGCGTCGTGCCCAACACGGAGATCGCCGACGACGCCGGCCTCGCCGTCGACAACGGCATTCTCGTCGATGACCGGTTGCGCACCAACGACCACCGGATCAGTGCGATCGGCGACTGCGCGCGATTCCCGTGCGCACACGCCGACGGCCAGATGCTGCGCCTCGAATCGGTGCAGAACGCCGTCGACCACGCACGACACGTCGCCGCCCGACTCATGGGCGACGCAGGACCCTACGACGCCGTGCCGTGGTTCTGGACCGACCAGTGCGGACTGAAGATCCAGATCGCCGGAATCGGCGCGCAGGGCGCCGAGTCGGTGGTGATCGGCGACGAGGCAGCAGAACGATGTTCGGTGCTGCGGTTCCGCTCCGGCGAACTGTCCTGTGTGGAGTCGGTCAACAGCAGCGGCGAGCACATGGCCGCACGCAAGATCCTGCGCGGTGGACCGCGCCCGGTGGCGCCCGTCGACGGGTCACCCGCTGCCTTCGACCTCAAACACATCGCCCGGGAGGTCGCCACGGCTCGCTGAGAACCCAGTCCTGACACCTAGTGGTGCACTGCACCTTTCACCGACACACCCCTGATCGAGGAGGAATCTATGACACTGTCACTGGCCACGGCCCAGGAACGCTATGCCACCGATGCGGACGTCTTCGCACACGACACCCTGGTCGATCCCTACGACACGTATCGGTCGCTGCGCGACATCGGCCGTGTGTCGTACATGACCCGGTACGACACGTGGGCGCTCACCCGCTACGACGAGGTCCGTCACGCGCTCGGCGACTGGCAGACGTTCAGTTCGGCGCAGGGAATCGGAATGAGCACGGCACTCAACGAGGCGTGGAAGGACTTCGCGCCGTGCAAGGACGGCGCCGACCACCTGCCCATGCGGAAGTTGATGATGCAGGACCTCGGCCCCAAAGCCGCCGCGGCCTACAAGGAGAAGATCCAGCAGGCCGCCGTGACGCTCGTCGAGGAGTTGCTCGATCGCCGCGAGTTCGACGCGGTGCTCGACTTCGCCCAGATGATGCCGATGCGGGTGTTCATGGAGGTGCTCGGTGTCGAGCCCGACATCGAACAGCGCCGCACGATGCTGCACTGGGCGACCGACACCTACAACTGCGCGGCGCCGGACGGCCTCTACGACGACACCCTGCCCAGCATGGACAAGCTCTACAGCTGGGCGCTGGAGAACATCACTCCGGAGACCGCACGCGAGGGCAGCGTCGCCGCGTCGACGTGGGAGTCGGTGGAACGCGGCGACGTCACCGACGTGCAGGCGGTCGCGACCCTGGCGGTTTACGTCACCGGCGGACTCGACACCACCGCCGGTACCCTCGGCAACACGATCGCGCAGTTCGCGGCGAACCCGGACCAGTGGGCCATCGTCCGCGACGACCCCAAGACCATCCCGGGCGCGATCCTCGAGGGCATCCGGTTCGACAGCGTGGCGCAGTGGTTCACCCGCGTGACCACCCGCGACGTCGAGTACGACGACATCGTCATCCCCGCGGGGTCGCGGACGTATCACTCCTACGCGGCGGCAAACCGGGACGAGCGGCACTACCGCGACCCCGACTCCTTCGACGTGCTGCGCAACCCCACCGACCACGTGGGGTTCGGGTACGGCCCGCACATGTGCGTCGGAAAGTCGGTGTCCAACACCGAGATGATCGCCCTGTGGACCGAACTCGGCCGCCGGGTGGATCGCATCGAGCAGATCGGCCCGAAGAAGCAGCACATCAACAACCTCATCCGCAGCCTCGATTCGCTGCCCGTGCGGATCTACCCGAAGTGATGCCGATGCCCAAGATCACCTTCTCCCAATCGGACGGGTCGTCGATCACCGTCGATGCGTCGCTGGACCAGAGCGTCATGCAGGCCGCCGTCGCCGCAGGTATCGACGGCATCCTCGCCGAGTGCGGTGGCAACGCCACGTGTTCCACCTGCCACGTGTACGTCGAACCCGAGCAACTCGGGCTCCTCGCGGACCTGAGCGCCGAAGAAGACGACATGCTCGACTGCGCCGAGGCCGAACGTCGGAGCAACAGCCGGCTGGCGTGTCAGCTGCCGGTCACCACCGACCTCGACGGGCTCCGGCTGGAGGTCCCCGACGCGTTCTGAACGCGTCCGGCACCAGCCGCCTCCCACCACACAAGAACTGTTCGCAGTACCAATCACCAAGGAGTGCACCATGTATCAGATCGTGGCCTGCTACGGCCAGCCCACCGACACCGAGGCGTTCGACACCTACTACGACAGCACCCACGTGCCGCTGGCGAACAAGCTCCCCGGCCTCGTCGACTACATCACGGTCAAGTGCGTCTCGGCACTGCCCGGGGAAGGGGTCCCGTACTACATGGTCGCGACCCTGACCTTCAACTCGGAGCGCGACGTCAAGGCCGCGCTTGAGTCGCCGGAGATGGACGCCGCGAAGGCCGACGTCGCCAACTTCGCCACCGGCGGCCTGGCCCTCTACATCGGGGATGAGGTCGACCGGACCTAGTTCGACCGGCCACCGTGTGCGCGACGATGGGAAACATGCTGCACCACAGCGTGTTTCCCATCGTTCGCACCGTCACGACCGAGTGCGCACCACCCCGAACATCACGATCCCCGACTGTCACGATCCCCCGCCCCAGGAGCCGCAACCATGTCCGCCTTGATGAAGACGTTCACCATGCTCGAGGTCTCCGTCCTCGTTGACGGTGACCGACAGGTGCGGGTCGGCATCGTCGTCGGGTACCGCGGTGGCGTCGCTCATCGCTGCGTTCCTCCTTCGCTCAGGACTCGTTTCACCACGAGCGAGCTCGTCGGTGAAATCGTTACCAGTGTGACGGGCTGGCCGCGTGTTGTGGGAACGGATGTCGCCAGCGTTGCGCTGATGGCGATCATCACCGTGCGGGGCTGGGTGCCGGTGAAGTCGGAGTAGATCAGATCGGCGGGGGAAATGGCGGTGGGTGCCACGCGTTGTCCGATGGTGATCTGCTCGGCAATGGTCGCCGGCATGGTGATTCCTACGCGGTGAAAGACGTACTGGACTGCCTGGGTTTGGCCGATTCGGCCGTTCTGGGGGCCGTCGACGGTGCCTGCCGTGTCGTCAGCGGTGATGCGGTCGGATACGAGCATGGTGGCGTATCGGGCGACGGTGGCTGCGGTGCTGGTGGTGAGGGTGGAGGTCAGCGGGGGTTGTTGGTAGGGGGCGGTGGACAGTTTCGTGACGCATTCGCGGATTCGGGTCGGCAGGGTCGAGGGGATGTCGGTGAGGGAAGCGTAGGGGTTGGTGCTGGGGAGGGTGGCGGTCTCGGTCGGCTGGGCGGTGGTGTGGAGGGTGGTGGTCGAGGGGGTCGTCGGGTCTTGCGTTGCCGGTGCGGTGGTGGTGTCGGAGGAGGGGCAGAGGGGTCGAGGCCGAGCACGCTGTCGCATTGATAGAGGAAGTCTTGCTGGGTTTGGCTCATGCCGCCGCCTCCGACGAAGGCGGTCATCATCGCGCAGGATGCTGCGGTGATGAGTATGGCTGCGGCCGTGAGGATTCCGGCGACGGTTTTCATGGTCGAGCTCACCTAGGAGTCCTGTCTGACGTGGTGGTCGGGCGCTAGGCGGGGGCGGGGTTGTTGCGCCTGGCTCTCGGCTGCTGAGGTCGTGGGGGTCGAGGAGCAAACCCGCCCAATCCGGCGCTAAGGATTTACCGCACATAGTGTCATACTATGTGCGATCGGATAACGGGTCGATGCGCCCCAGTCGGGCGACTCGAGAACCTGTGCGCGGTAGTAGTTCGAGGTTGATGACATGGGGCGGGTTCACAGGTTGTCGACGTCGGCGAGTGATGTGCGGCTGGCCGATGCAGTACAGATCTACTTGGCGACGATTATGGTGTCGAACACCCGCGCAACCTACGCGGCGGCGCTGAATCGGTTGGTGGTCGACTTCGGGGCGGATACGAATGTGGCGTTGCTGGGCTCGGAGCCGGATCGGGTCAGTGGCTGGTTCACCTTCGTGTGGGGTGGCAAGTCGGC
>NZ_SRLQ01000031.1 GCF_004745805.1 Mycolicibacterium sp. CH28 | reverse complement strand
CCCGTCGGAGTGGGCAAGACACATTTAGCAACTGCACTGGGACACATGGCAATTCGACGACGCCACACCGTACAGTTCGCCCGATCCGACAAACTGTTCACCCGGCTACGCGCCGCCCGCCTCGACAACACCGTCGACACCGAGATCCGCCGCCTGGCCACCATCGACGTCCTCATCATCGACGACTTCGCCCTGCGGCCCCTCGGCGCCACCGAAACCAGCGACTTCTACGAAATCATCGTCGAACGACACCGCACCAAGACGACCATCGTGACCTCCAACCGAGAACCCGCCGAATGGCTCACCATGACCGCCGACACCCTGCTCGCACAATCAGCCATCGACAGACTCACCGCCACCGCCCACACCCTCGTCGTCGAAGGACCGTCCTACCGGCAACGCACCCGACCCGCCCAGCTTGACCCAGACCACCCCGACGAGCATCCTCAATAACGCGCCACGGTGGTCCCATCCCCCTGGCAATCAGGTGGTCCCATCACCCTGGCAAGCGACACAGTTCGGCATCGCGCAAAAAGAGTTCTACCGCGCCATTGTGCAGTGCTGACCAGGCACCCGCACGTCAGATGCAGGCGACGCCTTCGGACACTGCCTGACCGCTCAGGAACCTACGCCTCCATCGAACTTCAGGAATCGCCATGATCATCCTCGGAATCATCCTTCTCATAGCGGGATTCGTGTTCAAGATCTCCATCCTGTGGTCCATCGGAATCGTTCTCATCGTCATCGGCGCGGTGCTGTGGATATTGGGCTCGATGGGACACGCGGTCGGCGGCCGGCGCCATTACTACTGACCGAAGGCCTTGGCCACGCCAGCCGTTCCGTCCTCGGGCTTGAACGCGGCAAACCGCCCAGAAGACCAACGCCCGCGGTCACCGATTGACCCCGTCCTGCAATTTTGTGACCCACCGCTCGGATCTCCTAGCAGTCGACTATCCAAGGGAACAGACATGATGCGTATCGTCGGGCTGCTCGTACTTATATGGCTCGTTGTTGGCGCGGTGGCAGCCGGCCAACGCGGCTATTTCACCCACGCTGCACAGAACTGCGCCAGCGCCGGAACGATCGCGGTGACCGTGATCGCCGGACCGTTGAATTACTTTGGCGTCAACCCAAAGGTGACAAACTGCAACCTGCCCCAACCCAGCTGATCGATCCAGTCAGTATCGGCGATCTGCGCTGCGTCGAAGGTCGGCATGAGAACGACCTGGTGGGCTTCGGAGCGTTGTTCAGCCGGCAGTCCCTGCGATCCGCTGTCGAGTGGGCACGTGATGTCGCTGCGGTCAGAATCGGGGCCCTGCTTGCATCCAGGGTCGTCGACCATGCACCAACGACGACTACGGCTCCAGTCCCCCATGCACCGACCCCGGTGCGGTCGCCCCGAGGCCGACCGGGAAGCTCGCCGACCTCATCAAGACCACCCGGCACATTTCTCACGGCTCCGCCCGCTATCGCTTTCCCGCGACTGTCCGGGCCAGTCCGGCGCACTTTCCTATTTCAAGGCCTGATTCCGCGCCCCGGGAATAAGGCCGCCGGCGCCGGCGTTTACGAGTCCGTGACTGAGCATGCTGAGCTGAGCCCCACCGATTGGGTGCGCGAGCAGACCGAACAAATTCTGAAGCAGGGCACCACCGACGGGGTGCACATCTTGGATCGACCCGTCGTGCTGTTCACTACCACCGGAGCGAAGTCCGGTAAGAAGCGCTACGTGCCGCTGATGCGTGTCGAGGAGAACGGCAAGTACGCCATGGTGGCTTCCAAGGGCGGCGACCCCGCGCATCCGTTGTGGTATCACAACGTCAAGGCCCACCCCACCGTCACAGCCCAGGACGGCGAGAAGGTCGTGACACTGACCGCCCGCGAGGTGTCCGGGGACGAGCGCGAACACTGGTGGAAGCTAGCCGTCGAGGCCTACCCGCCGTATGCCGACTACCAGACCAAGACGGAGCGGTTGATCCCGGTCTTCGTCCTGGAGTAGCCCCGGGGTGCCGCGGCTGTCCGCGCACTCTGCGCGCCGAGCTGGCCTACGCGCCCCCGATGCGTTCGGGAATTCCCGGCTGAGTCAGACGAGCTCCGGGATCGACACGCCGGTGGCCAGCTCGGCGTACTGGCGCATGAGGCGCAGCGCGGTGGATCGGTTCAGCGCTGGGTCACGTGCGACGATGCGGTACCCGAAGTAGTCCTCCATCGCCATCAGCGTCATGGCGATGTCACGAGCCGTGCCAGTCAGCCGGAACACACCGGCCTGTGCGCCGGCATCCAGCAGCCCCGCGTAGAGGTCCACTTGGCGGTGGTAGATCCCCTGCACGTCACGGCGGGTGTCGAGGTCGAAGCCTGCCGCCAGC
>NZ_SRLQ01000030.1 GCF_004745805.1 Mycolicibacterium sp. CH28 | reverse complement strand
TCTACGCCCAGGAGACCCGCGCTCGTGCGGTCATCAGCGGTGAGCGTGCCGCCAAGTCCACTCGCTTCGTCACTACCCGCGCCGGTGACCGTGTTCTCGATGAGGCCAGCCTGGCTCGCGCCCAATCCTTGGTCGGACTGAAGGGCTATGTCACCAACATCGACGCCACCGTGATGCCCGCCGGAGAAATCATTGCCAAGTACCACGACCTCTGGCATGTGGAACGCTCATTTCGGATGTCCAAGAGCGACCTTCGCGCCCGGCCAATGTTCCACCGCACCCGCGACGCCATCGAAGCCCACCTGACCATCGTGTTCACCGCCCTGGCCGTCGCGCACAACGTCCAGGACCGCAGCGGCCTGGCCATCGCCAAAGTCATCAAGTCCCTGCGGCCACTGCGCTCGGCGACCATCGCCATCAACGGCGCCAGCCAGACCTTCCCACCGGAAATCCCAGCAACCCAACAAGAAATCCTGACCACCCTCGGCATCCCAAAACCGGGGCACTAAGCCAAATGTCCTAACTCAGGAGGGAAGCCTCTTTATATCAGGGCGCCCCATATTGCCGTACGGCGAGAACGTGAATCTCCGAACTATCGGTCGCGACGGCAATGGCGTTTGGGGGATCGAGACCTAAGGTGGGCAGCCTTGCGGCAGTTCTTCGCGGTTCTCGACCGGTGTTGAGCTCACGTTGTCGGGCAGGGAAAAGAGCGCATGCGTTGGCGCCAGGCTGTCGGCGAGTCTGGCGTCCGACTACATGGTCTACATCCGGGGCCGCCCGTCACCCGCGGTCGTGTAGAGCGAGAGCTCTTCGGACTATTCGGTTGTCCTGCTGGAGTGACCAATCGATGAGATCCAGCGCCCGCGCGCGGCTTTCGCCGACACCGTCTGTATACACCCTCAGCAGGATTTGGCTCAACAGATCCATCCGGTAGCCAATTGACCCGTCAAGGTCCTCCTGTGATGTTTTAAGCGCCTGTTCACAGGCAAGGAGGCTGAGGCCTGCCACGTTAGTGGTCGCCCTCAACAGCGATTCAAATATCTGATCCCAATTACCGGCGGCAGCTTTGCTTGTTATTAAAGATTCCACAATCGGAGATAACTCACCGAGCTGGCTCCCGGACAGCTCCCGAATCGAAGAAGCCGCTACATCCCTTACCAGCGGTGAATCATCATCGAATAGTTCAATCAAAGCCTCACCACACTTCCGCGTGAAGCGTGAACTAACTATATTTGCTGCGTAAACGCGCGCTGCGCCAAGGCGAAGGTTTTCTGTCCCGCGTATACATGTTTCGGCCAAGTCAAAAGCAGCCTCAAGAGATAACGCGGCAAGGGTTGCCAAAGCAGCTCCGTTATGTTGAACGTCGCCGATCGGGGACTCAATCATTCGAATAAGTACGGGTCTGAATCGATCAAAGTCCACGGCAATACGATAACTCAAGAACTGATAAATATAACGGTTAGCGAGTAACTCGTCCGGCGCATCGGAAATCAGTCGCTCGAATGCTTCCGCCGCCTTCTCAGGCACTGTGGGCAATAGTGCCACTGCGATCTGCGCAGCTGCCGCTCGTACTCCCATGTCGGGATCACCGGTGAGAGATTCGACCGCGTCAGAAAGCGGGTCGACGTTAGCTTTATTGTGCCAGATCAGCTGAACCACTGCCTCAGCGATTCTTCCTCGGACTGAATTCACACCCCTGTACAGAAGCCGCTCATCGATGTCGTCTACTTCGGGCGCCTCACTGCTGTAATCTGGTGCCGGGTCTGGGTCGCTCTTTGCGTACCATGTGATGAGTTCAACCATCTTTTCCGATAGTGGTGTCTCTACGACTCGGAGAAGTGGCCGCGCAATTGAGTCTCCACACGGGCGACCGGCGATCTGGTGACATCTGAGCAGCAGTGCCTCAGTGCGCTCTACCGATAATTTGATGTCGCTGTCGGCAACGCCGCGTAATAGTGCCGAGAAGTAAAGAGGGTTTGCCGAGTCCGGCAAGACAAGCGCCAGCTGAGCAAATCGATCTGGGTCGCCCTTCGCCTGAACCTCCAAGACGTTCGCAAGCTGGCGCGCTCCCCCAACAAGGAAATCAGTACTGCCGCCTAGCCGACGCTCGTCTGCATAGCGCGCCATAGCGGTTAACCAATTCGCGTCCGACATCTTGCTAGCGTTAGCATTGCCGATCGGTGATCTCACGACACCGCCAACGATGCCCAGTGGAGGCGGAACGTCTGCGACTCGAAACTTGCGGCGCCATTCGCTCAAGCGTCCTTCGACGACTTCGCTACGCCTATCAGGAACAATGCCGCCAAGCAGGGTAAATTGGGCCCAACCGTGCTCACGGTAACCCCCGACCGATCGCTCCCACGCTGGGTAGTAGGCCAGGATAACGCCCTCTAGCCTTTTTAGCGCTTCATCAGATGCAAACGGCGTTATGTACTCTAGTAATCTTCTTGTCCCCCACTCTGATCCATTAGACCAACTCACCCGTAACCAGGAGGAATCTGTGGCGAGCTTGCCGATCGCTTTGTCCGCGAACTTCTCAGGATTTGCGGCCAGTCCCTCAAAGATCAAGTAAACGATCGATTCTGATCGTGTTGTAGCTAGACTGTCAAACAAATCGGAAAAGCCACCTGGCGAATTCTGCGCGAGAGATGCAAAAGCTCGCTCTGCACCGGCAAGTAGATCGTCGTGAAAGTCGTGAGCACCATTCCGAAGGTGTCGGAACGGCCATATTATGTCCGGACTTAACCTGTTATCACGCTCTTCAACAAGGGCTCGCTCAACAATTAGCTTAAAAGTTGGCCATACCTCCTTGAAAAACGACGCTGGGTCGGCGCCGGCGGCCTCGCAAATGAAGTCGCGCAAACCGTGTACCCTTGGCATGATATTTGCGTCTTGATCGAAAATATTCCGCGTTCGCGCTTTGACAGCGGCGGCTAGACGCTCACTGAGGAAGTGTCCCAGGAACTCGTTTGCCCATGCAGGTTCTTCGCGTGCGACATGATCGAGCTCATACCAGATGTTCTGAACCACTGGACCCGTATCGACGAGTAGGCCACTGTCGACGAGCCTCAGTAACAAATCGAACAACGGACGCTGAGCGGTGAGTTCGATCCTCGAAAGGAATGAGGAAAGCCGATTATTCCAATCTAATGACTCACCGATGTGGGGTTCAAGTAGCTCCAACACCCGGTCAACGGCCTGCCCACTTCCGGCCGCCAAAACATCGAGAGCATGTCCGAGCCGGACATCGTCGCCACTGTCCAAACATGCCTGCAAGTACCCAGATGAATCGACGGTTGCGAACCAATTCGGAGTGGAGACAGTTCGCCAAGCAGAAGGATTTAGGGGTGAGTCTTGATCGTCTAGAATCGGTCTGAGTAGCTGCCACTCCTCCGCGCCTGGCGATACCTGCGCCAGCCAGGCTATGACGATTTCGCGCAAATGGAAGCGTACTGTCGGGTCAGTTACTAAGAATTCTAGGTCCTCACGGTAGCGCTCCGCACGGCCGCGGTTATAGGCGAGAATCTGCCGCACTTGGGCGCGCCTAAATAATCCTTGATCGATCGCAAGAAGTTCCGCAATCGTTTTTTGCCGCCCTGCGAATCGGCGTGCAAGAACATAGTCGAAGAAGGCTTCATGAAAGAACGCCACGTGTGGACCATCCTTAGTGACCACTCGACTCGATATCATTGCGGCGAGGTCGATACCCCATTCGTCCGCGATCTCACTAGGCGCTCGCAAGACTTGGTTGTCACTCATGAAATCGGCTAGTACATCTAGCACGTTAGTCCAGGCCGGTAGGCGCCCGAGTCGATCTTGGACCTCAATCCTTTTATGATCCCAGAAAGCCTCGAACAGGTCGCGCACAGTCGTGAACGATAGGTCGCGAGATTCGCCCCTAAGAGCGGGGGCGATTTCACCAAGCAAAGCGAGATGCAATGGCGTTGCAAGGATATTCATCTGCGACTCAGTTAGGCCTGCCGAATTAAAGCCTAGCGCACGTACCGTCTCGACCACCTGAGTCGGCAATAAGGGGCCAATGGTGACAAAAGACCTCGCTGACTGCTTTGCGATGATTCGCCGCAGCCGAACATCGTTTTGAAGGTCGAACGTCCGACAAGACAGAACAACACTCAACGTTGGAACTCCTGCTGCAGCTTCAAGCATGTCAGTGACACAGTCGAGAAATTCCGGATTACGTCCTGAAGAAGCGCTAACTACATCGAGTTGATCAATCACAAGTACCGCAGGCTGATTTTGCGCGTGGGCCGTGAGTGCCACCACCGGCGAGGCAGGGAGGTCTAATTCCTCACCGACTAGGCGCGGCAAGTGTGTCGGGGAGATGCGATCTAGACGAAGGGCAAGGTGAGGCACTCCGTTCTCTTCAAGATCCCGAATGAACTGCAGCAACACTCCACTCTTGCCACTCCCCGCATCCCCATCGACAAACACTACGGATTGCTTGGCAGTCAATTCCCGCAGTCTGCGCGCTTCCGCACGATCAATCAGAGATCCGCCGATCAGGGTGCTCTCTCTTGAAGATATGAAGTGGCGGTTGGCGGACTCGATGCGCACAGCAAGACTTTGCGTTGCCCTCCATGGGTTTGGCTGATAACCAGCCTTCTTAAGCTCCGGCCACAAGTCATTAGGTGTGAGAAACGTGCCGGATCGCTCCCGCAGGACCTCCGTCAATACGGGTACGAATTTGTCGGTATCCCCAGCAACTCCAACCTCGGCCTGAAGGTTGTTCAACGCTGCAAGTTCAGCCTCACCAATTGTCCTAACAAACACCCGGCGAAGGGCTTCGTAGGTAGCCTTGACGTCAAGGTTGCCCCAAATGCGCCGGAGTTGATCGAAATTTGTCCGCCACTCGGCCGACGCCACGTATGAGGTTTCGAATTCCTCGGCTGACGTAGCTTGTCGAGCACGTTCAGAAAGTTCGTCCAGCGTGTCGGCAGCGTGGGTAGACACGAATAGGCAGATGGCACCCATATCGCTAAGCTTGTCGAGAAACGTCGGGAGGACGCCTGCAGCGTCAAGTGCCGGCAGCGTCCAATGGCCTTCGCCAGTTCGCTGACGTTTGCACTGGTGGTACTCCACCCTATCGCTGAAGCGTACCCAGAATTCGACCCCATCGTCGCCAGGGCCGCAGGGTTCAAGTCGAATCGACTCCGCTCGATCGTTGAGAACTTCGAAGGCGCACCGAACGGCCCAGCGGTCCTCGAAACGGTTCCCCAACTTGTCTGACAACCCGCCAGGCATCGGCATCCACCGAGTTTAGAGTTCCTGACCTGCCGACCACGACGATTCCACCGCCTCGTTCACTCGTTGAAGTCGACTAACTCGACAGCACGAGGCAACATGCCGACGGCCGGCAGGCGCGACAGTCGCAGTCTCCGCGAGCGGCATAACGTCTACTGGCCGACGATCGTGGCAACTGCAATTCACACCCCGTGGAAGTGCTCGCGATGCTG
Source organism: Mycolicibacterium sp. CH28 (assembly GCF_004745805.1). Classification (GTDB taxonomy): domain Bacteria; phylum Actinomycetota; class Actinomycetes; order Mycobacteriales; family Mycobacteriaceae; genus Mycobacterium. Next base: position 6,327 of record NZ_SRLQ01000030.1, on the reverse strand, counting down.
ATGAATGCTCGCCTCTGGTTGCGAAATGATCGCGATGTTCTTTGACGCGGCTTCCCAATGCGAGTAAGAGGCTCGTCGCGCAGCGAGCTGCAAACGCCGCTGCGCGAGCATCGCCAGCACGTCGCCGGACGCGTGATGATCCCAACATTGTCCGTCTGCAACGTCAAGCGCGGTCCACGCCCTGCCTGCATCGTTGCCGATGATCGAGCGAGCGACCTGGGTGGGGCGTCGAGACGACGCATTAACTTCGGCCTTCAGACCGGACTCGGGGCCGTAGCCTCGGTGATCATCATGATCAGGCTGTTGCGCTAGGTAGGCAACGTTTCGTTCCCGCCCCCGACTCATGGCGACGTAGAACACTGCACGAGTGGTGTTTTCGCTCAGCACGGCGTGTGTGGTGTCGCTTGTGGCGCCCTGTGCGGAGTGAACGGTGATGGCGTAGCCGTGGGTGATGTGCTCGCGTAGGTAGTCGCCGGTGAAGACGGTGCGAGCGCCGTCGCTGACGCGGCGCGCGGCAATGCGTTGGTTTTTGGAATCGACAGCGTAGACGCGCCACCGGTTTCCGTTCCGCACCGGGTCCGCATGCTGGGTGCTTTCCGTAGCGTGCAAGACGCTGATAGTGGGGTGGTTGCGGCGGCTGATAACGAGGTCGCCTACGGCGATCTGATGTCCACGTGCGGCGGTCACGGCTGGCGCGTTCGGTTCGATGGCGTCGTTGTGGATGCGTTGATTCAGGGCGTCGGCCATTTCCTTGGTGTCGCACACGAGGAGGCTGTCTTTGCCGTCCGCGATGTCGCGTCGGTACGCATCTAAAGCTTCCGCAGCCATGGTGATTTCGTGGCCGGTGTGCAGGCGGTTGCTTCTGCGATACCACTCGATCGCGCGCCGCACCGGAGCTGGTCCGCCGTCGCGCAACGCGAGCGAGGCAGCGCGCTCCTCAGGGTCGCGCATCCGCCACACCTCGGACAGCTTTTGCGTCCACGGCAAGTCTGTGCAGAGTTGGGCGAACATGCCGCCGCGGGCCTTGACCGGGGCGAGCTGGTGCTGATCGCCGACTAGGACAGTCTTGGTTCCCGCGCTCGTTGTGGCGGTAAGCAGGCGGCGTAGGTCGTCCGTGCCGACCATGCCCGCCTCATCGACGATCACCAGATCGCTGTGGCTCAGGGTCAGGGTGTGGTTGCCGAGCTCGTGCAGAGCTTTGGCGATGGTGTAGCCAGTATCGCCAGCTCCTTCGCGGACGGCGACATCGACCGCATTACCGGTCGGGGCCAACACGATGATCCGGCAATCGCGGCGGCGTCGCGCCATCGCGGCCAGCGCACGCATGGAGGTGGTCTTGCCAGCCCCGGCGGGCGCACTCAGCGGTTGCACCAACCACGGTGAAACGGCGATGTTTTCCACTGCGCGTTGTTGATCCGGCGACAAGCCGTTGAGGTCGCTGGGCAGGCCCCACAGTATTGACCGGGGATCCTGGGCGTCGACGAGATCGAGCACGGCGGCTTCTTCGGCCAGGATCAGATCGAGGGTGAACCGCTCATGCCCCTCCCGCTGATGCGCCTCGCGCGGTGCGGTCAGCCGCACCGCGATCTCATCGACCGCTTCCTCGACCAGCTCGCGTGGCGAGCGTGCAGTGTCGACCGGAAGCTGGGCGCCGATGACCTCGACGAGGTCGGCACGGGTGAACGCGGCCTTCTCAATCGCGGCGGCGGCGTCGGCGATGCGGTGGCGGTTAAACCGGGGTTCGCTCGCCGCGAGTCGGTTAAGGCGAGCCTGGCGATGCGCCGCCGAGTCGATGCCAAGGCTGCGCCCGTCGGTGCGCCATCCGGCCCGTAATTCTGTCCAGGCGAGTTGTTCGGGCTTGCTTGGGCGGGTGGCCTTTTGAGCTGCCGCGAGCTGCGCCGGGGTCGGTTCGCCGCCGTCCTTCGCGAGGAGGTTTCCGGCGGCCCACTCTCGGAGTTGGGTGGAGCGTTGCGACCATGCGGTGATGCTGTTCGGGTCGATGCCGGCGACTTCGGCCATGCCCGTGGCGGGGTCGACGGGTAGCCATTCGTAGCCTAAAGACTGGTGGAGTTCGCGGCGTAGCGTGGCTTGGTAGATGACGCCGGCGGCCTTGGCTTCGTGGTACAGCGAGGTGCCGTCGATCGACACCATCGCACCGTCGCCGCGGGCTTGCCGGTTGGGCACGATGACGTGGGTGTGCAGGTGCGGATCACCGGCCCGGGAGGTCTCGTGCTGGTAGGCAATCGCCACCAGTCCGGGGAGCCGAACGAGGTCCTTCTCCCCCGTCGCCGGGTTGTGTACGCGGGTGTATCCGGCGTGGGTTGCAAGATATTCCATCGACTCAGAGATAGCGGTCGCGTGAGCGACGGCGATCGCCTTATCTGTCACATCGTCGGCGCGGATCGCGCGGATCAGTGACACCGACTTGGGTGCGCAGAACGTCAGATCGAAGCCATGCACACTGCCGCTTCGGAACCCGCGACCCGACGCGCCGTTGGGCGATTCACCGCCGACCAACCACCGCTCGACGACGTCGGTTTCGCCCTCGCCACCCGCCCGATCGAGGTCCGATAATCCGACCAGCTCGCCGCTTCGGCGGGCGTCTCCGGCGCAGAGCCACACAGGTGTGTGGGTGTCGTGTTCGGAGTAGTACTCCCCCAGCCCGCCACCGGCTTTCTGGGCGTCGACAGCTGCGCGGGCGGTGTCGTTGTAGTAGTTGATCGACCAGGCCGACAGCTTGGCAATCGTCAGCACGTCGATCACCCCTCGGAGCCGAGATCGTCCGGGGCTCAATGCCGCCGGGTGGCGAACGCAACGTTCGCTACCGCCAATCTCGCACACACTTGTGCAAATGTGCCATAGGAAAATCAAGCGGATTTCTGTGAGTTGCCCTGCCAGACAATCTGTTTGGAGACGCGGCGGTAGCAGGCGGAAGTGTTGAGATGGTTGAGACTACAGGGATGTCGTGAACATGTGGGCGATGGCGGTTGTAGGGAGTGCGTGAGGTGGCGCCGCGGCGTCGAACGTCATCGCGCGCGGATGTCGCTACTCGGGGGCGAGTCGATCGCCGGAAATTGCATGAAACCGGAACCAGGCCGGCGCGTCGAACTAATCCTTCCGCCGACCGAAGGCAACGTGGCGCGCGGGCGGTGCACGTTACGCCAGAGGCGCCGACCGGCGACCGCATCAGTGTGCGGGGCCGGGTACGCACGGACCCACGGGCACAGGAATCGACGAGCGGCCAGACGGCAGTCGGCGACATCGCAGTGGTGACCGACAGCCGGGGCCGCCCCAGCACTTCGGCAGGAGGTCGATGCGCACGCAGAATGCGTCGGCATAGGGGCCGCTCAACCATCGTCCACATCCGTCGCAATTGGTGATCGAGCAGATCCGCTATCGGTTTCGCAGTGGGTTGCCTTAATGCCAACCGAACGAACGACACGAGTTGAGCCCAGCCGATCGAAAGCGTGTTGCATAGAGTTTCGTTGCGTCTCAAGCCAAATTGCGCTATTTCGCGAGCTACGAATCGACTTCATATGACCGTCGCATAGCGGAGCCGAGCGCATTTAGCTGTCAGTTATGCCGGTGACTGCGGGGTCCTCTTCACGCCACGGTGGTGGCGCTCGCCGACTCGGTGCCAGCGAGATGGCGACCGCTCGACCGCGGCTCTTCACGAATTCGCGCACCATCCACAGTTGTCAGGGTTCCTGGTCAATCGATCGACACAGTGAGAGGTGGTGAATTACATTGGACGATAACGTGTTCAAGGATCTTCCCCTGCTCCTCGCGGTACCGCACGCGGCGAAGCTCCTGGGAATCAGCCGTGCCGCGGCCTACCGGCTCGTCCACTCGGGCGAGCTGCCAGTTCGTCGGCTCGGCGGACGCATCTACGTGGTAACCGCGGGCCTGCGCGACTTGGGAGAGTGATGAAGGGCTCGGTATATCGGCGAGGCGCGAAGTGGTACTACAAGTTTCGACTGCCGCAGCGAGATCCCTCGACCGGCCAGTTCCCGTGGGTGACCGAGGGTGGCTACGACACCGAGCGCGACGCGTGGGAGGCCTGCCGCGAGGCAATGCGCGATGCCGACCGCAACCGGATCGTGCGGCCGTCGCAACAGACGGTCGGTGAGTTCGTCACCGACTGGCTGACGGCGGTCCAGCCGGCACTCGACGCCTCCACATGGCGCAGTTGGAGCGACTATGCCCGGTGGTGCGTCATCCCCCACATCGGCGGCGAACGGCTCCAGGCGCTCAATGAGCCAGTACTGCTGCAGTTTTACGCAATGCTGCTCGCCAAGGGCAGGGTGAAGCCGAGCAACGACGCGGTGATGTACACGCATTGGGCGAAGCTGATCGCCAGCGGCAAGGCGCCACCGACACCTCGCGAGCTGTCCACGGCGTGCGGCACCTCCATCCACGCCGCGCGTGACGCCGTCCGACGCTACAAGGCGGGCCTAACTCCCCGAACCCTCACGCAAGGCCTGGCCCCCAAGACCGTCCGCAACATTCATTCGTTCCTGCACCGGGCACTCGCCGATGCCGTCGCCTGGAAGTACATCTCCGAGAACCCGGCGAGCAACGTCAAGCCGCCCCGCAACCCACGAACCCGCCGGCACGTGTGGAAACCCGAGGAGATTCGGACCTTCCTGGCCTCGGCGCGGGAGGACCGCTTTGCCGCACTGTTCCTCCTGGAGTTGACCACCGGGATCCGGCGAGGCCAGATCTGCGGACTCAAATGGTCGGCGATCGATCTAGATGCCGGAAAGGTGACCGTGCACCAACCGGGTGGTCGTCGGCGGCCAAGTCGTGGATAAGGCCGGTGGCAAGACCCGCAACGCCGACCAGACCATCTCCATCGACAAGACGACGGTGGGTGCCCTGCGGCAGTGGCGCGCCCAACAGGTCACCGAGCGGGAGTTCTTCGGGGACGCCTACCACCCAGGTGACTTCGTGTTCACCTACCCCGACGGCCGTCCTCCACATCCGGATTCGATCCGCCAACGCTTCGAACGTCTGACGGCCAGGGCTGGGTTGTCCCGCATCACGTTTCACGATCTTCGCCACACCTACGCCACCGGCGCGCTGCGGGCTGGGGTGAGTCCGAAGATCGTCAGCGAGCGCATCGGTCACGCGAACATCGGCTTCTTCCTGGAGACCTACGCCCACGTCCTCGACAACGAGAACAGCGAAGCGGCCGAGCAAGCCGCCTCGTTCCTGCTCGGTGACAGCTGGACCGGCGGCGACGATGCTCCGGCGAATCTACCTCCGCGCGATATAACGTAGAAGTTATACTGGTGTCGAAGCGTTGGGACGTGATCCTGCTCGACGAGGTCGAACAGTGGTTCTTCTCGCTCGACAGGCAAGCAATGGCGGCGGTCACCGGCGCCATCGATCTGTTGGAGCTGGAGGGGCCGACACTGGGTCGGCCGATCGTCGACAAGGTGAACGGCTCGAAGTTTCACAGCATGAAGGAGCTGCGCCCGGCCGGCACCAGCATCCGCGTCCTGTTCATCTTCGACCCGGCCCGGCAGGCGATCCTGCTGCTGGGCGGCGATAAGGCAGGCGACTGGAAGCGCTGGTACGACAGGAACATTCCGATCGCGGACGCGCGCTTCGAGAGCTGGCTGGCGACCGAGCACGGAGGGTGATGACCATGGCGCGCAACTGGCGAGACATTCGCGCGGACGCGATCGCCCAGGGTGCACTGGATTTCGAGCGGGCCGGGGCTGCGCGCGAAGAGATGCGTGAGGCCGTCCAGGCCCACCGTCTGGCCGAGATCCGCAAGGCGCTGGGCCACTCCCGCCAAGCCGACGTCGCGGCTCTCATGGGCGTTTCTCAGGCCCGCGTTTCCAAGCTGGAAGGCGGCGACCTGTCGCACACCGAGCTGGGCACGCTTCAGGCGTACGTCGCCGCGCTGGGTGGACAGCTGCGCATCGTCGCCGAATTCGGCGATGACACGGTCGAACTGACTGTGAGGTGAGCCCGTCGTAGTGGTCCAGTCGTTGTGGGACTCTGTTGCCCGGTGTTCGGGCGAGGAAGAATCAACGACGACATGGCATCGAACAAGCGCCGGCGGCATACGCCGGATCAGATCATCCGCAAGCTCGCCGAGGGACAGAAGCTCCTGGGGTCGGGCCAGGAACTCAGCGAGGTGTGCCGGCACCTGCAGATCGCCGAGTCGACGTGGCATCGCTGGCTTGCCCAGTACGGCGGCATGAAGGCCAACGAGGCCAAACGGCTCAAGGAACTCGAGGCCGAGAACGCCCGGCTCAAGAAGTTGGTCGCCAACCAGGCCCTCGACATCGACATGCTCAAGGAGATCTCGGC
>NZ_SRLQ01000003.1 GCF_004745805.1 Mycolicibacterium sp. CH28 | reverse complement strand
GCCGGGCCCCCCCGCCCCGCCACCGCCCCCAGCACCGGTGACGGTGACCGAGACCAAACCGGCGCCCCCGCCTCCTCCACCGCCACCGCCGGACCAGCCGTCCAACGGCCCGGGCGATCCCGATCCGAGCGGCCCGGACGATCCCGAGGTTCCGCCACCGCCGCCAGGGGCGCCCGATGGCGTCGCCGGCGTGGCTCCGAATGCCACGGTGATCTCGATCCGCCAATCGTCGCGGGCTTACGAGCCGGAGAACCCGGGGCCCGGTGACAACGACGCCCGCAGGAAGGCCGGCACGGTCGCAACCCTCGCCAGTGCGATCGTGCACGCCGCCAACATGGGGGCCAAGGTGATCAACGTCAGCGTCACCTCCTGCGTCTCGGCGGCCGACCCGCTGGACCAGCGCGCCCTCGGAGCGGCGGTTTGGTACGCAGCGACGATCAAGGACGCCGTCATCGTCGCCGCCGCCGGCAACGAGGGCGAGGACGGCTGCGCGCAGAACCCGTCCTTCGACCCGCTGAACACCGACGATCCGCGCGACTGGCACCAGGTCAAGACTGTCTCGTCCCCGTCGTGGTTCTCCGACTATGTCCTGTCGGTCGGTGCCGTCGACAACACCGGCGCGCCGATCAACAAGAGCCTGGCCGGACCGTGGGTGGCAGCTGCCGCACCTGGCGTCGGAGTCATGGGCCTCTCGGCGCAGACCGGAGGGCCAGTCAACGCGTACCCGCCGGTTCGACCCGGGGACAAGAACATGCCCTTCTGGGGCACCAGCTTTTCGGCGGCCTACGTGTCCGGTGTCGCCGCGTTGGTGCGGGCCAAGTACCCGACCCTGACCGCCAACCAGGTGATCCACCGGATCCTGCAGACCGCGCACAATCCGCCTCGCGGCGTGGACAACCAGGTCGGCTACGGCGTCGTCGACCCGGTCGCCGCGCTGACCTTCAACGTGCCGCCCGGTGACCGGTTGGCTCCGGGCGCTTCGACCCGGGTGGTGGCGCCGCCGGCGCCGCCGGCCGCCCCCGACCATCGGGCCCGCAATGTGGCGCTGACGTTCGCCGGCGCCGTCCTCGGCGCCGTCCTGCTGGCCAGCATCGTCGCCCGCGCAAGGCGGGCGCGATGAGGCGTCAGGTCGTGCAACTCGTGGTCATCGCCGCGGTGGCCGTTATCGGCCTCGTGGGCTGGATCCTCGGTGGATACCTCGGGGCGGGCATCGGCCTGGCGTTGGGCTTGATCCTGTTTGTGATCCCGTGGCGGCGTCAGCCGCTGTGGTCCTGGCTGGGACTGTATGCGCGGCGCAACCGGGCCATCCTTCTGGCCGAACCGGTGACCGTGGCCAACGACCGGTCCGGTGGCGGGGTGCGTTACCAGGACGGCGTGGCCATCGTCGCGGTTCAGCTGCTCGGCAAAGCCCACACCCCAACGATTTTCACCGGATCCACCTCAGCACAGACTCCGAACACCGTCGACGTCAGCGACTTGCTGTCGGCGATGCACCAGAGCCTGGGGCTGACTCTCGAGTCGTTGTCGGTGGTCAGCGCGGGCTCGCGGCGTCGCAGCACCGGCGACTATTCACGGGTCTACGACACCCTGATCGGCACCCCGCCCTATGCCGGCCAGCGGGAGACATGGCTGGTCATCCGACTGCGGGCACTGGACAACGCCGACGCCCTGCAGTGGCGCACCACCGTGGGAACCGCGGCGTTGGCCGCGGCACAGCGTATCGCTGCTAGCCTGCGCTGCAAAGGGATTCGGGCCAAGGTGGCCACCGCCACCGACATGGTGGAGCTGGAGCGCCGGTTGGGCCGCACCGCGCTGGAATCGCACAATCAACGTTGGCGCACTGCGCGCAGCGACGCCGGCTGGCTGACCACCTACGCCTATCAGCCGCGTGACATCACTGCCGAGGCGCTGGCGCAGGCGTGGTCGTTACGCGCCGACGGGATCATCCAGAACATCACCCTGTTCCCCAACGACACCGCCACCGCAACCATCACGGTGCGCAGCGCCCAACCGCCCACGGCGCCACCGAGTGTCACGCTCAAGACGCTGCCCGGCGAGCAGGCTGGTGCCGTCGCGGCCAATCTCTGCGGCCCCAGGCCCCGGCTGCGCGGCATCACCCGTGGCCGGCTGCCGGCCTCGCTGGTTCTGCCGGTCGGCGCGTCGGGCGTGCTGCTCGGCAAGGTGAACGCCGGCGACCGGCTGCTTCTACCGCTGGGGGACCCGGGCGAGTTCAGCCGCGTCCACATCGCCGCCGAGGACAGCATCGCCAAACGCATCATCGTCCGCACCGCCGGTGCCGGCGACCGGATCACTGTGCACAGCCGCGACCTGCACCGCTGGGAGAGCGTCCGGATGCCGCACATCGCGGTCAGCGACCAGCCGCGGCCGGCGTCGGGCACCACCGTCAGCGTGGTCGACGGGACGGTCTCACCCGCACCACGGCCCAACACCATCATCTCGGTGAGCCGGCCCGGTGAGCTTCAACGGGGGACCGCCGACGTGGTGATCACCCAGATCGGCCCGGGTACCGTCGAGGTCAACGCCGCGGGCGGGGTCTACATGGTGGAGGTTGAGCTGTTCCGCGCCGAGAACCGTTACGTATCAAGCGAGCCGATGAGCCTGAGGTCGGCGGAAATGGAACTGGCGGACTGACCCGTGACTTCTAGCACCGATACCGCAGCCGCCCGCCGCCAGTTCGATCAGGCGATGTCCACGCTGGTCGCCGATCCGGCCACAGCCCTGCGGCACTTCCAGGAGGCCACCGGCATCGACCCGTCGATGGCCGACGCCTGGCTGGGCCGCATCGCGGCCGGCGACGATGCCCTGGACACCCTGCAGCAGCTCTACGCCTATGGAACCCGGCTGCACCGCGAGTCCAACCGGCGGGGGGTGCACCTATCCGCGCCGATCAAGGCCGGTCCGTATCTGTCCATCACGGTCACCGAAGCGTCGCACGCCGGCCTGGCGCTGGCCAGCGCCCTGATCGACGACAAGCAGTTCGAGAAAGCCGAAGCGGTACTGCAGGATTCAGCGCTGCTGGACACCTGGGAGAACCACCAGTGGCAGCAGTATGTGCGGGCCTATCTGATGTTCGCCACCCAGCGCTGGCCCGATGTCATCGGCGAGGCGGCCCGGGTGCTGCCGCCGCAGGCAATCATCATGTCCGCGGTCACCGCCGCCACCAATGCCCTGGCCGCGCACGCCGCGGCTCATCTGGGGCAGGGCCGGGTGGCGCTGGACTGGGCCGACCGGGTCGAACTGCGATCCGAGCGCGGCGCTGCCGAGGCCCGCAGGCACAGCCTGCTGGACACCGCCGTCACCGCGATCGATCCGGTCGAATTTCCGCTCATCGCGGCCGATCTCGCCTACGCCCGCGGCATGGCCCACCGCCAGCTCGGCGAAGAGGACAAGGCGCAGATCTGGCTGTCCAAGGCCACCATCAACGGTGTGCTGATCGAGCCGGCCAAGCAGGCGCTGGCCGACCAACGACTTCAACTGGTCGTCACCGACGAGGAGACGATCAACAGTCGTTCCAACAAGTGGGACGCCACCACCGAGCAGTCCGAGCAGGACCGCGCCGAGGAGGAGAACGCCGAGCGGCGAACCGAGTTGCTCGCCGAAGGCCGTGCGCTGCTGAACAATCAGGTGGGCTTGGCCGACGTCAAGCGAGCGGTCGCCGAGCTCGAGGACCAGATCGAGGTGCGTGAGCTGCGGCTGGCGCATGGTCTGCCGGTGACCAACCAGACCAATCACATGCTCTTGGTTGGACCGCCCGGCACCGGTAAGACGACGACGGCCGAGGCGCTGGGCAAGATCTATGCCGGCCTGGGCATCGTGCGGCACCCCGAGATCGTCGAGGTGAAGCGCGCAGACTTCTGCGGTGAGCACATCGGCTCGTCGGGCCCGAAAACCAATGAGCTGATTAGTCGTTCACTCGGCCGCATCCTTTTCATGGATGAGTTCTACTCCCTGGTGGAGCGCCATCACGATGGTCGGCCGGACATGATCGGCATGGAGGCGGTGAACCAACTGCTCGTCGCGCTGGAGGTGCACCGCTTCGATTTCTGCTTCATCGGTGCGGGCTATGAGAAGGAAGTCGACGAATTCCTCACAGTCAACCCGGGTTTGGCCGGGCGGTTCAACCGCAAGCTGCGGTTCGAGTCCTACAGTCCGAGCGAGCTTGTGGAGATCGCGATCCGCTACGGCGGGCCACGGGCGACGGTGATCGAACCGGCCGCACAGGAAGCCCTTAACGAGGTGTGCCGCAAGCTTCGGGCCTACCTCGCCCCGGACGGGTCGCACGGGATCGACGTGATGCAGAACGGCCGGTTCGCCCGCAACGTGGTCGAGCGCGCCGAGCGGTTGCGCGACTCTCGGGTGGCCGCCCAGAACCGCACCAACCGCGGGTCGGTGACCGTCGAAGACCTCGAGACGTTGCGAACCCAGGACCTCGTGTCGGCCGTCGTCGACGCGTGCACCGAAAAGCACGTGCCGATCGATCTTTGATCTGCCTCGTCGCCTCGTCCCCTCACCACAGGCGGGACGCGGCCCGGGCCAGCTCCCCGGCGCTCGGGTAGCGCGCCGAGGGATCCTTGGCCATCGCCGTCGCGATCACATCGTCGATGGCCGCCGGCAACCACGACGCGAAGCGGGTGGCTCGTGGTGCCCCCCGATGCAGATGAGAGTGCACCACAGCATCTTTGGGACCGGCATCGAAGAACGGCGGCTTGCCGGTCAACAGCCGAAACAGCGAGCAGCCCAACGAGTAGATATCAGCCTGCCCGTCGACCGCCCGGCCGCGCAGCATCTCCGGAGATGCGTAGGCCGCCGACGTCAGCACAATCCCATCGTGGGAAAACGGTGCCACTCCGAAATCGGCGAGCAGAACATTCTCTGCGAGAAGGAAATTCGACGGCTTGACGTCACCGTGCACCACGCCGTGGGCGTGGGCGTAGTCCAGCGCCGCGGCGATACCGCCGATGATGTGCACTGTCCGCTGCGGCGGCATCCGTCCGGCTCGCAGCTCGGTATCGGCGTCGCCGCCGGACACGTACTGCATGGCTAGCCAGCCCATCCCCGACTGGGTGTATCCCTGAGCGTGGATCGGCACGATGTTCCGGTGGTGAAGGCGAAGGGGCGGGGGAACGGGGCATCCTGGCCGGTAGACCTTCAGCGCGACAGTGTGCCGCGAGTGATGCGCCAGATACACCGTGCCCGTGCCGCCGGCTCCGAGGACGGAGTCGATGACGAATCCGGCGATCTCAGCGGGTTTCGGGTCCACGCTGGGGCATCGTGGCGAAGAAGTGCGAAAGAACCGCCGCCACTTCGATGAAGGCGTCGCGGGTGGCAGCCGACATCGCAGCGGTGTTGTTGATGACCCCGCCTGGACGCAGACCCGGATCGAAGGGCACCTCCACCACCGCCTGGCGCCTGGACCGGAACTGGTCGGCGAGCACCCCGCGGGTGCGCTTGTCGGAGTGGCCGTCGGAGTCGTTGAGGACGATCACAGAGCGCTGTAGCAGCCCGAGCTTTCCATGCGCGGCAAGCCATTCCAGCGTCTGGGCGGCAGCCGAAGCGCCGTCCGGCCACGGCGAGGACACCACGATCAGGGCATCCATGTCCCGCATCGCCTCCTGGGTGACCGGGGCATCCATCGTCGAACCGCAGTCGACGATGGAAATGGTGAAGTGCCGGTCCAGGCGCATGGTGGCCTCGCGGTAGATCGCCGGATCGAGGATCCCGCGGCGGCTGCCGTTCTCGCCGGCCAATACGAACAGCCCAGAGGAGTTGCTGCCCATCCGGGTGAGCACCTCGGCGAAGGACTGCAGGTTCTTGTTCTTGGCCAGCTCCCAGTACGAGCCGCCGGCCCGCGGGTCGATGCGGCTGCCCAGGCGCCCGAACGCGGTGTCGGCGTCGACCGCGACCACCCGGTCACCGCGGCGCAGTTCTGCCAGGACACAGCCGACGCTGGCGGCCACGGTCGTCTTGCCGACCCCGCCCTTGCCGAGCACGCCGATTTTGTAGTGACCGCGCAGCGGGGCGGCCACCATGGCCGCCATCGCCGCCTGGCGCTGCTCCTGACGGGACGGACCGGGATTGACCAGTCCGAACGTCGCCGTGTGGACGGCACGGCGCCAGCCGCGGGTGGGCTTGGGTTTCACCGGTCGCGGTGGCGTCGGTGCCGGCAGCGGGGGATACGGCAGCGGGGCTGAGGGTGGCTGCGACGGTGGCACCACGACGCGCGGGATGCGCTCCGTCGGCGGCCCGGCGGAATACCCCGGGTCCTCGCGGTAGCGGTCGCGCAGGTGGTCATCGCGGTCGGTCATCGTGTTCAGTATCGCTGCTCGCTCGAGATCGACGTTTTGGCCTGAACCACGCGCATGTTCTCGGCCAAATGTCGATTTGGGCGAGGGGCGCAGGAGACGGGCAATTGCCCAGGTCGAGCACCGGACTTCGAGCTGTCTCTAAGAATCCGACGAGAGTTTTACGCGAGGGCTCGGAGCGTCCTTTTGCCCAGGTCACGGCGATGTTAACGAGCCTTGGTGTGAGGTATTGCGCAGTGGTGCGGCGCAGGGTCGGTGACGCGGGCGCACGGCTCCAACGGCGCCCGACGGGGCACCTCGTCAGGACAACCACGTGGGGACAGTCGATCTCGTCACCAAACCGGCGCGACGGCAACGGATTCCGCAGCTGGACGGCCGCCCGGCCGCAGCCTCCCGCACCGCGGCTGACCAGCGAAGTTAGCCTAGACTAAGTTGGCATCTCAGGCCCGGTTTGGCATATCGTTTTACGACTTGTTGACACCAGAGTGGGACCCCGTCCAGTGACGCACGGAGGAATCCCCTGACGGGGCGCGGCGATGTCGATCGACCGCCGCGCGAAAAAGCTTGTGAAGGGTCAGGTGCGAATGCCCAGGAGTGTCGGGCTGTACAACCCCGCATATGAGCACGATTCGTGCGGCGTCGCCATGGTGGTCGACATCAAGGGACGGCGCAGCCGAGACATCGTCGACAAGGCGATAACCGCGCTGCTCAATCTCGAACACCGCGGCGCCGCCGGCGCCGAGCCCAACAGCGGTGACGGTGCGGGCATTCTGCTGCAGGTGCCAGATGCGTTCCTGCGCGCGGTGGTCGAATTCGATCTGCCGGCCGAGGGCTCCTATGCCACCGGCATCGCCTTCCTGCCGCAGTCCTCCCGCGATGCGGTCACCGCCTGCGAGGCCGTCGAGAAGATCGTCGAAGCCGAAGGCCTGCAGGTCATCGGCTGGCGCGACGTCCCCACCGACGACTCCTCGCTGGGCGCGCTCGCCCGCGACGCGATGCCCACCTTCCGTCAGGTGTTCATCGGTGGCGCCTCGGGTATGGACCTGGAGCGCAAGGCGTACCTGATCCGCAAGCGTGCCGAACACGAGCTGGGCTCCAAGGGCCCCGGCCAGGACGGCCCCGGTCGCGAAACCGTCTATTTCCCAAGTCTTTCCGGGCAGACGTTCGTCTACAAGGGCATGCTGACCACCCCGCAGCTCAAGGCCTTCTACCTGGATCTGCAGGATGATCGGCTGACGAGTGCGCTGGGGATCGTGCATTCGCGGTTCTCCACCAACACGTTCCCGTCGTGGCCATTGGCCCATCCGTTCCGCCGGGTCGCCCACAACGGCGAGATCAACACCGTCACCGGTAACGAGAACTGGATGCGCGCCCGCGAGGCGCTGATCAAGACCGATGCGTTTGGAACCGACGTCGAGAAGATCTTCCCGATCTGTACGCCGGGCGCCTCCGACACCGCCCGCTTCGACGAGGTGCTCGAACTGCTGCACCTGGGCGGGCGCAGCCTGGCCCATGCGGTGCTGATGATGATTCCGGAGGCCTGGGAGCGCCAGGAATCGATGGATCCGGCTCGACGGGCGTTCTACGAGTACCACTCCTCGCTGATGGAGCCGTGGGACGGCCCGGCGTCGGTGTGCTTCTCCGACGGCACCGTCGTCGGTGCCGTCCTCGACCGCAACGGCCTGCGCCCGTCCCGGATCTGGGTGACCGACGACGGCCTGGTGGTGATGGCCTCGGAGGCCGGCGTGCTGGACCTGGACCCCGCCAAGGTGGTCAAGCGGATGCGCCTGCAACCGGGCCGGATGTTCCTGGTCGACACCGCCCAGGGCCGCATCGTCTCCGACGAGGAGATCAAGACCGAGCTGGCCGCCGCGGAGCCGTATCAGGACTGGCTCGACGCCGGCCTGTTCCGCCTCGAGGATCTGCCGCAAGGCCCCTACTTCCGGATGCCGCACCACCGAGTGGTGGCCCGCCAGCAGGCGTTCGGCTTCACCTACGAGGAGCTCAACCTGCTGGTGGCGCCGATGGCGCGCGCCGGCGCGGAGCCGATCGGGTCGATGGGCACCGACACCCCGATCGCGGTGCTGTCGGCCAGGCCGCGGATGCTGTTCGACTACTTCCAGCAGCTGTTCGCCCAGGTGACCAACCCGCCGCTGGACGCCATTCGCGAAGAGGTGGTGACCAGCCTGCAGGGCACCGTCGGCCCCGAGGGCGACGTGCTCAACCCGACACCGCAGTCGTGTCACCAGATCGTGCTGTCCCAGCCGATTCTGCGTAACCACGAACTGGCCAAGCTGATCAACCTCGACCCCGACGACGAGGTGCACGGCCGCAAGCACGGCATGCGCTCGGCGGTCATCCGCTGCCTGTACCCCGTCGCCAAGGGCGGCGAAGGCCTGCGTCGCGCTCTCGACGACATCCGCGACGCGGCCTCCAAGGCCATCGCCGACGGCGCGCGGCTGCTGATCATCTCCGATCGGGAATCCAACGAGAACCTGGCGCCGATCCCGTCGCTGCTGGCGGTCTCGGCCATCCACCACCACCTCGTGCGTACCCGCACCCGTACCCAGGTGGGTCTGGTCGTGGAGGCCGGCGACGCCCGCGAGGTGCACCACATGGCCGCCCTGGTGGGCTTCGGCGCCGCAGCCGTCAACCCCTACATGGCCTTCGAGTCGATCGTCGACATGCTCGACCGAGGCGTTCTTGGCGGCTCCGCCGCCGGGGGCGTCATCGAGGGGCTGGACCGCGAGAAGGCGCTGCAGAACTACATCAAGGCCGCCGGCAAGGGCGTGCTGAAGGTGATGTCCAAAATGGGCATCTCCACCCTGGCGTCCTACACCGGTGCCCAGCTGTTCCAGGCGATCGGCATCTCCCAGCAGGTGCTCGACGAGTACTTCACCGGCCTGAGCTGCCCGGTCGGCGGCATCGACCTCGACGACATCGCCGCCGACGTGGCCGCCCGCCACCAGCTGGCCTACCTGGACCGCCCCGACGAGCGCGCGCACCGCGAGCTTGAGGTCGGCGGCGAATACCAGTGGCGCCGCGAGGGTGAGTACCACCTGTTCAACCCGGACACGGTGTTCAAGCTGCAGCACTCCACCCGCACCGGGCAGTACTCCGTGTTCAAGGAATACACCAAACTGGTCAACGACCAGAGTGAACGGATGGCCTCGCTGCGTGGTCTGTTGAAGTTCAAAGACCCGAAAGATGCTGGACGCCAGGCTATTTCCATTGACGAGGTGGAACCGATCAGCGAGATCGTCAAGCGGTTCTCCACCGGCGCGATGAGCTACGGCTCGATCTCGGCAGAGGCGCACGAGACTCTGGCCATCGCAATGAACCGCCTTGGCGCACGGTCGAACTCGGGCGAGGGTGGCGAGGCCACCAGTCGCTTCGAGCATGATCTCAATGGCGACTGGCGGCGCAGCGCGATCAAGCAGGTCGCCTCGGGTCGGTTCGGTGTCACCTCGCACTACCTGACCAACTGCACCGACATCCAGATCAAGATGGCCCAGGGCGCCAAACCCGGTGAGGGCGGCCAGCTCCCGGGTCACAAGGTCTACCCGTGGGTGGCCGAGGTTCGGCACTCGACGCCCGGTGTCGGCCTGATCTCCCCGCCGCCGCACCACGACATCTACTCGATCGAGGATCTGGCGCAGCTGATCCACGACCTGAAGAACGCCAACCCGCAGGCCCGCGTGCACGTCAAGCTGGTGAGCGAGAACGGGGTGGGGACGGTCGCGGCCGGTGTGTCCAAAGCGCACGCCGACGTGGTGCTGATCTCCGGACATGACGGCGGCACCGGCGCAACCCCGCTGACGTCGATGAAGCATGCCGGTGCGCCGTGGGAGCTCGGCCTGGCCGAGACCCAGCAGACCCTGCTGCTCAACGGATTGCGCGACCGGATCGTGGTCCAGGTCGACGGACAGCTCAAGACCGGTCGCGACGTCGTCGTCGCCGCGTTGCTGGGCGCCGAGGAGTTCGGCTTCGCCACCGCGCCGCTGGTCGTGTCGGGCTGCATCATGATGCGGGTCTGTCACCTCGACACCTGTCCGGTGGGCGTGGCGACCCAGAACCCGCTGCTGCGTGACCGATTCACCGGAAAGCCGGAGTTCGTGGAGAACTTCTTCCTGTTCATCGCCGAAGAGGTGCGCGAGCTGATGGCGCAACTGGGCTTCCGCACCATCAACGAGATGGTCGGCCAGGTCAGTTCGCTGGACACCGCACCGGCTGCCGAGCACTGGAAGGCCCACAAGCTGGACCTGACCCCGGTTCTGCACGAGCCGGATTCGGCGTTCATGAACCAGGACCTGTACTGCAGCTCGCGCCAGGACCACGGCCTGGACAAGGCACTGGACCAGCAGCTGATCGCGATGAGCCGGGAGGCGCTTGACTCCGGCTCGCCGGTCCGATTCTCGATGACGATCGCCAACACCAACCGCACCGTCGGCACCATGCTCGGCCACGAGCTGACCAAAGCGTATGGCGCCAACGGTCTTCCGGACGGAACTATCGACATCACCTTCGAGGGCTCGGCGGGCAACAGCTTCGGCGCATTCGTGCCCTCTGGTGTCACCCTGCGGGTCTATGGCGATGCCAACGACTACGTCGGCAAGGGGCTTTCGGGCGGGCAGATCGTGTTGCGTCCGTCGGACAGCGCCCCGGTCGGCTATGTAGCCGAGGACAACATCATCGGCGGCAACGTCATCCTGTTCGGCGCCACCAGCGGTACCGCCTTCATCCGCGGGACGGTGGGCGAGCGCTTCGCAGTACGCAACTCCGGCGCCCACGCGGTGGTCGAAGGTGTCGGTGACCACGGTTGCGAGTACATGACGGGCGGCCGGGTGGTCATTCTCGGCGAGACCGGGCGCAACTTCGCGGCGGGCATGTCCGGCGGTATCGCCTACGTCTACGACCCCGACGGCAAGCTGCCGGCGAACCTCAACACCGAGATGGTGGACATCGACGAATTCGACGACGCCGACACCGAATGGCTGCGCGACATCATCGTTGCGCATGTGGATGCCACCGATTCGGTTGTGGGCCAGCGGATCTTGGCTGACTGGCCGGAACGGGTAGGGAAATTCGTGAAAGTGATGCCGCGCGACTACAAGTCGGTGCTGCGGGCCATCGCCGCTGCGGAAGCGGCCGGCGAGGACGTCGGCAAGGCGATCATGGCGGCTGCTCATGGCTGACCCGACCGGCTTCCTGAAGTACACCCACCGCGAGACGCCGGTCCGCCGGCCGGTGGAACTGCGGCTGCGGGACTGGAAAGAGGTCTACGAAGACTTCTCTCAGGTCACCCTCGAGCATCAGGCCGCACGGTGCATGGACTGTGGAATTCCGTTCTGCCACAACGGTTGCCCGCTGGGTAACCTGATCCCGGAGTGGAACGACCTGGTGTACCGGGACCGGTGGCGCGACGCGATCGAGCGGTTGCACGCCACCAACAACTTCCCGGAGTTCACCGGTCGGCTGTGCCCGGCACCGTGTGAGGCCTCCTGCGTGCTCGGCATCAACCAGGATGCAGTGACCATCAAGCAGGTCGAGGTCGAGATCATCGACAACGCCTTCGACGAAGGCTGGGTCGTCCCGATGCCGCCGCACGTCATCACCGGCAAGAAGGTGGCCGTCGTCGGTTCCGGGCCCGCCGGGCTGGCAGCTGCCCAGCAGCTGACCCGCGCCGGTCACGAGGTCACCGTGTTCGAGCGGGCCGACCGCATCGGTGGTCTGCTGCGCTACGGCATCCCCGAGTTCAAGATGGAGAAGCGCCACATCGAGCGGCGGCTGACCCAGATGGAGGCCGAGGGAACCAAGTTCCGTGCCGGCGTCAACGTGGGGGTGGACGTCACCGCCGATCAGCTACGTGCCGACTTCGACGCGGTGGTACTGGCCGGTGGCGCTACCGCCGCGCGTGACCTGCCGATCCCCGGCCGCCAGTTCGAAGGCGTCTACCAGGCCATGGAGTACCTGCCGTGGGCGAACAAGGTTGCCCAGGGCGACCCGGTACTCGACGAGAACGGTCAGCCGCCGATCACCGCCAAGGGCAAGAAGGTGATCATCATCGGTGGTGGTGACACGGGTGCCGACTGCCTTGGCACCGCCCACCGCCAGGGCGCGGTCAGCGTGCACCAGTTCGAGATCATGCCGCGCCCGCCGGAGACCCGCGCGGACTCGACGCCGTGGCCGACCTACCCGCTGATGTTCCGAGTGTCCTCCGCGCACGAAGAGGGCGGCGAACGGGTGTTCTCGGTGAACACCGAGAAGTTCCTCGGTGCCGAGGGCAAGGTGACCGGACTGCGGGCGCACGAAGTGGTGATGAAGGACGGCAAGTTCGAGAAGGTGGACGGTACCGACTTCGAACTCGAGGCCGACCTGGTGCTGCTGGCGATGGGCTTCGTCGGGCCGGAACGGCCGGGCCTGCTCACCGACCTGGGCGTGGAGCTCAACGAACGCGGCAACGTCGCTCGTGGCAAGGATTTCGACACCTCGGTGCCCGGAGTCTTCGTCGCCGGTGACATGGGCCGTGGCCAGTCATTGATCGTCTGGGCGATCGCCGAGGGCCGGGCCGCGGTCGCGGGTGTCGACCGCTACCTGATGGGCCATTCGGCGCTGCCGGCGCCGATCAAGCCGACAGCCGCGCCGCAACGGTGAGCGCGTAGCGTCACCCCATACGCCACTTTGGTCACACCAGAATCATCCATACCATTCCGCGGCGCGCCTGTCGCTGTTTGCGATGTGATCCGTATCTAATTGCTGGAGCGAGTGCTGCGGTAACCGAGCGCTCCGGTTAGACAGAGACCGACCACAGGAGTGATCCTTGTGTACCTCATTCCGATATCTCGTTCGCGGGTCGGGCGTATAGCCTGGTTGTTCATCCGTCGTCCGCTGAAGAGTCGAGAATTTCCGGCTAAGCACGAGCGGTTGATCACCCCCGCCGAACTCCTGCGCTACGGGTTTTAGCAACGCATTTCGATGAGGTTTGACGTCGGCGCTACTTTGCCCGACGTTATCGACCCGTTGTCTCGGCGGTCTACGAGTCCGTCAGCCCGGAGTCGCGGATTGCCTCCGCCAGCGGTTCCAGCACTGCCGGATCGTGCGGGGTCGGCAGGTAGATGATCGCCAGATCCAACCCTTCGGCGCCCAGCGCGGCGGCCTCGTCGACCACCTTGGCGAAGTCGCGGTCGGCGCTGAGCCGGACATGCGCCGAGAGCATGATCTCTCCCGGGTCGCGGCCGATGTCGGCGCAATGGGCAGCCAGTACGGCGCGCTTGCGGGCGAACTCCTCCGGCGTACCGCCCACGAAGTTCCAATGCTGGGCGTACTTGGCGGTGATCCGCAGTGTGCGCTTCTCTCCGCTACCGCCGATGCAGATCGGCGGGTGCGGTCGCTGTGGCCCCTTGGGCTCGTTGCGGGCGGCCTTGAGCTGGTAGTACGTGCCCTCGAAGTCAGTGGTGTCCTCGCTGAGCAGGCCGATGAGGACCTGGCAGGCCTCCTCGAATCGATCGAATCGTTCCTTGATGCTGCCCAGCTCGATGCCGTAGGCGCCGGATTCCTCTTCATTCCAGCCAGCGCCGATGCCCAGCTCTAGACGCCCGCCGGAGATGATGTCCACCGCGGCGGCCATATTGGCCAGCACCGCGGGGTGCCGGTAGTGAATACCGGTCACCAGGGTGCCCAGCCGCAGCCGGGTGGTCGCCTGGGCCAGCGCCGTCAGCGTGGTCCAGCCCTCCAGGCAGGGGCCGGCCGGGTCGGAGAAGATCGGATAGAAGTGGTCGAATGTCCAGCCGGAGTGGTAGACGTCGATGTCGTCGGCGGCCTGCCAGACCGCGAGCATGTCAGCCCAAGTGGTGTTTTGCGGCGAGGTTTTGAAGGCGAATCGCACTAGGCCGATCGTAGTCCGAAACCGATGGGCTGGCAGTCGCTGGGCGAATGCCGCGACCGTCTCGGCTAAGGATGGGCCGCCGGGGCTACGTGCGTGCGCGCATGGGCAATCGCCTCGTCCAGGGAGTCCATCAGATGGTTCTCGTGGCGCAGCGCTTCGACGATGCCCATGTTGGCGAGCAGGTTCATGTGCTCGGGCTGAACGCCTTTGAGGATGACGGTGATGCCGCGAGCCTCGAGCTCCTCGGCGAGCTCGGCGAGGGTGTGCGCACCGGTGGCGTCGAGCATCCCCAGCTGTGACATCCGGATGATGACCACCGACACGTCGGGGTGTGTGGTGATCTCGGTCGAGATTCGGTCGGCGGCACCGAAGAACATGGCGCCGTCCAGGCGCAGGAGCGCGATCCGCTCATCGCCGGGCTGGTGCGGTCCGGGCAGCTCCTCGCGCACCACACTGCTGCGCCGTGCCACCGTCCGCAGGGCGAAGAACGCCGTGAACAGGATGCCGATCTCCACCGCCTCGATCAGGTCGAAGCACACGGTGACGACGGCGGTCAGCACGAACGAGACTGCATCAGAGCGGGTCGAGTGCATGATCTTGCGTACGGTGCCGGCCGAGATCATCCGGAACGAGGTCACCATCAGCACACCGGCCAAGGCGGACAACGGAATTGCCGAAACCGGGCCGGTCGCCAGGTACACCACGGCGAGTAGCAGCAGTGAGTGCACGATCGCCGAGACGCGGGTATGCGCCCCGGACCGGACGTTGACCGCGGTACGGGCGATCGCGCCGGTGGCCGGCATGCCGCCGAAGAGCCCGGAGGCCACCGAGGCCAGGCCCTGGCCGAGCAATTCGCGGTCGGGGTCGTAGGGCCCGGTCGGCGACATGGTGGCCGCCACCCGCGCCGAGAGCAGGGATTCGATGGCGGCCAGCGCGGCGATGGCCACCGCGGCCCCGATCAGTGTGCGCAGCGCGCCCAGGTCGGCCTGCGGCAACAACGGCGCCGGCAGATGCGACGGCAGCGCTCCGATGCTCGCCACCGGGATGTGCAGGCCCACCACGATCAGCGTTGCCGCGACCACGGCGGTCAGCGATTCGGGGATACCGCGATGTAGCCGCGGCAGGCCGGCCATGAGCGCGGCGATGAAGCCGACGACGGCAAGGGTGTGCCACGCCGATGACCAGTCGGCATGGGTGACGACGGTCCAGGCCGCGGGTAGCGTGCGCTGACCAGCCGGGGTGGTGACGCCGAACGCGGCGGGAACCTGCTGCAGGAAGATGATGGCCGCGATGCCGAGGGTGAAGCCCTCGATCACCGGCCACGGGATGAAGGTCACCGCGCGGCCCAGCCCGGTGATGCCCGCGGCCATTACGATCACGCCGGCCAGCACCGTGACCAGCGCAATGCTGCCGAGCCCGTGCTGGGCGACGATCGGGGCCAGCACAACCGCCATGGCGCCGGTCGGGCCCGACACCTGGACATGGGAACCACCGAACACCGCCGCGACCAATCCCGCGACCACGGCCGTGATCAGCCCGGCCGCGGCACCGACACCGGAGCTGATCCCGAAGGCCAGCGCCAGGGGCAATGCCACCACACCCACGGTGAGGCCGGCGAGGATGTCCCGCCGCCAGGATCGCGGGAGTTCGGCGTAATCGCTGCGGTGCGGCAACAGCCGAGAGATCTGGCCGGCCGCCCTGGCGATCACAGCGGACCTCCGACGGGAGGCAGCGCGTCGAACGCCGCGAGCTGTTGTTGCTGTGCCTTGAGGGTGTCGGCCAGGAAGCTGCGCGCGATCACCAGCAGGTCCCGGATCGAGGGGTGGGCCAGCTTGTAGTAGACGGCGTTGCCGATTCGCTCGGCCTGGACCACCTGGTGGCGCTTGAGCACCGAGAGGTGCTGGGAAAGCAGCGTCGGCTCGATCTCGGTGGCGGCCAGGATCTCGCTGACCGCGGTGGGCTGGGCGCTGGAAGACAAGATCTCCAGGACCCGGATCCGGGCCGGATGGGCGAGCGCCTTGAACAGGTTCGCCTTGATCTCATAGAGCGGTCGCTCGCTGCCGCCGGGCACGTGGGTGGGCACCACAGTCCTTCAATTGAGTAATTGATGGATTGAACAAATCCTCAATCAGGGTAGCCGTCGGCCTCGGGATCGCCAAATCCGTGGGCTGTCCTACGGGGCACACTGGAGCCATGGACCCGGTGGCCGCGCTGCGCGAGATTGCGTACTACAAGGACCGCGCCCGCGAAGATTCCCGGCGGGTGATGGCCTACCGCAAAGCCGCCGACATCATCGAGGCGCTCGACGCAGCGACTCGTGATCGCCACGGCCGCGCCAACAGCTGGCAGTCGCTGCCCGGTATCGGTCCCAAGACTGCTGGGGTCATCGCCCAGGCCTGGGCGGGCCAGGAGCCCGAAGCGCTCGTCGAATTACGAAGTACCGCAGCTGATCTCGGTGGTGGCGAGGTCCGCGCCGCGTTGCGGGGCGACTTGCACCTGCACTCCAACTGGTCGGACGGATCCGCCCCGATTCCCGAGATGATGGCCACTGCCGCGGCGCTGGGCCACGAGTACTGCGCGCTGACCGACCACTCGCCACGGCTGACCATCGCCAACGGCCTGTCCGCCGACCGGCTGCGGCGCCAGCTCGACGTTATCGACGAACTGCGAGACAGTATGGCGCCCTTGCGGATTCTCACAGGTATCGAGGTCGACATCCTCGATGACGGCACCCTGGACCAAGATTCAGATCTGCTGGACCGGCTCGACATCGTCGTCGCCAGCGTGCACTCGAAGCTGTCGATGGACGAACCGGCGATGACTCGCCGGATGGTGCGGGCGGTGTCCGACGCCCGGGTCACCGTTCTGGGCCACTGCACCGGCCGGCTGGTGACCGGAAACCGTGGAATCCGGGCCGAGTCGACGTTCGACGCGGAGAAGGTGTTCACCGCCTGCCGGGACAACAACACCGCTGTCGAGGTCAACTCGCGCCCCGAGCGCCGTGATCCGCCCACCCGGCTACTCACGCTGGCGCTGGAGATCGGCTGCCACTTCTCGATCGACACCGACGCCCACGCGCCCGGCCAGCTCGACTTCCTGGGCTACGGCGCACAGCGTGCGCTGGACAACGGCATTCCCGTCGACCGGATCATCAACACCTGGTCGGCTGACGAGCTGGTCGGTTGGGCCAACGGGTAGTCCAGCGGGCAGGAGCGAAGCGACCCGGGGAAATCAGTCCAGCGGGCAGGAGCGAAGCGACCCGGGGAGATCAATCCGGCAGGTGCGGCATCTCCAGTCCGGGGTCCCGGCCGACCAACACGCCCCGGGTGAGCATCGCGTTGCCGTAGCGGCGGCGCACCCGATCGACCGCCGCATCGAGGTCCACCGTGTTGGCTCGCCCGCCATCGAGCGGCAGCTCCAACTGTTGAGCACCGTCGGAGTCGATATTGGTGACGGCGAACCCGATCAGCGTGATACCCCGCTCGGCGATGAGCGCCCCCGCGGCAGCAACGAGTACGCGTGCCGCCGCAAGGATGGGTTCCGTCGACGACGTCGCTCTCGGCATCGTGTGCGAGCGGGTGGCGCGGGTGAAATCGTCGAACCGCAAGCGCAGCACCACTGTTCGTCCGGTTCGCTGTGCCGAGCGCAGCCGGCGGGCAATCCGATCGATCAGGCCGATCACGACGGTGTCCAGCTCGGCGGGAGTCCGGCGGCCATGGCCCAGCGCCCGCTGCGCGCCCACGGAGCGGCGGCGCCGACCGGTCTGCACCCAGCGCCGGTCGATATTGCGCGATAGGCAGTACAGCTGGCGGCCCATCGCGCCGCCGACCAACGCGGCCAGCATCGATTCGCTCAGTTCGGCGACCTCGGCGACGGTCTCGATGCCGTGGGATTGCAGCTTCTCGGCGGTCTTGGCGCCGACGCCCCACAGCCGGCGCACCGGCAACGGGTGCAGGAACTCCAACTCCCGTTCGGGCGGCACCAGCAGCAGGCCGTCCGGTTTGGCTTCCTGGCTGGCCACTTTGGCCAGGAACTTGGTGCGCGCGATGCCCACGGTGATGGGCAGCCCCACCCGGACACGCACCTCCTCGCGCAGCCTCGCCGCGATCTGCACCGGGTTGCCGGACAACCGCTGCAGTCCAGACACGTCGAGGAAGGCCTCGTCCACCGAGAGCGGCTCGACCAGCGGCGTGGTGTCCCGAAACACCGCGAACACGTCGTCGCTGGCCCGGCTATAGGCCGACATCCGCGGCGGGACCACCGCCGCGGATGGACACAGCAGGCGCGCCTGCCGGCCGCCCATGGCGGTGCGGACGCCGTAGGCCCTTGCCTCGTAGCTGGCCGCCAGCACGACTCCACCGCCCACGATTACCGGCCGACCGCGCAGCGTTGGGTCGTCACGCTGCTCGACCGAGGCGTAGAACGAGTCGAGGTCGGCGTGCAGGATGGTCGCCCCGCCGGACACGAACATATGTTCGCATGGTGGTCCGACGGGCCGGCCTACGGCGGTGGCGCTGGCGCGGGTGGGGCCGGCTCTGGTGCCGGTGGCGGGGGTGGCGCCGGCGGAGGCCACATCGGCAGGGTGATCGGCGGCAGGCCGGGGATGTTGATGACGTTGACGTCCGGTGGCGGCGCGTCTGGCGGCGGTGCGTCGGGCGGCGGTGGTGGCGGAGCCTCCGGCGGTGGGGCGGGTGCGATCCCGTTGCTGGTGTTGATCGTGATGATCGAGCCCGGGATGGTCTTGCCCTTGGGGGTGGTGCCGACAACCGCCCCCCGCGAGTCGTAACTATTGATCGGGGTGGGCAGGTCGGCGACCTGGAATCCGGCGTCGCGCAGGCGTTTGCGTGCAGCATCGAAGCTCAGACCGGTGACGCTGGGCACCTCACTGCCTGGGCCGCCGTCGACGTAGCGCGGATCGGTGGGGGGCAGGGCGACCGGACCGAAGTCTCCTGCGACCGGCTTCATCGCCATAAACCAGGTTCGCGCCGGCTCGTTGCCGCCGTAGAGGTTGCCGGAGCCGCACTTCCGCAACGGCCAGGAACATAATCCGCCGGGATTGGGGGAGTCGTCGAACACGTAGTTCGCCGCGGCGTACTGGTTGGTGAAGCCGAGGAACCCCGACGACCGATGCGATTCGGTGGTGCCGGTCTTACCCGAAACCGGCAGGTTCCAGCCCGCCGAACCGGCCGAGCTCGCCGCGGTGCCGCTGGTGGCGTCCTTGGCCAGCCCGTTGGCCAGCGTGTTGGCCAACCCCTCGGGAACCACCTGCTCGCACGCTTGCGTCTCGACCGCGACCTCCTGACCGTTGCGGTCGAAGACCTTGTCTACCGGACTGGGCGGGCACCACATGCCGCCGGAGGCCAATGTGGCTGCGACATTGGATAATTCGAGTGCGTTCAGTTCGAATGGGCCCAGCGTGAACGAGCCGAGGTTCTGGCGCTTGACGAACTCGGCCAGGCTCTCGTTGTTGTCCGGGTTGTAGGCGCGCGCGGTCCCCGGTTCGGCGTAGGACCGCAACCCGAGTCGCACCGCCATGTCCACCGCGCGCGACACCCCGACTTGCTGGATCAGCCGGGCGAACGCGGTGTTGGGGGACTGCGCCAGCGCGTCGGTGACGCTCATCGGGCTGCGGTAGTTGCCGGCGTTTTTCACACACCAGGTCTCTTTGGGGCAGCCCGGGGTGTTACTGCTGCCCAGGCCCTTGCCCTGAAACTGCGCCGGAACCTCGAGCTGAGCGTTGATGCCCATGCCCATCTCGAGGGCGGCGGCGGTGGTGAAGATCTTGAAGATCGAGCCTGCGCCGTCGCCGGCCAGCGAGAACGGTTGCGGCTGTACGGTCTGGCCGGCGTCGAGTTGCAGCCCGTACCCGCGGTTGTCACCCATCGCGATCACTTTGTGGGCGGTCTTGCCCGGCCGGATGACGGTCATGACGCTGGCGACGCCGTCCAGGGTCGGGCTGGCCACGGTGTCGATGGCCTTCTTGACGCTGTTCTGCACCTTGGGATCCAAGGTGGTGCGGATCAGGTAGCCGTTGCGCGCGACGTCGTCCTTGGACAGTCCGGCGCGAGCCAGGTACCGCAGCACGTAGTCGCAGAAGAACCCCCGGTCGCCGGCCGCGATACAACCCTGCGGCAACGCGCTGGGCTGGGGCAGGACGCCTAGCGGTTGCTCGCGGGCGGCGCGCAGCTCGTCGGCCTTCCCCGGCAAGTTCTCGATCATGGTGTCCAGCACGACGTTGCGGCGCTGCAATGCGGCGTCGGGGTTGGTGTAGGGGTTCAGCGCACTGGTGGACTGCACCATCCCGGCCAGTAGCGCCGCCTGCTGCCAATTGAGGTCGGCGGCGTTGATGCCGAAGTACGTTTTGGCGGCGTCCTGCACGCCATAGGCGCCGTTGCCGAATGACACCAGGTTCAGGTAGCGGGTGAGGATCTCCGGCTTGGACAGCACCTTGTCCAGCGCCAGCGCCATCCGGATCTCGCGCAGTTTGCGCGCCGGGGTGGTCTCGACCGCTGCCCGTCGTTCGGCGTCGGTCTGGGCGTTGACCAACAAGTTGTAGTTCTTGATGTACTGCTGTTCGATCGTCGACCCGCCGCGGGTGTCGAGGTCACCCTTGAGATAGCCGAGCAGGCCGGTCAGGGTGCCCTGGACGTCGACACCGTTGTGGTCGGCGAAGCGTTTGTCCTCGATGGAGACGATCGCCAGTTTCATGGTGTCGGCGATCCGGTCGGAGGTCACCGGCCACCGGCGTTGGGCGTAGATCCAGGCGATCGGATTGCCGGCCGCGTCCACCATGGTCGAGACGGTGGGCACCTGGCCCTCCATCAATTGCGCGGAATCCTGCGTCGCCACATCGGAGGCGTGGTTGACCACGACGCCGGCGCCACCGACGAGCGGAAACAGCATGGCCGCCACCAGAACACCAGCCAGCAGGCAGTACAACGCGAGCTTGGCAACCGTGGCACCGCTCGCCGGGTGACGCTCCGACATGCCGCCAGACTAGGGCCACGCGATGAGCATTCAGTCAGATATGCAAAGCCGGTATGAAACTGACGACCTACGTTGTCGAAACAGGGACCAAGGGCTCTGCGTCGGCGCCCGGCGGTCCGCCGAGCCCGTAGATGCTGGTGGTCCAGACATGGGCGAGCGTCTCCAGCGCAGCCCTTTCGGGCAGTGTCGGTTCCTGGGTGCCCTGCGAGGCGATGACCACGCGCTCGTTCATCAGGTTGAGCGCGGTCGCCAAGTCGTGAGCCGGGATCGTGTCGGGCGCGGCCCCACGATGGCGTTCCTTGGTGATCAAGGCGGCGGTGTAGTCGATCCAGCCCGCCATGAAGGCCGCCCACAGTTGGCGGAGTTCGGCGTTAGTCGCTGTCGCGGCCAGCCCGGCGAGTACGACCGCGCGGTGCGGGCGTAGTGCGTCGAAGAAGGCATAGATGCCGTCGTGCCAGGCCCGCGCGGGGTTGTCGGCCGGCGCGTCGGCGGGCTGGTGCAGGCCCGGGCCGGCGGCCCGGATCGCCCGCTCGAACAGCCGTACCAGCACGGCGTCCTTCGAGGCGAAATAGAAGTAGAAGGTTGGGCGGGACAGCCCGGCGCCCTTGGCGAGGTCGTCCACCGAGATCTCGGCGAACGGCCGGCCCGCGAGCATCTCTTCCAGCGTGGTCAGGATGGCCGCTTCCCGGTCGTCACCCGAGGGGCGGGTGGTGCGACGCCCACGAGTCCGGGGCGGGCTGACGGCTGACACCCACGCGACTTTACACCGTGTCGAATTAATCAACACAGTGTTGACCTATTCGACACGGCGTTGATAGCGTGGCGCGCATGACCGAACACGTCGATGTTGTGATCGTGGGCGCCGGCATCTCCGGCATCAGCGCCGCCTGGCACCTGCAGGACCGTTGCCCGTCGAAGAGTTTCGTGGTGCTCGAGCGGCGCGCCAACCTCGGCGGGACCTGGGACCTGTTCAAATATCCGGGTATCCGCTCGGACTCGGACATGTTCACCCTCGGCTTCCGGTTCAAGCCCTGGACATCGCAGAAGGCCATTGCCGACGGCCCGTCGATCATGAGCTACCTCAACGACACGGTGCGCGAGTACGGCATCGACAAGCACATCCGCTTTGACCAGCGCGTCGTCAGTGCCGAGTGGTCCACCGCCGACAACCGGTGGACGGTCCGGGTGGAGTCCGGCGGCCAACACAAGGACATCACCTGCTCGTTCCTGTTCGCCTGCAGCGGCTACTACAACTACGACGAGGGCTACTCGCCGGAGTTCCCCGGTGCGGCCGACTTCGGCGGCACGATCGTGCATCCCCAGCACTGGCCGCAGGATCTGGATTACGCAGGCAAGCGTGTCGTGGTCATCGGCAGCGGCGCCACTGCGGTGACCCTCATTCCCGCGCTGGCCAATTCCGGTGCCGGGCACGTCACGATGCTGCAGCGATCGCCGACTTACATCGGGGCGCTGCCCGACGTCGACCCGTTCGCCGTCCGGATGAACAAGCTCCTTCCGGCCAAACCCGCCTACGTCATCAACCGCTGGAAGAGCATTGTGTTCCAGTCCGTCCAGTACCGGCTGGCGCGCCGGTTCCCGAACTTCATGCGTAAGCAGCTGCTGACCATGGCCCAGCGCCGGCTACCCGAAGGCTACGACGTCCACAAGCACTTCGGCCCGAGCTATCGGGTGTGGGATGAGCGACTGTGCTTGGCGCCCAACGGCGACCTGTTCCGCGCGATCCGCAAGGGTCAGGCCGAGGTCGTCACCGATACCATCGACCATTTCACCGAGACCGGCATCAAGCTCAGCTCGGGCCGCGAAATCGACGCCGACATCGTCGTCACTGCAACGGGTTTGAACCTGCAGCTGTTCGGCGGCGCCGAGATCCGGCAGGATGGCAAGCCGCTCGACCTGACGACGACGATGGCCTACAAGGGCATGATGCTCTCCGGCGTGCCCAATATGGCGTTCACCATCGGCTACACCAACGCCTCGTGGACCCTGAAGGCCGATCTGGTATCTGAATTCGTCTGCCGCGTAATCAATTACATGGATTCGCACGGGTACGACCGGGTCGAACCCACCCAGCCGGACGCCGACATCGAGCCCCGTCAGCTGCTGGACTTCACGCCCGGCTACGTCCTGCGCGCGCTGGACCGGCTGCCCAAGGCCGGCTCCCGGGCGCCCTGGCGGCTCAAGCAGAACTACCTGCTGGACCTGCGGTTGATCCGGCACGGCAAGGTCGACGACGACGCGTTGATCTTCACCAAACACCGTGT
The DNA here is from genome assembly GCF_004745805.1 of Mycolicibacterium sp. CH28. GTDB lineage: Bacteria > Actinomycetota > Actinomycetes > Mycobacteriales > Mycobacteriaceae > Mycobacterium. The sequence goes on along the minus strand of NZ_SRLQ01000003.1, from coordinate 578,505 downwards.
ACCGGTTGGTGTTTAGTCACTCGAGGTAACGACGATCCCGTCGTCGTCGCTGTACGCCAGCTCGCCGGGAACGAAGGTGACGCCGCCGAAGCTGACCGCAATATCCCGCTCGCCGGCGCCGGTCTTGGTGCTCTTGCGCGGGTTGGTGCCCAGCGCCTTGATGCCGATGTCGAGGGTGCGCAGCGTTGCTGCATCGCGGACGGCACCGTGCACCACGAGCCCTGCCCAGCCGTTGGAGCGGGCCAGTTCGGCGATGAGATCACCCACCAGGGCGCTGTGCACCGACGCGTCCCCGTCGATGACCAACACCTTGCCGTCGCCGGGCTCGGACAGCACCGCCTTCAGCAGCGCATTGTCCTGGAAACACCGAACCGTGCTGATCGGTCCGGCGAACTCGGTACGGCCGCCGAACTGGCGGAACTGAACGTCACAACTGCGGACCTCGGGCCCGATGTCGTCGACCAGGTCTGCGGTCGCGCGGAAAGGGACGGTCATGGTCACTCGTGCCGATGCCGCAGCCGGCGCACGATCAATGCGATGAACACCGTCGCGGCGAAAGCGACTGCGAATTGCAGAGGTGAGCGCCCGCGTTGCTCGGCGGGGGGACCGACCGGTCCCGACACGGGGTTGGCGGCCTGCTCGACCGAGGCCTTGGCGTTGGCGGCCGCCTCGCGGGCACCCTCGGTGACCGGGGAGCCGTTCCCGGCGACCAGTGCCGGGGGAGCCACGGGCGCTTCTATCGCCGCCGGCGCCTTGCGCGGCGCCACCTTCTTGGCCGGTGTTTTCTTCGCCGCCTCGGTTGACTTCGCCGGCGCCTTCTTGGCGGGGGCCTTCTTGGCCGGCGCCTTCTTGGCCGGCTGCTTCTTCGCAGCGGCCTTCTCCGGTGGCGGCGGCCCGGGCGGGGTGGCGGCCTGGCCCTCGTCGGGCCGGTCCTGCGCTTCTGCCATCTGGCTGCTCCTTTGCAGTGTCTAGTCGCGAAAGCCGGCAGTCGATCCCATCATGCCAGGCCAGGAAGGGCGGCCGGCCCAGGCCACCGCCGTCCCCTTGACGGCCGTGGCGGCGATCAGCAGCGCGGCGGCGAGGACACGCCGCAGCACTGTCATGTCCGGCGCCGGGCCAGCGCGACGCCGACACCGATCGCGGCCACCAGCAGTGCCCCTCCGGCCAGCGCACGCGCAGTGTTGTCCGGGTTGGATCTGGGCTCGATCGGAGCGCCGGACTCCGGTGTGGCGCTCACCGAGGGAGCCGGGGCGCGCTGGTGTTCCTTGGCCTCGTGCGGTCCTGGCGCGAGTACCAGCACCGGCGCCGGGAACTCGGGCTCGTCGCCGTTGGGCAGCGGCGGCTGGTCCCAGTTCACCGTGGTGCCGTCGGCGTAGGTCTGGATGACAGGGAACGTCACCGACTCGGAATCGGGCAATTGGATCGAGATCGGGAACAACTCGAACTGGGCCGCCCCGATGCCGGCGTCGGGAGCCGCGGTGAAGGTGACGGACCGATAGGCGCCGCTGGACCCGTCACGATCCAGGGTGGCCGTCCACCCCTGCATCACATCGGTGCTCGCCGAGGCGACGTTGGGCAGAGCGATTGTGACTCTCGTTGTTGGAGAGCCCTTCTCGGATTCATTGGGAACCTGGAAGGTCACCAGTGCGTCGTCGCCGCGGACCGGGTGATCGGCGTCGACGTGGATGTGGGCGCCGGCAGTGGCCGCGCATATCCACGATCCGAGGGTGAGCGCGGTGGTGAGTGCGGCGATTCTCGAAGCCCGCGTCACCAACCGGCGGTTGGTCATTCGAATGTGCGGCTGCCGATCAGAGCACGCCGAGGCGGGCCATCAAGTCGGCATCGATACCGTCGAGCTGCTCGGTGATCGCGGCGTGCGCGTCCCGGCGCCGCGGGCCGGGCATGTTCTCCGCGGCGGTGACGGCCGCCGACAGGGCGCTGAGCCGCTCGGTGATCGCGGCCACGAATTGTTTGGTCTCGGCGTCCTTGGGCTTCTTCTCGGCAACCAGTCGCAATGAGCTCTCGGCGCCGGCGATCCGGGCCGACAGCTGCCCGCCGTGGCCGGAGAACTGACCGAGCTGGCTCAACGGCACCCCGAGGCGATCGGCGCGGCGCTCGTCGATCACACCCCTGGCGGCGATCGCGGCACGGTAGGCGATCGGCACCACGATCGGTGCCAGCAGCCGCGACACCGTCAGCAGACGCCGCACGCGGGTGGGGGACAGAAGTTTGCCCTCCCTTGCCGCCTTCAGTTGCGCTTCGGCGACCTTCACCGCGGCCCGGTCGGCGTCGCGGGCGGCCTTCAGCTGAGCATCGATCGACTTGTTCTCGGCGCGCTCGACGGCCTTGATGCGACGAGCTTCGTTCTTGGCGGCGAGCCTGGCCTCGAGCTTTGCGCGGGCCTTGATCGCCCGGGCCTCCGCGCGACGTGTCGCGCGGCTTTTGCGCTTGGTGAACAGGCCCATTCCTGATGCCTCCCGGGTAGGTCGTCGGCGATCGGCGAGGCACACTCGCGACCGGGTCAGCTAACCCTATCGCCCGGCCCAAGGGGGGTCAGCACGACCTGCGGATATGCCACAATGATGCGAAACAGTCTGACCAGGCGCACACCTGCGCCGCCAATCCGAGGAACGTCGTGAACCGCTCGCCGATGAAGGCCGCAGCGATTAGCTGGGTGATCGCGTGCGGTTTGCTCTGCGGTGGGACGGGCCTGCTTGGCGCGGCGCCGGCCTGGGCCGATCCCGGGGCCGTTGGCGGCAGCCAGGGCGGGCCTGGCGACGGCTCCGGGCCTGATCGCACGGACGCGCCCGGCACTGGCAGGCCCGCCGGCGCCAGCGCTCCGGGAGTCGGACGTCCGCGGCCTCGCCCGTCGGCAACCCCGCGCCGGCCGGGCGCGGCAGCCGCCGAAACTCCCGGTGCAGGCGAGCTCCCAAACTGGCCCTGGCCGTGGCCGCCCTGGCCGTGGCCGCCCTGTCACCATCCGCCCGGAAACCCGGGCCCATCGGAAGGTGTTGGATTACCGCGGGCCCCAGATCTGGCGATCGTCTCGCCCCCGAAGTCGGCCGGCGGTGGCGGGGGTAGTGGCGGGGGCATTGGCATTCTGCCGCGGACACCTCCGCCGCCGGGCGAGCCTGGCGAGCCCGGTGAACCGGGCGTGGTGAGCGCCGACCGCGGTGCCGTCACGCCCCCGGGAATGGAGCCGGCCCCGATCACCATGCCGCCATTGATCGAACTGCCGCCGCTGCGTCCGGCCCCCACCGCGGGCGGTTCGGGTGCCGCAGCCGAGCCGGGACCGCGCGGCGGCCCGGCGCGAGAGTCGTCCACGAGCCGCGAACGTCCCCCGGCGACCTCGTCAGGAGCCGGTACAGAACCTCCCGCGTCGTCTAGGGTGGGCTATCCGAACTACCTCAGGGAAGCCAAGATCGGTGAGGTCGCGGCCCTGGCCCTGCCGGGTTTCGCAGGACTCCTCGCCCTCACGGCACTCGGAGGTTTCGTCGGGTACCGCCAAGCGAAGGCCGGCCACGTCGTACGTACCGCGGGGACCTCTCGGTTCCTGCAGTGACGGCGAGGGCGTGGCGCCCAGGATCCGGACGGGGAAGGGGATAGAGATGTCGGCCAGTCGCCGGGTCACCAAAGCGGTGAACGACGTCTTGGATCTGGCACCCCGGCACGGCGAAGTCTCTCTCACCCGGCTGGTCACCGCTGTCAGTGTGGACCGGTCCCGGCCCATCGAGATCACCATGGCGGACCTGCCGGCCGGAGTGTGCGGTCAATGGCGCCAGTACGAGGACCACGACGTCTTCCTCATCCAACACGGCCTGCCCACCTGGGATCGCACCCTCGCCCATGAGCTGGGACACCTGGTCCTCGGTCACTTCGGCATACCGGTGACAGAGGCGGCCCGCGATGTCGCCGAGCTGGCCAGCGACGACCTCATCGGTTACATGCTCAACCAGCGGACCGGATGCATGGGACCCAGCGGCGAGGACGCCGAGCAGGAAGCTGAGGACTTCGCGGCGCTGTTGCTCTATCGGCTCGGTCGGTCGCCGTCCGACCGATCATCGATCGTGCAGGTTCGCCTCGGAGAGGCGTTTGGTTGATCGTCTGGGTGATCGCCGGCCTGCTGGGTATGGCCACCGGCCTGCGTATCGGGTGGGCGTTGGTGAACAAGCAGTCGGTGGTCAGCTCGGCGATGATCCTCGCGCTCGGCAGCCTGGCCGTGGTCGCGGCCCTCAACTGGCCCCCACTGACCTTGCTGCTGGATACGGCGGTGGGCTGGTCCAACATCTCGATCGGGCTGAGCCAGGTGGCGCTGATCGGTTGCGCCGCGGGCAGTTGCGTGATGATCACCAGCGTCGCCTCGACCCGCAGCCCCGCGGCTATCTACCGGATCGCGGCGGGACAGTACGTCGTGGCCGCGGTGATTGCGATAACCACGCTGGTGCTGTTCTTCTCGGCTGGTCAGCAGCCGGAGATGGCGCCAGAGGAGTACCTGAAGCGCAACCTCGACTCCGGCAACACCTCGCTGCCCTGGCTGCTGCCGCTGCTCTATGTGCTGCTCGCATCCACCCTGGTGCTGTGGGCCGGAATGCGCCATTCCAACCGGACCCGTCGTGGCCGGGCACTGTTCGTCTTCACCCTTGGTATCGCGCTGATCGTGGCGGCCAGCGCGTTCTTCCTGATCCGGGCTGTCGGCACATCGCGGCTGGTCGGCGTCGGGACGGCGGCGACATTGCTGGGTGCCGCGATGGCGATCGTGGCCGCCGGTTCGCTGTTGCCCGCGGTTGAGGACTGGTTCGGCGGGCGGCGTGAGTTGCGCCTGATCGATCCGCTGTTGACCGAGCTGGAACGCCGGCAGCCGGATGTCGGTATCGGCGAGCGCCCGCGTGGCCCACTGGTGTTCCGCGTCGCCGAACGGCTGTCGCTGATCTCCGACGCCCTGTATCTGGAAGCCACCGCTGCGCTGCAGCGGCGAGCGGGTGACGGCGCCGCGGTGGAGGTGCTGACAGACGTCGGGCGCGCGACGATCGGCCCGGTCGAGCAGGCAGCCGCAATTGCCAAGTGGATTCACGCCGGACGGCGAACCCCGCGGGTGGCCGGACCGGCCGGGCAGGGGCAGTTCCCGGGGATGGACTGGCTCAGGCAGCCAGAGACCTACTCAGACCGGGAGTGGATTCTCGAGATCGCGCGCCAGTACCAAGCACTGGAATGCACGAATCCGACTCCCGCGCGCTGAGGCGAACCCAACCGTTGCCGAGGCTCCCGCCACAGCAGCGACGGGCTAATCGTCGAGGTGTTCCTTGCGGCGCAGCTCGTCGACCTTGACCACGATGTCCTGCTGGGCTTCCGGGGACAGTCCCACCGTCCGCGCGGCAATCCGTCGCACACCCTCGTCGCGCATGTTGGCCAACCAGGTCAGTTCCTTGTCGAGCTTCTCGTAGTACTCGTCATCAGTGAAGTACGCCGGTTTGATTCGGAAGAAGTTGGCAAGCGCGGTCATGGTGGTCGATGACGGATTCGTCCGGTTGCCTGAGCGCAGCTGAGACAGGTACGGAGCCGACATCGTGACCCCCTCCGACTTGAGTGCGGCAATCACCTCGGCGGAGGTATGAGGACCGCGGCCGGGCGGATATACCGTGTCGAACAGGCGATTCAGTCGCGCCGAGAACGTCGTGCTCATCCTTTTGACCTCCACATGCGAGAAGAGCTGTCGTTTCCGTTGGCTTATTTGCTGATCATCGTAGCGACACAAGCGCCGACAACCAAGTGCAAACTACCCAACAATTGACGCGCACGGACATTTTTGGCAACTGGCAAACATCTTGGGCTGCCATCCGCGGCGTCCGTACGGTACCAACAGCATACGGTGAGGCAAAGAAACGCAAGGTCGGAGGCGCCTGGGCTCAGCATCTGTTCCGCGATCGGCTGTCCGGAACTCGGCTGATCCACCGGGCAACTGCGCAACCTCACAGGCAACCCACAAAATCACTTTGCTGTAAGAGCTGTCACCGTGGCAGCCGGCCCCGCTCGTCGCGGGCCGCTCCGATCCGGCCCCGGCGTCGCCCGAAGGTCGGTGAGCTATGCGCCGGAATCCGAATCACCTGAGCGGCAACGAGTGCTATCGGCCCCCGTCGAGGCCGACTCGGGGGAGGGGGCTGGGTCCTCGCGGTGCAGCGCAGCGGGACGCAGCCGCGGCGGCAGGGCCCACAGCACCGCTCCGAAAGCCAGGACGGCTGCGATCGCGATCACGCCGACCACCACCCCCGGAAGGGTGGGGAAATTGCCCTCGACCAGCATGGACACACCGAAGATCAGGAACAGTGCGGCGGCACCCAACTGGATCATCCGCTCCGGCAGGTGCTTGCCGGCCACCGCGCCGACCAAGATGGCCAGCGCGTCGGCGGTGACCATGCCGATCGTGGACCCGATCCACACCCCTACCCAGTCGTTGTCGGCGGCCAGGGTGATCGTGGCGAGCATCGTCTTGTCACCCAGTTCGGCCAGCAGGAACGCCGACGTCACCGCGAAGAACGCCGGAGCGGTGGTGCGCTGCGCCCGGGTCGCCTCGTCGTCGGAGAGCCGGTCGCCGCGCAACGTCCACAAGCCGAACACGATGAACGCCACGCCGGCCAGAATGCCGAGCAGATGCGTCGGCAGCGAGGCGCCCAGGTAGTGGCCGACGGCCACGGAGATGAGGTGGACTGCGGTGGTCGCGACGGTGATCCCGCCCAGCACCACCCACCAGCGGTAACGCAAGGCGAAGGTCATCGCCATCAACTGCGACTTGTCGCCCAACTCGGCGACGAAAATGACGGCGAAACTAAGGAACAACGCTGCCAGCACCCAAGACTCCTCGGTCGGGTGGCTGTCGTCAGGGGACCATGTGGAGGCCTCCGGCCGACAACCAATAAATGGTCTCACGGCCGAAGGTCTCGCCCACCGGCACTTGTGCCGGCCGGACAACCGGGCCCGGCGTTATTCGCGCCTGGCCAGTATGTCGATTGTCCGATTGGGGGCTACTCCCCTTCGCTGGTACGCACTGTACGGCCGGCGGGGTCGCCCGCGCAACTTGATGGAATCGAAAACCTAACCGCACCAATAATTTTGGTGTACCCGCTGACGAAAGTTCGGACACCCATACATCGACTATGCGGCAAGCAACATCGCCAGGATGGCGGTATCGGGGTGGCTGATCGGATCCACGCCGACCCGGCTCACCATGCCCGTGATGGTGCCATCTGATTCCGCCTCGACCCAGGCGGCCCTGTGCTCCAGGCCCAGGTGCGGAATACCAGGTAGCAGAACGCATCCCGATGCCGCACCCGAGCACTCGGGAAGTGACGGCGTGGTCTCCGAGGGTGGGTGGAGCATCAGCAGAGCCGGCGGTTGTCTGTCGGCGAAATGTCCTGGCGGAATCGCCGATTCGCCGACCACAGTGCCCTCGGCGAGAACCAGGCCGACTGTTCCCGGTTCAGGCATGTCGGGAAGCTCCTCGCGAACACCGAAAATTGTTGTCGTGGAGAGCAAGCCAGGCGTTGAGGCGACGCGGACCGCCACCATCAGCAGCTGCGCCCATTCCTTCGTTGAGTTCGGCCAGCGGCCGGATACGACGAAGCCCTTCAGGGCGCCGCGGGAATGAAACGGGGCGACTTCGACCGCACGCCCGGAACCAGTTTCCATCTCGCCTCCGCGACACCTCGGTACTGCCAGTGCGACACGACAGCGGGTCGGTTCGGATCAGGATGCGGTACGTGCCGGTTGGCACGCAAGAGGGCACGAGTGCTAACGGCGCATTGCCAAGGCTGACGGGGGGCTGCTGGAGCCGACGGGCTCAGAGCAAGACGATCAGGGCAAGGATGCCGAGCAGGACCAGGGCGATGATTCCGGCACGCATGGCGGCCGCCAGGTAGGAGCGGTTGCAGGTGGCAGAGGAGACCTGCCAATGCGACGGCTGCGACGCGGAGTGCGTCCCGAATGACTGTGATGCCATCAAACCGTCCTGACCTGCATGTTCAATTACAGCTCCCAGTGAAATTAGTCACAGGCACTTCTGTGAGCGCGATCATAACCCCTCCTGTATCGCGAAGAAAATCGATCGGCTGAGCTGCGGTATCCCGACGGCCGGTGGGCGTGGAACTTGTTGATTGAAGCCGTGCGTGCGGGCCGGGGTATCTCGGATCGCAGTTGTCTCGAAGTCGGTCGGCGTGTCGCGCGGCGAGTCGCCGCGGCCGGCAACTCGATTAGTGGGCCAATCGATTTCGCTCGACCGCGGCCAGCTTGTTGATCAGCCTGCCGACGCGCGCCCCGGTTATCCACAGGAGCCGGCCCTCTTGGTCAGGAGAAGATGCGCTCAGTGGCCATTGGCCACCACGCAAGCTTGTGGATAAACCTGTGGAAACTGTGGATAGTCCAGGCATTGCTGCATAGCCGCGACAGTCGAAGATGCACTGCGTGCCACAACCCATCTGCGGCGAGGGGCCTTGCGCATGCCCCGGTTCGGGGTTGCGCTCGCTAGGCTGGTCCGCGTGATTCAGGTGTGTTCGCAGTGCGGGACGCGGTGGAACGTGCGCGACCGCCAGCGTGCCTGGTGCCCGCGCTGCCACGGCGCCCTGATGGCACCGGCGGCCAACGCACCGGATCCGCGCTGGAGTCCCGGCGCGACCAGCCATCCGCCGACCCGCCAGCCCAACCCGCAAGGGGGCCCGTCGCGCCTGCCGGCGGGATCTCGGTGGATCGCGGTCCGGCCCGGACCACCGCCTCCGGCTCGGCGCCGCCGTCGACAACTCGGCCCGACACCGCGCTACGCCTACATTCCGCGGTGGGGCCTGGTGGACCAGATCGCCCCGCCGGCGACCGCCGATGACCCTGCCGCCAAGAAGGGGCCCGAACCGGTTACCGTCCGGGCGGCGCTGCTGTCAGCGATCACGATCTTCGGCTTGGCCGCTGCCGTCCACATCGTTCGCTACATACTGCTTCTGATCAATCGCTCCTCGCTGCTGCCGCCGCTGGTCGCCGACGCGGCGCTGTGGCTCGGCGTGTTGGCCAGCCTCGCTGCCATCGTGGCGGTGATTCTGGCTGCCGTGGTCACGACGTCGTGGATGATCGCGCGGCGTTCGGCGGTTTACCGCCACCTCGGTCAGGAGGACCCGCGCCCGAAGTGGGCCCTGTGGGCAGGCTGCCTGGTGCCCGTCGTCAACCTGGTCTGGGCACCGGTCTATCTCATCGAACTCGCCCACGCCGAGGCGTCCCAGTCTCGGCTGCGCGGGCCGATCACCGCCTGGTGGGTGGCCTGGGTGTTGTCGACGGGCGTGTCGATCTTCGGCATCGCCACGAGTTTCACCACGCAACCGCAGGGGATCGCCGACAACACCGTGACGGTGATCATCGCCTACCTGCTCGGCGCGGCCGTCTTGGTATTGCTGTGGCAGGTGTTCGACGGTTTCGTCCGAAAGCCGGTCGAGCGACCGCTGCACCGATGGGTGGTGGTCGGCCAGGATCGGCCCGCCGAGCCCGAATCAGCCCCAGCGGTTGAGTCCGACCAACAGGAACCGGCAGCATAGGCCTATGGATTCGGCCGGCGGACTGCACGGCGGGCACCCCTTCGTGGTCGCCCACCGCGGTGCTTCGGCCGATCGTCCCGAGCACACGCTGGCCGCCTACGAGCTTGCCCTCCAAGAGGGGGCCGACGGAGTCGAGTGCGATGTCCGCCTGACCCGCGACGGGCACCTGGTGTGTGTGCACGACCGGAAGGTGGATCGGACCTCGACGGGCACCGGTCTGGTCAGCGAGATGACGCTGGCTGAGCTCAACCGACTGGACTGGGGCGCCTGGCACAGCAGCCGTCCCGACACCGGGCCGGGCGGTACCGGCCTGCTGACCCTCGACGACCTGGTTCGCCTGGTGCTGGACTGGAACCGGCCGGTGAAGATGTTCATCGAGACGAAGCACCCGGTGCGCTACGGCGGCCTGGTGGAGAGCAAGGTGCTGGCCTTGCTGCACCGCTACGGCATCGCCGCACCGGCGTCGGCCGATCTGTCCCGTGCCGTGGTGATGTCGTTCTCGGCCGCGGCCGTCTGGCGGATCCGCCGCGCCGCGCCGCTGCTGCCGACCGTGCTGCTCGGCGACACTTCGCGCTATCTGGGCGGCAGTGCGGCCACGACGGTCGGAGCCACAGCTGTCGGGCCGTCGATCGGCACCTTGCGTGAGCATCCCGAGCTCGTCGACAGGGCCGCCGCGCAGGGCCGCGCCATGTACTGCTGGACCGTCGACCACTACGAGGATGTCGGGTTCTGTCGGGACCTGGGCGTCGGCTGGATCGCCACCAACCACCCGGGCCGCACCAAAGCCTGGCTGCAGAATCCGTTGACCGTCCCGGATGACGTCGAATCCGATTAGGGCTGTCCCTCGAGCACCTGCTGCGGGATGGCCGCGTCGGTGCGCAGCGCCTGGAACAGCCCGGCGGCGGCGTCGGAATCCCACACCACCACCGAGCCGGAGTCGGTGTCGGTGAACTCGCCGATCGGCACGGTGAGCGCTGTGGTGGAGCCATGCAGCGCCCAGCCCAGCGTGGCCAGATCCCAGACGTGGGCGCCGTTGTCGACGGTGAGTGAGCCCACCGCGGCCCGCGGCACCGAATACCAGCGCCACGGGTTGATCCACACCGCGGGGCTGCTCGCCCGGTGCATCACCGCCGACATGAATTCGCGCTGGTGGACCATCCGGTCCAGGTCGGCGCGTGGGGTAGCACGGGAGCGGACAAACCCCAGCGCAGTGCGTCCATCCAGGGTTTGGCAGCCGGCAGGCAGGTCGATGCCGGCCAGGGGGTCGTTGATCGGATCGGCCGGGCACATCTCGACCCCGCCGAGCGCGTCGACCAGGACCGCGAAGCCGTCGAAGCCCACTTCGGCGTAGTGATCCAGATGCAGGCCGGTGGCTTGCTCGACGGTCTTGGCAAGCAGCGGGGCGCCGCCTTCGGCGAACGCCGCGTTGATCTTGTCCTTGCCGTAGCCGGGGATCTCGACGTAGGAGTCGCGGGGGATTGACACCAAAGTGGTGGGGGCGCCGGAACCGAGGGCGGGGATGTGCACCACCAGGATGGTGTCGGTCCGTCCGTTGCCCAGATCGCCGCCGGTGGCGAGCTCGGCCTGCTGTTGCGGGGTCAGGTCCGCCCGGCTGTCCGAGCCGACGAGCAGCCAGGTGGTGCCCGCGCCGGCCGGCGGGCGGTCGGCGGAGTCGAACACCGCGACCCGCCGCAGGTTGGAGTCGATCCAGACGGCGGTCCCCACCAGCGCCGTGACCGCCACCAGTGCGATGACTATGGCACTGACGAAAATCCTTCGCCCCCAATGGCGTTTCCGCTTCACCCGAGCGGGTTTCGCCGGGGCCGGGGGCGGCGCGACCGGGGCCGCCGGGGCTGGCCGCCGAGGCGGGCGTGGTGGTGGCACCGCCTGACGTGGCGGGTTCGGACGTGGTGGTGGGCCCGGACGTGGCGGTGGGCCCGGACGTGGCGGCGGTGGCGGTGGCGGTGGGTAGGCGGGGTCGCGTCGGATCACCTGTGGTGGTTCGCGACGCGGGGTCCGCGGCGTGGGACGTGGGATCCGCTCGGTGGGTGGATCCGGCGCGGGCCGGCGCGGCCAGTCGTCGCTCACCAGGTCAATTTACGTGCCAGGCTTACTTCAGCCAGCCAACGTGGCCCGCCAGCGCCACGTAACCCACGAACGCGACCGTGTCGATCACTCCGTGCGCGATCACCAGCGGCCACAGCCGACCGGTCCGACACCACGCGTAGCCGAAGACCAACCCCATCACCAGGTTGCCCAGCCCCGCACCGAATCCTTGGTAGAGGTGGTACATCCCGCGCAGCACGCTCGAGGCCAGGATCGCCCGGTTCTGGCTGAGCCCCAGCTGGCGCAGCCGGGTGATCAGGAAGCCGACGACGACCACCTCCTCAGCGAACCCGTTGGCGAACGCGGCGAGGATCAACACCGGGATCCGCCACCAACTGTCGTGCAGTGTGGTGGGCTCGACTTCGGCGGTCATGCCCACCCAGCGGCCAGCGAGATACAGCAGCAGCCCAGGAATGCCGATCAGGGCGGCCAGGCCCAACCCGCCCAGCGCGTCGGCTCGCCACCGCAGCCGGCCGAGCCCGATCCGGGCCGGGGTGATACCGCCGCGCCACAAGAGGTACAGACCCAAGGCGCCCCAGGCCATCAACTGGGCCACCGACGCCAGATTCAGGCCGAGGTTGATCAGGTCGTACCGGGACAGATTGGGGTTGAGCCGGACCCGGTGGCCGGCCAGCCCGGAGAGCACCGCGTCGAACAGTTGCAGGATCGCGATGACCGCGCTGACCCCGAAGGTGACGGCCAGCATGACGCCGACCTCGATACGCAGCGCGCGCCGGTCGGTACCGACGGATTCGTCGGGGGTCGCGCTCACCCCGCCACGGTAACGGCCCTACATCCGCCGCGCGCGCAGCCCGTTGACGAACGGGCAGCCCATCAACAGCCGGATCGCCCGGCCGAGACCGGGAACGTCCTGCACCGGAGCGCCGAACGGCAACCGCACGTCGTGATCGACGTCGTCGCCCTCGACGCGCAGCCGAACTCCATACCGGTCGAGGCCAAGCGGACGGATCCGCCCGCGGCGCAGCGCGGCCGGCAGTTTCTCGGCCAGCCGGGCAAGCACCTCGGGGTGATCGGCGTCGAGGTGGCGCAGCCATGCCGACTCGAACTCGCAGAACGGGTCGGGCTGAGCGGTGAGGAGTTCGTTGACGCTGACGGTTTCGGCGCCGGCGGCGTCGGCCACCACCACCGATTCGGCGTCCAGCAGCAACAGCACCCGGCCCGATCCGACCTCGAGCAGTGCCGGATTGGGGTCCTCAGTGGCGATCAGGTCGAGCAGGGATCGCACCGCGTTATCGGGCACGGCATGGACCAGGCCACGGACCCACACCAGCGAGCGCACGGGCTCGCGCAGCGGCAGTGGGGCGTAGTCGGTCAGTTCGAGCATTGCCGCCACGCCGTTGGCGGCGGCTGCCGCAGTGGTGGCGGCCAGCGCGCAGTCGCGCGGGACGATCAGCGCGAAGGACCCGCCCGGCAGCAGGTGGTGAACCGGTGTGGTGGCCGGTGCGACGTCCTCAGCGACCAGCATCGCCTCAGTGGCGTAGACAAAGGCGCTGCGGACACGTTCGGCGGTCGTCGGTGTTGAGAGCATCGCTGAGGTCATCGCGAACCTTCCGTTAGTGAGGTAAGCCTAAGTTAACTTCGCGGAGTTGGTGACGCAAGGGTTTCCTGCCCGCCGACCCGATAGGGTTGGACCGTGGCTCGCATCGCCTACCTCGGTCCCGAGGGCACGTTCACCGAAGCGGCGCTGCTCAGGATGGCCGCCACCGGCGTGGTCCCCGGCGGGGACGGGGTACAGCCGCAGCCCACTGACAGCACGCCGGCGGCGCTGGCCGCCGTGCGCAGTGCGTCGGCGGATTTCGCGTGCGTGCCGATCGAAAACTCCATCGAGGGCAGCGTCCTGCCCACCCTGGACAGTCTGGCCACCGGGGAGCCGCTGCAGATCTACGCCGAGCTGACCCTCGATGTCGCCTTCAGCATCGTCACCCGGGCCGGGCTGACCGATGACGGGGTGCGCACCGTCGCGGCGTTCCCGATCGCCGCGGCCCAGGTCCGGCGCTGGCTGGCTGAACACCTCCCGGACGCTGACCTCGTCCCGGCCCACTCCAACGCCGCCGCCGCCCAAGAAGTCGCCGCCGGGCGTGCCGATGCCGGGGTGAGCACCGCGCTGGCTGCACAGCGCTACGGGCTGCCTACCCTGGCCGACGGCGTCGTCGACGAGCCCAACGCCAGGACGCGGTTCGTGCTCGTCGGCCGTCCGGGGCCGCCGCCGCCGCGTACCGGCGCCGACCGCACCTCGGTGGTGTTGCGGATCGCCAACGCTCCCGGCGCGTTGGTGTCGGCGATGACCGAGTTCGGTATCCGCGACATCGACTTGACCCGCATCGAGTCCCGACCGACCCGAACCGAGCTGGGTACCTACGTGTTCTTCCTGGACTGCGTCGGCCACATCGACGACACCGCGGTGGCCGAGGCGCTCAAGGCGCTGCACCGGCGCTGCGCCGACGTGCGCTACCTGGGCTCCTGGCCGACCGAGTCGGCGACCGGCGCGGCGCCGCCGCAATTCGACGAGGCCGACCGGTGGTTGGCACGCCTGCGTGAAGGCAACCAGACATGAGCGGGCGGCTGATCCTGGTGCGTCACGGCCAGACGCACGGCAACGTCGAACGTCGTCTCGATACCCGCCCGCCCGGCGCCGATCTGACCGACCTCGGCCGGGAACAAGCGCGTGAGTTCGCACGGTCGCGGGGCCCCGTTCCGGGGCTGCTGGTGCACTCGATTGCCAGGCGTGCCGCCCAGACCGCGGCCGAGATCGGCACGCAACTACGGCTGGCGCCCGAGGAGTTCGACGGCATCCACGAGGTGCAGGCCGGCGATCTGGAGAACCGCAACGACGACGAGGCGATCGCGGAATTCAACACCATCTACCAACGCTGGCACCAGGGCGAACCGGACCTATCCATGCCGGGCGGCGAGAGCGCCCTCGACGTGCTGGACCGCTACCTCCCGGTGATCACCGATCTGCGGCTGCGGTATCTGGACGACCACGCCTGGACCGAGGACATCGTCGTGGTCAGCCACGGAGCGGCGATCCGGCTGGTCGCGGCCACTCTGGCCGGGGTGGAAGGCAGCTTCGCGCTCGACCACCATCTGGCGAACGCCGAGTCGGTGGTGCTCGCGCCGATCACCGACGGCCGGTGGAGCTGCCTGCAGTGGGGTTCACTGACCCCGCCGTTCTACCCCGAACCCGATGTGCACCCGGTCGAGGACGCGCTGGAATCCGTCGACCCGATGGGGTGACGACGGGTCATACCGCGACCCGGTTTTCGGTTTGCTGTGGGCAGTCGCACCCGACCATGTCGCAGTCGATCACCAGCGGGTGAATCACCACTTCGGGGCTGTCGCAGCCAACCTCGGTGCACTCCGCGCCGTGCCGGGAATGGCGGATCAGAGTACCGTGGCAATGTGCGAGACCAGCAGCGCATTCTCGGCAGGTCAACCCCATGTTTTGTTCTTAGCACCGGGGCCCGGCAAACCGTCGTCGCCACGCTTGGAAAGACAGGGACTTTCGCCCGCCGCGAAAGTAGCTATGCAATTGCTGGTGCGGTGCGATATGTTATGTGTCCTCGGCCCTTCGGGGGTGGGCTGGTTAACTGCCGGGCCAGCCAGCGACTCAATTCGACGAATCCCGGCAACAAAGGTAAGGACTGATCACATGTCAAGTCGTCTGACTCGGCAGATTGCACTTTTTGCTGGCGGCCTCGCGATCGTCGGTATGGGTACGCTGACCGCTTGCGGCAAGGATAAGGAAAAGGCTCCGGAGACCACGTCGCCCACGAGCACCAGCGCTCCCGCGCCGTCGCCCACGGAGAAGGCTGTCTCGCCTGGTGGCCCCAACTCCTTCACGCCCACCGTCAAGGCTCCGCCGGCTCCGACCGCGCTGCCTGGCAACGTCATCACCGGCGGCAACTAAGCCGTTCGGCCGGCATCCGTACGCAGCCTGCCTCCGCTGACAGTGATCAGGGCCCATCGCCTACGCGCGCTGTCGGCGGCGGCACTGCTAACGGTGCTGACCGCCGCTACCGTACTGGCCGTTGATCTGCATCGGGCCTCGGCACCAGCCGATCCCGTTGCGATCAGCGGCCCGTACGCGTCTTTACTGGCAAGTTCAGTGGATCTCGGTCCCGCGCGGACCGACCACGTTCAGATCACCGCCGCGCTGCGTGACACGGCTCGTCCCGATCTCCTGATGGGATGGGCCGCAGATCAGAACCTCGCGGTGCGCTGGCGTCCCGGGGACAGCTGGGCGATCGTCGAGGGTGCCCCCGCCGCGGTGTCCGGCGCCTTCGACGTCGACGTCCACGACTACCGCGGCAAGCGCGGCCAGGTTTTCTACGCCTCACCTCAGCAACCGTCCGTTCCGCAGCCACTGCGGATGGAGGTCGCCCAGCTCGGGCGGATCCTCGGCTACACGCCGCACCGCGAATCCAAGACCTGGATGTTGCCGCGGGAGGTGCCCGACCAAGGCCTCAATCCCAGCGCCCTGCTGCGGACGTACAACGCCACACCGCTGCATGACAAGGGCTACAAGGGCAAGGGCATCACCGTCGTCGTTTTCGCCTTCGACGGCTTCGACCAAGCCGATCTCGATACCTTCGCAACGACCTTCAGCCTGCCGAAATTCACCCCCGAGGTAGTCGGCGGCATGCCAGACGCCCGGCGTGGTGAGGCGACCATGGACCTGGAGTCGATCCACGCCGTCGCCCCTGATGCCAAGAAGGTCCTCGTCAACGCCCGCTCGACCGTCGAAGGTGACGGGTCGTACGAGAAGATCGCCAAGCTGATGGAAGACACCGAGCGTCGTTTCCCCGGCGCGGTCTGGAGCTTCTCCATCGGGTGGGGCTGCGACAAGCTCATCACCGCCGCCGATCTGGTCCCGGTCCGCTCAGCGCTGGCCGGTGCACACCGCTCCGGAACGACGGCATTCGACGCCAGCGGCGACTTGGCCGGCATCGACTGCAAGGGCGGCGACGAGTGGTCGTCACCGCCCAGCACCAACGACGTCGGCCTGGATGCGGTGGCCTCGATGCCGGAGATGACCGACGTCGGAGGCACCACACTGTCGACGGACGGCAACGGTGGCTGGCTCGCCGAGCAGGCGTGGTTCGATCCGCCCCTGTCGCAGGGCACCGGCGGGGGAATCTCCGCGCTGTTCGAGCGTCCGGAGTGGCAGCAGACCCTGAAGGTCCCCGGCGGCGAGGGCAAGCGGCTCACCCCGGACATCGCGGCGGTCGCCGACCCGTTCACTGGGGTGCAGATTGTGTTCAATCAGCAGCTGATCGTGGGCGGCGGCACCTCGCTGGCGGCGCCGGTCTGGGCCGGTATGACCGCCTTGATGAACGAGTACGTGCTCGATCACGGCGGCTCGCTCATCGGCGACCTCAACCCACTGCTCTATACGATCGCAGAGGGAACCCCACTGCCTGCGTTCCGCGACGTCACCCTGGGCGGCAACGCCGTCGCGAACGCGGGTCCGGGATATGACTTGGTGACCGGACTGGGTACTCCCAACGTCGAGAACCTCGCCCAGAATATTCTCGTGACCCAGAAGGTGATCGGATGAGTGCCGGGACCGAATCGGGCGACGAAGTACCGACACTGGAATGCTCGTTCTGCGAGATGGACGTTCCGGCCGGCGCGTTCTGTGGCTATTGCGGCGGCCATCTGGCGTCCGAGGCCAAGCGCGGACCGCGCTGGCTGCGTGGCGACACCTTCGGCGCGTCCCCGGGTGAGAACGTGCTGCTGCCCGCAATCGCCAGTTCGCTGTTTCCGCACCTTCCTCAGCGTTCACGCACGCCGTTCCGGGTGGGCCTGGCACTGGTGCTCGTCGGGCTAATTGGCTTCGCATTCCTCAAGATCCCGCCGGCGCTGATCACGGTCGCCGCGCTGGGGTTGCCGCTGCTGTTCGTGCTCTACGTGAGTGAGTCCGCCGTCTACCGCGACATGTCGGTGTGGTTGATGGGGCTGGCCGGAACGCTGGGCGCAGCACTCGGCGTGGGTTGGGTGCTGCTGACCGGCGAGATGGTCGCCCGGGCCTATGGTGTCCCGATGGCCGCCGGCCTGGCGATCCACCATGTCGTGCGCGAAGGGGTGCTGATCCCCGCCGGCGGGATGATCCTGATGCTCGTGCCGACGGTGGTGGTTCGGCTGCTACGACCGAAATCGCGAGAGTCGTTGGACGGTTTCGTCATCGGCGCCATGGCCGCGTTGATGTTCTCCGCAGCTGCCACCCTGACCCGGCTTGCCCCCCAATTTGCGACCGGCCTGCTCGCAAACAACCGTCCACTCAAGGGGCTTATCGTCGAGGCCATCCTGAGTGGCCTCACGATCCCGCTCACCGCCGCGGCGGCCGGCGGCATGATCGGTGTCGCCCTATGGTTCAAGGGCCAGACGTCCAATCCGCACGAGCGTCCCGGTCGGATCCGGGCGGCGCTCTACGTGCTCGCTACCCTGGTCGTGTTGATTCACATCGGAGTTGCGGTCATCGACATCGTCGGGATGGAGCAGCTGCGGACGTTGGTCATCCACATCGTGATGACGCTGATTGCGCTGATTCTATTGCGAATCGCCCTACAGCTCGCATTGCTCCACGAGGCGCAGGATCCGATCGAGCCGGACGAACCGCTGCTATGCGTCCACTGTGAGCATGTGGTGCCGGACATGGCGTTCTGTCCCGCCTGCGGCGTTGCGACTCGGGCGTCATCGCGTGCCTCACGCCAGGAGCGTCGCGCGGCACGGCCGGTGCGTCAGGTCGCCACGGAGGGTTCGTGACCACAGCATCTGCTGCTCCCGACGAGGAGCGGTACCCGGGCTACGCGCTGCCGCCTGGCACTTATGTCGCCCGCGAAGTCCAGCGTATTCGGTTCAGCCGGACGGTCGGGCTGTGGACGGTGGCCATCGTGATCGTCGCCTCGGCGCTGGTCGGGGTGTCGCTGATGGTCACCGAGAAGATCCCTCGTTACATGTGTCCGCCGGAGTGTGGCAACCCCCCGATGGGTAAGCCGGTGACCTCACTACCCCGATTCACCGCAGCCGACGGCTCGTTCTCTGTGTCGTATCCGGCGCCCGGCTCGGCGTATGACATCTCCAGCGGAGCTGACGGCGTCACGGCGAAGTTCACCGGCGGCGACACCGGCGTCCTGGAATTGTTCTCCGTGCCGGCCGCCGGCCGTCAGCCGCGTGACATCGCCAACGCACTGCTGAAGCAGAAGTTCCCTGACGCCAAGATCGCCTACGAGATCCCCAATGCGATGGTCGGCTATCAACACGGCTACGGTGAGGTCGCCGATGTCTGGCCGCAGGGCAGCAGCAGCAGCTACATCCGCATCCGGACGGTCCTGCTGGTGGCGGTCAAGAACGACTTGGCTCTGGTGGCGGGCGCGGTGGGCCCGTATCACGCCTTCGGCCCCGACTTCGGTCCCGGCCTACCGTCGGGGGTCAATGTCCAGATTGCTCAGGATATGGGTAAGTACGTCAACAGTTTCAGCTGGAAGGGCGATCCGGCCCGCTGAGATCGGTTCATCCCCAACCTAATTCGTGCAATCGATCGTCATCAATGCCGAAATGGTGTGCAATCTCGTGTATTACGGTGATCGCGACTTCCTCGACCACCTCGGGCTCGCTGTCGCACATGTCCAGAAGCGGCTTGCGGTAGATCGTGACGGTATCCGGCAGTGCACCGGCGTAGCTGGAATCACGCTCGGTCAGCGCGATGCCCTCGTAGAGGCCAAGCAGCTCGGGGTCCTCGGGGTGGCGGTCCTCGACCAGCACCACGACATTGTCGATCGCCGCGGCCAGTCCGGGCGGAATGAGGTCCAGGGCGTCGCCGACCAGCTCCTCGAACCGCTGCGGGCTCATGTCGACGGGCACTAAGCCGGCGGTGGGACGGCGTCGGCCGGCCCGGGCGGGGGACCGACCGGTACGGGGCCGTCCATGGGTGGTGCATCGACCGGCGGTTGGGCGGGCACGAACTCTCCGTTGAGAATGTTGCCGCCCTGCGGCGGTGGTGGTGCCGCGGATGTCGGCGCCGTCGAGGTCGGTGCGGGTGTCTGGGCCTGGGTGGTCGGTGCGGTCGACTGCTGCGGCAGATGCTGGGTGGGCTGATTCGACTGGGTCGACTGGGTGCTGTCGGAGGTCGGCGGCGCGTAGGTGGTACTCGGGACGTCGGGCAGCAGTGGAATCTGCGGCAGGTTCATTCGTTCTTCGGGGATGTCCGGCGGCCGAACCGGCGGCATCCCGTTGATCAACAGGGCGCCCTTGGCGGGGTTGATCAACGTCGCCCAGGCGCCGTTGCCCAAGGTGGCGCCGATGCTGCAGGCCACCTGATGGCTGCCCGCCGTCCAGCTAGGCAGCGAGATCGTGCTGTAGATGAGCGTCAGTGTCGTGGTGCGCAGCTGCAGCGGAGCCAGATAGGCGTCGGTCATCCGGGTGCAGTTGTCCTTGATGAACGCGTCCTGGTCGACGTCGGAGGGCAGCGGGCCGGGGAACTTCTCGGCGAGGTTCACCGAGCCGGTGACCTCCATGGCGTGCGGAGCCCCACAGTCGACGGGAATGTCGTTGGGCTGGTTGGTCGATGGGTCGATGCCCAGGCAAGTGCCCGCCGGCCATACCTTCGACTGGTCGATCTCGGCGACCCTGCCCTTGAAGGCGATCTGCTGGTTATCCGGTCCGGGCAGTTGGAGCCCGCACAGCATGCGCCGCTCCCCGCTCTGCTTCCACGCCTTGTCGCCCGACCACAGCATGCTGATGGTGAACTTGCTGTTCGGGTCGAACTTGTCGCCGAGGTAACGCTCCGTCGCGGGCTGGCACTGCTCGAGGCTGATCTGCTGGATGCGTGCGGCCGACGGCGGTGCCGCGTTCGGCCCGTACTCGCTTCCGGGGTAGGTCCGCATGTCGACGGACTCGGCGACCTCGAAGCGGTGATCGTCCTTGCAGTCGACGATGCTGGCGGCGTCGGGGTTCTTGTCGGGCCAGTTCAGGCAGCTGCCCGCGGTGGCGCTGGCGAATGCCGCGGTGCCCTTGGCCCCCGACAGCGGGTCGGAGCCGGCGTATCCGGTGAGTCGGTTGTTCAGCCCGATCGGGAGCGCGGTGATGACGCCGGCGATGAGCAGGCCACCGAGCGCGGTCAGCAGCAGCGCGCGACGCGTCGAGGTGGCTTGCAGGGTGCCGAGGAAGGTGCGCTTGGGCGCGCCCGAGGCGGACGGCTCGGGCGTCACGTCCTCACGCTCAGATAACTGCAACATCGCGTCCATTGTGGCAGGCGCGTTGAGGAGTGTGACAAGTGATGCAGTTGTAATGTTATGGGGTTGTGCTGTGCGGTCGTCCGGAGGGGCCGACGCGGCGGCGGACGGCAAAAGTAAGGTTCAGAGCGTGATCGACCTGAAACTGCTGCGCGACGCCCCCGACGCCGTACGGCGGTCCCAGCTCAGCCGAGGGGAGGACCCGGGCCTCGTCGACGCCCTGCTGGCCGCCGACACCGCCCGCCGGGCCGCCATATCGACCGCCGACTCGCTGCGGGCCGAGCAGAAGGCCGCCAGCAAGAAGGTCGGCTCGGCGTCGCCCGAGGAGCGGCCGGTGCTGCTCGAGCAGGCTAAAGAGCTTGCCGCCCAAGTCAAAGCCGCCGAAACCGAGCAGACGCAGGCCGAGGCGGCCTTCACCGCGGCGCATATGGGTATCTCCAACGTCATCATCGACGGCGTTCCGGCCGGTGGCGAAGACGACTTCGTGGTCCTCGACGTGGTCGGGGAGCCACGGGAGATGGACAATCCGAAGGACCATCTGGAACTCGGTGAGAGCCTGCGGTTGATCGATATGGAGCGCGGCGCCAAGGTGTCGGGTTCGCGGTTCTACTTCCTGACCGGGCGCGGTGCGCTGCTGCAGCTGGGTCTGCTGCAGCTGGCGGTGCGGCTGGCGACCGACAACGGCTTCACCCTGATGATTCCCCCGGTGCTGGTCCGCCCCGAGGTGATGGCCGGCACCGGCTTCCTCGGTGCCCACGCCGACGAGATCTACCACCTCGAGGACGATGATCTCTATCTGGTCGGCACCTCGGAGGTACCGCTGGCCGGCTATCACTCCGACGAGATCCTCGACCTGTCCGACGGCCCGCTGCGTTATGCCGCGTGGTCGTCGTGCTTCCGGCGTGAGGCCGGCAGTTACGGCAAGGACACCCGCGGCATCATCCGGGTGCACCAGTTCGACAAGGTGGAGGCCTTCGTCTACTGCCGCCCCGAGGACGCCGAGGCCGAACACCAGCGGCTGCTCGGCTGGCAACGCCGGATGCTCGAGCTCATCGACGTGCCCTACCGCGTGATCGACGTTGCCGCAGGCGATCTCGGCTCCTCGGCGGCACGCAAGTTCGACTGCGAGGCGTGGGTTCCCACCCAGCGGGCCTACCGGGAGCTGACCTCGACGTCGAACTGCACGACGTTCCAGGCCCGCCGGCTGGCTACCCGCTACCGCGACGAGAACGGTAAGCCGCAGACCGCGGCGACCCTCAACGGCACGCTGGCCACCACCCGGTGGCTGGTCGCAATCCTGGAAAACCACCAACAGCCCGACGGTAGTGTGCGCGTGCCCGCCGCCCTGGTGCCTTATGTGGGGACGGAGGTCCTGCAACCGTGATCGAACTCGACCTGGACGAGGCGCGTGGCTGGTTCGGTTTCGGCGTCGCCGGGAACTTCGCCGGCCACCTCGAACAAGCCGGGGAGGCAGTCGATTTCGCCAACGTCACCAGTGTTGGCGCGGCGCCGAAGGGTATCTTCCCTTGGTACGCACCGGGTTACGACAGCTTTCTCGGGGAATTTCCGCTTTCGCACGATGCGCTGATGGTGCCCGAGACGACGGAGGCTGACGGGCCGCTGAATCTGCAGATCGAGCCCGAAGTCGGGCTGGCCTGTGACGTGGTGTGGGATGGCGACACCGTCGTGACACTGCGGCCGTTTGCGCTGGGGGCGTTCAACGACTGCTCGATCCGGCGCCCCAATGCGCCCAAAATCAGTTACAAGAAGAACTGGGGCCCGGCGTCCAAGGGCGTCGCGCGCGAGTTCTTCGACGTCAGCGACCTGACTCCGGACGGGCCGACCGCGACTCTGCGCCTGCTGTGCCATCTGCGTACCGCCGATGGCGTGCACCACGAGTACGGGGTGGACAGCCCGCTGCTGGGCTACTCCTACTACGGCGAGGTGCTGCTGGACTGGATCGTCGAGCGACTGGCCAATCAGAAGGGTTCGCCGGACACTCCGCTAGAGGATGTCGGTGCGCTGATGGTGGCGTGCGGGCGACCGCAGAAGGTGCTCATCGGTATCGGTGCCACGCGCTACACGAAGCTGGGGGAGTCGACCTATCTGCAGCCCGGTGACGAGGCGATCGTGCGCGTCTACGACACCGCCAGCAACGCGGCTTCCGAACTCCGCCAGCTGGTCTGGGCGCCCTGAACGCTGGCCCTTGTAGTATCCGCGCGATTCGGCGCGGAGATTTGTTGAAAACGTCAACAACACAACTTACCCTGCAGTAAGTTAGCTTCTCGTAACGTTACTTCAGCGTAAGGAGAAGGTAATGAGCGTTGTGCTCCGGTCTAGGGTCACCGCGGGAATCGCGGCGATCGGTGCGAGCGCGATCGTGCTGTCGCCGATTTCGGTGACCCCGCCCGACCTGCAAGTTCCGGCTATCCACATGTCGACCCTCGCGACGGCGCTCACGGGGGCGTCGCAGACGCTGCCCACCTGGGCGCAGGTCATCGAGACCTCGTTCAGCAACATCGCCACGCTCGGCCAGCAGGTACAGAGCAGCCCGGATCCGATCATCCAGCAGATCATCACCAACCAGCTCGCCAACGCCGCCACCATCTCGACGGCGCTCGGAGGCGCCTTCGGTGGTCTCGTAGCCGGCGTGACGTCGCTCCCGCAGACGTTCCTCACCGCCACGCAACAACTGGCGGCCGGTCAGTTCAGTGCTGCCGTGCAGACCTTGTTCCAGGGCGCGCTCGGGCTGGTGCTGGCTCCCGTGATCAGCCTGCTCCCGGTCTTCGACATCCCCGGACAGATCGCGACCAACTTCGCCAAGGTACTCACCGCGGTGCCGAATATCCTTCTGCCCGTTGGGCTTTCCGCAATCTCGCCGATCGCGGGCGCTGTCTACGCCTTTGGTGACACGGGGCAACTCGTCGTCGACTCGCTGAAGGCCGGCGATGCTACGGCGGCCATCCGCGCGCTCGTCAGCATGCCTGCCGCAGTGACGGGGGCCTTCCTCAACGGCTATCCGGCGCAATTCACCACCGGCATTCTCTCCCCGTACTCGGGTAGCGCCTTCGGATCGGGCCTGATCGCCAGCCTGTTGGCCGCGCGCGACACGATCGCCCAGGCACTGGGCGCGCCGGTACCGCCGACGGCGGCGGCCGTGGCCGCGCGGTCGGTGGCTCCCTCCGCCGGGGCTGCCACCCCAGTGAAGGAGTCGGCTCCGGCCGAGTCTTCGACCAGCTCGGCTCCGAGCACGGGTGCGTCGCTGAAGAGGGCAGTGACCACCGATAGCAACAAGGATGGCAACAAGGCGGTTCCCGCAACGACCGCCAGCCCGGCAGCAGCTGCAGGTACAGGTTCCGAGACGGGCTCGGGGTCCGGCAGCACCGCGGGCGGCCAGCGGGGCGACGGGGCCAAGAAGGGCCTCGGTGGCAGCGGCCGGAACGCGGGTAACTCCGCGAAGGCCGGGGCGCACAGCGGCGCCGAGTAATTCCAGAGTCCGCACCTGGCAGATCCTTTCGGGCTGCCAGGTGTGGGCTTGGCTAGCCGCTGCTACCCCAGCAGTTCATCCAACACCGCCAGGAATTCCCGCGGCTTGACCGGCGTGAACGCCGGGCTCGGGTAGCTGCCGGGGACGTCGAGCGTCACCAGCGTTGACTTGATCGGTCGGTACATGTCCAGCGGCAGCCAGCGCCGCAGATCCGAGCTGCCCCACAGCCGGAACCGCTGCAGGAACATCCCCAATGGCTCGGTCTTGTAGCCCCGGATCCACTGCAGCGGGATGATTTTCGAAGTGCCGGACGGGAAGTGGTAGCGCCGCAGCGTCAGAGTGTGCCGGTCCAGTTGAACCAGCCCGTCGTCGTTGCCGTGCACGCGCATCTGCTCGAGAAAGACCATCTGGTCCGGGCGCCGTGGTTCCTTTCGAGGTGCCCCGTTGCGCCTCCAGGCGTCCCGTTGCGCCCAAACCGACGGACGGGCGCGAAAGTGCGAGAAGATCGCGCCATTGCATCGATCTCGGTGGCCGGCTGACTACCGGTGGGCTCAGCTGGTTGCCACAATTGTGGGTGATGTCTGACCGGAGACGCCCGTGCCGCCGCTAGCCGTGGACCCCACGACGCTATCGGCTGCTGGAGTGTCGGTGGCGGCCGTCGGCGACGGCCTGATTACGGCCGTATCGACGTTGACCGGGACATTCAATGCCAACACCGGGCAAGACGCTTCCGGTGTGATGTTCGGCAGGCAGTACGAGAACACCGGCCGTGACCTGTTGAAGGCTGTGGCGGCCGGGATCGACGCATGCCGGAAGACGGGATACGGCATCCAGGTCAGCGCGGTCAATTATTCCCGAGCAGAAGCGGTTTCCGACATCTCGGGGCGCGCCCAGCCGCTGCCGTCGCCGCCGTGTCCGGCGCCGGTGTCCGCTGCCGGAGCGCCGAGCGCCGAAGGGGCCGGTGTGGCGGAGCCTGCGATGTGGAAGGTCGTCGAGTTCTTGGTCGGTGATCTCTGGCCCAACGGAAGCCCCGCAGCCATGCGGAGCGCCGCTGCGGCCTGGCGGACGTTCGGCGCGTCCTTGTACGGCGTTTCGGGCGACATGGCGGGGCCCTACAACGCGATCGGTGCCCAACAAATGCCGGAGAGCGAGCTCATCAAGGCTCCGATTCGGGATATCGGCACGGCTTTCGCCACGTTGGGCGGCAGTTGCCAGCAGTTGGCCACTCAACTAGAGGGCTTCGCTGCCGATGTGGAGAAGACCCAGAATGCCATCCGTGAACTGCTACACAAGCTCGGGTCGGTAGGCGGCATCGTCGGCACGTTCTTCGAGTTCTTCAAAGGGCACGGCGAGGATGAACTGCACAAGATCGCCGCCGACATCAAGACGGTGATGAACCACCTCGAGAACGAGGCGACCGCGAAGCGTGCTGGCATTCAGCAGGCTGAACTGAATGTCGACACCTGGGTGCGGGATCTGGAGAAGGCAGCCAACCGTGAGTTCACGGAGTTCTTCGGCGATCATGTCGGACAGGTGCTTTCGACCGCATTCAACTCGTCCCTGGACTCGACCGAGGGTGCTTTCAGGTGGCTGGTCAGTAACGCCGAGGGTATTGAGGACCTCAATCCGCTCCGATTCGCCTATGACCCGCAGGGCGCTCTCGACACATGGAAGGGCGTGGCTGACCTAGCCAATGCGGTGACCAACCCCGCTTCGTTGGCAGCGATGGCGCAGTCCGATCCCCAACGGTTCGAATCGATGCTGAAGGGCTTGGTCCGCGCCGACGAATGGAGCAAGGACCGCCCGATGCTAGGCGCCAGCCAGAACATCCTCGACATTCTGACGCTGCCGATCGCAGCGGGAAAGGCGGGGGAAGCAGGTGAGATCGCTTCTGCTGCAGCGAGAACGGGTACGACGTTCGATGCAGGCAGCGGCTCGGTCGGCGTCTACCGAGCAATGGACCAGGCTGGTGACGTTGGCCGACCGGGAGCGATGTTCGGGGACGTCTCCAAGCAGACCTCCCAGATCACTCAGGGACTGAGGGACATTGACGGCAAGCCGGGCACGGTCGAGCCGCCAGCCGGCGGGCGTCCGGTATCCGCGCCGTACTCTCCCGAAGCACCACCTGCGACTGTGGCCAAACCGATTCCCGACCCTGTGGCGGCACCGCCGTCGAGTGCAGCCGACCTACCCGAGATTCCTAGGTCAACCAAGACCCCGTCCTTGCATGTGGCGGACGTTCCTGCTACGGGCGGGGCCGAGCCAATGATCGCTCCCACCGCGCAGGACGCGCCGCAACTCAATGCGCTGCCGCGTGACCAGTCGCCACCGGGAGGCGCTCCCTCCGGATCGCCGCTCAGTGAGTCGTCACATCCGGCTACCGAACTCCCTAAACCGATGTCTTTGTCGAGTTCGGTGAATCACCCACTTGTTTTTGGCGATGAACCACAGGGGGTTGGCGCTGGCCGCGAACACCTGCCTGCCAGTGAGCAGGGAGATCGAAATATTCAGGGAGCCAAAAGTAACCACCTCGATGCGGGCGTCGACCACGGTTCTCACGATCCCGCGGAGACCGTCAACGATGGCACGTGGGAAGCCGACAGTGGCGCCTGGCTTGATGGAGCGCAGAATAGTGCTGCGAACGAGCTCTTGGAGAGGGCTCGAGGTGCGGAACCCGGCATCACCGAGTCGATGCAGCGAATATCCGCTGAGCTCAACGAAGCGGACTTGATCGGCTTGGACTACCGGCTCAAGGCTGAGGAATCGCTCAAGGAAAAGCTCTCAGGTCTCCTGGAGGAGTATCCTGACAAGCCGCTTGTAAGTCACATCGCAGATATCAAGGACTCGGTACGCTACACGGTTCAGTCACCGGCTGAGTTCTACTCGAGTAACGTGGAACATGCTGTAGAACAGTTGCTTTCGCAGGGCTACGATTGCATCAAGCTGAAAAACACGTGGGGTGGGGACGGTTATCAGGGCATAAACGGTTTTTGGAGCGATCCTGCGACCGGGCATTTGTTTGAAGTCCAGTTTCATACGCCAGAAAGCTTCGAGGCAAAGATGTCTACCCACATCTTGTACGAAGAGCAGCGCCTTCCGCAAACATCGCTGCTACGCCAGCAGGAATTGTCCGCGCTGCAAGCGCGAATATTTGGAGATCTGGACGTACCGCAGGGTGCTACGGATATACGGATACCAAAGAAAGGGCACCAGCCGTGACGGAAGAACCAGAGATCACCTACTTCGCGTTACTGACCGACGAAGGTGTGCCAGCTGGTCTGATACGTCGTACGCAACGTCCACTCGTCCCTTTGGACGAATCACTACGCAGAGACTTGAGCTGGCGTCCCACAGAGTTTCTGCGCAAGTATCAACTGGGGCACAACGAGAACGACTACCGAAAGATCTCGGCGGACGAGGCCCAAGCATTGATCGAAAGCTGGCAAGTCAAGTGGCGTCGTGAAGACGCTGATTGACGCGAATGGCCGGAGTCGGTTTCTCAATGAGTCTGGTTGACGGATAGCCACTTTGGCGAACTTCGAAGACAACTACCTATCAAGGGAACATCGATTCTGGCTGGGTATCGAAACAGAATCGGGAACCCACTTCGCATCGATCCCGGCTAGCAATCGGATGGTCGACTACATCGAGGCCTACAAAATCACGAATGCCGAATACGAAGTCTTCCTCGCTGACGTGGATGCGGCGGTCGCCTTCGTGGAGTCCTGTCGGCGGCATGAACAAGACGAGCGATTGTTTCTTCAGACAGGTTCCGATAGGGGAGTTCCTATCTAGCGTTCACGTGGCCTTCGATTGCCGTGAAACCTGCGACCGACGAGTCTCATCCACGGCGCCTGTCATGTACGTCGAGCGTTGAGCCCTACCCCAGCAGTTCGTCCAACACCGCCAGGAATTCCCGCGGCTTGACCGGTGTGAGCGCCGGGCTCGGGTAGCTGCCGGGGACGTCGAGCGTCACCAGCGTTGACTTGATCGGTCGGTAGATGTCCAGCGGCAGCCAGCGCCGCAGATCTGAGCTGCCCCAAAGCCGGAACCGCTGCAGCCACAACCCCAGTGGTTCAGCCCGGTACCCGCGAATTGAGCTGAGCGGGATCACCTTCGCGGTTCCCGATGGGAAGTGGTAGCGCCGCAACGTCAGTGCATGACGGTCCAGTTGCACCAGACCGTCGTCGTAGTACTGCTGCGGTGGGGTGGTCACTGTCGTGAGCACCGTAATTCGTGGCCCTTGGTGGTCAGGCAGCGGCCGTTCTCCAGGTTCCATTGCCAGCCGTGCAGATTGCACGTCAGCGTCGATCCCTCCACCACGCCGAACTTCGACAGGTCGGCCTTCAGGTGCGGGCAGCGTCGCTGAATCCGCCAGCCGTCCAGCGTGACGTCGGTGGTGTCGTCATGGGCTTCGGCGAACCAGCCGTCGGCGTAGGCGATTCGCTCATCGGTCAGGCATTTGAAGAACGTGTACAGGTACTCGTTGTAGCCGCCGACCCGCCACGCCCTGAACCGGGTGGACAAGAAGATGGTGTTGACCCAGTCCGGCTCGTCGTCGCGCAGCACCGTGCGGACCAGCTCAGGTGCGATCTCGAAGCCGTAGCGGAACTTCTCATCCGGAATCGGTTCCCGCACAGCGCGTTTCGGAAAGTCTAGAACTATCGTCTCCGGGCCCAGGCGCAGCTCCACCGGGTAGCCGATGCCATCACAGATCTGATCGCTCTGCACCATGATCGGTTCGAACTTGGCGCGCAGCGGCTCCAGCAGTGACTCTCCGGTCGCCGGGGCCCAGCTGGCCTTCTCGGCGGCCAGTACCGGTGCCATGCGCTCGGCGTACTCGGCGATGTAGTCGGCCTTGCCGGTGGTGAAGATGGCCTCCACCTCGGCGACCGTCATCGGATGAGTCAACGAATTCAATTGCGTGCCAGTGACATCGGCAACTGAACCAGGGATCATCAGCAGGCCGCCGTCGTTGCCGTGCATACGCATCTGTTCCAGGAAGACCATCTGGTCGGGGAAGATGTTGGCGGGGTCCCCGTGATCGTCGTTGAGATCGCGCAGCGCAGGATCCAGGAAGCACGGTGGCCCGGCCGACGGAATCACCCAGGTCGCCCCGACATCGGAGATGTACTGCCGGCAGCGGTCCATCCCGCGTTGCCGCTTCTGGGTGCCGAACGATTCTTTGGCCCGCTCGGGCATGTCGTAGACCATCGGATACCAGATCGCGCCCGAGTACTGCAGCATGTGGACGTCGATGTGGCCGAATTCCTCGGCCAGCATGTCCAGGGCCAGCGGTCGCGAGTCGTTCATGTTGAACACCGTGGTGGTGCCGTCGGAGACGACGAGTCCGGAGTCGCCGATCGGCCCGTCGGCGGGTGCCCGCAGCGCGATGATCATCACGTCGAGCTCGCCCTTGGGTCCGCTGATCCGGTGCTTGACCGAGTCGCTGGTTTCGTAGAACCGGTGGAATCCCAGCTTCTCGAGTTCGCGCTTCAGGTCAGGCACCGGGAAATCGGGCAGCAGCACCACCGCGTCCTTGTTGACGTGCTCGGTCAGCAACTTCGGGTCGAAGTGGTCCTTGTGCAGATGTGAAACGTAGAGGTAGTCGCAGTCGCCGAGTGCGGCCCAATCGAGGGCGCCGTTGTCGGGGAAGACGAACCACGAGCCGAAGTACGCCGGGTTCAGCCACGGATCGCACAGGATGCTCCCCGCCTGGGTGTCGATCCGAAAGCCCGCGTGGCCAATGCTGGTGACCTGCACGAATCCCCTTTCCAATGGTTTTCCCGTGCCCGCTGCACCCGCTACGAGCTTAGCCGCCGATCGCCGCGCCGCCGGGCGGGTGCGCGCGGCCTGGGCGCGGCACTAGGCTGGACCGCTGTGGAACCGGTATACGGGACAGTCATCCAGCTCGCCCGCCTTCTCTGGCGGGCGCAGGGACTGAAATTCACCGTTACCGGTGTCGAGCACCTCCCTGTCACCGGCGGAGCGGTCATCGCGATCAACCACACCAGCTACTTCGACTTCACCTTCGCAGGGCTACCCACCTACCTGCAGGGCCGGGGCCGCAAGGTGCGCTTCATGGCCAAACAGGAGGTGTTCGACCACAAGGTCACCGGTCCGATCATGCGCAGCCTGCGGCATATCCCGGTGGATCGGGAGAGTGGCGCCGCCTCGTTCGATGCGGCGTGCCTGGCGCTCAAGGCCGGCGAGCTGGTCGGGGTGTATCCAGAGGCGACGATCAGCCGCAGCTTTGAGCTCAAGGAGTTCAAGTCCGGCGCGGCGCGGATGGCGATTGCCGCCGGCGTGCCGATCATCCCGCACATCGTCTGGGGCGCCCAGCGCATCTGGACCAAAGGACATCCGCGCAAGATGTGGCGACCCAAGGTGCCGATCTCGATCGCGGTGGGTGAGCCCATCGCCCCGAACCTGCCGGCCAACGAGCTGACCGCGCTGCTGCGTTCCCGGATGCAGCATCTACTCGAGCAGGTGCAGGACAGCTACGGGCCGTACCCGGCCGGGGATTTCTGGGTGCCGCACCGCCTGGGCGGCGGTGCGCCGACGCTCGCTGAGGCCGCCGCGCTGGAGGCCACCGAGGCTGCGGAACGGGCGGCGAAACGGGCACAGCGCCCGGATGCGACGGGGTCCTCGGGGTAAGCCGTCATGGAACCCGTTTTCCGCACACTGGAGATCGCCGCCACGGCCGCGGTGCGCGCGGCGGGGACGAAGATCAGCTACCAAGGCCTGGAGAACGTCCCCGCGCACGGTGGTGCCGTTGTGGCCATCAATCACACCAGCTACATCGACTTCCTGCCCGCAGCGCTGGGCACTCGCCGGCGCAGGCGCCGCATCCGGTTCATGATCAAGGCCGAGATGCTCGACGTACAGATCGTGAGATTCTTGATCACCCGCACCAGAACTATCCCGGTCGACCGGCGGGCCGGTGCCGGAGCCTATGCCGAGGCGGTCCGCCAGTTGCGCGCCGGTGAGCTCGTCGGTGTCTACCCCGAAGCCACGATCAGCAGGGCCTTCGTGCTGAAGGAATTCAAGAGCGGAGCCGCGCGGATGGCACTCGAAGCGCGGGTACCGATTATCCCGTGCATCGTGTGGGGAGCCCACCGAGTGTGGACCAAGGACTATCCAAAACGATTGGGCCGTAACAGAATTCCTTTCACCGTCCGGTTCGGCCGACCGCTGGCACCAGTCGGGAAGGCAGCTGAGCTCGACGCGGCGCTGCGGAACCGGATGAATGTCGACCTGCGCGAGGTGCAGTTGGCATACCCGCACCCGCCGGGGGAGTTCTGGGTTCCGCAGTCCCTTGGCGGCGGGGCTCCGTCCCTGGCCGAGGCCAGGAAGCTCGATCAGGCCGAGTGGGCCGAGCGCGCGCGCTGTGCTTCGGAGCACCGCTGATGCTGCCCGCACTGATCGCCACCGATGTCGATGGCACGCTGCTCGACGAGGACGAGAATGTCACGCCCCGCACCCGCCAGGCGGTGCGCGCAGCGGTCGCCTCCGGCGTGCATTTCGTGCTGGCCACCGGCCGGCCGCCGCGCTGGATTCCGCCCGTGGTCGAGGCGCTGGGCTTTGCGCCGATGGCGGTATGCGCCAACGGTGCGGTGATCTACGACGCCGACCAGGACCGCATCATCTCCGCGCGCACCCTGGCCGTCGACGTGCTCACCGAGCTCGCCGAGATCGCGACCCGGGTGATTCCCGGCTCCGGCCTGGCGGTGGAGCGGGTCGGGCGTACCGCGCATGACTCGGCCACGCCGCAGTTCGTCAGTTCACCCGGTTACGAGCATGCCTGGCTCAACCCGGACAACACCGAGGTGTCCATGGAGGACCTGCTCAGCGCGCCAGCGGTGAAGCTGCTGATCCGCAAGGCCGGTGCGCGCAGTTCGGACATGGCCGCGGTGCTGGCCAAGCACATCGGGGTGGAAGGCGATATCACCTACTCGACGAACAACGGGCTGATCGAGATCAATCCGATCGGGACGAGTAAGGCCACCGGTATCGAAGAGGTGGCTCGCCCGCTCGAGATCACCGCCGAGGACGTGATCACGTTCGGTGACATGCCCAACGATGTTTCGATGCTGCGGTGGGCCGGGCACGGCGTGGCGATGGGTAACGCGCATCCGGAGGCGATTGCCGCCGCTGACGAGGTGACCACACGCAATTCTGACGACGGGCTGGCACGGGTGCTCGAACGCTGGTGGCTCTGAACGCCCCAGCGTTGCGCAGTCAGCTTGCCGGCACCGGATTTTCGATCCGGCTGAACCGTTCGAGCTGAACCGGCGGCCCGTCCGCGGGCGGCGGCGGCATCACCAAGGTCAGCCCGTCGACAACCCGCAGGACGTTGTGGGTTTGCCGGTCGAAGTTCAACGTGCCGTGTTGAAAATTCTGCACGATCCATTCGGGTTCCTGGATCTCGCCGCTGGTTGGCAAGCCGAGCGCTCCGCGTTCGTACCCCAGCGACGCCCAGGCTTCGTAGATCGCTCCGGTCAGCGGCTGTGCGTCGCTGGTCGGGGACCAGTAGATGGCGCCGTGCTCGAACGTGACGTAGCGGGCGTCCCCGTCGGCCGCGGCCTCCGGTGAAGTCGGTGCGCCCAACGGTCCGTCCTTGCCGCCCATGGCTTCCCACTTGGCGAAGATCGCTCCGCCCCGCAGTGAGTCGACGAGGTCGGGTGGGCGGTTGAATCGTGCTGCGATGTCGCGGATCTGGTTGAGTGCGGCGTATCCGGCATTGCCCGGGCACTCGGTGTTGCCCACGTCGCGGTGGGCGAAGATCGTCGGCAGAGTGGGAGTCGCACCGGCCGGGAAGAAGGTGTAGTTGCCGCCGGCGGAGGTGAGAGTCACTGTGCCAAGGGGATTGACGTGGTCCAACCCCATCCGCCAGCCGAGCAGCCGGCCGATCGTGCGGATCTGGATATCGGTGGGCGGGACATCCTCGAAGTCGCCGATCATTGACACACCCCAGACATCGCGGTTGAATCCGCCGGTGTGGGAACCGAGTACATCCTTGGTGATTCCGCCGGCGCGGCCTTCGAAGACCTGACCGTACTTGTCCACCAGCGCGTTGTAGGCGATGTCGCACCAGCCCAGGGTGCGGGTGTGGTAGGCGTAGATCGACCGCACGATCTCCGCGGAATCTTCGGGCGCGTAGTCGTTGCTGCCCGCGGTGTGATGCACCACTGCGGCTCGAATTCCGTTGCCGTACTCGGTATTTCCGCACCGCATATGTTCGTCGGCGCCCCACTGGGCGCGGCTGACGATATTCGGCGGCTGGCCTGGTCCGAGGACGGCCGTCGGTGGGGTCCACTGGGCGTCGACGGGGGCTTTGGGCGGGGTGATCAGGACGGCCGAGATGTTCTGTGCGAACGGTTGCTCGGCGGTCGCGGGCACGTAGCCGAGTTCCTTGCCGGCATCCAGGCCGGTCTCCGGGGGCGCGGTGGTGACCGGGGCGCCGGGCGGCCGGGTGACGGCGATCTGCACGGTGGTGGTGGTGCCGACGAACACCGGGTCGGTGCCGCGCGGTCCGCCGCCCTGGCCGTCGTCAGAGTTGGACTCCAGCGTCTCGGCTTTGTACCAGGGGCCCCACGAGCCGTCCGGGCGCTTGGCCCGAACCCGCGCGGAGGTACCGGTGAGGTCCGTGCCGGTGAGGGCCACCAGGGAGAAGGGCGTGGACTGGCTCACCTCTCGAACCGTCACGCCGCCGGTGAGTCCGGGCAGGGGTTGCTGGGATAGCACGGTATCGGCAGCACTCGGCTTGTCCTTGGGCCCCGAGCCGGGGACGCCGGTGATCGCCCACGGCAAGATGACGACGGTCGCCGCGATCGCGGTGAGCAGGATCGTCGGTGCGGGACGACGGGACAGCACACCGCGATGTTACGTATGTGCTCTCTGATACCCGTGTTTCGACACGGGCCAGTGTGAATAAAGTGACAACTGAGCCTGCAACGGCACCGCAGGGGCCTCTCCGGGTTCACTGACCGAACGGTCGGACCCACCCTGCGGTGCCGTTCCGATGCAGGCTTTCGTTATCCGGCCGGAGCCGCTGCTGCGGGTGCCGCGGCAGCAGCTGCCGACGCGCCTTGCATGGCTTGGGTTATCGACGGCATCACGACGCCCTTCAGCAGGTCGATCGCCTGTCCGACGCCGAGTTGATTGGCGGCGCTGCTCAGGTCGCTGATGAGCCCGCCCGAGCTGGCCGGTGCGCTGGGCACGCCCAAGCTGGGGTCACCCAGGATCGGGTACGTGCCCGCGACCGGGCCGAGCGGTGCGCTGATCGGCTGCTCGTTGGGCAGTCCAAGGCCGGTGGCCGACGGGCTGGTCAACGCGGGGTTCGTCAGGGACGGGGTGCCCAAGCCGGTCTGTGGGCTGGTCAGCCCCGGATTGGTCAGCGCCGGGTTGGTCAGCGCCGACGCCGAGGGCGTGGTGAGGCCGGGTGTGGTCAGCGACGGTGTCGTGAGGCCGGGTGTGGTGACGGACGGTGTGGTGAGCCCCGGGGTGGTGAGGCTGGGTGTGGTGAGCCCGGGGGTGGTGAGGCTGGGTGTGGTGAGCCCGGGGGTGGTGAGGCTGGGTGTGGTGAGCCCGGGGGTGGTGAGGCTGGGTGTGGTGAGCCCGGGGGTGGTGAGGCTGGGTGTGGTGAGCCCGGGGGCCGTCAGCGACGGTGTGGTCAGGCCCGGTGCTGTCAGCGATGGCGTGGTCAGCGTGGGGCCGGCCTGCACCGGCTGCGCACCGGCCGGGCTGAGGCCCGTCGGCAGCGGCGGCAGGTTGATCCCGAACTGCGACAGGCCCTGCTGTAGCGCGGACATGAGCTCGTTGGGCAGGTCGGTCACCACTGCGGCGCGGACGAACTCACGGTGCTCGGGGGTCTTCTGCGGGGCAGCGGTCAACTCAATGACACCAATAGCGGCGATCGGACTTGCGACGGCCAAGGCGGCGACTGCGCTCATGGCTGTCGAGAGCTTGCGTCGACGTCGGTTCGGCACGGAAGTCTCCTCAATATCTAGACAACGTTCGTGTCTGGAATTACGTCGTGGGCCCCGAATCGGCCGTGCGCCGAGACCGAAGCCAACGTGATTGATGGTACGGCTGTGAATGCTGTGTCTAGAGTGACGATGCTGAATCGTGAGCTAATTGCGACCTTGATTCGCTAACGAGCGCACATGAATTCCCGCTGTCGCCCCGGCTTGCGATGCGGGTGGCGGCGCGGGCGTCGGATAACCTAGGCGCCGATGAGCTCTTCTATTTCCCGGGTCGCTCCGCTCCTGCCCGCCGGACCTAAATCCCCGGTCGCTCCAGGCTCCGTCGACCTCTTCGTCGTTGGCTCCGGTTTCTTCGGCCTCACGATCGCTGAGCGGGTGGCTACCCAGCTCGGCAAGCGCGTGCTGGTCATCGAGCGGCGACCGCACATCGGTGGCAATGCGTACTCCGAGCCGGAACCGCAAACCGGCATCGAGATCCACAAGTACGGCGCGCACCTGTTCCACACCTCCAACAAGAAGGTGTGGGACTACGTCCGTCAGTTCACCGAGTTCACCGGCTACCAGCATCGGGTGTTCGCGATGCACAACGGCCAGGCCTATCAGTTTCCGATGGGGCTGGGCCTGGTGGCGCAGTTCTTCGGCCGGTATTACAGCCCCGATGAGGCGCGCGCCCTGATCGCCGAGCAGAGTGCTGAGATCTCCACCGCCGACGCGCAGAACCTCGAAGAGAAGGCCATCTCGCTGATCGGCCGTCCGCTCTATGAGGCCTTCGTCAAGGGCTACACCGCCAAGCAGTGGCAGACCGACCCCAAGGACCTGCCCGCGGCCAACATCACCCGGCTGCCCGTGCGCTACACCTTCGACAACCGCTACTTCAACGACACCTACGAGGGCCTTCCTGTCGACGGCTACACCAAGTGGCTGGAGAACATGGCCGCCGACGATCGCATCGAGGTGCGATTGGACACCGACTGGTTCGACGTGCGCGACGCGTTGCGGGCCGAAAACCCCGCCGCGCCGGTGGTGTACACCGGTCCGCTGGACCGCTACTTCGACTACGCCGAGGGCCGGCTGGGCTGGCGCACCCTGGACTTCGAGCTCGAGGTGCTGCCTACCGGTGATTTTCAAGGCACACCGGTGATGAACTACAACGACCTCGACGTGAATTACACCCGCATCCACGAGTTCCGGCATTTCCATCCCGAGCGCGACTACCCGACCGACAAGACGGTCATCATGCGGGAGTTCTCCCGGTTCGCCGAGGCCGACGACGAGCCTTACTACCCGATCAACACCGAGGCCGACCGTGCGGTGCTGGCCTCGTACCGGGCCCGGGCCCGGCAGGAGACCTCCGCCGCGAAGGTGCTCTTCGGTGGCAGGCTGGGTACGTATCAGTACCTGGACATGCACATGGCCATCGCCAGCGCGCTGGGCATGTACGACAACGTCCTGGCCCCGCATCTACGCGAAGGTGCGCCGTTGGCCGGCCCGGACGGCGACAACACCGAAAGCAGCAGAGCATGAGTGAAATCCCCTCCGGGCCGATCGCGGCCGGCGAATCCAAGGCCGTCAGCCTGCTGGCCCGGGTCATCCTCCCGCGCCCGGGTGAGCCGCTCGACGTCCGCAAGCTCTACATCGAGGAATCCGATACCAACGCGCGTCGGGCCCACGCGCCCACCAGGACCACCCTGGAGATCGGCGCCGAGTCGGAGGTCTCGTTCGCGACCTACTTCAACGCCTTTCCGGCCAGCTACTGGCGACGCTGGTCGATACTGGATTCAGTGGTGTTGCGGGTGGAACTGACCGGATCGGCCCGCGTCGACGTCTACCGCTCCAAGGCGACCGGGGCCCGGATCACCGTCGGCGGCACCGAGATCAGCAGCCCGGATTCGACGACGCCGACCGCCGCAGAGTTCGAGGTCGGGCTCGGCCCCTTCGAAGACGGCGGCTGGATCTGGTTCGACATCACCACCGACAGCAACGTCATCCTGCACAAGGCGGCCTGGTATGCGCCGATACCCGCTCCCGGTAGGGCCGACATCACCGTCGGCATCCCCACGTTCAACCGGCCGGCGGACTGCGTCAACGCCCTCGCGACGCTGACCGCCGACCCGCTGGTGGACGAGGTCGTCGGTGCGGTCATCGTCACCGACCAGGGCAACAACAAGGCCAGCGCCCACCCGGACTTCCCGGCCGCCGCGGCTCGCCTCGGTGATCGGCTGACCATCCACAACCAGCCCAACCTCGGCGGGTCGGGTGGCTACAGCCGTGTCATGTACGAGGCGCTGAAGAACACGACCTGCGAGCAGATCCTGTTCATGGACGACGACATCCGCATCGAGCCGGATTCGGTGCTGCGGGCGCTGGCGCTCAACCGGTTCGCCAAGTCGCCCACCCTGATCGGCGGACAGATGCTCAACCTCCAGGAGCCGTCACACCTGCACGTGATGGGCGAGGTGGTGGACCAGTCCAACTTCATGTGGACCAATGCACCCCACACCGCCTATGACCACGACTTCGCCAAATATCCGCTGGCCGACGACGACGACGAACGCAGCCTTGCGCTGCATCGCCGCATCGACGTCGACTACAACGGCTGGTGGATGTGCATGATCCCGCGGCAGGTCGCCGAGGAACTCGGCCAGCCGTTGCCGCTGTTCATCAAGTGGGACGACGCCGACTACGGCCTGCGCGCCGGCGAGAACGGCTATGCCACCGTCACCATGCCCGGCACCGCCATCTGGCACATGGCCTGGAGCGACAAAGACGACGCCATCGACTGGCAGGCGTATTTCCACCTGCGCAATCGCCTGGTGGTCTCGGCCATGCACTGGGATGGCCCGGTGCGCGGCCTACTGGCCAGCTCGCTCAAGGCCACATTCAAACACCTTCTCTGCCTTGAGTATTCGACGGTTGCCATCCAGAACAGGGCGATCGCCGACTTCCTGGCCGGTCCGGAGCACATCTTCTCCATCCTGGAGTCGGCGCTGCCCGAGGTGCGCAAGATGCGCGAGCAGTACCCCGACGCCGTCGTGCTGCCCGGAGCCACCTCGCTGCCCAAGCCCAGTGGTCGCACGAGGGTGCACAATCCGCCGGTAGCGTTGCCCGCCATCGGTTTTCGGCTCGCTCGCGGCGTTATCCACCAGCTGCGCAAGGAGAATCCGGCCCACCACGAGCGCCCGCAGCTCAACGTGCCGACCCAGGACGCGCGCTGGTTCCTGCTGTGCAAGGTCGACGGGGTCACGGTGACCACCGCCGACGGCGGCGGGGTGGTCTACCGCCAACGTGACCGCGCCAAGATGTTCGCGCTGTTGCGCGCCTCGCTGCAACAGCACATCCGGCTGGCCCGCAAGTACAACCGGATGCGCAAGGTCTACCGAAAGGCGCTGCCGGTGCTGTCCAGCAAGGAGAAGTGGGAAACGGTGCTGTTAGAGAACTCGTCCACCCATGCCTGACGGCTCTGGCGGCGAGGTCGCCGCGCTGGTGGCCATCCAGTCCAGGCTGGGCACGCCAGAGGTAATCGCGGTCGCCAGGGCGATGTCGCACTTCGGCGAGCATGCCCAGGGCTGGGTGGCGCTGTCGGCGCTCGGTGCGCTGGTCAACCCGAAACGGCGCCGAGACTGGCTGCTGGTCGGCGTCGGCGCGGTGGTCGCGCATGCCGCCGCGATCGCGATCAAGCTGGTGGTGCGCCGCAAGCGGCCCCATGACCCGGCCATCACGGTCAACGTCGGCACACCCAGTGCGCTGAGCTTCCCCTCGGCGCACGCCACGTCGACAACCGCCGCGGCTATGCTGCTGAGCCGGGCCACCCGCTCACCGTTGCCGTTGGTAGTGGTGCCGGCGATGGCTCTGTCGCGGCTGGTACTCGGTGTGCACTATCCGACCGACGTACTCGCCGGGACGGCTGTAGGCGCCGCCGTCGCCACGACGGCTGCGCGTTTCGTCTCACCGCAGAAGGAGACGCGTAAGTGAGCGCCGATGAGTGAGGATGCGGCCCCGGTGACCGGCCCGCCGA
Source organism: Mycolicibacterium sp. CH28 (assembly GCF_004745805.1). Lineage (GTDB taxonomy): Bacteria > Actinomycetota > Actinomycetes > Mycobacteriales > Mycobacteriaceae > Mycobacterium. Next base: position 539,092 of record NZ_SRLQ01000003.1, on the reverse strand, counting down.
GCAACCTGTTCAGCGGGATCGTCAAGGCGATTCGTCCGCGCCAGTGGGTCAAGAACCTGCTGGTGTTGGCCGCGCCGCTGGCCGCGCTGGGCGGCAACATCGGCTACGACTACCGCGACGTCCTGGTGAAGGTGTCGATCGCCTTCGTCGTGTTCAGCCTGGGCGCCTCGTCGATCTATCTGGTCAACGACGCCCGCGACGTCGAGGCAGACCGTGCGCACCCGACCAAGCGGTTCCGGCCGATCGCGGCCGGGGTGCTACCCGTGGGCCTGGCCTACGGCATCGCCGTCGCGCTGGCCGTGGCGTCGCTGGCCATCGCGTGGTTCGTCACACCGCAGCTGGCCCTGGTGATGGCGATCTATATCGCTATCCAGCTGGCCTATTGCTTCGGCCTAAAACACCAAGCGGTGCTCGACATCTGCATCGTGTCCTCGGGCTTCTTGATCCGCGCCATCGCCGGTGGCGTGGCCGCCGGCATCCCGTTGTCCCAGTGGTTCCTGCTGGTGATGGCGTTCGGTTCGCTGTTCATGGCGGCAGGCAAGCGCTACGCCGAGCTGCAGCTAGCCGAGCGCACCGGGGCCAAGATCCGCAAGTCCCTGGAGAGCTACACCAGCACCTACCTGCGGTTCGTCTGGACGTTGTCGGCCACCGCCGTGGTGCTCTGCTACGGATTGTGGGCGTTCGAGCGTGACGGTGACACCGGCTCGTGGTTCGTGGTGTCGATGATCCCGTTCACCATCGCCATCCTGCGCTACGCCGTCGACGTCGACGGCGGCATGGCCGGTGAGCCCGAGGATATCGCGTTGCGTGACCGGGTGCTGCAGCTGCTGGCACTGGCCTGGATCGGAACCGTCATTGCTGCCGTCGTCATCGGTTAGGTCGCCGGAAACTCAACCGGGCGAGACCGAAACGTCTTCGCCCGCAACCTATTCGCAGCTGGCCCGGGTCAGCTTGTGGCTCAGCGTCGTGGTCGTCGCCGCTTTGTGGGCCTGGGGTGCCTGGCAGCGCCGCTGGATCGCCGACGACGGCCTGATCGTGTTGCGTACGGTGCGCAACCTGCTGGCCGGCAACGGACCGGTCTTCAATGCGGGCGAGCGGGTGGAGTCCAACACCTCCACGCTGTGGAGCTATCTGGTGTATTTCGGCGGGCTCATCGGCGGTCCGGTCCGGCTGGAGTATGTAGCGCTGACCCTGGCGTTGTCGTTGTCGGTCGCCGGGGTGGTGATGGTGATGCTCGGCGCCGGCCGGCTGTTCGCGCCGGGGCTGCAGGGCCGTCGCGCGGTGCTGCTGCCCGCCGGGGCGCTGGTCTACATCGCGATCCCGCCCGCCCGTGACTTCGCCACATCAGGACTGGAGAACGGCCTGGCCACGGCCTGGGTCGGCCTGCTGTGGTGGATGCTGGTGGTCTGGTCGCAAGCGCCCAGGTCCGGCCGCGGCGGCCCGGTCTTCATCGCCGCGCTGGCCTTCGTCGCCGGTCTGAGCGTGCTGGTCCGTCCCGAACTGGCCCTGGTCGGCGGGCTGGCACTGGTGATGATGCTGATCGCCGCGCGCGGCTGGCGCAGCCGGCTGCTCATCGTGGTTGCCGGTGGGCTGCTCCCGGTGGGCTACCAGATCTTCCGGATGGGTTACTACGGGCTGATCTTCCCGCAGACCGCACTGGCCAAGGACGCCACCGGAGACAAGTGGGGCCAGGGCGTGATCTATCTGGCCAACTTCAACGGGCCTTATCTGCTGTGGATACCCGCGCTGCTGTTGATCGGGCTCGGCGCCGTGCTGGTGGCTGGGCGCAGCACGCCGTGGTGGATCCACCGGACCGAGACGCCCGGTAAGTCCGGTCGGCTGGCAAACCGCCTGCAGAGCCCCGCTGCCGTCGTCGTCTTCATGCTCCTGAGTGGTCTGCTGCAGGCCCTCTATTGGATCCGGCAGGGTGGCGACTTCATGCATGGCCGGGTGTTGCTCACTCCGGTGTTCTGCCTGCTGGCCCCGGTGGCGGTGATCCCGCTTGCGCTGCCCGACGCCGCCCGGATCTCCCGCGAGAAGGGCCTGATACTGAGCGGCACAGCGGCGGCGCTGTGGCTGGCCGTCACTGGTTGGTCGCTGTGGGCGGCGAATTCGCCTGGTATGGGCGCCGACGCCACCCGCGTCACATACTCCGGCATCGTCGATGAGCGCCGGTTCTATTCGCAGGCCACCGGCCACGCCCACCCCTTGACCGCTGCGGACTACTTGGACTACCCGCGGATGCGCGCGGTGCTGGCCGCCATCAACAACACCCCCGACGGTGCCCTGCTGTTGCCTGCCGGCAACTACGACCAGTGGGACGTCGTCCCCGCCTACCCGCCGCCGCCACCGCCGCCGGGTGTCTCGATGGACAGTTGGCGCCGCCAAATCGCCCCTCACACAGTCTTTTTCACCAACCTTGGCATGTTAGGCATGAACGTCGGGCTGAATACCAGGGTGATCGACCAGATCGGTTTGGCGAATCCGCTGGCGGCCCACACCGCGCGGTTGGACGACGGCCGCATCGGCCACGACAAGAACCTCTTCCCGGACTGGGCCGTTGCTGAAGGTCCGTGGCTGAAGGAACATCCTTGGGTCCCGCCGTATCTGGACGAGGGATGGATCAAAGAGGCCGGGGTGGCGCTGCAATGCCCCGAGACCGACGCGATGCTGAACTCGATCCGCAAGCCGTTGGGTATTCGCCGGTTCTTGTCAAACATGCTGCATTCCTTGGAATTCACGCGGTACCGCATCGATCGGGTACCCCGGTTCGAGCTGGCCCGCTGTGGGCTCGATGAGCCCGAATTGAAGGGCACCCCGTACACTGGCTTACCGGCAACGGGGCCCTAGCCGCACGATCGAACGGGGCGGCCCGACCGTCCGCGGAGCGGGTGGTAATCGAAGTTTGCTGTCGGGGCAGCGTTAGTTGACTGGGCTCCGGCCGGTAACGCTGCGGCCAGGTCGCGGCGATACACAGGTCAAGTGTGAGGACTCGCGGTAAGGCCAATGTCGGCCGATGGCGGTGACGCCATGCCGCGGAACGGATGAGTTGAGCAATCGATGGTTTCTTCTGTGATCGGGACACCTGTACGCCGCGCCGTGCGCCACCGGCCGGCCGCGTCCGTTGTCGCGGTCCTGATGCTGGCTGCGCTGGTCATCGTGACCGGGCCCGCTCCGATCGCCAAAGCCTTCTCTCGGGAGGGCCTTCCGGTGGAGTACCTCGACGTGTACTCGCCGTCGATGGGCCGCAACATCCGCGTCGAGTTCCAGGCCGGGGCCGCCGCACCCGCTCCGGGAGCACCAGCTGAGGCGGCACCGACCAAGGCCGTCTACCTGCTCGACGGGTTACGCGCCCAGGACGACTACAGCGGCTGGGACATCAATACCCCGGCATTCGAGTGGTTTTACGGCTCGGGTGTCTCGGTGGTGATGCCGGTCGGCGGACAGTCGAGTTTCTACACCGACTGGTACTCGCCCTCGAACTTCAACAAGCAGCCCTATACCTATAAGTGGGAGACGTTTCTCACCAGCGAGCTGCCGCAATGGCTGGCCGCCAACAAGCAGGTCTCCACCACCGGTAACGGTGTCGTCGGGCTGTCGATGTCCGGCGGTGCCGCCCTGATCCTGTCCGCCTACCACCCGCAGCAATTCAGCTACGCGGCCTCGTTGTCCGGCTTCCTCAACCCCTCGGCGCTGCTCATGCAGCAGGCCATCCGGGTGGCCATGCTCGATGCCGGCGGCTACAACGTCGACAACATGTGGGGCACACCGTGGGACTCCGCCTGGAAGCGCAACGATCCGGTGGTACAGGCAGCCACCATCGCACGCAACGGAACCCGGCTCTGGATCTACTGCGCACCTGGTGGCCAGACCGATCTCGACCAGGGCGCCGACCCCGGCGTGGCGCTGTCCGCCAACAGCCTGGAGTCGATGGCGATCAAGAGCAACAAGGATTTCCAGGCCGCCTACACCGCTGCCGGCGGCACCAACGCGACCTTCAATTTCCCGGCGTCCGGCAACCATTCTTGGCCGTATTGGGGCGCCCAACTGACGGCACTGAAACCCGACCTCATCGCCACAATCGGCCGGTGATGAGGTGGTCACGGCGAGATCACTGAAGAGGAACGATCAGAGCACATGTGGTTGACTACCAGGGCACGGCTGCGTGGATCGTATGCGGTGCGGCACACACAAAAAGATGGGAATAGTTGGATGAAGTTCGTTGAGAAGTTGCGCGGCGTGTGGCTGCGACGGCTAACGGTAGTCGCTGCGGCTACCGCCGTGCTGCCGGGCCTGATCGGCGTCGTCGGCGGCTCCGCAACGGCGGGAGCTTTCTCGAAACCGGGACTGCCGGTCGAGTACCTCGAAGTGCCGTCCGCCGGCATGGGACGGGACATCAAGATCCAGTTCCAGAGCGGCGGCCCGAACTCTCCGGCGGTCTACCTGCTCGACGGTCTGCGCGCCCAGGACGACTTCAACGGGTGGGACATCAACACCCCGGCGTTCGAGTGGTACTACAACTCTGGCCTGTCGGTGATCATGCCCGTCGGTGGCCAGTCCAGCTTCTACTCCGACTGGTACAAGCCGGCATGCGGCAAGGCCGGTTGCCAGACCTACAAGTGGGAGACCTTCCTGACCCAGGAACTGCCGGCCTGGCTGGCAGCCAATCGTCAGGTCAAGCCAACCGGCAGCGCGGCAGTCGGTCTGTCGATGGCCGGCTCGGCCGCGCTGACCCTGGCGATCTGGCATCCCGAGCAGTTCCCGTACGCCGCCGCACTGTCCGGCTTCCTGAACCTCTCCGAGGGCTGGTGGCCGTTCCTGGTGAACATCTCGATGGGTGATGCCGGCGGTTTCAAGGCCGACGACATGTGGGGTTCGACCGGTGACCCGAACAACGCCTGGAAGCGCAACGACCCGCTGGTCAACATCCAGAAGCTGATCGACAACAACACCCGCATCTGGATCTACTGCGGCGACGGCAAGCCGTCCGATCTGGATGCCGGCACCAGCAGCGGCAACCTGTTCAACGCCAAGTTCCTGGAAGGGTTCACGCTGCGGACGAACAAGACGTTCCGCGACACCTACCTGGCCGACGGCGGCACCAACGGGGTGTTCAACTTCCCGGCCAACGGCACTCACCAGTGGAACTACTGGGGGCAGCAGCTGCAGCAGATGAAGCCCGACATCCAGCGCGTGCTCGGCGCCACGCCGACCGCCTGATTGGGCGCAGTCGACAACTGACCAACGGCGATGACCTTCGGGTCATCGCCGTTGGCGTTTCGGAACCCATCGCCGAGCCGTTCAGCGGTGTGATTCACTACGTTGCAGCGAGCCGGGGTGATGAGCATCGCGACGAGTCGACGTGAGGTGACCATGAGGAGTTTGTCGGGTCTGTTCCGAGGTCTGTGCGCCGCTGTCGTGGCGCTCGGTCTGTGGGGCGTGGCCACACCGGCCGCCAAGGCCGCTGGCGTCGAGTACCTCATGGTGCCGTCGCCGGCGATGGGCCGTGACATCCCGGTGGCCTTCCTGGCGGGAGGTCCGCATGCGGTGGTGCTGCTCGACGCGTTCAACGCCGCCCCGGACGTCAGCAACTGGGTCACCGCGGGCAACGCGATGAACACTCTGGCCGGTAAGGGCGTCTCCGTGGTCGCGCCGGCCAGCGGTGCGTTCACCCTCTACACCAACTGGGAGGCCGACGGCACCCGGCAGTGGGAGACCTTCCTGTCCGACGAGCTGCCCAACTGGCTGGCCGCCAACAAGGGCCTGGCCCCCGGTGGGCACGCGATCGTCGGCGCCTCCCAGGGCGGCACCGGCGCCCTCATGGAGGCCACGTTCCACCCCGACCGCTACCGCTACGCCGGGTCGATGTCGGGCTTCCTGACCCCCTCGAACACCTTCCTCAACGGTGCGATCACCGCCGGCATGAACGAGTTCGGCGGGGTCAACACCCAGGCCATGTGGGGTGCCGCGCAGCTCGGCCGGTGGAAGTGGCACGACCCTGATGTGCACGCCCAGCTACTGGTCGACAACAACACCCGGCTGTGGATCTTCAGCCCCCAGACACTGACCTGCAGCGACGTGCCGGCCATGATCGGCTACTGCGATCAGGCCCAGGGCAGCAACCGCACCTTCTACGCGCACTACCGATCACTGGGCGGTCACAACGGTCACTTCGACTTCCCGGCCGGGGGCAACCACGACTGGGGCAACTGGGCCAACCAGCTGGCCGCGATGTCGAACGACGTTGCGGCGGCTATTAAATAGGTCACAATCCAGGGGCGAACTGTTAGCCATCCGAAATCTTTGAGGTCTCTGGAAGACCTCGGGGCAGCCGGTACCGTGGAGGCGTGCAGTGCTCGGATGGCCGTTTCCTCGGCGAAGCTGACGGTGACGCCAATCGCGTCACCGGGGCTGTCCGGCACGCGATGGTTGTGGCCGGCGTGCTCGGCCCGATGGCCTGGCTGCTGATCGGTTGCGCCGCGGGCGAGGACCTGGTGACCACCGCCGCGCCGCCCGCGGAGCAGACGTTGGGTACCTTGCACGGGCGGGGCACTCCGGCGCCGTCGGAATCGGACCTGCAAGCCACCACGCTGAACGTCACACCGTCGCAGCGCGGCTTCCTTGATGCGCTATCGGCCGCAGGGGTGCACCCGTCAAGTGAATTGGAAGCGTTGAGCATCGGATCGCACGTGTGCCAGGCCCATGCCGCCGGTCAAAGTGATCAGGCGGTGTGGGACTACATCGCACCGATGGTGCGCAGCGATGTCGCCGACATGCAGTCGTCTACGAAGACGACCGCTGACCCGCAGGTGAACGAGGCGACTGCGGACTACATCCGGATCGCCACACAGCGACTCTGCTACTAGGAAGACCACACTCTTTTCCATGGCTCGAAAATCCCGGACGAATGCCCGGCGTCGGCGCCACCGTATCCTCGGCCTCGTTGCCGCGGGTGCGATGGCGATCGCCGTGGCGCTGATTGTCGCCATCGTCGTGATCGTCGTGCGCCGGCCGGAGTCGCCGCCGACGGCCGTTCCCCCGACCGCGCTGCCGCCCACCAGCCAGCCGGGGCCGAAGAAGCCGCGCCCGGAGTTCCAGGACGCCAGCTGCCCGGACGTGCAGATGATCTCCATCCCCGGCACGTGGGAATCGTCGCCGACCGACGACCCGTTCAACCCGACCCAGTTCCCGCTGTCGCTGATGGGCAACGTAACTCGGCCGCTGGCCGAGCAGTTCGGCCGGGACCGCCTGGAGATCTACACCGTTCCCTACACCGCGCAGTTCCACAATCCGCTGTCGGCGGACAAGCAGATGTCCTACAACGACAGCCGTGCCGAGGGCACCAGGGCCGCGGTCAAGGCGATGACCGAGATGAACCAGCGGTGCCCGTTGACCTCCTATGTGGTGGCCGGCTTTTCGCAGGGCGCGGTGATTGCCGGCGACATCGCCAGCGATATCGGCAACGGACGCGGACCGGTCGACGAGGATCTGGTGCTGGGGGTGACGTTGATCGCCGACGGTCGCCGTCAGCAGGGCGTTGGGCAGGACATCGGCCCGAACCCGCCGGGTGAGGGTGCCGAGATCACGCTGCACGAGATACCGACGCTGTCGGCGATGGGTCTGACCATGACCGGGGAGCGCCCGGGCGGGTTCGGTGCGCTGAACAACCGGACCAACGAGATCTGCGGGGCCGGCGACCTGATCTGCGCAGCGCCGCAGGAGGCGTTCAACATCACCACCCTGCCGAGCACGTTGGACGTGTTGGCCGGCGGCGCCGGTCAGCCGGTGCACGCCTTGTACAACACGCCGCAGTTCTGGAGCCTCGACGGGCAGACCTCCACCCAGTGGACACTGAATTGGGCGCGTGACCTGATCGAGAACGCTCCCCATCCGAAACACGGATGACGTGGCAGCTCCGGGGCCGGCGATTTGGCTGCTGGGGCTACTGCGCCTAACATTAAGAAGAAAATAAGACTGCACGCGTCAGCCGCTGGCGTTCGGAGGTGTCCACACATCCGAACTGGCGGGGGCCGCGACCGTCTCAGTCCCGACGGGACGACGGATGGCTCTGTACCATCTGTGAGGTTTGGGGTCCGCGACGCAGGGCGATCGGTGGCGCGACAGTCACGCGCGGCCCGCCGCAAGGCCCGACACAGATGTGTTCTGACAGGAGAGTGGCATGCCGTTCCATAACCCGTTCATCAAGAACGGACGGATCACCTTCCCCGAAGGCGCCAGTGTGGTCAAACACGTCGAGCGCTGGGCCAAGGTCCGGGGCGACAAGACCGCCTACCGATTCCTGGACTTCTCCACCGAACGCGACGGTGTCGTACGTGAGCTGCGCTGGGCCGATTTCGGGACCCGCAACCGGGCCGTCGCCGCGCGCCTGCAGCAGGTGACCGCACCCGGCGACCGGGTTGCCATCCTGTGCCCGCAGAACCTCGAATACCTGGTCGCTTTCTTCGGCACGCTGTATTCCGGTCGCATCGCCGTCCCACTGTTCGACCCGTCCGAGCCCGGTCACGTCGGCCGATTGCACGCGGTGCTCGACGACTGCGGGGCATCGGCGATCCTGACCACCACCGAGGCGGCCGAGGGAGTGCGCAAATTCTTCCGTACCCGGCCCGCTAAGGAGCGGCCTCGCGTCATCGCCGTCGACGCGGTTCCCGACGAGGTCGGCGCGACATGGGAGCCGGTCGACACGGATCGGGAGAACGTCGCCTACCTGCAGTACACCTCCGGGTCCACCCGGATCCCCAGCGGTGTGGAGATCAGCCACCTGAACCTGGCCACCAATGTGGTGCAGGTGATCGAGGCACTCGAGGGCGAGGAAGGCGACCGGGGTGTCTCCTGGCTGCCGTTCTTCCATGACATGGGCCTGGTCACCGCGCTGTTGCCGGCGCTGATCGGCCACTACTTCACCTTCATGACGCCCGCCGCGTTCGTCCGGCGGCCCGGCCGCTGGATTCGCGAGCTCGCATACAAGCCCGGCGACACCGGCGGCACCATCTCGGTAGCCCCGAACTTCGCGTTCGACCATGCCGCGGCGCGCGGTCTGCCCAGGGACGACGAAGAGCCGCTGGATCTGTCCCACGTCAAAGCGATCCTCAACGGCAGCGAGCCGATCTCGGCGGCCACCGTGCAGCGATTCAACGATGCCTTCGCCCCATACGGCTTTCAGCCCAAGGCCATCAAACCGTCTTACGGCCTGGCCGAGGCAACCCTGTTCGTGTCGACCACACCGGCCGGCGAAGAGCCGAAGATCGTCTCGGTTGATCGGAACGAGCTCAATGGCGGACGTTTCGTCGTGGTGCCCGACGAGTCGCCGACGGCCGTGGCGCAGGCCTCGGCGGGCAAGATCGGCGTGCACGAGTGGGCGGTGATCGTCGACAACGATGCCGCCACCGAGTTGCCCGACGGGCAGATCGGTGAGATCTGGATCAGCGGCCAGAACATGGGCAGCGGCTACTGGAACAAGCCCGAAGCGACGCGAGAGACGTTCCAGAACACCCTCAAGTCGCGGACCAGCCCGTCGCACGCCGAGGGCGCTGCCGACGAGGCGACCTGGGTGCGCACCGGCGATCTCGGTGCGTTCCACGACGGTGATCTCTACATCACCGGCCGGGTCAAGGACCTGGTGATCATCGACGGCCGTAACCACTACCCGCAGGACCTGGAGTACTCCGCGCAGGAGGCCACCAAGGCCGTGCGGACCGGGTTCGTCGCGGCCTTCTCGGTGCCGGCCAACCAGCTGCCCGACGAGGTGTTCGAGAACGCCCACGCGGGGCTCAAGCGCGATGCCAGCGACAGCTCCGAGCAACTGGTCATCGTGGCCGAGCGGGCGCCGGGTTCGCACAAGCTCGACCTGGCACCGATCGCCGATGACATCCGCGCCGCGATCGCTGTGCGCCACGGCGTGACGGTGCGTGATGTTCTGTTGACGCCGGCGGGTGCCATCCCGCGTACTTCCAGCGGCAAGATCGGCCGGCGGGCCTGCCGCTCGGCGTATCTGGATGGCAGCCTGCGCAGTGGGAAGGTGGCCAACGCCTTCCCCGACGAATCGGAATGACGACCGAAGAAAGTTCTTAGTGGACGAAGGGGTGGCTGGGTACGTGACTTGCGTGCGCTGGTGGCCCCGTCGCACGAGGTGAGGCCGCATGTCTGAACAAATGCCTGAAACGCCCGAAACGCCCGAAACGCCGGAGCCGGCTCCACCTCGCACCGACATGACCGTGCCGGATATGCGCGAGTGGCTGCGCAACTGGGTCGCCAACGCGACCGGCCAGGCACCCGATTCGATCTCGGAGTCCACCCCGATGGTGGAACTGGGCTTGTCCTCCCGCGACGCGGTGGCGATGGCCAGTGACATCGAGGACCTGACCGGTGTGACTCTGACGGCGACGGTGGTGTTCCGGAACCCGACGATCGAATCGCTGGCGACGGTGATCATCGAGGGTGAGCCCGAGCTGGAGGACTTCGGCGACGAGGACTGGTCCCGTCAGGTCGACGAGGGCGTGGCCAACATCGCCATCGTGGGCGTGTCGACCCGCTTCCCGGGCGACATGAACACCCCCGACGAGATGTGGCAGGCCCTGCTCGAGGGTCGCGACGCGATCACCGATCTGCCCGAGGGCCGGTGGGCGGAGTTCATGGCGGAGCCGCGACTGGCCGAGCGGATCGCGCAGGCCCGCACCCGCGGCGGGTATCTGAAGGACATCAAGGGCTTCGACGCCGAGTTCTTCGCGCTATCCAAGATGGAAGCCGACAACATCGATCCGCAGCAGCGGATGGCACTCGAATTGACTTGGGAGGCGTTGGAGAACGCCCGCATCCCGGCATCGAGCCTGCGCGGTGACAATGTCGGCGTCTTCGTCGGCACGTCGACCAATGACTACAGCTTCATGGCGATGATGGACCCGCGCACCGCGCATCCCTACGCCATCACCGGAACGGCGAGCTCGATCATCGCCAACCGGGTGTCGTACTTCTACGACTTCCGTGGCCCGTCGATGGCCATCGACACCGCCTGCTCCAGTTCGCTGGTCGCCGTGCATCAGGGCATGCAGGCCCTGCGCACCGGCGAGGCGGACGTCGTCGTCGCCGGCGGTGTCAACGCCCTGGTGACCCCGGCGGTGACGCTGGGCTTCGACGAGGTCGGCGGCGTGCTGGCCGCCGACGGCAGAATCAAGTCGTTCTCCGCCGACGCCGACGGCTACGCCCGCTCCGAGGGCGGCGGCATGCTGGTGCTCAAGCGGCTCGAGGATGCTCGTCGCGACGGCGATGAGATCCTGGCCGTCATCGCCGGTGGTGCGGTCAACCACGACGGTCGGTCCAACGGTCTGTTGGCTCCCAACCCGGACGCGCAGGCTGACGTGCTGCGCAAGGCCTATAAAGATGCCGGTGTCAATCCGCGCGATGTCGACTACATCGAGGCGCACGGCACCGGCACCATCCTGGGTGACCCGATCGAGGCCGACGCGCTGGGTCGCGTGATCGGCAGGGGCCGCCCGGCCGACCGGCCCGCGCTGCTGGGCGCGGTGAAGTCCAATGTCGGCCACCTGGAGTCGGCCGCCGGCGCTGCGAGCCTGGCTAAAGTCGCATTGTCTTTGAGCCGCAACAAGATTCCGCGGTCGATCAACTATTCCGGGCCTAACCCCTACATCGACTTCGACGGGATCCACCTGAAGGTGGTCGAGACCGCCGCCGACTGGCCGCGCTACAGCGGTCACGCGATCGCCGGTGTGTCGGGCTTCGGCTTCGGTGGCGCCAACGCGCACCTGGTGGTGCGTGAGGTATTGCCCTCGGATCTGGTCGAGCCCGAACCCGTTGTCGCTCCGGTCGCCGGGGAGTCGGCGACGTCCGAGGCCGACGCGGTCTACGTCGGCGGCGTGCGGATGGACGAGTACGGCGAGTTCGTCGATGAGGACGGTGACGAGGCCGAGGAACTGGGCCAGCATCGTTACGACAGCGACGAACGGGAGCCGGAACTGCCCGGTCTCACCGACGAGGCACTGGAGCTGCTGGAGGCCGCCCGCGCCGAACTCGAATCCGCCGAGCAGCCGGTTGCGGTTGTGCCACTGGCGGTTTCGGGATTCCTGACCTCACGCAAGCGCGCCACCGCCGCCGAACTGGCGGACTGGATCGACAGCCCCGAGGGGCGGGCGACGTCGCTGGAGTCCATCGGGCGTTCGCTGTCGCGGCGCAACCACGGCCGCTCGCGCGCGGTCGTGCTGGCCCACGACCACGATGAGGCGGTCAAGGGCCTGCGCGCGATCGCCGACGGCAAGCAGAGCCCGCTGGTGTACAGCGCCGACGGGCCGGTGACCAACGGCCCGGTGTGGGTGTTGGCCGGATTCGGTGCCCAGCACCGCAAGATGGGCAAGAGCCTGTATCTGCGCGACGAGGTGTTCGCCGAGTGGATCAACAAGGTCGACGCACTGATCCAGGATGAACTCGGCTACTCGATCGTCGAGCTGATCCTCGACGACTCGCAGGACTACGGCATCGAGACCACCCAGGTCACGATCTTCGCCATCCAGGTCGCGCTCGGCGAACTGCTCAAGCATCACGGCGCCAAACCCGGTGCGGTGATTGGCCAATCGCTGGGGGAGGCGGCGGCGGCGTACTTCGCCGGCGGTCTGTCGCTGGCCGACGCGACCCGCACCATCTGCTCGCGTTCGCGGCTGATGGGCGAGGGCGAGGCGATGCTGTTCGGTGACTACATCCGGTTGATGGCGTTGGTGGAGTACTCCGCCGAGGAAATCAAGACGGTGTTCTCCGACTACCCGGATCTGGAGGTGTGCGTCTACGCTGCGCCGACCCAGACGGTGATCGGCGGCCCGCCCGCGCAGGTCGACGCGATCATCGAACGCGCCGAGGCCGAAGGCAAGTTCGCCCGCAAGTTCCAGACCAAGGGCGCCAGCCACACCACCCAGATGGATCCGCTGCTCGGTGAGCTGGCCGCGGAATTGCAAGGCATCCAGCCGCTTCCGCTGCACATCGGGTATTTCTCGACGGTGCACGAGGGCAGCCACATCCGCCCGGGTGGCGAGCCGATCCACGACGTCGACTACTGGAAGAAGGGTCTGCGTCACAGCGTCTACTTCACCCAGGGCATCCGCAACGCCGTCGACAACGGGTACACCACCTTCTTGGAGCTGGCGCCGAACCCGGTGGCGCTCATGCAGGTTGGGTTGACGACGGCCTCGGCCGGACTGCACGACGCGCAGCTGATCGCCACCCTGGCCCGCAAGCAGGACGAGGTCGAGTCCATGGTCGCCGCCATGGCCCAGCTCTACGTCCACGGCCACGACTTGGACTTCCGGACGCTGTTTTCTCCTGGTGCCACCCCGTCCGACTACGCCGACATCCCGCCGACCCGGTTCAGGCGCAAGGAGCACTGGCTCAACGCCCAGTTCTCTGCCGACGGTTCCACGATGATCCCCGGCACCCACGTGGCGACCCCGGACGGCAAGCATGTCTGGGAGTACGCGGCCCAGGGCCAGGCCGATCTGGCTGCTTTGGTGAAAGCCGCTGCGCTGCAGGTGCTTCCGGATGCAGCACTGACTGCTTCGGAGCAGCGTGCGGTGCCCGGCGACGGCGCGCGGTTGGTGACGACGTTGACCCGCCACCCCGGTGGCGCTTCGGTGCAGGTGCATGCCCGCGCGGATAACGGGGCCGAGTCTTCCTTTTCCCTCGTCTACGACGCCATCGTCACCCGTTCGGGCGCAGTGTCGGCGCTGCCCGCCGCGGTGGCCACCGGTGTGGCGGTGACCACGCCGGCCGCGGCCGTCGAGGCGCAACCCGAGGACGACGCCTCGATCCTGTCCGACAACCTCGCGGCCGGCGCCGGTGTCGCTGCGTCGCTCGGCAAGTGGTCCCCGGATTCCGGTGAGACCGTGCACGACCGGCTTTCGACAATCGTGGGCAGCGCAATGGGTTACGAGCCCGAGGACCTCCCGTGGGAGGTGCCGCTGATCGAACTCGGCCTGGACTCGTTGATGGCTGTGCGGATCAAGAACCGAGTCGAGTACGACTTCGACCTGCCGCCCATCCAGCTGACCGCGGTGCGCGACGCCAACCTCTACGCCGTCGAGAAGCTCATCCAGTACGCGATCGAGCACCGCGACGAGGTGGAAGATCTGGCCGAGGCGCAGAAGGGTAAGACCGCCGAGGAGATCGCCGCCGAGCAGGCCGAGATGCTGGGCGGAGCGAGCACGGTCGCCGAACTCGAGGCCAAGCTGGCCGAGGCCGGTCACCCCATCGTGGCCGAGCAGGAGCCGGAGCCGACCATCCCGCCGCCGCCCACCAATCCGGCGGGGCCCGGTAAGTCCCCGGCTCAATCTGCTGCTGCCGCAGCCCCGGCTCAATCTGCTGCTGCCGCAGCCCCGGCCAAATCTGCTGCTGCCGCAGCGGTGGCCGCCAAGGTGCTGACCCAGGAAGCCGTCACCGAGGCGCTCGGCGCCGACGTCCCCCCTCGTGAAGCCGCCGAGCGCGTCACATTCGCGACGTGGGCGATCGTCACCGGCAAGTCCCCTGGCGGCATCTTCAACGAGCTGCCCGCCATCGACGACGCGACGGCGACCAAGCTGGCCGAGCGGCTCTCCGAACGCGCCGAGGGCACCATCACCGTCGATGACGTCAGGTCTGCCAAGACCATCGAGCAGCTCGCCACCACGGTCCGCGAGTTCCTCGAGGCCGGTGAGCTCGACGGGTTCGTGCGCACCATCCGCGCGAGGCCAGAAGGGTCGACGCGGGTCCCGGTGTTCGTGTTCCACCCGGCCGGCGGGTCGACCGTCGTTTACGAGCCGCTGCTCAAGCGCCTTCCGGCCGATACCCCGATGTACGGCTTCGAACGGGTCGAGGGCTCCGTCGAGGAAAGGGCCGCCGCGTATCTACCCAAGCTCAGGGAGATCCAGGGCGACGGTCCCTACATCCTGGTGGGCTGGTCGCTCGGTGGCGCCTTGGCGTACGCCTGCGCAATCGGGCTGAAGCGCGCGGGCGCCGACGTGCGGTTCGTCGGCCTGATCGACATGGTGCGCCCAGGTGAGGAGATCCCGCAGACCAAGGAAGAGACGCGGGCGCGCTGGGATCGCTACGCGCTCTTCGCGCAGCGCACCTTCAACGTCGAAATCCCGGCGATCCCGTACGAGGAGCTCGAGGAACTCGACGACGAGGGCCAGGTGAGGTTCATCCTCGACGCGATCAAGGGCAGCGGTGTCGACATCCCGGGTGGCGTCATCGAGCATCAGCGCACGTCCTACCTGGACAACCGCCTGCTCGAGACCGCAGAGATCCAGCCCTACGACGGCCACGTCACCCTGTACATGGCCGATCGGTACCACGACGACGCGATCTTCTTCGAGCCGCGCTACGCGATTCGCCAACCCGACGGTGGTTGGGGCGAATTCGTCGCCGACCTCGAGGTGGTACCGATCGGGGGCGAGCACATCCAAGCGATCGACGAGCCGTACATAGCGAAGGTGGGTGCCCACATGAGTGAGGCGATCAACCGTATCCAGAGCGAAGCGTTGAACCAGACAGCCGAGGAGAAGTAGGCCAAGTGACCGCTCAGAACTCTCCCGCCCACGCCCCGGTCACGACTGCCGAGAAGCTCGCCGAACTGCGCGAGAAGCTGGAACTGGCCAAGGAACCGGGCGGTGAGGCGGCTGCTGCCAAGCGTGACAAGCGCGGCATCCCCAGTCCGCGGGCGCGCATCCAGGCGCTGCTCGATCCGGGCAGCTTCCTGGAGATCGGTGCGCTGGCCCGCACACCGGGCGACCCGAACGCGCTCTTCGGGGATGGCGTTGTCACCGGACATGGCACCATCAACGGTCGCCCGGTCGGGGTGTTCAGCCACGACCAGACCGTGTTCGGCGGCTCGGTCGGAGAAATGTTCGGCCGCAAGGTTTCCCGCCTGATGGAATGGGTCGCCATGGTCGGCTGCCCGATCGTCGGGATCAACGACTCCGGCGGCGCCCGCATCCAGGACCTGGCCACGTCACTGGCTTGGTATGCCGAGTTGGGCCGCCGGCACGAGCTGCTGAGTGGCCTGGTCCCACAGATCTCGATCATCCTGGGCAAGTGCGCCGGCGGCGCGGTGTACTCGCCGATCCAGACCGATCTCATTGTCGCGGTGCGCGACCAGGGCTACATGTTCGTCACCGGCCCCGACGTCATCAAGGACGTCACCGGTGAGGAGGTGAGCCTCGACGAACTCGGCGGCGCCGACGCGCAGGCCAAGTACGGCAACATCCACCAGGTCGTCGACAGTGAGAAGGACGCCTTCCAGTACGTCCGCGACTACCTGGAGTTCTTGCCGTCCAACTCCTTCGACGACGCACCGGTCGTCAATCCGGGCTTGGAGCCCGAGATCACCCCGCACGACTTGGAGCTCGACAGCCTCGTTCCCGATGCCGACAATGTCGCCTACGACATGCACGAGATCCTGCTACGGATCTTCGATGACGGCGATTTCCTCGAGGTCGCCGCGCAGGCGGGCCAGGCGATCATCACCGGGTACGCCCGCGTTGACGGCCGTCCGGTCGGAGTGATCGCCAACCAGCCGATGCATATGTCGGGTGCCATCGACAACGAGGCCTCCGACAAGGCTGCCCGATTCGTTCGGTTCTGCGACTCGTTCAACGTGCCACTGGTGTTCGTCGTCGACACCCCCGGCTTCCTGCCCGGCGTCGAGCAGGAGAAGAACGGCATCATCAAGCGCGGCGGCCGGTTCCTGTACTCCGTCGTCGAAGCCGACGTACCGAAGGTGACCATCACGATCCGCAAGTCCTACGGCGGCGCGTATGCCGTGATGGGCTCCAAGCAGCTGACCGCGGACTTCAACTTCCTGTGGCCGACGGCCCGGATCGCGGTGATCGGCGCCGAAGGGGCCGCGCAGCTGATCGTCAAACGCTTCCCCGATCCGAACGCGCCTGAGGTGCAAGAGATCCGGCGGCAGTTCATCGAGGGCTACAACCGCGACATGGCGACTCCGTACGTGGCCGCCGAGCGCGGTTACGTCGATGCGGTGATCGAGCCGCACCAGACCCGGCTGCAGTTGCGCAGCGCCATGCGGCTGCTGCGCAACAAGCAGATCCTGCGCGTGCAGCGCAAGCACGGTCTGATCCCGATCTAGGACTCAGTCACCCCGTCGGCGCGGCTCGTCATAGGTCACGACGATGGCCTCTGCCGGAGTTTCGCCGACCTGCCTGAGTTTGTGCGGTTGTGAGGCGTCGAAGTAGGCGCAGTCGCCCGTGTGCAGGGTGGTGACGTCGTCGCAGTACTTGAGTTCGATCGTGCCGGTGTGGACGAACAGGAACTCCTGCCCACGGTGTTCGACGTGAACATGGGTACCGAACTGCCTGCCCGGTCGCACCACGAATGGTGACATAGCTTTGCCCAACATGGCCGCGGCGATCGGGTGGTGCTTGGCGGCGGTGCGCTCGGTTGCGCGCTCGATCGTCAGTGTGGTGACGGTGGGATCGTCTGAGAATAGTTGTGCCACATCGACATCGAGGGCCCTGGCTACCTTCATGGCGGCAGCGATGGACGGTGTGCTCTGCCCCCGTTCGACTTTGGACAGGTAGCTCTTCGTCAACCCGGTTGCCACCGCGAGCTCGTCCAGGGTGAGCCCCCGGCGCTGCCGGACCGCCCGCACCAACTGAGTCATGACCACACCACCTTTCGGGGGCTCAGTTTACTTGATTGACGGTAGGACACATTGTGTCATATCGTGCACGGTGTGTTCATCGCGACGGAAAGGATGCGATCGTGACCACCACTCTCAACGACTCCAAGCCCGACCTCATGCGCCGTGCGCTCGATGCGTTGTCGCAGCATGTCAAGGACTCTGGTCTGACCACCCGTCAGAAGCTCGCCCTGACCTGCCGGGCTTTGTTCGACGCCGGCCACGACTCCGGGCTGGCCGGGCAGATCACGGCCAGGGCGGAGGAGCCCGGTACCTATTACACCCAGCGATTGGGGCTGGGCTTCGACGAGATCAGCGAGGGCAACCTGCTACTCGTCGACGAAGATCTCAACGTCCTGGAAGGCGATGGAATGGCCAACCCGGCCAACCGCTTTCATTCGTGGATCTATCGGGGCAGGCCCGACGTCACCTGCGTCGTGCACACCCATCCCCTCCACGTCGCAGCGTTGTCCATGCTGGAGATACCGCTTGTCGTCTCGCACATGGACATTGCGCCACTCTATGACGACTGCGCTTTCCTGCCCGACTGGCCAGGTGTGCCCGTGGGTAACGAGGAGGGGGAGCTCATCACCGCAGCGCTCGGTGACAAGAAGGCGGTGCTGCTGGCCCACCACGGTCATGTCGTGGTCGGAGCTTCTGTCGAGGAGGCGTGCTCGCTGGCGATGCTCATCGAACGCGCCGCCAGACTGCAGCTGTTGGCGATGTCGGCCGGCACGATCGCCGAACTACCGCCTCGACTTGCGCGTGAGGCACATGACTGGACCCTGAGCCCGAAGCGCAGTCAGGCCAACTTTGCCTACTACGCCCGCCAGGCCCTGCGTCGGCACCCCGACGCGCTGTCCTCCTGAACCCCGCACCCGAAAGGATCTCTCGACATCATGACCACGTCTCCCGCCATCCACGGCATCATTGCCTACCCGGTCACCCCGTTCACCGCGGACGGTGACGCGGTGGACACCGGCAAGCTGGCCACGTTGGTCGACGCACTCGTCGCCAGCGGCGTACATGCGATCGCCCCGCTCGGCAGCACCGGCGAGACCGCATATCTCACGGAAGCGGAGTTCGACGCCGTGCTGGACACCACCGTGGGTGCCGTCGACAACCGAGTGCCGGTCGTCGTCGGCGCCTCCGATCTGACCACCGCGAACACCATTCGCCGGGCTCGAAAGGCCGAAGCCGCTGGAGCGGACGCCGTCATGATCCTGCCGGTCTCGTACTGGAAGCTGTCCGACCGCGAGATCGGCGCGCACTACGCCGCGATCGGGGCGGCCATCGGCATCCCGATCATGGCCTACAACAATCCCGCCACCAGTGGCATCGATATGTGCCCCGAACTGCTCGTGCAGATGTTCGCCGACATCGACAACCTCACCATGGTGAAGGAATCGACGGGCGATCTCGGCCGCATGCTGCGCATCCAGGAGCTCTCCGGGGGTGCGTTGCCCTTCTACAACGGCAGCAACCCGCTGGTCCTCGATGCTCTCAGCGTCGGTGCGGCCGGTTGGTGCACCGCGGCACCGAACCTGCGGCCCCAGCCGTGCCTGGACCTCTATGACGCCGTCCGTCGCGGCGACCGGCAGCAGGCCCAAGCCATCTACGACGAGCTGGCCCCGTTGCTGCGGTTCATTGTCAGCGGCGGTCTCCCGACGACGGTGAAGGCAGGACTGGAGCTGCTCGGCCGCGGCGTCGGAGAGCCTCGGCTACCGTTGCTGCCCCTCGAACCGGCTGAACGCACCGTGTTGCGGGACATCCTGGCAACTGTCTAGACCGGCGCCCACGCCGCGGCCGGCCGACTTATCCCCAGGGTTACTCACACCTGTGTAATTTCGGCCCGACCGGCTAGCAGCGCGGTTCGACCCGCAGTACCACGGTTGCGTGCGGGGCCACCTGCCCGGCCGGCAGGTCGCCGGTGGTGGTGCTCGCGGTGTGTGACCACAGATCCCGGACGCCATAACACCCCGTGGCGGGCAGGCCGACGGCCGACGCGGTGGTGGCGATCGACGCCGGCTGCTGACCCGGGTTGACCATCGCCACCGCGACCGCCCCGTCGACGAGCGGCTTGACCATGACTCGGGGATCCTGAGCTAGCGGGCGGGCCTGGCGGACAAGCCGGTCCTGGTCGACGGCGATGATGTCGGGATTGGTGAGGATCTCGCGCGTTTGTTGCGACATCGACCGAATATCGTTGCCGGCCAGCAACGGTGCCGACATCATCGCCCACAGCGAGACGTGGGATCGCTGTTCGGCATCGGTCATGCTCGGCCCGGACTGACCCGCCAGCGTCTCGATCATCCCCGGGTGGCTGGTCATGAACGCGGGCCAGGGGATGCCGGCGACCAGCATGTCGGGGTCGTTGAAGTAGCCGGGCCGGCTGCGGCCCGCCAGCGGGGCCGCCGCGGTAATTTGTTCCCACACGCCGAGGACAGGCTGGTCCGCCCCGAACTGGTTGTGCCACAGCGGAACCAAGTCGACTGTGTTACGCGACATGTCCGCAACCGAGGACCAGTCGTAGTCCGAACCGGCGCCGGGATCACCCGAGGTGTTGGGGTTGATGCTGTAGAAGATCGGCCGGCCGGTGGCGCGCAGCGCATCCCGCATCGCGGTGAAGTCCCTGACTTCGTGTGCCAGGTCGGAATCGGTGCTGCACCAGTCGTACTTCAGGTAGTCCACACCCCACCGAGCGAATGTCGCGGCGTCGCCGGACTCGTGCCCTTCGCTGGCGTTCGGGGCGCCCAGCCCGCACAACTCGTAGCTCGGGCTCGCGTACAGGCCGAGCAGCATTCCGTGGTCGTGTGCGTAGCGGGCCACCGCGGAGATGCCGGCGGGGAACCGGGCGGGATCCGCCCGCAGATTGCCGGCGGCATCCCTGCTGGCGGCGGCCCAGCCCGCGTCGAGGTCGACGTACCGGTACCCGGCATCGCGCATCCCGGAGCGGACCATCGCGTCGATCGTGTCCTCGACGGTCCGTTCGGAAAGCTGGATGCCGGAATTCCACGAGTTCCACCCCATCGGGGGCGTGAGTGCCTGCGGCGCGGGGGAAACGGGCTGATCAGCGTGGGCGCCGCAGCCCGCGATGGACGGCATCAGGAGAACGAGCGAGCCGAGAATCGCGCAGAGTCGGCGCACCGGTGTCGTCTCCTCGGTTCATGCTGCTAGCACGTACGGCAAGCGTAGGGGGTCACGACGTGGATTGGTGACGTCGGGCGCCACGGCGTAGTCGATGCGGCCGAAGTGCTCGCGAGCTCGGCTCAGAAGTCGGGTGAGCTGGTCGGGATCGGTGACGTCGGCGGCGACCAGCAGCACGCGGACGCCGCTGTACCCATGGCAGATCCGCACAAGATCTTTCGCATGCCGATCGGTGGCCACGACCAGGCAACCGGCCTCGAGGAGCGCGCGAGCGATGGTGAATCCGTGGTCGGTGCCCGCGTCCAGGACGAGAACGACGGGACCGTTGCTCAGTGGGGCAGCGGGCGGGGATGTCATGCCATCAGTCAACGGACCTGAAGTGAGTGGCCGCTATGACGCCGTTAGGAATTCAGTGGGCGTCACCGCCCGATCACTCAAGCGGGAGCCCAGCTCGTTGACACCGTTCGTACAGGACTGTGCGCCATCCTTGTTCCGTGCCGCCGAACGGCCCAACGACATCGCCACCGGTCCCGACTCCCACGGTCATGCCGCGGTTGCCTGACCCGGACTTCGGCGCGTTCGGCCGCGGCACCTCGCTGCTCGGTGGATGGTTGCCGACCACGATTGAGATTGCGACGATCGCCGTTCTCGTTCTGGTCGCGGCGTTCGGGTGGCGTTCCCGACGCTGGTGGTTGATGTGGCTGCCGATGGCTGTGGCCATCGGTGCAGTGGGCGCCGTGTTCGCGCGAGCCTGGACCGATTCGCAGGGCCTGGCATCGGACCCTGCGCCCCTTCGGCTCTGGGTCTGGACCGCAGCCAGCGTCGCAGCGCTTTCGGCGGCGGCGTTCGCGTGGGAGGACGCTTCCCTGCGCCGCCGGGTCGTGTCGTTGGTGGCGGTTCCCCTGACGTTGGTGAGCACCCTTCTAGTACTAAATCAGTGGGTTGGGTATTACTCGACGGTGCAACGTGCGTGGGGCGACCTCACCTCGGGGCCGCTGCCTGACCAGGTCAACGCCGGCGATCTGACACGACTGCGAGGCACCGTCCCCGTGACGGGCAAAGTTATCGCGGTGGACATTCCGGATGCCGTCAGCGGTTTCAAGCACCGGCGCGAGTACGTCTACCTGCCGCCGGTCTGGTTCAGCGGAACCGCACCGCCTCGGTTGCCGGCCGTCATGATGATCGGCGGCGAGTTCGGCAACCCATCGAACTGGATCCGCACCGGGAATGCTGTCGCGACAATCGATGACTTCGCCAGGGCACACCGGGGCGTCGCACCGGTGTTCGTCTTCGCCGATTCGAGCGGACGCTTCAACAACGACACCGAATGTGTCAACGGGCCAAGGGGAAACGCCGCTGACCACCTCACCAAAGAGGTTCGCCCGTATGTGGTGTCGCGGTTCTCCGTCTCTCCGTCAGCGTCGGACTGGGCAGTCGTGGGCTGGTCAGCCGGCGGAACCTGCGCGATCGACCTGACGGTCATGCATCCAGATCTCTTCGCGTCGTTCGTGGATATCGGCGGCGACCGCGGCCCCAATTCTGGAACCAAAGTGCAGACGATCGAACGTCTCTACGCCGGTAATGCCGCGATGTGGGATGCCTTCGATCCGCGCACCGTGATGGCTCGGCATGGTCCATACGCCGACGTCGCCGGCCTTTTCGACGACTCGCAGGAACCGCCCGACGACAAGACCAAGAGCCTTCCCGATCGGCCCGCCGAACGACTGGCCCCGGTGGGCTTCGGCGGACATGGAGACGAGGACCAGTTCCGGGAGAAGGGCGCTCTGCCGGACCTGTGTGCGGCGGCGTCGGCGGTGGATATCGGGTGCACGTTGCGGGTGTACGTCGGCTATCACACCTGGCAGTTCGGTGCCCGGGCGTTCGCGGACTCCTTGCCCTGGATCGCGCAGCAACTCCGCGTGAAGGACTTCTCCGAGCCCACCGGTTCATAGGCGGCTCAAGAGGTTTACCAAGCGTAGACCGTTGTTCGGCTGTCGTAATGGCGTCACGGCTCCGTGAGATTTGGCGCCGCCGGTGGTAGGTATGTCCGTAGACTCGGCCCCGACCGATCAGCGGAGGAGACACCCTATGAGCGCCACCGACACAGACGCGGTTCGCACGGCCGGGGCAGCGATCGGTGAAGCGGTCTCCATCTTCATGCTCAGCCCGGACACCGTGGCCAAGAGCGTCGCTGCGGGCTACCCCGATCCGTTCGCCGCGTACTTTGCCGGCCGCGGGGGAGTGCTGGGGCAAGCCACCAGCACCACGATCAACGCGGTGTTCGCCGTTTTCGAGCCGAACGTGGTGCGGGCCTGCTGGGAAGCCGGCGTTGCCGTACACGATGCGTCGAACAGCGCACAGCTCTATTGGGAGCAGGCCGCCGACTTCGGTCGCAGGTTCCTGGCCGATGCCGACGGTCTCGATCGCATCGCCGAGCTCGGTGAGAAGATCATTGCCGCCGCTCCGGAGCCGGGCCTGCCGCTGTACGCGGGCTGGCGCGCGATGCCGCTGGCCGATGACGCCGCGGCGCGCGCCTTCCAGGTGATGTTCGTGCTGCGCGAGTTGCGGGCCGCGGTGCACTTCAACGCCCTGACGATCTCGGGCGTCAGCCCGGTCGAGGCGCACCTGATCAACAAGGGTCCCGAGTACGCGGCGTTCATGGGCTGGCACCCGCCCTACGTCGAGGTCGACGCGGACAAGAAGGGCCGCTACGCCGAAGTCGAAGAGCTGACCAACCGGCGGATGGGCGAGATCATCGCGGCGGCGCTGACACCGGTGGAGGCCGACGAGCTCGCCCGGTTCAGCGTTGCGGCTCTTGCCGTTCTGAAGAAGGCCGGGTAGCCGTCCGCCGGATCGGATCGGGGCACCAAAAGCCCAGGCAGGGATGTCTTTCACCGCATGTCGGTGACGCGGCGTGCCCGCCGCCTTGCTGGGGGTAGGTCTTCGCCAGCGATTGCCGGTGTGGCACCCTTCGGGTACTAATACTCACAGGCAATTGCCAGAAATGACGCTGCTAGGGAGAACATGAAGCTAATCGGTCGGTTGTTGGTCGCGATGGTCGCTGCGGTCGCGGCGTTGTTCGTCGGGACAGGTACCTCGCACGCGGGCTTGGACAATGAGCTGAGTCTGGTCGACGGCGGTGGCCGCACGATGACCGTTCAGCAGTGGGACACCTTCCTCAACGGTGTGTTCCCCCTGGACCGCAACCGGCTGACCCGGGAGTGGTTCCACTCCGGCAAGGCCGTCTACAGCGTCGTCGGCCCGGGTGCCGATGAGTTCGCGGGCACCTTGGAGCTGGGCTACCAGGTCGGCTTCCCGTGGTCGCTGGGTGTGGGCATCAACTTCAGCTACACCACCCCCAACATCCTGCTCGACGACGCCAACATCTCTCCCACGGGCTTCAACCCGCTGGGCTCGGTGATCACCCCGAACCTGTTCCCGGGTGTCTCGATCAGCGCTGACCTGGGCAACGGCCCCGGCATCCAGGAAGTCGCCACCTTCTCGGTCGACGTCTCGGGCCCCAACGGCTCGGTGGCCGTGGCCAACGCCCACGGCACCGTGACCGGCGCGGCCGGCGGCGTGCTGCTGCGCCCGTTCGCCCGGCTGATCTCCAAGGCCGGCGACAGCGTCACCACCTACGGCGAACCCTGGAACATGAACTGAGAGCTTGGGGCCTGACTACGATGCCGTAGTGCTCTGGGAACGGCTTCCGCTGATCGGAGGGTGGCTGCAATCCGCCCGCGTGGAAGCCACCCGGACTGGCGTCGCGGCACTGTCCCGGATCACCGAGCTGGTTCTCGACCAGATCGATCTGACCGCCCTGGTGCGTGAGCGCGTCGATATCGACGCGATCGTCGCCGACGTCGACATCGACGCGATTATCGCCCGTATCGACCTGATCGGCCTGGCGCAGGCGGTGATCGACGGTGTCGACCTGCCGGCGATCATCCGCGAGTCCACCGGCACCGTCACCGCCGAGGTGATCACCGATGTGCGCACCCAGACCGCTCGTGCAGACGACATCGTCGCGGGATTCGTCGACCGCATGCTGGGGCGGCAGCCGGGAAATCCGGGGATCTGAGTGGACAACGCAGGGATCGTGTCGCGGGGCCTGGCGGCGCTCGTTGACATGGCGGTCGTCATCGTCACGATGGGCGCCCTCTATCTGGGCCTCGTCCTGACCACGTTGATGGTCAACCCGGCGGCGTTCCGGTTCCCCGCCCCCAACGTGGTGTTCTCCTCCGCGGTGACGTTCGTGGTCGCCGTGCTCTACCTGACGTTGTGCTGGACGTTGTCGGGTCGCACGGTCGGCGCGGTTTTGCTGGGAGTCCGGGTGGCGGGTCGTCGGGCCGAACCGTTGCGGGTTGCTGTCGCGCTATTGCGGGCGGCGGCTTGCGTGGTCTTTCCGATCGGTCTGCTCTGGGTGGGGGTGGACCGCCAGCGCCGCTCCGTGCAGGACATCGTGCTGGGCACCCGGGTCGTCTACGACCGGCCGGCCCCTAGCGCTCCGGTTCGATAATCGACACCTTCGCCCCTTAAGATGCCCCAATGCCGTTAGCTGACGGCCAGGTTGTTGCTGGTTACACCATCTTGCGGACGCTCGGGGCGGGCGGTATGGGCGAGGTATACCTCGTTCAGCACCCGCGGCTGCCCCGGCATGACGCACTCAAGGTCCTCGGATCCGCGGTCAGCAGCGACGACGAATACCGGCAGCGGTTCGGGCTCGAGGCCGACATGGTGGCCACCTTGTCGCACCCACACATCGTGACCATCTACGACCGCGGTGAGTTCGAGGACAAGCTGTGGATCGCGATGGAGTACATCGACGGCACCGACGCGTCCCGTCTGCTGGCCGATCGTTACCCGTACGGGATGCCGCCCGATGAGGTGGTGCGAATCATCACCGGCGTGGGCCAGGCACTCGATTACGCCCACGGCCGCGGTCTGCTGCATCGCGACGTGAAGCCGGCCAACATCCTGCTGGGCTACCCCGGCACGGGAGACGAACGGGTCATGCTGGCGGACTTCGGGATCGCCCGGTGGATGGGTCAGGCCAGCGTGTTGACCGGAACCAACATGACCGTCGGGACGGTGGCATACGCCGCGCCCGAGCAGCTCAAGGGTGAGGACGTCGACGGTCACGCCGATCAGTACGCGCTGGCTGCGACCGCGTATCACCTGCTGACCGGCATGCCGCCGTTCCAGCACACCAATCCGGCGATCGTGATCAGCCAGCACCTGAGTTCCGATCCACCCGCCATCGGGGCGAAGCGGCCCGAATTGGCCGGTTTGGCACCAGTTTTCGCCAAGGCACTGGCCAAGGACGCTGGCGACCGCTACCCGCGTTGTGTCGATTTCGCGCGGGCGTTGGAGCGCGGGCTGGGATCCGCCGAGCGTGAGTGTGGTGCGGTCGAGAAGACGACGGCCGCCCCGACCGCGGGGCAGGCGAAAAAGGCGACCGCCGGCGGTCGCCACGCCAAACCGGAGTCGGGTTCCTCTCGTCGCCGGCTGTTGTTGATCCCGGCGGTCCTGGGTGCCGTTGTCGTCGTGGCCGGCGCGGTTGCCGGGCTTTCGTTGCTGCTCGGCCACCGCGATGGACACTCCGCGGCCACTACCCAGGCGCCACAGGTGTCCCCGCCGCCGCCGGCGGTGTCCAGCCGGATGGATCTTCCCGTCGTGGTGATCGGCGCCAACTGTGCGGTCCTCGGCGCTGCGGCGGTCAGCGAGGCCGGCGCGCCCGCCTACTGCGCGCACGCAAACCCCGGAGCCCAGGTCACCGTGTGGTCGTTGCAGCCCGAGCAACTGCGCAGGGATCCGCAGTCCGCCGTCCCCCATTCCTGAAACTATTTCGGGTTACAGCGGGATCCACTGGCCCAGAAACCAGAAGCCCCAGCCCATTCCGTTTCCGGCCGGCATCGGCTGCACCTGCTGGCCGTTGTAGTCGAACGGCTGGTGGTCTTGGCGTCCCTGGTCGATGCCGCGCTGCTGCCAGCCACCGGGTCCGTTGTTCGGTCCGTTGTTCGGGCCATTGCCGGGTCCGTTGTTCGGGCCCTGCTGGCACGTCGGAGCATTCGGCCCACCGCACGGCTGGCCAGGATCGGCGCTCGCGGTGCCGATACCGAGGCCGAACAGTCCGGCAGCGCCCACGCCGACCGCCGCTGTCGAGGCGTACACCATGCGTTTGAGGTTCATCGTCATCTCCGTTTCGTTGCTTGGATTGTTCTTTCAGCAGCGACGTTATGGAGCGCCGATTTGTGTAAGCTGTGTGGCGTGTGAGCGCCCGCATCGAAAACGGTTACGGATCGGCACTTTTGTCCAGCAGTTCTTGGGTTTGTTGACAGTGGACTGTACGGACCGCCAGAGTTGTGGCGCAGTGACTTTCTCCGCGTCAATTAGTAGACATGTCACCTGTGAACAAACGCAATCGCTCGATGTTCCTGCTGGCCTCTGTTGCCGCGGTAGTGGTGATGGGCGCGGTGGCCTGTGGCTCCAAGGGTTCGACGACACCCACAACCGTCACGGTCACGTCGACGCCAACTACTACCGCCACCACGGCGACGCATCACCAGTCCAATTCCGGCTCGGGCGGCGGCCAGTCACAACCACAGCAGACCGTCACCAACACCGAAACGGCAACGCAGACTGAAACATCCGTCGCTACCTCAGTGGAGACGTCAGTTCAGACCGCTACCCAGACGGTCACCGTCGCGCCGACTCATCAGTGGGGGCCTAACGGGTCCGGCAACCATTGAGGGACCTGAAACTGTCTGTTAGGTCCGTTCTTTCGGAAGGGTCTCGCCGCGGAAGAACGCCGGGGACTTCAGGTTCCACACGATCATGAGCACGACACCGACGGCCAGCCCGAGTACACCGACGACGAATGCCGTGCCGACACCGAGGATTGATCCTCCCGATCCGGTCTCGGGATCGGCCATCTGGTAGGCCTCGATTATGCCGACCGGGATGAGGATCAGCGCCCCGATGGCGGGCAACACCACCTGCCCCATGGCGGTGCGCCAGGAGCGGAAAGCTGTGCGCCAGAAGTAAACCACCGAGGAGATCGCCACCACGGAGTAATAGGCCATGATCGCGATCCCCACGCTGTAGACCGAATCCTCCACCACGCTGTCGCTGATCAGGTCCAAGGTGCAATAGATGACCAGGCTGGTCAGCCCGATCACCCAGGTCGCGAACTTCGGGCTCTGGCTGACGGCGTCGACCGAGGCGAACCGGCTCGGCAGCGCCTTGTAGGTCGCCATCGACAGCAACCCGCGAGCCGTCGGCATCACGGTGGACATCGTCGCCGAGAACGCCGACAGCCCGACGACCAGTGCCGCGATCATCGCGCCCCGCTCGCCGATCGACTGCCCGGCCAATGTGGTGAAGACGTCGTCGATGTTGTCCGGGTTGGTCAGGCTGGTCGGGCTGCTCTCGTCGATCCCCGCATAGCCCAATGCCGCCACGCTGAAGATCACATAGGTGGCGACGGTGATCAGGATCGCGATCACCCCACTGCGGCCGGCCTGCGCTGAGGTCCCGGTGGTTTCCTCGGACATGGCCAGGGAGGCGTCAAAGCCCCAGAAGATGAAGATCGCCACCAGGAACCCGCCCAGCAGGCCGCTGAAGTCGCGGATGGCGAAGGGGTTGAACCATTCCCAGGAGAAGGATTCGACAGCGGGGTTGTGGTGGCCCTTGACGACGGCGATCAGCATGATGACCGCGAACAGGGCCAGCCCGCCGTACTGGAGGATCGTCAAGATGAGGGTGGTGCGGGAGGATTCCTCGGCACCGCGCGCCACCAACCACGTCGTGAGCAGGATGAAGATCGTCGCCACCACGAGGTCGAACCACACCGGCGAGTCGTCCATACCGAGCCATACCGCGGCGGCGTTGGTCAGGATCCCGGCGGCGCCCACGCCGGCGAGGATGCTCGACAGCATCAGCGCGAAGCCGCCCATCCAGCCGATGTGCGTGCTGATGGCCTTCGATCCCCAGGTGAACACCGTGCCCGCATCGGGGGCGGCGTCGGTGAGGTGTTTGTAGGCCACCGCGACGAAGTACATCGGGATGACCGCGATGATGAACACGATCGGCAGCTGGTAGCCCGACTCGGCCGCACCATGCCCCAGCGCGCCGGTCAGGGAATAGGCCGGCGCGGTGGCCGCCAAACCGATCGCCACCGCGCCGACGAGGGAAACCGACCCCTTCTTGAGCCCCTTTGATCTGAGCCCGTGCATCAATGGATCGATGACCACTGCGTCGTCCGCCATGAGCGGATTCTGTCACCGCAAGTGCGGCGAGGCCGTATCTACGGCTTGATTCGGATCGGGCCGGACTTCCACAGTCCGCTGCGGGTGGCGGTGCCCAGGTCGATCTGCGCAGGCTGCGCGTCGACGATGGTGTCGAACTTGCGCAGCGAGCCCCAATCCCGGCCCCAGTCGTGGGACAGGTAGGTCGCCATCACCTGCTGACGCAGCAGCAGATCGGTGATGCCGAGCAGGCCGCCGTTGCGGCCGTCCTCCCAGGTGTCGGTGCTGTCCCTCTTGGCGGCGTAGTCCGGGGTGATCCGGAACTTCGGCACCTCGGTCACACCGTTGGCGTGCAGCATCGGCTGCTGACACGGGAAGGCCAGGCCGACGGCCCAGTCCATCAGCACGGGCTGGGTGGAGCCGACGTACTCCTGCACCGACCGCAGTTCGGGCATCCGCGGCGGGGTCACCGCGATCCAGTCTCCCTGCGACAGCGACCGGTCTTCGGCAACCACTCGCACCAGGGTGGCGTCGGCGGGCATCTCCGAGCGGGGGAAGCGCAGGTTGCGCCACGACGGGGCGGGCCCGAGATCGTAGGGGCTGACCCGGCCGATGGGCACCGGAGCGCCGTCGGGCCCCGGCTTGGCGTACTCCAGTTCCACGGCCTGGCCGTCGGTGTAGCCGTCGAGGACGCTGCGGCCGGCGATGGTGCCGGCGGCGGTGACGACCACGAGCGGGTGACCGTTGTCCCGGGGCGGCAGCTGGTACCAGGCCGAGTTGAGGATCGCCTCCTGCTGCGGGCCCGCGGCGTAGCTGCCGGCCAGCGGAACCCGGCTGGGGTCGAGGCCATAGGGCAGTGGCACCGTCGAGCCATTGACACCGGGGGTGGCGAGCTTGATCGGCTGGTTCCAGTCATAGTCGGTGCCCGGCATCGGATTGGTCATCCGAATCGCTTCGGCGACAATGTGGTCGGGGACTCCGTTCGGTGTGAAGCCGACCGGGTTGGTGCCGCCCAGCGGTCCCAGCGGGCCGTAGTCGCCGGGCAGCGGGGTCAGGAATCCGGCGTTGGAATCCGGCTCGACCAGCACATCGTCGGCCAGTCCGCACCCACCGGAGAACGACCGGAGATTGGCCCAGGCATTGGAATAGGTTGGGTACTGGCGCACAACGCCGGCGGCCATCGAGCCGACGAAGACCAGCACCATGAAGCCGGCCGCCAGTGGGATCGGTGCGGTGGTCAGCGCGCGGGCGAGGCGGCCTTCCCCATGGTCGCGGGTGTTGAAGTGCAGCCAGACCGTGTACATCGCCGAGAGTGCGAAGAGCGCGAAAAATATTGTGCTGACTGTTATTCCAGCGATCCGGGGCATCGCGTTGTTGAACGGCACCCCATAGCTGGAGACGTACCACCAGCCGTTGGTGGTGGCGAAGCACAGCGAGAGTACGAAGCACACCGCGGTGACGACGGTCATCCGGTTACGCGACCAGCGCAGCACCGCAGGCGATGCCAGGACGGTGGCCAGGGCGGCCATCGCCGCACCGACGGCGGCGAACAACCCGAAGTGGTGCACCCACTTGGTGGGGGTGAACATCAGGAAGA
The DNA here is from genome assembly GCF_004745805.1 of Mycolicibacterium sp. CH28. Taxonomy (GTDB): domain Bacteria; phylum Actinomycetota; class Actinomycetes; order Mycobacteriales; family Mycobacteriaceae; genus Mycobacterium. Next base: position 508,410 of record NZ_SRLQ01000003.1, on the reverse strand, counting down.
ACATCGTCGCGAAGATCACGCCCATCAACCGCCATGCCGGTCCGCGGGCAACGCCCGGAATGCGCTTGCGGCGCAGGATGATGAACATCGAGGCGAACAGCGACAGTGCGGTGATGAAGAAGCCGAAGCGACGCGACAGCGAGCCGTCCACCGTCGGCAGGATCAGGTAGTAGTAGCGCAGGTTCTCGGTGTACCAGGCCTGGCTGGGGCCGATGGCGGTGCGAATCCTGGTGGCTTCCAACACTGTTGCCAGGGTCTGGTCGGCGAAGACAACGGTCAGGATGATGGTGCCGGCGGCCAGCAGCGGCAATATCAGCGGCCAGGTACCGACGATCGCGCGGCGGCGCACCAGGATGCGCAGGATCGGTCGGCCACCGGCGAGCAGCGCGGCCACCGCGATCAGTCCGGTGGGTTGGATGCCCAGGGTGAATGAGGCGGTGATGATGGCCAGCGCGGCGGGGGTCAGCCGGCCCGCGATGATGGCCCGCTCGATGAGCACGTAGGTGATCAGCGCGCCGGTGGCGATCTGTCCCTCCGGGCGCAGGCCGTTGTTGAACGGCATCCACGCCGCCATGAGCACCAGTCCGGCGGCCCACAGCGCGGGCCGGCTGGCGACCACCGCCGGCCCCAGCCGGGGCAGCACCTCGCGCGATAGCAGCAGCCAGCACACCAGGGCACAGATCAAGTCCGGCAGGCGCATCCAGATGCTGGCGTCGCTGACGTGGGTCATCAGCGCCAGCACGTTGTAGAACCAACCGAACGGGTCCTCGGGACTACCGAACCAGCGGAAGTAGTTGGACATGTAGCCGGCGTGGTCGGCCACGCGGGCCATCTGCAGGATGTAGCCGTCGTCGGAGGAGTTGGCCCCGATCACGTGCCATACCAGGAAGCCGGCCACCACGGTGACGTCGACCGCGGTGAAGGTGCGCCACCGCTGCGGGATCCAGCTGTGCATCCGGTGCCCGTCGAGCCGGTCCAGCCGCCACAGCGCCACAACCGCGATCACCGTGGCGGTCATGGCCAACAGCATCGCAGCCAGCTTCAAAGCCGTTGGCTTGCTGGAGAACCGGGTGTCGATTGTCGCCGACATCGACAACCCCGGCGGTGCCGGGCCGGTGAGGTCGGTGAACACCCCGACGATCGCGGGCCTCAGGTTCGGGTCGGCGAACCCGCTGCGCATCTCCTTGCCGGTCGTGGGGTCCGTCAATCCCACAAACGTGGCGAACGTCCCGTCCGCGTTCGAGGTGATCTCGATGCGCGAGCACCCCGTCATCCGCGCCCGCGGCACACTCGCGATCACCACGTTGCGGTCGGTGATGTCGACCCGCTGGGCAGAGACGTTGACGAACAGCGAATTCAGGGTCGCTTCTTTGCCTTTCCGCGGCGCCAACCCGAACACTGTGCCGCCCTCGGGCGGCATGGACCGGATCACCTCACAGGGCACCGTCGCGGTAAGCGAAACCGGCGCCTGGGAGATCAGCGGTGCCGTCACACTGGTCAGCTGACCGCCCTGCGGCCAGTTCAGCGTCGCGGTGGTCTGCACCACCGGCAGCAGCGGAGTCAATACCGACAGCACGAAGCCGACCAGGCCGGCCACTGTGGCCACCCACCGGGTGACGGTCACGTCGCTCATGGCACCTCTCATGGCAGGGCCCTGATCGGTCCGCTACGGCTCCACCCGGACACGGTCTTGGCGCCCTGGTCGATGACGGCGTTGGGCGCCTGCGCGGACGGCACCAAACGGATGTACCGCTCGATGGCACCCCAGTCGCGGTACCAGTCACCGCGCAGATAGGTGGGCACTGTCGATGTCGTCAGCAGTCCCTGGATGAACAGGAAGGGACCACCGGCACGGGCGGACAGCCACATATTGCTCGACACCACCACCTGCTTGAGGTTGGGAAGGATCCGGTACTCGGGCAGTTCGGCGACGCCGAGATGCTCCGAGAACGGGCGCTGGCACGGGAAGTTCGCCGCGGTGGCGATGTCCATCATCACCGGAGTCTGCGATCCCAGGAATTGTTGAGCGGTCTCGAGCACCGGCACTCGCGGCGGGGTGAAGCCGAACCACTGATCGGTGCTCAGGTTCGGGTCGTCGGCGACGATGCGCGCCACGTTGGCCTCCGGCGGTGCCCACGCGAGCGGGAATCGCAGGTTGCGCCAAGCCTTTTGAGCGATGACGTCGATGGGTTGCACCGAGTTCAGTGCCTGGAAGCTGCCGTCCGGACGCTGCACACCCCACTGCAGTTTGAGCGACTGACCGTAGTTGAACTGGCCCTCTTCGTCGTAGAACCAGATCGCCCCGGCGGCCGCGACGGTCACCAGCGGGCGGTCCGGGGTGCGCGGGGGCAGCTGGTACCAGGCCGATGTGGCCTTGGCCGCAACGGTGTTCTCGTTGTAGCTGCCCATCACCGGTGTGGTCTGGGGATCCAGGCCGAACGGCAGGAACACCCGGGAGCCATTCACTCCCACCGGCCCGTAGCCGCCACCGGTGCCGGCCGCATACGCGATACCGACGTTGGGCTTGTTGGGGGATCCGTCGGAGTTGACGGTGCCCGGGTTCGCGACGAACGGTTCGGCGGGCTCGAGGGTGTCGCTGATCCCGTTGGGGGTGAAGCCGATCGGGTTCTCGCCGCCGAGCGGTCCGTACTGGCCCCACTTCTGGCCCGGAACGGGTTGCAGCATCCCGGCATTGGGGTCGGGCTCGACCAGGACGTCGTCGGCCATGGCGCAACTGTTCGACGACAGGCCCGACGTCAGCGCCGACACGTTGGCCTTGGCCGTGGTGTAGACGGGGTAGCGCTGGACGAAGGCCTTGGTCATCGAACCCACTTCGAGCAGGACCATGATGACCGCGAATACCAGCAGCGGCGTGGAGGCCAGCACGCGGTTGCGCCGGGTGTTCTTGACTTCGGTGTGCCCGGTGTAGTCCATCCGGAAGTGCAGCCAGCCGGCGAGCAGGCCGGTCAGGATGGCCAGCGCCAGGAACATCGTCGTCACGGGCTGGTGGGCGATCACCGGCTGGCGGTCGAACCACGGCACGCCGTAGTTGCCGACGTAGAACCATCCGTTGATGCCGGAGGTCGCCCACGCCAGCACGAACAGCAGCGCGGTGACGTACAGGGCCAGGTTGCGTCGATTGTGCAGGCCCACCCGGGCGAAGGCGAACGCGGTAACCGCGCCGAGCGCTCCGGCCAGGCCGGCGAATGCACCGAACTGAACGGCCCACTTGGTGGGGGTGAAAGTGAGCAGCAGCAGACCGATCGCGGTGCTGCCGATCAGCCGCCACACCGGTCCGTTGACCACCCCGGGCACACGACCGCGGCGCAGCAGCACAGCCAGCAGGCCGAACAGGCACAGCAGCATCACCAGAACGGCGAACCGGCGGGTCAGCGAGCTTTCGACATTGTCTTCGACAGTGAGGAAGTAGTAGCGCAGGAAGTCCTGATACCAGGCGATCGTCGGGCCGACGACGTACTTGATGCGGGCCGACTCGGCGACGGTGGCCAGGGTCTGGTCACGGAAGACGACCACGAAGATGACCGACAGCGAGGCGGCGAGCGCGGCCAGCGGAGCCAGCAGGCCGTCGGTGGCGCGGCGGGACTGGATCACCCCGGCGATGGCCCGCGCACCCACCAGCAGCGGGGCGAGGGCGATCAGGCCCTGTGGGGCCACGGTGACGCTGAACGCCGCGATGATGATCGCGACGGCGGCTGGGACCAGTCGACGGGTGCTGATCGCGTTCTCCACCAGGATCCACGCGGCCAGCGCGCCGAAGGCGATCAGCGGCTCGGGGCGCAGCCCGTTGTTGAACGGCAGCCAGGCGGCCAGGAACACCGCCCCGGCGGTCCAGACTGCGATGCGGTTGTCGGCCAGCCGCCGGCCCAGCCGCGGCAGGACGCAGCGGCTCAGGATCAGCCAGGTGCCGATGCCGGCGGCGGTGGCGGGTAGCCGCATCCACACCCCGGCGGTGCTGATCGCGGCGAGCTGGGCGAGCACCGACTGATACCAATCGAACGGAGCCTCGGTGGCGCCGAAGAAGCGGAAGTAGTTCGCGGCGTAGCCGGCCTGGCCGGAAACCCGGGCGATCGTGAGGTTGTAGCCGTCATCGGAGGAGATGGCGCCGACCACGTGCCAGAGCAGCAGGGTGCCGATCACGCCGACGTCGGCCAGCCAGGTGGACACCCCCACGCGCACGAAGCGCCGCCACGCCCCGGCCAGACGCCCGCTCCCGAATCGCCCTGCCCGCCGATCCAGCACCGCCAGCGCGACCAGCGCGACCGCCACGCAGGCGAGGCCCAGGATCATCACCGCGGTCTTGAGCACGGTCGGGTTGGTGATGAAGCGGGTGTCGATGTCGACGCGGGCGGACAGGCCCGGCTGGGCGGGCACCTTCAGATCGGTGAAGATCCCGGCGACCTGAGGCTTCTTCTCCGGGGCGAGGGTGCCCGTCGCACCGGGGATGCCGGCGAAGTCGGCCCCCACGCCGCCGGGTCCCGCCCAGATGCGCAGGTCGCTGCAGGCGCCCGCCGCGATAGCCGGGCGCGGGGCGACCGCGGCCACGGTGTCGCGGAACGCGACGACGACGGTGGCGTTGTTGGCGCGGACGAACAGTCCGTTGCGGCTGGCGTCGATCCCGGAGGGCGGGATCGTGGAGAACACGAGGCCGCCGTCGGCGGGCAGTGTCGCGATCGCCTGGCAGGGGATCGACACGTCGAGTGACTGTGGTGCGCCCGAGACCAGGGGGGCGGTGATGTCGGTGACCATGCCGTCTGGGCCGGGTGCCTGCGGCCATTGGATGCCGGCCGTGGTCTGTGTGACGGGCAGTAGCGGTACCAGCGCGCACAGCAATACGCCCAGGATTCCTGCGATGACGGCGACCAGCCGCGCGATCTGGGGCGAGTCCGCTCTGTCGCTGGGCACGAGGCTCGATGTTAGGCGACGAACTTGAGTCGGTTCGGAAGGCCTGCGGGCGGCACCGCGATTCGAGCCGGGATTGCAGTCTGGATTGCTACGTCGGTCGCAGTGGTGCCGGGCTCCACAGTCCGCTGCGGACGGCCGTACCGAGATCTAGCCGGGCCGGCTGTGCGCTCGGATAGAACTGGTTGAGCCGCTGCAGGGCACCCCAGTCGCGGAACCAGTTGTCCTTGAGATACGTCGGCACCGTGGTCGCGCGGTATAGGAGCTCGCTTATGCCAAGCGGTCCGCCGCCGATGTTGTCCATGACGGGGGAGTTGGCTTCCGCGCCGAAGCGGTCCGGCAGGATCCGCCACTTAGGCGGTTCGATGACGCCGTACTGGTGGCCGAACGGCCGCTGGCACGGGAAGGCCAGGCCGACCAGCCAGTCCAGCAACACCGGATCCTGCGAGCCGACGACCTGCTGCAAGGTGCGCAATTTGGGGATGCGCGGCGGTGTCACGGCGATCCAGTGCTGGGGGGCCAGGTCGTCGTCGGTGGCCACGATGCGGATCTGGGTGGCGGTGCGTGGGATCGCGGCCAGCGGCGCCCGTAGGTTGCGCCATGCCGGTGCCGCGCCGATGTCGGCGAACCCGATCGAGCCGGCGGGTTTACCTTCGGCGGCCTGCTGGTCGGTGGCCCACTGCACCTGGACTTCGCCCTGGTTGAATCGGCCGGCGGCCGACACGACCAGCAGGGGGGAAGTGGCCCAGTCGGCAGGCAGCCGGTACCAGGCCGAGCGCAGTTGCGCGGGTTGCTGCACCCCGGCGCGCCAGCTACCCATTACCGGGGTCCGTGCCGGGTCCAGCCCGAAGGGCAGTCGGGCGCGGGAGCTGTTGACCCCGCCGGTAGTGGTGGTGCCGCCCTCGGTGCCCGCCTCGCTGCTGGTCGCCACACCGTCGTCGTTGCCGGCGAGGCTGCCGCCCCCAGGGGGCTCCATCACCGGATCGGCCGAGACGTCGGCGGGCACTCCGTTCGGGGTGAAGCCCTGTGCGGTGACGGCACCAAGCGCCTCGCCGATTGGTACCCCGATCGGGGTGAGCAATCCGCTGTTGGGATCCTCTTCGACCAACACGTCGTCGGCCAGCCCGCACGTCTTGCCGGTCAGCGCCTGCAGGTTCGACCGGCCCACCGACCAGGCGGGCCACTGCTCGGTCATGCCTAGCGTCAGCGACAGCACTTCGAACATGACCAGCAGCCACGCCGCCACGGCCAACGGCGACCCGACCACACCCGACCACCAGCGTCGCCGGCCGGGCGGGGCCTTGTCACGTCCGGAGAAGTGGAACCACGCGGCCAGCAGCAGGGTGAGCATCGTCAGCCCGAGCAGCATCGTCGTGAAGCCGAAGTGCCACTCCGGGAACTGGTTCGACCAGGGCACCCCGAAGTTGGAGACGTACCACCAGCCGTTGACGCTGGCGAACGACAGAGCGGTGACGAACAACACGACGGCGGCGAACACCGCCCGGTTGCGCCGGGACCTCAGCACGTGCGCGGTCACCGCCACGGCGGCCAGCGCGCCCAGCGACCCGGCCAGGCCGGCGAAAACCCCGAAGTGGTGGGTCCATTTGGTCGGGGTGAACATCATCGCGATGAACGAGATGATCGTGATCCCGATGATGCGCCGGCTGGGGCCCGCCGCGGTGCCCGGGATGTGCCCGCGGCGCAGGATCATCGCCACCGACACCGCCAGCGCGACGAGCAGGGCCAGCACCGCGAACCGGCGTGCGATCGACCCGTCCGGGCTCGCCATGAACAGCCGCTCGTAGCGGATGTGCTCGTCGAACCAGCTCAGGCTCGGGCCGACCGCCGACTTGAGCATGTTGGCCTGGATCTCGCCGACCAGGGTCTGGTCCCGGAAGATCAGGATGATCGTCACCGTCGCTGCCGCCAGGATCGGGGCCAACAGTGGTAGCAGGCCGAACTGGCGGGAGCGTCGGTGCAGGATCGTGCGCAACGGGCCGATGGCGACCAGCAGAGCGCCGATCGAGGCGATGCCGGTCGGGCCGGAGAACAGCGTCAGCGCGCCGACGATGCACGCGAAGGCCACCGGCAGCAGCCGGCTGGTCGCCACGCCGCGCTCCACGCAGATCCAGGTCAGCAGGATGCCGATCGCGATGATCGGTTCGGGGCGCAGGCCGTTGTTGAGCGGCAGCCAGAACGCCAGGAACAAACCTGCCGCCGTCCACGCCGCAGCGCGGGTGGTCTTGACGGCGTGGCCGAGCCGGGGGATGACCTCGCGGCTGATGATCCACCAGCACGCTAGCGCCATCACCAGCGTGGGAAGCCGCATCCAGATGCTGGCCGTCGACACGTGCGCCCACACGGCCAGCAGGTCGTAGTACCAGCCGAACGGGGCTTCCGGGGTGCCGAACCAGCGGTAGTAGTTCGCCATGTACCCGGCGTGCTCGGAGACCCGGGCCATGGTCAGGATGTAGCCGTCGTCGGAGGTGTTGGCGCCGACGAAGTGCCACCACACCAGGACCGCCAGCACCACCCCGTCCAGCGTGGTCACTGACCACCAGCGCGGCGGCAGGAAACGCCGGTGTCGGAGCCCGTCGGCGGTGTCGAGGATGTGCAGGGCGATCAGGGCGGTGATGGTCAGGGCTACGCCGAGCACCATCGCCACCATCTTGAGCGCGGTCGGCGCGCTGCTGTAGCGGGTGTCGATGGTGGCCGAGAGCCGCATTCCCTCGGGTGCCGGCCCGGACAGGTCGGTGAACACCCCCACGATCTGGGGCCGGAAGTCGTAGCCGCTGCGCTCGCCGTTCAGCGGCGCGCCCGGATCGTCGCTGTCGGGGCCCTGGGTGAGGCCGACGAACTCGGCCGTCACCTTGTCTGCGTGTGCGGTGAATGTCAGCTGTCGACAGGCCGGGCTGAGCACCTCCGACATGGGGGCGACGACCACGGGGGTGTTGCGGACGACGACGACCAGGTCGTTGGCGGCACGTTGGATCAGCAGGCCGCGGTCGACGGCCTTGGGGGCTTGCTTGGGGACCGTCGACAGCAGGACGGTCTTACCGGGGCTGTCGAGTCCGGCCACGGCGCTGCACGGCACGCTGATGGTCAGATCTGTTGCCACGTAGCTGATCAGCGGCGCTGTGACGCTGTTGAGCACGCCGTTTTGCGGCCAATTGAGTTCGGCCGTGGTCTGCTTGACCGGCAGGAACGGGGTCAGGATCGCCAGCGCGGCGCCAAGCAGGCCGGCGACGACGGCGACAAGACGGGCGGTTCGGTACTTCGCCCGCGTCTGCTCCACGGAGCTAGATGGTAATTGGCGGGTAGACAGGACCATCGCTATGGATTCCGGATGGCCAAGACGAAGGGCCCGATGGTCTTGACGGTGAAGTGCGGGCCGGTGAACAGACTGGCGTCAAGGTCAACGGTGTAGCGGCGCACGTTGGGCTGGTTGGGGTAGACGTCCTGGGCTAGCCGCAGGGTGTAGGTGTCGTTCGCGCCGCGGCGCATGAGAAACACCGTCGGCGGCTGCCATGGCAGTGCGTCCAGCGCTGCGATCAGCTGGTTTGCGTTCTTCAGGTCGGCCCAGGATTCGATGGCCGCGGCCCGTTTGTCGAACTGGGCCAGCGGGTTGGCGTAGTGCGAGGTCAGGCCCTGGAACCCGTAGTAGGGGTAGTACGACAAGAAGCTGTAGTCCGTGGTCAGCACGACGGTCTGCTCCCGCGGCTTACCGGTGGCCTGCCGGATGGCGGCGTCGAGTTCCGGGTAGTACTTCTCGGCGCCTGGCGGACGGCGGTCGCCCCGCTGGCCATAGCCGTCGGTGTCGGAGTAGGCGACGGTTAGGTCTGGGCGCAATACCTCGGGGATGTCCTGGCTGAACCCGATCGCGCCGATGAGTCCGATCGCGGCGGCCACCGGAATGACCTTGCGGTTGGTTCGGGCAGCGATGGCCAGCGCCACCTCGATGAAGCCGAACGCCCCCGCCGCGGACAGCAGCACGGTCAGCGTGGGCTGCAAGCGGAAGGACAGCAGGGTGGTGCCGACCAGAGTGGTCAGCATCGACAGCAACGACCAGGCGTATACCGACAACACCGCGATGCCCAGCGCCGCGGCGCGACTAGAAGACCTGGCCCGCCACACCAGCCACAACGCGCCGAGCATGCACAGCGCTCCGAGCAGCGAGAACTGCAGCATCGGGAACGTCAGCACCGCGCCGTCGGCGGGCAGGTAGTGCTGGGCGCTGCCGGTGCCGCTCGTCGGGCCTTTGGCGGCTTGCAGGAGGAACGGCAGCCAGGTGATCAGCGCGGTGGCAATAGCGAGCGCGCCGATCGTGATGAGGCGGATCAGCGGCTCGACGCTGCGTCGCGCGACCGCCACGATGAGGCCCATCACCGTCACGGTGAACGCGGTGTACAGGAGCAGCAGGGTGTAGAAGGTGGCGGCGACACCGAGGAACAGCCCGACGCCGACGACGGCGGCCCAGCCGCCGCTTCGTGTCTTGCCACGCAGTCCGGACCAGGCCAGTACGAGCACCGGCGGGATCAGGACGGTGATGATTGCGGCATAGGGCTCTGGTGAGCCGTAGGCGATGGTGACGGCCGCGGTGGCCGTGGTGACGATCAGCGCGTACTCGAAGCGGACCAGCGCCGACCACAGGACCATCGCCAGCACCACCGCGATCGCGATGGAGGTGATCGCCCACGGCTTGAACATCTCCCAAGCCGGGGTGCCGGTCAGGGCGGCGGCGCGCCCGCCAATCCAGAACCAGCCCGGCGGGTAGAACGGCGGCAGTCCCGCGTAGGTCATGTCGTGCAGGGCCGGGCTAGCCGTGAGCCGGGTGAGGTATTCGGTTCGGAACTGCTGATCGACCGAGATGCCGAACAGGTAGAGCCGGGTGGCGCCCAGCGGCATTCCCAAGGTGACAACCACGAAGGTGGACAGGAACCCCGCAGCGGCGATTCTCGCGATCCACTGATAGCCCTTACGCCACAGGAATCCGGTGCCCAGCAGCAGCACCAGGCAGCCGACCTGGCCGACGGTGGTCAGCGCGTGCAACTGGTTGGACGACGGGTACGCCGGCCATTGGACGCGAGATATCGCGATCAACGCGACGACCGAAATCGCTACGGCGACCGCGGCTGCCGCGATCATCTGGCCCACGGTGGCCACAGCGTTGCGCACGCGGCGCCTTAGATTGGCAGTTTGCGGAAGATTGGCCGCGGGATGTGCCGCAGCACCGACATCAGCACCCGCACCTGCCCGGGCGCCCAGACCAGGTCCTTGCCCTTGGCTGCCGATGTCACAGCCAGTTCGGCGACGTCTTCGGCGTTCACGGTGAAGGGAGCTTCCTTGGCGCCGGTGGCCTTCCAGTGCTCCAGCGTCGTGGTGGTGCGTACCTGCCCGGGTCGGATCACCAGGACGTGAACACCGGACTCGCGCAGCGCCTCTCCAAGGCCGAGGTAGAAGCCGTCCAGGCCGGCTTTGGTGGACCCGTAGACGAAGTTGTTGCGACGCACACGCTCGCCGGCCACCGACGACATCGCGATGATCTGGCCGAAGCCCTGGGCACGCATCTTCTCGCCGATCAACACACCCACCGAAACCGCTGCGGTGTAGTTGATCTGGGCGCTCAGTACCGCCTTGGCCTGGTTCTGCCACAGCTCCTCGGCGTCGCCGAGGATACCGAAGGCGACGATTGCGACATCGACATCGCCGTTGGCCCAGGCGGATTCGATAACAGCGGGGTGGCTTGCGGTGTCCAGGGCGTCGAAATCGAGATACTCGACCGACTTGGCGCCTGCGGCCTCCAGCTGGGCGATCGCTGCCTCGCGCTTGGGTGCGTTCGGCAGGTCGGCCAGGATCACCCGGGCCTTCGCGTCACGTAGATAACGCTTGCAGATCGCCAGGCCGATCTCGGATGTTCCGCCTAGCAGCAGGATGGTTTGCGGGTTGCCGGTGGCGTCGAAGACCATTTAGTGCAGCTCCAAGCGTCGGGCCATATCGGACATGAACACTCCGGTGGGATCCACCTTGCGCCGCACCGCAATCCACTCGTCTATGCGCGGATACATGGCGTGGAAGGTCTCGGCGGTGGTGCGCGAGTCCTTGGCGGKGTAGAGCCGCCCACCGAACTGCAGTACCCGCCGGTCCAACTCGTTGACGAATTCGTTGAGGCCGGGCTTGATCGGGAAATCCACGCAGACGTTCCAGCCTGGGATCGGGAAGCTCAGGGGGGCTTGGTTTCCCGGCCCGAAAAGTTTGAACACGTTGAGGAACGAATAGTGTCCCGAACGCTGAATGTCGACGATGATGGCCTTGAACTCCTCGACGGCCTCGGTCGGCACCACGAACTGGTACTGCAGGAATCCGGCGGGCCCGTAGGCGCGGTTCCACTCCCCGAACATGTCCAGCGGGTGGTAAAACTGCGTCAGGTTCTGGACCTTGCCGCGGTAGGTGCCCGACTTGCGGTACCACAGCTCGCCGATGGGCCCGAAGGTGTACTTGTTGGCCAGCCCGTTGGGGAAGATGTCGGGCAGCGTAAGTAGTTGCGGCGCATCGAATTTCAGCGGGTTGCGTTGGAGCTTTTTGGGCAACTGATCCAACCGGGCTAACGAGCCGCGGGATATCGCGGCGCGACCCAGTTTGGGGGGAGCGCTGATGGCGTCGAACCAGGCGCTGGAGTAGGTGTAGTTGGCCTCACTGCCGTCGCTGTGGAACGCGATCGTTTCGTCGAGACTGTCGGTCACGTCACCGTCGGCGATGAAGTAGGCCGTCTCGGTGGGCGTCATCTCGATGGTGACGCGCAAGATGATCCCGGTCAGCCCATTGCCGCCAACGGTGGCCCAGAACAGCTCGGCGTCCTCACCTTCAGGGGTGAGCGTGCGGACCTGTCCGTCGGCGGTCAGCAACTCCATCGATCGCACGTGATTGCCGAAGCTGCCGGCGCTGTGGTGGTTCTTGCCGTGGATGTCACAGCCGATCGCACCGCCGACGGTGACCTGCCGGGTGCCGGGAAGTACCGGTACCCACAGGCCGAACGGCAGTGCGGCCTTCATCAACTGGTCTAGGTTCACCCCGGCATCAACATCGACGAGACGGCTGTCGGAGTCGATGGAGTGGATGCGGTCCAGCGCGCTCATGTCGACGACGAGACCGCCGCCGTTCTGCGCGTTGTCGCCGTAGGAGCGGCCCAGCCCGCGGGCGATCACTCCGCGGTGCTTACCGTCGGCGGCCTGCGTGACCGCCTTGACGATCTCCTCGGGATCCGGCGTCGACAGCACTTCGGCCACGGTGGGCGCGGTGCGTCCCCAGCCGGTCAGGCTATGGGTTGTCATGGTTGCGGACATCGTGACGAGGGTACCGTGCGGCGATCCCGGACTAGCGCAGCCGGAAGATCCAGACTCGTTGCACGATGAAGTTGATCACAGTTGCCGTGCCCTGTGCGATCACGAAGGCCACCGGCACTGACCACGGGCGATAGTGCAACAGCTGCAGGCTGATGTGGTTCAGGCCCACCTGCACGACGAAGGTCAGCGCGTAGAGCACCATCACAGCCAGGAAGCGGGATCGGCTGGCCGCGGCCTGGAACGTCCACCGCCGGTTGATCAGGTAGGCGGTGATCGTCCCGGCGACGAAGCTGATGGCCTTGGCGAGATCGAGCTGAACCCCGGCGGTCTGGTACAGCAGAACGTAGAGCCCGAAGTCGACGATCGCAGAGAATCCGCCGGTCAGGACAAACCGCATCACCTGGGTCTTGAGACTCAGGGGTGTCGACGGGGCTAGTTCTGCCACGCCGGAAGCTTACTGACCCCCGGGTCGCTTCGCTCCCGCCCGCCGGGTTGGATTCCCCGGGTCGCTTCGCTCCCGCCCGCCGGGTTGGATTCCCCGGGTCGCTTCGCTCCCGCCCGCCGGGTTGGATTCCCCGGGTCGCTTCGCTCCCGCCCGCCGGGGGTGTGCACCATGGAGTTGTGCAGGATCTGGTTGAGGCCTGGGCGGCGCTTCTGGCCCGGCATACCGACAGCCCCGAGGTGGCTGATGTCGGCCGCGACCTTGTGGCTTCTTGGAATGAACCGCACCGGCGTTACCACTCCGTCGAACACCTGCGCGACATCCTCAGCCACGTCGAGGAGTTGGCCACCTTCGCCGACGACGAGGACGCGGTGCGGCTGGCGGCCTGGTACCACGACGCGGTGTACGGAGGGCTCCCCGACGACGAGGAGCGCAGCGCCCGCCGCGCCGAGGAAGACCTCACGCGGTTGGGACTGCACCCGCTTCTGGTGGCCGAGGTCGCCCGATTGGTGCGGCTGACCATCACGCACGACCCGGCGGCCGGCGACCACAACGGCGAGGTGCTCTCCGACGCCGACCTAGCGGCGTTGGCCGTGCCGCGGGATCGCTACGTGCAGAACACCGCCGCCATCCGCGCCGAGTACACCCACGTGCCCGACGAGATGTTCCGTAAGGGGCGTATGCAGGTCTTGGCGGCCCTGCTGGGCGGCCCCGGAGTGTTCCGCACCGCGTACGCGCGTCGGGAGTGGGAGGCACCCGCGCAGTTCAATCTGCGGGCCGAATTGGCGACGCTGACCGACTGACGTCCCCAGTCCGCCCATCCCGGGCCCGTGAATCTCGGTGTTGTTCAACAGGTTGAGATAGCAGAGACCGACACCGGCAACTGTGTCGCGTTACTGCGACCCGTGGTGAGCCCCGCGAAGGGCCGTTCGACCCTATTCGCCCGTCTGCTTGCCACGGCAAGATTTGGCCATGACAGTCGAACAGGGCCCGATCGCGGTACTCAGCGACGACGAGAGCTGGGATCTGCTGGCCAGTGTCTCTTTGGGGCGACTGGTCACGAATATCGGCGACCAGTTGGAGATCTTCCCGGTCAACTTCGTCACCCAGAACGGCACGCTGCTCTTTCGCACTGCCGAAGGCACCAAACTGTTCAGCACGGTGATGAACGACAAGGTGCTCTTCGAGGTCGACGACCACACAGTGGCGGAAGGCTGGAGCGTCGTTGTGCGTGGCACCGCAAGGGTTCTGGTTACCGCCGACGAACTCCACGAGGCCGACCGCGCGCAACTGCTGCCATGGGTGGCCACCGAGAAGCTGCGCTTCGTCCGGATCACCCCAAGCGAGGTGTCCGGGCGCCGTTTCAAATTCGGGCCCGAACCCGAGCCGGGCGCCTACCCGACTTAGCCGGTTCGTGCCCCCATGTCAGAACGGCGGGGGTCGGCTGCGGTCGGCGACGCGGGCATCGTTGAGCTTGCGTTCGCGATTGCTGCGGTAGGCGCGCTGTGCGGCGCGGGTGCGCCGTCGGGTGGGCATCATCAGACCGACTGCTGATGGTGGCGGTTCGCCGCTGGGTGGTGGCAGCGCAGCGGTCGTGGTGTCCCACTGCGGGATGAGCAGCCGACTACCCGGCCGTGTCACATAAGTTCTGCCGGTCGGCGAGGTCCAGATGAGGGTGCCGTCGGGGAGTTGCCTGTCCGTCCAACCCTCCCAGAAGGTCTTGAGCAAGTGGTGCTTTCGGCATTTGCAGCTGAGGTTGGATGCGTGGGTCTTTCCCCAAGGCCACGGGATCGTATGGTCGACATCGCACAACTCCGCCGGCACGTCGCAATTGGGGAAGCGGCACGTCAGATCCCGCAGCCGGACGAACTCGTCCAGCGCCGTTGACGGCCGATACCCCGATTCGGGCTCGTCGCCGGGCCGGCGCACATAGCGGACCTTGGCTCCGGCGCGGACCAGTTCGGCCAGCAGCGGTGCGGGCACGATCCCGCCGTGGCCGGTGAGTACCCCGCCGGCCTGACGGGAGCCGCCCGGCTCGGTGTTGCGGCCGGTCCGCTCTCCCGACGTTGCCGGGTCTGGTTCGGCGGCCAGTGATTCGGCATCGGCCACCACATGGATCACCACGCTGGTGGCGCGCCCGTCATCGTCGCCGGACGGGCAGCCGGGGGAACCGCAGCTGCAGGCCAACCGGTCGGATCCGGCGGCAAGCGCACCAAGAGCGTCGGCGCGGCGTTGGGCGATGGTCCGTGGGTCGTCCTCGCAAACCCCGTGCGCCATTTGGGACAGGCGTCGATCCAGCACCGTGGCATCGGTGGCGTACAACCGCCCCCAAATCTCACTGACACCGCCTCGTGTGTCACGGGTGCCGAGCCCGATCTCTCGATCTCGCGCCCGGACTTGGTTTTGGCGCAGCGCGCCCGGGTCGATTCGATCCACCCAGGCATCGATGGCGCGCTGCAGCTTGAGATCCGACAACGGTCCCCAGCTGTGGGCGTGCTCGGCGATCGCGGCGTCGATGGTCTCCAGCGTGTGGCGGTCCTGGATCAAATCGGTGCGCGCGGCGATGGCTGAACACACCCGGTAACTGAGCTTCCCGTCCATGAACAGGGACGCCACCTGCGGCAGCCGATGCCGCAGCGACACCGCCAGCAGCATCTGCCCCGAAGCTCGCCCATGACTGACGCCGAGAGCGGCCGAGACCTCGGCCGCGGCGGCATCCCACTCATCACAGGCCCAATGCGCGCGCTCGTCATCGGTGCAGCGCCGCCGCACCAACTCCGCGATGGCCGCCAGCCGCCGCGCGGAGGCCCGTGCTTCCTCGACCGCGCATTCCTCGATAGCGGCCACGACGGCGGAGTCGTCCGCAGACCGAAGACCGATATCGAACATGTGTTCGAGTATGCCATCCCGGTCTGACACGAATGGCCGTCGGAACCCGCCCCAGCGGCTACACCCAGTACGCCACTCGCGATCGGTACTGCCGCAACGCGAATGCCGCGACCAGCCAGCCGATCAGCGTCAGCGCCACCACGACCACCCAGTGCCGTAGCTCCTGATGGGCCCCCAGTAGCGGGGCCCGGAGGATGTCGAGATAGTGCAAGAGCGGGTTGAGTTCGATGATCTTGGCCCACTGGCCGGCACCCTGCTTGCGCAGCGTTTCGTCGTTCCAGATGATCGGCGTCATGAAGAACAGCAGCTGCACGATCGAGAACAGCAGCGGCCCGATGTCGCGGTAGCGGGTGGCCAGGATGCCGAAGCAGAACGACACCCACACGCAGTTGAGCATGATGAGGAACAGCGCCGGAATCGCCGCCAGGTCAGCCCATGACCACGGTTTGGGGAAGATGATCGCGATCACTATGTAGATGACGATGTTGTGCGCGAACAAGATCATCTGCCGCCAGACCAGCCGGTACACGTGCACGCTCAGCGGGGTCGGCAGCTGTTTGATCAAGCCTTCGTTGGCGATGAACACGTCGGCACCCTCGATGATCGAGGCGTTGATCATGTTCCAGATGATCAGTCCGAGCGTCACATACGGCAGGTGCTCGGACAGCTCGAGGTGGAACAGCTGCGAATACAGCCCGCCCATTGCCACGGCGGTGGTCCCGGTGGCGATGGTGATCCAGAACGGCCCGAGTACCGACCGGCGGTACTTCTGCTTGATGTCCTGCCAACCCAGATGCAACCACAGCTCACGCTTACGGTAACCGTCGAGCAGGTCACCCCACGCGCGGGTGAAGGTCTTCGACTGGGCGGCGGCGTCAATGAACGTCACTGCTGCTCCCGGCTTCCGAGATATCGAGGGTCTGGTGGGCCGAATTGTTCCCGCCGGCCGAGCTGGCGCAGGCGGATCCATTCGCGTAGGCCGGCCGGGTCACGACGGGTGACCAGGAAGTACCAGCCGAACCGCACCCATTCTTGGGGTAGCAGCTTGCGCAGTCCCGGCTGGGACAGGAGGTAACCGCGGTTGCGGTAGGTGAAGAACCGCTTGGTTGCGTTGTCCGGGTACTGGGTGTGCATCCGCCCGCCCAGGATCGGCTTGAATTCGTCGGTGCCGTACGGGTGCAGGTACACCGCGTTCAGGCAGGTACCGAACGGCAGGCCGCTGCGTACCAGCCGGCGATGCAATTCCACCTCGTCGCCGCGCACAAACAGCCGGATATCCGGAACTCCCACGGCGGCAACAGTTTCCGCACGAAACAACGCGCCGTTGAACAATGATGCGATTCCCGGCAGCAGGTCTTGACCGCCACCTTCGGTTCGTAGTTCGGAGACCAGCCGCCGCCACACCAGCCCGCGCCGCAGCGGGAAGGCCAGCCGGTCGGGGTGGTTCAGATCGCACACCATCGGAGAGACCTCGGCCAGCCCATGCCGTTCGGCGCACCCCAACAGCGTGGCCAGCACCTCGGCGTCCTGAGGACGGCCGTCGTCGTCAGCCAGCCATACCCAGTCCGCACCCAGGGCCAGCGCGTGCAGCATGCCCAAAGCGAATCCGCCTGCGCCGCCGAGATTTCGATCCGATCCGAGATAGGTCGTCGGCACCGGCTGCCCTGCCACGAGATCTCGGACCCGCGGATCGGCGTCGTTGTCGACGACGATGAGGTGGTCGACCATGCGGGTCTGGGTGCTCAGCACATCCAGCGACTTGGCCAGGTCGTCGGGACGGCGGTGGGTGACGACGACGGCGCACACCATGTCGGTCATTGCTGGGCGGCCCGGCCCTCGGTCGGTTCGCTGGACCAGTCGCTCTTGTGTTCCTCGAGGACTTCGCGCACATGTCGAGCGGCGTCTTCGCCCTCGTAGGCGCGCACTACTTCCTCGATTCCACCGGCCATCCTGATGGTCCCGTGGTCGATCCACATCGCCGTCTTGCACAGCCGGGCCAGAAATTCGTTGGAGTGGCTGGCGAACACCAGGATTCCGGATCGTTCGACCAGGCTCTGCAGTCGCGTCTGCGCTTTCTTGAGGAAGTCGGCGTCCACCGCACCGATACCCTCGTCGAGCAGCAGGATCTCCGGGTCGATGCTGGTGACCACACCCATGGCCAGCCGCACGCGCATACCGGTGGAATACGTGCGCAGCGGCATGGACAGGTACTCACCGAGTTCGGTGAACTCCGCGATCTCGTCGACCTTGGCCAGCATCTGCTTGCGGGTCTGGCCGAGGAACAAGCCGCGGATGAGGATGTTCTCGTACCCGGAGATCTCCGGGTCCATTCCCACACCCAAGTCGAACACCGGCGCGACTCGCCCGCGCACGGTGGCCGAACCGCGGGTCGGTTCGTAGATACCCGACAGCAGCCGCAGCAGAGTGGACTTGCCCGCCCCGTTGTGGCCGACCAGGCCCACCCGGTCGCCCATCTGCAGCGTCATGGTGATGTCGCGCAGTGCCTCGATGACGACGACGTTCTCCGTGTTGCGCCCGATAGCGCCGCCGGCCTTGCCGAGGAAGGCCTTCTTCAGCGACCGCGTCTTGGCGTCGAAGATCGGAAACTCCACCCAGGCGTCGCGGGTTTCGATGTAGGGGTCGGCTGACACCGTTGCGTCTCGGATTACAGGTACTGCCCGGTGCCGTGACCGGGGACTCCGGGGGTGCCGGGCTGGCCC
The DNA here is from genome assembly GCF_004745805.1 of Mycolicibacterium sp. CH28. Lineage (GTDB taxonomy): Bacteria > Actinomycetota > Actinomycetes > Mycobacteriales > Mycobacteriaceae > Mycobacterium. The sequence goes on along the minus strand of NZ_SRLQ01000003.1, from coordinate 490,099 downwards.
ATGCCGGGCGGCAGCGCACCCTGACGCATGTGCTCCAGCTGGGCGCGAGCCGCCATCTGCTGGGCGAACAGCGCGGTCTGGATGCCGTGGAACAAGCCCTCCAGCCAGCCGACCAGCTGGGCCTGGGCGATCCGCAACTCGGCGTCGGAAGGCACGGCGTCCTCCGAGAACGGCAGCGCCAGGCGCTCCAGTTCGTCGCGCAGTTCGGGGGCCAAGCCGTCTTCGAGCTCGCGGACCGAGGTGGCGTGGATCTCGCGCAGCCGGGCGCGGCTCGCGTCGTCCAGCGGTGCGACGCGGACCTCTTCGAGCAGCTGCTTGATCATCGTCCCGATCCGCATCACCTTGGCCGGTTGCTCGACCAGGTCGGTGACCGAACGCTGATCATCGCCGTCCTGGCCGGCGATCGCACCCGGGGCGCCGATGATCTCGATGTTGTCGTCGTCGTCTGTGTTGGCAGTCATTGCGCTGAGCATTCCCTCGCGTCCCAGTTTCATTGGGTGTCCGGTGGTGGAGATCCGCGCCACTCGTAGATGCGGGCCTCACCGTTGTCGTAGATCTTCGCCCACGACTTGGACTTGCCTAGTGACACTAGACCGTCCGGCATGACGAACCCGCGAACTACCCGGCTACCAGTAAGTACGTAGCGGATGTTCAGTGCCTTGACCGTCTCGGCGATGCGCGGATCGTGGTCGGCGTCGTCGGCGTACGCCCAGAAGATGAATCGGTGGTAGCCCGGGCCCTGCTGCATCGGATAGTCGTAGTGAGTCCACAGCGGATGCAGCCCCGCCACCGCGTACATCCAGGCCGTGCCGTCGGTGTTGGCATCGCCGATCAGCGTGTCTCGCGCCCCCGGCAGCGTGGCCAGATAGGCCATGGCCTGCAGAACCTTGGCGTCGACTATCACCCGGTCGTACTTTTCGCCCATCAGGTGGCGATGCCGCGGGAAGTAATGCCAGGTCATTCCAAAGCTGACGGCCACCAGCAGCACGGCGGTGGCACCGATCCAGAAACCGCGCCCGGGATCTCGGCGAGCCCAGCGCTGCGTCAACCGGCGGGCACCGGCGACCAACAACAGCGCCAGCGACCACAGCGAGATACCGGCCATCGGGGCCAGCAACATCGTCACCACCGCCGACAGTCGACGTGGATCGCTGTAGAACAGATCGCTGTATTTGCTGACGATCACGCCGACCGGTCCACCGAAGGGGGCCGAGGAGTGAACGATCGACAGGACGAGCAATGCCCAGACCGCTGCTGGCCACCAGATCCGTTTGATCAGCAGCAGGACGAACCCCGCGCCCGCTAGAGCGATGACGAGGTTCTGGATCGGGTAGTCGTTGAGGTGGCGTGTGTGCTGAACGATGGCGTCGAACAGCGCCCGCTTGCGGCCCTGGTGGGTGAGGAAGGCGTGGCCGACGATGATCTCCGCTTGCTGCAGCACCCCGAGGAATTGCGGCAGTAGCACCGCCAGGGTCGGTGCCGCGATAACGACGAGCGTGCGGAAGTCGCGCATCCGGCCGAGCACCGGATGCCGGAGGGCGTCGAGCAGCCACCACGCCAGCACGAAGGTGACGACAACCGCTCCGCCGGTGATGTGGACGGAGAACACCCCGATCAGCGCCAGAATCGCCAGCGGGATGCGGTCGCGGTTACGCAGTGACGAGGTGACCAGCACGAACGCTGGCACCGCGAGGCCGTAGGCCGCCATGTTGGGCATCGACGCGGTGTCGAACTCCACATAGGGCACCGAGGTGAACGACGCGGACAGTGCCGCGGCGGTAGCTGCCGCCCCGGCGGTGCGCCACTGGGACGTGCTTCCCCTGACCCCCCGGTCGCGTCGCATCTGCCCGCCGGATCCACGCAACAGCTGCCAGGTGAGCAACGCCGCGCTGAGCGGGAACAGCCACACTGCCGCCGCCAGCGAGCTCAGCGTGTACGCGGTCGTGGGGGCCGCGCCGGTCAGCTGGGCCAGCACCGCGCCCAGGGCATGGAACGTCGACGGGTAGTACAGCGCCGCGTGGGTCTCGACGTTGCGTAACTCACCCATGTGGGTCGGCGACGCCTGGCCAGTGTCGAGGATCCACCGGATGACGTTCGCGTGCCACACCGCGTCCCACGTGCTCGGGATCGACTGCCAGTACGGCAGCCCGCGCCACGCCGCGAAGCCGATGGCGAGTGCACCGAAGATCACCCCGGCGACCACGGTCAGGGCGGGCAGCAGCGCGATCGCACCGGCCGACGAATCGGCGCTGCGGTACCGGGCGAGCAGCAGGCGCAAACCGAAGACCGCCGCGGTGACGACGATCAACGCCAGCAGAGCTGTCCAGCTATTCCAGGGGATCCCGATCGCACCGAACGGGATGATGGCCAGGCCGACCACCCCGTAGGTCAACGCGGGGCCGACCCCCAAGGCGACCGGCCAGCTCAGCCGCCCGGCTAGCCCGACCACCGCACCCGGCAGGATCAGCAACAAGACCGCGATCAGCACGCCGAACCCGAAACTCACTGGACTAGTATGGCTGCCCAGGTGATCCTGTCCTTTTCGCCGTCGGCGGGGACCGGAGGTGCCCTCGCTGTCTCGATAGCGCAATCACCGACGCTCTAAGGTGGGCTTCATGGCATACGACGTTGCCCGGGTGCGGGGTCTGCACCCTGCGCTGGGCGACGGCTGGATGCGCTTCGACGCCCAGGCCGGGATGCTGATCCCCGAGTCGGTGGCCACGACGGTGTCGACCGCATTTCGCGGCTCCGTTCCCAACGTCGCGAGTCCCCACCCGGCAGCCCGGCGCAGCGTGGCGGTGCTGGAAGCGGCCCGCCAGGCCGTGGCCGATCTGGTTGGCGGCGATCCGGGCGGGGTGGTGCTGGGCGCCGACCGCTCGATCCTGCTGACGTCGCTGGCCGACGCGTCCTCGTCGCGGGCCGGTATCGGCTACGAGGTGGTGCTGACCCGTCTGGACGACGAGGCCAACATCGCCCCGTGGCTGCGGGCAGCCAACCGGTACGGCGCCAAGGTCAAGTGGGCCGAAGTGGATATTGAAACCGGCGAGTTGCCGTCGTGGCAGTGGGAGAACCTCATCACCCCGCCGACCCGCCTGGTGGCGTTGACGTCGGCGTCGTCGACGCTGGGGACGATCACCGATGTGGGTGCAGTCACCAAACTGGTGCACGATGTCGGCGGGTTGGTGGTGGTGGACCATTCGGCGGCCGCGCCCTACCAGCTGCTGGATATCAACGAGGTCGAAGCCGATGTGGTCGCGCTCAACGCCCCGGCCTGGGGTGGTCCCCCGATCGGCGCGCTGGTGTTCCGCAACCCCGCGTTGATCGACAGCTTCGGTTCGGTGTCGATGAACCCCTACGCCAGTGGGCCGGCCCGCCTTGAGCTGGGCGGCCACCAGTACGGGATGCTGGCCGGTGTGGTCGCCAGCGTCGAGTACCTGGCCGGCCTGGACGAGTCGGCGCGCGGATCCCGGCGCGAAAGACTCGCTCTATCAATGCAATCGGCGAGCGGCTACCTCAATGGGTTATTCGACTACCTGATGGTGTCGCTGCGCTCACTGCCGCTGGTGATGGTGATCGGTCAACCAGAGGTCCACATCCCGGTGGTCAGCTTTGCGGTCACCGGTGTGCCCGCCGAGCGGGTGGTACATCGATTGGCGGACAACGGAATCCTGGCCGTCTGCAACGCCAATTCGCGGGTGCTGGACTTGATCGGCGTCAACGACATCGGCGGCGCGGTCACCGTCGGGCTGGCGCACTACTCGACGATGGGCGAGGTCGATCAGCTGGTTCGGGCGCTGGCGTCGCTGGGCTGAACCCTCACTCGCTGACGGTTAGGAGCACCTTCCCGAACGTCTCACCAGAGGCGAGTACCCGGTGCGCTTCGGCGGCTTCGGCGATGGGAAAGCGGGCGCCGATGATCGGGCGGACCCGGCCGTCGGCGATCATCGGCCAGACCGAGGTAACCACCGCGTCGACGATGGCGCTCTTGCCGTTGGCCCCGCCAACCTGACGGCCCCGTAGGGCAGTGCCGATCACCTGCAGCCGCTTGGCGATCAGCTTCCCGACGTTGAGTTCGCCTTTGACCCCGCCCTGCATGCCGATGACGACCAGCCGACCGTCGAGTGCCAGGGCGTCGAGATTGCGATCCAGGTACGCCGCGCCCATGATGTCGAGGATGACATCGGCACCGGCGCCGCCGGTGGCGGATTTGATGCGTTCGACGAAATCTTCATCGCGGTAAGAGATTAGAGTGTTGGCGCCGAGTTCGGCGCACAGTTCGAGTTTGGCCTTCGACCCGGCAGTGACCGCCACCCGAGCGCCCAGGGCGCGGGCCACCTGGATGGCGTGGGTTCCGATGCCGCTTGCCCCGCCGTGCACGAGCAGCTCGGCGCCAGCGCTCAGGTGCGCGATCATGACGAGGTTGGACCACACCGTGCAGGCGACTTCGGGTAGTGCTGCGGCGTCATGCAGATTGACGCCTGCGGGAATCGGCATCACCTGGCCGGCCGGAACGGCCACGTACTCGGCGTAACCACCGCCGGCCAGGAGTGCGCAGACCTCTTGTCCCACAGCCCATTCCGTGACACCTTCGCCCACGGCCGAGATGGTGCCGGAGACTTCGAGGCCGATGGTCTCGCTGGCCCCCGGCGGCGGCGGATAGTGCCCGGCGGCCTGCAGAAGGTCGGCCCGATTGACTCCCGCGCAGGCGACTTTGATCATTACTTCGCCATGTTTGGGCACCACATCAGGTGCTTCCCGCCAGGTCAGGCGGTCGGTGGACTCAGCGACGATGGCCAGCATCAGGCAACGGTACTACCGGCGCATTTCGGCTTTGTACCGCGCTGTGTCGCCTACGATTGCGCAATGGGAGGGATTATCGCGGGGCGGACCGCAAGTGAGATGCCGGGGTTGGACATTGCTGAGCAGAGGGCTTGGCAGAACTTCCTCGACGCGGCACTGCGGCTCTACGGAACATTGAATCGTGGGCTGATCGACAATCACAAGCTGAGCTTGGTTGACGTACGGCTATTGGAAATCTTGGACAATTCCGAGACGGGTTCGGCACGGATGGGGGATCTGGCCGAGCAACTCATGTCGTTGCCGAGTCGGGTGACGCGTCAGATCCGGCGGTTGGAGACCGCGGGACTGGTGCGCCGCGAGGCCAGCCCCGACGACGGCCGTGGGGTGCTTGCCAGCATCACCGACCGGGGCCGGGCCGTCGTCGATGAGGCGATGCTCACTTACGCGCGAGGAGTGCGGGAGAGCTTCCTGGCCCCGCTGTCGCGGCCACAGATGGCGGCGATGGGGGAGAACTGCCGTCGGATCAGTGTCGCGCTGAAGGGCGGCGGGACTTCGGCCAAGGTCGGGCGCGTCTAGCCGATACGGCACCGCTACGCTTGTCGGCGGTGGCGTGGCAGAGCGGCCTAATGCACTCGCCTTGAAAGCGAGAGACGGCTAACACCGTCCGGGGGTTCAAATCCCTCCGCCACCGCTTTTTTGTGAAGATCCTGGTGCGTGGCTGTGGGCCTCCAACCGGACTTCTGTGGATCAGCTTGGGACACGTGCGCTCAGACCGTGGGCAGGCATACAAAGGATTGAAGGCGTTATTAGTTGCCCGAACCGCCGAAGGTAGAGCGGTTCGGGTAGCTGTCGCTACCCTAGAATGCCCGAAAGGTACTGGTCTACATGTCAACTCATCTCAACCTTCGGAAAAGCTTAGCTTCACGTAAAAGGTTGCTGGGTACCGCCGTCGGCGGTGGCGCGATCGCGGTGATGGCGCTGTTCGGGCTGACTCACCCGGCACCCGGCGGCCCGGCTTTCGGTATCTCAGCGGACTCCGGTCGTGAGACAAAGATGCCGGGCTACTCATCGCCGGTCGTGCCGGCGATGACGACCAGCGCCGCCATGAGCATGGGCGCGACCACCACCACCCAGCCGACGGACGAACCGACCGCATTGGCAACGCCAGTGGCGAGCCCGACCGTCAAGCCTGGCAGCTAGCCCGCTATTCGCCGGTGTACTCGGGCTTGCGCTTCTCGAACATCGCCTTGATGCCCTCGCCGAGGTCCTTTGACGGCAGGAACGCCGAGTTCCACGCTGCGACGTAGCGCAGGCTCGCGGCGACGTCGGCGGTGCGCTGCTCGTCGAGGACGTCCTTGATGCCATGAACGACCAACGGCGAGTTGGCCGCGATCTCGGCGGCCGTGGCGTGAGCGGCGGCCAGGGCGGCCTCCGGGTCCGAGTAGACGTCGTTGACCAGGCCGATCTTCTCCGCCCGGGCGGCGTCGATGTCCTTACCGGTCAGTGCCAGCTCGCGCAGGTGACCGTCGGACAGGATGTAGGGCAGCCGGGCCAGGCTGCCGACGTCGGCAACGATCGAGAGCTTGACTTCCCGCACCGAGAACTTGGCGTCGGCGCTGGCGTAGCGGATGTCGACCGCGCTGATCAGGTCCACACCGCCGCCGATGCACCAGCCGTGAACCGAGGCGATGGTGGGAGTGCGGCAGTCCGCCACCGCGGTGATCGACTGCTGCATGCTCTTGAGTTTCTTGTGGAACTCCGTGCGGGGCCGAGCCGACGGATCGCCGCCCGCCGGGAGCATGCCGCCCATCGCCAACAGGTCCAGGCCGTAACTGAAGTTGCGGCCAGAGCCGGTCAGCACGATCGCGCGGACATCGGGGTCGGCGTCGAGTGCGGCGAAGACCACCGGCATTTCTTCCCAGAACGCCGGGCCCATGGCGTTGCCTTTACCAGGACCGATCAGGGTGACCTGGGCGACGTGGTCCTTGACCTCGACGGTGAGGGATTCATAGGGCTCGCTCATGGCACGAGGCTACGACGCGCCGCGTCCGGCGCTCCTGGCAGCCTCCGGTTACTGGGTTGTCACGTCAGTCCAGTTTCACCTGGGGCCGCCGAGCCGCGATTCCGGCGCCGATGGCGAAGAAGGCGACCAGCAGCGCGACCACGCCGATGGCGATGGGCGTGGACTCGCCGACCAGGGTCGGCAGGTTCTGCAGGATCAGCCCGAACGCGATCACCAGGCCGACTAGGCCGAGCCCGGGCGCGATGAAGGCACGCCAGGCGGATACCTCGAGCTGGCCGGCCTTCCTGCGGCGAGCGAAGAATGCCAGCACCGCGACGCTGGTCGCGATCAGCAACGTGGTGATGCCGACGGTCGAGATGCCGGCCAGCCAGGTGTAGAACTGGGTCACCGGATCGAGCTTGAACAGAATGCCGGCGAGGAGCGCCACGGCGACGATCACCGCGTCCAGACCCGAGGCCAGGTGCGGGGACCCGTGGCGCTCATGGGCATCGCCAAGCCGATCAGGGAAGACGTTGCGGTTGGACAGTGTGAACACGTAGCGCGCGACGATGTTGTGGAACGACAGGATGCAGGCGAACAGGCTGGTGACGAACAGCACCTGCACGATGTGTAGTCCGGCCGTGCCGAGGTACTCCTGGGTGGCAGTGGGCAGCAAATTCGACGGTGCGCTGGTCGCGGCTGCGACCACTCGGCTGTCGCCCCAAGCGCTGATCAGCGCCCATGTCGAGACCGTGTAGAAGACGCCGATGAGTATGACAGCCAGGTAGGTGGCGCGCGGGATGGTGCGCAGCGGGTCACGGGCCTCGTCACGGAAGACGGCGGTCGCTTCGAAACCGATGAAGCTCAGGATCGCGAAGAGCAGCGCCAGACCCGGTGCACCCGAGACGATCTGGGACGGAGTGACGATGCCGGTGGACAGTCCTTCGTGCCCGCCGGTGAAGATGACGGCCGCATCCAGGGCCAGCACGATGGCGACCTCGCCGAGGAGCAGGACCCCCAAGACGTTGCGGGACAGGTCGATGTTGAAGTGGCCCAGCAGTGTCACGGCCGCGAATGCGATGAACGCCCATATACCCCAATGGATCTGGGGAAGTCCGTAGGAGGAGAAGAGGGCCTGGGCGCCTTGGCCGATCAGACCGTACACCGCGATCTCGAGGGTGAGATAGGAGATCAGCGCCACGAAGGCGAATCCGAAGCCGGTGATGCGGCCAAGGCCCTTGCCGATGTAGGAGTAGAAGGCGCCCGCGTCCGGAACGTAGGGCGTCAGGGCGGTGAAACCGACCGCGAACAGCAGGATGATCACCGTACTGACGACGAAGATGGCGGGGAAACCCGTCCCGTTGCCGATGCCGATGCCCAGCGGCACCGGGCCTCCGATCACGCCCAGCGGTGAGGCGGCGGCCACGACCACGAACACGATCCCCCAGACACCCAGGGTGCCGCGCAGCTTCCGGTGCGGTCGGTCATCTCCCGCGCTCACTGCGACCGAAGTGCCGCTGGCTTCCTCAATGTGGTTCGACATCATGCCCCTTCGATGGGTCGGCTCTGCGCTTGCAGACGCTAACCCCGACCGCGGCCTGATCGGACACTTCCGATCAGCAGGATTCGATGCCTACGGGTCCGGGAGCTCAGGTCTGCGGGTGCTGGATGAGCAGCATCTCGCGGGCTCGGATCGCCAGGAGCAGTTGTGCGCGCGCGTCCGCGCTGTGGAGGTCCTGTCCGGTCAGCTGACTGATCTTGACGATGCGGTTGCGCAGCGTGTGGCGATGGATACTGAGTTCTGCCGCAGCGCCTTCGAGTTGGCCGTTGTGCCGCAGATAGCTGTCGAGCGTGGCGAGCAGGCTGTCGTTGGAGGCGCTCGGGTCGCGATCGTGGTCGACGAGCGTTGCGATGGGTTGGGCGACGAGGCTGAGTTCCTCGGCGCTGCGCGTGCCGAGGATGAGGTCGAAGAGGCCAAGGTCGGCGAAGTCGTGAAGCGGACCACCGGCGTTGCCCATACGGGCGGCGGCGCGCGCTTGGCTTACGGCGGTGGTGATGTCGGCGATCATTGTGGGCTTGCTGATGCCGGCGCGGAGGTGCCGTTGAAGTTGTGCGCTGATCGCCACGACGAGGTCGGGTGCCGATGCGGAATCACCGGCATGCAGGATGACGATCAGTTCGTCGGCGGACGAGCTGATCAGGTAGGGGCAGTTGTAGGACCCCAGGACGCGATGGGCGTGGGTCTCGGCGGCCAGGCTGGGCCCGGTGTCGGTCATTACGAGGACGACAACCTCGGCATCGGGGTCTATCCGGAAGTACCTGAGGACGGCGTCGTCGACCGTTGGTGGGTCGGCGAGCAAGCCCTTGGTGGCGGCGCTGCGTAACCGGTGCTCGGCGTCGAGGATCTTGGCAGGTTTGCTCATCTCGATCGATATCAGCGAAACGGCGTGCGACACGAGCAGCCGTTCGGGGGGAGACGGCGGGCCATCAGTTTTGACCGCAAGATATCCGTGCAGCGATTGGGCGGCCTTGAGCGCTTGGATCGTGCAGAATCCAGAGCCGTCGGCCACGACGCGCCCGGCGTGCCGGGGTTTGCGACTGGCGTTGTTGCCGGTCACCAATGTTGCGCAGAGTGCACGAATGTGTTGGATCTCGGACCCGTTGGCGGCCAGTGTATTTCCGTCGACGTCGATCACGACGACGGTGGCCGACAGCAGTCTGCTCAGGGCGGCGACGACGGCAGGGATCCCGTTCCGCAGGGTTTCTCGGACGAGCACTTCTTGTTGGTCGACAACGCGTTGTACGGAGTGCAGTTGATCGGCGGTGACTTCGTCGATGATGGCGCGGGTGATGGCGATGAAGGGTGTCTCGGGGGGAACGCTGAGTACGGGCAGACCCAGCGCGTCGCCGGCGGCGATGATGCCTGCGGGGACGGCGGCGTGGGTGGTTCCGGTATCGAAGGCGAGCGCGGCGACCCCTGCGGCGGACAGTCGGGCCAGATAGTCGAATTGCTGATCGGCGGTGGTGCCGACGTTCATACCGGTGGTCATGACCAGTTCGCCGCCGGACAGGTATGGAGTGGGATCTTCGAGTTCGATGGCATGGGCCCAGGCAATCGGGCGGTCCGCGTTGTCGCGGCCGGCAACCAGCTTCAATCCAAGCGTGGGAATGTGCGCGAGCCGGCGCACGCTCATTGCCACGTGCGCCGCGCCCATCCGTGATGTTCTGGGCCACAGCCCGAGATGACACCTGACGCCATGGTGCTGATGCTAGGCCTTGGCCGTGGGGCTGGAAGATCAGCGGGTGGTGTCTTGTCCTAGATGCGGTGGTGCACTGCGGTACTGCGGCGGCGTTACCGACAGTGACACGGGGTTGGCGACCTGCGGCGCCACGCTGCCCGGCACCGGAACGATAGCGGTGAGTCCGAGTCTCTCGGCGAATGCGAACGCCTCGGCCACGTCGTTGATGGGTCCCGCCGGCACCCCGACCGAGGTGAGGAGGTCATACCAATGGTCGGCGCCATGCTTGGCGAACTCGGCTTCCAGGATGGCGCAGAGTTCGTCGCGGTGGCGGACCCGGAGCGTGTTGGAGATGAAGCGCTCGTCGTCGGCGATCTCGTCGAGTTCGAGGGCGGCGACCAACAATCGGAACTGCTTGTCGTTGCCGACAGCCAGGGCGATGGGCCGGTCGGCGGTGTTGAAGGTCTGGTACGGGGCGATGCTGGGGTGCCGGTTGCCCATGATGGTGGGCACGCTACCGGCGCCGAGGAAGCCTGAGGCTTGATTGACCATGGAGGACAACAGGACCGACAGCAGGCTGGTGTCGACGCGTTGCCCCTGCCCGGTCCGGTCGCGGTGGGCCAGTGCCACCAGGATGCCGGCGAGGGCATGGACTCCGGCCAGGACGTCGACCAAGGCGACGCCGACCTTGGTGGGTTGTCCCGGTTCGGGCCCGGTGACGCTCATCAGGCCGCCGACGGCTTGGACGAGCAAGTCGTAGCCAGGCAGGTCGGCTCCGCCGTCATTCCCGAAACCAGTTATGGCACAGTAGATCAGGTCCGGCTTGACTTCGCGAAGGGAGTCATAGCCCAGCCCGAGCTTCTCCATGGTGCCGTGGCGGAAGTTCTCCACGACGATGTCGGCACGGCTGACCAGATCGCGGGCCCGGGCGACATCATCTGGGTCGGTGAGATCGAGCACGACGGAACGCTTGTTGCGGTTCACCGAGTTGAAATAGGTGGCCACGCCGTCGGCGTCGTACGGCGGCCCCCACTCGCGGGTGTCGTCCCCGGTGCCGGGCCGTTCGATCTTGATGACATCGGCGCCGAAGTCGCCGAGCAGCATCGTGGCGTAGGGCCCGGCAAGCACGCGGCTGAAGTCGACGACGGTGATCCCGTCGAGTGCGTCCACGGTCATCGGGGCGAGGCTCCGCCGCGGAGGTAGACCGTGGTGGTGTGGGTGTAGAACTCCCGCGCCGCGGTGCCCTGTTCCTTGGGGCCCAGGCCGCTCTTCTTGGCGCCGCCGAACGGCACGTGCGGGTCGGCGCCGGCCGATTCGGAGTTGATGTGCAGGATGCCGACGTCGATGTGTTCGACGGCCTGTAGTGCTCGGGTGAGGTCCTGGGTGAACACGGCTGCCGACAAGCCGAATTCGCTGTCGTTGGCCAGTGCGAAGGCCTCGTCGGCATCGGCGGCGCGGCGCACCGCTACCACCGGGCCGAACAGCTCGTCGGTCCAGACGTCCGCGGGCCGGTCGCCGAGTTCGACGACGGTGGGCGCGATGAAGTACCCGTGCGCGCGGTCCTCGTCGGCGTAGGGTTGCCCGCCGACGAGGACTGTGGCTCCCTGGGTCCGGGCGGTCTCGATGCCGGTGATGATCGTCTTGCGTGCCGAATCACTGATGACCGGCCCCATCTGGGTGGCCGCGTCGGTCGGGTTGCCGACGACGAGTGCGTCGGCCCGCTGCGCCAGCGCGGCCAGGAATCGGTCGGCGATGCCCTCGGTGAGGATCAATCGGGATGTGGCCGTGCATTTTTGGCCGGTGGAGCGGAATGCGCCGAGCATGACCTGTTCCAGTGCCAGGTCGAAGTCGGCGTCGTCGAGTACGACCGCGGCGTTTTTGCCGCCCATTTCGGCTTGCACGGGTACGCCGCGGGTGGCGGCGGTGGCGGCGATGCGTCGGCCTACGCCGGTGGAGCCGGTGAAGCTGATGGCGTCGATGTCGCGGTGGTTGACCAGTGCGTCGCCGACTGCGGCGTTGCCGATGAGCAGGTTGAGGACGCCGGCGGGTAGGCCTGCGGTGGTGAGTGCGTGGGCGAGTCGGATCGCCAGTAAGGGAACGGTGCTGGCCGGTTTCCACACGACGGTGTTGCCGTAGATCAGGGCTGGTGCGATTTTCCAGGCGGGGATGGCGATGGGGAAGTTGAAGGGGGTGATCACGCCGATGATGCCGACGGGTTTGCGGGTGATCAGGATCTGTTCGCCGGCGCGGGGTGAGGAGTAGATCTCGCCGGCTTGGCGGTCGCCTTCGTTGCCGTAGTAGCGCAGGATCTGCGCGGCGCGGCGGACCTCGCCGATGCCTTCGGCCTTGGTTTTGCCCTCCTCGATCGACAGCTCAAGGCCCCAGTCCTCGGCATTGCGGTCGACGATCTCGGCCGCCGCGAGCAGCACGGCTCCGCGCTGGTGCATCGGGGTGGCCGCCCAGCGGCGGGCCGCCTCAGCGGCTGCGGCCACTGCCGTCTCGACATCGTCGGCGGTTGCGGCAGCGCCCTCGGCGACCACGGTCTGCGGTCGCGCGGGGTCGACGCTACGGATCTCGTCGCCCTTGCCGCCAGTCCACTGGCCAGCGATGAGGTGCCGCAGTGGCGCAGGTGTGTTCACAGTCATGAATTGCCCCAATCTCGTTGCGGTACGGCGCAGGTCAGCGGAATGCTGCTTGTCCGGTGAGGGCCTTGCCGATGGAGAGCAGGTGCATTTCGGAGGTGCCTTCGTAGGTGAGGACGGATTCGAGGTTGTTGGCGTGGCGCAGGGGGGAGTATTCGAGGGTGATGCCGCTGCCGCCGAGGATGGTGCGGCATTGGCGGGCGATGGCCAAGGCTTCGCGGACGTTGTTGAGTTTGCCGAGGCTGATCTGTTCGGGGCGGACGCCTTCGGCGTCTTTGAGCCGGCCGAGGTGGATGGCCAGCAGCATGCCTTTGCCGAGTTCGAGGGTCATGTTGGCCAGCTTTTCCTGGGTGAGCTGGAAGCTGGACAGGGGTCGGTCGAAGACGTCGCGGGATTGGGCGTAGGCGATGGCGGTCTCGAGGCTGTCGCGGGCGGCGCCTAGGGCGCCGAAGACGATGCCGAAGCGGGCTTCGTTCAGACACGACAGCGGCGCGCCCAGGCCGGTGGCGTGCGGGAGTTGTGCCGAGGCCGGGAGGCGGACGTTGTCGAGCACCAGCTCCGAGGTGACCGACGCCCGCAGCGACAGTTTTTTGTGGATGGCGTTGGCGGTGAAACCGGGGGTGTCCGTCGGCACCAGGAAGCCGCGAACGCCGTCGTCGGTCTGCGCCCAGACGGTGGCGACGTCGGCGAGGTTGCCGTTGGTGATCCACATTTTGGTGCCGTTGAGCACCCAGTCAGTCCCGTCGCGGCGTGCGCGGGTGCGCATGCCGGCGGGGTTGGAGCCGAAGTCGGGTTCGGTGAGTCCGAAGCAGCCGATGGCCTCGCCGGTGGCCAGCTTGGGCAGCCACTCGTTTTTTTGTTCTTCGGAGCCGTAGCGGTAGATGGAGAACATCGACAGGGAGCCTTGGACGGAGACGAAGCTGCGGAATCCGCTGTCGCCGGCTTCGAGTTCCATGCAGGCCAGGCCGTAGCTGACGGCGTTGGTTCCTGCGCAGCCGTAGCCCTGTAGGTGCATCCCCAGCACCCCCAGCTCACCGAACTCCTTGGCCAATTCCTTGGGCAGGGTGGCCGATTCGAACCAGTCCTCGACATTGGGCCGCAACCGGGCCTCGACGAACTTGCGCACCGTAGCGGCAATGTCACGTTCGTCCTCATCGAGCAACCGATCGATACCGAACAACTCCAGCGGAGTGCAGGTGTGCGTGGGGGGTGCTGGGGTGGTGCTCACAATTATCCGATCCGGATCAGTTTCTTGTTGACGAACTCGTCGATACCGAAGCGGCCCAGTTCACGTCCGAAACCGGAGCGCTTCACCCCGCCGAACGGCAGCTCGACACCGTCGGCGCCGACGACGTTGACGAACACCATGCCGGCGTCGATCTTGTCGGCCACCCGCTTGGCCTGGTCCTCGTCGGTGGTGAAGACGTACGAGCCCAGGCCGAACGGGATGTCGTTGGCCAGCGCCACGGCCTCTTCCTCGGACCCGACCTTGAAGACCATCGCGACGGGACCGAACAGCTCCTCGCGGTAGGTCGCCGAATCGGGGGAGACCTCGGTCAGAACGCCGGGCGGGAAGTGAGCGCCGTTGCGCTCACCCACCGACACCAGCTTGGCGCCGTCGGCCACCGCGCGGTCGATCTGCTCCGCCAGTCGTTGAGCCGCGCCGAGCGAGGACAGCGGGGCCAGGCCGTCAGCGGCCTCGAGCACCTTCTTGGTGAACTTGTCCAAGAACTCGTCGTAGAGGTTCTCGGCGACGATGAACCGTTTGGCCGCATTGCACGCCTGGCCGGTGTTCTCGAAACGGCCCGCCATCGCAGACTCGACGGTGGCGTCCAGGTCGTCGCTGGACAGCAGGATGAACGGGTCGGACCCGCCCAGCTCCAGTACCACCTTCTTCAGGTTGCGCCCGGCGATCTCGGCGACGGCCGCGCCGGCGCGCTCGGAGCCGGTCAACGAGACGCCCTGGATCCGCGGATCGGCGATCACGTCGGCGATCTGCTCATTGGTCGCGTAGATGTTGACGTAGGCGCCCGCAGGGAAGCCGGCGTCGTCATAGATCTGCTGGATGGCCTCGGCCGACTCGGGGCACTGCGGCGCGTGCTTGAGCAGGATGGTGTTGCCCAGGGTCAGATTCGGTCCGGCGAAACGGGCCACCTGGTAGTAGGGGTAGTTCCACGGCATGATGCCCAGCAGCACGCCGACCGGGCCGCGCTTGATCACGGCGCTACCCTCGCCGTCGAGCAGGTCGATCTGCTCGTCGGCCAGGAACTTCTCGGCGTTGTCGGCGTAGTACTCGTAGATCGCGGCGCTGAAGTCCACCTCGCCGAGAGCCTGCTCCAGCGGCTTGCCCATCTCGCGGTGGATGATCTCGGCCAGCTTCTCGCGGCGTTCGGTGTGCAGTGCCGCGACCCGCCGGATCAGATCCGCCCGCTGGGCCACGGTCGAGGTCTTCGACCATTCGCGGTAGGCCTTGGCGGCCGATGCCAGCGCTTGTTCGATCTGCTCGTCGGTGGCGGTCGGATACTCCCGCACGACGTCACCGGTCTTCGGGTCGACCACTGCGTACAGACTCATGTCCCGTCCTGATGGTTTAGTAGTGTAAAACTTGTCAAAGTTATATACCGCTAAACTTTGGCTGCGCAAGACCTGGCGACCGATGGACTGGTGAAGGCGAGGTGTCCTCATGCCACAGGACGCGATGTCACAGGACGCGGCCACCGGGAGCGACACGGTGGCGGGCATCGATGGCTGGATGACCCGGCTGGGGCCCAAGCTGCGGGCCCTGCGCAAGGAGCGCGAGCTGACACTGGAGGCGGTTGCCGACCGGGCTGGGCTCACCAAGGGATTTCTGAGTCTCGTCGAACGCGGCCAGACCACGATCTCGGTGCCCAACTTACTCAAGGTGTGCGAAATCCTCGGTGTCTCAGTCGGTTCGCTGTTCGACTATCCCGAGTCGCCGGTCGTTCGGGGTGGCGACGGTGCGCCGGTGGAGATGGGCGGCAGCGGAATTCGCGAATACCTGCTGACCCCGGAGACCGAACGCAACCTTCAGGTGATGCGCTCGGTGCTGCAGCCCGGCGGCGGCACCGGCGGCGCATACACGCTGGACTCGCAGACCATCTTCGTCTTCGTCATCCGCGGGAGCCTGCGGCTGACCGTCGACGGACAGGAGTCGGTGCTCAAAGCCGGCGATTGCTATACCTTCTCGGCAGGGGCGGCGCACTCCTGGGACAACCCCGGATGCGACGAAAGTGAGGTTCTGTGGTCGATCGTGCCGCCGATCCCACGGAATTCCGGCCCAAACCGGGGTTGAACGTGCTCTACTGACCCATCAGCACGTCGGGGGAAGGCATTCGGGTGAAGAAGTCAGCGGACAGCAAGAAGCGCGTTGACGGCGAACAACCGCTCGCCGTCAACCAGCGGGTTCGGGTCTACATCGACACCGACGACGAGTCGGGTGGCCTCATCGTCGAGGACTTCGGTGACCTGGCTGGGCACGCCGTCGATCTCGGCGACACCCACATCGCCGATGCGGCACGACGCTGGGCGGTGCTATTGGACGCCGGCACCCTGGTTTTCGTCGACAGCCACCAGGTAGCTCCCGAGTAGGCGCGTCAGCTCCGCGATCTCGCGACCAGCGCCCCAGACCGTCCGGTCGGGTCGGATGATCGCTGCGGCGGCATGCCCGCGACGCAGCCATGCCGCGAGTTCGCTTCCCGGCTGGGCCACTTGGACTTCCACGTTGTAGCGGTCGATGAGCCGACGTTCGGCCGCATTCGGTGGTCGGTTCGTCACGATTGCGAAGCCGCTGCCGAGCACTTCGTCGAGCCGGCGCCCATCGGGGCAGACGGCGTTGGGGCACAGCGTGCCGCCGAGTTGGCGGGGGAGCCACGACCGGTGCACCAACGCCGAGCGATGCAACGGTGGTGTCCGGGAATCCACCACTCGCTCCCTGAGGCCGGGCAGCATGTGCATTCGAGGAACGACGTTGCGGCGCAGCAGGTTGCCGATCTCGCCACCGGCGGTCATCGCACGACCGACCAGCAGAGCCAGATTGATCATCTTGTGCGCGTGGGGCTTTCGCTCCTGCTCGTAGCTGTCGAGCACCGCGGGAGGCAGGCTTCCGTTGACAACCCCGGCCAGCTTCCAGGACAGGTTCATCGCGTCGCGCATTCCGGCGCCCATCCCCTGGCCGACGAACGGCGGCGTCAGGTGGGCGGCATCGCCGAGCAGGAAGGTGTTGTCCCGTCTCCAACGGTCGGCCAGCTGAGCACGGAAGGTGTACTCGGCGACGCGGATCAGCTCCAACTCGTCGAGGGCGACCCGTGCGGTCCACGGTGCGATGAGCGGGCTCAGCGTGTCGGGCGTGCGGAAGTCATGTGCGGACTCGCCCGGCAGGAGCCGGAATTCCCAGCGGTAGCGCACATCGCCGATCTGCATGAAGGTGCCGGCCCGACGTGGGTCGCACAACTGGTGCACACCGGCCCACTGGCCGAGCTCGGCCGTGGTGGCCACGTCGACCACCAGCCAGCGTTGCTCGAAACGCAGATCCCGCATGGTCGATCCGATCCGGGCGCGCACCAGGCTGTTGGCGCCGTCGCAGCCCAGCAGGTAGTCGGCCTCGATGACGTGCTCACGGTGGTCGTCGCGGTCGCGGTAGGTGATCCGGGTGCGACCGTTTGCGATCTCGACGACATCGGTGACCTCGACATTGCCGCGCAGCGTGGCGAGTGGGTGTCGCGTGAGATTCCTGCGTAGCAACGCCTCGAACTCAGGCTGGTCGAACATGTTGGCCTCGGGATAGCCGTGGCGGGTGTGGGCGGTGTCGCGGTGGAACTCGGCCAGAACCTTCATGCCCGGGTCCAGCAGCCGCAGCCCCAGCGCGGGCCGGGAGATCTCGGCGAACTCCTCGGCGATGCCGAGCCGGTGCAGGATGCGGCAGACCTCGTCGTCGAGGTGCACCGCGCGGGGTTGCGGGTACACCTCGGCGTAGCGGTCGAGCACCAGGCTGGCCACGCCGTACTGGGCGAGCAGCGTGGCCACGGTGATGCCGGTGGGTCCGGCGCCGATGATGACGACCGCGGGATCGTTGGGGCTCATGCCGCCTCCTGTAAACCAAAAGTGACGAAATCGTCACATACGACGTTACTGTCAGTCAAGACTGATTGATGAAATCCTCAGTAGTGAAACCCGGTAGTATCTCGTCCGCTGGAGACTGTGACGTTGGGGGACCCGTGGCCGAAGAGGACCAAGCGCCGATCAATCGCCTCGAGCGCCGTAAGCAGCGCACCCGGATGGCCCTGATCAAGGCCGCGCAGGCGATGATCGCCGAGGGTCGGCTCAATGTTCCGGTCCTGGAGATCACCCAGGCCGCCGATGTGGGGATGGGGTCGTTCTACAACCACTTCGACAGCAAAGAGCAACTGTTTGAAGCCGCCGTCGTCGACGTCCTCGACGCGTACGGGGCCGCCCTGGACCACCTCACGTCGGACCTCGAGGATCCGGCGGCCGTTTTCGCGTGCAGCTTCCGGCTGACCGGCCGCTTCTTTCGGGAACGCCCGCAGGAGAGCCGGATTCTGCTGGCCAATTGGGGCACGTTGCTGTCGTCGGATCGCGGTCTGGCGCCGCGGGCGATGCGCGACATCGAGGCGGGGGTGGCCGCCGGCCGGTTCCACGTCGAGGACGCCGAATTGGCCCTCGCGGTGGCGGCCGGCGCGCTGCTGGGCGTGGGGCATCTGCTGCAGGCGCGCCCGGAGCGGGAGGCCGGGGCGACCGCCGACGCGGTCACCGAGGATGTACTGCGGCTGTTCGGGATGTCGGCGCAGGAAGCGCGTGATGTCTGCGCTCTTCCCTTGCCGGACATGGCGTTTCAGACTTAGTCCACCGTCACTTGTAGTCCACCGTCACTTGTAGGCCACCGTCATCTTCTGGGTGCCGAGATCGATGGCACCGTCGTCGGTGCTGACCGACCCCTCGATCACGTCTCCGTCGTGCAGGTACTTCGGGTTGCTGGCCTGGCGCTTGAAGAATGCCTTCCACTTGACTGCGGGCGGCAGCAGCGAGGCGATGATCTCGATGGGTTTCGGCGGTGCACTCAGTGCCGTACCGACGGGCGTCCCGGTCAGGATCAGGTCGCCGGCGGCGAGATCCTGGAAACGGGTGAGCGATTGCAGCGCTTCGATGGGGCGGTACAGCATGTCCCCGGCGACCAACGCGTTCTGCCGCTCTTCGCCGTTGACCCGCAACCGCAACCGCAGATCGCCGAACCGCGCGAGTTCTGCCGCGTCGGTCAGGACCAGGGCCGGCCCGACCGGGGTGAAGGTCGGATAGGACTTCGCCTCGTAGAACTGGGTTTGCGGCAGCTGGATGTCACGTGCCGACACGTCGTTGGTCACCACCAGGCCCGCGACGTAGTCAGCGAGATTGGTGGGGGAAATCCTTGTGCCGACTGGGATGTCGCGTCCGATCACCAGGCCGATCTCGACCTCGTAGTCAAGGAACTTGACATGCGCGGGCTTGACCACCGGGGCGAACGGTCCGCTGATCGAGGCCGACGACTTGCGGAAGAACGTCAGCGGGATCGTCTTGGGGTCCATGCCGGCATCGCGGACGTGGGAGGCGAAGTTGGTCATCTGGGCCACCACGCGGCAGGGCGCGGTCACCGGGGACTGCAACTCGAGGTCGCCGACGTCGACGGTATCGGTGCTGCCGGCGGCGGCGTCGATGGCGGCACGATCGGCCAGCAACTCGGCGGTGGTGCGCGCGGTGGTCGCGATCTTGGCGGCGCCGGTCGGGGTGGCGACCCACCACCCGTCGGCGGTGCGCAGGACAGAGGTCGTCATGAGGTGGCAACTTTCAGTAGTCCGATGAGGCGTCTGAGGTCGAACTCGTTGTTCTCGCGTACTGCAGTCAGCATCGAAACTGCCTCGTGGCGGGCGTGTTTGGCGCTGGTTCCAAGGAAGTCGCGGGTGGCCGGCGGGCCCCACTGGGCCAGGCCGGACGCGGTGAACGGCGCCCAGCCCGGTTCGAGGGTGTTGTCGAACATGTCGCCGTCTGCATAGTGCTCCACCAGGAAGCCGTCCGGATCGCGCCAGTAATCGAACAGCTGGCTGCCCTGGATGTGCCTGCCGATACCCCACGACCGGAAATAGCCGCGCTCGCGCAGGTATTCGCCGCCGGCGGCCAGCGCGTCGAGATCGCTGACCTGGTAGGCCGAGTGCACATAGCGGTTGGCCGGTCCCAGGGCCATGGCCAGGGTGTGGTGGTCGGCCGGCGTGGAGCCGCGGTCGCAGCGGATGAAGCTCATGGTGGGACCGCGGTCGCGCTGGCCGCCGAAGTAGAGGAAATCGCTGACGATCAGGCCCAGGTTGTCGAGGTACCAGTTCAGCCCCTGCAGGTATCGCGTGGACTGCAGGACGACATGGCCGAGGCGCTGGACCGCGGCGGGTTCTCGCGGTGGGCGCTGCATGGCGTTGGCACGAACGGTCTGGCGGCCGAAGTTGAAGGTGTGCGCCGGTTGAGCGGGCAGTTCGGGCAGTTCGTCGAGGTCGGCGACGACCTTCACCCCGAACCCACTAGGGTCGGTCAACTCGACCGACACACCGCCGATTGATTCCGGCAGTGCGCGGGTGGGCGCACCGTTGGCGTTGGCCAGCGTCTGCACGTCGATGGCATCGTGGGCCTGGAAGGCCAGCCCACGGAAGCGGGTGCTCGGGCCGCGCCGGATCAGCACGCAGGGTGCGCCGGCGTCGGTGCCGCGCAGGTGCAGTTCGTCTGTCGTCCGCGCGGCGGTGTGGAAGCCGAAGGCCTGCGCAAAGGCTTCGGCGGCCGACAGGTCGGGCTTCTCGAACTCCAGCCAGGCCAGGTCGTGCACCTTGATCACCGGGTTTGTGGATCGGCCCGCGTGCTCGCCGCGCAGCGGTCCCTGCTGGCTGTGCAAGTCGCTGTGGGCGCCTATGACCTTGCTCATCGCCACCTCCCGCCGTAACGTTTGACGAAATCGTCACATACGACGGAATGCTCAGTCAAGATGGGGTCGCCGATGGGACAGGTCCGCAACGCCGCGGAATACCGGCCGGACATCTACGCGCGTGATGCGATCGTGAATCCCCACCCGCACTATCGGCGGCTGCGCGAACTCGGAGCCGTCGTGTGGCTGCCCAGGCAGCGGGTCCACGCCCTGCCCCGCTACGCGGAATGCAAGTCCGTACTCCGCGACGACGGTGTCTTCATCTCCGGGCACGGCGTCGCGCTCAACCCGGTCAGCAATCGGCTGTCGCGCGGCACCACCCTCAACAGTGACGGCGCCGAGCATCAGCGGCGGCGCAAACTCGTCGCGCACCGACTGTTGCCGCGGGCGCTGCAATCCATCGCCGGCACCGTCGACCAGCTCGCCGCCGACGTCGTCGAGGCGGCGCTGGCTCAGGGCAAGATCGACGGTGTCGAACTGGCTTCCGCACTGCCCCTGGCCATCGTGCCAGATCTGGTGGGGTGGCCCCGCGAGGATCGAAAGCACCTGATCGACTGGGGCGGAGCAACATTCGATGCCCTCGGCCCGCTCAACCGGCAGGCGTTGCGGTCTGTCCCCGGTACCGCCCACATGATGCGGTTCGCCCGTCGGGTCGTCCGGCGGCGCGCAGTCCTCGACGGCAGCATGGCCGACGAACTTCTGAGCGCGGCCGACGCTGGCGCCCTGACCCTGGCGGAATGCCCCCCGTTGCTGGTCGACTACATCGCGCCATCGCTGGACACCACCATCAGCGCGATATCCAGTGCGCTGCATCTATTCGCCTGCCATCCCGAACAGTGGCAGCTCCTGCGCGACGAGCCGCAGCGGATTCCGAACGCGGTCAACGAGATCGTCCGTTACGAATCTCCGCTGCGGGCCTTCGCCAGGCAAACCGGTCAGGACACCGCCGTCGCCGGCACCGCGCTTCCGGCCGGCTCCCGGGTGCTGGTCATCTACTCGTCGGCCAACCGCGACGAACGGGAATGGGACCGGTCCGAGATGTTCGACATCACCCGCGACGCCGGCCGTCAGCTCGGCTTCGGTCAGGGCGCCCACGCCTGCGCCGGACAGGGGTTGGCCCGGCTGGAGACCGCGGCGATGCTCCGCGCTCTGGTAGAGCGGGTGTCCCGCATCGAGCAGACCGCCCCGCCGGAATGGGCTGTCAACAACATCATTCGGCGCCATCGGCGGCTGCCGCTGCGGCTCGTGGCGACCTAGCCGAAGAACCGCTTGCGTCTGGGGGGACGCCGCGAAGCGTATGGCCACGGAGCGTTCCGTTCCGGAACGGCCTCCGCGCGTACCTGCTTGAGCTGCATGCGCAGCAGTTCACGCACGCCGTGCAGTCCGGGGTCGGCCCAGCGGTTGACCGCCTCGACCGGATCGTCGGTCAGGTCGTAGAGCTCCCACTGGTCTTCGAGCGGGCTGGTGCGGTACGCCTCGCCGCCGAGCCCGTTGGCGGCAAGATGGCGCACGCCGGGCTCGGTCCAGGTGGCCGGATCGTCGAAGGTGCGCACGAGTTTCCACAGGTGTCCATCCACCCGGACGACAAGCCCCTCGAAGTTCGCCGCAGTATGGGCCGGTAGCCGGATGCGAAGCGGTGCAGGAGGATTCACGGTCTGCTTCAAACGGCGCCCCAGCCCCGACGCGCCGGTATCGCCTTCGAGCATGTTGTCGCGGGTCATGATGTAGACCGCACGGTTCTCGTCCTCACCAGCCCCGTCGACAACCGGCATGAGGTCGCGCCCGGGTAGCGGGTGCACCTCCGAGAACGACTCTGCCAGTGTCGCGGCGACCGACGCCACGTCGATGCCGGCCGCGCCAAGCAGCGTGGGCACCAGATCGACATGGGAGGTCGGTGATTCGACCAGCCTGGCCGCAGTTTCCCGGTCGCCGACCCGGGCGATCACGAACGGCACCCGCGTCGCTTCGTCGTACAGGTTGAACCACTTCTGGTGCAGCCCGCCGTGCGCGCCAAGCAGGTCGCCGTGATCGGCGGTGCGCACCAGCACGGCGTTGTCCGAACCGCCCTCGGTGACCGCGCGTCGCACCCGATCGATCGGCCCGTCAACCTCGGCGTGCAGCCGGTAGTAGAGGTCGCGGTAGCGCTGCGCGTTGCGCTCGTAGGTGCGCTGGATGACGGCCGCCGGACCGTAGCCGGAGTAGTAGGCCTCCCGGAAGGCGATCTGCGCGGCCGGCTTGGTCCGCAGGTCCTCCTCGGCCGTCGGCGCGGCCGGCACCGGCGGTGGATCCAGCGGCGACGCTTCGAGCGGGCTGCGCATGGCCCACGTCGGGAACAGCACGATGTCGTGGGGGTTGACGAAACTGGCGACGAGCAGGAACGGGCGGAGGGCGGCGGCGTCACCGGCGCGGCGCCGTGCGTAGCGGTCCTGCAGCCAGGCCACCACCCGGTCGGCGATCAACGGGTCGCGGCGGAATCCGCTGTCGGCCAGGCCCGACCCGTGTGGCTCGGGACCGACCCAACCGGAGAATCCGTATGCGTCGAGCGGATCGGCCTCCAGGTAGCGCTGCACCGCAACCGGGTCGACGATCCCCTCGTCGTCATTGGTCGCCAGCGGGCCGCCGGTCTCGGGGTCGGCCAGGTCGGCATGCGAGATGTGCCACTTGCCGTCGTAGTGGGTGTCGTAACCCGCCGCGCGGAACCAATTGCCCAGGGTTGGCACTTCGCCCCGGCGCAGCCAGCGCATTCGGGAATCGTCGAACACCTTCCCGATGCCGTCGGTCTGGGTGACACCGTGTAGATCCGGATACTGCCCGGTGAAGATGGTGGGCCGGCTCGGCACGCAGGCCAGCGAACCGGTGTAGTGATGGCCGAAATTCACGCCGTGCTCGTCGAACCACCGGCGTCCGGACAGCGCCCGCCGGCGCCAGGCACGGACGTCGTCGGATTCGTACGGCGGGATTGCTCGTTCCTCGTCGGTCATCACGATCACGATGTCGGGGCGGTCAGCCACGGGGACCCTCCACTCGTCGGGCGAGTCCGGCGAGCAGCGCGTCGGACTGCTTGGCCAGGTGCCGGCAAACCAGGCGTTCGGCAAGTGCCGCAACCGGATTGGCGCCGATGTTCACGGTGCTGGTCAGGCTTACCTCGGTGTGGTCGCCCGCGACCGGTGACAGCGCCCAGCGGTTGCTCAGCTTCAGCCGGCGCGGCAGCCCCTCGATGGCGTAGCCGAGGCGGGCCGGTGGATCGATGTCGATGATGCGCTCGACGAGCGTGTTGCGGCCGACCTGGACGCGCCGGCTGGTCCCGATCGCCACGCCGTCGGTGCCATGCTCCAGCAGGCAGGAGTGGTCGAGGTTGTCGGCCCAGGAGCTGATGGCGCCGAAGTCGGAAAGGACGTCCCAAATTGCCTGCGGCTCGGCCGCTATCGTGCGCGCGCGGCGAAGGTCGACCACCGGACCATTGAACCCCATGGCCACTGTGGTGTCAGGACAGCGGGCAAACCGGTGGCATGGGAGGGTGTGGCGCGATCAAGGCACAGGTGTACTGGGCTGGGGGGACCCGACCGGCCGACGGGTACCGGCCCACATCGCCGCGGCGACGAGTGCGAGCAACAGCACACCGGTACCGAAGACGCTCAGATCGAAGGGCCCGGCGCTTGGCCACCCGGCCTGACTGCGGGCCGACCCGCGCAGGAACGGGACCACGGCAAGCACTCCGATGGCGATTACGGCCTCGCCGCACACCACCGCCGGAAAATGCCGTGCCGCCAGGTGCAGTACTCCGTGTGTGTCACCGTCCTGCTGCAGCGCGCGGATCTTCGGCAACACAACCCGGGTGTTGTACCCGCCCGCTGCCAGCAACGCCACGACCAGAACCAGTTTGATGGCCAGATATCGCCCATAGGGTGTGGTGAACAGTTGACTGGGGGTCCCGACGTGAACCCAGGCCAGCCACACTCCGGTGACGATCACTGCAGCCACCGCGATCAGGGCGGCCATGCTGAACCGTTCCCAGATCTGTGCCCACTCCGTTGCCCGAGCCTCTGCGGCGTCATTCGTTCGGTCGTCGGCGTGGCTGCGCCGCCGGCTCAACCCCACGGCGGCCAGGACCACCAACCCGCCGACCCAGGACAACGCACCCAGCAGATGGACGGTGGTGAGGGCGTTTCGCGCCAGACTGTCCGGCGTCGGCGACCGCAGCGGGATCTCGGGGAGCACCGCGACGACGACCGTCACCGCCGCGACACCCACGGCCAACCAGCGCGACGCCGATCTCCCCATCATCACAAGACCGATCGCCGCCAGCATCAACCCGGCGAGTTGGACGAGCCCGATTCCACTCGCAGCCGACGTTGTCCATCGCAGGGCTACGGCAGCGGCGACACAGACCGCGACGGGCAACGCAAGGCGGCGGGCCTGTCGCGACACGATTCCCCCGCGGTCCTCCGGAATCGCGAGGTATCCGACGGTCAAAGCCATCCCCAGCGGTAACGCCAGGCTCAGGTAGTAGGCCACCTCGCTCACAACTGCGACGAAGGCCGGTGCTGGTGGTGCGGCTCCGGGCACGGTGAATTCCTCCGATCGGCAAGGTCTTGGTCTCTTGCACGTTAACGTCGCAGGTTTTGTTCAGCCTGTGATCAGGCTGGGCATCTCATTTGACGGTCACGGCCGCATTTGATGGCCCGAATAGCCTTCCCACGGACTGTAATCCGCGAGCAGCTCCTCCTGCGGTGGTCGCTGGTCGGAGGGGATGTGTTCGAGGTTGATCCGGATGCGATACCAGATCGAGCTCGGCCCGCGCATACCGTCGACGAGGATGTCGGTGGGGTGCAGTGCCCGCGCGGCGTCGGGGTGCCGTGAGCGCCAGATGTCCAGGGCGGCTAGTGCCTCGTCGCGGGTCTTGGTCCGGGCGATCTCGATCAGTGGCTTGTTGCCCTTCGGGGGTTTCTCCGCCGGGCCGAGTTCGTCTGCCAGTCGCAGTAGCGCCTCCAGTGAGCCGACCGCGTCGTCCATCGCCGCCCACGGGTCGCCGCGTTCGGCGAACCGGGCCGGCACGGTCGCGATGGTGAACTCCTCGGCCCGACAACCGGGCACCTCGTCCCAAGTCAGTGGCGTGGACACCCGCGCGTCGGGGGTGGCGCGCACCGAGTACGCCGATGCCACCGTGCGGTCCTTGGCGTTCTGGTTGAAATCGACGAATACGCCCTGGCGTTCCTCTTTCCACCATTGGCTGGTGGCCAGGTCGGGGGCACGGCGCTGCACCTCGCGGGCCACGGTCTCAGCCGCCAGCCGGACCTGTTTGAACGGCCAGCGCGGCTCGATACGGGCGTAGATGTGGAAGCCCCGCGACCCCGACGTCTTGGGCCAGGCGGTGAGGCCGTGGTCCTCGAGTACCTCGCGGGCGACCTGCGCCACGTCGAGGATCTGAGGCCACCCGACGCCGGGCATCGGATCGAGATCGACGCGCAGCTCGTCGGGGTGTTCTAGGTCGCCGGTGCGCACCGGATGCGGATTGAGATCCACACAGCCCAAGTTCACCGCCCACGCCAGGCCTGCCGCCTCGTGGATCACCGCCTCCTTGGCCGAGGTACCCCGGGCATAGCGCAATTCGGCGACGTCGACCCAATCCGGCCGCTTCTCCGGTGCCCGCTTCTGGAAGATCGCCTCTTCGGTGATCCCCTTGACGAACCGCTTGAGGATCATCGGCCGGTCGGCGACAGCGCGCAGCGCCCCATCCGCCACCGCGAGGTAGTAGCCGACAAGATCCATCTTGGTCACCGGGCCGCGCGTGCCGATCGCGGGGAAAACCACCTTGTCGGGGTGGCTGATGGCGACGTGGCGGCCTTCCACATCCACGATTCCGTCGACCAAGCCCGCCATGAAGCCATGGTAATTACCGCGGCTCTTTCTCTCCTCGGTGCGACCCGTGTCACATAGGGTGGGCGCCATGCCCAGTCTTATGGATCTGCCCGCGCAGGCCTTGGCCAAGGTCCAACAGTTGGCCGAACGCGGTTCGTCGGAGCTGCACTACCTGTACAAGATGATCGAGTCCGGTGCGTTTGGACTCGAGCCGCCCCAGAATCTGGTCGGATTGGTCGCCGACATCCGCCGCTGGGGCGAGATCGGTATGGTTCCGGCCCTCAACGCCCGCCGCACGCCCACCAAGGCGGCGATCATCGACGACGACGGCTCGATGACGTTCAAAGAGCTCGATGAGGCCGCCAGCGCGGTGGCCAATGGACTGCTGGCCATGGGCGTCAAGGGCGGTGACGGGGTGGCCATCCTGGCCCGCAACCACCGCTGGTTCGTGATTGCGAACTACGGGTGTGCCCGGGTCGGCGCCCGCACGATCATGCTCAACACCGAATTCTCGGGCCCGCAGATCAGGGACGTCTCCGAACGTGAAGGCGCCAAACTGATCATCTACGACGACGAGTATGCCGAGGCGGTGAAGTTGTCCGACCCGCCGCTGGGCAAGCTGCGGGCGTTGGGGACCAACCCGGACGCTGCCGATCCGTCGGGCAGCACGGACGAGACGCTCGCCGAGTTGATCGCTCGCAGCAGCACCGCGCCGCCGCCGAAGGTCACCAGGCGGTCGTCGGTCATCATCCTCACCAGCGGCACCACCGGGACCCCGAAGGGTGCGACGCGAAATGCGCCGCCGAGCTTGGCCCCGATCGGCGGTGTGCTCTCCAGCGTTCCGTTCCGCGCCGGCGAAGTGACCTCGCTGCCGTCGCCCATGTTCCATGCCCTGGGCTATCTGCATGCCACCATCGCGCTGACGCTGGGCAGCACATTGGTACTGCGCCGCAAGTTCAAGCCGGTGACCGTGCTCGAGGACATCGCCAAGCACCGCGTCACTGCGATCGTCGTCGTGCCGGTGATGCTGTCCCGGATGCTCGACGCGCTGGAGAAGATGGACCCCAAGCCCGACCTGTCGTCGCTGCGGATCGTCTTCGTGTCGGGTTCGCAGCTTGGTGCGGAACTGGCGACCCGGGCGCTGAAGGACCTCGGCCCGGTGATCTACAACCTCTACGGCTCGACTGAAGTCGCGCTCGCCACCATCGCCAAGCCCGAGGACCTGCTGAAGAATCCCGCCACCGTGGGGTCGGTCGTGCGGGGCACCAAGATCAAGATCCTCGACGACAACGGCAACGAAGTCCCGCAGGGCGACGTCGGCCGGATCTTCGTCGGCAACACCTTTCCGTTCGAGGGGTACACCGGCGGCGGGAACAAGCAGATCATCGACGGCCTGCTGTCGTCCGGTGACGTTGGTTATTTCGACCATAACGGGCTGCTGTTCGTCAGCGGTCGCGACGACGAGATGATCGTGTCCGGCGGCGAGAACGTCTTTCCCGCCGAGGTCGAGGACCTCATCAGTGGGCACCCTGGCGTCGTTGAGGCGACCGCGCTCGGAGTCGATGACCCCGAGTGGGGGGCGCGGTTGCGGGCATTCGTCGTCCTCAAGGAGGAGGCCGAGGTCACCGAGGAAGCGATCAAGAACTATGTGCGCGAACACCTTGCGCGCTACAAGGTTCCGCGCGAGGTGGTTTTCCTCTCCGAGCTGCCGCGCAACCCCACCGGCAAGGTTCTCAAGCGGGAGCTGCGCCAGATCGAGATCCAGTAACGGCCCGCCGACTCGGTTACGGGTCGCGGGGCAGGCCGAGCAGCCGCTCGGCAATGATGTTCAGCTGCACCTCGGAGGTGCCGCCGTAGATTGTCGTCGACCGGCTGGCCAGCAGGTACTCGGCCCATTTGCCCTGTGGTGAGCCCTGATCGCCGATCGCGCCGTCGATCCCGAACGAGGACACCGCGAACTCGGCATACCCCTGCCCGGTGCGCATCGACAACAGCTTGGAGATCGCCGCCGACGGCATCGCATCACCGCCGGCCAGCGTCAGCAGTGTCGAGCGCAGGTTCAGCAGTTTGGCCGCATGTCCCTCGGCGATCAGCTCACCGGCGCGGTGGTGCCCGGTCTGGTCGAAGTGGCCGCCGCCGGCGAACTCGACGAAGATGTCGAGATTGGGCAGGAATCCCGGCTCGCTGCTGCCGATCGAAACCCGTTCTGCGGTAAGGGTGTTGCGGCTCACCTCCCAGCCGCGATTCACCTCGCCCAGGACCAGGTCGTCGGGGACGAACACGTCGTCGATGAACACGGTGTTGAACATCGCGTTGCCGGTGAGCTCCCGCAGTGGCTTGACCTCGACGCCCGCACTGTTCATGTCCAGCAGGAAGTAGGTGATGCCGCCATGTTTGGGTGCGGAGGCATCCGTTCTGGCCAGCAGTGCGCCCCACTGGGAGAACTGCGCGGCGGTGGTCCAGATCTTCTGGCCGGTGATCCGCCAGCCGCCCTCGACCTTGGTGGCCTTGGTCGTCAGGCTCGCCAGGTCGGATCCGGCGCCCGGTTCGGAGAACAACTGGCACCAGATCATTTCGCCGCGGAATGTCGGCGGCAGGAAACGCTGCTTCTGTGTCTCGGAGCCGAACGCGACGATCGACGGGATCAGCCAGGCGGCGATGCCCATCTGGGGACGCCTGACCCGCCCGGCGGCAAACTCCTGGGCGATCAGGATCTGCTCCACCGGGGCGGC
Organism: Mycolicibacterium sp. CH28; assembly: GCF_004745805.1. Lineage (GTDB taxonomy): Bacteria > Actinomycetota > Actinomycetes > Mycobacteriales > Mycobacteriaceae > Mycobacterium. The sequence goes on along the minus strand of NZ_SRLQ01000003.1, from coordinate 460,856 downwards.
CGACCGGCCCCACGGCTTGGGTAGGTGCGGCTGCACCCAGCCGCCCTCGGCGATCGCCACCGTCCGCTGTTCGCGCGGAATTGCCTTCAGCGCTTCGACTTCGGCACGGATCTCCGCGCGCAGCTTTTCGGTCTCGGGATCCAGGTCGATGTTCACCGCCCTCATACCGGTGCTCGTCGCAGTGTCGAACACCCGCTGCGGGTACTCCGAGGACCGGCCGAACGCGGCGACCAGGCCCAGCGTCCGGCGATAGTAGATGTTGGTGTCGTGCTCCCAGGTGAAGCCGATGCCACCGTGTACCTGGATACAATCCTGGGCGCAGTGCTGGGCGGCGGCCGGCGCCAGACTGGCGGCGACCGCGGCGGCGAATTCGTAGGCGGTTTCGCCTCCGTCCCACGCATTTCCGGCGGCTTCGTCCAACGCTCGTGCCGCGTCCCAGACCGCTGCCGTTGCCCGCTCGGTGGTGGCGATCATCTCGGCGCACTTGTGCTTGATGGCCTGGAACTGGCCGATGGGGCGGCCGAACTGCTCACGGATCTTCGCGTACGCGGCGGCGGTGTCGGTGGCCCAGCGGGCGACGCCGATGGCCTCGGCCGACAGCAGCGTCGTGACGACCGCGCGGCCGGCGGGCTGGGACAGGGTGGACAGCAGCCGGTCGGCGCCGATCTCGACGGCGTTGGCCCGGACATGGGCGATCGGGCGCAGCAGGTCCACCGACTTCACCGGCTCGATCTCGAGCTGGGTGGCGTCCAGGATCACCCATTCGACGCCGCTCTCGATGGCCACCGGTAGAACCAGCACCGAGGCTTGGGCGCCGGCGAGCACCGAGCGGGCTTCGCCGCGGATCACCAGCGTGTCGTCCTGGCGGGTGGCGGTCAGACCGGATTCCAACGCGCACGTGGCGATGAGCGCGCCGGAGGCCAACTGGCTCAGCACCTTCGCATCGGGGTCGTGGGCGGCGATCAGCGCGCTGGCAATCGCCGACGGGACGAACGGGCCCGGCACCGCGCCGTAGCCGAACTCGGCGATGACGATCGCCAGCTCCAGGAGCCCGAAGCCCTGACCGTCCACCGACTCGGCAAGGTGGACACCGTGCAATCCCTGCTCGGCGGCGGCCTTCCAGTACGGCGGTGGAGTGGGGACGGGGTTTTCCAGTGCGTCGTGCAAAACCTCAGCCGGCGCGACCCGGGCTACCAGGGATTTCACCGACTCCGCGAGGTCGTGGTGCTCGGGCGTGATCGCGATGGGCATGGTGGATGCCTTCCCTGGAGTCGACGGACCAAAGGTCGCCAATTAACCGGTCGGTTGGGGCCGACGTTACCCGACCTCCGGGTCGGATCGAGACGACCTATGGAACGCGGGTCGGCCCGAAATCACGACTGGTTGCCGTTGCCGCGTACCGGATCGGGGGTGGCGCGCAGGGCCACCACCACGACCGCCGACACCGTCATCATGATCCCGACTGCCCACATGCCGGCCTTGTCGTTGCCGGTGAACTGGTTCAGCGCTCCGGTGGCGTACGGCGCGGCGAAACCGCCGAGATTGCCGACCGAATTGATCAACCCGATTCCGCCGGCCGCCGCGGCGCCAGTGAGGAATTGAGCGGGCAGAGCCCAGAAGCTGGGGATGGCGCTGAACACCCCCATCGCGGCGATGCTGACCGGGACCATCACGAGCAGCGGGCTGTCCAGGTACAGCGCGATCGGAATTGCCAAGCCGCCCAATCCCATTGGGATGGCGACGTGCCAAACGTGCTCGCGGTTCCGGTCGGCGTGGCGCGACCACAGGTACATCGCGACCGCGGCGCAGGTGTAGGGGACGGCGGTGATCAGGCCGACCTGAACGATGGACAGGTGCACCCCGAAGGTCTTCTTGAATCCGGAGATGATCGACGGTAGGAAGAACGCCAGCGCATAGAGCCCGTAGGCGATCCCGAAGTAGACCAGGGACAGCGCCCAGATCCGCGGGCTGGTCAACGCGCGGCGTAACGGGAAGTCGAAGTTGCCGCTGACGTGGCGCTCCTCCTCGGCGAGCACGTCGATCAGCCACTGCCGCTCGTCGGGTTGCAGCCAGTGCGCGTCGGCCGGATGGTCGGTCAGATAGAACCAGCAGATGATGCCAAGGATGATGGCGGGCAGGCCCACTCCGATCATCATGAACTGCCAGCCCGCCAACCCGAATGTGCCCTCCCCGGCCTGAATCAGCCAGGCCGACACCGGTGTTCCGACCGCAGCCGCGATCGGGCTGGCCATCATGAACATCGCCACGATCCGTGCCCGGTAGGCGCCGGGGAACCAGCGGGTCAGGTAGAAGATCACCCCGGGGAACAGGCCGGCCTCGGCGACGCCGAGCAGGAACCGCAGCACCAGCAGGGTGGCGGCGTTGGGGGCGAATCCGATTGCCACCGCCACGATTCCCCACGAGACCGCGATGCGGGCCAGCCACCGCCGGGCGCCAAAACGCTCGAGCGCGAGGTTGGAGGGCACCTCGACCAGCACGTAGCCGATGAAGAAGATGCCCGAGGTCAGCCCGAACATGGTCGCGGTGAGTTGCAGATGCTCGCTGATGTCGGCCTTGGCGATGCCGAGGTTGGTGCGGTCGAGGTAGTTGACGAAGTACAGCGCCATGAGAAACGGGACGACCCGGATGATGACCTTGCGCAGGGTGCGTGTCTCCAGCGCTTGCTCACCGGTGGATGCGATCGACATCCTCACCTCCCGTTGACGACGTTGACGAGATCGCGCCCGTCATGAAGATGGCGGCAGTTGTCGATCGCCTCGATGAGGTACCGGCGCATGGTGTCGACGGTGAACCAGGTGACGTGCGGTGTGACGACGATGTTGTCGAGGCGCAGCAGCGGGTTGTCCGGGTCGACGGGTTCGGTGGCGAACACGTCGAGTCCGGCGGCGGCCAGCCGGCCGTCGCGCAGCGCGTCGACGAGGGCCGGCTCGTCGACGACCCCGCCGCGGGAAGTGTTGACCAGCACGGCGTGTGCCTTCATGGTGTCCAGCGCGGCTCGGTTGATGAGCTTGTCGGTGTCGGCGGTCAGCGGTAGGTGCAGGCTGACGATGTCGCTGGCGGCGAGCAGGTCGGGCAGGGTGCGCCAGCTGTCGGTGCCGTCGGGCTTGGTGTTGGTGTGCAGCACGTCCGCGCCCATGGCGTGCACGATCTGTTCGACCCGCTTGGCGATGTTGCCGTAGCCCACCAGTCCGACGGTGCAGCTGCCGATGTCGCGGACGGTCTCGCCCAGGCTCGGATCCGTCGGCCAGCCGCGGCCGGCCCGGGTGGCCTGGTCCAACACAGTCAACCGGCGCAGCGCGGCCAGCGTCAACAGCACTGTGCCCTCGGCAACCGATGGCGCGTTGGCGCCGGGCATGTTGGCCACCGCGATGCCCAGTTCGGTGGCCGCGGCGACGTCGATGGTGTTCACCCCGGCGCCCAGTTTGTGTACGAGGCGCAGCCGCGGGGCGCGCCGGAGGTCGTCTCCGGACAGCGGTCGCAGGACGTGCCAGATCACTTCGGCATCGGCCAACTCGCGGTGCAGGGTCTCGTCGTCGTCTTCGTGGCACCACCGGATGTCGAGCCAATCAGACTCCGGCTCAACAACTTCCAATACGCTATCGCCGGGCAGGAAATGGGCGAGGACTCTTATCGCCATCGTTTGGTGACCCACCTCGCGATGATGTCGGCCTGCTCGCTGCGCGCGCCGGGCGTGGTGAAGTAATGGTCGGTGTCGAACGAGTGCAGGGCTTTGTCGGCGCTGCTCAGCCCATCGAAGATGCGCTGGGCATCGGAGGGGAACACCCCGGTGTCCTGCTCGGCGTTGATCACCAAGGCGGGACAGGTAATCCGGGCCAGGTGTGGTTCGGCGCGGGTCTGGGCGGTCTTGAGGCTCCACATCCCCAGCCAGTTGCGCAAGGTGCAGGCAGCGGCGATGCCGTGTGGGGAGCGGTTGGCTTTCACCGGCACTCCGGCATAACAGAGGTTGGGTTGGCGTTTGGTGGGTTCGATGGAGGGATCGACCATCCGGGGGTCGGCCCAGGTTCGCATCACATGGAACGGACGGTCGGAGAAGCCCGCGGCCTGCACCCGTTTCAATTCGGTCTCGACCCAGTCGGTGATCGCGTGGTTGCGGGCGACTTGAGCCGACCGGTAGCGCTCGACGAAGTCCGGTGTGAACGGGGGACCGTTGTTCTCGTCGAACAGGTCGAGGTCTGAGTCGGTGGCAACGGGGTCGTTCTCGTCGACGACGGCGCCGTCCATCCAGGCGGTCAGTACGTCGGGGCGGCCCAGGTGCGCGGCGCTGGCGATATAGCCGTCGGCCGGTGGCAGATCGGTCAGTCCGGCCGCGGGCCGCATTCCCTCCGGCGGCGTGACATTGGGGTCGACAGCCTGGGACTGGTAGGCCGCCATCAGTGATCCGCCACCTGAGTTACCGAGCAGGACAACGGTTTCCACCCCTTGGATATCCCGCAGCCAACGCACGCCGACGCCGATGTCGACCAGCGCGTGGTCGAGCAGGAAGCTGCTCTCGAAGCCGCGGAATCGAGTGTTCCAGCCGAGGAAGCCGATGCCGCGGGTGGCCAGGTAGTCGGCGAGGTAGTGCTCGGAGAAGTCGATCTGATAGTGGGTGGCGATGACGGCGACCTTGGGCTTGCGGCCCACTCCGCGGTGGTAGAGGCCCTGACAGGGATGCCCGCCGGCGCCGGCGCGCCGGGCGGTGGGGGAGGACGCGCCGATGAACTCACGAACGACTCCGGGCGTTGGCATGGTCAGTCACCCTCCTTTCCGTAGATCGCTCGGTAGACGATATTCGTCAGCGTCAATATGCACGCCTGATCGTCGACATCTGTTCTGTCCCCGCTGAGTTGGACGTAGCAGAACTGGTTGAACATCGAAACTATCGCCTCGGCGAGCAGGTGCGGATCGTCGCCGCGACAATAGCCCTGCTGTTGGGCTCGATTGACCATGTCGGTCAGGAATGCGATGGGTACGGCGCACAATTCCGCCCAGTACTGGGCGAAGTCCTCGTTGACCATGGCCAGTTGCGAGACGCTGATCATCTCGGCCAGCCGGTGGCGGTAGGTGTTCCAGTGTGCGGCAGCGGCCTCGCGCACCCGCTCCCGGTCGGTGAGCCCGGACCGGGCGATGCTCCGGGCCCGCTCGGTGGCTTCGTCCTGGAAGCGCATGGCCCACTCCCGGACCATCGCCTCCTTGGAGTCGTAATAGTTGTAGAACGATGCCGTGGACCGGCCGGCCTCGGCGGCGATGTCGGCAACGGTAGTGGCCAGGATGCCCTTGCGGGCGACCACGGCCCGCGCCGCGACGTCGATGGCCGCCTGGGTCTTGCGCCCGCGGGCGGTCGGCAGGACCGGGCGTTCGCGCCGCGGATGCTCGGACAGTGTCGACACGTTCACCCCTTCTGCAAAACTGAATCTGATGTTAGGTTCAGATACGAGCGTTGGCCAGCATCTCCCGGGGGCACGTCATGATCAAGCCGCACGGCACCAATGCCGAGTTCGAACTCGGTGGCATCAACCATGTCGCGTTGGTGTGCTCGGACATGGAACGCACCGTCGACTTCTACTCGAATGTGCTGGGCATGCCGCTGATCAAGTCCCTCGACCTTCCCAATGGCATGGGGCAGCACTTCTTCTTCGATGCCGGCAACGGCGATTGCGTGGCGTTCTTCTGGTTCGCCGACGCCCCTGACGGACAGCCGGGCAACACCCAACCCGCGGCCCTGCCCGGCTTGGGCTCGATTGTCAGCGCGGTGGGATCGATGAACCACTTGGCCTTCCATGTGCCCGCCGACAAGTTCGACGAGTACCGGCGCCGCCTTAAGGACAAGGGAGTGCGGATCGGGCCGGTGCTCAATCATGACCAAAGCCCCTCGCAGGTCACCGTCGAAGTCCACGCCGGGGTCTACGTACGGTCCTTCTACTTCACTGATCCCGACGGGATTGTCCTTGAGTTTGCCTGCTGGACAAAAGAATTCACCGACGGTGATGCGGTGACGCAACCGAGGACCGCGGCGGATCGTCGTCGCTCGCTGAGCGCCGCGACCGGGACCCCCGGTGGCCGGTCAGTCCTGGAATAGGCGCGGCTCGGCGAGGTCGCCCAGGATCGCGGTCAGCTGATCGACGAGCTCGTCGGGAGTCAGCCGGATCTCGCCGGTCAGCCAGGCGCTGATGGTTTGGCCGACCCCGCCGACCACGAAGTGGGCGACTGCGGTGATCCGGTCATTGGCCGGCCTGCGCAATGTGGTCTCGACATGCTGGCCAGACAGCATGGCGAACAGCGCTCCGGACTCCCTGCGTTTGCGAACGACGGTGGTGTTGGACAGCCCCGAGCCGAACATCAGCCGGCCGATCCGCGGATCCTGTTCGATGGTCCGCACGATGTTGGCCATGCCGGCTCGGATCTTCTCCTCCGGCCGGGCTGCGGCAACGGCGGCCTGGGTGGTGGTGGCCAGCCCGGTGACCACCCAGTCGAACACCGCCGCGACCAACTCGTCTTTGTCGGCGAAACCTTCGTAGAAATAGCGGGTGGCCACCCCGGCCTCGTGGCAGATTCCGCGGACGGTCAATTCGGCTGGGTCGACATCGCGGCCGAGCAGTTCCAGCCCAGCCTCCAGAAGTCGAGCCCGACGCCGGGCCAGCCGGTCGGCGGCATCCACGCCGCCATACGACCGCGCCTGCGTCATCAGCCCATCTTGACATCGCCGCGCCGCGGGCGACAGTATTAGGAAACGCACGTTTCCAGATTGCGACGCCGACAGGTAGCACAGTGACGGTCACCGAACCCATCAGCCACGTCGAACGTGCCGTGAGCGCGCCCCCAGTACCGGCCCACACCAGGCGCCGCCTCCGCGGCGCCGGGATCGACGACGGTCTGATGGGTGTCGCGTTGCTGGCCGGCCCGGCGAACGTGATCATGCAGCTGGCGCGCCCGGGCGTCGGTTATGGCGTCATGGAGAGCCGGGTCGAGAGCGGACGGGTGGACCGGCACCCCATCAAACGGGCGCGCACGACGCTCACCTATCTGGCCGTGGCCACCCGCGGCAGCGATGAGCAGAAGAAGGCGTACCGCCGCGCGGTGAACAAATCGCACGCCCAGGTGCATTCGACCGCCGACAGCCCGGTCGAGTACAACGCCTTCGACAAGAGTCTCCAGCTGTGGGTGGCGGCCTGCCTCTACAAGGGGGCGGTCGACATCTATCGAACCTTCGTCGGCGAAATGGACGAACAGACCGCCGACCGGCACTACCGCGACGGGATCTCGCTGGGCACCACGCTGCAGGTGCCGGCCGACATGTGGCCGGCCGACCGGGCCGCCTTCGACCGGTACTGGCAGGAATCACTGGACCAGGTGCACATCGACGACGCGGTCCGGGAGTACCTGTATCCGATTGCGGTGTCGCGACTGCGTGGTCTGCGGCTGCCCGGCCCGCTGCAACGAGCCAACGAGCGGCTCGCGCTGCTGATCACCACGGGATTCCTCCCGCAACGGTTCCGCGACGAGATGCGCCTGGAGTGGACCCCGGACAGGCAGCGCGGGTTCGACCGGCTGATGACAGCCATCCGGTTCGCCAACGATCTCGCGCCACGATTCGTCCGGATGTTTCCATTCAATGTGCTCCTCCACGAGCTCGATTGGCGGATACGAACCGGACGCCCGTTGGTGTGAGCGGTGTCAGTATCCGCGCGTACCCTCGCCGTCGTGCGTACTGACAACGACTCCTGGGACATCACAACCAGCGTCGGCTCGACGGCACTATTCGTTGCGGCCGCTCGGGCGCTGGAGGCGCAGAAATCCGACCCGCTTGCGGTCGACGACTATGCGGAGGTCTTCTGCCGAGCGGTGGGCGGTACGTGGGCCGACCTGCTCGACGGCAAGGTCCCTGGGCACCCGCTGAAGTCCAAGGAGTTCGGGGAGCACTTCGTGACTTTCCAGGCCGCCCGGACTCGCTACTTCGACGCCTATTTCCGACGTGCCGCCCAGGCGGGGGTGCGCCAGATCGTACTGCTCGCCGCGGGACTGGACTCCCGCGCGTATCGGCTCGACTGGCCCACCGGCACAACCATTTTCGAACTCGACCAGCCACAGGTCCTCGAATTCAAGCGGGACACGCTGGCGGCCCACGGCGCGGTGCCGAAAGCCGACCGTCGGGAGGTCGCGATCGACCTGCGTGAGGACTGGCAGCAGGCGTTGCGGGACAGCGGATTCCGCACCGACCAGCCGTCGGCTTGGATCGCCGAAGGGCTGCTGATCTATCTTCCGGCTGCCGCGCAGGAGCAGCTGTTCACCGGGATCGACTCACTGGCCGGGTCCGGCAGCCACCTCGCAGTCGAAGAGGGCAGGCCGATGGACCGGGACGCGTTCCAAGCCAAAGTCGAGGAGGCCAAGTCCGTCGACGACGAGCGGGGCCAATGGTGGCAGCTGGTGTACAACGAGCAGCACGCGCCTGCCGCGGACTGGTTTTCCGAGCGCGGGTGGAGCGCCGAAGCCACCACCCTGCTCGACTACCTGACGAGCGTCGGGCGGTCCGTCGAGTCCGCGGACGCCGAGGCGGCCAACATGTTGGCCAGCATCACTTTGGTGAGCGCGATCAAGGGCTGACTGCCGGTGTGGCGCAATCAGTCGAAGAAGCCGTAATCGCTCACACCAGGTGATAGACGATCGTCGCGCCCACTCGCATCGGCGGGTAGTGGTGCTGCACCCAGTCCGCGATCTGACCGGTGTTGCGGTCGTGGGCGCGCATCCGTCCGCTGTCGACGTAGTAGGCGATCTTTCCGGCATGGACGGCGTCGATGAATTGCTGAAGCGTCGGTACCGGGTCGTGGCTCCATCCGCCGATCGCCATGACAGCGGTGCCGGACGCGATCTCCAGCGAAGCCGCTGCCTGGGATCCTGGCGTCGCCGCTGACCAGGTGGTTCGGGTGGCGCCTAGGAGTTCGGCCAGCTGTGGGTCGACATGGGCGGAGCCGACTCCCATCATCATGGTCTTCGCGAAGCGGGACCCGACGGTCGGCCACACGTCGGCGGTGTGCGCCGCGTTGGGAATCGACCCGTTGTGTGGGGTGGCCGCAGTCGCGACCGAGAACATCGCGGTCCCGCCGAGCCCGGCGCACAGCGAGACCACCAGCGCGACCGGCGTCAGCTGCTGCCACTGCCGTGCCGCCACCAGCAGGGCGACCGCGGCTACCGCTGCGGCCCCGATGGCCCAGTGCGTCCAGGCCGGCCCCAACTGCGCGCGATGCAGCAAGGCGATGCCCCATACGGCGGCCACCACAACGATCGCCACCGCGGCTGGTCTGCTCCACACGGCGGCCAAGCCGATCAGGGCTCCCATGGCTGGTGCCAGCGCGATCGTGTAGTAGGGGTGGACCATGCCGGTCATATAGCTGAATACCCCAGCGCTGACGACGAACCAGCCGACCCACATCGTGAAACCGGCCGCTTCGATACGGGCGAGGCGACCGCGGGCCAGCAGATAGGCGCCGGCCACGCCCGAGACCACGACGGCCGGAAGCAACCAGGAGATCTCGTAACCCATCTCCCCGGAGAGCATTCGCCACACCCCGGCGTGGGTGCCCCAGCCGCCGCGATGCCCGTGCGATGCCTCGTTGCCCCCGCCGATGATGCGGTCGACACCGTTGTAGCCCAGTGCGAGATTCAGCACGCTGTTGTCGGTCGATCCTCCGATGTAGGGACGGGAGCCGGCCGGCCAGAGCTCGATGACGGCAACCCACCACCCGCCCGAGATCACGAGCGCAGCAACAGCTCCGAGAAGATGCAGCAGTCGGCGGCGCCAATCCGTGGGTGCGAACAGCAGATACGTCAGGGCGAAGGCGGGCAGTACCAACAGGGCAGCCAGCATCTTGGTGAGGAACGCGAACCCCAGTGCGACACCGACAAGTGCGAGCCATCGCGCCGACGCGGTGGCCGTCGCACGGGTCAGGAAGTAGGCGGAGGCAACGAGCAGCAGCACCAGCAACGCGTCGGGATTGTTGTACCGGAACATCAGGGTGGCCGCGGGGGTGAGAGCCAGAACGGCGGCCGCGATCAGTCCGGCGATCGCGCCGCGGCGCGCATCGGGAACGCTGCGGCGCACCGTGGCGTAGAGCACCGCGACGGACGCCACACCCATCAGGGCCTGAGGTACCAGGATGGCCCAACTGTTCATTCCGAACCACCGCACCGACAGACCGGTCACCCATAGCGAGGCTGGCGGCTTGTCGACGGTGATGAAGTTGTTGGGGTCCAGCGACCCGAAGAACCACGCCGCCCAGTTCTTTGCGCCGGACTGCACGGCTGCGGCGTAGAACGCGTTGCCGTAGTCATTGATCGGCAGATTCCACAGGTAGAGCGCGGCGGTGGCGACTAGCAGAGCGGTCAACGCAACGGCCGGCCAGCGCGGGTGAGAACGAGACGAAGCGTCGACCGCGGACGCGTTGAGAGCATCGGGCCGGTCGACGATTGAGGTCACAGGCACAACGGTGCATGAAGGTGCTGATGGGAGCGCGTTCTCCGAGCTGGGAAACAGCTGTGCATTTCATGATCAGCGAGCCTGTGGTGAAGTGGCGATATGTGGAATCCGCAGACCTATCTTGCCTTCGCCGACCAACGTGGTCGGCCGTTTTTCGACCTTCTGGCGCGGGTCGGGGCCGACGAACCCCGACGGGTGGCCGATCTGGGCTGCGGCCCTGGCAACCTCACCGAACAGTTGGCCAGCCGCTGGCCGCAGGCGGCGCTGGAGGCTGTGGACAACTCGCCGGAGATGGTCGCCGCGGCACGTGAGCGCGGTATCGACGCTCGGTTGGGCGACATCGGCGCCTGGACGCCCCGGCCCGGGACCGACGTGGTGCTCAGCAATGCGGCGCTGCAATGGATCCCCGGTCACCCCGAGTTGATGGTGCGCTGGGCGGAGTTGCTGGAGCCGGGCGCGTGGATCGCCGTTCAGGTCCCCGGCAACTTCGACGCTCCGTCCCACGTCGCGCTGCGCCAGCTGGCCGATCAACAGCCGTGGTCGAACATTCTGGGCGACTTCGCCTTCCGTACCGCCGACGTGGTCGAGACGCCGACCCGATACGCCGAGCTGCTGACCGACGCGGGCTGCCGCGTTGATGCCTGGGAAACCACCTACATCCATGAACTCACCGGAGCGCAACCGGTACTGAACTGGATCACCGGAACGGCGCTGACTCCGGTCCGCGACCAGTTGACCGACGACCAGTGGCAGCAGTTCCGGGCCGAGCTGATTCCGCTGCTCGACGCGGCCTACCCGGCCCGGCCGGACGGGCGCACCTATTTCCCGTTCCGTCGCATCTTCGTGGTCGCTCAGGTGGGCAGTCCGTCGCCTTCGGCGTCGGCGCGATAGCGATCGATCCACCCATCGGAGCGCCGGTCGGCCTGTCGCGCTAGGACTGGTTCGGGTGTCCAGGGCCGTGCCCGCATTCGGCGCCCGGCGCAAGGGTTCTCGACGGCTGAGATTCTTGTCTCCGGCGCACTATGGGTCACATCTGCCCGATGCGTATGGGTTTGGAAGGGGCTGACGTTTTGCCCGCCTCTGCGCGACAATGCCGGTTCGCCCAACGGGGTTGTCGCTGCGAGGCGGGCACAAGCCATGGTCGGAATACCGCGACGCCGACATCCCAAATCGTTCTGCCGCTGGCGATGGTGCCAGATTGTCGTGGTAGGTAAGAAGGGATGGAATCGAGGAAATCCTGGCTGGTCGCGGCGGTTGTGGCTGCCGCGCTGGTGTACGTGGCGATGTGGTTGGGATACACCGAAAACTGGGCTTGGCTCGATGACGTCGACAATCTCCTGCTACAGCGATTTCACGATGTCGCCGCGACGCGGCCCGGTTGGGTGTCGTTCTGGGTGACGTTCAGCATCGTGTTCGGGCCGAGTGCATTTCGCATCATCGCCTTGGTACTGATCATCGCGGCACTGGTGCGCCGCAATCTGCAGACGGCGCTGTTCCTGGTCGTCAGCGTGGAACTGAGCGGCCTGGTCACGCTGGCGGCCAAGGCGGTCGCCGATCGGCCGCGCCCCGATACGGCGCTGGCGCATGCAGCTTCGACATCGTTTCCGTCTGGGCATGCCCTTGGCGTGATGGTCGGGGTGTTGGCCCTGTTGACGGTGCTGTGGCCTTACCTCGCTGCAGGGTTACGGCTGCCGGTGACGGTTCTCAGCATCGCGCTGATTGTGTTGGTCGGAGTGGCGAGGGTCGTGCTCAACGTCCACCATCCGTCCGATGTTCTGGCCGGGTGGGCTCTGGGGTTTCTCTACTACCTGTTTTGCGTGCGGCTCGCGCCACCGCGACCGGTCACCTCAGCGGCCGAAACACCGGCAGAGCTCGATACCGCGCGGTGAAACTGGCCCGCTGGTAGGCCTTGCCCACCTCGCCGTCGTGGGCAAGGGGGGTCGGGCCGTCGACCGACTCGAAGGAGAATTCGGGCACCTGCAGCTCGTGGTAGAGCGGGCTGCGTTCCAGCCGTCCGAGCGCGAGCGCGGTAAGGATGCGTAACCGGCTCAGGCGCCGGCCGGTCTCCAGGATGCGGACATCGATGAGCCCGTCGTCCATCCGGGTACGCCGCGCGGGGGCGAAGCCCGACGGCAAGTACACCGAGTTACCCAGGAAGAACAGCGATGTCTGCAGCGTCTTGTTGTCGTAACGGATCCGCACCGGCCGCTCTTTGCGCAGCGTGTGCAGCATTGCGTACAACCCCGCCAACGGTTTGCCGATCCTGTGCTCGAGCTGTTCCCGGGTTCGGACGAACTGCGGGTAGGCGCCGATGCTGGCGGTGTTGATCACCGTCTGGTCGTCGTTGAGGCACACCAGGTCGACGCAGGAGACGCTGCCCGACCGGATCGCCGTGACGGTGCGCTCGACGGTTTCGCAACCAATGTCCTTGGCGAAGTGGTTGAACGTCCCGGCAGGGAAGACCGCCAGCGGCAGGCCCGCGGACAGGGCCACACCGGCCGCGCACGACACCGTCCCGTCGCCGCCGCCCACGCCAAGTACCTCGGCGCGTTCGGCCGCGGCCCGCAGCACGGTCTCCGGATCGTCGTCGGGGCCGAGCTCGATGATCTCGGTCTTGGGAAGTTTCTGCCGGACCTCGTCGACGACCCGTGCCCCGTTGCCGCTGCCGGAGGCGGGGTTCACCACCAAGACGACCCCGGCGCCGTCGGGACGTTTGGGCGCGTCGAGGTGAAGCGGCTCGGTCGAGGAGAGTTTGGCCGGCACGATCGGCGGCACCAGCTTTCCGCCCAGCACCGCGATGGCCGCCCCGATGCCGAAACCGGCGATAACGTCGCCGGGGTAGTGCGCCCCGGTGGCCACCCGGGATAGACCGACCAGCCCGGCCAGTAGTGCCAGGCCCAGCCCGAGCGGCGGGCTTTCCAGGCCCACCCCGATTGCGAACGCGGCGGCGCTGGCCGAATGCCCGGAGGGCAGCGAGTTCGACGTCGGCAGCCGGCGGGCTCGGCGCACGAACGGCACTAGCATTCCGTCGGGACGCGGTCGTGTCCACACCCGCTTGGCGAACTGGTTGGTCACCAGGCTGGTTACCGCAAGCGTGACCACCCCGCGACCGGCACCGCGACGCGCTGATGGCGAACCCGTCGCCGCGAGGGCGGCGGCGATCGCGAACCACAGCTTCGAGTGGTCGGCGGCGTGGGTCAAAACGGGCATCGCCTTGTCCAGCAGCAGGCTCGGTGACTCGGCGACGGCCTCGAACACTTCGCGATCCAGCGTGCCCAGCCCGCTTGTGATCTCACGGATGCCCCGGCCCTCGAACAAGCTTCGCGGTGTCATCGATCCAACGTAGCGGTGCCGCTCATCGACGGGGTTGTCAATTTTGCTGTCCCGCCTGGCTCTCCGGGTGTCGAATCGCTTTGGCATGTTTTTGGGTGAAGGGAGCTGTCATGGGGTGCGCCGGGTATGTGGGTCGGGTCGGAGGGTTGGCCGTGGCCCTCGGGGTCGGAATGGCGGTGGCGACGGCAACGCCGGCGATCGGGAATGCAACGCCCAGCTCGGGGACCGGGCATTCGCGGACCTCCGGTGACCATGGTTCGCCTGGCGCCCGCAAGCCCGCGAATGTGCACAGCGCCGCAGCACAGAGCAAAGCGACTGTGAATGCGCCGAGTTCAACGGTGAGTGCGGCGACGAACTCCGGATCCACCACCACGACGCCGGCGGTGGCCTCTCTACCGGCTGGCACGTCGGTTGACACGAGTGTGCCAGCGGTCGCGGCCGTCCGAGTGGCCGTCCCTGCCGAGGTGTCGGGAACCTTGACCCGGGTGGCGGCGGGATTGGCCGACGCGCTGCGGCAGCTGATATCGCATGGTCCGCAGCTGCCGCCGCCGTCTCCGGCGTTGTTCGCGGCGCTGGCCGAGGAGGTGCGCCGTGAAATCGGCGCCGCCTTGAAACCGGGCACGGCGGCCGTCGTTACCACGAACAGCAGCGTCGTCATGAGCGGCAATCTGCTGGTCAACGCGGGCGCCGAGTTCGGTGACCCGTCGTTGTCGGGCTACAGCTCGGTGACCATCCCCGGCTGGACCGTAACGGGGACGCCGACGGTGATCCAGTACGGCACCTTGCGCCGTCTGCCCGGGTTGTTCGGTGCGGAGGGCCCCACATTGCCGTCGTGCCTGAGCTTCCCGAGCACGGCAGTTCCCGGCGGCGGTAACCAGTTCTTCGGCGGTGGGAATGTCGCGACGTCGTCGTTGAGCCAGGTCGTCGACCTCAGTACCATCGGTGGTCAGATCGACACCACGCCGGGCGGTGTCGCCTATGACCTCAGTGGCTACTTGGGCGGTTACCTGCTGGATCCGTCCAACGTCACGGTCAAGGTGAACTTCCTCGACGCGAACAAGGCCTATCTCGGTAGCGCCCAGATTGGCGCCGTCACGGCGCTGGATCGTTGGCTGCAGACCGGGCTGCAGGAACGGCAGACCTCCGGGGTGATCCCGGTGGGAACGCGTAGCGCGCAGGTGGTCGTGACCTTCAACGACTGCAACCCATTGCTGGGCAACTACAACAACGCCTACGCCGATAACGTCTCATTCACGGTGGCCGAGCCGTTGCCGGCCGCACCCGCCCCGACGCCGCCGGTGTCGGACGTCGGCTCGCTGGACCACGTGATCATGGTTTACATGGAGAACCACGGGGTGGGGGACATCGTCGGAAGTCCCAACGCTCCGTATATCAACTCACTCATCAATGCCTACGGTTATGCGCAGAACTACTACGCGCTAACGCATCCCAGCGACCCGAATTACTATCCGATCCTCGGCGGGTCGGATTTCGGGGTGAACTACAACTGCGCCGCGGATTGCTTCAACGAACCGAACCTGGCTACCGAACTCGACAACAGCGGTAAGTCGTGGGCGGCCTATCAGCAGGGAGGCGGCGGCTACAGCTCGCCGACCGACCGCACACCATTCCTGGCTTTCCAAGACATTTACAACAACCAGGCACTGGTCAATTCGCAGATCCGTGACATCTCGCAGATGGCTACCGACTTCCAAAACCCGTCCAGCGTAGCCAATTTCGTGTGGATGGCTGCCGACGAGTCTTCCAATATGGAGGGGCCGATCAGCAATCTCAGCGGCATTGCCCATTTCGCGCTCAGTCAGTTGACGACCCACCAGTACAACGTGAAGGCGGGCGACGAGTTCATGCAGCAGCAGATGTCGACTATTTTCAATTCTGCGCTGTGGACGTCGAATGAGAAGACCGCGGTGTTCCTCACCTTCGACGAGGACTACAACAACATCTCGTGGGGAATCGGCAACGAGGGCAACCACATTGTGATGGTGGTCATCCCCAACCAGGCGGCCATCGACGCTGGAATGCGCGGTGGCGCGTTCGTCGCCACTGACTACTACAACCACTACAGCTTGCAACGCACCATCGAGGATTCACTGGGAGTGGGGTCCTTGACCAAGAACGACGCCTACGCCCAGCCGATGAACGAATTCTGGACGTAGATCAGGATTTCGGGTCGGCGGGGTCCTCGTCGACTGGCTTGCTATTGGGCACGATGATGCGTTTGGTAGCCACCGGCTTGCCGTCGACTCTCTTGGTGACCTGCGGTGCTGGTGGTGGCGTGGTGATCCGTCCCTGAACGGGTGCCCCGTTCTTCACGGTTGGTACAGACACCCGCTTGGTATCGGCCTTGGCGTCCTTCTCCGACCCGCCTGCGCCGTGCATAGCGCCCGGCGGAATCATCGGCATCCCACCCATGCCCGCAGTCGGAGTGGCGCCAGGTGTGGCCATCTTCGCCGGCGGGGTAGCCATCGTCGGTGCCGAAGACGGTGAGGTGCCGGCGGAGGGAACTGGTGGGGGACCCAGCATGGACATCGGCGTGGTGCCGCCGATTCCGCCGCCCCCACCGGCTGATCCGCCACCCTCTGCACCGAATTCGCCTGGAGTTGCACCGAATTCGCCGAGCGGGTCGGACAGGCTCGCTTTGTCGAGTTGTGCCGTCGCCCCGCCGGCTTGTTGCATCATGCCCATTCCGGTCTGCATGGCCTGTTGTGCACCCTGAGCGACTTGCTGGGGGATCTGGGCCAGCGGTTGTAGCGCGCCGCCCATCGCCCCGGACAACGCGCCGGCGATGCCGGACATCATCTGCGGAAGCTGTTGTGCCATCTGAGAGGCGTCACCTTGGCCGGCGACGCCCTTCATCTCGGCGGTGGCCTGCTCGTCCTGGGCTGGGAACTTGGCCGCCGCCTCGGCGGTCTTGGAATCACGCTTGGCGTGCTCCTCGATGCTCTCACTGTTGTCCTTGGGGTCGCCGAGGTTGGCGGCCAGGCCGAGGACTCGCAGCAGCTGTTCGATGGGCACCGCGCCGGCGACCAGCGGATCCGAGGTGATGGGCGGCGGTGGCACATTCATGCCGTTTGCGGCCAGATAGTCGGACGGGCTTGCGTTGAGCTGACCACCGGTCATCGGCGTTCCTCCCCCTTCAGTGCCAGGTTCAGGGCCTGGAACCATGCGAAGTGGTAATTGGCAGCGGTCTTTTCGTTCTTGATGAGGGCGTCGATGGTCGCCAGCAGCTGCCAGTTGCCCACCTGTGCGGCGTCGACGTCGGGATAGCTGGCTATGACCTGCCTGGCCACGGTGCCAAGATGGTCACGCAGCAGGTCGACTTCGGAGTCCAGGTAACCCGTGCCGGTTGATGCGGCTTTGGCCAGGGTGTGCGCCAGGCGGGGCAGCCCGTCGCGCCACTTGGTGGCCTGTGAGAGTTCCCAGCCCAATTCGTCGACGTTGGTGGTGTCACGGGCGCGGATGGACATCGAGACCGGATCGGCGTCCTCGACGGGTGGGATGTACTGACCGGGGTGATAGGAAGCGGTCAGGGCAGTTTCGCCGAGTAGCGCTTCCAGTGTTCGGCTGCGCCGGCCGGGGGTGAGCAGCTTTATGCCGGTGGGGATTTCGACGTGCGGAGGGATCCATCCGCTGGCAAGGTCGGTCGTCAGGACGGTGGTGGAGTCGTCACGGTCGGCGATGGCCCAGCGCAATTTGGGCTCTTGGCGGGCGACGGCGTCGAGGAGGCGCTGCAGGCGTTGCTGGGCTCGAGTCTGGGCGGCGCTGGCGCCAGTCATCGCGCCGGTTGCCGTTGCGGCGACGGCGTTTTCGGTCAGGCCGGTCGGTGTCGCAGCGGCGGCAGCGGTCGCGGGTTGCTGGCGAACGACGGCGGGCTGGCTCAGGGGGCTGGCGTTGGAGGGGTGGACGGGAGCGGATCCGGGGGCGGTGGCCGAGGGCATCGGGGCGGGGCTGGCCGGCGCGGTGGCAGCGGGTGGGCGGAGGTCCGAGCCGTAGGCGGGAAGGGGGCCGGCTGGGGCGGCCGGTGTAGCGGTTGGGGGAATGATGGGCGCGGCCGGTGCTGCCGGTGCTGCGACGACGGCTTGCGGCGCGGCGTCTGCCGGGGGAGCGACGGGCGGGGTGTCGACTGCGGTTGCGGCGTGGGCGGTCTCGAATAGCGGCGCTGCGGCCGAGGGCGTGGTCGATGCCATCGGCGGTGGTGCCATGCCCTCCGGGTGGATCGGGGCCTGCGGCTGCATGGCGTGCGCCGCGGTGTTGCTGAGCGCTTCAGTACCGGCCGACATCGGCGCCCCGGCTTGGTTGCCTGCGTTGAAGTTCTGTGCGAAGCCTTCGGGGGAGAGGGCGTTCGTGGGGACGGAGGGGAGGGAGGGCGAAGGTGCACCTGCTTGGGCGTTGGGCGCGAGTGTGGGAGCGAGGGCACCTGCAGAAGTACCAGGCACGGCGCTGGTTGGTACGCCCTCTGACAGCGGAAGGTGGGTACTAGGTCCGGTTGTGTTGCCCGGTGGCGTCGGTGACCCGCTTTGCGCGGCCGGAGCCAGCGAGCCTGCGTTCGCCGGTGCACTGGGCGGCATGGAACCTGTTGGTGGAGCTTTTACGCCCTCCTGCGCCGCAGATCGGAACGGGGTTGGCTGAACCCCCTGTTCTGGAGCGACCGCTGATGTCCTAGGGGCGAGTTCACCCTGCTGCTTCAGAGCCTGCATCGAACCGGCGGGTGCAATTGACCCTTGATTTGAGACATCTGTGCCGGAAGAAAGATCTGACGGCTCGCTGCCAGACGCTTCTGCCCCTCCGCTTAGGCCAGCCGCGGGCGCACTGTCGCGAGACGCCGACGCAGACTCACGGTGGATCAACGACGAGATTTGGTCACGAACTGAATCTCTGTCCGGGGAACTCCAGGCCTGATCGAGTTGCGCCCCTTGTAATTTCGCAAATTCTCTAGCCGACAGACCGGCGGAATCAGCGTCGAGAACATTCTGGATTGCCTCAAACAAATTGGCACTGTGATTCGCGGCTTTGGCGTTGGCTTGGGTCTGAGCTTCGATTACAACATCGACAATCTCATTGATTTGAATCGGCACCGGTTCCTTGGAGGCTTGAATCTCTCTAATTCGAGCATTGCCACTTGCGGCAATCTCCTCAAGGTCGGAACGTAGATCCGACACCCAATCGTGAGCCGATTTATATGAGTTCGCCTTTGTGCGGCTCTTTTCTGCCAATGCAACAGATTGATCTTCGCCCGCTTTAAAGGTGTGGCGTGTGTCGTCAGCCGTCACCCCTTCCTGCATCGCTAACGGGCCAAGACGGGCCGATCGGAGGGTTGAGGCATATTGTTCGAAGCCTGTCTGGGCGTTGTCGCGCGCGGTGGCTGCGAGGCTAAGTAGAGCGAGCGATTCAGCTCCTGGCCATTGATGGCCGACCAGGAGGGAAGACCATGGCCCGGGGGGAAGGTCGTTCATTGACACGCCTGTTTAAGCTCTGAAGTTGAGGGATCGCCGGTGCGCACGATCTCGTCAAGCTCGGATTGCGGAGCCTCGCCAAGTTGGGCAATCGCGAGGTCTTGATAGGCGTTTGAGGCTCTGGCGACGATTTCGGCGAGATCCAGTGGGGTAGCTGGTTGCTCCGCAAGGCGGGTCCGGAGATACTGTGCGCTTTCAGTCAACGCAAGCCGGACGTTGATGCCTATCAGAACGTCGTCGTTTGTTTGCCCGCCACCGCCCTTACTGGTCGTCGCAGTCAGCGCGCGATCGACCCTTTGATACGCATCGCAAACCGCCTTCTTCGCATCAGCCACTTCTTGCTCGCTGTAAGTCTTAGCCGCAGGAGCCTCAGCCTTGGGCGCTGGTCGGAACCAGGCGCCAATGGCAACCGCAATCGCGATCAACGCGATGACGATGGCGATGATCGTCGGCAGCCGTGAGGGTCCGCGCGAAGGAGGTGGCCCTTGCGGAGGCCAAGGTGTCGGTCCTGCGGGCCCCGGTCCGTACGGCGCTTGCGACATGAAGCGATGGTATCCGCTGTGTTTGCCGGTGCGCTATTCACCTTTTGGCCCATTCGGTCGGGTCCGACGTGGCGTCGTTGCAGATCATCAGCACGATCTCAGGCTCGGCGGTGCGGGACGATGTGGTTCGACGCTGGCCCCCAGCCCGCGTAGCCACCCCCACGCCGTTAGCTGGCCCAAACCAAATTGTGGCCCAACCTTGACTTGACCTGCCAGTAACTTCACGGCCACCATGAACCGATGCGCCGAGCCGTCGTTTCGATGTGCGCCGCCTTCAGCGCAGCACTGCTCGCGCTGAGTTCAGCCCCGCCCAGCCATGCCGAAACCCCGTGGTTCCTGGCCAACATCGGCACCGCCACCCAGGTTCTCTCGGTCGTTGGCACCGGTGGGGCCACCGCCAAGATGGATGTCTGGCAGCGCGGCGCCAATGGCTGGCAGCCCGTCGCCACCGCGATCCCGACCCATATCGGTGCCAGCGGTATGACGCCGCAATCCCACGACGGCGAGATGAAGACGCCGATGGGCATCTTCACCCTCGACTTCGCCTTCGGTACCAAGCCCAACCCAGGCGGCGGTCTGCAGTACGTCCAGGTGACGCCGGACTATTGGTGGGACGGCGACATGAAGAGTCCGACGTACAACACCATGCAGATCTGCAAGAAAGCCGACTGCCCGTTCGACACAAACCCGGCCAGCGGCACGGAGAACCTCTACATCCCGCAGTACGCGCACGCCATCGTGATGGGCGTCAACAAGGCGCGGGTGCCAGGCAACGGCGGTGCCTTCTTCGTCCACACCACTGACGGCGGACCGACCGCGGGCTGTGTGTCTCTCGATGACGACACCTTGGTCAAGATCATGCGCTGGCTCCAGCCCGGCGCGCTGATCGCCGTCGCTAAATAAGCGGGGCGATCGCCGCGCCCGCGGTCGCGTTGAAGTTCAACGCCTCCGTAGACATCGTCACCTCGTAGGTGCGGTCGTAGCCGGTTACGGCGATCTTCCAGCCGTCGGCCGTCTTGCGGTAGCGGTCGCGGTAGAACGCCGCCCCCATCAACATGAAGTTGAATTCGGGCACGATGACCCGATCCTGCAGGTACCAGGTCGCGTCGGCCTCGTCGCCGTCGACGGTGATCTCGGGATGGGTGACGCGATGCTCGGTCAGTACTCCGGCCGGCATCGACTTACGCATGAACTCCACCAGATCCTTGCGGTTGGTGAAGTGATGTTCTTCGCCGAGCGACGACCCGTAGTCGCCGACGATGTCCTCGGTCAGGGTGTCGGCGAAGTCGTCCCAGTGCTTGGTGTCCAGGGCCCGCAGGTAGCGGTATTTAACCTGCTTGATCGCCTCGATCGCATCCGCATCAGCCATGCCGGACATTGCAGCACACCCCAACCGATGGGCGGGTGTGGTTGTCCCGATGGGTGGAGGCGCGGATCTTTGCGGGCCCGCGGTGTGACGGGAAGGGTCAGCGACCGCCGTCTTCATACCGCTGAGCGATGGCCACGAGCTCCTCGCGGACGGTTGACGGCGGCAGTGCATTGATCCGCGCGTACAGACGGCGACGCTTCATGGCTCGCTTCATATCGGTGCGAAACTGCGCGAGCGACATGTCTTCTCAACTCCTTGTTCACCCCCGGGTCAGCGGGGGATTGTTTGCTGTTGGCGTTCACCATTCAGGGATCGCCTGCTTGGGGAACCCCTCGATCGTCCTTGTTAATTCCATGTAAATCAACTTTGGACGTGTGAGTTTGATGACAGAGCCGCCCTGTCGCAGGGCATTTGATGGGGGCCATGTGAGGGCCGACACGTCGCCCCCTGGATTGTGGCGGTGTTCGCTGAGTTAGCCCTGCAGGTAGCGGGTGACCATATCGACCAGCAGCTGACGCTCCCGCTGCCACTCCAGATGCGAGTTGACGATCATCTCGACCAGCACCATGCCCCGCAGTGCCGACCAGATCACCTCGGCCACCCCGGGATCGTCGGAGATCAGCTCGCCCAGCTGGTTGACCGCGGCATTGATCTCCAGTAGGTGGCGCTGGGCGCTCTCGCCGTGCGTTCCTCTGGTGGCGCGCAGAATCTCGAACGCCGCCAACGATGTTGGGCTGCTGTAGCACCGGAAGGCCGTGTCGACGACAACTTCGATCCGCTCGCGCAGTGCAAGATCGCCGACGTCGGCGGCGCCCAGGCTCTCCAGCAGCCGCGCCACGCCCTCGTCGACGACGGCCATCAACAGCCCGTTGCGGTCACCGAAGTGGTACTGGATCACGCCCCACGTGACGCCGGCCCGCTCGGCGACGTGCTTGGCGGTGGCGGCCTGAAAGCCCTCCTCGACCACGCAGCGAACCGTCTCGTCGATGATCATCGCGCGGGTGTCGTCACCTCGTTTGCGCGGCGCCTGTGTCTGCCGCGTGGGGGGAGTTCCGAGCGCCTTCATATCGTTGACTTTATAACATTGATCCGACTATGTTTCGCCCTGTGAGCGAACCGCGCAGCCGCTACGCCCAATTGTCCAGGGCCGACCTGGCAACCCTGGTGCCGGAACTCCTGCTGATCGGGCAGATGATCGATCGATCTGGAATGGCTTGGTGTATCCAGTCTTTCGGCCGTGACGAGATGTTGCAGATCGCCATCGAAGAGTGGGCGGGTTCCAGCCCGCTCTACACCCGACGTATGCAGAAGGCGCTGAAGTACGAGGGCGTCGACATCATCACCATTTTCAAGGGCCTGCAGCTCGATATCGGTGCGCCGCCGCAGTTCATGGATTTTCGCTACACCGTCCACGACCGTTGGCACGGCGAATTCCACCTCGACCACTGTGGTGCCCTGCTCGACGTCGAGCCGATGGGCCCGGACTACGTCAAAGGCATGTGCCACGACATCGAAGACCCCACCTTCGACGCCACCGCCGTCGCCACCAATGCCAAGGCTCAGGTCCGCCCGATCCACCGCCCCCCACGCGTGCCCTCCGACCGTCATCCGCACTGCGCGTGGACGGTGATCATCGATGAGTCCTACCCCGAAGTCAGTAGCATCCCGGCGTTGGATATCGTCGCCCAAACCAAAGCGGCCACATGGGAACTCGGCCCGATCGACCTCAGTGATGAAGGCCAGTCCGACTACTCCGGCCCGCTGCTGTCCGACGTCGACTTCAGCGCATTCTCGCACTCGGCACTGGTCCGCATCGCCGACGAGGTGGTGCTGCAGATGCACCTGCTCAACCTGTCTTTCGGGGTCGCGGTACGGGCTCGCGCCAAGGACAACACCGACCTGGCCGTCCAGATCTGTACCAAGCAGCTCACCGGGATCGCCGGGGTGGCCGCTGAGCGCGTCCAACGAGCCCTCAAATTGTCCAACGACTTTGACGGGCTTTCCAGGGTTCTAGAGCTGCACCCACTGTTCAACCCCGCCGGCTACGTCGTCGCTGAAATCGAGGGTGGGCGGCTGCATGTGCACCCCTCACCCGCCCACCAAGACGGATCGTGGATCTCGCTGTGCTCGCCGGGATCTCCGGCACCGTTGCAGGCCATCGCCACCGCCATCGACCCGCACATCGCGGTCCGGATCACGGGCACTGGCGACGACTGGACCGCCGAGTTCGAAAAGACCGACACCGCAGCCAAGGTCACCCCCGAAGTAGAGGTCACCAAGTTCAGCCTCGGGGCCACCTTCGAATTCGAGGAGCGCCGCTCCCTGCCCTTGACGGTGGTGTAGTCGGTGGCCTGCCGCGTCGTGCAGTGGGGCACCGGGGCGGTGGGTGTCGAAGCAATTCGCGGCATCCTCGGTCGACGACGTCACCACCGACCTCGAGCTCCTGACGGCAAGCAAGGATCGCGACGTGTGCGGTCGCACCCTGCGTGCCGGTACGGTGGCCGGTCAGCATTGGCAGTGGCGCGGCCTGCGGCACGGTGAGCCGGTGGTGGAAGTCGAAACCCTCTGGACCGTCGGCGAATCGCAACCCGCGCACTGGCCGACTCCCCAGCATGGCTGGACCGTCACCATCGAAGGCACCCCGAGCATGCAGGCGCACCTGATGACCCTGGCCAGCTTTCGCCGCGATGTGCCGCTGATTGACCACGTGCGGTCGGCGAGTGTGGCCACCGCGATGCAGGCGGTGAACGCCATCCCGTCGGTGTGCGCCGCGCCCGCGGGGTTCGTGACGATGGCGGATCTGCCCTTGCGCCTGACCCGCTGAGGGCGTGCAGCCGGGCCGCGAGGATCACGTTGTCGACGTGACCGCGAACTGCGCGCACACTGGCAACTATGGACAACAACCGACCATTCGGCTTCGACCCCGACGACTTCGATCGCGTGGTGCGTGAGGCCGGCGAAGGCCTTCGTGACGCGTTCGGGCGGTTCCTGAACACGGCTGGCGGCCAGGCTGACCGCACTGGTTTCGGCACGCTGTTCGACGAGGTCACCCGCCGCTCGCAGCCCCGATCCCAGCCGGAGACGGCCGGTGAGGCCGGCGACGGAGTGTGGGCCATCTTCATCACCGACGCCGATGGTAAGGCGCACGTCGAGCAGGTCTACCAGAACGAACTCGACGCCCTGCGCGCCAATAAACACAACACCGACCCCACCCGCAACGTGCGGTTCCTGCCGTACGGCATCGACGTCAGCGTCCTGGACGCACACGAGATCGCCGAGCAGTCCGACACAGCTGAGTAACTACATCGTCAGGACCATGCGGTAGCGCGCCCGGCCCTCGTCCATCGCGGCGTAGGCCTCGGCGGCCTGAGCCAGCGGACGCTCCTCGATGCGGGCCCGCACACCGGACAGCACCGCGAAATGCAGGGTGTCCTCGATGTCCGCCGCGGTGCCCGAGGGATGCCCGATCACACTGAAGTTGCCGAAGAGCAGATCGCCCGGGGTGATCGGCAGCGGATCGAACGTGGCCCCGATGATCACCAATTCGCCCTGCGGCGCCAGCCCGCCCACGGTGGCTGCCATGGCCGCCGAGTTGGCCGCGGTGGCCAGCACCACCTGAGCCCCACCGAGCGCCTGCAGCGCCGCGGCGACGTCACCGGCGGTGGAGTCGATGTAGTGATGGGCGCCCAGCTCCTTGGCGTCGGCGGCCTTGCCGGCTCCACGTGCGATTGCGATCGTCTCGAATCCCATGGCCCGTGCCCACTGGACACCCAGGTGACCCAGCCCGCCCAATCCGAGCACGGCGACTCGGTCACCGGCGACGGCCTTGGTGGTCCGCAATGCGTTGTATGTCGTCACCCCCGCACAGCCCATCGGGGCGGCCTCGGCGATGGACAGCTCGTCGGGAATCCGGGCCAGTGCGGTACTGGGTACGGTCACCGATTCGGCGTAGCCGCCGGGATAGTTCCAGCTGGGCACCTGCAGGTTGACGCACTGCATGAACTGGCCCTTGCGGCAGGGCAGGCACTGGGTGCAGTTGCCGCCGAACCAGCCCACCGCCACCCGGTCACCGACCGCGAACCCGTCGACGTCGGAGCCCACCTCTGCGACGGTCCCGGCGATCTCGTGACCGGGGGTGATCGGCCAGGTCAGGTTGGGGAATCCGCCGGCGATGAAGGCATGGTCGGTGCCGCAGACCCCGCACGCGTTGACGGCGATGCGCACATGCCCGGCGTGCGGCGATTCGGTTACCACCTCCACCAGTTCCAGCGGTTCCCCGGCTGATTGCACGTGTACGGCGCGGTGCGTGGCCATCGTTCTCCCTAGGTTCGTCGCCATGCTGAGTTCACTCAGCTCAACTCAGCATAAAGGGTCTTTGATCCCTATATCTTCCGCCAACCGCGGACTTACGATCCCGAAATCTCCGAGAGGCGCCGTCATGACCGGGACACTGGATCACACCCAAATTCAGACTGACGACGCTCGCCGCGGTGAGATCGACGGGATCGTCGAGGCCGCATCGGAGGCCGCCAGCGAATTCCGCCGGCTCGACCAAGAACAGGTCGACCGGATCGTCGAGGCCATGGTCCGCGCCGGAGTGCGCGCGGCCGGCGAACTCGCCGGACTGGCACTTGAGGAGACCGGTTTCGGTGTCTTCGAAGACAAGGTCGTCAAGAACTACGTCGCGACGGAGTTCCTGCATGACTATCTCCGCGACAAGAAGTCGGTCGGTGTGGTCGACGAAGACGTCGAGCACAACATCGTCTACGTCGCCGAACCGATCGGGGTGGTACTGGCCGTCACGCCAGTCACCAACCCCACCTCGACGGTCCTATTCAAGGCCATCGTTGCCGCCAAGACCCGTAACGCTGTGCTGTTCCGGCCCTCGCCCTACGCGGTGCGCTGCTGCGAGCGCAGCGTGGAGATCCTGCGGGAAGCCGCCGAGGCGGCAGGTATGCCACCGGGGGCGCTGCAGGTGATTCCTGATGCCGCTCATGACGTGACGCACTACCTGTTCAAACATCCGAAGGTCGACTTCATCTGGGTGACCGGCGGGCCGAAGATCGTCGCCCTGGCCAATCAGGCCGGCAAGCCCGGGTTGAGCGTCGGACCGGGTAACGCCCCGATCTACATCCACAAGACCGCCGACGTGCGCGGCGCGGTCGTCGACATCCTGATCTCGAAAACCTTTGATTCGTCGGTTATTTGCCCCGCCGAGCAGACCTGCATCATCGATGACGAAATCTACGACGAGATGGTCGCCGAGTTCGAGAAGATGGGCGCGCACCTGCTGACCGAGGGCGAAGCGGTCAAGATCGCACAGTTCGCATTCGGATGCGGGGACAAGATCGCCATGGACGCCGTGGGGCAGAAGGCGCCTGAGTTGGCCTCCCGAGCCGGATTCAGCGTTCCCCCGACAGTCAAGGTGTTGCTGGCGCCACTGCCAGCCGACGTCGGCGAACTGGCAGTCCACCCGCTGATCGCCGAGAAACTGATGCCGGTGCTCGGCGTAGTCCGGGCCCGCGACGTCCAGCACGCCATCGACGTCGCCGTGCTGGTCACGGAACATGGCGGGCTGGGCCACACGTCAGCGATCTATGCCGATGACCAGGACGTGATCGATGCCTACAGTTTGGCGGTGCGCACCGGCCGCATCCTGGTCAATGCACCGACCGCGGTGGGGGCGCTCGGTGGGGTGTACAACAACCTCACGCCGACGTTCTCGCTGGGCTGCGGCACCTGGGGCGGCTCGTCCACCACCGAGAACGTCAACTACCGCCAGCTGCTCAACATCAAGACCGTTGCACACCGGCGCACCCCGCCGCAGTGGTTCCGGGTGCCGTCCAACACCTACTTCAACGCCGGAGCTTTGGACAATCTGCGTGAACTCGACTGTGAGACAGTCGTTGTGGTCACCGATGCATTGTCCGAAGAACGGGGAGTCGTCGATCTGCTGCGCAGCAAGCTGCGCACCCGACACGTGCAGGTGTTCGCCGAGGTCACTCCGGAGCCCGACGAAGCGACGATCCGCCGCGGGGTGGCGCTGCTGGAACGGATCCAGCCCGACGTGCTGATCGCCGTCGGCGGCGGCTCGGTGCTCGACGCAGGCAAGGCGATGCGGCTGTTCTACGAACATCCCGAGAAGACGCTCGACGAGCTGACGATGCCGTTCCTGGACCCACGCAAGCGCGTTGCGGACTATCCCACCGATCGACACCGTCTCCAATTGATCGCCATACCAACCACATCCGGCACCGGATCGGAGGTATCGCCGGCGGCGGTGCTGACGGTCGGTGGCAAGAAGCAGACGCTGGTCGACTACAGCCTGGTGCCAGAGATGGCGATCGTCGATCCGCTGCTGACGTCCTCCATGCCGGCCGCTCTGACCGCCGACACCGGTGTCGACGCGCTGACCCACGCTCTGGAAGCCGCGGTTTCGATCTTCGCCTCGCCCTACACCGATGCACTCTGCGCGCAGGCGGCACGGCTGATCTTCGAGGCCCTGCCGCGGGCCTACCGCGATCCCGACGACATGGCGGCCCGCACCGCGATGTCCAATGCGGCGACCTTGGCTGGCCTGGCCTTCTCGAACGCATTCGTCGGAACCAATCACGCGCTCGCACACGCCACTGGCGCGGCGTTCGCCGTCCCGCACGGCCGGGCAAACGGTATCTTCCTGCCACATGTGCTGCGCTACAACGCATCCCTGCCCAGCAAGTTCATGCCCGCCCCCGGCTACTCCGCCTACGTCGCGCCGGAGAAATACGCACAGATCGGCGCACTGATCTTCGGCGGTCACAACGCCGAGGACAGCCGCAACCGACTCTTCGCCGGAGTCGACGAACTGCTGGACAAGCTGGACATGCCGCGGTCGCTGCGTGAATTCGGGGTCAGCGAAGAGGCTTTCACCGACGCACTGCCTGCGCTGGCGATGACGGCGTTCGAGGATCTGTCGAATCGCACGAATCCGCGGATGCCATTGGTCAGCGAGATCAGCGAACTGCTGAAGCTGGGTTACTACGGCGTCGGCGGCTGATCGTCAGTCGAAATCCGGCCCCGTCTCCATGCTGGCGGGATCGCCGGGCACGTGATTGGGCTCGGCGGAGACCCGCGCCCAGCGCCCCGGCTGGTAGTAGTCCGACCAGCGACCCGGTGTCGAATAGTGTACGGCCAGCACACCGCCGGTCAGGAAGTCATAGATGTCGCCGTCGCCGCAGTCCTGCGGTGTGTCCTGGTCGGCGAGCCAGACCTTGAATGCCATACCGGCAGTATGCCCTGAGCCGAGGATGTACCTGGTGGCGTTGGCGGTAACCACGTCCTGTCCGACGGCATATCAGTGCCTGCAATCCGGCACCGACGCATTGGTGCCCTACGGCACCGATCCCACCGTTCCGTACGGGCCAGGGATGTGGAACTCCCCGGTGCCATTCGGGCACGGGTCCAGTTCCGACACGGGCGGCGCCTACTGACCGTCCCCTACAGCCGGGGATGGTGGCAAGCGGCGAAGTGTCCCGGCGCAAGCTCGGCCAACTGAGGCTCCTCGGTGCGGCACACATCGGTGGCGAAGACACAGCGTGTATGGAACCGGCACGCCGAGGGCGGGTCGATCGGGCTGGGCACGTCACCTTCGAGCGTGATGCGCTCGCGAGCCAGATTCCGTCGAGGGTCCGGGATCGGCACCGCGGACAACAGCGCATGGGTGTACGGGTGTAGCGGACGCGCGTAGAGCGCGTCGGCGTATGAATGTTCCACGATCTTGCCGAGGTACATCACGGCGACCCGGTCTGATACGTGCCGCACCACGCCGAGGTCGTGGGCGACGAACAGGTAGGACAGGCCGAATTCGTCCTGCAGTTCCTCGAGCAGGTTCACGATCTGCGCCTGCACCGACACGTCGAGCGCCGACACGGGCTCGTCGGCGATGATCAGCTTCGGCCGCAGCGCCAGCGCACGGGCGATGCCGATGCGCTGGCGCTGGCCGCCGGAGAACTCGTGCGGATAGCGGTTGTAGTGCTCGGCCTGCAGCCCGACTCGGTCGAGCAGATCCTGCACCTGTCGCTTGAGTTCCGCTCCGCTGGCCAGCCCATGCAGTTCGAGCGGATCGCCGACGATCTGGCCCACCCGCTTGCGGGGATTCAGCGAGGCGAAGGGGTCCTGGAAGATCATCTGCATCTCGCGGCGCAGCGGTCGCAAGTCCCTGCGGGACCGGCCCACCAGTTCCTGTCCCTCGAACCGGACCGAGCCGGACGTGGGTTTCACCAGCTGCAGGATCGCCCGGCACAACGTCGACTTACCGCAGCCGGATTCGCCGACCAGTCCCAGCGTTTCGCCCTCGTGCAAGGTGAAGCTGACGCCGTCGACTGCGTGGACCCGGGCCACTTCGCGGTCGACCACGATGCCGGACTTGATCGGGAAGTGCACGACGAGGTCGCTGACCTCCAGCAGCGGGTCGCCCTTCATCGCTGGGCCAGCTTCTCGGCGGGGCCCAGCCAACAGCGGTCCAGGTGAGCGGTGACGTCGATGCGGGACTCCAAAGTCGGTGGCTGCGTGCACTTGTCGAAGGCGTACTTGCAGCGCGCCGCGAACCGGCAGCCGGTCGGCGGGTTCAGCAGCGACGGTGGGGCCCCGGGAATCTGGGTCAGCCGTTCCGGGCGGGCCTCGTCGAGACGGGCGATCGAGCCGAGCAGTCCCCAGGTGTAGGGATGCTGCGGGTTGTAGAACAGCTCGTCGAGCGTGGCGTCCTCCACGATCTGCCCGGCGTACATGACCAGCACCCGGTCGGCCAGTTCAGCGACGACCCCCAGGTCGTGGGTGATCAGCACCACCGACAGGTTGCGCTCGTGGTTCAGCGACTCGATCAGCCGCAGAATCTGCGCCTGGATCGTCACGTCCAGCGCGGTGGTCGGCTCGTCGGCGACCAACACCTCGGGCTCCAGCGCCAGCGCCATGGCGATCATCACCCGCTGGCGCATCCCACCGGAGAACTCGTGCGGGTAGTCACGCACTCTGCGCTCGGGGTTGGGGATGCCGACGGACCGCAACAACTCCACCGCGCGAGCCCGGGCCGCGGACTTGGAGACCTCGCGGTGCGCGCGGATCATCTCGGCGATCTGGTCGCCTACCCGGTAGACCGGGTTCAGCGATGTCATCGGGTCCTGGAAGACCATCGCGATGTGTTCGCCTCGCACCCGGCGCAGTTCGTCGTCGGGGAGGTCAGTGAGTTCGCGGCCCTCGAAGGACACCGACCCGGTGATCCGCGCGTTGGACGCTCTGGTGAGCCCGATGAGTGTCTGCGCCGTCACGCTCTTGCCGCTGCCCGACTCGCCGACGATGGCCACGACCTCACCGGGGGCGACGTCGAAGGACACCCCGTCGACGGCGTTCACCACACCGTCGTCGGTGGCGAAGCTGACCCGCAGGTCGGACACGGTCAGGATCGGGCTCATGCGGGTGCGGCCTCTCCGAGGCGGATCCGGGGATCCAGGATGGCGTAGAGGACGTCGACGACGGTGTTGAAGAAGACGATGAAGAACGCACCGAACATGGTCACCGCCATCAGCGGGGGCAGGTCGAGCTTGCCGATGGCCTGACCGGCGTAGAGCCCGACGCCGTTGAGGTTGAACACGGTTTCGGTGAGGATGGCCCCGCCGCCGACCACGGCGCCGAAATCCAGCCCGAACAGTGTCACGATCGGGATCATCGAGTTGCGCAGCACGTGCCGGATCCGCACCTGCCGTTCGGATATTCCCTTGGCCCGCGCGGTCCGTACGTAATCCTCGTTCATGGCGTCGAGCATGTTGGAGCGCAGCACGCGACTGTAGAAGCCGACGTAGAGCACGGCCAGCGTGATCCACGGCAGGATCAGGTGATAGAGCCAGCCCACGGGGTCCTCGGTCAGCGGTACGTAGCTGCCGGTGGGGAACATTTGAACCTTGAAACTGAGGAAGTACAACAGGATCGCCGCCAGCCAGAAGACCGGCATGGAGATGCCGACCAGCGACAGGATCGTCAGCGCACGGTCGGTGAACCCACCCGCGCGTACCGCGCTCAGATAACCGAACCACACTGCCAGCGCCATCCACAGCACCGCCGCTCCGATGGTGAGCGACAATGTCGCCGGCAGGCCATTCCAAATCTGCTGTGCCACATTCTGATCGCTGGCGTAGGAGGTGAGCTCGCCGGTGAAGATCTGCTTCATCATCGTCAGGTACTGGATGGGCAGCGCCCGGTCGAGACCGAGGTCGGCGCTGACCCGGGCGATCAGCGCCGGATTGGCGTTCTTGCCCGCGATCCGCGCCGCCGGGTCGGAGTTGGGGATCACGTTGAAGATCAGGAACACGATTACCGAGATGGCGAACAACACAGCGACCATGCCGATCAAGCGGCGCGCGATGAAGCGGACCATGGCTCAGTGCTCCAGCCGGATCTTGGCGCGGGGGTCCAGGGCGTCACGCAGCCCGTCCCCGAACACGTTGAGCGAGAGCACCGTCAGCACGATCATCACGCCGGGCACGATCGTCAGGTGCGGCGCGGTGTAGATGGTCTGATAGCCGTCGGCGATCATCGTTCCCCACGAGGCATTCGGTGGTCGCACGCCGGCACCCAGGAACGACAGGGCCGATTCCAGCAACATGTTGTTGGCGATGTTGAGGGTGAAGAACACGATGATCGTCGAGATCACGTTGGGTAGCAGCTCGGAAACCATGATCTGCACCGGCCCTTTTCCTTGGGCCACAGCGGCTTCCACGAACTCCTTTTCCCGCAGCGCCAGGACCTCCCCGCGGATCGGTCTGGCCATATAGGGCACGTAGACACAACCGATGATGAGGATCGGTATCCACAGTGAATCGCCGGCGATCTGCAGGCCGCCGATCTTGAGCCCGCCCAGTGCGAGCGTGGTGCCCAGCGCGATACCGAGCAGCAACACCGGGAATGCCCAGACCACGTCGAGGATTCGGGATAGAACCGAGTCGATCCAGCCGCGGTAGTAACCGGCCAACATTCCGACGACCACGGCGAGCACCGTGGTGATCACCGCCGCGACGACGCCGACGTAGATGGAGGTTCGGCCGCCGTACATCAGGCGCACCATCACATCGCGACCGTTCTGGTCGGCGCCGAGCAGGTACTGGCCGCGAAGTCCCGGCCCGAGCGGGGTGCCGTCGGGGGAGACGACGTTGGTCGGCTGGCCGTCGACGAGGATCTTGTCGGTGATGTGGTTCTGGTTCGGGCTGGTGTGGGCAACATGGTCGGCCCATAACGGGGCCGCCAGGCAGAACATCACGATGAGCAGGAACAGGATTCCGAAGCCAAGAGCTACTTTGTTGCGCCGCAGCCGGATCCACGCGAGATACCAGGGACTGCGGCCCCGGACGGCGGCGGGGATCGGCGCCGCCGCGTCCGTGCTGGGAGTCGCCATTACTTCAACGCGAACGAGGTGTAGTCCTGGTTGAACAGAAGATGGTGATAGGACTTGCCGAAGTCCATCCGGTCTGACATGAAGGTGGTGTATTCCTCGTTGCCGTACGGCGCCCACACCGCCTGCTCCATATAGGCCTTGTCCAGCTCGGCGTACTGCTGTTTGACGCCGTCGGTCAGCTGCTGGGTGAGTAGTTCGTTCTGCTTGGCGTCGAGGTCGGGTAATTTGACCTGAGAGAAGTTGTTGCTATTGGTCGGTAGGACGTTCGCGCCGTTGAGCAGCGGCCGGAAGAAATCGTCCGGGTGCGGGAAGTCCTGGAACCAGTCGCCGAATCCGGTATCCAGATCGGGTGTCGAGGTGTTGCCGATCGTAGTGAAGTACACGTCACCGGCGATCACTTTTAGCTGGGCGTTGAAGCCCAGCTGGGTGAGCAGATCGTGGTAGTACTCACCGATACGCTTACGATCAGGTTCGTCGTCGGTCCAGACGGTGATGTCTTTGTCTGCCGGATTCGCTTCGGCGAGAAGCTGTTTGGCCTTGTCCAGGTCCGGTCCCGGATACAGCTTGTACTCCTCGTAGCCCGGCATGCCCGGCGGCAGGATCTGCTGGGTCGGGTGCAGGCGGCCACCGAACACCCGGTTGAGCGCCTCCGGGTCGATTGCGTAGTTGATGGCCTGGCGCACTCGCAGATCGTTGAACGGCGCCTTCTGGGTGTTCATCCAGAAGTAATAGGTGTTGATCGAGTTCTCCAGCCGGAACCTGTCGCTGTACTGAGCCTTTACCTCCGGTAGGCGGTCGGCGTCCGGCGGGTCTGTCATGAAGTCGATCTGGTTCTGCTCGATGCCGGTCACCTGGGAGGAGTTGTTCTTGTTCTGGGTGACGATGATCTTGTTGACCTGTGCGTCGGCGACTTCGGAAGCCCCGGCGTCCTTGACGGTCTTGAACTGCGGATTACGTTCCAGCGTAAGGGTATTCGGAGCATTTACCTTGGTGATGACGAACGGCCCGCTGGACGGCGGTGGATTGTTGGTGACGTCCTTGTCCAGCGTTGTAGTCGGCGGAACCGGAGCCGCGAACATCAATCCGAGTACGTTGTTGAACGTTCCGTTGGGCTTCTCCAACTGGATCGTGATGTCGCCGGTGGTGTCATCGGTGGTGATGCCGCTGATGGTGGTGGCCTTACCGTCGGCGAAATCCTTTGCACCCACGATGCCTTCGTAAAACACCGAGCCGCCGGAGTTCGCCTTGAACAGGCGCTTGATGGCGTAGGTGAAGTCCGAGGCCTTGATGGCGGTGCCGTCGGAGTACTTCATGTTGGGCCGCAACGTCAATTTGTAGGTCTTGCCGTCCGGCGAGATCTGCGGCATATCCTTGGCCAGCCCGGCGACGACTTCGGCGCCGGCGTCGCCCTTTTGGTGCTTGTAGGTCAGCAATGGGGTGTAGACGTTCCACAGCACCTCCCAGCCCTCAAGGGTGTAGGACAGCTGCGGGTCGACGTAGTCGGGGAAGGACGTCATCGAGATATTGATCTCGCCGCCCTGGCTGCCGCCACCACCTTTACCGCCGCAGGCCGCGACGCCGAACACGGCCATCGCCGTGACGGTTCCAACGGCGACGATCGTGCGCAGCTTCATATTGCTCCCCTGATCCGGCCACAAAATCGACTTAGTTAGGCGTAGGTCACTCTGCCGTAACTCTTAGATCTTGGGGGCAGAACCGTCCGCCCGCATCCGGGGAAGAAGCGGACGCCGCGATCCGACGCCGCGGCGCAACCGTTCAGGTTGTTGCTAACGCGGTGTTGCCGGGGAGCCGACGTCGCCGGCCCGACACCAACATGCCGGTGGGGCCGGCTCAGTCGTTAGATATCAAGCCGCGCTAGCGATTTGCGGAGCGGCCGGTGAGTACATCTGAAGCTGGTTCCGATCAAGCCGGGATGCCCGAGTGCCCCAACACGTGTAGCAGGCCGTTGGGATCGACTTCATTCCACACCTGCGCGTAGATATCGGACTTGAGCGCCTGGGCTTGATCTTCAACGTTCAGCAGGTCGGCGATCTCGTCGAAGGCGTAGTACAGAATCGATAGCGCGGTGGTGGTGAGCAGCACGTTATTGATCGCCACCTGGGCGGCATCCTTGTCGCCCAGCGCGGCCTGGAACAGTGCGGGTGCCAGTGTGGCGAGCGGGATGACGGCATTCAGTCCGGGAACCATCTGCGAGACCCGCCAGCTCGCCTCGTACACCTCGCGCACGATGGGCTGGATCTCCGCGGGGAAGGCTGACACCAGCGCCTTCTCAGCGTCGAACGCTACGCCGGGCATGCCGATTGGCGCCGGATCATTGGCCCGGAACGGGTCGGGGGCTCCGGCAGGAAGGGTGATGTTCGGAGTCGAGTTGTTCTGGCTGGCGGTCGGGGTGACGGCCGCGGCGAGCACCACGTTCTGATCGGCGGCTGCGGCGCTTTGCACCGACTCCGGCGGGTACGGCGGCGGCGTGGTCGTCGCCAACGGCAGCCCGGCCTCGCCGCGGATGTGCAGCAGCGCGAACGGATCCAGGATGTTCCACGCGGTGGAGATCGCCCAGGTCTGCAGTTGCAGGGCCTGCGCTTCCACGTTCAGCACGTCGGCGACCTCGTTGTAGCCGTAGTAGAGCACCGCGACTGGGTTGATCGTGACGATCAGGTTGTTGATGACCCGCTGGGAGGCGAGCTTGTCGCCTTGGAAGGCGTTCGGCAGATCGGACACGATGTTGGTCAGCGGGACGACCAGGTTGACCCACGGGACCATCTGCGTGAGGCGGTAGCCGAACTCGAAGCCTTCTCGGGCGACCGGCTTGACGAGGTCGGGGAAGACATTGATGAAGGACTGCTCCAGTGTCCAGATCGGGCCTGGCATGTCCTGGGGCGCCGGCTCTGGCGGCATCGGCCGGAACGGGTTGAGGCTCCACGGCACCGATGGCGTGCTGGCGTTGGTCGCAGGGGTGCTGCCCGACGGCGCCGTCGACGAGGAGTCGGTGCTGTCAGTGACAGCGGCGGCGGCTTTCGGTGCCGCCCGCCCGGTGCCCTGGAAGAGGCCTTGCAGCTTGTCCACCTGGGCTGCCTCGAACACGGCAGCGGCGGGCTTGGCGACGCTGGACGCCGCCGGGATCCGCGAGACTGCGCTGAGGTCGGCCGCGGCACCCTTCACAGTGTCGCCGGTCTGCGAGACCTTGTCGCCCACCTTGGCGACAGGTTTGGTGCGCTTGCTTGCGCCGGTCGCAGCCTTCTTGGGGCCGGCGTCGGCCTTTGCCGAATCAGAGGCGCTGCTGGAGTCGGGCTTGTCGGTGTCGGCGCTTGCCACGCCCTGGCTGGCCGCTGCAATGGCTGCACCCACCCCCACCGCAACCGCGACCCCGCCGACGTAACCGACGTACTTGCTCGACCCCATTTGCTACCCCTTCGCTGTGTCAAGGGCATAGTAGACGACGGGGCAGGTCAGGACCACCTGTACCGATGAATGCGATCGTTCCGGATGCTTGCCCCCTGGCTAATCATGGGTTACGCGGCGGTGCCCGTGATGGTGGTCGAGACTGCCGCGGCCGGCACGGAAAGCGAATTCGGCGAGGGTCTGCGGAGGCATTGGTGGCCTGCTCCGGATGGGTGCGAGGCGACTCTCGCGGACCGGTGGACCGGCTCACGAGTCGGTGTGGCACCGCCCTTTCGATCGCTCGTGGGGCGGTGCCTCGGCTGGTCCCGCAGCACGGTTCTTTGCTGGGTCCGTTCCGTGCATTGAACGGCGCGTTTGTGCAGCTCAGCAGGTACGCGGAGGTCATCCGTGCGGGGGTTTCCTGGCAACCCCGTCGCTGCGGCGCCCCCGGATACGCCTGTGGCGGCTATTCGCCTTTATGGTTTAGCGGTGCCTGATATTGATCGTCGAAGCCTGATGCTGATGGCGGGGTTCGGTGCAGTCGCAGCTGCGCTGCCCGCGCCCGTGGCCGGAGCCGCCCCTGCTCGTCCCGAAGCGCCAGCCCCCAGCGCCACGACACCGGCCTATCTGTTCCACGACGAGTTCGACGGGCCTGCCGGCTCGGCGCCCGACGCATCGAAGTGGCGCATCGCCAAGGCGCGAGAGCTCATCAAGAACCCGGTGTTCTGGGACCGCCCGGAGAACATGGGGCAGTATCGCGACGACCGCGAGCACGTATTTCTCGACGGCAAATCCAATCTCGTCATCCGGGCGACGCGCAATGACAACAAGTACGTCAGCGGCAAGGTCCTCGGTAACTGGTGGGGCGGCATCGGAACTACTTGGGAAGCCAGGATCAAGTTCAATTGCCTGACCGCGGGTGCTTGGCCTGCCTGGTGGCTGATGAATGACCATCCCGAAGTGGGCGGCGAGATCGACCTGGTCGAGTGGTACGGGAACGGTGAGTGGCCGTCGGGCACGACGGTCCATGCCCGTCTGGACGGCACCTCGTTTGCGACGACTCCCGTTGGCGTGGATTCCAATTGGCACACCTGGCGGGTCACCTGGAACGACTCCGGGTTGTACTTCTGGCAGGACTACGTCGACGGGGCTCAGCCCTACTTCACCGTTCCGTCGTTCTCTCTCGATGATTGGCCGTTCAACTTTCCGGACTATCAGGTGTTCCCGGTGCTGAATCTGGCCGTGAGCGGATCCGGCGGTGGCGATCCCCGGCCGGGCACCTACCCCGCGGAGATGCTCGTCGACTACGTGCGCGTCTGGTAGGACGGACCTGCAGCAAGCGCCTAGCGCGTCGCAGCTGTAGTGAAGTAGCGATGAGTTTCCTGTAGTGAAGTAGCGATGAGTTTCTTCGTGCAACGCGGTCAATCCTTTGGTCCGGTTCACCCACCAAAGGAGCGCCCGTGACGCAACTGCTGAAAGTTCAGAACTTCACCGTCTCCCGTGACGGATTCGGTGCCGGATCCGGGCAGAGCTTGGCGCGGCCGTTCGGTCATGCCGAGCCGGCCACCATGTTCGCGTGGGCGGGTGCGACGGCCAGTTGGCCCAACCGGACCGATCCGGGCGGGAGTCGGGGCATCGACGACTACTTCACGCGCGACTTCGCTCATAACATCGGCGCCGAGATCATGGGTCGAAACAAGTTCAGTCCTCAACGTGGCCCGTGGCAGGACGAGGAGTGGCGGGGCTGGTGGGGTGAGGAGCCGCCCTTTCACACCCCGGTTTTCGTCATGACGCACCATCCCCGACCGTCATTTTGCCTCTCCGACACAACTTTTCACTTCGTGAACGGTGAACCCGCGACGGTCCTCGCGCAGGCCGGCGCTGTCGCCGAAGGCAAGGACATCCGCCTCGGTGGCGGGGCGGCCACGATCCGGCAGTTCCTGGATGCTGGGCTTGTCGACACCCTCCACGTGGCGGTGTGCCCCGTCGAGCTCGGCAGCGGATCGCGGCTGTGGGAGTCGCCCGACGACCTACGAGACCGTTTCCACGTCGATGTCGTCCCGAGCCCCAGCGGGGTTGTCCATCATTTGTTCTGGCGCCGATGAATGTGGGTCAGCTCGCGCCCGCCGCGATCACCTGATCCACCTCGACCGCGCGGTTGGCCATTTCGGCGTGCGCTTGGTCCAGCGATTCGGCCTGGTCTTCGTCGGCTTTCATCAGCGCATCGATATCGAAGCCGGCCATATCGTGAACGCCCATGTCGCGGAACGCCTTCTGCACCTTGTCGCCCCACAGCCCGATGTCCTTGACGATCGGCACGATGCGGCTGAACAGGTGAGAGCGGAATTGGATCATCAGCGGTGAGGTGTCCACCCACTCGGCGCACTCCTTGACGTTGAGGCCGAGCGTTTCGAACACCTCTTCGCCGCGGAAGCGATCGCGCATCAGATAGCAGGCATCCACGACGAACTCTTCCCGCTCGCCGCGTTCAGCGTCGGTCAGCGCGGAGTAGTAGTCCTTCAACGAGATTCGGCCGAAGGCAACGTGTCGGGCTTCATCCTGCATGACGTAGGCCAGCAGTTGCTTGGCCAGCGAGCCCTCGGGAGCCAAATCGCGCTGGACCCCGAAGGCGGCGAGTGCGAGCCCCTCGATGAGCACCTGCATCCCTAGGTAGGGCATGTCCCAGCGCGAGTCGCTCAGCGTGTCGGCCAGCAATGCGCTCAGATTCGAATTCATCGGATAGACCAGGCCGATCTTCTCCTGAAGGAACCGGGAGAACGCCTCGACGTGCCGGGCCTCGTCCATGGTCTGGGTGGCCGCGTAGAACTTCGCGTCCATGTCGGGGACCACCTCGACGATCTTGGCCGCGCACACCATCGCACCCTGCTCGCCATGCAGGAACTGCGAGAAGTTCCACGCTTGGTTGTGCTGGCGTAGCTCGGCACGGCGCTTCTCGTCCGCCGACTCCCAGGCCGGGCTGCCGAACAGCGGATGGAACTCGTCGGGCATCCCGATGGGGTTCATCGGGTCGACATCCAGGCTCCAGTCGATGCGCGACTGGGCGTCCCACTGCTTGTCCTTGCCCTTCTGATACAGGGAAAGCAGGCGGGCGCGGCCCTCGTCATATTCCCAGGTGAAGCGCGCGTCGCCGGCGCTAGGAACTTGCCAGAAGAAGGGCTCGGGAACGTCGGTGTACTTGTCCCTGGTGGTCATGGGCGGGCCGCCTCTCTCCCCGTACGGTCAGGTGGCTGACGTGACGACTCTCACAGTGCTCCCGGTGGAGCGGCGCCGTCAAGGATCACTCGATCCCGTGACGCTGGACACCTGTCCAGTTGGCCCGTACGTTGTCTGGCATCACTCGTAGACAGTTTTCAAGGAGTGTCATGTCCGCCGATCAACGTGTCACGTACTGCCGAATCTGCGAGCCGATGTGCGGGCTGATCGCCACGGTCGAAGACGAGCGGCTGGTCTCGTTGCGTCCGGACCCCGACAATCCACTGTCGCGAGGCCGGGCATGCCCGAAGGGCATCGCGTTTACCGACATCCAGAACGATCCCGACCGGGTACTCAATCCGCTGCGCAGAACAGCCGAGGGCGGATTCGAGGAGATCAGCTGGGATACCGCACTCGACGAGATCGCCGCCCGGCTCAACGAGGTGCTGGCCAAACACGGTGGGGCCGCGGTGGGCCAGTACATCGGCAATCCGGCCGCGTTCGGGTATGCCGCAGGCATCTGGATGGGCCTGTTCGGGGACAGGATCGGGATGGGCCATCTCTATACGGCGGGCTCCCAAGACATCAACAGCCGCTGGGTGGCCAGCAAGCTGCTCTATGGCGCGGCCAGTCAGATGCCCTTCCCCGATCTGCCGCGCACCGACTTCCTGCTCATGCTGGGTGCCAATCCCCTTGTCTCGCATGGCAGTGCCCTGCGTGCTCCCCGGATCAGAGATGACCTAGCCGATATCGTCCGGCGCGGCGGACGGGTGGTGGTGATCGATCCGCGGCGCACCGAGACCGCTAAGTGCTACGAACACCTGGCGATCCGGCCGGACACCGATGCCTGGCTGCTGCTGTCGCTGCTGCACGTGGTGTTCGAGGAGAAGCTCGACAAGCCCGTTGCCGCGCAGCAGGCCCGCGGCTTGACCACGTTGCGTGAGCTGTGCGCGGATTTCGTGCCGGAACGTACTGCGTACTACACCGGGCTGTCGGCGGAGACGGTGCGCCAACTGGCCCGCGACTTCGCTGGCGCACCCAGCGCGACCGCTTACGGCCGCACCGGCGCATGCCTGGGTCACCACGGCACCTTGGTCAGTTTCCTGCTCGACGCGCTGACCCTGGTCACCGGAAACCTGGATCGGCCCGGTGGCAGCCTGATGTCACACGCGGTGATTCCGCTGGAGGATATGGGTGAGCGGGCCGGCAAACTCAGCTATGCCACCAAGCATTCGCGCATCGGCGGATTCCCCGAGGTGTTCGGCGCCTTCCCCGCAGCCGTGATGGCCGACGAAATCACCACCGAGGGCGCTGGTCAGCTCCGTGCCTTGTTCGTGACCGCGGGCAACCCGGTGCTGTCGGTGCCCAACAGCACCGAGCTGGAGGCCGCCATCGGCCAGCTGGATCTGCTTGTCTCTCTTGACTTCTACGTCAACGAAACAAACCGGCACGCCGACTACATACTCCCGTGTACCACCATGCTCGAGCGCGACGACCTGCCGATCGTGTTCGCGTCGTGCAGCCCGTCGGTATTCGTGCAATCCACTGCGGCGGTGTTGGCGCCCTACGGCCAGGCCCGGCAGGAGTGGCAGATCTACGACGAGCTGGCCCGCCGAATGCGGTTGTCCCTGTTCGCGACCGGATCGATGCAACGGCTGAACCCGGTGCTGGCGTGGCTCGACCGCCGCGGCCTGCGAATGACGCCGCGCACCGTGATGTCGCTGCTGCTGCGGACCGGACGCTACGGCGACCGGTTCGGTCTGCGGCGCGGCGGGCTGAACCTGCGCCGCCTCGCCGCGTACCCGCACGGCTTGATGCTGGCCAAACACACGCCGACCGGCGTGCTGGCCGAAGTGGTCCGGCACAGCAACGGCAAGGTGGACCTGGCGCCACCGGAGATCGTCGCCGAAGTGGGTCGGCTGCACTACCGCACACCCGACCCGGAGTTCCCGCTGCTCGCAATTAGTCTGCGCGAACTGCGTTCGCAGAACAGCTGGATGCACAACAGCCCGACGCTGATGAAAGGCAAACGGCGACAACGGGTGAGGATCAATCCGGTCGACGCCCGGGCGGCGGGGATCGGTGAGGGTGAGCAGATCCGCATCGTCTCCGCGCACGGGGCAATCGAATCCGAGGCGCTGGTGACCGATGAGATGACGCCGGGCACCATCGCCATTCCACCGGGTTGGGGACACCGCGGCGGCTGGCAGTTGGCCAACTCCGTCCCGGGCGCCAACGTAAACGAACTCACCTCGAACCGCGTCGAGGACATCGAAGTACTGGCCGGAATGTCAGTGCTGAACGGATTTGCGGTGCGGGTTGAGCCGATCGGGGTGCGTTCGGACGGGACGAGCCGGGTGGAAGCGGTCCGCGCGGATCCGCATAGCGGCGCCGTTCGCTGATCGGCGATCTGCGGGAGTCCGGCGCTGTCGACCGCCCGCTTCGCTGCTGTTGTGCACCTGTAGTTCACCTGCTGCTGGTATTCGTTTTGCGTGATTGCCACCCATGATCTGGAATTCGGCTTGCGGATCCTCGCTGGCGTAGGCCTTGGCAGCGCGATTGGCTTCGAACGGCAGTGGCGTTCGAAGATGGCCGGGCTTCGTACCAACGCGCTGGTCAGCCTGGGTTCTGCGCTCTTCGTCGTGATGGGCGCCTATGCGTTCGGATCCGGCGATCCGACGAGAGTCGCGGCGCAGGTTGCGTCGGGTATCGGTTTTCTTGGTGCCGGCGTCATCATCAAGCAGGGCGCCAGCATCTCGGGACTGAACACCGCGGCAACCCTGTGGGCCTCTGCGGCCGTCGGATCGTTGGCCGGTGGCGGCATGTTCGTCGCCGCTACCGGGGGCACCGTCGCGGTGATCGCCGCCAACGTTTTGCTGCGACCGCTGAGTCGCGCACTCGACCGGCACCGCAAGCTCGGCACCGAGGGTGGCCCCACCGAATACCGCTTCGAAGTGCGGTGCCGCGCCGAGGCGGAAAGCGAGGTGCGCGCACTGGTGGTCGACGCCATCACCCGGCCCGAGTTCGCAATCCGGTCGATCTCGGCGGAGGACCTGGTGGCGGAAAACGAGGTGCGAGTGGTGGCGGTCGTGGTGGCCGAGGACCGCAACGACCATGCGATCGAGGAGGCCCTGGCCAACGTCATCACCTCACCCCCGGTCACCGCGGTTCGCTGGACCGCGGAGGACATGAGCGGTGTCGACTGATTCCCAGTCTGCCGGTGTTATG
The DNA here is from genome assembly GCF_004745805.1 of Mycolicibacterium sp. CH28. GTDB lineage: Bacteria > Actinomycetota > Actinomycetes > Mycobacteriales > Mycobacteriaceae > Mycobacterium. The sequence goes on along the minus strand of NZ_SRLQ01000003.1, from coordinate 418,387 downwards.
TGGAGCCGATGACGGATGGAACCGCTGTCCCATTCACAGTGAGCGGATCAAGAACCGGTGACGGCGTCACGGTTGTCGAGAATGATCTTGCCGACGGTTTGTTTGGATTCCAGCAGCTCATGAGCCCGTGCGGCTTCGTGCAGCGGAACAACGGTGTCAATGACCACCCGGATAGCGCCTGAAGCGAATAGCGGAAGCACCTCGCGGGTCACCCCGTTGACGATTGCTGCCTTTTGTTCGGCCGGCCTGGCCCGCAGCATCGTCGCGCTCACGCTTGCGCGCTTGGACATAAGTGCGCCGATATCCAGCAGCGCTGGAGCTACCGAGCCCCCGATAATCACCAGATGACCGTCAGGAGCCAAGCATTCGACATTGCGCGCTAGGTAGTCTGCGCCCACCACGTCCAAGATCGCATCGACTCCGCGTTGGTCGGTTGCCTTCAACGTGGCGTCGACGAAATCCTCCTGGCGGTAGTTGATCCCAACGGCGGCACCCAATCCGATACCCGCCTGAACCTTTGCATCGCTGCCCGCCGTCGTTATGACACGGGCTCCAATCGCGTTGGCCCACTGGATGGCGAACGTGCCGATTCCGCCCCCGGCGCCGTGTATGAGTACCGTCTCACCTGACTTGAGGCCGGCGATCATCGCGAGATTTGAATACACCGTGCACGCCACCTCAGGGAACGCGGCGGCCTCAATCACGTTGAGTCTATCCGGAATCCGCATGAGCTGAGTTGCCGGCACCGCTACCTCGTCGGCGTAGCCACCCCCATCGACGAGCGCACACACCTGTTCGCCGACTGACCATCCAGTCACCGTCGAGCCGACCGCGGTGATCGAGCCGGCGCACTCGAGTCCGAGGGGTCTCGGGGCACCGGGTGGCACCGGATAGACCCCGCGCCGCTGCAATAGATCGGCGTTGTTGACACCGGCGGCCTCGACGGCGATGACGACTTCATGGTCGCGTGGTCGTAGTGGTGCGACCTCCCTTAGTTGCAGCACTGAGGGCGGTCCGGGGTGTTCGAACAACACTGCTGAGGACATCAGTCGTCTCTCTTCTCGGATTGGGTGCGCATACGCGTCCACAGTGCGAGGAATGCCCGCAGCGGCGCGCGTGGAGTGCTGTCGTTGCGCCAGACCAGAATCTTCTCGAAGCCAATCGTCGGAGCGATGGTTCGCACCGAGAGCCCAAGCGCGTCGGACAGTGATGGGTCCGAACCCGCACACACAGCCACCCCAACGCGCTGGGCAGCCATAGCCAGTTGGAGCCGAACGTCATTGGCCACATACGCGACGTGCAGTAACAGACCTGCTCTGGTGAAGGCGTCATCGAGGACGGCGCGCAGGCCGCTGTCGGGTGCGTAGCTGATAATCGGGTGCCCCTGCAGTTCATCCAGGGCAACGGGGCCAGGTGGTAGCGCGACGGCGGCAGGATCGAACACCGCCAACAATTGGTCCCTCAGCAGTGTCGCAGTGGAGATGGTCGGGGGAAGTGCCGACAGCGGGCGGGCGATGATCGCGGCGTCCAGGCCACCGCGAATGACTCGGTCCAGCAATGGAGCGCTGGTGGCCTCGGTCAGCATGACGTCGACTCCGGGGAACTTCTGATGAAACGTGCCCAGCAGGTCCGGGACGAAGGTGCGCTCGATTCCGCTGACAGTGCCGAGGCGCAACTCGCCGCTCACCAGTCCTGCCCGCGCGGAGAATTCCGACGTAATGACCGCGGCCGCAGCGAGGCATTGGCGCGCGTGAGGAACTAACACCTCTCCACCAGGGGACAAGCTGATACCCCTTGGGAGCCGGTCGAATAGCGGCTCGCCGAGCTCCCGTTCGAGGGCTTGGATGGACGCGCTTATCGTGGGTTGACTTATCCGACACTTGGCGGCGGCCCGCGTGAAGGACAGCTCTTCGGCGACGGCGAGGAAGTACTCCAAGCTACGTAGTTCCATGAGTTACAGAGTGGACCAGTGGTCCCGTGGCGACATGCGGAACGGTCTACGCGCTCGGACCAGCGGCGCGCTCGCTAGCCCAGCGGGCGATGCTTTTGGCGTACAACGGAGTTTCTTTCTCGCAATGGCGACCCGACGCCTCCTGGCGAGCGGCGGCAGCCTCCGGGAAGGTCTGACCGTTGCGGGTGACGAACTCCAGAAAGTCCTCAGTGGGATGTGAGGTCACCGTGTTCGTATACCGGCACCGATCACCGTCGATCTGTTCCATCTTCAGCTCCCAGACCACCTGCGTGGTCGTCCACCCCTGCGGGGTAAACACGTCAGAAAGTGAAACCATCTTGCAGTAGTGCGGGCCAGACACCTCGAAGCGGTACTGCTGAATGACCAGGCCGGTGCCAATCATTTCCACGTTGATCGACATCGGGGTGCCATCGTCGTCCACGGTGTACCCCGCGGCCTTGTGATCCGGTGGCGCACAACGTTGATACTCATGCGTGGGGAGCGTCTTCAACCACTGTTCGATGTTCACGTGCTCGAACGGAGCATCGACCTCTGCCACTATCGCCGCGTGCGACAACACCAAGTCATCGCGAACTTTCGCGCCCATCCACCGCTCCCATCGGTCACAACTCCGGTCGCATCCGATCCTTGACCATGCGAACTGAGACGTCCAATAGGAGATGCCGACTGAACCGATAGTTGGCTTCTATCCACGGCGGTACGCCCTCGCCCAAGGTGCGTGACCAGGCGAAAGTGACGCTGGCACTTCGGACGCAGACCTGCGGAAAGTCCGCGAGCACTGTCGCACCGCCCCTTGGCGCCGGGCCTGAGTTCGAACTGGTTGATGCAACGTGGCGGGGTTCCTGCCGCTGTGATCGCCGCGTGGATCGGGACCCAGTTAAGTGCTCGCTCGCTCGATCCTGCGCCCCAGGTCGTCTAGCTCGTCGAGTACAAGGCTTGCTCCCCATACCTGGTCTCGTTTGCGTTCAGTCAGTGGGCGCAGAACGCCGGTGTCGTGCAGTCGTTTTATTGCGGAGAACACGCTGCTTCGAGGTGCATCGACAAGTGATGCGACGTCGTCGGACGAAACGATCGGCGTTGACGGCAACAGCAGGAGTAGTTTGTCGGTCGCGCTGTGACGCCTAACTGGTCCGACCATGTTTCGCCACTCAACTGGTATCGCAGCCAGACGCTCTGCAGTAGTGCGTGATTCGGCGGCAGCAGTCCTCGATGAGGTCGCGAATATGGCGATCAGTGGGCGTGGGTCGCCGGCGCGGTATGTGTTGAGCGCGCCGAAGTAGCGTTCCCGGTGCGCAACAAGCGCCGATGCCAGGGGGACAACGAGTCGCGTTGTTGCTCCCCGCCGCCGAAAGATGGTGTTGATGAGTGCCCGACCGATGCGGCCATTGCCGTCGATGAAGGGGTGGATTGATTCGAACTGTGCATGCGCGATGGCAGCCTGAATCAGAACGGGAATGTCGGTTCGGTTCGCGAACTCTATCAGGTCATCCATGTACGCCCACAACGTGTCTGGCGGTGGCGGAACGTACAGCGCGTTTCGCGGCGAGTAGTCGCTTCCGCCGATCCAGTTCTGGACAGACCGTAGTTGACCAGCATGCCGCCCCTCGGTCGGATCGTCTCGCATGAGCGCCTCGTGCGCGCGCAGGATCGCGGACGTCTGTACGGGGGCATCTTGCTCGACGCTCGCGATCATTTCGTTCAGGGCGGTGGTCGCCGCCACCATCGAGACGGCGCTCGAATTGCCTCTTCCGCCGTGCAACGCGCGCGCATAGTCGTCCACGCTCGCTTCGACGCGCTCGATTTTCGAGGACGCCACCGATTCAGTTCGAAGTAGGAGGGTGCTGAGCGCGGCGAGGTGGGTTCCGTGCGTGCTGTCGAGTCGAGAGATCTCGCTCATGGCGGCCTCGAGTTCGACAGCGATACCCGCGTCGATGTTGGCGTCGATCTTGGCGATGTGGGGAGGAAGGGACACCGTGACGGAGCGCAGTGTCCTGTCCTCGCGGGTGCCACCCCTTTGGGTCTGTGCCCACGGGCGTCGCTCTGACCTGTGGCTAGGCCACGCATCTCTGGGTCGCATGGACGTCTCCTAACTCGGACTAACTCTAGCGTTAGTCCGATTTAGGTCGATAAATCGGACTTTGGTGCGCATTAGTCCGGGTTACGAGAGCGACCATCCATGGGCGCATGCGCGCTCGACCTGCTGAGAGGCGACGCCGGTCACGGCGTGCCAGCACATCGGATGTATGCCGTCACCTAGGGTTTCGTTCGCGGCACCGTATGGGCAACGTGGTACCCGCCCACACCGCTCCCTGCCACACAACGCCACCCCGGCCACCGCCTACACCAGCCGACCCAAAGCCCAACCCGGCAAACGCACCGACACCCACAACCGCGTACGCCGCGACCGCGTCGACAACTACGGCACTTTGACCCTGCGAGTCCACGGCCGCCTCCACCACATCAGCATCGGCCACGCCCGAACCCGCGTTCTGATGCTCATCCAAGACCTTGAGGTCCGCATCATCAACGCCGCCACCGGCGAACTCATCCGACAACTCACCATCGACCCCACCAGGGACTACCAACCCCGAAACGTCCCCACCGGCCGCCCACGAAAAAAGCCCTGAACCCCCAACGAGGGTTCAGAGCTATTCCGATGTCCCGAGACATCACAATGGAGCCGATGACGGGAATCGAACCCGCGTATTCAGCTTGGGAAGTCGATTCGGGGCGTCCACAGGTGTCTCCGAAGGTCTATAGATGGGCAGTGACCTGCGGCTCGGCATCCGGGTGTGTCCGTGGTTGTTCGCACAGACCGGCGTCACTTGTGACATCGCCGTGACAACGAGAGCTGCGACGCGCGTCGTAGTAGAGCGCGAACTGCGAGCTGGGCGTTTGCGGGCCTTCGCCGCCGAGAGACGACTGCGGTGGGAGCGATGAGCCGACAAAGTGACGCGCCGATATGGTTTCGATCCGTCGACGGAGTTAGAACGGTCTTCCTTCCGATTCGTCTTCGCCGGGTCCCGGGCCGTCGTATCAGGCCCAAGGGTCTTCGTCGATCTCGTGCTCAACGGAGTCTTCCTGGTCGTCTTCGGCGACGTGGCCCAAGATGTCGAGCGCATTCCGCGCACTAGTCACCAGTTGGTCGTAGGTAATGACGGTAATGCGTGACATGTGGCTGTTGTATGTGCGGAGCGTTTCGTAAACGTCGGCATGCGGCATCGGGTCGTTGCTGTGATCGACGTGGCCGATCACGACTGTCGCGTGTACCCGGCGCGGATCAATGCCGAACGTGGTGTTGATTCGGAACCGTTCCTCATCGAGCGAGCGCAAGTAGTTCTGAGTCTGCGACACAGCTTCGTGTACCGCCCCGCCAACCATCAGATGGTTTCGGACCTTGCGTATCAACGGGGATACGTGGGCCTTCTTGAGTTCGACAAGATGAAGCGAACCGTCGGCAGTGACGAGCGGCACGTCGAACTGATCGCCGAGAATCATCATGCGCTCGGGGCGCGCAGCGACGTACTGCCCGCCGAAGATCCACGGGTTTCGTTCCAGGATCTTTTGAAAAACGGCTTCGTCGGAAGCGGGGTCCCATACGGCGGTTTCCAGATGACCGATTTCCACGCGCTTCTTCTCGTTGGTCACGTAGTCGGCCAAGAAATCGGCGTGACCTGATGCCTGAATCGCTTCAACCAAATGTGTCTTATCCAAGATCGCCGCGAAGACATCGGCCAGGTTTTCGGTGCTGAGCTTGGCGACCTCCCGCGCCATATCCTTACTGTCGACCCGAACGTAGTAGCCGTCAGCCGGGAGGAATTGACCGGCCAGAAACGCTTTTAGAACCTGGATTTCGTCGTCTTCTAGATAGAGCTTGATCTCCGGTGGTGCGTCGAAATCGAACCCGCCGAGAGCCTTGCGGTGCTGCGTGATTTCAAGGCGGGCCCTTGACGGGTTCTCGGGATCACTGCCAAAAAACTTCAAGCACGCTGCTTTGTGGGTTTGACCGACTGGCTTGAGTTGGACCGATTGCATCCCGTGGTAATACGGATTTGATGACGTGTTGGACGACCACGCTTTGATTGGCCCAGCCTCCGGCTCGCCCGCTGGCGGCATGTCGATGTCATCCAGATTTTGCGGCTCGTCGCCGAAATCAGTCACTAGACCATCGTTACATCGCTATTGATTGGGCTAACGGTTTCGGCGGTGGTGTGTCGAGGAGGCAGTCTTGCGACGCGGCGGCCTCTCCTTCGGAGTCTGTCAACCGCCGGTCGACATCGTTCAGTTCTTTCAACAGTTGATCCACACCGCGACCTTCTCGATGCGAACGAGACGACTTGGGTGTTTGTCGACGTTGACGCTGTTGGGAACGTTAAGAACCTGCAGGTCAACAGGTTGGCGACGTTGGCACGTTGAGACCGTCACCAGAGCTACTGCGGACGGATTGCGGACGCAGGTCCGGCGGAGAGAGAGAAGGCGCTGGCCGAGTGAGGCAAGCCTCAACCACACCGAGAGGCACCCCCCACCCCCCACGCAGGAGAGTCACGCAACGCCTAGCCCCGCTTGCCAACTGACTCGTCTGCCCGAACCGCGAGCAGCTTGCTCAACTCTTCGGCGTACGCCAGGTGCTTTCTTAGCTTCGCGGCGCTCTCTTCGGTTTTGGATTGGCATTCTTGGAGGACGCGGGCTGCGGTCGTGCGTTGTTCTTTTGGCGTCTGTTCGCTGGCAAGGACGTCGAGTGAGCCGAGGAGGTCCTTCATTTCGGCGAGTGTGAAGCCCAACGGTTTCATCCGCCGGATCACCAACAGGCGTTCGACATCGGCTTCGGTATAGAGCCGGAAGCCACCGACCGAGCGGGCAGACGGGGTGACAAGTCCGACCTCGTCGTAATGCCGCACCGTGGTGATGGACAACTCGGTACGGGCGGCGACCTGTCCGATCTGCATATGCACGTCGTCACCGTCGCTCATTGAGGTGACCTCCATCGACCGACAGTCGCGCATTGGGACGTAATTCCGTCACAGTAATGGCGATGGTCAGTGTCCTGCGCCGAGATTCCCGGAGAGCCGGTCGTGACGGTCGGCGGAATCGGTGTTGAGGCCGATGATTTCGACGTGCTTGCCCTTCGCGTGGTACTTCGTGGTCACCGCGTCCAGGGCGGCGACGGTGGAGGCATCCCAGATGTGCGAGTCAGACATGTCGATCACGACGTTGTTGGGGTCGTCGGTGTAGTTGAACTGGTAGACCAGGTCATTACTGGACGCGAAGAACAACTCCCCAGACACCCGATAGGTCACCGTGTCAGGTGCCTCATCGCGGGTCTCTTCGGAGGGCGCGACCTTCTCCACGGTCACCAAGTGCGCAACGCGCCGAGCAAAGAGCACCATCGCCGTCAACGCGCCCACGATCACGCCATACGCGAGGTTGTTGGTGGCGACGGTGACCGCCACGGTCGCGAGCATGACGAGCGTCTCGCTACGGGGCATCCTGCGGAGCGTGGATGGGGTGATGCTGTGCCAGTCCATCGTGCCGACCGACACCATGATCATCACCGCGACGAGTGCCGCCATGGGGATCAAGCCGACGATGTCACCTAGTCCGACGACGAGTCCCAGGAGGAACAGTCCGGCTAAGAATGTGGAGATGCGGGTGCGGGCACCAGCGACCTTCACGTTGATCATCGTCTGACCGATCATGGCGCAGCCGCCCATGCCGCCGAACAGTCCGGTGACGATGTTGGCCGCACCTTGGCCCCAGCTTTCGCGGGTCTTGTTGCTGTGGGTGTCGGTGATGTCGTCGACGAGCTTGGCCGTCAGCAGCGACTCCAGCAGTCCGACCAGCGCCATCGCGAGCGCGTAGGGCGCGATGATCGCCAGGGTGTGCAGGGTGAAGGGCACATGCGGGAGCATCAGGGTCGGCAGGCTGGTGGGCAGTTTTCCTTCGTCGCTGACGTTGGGTATGTGCACCTTCAAAGCCAGCACGGCGGCAGTGATGATCACGATGGCGATCAGCGGTGCGGGGATCGCCGTGGTTAGCCGTGGGAGGAACACCATGATCAATAGGCCGACCCCGACGAACGGGTAGACCAGGGCCGGCACGCCGATCAGGTAGGGCATCTGGGATAGGAAGATCAGGATCGCCAGGGCGTTGACGAATCCGACCATCACGCTGCGCGGGACGAATCGCATCAGGCGGGCCACCCCGAGAAGGCTGAGGACGATTTGCAGGGCACCGCCGAGCAGGACTGTAGCGATGAGATAGTCCAGACCGTGCTCACGCACCACTGGGGCGATGACCAGGGCGATAGAACCGGTCGCCGCTGAAATCATCGCAGGGCGACCACCGGTGATGGCAATGGTCACCGCCATGGTGAAGGACGCGAACAGTCCGACGCGGGGATCGACACCAGCGATGATGGAGAACGAAATCGCCTCCGGGATCAGCGCCAGCGCGACCACCAAGCCAGCAAGCACTTCGGTCCGCAGGCGCTTAGGCGACTTGAGTGCTGCCATGACTGAGGTACTGGGATCACCTGCTTCTCGCACGTTGGAGACAGGCGGAATCGCTTGAGGGGGCACGGCATTCCGTTCGGTTCAGGTGTCTGCGGTGACGCGCACCGCGATGTTCATTCGGAAGGTAGGGGCAGTCGCGTCGATGCGAACCGCTGGCCACTGCGTCCGAAGGGTGACGCGGGTCTAGCTGGCATCTGCCGGGATGAACCCTACTCTCACCTTAGGTAAGAGTGTGAATTTGGTGGCCTAGCTCACCCCGGCCCCAATGGGTCCAAAGGGGGCCAGGACCGACTTACGGGCGAAGGGTGCCGGGCGCGCTCAATCCGAAATTTCGGCCAACGCCCTGTAGACCGTCGCCCTGCTGACGCCTAGAGCAGTCGCAATGGTCGCGGCGGACTCACCGGCGGCGTGCATACGCTGCGCCAGAGAGGCTTTGGATGCATCCAGCGCCTTCGGGCGACCGATTGCCTGGCCCCGCGCCCGCCGAGCGTCACGCGCCGCCGTGCGGCGTTCCTTGCCCAGTTCCAGCTCAAGCTCAGCGAGGCTGGCGAGAACGCCAGCCACCATGCGCCCCGAGGCGTTCGATGTGTCGATGCCTTCGCGCAGTGACCGCAGCACGATTCCACGCTCTCCAAGATCACGGATGGTCACCATGACCTCGGCAGCGTTGCGGCCCAAGCGGTCGATGCCGACCACGACGATGGCGTCACCCCGCCTCGCGTAGTCGAGGAGCGCAGCCAGGCCGGGGCGCTGCTCGCGGGTCGATGTCCCCGACAGCTTGTCGGTGTAGACGCGGGCGCTGTCAACGCCCGCTGCGGTCAGCGCATCCATCTGCTGATCCAATGACTGATGCGCGGTGCTCACACGGGCATACCCGAGCTGGGTTGCGGTGACGGCGGGCGCGGTGTCGATAGCCATGCAGCCATCGTCTCAAAAGTCTCAGAACTAGTCAATATGCGACAAGAGTTTTGGCGCATCTTTTGAGACACTGCGAGGTGGCACTCCTTGTCGAGAATCAAGTCTCGACATGCTTGTTGCAAATCTTTAGTTCTGAGACTGAAGCCGCGTGCTGATCTTGAAAGAACTGGAGCAGGTCAATCAGGTTGCCTTCCAAGTCCATCCCGGCAAGTCCTGGAGTCGGCGTTTGTAGTCGGCGTTCAGCGTGCCTCTTAGGTAGCTTTGTCGTTGACGACTGACCCAGCGACCGAGTCGGAAGCCACCGACAGGAACGACGTAGTGCTGTTGGACGCATGGATCGCCGTGGCGCTTGATGTATTCGAGGAGAAGGCAAAACATTTCCTCCCAGTCGCTGGCACGGGCGTCCCACGTCCACCCGGGCAATTTCTGCAGTCGGTGTTCACGATCGGTGGAAAGTGTCCCTCGACGCCGCTTGATGCGTTGCTTCGCAACCCACGCGCCGAGCCGATAACCGTCGACCACGTGGTGGGAAGGCACCCGAGAATCCCCGTGGAGGTCGACGTAGTGCAGAAGTCGGCGAAGACCCTCTTCCCAGCTGTCAACATTCGAGGCTCCCCAAGTCCACCCGGGCAGACCCTGCAGCTTGTGTACGCGGTCGGGGTCCAGAGTTCCTATCTGGTGCTGCTTGCATCGCGTTGCGACCCACCTGCCGAGCTTGTAACCCGTTTCGTCGATGTAAGCGCGAGGCACGGCCGCATCATGGAATCTTTGGACATACTGAAGCAGGTGCTTGTATCCCTCAGCCCACGAATCGGCACGGGGATTCCATGTCCAGCCAGGTAGTGCCGAGAGTCGTTGCTCCCGTTCACGTTTAAGTCGTCCTGCGATCCGTGCAGCCCGCTGAGTGGTAACCCATGATCCGAGCTTGTAGCCGTCGGCATCTACGTAGTTCTGGGGAACATTGGCGTGATGATGAGCCTCGACGAATTGCAATAGGCGGCCAAGTCCCTCCTCCCAGGAGGAGTCCTTTGTGCTCCAGGTCCACCCCGGCAGCTCGCGAAGCCGCTGCTCACGATGAGGGGGCAGCGTTCCTCTAACGTACGCGACCTTCTGAGTGTTGACCCAGCCTCCAACCTTGTAACCGTCGTCGGATGCGTACTTAAGCGGAATCCGAGCATTGCCGTGAATCCCGGTGTATTCCTTGGTATGTCGAAAACCCTCCTCCCACTGGTAGTCCTTGAAGTCCCACGTCCAGCCAGGTAAGACTTCCAGCCGTTCTTTACGTCTTTGCGTGATAGTCCCCTGCCGGTAGGTCATCCGCTGAACTGAGACCCACTGACCTAGCTTGAACCCGTTCGTTGTCTTATAGGTGCTAGGTACGAGGGCGTCTCCCTTCTGTTGGACGTACTCCTCTAGCAACCCGCACGCCTCTTGCCACGCGGCGTCGCGAGCGTCCCATGTCCAGCCATCTATATCGACCAGTTGGCTCATCCGGTCAGCGGGGAGCGTGCCTTCCATATAGCGCGACCGCTGCTCATTGACCCAAGCTCCGAGTTTCTGGCCATGAAACAGACACTTGGCCGGAACAAGGGCATTCCCAACTTCGCGGACATATAGCTCCATTAACCCGAACCAGAACTCCCATGAAGCGGTCGTCTCCTCGACGAGGCGGACATCGAAGGCGTGGGCGAAATCGACACCAACCGTTTCGGGCAAGTCGAAGTGGATCTTGCCGGGTAGGCATGGCCGTCCTCGCTGTCGACCGAGTTGTCTTCTCAATGCGTCGAGTTGCTCGCCGAGATTGTCGTCGTGAGCCCGCAGTGCCTTGACCACCTCCCACACAGGCTTAAAAGCCGAACTATCCAAAGCAGCTTCGGCGTCCTCGTCGGTGTCGATGAAAACCGGAATAACAATGGTGCCAACCGTCTTGTCTTGCGAGTTGCGAATTGCCCGGCCTACAGCCTGGACGATGTCGACCTCTGACCGGCGGGGGTCAATGAACGCCACACCGTCAAGTGTGGGCACATCGACTCCCTCGGCCAAACACCTTGCGTTAGTGAGCAGGCCGCGTTCGGTGTCATCTAGTCTGGCGAGGTGTTGAAGCAGTACGTATCGGTCGCCGGCTGGCATCTCGCCTGAGGCGTGGTGGGACCACAGTTTGCCTTTCGGGCGCAGGCGTGCGGGCATCCACGCGATCACATCCGGCATCGAGTTGGCAAAGTCGCGCGCCCGCTTGACTCGGGAATGAAACGAGATCACCCGGTGCAGGTTGTACTTCCTCATGGCTTTCGCCAGTCCGATCTGTCCAGCAAGGGTTCGGGCATCGGCAATCTGCACGCCGTCTCGGGTGACTAATACCCCGTTCTCAGCCCACTCGCGATAGGTCGGGTCATCGACACCGACAACCGCGACTTGGTAGTCGGTGAGCAAATCACGATGGATTGCTTCCCCGAAGCTGAGTTTGTGAAAGACGTTGCCGAACTTGGCTTCGTCGTCCATCGAGGCGATCTCGAAGTCGGCGTCCTTAGCGGCTTTGAGTACCCGTCCGGTGAAGTAGCGCGGTGTCGCCGTCATGAACAGCCGCCGCTTTGCCCTGATCGCCTCTTGATCGAGGATCGTGGCGAAGTCTGACGACACTAGTCCCGCGCAGCGATGTGCTTCGTCAGCGATTACCAGATCGAATCCGGGCACCCGGCCGAACGTGAACGCCTCGGCGATCTGCGGAGAGGATTGGTAGGTCGCGAAAACCACTCGGCAACCAGACCGCTGCCGCAAGTACGCCGCGATCTCCTCAGGGTCGGTCGTGACTGGAACCCCGAGGTCGCTGGTGTGAGACAACGCCACATCGTCATCAAACTTCGCAACCGTGTCATCCGAGCAGACCGTCAGCGATGCGAACTCGGTGGTGCAGTTGGCCCGCCACACATTTAGCGTTTGCTTCAGCAGGGACAACGACGGCACCAGGACAAGGGTTCGCTTCGCCTCAAGCTGTTCGGTAATGAACAGCGCGGTCAGCGTTTTACCCGTGCCGCAGGCCATGATGAGTTGCCCGCGATCTGCCGCCTCGAAACCGTTGACCACCTTCGTGATTGCCTCCCGTTGGTGCTTGCGTGGGCGGGCTGGCTTACGCGGTCGAGTTGGGCGAAGGTCTTTCGGGGAACGAGGCCAATCGACGTCAGACACTTCAAGATCGTTGAGCCGGAAAAAGGTGACCCGCTTCTCTTGGTCTTGGATGGTGCGCTCACCAATGCCGTCGATGAGGTTGGTCGTGGCGATCAACATGCGGTACGAGAAGACTGGCCGCCCCGACTCGGCCAGGAACTTGTTCACGTCCTTCTTAGTGACCCGATACTTGGGGTCGTACGCCTTGGCTTGGATCGCCCACAGTTGTCCGTTGGTGTCCTCAGCGACCAAGTCAATGCCAGCATCCACTCCCCAGCGGCCAGGCCACTCATCCCACAGCCACACCCGGCGAAGCTCGTGCTTGTAGACCGGGTCGTTGGACAGGAACCACTTGCAGATGTGTTCGAACTGCCTGCCCCTGACACGCTGGTCGGCGTCTAGCTGGCTAAACAGATCGGTGAATGCCCCCACCCTCGCGGATGTTAGAGGACGCCGGGGACATGATGCGGCGCTTCCCTAGGGGAAGGGGTGGGTGACATCTCTACCGCGAACGCCTCACCGACCGCGATCTGGACTCATCGACGTGCGGACACGTTTTCAAGAAATATCGACTGGCGTGATTGGGTCATCGATTCTGGGATCGGAACTTCATTGGTCCGTTGCCAGGAGTAGGTCAGCGTCGTGGGATCAGCGGCAAGGTCCAGATGAGTGACGGCCTCTGGTGCGCAATCGTTTCCGTTGGGGAGGTTGGGAGATGGCAACGGCTCCGATGTCGCGATGCTTGGGCATGGCGGCAGGGCTTGGTCGGGCGTCCTGGCTTGCCGGAAGGTGTCCAATGGCGTCCAGCGCGTCCGGCAGAGGTTCTGAGCTGGTGTGATCGGCGGACGCCGTAGTTGTGCCGATGCTGTCCTCAATGCGTGCCGTGGTATCACCGGACGTGATGGGTTCCATCATGGTGTCTGGTTCTTTAAGCGGTTCGACGTGCTGTTGGACGGGTTGGACGCCTTCGGACGCCTCTTGTGGTGGGAGGTAGCGGGCGAATGCGTCGGCGAAGTCGACAAGGTGGTAGCCACGCCTGGTCTTGTCTTCGATGTGGCGGGTGGTGATCGAGTATTCGCGCAGACGCACACCCAGTCGGGTTGGGGTGAGTTCCAGCTGTTCCCAGGGCGATTCAGGGAGTGCACGCAACTTCCTGCACAGGTCATCAGATTTCACGAACTCGGTGTCGAACACCGTCCTGATGTCGGCGAGCAGTTGCAGTTGCGGGGACCGTGCGGTGTCGTCCTCGGCTGCAGAGTTCACCAGCGCGACAGCAGCATCGCGAGCAAGTTGTGGCCACTCCCCGCCCGCGAGGTCCGCGATAGAGATCAGCGGTTCCCACACGTCAGCAGCTCGGTCGTCGATGGGCAGGTCGGGGTATGTTGCGCCAGCCCGATCCCGCACCGTGTCGGCCCACTGAGCCAAGCGGTCACGCAGTTCGTTCAGCATCGGTCCGTCGCGGCGTAGCCGGTACGGCTGAACAGTCTCCTCGTCTCGGCGGCGCTTCATCACCACAACCACAGCGCGGTCCTCGATGGTTTCGGGCATCCTGCCGATTCCCGCCAATGCGGCCATTGCGAAGGTCGAGAACTGCTGGGTCGCCAAGTTCGGTCCACCGACGCGGCCGAATGGCAACCCGCGCTGGAAGCCAGCGTTGAGCAGACCGCGCAAATCCTCGTGTTTGTCCGAGACGGTCTTCGAGCCGAAGACGGTGTCCGCCTCATCGAACAACAGCGTCGGCGGCGGGTCCTCATCGAGTGAGCGGAACACAAACGCCACCGACGCATTAACTGCCCGCAGCGGCGAATAGACCAGGGCGTCAACGACCTCCAATAGCCGTGACTTGCCAGACCGCTTCTCCGCTGACCGGATGACCAAGCGCGGCGCGTAGTCAAATTCGGTCAGCAGATGCGACAGGGCGCACCACAGTACGACCGCGACGAGTTGGTGCTCACCGGGTAGCACGCAGTACCGGCGGATGGCGTCACGAACCTCGTTGAGCAGATCGGAGCCGCTCGTCATGGTGCCGATGTCGTCCGTCTCTACAGCGGGTGTCACGTGAGGCATCATGCGACGCCGTTACCACGACGAGTGAGGCGGACCGGTGGCCCTGCTGATTCAAGGACGCCGTTGTTGTTCATGCTGGGCGTGGGGTCGGCGGCGGACTTTGGTCCTGCTGCGTGGATCATTCGAAATCCGCTGTTTGTGTCGTCGCGCCGATGAGGCTGTTGATGTAGTCGATGAGCGCGGACTCCGGGATGAGCCGTCGACGTCCGACTTTGACTGAGCGCAGACGCCCGCTGTCCATCTCCTCGTAGACCGTCGATCTACTCAGACCAGTTCTCGCGATGATGTCCTTAATGCTGTTTAGGCACACGTTCTCGGCCATGGGCCGCTCCTTAACTCTCCTTAGCTCACGCTTAGCTCGATTGCTTAGGCGCTTAGCTATCCAGTGTTCCGTTTTGAAGCATCTAGTCATTTCGTCTGCTCCGTTTCGGAAGTTAGCACATTGTTCGACAACGGCGCTAGTTCTATGTCAAACTGCTTCAATGCCGAACATTGATGAGGGTGCTAAAGAGTTCGAGTTGGCTCGGGCGGGCTGGTTTGGTCGCGCCGTGAGCTGGCGGCGCAAGGCGCTCAACCTGACAGCAAGCGAGTTATCGCGGCGCACCGACGAGCTGGGCTATCCGATCAGTCGAGGCGCTATCGCGAAGATTGAATCGAACTTGCGATCCGGAAAGATCGACGTGGCCGAGGTGTTGGTGCTCTCAGCAGCCCTTGACATACCACCTGTCCTACTTCTGTTCCCGCAATTCTCGACAGACGGCAGTGGGGCCGTGCTCCCCGGCGTCCTCGCGAAAGAGGACGAAGCAGTCCTGTGGATGTCGGGGCAGGTCCCCCTGCCCCAAGGGGACAACATGCCCGCGCTGAGCTTGGAACGCGAGGACCGCATCGTGCGCAATGACGGAGTCCAGCTCGTCGTGGCAATGCGGACGCTCGAAGAGGCCTTGGAAACCCGCATCTCGCTCGTGCACCACTTGCAGACGCTCAAAGCTGACGGTGCGGATGTCGCCGACGCCAATCGCATGCTGGAGATCAACAACGAGTTGATCAGGAACTTACGACAGCAGATCCGCGAGGCTCGGGAGAGCTTGTGGGGCGTAGACGCCGCCTTTGCGGAAACGGAGACCAAAGACGATGAGTAGACAGCAGCTTCCGCCACAGATTAAGAAAGTCAGCGTCACCGACCGCAGGACAGGTAAATCCGTTGTGCGGTATCAAGTCACCGTCGACACCGGTATTAACCAACACACTGGTCGCAGGCAGCAGACCCGCCGCCGATACTCGACTGAGCGTGAGGCGCGCATCGCGCTTGCTGAGATTGCCGATGCTACGGCGAAGGGGCAGTTCACATCTCGGTCGAAGGTGACGGTGGACGCGATGTGCGCAGAATACCTGGCGGGGCGTCACAACCTCCGCGCAAGCTCGAAGTCGAAGTTAGAGTATGACTTAGCGCCATTCCGCGAAATGCTTGGCCATCTTCCAGTCCAGCGACTCGCCAAGTCGCACATCGATACGTTGGTGGCAAATCTGGTCGCGGGCGGCACAGTTACCGCCAAGGGCCGGCTCCGGAAGCCTTGGTCCGCAGATTCGGTCAACAAGGTGATCGCGACTGTCGAGCAAGTTCTCGCTGACGCTAAAGGCCAGGGCATCGTGTCTCGCAACGTTGCGGAGTTGGTCACTCGCGTTGCAGCGCCACACAAGCAGGTCGATACGTACACCGAAGCAGAGGTATTGGTCTTGCTCCGTGCCATCGCTGATGACCGCCTTGGGCATGCATGGGAACTCGCGCTTTCGGGCCTACGTCGTGGAGAAGTGGCCGGACTGAGGTGGACCGATGTCGACCTGGAATCAAGCACCCTTGCGATCACGAACAACCGCGTGTCGGCTGGTGGTCGCACGGTCGAGAACGATCCGAAATCCGCTGCGTCTCGGCGCAGCCTCCCACTGCCAGAGCGGCTGGTGAACGTGCTGCGTGCGGCGAAGGCTCGTCAAGCGGCGGAACGGTTGGCTCTGGGAGGGGCTGGTGGTGCCTGGGAATACGTGACGTGCAACGAGATCGGCCACCCATACGCGCCAGCGGTGCTTTCGAGGTACTGGCGCGACACGGTGCGTGCGGCGGGCGTACGCCACATCAAGCTTCACGCGGCTCGCCACACCTGCGCGACGCTTATGCACCTTGATGGCGTGCCAGCAGCGGTGATCGCGGCGTGGATCGGGCACAAAGATGCAAGCCTCACGATGAGGCTTTACGCCCATTCACAGGACGACGCGCTTAAGGCTGCTGGTGCCAGTTTGGATCGTGTTGTGACATTGCGTGACACCGACGCTGTTTGATCGAACAGTTCGAACAGTGTTTTCACTGCTCAAGATGGAGCCGATGACGGGAATCGAACCCGCGTATTCAGCTTGGGAAGCTGATGTTCTGCCATTGAACTACATCGGCGGTGGTGCTGATGAAGGATAGCAACCCGGCCGTCCGGGGTCACATGCTCCCGCTGATCAGCCGATGGACTCGTTGACGAAGGTGCACTGGTCCTCAAGGGTGTCGAGCAGGTCCGGGATCGACACGTTGAGCCGGCGCAGCGCCCGATACGTCAGGTTCTGCGTCGACCTGCTCCCGAGACCCTTGGTGAAACCGGAGTCTCGATAGTCGCCGAATTCTTCATCGAGATCGTCGAACCGTGAGCAGTCGAAGCCCTTCTTCCCGGCCCAGTACTGCGTCACCAGGTCGTTGTAGGCGCCGATGAACTTCGTCAGATCAACAGCCATCTGTGCGCGGTCGAAGTTGTCGGGCTGCCGCACGGGCATCTCGATCCAGCGCCCCTCGGAGATCGAATACTGGCCGATACCGGCGCGCGGCAGGTAGTTCTCGGTGCGCTCGGAGTGGAACGTCACCTCCACCGGCACGCCGCGGAAAGTGATCTGCCCCTCCTGGCGGCGCTCCACCTCGTCGTTGAGCAACTTCAGCAACCCACTCAGCTGCGCCGGCGGGAACGACGGGGAGTGCACGAACACGTGCATGCCGTAATCCGACGTGTCGTCGTACTCGTAGGAAGCGTTGCTGCCCATCAGCTCCACCGCGTCGACGGTCAGCCCGTCGATCCCGGAGGACCTGACCAGCCGGTCGACGATCTTCAGCGACATCTCCCGAACGGCCGGTTTCATCTGCGTCTCGTCCCAGATCCGCGGGTCCAGCTCGGTGGGAAACGTCGTGATGGCATCGATCACGGCCGAGATCGACTGCTCGGAGGCATCGGCCAGTGGCGGCGCCGCCGCGTCGGGCTGGGCCTGGGCCGTCGGGCACGCTGTCAGCACCAGCAGCGCCGCCGAGATCCGTAGAAAGCCGAGTGCCACACCCATTGCTCCCCCTTAACGGCTATACGCTCGTCGCGTGCTGCTCTCAGATCGTGACATTCGCACCGCAATCTCCGAGGGTCGGCTGGGTATCGACCCCTTCGACGACACCTTGGTGCAGCCGTCGAGCGTGGACGTTCGGCTGGACAACCTGTTCCGGGTCTTCAACAACACCCGCTACACCCACATCGACCCCGCCAAGCAGCAGGACGAGCTGACCAGCCTGGTCCAGCCCGGCGAGGGCGAGCCCTTCGTGCTGCATCCCGGCGAGTTCGTCCTGGGCTCTACCCTGGAGTGCTGCACCTTGCCCGACGACCTCGCCGGCCGGCTGGAAGGAAAGTCCTCGTTGGGCCGGCTGGGCCTGCTGACGCACTCCACCGCCGGGTTCATCGACCCCGGATTCTCCGGTCACATCACCCTGGAGTTGTCCAACGTCGCCAATCTGCCGATCACGTTGTGGCCCGGGATGAAAATCGGCCAACTGTGCCTGCTGCGGC
Source organism: Mycolicibacterium sp. CH28 (assembly GCF_004745805.1). Taxonomy (GTDB): domain Bacteria; phylum Actinomycetota; class Actinomycetes; order Mycobacteriales; family Mycobacteriaceae; genus Mycobacterium. The sequence continues at coordinate 399,908 of NZ_SRLQ01000003.1, read as the reverse complement.
TGACCAGCCCCGCCGAACACCCTTATGGGAGCGCCAGCGTGGGCTCGAAATATCAAGGTCAGCGTGGGCCGACGCCGTCGCGTTCGTATCAGAACTTCGTCCAGACCAAGCCGGCCGGGTAGCCTCGGAACTCCAGGGTCATTCGCGCGTCACCAGCTAATTCAATCGGCTGTAACAGCACCGCCACCTGCGGCGATGAATTCTTGTAGTCGAGCGGCTCTTGCAGGGTGGGGCGCGGCAGCGGGTCGGGGTGAGCCAGCAAACAACCTTGGAGGGTAAGTGAACATCGTACTTGGCGTGTCCATGACACCCACGACGGTGCGCATGGTGCTGGTCGAGGGTGAGAAAGCCGACGGTGTGACCGTCGACCACGACACCTTCGACATCACGACCGGCGACGGTTCGGCAACCTCGGCCGAACAGGTGATCGCGGCAATTCTCGGCACCCGAGAGAGTGCAACCGAAGGCGGACACCGCCTGATCGCAACCGGCGTGACGTGGACCGACCACAACGCCGCGGCAGGCCTGCGCGACGCGCTGGCGGCCCGAAAGATTGACGACGTCACCCTGGTCTCCGAACTCCACGCCGCGGGCGCGCTGGCCCAGGCGGTCGGACAGGCCGTCGGCTACGAGCGCACCGCGCTGATGTTCCTCGAACGTGACACCGCGACCCTGTCTGTGGTGGAGACCGCAAGCGGGGCCATCGTCAAGGTCCAGACCCAAAGCCTGCACGCGCAGGACGCCGTAGCCGAACTTCAGAGCATGGTCGCCGAACTGGAGGCTCTCGACCAGCCCCCGCAGGGCCTGTTCGTGCTGGGCTCCGGCGTCGACGTTGCGGCGGTCAAGTCGCAGCTGGCGTTGGGCGCCACGCTGCCGGTACACGCCCCCGAGGAAGCGGAACTGGCTTTGGCCCGCGGTGCAGCGCTGGCCTCGGCCACCGCACCGCGCTACGAAGCCTCGACCGTCGGCCTGGGCTATGCCCACGATCTCGACGGCACCACCGCCGGCGCGGTATATCCGGCCGGCGTGGACACCCAGCTGTCGGATGCCGGCACGCAGATGGCCGCCGCGGGCTACATGGCCCCGCTGGGCTACAGCGAAGTGCCCGACGACCCGGTTGGCGACCTCGAATACGGCGCTGTGCCCGAAGAACTCGACTTCGCCCCGGATGAGTCCGGGCGCAAGCCGTTCCTGCTGGTCGGAAGCGCGCTGACATCGGTCTTCGTGGTCGGTGTGGTGGCGTTGGTGATCTCATTGGCGGTCAGCATTCGCCCGACCGTGGACCAGCGGCCCAGCCCCGGCGAGAGCGTCATCGTGCACAGCAGCCAGGCGCCCGCGCCGGCGGCCCCTGAGGCGGCGCAGCCGCCGCCCGCGCCGTCGGCCGCCGAGACCATCCAGGAGCCCATGCCCGTCGTGCAGCAAGCGCCGCGAACGGTTTACGTGACTCCGGCACCTCAGGCGGTCGCTCCCGCACCCGCAGCGCCCGCGCCTGCCCCTGAGGCGCCTGCGCCCGCTCCGGAGGCGCCGGCTCTCGCGCCGGCCCCGGCGCCGGTGATCGCCCCGGTGATTCCGGCTCCGATCCTGCCGCCACCGGTCATCGTTTTGCCACGGCCGATCCTGCCGCCGTTCCTGCGCCCCCCGTGGGCACCCCAGGGGCCGGAGTACCCGAGTTCGCCGTCGACGCCTTCGTATCCGACTTCGCCGTCGTACCCGACCGCGCCGTCCTATCCGACCTCGCCGTCGATGCCTTCGTATCCGACTTCGCCGTCGAATCCGTCGTACCCGACGTCGCCATCTGCACCGTCGTATCCGTCCTCGCCGCCCACAACCGAGGCGCCGAGTTACCCAAGCCCGGCCGCCGGCTCCGGGTCCAGTGACTACGGCTCGAGCGGTAGCGGTGGCTACGGATCCGGTGGCTCGGGTTCGGGCTCCAGTTCGGGTTCGGGCTCTGACGGTTCCCGCTCCGGTGGCAGTGGCGGATCGCGCGGATCGGGTGGCGGCGGGTCCCAGAGCCCGCTGTGGCCTTGGCCGAGCTTCGGCCACTGACGCCGGAGTTCACCGGGCGTTAGCCTCACGCTCAGTGTCGCGATGCGGTTAGCTCATTGCGGCTGCCTATAGAGGCAGTATGCGATGCACTGTGTTCGGTACCGGCTACCTCGGCGCGACCCACGCCGCCGGCATGGCCGAGTTGGGCCACGAAGTGGTCGGGGTCGACATCGACCCCGGCAAGATCGCCAAACTTTCCGCCGGCGAGATCCCGTTCTATGAACCGGGTCTAGCAAAGGTGTTGCAGGACAATATCTCTGCTGGCCGCCTGCAGTTCACCACCGATATCGACGTCGCCGCCGACTTCGCCGACGTGCACTTCCTTGCCGTCGGAACCCCGCAGAAGAAGGGCGAATACGGCGCCGACCTGCGCCACGTACACTCCGTCATCGACGAACTGGTGCCGCGGCTGACCCGGTCGGCGGTAATTGTCGGCAAGTCGACGGTTCCGGTGGGCACCGCGGCCGAGCTGGCTCGCCGAGCCCGCTCGCTGGTCCGCGACGGTGTCGACGTCGAGATCGCCTGGAATCCGGAATTCCTGCGGGAGGGCTTCGCCGTCCAGGACACCTTGCACCCGGACCGAATCGTCGTTGGCGTGCAAGAGGATTCCTCGCGCGCCGAGGCGGTGCTGCGCGAACTCTACGCACCGCTGCTTGCCGAGGCTGTGCCCTTCCTGCTCACCGACCTACAGACCGCCGAACTGGTCAAGGTGTCCGCCAACGCCTTTCTGGCCACCAAGATCTCGTTCATCAACGCCATCTCCGAGGTCTGCGAAGCCGCCGGCGCCGACGTCCGGGTACTGGCCGACGCGTTGGGATACGACCCGCGCATCGGGCGGCGATTCCTCAACGCCGGCCTGGGCTTTGGTGGCGGCTGCCTGCCCAAGGACATCCGTGCGTTCATGGCCCGTGCCGGTGAACTCGGCGCCAACCACGCGCTGACCTTCCTGCGCGAGGTGGACAGCATCAACATGCGCCGGCGCACCAGGATGGTCGAACTGGCCACCACCGCATGCGGCGGATCGCTGCTCGGCGCTAACGTCGCCGTGCTGGGGGCAGCCTTCAAACCCGAGTCCGACGACGTGCGGGACTCCCCGGCGCTTAACGTCGCGGGCATGCTGCAGCTCAACGGCGCCACCGTCAACGTCTACGACCCGAAGGCGATGGAGAATTCGCAGCGACTCTTCCCGACGCTCAACTACTCGGCGTCGGCGCACGAGGCCTGCGACCGGGCTGACGCCGTGCTGGTGCTCACCGAATGGCAGGAGTTCGTCGACCTCGACCCCGATGAGCTGGCTCAGACCGTTCGAGCCAGAGTCGTTGTCGACGGCCGCAATTGCCTCGATGCCCGACGGTGGGCCGACGCGGGCTGGAAGGTTTACGCGTTGGGCCGCCCGCTGGTGACGTAGGTTCGGGTGCGTGGATAACGCAACGGCACTGGTCGCCGAGAACGCGGCCTTCGGTGAACTGCTCCGCCATGCTGACCTGTCGACTCCGGTGCCGACTTGCCCGGGGTGGACACTCGAGCAGCTGATGCGGCACGTCGGGCGTGGCGACCGATGGTGCGCCCAGATCGTCGCCGAACAGTCAATGGACGCCATCGATCCGCGCACCGTGGCCGGCGGCAAGCCACCGGCTGGGCTCGACGCGCAGATCGCCTGGCTGCACGACGGACCGCGACAGCTCCTCGACGCCGTCGCTCGCACCGGCCCCGAAACGCCGGTGTGGACCTTCCTGGGCCCGCGGCCGGCCTCCTGGTGGATCCGTCGGCGCCTGCACGAGGTTGTGGTGCACCGGGCGGACGCCGCCCTGGCCCTGGGTATCGACTTCGACGTCGAGCCGGCACTGGCGGCCGACGCGATCACCGAGTACCTGGAGCGGGTCGTGGTGCGGGCCGACGAGGAAGGCCCGGCGGGTGGGGACCGGCCGGTGGGTGACGGCCTGTCGTTGCACCTGCACGCCACCGACCCCGGCCTGGGCGAGGCGGGGGAGTGGACCATCCTCGGCCGCCTCGACGGCATCGCACTGGACCACGAACACGGAAAATCCACCGCGGCCCTGCGTGGCCCGGCCCGCAGCCTGCTGCTGGCGGTCGTGCGCCGCCGCGCCGCCGCCCAGGAAGGGCTCGAGATCTTCGGCGACCCGGCCGTCTGGGACACCTGGCTGGCACGCACGCCGTTCTAGACCGGTACGTTTGGGCAGGCAGCGTCAGCAATCAACAAGGAGCGCGACCATGAGTACCTCGGAGATCGCCACCGTTCTGGCCTGGCATGATGCGCTGAGCAGCGGTGACCTCGACACGCTGGTCTCGCTGTCCAGCGACGACATCGAGATGGGCGACTCCGACGGCGCCGCCCAGGGCCACGCCGCACTGCGGGAATGGGCACAGCGCGCGGGACTCAGCCTCGAAGTGGGCCAGATCTACTACCACGACGGTGTCGTCGTCGTCGAAGAGACGCTGACCTCTCAGGCCGACCCTGCCGACACCCGCACCGCGGCGTCGGCATTCCGGGTGGTGCATGACCACGTCACTTCGGTGTTCCGTCATGACAGCTTGGCTGCGGCCCTGGCGGCCACCGAGATGTCGGACGAAGACCTGCAGGTCTGACCGGTATGCGGGGGATCATCCTCGCCGGGGGTGCCGGGACGCGACTGCACCCGATCACCAAGGGCGTCAGCAAGCAACTGTTGCCCGTCTACGACAAGCCGATGATCTACTACCCGCTGTCAACCCTGTTGATGGCCGGTATCCGCGACATTCTGGTTATCACCACCGAGCTTGACGCCCCGGCGTTTCACCGGTTGCTCGGCGACGGCTCCCAGCTCGGGGTCGCCATCAGCTATGCGGTGCAGAAGCGCCCCGAGGGACTGGCGCAGGCGTTCCTGATCGGTGCCGACCACATCGGCACCGGGCCGGTCGCATTGATCCTGGGCGACAACATCTTCTACGGTCCTGGTGTGGGCACCAGCCTGAGCCGCTTCCGAAATGTCCAGGGCGCGGCCATCTTTGCCTACTGGGTGGCCAATCCGTCGGCCTACGGTGTAGTCGAATTCTCGGCCGACGGCACAGCCCTGTCCCTGGAGGAGAAGCCGGCGGCTCCTACGTCGAACTACGCCGTGCCTGGGCTGTACTTCTACGGCAACGATGTCGTCGAGATCGCCCGTGGGCTGCGACCGTCGGCGCGCGGCGAACTGGAGATCACCGAGATCAACCAGACCTACCTGGACCAGGGCCGGCTCGAGGTCGAGATCCTGCCGCGTGGCACCGCCTGGCTGGACACCGGGACCTTCGATTCACTCTTGGATGCAAGCGATTTCGTGCGAACCATCCAAGCCCGCCAGGGGCTGAGAGTGTCCTGCCCCGAAGAGGTCGCCTGGCGGATGGGCTTCATCGACGATGAGCAGCTGGCGCGGCGGGCCCGGGAGTCGCTCAAGTCGGGCTACGGGGGCTACCTGCTGGAGCTGCTGGAACGTCCCCACTAGCCAGGGGATCTACCCGGTCGGCGTTTTTACGGGTTCGAGAGTTGCCCGTCTGCCGTATCGTGCCCGCCGCTGGGATTGCACAGGCCTTGGTGGTGAAATCGGTTGCCTCCGCTGCGTTTAGCGTGGTACATCGCCATGTCGGCCGCGTTGAGGAGTTGTTTCATCAGCTGTCGGTGCATTCCGTCGTCGACGCCATCGATCTGCGCGCACGCGGTACCGACGCTGGCCGTGATCCGCGCGGGCAGATCGGCGATCGCAGTACAGACTTGTGTCGCAAGCGGTGTGGGATCGGGGTCGGCCAATATGTCGGCGATGGTGAATTCCTCGCCGCCGCTTCGCGCGACGACCGCTCCGGGCCGCGCTGCCGACCGGAGGGCATGGGCTACCTGCACCAGTACCTCGTCGCCCGCTGAGTGACCGTGGGTGTCGTTGATGGCTTTGAAGTCGTCGAGATCGACCACCACCGCCACCAGGTAGCGGTCATGTGTTCCGCGAACCGCGAGAAGGCCTCGCACGTGGTGGCGGAAGGAACGCCGGTTCAACAAGCCAGTCAGTGGGTCCCGGTCAGCGCCTATCAGGTCGACACCGAGCGCCCTCACCAGAAGCGCGATGGCCACCGGTAGCGCGATGTTGATCTGCAGGACAAGCCATAGGTCCAACCATGCGACAGCCTGATGCCCAGAGGACCACACCCCGAACGCCGCAATCCCGCCGACGCTCGCAGCGACGACGAAGTTGTAGACCATCAGTCCGGTGGTGTGAAAGAACGCAGAGTAGGCGCCGGTCATGGCGAAGCTGATGCATCCGGTGAGCGCGGCCCATGGATTGTGAACTGTTAGGCATGTCAGCGCCAGCGCCGCATTGGCCACCACCACGAACATGATCGACTGGCGCCGGGTCGGCCACCGCCAGGCCCACAGCAGCGAAGCGGCAATGCCACCGGCAAAGGCGAGGATGCTGACAGCGACTGAGACAGGCCCTCGCGGATGGTCGACACTGGCCCAGAGCAACACGCAATTCAGCGTCATAGCCGCCGACATAGACGCCAGCATCACCCGGGTTCCGGTGCCCCAGCCGCGCGCGTAGAGATAACCGCTCAGCCAGTCGTAGTGGTCGGGCTGTTGCCACCAACGTGTGCTCATGGCCATCGCCCGTCTCTATCCAGATTCAGCGATCAAGGCTGTGGCTCCCATTTCGCCAAGAGTAATAGCAGCAAATTCAGTACAAGGCTACCAAGGATCAGTAGTGACGACTCGGGCTCTGTTCGGTTCTGATTGGTACGGGCAGTTCAGCACACAACCCAACCCGCGGTAGCGTGCGGACACCGGCAGATTGCCATGACGGTGCTGGCCGCCGGGAGGCGATACTGGCAAAGATCTATGCGATCACAGGCTGTGCCGTGAAACCTCGGTGCCATTGGGAGTCGCCAGCACCGCGGCGATTGCGGTGGTCAGCGGAACTGACAGTGCTAGGGCGATACCACCCACGGCTGAACGGGCGACCTCGATCGCCACGCTCTCACTGGTCAGCACATCGGCCAGGGAGCGGTTGGCCACACTGAACAACAGCAGCAGCGGCAGCGAGCTGCCGGCGTAGGCCAGCACCAGGGTGTAGACGGTACTGGCGATGTGATCACTGCCGATGCGCATGGCGCGTAGGAAGATCTGCCGACGTGTCCCATGGCCAACGTGCGCCAACTCGAACACCGCCGACGCTTGGGTGATGGTGACGTCGTTGAGCACGCCCAGGGAGCCGATGATGAACCCGGCCAGCAGCAGGCCCTTGATGGACACGTGGCCGAGGTAGGCCGCAACCTCGTTGTTCTGGTCCTCGGACAACCCGGTGATATGCGCGAGTTCGATTGCTCCCCAGGATAAGAAGGCGGCCAGCAGCATCGCGGTCAGTGTGCCGAGCAGGGCGGCGCTGGTGCGCAGGCTTACGCCGTGTGCCAGGAAGATCACCGCGTAGAGGATCGCCGCCGAGGCGACCAGCGCGACCGGAACCGCCGGTGCGCCGTCGCGCAGCGCCGGAAGCAGGAATGCCACCAGCACCCCGAACGCGACGACGATGCCGATCAACGCCCGCAGCCCGCGCCAGCGGGCCACCACCACGATGACGAGTGCGAACACTGTGGCCAGGGCAATCAGCGGCCAGGTTCGCTCGTAGTCGTAGAACGCGTAGCTGGTGGCGCCCTGCTGATCGACCTGCCGGGAGATGCGAATACTGTCGCCCGCCAACAGGTTCGGCTGCCCGGGGCCGGGGGTGAACTCGAGCATGGTGGTCGCGTTCCGGTTGGGCCCGCTGTCGATGGACACTACGGTCTGTACGCACTGGCCGCTGCCCGGGACGCCGGGGGCTGGGGCGGTGGTGAGAACCTGTCCGGCCGATGGGCTGCCGCAGTCGGCAAGGCTGCTGGACAGCACGCGACCACCCTCGGTGGTGACGGCCCCGCCCGCGCTGTTCTGGAAGGGCAGGGGGATGTCGACCTTGGAACCGGTGGGCCAGAGCAACACGCCGCCAACGACCACCGCCAGGGCGATCACGGCCAGCGCCACCACAACGATTCGGGCGGCCAGCGGGCTCAGCGGTGCCGGGCCGGTATGCGAATGCGAGTGCGCCACCCGGACAGGGTAGGTCCCGATTCCCGTGTGGTTACTGGCGGTAGCTGGACAGGAAGTTGCCCAGCCGCTCGATCGCGCTCGCCAGGTCGCGCGCCCAGGGCAGCGTCACGATCCGCAAGTGGTCCGGTGCGGGCCAGTTGAACCCGGTGCCCTGGGTGACCAGGATCTTCTCCTGCAGCAGCAGGTCCAGCACCAACTGCTCGTCGTCGTGGATGTCGTGCACCTCGGGGTCCAGCCGCGGGAAGGCGTACAGCGCGCCCGCAGGCTTCACGCAGGACACCCCGGGGATCTCGTTGAGTTTGTTCCAGGCGGCGTCGCGCTGCTCGAGCAGGCGCCCGCCCGGCAGTACCAGATCTTCGATGCTCTGGTGGCCGCCCAACGCGACCTGAATCGCGTGCTGCGCAGGGACATTCGGGCACAGCCGCATGTTTGCCAACAGGCTGATGCCTTCGATGAAGCTGCTGGCGTGTTCCTTGGGCCCGGTGATGACCAGCCAGCCGGACCGGTAACCGGCCACCCGATAGGCCTTGGACAGACCGTTGAACGTCAGTGTCAGCAGGTCCGGCGCCAGCGAGGCCAGGCTGATGTGCTTGGCCTCGTCGTAGAGGATCTTGTCGTAGATCTCGTCGGCCAACAGCAGCAACTGGTGCTTGCGGGCCAGCTCGACCATCTGCTGCAGGATCTCGCGGCTGTACACCGCGCCGGTGGGGTTGTTCGGGTTGATCACGACCAGCGCCTTGGTGCGGTCAGTGATCTTGGACTCCAGGTCGGCGATATCGGGCATCCAGCCCTGCGTCTCGTCGCACAGGTAGTGCACCGGGGTACCACCGGCGAGTGCGGTCGACGCCGTCCACAGGGGGTAGTCGGGCGCGGGGATGAGTACCTGATCCCCGTTGTCGAGCAGCGCCTGCAGCGTCATCGTGATCAGCTCGGAAACCCCGTTGCCGAGGTAGACGTCGTCGATGTCGAACCGCGGGAACCCCTCCACCAGTTCGTAGCGGGTGAACACCGCACGTCGCGCGCTGACGATGCCCTTGGAGTCGGAGTAGCCCTGGGCGTTGGGGAGCGATGCGATCATGTCGCGCATGATCACGTCGGGAGCTTCGAAACCGAACGGTGCCGGGTTGCCGATATTGAGTTTGAGGATGCGATGACCCTCGTTCTCGAGCCGGTTGGCGTGCTCATGGATCGGGCCGCGGATCTCATAGAGAACGTCCTGCAGCTTGGTCGACTGCGTGAACGTCCGTTGCCGAGGGTGCTGGCTCGTGCCGTGCCACGGCAATTGGTGAGTGCTCACAAGAGGATTCTCCCACCCTGGTGCAAATCCATTTCCTTTCCTAATTACTGACACGATCAGCGGTTTAGCTGCAACCTCCCGGGTTCCTGTTGCAAACGCTGTTAATTTGCTGCAAAGACTCGGGAGGGCGCACGAATGAAGCGGACGATCACCAGCACGCTGACCGCGGTGGGTATGGCGGCGGGTACGGCTGTGGTGGTGCTGGGTTCGCCGGCCCTCGCCAATGCTGATCCGGCTCCGATTCAGGGCACCTATGCCGTGATCGGCGGGGACGACGGGGCTGTGGTGACCGCGACGTCGAGTTGCCCGACCCTGACCAATGGCTGCACGGCCAACCTCGTCAGCACCGTTGGCTGGACCAGTGTGGCCACCTACACCGACGGTCGCTGGAACTTCACTGTGACCAAGCCGGATGGGGTGGTGTGTGACAACGGCAGTTATGCAGCCGTGCGCATTGCCTACTCCATCGATGCTGCCACCCTGACCGGAACGCTGACCGCCGATTCCAATGGCGACTGCCCGGGCGGTCAGATCACCCAAACGCCGTTCCAGCTGAAAAAGGTCACTTAAGCCCCAGGGCCGGGCTGTGTCCCCAGGTTGGGGTTGTGTGGGTGATTTGTGTCGGTGGGGCGCGGTAGCGTCTCGAACATGCGTTCGGTTAGCGCGGTGTTGGACGATCTCGACTCACTGGTCGAGGAACTATCCGCGCTCGACATCGACGCAATCCCGACGGCATGAGCATCGGCCGCCCCATCACCGACCCCGAACTCCGCGCCGCCCTCGACGCCTGGATGGCCAAATACACCGCCACCACTACCTAGCCCTCTTCGACGGCCTCAACGGGCGCCCACTCTGGCTGGGCCGCACCAAACGCATCGCCACCGCCGACCAACGCATCATCCTGCACGCCACCGACCGCGGCTGCACCCGACCAGGCTGCGACGCCCCCGGCTACCGCTGCGAAGTCCACCACGTCAACGAATGGGCCACCGGCGGCCACACCAACATTGACCAACTCACCCTGGCCTGCCCGACCGACCACAAACTCCTCGACCAAGGCTGGACCACCCGAAAACTCCCCAACGGCACCACCGAATGGATCCCCCCACCCCAACTCCCCATCACCGGCGGCACCAACACCTACCACCACCCCGAACGACTACTAGGGAATGAGAACGCTTCGCCGCCCGACGGTGCGGACGGCGAAGCGGCCTGAAATGCGAGCGGGTTCCGGCTAGCGCTTGCCGGGCGGTCGTGCGCCCCGGGCGATGCCTAATCCCTTGACCGGTGGCTGTTCGGCCTTCGGTTCCTCGGCTTTAGGCTCGGGCGCTGAGGATTCCGCTTGCGGCGCAGCGGTTTCCGCTTCGGCCTTGGCGGCGGGTGCCGCGGCGGCCTTCTTGGCGCCGGGACGACGAGCGCCAGCGGCGATGCCCAGACCCTTGACCGGCACAGCGGCGGCGGCCGGTGCCTCAATCGCCGGCGCCTCCGACGGCACTTCGGCAGTCGGTGCCGCGGCGGTCGGTTCAGCGGCTGGTGCGGTCGCCTTCTTCGCGCCAGGTCGCTTCGCGCCACCCGCGATGCCCAGGCCCTTGACCGGCTGTGCCCCAGTGGCCGGTGCCGCGGCGGCAGGTGCTGCCGCTGCTGGTTCTGCGGCCTTCTTGGCGCCGGGCCGCTTCGCACCACCTGAGATGCCGAGGCCCTTGACGGGTTGTGCTTCCTTGGCCGGAGCCGCCGGCGCCGCTTCGGCGGGCGCAGCAGCTGGGGCTGGTTCTGCCTTCGGTGCCGCCGGGGCCGCGACCGGGGCTGCCGCAGCAGCCGCCTTCGCCGCCGCACCCTTCTCCGGCAGCGTGACCGTGCTCAGATCCAGCGAGCCCAACAGCAGCTGGGCAACGTCGAGGACCTCGACCTTCTCGATATCGCGCGTGGCGGCGACGTCGTCGACGCCGTCGGAGATCATCACGCGACAGAACGGGCAGCCGGTGGCGATCTTGGAAGCGCCAGTGTCGATGGCTTCCTCGGTGCGTTCGGTGTTGACACGCTTGCCGATGTGCTCTTCCATCCACATGCGCGCACCACCAGCGCCGCAGCACAGGCCACGGTCGGCGTGGCGGGGCATCTCCGTCAGTGTCGCGCCAGACGCGTCGATCAGCTCACGCGGTGCGTCGTAGACCTTGTTGTGTCGGCCCAGGTAGCACGGGTCGTGGTAGGTGATGTCTTGGCCGACCGGCTTGACCGACACCAACTTCTTGTCCCGCACCAGGCGGTTGAGCAGCTGGGTGTGGTGCAGCACCGTGAAATTGCCACCCACCTGCGGGTATTCGCGGCCCAAGGTGTTGAAGCAGTGCGGGCAGGTGACCACGATCTTGCGGTCGACCCGCTCGACCCCCTCGAACAGATCGTTGAGGGTCTCGACGTTTTGGGCGGCCAGCTGCTGGAACAGGAACTCGTTGCCGGAGCGCCGTGCCGAGTCGCCGGTGCAGGTCTCTCCGGTGCCCAGAACCAGGAACTTCACGCCCGCGACGGCCAGCAGCTCGGCGACGGCCTTGGTGGTCTTCTTGGCGCGATCCTCGTAGGCGCCGGCGCAGCCGACCCAGAACAGGTATTCGTAACCGACGAAGCTGTCGACGTCCTTGCCGAACACCGGGACGTCGAACTCGACCTCGTCGATCCAGTTGGTGCGGTCCGAGGCGTTCTGCCCCCACGGGTTGCCCTTGTTCTCCAGGTTCTTGAACAGAACACCGAGCTCGCTGGGGAACTCCGACTCCATCATCACCTGGTATCGACGCATGTCGACGATGTGGTCGATGTGCTCGATGTCCACCGGACACTGCTCCACGCAGGCGCCACAGGTGGTGCAGGACCACAGCACGTCGGGGTCGATCACGCCGAGCTGCTCGGCGGTGCCCACCAGGGGACGGGTCGCCTGCGCCGGACCGGAGCCAAGGACGCGCTCGAAACCGGACTCCGGGACGTGGTCGTGGACGTCGTGCTTGGTCTCGACGAAGCCGCCCTCGGCGGAGGCGAACTGTTCGGCTTCGTTCTCACCGTTGGGGATCGGCTTGCCACCGATGATGTAGGGCGCCTTGGCGAACAGGTGGTCGCGCAGGTTCATGATGACGAGCTTGGGCGACAACGGCTTTCCGGTGTTCCACGCGGGGCACTGCGACTGGCAGCGACCGCACTCGGTGCAGGTGGCGAAGTCGAGGTAGCCCTTCCAGGTGAAGTCCTCGATCTTGCCGCGGCCGAGCACGGCGTCCTCTGCGGGATCCTCGAAGTTGACCGGCTCACCCTTGTATTCCACGGGCAGCAGCGGACCCAGGGCGTTGGGCAGCCGCTTGAAGGTGACGTTGATCGGCGCGAGGCCGATGTGGAGGTGCTTGGAGTGCAGCACGATCAGCAGGAACGCCAGCATGACGCCGATGTGGCCCATCAGGGCGATGGTCTCGATCCACACGTTGGCGGTGTGCCCGAGCGGGGCCAGCACGACGCCCATGCCATGCGAGAAGAAGGCGCCCCAGCCGTAGGGGAAGTCCTCACCGAGTGCGTTGACAGAGGCGCCGCGGAAGAACGCGTAGGTCAGGATGACCAGGAAGATCATGAGCAGAATCAGCCAAGCGCCGCCGGTGTGGGAACCGTAGAACCGGGATGTGCGGCCGTACTGCTTGGGCTCGGAGCGCAGCCGGATGATCGTGAAGACGACGATGCCGAGGAGCACGGCGACAGCGAAGAAGTCCTGCAGGAAGCCCAGCGCATTCCACCGGCCGACCAACGGAATATGGAATTCCGGATTGAACAGAACGCCGTAGGCCTCGAGGTACACCGTGGCGAGAATGAAGAAGCCCCACATGGTGAAGAAGTGGGCGATGCCAGGGATGGACCACTTCAGGAGTTTCTTCTGCCCGAAGACTTCGGTGAATTGAGCTTTGATCCGAGCGGGGATGTCGTCCTTGCGGCCGGCCTCGTCACCGACGGGCTGGCCCGACCGGATCAGGTTGGTCAAGAACTGCACGCGGCGTGCGGCGAACACCAACACCACGGCGGTGGCCAGCAGGCCAACCACCAGCCTGCCCCAGTCGAGAGCGCTCACGGGTTGCCTCCCTGTCGTAAGTTACTCTGTGGTAACTTAGTGCAAGTTACCAACCAGTAACTTGACTCCAATCCAGCTCATAGTTGCATCTCGGCCGTTAGCAACGCTACAAAGGCTGTCCTAACTTGGTGGCGGTGCTGCATCCTCGGGGGCTTTCCTCACCCGTCCGGCGTCATGATCGCCCTCAGCATCGACAACATCTCCGACCGAGACTCTGCGCCCAGCCGGCGCCGGATGCGGGCGACGTGGTGCTCAACGGTCTTGGCCGAGATGAACAACTGCGCGCCGATATCGCGGTAGGGCATGCCCAGCAGAAGCAGCCCGGCCACTTCGCGTTCGCGGTCCGACAACGGCGAGCTCGGCCGTGCACCGGCGAATGCGGGACCCGACGGTTCGGCCGCCGAAGCAGCTGCGTCGTCGACCGTGCCGTCACCGGCAGCCAGCTTCAAGTCGCGGGCCACCTGCAGCATGAGTCCGGACACCTTCGGATCCGAGGCCTGCAGTGCGGCCTGCCCGGCCAGGCGGGTGGCATCGGCCGTGAGTCCGAACTGCGTCAGACCGCGGGCGGCCGCGCTGACCTCGTCGGGGACGACCTGTCCGGCAAGCACCCGCAGCCAGGTCCGCCCTGCCCCGGCTAGCGCCTTGGCGAACGGGCTGTGTGCGGTGGCGGCGCTCAGGGCCTGACCGTGTGGGGCGACCGCGGCGGGATCGCTGGCCAGGATCCCCGCATGCACGCCCGCCCAGTGCAGCGGAACCGACCAGGTCAGCGGATTGTCCAGTGAGTCAAGCACCGCGAACGCCTGCTCGAGTGCCGGCACGAGGCGGTCCTGCTGCCCCAGTCGGGCCGAGGCCATCCACAATTCGCCCAGCGGCAGCAGCGAGAACAGATCGACCGAATACTCCGCCAGCACCTCCATTGCGGCATACCAATGCCGTTGTAGAGCTCCGGCGTCGCCACCACGCCGGGCCAGTGCGGTGCGCAGCGCTGACGCCCACAGCGCATCCCGGCGTTGCAGGCCCGCGCCGCCCCGGCCGGTGCCCTCGGGTTGGGCGGCATCGATCCCGGCGATGTCGGACGCGGCCGCGGTGAACTGACCGTCCTGCATCCTGGCCCAGGCCAGCAACAGGTGGTGCCGCTGCCCGTACAAAGCGTCGTCGCCATCCCGGTCGGCGCGCACGGCGCGGGCGATGACACTGCGCGCCCGCACCGGGTCACCGCCGTGCAGTGCCGCGAGCGTGACGAGTGCAGCCGGGCTGTCGGGCAGCACCTGAGCCGCCGAGTACTCGGCCGCCATTGCCGCGCCGAGCTTGGCGGCGGCGACCGAATAGGGCGAACTGATCGTCGCCAGCAGACCGTCGGCCAGGCTCCGTGCTGCACGCGACGCGGCCGTCGGCGGTCCCGCGCTCTCGGCGGCCAACGCCCGCTGGGCAGCGGCGGCGTCGCCGGTTGCGGTCAACGCAATCGCCGCTGCGGCGGTCACCGCCGCGTCCGGATATGGGCCCAGCCAGCTGAACAGTTCGGCGGCCTGCGCGGAGTTGCCATTGTTCATTGCGACGCTGGCCGCCACCCGGACCGCCGCGGCCCGCTCGGCGGGATCGCCGGAGCCGAGCAGGTCGTCGGCCTCGCGCGCGGCGGCCGGGCAGTCACCGGCAAGGGCCAGCGCGTCGGCCAGCTGCGCGCGCAGTTCCACCGCGCCCGCGTCGACCGCGGCCCGATACAGCTGGGCAGCCGCTGCCGGCTCGGCCCGGGCCGAGGAGGCCTGCCGGCGCAGAACATCGGCGAGTTGCTCGTCGCGGACGCCGTGTTCGGCCAGCCGCAGCGCCAGCTCGGGTGAGAGCGTGGACATGGCGATCTGCGATCGCAGCAGGGCGGTTTCGACGTCATGGTGGCGTGCGGTGCCCAGGATCTGCGCCGCGGCGCGATGCACCGACCGCACAAAATGCGGGCTGTGTGCGGGCTCGACCAATCCAGTAGCGCGGGCCCGATCGATGAGCGCTCTGGCCTCATCGGATGGAACATCAAGCGCCGCAGCGATATCGGCGGCACCGAGGTCGCGACTGAGCGAAGCGATCAACAGCGCATCCAGCTCCGGCTCGTCGAGCGCGCGCAACCGATCGATGAGCGCGAACAACGCCGCTTGGGTGAGCGACGCCGCCGAGTAAGGCCGCGCCGAAGCGAGCGCGGCGGCGACGAGGAAGGGTATGCCCGAGGTCGCGAGCATCACGGTGGTGACCAATTCGGCGCGGGGTGGATGGCCGGACGGATCGGTGAGCAGCCGGGAGATATCGCCAGATATCAACGGTTCAAGGGTGATTCGCGGTCGGTCCCGCTCGATCGCCGCTATCAGGGTGCGCAGGTTGTCGTCGTTGCCGCGGGGTTGGGTGGCGATGATGACCGTCGAGGAGGGCTCGCCGGCGAGCACGGTGAGCCTGCGCAATTCGCTGTCATCAAGCAGGTGGGCATCGTCGACGACGACCGCGGTTGCCCGATCCTCGGCGTCCGGCGTCCGGGTCAGCACAACGACTCCGGCGTCACGGAGGGTTTCGCGGATCGCCGCCAGCACAGTGCTCTTACCCGAGCCGACACCACCGGTCACGACGAGCTTGACCGGGCTGGTCCCCAGCGCGCCCAGCACGGCGGTGACCGTCGGCGGCAGGGTGGGCGCCAGCGTCGAATCAGCCACCGGCAGGCTAACTTTCCGGGGCAGTCACGCCGGTGAGATTCTGGTGCGTCGGCGGCGGTGCGACCGTGGTGGTCGGTGGCGGCGCGACGGTGGTGGTCGGTGGCGGGGTGATGGTGGTGGTCGGCGGCGCGACGGTCGTCGTCGTGGTCGGTGGCGGTGTGGTGGTCGTCGTCGTGGGCGGAGTGGTGGTTGTGGTCGTCGTGGTCGGTGTCGTGGTCGGTGTCGTCGTGGTTGTAGTGGTGGTCGTTGTTGTGGTTGTCGTCGTGGGTGTGGTTGTCGTGGTGGTCGGCGCAGTGGTGGTAGTCGTGGCCGGAGTCGTGGAGGGCGCCGGGATGGTCGACTGCGTCGGGCTGCCGTCCGAGCCGGTGATCGTCACCGTCTGCGGCGGCGCAACATTGGTGCTCGGAGCGTCGCTTGGCTGCTCGCCGGGCTTGGTGACGCGGGTCGTCGTGGTGGTTGGTGTGCTGTCGGAACTGGTCAGGGTGACCGCCAGCCCGCCGACGGTCACCGCGGCCAGGGCCGCAGCGATGCCGAACAACAGCGGCGGACGCCGGTACCAGGGCACCGGCGTGTCGGCCAGCGCCGCCTCATCCCCATTCGGTTCGAACTCGACCATGGGGCGCGCGCCGGTGGCGGCGGCCTGCTCGGCGTAGTCGACGGTGTAGTCCTCGCCCGAGTAGGGCACCGGCTCATCGCCGGGAGCGTCGTCCTGCGACCAGGCCAGCGCGCGGAAGGTCGCCGACGGTGAACCATCGGTGGCCGACTCGTTCGCCGCCTGTCCCGCCGCTCCAGTCGCCCATGCCGCCGGGGCCAGTCCGGTAGGTGCGTCGGCGGCGGCGATCGCCATGCTCGTCGGTGCGTCCGGCGCGCTGCCGCGCGCCGCGATCACCGCGGCGCCGATCGCGGCATTGAGGCCGGGCTGCGGGGTGGTGATCACCGGCACCCGCAGTTCTTCCGAAAGTCGTTGGGTCAGAATAGGTATCGCTGCGCCGCCGCCGACCGTGGCCACGGCTGCCAGATTGACCGCAGGAATCCTGTTGCGTTCCAGCGCGTCTCCGAGCGCATCGAGGAAACCCGCCAGCGGCTGCTCGATCAGGGCTTCCAGCTCGGCGCGGGTGACCCGGACGTCGGAACGCACCCCCGGTAGTTCGGCCGGCACCACGACGGCCGTCTGCGAGGACAGTCCCTCCTTGGCCAGTCGGCATGCGTCCCGCAGTCGGGTCAGCGCCCCGACCGCCGCCGTGCTGGCCGGGTCGGCGTTGGCGTCGCGCAGGCCGGCGAGCACGTGGGTCAACAGGGCCTGGTCGATCTGTTCTCCGGAGAAGTCGGCGAAGCGCACCGTCTCGCCGATCGGCTGCAGGTTCGCGCCGGCATCGGCAAGGGTGATGCTGGTGCCGCTGCCGCCGAAATCGCACAACGCCACCACGCCCTTCCCGGGCAAGCCCGGGTCGGCCTGCAGGGCAGCCAGGGCGGCGGTGGCGTCCGCGATCAGGGTCGGCGGGACACCGTTGGGGGAGAGTATGGGCTTGGTGCGCAGCGCACCGCGAAGCGCGCCGACCGTCGCCGGACCCCAGTACGCCGGAACGGCGACGACCAGGCTCGACGGTGGCTGGCCGTCGTCGAGGGTGCGGGCCATGGCCTCCAGCGCCTCGGCCACCAGATCCTCGCCCCGATGCGGTGACCCGTCAGGGGCCACCAACGGAACGGGATCGCCCACCCGCTCGACGAAGCCTCGGAATACCTGGCCGGCCGCGGCGAGGTTGGGAGTGGTCAAGTCGGGGTTCTGGGAGGGAACGCCGATTTCGGCAGGACGATCGCCAAACAATGTCAGCACCGAGCGGCGGGTTACCGGCTGACGACCCGGGCGGGCAGCCACCAGGTTGGTCGCCCCGATCGACAACCCCAGCGATTCGCTCAATTCGCACATCCCTTCGCTGCCGCGTCGGCGGCCGGTTTCACCTTAATGGCTGCCCGCCGCAAAACCCGGCAGCCATCCCCTAATGTCGACAAACCCCCTAAGGCTGTACCCCCTAACGCTGGCGCCCATCGGGTGGCTTCGACACCGATCACGAGAACAGCACCGGCCGATAACATTCTGGGCAGCAGCTGGGACTCCACTGTGGCTATCGGCGGTAGGGGAGAAGGTGTGACACATGGCAAACTCGTTGCTCGACTTCGTGATGTCGCTGGTGCGCGATCCCGACGCCGCCGCGCGGTATGCCGCTGATCCGGCCACGGCGATCGCTGACGCCCATCTCACCGGCGTGACCAGTGCTGATGTCAACAATCTGATCCCGATGGTGGCCGACTCGCTGTCCGGTCCGCTGTCCGGGGCCATCCCGAGTTTTGGGGCGTCGGGCGGCGATGCCAATGTGTGGGCAAGCGGCGCGGCAACTGCCGCCTTCGATGCCTTCGACGCCCACCTGCCCGGTACATCGCCCAGCGATGTTCACCCGGTGATCACCGACGCCGCCCAGCACGTGGCCGGCGATACCACCCTGATCACCGATCCCGGGGCCGACCCGTCTGCGGCGGGGCTGCCGCTGCCGGACGCATCGCCACAGGTCATCGACGCCGGCTTCGAGCACGACCAGGCGCTGGACCCCGCACCGGACTGGGTCGATCACACCGCCTGGGACCACTCGCATGTCGACGACACGCATGGCGCCGGCGACCACCAGGGCTTCGACCTCTTCTGACCCGTCCGGCACTTACCCCACGTCACCTATGACGTGGGGTTTTGTCGTTTGGCCACGTACCCCTAGGGATCCCCTAATCCCCTAGTGGAAACCCCGATACAGCCCTAGTGGGGTCGTGGCGACGAGGGGCTGCGACCCCGTTTCTGGGGCACGTCAGCGCCCATAGCGTGGTCTTCAGATCGCCGGACAGACCGGCGAGCAGCACCTGAGAAAGGTCCCGACCATGCTCACTCTGATCGACTGGATCCTCGAACTGTTCCGCAACGAGGACGCCGCCCGCGCGTTCGTCTCCGCACCCGAACAGACGATGCGCGACGCCGGGCTGGGCGGTGTGTCGGCCGCTCAGGTGTCGGCCGTGGCTGCCAGCGCGGTGCCGGGCCTGGTGCTCGGCGGCGACCCGATCGTCGGACTGCAACGCGCAGTGTCCAACCAGTACGGGTTCGCGCCGGCCTACCAGCCATCGTTCGACCCGGTCTACGCCCCGTCGCCCACCTTCGCCCCGCAGACCGACCTGGCCAGCCACAACGACACCTCGCTGCTGAGCCCGGACCAGGCCGCCGGCGCCAACGCCCAGCAGGGCGCGTTCAACCTCGGGTTCGGCGACATCACCTTCGGCAACAAGACGACCAACACCGCCACCAACGGCGGCGTGGTGGTCGACGGCCCCAATCACGGTGACATCGTCAGCGGTGACGGCGCCGTTCTCGGTAACAACAACGATGTCAACAACGGTGACGTGCTGGCCGGCACCGGATCCAACGTCGCGGTCGGGCACGGCCACATTGACGACAACGGCACCACCGCCACCGGCGGCAGCACCGTGATCAAGGACAACGGTGGCCCCGTCTTCCACGATGTGGACGCCAGTGGTGGCAACGGCGGTGGTGCCAGCACCGGTGGCAGCCTGATCGGCATCGGCGGCGGTCACACCTCCGGCGGCAACGCCGGCGGCGGTGGCATCACCGTGATCGACGGCCACACCTCGACCACTAGCGGAAACTCGGTGACGACGCCGGTGGCCCACACCGCGACCGACAGCCGCTCGGTGACCACCGTGGCCGATCACTCCGACAATTCGGTGCATCAGGCCACGGTTGCCGACAGTTCGGTGCACGACTCGTCGAGCCAGTCGCTGTTCGACAGCAGCCACGACACCGCACTGGTCAACAGCCGGCTCGACGCAAGCCACGACATGTCGCTGGCATCGGGCAACCACCTGCTCGGCCTCTAGCGGCCCGCGACGGCGGGGACCTCCCAGGATGTCCGGAGGCCCCCGCCAGTCGCGTACGCATACCGTGTTAGTCGCGAGCACTGGGAGGACATGTGACGCAACCGCAGGACCCGCGCCGGGTCAACGTGATCGTCGAGCTGATCGGGCACACCAGCGCCATCGCCGACCTGAACGACCGTGGCGATCTGGCCGCACGGCTGGCCGTGGCCCAGGAGCGCATCACCGATCCGCAGATCCGGGTTGTTATCGCCGGGCAACTCAAACAGGGCAAGAGCCAGTTGCTGAACTCGCTGCTCAACCTGCCAGTGGCCCGGGTCGGTGATGACGAGACCACCGCATTGGTCACGATCGTCAGCTACGCCGACGAACCGTCGGCTCGCCTGATCGTCTCGGCCGGTGACGATGTCCCGCCCCAGACCATCGACATCCCGATGGCCGACATTCGTCATGACCTGCGCCGCGCCCCGCAGGCGCACGGCCGGGAAGTGCTGCGTGTGGAGGTCTCCGCGCCCAGCCCGCTGCTCAAAGGTGGTCTAGCGTTCATCGACACCCCCGGCGCCGGTGGGCACGGCCAGCCGCACTTGTCGGCGACGCTGGGGCTGTTGCCCGACGCCGACGCGATGATCATGGTCAGCGATACCAGCCAGGAGTTCACCGAGCCCGAGATGCGGTTCATCCGCCAGGCCCACGAGATCTGCCCGGTCGGCGCGATCGTGGCCACCAAGACCGACTTGTATCCGTTCTGGCGGCAGATCGTGGCCGCCAATACCGCGCATCTGCAGCGCGCTGGGCTGGATCTGCCGCTGATCCCGGCCTCGGCGCTGCTGCGCAGCCACGCCATCGACCTCAACGACAAAGAGCTCAACGAGGAATCGAACTTCCCCGCGATCGTCAAGTTCCTCTCCGAGAAGGTGCTCTCCCGGGAAAATGATCGGATTCGCGACCATGTTATCGCCGAAATTCGTTCAGCAGCAGAGCATCTCAGCATGTCGGTGAACTCCGAGCTGGCGGCTCTGAGCGATCCCGACGAAGCCAGCAAGCTCACCGAGGACCTAGAGCGGCGCAAGCAGGAGGCCCAAGACGCGTTGCAGCACACCGCGCTGTGGCAGCAGGTGCTCAACGACGGCATCGCCGACCTGACCGCCGACGTCGACCACGACCTGCGGGCCCGGTTCCGGGCCATCACCGGACACATCGAAGGGGTCATCGACGCCTGCGACCCCACTCAGCACTGGGCCGAGATCGGTGCCGAGGTGGAGGATGCCGTCGCCAACGCTGTCGGCGACAACTTCGTGTGGGCCTACCAGCGGGCGGAGGTGCTGGCTGCCGACGTCGCCCGCACCTTCGTCGAGGCCGGACTGGACGCGATCAAGATGCCCGAGGTGAGCGCCGCCGAAATGGGAGCCGGTGTGGGCCGGCTCAAGTCGCTGGCCCGACTGGAGTCCAAGCCGATTGGCAAGGGCCACAAGGCGATCACCAGCATGCGCGGCTCGTACGGCGGCGTGCTGATGTTCGGCATGCTCACCTCGGTGGCGGGCCTGGGCATGTTCAACCCGGTGTCTCTGGGTGCGGGTCTGCTGCTGGGGCGGAAAGCCTACAAGGAGGACATGGAGAACCGGATGCTGCGGGTGCGCAACGAAGCCAAGACCAATCTGCGTCGCTTCGTCGATGACGTGCTGTTCGTCGTCGCCAAGGAATCCCGCGACCGGCTCAAGAACGTCCAGCGCCAGCTGCGCGACCACTACCGCGACATCGCCAACCAGACCACCCGATCGCTCAACGAGTCGCTGCAGTCCACGATCGCCGCCGCGCGGCTGGAGGAGACGGAGCGCAACAACCGCATCCGTGAACTCGAACGCCAGCTCAATATCCTGACGCAGGTCATTGACAACGCCGAAAAGCTATCTCCGACAGCGAAACCGGTTAGGGCGACGCCGTCCGAGTTTCGTTGAGCCGGGGCCCGGGGCGGGTGGTTCGCGCTCCTGGCGGGTTGGTGACGCGGGTCGGGAAGGTGCCCGGGAAGGTCGGCGCCACTCCGTCGGTCGGCAGGGTGGACGGGGTAGGTGAGTCGCTGGTCGACGTGCCGCTGGTCGTGCTCTCGGGTAACCCGATGTCGGTGGTGGACAGCCGCACACTCGGGTACGAGGTGTTGGTGGAGGCCGATGTGGTCGCCGCGACGTGAGGCGGCTCGGGAAGGTGGGTGCCCGGCGGGAAGATGGTCTCGGTCTCCGGTGAGCTCCACTTGCCCGACATCTTCACCACCGTGATGACCAGAACCGCGATCAGTGCCAGGCCGAGCAGCCCCGCGGCAGTGGTGGCGGTCGCCGAGCGATACCACGGCGTCTTCTCCGGGGCCATGGCGGCTGATACTAGCCGCCGCGCGTGCCACCCGCCGAACCGTAGACTCGTCGTTCGATGAGCACCAGCGATCAGGTCCGCGCGATCCTAGGCGGCACTCGTCGTGCCTACCAGGCCGAGCCCGGATATCGGGAGCGCCCCGACGTGTTCAATGAACTGGACCGCATCGCCGGCCGGCTCAACCGGCCGATCCGCATCGCGCTGGCGGGCACGCTCAAGGCGGGTAAATCGACTCTGGTCAACGCCCTGGTCGGGGAGACCATCGCACCGACCGACGCCACCGAGGCGACCCGCATCGTAACGTGGTTTCGGCACGGCCCGACTCCCAAAGTCACCGCCAATCACGTGGGCGGGCGGCGCTCCAACGTGCCGATCGCCCGTGGCGTGAACAACTGGGCCGGGCTGACCTTCGATTTCGCCACCCTGGACGCCGGCGACATCGTCGATCTCGACGTGGAGTGGCCGGCCGCCGAACTGATCGACGCCACCATCATCGACACCCCCGGCACGTCCTCGCTGTCACGCGACGTCTCCGAACGAACCCTGCGGTTGCTGGTGCCCGAGGACGGTGTGCCGCGGGTCGACGCGGTGGTGTTCCTACTGCGCACGCTCAATGCCGCCGATATCGCCCTGCTCAAGCAGATCGGTGAACTGGTCGGGGGATCCTCGGGTGCACTGGGGGTGATCGGGGTGGCCTCCCGCGCCGATGAGATCGGGGCCGGGCGGCTGGACGCGATGATGTCGGCCAAGGACGTCGCGCAGCGGTTCACCGAAGAACTGGACCGGACCGGTATCTGCCAGGCGGTGGTCCCGGTGTCGGGGCTGTTGGCGCTGACCGCGCGCACCCTGCGCCAAAGCGAGTTCGCCGCGCTGGAGAAGCTGGCCGCTGTCGACCCGACCGAGCTGAACAAGGCGATGCTGAGCGTCGACCGTTTTGTCCGCGAGGACAGCGTGCTGCCGGTCGACGCGCAGACCCGGGCACAGCTGCTGGATCGGTTCGGTATGTTCGGGGTAAGAATTTCGATCGCGGTATTGCGTTCGGGCGTCAGTGATTCCGTCACGCTGGCCGACGAGCTGCTCGAGCGCAGCGGGCTGGTCGCCCTGCGCGACGTGATCGATCAGCAATTCGCGCAGCGCTCCGAGCTACTCAAGGCGCACACCGCGCTGCTGTCACTGCGCCGATTCGTCGAGACGCACCCGATCGCCGCGACGCCCCACATCATCGCCGATATCGACCCGCTTCTCGCTGACACCCACGCCTTCGAGGAGCTTCGGTTGCTGAGTCAACTTCCCTCGGGTCCAACAACATTCACCGAGGACGAGATGGCCTCGCTGCGGCGCATCATCGGGGGCTCGGGTACCGACGCGGCCAGCCGGCTCGGCCTGACACCCGAGGAGCCCTACGACGGACCCCGCGCCGCGTTCGCCGCGGCGCAGCGCTGGCGCCGGCGCTCCGAGCACCCGCTCAACGACCCGTTTACCACCAGGGCATGTCGGGCGGCGGTGCGCAGCGCCGAGGCACTGATCGCCATGTATGCGGCTGCGGACCGGTACTGATCCGCTACTGACCGCCGTTGGGTCGCGGGAACAGCGGCGGCAGTGTCGGCAGCACCCGCTGGGTCGTGGTGACCGTCTCGGTCACGGTGCTGACCGACGTCGAGACTGACGTGCTGGCGCTGGTACTCGTGCTGCTGGACGGCGCCTGGGTGGTCGTTGTCGTCGTGACCGGAGACGTCGTTGTCGTCGTGACCGGAGACTCGGTCGTCGTGGCCGTTACCTCCGAGGTCGGTGTCGGCGACTGGGTGACCGTCTGGGTGGTGCCGTCCGGGGCCGGGGCAACCGAAGCCGAGGTGCCCGCCGTCGCCGACGTCGACGAGGTTGACGACGTCGTCGATGTCACGGCCGGGCTGGATCCGCTGCTGCCGGTGAACTTCACGACCGCATAGACCAGGAACGCCAGAACGATCGCGGTCAGCACACCAAGACCGACCAGCGCCACCGGCTTCCGGTACCACGGGGTCGGGTCGGGCGGTGGGGTTTGGTCCGGGGGGTGGCCGTAGCCCGTCGGCGGTCCGTAGCCGGCCTGCTGATAGTCGCTGTAGGCCTCACCGGTGCCGCCACCGTAGTTCGCATACTGGGTGGGGTCGCTGTCGGAGAAGTTGCCCGGGTCGGGGGAACCGTCACGCGCCACGGCTTCCGATAGTAGCCGTCAGCCCCCACCGGACTGGTTGGGGAACGCCGGGCGGTGCGTCGGACGCACGCTGATTTGTGGCGGCCGGGTCTGCGGTGTGGTGACGTTGGGCCGTTCGCCCCCGTTCTGCCGCGGATACTGCGGGTACTGCGGCACCCACGTCTGGGTCTGTGCAGACGGCGGAGTCTCCGGGGGTGGTGGCGGTGGCGGCGGGGATACCGCCGAACTGGTCAGCGGCGTAGTGCTCGGAGTTGTGGTCGCCGTCGTCGAGGGGGTGGCCGGTTCGGAGTCGTCAGAACCCAGCGAGACCAGCAGCACGGCCGCCACGACAATCGCCACCACCGCGGCACCGATGGCGCCGATCGCGAGCGTCGCCTCCTTCTTGCGGTACCACGGCCGCTCCGGGAACCAGAACGCATTGGGGGCGAACGGATCGAAGCCTTCTTCGGCGGTAAGTACAGGTAGGGCAGGGTCGGTCGGTGGGTCGGAGTCGTCGGCGCTGCTGCCGGCCGAACCGGTCGACGGGTCCGGTGCCGGGAGGTCGTCCGACGACACCGACCCTGGATAGGGCTGGTGCGGATATGGACCGAACGGGTCGCCGAAGGGGACCGCGGAAACGGCGTCGTCGACCACTCCGGCGTCATCGGCCGTGTAGCCGGTGGCCCCGGCGGGGTCGTGCGTCGCCACGGCTACCTATGCTAAACGGCGCATCAGCGCAGACGCGTCGTTCGGCAATCAGGCGAGTTGCCGGACCACTTCGGTGGCGAACAATTCCACCTGGTCCAAGTCGGCCAGATCGAGTACCTGCAGGTACACCCGCTGCACGCCGGCCTCGACGATCGGGGCCAACCGGTCGACGATCTCGGCGGGCGTCCCGAACAGCGGCGTATGGGCCCGCAGCTCGTCGACTTCCCGCGAGATGGCGTCGGCCCGGCGGCGCAGTTCGGCGTCGGTACGTCCGGCACACACCGCGAAGGCCGCGGAGAAGATGATGTCGTCGGGCGTGCGGCCGGCCGCCACGAGGGCGTCGCGGACCCTGCCGCACTGGGGGGCGACGAAGTCCAGGTCCGGGAACGCCAGGTTGAACTCCGCGGCGAACTTCGCGGCCAGGGCCGGGGTGCGCTTGGTACCGGATCCCCCGATGACGATCGGGGGATGCGGATCCTGCGCCGGCTTGGGCAGCGCGGGGGAGTCCTTGACCGTGTAGTAGGTGCCGTCATAGTCGAAGGTCTGGCCCGCCGGGGTGGTCCACAACCCGGTGATGATGTCGAGCTGCTCTTCCAGCCGGTCGAACCGCTCACCCAGCGGCGGGAACGGGATGGCGTAGGCCAGATGTTCGGCCTCGAACCAGCCCGCCCCGATGCCGAAGTCGACCCGTCCCGAGCTCATCGCGTCGACCTGGGCGACTGAGATGGCCAGCGGCCCGGGATGGCGGAAGGTGGCGGAGGTCACCAGCGTGCCCAGCCGGATGGTGGACGTCTCCCTGGCGATGCCGGCGAGCGTCACCCAGGAGTCGGTGGGCCCGGGCAGTCCGTCACCGCTCATCGCGAGGTAATGATCGGAACGGAAAAACGCTGAGTAGCCAAGGGATTCGGCAGCCTGGGCCATGGCGAGCTGATCGTCGTAGCTGGCACCCTGCTGAGGTTCGACGAAGACGCGGAAATCCATCTCGCCAGCCTAGAAGACTTCGACTCCTTGGGTGCTGATGAACATCCCATGCCCGGTGCCGTCGTTGGTGAACCGGGTTCCGCTGTCGCTGGCCTCAATGGTCCAACCGACCGCGTGATAGGTCGCGTAGTCCAGCGGTGTGGTCGGAATGTCGCCCAGGTTGCCGGCAATCCAGCGCACGCCGCCGCCGGCCGACACCTCTACCCCGTTGGCAGGTTGGCCGTTGACGACCGGCGGGTTGGCGAAGTTCGATTCACAGCCGACCGAGTCGGAGTTGATCTGGCAGCGGGTCTGGCCGGACTTGGTCTCGATGTAGACGTAGCCGGTGTCGCTGGGGGGCAGGGTCTGCCCACCCGGGGTTGGCGGCGTGGCGGGTGTCGCCGGCGACGTCGGTGGCGCGACAGTGGGCGTGGTAGTGGGAAAGCTCGGCTCGCTGGCGGTGCCGCAACCGGGGCAGGTGGCCGCGCCGTCGACGGTGGAGCTGCAGCCGGCGGCAGCCGCACCGGCGGCCAGCAGCCACACCACGGCCACACCGGCCCTCACGCCATTTGCTACTCGCACACCGAACTCCTGCCGTCGTATGTCAGATTACGCATCGAGTGACAGATGAGACTTGACTGACTCGCGGGGTGGCGTGCCGAGGAACCCCGCGAATCCCGATCAGCCGCCGTCGATCACGTTAGTGTCGAGCCCATCCAAGGAAGGGGCATGCCATGGCGGACGCCGGCCGGCTGCTGTTCAACCCGAACACCTACGACCCGCAACAGTTTGATCCTGGGACACGTCGTCAGCTGAAGGCGCTGATCGACTGGTTCGAGGAACGCGGCAAGGCACGGTTGCTACGCGACGACCTCGACGCTGTCTGGGTGTCGGATTTCCTGGACTTCATCAAGCGCGAGCGGATCTTCGCGACGTTTCTGACCCCGTCGGAGTTCGGGCTTGGCGACGACAACAAACGGTGGGACACCTCGCGCAACGCCGCCCTGAGCGAGATCCTCGGCTTCTACGGGCTGGCGTACTGGTACGCCGAGCAGGTCACCATCCTGGGTCTGGGCCCGATCTGGCAGAGCGACAACATCAAAGCCAGGGAACGTGCGGCCGCGCAGCTCGAAGCGGGCGGGGTGATGGCGTTTGGGCTGTCCGAGCGCGAACACGGCGCCGACATCTACAACACCGACATGATCCTGACACCCACCGAGGATGACGAGGAGGGTGTGGTCTTTCGGGCGACGGGCCAGAAGTACTACATCGGCAACGGCAACGTGGCAGGCATGGTGTCGGTGTTCGCCCGGCGGGGCGACATCGACGGGCCCGACGGTTACGTGTGGTTCGTCGCCGACAGCGCGCATCCCGACTACCGGCTGATCGGTAACGTCGTGCACGGCCAGATGTTTGTGAGTAACTTTGCGCTGCAGGGCTATCCGGTTCGCGAGGAGGACATCCTGTGCACCGGACCCGAGGCATTCTCGGCGGCACTCAACACCGTCAACGTCGGCAAGTTCAACCTGTGCACCGCGTCGATCGGAATGTGTGAGCACGCGTTCTACGAAGCGATAACCCACTCCAACAACCGCATCCTGTACGGCAAGCCGGTCACCGACTTCCCGCATGTGCGGGCCAGTTTCGTCGACGCCTACGTTCGGCTGGTGGCGATGAAACTGTTCAGCGACCGCGCGATCGACTACTTCCGCAGCGCCAGCCTCGACGACCGTCGCTACCTGCTGTTCAACCCGGTGACCAAGGCCAAGGTGACCTCGGAGGGTGAGACCGTGGTTCGACTGCTGTGGGATGTTCTGGCCGCCAAGGGCTTCGAACGCAACACCTACTTCGCTGAAGTGAAGGATCTGATCGGCGCGCTGCCCCGGCTGGAGGGCACCGTGCACGTCAACGTCGCGCAGATCTTGAAGTTCATGCCCAACTACTTGTTCAACCCTGGGTCCTACCCCGAGATCGGTACCCGCGACGACAGGTGCGACGACGTGTTCTTCTGGGCGCAGGGCCCGGCCAGGGGCGCCTCGAAGGTGCAGTTCGCCGATTGGATTCCGGTCTTCGAGGAGGCTTCGGCCATCCCGAACGTCGCGCGTTTCACCGAACAGGCGCGGGCGCTGCAAACCTTGCTGGCCACCGCCGCACCCGATGCCGAGCAGCAGCGCGACCTCGACTTCATGCTCGTCGTCGGGCACCTGTTCACCCTGGTGGTCTACGGTCAGTTGATTCTCGAGCAGGCCGACCTGCGGGGACTGGACCGCGACGTCGTCGACCAGATCTTCGACGTTCAGGTCAGAGACTTCTCCGGCTACGCGGTGGCCCTGCACGGAAAGGCGAGTTCAACCCCGGCGCAACAGGAATGGGCACTGGCAGCGGTGCGTAAGCCGGTGACCGACCCCGACCGCTTCGACCGGGTGTGGCAGCAGGTGCGGTCCTACGACGGCGCCTATGAGATGCGCCCCTGACGCGTTCGGAGGTCAGTGAACCCCAACGGTGGCGGTGAACGTCCACGCGTCTTTGGCTCCGCCCGGCCAGGGTTGGCCGTAGGTTGTGGTCAACGTACTGGTGCCGGTCTTGGCCGCCTCGAAGGTCCAGGTCTCGGTGCCCGACGCACCCGGTAGGGCGTCGGTGGGGCCGGCGACGTCATGGCTGCGTTGGGTCAGCACGGCGGGGTCGCCGATCTGCGCTTGCGCTGACCACTGATAGCCGGTGGAGGCGTTGGACGCCAACACCACCCGCAGCGTGTCCCCGACGTGGAGTTCGACGTCGCGGGTGATCCGCTTCTGGTTCAGCAGCTCGTCGTAGGGCACCTCGACGGTGGTGGTCTTCGCGGCCGGAGCCGATGGGTGTTCCGGGCTGCTGCAGCCCACCAGCGTGATCGCTATCAGCGGCAGCGCGGCCAGTCGCTGGATCATCGGGCATCGCCGAAACTCTTGAACCGCTTGAACTTCCATAGATACGGAGCCAGTCGCCGGGCGGGGAGTGGTCCAGGCCAGTGGTCGGAGCGGAAGTAGGCATCTGAGCCGCCGTCTACGAAAACGACACTGCCGCATAAGAAATCTGCCGCGTCGGAAAGCATGAACACGACCCAGTCGGCTAATTGGCCGGCGTCACCGAAACCGCCGATCGGTACCGGGAACGCGTGGATGGTCTTCGCCTCGGCGGGGGTAGCCAGCTGCTTTTCCAGTAGCGGTGTCAAGATCGCGCCCGGGGCGATCGCGTTGAGGCGGATACCGGCCCCGGCCCACTCGCGAGTCACGGCGTGGCGGCGCACCCAGCGGCTGACCGCGATCTTGGATGCCCCGTAGGCCATTGAGGGCGCGGCGCGGCCGAACAGCCGAAGCGTGCGCACCGCCTTCTCGCTGTCACCGGCCAGCAGGGCACGGATCGCGCGGCGGGGCACCGCGGGAATCGTGGTCGTCGAGTTGCTGGAGAACACCACGACTTTGGCCCGTTCGCCGGCGGCCAGGGCGGGTCGCCACGCCTCCAGGAGGTCGACGACCCCGAAGTAGTTGACCTGGGTGATCAGGTGCGGGCGCTCGCGGCCCGGGGTGGGCCCGAGCCCCGCAGCCAGCACCGCACCGTCGAGTGTTCCGCCGGATAAGGTCCGGACCGCGTCGGCGGCAGCCCGCCGACCGGCCTGCGTCGACAGGTCGGCCACGACGTCGGCCTCCTTGATGTCGACCCCGATGACGCGGTGGCCGGCGGTGCGCAGCCGGCTGACGACGGCTGCCCCCATGCCCGATGCGGAGCCGGTGACGGCGTAGGTGCCCATCCGGGGAGTATCGCCCACCAGCAGGCGATACCGCGGCGAATCAGGCCACCAGCACCGACGGCCGGGCCGCGGCCGGCGGCGGATCGATCGGGTACCCCTTCGAGAAGATGTCCACCCCGGTCAGTAACGCCACCAGTTGGGCCAGGACATCGGTGGCCGCGTACACCACGCCGCCGATCACCTGCACGGCAGCCTGGGCCACCTGGGCCAGCTGGCTGATCAGGAAGGTGTCCTGGCTGGCGATCTTCTGCAGCTCCGAGGTGAGGGTGTAGATCGTGCCGTTCACCCAGTAGGGGAGGGTGGCGAAGATGGTGCGCGCGCTCAGCGCCACGTTGGTGGCGATATCGGGCCAGCCCTGTGTAGCGATGGCGTCCTTGATCGCCTGCTGCGGATTGACCGGAGTGACCTGGCTTTCGCCGAGCGTCGTCAGCGACACCCCCGTCGAGCCCTGCGGCGCGGGGCCACCGAAGAGGTCCATGACCGTGGGCGTGACGTCGACGATGGAGTACGCCATGTTCAGCTGCCCGGCCCCGAAGGCGTCACCGTTGGCGATCACCCACGTCGATGTCTCATCCGGCGACTGGAAGCCGTGCCCGAAGCCCACCTGCGGCTGGTGACCATGGTCGGTGACCACAATGACCGTCCAGTTCTCGCCGGCCGCCTCGCGTGCGGCGACCGCCGCCATGATCTGGCCGAGGTTGTCGTCGGTGCGATGGATGGCCTCGGCGTATTGCGATGAGGCTCCGCCGTATTCGTGGCCGGCCTCGTCGACTTGGACCAGATAGGAGAACAGGAAGTTCGGTGCCGCGGTGCCCTGCAGCGCTGCGACCGTCGCAGAGGTGACAGCGGCATCGGTCAGCGACCAATTGCTGTCGCCCGGAACCTTCGGGACGAAGGTGACCGTATCGGCGGGAATCACGCCCGCGCCGGCGATATCGGTGATCACGCTCCAGTCGGCGATAGCCATCGTGTTGATATCGCGGTTGTAGGCCTCGAGCTGGGTGAACACCGTCGGCCACTTGTCGTAGGTACCGGCGGTGAAGACGTTGTTGATGACACCGGACTGGTTGTCCCAGGCCCCGGTCAGGATCGCAGTCCAGGACGGGTTGGAGATCGTCGTGTGCCCGGCGATGCTCGCGATCCCGGTGGTGCTGGCGCCCATCAGATTGAAGAAGTTCACGTTGGTGGGGTCCGCCAGAATCCGGCGCATGTTCGTGCCGTCGACACCGATCACCAGGACGTGGACGTTGGTGGGGTCGACGGTGTTGTGGGTGGCGAACACAGCCGCCGCCGCGCTGGCACTGCGGGCCCGGTAGGAGTAACCGGTGCTGGTGATGGTCAGGGTGCTGACCGGCGCCACCGGCTGGGCGGGAACAGGCAATGGATTGGGTAGCGCCGATGCGGGTTTCACCGACGCGGGCACTGCGGGCGACGGTGCGGGGGGCGCGGTCTCTGGAGTACCGGTCTGCGGGACAGCGACCGCCGACTGCGCGGCGCGCGCCACCGTCCGCCTCGTGGCCGGGGCGCCGCCGGCCCGACGTGGGGTATTCGCCACGCCGGTCTTCGGTGCAGGCTTGTGGGACCGTGCGGTGGATGGCGAACCCGACGAGGACGGGCCTGCGCTGGCACCGCCCTGCGAGTCCGACGGACCTGCGTCGGCGTACGCGACGGCGGTCGCGATGGCGGATCCGGTGCCGGCGACCACGCCCGCGACCGCAATTCCCAGACATACCTGCTTGACCGTCACTACGCGTCTCCGATCCTTCTCACAGTCGACATACAGCTTTCGCACAGACTAGAGTGCAGGCCGACCCGGCCACGGTGTTTCGCCGTCACAGTTGGTGCGGTACGCCGAGGTGCGACCGCTCCTAGCGCAGCCGAACGGTCCGCTCACTGGTCTTCTGTTCGTGACGAATGGCTGATCGAAGCGATGCGCTGGAGGGCTACGCACGAACCTTTGCTGAAGGTTAGGTCAAGGCGATCGGCGCGATCGGACCGAGTAACCTCCCCGCCATGCGCACCGTCGAGGTCTTCGCCGACGTTCTGTGTCCGTTCACGCACGCCGGACTGCACACGCTGATCGACCGCCGTACCGAACTCGGTCATACCGAGCCGCGGTTGCAGATCCGGGCCTGGCCTCTGGAGCTGATCAATGGCGCGCCGCTCGATGCGCACCACATCGGGATGGAGGTCGAGGCGCTG
Organism: Mycolicibacterium sp. CH28; assembly: GCF_004745805.1. Classification (GTDB taxonomy): domain Bacteria; phylum Actinomycetota; class Actinomycetes; order Mycobacteriales; family Mycobacteriaceae; genus Mycobacterium. Next base: position 367,579 of record NZ_SRLQ01000003.1, on the reverse strand, counting down.
CGCAGCTCGGTACGTCCCGATCTCTTCGCGGGATTTTCCGTCGACAGTTTTCCCGGCACCTCGATGGCCGCGTTCGCGCTGGCTGCGACCGCCGCCCGCACCGCCGATCCGGTGCTGGTCGAAGAGGTGGGCATCGCGCTGCGCGACGCGGTGTTCGAGCGGGGGCTCGATATCGGCAGGCCCGAACTCGTCGCCCCGATCGCGGAGCGCTTCGGCCTGGAACCGCTCGACCCCGACGCGACATCGGCTGCGGTGCAGGCCGACTGGGACGAGGGACGCGCCCGCGGCGTAGTGGGTTCACCACATTTCTTCACCACCGACGGATCGAGCATGTTCTGTCCGGTCCTCGACATCAGCCGCGATGACGTCGGGAACTTCGTGATCGCCTGGAAGCAGGGAACCGAAGCCTTCATCGACAGCCTGCTGGGCTGAGCCGTGGGTGCTCACCTTGCTGTTCTCGCCACCCTCGCGCTCGCCATCCTGTTCAGCCCCGAGACGCTGGTCTTGGGGCTGGTCGTCGCCAGCGACAAGAAGGTGCCCAGGGAGGCGTCCCTCGCCTTCGCCATCGGCGCCATCGTCGGGATCGCCTTCGCCACCGGCGTCGGCGTCTTGATCGCGTACCTCACCGGGACCCCGGCTGTTCCCCGCCACGACTCATGGCCGGGCTTCATCGTCCGCATCCTGATCGCGGTGGCATTGCTGGTGATCGGGATCCACCGCGCGATCGGCGCAATACGCCACAAGCCGATCGCCGATGTGTCCGAACCCGACCACCAGCCGAGCAAGCTCCGGGCCCGGATCATGCAGCGCTTCCCGGCGCTGGCGCGCCGGCTGAACCCACAAACCGATCTGCCGGTGCGCCAACGCATCAGCCGGGCCACACTGGCGGGCTTCGCGGTCTGCGGGCTGCACCCGAAGGTCTTCCCGATCGCGATCGCCGCCGGCCACCAGCTGCTCCAGATCAGCGACCGGTCCGAGCGTTCCCTGGGCATCCTGGTGTTCGCGGCGATCGCCGTGGTTCCCGCGCTGGCCCCGGCCGTGATCGAGATGTTCAGTCCCGGCGCCTCCGGCCGTATCAAGGACGGCTACGAGCGGATCATGAAGGTCCACGGACGTTGGATCATCGCGGTACTGCTGGTGGCGGCCGCCGCATTCGTGGGCCACAATGCGCTCGAGCACATGCCGAGGAGTTGATCGAATGAGCCGGGCGACTCCCGACGTGGGTTCTGTCCGGTTAGGCGGGTTGCTCAGCGGCGTCCTGCTGACCCAGATCGTGAACAGCGCCGTACATCTGGCTCAGCCGCTGCTGGTGGCGGACCTCTCCGGATCGCTGGGCAGCGCGGCCTTCTTCTCCGCGTTCGGTACCGGCGTGCACATGCTCGGCACCTATCTCGCCGGCTGGCCGACCGACCGGTTCGGCGCCCGGCTGGTCCTGGCGTTCTCGACGCTGCTGCGGGGCGTCGTACTGGCCGGCATCCCGATTTCCATGGCCTTCGGGTTCGCCAGTTTGCCGTGGGTCATGGGCTGTTACACGCTGGAGGCACTGATCCGCGGCTACGTGGACACCTCGGTACACACCGTTCCCCTCGACCTGGTCGGGCATCGCCGCGATCTGCTGGACCGGATCAACTCGCGCTACGAGGTGGTCTTCGAGGTGGGTGCGGTCGTCGGGCCATTGATGCTCGGCGGCCTGATGGTGTGGTCGGCCGGCATCGTGCCGCACATCGTCATCCCGATCGGGTTCGTCGTGTCAGCGGCCTGCTACCTGCTCATCCCGAAAACGTCGGTCGCTGACACGGGGAGCCACGACGGCCCGTCCCACGGGGGGTCGTGGGCCGGGCTCAAGTACATCCTCGCCCACCCGTACCTGCTTCTCGTCGTCCTCGGGCTGATGCTGTTCCACCTCTATGAGTTACGCAAGCTCCTGAGCGCGTTTTTCGCCAAGGGGCTGCTGCATCATCCCGCCGCTGTCGGCCATGTCGGATCGGCGTTCGCATTGGGCGGTGTGGTCGGTGCGCTGCTGTATTCCGTTACCCGGCACCGAGGTTCAGGTGTTGGGTGGATGCTCGGCGGGGCAGTGGGGACACTGGTGCTCGCAGTCGGCTGGATCCCGGTGAACCTGCCGGTGATGGTCGTGGCGGTGTTCTTGTTCGGGATCAGCAATGTGTGTGCGCGGCTGGTGTTGACCCGGTGGCGCCAGGAGCTGACACCGCTCGAATATGCCGGTGGTGTGACGGCAGCATCGGAGTTCGGCCGCACGGCTATCTCGGTGGGCATCAACAGTGTTGTGGGCGCTGCCTTTTCGTCACGGGCCGGCGTCTACGGTGCGTTCGGGATCGTGGGCGGGATGTTGGGGGTCTTCGCCGTCGCGCAGCTCGTATTGGTGCGGCTGCTGGCACGGCGGCGCGGATAGCGTCAGGACCCGGCGGTCCACGAGCGCACCGCGGCCTCGGCGCAGGCAATGTCGTCGGCCGTGCTGGCGCCGCTGACCCCGACCGCACCGACGATCACGTCGCCCGCTTTGAGCGGGATTCCGCCGCCGAAGATGACGAACCGTCCGCCGCCGTTGGCGTGCAACCCGAACAGCTCACCGCCCGGGGCGGCCAGCACGGCGAGGTCTGCCGTGGCGGTGCTGTTGGCGACGGCGGTGTAGGCCTTGTCGACGGCGAGTACCGGGCCGGCGATCTCGGCGCCGTCCATCCGGCCGAACGCCACCAGATTGCCGCCGGCGTCGACCACCGCCGCCGAGATCTTCACCGATCGGTGGTCGGCTTCGGTATGAGTGGCCGTGATCAGACGCTGGGCGGTGGCGAGGTCAACCTTGGGAGCGGTCATGCGGGCCAACCTAGCGGGTCTGTCGTTTGCGGTCGTCGCTGCGGGGGCGTGCGTGTGAAGGCACCTTAGGGGTGTTCTTGATCGAGCGGCCCTTGCCCGCCACGGTGGACATAGCGCGACGACAGCGCGGGCAGACCGGCTTGCCTTCGATGTCGACCGCCCAGGTCTTGCCGCTACCCGGGCATGGTTTGTCGGTCACTGGCTGGGCTCGATTCTGCTCGGATGAAGATCACTGAAACTGTAGCCATCTGTCGTCGGCGGAGCATGCCACCCGCGTTGATCTGGGTGTTTTCAATGGCATGTCGTTGCGGGGCTCTCGCTACCGTGTCGGAATCTCCAGATCCGACCACCCAGTAGGCCCGCTGACCTGGGGTTTCGACGAGGTGTGCCGTCGGGCCGCCGCATTGGTGAGAAGACGAGACGTTGGCCAGGTTCTCGCATGCACGGTAGGAACCTGCTGGTCGTGTCGGATTTGGCGGGTGGCGACCTGGACTTTCTCAACGCCGTGTCGGAGGGTGATTGTCAACAAGCTGTCGGAATCCTTTAGCCCGGCCGCGCCGATCTTCCGGGGATATATACGGGTTCACCGGTACGCCAGGGGTGCGAGAGTCCTGTTTATGGCTACGTTCACAACGTCCGATGGTGTAACGCTGTTCTACAAAGACTGGGGCTCCGGGCAGCCCATCGTGTTCAGCCACGGATGGCCGTTGTCCTCCGACGACTGGGACAACCAGATGCTGTTCTTTCTGCAGCGCGGGTTCCGGGTCATCGCGCACGACCGGCGCGGACATGGCCGATCCACGCAGACTCCGGACGGACACGACATCGACCACTACGCCGACGATCTCGCCGCACTTGTCGAACACCTCGACCTGCGCGAGGCGATTCACATCGGGCACTCCACTGGTGGTGGTGAGGTGGTGCGATATTTCTCCCGTCACGGGGAGGCACGAGTTGCCAAGGGCGTGCTGATCAGCGCGGTGCCACCGCTGATGGTGCGGACCGATGCCAATCCGGAGGGGCTGCCTAAAGCGGTATTCGATGATCTGCAGATGCAGCTGGCAGCGAATCGATCAGTGTTCTACCGAACCTTGGCCGCGGGGCCGTTTTACGGGTTCAATCGCAGCGAGGCGGGCCCAAATGAAGGTGTGGTCGAGAACTGGTGGCGTCAGGGCATGATGGGCGACGCTTATTCGCATTACGACGGGATTGTGGCGTTCTCGCAGACCGATTTCACCGACGATCTGAAGAAGATCACAGTTCCAATCTTGGTGATGCACAGCGAAGATGACCAGATCGTGCCCTACGTCGCGGCGGGACCGAAATCGGCGGCATTGCTTAAGAACGGAATCCTGAAGACTTACAGAGGTTTTCCGCACGGCATGATCACCACGCAGGCCGATACCGTCAACTCCGACATCCTGGCTTTCCTCTGAGCAGTTCGGCCGCCAGAGCCCGGTAGCCGGGCATCGGGCTGGCGCCGTCAGCGGTCAGGATCTGCACTCCCACGTGGTCGGCGCCAGCTGTCAGGTGCCCTTGTAGCCGCGCGGCGACGTCCTCGACGCTGCCGTGTGGCACCAGGTCATCGATGAGGCGATTGCTGCCCTGACCGTCAAGGTCGGCATCGGTGTAGCCGTAGCGGCGTAAGTTGTTCGTGTAGTTGCTCAAGGTGAGGTACGGATCGGTGACGAAGGCCCGGGCGATCTTTCGCGCCGCATCCGGGTCGGGTTCGATCACCACGGTTTGTTCGGGGGCGATCACGACGTCGGGCCCGAGCATTGCGCGTGCTTCTCTGGTGTGCTCCGGTACCACGAGATACGGGTGGGTGCCCAAGGTTCGGGCTGCGGCCAGCCGTAAGGCCCGGGGTCCGAGTGCTGCCAGGATCCGCCCGTCGACCGGAACGCCCGCAGCGTCGAGTCGATCGAGATAGTCGACCATGGTGGCATAGGGCGTGCGGTACGACGTGACCGCTTCCGGGTGTCCGATGCCGACGCCGAGCAGGAACCGTTTTCCGTAGGCCGCGGTGAGCCTGCGGTAGGACGCGGCGATGGAGTCGGCGTCGTTGGTCCACATGTTCACGATCGCGGTCGCCACGATGATCGATTCGGTGGCTTCGAGGATTTTCTCGGCGAACGTGAGGTCGGCGACGGATGCGGTGCCCAGTCCGAGCCACACCGTGGGATAGCCCAATTCCTCGGCCTCGGCGGCGAATTCAGTGCGCGCCGCATCGCCGTAGCCGGGGTGCAGCCAGGCGCCGTATGTGCCCAGGCGCGATCGCAACGATGTGGTCATGACGTCGCCGGCACGATGCGGAGGTCCGCGATATGGCCGTCGCGGACGGTGAAACTGTTCACCAGGTCGACCCCGCCGCCGGGAAAGTTGCCCTGTAGATGCAGAGTCACGTCGTAGCGTTGGGCGCGGTCGGTGACTCCGCCCGCAGACCACCGCATCAGCTTTGACGTGTATTCGAAGGTCGTGTCGACGTCCTCGCGCCAGCGGCGGATCTCGGCCAATCCGCGCCGCTGTGTGCCCTCGTCGAGCACGGTGGCGTCGTCGCTGAAGCACGCGACGATGGCATCCACATCGCGCCGTTCGGAGGCCGCCAAGTATGCCGATATCACGGCGGGCAGTGTCGATGGTGATGCGTTCGTAGTCATAGGTTCCTCGCACGAGTAGAGTTACTTCTGAAAGTAAAGTTAGTAACTTCTGAATGAGAAGTCAAGGTGATCAAGTGGCTGAGAAGATCCGTCCGGAGGACCGCGAATGTCCGCTCTCGGCGACGCTGAGCCTGGTCGGAGACTGGTGGACACTGCTGATCCTGCACGATGCGTTCGACGGCTACACCCGCTACGACCAGTTCCAGGAGAATCTCGCAGTGTCGTCGAGCCTGCTGGCCGGGCGGCTGAAGCGACTGGTCGAAGCCGGCATCTTCGAACGACGTCCATATCAGTCGAAACCCGCTCGGTACGAATATGTTCTGACCGAACTCGGTCGTTCGCTGCGTCCGGTGATCGTCGCATTGGCCGCGTGGGGTAACGCGCGGTTGGAACCCGAACAGCGCAGCATGGTCCTGGTCGACGCCGAGACCGGTGTGGAGGTCGAGCCCGTCCTCGTCGACCGCGCCACCGGCCGACGCGTCGATGGCTCGGACTTCGTGTTTACCGCGGGCCCTGCCGCCAGCAAGCCATTTCGCGATCGGTATGCCGGGCGGCCGACGGTAATTCAGACCGAATCGGGTGTCCACAACACGTGACTCAACCGTGTCAGCCCGATACCGCGAACCCGGGAAAACCACCGGATATTTGGCCGATGTCAGTCAAAGGTGATTCCGCGGAGGCTTCTGCGGGAGGAGATCCCGAGTTTGGTGAATACGTGACCTAAATGCCATTCCACCGTGCGCGGGCTGAGGAAGAGTTGGCCGGCGATCTCGTTGTTGGTGTAGCCATCCCGAACCAGCACCGCGATCTGGGTCTCCTGGGTAGTCAGCGCGCCCGCTACGCGTGGTTGCCGGCTTATGACCTTCTCACCGGTGGCGGTGAGTTCGCGGCGGGCGCGGCGGGCGAACCCGTCGGCGCCCATCTGGGTGAACATCTCGTGGGCGGTGCGCAGTTGCTCGCGTGCTTCCGCGCGGCGTTTCATGCGCCGCAACCACTCTCCGTAGACGAGACGTGTCCGAGCCAGATACACCAGGGCGGGACTGCGTTGGAGGTGGGCGAGAGCTTGGCGGTAGAGCGCGTCGGCGCTGTCATCGGCGCACACCAGCGCGGCTGAGCGGGCCGCGACGCCCGCGGCGGTTTCCGTCGGGCATACCTCGGTGCGGGCCGTGAGTAATTCCAGTGCATCGGTGGCGGCGGCGGAATTCCCGCAACGGACTGCGGCCTCGATCTGTTCGACGAGCAGGTAACCGTTGATGCCCAGGTCGTCGTAGGCCACTCCTTGCGACGCGGCGTCCAAGGCTTGAGTGAACTGCCCCTGTCCGATGTGCAGGATGGCGAAGGCATACAACGCGGTGGCCGACTCGAATCCGTGGCCCACTTGTTGTCCGATGCGCAACTTGTGTTCGACGTGTTCGCGGCAGCGGTCCTCCTGGCCACGATAGGCGGCCAGATAGCAGTGGATCGGGGTGTCGGGAAGGGGGTTGCCAGTGGTCGCGCTAACGATGGTGGCCGCCTCCTCCAGCAGCAAGTCGGCGCGTGAGAAGTTCCCTCCTGTGACAGAGAGGCCGGCCGCGGTGATCAGAGCGGGTGGCATCACGGAGAGCGCACCGGTGGCGCGCAGTGCGCGTAACTGCCGGTCCACCAGATGGTTGTAGCTGTCCTGGTCGAAGAGGTCCAGGCAGACCATGTAGGTGATCTCATGCCAGCGGGGCTCCGCGAGTCCGGCCGCGTCTTCAGCAAGGAATTTCGCTACGCCGCTTTGCAATTGCGGGGCGGCCGCCCCATGTCCCTCGCGGAATCGGGTGATCAGGCCTTCCAGTAGATCATCGGTCGCCCGGCCCGGTTCTGATACGTGCGGGGCATCGCGGCGCACAACCTCGGCGATACGTGAAGCAGCGGTCTGCGGGCCGGAGGTAAACCGTCCGACCAGGGCGGCAGCCGTCAGCGCCTCGAGATAGGTTTCGCGCGAGCGTCGGGCGTCGGTGTTGGCCAGCCTCTTTGCGGCGGCCAATAAGAGTGCTGGAGCATCGTTTCCGCGGTTCGACGCGAAAGCCAGGCGTGCGCGGAGCAATTCCGCCGTGGCTCGGATCATTTCATCGTTACTGGAATCGCTTGCCACCGACAGCAGGTATTCGGCGGACTCCATCGATCCGGCGTCGAGTTTAGCCTGCGCGGCAGACAACGCACGCCGAGCGCGAAGGTCCACGTCGACGGACAGATTCGCGGCGTGTTCGATGAACGCTGCCGACGCGGCGATGCCGCCACGGGCTCGTGCCCGCTCGGACGCGAATTCCAAAGTGGCGGCCACAGTTTCATCGGGGCCGGCCGCGGCATGGGCCTGATGCCAGGCACGATGATCGGCGGCGGAGTCGTCGGTGATGACCGCTGCGAGCGCAGCATGGGCTTGACGGCGGTCGGCCGCAGGTGCATCGCGATAGATCTCCGCCCGGATCAGCGGATGACGAAACCGTATGCCGCTGTAGACATCTATTAATCCCGCAGCCTCGGCCGGGACCATGTCTTCGGGTTGCACGCCCAGCCTGGCCGCCGCGGCCCACAGCCAGTCAGGGCTACCGGTAGGCTCGCATGCCGCCAGCAGCAACAGCGTCCTGGTAGCTGCCGGAATCCCGCGAATTTGTCGCAGAAAGCTACGTTCGATTGCGGCGGCCGGCAGTGCGGCATGGGCGATTCCGTAGCCCCCGGCTAACTCTTCGGGACTGAGCGTCCTGGGAATCTCCAGGAGTGCCAGCGGATTTCCGGCCGCCTCGGCGACGATGGTCCGCAGGACACGCTCGTCGATCCGTCCGGGCAGCGTGGCTGCCAACAAGGCACGCGAATTAGTGGCGTTGAGTCCGCGCAGCGGCAGTTCGGGGAGTCCCGCGAGTTCACGGACGGCGGCGAGGTCCCGTGTGGCGAAGACCATGACCAGTGGGTCGACGACGATTCGGCGTGCACAGATCGTCAGCATGTGAAGTGAAGCCGAATCCAGCCACTGCGCGTCATCGACAATGCACACCGTGGTCCGGTCGCCCGCTGCCTCGCCCAGCAGTGTCAACAGCGCCAGCCCGAGCAGCAGCGCATCAGGTGCCTCGCCGGCACGGACACCAAGAGCGACCTGTAGCGCGTCTCGCTGCGGCTCGGGCAGCCGCTCGATGAAGTGATGCAACGGGGCGCAAAGCTGTTGAAGACTGCCGAAAGGGAGTTCGAGTTCGGACTCGGCTCCCCGAAGACGAATCACCCGGACATCACCGCAGGCGGCCACCAGGTCATCGAGAAGGGCGGTTTTGCCCATACCCGCGTCACCGCTGATCACCAGAGCGGCGCCGTCACCAGCGCGTGCGTCGGTGACAAGCTTGGCAAGGGCAGCCCGCTCGGTCAGTCTGCCGATCAGTAAGCGGCCGTTGGGGGCACTGTTCACCCCTGGAATCTACCGTCAGCTGGCCGGCATGATCAGCGGCTTGTCCTTGCGTAGCGCGTCGATGGTGGAGCGGCTCAAGTTCAGGGTGGCGCCGACGACATCGGGTGGTGTCAGCCCGAGCCATTGGTTTGCCGAGACATCGGCGAAGTGGTCGCTGCGGAACAGTTCGAGCATCTGCACGGGTTCGTCGCCGACGTTCTCGAAGTAGTGCCCCATAGCGCTGGGGACGTATCCGACGTCACCGGCGTAGAAGTCGAAGGTCCGGGCCTTTCCGCTCGACCCGAACACCGTCATGCGGGCATGGCCCGATACCCAGTACTGCCATTCGTCATTGTCGGGGTGCCAGTGCATTTCGCGCACGGCGCCTGGTGCCAGTTCCACCCAGGCTGCGGCGATGGTCGAGGCAGCTGGGAAGTTCTTGCTGTCGGCGATGCGGACGCTGCCGCCCGGCACCTCGATGGGATCCTGGGCCAGGAGCCGGTAGCTCATCGGGTCGGCAGTCCCGTGGGGCGACTGCACAGCCGCGATGTCGTCGACCAGTGCGCCTGGCACGTCACCGGGGAAAATGTAGCGGGTGTGGTCGATGTCGCCGGCCTTCGGGATGTCGTCGAACGACGACTCGGGAACCGCGAAGTTCTTGGATAGCACGTGCTTGGGGGTGTGCGCGAACCAGTCTGTGACGAGGAAGGTTTCGTTCTCGGAGAAGTTCCCGTCGTCGAAAACCAGCAGGAATTCGCAGTCTTCCAACGCCTGGATCGAGTGCGGGAATCCGGCTCGGAAGTTCCACAGATCGCCGCGGCCGATGTCGTCGATGAAGTTACGACCCTGCGGGTCGATGGCGGCGATACGCGCGCTGCCGGCGAGCATGAACGCCCACTCGGCCTCGCGATGCCAATGCAACTCGCGATAGGCGCCGGCCTTCAGTCGCATGTTGACTCCAGCGAGCGTGGTCGCGACCGGCAGTTCGCGCACGGTGGTTTCCCGCGCCCAACCGCCGCTCAACAGCCGGTTGTGGGATGCGGCGAACGACCACTTGAGGTTCGGCAGGCTGCCGGCATCGGTGTCCAGCGAGCCTGGGTTCTGTGCTCCGATTGCCACATTGTCGGGGCCCAAGACCGAGGCGCCTTCGTCGCCGCGAATGGTGGGTACCGGATTGTCGTTCGTTGTCGTCATGCTGCTCCTCCGGATCCATTGGTTGACGAGACGAAAGTTGTTGACCGGACGTGCTGCAGTGCCGATGGCGCTGCGCCCAGCCACCACTGCGGATCGGCGGATCCCTCGGTTGCCCCGCCGTCGGCGCGCATGAAATGGCGCTCGTCGCGACCAGGTTGGTCGAATTCACCGTCGAGTGCCCGCAGCACCCAATCGGCGCCGAAGGCGAAAACCTCGGCCGCCACCCCGCCGAGCGGGTGGAATTGACCCTCGTACACCCGCATCTCCTTCGGCGCGGTGATGCGTTCGTAGGTCGCCAGGGCGTTCTCCACCGGTGTCAGCTCGTCGAACTCGCCGATGCCGAGCAGCACGGGCTTGGTGATATGGGTAACCAAGTCGCCCAACGGCATTCGCTTCTTGAGATCTTCGTCGAAGGCCTGCTCGTCGGTGTACCCCGCCATGTACATGTAGTTGTTCTTGAAGCTGGGCTGGGCGGCCTCGAAGATCGTTTTGAAGTCACCGGACACCGCTTCAAAGGTCGCGGCAGCCCGCAGTCGGGTATCGGGTGAGGCCATCGCACGCAGTGCCCAGTAGCCGCTCATGCTGATGCCGAACATCCCGATCCGCGTCTCGTCGACTTCCGGCAAGCCGGCCAAAAACTCGGCATAGGTCTCAATGGCCCGCTCGTAGTCGTCCAGGCCGACGGTCAGCCCCAGCGACCGTGTCTGCCCCTGCCCAGGGCCCTCGATGGACAACGCCACGATCCCGCGGTCGGTGTAAAACCTTTCGGCGGCCAGGACGTAATCCTCTTTGATCATGTCCATACCCGGGCCGAGGATGACCGCAGGCGCATTGCGCATCGTGATTGCGGGCAGGTGAAGAAGCGCGAATAGCGTCTTGCCGTCGAAGTTGAGTTCGACACGCCGCACCCGGTTGTCGCGCAGCTCGGCCAGTCGATCGACGCAGTGGTCACAACGTTGGCGCAGAGCGGCTTTCCTGTCGTCGCTGCTGTCGAAGATCGAGTACTGCGCCCGTCCGTACATGACCGCCGCGCGCAGGTAGAGATCCGATGCTGTGCGCCGGAAGCCGTGCTGCTCGTGGTGGTGGGCACGTGCCTCCGCCTGCCCGGCGATCTGTGCCCACGCCTTGGGCAGCATGACGCCGCTTTGCACCAGCGCGAAGACTTTGTCGAAATCGGTGTGGTCGTGGCCGAGGAGTTCCAGCGTGCCCTTAGCTCCTGGGTGCAGCGCATTGAAACCGCCTTGAGCCAAGGCGATGTCGAGTGACCAGCTCTGTTGTTCCGAACGCGTTGTCATGATGGCTCCTGTCTGAGGCTCAGGTGAGGTGGTACAGCGTCGATACGTTGTCGTGGAGGTGCCCGGCCAGCGGCGGGTATTCGTAGGCGCCGGTGACGACTTCGATGTAGACCGCGGTCTGGCAACTCGCCGCGGTGCTCAGTGCCTCGTCGAGTTCACCCAGGGTGGTGACGCGGGTGGTGAACCAGCCCTCGCAGCCGAGCGCGTGTGGCAGGGCGGCGTAGTTCCAGGGAGCGATATCGTTGTAGGCGATGTTGGGGTCGGTGCACAACAGGCGTTCGATGAGATAGCCGGAGTTGTTGAGTACGAAGATGATCGGCTTGAGTCCGAGGCGATGGAATTGGCAGATGTCTTGTGCCGTCACTTGGTGGGAGCCGTCGCCGGTGAACAACAGCACCCGGCGCGCTGGTTCGGCGACTGCTGCGCCAAGCGCTGCCGGGGTGGCCCAGCCGATGGCACCCCACAGGGCCTGGTTGTAGAACCGTGCCCCGTGCGGCAGCCGATCGAACGCCAGTCCCATGGAGCAGGTGCCTGTTTCGGCGATGACGATGTCGTCGGGTGCGATGAAGTTCGCCCACCGCGGATAGAGCTGCTCGGCGATGATCGCATCATCCGCAAGGCCTCCAACGAGTACTGGCGTATCCGACTGAAGTTCGACGCGCGCATGTGTTTTCAGTTCGCGTTCGGCGATCTCGAGCAGCAGGTCGGCTATTTCGACGTCGTGGAACACCGTCGCGCCGACGCGGGCCGAGTGGAGCTGGATGTCGACGGTTCGAGCCGGGTCGAGATGCGCGGTGAATGCGCCGGTGTTGAAGTCGGTCTGCATCGTCCCGATTGCGACGACGAGGTCTGCGGATTCGACGAAGTCCCGTACGTTGGGGTCCATCAGCCGGCCGTCGTACATACCGATGAAGTTGGGATGGTTCTCATCGATCACCGACTTGTCGGCGAACATGGCCGCGAATGGCAAGGAGGCTGTTTCGATCAGCTGGGTGGCGGCCTCGGCGATGCCGAGCCGGTCGAGTAACAGTCCGGGTAGTACGCAGGCAGTGTCAGCCCGGTTCAGGGCAGCTGCCACGGCGTCGGCCGCTGCACCCAGGGTTTGCGGGTCACTGGCGGGTCGCGGCAACGTCGCCGATGATGCGGCGACCGGTTGGTCGACGACGTCGGACGGGAACGCCAGGTAGACCGGCCGGCGTTCGTACAGTGCGGTGGCAATCAGGCGTTCGGTTTCGGCGACGACGTTAGCGGGGGTGATGATGGCCGATGCCGCAGTCACCGTGTTGGCCATTTGCTTGAAAAGATCGAACTCACCGTTGCCCAGAGTGTGGTGGACCAGTGCGCGATCGGCCTGGGCGCTACGGTTGGGCATACCCGTGAGATGGAAGACCGGTAGCCGCTCGGCGTAGGCGCCAGCTATCGCGCTGATGGCGCCGAGTTCACCGACACCGAACGTCGTCGTCACCGCGCCCACCCCACGAAGACGCGCGTAGCCGTCAGCGGCGAAGCCGGCGTTGAGTTCGTTACAGCAGCCGATCCAGTTGATGTCGGGATGCGCAACGATCGCGTCATGGACCGGAAACGCGTAATCCCCGGGCACCCCGAATACATCGGAGACGCCAATTTGATGAAGGCGGCCGAGCACGTACTCGATCACCTTTGGTGCTTCGGCCATAGCGTTCTCCCGTCCTGGCAGTCGTGGTGAGCCAATCAGCCACCTGGGAGTGCGCGAACCCGTAGAACCCCCGTGTGTTACCCGGGTTCGCAGCGCGGGCCGCGAGACCAAGGTGAATGCGGTGACGGTTCTCAAGAAGGTGAGGGAGTCGATGGGTCACTCTGGGCGCAGGGTGCGAGTCGGAGTTCTGTGCAACGTTTTAGCTGCTGTGCTCATCACTGTGATGGTGGCTCCTCGCATCGGTGCTGAGCCGCCCAAGCCGACCGTTGTCCTGGTGCACGGTGCGTGGGCAGACACTTCCAGCTGGGACGGTGAGGTGGCCGCGCTGCAGGCCGGCGGGTACGACGTACGGGCGATCGCAAACCCGTTGGAGAACCTGACCACCGACGCCGAGACCGTATCGAGCTTCCTCAAGACGATCCCTGGTCCTGTTGTGCTGGTCGGACATTCCTACGGCGGTTCGGTGATCACCAACGCCGCCGACGGCAACCCCAATGTCAAGGCGCTCGTGTACGTCGATGCTGCGGCACCCGATGTGGGCGAGACCAATGGCTCTCTCAGCGGCTCGGATTCGGTTCTCAACCAGAAGCCCGCCGACGAGCTCTTCGACACGCTGCCTTACCCCGGTGCGCCGCCCGGCGCGGTCGACCTGTACCTCAAGAAGGACATCTTCGTTTCGCATTTCGGCAGCGATCTGCCCGAGGACGTGGCCAATCGGCTATGGGCATCCCAACGGGTGTCATCCACCGCGGCATTTGACACCCCGTCGCGGTTCGCTGCATGGAGAACGATCCCGTCGTGGTACTTCATCAGCAGCGGCGACCAGATCATCACCCCGACGTCCGAGCGAGTGATGGCCGCGCGCGCCGGGTCCCACGTCACCGAGTTCGACGGCGGATCTCACTTGACGCTGATTTCACACCCCGACGCCGTCGCTGCGGTCATCCTCGACGCTGCCCGATCTGTCGGCTGATATGTGGGACTCCCGGCGTGTCGCTAAAGCCGACCGTGTGCGGGCAGGAGCTGGGCACTGCGACGGCAAGACGATTCGGCCGGATGAACTCACCGACTTCCTTCATGCTGTCCTGCGGCCCGGAGACCGAGTAGCTCTTGAGGGAGACAATCAGAAGCAGGCCGACTTCCTATCTCGGACGCTCGCCGAATGTGATCCGGCCCGGATCGACCGGCTGCACATGCTGATTCCGTCGGTATCGCGGCCTGAGCCCCTGGATCTGTTCGAACGGGGTATCGCCGACAAACTCGACCTCTGCTATGCCGGCCCGCAGAGTGTGCGCATCGCCAAGCTTGTCGAAGACGGCACTGTGCACATCGGTGAGGAGGACCGCCGCGCAGCCTTGGCCGCGATCGCCGGGGTGACGCCCATCGGCGGCGGCGCCGACGCGCACCGCACCGAGGCGCTGCGCCGCGACCGGTTGGTCGCCTTCCCCGAAGATCTCAAAATTGAGACCCGGCTGGCGACACGGTCACTGCTGGCCGCGCGCAGCATCGCCGACCTCGTCGCATGGTCGGGAGGGCTGTACGAGCCGCCCGTGGCGCACGTTGCTCAGCTCCGTGGCGTTAGTGCCCGACCACACCTCGTACTGCCAACCACGCTCCCGGCACACCCGGTCGGTCCACTTCAGGACGTCGATCACCTTGATTGTCTTCAGCATTCGTTCGGGCTTCACATCGACCACGGTGAAGGCGCCGTTGCGGTGCTGCAGTAAGAGGTCGGGCACGTGACGGCGGAACGTTGATCCGTCGTACCCGCGCATCCAGAAGGGCTGGGCGGCCATCCATTCGACGGCCGGGCAGAAATCGGCGAGCAGAAGCCGGTCGCGTTCCAGCAGACTCTCGTAGACCAGATGCGCCTGAGTCGTCGAAGACCAGTACAGGCCCGAGTAGTTGCGCTGGTCTGCCCGCGACACCGGGATACGAACTGGCCGACCGCGCACCACCCGGCCGGCATCGACGCGGTCGAAGTTCACCGTGACCGGCTCACCGTCGTCGGCGATGTAGCTGACTTCGGTTGCCGCACCCTTACCGGATGTCACAACCTGACTGTGCCTGACGCCGACACTCTGATGACTTTCCGACACGCTTCCGACAGCTAAATGACAATCCGACAACTTATGCGGATTCCTACATGCACACCTCCCGGGGAACAAATCTATCAGCCCCGCCGTTGACCCGTTCGACAACTTGAGTGAAACAGACTCAACTATTGCTTGACAGCCGGGCTCCGGAAGGAGCAGGCTTGAGCCTGGTTCGCTCAGACCCAAGACGTAACTATCAGGAGGATTCAACATG
The DNA here is from genome assembly GCF_004745805.1 of Mycolicibacterium sp. CH28. GTDB lineage: Bacteria > Actinomycetota > Actinomycetes > Mycobacteriales > Mycobacteriaceae > Mycobacterium. The sequence continues at coordinate 352,216 of NZ_SRLQ01000003.1, read as the reverse complement.
GCTCGTGCGGTCGGTATCGACCTCGGGACCACCAACTCCGTCGTGGCGGTACTGGAGGGTGGCGACCCCGTCGTCGTCGCCAACTCCGAAGGGTCCCGCACCACGCCGTCGGTGGTCGCTTTTGCGCGTAACGGCGAAGTGCTGGTCGGCCAGCCCGCCAAGAACCAGGCGGTGACCAATGTGGATAGGACGATCCGGTCCGTTAAAAGGCACATGGGCACTGATTGGTCGGTGGAGATCGACGGCAAGGACTACACCTCGCAGGAGATCAGCGCGCGCGTGCTGATGAAGCTCAAGCGCGACGCCGAAAGCTACCTCGGTGAGGACATCACCGATGCGGTCATCACCGTGCCCGCCTACTTCAACGACGCTCAGCGTCAGGCCACCAAAGAGGCCGGCCAGATCGCCGGCCTGAACGTACTGCGCATCGTCAACGAGCCGACCGCCGCAGCCCTGGCCTACGGCCTGGACAAGGGCAGCAAGGAACAAACCATCCTGGTCTTCGACCTCGGTGGCGGTACCTTCGACGTCTCGCTGCTGGAGATCGGTGACGGTGTCGTCGAGGTCCGTGCGACCTCCGGTGACAACCACCTCGGTGGCGACGACTGGGATGACCGGATCGTCGAGTGGCTGGTCGACAAGTTCAAGGGCACCAGCGGCATCGATCTGACCAAGGACAAGATGGCCATGCAGCGGCTTCGCGAAGCCGCCGAGAAGGCCAAGATCGAGCTGAGTTCCAGTGGAAGCACCTCGATCAACCTGCCCTACATCACCGTCGACGCCGACAAGAATCCACTGTTCCTCGATGAGCAGCTGACGCGCTCGGAGTTCCAGAAGATCACCCAGGATCTGCTCGACCGCACGCGTGCGCCGTTCCAGCAGGTCATCAAGGACGCCGGCATCTCGGTGTCCGACATCGACCACGTCGTGCTGGTGGGTGGTTCCACCCGTATGCCCGCCGTGACCGATCTGGTCAAGGAGCTCACCGGCGGCCAGGAGCCCAACAAGGGCGTCAACCCGGACGAGGTCGTCGCCGTGGGCGCCGCCTTGCAGGCCGGTGTGCTCAAGGGTGAGGTGAAAGACGTTCTGCTGCTTGACGTCACCCCGCTGAGCCTTGGTATCGAAACCAAGGGTGGCGTGATGACCAAGCTCATCGAACGCAACACCACCATCCCGACCAAGCGCTCGGAGACCTTCACCACGGCCGACGACAACCAGCCATCGGTGCAGATCCAGGTGTTCCAGGGTGAGCGCGAGATCGCGGCGCACAACAAGCTGCTCGGCAGTTTCGAACTGACCGGCATCCCGCCGGCTCCTCGTGGCGTGCCGCAGATCGAGGTCATCTTCGACATCGACGCCAACGGCATCGTGCACGTCACCGCTAAGGACAAGGGCACCGGCAAGGAAAACACGATCAAGATCCAGGAGGGCTCCGGCCTGTCCAAGGAAGAGATCGACCGGATGATCAAGGACGCCGAAGCGCACGCCGACGAGGATCGGAAGCGTCGCGAAGAGGCCGACGTCCGCAACCAGGCCGAGTCGCTGGTCTACCAGACGGAGAAGTTCGTCAAGGATCAGCGCGAGGCTGAGGGCGGCTCGAAGGTCCCCGAGGACACCTTGACCAAGGTCGACGCCGCGATCACCGAGGCCAAGACGGCTCTGGCCGGCACCGACATCGGCGCGATCAAGTCCGCCATGGAGAAGCTGGGTCAGGAAAGCCAGGCTTTGGGCCAGGCCATCTACGAGGCCACCCAGGCCGAGCAGTCGGCCGGCGGCGGCTCCCAGGGTGCCTCTGGCGCCGACGACGTCGTGGACGCGGAGGTCGTCGAGGATGATCAGGAGCGCAAGTGAGTGACGGGAATGCGGACGAACCGGTAACTGTCACCGACAAGCGCCGAATCGATCCCGTGACCGGTGAGGTTCGCGAGTCCTCCGGCCCGGCCCCCAGTGGGTCGGCGCCGGGGGCTTCCGGAGGGCAGGAGCGAAGCGACGCGGGATATAGCTCCGCCTCCGCCGGTGAGGAGCAGGCCGACAAGGTCGCCGAACTCACCGCAGATCTGCAGCGGGTGCAGGCCGACTTCGCCAACTACCGCAAGCGCGCGCTGCGTGACCAGCAGGTGGCCGGCGAGCGGGCCAAGGCCGTCGTGGTGAGCCAGTTGCTCACCGTGCTCGATGATCTTGACCGTGCCCGCAGCCACGGCGATCTGGACGCCAGCCCGTTGAAGTCGGTCGCCGACAAGCTGGTTGCCGCCGTGACCGGGTTGGGCCTGAGCGCCTTCGGCGTCGAGGGCGACGACTTCGACCCGTCGCTGCACGAGGCCGTGCAGCACGAGGGTGAGGGCTCCAAGCCGGTCATCGGCACGGTGATGCGCCAGGGCTACAAGCTCGGCGAGCAGGTGCTGCGGCACGCGCTGGTCGGGGTGGTGGACACCGTCGACGACGGGTCCGACGCCAAATCCGGAGGGGCCGACACGCCCGCCAACGGTGAGCAGACCGGCTCGCCGAACGCAGAATCGAACTAACGACCATGGGTGAGGGGAGGTGACGCGGCATGGTTCAACGAGAATGGGTCGAGAAAGACTTCTACAAGGTGCTCGGCGTCTCCTCTGACGCCAGCGAGGACGAGATCAAGCGGGTGGCCCGCAAGCTGCTGGCTGAGAATCACCCGGACCGCAACCCGGACAACCCGCAGGCCGACGAGCGCTACAAGGAAGTCGGTGAAGCCAGGGATGTACTGACCGACGCCGCCAAGCGCAAGGAGTACGACGAGACCCGGCGGATGTTCGCCGGTGGCGGCTTCGGTCGCCGGTTCAACGGTGGCGGCGACGGTAGCGGTGGCGGCGGTTTTGGTGGCTTTGGCGGCGACGGTGCCGAGTTCAACCTGAACGACTTGTTCGACGCGGCCGGGCAGACCGGCGGTGCGAACATCGGCGACCTGTTCGGTGGCCTGTTCGGGCGCGGCGCCCAGCCGCGGCCGAGTCGTCCGCGACGCGGTAAGGACCTGGAGACCGAGACCGATCTCGATTTCCTGGAGGCGACCAAGGGCGTGGCCATGCCGCTGCGGCTGACCAGTCCCGCGCCGTGCACCAACTGCCATGGCAGCGGTGCGCGTCCGGGCACCAGCCCCAAGGTGTGTCCGACCTGCAACGGCTCCGGGGTGATCAACCGCAATCAGGGCGCGTTCGGTTTCTCCGAGCCGTGCACCGACTGCCGGGGCAGCGGGTCGATCATCGAGCATCCGTGTGACGAGTGCCGGGGTACCGGTGTCACCACCAGGACCCGCACCATCAACGTCCGGATCCCTCCGGGCGTCGAGGACGGCCAGCGTATTCGGCTGGCCGGCCAGGGTGAGGCCGGGTTGCGTGGTGCGCCCTCGGGTGACCTCTATGTCACAGTGCACGTTCGCCCCGACAAGGTGTTCGGCCGCGAGGGTGACGATCTGACCGTGACCGTGCCGGTGAGTTTCACCGAATTGGCCTTGGGGACAACGCTTTCCGTTCCCACTCTGGAGGGTAAGGTCGGTGTGCGGGTGCCCAAGGGCACCGCGGACGGCCGGATCCTGCGGGTGCGCGGTCGCGGTGTCGCCAAGCGCAGCGGTGGCCACGGTGACCTGCTGGTCACCGTCAAGGTCGCGGTGCCGCCCAACCTTGAAGGCCCGGCGCTGGAAGCGCTGGAAGCCTATGCAGCGGCCGAGCGGACCAGTGGTTTCGATCCGCGGGCGGGATGGGCGGGTAACCGCTGATGGCCGCGTCAGACGAGGCCCGAACGTTCCTGATTTCGGTGGCCGCCGAGCTGGCCGGTATGCACGCGCAGACCCTGCGCACCTACGACCGGCTCGGTCTGGTCAGCCCCCGACGCAGTTCCGGTGGCGGCCGGCGCTATTCGGAACGAGACGTAGAGCTGCTGCGCGAGGTTCAGCGGCTCTCGCAGGACGAGGGCGTCAACCTAGCCGGGATCAAGCGGATCATCGAATTGACCAATCATGTCGAGGCGCTGCAGTCCCGCATGGAGGAGATGGCACAGGAACTGGAGGCGTTGCGGGCCAAGCAGCGTCGTGAACTGGCCGTCGTGCCGAAGAGCACCGCGCTGGTGGTCTGGAAGCCGCGGCGGTAGTTTCGGCGCGGCTTGCTCCGCCGAGATTGAACTCGCGCAGGAGAACTGCACGTAGCAAGCTGCGCAGGATCAATCTCGGTGAGAAGTCAGGCCAGCCGGATGGTGAACGTCGATGTCGCCGGTCGGCCCGGCACGGCGGTGCTGTAGCCGCCCTTGCGCAGCGCGTTGGTCGGCGCGGCCATCGGTTCGATGGCCACCAGATCTTCGGTACCCGGGGCGAAGATCTGCGCCGCCGGGAATCCGCGGTCGAAAATCACCTCGATGCGGCGGTCGCCACCGCTGAGCGCGAACACCCCACCCTGGGGGACGTCGTCGAACCCGTCGTCGAAGGTCTTCTCGCCCAGCCTCTCTGCCAGTGCCGGCCATTCCTCGAATTCGCCGGTCGGGATCCCCCAGGTATCGACCGGCAGATGGCGCAGCGGCGGGGTCTGCAAGGTCCACTCCGAACGCGGCACCCCGGGGATGGTCAGGTAGGGATGGAAGCCGAAGCACAGCGGCACCGACGCTGCCGTGGTGGGCGTGACCGTCGTCTTCACGGTCAGGGCCCGGTCGGCCAGCGCGATGTCGAGGGTGACGACATGTGGGAACGGGAAGCTGGCCAGCAGGCGCGGCTGCCCCCCGAAGTCCACGTCGGCGGTCAGCCGATTGCTCGACTGTTCGGTGACCAGCCAGCCGGGATAGGCGGCGAGCACGCCGTGGATCACCAGGCCGTGTTCGTCGGAGCGGACGCCGCCGACCCCCGGGGTCAGCGTCACCGCCCCACCGTCGAGTCCATAACCGTTGGCGCTGAGCCGATTCGCCCACGGATACAGGATCGGGATGCCCATCGTCTTACCTGTGGTCAGGTAGGCCTGCAATCCGCGGCGCTGACCCAGCAGCTCGACACCGTCGTCGGACAATGACGTGCAGATCATGCCGGCCGACGGGACGAACGTGGCAGTCAGCGGGGAGGACGGGTCGCTGAGTTCGACGGACGGCAGTTGTGCCATCGTCGGATTCTAACGGTGGCTGGCGATGTAGCTCGTCAGGTCGTCGATCGTCCGCAGCGAGGCGTACTCCGACTCGGGTATGTCGACCTCGAACCGTTTGTGCAGCCGGACCAGAAAGTTCAGCCAGTCCATCGAGTCCAGGTCAACCTGGTCGCGCAGCAGTTCGGTGTCGGACAGATCCCCCTCCTCGATCTCCGGCGCGATCGTGAGCAGTTCTTCGACCACCTCGTCGCGGATAGCGGTATCGCTCACCTCCAGCTCCCTTCCACAGCGCTGTCTACAGTTCACCGGGCTGCTGCAGCAGCCGATTGATCTCGGCCAGGAACAATGCGCCGCGGTGACCGTCGCTGGCCCGATGGTCGGCGGACAGACTGGTCTGCACGGTCGTGGCGACACGGATACCGCCGTCGACGACGACCACCCGCTGGGCGGGCCTGCCGAAACCGACGATGGCGACCTGCGGCGGGTAGATGACGCCGAACACCGCGTCGACCCCCTTGTCGCCGAGGTTGGTGACGGTGATGGTCGGGTCAGACATCTCCGAGCTGCGCAGCGAGCCGGCTCGGGCCCGAGCGACCAGATCGGTCAGGTCGGCCATCAGCTCGTCGAGCTTCTTCTCGGCCACATCGTGGATCGCCGGGGCCACCAGTCCGCCACCGCGCAGCGAGATCGCCACGCCGACATGCACAGCCGGGTGCGGTTCGTAGCCCTCATCGCGCCAGAACCCGCTGAACTCGCCGAACCGCTGGGCGGCTAGGGCCACCGCCTTGAGTTGCAGTACCGCCGGGAGCAGCCGTTCGGTGATCGGCCGGTTGAGGTTCTGCTCGGTCAGCCAGGTTAACGCGGTGTCCAGGATGATCTCGTCGGACAGGTAGTAGTGCGGGATCTCCCGCTTGGACCGGCCCATCGCCGCGGCGATCGACGCGCGCATGGCCGCACCGCGTTCCCTGGCCTTCTCCGCCGCCGACTTCGGCGCCGTCGACGACTCGGCCGCCGGTGCGGGCACCGCCACGGGTTTGGGTTCGGCATGATGGGCGGTGGCGGCGGCGTGCTCGACGTCGATCAGGGTGATCGCGCCCTGCGGGCCGGTTCCGGTGACGGTCTTCAGGTCGACGCCGAGCGACAGCGCCGTCCGCCGCGCCAGGGGCGACACCCACAACCGATGGCCCACCGGAGCCTCGCCGTGTGGGCTGACCACCGGGCCGGCCACCGCAGCCGGAGAGGGCGGCACGGCCGTCTCCCCGGGCTCCAGCAGGGTGGCCAGCGGGGCACCGACCGCGACGGTCTGGCCGACCGGCACCAGCAGCTCACCGACCACCCCGTCGTGCCAGCATTCGATCTCGACTGCGGCCTTGGTGGTTTCGACCACGGCGACGATCTGCCCGCGGGTGATCGTGTCACCGGGCTTGATCAGCCACTCGTTGAGGGTGCCCTCGTCCATGTCGGCCCCGAGAGCGGGCATGGTGAACTCGATCATCGGTCCTCCACCCCCGAGTCGCTACTACGCTGCGGCCCGCCGGAATCCCCGAACAGGCCGCGCACCGCGGCCACGATCTTCTCCGGCTGCGGCAGTGCCGCCTCCTCCAGGTGCTTGGCGTAGGGGATCGGCACTTCCTCGGTGCAGACCCGGGCGACGGGGGCGTCGAGTTCGTAGAACGCGCCCTCGATGATGCGGGCACAGATCTCGCCGGCGAAACTCCCGGTGCGCCACATCTCGTCGACGACGACGGCCCGGTGGGTTTTGCGCACTGACTTCAGGATCGTCTCGTCATCGAGTGGTCGCAGCACCCGCAAATCGATTACCTCGCAGTCGATTCCGGACAGCGCCAGCTGATCTGCGGCATCCAGCGTCTTCGGCAGGCAGCCGCCGTAGGTGATCAGGGTGACATCGGTTCCGGTGCGCCGCACCGCTGCCCGGGCGATGTCGGTGGCTGTCAAGGTGTCGACGTCGACGGAGGTGTTGTAGAGCTGGACGTGTTCGAAGATGATCGTCGGGTCGGGATCGGCCAGTGCGGTGAGCAGCATTCCGTAGGCATCGGCCACCGTGGCCGGAGCCAGGACCTTGATGCCGGGGATGTGCGCGTACCAGCCCTCGAAACTGTGCGAATGCTGCGCTGCCAGTTGGCGTCCCGCGCCGGTGGCCATCCGTACCACCAGCGGAACGGAGAACTGGCCGCCGGACATATGGCGCAGCGCGGCGGCGGTGTTGACGATCTGATCCAGCGCCAACAGGCTGAAGTTGACGGTCATCACTTCCACGATCGGGCGGAGGCCGTTCAGGGCGGCGCCGACTCCGATGCCGACGAAGCCCAGCTCCGAGAGCGGGGTGTCCCTGATCCGCTCAGGCCCGAATTCTTGGAGCAACCCCTTGGAGGCGGCGTAGGTTCCGCCGTAGGCGCCGACATCCTCACCCAGCAGCAGGACGCGCGAGTCTTCCTGCATGGCATGGCGAATCGCGTCGTGCACCGCGTTGCGGTAGGTCGTCTTCATGGCAGTGCCTCCGCCGGCGACATCAGATGCCGGGCAAGGTCGTCGATGCTCTCCCAGGTGCCCGCCTCGGCGTAGGCCGCCGCCTCGGCCACCTCGGTCTCGGCGGCGGCCTGCGTGGCGGCGATGTCCGCGGCGGTCACCGTGCCATCGGCCAAGCACTTCTCGCTGAAGAGGTGGATCGGGTCACGCTTACGCCACTCCTCAACTTCGGCCTTCTCCCGATAGAGTTCGGGGTCGAACATCGAGTGCGGACGGAAACGGTAGGTGCGGAACTCGATGAAGAACGGTCCGCCTTCGGTGCGGATGTGTTCGACGGCCTGCTGCGTGACGGTGTGGCAGGCCAGTACATCCATTCCGTCGGCCGATGCGCTGGGCACGCGGTAGGACGCCGCCTTCGCCGCCAGATCCAGCTGGGACAGCTCGTGGTCGATCACCGTGCCCATCGCGTATCGATTGTTCTCGCAACAGAACAGCACCGGAAGCTGCCACAGCTCGGCCATGTTCATGGACTCGTGAAACGCCCCTTCGGCAGTCGCGCCCTCGCCGAAATAGCATGCGGTGACGTTCTTCCGGTCCAGTTGCTTGTCGGCGAAGGCCAATCCCGCCGCCAGCGGCAGGCCCCCGGCGACGATGGCGTTGCCGCCGTAGAACCGCCGCTCGGCGTCGAACAGGTGCATCGACCCGCCGCGACCGCCCGAGCAGCCCTCGACCTTTCCGTACATCTCGGCCATGATCTTGGTCATCGGGACGCCGCGCAGCAACGCGTGGGCGTGGTCTCGGTAGGTCGTCACCACGGCATCCTCGGGCCCCAGCGCACGTAGCGAACCCGCGGCCACCGCTTCCTCGCCGACGTAGAGGTGCAGGAAGCCGCGAATCTTTGCAGCGCTGTACATTTCGGCGCACATCTCCTCCATCCGGCGGACTCGGATCATGTCGGAGAGCAGCCCTCGGGCCAAGTCCTGATTGTTGGTCATGCCGGAACCTCGCTGCCTTGTGGTGCGGCGGTGGTCTCCACCGTCGAAGTGTCGCCCTCGGGCAACCCCAGCTCGCGGGCCTTGAGCAGCCGGCGCATGATCTTGCCCGACCGGGTGTGCGGCAGCGCGTCGACGAACTCGATCTCCTTGGGAGCCACCGCCGCGCCCAACCGTTTCCGCGCGTGACCCATCAGGTCGCGACGCAGGACCTCATCTCCGGTGTATCCGGTCTTGAGGGTCACGAACGCCTTGACCAACTCGCCGTAGGTCGGGTCGGGCTTGCCGATGACCGCGGCCTCGGCGACGGCGGGATGGTCGGTCAGCACGTTCTCCACCTCGAAGGGCCCGATCAGGTGCCCGGAGGACTTGATCACGTCGTCGGCCCGGCCAATGAACCAGAAGTAGCCGTCGGCGTCTTGCTTGACCAGGTCGCCGGACAGATACAGGCCGTCGGCGAAACTCTTGCGGTAGCGCTCGTCCTGATGCAGGTAGCCGCGAAACATCGACGGCCAGCCGACGCGCAGCGCCAGCTCGCCCTCGACGTCTGGCTGGTCGACGACGGTGACGACGCCGGAGTCATCGCGGTGCACGACGAGAGCGTCCACCCCGGGCAGCGGCCGGCCCATGGACCCCGGTTTGATATCGAAGGCCGGAGTATTGGCGACCATGATCCCGCCGGTCTCGGTCTGCCACCAGTTGTCGTGAATCGGCAGGCCCAGCACCCGTTTTCCCCACCACACCGCCTCGGCGTTGAGCGGTTCGCCGACGCTGGCGATGAACCGCAGCCTGGGGAAGTGGTATTTGGCGGGCAACTCCGGGCCGGCCTTGATCAGCATCCGGATCGCCGTCGGCGCGGTGTACCACACCGTGACCTGCTCGTCCTGCAGGATCCGGTACCAGCGCTCGGCGTCGAATTCGGCCTCGTCGATGATCGAGGTGACCCCGTGCAGCAGCGGCGAGATGATCCCGTATGACGTGCCGGTGACCCAGCCGGGATCTGCTGTGCACCAATAGATGTCGTCGGGATGCAGATCCAGGGCGTAGCGGCCGGTGATGTAGTGCATGGCCACCGCGCCGTGGACATGCTGGGCGCCCTTGGGGGTTCCCGTCGTCCCGCTGGTGAAGTGCAGCAGCGAGGGATCGTCGGCGGTGGTGTGCTCGATCGGCGCGTCATCGGATGCCGCGTCCATCAGGTGGTGGAAGTTCTCGGTGCCGTCCAGGTCGTCGCCGACAACCAGGACGTGCTTGACCGAAGGCAGCTGGTCGCGGATCTTGGCGATCTTGCGCTTGTAGATCGCCGCGGTGGTCACCAGCACGTCGGCCGAGCCGATGGTGACGCGGGTGGCGATCGGCTCCGGGCCGAAGGCGGAGAACAACGGTGAGACGACACTACCGTTGCGCAGGGCGCCAAGAATGCTGATGTAGAGCTCGGGGACGCGGCCCATGATGACGAAGACCCGGTCACCCTTGCCGATCCCGAGACCGCGCAGCACGTTGGTGAACCGTCGGGTGAGCCGGCCCAGCTCGGCGTAGCTGACGTCGTGCCTGGTCAGTTCGGGAGCGTCGGCGAGGAACCGCAGTGCCGTGCGGGCGGCCGCGGGTCCCTCGGCGTGGCGGTCCACCGCCGCGTAGGCGATGTTGCATCCGCCGCCCATCCCGGCGCAGACCTCGGGTATCGCCGCCCAGTCGAATGACGCTCGAGTCTTGGCATAGTCGGCGAGGTTCGGAGCGACCTTCAGATCGCCGGCACCTTTATGGATAACGTCCATAGCTCCTCCTACGCATGTGGCGGGGACAGCACGCCGTCGCGGCGGGCCCGTCCCAGGTTGGCCATCACGCGGTCCACGACGGTGGCGTAGGCGGCGCCGTCCTTGAGGATGTCCTCGCGGCCCTGATGGCGAAGAAAGGCGTCGAGGCGCCGTTCCAGCGGCCAATCCCAGTAGGTGCGCCCGATGTACTGCGAACACAGGAATTGCCAAGCGATGGTGTCGAATTCGCGGTCGTCGGTGGCGTCAGCCGAACCCGCAGCCGTCATCGCAACCCCTCACTACTAGCCCCCACGCTGTGATGTTCGTCTCAGTTGAAGCTGGGTGGAAGGGACGAAAGTCACAGAAGTAGTGGCCCCTGGGCTCAACCCACCAGCGGGTCGTGCTGAATGCGCTCCGGCGGCGCGCCCTTGGCGATCAGCGCATCGCGGGTGGCGCGCACCATGGCGGGGCCGCCGCAGATCAAGATCTGGCGATCACCCCACCCGCCGTACTTGGTCACTACCTCCGGTAACCGCCCGGTCTGGCGCACGTGCAGCCCGCGGGGTGGCTGGACGTCGGGATAGTCGCCCGCCCACGGTGGGTCACCGGCGTACTCCGACACCGGCGACACCGATAGCCACGGATTGGACGCGGCGATCTCCCACAGGGTCCGCAGGTCGTAGAGCTCGCAGGGATAGCGGGCGCCGAAGAACAGATGCACCCGCGGGTTCTCCCCGAATCGGCACAGATCCATGATGATGGCGCGCAGCGGGGCCAGTCCGGTGCTACCGGCCACCATCAGCACGTCGCCGCCGTCGCGGTCGACGTGTAGCCCACCGTGCGGGCTGGAGAGTCGCCACCGGTCGCCGGGCCTGGTCTCGGCGACCAGCGAGTTGCTGACCATGCCGCCGAGCACGGAGCGCACGTGGAACTCGATCAAGCCGTCCGGGTCTGCCGGCATGGCGGGCGACAGGTAGCGCCAACGCCGCGGCCACTGCGGGATCTGGACGTTGACGAACTGGCCGGGGTGGTAGGGCATCGACCGGTCCAGGTGCAGGCGGATCACCGCGAGGTCGCGCGAGACCCGGTGGTGTTCCAGGACCGTGCCGTCCCACCACGCGGGGCCGTCCTCGGCATCGGCCGCACCGGACATGATGCCGGTTATCAGGTTGATGGCCTGAGTGGCGGCGTCGTCGACGGCGCCGGTCCAGCTGTCGATCAGATGGCTGCGCATCGTGGAATACCACGCGCGTCGCAAGCTTTCGTAATGTTGTTGTGTCACACCGTATTTGCGGTGATCGCGGCCAAGCTGGGCGAGAAAGGCGACCGGCTCCTGCGCGCGCTGGGCCACGAACTCACCGAACACCCAGTGCATGGCCTGGCCGAACGCCGCACGCTGGGGGCCAAGCTCCGGCGGAAACAGGTCGCGTACTGCCGCGTCCAGGGCGAACCACCGGGTGTAGAGACGGCGAATCAGTTCGTCGGAGTCGGCCTGGGGAGCGCCCGAGTTTTCGAAGGCAGCCTGCAGCACCCGCAGCGCGTCACGATCCTCGAGGCCCACAGCGGCGATCTTAGGCGCCGGTGATCACGATCGCCGTAACGCGGCCAATATGGCGCCTACAGCCCGTGAATTCCCTTGTACAGCACCATTAGACCGATGACGACGAGGATCGCGGCGACCAGCGTCGCGTGCTGGGCCTCCATCCAGTTTTTCAGCCTGGTCAGCGGCTCGTCCAGTTTCTCGCCCGCCACCAGGTAGGCCAGTACCGGCAGCGCGACCGACGAGGCGGCGACGGCGGTGAACACCGCATCGGCGGTCCAGGCTCCGGTGGCGCCCAAGCCTGCCGACCCGATCGCCAAACCCGCTGCGGCACACATGAACAACACCTTGGGGTTGATCACAATCAGTACCAGCGCGGTGCCGAAAGCCCGGCCGGGGCCGATGCTGGTCATCGACTTCATCCAGCCCGGTGTGTGCGCTGAGCGGTGGCGGGTGAACCAGCGGTACAGCCCGAATACGATCAGTGCCGCGCCGATCGCGATGCGGACGTAGGGTGCCCACGTCGGCTGCTTGTTCAGGCCGCCGAGCGCATTGGAGACCAAGACGAACCCGGCGGTGAGACCGCCGATGCCTACCACCCAGCCCACCAGGAAGGCCAGGCTGGTCGGGCGGGGCGTGGGCGTGTGCAACATCAGGATGCCCGGGATGATCGTCAGGGGGGACAGCGTGATGACCAGCGCCAACGGGATCAACTCGGCCAGCTCCGAGCCCAGACTGCTCATCACATGCTCCTCCTGGCGGTAGATGGTCAACGTACGGCCACGGGGTGACCGTACTATTTCTGCCCGTGGGCACGGATGCCGACGACGAAACGGGCGACGGCCGGCCCGGCAACACCCTGATCTACGTCTCCGGGGTGGCGGCGGTGCTGCTGCTGGTGATCCTGGTGCTCGCCGTCATGGACACCGCACAAAGTTCGCACAAGCATGCGCCGGCTCCGGCGCCGGCGCCGCAGTCGGCGCGGACCACGCCCACCTCGACTCCGCATGTGACGACGACGGTGACGACCTCCCCACCTATCTCGACGACCGATCTGAGCCCGACCAGCGAGGCACCGCCATCGCCCACCGTGAGCGCCACGGAGCTGGCGCCGCCGGAGCCTTCGAGCACGACACCGGAGACCACCGCGACGATCTCCAACCCGTACGCCACCACCTCATCGCCCAATGCCGGGGCCTACTGATCTCGCTGCTCGAGTTGCGCCGTTGCCTCGGTGGGTTACCGTTACCCCACTTGCAGGTATGTGGGGCAAAGGAATTGACGGGAATTGACGATGACGCCAGACGAGCTGATGACGGAGGCGTGTCGGCTCGCCGAGGAGTCGGTGGAAAATGGCTGGGGAGGACCGTTCGGCGCCGTGATCGTCCGGGACGGCCAGATCGTCGCGCGCGGACAGAATCGAGTCCTGCTGACCGGTGACGTCACCGCCCACGCCGAGATCGAGACGATCCGCAAGGCCTGTGCGGTGTTGAACCCCGAGGCGCCCTCGATCTCGGTCGGTCGTGTCAACGAGTCGCTGCTCGAGCTGGTGCCCCGCCCGCCCGGCTCACCGGACAAGGTCCCGATGCGTGCAAAAATGCTTATGGGGCACGAGATTTACATCAGTGGCGCGCCGTGTCCGATGTGTATGAGCGCCATCTATTGGGCCCGTATCGAGGCGGTCTACTTCGCCAACGACCTGGCCGAGACCAGCCGGATCGGATTCGACGACGAGTTCCAGTACGAGGACTTCGCCAGGCCCTACGAACAACGCAGTATCACCATCCGTCAGCTCAGGCCCGACCTGGCCGCGCCTGCCTACGAGGCATGGGACAACCGCCCGAACAAGCACCCGTACTGACCCGGCGTCTGCTGGGGAGATGAGATCCTGACGGCCATGAGCGCAGCGACCGTCGTCACGATCTTTCATCCGATGAACGATTCTGCAGATTTCAACGCTTGGGCCGGTGAGCTCGCGGCGTCCGCGCCAGAGGCAGTCGATTTCCGGGTGTCGGTCCTGGGCCAGCCGCATCTGGACTGGGGTGTCGCGGTGAGCTTCGACAGCGAAGACGCGTTGCACGCGTGGCTGGACAGCGACGCCCGGCAGCGACTGTTCCGTGTCGGCGAGCAGCGTGGAATTCTCAATGCCACTTCCGATCTGGTGATCACTGAGGACGCAGTGCCGCCCGGCGCCGGGGTGTTCCGGCACACCGTCGAGCCCGGTCGCGAGGCCGAATTCGTCGCCGCTCAATCCCAACTGGCCGAAGCCAGCTCGAGCTTCAGTGGCTTCGAAGGGTGCTGCACGTTCGCCCCGGTGGACGGTGGAGAGTCGTTCGCGGTGCTGCGGTTTCGGACCGAACGCCAGCTGGTGACCTGGCTGAGCTCTCCGCAGCGGTTGGGCGCCTTGGGGCCGCTGCGGTCCAGTCTGACCCACGAGTTCTCCATGGTGTCGTGGACGACGGCGTTCGGCGCCACGGTGCGCACCGAGAACGGGCGCACCGCGGTTACGCCGAAGTGGAAGACCGCGATGCTGATCCTGCTCGTGCTCTACCCGACGGTCATGTTGTTGTCGCGGTTCTTCGGCCCGGTGCTCGACCAACTGGACGCGCCACCCTGGTTGGTGATGTGGCTGAGCCAGGTGGTCAGCGTTGCGGCCCTGCAGTGGGTGCTGATGCCGTGGGCCGGGCAGTGGTTTCGCCGCTGGCTGGACCCGGTCGACGGGGCCGACACCCGCACCAGTGTGGTTGGTGCCGCGGTGCTGGTCGCCGGCTACCTGCTGACGCTGGTCGTGTTCGCGGCCGTGCAGTGGCTGCAGTACTGGGACTACTCCCGCACCTAGCCGCGCGGCTTGAGCGTCCAGGCCGGGACCCAGTGCGTCACCGCCCGCTGTTTCGGGCCGTAGGCGATCTCGTAGGTCACCAGTCCCCACCAATCGCCCTGCTCGCACAGCCCCCAGCAGCTCAGGGTGCCCCGGACGACCTTGTGCATCTGCAGGCCGTGCGGGTGGTAGCGCCCGGTTCGGTGCGGTTCCCTCGGAAAAAGCACGGTCAGGTCGACGAGCACCGGCTGCGGTGGGTGCACCGGGCGAAACGGCGACCGGACCGGCTGGCCGTTGTAGCCGATCGACGTCAGCTCACCCACCGGTCGATCATATGTTCGAACGGCCGGTTACTCCAGGGTCGCCCCGAGAGCCGCTAGCTTGCGATGCATGCCGCCGTAGGCCACGGCGGCGGGCAGCAGGTCCTTGTCGATCTTGGTCACCGCGCTGTAGTTGACGTCGACGACGTTGGCCAGCGGCGACCGGCACAGCTGGCTGCACAGCTGGTAGGCGTCCATGGTGCCCAGGCCGTAGAGCTCGCTGAGCCAGCGCACCATCTCGACCTGACTGCACCGCCAGGCGTCCTCGAGTGGGCGCGCCGAGCCCACGGTCAGCAGCGCGTCGTCGTGTTCGAACCGGGGCCAGGCCGGCGCTCCGCCCTTGATCAGGTCGACGACCAGGGTCACGTGCATCGCGCCCTCCAGCGCGGTCCCGCACGTTTCGCCCTCGCCTTGGCGGTAATGGCCGTCGCCCACTGAGAACAGCGCGCCCTCGACGTTGACACCGAGGTAGACGGTGGTGCCCGCGCGGAGCTCGGGGGTGTCCATGTTCCCGCCGAAGTAGTCCGGCACCAACGTCGTGCGGACCTCCCGCAGCGCCGGGGCCACGCCGACGGTGCCCAGCATGGGTGCCAGCGGCAGATCGAGGGTGAAGTCGCTTTCGTGGGCGGTGAAGGTGGCGGTGCCGCGGCTGCGGTCGACGCGATAGATCCAGGCCAGCTCGGGCAATGGTGGCTGGAGCGTCGCGGTGCGGTCGGTTCCGGTGAGGGCCCCGAACAGGGGGATGGTGGTCGAGGCCGCCCAGTCCCGCGCCGGCTCGATCGACACGAAGTGCAGGGCCAGCGTGTCGCCGGGCTCGGCCCCGGTGACGTGGAACGGTCCCGTCTGGGGGTTGAGCTCCTTGGTGTTGAGAACCTGACTGGGTTTGTCGGTGCTGGAGGTGACCCGGCCGGCGAAGGCATCCTCGGTCCATAGCCGCAGCGCGGTGCCGGGCGCGACCTCCATCACCGGATCGGCGCCGCCGAACGTCCAGACGTACTGGTCGCGGGACGGGGTGAACTCAACGGCGCGCATCGGCCATCCTCGTGTTGATTGCGCGGGGTAGCAGCGCCGCGAACACCGTTCCCAGTACGAGCCACATGATCCCCTGTGTCAGAACAGAATTCATCCGGAACTCGGCCAGCAGTCCGGCCGGGAAGTCATGTGTGACCTCGTCGAAATGGGGCAGGGCCAGTCCGACGGCGGTCACCGCGGCCAGATACCCCCAGATCGCGACGGCGGTCGCCGCCCAGCCGCCGAGCCGCCGAGTCAACCGCACCGCCAGCGCGGCGGCGATGATCGCCAGCGCCACCGAGGCAACCAGCAGGATCAGGTAGGCGGTGGTGCGGGTGCCGATCGTGCCGGCCAATCCGACGCCGGGTGGATTGGCCGGGAACCACACGGCAGGAACCACATTGACGGCGACGAAGCCCGCGACTGCCATGCCGCTGACGGCCCACCGCAGGTCGGCGGCGACCCCGTGGCGGGCGGCGCGCATCGCCAACGTCGAGACGGCGACCGAGAACAGTGCGCCGAGCACGATGGCGAACATCACTGTGCCGACCCCGGCGCCGACGTTCTCCTGCAGCGCGCGGGTGAAGACCTCGTGCTCCTCGGTGTGGGGGTGGGCCTCTGCGTGGTCGATAGCGGCGTCAATCAAAGGGGAGACGCACAGGCGAGCGAATCCGAACGACGCCAGGCCGCTCGCCAGACCGGCCGTCAGGCCGAGGCCGATGACTCTGTTCATAGGGAAATCCCTTCAGTGGCAGGGGAAGCCGAGCAGATGCCGGGCATCGTGGACGAACTCGTGGACGTGGGTGTCGGAGCCGAAGACCGAAACTGCACCCTGGTCGAATCCGATGAAGTAGAAGGCGATCAGCGCCAGCACGGTGGTCACCGTCAGCTGCAGGGCGATGCCGGCTGAGGTGGTGTCGGGCAGTTCGAGCAGAGTGCCGCGCGCCGCGGCCAGCTGTCCTGCGGTGGAAGACATTGGGGATCCTCTCGGTGGTCTGATACTTCCGAAACGCAAATATTGCGCATGATCTGAATACTCTGCTGCCGCTCGGCGGGTCAACCGGTAAGAACCTGTCCGGGTAGGACGAAATCTATGTTTAACAATCGAGGCGGTACACGTAAAACCTGTGTTACGCCTGGCGGGTACGGATTGCGGACCTGCCGGGTAACTGCGCATAGTTCCAGATGGAAGTATTAAGAACGCGAAATAATGATTGGAGAGACCGCATATGCACGGTCCACACGATCTGGGCGGACGCGACGGTATAGGCCCCATTGCCGTCGAGTTCCTCGAGCCGGGAATCCCGGACTGGCGCTACCCGTTCGAAGGCCGGATGCACGCGGTGACCGCGATGGCCATCGCGAAGGGGGCCTTCAACCTCGACGAGCAGCGCCACGGTATCGAATTGATGAAGTGGAGTGAGTATCTGGACTCCACCTACTACGCGCACTGGCTGTACTCCGTTGAGAAGTTGCTCAACGACAAGGGGTACATCTCCCACGAGGAGATCGACGAGCGGATGCGGGAGCTGGGCGCGCCCTCGATGACACCGCACCCGGAGAAGCCTGCCGACCTCTCGCCGTTCGCCCAGCAGATGATCGACATCCTCTGGAAGGGCACGCCGCACGACCTGCCGGCCGACGCTCCGCCGCGCTACGCCGTCGGTGACCGGGTCAACGTCCGCAATATCAACGAGGTGACCCACAACCGGCTGCCCGGCTACCTGAATCGGGCCTCCGGAGTGATCGCCAAGCAGTACGGCGCCTTCCACGACCCTGCCGATAGCGCGCACAAGCAGGTAGACACCCCGCATCAGCTCTATATGGTGAAGTTCAGCTCCACCGCGCTGTGGGGCGCCGAGGCGGTCGAAGATTTCAACCTGTACGCCGATCTGTTCGAGAACTACCTCGAACCGGCCTGAGAGTAGGAGAGATGAGCGAAATGGACTGGCTGTCTTTGTCTGACGTCGAGGCGCGAGTGAACGCGCTCGAGTCGTTGATGGTCGAGAAGGGTTTGGCCGAGCACGAGGCCGTCGACGCTGTGGTGGCGTCCTTCGAGAACGATATGGGCCCGATCAACGGCGCCAGGGTGGTCGCGCGGGCATGGACCGAACCCGACTTCCGCGACTGGCTGCTGAGCGATGCCACCGCGGCCATCGCCGACATGGGTTTCACCGGTCTGCAGACCGAACACATGGTGGCGGTGGAGAACACCGATGAGCGGCACAACGTCGTGGTCTGCACGCTGTGCTCGTGCTATCCGTGGACGTTGCTTGGTATCCCGCCGGCTTGGTTCAAGTATCCGCAGTACCGCGCCCGGGTGGTCAAAGACCCGCGCAGCGTGCTCGCCGAGTTCGGAGTGGCCCTGCCCGAAGAGATCAAGATCGACGTCTGGGACAGCAGCGCCGAGATCCGCTACCTGGTGATACCGCAGCGCCCGGCCGGAACCGAAGGCATGACCGCCGATGAACTCATCCCGCTGATCAGTCGCGACTCCATGGTGGGCACTGCGCTGGCCGCGGCCCCGGGGAGCGTCTAGATGACCGCCGCTCTGGATCTGGCCGGATTCGACGACCTCGGTGGTGCCAGCGCACTGCCTCGCTCCAACGGTGAGCTGATCTTTGACGCACCCTGGCAGGGAAGGCTTTTCGGTCTTGTCGTGCACCTGTGCAAGTCCGGTGCGTTCGAATGGGACGAATTCAAGGCGCACCTGATCGCGGCGATCGGCGACTCCGGGATCGACGAGACCTGTGACCCGGGGGTCTACTACCGGCAGTTCGGTGAGGCGTTCTGCCGGCTGGCCGCCGAAAAGCGATTCTTCGACGCGGGTCAGTTGGAAACGCGAACCCTAGCCGAGAAGCTGCGGCTGGCCCACGATGATCACGATCACGACCATGACCATTGAGGCGGAGGGGAATTCGCAAATGTCGAAGGTCTCTGCGCTCTCGCTGAGCGTGGGCGTGCTGGGCATGCTGTCCACCCTGATGACCGCCACCGTGTGGAAGCTGCCGGTCTGGGTGCTGTTCCTGGCCTGGGCGTCGTTCTTCTTCGTCGGCTCGGGATTGCCGGGGCTGCTGAAGTCCGTCGCGTGCAACTGGACTGGGATCGCGATCGCGAGCGGCACCCTCTATTCGGTGCACACCACCGCCAGTGCCGTGCTGTTGTCGATCGCGGTAGGGGTAGGCAGCTTCGCGATGGTTCAGGTCTCGCGGCTGAGCTGGCTATCGGCCACGCCTGCCATCGTTTTCGGGTTCGCCATGACCGTCGGAACTATCGCGGCGACGGGTAATCCGATCACCACCGCCGGGGTGTCCAACCCTGCCCTGATAGCGGCAACCACCGCGCTCGTCGGCGCCGGATTCGGCGTCGCTTCGGAGTGGGGTGCCACCGCGATCGCGGCGATCGCTCAAGGAACGGGCCTGCGGCGTGCGGTGCAGTGAGATACTCTGTCCCGCAAAATAGTTGTCAACTGGAAGCGATTGACTCAGGAGCCCCGGAACGTGGTGCCGACTTCGACCAGCAACATGGAAAGCATCGCGGAGGTGTTCTTTCGCGCCGAACGTCGCTGGACCGAAGCGCTGTGTAGCGGCTTGCTCGACTCCGATGTCACCAACATCGAGGGCTGGCGGGTGCTGGGGGCACTGCGCAACGGCGACGGGTTCACGATGAGTGAGATCTCGGCGGCCATGTCGATCCCCCCGCCAACCCTGACCCGCATCGTCGACAAGCTCGTCGACGGCGGACTGGTGTTACGCCGGGTCGACGCGACCGACCGCAGACGGGTGTTGGTGTATCTCTCGGCGCGGGGCAAGACCAAAGTGCGCCGCCTGACCAAACAGGAAGCGGTGCTCAAAGCGGCCCTGGTCGACGAGCTCGGCGAAGACAACGCCGCCGTCTTCATCGAGACCCTGGCCCGCGTCGGCGAGCTCTTTTCCAGCCCGTGAACGGTCGCGCAACGCGGTAGTAACGCGGCTGGCCGACGATGGTGATCGTCGCATTCGCGAGGCAGGAGGCTGACGGTGGAGCGCACAGCCGCGATCAACGTTGCCCTCGTGATCCCGCGCTCGGGCCCGGCTGGCATCTATGGACCGTCGTGTGAGGCATGCGCTGAGCTGGCCATCACCGACCTGAATGCCGCCACCGGGCTGCTGGGTCGCCAGCTGCGGCTCGTTCCGGTAGACGGCGGTCGCCCGCCCGCAGTGGTGGCCGCCGAGATAGCCCGTCTCGTCGACCTGGGTGCCATCGACGCGGTCAGTGGCTGGCACATCTCGCCGGTTCGGCAAGCGATCGCCCGGGTCACGGCCGGGCGGGTGCCCTACGTGTACGGCCCGCTCTACGAGGGTGGGGAGCGCACCCCGGGGCTGTTTCTGACCGGCGAGACCCCGTCGCGCCAGCTGCTGCCCGCGATGGACTGGATGAAGGCCGAGCACGGCGTCGACCGCTGGATCGTGATCGGCAACGACTACGTCTGGCCCCGGCAGACCGGCGCCGCCGCGGCAGGGCACGCCCGTGCCAGGGGCAACCCGCTGGTGGGGGAGCTGTATGTGCCGCTGGGCACCGAGGACTTCTCTGCGGCCATTCGTGATGTCGAGGTCAGCGGCGCAACCGGGGTGCTTCTGCTGCTCGTCGGGCGCGACGGAGTGATGTTCAACCGGCAGTTCGCCGCGCTGGGCCTGGACGCCGCGGTACCCCGGCTGAGCCCGCACGTCGAGGAGAACATGCTGATGGCCAGCGGGAGTGAAAGCAATCGAGGGCTGTTCGCGGCGGCCGGATACTTCGAGGCGCTGCACACGACGGCCAGCATGGACTTCGCCGCCCACTACTACCGCACCTACGGGCCCGCCGCGCCCGCGCTCAACAGCATCGGCGAATCCTGCTACGAGGCGATCACCTTGTTGATCGCCCTGGTGTCGAGGGCCGGGTCGCTGGCGGTGACGGACCTGACCGCCGCAGCGGTGGGGCTGACCTACGTCAGCCCACGAGGCGAGGTCACCATGCGCGGCAATCAGATGAGCCAGGACATCTACGTCGCCGAGGCGATCGACCTGGATTTCGAGATTCGGGCCCGCATCTCCGCGGCTTGAGCCAATTTGGTGCCAAAAGCCTCTGGGGGCTGCGCGGCAAATTGGCTAAACTTGAGCGGAACAGACTCAAGATTGACGACGTTGTAAACCTCGACAAGTTTTTCTAGACGAAACGGAGGTGTCGTGGACGCGTTCAACCCGACAACCAAGACCCAGGCGGCACTGACCGCCGCGTTGCAGGCCGCCAGTGCGGCTGGCAACCCGGAAATCAGGCCCGCCCACCTACTGTTGGCCCTGCTCACGCAGGCCGACGGTATCGCCGGGCCACTATTGGAGGCCGTCGGCGTCGATCCGGCCACGGTCCGCGCCGAAGCGCAACGCTTGGCCGACCGGCTGCCCACGAGCAGCGGCGCGACCTCGCAACCGCAACTGTCGCGCGAGTCGCTGGCCGCGATCACCGCAGCCCAGCAGCTGGCCACCGAGATGAATGACGAGTACGTCTCCACCGAGCATCTGATGGTCGGCCTGGCCGGAGGGATGGGTCGCTCCGCTCCCGCAGGCGACTCCGATGTCGCCAAGCTGCTCACCGGCCATGGCGCGTCCCCGCAGGCCCTGCGGGAGGCATTCGTGAAGGTCCGCGGTAGCGCCCGGGTGACGAGCCCGGACCCCGAGGCCAGCTACCAGGCGTTGGAGAAGTACTCCACCGACCTCACCGCCCGCGCTCGTGAAGGCAAGCTCGACCCGGTCATCGGCCGCGACAACGAGATCCGTCGCGTCATCCAGGTATTGAGCCGCCGCACCAAGAACAACCCGGTGCTCATCGGTGAGCCCGGCGTCGGCAAGACGGCCATTGTCGAAGGACTGGCCCAGCGCATTGTCGCCGGCGACGTGCCGGAGAGCCTGCGCGACAAGACCGTCGTCTCCCTGGACATGGGATCGATGGTGGCCGGTGCCAAGTACCGCGGTGAGTTCGAGGAGCGGCTCAAGGCCGTGCTTGACGACATCAAGAACTCGGCCGGACAGATCATCACCTTCATCGACGAGCTGCACACCATCGTCGGCGCCGGAGCCACCGGTGAGGGCGCCATGGATGCCGGCAACATGATCAAGCCGATGCTCGCCCGCGGTGAGCTGCGAATGGTCGGTGCCACCACCCTCGAGGAGTACCGCAAGTACATCGAGAAGGACGCCGCCCTGGAGCGCCGGTTCCAGCAAGTGCTGGTCGGCGAACCGTCGGTGGAGGACACCGTGGGCATCCTGCGCGGGCTCAAAGACCGCTACGAGGTCCATCACGGTGTGCGTATCACCGACTCCGCGCTGGTCGCGGCGGCCACCCTCAGTGACCGCTACATCACCAGCCGCTTCCTGCCGGACAAGGCCATCGATCTGGTCGACGAGGCCGGCTCACGACTGCGGATGGAGATCGACTCTCGCCCTGTCGAGATCGACGAGGTCGAACGGCTGGTCCGCCGCCTCGAGATCGAGGAGATGGCGCTGGCCAAGGAATCCGACGAGGCATCCGCTGTCAGGCTGGAGAAGCTGCGGGCCGAGCTGGCAGACAAGAAGGAAGACCTGGCCGAACTGACCACGCGCTGGCAGAACGAGAAGAACGCCATCGATATCGTGCGTGACCTCAAAGAGCAGCTCGAGGCTCTGCGCGGTGAATCCGACCGAGCCGAGCGCGACGGTGACCTGGCCAAGGCCGCCGAGCTGCGGTACGGGCGGATTCCCGAGGTGGAGAAGAAGCTGGACGCGGCGCTTCCCCAGGCCGAAGCCCAGGCGAACGTCATGCTCAAGGAGGAGGTCGGGCCCGACGACATCGCCGACGTGGTGGCGGCGTGGACCGGCATCCCGGCCGGGCGGCTGCTCGAAGGTGAGACGGCCAAGCTGCTGCGGATGGAAGACGAACTCGGCAAAAGGGTCGTCGGCCAGAAGAAGGCCGTGCAGGCCGTCTCGGATGCGGTGCGCCGCAGCCGGGCCGGGGTTGCCGACCCGAACCGGCCAACCGGTTCCTTCCTGTTCCTCGGCCCCACCGGCGTCGGCAAGACCGAGCTGGCCAAGGCGCTGGCCGACTTCCTGTTCGACGACGAGCGGGCGATGGTCCGCATCGATATGAGCGAGTACGGCGAGAAGCACTCGGTGGCCCGCCTGGTCGGTGCCCCGCCCGGGTACATCGGTTACGACCAGGGCGGCCAGCTCACCGAGGCGGTGCGTCGTCGGCCGTACACGGTGGTGCTGTTCGACGAGGTCGAAAAGGCTCACCCGGACGTCTTCGACGTGCTGCTGCAGGTCCTCGACGAGGGTCGGCTGACCGACGGCCAAGGCCGCACGGTCGACTTCCGCAACACGATCCTCATCTTGACGTCCAACCTCGGGTCGGGCGGCAGCGAGGAGCAGGTGATGGCGGCGGTGCGCGCGGCGTTCAAGCCGGAGTTCATCAACCGCCTCGACGATGTGCTGATCTTCGAGGGCCTCAAGCCCGACGAACTGGTGCAGATCGTCGACATCCAGTTGGCGCAGCTGCAGAAGCGGCTGGCTCAGCGCCGCCTGGAGCTCGAGGTGTCGCTGCCGGCCAAGAAGTGGCTCGCAGACCGCGGGTTCGACCCGGTCTACGGCGCGCGACCACTGCGGCGGCTGGTGCAGCAGGCGATCGGCGATCAGCTGGCCAAGCTGTTGCTCGCCGGCGAGGTGCACGACGGCGACGTGGTGCCGGTCAATGTGTCTCCGGACGGCGAGTCGCTGATCCTGGGATGAGCGCTTGCGCGAAGACCATCAGGTTGGGATGAGCGCTTGCGCGAAGACCATCAGGTTGGGATGAGTTTGCGACGACCAGACGCAGAATCGCACGATCCGCCGCTCGCGGGTGCGATTCTGCGTCTGCTCGCGCGGCGGCTGGGACACCCGTGATCTGCTTGTGACCTGGTGGAGTTCTCGCAACCACCGGATGAACAGATACGCTTAGGCCTAATGGTTCCGTTCTGGTTCACGCTGTCCGCACTCTGCTTCGTGGGTGCGGCCGTGTTGTTGTACGTCGACCTCGGTCGTCGACGTGGTCTGGGCCGCCGCCGTAAGTCATGGGCGCGGTCGCACGGGTTCGACTACGAACCTGAGTCCGCCGAGATCATCGACCGCTGGAAACGCGGCGTGATGTCCACCGTCGGCGATGTCACCGCACGCAATGTGGTGCTGGGTCAGATCCGCGGCGAGGCGGTGTACATCTTCGATCTCGAAGAGGTCGCCACCGTCATTGCCCTGCACCGCAAGGTCGGCACCAACGTGGTGATGGATCTGCGGCTCAAGGGCATCGCCGAGCCGCGGGAGAGCGACGTCTGGCTGCTCGGTGCGATCGGGCCGCGGATGGTCTATTCGAGCAACCTCGACGCCGCCCGCCGCGCCTGCGATCGTCGGATGGTCACCTTCGCCCACACCGCGCCGGACTGTGCCGAGATCATGTGGAACGAGCAGAACTGGACGCTCGTGTCCATGCCGATCTCCTCCACCCGCGCGCAGTGGGACGAGGGCTTGCGCACCGTGCGGCAGTTCAATGACCTGCTGCGGGTGTTGCCGCCGCTTCCGCAGCCG
Organism: Mycolicibacterium sp. CH28; assembly: GCF_004745805.1. Lineage (GTDB taxonomy): Bacteria > Actinomycetota > Actinomycetes > Mycobacteriales > Mycobacteriaceae > Mycobacterium. The sequence goes on along the minus strand of NZ_SRLQ01000003.1, from coordinate 327,607 downwards.
GCAGCGCTCACCCAGTCCGCCGGCCGCCGCAACGCATCCCCGGGCCGCCCGCTGGCCCCGGCCGGTCGTCGTGAGCTGCCACCGGGTCGCGCCGAGGTCCCGCCGCCGTTGCGTCCGCAGCAGCCGCACAGTTCAACCCCGGCCGGCACGCAGGCCACCAACTTCCAGCGCTGAGCCGGTAGGGTCTGGGCGTGCCCCGACCCGTCGCAATGATCACCGGGCCCACTGCGGGTCTCGGCGCGGGCTACGCCCGTCGCTACGCTCGTGACGGCTACAACCTGGTTCTGGTGGCCCGCACCGCCGAGCGACTCGAAGACCTGGCTGCCGAGCTGCGCGCCGCCAACGGGGTGGACGTCGAGGTGCTGCCGGCCGATCTCACTGAAGCTGCCGACCGTGCCGCCGTGGCCGACCGGCTGGCCGCCGGGGTCCAGGTGTTGGTCAACAATGCCGGGTTCGGCACCTCCGGTGAGTTTTGGACGGCCGACCCCGCGCTGCTGCGGGCCCAGCTCGACGTCAACGTCACCGCGGTGATGGAGCTGACCCGGGCGGCCCTGCCGCCGATGCTGGCTGCCGGCGCGGGAACGGTGATCAACATTGCCAGTGTCGCGGGACTGCTGTCGGGTCGCGGGTCGACCTACTCGGCGTCCAAGGCATGGGTGGTGTCCTTCACCGAGGGATTGGCCAACGGTCTTGCCGGAACCGGTGTGAGCATTCATGCGGTGTGCCCGGGGTTCGTGCACACCGAGTTCCACCAGCGGGCGGGTATCGATATGAAGTCGATCCCGAACATCATGTGGCTCAACGTCGACGACGTTGTCGGCGAAAGTTTGGCCGACGTGGCCAAGGGCAAGGTCATCAGCATCCCCGGCCTGCAGTACAAGGTGCTGACGACACTGGGACGACTGGTGCCGCGTGGGCTGGTGCGCGCGGCAAACAACGCGATGGGACGAAGCCGTGGGCGCACCTGAACTCAATGCCGCAGAGCGCGCCGAACTGGCCGAACTGGTTCGCCAGTTGTCGGTGGTGTTCGGCCGGGTCACCTTGTCCTCCGGCAAGGAGGCCGATTACTACGTCGACCTGCGCCGCGCCACCTTGCACCACCGCGCCGCGCCGTTGATTGGACGGCTCGTGCGTGAGCTGACCTCCGACTGGGACTACGCGGCCGTCGGCGGACTGACCATGGGGGCGGACCCGGTGGCCGGGGCGATCATGCACGCGCCCGGTCGCCCCATCGATGCCTTCGTGGTGCGCAAGGCGCTGAAAAGCCATGGGATGCAACGACTCATCGAAGGTGCCGACGTGGCGGGCAAGCGAGTTCTGGTGGTCGAGGACACCAGCACCACCGGCGGGTCGGCGCTGACGGCCGTGCACGCGGTCCGGGAGGCGGGCGGCACGGTGGTGGGTGTGGCCACCGTCGTGGACCGGGCGACCGGAGCGGCCGAGGCGATCGAGGCCGAAGGGGTGCCCTATCGCAGCGTGCTGGGTTTGGCTGACCTGGGCCTGCCGCAGTCCTGAGCCGGGACAATCGGGCATGACGCGTCAGTCCGGCGGCGCGACGGGCTGGCCGAAGCGCACCGACGCGCGGGACAGGTACTGCTGGAAGTAGTCCAGCGACTCCTCGCTCGCGATGCCGGGCAATAGCATCTCCCAGGCCCAGGTGAGTCGGGTCAACATGTCGTTGGCGCCGGTCGCAAGCGCCGCAGACAGCTGCGTGACTCCGAGCAGGACAGCGATGATCGTCTGCGCCACCACGTCGGGGTCGACGTCGGGCCTCAGGTCGCCCTCGTCGCCGGCCTTGCGTGCCTGCGTGGTCACAGCCGTCGTCCAGTGTCGGTAGTAGACGGTGGCGCCCGCCTCGCTGAACTGCCCGAGGGCCTGGGCGAGTTGGCGGCCGGCGCGTGCCAGGTCATCGTGGGCGGTCATGCTGAGCACCACGAAGGACCCGTGGATCATGGTCTCCAGCGCCGGTGAGGCCGATGACGCGACTCCGTCAAATGCGCCGATCACCCGGTCGGTGGCGTCCTCGATGATGGCCGTGGCCAGTGACTCCTTGGAGTCGAAATGGTAGTAGAGCGCCCCTTTGGTGATCCTGGCGCGATCGATGATGTCACCGAGCCCCGTCGAGGAGTAGCCGCGCTGGCTGAACAGGTCGACGGCGGCATCGAGGATCTTCTTCCTCGTCGCCTTGGCCCTAGTCTGACGGCCCATCGGCCCTTCCCCTAGAGTTGTTCAGCGCGTGGGCAGTTCGGCGACGAATGAAATTGGTGAGGTAGTCGATCCGGTCCGGTTCGGCGAAACCCGGCAGGACGAACTGCCAGTTCCTTTCAAGGCGGCTCAGGAACTGGCCGAAGTCGTTCGTACCGATGCTCGCCTGGGTGCCGAAGTACACCGAGATGATCAGCCGTGCAACATCTTCGGCGTCGGCGCCGTCGAGCACATCACCTTCGTCGCGGGCGCGAGCCACCGCCGGGGTCATCACCTGAACCCACTTGCTGAGTCCGTCGGCCTGCACACCTTCGATCCGGCCGATGGAGTCGGTTAGGTTGCGTGCCGCCCGGCCGATATCGGTGGTGTAGTCCTGGACGGCCATTCGATAGACGACGTCGATGACCGTTTCCAGGCCGGACAACCGATGACCCAGGACCTCGATGACTGACATTCGGGCCAGGGCGCTGCGCTCGCCGATGATCGCTTCGGCGAGCGCCCGCTTGGAACCGAAGTGGGCGTACATCGCACCTTTGGTGGCGTGGGCCCGGGCCAGGATGTCCTCCAGGCTTACCGAGCTGTAGGGCCGAGTCGCGAACTCTTGGCACGCCGCACGCAGGATCTGCGTACACGTCGAGTCCACCGACCTCTCGCCTTCCTGCGTCGCCAATCCGATCCCGTCCACAGGGGCCATCAGCGGCCGACCATGGCAGTTTGCCGGACTCAACTCCGGATTCCGGTTCGCCACCATACTGAGCGTCGCCTATCGACGCCAAAAGCAGCGAAAGAGTATGTAAAGATCGGGATGTGCAGACTGTCGGTTTGGTGCCGAGGGGCAGATATACGAAACTGGCAGCAGTGAGTATCAACGAGGAACCTCTGGCGCCTTCGGGCCTGGACTGGGACGACGTCGTCGACGTGATCTGCGCGGGTGCGGGCCCCGGCGTGCTCGCGCACGCGATCTTCTGCGCCGACCTCGACCTCACGGTGGAGTTGGCCGACGTGGCCCTGCCGGTGGAGCCGGCCGATCCCGGCACCGCCGCTTACCTGGAGTCGATGACCGACGATCTCGGTCCGCTGACCCGGCTGCCCGAGGACCTCGTGGTGCCTGTACTCGATGCGCATCCGGTGGTGGTCGAGACAGGCCGTCGCGCCACGATCGAACCCTTCTTCGGGTCCCGACTTCGGGACTGGTCGGCGCGCTGCGCCGTGTCACCGTTTGGGATCATCTACAGCCACGTACCCGGGCCCATGGCTGCCATGCGAGCGGAATCCGGGGACCTGATCCGTGCCGCCGTACTCGGCGAATTCCGGCCGGAAACCGATCGGCCCGGGCCCGAACTGGTGCAGTGGCTGCGCGAGCAGGCACTCGACCGGGGGGTCGGCCAGGGTGGTGGCACGCAGCTCGAACACCTGATCTTCGAGTACGGGAAAGTCGCCGGCGCCGCCTTGTCCACTTCCTCGGGAACGCGTCTGGTACGCGCGACCGCGGGCGTGGCGCTTTCCGCCGGACCGGCACCGGTGGTGGTTGACTGGCCGGTTCAAGCCGAGTTGCGCAGCGTCGCAACACAAGTCGCCATCGTGAGCCGCACGGCCAGCCGTTTCGGCCGGGTCGAACTGCTCTCGGGGCGCTGATTCAGCGCGGATTCGATACCGAAAAGTCAACGGGTACATGGTTTTTCGCGAACAACTCCGCCATCGCATCAGCAGGCAGTGGACGCGACAACAGGAACCCCTGAGCGCGATAGCAGCCGTGCCGCAGCAGGGTGAGCGCTGCCTCCGGTGACTCCACACCCTCGGCCACCAACTCCAGGTCAAAAGACTCGGCAAGTGCGATGATCGCCCGCACGATCGCCAGGTCACCCGGGCTTACGCCGAGATCGCGCACGAAGCTCCTGTCGATCTTGAGCGTATCCACCGGAAGCGATTTCAGGTGCGTGAGCACGCTGTAACCGGTACCGAAATCGTCGATGGCGATCTGCACGCCGACCTCCTTGAGGCCGGCCAGCGTGATTCGGGTGGTCTCGATGTCCTGTACCACCACGGTCTCGGTGATCTCCAGGCACACCGACTTGCTGTCGAGATTGAACTCCGCGATGGTATCGGCGACCAGCTCCACGAAACCGTCGGTCACCAATTGCACCGGTGAGACATTGAGCCGCAGTACCGCTTCGGTTCCGACTCCCTTGGCGTGCCATCGGCTGAACTGATCGCACGCGGCACGCAGGACCCAGCGGCCCAATTCGCCCGCCAGGTTGATCGATTCGGCGATCGGGATGAAGGAGTCGGGATAGAGCAGCCCGCGAGTCGGATGCTGCCAGCGCACCAGGGCCTCGATGGCGAGGATCTTGCCACTACGCATGTCCACCTCGGGCAGGTAGTGCAGAGTCAGCGAACCGCTCTCGATGACTCCCTGCAAGTGCAGCTCGATGTCGTTGCGGAACTCGCTCTTGAGCGACATATCCTCGGTGAACACTGCGATCTTGTTGCCGCCCGTGTTCTTCGCGTTGAGGACGGCTTGGTCGGCTCGGCGCAACAGGTCGGATGTGGCATCACGGCCCGGAATCCCCAGGGCAACACCGACACTGACCGTTCGAGCGAGCAGCTCGTTGCCGATAGCGACGCGCTCGCGAAGAAGCTGCTGAAGCTGACCGGCCAGTCGCTCGGCGGACTCGGCGTTCATCGGCCGGGCGGGCACGACCACGAACTCGTCGCCGCCGAGGCGGGCGATCACGTCGGCGTCGCCGGTTTCTTCCCGCAGCCGTTCCGAGCAAGCCTTGATGAACCTATCGCCCGCGTGATGACCGAGGTAGTCGTTGATGGCCTTGAGCCGGTCCAGATCCAGGAAGAGTGCGGCCACCGGTCCGGGCCGGCCCGGCCTGAGCCGCTGATCGAGGTGAGCTAGCAGTGCCCGCCGGTTGGACAGTCCGGTCAGGTCGTCGTGTTCAGCCAGGTAGCGCAGCTGGTCCTCGGCGATGACACGCGCTTGAACCTGGGCGAAGAGTGAGGCAATCGCCTTGAGCGCGTTGAGTTCCTCGGTGGACCAGTCCTTGATGCCGAACTTGATGAAACCCAGCGCCCCGGTGGTGACGTCCCCTGACAGCAGCGGTACCGATGCCATCGAGGTCAGGGCCATCCCCGTGCCTTCCTCGACCAGTCGCTGGTAGTCGTCCTCCGCTACGGGCTCGGGTCGGAAGAACACCGGCTCCTTCGCGTGCTCCGCGGCGGCGAAAGTCGGGTCGGCGTCTGCGAAATAGATGAGTTCGAGCGGGTCTGGATCACGCTCGTGCGGTGGCCACTCCGCAATCAACCGGGTGGCACGGATCTTGTGGTCGTTGTAGCGCAGGAAACTAACGTCGACGCCGAACGACGACGACAAATCTCCGAGCACTTGTTGGCTGACTTCAGCAGAAGTCGCGGCATCGACCGCCATCAGCTGGGTGGCGACGTGCGTGACGAGGTTCTCCAGGCTTTCGGCAGTCTTGTGCTCGCGATTTGAGTTCATGGTGTGCCATCTCGTGGTTAGTGAAGCTACGCAGATGGTATCGGCTTTCTCCGGCCGGACTACCTTCCACTCCCGTACTGCGGGCCGAAGTCGCCGAACTCCTCGGAGATCGAGGCCAGCATGCGCATCTCCTTGACGATCTTGGCCAGCTGTGCGGGCTCGGCGTGGTTGGCGAACGTGCGCCGATCCCACCACATCATCTTCGTGCGGTAGCGGTCGCTGGGGTAGGGGGCGGCCGGGATCTTGTTGGCCACCACGCCACCGGAGGTGCTCCACTTATCCAGCACGTGCGCCGCCGCGGTGGCCAGGATGAACTGCGCGCCCAGCAGACTCATGGTCGGGAAGGCGGTGCGGGCGAAGGTCTTGGTCAGCGTGCCGCTGCGGGCGGGGTCGTCACTGACCCAGGCCGACTTCATTTCCACGACGCCGAATGGCAGACGGTCGGTGATCATCTTGCGAACCGTCTCCTGCCCGGGCTGGTTCGCCCACTCGACGATCGCGTGGGACTCCTCGGCGCGCAGATAGGGGCCCTTGGCCCGCAGGCCGCCCAGCATCACACCGCTCTCGTCGAGTGCGGTGTAGAACAGGGTGGTGTCGTTGCCGTCGCTGAACGAGTCGATGTCGAGTGCGGCCTCCACGCCGTGCTTGCGGTAGCTGCGTTGCGCGCCCTGCAGGTAGTCTTGCCATAGCTCGGGTTCGCTGTCCGGTTGTGCGAGCACGATCGTGCAGCCTGTATCCTCGTCGCGCCAGCTAATGGTCTCGGGCAGCCGGTAGAGCTTCTGGTCGGGGAGGTGCAGCACTGAAGCGTTCATCGTTTCCCATCTATCGGGCGGATGGCGGACCGGGTTTCCGCAATGAAAGCCGGGCTTGCGCGGGCGTAAACTAGTCGAACTTGCAAATATCAGTATCTCGCCGAAGGGTGTCTATACTCCAGCCGTTCGCCGGAAAAGCCCTGGTTACCGGGGGGTAGCCGATTCATTTCGCGGCGCACACCACCCGTCCAGAGGGCTACCGCGAACTTTGAAACGGGCAACATGCCAGGTCAACGGCAAACTAGCTACTGAGCGGGTGGGAGACCCTACACTCGTCATCGTCGGCGGCTGAAGTCCCATTACTGGCCATTCGGGGGCCGGATACTACGTCGAGGATGTGGCCGAAGGGTCAGAAAGGGCGGGGCGTGATCTGTATCGCACCGGCCCCGGAGGCCGTCGGCGGTGCCGCGCGACGAGGCGGAATCGCCTGCCCGACGAGAGCTGCGTGCAATCCCGTTCGGGCGATCTTGGTCGACGGTGCCCGGCTCAGCGCCAGCAAATCTGGTGGTGGTGCAGATCAGCGGCGAATCCGCGGGAGATCGACGCCGCCAAGCCGGCCTGCCTCGGTTGCTGACTTGGCCGGGAACCGGTACCGCCCGACCGGAACGGGGGACCGGTGACCGAGGCCGGCCCGACCGAATGGACCACCGGCGGACCGGGTGTCGGGCCCTGGGAGGGCGCGCTGCCCGACGATGCCCGGTACGACCCGGAGCTCCTGATTGCGGGTGACACCCGCAATGTCGTGGACGCCTACCGCTATTGGACGCGGGAGGCCATCATCGCCGACATCGACCGGCGCCGGCACGGGCTGCACATCGCGATCGAGAATTTCGGCAACGACGCCAACATCGGTGCCGTGGTCCGCACCGCCAACGCCTTCGCCGTCGACACCGTGCACATCGTCGGTCGCCGACGCTGGAATCGGCGCGGGGCCATGGTCACCGACCGCTACCAACGGCTGACCCACCACGACAGCACCGATGAACTGTTGGTCTTCGCCGCCGGCGCTGGATTGACGGTCGTCGCCGTCGACAACATTGCGGGCGCGGTGCCGCTGGAAACCACCGCGCTGCCGCGGAACTGCCTGATGGTCTTCGGCCAGGAAGGCCCCGGTATCTCTGAAGCGGCCCGGGTGGGAGCGGCGGTAACGGTGTCCATCGCTCAATTCGGGTCGACGCGCAGTATCAACGCCGCGGTGGCGGCCGGAATTGCGATGCACACCTGGATCAGGCAATGGGCCGATCTTTCCCAGGCCTGGTAGGGCAGGATTCATCGCATGGATCAGCTATGGGCAAACCGCGCAGCCAGCGCTGAGACCGCCATCGCAAAACGGCATCTGCGCCGGCTGTGGGGCGTACCCGGAACGCAACTCGGCGTGGGTGCCTGGCCGGCCACCCGGGGCGATCGCGGGTTCGGCACCTGGCACTACTGGTGGCAGGCGCACCTGCTTGACTGCCTGGTCGACGCCCAGGTGCGCGACCCGCAGCAGGATCGGCTGGGCAAGATCAGCCGACAGATCCGTGGTCACCGGCTGCGTAACAACGGCCGCTGGACCAACAGCTACTACGACGACATGGCCTGGCTGGCACTGGCGCTGGAGCGGGCCGGTCGACTGGCCGGGATCGAGCGTGCCGGCGCGCTGAAGACACTGTCGGAGCAGTTCGTCAAAGCCTGGGTGCCCGAGGACGGCGGCGGAATCCCTTGGCGCAAACAAGATCAGTTCTTCAACGCCCCGGCCAACGGGCCGGCTGGAATCTTCCTGGCCCGCCACGGCGACCGGCTGCGACGGGCCCAGCAGATGGCCGACTGGATCGATGAGACGCTGATCGATCCCGAAACCCACCTGGTATTCGACGGCATCAAGTCCGGTTCGCTGGTGCGGGCCCAGTACACCTACTGCCAGGGTGTGGTGCTGGGACTGGAAACCGAACTGGCGGTGCGTACCAGCGACGGCCGACACCCTGGGCGGGTGCGGCGCTTGGTCTCCGCGGTCGGCGAGCATATGGCGCCCGGCGGAATCCTGCAGGGTGCCGGCGGCGGAGACGGCGGGCTGTTCGCCGGAATCACCGCCCGCTACCTGGCGCTGGCCGCGACCGACCTTCCGGGCGATGCGGCCGAGGACAGCGCCACCCGCGCGGTCGCCCGCGACATCGTGCTGGCCTCGGCACAAGCGGCCTGGGACAACCGCCAGGACGTCGACGGTCTGCCGTTGTTCGCGGCGTTCTGGGACCGCGTCGCTGAAGTTCCCACCGCGGGCGGCGCCAAGGCACAGTTCATCGAGGGGGCAGTGAACTCCTCGCAGACACCGGAACGCGACCTCTCGGTGCAACTGTCGGGTTGGATGCTGATGGAGGCTGCACATACGGTGACAGCGTGAGGGGAAGCCGTTTGAGTCGCGACCCGACAGCCAAGCGATTCGGTGAGAACGCCGCCGCGGCGCTGCTGCTGATATTCACCATCGTGGCGATCGTGTGGGCGAATTCGCCCTGGGCCCAAACCTATTCGGAGTTCTGGGATACCCCGGTCGGGTTGAGTGTCGGTGCCGTGCACGGCGAGCTGACGGTCAAGGAGCTCGTCAACGATGGTCTGATGGCGTTCTTCTTCTTCATCGTCGGGCTGGAGGTGAAGGCGCAGTTCACCATCGGTGAGCTCACTGAGCGCTCCCGCGCACTGGTGCCGGTGGTGGCCGCCATCGCCGGGCTTACCCTGCCCGCGCTGATCTTCCTGCTGTTCAACCCATCCGGTGACGACGCCAGCGCGTGGGGGGTGGTGATCTCCACCGACACGGCATTCCTGGTCGGCGCGCTGGCGATCATCTCGCCCAAGTATCCGGCGCGGCTGCGCACCTTCCTGCTCACCCTGGCGGTGGTCGACGACGTCGGGGCGCTGGCCGCCATCGCCCTGTTCTACTCCGACCGGGTCCGGGTCGTCCCGCTGCTGATCGCCGTCGTCCTCCTGGTCGCTCTGGTCGGCGTGCGCTACCTGCCGCCGGCCACCCGTGGCTTCGCGTATTCCGTTCTCGCGGTGGCACTGTGGCTGGCATTGTTCGCCGGGGGGGTGCACCCGACGCTGGCCGGTGTCGCGGTGGCGTTGCTGATCCCGGTCTTCACCCCCGAACGCCAAAGGGTGGAAGCGGCCGTCGAGGTCATCCAGGCGTTCCGCCAGTCGCCGAACTCGCAATACGCGCGTGCCGCCACACGTAGCCTGCGTGACTCCATCTCGATCAACGAACGGTTGGTGACCGGATTCGGTCCGTATGTGTCCTTCGGCGTGCTGCCGCTGTTCGCGTTGGCCAACGCCGGTGTGCGGCTGGACACCGACACCGTCCTCGCCGCAGCTGGCTCAGCACTGACCTGGGGTGTGGTGGCCGGCCTGGTCGTCGGCAAGCTGGTCGGGATCACAGCGGCCACCTGGCTGATGCAGCGCACCGGGTTGGGGCGGCTGGCACCGGGTCTGACGTTGCGGCGGGTGGCCGGTGGAGCGGCGCTGTCCGGGATCGGGTTCACCATCTCGCTGTTCATCATCGACCTGGCGATCAAGGATCCGCGCTCGGCGGACCTGGCCCGGGTCGGCGTGCTGGCCGCCTCCGTCATCGCGGTTGTGCTGGGCTGGGCGATCTTCCGACTGACCGACTGGCTCAGTCCACCTGTCGCGGTCGGTCTCAAACTCGTCCGCGAGGTCGATCCGGCGCGTGACCACATGCGGGGCCCGGTCGACGCGCCGCTGACGCTGGTGGAATACGGTGACTTCGAGTGCCCGTTCTGCAGCCGGGCCACTGGATCGATCGACGAGGTTCGGGCCCATTTCGGCGACCAGTTGCGCTACGTGTGGCGGCATCTACCGCTGGAGCGACCACACCCGCGCGCTATGGACGCCGCGCGGGCGAGTGAAGCGGCCGCCCTGCAGGGCAAGTTCTTCGACATGGGGACGATGATGTTCCAGTTCCAGGATTACCTGGAGTGGCAGCACATTTACCGTTATGCCGACCAAGTCGGTTGTGACATAACCAAATTCGACGAGGACGTGCACTCTGCGCGGGTACTGCATCGCGTCGACGACGACGCGCAGGACGCCGAACTGATGGACTTGAATTCCACGCCGACGTTCTTCGTCAACGGTATCCGTCACCGCGGACCGTGGGATTCGGCCAGTCTGATCCGGGCGCTGGAGGCTAGCCGGGCAAGCGGGCCCGACTAGTCCGGACGGCGAATCGGACGGCGTCGGCTGTGGGTCGAGGCCGGCCCGGCGTGTGCCAGGCGGAGGATCAGAACGAGCGACTCGTCCGGCCGCATGCCGGCCAAGCTATTGAACTCCGATTGCAAATCGATCAGTTCACGGCTGAACGGTGGTGACATCTCCACGAGTTCGTGCCGATGAACGGCGTGGAGAAACACCGGAGAGATGGGGTGCACGGCCAATCCGTGTTGCTGGGCCACGATCCAGACCGCCTCGGCCGCCGACCCGCTGCGGGCATAGTCGATGAGTTGATCGCCGCTCGTCGTGAGCACGGCCACCGCTGACGTCGCATGAATGCGATTCGCGACGTCGTCGCCGAGCGCCTCACCCGCGTCCCACTGCGCGAGCAGGGCCATCACGTCGGGGCGCCGTAAGATCTCCATCACTGCGAAGTCGCCCGGGTCGAGTTCCAAACCGCGGACGTCGATGCCGCTGTCCGCGGGTTCGTCGCCCGGCCAGCGCATCTCGGACATCATCTCCCGGTGCAGGCGGGGAGTCAGGAAGCGGAGCCGGTCGGTGGTGGCGAGAATCCCCGCTGCCTTGGCGATATCGTCGCGATCGGTGAGCAGATGCAGACCAGCACCTTCGCGGGCCGCCCAAGTGTGCAGTGAATCAATCGTCTCCCTTGGGATAGGGGCCGGATTGCCCTGATTGCGGTTGGTCTCCCGGCGTAGCATCGGCTCGTAGAGGGCGGCCAGTTCCGGATCGGCGTCGTGACCCAACCGCACGGTGATCTCGAGCAGAGTCGGCCCGTCGGTCGTCCATTCGACCGGACCCAGGACACCCGACTTCGCAGCCGCGACGCGTGCGTTGAACGCGGCCGCACCGATGGCCACCGCGCTGCCCCGGAACGCGACGTCCATCATCGAGGTGTACTGCGGTGCGAGTCGAATCCGGACCGTGTCTGGCCGGATCTCGATATCCCAGGGCTGAGCGTTTCCGCCGGACGGTGCGCGGACCGCAGCGAGGGCGATCACCGCGGCCGGGTCACTCGGTTCCGCCAGGTCTGTCGGCGTGCCAGTCGATTCCAACGTTCCCTGATCGCCGAGCGCGGGTTCGGCGATCTCGTCCAGCGCTTGGCCGATGTCGATGCGGACCTGGCCAGACCCCAGTGGTTCACCCAGTCCGATGCGGCGCGCGGCCTCGGCGACGGTGGTGGCACCGAGTGCGACCTCGCCCGCCAACTGTGGCCAGGTCGACAGCGTTTGGCCCACTTCGACCAGTGATGCGGTCAGGCGTCCCGATGACCGGCTGGCATCGAGGTGGCGCAGCATGTACGGAATTCGATCCTGTTGGGACAGGGCAGCCAACTTCGCGGAGTCCACCCCGCCGAGCACGCCGTGCATCACCGGCCGCATTGGCTCCAGGTCGAAGCGCTCCACGTCGATCAGACCCCGATCGCTGGTCGCCATGAGTACCGGTAGCCGTCGGTCTCGGGCTGCCTCGCGGATCCGGACCTTCATGTCCAGCGAATCACACTCCTCGACAACGATATCGAGATCGTCGAGGAAATCATCGAGGGAATCGGCACGCACGCCCGCGGTCATGACCTCCAAGCGTAGATACGGATCTAGCTCCGCGATCCGCCGTGCTGTCACGACGGCCTTGTTGATCCCGATGTCGAGGATGGTCGCCGGAACCCGGTTGAGATTCGACAGCTCCAGGTGGTCGAAGTCTGCGAGTCGCAGTGTTCCGCAGAGTCCTTCGGCGGCAAGGGTGTGCGCGATGACATGGCCGACACTGAGTCCGGCAATGCCGATGCGGACTCCCGCGAGACGGTGCTGCTCCTCGGTGGTGATGAGATTTCGATTCCGGTCTGTGCGGACTGCCCGGAATCCGTTGGGCCCCAGTATTCCAACGACCGCACGCCGCCACGGATAATGTGCCCATCTGGTTGGCTCATCAAGCAATTCGGCGCTGGCCGCGGGGTGTAGTGTCCGCAGATTCTCGAGAAGTCCCGTGCGGTGGTCGATGAACTCGACGCCAGGCTCCGAGCGGAGCCGATCCAGTTCGGGATCCCCGTCGCTCAAGATGTGTGCGGAGAAGCTCGCTGTTTCGTCAACGGACATGGGTTCAGCGCTTTCGGATTCGTGCGCGGATCGGCGCGCCGGCGATCATCGTGAAATGCAGGGCAAGCGGGAAATCCGCTTCGGAGGATGTGATTTCGGCGCGACGCATAATGGTCGCCAGCGCAAGGGTGACTTCCAACATCGCGAAGTGGTCGCCGATGCACGAGCGGGGACCGCCCCCGAAAGGGATGTATTGCCAGCGCTCGAGCTTCTTGATGTTGTTCGGGTCGAAGCGGTCGGGGTTGAATCGCAGCGGGTCGTCCCATAGCGCTGGATCGCGTTGCACTGCCATTCTGCCCAGCACCACCATGGTGCCGGTCTCTACTCGATAGCCGCCGACTGCCAAGTCCTGGCATGCCATCCGGGTTCCTGTCGGAGCTGGCGGGCACAACCGCAGCGACTCGCGTACCACCTGGGTGGTGTATCCGAGGCTGGGCAAATCGTCGGGCGTCAGCGGTCGATCCGGAAGCGCCCCGATTTCGGCGACCACGCGGTCCTGGCACTCGGGGTTGCGTCCGAGCGACCACAAGGCATAGGCCAGCGTGGTCGCGGTGGTGTCGTGGCCCGCGAACAGGAAGATGATGATCTCATCGCAGATTTCGCTGTCGGACAGCCGCTTCCCCGTCTCGGGGTCCTCCGCGGCGATGAGCGCGTGGACCAGCGGCGCGACTCGGTCAGGGTCACGGCGGCATTCGCGGACGATATCGCCGGCAAGGCGATGGAGTTTCGCGCTCGCCTCACGGGCGCGACGCCGGGCGGGTGTAGGGAGCCAGTATGGGGCTCTGACCGGGCGGGTGGCGCGTGCGATCGCATACGACAGTGCAATGCGAAGGGGCTCGGCGACGTCGTCCGCGCGCGCTTCCAGGTCCATGCCGAGCACGGAAAGGCCCAGGGCGCGCAAGGTGAGCGCACGCGATTCAGCGTCGAGATCGACTTCACCGCCGTCTGGCCAGCCCTTGCAAATGGACTCGGCGGCCTGGGCCATATGACCGCCGAACTCACGGACCCGCTGTTTGGTGAAGACCGGTTGTAGTGTGCGTCGGCGAGACCGCCACGGTTCGAACGGCAGATCGGCCAGGTTGGCGCCGATGATCCGACGCATCTCGTCGAAGACCGGGCTTGTCTTGTCGACCGAACCGTCCTTGATGTTGAGCACGTCGCGGAGTGCACCCGGTGACGTGACGAGCACCATTGGCGGCATCAGCCAGCGCGGGCCGACAGTGAAACGCGTGACCGGCCCTCCGGCGTCGCGCAGTCTCTCCGTGCCGGTGCCGAATTCCTTCACGGCTTTGAGACGCTCGCGCAAGGGCATTGGGTTCACCGGTGCCAGTGGCAATGATTCGGGGCCACCGCGCGGGGGCGCCTGTGACACTTGAACCTCCCACAAATTCGACGACGACCGAAGTGTACAGAGTGGTGCCGGGTTTAATGGTGGGGTGCGCACGGGCGTAACGCGGGTCTAAGCAGAAGGGCGTCGGGTATGGGGATTCGACCGCTGTGGCGGGTGCCGGGCATCGTGGTGCGAGAACGGCTGCATCCGCCAGGGCGCGAACGCATTCCCGAGCCGATGGTGATGGACGACGCCGAAGCGATTGCGTACTTCCACGCCGGCGGCGAGGCGAACCCGGGAATGCGAGCTGTGTATGACCTGTGTGCCCGGTCGATCGACGCGTTGCTACCGCAGGGTGGACGACTGCTCGATCTCGGCGTCGGTTCCGGGCGTGCACTGAGCGCGGTGCTGCACCGTCGTCCGGACGTGCACGCCGTCGGCGTCGACCTGGCACCCAACATGCTGGCCACGGCGCGCGGACTGTTCGCTGCTGAGGGCCTCGATCGGCGCGTAGAACTGGTGCAGGCGGACATCACTGCGCTACCCGAATCGCTCGCAGCCGGGCCCTGGGATGCGGTGTCGTGCATGTGGACTCTGCACCAGTTGCCGGACGTCGACGTATTGGGAGCCGCGTTGCGGCAGATCGCGGCGGTTCAGCGCGACACCGGAGCCGCGTTGTGGATATCGGATTTCGCTCGGCTGAAGGACCCGTCAGCGTGCCCGGCGACGTTGCAGTGTGTGGATCCGGCCTCGCCGATTGGCCTGCGGCAGGACGCGATCGCCAGCGAGGCCGCGGCTTTCACCCGTGCCGAGATGTCGGCGCAACTTTCCGCCGCGGGGCTCGGCGGATTGTGCTCGGGGCATTCGACGCCGCTGCCGTACCTGCAGGCCTATTGGATGTTCGGGGCAGCGGGCAGATCTGTTCCCAGCGGAAAGCCACCCGCGCAATTACGCGGTCAAGTACGCCGCGAGGCGGCGTTGTTGCGCTGGGGGTTCACCGCCAAACCGTTCTGACGCGCCCAAAGATCCCGCACTACAACGATATTCGGCCGAATTTTGTCCCGGCTGTCTGAGCGTGACGAATCGCCGCGGCGTGCGCGCCCGCTCGCGGGCCCATCAAGGCTGGCGAAAAAAGCCCTCGCGGAGTGCTTTCGTCACCGATTCGTCCCAGCGCTGCAACTGGTTGGGCGTAAAGAACGGTTCGCCGAGGTGGCGTTCGATGTGCGGCCGAAGGATGAAAGCGCCAACGCGCAAGATTAGTGGGTTCAATGCCGCCCACAACGGGTCAAGGTCCGCCCGTAGCGAGCCCTGCTCATGGAAGTGTTCTCGTTGCGCCGTGCTGATCGCCACCAATCCGTCGAATACGACCGAACCGATCTCGCCGCCCTCGCACAACGCGCGGCCAAGATAGTTGATGACTACAGGATGATCAGTTGTCAGCTTGGTCAGCCGGTTACCGGCCTCGTCTAGCGCGTCTGTGGGCGGATCTGGCATCGTGGCAGCCCCAAGCGCGTCGCTGATCACTCGTAACACGTATTGGTCGACGGTGCTCACCAAGGCAGCCTTGGTCTTGAAGTAATGCTGCACCAGCCCGATTGACACGTTGGCGGAGTCGGCGACCATCCGCATCGACGTGGCGGCGACGCCGTGGCTCGCGAAGCTCTCCAACGCGGCGTCCCGAATCCGCTCCTCGCTCGTCGGCTCCGGTGACGTGGGGTATGGGGATTGTGGTCCGAGTTCCATTAAAGGCCAGTGTAATCGCGTCGTAGCGCAATACATGGCGGCGCTCTTGAGGATTCGTGCATGCTGCCGCCCTGATAACTTCTTCTTGGCCGATGGTCTGCATCTCAATTGTCCCGCTCAAGCAGGAATCGAAGGTGGCACTGGATGAGTGAAGTCGCGATTCAAGGTGCCGATGGTTGCATTCGCGGGTACATGGCAATCCCTGAGGGCAGCGGTCCCTGGCCTGGCGTAGTGGTTGTCCACGACGTGCTCGGGATGACGAACGATTTGCGGAGGATTACCGACCGTTTCGCCGCAAGCGGATACCTCGCGCTTGCTCCTGCGCTGTACGACGGCCGCGGCCTCAAGATCAAATGCATGATTAGCACCATTCGCGCGCATTTTGTTGGTGAGGGCCCCGCCTATGCAGGCCTCCTTGCTGCTCGCGAACACCTGATTTCCGACAGCCGATGTACGGGCAAGATCGGGTTGGCGGGCTTTTGTATGGGCGCTGGATTTTGCCTGCAGCTAGGCCCAAGCGGCCTGTTCAACGCTACTGCGCCTAGCCCCGATTTTTCGTCCAGGGTGTGGCTGTCGAGCTGCGCGACGGGATGTGTGGGGAACTGGGTTGTGCTGTTGTGGGGCGTGGCGAGATGGTCCCGTGTCGCTGGGTGGGCGGGCTTTCCCAGTGCCAGTGGGCCTTTCGTGATCGGTCGGTCAGGTGTTGAGGGTTCTATCTGAAGGCGGAGCGGATGTGGTGCCAGGCGGTCGCGATCTGGGCGGCCCATCGCCAGGTGGCGTCGATACGCAGCCGTAGTTGGCGGGCGCTGCGGGTGATACGGGCGGCCACGTGCAGGACGCGGTAGCGGAAGGTGGCGATCTCGGCTCGGGCCAGTGCCGGGTGGTCACGGAAGCCGATCAGGCGGGCCCAGGTGACCAGGTCGGCGGCGGCGAGCACGATTTCGAGCCAGGCGGCGTTGGCCCAGAAGGACTGGCACGGCAGGTTGCGTAGGCCGGTGGCTTTGAGGTCGCGGATGCGGTCCTCGACGCGGGCGTGCTGGCGGTGGCGTAGTTCCAGGCCGGCGACTTGGCCGGGTACGACACCGGCGGGGGTGTCGGTGATGAACGCGGTGACCCGCATGCCGTCGGTGTCGGTGAACCGCAGCTGGGCGCCCGGATGGGGACGTTCCTTGCGCAGGATCAGCCTCGTGCCGGCCGGCCAGCTGCTCAGGTTGACCAGGTCGGTGGCCTCGGCGACCCAGGCGCCGTCACGGATGCCGCCGGAGGTGTCGATCGCCGGATACCAGCATTGCCCGAGGTTGAGGGTGTCCACCGCGTCCTGGACTCGGGCATCGACGGGGTAGCCGAAGGAGAACCCCACCCCCGTGGTCCGGCAGGCCTCGGCGAACCGGTGGGTGGCCCCGGCGGTGTCGCAGCGCACCAACACCTTCGGCTGGTCGGGGCCATCGCCACGACTCAGGTCGGGTCGCCACGGCGCCGGCAGCGATGCCAGCGCCTGTTCAAGGACGATGACGTGATCGGAGGCGGTGTTCGAACCGGCGTTGCCGGTGCGCAGCAACCCGGCCAGCGCTTCCCCACCGGCGACCTCCGGTCGGTCCAGAAACGCCAGCAGCGGATGAAGGCCGAAGGACTTCTTCCAGGTCGGTGTGGCGCCGGTCTTGTTGTCGGAGTGATCGATCACCAGGGTGGCGTCGATGTCGATGTGCAGCCAGCCCTCACCGGGGGCGGCTCCGGCCGCCCACGCTGCGGCCCGCGCACCGGCTCGTGCTGCCCTTACCCCGGGTAGGTGCGCGGTGTCGATACGCTGATCGATCAGCCGCCACATCGTGGTCGTCGAGGCCTTCGCGCCGAACACATGCTCACGATCGGCGCACAACTGCCCGACCCCGTCGATGCAATCGGCCCCATCGGCCACCGCCGCGGCCAGATCGGCGAACACCTCCCCAGGGGCGTACACCCACGGGCCCCGGTAAGTATCCGCCAACGCGGCGCTGACCTGCACCGATAACCCGGTCCGGTCGGCGAGCTCGCGCAGCATGCCCATCCCGGCATGCGACACGACACCCTGGCCGTCGGCCGACACTTTCACCCGTGGTACCGCCGCGATATTCTTCACCTGCGAAGTGCCTTCCAGCTGGAACGATCTGAACCTTCGACAAGTCCGATTATTCCTTGCAGGACAGGCACTTTCGCCTATCTACACCCCGTTTCGCACAGCATTCAGCGAAAAATCCGGGCTAGCTATGCGCTCCTGCCGAAGGACATCGACAAACTTCGACGATCCTGCCCGGTCGTCGCGAGTTTTGGCGCCAGGGATCCCATCGTGGAGCGAGCAAGCGCTGAGAAACTCGAAGCTGTCCTGCGCAGCGGAGGAGTGCCGCACGACGTGAAGCGGTACCCCGATGCCGGTCACGGCTTCATGAACGAATTTGGACTGCCCGCGCCGATTCAACTTGTGGCCGGCGCTGTCGGCATCGCATATTCCGCCCCGGAAGCCGAGGACGCGTGGAGGCGTGTCCTTTCGTTCTTCGCGGAGCACCTCGCTGCTACCGAGGGCGATCTCGACCCAGTCTGATCGGCGCGCTGGAGGCTGGCCGCCCCGGGTTTGCTGGTCAGATTGCCGAGCCAGCTCGGCGACCACTGTGTCACGCCGGCGAGCACAGCGTCGATTCGCCGAAAACAAGACCTGCTAAGCATCGGCTCTGCCATCATGCCCCTACATGAATGACAGCGCGCAAGCGATCACCAACCTGATCTACACCTATGCCGAACTGCTCGATGCCGGCGATGTCGACGCGGTCGCGGAGTTGTTCACGCACGGGCGAATCTGTGGGGTGGAGGAGGGTCCGCCCGAGACTGTGTTTGCCGGGCCCGAGCGGGTTCGACAGATGTACCAGATGGCGGTGCGCTTCTATGACGATGACGGCACGCCGAAGACCAGGCACAACACCAGTAATGTGCAACTGGACATCGACGAGCAGACTGGCACCGCGCGGGCCAAGTCCTACTACTGCGTCACCCAGGCCACCCCTGACCTGCCGCTGCAGGTGATCGTCACCGGTCACTATCACGACACCTTCCATCGCGTCGACGGCCAATGGTGGTTCGATTCGCGCACGATGTTCATCGACCAAGTTGGTGACGTCAGTCAGCACCTGAAGTTCTGACTCGATGGTGGTGCCCGGTTCTCTGGCTCACTCGGCGGGCGGCGAACTTGGTTAAATCGCGGCAGCACATGGACGTTCGGGCACAGGAGCTCGTACCCACCCCGGTGCGGCGCGCTCGAAGTTGCGCCGGCGTAACAAAATCAGCCTACGTTTGACGGTGTGCAGGACGTCTTGGCCGAACTGGCTGCGATCTGGCGGGCCGGCGAAACCGCCGGTGTTGGCACGGTGGTGCGCACCTTCCGGTCGGCACCGCGCCACCCCGGCGCGGCGATGGTGGTGGCGCCCGACGGCGCGGTCAGCGGTTCGGTATCGGGCGGCTGCGTCGAAGGCGCGGTCTACGAGTCGGCAACCGAAGTCGCCGCCACCGGGGTGCCGCGGCTGGAGCGATACGGGGTCAGCGACGACGACGCGTTCGCCGTCGGCCTCACCTGCGGCGGCGTTCTGGATATCTTTGTCGAACCCGTATCGCCGCAGACCTTTCCGCATCTCGACCACGTCATCGACGCGATCACCGGCCACCGTCCGGTCGCCGTCGCCACCGTTATCACCCACCCCGACCCCGATTGGCTGGGCCGCCGGCTGGTCATCGAACCGGAGACCGCTGCGGGCACGCTGGGATCCGGACGAGCCGACGCCGCGGTGACCGACGATGCCCGCGGGCTGCTGGCGGCCGGGCGCAGCGAGGTCATCACCTACGGACCAGACGGACAGCGCCGCGGCGAGGGCATGGAGGTGTTCGTCGCCAGCCACGCGCCGCGACCGCGGATGCTGGTCTTCGGCGCCATCGACTTCGCCGCCGCGGTGGCCCAGCAGGGCGTCTTCCTCGGCTACCGCGTCACCGTGTGCGACGCCCGTGGCCTGTTCGCGACCCCGGCCCGGTTCCCGTCCGCCGACGAGGTGGTCGTCGATTGGCCGCACCGGTATTTGGCCGCGCAGGCTCAGGCCGGCGCGATCGATGCCCGCACGGTCATCTGTGTGCTTACCCACGACGCCAAGTTCGACGTGCCGCTGCTCGAAGTAGCGCTGCGCCTGGACGTCGGCTATGTCGGGGCGATGGGGTCGCGGCGCACCCACGCCGACCGGTTGGCCCGGCTGCGTGCGGCGGGGCTCACCGATGCCGAACTGTGCCGGCTCTCCAGCCCGATCGGGCTGGACCTCGGGGCCCGCACCCCGGAGGAGACGGCCGTGTCGATCGCCGCGGAGATCATCGCCCGCCGCTGGGGCGGTTGCGGCCGGCCCCTGGTGGAAACCGGCGGCCGGATTCACCATGACGACGACGGTCGCCCCTCGCCGCCAGAGGCGCTAGGCGATCACGTGGGTCGCTATTGACGATCGCGAAATGCCGGACGCAGATTTGGGGCCCGCTACCGATGTGAGGGCCATCAGATGCAAGTACCCGGTCCTTTCGAATACGAACGCGCCATCAGCCTCGACCACGCCGTAGATCTGCTGGACTTCATTGGCGAGTCGTCCGTGACCTGCGCGACGCGCTGCGGCGGCGCTGCCTCTGCCACTGGATCGACTATCCGGAGCCGGCCCGGGCCGCCCCGATGCCCTACTGCGACGCATTCCTGCCCGCGCACTCGCTGTCCGGGCACCGTGGACTGTTCGGCGTGCTGGCGGTGTTGCAATGCTATGTGTCGAAGTCGACGGTGACGGTGTCGGTGGTGGGCCGAGACTGACAGGTCAGGACGAATCCGGCGGCGACTTCGTCGGGTTCGAGTGCGTAGTTGCGGTGCATCTGGACGCTGCCCGCGGTAACCTTGGCGCGGCAAGTGCCGCATACCCCGCCCTTGCAGGCAAACGGTAAGTCCTCGCGCGAACGCTGAGCGGCGTCGAGAATGGTGCTATCGCGAGGCAGGGACATGGTGCTGGTGCGTCCGTCGAGGATGATGGTCACGTCGCTGCGCGGCCCGGCCGGTGCGGATTCTCGACGGACGGCGGGTATCGGTGCGGCGTCTTCGACAAAGAACAATTCCTCGCGGATGCGTGCGCGCTCAACGCCCAGTGACACCAGAGCCTTTCGGGCGTCGACGACCATGCCGTAGGGGCCGCACAGCCAGAAGCGATCGACGGCCGTGACTGGCACGAGGGCCTGCAACAGGGTTCGGACTCGGTCGTAGTCCAAACGGCCGCTGAACAGGTCCGAGCCGCGCGGCTCCCGGGACAACACGTGCGCGAGTTGAAGGCGCGGCCCGTAGGCGTCCTTGAGATCGGCGAGCTCGTCGGCGAACATGACGGTGCCGGCACGGCGGTTGCCGTAGAGCAGCGTGACTTCGGAGTCCGGATTGGTCAGTATCGTCGACGCGATTGAGAGCATCGGCGTGATTCCGGAGCCGGCGGCGATCAGTACATGGCGCGCGGCGACGGCAGGCTCGGCGGTGAAGGTTCCCGACGGCGGCTGGACCTCGATCTCGTCGCCGGCCTTGACTTCGTGGACCAGCCACGGGGAGAAGGTCCCTCCCGGTATCTCACGGACTCCGATGCGCGGAGCCGTCCCGGCCGCGGAGCAGACGGAGTAGGTGCGGCGTTGCTCGACGCCGTCGATGACTTTGCGGATCGTCAGCGATTGACCGGCCTGGAAAGCGAATTCATCACCGTAGGACTTGGGCACGGCGAAGCTGACCGCGACGGCGTCGTCGCACAGCCGCTGTACCGCTGAGATCCGCAGGGTTCGAAATGGCCGGTTGCGCGATCCGCTGCCGGCCAGCGGGGTTTCCTGGGCTACGGTCATGTCAGATCTCCTTGATCCGGTCGAAGGGTTCACCGCAGTCCCGGCAGCGGTGCATCGCCTTGCAGGCGGTGGATCCGTAGGCCGAAGTCTGCTCGGTGTCGAGCGAGTCGCAGTGCGGACAGCGCACCGCGTGCTGAAAGG
This sequence comes from Mycolicibacterium sp. CH28, assembly GCF_004745805.1. GTDB lineage: Bacteria > Actinomycetota > Actinomycetes > Mycobacteriales > Mycobacteriaceae > Mycobacterium. The sequence goes on along the minus strand of NZ_SRLQ01000003.1, from coordinate 305,665 downwards.
GTATGAGGGTCAACGGGATCGGTCCGCCGGATCGGGTGGGAGCAGGTGCTGGGGTGGCGATCCCATGGTCGGAGAGTTTGCGCCGACCGGTGGCGCTGATCCAGTCCGAGCTCCAAGCCGGGGACAGGGTGGTGCGCACGTCGACGTCGTCGAAGCCGGCGCGGGTCAGGGCGCGCCGTAGGTCGTCGCGCATGGTCGCCATCGCGGGGCACCCCGAGTAGGTAGGGGTAATCGTCACGATGAGCCGCCCGGCCTCGTCGAGGTCAACCCCGCGCAACACGCCGAGGTCGAGCAGCGTCAGCATCGGCATTTCCGGATCGGTGACGGTGGCCGCGGTCGCGCGTGCGGTCTGCAGACGGGTTGTGGTGTCAGTGATCACCGAGCTCACCACTTCCCCATGGGGTGTGCGCGGGCGACCGACTGCATCTCGCCGAGAAGATAGCTGAGCGCTTCGGTGTGCAGGCCGTCGCGCCCGCTGCGGTGGTCGACCGTGGCCGCGGGTCGCACGCTGGGTGATTGGAGTCCAGCGGCGTGGAAAACCTGATCGATCACCGCGCCGAATTCGGCACGTAACGACGCGGATTCGACGGCGGCGCCCACGGCCGCCAAACGGGCTTCGACCTGATTGGGGGCGAACAGCTCCTCGACGTAGGGCCACACATCGGCGATCGCGTCCTCGGTGCGGCGCCGGGATTCCTCGGTGCCGCCGACCAGCGTGATCAGCCACCGCGCGCTGTAGTCCCGGTGGTAGGTCACTTCCTTGACGCCCTTGGCCGCCACCGCCGCCAGTACGGGGTCCCGCGAGTCGCGCAGGTGTTGGAGCTGGGCCAGCCGGTAGGTGGAGAATGCCAGCAGTCGCACAATGCTGTGCGCAAAGTCGCCATTGGGCAGTTCGACCAATCGCATGCAGCGCCACAGTGGTTCGTCGCGGAAGAACGCCAGTGCATCCTCGGGCGGGACAGGCGACCCGGCGGGCAGTTGCGGCACCACACTCGGATCGGCAGCGGCCGCGCGGGCCAGCAGCAGGCGTGTCTGCCCGAGGAGATCCAGCCCGAAGTTGGCTAGCGCCATTTCCTCTTCGAGTTCGGGTGCATGCCCGCACCATTGGGCCAGTCGCTGGGCCAAGACGAGCGCATCCTCGCCGAGGGTGAGGCAGTAGGTGGCCAGATCGGTGCCGTCGATTCCCTCGGCCAGGGTGGTGTCTACGCCGGCAAGCGGATCGTCAAACGAGGTGCCGAATGCCCACTGGTCGTGCTCGTCGGTGTCGACGAGCCCGGTGTACGCCGAATCGTGGTCAGTCATAGTCGGTATTACCCCCTTACATGTGTGGAACGTTGTCGGCGATCTGATAGAACGTCGGGTGCCGGTACACCTTGTCGGAGCTGGGCGCGAAGAACGGATCCTTCTCATCGGGGCTGGACGCCACGATGTCCGTCGAATGCGCGACCCAGATGCTGACGCCCTCGTTTCGGCGGGTGTACAGGTCGCGGGCGTAACGCAGCGCCATCTCATCGTCGAAGGCGTGTACCGAGCCGACGTGGACGTGATTGAGTCCGCGCTTGCCGCGGACGAAGACCTCGTAGAGTGGCCAGCCGGGCTCAACGTTGGTTGCGGGTTGAGCTTGTTTCTCGTTCATCTCCGGTGACCTTCCTGGTCGTGTTGGCGGGCGGCGAATGCCGAGGCAGCTCGGCGCACCCACGCCCCGTTGTCGTGGGCCTGTTTGCGTACGGCGATCCGCTCGGCATTGCAGGGTCCGTGGCCGGCGACGACCTCGGCGAATTCGCCCCAGTCGGGACTGCCGAAGTCATAGGACTCGCGTTGCTCGTTCCACGTCAGTTGCGGGTCCGGCAGCCTGACGCCGAGTGCGTCAGCCTGAGGCACGGTCATGTCGACGAATCGTTGCCGCAGTTCATCGTTGGTGTGGCGCTTGATTCCCCATGCCATCGAGCGAGCGGTGTGTGACGAATGAGCATCGGGGGGACCGAACATCATCAGCGCGGGCCACCACCACCGGTTCACGGAGTCCTGCACCATCTCGCGCTGAGCGTCAGTCCCCGACATCATCGACGCCAGGAGTTCGTAGCCCTGCCGTTGGTGGAAGGACTCCTCCTTGCAGATCCGGATCATTGCTCTGGCGTAGGGGCCATAGGAGCTGCGGCACAGCGGAACCTGATTGCAGATGGCCGCGCCGTCGACTAGCCATCCGATGACGCCGACGTCGGCGTAGCTCAGGGCCGGGTAGTTGAAAATCGACGAGTACTTCTGGTGGCCCTCGATCAGATTGACGGTCAGATCGGCACGATCGGCGCCGAGAGTCTCGGTAGCCGAGTACAGGTACAAACCATGGCCCGCCTCGTCTTGGACCTTGGCCAGCAGAATGGCCTTGCGGCGCAACGAGGGAGCCCGGGTGATCCAGTTGCCCTCAGGCTGTATACCGATGATCTCGGAGTGCGCATGTTGGGCAATTTGGCGGATCAACGTTCCGCGGTAACCCTCGGGCATCCAGTCGCGGGGTTCGATGCGGTGACCCGCGGCGACGATTTGATCAAAGTGGTGTTCCAGATTGGCGGTGTTCGTGGCGATCGTGGTTGCGCCAGATGACATCGGATCCTCCTAATTACCGACCGAACGATCGGTTATTAAAGTGTGCAATAACCCGGGTAGATGCGCAAGTAACGGCCCCCAGTTTTTAGTGCCCGACAAATGTGGGGCGTTGTTTGGCGAGGAAGGCTTCGACGGCTGCGGCGTGGTCGACAGAGGCACCCAGCTGCTCCTGGACGGCGGCCTCGGCATCGAGCACAGCGTCCATGGGGACACCGGAGTTGGCGGCGATGAGGCGTTTCACCGCCCGGTAGGCGGCCGTGGGACCGGCGGCAAGGCGGGTGGCCAGCGCGGCGGCCTCGGCGCGGACGTCGTCGTCGGGAACCACTCGGTCAACGATGCCCCAGCTGTGGGCCGCCTCGGCGTCGACAGTGTTGCCGCACATAAACATTGCAGTGGCTCGCCCGGGGCCGACCAGCCGAGTCAACGACGCCGACAGTCCGGAATCCGCGGCCAAGCCTATCGCGGTAAACGCGGTGCCGAACTTGGCGTGAACTCCGGCGATGCGGATATCACCAGCCAAGGCCAGTCCGAATCCCGCCCCCACACAGGCGCCGTTGACGCCGACGACGACGGGGACTTCGATTGCGTGCAAAGCTCTCACAATGGGGTTGTAGTGCTCGCGCACCGTGTCCATGGCGCGTGCCGGGTCGGCGTGCAGCGCTTCGATGTGTTCGCCGAGGTCCTGTCCGACGCAGAAGTTCTTGCCCGCGGCCAGAAGTGTGACGGCGCGCACCGTCGGGTCGGACGCTGCACTCGAGCACGCCTGTAGTAATCGGCCTTTCACGGTCCGAGTCAGTGCGTTGGAGACGTCGGGACGGTTGAGAATGATGGTTGCGACGCCGGAATCCACCGTGTAGGTCACGGCGCTGACCGAGGTTTCGCTCATGGTTGTTCCTCCTGGTATCTCAATTGGGCCAGCCGTAGAAGCCCTGGCCGGTCTTACGCCCGAGGTCACGATGGGCAACCTTGTCGCGCAACAGCTGCGGTGGGCGGAAGCGCTCGCCCAGCGTGGTGTGTAGATGCTCGGCGATGGCTAGGCGGACGTCGAGCCCAACGAGATCGGTCGAGCGCAGCGGGCCCATCGGGTGGCGATAGCCCAGTTCCATGGCCCGGTCAATCGATTCGGCGTCGGCGACCCCCTCTTCGAGCATGCGGATGGCCTCCAGGCCAAGTGCAACGCCGAGCCGGCTGGTGGCGAACCCCGGCGAATCCCGCACGACAACCGCAGATTTGCCGAGCGCGCGTACCCAATCCAGTGTGGCAGACACGACTTCGCCGGTCGTTTCGGGCGCAGCGACGACCTCCACGAGCAGGGAAGCCGGGACGGGATTGAAGAAGTGCATGCCGATGAACCGCTGGGGGTGATCCAGTGCGGCGGCCAACTCGGTGATCGACAGTGAGCTGGTGTTGGAGGCCAGTACGGTCGATCGGTCCACCACCTTTGCCGCGCTGCTCAGTACTGCGATCTTGTCGGCGGCGTTCTCCGGCACTGCTTCGACGACCAAGCCGGAGTCCGCGGGCAGTTCGGTGACCGAGGTGACGGTGTGCAGGCGAGCCAGAATGACGTCAGGATGGTCACTGGCCAAGCCTTTTTCGGCGGCGCGATGTAACCCAGCGGCTACCCGTTCGCGGGCCGACTCGGCCGAATCATGGTTGGCTTCGGCGATTGTCACCGACGCTCCGGCCACGGCGAAGACTTGCGCGATACCCGCGCCCATGCGACCGCCTCCGATGACGGATACCACCGCGGGGACGTGGGGTGACGGACGGGTCATGAAGTTCTCTTCTCCAGGAATCGGGACATGCGTTCGTCCTTGTCGGCACTTTCGAACAGCACCGCCTGCGCGATGTCGTCAAGCAGCGGATGTGCAGACCCGGCATCCAGGACGGCTTTGGACAGCCGCAGTGCCAGCGTCGACTGGCGCGCAATGCGGTCGGCCAGCCGGTGGGCGGCCTGCAGCGCGGTACCGTCCTGGACCACCTCGGTGAGCAGGCCGCAGCGCAATGCCGAGGTGGCATCGAGGATGCTGCCGGCGAGAATGACTTGTTTTGCCACCGATTTGCCGACCAGATCGGCGAGCCGATAGCTGGCCCCGGCCGCGGCCAGGATGCCGAGCCCGGGTTCGGGATTGCCGAACCGGGCGCCGGTACCGGCGACCCGCAGATCGCAGGCGTAGGAGAGCTCGGCCCCGCCTCCCAAGGCATTACCTTCCACCGCCGCGATGGTCGGCAGCGGCAGGGCGGCAATGCGATCGAAGACCGTGCGATTGATGCCGGCCAGCGCCTCGTCGCGACCGCGGGTGCGAAGCTCGCCGATATCGGCACCGGCAGCGAAGTCGGTGCCGGCCCCGGTCACGATCAGCAGGCGGGGTGTCTCCTCCAGAAGGGCGCAGACAGAGTGCAATTCGGTGACCATCGCGGCATTGATCGCATTGCGCTGGCCCGGACGGTGTAGTTCGACGACCACCCGGTCGCCATGCTCGGCGACGTGAAGGGTTCGATAGTCCGTCATAGTGTCTCGATCAGCATTGCCACGCCCTGCCCGACGCCGACGCACAAGGTTGCCAGGCCGCGTCGGCCGCCCTCGCGCTCGAGGCGGTTCAACAAGGTGACGATCAGCCGGGCCCCCGAGCAGCCCAGCGGATGGCCGAGCGCGATCGCGCCGCCGTTGGCGTTGACCACGGTCTCGTCGAGGCCGAGGCGGCGCACGACGGCGAGGCTTTGCGCAGCAAACGCCTCGTTGATCTCGACGGCGTCGAGATCGTCGGTATCCCATCCGGTTCGCGCCAGTACTTTCTGTGTTGCCGGAACTGGACCTAGCCCCATGAACCGCGGCTCGACTCCGCAGCTGGCCGCGGCCACCACCCGTGCGCGGGCTGAGAGGTTATGCGCGCGCACGGCTTCCTCGCTGGCCAGCAGCACTGCCGCGGCGCCGTCGGACAGTGGCGATGACGACCCGGCGGTGACGATGCCGCCGGCCCTGAACGCCGGGCGCAAGGCGGCCAGCTTGTCGAGCGAGGCGTCGCGTCGTGGTCCCTCGTCGACATCGACGACACCGTCGGCGGTGCTGACCGGGACGATCTCTGTGACGAATCGGCCGGCATCCTGGGCGGCAACAGCGCGGAGGTGACTGCGTAGCGCGAAGGCATCCGAGTCGGCGCGGGTGATCCCGTCCAGGGCAGCGACTTCTTCGGCGGTCTCGCCCATCGACAACGTGACCTCGGCGGGAAAACGCGGATTGGTGAACCGCCAGCCCAGGGAGGTGTCGGAAACCTCACCGGGGCGCGACCAGGGTGTTCCTGGCTTGGCCATCACCCAGGGCGCACGTGTCATGGATTCCACCCCGCCGGCAACCACGACGTCGGCTTCCCCGCTGCGGATCGCCTGGGATGCCGAGGCGATGGCGCTCAAACCGCTGGCGCACAACCGGTTCACCGTGTAGCCGGGCACGGTATCGGGCAGGCCGGCCAGCAGCGCCGCCATTCGGGCGACGTCACGGTTGTCCTCGCCGGCCTGGTTGGCCGCGCCGACGATCACCTCGTCCACCGACTCACCGGAGACTCCGCAGCGCGAGACCACCTCGGCGACCGTGATCGCAATCAGGTCGTCGGGCCGTACCGTGGCCAATCTCCCGCCGTACCGACCCTGCGCGGTACGTACCCCATCGACTAGAAACACTTCTCTTGCCATGCTCCTCCTCACAGTCGACCCAGATATAACCGAACATTCGGTCGGTTGTCCAGCCTGGCGTGGGCTTGGCGGTTGGCGTCACCGGTACGGCTTTGACGATGCGATGATGGCTCGCATGCCCGCTTCGCGATCGCGCCCCACAGGTCAGGTCGGCCGTCCCGGCTATGACCTCGACTCGCTGTTGGCCGTGGCCGTCGGCGTGTTCAACCAGCGGGGCTACGACGGCACGTCCATGGAACATCTGTCAGCGCGGTTGGGTATCAGCAAGTCCTCGATCTATCACCACGTGGCCGGCAAGGAGGAGCTGCTTCGGCTGGCGGTCGACCGCGCTCTCGATGCGCTGTTCGCCGCCACCGAGGCGCCCGACGCCACTGTCGGACCGGCGATCGATCGGTTGGAGAACCTGGTCAAGCACAGCATTCAGGTGCTGGTGGACGACCTTCCCTACGTGACACTGCTGTTGCGGATACGGGGCAACACGAAAACGGAGCGACGGGCGCTCGCACGGCGACGGGAATTCGACCAGATCGTCGAAAAGCTCGTGCAAGACGCCTGCGACGAGGGCAGCATCCGACCCGACGTCGACCCGGCTCTGACCAGCCGGCTGATCTTCGGCACCGTCAACTCGCTCATCGAGTGGTATCGACCCAGTCGCACGCTGGGTGCGGAGGAATTGTCGACGGCTGTCACCACAATGATCTTCGACGGGCTGCGCACCCGCTGACTGATTACTGACCATTTATTACTGACCATTCGGTCGACATTCACGGATCTTCTTCGGTGGCTTGACGCCGCCGCGTCCGCTCTGTAACAGTGATTACCGAACGAATGGACGGTTGGAAAAGGAGGGCTAGTGACCCCAGTACTCGACAGCTACGTAGCCGGCAAATGGGTGACACCCGACGGCGACACGGTGCCACTGGTCCATGCCGTCACCGGCGAGGAGGTCGCCCGGTTCAGCTCGGCTAGAGCCGATGTCGAGTCGGCCGTCGGTTACGGACGCGACGTCGGCGGCCCGGGTCTGCGTGCCTTGACCTTCCATCAGCGTGCCAGCGCGCTCAAAGCGCTCGGCAAGCTGTTGATGAGCCGAAAGGACGAGTTCTATCCCCTCTCGACGGCAACCGGCGCCACCCAACGGGATTCGGCCATTGATATCGACGGGGGCATCGGCACGCTGCTCAGCTATGCCAGCAAGGGAACCCGCGAGCTGCCCAATGACACCGTCTACCTCGATGGTGGTATCGAAAATCTCAGCCGTGGAGGAACTTTCGTCGGCCAGCACATCTACACCTCCCGTCCTGGTGTTGCCGTGCAGATCAATGCATACAACTTCCCGATCTGGGGCATGCTGGAGAAGTTGGCGCCGGCGTTTCTAGCCGGCGTACCGTCCATCGTCAAACCGGCTCACCAGACCGCCTATCTGACCGAGCTGATGTTCAGGGCGATCATCGATTCCGGACTGTTGCCCGAAGGGTCTGTGCAGCTGATCTGCGCCAGCCACGATGGCCTGCTCGGCAAGCTCGGTCCGCAGGACACCGTGGTGTTCACCGGCTCGGCGGCCACCGCGGCCAGATTGCGGACTCATCCCAACGTCGTCGAGGGAGGTGTGCGGTTCAACGGCGAGGCCGACTCGCTGAACTGCTCGATTCTCGGCCCCGACGCCACTCCTGGGACGCCCGAATTCGATTTGTACATACAACAACTCGTGGCTGAGATGACCATCAAGGCGGGGCAGAAGTGCACCGCCATCCGGCGCGCGCTGGTGCCCGACGCTCTGGTTGGTGACGTTGTGGAGGCCGCTGCCGCCCGGCTGGCCAAGATCGTCGTCGGCAACCCGGACGTCGAGGGCGTCCGCATGGGGGCGCTGGCCAGCATCGCCCAGCGCGACGAGGTTCTGCGCTCGCTGAAACAACTGCGGGACGCCGCCGTCCTGGTCAGCGGCGACCCCGACAACTTCGACGTTGTGGGGGCCGACGCCGAGCGAGGGGCGTTCCTGCCGCCACTGCTGCTACGCGCCGAGGATCCCGCCGCGGCGGCCCTGCACGAGGTTGAAGCCTTCGGGCCCGTCAGTACCGTCATCGGCTACCGCGACATCGACGACGCCATCGGTCTGGCCGCGCGAGGCGGCGGCAGCCTGGTGGGATCGCTGGTGACCCATGATCCCGCGACGGCCCGTCGGGTCGTTCTCGGAATCGCGCCGTATCACGGCCGGATCCTGGTGCTCGATCGCGACGACGCCAAGGAATCCACCGGGCACGGCTCGCCGTTGCCCACCCTGGTCCACGGTGGTCCCGGTCGTGCCGGAGGGGGTGAGGAACTCGGCGGCATCCGCGGGGTGCTGCACTTTATGCAGCGCAGCGCCGTGCAGGCCGGACCCGATATGACGACCGCTATCACCGGGCGCTGGACCGCCGGCTCGAGCCGCACCCAGACCGAGGCGCACCCGTTCCGGAAACACTTGGAGGAATTGCGGATCGGTGACACCGTTGTGGGCGGCCCGCGGGTAGTCAGCCTCGATGACATCGACCACTTCGCCGAATTCACCGGAGACACCTTCTACGCGCACACCGATCCGACGGCGGCCGCCCAGAACCCGCTCTTCGGTGGGATCGTGGCCCATGGCTACCTGGTGGTGTCGTTGGCGGCCGGACTGTTCGTCGAGCCCAATCCGGGGCCCGTACTGGCCAACTTCGGCGTCGACGGTCTGAGGTTCCTGACCCCGGTCAAGGCCGGCGACGCCCTGACCGTCACGCTGACCGTCAAGCAGATCACACCCCGTCTATCGGCCGACTATGGCGAAGTGTGTTGGGATGCGGTCGTCAGTAACCAGGACGACGAACCGGTCGCCGCTTACGATGTGCTGACGCTGGTTGCCAAGAAGACCATCTAGACCGGCTTTCGGTAAGGAGCACACCATGTTTCGCGTATCCGTCTGTTATGGCACGCCGGAAGACCCGGGCGCGTTCGACGACTACTACACCACGACGCACGCGCCGCTGGCACTGAAGATCCCCGGGCTTGCCGGCTTGACCACCGGCAAGTGCCGCTCGCTGATGCCCGGCCAGCAGGCGCCCTACTACATGGTGGCCAGCCTGATGTTCGACACCGCGGATGATCTCAAGACCGCGTTGAAGTCCCCCGAGATGGCGACTGCGTCGGCCGACGTCGCCAACTTCGCTACTGGTGGGGTCACGCTGTACAGCACCGAAGAGTTCGTCCACGGCTGATTCGACAAGGAAACGGAGTTCGCCTGATGGGAAAAGTAGAGGGCAAAGTCGCCTTCATCACGGGAGCCGCTCGTGGCCAGGGTCGTGCGCTAGCGCAGCGCTTCGCCGCCGAGGGTGCCGACATCATCGCACTGGACTTGTGCGCCGACGTGCCGACTGCCGCGCACGGGGGTGCCACCGCCACTGATCTCAAGGAGACTGTGCGACAGGTCGAGAACCTCGGCCGGAAGATCGTTGCCGCCGCCGGAGACGTACGTGACAGCAAGGCGATTGGCGATCTTGTCGACGAGGGCGTGGCCAGGTTTGGGCGTATCGACATCGTGTGTGCCAACGCCGGGATCGCCGGTTACGGTTCGGCGCTGGAGATCGAGCCGCAGGCGTGGCAGGAGATGATCGACATCAACCTCACCGGAGCGTGGCGAACGGTCCGCGCGGCAGCGCCGGCGATCGTCGCCGGTGGGCGAGGCGGTTCGATAATTCTGACGAGCTCCATAGCGGGATTGATCGGCTTCCCCGGGGTAGCCCACTACGCCGCAGCCAAGCACGGCCTCGTCGGACTCATGCGGGTGCTGGCAATGGAACTGGGGCCTGAGGGCATCCGGGTCAACACCGTGCATCCCACCAACGTCGACACCGAGATGATCCAGAACGAGCAACTATGGTCGTTCTTCAACGGGGGTCGAGAGGGCGCCGGTCAGGCGGAGGCGGCCGCGCAGATGACGATGATGCATGCACTGCCGGTGCCCTGGGTCGCGCCCGAGGACGTTGCTAACGCTGTGCTGTGGCTCGCATCTGACGAGGCACGCTATGTCACCGGCGCCAGCATCCCCATCGATGCTGGCGCCACCCATCCCTACAAGGCGCCGCACAAGGTGTGACGTCCGGTCACGCGCGTGGCCGGGCCTTTCGGGGACGTTTCGGGACAGCGGCCTGCGTGGGTTGCACCCCGTACACCGATGTCGCCCATACGTGCGCGAGAGTGTCGATGAAATCCCCGTCCGGCGCGTCGGACATCATGTGGTTGTAGAACGCCTGATTGTTGGCACCCATGAGGACGGTCGCCAGCGATCTGGGATCCGGGCCGGCCGGGGCGCGTCCGGCCGCTCGCTCGCGCTCGATGTGCTCGGCTGCCACCTGGCTGTAGTCGTCCAGGATCGAGCGCCACACCTCGCCGATCTCTGATGTCAGGGGTGGAGCCTCGTAGGCGGCGCGCAACACCCCGCGATGTGTGCGCCAGACGCTGACCGTTTCCAGGATCGCCTTGCGCAGGGCGTCGATCCTCGGGATCGCCGAATCATCGACCCACAGCGTCATGGCGTCTCGAAACTCACCGCTGATCTGGCGCAGCAGCGCTGCGGCGACCGCATCCTTGGACTCGAAATAGAAGTAGAAACTCGTTCGCGAAACCCCTGACTCTCTGAGGATGTCGGCGATCGCGATCTCGTCGAGCGACCTGGCCTGCAAGACCGCCTCGGTGGCCTTGAGTACCGCGGTTTCGATCGATTCCTTGCCGTCGGCACCGGCAATCGGGGGCCTGCGTCGTGCTCGTCGTGCAGTCATACCCGCATTTTATGTCCGGCCACCGCGATCGGTGTCATCGCCCGGATGCGAGTGCGTCAGAAAGGGTAGCGCAGGTCACAATCCGGGTGCTAGTGTGGCCCGGACATGGAGTGCGGCTATATATCCGAACACAGTGTTCGTTCTTGAATCTGTATGCAGCGCAGCGATCTTCCGAGGAGCTACATGAAGCATCGGTACGGCTCAGGCCGCCGTGGACCGGATGGGTCTACACAGTGATCTCGCCCCGCTCGCTGGCCAAGCCGGTCGGTGCCGCCGGCGGCTTCTTCGCGTTGACGCTGGACACGCTGGTGCTGATTCCACGCCGTCCGTTCGCCTGGCGAGAGTTTCTGAGGCAGTCGTGGTTCGTGGCACGGGTGTCGATCCTGCCCACCCTCATGCTCTCGATTCCGTTCACAGTGTTGCTGGTGTTCACCTTCAACGTCCTTCTGGTCGAGTTCGGTGCGGCCGACTTCTCCGGCACCGGAGCGGCATTCGGCACCGTCACTCAGATCGGCCCGATCGTCACGGTTCTGGTGATCGCCGGTGCGGGTGCCACTTCGATGTGTGCGGACCTCGGTGCGCGCACGATTCGCGACGAACTGGACGCGTTGCGGGTGATGGGCATCAACCCCATTCAGGCGCTCGTGGTCCCGCGGGTGCTGTCGTCGATGTTGGTCGCCCTCATGCTGTCCTCGGTGGTGGTCATCGTCGGGCTGGTCGGTGGGTTCGTGTTCTCGGTGTACGCCCAGCACGTCACGCCGGGCGCGTTCGTGGCAGGCCTGACGCTGGTGACCGGCCCGGCAGATGTTGTCATCTGTCTGGTCAAGGCCGCGATATTCGGTCTGGCCGCCGGATTGATCGCCTGTTACAAGGGGATCTCGGTGGGCGGAGGTCCGGCCGGTGTCGGCAACGCGGTCAACGAAACCGTCGTCTATTCGTTCATCGCGCTGTTCGTCATCAATCTCATCGCCACCGCGATCGGCATCCAGGCGGCGATATGACCACCACCGCCTCCAGCGAGCCGAGCGGCCTGATCCCTAAGACCGTGCGTAACTGGGTCAGGGGCTGGAATCGGGCTGGCGAACAGGCGCAGTTCTATTTCAAGACCGTGGCTTCAGCCGGGGACGCGGTCGTCTACTACAAGACCGAGACGCTGCGGCTCATCGCCCAAATGGGTATGGGCACAGGAGCCCTCGCCGTCATCGGTGGCACCGTCGTCATCGTCGGCATCCTGACCATGTCAACCGGCGCGTTGATCGCGGTGCGCGGCTACAACCAGTTCGCCGACATCGGCGTCGAAGCGCTCACCGGTTTCGCTTCGGCGTACTTCAACGTGCGTCTGATCGCGCCGCTGACCGCAGGGGTCGGACTGGCCGCCACCATCGGTGCCGGTGCCACCGCGCAGCTCGGGGCGATGCGGATCAACGAGGAGATCGACGCACTCGAGGTGATGGGGATCCGGTCGATCGCCTACCTTGCCTCCACCCGGGTGATAGCCGGAGTGATCGTCGTGGTTCCGCTCTACTGCGTTGCGGTGCTGATGTCGTTCGTCGCGGCCCGATTCGGCACCACCGCCTTCTACGGCCAGTCCACCGGCGTCTACGACCACTACTTCAACACCTTCCTGAACCCCTCCGATGTCATCTGGTCGTTCTTGTTAGCCATCGCGATGGCGGTGGTCATCATGCTGGTGCACACCTACTACGGTTTCAACGCCACCGGTGGGCCCGCCGGGGTGGGCGAGGCTGTCGGGCGAGCTGTTCGCACGTCACTGATCGCCGCCTGCTTCGTGGTCGTGTTTGTCTCGCTAGCTCTCTACGGTCAGTCCGGCAACTTCAACCTCGCCGGATAGCGGACATGACAACGCGCAGAGAAGGCAGCCGGATTCGTCCTGGCTGGTGGACGTTAATCATGGTCGCCATCGTCGTGACCTTCGCGGTGCTGTGTTCGGCGATCTTCGCCGGCACTTTCACCTCCTATGTACCGGTGCTGGTGAGCTCGCAGCGGTCCGGGCTGATGATGGAGTCGGGAGCGAAGGTCAAGGTGCGCGGCGTCCAAGTCGGCCGGGTGGGTGCCGTCACCAACGTCGGTGGACAGGCCGAACTGAAGTTGGAGATCGACCCCAACCAGATCAAGAACATCCCGGCCAACGTGGAAGCCGAGATTCGTGCGACCACGGCATTCGGCGCCAAGTACGTCGAGTTCGTCTGGCCGGAGCGGCCCAGCTCCAAGCGGCTGACCGCCGGCACGGTCATCCGATCCCGCAATGTCAGCACCGAGGTCAACACGGTGTTCCAGAACCTCGTCGGTGTGCTGGACCAGATCGACGTCACCAAGCTCAATTCCACGCTCACGGCACTGGCCGACGGCCTGGCCGGACAAGGTGAACGGATCGGCGAGGCGACGACAGCTGCCAACGATGTGCTGTTGGCCGTCAACCCGAGGATGGACATGGTCGCCCGGGACTGGCGGTCGCTGAAGGGATTCAGCGACACGTACGGTGGTGTGGCCCAACAGATCCTGTCGATCCTAAAGTCGGTCACCACCACCGGTGCCACCATCACCGGCCACGCCGACGACCTGGATGCTCTGCTGCTCAACACGGCCGGCTTCGCCCGCAGCGGTCTGGAGGTGCTTGGCCCGAATAGGGACAACCTCGTTCATGCCGTCAACGCCGCGGCGCCGACGACTGGCCTGCTGTTCAAGTACAACCCGATGTACACCTGCATGCTGGTGGGCGCCAAGTGGTTCCTCGACAACGGTGGCTATGACGCGCTGGGCGGCGCCAACGGCAAATCGCTGATCGCCGACTCGGCGGTGCTGTTCGGCGACGATCCCTATCGGTATCCGGACAATCTGCCGGTCGTCGCGGCCAAGGGTGGACCGGGAGGCACGCCGTCGTGCGGTTCGCTTCCGGATGCCAGCAAGAATTTCCCAGTCCGCCAGCTGGTCACCAACACCGGATGGGGCACCGGTGTGGACTGGCGACCGAACCCGGGCATCGGCCACCCGTGGTGGGTGAACTTCTTCCCCGTCACTCGCGGGGCGCCCGAGCCGCCGAGCGTTCGCGGCGAAGGACCACCGGCGATCGGGCCGGTGCCGTACCCAGGAGCGCCGCCCTACGGAGCGCCGCTGTACACCCAACCATCACCCACCCCATAGCCGTCCATCAGAGCACAGGAGACGCAACGCCGTGAGAGACAACCTGGCAGGTTCGGTGTGGCGCCTGGCGGTCTTCCTGGTCGTCTGCGCGCTCGGCATCGGTGTGCTGCTGATGGTATTCGCGCAGTTACGGTTTCAGCCCGAGAGGATCTACCGCGCGGACTTTGCCGATGTCACGGGTCTGGAGGAAGGAAACTTCGTCCGGATCGCCGGAGTGGAGGTCGGAAAGGTCAAGAAGATCTCCATTGAGTCCAACGACGTTGTGCGGGTGGACTTCTCTGTGGACGACTCCGTCGTGCTCACCGAAGGGACCGAAGCCGCCATCCGGTGGGCCGATATGATCGGCGGGCGATACCTGGCGTTGGAGGAAGGCCCAGGTGCGGTCAAGGCTCTTAACGAGGGCCAGACGATACCGGTGGCCAGGACCCAACCGGCGTTGGACCTCGACGCGCTGATCGGTGGGTTCCGACCGTTGTTCGCTGCACTGGAACCCGACCAGGTGAACGCACTGACCAGCCAGCTGATCGCGGCCTTCCAGGGTCAGGGCACCACGATCAACTCATTTCTGGCGCAGACCGCACAGGTGACGCACACCCTGGCAGACCGGGACGCTCTGATCGGCGGGGTGATCGGCAACTTTAACGTGGTGATCGGCTCGCTGGCGAGCCACAGCGGACAATTCGCCAAGGCCCTGGATTCCCTGACGCAACTGGTCAACGGTCTAGCCGCGCGCGGCAGCGACATCGGCAACGCGGTGGCCAACACCAACGCCGCCGCCGGCACCGTGGCCGATCTACTGCAGCAGGCCCGCCCGCCACTGCAGAAGACCGTGACCCAGACCGATCGCGCGGCGGCCATCGTGGTCGCCGACCACGACTACTTCGACGATCTACTCAACACCCTGCCCGATGCCTATCAGGTGTTGAACAGACAAGGCATCTATGGGGATTTCTTCACCTTCTACCTCTGCGATGCGGTGCTCAAGCTCAACGGCAAGGGCGGACAGCCGGTCTACGTCAAAGTGGCCGGCCAGGACACAGGACGGTGCACACCGAAATGAGAACCTTTGCAGAACGCAATCTCGTCGTCCTCGGAGCGGTGGGCATCGGGGTGACCGTCGGTGTGGTGGTACTGGCGTCGGAATACACCAACTTGCCGTTCATCAACTCCGACAAGCACTATTCGGCCTACTTCGCCGAAGCCGGCGGGTTGCGGAACGGCGCGGCGGTCCAGGTTGCGGGCCTGCGGGTGGGTGAGGTTTCGAGCATCGAACTCGACGGGGCGCAGGTTCTCGTCACGTTCTCGGTGAACAAGGACGTCCACCTCGGCGACCGAACCGAGGCCGCCATCAAGACCAAGAGCCTGCTGGGGGTCAAGATTCTCACGGTGACCTCACGCGGCGACGGCAGGCTGTCCGGGATCATCCCCGTCGATCGCACGAAATCGCCCTACCAGTTGCCCGACGCCCTTGGTGATCTGGCCAGCACTGTCAAAGGACTTGATCTCAACCAGGTTTCGCAGTCCATGACTACCCTCTCCGATACCTTTCGCGACAGCCCACCGGAGCTCAAGATCGCCGTCGACGGGGTAGCGCGGTTCTCTCAGACACTCAACGAGCGCGACGCCCAGCTGCGCGACCTGCTCAGGGATGCCAAGGCGTCATCGGGTGTTCTCGCCGAGCGCAGCGATCAGGTGGCCCGCCTGATTACCGACGCCAACACCCTGTTGGCCCAGTTGCAGGCGCAAAGCGCTGCCCTGGACCAGATTTCGGGAAATATCTCGTCGCTAGCCCGCCAGCTGTCGGCGACGATCGCCGACAACAGGACCCAGCTCCGCCCAGCCCTGGACAAGCTCAACGGCGTGCTCACGATCGTCGACAACCGAAAGCAACGGCTGCAAAAGGCCATCACACTATTTGACAGCTACGCGATGAAAATCGGCGAATCGGTCGCCTCCGGGCCGTTCTTCAAGGCCTACATCGCCAATCTACTTCCCGGCCAGTTCATCCAGCCATTTGTCGATGCGGCATTCTCCGATCTGGGGCTGGATCCCAATGTGCTGACGCCGGCCGAGTTGACGGACCCGCAGACCGGGCAGCCGGGCACCCCGGCGCTTCCGGTGCCCTATCCGCGCACCGGCCAGGGCGGTGAGCCGCGCCAGACGCTGCCAGACGCCATCACCGGCAAAACCGGTGACTCGCGGTATCCCTATCGCGCACCGCTGCCGGCCCCGCCGCCGGGAGGTCCACCACCGGGACCGCCGGCCACCACCGTGCCCGCACCTGAGGAGGCCGGCCAGTGATCGCGTCGCGCGCAGGCAAGCTGGCGGTGGTCGCGGCGTTGGCGATATTGCTTGTCGTCGGCCTGGCGGTGGTCCTCGTGAAGCCTTGGAACGCCCTGCACCGGACCCGGCTGGTCGCGTACTTCGCCAACACAAACGGGTTGTTCGTCGGCGATGAGGTGCGGGTCCTCGGCGTTCCGGTCGGCACGATCGATGCGATCGAACCGATGCCGCAGCGGGCGAAGGTGAGCTTCTGGGTCGACGCCAGGTACCGGATCCCCGCCGGCGCGAGCGCCGCCATCGTCGCACCGCAGCTGGTCACGGCCCGCGCGATCCAACTGACTCCGGCATACACCGGCGGGCCGGTCATGGTCGAAGGCACAGTCATTCCCCAGGATCGGACGGCCGTGCCGGTGGAGTGGGACGACCTGCGCAAGCAGCTGGATTCGCTGACCACCATGCTGGCGCCGACCCAGCCCGGTGGTATCAGCACGCTGGGTGCGTTCATCAACACCGCGGCCGACAACCTACGCGGTGAGGGCGCAGACATCAGGAAGACCATCATCGCACTGTCCCAGGCATTTTCGGCGCTCGGCGACCATAGCGACGACACCTTCACGACGGTGAAGAACCTCGCCACCCTGGTCACGGCACTTCGGTCGAGCACTGATCTGATGGCCGATCTGAACCGCAAATTCGCGCTGGTGACCGGGCTGCTCGCTGACGATCCCGACGAAGTCGGCCGGGCAATCGGGGATCTCAACACCGCGGTCGCCGACGTGAGGGGATTTGTTGCCGACAACAAGGAGGCACTCGGTGTCAGCTTCGACAAGCTGTCGTCGATTTCGACGGCCGCGATCCAGAGCCTCGACGACATCAAGCAAGGGCTGCACATCGCACCGAATGCAGCACAGGACCTGTCAAACATCTATCAACCGGCGCAGGCAGCGCTGAGCGGCGCACTGGCTATGAACAACTTCGCCAACCCGTTGTCGTTCCTGTGCGCGGCCATTCAGGCTGCGTCGCGGCTGGGGGCCGAACAGGCCGCCAAGCTCTGCGTCCAATATCTGGCACCGATCGTCAAGAACCGCCAATTCAACTTCCTGCCGTTCGGGGAGAACCTGCTCGTCGGAGCCCAGGCGCGTCCCAACGAGATCACCTACAGCGAAGACTGGATGCGTCCGGACTACCGGCCAGCGGCGCAGGCGCCCGTGGCGCCGCTGCCCGCAGAGGCGCAGGTCAGCACCGATCCGGGGAGCGGACTTCCCGGCCTCATGGTGCCGCAGGGAGCCGGATCGTGACGGGTAAGCGCCGCACCGGCTTGACCGTGCTCGTGGCGGTGCTGACGCTGGTGGCGTCCGGATGCGGCTGGCGCGGGCTGAATTCACTGCCGATGCCGGGAACCCAAGGCGGTGGTCCCGGCGCGTTCGACGTCCAGGCGCAACTACCCGACGTTACGACCATCCAGCAGAACTCCCGGGTGCGTGTCGGTGACGTCAACATTGGGACCGTCACCAGAATCGAACGCCAGGGTTGGCACGCGCTGATCACGATGCGCCTCAATGGCGATGTGAACCTGCCGGAGAACTCGGTGGCCACGATCGGTCAGACCAGCCTGCTCGGATCCACCCATGTCGAACTGGCCGCACCGACTGACACCGCGCCGCAGGGGCGGCTGCACAACGGATCGTTGATACCGCTGTCCTCCGGCGGCGCATACCCCACCACCGAGCAGACCCTGGCCGCCCTGTCCCTGCTGCTCAATGGCGGTGGAATCGGTAGGGCCCAGGACATCGTCAAGACCTTCAGTACCGCCTTCGCCTCCCGAGAGCGCGATCTGCGCAGCCTCATTGAGCAAGTCGACATCTTCGTCACTCGAGTCAATGCTCAAAAGGACGGCATCATTGCCGCAACAGAGAGTTTCAACAATCTGGTCGGCCAGTTCGCCGACCAGAAGCCGGTGCTTGACCGGGCCCTGACCACCATTCCCGATGCGCTGGCGGTATTGGCCGAGCAACGTGACCATCTGACCGACGCGCTCGACCAGTTCGGCAAGTTCACCGCGCTGACCGCCAACGTCGTCGACCAGACCAAGGGAAGTTTGGTCCAGGAGCTCAAAGACCTTGGTGCGGTGTTGGAGTCGCTGGCCAACGCCGGTCCCGCATTGACCCGGTCGCTTAGCTTTCTGGCGACGCTGCCGTGGCCCAAGGAGACGTTGACCAAGTGGTTTCGCGGCGACTACGCCAACCTCACCGCCGTCATCGATCTCACGCTGAGTCGCATCGACTCGTCGTTTTTCACCGGGACTCGCTGGGAAGGGGATCTGACCAAACTGGAACTGCAGTGGGGTCGCACGATCGGCCAGACACCGAGTCCCTACACCGCAGGCAACCCGCTGATCATCCCGTATCGATTCGACCAGGGACCGTAACATGCACCTCGACAAGCGAATCAAGATCCAGCTGGCCATCCTGACGGCGATAGCGTTGGTCGCGGGGTCGCTGATGATCTTCGGATACCTGAACCTTCCGGCGGCGTTGTTCGGTATTGGCCGCTACACCGTGACCGTCGAGCTGCCGCGGGCGGCCGGACTCTATGACGGCGGCAACGTCACCTACCGAGGGACCGAGGTCGGGCGGGTCACGTCGATCGAGGTGACCGACGCTGGGGTGGCGGTCGCGCTGTCGCTGCGCTCGGACGTCCCGATACCGTCTGATCTGGACGCCGAGGTGCACAGCGTATCGTCCATCGGCGAGCAGTTCCTGGCGCTGTCGCCGCGCAATGCCACTGCGCGACCGCTGCGTAACGGCGATGTTGTCCCGGTCGGCCGCACTTCGGTGCCGCCCGATATCAACTCGCTGATCGATGCGACCAATCGTGGGCTACAGGCGATTCCACGCGACAACCTCAAGACCGCGGTGGACGAGAGCTACACGGCCGTGGGTGGTCTGGGCCCGGAGATCTCCCGATTGGTCCGGGGTTCGACGGCCACAGCGATCGACGCGCGCGCCAACCTAGATTCGCTCACCACACTGATCGACGAGTCCGGGCCAGTGCTGGACTCGCAGTCCGATTCCGCCGACGCGATCGATGCTTGGGCAGCACACGTGGACACGATCGCAGGCGAGCTGAAGGCCCAGGACGCGGCGGTGGCCGGTTGGCTGCAGCAGGGTGCACCGGCTGCGAACGAGGCCAGAGAACTCGTCGAGCGGCTGCGGCCGACGCTGCCGGTGGTGTTGGCGAACATGGTCAGCGTGGAGGATGTCGCCATCGCTTACCAGCCCAACATCGAACAGCTGCTTGTACTGGCACCGCAGATCACCTCGGAGTTCCAGGGGGGTGTCGTGGCCGCCCACAACACCAAACAGGACTATAAGGGCGCCTATCTGGACTTCAACCTGAACCTGAACCTGCCACCGCCATGTACGACCGGATACCTTCCACCACAGCAGATTCGATCGCCCAGTTTGGTGGATTACCCCGACATTCCGGCCGGCGACATGTATTGCCGGGTGCCACAGGACTCTGGACTTGTCGCGGTGCGGGGTGCCCGTAACACCCCATGCGCAACCGTTGCCGGCAAGCGCGCACCGACGGCGAAGCTATGCGAGAGCAACGAGCAGTACACGCCGCTCAACGATGGCACCAACTGGAAAGGCGACCCCAACGCGACCCTGTCGGGTCAGGCCATTCCGGACCTCCCTCCGCAGAGCGCTCCACAGCAGCAGGCCGTACCGCCGCCGCTGGCGGTGACGAACTACGACCCGGCGACCGGCAGCTACCTGGCTCCCGACGGGCGGGTGTACACCCAGCCCGGTCTGGCATCTGGAGCCCAAAACCCGACGTGGCAATCGATGCTGTCTCCACCGGCCGGTTAGCGCGACATCGACTCGGCACCAACAGATTTGGTCCGATGATGGTTGGCGGTGGTGTGGACCGGACCGGTGGTGTACGGTGTGCAGAACACGGAGTCCGGGTAATAGTCCGAACAGCCTGTTCGGAAACAATTCGAAGAGATCGAGGGAGGTGACGCGATGGACCAGAATCAGCTGAAAGCACTTGCGGCGCAGCTGCGCTACATGTCCGACGCCAGTCCCTGGTACCGGGAGCGGCTTGCTGGCACGGACATCGATGGGGCGCAGTTGACGACGGAGTCGATGGCCACCCTGCCGCGGTTCGACAAGGAACAGCATCGCCAGTCGCAAGAGGAATCGTTGAGCCGGTACGGACATCCCTACGGCCTGCACCTCTGCGCGCCGGTCGGGCAGGTACGCGCGGTGCACGCGACGTCGGGCACCAGCGGGTTGCCGACGTTCTACACGTTCACGCAGGCCGACTTGAGAACCAACGACGCGGCGGTCGCCGCGGGATTGGCCGCCGCGGGGGTTCGCCCCGGCGACGCCGTGCTTCACGCCTACGCGCTGAGCATGTTCGTCGGCGGGGTGCCGTGGGTGCGCGGTATCAGCGCACTCGGCGCTGCCGCCGTTCCCGTCGGTGCCGAAGGCGGAACCGCACGCCTGCTGCAGTTCGCGACGAGCATCAGGCCCCGCGTGCTCTGCTGCACACCGTCGTTCGCCGAGCACCTCATCGAACGGACGCCCGAGGTGGCCGGTGTGGAGGTCGGCTCACTCGGTATCGAATTGTTGATCTGCGGCGGAGAAGCCGGTGCCGGCGATCCCGCGGTGCGCGCGATTCTGGAGGACGCCTATGGCGCACAGGTGCGCGACGTTCAGGGTGGCGCGTGGGGCCACTTCGCGACCTCCTGCGGCGAGGGCGAAGGAATGCACCTAGTCACGGCGGACAACGTGTTGTTGGAAGCACTGGACCCGCACTCGGGCCGCCCGCTGCCGATGGAGAACGGTGTAGTGGGCAACCTGGCGTTGACCAGCCTGCGATGGGAAGCCGGTCCGGTCCTGCGCTACGACATGGCGGACACCGCACGCTTTTTCACCGATCGCTGCCGCTGTGGTCGGGACGGCCTGCGTTATCAGCTGCTAGGCCGGACCGACGACATGATCATTGTCAACGGGATCAATGTGCATCCGTCCGCGGTCCGCGACACCGTCGCCGGCTGGTATCCGAGAGTGTCCGGGGCAGTGCGGGTCGTCGTCGCCGGCAGTGACGCCCGGGTGAGCCCGCCGGTGGATGTGAAGGTCGAGCGTGGTGCCGATGAGGACCCGTCCGGTGACGCCGAGCTGGCGACGCAGCTGGAGGCCCTGCTGCGCGACGCACTGAGGTTCCGGGCCCGGGTGGAGATCCTCGACCCGGGGCAACTCGGCCGCTCCGACCACAAGACGCGGCTGCTGGTGCGTAGCGGGGCGGCCCGATGACCGCGGGCGTGAGCGTATGCGAGCGGTGTGGGACCGCCGATGTGGACCAGCAGTGTTGCCTGGCCTGTGGGGCTGAGACCCGATTCGTTGCAGAAGGAGCGGCGGGCACGGTCTATTCGTGGACCACCGTGCACCGCGGAATGCCGGGAGTCGCGGTCCCTTACACGCTGGCGTACGCCGACTTTGACGATGGACTAAGGCTGTTCGCTCGGGTCGACTCGGTCGTTGCGGTCGGCGACGCGGTGCGCGTCACCGCCGACGGTACGGCAGACGTCTTTCACTTTGCCGCCACGGAGGTGAACGCGCGATGAGACGAGCCGACATCGTCGGTGTGGCGATGACCCAGTTCGGTCGCTTTGCCCCCAGAACGTTGGAAGATATCGGAGCTGAGGCGGTCTCCGGCGCTCTGGCCGATGCGGGCTTGAATGCCGCCGACCTCGACGCCGCCTACTTCGGCAATGTTCTGGGCGGCGGCCAGGTCGGTCCGCGGGTGCTGGAACGCGTTGCTGCCACCGGTATTCCCATCGTCAACGTCGAGGCCGCCTGTGCGAGCGGCTCGGTTGCCTTCCTGCAAGCCGTACGCGCGGTCACCAGCGGCTTCGAGGACATCGTGTTGGTCGCCGGCGTGGAGAAGGTCACCGACCACGAGGTGCTGAGCCCACTGGAGTCCGACCGTGAGAGCAAGGTCGGACTGACATTCCCCGCTGTCTACGCGATGACCGCGAATCGCGAATTCGCCCAGAACGGAGCCACACCAGCTGATCTGGCTGAGGTTGCGGTCCGCAACCGCGCCAAGGGCGTCGCCAATCCGCGCGCCACGCTGGCCAAGCCGACCACCGTCGAGGAAGTACTAGCATCCCCACTGGTCGCCGAACCGCTCACCCGGCTGCAATGCGGCGCCCACGCCGACGGGGCGGCCGCGGTCATTGTGGCCGCTCGCGGCGCACTGGACCGAACTCCTGACGTCACCGTCTGCAGCGGTGCCATGGTCTCGGGACAGTCTCTGCGCCACCAGGTCGATATCACTGCGGGCGAGCCCACCAGGCGGGCCGCTGCGATGGCCTACCGGGCCGCCGGACTCGGCCCGGCCGACGTCGACATCGCCGAGGTGTACGACCCGTTCACCATCGCCGAGATCGTCTACACCCGGGCCCTGGGACTCAATGCGGATCGCACCGTGATCAATCCGGGTGGCGGGCTACTCGGCCGGGGTCACCCGGTCGGTGCCACCGGTGTCGCGCAACTGGCCGAGCTGGTGTGGCAGTTGCGCGGCCAAGCCGGGCCGCTGCAGGTCGCGGGACCCACGGTCGGCCTGGCTCATACCGTCGGCGGTGGACCAAGGGGCCTGGAAGCCATCGCCGCGGTAGTCCACCTGCTCAGCACTGTCAAGGAGACCCAGTGACCTACACGATCGACATCGACACCGGCGGCACCTTCACCGACGGACTGATTGCCGACCACGACAGCGAGCGGGTGCATGTCGTCAAAGTACCCAGCACCCCGCACGACCCCACGGTGGCGCTGCTGGACTGTGTGACCGAGGCCGCGCGGCGGCTGCAGCTACCGGTACCGGCGCTGTTGGCCGAGACGGTTGTGTTGCGTTACGCCAACACGATTGCCACCAATGCGGTGATCGAACGGCGTGGGGCCAAGATCGGACTGCTGATCGGACCGGGCCAACCGTGGCCGGGCTGGCTTGTCGAGGACGGCTGGACTGATACCGATATGGTGGAGCGGATCTCCACCGCGGACGCGCTGACAGCCTTCCAGCAGCTCGTGGATCGGGGTGCGCAGGCGGTCGTGGTCGCGATGGCCGAGCCTTCCGACGAGCAGGCCGCCAAGAAGGCGATCCGCCGTGAGTATCCCGGCCAATTCCTTGGGGCCACACCGGTATTCGCTACATCCGAAGTCGCCGACGGTGAGGACAGTGCCGCTAGGATCAACGCCGCATTCCTGGCCGCTTACGTCCACCGCCATCTCGCCGGCTATCTGCACCGCGCTGAGGAGAGGCTGCGCGAGCAGGGGCTGGTGCGGCCTCTGCTGGTAGTGCACAGCTCCGGT
Source organism: Mycolicibacterium sp. CH28 (assembly GCF_004745805.1). GTDB lineage: Bacteria > Actinomycetota > Actinomycetes > Mycobacteriales > Mycobacteriaceae > Mycobacterium. The sequence continues at coordinate 281,751 of NZ_SRLQ01000003.1, read as the reverse complement.
GGCGCCAGCCGGGTGGCCCGCACCCACGCGCTCAACACCTACAACTCGGGCCCTGCGAGCGGGCTGCTGGGCGCCAGGGCGCTCGCCGCGCGGTACGGCGTCCGCCATGCCATCACCCTCGACATGGGCGGCACCAGCGTTGATCTCGGCGTGATCGTGGACGGACAGGCCCCGCTGGAGGAAACCTCCCACATCGCCGGACTGCATGTCGACCTGCCGGCCCTGCGGATCCTCGCGGTCGGCGGTGCCGGCGGATCAGTGGTGACCGTGCGTGACGGTGTGCTGCTCGTCGGACCGGAAAGTGCGGGCGCCCGGCCGGGCCCGGCCTGCTTCGGGCTGGGCGGGCTGGCACCGACGGTGACCGACGCCGACGTCGTGCTCGGCCACGTCGACCCGCAGTACTTCCTCGACGGGCGGATGCCGCTGGATCCCGACCGGGCGGCCGCCGCGCTGCAACCCGTCGCCGATGCGCTCGGAGTGTCGCTGGCCGAGGCCGCGTGGCAGGTCAAGGAGACCGTCGCACGGATGTCGGCCGAGCACATCGGCCAGATCGCTGCGGGAGCCGGACTGTCCGAGGACGACCTGCACGAGGCGGTGCTGGTCGTCTACGGCGGCGCGGGCAGCGGGCATGCTGCGGGAATCCTGCGAGCCAGCGGGCTTCGCCGAGCTCTGATGACGCCCTACAGCGCGGTCTTCAGCGCCTACGGTTCGTCCGGCCTCGACGTTGTGCACGGCTATTCCCGGCGCGCCGAGGACGATCCGGTGTCGCTGGGTGCTGCCTTGGTCCAGCGGGCCCGCCGTGACATGGCGGGGGAGGGCTTCGACGAGGTGACGTTGGCACTCACCGCCACCTGCATCGTCGACGGGGTCAGCCACGAGCTGATGGTGGATTCGCCCGAGGACCTGGCCGGGCTGACCGGCGTGAGCCGGGTGGGCGTGCGCGCGGTGGCCCCCGTTCCCCACGTCGAGTTCACACCCGAGGAGCTGGGTGACCCCGATCCCGCGGAAGCCCGCCGCGGTGAGCGAGAAGCCTACTGGGGTAACCAGATTTGGTCGCTGCTCACACCCGCCTACGATCGGCGGCTGCTTCGCCCCGGACATCGGATCGCAGGACCCGCCCTGATCGACGGTGCCGATACCACCACCGCGGTCCCACCGGGCTTTGTCTTGTCCGTCGACGAGTACGGAACCGAAGTCCTGTCCCCGTCGGATCTTTAGAACAGGAAACGCGCGCATGAGAATTCGCATCACCGAGCATCTGGACATCGATCTGGACACCGAGCTGTGGCGCTGTAACCGCTGCGGTGCCGAGTTGGGGTCAGCCCGGGACTCCTACAAACGCGGGCTGCTGGTCGCGTCCCGCGACCCGGCCGAGGTGCACTTCGCCCGCGCGCCGAAGGACGCCGATTACAGCTTCGCCCCGCATCCGGACTGGTGCCGGATCGTGGAGTTCTACTGCCCGGCCTGCGCGCAGCTGATCGAAACCGAGTATCTGCCACCGGGCCACCCGGTGACCCATGACCTCGAACTGGACCTCGACGCGCTGCGGGCGCGTACCGCCGAGCTGGTTCCAGACCCGTCATGACGTCGCCCTTGGATCGGAACGCGGTGCGCGCGGCGGTAACCGGACAGCGTGGGGTGCGCCCTGCACTGGTGCCGCTCGATCAGCGGATCGTCGCCGACGTCGCCAAGGTCAGTCCCGAGCGGCTTGCCGAAGACCCCGGTGTGCTGGCCGGTGCGGTCGACTTCGCGCAGCGGCTGTTCGGATACGACGCCATCGTTGTCGGTTTCGACCCGGGCGTCAGCGCCGAGGTGGAGGCCGAGGCGGCGCGCCGGGTGCGCTCCACCCGGGTTGACGTTGCCGTGGTCGGAGTGGTCCCGGCTCCGGCGGTCGACGAGGACCGCCCCGCCGCGATCGCTCTGGCCCGCGAGCTCGGTGAAGCGGGCGTAGACGTGCTGCTACTGCAACACTGGACGGCCGAGAGCCATAACCCGGCCACGCTGCGGACGCTGAGCCGCATCGCCGCGCACTACCAAGCCGTGCTGGTGCAGTCGGTTGGTGCCGACGATCCGTTCGACCGGATCGGTGCGCCAGGACCGCTGGCCCCCGGCCGGTCGCTGAGCGCCGAGGAGGAGCTGGCCGCACCGGCGAGTGTGGCGCGCGTCCTGGAGACCACCGAGTCGCACGTCAGGTCCGCGGCGTGGCTAACCACCAGCGCCGATTCCGGCCCGGCCACCCCCGAACATCTCCATGCCGCGATCGCGGCATTGGCCCAGTGAGGAGACAACCTGTGAACCATTCCATCGATATCGACGTCGGCGGTACTTTCACCGACTGCTTCGCGACCGCCGACGGCGCCTGGGTCAGCGCCAAAGTGCCTACTACACACCACGATCTGAGTGTGTGCTTCTCCAACGCGCTGGAGGCTATCGCAGCGCGGTTCGGCCGCCCGGTGGAGGAGATGCTGGCCGACACCGGTGTGCTGCGGTACTCCACCACGATTGGTATCAATGCGCTCATCGAACGCACCGGACCCAAGCTCGGGCTGATCACCACCCGCGGATTCGAGGACACCATCTTCGTCGGCCGCTCCCGCCAATGGGGCGACGGGCTGCCCATCGAGCAGATCCGCGACCTGGCCGTCATCCGCAAGCCGGAGCCGCTGATCCCGCGCAACCTCGTGGTCGGGATACGCGAACGCATCGACTCGGCGGGCACGGTATTGATGCCACTGGACGTCGACGACGTCCGGGAACAGGTGCAAACCCTGGTCGACCAGGGGGCCACGGGATTCGTGCTAGCACTGCTATGGTCGTTCGCCAACCCGGCGCACGAACTCGCGGTGCACGACATCATCCGCGAGGAGTACCCCGACACCTATCTGGGCAACTTCCCGGTCATCTGCTCGCATCAGGTCTCGCCGCGAGTGGGCGAGTACGCCCGCACAATGACCGCGGTGGTGGACGCCTACACTCATGCCGCGCTGAGCGATCAGCTCTTCCAGATCGGCGAGATGTGCCGCCATCGTGGCTATCGGCGCCCGCTGATGCTGGTGCACAACAGCGGCGGTAGCAAGAAGCTCAGCCGCACCAGAGCGATCGACACTCACGCGGCCGGACCCGCAGCGGGAGTGTTCGGCACCACCACCGTTGCACGCCACTATGACTTGGACAACCTACTGTTCACCGATGTCGGTGGTACGAGCTTCGACATCGCCGTGGTCAGCGGACAGAAGATCAGCTCCTACGATTTCCGACCGATCTTCGACCGGTGGCGAGTGCAGGGCTCGTTCGTCGAGACCAAGTCGATCGGCGCTGGCGGCGGATCGATCGCCTGGATCGACGACTCGCTGGGCCGTCTGCACGTGGGGCCGCGCAGCGCGGGGTCGATGCCCGGCCCGGTGGCCTACGATCTGGGCGGCACCGAACCCACGGTCACCGACGCCGACCTTGTCCTGGGCATGCTCGACCCCGACTACTATCTCGGCGGAAGATTCGGCCTCGACGTCGAGGCAGCGGCCGCAGCGATCCGGGATCGCATCGCCAAGCCGCTGGGGATCGACGAACTTGAGGCGGCCTGGCGAATCCATCATCTGGCCAACGCGATCATGGGTCAGGAGATCTTCACCGAGGTTGCGCTCAAGGGATATGACCCCCGCGAGTTCACCATCGTCGCCGCCGGGGGTGCAGGCCCGGCTCATGCGTGCGGCTACGCCGACTTCGTCGGCGCCCGAAGGGTTCTCGCCCTGCCGTTCAGTTCGGTATTCTGCGCGTACGGGTCCTCGGGCATGGACGTGATGCACATTTACGAACGCACCAGGCGAATCGCGTTGACCCGCTTCATGCAACCCGATGCCGCCGCCGACATCGACGCGTTCAACGCCGTCGTCGACGAGCTGCGCGCCGAGGCGCAGCGCGACTTCGCGTTGGAGGGTTTCACCGCCGAGGAGTTGCACCTCGAGCTGGAGGTCGACATGCGCTTCGGCACCCAACTCAACGCGACCCGGGTGCGGGCCCCGCGGCTTCGGCTCGAGTCGACGGCGGACGTCGATGAGCTCTGCACAGCGTTCATCGGCGAGTTCAGCAGGCAATTCTCGGCCGAGGCGGCGTTTCCCGCTGCGGGTATTGACATTCAGGAACTGCATCTGCGGGCCTGGGTACCCGCCGAGTCCCTCACATTGCCGCCCACGCCGACGGTAGGCGGCGATGGGTCCCAGGCGATCACCGGACATCGGCCGGTGTATTGGGGGACGGCCTTGGGAAACCACACAACACCGGTCTACCGGCATGAACGGCTGCAATCCGGCAACAGCTTTCCCGGCCCGGCGATCGTCGAGGCCGCTGACACCACGATCGTGGTGCCCCCACAGTGGGTCCTCACCTTCGACGAGTACGGAACCTGCGTGCTGGAGCGCCGCAGCGAACAGGAGGATCAGCGATGAGCGGGCGTGACCTTCAGATCAACAACAGGCTCAAGCCGGAACCATGGACCGACCGCGAACGCACCGCGGTTGGTGCTCTCAACGACCATGACCTGTCCATCTTCGCGCACAAGCTGGAATCCACCGCCGTCGAATGTCAGGAACTGCTGCTGCGTCTGGGAGCGAGTACCGGTGCGCGTTGGGGCGATTCGGGATTCGCGTTCTACACCGCCCAGGGCGACATCGCGGTGTGCTCGACAGGCATCTATTTCCACGCCTTCCTGCAGCAGATCCCGATCAAGTACACGATGGCCCACTGGCTCGACGACCCGTCGGTGGGGGTTCGGCCCGGCGACGCGTTTTTCAACAACGACCCGCTGTACGGCGGAGTGCACGCCGCGGACATGACGGTGTTCATGCCCGTCTTCGACGATGACGAACTCATCGGCTGGGTCGGGGCGGTGATCCACACCGGTGAATGCGGCGCCCAGGATCCGGGTGGGGTGACGCTGCGCTCCCGCAGCCGCTACGAGGAGGGCATCCTGGTCCCTCCGGTGAAGATCTGCTCGGCGGGGGTGATCCGCGAGGACGTGGTGAACCTACTGGCCAACGGCGTGCGAGACCCCCGCATGCTGGTGATGGACATCAAGGCTCGGCTGGCTGCGTGTCGGCGCGGACAGGAGCGACTGCTGGACGAATCACGACGTCGCGGAAAGGACTTCGTGATCGGCGGTCTGCGCCAGCTGATCCAGATGGCGACCGACGCGGCCCGCAATCGGGTGCGCTCGTTGCCCGATGGCGTGGTGCGTCAGAACGCGTTCCTCGACACCGTCGGCACCGGGGACGCTCTGCTGAAGATGGGACTGCAGGTCACCAAGACCGGCGACCGACTGCACCTCGACCTTACCGACAGCAGTCCCGAGTTGGTGGCCCACTCGTCGAACACGTTCTCGCACACCCTGGTCGGCATGTCGGCCACCTATCTGTGCAACTACCTGTTCCCAGATTTGCCGGTCAACAGCGGCCTGGCCGAGGTGCTCGACTGGGAATTCCGGCCGGGCACGTTCATCTCGCCCAGTGCCGATGCCGCCGTCTCGATGTGTCCTAACCCGATGGCGGTGTTCAACCTGGCGTTCAGTCTGGCGCTGGCCAAGTTGGTGTATTCCCATGCGGCGCAACGGGCCGTCGCGCCGTGGTTCAGCGGGTTCAACATGCCGATCTACGGCGGGGTGAACCAGTGGGGCGAACCCGTCTCCGATCTGTTCAGCGAACTCAACGCGGGCGGTAGCGGGGCGCGCCCCAACCAGGACGGTGTGAACGTTGCCGGCGCGTTCTTCGCCAGCCTGTCCGACTCCGGCGAGGTGGAGCAGAACGAGCTGGGTATCCCGGTGCTCTACGCGTTCCGTAACCGCTTCCTCGCCGACAGCTGCGGGCACGGCCGCTACCGCGGCGGTGCGGGGCTCGACGCCGCATACATGGTCCACCACGTACCGTTCCTCATGTTTGGGTCGCTGGGATTCGGCAGCCGATTCCCGTGCAGTCTTGGGCTGTTCGGTGGATATGCGTCGCCGTCGCTGCCGTCGGTGTCGATCACCGACAGCGACCTGCTGGAGAAGCTGGCCAACGGCGACGCGTCGGTGCCGGCGACCAGTACGGAGCTGTTGGATGGCCACGCGCTGGCCGGGGAGTATCGGTATCGCTCGATCAACACCCCAGTGGAGCCGGCGGCGGCCGGGGACATCTACCTGGTGCCCACCGGGGGTGGTACTGGCTACGGCGACGTGCTCGAACGGGAGCCCGAGGCGGTGGCCGTGGATGTCCGGGACGGGATCGTCACGGCGTGGGCCGCGCGCACTGTCTACGGCGTGGTCATCGACGAGGCCACCGGCAGCGCCGACGAAGTCGCAACCGTCGAAGCACGTAGATCGGTTCGGGCCGAGCGACTCAAGCGGGGCAAGCCACTGGAAGAATTCGAGCGGGAGTGGTCGCGGCTGAAGCCGCCGGACGAGGTGCTGGTGGCCTATGGCAGCTGGCCACACCCGTCCGAGGGGCCGGTGCCCACGGGGGTGATTCGCTGAGCGCGGTGAATCAGCCCAGGATCGGTGGCACCAGCTCGCACGGCACCCCACGGGGACCGTGGGCGGGATCCGCACTGCCGTCCAGTGCGTTGAGCACCATGGTTGCCGCACGTCGCGACCCGGCGATGGCCAGGTGGTCGCTGAAGTCGCGATCGCACGTGTCCTGCACGACGATGTTGATGACATCGTCTCCCAGGCCGCCCGGCACCTGGCCGCTGGTGTACGGGCGGACGAACTCGTCATGGCGGGTTGAGATATTCACATAGTGAATTCCCGGAACATACGGTCCGCCACCGGAATTGAGCTTTGTGATGAAATCCGATCCGCGGATCATCTGTTTCGCGGAGGCGAAGTGCACATGGTGGGTGGCGTCCAAGGCGACGTGGAACTCGACCGGTCCGACGAGCTTGTTGGTGAACACCTCGGTGCCCTGCCACAGTGGCGCGAGCGACACGTAGGTGCCGATCTTGTCCGCACCGCCTAGGAACTTCGCGTAGTAGTCGGGCACGATGGTGCCCTGCGAATGGCCCACCACGTCAACCTTTTTCGCGCCGGTGGCGTTGAGCACTCGGTCAACGAGAGCGCCGAATTGCGCAGCCGAGTCCTCGATGGGCGCCATCCCGCCCAGCGCTGACAGTGGCCACGGCGCGGTCGTCACCGCACCGAACGTCAACGTGAAGGGTGAGAAACCCTGCTGCACGAGCAGTGGAACGTAGGCGCCCCAATTGGTCTGGGCGCCACCCGCTGTGCCGTGCATCAAGACGACCGGGTTCGGATGCGCCGCCGACAGCGGCCGGTCCCACTCGTTGGCGCCCGGCAGTGTGCCGCCCGGGTTGAGGACCTCGGGTGCCACCCCGGCGAAGAAGTCGTAGTCGACCTTGGTACCACCGGCGGTGCGCAGCGACTCCACTTCGATACCCGCGGCCCGCATCGCCGCGACGGCGGGACGTTCGACTTGTTCGCCGACCTTCACCCCGGCCGCGACCACGCGATCGCCCAGGCGCAGCCCGGTCTCGATTCCCGAATGAGCGGCGTGGGCGCCGATCCGCAACGGAAACTTCGCGATGTCTGCCAGGACGTGCGCGGCGGCGGTGTCGGCGGCCATGAGCAGGCACGCTACCTCAGCCGCTGGGGCCGAGGTCCGACGTCAGCCGGGTGGGATCAGGGCTTGGCCTTGTCCTGGGGCGCCGCAGCCAGGATCGGTCCCGACTCCGTGCCATCGGTGGCCGCCTTGAAGCTGCCCTGGGTGCCGTCGGAGTCGATGGCGGCCCCGTCATTGCCGCTGTCGCCGTCCTGCACGGCAAACGTGACTGTTGGGCTGCCGGCAGAGGCAACGGCCATTCCGCCGAACATTCCCGCCAGGCCGATGGCGGCGGAGGCGGCGATTCCACTGAGGATGATCTTCATCAAAGCTGTGACCTTTCGCACGATCAGCGAAAACTATCCGTTGTTCCTGGGAGAAGGGCTGTGCATTACCTGGGAGTCAACTTCGGTGCGGTGGGCTGCCGGCGCCGTGCAGTCATGAGACCTCGGCGAGGTCGCGGTTCAGCAATCTCGCCAACACGTGTGCTGACCAGGGCATCAATACGCGCATGAGGGGCCAGCGACCGCGGCTGACGTCCGTTCTGACACCGGGGAAAGCCGGGTAAGGCACGCCGGTGGCAGCTGCCGGCTTGGTGCCGCGCTCGGGGAGGTGGGCTCGCCCCGGGGAGTTATTCGGTCGGCTCTGGCGCCGTCTCGGCGATGCGGTTCTTGGCGTTCTTGCGGCGTTTGTACCACTCGATGATCATCGGACTGATCGATGCCACGGCGATGAGGATGAAGATCGGTTCGAGCAGTTTCTGGATGATCTCGAACTGGCCCAGTCCGTAGCCGAGCAACGGCAGGCCCACACCCCAGGCGATGGCACCGATGACGTTGAACGCGGTGAAAGTGGTGTAGCGCATCCGTGCTGCGCCCGCTGCGATCGGCGCCAGCGTGCGGACGATCGGCACGAACCGGGCCAGCACTATGGCGAACGGGCCGCGCTGCTCGAAGAACAGGTGTGCCTCGTCCAGATAGCGCTGCTTGAGGAAGCGGGCGTCGGGCTTGAACATCGCGGTGCCGACGAATCGGCCGACGACGTACCCGACCTGGCCGCCAAGAATGGCTGCAATGGGGATGAAAACGAGCAGCTGCCAGAGCGTGAAGTTCGCTGTTCCGGCCTGGGTGGTGGCGGTGCCCGCCGCCAGCATCCCGGCCACGAACAGCAGGGTGTCGCCTGGCAGGACCGGGAAGAGCACCCCTGACTCGATGAACACCACCGCAAGCAAGCCGATCAGGGCCCAGGTGCCGAAGTGGTTGATCAACGTGACCGGGTCGAGGAAATCGGGCATGAGCGCGAGGCTGGTGCTCGTCATGAGGCCCGACCATACCTGTCCAGGTCGGAGACTAGCTGCGCTCGCCCCCGCTGGCGGCGCCCCAACCGTGCCGCTTTGACATACTTCTGCGAACAACCCGGATCTGACGAGAGGAACGCCATGCCCATCGCCACCCCCGAGGTCTACGCGGAGATGTTGGGCCGTGCCAAGGAGCACTCGTTCGCATTCCCGGCGATCAACTGCGTCGGCTCAGAGAGCATCAACGCCGCAATCAAGGGCTTCGCCGACGCCGGCAGCGACGGCATCATCCAGTTCTCCACCGGAGGTGCCGAGTTCGGTTCCGGTCTGGGGATCAAAGACATGGTCACCGGGGCGGTGGCGCTGGCGGAGTTCGCGCACGTCGTCGCCGCGAAGTACCCCATTACGGTGGCCCTGCACACCGATCACTGCCCCAAGGACAAGCTCGACACGTACGTCCGCCCGTTGCTGGCCATCTCGGCCGAACGGGTGGCCAAGGGCCAGAACCCGCTCTTCCAGTCGCACATGTGGGACGGTTCGGCGGTGCCGATCGACGAGAACCTGTCGATCGCCCAGGAGCTGCTCAAGCGGGCGGCGGCGGCCAAGATCATCCTGGAGATCGAGATCGGCGTGGTCGGAGGGGAAGAAGACGGCGTCGAGGCCGAGATCAACGAGAAGCTCTACACCTCCTCGGAGGACTTCGAGAAGACCATCGCGGCGCTCGGCGCCGGGGAACTCGGTAAGTACCTGCTGGCTGCGACCTTCGGCAATGTGCACGGCGTCTACAAGCCGGGCAACGTCGTGCTCAAGCCCGAGGTGCTGGCCGAGGGGCAGCGGGTCGCCTCGGCGAAGCTGGGCTTGCCGGCGGGCTCCAAGCCGTTCGACTTCGTCTTCCACGGCGGCTCGGGCTCGCTGAAGTCCGAGATCGAGGACTCGCTGAAGTACGGCGTGGTGAAGATGAACGTCGACACCGACACCCAGTACGCGTTCACCCGCCCGCTGGCCGGGCACATGTTCGCCAACTACGACGGGGTATTGAAGGTGGACGGGGAAGTCGGGAACAAGAAGGTCTACGACCCGCGCAGCTACCTCAAGAAGGCCGAGGCCGGCATGTCCGAGCGGGTGGTCGAGGCGTGCAACGACCTGCACAGCGCGGGCCGCTCGGTCTCCGCGGGCTAGCGATTTCGGCGCGCTTTCGTTCGCCCAGCGGCCGTTAGCGCGCCGAAATCGCTCGTTGGACGAGGGTGAGGACGCGTTCGGGATACTCGGTCAGGTCCAGCCAGGTGAAGCGCAGTACCTGGTAACCCGCAAGGACGAGGGCGTTCTGTTTTCTGCGGTCTCGCTCGAACGCCTCCGGATCGGTATGGAACGCGAATCCGTCGACTTCGACGACCACCTTGGCGGTGCGGAAGAGGACGTCGACCTCGTAACCGGTTACCTTCTGGTTGGCCTTCCACCCGGAGACACCGGATGAATTCAGCAGCCGTGTGAACAATCGTTCGGCCTGAGACTTCGTGCCGTCGTCGGCCGCCTGCAGGAGCCGACGCGCAGCGGGGGACCCGTACCTACCCGTGTTGCGGAGATGGGCTGCCCAGAGGTGACGGAGTTCGGTGTGGCGCTGCAGAGCTTCGTCCATCAGCTTGGGCCCGCCGCCACGGCGTACCGTCGCCTCGATCGCCGTGAGCGGAAGCGCAGTGACGCGAAGTCCGCGGTGCTCGACGACGTCGAGGGGCCCGAGGTTGCGCCGCCGGACTTGAGATCCGGAGTGGCACCGGCCGTGGCTGCTCCGCGGCACCGTCACTTCGATGAGGTCGGGCGCGAATCGGGTCAACTCAAGCCACCACGCTGCCGCCAGCCCGCTCGCACATGCTGAGGGTCCGTAACCCCACACCGCCGCGCGGACGCGAGCAGTGTCGGTGAACTGGCGATCGGCGACGAAGTAGACCCCCGCCGAGCACCGCTGCCAGTGCCCCGCGCGGACACGCCGTCGCACAGCTTGTCCGGAGAGGCCAGCGTCGTTCGCCTGAGCCAATGTGATGACGCCGTCATGGCGGCGCAGGAGATCGTCGAGCACCTCGGTTCGACGCTCACCACGACCCGGATGGTTCCGTTAGCTGCGATTTCGGCGCGCAAACCGCCGCTGGGCGAACGAAAGCACGCCGAAATCGCTTAGGACGACTGGCAGATCTTCCACTGGTTGTCGCGAAACTGCAGATCGAAGCTGCGGGTCGAGCGGGTGGCCGGGTCGAAGGCCATGAACGAGGTGACGTTGGCCTCGGCGTGGTCCCCGTTGACGACGACCTGGTCGATGCTGGCGACCACCGGGTATTGCCGGGCCGCCGCCACTCGTGAGTGCGTCTCCGACCAGGCCGCCTCGTCGTACTTGACGTAGCTGTCCCTGGTCTGGCCGCAGGTAATGCCGCGCAGGGTCGCCAGGTTGCCGTTCTGGACGGCGGTGTCGAAGCTCTGGATCGTCGAGCGCACCATGTCCTCCTGCGATGTCGTCGCGGAGTCCTTGCGGGTGAGCAGGATGGTCGCCAGGATCGCCACCACGGCGATCACGGCGATCACGGCGATCGCCGCGATCACCGCGATGACCAGGATCCAACTGCGCCGGCGGGTGGCCGGCGGGCGCGCCGGGATGGCTTGCGGGCCGGTGCGTGGCGCCCGGCCGCTTACCGGGAAGACCTCGGTGGGCGTCGAGATGATCTCGGTCTGCGGTTCCGGCTCGCGGTCGATGATCTGAGTCGACCCCGCGTCGAAACCCGGTGCGGTGTAACGACGTTCGGGCTCTGATTCGGCAGCCCCGATCACTTCGGTCGCCTCGTCGGTCTCGTGCGGCGGCAGCACGCCACCGTCGGAGGCGACGGGCGGGGTCGGGTCGTCGTGGTCGGGCCCGGAGGGGTTCGACATGAGGTGCTGCGGTCCTCCTCGAGTGCTGGTGTTACTGACCCTAACTGTTGGGTCCGACCAACGGCCGTTGGTGCCACCGGCACAATGGGTCACATGACATCGTTTGGTGATCTCCTCGGGCCACAACCCGTGCTGCTGCCTGGTGACCCCGAGGCGGAAGCCGAATTGGAGGCCGGCGAGAAGCCGGCGATCGTGGCTGCCGCCCATCCGTCCGCCTCGATCGCCTGGGCCTGGCTGGCCGAGGCGGCACTGGCCGACGACAAGGCGATCACCGCTTACGCCTACGCCCGGACCGGATACCACCGCGGGCTGGACCAGTTGCGCCGCAACGGGTGGAAGGGATTCGGGCCGGTGCCCTACCGTCACGAACCCAACCGCGGTTTCCTGCGGTGTGTGGCCGCCCTGGCGCGCGCCGCCGACAGCATCGGCGAGACCGAGGAGTTCGCCCGTTGCCGCGATCTGCTCGACGACTGCGACCCGGCTGCTCGCGCCCAGTTGGGCCTGAGCTAACCCGAGTCAGCGGTCGCCGAGCAGCGAGTGCCGCAGCTCGGCGACCTCGTCTGCCATGAACGACGGCCCCGCATCGATGTTCAGGGGTGTCGCGCCGCTGCGCACCGCGTCGGCCAGCGCCCGGAGCTGCTGCACCATCGAGTTCACCGGCCTGCCGTCGAACAAGGACTGGCCGAATCCGGCGGCGTCGCCTCGGCGCTCGATGGTCCAGCAGGCTGCGATGGTCCGGTAGGCCAATCGTTCGGTCGCGGCCACCGCCGGCAACAACCGCTGCGCCGTCACGCGATGCTGGGCCGAGCCGGCCAGCGCGGCTTCGTCGGATTCCATCAGCGCGATAGCCGCGATCTGCAGGTCTCGACGCGCGGCCCGGGCCGGCAGGCCCGCGGTGTCGCCGGCCGCGATGTGGGGGAGGACCTCCGCCGCCGCCTCCAGGGTCCGTCCGATCGCATCGGTGAGTCGCGTCGCCTCCTGCCTGCGGGTGGCAACCAGGTAGACCGCGACACCGACGGCGCAGCCGATCAGGGTGTCGGTGCCCCGTGCCAGCAGTAGCCCGCCGATGTCGACGGTGTGGGTCCCCGAAGCGATGGTGAGTGCCGCCGTGGTTATGAAAACCGTTGCCAGCGCATAATTTCGGACCACCAATATTTCGATGGTGAACTGCAGCAGGGCCAGCAGCGGCGCCAGCCACAGCCCCTGGGGGTGCAGTGCGAGGATCGCCCCGGCCAGGCCGAGTCCCAGCCAGGTGCCGAGCAACCGTTCCGTTCCGCGGCGCAGGGTGCGGCTGCGGTCGGCGCCCTGATGCAGCACCAGCACCGCGGCAGCCATCGCCCAGTACGCGTGGTCGATGCCCAGCAGCATCGCCACCGCACCGGCCAGCGGTACCCCGACAGCGACGCGGGCCATGATGTGGCGGATATGCGACCCAGGGCTGATGGCGCGCCGCAGCACGGTGAACACCGGCGGGCTGCCCAACGGGATCCGGTCGGCTGCCCTGGTGGCGATGGATCCCGGGGGCAGCTGCAGCGCGCCGAGTCGGCGAGCCTGCTCGGCCGACTGCGCGTCAGGGCTGCGCCCGTCCGCAGCGGCGGTGACCGCATCGGTGAACAACAGGTGCAGCGCGTGGTTGGCGCCGCGTAGCCGGTGCAGGACGCTGGTGGCGGGTACCGACAGCGGCTGGTAGTTGACCAGCACGCTCCACGACTTGTGCAGAGCCGTGGCCGCGCGGTGGCGGGCAGCCCGCTCCTGCGGTGAGTCGGCGACCTCGATGTAGGTGGCGACGGCGTCGGCAGCGGTCGCGAGCGCCGCCCGTTCGGGCCCGCGGAAGTCGGCCATAGCGCCGGCCATCTGCACCAGCCAGGCCACCGCACCGCCGCTCAACACCAGCAGTCCGATGGTCACCGGCGCCAGGTGGGCCGCCGAGACGCCGACCCCGGCCGCGCAGGCCACGACGAACACGTAGGCGCCGGGCGGGCCGACGGCCAGCGCGTTACACAGCCACACCGCCGCCACCGCGACCAGTGACACCGTCGCGACACCCGCCCACGGCACCTGCGCCGACCAGTCGCCGAGGGCCACCGCCGCGGCCAGCGAGACCGCCACCGTGGCCAGTTCGATCCCGCGGTTGGCGTAGGGCCGATCGCCGCCGAACCGGGACGTGAAGCCGCCGAGGCTGGCGATCAGTCCGGCGCCGACCGCTCCGGCGGCCCAGCCCGCCACGACCGGTACTGCGGTGCTGATTGCCGCGCGCAGGCCGATCGGCCAGCGCGGCGGGGTGGTCAACTAGCTCACCAGTCGGTCTGACCGGGGCAGTCGTCGGCGCATCCGGGCGGCTCGACCTGCACGGTGGCGTGGGCGAGCCCGCGGGCGGCCAGTACGGCCCGGGCGTCGTCGAGGACCCGGTTCGAGTCCCCGCTGCTGGTCAGGTGTGCGGTGACCATGTCCTTGCCGGGCACCAGGGTCCACACGTGCAGATCGTGGACCGCGGTGACGCCGTCGACTGCGGACAACGCGGCCCGCAGTTCGTCGACGTCGATGTGCTGTGGGGACGATTCGGACAGGATCCGCAGCGCGGCGCGGGCCAGTGAAACGGCCCGGGGCAGCACCCACAGCGCCACGAATACCGCGACCACCACGTCGGCATAGGGCCAGCGCGTCGTCACGGTCACGATGCCGGCGATCAGCACCCCGATGCTGCCGACGGTGTCGGCCACCACCTCCATGTAGGCGCCCTTGACGGCCAGGCTGTGTTCGGACTGCGAGCGCAGCAGCAGCACCACGGCGAAGTTGGCGATCAGGCCGGCGATGGCGACCACGATCATCGGTACGCCCGGGACCTCCGGTGCGTTGCCGAGGCGGTGCACCGCCTCGTAGAGGATGAACGCGGCGACGCACATCAGTAGCACGGCGTTGGCCACCGCGGTGAACACCTCGGCACGGTGCCAGCCGTAGGTGCGCGACGCCGAAGCCGAGCCGCGGCGGGCCAGCAGCACGGCGGTCAACCCCATGAACATCGCGACGAGGTCGGTCAGCATGTGGCCGGCATCGGCCAGCAGGGCGATCGACCCGATCGTCAGTGCGGTGGTCAGCTCGACGATGAAGAAGACGGTCAAGATGGCCGCCGCGATGAGCATCCGGCTCACCCGCGCGTCTCCGCCGTGAGTGTGATCGTGTCCCGAACCCATGACGGCAATATATGCACAACAATGCATATGTCGCAAGGGGCCCGGGCTCGCCGCGCTGGTCCAGCTCTGGTGCAGCCAAAGGGGGCAGCGCGGCAGACCGGCCCCTCGCAAGTAATTAACGTCCCTGTCAGCAGGGACGATGGACCCTATCCTGCTTCGCTGCCCGGCATTACTTTCAGAAATGCCTACCGGGGCACGGAAGCTGGGTCCGGCGACGACGGTGGAGGGGGCGTCGTCGCTGGTCCAGCCTCCATTTACATCCAGGCCGACCAGAACCGGGTGAGCTGAGCCCCGATCGAGGCGAGCCCGCCGGGCACCCCCGAGAGTTCGAAGAACCAGAAGACCACCGAGAAGAACCATCGGTTCAACGCCGGGGCCATCAGCAGGACCAACAGAATCAAGAACCCGAACTGCTTGGCCGGGGCGACCGCGCGTTGCGTCTCCGGGCTCAGATGCGGCTCGAGCGCCGCATACCCGTCCAGACCGGGAATCGGCAGCAGGTTCAACAGCAACGCGGTGATCTGGAGGAATCCGAGGAACGCCACCGCGGACCAGAACACCCCGTGCTCGGGGTTGTAGAAGATCCGGGTCGCCGCGAGTAGCGCGACCCCCAATACCAGGTTGGCGGACGGCCCGGCCAGGCTCACCAGGGTGCGCCGGCGCGGCGTCATGTAGCCGGTGTTGACGTAGACCGCCCCGCCGGGCAGCCCGATACCGCCCAGCGCGATGAACAGCAACGGCAAGCCCAGCGATAGCAGCGGGCTGGAGTATTTCAGCGGGTTGAGTGTCAGGTAGCCGCGAACAGCCACGTCGTGGTCGCCG
The DNA here is from genome assembly GCF_004745805.1 of Mycolicibacterium sp. CH28. GTDB lineage: Bacteria > Actinomycetota > Actinomycetes > Mycobacteriales > Mycobacteriaceae > Mycobacterium. Next base: position 265,948 of record NZ_SRLQ01000003.1, on the reverse strand, counting down.
AACCGCCACGCGGTGTAGGCATGGCCGAACTCGTGCAGGCATAGCGAGACCAGCCAACCGGCCATGACGAAGATGAACACCCCGACGTAGGCCAATGGGCGCACCGTCTCGGCGGCCAGCCACGCCAGTACCCCGCCGAGCACGGTGAAGGCCACGATCACCAAGAAGACCGGGCTCGGCCGCACCGACTGGCGCATCGGACGAATGCTCACCTCACGAAACTACCGGACCGGGCTGTGACCACCGGCGATCACGAGACCCGCAACCAGCCCGTGGTGTGCCGGTAGAACGCCGACCGCGTCACCTCGCGGGGAGCTGGCGAACCGTCGCGGACCACGCGGGCGCCGGTCGAGCCCAGTTGGACGGCCCGGCCGGTCAACCAGCGCCGCGGGCGCAACCGGCCGGTCAGCACCGCCGCGCGCAGGCCGGGCATCGTGGAGGTCGGCTCGATCCGCACACCGGTTACCTCGCCGTCGAACAGTCTGTCGTCATCGACCACCGCCTCGCCGTGGATCACCCGCCCGTCAGCGGGCGGAAGCCACAACGCCGCGGTGACCACCACTGTCGCCGACTCGTCGCGAATCAACGGAACCCGTTGTGCCACACCATTTCGCGCGCGCCGGGCACCTCGCCACCCGCGCATGTGAGCGACTTCGATATCGAGGCGCTCGGTGCGCATCAACCGGGTCAGCACCGCGGCCAGGTCGGCGTCGGAACCCAGCACGACCACCCGGGAAACCCCCTCGACGGCGGCGTCGATATCGGCCGCGCCGGCGACGTCGTGGGACGGAAACGAAGCCAGCGAACGTGCCGGCCGGCGGCCTCCGAAACGCAACACGGCGACCTCGGTGTTGGTCAACGACACTCCTTGCGCTGCACTCCGATAGGGTGGGTCACCGGCTGGACAGAATTTATGCAGATCAGCGGGAGATTACGTCATGCCGGCAATCGTCCTCATCGGCGCCCAGTGGGGCGACGAGGGCAAAGGTAAGGCAACCGACCTACTCGGTGGGCGGGTGCAATGGGTGGTGCGCTACCAGGGCGGTAACAACGCCGGCCACACCGTGGTCTTGCCCACGGGCGAGAACTTCGCACTTCATCTGATCCCATCGGGCATCCTCACACCCGGAGTGACCAACGTGATCGGCAACGGCGTCGTCGTTGACCCCGGCGTGCTGCTCGCCGAGTTGGCGGGTCTGGAGGAGCGCGGCATCGACACCTCGCGGCTGCTGATCTCTGCCGACGCCCACCTGCTGATGCCCTATCACGTGGCTATCGACAAGGTCACCGAGCGCTACATGGGCAGCAAGAAGATCGGCACCACTGGCCGCGGCATCGGCCCGTGTTACCAGGACAAGATCGCCCGGATGGGCATCCGCGCCGCCGACGTCCTGGATCGCGACCTGCTGGCCGCCAAGATCGGCGCCTCGCTGGAGCTGAAGAACCAGGTGCTGGTCAAGATCTACAACCGCAAGGCGCTGGACCCCGACGAGGTCCTCGAGGCGTTGCTGGCTCAGGCCGAAGGGTTCAAGCACCGGATCGCCGACACCCGGCTGATCCTGAACACCGCGCTGGAGTCCGGCCAGACGGTACTGCTGGAGGGCTCTCAGGGCACGCTGCTCGACGTCGACCACGGCACCTACCCCTACGTCACGTCGTCCAACCCAACCGCGGGCGGTGCGGCGGTCGGCTCGGGGATCGGCCCGACCCGCATCACCACCGTGCTCGGCATCCTGAAGGCCTACACCACCCGGGTGGGTTCGGGACCGTTCCCCACCGAGCTGTTCGACGAGAACGGCGCCTACCTGTCCAAGACCGGCGGCGAGGTCGGCGTCACGACCGGACGGCCCCGACGGTGCGGTTGGTTCGATGCCGTCATCGCCCGCTATGCGACGCGGGTCAACGGCATCACCGACTACTTCCTGACCAAGCTCGACGTGCTGTCGAGCCTGGAGACCGTTCCGGTGTGCGTGGGTTACTCGGTGGATGGCAAGCGCACCAGCGAGATGCCGATGACGCAGAGCGACATTTCGCGCGCGGTGCCGATCTACGAGGAATTGCCGGGCTGGTGGGAGGACATCTCCACCGCGCGTGAATTCGACGATTTGCCGGCCAAGGCGCGTGACTACGTCCTGCGCGTGGAAGAGCTTGCCGGAGCACATGTTTCGTGCATCGGTGTGGGGCCGGGCCGGGAGCAGACCATCGTGCGCCGCGACATCCTTGCCCCCCGCCGGTGAGCGACCCGCATCAGCTCGACCCCGACTACGACCGGCACGGCGGTTTTCCCAAGCTCGAACCCGCCCATCCCGGACCGGACTTCGCCCGGTTCCTGGTCGCGATGCGCCGCGCGGAAGATCTGGCGGTGTCGGCCAACCCCGACGCCGGCACCTGGGGCGCGGCCGCCGACCTGGCCGAGGATCTGGTGAATCTGCTGGCCCCGTTCGAAGCCGACGAAGGTGTCGGTCCGGCCGCGCGGGTGCCGGACCTGCCCGGCGGCGGCAGCCTGCTGATGCCGCCTTTCCAGGTGGTGAAGATGGATCCAGACGGCGTCGAAGTGACGGTGCGGTTCAGCCGTTTTCACGTCGGCGGCAATCACGCCGTGCACGGCGGCGTGCTGCCGCTGCTGTTCGACTCGGTGTTCGGCATGATCATCCACGCCACCGGGCGCCCGATCAGCCGGACCGCGTTCCTGCACGTCGACTACCGCAACGTCACCCCGATCGACATCGACCTGACGGCGCGGGGCTGGCTGCGCGAAGCCGAGGGGCGCAAGTCCTTCGTCAACGCCGAGCTCACCGATCCGGACGGGAAGCTGTGTGCCGAAGCCAGCGGTCTGATGGTGCGTCTGCTGCCCGGCCAGCCCTGAGTCTGTCACCATGACGGCGTGGTTGAACATCGATCGAGAACCCTCAAGGCGCTGACCACCCCACGCGCCGCGGCTGCCGCCGGTGTGCTGTTCGCGCTGCTGTTCGGTGCGACGTTGATCCTGATCCGCACATCGCTGCCCGAGGGCGCCGCGCCCGGCTCGCAGTGGCTCGACACGGGCAGCGCGAAGATGGCTCTGGCAGCCAAGCTGATGCCGTTCGCGGGCATCAGTTTCCTGTGGTTCATCGGCGTCATCCGGGACGGCTTCGGTCGTTATGAGGACCGGTTCTTCTCCACGGTGTTCCTGGGCAGTGGACTGTTGTTCCTGGCGATGATGTTCGCCACGTCGGCCGTGGGTGCGGGGCTGGCGGGCAGCAACTCCGCGGTCAGCGGCACCCTGGTCAGCACCGACGTCGCGATCTTCGGTCAGATGACGGTCCTGGCGCTGTCGAAGACCTATGCCATCAAGATGGCCGCCGTCTTCATGATGTCGCTGGCCACCATCTGGCTGCGTACCGAGCTCATGCCGCGCTGGCTGGTGGCGCTGACCTACCTCGCCGCGCTCGGCTTGATCGCCGCCAGTGGCATCAGTATGTGGATGACGCTGGCGTTCCCGGTGTGGGTGTTGATCGTCAGTGTTCTCTTGCTCACGCGCGCAGGGGTTTTCGAGCGTCACCGCGACGAGTACCAGAATCAGGCGCGCTAGGGCGACTCGATCTCCTCGCGGGTGAACGCCGGCCACCAGATCCGCGCACCGATCAGGGTGAACAGCGCCGGGATCACGACCGTGCGCACCACGAAGGTGTCCAGCAGGATGCCAAGGCCGACGATGATGCCGAGCTGGGTCAGCACGATCAGCGGCAGCACGCCGAGCACGGCGAAGACCGCAGCCAGCACGATGCCGGCACTGGTGATGACCGCCCCGGTCGCCGATACCGCTCGCACGATGCCACCTCGGGTGCCGTACTGCGGGGTCTCCTCGCGCGCGCGGGTGACCAGGAAGATCGTGTAATCCACCCCGAGGGCGACCAGGAACAGGAACGCGAACAGCGGAGTGGTGTTGTCCAGCGCCGGGAAGCCGAGCAGGTGCACGCTGACCCAGCCGCCGAGGCCGAGCGCGGCCATCGTGGACAGCACCGTCGCCGCCACCAGTACCAGCGGTGCCAGCGCGGCCCGCAGCAGGATGTAGAGCACCGCGAGCACCACGATCAGGATGGCGGGGATCACCACCCACCGGTCGTGGATAGCCGCGTCCTTGGTGTCCAGCGCCTGCGCGTCCGACCCGCCCACCACAGCGGCAGGATCGGCCCTCTTGACCGAATCGCGAAGGGCCACAACGGTGTCGAATGCCGACTGTGACGCGGGCGCGGCGTTGAGCACGACCTGCCACTGGGTCAAGCCGGTGTCGGTCTGCCCGGCGGGTGTCGCCGAGACGACGCCGGGGGTGTCCTGGATGGCCTGGGTCAGTGCTTCGGTCTTGTCGGTGCTGCCGATGACACGGGTGGGATCGGTCAGGCCGCCGGGGAAGTGCGCGGACAGCGTCTGGTAGCCGGTGACGGAGTCGGCGCTGACCCGGAACTGGTCGATCTGGTTGAGCCCCACCGGGGTTGCGATCAGTCCGGTGGCGAGCGCGGCCAGCACCGCGATGGACGCGACCGCGACGCGACCGGCATGCCGGGACACCCAGTCGGCGACCCCATGCCAGGCGCCGGTGGTGGTGATCTCGTCCGTTCCAGACCGAGGGATGAAGGGCCAGAACAACTTCGGGCCGAACAAGGCCAGCAGTGGGGGCAGTGCCAGCAGCACGAATACCGCGGCGACCACCAGGCCCGAAGCGGCCTGCACGCCCAGGCTGCGGGTGCTCGGCGAGGAGGCGAACAGCAGGGTCAACAGTGCCAGGACGACGGTGGCGTTGCTGGCCACGATCGCCGGGCCGGCGAAGCGCACCGCGGTGTGCAGCGCCCGGCGGTGATTCTTCCTGTGGCGCAGTTCCTCGCGGTAGCGCGAGATCAGCAGCAGCGCGTAGTTGGTGCCCGCGCCGAACACCAGCACGCTGGTGATGCCCGATGTCGAGCCGTCGGCGGTCATCCCGCTGGCCTGGGCGATGGCCGAGCCCAGCACCGCAGCCACCCGGTCGGCGAACGCGATCACCAGCAGCGGGACCAGCCACAGCAGTGGTGAGCGGTAGGTGATGATCAGCAACAGCGCGACGACGGCGCCGGTGACCGCCAGCAAGGTGACGTTGGCGCCGGAGAACGCGTTGGCGATGTCGGCGCCGAACGCGGGCCCGCCGGTCACGTTGGCCACCAGATCGGCCGGCAAGCCCGCCTTCGCGGCTTCCCGCAGTGCCTTGACCATGTCGTTGAGCGCGAATCCGGACAGGGCGGAGTTCACCGGAACCGGGGTCAGGGCGGCCTTTTCGTCGGTCGAGGCGGTGACCGGTATCGGCGGGCCGCCGCCGGTGAGCGCGAGCATGCGTCCGCGAGCGGCTTCGGTAGCGGCCAGATCGGCCGACGACAGCGCCGCGCCGTCGCGCCGGGTGACCACGAGGATCACCGGAGCCTGGTCCCCGCCGAGGAATTCCTTGAGCAGTGCGGCGGCCTTGGCCGATTCGGCGCTGGGTGGCAGCGCCACGGGGGACTGGTCGGCTGAGGCGTTGTGCCCGACGACGCCCATCAATCCGCCACCGATCAGCAGGACCAGTAGCGCCAGTACCCAGGAGAACCGGCCGCTGACGAGTTCACCGATGCGATCCCATGCAGGTCGTTTGAGCTCGGCTCCGCGATGCATGGCACCAGAATAGCTTCAGAAACTGAACAGTTCATTTACTTAACAGATATTGTGTTGTGATGGCTGAACCCGACCGCGCCGCGCTGGAATCCGCCGTGGTCGCCGACGTCCAGGCACTGTCGGCCGAAGCCGACCAGATCGGCCGGATATTTGCGAGCACTCACCAGCTGTCCGCCAACGACTTTCGCGCCCTGGTGCACGTGATGGTCGCCGAGAACGCCGGCACCCCGCTGACCGCGGGTGAACTGCGCACCCGGATGGGATTGTCGGGCGCGGCGATCACCTACCTGATGGAGCGGATGATCGAATCCGGTCACCTGCGCCGGGAGTCCGATCCGGCGGACCGGCGCAAGGTGATCCTGCGCTACGCCGACCACGGGATCGAGGTGGGCCGGGCGTTCTTCACCCCGCTGGCTGCCCATACCCATCGGGGGCTGGTCGATCTGCCCGACGGCGACCTCGCCGCGGCGCACCGTGTCTTCGGCGCGGTATTGGCCGCGATGGCCGGCTTCCGCGCGGATTTGTCAGCCCCCCCTGGTTAAGGTGGCGCCGTGCTCGACACCGTCGCCGTGGAGAACTACCGCTCGTTGCGCCGGTTGGTGGTGCCCCTGGACCGCTGCAATGTGGTGACCGGTGCCAACGGCGCCGGCAAATCGAGCCTGTACCGGGCGCTGCGCCTGCTGGCCGATTCGGCGCGCAACGGTGCGGTCAACGCGTTGGCCCGCGAAGGAGGGCTGACCTCGACGATGTGGGCCGGTGCGGGCGGCAAGGGACCGGCCAGCCTGAAGCTGGGGTTCGCCGGTGAGGATTTCGGTTACGCCGTCGACTTCGGGATGCCCGTCCCCGGTCGCAGCGCGTTCAACCTGGACCCGGAGGTCAAGGCCGAGGCGGTGTGGGCCGGCCCGGTGTTGCGGCCCTCGGCACTGCTCGCCGAGCGCTTGGGCCCTTCGGTCCGGATCCGCGACGCCGACGGCGGCTGGCGTATCGCCCCTGCCGGACTGCGCCCGTTCGACAGCATGCTCAGCGAGCTCGGCGATCCGCAGTCCGCGCCGGAACTGCTGGCCCTACGCGAGCGAGTGCGGTCCTGGCGGTTCTACGACTACGTCCGTACCGATAGCGAGGCCCCGGCGCGCAAGCCCCAGATCGGCACGCGAACCACGGTGATGAGCCATGACGGTGCGGATTTGGCGGCGGCTTTGCAGACCATCACCGAGATCGGGGACGCCGCGGCGCTGGCCGAGGCGGTCGACGACGCCTTCCCCGGCAGCCGGGTCGAGATCGACTGCACCGACACCCGCTTCGAGGTGCGGCTGCGTCAGCCCGGAATGCTGCGGGCCCTGACGGCGGCGGAACTATCCGACGGCACTCTGCGCTACCTGCTGTGGGTGGCCGCCCTGCTGACCCCGCGACCGGCCGAGCTCACGGTGCTCAACGAGCCCGAGGCAAGCCTGCATCCCGACCTGCTACCGGCACTGGCCGCGTTGATCGGCCGCTCCGCCGAACAGACGCAGCTCATCGTCGTCACCCACGCCGTCGCGCTGGTCGAGGCGCTGCGCGACCGCCGCGACGTCAACACCATCGAGCTGATCAAGGAGAGCGGAACTGCCGGGCCGGGGACAGCCGATCTGGGCCAGACGTCGATCGCCGGTCAGGGCCTGCTCGACGAGCCGTCCTGGCATTGGCCTGCACGGGGCTGAGCCCACCTATCCTTGGGCATCATGCGTGTGATGCTGGTGGGCTCCGGTGAGCTGAGCCGCGAACTGGTGCTGGCCTTCCAGCGGCTGGGCGCCGAGGTGATCGCCGTCGACCGCTACGCCGACGCTCCCGCTCACGACGTCGCCGACGAGGTGCTCGTGGTGAAGATGACCGATCCCGAGGAACTGGCCGCCGCCATCGCGCGGGTGGAACCGGCCTACGTCGTGGTGGATACCAACGCAGTAGCCATCGACGCGCTGCGCACCGCCGCCGAGAGCGGGTCGACCCAGGTGGTGCCTGCTGTCTACGCCACCCAGCTCAGCCTGGACCGCGAAGGGATGCGGCGGCTGGCCGCCGACGAGCTGGGTCTGCCGACCGCGCCCTTCTGGTTCGCCGGCTCGGTGGAGGAGCTGGCCGCGGTCGCCGAACACGCCGGCTTTCCACTGGTGGTCAAGCCGGTGATCGGCGTACCCGGCCAGGGACAGTCGGTGCTGCTGCGGCCCGACGATGTCGAGCCCGCATGGCAGCGCGCCGTCGCGGCCGGTGGCCGGGTGCCGCACAACCGGGTTCTGGCCGAGACCGTCGTCGAGATCGATTACGCGGTCACGCTGCTGACCGTGCGCACCGACGGGCCCGGCGGGCCAACCCTGCACTTCTGTGAACCCATCGGGCACCGCCAGATCGACGGCGGCGCCTTGGAGGTGTGGCAACCGCAGCAGATGACGGTTGCCGCCCTTGGCGCGGCGAAATCGGTGGCCGCCCGGATCGTGCGGGCGCTGGGAGGCCGCGGGGTATTCGGCGTCGAGCTGCTGGTTCGTGGCGACGAGGTGTACTTCTCCGATGTCAGCGTGCGCCCGTACGACACCGGGCTGGTGACACTGAGCACCCAACGGCTGTCGGAGTTCGAGCTGCACGCCCGCGCCGTCCTCGGCCTGCCGGTGGACACGATCATGATCTCGCCCGGGGCGGCCGAGGTCACCTACGGCGGCGCCGAGGAGCCCACCGGCAGACCCGACGCCGCCCCCGATGTGCTGGCCGACGCGCTGGCCGTTCCGGAGAGCGACGTGCGGCTTTTCGGCCGCCACGAAGGGACCTCCCGGCTGCGGTTGGCAGTGGCGTTGGCCACCGCATCGGACGTGACGATCGCCCGCGACCGGGTGCGGCAGGTCTCGGCTGCGCTGCGTAGGCTGTGGCAACCGTGACCGAGCCGGAGAAGGACCAGTCCAGCCCGCTGCCCATTCTGATCGCGCTGAGTATTGCCGTGATCGTGCTGATCGGGGTGGGAATCTCCTGGCTGGTTCGGGGCGACGGGATGAGCGAGGACCTGAAGGTCAGTCGTGCCGCCATCGGTCAGAACGACGCCCTGCAACGGGAGAGCTACCCCGACTTCCGCAAGAACACCTGTACCGCAGAGCAGGACAACGAGGCTGATGTCCTTGCTCGCCAACAGAAGTCGAAACTCGTGCACGGCGCGCGCTTCGTCGACGACGTCACCGGTGTGCACATCGACGGCGATCGGGCGACTGCCACCGTCGTCTATCACTTCGAACACGCGCCGGACGACAAGATCAAGACCCCGATGACGTTCGTCCGGGAGGGTGGGGACTGGACGGTCTGCTCGCCGGGTCCGGCCTAGGGACTACTCGATTCGGCACAGCTCGGTGTGGAAGACTCACGCGGGTGAGCTATGCAGGAGACATCACCCCCGAGGAGAGCTGGAAGCTGCTCAGCGACAACCCCGACGCGGTGCTGGTGGACTGTCGCACCGACGCCGAATGGCGCTGGGTCGGCGTGCCCGATCTGTCCAGCCTAGGGCGAAATGTCGTGTTCGTGGAGTGGAATCGCGGCACCGGCGGGCATAACGACAACTTCGTCGACGAGCTGATCGCTGCCGGCGTCGCTCCCGGCGAGCGCCCGGTGATCTTCCTCTGTCGCTCCGGCAATCGTTCCATCCCGGCCGCTCAAGCCGCGACCGCGGCCGGAATTGCGCCGTCGTACAACATGCTCGACGGTTTCGAGGGCCAGCTCGACGAGAACGGCCACCGCGGCGTCAACGGCTGGCGGGCGTTGGGCCTGCCCTGGAAGCAGTCATGACCGACGCGGGCGGTCCGGTGCCCTCGGTGCGCATCCCGGCACCGCTGCCCGACGGCGTCAGCCAAGCCACCATCGGGGTGCGCGGCGGGCTGCTGCGTTCGGGTTTCGAGGAGACCGCCGAGGCGATGTACCTGACGTCGGGTTACGTCTACGCCTCGGCCGGCGAAGCCGAGCAAGCGTTCACCGGCGAGATCGACCGCTTCGTTTACTCCCGCTACGGCAACCCGACGGTCTCGATGTTCGAGGAACGCCTGCGGTTGATCGAGGGCGCGCCGGCGGCGTTCGCCACCGCGTCGGGAATGGCGGCGGTGTTCACCGCGCTGGGCGCGCTGCTGGGGGCCGGCGACCGGTTGGTGGCCGCCCGCAGCCTGTTCGGTTCGTGCTTCGTGGTGTGCAACGAGATCCTGCCGCGCTGGGGTGTCGAGACCGTCTTCGTCGACGGTGAGGACCTGTCCCAGTGGGAGGAGGCGCTGAGCAAGCCTACCCAGGCGGTGTTCTTCGAGACCCCGTCCAATCCGATGCAATCGCTGGTCGACATCGCCGCTGTCACCGAGCTGGCCCATGCCTCCGGAGCAAAGGTGGTGCTGGACAACGTCTTTGCCACCCCGCTGCTGCAACAGGGTATTCCGCTTGGCGTCGACGTGGTGGTGTACTCGGGCACCAAGCACATCGACGGGCAGGGCCGGGTGCTCGGCGGCGCGATCCTCGGTGACAAGGAGTACATCGACGGGCCGGTGCAGAAGCTGATGCGCCACACCGGGCCCGCGTTGTCCGCGTTCAACGCCTGGGTGCTGCTCAAGGGCCTCGAGACGCTCTCGGTCCGGGTGGACTATTCGAATCGTTCCGCCCAGCGCATTGCCGAGTTCCTGGAAGCCCAGGCTGGTGTGAACTGGGTGAAATACCCGTTCCTGGAATCGCATCCGCAGTTCGACCTGGCCAGACGGCAGATGCGTGGCGGCGGCACCGTCGTGACCTTCGAACTGGATGGGGGCAAGGAGCGCGCGTTCGAGGTGCTGGACAAGCTGCAGGTCGTCGACATCTCCAACAACCTCGGCGACGCCAAGTCGCTGATCACCCACCCGGCGACCACCACGCACCGGGCGATGGGTCCCGAGGGCCGCGCCGCCATCGGGCTTGGCGACGGGGTGGTGCGGATCTCGATCGGTTTGGAAGGCACCGAGGACCTGATCGCCGACCTGGATCGCGCGCTGAGTTAGCGGTGTCCCGCCAGTCCGACGCCAAGAAGGCCCGTCGCAAGAAGCGGCAGGCCGGCCGCGACGCACGCTGGATCCCCGATCAGGTGATGGAGACCATCGTCGGCGACGACTTCGATGACGAACTCGGGCAGGCCGTCGAGACGTTTGACCAGTGGCTGGTGTCGCGGGGTTGGACCTTCGACTCCGAGTATTCGACTGAGACGCTGCTGAGCTGGTACTACAGCCCGTCTGCCGCCGCCGAGGTTGACGACGATCAGGTCGAACCGGTGACCCGGATCTGGATCACCGTCGCCGGAGCCGCCGACGACTTCCCCGACGGGGTGACGGCCGTGCTCGTCGGTACCGGTGGTGGGCGGGGCGCGCTCTACACCGTGGCGCCGGAGGCCTTGCTCGCACAGATCGAGGCGGTCGAGGCCTACCGCCCCGGGGCCCCCGTGCCCGTGCTCGCCTAGCTGTTCTTCGGCGGCTCCACCACGCCGGTGGCGGTCTGGGCGCGTTGCTCGTAGGCGGCGCGGGCCGTGGTGTCGAAATCCAGGAAGACCCGGTCGGTGCCCATCTTCTTGCCCAGCCAGCGCCGGGCTCTGGGTGCGAGGAAGGCCGTCCCCGTCGCGATAAATCTCAACGGGTATGGCACGGAGACAATGGTTTTCGGCTTGTCGAGCATCTTGACGACGGCGGCGGCGATATCTTCGGGCTGGACTGGCTTGTTGGCGCCCGTGGCGTTGGTCCCGGCGATCAGCTCGGTGTTGGTGAATGTCGGCATGACACAGCTGATCTGAACTCCCTGCGGGGCGAACTCGTCGGAGAGTGCCGTGGACAGGCCCACTACGGCGAATTTGGTTCCGGCGTAGAGCGCCTGCCCGGGAACCGCGAGCACACCGGCCAGCGATGCGATGTTGACGATGTGCCCGCTGCGGCGCCTGGCCATCTCGGGCAGTGCCAGCCGGCAGCCGGTGAGCACACCGTAGAAGTTCACTTCGACCGCGCTGCGCACGGACTGGTCGGAATGGTCGAGGAACGGGCCGACCGGCATCACGCCGGCGTTGTTGATCAACACGTCGATGTGCCCGCCGCCGTCGGCTCGGGCCTTGTCCAAGAACGTCGCGAAGGACTCGGGGTCGGTGACGTCGAGCGGATGGCCGGACACCGGGCCGAGCTTGCTCAACTGGGCGACGGCGGACTCCTCGAGTGCGACATCGCGGTCGCCGATCACCACGCGCGCGCCGCGCTGCAGCAGCGCCTTGGCGGTGGCGAAACCGATACCGCGCGCGGCGCCGGTGATGGCGATCGTCTTGCCTCGGATGTTGTCCATGAACCGAAACTTTACAGGTGTCAATTTTCTGGGGAAAGCCCTTCTCGGGATCCGGGCTCGACCGGCCGAAACGACGGTGCGCTGGCGGCGTCGGCTGTGCGTTCAGGGCGGGTTCTGCGGCGGATCGTCGCCGTGTGCGCACACTCGAAGCCCTGGCCGCACGCTCGACGCAGTGCGGGCACCGGCAGAATGAGTCGGTGAACGTGTTGCGCTTCGTCCCTGTCCATCAAGACGACGAGCTCGCACAGCCACTGCTGGCCGAGCTCGCCGTCGAGTACGCGACTCGTTACGACGGCACCGAGGCCGGCGTCATGCAATGGCTGCGCGGGCATCCGGCCGAGGCGTTCAGCGCGCCGGACGGTGGCATGCTCATCGGTTTGATCGGCGATCAGCCGGTGACCGGCGGCGCTTTTCGCCGTCTGGACGCGGACACCGCCGAACTCAAGCGGATCTGGACCGACAGCAGGCACCGGCGACAGGGCCATGCCAAGGTATTGCTGGCCGCACTCGAGGCCGAGATCGCCGCGCGGGGCTATCGACGGGTCTACCTGACCACCGGTGACCGCCAGCCCGAAGCCGAAGCGCTGTATGAAAGTGCCGGTTACCGCCGACTCCCCAAGCCGCTTCCCGCCGACGCCGAGGCCTACGCGCTCGCCTTTATCAAGGAGTTGTGAGCAGGGCCGGCTGGCCGGATTTGAAATCACCGTGAGTGCAACCCCCGATTTCGGAATGCGTTCTGCTGCCACGCATTAGACGGATACGCAAAAGCGCGCACGGTCGCGCGTAGGCGAAATCCGAACCAGCTCAAGGCCTTTCCCGCTGCCGCACCTGACCCCGCGCGGGCTCGACGAATTCGTCGACACCGTGGTGCCGCTGCTTCAGGAACGTGGGGTGTTCCGTACCGAGTACGGCGGCGCGACGTTGCGGGACAACCTCGGGTTGAGCTAGCCGTGGCTGGCCCGGCGGGCGGCCTCCCGAATCGGCCCGGTCCACAGGTCGCCGTGGCCGGGGATCATCACGTCGGTCTCCAGCATCGCCAGGGCGGCCAAGCTACGCACGCAGCTGCGCTCGTCGTGGTTGAAGACTCGATGCAGCAACTGCGGCCCGGGCTGCGATGCGAGCGGATGGCCGGTGACCAGCGCGTCGCCGCTGACCAGCACACCGTCGACGAGGTAGGAGCAGTGTCCACCGGTATGGCCTGGTGTCGGCACGGCCAATGGCCGGCCGGGAAGCGTCTCGGCGACCTCCTCGGTGAGCGCGCCCGCGGTTGGGATGCCCTCGTGCACCAGGGCCCCCTTACGCACGATGTCCACTGACCACTTCACCCACCGCGGCTGCCAGGCATGCAACGCCAGGTCGACCGGTGAGGCCTGCTGCAGGTACTCCCGCTTGGCGTGGCCCACCTCGTCGGCGTGGCAGTAGACCGGCGTACCGTGCGTCTTGGCGAACCAGATGGCCGAGCCGAGATGATCGACGTGGGCGTGGGTGAGCAGGATGGCCCGCACATCGGTGGGGCCGAAGCCCAACTCGCGCAGCGACGTCAGCACGTCGGCGCGGCTGCCGGGGAACCCGGCGTCGATCAGCATGACCCCGGAATCGTCGGTGACCAGGGTCCAGTTGACCAACGGCGTGTAGGCCATGTGAACACGTTCGGTGACGGCAGTGAGGGCCGGTGCCATGCCGACGAGTGTAGGTGCGTCTGCACGTGTACCCGGATGACGTCACAGCACGAGAATTCGCTCTCGGCCGGTTAGTATTCCGGCGTGAGAGAGCGTTGCGACCACGACAGCAAACATCGCATGGACGCGATCACGCGGAGATCGGCGCTCGTCGCCGGTTCGGCCGCATTGGGAACGGCGGTGTTGACCGGTGCGGGCTACCGCCCCGGAGGTGTCCCGGCGCCGCAATCGCCCGCGACACTCCCGTTGCCCGACAACGCGCTGATCACACTCGGCGTTGCGGCAGGACCACCGCCGTCGGCCAACAGTTACGGGATCTCGACGGCGTTGAAGATCGGCAGCGACCTCTATCTGATCGACTGCGGCCTTGGCTCATTGAATGCGTTCACCAACGCCGGCCTGAACTTCAATGACCTGCAGGCCATGTTCATCACCCACCTGCACACCGACCACATCGTCGACTACTACAGCTTCTTCCTCTCGGGTGGCTACAAAGCCACACACAACAAGGCACCCGTTGTGGTCTATGGGCCCGGCCCGGCCGGCGGACTACCGCCGAGTGAGGTTGGCAATCCCCACCCGCCGACGGTCAACCCGGCCGACCCGACTCCGGGGCTGGCCGCCACCACCGCCGCGCTACACAAGGCCTTCGCCTACACCAGCAACATCTTCATCCGCGACGTCGGAATCGTCGATATCGAGGACCTGGTCCGGGTCCACGAAGTCGCCGTGCCCCCTGGCTCGGACTACCGCAACCGATCGCCGAAGACGAAGCCATTTCCGGTGATGGAGGACGACAACATGGTCGTCACTGCCACGCTCGTCTCCCACTACGATGTCTACCCCGCGTTTGCCTTTCGCTTCGATCTGAAGAATCCAGCGGTATCAATCACCTTCTCGGGCGACACCACAAAATCGGACAACCTCATCAGGCTTGCCCAGGGCACCGACATCCTCGTCCACGAGGCGATGATCACCCTCGACGACTCCTACTACGGCAACAGCTTCCCTCCTACCTATCTGCAGAATTCGCACACCTCTGCCGAGCAGGTCGGTGAGGTTGCCGCGGCCGTCAATCCCAAACAGCTCATCCTGAGCCACTACTACCCGGTCGATCTGCCCGATTCGCAATGGCTCGAGGCGGTCGGCAAGAACTACACCGGCGCCACCACGGTCGCCAAGGACGGCCAGGTCTTCGCGCTCTGAACAGCCACGCGGTACCTCGGCTGCGCTCACCTCGAGCAGCTGGGGTAGAAACGGAAGTGTGGCTGAACTGAAACTGGGGTACAAGGCGTCGGCGGAGCAGTTCGCGCCGCGTGAGTTGGTCGAGCTGGCGGTGCTCGCCGAGGCGCACGGGATGGACAGCGCGACGGTCAGCGACCACTTCCAGCCATGGCGTCACGAGGGCGGGCACGCACCGTTCTCACTGGCGTGGATGACCGCGGTGGGCGAACGCACCAAGCGGCTGATCCTGGGGACGTCGGTGCTGACCCCCACCTTCCGGTACAACCCCGCCGTGATTGCGCAGGCATTCGCCACCATGGGCTGCCTGTACCCCGATCGCATCTTCCTCGGGGTCGGCACCGGTGAGTCGCTCAACGAGATCGCCACCGGGTACGAGGGCGAGTGGCCGGAGTTCAAAGAGAGGTATGCGCGCCTGCGCGAGTCGGTGCGGCTGATGCGTGAGCTGTGGCTCGGCGACCGGGTCGATTTCGAGGGCGAGTACTACAAGACAAAGGGCGCGTCGATCTACGACGTGCCTGAGGGCGGCATCCCGATCTACATCGCCGCGGGCGGTCCGCAGGTGGCCAAGTACGCCGGCCGTGCGGGTGACGGGTTCATCTGCACCTCCGGCAAGGGCGAGGAGCTCTACAAGGACAAGCTGATCCCGGCGATGAAAGAGGGTGCCGAGGCGGCGGGCAAGAATCCCGACGACATCGACCGGATGATCGAGATCAAGATCTCCTACGACACCGATCCCGAACTGGCGCTGGAGAACACGCGGTTCTGGGCACCGCTGTCGCTGACCGCCGAGCAGAAGACCAACATTCACGACCCGCTGGAGATGGAGAAGGCCGCCGACGAGTTGCCCATCGAGCAGGTGGCCAAACGGTGGATTGTGGCCTCCGATCCCGACGAGGCGGTTGCGAAGGTCAAGGATTACGTCGACTGGGGCCTGAACCACCTGGTGTTCCACGCTCCCGGCCATGACCAGCGCCGGTTCCTGGAGCTGTTCGAGAAGGATCTGCAGCCGCGGTTGCGCAAGTTGGGCTAGGGGTGCGGGTTACGGGGCGGGGCGAACCGTGCTGGCTGGAAACGTCGGCGGTCCGGTTACTTCGTAAATGCGCCAACGGGTTTGGCCGGTAGCGCCGACGGCGGCGAACACCAACCGGCCGAAGCCCGCTCCGTCAGCCCACAGCGACGGCCATCGTAGGTTGATGGCGTCGGGTGCGTCGTTGAGCGCCGGGTTACTCACCAGAACGTATCGAATGTGGTTGTCCCACGGCCGGCTCAGCGCGTCTGCGAAGTCGTAGTCACTGGTGATGACGAACTGCTTGGGGTTGTCGGAGTACAGCCAGACGCCCCAGCCGACGAAGGTGTCCATCAATACCGATCCGTCAGGCAGATTCATGGCATCGAGGTAGCTGGCGATCAGTCGATCATCGGTGCGAAGCTGGCGGTACCACTGGTCGGACGCGGGGTAGGCTTCGGGATCGAGAATCGACCGCCAACCGTACTGCAGGTATTGGTTGCCGATTGCGGGGTTCAGCATCGCTCGCGCGGTGACGGGGATGGCGAGCAGGGCGCCGCACAGAAGCAGGGCACCGGCTTTGGCGGTCCACGACCGTGCGCCCCACTGCCGTGGCTCCGTTCCGGCGGGTTGCCAACAGCACATCGCCACGACGATGACCATCGGGATTGCCAGGATGTAGTACCGGAACAGGCCGAATGTCGTACCGGTCAGTTGGCCCCATGCCGAGAAGGCCAGCACAGACCCGAAGGTACAAATCGGAACGATCGGCTCCACCCGTCGTCGAAGTGCCGCGACGCAACCAGCGAGGGCGATCGCTACCCCGGCGAGGGGCTGCATCCCTAGAAAGCGAATTGCCACGACTATCGGCTGCCTGTTGGCCAACAGGGTGGATGCCGTCCCGCGTGTCTGCGCTGTGGCTACCTGTCCGGCATTGCCGTAGTTCGAGGTAAGCGTGGCGAACAGATCTCCGGTAGTTATCCAACCAACCATCGCCCACGCGGTAAACGCAACCGCGATAGGAAATCCGGCGATCAGAACGTTGAGAACGGCGCGTTGCACGACCATCCTGCGGTCGCTGTCGTAGCGGTTGGCGAGCGAGACGAGCCCGACGAGCGCAGCGACCGCGGTAGCGCAGACGGCGAACTCGTAGCGCGCAAGGTAGCCAATCGCCAGCGCGATGCCCACCAATGCCAATTGAGTGGGGTCTTGGGATTTTAGCCAGCGCAGCAGATTACGCGTTGCCCACAAGGCGCAGAAGATCTCTGCGGCCTCGCTCATACCGGACGCTGCGTAGCTGACGATCACCGGGTGAAGTGCGAAGGCCAGTGTCGCGAGCCGCTGCCACATCAGGCCCATGCCGCGGTCGGTTGCAATGCGTCTGATCATCACCACCGCGCCGGCCATGAACAACGAGCTCTGGACTACCGATGCCAGCCCAGCGGTCCGCAGCTCCGGCCACCAGCGGCTTAACTGCAGGACGGGAATCTCTATCAGGCTGGGCAGTGGATTCCAGACATAGCCGATTGCCGAAATGTGGGGGTCGCGGCTCATCACCGCGAAACCCGCGTTGGCGACCCGGCTGATGCCATCCGGGTCGAAAAAGTTGTAGTGCAGGATCATTACTGCACCGAAGGAAAAGTACGCGATCGCGCACACCGTGAAGAGCGCGATGCCGATGGGCACGCGGCGGTCCGGGCTCGGCGGTGCGACGTCGGCCGTCGGCGCTATGTGCAGTAAGGCCTCAGGTGCTGTCACTGTGGCGCCGACGGCCGAGGAGGAACAGCGTGACCGCGACGATCGCCGCCGCGCTAACTCCGGCGGTGAGCCATACCCACCAACGCCATCCGCTGCTTGCGGCTGGCTGAGGTGCCATCGGTCCGCCCTCACGCAGAGTGAGGTTGACGGTCACGTTCTTGGCCCCGGTGGCCACGACGTCACCAGAGAGGGAGCTCCACCCATCGTCCTGCGAGCGGATGTAGTCGAAGCTCCGGTCGACCAAAGACCAGTCGCCAGTTGCATCGATGGCCAGCACGGCCCGATTCCGATCAGTGAATGCCTGGATGACACCGAGCGCCCCGTTGAGGTCCACGGCGGTGACAGGGTCACCGTTGATGGATACCGAAGCGCCGGTCCCGGGCTGGATCGGCGGTTTCAACCCCGACTGGCTCAGCTGTTGCTGGTTTGTGACGAGCATCAGCGGCTGGTCCCCTTTGAGGGCGTCGTCGAGTGACCGGACTGTGGGTCGTAGCGGGGTGTCGGTGGTCTGTCCCATCAGGTTGATCGCTTGTGCTGCATACCGAATCATGGTCGGATCCCCCAGCGCAACGGCGAAGTCCGGCGTCAGCGACATCGGCATCCCCGGAAACCCGCCACGGTTCGCAGCTCCGGGTATCACCGTGACGGTCGATGCAGGATCAAGTACAAATGTGAGTCGATCGCTCAGCGGCGCGCACTCTTGTCGAGGCAGGTATTGGATCTCAAGGGCCATACCGGTTTTGGAGGCGATGAGCTCGGCTGGAATGTCGGTTTGCAGGTCGAGGATGCCGCTCGAATCCAACGTCCGGGTGGCCAGCACAGTCGAACCACTCTGCAGGACAACCGAGCCTTCACCGCCGACCACCGGCGTGTATCGGGCCACGAGGTGAAGCTGCGCACCCTGGATCGGGCCGACGCCGAACGTCGTGGCGTCGAAACCGCTGTAGAGCGTCGATGTTCCGAGGACGGTCGTCTTCACGGCCATCCCCAATTGGGCGAAGGTGAGCGTACGGGCGGATGGGCGAACGTTGTCGGCAACCGACGTGACCGCCGCAGAAGGAGACTGCGCCAGGTCGATTCGCCGATCAACGAAGATCCCAATTTGGTTCTCGAGCGAGGCGTCCTGCCCGGTGATCACCAGCGCGGCGGCGGGAGTGCCGCCGTTTCGCACTGTCATACCTGGCTGCGGTCCGCGGCGAATCTCGATGAGCCGGGTGTCTGAGGGTTGGACGGGCTGCGGATTGTCTGCGGTGTCGACGTCGATACGTACTGGTATGGGTCGATACAGTGCGCTCAGTTGAGCTGTCAGTGTCAATGCAGCCTGTTGGACGTCCCGCGGTGCATTCGGCCCCACCCACAACACAAACCGTGACAGGTAACCGGGCCGAAAATCGGAGACGGTCACCGGGTCGGGCGATGGGCCGGAGAAGCTCATCGCGAGCGCGCCCAATGTGACCGACGGCGGCGTGGAGCAACTGGTGCCCGGGGGGTTGTCTTCCCGCAACACGAAGGTGAGTCCGACCGTACCGTTGGTGACGGTCGCCGCGGAGGTGTCGATGACGAAGGGCGCTGAGGTTGTCCCGGGCGGCAGTGGAATGGCACCCAGTTGGACGCCGCGCGAATCCAGAACATCGACGCGACCGCCGGCGACGTTGACGACCGAACCCACTGTGCCCGTCAAGGACAGCGCCTTTACGCCAGCAGGGACGGGAAGCTCGACGCCGTTGGGCAGGTTGGAGCCGATGATAACGAGCTTCTCGCTCTGCCCCAATTGCCGCCAGCTCACCAGCTGAGCGGGTTTGCTCTCATCAGCGCCAGAGGTCGGTCGTGCGGAGGCTAGCGCCGTGTTGAACGCTAGTAGTAGCGCACACAGGAGCACTACGCCGGAAAGGGTGCGAAGCAGCTTCATGAGGTCCTTGTAGAAGGGATATCGCTGACTGGGGAAGTGTTGAGCCCATGGACCGTCTTCTCCCAGAAGAATGGGCGAAATATCAACTGATAGACGGCCTTTATGGACGCAACTGACTGCAGGACCCAATAGCCGGGTGCAAGTAGGGCCGGCCACCATTGATAGGGCTTGCCAATCGCCTGAGCTACCAGGAATCCGGTGTACATCGAGAAGGGAGTGCCGACCAGAAACAGAACCAGACTGGCGTAGTAGGCGAAAGGCGGAAAGAACATCGTTACGAACGGTGGTCGACCGAAAACCCAAGATAACAACAGCAATCCGAAGAACAGATTGAGCAGGTTGGTGATAGGCACGCCACCGGTCATGCTGATCAATCTCAGCAGCGCTTTCGTGCCGATCTCACGGCGTAGCTTCAACGGTTCTCGAAGATGGACGATCATCGTCTGTAGATAGCCCTTGTACCACCGTGAGCGTTGCCGAATCCAGTTCACCACATCCGAATTGGCTTCCTCGAGTGTTACCGAATCCAGGATCTGAGTGCGATACCCGTGTCGTGCCAGCCGCACACCAAGGTCTGCGTCTTCGGTGACGTTGTATTCGTCCCAGCCGCCGATGTCCTGCCATACCTGAGTGGGAATGTGGTTACTTGTGCCGCCGAGTGGGACAACGCAGCTGGCGCGTTCCACGGCCGGCAACACTACGCCGAACCACTGGTCGTACTCCATCGAGAACCAGCGGGTAAGCAAGTTCTGTCGTTCGTTGAAGTATCCGAGTCTTCCCTGTAGGCAACCAATGTTCTCGGGGGCCCGTTGGAAGCCGACTACGGCACGGCGAAGTTGCAGCGGTTCAGGGATGTCCTCAGCGTCGTAGATCGTGACGTACTTGCCGTGCAGGTCGGGAAGCGACATGCCGTAATTGCACGCTTTGGGTTTCGTCTTCGGCAGACTTTGCGGAACGATGACCACCCGAACGCCCTCCAGGGAACTATCGGTGATGGCGGCCTGGGTGGCCAGATCGTCGTCTTCGATAAGCAGCAGCAGTTCGAGACGGTCTTTTGGGTACTCCAGCCGTCCGACGCCGTTGATGAGATTGGTCACGATGGACGGTTCGTCATAGACGGGCAGTAGAACTGTGTAGCAAGGCAACTCGTCGTCCGGGAGTGCCCGGGCTTCCTCGTCGCTGATTCTGACGAACGCTGGATTCCGTAACCCGCTGATGACCAGATGCGTTCGGTCTATCGTCAATGCCAGGTAGACGACGGCGGTAATGGCGGTCAGCACGCCCAGTGTGTCGCGAGGAAAGATCGCTACGAATACGCCGAGTGCACAGAGTATTACGCCGATACGAACCATCGACGTGGGCCCTAATGCGGTTTTTGCCGACAGGTGGGCAGGTAGGACCGCGGTAGACGGTGCACTCATCGCGGCGATCCAGCGATCAGTACGCGGCGGGTGACTGCTTCGATGACACGTGCGGCGTCCGCGGGGATCGAGCTCTCCGAATCTGGCTGCTGGCGGGCTAGCCAGATCGACGGTCCGATCAGCGAATTTCCGAGGGTGAGCGGTCGCGGTGCTGGTGGCTCTTGAGCCGGCACGGTCTGGTCCATTATGAGAGTGACACGTTGATACCCACCGGGGACTTTCCACGTCCAGGTCACCAGGTACCAATCAGCGGCTTGGTCGCCATCGGCGAGGTTTGCGGTCCCGCTACGAAGGGACTCCGCGGCGACAGGAAATCCCGTGCCGATCGCCCGGTAGTTCACCGGTGCCGCAGACGGATACCAAACCGCCGCGGAGTAGTCCGTCAGACGGGCGAGGTTCGGCGCGAACATGACGTCAATGGCCACGCCTTGTTCGTCGCGGTCGGCGGGGAATCGGTACCTGGTCAACGTCGCGCCAACGCCGACGAATCGGGAGATGAACTCATAGTGCGCTGTCGGGCGGAGTTGCAGTTGAGCGGTCCAGTCCGCCTGGGCTTGTGGAATCTGCGGTCGAGGGGGTGTGTGAAGCGCCGTCCACAGCAACAGGAACGAGATCAGCGCCAGCGTCGGGTACGACCAGGGCCGCCGCCGCGGGAACCGGGTCTGCAGCTTGCTGAACCGCTGGCGGCCGGCAACGTGAACTAGCTGATGGACAACGAGAACCGTTGCGAGCGGAACAAGCCCTGCGACGAGGACTATGCGCAACAACAGCGAGTTGGTCAGTAGCCGGCTGATCTGGTCGATGCCGCACCCGAGCATGAGACAAACGCCGGTTGCTGACAAGCGCCAGGACCACGGCGCGACACGGGCCGAAAGGAAGACGGCCACGGTGCCGAGCAGGGCGGCAACGAGCACCGCGTCGTTCTCGGTACCGCCGAGTGCAGCCGTGACCGCCATGTACACGGCGACGGGGGCGGTGAGGAAAAGGAACACCCAGAGTGGCCACATTCGCAGGACGTGGCGTGCGGAAAAGACGACGATCGACGCTGCGCCCGCCCAGAGTGATGGAAAGAGGTTGTCGACCCGCCACAAACCGGTCATCGTGGGCATACGTTCGATGAGGAGCGTGAGGATCAGGTAGCCGCCCCCACCGAGTACCGCTGCCACGATCCAGTCGGTCTCAGCGTCGGATACACCGCGCGGCGGGCGGGTGTATCCCGCCGCGATCAAGGCGGCCAGCACGGGCAATATCACCGTATATGCGCTGAATGAACCGCTGACCGCGTCCTGGACGTTGCGAGTGATCGGTACGACGTACGCGGTCGTGACGAGGCAAAGGACAAAAACGATCCGCGCCCACAACCCCCGGCGGGTGATTCGGTACGTGGTCGAATCTTCTGCGGAGGAGGGGGCATTTGCTAGATCTGCGTCGATCGTCATGGAAGGGTAGGTTTGCCTTGACTGAGCTTGGGTATCGTCAGAAACGCATGCAGTTCATAGTTTGCCATCGCTAGCCCAAGCTAACATGAGTGGTCGGATTTACTCCAGGCGGCCGATCGGGGAAAGATGGCTACGTGACCATTGCCACGTCCATCTACATCGCCTCGCCCGAAGGCGACACCGGCAAGTCCACCATCGCCCTTGGCATCCTGCACCGGCTGACCGCGATGGTGCCCAAAGCGGGGGTCTTCCGCCCCATCACCCGCCGGGAGAATCGCGACTACATTCTTGAGCTCCTGTTGGCGCACAGCAATGCGGGGCTGACCTACGACGAATGTGTCGGGGTTAGCTACCAACGGCTGCACGCCGACCCCGAGGGCGCCATCGCCGATATCGTCGACCGCTATCACGCCATTGCCGCGCGCTGTGACGCGGTGGTTATCGTCGGGTCGGACTACACCGACGTGGCCACGCCCACCGAACTGAGCGTGAATGCCCGCATCGCGGCCAACCTCGGCGCGCCGGTGCTGCTCTCGGTCCGCGCCCGCGACCGCACTCCTCCGGAGGTCGCGCAGGTCATCGAACTGTGCCTGGCCGAGTTGGCTGCCCAGCATGCCCACACCGCGGCCGTGGTGGCCAACCGGTGTGATCCGGCCCAGATGGAGGCTGTGGTGCGGGCCTGCAAGGATCTCGGGCCGCACGTCTACGTCCTTCCCGAGGAGCCGCTGCTGGTCGCGCCGACCGTCGCAGACCTGAGCCGGGCGGTCGACGGCGTGCTGATCCACGGTGACGAGTCGCTGCTGGGCCGCGAGGTGATGGGTGTGCTCGTCGCGGGCATGACCGCCGAACACTGCCTCGAGCGCCTCACCGAGGGCGTCACCGTAGTCACCCCAGGCGATCGTTCGGACGTGGTCCTGGCGGTCGCCAGCGCCCACGCCGCCGAGGGTTTCCCGTCGTTGTCGGCCATCATCCTCAACGGCGGACTGCCCCTGCACCGCTCGATTGCCGAGCTGGTGAACGGGCTGGGGCTGCGGCTACCGATCATCGCCACCGACCTGGGCACGTTCGAGACGGCGAGCGCGGTCGCCGGCACCCGCGGGCGGGTCACCGCGACCTCGCAGCGCAAGATCGACACCGCGATAGCGCTGATGGAGCGGTATGTCGACATCGCCGACATGCAGGGCCGGATCGCGCTACCCATCCCGACGGTGACGACGCCGCAGATGTTCACCTACCAGCTGATGGAGCGTGCCCGGTCCGACCGCAAGCGGATCGTGCTGCCCGAGGGCGACGACGACCGCATTCTGCGGGCCGCTGGGCGGCTGCTGCGCCGCGGTGTGGCGGACCTGACCATCCTCGGTGAGGAGGCGCACGTACGTTCCCGCGCGGCGGAATTGGGTGTCGATCTATCCGCCGCCACGGTGCTCGACCCGCGCACAAGTGACCTGTGCGACCAGTTCGCTGCGCAGTACGCCGAGCTTCGTAAGAGCAAGGGCGTCACACTCGAGCAGGCGCGCGAGATCATGCACGACGTTTCCTACTTCGGAACCATGCTGGTGCACAACGGCATCGTCGACGGCATGGTTTCCGGTGCCGCCCACACCACGGCGCACACCGTGCGACCCGCCTTCGAGATCATCAAGACCCAGCCCGATGTATCCACGGTGTCCAGCATCTTCCTGATGTGCCTCTCCGATCGGGTGCTGGCCTACGGCGATTGTGCGATCGTGCCGGATCCCACCGCCGAACAGCTTGCCGACATCGCGATCAGCTCGGCGCGCACCGCGGCTCAGTTCGGGATCGAGCCGCGGGTCGCGATGCTGTCCTACTCCACCGGGACCTCGGGCAGTGGCAGCGGCGTGGAGAAGGTCAGGGCCGCAACGGAACTGGTGCGCACCCGGGAGCCCGAACTGTTGGTGGAAGGGCCGATCCAGTATGACGCCGCCGTCGATCCGACCGTGGCGGCGGCCAAGATGCCCGGCTCGCAGGTCGCAGGCCGGGCGACGGTGCTGATCTTCCCGGACCTGAACACCGGTAACAACACCTACAAGGCCGTTCAGCGCAGCGCGGGCGCCGTCGCCATCGGCCCGGTGTTGCAGGGACTCAACAAGCCCGTTAACGATCTGTCCCGCGGCGCGCTGGTCGAGGACATCGTCAACACCGTCGCGATCACCGCCATCCAGGCGCAGGGGGAGTAGTCGTGCAGCGAACCGTCCTAGTTCTCAACTCCGGCTCTTCATCGGTGAAATACAGTCTGGTTCAGCCAGATTCGGGAGTGTCGGTGGCCAGCGGGATCGTCGAGCGGATCGGCGACAATCACTCGTCGGCACTGCTCGAGTTCGGCGGGCTCAAGGTCCGCCGCGAAGAGGCTGTCGCCGATCACGCGGCAGCCCTGCGCCTGACCTTCGACCTATTCGCCGAGGTCGGTGGACACCTGGAGACACTGGGCCTGGCCGCGGTCGGACACCGGGTGGTGCACGGCGGGCCGAATCTGTACCGGCCGACCCTCGTTGACGACGGACTGATCGCCAAGCTCGATGAGCTTGCGCCGCTTGCCCCGCTGCACAATCCACCGGCGGTGTTGGGTATCGAGGTTGCGCACAAGATTCTGCCGGATGTTCCCCACGTCGCGGTGTTCGATACCGCGTTCTTCCACGACCTGCCCGCCGCGGCTGCGACGTACGCGATCGACGATGACCTGGCCAGGCAGTGGCAGATCCGCCGCTACGGCTTCCACGGCACGTCGCATCGCTACGTCAGCCACCAGGCGGCAGAGTTTCTCGACGCGCCGATCGAGTCGCTGAATCAGATTGTGCTGCATCTCGGTAACGGGGCGTCTGCCTCGGCCATCGCCGGGGGACGCCCGGTCGACACCTCGATGGGGTTGACGCCGATGGAGGGGCTGGTGATGGGCACCCGTTCCGGCGATATCGACCCGGGTGTGCTCGTCTACCTGTGGCGTACCGCCGGGATGGCTGTCGAGGACATCGAGGCCATGCTCAACCGGCACTCCGGCATGTACGGCCTCAGCGGTGAGATCGATTTCCGTGTGGTGCACCAGCGGATCGAATCCGGTGACGAGGCGGCCCAATTGGCCTACGACGTCTACATCCATCGGCTGCGCAAGTACATCGGCGCCTACCTGGCGGTGCTCGGACACACCGACGTGGTGACGTTCACCGCAGGGGTGGGCGAGAACGACGCGCAGGTGCGCCGCGATGCGCTGACCGGGCTGGCACCGCTGGGCATCGAGCTCGACGAACACCTCAACGAGAGTCCGGCGAAGGGGGCACGGCGGATCTCCGCCGACAAGTCGCCGACGACGGTGCTGGTGATCCCGACGAACGAGGAGTTGGCGATCGCGCGGGCCTGCCTCACCGTGATCTAACGCGGCGGGCATCGAGATGCCCGACTGTGCATCGGCGGCTTCGACTGTGCGTCCAGGGCGGGATACCGGGCGAACGTTCGCCATGGGGGCACAGTCGGCGCCGTAACCGCACAGTCGGGGGTGGTAACACCCACGCGCATCACGGCGAGTTCCCAGCCAATCCGCGTAGCATCAGCGCCCGTGACCGGCGGGTTGTGGACTCTGGACACCAGCGCGTTGGTGGCCATCGCCGCCACGAGCATCGTCTACTTGCGCTGCTACCGACGGGTCCGCAAGGCCGGCGTGGTCAGCCGTGCCCGGGCGTGGTGCTTCGTGCTCGGCCTTGCGTTATGGGCGGTGGCCACGTTCAGCCCCGTGGGTGCGTATGCGCCAGTGCTGTTCTGGGTTCGATCGCTGCAGGTGCTCTTGTTGCTGATGGTCGTCCCGTGCCTGCTGGCGCTCGGGCGCCCGTTGGCAACCCTGTGCGCGGCGTCGGATCGGGTTCGTCGTCTCGTCGAGCCGGCGATGCAGAGCACGCTGATTCGCGCGGTGTGCTCACCGCTGGCCACGTCCATCGCGATGCTGGCCACACCGTGGCTGCTCTACCTGACTCCGTGGTACGTCGCCTCGATGACCGGACCGCTGGCCGCGGTGACCCGGCTGTTGCTCGTCGTCATCGGCTTCGGGTACTTCTACACCCGCCTGCAGTCAGACCCAGTTCCCCGGCGTTTCTCGCCGCTGGTGTCGATTGGGATCAGCGTGGTGGAGTCATTGGCCGACGGCGTGCTTGGCGTGGTGCTGTGGTTGGGCCCGCTCATCGCCACTGAGTACTACGCGGGACTGCACCGCGATTGGGGGCCCAGCCCTCGGGTGGACCAGTCCATCGGTGCGGGGATCCTGTGGATCGTCGGCGATGTGTTGGGCATCCCGTTCGTCCTGCTGCTCATGCGTCAGTTCGGATCCGACGAGCGTCGTCGGGCCGCCGAAGTGGATGCAGCCCTTGACGACGAGACCGCGGGGACCGCGGCAGCGCCGACGTTGTGGTGGGAGAGCGACCCCGTTCTACGCGAGCGCTTCGGGATGCGGTGACCGCCGTCGAGCTGATCGACTGTGCGGTGCGGGCTTCGAGTGTGCATCCAGGGCGGTCCATTTCGCGATCTGGCGCCCTGGGCGCACGGTCGGCGCCCTGGGCGCACGGTCGATCCTGTGGCCCGTCTCCTGTGCCCGGTCTCCTGTGTACAGCCGCGGCGCGGCGGCGGCCCGGCATGGCAGTCTGCTGGCGTGTGGAACGGCAGTCAGCCCTTCATCGGCAGCGAGGCGCTGGCCAGCGGAGCACTGAACCGCCACCAGTTGCGCACCCGGTTCCGGCCGGTCCTTCCCGATGTCTACCTTTCGCGCGACGGTGAACCCTCGCTTCGTGACCGGATCGCGGCGGCGTGGCTGTGGTCGCGCGGCGAGGCCACCATCGCCGGACTCGCCGCGGCGGCGCTGCATGGATCGAAATGGATCGCCGACGATGTTCCCGTCGAGCTGATCCATGCGAACCCGCGCGCGCCGCGCGGTGTGGTGACCCGACGTGCACTGCTGCACACCGGCGAGGTGCAGTCGCTCAGCGGGTTTCGCGTCACTACCCCGGAGCGGACGGCCTTCGACCTGGGCCGGTTCGGTACGCCGACGGCAGCGGTCGCTCGGCTCGATGCCCTGGCCAGGGCCACGTCGTTCCGCGTCGAGGACGTCTTGGCGGTCGCGGGCAACCATCGAGGTGCGCGCGGGCTACGCCGGTTGGAGTCCGCACTGCACCTCGTCGACCGCGGCGCGCAATCACCGCGCGAGACCTACCTCCGGCTGACGCTGATACGCGGTGGGCTACCCCGACCGCACACCCAGGTGCCGGTATTCGCCGACGGTGTGATCGTGGCCTATCTGGACATGGGCTGGCCAGAGCTGATGATCGGCGTCGAGTACGACGGCGACCACCACCGATCCGATCGCCGGCAGTACGTCCGCGACATCCGCCGCCAGGAGCTGATCGAGGAGCTCGGTTGGCTGCTGATCCGGGTGGTGGCCGAGGACCATCCCGGCGACGTCCTGCGTCGAGTGCGACGTGCCATCGCGGCGCGCGAATCGACTGTGCGCTGACGGATCCGACTGTGCGTCCAGGGCGACGAACATCGCGTGAGAGCGCCGTGGACGCACAGTCGACGCCATGGACGCACAGTCGCCAATGGGCCGCCGAGCAGGGATCTAGAACGTGCTGGTGGGACGGACGTTGTTGGCCATGTCGACCAGCGCGTAGCGGTGCGCCTGGCTGGTCGCGACCCTGGCCAGGCTGCGCAGTGAGGCCTCCACGCCCAGGCGCAGGCCATGCTCGGTGAACGGGAACCCGAGGATGTGGTTGGTACTGGCCTCGTGGTCGCCGATCCAGTCCATCGCGGTGCCCAACACCAGGGCCCGGATCTGCAACACCCGCGGCTCGGAATCGGGCAGTGCCTCCACCCGGCGGGCGGCGTCACGGATCTGCTCCTCGGTGAGCTCGTGCGTTGTCCGGCCGGACAGCAACGTCACCGCGCTGGTCAACCGGGCGGTGGTGAAATGCCTTGAGGAGGAGGGGACTTCGTCAAGCGTCTGCACTGCCGACTCGCGGTCGCCCTCCACCGACTGTGCACGGGCCAACCCGAAACCGGCAGAGATCGAGTTGTTGTCGGTGTGCCACACCGTTCGGTAGAACGGCAGCTCGTCGGAGGTTCCCGCCAGTTCGGCTGTCGCCGCCAGGGCCAGCTTGGGAGCGATCTCGCCGGGGAAGGTGTCCAGGACCTCCGTGAAGTGCTTTGTCGCCAAGTCGTAGTCGCCGGTCAACAGCTCGGAGACGGCCTTGAACCAGATCAGCCGCCACCGCCAGCCCACGCGCTCGGCCAGATCCTCGAGCTTGCGGTTGGCCTTGGCGACATCGCCGAGGTCGAGCAGTGCCCGCATCTCCATCAGGGGCAACTCCACCGACTCGGTCAGGTCGACACCCTCGGAGTCCAGCCCACCGTGCCGGGCCGCCCGTAGCGAGTCCAGCGTCTGGACCGGCTGGGAGAGCACCGTCGCCGACAGCACTGTCGCCGCCACATCGGTCGGGTCGACCAGCGGAACCGGCAGCGCAGTCACGATCTCGGTCGCGGTCAGCTTCTCCGCGTGCACCAGCCCGTCGAGGTATACGTCGGTGTGTGCCACCAGCAGCTCGACGCCGAACGTCGAACGGGTGCGGGTGAACACGGTGGACAGGCCGGGGCGGGGAGCGCCGGTGTCTTCGGCGACCACTTCGCGAAGGACGCCCATCAGCTGCGATGCCATCTCGTCGGAACTGGCGAAACGGCGCCGAGGGTCCGGATCGATGGCGCGGCGCAACAGCCGGGCGAACGAATCGTACTTGGCCAGAACCGGATCGCCCTCGGGCAGGCCGTCGACATAGCGGCCCTTGCGGGTGCGCAGTTTCAGCGTCAGCGCGGCCAGGGTGCGTCCCACCGTGTAGATGTCGCTTGCGACGGTGGGGCCGGTGCGCACGATCTCCGGCGCCTGGTAGCCCGGGGTGCCGTACAGATAGCCGAATGAGTTGATCCGTGACACTGCGCCCAAGTCGATGAGCTTGAGTCCCGGCCGCGGCTGCTCCTCGGTCACCATGATGTTCTCCGGCTTGAGGTCGTTGTAGCACAAGCCGATCGAATGCAGATAGCCCAGCGCCGGGAGGATCTCCAGCATGTAGGCGATGGCCTCGGCCACCGGCAGTTTGTTGCCGGCTGCCGGTTTGAGCGACGTGCCGCCGACGTACTCCATCACGATGTAGCCGACCGGCTCGCCGTGCTTGTCGGGGTGCTCGACGAAGTTGAATATCTTCACGATCGACGGGTGCGCCACCTCGGCGAGGAACTGCCGCTCGGCCATCGCGATCGCCTGCGCTTCGGCGTCACCGGAGTGCACCAGGCCCTTGAGCACCACCGGCCGCTCGTTGACGTTGTGGTCGACGGCCAGGTACACCCAGCCCAGCCCGCCGTGGGCCACACAGCCCTTGATCTCGTACTGGTCGGCGACCATGTCACCCGGAACCAGCTGCGGGAGGAATGAATACGCGCTGCCGCAGTGCGGGCACCATCCTTCGGAGGTCGCCTCGTGTTCATCGGTCGAGCGCCCGACCGGCCGGCCGCAATTCCAGCAGAACCGCTTCGACTCGGCGACAACGGGATTGACCATCAAGGCCGCGAGCGGATCGACCTCGGGCACTCGCGGAATCTCCACCAGCCCGCCGCCGAGCTGGCGGGTCGCGGCCACGGTGCGGGCCGCCGTGGGGTGGTGCATGGACTCGGGCTCGGTGCCCGCGCTGCCGGCAACGTCATCGTCGTCGAACTGTGGCCGGAAGATCGCCTGGGTGGCCATCGGTCGCACGGTCGAGACCGAGTCCATGCCGAGGTCTTCGAGACTCGCCGGCTGGGTTCCGACGTCGACGTCTGGCTGATCCGGTCCATTCATCAGTCCAGATACCTCGGCGTCGGGGGAGCGGGCGCCGGGCCCAGCACCGTCAACCACTTGCGGTACAACGTGTTCCACGTGCCGTCGCGACGGATGCGCTCCAGCGTGCCGTTCACGAACCGCACCAGCGGCGTGTTGGTCAGGTTGACGCCGATGCCGTAGGGCTGCCGGGCCATGTTGGGCCCGATGATGTGCAGGTACGGATCCTGGGCGACCAGGCCTGCCAGGATCGAGTCGTCGGTGCTCACCGCGTCGACCTCGCGCTGTTGGAGAGCGACCAGACAATCGGCCCAGCTCACCACCGTCACGATGATCGGCGGCGGGGCGATCTCGCGGACCCGATCGAGCGAGGTGGTGCCCCGGGCCACGCACACCCGCCGCCCGGAGAGATCCGACGCCTGCGAGATGGCTGACTCCCGGGGGGCCAGGATGCGTTGGTAGGCGGTGAAATACGCCGTGGAGAAGTTCACTTGCTTGCGGCGCTCGCAGGTGATCGTCATGGTTTTGACGACGATGTCGACCGTGTTGTTCTGCAGGGCGGTGATCCGGTCGGCCGAGGACAGGATCCGGTATTCGACCGCCGACGGGGTGCCGAAGATATCGCGCGCGACCTCGCCGGCGATGTCGACGTCGAACCCGGTGATCTCCCCGGTGATCGGGTCGCGGAAGGAGAACAGGTTGCTGCCGATGTCGAGCCCGACGATCAGCCGGCCCCTGGCGCGGATTCCGGCGACGGCAGCGTCGGCCTCGGCCTTGGTGGGGAAGGGCCGCAGGCTCGCGGTGCGGTCGCAGTCGTTCTCGGTCGGATCGGGCGGTTGCGGCGGTTCGGGGGAGAGCTCCTCCATCCCGGCCGGGGTGGGCGGAGCCAGCGTCGGCACCGGCGGGCTCTGGATGTACTCGGTTTTGCCGCACCCGCTGAGCACGGTCGCCGCGGCGACCGCAATGCACAGGACCCGCCGGATGCCTCTCACCTGTACTCACTCAGCCTCGGCCACAAGCCCAGCGCCACCGCGAGTGCCGCCCCCACGGAGAGCACCACCCCGCCGACCGTGGTGCCCGACAACACCCGTCGGGCGGACAGGATGTCGTTGCGCAGCTGGTTGCGGCTTTCCCGGATACCGCTGGACAACGCGGCGTCGAGCTTGTCGAACGCCGGCGTCGAATCGTCCTCCCCGGTACCCAGCGCCACCTGAGTGGCCGCTTGATAGTTGCCCACCGAGATATAGGAATTGATCCGCTCGTCGGCCTGGCGCCACTTCATCAGCAGCGCGTCGGCGTCGGCGAGATCGCTCTTGGCGATCGCGTCCTTGCGGGCCAGGTATTCGGTGAGTTGGGTGTGCATGGTTTCAACGCGCTGGTAGTAGGACCGCTTGCGGACGTCTTCGTCACCGCGCCGGATCAGGGACAGCGTCTCGTCGGCGCGGGCCTGCTGGGCGGTGATCGCCAGGTTAGTCACCGTTTTCAGCGACTCGGCCGCGGTGTCCTTGGCGGCGCGGCTACCTGCGGTGGAGATGGCCAGCGCCGAACCCACCCAGATGATCATGACCACGATCGCCAGCCCGCCGGCGATCAGGCCGACGTTGACCCGCCGCTTGGTGCTCCTGGCCAGCCACCGGTGGGCGAACGCCCCGAACAACAACGTCGTCGCGACCACGGCGATCACCGGGGCCGGGATCTGGGTGGAGGCGGTGGTCTCGGCGTCCACCCGCGCGGAGGTCTGCTCGTAGAGCCGCTGCGCGTCGGGCAGGATCTGCTGCTGCATCAGCGCCGAGGCTTCCGACAGATACGACGAGCCGACCGGATTGCCCATCCGGTTGTTGGTCCGGGCGGTCTCGATCAGTCCGGTGTAGACGGCCAGCTGCGCATTGATCCGACCGAGCAGCTGCACTAGTGGCTCGTCGGTGAGCCCGCTGGCGGCCCGGGTGACCGCAACGGCGGCATCGGTGATGGCCTGTTCGTAGCGTTGCCGCACCGCGCGCGGCTCCGAGCCGGCGATGAACGCTGTCGCCGCGGCGGCATCGGCCACCGACAGCGTGGTGTAGAGCTGTCCGGCGGCGAAGGCCAGTGGCTCGGTGTGGTTGAGCACCGCGGTCAGTTGGGTCTGGCGGTCGGTGATCGTCGTCGACGTGGCGAACGCACTGAGGAGTCCCAAGGTGCCGAGGATGATCCCGATGGTCAGAATCCGTCCCGGTGTGGTGCGCAGGAACCACCAGCGGGGGTGAGCGGGCAGGATCGGCGACCGTTGCGCCAACGGCTCGGTCGACGGGTGCGCCAGCTCAACGGTCACCTCGCGCGGACCTCATTCCCTGTTGCCCGGATTTCCTTTCGCACTTCCTGAGACAATCCTAAGAGGTGCTGTGACGGATGGGGTGGGATCGACGGTACGTGCTGCGGCGTGGCGTGCTTATCCTGAACGCGTGCGAGGCGACGGCGACGGCTGGGTGGTGTCGGATGCCGGCGCGCACTACTGGGGCCGGCACGGCGCCGCCGGGCTGTTGCTGCGGGCTCCCCGCCCGGACGGCACACCCGCGGTATTGCTTCAGCACCGCGCCCCGTGGAGTCACCAGGGCGGCACCTGGGGTCTGCCCGGCGGGGCCCGCGACAGTCACGAGACACCCGAGCAGGCCGCCGTCCGCGAAGCGCATGAAGAAGCGGGATTGTTCGCCGAGCACGTGCTGGTTCGTGCGACGGTCGTCACCGCCGAGGTGGTCGGGGCCGGCGGCACGCAGTGGAGCTACACGACCGTCGTCGCCGACGCCCCCGAGTTGCTCATCACCGTGCCGAACCGGGAGAGCTCGGAATTGCGCTGGGTGCCTGAGAACGAGGTCATCGGGCTGCCGCTGCACCCGGGGTTCGCGGCCAGCTGGGAGCGGCTGCGCATCACCGCGATGGTGAGCCCGCACGAGCACGACGAATGCCTGCTCGCGGTGCCCCACACCGTCGAGATCCAGTCCGGGGTCTTCGCCTGGTGCACGCCGGCGAGCGCAGGGGTCAACTAGCAGCTGTCAGCACCGACCTGAGCCGTCGGGCAGCCGCCTGCGGATCCGCAGCGGCAGTGATGGCACGCACCACCACGACCCGGCGGGCGCCGGCGTCGATCACCTCGGGAAGCCGCTGTTCGTCGATCCCGCCGATCGCGAACCACGGTTTGTCGGAGTGCATGCTCGCCACCGCACGCACCAGGTCCAGACCGGGTGCGGGAC
Organism: Mycolicibacterium sp. CH28; assembly: GCF_004745805.1. Lineage (GTDB taxonomy): Bacteria > Actinomycetota > Actinomycetes > Mycobacteriales > Mycobacteriaceae > Mycobacterium. Next base: position 232,442 of record NZ_SRLQ01000003.1, on the reverse strand, counting down.
GACCCGGTTTCGTCGGCGTCGGCCAGCATGGGCCGACGCAGAAATAGTCGACGTCCTCCATCAGCGCCCGCGCCGCCTCACCCGTCTCGTGGGTGGAACGCCCGATCAGGGTGTCCGGTCCGACGATCCGACGGGCCACGTCCAACGGCAGGTCGTCCTGACCCAGGTGCAGCACGTCGGCACCCGCGGCATAGGCGATGTCGGCGCGGTCGTTGACCGCCAGCAGGGCGCCGTGCCGGCGGGCGGCGTCGGCCAGGATCTCCAGCGCGGCCAGTTCCCCGCGCGCCTCCAGCGGTCCGAACTGGTGCTCCCCGGGTGAACCCTTGTCACGCAGTTGGATGATGTCGACACCGCCGGACAACGCTGCGTCGGCGAACTCGGCCAGATCACCACGCTCGCGGCGGGCGTCGGTGCACAGGTACAGCCGTGCCGCCGCGAGTGTGGTTCGAGGTTCGTGCACACCGTGACGGTAGCGGCTAGCGTGGAAGGCCGGCACGGGAGTCCCGGGAGCGGGGCTGAGAGTGGAGGCGACCGACCCTCCAGACCGTCACCACCTGATCCGGGTCATGCCGGCGAAGGAAGCGAAAGGGATATGTCGAACGAATCGCTGGCTGTCATCGGAGGCGGCGTCATCGGGCTTGCGGTCGCGCGCCGGGCTGCGCTGGACGGGCTCGCTGTCCGGGTGCACCGCACACCCGGCGGGCAGGAGCGAAGCGACCGGGGGATAGGTCGCGGCGGGCAGGAGCGAAGCGACCGGGGGATAGGTCGCGGCGGGCAGGAGCGAAGCGACCGGGGGATGGGTCGCGGCGGGCAGGAGCGAAGCGACCCGGGGAGAAATCCGGCTCTGCTGGGTGCGTCCTGGGTGGCCGGCGGCATGCTGGCCCCGCACAGCGAAGCCTGGCCCGGCGAGGAGCAGCTGCTGACGATCGGCCTGGAGTCACTGCGCCTGTGGCACGGCGGGTTCCTCGACGGCCTGCCCGACGACGTGGTCACGGCCCGCGAGTCGCTGGTGATCGCCGTCGACCGGGCCGATGCCGCCGACCTGCGTACCGTCGCGGACTGGCTCTCGGCCCAGGGGCATCCGGTCACCGTGACAACCGCCGCCCGCGATATCGAACCCCTTCTGGCCCAGGGTATTCGACATGGTTTCGTCGCCTCCGACGAGCTCGCGGTGGACAACCGCAAGCTGGTGGCCGCGCTGGAGGCGCACTGCGAGCAGCTCGGGGTCAGTTGGGCCGGACCGGTGCAGGCGCTCGATGACGCCCGTGCCGGCGTCGACACCGTGGTGATCGCCAACGGTATCGACGCGCCGTCCCTGTGGCCCGGCCTGCCGGTCCGCCCGGTGAAGGGTGAGGTGCTGCGGCTGCGCTGGCGGCGCGGATGCATGCCGGTGCCGCAGCGGGTGGTGCGGGCCCGGGTGCACGGCCGGCCCGTCTACCTGGTGCCCCGCGCCGACGGCGTGGTTGTCGGCGCCACCCAGTACGAACACGGCCGCGACACCGCGCCGTCGGTCACCGGTGTGCGTGAGCTGCTCGATGACGCCTGCGCGGTGATGCCCGCGCTCGGCGAATACGAACTGGCCGAATGCGCAGCGGGGCTGCGGCCGATGAGCCCGGACAATATTCCGATCGTCAAGCGACTCGACGATCGCACGCTGGTGGCCACCGGGCACGGCCGGTCGGGATTCCTGTTGGCCCCGTGGACCGCTGAGCGCATTGCCGCCGAACTGATAGGAGCACAGGCGTGAAGATCATGGTCAACGACGAGCAGGTCGACATCGACGACGGCACCACGGTCGAGGCGCTGCTGGCGACCCTCGGGATTCCCGGCCGCGGTATCGCGGTCGCTATCGACTGGACGGTTCTGCCGCGCTCACAATGGCATTCGACGCTGACCGAAGGTGCTCGGGTGGAGGTCGTGACGGCGGTGCAAGGTGGTTGAACCACTGACGATCGCCGGCCGCACGTTCGGCTCCCGGTTGATCCTCGGCACCGGCGGTGCCCCGAATCTGACTGTGCTGGAAGAGGCTTTGGTGGCCTCGGGTTCGGAGCTGACCACCGTGGCGATGCGCCGGGTGGACTCGGACGGCCGCACCGGGGTGCTGGACCTGCTGAGCCGGCTGGCGATCACCGCGCTGCCCAACACTGCAGGCTGTCGCGGCGCAGCTGAGGCGGTGCTGACCGCGCAGCTGGCCCGTGAGGCGCTCGAGACCAACTGGGTCAAGCTCGAAGTCATCGCCGATGAACGCACCCTGCTGCCGGACGCGATCGAATTGGTACGCGCCGCAGAACAATTGGTTGACGACGGGTTCGTGGTGCTGCCCTACACCAACGACGACCCGGTACTTGCCCGTCGGCTCGAGGACACCGGCTGCGCCGCGGTCATGCCGCTGGGCTCGCCGATCGGCACCGGTCTGGGGATCTCCAACCCGCACAACATCGAAATGATCGTCGCTGCGGCCGGGGTCCCGGTGATCCTGGACGCCGGCATCGGTACCGCCAGTGACGCCGCGCTTGCCATGGAATTAGGTTGTGATGCAGTGCTGTTGGCCAGCGCCGTGACACGTGCCGCCGACCCGCCCGTGATGGCCGCCGCGATGGCCGCCGCCGTCACCGCCGGCCTCCTCGCCCGCCACGCCGGGCGGATACCGAAGCGGTTCTGGGCCCAGGCGTCGAGCCCGAGCCTGGCATGAGCCGCTATGTGGCACCGGCGATGAACGAGTGAAGAGCCGCTATGTGGCCCTGGGCAGTTCGATGGCGGCCGGGCCAGGGATCAAGCCCCGCGCGCCGGGCTCGCCGCTGGCCGCCGGGCGGTCGGCTCGCAACTACCCGCACCTAGTGGCCCAGCGATTGGGGTACGACCTGGTTGACGTCACCTACTCCGGGGCCACCACCGCCCACGTCCTGCAAGACCGCCAGCACGGCGCGCCGCCGCAGGTCGACGCCCTGGACGGCTCGGAGGACCTGGTCACCATCACGATCGGCGGCAACGACGCCGGCTATGTGCCGCTGCTCTTCGCTGCCACGGTGCCGGCGGTGCTGGGCAAGCTGCCGGTACTCGGCGGCGCACTGCGCGAACTGCTGAACCCCACCGCCCGTGACGCGGCGCTGGACCGGGTCGGTGCGTCGCTTCGGGACGTGGGCCAGGCGCTGCGCCGCCGGTCACCACGGGCCCGAATCATGTTCGTGGACTACCTGACTCTGCTGCCGCCGGCGGGTACTCCGGCCCCGCCGTTGACCGCCGACGTCGCCGACCTAGGCCGTCACGTCGCCCAGCGGCTGGCCACGCTGACCGCCGAGGCCGCGCAGGCCACCGGCTGCGAGGTCGTGCCCGCCGCGCGGGCCAGCGAAGATCACCACGCCTGGTCGGCGCAACCGTGGACGACCGGTGCCGGGTCACTGTTGCCGTGGCGGCCGAAACCGTTCCACCCCACCGCCGCCGGTATGCAGGCGGTGGCCGATCTGATCGTGGCGAGGCTTCAGGAGCCGTAGGTGTTGGCCGGCGGGTCGATCCGCACCACGCTGGACACTTCCAGTGTCGGTATCGACGAAGTCCCGGTAAACGTCTGGCCGGCGGGCACGGTGCCCTGCACCCGGATCCAGGTGTTCTCGGAGAAGGCCGCCGCCGTCGGTGCCGCCGGACCGGACAGGTGCAGCCGGGCCAGCTGTGCGTCGGCTGCACAGCAGATGATGACGATCTTGGCCAGGTCGACGTGATCGCCGTCGCGCATGGTGAAACCGGTGACGGTGATCTGCCTCCCGTCCAGCGCACCGACCTTGCCGACGGCGACCCGCATCAGCACCTCGGGCAGCGACACCACCGGTGCCGGCCCGGGCGGCAGCGGCGGAAACGAGCGCGCATTGGTCACCGACACCGTGACCGGCGAAGCTGCCCTGGCGCTCAGCGCCGGCGGCACCACGAAGATCAGCAGCACCACCGGCAGGACCAACAGCCAGACGATGCCGTTGCGATGGGTGTGCCCGCCGTGCTCGTGATAGGCGCCGCCGGCTCGCACATCACGCACGATCGCCACCAGCGCCAGCGCAATCACCAACGCAGCCGAGGCCGCCAGCCAGACCAGCATGCCGGGTTTGACATAGCGGGTGTAGGCCCCGGTGACCGTCACCATCACCAGGCTGATCCCGACGATCAGCAGCAGGGTGTTCTCGGTCTCCCGCTTCACAGCAGCACCAGCCCGACCGCAGTTGCGAGCACGGTGGCCACCACCAGCGTGACCGGGGCGAAGCGCAGCGCGAAGCCGCGGCCGAACAAGCCGGCCTGCATCGCGACCAGTTTGATGTCGACGACAGGACCGACCACCAGGAACACCAACCGCGGTATCAGCGGCACCATGGTCAGGCTGGCCGCCACGAACGCGTCTGCCTCCGAGCACAGTGCCAGCACGAAGGCCAGCAGCGCCATGCTCACCACGCCGATCACCAGATTGCCGGCCACGTGTTCGAAGACCCACGGCGGTACGACAACCCGCAACGTCGCGGCGGCCGCCGCCCCGATCACCAGATAGGCGGCGGCCTGCAGGAAGTCGTGGCGGGCGGCCTCGGTGAACACCGTCCACCGGGACTGGTCGCTGCTGCTTGCCCGCGGCGGTGTTCGGGTGACCCAGCCGGGTCGGCCCCAGCGCGACCACAGCACTCCCATCACGACCGCGGTGCCCAGCGAGGCGACGCAGCGGGCCAGCACCATCTGCGGCTGGCCGGGGAAGGCCACCGAGGTGGCGACCAGCACCACCGGGTTGATCGCCGGCGCACTCAGCATGAACGTCAGCGCCGCCGCACCCACCGTCCCGTCGCCGAACAGCCGACGGGCCACTGGGACCGATCCGCATTCACAGCCAGGTAGCGCCGCGCCGGCCACCCCGGCGGCCAGCACCGCGGCCGGGGCATTGGTGGGCAGCCACCGGGCCAGCCGCTCCGGTGAGACGTAGGCGGCGATCAGGCCGCTGATCACCACGCCGAGTCCCAGGAACGGCACGGCCTGCAGGAATACCCCGGCGAACACGGTGCCTGCGGTGGCCAGCTGGGGGTTGCCGGCGACCCCGTCGCGCATCCAGGTGCCCGCCAGGGCACACACCACCAGCCCGGCCACCAGCACCTCGGTCGAGGTAACCAGGCGGCGGCGTGGGACTGTCTCGGTCATCGCCGACATCGTGCCACTCCAACCTGCGTATCCGGCCGAGCGTCTAACCTGGGCGCCGTGAAGCACAGACCCCCGGCCGTTGCGGCCTGGCTGGCCGTCGTCGCCGTCGTCGCCCTGACCGGATGCGACCGCTCGACCGACTCACCGCAGTCGGCGACGGCCGGCAAGCCAGCCGCGCAGTTCGCCGACGAACTGCGCCAACGACTCACCACCGACGCGATGGTCGCCCACCTGCAGAAGCTGCAGGACATCGCCAACGCCAACAACGGCACCCGAGCGGTCGGCTCACCAGGATTCGAGGCCAGTGTCGACTACGTCGTCGGCGTGCTGCGCGGCAAGGGGTTCGACGTGCAGACCCCGGAGTTCCAGACCCGGATCTTCCAGGCCGGTACGACGTCGTTGCGGGTCGGCGGCGCCGAGGTGCCCGCCCACGCGCTGGAGTTCAGCATCGCCACGGCCCCGCAGGGTGTCGGCGGTCCGCTAGTGGCCGCGCCGGCCGACGACACGCCGGGTTGCGCCCCCGCCGACTACGACGGTCTGCCGGTCCGCGGAGCGGTGGTCCTCGTGGACCGCGGCGCGTGCCCCTTCGTCGACAAACAGTCCATCGCCGCCAAGCTCGGCGCGGTGGCCCTGATCGTGGCCGACAACGTCGACGAGGAGCACATGGGCGCCACCCTCGGTGAGGACTCCGACGTCAAGATTCCGGTGGTCGGCGTGAAGAAGGCCGACGGGGCCCGGCTGCGCAGCGCTTCCGGACCGGTCACCCTCACAACGGACGCCAGCACCAAAACCATCAATGCCCGCAATGTCATCGCCCAGACCAAGACCGGGTCGGCCAGCGATGTGGTCGTCGTCGGCGCCCACCTGGACAGCGTCCCGGAGGGGCCGGGCATCAACGACAACGGCTCGGGGGTGGCCGCGGTATTGGAGACGGCCGTGCAGCTCGGGCCGACGGCAGAGCTGAAGAACGCGGTGCGGTTCGCGTTCTGGGGCGCCGAGGAACTCGGCACGGTCGGATCGCAGAAGTACGTCCAGTCACTGAACGTCGACCAGCTCAAAGACATTGCGCTGTACCTCAATTACGACATGATCGGCTCACCCAATCCGGGCTACTTCACCTACGACGGAGATCAGTCCAGCGCGCCGGGACGCAATGACCGCGTGCCGCGCGTCCCGGAGGGTTCCCCGGGCATCGAGCGCACACTGGTCGGCTACCTCAAGGCGGCCGGCAAGACCGCCCAGGACACGTCGTTCGACGGCCGGTCGGACTACGACGCGTTCACCCTGGCCGGCGTGCCATCCGGTGGGCTGTTCTCCGGGGCCGAGGAAAACAAGACCGACGAGCAGCAGAAGCTGTGGGGCGGCACCGCCGGCGCTCCGTTCGACCCGAACTACCACAAGAGCACCGACACTCTCGAGCACGTCGACCGGACCGCGCTGGGCATCCTTGGTGGGGGAGTGGCCTACTCGGTCGGCCTCTATGCCCAGGACATCGACGGCCGCAACGGAGTTCCGGTCCGCGACGACCGCACCCGCCACGTCCTCACCGACAGCTGAGTCCGCCGCCCGCGCAGACCGTCCACAGTTCGTGAGCCGTGGCCAGTTTCGCGGCGTGCAGGCGTTCGCCGACGACGGGCCGGCGCAGCCAGTCCAGCACCGGTTGCCTGACCGCCGGCTCGATCGGCTCACCTCCTGTGAACGCCCATTCGACCAAATCGGCGAGGTGGTGGGCTGCCGTTACGGTGTCGGTGGCCTGCCAGCGGGCCAAAGCTGTGGGCACCGGCTGGTCGCACCAATAGGTGAAATCGATCAGGGTGGGGCTGTCGGAGAAGTAGCCCAGTTCGCCGGGGTACCTTCCCAGCAACCGTGGCCACAGGTCGTCGACCAGATCCGCGACGGCCTGTGCCTCCGGTTCGGGCCATGACGGCACCCTGCCCCGCAGCCTGCTCAGGTCGAAGGCGAACACCGGAGACTTCTCGCTCAGTAACGCCTCGATCAGCCGCGGGAAGAAGTGCCGAAAGCCGTCGTCATCCAGCGACATCACGTGAATCGCTTCCAGCTGCAACAGCGACAGTGACCGCAGTGGCGTCGACCGGATGTCGTCGGTTGACCATTCCGGGCCGCACTGGTCGCAAACCACCAACCCGGGGGGCGGCCGGTAGCGGGCGAACCGTTCGTAGAGCGGTTCGACGATGCCCGCCGTCACGAGGTCCGGCCGCCGCGCAGCACCCCCAGGCCCCGCATCCCGTGGTAGACCACCAGCGCGGCGATGGAGCCCAGCGCGATGCCCGAGAACGTGAGGCTGCCGATGGTCCAGGTGAAGTCGGCGATCCCGATGATCAGCGCGATCGCCGCCGTCATCTGGTTGACGGGTAGGCCGAAGTCCACCTGGTTGGTCAGCCAGATCCGCACGCCAAGAACGCCGACGAGCCCGTAGAGCACGATGGTGGCCCCGCCGAGCACACCTGGCGGAACGGCCGAGATCGTCGCTCCGACCTTCGGGCACAAGGCCAGCAGGATCGCCGTCACCCCCGCCACCCAGTACGCGGCGGTGGAGTAGACCCGGGTGGCTGCCATGACGCCGATGTTTTCGGCATAGGTGGTGGTGGCCGAACCGCCGCCGAGGCCGGCCAGGACCGTCGCGATGCCGTCGGCGGCCAGCGCGCGCCCGGTCAGCGGGTCGGTATTGACCCCGGTCATCTGCCCGACGGACTTCACGTGGCCGATGTTCTCGGCCACCAGCGCGATCACCGCGGGCAGGAACATCGGCAGTACCGACCAGGCGAACGTCGGCGCCTGGAACTCCGGCGGGCCGATCCAGCCGGCCGCGGCGATCGCCGCGGTGTCGACGTCCCCCAGGGCCAGCGCGAGCAGATAGCCGATCGCCACCGCCAGGAAGATCGCCAGTCGGCCGATGATGCCGCGGAAGAACGCCAGCGCGGCCACCAGCAGCACCAGCGTCACGATGCCGACCAGCGGGCCCTTCTCGAAGTTCGTCTTGGCCGCGGGCGCCAGGTTGAAGCCGATCAACGCGACGATGGCGCCGGTGACGACCGGGGGCAGGGCGATGTCGATCCATCGGGTGCCGGCTAGCTGGACTATCAGGCCGATGCCGATCAGCAGCACCCCGACAGCGATCAGCCCACCCAGCGCGCTGCCGGCGCCGTGCGAGGCCACCGCCGCCGTCACCGGGGCGATCACCGAGAAACTCGAACCCAGATAGCTCGGCAGCCGGTTGCCGGTGATCACCAGGAACAGCAGTGTGCCGATACCGGAGAACAGCAGCGTGGTGGCGGGTGGAAAGCCGGTGAGCACCGGCACCAGGAAGGTGGCCCCGAACATCGCCACCACGTGCTGGGCGCCGATGCCCAAGGTGCGTGGCCAGCTCAGCCGCTCGTGCGGGGCGACGACGAAGCTCTCGTCGGTGCGGGTCTCGACGGGCGTCCAGCTCAGCGGAATCACGGTTGGAAACTCAACCGCATCACGTCGCGTCGCGCATGCTAGACGGATGAACTGGCACGCCGCCGCGCCCGGGCTGGCCCAGTTCCGCGGATACCGGCGGTCCTGGCTGCGCGGTGACGTGTTGGCGGGGCTGACCGTGGCGGCGTACTTGGTGCCCCAGGTGATGGCCTACGCCACGATCGCGGGCCTGTCCCCGGTGGTCGGGCTGTGGGGTGCGTTGCTGCCGCTGGCGATCTACGCGGTGCTGGGCACTTCGCGTCAGCTGTCGGCCGGCCCCGAGTCGACGACGGCGCTGATGACGGTGACGGTGTTGGCTCCGATCGCGGCCGGCGACGCCGGACGGTACGCAGCGCTGGCCGCGATGCTGGCGGTGCTGGTGGGCGTCTTCTGTTTCGTCGGCGGGCTGATCCGGTTGGGGTTCCTGGCCGACCTGCTCTCGCGCCCGGTGCTGATCGGCTACATGAGCGGGGTCGCCGTCATCATGATCGCCAGCCAGCTCGGCAAACTCACCGGAGCACCGGTGCGCGGCGACGAGTTCATCGAGCAGGTGCGCTCCCTGGCGGCGTCGATAGGCGATATGCAACTACCCACGGTGGTGTTCTCCGCCGGCGTGCTGGCGGTGCTGGTCGCACTGGCCACCTGGCTGCCCCGCGCGCCGGGGCCGTTCATCGCCATCCTGCTCGCCACCGCCGTCGTCGCGATTTTCTCGTTGGACGACAAGGGTATTCGGGTGGTCGGATCCGTCCCCGCCGGTCTGCCGCCGCTTGGTCTGGCCGGCATACCGTGGCGCGACGTGGGGACATTGGCCGCCGCGGCGGGCGGCATCGCGATCGTGGCGTTCTCCGACACCATCCTGACGGCCAGGACATTCGCCGCGCGCCAGCGCGGCTACGTCGACGCCAATGCGGAGCTGCGGGCCCTGGGGGTCTGCAACATGGGAGCCGGTGTAGCACAAGGATTTCCGGTCAGCTCCAGCGCCAGTCGCACCGCGCTGGCCGATCTGGTGGGCGGGCGCACCCAGCTGTATTCGCTGGTCGCACTGGGCGCGGTGGTGGTGGTGCTGGTCGGCGGCCACGGTGTGCTGGCGATGTTCCCGACATCCGCGCTGGGTGCACTGGTGGTATTCGCCGCACTGCGGCTCATCGACGTCGGCGAGTACCGCCGCCTGGCCCGATTCCGGCGCAGTGAACTGATTCTGGCCCTGCTCACCACGCTGACCGTGCTGCTTCTCGGGGTGCTCTACGGCGTGCTGGCCGCAGTCGGCCTGTCGATCCTGGACCTGCTGCGCCGGGTGGCCCGCCCGCACGACAGCGTGCAGGGCTTCGTGCCAGGGATCGCCGGCATGCACGACATCGAGGACTACCCCGACGCCCGGCTGGAGTCGGGCCTGCTGGTCTACCGCTACGACGCCCCGCTGTTCTTCGCCAACGCCCAGGACTTCCGCGTCCGGGCGATGGCCGCCGTCGAGGCCAACCCCGACCCGGTGCGGTGGTTCGTGCTCAACGCCGAGGCCAACGTCGACGTCGACCTGACCGCACTGGATGCGCTGGATCAGCTGCGCAAGGACCTCAACGGGCGCGGGATCGTCTTCGCGATGGCCAGGGTCAAACAGGATCTGCGCGATCAGCTGCAGGCGGCGGGGTTGCTCGACAAGATCGGCGAGGACCACATCTTCATGACGTTGCCCACCGCAGTGGAGGCTTACCGCGGCCGGCGCACGGCGTAGACCGCCGCCCCGATCGCCAGCACCGCCGCGCCGGAGAGCACCGTGTGCAGTGGTAACGCGACCGCCAGCACCACGCATCCGAGCAGCCCGAGGACCGGAACGATCCGGTGGCCCGGTCCCAGCGTCCAGGCCGATGCGTTGGCGATCGCGTAGTACACCAGCACTGCGAACGACGAAAAGCCGATCACCCCACGGACATCAGCCACCGCCGCCAGCGCGGCGACGACAATGCCGACGGTGACCTCGGCGTGATGCGGCACCCCAAAACGGGGGTGCACGGCCGCCAGGGTGGCCGGCAGATGGCGGTCGCGGGCCATAGCCAGCGTCGTCCGGGACACCCCGAGAATGAGCGACAGCAGTGAGCCCAATGCGGCGACTGCGGCGCCCACCCGCACCACCGGTTCGAAGCCCGCCGCGCCCGCTGCGCGCACCGCCTCGGCCAATGGCGCTGCGGCGGTTGCCAATCGGTCGGCACCCAAGACGCTCAGCACGCTGACGGCCACCGCGGCGTAGACAAGCAGAGTGATCCCCAGCGCGATGGGGATGGCCCGCGGGATCGTGCGGGCTGGGTCGCGCACCTCTTCGCCGAGGGTGGCGATTCGCGCGTAGCCGGCAAAGGCGAAGAACAACAGTCCGGCGGCCTGCAGTACGCCGAGCACACTGCCGTCGGTGAGCGTCAGATGGCCAGAGTCCATCTCGCCGGATGTCGCGATGAGGGTCACCACCGCGGCGAGCACGGCCAGCACCACGCCGACGATGACGCGGGTCAGCAGCGCTGATTTCTGGATGCCGCGGTAGTTCACCGCGGTGAGCAGCACCACCGCGGCCACGGCCACGGCGTGTGCGTAGGCCGGCCACACGTAGAAACCGACGGTCAGTGCCATCGCCGCGCACGATGCGGTCTTGCCGGCCACGAAGCTCCAGCCGGCCAGGTAGCCCCAGAAATCGCCGAGGCGCTCGCGGCCGTAGACGTAGGTGCCGCCGGACTGCGGGTAGCGGGCGGCGAGCCGGGCCGAGGACGACGCGTTGCAGTAGGCGACTGCACCGGCCAGGGCCAGACCGATCGGCAGCCACGACCCCGCGGCGGCGGTCGCGGGAGCCAGTGCCACGAATATGCCGGCTCCAACCATTGACCCGAGCCCGATGATCACGGCGTCGGAGACGCCGAGACGACGCTGAAGGGAGCTCACTGGCGGCATGCTAGGGCCTGAACATGAATGCGGACCGGCATGGGCGTGGCTTCGCTCACCCGCCGATTGTTGCAGTTGCGGTTCCGGCGAGAAGCTCTGGTTGTTGACGTATGGCTGCTGTCAGCGGAAGTCCATCCAGTGGCCATGGGGGGTCCAGCCCATGTGGAACGGCAGTTCGATTCGGCAGATGGGTCCCGCGGTGATGTCGTCGGTGTCGAAGATCTGGAACTCGCCCTTGCGATCACCCCACCAAGCCACGGGGACGATGAAGTAGCCGTCGCCTTCGGGGGAGTCTATGGTCCGGGGCGCGAACGAACCTTCCAGCACTGCAGCAAGTGCCTTGTCGTCGCGGATCTGGTACACCTCCTCGGTGCACTTCTCGACGTCGTTGCGAATGAGGCTGTCCATTCGCATACCGCGCCGCTTCGGCTGGCCGCCGATTTGGAATCCGTATCGATGACCCTTGCCGTAGTAGCGCTGATCGACTTTGCAGATCTCGGAAGGCAGATCGGAGAGCTGCTCGGCAGTGGTGTGTCCTGTTGTGAGGTCGACAGTCCAACGCCCTAGGTAGCTCGCTGCATTGGAGAAGAACAACGCTGCCTGATCGCCCTCTTTGAAATTGTTCTCCATCGGGAACGGTGGCTCTTGGAAGATCGGCGCGTCGAGAACGAGCTTGTCGCCGTGGACGTTGGCGGTCATGGTGTGCATGACGTACTGGGCCGGCAGACCGGTGTTGATCCAACGGATCTCGCCTTGCAGGTTGTGCCGCGGGATCAACGCCAAGGTTATTGGCAAGTCCACTTCCCAGCCGAACACCGGCAGGCCCTTCTCGGTCCGCTTGCTGTCGATGATGAAGGGCTGGAACGGCATCACCACCCACTCCGGTGTCAGCCAGATATCGTGGGCCACAGTGTTGTAAGGGGCATCATCGAGATCCCGCGATTCCACCGTGCCGTCGGGATGGACATACTTCATGGAGACATAAGGCGGCGTATCGCTGTAGGTCCATCCGTACATTATTCCGCTGTCGTTGTCCCACTTGGGGTGCGCGCAAAAGGCGCCGTCACCGAAGGCGACCTGCTCGTGAATGCCCTTTGACAGTGCGGGCGCCCAATCCACGATTCCCTTGGTCTCGAGCGTGATCGGGTCGATCACGCTCGGAGGCCCGCCGAGCTCACCTGAAGCAATGAGCTGTCCGGCATGTGGAAAGATGTTGATGAAGTTGGTGGCCTGCGGCGTGTGGGCGTTCTCTGGCGTCCGCTTGACTGTGCCGTAGCCGTAGTCGCGGTAGTCACCGAAGCCGCCGTCGGAGTACTCGAACATGCCCCGCCCGTACTTCTCCTCCAGCAGGTACTTCGGCGTGCGGATCCACCTGTTCCGAAAGTCTGCTCGACCGTTCTCGAAGACAAGTCCTTGGACCATGCCGTCCGTCGCCAGCAGCGGCGTGCCACCCTGGCTGAACGGGCGTTTCCAACACGGTCCGGTGCGGTAGATGCCACCGGCAAGATCCTTCGGAATCTCTCCATGGGTGACGATGCACTCTTCGACAGTCGCTTCGAACCGCATCGGAGCGAAAGGCCCCTTGGTGGTCACGGTATCCGGTAGTGCGTAGCTCACTTGGGCTCCTTTGTCCGGCGGGTGTTGAGGAACGCTCCTTGCGGGGCGCTCGTGCCTACGATGCTAGCTTGGCAACGAACATATGCAAACGATCGGTATTGAATTGAACTGGAGTGCTATTTGTCTGACCTTGAAACCAAGTCGTCGAACGAGGTGTATGGGACCAGATAATGCCTGTTCAAAGCGAGAAAATATGACGCGATGGCATATTCCCGGTGCTGTGGGAGACCCAGTTGCGATCCGCAGTACCGATGTGAACGATCACTCTCGCTCGGGCTGCGACTCGCCAGCCGGCAATGGCCTGGTCGTCGAACGTGTCGTCGATGCGATGAGTGGATCAGGGGATCGACGTCGGTGTTGTTGATTGGTTGTACTCACCGTCGGCGAGCGCGACCCTCGACCAACTGCTGACCAACAAGGGGGCGCGGATCCCGGGAAACGGGGTCGGCAGGGTGCTCAAGCACAAGCTTCGAGATGTCGGCCGCGCTGATGTCGTGGGGATTTTCCCGAACCCGGCGGCGTTCCTGCGTGTGGCGACCGCGGTGGTGATCGAATCCCACGACGAATGGAAGGTCACCCGCCGCTACGTATCCGATGTCAGCATGGACGAACTTCGGGCCGTCATCACCGCCAAGGAGCGCGCCGCGGCAGCCAAAGGTGACCTGTCATCTTTGGCGCTCGAACTTGAAAACGCTTAACATGCAACATAACTCGTTGATCGCGAACCCATTGGTTCACCGATCCGAATCACACCACTCCGCGGGACGCTATCGAGTCGACCAACCCCGAGCGAGAAGTGAACTCCCGTATGAAGGCCTCGAAATCCAGGCAACTGGCGGTGACCGACGCGCGCCAGCGTCTATGTGCACGAACGGGGCCGCTGTTCCTGCCGTTGTTCTGGCGCGAGTTGACAGGGTGGTCGAGATCCCCACAGGCAAAGCCGCCGGCATCTGTCAGGGCCGCCGTCGCCATCAGGAACCTTGGGTGTTCGCCAACAAACCCACGCGTGCCCACACCGGCCGAGGCTCGCTGGTCAGGGACAACTGCGCCGCCCACACACATCGAGAACTGTCAACGGCCGTTCGGCCAACGTACGCATCTGTGTCCATCTCACCAGGCCTGAACATGAATGCGGACCGGCATGGGCGCGGCTTCCCGCACCCAGGCCGGTCCGGCACGGTCCCCCGACCCATTTCGCGTGGCATCCTCAAGAACCAACGACTACGCGTCGCCGTGCCCGACCAATGTAAGCGAAAAATCTGACGTCGTTGTAAATCTTGTTTGATTTGTGACCTTGCGCGTGCACGACACTAAGCGCATGTGTGCGCACGCATCTCGCTCGATGGCCGACGCCACCGACGACGTCCGGACGTGGTTTGCGGCAGGTGACGTGCTCCAGGACTGGTCCGAGCACGAATTGCCTTATCCAGCAGATCTTCTCACCAAACTGAAGGGAACCCTTGCGGCCACACCCGAACTGGGGCAGGGCAACTGGCACCCCAGTTTGCGAGCGGCGGTGGAGTTGATATCGCAGCGGCTGCCGGAACCGGAGACGCTCGGGGGCGTCGCCACCGGAGTGGGGCTGTCATCGAGCCGGCTTAGCCGCCTCTTCCGTGATCAGTTGGGGCAAACATTCCCCACCTATGTGCGGTGGGCGCGGCTGCGATTGGCGATCGACGCCGTGCGAGCTGGAGCCTCACTGACCGGTGCCGCCCATGCGGCAGGATTCACCGACAGCGCCCACGCCAATCGGGTGTGCCACGAGATGTTCGGCCTGTCACCCAGCCAGGCCAGCGGGCAGCTCGTCTGGGCCTGGAGACAATCGATCCGTACAAGCGCCGCGGTGCCGTGGTGGGCGACCGTATTGCCATGACGACGCTTGTTCGATGGGGCTACGTGCCCGTCGTGCTGATCGGGATCAATGGCGCCGCTGCCTACCGGGGGGCCGTTCACGCCTCTGAGCTGTGGGCAGTGGCACTGATCATCACCGCCGTCGTGTGCTCGTTCGCCGCTGAGCGAATATTGCCCTACCGCGTCGAGTGGAACTCTTCGCTCGAGGATGCGGGACGGGACACGATCCACGACGTGGTCAACGAGTCATTCATTCTGGCCAGCGTGGCGGTCATCCCGGTGTTGGCCGCGGTCATGCCGTTTCATGACTGGTGGCCGGCGGAGTGGCCGTTCGTCGTGCAGTTGTTGTTCGCGATTCTGATCGCGGACTTCGGAATCACCACTGTCCACTTGGCCAGCCACCGGGTCGGCTGGCTGTGGAGGCTTCATGCGGTGCACCACAGCGTCGGGCGGTTCTACGGGCTCAACGGGCTGATGAAACACCCGGTGCATCAGGCCCTCGAGATGGCCACCGGCGTGCTGCCCCTCATCCTGCTGGGCATCCCGGTGAACGTCGCGTCGGCGCTAACAGCTGGCTGGACCGTTCCGCGCCAGCGGAGCCTGCCAATTCGGCCAGGCCGATAGCGCCGTGTCGCTCAGCGGTTGCGAGCGACGTTGACGCCCAGGTAGGCGCCGTAGACGACCAAGCCCGCCAGGGCCAGCTTGCGGGTCTTCGGGGCAACCAGTGCCAAACCGATGGCCGTCTCGATCCCGCCGTCGATGTAGGTGTGCTGCAGGGTGTTGTCGGCGAAGGCTGACTTGGTGATCGACTCGTAGAGCGCGGGGCGCACGAAGTGCGACGCGCCGATAGTGGCCACAGCCAGGCCGGTCAACTTGATCAAGCGCTCTGCAGACATCGAGATCCTCTCGGGTTCAACTGATGTGGTAGTCGGAGACCGGATACGTCGACGCCTCACGCACCGCGGTGCGCGTGGTCATCGGACGCAGCAGGGCTGCCTCACCACTGGAATTGAAATAGTACGACCGCGCCGTGGCGCAGTTGCCTTGGGTGAACAAGGTATCGCCGAGCAGCTCGGTCATCCGGTCCAGATAGCGGGCGTTGGCGTCCTCGGTGATCTCGAATGTGGTTGCACCGCGGCGTTTCACCTCGGTCAGCAGCCGGTCCATGTGCCGCATCTGGTATTCCATGGTGTTGAAGAAGTTCAACCCGAGGAATGCGTACGGGCTCGCCAGGCTCAGGAAGTTGGGGAACTGCGGCACCGCCACGCCCTGGTAAGCCTGGAATCGGGTCTCCCGCCACCACTTCCCGAGATTGCGGCCGTCGCGACCGATCACCTCGATGGCCGGGAAGTTCGCCTCCCAGATGTCGAAACCGGTTGCCAGTACCAGGGTGTCGATCACGGCCTTGGTGCCGTCATTGGCCACGATGCCGTCGGCCTCGATGTGGTCGATACCGCTGGTCTGCAGGCGCACATTCGGCCTGGTGAAGGTGCGGTAATACTTGTTGGAGAACGTAGGGCGCTTGCAGCCGAAGTCGTAATCCGGGGTGAGCTTGCGGCGCAGCTCCTTGTCGCGGATGGTGGCGAACCGCCACATCTTGGCCAGGTCGGCGGCAGCGATGGTCAAGCGCGGGAAGTGGCGTTGGCGCAGCACTCCGACGTAGACCAAAAGCTCGTAGAGCGAGTCGGTGACCGCACGGATGGCGCGCTGGGTGAGCGGCACCCTGGCGAACAACCGCTTGGCGCGCGCCGAGAACCGGATGTCGACCTTGGGCACTACATAGATCGCGGTGCGTTGGTACACCGTGAGCTCGGCGGCATCTTTGGCCAGTTCGGGGATGAGCTGAACGGCGGTGGCGCCGGTGCCGATGATGCCGATGTTGCGACCGCCCGAGCGGTAGGAATCATCCCAGTCGGCGGTGTGAATGACCTTGCCCTCGAAGCTGTGGATGCCCGGGATCTCCGGGGTGAACGGCTGGGACAGGAAGCCCGTCGCGGTGATCAGGTATCGCGACGCCAGCGTCTCGCCACCGGCCAGGCTGACCCGCCACAGCGCGGCCTCGTCGTCCCACCGGGCGCTTTCCACGGTCGTGCTGAACCGGATGTGGCGGCGCACGTCGTACTTGTCGGCGACGTCGTCGGCATATCGCTTGATCTCGGTCCCGGTGGAGAACAGCCTGTTCCAGTTGGGGTTGGGTTCGAAGAAGTACGAGTACGTCGTGGTCGGTACATCGACGGTCAGCCCGGGGTAGTGGTTGACGTACCAGGTGCCGCCCAGGTCGTCCTCGCGCTCCAACAGGACGATGTTGTCGAGTCCCAGGCGCTTGAGCTGGATCGCCGCGCCGATTCCGGCGAATCCAGCGCCGACAATGATCGCGTCGAAGTGCGTCAGTGGCATGCAACCAGACTAACGGCACTTACTTGTCAGTAAGGTGAGCCGGTGGGCCCCAGTCGCGGGGACTAATGTCGCCGAATACGCGCTAGGACGCTAACCGTGGTGGCGGTGGTCCGGGTTCGAGGCGGTTCGGCTGCGGCGGATTGATGGGGCGCGTCGGCGCGGTCGGCAGCGGGTAGGCGCGGGGGACTTTCGGTCGCGGGCCGCGCTGCTTGTTGCGCACCCAGGTGTTGAAGCGCCTGAGGTAGTTGTTGTAGTTCGTGGCGTTGACGTTCTTGATGTTGTTGAACCGGCTGACGTAGTTCTTGTAGGCCGTCTGGTACTGCCGGTTGTTGTAGTCGACCTGGATCCGCCAGTTCTGGAACGCGATGTCGTTGGCGCGGTTGATCTCTGCCACCTCTTGGAGGTAAGCGCGCATGGCGTCACTGTTGTCGACGACCGCTGCTGCGGCTGCGGCCGAGCGCAGACCGGCGGTGACGGGGGCTGCTACGTCCAGGTCCGTGCCCGCCCCGACGACGCCGTCCTGGCCGCGTTCACCGCCGACGCCGAACCACCCACCGGAGCCACCGGATCCACCGGCGCCCGCCGATGCTGTGCCCGTGCCAAACGTGTCGGCGTCACCGCCGTCGCCGCCGTTCCCTCCGATGGCCGCCAGCACGCCAGCGCCGCCCGAACCGGCGTCGCCGCCTTGGGAATCGCCGTTGCCGTACGTCACCCCGGCCCCACCGGCGCCACCAATGCCACCCATTCCGACCACTACCTGGCCGCCGTTCCCTCCAGCGCCGCCCTCGGCGTTGCCGTTGTCGGAATAGCCGTCACCACCGGTGCCGCCTGCGCCGCTCACCCCGAGCAGCACGGAGCCGCCCACCCCACCGGCGCCACCGAGACTGGCGGCGGAGCCGTAGCCGTCACCGTCGCCGCCGTCACCGCCCCGGCCCGCGCTCCCGAAGAGAGTGCTTCCGCCCTGTCCGCCGTCGCCGCCGAACGCGACATCCTGCGAATCGGTGCTCTGGGCGTCGGCCAGCCCGCCAGTACCGCCTGCACCGCCGGCACGGAAGAAATTGTTGCCGCCGTTGCCGGCGTTCCCGGCGATCGCGGTCCCGCCATCGGTGACCGCCATACCTCCGTCGCCGCCGCGGCCACTGGCGCCGAATACACCGCGACCACCTGAGCCGCCGTTGCCGGCGATCGCCGAACCGTCTGGGGAGTAGGCGGTCCCACCGGCGCCGCCGTCGCCTGCGGTCCCGCCGAAGATGCCCCCGGCCCCGCCTGCGCCGCCGTCAGCAGCGGTGGCGTCGCCCGATGGGTTATCGATATCCCAGCCACCCTCGCCGCCGTTGCCGCCGTTGCCGAGGAACAGCCCGCCGCGACCGCCATTGCCGCCGCGACCGGCTATGGCGGTCTGAGATCCGCCAACCGCGTATACGGCGTCAGTGCCCGCACTACCCGCGCCGCCGTTGCCGAACCAGCCCGCCGAGCCGCCGTTGCCGCCGTTGAAACCGTCGCCGCCGTTACCGAAGATTCCGCCCCGGCCGCCGTTGCATACCGAGCCCGACAGGCATGTGGACGACGTCCAGGAGTAACCGTTGCCGATGATCAGTCCGCCGTCGGGATGCTCGGCGGTGCCGTTGCCGAAGAAGAGGTTGAACAGTGCCGGCAGTCCGGCAGCGCCGCCGACGGCGACGGATCGCGGCGTACTGGTCACCGCTGCCGCCTTCGATGCGACGGGTGTGTCAGATACCGGCGTGGATATCGTCGCGGCTGTTCGAGCCGGAGATGCGGCGGAGGTTTGGCCGGTCGCCACACCCGCCGCGGGCTCCTTGGCAGCCGTGATCGTTCCGCTTCGCACGACACCCGTCTGCGGGAGCCGCTCCGAGGCCGCCGGTGTGGTCGCGGCCGATCCCGAGTTGCCGGTCTCGGTGCCGCGCGACGGCGAGGTGTTGCTCGACGAGCGCGCACCGGAGTGCCCGAGGCCCTTCTGCGTGTTGCCGCCATCCGATGAACCCGGCTTCGACGCACTTCCCGAGCCGGCGTCTGCCGAAGCCACCGCCGGGGTGGACACGACCGCCAGACCCACACCGAGCGCGACGGCCGATGCGCCAGCCCAGCAAATTAGGCTGCGGTAGCCAATATTCGCAGGTGCCGCGATTCGCGGCGTTTCCGCCTTCGGCGAGATCGAGCTATTTGCTGCAACCGTTGACCCGCCGAATGAACGCATTAGTCTCCCCTGGTGTGGGCATCGCCCGCGGAAATGTTTACCGGCCAATCGGTATGCAAACTGGTGACGGGCTGAGCATAAGAGCAACCCGCGCCGCGAGTCCAGACATTCCCGACGATTCGTCTTCTTTTCGCGCTCCGAAGCGAATCTCGCGCACGGCGACGTGCTTTCGCCTTCGGCAAAGGCTTCCGCGGGCGGGCACCCGCGGCCGGATTATGGAGAGGCCTGCAGGGCCGTCAGTGCGGCGTCGACCGCCAGGCCGGGAACGTCCAGGGTCTTGGAACCCAGGTCGTGCCGCGCGCCGGTGACTTCGACGATGCCGACCGGGGCTCCGATGAGCAGGGCCGCCGCCCGCAGCTCGTCGATCGAGCCGAACGGGTCGGACGTACCGTGGGTGAACACCGTGGGCACGGTGATGGCGCCGAAGTGCTCGGTGCGCAACCGGTCCGGCTTGCCGGGCGGATGCAGCGGATACGAGAACAAGGTCAGAACGTCGAGCAGGTCGGGGTTCTCGGCGGCGACCATCGAGGTCTGCCGCCCGCCGTAGGAATGCCCGCCGGCGATCACCGGCCCATCGGCCAATGTGCGCGCCAGGGTGAGGGCTTCGACGATGCCGTCGCGGTCACCGGCTGCCGAACCCGACGGCGGTCCCTTCGGGCGGCGCCGCCGGTAAGGCAGGTTGTAGCGCACCGACAGCCACCCGCGGGCGGCCCACTCATCGCAGATCCGGATCAGCAGTGGGGACTCCCGGCTGCCGCCGGCCCCGTGGGTCAGCATCACCACCCCGGCCGGGGTGCCGGCCGGCTCATGCGCGATCCCGGCGATCGCCTCGAGATCCGTGCTCATGCCTGCAGCCGGAACAGTGCCGACACCGGGCCGTGCCCAGCCCCCAGCGGGTAGGCCGCGCGCAGGCACTCGGTGACCCAGGCCTTACCGAAAGCCACCGCCTCGGGCATCGGATACCCGTGGGCCAGCGCGCATGCGGTGGCCGCGCCCAGCGTGTCGCCGGCGCCGTGATCGTGCCCAGTGTCCACCCGCGGACCGTCGAACTCGTGGAAATCTGTCCCGTCATAGAGCAGGTCGGGACTGTGCGACGAGCCGCGCAGATGCCCACCCTTGACCAGCGCCCACTGCGGGCCGAGCGCGTGCAGGGCCTTGGCTGCGTCGCGCTGGGTCTGTTCGTCGATCACGTCGACACCCACCAGCAGCCGCACCTCGTCAAGGTTCGGGGTCACCAGGCTGGCCAGCGGGAATAGCTCACTGCGCAGGGTGTCCAGTGCCGAGGGATGCAGCAGCGGGTCGCCGTGCATGGACGCGCAGACCGGGTCGACGACGAACGGGGTGGTCCCCGCCAGGCCCAGATCGCGCCAGGTCCCGGCGACCGTCTCGATGATCGACGAGGACGCCAGCATGCCCGTCTTGGCCGCCTGCAGGCCGATGTCGGTCACCACCGACTCGATCTGACCGGCGATCACGTCGGTCGGAATCTCGTGAAACCCCTTGACACCCAACGAGTTCTGCACGGTCACCGCGGTGACGGCGACCAGCGAGTGCATGCCGAGCAGCGCGAAGGTGCGCATATCGGCCTGAATGCCCGCGCCGCCGCCGGAGTCGGAACCGGCGATGGTGAGGACTCGCAGGGGGGTCTGACCCGGCGGCGGCAGCGGCAGGAACTTCACGCCGACGAGTTTTCCAGAGGGATGTAGACCCGGTTGCCGTGTGCGGCGAACTCCTCGGATTTACCGGCCATGGCCTCGCGAATATCCTGCGTGATGCGCATGGAGCAGAACTTCGGTCCGCACATCGAGCAGAAGTGTGCCGTCTTGGCCGGTTCGGCCGGCAGCGTCTCGTCGTGGAAGCTACGTGCGGTGTCGGGGTCCAGGGACAGGGCGAACTGGTCGTTCCAGCGGAAGTCGAACCTGGCCCGCGACAGCGCGTCGTCGCGCTCCTGGGCACGGGGATGTCCCTTGGCCAGGTCTGCGGCATGTGCGGCGATCTTGTAGGCGATCACACCGTCCTTGACGTCCTTGCGGTTGGGCAGCCCGAGGTGCTCCTTCGGGGTGACGTAGCACAGCATCGCGGTACCGGCCTGGGCGATGATCGCCGCACCGATCGCCGAGGTGATGTGGTCGTACCCGGGCGCGATATCGGTGGTCAGCGGGCCCAGCGTGTAGAAGGGGGCTTCCTCGCACAGCTCCTCTTCGAGGCGGACGTTCTCGACGATCTTGTGCATCGGAACGTGGCCGGGACCCTCGATCATGACTTGCACGCCAGCGGCTTTCGCGACTTTGGTCAGTTCGCCGAGGGTGGCCAGCTCGGCAAACTGGGCCGCGTCGTTGGCGTCGGCGATCGAGCCGGGGCGCAGGCCGTCGCCGAGGGAGAAGGTGACGTCGTAGCCGGCCAGTATCTCGCAGAGTTCTTCGAAATTGGTGTACAGGAACGATTCTTGGTGATGGGCCAGGCACCAGGCGGCCATGATGGACCCGCCACGGCTGACGATTCCGGTGACCCGTTTGACGGTCAGCGGGATGTGGCGCAGCAGGACCCCGGCGTGCACGGTCATGTAGTCGACACCTTGTTCGCATTGCTCGATCACGGTGTCGCGATAGACCTCCCAGCTCAACTGGGTGGGATCGCCCTTGACCTTCTCCAGGGCCTGATACATGGGCACGGTGCCGACCGGGACCGGCGAGTTGCGCAGGATCCACTCGCGGGTGGCGTGGATGTCGGCACCGGTGGACAGGTCCATGATGGTGTCGGCACCCCACCGGATGGCCCACACCATCTTGTCGACCTCCTCGCCGATGGAGGAGGAGACCGCCGAATTGCCGATATTGGCATTGACTTTCACCGCGAAGGCCTTGCCGATGATCATCGGCTCGCTTTCGGGGTGGTTGTGATTGGCCGGGATCACGGCCCGGCCGCGGGCCACCTCGTCGCGGACCAGCTCGGCGGGCAGGCTCTCCCGGGCGGCGATGTAGGCCATCTCGGCGGTGATCTCGCCGGCGCGGGCCCGCTGTAGTTGGGTACCGCGGTCACGGACCACGCCCGGTCGGGCGGGCAGTCCTGCGTGCAGGTCGATCACCGCGTTGGAGTCGGTGTACGGGCCGGAGGTGTCGTAGAGATCCAGGTGTTCACCACCGGCCAGGGCAACCCGGCGAAGCGGCACCTTGGCACCGCCGTCGAGATCGCGGTAGACCTTCGCGCTGCCCGCGATCGGGCCGGTCGTGACGGTGGGGTCGACAAACAAATCGGTCATTCTCAGCTCCCTACGCCGGCATTACCCGGACAGGTTCTACGGTCGACGGCCCTAGCCGTCCTCTCAGCGCACTCTTGTGTGCGCTCCCGTGTAGTTGGTGGTGCGGGGCCAACGCTAGCAGCACTCAGGGAATAGGGGGTCGAGGAGCAAAACCCGCCCAATCCGGCGCTAAGCGATGAACATCGAGCGGTGACGTCGGCGGCGTGGACCTACAGGTGATTTCATGTCGGCATGACCGATGAGGGCGGCTACGGCCGGTTCGGGGCGTTGTCCCGTGTTGAGCTGGAACGGTTTTTCTACCTCGATGACGAGGACCGGAAGCTGATCGCTGGTCGGCGTCGTGACTACAACCGGTTGGGGTTCGCCCTTCAGATCGTGACAGTCCGCCAACTCGGAATGTTTTTGGCTGATCCGCTCGATGCGCCCCTGGAGCTGGTCGACTATCTCGCCGAGCAGTTGGGTATCGAGGACTCCTCGTGTGTGAAGCAGTACACCGAGCGGAAGAAAACCAAACTCGAACACGCTTGGGAGATCCAGCGCGAGTACGGCTTGAGTTCCTATGCTGAGGTCGAGGCGGAGTTGGCGGCGTGGGTCGCCGATCAGGCGTGGGTCACCGGCGATGGGCCGAAAGCGATATTCGCCAGTGCGGTCGACTGGTTACGTGAACATCAGGCGCTGCTTCCCGGTCCCCGCACTCTGGTACGTGTGGTGACCGACGGGCGACAGGCCGCTGATCAGCGGTTGTGGAGTCAGCTGACCGATCAACTCACTGCTGGTTCTGCTTCGGCGCTACTGGCGTTGCTCGATGTACCCGAGGGCAAACGTCGTGTCAGCGAACTGGAGCGGCTTCGCCGGGGCGTGTTCCGGACCAGCTCGAAGGGTATGCTCGACGCCCTGGAACGGTTGACCGACCTCATCGGGCTGGGCGGGCAATCACTGGATGTGTCGATGGTTCCGCAGCGTCGAGTGATCGCACTGGCCACCTACGGGCTATCGAGTAAGGCCCCTACATTGCGGCGCATCGAGCCCCGCCGCAATCGCCTGGCGGTGCTGGTCGCCACGGTGAAAGTGCTGTCGAACAGGGCAACTGATGACGTGCTCGAGTTGTTCGATCTTTTGATGGTCACGAACCTGATGTCGAAGGCCGAACGTGAGTCACGCGATGAGAAGCTGCGCCGATACCCACGCGTCTCACGTCATGCAGGCAAGCTCTCGGCAGCGGTCAAGATGCTGTTGGAGATGAGTGAGGTCGAGCCGAACCTCAGCGTCAACATGCTGTGGGATCTGATCGAGAACATCGCGACCAAAAGTGAGCTGCGCGCGTCGGTAGCGGTGATCGACGAGTTGGTGCCGGTCGATGACGCGGAACTCGATGGGCAGCGCCTGGAAGAGTTGGCGGGACGCTTGGCCACGGTCCGGGTGTTCCTGCCCCGGCTGATGAACACCGTGACGTTCGGAGCGACCGCGGACGGTGCGGCGGTACTGGCAGCGATGAAGACCCTCGGTGAGCTGATGTCGACGAAGTCGAAACTACCCGCGAGCTGGCTCGATGCCCGCCAGATCGACCATGATCTCATCGGTGGCGGCTGGAAGAGGCTGGTCTATCGCGATCCTCGGCCACCGGAGACGGTCGACCGCGCCGCCTACACCTTGTGCCTACTGGAGCAGTTCCATCGACATCTCAAGTATCGCAACATCTTTGCCCCGCACTCGACGCGATGGCGTGACCCTCGAGCCCAGCTGCTGGTCGGGCAAGCATGGGATCGCTCCCGCGAGGCCGGGATGAACGCGTTGAACCTACCGGGCGATCCGGCACCGCTGCTCGCCGAGCATGCCGCCACGATGGACACTGCCTACCGTGAGGTCGCCGCGAGGTTGGACAGTGACGGTCCGGCGAGCGTCGGCGAGGACGGGCGTCTCCACCTCGCCTCGCTGAAAGCAGAACCGGACCCGCCGTCGCTGGTCGATCTACGTCGCCGGGTCCAGACAATGTTGCCCGAGGTCGACCTGCCCGAGCTGGTCTTGGAAGTCATGTCCTGGGTGCCCCGGTTCACCGAGTCGTTCACCCACGCCTCCGGCAACGGTGCCCGCGTCGCCGATCTCGGATTGTCGGTCGCGGCCGTACTGTGCGCGCACGCGATGAACGTGGGTTTCACACCGGTGACCAGCCCTGGTGTTCACGCGCTGACCCGTGACCGTCTGCACCATGTCGACCAGAACTACGTTCGCGTGGAGACGTTGACTGCGGCCAACGTCGAGCTGGTAGAGGCCCAGTCCGAGATCGAATTGGCGCAGCTGTGGGGTGGTGGGCTACTCGCCTCGGTGGACGGTATGCGGTTCGTGGTTCCGGTCCGCACCATCCACGCGAGACCGAACCCGAAGTACTTCGGCCGTAAGCGCGGGATCACCTGGTTGAACATGCTCAACGACCAGTCCGCCGGGCTGGCGGCCAAGGTCGTGTCCGGGACGCCCCGCGACTCCCTGAACTTCATCGATGTGGTGCAGCTTCAGCAGGGCGGAAAAGCTCCCGACGAGATCGTCACCGACACCGGCTCCTACAGCGACATCGTGTTCGGTCTGATGCACCTGATCGGCAAGAGATACCGGCCGCAGTTAGCGAATCTGCCCGATCAGCGGTTATGGCGGTTCGACCGGTCCGCGGACTACGGGCCACTCAACCAGGCCGCTCGGGGTCACATCGACACCGACAAGATCGCCGCGCACTGGGAGGACATGTGCCGAGTTGCAGTGTCGATCAACGAGTGTGAGGTCTCCGCTCACGACGTCACCCGGATGATCTCCCGGGACGGGAAACCTACCCCCTTGGGTCAAGCGATCGCCCATTATGGGCGGATCTTCAAAACCCTGCACATCCTGCGCCTGGCCGACGACGAACCGTACCGCAGGGAAGGCAAGATTCAGGCCAATCTCGGAGAAGGGCGTCACGACCTGGCGCGCCGGATCTACCACGGAAAGAAGGGGGAGATGACCCGTACCTACTACGAAGGCATGGAAGATCAACTCTCCGCACTGGGGTTGGTGCTCAACTGCACAGTTCTGTGGAATACGTTATACACCAACCGCGCTCTGGAACAGCTACGCGCGCAGGGCTATCCGGTGCTCGACGCCGACGCGCAGCGACTATCGGCGTTTATCCGCACCCACATCGGTATCGACGGCCACTACGCCTTCCACTTACCAGACCTCGGTGGAACACACCGGCCGCTGCGCGATCCCGATGCCCACGAGAGCGATTGACGGTGCGACTCACTGCGCCGATCACCGCCCTGGCCGACGCGCCGCCGGATCGCTCTCGGCCTGAAAGCGCCGTAGCCCATCGTCGGAGATTCTTGCGTACTCGACAAGGCCTCGCACCGACATCTGACCCGACAGCGTCATCAACACCGGCATCGACGCGCCATCCTCGGCCGCATGCGTCAGCCGTGAATGCCGTAGTTGGTGCAGCGTGTACGGGCCGTCGTCGTAGTGGACGGTGTGGCCTTCGAACATCTCGGCCGCGCGCCGATAAGACAGCCGTGCCCGCCCCGTCGACGAGTCGACATCGCGTGCAGCCACGGACGATCGGGCTTTTCGGGCGGTGAGGAACAGTGGACCGCTCGTGCGGTCGGCCAGCATCCGCGGCAACAGGCGCGCGGTAGCGCTCTGCCACGCGACGAGTGAACCACCCTGGGGCTGGTGGAGACTGTGATCTCACCAGGAGAATGCAGATATGGGTGCACCAAGGAAGTTCGATGCTGAGACGCGGGAGCGGGCAGTTCGGATGTATCGCGACCGGCTCAAGGAGTACGGCGAGCCGAAAGTAACGGCCCGTAAGCACGTCGGGGCTCTGCTCGATATCAACCCGGCGACGATCCGAAACTGGATCGAGAAGAACGATCCGGCCACCGAGGCACACGGGCCCGTCGCAGGAGTTGACCGCGACGAGGAGTTGAAGGCGCTACGGCGTGAGAACTCCGAATTGCGAAGAGCCAACGAGATTCTCAAGACAGCGTCAGCGTTTTTCGCAGCGGCGGAGGTCGACCGCCGACTTCGGTGATCGTCGAGTACATCGACGAATACCGCCACCTTTTCGGGGTCGACCCGATCTGCACCGTACTCAAAGAGCACGGCATCAAGATCGCCCCGTCCACCTACTACGCCGCCAAGAAACGCGGCACCGTCTCCGCAGCGGCACTGGAAGAGGCGTACGCCACGAACACCGTTCACGGGTTCTTCGTGGCAAACAGACGCCTCTACGGAGCCAAGAAAATCTGGCATGCAATGAAACGCGCTGGTCACGAGATCGGCCGCGATCAGGTCGCTCGGTTGATGACGATCTGCGGAGCAGAGGGTGTTGTCCGCGGACGCCGGCGTACGGTGACCACCGAACGCGATGATCGTGCCCCTCGACATCCGGATCTGATTGCCCGGCAGTGGGGCGCGCCGACTCAACCGGACCAGTGGTGGGTTGCCGATTTTACTTATTGCTGGACGTTGGTTGGTTTCGTGTACACCTCGTTCGTGGTCGATGTGTTCTCCCGCCGGATTCTCGGGTGGAGGGTCATGACGACGAAGGCGACGCCGCTGGTGTCGGGTGTACTCGAGCAAGCATTGTTCACACGTCGCCGGTCCGACTTCGCGTTCACTGCAACGGGTTTGGTCCATCACTCGGACGCGGGTTCCCAGTATACGTCTCTGGCGTTCACCGAGGCGTTGATCGAATCCGGCATCGCTGGATCGATCGGCAGCGTCGGCGACGCGCTCGACAATGCGTTGATGGAATCGACGATCGGGTTGTACAAGACCGAGCTGATCGACCGGCAGAAGTCGTGGAGCGGGCGCAGCGAGGTCGAGCGCGAGACGGCTTCCTGGGTGCATTGGTTCAACACCAGCCGCCTGCACTCCTCGATCGGATACCAACCGCCCATCGACTACGAAAACGAGTACCGTCAACAACGCTCGACAGCCACCTCCGACCGCGACGTGGCTTGAACCAGGTCTCCATCAGATCCAGGGTGGTTCAGAGTTCGCGTGCCCCGCCCTTGCGTGTCACCTCCGCGCAGCGGTTCGCTGTGTCGAGGTCGGGCACATCCAGCATCAACACCTCCTCGGCACGCGCCGCGGATTCGTAGAGCATGTGCCATAACACCTGTTCCCTCTGGGCCGCATCCGATCCCAAGATCTCGGTGACCCGATCCTTGCTCAACGCCCTACTGGTGTCCGGCGGTGCGGGCCGCGTTCGCAACCGCACTAACGGATCGCCGGCCAACCACTGCTGATCGCGCCAATATGCGCACGCCGACCCCAGCGCAGTCAATCGGATGTTAAACGTCTTCGCCGACTTGCCACCCCACACGAAGGTGAACCAGCCACTGACCCGATCCGGCTCCGAGCCCAGCAACGCCACATTCGTATCCGCCCCGAAGTCGACCACCAACCGATTCAGCGCCGCCGCGTAGGTTGCGCGGGTGTTCGACACCATAATCGTCGCCAAGTAGATCTGTACTGCATCGGCCAGCCGCACATCACTCGCCGACGTCGACAACCTGTGAACCCGCCCCATGTCATCAACCTCGAACTACTACCGCGCACAGGTTCTCGAGTCGCCCGACTGGGGCGCATCGACCCGTTATCCGATCGCACATAGTATGACACTATGTGCGGTAAATCCTTAGCGCCGGATTGGGCGGGTTTGCTCCTCGACCCCCGAATAACGATTGGCCCAACATCATTTGTATAGCTAACATATGCGTTATTGCGCCGACAGGTGCCGCTTGGGTGCTGCTAGACGATTGCATACGAAACGAGATTCGCCCGTGACGACCGAAGTTGACCCTGCTCTCGCCGAAACCGACAGCCGCCGGCGCCGGATGGACCACAACCATCCGCACTACAAGTGGGTGGTGCTGTCCAACACCACATTGGGCACCCTGCTCGCCACGATCAACGCCTCGATCGTGCTGATCTCGCTGCCGGCGATCTTCCGCGGAATCGGCCTGAACCCGCTGGCGCCCGGCAACGTCAGCTATCTGCTGTGGATGCTGATGGGGTATCTGGTGGTCAGCGCGGTACTGGTGGTGCCGTTCGGCCGGCTGGGCGACATGTACGGCCGGGTGCGGATCTACAACGTCGGGTTCATCGTGTTCACCCTGTCGGCGATCGCGTTGTCCTTCGACCCGTTCCATCTTGACGCCGGGGCCATCTGGCTCATCGCCTGGCGGGTGATCCAGGGTGTCGGCGGTGCGATGCTGATGACGTCGTCGTCGGCCATCCTCACCGACGCGTTCCCGGCCACCCAGCGAGGTATGGCGCTGGGCGTCAATATGGTTGCGGCCGTGGCGGGTTCATTCCTGGGTCTGCTGATCGGTGGCGTGCTCTCCGAGATCCACTGGCAGGCGATCTTCTGGGTCGGCGTACCGATCGGCATTCTCGGCACCGTCTGGAGCGTGCGGTCGCTGCGGGAACTCGGTGTCCGCAACCCGGGCCGGATGGACTGGGCCGGCACCGTCACTTTCGGCGTTGGCCTGACGGTCCTGCTGATCGGGATCACCTACGGCATCCAGCCCTACCGAGACTCCACGACCGGCTGGACCAACCCGCTGGTGCTCGGTGCGATCATCGGCGGACTGCTGTTGTTGGTCGCGTTCTGCCTGATCGAATTGCGGGTGGCCCAGCCGATGGTCGACATCAGGCTGTTCCGGTCGACGTCGTTCGGCATGGGCAACCTCGCCGGGCTGATGTCCTCGGTCGGCCGCGGCGGGCTGCAGTTCATGCTGATCATCTGGTTGCAGGGCATCTGGCTGCCGCTGCACGGCTACAGCTTCGAATCGACCCCGCTGTGGGCCGGCATCTACATGTTGCCGATGACGTTCGGCTTCCTGGCCGCAGCGCCGATAGCAGGGTCGTTCGCCGACCGACTCGGTGCCCGGCCGTTCACGGTCGGCGGGATGGCCCTCATGGCGCTGACGTTCGTGGCGCTGGTGATGATCCCGGTCAACTTCAACTACTGGGTTTTCGCGGTGTTGGTGTTCCTCAACGGTCTCGGCGGTGGCATCTTCACCGCGCCCAACACCGCCGCGATCATGTCCAGCGTCCCGGCCTCCCAACGCGGTGCCGCTTCGGGGGTGCGTGCGACGTTCTTCAACGCCGGTTCCTCGCTGTCGATCGGAATCTTCTTCTCGCTGATGATCGTCGGCTTGGCCGGCACCCTGCCCGAGGCTATGAGCCGAGGCCTGCAGGAACAGGGAGTCTCGGCGTCGGTTGCCCACGACGTGGCCAATCTGCCGCCGGTCGGCAGCCTGTTCGCGGCGTTCCTGGGCTACAACCCCATCGCCGAATTGCTTGCCCCGTACAACGCCCTGCACCAACCCGGGGTGAACGTCGATGTGCTGACCGGCAAGACGTTCTTCCCGAATCTGATCACCGAGCCGTTCCATGCCGGCCTGGTGGTGGTGTTCGGCGCGGCCGCGGTGATGATGGTGATCGGCGGGATCGCCTCGCTGTTCAACCCGGGTCGCTACGCGGGCGAGCCCGTCACCCCTGCCGCGGCGCGCGTGCAGTAGCGAGCGGCGGCGCGGTGCCCTCGGTAACCCAACGGTGCAGCCGGCCGGCGGTGCGCCACATGGCCGCCTGCATTTCGTCGGTACCCACCTCGGCCTGAGCGCATGCGGTGAGGTGAGCGGAGATTCCCGCCAGTGTCGCGACCGCCACCCGGGCGGTGCGATCGCGCGATGCCCGCATGCTCTGCGACACCACCTCGCGGAACTCGATGAGATCGCCGATCGCCCGGGCGGCTGTCGCCGGTGGCTGTCGGCGGTAGACCTCGATCAACGCGTCGATACACGTCAACGTCTGGTGTGCAGTGCTTTTGGGGATCAGGACGTCGACGGTCGAACTCATCAGCTCACCCACTTCGCAATACGGTCGGCATCTGGCGATATCAGCCCAGCACACGTGCGCTAACAGACCGTGACGAGTCGAGGACGACCCGGGTTCACCAATCCGAACGGCCGACCATGATCAGGTCGTGCAGTGCGAACGCCGGCACGTCCAGCGCCTCGGTGAGCTGCGCCGCGTAGGCCCGCGCGATCCGGGGGCCGTCACGAGGTTCGTCGAAGTCGCCGGTCAGATCGACCGCGATTCGACAACCCAGCGTGTCACCGGCCGCAACGACATCGACGCCGAGCACTCCGGGCGGCATTGGCAGTTCGGCCGCGACCGCAGATACCTGCTCCACGGTGGCCGCCCAATCGACATAGACCGACACAAAAGACCCCACCCCTACTATGGTCGGTGAGATCACCGCTGGCCGCCACTTGGAGCGCCCAGCGTTCATCTCCTGGCTACGGGGCGGACCTATTTGGCTCGAAACGTCGTCTGCAGCAGCGCGGGTTCGATGTGGCCGGGCGCGCTGCCTGTGGTGGCGTAGGTGTACACCGCGGTGCGGAAAATCGTGCCGAGCGCCGTGAACACGACGACTATCGCCAGGACGTAGAGGGCCGCGACCACGACGAGGATCACCTGCAGGGGCTGTCCGGCCGGACCGGACACGGCGGCCAGGGGGAACAGGACGAGAAGCGGCAGCAGGAACAGGAACGTGATGACGCCGAGTCCGGCTGCACCGCCCAGAGATTCACCCCATGTCCGGCGCAAGATCGACGAAGAACGTTTGACCGCCCGCACCGGTCCCACGCCTTCGGCGACGACGACCGGAACCGCGAAGTAGGTCGCGACTCCCCATAATCCTGCCGCGATGCTGCCGACCAGCTCCCCGATGAAGCCGAGCTTGTCGGTGAGGAATGTGTCGAGTAACCGCAGGATCACACCGATGGTGGCAGCGACCAGTGACCAGCCGAGGATCTGTGGCAGCCGCTTGCCCGCTGAAGCGAACCCTGAACCGATCGTCGGCGACTGCCCGGCGAAGCTCTGCATCGTGCACCCGACGAGGGCGGCATTGCAGAAGACGATGACGAAGGTGCACAGGAAGTACCAGACGAACAGGGCGGTGTAGCCCAGGGTCTGCATCGTCTTGTCCGACAGCTCCATACCGAGGCCGGCGAGGGCGCCCAGGCCGGTGGGGATGATCAGTACGGCTGTCACACCGATGAGCGCGATGCCGGAGAACACCGGAAACACGGCGAGTTTCGGGTGCTCCCTGAGTACACCCCAACTGGCCTTGGTCATCTGCCAACCACGCTTGGGCGACTCAAACATGGGAATCCTCCTTGTAGTTCGACGGACGCCGGCGTCTGGTCACCACGATGAGTCCGACGGCGGCCAGGGCCAGCGCGGTCGTCCCGACCGCGATCACGGCCAGGGTCGTGCTGTGTCGGCTGATCCAGGACTCGGGCTGCTGGGACGCGGCCAGCTTGACGTTGTAGCCCGGCAACGGATCTTGAGCGGGGGGAGTCACACCAGGCATCTGTGCCACATTGTGGTGTCTGCGGTGCGCACTGATACCTCCCCGGAGTGACAGGCTGCGACGGCCCTGGCCTCAGCATCAAACCATCTGGCATGCAAATTCGGAAGGTTTGCTGCTTCGGAGTCATGGTGTTGCTCGACACTTCCGAACCGCGCACGAATGACAGGACCGGACGGCTGTGACAGAGGAATCGGTTCACCCGGGGGCGCTCCCGGAGGTTTGCTACTACCGAAGTCGCCGATGCATGGGTGGTGAGTCTGGGAAACGCCCTCGAAAGTGGTGCGGCCTTCGGTAGCTTCACTAACCGTGCCTGCGTTGACGAACCGCCAGATCCTGCTGCGCCGACGCCCAGCGGGGTTGGTGCAACCCAGCGATACCGAATTGGTTACCAGCCCGGCACCCGAGCTCGCCGAGGGGGAGGCGCTGTTACGCACCACCTACGTCGGGCTGGACGCCGCCGCCCGGACCTGGCTCGACGACCAGCCGAGCTACTTGCCGCCGGTGCAGATCGGCGAGGTCATCCGGGCGGCCGGAATCGGCGAGGTCGTCGAATCCCGCTGCGACGCATTCCAAATCGGCGATATCGTCACCACCCTGACCGGCTTCCAGGACTATGCCGTCATCCGTGACGACGTGTTCAGCACCCCGATCCCCGGTGAGACCGATCAGCTGGCGATCATGAGCGTGTACGGCCCCACTGGCGCGACCGCCTATTTCGGGATGACCGACATTGGTCGGCCCGAGGCCGGGCAGACGGTAGTGGTGTCGGCGGCCGCGGGGGCCACCGGCTCGGTTGCCGGCCAGATCGCCAAGATCGCCGGCGCACGGGTGGTGGGAATCGCCGGCGGACCGCAAAAATGCCGGGCGGTGGTCGAGGACTTCGGATTCGACGCCTGCATCGACTACAAGAACGACGACGTGCCTGCGGCGCTCAAGAAGCACTGCCCCAAGGGCGTCGACGTCTACTTCGACAATGTCGGCGGTCCGATTCTCAACGCGGTCCTCGGGCGGCTGGCTCCCAAGGCGCGGGTGGTGCTCTGCGGCGTCATCTCGAGCTACCTCAGTGGTGACCATCCCGGACCGGCAAACTACGTCAACCTGTTGGCCAAGTCCGCCTCGATGCAGGGGTTCAACGCCCTGGACATGTGGGGGCGCTTCGATGAGGCGTTCGCCGACCTGCGCCGCTGGGAGGCCGAGGGCAAGCTGGTGCACCGCCAGACCGTCTTCGATGGCCTCGATTCGTGTGTCGACGCCCTCAACGGGCTGTTCACCGGGGCCAATATCGGCAAGATGCTGGTGATGGTCAGCGAGCCGACCACCTGAGATTCAGCGCCGCAGATCCACGACCACCGGCGCGTGATCGCTGGGCGCCGGGTCGCCCTTCTTGCCGGGGCGGCGCTCGTCCTTGACGATCTCGGCGTGCGTGACCCGCTCGGCCAACCCCGGTGAGCCGAGGATGAAGTCGATCCGCATGCCGCGACGCTTCTGGAATGCCAGCTGGGTGTAGTCCCAGTAGGTGTACACCCCGGGGCCCGGCGTGAACGGGCGCACCACATCGGTGAAGCGAGCCTCGACCATCGCCTCGAACGCCCTGCGTTCCGGCTCCGACACGTGCGTGGCGCCGTCGAATGCCGCCATGTCCCAGACATCCTCGTCGGTGGGTGCGATGTTCCAGTCGCCGACCAGGGCGATGGGCGCGTCGGGATGGGCCTGCAGCCAAGACTCGGCGGTATTATGAAGGGCAGCAAGCCATTCCAGCTTGTATTGGTAATGCGGGTCGGCCAGCGTGCGACCGTTGGGTACATACAGGCTCCACACCCGAACGCCCGCGCAGGTGGCAGCCAGCGCACGAGCCTCGGCTGTGGCGTCCACGCCGTCCTTGCTCCAGGATGGCTGGCCCTCGAAACCGACCTGGACGTCATCGAGCCCGACGCGGGACGCGATCGCCACCCCGTTCCATTGGTTGAACCCGCAGTGCACGACCTCGTAGCCGGCTTCGAGGAACGGCATCGTGGGGAACTGGTCGTCGGAGCACTTGGTCTCCTGCATGGCCAGCACGTCGACATCGCCGCGCTGCAGCCAGTCGAGCACCCGGCCCACGCGGGTGCGGATCGAATTCACGTTCCAGGTAGCGATGCGCAGGACGTCGGCAGGCATGCGTTACACCCTACGACCGAGCACAGACAGGGCATCGACGTAGCGGTGGTGATGGTGCAGCACGAATCCCAGGCCGCTGTACAGCGCGATCGCGCCGGTGTTCTCCTCGAGCACCTGCACGTAGGCACGGGTCGCGCCGTGCTGGGCACCCCAGCCCAGCAGGGCCTGGCACAGCACCCGGGCGTGGCCGCGCCGACGGTGTCCTTCGGCCACGTGTACCGCAGAGATCCCCAGCCACCGGGTGCCATCCGGCGCGGCCGTCACCGCCCCTCGGCCCACAGCCGCGTCGGCCGTCGAGGCGAACACCACCGCCCCGTCGACCACTGCCGTCAGCACCTGCTCCGGCACGTCGCGTCCGTAGCGCGCCAGCCAGTCGGCATCCGGGCGGTCCTGAAACGTCACGGCCGCATCGGCTTTCACCGCGGGCAGGTCCGTCACCATCACCCGGGTGTGCTTGATGCCGTCAGCCCGCACCGGCAGCAACCGATCCGGCAGTGCCAGCCACGGCGGTAGCCCGCGCTGTGCGTACCAGTCGATGATCTCGGGAAGGCTCGCGATGGTTGCCGAGAAGTCCAGCGGGACAGCCGAATTCGCGCGACTCGTGTAGCCCCCGCCGGCCCGCAGCAACCAGCCGTCATGCCAGTGTTGCTCGGTTCCCGGCCAGGCCAGCGCCGCGGCGTGTTCCAGCGCTCGGATCTCCGAGGCGCGTACCGGCCGGTCGCTGAGCTCGCGCACGGCCATGACGTCGGCAGGGGCAATCGAGACGAGCTCACCGGACTTGGTGCGCAGCACCACCGGATCGAGGGATTGCACATGGCCGATCACGTCAGTCATCGGTGGCGAGCTGCCCGCCGGCAGCAGGTAGCGGATGCTGACCCGGGCGCCGACGGACGGAATGCCCGCCATCAGTGACCGAACGGGTCAGGCACCTCGCCCGGCATCCAGGAGAGCCCGGGAACCCCCCAGCCGTTTTTCTTTGCGGTCTTCTTGGCTGCCCGGGCGTGCCGCCCGATCAGCTTGTCGACGTAGAGGAA
The DNA here is from genome assembly GCF_004745805.1 of Mycolicibacterium sp. CH28. Classification (GTDB taxonomy): domain Bacteria; phylum Actinomycetota; class Actinomycetes; order Mycobacteriales; family Mycobacteriaceae; genus Mycobacterium. Next base: position 196,956 of record NZ_SRLQ01000003.1, on the reverse strand, counting down.
ACCGTCGAGGTGGCCGGTTTCGTGCTGCAGCATCCGCGCGAACAGGTCGTGGCCCTCCAGGACGACCTGGTTGCCGTCGGCATCCAGAGCGGTCACCCGGGCCCACTTCGCCCGCCCGCACGGGAACGACTCGCCGGGCACCGACAAACAGCCCTCGTCGTCGTCGTCCGGATCGGGCATCGTCTCGGGGATTTCCGAGGTCTCCAGAACAGGGTTGATCGCCACACCGCGGCGCCGCGTCGTCTTGCCGCGCTCGTCGGCGCAGTCGTAGACGAACAGGCGCAGCCCGACGCCGATCTGGTTGGCCGCCAGCCCCACTCCGTTGGCGGCGTCCATCGTGTCGTACATGTCTTTGATCAGATCGGCCAGATCCTCGGGCAACGAACCGTCGGCCCCGACCGGCACCGGGCTGGTCGGAGTGTGGAGAACGGGATCACCCAGAATCACGATTGGTCTTACTGCCATGATCGGCAAGCTTAAGTCAGCCGACGCGCGGGCTCGGCTGCCGTCCCAACCGACTCCAACGTGGTTGAATGAGCGCCGAGCACAGGGATGTCATTTTTAGATCTTCGAAGGGGCACACAGATCGAAATGGACGGCGCCATGGCACGGGCCGAGCGGTCCAATGACGACGCTGACCTCCCCGATGGATTGACCCGCCGCGAGTACGACATCCTCGCTTTCGAGCGGCAGTGGTGGAAGTACGCCGGCGCCAAGGAAGAGGCCATCAAGGAGCTCTTCTCGATGTCGGCAACTCGCTACTACCAGGTGCTCAACGCACTGGTAGATCGCCCCGAGGCGCTTGCCGCCGACCCGATGCTGGTCAAGCGGCTGCGACGGCTGCGGGCCAGCCGGCAGAAGGCGCGCGCGGCTCGGCGGCTCGGCTTCGAGGTCACCTGATTTCTCTCCGTTGGCGGTCTCTCTGATGAGCGCTTGCGCGAAGAGCAATCAGCCGCGGTTACAGTGGGCCCGATGAACGACCGCGTCCCAGACTCCTCCGGGCTGCCCCTGCGGGCCATGGTGATGGTGCTGCTGTTCCTCGGTGTCATCTTCCTGTTGGTCGGGTTCCAGGCCATGGGCTCGGGCAACGACAGCAGCGACGATTCCTCCACCGCGCAGACCGTTACCACCACGACCTCCAAGACCTCGGCGACCCCGGTGCCCAAGGCCGATGTGCGGGTCTTCAACGTCGGCGGTGACGAGGGTGCCGCCGGGCGTACCGGTGACCGCCTCCGGGAGGCCGGCTGGAACGTCACCGAGACCGGCAACCTCGAGTTGGCGGGCCTTGCAGCGACGACGGTGTACTTCGGTACCGCCGAGGGAGAGCAGGCCGCGGCCGAGGCCGTGGCCAAGGTGCTCGACGCCCCGGTCGCACCGAGAATTCCTGAAATCGCCGAACAACCACCCGGCGTGATCGTGCTCGTGACGGGATAGGCTTCGGCACATGGTCAAGCCCGTCAGCCACATGAGAACTGCCGCCGCCATCTTGTTCGTCGCTCCCGTCGCGTTGCTCACCGCGTGCAGCCCGAACGAGCCGACCGCCTCGCAGCCCGGCACGACACCGGCGATCTGGACCGGGTCGCCGGCGCCCTCGGGGTCCGGCGAGGAATCGCATGGCGCGACCCAGGCGCCGTCCGCCCAGCCGGCGGACACGCTGACCGCACAGATCAAGGGGCCGGACGGCACCCAGGTTGCCGCCGCGACTTTCGAGTTCCAGGACGGCTTCGTCAAGGTCACCGTGCAGACCGTCGGGACCGGCAAACTGACTCCCGGTTTCCACGGCCTGCACATCCACTCGGTGGGCAAGTGTGAGCCCAACTCCGTGGCGCCGGCCGGTGGCGCGCCCGGCGACTTCCTGTCCGCGGGTGGCCACCTCCAGGTGGCCGGCCACTCCGGTCATCCGGCCAGCGGCGACCTGAGCTCGCTGCAGGTTCGGCAAGACGGTACGGCGCTGCTGGTGACCACCACCGACACGTTCAGCAAGCAGGATCTGCTGGGCGGCGCCGGTACGGCGATCATGATCCACGCCGGCGCCGACAACTTCGCCAACATCCCGCCGGAGCGCTACCAGCAGACCAACGGGGGAGCGCCGGGCCCGGACGAAACCACGATGGCCACCGGTGACGCGGGCAAGCGGGTGGCGTGCGGTGTCATCGGCACCGGCTAATCCAACGCCAGGCACGCGCCCATCCGCGGGGCGCATAGACTTCGCCGGTTCACCCCGGCCCACCCTCGGTGTCGAGTGGGAGTTTGCCCTCATCGACGCCACCACCCGGGACCTGAGCAATGAGGCTGCCGCGGTCATCGCGGATCTCGGTGAGAACCCGCACGTGCACAAGGAGTTGCTGCGTAACACCGTCGAGGTCGTGACCGGTGTCTGTGACACGGTTGACGAGGCGATGGCCGACCTTCGCACTACTTTGCGTAGCGCCCGCACGATCGTCCACGAGCGCGGCATGGAGTTGTTCTGCGCGGGCACCCATCCCTTCGCCGAATGGTCGGCGCAGGAGCTGACCGACGCACCCCGCTACGCCGAGCTGATCAGCCGAACCCAGTGGTGGGGTCGGCAGATGCTGATCTGGGGCGTGCATGTGCACGTGGGTGTCTCGTCGGCGCACAAGGTCATGCCGATCATCTCCTCGCTGCTCAACCAGTATCCGCACCTGTTGGCGCTGTCCGCGTCCTCACCGTTCTGGGCTGGGGACGACACCGGATATGCCAGCAACCGGGCGATGATGTTCCAGCAGCTGCCCACCGCGGGCCTGCCTTTCCAGTTCGAGACCTGGCGGCAGTTCGAGCGGTTCGTGCACGACCAGAAGACAACGGGCATCATCGATCACGTCAACGAGATCCGTTGGGACATCAGGCCTTCACCACATCTCGGGACGGTTGAGGTGCGCGTCTTCGACGGCGTGTCCAACCTGCGTGAGCTGTCGGCGCTGGTGGCCCTGACGCACTGTCTGATCGTGGACTTGGACCGCAGGCTGGACGCCGGTGAGCAGCTTCCGGTGATGCCGCCGTGGCACGTGCAGGAGAACAAGTGGCGCGCGGCGCGCTACGGTTTGGACGCGATCATCATCCTGGACGCTGACAGCAACGAACGGTTGGTGACCGAGGACCTCGACGACTTGCTGACCCGGCTGCAGCCGGTGGCCGAATCCCTGCACTGCGCCGACGAACTGGCTGCGGTTGCCGAGATTCCGCGGCGCGGCGCGTCCTATCAGCGTCAGCACCGGGTGGCCCAGGACGCTGGCGGCGACCTGCGCGCGGTGGTCGACTCGCTGGTCGGGGAGCTCGAGATCTAGCCCGCTGGAGGATTGGAGGCGTCACGACGATGCGGGCGGAATGTGCCCGCGGAGCAGTGGCGCCACGGAGGGAGGCACCCCATGAGGATTCGTCGACTGGGACTGGCGGCGTTGGTGGCCACGGTCGTCTTGGCAGGCGGCGGCTGCGCCAAGCCGATTCCCGGTACACCGGTGGCGACCCCCGGCGAGGCGGGCAAGGGGATGGTGCCCGCCGACCTGCTCACCACGACCTGCCGCGAGTACCTCACCATGGACGCCGCCACCCGCCGCGAAGTGATCAAGGCCATCGGCAAGGACGGCAACAGGGTGGTGGCCATGAATCCCGAACTGTGGGCCGGGGTGGCGGGTGCATTGTGCAGCTTCGTCTCCCCGAGTGCACCGGTGCGCGACGTGGTGATCGGGCAGGGCATCCGGTAAATGTCCGTCCAGCCGATGTTTCCGCTGCAGTCTGCGCTGCTCCCCGGCGAGCTGCTGCCGCTGCGGATCTTCGAGCCGCGTTACTCCGAGCTGGTGCGCGACTGCCTGGCGATGACGGACCCCGCGTTCGGCGTGGTGCTGATCACCCGCGGTCGCGAGGTCGGCGGCGGGGATGCCCGCAGTGACGTCGGCGCGCTGGCCCGCATCGTCGAGTGCATCGATGAGGGGACCGGTCAGTATCAGGTGAAAGCTCTTGTCGGAGAACGTATCGCGGTGCAGGAGTGGCTTCCTGACGATCCATATCCGCGCGCCGCGATCCAACCCTGGCCCGATGAGCCCGGCCCGCCGGTGACCGATGAACGGATCGGCGAGGTGATCGACCGGATTCTGGCGCTGCTGCAGCGCATCGTCAGCTCGCGGGGTGCGCAGTTGCGACCGGATGCCCTCGCGGTCGAGCCCGAGGTCGCCGACGATCCGTCTCGGCACATCTACGCCCTGGCGTCGCGGATTCCGATGGGACAGGCGGACCGTTACGAGCTGCTGGCCGCGCCCACCCTGGCCGAGCGGGTCGACGTGCTCACCGACGCCATCGAAACCGTCACGGCCATGGTCGAATTCCAGATCGCGTCCGAGGAATAGCAGACGAATAGCAAGGGTCGGCAATTCGATTCTGCGGTGCGAGTGCGGTCGCTCGGCGTGTCGTCGCGCCGACACCCTCACGGATTCCGATCCGCCCTCTCGGTGTCGTCGCGCATCTCGTCGACGGTCAAGTCGTCGCTGGTCTGCTGTTCACGGTAGGCCAGTTGCCCGACGCGGTGGGCGATCACCGGTGCTGTGATCAGGGTGAACATCGCGGTCAGCAGGATCATCCCGACGTCGACGTTGCCGCGCAGCCGGATGGCGGCACCGCCGAGGACCAGCAACAAGCCAAGCACCTGGGGTTTGGTGGCGGCGTGCATCCGGGTCAGGGTGTCGGGGAATCGCAGCACGCCGATCGCGGCGGTCAGGGCCAGCGCTGAACCACCCAACACCAGGACTGCGGCCAGCGCGTCGAGGGCACTCATATCTGGTCCTTCCCGGCACGGTCGGGCACTCGGAAGCGGGCGACGCTGACCGAGCCGACGAAGCTGATCAGCGACAGCGCGGCCAGGCTGTAGGTCACCGTGGTGTCCAGGCTGTAGGCAGCCCACGTGCCGACGCCGCACATCGTCACTGCTACCAGGGTGTCGACGGCGACCAGGCGGTCCAGCGTGCTTGGCCCGGTCAGCAGACGGATCATCGTCACCGCGGCGGCCGTAACCAGCATCACCCCCGCCAGTACCCACACGACTGTCATACGCGATCCGCCTTCGCTTCTCGCTGGGTCGTCATACGCGATCCGCCTTCGCTTCTCGCTGGGTCGTCATGCCTGCATCTCCTCGGATTCGCTTGCCGCGGGCCGCCATTCGGAGTCGCGTTCGAAGGCGGCGGTCAGCAGCCGTTCCAGCTGGGCCACCTGTCGGTAGAACCGGTCCACCGAGCGAGGCGAGCCGACGTCGAGCACGTGGACATAGACCTGTCGTCGGGTCTGGTCGATCTCCAGCACGATCGTGCCCGGGGTGAGGTTCATGATGTTGACCGCCAGGGCCAACACCAGGTCAGACTTCAACGCCAGCCGGGCCCGCAGCACCGCCGACAGTGGCGGCGGGCCCGGCCGGACCGCCAGCCACGCCACCTGCGCCGACGACTGACACAGCCACCACCCCACATTGAGCGCCAGCCACATCAGCGACAGCGGATGCAACCGGCCCTGCACCGGCACCGCGGGCAGCGGCAGCAGCAGCGTGACCAGCAGTGCCACCGCAAGCCCGGAGATCACGTTGGCCACCGACACGCTGCCCCACAGCAGCAGCCACACCAGTGTCAGCCACACCACTGTCCAGATCCGAAGCGCCCACGTCCTCATCACGGACTCCCCAGCACTGCGGTGATGTAGTGGCCGCGGTCCATGATCTCGTCGGCCGCGCGGTCGGTGTAACCGAAGATCGGCCCCGCCGCCACGGTCAACGCCAGGCCCACCGCGATCAAGCCCATCGTCGGGACCACCATGCCGATCGGCATCCGGCCGACGTCACCGCGGTCGTCGAACGCGACGTCCTCGGAGTAGTCGTCCAGCAGGACCGAGGGTGCGGAGTCGGCCAGCTCGCCCTCGGGCGCGTCGACCCGGGCGCGCCAGAACGCCTTGGTCCACACCCGGGCCACCACGTACAGCGTCAGCAGACTGGTCAGCACCGACCCGGCGACCAACAGCCACGCCAGCACCGAACCCACCGCAGTACCCGCCTCGAGTAGCGCCACCTTGCCGATGAACCCCGAAAAGGGCGGGATGCCACCCAAATTCAACGCGGGCACCATGAACACGAAGGCCAGCAGCGGGCTGGCGGCGGCCAGGCCGCCCAGACGGCGCAGCGTCGAGGCACCGGCTTGGCGCTCGATCAGCCCGACGACCAGGAACAGGGTGGTCTGCACGACGATGTGGTGCGCCACGTAGTAGATCGCCCCCGACATGCCCAGCCGGGTGGACAGCGCGATCCCGAACACCATGTAGCCGATATGGCTGACCAGGGTGAACGACAGCAGCCGCTTGATGTCGTTCTGGGCGATCGCACCCAGGATGCCGACCAGCATGGTCAGCAGGGCCGCGACCAGCAGCACGTTGTCCAGCCTGCCGGCGGGGAACAGCAGCGAATGCGCCCGGATGATGGCGTACACACCCACCTTGGTCAGCAGGCCGGCGAACACGGCGGTCACCGGCGCCGGCGCGGTCGGATAGGAGTCGGGCAGCCAGGCCGACAGCGGGAACACCGCCGCCTTGATGCCGAACGCCACCAGCAGCACCGCGAAGATCGCGCTGCGCGTGCCGCCGCTGACGTCCTGCAGCCGCAGCGACAACTCCGCCATGTTCAGCGTCCCCGTGGCGGCATACACCAGGGCCAGGCCGATCAGGAAGATCAGCGACGACACCATCGACACCATCACGTAGGAGATGCCGGCCCGCACCCGGTCCTTGCTGGCCCCGATGGTCAGCAGCACGAAGCTCGCCGACAGCAGCACCTCGAACCCGACGTAGAGGTTGAACAGGTCGCCTGCCAGGAACGCCGTGCACACACCGGCAGACAGCACCAGGTAGGTGGGCAGGAAGATCGACACCGGCTGGTGCTCGTCCCCGTCGCGGATGCCCTGCCCGATGGCGTAGAACACCACCGCCAGCAGCACGATCGCCGACACCACCAACATCAGCGCCGAGAGCCGGTCGGCCACCAGCGTGATGCCTAGCGGCCCCAGTCCTTGCTCGGTCGGACCCCAGCCGCCGACGTGCAGCGCCTGGGTGCCGTCGCGGTCGGCCAGGTAGAGCAGCACCGCGCATACCGCCAACACCCCGGTCAGCGCCACCACGGTGATCAGCCGCTGCAGCCGCGGGCGGCGCCCGGCCACCAGCGTCAGCGCGGTCGCGATCAGCGGGATCAGTACCGGTAGCGGCATGAGGACACCCGAGAGGGTCATCGCGACCCCTCGTGCCCGGGCAGCGCGTCGAGTTCGTCGGGTTCGTCGGTGTCGCGGGCGGGGATGGGCTGCGGGGCGTCCTCGTCGATCGAGTAGGCCTCCTCGCCGGACAGTTTCGACACCCGAGTGTCCTCGGGGTCGTTGCTGACTTCTTCCTCGGTGGTCAACCGGAACGACCGGTAGGTCAGGGCCAGGACGAACGCGGCGATGCCCATGGCGATGACGATCGCGGTCAGGATCATGCCCTGGGCCAACGGGTCGGCGGTTGTGGTCTCCGATCCGCTGGTGCGACCGCGGATCGGCGGGTTCCCGGACTCGCCGCCGACGGTCAGAATCAGCAGGTTCACGGCGTTGCCGACCAGCAACAGGCCCAGCAACATCCTGGTCAGGTTGCGTGACAGCAGCAGGTAGACACCGCAGCTGGTGAGGCCGCCGATGATGACGAGTGGAACGAGGTAGGTGGTCATGAGTTTCGCGCCTTCGCGGCGGGCCGGGCCAGGCTGGCGAGTTCCTCGTCGATGCGCGCGCCCAGGCTGCGAAGGACGTCCAGGACCAGGCCGACCACGATCAGATACACCCCGAGGTCGAAAAACAGGGCGGTGACGAACTTGACCGTGCCGAGCAGCGGCAGGTGCAACGTGATCACCGCCGATGACAGTGCCGGGGCGCCCAGCAGCATGGAGCCCACCGCGGTACCACCCGCCAGGGCCAGTCCGACGCCTAGGATCTTGCCGGCGTCCAATGGCAGCGTCTCGCCCAGCTCGTAGCGACCGCCGGCCAGGTAGCGCAGCACCAGCGCCAGGCCGGCGGTCAGCCCGCCGGCGAAGCCGCCGCCGGGCGTGTTGTGCCCGGTGAAGAAGAAGTAGACCGACAGCACCATGATCAGCGGGAAGATCATCCGGGTCGCGACCTCCAGCACCAACGAGCGGTAGCGGGGATCGCGCAATTCGCTGCCGCGCAGCCAGGTGGTGTCGCCTGCGGCCGGGCTGTAGGCCAGGGCGGGCAGCACCCCGATGTCGGGCTGGCCGGCGTCGGAGACGCGCGGCGCCGCGCCGAACCGGCGGTTACGGAACACCAGCGACGCGACGCCGGTGGCGGCGACGACCAGGACCGAGATCTCACCGAGGGTGTCCCAGGCGCGGATATCCACCAGCAGTACGTTGACGGTGTTGGAGCCGTGGCCACGGTAGTAGGCCGCGTCGGGCAGCAGATCGGCGATCGGGGTGCCGGTGCGGGCGGCCATCGCGAACACCGCCAGGGTGGTGACGGTGGCGCCGACGGCCAGGGACAGCACCGCTCGCGGCAGCCGGTAGCGCTTGATGCTCGCTTCGTCGGCTTCGGCGGGCAGGGTCCGCAGCACGAGCAGGAAGATCACCAGCGTCAGCGTCTCCACCAGAAATTGCGTCAACGCCAGGTCGGGGGCGCCGTGGAGGGCGAAGATCGCTCCGCAGCCGTAGCCGGTGATGCCGACCAGCAGCACCGCGGCCAGCCGGTTGCGCATGACGGTGGCGGCAAGTGCCGCGGCCAGGATGAGCAGGCCCACCACCGGCTGGACCAGCGAGTCCCACAGCTTGAAGTGCGGTCGGTCCGTCGCCCCCATGGCCAGCACGAGGACGGGGAACAGCACCAGGGTGGACAGGATCACAGACTGGGTGACCGGCAGGGATCCGCGCTGGGTGAGGGCGGTGAGCCGGACCGAGACCACGTCGGCGCCGCGGATGACGGCGTCGTAGACCCTGTCGGCGTTGCCCAGCGGTTGCCAGCTGCCCAGGCGGGCGCGGCGCAGCCGCTCGCGGCTGAAGAAGGCCCCCGTGCCCACCGTGAGCACCAGCACCGACAGCAGCAGTGCCAGACCGAATCCGTGCCAGAGCTCCAGCGTGTACTGCCCGTCCTCCGCGCCGGCGGCGGGCAGTGTTTCGGCGTAGTCGTCGAGGGTGGCGTCGAGGCGGCCGGGCGCCAGGCCGAGCGCCAGGCCGGTCGCGGCCAGGATTGCCGGGGCGACCAGGAACGCCGCCGCGGGGCGGTGCAGGTTGGCCACCAGGATGGTCGGGCCCCGAGAACCCTTGCGCGCGAACGCACCCCACAGGAAGCGCAGGCTATAGATGGTGGTGAACACCGAGCCGATCACCACTCCAGCGAGCACGACGGGCGCCCACGGGCCCAGCGATTCGCTGTGTGCGATGGTCTCGAAGTCGGCTTCCTTGGCCACGAAGCCGAGGAATGGCGGCAGTGCGGCCATGCTGGCGGTCGCTGCGGCGGCGATGACAAACAGTGCGGGCATGCGGTGTCCGAGCCAGGCCAGCCGGCGGATGTCGCGGGTGCCGGTCGAGTGGTCGATGACCCCGACGACCATGAACAGGGTCGCCTTGAACAGCGCGTGGGCGCACAGCATGGCCAGCCCGGCCAGCATCATGTCCTGCCCGCCGGCGCCGACCATGACGGTGATGAAGCCCAGCTGGCTGACCGTGCCGAACGCCAGGATCAGCTTGAGGTCGTATTCGCGCACCGCACGCCAGCCGGCCAGCAGCATGGTCACTACGCCCAGGGTGATGACGGTGGGCCGCCAGCCCGGTGAGTCGGCGAAGCCGGGTGTCAGCCGGGCGATGAGGTACACGCCGGCCTTGACCATGGCCGCGGCGTGCAGGTAGGCGCTGACCGGGGTCGGGGCGGCCATGGCGCCGGGCAGCCAGAAGTGGAACGGCACCAGGGCAGACTTGGACACCGCGCCGATGAGCACCAGCACGATCGCCACCGCGACTGCCATGCCCTGCGGCGGCGCGGCCACCAGTTCGGAGAGCAGGTAGGTGCCCGCGGCGTGGCCGAGCACGATGATGCCGGCCAGCATCGCCAGCCCGCCGGCGGTGGTGACAAGCAGGGCCTGCATCGCGGCCCGGCGGCTGGTGGTCCGCTCGGCATAGTGGCCGACCAGCAGGAACGACAACACCGTCGTCAGTTCCCAGAAGGTGTAGAGCAGCAGCATGTTGTCGCTGACGACCAGCCCGAACATGGCCCCGGAGAATGCGACGAGTTCGGCTGCGAAGCTGGGCAGCCGCTTCTCGGTGTGCCCGTCGCGGTGGTGGAAATACTCCGCGCAGTAGAACAGCACCAGTGCGCCGATGCCGAGTACCAGCACACTCATGACGGCGGCCAGGGTGTCGAAGCGCAGGGTGATGTTCATCGACAGTTCCGGCACCCACGGGATGTCGACGGTGGGGTCCGGGCGACCGGGATGTGGCCAGTTGGCCACCACCCAGATCATCGAGGCCGCCGGCACCAATGCCAGCGGATAGAAGGCCAGCCGTCCCCATCGGTACACGAGTGCCGGCGCCACGGCGGCGGCAATCGCATGCGCGATCAGGATGACGAGCATGGCACTCCGATCTATCGGTCGGTCGGGGTGTCAGCCAAGGTTTTCGGCTATGTCTTGGTCCCAGTCTACGGTGTGGGCCTGCGTGGAATCGCTGGCCTGCGATGCTCTGTCGCCCAAGCGGTAACGGAAAGCTGCGAACGTGGTTCGGCGACAGCATGTTTCGGTAGCGGGAGTCGATGCCCGACTCGGAACGCGCGTCGGCGGCCGGCTCAGCGGGATCCGGGCTAACTAACCCTCCAGCTGTGACATGTCGCTAGTGGCCAGTGGGGGGATGCTGTTGAATTACGGTCATGGCCGAACCGGACAGAATCGTCAGTGCTAGCCGGAACGTCGCCGCACCGGCGGCGACGATTTTCGAGTTGATCGCCGATCCGGCGCGCCAGCCCGAGTGGGACGGCAACGACAACCTCGCCGAGGCCGCCGTGGGCCAGCGGGTGCGCGCCGTGGGTGACGTGTTCACGATGACGCTGGCCCAGGGTCCGGTCCGGGAGAATCACGTGGTCGAGTTCGAGGAGGGTCGGTTGATCGCGTGGCGGCCTTCGGAGTTGGGCGCGCCACCGCCGGGTCATCTCTGGCGGTGGCGTCTCGAGCCGATCGACGTTGACCACACGCTGGTCGCCCACATCTATGACTGGACCCAGCTAGCCGATCCCAACCGGATGGTGCGGGCGCGGGCCACCACGGCTGACAAGCTGCTGGCCTCCGTCGACCGACTGGCCGCGATCGCCGAAGCGAGTTGAGGACTGGCCGCGAACCTCCGAAGTGATGGCACCTGAACGGAATCCAGTGACTGGTGCACCGTCTCGCGGGCTCTGGCTAGGGAGGCGTCGGCGCCACTGGGGCGGCGATCGTATGTGCGATCAGGACGACGAGCATGGCACTCGATGTCGGTAGTGAGGTCACGTCGAACCGTGCGGGACTGGCATGCGCCCGCTGCGGAATTGGCTACAGCGTGTCGGCCGGTCCTGTGGTGACATAGTCGCTCACTACGCAGGACCGCGTGCGAGGGCGATCAAGAAAGCGCGTCTCGTCTGCGGCGATCCGCTCGCCGGCGGCGCCAGTGGTCACCGCGTCGATCCAGGACTGGAACGCCACTCGGTCTGCGAATGCCTGCTCGGTCACCACGTCGAAGTCAATCTCTGCCTCCCCGATGTTCACGGAGTCGCCGCGCTGCAGGTAGTGGCGCTTGTAGACCGCAGGCGGGGGCGCCAGGCTCAGGATCAAGGGCACATGGTGATTTTCGTAGTAGTCGATGAAATCCTGTGTGGACATACCGTCTCGTTTCACGAGATAGCTCAGAATTCGCAACACGCCAAGCTCCTTCACGCAAGGATCGGCGGCCCGAGCCGATCTGGGGTACTCCCCGTGGGCGACGGTGACCAGCTCTACCGCCTCATCCACGATGATTCAGGACCCGGTGCGGCCGGCGTGTGGACGCCCGCCTTCTGTGCCAGGGGTGGCGGCCAGCCGATGCCGGAAGTCCCCACCGCAATCCACCGTCTCCGGTAATCCTGGCCCGACACAGAGCTGGACTTCGCTGTCGACGATCGGTACGCCGCAGTGTCCGCAGACGACCTGGGGAGCTACGTCATGTGCGCACGTCTCGTGATAAAGCAGCACCGGAGGCCCGTTGCCACCGTCAAGCCACTTGTCGCCCCACGCGAGCATCGCCGAAATTACGGGAAACAGATCATGGCCCATCTCGGTCAGCAGGTACTCGTATCGGGGTGGGTTGTCCTGATAGAAGCGCTTCGTCAGCACGCCAGCTCCCACCAGGGCAGTGAGTCTGTCGGACAGCGTATTACGGGCGATCTGCAGCGACTTCTGGAACTCGTCGAAGCGGGTGACGCCGTGTATGCAGTCGCGAAGGATCAGAATCGTCCACGCGTCACCGAAGACATCGGCCGCGCGAGCGACTGAGCACGGCCAGTCGGACAATCCCCGCTTCACGAGGTAAGGGTAGCAACTCAGTTGCAATTTTGTACTGATTCGCCCGTTTCGCCTACGGGCCCGAACTGGACGTGTGATGCTCGACAGGTGTGCAGATCGCGGTGTCACGATCTGATCCAACACGGAGATGGTCGCAAGTGAGTGAGTGTGAAGAAGGGCCACGCAACGTCGCGCTGGACTGGGCGTTGAACATCCTCGGCGACCGATGGACACTGCTAGTTCTCGATGAGATCGGCAGCGGCGCAAGCAGATTCAACGACATTCAGCGACACACCGGCATGCCGCGGGACCGGTTGTCGCTACGTCTCCGCCGGCTCGAGGCCCGTGCGGTGATCTGCCGCCGACCTTACTGCGATCATCCGCCGCGCTTTGAGTACAGCCTGACGGAGATGGGTCGCGCCCTCGGCCCCTCGCTCCGAGCGCTCCAGGCCTGGGGAGTGCGGTATGCGCCGCCGGGGCTGGAAGTCGCGGATAGCGCCGAAACGCCCTGCTCCTGACGCGGTCAGACCAGAGGGTCGCCCGGCAGCACTCTCTGCGCCGATGAGTGGGTTTGATAAAACAACTCAGTCTTGAAATTAGATTCACATGGTGATGTGCTGTTCCTTACGTGACCTGGATCACCACCGCCGATCCGGGTCGCGCAGCCTATCGGACGCGATCCGTGCCAGCTAGAACCAGCCAGAGTGCCGAATAGTGAGGAAATGACATGCCGCTGTGGAAGATCCACCATCCGGTGGGCGCATATACCCCTGACGACAAGAAGCAGTTCTCGTCCGCGATCACCTCGGTCTACGAGGCGGTCCCGATCCCGAGGTTCTATGTCGTGGTGCTGTTCGAAGAGGTCCCCGCCGACAGCTTCTTCGTGGGCGGCGACTCGCGCGACAAGTTTGTCAGGATCAACATCGACCAGATGGCGCGCACACTGCCTGGCCCCGTCGTCCGGCAGTGGTGGGTGCACCAGCTCGACGAGGTGATCAGGCCGTGGGTCGGGGGTCGTGGCTATGACTGGGAATTCACCATCACCGAGCCCCCGTGCGACCTGTGGTCGCTGCAGGGCTTCGTCCCTCCGCCGTTCGAATCCCACGCCGAGAAGCGGTGGATCGCCGAGAACACGGCCTCGCCATACACCCACGCCGAGAAACTGCCCGTCAACCTCTCGCTCACGCCGGGTACCACTGCGGGTGTGTGGTGAGCATGCCGGGACTGGCCACGCGCAAACCCGGACGATCGGCAGGGTGAATCCCGTGGCGTACCGCACGATCAACCCGTCGACAGGTGAGCAACTCCGCACCTTCGACACGCTTTCCGACGCCGAACTCGACGCGCGTCTCGAACGCGCGCATAGCGCATACGCGACTGATTGGCGCCGGCGATCGGTGCAGGAGCGGGCGGCGATACTCCGGGCTGCCGCCGCCGAGCTGCGCGGCAACTCCGCTGAGTACGCCCACCTGATCACCTTGGAGATGGGCAAGTTGATCGGCACCTCTGAAGCGGAAGTGGGGCTGTCGGCAGCGATTCTCGACTACTATGCCGACAGGGCCGAAACATTCTTGGCCCCAAGGGAATTGCTAGAATCGCCCGGAGCCGTGGTCGTCACTGAGCCGATCGGCGTCATCTTCGGGATCGAGCCGTGGAACTTCCCGTATTACCAGATCGCGCGGGTCGCAGGACCGCAGCTTGCGGCGGGGAATGTGGTCGTCATCAAGCATGCGGAGAACGTGCCGCAGTGCGCACTGGTGTTCGCGCGTGTTCTGGAGAAGGCGGGAGCTCCGGAAGGGGTCTACACCAACATCTTTGCCACTCATGAACAGGCGGCACGCGTCATTGCCGACCCGAGGGTCGCCGCGGTGACGGTGACCGGTAGCGAGCGCGCCGGCGCGGCCGTTGCCGCCCAGGCCGGACGCAGCCTGAAGAAGGTGGTGATGGAACTTGGTGGCAGCGATCCGCTGATCATCCTCGAAGACGCCGAGCTCGACAACGCGGTGAAGTCCGCGGTGTTCGGGCGGATGTTCAACACCGGCCAAAGCTGTGTCGGTTCGAAACGGATCATCGTCGTGGGTCAGGACAGGGGAGCGGTCGCGCTCGGCGCGTTCACCGAAGCGATGGCGGCGCTAGAGGCCGGTGACCCGATGGATCCCGCCACGACGCTGGGGCCGGTCTCCTCCGAACGCGCGCTGCACACGCTGCTCGAACAGGTTCGGGTGGCCGAGAAGGACGGCGCGGTGATCACCCTCGGAGGACGCCGCCTCGATCGTGCCGGCTTCTACCTCGAGCCGACCGTGCTGACCGGGATCGAACCGACCAACGCCGCCTACCACACCGAGTTCTTCGGCCCCGTCACGTCGTTCTTTGCGGTCGACACCGAGGACGATGCCATTCGACTCGCCAATGACACGCCGTTCGGCTTGGGCGCGTCGGTGTTCACCGCGGACACCGCGCGCGGACGGCGGGTCGCCGCCCAGATAGACAGTGGGATGGTCTTCGTGAACCAGCCGGCCTGGACGGCACCAGAATTGCCGTTCGGTGGTGTCAAACGATCGGGGTTCGGCCGCGAACTGGCTGAGCTGGGCTTCGGCGAGTTCGTCAACCGCAAGGCGATCAACGTCGCCGCCCCCGGTTCCGGCCCATGGGGTCCCTCGCCGGAGGCGTCCCAACGATGAGCGTGGTGCTGACCGTTGCCCCGACCGGTCCGATCGCGACCAAGGCCGACAACCCCACATTGCCGACCCAGCCCCACGAGATCGCCGACGCGGTCCACCGCGCCTACCTCGCCGGCGCGTCCGTTGCCCATCTGCATCTTCGCGATCCGGACGACCGGCCAACCGCCGATCTCGGCATCGCCCGGCTGACCATGGATCTGATCGCAGCGCGCTCCCCCATTCTGATCCAGCTGTCCACCGGAGTGGGCCTGGAAGTTCCGTTCGCCGAGCGGGAGGCGCTGGTCGAGCTGAGGCCGCCCATGGCCACCCTCAACCCGTGCTCGATGTCGTTCGGCGCCGGAGAGTTTCGCAACCCGCCAAAAGACGTCGCCCGGCTTGCTGAACGGATGCGCGAACTGGGCGTCAAACCCGAGTTGGAGATCTATGACACCGGGCATCTCGACGCCTGTCTGCGGATGCGGGATGCGGGTCTGCTCGACGACGAACCCATGCAGTTCTCGATCGTGCTCGGCGTCCGCGGCGGCATGGCCGCCACCCCGGACAACCTCCTGACGCTGGTGCGCCGGCTTCCACCGGGGTGCATCTGGCAGGTCATCGCGATCGGCTCGGCCAACTTGGCACTGACGGCGATGGGAATGGCGCTCGGCGGGAATGCCCGTGCGGGACTGGAGGATGCGCTCTATCTGCGCAAGGGTGAGTTGAGCCAAGGGAATCAACCGTTGGTGGACCGGACGGTTCGGATCGCGCAGGCGCTCGACCAGTCGATCGCTTCCGTCGAGGAGACCGCGGCACTTCTCGCCCTTCACCAAAGCCGCTAGCTCTCTCCCAATCGGAAGGACGACGAAGAACATGACGGAGTCGATGAGTGCCTCGATCGCAACGGCGCCAGCCGTGACCACCACGATGGACGGTGGGGTGGCGGTGTTGTCCATGCAGTCCAAGCCCTACAACTTGCTCGACGACCGGCTGACCATGGAGATCATCGCTGGCTTGGACTCGGCCGGCCAACACAACGCGCGAGCGATTGTGCTGCGCAGTTCGTTGCGGCATTTCTCGGCCGGCGCCGACCTCGACGCCATGGTCGAAGCGACCAAGGGCACCGACGTGCTGAACTGGCGCCTCGTCGAGGTCATCCGCGCGTTCGACGCCCATCCCGCTCCGATCGTGGCCAGTGTGCACGGGGTCTGCGTCGGCGGCGGATTCGAACTCGCACTGGCTTGCGATCTGATCGTCGCGACGCAGTCGGCGAAGATCGGATCGGTGGAGGCCACGGTCGGTCTGCAGCCACTGATGGGCGCTGTTCAACGCATTGCGCAGCGGGCCGGCGCGGCACGCGCGAAGGAGATGGCCATGCTGGGCCGCCGCTACGACGCCGCGACCCTGGAACGATGGAACATCATCAACCGCGTCGTCGGAGACGAAGACCTCGACGCCGCCACTATGGTGCTCGCCCAGGAACTTGCGCACGGACCTACGGTGGCCCACACGGCGACGAAGCGGCTGGTGGCCGTCGCCATCAATGACGGAGTTGCCGCCGCCGACGAGTCGATGACGGAGATCCAACGACCCATTTTCGGGTCCAAGGACTTCCAGACAGGGGTGCGGTCATATCGTGAAAAGGGCATCGGCATGGCGACTTTCGAGGGGCGGTGACGGGTGCCTCTCCCACTCGAAGGGATTCGCGTCGTCGATTTCTCGCGCGTCCTGGCCGGCCCGCATTGCGCCAAGACCCTGCTGGACCTTGGCGCCGAGGTCGTCAAGGTCGAGCCGCCCAGTGGTGACCTGTCGCGAAAGGCATTTCCCAACAAGGGTGAAATCTCCGGCTACTACGCGCAGCAGAACGCCGGAAAGCGGAATCTGAGCATCGACCTCAATGCCGAGGGCGCCCGGGAGGTCATCGCGAGGCTCTGCGAGGGCGCCGATGTGATCGTCGAGAACTTCCGCCCGGGTGCGCTCGCGGCTTTCGGGTTGGACTATGACACCGTCTCGGCGACGAACCCCCAGGTGGTGTACGCCTCGATCAGTGGATACGGGCAGCATGGGCCGTGGCGCTCCAGGATGGCCTACGCCCCAACGGTGCAAGCCGAGACCGGTATCACCGCAAACACGGTCGAGCACTTCGGGCAAACCGGATCTATCAGAAGCGATGCGCTCTCTCACGCCGACGTCTATTCAGGCCTGCACGCCGCGATCGCGATCCTTGCCGCACTGGCCAGTCGTGAGCGGACCGGCGTGGGCCGCTACATCGATGTCGCGATGGCCGCTGTGATGTTGTCGGTCAACGAGCGGGTACATGCGGATCTGGCCGACGAAGATCTCGGCGCGGAGCGGCCGATCCTGGGCGCGACTGACGGACCGTTCTTCCGGGGACCCAATGGTGAGCGGTTCGCGAGCCCGATGAGTCTGGTCGGGAGCATGTCGTTTCCGTTCTACCTCGCCGCGATGCGGCGGCCCGATCTTGCCGACGATCCACGATTCCGCACTCCCGAGCTGCGGCTGCACAATCTCGATGCGCTGCAACACATCGTTCAGGACTGGATCGGCACCTTCTCGGACATGGACTCGCTGGACGCGCAGATGGACGAGGCCAAGATCGCCACCGGCCGGGTGCGCACCGTCAGAGAGTTCGCGGCGAGCGACTGGGTGCAGGCGTGGCACGCGATGCGGACAGTTCCCGATGGAGCGGGCGGCGAGATCCGAATTCCCGGCCCGCCATGGCACTTCGACGGTCAGACGGACCCTGGCGACGGTCAATTCGCGGCTCGGCAGGGGGAGCACAACCACCAGCTGCTTTCCGAGCTTGGCTATTCGCCGGAGCACATCGCACACCTGGAGCGCAGCGGTGCCCTCGTTCAGCCTGGTCGAGGTCATGGGCGTCCGGACGTGGTCGCGGCTGCGCGATGTTCCAGCCCCACACCGGGGCCACACTCTTGAAGGGAGACCCCGATGCCTGTCATCGACATCACGTTGTTGCGAGGCCGCACACCAGAACAGATCAGGGCAATTGCCGACGCGGTACACGACGCACTGGTACAAGAATTCGGTGTGCCCGTTGAGGATCGATTTCAGGTGATCCACCAATGCGACAGACACGAACTCATCTACGATCGAACATTCATGGGCGGCCCGAGGACAGACGGATTCGTGATGCTCCGCGTGGTGGCTGGCCAGGAGCGGCCGGTGGCGGTGAAGCAGGCCTTCTTCAAAGCCGCTGTTGCCAACCTAGGATCTCGAGCCGGCGTCGAGGCGGAGGACGTTTTCGTCATGCTCGACACCGTGAGCCTCACCGACCTTTCCGTCGCCGGTGGACGCCCCTTCGACCCACCCCACCTTCGGCACGGCGGCGGCTGAAGCGGAGGCGGAGGCGGCCCGAATCCCATGGGTGGCCCGTCGTTAGAGCCCATGCTCGGCCTTGATGGACTCGGCTGCTCGCTCGCCGATTACGACGCAGGGCGCCATCGTGTTCGTAGTGGTGATTCGAGGCATGATCGAGCCGTCGGCGATTCGAAGGTTCTCCACGCCGTAGACCCTGAGGCTGCCGTCGACCACCGACATCGCGTCGCGTCCCATTTTCGCGGTGCCGACCTGATGCCAGTACGTGGTGGCCGCGTCACGGATGAACTCCTCGAGCGCCGCGCCCCTGAGGCTGCCTGGCATGACTTCTCGTTTGACGAATGGCCGGACCGGCGCAGCATTGCCGATTTCACGGATGAACTCGACGCAGGCGATGGCGGTGCGTAGATCGTCCGGGTGCGACAGTGCATTCGCATTGATCTCGACTGGGTCGTCCGGATCGGCGCCGGTCAGTCGGACGCGCCCGCGACTCTGCGGATGCGACAGCGCTCCGAACAAGATCCAACTGGCATCGGGAATCCCGTATCGCGCTGCGTTCTCCGGTGTCGTCTT
The DNA here is from genome assembly GCF_004745805.1 of Mycolicibacterium sp. CH28. GTDB lineage: Bacteria > Actinomycetota > Actinomycetes > Mycobacteriales > Mycobacteriaceae > Mycobacterium. The sequence continues at coordinate 177,805 of NZ_SRLQ01000003.1, read as the reverse complement.
GGGAATGGCGCCCTCGCACGCGAACAGGTCCGGGGCTTCGAGTTCCGGCCTGCTCTGCCACATCACCGTTGCCTCGGACCTGAAGTTCTGAGGTGGCGGCTCGTTGAACTCCCACATGCAGTCGAAACCGATGTGGTCTTGGTAATTCTGGCCGACGCCGGGCAGGTGCTGGCGGACCGGCAACCCGACGCGGCGCAACTCATTCTCGTCGCCAACACCAGACAGCATCAGCACCTTCGGCGTGTGCATGGCCCCGAGTGACACCACCACTTCGGTTCCGGCGGCGAAGTGACGGGTCTGCCCGTCGTGGGAGACCTCCACACCGGTCACCCGATTGCCTTCCCAATCAACCCGTTTCACCAACGCGTGGGTCAGGACCGTCAGATTTGGGCGGTCCATGTAGGGATAGGTGTAGGAGCGGAACACCGATTCACGTGAACCGTCGTTACGCACCCGAAGATCGGTGATTGACGAGCCGGCCTTGGCTTCCATCATCGGGCCGTTCGCGCTCGTGAAGGTGGGAATACCCAGTGAGCCAGCAGCATCGACCACCGCCGGAGCCAGGGGGTGGTGGTTGGGCGCAGGCTGGACGAATACCGGCCCTGTCGTGCCTCGATACCGAGGATCCGGATCGCCGTGCCAGTCTTCGATACGGCGATAGATTTTCAACACAGACTCGTAGTTCCAGGCTGGCTCGCCGCTTTCGGCGGCGAAGAAGTCCCAGTCGCTGCGATGTCCACGTGCCCAGATCATCACGTTGATGCTGGAGCCGCCGCCGAGGACCTTACCCATCGACAACGGCAGCGTCCGGCCGTGCAAGTTCGGGTCCGGAGCGCTTTGGAATCCCCAGTCCCGCGGGCTGGCCAAGTTGGTGTGCCATTGGTCGGCCGACCACACGCTGGGGAGGTCGTCGCTGCCGCCGGCCTCCAGCAGGAGAACGCTGGCATCGGTGTTCTCGGCGAGACGGCGCGCGATGACCGAACCCGAAGAGCCGGCTCCGCAGACGATGAAGTCGTACTCGGCAGCCAGATTGGCGGTCAGTCGTTGCTGGTTGACCCGAACCCTTTCGGCCAGACCGAAATCCGCCGTTGAATCGTTGTACATGGGTGTGTTCACAACGGGACCCTTCGTAGCAGTGATCTGAGGTAATCGTATCGACGATACGTACGTGTAGCGGCGACACGATCCTGTGATACCGCTGCTAACATCGCGGGCATGGACATTCGGGCACGCATGCTGAAAGCTGCTGAGGCCCAGCTCGCCGCGTCACCGCACGGCGATATCTCGACCCGCGAGGTGTGTGAGGCGGTTGGTGTCGGATCTCCGGTGCTCTACCGGCTGTTCGGAGACAAGAGCGGACTGCTGACGGCGGTCATCGACCATGTATTCGAGCGGTATCTCAGCGCAAAGCGGGCCGAGCCGCCGTCCGACGATCCGGTGGACGACCTCTACACAGCCTGGGACAACCACGTCGCGTTCGCGTTGCGGAACCCTACCGTCTACCGGTTGGTGTACGCGCCGTCGTTGGCGGAGGTGCCGGCCGCCGCCGAAGAGACGCGGCAGCTGCTTTACGACCGGCTGATCCGGTGCGCGGAAGCAGGCAAGCTGAAGACCACTCCAGACGAGGCCGCCCAGGCCATCATGGCCGCGTGCATCGGCGTCGCGTTGAACGTCCTGTCCCAACCCGCCATCTACAGCGACCCCGGCTTGTCCGCGCGGGTTCGAGACGCGATCCTCCGCGAACTGATGGTCGACGCCGAGCCAAAGCCCGCAAAGAAGCGAACGCTCCAGGTGAAACCTGTTGCGCTACAGCTGGCGGCGCTGATTCGGCGCGCTCACACCCCGTTGACGACGGCCGAGGCCGCCCTGATGCTCCAGTGGCTCGACGAGATCGCCGCCGCGGACCGCACGGACAACAGCAGGCAACGCGGGCAGCGGACCGCTGGAGCCGCGTCAGGATCCCTGCGGCCGTCAGCCTCGTGATCTCCGTCGTCCCTGGCGCATCCGCGACAACCGAGAAACGCCGCGATCGCCATGTCGTCGCGTGCCCCGCTTGCGCGAGCTGTGCATCAGCAGGCACAGCCGGGGGAAGAGCGCGTAGAACAGTGGGAGGCAGGGCTCGTTGCTGGGTGGACGGCGCCGTCTGCGGCCGGCTCCGGTCATCGCCGGCGACACATCCCGTGCGTTGTCATTGATCGAGGAAGCAGGCGGTATCAGCGGCGAACTCGCCGTGGTGCTGGAAGAGGAACCCGTGGCCGGAATCGGGGTAGATGTTCACGGCCGCGTCGGGCAATAGGCCACCGAGCAGGTGGGTGTAGCGGGGCAGGATCATCCGGTCGCTCTCGCCGTTGGCGACCAAGACGGGGTGAGTGATGGCGCGTAGCCGTTCGAGCATGCTGTGGTTCGGGATACCCCATTGCGCGACGGCGTCGTAATGGGCGACGCGCGTGGCCCAGTCCGTCGGTTGGTCGCGGTCCTCGGTACGTGCGAAGATCCGGCCGAGGAACTCGGCTCCAGCGGACCGACTGCTGTCGGTGTCGGTGAAGAACGCGTGCAAGAGTTGCTCACCGCTGGTTTCGGCGCTGCCGACTGCATCGATGATGTCGACTGCCCAGCCGTGCATGCCTGGCGCGCCCTGCGGGGCGGTGGCCGCTAGTACGATCCGCTCCACGACGTCCGGCCGGATCAACGCGATCTCCTGGGCCACAAATCCGCCGAGAGAGAAGCCGAGCAGATCAACCCGGGTCAGACCCAACGCGGACAGGAATGCGAGGGCGTCGTGGGCCATCTGCGTGACCGACGACGGGACGATCCCGGTACTAGCGCCGACTCCGGTGTTGTCGAACGCGATGACCTCGCGGCTTTCGGCGAGCACATCCAGAAGGGCGGGGTCCCAGTTGTCGAGGTTCCCGCGGAAGTGCTGCAGCAGCACCAGCGGTCGCCTCGAGGCGTTGCCAAAGCGGCGGTAGTGATACTCGATTCCGTTGGCGCCCTGGATCGTCGAGTTCGAGACGCTCACATAGCCAGTCATTCGCTCCTCCTGAATTGTCGATGTACGGTCGATCACTGGGTGTGCTCGGCTTTGATGAACTGCGCGGCGCGCTCTCCGATCACGACGCATGGGGCCATCGTGTTGGCGCTGGTGATGCGCGGCATGATCGAGGCGTCGGCGACGCGCAGGTTGTCGATGCCGTAGACCTTGAGGTGTCCATCGACGACAGACATCGAGTCGCGGCCCATCTTGGCAGTCCCGGACTCGTGCCAGTAGGTCGTTACCGCATCACGTAGATAATTCTGGAGTTCGGCGCCGGCCAGGTCGCCGGGCATGACCTCACGCTTGACGAACGGACGAAGCTGCGCCGAATTGCCGATTTCGCGCAGCGTTTCTACACAGGTCATCGCGAGCTTCAGATCATCAGGGTGCGACAGCGCGTTCGCTTCAATCCGGATGGGATTCATCGGGTCCGGACCGGACAATCGCAGTCGGCCCCGACTCTTGGGGTGCGTCGGCGCGCCGAAGAGGATCCAACTGTTGTCCGGCAGACCGAACCGGGCGACATTCTCCGGAGTCGATTTGGGAAAAGGCCCCAAACAGGCGAACAGATCTGGACCGTCAATGTCGCTGCCGGTGTCCCAGAATACTGCCGACCCGACTTGGGTACTGCCCGGGATACCCTCCGGGAACTCCCAGACGCAGTCGAAACCGAAGTGATCCTGAAAATTGCGGCCCACCCCGGGCAAATGCTGTCGGACCGTGATCCCGGCGCTCCGCAATTCGGCCTCGTCGCCAACACCGGACTGCATCAACACTTTCGGCGTGTTGATCGCGCCGAGTGAGAGAACTACCTCAGCCGAGGCAGCAACGCTGCGGAGCGTGCCATCGTGGATGATCTCGATCCCGGCGGCCCGGGAGCCCGCGAACAGCACCCGCGTCACCAGCGCATGCGGCATGACGGTCAGGTTCGGCTTGTCCAGATAGGGGGAGACGTAGGTGCGGTAGACCGAAAGGCGCTTCCCGTCTCGCGAGCGCAAATCGATGATGGCGGCGCCACGGCTGGCTTCCATGAGGCGGCCGTTGGGGCTCTGATACGTGGGAATGCCTATCGCTCTGGCGGCATCGACTGTCGCCGCGGCGAGCGGGTGCGGGTCGGGTGCGGGCTGAACGAAGACTGGCCCGCCCGTTCCTCGGTACGTCGGGTCGTCCTCGCCATGCCAGTCCTCGATGTCGCGATACAAGTCCAGCACCGAGTTGTATTTCCAGGCCGCTTCGCCGGATTCGGATGCAAAGTGGTCCCAGTCGCTTTGGTGTCCGCGGGCCCAGATCATCAGATTGACACTCGACCCGCCCCCCAGCGCCTTGCCCATCGAGAACGGGATTGAGCGCCCGTTCACCAGGGGATCGGGTGCAGACTGGAAATTCCAGTCCCGATCGCTACCGAGGTTTGACGGCCACAGCTTGGCTTCGGTGATGCTCGGCACGTCGTCGCTGCCGCCGGCCTCCAAGAGGAGAACGCTCGCGTCGGGGTTCTCGGCGAGGCGGCGGGCGATGACCGAACCTGACGAGCCGGCTCCGCAGACGATGAAGTCGTACTGAGGCGCCAAACGGGCGGTCAATGGTTGTTGCTTTTCCCGAACCCGTTCGGCCAGATCGAACTCCGCTGTTGAATCCTTGTCCGTGGGTGTGTTCACAACTGAACCTCTCGTATCGATGCTCCGCCGTAGCCGTACCGAGGATACGTCTCCAGCGTATCACCGCCACGAATCTGTGATATCGCTGCTAATTGGTGGCGGACATGGCGGCTCGGGTCGGCTGCGACATCTGCCTTTGCATCCCGCACCTCGTCGACGACTCTCCTTCGCTGTGGGTCATTCGAGCGGTCGAGCCGATCGCGAACGATCGAAGGGGCGCGAGCCCGTCCGAGCGAATTGTGAACGGAACGCGGCGACACTGCTCGTATGGTGTGACGCGGCGTGAGTGCTATCAGCTCCGGTTGAATCCTGCGCAGGAAACTCCCGGTCAGGTGGGGCCAATTCTGTTGATACAGAACCTATCTCAGAAATCGCGTGACAAGCCGACTTCCATGTCCCGCATGAGACGCTGTGTGCCATTCCGGTCCGTGCCGGCGGCGGGGTGAAGGCTGGCCATGTGTAGAGGTGTCGAGGATGCTGACGCCGTCTGTCCTGACGGCCGGCATGTGCTAGCGATCATGTGCGCTGGGGCGCGGAGATTCCCTGTCGTTCAGAGTGAGGATCGCACCGATGGCGAGGCGCACCCGCTCGGACACGGTGGCGGCTGTGTCGGTGCTGAGCTTGCCATCGAGGTGCAGGAACGCGAGCCCGTGGACAAGACCCCAGATCGCAGTGGTTGTCGACTCCACGTCTGCCAACGGGAAGCAGCGCTGGACATTTGCTGTGAGGTACTCGGATATGGCACTCGTGGCGGCGACGCGTTCACTGCTATCTCGGTCGCAGGGCGCGCCGAACATCACTCGAAACAGCGCCGGCCGTCGCAACGCGAACTCGACATAGACAACCCCTACCTCAGCGAATTCGTCCGCCGTTTCCGGCGCGGGCTGTGCGGCGGCCATGTCGGCGGCGAGCTCGCGGTAGCCGATAGCGGCAATCGCGGAGATAAGCGCTTCACGGTCGGCGTAATGACGATAGGGAGCTCCTGGGGAAACGCCCGCACGGCGCGCAACGGCCCGCAGCGACAAGTCTTTTGAGCCTTCCTGCTCGAGCAGCTCCATACCGGCGCGCAGCAGTGCGGCACGCAGATCGCCGTGGTGATAGTGGGACAGAGGCATGAGCTAGATCACACTCACTTGATGTAGACAGTGTTTACAGGACCGGCTTAATGTAAGCATTGTTCACACATCCTAAACGCTCGCGATGCCCTTCAGCCGCAAGTTATTGCGCGACGTTACGGCCAGATCAACGCTGCAGGCGAGCTGCCGACCTCATGGAGACTCTCGTGACTGACAATCCTGCGGTCCACCATCACATCGCGATCATCGGCACCGGTTTCGGTGGCGTTGCCGCAGCAATTCGACTGGATCGAGCGGGGCTCAACGACTTCGTGTTGCTGGAGCGCGCCGATGAAGTGGGCGGCGTATGGCGGGACAACGGCTATCCGGGCGCCGCTGTCGACGTGCAGTGCCAGCTCTACTCGTACTCCTTCGCCCCGAATGCCGAGTGGGGTCGGGTTTATGCAACACAGCCCGAGATCTTGGGATACCTGAGAGACGTCACGCAGCGGTTTGGGCTGCGCGGACGGATGGTGCTCAACTGTGGCGTCGAGCGGTTGGACTGGGATTCCGTCCGGCAATGCTGGCGTCTGCGGACTGCGCGTGGTGAGCGGACGGCCGATCACGTCGTCATCGCGACCGGGGCGTTGGCCGACCCGGCGATTCCGTCGCTCATCGGCTTAGGCCGGTTCGCAGGTGCGAGCTTCCACTCTGCAAGGTGGGATCACAATTTCGACCCGGCCGGTAAGCGCATCGCCGTGATCGGTACAGGCGCCTCAGCCGTTCAATTCATCCCGGCGATTCAACCCGAGGTAGCGCACCTGGCAGTATTTCAGCGCACGCCGGCCTGGGTGATACCCCGGCATGACCGCAAGATCAGCAGCACGAGGCAGTTCCTCATGCGGGTTCTACCGGCGCTTCAACGGCTCGAGCGGCTTCGTCTCTACCTTGTGCGGGAACGCATCCTTCTCGCCTTTCGTCGTCCGACCATGCTGGGGCGGGCTGAACGTTCGGCCCGCAGGTATCTCGAGACACAGGTCAACGATGGAAGTCTGAGAACGAAGCTGTTGCCCGACTATCGCCTTGGCTGCAAACGCGTCCTGGTATCCGACGATTACCTGGCCACGCTCGACCAGCCCAACGTCACTCTGATCACGGACGGCATCCGTGAGATCGACGAAGATGGCGTCATCGACGTCACCGGTACTCACCACCCTGTCGACGCCATCATCTTCGGTACCGGATTTCGGACATCTCGGTTGCCGTTGACGGATCAGATCTACGGCCGCGACGGCCGAAGTATGACCGAAGTATGGGACGGCAACCCGACCGCCTACCTCGGCACCACCGTCAGCGGATTCCCTAACTGCTATCTCGTCCACGGCCCCAACATCGGAGTCGGCCACACGTCGATGATCTACATGTACGAATCTCAAGCGAACTACATCGCGGGGGCCATCAGCTACGCGCGTAATCACTCCATCGGCACGGTCGAACCCACCCCCGCGGCTCAATCGGCGTTCACTGCTGAGGTTGATCGGCTCAGCGAAGGAACCGTGTGGACATCGGGCGGATGCACCAGCTGGTACCTGAACGAAAATGGCCGCAACATCAACATCTGGCCCGGTAGTACCCTCGGTTACCGTCGCCGGACAATGCGCTTCGACGCTAGCCAACACGTCCTGCATCGGACGAACGCACCCGTGCCGGCTCTGTGAGCACTAGCGTGTCGAGACGCCCGCGGCGCACCGCATGGCACGCCAAAGTCGCTGTCTTCGCGCGCGCAAGGCCTCGAACCCTCTCGCCGACGCTGCGAAGCCACTCGACGCCGCTGCGGGCATCAGAAAACCACAAGCAAACACCGTCTAGGGACATCCAGGGAGAAGCGCCATGCTCGAACTGATCGAAAAGGGCCAGATCAGTGAAAACCACCCTCGCACAATACTTTTTGTGCACGGAGCTTGGCACGGAGGTTGGTGTTGGGATGAGAACTTCCTCGACTTCTTCGCTGCAAGAGGGTTTCATGTCCTCGCGCCAAGCCTGCGCGGACACGGCTCCAGTCCGGCAGATAAGCCGTTGCGACTGTGCTCGATATGGGACTTCGTCGAGGATGTCGCGTCGGTCGTACAGACCCTTCCGGCGGCTCCGATCATGGTGGGCCATTCGATGGGCGGGTTCGTCGTCCAGAAATACCTGGAGGCCCATCACTCGCCGGCCGGCATACTCATCGCGTCAACACCGCCGCGGGGCCAACTGGGCTCCCTGCTCCGGTCGATGCGCCAGCATCCCTGGCGCTCGTCGAAGTTCGGGTTCACCGGTAGGCCCGCCGATCTGTACAAATCGCCAGCTCAGGCGCGCGAACTCTTCTTTGGCGACAAGGCATCTGACTCACTTGTCACCACGATCGCCGCACGGCTTCAGCCCGATAGCACGCGAGCGATCATGTTCGACATGGTCGTTGGCAATCTGATCGACACCCGAAAGATACGTACTCCGCTGATGATCCTCGGTGGGGAAAAGGACCAAATCTACAGCCCCCACGAAGTAGCGGAGACAGCGCGCGCGTATCGCACAGAACCCGTCCTGATCCCCGGTATGGGCCATGAACTGATGATCGAACCCGGATGGCAAACTGTCGCCCTGCAGATTGAATCCTGGCTCTGCCAGCGAGGACTCTAGACGCGGCCGTTCCTCCTCCGCGCTCGTGCCTCGCGCGGCATCGTCACCGGCCGGGTTTGATGCGGCCGTTCCTCCTCCGCGCTCGTGCCTCGCGCGGCATCGTCACCGGCCGGCTGCGAACTCCCGCAGCGACTCCACCTGAGCTGGGTCCAGGGACGGGCGCACCGCATCGCGGGCCTTGGCCACATCGGCGGCGGTGACGTCGGCGGCGTCGATCGAGCGGCGCATCGCGGTCAGGGCCGCCTCGCGCAGCAGCGCGACGCAGTCGGCCGCGCTGTAACCCTCCAGGTCGGCGGCCAGTGCGTCCAGGTCGACGTCGGCTGACAACGGCACCGACTTGCCGGCGGTGCGCAGGATCTCCCGGCGGGCCTCGGCATCCGGTGGTGCCACGAACACCAGCTTTTCCAGTCGGCCCGGGCGCAGCAGCGCGGGGTCGATCAGATCGGGGCGGTTGGTGGCGCCGAGCACCACGACGTCGCGCAGCGGCTCGATGCCGTCGAGTTCGGTCAGCAACGCGGCCACCACCCGGTCGGTGACCCCGGAGTCGAAACTCTGCCCACGCCGGGGGGCCAACGCGTCGATCTCGTCGAGGAACACCAGTGATGGCGCGGAATCCCTTGCTCGGCGGAACAATTCGCGGACTGCCTTCTCCGAGGAGCCCACCCACTTGTCCATCAGTTCGGCGCCCTTGACGGCGTGCACGCTCAACCGGCCGGAGCTGGCCAGCGCCCGCACCACGAACGTCTTGCCGCAGCCCGGCGGTCCATAGAGCAGGACGCCCTTGGGTGGGTCGACGCCGAGCCGGGCGAAGGTGTCCGGATGTTGCAGCGGCCACAACACGGCCTCGGTGAGCGCCTGCTTGGTCTCGATCATGTCGCCGACGTCGTCGAGGGTGATCGAGCCGACCGACACCTCCTCGGTGGCCGATCGCGACAACGGGCGGATGACACTGAGCGCGCCGGTGATGTCCTCCTGGGTCAGCGCCGGCGGCTTCCCGTCCGCACTGGCCCGGCCGGCAGCCCGCAGCGCAGCCTCGCGAACCAGCGCGGCGAGATCGGCGCGGACGAAACCCGGTGTGCGGTCGGCGATTGCGTCCAACTTGAGGTCTTCGGCTGGAACGTCGCGCAGCAGCACCTCGAGCAGCGCCTTGCGGGTGGCGCCGTCGGGCAGGCTCAGGCCCAGTTCCCGGTCGCACAGGTCGGGCGTACGCAGCCGGGGGTCCAGCGAGTCCGGCTGCTGTGAGGTGACCACAAGCGCCACACCCGGTGCGGCCACCGCCTTGCGCAGCTCGCCAAGGATCATCGCCGCCACCGGCTCAGCCGGCGTGGGTAGCAGCGCGTCGATATCGGTGACCAGTAGCACGCCACCGCCGTTGCGCACCGTGGCCACCGCGTCGGCCACGGCCCGGTGCCGATCCTGAGCCGCCAAGGCCCCGGTGTCCGGGCCGTCGAGTTCCACCAGCCGTCGTCCGGCGCACACTGCCCGCACCAGGGTGGCCTTGCCGACTCCGGCCGGGCCGGTGACCAACACGCCCAGGTTCGGTTTGGCGCCAAGCTTTTCCAGCAGCTGTGGTTCATCGAGGGCGAGCTTGAGCCACTCGGCGAGCCGGCCGGCCTGCACGTGCTGGCCCTTGAGGTCGTCGACGCTGACCGGCGGCGCTTCCGGCCAGACCATGGGCGGGCTGACCGCCGCGGTATGCGCGCCCGCAACAGCCCCGGCCCGCACGCCGTCACCCCAGGTGACCGACGAATTCGGTTGCACGCTTACCGGTCCCGCCGGATCGGTGCCGGTCACCGTCAGTAACTCCGAGGTCCAGGTGATACCGACCGACGAGGCCAACGCCGCGCTGGCCTGTGCGTTCGACGTACCGGGTCCGAGATCGCGCGGCAGCAGCGAGACGGCGTCACCGACGGTCATCACCTTGCCCAGCAGCGCCTCGCGCAGGGTGGCCGACGACACCGACTGGGTGGCCAAAGTGGAGCCCCGCAAGGTCACCGACCGCGCCCCGTACACGGTGACCGGTGCCACCAGGACCGTGGTGTCCTCACGCAGGCCCGCGTTCGACAGTGTCACGTCGTCCAGCAACGCCGTGCCGGCCGGGGTGTCCGCCGACGCGACGGCGGCGACCGCGGCGGTGGTGCGAGAACCGGTCAGCGAGACCGCATCCCATTCACGGATGCCGAGCGCGGCGATAGCCTCCGGATGTAGCCGCACCACACCGCGGCGGGAGTCCATTGCCGAGGTGTTCAACCGCGCGGTCAGCGCCAGGCTCGTCGGCACGGCTCAGCCGCCCGGTTTGCGCAGCCGAAGCCTGGCCATCGACCGACGGTTGGGCGTGCCGCGGCGGTCCGCGCGTCGCGCCGCGCGCCGCTGTTTGGGTGCGTCGTTCCATGCCTCCGGCCGGGCGGCCACCCAGCGCTGGCTGCGGATCGTGAACGGGATGGTGCACACGTAACCCACGATGATCACCAGGACCAGGATGTACGGGAACAGCAGCAATGCCGCCGCCGCGGCGGCGATCATGATCAGCAGGATCGGGGCCGCGTTGGGCGGCATCGATACCGCCTTGAGCGCCAGTGTTGGCACCCGGCTGATCAGCAGGGTGGCGTTCGCGGCGAACCAGAAACAGACGAACCACGGCGAGGTCCACCAGCCGTGACCGAACTGCAGCATTGCCGCGAGCAGGCCCATCACGCCGACCGCGCCGCACGGCGCCGGCATGCCGGTGAAGTACTGCCGCGTATAGGCCGGCCGGGTGTCATCGTCGAGCAGCGCGTTGAACCGGGCCAGCCGCAACACGATGCACACGGCATAGAGCAGCGCGAAGATCCAGCCGACCGGCGAGGTCGGCAGCAACGTCACGTAAACCACCAGCGCGGGTGCGACACCGAAGTTCACCGCGTCGGCAAGCGAGTCGATCTCGGCGCCCATCCGGGACTGTGCGTCCAGGGCGCGTGCGATGCCGCCGTCGATACCGTCGAGCACTGCCGCGGCCCCGATCAATGCGAGGGCGATGTGCGGGCGCCCGTCCAGGGCGAACTTGATCGAGGTCAGCCCCGCACAGATGGCCAACACCGTCGTCGCACTGGGCAGGATGCGCATGGCGGCCGGGCGCCCGGGTCTGATCACGGCAGCTGCGCCAACACCGTTTCGCCGGCGAGCGCCCGCTGACCCGGTTCGACCAGGATTTGTGAGCCCGCCGGAAGATAGGTGTCCAGCCGCGACCCGAACCGGATCAACCCGTAGGTGTCCCCGATGGCAACTTTGTCCCCGGCGCTCACGTCGCAGACGATTCGGCGTGCGATCAGGCCGGCGATCTGTACGACCACCACGTCTCGTCCTTCCGGCGTGCGGATGAGCACGCTGTTGCGTTCATTGTCCGTACTGGCAGCGGCGAGATCGGCGGAATGAAAGCGGCCGGCGCGGTATTTCACCGCCACCACCTCGCCACCGACCGGCAGGCGCTGCACGTGCGCGTCCAGCAGCGACAAGAAAATGCTCACCCGGGGGACCGGGCCGGTAGGTAGACCCAGCTCGGGCGGCGGCTCGGCTTCCTCGATCAGGCAGATCAGCCCGTCGGCCGGGGCCACGACCACGCCGGGGCGGGTCGGGGGCCGGCGCGGCGGGTGCCGGAAGAATCCCGCGTTCGCGGCGGCGGCGGCCAGCCCGGCCCGACGAACCCAGCGGTTCTTGCGGCCGACGGCGGCAACCGCCAGGCCCGCCGAGATAAACGGCAGACCGGCGGGGTGGACGGGGGGAACCGAGGAACGCACCAGCGCGACCAGCCGCTGGGGGCCGGACTTCATATTGTCTTCCGCGGTGCGGGGGCGTCTGGCCATCGGCGTGATTCTAGCCGCGGCTGATCTCGGGGGAATCTACGACAGGTCCCATAGCTGCACCTGTTCCCCAGCGGCCATCTCGGTGACATCTTCGGCGATCTCCAGCAGGCAGTTCGCCGAGGCCAGCCAGCGCAGGTGATGCGATGCCGGCGGGCCGTAGGTGGTGACCGTGCCGGTGGCGGCGTCGTACACGCCGCGGCGGAACTGGCGCTTGCCCCGCGGCGAGGTCAATGCGTCGGCAAGCACGGCGGTGCGCCGTGGGCGATGCGGATCGGGCAGACCCATCGCTGCGCGCAGGGCGGGACGGACGAACACCTCGAAGGACACCAGGGCGCTGACCGGGTTGCCCGGCAACGTGACGATCGGGGTGCCTCCCCCTGTCGCCGACCCAGCGGCGACCCTGCCCGCCCCCTGCGGCATACCCGGCTGCATGGCAACCTTCACGAATTCGACGGCGCTGGAGCCGAAGGCGTCCTTGACCACCTCGTAGGCACCGGCACTGACGCCACCGGAGGTGATGATCAGATCGGCTTGCCCGGAGTAGCCCGCCAGGACCGCCCTGAACTGCGTGACGTCATCGCTGGACGTCGCCATCGCCACCACATCGCCGCCGGCTTCGCGGACCGCGGCGGCCAGCATGATGGCGTTGGACTCATAGATCTGGCCCGACTGCAGCGCCGTGCCGGCCGACACCAATTCCGAACCGGTCGATATCACCAGCACGCGCAGGCGGGGCCGCACGGTCAGCTCACTCAGCCCCAGTGCGGCGGCCAGCCCCAACGCGGCCGGGGTGACCACCTGCGGCGCCCGCAGCACCGGCGTACCCGCGGTGACGTCGTCACCGGCGCGGCGGATGTGCTGGCCCTGCTTGGGCGCAGAGCGGATCTCGACGGTCTCGGTCCCGCCGTCGGTCGCCTCGACCGGCACCACCGCCGTCGCGCCCGTCGGAAGGGGCGCCCCGGTCATGATCCGGTGCGCGGTGCCGGGCGCCAGCGTCAGCTGGTCGGTACGCCCGGCCGGAATGTCCTCGGCCACCGGCAATTTCACCGGGGACCCATCGGTAGCTGCGGCGACGTCCTCGGCGTGCACCGCATAGCCGTCCATCGCGGAGTTATCGAACACCGGCAGCGACAGCGGGGCCGCCACGTCGGCGGCCAGCGCCAAGCCTTCGGCGTCGGCCAGTGTCGCGGTCACCGCCGGGCGCGGTGCGATCAGCTCGGCGACGACGCGTTGATGTTCGGCGACGGTGCGCATCAGATGTTGAAGCTCACGCCGGTCAGCTCTTCGGACACCGTCCACAGTCGCTGCTGGATGTCCCGGTCGTGTGACTGGCTGCTGGAGTTGACCAGTATCGGGTAACCCCGTAGCTCGCGGAACCCGTCGGGGCCGTAGTACTGGCCGCCGACGACCGCCGGGTCGGTGGCGGCCCGCAGCGTCGGCAGTGCGCCGAGCTCGGGGCTGTTCAACACCAAGCCGGCGAGCAGCTTGACGCCCGGCAGTGACGAGCCGGGGACATGGCGTATCAACTCGGTGTTCGACACGCCCGGATGTGCAGCAACCGCAATGGTTTTGGCGTTCGCAGCAGCGAGCCGGCGTTGCAGCTCGTAGGCGAACATCAGGTTGGCCAGCTTGGACTGACCGTAGGCGGCGACGCGTTCGTAGCGGCGGTGTTCCCACTGCAGGTCGTCGAAGGCGATCTTGGCGCGGATGGTGTGAGCGATGCTGGCGACCACCACCACCCGCGATCCGTCGACGGGCAGCAGGTTGTTGAGCAGCAGGCCGGTGAACGCGAAGTGACCCAGATGGTTGGTGCCGAACTGCAGCTCGAAGCCGTCGACAGTGGTCTGCTTGGGCGGGTACATCACCCCGGCGTTGTTGATCAGCAGGTCGATGCGGGGATAGGCAGCGCCGATCTCGGCGGCGGCCTCCCGCACCGAGGCCAGCGAGCCCAGGTCTAATTTGCGCACCGCGAGGTCGGCGGCCGGTGCGGCTTTGCGGATCTGGGCCGCCGCCGCCGCGCCTTTGGCGGTGTCGCGGACCGCCATCACCACCTTCGCCCCGTGTTGAGCCAGCACCCGCGCGGTGTCGAAGCCCAGGCCGCTGTTGGAGCCGGTGACGATCGCGACGCGTCCGCTCTGATCGGGGACGTCTGCTTCGGTCCAGTGGTGTGTGGCCATGGCACCGACGATACGTCGGCCCAAGTTGCATCCAAGCGGTGGCCGTTTACTGTCGCGGTATGGCTATCGGTGGGGTTCTGTTCGACATCGATGGCGTGTTGGTCACCTCCTGGAAGCCGATCGCCGGTGCGGCCGAGTCGCTGGCGGTGCTCGCCGACCGCCAGGTCGCGCGGTCGTATCTGACCAACACCACCACCCGCACCCGTCAGCAGATCGCCGCGGCGCTGTGCCAGGCCGGCATCGACGTGCGGCCCGACGAGGTGATCACCGCCGCGGTGCTGACCGCCGACTATGTGCGTACCAACTATCCCGACGCCCGATGTTTCCTGGTCAACAGCGGCCAGATCACCGACGACATGCCCGGCATCGACATCGTCGACTCGGTGATGTTCGACGACTGCCGGGTGCCGGACAAGCCCGATGTCATCCTGCTGGGCGGGGCTGGGCCCGAATACAGCCATCTGACGCTGAGCCGGGTCTATGAGTGGATGGCGCAGGGCGTGCCGGTGGTGGCCATGCATCGCAGCACCGCGTGGACGACCACCGAGGGCCTGCGCATCGACACCGGCATGTACCTGATCGGGATGGAGCAGACTTCCGGGCGCAAGGCCACCGCGGTCGGCAAGCCGGCGCCGGCGGGATTCTTGGCCTCGGCGGCCCGGCTAGGCGTCGATCCCGACGAGATGTACATGGTCGGTGACGACCTCAACAACGACGTGCTGGCCGCCCAGGTGGTCGGCATGACCGGGGTCCTGGTGCGCACCGGCAAGTTCAGGCAGGACACCCTGGATCGTTGGGCCACAGACGAATTCGCGATGCAGCCCAATCATGTGCTGGATTCGGTCGCCGACCTGCCGGGGCTGCTCGGGCTCTGAGCGGCGGGCAGGAGCGCAGCGACCGGGGGGTCTGAGCGATCAGTTTCGTCGCTCTCGCCGGTCTAACCGGTATGAGTGAAAAGCTGATTGTCTCCACCACTGTCGACGCACCTCCGGCTGCCGTGTTCCGGGTGTTGGCCGACCCGTCCACGCATGCCGACATCGACGGAACTGGCTGGGTGCGCGAACCGCTGGACGCGCAGCCCCTGACCGGCACCGGGCAAGTCTTCCGGATGGCCATGTACCACGACGATCACCCCAACAAGCACTACCAGATGGCCAACCAGGTCATCGCGATCGAACCCGACCGGGTGATTGCCTGGGAGCCGGGTTGGGACAACCCCGACGGCTCCCTGGGGCTGGGCGGCTGGACGTGGCGCTACGACCTGGAACCGACGGGGGATCGGCAGACCCGCGTCACCCTGACCTACGACTGGTCGGGGGCTCCCGCTGCGGTCCGGGAGAACATGCAGTTCCCGCCGTTCCCGCTCGAGCACCTGGACAACTCGCTGACAAATCTCGCCGGCCTGGCGGTGGTCACTGCGAGGACGTGAGGCCGCGGACGGCTTCGATGCGCGCCTTGAGCTGATCCCTCGTGGCCGCCGCCACCGGCGGCCCGCCACAGATACGCCGCAGTTCGTTGTGGATCTGCCCGTGTGTCTTGCCGGTGCGGTGATGCGCCAGCGACACCAGGGTGTTGAGTTCGCGGCGTAGGTCGCGCAGCTGACCGTGGGTGGTGGCCGGCGGTACCTCGCCGTTGGCGGTCCGCTTCGTCAGCTGTTCTTCTTGCCTGCGCCGCAACAGGTCTCGCATCGAATCGGCGTCGAGCAGTCCCGGGATGCCGAGGTAGTCCGCTTCCTCGTCACTGCCCGCCGGCGTTGCCGTGCCGAACGATGATCCGTCGAAGATCACCTGGTCGAGCTCGGCGTCGGCGCCGAGGTACTCGATCTTGTTCTCCTGGTCGCCGGCCTCGTCACGCTTCTGCTTGGCCAGCTCGGCGTCGAGCGGATCCTCTTCGGTGTTCTCTCGGTGCGGCTTGCCAAGCACGTGGTTGCGTTGCGCTTCCATCTCGCTGGCTAGCAGCAGCAGGTTGGGTACCGACGGCAGGAAGATGCATGCCGTTTCGCCGGGTCGTCGGGAGCGCACGAATCGGCCGATCGCCTGGGCGAAGAACAGCGGCGTCGACGCGCTGGTGGCGTAGACACCGACCGCCAGCCGCGGCACGTCGACTCCTTCGGAGACCATGCGCACGGCCACCAGCCAGCACGACGTGCTCGCCGAGAACTCGGAGATTCGGTCCGAGGAGCCCGGATCGTCGGAGAGCACCACGGTGGGGGCCTCGCCGGTGATCTTGACGAGCAGATCGGCGTAGGCCCGGGCGGCGGTCTGATCGGAGGCGATGATCATGCCGCCGGCGTCCGGCACGTGTTCACGCAGGCCGCGCAGCCGGGTGTCGGCCGCTGCGATTACCGCGGGCATCCACTCGCCGGCCGGGTTGAGTGCGGTCTTCCACGCCCGCGCGGTCTGCTCGGCGGTCAGCGGTTCGCCGAGGCGGGCGGCGTGCTCTTCGCCCGCGCTGTCGCGCCACCGGGCCTCACCGGAGTAGGCCATGAACATCACTGGCCGCACCACGCCGTCGGCCAGGGCCTCGGAGTACCCGTAGACGTGGTCGGCCTGCGAGCGGGCGAAGCCGTCCGGCCCGGTCTCGTAGTTGACGAACGGGATCGGACTGTCGTCGCTGCGGAACGGGGTCCCGGTCAGCGACAGCCGACGGGTCGCGTCGTCGAACGCCTCCCGCATGGCGTCGCCCCAGGTCTTGGCGTCGCCGCCGTGGTGGATCTCGTCGAAGACGACCAGGGTCTTGCGGTTCTCGGTGCGTACCCGGTGCCGGGTTGGGTGGCTGGCGACCTGGGCATAGGTGACGACGACACCGTGGTAGTCCGACGACGTCTGAGAGTTGGAGTTGGAGAACCTGGGGTCCAGCGCGATGCCGTGCCGGGCCGCGGCCGACGCCCACTGGACTTTGAGGTGCTCGGTCGGGACGACGATGGTGACGGCGTCCACGGTGCCCTCGGCGAGCAGCTCGGCGACGATACGTAGGGCGAAGGTGGTCTTACCGGCGCCTGGTGTCGCCACTGCCAGGAAGTCGCGCGGCTTGGCGGTCAGGTACTTGACCAAAGCCCGTCGTTGCCAGCCCCGTAGTGCCTGGGTGCTGGGCGCATCCACTGCCCGCACCCTGGGACTCCTCTCTGACCGAGATGGACTCTAGTGCAAGCAGATCCGCATGCGCACCTCGTCCGGCGTGTCGTCAGACGAAGAAGTTGTCGTTGCGGATGAAGAACTCGAGGCGCTCGTCGTCGGTGAGGTCACCGAGCTTCGCCAGGCCTTCGAAGTAGTACTCGCGCGGCGCCCCGGGAGTAAACAGCATCAGAATCGAGGCCGGTTCGTCCGCCTCGTTGCGGAACCCGTGGATGCCGCCCGGGGGCACGTAGAGGTAGTCGCCGGCGGCGCCGTCGACCCAGTCCTGACCGTCGTGGAGCCGCATGCGCCCCGACAGTACGAAAAACGACTCCGACATGGCCTTGTGGAAATGCGGGCCCGGTCCGCCGGCGTTCGCGGCGAGGTCGACGCGGTAGAGGCCGAAGTCGCCGCCGGTGGACTGCTGGCTGGCCAGGTAGCTGTACTTGACTCCCCAGCTCTCGTAGTCCGGTGCCGTGTCGGCTCTGCGCAACGTGGCGCTCACCTCACCGGCGTCACCGTCGTATCGGGGCGGGGGATAGGGCGGCACGTGCAGCGACATCGACCCCAGTCTGCACCTCAGCCGAGCGGATACGCCACACCCGTCAAGTCTTGCGACACCTGCCACAGCCGCTGCTGGACGGCTACGTCGTGGGACCGGCTGTTGGATCCGACCAGCTTGGGGTAGCCGCGCAGCTCGAGGAAGCCGCCTGGTCCGTAGTACTGGCCGCCGAGCACGCTCGGATCGGTGGCGGCGCGCAGTGTGGGCAATGCGCCCATCTCGGTGCTCTGTTCCAGCACTCGGAAGGCCCGCCGCACGGCGCCGGGCACGTGACGCGACAGCTCGGAGTTCGAGCCGCCCGGGTGCGCGGCGGTGGCGATGGTGTCGGTTGTGGACAGTCGTCGCTGCAGCTCGTAGGTGAACAGCAGGTTGGCCAGCTTCGACTGCCCGTAGGCGGTCAAGGGGTTGTAGCTGCGCTCGGACTGCAGATCGTCGAACCGGATCCGGCCGAAGCGATGCCCGGTGCTGCTGACGGTGACGATCCGCGAGCCCTTGACTGCGAGCACCCGGTCGAGCAACAGGCCGGTGAAGGCGAAGTGACCCAGATGGTTGGTGCCGAACTGCAGCTCGAACCCGTCCTTGGTGGTCGCCTTCGGCGTCATCATCACGCCGGCGTTGTTGATCAGCAGGTCGATGCCGTCGTATCCGGCGCGTAGCTGCTCGGCGGCTGCGTGGATGGAGTCCAGCGAGGTCAGGTCGAGCTCCTGCACGGCGACATCGGCGCCGGGGTAGCGCCGGGCGATCAGGTCGGCCGCCGCCTTGCCCTTGTCGAGGTTGCGGACGGCGAGCACCACGCGGGCACCGCGGCCGACCAGCGCGCGGGCGGTCTCGTAGCCCAGCCCGGTGTTGGCCCCGGTGATCACCGCGGTGCGTCCGGTCTGGTCCGGAATGTCGGCGCAAGTCCAGGCGGACCGAGTCCAGGCTGACATGGCATTCTCCTCAACTAGAATGGCTAAACGGAGCGCGCGCCCCGGTTGTCTCGACTATACGGAACCTGCGCCCCGTTTTGTCAACGTGAAGGAGCGTGTGAGGTGTCCGAACCCGACCGGCCGCTGCGAGCTGACGCCGCGCGCAACCGTGCCCGGGTGCTCCAGGTCGCGTACGAAGTCTTCGCCGAGCAGGGCCTTTCGGTGCCCATCGACGAGATCGCCCGCAAGGCCGGTGTCGGGGCCGGCACCGTCTACCGGCACTTCCCGACCAAGGAAGCGCTGTTCGAGGCCGTCGTCGGTGACCGGGTGCGCCAGGTCGTCGAGCGCGGGCGGGTGCTGCTGGCCGGTGACCCGTCGACCGCGCTGTTCGAATTCGTGCGCGAGATCGTCCGCAACGGTGCCGCCGACCACGGGATGGTCGACGCGCTCGCCGGCTACGGCATCGATGTGAACAAGGCCGCTCCCGGTGCCGAGGCGGAGTTTCTGGCTGTACTCGGTGAGCTGCTCTCGGCGGCCCAGAAGGCCGGGGTGGCCCGCCCCGATGTCGGCGTGGCCGAACTCAAGGCACTCCTGGTCGTCTGCAAGAGCGGGCAGGACTTCGGTGGTGGGGTTGCCGAGAGGATCACCGACGTGGTCGTGGATGGCTTACGCGCAGGGTGAACGCCCGCTCGCACGTCCTGAACGGCCTTGCACTCGCCATGGGCGAGTGCTAAGAATGTGGTTGGCACTCCCGACCGGTGAGTGCTAGGTCGGGACGGTGAGACCAAAGCCGAACACAGCCATGGTCGTCCGTCGCGGGCACTGTGTCCGACCAAAGACGTGTAACCCCCAACCGGAGGATTCACTTCGCAATGTCCAAGATCATTGCTTACGACGAAGAGGCACGCCGCGGCCTCGAGCGGGGCCTCAACGCCCTCGCCGACGCGGTCAAGGTGACGCTGGGCCCCAAGGGCCGCAACGTCGTCCTCGAGAAGAAGTGGGGCGCCCCCACGATCACCAACGATGGTGTGTCCATCGCCAAGGAGATCGAGCTGGAGGACCCGTACGAGAAGATCGGCGCTGAGCTGGTCAAAGAGGTCGCCAAGAAGACCGACGACGTCGCTGGCGACGGCACCACCACCGCTACCGTTCTGGCTCAGGCCCTGGTTCGCGAAGGCCTGCGCAACGTCGCTGCCGGCGCCAACCCGCTCGGCCTGAAGCGCGGCATCGAGAAGGCCGTCGAGAAGGTCACCCAGACCCTGCTGGCCTCGGCCAAAGAGGTCGAGACCAAGGAGCAGATCGCGGCCACGGCCGGCATCTCCGCGGGCGACCAGACCATCGGCGACCTGATCGCCGAGGCCATGGACAAGGTCGGCAACGAGGGTGTCATCACCGTCGAAGAGTCGAACACCTTCGGCCTGCAGCTCGAGCTCACCGAGGGTATGCGCTTCGACAAGGGCTACATCTCCGGTTACTTCGTGACCGACGCCGAGCGCCAGGAAGCCGTCCTGGAGGATCCCTACATCCTGCTGGTCAGCTCCAAGGTGTCGACCGTCAAGGACCTGCTGCCGCTGCTGGAGAAGGTCATCCAGTCCGGCAAGCCGCTGCTGATCATCGCCGAGGACGTCGAGGGCGAAGCCCTGTCCACCCTGGTGGTCAACAAGATCCGTGGCACCTTCAAGTCCGTCGCCGTCAAGGCCCCGGGCTTCGGTGACCGCCGCAAGGCCATGCTGCAGGACATCGCGATCCTGACCGGTGGCCAGGTCGTCAGCGAGGAGGTCGGCCTCTCGCTCGAGACCGCCGACGTCACCCTGCTGGGCCAGGCCCGCAAGGTCGTCGTGACCAAGGACGAGACCACCATCGTCGAGGGCGCCGGTGACTCCGACGCCATCGCCGGTCGCGTGGCCCAGATCCGTGCCGAGATCGAGAACAGCGACTCCGACTACGACCGCGAGAAGCTGCAGGAGCGCCTGGCCAAGCTGGCCGGCGGTGTTGCGGTGATCAAGGCCGGAGCTGCCACCGAGGTGGAGCTCAAGGAGCGCAAGCACCGCATCGAAGATGCCGTGCGCAACGCCAAGGCTGCTGTCGAAGAGGGCATCGTCGCCGGTGGCGGCGTGGCTCTGCTGCAGGCGGCTCCGGCGCTCGACGAGCTCAAGCTCGAGGGTGACGAGGCCACCGGTGCCAACATCGTGCGCGTCGCGCTCGAGGCCCCGCTGAAGCAGATCGCTTTCAATGCCGGCCTGGAGCCGGGCGTTGTCGCCGAGAAGGTGCGCAACTCCCCGTCCGGCACCGGCCTGAACGCGGCCACCAATGAGTACGAGGACCTGCTCAAGGCCGGCGTTGCCGACCCGGTGAAGGTCACCCGCTCGGCGCTGCAGAACGCGGCGTCCATCGCGGCGCTGTTCCTCACCACCGAGGCCGTCGTCGCCGACAAGCCGGAGAAGGCCACCGCACCCGCGGGCGACCCGACCGGTGGCATGGGCGGTATGGACTTCTAAGTCCCAGCTACGAAAAGCCCGGCTCGCCTAGCGAGCCGGGCTTTTTCGTTATCCCCACTGTGGGCCTCATGCACAGATATCGGCCGAATTCCGTACACAGGGCCCACAATCGTCGGCCCGCTTTGTCACCGTTGGGCGCGTGGACCTCATCATCGGCAGCGCATCGGTGGGCCGCGGCGATATCAGCCGGCGCAGGCTTGCCCGCGAATACCGGCCCATCTATCGCGACGTCTATCTGCCGCTCGGCGTGGAACTGACCGCGCAGCTCCGGTCACGCGCGGCGTGGTTGTCGACGGGCGCCACGCTCTGCGGCGTGTCAGCGGTCGCCGCGCTGGGCACGAAATGGCTCGATCCGTCTGCTCCTGCGGAGGTCGTCCGCGCTGATCGGCATGCGCCGGCGGGCATCGTCGTTCATTCCTGGGACTTGGCGCCCAACGAGATCTGCCTCGCAGCGAGCATGAAGGTGACCACCCCGGCTCGTACCGCGTTCGACATCGGGCGGCTCACCCCGCCGGGCCAAGCCATCCCGATCCTGGATGCCCTGGTGAACGCGACGGGTGTTCAACTGGCCGAGGTTCGCGCACTGTCGGACCGACGCCGGGGCGCACGCGGAGTTTCGCGGCTGCGTGCGAACCTCGAACTGGTCGACGGCGGAGCGGAGTCGCCGCAGGAGACCAAGCTGCGGCTGTTGATCGTCGGGGCAGGCTTGCCGCGACCGGAAACCCAGATCGAGTTCCGCCATCTGCGAATCCGGGTCGACATGGGTTGGCGGGAATGGAAGGTTGCCGTCGAATACGACGGCGTCCAGCACTGGACTGACCCACGACAGCGAGCGTGGGACATCGAGCGGATAGCTCAGCTTGAAGCTGCCGGCTGGGCTGTCATTCGAGTCAGTGCGGGCATGATGGCGCGGCCAGATGCCATCGCCGAGCGGATAAGGTCCAGGCTTCGGGCTGCGGGATGCCCCACCTAGGTCGAGTGTGGGCCTCCTGCGCGGGTTTTGAGCATTCTGCGCGCATAACGCCCACACTCGGCGCAAGCCCGTCAGCTCTCCAGCGGAATGCAGTCGTCGACGCAGCCGGGACGCTGGGGCGGGGAGTCGCTCGTCGCCCGTCGATGCAGCACCGCCCGCCGGGGAACGACCACCAGCTCGACGTTCTCCTCCGGGCACAGGGCATGCCCGTCGACGATCAGTGAGTAGCCGCCGCGCTCGCGGGGTGGCCACAGCAGTGTCACGTCGCCGTGTTGAGCGAGGTTCGCGCGGGTGGTCTTGCCGGCGTTCCCGACGTCGAACACCCCGCCGCGCAACACCGGGTCCACCGCGACCGTATGCGCGTGGAAGTCGTCGCCGACGGTGATCAGATAGGCGAACGGAAAGTCGGCCAGCGTCTCGGCGAGCCGGTCCAAGTCGACGTTGACGCTCATGACACGGGAGCGGGCTGCCGCCCACGGATCAGGCGGCCGGGCCGCGCCGCGGTGGGCTCACCGTTCTCGGCGATCACCTCGCCGGAGACGACGGTCGCGACGTAGCCGTCGGCGGCCTGGTCCAATCGCCGGCCCCCACCCGGCAGGTCGTAGGCGATCACCGGGCGGTGCAGCGTCAGCGCGGCCTGGTCGATCACATTCAAATCTGCCTTGTAGCCCACCGCGATTTGTCCGCGGTCGCCCAGGCCCGCCACCCGCGCGGGCACCGAGGTCAGCTCGCGCACCGCATCGGCCACACTCAGCCGGCCGGATGCGCGGTCGCGCACCCAGTGTGTGAGCAGGTAGGTCGGATAGCTCGCGTCGCAGATCATCCCGTAGTGCGCGCCGCCGTCGCCCAGGCCGAGGATGACGTCGTCACGACGCAACAACTCGGCGACCGTGTCCAGCGAGTTGTCGCGGAAGTTGGCCAGCGTCACCAGCAGCATGGCGTGCCCGTCGTTGTCGAGGACTCGGTCGTAGGCCTCCTCCAGCGGGCTCACGCCCCGCGCCCTGGCCCGCGCCGCGATCGACTCCGACGGGTCGGGCTCGTAGTTCGGCGGCTCGCCCAGCGGATAGATGTAGTCCCAGGCCTGCACGGCGAACATCAACGGATGTCCGGTCCCGGCTGGCTTGTCGTTCAGAATGCGTTCGCGCACTTCATGTTTGTGCATCTCGGCGACCCGCTCGGCCAGCGGCAGCCCGGCGATTTCCTGGTAGCTGGGGTAGAGCACGAACGGGTTGCCGCTCAACTCCAGGCCGAGCACCAGCCCGACCGGCCGGGGGAAGATCTGCGCGGTCACGTCCCCACCGTTCGCGTTGGCCTTCTCCACCATCGTCAGCGCGTCGAGGTAGTAGGGCTCACCGGCGTTGCCGACCGCCAGCGTGAACGTCACCGGCAGCCCGACCTCGGCTGCGACCTCGAACACCGTCCGCAGCGCGGGCTCGTAGTCGCCGGCGACCAGGTCGGGCACGAACTGGATGAGCCCACCGCCGGCGTCGTCGACGCCTCGCGCGATCGCCTCGATCTCGGCCTGGGCGGCGTCATAGCTCGGGATCGGCTTGCCGCTCTCGGACTTGTGGATGGTCAGCCGTGACGACGCGAAGCCCAGCGCGCCGACCTCGACGGCCTCGGCGGCAAGCTTGCGCATCTGCGCCAGGTCCTCCGGTGTCGCGGGTTCGCGGTCGACGCCCCGCTGACCCATGACGTACACCCGAAGCGGTGAGTGCGGCAGCAGCGCCGCCACATCAATATCTCGTTGTCGCGACGCGATGGCGTCGAGGAACTCGGGGAAGGTCTGCCAGGTCCAGGGCAGACCGTCGACCATCACCACGCCGGGGATGTCTTCTACTCCGGCCATGAGATCCACCAGCACGTCGTGGTCCTCGGCCCGGCACGGGGCGAAGCCGACGCCGCAGTTACCCATCAACGCGGTGGTCACCCCGTGCGCCGACGACGGCGTGAGCCGATCCGACCAGATCGCCTGACCGTCGTAGTGGGTGTGTAGGTCGACGAAACCGGGGGTGACGAGCAGCCCGGTGGCGTCGATCTCGCGGGTGCCCGCCCCGTCGACGGTGCCGACCGCCACGATGATGCCATCGGACACGGCGACGTCGCCTTGGAAGGGTTCGCCACCCAGACCGTCGACGATCGCGCCGTTGCGAATGACCAGGTCATAGCTCATACCGAGAGATTACGTCGTACCCACCTGCCAGGATGGTGGCTGTGATCGATCATTTCGGAATCAACTGTGCCGACTACGCCGCGTCCCGGGAGTTCTACGACAAGGTGCTGCACGTGCTGGGCTACGACCGGGTGATGGATGTCGGCCCGGCGGTAGGTTACGGCGTCAACGGCCACCCTGACTTCTGGATCTCGGACGCCTCGGCCGGTGAGGCCACCGGGCCCAACCGGGAGGTGCACGTCGCGTTCTCGGCCAAGGACGCCGAATCGGTGCAGGCGTTCTACCAAACCGCGTTGGCGCTGGGGGCCGAGCCGTTGCACGCACCGCGGCTGTGGCCGGAGTATCACCCCGGCTACTTCGGGGCGTTCGTCCGCGACCCAGACGGCAACAATGTCGAAGCGGTGTTCCACGGTGCCCAGCCCGCAGCCCAGGCGCCGGTCAACTCCGCGTAGCGTCGAGTCCATGGCCGCCTCACTGAATGATGCAGACGCCGCCCGCGAACTCCTGCGGGATTCCTTCACCCGCATCATCGAGCACGTCGACAACCTCACCGACGACCTGACCGACGAGGTGTCGTTCTTCCGGCCCACCTCGACAGCCAACAGCATCGCCTGGCTGATCTGGCACAGCGCGCGCATCCAGGACCTCCAGGTCGCCGATATCGCCGGTACCGAGCAGGTGTGGTTCAGCGGTGAGTGGGTGGACCGTTTCCATCTGGACCTTCCGCGCGACGCGCACGGTTACGGCCACACCGCCGAGGAGGTCGGCAAGGTTCGGGTTCCGGCAGACCTGCTGGCCGGTTACTACCACGCGGTGCACAAGGCTGCGCTCGAGTACGTCGCCAGTGTTACCCCGGAGGAGCTCGCCCGGGTGGTCGACACGAACTGGAATCCGCCGGTGACGGCGAGCGTCCGGTTGGTCAGCATCATCGACGACTGCGCTCAGCACCTCGGGCAGGCGGCCTACGTGCGGGGCATCGCCCGCTGACCGCCAAGGCGGTCCGGGGGTGGCCGCTGGCCGGCGTGCCCCTGATGCTGCTGCTCGGCGTGGCGGTGCGGGACGGGTCGACCCCGCTGGACGACTGGTTTCAGCGTGCCCGCGGCAGTGCTCTCGGGTGGCTGCTGTTCTTCAGCGATTACCGCACCGTCCTTGTGCTGCTGCTGGGTGCGCTGGCGGTCACGCTGGTGCGGCGGCAATGGCTGTCGGCGATGCCGATCGTTGCTACTCCTGTTGTAGCTGTGTGGCTTTCGCGTTTCCTCAAGAACGCCATCGGTCGCGAGAAGGACGGCGCGGTCGCCTATCCCAGTGGGCATACAACGCTGATGGTGGTGGCGTTGGGACTGGTGATCCTGGTTACCGGTGCGCAGCTGTGGAGTGTGCTGGTCGGTCTTGCTTGGGCGCCGTTGGGCATGCTCGGCCAGGCGGTCACCTATCACTACTTCACCGACGCAATCGGTGGCCTGCTGCTGGGCACCTCGCTGGTGTGCGTGGCCGCGGCGCTGGGAAGCTTCGACCAAACACCCTCCGTTCACCGCGAGGTCACCTGATTGTCGAGTGTGCACGATAATTTGCCAGTCGTGTCACTAGAGACGAACGGCTACACGATCTTCGACGACGACGATGACGACCCGGTGTTGCTCGACGGTTCGGGCCTGGCCGTCGACACGTGGCGGGAGAACTATCCGTACGAAGAGCGGATGTCTCGCAACGAATACGAGGAGCAGAAGCGGCTGCTGCAGATCGAGCTGCTGAAGCTGCAGAAGTGGAGCCAGGCGCACGGGCTGCGGCACGTCTTCGTCTTCGAGGGCCGCGACGCCGCAGGCAAGGGCGGCACCATCAAGCGTTTCATGGAACATCTCAACCCGCGTGGTGCGCGCGTGGTCGCCTTGGAGAAGCCGACTGAGAAGGAAACCACCCAGTGGTACTTCCAGCGCTACGTCAACCATCTGCCCGCCGCCGGAGAGATCGTGATGTTCGACCGGTCCTGGTACAACCGAGCCGGGGTGGAGCGCGTGATGGGGTATTGCACTCCTAAGCAGCATGCTGAGTTCATCCGGCAGGCGCCGCTGTTCGAGCAGATGCTGGTCAACGACGGCATCAGCCTGACCAAGCTGTGGTTTTCGGTGTCGCCTTCTGAGCAGCGCACCCGGTTCACCATCCGCCAGGTCGATCCGGTGCGGCAGTGGAAGCTGTCGCCGACGGATCTGGCGTCGCTGGACAAGTGGCACGACTACACCGCCGCCAAGGAAGACATGTTCGCCTGGACGGATACCGAGATCGCGCCCTGGACCGTCGTCAAGAGCAACGACAAGAAACGCGCCCGCATCAACGCGATGCGCCACGTACTGAGTAAGTTCAACTACGACAACAAAGACCATGAGGTGGTCGGCCAGCCCGATCCCCTGATCGTGGGACGCGCTACTCACTCCGATTGAACTTGCCGCGTCCCTGTCGAGGAGGACGCGTGCGGTTCGTGGCGACGTTCCTGATGTGGGTCGTCACGACGGTCTTGTTGGCGGTGGCGCTGCCGGTGGCGTGGGCACAGCAGAACCTGGTCGATGCCGACGGCTACGCGGCGTTGGCGCAGAAGGCCGCGGCCGACCGCGGGCTGCAGTCGGCGATGGCGTCGGAGCTGACGACGCAGGTCGGCCGGCTGGGTACCGGCGTCAATACCGGCACCGTGAGCCTGGTCGCCGCGACCTACACCTCGAGTTCGTCATTTCCTGGCCAGTTCGCACAGGCGAATAGGTTTGCCCACCGGTGGCTGTTCACCGACCAGATCCGGTCCAGCGTGGACGAGCGGGGGCGGTGGGTGATCGATATCGCGCCGATGTTGGCCGACGCGGCGTTCAAGCAGACGTTGAGCGACTACAACATCACCGTGCCGACCTCGGTGCCAATTCCGTTGACCGACAACGCTCCTGCGGTGTTGCGGCCGGGGTCGTTGCGGTTGGTTGCGACGTACGGGCCATGGGTCAGTGTCGGACTTGCGGTGCTGGCCGGTCTGGCCGCGCTGTTGACGCTGTTCATCGCCCGAAGCCGCGGCAAGATGCTGGTGGCGCTGGGGGTGTCGGCGCTGCTGGTCGGTGCGGCCGGTTGGGCTGCAATCGAATTCGGTCGACGCCACCTCAACACGGTGCTGGACAACGCTTCTGGAAACATCCGGGGGGTAGCCGACGTCATGGTGGCCACCGCCGAGAACAGCATGCACCAGTGGCTGAACATCAGCCTGATCACCGGCGGCGGCCTGGTGATCATCGGGGTGATCGTGTCGCTACTGGTGAGCCTGGCTCGGACCCCTCAACGTTCTGGTTAACAGGAATTCGAGGTAGATCCCCAGTCAAGGCTGAATTGTGTTAGGCGTAGCAAACGGTATCGTGGGTGGGATGTGCGGTGCTCGTCGGGGCTTTCTGTTCCCGGATGCGGCTGGGTATCGACCATGACTGTGCCCACTTTCGTTCATTTCACCGCCGCTGAGTTGGCGGGCGGGGCGGGCGGTGATCCATGGAAAATCGATGACGAATTGCAGGCAGGAGACCCGGGGGCGATCGATCAACTGGCCCAGGCATTCCACCAAGCAGGTGTCAGCACCAAGGATGCAGACGACCAGTTCAACGCTGCGAAGATAACCTTCGAGGAGTCATGGAACCGCCACGAAGGCGCCCAGCACCCGATCAACGATGCAGCCGAGGTTCAGCGGCTGAGCGCGATCCTCAAGGGACACCCCGAGGAACTCGGCAAGATTGCCGTCGACCTGGAACAGGCCGCTGCCGCTCTCGCTGTGGCACAACGCGAAAGTGCCAGTGAGATCAACGGGCTGAATGCATACCTACATGCCGTCGACGACAAGATTTCGGCCGAAGGCCCGGAGGCGCCCTGGTTGATTCCCGGGCTTCACGCGGAGGCGGTCGACGGCACACGAATAGCGCTGGGCAATGTCGAGAACATTCAGGGTGCTTATTCAGATCAGTTGCGCGGCGCCGAGACGGCGATGATGGCGTCCGGTTACGTGCCGGATGCACTCGACGCTGTGGACGGCACCCCGGGTGACTCGCCTCGCGAATCGGCGGACCAATACGAACAATCCGGGCAACGGGAAAGGGACCAAGCCGTTGTCGATAAGGCGCGGCGCGAACATCCCAACGGTGAATTGGGTTGGGGTCTCGACGAGAAGGCTGCTGCCCGCCGGCTCGCCGACTGCACCGCGGTGACTGACCCCGAGCACGGGGTGGCGCGGTACGGCGACGCGCACGCCAAGGAAGAGGCCGCCAGGCTGGCCGGCGAGCGTCTCGCCGACTTCAACATGGCTACCTCAACCGGGCCGGTCGTGAAGGATCCGGTGCTCGGTGGTGATGCCCGGGACCGGGCGAAGGCGCGGCTGCTGATGCAACGTCAGCTCGAAGATGCTCAACTTCCGTGGAGCCAGATCCCGATGCGCCCGGACGATGCGACAAAACTGATGGACAAACTCGAGATTCAAGACCGCGCCGCGGCGTTGACCCGACTTCAAGAACAGCTGCGTGACTGCGGGGTTTCGCCTGAAGCGGCGAGCCAAGTCGCGGAGAGCGTCGCGCACGGTGTGGTGCCACAGCAGTACATCGATGCGGCGAACGCGGCGAGCAAGGCCTTCGACGGTGGCAAGGACGGTGTCAAGGCATTTGCTGAAGCGCTCCCCGTCGACGAGCCCTGGGGCCCGAAGGGGTGGGTGTTCACCGAGTCCGACGTGAAGTCGTTTATGAAATTGAGCAAGCATCTTGGTCATGTGGGCAGTGCGCTTGAATTCGGGACCGGGGTGTACGAGTGGTTGGGGGAGGGCAAGAATCCTGTGGAGATACTTGCTAAGGCTGGTGGGGGTATGGCGGGGGCGTGGGCTCTCGGCGAGCCTGCGGCGGGGATAGGTTTCGCGGTTGGGGGTCCACCTGGTGCGTTCGTTTTCGGGTTGGCGGGCGCGACAGTTGGCGGTTTCCTTGGCGAGGCCGTCGTTGACGACGTCATCGACTTTCTCGACGAGAAGCAATAGCGGGAAGGTGAGTTGGTGAACGTCGTCGCGATCGTGGCGCAACCGGCATTCAGCCGGCCTCATAGCTTGGTCTACTTCTTGGCCATAGCGGCGTGTCTGGTAGTGACGTGCATACCGCTCTTTAGCCGACGTGACCGTCGTTGGCAGCGGTGGGTGTTCTGGAGCGGAGTCTGCGGAGTCGCCGTCTTCTGTTTCCTTGCTGCGCTTCCGCAGTGGGGAACCGCTATCTTCGTTGCGGTCTTCAGCGTCGGATACCTCTCGTTCTCAGCATATTTCGCCACTCCGTACATTAAGATCGGTGGCAGGATCTATGCATTCCACATAGATGACAGCGAGCCAGATCGCGCGCCGGATGAACCGCCGCCGGGCGCCGGCGACCCCGACTACGATCCGTACCCTGACTCGTATGCAGGTAGCGTTACCGCGCCGAAAATGTGGTGGTTGATGGTGCCTGGCATGGCACTGTGCTCATTCAATGTCGCGACCGCATTGGTCTCTGCTGGCAAGCGATCCTGGGTTGACGTGGCGGCGGCAGCAGCCGTGGTCGTGATCGCGGCGGGCTTCGGGTACATGGACTCGAGCTGGCGTTATCGCATCGCGCGTGGGCAGACCGTCCAATTCGTGCTCGTCGGAGTGCTCACGGGTGGGATGTTTACCCTGCTCTACCTCACTGCCTACCGCATTGCGCAGCGGTGGCCGTTCCGGCCGAAAATCTCCTCGGAGTACATCGTTCACCCGCACTTGCGTAAGCCGGACACGGAGTCGCCTCAAGCGCCGCTCGAATAGACATCGCGCAGAGTCTGCGTATTGCGGGTTTCCATCTCGTCGAAGCCTGCGGCGCTTTGGTTCGCTTTGTCACCGATCCCGCCCAACGCCTCGGTGTGGCTATGAAGCAATTGAACGTGTCGACTGTGTGCGCCACTCACCGCTTCGCCGAAGGATCTGGCGGCGGCGAAATTGCCGAAGATGCTGCCGTCAACCTGTGCTCTGCCCAGACACGTGGCACCGGCGTAGGCGTGATCAGCCGCCGTGTAGGAGGCGCTGGCTCCGTCGCGGAGACCACTCGGATTGACGAACATACGTTCTCCTGGCAATCGGTCTGCTTATCTCCACTGTGAAGTTTGCTGGCGGCCTCGTCAAGTCAGGTCAGGGTTCGATGACGTGTGATGGATCAGGCCGCCGTTCGGGCGGAGCCTGACTGTAGTCACCCCAGGGGCCGTCGCGGCGTTCGACGGCGGCGCGAACGCCGTCGGTCTGCGCCGTGCGGATGAAGTCGAGTGCGTCGGGGGTATTGCGCATGAGTCCATCGAGGATGCCGCCGAGCGTCTGGGTGCTCGCCAGGCCCATGTTCTCATAGGCCTGGTTGACGATGAGCTTCTGAGCTTGTAACTGCGACAGCGGGATTCGCGCCAGGTCGGCGGCGATTTCGGCCACTCGCGCTTCCAGCCTATCGAAGGGAACCGCCTCGTTGATCAGCTCGATATCGGCGGCCTCCCGTCCGGTCAGCGGGCGGCCGGTCAGCGAGTGCCACTTGGCTTTGCTGAAACTGAGCCGATACAGCCACATGCCGGATAGATAGGCGCCCCAAATCCGGCTGTACGGCGTGCCGATCACTGCGTCGTCGCTGGCGATCACCAGATCGGCGCACAACGCGTAGTCGCTGGCCCCGCCCACACACCAACCGTGCACCTGGGCGATCACCGGTTTGGCGGCCCGCCAGATGGCCATGAACTTGCTCGTGGGGCCGGTCGCGCGGCCGCTCACCATCGCGAAATCCTTGCCCGGGTCCCAGCGGCCGTCGCTCATCATGGACTCACCCCAGTGTTGGAACCCGCCGCCGAAGTCGTAGCCGCCGGAGAAGGCGCGGCCGGCGCCGCGCAGCACGATGATCTTGATCGACGGGTCGTGCTCGGCCAGGCTGATCGCGGTCTCCAACTCGTCGGGCATCGGCGGCACGATGGTGTTGAGGTGTTCGGGACGGTTGAGGGTGATGGTGGCGACTGGGCCGGCGGTCTTGTAGAGGATGGTTTGGAATTCGGATGCCATTACCGCAGTGAAGTCAGTGACAGGCCGGCGGTCAAGAAGTGCTTGGGTGGCGGGGCCAGTCATCCTCGGTATCGCGTCTTGCGTGAACAACGAAAGCCACTACATTTTCGGGGCGCCATGAAGTACGCGCCGACTGGTCACAAAACTATGGCGGGTGTTGTCGCAGATCGGTGCCGCAGGTTAAGCCGCAATAGAATTCGGCTGGACTCGGGGGACATCCGGCGGATCGCCGATGTCATGGTGAACACTGCCGAGAACAGCACGCACCAGTGGCTCAATATCACGCTGGTGGTCGGCGGTGGCCTGGTGATCATCGGGGTGATCGTGTCGCTGCTGGTGAGCCTGGTGAGCCTGGTGAGAACGAGTTAGGGGCGACAGAGGACGACTTCGTCTACCGCCGCGAAACCACTTCGTCTACCGCCGCGCTTGACGTCACGGCGGGCTGGCTGGCTTCAGTCGTCCTCGTCGGTGTCCTCGATTGGAGCCAACGCGGGTGGCCGGTCAGGTCGGCCTTGGGTGAAGGCCCCGTAGACGCGGCCGTTGATCTTGATGAAGTTGGTCCATAAGCCCGCGACGAAAAACAGCGCCACGGCCGACCCGAAGGCCGGGTCGAACATTGACCCGATACCGCCACCGATCTGCCCGCCGCCGAGGTCGCCGACCACGCTGGCTGTCACGACAATCGCAGCGGCCCATGGGCCGGTGGACGACCAGGCCGCGACCGCCGCACCCCACGCGATCGCGGAGCGGCCAGCCCATCCTCCCGCCGCGCTGCCGAGATATTCCGCGCTCCAGCCACGGGTGGAATCGGTGAGCGCGGTACCCAGTGAAATCAGGTCGACGACCTTTCCCGCCCTGCCCGCAATGCGCGCGCTTCGCGGCATCGTTGGGCGACAACACATGTGCCGAGGTACTGCCCCAGTTCGCCGCTCCGTTGTCGGCGTCGCTAGGCGGATGGGCCGGGCCCCTCAGCCGAGCTGCGCCGTCGATACTGGTACCCGGCGGCATATGCGACCACCGGAAGCAACCATAGAAGCACCGACGCGATGACGGCGATTATGGCCTGGATAGTCTGGCCCCGGGCCACGGGGTGCCCGCGTGATGCGTCGTCGATACCGGCTAGAGCTCCCATGACGGTAAGTGTTAGCGCTCCGAGTACGGACTGCCAGATCCAGCCGAACAAGTACACATCGGCAGCAATGACAATCGTGAGAATTGCTGCAATCCACCAGAATCCGTCGGCAGTGACCACGCCGTTGTAGCTGTTTGCAGGTGGCGGGGGTGGAGGTGGGGGATCCGAGCCATCGTCGGGCGGGTCCGGATACGTGTTCTTGACGAAGACGGAACGAGTCTGGCCGCCGATCTTCAGTTGCCAGCCGCCGAAGTAGGCGAATCCGACGGACAGGCAGACACAAATAGCCATCGCAATAAGCACGACTCGCAAGGGACGTCCCGCGAGCTTTAATCCAACTGCCAGCAGCACTGTGGTCGCGGTTGCTCCGATCCAGTAGCAGAATCGGGCGCCGCCTCGGCTCTTGCAGAGGAGTTGCGACGCAACCACGAACAGCGCGCCCGCCGCCGCTCCCAGGAGGAGCGCGGACGAACTGCTCAGGTGTAACCGATGCGCGGCGGCAACCGGTGTCAACGTGGCCGCTGCGTATCCGACAGAGTCAGCCGCTGCGTATCCGACAGAGTCAATTGTCAAATTGTGAACCTACCCATCCGCCGAGCTTTTCTCCGCCGAAGCCGAGAACGATTGCACCGGCCACCGCCGCGATCGCTGCACCTTCCGGGCCGATTGCCGAGCCCGCAAGTGCCCAGGCGCCCACCCCGGCTAGGTATCCGCCTCCCAGAGACCCCGCTGTCTCTCCAA
The DNA here is from genome assembly GCF_004745805.1 of Mycolicibacterium sp. CH28. GTDB lineage: Bacteria > Actinomycetota > Actinomycetes > Mycobacteriales > Mycobacteriaceae > Mycobacterium. Next base: position 144,200 of record NZ_SRLQ01000003.1, on the reverse strand, counting down.
TGGTTCGGCCCATGGGAGCCCCGTCTTCGATTGCCTTCGCGGCCATGACAATCTCAATGGCCGATCCGGCAGCACCCATTCGCTTGCCAATTGTTGAGAGGGCTTCGGCATCAGCTGCTGATATCGCCCCGACTCCGTGCCGGCCCGTGTTTGCGGTATTGCCATAAGCTTCGACGGCGCTGCTGGCGGGCCCGCCGTAGGGCGACCGTGGGTAGTTCAGGCGGGACTCTACTCGTTCGATAGCGAACATGCGGTTGATCTCAGGTCAGCGTTCTGAATCAGGCTGGTGGTCGGCTGGCGTCGCGGCGAGGATTCGACGGCCCAACTTGATGTAGTTGGTGCGAAAGAACGCCCATACGAATGCAATCAGGAGAAGTACGGTATACGTCGCGAATGCTAGTCCCACTCCTCGTGGTAGGAGTGAGGCGGATCCGACTGCTCCGCCAATCGACCAAGTCGCCCAGTAAAACCGGCGCTCCCATCGAGTTTTCCGGGCCACCACTACGGCAAGTAACCCACCGAGCATCAATGCAATACCAACTGTGAGCAATACCGCGGACCAAGCCGGTAGCGGCATGTCAGTTGCCGAATGCGTTGTCAACAGCTCCTCCTACTTGCTTGCCCGCCCGTTCGCCGCCCTCGCTAAGCGCTACAGTCGCAATGATCGCGGCTAGGAATGTGGCCACAGAACCTGGGTCGTGGTCCGACGACGTGGGCCTTCCACAAGTCGCCAAGACGTTCACCTGCCGACTATCCGGCGCCGGTGGCGGAACCCGGGATGGTGGCGGTAGCGAAGTCGCGCAAACATGCTGTCGCATCGGCGTTTTCCGGTGTCATCCGGCCGCCACCGTTGATCAGCGCCTTGTCTCGGCTCGCGGGTTCGCATCGTCGGCGGATCCTCGACCGGGTCGCTGCGGTCCCAGCTCGCCGTCTCTATCGACGTCCTCGATCGGTGCTGAGTCGTAGCCGTGCTCGGCGCGCCGGTCGGTCAACGCGTAGGACCTGTGAACGGGTCTGAAGAGCCATGGTCGGGCAGTGCGCGGCACCATGCCGAGAACATGGGGAGCGTAGGTCGGGGTGATTGCGCTGCGTCATTGCGATTCGTCGGATCCCAGCACGGGCGGGCGATCTGGGCGCCGGAAGATGTCGAAGGCCGCATAAACCCGTCCGCCGACCTTCAGATGGTTCGTGCGGAGGAAGGCTATTGCGACCAATGCCAGTCCGCCCCCGATGGCACCGAACAGAGCACGCGCGACGTCCGGCCATTGCGACATGAACACGAAGATGCAGGCGGTGACACACCCGGTCCAATAGAACCACCGCTCAATGGAGTCAGGGGACCTTGTCCTGGACTTGAAGGGCGCGTGCGTACTGCCGATGATGCCGATCGCGATGGCGCCTAACGCAAGCCACATGAACACCGCGTGCCCTCGTTGAACTCCATTGCTGGCGACGTCAGATATTGCGATGAGTTCCTGCATTGGGTTCACCATGAACTTCCCCCTCCTCCGGAAGACGCGATCTTAGGATCGAAGTAGCTCCCGATCCCGCCCCCGATCCGTTCTCCGAACGCCCCGCATGCCACAGCCCCGACTACGGCGACTACTGCGGCGGTCCAGGGACCTGCGAACATAGCCGCGCCGGTGCCGGCCGCCCAGGCGCCCGCGGCGCCGCCCGTGGTGCCGCCGATCGCCGATCCCAGATCCTCATTCGTCCCGCCGTCGAACCAGTCGTTGAAGGCCATCCCAAGTTCGACCACATCGCCAACTCGGCCGATTCGCCCCGCTATCTTGGCCAGGGCTTGTGCGTCAGCCGCTGACAGCGCGCTCGGGATAGAGTGTCGCCCCGTCGGAATGCTGCTGGCGTACCGTTCTGCGCCTGTCGCGGTGAGGCCGCCGTATTCAACGAGGTTATTTACCACATGGGCCGCACCTTCTGGAGACATGCCCTGGCTGGTCAGCGCGTGCACGGCCTCCTTCACCGCCACGACGCGTCCGAACTGCTCACCTTCATCAAGGGCTTGCGTTGCTTGATCGGCAGGCATCGGCGGTAAGCCGTGCAATCCTTGCTCCAGTTGATGCTGCAGATCGAGGCGGCTCCTTGCTCTGCTTCGGGCATCCCCACCGAGAATGGGGTCCTTGGGCAGTGGTCCGACGAAGTGGGCCATCCGGAAGTCGTCGAGACGTTCACCGGCCAGCCGTCGCGCATCGGGCGCGGCAGCGGGATCCCCGGTGGCCGCAAAGTCGCGCAATCGTGCTGCGGCATCGGCTTTTTCCTGGGTCATCGGGCCAGAACTGTTGGCCAGTACCTCGTCCTTGGTCTGCTGGTTGGCCTCGTACCAGTCGGTGGACTCACGGCCGCGTTGCTCTGGCCCTAGCTCGCTGTCACCATCGACGTCTTCGATCGGCGCCGGGTCGTAGCCGTGCTCGGCGCGCAGGTCGGTCAACGAGGTTTCCAGCTTGGCCGAGTAGTCGTCGCGCAGGGCTTCAACCTTATGCAGCACGCCTGAGGTTGCCGCGATCGCGTTGTCCTCCAATGCCGAGGTGTCCTGGTCGTTGGTCAGTGCCTGCCCGATCAACGCATCGATGTAGTGCAGTTGGGTGTTGAGGTTCTCCACCTGCATTCCTGAAAAGCGCTGTGTCTCTGCCAGGTTGGCGGCGATGTCTGTCAGATCGGTTCCGATGGCAGGTAGCTGGTCCTGCTGGACCATCAGCCGAGTCGTGGCTCGCTGAACCTCGGCGCTGTCGTTGATCGGGTGCTCGCCGTTCTCTCGGTCCGCCGAGGGCTCCGTGAAAGGCCTCGGCTGCGGCGAAGTCGCCGAAGATCGCTGCCGTCACCCGAGTTCGTGACAGCTGGTCAGCGCCCTCCATGGCCAGCCAGGCCGCGTTGTAGGACCGGTTTGCGCCAGAGCGCATCTCCTCGACGTCGACCTGCACCGCACACCCCCTAGCAAGTTAGCTGTTAGCTAGAGGGTACTACGCACAGTTTGCTGGTCAACTCGCCCGATGTGCCCAGCATGCGGTGCAGGAAGGAGTAGCTCAGCGCCGATTGAACGCGATCTGCGCGTTAACCCCGGCCCCGGAGTCGCCGTCATCGTGCGGGCATGGGCGGGGTACGCCCAGTCCTCGGGATTGTCTGGGTCGCTGTGCTCGGCCCCCGGTGGATGTCGCTACCGGTGCGGTGACCTCGGCTCCGACGATTGGCAAGTTAGCTGTTGGTCGCAGGCTACTACGCTCAGTTCGCTGGTCAACTCACCCGATCAGCCCGCCGCTGGGTGTTCGCCGACCAGATCCGTGCCAGTGCGGACGAGCGGGACGGCGTGGGTTCAGTCGCGCTGTTGACGTTGTTCATTGCTCGATGTCGGGGCAAGATGCTGGTGCGCTGGGGATATCGGGGTTGCTGGTCGGTGCCTGGGGGCTGCAATCGAATTTGGTCGACGCCACCTGGACACGGTGCTAGAACGCCTCGGGGACCATCCCGGGGATAGCTGGATGGCCTTTCCCGAGAGTCGCGGACCATCAACAGCCCGTTTGTCCGGCTTTCAAGTGTCACTGTCGATGAAGGGCGATGGCTCATCGTTCACTGGCTCCACCGGAGTGGTCAAGAAGTAGGCAACGAAATAGGCGACAACGGGCCACAGGAGTGTCGGTATTGATGTCAGCACCACGATGGCGAACGGAATGAATTGCCCTCGTGCGACAGGGAATCTGTCCTTCCTGTCGAGGTGCCCTATGGTCGCCAAGGGAGCCGCCAGTAACGCACCGCCCATGATGCCCACTGGGGCAAGCCATCCCATGGACAGGGCAAACGCGCCGGTGATCACGCCAAGCCCGGCCAGCGTCCACCACATACTGGGAGCGGTCACGCGGTCCACATAGCTGTCTTTTGGGGGAGGTGGCACATCGGGATCTTCGCGCGCATCGCTGATCCAGAAAGTCCGTACGCGGCCTCCGATCTTGATGAAGGGCGTGAAGTAGAAGGCGTATATGGCCGCGATGAACACACATACCGCCGCGGTCAGCGCGGAGGCGGTGGCGCCACGATTGGAGACGTACAACGCAAAGAAGATCGCTGCGCCGCACCATCCGGTCCAAAACACCCACCGCTTGTGTTTCGTGCTCAACGGTAATGCGACTGCTGCGACGCCTACGAAGCCCGAGAACAATCCCGCGGCGAGGACCCCACGTGAACTGAACGGCGAGGTAGTTGCCGCTAGGAGAGCGTCAGCGACGTTACTCATCAAACAGCTTCCTGCCTACGAGACGACCGCCCAACTCTCCCCCAAAGCCTCCCACCAGGCCGCCGACCATCGTGCCCACGAATGCTCCTCCCGGACCTAGCTCCAAACCGCCGAGAAAACCCAGACCAGCCCCTCCGAGGGCGCCTCCGCCGAAACTTCCGCCTAGGCCTCCGATCGTTTCACCCGGCGGTGCACCGTTCTCTATGGCCTCCACCGCCAGCCCGACCTCAAGCAGTGAGCCGGCACCCTTCACTGTCTTGCCGATGACAGCGAGCGTCTTGATCGTGTTCGGATTGAATCCATCGAGTGCATGCCGACCGACAGGGGCCCGCCCGTCTGTGTCTGCGGCGGCACCACCCGTTGTTTCAGCGTATTGCGCCAGATCTTTCAACGTCAGACCTGATGCCATCGCATCAATGAGATTCTCTGCTCTGCCCCCTGGCATGCCGGCATCTTCAAGGGCTTTCCGCGTTGCGTCGATTGCCGACGATCGCGCCTTCGCCTCCTGCTGATCCATCCAACGAGTCGCCTCGTCGGGGGTCATCGGCGGCATCCACGGCTGCCCCTTTTCAAGCTGCTTCTGCCATTCTTGTCGCACCAAGGCCCGTCTCGATGGAGGCACTCCCAGGATCGGGTCTGTCTTCCAAGGTCCGGGCTGTCTCGTCTTGGCAAAGTCGTCCAGCCGTTCGCCCGCCAGGCGAACAGATTCCGGGTTTGACCCAGGATTGGTGATGGTGTCGTAATCACGCAATCGTGCTGCAGCTGAGGCCTTTTCGTCAGTCATTGGACCGGGTGAGTCAACCAACGCCTGATCCTGAGCGCGCTGCGCGTCGCCGTATGCGCCAGCGGTCGATTGGGCATCGGACGAAGAGTTGATGCCGTCGCCGTCGACGGCATCGATAGCGTCTGGGGCGTAGCCCTCAGCCTCCATGTTCGTCATGGCTTTGGTGAGGTCGGCGGAGTAGGCCGATTTGGCCGCCTCAACCTGCGCCAGCGCTTCTTGTGTGTCGAGTATCGCGATGTTCTCCAGCGGCTCCAGGTCTGCGTCGCTCAGGTGGGCGCCCTGGCGTAGTGCCCTATCGATGGCGTCGTCAATTTCTTTGAGACTGGAGTTGAGCGCGGTGATCGAGTTGTGCGATGACCGCTGTGCTTCGGTGAGCGATGCGGCGATGTTCTCCAGATCCACTCCGATCTTGGTGAGCCGCTGTTCGTCTAGGTGAAGCTCGGAAGTGGCCCGGTGGACTTCCTCAGAGTCGTTGATGGGATGGCTTCCATTCTCGCGGTTCCAGGACGCGTCGAAGCGACTCCGCGCAGCGGCGAACTCCTTTGAAGTCTCGCTCATGCAACTGCCCGCGTCGTAGAACGCCTTCGCGAGATCGGCTATCTGCCTTGGCTCCCCAGCTTGCACGGTGGAATCAATCTGCCAAGGATCGCCGCCGGCGCCAGCGATCAATCCACCGATACTGATGTGCCTCAGGCTTGGGTAGTCGGCCATAGCACCTCGCGCAACGCTTCGGCGTTACCGATCTCCATCTCGATGAAGTTGGACGCTGCTCGGTGGGCCTTGTCTCCTAGCGTTCCGAGCGCAGTAGCGTGGCCGCGCATGCGCGTGATGTGGTGTGCATGACTTTGCGTCACTGCAGTGCCGACGGACTCGGCGGCAGGGAAGGCGCCGAAGATTCCGCTGCTCACGGCAACACGCGCAAATGCATCCGCCCCGGCGTGGGCGTGGTCTGCCGCGTCGTAGGACCGATTTGCGCCTAACCGCATTTCTTCCGCGTCGACCTGCATTGCCCACCTCTCGGAAAGTTAGCTGCTGATGCGAGATTACTACTGCTGCGCTCGCAGTCAATTCAACCGACAGTCGCGGTCCAACGGTGAGGTGGCGATCCCGCGCGATGCCGTTCCGCCGGGGGTTTCAGCCCGCCTTTGTGCGTTTGCTGGAGCATCGCAGATTGAAGCTCGATCGGTGCTGGACACGATAGTGCTGCTCGTGCTGGGCGTCATGATCGGCATCCCAATGCGTACGTTAGGAATGCCGCGACGAACGCATGTGGCTGGTGATGATCGTGTGATGGGCCCCGGTGCTTGCGCTGATCAGCCCAGCATGCGGTGCAGGAACGAGTAGCTCAGCGCCGACTTGAACGCGGTCTGCACGTTGTCGGCCGCGCCGGCGTGGCCGCCTTCGATGTTCTCGTAGTACCAGACGTCGTGCCCGGCCTCCTCCAGCGCCGCCGTCATCTTGCGGGCATGGCCGGGATGCACCCGATCGTCACGGGTTGAGGTCGTGATCAGCACTGGGGGATAACGCTTCTCGGTCGAGATGTTCTGATACGGCGAGTACTCGGAGATGAAGGCCCAGTCGTCGAGGTCGTCGGGATCACCGTATTCGGCCACCCAGGATGCTCCGGCCAGCAGCAGGTGGAACCGCTTCATGTCCAGCAGCGGCACCTGGCACACCAGCGCCCCGAACAGCTCCGGGTACTTGGTCAGCATGATGCCCATCAGCAGTCCGCCATTGCTGCCGCCCTGCGCACCCAGTTGCGCGACGGTGGTGATGCCGCGCTCGACGAGGTCACGCGCCACGGCCGCGAAATCTTCGGCCACCTTGTGCCGGCCGGCGCGCATGGCCTGGGTGTGCCAGGTCGGCCCGTACTCGCCGCCGCCGCGAATGTTGGCCAGCACATACGTCCCGCCGCGCGAGAGCCACAGTCGGCCCAGCACACCGTCATAGCCGGGAGTGCGGGACACCTCGAATCCGCCGTAGCCGCCGAGCAGCGTCGGGCCGGGCACCGAGGTGTGTTTGTGGCCGACGACGAAATACGGCACCGCGGTGCCGTCGTCGGAGGTCGCGAAGTGCTGGGTAACCGAAAGGTCGGCGGCGTCGAAGAACGACGGTGCCCGCTTGATCTCGGTCAGTTCGCCACCGGCGGTCCCATGGAGCAGTCGCGACGGCGTGATGAAATCGCTGGAATCCAAAAAGATTTCATCGCCGGTGTCGTCGGCCGCGACGATGACAGTATTGTCGCCGAGACCGGAAACCGGTTCCCGTGTCCAGCTTCCCGGCGTCACGATCTCCACCCGACTGGCGACGTCGGCCAGCATCACCAGCAACAGCCGGTCGCGGGTCCACGAGTACTGGTGCAGGCAGGTGTGCTGGTCGGGTTCGAAGACCACGGCCAAATCCGCTGTGCCGTCGATGAACCGCTCATAGTCGGCGGCCAGCAGCGCCCCGGCGCGGTAGCACGCGGTGCCGGTCAGCCAGTCGGTGCGTAGCTCGATGAGCAGCCAGTCGCGGTGCACCGACAACGTGGCATCGGTGGGGGCGTCGATGCGCACTAGCTCACCCGAGCGCAGTTGGTACACCTGGTCGTTGAAGAAATCGACGGCCCGGTGCAGCAGCGTGCGCTCGAAGCCCGGTGTGCGGTCCACCGATGCCCCGACGAGCACGTCGGTGACCGGTCCGGTGAACACCGTCTCGGCCTCGATCAGGGGTTGGCCCCGTCGCCAGCGTTTGATGATTCGCGGGTAACCCGACTCGGTCAGGGATCCGGGTCCGAAGTCGGTACCCACTAGCACCGTGTCGGTGTCCTCCCATGACACCCGTGACTTGGCCTCCGGTAGGGCGAACCCCCCGCTGACGAATTCCCTCTTGATCATGTCGAATTCGCGCACCACCGCCGCGTCCGAGCCGCCGCGTGAGAGGCTGACCAACGCCAGCGTGTGCTCCGGTTCGATGACGTCGGCGCCCGCCCACACCCAGTTCTCGCCCTCGGCGGTCGCCAGGGCGTCGATGTCAATGATGACGTCCCAGTCCGGGCTCTCCGTGCGGTAGCTCTGCAACGTGGTGCGCTGCCACAGCCCCCGCGGGTTGGCCGCGTCGCGCCAGAAGTTGTAGAGGTACTCGCCACGCCGACGCACGTAGGGGATACGTGCGTCGGTATCGAGCACCTCCAGCGCCTCGGTGCGCAACTGCTCGAACGTCTCTCCGCTGAACTCGGCGATCGTCGGCTCGTTGTGGCTGCGCACCCAGTCCAGCTGTTCGTCGCCGGCGATCTCTTCGAGCCACAGGTAGGGGTCAGGTGCTTCAGGCGCGTTCGTCACGCCCACATTCTGCGCACCGGTTCCGGTCCATTTCGATCGGGTCGCCACAACGGGCCCGCTCGGTACTATCGCTTCAGGCAAGCATCGGGGGCCGCAGGTGAATCACGTCCGCCAGTGGTGGCACCAGCCAGACCGCTATGACTGGCTGTCGGATTACCTCGCCTCGCGCCGGCTGATCGCCGTTGCGCGCGGCGTCATGACCGTGGTCATGGCTGTGTTCGCCGGCTCCATGGCGTTGATATCGTTCAGTCCGGTCGGCCAGCACGGTGCCGCGCGGGGTGTCGCCCTGATGGTTGCCGCGGGGTTCGCCGTGTTGTCCGGTGTGTACGCCGCGCGGTGGCCGACCCAACGCCTGTCGGCCGGCTTTTCGATCTTCGGTAGTGCGGGTATCGCCGCGGTGGCGCTGTCGCAGACCGAAGCGCATGTCGGGTTGCTGACCTGCTGGGCGTTCGTCGGCCTCGCCGCGTACGTGGCGTCCTTCCATAACCCGCGTCTGCTCACATTCACCGTGGGTGTGGCGCTCATGACAGCTGCCGCCTGCGGGCTGCGCATGGCGCTCGCCGGCGATGTGTCGATGGCCGTGGCGACATTCCTGCTGGCCACCGGCGCGCTCCTGACGGCCCCGTTCGGTGGGCAGATCCTTGTCAGACTGCTGTGGAACGACGCCGTATCGACCGATCCCTTGACTGGTCTGGCGAACCGACGAGGGTTTCGCCGGTCAGCCCGCACACTCATCCGCGCTGCCGCACGCCGCGGCACCGCGCACTTCAGCGTGGTGATGATCGATCTCGACGGCTTCAAGCGACTCAACGACACCCTCGGCCATGCCGCCGGGGACCGGCTTCTCGTCGAGGTGGCCGCCAGTATCCGGACGGTCGCCGGACCGGGCATTCTCGCCGCGCGGGTCGGCGGTGAGGAGTTCCTGGTCGCCCAGGCGTCGCCGGCCCGCGACGTGGAGATGCTCGCGCGCCGCCTGTGCACGGCCATCGCCGCCAACCCCTGGGGCGTCACGGCGAGCCTGGGGATCGCAGGTGTCGCGGTGCCCGATGCGGCCGATGACATCCGCCCGCTGATCGAGGGCGTGATCGCCGCGGCTGACATGGCGATGTACGAGGCGAAGCGCGCGGGCGGCAACCAGATTCGCCAGTCCTCGGCTGCCGCCTGAGCGCCCGGCCTCAGCTCAGGTGATGGACCTCCTGCAGGCCGTACACCGGCGTCGGGATGCCCTCGTAGCGGGCCTTGAGTTGCAGTGCCAGATACAGCGAGTAATGCCGAGACTGGTGCAGGTTGCCGCCGTGGAACCACAGGTTCTCCTGTTGCGTGGGCTTCCACATGTTGCGCTGCTCACCCTCCCAGGGCCCCGGGTCTTTCGGCGTGTCCGACCCCAGGCCCCACACCTTGCCGACCCTGTCGGCCACCTCCTGGCCGATCAGGTCGGCGGCCCAACCGTTCATCGACCCGTACCCGGTGGCGTAGACCACCACGTCGGCGGGCAGTTCGGTGCCGTCGGCCAGCACCACCGAGTCCTCGGTCAATCGGTCGACCTGCCCGTGGGCGAGTTTGATCCGCCCGTCGGCCACCATCTCGCACGCGCCGACGTCGATGTAGTAGCCCGACCCGCGCCGCAGGTACTTCATGAACAGCCCGGATCCGTCAGCGCCCCAGTCCAACTCGAATCCGGCGGCTTCCAGGCGAGCGTAGAAGTCCTTGTCCCGTTCACGTATCTGGTCATACAGCGGGACCTGGAACTCAGCCATGATGCGGTACGGCAGCGACGCGAACGTCAGGTCCGCCTTCTCCGTGGTCATCCCCGCCGCCAGCGCACGCTCGGAGTACAGGTCGCCCAGGCCGATGTCCATCAGCGAGTCGGACTTGACGATGTGCGTCGAGGACCGCTGCACCATCGTCACGTCAACGCCGTTTTCGTAGAGCGCCTTGCAGATATCGTGCGCGGAGTTGTTCGACCCGATCACCACGGCCTTCTTGCCGACGTACGGATCGGGTCCAGGATGTGCGCTCGAGTGGTGCTGGTCGCCGCGGAAGACGTCCTGGCCCGGCACCGTCGGCACGTGCGGCTTGCCCGACATCCCAGTAGCCAGCACCAGCTGCGTCGGGTGCAGGGTCAGCCGCTCACCGTCGCGATCGATTTCGACGGTCCACTGCTTGGCCTGCTCGTCGTAGGACGCTGACAGGCAGGTCGTCTTCGACCAATACGGCACTTCCATGACCCGGGTGTAGAACTCCAGCCAGTCGCCGATCTTGTCCTTCGGGGCGAACACCGGCCAGTTCTGCGGGAACGGCAGATACGGCAGGTGGTCGTACCACACGGGGTCGTGCAGGCACAGCGACTTGTACCGCTTGCGCCACTGGTCACCGGGGCGTTCGTGCTTGTCCACCACGATGGCGGGCACCCGAAGCTGACGCAGCCGCGCGCCGAGCGCGATCCCGCCCTGGCCGCCGCCGATGATCAGCACATAGGGCTGGGCGGTCCGGCCGAGCTCGGCTTCCTCTTGAGCGCGTTTCTCGGCCCACGACCGGGGATCCGGGTCACTGCCGTGCACCGCGCCCATCACCCGGCTGGGGCCCTTGGCCTCTTCGAACCCCTTCAGCTCCTGAAGTGCGGTCAACAACGTCCAGGCCTGATCACCCTTGAGCCGCAGGTGCCCGATCCCGCGCCCGGCCGCGGTTTCGAACTCGATGAACGCGGACGTGACCTCTCCGTCGGCGGTGGGTTCCTCGCGGGTCCGGAACCCCGACGGGGCGGTGTCGTCCAGCCGCGCGGCCAGCATGCCGGCGATCTGATCGCGGCCCTCGACGGTCTTGATGTTCCAGGTGAACGAGACGAGGTCGCGCCAGAAGCTTTCGGTGGCGAAATGGCCGGTTGCCCCGTCGATATCGCGGGCGGCCAGCGCCGCCTCGAAGCCGGTGAGCCAGGCGTCGACCCGGCGCTGCGGGGTCAGGTCCGTCTGAGGTTCCAGAGTTGATGTCATGTGAGCCAGGACACATCTACCGCGGGCACCCCGGCAAGAGTTGCGAGGCGTTGCAATCATGGCCTGCAACCCCCTGCAACCCTTTCCGGTGTGGCCGCCGTCACATAGAACTGGGGTATGAGAGCAGCTGTCTATTACGGACCCAACAAGGTCGAGATCGACGACGTCGCCGAACCGGAACCCACGGCAGGGACGGTCAAGCTCAAGGTCGGCTTCAACGGGATCTGCGGCACCGACCTGCACGAGTACTACGCCGGGCCGATCTTCGTGCCCACCGAGCCGCACCCCCTGACTCATCAACAGCTGCCGCTGACGATCGGCCACGAATTCTCCGGAACCATCACCGCGGTCGGTGACGGCGTCACCGGATGGGCGGTGGGGGATCGTGTCGCCGTCGAACCGATCTACAAGTGCGACCACTGCGGGCCGTGTCTGGCCGGCAACTACAACGTGTGCCAGCAGATCGGCTTCCACGGCCTGATGTCCGACGGAGGAATGGCCGAATACACCGTCGTGCCAACGTCCATGCTGCACAAGCTGCCCGACAATGTGTCCCTGGAGCTCGGCGCGCTCGTCGAACCGATGTCGGTCGCCTATCACGCCGCCACCCTCGGCGACGTCCGCCCGGGCGACACCGCGATGGTGTTCGGGGCCGGACCCATCGGGATCGGGCTGTGGTTCGCGTTGCGGGGCAAGGGACTTGACGACGTCTTCGTCGTCGAGCCATCCCCGACGCGGCGCGCCGCCATCGAAGCCCTCGGCGCCGCAACGCTGGATCCGGCCGCGCTCGACGTGCGCGCCTTCATCGCCGACCACACCCGGGGGCGGGGCGCCGACGCCGTGTACGACGCCGCCGGCGTCGCCCCGGCCGTGGCAACAGCGCTGGCCTGCGTCGGTTCGCGCAAACCGATGGTCAGTGTGGCAATCTACGAAAAGCCCTTGGAAACACCGCTTCTCAACCTCGTCATGAACGAGAGTCGGATCCAGGGATCGCTGTGCTACACCGGAGCCGACTTCGAGGCCGTCATCGCGTTGATGGCCAAGGGCTCCTACGACACCACCGGCTGGGTCACCACGATTCCCCTCGACGACGTGGTCGACGAGGGCTTCGAGGCGCTGCACGCCGGCAAGAAGATGAAAGTTCTGGCCGACCCATCTGAGCGGAGTAATGCATGACACTGCACGGCAAGGTGGCGCTGGTCACCGGAGCGGCCCGCGGGATCGGCCGGGGCATCGCGCTGCGCCTGGCGCAGGACGGCGCCGATATCGCGCTGGTCGACCTCCGCGCTGACGGTATCGACTCCGTCGCCGCCGAGATCGCTGAAATCGGCTGTAAAACAACGATATTCGCTGCCGACGTAAGCGACCGTGACCAGGTCTTCGCTGCCGTCGACCATGCCGCCGCCGCGCTCGGCGGCTTCGACATCATGGTCAACAACGCCGGCATTGCGATGGTCGGACCCATCGCCGACGTCACGCCGGAAGACGTGGCCCGGATCTGGGCGATCAACGTCAACGGAGTGCTGTGGGGTATCCAGGCGGCCGCGGCGAAGTTCAAGCAGCTGGGCAACAAGGAACAGGGAAAGATCAGCAAGATCGTCAATGCCTCGTCCATCGCCGGACATGACGGCTTCGCCATGCTCGGGGTCTACAGCGCATCGAAGTTCGCTGTGCGGGCGCTGACCCAGGCCGCCGCCAAGGAACATGCCGCCGACGGCATCACCGTCAACGCGTACTGCCCCGGCGTGGTGGGCACCGACATGTGGGTGGAGATCGACAAGCGTTTCGCGGAGCTGACCGGGGCGGCCGAGGGGGAGACCTACGACAAGTTCGTCGGCGGGATCGCGCTGGGCCGCGCCGAAACGCCGGACGATGTCGCCGGTTTCGTCTCGTATCTGGCCGGCCCGGATGCCGACTACATGACCGGACAATCGGGACTCATCGACGGCGGTCTGGTCTACCGCTGAGATGCAGAGCACAATCGGCAGTAATGCAAGGTCTGTCCGTGCCTGAACCCGCCGTCGCCGTCGGGGAAGATCCGCGCCGTTACGCGCGGCTGATGTCGGCTGTCTACGACGCGACGATGGCGGGTCACCGTGCGCCCGCCCGTCCTCGGGATGTCATCGGCGATTCCTGGCGGCGGATGATGTCGGCTGGTGTCGACCCGGACAGCCGCATCCCGCCGGTGGTGGAATCCGGTGGGCTCGAGGCGTTACGCCGGGCATCGGGCCTGATGGGGGTGCTCGACGAAATCTCCCGTGGCCTGGAGACGATCGTCGCCGAGGGCGCCAACATCCTTGTCGTCGCGGACTCCGCCGGACGGGTGCTGTGGCGCTCCGGCTCCCCGGCAGTACTGAGCAACGCCGACCGTCTCGGGTTCATCGAGGGTGCGCACTGGGCCGAAGGCGAGGTCGGCACCAACGCGATCGGCACGGCCCTGGTGTCCAACCGCGCCGTGCAGGTGTTCTCGGCCGAGCATTTCCTGCGCACCCACCATTCCTGGACCTGCGCCGGCGCACCCATCCGCGATCCGCGAACCGGACACGTCATCGGCGTGGTCGACGTGTCCGGCCCCGCCCCAACCGTGCACCCCACGACGGTGGCATTGGTAGATGCCGTCGCCCGGCTGGCCGAGTCACATCTGCGTGAGCAGCACGACCGCGTCCTGAACCGGCTGCGGATGGTCGCCGCCCCGATCCTGGCCCGCATGGGCGCGCCCGCCCTGGCGGTGGACCCCGACGGCTGGGTGGCCGCGGTCGACTCGCTGCCGCTGCACAATCGCATTCTGCTGCCCGACGGCATCGGTCCGGGCCGGGCGTGGATCCCGACGTTCGGCATGTGCGACGTCGATGTGTTACCCGGCGGATGGCTGGTTCGGCCCACCGAGGACGACGATGTACCGGCGCTGGCGCAGGTATCGCTGGACCTGCGGGTCGCCGGGGCCCCGGTCCTGGACATGGCGGGACAGTTCGGTCGTTGGCGCCACGACATCTCGTTGCGCCACGCCGAGATCCTGTTCATCCTGGCGCGGCACCCCCAAGGCCGCTCCGCGCCCGAACTGGCCGCCGATCTGTACGGCGATCGGTCGCGTGTGGTGACGGTGCGTGCCGAGCTGTCCCGGCTTCGCAAGCAGTTCTCCGGACTGCTTGCGGCCCAGCCGTATCGGTTCGCCGGCGGAATCGACGTGGCGGTGCGGTATCCCGCTGACCTGTCGATGGTGCTGCCCGCATCGACCGCACCCGCGGTTCGTGTCGTTCGTAACAAGGAAAGTGTCTCGTAGAGGAGGACTTATGACAGTGTTCGCACGCCCGGGTTCGGAGGGCGCGTTGATGTCGTTCCAAGCGCGTTACGACAACTTCATTGGTGGTCAGTGGGTGGCGCCGGTGGGGGGTGAGTATTTCGAGAATCGCACTCCGGTGACCGGTGAGGTGTTTTGTGAGGTTGCTCGGTCGGGTGGGGCTGATGTTGAGTTGGCGTTGGATGCTGCTCATGCGGCGGCGCCGGGGTGGGGGAAGACTTCGCCGGCGGAGCGGGCGTTGGTGTTGAACCGGATCGCTGATCGGATTGAGGCGAATCTGGAGTCGATCGCGGTGGCGGAGTCGTGGGATAACGGTAAGCCGATTCGGGAAACGTTGAATGCCGATATTCCGTTGGCGGTGGATCATTTCCGTTATTACGCGGGTGCGATCCGTGCCCAGGAGGGGTCGCTGTCGCAGATCGATGAGGACACGGTGGCCTATCACTTCCACGAGCCGTTGGGTGTGGTCGGTCAGATCATTCCGTGGAATTTTCCGATTTTGATGGCGGTGTGGAAGTTGGCGCCGGCGTTGGCGGCGGGTAATGCGATTGTGTTGAAGCCGGCTGAGCAGACTCCGGCGTCGGTGCTCTACCTGATGTCGGTGATCGGGGATTTGTTGCCGGCGGGGGTGATCAATGTGGTCAATGGGTTTGGGGTGGAGGCGGGCAAGCCGTTGGCCTCCTCGAATCGGATCGCCAAGATTGCGTTTACTGGGGAGACGACGACGGGGCGGTTGATCATGCAGTACGCCTCGCAGAATTTGATCCCGGTGACCTTGGAGCTGGGTGGTAAGAGTCCGAACATTTTCTTTTCCGATGTGTTGGCCGCCAATGACGATTTTCAGGACAAGGCGCTGGAGGGGTTCACGATGTTTGCCCTGAATCAGGGTGAGGTGTGTACGTGTCCGTCGCGGAGTCTGATTCAGGCTGATATCTATGACGAGTTCTTGGCGATGGCGGCGATCCGGACCAAGGCGGTGCGTCAGGGCGATCCGCTCGATACCGAGACGATGATCGGGGCGCAGGCCTCCAATGATCAGTTGGAGAAGATCTTGTCCTATATCGAGATCGGTAAGAGTGAGGGTGCGCAGGTGCTCACCGGTGGGGAGCGCGCCGAGTTGGGTGGGGATCTCAGTGGTGGGTATTACGTGCAGCCCACAGTGTTCACCGGGCATAACGCGATGCGGATCTTCCAGGAGGAGATTTTTGGGCCGGTGGTGTCGGTGACGTCGTTTACCGATTACGACGATGCGATCCGGATTGCGAATGACACGTTGTATGGGTTGGGTGCGGGGGTGTGGAGCCGGGATGGCAATACCGCGTATCGGGCGGGGCGTGATATCAAGGCCGGTCGGGTGTGGACCAACTGTTATCACGCCTATCCCGCGCACGCGGCGTTTGGTGGTTACAAGCAGTCCGGTATCGGCCGGGAAAACCACCTGATGATGCTCGATCACTATCAGCAAACCAAAAACCTGCTGGTCTCCTACAGCAACAAAGCCCAAGGCTTCTTCTGATGGACGATTTCGGCGCGCCTACCGCCGCCCAGCGAACGGGAACGCGCCGAAATCGCGAGGCGGAGGCGCCGCCGCGGGCACTCATCACCGCGGCGGCGGCCGAGCTCCTACACAGTCTGCAGGAGCGGCACGGCCCGGTGATGTTCCACCAGTCCGGCGGCTGCTGCGACGGGTCCTCGCCGATGTGTTACCCGGACGGGGAGTTCATCGTCGGTGACCGGGATGTGCTGCTCGGAGTGTTGGAAGGCGCTCCGGTGTGGATCTCCGGCTCGCAGTTCGAGACGTGGAAGCACACCCAGCTGGTGATCGACGTCGTTCCGGGCCGCGGTGGCGGGTTCAGCCTGGAATCGCCGGAAGGGATGCGCTTCCTCAGCCGAGGCCGGGCCTTCACCGAGGCGGAGAACCGGTTGCTGGGCGACTCCTCACCACTGACCGGTGCCGACTACGAGCGGGGCGCCCGCCCATCCGTGCGGCACGATCTCGTGGTCGCCGAGGCCGCCGACGCCTGCGCAATCCCTGGTCGGCACGCCGAAGGCGTTGAGCCGTGGTCCGCGAAGGGGCAAGTACCCTCGTAGACGTGATACCCCTGCCTCGGGCATGGCTGCTCACAAGTGCGTTGCTGGTCGGAACGGTGGCCGGTCTGATCGCGGCCGTCGCCACCACGGTGCTGGTCAAGAGGCCGGTTCGGCCCGACGTCGTTGTGGGTTTGGTGATCGCGGTGCCGTCCGTGATCGGGATGCTGGTGATCCTGCTGTCCCCTCGGCGTTGGATCACGGCTGCCGGGGCGTTCATCCTGGCGATGGCCCCGGGCTGGCTGGGGGCACTGGTTCTGATTCAGGTGGTGTCCGGTGGCTGACAAGCCTTCCCTGCCGTCGACCGAGCCGCATCATGCGCCGATCTTCGACACCGGGCCGCACCCCAACCCGCTCAAGCCCATCACCGGCGAGCCCGAGTCGAAACCGTTCGCGTTCAGTGAGCTGGGGAACTTCGACACCGACGCGTTCCTGCATCCCGTCACCGGCTCGCCGCACGCCGAGCCGGTCGTGGTGCTCCCGGCGCAGATTGCGGCGTCGGGAGACTACCAATACGTGAAGCGCTGGCAGTTCGTGTTCATTGTGGCAGCGGTGTGGGTGCTGGCCGCCGCTGCCGGCCTCGCGTTCTACTTCTGGTGGTACACGTCGCTGAACAAGACTCCAGCTGCGTTCGGTGTGCTGATCTACCTGATCGTGTGTTCGGTGGCCAGCATGCTCATCTCGATGGTGCCCAACCGGGCGCCGGTGACGGCGCTGGCCATCGCGCTGATGTCCGCGCCGCTGGCCTCGGTGACGACCGCCGCGATACTGCACGGTGCCTACTACTTCGAATGGATCGCCCGTCCGACGATAGGCTAGCGGCGTGACCCATTATGACGTCGTAGTGCTCGGAGCCGGGCCCGGTGGATATGTCGCAGCCATCCGCGCCGCGCAACTCGGTCTGAACACCGCCATCATCGAACCCAAGTACTGGGGCGGGGTGTGCCTCAATGTCGGCTGTATCCCGTCGAAGGCGTTGCTGCGCAACGCTGAACTGGCGCATATCTTCACCAAAGACGCCAAGACCTTCGGCATCAGCGGCGAAGCGACTTTCGATTACGGCGCCGCCTTCGATCGCAGCCGTAAGGTCGCCGACGGCCGCGTCGCCGGTGTGCACTTCCTGATGAAGAAGAACAAGATCACCGAGATCCACGGCTACGGCGCGTTCACCGACGCCAACACCATCTCGGTCAAGCTCAACGAGGGCGGAACCGAAACCGTCACCTTCGACAACGCCATCATCGCCACCGGCAGCAGCACCCGACTCGTGCCCGGTACGTCGCTCTCGAAGAACGTCGTCACCTACGAAGAGCAGATTCTGTCGCGGGAGCTGCCGAAGTCCATCGTGATCGCCGGTGCGGGTGCGATCGGCATGGAGTTCGCCTACGTCATGAAGAACTACGGCGTTGACGTCACCATCGTCGAGTTCCTGCCGCGTGCCCTGCCCAACGAAGACGCCGAGGTCTCCAAGGAGATCGAGAAGCAGTACAAGAAGCTCGGGGTCAAGATCCTCACCGGCACCAAGGTCGAGTCCATCACTGATGATGGCGCCATGGTCACCGTCGTGGTCAGCAAGGACGGCAAGACCGAGGAGATCAAGACCGAGAAGGTGTTGCAGGCTATCGGTTTTGCCCCCAACGTCGAGGGCTACGGCCTCGAGGCGACCGGCGTCCAGCTGACCGAGCGCAAGGCCATCGCCATCGACGACTACATGCGCACAAACGTGCCGCACATCTACGCCATCGGCGACGTGACGGCCAAGCTACAACTGGCCCACGTTGCCGAGGCGATGGGTGTGGTGGCCGCCGAGACCATCGCCGGCGCCGAGACACTGGCGTTCGGCGACTACCGGATGATGCCGCGTGCCACGTTCTGCCAGCCCCAGGTGGCCAGCTTCGGACTCACCGAGCAGCAGGCCCGCGACGAGGGCTATGACGTCAAGGTGGCGAAGTTCCCGTTCACGGCCAACGGCAAGGCCCACGGTCTGGGTGACCCGACCGGATTCGTCAAGGTCATCGCCGATGCCAAGTACGGTGAACTGCTCGGCGCCCACCTGATCGGGCCCGACGTCTCCGAGTTGTTGCCGGAACTGACCTTGGCCCAGAAATGGGACCTGACGGTCAACGAGTTGGCCCGCAACGTGCACACTCACCCGACGCTGTCCGAGGCACTCCAGGAATGCTTCCACGGCCTCGCCGGTCACATGATCAACTTTTGAGGACCACACTGATCGCCGGTATCGGCGGGCTGGCGGTCGGTCACATCCTGTGGCTGATCGGGATCTCCATGGCGACGGGCGGGGCGAGGGTCAGTTTCTGGCTGCTGATTCTCGCCGCGGTGATCGCGGTCGCCGCGGTCGCGGTTGGGCTGCTGGCGTGGCGGATGTACCAGAACAAGCGGCTGGTGTGGGCGGCTTTCCTGGCCTGCCTGCCCATCTCGCCGGTGATCTTCACCCTGGTCGTGCTCGGCGTCACTTACCTGTAGGAATTTCTGTCAGCTGTTCGGTGGGGTCGTTTCAGGGTGCCTCGAGTATCGCGGGTTGCACTGTCCTCATAACTGGTGACCACGGCTGGCGACGGTTCTGAGCGGAGGGACTCGATGCCTGAATTGACGCGTGCCGCGCGTACCAACGATTCTGGTGGCAGTGCGATGGGTGCGTTGGCCATCACCTTCGACGACGGTGCGGCGCTGAACTCGCCCGCGGTGGCCGCTCCGATCATGCCGGACCCAATGACGCAGGGTGACACCGTGACCACCACCATTCCGCCCACAGTGTTGGCCACCGAGAATGGCTGCGCCAGAGGTCAAGGTCAAGCCTTACGGCCGCGGCTGACCACGTTTCGCCCCTGACTTAGGTCATGGTCGGCTCGTTTGTGATTCCGCGATCCGTTGACCTGCGGGTTCAGTGGGCTTAGTGCCCCGTTTGGGGCACTAAGCGGGTAAGTTCGGGCGGTGGCGTACGTGCGGAAGGTGCGCACCGCCTCGGGCGCTGTCGCGGTGCAGGTGGTACGTAAACACCGAGGTCAGCGCACGATCCTGGCTCATGTCGGTTCCGCGCACACCGATGCCGAGCTGGGGATCCTGGTCGAGGCGGCCCGCCGGATCGCCGCTGCCGATCAAGGTGCCCTCGATATCGAGGTGGCTGCCCGAACCCAGCGGGTCGATGATGTCGCGGACTGGCGTACCGGCACGCTGAGCCTGCCGACCGCTGGTGTTCCCAAGGGCGCCCCGGTGCCGCCAGGGCGGACCACTTCGACGTGTTCACGCCTGCTCTACGACACCCTCGGTGCGGTCTATGACTGGCTCGGTTTCGATGCCGTCGACGACCCGGTATTCCGTGATCTGGTGATCGCCCGCCTGGTGGAACCGACCAGCAAGGCCGATTCCGCCCGCGTCCTGACCGATCTCGGCGCAGAGATAGTGTCCTACAAGACAATTCAACGCCACCTATCCAAGGTCAACACCGGCAACTACCGGGATGTGATAGCCGGAAAGTGCTTCACCCATGCCTCGAATCGGGGCGGGCTGAGCCTGCTTTTGTACGACGTCACCACCTTGTACTTCGAAGCCGAGAACGAAGACGACCTGCGTAAGGTCGGCTATTCCAAGGAACGGCGCATCGATCCGCAGATCGTCGTGGGCCTGCTAGTGGACCGGACCGGGTTCCCGTTGGAGGTCGGTTGTTTCGAGGGCAACACCGCCGAAACCACCACGCTGGTGCCGATCATCACTGCCTTCCAATCCCGCCACGACCTCGGTGACACCCCGATGGTCATCGCCGCTGATGCCGGCATGCTGTCGGCGTCGAACCTGACTGCTCTCGACGAGGCCGGGTTGGGGTTCATCGTCGGATCGCGAAGCGTGAAAGCTCCGATCGATCTGGCGTCCCATTTCCATTGGAACGGTGACGTTTTCACCGACGGACAAGTAATCGACACCGTCACACCGCGGCACGCCAAATCCATCGTCAATGATCCCGCTCACCGCGCCGAGCCCGCCTGGAACCCCGACGAGCACCCCAACGCGTGGCGGGCGGTCTGGGCGTATTCGGCCAAACGAGCACGCCGCGATCAGAAAACTCTCTACGCCCAGGAGACCCGCGCTCGTGCGGTCATCAGCGGTGAGCGTGCCGCCAAGTCCACTCGCTTCGTCACTACCCGCGCCGGTGACCGTGTTCTCGATGAGGCCAGCCTGGCTCGCGCCCAATCCTTGGTCGGACTGAAGGGCTATGTCACCAACATCGACGCCACCGTGATGCCCGCCGGAGAAATCATTGCCAAGTACCACGACCTCTGGCATGTGGAACGCTCATTTCGGATGTCCAAGAGCGACCTTCGCGCCCGGCCAATGTTCCACCGCACCCGCGACGCCATCGAAGCCCACCTGACCATCGTGTTCACCGCCCTGGCCGTCGCGCACAACGTCCAGGACCGCAGCGGCCTGGCCATCGCCAAAGTCATCAAGTCCCTGCGGCCACTGCGCTCGGCGACCATCGCCATCAACGGCGCCAGCCAGACCTTCCCACCGGAAATCCCAGCAACCCAACAAGAAATCCTGACCACCCTCGGCATCCCAAAACCGGGGCACTAAGCCAAATGTCCTAACTCAGGCCTGAATTGACGCGTGCCGCGCGTACCAACGATTCTGGTGGCAGTGCGATGGGTGCGTTGGCCATCACCTTCGACGACGGTGCGGCGCTGAACTCGCCCGCGGTGGCCGCTCCGATCATGCCGGACCCAATGACGCAGGGTGACACCGTGACCACCACCATTCCGCCCACAGTGTTGGCCACCGAGAATGGCTGCGCCAGAGGTCAAGGTCAAGCCTTACGGCCGCGGCTGACCACGTTTCGCCGCTGGCGCGTATGACTACGGGCTGCCATTGTTGCCGCTAGGACCTTGAGAGCCACCGACAATCCCGCCCCGCCCGCCGTTGCCGGACTTGCCGCCCTTCGCGGTTCCGCCTTCGGCGTTGCCGCCGTTGCCACCGGTGCCGCCGGTGCCCAGCAGCGCGCCGCCAGTACCGCCGGTTCCGCCCCGTCCGCCGGCGGAGTTTCCGGTGCCTTTAACGGTTGCACTACCGCCGTTACCGCCGCGCCCGCCGGTTCCACCCACTAGTCCGCCTACGCCGCCGGGGCCGCCGAAGCCGCCGGTCGCGTCGGTCGCTTCGGTCCCCGTCGAGGTCGCGCTACCGCCGTCGCCACCGCGACCGCCGGTGCCGAAGACACTGTGGGGGAACACCAGACCGTTGCCACCGGTTCCGCCCGCGCCGGCGACAGCGGTACCGTCGACTGTGGTCGCGTCACCGCCGGCGCCGCCGGCGCCTCCGGTACCCACAATCGCGTAGCCGGCGTTGCCGCCCGTTCCGCCCGTGCCGGTCGAGGAGGTCGCGGCATCGGCCTTACCGCCCGCGCCTCCCGCTCCTCCGGTGCCGACCAGCGTGTTACCGCCGACGCCGCCCGCACCGCCGGTCGCCTTTGCGGTATCCGGGCCACCCGAATCCACGGCCTTGCCTTCGCCGCCTTCGCCGCCCGAACCGGCCGTGCCGAAGGTCGCCGCGCCGCCGGACCCGCCGGCGCCGCCGACGACCTCTCCGACGAGGGCCTCTGCATTGCCACCCTTCCCACCGTTGCCACCGAGGCCGCTCCAGGCTCCGCCTCTGCCGCCCACTCCGCCGGCGGCGCCGGTGGCGCCCTTCACCGCGGTCTTCGGGTTGATGTTCGCCCCGCCGTTGCCGCCGTCTCCGCCGTTACCGCCGAACACCCCGCCGTCGCCGCCTTTTCCTCCGACGGTCGCGCCTGAGGTCACTTTTCCGGTCTTGTCGTAGACCGCGTCGACACCGTTGCCGCCCTGGCCACCGTTGCCCCAGAACAGGCCGCCGCTGCCGCCGTCGCCGCCGGCGATCGCGGGCGCCGTGTCGGTTGCCTGCACACCGTCCCCGCCGGCGCCCCCATTGCCCCACAGCAGGCCCGCGCCTCCGCCTTCCCCGCCTTTGGCGCCGTTGCCCCCGTTGCCCCCAAGGAGCCCGGCGTTGCCGCCTTTGACACCGTCGCCCCCGTTGCCGAAGAGGCCGGCGTTGCCACCGTTGCCGCCCCCGTCACCTTTGCCCCCGTTGCCGAAGAGGCCGGCGTTGCCGCCGCTGCCGCCGTTGGCGCCGCTGCCGCCGTTGCCCCACAGCAGGCCACCGTTGCCGCCGTTGCAGGCGGTGCCGCTGCAGGTCGTCGGGGCATCGAGACCGTCGCCGATCAGCCAGCCACCGGGTCCGATGATCGGCGGCAGACTGAGGGTGCTCGCAGCTGTCGCGCTGGCGTTCGCAGCGCCGACTGGCGCGCTGGCGCCGGAGCGGTGGTGATGGTCCAGAAGCCACTGCTCGTCATCCGTTGAGGCGACCGGACTCAGTGGAACCAGTGCCCAATCGACCGAGACCAGTTGCACCGCAACGGATGTCCGTGCAACCGCGGACGTAGTCGGCGCCATCGGAGAGCTGCCGACGCCCGCCAGGGCCGCGACCGCCGCTGCGGCGGCGAAACCCGTTGTCGCGTAGCAGATCGCCAACCGGCGCGCCGGGTCGGGCCTCAGTCCGCGGTGTTCGGTCATGAACTCGCCCCTATCCTCACGTCTGTCATCCCGGCCTGTCAGAAGATGTCGAAGCTTGTGGTGCCCTGGCCGGACGGGCCGTAGCTGGTGTACATCGGGCCCTGTTGGTAGGGCTCGATCCCGGTGTTGAATGGCTCATCGTTCCCGGCGACGGTGGGTGTGTTGGTGTCGGTGGTGGTGTAGCTGTACAGCAGGGTCTTGCCGTCGGCGGTGTAGACCGAGATACGAGTGCCAGCGGGGAGCTGGCCACTGGTTTGGCCTGTTCCGACGACGAACGCCGGCACTTCGCCGTAGACGCCTCCCGAATCGATGTACGTCTTCACCTGCGTCATCGGCCCGCCGTTGATCTGCACATTGACGTTGGTGATCGGAGCTCCGCTGACCGAAGCGCGAGCGGGCAGGGGATTGGGGCCCAATAGCATCACGCCCCAGGATCCGAACCTCCACTCCAGCGCCCCGTATCCGAGTTCGCCGGGCAATGCCCGTATCGGCGAAATGCCCTTCTCACCGGTGTTGGCTCCGATCCCGAGGACTCCGACGATCCCGTCGCCGTATTGGTAGTTGTTGTAGGCCTGTTGGGTGGCGGTTGTCGGAATGTTGAGGAGGGTCCCTGCCCCGGTGACCAGACCGTTACCGAAGTCCACCGCCCCCGGATACAGGTAGAACTGGTAGTTCACCCCCTCGGTGCTACTGCCGTATCCGCTGTCGTACGGCCCTCCGGGCAGAGCTGGGCCGAGATTCCCCGCATACTGCTGCGTCAGCGTCAGCGCGGATGACCCACTGTCGATTTCAACCGGGATTCGCTTGCCGCCGTTCACCGAGATATAGGTGATCTCGTTCTGCCCGTAGACAAGAAAGGGCACGACCGCGTACACCTGGCCGTTCTTCTGAGCATTGCCGACCTGAGCTGCTGCCGCAGACGCTTCTCCGGACGCTCCGAGCAGCCCCACCAGCGGGATGAGCTGTGCGGCGGCGTTCATCTCGATCCCCGCGACCGCGGGTAGCATCAGGGTGCCCAACAGCGCGAGTTCGGCGATTTGATGCGCCACGGGCACGCCTACGGTGTCGGTAATCGACGCCTGCGCCCCGGCGATCGAGCTTTGCCAGGTCGTCAACGACCACGCCGCTCCCGACAACAGTGTCTGCGGCACAATCGAAGCCAACCCGGCCACCACATTGCCGCTGCTCCAGGTCTTGTTGAGGTCCGCCTGCGCCTGGGCGATCTGGGTCAGCGCCGTCGTCACCGGATCTCCCGGGGTGGGAGTCTGGTTAGCAGTTGTCTCGGTGGCGACAGCAGGCGTGATGGCTGCTGTCGATCCCTCGAGACCCGCGGAGGTTTGACCGCTCGGGGCGACCAGAGCTGAGGGGGCAGCGTCGGCGTAACGCGGCGCCACCGACGCACGGCCGGTGGCCGCCGCGGCGGCAGCTTGCCGAGAGCGTGACGCGCCCGCGAGCGGGCTGGTCGCATGACTGACGGCCCGGGCCGACTTCGCGACTCCGTCTGATCGGGGAGTTGTCGCCGACGTGGAAGAACGTCCGGTGTCGCCGGTGTCGGCATGGGCCGGGGCGGTACCGCCGGCCAGGGCCACACCGATTCCCAGGGTGACCGCGCCGACACCCAGCCAGGCGTACGGTTGGGGTCTCCGACGCGCCTTGCGATGACGGCCGCGTCGACGTCGAGTCGAGTCGAGATCGATTGTCTTCCGTGCCTGCGTCATCATGGCCCCCGCTTACGGCATGCAACCCCTCGGGCGTTGCCGGCGGTTTAGTTGTCTGCCCGGCGTACGCCCAGATTGCCAACACGATAGTGTCAATTCCCAGGTCATGCGATGGACCTAAGTCCCCGATTCTCGTGACGGTGGGGATGGCGGTCAGCCCGCGAATTTCGGCCTCAGGGCCTAGTGTGCAGCGATCGATATGCGCTTAGCGGCTGCGGCAACTCTGCCGCTGCTTCTCATTGCCGGGTGCGGCCACAACGGATCCGCAGCACCTGCAACGGTGGCGTCCTCGAGTTCGGTTGCCGCAGCGACGACTTCAGCCGCGACGCCCTCGTTCAAGGCCTACGAACTGGGCCGTGGCGAGATCGGCAATGTGGCGTTCTGGCAGTTCAACGGCACCGGTACGTCATGGCAGAAGGCGTGTGAGTCTGTAGTCGACAACTGGCAGGCGTCGGACAAGGCTCAGCCGTGGTGGAATCGGGACGAGGCGGTCAGGGGGTTGCCTCGACCGGGCCAAAAGTCCAACTCAGTCCACTTCGGCCGCCAGTTCGGCACCGCAAGAGGTGGCGCCGAAGGAGTGTCCACCGCAAGGCGACAAGAACGCGGAGTTCGCCGTCTGTCCCGCACGGTGAGGACGGCACTGTAAACGCGCGTCAGTCCGGAAAGTCCATCGGCACGCGCAACGTCGCCAAGATGGCGGCGATCGCATCGTAATGCCCTGCGAGTGCGCAAAATTCGATGATCTGCTGACGGGAAAGGTGCGCCGACAACTCGGCGAAGGTCGCATCGCTGAGATCCCGGTTGAGCACGAACTCGTCGACCGCGGTGAGCAGTACGCGGTCGCGTTCGCTGAGTCCCGGCGCATTCGGGCCGGAAAAGATCTTGTCCTGCAACTCCGGACCGAGCCCCCTGCTGCGGGCCAGCCGCCGGTGCTGCTGCAGTTCGTACTCCGAGTTGCGCAGATGGCCCACCCGCAGGATCACCAGTTCCTTGTCGCGCTTGGGTAGCTTTCCCCAGTTCAACAGCACCCCGGAGTAGGGCAGGAACGACAGGAACAGCAACTTGTGCTGGCCCAGGGTGGTGAACAGGTGCATCTGCGGAGCCCGGATCGAGCGCGCGGCGACCCGGGATATCCCCCAGTTGAGTAGACCCAGCTCGCGACGTCCACCGGGTGGAATGCGTTGGGACATCAGGACTCCTTCACCAAATAGGGTGAGACCGTGCTGCGGTGCTCATCGAGATCGAGGGCGCGGCCCAAGGCGGGGAAGGCGCGTTGCGGGCAGTTGTCACGTTCGCACGCCCGGCAGCCGGCACCGATCAACGTCGCGTTGTCGGAGGACAGGTCGAGGCCCTTCGAGTAGACCAGTCGGCTGGCATGGCGCACCTCGCAACCCAGGCCGATCGCGAACGTCTTGACCGGCTGGCCGTACCGGGATGCGCGCCGTTCGACCGTGCGTGCTACCCACATGTAGTTCTGCCCGTCGGGCATCTGGGCGATCTGCACCAGTATCTTGCCCGGGTTGGCGAACGTCTCGTAGACGTTCCAGAGCGGACAGGTTCCGCCGGCGGAGGAAAAGTGGAACCCGGTGGCGGACTGGCGTTTTGACATGTTGCCGGCCTTGTCTACCCGGACGAACGAGAACGGAACGCCGCGCATCGACGGGCGCTGCAACGTGGAGAGCCGGTGGCAGATCGTCTCGTAGCTCACCTGATAGAAGGCCGATAGCCGTTCGATGTCGTACCGGAAGTTCTCGGCCACGTCGTGAAACTGCCCGTAGGGCAGCACCGTTGCGGCGGCGAAGTAGTTGGCCAGGCCGAGCCGGGCCAGCTTGCGTGACTCCTCGCTGGTGAACTTGCCTTCGTCCACCAGCGTGTCGATCAAGTCGCCGAACTCGAGGTAAGCCAGCTCCGCTGCCATCTTGAACACCTGCTGACCCGACGAGAGGTGACTGCTGATCTCCAGCGTGCGGGATGTGGGGTCGTAGCGGTGCAGGACCGTGTCACCGAGATCGATCCGGCGGATGATGTGCACGCCGTGCACCATCGTGAGCCGGTCGGACAGCTCACGGGACAACTCGGCACGGTGCATCCGCATCCGGATGGTGAGGTCTTCGGCGGCGGTGTCGAGCTCGTGTAGATAGTTCTGCCGCTGATAGAAGTAGTCCCGGACCTCTTCGTGCGGCATGGAGATCGATCCCGTGCCGCTGCCTCCGGTGTTGAGGCTGAATCGATCCTCGGTCGCGGCGGCCAACCGCGCGGTGGTGATTCGGTAACGGCGGTGCAGGCTCACGATCGCGCGCGCGATCGCCGGATGCGCGCTGACGATCTCGGCGACCTCCGTCATGTCCACGTCGAGGTCGAGATCGCGATCCATCGTCACTTCGCGCAACTCGGCCACCAGCCGGGTGTCGTCCTGGGAGGCGAAGAACGTGGCGTCCACTCCGAACAGCTCGGTGATGCGCAGCAGCACCGAGACGGTCAGCGGTCGGACGTCGTGCTCGATCTGGTTGAGGTAACTCGGCGAGATCTCCAGCATCTGTGCAAGGCCGGCCTGGCTGAATCCGCGCTCGCTGCGCAGTTGACGCAGCCGGGAGCCGACGAACGTCTTGGACACGATCCGAGCCTACCGAGGGTTGCGAAGGAGCGCTTCGCAGCGTTGGCAACTCAGGCCGGTTGGCTTTCAGTAGGGCCTTTGGCATGATCGCGCTGGGCGGGGAAGGTTCCTGTTGGGGAAAGGACTGCCGTGATGAGCACCAGCGAGAAGCCGAAGGCGGATCGCGCATGAGCATCAGCGAGACGACCGCCAGTACCGGATTGGCGAAGGCGTTGATGCCCGTCCCGGATCCGCACCCCGACGTCTTCGACCGGCAGTGGCCGCTGCGGGTGGGCGACATCGACCGAGCTGGCCGTCTTCGTCTCGACGCGGCCTGCCGCCACATCCAGGACATCGGGCAGGACCAGCTCCGGGAGCTGGGTCACGAGGAAACCCACCCGCTGTGGATCGTCCGGCGCACGATGGTCGACCTGATCCGCCCGATCGAATTCCAGGACATGCTGCGGCTTCGCCGCTGGTGTTCGGGGACCTCGAACCGCTGGTGTGAGATGCGCGTGCGAATCGACGGCCGCAAGGGCGGACTGATCGAATCAGAGGCGTTCTGGATCAACATCAACCGGGAGACCCAGGGGCCGGCCCGCATCTCCGACGACTTCATGCAAGGGCTCCAGCGCACCACCGACGTCAACCGGCTGCGCTGGAAGGCCTATCTGAGCGCCGGTTCGCGCGAGGACGCCGCCGAGATCCGTGAGTTCCCGATCCGGGTCAGCGATATCGACCTGTTCGACCACGTCAACAACTCCGTGTACTGGAAGGTCGTCGAGGAGTTCCTTGGGTCGAGCCCCGAACTCCTGCAATCCCCGCTGCGGGTCACCATCGAGCATGACGCACCCGTCGCCCTGGGTGACAAGCTCGAGATCCTGTTGCATGTGTATCCGCCCGGATCTACCGACAAGTTCGGTCCGGAGCTCGCCGACCGCACTGTTAGAACGCTCACATACGTCGTCGGCGAGGAGACCAAAGCCGTCGCGTCGATCTTCCAACCGTGAGTCACCGGGTTTAACAGTACGACCGTACTGACCTGCGGAAAGCTGTTACCTCGCGGTAACTTCTGAACCGGTCAAGCCGAGAGCGACCTTCGCAACCTTCGCAAACTATCCGGCTAGCTTGGCGAAAATTGGCAGCTAAAACGGCTTGAACTGCACTAATGGTGCGAGGCATGCTCGTGTAAGCACACAAGCGAAGCTGCGTTGACGTTAACAACTTTCGTACAGTCAAGGCGGCGACTCGATCTCGAAGGAGCAGGCGATGTCCAACGTTGGCAAGCCGAAGACCGCAGAAGAAATCCAGCGCGACTGGGACACCAATCCCCGCTGGAAGGGGCTCACCCGTACCTACACCCCGGCCGACGTCGTCGCGCTGCAGGGCAGCGTCGTCGAGGAGGCCACCCTGGCCCGCCGCGGTGCCGAGGTGCTCTGGAACCAGCTGCACGAGATGGAGTTCGTCAACTCGCTGGGCGCGCTGACCGGCAACATGGCCGTCCAGCAGGTCCGTGCCGGCCTGAAGGCCATCTACCTGTCGGGTTGGCAGGTCGCCGGTGACGCGAACCTGTCCGGCCACACCTACCCCGACCAGAGCCTCTACCCGGCCAACTCGGTGCCGCAGGTGGTGCGCCGCATCAACAACGCGTTGCTGCGCGCCGACCAGATCGCCAAGGTCGAGGGCGACACCTCGGTGGAGAACTGGCTGGCCCCGATCGTCGCCGACGGCGAGGCCGGATTCGGTGGCGCGCTGAACGTCTACGAGCTGCAGAAGGCGATGATCGCCGCCGGCGTCGCGGGTTCGCACTGGGAAGACCAGCTGGCCTCGGAGAAGAAGTGCGGCCACCTCGGTGGCAAGGTGCTGATCCCGACCCAGCAGCACATCCGCACCCTGACCTCGGCCCGTCTCGCGGCTGACGTCGCCGACGTCCCGACCGTGGTCATCGCCCGTACCGACGCCGAGGCCGCCACGCTGATCACCTCTGACGTCGACGAGCGCGACCAGCCGTTCATCACCGGCGAGCGGACCAAGGAAGGCTTCTACCGGGTCAAGAACGGCCTCGAGCCGTGCATCGCCCGCGCCAAGTCCTACGCGCCGTACTCGGACCTGATCTGGATGGAGACCGGGACCCCCGACCTGGACCTGGCCCGCCGCTTCGCCGAGGGCGTCAAGAGCGAGTTCCCGGACCAGATGCTGGCCTACAACTGCTCGCCGTCGTTCAACTGGCGCAAGCACCTGGACGACTCGACCATCGCCCGGTTCCAGAAGGAGCTCGGCGCCATGGGCTTCAAGTTCCAGTTCATCACCCTGGCCGGCTTCCACGCCCTGAACTACTCGATGTTCGATCTGGCCTACGGCTACGCCCGCAACCAGATGACCGCCTACGTCGAACTGCAGGAGCGCGAGTTCGCCGCCGAGGAGCGCGGGTACACCGCGACCAAGCACCAGCGCGAGGTTGGCGCCGGCTACTTCGACCGGATCGCCACCACGGTGGACCCGACTTCGTCGACCACCGCGCTCGCGGGCTCGACCGAAGAGGGTCAGTTCCACTAAGCCGGTAGATCTGTCATCAGGCCCCGTCCTTATATTGGGCGGGGCCTGATCCATGAGGAGATGAAGTGAGCATTCAACGAGTAGGTGTGGTCGGTGCCGGGCAGATGGGCTCCGGGATCGTCGAGGTGGCCGCCAAGGCCGGCGCCGACGTCATCGTCTTCGAGCCGACCGAGGAGTTGCTGAACGCCGGCCGCGCCCGGCTGACCGGCTCGCTGGAGCGGGCGGCAAGTAAGGGGAAGATCTCCGAGGCCGACCGCGACGCCACGCTGGCCAGGCTGACCTTCACCACCGACCTCGCCGACATGGCCGACCGCCAGCTCGTCATTGAGGCGGTCGTGGAGGACGAGACGGTGAAGGGCAAGATCTTCGCCGAGCTCGACCGGATCATCACCGATCCCGACGCGGTGCTGGCATCGAACACCTCGAGTATCCCGATCATGAAAATCGCTGCGGCAACTAAGAATCCGAGCCGAGTGTTGGGGCTGCACTTCTTCAACCCGGTGCCGGTGCTGCCGCTGGTGGAGGTGATCAACACGTTGGTCACCTCCGCGGAGGCCGTCGCCCGCGTCGAGCAGTTCGCCGGTGAGGTGCTCGGAAAGCAGGTGGTGCGCTGTGGCGACCGCTCCGGGTTCGTCGTCAACGCACTGCTGGTGCCTTACCTGCTGTCGGCCATCCGGATGGTCGAGGCCGGTATCGCCACCGTCGAGGACGTGGATACCGCGATCGTGGCTGGTCTCTCGCACCCGATGGGTCCGCTGCGGCTGTCCGACCTGATCGGGCTGGACACCATGAAGCTGATCGCCGACTCGATGTACGAAGAGCTGAAGGACGCCCACTACGCGCCGCCCCCGTTGTTGCTGCGCATGGTCGAGGCGGGCCTGCTCGGCAAGAAATCCGGCGAGGGCTTCTACAAATACAGAGGTTGATTTCAGCTCTCGCTTTGTGCATTCACAGCGTTGATTGACTAGGCTCCTGGTTTTGGTCGGGATCGAAGCCCGAGTTGCTTCGCTGTGTCCGACCACCTCGAGTGCAAAGCTGGAAGGTAGCTGTGATGGCCAACGTAGATGCCGATCTGACTCCGTACTACGAGGAGTCGCAATCGATCTACGACGTCTCTGACGACTTCTTCGCGCTGTTCCTCGGACCGACCATGGGCTACACCTGCGGCTACTACGTGCGCGACGACATGACGCTCGAGGAATCGCAGAACGCCAAGTTCGACCTTGCCCTCGGCAAGCTCAATCTCGAGCCCGGGATGACGCTGCTCGACGTCGGCTGCGGCTGGGGCGGGGCACTCGAGCTGGCAGTCCAGAAGTACGACGTCAACGTCATCGGCATCACCCTGAGCAAAAACCAGTCCGAGTATGCCCGCAGGCGCCTGGCCCAGCTCGACACCCACCGCTCGATCGAGGTGCGGCTGCAGGGCTGGGAGGAGTTCGACGAGCCCGTCGACCGCATCGTCAGCATCGGCGCGTTCGAGGCTTTCAAGGTCGAGCGCTACCCGCTCTTCTTCGAGAAGGCCTATAACCTGCTGCCCGACGACGGCCGGATGTTGCTGCACACCATCTTGGCGCACACCCAGAAGTTCTTCCGGGAAAACGGCATCAAGCTGACCATCAGCGATCTGAAGTTCATGCAGTTCATCGGAACCGAGATCTTCCCGGGTGGCCGGCTGCCCGCGGTCGAGGACATCGAGCAGCTCGCCGCGGACTCGGGCTTCACCCTCGAGCGCACCCACCTGCTGCGGCAGCACTACGCGCGCACGCTGGACATGTGGGCGGCGAAGCTGGTGGCCAACCGCGAGGAGGCGGTCGCCATCACTTCCCAGGAGGTCTACGACCGGTACATGAAGTACCTCACCGGTTGCGCCGACTTCTTCCGTCGCGGGATCACCAATATCGGCCAGTTCACCCTGGTCAAAGACTGACCGATCAGGCCTGCGCCAGCCGCTTCCGCTCCGCATCCACGTCGAATTCAGCGGGTGGCCAGGTCATGGCCATACCTTTGAGCGCCTCGATCAGCAGTTCGTTGATGGCTAGCCGGGTGTACCACTTCTTGTCACAGGGGATGACGTACCACGGCGCGTAGTCGGTGGAGGTCCGGTCCAACACGGCCTGGTAGGCCTCCTGGTAGGCCGGCCACAGCTTGCGCTCATCAAGGTCGCCAGGGTTGTACTTCCAGTACCGGTCAGGGCGCTCCAGGCGCTCGGCCAGCCGGCGCTTCTGTTCGTCGAGTGAGATGAACATCGCGCACTTGACGATCGTGGTGCCGGAGTCGACGAGTTCCTTTTCGAAGGCGTTGATTTCGTCGTAGCGGAGCTCCCAGACGTCGGGTGGCACCAGGTTGTGCACCCGGACCACGAGGACGTCCTCGTAGTGCGAGCGGTCGAACACACCGATCTGACCGACGGCCGGAAGCGCTTTGCGGATCCGCCACAGATAGTGGTGGGCGCGTTCCTCTTCGGTGGGCACCCCGAAGCTGGTGTAGCGGATTCCCATCGGGTTTCCCGCCCCGACGACGTGTTTGACGATGCTGCCCTTGCCCGCGGTGTCCATGCCCTGCAGCACCAGCAGCAACGAGCGGTTGCCGCCGGCCTTGCCGTTGGCGTACAGCATCTCCTGCAAGCCCGCGAACCGTTCGTTACGCGCGGCCTGCACCCCGTCGGAGCCGTTTCGGTTCCCGGTGTAGCCGGGGCTGGAATCGGGGTGGATGTCGCCGACCTTGGCGCCCGCGCGAAACCTGAGGATCTTGCGTGGTTCGTGGGTCCACTCGAGCGGCAGATCGGTCATAGCCGACGAGACTAACCCGCGGTTACTCGGCGTCGGGGCGGCGCCGGGAAACGAGCAGGAATCCGACCGCCCCAAGGACCAACACGCCTACCGCGACGATGATGACGGTCTTGTTGTCGGCGATCCAAGACGTCGACTGCGTTTCGGCGGCCAGTTTCACGTTGTAGCCGGGCAGCGGCTGCTGTGAGGGTCGCTTGATACCTGGCAGCAACTGCGTCTCGTTGATTACGAACAGGGCCTCACCCTGTGGGGTCTTCGACCACTGTCCCCACGCCGGCACTTCCTCGTCGAGCAGTACCTTGATCGCGCCGTTGACGGCGGGATCAGGGCCGAGATCCGTAAGCGATTTGACCCGGAACGGATCGGACGTGCCTCTGTCGAACTTCACCTGGACGAGCACGTTCTTCTTGGTGTCCAGGCGCGCCGGCTTTTGGGGCGGTGCCTGCCCGGGCGCCGGTTGATATCCGCCACCGGAGAAGCTGCCGACGGACAGATTGGTTGCCGGCCCGGATTCTGGGCGGGTCATGGCGGTGAAGCTGTAGACACCGGCGTTGGGCACGGTCATCGCTGCTCGGCCCAGCGGGGGCACGGTGAATACCTGGGTCTGGCCGCCGTAGTCGTACACGATGCTCAGTGGCGTCCGGTAGGGGTTGGTGAACACCGGACGGTAGTACTGGTCATAGGAGATCCAGCTCGAATTCCACTGTGTCACAGGACTACTCAATGCCAGTTCGGTGGTGAGCGACGAGCTGCTCACCACCGAGGAGACCGACTCTTCGTAGCTGGTCAGTTCCTCTGAGGACACCTCCGAGGAACTCGTGCTCACCACCTCCGAGGATGTCGCGGTCGCGACGTCCTCGGTAGCGGCTTCCGCCCCGGTCGGCTCTGCCAGGCCACCGCCGGCGGAGGGATCTTCATGGGTGTCGCCGCCGGCGGGAGCCTCGGGTACGCCGCCGGACGGCTCGCCACCGCCCGGGGCCTCGGGTACGCCTCCGCCGGGGGGTTCTTCCTGCATGCCGCCGCCCGGGGCCTCATGCACGCCGGGAGGTTCTTCCTGCATACCGCCGCCGGCGGGCTCGCCTGCAGCGGGGGGCTCGGGCATGCCACCACCGGCGGGTTCCTCGATGCCCCCACCGACCGGTGCCTCCGGTACGCCGCCGCTCTCGTCGGCGCTGCCGCTGGAGCTGCTGCCGCCACCGTCGTCGTCGTAGGGGTCGGCCACACTGACCGCGGTTCCAGCAAACAATGCCGATATCGATACCGCGACGGCGGCCACGATGCCCACCGGACTGCGCAGCTTCGCGACGCTACTGTTTCCCACCCCGACCTCCGTAACCGCACGTGGTGACCCTGTTGTCCCACCTAAATAAAACCATCCCACATCCCAAACCCGACGAAGAGTTCTATCTGATGTGCGGGGCCCTCACATCGCGATTGACGGCCGGCAGATTGCCCGGCATCTTCGGCGTCGCCCAGTTAACCGCAAATAGCGGTTCGCCTCGCCGACGGCACAGCGCCTGCGGGTTCCTTACCTCAAGAGATTGTCGGCGGAAGTTCAGGGGAAGGGTGGGGGATGGAGTTGAACTTCTCCAGTGACCCGCCGACCTCGACGATCCCACACAGCGCGTTCCAGCACAGCATTGTCAGATAGTCGATCAACTCGCCGCTGCTCATCCGTTGATTGGACATCCACGAGTGAGTGGCCAACTGCACCCCGCCGACGATCAGGTATGCCCACGGTTCGACCCCGTGGACATCCATCCCTTCTCTCTGCATGCGGCGCCGCAGCATGACCGCGAGCATCCGCGCGATGATTTGCTCCGAGTCGGCGATCACTTTGTTTTTGCTGGCCGAACTGTTTGCCATCACGAATCGGTAGGGCTCCGGTTCGGCGGCGACCGTGTCGACGTAGACCCGGATGACCTCGCGCGTGAGGTCGAATCCGTCGAGATTCGACGACAGTGCCGCTGCCATGTTGGGAATCAGTGTGGTCTGCGCGAAGCGCATCATGACCGCGGTCGTGAGGTCGTTCTTGTCGACGAAGTAGCGGTACAACACGGTCTTCGACACGCCGATTTCCGCAGCTATTTCGTCCATGCTGACGTCACGACCACGTCGTCGGACAGCTTCAAGGGCGCCGTCCACCAATTCGGTGCGGCGTTCAACCTTGTGCTGGTGCCAGCGTCGCTTCCGACCGTCGGTCTTGGCGACCCCATGGCTGATCTGCTGTGCCACTATCGCGGAGTCCGTTCCCCTTGTTCTCAACGATCCTACGGTCTGTTTGAACGGCAACGTCACATTAACTGGGTTGGCGGATAGCGGATGATAGAGGTGTGGCAACCAATCACGACCCACCGGCGTTGCCGACGGGTGTCGTCCGCGCTGGCAAGTCGTTCGCCGAATCGTTCGCCGGTGCGGATTCCGAGGCCGACGCGCAGCGGCGTCGTGGGCTGCGCCGGATGAAAGCGGTGGCGCTGAGCTTCCTGCTCGGTGCCACCGTGATCTTCCTGGCCTGCCGGTGGGGCCAGGCGCAGGGGGGACCGCCCTGGATCGGCTACGTCGGAGCCGCGGCCGAGGCGGGAATGGTCGGCGCGCTGGCCGACTGGTTCGCGGTCACGGCGCTGTTCCGGCATCCGCTGGGCCTGAAGATCCCGCACACGGCGATCATCAAGCGCAAGAAGGACCAGCTCGGCGAGGGATTGGGCGCGTTCGTGCGGGAGAACTTCCTGTCACCGGCGGTCGTGGAGACCAAACTGCGCGACGCCGATGTGGCCGGTCGATTGGGCAAATGGCTGTCCGAACCGTCGCACGCGGCCCGCGTGGGTAGCGAGGCCGGCACGGTGCTGCGGGTCGTCGTGGAGTTGCTCAACGACGACGATATCCAGCAGGTCATCGACCGCACCATCGTCAAACGGCTCGCCGAGCCGCAGTGGGGTCCGCCGGTCGGCCGGGTGCTGGCCCAGTTGCTGGCCGAGAACCGTCAGGAAGCGCTCATCCAGTTGCTGTGCGACCGGGCTTTTCAGTGGGCACTCAATGCGGGCGACACGATCGAGCGCGTCGTCACCCGTGATTCGCCGACCTGGTCGCCCCGATTCGTCGACCAGTTGGTAGGCGACCGGATCCATCGCGAGCTGATGGATTTCACCGACAAGGTGCGCCGCAATCCGAATCACGAACTGCGCCAGTCGGCCACCCGCTTCTTGTTCGAGTTCGCCAATGACCTGCAGAGCGACGAGGCGACCATCGCCCGCGCGGAGGCGGTCAAGGAGCAGCTGATGGCACGCGACGAGGTGACCCGTGCCGCCGAGACGGCGTGGAAAACGTTGAAACGCTTGGTGCTTGACGGGGTGGACGATCCTTCAAGCATGCTTCGCGGTCGCATCACCGACTCGGTGGTACGCATCGGTGAATCCCTGCGCGACGATGTCGAACTGCGTGACAAGGTGGACAACTGGATCGTGCGGGGGGCCCAGCATCTGGTCGGTCAGTACGGCGCCGAGATCACCACGATCATCACCGACACCATCGAACGCTGGGATGCTGAGGAAGCCAGCCAGCGCATCGAATTGCATGTCGGGCGCGACCTTCAATTCATCCGGATCAACGGCACCGTGGTCGGTGCGCTGGCCGGACTGGCGATCTACACCGTGGCTCAATTCCTGTTCTGACCTGCGCTAACAGAGTGCTTGCAAAAGTTAGCACCCCGGCGTAATGTGATTTTCGTACGCATCGGAAACCACGCGCAGCGGGAGGTGTGCCATGGCGCAGGACGCAGATCTTCAGGCTGTGGTTTCCAGTGCCGCGCACGACATCGGTGGCTTCATCAGGGCGCAGCGTGAAGCCGCTCAGGTCTCGGTGCGGCAGTTGGCCGAGAAGGCCGGCGTCAGCAACCCTTACCTCAGTCAAATCGAGCGGGGGCTACGCAAACCTTCTGCGGAGGTGCTGAGCCAGATTGCCAAGGCGTTGAGGGTGTCTGCCGAGGTGCTCTACATCCGAGCGGGAATCCTCGAACCCGGGGAGGCCAGCCAGGTGCATGACGCCATCATCGGCGACAGCGCGATCACCGAGCGCCAAAAGCAGGTTCTGCTCGACATTTACACCTCGTTCTGTCAGCAGAACGACGCTGCCCGTGAGGAGTTGTCGACTGAACAACCGTAGCTCAAAACTCTGTAAACCCCTGAACCACAACTGACTAAAAGATTCGAAAGGAGCCACTGCGATGGCTGAGAACCCTAACGTCGAGGACCTTAAGGCCCCCTTGCTCGCCGCCGTCGGCGCCGCGGACCTGGCCCTGGCCACCGTCAACGAGATCCTGGCCACCCTGCGTGACCGCGCCGGAGATGCGCGCACCGAGGCCAGCACTCGCGTCGAAGAGCGTCGCGCCGCGCTGACCAAGCTGCAGGAAGACCTGCCGCAGCGCGCCGAGGAGTTGCGCGGCAAGCTGTCCACCGAGGAGATTCGCAAGGCTGCCGAGGGCTTCGTCGAGGACGCGACGGCGACCTACAACAGCCTTGTCGAGCGCGGTGAGGCCGCCTTGGAGCGGCTGCGTAATCAGCCCGAACTCAAGGAAGCCGCTTCCCGTGCCGAGGGCTACGTTGACCAGGCGGTCGAGCTGACCCAGGAGGCGCTGGGCAATGTGTCCTCGCAGACCCGCGCGGTAGGCGAGCGTGCCGCCAAACTGGTGGGTGTCGACCTGCCGGCCAAGGCCGTCCCGGCGAAGGCTCCGGCCCAGAAGGCGGCCCCCGCCAAGAAGGCCGCCCCGGCCAAGGCTGCTGCCAAGAAGGCTCCGGCGAAGAAGGCCCCGGCCAAGAAGGTCACCCAGAAGTAATCCCGAGCGAAGCGGCCCGGTAACCGGGGCGACTAGTTCGACTATCAAGACGACACCCGCCTACGCTGGTAGCTGTGATGCTCCAGGGTGTGGCGGGTGTTGTTCTTGAGGTCGTCTTCTGGGCGGTCACCGTGACCACGATCTACGCGTTCGTGCATGCTGCGATGCAGCGCCCCGACGCCTACACCGCGGCCGAGAAACTCACCAAGCCGGTGTGGCTGGTCATCCTCGGTGCGGCGGCGCTGCTGTCGCTGGTTCTCGGAGTCACCGGGGTGGCGATTGCCGCCGTCGCCGCCGGTGTGTATCTGGTGGACGTGCGGCCCAAGCTGCTCGAGGTCCAGGGGAAGTCGCGCTGACCAGGCCGAGCTGGCTCCTGGCCGCACTTTTGGCGGTTCCCGTGTCCGTTGGCCTGGCCGCCCCTGCGACCGCCGATACCGATCCCGCCCCACCGTTCATCGATCACGTTCAATGGGCGCATTGGGGTGATCTCTCCAGCCTGCGGGTCTACCCCACCCTGTCCGGGCGGGCCGCGGCGGCACAGCTGCTCAAGCCCCCGCCGGAAATCGACGAGGCGTGGGGCGAAGTGCTGGCCCTGGCCCCTGACGCCGACAGCCCGGGAATGCGGGAGCAGTTCGTCTGCCACTTCCGCTTCGCCGAGATCGCCGAGCCGGGCAAGACCAGCTGGAACCTGGAGCCGTGGCGGCCGGTGGTCGATGACAACGCGATGATCGCCGCTGGCTGCAATCCCGGTGGCGTCGAGGAGCCCTTCTGATGATGATGCGCACGCGCGCCGATGTGGCCGCGCTCGTCGATCACACCCTGCTCAAACCCGAGGCCACCGAGGCCGACGTCGCCGCGCTGGTCGAGGAAGCCGCCGACCTCGGTGTGTTCGCGGTGTGCGTATCGCCGTCGCTGGTCGCCGCAGCCCACGCAGCCGTGGGCGGGCGCCCAGAAGACA
The DNA here is from genome assembly GCF_004745805.1 of Mycolicibacterium sp. CH28. GTDB lineage: Bacteria > Actinomycetota > Actinomycetes > Mycobacteriales > Mycobacteriaceae > Mycobacterium. The sequence goes on along the minus strand of NZ_SRLQ01000003.1, from coordinate 105,442 downwards.
TCGCCGTTGCGACTGTCGCCGGCTTCCCGTCGGGCAAGCATCTATCGGCCATCAAGGCGCGGGAAGCCGCGCTGGCCGTCGAGTCCGGCGCCGCCGAGGTCGACATGGTCATCGATATCGGGGCTGCCTTGGCCGGTGACCTTGCCGGGGTGGCCGCCGACATCGCCACCGTCCGCTCCGCGGTGCCTGAGGCGGTGCTCAAGGTCATCGTCGAGTCGGCCGCGCTCCTGAGCCTGGGCGACGAGCACACCTTGGTCGCGGTGTGCCGGGCTGCCGAGGAATCCGGCGCCGATTTCGTCAAGACCTCCACCGGATTCCATCCCGCCGGCGGCGCCTCGGCGGTGGCGATCGAAATCATGGCGGCCACAGTCGGCGGCCGGCTCGGAATCAAGGCCAGCGGTGGCATCCGGACCGCCGACCACGCGGTGGCGATGCTCGACGCGGGCGCGACCCGGCTCGGCTTGTCCGGGACGCGGGCGGTACTCGACGGGTTGGCCGGATAGGCCCGGATAGGCCCGGATAGGCACAGCGCCACCGAGAAAACCGCTGTGTCCTCAGGGCTTTGGCTACACGGGCTGGGCGGCCATGCCGACCGTATTCCGCCGCGTTGGTGACTCAGACGCCGGCGAAGCAGGGATCCTGTTGGCCGTTGGGAATCGTCGCGTTCTGGGTCACGAATTTGGCGGTGACACCGCTGTCGGTGACTGCGACGCTCTGAGCGTGAATGCCCATCGGCAGGTTCTTGGTCAGCGTCATCATGAAGGCGTCCAGGGCCGGCTGGACGGATTCCCGCGGCAGGGTGAAGCCCAGACCGGTGAGTTGGACGACCTCCAAGGTCAGCCCGCCGTTGGACACCGCAGGCTTGGCCGTCACGGTACCCAGGCCGCCCTGCAGCTGGATGGTGCCGTCCGCCGGGGTGGTGGTCACGCTGGTCACCAGGCCACCCAGGAACGGGATGGCGTCCTGCACGGTCTGTTTGATGCCGTCGCTGGACCAGGTGATGGTGGCATCTAGGGAGCCCAGCGTTCCGGCCGAGTCCGCCGTCTTGTTCACCCGGATGTCGTCGAGGCGCAGATCCAGCTTCATACCCTTGGCCTGGCGGATCTGGTTGCCCGCAGTCTGCACGGAGATGTCGCTGTAGTCATCGCTGAGGTACTGCAGCAAGAAGGGCCGCACGCCGAACGACACGCTGGCCTCGTCTTGCACTACGCACGAGACGGCGTTGGCCACCACCGTATCGGCTCGGTGGCGAACATAGAGCTCGGTACCGACCACCCCAGCTACCGCCAGGGCAACGACGATGACCAGCACCAAGGCGATCGACAGTGGGTCGCGCAGGAACCCTCGTTTGGGTTCGACGGGCTCTTCGGGCGGCGTGACGTAGGGGATGTGCTGGGTCGGCGCGTCGGCCGGGCGATCCGGTCGCGGGATGTGCTGGGTGGGCTGTTCCGGCGCCGGGACGGCGGGGTAGGCCCAGGCCGTCGGGTCGCCAGGTCCGACGGGATGGCCAGGACCTGGTGGCGGGTTCGTCACCGGGGCGATTCTGCCCTATCAATCTGAGCGAACTCTGAGCGGTTGCGCAGCACGCCAAGCGTCTCGCGCACCGGCGCGACGTGGTCGACGTCGATATCTGCCACCACGAGCTGGGGATCGGCGCCTGCCGATGCGACCACCTCGCCCAGGGGGGAGGCCACCAGACTGCCCCCGACACCGGTGGGTGCCTTGGTGGCGGTGGCCAGCTCGTCACCGGGATACGCCTGACCGGCCGCGGCGATGAACGACGCCGAATCCAGTGCCCTGGCCCGGGCCAGCAACGTCCACTGGTCGAGTTTGCCCGGCCCGGCACCCCACGAGGCGCTGACGGTGATCAGCTGGGCGCCGCGGTCGGCGAGTTCGGTGTAGAGGGTGGGGAAGCGGATGTCGTAGCACAGGGTCAGCCCGACGCCGACGCCGTCGACGGTGATCACCACCGGCTCCCGGCCTGGGACCACCCCGTCGGATTCGGCGAACCCGAACGCGTCGTAGAGGTGGATTTTGTCGTAGTGCGCGTCGACGCCGGGCCCGGCGGCCAGCACCGTGTTGGTGACCCGGCCGTCGGCCGCTGGGGTGAACATGCCGACCAGCACGGTGATCCCGGCGCTGTGCGCGATGCGGCGTATCTCGTCGGCCCATGGTCCGTCGAGCGGTTCGGCCACCGGCGCAAGCGGGACACCGAATCGGCACATGGTGCCTTCGGGGAACACCACCAACCGGGCGCCGGCGTCCGCGGCATCGCGGGTGTAGCCCTCGACGAGTTTCAGGTTCGCGGCGGGGTCGGTGTCCGCGAGGATCTGGGCCAGCGCAATCCGCATGCCCACCAGCCTAGTCGGGTGCCACCGCCGCCCACGGCACGGTCAGCACCGCGTCGCGGGCGTTGCGTCGCTGCGCGTCGATCGGAATGCCGGTGGCCCGCAGCTCAGTTAGCATCGCCCGCCACCGGTCACGAGGACCGAACACCGAGTGCCCGGCCGACGCCGCCCAGGCACGATCCGCCGCAGTTAGCAGCGCGTGAATCGGCTTTCCTGAAATATTCTGGTGGATAAGGACTTTCGGCAGACGCTCGGCCAGATCGGAGGGCCGGTCGATATGCCGAGGGTCGCAGGCCAGCGTCAGGCTCACGGGGCCGTCACGATCCAGCAGTACCCAGCAGGCCCTCCTGCCCAGCTCGTCGCAGGTGCCGTCGACGATCAGCCCGCCGGGCGCCAGATGCGAGCGCATCACCGACCAGGCTTCGGCGACGGCGTCCTCGGGGTACTGCCGCAGCACGTTGAACGCCCGCACCAGGACCGGATGCAGGCCGGCCAGTTCGAAGCCGCCGACCCGGAATTCGACGCCGTCGACGTCGGGGACGACCCGTTCCGGGTCGATCTCCAGGCCGATCACCCGAATGTCGGAGCGCACCACCCGCAGTCGCGCTGCAAGTTCCAACGTGGTGACCGGCAATCGGCCGTACCCCAGGTCGATGACCAATGGGTGCTCCGCCGAGTCCAATGCGGCCCGCACCCGCGACGAGTTGACCAGCCACCGGTCGCCGCGCCGCAGCCGGTTGGCATTGGTGGTGCCGCGGGTCGGAATGCCGACCGGCCGGGTTGGCCTAGTAATGGCTGGCTATCCAATCGCGGGTGAAATCCCTTTCGCCGTCGAACAATCCGCGCAAACCGCTCAAAACCCACTGCTCGATCTTGCCGCCGACCAGCGGTACGTTGACCTTGCAGACGCTGTTGAGTCGGAGTTCACTGCCGGCCGTGGTCTCGTGCAGCACGTAGGTTCCGCCGAAGTCCATCGGTGCCGCCGGTATCAGCGCCTGGTAGCGCCCGTTGGCGGAGTTGGTCGCGGGGTCGAAGAGATCGAAGTGCTGTTGGCGGGTGACGGTGAGCTTCAGTGGCACGACCGCGGCTGCCACCGGTGGCAAGTCTTTGCGGGACACCGTATGGGTAAAGACGATGTCGGTGCCGGTCGCATCGGAGCTGAACCGGGTGAGTTCGGTGTCGGTGTGCTGTCGGTGTTCGCTGATCAGGTCTTCCCAGTATCGGAGGCTGGTGAAGCTCTGGTAGAGCTCGGCGACGGGTTTGTCGAGACCGATGACGTAGTCCATGCGGCGGGACATGACGCCACCGTACCTGCGGGCTCAGCCGTTCTCGGCGATCCACCTGGTGGTGAACCGCTGTTCGGCGATCAGCAGGTCGACCAGCTGAGTTCCGATGAAGTTCTCGACCTTGCCGCCGACCAACGGGATGCGTACCTCGACGGTGGCCCGGAGAGCCAAGCGGGCGCGGGCGTCCGACGGAATCAGCTGTGCGCTCCCGGTCAGTGCTACCGGCGCCCCGGGGATATTGCCGTTGACCGTGGCGTCGGCCGTGTTGCCCACCAGCCCGGTCCAGCTTTCCACTCGGCGGATATGGAGATCGCCGCGGTGGAACTGGGTGACCAGCGCCGGCAGCCGGTCGGCCCGCAACACCTGGGTCGTGGCCACGTCGATACCGCCATCCGGGCTGATCCGCAGTGAATCCAGAGTCGCGTCGTCGGCGCCGGAATCTGCCAGGCGCGCCAGCCAGTACTGCTCGTCGCTGAACGCCTGGAGTATCTGTTCGACGCTGCCCTCGTAGTCGGTGGCCATGTCGAATGAACGCGGCATACCTGGTGAGGCTACCGTTACGCCCCGTGGGCGGGCTGGAGGATTACGGCGGTGCGGCGGTCGCCGAGAACGTGCCGCTGGGACCCCTGACGACATTGCGCGTCGGCCCGGTAGCGCGTCGCGTGATCACCTGCACCACCACCGACCAGATCGTGGCCGCTGTCGGCGCCCTCGATCGGTCCGCCGACGGGCCGGTGCTGGTGTTGGCCGGCGGGTCCAACGTGGTGATCGCCGACGACCTCACCGACCTCACCGCCGTCCGGCTGGCCAGTGCGGCTGTGGCCGTTGATGGTTCGCTGTTGCGTGCCGAAGCCGGAGCGGTATGGGACGACGTTGTGATGGCGGCCCTCGACCGCGGGCTCGGTGGGCTCGAGTGCCTGTCGGGGATTCCCGGCTCGGCGGGCGCCACCCCGGTACAGAACGTCGGCGCCTACGGCGTGGAAGTCGCCGATTGCCTGACCCGCGTGCGGCTGCTGGACCGGCGCACCGCACAGGTGCACTGGGTTCCGGCCGCTGAGTTGGGCTTCGGATACCGACACAGCGTGCTGAAGAACTCCTCGGACGCGGTGGTGCTGGAGGTGGAATTCGCCCTCGACCCCACTGGCCGCTCGGTTCCGCTGCGCTACGCCGAGCTGACCTCGGCCCTCGGTGTGGCAGTCGGAGAACGTGCCGACCCGGCTCAGGTGCGCACGACCGTCCTGGCGTTGCGAGCCAGCAAAGGCATGGTGCTCGACGCCGGTGACCACGACACCTGGAGCGTCGGGTCCTTCTTCACCAACCCCGTCGTGTCGGCCGAACAGTTCGCCGAGCTCCAGGTCCGCGCCGGCGGGCCGGTGCCGCACTATGCGACCGCCGATGGGGTCAAGCTGGCAGCTGGCTGGCTTGTCGAGCACGCCGGATTCGGTAAGGGCTACCCGGGCCCAGCCAGCGGGCCCTGCCGGTTGTCGACCAAGCACGCGCTGGCCTTGACCAATCGGGGCGGCGCCACCACAGCCGACGTGCTGGCGTTGGCACGCACCGTCCGCGACGGTGTGCGCGACGCGTTCGGGATCGTGCTGTTACCAGAACCCGTACTGATCGGATGCTCGCTCTAGCCCGCACCGCACCCGAGCGGAAATCGCGGCCCGGAGGTTACCGGAACCTGAGAATATCCTGACAATTGACGTGCACGACTAATAACTGGGGCACGTCGGTGAAACCCTGTCGGCAGGGTTTGCTCTACAACGACACCGGGGGGTTCGAAATGGCATCTGGACACACAGCACCAGGATCGGCGCAGCGTCGGCAGCATCGTCGACTGGGAGTCAAGACCTGGCTTGGTGCTGGTGCGTTGACCGTCGGTGTGGGTGCCGCCCTCGCGGGCGCGGGCGGTGTTGCCCAAGCCGACACCGGCGCCCACCAGGCCTCAAGCTCGGCCTCGTCAAGTTCGGCCGCTTCGAGCTCGTCGAGCAAGCCTGAGGCCGGGCCGCAGCGCAGCGCGGGCGTGGCCTCGTCCAAACGGGTGAGTGCGTCGACGGTCAAGGTGAACAAGAGCCCGGTGAGCGCCGCCGCGGTTCCTTCGTCCTCGGCCAGCGCCAGGTCGGCTGCCAGCAAGACGGCCACCGCCGCCGCTATTCCGTCGATCAACCAGACCATCAACACTCCGTTCGGTCCCATCTCGTTGGTGGCGAACGTGACCGCTCCGAATGTGGGTGAGAGCGGTCCGGTGGCAGTGGACGTGACCGCGACGACACCACTGGGTGGCGCCGAGTTCTCGCTGGCCGGAAACCAGACGTTCACGACCACGCCGTCGCCCAAGAGCGCGACGACGTTGACCGGCGGGACGCTCGTCGTGCCTGCGCCGGTCGCATTCGCCGCCAGTGTCGCCGGTGCCTTCGTCGGCGCTGGACTCACCGCCTACGACAGCCTGCACACGTTCTTCGTCGCAGCTACCAGCGGAAACATCGGCGGCGCGATCTCGGCTTGGGCGCAGGCGGCACCGCGGTTCACCAACGCACTGCTCTTCGGTACGCAAACGCTTGACCTGCCGCTGCAGAGCGGGGCCTCGGGCCCGGCCATCGTGGCGCACATCCCCGTGGGTGGACTGTTGTCGCCGGCCCGGTCGCTGTCGGTGAGCTGGGGCGACTACAGCATCGTGCAGTCCGGCGTTGAGGTCGCGCTTGTGGGTGGCAGCATCGACTTCGCGGGATCCACGTTCGGCGGCGCCGCACCGGCGTTCCTGAAGATCTTCGGTCTCTGACTCGGCCTGTCCGGCTCGCCCCGGCGAGCCGGACAGCTATCGATTGGCAGCTTGAGGGCTGCGTTCCGTATCTTTAGTCGATGTGAGCCAAGCCGACCGCCCATCGCCGATCAACCGGCGCCGGGCCCTGACAGCGCTGGCGCTCGGCGTGGCCGCACCCAATGTGCTGGCCGCGTGCATGACCGGGCCCGGCAAACAGGCTGGGACGCCGGCGCCGCCGCCCAAGGCAACGCTGAGCTACAGCCCTGCCGACGCTGCCAAGGACGTCCTGCCGACGATGCCGGTCAGCCTTCAGGTCAAGGACGGCTGGTTGCAGTGGGTCACGCTGACCAACGCCGATGGCAAGGTCGTGGCGGGCGCGCTCAACCAGGATCGCACCGCCTTCACCGTCACCGAGTCGCTCGGCTACGGCGCCTCCTACACCTGGGCCGGCTCGGCGGTGGGCCGTGACGGCCAGGCGGTACCGATTGCCGCATCGTTCACCACGGTCGCTCCCACCACCAAGGTCAACGGTCAATTCCAGCTGTCCGACGGACGGACCGTCGGTGTGGCAGCGCCCATCATTCTGCAGTTCGACGCCGCGATCGACGCCGCGCACCGACCCGACGTCGAACGGGCGCTGACTGTCACCACCACCCCGCCGACCGAGGGCAGCTGGGCCTGGCTGCCCGACGAGGCTGGCGGCTCGCGGGTGCACTGGCGGACCCGGGAGTACTACCAACCCGGCACCAAGGTCCACGTCGATGCCCGCCTCTACGGCGTCAAATTCGGCGACGACGCCTACGGCGCGGCCGATTCGACCTTGGATTTCGACATCGGCCGGCTCCAGGTCGTCAAGGCCGACGCCACCTCGCACCGGATCCAGGTGATCACCGACGCGGGCGTCGCCATGGACTTCCCGTGTAGCTACGGGGAGGCCGACCTGCCGCGCAACGTCACCCGCAGCGGTATCCACGTGGTCACCGAGAAGTACGCCGACTTCTACATGACCAACCAGGCTGCCGGCTACAGCAACGTGCACGAGCGGTGGGCGGTGCGCATCTCCAACAATGGCGAGTTCATCCACGCCAACCCGGCTTCCACAGGCGCACAGGGCAACACCAACGTCACCAATGGCTGCATCAACCTGTCCACCGGAGACGCCGAGCAGTACTACTACACGGCGGTCTACGGCGACCCGGTCGAGGTGACTGGCACGTCGATCCAGCTGTCCTACGCCGACGGCGATATCTGGGACTGGGCGGTGGACTGGAACGAGTGGAAGTCCATGTCCGCGCTGTCGGACACCCAGCGCTCGTCGAACATCCCCAGCAGTGCGCCGGCCACCCCAAGTGATGCTCCGACCCTGTCGGGTACGCCCACCACCACCACGCCCACCACCACCAGCCCCACCACCGCGACCGGCCCGGCTACGAGCGGCGGTTGAACCGGCCTCCGCTGGCCTGATCGCGGGGCCGGATGACGATCTGGTCGAGGTTGACATGCGACGGGCGTGAGGCGACGAATCCGATCACCTCGGCGACGTCGGCGGCCACCAGCGGCGTGATCCCGGCGTAGACCGCTTCGGCACGCTGCTCGTCGCCGCCGAACCGCACCAGGGAGAACTCGGTCTGTACCGCACCTGGGGCAATCTCGGTGAGCCGCACCGGTTTTCCGAGCAACTCACCGCGTAGTGTCCGGTGCAGTGCGCCCTGGGCGTGCTTGGCCGAGGTGTATCCGCCGCCGCCGTCGTAGACCTCCAGCGCGGCGATCGAGGTGATGGTGACAATCAGCCCGTCCCCGGATTCGATGAGCTTAGGCAGCAGGGCTCTTGTGACGCGCAGGGTGCCAAGGACATTGGTCTCCCACATCCACCGCCAGTGCTCCAGGTTCGCCTCGGCGATGGGCGCGAGACCCTTGGCGCCACCGGCGTTGTTGACCAGCACGTCGACCCGGGGCAACTGGGCCGCGAGGGCATCCACAGTGGAACCGTCTGTGACGTCCGCCACAATGGCGGTGCCGCCGATCTCGTCGGCGATGCGCTGGATCCGGTCGGCGCGCCGAGCCACTGCGACTACGTGAAAGCCAAGTGCAGCAAGGGTTCTGGACGTCGCTTCGCCGATGCCTGAACTTGCGCCGGTGACGACTGCTATCCGGGAATGTGCGTCTGGGGTTTCCATCTGACCAACTCTAGTAACTGTGCTAGGTTCCTCCCGTGATCCGTTTCGGGCTGACCAGCTGTCTGGTCGCGCACACCGCGTGTTGTTGTCACGCGATTCGCTGCGCCTGACCCGACCCGGACACTTTTCCCGTTCCGCTCAAGTCGCCAGGTGTGGCCTAGGCCCCGCCCCGACTCGAGAAGGACAATCCCTGTGCGCACCATCGCTCTTTCCTCCCACGATCCGCTCCGTACTTCCGCCCATGACGCGCCCCGTGTCGGAGTCCGGCCGCACCCGTTGCGAACCCGGCATCACATCATCGCCCCGTCGCTGCGGATTCCCGACGGCGCCGCCGCATCGGTTTTCGCGGCGGTGCGCCAACGCGGCGCCATCGGTCGCGATGTAATCGCTACGGTCACCGACCTATCCATCGCCACGGTGAACCGCCAGGTCACCGCCCTGCTCGACGCGGGGGTCCTCCGTGAGCGGGCTGACCTCGCGGTGTCTGGGGCCATCGGCCGGCCCCGCGTTCCGGTTGAGGTCAACCACGAACCGTTCCTGACCCTTGGTGTCCACATCGGGGCGCGGACCACCAACATCGTCGCCACCGACCTGCTTGGTCGCACGCTCGACGCGGTCGAGACGCCGACACCGCGCGGCGGCCAGGGGCCCGCGCTTGCCTCGCTGGCCGGCAGCGCCCGGCGCTATCTGAGCCGCTGGCACCGCCGCCGGCCGTTGTGGATCGGCGTCGCTATCGGCGGCGCCGTCGACAGCCTCACCGGTCACGTCGACCACGCCCGCCTCGGCTGGTCGCAGGCCCCGGTCGGCCCGGTGCTCGCCGAGGTATTGGGCCTGCCGGTGTCGGTGGCCTCCCATGTGGACGCGATGGCGGGCGCCGAGGTGCTGCTCGGGCTGCGTCGCGCGCCGGCGCCGACGTCGAGCAGTCTGTACGTATATGCCCGTGAGACAGTCGGTTTCGCGCTGGTGATCGGTGGTCGGGTGCATAGCCCGGCGAGCGGTCCCGGCACCATTGCCGCGCTGCCGGTGGCCTCGGAGTTGCTCGGCGGCAGCGGTCAGCTGGAATCGACCGTCAGCGACGAGGCGGTGCTGGCCGCCGCGCGCAAACGTGGTGTCATTCCCGACTCCGGCCCCGGTTCTTCGATGGCCACGTTGCTGCGCACCGCCCGGCAGCGCGACACTCCCGCCGCGGTCGGCGCCCGCGAACTGCTGGCTGAGCGGGCCCGCGTGCTCGGTGGCGCGGTGGCGCTGCTGCGCGACATGCTCAACCCCGACGACCTCGTGGTCGGCGGTCAGGCGTTCACCGAATACCCCGAGGGTATGCAGCTGGTGGAGGCCTCCTTCGTCGAGCGTTCGGCGCTTCCCGCTCATGACATCCGGGTGACCGCCTTCGGCAACCGCGTGCAGGAAGCTGGGGCAGGCATCGTGTCGCTGGGCGGCCTGTACGCCGATCCGATCGGTGCATTGCGGCGGGCGCAGAACCGCCGCGAAGCCCTCGCCTAACGGGTGTAAAGATGGACGCGTGCGGCACGCCGGGGAACTGAGTGACGGTTCGACCGACGGCATGCCGCGGCGCGTCGCGGTGATCTCGGTGCACACCTCACCGCTGGCCCAGCCCGGTACCGGCGATGCCGGCGGAATGAACGTCTACGTGCTGCAGACCGCGTTGCACATGGCACGGCGCGGGGTGGAGGTCGAAATCTTCACCCGGGCGACCTCGTCGTCGGATCCTCCGGTGGTCCGGGTGGCACCCGGTGTGCTGGTGCGCAACGTGGTCGCCGGCCCCTTCGAAGGGCTGGACAAATACGACCTGCCGACACAGTTGTGCGCCTTCACCGCCGGCGTGCTGCGTGCCGAGGCCACCCACGAGCCCGGCTACTACGACGTCGTGCATTCCCATTACTGGCTGTCCGGCCAGGTCGGATGGTTGGCCCGGGACCGCTGGGCGGTGCCGCTGGTGCACACCGCCCACACTCTGGCGGCGGTGAAGAACGCTGCTCTGGCCGACGGCGACGCGCCGGAACCGCCGCTGCGCGCGGTTGGCGAACAGCAGGTGGTCGATGAGGCAGACCGGCTTGTGGTCAATACCGAAGATGAAGCGCAGCAGCTGATTACGTTGCACAATGCTGATTCGCGCCGCATCGACGTGGTGTACCCCGGCGTCGATCTGGCGACTTTCACCCCGGGTGACAAGCGCGCCGCGCGGGCCGCCCTTGGGCTGTCCGATCACGAGCGTGTGGTCGCCTTCGTCGGGCGCATCCAGCCGCTGAAGGCGCCTGATGTGCTGCTGCGAGCGGCGGCCAAGCTGCCCGACGTGCGGGTGCTGGTCGCCGGTGGGCCCTCCGGAACCGGCCTCGCCGCGCCCGATGCCCTGGTTGCGCTCGCCGCGGAACTGGGTATCTCCGATCGGGTGACCTTCCTGCCGCCGCAGTCGCGCGATCAGCTCGTCACCGTCTACCGCGCCGTCGATATGGTCGCGGTGCCCAGCTACTCGGAATCGTTCGGCCTGGTCGCGGTGGAGGCGCAGTCCTGCGGAACGCCAGTGGTCGCCGCCGCGGTCGGCGGGCTTCCGGTGGCGGTGGCCGACGGCGTGAGCGGATCCCTGGTGCCCAACCACGAGGCCGGTCAGTGGGCCGACGCGATCGCCGACCTGTTGGAGCGCGACCCGGTCGGGTTGAGCCGCGCGGCCGTGGCGCACGCGCAGCAGTTCTCCTGGGACAACACCGTCGACGGACTGCTCGCCAGTTACGCCAAGGCGATCACCGACTACGCCAGTGCGCGCCGTCGCCGTGCCGCCGATGACCTGCTGGCTCGGCGCAACGGCCGCCGCTGGAGCAGGCGGCGCGGGGTGCGGGCGTGACCGCCGATGCCGCCGAGGTTCAGCGGGTCGTCGAGGACGCGCTGGCCGACCATCAGCTCGTGTACACCCGGCATGACGGCGCCCACGGCGGGCTAGCCGGACTGATCGTCGAGCTGCCCGGTGAACGCAAGCTCAAGACCAACACGCTGCTCAGCATCGGGGAGCACTCGATGCGCGTCGAGGCGTTCGTGTGCCGCAGGCCCGATGAGAACCACGAGGGCGTCTACCGCTTTCTGCTCAAGCGCAACCGGCGGCTCTACGGGGTGGCCTACACGCTGGACAACGTCGGCGACATCTACCTGATCGGGCGCATCGCACTCGACGCGGTGAACCCCGAGGAGATCGACCGGGTGCTCGGGCAGGTGCTCGAGGCCGTCGACAACGACTTCAACACCCTGCTGGAGCTGGGGTTCAAATCGTCCATTCAGAAGGAGTGGACCTGGCGGGTGGCGCGCGGGGAGTCGCTGAAGAACCTGCAGGCCTTCGAGCATTTGATCTCCGAAGATGACGACGCAGAGTGAGGGACGAACGATGCGGAGGAGTCGAGGGTCTTGGTGTGAAGATGACGACGCAGAGTGAGGGACGCGACGGCTGAATCCGGTCGTGAGAGACTTCGAGCATGGCTTCGGACTCTTCGGCGACGCTGATCCTGCTCCGGCATGGAGAGAGCGAATGGAACGCACTGAACCTGTTCACCGGCTGGGTGGACGTCGACCTCACAGACAAGGGCCGTGCCGAGGCGGTGCGCGGCGGCAAACTGATGGCCGAGCAGGGCCTGCTGCCCGACGTGCTCTACACCTCGTTGCTGCGGCGCGCGATCACGACCGCGCACCTGGCCCTGGACGCCGCGGACCGGCTATGGATCCCCGTGCAGCGCAGCTGGCGGCTCAATGAGCGCCACTACGGCGCGCTGCAGGGCCTGGACAAGGCCGAAACCAAAGCCAAGTACGGCGACGAGCAGTTCATGCTGTGGCGCCGCAGCTACGACACCCCGCCACCACCGATCGAGCGGGGCAGCACCTACAGCCAGGACGCGGACCCGCGCTACGCCGACATCGGTGGCGGTCCGCTGACCGAATGCCTGGCCGACGTCGTCGCCCGGTTCGTCCCGTACTTCACCGAGACGGTGGAACCCGATCTGCGGGCCGGCAAGACGGTGCTGATGGTCGCGCACGGTAATTCGCTGCGGGCGCTGGTGAAGTACCTCGACGGTATGTCGGACGCCGACGTGGTCGGCCTGAACATCCCGACCGGCATCCCGCTGCGCTACGACCTGGACGCCGACCTCAAGCCGATCGTGGCCGGTGGTACTTACCTGGATCCGGACGCAGCCGCTGCCGGTGCCGCCGCGGTGGCAAGCCAGGGCGCCAAGTAGCCGGAGGTCCCCCCGGTTTGGCAAACGAGCGGTAAACGGCGGCGGAATACATGCACGCAGACTGTGTGACGTATCCCGAATTGGCCGCACGCTGCTGGGATGACGTTCACCCAGTGCGTACGCTTTTCCTGTGAGTGTTGTCTCGGTGGCTGTGCTGGCCACCGTCGCGGCGCTGGTCGCGCTCGCGGTCGGTCTCGCTGTCGGGGCCGGACTCACCCCGCGCATCCTCGAACGCAGGCAGCGCCGGGCGATCACCGAAGCCGGGATCACCGTCTCGCAGATGCTGCAGCACGTGGTGTCGCTGGCGCCGATCGGAATGGTGGTCGTCGACTCGCACCGGGATGTGGTGTTCATCAACGACCGGGCCGTGGAGCTGGGGCTGGTGCGTGACCGCCAACTCGACGAACGCGCCTGGAATGCCGCCCAGCGCGTACTGGCCGGCGGTGAGGACGTCGAGGTCGATTTGTCCCCGCCGCGGCGCGCCACGACCGGGCGGTCCGGCTTGTCGGTACGCGGACACGTGCGGATGCTGAGCAAGCAGGACCCGCGGTTCGCCGTCGTCTATGTCGACGACCAGTCCGAGCAGGCCCGGATGGAGGCCAGCCGGCGCGATTTCGTCGCCAATGTCAGCCACGAACTCAAGACTCCGGTCGCTGCGATGGGCGTGCTGGCCGAAGCGCTGCTGGAATCCGGCGATGACCCCGACGCCGTGCATCACTTCGCCGAGAAGATCCTGACCGAGTCGCAGCGGTTGGCCAGCATGGTCGGTGAGTTGATCGAACTGTCCCGCCTGCAGGGTGCCGAGCCACTGCCGGACCTGGACGCGATCGACGTCGATTCCGTTGTCAACGAAGCGATTTCGCGGCACAAGGTGGCAGCCGACAACGCTGAGATCACGGTGACCACCGATGCGCCCAGCGGTTTCCAGGTCTTCGGTGATCAGTCCTTGTTGGTCACTGCGCTGGCCAATCTGATCTCCAACGCCATCGCATACTCGCCGAACGGGTCTAAGGTGTCGATCAGCCGGCGCCGCCGCGGCGACAACATCGAGATCTCGGTCACCGACCGGGGAATCGGTATCGCCCGGGCCGATCAGGAGCGGGTTTTCGAACGGTTCTTCCGGGTCGACAAAGCGCGCTCCCGCGCGACCGGAGGTACCGGCCTTGGGTTGGCCATTGTCAAACATGTTGCGGCCAACCACAACGGCAGCATCCGGCTGTGGAGCCAGCCGGGTACCGGTTCGACCTTCACCCTGTCCATTCCCGCCTATCCAAACAGCGACGACGAACTGGCCGACCAATCGGCCATCGACGAGGAGGCACTACGCCAATGACCAATGTGTTGATCGTGGAGGACGAGGAGTCGCTGGCCGACCCGCTGGCCTTCCTGCTCCGCAAGGAGGGGTTCGAGGCCACGGTGGTTGGCGACGGGCCTTCTGCCCTAGCCGAATTCGACCGGTCCGGGGCGGACATCGTGCTGCTCGACCTGATGCTGCCCGGAATGACCGGCACCGACGTGTGCAAGCAGCTGCGGGCGCGCTCGAGCGTCCCGGTGATCATGGTCACCGCTCGCGACAGCGAGATCGACAAGGTGGTCGGGCTCGAGCTCGGCGCCGACGACTACGTCACCAAGCCGTACTCCGCGCGCGAGCTGATCGCCCGCATCCGCGCCGTGCTGCGTCGAGGCAGCGACACCGACGACTCCAGCATCGGCGACGCCATTCTCGAGGCGGGCCCGGTGCGGATGGATGTCGAGCGTCACGTGGTCACCGTCAACGGCGAGTCGATCACGTTGCCGCTCAAGGAGTTCGATCTGTTGGAGTACCTGATGCGCAACAGCGGCCGGGTGCTCACCCGTGGTCAGCTGATCGACCGGGTGTGGGGCGCAGACTATGTCGGGGACACCAAGACCCTCGACGTTCACGTCAAGCGCCTGCGGTCCAAGATCGAAGCTGACCCGGCCAGCCCGGTGCACCTGGTCACGGTTCGGGGTTTGGGCTACAAGTTGGAGGGCTAGGTATTCGACGGTCGGTAGCCGCCTGACCGTTTGCGCTTCGCTATTCGGTAGCGGTCGTCTGTTCGGCGTACCACTGGGCTGAAATCTCAGCGACGCCGGGTCAATCGTGCGATCGTCTGCCGCCAGAAACCCAATCCCCATCCCACATGCATCGCGACGAAGGCTGCAGGGACGTACTTGCGGTCAGTGGCTACGTCGAGTCGGCCGGCGGTCTGAAGGGATGCGACCGTCACGCCGGCCAGATAGGGACTTGCCATGAGCAGGCCGTATTTGGGCCTGCGTAGACCGATCAGGGCAGCCAGCCCCAGCCATAGCACCAGCGCCGGTGCTGCGAGATGGCGTGCCTGCATTGACGATGGATGTAGAAACGCGACGTCGGCTTTGCCGCTGCCGTATCGAGCGTACTGGCGGTAGAGGTCTGGTATGGATTGCCGGCACTGCCACTTGATCACGATGTTCGGGTCGAGCAGCAGTGTTCGGCCGGAGCGGCGGATGCGGTAGTCAAGTTCGAAATCTTCGTTGGCGACCAGGGTTTCATCCCATCCGCCGAGCTCACGGAGGAGATCGACCGGGTACGCGCCGAATGGTAGGTGATCGACTTCTTCGACTTCAGTGATGTAGTGATACTTGGAATTCCCTACCCCGAAGCGGCTACCCATGGCCGCGGCAATTGCCCGGCCGGCGGCGGTGATACCCACACCGTCTTTGCGTCCGCCAACCCCACCCCAGCGCGCGTGTCGCAGGTGCTCGACCAGTTGTGCCACGTAGGTCGTCGTGACGGTGGAATGCGCGTCGATTCGTACCAGGAATGTGCCGCGCGCGACCGCTAGGGCGAGATTGAGCGAGGACGGGATATGGGCCCGCGGATTCCTTACGAGCTCGATTCGCGGATCGTCGACCATTCGATGCTTGATGATTTCGGCCGTTCGGTCCGTCGATGCGCCGTCGACGACGATGATCTGCAGGTTCCGATACGTCTGATTGCATGCGGAGTCGAGTGCCGCTCCGATGGACTTCTCCTCGTTGCGGGCCGGCATGATCACGCTGACCAGGGGATCCTGGCCAGGTTCTGGTTCGTTCGCCATATTCTCGACCTCGGTTCGACGTAACTGCGATCGGTCCGCAACTTACCCGTTCGCGATGTGCTGATCAGCGGACTTGACTCGCGGTTCGACTGAACGCGTCCTGTTATTCTCATGCCGTGGCGCCTAGTGAACGCCGACCGGAGACGGGGCGCCAAGCAGCTTGGAACTATCTCATCTTCGTTCTCAGTAAGAGTTCCACGCTGGTGATGACGGTGGTCGTCGCCCGGATACTGGACCCGACCGAGTTCGGTCTGTTCGCCTTGGCATTGCTGGTGGCCAACCTCTTCGACTACGTCAAGGACCTCGGCGTCGCTGCGGCTCTGGTGCAGAACCGGCGCGACTGGGCCAAGGTTGCTCCCACTGGACTGGTGCTGTCAGTGGTTTTCGGCATCGTGGTGGCCGGACTGCTCGCGGGTACCGCGCCCCTCACCGCGACCGCCCTCGGCCATCCCGAGCTCGCCTCGCTGATCAGAGTGCTCGCGGTCGCCCTAGGCATATCGGCTTTGGGCACTCTCCCGGCGGCGTGGCTGCGCCGGTCGATGAACTTCTCGGCGAGGCTGGTCCCCGAAACCCTTGGTGCACTGACTAAGACGCTGCTGACGATCGCTTTGGCCGCGACCGGCCACGGCGTGTGGAGCCTGGTGTACGGCCAGCTGGCAGCGACGGTGGTTATGACCACGCTGTACTGGCTGGTGGGAAGGACGTGGCCTCGCCCTGCGTTCGACGGCACCGTGGGTCGGGAACTCGTCCGATTCGGCCTTCCCGTCACAGCGGTCACTCTTCTCGCGTACGTCATCTACAACGTGGACTATTTTGCGATCGGCACTCGGCTCGGAACTGCCGACCTCGGGGTTTATACGCTCGCCTATCGCATCCCCGAGCTGGTGGTGCTGAATCTGTGTGTGGTGGTCAGCGAAGTGCTGTTCAGCGCGTTGTCCAGCTTGCAGGATGACCGCGACACACTCACCGAGCACTATCTCGAGGCGCTGGCTGTCGTGATCGCGCTGACCGCCCCAGTCGGTGTCGGTCTAGCGGTGGCCGCTGGGCCTGTGGTCGCCACTCTCTACGGCCCCAAATATGCGGAAGCGGTTCCCATACTTGCGGTTCTGGCGATCTACACCGTCGTCTACTCCGCATCGTTCCACGCCGGAGATGTGTTCAAGGCGATGGGGCGGCCCGGTATCCTCACCGCGATCAACGGCGGGAAACTCGCCGTCCTCATCGGTCCGATCTGGCTGGCGGCCGGGCACAGTGCGACCTTGGTTGCGGTGACGTTGTTGTCGGTCGAGTGCCTTCACTTCGTGGTCCGAATGACGGTCCTGAAGTGGATGACAAGTTTGCGGTTGGTGGCGGTGGCTAGCGCCATACTGCGTCCGCTGTCGGCGGCCGTGCCGATGGGTGCCGCCTTGTGGGGTCTGGGTCGCTTGACAGCGAGTCTGCCGGCTCCGGCCGAACTCGTGCTACTTATTGCAGCCGGCATCGTCATTTACGCTGCTTTACTACGGTTAACGGCACCGAATCTCGTCGCGGTCGCAATAGCGAAGTTGCGGCGGCGGACGACGCCAAAGGTGGTGAAAGGGGGATCGTGACCAGATTCCGAGTAATCATGGCGGTCTTCGCTCTGGTCGGTGCGCTCATCGGCGCGGCGGTGGGTGCTTTGGCGGCACCGCCACCGTCCAAGTTCACGGCTTCGGCGAATGTCGCGTTGCTGCCGCCGGCTGACTTGACGGCACAAGAGGCCTCCAGCTTCTGGGAGGTGCTCACCCGCGGCCAGGTCACTCGGACGGCGGCCGTCCTGTACGCCGATACACGCTGGCTCAGTTCCGCTGCAAAATCTGCGAAGGTGTCTCCGAACGAACTCAGTCTGACCGCGGGTGCGTTGCCTGAGACCACCATGCTGACCGTGACGGTAACGGCTCCCTCGTCGACGGCTGCGGAGGCCGCGCTCAACGACGTTCTCACCACGGCGACCCCGGAGGTGAGCGCACTTGCATCGCCATATGACGTCAAGGTTCTGTTTCCGCTGGAGGGAAGCGCAGTTCCGGTCCCCGTGCCGGGGAAGGCGCAGCTGGCCGCGGCAGGTGGCATCGGAGGTTTGCTGGTTGCCATCGGAGTTAGCTGGGTGATTGCGCGGCGGCGGCGCAATGCGACCGTGCCGGTCGGTGTTGCCGCCGACACTGTTGATGAAGAACCATTGCGCCGGTGAGAAGCGGCCTAGGCCGGATCAGTTTATTGCCGGGCGAGTTCGTCGGCTGGGCCATCGGAGCGGGGGGCGCTGAGCTCGCCGCCGTCGTCATCCTCGGCTCGCGCTCGCCACTGCTGTTACTCATCGCACCGATCGGCGGCATTGGTCTGGTCTTCGCGGCACGCCGGCCACTTCTTGCGTTGGTGATCATGGTGGTGGCCGAAGTCACCAACGCATCCGGTGTGCTTGCTACGCGCACCGGTATTCCGATATTCCAGGCGACAGTCTTGCTCGGCGTGCTCGCGGTCGGTCTTGCGCTGCGTGAGCCGCAGGCCAGATCGCGATTCAATGGGTGGACTTGGGTCTGCATCGCACTGCTAGTTGTCTATCTGGCCACCCAGGGCGTAGCGACGCTCGGCAGCGACGATATGTCGGTATCCGTGGACGCCATGTATCGATACACCGTCGATTTGCTGTTCACGGCGTTGTTAATCCTGCTGGTCCAGATCACTGCTCGGCCGTGGACGGTGGCCGCGGCGGTCGTCGTATCGTTTGCCGTGTTATCCGTCCTGACCGCGATCGACCAGTTCGTATTCGGCGGTGCGCAGGATTTCGGCGGGTTCTCGGTGGTCACCGAAGCCTCCGGTGCGCTCACCACAACGCTACGCTACGGCGGCCCGCTACCCGACTCCAATTTCTGGGGCCGCCATCTCATCATGGGCTTACCGCTGGCTGCTGCCCTGCTGACCAAGGCTTTGCGGGCCGGATGCCGCATACGGTCGGGGTGGTGGGTGGGAATGCTGCTCGCTCAGCTCGCCGGTATCTACCTAACCCAATCCCGAGGCACCTTCATGGCGGCCGGGTTGGCCATGGTCGTGTGGTTCCTCGCGTCCGAATCCTCAGTGCGCAAATGGGGCCTGGCCAGTCTGCCGCTGGCTCTCCTGATGCTCGCAGTCCCAGGTGTCGGCAATCGTTTGGAGGCCGTCGTCTACGACATCACCCACACGAGCACGGACATGCATGTGGATCCGTCGGTACTGGGAAGGTTGGCCGCGCAAGAAGAAGCCTGGATGATGTGGCAGCAGCGGCCGCTCTTCGGCTGGGGACCCCATACCTTCCCTGGCGAGGTGTGGCGGTTCGCGGGCTTAGTCGCGACCGCGGTACGTGAGCCGACCAACGCGCCGCACAACGTCTACCTCGAGCTTCTCGCCGAGTCCGGGGTATTCGGACTGGCGGGTTGGCTGGTGATGATCGTCGGCTTTGTGACCGTCGTGGTGCTACGGATAATCTCGCGACCATTGGCCAGCGAACGAGTGCTTGCCGCCGCGGTATGCGCGGCGATCATTGGCTGGTCGATCGCCAGTATTGGGCTCCATCTAACCTACCTTCGGACCTTGGGCGTGATGCTGGCCCTAGCGGCCGCGCTGGCACCAGCATGGCCGGTACCTGGCGAAGCCGTGCGCACCTTGATGCGTGGCGTCGGAGTGTGGGCGACGGCTCTCGTCCTCGGATTGGCGGTGGGTTGGGTCTGTCTCCTCTTCGAGAGCAAACCGGCTGTGCAGGCAAACCAGAGTGTGACCCTGGACCCTGTTGGCCCGCGGTACGGCTGGTATGCCTACGCACTTGACATTCGGTCGCGAGCGGAGTTCTTGCCCACCTTCGCGCTGCTGCTTCACGATCCGAACTCGGCAGTGGTCCTGAACGCCGATCCGGTTCGCGGCTTGCTCATTTTCACGGCGACCGGGGACGGACTCGACCAGGCTCGTGACCAGATTCAGCTGGCCATCGGCCATGCTGACTCTCAGCTCCATACAATGGTTGGTTACGAACAATATTCGTTACAGCCTGTCGGCAGTATGAGGGTGTCCCCAACGAGTTCCCATCCGCCGGAGGCTTCGGTGATTGCCGCTGGTAGCGGTGTCGGCACCGCTGTGCTGACCGGATTGGCGCTGTCCTCGCTGTACGGCCATCGCCGCCGCAGTGACGATCGCCAACACGTCCTGACTGCGGAAGGTGCGCTCCGGTGAGGCGAACGCCGATTGTGCTAGTGGAGCTTTCGCCATCAGGCGGACTATTTCAGTTCGCCGTCGAACTAGGCACCAATATGGCGGCCCGAGGTCAACTGGTTGAGCTATGGACCGGCCCGCGGCCCGAACTAGCATCGTCCCAAACGGGTTTCACCATCCGGGGAATACTGCCGACCTGGCATCCAGCGGACGACCGGGTGCGCCCACGCTGGTTTCGGCTCGCTCGACGTGTAATGCGGGCAGGACAGTTGGTATTCGCCTGGATCGTGTTGACAGTCCGGCTCATCATCGCGAGACCTCGCGCGGTCCTGTGGTCGCAGTGGCGATTCTCGTTTGAGCCGATGTTTGCGTCGCTGGCCTCGATCTTATTGCCTAAGACCATATTCGGAATCATCGCTCACGAACCGGTGCCAAGATCTGACGCCAAAGACACCAGCAGGCACAAGACTGGTGGGTTGATCGAATTCGCGTTTGGAACTGCGTGGCGTCGTCTCGACCTGGCGTTCGTGTTGGGTTCGAAGACGCGGGACTTGGCGATTTCTCATTGGCGCCCGCGTTGCCCCGTCTACGTGATCCCCCACGGTTCCGAGTCGGGGCTGCGCGGTGGCGCTACGGTGCGAAACGTCGCGGACACCGACCCTGTCGCTTTGTTCTTCGGAGTGTGGTCAAAGTACAAGGGAATTGATGTGTTGCTGCAGGCCTTTGAGACGGTGCATGGTCTGTATCCGGAGGCGCGGCTGGTGCTGGCCGGCGCCGTCGGTGCCGACGTCGACGCCGACGAGATTCTCACCCGGTCCCGGGCAATCGGCAATGTCGACGCCCACCCGGGGTACGTCCCGATCGAAGACGTGCCGGCACTGCTCGACGCTGCGCGGGTAGTGGTGGCCCCGTACGTCCGGGCGACGCAGAGCGGGGCTGCGCATTTGGCGTACACGTTCGGCCGACCCGTAATTGCCAGTGCTGTAGGCGATCTACCTGAGGCCGTCGAAGACGGCGTAACGGGTCTGCTTGTGCCCGCCGGTGATGCTGAGGCACTTGCGGTGGCTATTCTTAGACTGTTACGAGAACCCGCCTTGGCCGCCAGACTCGGTGCAGTAGGTGAACGTCGTGTTGCTAACGCGTCAGCCGCCGCGGCCCGGGAAGTCTGTGAGGCGCTGGCAAAGGCAGGGGAGACGGATGGCGCGCATCGCTGACATGCCTGTGATAGCTAGGCAGGCGTGGTGCGTCGTTGTGGTGTGCATACTCGTGGCGACCGCTTCCTGCTCATCGGATGGGGCCGGCGGCCTAGCCACGCCTTTCGCGTCGAACAGCCCCTGGCGACAACAGATTCCGGCTGGTCCTGAGCTCAGGCCCAACAGCGCGGAAATGATAGCCGGGGTGCAGCAGCGGCCGGCATTGGTTGCCAATCTGGTGGAGTACGGCATCCCGATTTACAAGGTGACGTCGCAGACGCCGGTCTACTCGGTGGCGTGTTCCGAGGACTGGGGAGTCTGCCCTTTCGCGGGTTGGCCGGTCCCGGTTCCCGACGGCGGCGCACCCCATAAGGGGACAGACGGGGCAATGGTCACCGTGAACGAATCCACCGGGATCATCTACGAGTTCTGGCGGGCGACTCGCAAGGAAAATACGTGGACGACCGCGTGGGGTGCGGTCAACAGCCTCAACGGGTCAGGATGGGGCGGCGCGTCAACTGGTTCGGCGGCCTCTCGTCTGGGTGGCGTCATCCGTGTCGCCGAGATCGCCGCCGGTGAGATCCCTCACGCGCTTGCGCTTCAGACGCAGAACGCGTGCACCTCGTTCCAGCCGCCAGCGCTGAAGAGCGACGGCACTTCGGCACGTTCGGACTGCCTCCCGGAGGGAAGTAGGTTGCAACTGGACCCGTCGCTAGATTTGAGCAAACTTGGGCTTTCTCGTGGTGAGATGGCAGTGGCCAAGGCGATGCAGAT
This sequence comes from Mycolicibacterium sp. CH28, assembly GCF_004745805.1. GTDB lineage: Bacteria > Actinomycetota > Actinomycetes > Mycobacteriales > Mycobacteriaceae > Mycobacterium. The sequence continues at coordinate 83,379 of NZ_SRLQ01000003.1, read as the reverse complement.
CTACGGCGGGTACATCATGGACGTGTCGCAAGCACCACTGAGTGTCAGTTTCGAACTCGACACCGGCGCGGCACCGGGGACCTTAGGCAAGACATACAAGGATGCCGGCTTTCGATGGGACTATGACGCTATGGAGCGCGTTCCCTGGGGCAAGCTTAGGGTCCTCACGTGACGCCGCAAATCCGCGCGCTGGTGCTCGTTGACGCGTTCAGGATGGGCGGCGCCGAGACCTTGCTGGTGCCAATGATTGTTGCCTCCCGGGACACCGACATGCAGATGGACGTGATGGGAGTGGCACCGGAATCGGCGAACTCGGAGAAGACGATGGCGATCTTGGCCAATGCGGATATCCCCACGCGATCGCTTGGCATTCGCAGGCTTCTCGACCCCGTCGGTGTGCCGCGGCTTGCCGCAGTCATCCGCCGTGGCAACTACGACGTGGTGCACGCACATCTGGAACTGGCGATGACACTGGCGGTGCCGGCTGCCCTAATCGCGCGTCGCCCGGCGGTGTGCACTTTCCACCATGTGACTGGGCGGCTGACCGGGCGGGCTGCCGGTCGTGAGCGATTGGCAGTGGAGGCCGCGAGCCGCTCGTTTCGCACCCTCTTTGTATCGGAGGCATCGCGCCTTTCATTCCAGCAGATCTACCGGCCTCGCCGCATGCCGGCTAATTGGGAGGTCATGCACAACGGCATCGACATAACAAATTTCGCGCCGGGAAAGCCCAATCCTGTGGTCCGTGCTGCGCTTGGCGGCGAATCCCGGCGGGTTGTACTGCTGCCTGCAGCTTTTCGAGGCTTCAAGGGTATCCCGGTGGCAGTGCGCGCCTGGCCCGACGTCTTGCGTCGGTTCTCTAACGCAGTCTTGGCGCTAGTCGGCGGTGGTGAAGGTGAAGCCGAATTGCGTTCGCTGGTAGATGAACTCGGGCTCAGCGACTCCGTTCTCTTCGTCGGAGTTCGCACCGATATGCCGGAGATCTACCGTGCCGCCGACGTGGTGCTTCTGCCGTCGATCTATGGCGAGAACCTGCCGACGGTACTCATCGAAGCCGCCGCGACCGGCCGTGCGGTCGCGGCTTCGAGAATTGGTGGTATCCCGGACATTGTCGTCGAGAACGAGACTGGGCTGCTGTTCGAGGCGGGATCTGAGCAAGGCGTGGCCGATGCGGTGTGCAGGTTACTCGGCGACGCCGACCTGCGGGGGCGACTGGGGGCCGCAGCCCGCGAACGGGCGATCAACGAGTTCTCGGCCCCGGTGTGGGTGGACCGATTACGAACCACCTATCTAGAGGCGATGGGTGCGCGCCGGTGAGCCGCACCGCCGTGGTCTACCTCGTGTCCCGATTTCCACTGACCTCCGAGACTTTCATCGTGCGCGAAATCGACGCTCTGGACCGGACCGGTCGCTTCGACCTCGAACTGCGGTCGCTCTTCCCGCCGCCCGACCAGCCGGTACACGACATTGCGCGGAGGTGGACCGACCAACTTATTCGACCGTCTCTGCGAACGGCGCTTCTCGGTTTGGTGTGGGCGGCGCTGCACAAGCCGGGCGCGCTGATCGCGGTGTTCGCACAGGTAGTCGCAGGCTACTGGCGTCGACCGTCGCTGTTGACCCGCGCATTGGTGACAGTGTCGTTGGCCTGTGCTCATGCCAAAGATCTTGCGCGGCGAGAACACCCTCCACACATCCACGCACACTTCGCGACCTACCCGGCGCTCGCGGCGTGGGTGTGTCGGCGGCTGGCGGACACCCCCTACAGCTTCACTGTGCACGCCCACGATCTGTATGTCGACACCTCGATGCTGGACCGCAAGCTTGCCGATGCTTGCTTCGCGGTAACGATTTCGCAATATAACCGAGCGCTGCTGGAGCGAAGCAACCCGTCGCACACGCCGATTCAGGTTATTCACGCCGGCATTGACACCTCGGCCTATCACTATCGCCCACGGGCGATCCCAGCAGACGGGCCGGTGCGGGCATTGACGGTGGCATCACTTCAGGAGTACAAGGGTCACGCGGTGCTACTCAAGGCGCTGGCGCTGGGCGGGCCCGCCGTCAGCAGGATCACCCTCGACCTCATCGGCGATGGGGTGCTGCGTGAGGATCTCGAGCGTTTGGTGGATCGATTGGACTTGCGTGGACGGGTGCGTTTTCTCGGCCACCGCACCGAGGATGAGGTCCGCGCCGCACTTGGCGAGGCGGACTTGTTCGTATTGCCCAGCATTGTTGCCGCCGACGGCCAGATGGAGGGACTGCCTGTCGCGCTGATGGAAGCCCTTGCCTGCGGGATACCGTCAGTCTCCACGTCGTTGTCCGGGATTCCAGAGATCGTCGTTGACGGAGTCACCGGGATGCTGGCCGTCCCCGCTGACGCCGTCAGCATGAATACCACTCTTACCCAGATGGTGGAACGAGGGCCGGCCACTGTTGAGTTCTCTGAGGCGGGACGGTCGTTGGTGACGCAGGAATTCGATCTACAGCAGTCGATTTCGGCGCTCGCCACGCTCCTGAGTCAGCCCTGCCCGGGTGTGTAGCTTCGTCACAAGTGCGTGATAAGAGCCAAGTAATTGGACTCGGAGAAACTGGGCGTTCGCGACGGGGCATCCTGGGATGAGGTCGCCGCCTAGGTTCTGGCCGGCTTGCGGGTGCGGGCGCGGACGTGACGAGAACGCAGACGCCCTAACCGGTCAGTGCGCGGAAGTACTCGACGGTGCGCCCGACCCCGTCCTTCAGGGCCACTCGCGGATGCCAGCCGAGCACCATCTCGGCCTTACGGACGTCCAAGCAGGACCGGGCGACGTCACCGAGTCGAGCAGGCGCGAGCTGCGGTTCATCGGGTGCGCCCGCCGCGGCGGCGACGAGGGTATGCAACATCCGGTCGCTGGTCTCCACACCGGTGCCGATATTGAAGCGCTGCCCACCGCCGGCGGCACCGGACGCTCGCACGAAGGCGTCCACGACGTCGTCGACGAAGACGTAGTCGCGAGTGTTGGAACCCTCGCCGAACACCTTGGTGGGCGCCCCGGACAAGAGCGACTTGGCGAAGATCGCCACCACGCCGGCCTCGCCGTGCGGGTTCTGGCGGGGACCGTAGACATTGGCCGGGGCAATATGTGAGCAGTCCGTGCCGTAGAGGTGACGGAACGTGTTCAGATAGATCTCTCCGGCGACCTTGCTTGCCGCATAGGGTGATTCGGGATCTGTCGGAGTGGTCTCAGAGACCGGGTAGTGGTTGGGCACGCCGTAGATCGATCCGCCGGATGAGGTGTGGACCACCTTGCGTACCCCGGCCAGTCGAGCCGCCTCGGCCAGCCGAACGGTGCCGATGACGTTGACCGAGGCGTCGAACTCCGGCTCCGCCACCGACCGGCGTACATCGATCTGGGCGGCGAGGTGGAAGACCACCTCGGGCTTGCAGTCGGCGACCAATCCGACCAGATCGTGACTGACGATGTCGGCCAGCACGAAGTCGAAGTCGTCATGCGTGCGGGCGCCATCGAGATTGGCTTCTCTGCCGCTGCTGAGATTGTCGACGCCGACCACCGTGTGACCACCTGCCAGCAGCCGATCTACCAGCGTCGACCCGATGAACCCGGCAGCACCAGTGACCATTGCCCGCATGGGGGCACGATAGCAACCGCGGTGCGGAAAGCCCGCACCGCCAACGCCTTTGTGCGTTAGCGATTGCTACTGCGCGGCGCGGGTGGCCGGGTGCACGGCGATCAGCGGGAAGCCGCCGCGCCGCCGGCACATGGCGGCCAGTTCCGAGTACGCCTTCTCGCCGAGCAACTCGGTCAGCTCCGGGGCGTAGGACTGCCAGACCTGCTTGGCGCCGACGTGGGCCGCCGGATCTCCCGTGCAGTACCAGTGCAGGTCCGCCCCGCCCTCACCCCAGCCGCGCCGGTCGTATTCGGTGATCGTCGTCTTGAGGATCTCGGTGCCGTCGGGCCGGGTGATCCACTCCTGGCTGCGCCGGATCGGCAGCTGCCAGCACACCTCGGGTTTCATCGTCAACGGCTCGACCCCGAGCTGGAGCGCTTTGGTGTGCAGCGCGCAGCCGATGCCGCCCGGGAACCCGGGCCGGTTCAGAAAGATGCAGGCGCCCTTGTACTTGCGGGTGCGCAGGCTGGGCTTGTCGTCGTACTCGTCCATCTCGAGATAGCCCTTGTTGCCCAGGCCCTTGTCCCGGAACTGCCAGTCGGCATCGGTGAGCGTCTTGACCGCGTCGTCGAGGTGAGCCCGGTCGTCGTCGTCGGACAGAAACGCTCCGTGTGAGCAGCAGCCGTCGTCCGGACGGCCCTCGACGGTGCCCTTGCACGCCGGTGTTCCGAACACGCACGTCCAGTTCGACAGCAGCCAGGTCAGGTCCGCGGCGATCAGATGCTCGGGATTGTCCGGGTCGTAGAACTCCACCCACTCACGAGGAAAGTCCAGTTCGACTTCGCCGGGGTGCTCATGCGTCACAGGGGCAACCGTAATGCACATCCGCGCCGCCTTCCTGATGACTTTGGCGCCGTGTCAACCCCTCGTGAGGCGGCGGATGGCGCGCTCCGGTGCACTCCGGTACGGAGTGCACGCGTGTCACGCTAGTTTTAACGACGTGCGACTAGGCGTGCTTGACGTGGGCAGCAATACGGTTCATCTGCTGGTGGTCGATGCACACCGCGGCGGCCACCCGACTCCGATGAGCTCGACCAAAGCCGCGCTGCGGCTCGCCGAAGCCATCGACGACTCCGGCAAGCTCACCCGCCGCGGTGCCGACACCCTGATCGAGACCGTCGACGAGTTCGCCAAGATCGCCGCCAGCTCCGGCTGCGCCGACCTGATGGCATTCGCCACGTCCGCGGTGCGCGACGCGAAGAACTCCGAGGACGTGCTGGCCCGGGTGCTGGCCGAAACCGGGGTGAACCTGCAGGTCCTGTCCGGTGCCAACGAGTCGCGACTGACGTTTTTGGCGGTGCGGCGCTGGTACGGCTGGAGCGCCGGCCGGATCATCAACCTCGATATCGGCGGCGGTTCACTGGAGCTGTCGAACGGTGTCGACGAGGCGCCAGAGGTCGCGCTGTCGCTGCCGCTGGGTGCGGGCCGGCTCACCCGCGAATGGTTGCCCGACGATCCACCGGGCCGGCGCCGGGTCGCCATGCTGCGCGACTGGCTCGACAACGAGGTCGCCGAAGCAAGTGCGGCCGTCCTCAAGGCCGGGGCTCCCGACCTGGCGGTGGCCACCTCCAAGACGTTCCGGTCGCTCGCGCGGCTGACCGGAGCGGCCCCCTCCGGCGCCGGGCCGAGGGTTAAGCGAACGCTGACGGCAAACGGTCTGCGGCAACTCATATCTTTCATCTCTAGGATGACCACGGCTGATCGTGCCGAGTTGGAAGGAGTCAGCGCCGAGCGGGCGCCGCAGATCGTGGCCGGTGCTCTGGTGGCGGAGGCAAGCATGCGAGCACTGTCATTGGAATCGGTTGACATCTGTCCGTGGGCTTTGCGTGAGGGCATTATCCTGCGCCGACTCGATAGCGAGGCCGACGGAACGGCGTTGGTGGAGACGGCGGTGGGGGATGCTGGAAGCCCGGATTTTGATCGGTCGACCGGCACCCGATCGAGAGGCAGACGATGACTGCACCAGATGACAGTGAGAACAGCCGGCCGATCTCGGTGGCTGAGTTGCTCGCCAAGAACGGCACGATCGGTTCGCCGCCGGTCGGCGGGCGTCGCCGGCGTCGGCGCGGCAACAGCGACTCGGTAACCGTCGCCGAACTGACCGGTGAGATCCCGATCGTGCGCACCGGTGAGATTCCGGTCATGCGCACTGGTGCGATCCCCGTCGTTCGTGACGTCGAGGAGATCCAAGCCGGCGACACCCAAGACGGCGTGGCTGAGGACGCCGTGGTGGATGAGCCGCAGGGATCGCCCGCCACCAACGGCGCGGCCAGTGCGTCCCCGGTGACCGAGGACGAGACCCCGGAACGGCCCTTCGACGCACCGCCATCCCGTTCCGACAGCCCCCTCCCGCGGCGCGAAAGTGGCCCCGAACGCAGCCATGACCCGCGGCCCCGGCGCAGACCCGAGCCGCAGACCACCGGCGGCGGGTCGGCTTCCGACGCCGAGCAGATGACGTTCGACCCGGTCGATGAGTCGGCCCCTAGTCTGGAATCGGCGGCCGAGGAGCACGTCGACGAGGCCGTCGAGTTGCAGTCGTATCTGAAGTCCTCGGGCGGCACCTTGTTCGGTGGCCAGACGGTGGCCGACGATCTCGCCCGCCGCGGTGTTGTCGACGACGAGGGCGAGTCGGTGGACACCGGCGTGTCGGCCGAGGCGCAGGCGCCCCGCGAGGGCAAGCTCACCGCACTGTGGCGCGGGCTGCTGGTGGTGGGGCAGTCGATCCTTGCCGTGGTGTTCGGCGCCGGGTTGTTCGTCGCTTTCGACCAGCTGTGGCGGTGGAACAACATTGTCGCGCTGGTGCTGTCGGTGCTGGTTATTCTGGGCCTCGTGGTCGCAGTCCGGCTCGTGCGCAAAACCGAGGACATCGCCAGCACGCTGATCGCGGTGGCGGTCGGGGCGCTGGTCACGCTCGGACCGTTGGCGCTGCTGCAGTCGACCTGATCGATCAGTGCGCCCAGCCATCAAGGTCGGTCTGTCGACGGCCTCGGTCTATCCCCTAAGGACCGAGGCGGCTTTCGAGTACGCGGCCGAACTGGGTTACGACGGTGTCGAGTTGATGGTGTGGGCCGAGACGGTCAGCCAGGACATCGGCGCGATTGCCAAGCTGTCCCGCCGCTACAACATGCCCGTGCTGTCCGTCCACGCGCCCTGTCTGCTGATCTCGCAGCGGGTCTGGGGTGCCAACCCCATCCCGAAGCTGACGCGCAGCGTGCAGGCCGCTGAGCGGCTCGGCGCGCAGACCGTCGTGGTGCACCCGCCGTTCCGGTGGCAGCGGCGGTATGCCGACGGCTTCAGCGAGCAGGTGGCCGAACTCGAAGTCCGCAGCGACGTGTTGGTCGCGGTGGAGAACATGTTCCCGTTCCGCGCCGACCGCTTCTTCGGCTCCGGTCAGCCCTCGATCGAACGGATGCGCAAACGCGGCGGCCATCCCGGGGCGGGCATCTCGGCGTTCGCGCCGTCCTACGACCCGCTCGACGGCAACCACGCCCACTACACGCTGGACCTGTCGCATACGGCCACGGCCGGCACCGATGCACTCGAGATGGCCCGCCGGATGGGCGAGGGGCTGGTGCACCTGCATCTGTGCGACGGCAGCGGCGCGGCGACCGACGAACATCTGGTGCCCGGGCATGGCAGCCAGCCCACCGTCGAGGTGTGTCAGATGCTGGCCGGAAGCGATTTCGCCGGGCACGTGATCCTGGAAGTGACCACCTCCGGGGCGCGCACCAAGGCCGAGCGGGAGGCGCTGCTGGCCGAGTCTCTCCAGTTCGCGCGTACCCATCTGCTGCGGTGAGCGCCGCGGCTGAGTAGAAGGGCCTCAATGCACCCGCGCTTCGCTGATGTCATGGTGTTGCACCCGCGTGACGACCGATTTGACGGAAACCTCAACGAGCACTGGACAATTGGGCCGAAGGTGCACGGCGGTGTGATGCTGGCGCTGTGCGCCAAGGCGGCCCGCGAGGCGTACGGCGGGACCGGTGCGTCGGCGGCCGACCGGCGCGGCACGGACTTCGAACCCATCGCCGTGTCGGCGGATTTCCTGTCCGCGCCCGATCCGGGGCCGGTGCAGTTGGTCACAGTCGTCCGCAAGCGGGGCCGCCGGATCGGGCTGGTCGACGTCGAGCTTGCCCAGGGCGAACGCACCTGCGTGCGTGCGGTGGTGACCCTCGGGGAACCGGAACACCGCGCAGCGCCGCTGCTGTCGGCCAATCCGGTCACCGCAGTGATGAGTGTGGAACCCCCGGCCCATGTGCAGCCGATCGGGCCGGGCCACCCCGCGGCCGAGATCAATCATCTGGCCCGCGGATGCGATATCCGCCCGGAGCTCACCGAGGCTCTCACCGAGTCCGGCTCCCCGGTGTTCAAGATCTGGGTGCAGCCCAAGGTCGGGCCGGTGGACGTCTTGTTCGCGTTGATGTGCGGCGATATCTCCCTGCCGGTCTGCTACGCGGTGGGCCGCCGCGGTTGGGCCCCGACGGTGCAGATGACTGCCTATCTGCGTGGCCTGCCGACCGACGGGTGGCTGCGGGTGATGTGCACGACGACGCAGATCGGGCAGGACTGGTTCGACGAGGACCACACCGTCGTCGACAGCGCCGGGCGGATCATCGTCCAGACACGCCAGCTGGCGTTGGTGCCTGCCCAGTAGACCCTCGCTGGTGCCGCTAGGGTCTCGGGAATGGCCAGAATCGCGATCATTGGTGGCGGCAGCATGGGCGAGGCGATCCTTGCGGGATTGCTTCGGGCGGGCCGACAAGTCAAGGACCTGGTGGTCTCCGAGCGGATGCCGGAGCGCGCCCGATACCTCGCGGACAAGTACTCCGTGCGGGTCGCGACGGTCGCCGAGGCTGCGGAGACCGCCGGTTTCGTGATCGTCGCGGTGAAGCCGGCCGACGCCGACAGCGTGGTCGCCGCGATCGCCGAGGTGGCCGCCAGGGCCGAGACCGACACCGTCGAGCAGGTCTTCGTGACCGTCGTCGCGGGTGTGACGATCGGCTTCTACGAGTCCCGGCTGCCCGCGGGCTCGCCGGTGATCCGGGTGATGCCCAACGCCCCAGCGCTCGTCGGTGCCGGTGTCAGCGCCCTAGCCGCGGGACGATTCGCCACGGCCGAGCAGCTCTCCGACGTCTCGGAGCTCTTCCAGTGCGTCGGTGACGTGCTGACCGTTCCGGAAAGCCAGCTCGACGCCGTCACCGCGGTGTCGGGTTCGGGACCCGCGTACTTCTTCCTATTCGTCGAGGCGTTGGTCGATGCGGCCGTCGCCAGCGGGCTCTCCAGGGCGGTCGCAACCGATCTGGCGGTGCAGACCATGGCCGGATCGGCGGCGATGTTGTTGGACCGGCTCGATAACCAGCGTGCGGCGGCTACCGACATCGGCCTGGATACTTCGCCGGCCCGGCTGCGGGCGATGGTGACCTCCCCGGGCGGTACCACCGCTGCTGGCCTGCGGGAACTCGAACGGGGAGGGGTGCGGTCCGCGGTCGCCGCGGCCGTCGACGCCGCCAAAACACGCTCTGAGCAGCTAGGAATTACATCAGAGTAGTTCGAGGAATTTCTGATGGATTGACCCACACCCGTCGCAGTAACCCCATTGGCCACGCTATTCTCCTCGTGTATGCACGGCTGGGTGCCAGCGGTGGGGAAGCCGCTGGAACTGCCCGTGCCTGACGGATTGGGTTGCGATGACGTCTATGAACGGGCCATCGGCGCGGGATTCGGCTGGGAAATCGGCGCGCGATGCCGGTGGCGCCGACGCTGCGCCAACCGCCAGAGCTCAATTTCTCACCGTCGCCGAAGTGGCTGCGCTGATGCGTGTCAGCAAGATGACGGTCTACCGGCTGGTGCACAACGGAGAGCTGCCTGCCGTCCGGGTTGGGCGCTCGTTCCGGGTGCACGCCAAGGCTGTCCACGATCTACTGGAGACGTCCTACTTCGACGCGGGTTAACGAACCCGTCGATTGCAGGCCGTTTTCCGTTCCAGGTGTCTGCTTAGGTAAGGTGTGCCAGACACTAGGAAGCCCGCGCTGATGCGGGCACTGCGAGGACTTAGGTAGCGGAATTCATGGGTTCAGTCATCAAGAAGCGGCGTAAGCGCATGTCGAAGAAGAAGCACCGCAAGCTGCTGCGTCGTACCCGGGTCCAGCGCAGAAAACTCGGCAAGTAGCCGCTAGGCCGGGCTCTGGACGTTTCCGGGCCCGGCCTCGTCGCGTCGTGCCAGACCTCGGTCCGGCCGATAGGCTGTGCGGATGGATCCCGGCGGTACCGATATCGGCTCTGATTCAGGGGCTCCGCATTATCCCAGGATCGTGCTCGTCACCGGTGCCTGTCGCTTCCTGGGTGGATACCTGACCGCGCGGCTGGCGCAGAACCCGCTGATCAACAAGGTCATCGCCGTCGACGCCGTCGCACCGAGCAAGGATCTCCTGCGCCGGATGGGCCGGGCCGAGTTCGTCCGTGCCGATATCCGGAATCCGTTCATCGCCAAGGTGATTCGCAACGGGGACGTTGACACCGTGGTGCACGCCGCCGCGGCTTCGTACGCCCCGCGGTCGGGCGGTCGTGCCACGTTGAAGGAAATCAACGTGATGGGCGCGATGCAGCTGTTCGCGGCCTGTCAGAAGGCGCCGTCGGTGCGGCGGGTGATCCTCAAGTCGACCTCCGAGGTCTACGGGTCGCACCCGCACGATCCGGTGGTCTACACCGAGGACAGCAGCAGTCGCCGCCCACCCCGGGAGGGCTTCGCCCGCGACAGCATCGATATCGAGGGTTACGCGCGCGGTCTGGGCCGACGCAGGCCCGATATCGCGGTCACCATCCTGCGGCTGGCCAACATGATCGGCCCGGGGATGGATACCGCGCTGTCGCGGTATCTGGCGGGCCCGCTGGTGCCCACGGTGCTCGGTCATGACGCGCGACTGCAACTGCTGCACGAACAGGACGCGCTCGGGGCGCTGGAGCGCGCCACGATGGCGGGCAAGTCCGGGACATTCAACATCGGTGCCGACGGGATCATCATGATGTCGCAAGCAATCCGGCGTTCCGGCCGGATTGCGTTTCCGGTACCCGGTTTCGGGGTATGGGCACTGGATTCGTTGCGAAAGGCGGCCAGGAGTTCCGAACTCAATCGCGACCAGATGGATTGGCTGAGCTACGGCCGGGTCATGGACACCACCAGAATGCGAACCGAGTTGGGCTTTGCGCCGAAATGGACGACGATGGAGGCATTCGACGACTACGTGCGCGGTCGAGGTTTGACCCCGATCATCGATCCGAAGTGGGTACGCTCGGTGGAAGGTCGCGCCGTCGCCGTCGCGCAGCGGTGGGGCGGCTGATGGGCCCACGGCGGGGAGAAGGTAATTGACGTGGCGGGTGAATCAAAAGCGAAAGTGATTCCGCTGCATTCTAATTCGAGTCGGGCTTCGGCTGCTCGACGCGCGGCGCTGCGCGCCGAGGCGGCTCGGCGGCATCCCTCGCTGCTGGCCGACCCCGGTACCCGCGCCTCGGCGGAGGATATCGCCGCCGTCGTCCGCGAGATCGACGCGCGACGTGGCGCGAGCGGAAGCGCGCACGGTGATGACACTCCCAACGAACTCGCCCAACGCATTTCGGCGGTTGCCGATTTTCTCCGCAAGCGGCTCGCCGGTGACTACCAGGTCGACGAATTCGGCTTCGATCCCCAATTCAACGACGCGCTCGTTATGCCTTTGCTGCGGTTCTTTTTCCAGAACTGGTTCCGGGTTGAGGTCAGCGGTATCGAGAATCTCCCGCGCGACGGTGCCGGCCTCGTGGTCGCCAACCACGCCGGGACGTTGCCGTTCGACGGTCTGATGTTGTCTGTGGCCGTCCACGATCACCATCCGGACCACCGGGATCTGCGGTTGCTGGCCGCCGACATGGTGTTCGACATGCCGATGCTGGGCCCGATCGCACGCAAGGCCGGCCACACCATGGCCTGCACGATCGACGCGCATCGGTTGCTGGCCGGTGGCGAGCTGACGGCGGTCTTCCCGGAGGGTTACAAGGGGTTGGGCAAGCACTTCCGGGATCGCTACAAGCTGCAGCGATTCGGTCGTGGCGGTTTCGTGTCCGCGGCATTGCGGACCGGGGCGCCGATCATCCCGTGCTCGATCGTCGGATCGGAGGAGATCTACCCGATGGTCGCCGACGTCAAGCTGCTGGCGCGGGTGCTCGGCTTGCCGTACTTCCCGATCACGCCGTTGTTCCCGCTGGCCGGTCCGGCCGGACTGATGCCGCTACCGTCCAAGTGGCACATCGCATTCGGCACCCCGATCGAGACCGCCGACTACGACGAGTCCGCGGCCGACGACCCGATGGTCACCTTCGAGCTCACCGATCAGGTCCGCGAAACCATCCAGGCGACGCTGTATCAGTTGCTGGCAAAACGTCGCAACATGTTCCTGGGCTGAGCCCGGGACTCAGCGCGGGGTTTGCCGGCCCATCGCCGCGGCCGCGATCGCGGCCACCTGAGCGTTGGTCTCCTCGTCGCCCTCGGCTTCACCGATCATCGTCACGACGGTCGTCATCACCGGCTCGCCCGCCTCGTTGGTGACCTCACTGCGCAATTCGCTGATCACCGTGCCGTGCGATTCGACGACCGAATCCAGCCACGAATCGAAGAACAATTTGTCACCCGCAACGATCGGCCGGTGATAGCGGATCTTCTGGTCGCGGTGGATGACGCGCGCCAGATTGATGCCGACGTCGAAATTCCGGAAGATGTCCAGCTGTACCTGACGTCCCGGGATCGCGATGAACGTCAGCGGAGCCACCACGTCGGCGTAGCCGGCGGCCTTGGCCGCTTCCTCGCTGTAGTGCAGCGGGTCATCGGACTGGATCGCCTGGGCGTACTCGCGGATCTTCTCGCGCCCGACCAGGTAGTAATCCGGGTAGCGGTAATGGGTTCCGATGATGTCGCTGGCGATTGACACCCGGGGAGCCTATCAGCGGCTTCTCAGCGCTCGTGCCGCCGCGACACGGCCGCGGCCAGCGCCCCGCCGATCGCACCAAGCGCCAGCGCCGACGGCACACCGATCCGGGCGGCCTTGCGGGCGGTCCGGAAATCGCGGATCTCCCACCCCCGTTCACGAGCCAGCTCCCGCAGGTCGGCGTCGGGGTTGATCGCCACCGCCGTGCCCACCAGCGACAACATCGGCACGTCGTTGTAGCTGTCGGAGTACGCGGCGCAGCGTTTGAGGTTGAGTCCCTCGCGGATGGCCAGCTGGCGCACCGCATGGGCCTTGCCGACCCCGTGCAGGATGTCGCCCACCAGCCGGCCGGTGAACACCCCGTTCTCGGACTCCGCAACCGTGCCCAGCGCCCCGGTGAAGCCCAGCCGCTTGGCGATTGTCGCGGCGAGCTCGTAAGGCGTCGCGGTGACCAGCCACACCTGCTGACCGGCATCCAGATGCATCTGGGCCAACGCGCGGGTGCCCGGCCAGATCTTGTCGGCGATGATCTCGTCGTAGATCTCCTCGCCGAGGCTCACCAACTCGGCGGTCGACCGGCCCTCGATGAACGCCAGTGCCTTGCGCCGGCCCTCGGCGACATCGTCGCTGTTCTCCCGGCCGGTCAGCTGGAACTTGGCCTGCGCATAGACGAACTTCCACATGTCGGCGTAGGTGAAGTACTTGCGCGCGGCCAGGCCGCGGCCGAAGTGCACCAGCGACGAGCCCTGCACCAGGGTGTTGTCGACGTCGAAGAACGCTGCCGCGGTCAGATCCGCCGGTGGCGGCGGGGCGGGTTCGGACGCGCCCTGCGGCGCCGGGTCGCGATGCGCGGCGATGCTCGCGTCGCGCGCGACCGCGCTGGCCTGCTCGGCGACCAGCTCGTCGACGGCCCGCTCGGCGCTGGCATCACCTGCGAGCTCCTGGTCGTGGTCCCCGGAACCCATGGGTTCACCCTAACTGCGACACTTCTTCGGGTGAGCCGCGCACATGTCGAGTTGTTGACCCGAGCCGGATGCAGCATCTGTCAGCAGGTGTATGGCCGGCTGGCCGAGCTGGCCGCAGAACTCGAGTTCGACCTGTCGGCGACCGACGTCGATGCCGCCGCGGCGGCCGGTGACACCGCGCTACGCGCCGAATTCGGGGACCGCCTGCCGGTTGTCCTGCTCGACGGCCGCGAACACAGCTACTGGGATGTCGACATTGCGCGGTTGCGGGCCGATTTGGCCGAGAGATGAACGGCGCTGGAATTTGGTCAGCTGCCTGCGCAGCGTTTACCGTGGAACCAAGTTTCACTAACGGAGCAATCCGTCATTGCGAGGGAGCGGGCCAGGTGATCGTGCCGTGAGTGTCCTGCTGTTTGGGGTGTCGCATCGTAGTGCCCCGGTGTCCGTTCTCGAGCAGCTGTCCACCGACGAGTCCGACCAGGCCAAGATCATCGCCCAGGTGCTGCAGTCACCGCTGGTGACCGAGGCCATGGTGCTGTCGACCTGCAACCGGGTCGAGGTCTACGCGGTGGTCGACGCCTTCCACGGCGGGTTGTCGGCGATTGGTCAGGTGCTCGCCGAGCACTCCGGAATGCCGATGGGCGATCTCACCAAGTACGCCTATGTCCGCTACAGCGAGGCCGCTGTCGAACATCTCTTCGCCGTCGCCAGCGGGCTGGACAGTGCGGTGATCGGCGAGCAGCAGGTACTCGGCCAGGTCCGCCGCGCCTATGCCACTGCCGAGTCCAACAAGACCGTCGGCCGGATCCTGCACGACCTGGCCCAGCGCGCCCTGTCGGTGGGCAAGCGGGTGCACAGTGAGACCGCCATCGACACCGCCGGGGCCAGTGTGGTCTCGGTCGCGCTGGACATCGCGGGCGCACGGCTGAACGGGTTGGCCGGGCGCACCGCCACCGTGGTCGGCGCCGGCTCGATGGGTGGCCTGTCGGCCGCACACCTGGTGCGCGCCGGAATCGCCCACGTCCACGTTGTCAACCGCTCGCTGCCCCGCGCGCAGCGGCTGGCCGAGATCATTCGCGAGCAGGGGGTGGGCGCCGAGGCGCTGACCCTTGAGCAGCTGCCCACCGCCCTGTCCGCCGCCGACGTCGTCGTCAGCTGCACCGGCGCGGTTCGCCCGGTGGTGTCGCTGGCCGATGTGCACTACGCGCTGGCCGACGGCAAGCGCGGCGAGAATGCCGAGCCGCTGGTGCTGTGCGACCTGGGCATGCCGCGCGATATCGACCCTGCGGTAGCCGGGCTGCCCGGTGTCTCGGTCATCGACATGGACCGGGTGCAGCGCGAGCCGGCGGCCCGGGCCGCGGCCACCGATGCCGAAGCCGCCCGCCAGATCGTCGCCGCCGAGGTTGCCAGCTACCTGGCGGGGCAGCGGATGGCCGAGGTCACCCCGACGGTCACGGCCCTTCGCCAGCGTGCCGCCGACGTCGTCGAGGCCGAGTTGCTGCGGCTGGATCACCGGTTGCCGGGCCTGGACGAGGGCCAGCGCAACGAGGTCGCGCGCACCGTGCGCCGGGTGGTCGACAAGCTGCTGCACGCCCCGACCGTGCGGGTCAAGCAATTGGCCAGCGCCCCGGGTGGGGACAGCTATGCCGAGGCGCTGCGCGAACTGTTCGAGCTCGATCCACAGGCCGTCGACGCCGTCGCCGCGGGGGAATTGCCCCTGCTGGCAACGGAATTCGATCAAGGCCGACCCGACGGCACCGGGTAGTACGGTTGGCCGGCAGTAACGACGCGGTGATTCGCATCGGCACCCGGGGCAGCCTGCTGGCGACCACCCAGGCCGGGACCATCAGAGACCAACTCATCGAACGCGGCCATCGCGCCGAGCTGGTCATCATCAGCACCGCGGGAGACCGATCCCAGAAGCCGGTCGTCGAGATCGGGGTTGGGGTGTTCACCGCGGCGCTGCGCGAAGCCATCGCCGACGGCCGGGTAGATATGGCGGTGCACTCCTACAAGGATTTGCCGACGGCTGCCGACGACCGGTTCGTGATCGCCGCAACGCCGCGCCGCGAGGATGCCCGCGATGCCCTGGTGGCCCGCGACGGCATGGTGCTGGGAGAGTTGCCAGCCGGCTCGGTGATCGGCACGTCGTCCGTGCGACGGGCCGCGCAGCTTAGAGCACTGGGTCTCGGTTTGGAAATTCGCCCCCTACGAGGCAACCTAGATACCAGGTTGAACAGGGTAAGCAGTGGTGATCTCGATGCCATCGTGGTGGCCCGGGCGGGTCTGGCCCGTCTCGGACGACTCGGCGATGTCACCGAGACGCTGGAGCCGGTGCAGATGTTGCCAGCGCCGGCTCAAGGTGCGCTTGCGGTGGAGTGCCGCGCAGGCGACACCGAGCTCGTGGCGCTGTTGGGACAGTTGGACGATCCCGACACCCGCGCCGCGGTCACCGCAGAGCGAGTCCTGCTGGCCGAACTGGAGGCGGGTTGTTCCGCACCGGTGGGCGCGATCGCCGAGGTGGTCGAGTCCATCGATGACGACGGCCGCGTCTTCGAAGAGCTGTCGTTGCGCGCATGCGTGGCGGCGGCAGACGGATCCGATGTGATCCGTGCGTCCGGTGTCGGCACGCCCGGCCGGTCCGCAGAGCTGGGGCTCTCGGTCGCGGCGGAGTTGTTCGAGCTCGGGGCGCGCGAAGTCATGTCGAACAATTTCCGCGATGGTGCGGTAGGGCGGGAGTGAAGCGATGACTGGGCACGTGAACGGTCGAGGAGTGAAGGCGAAGCCGGGGCACATCACGTTCGTCGGCTCGGGTCCGGGTGACCCCAACCTGCTGACGACGCGTGCCCGCACCGTCTTGGCCAACGCCGCGCTGGTGTTCACCGATCCCGACGTGCCGCAGGCCGTGCTGAGCGTGGTGGGCACCGAGCTTCCGCCTGCGGTCGGCCCGGCCCCCGCACCGAGTGGCACCCCTGCCGAGGGATACGACGAGACCGCGCCGCCGGTCGTCGAGGTCGGCCCCGATATCCGCCCCGCGCTCGGTGACCCCGCCGAGGTGGCCAAGACGCTGGTCGCCGAGGCCAAGGCCGGCTTCGACGTGGTGCGCCTGGTCGCCGGCGACCCGCTTTCGGTCGACTCGGTCATCACCGAGGTCAACGCCGTGGCCCGGGCCCACGCCGAGTTCGAGATCGTCCCCGGACTACCCGCCACCAGCGCGGTGCCGACCTACGCGGGTCTGCCGCTGGGTTCGGCGCACACCGTGGCCGATGTGCGCGGCGAGGTCGACTGGGCGGCGTTGGCCGCCGCGCCTGGCCCGCTGATCCTGACCGCCAGCGCCTCGCATCTGCCCGAGGCCGCGCGGACCCTCATCGAGTACGGCCTGGCCGACAACACCCCGTGTGTGGTCACTTCCAACGGCACCACCTGCTCGCAGCGTTCGGTGGAGACCACGTTGCACGGGCTGACCGACCGGGCGACCCTGGCCTGCAACAACGATCCGGCCGGCCCGCTGACCGGCACGCTGGTGGTCACCATCGGCAAGACCGTCGCACACCGGGTCAAGCTGAACTGGTGGGAGAGCCGCGCCCTGTACGGCTGGACCGTGCTGGTGCCCCGCACCAAGGACCAGGCCGGCGAGATGAGCGACCGGTTGGTCGGTCACGGCGCGCTGCCCATCGAGGTGCCCACCATTGCCGTCGAGCCACCGCGTAGCCCGGCCCAGATGGAAAGGGCTGTCAAGGGTTTGGTCGACGGCCGCTACCAGTGGGTGGTGTTCACCTCCACCAATGCCGTTCGTGCGGTGTGGGAGAAGTTCGGCGAGTTCGGGCTGGACGCCCGCGCCTTCTCCGGGGTGAAGATCGCCTGCGTGGGGGAGTCGACCGCAGACCGGGTCCGCGCCTTCGGGGTGAGCCCCGAACTGGTGCCGTCCGGCGAGCAGTCTTCGCTCGGCCTGCTCGACGAATTCCCGGAGTACGACAGCATTTTCGACCCGGTCAACCGGGTGCTGCTGCCGCGCGCCGATATCGCCACCGAGACGCTGGCCGAGGGCCTGCGCGACCGCGGCTGGGAGATCGAGGACGTCACCGCCTACCGCACCGTGCGCGCCGCACCGCCGCCGGCCGAGACCCGCGAGATGATCAAGACCGGCGGATTCGACGCGGTGTGCTTCACGTCCAGCTCGACGGTGCGCAACCTCGTCGGCATCGCCGGTAAGCCGCACGCCCGCACCATCGTGGCGTGCATCGGCCCGAAGACAGCCGAGACGGCCGCGGAGTTCGGGCTGCGGGTCGACGTGCAGCCCGAGACCGCGGCGGTCGGTCCGTTGGTCGACGCGCTCGCCGAGCATGCCGCCCGACTGCGCGCCGAGGGTGCGTTGCCACCGCCGCGTAAGAAGAGTCGACGCCGCTAACCCAGAGAGAAGGCGTGACATTGCCCGGCTTCCCCAGACAGCGTCCCCGCCGGCTGCGCGCAACCCCTGCGCTGCGCCGGTTGGTGGCCGAAACATCCCTGGAGCCACGGCATCTGGTGTTGCCGATGTTCATCGCCGACGGGATCGACGAGCCCCGGCCGATATCGTCGATGCCGGGTGTCTATCAGCACACCCGAGACTCGCTACGCCGCGCGGCCGAGCAGGCCGTCGAAGCCGGTGTCGGGGGGCTGATGCTGTTCGGGGTTCCTTGTGACACCGACAAGGACGCCCTTGGCTCCTGCGGCGTGGACCCCGACGGGATCCTCAACGTCGGCCTGCGTGATCTGGCCAAGGATCTGGGCAGCGACACCGTGCTGATGGCCGACACCTGTCTCGACGAGTTCACCGACCACGGCCACTGTGGCGTGCTGGATGCCCGCGGCCGGGTCGACAATGACGCCACCAATGCGCAGTACGTGAGACTGGCTGTGGCACAAGCGGAATCGGGCGCGCACGTGGTCGGCCCCAGCGGCATGATGGACGGCCAGGTGGCTGCGATCCGCGAGGGCCTGGATGCTGCGGGGTTCGGTGATGTGCTGATCCTGGCCTACGCCGCGAAGTTCGCCTCGGCGTTCTACGGCCCATTCCGCGAGGCAGTGGCCTCGAGCCTGCAGGGCGACCGCCGCACCTATCAGCAGGACAGTGGCAACTCTCGGGAAGCGCTGCGCGAAATCGAACTCGACCTCGACGAGGGCGCCGACATCGTGATGATCAAACCGGCCATGTCCTACTTGGACATCGTGCGTGCAGCTGCCGACGTCTCGCCGGTGCCGGTGGCCGCCTACCAGGTGTCGGGGGAGTACGCCATGATCAGTGCCGCGGCGGCCAACGGCTGGATCGACGGCCGGGTCGCAGCACTGGAGTCGCTGACCAGCATTCGGCGCGCCGGTGCCGACATCGTGTTGACCTACTGGGCGGCCGACGTGGCCGGCTGGCTGGCGTGACGCAGCAACCGCCGGTGGACACACCGGCACGCCCGGAGGACGTCGACACCGGCTTCTGGTTGTGGCTCATCGCGCTGCCGCTGATGGTGACCGGCTATCTCGCCGACGCCTTCTTTGCCACCAAGCAGGCGTCCATCCTGGTCATCGCAATCACCGTGCTGTTCGCACTGATGATGGCCGCCCTGGTGCTGACGTTCCTGTTCCTGATGCGGTCGGGCTACCGCTGGACCCGTACCGTGCTGACCGGCGGCGGAGTGGCTACCGTCATCTACACCACATCGAGCCTGCTCGGCACCCAGCGCGACACGGTGCAGGCGGTGATTTTCGCGGTGACCGGCATCATCGGCTCGGTGCTCATCGTCGGTGGCATCTACCTGCTGCACCGCCAGGATGCGCACGGGTTCTTCGCCAAGTGACCCGATAGGCTGGCCCGATCATGACCCCAACCCAACCGAGGCCGCGCGCCCTCAATGCCGCCTTCTGGCTGCTGGTCGCGGGGGCCGTGCTGCTGATGGCGGGTGGGATGCTGGCCATCACCGTCGGCTATGACCTGCTCCGCCAGGCCCTGCCGGCCTCGTATTCCGATCAGGCTGTCCATCAGCTGCTGATATTCCGCCGTGGCGCGGGCGTCGTCTGCCTGCTCGCCGGGGCGGGCTTGGCATTCCTGATCGGACGTGCTCGCAGCAGCGGCGACGTGCGGTTTCGGCGAGCGACGCTGGGTTTGGGCCTGACGATCATCGTCCTGGTCGGCCTGTTACAGGTGTTCGTCAACATCGGTCTCGTGGCATTGCTGAGCGTGCTGCCGATTGTGGTCGGCACCCTGCTGTTGAGCCGTCCGGCGGTGGCCGGCTGGTTCGACGCCGACGCCGCGGACTCAGATGTCTGAGGATCAGCACGCCGAGCAGCCGGAGCGGTTGTTCCTCGAGAACGGTGCCAGCTGGTACTGGTTGCTGGCGGGGCCTGCTTCGGCGATCGCGATGCTGATAATCCAGTTCAAGGGCGGGATGGGTTTCCAGCTCGCCGTGCCGCTGATCTTCCTGGTGCTCGTGACGGGCTTCCTCGGCCTGCAGGTCAAGGCCGCACGGATGCACACCAGCGTCGAGCTGACCCGTGCCGCGCTTCGGCAGGGTGCCGAGGTCACGCCGCTGAGCCAGATCGTGGCCGTGTTCCCCGAGCCGGAGCACTCGGTGAAGTCCCGTGGACCGCAGGAGAAGTGGCAGAGCGCCCGCGCGCTGGGCGAACTAAGTGGTGTGCCCCGTGGCCGCACTGGGATCGGCGTCGAGCTCACCGGCAAACGGACCGCACAAGCGTGGGCGCGCAACCATCGCGCGCTGCGCGCGGCACTCACCGCGCTGGTCGAGGCGCAGAGGACGAGCTCGCCGTGAGGCACATCGTCCAGCTGGTGCTGGCCGTGCTGGTGCTGGCCGCTGGTATCGCCAGCGGTCTGGCGGCTCGGACCATGGTCTACGTCGCCCCGGTCACCGACGGGCAACCCTCGACGACGTCGGTTGTCTACAACCCCCCGATGATGATGCTGACCTGGGCGCTGGTGACCGCTGCCGGGGTGCTGGCGGTGTTGGGTGTGGCCGGTCTGGTTCGGGCCCGGCGTGGCGGGGAGCCGAAGACCCCGGTGTGACCTGCCCTGTTTCTGGGCACTGTGAATGTTCGGCGCTACCGCGCACCACTACCCTGACCAGGGCTGACTGGGTGGGTGGGCCGTGCTGAGCTACCGGGGGCTCAGGACCCTGGACAACATACCCCCTAGGGGTACCATCGAGTGATGATCACGACTGATCTCCAGTTGACCGGCATGAGCTGCGCATCCTGCGCGGCGACGATCGAGCGCGGCCTCAACGATTTGGCGGGTGTGCACGCCACGGTGAACTTCGCCGTCGAGCGAGCACACGTCGAACACGGGCCGCAGGTTTCCGAGCACGACCTGATCCACGCGGTGGAATCCACCGGGTACCACGCCGCGGTGATTGACCACTCCGGCGGCGGTCACGACCACATGAACCACGACGTGCCCGCCGACCAGCTGCGCCCGCGGCTGATCGGTTCGACGGTGTTGGCGGTGCCGGTGGTGGCGCTGTCGATGGTGATGGCATGGCAGTTCCCCGGCTGGCAGTGGCTGGTGCTGGCGCTGACCACGCCGATCGTGTTCTGGGGTGGCTATCCGTTCCACAAGGCCGCGGTGAACAGCGCACGGCACGGCGCGTCGACGATGGACACCCTGGTGTCGATCGGCACCCTGGCGGCATATGGGTGGTCGCTGTACGAGGTGCTGACCGGGGCTGTCGCTCATGGTCACGGTCATGTCTACTTCGAGGTCGCGGCGGCGGTGACAGTCTTCCTGCTGGCCGGCCGTTACGCCGAGGCCAAGGCCAAGCGGTCGGCCGGGGCGGCCTTGCGGGCCCTGCTGTCGTTGGGCGCCAAGGATGCCGTCGTGCTCCGAGATGACGCCGAGATCCGGATTCCTGCCGAGCAGCTGCGGGTGGGTGACGTGATCGTGGTGCGCCCGGGTGAGCGGGTGGCGACCGACGGCGTCGTCGAGGATGGCGAGTCGGCGTTGGACACCTCGGCGATGACCGGCGAATCGGTGCCGGTCGACGTCCGTGCCGGTGACGAGGTGCTTGGCGGGGCGGTCAATACCTACGGGCGGATCCTGGTCCGGGCTCGGAAGGTCGGCGCCGACACACAGCTGGCCCGGATGGCGCGGATGGTCACCGACGCGCAGAGCGGCAAGGCCTCGATCCAGCGGCTGGCCGACCGGGTGTCGGCGGTGTTCGTCCCGATCGTCCTCGGCATCGCCGGGGTGACACTGGTCGGGTGGCTGCTGACCGGCGGGCCTGTTACGGCGGCGTTCACCGCCGCGGTGGCGGTGCTGATCATCGCCTGCCCGTGTGCGCTGGGCCTGGCCACGCCGACGGCGATCCTGGTCGGCACCGGCCGAGGCGCGCAGCTCGGCGTGTTGATCAAGGAACCGCAGGTGCTCGAGACGGTCACCGGCATCGACACCATTGTCCTGGACAAGACCGGCACCGTGACCACCGGCACGATGAGCGTCGCCACCATCGAAACCGAGGCGGGTGCCGACGCCGATGCTGTCCTGACCAGGGCGGCCGCCGTCGAGTCGGCTTCCGAGCATCCGGTGGCCGCCGCGATCGTGGCCGCCGCCCGCGATCGGGGCTTGGCCGTGCCTGCGGTGCGTGACTTCACCAGCGATCCGGGTACCGGGGTCAGTGGTGTCGTCGAAGGGGTGGGGGTACAGGTTGCCCGCTTCTCCGATGACGACGGCCGCACCAGCGTCGCGGTGACCTGGGACGGTGCCCGGCGCGGGGTGATCAGGCTGGTCGACGGAATCAAGCCGACCAGCGCCGCGGCCATCACCGAGTTGAAGTCGATGGGGATCACCCCGATGTTGCTCACCGGCGACAACCCGGCTGTTGCGGCGCGGGTCGCCGCTGAGGTCGGTATTGCCCCCGGTGATGTCGTCGCCGGCGTGCTGCCCTCCGAGAAGGCCGATATGGTCAAGAGACTGCAGGCGCAGGGCCGCAAGGTCGCGATGGTCGGCGACGGCGTCAACGACTCGGTGGCGCTGGCCACTGCCGATGTCGGTATGGCGATGGGCACCGGCACCGACGCTGCGATCGAGGCGGGCGACATCACCCTGGTTCGCGGTGACCTGCGCATGGTGCCGACCGCGCTGCGGCTGTCGGCGCGCACGCTGCGGATCATCAAGCAGAACCTGTTCTGGGCGTTCGGCTACAACGTCGCGGCTATCCCGCTGGCGGCGTTGGGCCTGCTGAATCCGATGATCGCCGGTGCCACGATGGCGTTGTCCTCGGTGCTGGTGGTGTCCAACAGCCTGCGCCTCAAGCGCTTCAAGTAGCCCGAGGTGACGCTCGTCACGACCTGTTGGTACAAAGTGCGGAATCTGTAACACTGTTGCACATGACGGATCTCGCTGAATCCTCCTCCGCCACCGACGCCCTGCCGCTGGGCCCGCAGTCGCTGGTGTGGCGCTACTTCGGCGACAACCGCATGTTCCTCATCGGGCCCCGGCCGGCCGTGCTGCAGAACATGCTCGCCGAACTGGGCCAGGGGGTGCTCGACCATTCGGTGTGGTTCGCCGACACCGCGTCGCGGATCAAGCGCTCCCTCCCGCCGATCTTCATGACCGTCTACGGCAGCGACGACGACAACGCAGGTGTCCGGGTGCGCGATTTCCACCACAACATCAAGGGCGATATGCCCAGCGAGTACGGGCAGGGGAGCCGGTACCACGCGCTGGATCCAGACACCTACTTCTGGGCGCACGCCACGTTCTTTGATCAGGCCCTCTACTTCGCCGACACGTTCGTCAAGCGGCTGACCCGGGCTGAGAAGGAGCAGATGTACCTGGAGTCCAAGACCTGGTACCGCCGCTACGGTGTCAGCGACCGCCCGATGCCCGCCGACTACGCCGAGTTCGAGCGGTATTGGGATCGCATGATCAACGACGTACTCGTCGCGCACCGCACCGCGGCCTACGGGGTCGGTTACGTCACCAAGGGCTTTCCCAGACCCAAGGCCGTCAACCCAGTCGTGTGGCGGCTGGTGGCGCCGGTGTTCAACCCCGCCGCCGCATTCCTGACCACCGGCGGTATGCCGCCGCGCACCCGCGAGATCCTCGGCCTGCCCTGGAGCGAGCGCAAGGAACGCAACTACCAGCGCTTCGCCGCGCTGTGGCGCTCACGACCGGTCAACTGGCTGTGGGACCATCTACCGATGAAGGTGCGCTACAACGGCTATGCCAGAGCCGGTTTCGCGCAGGCGGGGCATGTCTGACCCGTCGACCAAAGCGATCCTGGATGCCGCGCTGGTCGAGTTCGACCAGCACGGCATCCGCCGGGTTGCCCTCGACGACGTCGCCCGCCGTGCCGGGGTGAGCCGTACGACGATCTACCGCCGGTTCGCGAACAAAGATGAATTGGTCTCCGCCGTGATGGACCGCGAGAACGCACGGCTGTTCAATGACATCGCCGAGGATCTCAAAGCCGCACGCCCACAGTCGAATTACTATGTGGAGGCGTTCACCCAGGCCATCCTGCGCGGTCGCGGGCATCGGGTGCTCAACCGGATGGTGCTCGACGAACCGGCGCTGATGCTGGAGCTGGCGCGCAAACACTACGGTGCCGCGGTGCAGCGTATCGAGACCGCGCTGCAGGCGATCTTCCCGCCCGGCTTCGCCGAGCGGATCGGACCGCAGGCCGTCCATGAACTGGCCGATGCTATCTGGCGCTACGCGCTGATGGCGTTACTGCTGCCAAGTGCCGAACCTCTCGAGACCGCCGACGATATAAGGGCTTTCGCTACCAAGCACTTCTTGCCGAGTCTACCCGAGGCGTTGCGGGCGGTGCCGGTCTAGCCGGAGATCCGATATTGGTGCACGCGTCGACGATGAGTATGCTCGCGTACGAGTGAACTCCGTATCGAGGGAGCGGCGACAGTGCGGACAGCAGCGCGACCGGAGCGCGGGTTCACGACAGTGGCGACGCCGCGGACGGTGTTATGAATGCCACTGCGCCGCTTCTGGTCCCGAGCGCGCACGACGGCGCCGACCTTCTCAGCGATCTGCGGCTGCAGACCGAGCAAATCGTCGCCGGGTTCCTGGCCACCGCCAGCCGGCAACGCCATGACCTGCTTGGTGCAGGCCATTCGGCAGGAGAACAGGGGAAACTGACATGACCGACATCAAGAACGTGACTGTGCTGGGTACCGGTGTGCTCGGCTCGCAGATCGCCTTCCAGACCGCCTACAGCGGCTTCACCGTGGTCGCCTACGACATCAGCGACGAGATCCTGACCAAGGCGAAGGACCGGTTCCAGCTGCTTGCCGACACCTATAAGAAAGACGGGGTCGCTGGCGCGGCAGAGGGCCGAGCGCAGGAGGCGCTGTCCCGCCTGTCGTACTCATCGGATCTCGCCGATGCGGTCAAGGATGCCGACCTGGTGATCGAAGCGATCCCCGAGCTGATCGAGCTCAAGAAAAAGACTTACCACGAGCTCGGGGCGGTGGCGCCGGCGAAGACAATCTTCGCCACCAACTCCTCGACGCTGCTGCCGAGTGACCTGAAGGACGCCACGGGTCGTCCCGCGCAGTTCCTCGCCCTGCACTTCGCCAATCAGGTGTGGAAATTCAACACCGCCGAGGTGATGGGCACCGCCGATACCGATCCTGCGGTGTTCGACACGGTTGTACGATTCGCGGCCGACATCGGGATGGTGCCGATTCCGATGCACAAGGAGAAGGCCGGTTACGTCTTGAACTCCCTGCTGGTGCCCCTCCTGCGGGCGGCCAACGAACTGGCCGCCTTCGGCTACGCCGAGCCGGCGGACGTCGACAAAGTCTGGCGCATCGGAACCGGCGCCCCCGTGGGCCCGTTCCAGATCATGGACATAGTCGGCCTGGCCACCCCGTACAACATCCTCAGCCACGGAGACCAGGATGCGCAGGCGATCGCGGCCTGGCTGAAGGAGAACTACATCGACAAGGGCCGCCTCGGTCTGGCTGCCGGCCACGGGTTCTACGACTACTCCAACGATTGAATCCGGCCCTCACCCAACGGGGACAACCGAATTCGACGGTGGGGCCTAGGCGCCGCCCAGGCAGTCCAGGTCCACGTAGGCGGTTGGTGAGGAACGGTGCACGTCGGTGACGGTGCACTGGGATAGTCCGTCGCTCGGCTGACCGTTGAGCTGCACCTCGTAACCCTGGCTCTGCAGTTGGCTGATGATGTCGGGGGCTGAGCCGATTCCGGAAGCGGATACGACGTGGGCGATGCTGATGAGTGCTGCTCCAATTATGTTGCTGTACATACCTTTAGATATGTTCGGAGGTTACACCTCAGGTCGGTTGACTCGGTGGGGCAAGTACTTCCACGACACCGTTGTTCTCGCGAACTTCGAAGTGCGGCAGCGGCTTCGGTGCAAGAGGCAGAGCGTGGGTGACGACAACGCCGGCCGGTGAGAACGCTGTCGAGTGGCACGGGCAGCGCAGCTGGTCGTCGTGCTGGTCGAACCACAGCTTGCAACCCTGGTGGGTGCACACCCCTGATACCGCGTCCACCCGGCCGTCGGCCCGGCGAACGAATCCGTTGACCGAACCCAGGTCGAACGCGCGAACCGCACCTTCTGGCAGCTCGGCACTGGATGCCACCGGCTGCCAGGACCCGTCGACCGGCACCATCTCGGGGTCGGCGACCTGGTGGTCGTCATTGCGCGGGCGCACCACCAGCCGATCCACCGATACGCCCGCTACCGCAGCGGTCGCGGCTGCGGTGGTGCCAACGATGACCCGCCGGCGAGTGGCCGACACTGCCGGTTTCGGCGACTGCGCGCTCGGGAGAGCTTGCGGATTCGCCGACATTTCTGACGTGTCTCTTGCCAATCGAGCTTTGAGGTTGTCGACGAACTCGGGCCGGGGATCGTCGGCGTTGTCGCGGGCGGCGGCCAGATCGATGGCGGTGCGCAATTGCGCCGCCTCGAAGGCGTCTGGGGTGAAGGCTCTCGGCTGACGGCCTGCGAGCAGATCATCGAGGTAGCGGCCGAACTCGCGGCGGGTCATGGCAGTGCCCCCTCGTTGATCTGCGCGGCCAGCCGCAGTGCACGGTGCTGCAGTACTTTGGCGTTCGTGACGCTGATGCCGAGCGCGGCGGCGGCATCGCGCACCGAGAAACCCTGCAGGAAACGCAGTTCCAGCACCCGGCGATAGTTTTCGGGAAGGGCGCTCAGCAGTGCGGCCACCCGCTGTGGCGCCGTGCTCGGTGCTACCGGCCCAAAGACCGTGGCGGGCACGTCCTCGATGGTGGTGATCTCGGTACCCAAGGTGGCCCGCCAGTGCGCGGCCAGAACGGTACGTGCGGTGGCGCGCAGGTACGCGCGCACCTCGGCGATGCTTGCCGTCAAGCGCAACGGGCGCATCGCCGCCAGGAAAACCTCGGACGTCAGATCCTCGGCGTCGGCTCGATTCCCGACTCGGCCAAAGATCATCCGGTACACCCACGTGACATTGTCGTCGTACACGGCTTCCCAATTCGGATAGCGCGCATCGCTGACCAGCCGCAACTCTGGTCTCGGGCGTCGATCGTCCTCCGCCGCCATCATCGGGTGCCTTCCGCTCATCGGTAAGAGATACGGGGCGGGGTTACACAGCCATCGGTGTAACCACCGCCCTACCTCTTGATGAGACGGTCCGCACCGCGGACTTGGTTCAGTCGAGGAGGCAGATTTCATGCACCACACCCGAACCGCGCTGGTATGCGCCGCGATCGCCTTGGGCGTCGCCGCGTGCACCGCGCCGGCGAAAGAGCCCGCGCCGACGGTCGATTTCAGTCCCAACGGTGGCACATCCGTCGGTATGCCGGGCATGTCGGGCATGGGGTCGACGGTGTCGGCCACGACATCGACGGCCCCCGCCCCGCCTGTTGCCGGCACCGCCGTGAACATCACCAACTTCGCGTTCACCCCGGCCGCGCTCACCGTCAAGGTCGGCGACACTGTCACCTGGACCAACAAGGACGAGGAACCCCACACCGTCGTTGCCGACGACGGTTCGTTTCGGTCGCCGGGGCTGGACACCAACGCCGCCTATAGCTACATGTTCACCAAACCCGGCAGCTTCGACTACATCTGCAGCATCCACCCGTTCATGCACGGCACCGTGGCGGTGACCCAGTGACCGCCGACCCGCATCAGATGAGTCGCCGGCAGCTGATCCGGCACGGCGCCTGGTTCGGGGCAGCGGTCGGCCTGACCGTCGTCGGTGGCGAGGTGCTCTCCCGCCTTGCCACCGCGCCGGCGGCCGACATCGACCGGCCGACACTGAGATTCGCGCAGATCAGTGACAGCCATATCGGGTTCACCGGCACCGCGAATCCCGACGTCACCGGGTCCTTCGAGCAGGCAATTCACCAGATCAACAGCCTCGGCTACCCGCCCGATTTCGTGATCCACACCGGCGATCTGACCCACCTGGCCACCGCCGCACAGTTCGATCAGGTGAAGCAGATGATGGGCGGGATCAACACCCCGCACATCTTCGCCGTGCCCGGCGAGCACGACTCCATCGACGACGCCGGCCAGAAGTACCGCGCCGCGTTCGGCGCGGGCAGCCGCGGCGACGGCTGGTACAGCTTCGATATCGCGGGTGTCCACGTCATCGGGCTGGTCAACACGCTGAACCTCAAGAAGCTGGGCCACCTCGGGACCGATCAGTTGGAGTTCGTCGAGAAGGACGTGGCGTCGCTGTCGTCGGACACCCCGATCGTCGTCTTCAGCCACATCCCGCTGTTCGCCATGTACCCCGAATGGGGTTGGGGGACAGACGATGCCACGCAGGCGCTGAGCTACCTGCGCCGGTTCTCGTCTGTCACCTGTCTGAATGGCCATGTCCACCAGATATTTTCGAAGACCGAAGACAACCTCACGTTCTATAGCGGCACCACCACGGCCTACCCGCTGCCACGTCCTGGTGACGGGCCGGCGCCCAAGCCGCTGACCCTGCCGGCCGGCAAGCTGCGCGAGGCCCTCGGCATCCGCGAGGTCAGCTACACCCGGGGGCAGAACGCGCTTGCGCTCAAGGAAGAGGCACTGCTGTGAAACGACTCGTCGATCTCGCCATCGCGGCCGGGTTGCTGGTCAGTGCCGCCAGTCATGGCTATCTGTATCTGCACGGGTACCGCTCCATTCCGATCGTAGGCGTCGGGTTCCTGGTTCTGGCAAGTGTTTTCACCGCACTCGCGATACTCATCGCGCTCGGTGGACCTGTGTGGCTGCGGTTCTCCGCGTTGGCCGGCTCGGTGGCCGCACTTGGTGCGTTCGCCATGTCACGTACAGTCGGACTGCTGGGATTCACCGAGCGCGGCTGGCAACCGGCGCCGCACGCGCTGATCAGCGTGCTTGCCGAGGTGGCCATCGCTGGGTTGTCAGCGTGGTCATTGCGGGCGGCCGCCACCGCACATACACGCATCCGCCCGGACTGATCAGTCCGGGCGGATGCGGTGCGTCTCGGTGTCGCGACCTGACGCGTTGTCTAGGGGGCGTAGCAGCGTTCGTCGCCGTTGTCGTTGATCCAGCAGTTGGGGCTGATGAAGTGGGCGCCGGGGCCGGGGATGTTGACGATGCAGGTTCCGTTCTCGAGGTGATAGCCGATACCGCAGCCGTCGGCGGCGCTCGCGGTGGGGGCGAAGCTCAGGCCGAGGGCGAGTGCACCGGCGGCGATGGTGCCGGCGAAGAGTCCTGCGGCACGCTTGGTGATGGTTGCTGTCATGATGTCCTCCGAGTTGTGGGGCCTGCTCTCGGTGAGCCAGGCGCGAGAGGAATCGTGCGCCGCCGCGAACCTGGTGTCTGTCCGCCGACTGGACAGTGTGGAGGAGGAAATTGCATGTCCTCCGATCGGCGGAGGCGCTCCTGCGATGCACGGGTGTGGAGGTAGGGCACTGTGACGGTCGACGCGGGCTGGACTTCAGCGTCGTCGACCTCGACGATGGGTAATCGTGGCAATGGGCACTGACCCGAAGGAGCGGACGGGAGAAGCTGGCGGCGTGTGGCGCCAGATTCCGGCTGCGGTAGCCGCGTTCGGGCTGTGCGTCACCAAGCTGCAGCCCCTTGGTGGGGAATTCGATCAGACCTTCACCGCGACGACCGATGCCGGGCGGCAGATCGTGGTGAAGGTCTACCGCGAAGCGGACGTCGACGGCGTCCGGTGGCAGCATCGGCTCCTCGACCGGCTCGCCGACACCGTGCCCGTTCCTGCTGTCCTTCGGACTCGTTCCGGTGAGGACTTGGGCGAGCTGGGGGACGGCTGGTACCTCGGCGTCTATTCCTGGATCGACGGCAGGTTGCTAGCCGAACTGGACGCCCATCAGCCTGCGTTGCTGGCCGATTGGGGCGCGACGGCGGCGAGAATAGTCGTCGGTTTGACCGGTATGCACACGATCGGAACACCGCCGCCGACCCACCTGTGGGATCTGCTCGCAGCGCCACGCGCCCTCACTGTCGCACTGCCGAGTCTCGTCGAACCGGTGCACCGGGAGATCTGCGAGGATGCCCTGGCAGTTTTCGCCGACGTGATTGCACCCGCTGCTGGCATTGTCCCCAAAAGCGTTGTGCACCAGGATCTCAATGACTTCAATGTGCTTGCCGACGTGGCCGGCTCACGCATCGCAGGGGTCATCGACTTCGCCGACGCCCTCTACACCGCCAGGGTGTGTGAGCCGGCCATCGCCGGCGCGTATGCGATGCTGCGCAAGGATGACCCGATCGCGGCGCTGGCGGACGTGACCGCCGGGTTCAACCGGGTGTTGCCCCTGACCGACACCGAACTCGCACTGATCTATCCCTTGGCGCTGGTCCGTCTCGCCGTCAACGCCGCTACCTGGACAGCTCGGCGTGACGACTCGACCCGCGCGTACGGCCGGGCGCGCTCGCAGTACACCTGGCTGACCCTGGCGCGCCTACGCTGCATTCCGCGCGATGCAGCCGAGGCTCGGATACGCAGCGTCGCCATCGTGAAAGGGACCCCGAACGGGCAATGAGCACACCGCCACGGATCGTCGCGCCGAACATGGTCAATGGTTTTGATCCGGCCCGGATGTCGGATCTCGACCCGAACACCCGGGAAGCAGTCGAGCGGCGCAATCGAGTCCTCGGTGCGGTGTATCGGCTGTTCTATGACGAACCGGTCGAGGTGGTCCGCGGCATCGGCACCTACCTCTACGACTCGCAGGGCAACGAGTATCTCGATGCCTACAACAACGTTCCCTGCATCGGTCACTCGCACCCCGCCGTCGCCGAAGCGGTGACGCGGCAACTGCACACGGTCAACACCAACACCCGTTATCTCCAGCCCAGCATCACCGCGTACGCCGAAGACCTGCTGTCCACGTTCCCGGCCGCACTGTCCAACATCGTCTTCACCTGTTCGGGGTCCGAGGCCAACGACCTTGCGCTGCGGGTCGCCAGGTACGTCACCGGCCGGCGCGGAATCATCGTGACCGCCAACGCCTATCACGGTGTCACCGAGACCGTCGCCGCGATCTCACCGTCGCTGGGTGTGCACTCGCCACTGGACGTCCATGTGCGCACCATTGATCCGCTCGATCGACGTTCGACCGCGGACGGTGAGTATCTACGGACCCAGATTCGGCACGCGATAGAGGATCTCAACCGGCACGGCATCGGCTTGGCGGCGTTCATCGCTGACAGCATCTTCTCGTCCGACGGGGTACTCAGCGACCCGGCAGGCGTCCTGGCGCCGGTCATCGAGGAGGTGCATCGCGCGGGCGGCCTGTACATCGCCGACGAAGTGCAGCCGGGGTTCGGCCGCACCGGAGCGGCGTGGTGGGGTTTCCAACGTCACGGGATCGAGCCGGACATCGTCACCATCGGCAAACCGATGGGCAACGGAATGCCGATCGCCGCTGCCGTCTTCAGGCCCGACATGCTCACCGAGTTCGGCCGTAACATCCGGTATTTCAACACCTTCGGTGGCAATACGGTGTGCATCGCCGCGGCTCAAGCTGTGCTGGACACCGTTCGCGCCGAGGGGTTGATCGATCGGGCCGCCCGCGTTGGCGCTCGTCTGAAGAGCGCGGTGGAAATCGCGGCGGGTGAGGTCGGCATCGTCGGTGACGTGCGCGGCTGTGGTCTGTTCCTCGGTGTCGACGTCATCGACCCGGTCGACGGAACCCCCGATGCCGCAGCCGCCGCAGCCATCGTCAACGAACTGCGGCGCCGACGCGTGCTCATCTCGGCATCCGGCCCCAGCGGTAACGTTCTCAAGATCCGGCCGCCGTTGGCTTTCGACGAACCAGATGCCGACCGATTCCTGGCGGAGTTCACCGCCGTACTGGCCGCGGCTGCCGAGCGGTAGCTCGGCGGAATGTGTTAACGGCCGGCGCCGGGCCCCCGCAGCTGAAGCCTCAATTGCCCACTACCGGAATCCAGTTCGACGAGATCCGGGCAGCGGCGCCGCAGCTCGCTCACCAACCGGTGGCGCAGGGTCTGCCCAGAGGCGGGGCAGTGCTCGCACGCGCCGCCCAGTTTCACCGTCACCGTGTCGCCCTCGCGCTCTGCGGCCACCGATCCATCGTGTGAGCGCACGAAGTCGCCGACCGATCCGGCCAACACGTCGGCGGTGATCCGTTCCAGGACCTCACCGGCAGCCGGCTCGACGCCCCATTGACCCGGCATCGTCAGCGCCTCGCGCAGTGCCGCCTGGATCGCCGGCCCCTGCGTCCGCCAGGACAGACCGTCGCCCAACCACAACCACACCGCGGTGTCCTCCACCAAACCAGCGGTCAGTGTGCCGTCGCCGAACATCCGGCCGAGCTCGCCGGGCGCGGCGAGCACGCGACCGCGTGGCACGCCCGCTGGTCGCACCACCCAGCGCACCGCGCTCGGTTCACCGCTGACCCGCTCGGCGTGCACCGCGATCACACCACGGTCGCCACGATGGCCCTGGCGACAAA
The DNA here is from genome assembly GCF_004745805.1 of Mycolicibacterium sp. CH28. Taxonomy (GTDB): domain Bacteria; phylum Actinomycetota; class Actinomycetes; order Mycobacteriales; family Mycobacteriaceae; genus Mycobacterium. The sequence continues at coordinate 50,878 of NZ_SRLQ01000003.1, read as the reverse complement.
CGCCAGCACCCATGCCAGGACGAACATGTACGCCCACGCGATCGCCGGCCACTTCCACGAGCCGGTCTCGCGGCGCAGCACACCGACCGTCGACATGCATTGCAACGCAAACATGAAGAACACCAGAAGCGCGGCGATGGTCGGCGCGTCGAACAGCAGCCGGCCTGCCGACGGCCCGCCCTGCACCCGCATCGAGCGCAGCGCGTCCGACGGGTCGTCGGGGGTCTGCGCGGCGGCGACCTGGCCGAGCGTGGCGACGAAGGTCTCCCGCGCCGCCAGCGAGGACAGCACGCCGATATTGATCCGCCAGTCGAACCCGAGCGGGGCGAAGACCGGCTCGATGGCCTGGCCGACCGACGCAGCGTAGGAGTGGTCGATGACGTATGCCGACACCGCCGCATCGTTGGTGGTGTCGACCCCGGCGGCGGCCAGCTCGGCGTCGTGGCGCAGCGGCAGGTTGAGCAGCACCCACAGCGCGATCGTGGTGACCAGGATGATCGAGGAGACCTTGCGCAGGAACGCCGACGCCGCCGTCCACACCTCGGCGGCCATCGTCTTGAGCCGCGGCAGTTGATACGGCGGCATCTCCATGTAGAACGGCAGTGCCACGGCACCGCGTGAGGTGAATCGCTTGAACACCGCGGCCACCGTCATCGCCGACACCGCACCCATCAGATAAAGCGCGAACATCACCACACCGCGGGCGCTGAACGGCCCGATTCGCGCATCGGTGCTCAGCAGCATGCTGATCAGCAGGATGTAGACCGGAAGCCGCGCCGAGCAGGTCATCAGCGGGGCACCCATCATGGTGGCCAGCCGATCTTTGGCCGACGGCAGCGACCGGGTGGCCATGATCCCCGGGATGGCGCACGCCACCGAGGACAGCAGCGCCACGAACGCCCGGCCCTCCAGACCGGCTCGTGCCATCACCCGGTCCATCAGGAACGCCGCCCGCGCCAGGTAGCCGGTGCCTTCCAGCAGCGCGATCAGGATGAACAGCAGCACGATCTGGGGCACGAACACCAGCACGCTGCCGACGCCGCCGATGATGGCCTGCGACAGGAAGGCCGACAGCCACGAGATGTGCACGTGCTGGGCGACCAGTTCGCCCAGCCAGGCGAAGAACTGACCGACGTAGTCCTGCAGCGGCGCGGCGACGGTGAAGATCGTCTGGAAGAACAGGAACATCGTCAGCAGGAAGACCACCGTGCCGGCCACCGGATGCAGCAGCACGGCGTCGATGCGGCTGGTGCGCCGATCGACCTCGGGCACGGTGTAGCCGGCCGCGGTCAGCACGGACTCGATCCAGGCGGTGACCTCGGCGGTGTCGGTCGGCGGCGGCACGACCGGCGCCGGCCACGACCGGTGGTCGGCCATCAGCTCGCGCAAAGCCACCAGACCGTCCCGGTGTCCGGCCACCACCGCGATGACGGGCACACCCAGCGCCCGGCTCAGCGCGCTGACATCGAGCCGTCCGTTGCGACGGGCCAGATCGTCGGTGAAGGTCAGCACCACGCACGCCGGCAACCCGGTCTGCAGCAGCTGGGCGAGCAGCCCCAGGGAGCGGCGCAGCGTGGTCGCGTTCAGCAGCACCAGCAGCGCGTCGGGCACGTCGACGCGAGTGTTGTGGTGGTCGGTGTCCAGGACGTCGACGACGATCTGCTCGTCCGGGCTGATCGGATCCAGGCTGTAGGTGCCGGGCAGGTCCTCGACGACGACGGTGTCGTGCTCGCCGAGGCGCATCCGGCCTTCGAAGCGGGAGACCGTCACACCCGGGTAGTTGCCCGTCTTGGCGTGCAGGCCGGTCATCGCGTTGAACAGGGTGGTCTTGCCCGAGTTCGGGCTGCCGACGACGGCGAAGCGGGTCAGTCCGACGTTGGCCTCGGCGGTCCCGCCGCCGTGGTGGTGATGGCCGCTCAACTGATCCGTTCCACCTGGATGCAGCGGGACTGGACCGTGCGCAGGGCCAGCTCACAGTCGCCGACGCGGAAGACCACGGGATCGCGCAGCGGCGCGCGGCGCACCATCGTGACCTCGATTCCCGGGACTATGCCGAGGTCGAAGAAGCGGCGGGCGGTGCTGGCCGCCACCTCGTCGCCGTAGCCGACGACCGTGGCGCGCTGGCCCCGTTCCAAGTCGGCGAGCGTCGTCGTGGCCGACACGTCCGGGCCGGAGCCGGACGCCAGGCGGCGTCGGCTCATGCGGTCGGACACGGAGGACACGCGTACGAGAATAGGCGTACCGTCGCCTGCCCTTGCTGTGAACTACACCCTGTAGTCGCGCATCCCGTCCGGGCTGGGACACTGGTGGCCATGAGCAGTACCGATCAGGCCGCCTCGACGTCGACGTCATCCCAGGCATCGGCCAGGCTGTTCGCCGAAGCCTGCGCGGTGATCCCCGGTGGGGTGAACTCGCCGGTACGGGCCTTCAACTCGGTCGGCGGCACGCCTCGCTACATCACCTCGGCCAAGGGCTACTGGCTGACCGACGCCGACGGCAACCGTCTCATCGACCTGGTGTGCTCGTGGGGCCCGATGATCCTGGGCCACGCGCACCCGGCCGTCGTCGAGGCGGTGCAGCGGGCCGCCGCCAACGGGTTGTCGTTCGGCGCACCCACCCCGGGTGAGACGGAACTGGCCGCCGAGATCATCGCCCGGATGAAACCGGTGCAGCGGGTGCGGCTGGTGAACTCGGGCACCGAGGCCACGATGAGCGCGGTGCGGCTGGCTCGCGGTTTCACCGGCCGGTCCAAGGTCATCAAGTTCTCCGGCTGCTACCACGGCCATGTCGACGCCCTATTGGCCGATGCCGGGTCCGGGGTCGCCACGTTGGGACTGCCGTCCTCTCCTGGCGTCACCGGGGCGAGTGCAGCCGACACGATCGTGTTGCCCTACAACGACGTCGCCGCGGTCGAAGAGTCCTTTGCCGCCTTCGGTGACAGCATCGCCGCGGTGATCACCGAGGCGTGCCCGGGCAACATGGGGGCGGTGCCGCCGCTGCCCGGCTACAACGCCGCACTGCGCAGGATCACCGCCGAACACGGTGCGTTGCTGATCGTCGACGAGGTGATGACCGGCTTCCGGATGAGCCGAAGCGGTTGGTACGGAATCGATCCCGTGGATGCGGACCTGTTCACCTTCGGCAAGGTGATGAGCGGCGGCCTGCCGGCCGCGGCGTTCGGTGGTCGTACCGACGTGATGGAACGGCTGGCCCCGCTGGGGCCGGTGTACCAGGCGGGCACGCTGTCGGGTAACCCGGTCGCGGTGGCCGCTGGGCTGGCAACCCTGCGCAACGCCGACGACGCGGTGTACGCCGCGCTGGATGCCAACGCCACCCGTCTGGCCGGCTTGCTCACCGATGCGCTGACCGAAGCCGGGGTGGTCCATCAGGTTGCGCGCGCGGGCAACTTCCTGTCGGTGTTCTTCGCCGACTCACCGGTGACCGACTTCGCCTCGGCGCAGGCCAGCGAGACCTGGCGGTTCCCGGCGTTCTTCCATGCCCTTCTCGACGCCGGCGTCTATGCACCGCCGAGTGCCTTCGAAACCTGGTTCGTCTCAGCCGCTCTCGACGATGCCGCGTTCGACCGGATCGCCGACGCGCTACCGGCGGCGGCACGGGCTGCAGCGGAGGCCAAGCCATGAGCGACCTGACCCAATCCGATGCGCCGGCCGCAAGCGTCCGGACCCAATCCGATGCGCCGGCCGCAAGCGTCCGGACCCAATCCGATGCGCCGGCCGCAAGCGTCCGGACCCAATCCGATGCGCCGGCCGCAAGCGTCCGGACCCAATCCGATGCGCCGGCCGCAAGCGTCCGGACGGTCGTCCACGTGATGCGCCACGGCGAGGTGCACAACCCGGAGGGCATCCTCTACGGCCGCCTGCCCGACTACCACCTGTCCGACCGGGGCCGTGCCCAGGCGCGGGCGGTGGCGAGCTGGTTGGCCGCCCGCGACATCGTCTACGTTGTGGCCTCCCCGCTGGAGCGGGCACAGGAGACCGCGGCGCCGATTGCCGCCGAGCACGGTCTTGCGGTGGACACCGACGCAGAACTCATCGAGTCGCACAACGTGTTCGAGGGCGAGAAGGTGTCGCCGGGCGACGGTGCGCTGCGTGATCCGCGAAACTGGTGGCATCTGCGCAACCCGCGTTCCCCGTCCTGGGGTGAGCCCTACCGCGAGGTCGCGGCCCGGATGCAGGCTGCAATGCAACGGGCCCGGGCCAATGCGACCGGCCACGAGGCGGTGTGCGTCAGTCATCAGCTGCCGGTTGAGACGCTGCGCCGTTCGATGAACGGTCAACCGTTGCACCACTTCCCGACCAAGCGCCTGTGCAACCTGGCGTCGCTGACATCGTTCTACTTCGATGGGGACACGTGCGTCGGTTGGGGATACGCGGAGCTTGGCGGGCGGTGAAGCGCCTGGCGGTCCTCCTGGTGGCGGCGGCGGTCTTGGCCGGCTGCTCCACCGGTGACGACGCCGTCGCGCAGGGCGGCACCTTCGAGTTCGTCGCCCCCGGTGGCAAAACGGACATTTTCTACGACCCCCCGGCCAGCCGCGGCACCCCGGGACCGCTGTCCGGTCCGGAGCTGATGGACCCGTCGAAGACGGTCTCGCTCAAGGACTTCGAGGGCAAGGTCGTCGTGATCAATGTGTGGGGCCAGTGGTGCGGGCCGTGCCGCTCGGAGATCACCCAGCTGGAGAAGGTATACAACCAGACCCGTGACTCCGGTGTGGCGTTCCTGGGCATCGACGTCCGCGACAACGACATCAGCGCGCCGCAGGACTTCGTCGTCGACCGCAAGGTGACGTTCCCGTCGATCTACGACCCGGCGATGCGCACCATGATCGCGTTCGGCGGCAAGTACCCCACCACCGTGATCCCGTCGACCGTCGTGCTCGACCGAGATCACCGGGTGGCCGCGGTGTTCCTGCGCGAGTTGCTGGCCGAGGACCTGTTGCCGATTGTGCAGCGGCTGGCCGCCGAGCCTGTATCGAAACCGGCGGCACCATGACAGGTTTCGCGCAGACCGCCGCCGCAGGGCCGCTGTTGCTGGCTCTGGGGGTGTGCGTGCTGGCCGGGCTGGTGTCGTTCGCCTCGCCGTGCGTGGTGCCGCTGGTGCCGGGCTACCTGTCGTATCTGGCGGCCGTCGTCGGGGTGGACGACCTCGACGGGCATGTCGCGCTCAAAACTCAGCGGTTGCGGGTCGCCGGCGCGGCACTGCTGTTCGTGGCCGGGTTCACCGCGGTGTTCGTGCTCGGCACGGTCGCGGTGCTCGGCATGACGACGGCGCTCATCACCAATCAGCTTCTGCTGCAGCGGGTCGGCGGGGCGCTGACGATCGTCATGGGGCTGGCGTTCATCGGGCTCATCCCGGCGCTGCAACGCCAGGCGCGATTCACCCCCAGACAGCTGGCGGGCGTGGCGGGCGCGCCCCTGCTGGGCGCGGTCTTCGCGTTGGGGTGGACGCCGTGCCTGGGGCCGACGCTGACCGGTGTGATCACCGTCGCCTCGGCCACCGACGGCGCCAGCGTCGCCCGGGGGGTGGCACTGGTGATCGCCTACTGCCTGGGCCTTGGCATCCCGTTCGTGCTGCTCGCGCTCGGGTCGGGGTGGGCGGTCAACGGATTCGGGTGGTTGCGCCGCCACACCCGGACCATCCAGATCGTGGGCGGGGTGCTGTTGATCCTGGTCGGCCTGGCCCTGGTGACCGGGGTGTGGAGCGATTTCATCTCCTGGGTGCGGGACGCGTTCGTCTCCGACGTGAGGCTGCCGATTTGATGACAACCCCGACGCGAGCAGACGCAGAATCGCCCAAAGCAGGCCGTCCGGGTGCGATTCTGCGTCTGCTCGCGCGCCAGCCCCGCAACCTGTGGCGTGCGCTGACCTCGATGGGCACCGCGCTGGTGCTGCTGTTCCTGCTGGCGTTGGGCGCCGTGCCGGGTGCGCTGCTGCCGCAACGCAGCCTCAATGCGTCCAAGGTCGAGCAGTACATCGCCGAGCACAACATCATCGGGCCGTGGCTGGACCGGCTGCAGCTCTTCGACGTGTTCTCCAGCTTCTGGTTCACCGCCATCTACGCGCTGCTGTTCATCTCCCTGGTGGGCTGCCTGACCCCGCGGATGCTCGAGCACGTCCGCAGCCTTCGCGCCGTCCCGGTGCCCGCACCGCGCAACCTGTCCCGGCTGCCCAAGTTCGCCGAAGGCGAGGCACCGGGCAGCGAGGAGTCGGTCGCCGCCACGACCACGGCGCGGCTGCGCGGCTGGCGCCGCGTCGTTCGCCAGACCGAGGACGGCGTCGAGATATCAGCGGAGAAGGGCTACCTGCGTGAGTTCGGCAACATCGTCTTCCACTTCTCGCTGCTGGGGCTGTTGGTCGCGATCGCGGTAGGCAAATTGTTCGGCTACGAGGGCAATGTCATCGTCATCGCGAACGGCGGCCCGGGTTTCTGCTCGGCGTCCCCGGCCGCGTTCGACTCGTTCCGGGCCGGCAACAATGTCGACGGCACCTCGCTCTACCCGATGTGCATCAAGGTCAACGACTTCCAGGCCCGCTACCTGCCCAACGGGCAGGCCACGTCGTTCGCGTCGAACATCGACTATCAGGCCGGCGACGACCTGGCCACCGGCACTTGGCAGCCCTACCGGCTCGAGGTGAACCATCCGCTGCGCATCGGCGGCGACCGGGTTTACCTGCAGGGCCACGGCTACGCCCCGACGTTCACCGTGACCTTCCCGAACGGGCAGAAGCGCACCCAGACCCTGCAGTGGCGCCCCGACGACCCGAAGACACTGCTGTCCTCTGGGGTGATCCGGGTCGACCCGCCCGGCGGCATGTACCCGGACGAATCCGAGCGGCGTAAGCATCAGTTGGCGATCATGGGCCTGTTCGCGCCGACCGCGGAGCTCGACGGCACCCTGCTGTCCTCGAGTTATCCCGCGCTCAACGACCCGGCGGTGGCCATCGACATCTATCGCGGCGACACCGGCCTGGATACCGGGCGCCCACAGTCGCTGTTCACCCTCGATCATCGGCTGCTCGAGCAGAAGCGCCTCACCAAGGTCAAGCGGATCAACCTGCGCCAGGGTGAGGAAGTGCGCCTCGACGACGGCACCGTCGTGAAGTTCGACAGTGCCACCCCGTTCGTCAACCTGCAGGTGTCCCACGACCCGGGTCAGCTGTGGGTGCTGGCATTCGCGATGACGATGATGGGCGGGCTGCTGGTGTCGCTGATCGTGCGCCGCCGCCGGGTGTGGGTGAGGATTACACCCGGCCTACAGAGCGGTACGGTGAACATCGAGCTCGGCGGGCTGGCGCGGACCGACAACTCCGGTTGGGGCAGCGAGTTCGAGAAGCTCACCGAGAGATTGCTGACGGACCTGCCCACCACGGCGCCGTCGAAAGAGAAGGTCTAGACGCGGATGAATACCGAACACATCGATATCGGGCTGGCCCGCTACTCGGACTGGGCGTTCACCTCATCGATCGTCGTGCTCGTCGGCGCGCTGCTGCTGCTGGCCGTCGAGCTGGCCTACAGCCGCGGTCGCAAGGTCGAGGCCCGCGAGCTGGTGGCGGTCGGAGCCGGCGCCGTCAGCGTCGACAGCGACCGGCCCGGCGTCGTCGTCGAGGCGCCGTCCCGGTCGATCGACGAACGCATCGGCAAGGCCGGACTGTCGCTGGTCTATGTCGGTATCGCGCTGCTGTTCGGCTGCATCGTGCTGCGCGGACTGGCCACGGCCCGGGTGCCGTGGGGAAATATGTACGAGTTCATCAACCTGACCAGTTTCTGCGGTCTGGTAGCCGGAGCGGTGGTGCTGCGCAAGCCCCAGTTCCGCGCGCTGTGGGTGTTCGTCCTGGTCCCGGTGCTGATCCTGCTGGCCGTGTCCGGCAAGTGGCTCTACACCAACGCCGCGCCCGTCATGCCGGCATTGCAGTCCTACTGGCTGCCCATCCACGTCTCGGTGGTCAGCCTGGGCTCGGGGGTGTTCCTGGTCGCCGGTGTGGCCAGCATCCTGTTCCTGCTGAAGATGTCGCCGCTGGCCGCCCCCGGCCGGGAAGGCACTCTGGCGCGCATCGTGGAGCGACTGCCCGACGCCCAGACGCTGGACCGGATCGCCTACCGCACCACGATCTTCGCGTTCCCGATCTTCGGCTTCGGCGTCATCTTCGGCGCTATCTGGGCCGAGGAAGCGTGGGGCCGCTACTGGGGCTGGGACCCCAAGGAGACGGTGTCGTTCATCGCGTGGGTGGTCTACGCCGCTTACCTGCACGCCCGGTCGACCGCGGGGTGGCGCGACAAGAAGGCAGCCTGGATCAACGTCGTCGGCTTCGTCGCGATGGTGTTCAACCTGTTCTTCATCAACTTGGTGACCGTCGGCTTGCACTCCTACGCCGGAGTGAGCTGACCTCGACCCTGCGCTAGGGTTTTCAGTACGCCACGACCATCACTCGACCCGAAACAATATGTCAGGGGGAAGTGCCCGTGTCCGATCCTCATGCGCCCCGCCGGGGCCACGAATTCACCGATGCGACAACGGTGTTCCGCACCGACCAACGGTTCCACGATCCGGCGACAGCCGAGCCGGAGCCGGACTGGCTGGCCAACACGCCGCCGATCGGCATCCCGGTTCTGATGGACCCGCTGCCCGCGGCGGCTCCGATGTACCACCAGTACGCCGCTGGGCAGCCGGTGCCGTCGTACCGCCCCGAGGTTCCGCAGACGCCCTATCCGGACCTGTCGACCGGCGCGTTGCTGCGGCAGGCTAATCGACCACCGTCAGCCGGGTGGCGCAAGTGGCTGTATGTGTTGTCGGGCAAGCTGATCAACCTCGGCGAAGGTCCGCGCGCCGCCCAGCACAACAACCTCGTCGCGCAGGTGAACCGCCCCCTGCAAGGCTGCTACAAGATCGCGCTGTTGTCGCTGAAGGGCGGCGTCGGAAAGACCACGATCACTGCCGCCCTCGGCGGCACGTTCGCCTCGATCCGCGGTGACCGGGTGGTGGCGGTGGACGCCAACCCCGATCGCGGCACGCTGAGTCAGAAGGTACCGCTGGAGACGCCGGCCACCGTGCGGCACCTGTTGCGCGACATCGACAGGATCGAGCGCTACAGCGACGTCCGTGGCTACACCTCGCAGGGACCCAGCCGGCTGGAAGTTCTCGCCTCGGAGAGCGATCCGGCGGTGTCGGAGGCGTTCAGTGCGCAGGACTATGCCCACGCTGTGGATGTCCTGGAGCGGTTCTACAGCATGATCCTCACCGACTGCGGCACCGGGCTGATGCACTCGGCGATGGCGGCGGTGCTGTCCAAGGCCGACACGTTGATCGTCGTCAGTTCGGGTTCGGTGGACGGTGCCCGCAGCGCGTCGGCGACGCTGGACTGGCTCGACGCGCACGGCCATCAGGATTTGGTGCGGCAGTCGGTGTGCGTGATCAACGCGGTGCGACCGCGCTCGGGCAAGGTCGACCTACAGAAGGTCGTCGATCACTTCTCCCGGCGGTGCCGTGCGGTGCGGATGGTGCCCTTCGACCCGCATCTGGAGGAGGGTGCGGAGATCGATCTGGACCGGCTGAACCCGAAGACGCGGGAGGCTCTCATCGCGCTGGCCGCCGTGGTGGCCGACGGCTTTCCGGCAGCCGACCTCAACGAGCGGCTCGTCTAGCGCGGGTTATTGTCGCCGTGGCTGAGACGCCAGAGGAAGTCTGGATCGTCGTCGGGGCCGATGACCCGGGTCTTCGTGCGGGTCGCCTGGGCGCGAACCGCACGCAAGCCGACGTAGACGATCGCGGCGATGATCAGGGCGAGCAGCAGGTAGAGCACGTAAACCTCCTTGGTCCGAATATACGCGCGTCGGTAGGCTCGGCGCCGTGTCGCACAATTCGGACAGCAAGCCCGTCGGCTCCAGCGGACGCATGGTGCGCGACGTCGTCGTGTACACCGTTGCGCGGCTTGTGTTGGTCGTCGCTCTCACCGCTGTGATCTATTACTCCGCCCAGTTGATCGGTATCCGTGAGTTTCCGCTCGTGGTCGCCGTGCTGTTCGCGATCGTGATCGCGCTGCCGCTGGGCATCTGGGTGTTGGCGCCACTACGCAACCGTGCCACCGCGAGCATCGCTCTGGTCGATGAGCGTCGCCGGCAGGACCGTGAGCAGCTGCGGGCGCGGCTGCGCGGAGACAAACCCCGCGATTAGCCCAGCGCCAGCGCCAGGGCGACCGCGGCCGACCACACGAGCATGGTCAGGCCGGTGTCGCGCAGCACCGGGATGAGGTCGCGGCCACCGAGCGACCGGCGCACGGGTCCGACGGCCCGGATCGCAAACGGGGTGGCCACCAGGCCGACCGCGCACCAGGGGGTGGCGAGCATGAGGGTCAACGTCAGGACTCCGGCCAGCAGAAGCAGACCCTGATAGAACACCCGGGTCCGACTGTCGCCGAGGCGCACTGCCAGTGTGGTCTTGCCCGCCACCCGGTCGGTCGGGATGTCGCGCAGGTTGTTGGCCACCAGCACCGCCGACGACAGTGCCCCGGTCGCGACGGCCAGCGTCAGGCCCACCCAGTCGACCCGCATCGCCTGGGTGTACTGCGTGCCGAGCACGGCGACGAGTCCGAAGAACACGAAGACCGCGATCTCGCCGAGCCCGGCGTAGCCGTACGGGCGGGAGCCGCCGGTGTACAGCCATGCCCCGGCGATGCAGACCGCCCCGACCGCGATCAGCCAGGGCGCGCTGACGATGGCCAGCGCCAGCCCGGCCACCGCTCCGACGCCGAGGCTGATCACCGCGGCGGTCAGCACCGCCCGGGGTGAGGCCAGCTTCGAGCCGACCAGACGCAGCGGGCCGGCGCGCTCGTCATCGGTACCGCGGATGCCATCGGAGTAGTCGTTGGCGAAGTTGACGCCGATGATCAGGGCCACCGACACCACCAGTGCCAGCACGGCCTTCCACCACACGGCCGCGTGCAGCCATGCCGCGGCGCCCGTGCCCGCGATCACCGGAGCCAGCGCATTGGGCAGCGTCCTCGGCCTGGCCCCTTCGACCCACTGCGCGATGCTCGCCATGTCCGCAATCGTCGCACGCGCGGTGGCGGCCGACGGGAGCCCCGTTGTCGAACTCTCGGCGCCGTTTGCTGACTAGCTAAACAGTCCGATCGCCTGTAATAGCTGACCGGTTCGGCGCGCGGTACTTCACTGAGGCTGGCCTTCGTACCACCGTCTACCGTCTACAAGACCATCGAACTTCTGTGCCGCGGCTTTGCCGTCCGTGACCCATCAGGGGTTGCTGTTGTCCACTTCGCGAAGTGCTTCCACGGCCGGGAGGGGGTGTGGGCGACGTAGCTGGTCAGCAAACGGAGGCCTACTCGCGCCGTGGGTATCAAAGTGGGAGTTCATCTCTGGGCGGTTACCCGAGAGGTGCCCCGTAACGCGTTCCAGTACCGTCCCGATGGTCGTTGCATTCTTAAATAATTCACGCGTCAGAACGGTTTGCTACAACGAAGCATTGTGGCGCCCACCTGCGACTCTTCGCGCGGTAGGGCTTGCGAGCCGCGGTGTTGAACTGACTGATAGGCGGAGTCGTTGGGCAATGCGACGCGTTCTCATTTTCTCCTTGGGTACGTTTTGCTACGTCCCCACAAGTCCTCCCGAGGGAGTATCCATGCGCATTGCTGTGCGGTCGTCTATCGCATCCGGGGTGGCACTGGTGGGAGCCGGCGCCATTGCGTTGGCTCCGATACAACCGGTGCCTTCACCGCTCTCGAACGCCCACCTGCCCGCCGTCTTCTCCGGCACCGGTGTCTCGCTTACCGCCACCTTCGACCCCATCACGCCGTGGGTCGACCTTGTCACCGCCACGGTGAGCAATGCGGCGGCCATCGGTGAAGACTGGCTCGCCGACCCGCTGCCCGCGCTGCGCCAGATGGGCACCAACTGGTTCGGCTACACCGACACCACGATCACTGCGCTCGGTGGTGTCGCCTCGGCCACCTACGGTTACCTGACGACGACCCTGCCCCAGGCGCTTACCACCGCGTTCCAGCAGGTAGCTGACGGCGATCTCTCCGGTGCGGCGGGCACGATCAATACCGCCATCGGTACAGCGGTGTTGACGATCGGATTGCCGCTGTTCCCGGTTCTCGACATCCCCGTCAAGATCGCCGACAACCTGGCCGCTGTGGTCACGGCGGTGACCGGACTCGGGACAGTCTTCCCCGCCCTCATCGGGGTCCTCGCCCCGGTAGAGGGCAGTATCCAATCGTTCGGTGACAGCGCACAAGCCGTCCTGAACGCGATCTCGGCCGGGGACGCGGTCACCGCTCTCAATGCCGCGGTCAACACCCTGCCGACTGTTATCGGGGCCGCCATCAACGGCTACACGGCCACCGACGGGTCGTTTTATCCGGGGCTACTCTCACCGCCGGATGCGAACGGCAACAACGCCGGCATCGCGTACACCCTGACGGTAACCATCCCGAAGGCCATCGCCACGGCGCTGGGAGCGACGCCACCGGTCACCGCTCTGAAGCAGGCCGCGCCGAGCGCCGAAGCCGTGGTGACCGAGGAGGTTACCGCTCCCGCCAAGACCACCGGCACGGCCCAGCCGAGGCTGGCGGCCACTTCCGCCGACTCCGCCGCGGCAGTTGAGTCCGGCAGCGACGCAACCGAACCCACCTCGGGCGGGTCGACGGCGGTGAAGGACGGCAACAAGTTCGAGCCCGGCACGGTGGGCGGTTCCGGGGCGACCGGTGCCCGCGGCGCAGGGGCGTCGAAGTCGGCAGCGTCCGATGCCGGCACTGCAAAGGACAGCACGGGTGGCGGTGCCGGCACGGGCCGCAGCGCCCGGCACGCCGCTGGTTCAGACAAGTAGTCCAGACCAACTGGTCGTGACGATGTCAGCGACGGCTCCCGCCCGCGCGGCGGGGGCTCGCCGCTGACATTTCCGAAGGGCGGGCGAGGATCCGTGTCGACACGGCGGCCAGGGGACAGCGGTCGCACAACAGCGCAAGGGCGCCGCCGCAAACTCGGCTTCGACGAGGTCGAGACGGGCGCCTGGATGCAGTTCGAGTCCGTGGCCATCATGTTGCATGACGTCGTCAATCGAGGCTTGGTCCAGCATCACCGGCTGACCCTGGCCGACGTCCACATGCTGGCTTACCTGAAGGCCCACGGGCCGAGCCCGATGGGCGCCATCGCCGAGACGCTGATGGTGGCACCGGGCGCGCTGACCCAGCAGGCTCGTCGTCTGGAGCAGCGCCGCCTGGTTCATCGGCAGGCCAGCAGCGACGACGGGCGCCGGGTGATGGCGATGCTCACCCTGGATGGTGCCCGATCCCTGACCGCAGCGCTGAAGACCTATTCCGGGCTGGTCCGGGAGCACTTCCTCGATGAATTGAGCAGGCCCCAGATGATCGCCCTGGGTGACAGCTGCCGTCGCATCAGCGCCAGGCTGAAGGGCGCCGATCCGGCCCCCGACGCGCACCGTTCCTAGCGCGCGGGAGGCGACCGCCCCGGTACGCCACGCCCCCGGTACTCCACAATGGTCGGATGATCGGAGTCATCGGTGGTAGCGGTTTCTACACCTTCTTCGGATCCGACGCGCGCAGTGTCAACCTGGACACCCCGTACGGAGAGCCCAGCGCGCCGATCACCGTCGGTCGCGTGGGTCTGCACGAGGTGGCGTTCCTGCCGCGGCACGGACTCAGCCACGAGTTCTCGCCGCACACGGTGCCGTACCGCGCGAACATGTGGGCACTGCGGGCGCTGGGAGTCAGGCGGGTATTCGGCCCGTGCGCGGTTGGCAGCCTGACCCCGGAGCTGGGGCCCGGTGCGGTCGTTGTCCCCGATCAACTGGTGGATCGCACCCGCGGCCGGGGTGACACCTACTTCGACTCCGGCGGCATCCACGTCGGATTCGCCGACCCGTACTGCCCGACGTTGCGCGCGGCGGCGACCGACCTGCCGGGCGTGATCGACGGCGGAACGATGGTGGTGGTGCAGGGCCCGCGGTTCTCCACTCGTGCCGAGAGCCGGTGGTTCGCGCGGGAGGGTTTCAGCCTGATCAACATGACCGGCTACCCGGAGGCAGTTCTGGCTCGGGAGCTTGAAATGTGTTATGCAGCAGTTGCATTGGTGACTGACCTCGATGCGGGAATCGATGTCGGAGGTGGCGTTCGCGCGGTCGACGTCTTCGCGGAGTTCGAGAAGAACCTGGTGCCGTTCAAGAAGCTGGTGCATGAGGCGATCGACCAGGTGGCCTCCGAACGTGTCTGCACACACTGCCTCGCGCACGCGGGCGTCGAGTTGCCCTTCGACCTGCCGTGAAAGTCCTGCTGACCGGCGCGGCCGGATTCATCGGGAGCCGGGTTCGCGCTGCGCTGCTGGCCGACGGGTATGAGGTCGTCGCCGCTGATGTCATGCTCGACGCCGCGCACGGACCCGCTGCGGAGCTGCCCGGCGATTGTCACCGGGTCGACGTCCGCGATGCAGATGCCCTGGGGCGCTTGCTGTCCGGGGTCGATATCGTCTGTCATCAAGCCGCCGTGGTCGGAGCCGGCGTCAATGCCGCCGACGCTCCGTCGTATGCCGGGCACAACGACTACGGCACGGCCGTGCTGCTGGCGCAGATGTTCGCCGCGGGGGTGCAGCGGCTGGTGTTGGCCTCCTCCATGGTGGTGTACGGGCAGGGGCGGTACGACTGCCCGGCGCACGGTGTGGTCGATCCGCTGCCGCGCACCACCGTCGATCTCGATGCGGGCGTGTTCGAGCACCGCTGCCCGCTCGGAGGTGAAGAACTGTCCTGGCGACTGGTCGACGAGGATGCGCCCCTGCGGCCTCGCAGCCTCTACGCCGCCAGCAAGACGGCCCAGGAGCATTACGCGCTCGCTTGGTCGGAGTCCACTGGCGGCTCGGTGGTCGCGCTGCGCTATCACAATGTGTACGGGCCCGGGATGCCACGCGACACCCCGTATTCGGGAGTTGCTGCCATCTTCCGGTCTTCGCTGGAAAAGGGCGATCCGCCAAGGGTTTTCGAAGACGGTGGACAGATGCGTGATTTCGTCCACGTCGATGACGTGGCGAACGCCAACCTCGCCGCCGTCCGGTCGCAGTCCGGTGGATTCCTGGCGGTCAATGTGTGCTCGGGCCGGCCGGTCTCGATTCTGGAAGTGGCCACCCGGCTCAGTGCGGCGCGTGGCGGGCCCGAGCCGGTGGTCACCGGCCAGTACCGCAGCGGCGACGTCCGCCACATCGTCGCCGATCCGGCCCGCGCCGCCGAGGTGCTGGGCTTCCGTGCTGCGGTCGCTCTCGAGGACGGCCTGCGTGAGTTTGCCTTCGCACCGCTACGGATGTGACGCGCCGCCATCCAGTGTCGTGTGGTGTGTGTCACAGCCCAAATCCCTTCGCCTGTCTCCTCTTTGGGAGAGGATGACCGTGGTCACCGGATTTGGTGACAATGGTCACCTTCGAGCCGTGGGGCTGCTCTAAAGCCGTCGGTCCTGGCACAATCTTGAATGGTTCCAATCTAGCTTTCGCGGACATTCGAGGAGTGGTGACAATCATGGCGCTATTGACGATCGGCGATCAGTTCCCGGCCTATGACCTGAAGGCGGTCATCGGCGGCGATCTGTCCAAGGTCGATGCCAAGCAGCCCGACGACTACTTCGTCCAGGTGACCAGCTCTGATAGCCCGGGTAAATGGCGGGTGATCTTCTTCTGGCCCAAGGACTTCACGTTCATCTGCCCGACCGAGATCGCGACCTTCGGCAAGCTCAACGACGAGTTCGCCGACCGCGACGCACAGGTGCTCGGGGTATCGGTGGACAACGAGTTCGTGCACTTCCAGTGGCGCGCGCAGCACGAAGAGCTCAAGAAGCTGCCCTTCCCGATGGTCTCGGACCTCAAGCGGGAACTCACCGAGGCCACCGGCGTGCTCAACGCTGACGGTGTCGCCGACCGTGCGACGTTCATCGTCGACCCCAACAACGAGATCCAGTTCGTATCGGTGACCGCAGGGTCGGTCGGCCGCAACGTCGAAGAGGTGCTGCGGGTGCTCGACGCGCTGCAGTCCGACGAGCTGTGCGCCTGCAACTGGAAGAAGGGCGATCCGACCATCAACGTCGGCGAGCTCCTGGCCGAAGCGGTCTGAGCGTGAGCCTCGACGCAGTCAAAGAGGCGTTGCCGGAGTATGCCAAGGATCTCAAGCTCAACCTCGGAAGCATCGCCCGGTCGACGGAACTGACCGAGCAGCAGCTGTGGGGTGCGCTGGTGGCGACCGCCGCCGCGACGAAGTCGGAGCGGTTGTTGCGTGAGGTCAGCGAGGACGCGCTGGACGTGCTCTCGGAGGAGGCCTACCACGCGGCACTGGGCGCGGCCGCCATCATGGGGATGAACAACGTGTTCTACCGCACCAAGCACCAGCTCGATGGTCGCTACGACGACCTGCGGGCCGGCCTGCGGATGAACATCATCGCCAACCCGGGTGTGGCCAAGGCTGACTTCGAGCTGTGGTCGCTGGCCGTGTCGGCGATCAACGGCTGCGATCAGTGTCTGGCTGCCCACGAGAAGGAACTCCGTGACGCCGACGTGTCGCGCACGGTGATCTTCGAGGCCATCCGTCTCGCCTCGATCGTCTCGGGCGTCGCGCAGGCCCTGCTCACCGCCGAGGTGCTCACCACGGCCTAAGGGACATCGACTCCCCGACCAACCCAATGGTTGGTCGGGGAGCTGTCCCGGGGCATACTGGCCGGATGAAGACCGAGATCTGCGACCAGTACGGCATCGAATTTCCCCTGTTCGCCTTCAGCCACTGCCGCGACGTGGTGGCGGCCGTGACCAACGCTGGTGGCTTCGGCGTGCTCGGTGGCACCGCGTTCCGCCCGGATCAGCTCGACCAGGAACTCACCTGGATCGACGAGCAGGTGAAGGGAAAGCCCTACGGCGTCGACATCATCGTGCCCGCCAAGTTCGAGGGCAAGGGCGAGAACCTGTCGGTCGGTCAGCTCGCCGACCGCATCCCGGAGGACTACCGCGTCTTCATCGACGAGCTGCTGGCCGCCCACGACATCGAACTCAGCGACCGGCCGCGGGTGGCCGCCTCGTCGCTGTCCGGTGACACCGGCAAGAGCCTGCTCGACGTCGCGCTGAACCATCCGATCAAGTTGATGGCCAACGCGCTCGGGGTGCCGCCGGATTACATGATCGAGGCGGGCAAGCAGACCGGTATCCCGGTCGCCGCGCTGGTCGGCGCCAAGGAACACGCCATCAAACAGGTCAACGCGGGCGTCGACCTGCTCGTCGCGCAGGGCACCGAGGCCGGGGGACACTGTGGTGAGGTGACCACGCTGGTGCTCATCCCCGAAGTGATCGAGGCCATCAAACCGATCCGAGAAGTACCGGTGCTGGCCGCCGGCGGGATCGTGACGGGCCGCCAGATGGCGGCGTCGGTGGCCTTGGGTGCCGCCGGGGCATGGACCGGCTCGGTGTGGTTGACGACGGAAGAGGCCGAGACCGCCCCGCACACCGTGCAGAAGATGCTGGCCGCCACATCACGCGACACGATCCGGTCGGCCGGGCGCACCGGAAAGCCGTCCCGCCAGCTGGTTTCGGACTGGACCGACGCGTGGCTGCCGAACAAGGACGGTCGGCAGCCGCTGCCGTTGCCGTTGCAGAACATGATCTCCGAGCCTGTGCTGCGCCGTATCGACAAGCTGGCCGAGAATGGACATCCGGGCGCGCAGGCGCTGGCGACCTATTTTGTCGGGCAGGGCGTGGGGCTGATGAACAAGGTCAAGCCCGCCCGCGAGGTCGTGCTGGACTTCATCGAGGACTACCTGTCGGCAGCCGAGCGGCTTTGCCGATCGCTCGACGACGACTGACCGCTCACAGCCCCTTGGGGGCGTCGCGGATCGCTTGGACCGCCGCCGGGTCACCGGTGACCTCCACGCGTGCCAGTCGCCCGGTCGCGAACAGCAGCAACTCCTCGGGTGCGCCCGTCACGGTGACGGCGGGTCCGCGCCCGGCGCTCAGCACCGACTCCCCGTCGGGGGTGCGTAGCGTCACCCGCGCGGGCATCTTGGCCAGCGTGAGCCGGGCCATCAGACCCAGCGTGCGGCGTAACTTGCTGGTCATGGCGGGCTCGAGGGTCCGCGGCGCCCAGTCCGGCTGCGCACGACGAACGTCCTCATGGTGGATGAACATCTCGGCGACGTTGGCCACTGGATCGAGCAGCTTGAACGGTGAGTAGAGCGGCGGGCCGGCCGCCACCTTGTCCAACAGGTCGTTCCATTCGGTGCGCCGGGCCACCTCGTCTTGAACCTTCGCGGTGTGGCCGGCAAACAGCGGGATCATGATGCCCGGTGCCGTATCCGCGCGGTACTCGCGAATCATCAAGTGTGCAGCTAGATCTCGTGTCTTCCAGCCGTCACACAAGGTAGGCGCATCGGGACCGACGTTGCGCAGGGTCGATATGAGGGCGGCACGCTCACGCTGGGCCACGGACATCTGAGAGCCTCCCTTTCCCGCCGGCTTCAGCTGGGTTCGGCTCAGCTTATCCCTGGTGCTCGGGCGGCACGCCAATCCAGCTCAAAGCTGTTCTGTCGCTGCAGAGTTGAATTCAACGGCCAGGCTTCGTCGCAAAAAGGAGAGCCACTGGTGGTCCCGTCGATGTCGGAGGGTCCACTTACGATGCAGGACGTGACCACACCAATTGCCACCATGGCCGGCGAAGCGGCGGACCTCCTCGCCGGTGCGGCGGCCGAGATCGCACCGGCGAGCTGGGACAGCCCGTCCAACCTCGACGGATGGAGCCTGCGCGAGCTGGTGGCCCACGGCACCGGCAGTGCCGCCAAGATTGTGGCGCTCGCCGAAGGCGGACCGATCAGGCAACAGCCCTCCCAGCCCGCCGATTGGATCTGCAAGGATCCGGTGCAGCGGCTTCGTGAGCTGGCAGAACGGATCCGCGACGTGCTGCCCGACGCGGACATGGAGGCGGTGCGTCCTTCACCGGCCGGCGAAGTGGCCTTGCGGCAGGCGCTCGCGTTCCCCGTTGCTGACCTGGCCATGCATAGCTGGGACATCCACCGTTCGCTGGGCCGGCTGATCGAGTTGCCCGAAGACTTGTTGGCGCTGTGCCGCGGACTTGTTGAATCGCTGCCCGAAGAGTCGCTCCGCCGCCCCGGTGCCTTCGGGCCGGCACAAGTCGCGCCCGCCGATGCGACGCCAACGGCCTCGCTGATGGCCTATCTCGGGCGGCGCCTGGCCTAGTCGGCCAGCGGTAGCCGGACCTCGATCGGCGCACCGTGCGCGGTGTTGCGCGCGGATAGTGATCCGCGGTGAGCTTGCACCAGTCCGGTGTCGTCCACCCGCGCCGATGCTCCTGCGGAATCGGATCCCAGCGCCAGTTTCACCGTCGCGCCTGACGGTGTGTGGGCATAGCGTTGGCCACCAGGTTCGACAGCACCCGCACCAGTGCGCGGTCGCTGCCGATCACCCGCACCGGTTGAGTGGGCACCGATGCCTCCAGATGCACCCCGGCCCGCTCCGCTGCGATCTGGTCGGCCGACAGCACGTCGCTGACCACCCCGTCGGCGACGGCCTCCGCCCGGTACTCGCGAATCTTCAAGCCGGCAGCCAGATCTCGTGTCTTCCAGCCGTCACACAAGGTGGGAGCATCGATTCCGGCGATGCGCAGGGTCGGTGTCAGGGCGGCACGCTCACGCTGGGCTATGCACAACGGAGTCTCTTCCACCGGCTTCGATGTCTGGGCATTTCCAACGGGTTTCAACGAGCCCTGCTTGCATCATCGGCGGCAGGCGGATGGTGCTGATGGCTCAGGCGATGGGAGCCAGCGAGAAACCAGCGGGGGCGGATTGGGCGAGGACTTCGCGCAGGCGGTGGCCGAGCTCGTCGAGTCGGCGTGCGTTCATCCTGTTACTCGGCCCGGTGACGCTCACAGCCACAGGTTTGCCGGTCGAGCGCCGCAATGCGACACCCACACAACATATTCCGGCCTCGTTCTCCTCGCGCTCGGTCGCGTACCCGTGTACTCGTGCCTCGGCAACCGCCCGCTCGAATCGGCGCGCGGTATCGGTGTCGGCGTTGGCGGTGTATGCCGCCAGCAGCGGTTCGTTCGCTCCCTCGGCGGCAATCATGGCCCTGCCCAGCGCGGTCGTGAGAACGCTGACCTGCCGGCCTACGCGTGACCACACCCGGATGGTTCGGTCTGGCTCGACCTTGTCGAGATACAGCACACTGGGCCCTTCCAGGATGCCCAGGTGCACCAGCTCCCTGGCCTCCCGGCAGATGGCCATCAGCGCCGGGCGAAACAGAGTGGGCAGGTTCTCATCGCGGAGGAACTGCTCGACAAGCAACGCCGGGCGTGATCCCAATCGGTAGCGCTGATTGGCGTCCTGCTCGGCGAAACCCCGATGTTGCAATGCCTGCAGCGTCCGGTGCGCCGACGCCTTGTTCAGGCCGCTGACCTCGACCACATCGCGCAACGCCATCCCGTCGGGTCCGGCCTCGGCCAGTAACTCGATGAGGGCTAGCGCCTTGTCGACGCTGCCGACCGGGGGCCCGTTCTTGCGATCCACGGTCACCGCCTCTCCCGTCGACGCCGGTGTAACCCAGAGCTTCGCATATCCGCGGCAGTGAGCCTTGACACACTCGCCGCCCGGATGACAGTGTGGTCCGCAAGGCGATACACCCGGTTCATAATACGGAACACTACCGAGGACCTGTCACAGGAGAGCACTGATGCGACGACTGTCCCAGCTGAACACTCCGCCCGGCGCGCTGATCGGAGCCGCTGCGGGGAATGCGGCGGGAATCCTCCACCTGGGCTTGGGGAACTTCCATCGCGCTCATGCGGCGGTGCACACTGCGCTGGCCCTGGCTGCCGAACCCGGCGACTGGGGTATCCACGGATTCGCCAACCGCTCGCGCGATGTGGTCTCGGCCATGCGGGCACAGGACGGACGGTATTGCGTGCTGGAGCTGTCCGGGCGTGATCGCCGCGCCGGCGTCGTTGACGTACACCGCGGACTCGGCGTCCTCGCCGATGATCCAGCGGCATTCGTGGCCGCTGCTGCAGATCCTGCGCTCCGGATCTTGACGTTGACCGTCAGCGAGGTGGGCTACTGCCGCTCGGCCCGCACCGGCACTCTCGACGTCGGGCTCGACGACGTCCGCGCCGACCTCGCCAACCCGGCGAACCCACGCAGCACGATCGGCCTCATCGCCCGGGGGCTTGCTGTCCGAGCCGGCAGTGGAGCGCCGATCACCGTCCTCTCGTGTGACAACCTGCAATCCAACGGCCAGGCGACCCGAGCGGTGCTCACCGAGTTCCTGCACGCGAGCCGGGCGTCCGGCGATGTGCTGAGCTTCGTCGACAACCAGGTCAGTTTCCCGAACTCGATGGTGGATCGCATCGTCCCGGCCACCACCGATCAGACCCGGGCCGACGTCGCCGGGCTGCTCGGCCTCGATGATCGCTGCCCGGTACCCGCCGAGGATTTCAGCATGTGGGTGCTGGAAGACGATTTCGCCGGCGGACGTCCGGCCTGGGAACGGGCCGGGGCTGTCTTCAGCGATGAGGTGGAGGCGTACGAACTGGTCAAGCTTCGGCTGCTGAACGGGTCGCATTCGCTGATCGCCTATCTAGGTGTCCTCGACGGACAGGCCACCATCGCCGACGCTTGGGCACAGGACTTCGTCAAGCAAGCCGTAAACACCTGTATCGCCCAGGAATACCTACCCACCGTGAAGCTGCCCAGCGGTTTCGACGTCGACGCCTACCTCGCGTCCTTGTCGTACCGCTGGGCCAACGCCGCACTGCGCCACCGCACGACCCAGGTGGGCGCCGACGGTTCGGTCAAACTCCTGCAACGGATCCCGGAGCCGGCCCAGATCGCGCTGCGGGCCGGACGGGTGCCACACCTTCTCGCGCTGACGGTGGCCGGGTGGATATGCACGACCGCGCCACCGCCGGGTTTCGAACCGGGCCCGCTGGCCGCCGACATCCGCGAACCCGCGCGGCAGCGGCTTGCCGAGGTGACCCGAGGCGCGGTCGGAGCACGTGACCACGCGATAGCGGTCCTCGACAATGGATTCCTTCCCGATGCGCTCACCGCCCACAGCGCGTTCACCGACCGCGTCGCCGATCTGGTGGTGACGATCGCCCGCCGCGGGGTGCGGGCGGCCGCCCACCAGGCCACCACCGACGCCTCCAGCGCCGAGAGGACAGTGTCATGAAAGTGCTTGCGATCCATGGCAAGGAGGACATCCGCTGGGAGGAGCGCGATGACCCGCTGCCGGCCGCCGGTGAGATCCGACTTCGTGTCAGCTACGTCGGAATCTGCGGTTCTGACCTGCACTACTACTTCCACGGCGCCAACGGCGAGAATGTCGTGCGCGAACCCTTCACCCCCGGACATGAGCTGTCGGCGGTGGTCGATCTCGACCCGTCCGGCCGCTATCCGGCGGGCACCCCGGTCACCGTGCACCCGGCCCGCTTCGGAATGGCCGTCCCAGGGCTGTCTGATCGGCCGCATCTGTGCCCCGGGGGTGACTACCTCGGCAGCGCTGCCACTTTTCCGCATCGCCAGGGCGGCGCCGCGGAGCTGCTGATCGTCGAGGGCCACATGGTTCGCGAACTCCCGGCCGGGCTCCCGCTGCAACGCGCGGCTCTGGCCGAACCGCTCGCGGTGGCACTGCACGCGGTCGGCTTGGCCGGCAATGTCGAGGGCCGGCGTGTGCTGGTTATCGGCGCCGGACCCATTGGTCTGCTCGTCGTCGCAGCGGCGCTGCACCGCGGGGCGACCGAGATCGGGGTCAGCGATCTGCGTCCGGAGCCGCTGGCCCGCGCTGCTGCGCTCGGCGCGACGGAAGTCCTTCTGGTAGGCCGTGATTCCGTCGCCGACGAGGCCTACGACGTCGTCTTCGAATGCTCCGGTGTCGCGGTGTCGCTCACCCAGGCGGTGCGCGCCGCGCGCCGGGCCGGGACGGTCGTGCAGGTCGGGACCCTCCCGGATACCGAGATCGCAGTAAACCTGGCACCCATGCTCAGCAAGGAATTGCGTCTGCTGGGCGCGTTCCGATTCAGCACTGAGATCGACGACGCGATCGCGATGCTCGCAACCTCCGATCGCCTGAGCGCTGTCATCTCGCACATCGTCCCGGCGGCTGCCGCCGTCGATGCCTTCACCCTGGCCCGCGACGCCTCGGCCTCTGCCAAAGTGCTGCTCCAATTCTGAATCATCCACCTGGATACGAGGATCAACGATGACCACAGCCCATAGCCCGGAACCGCAGGCCCCACCCCGACCCCCGACGGCCGAACGCAGCATGGCTGACTTGGTGCGTGCCGCCGTATCCGGATGGCTCGGTACCGCACTGGAATTCATGGACTTCCAGTTGTACTCGCTGGCGGCAGCGCTGGTGTTCAGTCAGCTGTTCTTCTCCGGCCAACAGGCAGGGATGGCGGTCGTGTTGTCGATGGCCACGTACGGCGTCGGATACGTGGCCCGACCGCTGGGGGCTGTGTTCTTCGGACGGCTCGGCGACCGCATCGGCCGACGAAAGGTGCTCTTCTACACCATCGCCCTGATGGGCGGGGCTACCACGCTCATCGGCGTGCTGCCCACCTACCATCAGGTCGGCATGCTCGCGCCGATGCTGTTGGTCAGTCTGCGACTCCTGCAAGGATTCGGCGCCGGTGCTGAAATCAGCGGTGCGGGAGTCATGCTCGCCGAGTACGCACCAGCGCGCCGCCGCGGATTCGTCGCCTCGCTCGTGGGCCTGGGGACCAACTGCGGCACGCTGTTTGCGTCGGCGATCTGGGCCGTCCTGCTCGCCGTGATGGTAGAGAGCGACGTCATAGCCTGGGGTTGGCGCATCCCGTTCATCGCCAGCGCCGTGGTCATGGTGTTCGCGGTATGGATCAGGCTGAACCTCAAGGAAAGTCCGGTATTTGAGGAACGCGACGACGTCATCGACGGACAAGCGATGACCCGCGAACAGGTCATCGAGCAGGCGGAGCAGGCAGGTGACGACCGGACCTTGGAAGCACTGCGACACAAGCCGGTCAAGGCCACCCTGGTCTCGTTCTTCCTGCGGTTCGGCCAGGCCGGGAACTCCGGCCTCATTCAGACCTACCTGATCTCGTTCATGACCCTCACACTCGCGCTGCAGAAGAGCGTGAGCGCCAATGCCGTCATCGTGTCGTCACTGGTCGGATTCGTCACCATTCCGGCCATCGGCTGGCTGGGCGACCGGTTCGGCCGGCGCCGGATGTACATCGTGGTCATGTCGGCCGCGCTGGTGGTCATCGTACCGACCATGTTGGCCATCGATTCCCGGAACCTTGTGTGGGTCTTCGTCGGCTATGTCGTGTTGCACAATGTCGCGGTACTCAGTCCGGCCTCGCTGGAGAATGTTTCCATCCCGGAGATCTTCGGGGCCCGCGACCGCTACACAATGACAGCTGTCGTGCGCGAGATCGCCGCGGTGATCGCCACGGGCATCGGTCCGGTCGTCGCAGCGGCCTGGGTCGCCGCGGCAACCGGCAGCCCCATCCCGATCATGGTGATGCTGGTCGTCTACACGGTATCTGCCCTTGTCGTCGCTGTGTGGGCGCGCGACTGGACCGGACGCGATCTCACCGACCCGCGTCCGGCGATGTGACGCCACCAGAACCCCGTCCCATCAAGGAAAGTCAACGATGAGCATCGCGAAGATCGACGTCAATATCACCAGCCCCGGCCGCAACTTCGTCACCCTGGAGATCGTCACGACCGACGGGGTGGTCGGGCTGGGTGACGCTACCCTCAACGGTCGCGAACTGGCCGTGGCCGCCTACCTGTCGGAGCACCTGGCCTCCACACTGATCGGCCGCGACGAGGACCGTATCGAGGACACCTGGCAGTACCTCTACCGGGGTGCGTACTGGCGGCGCGGGCTGGTCACCATGGCGGCGATCGCCGCGGTGGACATGGCGCTGTGGGATATCAAGGCAAAGAAGGCCGGAGTCCCGCTGTACCAGCTGCTCGGCGGTGCGAGCCGCGATCGGATCCGGGTTTACGGGCATGCTTCCGGGCCCGACTACGCCGCACTCAAGGACGCCATTTCCGGCTACATCGACGCCGGATATACCGCGGTGCGGGTGCAGACCGGCGTCCCCGGCCTGGGTCAGATCTACGGGGTCGCCACCAACAAGCCGGGTGCGCGTTACGACTACGAACCGGCCCACCGGGGCGCGGACGGCGGCGCCGCTACCGCGCCGATCGAGGAGGTGTGGGACACCCGGTCGTATCTGACCCACATGCCGGGCGTGTTCGCCAAGATCCGAGAGGATTTCGGCCCCGAGATCCGGATCCTGCACGACGGACATCACCGGATGACTCCGATCGAAGCCGCCAGGTTCGCCAAGGACATCGAACCGTATGACCTGTTCTGGCTGGAGGACTGCACGCCGGCCGAGGATCAGGCCGCACTGCGGCTGGTGCGCCAGCACTCGACCACTCCACTGGCGATCGGCGAGGTGTTCAATTCGGTGTACGACTATCAGCTCCTGATCACCGAGCGGCTGATCGACTACGTGCGGTCGGCAGTCACTCACACCGGTGGTGTGACCGCCATGAAGAAGCTGCTGGATTTCGCCGACGTGTACGGCATCAGATCCGGCATGCACGGGCCCACCGATGTGTCTCCGGTGGGAATGGCAGCAGCGCTGCACCTCGACCTGGCGATCCACAACTTCGGCATCCAGGAGTACATGCCGCACAACGACGCGACGCTGGAGGTGTTCCGCACGTCGTTCTCTTTCGATCGTGGATTCCTGCATCCCGGCCAAACACCGGGGCTGGGTGTGGAACTCGACAAGGACGCGGCAGCGAGCTTCGGCTACACAGCTGCATACCTGCCGGTGAACCGATTGCAGGACGGCACTGTCCATGACTGGTGACACCGAATTGCAGCCATCGGCCGGGATTCTGTCTCGTCCCGCGGTGCCCGATCGTACCGCTCAAGCCAGGCTGATCGTGGTCGTGCGTGCGGCCGACGCTGCCGACTATGACCGGGTCGTCGCCGTGCTCCTCGAAGCCGGGATTCGCAGCATCGAGCTGACACTGACCACCCCGGGCACGATCGAACGTCTGCCGAAGCTGTTGGACCGCTTCGGTGACGTCGCCGATATCGGCGTCGGAACGGTGACCGACTCCCGGCACCTGGCAGCCGCGATCGACGCCGGGGCGCACTACCTGGTGACCCCGATCACCGACGTCGCGCTGGTGAGTGCCGCGAATGTCGCCGGGGTGCCGATCATTCCCGGCGGCTTGACCCCGACCGAACTGTTCGCCGCCTGGCAGGCGGGGGCGACCGCGGTGAAGGTCTTCCCCGCCAACCAGGTTGGACCGGATTACGTCAGGGACCTTCGCGGGCCCTTCCCTGACATCGCCGTCGTGCCCTCGGGTGGGGTCGACTTACGAAATGCCCTGGCGTGGTTGGCTGCCGGTGCCACGGCAGTGAGCGTCGGCGGGCCACTGCTCGGCGATGCCGTCCGCGGCGGGGACCTGGCAGCACTGCGTGAGCGGGCCGCAACCTTCGTCGCCGCCTGCGCGGAGTTCGCCGCATGACCCCGCGGGTGGCAACACTCGGTGAGACGATGGCGTTGTTGCGCACTCGTGAGATCGGCTCGCTTCGACACGTATCGGACGCGATCATCGGGATTGGGGGAGCCGAGAGCAATGTGGCGATCGGACTGCGCCGGTTGGGGATTGCATCGAAGTGGCTGGGCCGCGTCGGTGATGACCCGTTGGGGGAACGAGTCACCCGCGAGATCCGAGCAGAAGGTGTCGACGTCCATGGAGTGATCGACTCCGAGGCCGCTACCGGACTGATGCTCAAAGAGCGCCCGACGGTAGGTTCGACGGCAGTGTTCTATTACCGCAACGGGTCCGCTGGCTCGCGTTTGCGGGCCGGCGACGTCCCGCCAGGCTGGGTCGAGGACGTCGATCTGGTACATGTATCTGGCATCACCGCGATGGTGTCCGACGTTGCCAGGGACTGCGTGCTCGCCGTCATCGATCGCGCGAAGACCGCCGGTGTGAGGGTGAGCTTCGACGTCAACTACCGCGCGGCTCTGGCGACACCGGATATTGCCGGCCCGCTGCTGCGCAAGGTTGCCGAGCGGGCCGACATTGTTTTCGGCGGACCCGACGAACTGCAGTTGCTCTATCCCGACAGCGATCCGGTGGGCGCCGCTCAGCTGCTGGTCCGTGGGGGATGCAGCGACGTGGTGCTCAAGAAGGGCGCCGACGGCGCGGCGGCCTACCTGGCCGACGGCGTCGTCGAGGGGCCTGGCTTCTGTGTCGAGGTGGTCGATACCGTCGGTGCGGGAGATGCTTTCGTGGCCGGCTACCTCAGCGGCCTGCTCCACGGACTCGACGTCGCCGGGCGCCTTCATCGCGCCAACGCCTGCGGAGCGCTGCTATGCATGACACCCGGCGACTGGGAATCCAGTCCGACGCTCGAGGATGTCGAACGCTTCGGGGAGCCTGACGTCGATCCGGTCCTGCGCTAGTCAATCGGCGAGCGGCAGTCGGACCTCGAACCGCGCGCCGTGCGCGGTGTTGCGCGCGGACAGTGAACCGCGGTGAGCTTGCACCAGTCCGGCGGCGATCGCCAGGCCCAGGCCCGATCCGCTGGGTAGCGACGAATCCCCGCGCGGGACACGGTCGTTGGACCCGCGGTAGGCGACGTCGAACACCCTGGGGAGATCGTCCTCGTTGATGCCGACTCCGGTGTCGTCAACCCGTGCCCACGCTCCCGCGGAATCGGATCCCAGCGCCAGTCTCACCGTCCCGCCCGACGGTGTGTGGGCAATAGCGTTGGCCACCAGGTTCGACAGCACCCGCACCAGCGCGCGGTCGCTGCCGATCACCCGAACCGGTTGAGCGGGCACCGATGCCTCCAGACGCACCCCGGCCCGCTCCGCCGCGATCCGGTGGGCCGACATCACGTCATCGACCACCTCGTCGAGGGCCACGTTCTCGTAGGGTGCGTAGACAGCTCCGGCGTTGATCTTCGACATCTCGAACAGGTCGTCGACCATCTCGGAGAGCCGGACCGACTCGTGCTCGATGTTCTTGGCCTGCACCCGCACTTCGTCGTCGCTCACGACCCCGTCGGCGATGGCCTCCGCCAGGGCCCTGATCCCGGCCAGCGGAGTTCGCAGGTCGTGGCTGACGAATGCCACCAGTTGACGGCGGGACTGCTCGGCCATCTGTTCGGTGTCACGAATCTCTTGCTCCCACACCGTTCTTCGGGCCTGATACCGGGCCAGCATGACCGCGGCGGGCAGCGTGACGATCGCGACGATGGTCAGCACCACCACGATCGGGGCGAACGTGCCGGTGATCATGAATCCGCTGGCGCCCAGCACGCCCGTCAGTGTCGCCAGCGTCGGAATCAGCACCAGCGCCACCATGGTGACGGTCATCGACCACGCCCGCGCCAGCCGGATCACCAGGGCTCCGACGAGGACGACGGGCAGCGAGCAGGCCAGCGCCAGTAGTGCGATATCCGCGAGATCACGCGGTGGCACGGTCACCGCCGCCGGCTTCACCGCGCCACAGGTACCCACGGCCCCAGACCGTTTGCACGCGGTGATGCTCGCCGAGCTTGGACCGCAAGCGCTTGACGTGCACCGTCACCGTCGACAGATCGCCGAAATCCCAGCGCCACACCTTTTGCAGCAGCTCCTCGCGGGAGAACACGGTATCGGTGTGGGTCAGGAAGAACAGCAGCAGATCGAACTCGCGATTCGTCAGCCCGACCGGCCTGCCGTCCACCGAGACCGCCCGCGCCGCCGTCGACACCGTCAGGTTGCCTACGGTGATCTCCATCGGCAGCGCCGCCCCCGCCGGTGTCGGCGCGCGGCGCAACACCGAGCGCACTCGCAGGGCCAGCTCACGCGGGCTGAACGGTTTGGTCAGGTAGTCGTCGGCACCGGCCTCCAGGCCCGCGATGCGGTCGTCCTCCTCGCCGAGGGCGGTCAGCAGGATCACCGGCACGCTGTAGTCCCCGCCCTGGCGCAGTGTGCGGCACAGGGACAGGCCGTTGGGCCCGGGCATCATCACGTCGAGGACCGCCACGTCGATGCGCTGGGTGCCCAGCACCCGCAGCGCTTCGCTACCGTCTCCGGCCATCAGCACTTCCAGGCCGTCGCGTTCGAGGTACCGACGCACCACGTCCCGCACGACGGTGTCGTCGTCGGCGATCAGAACCCTGGCCGTCATACCTGAAGAGGGTAACCAACACCGGCGTCTACCAGCATCGATGTCACCATTTCGTCATTCCCTGCAGTGCACGCCCGGCACAGCTCACCTAGGTTGGGTGCTATGCCAGAGTGTCCGGTCACGGTGGTGCTGCCCTGCCTGAACGAAGCGGACGCGCTGCCCGCCGTACTCGCCGCCATACCGGCTGGTTATCGCGTTCTGGTCGTTGACAACAACAGCACCGACGACACCGCCGGGGTGGCCAGGCGGCACGGCGCCGAGGTGGTCACCGAGAGCCGGCCCGGTTACGGATCGGCCGTACACGCCGGAATGGTGGCCGCCCGCACGCCCATCGTCGCCGTGCTCGACGGCGACGGATCCCTGGATCCGGCCGATCTGCCGCGGCTGGTCGCCGAGCTGAATCGCGGTGCCGACCTGGTGACCGGCCGCCGCCGGCCGGTCCGGGGTCTGAACTGGCCATGGCATGCGCGCTGGGGTACCGCGGCGGTGTGTTGGCGGCTGCGGACCCGGCATAACCTGCCCGTGCATGACATTGCCCCGATGCGGGTGGTCAATCGCGACGCGCTGCTGGGGCTGGGAGTGGCCGATCGCCGATCGGGGTATCCGCTCGAATTGCTGGTCCGTGCCGCGGCCGCCGGATGGCGGGTAGTGGAAGTCGATGTCGAATACGGGCCGCGTACCGGCGGCGTATCGAAGGTCAGCGGGTCGGTGCGAGGAAGTGCCACCGCCGCTTTCGACTTCTGGAAGGCCATTTCGTGAGCACCGAGCCGGGACCGATACCGGTCACCGTGCTGGTGGTCGCCAAGGCCCCGGTACCCGGGTTGGCCAAGACGCGGTTGGCGGCGACGGTGGGGGAGCAGGCCGCCGCCGACATTGCTGCCGCCGCCCTGCTGGACACCCTCGATGCGGTGGCCGCCACGCCGGTGACCCGCCGGGTCGTCGCGATGACCGGTGACCTCGACCTGGCCTGCCGCGCCGGGGAGATCCGCGACCGGCTCGCGGCCTTCACGGTGATCGAGCAGCGCGGGGACGACTTCGCCGACCGCCTGTCCAACGCACACGCCGACGCCGCCGCGGACAGCGGACAGCCTGTGCTGCAGATCGGGATGGACACCCCGCAGGTCAGCATCGAACTGCTCACCGACTGTGCGCGCCACCTCCTGACCGTGCCGTGTCTGCTCGGCATGGCCCGCGACGGCGGCTGGTGGATCCTCGGACTGGCCCACGCCGCCACCGCCGAATGTCTGCGGGACGTGCCGATGTCCCAACCCGACACCGGCGCTGTAACGCTTGCCGCCTTGCGGCACACGGGCGTCAGTGTGAAGCTCGTCGAAGAACTGCATGACGTCGACACCATCGACGATATCCCTCTGGTTGGTGCGGCCTGCCGCACCTCGAGCCGGTTCGCCCACGTCACGCGGGGAGTCTGAGATGCTGGGTCAGCTCTACGACCGCGCGCTGACCGGTGAGCACTGCTGGCTACGCCACGATGACGGGCGCCTGCACCGGCTGCCCGTGCACAGCTGGCTGGGTGGGCACGGTGCCGACAACGCCTTCGACTCGGCGATCGTGGATCTGTGCCACGGACCGACCATCGACTTGGGTTGTGGGCCGGGGCGATTGGTCGCCCATCTGGTGCAGCGCGGTGTGCCCGCCCTCGGCGTGGACCAGTCGGCCACAGCGGTGCGGCTGGCCCGCCGGAGCGGCGCGCCCGCGTTGGTCCGCGATGTCTTCGGTCCGCTGCCCGGCACCGGACGCTGGCAGACGGTGCTGCTCGCCGATGGCAACGTCGGGCTGGCCGGCGATCCGCACCGGGTGCTGCGCCGGGCCGCTGAATTGCTGCAGGCTGGCGGGCGGTGCGTGGCCGAGTTCGATCCCGGCACCGCCGGGGTGCGCACCAGTTGGGTGCGCTTGGAGTCCACCCGCAGCATCGGGCCGTGGTTCCAGTGGGCCTCGGTGGGAATCGACTGCGCGGCCGCGCTGGCCGAGGAAGTCGGCCTGGCACTGGTTGGAATTCACCCGATCGGCCGGCGGGTAGTGGCCACCCTTGCGCTGACATGACGCCGCCGGTGGGGACGTCGGCCAAGGCCCCCTTGCGTGGCACCGCGGTGACGGCCCGGGTCGGGCTCGCACTCGGTATCGCCGTGGCCATCTGCTTCGGCACCGGGCTGGTCAGCCATTTCATCCAGCACCCGCAGCCGTGGTTCTTCTGGCCCACCCGGCCGGTGTGGTTGTACCAGTTCACCCAGGGCCTGCACGTGATCTCGGGTATCGCCGCGATCCCGCTGTTGCTGGTCAAGCTGTGGTCGGTGTACCCGAAGCTGTTCGAGCGGCCCGTGATCGGTGGGTTGACGCGTCAGCTGGAGCGCGGTTCGATCCTGGTTCTGGTGGGCTCCATGATCTTTCAGCTGTCCACCGGGATCATGAACATCGCCCAGTGGTATGCGTTCAAGTTCTTCTTCACCACCAGCCACTATGCGATGGCCTACGTCGCGATCGGTGCGGTGATGGTGCACGTCGGCGTGAAATTGCCGGTGATCCGCCGGGCACTGGGCGAGCCGTTGGAGCAGATTCCGGCCGGTGAGCTGCCCAGGGGCCCGAGCCGGCGGGCGGTGCTGGGCGGCACCTGGCTGGCGGTCGGCGTCGCGACGATTCTGACCGCCGGGCAGAGCGTCGCGTGGTTACGCGGCGTCTCCCTGCTGGCGCCCCGGTCAGGCAAAGGGCCCCAAGGTGTTCCGGTGAACCGGTCGGCGTTCGCCGCGGGTGTGCTGCGCAGTGCACGCTCGGCCGACTACCGGTTGACGGTGGTCAACGGCGATACCAGCAAGGCATTCAGCGTGGCCGAACTGGCCGCGATGCCGCAGACCACCCACCGGCTGCCGATCGCCTGCGTGGAAGGTTGGAGCGTCACCGCCGAGTGGACCGGTGTGGTGCTGGCCGATCTGATCAGGGCGGTCGGTGGGACGCCGGATTCCGACGTGCGGATGATCTCGTTGGAGCCGCCGGGGCCCTACTCGCGCACGGTGCTTCCGGCGCGCCACGCCCGCGACTCGCAGACGCTGATCGCGCTGAAGCTCAACGGCGAAGCCCTCGATATCGACCACGGCTACCCGTGCCGGCTGATCGCACCGACCAGACCCGGCGTGCTGCAGACGAAGTGGCTGTCCCGAATTGAGCTGGTCCAGTGACTGCGGTGCGAGTGATGTTGGTGGTTCTCGGGGTTGCCGCCGGTGCCTATGGTGTGATGTTGGTGATGGACAACTCGACCGAGGTCATCATCCGCATCGTGACCTGGGCGCTGATCGGCGTCCTGCTGCATGATGCGGTGTTCGCGCCGCTCTGTGTGGCGCTCGGGTTCGTCGGACGGCGTCTCCTGCCGCACCGATGGTGGACGCCGGTGTTGGTGGCCGGGCTGACCACGGTAGTGCTGGTGCTGCTCGCAATTCCGGTATACGACAAGCCAGGACTGCACCTGGACAACCTCAGCGTGCTCGATCGCGACTACCAAACCGGCTTCTGGATCGCGCTGGCCGTCGTGTGGGGCGCCGCGCTGCTGTACCTGATCGGGGATCGGGTACTACCAGTTGGTCAGAATGACGTGGTTGAGCAGCAAGGCGCCGATGACGTTGAGGCTCAACCACCATCGGCGGGCACTGGCGGGCAGCAGGGCGCCGGCGGCGGTCAGCCAGACCTCGAACGGTAGCCAGATCCGTTCGGTCTCGGCCTTGGACAGCATCGACAGATCGGCGAAGATGATCGCCGTCAGCGCTGCCAGCACCAGCAGGTGCAGACCGGAGCGCCGCTTGATCGCCGCGATGTCGAAGGCCCGGCCGATACCGGCGACGCTGCCCAACCCGATGGCGCACACCACCGACGCGAAGTTCGCCCAGCCCCAGTACTGGAACGGCCGATTCAGCGCGATACCCTGCCAATAGCGCTGCTGGACAAGGGTGTAGCCGTCGAACCACCAGAACCCGGCGGCGGCGAACACCGCCACCACCGCCAGCGCGCCCAGCACAGCCGCAATGAGGGCCCGAACAGCGTCCTTCGGCGAGGCCGCACAGAGCAGCACCGCCACCGCGGGCAGAGCCATCAATGCCAGGCCGTAGTTGAGGAAGATCGCCCACCCCAGGACCAGTCCGGCAGCCACCCCGGCCACCGCCGGCCAGCGCACGGTCCGTCGAACCGCCAACGCCAGCAGTGCGATACCCCAGGCCGCCACCCCGGCGAAGTAGCCGTCGGCTGACACCGCGATCCAGATCGCCGTCGGCGCCACCGCGACGAAGGGCGCCACCAGCCGGGCTGTTTCCTCGCCATTCATAGCGCGTACCGCCACCAGCACCGCCGCCGCGGCCGAGGATCCGACCAGCACGCACCACAGACCCGCCCACGCACCGCCGCCCAGCCCGATGCGGTCCAGCCACACGAACGTCAGCAGCGCGCCCGGCGGATGTCCGGATACGTGAGTGATCCACGAATTCGGTTGGAAATCAAGGATTCGGCTGGCAAAGGTGCGGACGGCCTCGGGAATGTCGGTGATCGTGGGCACCTGGCGCAGGTATTCGTGGCGGGCGGTGAGCCTGCCGGCAAAGCCGCGCTGCCATCCGTCGATCATCGCCAGGGCGAACGCCCAGCAGAACGACGTCGCCCACACCGTCACCGTCAACCACCGCCAGGACAACCGCTGCGCGATCGAGGCGCCCCAGACCACCGCTGCCGCGCCGATCAGGATTGCGGGTACGGTGCCCCAACCGATATGGGCATTCCACCAGCCGAAGATCGGTGCGGCATCCGCGAAGCTCTTGATCTGCTCTGGTGTGCTGTTGATCAGCGGCGTGACGATACCCAGGTGTAGATGCGGCACCGCGAATGCCGCGACCACCAGCAGTGCGGCCAGGCTCACCGCGACCGCTTCCTTGCGACCGATGTTCACGAGTAACCAGCCTACGGCCGGCTTACCCCGGCCAGGACGACCACTTCTGCACGGCCACCGCGATCACCGGACCGTCAAGCGAAACAGTCTGATACTGAGGGTATTTCGCCCTCAATAGGGCGTGCGCGCGGTCGTATTCGGCCCCGTGCTGATGAATGCTCGCGGTCCCGTCGGCGCGTACCCACCACAGCTGCGACCAGTCGTCGGCGTAGTGATCGACCAGGACGCTCACCTGCGGGTTAGCCTCGATGTTGGCCAGCCGCCGCAGTCGCTGGGTCGACTTCGGCTTGCCGTCGACCGCGGTATAGATCACTGCGTCGGCCACCGCGAACACGATCGGCACCAGGTGCGGATGGCCGCCGGGCGCGACGGTCGCCAGTGTGGCGACCGCGGCGCCGGCAAACCGATCGGATCTCTCGGTCACACCGGGGTGGCGGGCTGTTCGATGTCCGCGCCGGCGGTGTTGGTGATGAAGTCGTCGATCAGGTCGACGACTTCGGTGGGCCGTTCGACCTGCGGGAAGTGCCCGACGCCCGGCAGTACCTCCAGCCGGGTGGCTGGCCTGACCTGATGGGCGGCGTGGGCGTGCTCGACGGGGATGATGTTGTCCTGGTCGCCCCAGATCGTCATGGACGGCATGTCGGCCTTCACGTTGAGCCGGTTGAGTGCACTGACGGCCTGTCCGCGGTAGTCGACCACCGACCGCAGGGTGCGCAGGAACGCCTGCCGGGTGGGGGCGTCGGAGAACGAGCTGTAGGCATTCCAGATCTCGGCGCCGCGGGGCGACTCGATACCGGCCTTGCGGAACCAGGACCGCAACTTGTCCCCGGCTGTCAGCACCGGTCGCGGGGCGATGATGGGCAGGATCAGTTCGGCACCCGGGGCCGACAGCAGCCGCAGTGTCCAGCCGACATCGGGTCCCAGCCCGCCGCTGCTCATCAGGATCAGCCGCCGGCAGTAGTCGGGATGCTGGTAAACGAACTGCATGGCCACCCCGCCGCCCAGCGAATGCCCGACGATGGTGGCCTGGGCAACCCCGAGCTCGTCGAGGAAGTCGCGCAGGTAGACCGCGAACGCCCCCAACGAGTAGTCGCTGCGCGGTTTGGCGGAGTTGCCGTGACCGAGCAGGTCCGGGGCGATCACCCGGTACTTGCGTGACAGCGGTCCGATCACCGATCGCCAGGTCTGCGAACTGCCGGCCATGCCGTGCAGCAGCAGGATCGCCTCTTCGCCCTGGCCTTCATCGAGGTAGGCCACCTGATCACCGTGTAGATCGACGTACTTCAGCTCGGCCATATTAGTCAGTCCCTTTGTGTGTTGGTCTGTGTACAGTCACCAGCCGTACCCACCGGGTAGGTCGCCGCCGCTTTTGAAGCGCTGTCGTAACGCCCTACGGTCCAGTTTGCCGATTCCACGCCGGGGAAGCTCGTCAACGAGGTGCAGCTCACGCGGAGCTGCGGTGGAATCCAGCGATTGTGCCAGGTAGTCGCGTATTTCGGCGACAGTCGGTTCGGGTGCGCCGGGAGCGAGCACGAGGGCGGCCACCACCCGCTGGCCGAGCCGGTCGTCATCCAGGCCGAACACGGCGCAGTCGGCGACCGCCGGGTGCCGTGACAGCACCGTCTCCACCGGTGCGGGCATCACCGTCAGTCCGCCGGTGCTAATCGCCTCGTCGACGCGGCCAAGGACCGTCAGCCGGCCTTCCTCGTCGAGGACGCCGATGTCGTCGGTCCGGAACCAGCCGGGTTCGCCGAACGGGTCATCGCCCGAGTCTGGGGGAGTGCGGTAGCCCTTGGCCAGGGTCGGCCCGCCGATGACGATGCGGCCCTGGCCGGGTTCGGCGCCGTCGTCGAGCCGGATCGTCACCCCGTCCAGCGGCACGCCGTCGTACACGCAACCGCCCGCTGTTTCGCTGGAGCCGTAGGTCCGCACCACCGCGATGCCGGCGGTCGCCGCGCCCTCGAGTACGGGCCGCGGAGCCGGTCCGCCACCCAGCAACACCGCGTCGAGTTCGCCGAGCGCCGCGGTCGCCTCGGGGTCCAGCAGCGCCTTGGCGAGCTGGGTGGCGACCAGCGCCGCGTAGCGCCGACCGTTGCCGAGTTGCGCTACGGCCGTGGGTAATTCGGTGACATCAAAACCGGCCGAGACATCCATCTCGACGGGTACCGTGCCGGCTTGCAGGCTGCGCACCAGCACCTGAATCCCGGCGATGTGATGGGCCGGCAGGGCCAGCAGCCAGGTGCCCGGTCCGCCCAGCCGGTCGTGGGTGGCCGCGGCGCTGGCGATCAGAGCAGCGGGGGTCAGCATCGCGCCCTTGGGTGTGCCCGTGGTTCCCGACGTCGACACCACCAGCGCGACGTCGTCGTCGATCTCCTCGCCCACCCGCAACGACGTGGTCAGCAGCTCGCTTTCGCGCAAGTCTCCGGCCGGGATGGGTACCAACGGCGCGTCGCGACCGTCGAGCGCACCCGCGAGGGCGGCCAGCAGTGACAACGCGGACGGTCCGGGCGGGATGGCGAGCGCTCGCAGGATGGTTATTCGACGTCCTCGCTATCTCGCGGATCGTCCAGGGGCCAGCCGCAGGCGCTGAGCGTGGCCTGGACCCGTTCGACGTCGTCGGGGCTGGGCAGGGCGTCGGTGATCTCGGTGATCAGCACGCCGATGTCGACTTGGTCGAAGGCACCGCGTTCGAGCAGCGCCCGGGCGACGGTGATCACTTCCTCCTCGCTCAGCCTTCGGCGCAGCAGCGCGAACAGCGGAACTTGGTCCGGGTGCGGAACGCCGTCGGGATACCCGGCCTTGATCCAGGCCACGATCTTGGTGAGGAACTTAGTCACCGCGGCATCTCCCTTGCCGGGGCGGCCTGAACCCGCCCAGATGAATGTCGGAAATCTTAATCGGCGCACATCTACCCCGCCGTCTCGGTGTACCCACCATCCGCCGGGGCCGGCAAACCAATGAGGGATTCCAGGTTAACAAGCGATGAACACCTGCGGAGCGTTCGCAAATGGGCTGGTGAGGACCTCTTAGGGGACCTTTGGCAACTTCCCAAAGAGGCCCTTTACCCAGCAGAATCTCAGCCATGAGCACGGAGATGATCATCCTGGTGTTGCTGATCGCCACAGCACTGGCTTTCGACTTCACCAACGGCTTCCACGACACCGGGAACGCCATGGCGACCTCGATCGCCACCGGCGCGCTCAAGCCGAAGACGGCGGTGCTGCTCGCCGGTGTGCTCAACCTGGTGGGCGCGTTCCTGTCCGTAGAGGTCGCGGTCACGGTGACGACCTCGGTGCTCAAGGTGCAGGACTCCAAAACCGGACACCTGCTGCCCGGCATCGACGCGTCGACGGGCCTGACCATCATCTTCGCCGGCCTCATCGGCGGCATCCTGTGGAACCTGCTCACCTGGCTGTTCGGCATCCCGTCCAGCTCCTCACACGCCCTGTTCGGTGGTCTGATCGGCGCGGGTCTGGCCGCGCTGGGCAGCAAGGGCGTCAACTGGAGCGGTGTCACCCAGAAGGTGCTGATCCCGGCGGTCGCCGCACCGGTGGTTGCCGGAGTGGTGGCGGCCTGCGGCACCTGGCTGGTGTACCGGATCACCCGCAAGGTGCTGGCACGCCGGCGGGAAGAGGGTTTCCGCTGGGGCCAGATCGCGACCGCCTCCCTGGTGGCGTTGTCGCATGGCACCAACGACGCGCAGAAGACCATGGGTGTTATCGCCCTGGCACTCATCACCACCGGCCACCTCACCGGTGACGTGAAGAAGGACGGCCTGCCGTTCTGGATCATCCTGAGCTGCGCGCTGGCCATCGGTCTTGGCACCTACATCGGCGGCTGGCGGGTCATCCGCACGCTGGGCAAGGGTCTGGTCGAGATCGAGTCGCCGCAGGGCCTGGCCGCCGAAGCATCCTCGGCCGCAATCATTCTCAGCTCGAGCGCCGCCGGTATGGCGCTGTCCACCACCCACGTCGCCACCGGCTCGATCCTCGGTAGCGGTGTCGGCAAGCCCGGCGCCGAGGTGCGCTGGGCGGTGGCCGGCCGGATGGCGGTGGCCTGGTTGGTCACCCTGCCCGCTGCGGCCCTCGTCGGCGCCCTGGCCTATGGGCTGTCCTACGTCGTCAAGGACCTCACCAACTCCCAGCTGATGGGCGACGGCCTGATCTTCCTCATCCTGGTGGCGCTCTCCGGCTACATGTGGTGGCGTGCCCAGCAGCAGAAGGTGGACCACAGCAACGTCAACGCCGATTGGGACACCTCGACGAACTCCGTGGTACCTGCCGACGTGCGGGCTGCCACCAAGGATGCCAAGCCCGCCGAGCCCAAAGCCTCGGTCTGATCGCCGCGACGAGTAGAGAGACACTTCGATGACGTACTTCGAGTCCATTCTCAAGGTGCTGGTCGTGGGCCTGGTTCTGGGTGCGGGCCTGCCGGCACTGTTCGCCAGCGGCATGCTGGCCTACTCCTTCGGCGCCGGCGGCGAAGAGGCCGACCATGCGATCCACAAGCCCAACCCGGCGCTGAAGCTGCTGGGTATTGTGCTCTTCGCCATCGTCTCCCTGGTGATCGTGACGGCCGTCGCCTGGATCACCCGGTCGACGATCATCCACCACTTCGGTGTCGACCTCTTCCCGATGCTCAAGAAGTGAGATTGCGATGACTGTCGAACAGCAGCAGCCCACATTTCTGGAAAGCGTTCTCGACTGGTTGCGCAAGGGTTACCCAGAGGGTGTTCCGCCTAAGGATTACTACCCGCTGCTAGCCCTGCTGAAGCGGTCGCTGACCGAGGACGAGGTCGTCCAGGCGGCTCAGACCATCCTTCGTGACGGCGACTTCGACACCCCGGTGACCGCCGAGCAGATTCACGATGCCATCCACCAGGTCATCGAGAAGGAACCCGTTTCCGACGAGATGAACCAGGTCGCGGCCCGGCTGGCCTCGGTGGGCTGGCCGCTCCGGCAGTAGCCCGGATCAGCCTCGCGCGTCGCGGCGCAGCGGGTGATCCTCGGGGATCTGAACGAAGATCAGACTCACCCCGTCCGGATCGATGACATGCATCTCGTGCAGTCCCCAAGGCTCCTGGCGGGCGCCCCGCGCGATTTCCACCCCGCGGCCACGTAGCTCGTCCTGGGTGGCGTAGAGGTCGCGAACCTGCAGCCACAGTGCCCCGGGAAAGGGGCCGTGGGAGTCGGCGGGTGCGCCATGGCCGGCCAGCTCGATCAGCGACTGGCCGGCATGGAACACGGTGCCGCCGCTGTATTCGCGGGCGATGGCCAGGCCGATTTCATCTCGGTAGAACGACACCGCCCGTGCATAGTCCGCCGGCCGGAGCAGCGTCCGGCTCGCCAGGATCTCCATGAAATCGTGTCTACCTCAGTTGGGCTGTACGCGCTGACGCTTCATCAGGCGGTTGAGCACACCCGGTGCGACGACGTCGAGTGCGCGGGCGGTGACCGCGATGCGCGGGGCGATCCGCACCGGTCGGTGCCGGGCGGCCTCGATCATCCACTGCCCGGCCTCCTCGGCGGTCAGTGCGGGAAGGCCGTCGTAGGCCTTCGTCGGCGCGATCATCGGGGTCGCCACCAGCGGGTAATACAGCGTCGTGGAATGTACGCCGTAGGCCGACCATTCGGTGTCGATGACCCGGCTGACGGTGCTGAGTGCCGCCTTCGACGCGTTATACACCCCGAAAAGGGGGGAGGATTCGCTGAGCACACCCCAGGTGGCCACGTTGATGATGTGGCCGTCGCCGCGCTCGATCATGGTCGGCGCGAGCCCCCGGATCAGCCGCAGCGGCGAGTAGTAGTTCAGCGTCATCGTGCGTTCGACGTCGTGCCAGCGGTCCAACGACTCGGCCAGCGGACGACGGATCGAACGGCCGGCGTTGTTCACCAAGATGTCCACCGCGCCGGCCTCGTCGGCCAGGGCGTCGACGGCGTCGAGGTCGGACAGGTCGCACGGGATCGCGGTCGCGGTCCCACCGCCGGCGCCGATGCGAGCGACGACCTCGTCGAGCAGGTCGGCCCGCCGCGCTACCAAGATCACCTCGCAGCCGTTGGCGGCGAACTGTTCGGCGCCGGCGGCACCAATGCCCGACGAGGCGCCGGTGACGAGGACCCGCTTGCCGCGCAGATCGATATTGGTGCCGGTCGGCAGGCTCAGCGGCGGGCGCATCCCGGTCAGCGCGATGACTTCGGCCAGTTTGCGGCGCAGTGGATTCATGGTTGGACTCCTCGGACTTGCGATTTCGGCGCGCTAACCGTCGCTGAGCGACGGTTAGCGCGCCGAAATCGCTAGAAGTAGCGGGGGAACGGGCTCCAGTCGGGTTCGCGCTTCTCCAGGAACGCGTCGCGGCCCTCGACGGCCTCGTCGGTCATGTAGGCCAGCCGGGTTGCCTCCCCGGCGAACAGCTGCTGGCCCACCAGGCCGTCGTCGAGCAGGTTGAAGGCGAACTTCAACATGCGTTGGGCCTGAGGCGATTTGCCGTTGATCTCCTTGGCCCACTGCACGCCAACGGATTCCAGCGCGGCGTGGTCGACCACCTCGTTGACCGCACCCATGTGGTGCATCTGCTCGGCGGTGTAAGTGCGGCCCAGGAAGAAGATCTCCCGGGCGAACTTCTGCCCGATCTGACGGGCCAGGTAGGCGCTGCCGTAACCACCGTCGAAGCTGCCCACGTCGGCATCGGTCTGCTTGAACCGGGCGTGCTCGCGGCTGGCCAGCGTCAGGTCGCAGACCACGTGCAGGCTGTGTCCGCCGCCGGCAGCCCAGCCGTTGACCAGGCAGATGACGATCTTGGGCATGAACCGGATGAGTCGCTGCACCTCGAGGATGTGCAGCCGACCGGCACGGGCCGGATCGACGGTCTCCGCTGTTTCTCCTGCGGCGTACTGGTAGCCGCTGCGCCCGCGGATGCGCTGATCGCCGCCGGAGCAGAACGCCCAGCCGCCGTCCTTGGCCGATGGGCCGTTCCCGGTCAGCAGCACCACGCCGATGTCGGGCCACATCCGGGCGTGGTCCAGGGCGCGGTACAGCTCGTCGACGGTGTGCGGGCGAAATGCGTTGCGGACCTCGGGCCGGTTGAAAGCCACGCGCACGGTGCCGTCGGAGACGTGCCGGTGGTAGGTGATGTCAGTCAGGTCCTCGAAGCCGTCGACGGTCTTCCAAAGGGAGGGGTCAAAGGGGTTGTCACTCAAGGCTGTTGAACTCCATCCTGGGTCATGGTCTGCTCGCCGCAGCTGATCGTCAGCGCCGAGGCGACCGCCGGGTCCTGCTGCGATGTGCCGGTGACGGTGTCGGAGCGGCCGATCGTGGCGGTCGCGCCGTCGAGGTCGATCTCGGTGCGGCGTACCGCGTAGCCCGCACCGTCTGGCAACGCTTGCAGTCCTACCAGATGCCTGCCGTCGCCTAGATCGCTGCACCCAATTCCGGTGCCATTACCGCGCAGGTTCTCCAGATCGAAAAGGAACGGTTGGCCCTGCGGGTCGACGGCGGCGGTGATCTGGCAGCCGGCCAGCACGTAGAGGTGGGCGACCCGCCCGTTGCTGACGATCAGTTGCTGCCGGCCGTCGTCCCGGGCGTCGACCACGAGGGCCTGCAACCCGATGGGGGATGCGCTGGGCACCTGGACGCTGCCGGTGCCGTCTGCGGTGCTGATACCGACCGTGCCGGTACGGCTGACCCACAGCGTTCCGCCGTTGAATGGGCGGGCGTTGACGTCGGCCGGCGGACCGCTCGATGAGCATGAAGCGGCTTGTGCGACAGGAATATTGGAGAGCAAGCCGGCGGTGAGGATTACCGCGGCGACTATGGGCCGCCCGACCGCCGCGGCGGGTCGAATCGGAACCGTCAGGGGCGGGGAACTGTTCGGCATCAACCCGGTCCGCATCGCCGCCATGCCCAAAAGGTACGCCTACACGGTGATGCCGCGGTCGCGCAGTGCATCGATGAGCCCGGTCGGGCGCTCGGCCACCGGAAGCGGGCCGACCAGGATGAAGTCGCAGCCGACATCGCGGGCGGCGCCGTCATTCTCCTCACTGTCTCCGACCATCACCGCTTCGCCGGGCGCGACACCGAGGCGCTGCAGTGTGATCTCGAAGATCCTGGGATCGGGTTTCACCGCGCCGACTTCGAAGGACAGCACGAACTCGTCGGCGTCGGCCGCGACGGCGCGAAAGGCCGGACGGATGTCGAACGCGATATTGGACACGACGGCGGTGCCCAGACCGTGCGTCCTCAGTGAGCGCAGCACCTCGACGGTGTCGGGGTAGGGCGTCCACGAGTGCGGGTCGACCACCCGCCCGTACAGCGACTCGGCGTGGTTGTCGGACAGTCCGGACTCGCGCAACACGTGCAGGTAGGCCTCCCGGTGCAGGGCTGGCCCGAGGTCGCGGTTGAGCC
Organism: Mycolicibacterium sp. CH28; assembly: GCF_004745805.1. Lineage (GTDB taxonomy): Bacteria > Actinomycetota > Actinomycetes > Mycobacteriales > Mycobacteriaceae > Mycobacterium. Next base: position 8,266 of record NZ_SRLQ01000003.1, on the reverse strand, counting down.
AGGCCTGATAGGCCTCCTCGGTCATGGCCACCGAGCGACCGGTCGGGTGGGTGAGGCGTTCCATCAGCTCGGCTTGCGCGTGCGCGTCCACGGCGCTGCGGCCGTCGTCGCTGATCAGCTCCATTCCGGCGAACCAGCTGTCCTCCTCCTCCAGTCGAAACAGGGTCCCGGAGAAGTCGAACAGGACAGCGCGCAGAGTCATCGCACCATCGTCGCATCCCCGTCGGCGCAGCTTGTGGGTGTGCAACCGGCACGAAGCCGATATCTCTGTGCGGTGAGAGCCAGTGGCGAGGACATCATGCAGGTGGGCGCCCCCGCCCGCCCTCCGAGCGACAACTCACCGTCGGCCACTTGTCGCTACGAGGTGGGCAACATCGACGGTGGTCCGGGCATCAGCCGATGGCCCGAGCGGCGCCTTTCCAGAACTGTGCCCTAACGGCCTTCTTGTCCGGCTTGCCCAGCGCGGTCACCGGCACCGATTCGACGACGATCACCTGCTTGGGTGACTGCACCGACCCTTTGCGGTCCTTGACTGCCGACTGGATCTCGACGGTCACCCTGGCCACCGATTCCTCGTCGCTGGGGTGATCGGGCCGCAGCACGATCACCGCGGTGACGGCCTCGCCCCATTTCTCGTCGGGCGTGCCGATCACGCACACCTGCGCGACGGCGGGGTGCTCGGCGACGACGTCCTCGACCTCGCGCGGGAACACATTGAAGCCACCGGTGACGATCATGTCCTTGACCCGGTCGACGATGAACCAGAAACCGTCCTCGTCCTCGCGGGCCATGTCACCGGTATGCAGCCAGCCGCCCTTGAATGTCTTGGCCGTCTCCTCCGGCAGGTTCCAGTACCCGCCGGACAGCAGCGGCCCGGATACACAGATCTCACCGACCTCGCCCTGGGGCACCTCGTTGCCGTCGGCGTCCAGCAGAGCGGTGCGAGCGAACAACGTAGGCCGTCCACACGAGGTGAGCCGCTTCTCGTCGTGGTCCTTCTTGCCGAGGTAGGAGATCACCATCGGGGCCTCGGACTGCCCGTAGTACTGGGCGAAGATCGGACCGAAGCGCCGGATCGCCTCGGCCAGCCGCACCGGATTCATCGCCGAGGCGCCGTAGTACACCGTCTCCAGCGACGACAGGTCGCGGGTGTGCGAATCGGGATGATCCATCAGCGCGTAGATCATCGAAGGCACCAGCATGGTCGCGGTGATCTTCTGCTCCTCGATCACCCGTAACACCTCGGCCGGGTCGAATTTGGTGAGCACCACCAGTTCGCCACCCTTGATGATCGTCGGCACGAAGAAGGCCGCCCCGGCGTGCGAGAGCGGGGTGCACATCAGGAACCGCGGATTCTCCGGCCACTCCCACTCGGCGAGCTGGATGGTCGTCATCGTGGTGATGGACTGTGCCGTCCCCAGCACGCCCTTGGGTTTGCCGGTGGTGCCGCCGGTGTAGGCCATGCCGCCGACGTGATCGGCCGGAAGGTCGGCCGCCACCAACGGCTTCGGCGAGTACTTCGCCGCCTCGGCGATCAGGTCCACCGCCGAATCGCCAAGCGCCTCGGGAACCGGGCCGAGCGTCAGCACCTGCTTGAGACCGGGCACCTTCTCCAGCAGCCCCTGTGCGCGCTCGACGAACATCGGGTTGGGGTCGATGATCAGCGACGTCACACCCGCGTCGTTGAGTACGTAGGCGTGATCGTCGAGTGAACCGAGAGGGTGAAGTGCCACCCGGCGATAGCCCTGGGTCTGTCCCGCCCCGATGATCATCAGCACCTCGGGCCGGTTCAGCGACAGCAACCCGACGGTGGCGCCGGTGCCCGCGCCGAGCGCCTCGAACGCCTGAATGTACTGGCTGACGCGTTCGGCGAGCTGGCCACCGGTCAGGGTGGTGTCGCCCAGATGCAGCACAGGCTTGGTCTTGTTGCGCTTGAGCGCACCGACCGTCAGGTGTCCGGAATGTATGGGATGGCGCAGCAGGTCGTCACTCATGCCGTCCACACTAGAACGTGTTACAGATTTGACGGAAGGGTCTCAGCGTCCGGCTGCCTTCGGAGCCTCGGCGGCCTGCTTCTCGGCGATGTCGGCGCGCCACTGCTGCGGGAACTCGCTGACACGTCGAACGGCATTCCCCGATATCGACAGGCGGCGGCAACTTTGTCATCGAATTCCTTCGGCCCGGTGGGGCTAGCATCTGCCAATGCCGCAGCAACAGGAGGTCACCGGGCTCGCGGCGACCATGACCGTGATCGCCATGGGCCTGGGTTACAGCGTCACCGCCGCTGATCCGACCATCCTGTCCGCCAACCTCGCCGAGGTGCGCCACGGCCTGCAGTTCAGCCCAAGCACTGCCAGTTTCCTGGCCTGTCTGGCCACCCTCACGCTGGCCGCGGCGGTGCTGGGCGCCGGAGCCCTCGGCGACCGATACGGCATGAAGCGGATGTTCGTGATCGGCACCTACGGGTCGATCGGCTTCGGTGTGCTGGCCGCGGTCGCCCCCAACGTCGTGGTGCTGACCCTGGCACGGGCCGGTATCGGTATCGCCTTCGCGTTCGTCCTCGGGCTGTCGCTGGCCATCGTCAATGCCGTGTTCCCGCCCGGGCGCCGGGCCGTCGCCATCGCCACCTACCTCGGGGCGGGCCACGCGCTCAGCGTCTTCCAGCCGGCCATCGGCAGCTGGCTGGCCACCCAGTTCGGCTGGCGGGCCTGTTTCCTGGTCACCCCGGTACTGGCCGCGGTCACCCTGGTCCTGACCCTGCGCTACGTGCCGGAAACGCTGCGCTGGCAGCGCAAGCTCGATGTCGTCGGAATCCTGCTGATCGCCGCGGCGCTGGTCCTGGTGATCCTGGGCCTGACCGAGCTGCAGGGCGGCTTCCACCTCAGCGCAGTGCTGCAGATCCTGGTTGGGCTCGGTCTGGCCGTCGCGTTCGTGCGGTGGGAAATGCACACCGAGGCGCCCGCGCTCGACATGCGCATCTTCGGCTCCGGGCGCTTCAACGCCGCGGTCACCGCGGGCGCCACCTTCAACTTCCTGCAGGGCGGTGCCACCATCCTGTTCGCCTACTATCTGGTCACCATCCGTGATGAATCGCCGGAACTGCTTGGTCTGCTGCTCATTCCGGCGGTGCTGCTGGCGGCCCTGGCCGCCACCGTGGCCGGACGCGCCACCGAGCGGTTCTCCGAACGCGCGGTGCTGGTCGCCGGCCTGGCGATCCTGCTGGTCGGGATGCTCATGCTGGTGGTGCTCGACGCGCACACCCCGCTTCTGGTGCTCGGGGTGGCCGTCGCGCTCAATGCGATCGGCGCCGCGGTGGTGCAGACCCCGCAGTCCACGATCATGATGTCCAGCGCCCCGGCCGAGCTGGGCGGTGTCATCTCGGCGGTGAAACCGGCTGTCGGACAAGCGAGTTACTCACTGGGACCGGCCTTGTTCGCGTTGGTCGGCACCACCCTGTTCCTGCGCGACGGGCGCCGCAAGCTCGAAGGGTCCGGGATCAGCGAGGAACAGGCCAGGGATGCGTTGCTGGTGGCGCACGGCGGGGTCCCGGGTCCGGCGGCGGGCGCGGAGGTTCTCGACCCGGAGAAGGCCCGCTGGGTGGTGTCGGCGGCGAACCAGAGTTGGCTGGCTGCGATCCACGAACTGAGCCTGATCATGGCCGTGGTACCGGCGGTCGCGATCGTGATCGCCTGGGTGTTGCTTCGGCCGAAGGCTGGTTCAGCGTCGGGCTGACATGGCACCCTGGCCGATATGCAACCTCCCGAACCGCGCTTTCTCGACGACCGGCTGACCTATTGGGCCGAACACAAGCCCGACGGCGAGGCCATCGCCTACCTCAGCCGGAGCTGGACCTGGGCGCAGTGGAACGACCGGGTCAGGCGGCTGGCGGGGGCGTTGCTCGAGCACGGCATCGGCCGCGGTGACGTGGTCGGATTCCTGGACAAGAACCACCCGGCGTGTGTCGAGCTGACTCTGGCGGCGGCCTCGATCGGCGCGACCACCGCGATCATCAACGTCCGGCTGGCGGGTGAGGAGATGGACTACGTCCTCAACGACTCGGGCGCCCGACTGTTGATCGTCGGCGCCGAACTGCGGCCCGCGATCGAGCAGATCCGCGACCGGCTCGGCCATGTCGAGCACATCGTCACCCTCACTCCTGAAGGCGGTGATGGTGACGAGTACGAGGCCATGCTCGCCGCCGCGACACCGGTGGGGCGCCGCCCCGACGTCGAGCCCGACGACGCCTGCCTGATCATGTACTCCTCGGGCACCACCGGGCACCCCAAGGGTGTAGTGCTGACCCAACGCAACCTGTTGGCGCACACCCTCAACGCGGGCACCTTCGAGTTCGACGCCGACGACAAGAACCTGGTGGCGATGCCGCTGTTCCACGTCGGCGGTTCGTCCTACGTCCAGTACGGCATCCACGCCGGTACCCCGACCGTCATGACCCGGGACGCCGACGGTGCGTCGCTGGCGGGTGCGATCCTGCAGGGCGCCAACCGCACCTTCCTGGTGCCCGCCGTGCTGGGCAAGGTGCTGGAATCCGGCGAGGACGCCGTCAAACTGTTCGGCGCGCTGCGGACCTTCGTCTACGGCGCTTCGCCGATGCCGCCCGCCTTGCTGCGCTCGGCGTTGAAGGCCTGGCCGGACACCGATTTCATCCAGGTCTACGGGCTGACCGAGGTATGCGGCGCGATCACCCAGCTCTCCCCGGAGGTGCACCGCGACGAATCCCGCCCGGAGCGGCTGGTCAGCGCCGGGCAGCCGGCCCGCGAGGTGGAGGTGCGGGTGGTCGACCCCGACACCCTCGAGGAAGTGGAAACCGGCCAGCCCGGCGAATTGTGGTTCCGCACACCACAGTTGATGAAGGGCTATCACAACAAGCCGGAGGCCACCGAATCGTCGATCACCGCTGACGGCTGGTTCCGGACCGGCGACATCGGCCGAGTCGACGAAGACGGTTTCGTGTTCGTCGAGGACCGGCTCAAGGACATGATCATCTCCGGCGGGGAGAACATCTACTCCGTGGAGGTCGAGCGGGTGCTCACCGATCATCCCGCGGTTCTCGACGCCGCGGTGTTCGGTATTCCTGACGAGAAGTGGGGCGAATCGGTCAAGGCGGTCGTCGAGTTATCCATCGGCGGAACGACTTCCGAGGACGAGTTGGTCAGCTGGTGCCGCGAGCGGCTGGCCCACTACAAGTGCCCGCGCAGTGTCGAGATCTCCGAGGCGCTGCCCCGTAACCCCACCGGCAAGCTGCTCAAGCGGGACCTGTGCAAGCCGTACTGGGAGAACCGCGACCGCGCGATCTGATGCCCGTTTCGCTGGACGACCTGCTGGGGCGGCTGCACGTCCTCGCACTGCCGATGCGGGTGCGCTTCCGTGGCATCACGGTTCGTGAGCTGGCGCTGATCGACGGCCCGGCGGGCTGGGGCGAGTTCGGTGCCTTTGTCGAGTACGAGCCGCCCGAGGCCGCGCACTGGCTGGCATCGGGTATCGAATCTGCTTACCGTGCAAGGCCACCCGTCCTACGGGATCGCATCCCGATCAATGCGACCGTCCCGGCGGTGCCGGCACCGCAGGTGCCCGAGGTACTGGCCCGCTTTCCCGGCGCGCGCACCGCGAAGGTGAAGGTGGCCGAGCCGGGGCAGGCGTTGGCCGACGACGTCGCGCGGGTCAATGCCGTGCGCGCGGTGATCCCTACCGTGCGAGTCGACGCCAACGGGGGCTGGACGGTGGAGCAGGCGGTGGCCGCGGTGACCGCACTCACCGCTGACGGTCCGCTGGAGTACCTGGAACAGCCATGCAAGACCGTGGCAGAGCTGGCCGAGGTGCGCCGGCGGGTGGATGTCGCGGTCGCCGCCGACGAGAGCATCCGCAAGGCCTCCGATCCGCTGGCCGTGGTGCGGGCGCGGGCCGCGGACGTGGCCGTGCTCAAGGTGGCGCCGCTGGGGGGAATGCGTGCGCTGCTGGGCATCGCCGCCGAGATCGATATTCCGGTGGTGATCTCCAGCGCCCTGGATTCCGCGGTCGGTATCGCGGCCGGACTGACCGCGGCGGCCGCGCTGCCGCGCCTCGAGCACGCCTGCGGGCTTGGCACCGGCGGCCTGTTCGTCGAGGACGTCGCCGACATCATCGCCGTCGACGGCAGCCTGCTGGTCGGTGACGTGACGCCCGACCCGGCGCGACTGGCGGCGCTCGCCGCCCCCGCCGACCGCCGCGACTGGTGGGTCGACCGCGTCCGCGCCTGTTTCGCCCTGCTCGCCCAAACCCGGCAGTGATTCGAGCGGTCGGCGGCGCCGGGCGGGCGTCACCAAGCCCTGAATCCCACCGTGGTGACGACCGCGTCGGTTTGTCCGAAGCGCACGGTCAACCGAAGCGTCCACAATCCGGGCCTCGGCGCGCTGGCGTACGTACTCACCCAATCGTTCGTCTCGGCGGTGAAGTCGACTGGCAGGAAAGGGATCTGGGCTTCACGGCTGGATAGGTCGCCTGCCATGGACAGCGCGGGCGTCGGTCGCCCGGCCGCGTCGAGCACGCTCGCGCGGATGGCTGTGGGTCCGTGTCGGGTGGATGCGATGCGGATGAGAACGTGCCGGCCACCGTCAAGTGGTGCGTCCAGCGTCATGGGCGGCCCATAGCTGGTCCGAGCCGGCGGGAGGGCGACCAGAACCGTCGTGACAGCCAGCACGGCCACCCCGATCCCGGCTTCCAGCGAAACGGTCCGGCGCAGACGGCGGGGTGTTAGCCGACGACGGGCCAGGTAGGCGAGCACCAGCATGGCCCCTACCGCGACGACCTTGACGCTCAGAGTCCAGCCGTACGCCGTCGACCACAACGCCTGCACCGGAGCGATCTGCCGCCACGCTTGATAGCAGCCGGTGACAACCAGAACTGCGACGCAGGTGGCTGCGGTCGCCGACCACCGGTGCAGGTTGTCGGTGTGCCGCGACGGCAAGACGACCATGCCGAGCGCGGTCAGCCCACCCAGCCACAACGCCATCGCGCCGACGTGGGCACTGGTCAACACCGTCGCCAACGTTGCGTCAGCTCCCACACCGGCATGGCCGTCCATGGCAATCGTGGCCGACAATGCGGCGCAGACGGCGGCGGTGACGGTGATAGTCACCTTCCGGGGGCCGCCGAACAGCTGGGGAAGCACGACCGCGAACAGTGCGGTCAGGGCAAGACGGGTCAGCGTCACTGCCCCTTGACGGCTGGCGGCCACCGTCACCAGAGCACCCGAGTCGCGGACGGCAGCAGTCACCACCTCGGCCAGGCTCGCGAGTATCAACAGTGCCAACCCGGTCGCACACAGCACCTGCGTCGTTCGCACATTCAGGGTCCACGGCCACAGCGCCGCACACACCAGGACGACGCCGACTCCGAGCACAAGCCCGACGAACTGCGCACCTCGGGCTAACTCGGCGCCGACATCGACCGGTCCGTCGCGTCCCGGGGTGAGTCCGGCTGGCACGGCGTGGGCGTCGCGCCCCACTCCGAACGAAATGGAACCCACCACCTTGTGGGTGTCGGCCGAGATGACGTCCCAGGTTGCTGTGTAGCTGCCCGCAGCGAGGTCCGCCTGAAGTGGCAAGACGATCGTCGCGCCGTCGGCGGTCAGCGCCGGGCCGGTGTCGACCCTGACGCCGGCGTCGGAAATCACCTGCGTTCCGGTGGGCATCAGCCGGATCGGCTCGTCGAAGGTCAACGTCACCTGGGTCGGTGACGACGGCAGGCGCGCGCCGTCGGTGGGATCGCTGGCCACTAGCACCGCGTGGGCAGCCGCCGGCGCCGCGACGAGCACGGTGAGCGCCGGCAGTACCAGCGCCAAACCGAGCAGCGTCGCGAGCCGCCGCACGGTCAGGCTGATCGGCGCCGCAGGAGCAGGAGGTTGGCGATGCCGAGCAGAACGGCTACCACGGCGACCACCAGCGCGGCGATACCGGGCCAAGCCGGTGTGCTGTGAGCGGTTGGTGCCGCGCTTGCATCGGCAGCGGGTGTCGCGCTGGCCTGCTCGCCCGCCGAGAGCATCAGCATCGGGGCCGGATGCTCTGGTTCGGGCTGACCCATGGCGGCCCTTTCATCCCAGCGCACCACCTTGCCGTCGCTATAGGTCTGCACGGCCGGCAAGGAGATCATGGCCTCCTTGGGCAGTGGGCCCGCAGAGATATTGAACATGTCGAACTGGTTATGCGGGATTCCAGCCTGCGGGTTGTCGGCCTTCCACTCGATCGTCGAGACGTAGTCGGTGATCTCGTTG
>NZ_SRLQ01000029.1 GCF_004745805.1 Mycolicibacterium sp. CH28 | reverse complement strand
ACCTTACGCAGGTCGTCTTCGTTCTCGGCTTCGAAGTACAAGGTGGTGACGTCGTACAAAAGCAGGCTCAGCCCGCCCCGATTCGAGGCATGGGTGAAGCACTTTCCGGCTATCACATCCCGGTAGTTGCCGGTGTTGACCTTGGATAGGTGGCGTTGAATTGTCTTGTAGGACACTATCTCTGCGCCGAGATCGGTCAGGACGCGGGCGGAATCGGCCTTGCTGGTCGGTTCCACCAGGCGGGCGATCACCAGATCACGGAATACCGGGTCGTCGACGGCATCGAAACCGAGCCAGTCATAGACCGCACCGAGGGTGTCGTAGAGCAGGCGTGAACACGTCGAAGTGGTCCGCCCTGGCGGCACCGGGGCGCCCTTGGGAACACCAGCGGTCGGCAGGCTCAGCGTGCCGGTACGCCAGTCCGCGACATCATCGACCCGCTGGGTTCGGGCAGCCACCTCGATATCGAGGGCACCTTGATCGGCAGCGGCGATCCGGCGGGCCGCCTCGACCAGGATCCCCAGCTCGGCATCGGTGTGCGCGGAACCGACATGAGCCAGGATCGTGCGCTGACCTCGGTGTTTACGTACCACCTGCACCGCGACAGCGCCCGAGGCGGTGCGCACCTTCCGCACGTACGCCACCGCCCGAACTTACCCGCTTAGTGCCCCAAACGGGGCACTAAGCCCACTGAACCCGCAGGTCAACGGATCGCGGAATCACAAACGAGCCGACCATGACCTAAGTCAGGTTGGAGTCGCCAATGACCACGCGGGCCTCGAGCACGGTATTCCAGTGGTTGCGGTTGAGGCACTCCTTGCGTCGTCGGTTGTTGAACGATTCGATGTGCCCGTTGTTCCACGGCGTGCCAGGCGGGATATAGGACATTCCCGTTCTCCCGTCGCAGAACTGTTGTAGCGCTTAAGAAATGAACTCTGGACCGTTGTCCATCCGCAACACCCGAGGTGGTCCGTTGAGCTCTTTGGCGGCGTCGGTGTCCATCCCGCCGTAGGCGCGGCGCCAGTTATACAAGGTCGCCGGCGACACCTCGAGCTCGGCAGCGATCTCCTCGCCGGTCTTGCCCTCCGCGGTCAGCTCATCCGCACGGCGCAGTTTGCGCACGATGTCTTCTGCGGAATGCCGCTTCCGACCAGCCATACGTTCATCGTCCCTTCTCGCCCAACATCGGGCCACAGGACTCTAGAACTTGCCGGTCTCATCCATTGGGAACACGCCACACCTGCTCGATGTAAAGCAAGTCCTCATTTGCGATGCTAGTTCCGATTCAAGGCTCGCAGTGAGCGGACCCAAAGCAAGTGATAGGTTCTCCGTGATGGCAAGGTTCCTGGCTCCAATCCCGGAGGAACATTGGACTTGAAGAAAGCGGCTAGGACCGCACAAACCTATGCCGCACCCCTGCTTGAAGTAAAGACGTGGGGCCAGCGCAACTTGCGCAAAATGCGACGCACTCCTTCCGACCCTGATTATCGCGCATTCGAACATATTCCAGTAAAAAGCGGGTATCAATTTCTCGACATTGGCGCCAACCGGGGACAGACGATTGCTTCCTTTAGGTTATACCACCCGCAAATACCCATAGTTGCATTCGAGCCCAACCTAGCTTTCGTACGTCAACTGACTTCCCAGTTCATCCACGATGGGGCGGTGACAGTCCATCCTTTCGGCTTGGGTAATGAAAGCGGTCATTTCAACCTGTATATTCCATACTATCGAGGGTTTATGTTTGACGGATTGGCCTCGTTCGATTGGGATGCGGCACATGATTGGATTAATTCCACAACGATATACGGCTTCAACGCGCGTCATCTCAAGATAGAACGAGTTGAGTGCGAGGTGCGACCGTGGGACGAAGTGGAGACATTTCCCGGATTGGTGAAGATTGATGTTCAGGGATTCGAGGCAAGCGTACTAGAAGGAGGCCTCCAAACCATACGAAATTACCGCCCAGTTCTGTTACTTGAAAACAGCACGGATCATCGACCCGAGGAAATATTGGCCGCTGAAGGCTATCGCCGTGCATGCTACAGAAATGGACTAATGGAAATCGGCCAACCCGGTGATAGAAATACCTTTTACCTGCCGGAAGAAGCAGCGGAAACTATCGCTGTCGCCTTCCGTTGACGGCCCCACGCGCGACCGGGGCGAACCCCGTCGACAACACCACCGCTATCGTGCGATCACCCCTAACTTTCAAGACCCGCCCTGCGGCACGTCGGGTATTGGAACCGCGCCGATGTAGAATTTCTCGGAATACGATCGCGCGACCAAGTAGCTGATCTTGAGTGCAAGCAACCACGCCGAATCCAGACCACCCGGGCAAGCCTACCGACTCGAATTAGTGCCTAGGCAAGCGCAGCAAGCCGAACTATCGCCGCAGGTCAATAAGTTGCAACCTTCAGAAATTAGCGAAAGTGACCCCACTCAGGAAACGTTCTCCCAATAGCGGGCTGCATTCGCCGCCGCGAAGCCTGCCGCGCGTAGGCTGTCCCGGGTGAACCTACGTGGGCCTTACCCAACAGCATGCTGAAGAATTTGTGGGGCACGTCCGGTATCCCGCGAACATCGCCTCCGCGCTCACCCGGGTGCTGACGCGAGTGCTCACACGCCGATCAGAATGATCAGCCAACCGCGCGGCGTCGTCCGCGAGCTTCTCTCCGGAATGTCCGCACGGCTTGTCGTACTTCCAGCAGCTATGGTCGCGGCGATCTTCACTACACGTCTCGTCAATGAAGGTCTCGGACCGCAGACGTTCGCGGTCTACTCGCTCGTCGCGGGGCTGCCTCTGCTGTTCCCCGTCGCCGATCTCGGGCTCGGAGCAGCCGTTACGAACGCAGCATCCACCGCAACGACCGAGCCGGTCCGGTTCCGGGCGGTTCTCCGCGGGAGCATACTCATCTCGTTCTCCGCCGCACTCCTCATAGCTACAGCCTCGACCCTGCTCGGCGTTTTGGGCTTCTGGCCCCGCCTGCTTGGACTCTCCGACCCAAGCCTCAACGCGCCAATCAGCCTGGCGATGATCGTCTTCGGCTTTTCCGTACCCGGCGGGCTGGGGACGTCAATTCTCCTGGGCATCGGCCGCTACGTGCCGGGAGTCGTCATTCAAGGACTCACGCCGCTGCTTTCACTCGGCATTATCGGGTCGGCTCTCGGCCTCGGCGCACAAACCGGTGGGATCGTCGCTGTGTCGTCCCTTGGTATCTTCTTCGCCAACTGGATCGGGTTCTTCGCCGCCGCTGCATCGATGCCTGCCAAACCAGCCGACTACTATCGAACTCCGCAGCGCGGCGTGATAGGCGAAGTGGTCCGGACGGCGATACCGATGATCGTGTTGAGGGGGGGTGGAGCCGTGCTATTTCAGAGCGGTCGCCTCGTGTTATCACATACCTCAACACTTCAACAGGTCGCGGTCTACGCGGCTCTGTGGATGTTCTTTCAGCCTCTGTTGTCGATCATCCAGACCGCGGGACTCGCACTATGGCCCCGGTTCGCCGCTGCCCGCGCAGCGGGCCGCAGCGTCCGCCATGAATTTCGGGTCGCAACGTTGACAAGCGCGTTGATCGGGTTATGCGCCGGCCTGGGACTTATTGTTCTTGGCCCGTTCGCGGTGCACATCGCAACGGCCGGGAAAATCGAAGTCAACTTCACGCAATGCGCGATTCTCGGCGCAGCACTGGTCATCCAAGCAACGATGCTGCCGGCCGGAATGATCCTTACCTTTCCTCGAGGCCTGTGGCTGCAATCGATAACACAGTGGGCCGCTGCCGCTATCGTGGTAGCAATCGGAGCATTAACAGCAGCCAGCCTCGGTGCCACCGCACCTATGTTGGGCCTATTAGCCGCGATCACGATCGGTCAAGCGATTCCAACTATTACCGTCGCGGCGATTTTCCTCAATCATCAGAAAACCACTCATGCCTAGCTCGCCAGCATTGCCCGACCTCATTAACCCGGAGCCGGCAGCATCTCATCCGAGCTACCAGACCGTAAGCGCAATGGCACACGCTTGGCACCTTGCCGGTGGAACGGTCATAGCGGCCGACCGTCCAAGTCGAATCAAACGAAAGCTCCTGCGCCATCAAGTCCAAGCGGAAACGACATCTGAGGCAGTCCTGCTTCCGCTCATGGGTCCGCGAACGGACTGGCTTCCAGTATTTTCCCCAGCTCAGAGTCGGGAGCTCTATCTCTTCTGCTGGGACGTATGGCCATCCAACACGCAGAGGTGGCGCGAGATATTTGATCAGCTGAAGCCTCGTAAGGTTTTCATGACAACATCCGATGCTGTTCGCGCGTGGAAATGTTCCGCCGCCCACACGGAGTGGATGCCGGAGGCAACGGACGTATCTGCTTTTGACCCATCGACACCTCTTAAGGAACGCAGTATCGACGTGCTTGAGCTGGGCCGAAAATGGAACTGGCTACACTCCGCGATCACTCCCCCGCTCCGTGATCGCGGAGCACGCCATCTATATCAACCCGACGAGAGTACGATCATTTTTCCCGACGTTCAGAGCTTTACGCAAGGCATGCAAGACTCAAAGTCCGTCATCTGCGTACCCGGCTCGATCACACATCCGGGAAAGTACGGAGGATTTGTCGCACTCACCCAGCGATATCTAGAAACGATGGCCGCCGGGGCCATTCCCGTAGGAGTGTGTCCGCCCGATCTTCGGGATCTGATGGGCTACAACCCGGTCGTGGAAATCGACCGCACTCGCCCGTTGATGGCCTTCGACCATATCCTGGATAACCTCAGCACGTTCGCTGAAGTTAGAGAACGCAATCGCGTGGCGGTCGAACTAAAGGCAGATTGGAGCGTGCGCATTGAGGAGTTGCGTTATGCATGCACTGCGTGATGTCTCTCTCCTATCTCGTCGCCGACAGTTTGCCGATTTTCCCGTCGACGCAGTTGTCGCCGACGCCTTGGCGGTGCTCATTGCGACGCCGTCACTGATATCCGTCAGCTTGAGCCCCTGGGCCGCAATCGGTTTATTGCTGATACCGGTCACCTTTCCTTGACCTCTGACACAACGAACACGCGAAGGATGCGACGATGAGAAAAGCACCACTCATTAGTGTCATCACCATCACACTTAACGATTTGGCCGGCCTCACCTACACCGTCAGCACCGTCGAAAACCAGACGTACAGCAACTATGAGCACTTAGTAGTCGATGGTGGGTCCAACGACGGTACCGTCGAATTCTGCGCGTCTACCAAAACACGGCTGCCTAAGTTCTCGTATACTTCCGAGAAGGATCGCGGCATCTTTGATGCAATGAATAAAGGCGCGAGAATGGCTCAAGGCGATCTCCTCGTCTTCGTGAATTCAAGCGACGGCTTAACGGACTCGTCGGTGCTCAGTTTCGTGGCTGAAAGATGGTCAGAGTCCGAAGATTGGCAGTGGGGGTATGGAGCGATGCGTTTTACGGACGCAAACCGAGTGCCCTTCTCCGGCACGGTCCAGGCGCCTTTTAGTCGCCGCAAATTTCAGTTCGGGCGACAGTACATTCCACATCCTGCGAGTTATGTAGGACGGAAATTCTTCCTCGACAGCGGGGCCTTCGATGAGTCATTCGGCACGGCGGCAGATCAGGAATTCTTTATGCGCGTCTGCAACACACACCAACCGGCAGTATGGATCCGATTCCTTGCAGATTTCATGGTGGGTGGCGTCCATAGCAAAGAATCAATCTGGCACATTGAGACGCTCTGGCATCTGATGCGAGTGAAGAACGGCGCCGCGATCGCGGGTAGCCGTTACGTCGACCGTGCTGTTTCGGTAGCCCTTGCCTCCGCCGAACGCTTGACGAGCACGATGCGCAAACTTCTCCGCGGCGGTGCGAACTTTCCCCACGTGCGGGCGATGCGCCCTTACCGGGTTAGTAAATGACGGACCGAAGTGTGTCAGTGAGGAGTGCAATCTGGCGGTCGAGTGAGTAGTGGTGGTTGCCGACGAAGAGACCGTCATAGTGCACACGGTCCGCATTGGGCAGTTCCGTGGGCACGGAGGCATCGAGATAGCGCATCACGGGATTCCGTGTGAAATTACCCGCTACGATCGGCCTGCACTCGATACCGACCGTGGCGAACGTGTTTACGATCTCTTTCCTGCGGCCGGCGAGGGGGCCTTCGAGTATTAGGGAGAATCCGAACCAGCTGCTGCGACCGATCTCGCGTTGCACCCGAACCCCGTCGACCGTGGCCATAGCGTCGAGGAAGAGCCTTGCGTTGGCGCGGCGAGCGGTGAGGATTTCTGGGATTTTCTTGAGTTGCTGAGATCCGAGAGCCCCAGATATTTCGAGCGGGCGGACGTTGTATCCCGGGAGCACAAAACGGAAAAGATCATCGAACCGTTCGCCAGTCTTCATGTGAACAAGGTTGTTGTCAGGCAGTTCGCGGGTCCAACCATGCGCGCGCATAGAGACCAGCATCTGATGGCAACGCTCGTCGTTGGTGAGGACGAGTCCGCCTTCCATAGTGGCAATATGGTGAGAGAAGAACGTGCTGAACGTCCCCATCACACCGAAGGATCCCGTTGCTTGCCCACTGAACTCTGCGCCGAGTGACTCACAGTTATCCTCGAGAATCGTGAGGCCGTGTTTGTCGGCGATGGCCTGCATCCGGCTGAAGTCATTGGGGTTGCCGAGCAGGTTCACCGCGAAGATCGCCTTCGTACGCGGACCGATCGCCGCTTCGATCTGGTCGAGGTCGAGGTTGAGGGTGTCAATATCGATGTCGACGAAGACGAGCTTGAGGCCGTACTGCTGCAACGGGTAATATGTTGTGGCCCACGACACAGCGGGAACGATGACCTCGTCGCCGGGGTTCAGATCTATGCCGGGGTTTAAGACCGCACATGCGACGGCAAGCAGGTTCGCGCTGCTGCCAGAGTTCACCATTACGGCGTGGTTCACGTTGAATAGCTCTGCGAAACCCTGCTCGAAGGCCGCGACTCTCGGGCCCATGGTGAATTGGCCAGAGGCGATGACTTCATTGATTGCATCGAGTTCATTCTGATCCCACGTGGAGGTCGCGAGAGGAAAGGCCACGGCTGGTTCGCTGTTCATTACCCGGTAGTCCTCACGCTGTTGCGGATTCGAGGTAGGCAGTGTACGTGCGAGCCATCCCTTGGTCTATATCTGTACGAGGATCCCAACCGTGCTGCCTTGCCAGGGAAGAGTCCATAAGCTTCTGCATCATGCCTGCGGGCTTCGACGGGTCGAATCGCAGTTCCGCCCGGTAGTTGACGGCACGAAGCGCGGCCTCGTAGAACTCGCGAACAGAATAATCCTTGCCGATCCCCACGTTCATCATGTCCGGCCACTCCGCGACATGCCCGATATTCTCGGCAATCCAGCCCGCCAGGTCGCCCACGTAGGTGAATTCGCGGCGTGCCGTCCCGTCGCCCCAGACATCGATCGTTTCGTCACCGGATTGCCTCGCTAAGTGGGCCTTGTGTAACGCGGCGGCGACGAGATGGCTCGCCATCGATCCAAAGTGGTCGTATGGCCCGTAGAGGTTGGAAGGAATGATGACGCGGTAGTTCACGCTGTGTTCTCGCGATGTGTAGGCGCACAACTTGGCTCCAGCGATCTTCGCGATTGCATAGCCCTCGTTCGTGGGTTCCAGCGGCGCCTGCAGGATGTCGGTCTCGACCAACGGCTGCCGATAATCGCGCGGGTACATGCATGAGCTCCCGAGATAGACGAATTCCTCTACGCCGCTGTGAAGTGCAGCTCCGATCACGCTTGTGTCAATCCGCAGGTTGTCGGATAAGAACTGGGCTGGCGCGGCAATATTCGCACCAATCCCTCCTACACGAGCGGCGGTATGAACGATCACATCCGGTCTGATCCGTTCGACAGCTTCAGAGACGACGCGGGCATCACGCAAATCCGCGGCGGCGCGCGTGATGCCGATAAGCTCATCGTCCCGGCCCAACTCACGCCACGCGCCGGTCAGAGCCCGGCCGAGCATCCCACCCGCGCCAGTCACGAGGACCTTCATAGCTTCATACCCTCTCATGCCCGTATCACCGGAGCGTCGATCCTGTATAGACGCTCGTGTGCGACCACTCACCCGCACTCCGCGAAGAAGGGACTGAGCAATTGCGCTGGAGCTGCGTCAGCCGTTGTCCGCAACTGGCGTGCCGATCGCGACCGCACGGATTACTCAACGGTAGTGAAGTAGCAAATCGTTGCCAGACAATACGATACGGAATGATCGTCGCCTTTCCTCGACGCCTGTGGCCGCAATCGACGACACAATGTGCCGCTACCGCTATCGTGATAGCCATCGGAGCATTACAAACAGCCTGCCTCGGCGCCAGCGCGCGTACGTTGAGCCTGTTGGCCGCGATCACGATCGGTCAAGCGATTCCAACTACTACTGGCGCCGCGGTTCTTCCGAACCACCAGGAACTCACACATGTCTAGCTCGCCAATCTTGCCCGATCTCATTAGCTCCGAGGGCCGTCAGTCAGGACACATTCCGGCCGACACGCTGGTCCCGAGCATCTTGGCAGCGCTTATTGCGGTGCCGTCTGGGGTATCCGCCAGCATAAGCCTAGGAGGTATCCTCACCCTGATACTCGCCCCGGTCACATTCCCAGCGCTTTGGCATGACACTCGCGGTCGATGGCTGCTAGCTGCGATCATTGCACTCGTGCCAACTGGCTGGCTCGTCGCTCAGACTTCACTGCTGCACGACCGCGGGCGAACATTCAATATCAAAGTCTTCCTTTACGAAGCGGCGTTGCCTGTTGGCCTCCTTGCGAGCGTGATCGGCGCCTACTGGTGCATCACACAGCTTGGACTTCGTCGCTTCCTGCTGTCTTTCTTCGCGGGCCTCCTCGCGGCAGCTCCGTTCTTCTATTACACGCTCCACGAGAACCCTTGGAAATACGCCCTGGCGCTCCCCGTCTCGATGCTGGTAATTCTTCTCTTCGCCCGGAATCGCTTACTGCTCGGTCTCGTCGTGACGCCACTACTTGCCGCCGTGTCAATTGTCACCGATTTTCGAGCTTGGTTAGCGTTTCTCGCCATAGCGACGATGCTCACCGTCTTCGCGCGCACCCGCGCGACGCGACCGTCAGTATCGAAAGTTGCCTCAGTCGGCCTCTTCACCGTCGCGGCAAGCATGATCGTAGGCTGGCTCATTACTCAGGCTGCCACCACTGGCATGCTTGGCGCCTACCTTGAGCAGCGCACAAAAGAGCAGCTCGAGGGCGCCGGTGGCAACCTGCTCCTTGGCGGGCGCCCGGAGTGGGGCGCTGCGATCGCCCTATGGCGAGAGAACCCACTCGGTATCGGAATTGGCGTCACCCCGTCCTCCAGTGACTATTGGCTCTCGATCCTTAGCATGCCCTTGAACTCGCGAGGCCTGCAGGAGATAAGCGATGTAGCGAAATCCTTTCAGCAGGGCCTGGTCAATTTCCACTCCACCTTCTGGACATTCTGGGGTTTTTATGGTGCTGCGGGTGTTCTCTTTGCGGTCCTTGCACTCTTCTATGTGGCGCACGCGACGATGGCCACAACTGCAGCTGTCAGATCAGTCAGCTTACGCGCATCGGTGCTGCTCCTCATGTTCTCGTGCATCTGGGACATTCTTTTCAGTCCCACGATCGTTCCCCAACTAGCCGTGTCTCTCGCAACGGCGTTGCACATCCTCCGGCGGGCCAAACGTCGAACCGATCCAATTGAAAGATCCCAGTTATCAGGTCGTTAGCATCACGCTCGTCCCTTGGGCGGTCGCATTGGCGTGTTCCCAGTGAATGAGACCAGCGGGTTCCGCATCCTGTGGCCAGATGTCGGGTCGGAATGAACGATGAACAGATGCTGCTCAGAAGCCGAGCATTCCGCGGAGGACATCGTGCGCAAACTGCGCCGCGCGGGACGAGTTGGCCGCGACAGGCGAGACGGGTGAGGAGATCGCCGCTGGGCTCGAGGTCTCGCCAGCGACGGTGTACAACTGGCGCCGGAGACGGCGGCATGGATCCGACACGACCACGAAACCCCAGAAGCTGCGCGAGCAGAACGCCCGGCTGAAGCGGTTGTTCGCCGAGGCGGAGTTTGTCAACGGACGCGTTATGCGAGTTGGCCAACGGAAAGTTCTAACCCCGGCCGCCAAAGCACCGCGCCGTGGACATGCTCACGGACACATTGAGAATGCCGGAACGGTTGGCGCGCAAAGCAGTTGGGCTGCCCGGGTCCACGTACTGACGACAGTCTCTGGCTGCGACACCGGCTGATCCGTGTACGGCCTCGCGGACCCATCCGTGCTCGACTTCGTGGCACGGAGGTGGCAGCGCGAGCACGAGGGCCCCACTAGCTTCCAGCCCATCGCCCATCGCTTCTGTCCCATCCCAGTCGGGGTCCAGTCGCTCAGTCGGCGAGATCTTCGGGCGGGATCTTCCAAATTACCAACTCAGTTTTGTGTGGCCCGTCGTAGTAAGTGGGCGATCGGTAGACTTCGTCGGACCGCTTGAGCTGGAGGTCGCCACCGGGGCGGTCATACAGATGACTATACGATCGCACCGTGTAAGCCACATAATCGCCGTTGTTGGCGGCAGGATCATCCCAGATGGCATGCTGGACAAAATAGTTGACACCGCTATTGCGGAGGAACTCGCGGAATCGACCGTCCTTCAACGCATCTTGGTAGGCGAAGCTGTTCACCAGGCCATCGAGATTGACGACGGGGCGATCGCTGTAGAACCCCATGTTGCCGGCATCCTTCATCGCGATGACGGCGTTGGCGGGAAGGTTCGTCTTCACCCATTGCGAGGCCTGGTATGAGGTCATCTTCCAGGACCGAGACAGATCTGAATGCCAATCCCTCTGCAGGACGACGAGAGGAACGGCGCAGGCAAGAACGGTAACCATCGCCCCAATCGCCCAACGCTGCACGACGGGCGAAATGAAGAGAGCAATTTTTGCGCAGAGGTAGGGCAGGAGGAGACATACCGCGAATCGCTCGAGCACGAAGTGCCATGAAAACACCGCCCACTTCATGAACAGCACCGCGTACCCAACATGTAGCAGGACGCCTAGGGCTATCGCGCAGACCGGCCCACGCAGGGGCCCATCCTGTCCGCGTGGCCATGGCCCGAGCTCCCAAAGCAGGCAGGCGACACTAAGAATCAGCGATAAAGCCAACAATAACCGTGTATCGGGCAACAGAGTGAATTCGGATACGTAATAACCCATCTTAGGGAAGCTCGTCTTGAGTGCCCCACTGATCGGCATCAGGTGTCCGAAGGCGAGGTAGTTGGCCATTAAGTAGGGAATCACTACCGCAGCGCATGCGAACCCGATCCAAGACGCTTTCCGAAAACGTATTCCCTTGAGACGCTCCTCGCCGTTACCGGTCATCAGAACTAGTACCGCGAACAGCCCGCCAATCCAGAAAATACTGTCGAGCCTGGCCAACAATACGCCGCCAAGTAATATCCCAAAGCCGAGGCAGCGCCGTCGGCTCCACCGGTCTAGTTGTCCATTTCGAGCCTGAAAGTAGACCACCATCACGGCTAGAGCCACTAGCAGTGCGGACTCCATACCGTCTCGCATTATCAAGTACACTGCGGTCAAGAACAGCAGAATCCCCAGACCGCGCAGCAGTGGGTTACCAAGTAATCGCAGCGTACGGTTGAACACCACAAGAGCTGCCGTCAGAATAATGCCCTGCAAGACCAGCACTGCCCTGACGAACTGTTCGGGTTGTTGCCGAAATGGCAGGCTCTGCTGCATTATGACGATCAACATCTGCCACAAAGGCTGGAAGCCGTTCGTGGGATTACGCCCGTCGAAGGTCAATCCTTTTCCGTCAGCGTAGTTGCGGCCGATTTGAAAGTAATAGGACGCGTCATCAGGGATCTTGCTCACCAAATCCGGCCAAGGGCGAAACGGCGAAATGGCCACGACGTAGACCACGCAGGCGCCAACGATGACAGCGAGCAATAGGTTTGATAGCCGTCTCATGGTGAACGTTTGATCCCCGCATCTGCTTTGGAACACAAGAGACGTACTCATTCCTCGAGGTGTTTCCGTTTCCGTAGGCACTGAAACTATGCCGTCGCGGTAGCCGCACCGTCAATCTTGAATCTTGACGAGAAGATTCACGTGAGGTCAGTTTAGCGGTGGCGGTTCGTTGGCGCATTGCTAGCGGACGGAGCGTCTTCGCTGCCCCCCGCTTGTCCCGTGATTTCCGGCCGGCCGCTAGGGAGTCTTGCCTGCTGCGGGCGGCATCAGACCCTGGATAGCCGTACCTTGGATGGAGTAGCGCACTTGTCACGCACCTCGATATTCATACGTGTTTAACGGTCTAGGAGAATCTTCCTGCATGTATCGACGAGCGCAGCGGGCATCGCGGCACACCCGGCGTTCGACAGGTGATCGTCCGTTCCGCTAGCGTGAAGACCGGTGACTATCTCGAGAGCCGGTGCGATCACTTTAGCCCGGAGGCGAGAGGAGTTGGTGGTTGCCAATTTTTAGCAGTTCGCACCGCATTCGTCGGCTCTCGTCGCAGCTTTTTGTACTAGCATTGACGCTGCTCCCCGGAGTGTCAATGGTGAACCCTGCTGCGGCGTCGGCGGCGTCTGGGCCTTTGAGCCAGACTGAGTACGGATCTGTGCCTGCCGATGTTGACAGCTACGGATACTGGGCTGAACAGGTGAAGGCGCCAGGTCGCGTGGAGTATGTAGATGACCCCTTAGGCAGCCGAGGCATAGTGCAACGCGTCGAAGTGCAGCCCGGCGACATCGACGCGGTCGGATCGGGCAAGGGCGAGCGCGCCGAAGTAACCAACTCTTCTGATCTGAGCGGCTTTGTTGACGGACAAACGCTAGTGATGTCCTGGGGCCTCATGATCGACTCGACCTTCGCGAGTCCACCCGGAACCTGGAACAGCTTCGTGCAGATTCATGCCTCAGGAGGGGGGAACCAAGCGCCGGTGTCTCTTCGCCTCGCCGGTGACGAGGGCGATCTCAGTCTGGGGCTCTTTGGCGGCGGAGACTGGATTCCATCGGGACAGCCGCAGGGTAGTGTCGGGGAAGTATTCGAACTGGGATTGCTGCCGAAGAACCAATGGCACGATTTCGTGCTCGAACTTCGGTTCGGCTGCACCGGGACGGGTTACGTCAGACTTTGGCGCGATGGGCAAGAAATGGTGGACGCATACGACCGCAAAATAGGTTATTGCGGCGATCCGGCGCTCTATTGGAAGCAAGGCTTTTACCGTGTCGCCTACGACAAGGTCACCCGACTTTGGTTCAGCGACACCTTACGCTGGGCCAATACAGCTGATGTTTGCAGCTACTACTGGTGCAGCACAGCTAAAACATGACTGCGGGCCGTTCTCAATCGAGAATGGAAGTTCGGCACTTCAATGGCGGCGAACTGCACAGGGACGTCACGTTGAAGATGAGTTGTCTAGCTGGTTGACGGAGAATGAGTGCGTCCCCCATGATTTCCAGCTCGCACGCCCTACAGATGGCAGGTGCTGATTAGGTGTAATCGGGCTCTTCCGGGAATCAGGGTGCATTGATCAACTGGGCGAGGTTGCCGTAGTGCAGGAGTGAGCGCAGCCGGTAGCGGGTCAGGTTCCTGAATCCGAGGGCGTTGCGGTGTAAGGATTTCCAGTCGTCTGTTGATGGCGTCGGTGGGGCCGTTCGAGGTGTGGTGGTCGAAATAGGCCAGGACATCGACGCGGTGACGATGCAGGGTGCGGCCTGAGTTGGGCCAGTTCCTCTAGTACGGCGGGGACACCGTTGTGCAGAGCGTCGATGACGGTGGTCATCATAATAGTCTTGAAAGCCTTGCCGCGGCGTCGGTCGAGGTGGGCGTAGGCGGCGATCAAGCGTTGATAGAAGCCCCAGGACAGTTCTACCGCGAGGTGGGCCCGGCGGCGAATACGGCTTCCAGCCTGGCTCTTTGGCGGGCGGTGAGCAGCGGTAGCCGGGTACGTAACGTGCGCCGCACTCCGTAGAGCGGATCTCCCGAACGGCCGCGATGCCCGCGGATCTGCTGTTGGATGCGCATGCGACACAGGTCAAGCTTGGCTCCGGCCAGGGCGACGACATGGAAGGGGTCCATCACCGGTGTGGCTTCGGGCAGCTCATGAGCCGCGGCGGTCTTGTAGCCGCCGAAGCCGTCCATGGCCACCACCTCAATCTGGTCACGGAACGTTGCGGTCTGGGGTCGACCGCCAGGTGCTTCAATGCTGCTGCTGAGTGTCCGGGCGCCAGGTCGAGTAGCCGAGCCCGGCCGGTGCCGTCAAGCACGGGAGTCAAATCGACGATGACCGCGACATACCCGTCATCTCCACGTCGGCGCACATGTGACTAGCGGTGCTCGTCGACACCGATGGCGCGCGCCCCGTCCACGACGGGTCGTGTCGGCGGTCGCGAAGAGCTGGGTGGCGTCCCTGGCGATGCTGTTGACTGTGTACCACGACAACCCCAACTTGCGGGCCACTGCAGCCACGGTCACGCGGTCGTCGTTGAGTTGCTGAATCAGAGGAGAATTTCTCGTCTTCGCTCGCCATGATCGCCGTGACGCTTTCATGGCCGGCCTCCTCGGCCGAAATTGACCGTTAAGTGTGACCGCACGCGCTTCTGCGTTTATCATTATCCCAGCTCTTTGGGGATAGAGCGGGTTCGGGGGGACATATGACGGCGGTGGGCGAACCACTCGGGCTGCCGACCAGCAGCTCGCAAGCGCCGAACAGGCTACCGGGTTGGCAGGAAACGTATGCCCGGCGACTGGTGGCGGTCGATTTTGTGGCAGTCGTGTTGGCTGTTGCACTTGCACAGTGGTTGCGCTTCGGTGGACCGCTCGCGATCGCCCGTCCCCGCGGGAAGTCTGACTACTGGGCGGTGTACTTCTCCAATTATCTGGTGGTGTCCGCTGTAATCGTCGTCGGCTGGATGCTGGTGCTGTCGATCAACCGCTCTCGGGCGCCGAGCATCATCGGCTCCGGCGTCGAGGAGTATCGGCGTGTGTTGGTGAGTACGGCCGCGACATTCGGCAGCGTCGCAATCATCTCGATGGCCTTCAAACTCGAAATTGCACGCGGATATCTGCTGATTGCACTACCCAGCGGCATCGCCCTGCTCGTCCTGTTTCGTTGGCTTGCACGCAAGGTTGTCTTCGAAGCGCGAAAGAGACACGGTCGTTGCATCACACGCATTCTGGTCGTCGGTAGCCCATCGGCCGTCCGTGACCTGACCAGGTCCCTGACCACCGATAACGGATCCGAATACGAGGTCGTCGGAGCGTGCATTCCCGGCCGCGCTATGCGGACCAACCTCGACGTAGCGGGCGTGGGCGGCATCCCCACCTTCGGCGATGAGTCGAACATCGTCGCAGCCGCGATCGAGACCAACAGCTTTGCCGTAGCCGTCACCGCATCCGAGTATCTCGACGGCCGTGCATTGCGCGAACTCTCCTGGGATTTGGACGGCCTCAACATCGACATGTTCGTCGCCCCCGGCGTGATCGACGTCGCCGGACCTCGACTTCAGATGCGGCCCGTCGCCGGCCTGTCCCTCATCCACGTCGAGAAGCCCACGTATCACGGCGCCAAACAGTTCGAGAAGCGGCTCTTCGACCTGGTGTTCTCCAGTCTGGTCCTGTTCTTCGGGCTCCCTCTCCTCGTCCTCATCGGCCTCGCCATCAAAGTGACGAGCCCCGGCCCCGTCTTCTACCGGCAAGAGCGCATCGGAGCGGACGGGCGGCCCTTCGAGATGATCAAATTCCGCACCATGGTCGATGGCGCCGACACGATGATCGGCGGGCTCGTTTCGCTCAATGAAAGCCCGGGCGGGGTGTTGTTCAAGATGCGCAAGGACCCGCGGGTTACACCGGTCGGTCGCTTTCTGCGCAAATACAGCCTCGACGAGCTACCGCAGTTCATCAACGTGCTCAAACGCGATATGAGCGTCGTCGGCCCACGGCCACCACTGGCCAGCGAAGTCAAGACCTACGACGATTGCACCCGGCGGCGCCTCCTGGTCCGCCCCGGCATCACCGGCCTGTGGCAGGTCAGCGGACGCTCAGACCTGTCCTGGGAAGACTCCGTCCGACTCGACCTGTTCTACGTGGAAAACTGGTCCATGGTCTCTGACCTGCTGATCGCGGTGAAAACCGTCAAGGTCATCTTGAGCCATAACGGTGCGTACTGAGAGTGCCCGCACTCCTCAAGCCGTAGACCGCCCGCACAGCTCCAGAATCGGCGGCAGCAGGTCGGCAATCTCTGCGCCGACGTCCGCGAAGAACTCAGAACTCCGGCCAATCGGGTCACGAATGTCGCATGCCTCGTCGGCCGCGATGTGCGGTCGCAGCACCGCGAGATCAGCGACGCTGGCGGGCGCAAACTCGGTGACGATCCTTGCCGCTTGAGCGAGAGTAAAGGTCCTGCGCAGCTGGCCCGGGGCGGTTTCCAGCGCAATATCGCAGTGCGCACGCGTCATCGTCAGAATCAGGTCAGCATGGGAGGCGATACTCTTCGACAACCGTCGCGCGCTGAAATTCGATGCGTCTCCCCCCCGGCTCTCGATCACCCGCACCGAATCCGGATGAATCGGGTGGCCGACTAGGGCCCGCGTTCCCGCGCTCGATGCCGTGAAATCCGGCACCTGCATCTGCTCGGCGAGCAATACCGCAAGCCGCTCCGCTATAGGCGATCGGCAGATGTTGCCCGTGCAGACAAACAAGACGTGCAACGCCGGGCCTCCTCGCCTCCTGAAAGACGAATGGCCACCTACCAAAAGCAGGTGGCCATTCGCGCGAAGTGCTTTACGCCTCTTCGGTGAAGTTCCGGATGACGGCGGTATCGACCGGAATGCCCGGGCCCGTCGTCGTCGACACGGTGATCTTCTTCAGGTAACGGCCCTTCGAGGACGACGGCTTGGCCCGCAGGACCTCGTCCAGCGCCGCGCCGTAGTTCTCGACCAGCTTCTTCTCGTCGAACGATGCCTTGCCGATCACGAAGTGCAGGTTGGCCTGCTTGTCGACACGGAAGTTGATCTTGCCGCCCTTGATGTCGGTGATGGCCTTGGTGACATCGGGGGTGACGGTGCCGGTCTTGGGGTTCGGCATCAGGCCACGCGGGCCCAGCACGCGGGCGATGCGTCCCACCTTGGCCATCTGATCCGGCGTCGCGATCGCGGCGTCGAAGTCCAGGAAGCCGCCCTGGATCTTCTCGATCAGGTCATCGCTACCGACGACGTCGGCGCCAGCGGCAATGGCCTGCTCCGCCTTCTCGCCCACCGCAAACACCGCGACGCGGGCGGTCTTACCGGTGCCGTTGGGCAGGTTGACGGTGCCGCGGACCATCTGGTCAGCCTTGCGCGGGTCGACGCCCAGCCGGATCGCCACCTCGACGGTCGCGTCCTGCTTCTTCGACGACGTCTCCTTGGCGAGCTTGGTCGCCTCGAGCGGGGAGTACAGCTTGCTCTTGTCCACCTTCTCGGCGGCTTCGCGGTATGCCTTGCTTGTCTTGCTCATTGGACAGTCCAATCTGTTTCGTTGGAGTCGTGGTCAATACGGGCCGATGCCAGCCCTGCCACGGATCGACGCCGCCCATGCGGCGCCGAAGTACTTACTCGACCGTGATTCCCATCGACCGGGCGGTGCCGGCGATGATCTTGGCAGCGGCGTCGATGTCGTTGGCGTTGAGATCTTCCTTCTTGGTCTCGGCGATCTCGCGCACCTGATCCCAGCTGACCTTGGCCACCTTGGTCTTGTGCGGCTCGGCCGAACCCTTCTGCACGCCGGCAGCCTTGAGCAGCATCCGGGCGGCGGGCGGGGTCTTCAGCGCGAAGGTGAAGCTGCGGTCCTCGTAGACGGTGATCTCCACGGGGATGACGTTGCCGCGCTGATTCTCGGTCGCGGCGTTGTACGCCTTGCAGAACTCCATGATGTTCACGCCGTGCTGGCCGAGCGCAGGGCCGACCGGCGGCGCCGGGTTGGCTTGCCCGGCCTGGATCTGCAGCTTGATCAGCCCGGTGACCTTCTTTTTCTTGGGGGCCATGGGTGTTCGTTTTCCTTTCTGGGGGCCGAAGCCCGACTTACTAGATCTTGGCGACCTGGGTGAAGGTCAATTCGACCGGCGTCTCGCGGCCGAAGATGGACACCAGCACCTTGAGCTTTTGCTGTTCGGCGTTGACTTCGCTGATCGACGCGGGCAGCGTCGCAAACGGTCCATCCATGACGGTGACCGATTCGCCGACCTCGAAGTCGACCAGAATCTCGGGCCGCTCCAGCGTGGCCTCGGACGACGCAGCCGCAGCCGCCGATGACGCCGCCTTGCCGGCCTTCTTCGCAGCACCCTGCGGCAGCAGGAACTTCACCACGTCGTTCAGCGACAGTGCCGTCGGCCGCGATGTCGCGCCGACGAATCCGGTGACGCCGGGGGTGTTACGCACCGCGGCCCAGGAGTCGTCTGTGAGTTCCATGCGCACGAGAATGTAGCCCGGCAACACCTTGCGGTTGACCTGCTTGCGCTGGCCGTTCTTGATCTCGGTGACCTCTTCGGTGGGCACCTCCACCTGGAAGATGTAGTCGCCGACGTCGAGGTTCTGCACGCGCGTCTCGAGGTTGGCCTTCACCTTGTTCTCGTAGCCGGCGTACGAATGGATGACGTACCAGTCGCCCGGCTTGCTGCGCAGCTCAGCCTTGAGCGCGGCGGCCGGGTCGAGTTCCTCCTCGGCGGCCTCGCCGGCGGCTTGCGTCGCCTCAGCGTCAGGCGCCGCCTCAAGCTCAGGTGTGGTCTCGTCGATGTCCGATGTCGCCGCCGATGCGGCTTCTTCGATGACGTCGATGCCCTCACCCGTGGGCGTCTCGCCTTCGGGGGTTGTCACGGTAGTCAGTCCTCTCTAAACGTCAGCGTTCGCTAGCCGAACACCCACAGCACAAGCTTGGCCAACCCCAGGTCGACCCCGCCGATCAGCGCCACCATGAAGGCCAGGAACAGCAGCACCACCGTGGTGTAGCTGACCATCTGCTTGCGGTTGGGCCAGATCACCTTGCGCAGTTCGGCGACGACCTGCTTGAGGTAGTTCCACACGAACAGGATCGGGTTGCGCGACGGGCCGCTGCTCGTCTTCTTTTTGGCTTTGCGCGTCGTTTCCGACTTCTCCTCGACGCCGAGTTCCTCGGCGCTCGATTCGACTTCCTCCGGCTCGGCCAGTGCCGTAGCACCGGCTTTCCGGGATCGCTTGCCGGTAGGACGCGCGGGCCGGGTCACGACGACGGTCTGCCCGCCTGTGGTGTCCTCGTCGCCAGCCAGTCCGTCGGCGCCTGCGGCGTCAGCACTATCGCGCTCGTCGCTCACCGCATGCTCCTTCGTGTCGAGTCCGTCTGGGCTTGAGTACCCAACCCGGTGGTCCACCCTCCAGTGTCCACCACGTTCAGCCGTGCCTATTCAGTTATGAGCAGGGGCGACAGGACTTGAACCTGCAACCTGCGGTTTTGGAGACCGCTGCTCTGCCAGTTGAGCTACGCCCCTCTGTCGGGTTGTGCCCCCACATAACTCGCGCGCTCCCCGCTCGGTCACCCGAACCGACGGACAGCGCGCTTACGTGGGAAAACCCCGAGGTCCGAGTGTACAACGACGCACCGGGCAGGTGTTAATCCGCTGCTTCGTCGTCGTGAGTAACCGGCTTGCGCAACACCTGGCCGGTTTCGGGGTCCCATCCCGCCGAGATCGAGTTGTCCCCCTCGTGACCCATCAACGTGGTGAAGGCTTCCATCACCACGTCACCGTGCTGATCGACGAGGACGTTGCGGGTGGTGACGATGTCAGCACCGAACCGCTCGTCGACGGAGTCGACGTACATGGTTCCGGTCAGCTGGTCGCCCTCCTTGATCGGGCGGTGATACTTGAACTTCTGATCCACTTGCACGATCTGCAGGGTCTCGAAGCCCACGTCAACGTGCTGGAAGAAGTGCCGCTGGATCATCACCGCGAAGATCGACATGAACGTCAGCGGTGCGACGAGTCCGGGGTGCCCGAGTTGCAGCGCCGCATCCTCGTCGTGGGTGGCCGGATCGGTGGCCTTCACAGATTTTGCATACTGGCGAATCTGTTCGCGTCCGACGACATAGGTGTCCGGGTACTTCCAGACCATTCCGCGGATGTCAGTTTTGAGAGCCACGGCTACGCCAGCGTCGCGATTGCCACAGCGCGACCGAAGATCTTCTTCCCACCGGTCGTGGCGGTGAGCGCGATCGTCACTGACTTGGTCTCCGGATCGGCGGATTTCACCCGGCCGTTGAACACGATCTCAGCGCCGACGCCGTCGTTGGGCACCGGCACGATGGCGGTGAAGCGCACGTTGTACTCGGTCACAGCGCCCGGGTCGCCGATCCAGGAGGTGACGTAGCCGCCACCCAGGCCCATCGTGAGCATGCCGTGGGCGATTGCGGTGTCCAGACCCACCTGCTTGGCGATCTCGTCGTCCCAGTGGATCGGGTTGAGGTCGCCGGAAACGCCGGCGTAGTTGACCAGGTCGGCACGGGTCAGGGTGATCACCCGCTCGGGCAGCTCGTCACCCACCTTGATCGAACTGAACTCACGCAGTGCCATCGTTGAAGCCACTCTCTCCGTCATCCTCACTCCGCCCGGCAAGCGTCGTGTAGGTCTCCTGTACTACTTCGCCATCCTGATCGCTGATGACGTTCTTGGTCACGATGATGTCGGTGCCGTGCGCCTGCCTGATGTCGTGCACGTAGACGTCGCAGAAGAGTTTGTCACCGGCCTTGATCGGCTTGAGGAACTTCAAGACCTGGTCGACCTGCACGATTTGCTTGTCGGTGATGCTGATGTTGGCGTGCTCGAAGAACGCCGACTGGGCGCGGTAACCGAAGATGGAGATGAAGGTCAGCGGGGCCAGCATGCTGTCATAGCCGAGGTCAGCCGCAGCCTCCTCGGAGAAGAACGACGGATCCTCGTTCTTGACGGCGGTGGCGTGTTCGCGGATCTTCTCGCGCTCCACCACGTAGTAGTCGGGATGGCGGTAGTGCGTTCCGACTAAACCTTCGGACAAAGCCACAGGGCAGAACCTACCTAGTCAACCTCAGCACTTCTCGCCGGCCCCAAAACGCGGCCGGCCGAGATCAGCGCGACTCTTTGTGCGGCTGGTGATGGCCGCAGTTCGGGCAGAACTTCTTGAGCTCAAGCCGGTCGGGGTCGTTGCGGCGGTTCTTCTTGGTGATGTAGTTGCGGTGCTTGCACACCTCGCAGGCCAAAGTGATCTTCGGCCGTACGTCAGTACTGGAGGCCACGTTCGTTGCCTTCTTTCACGTTCTCGTTTGTTTCTGCCTGTAGCGGTGGGGAGGCTCGATCTCCCGACCTCACGATTATGAGTCGTGCGCTCTAACCAGCTGAGCTACACCGCCCCGATAGCCACCGTGCGGAACTCCACGCCCGGAGGTCCGAGTGTCCACCGAGCCCCCTAACGGAATCGAACCGTTGACCTTTTCCTTACCATGGAAACGCTCTACCGACTGAGCTAAGGGGGCCTGACCCGCGGGGTGCAGCAAGCTGCGCCGAGGGCCTTAGAGAGGGTACAGCGTGCGGCTGGGCTCAGCCAAACCGCGCGCCGATCAGGCCATTCCTTCCCGCATCCGACGGCCTCACCACGGTACGCGCGGTAGACGACGGGCAGCCTGTCGATACCAGGGCCGAGCAGGGCCGGCGGAACGCCATACTGGTAGCCATGCCATCGAGCGACCGCTTGTACTTCCGCCAACTGCTCTCGGGCCGGGACTTCGCCGCCGGAGACATGGTGGCGCAGCAGATGCGCAACTTCGCCTACCTCATCGGGGACCGCGAGACCGGGGACGCCGTCGTGGTGGACCCCGCCTATGCCGCCGGAGATCTGCTCGACACACTCGAGGCCGACGGCATGCATCTGTCCGGTGTGCTGGTCACCCACCACCACCCCGATCACGTCGGCGGCTCGATGATGGGCTTCACCCTCAAGGGCCTGACCGAGCTACTGGAGCGCGTCGAGGTGCCCATCCACGTCAACAGCCATGAGGCACCGTGGGTTTCGCGCGTCACCGGCGTCCCCGAAACCGATCTGACACCGCATGAACACGGCGACAAGGTCGATGTCGGCGACATCGAGATCGAACTTCTGCACACCCCCGGTCACACCCCTGGCAGCCAGTGCTTCCTGGTCGACGGGCGCTTGGTGGCGGGCGACACCCTGTTCCTCGACGGTTGCGGACGCACCGACTTCCCCGGCGGCGACGTCGACGAGATGTTCCGCAGCCTGCAGCAGCTGGCCGCACTGTCCGGCAATCCGACCGTGTTTCCCGGGCACTGGTACTCCACCCAACCCAGCGCAAACCTCTCGGATGTCAAGCGCACCAACTACGTCTACAAGGCGTCGAACCTGGAGCAGTGGCGCACACTCATGGGTGCCTGATCGTCCGCACTGCAGTAGCGTCAGAGCCAGGGGTAGTGCACCAGTCTCATTGACAGCCAGGAAGATTCGCCGTGGCCGACACCGTGTATGCCGATGTCTCCGAGTGGCAGGTCGGCGTCAACGACACCTATCCGCATCCGGTGCTGTGTATCCGGTCCAACGACGGCACCTACCGTGACCGCCGCTGGGTGAACAACTACGGGTGGTGCCTGCGCAATGTCGATGCCGGGCGACTGACCTTCTTCATCGTCTACTTCGTCTGGCGGCCGAACTGGCGCGAGACCGTCGATACCTTCGCGTCCCAAGTGCGCTCACCGCATCCGCGGATGGCGGTGATGATCGACGTCGAGTCGTGGGGCGGGCAGATCTCCGGCGACCAGTCGGCCGGCATCAACGCCGCCTACCAAGCCGTCGGAGCCTATGTCGGGTCGACGGCCCGAGTCATCGGCTACGGCAACGTCGACGACTTGAATCGGTTGTGGCTGACGAAGCCGCCGGGTGTGCGGCTGGTCGTCGCCGCCTACGGCTCGAATCCGCCGTACCCCGGCAAGATCGCCCACCAGTACACCGACGGGAAGGGCCACGGCGGTGGGCTGCCGGAGGGGGCGCCGCCATTCGGGAGTTGCGATATGAACTCCGCTGACGGGCTGACCGCCCAGCAGTTCGCGCAAGCCTGCGGTATCGCCCCGGTCCCGCCGGCGCAGCTGGCGGCGCGACGCCGACGAGCACTCGCCCAGTCCACCTCAGTCGGCGCTCAACGTCGACTGCTCTGAGCGGCAGTACTTTTCGACTCGTTCGGCTGAGACTGAACAGGTGTTTCCACATTGCCTCTTGGCAATCGGAACACCGTTACGTAACGTCGGTACGAAATTAGACCGCCGCGACGAAGGAGCACCTATGAGCGGGCCCGTGAGCTACCGCAAAGACGACGCAATCGCCGTGATCACGCTCGACGACGGCAAGGCCAACGTGCTGGGGCCGGGCATGCTGGCCGAGATCAACAGCGCCTTGGATCGCGCCGAGGCCGAGGAAGCCGGCGCGGTAGTCATCGCCGGTAATGATCGGGTGTTCAGTGGGGGCTTCGACCTGAAGGTGTTCCGCTCCGGAGACGTCCAGGCCTCCATCGACATGCTTCAGGGCGGGTTCAACCTGTCCCACCGGCTGCTGTCGTTCCCCAAGCCCGTCGTAGCCGCAATCACCGGCCACGCGATCGCCATGGGCTCGTTCCTGGCATGCAGCGTTGACCATCGAATTGCCGGTCCTACCTACAACTTCCAAGCCAACGAGGTCGCGATCGGGATGGTGCTGCCCTACCCCGCGCTGGAGGTGATGCGGCTTCGGCTCACCCCGTCTGCTTATCAGCAGGCGGTAGGGCTGGCACGGACGTTCCTGGGCGAAACGGCGCTGGCCGGTGGTTGGGTGGACGAAATCGCGATGAACGACCTGGTGCTCTCCCGCGCTGAGGAGGCCGCCCGAGAGTTCACCACGCTGAACGCCAGCGCGCATCTGGCCAGCAAGATGCGGGCCCGCCAGGCCACGCTCGACGCCATCCGTAGCGGCACCGACAACATCGGCTCCGAGTTCGGGCTGTCCTAGTCCGTGGCCAGGGTCAAGCAGCGCACTCCCGAGCTGCGCGACCGGGTGGTCGAGGTGGCGGTGGCCACGCTGTGCGAGGACGGTATGTCCGGCTTCACGACCCGCCGGGTGGCCGAACGAGCCGGAACGTCCGTGCCCGCGGTCTACGAGCTCTTCTCTGACAAGGCAGGGCTGCTGCGGGCGGTGTTCTTCGAGGGGTTCCGGCGGCTGGGCCGCGAACTCACCGCGCTGCCGGAGACCGATGACCCGCTGGCCGACGTGCGGGCCCTGATCCCGGTGTTCCGCCGGTTCTGCCTGGACTATCCCCCGCTGGCGCGCGTGATGTTCACCCGATCACTCCAGGACCTCGACCCCACCCCCGAGGAGGTCGCGGTCGCGCCGACGGTGCGCGAGATTGTGGTCGGCACGGTGCGACGCTGCATCGACGCCGGGCTTCTGTGCGGCGATCCTGTCGACATCGCGCACGTATTGCTCGCTCTCGCACAGGGTTTGGCCGTCCAGGAAGCAGGCCAGTGGCTGGGAAGGTCGACCGACTCGGTCGACCGACGCTGGGACGTCGGAGTGCGGGCGCTACTTGAGGGTTTCCGAGCCTGAAGTACCAGCCTCAGGACTTCTTGCTGGGCATCACGATGATCACGATCAGCGTCAGAATGCTGAAGAACAGGCCTAAAATCCCCCAGCCGAACGGATTTCGGCCTTTCACTCCGGCGATGGCAGCGCAGACGACCGCCGCGATGATGCTGCCGATGGCAACGAAGACGCCCTTGATGCCGCGCAGAATAAAGCCCGCGGCGTCGATGTTGTCGTTGGCCGCGAGCACGACATCGTGCAGCATGTGTGCCTCCTGGTAAGTGGTCCGGACCGGAGTTCCCATTAGGAGCCGGCTCTAACCAGCGATCCCACCCCGTAGCCACTAGCCGATACAAGGTGGTGCGTTCTGCCGCGACCCCCGGTAGCCTGCCGCCCATGGGACGCCTCTGCGGCAAAGTCGCCCTGATCAGCGGTGCCGCCCGCGGAATGGGCGCCTCGCACGCACGAATGTTGGTCGGCGAGGGTGCGCGCGTGGTGTTGGGTGACGTTCTCGACGACGAGGGCGCCGCGGTCGCCGAAGAACTCGGCGATGCCGCGCGGTATGTCCATCTCGACGTCACCCAACCCGACGACTGGGCGGCGGCGGTGGCGTTGGCACTGCGCGAGTTCGGCACCCTGACCGTGCTGGTCAACAATGCCGGAATCGTCTATCGGCGAACGCTGCGCAACCTGGAACGCGAACGCTGGCAACGGGTCATCGACGTGAACCTGACGGGGACCCTGCTCGGCATCCAATCGGTCATCGATCCGATGACCGCCGCCGGTGGCGGGTCCATCATCAACATGTCGTCGATCCAGGCGATGCGCGGTACACCGGGAAACCACGGCTACGTCGCCTCCAAATGGGCGATCCGCGGATTGACGAAATCAGCGGCGTTGGAATTGGCACCCAACAACATTCGAGTGAACTCACTGCACCCCGGGATGATCCGCACGCCGATGACCGCGCACATGCCCGAGGATCTGGTGGCGGCACCGATGGGCCGCCTCGGGGATCCGCGCGAGGTGTCGACGTTCGTGGTTCTCCTGGCCAGCGACGAATCGTCGTTCGCCACCGGCGCGGAATTCGTCATGGACGGCGGTTTGATCACCGACGTACCTCATCGGGTATGACGGCGGGGCGTTAGGCCCCCAGAATCCACTGACGCGCTTGCTCGACCTCCCCAGCCGGGAAGTGCCGGATCTGCGCGGATACAAAGTGTGACGCCAGATGTTCGGCGAAATCACCGAGGTGCGAATCGGTGACCACGGCGATCTTCTTGACGTGTTTCTCGTGTTCACGCACGAAGCGGAAGTGACTCACCATCGCCCCGAAGCCATCCCAGCCCGGGAAGTGCGGCGCGTCGATGATGACGCCGGCCAGGTCACCGGTCGCCTCGATGTGCGGGTCGACAGCCTTGGCCAGCTCGGTGAAGTCGCTCTTGTCGAAAGCCGACTCGGGATGCACCACTAGTACCCCGGTGGCGTTGTCGAGGTCGTATTTGATCACACTGCCAGGGTGCGCTTCGGCCGGCGGACGTCTTAGAGGCGAAGGTCCTCATCCCCGGGGATGGCCGCCTATGCATCGGCGGAGCCCCAGTGATCCCCGCGAAGGCTGCCGTAGCAGGCCCCCTGCGTTAGTCCCACTGGAATGGACGGTCCAGTCGAATGGTCCTCTCCGCGTTCGGATACCACCCCTGTGCCGCGTACTGGCTGGTGTGCAGATAGCACTGTCACTAACGACATTGCCGGTCAGCAGGTTGCCGAGGTTCACGCCGCTCTAAGGTGGGCACCGCGCACCGTCCTTACCGTGTTTGACGGGCGATTTCGCCAGGGATGAGGGTGCGATGGCCGACGCCGAGCGGTACCGATCCGCCGCGCTCATGATGCACTACTGGCGGCCCTCGACGACACCCGACGCTGATGTGCGCGCCTATGCCCGTAAGGCTGTCGGCAGCACCTGAGTTCGTAAAACCGTTGGGCTAGAACGCTGCTGGCCCAGAGCCGACACATCGGCGGGGACCATGCGGTCCCCGCCGATTCGTGTCTGGTCTTTTCCCGGCTCAGAAGCCCATGTGTGGGTCGACCTGGTTGTGCGAGGACAGATCGGTGCTGGCCTGCGCGTGCGATGCGG
>NZ_SRLQ01000028.1 GCF_004745805.1 Mycolicibacterium sp. CH28 | reverse complement strand
GTACCGCGTTCGGTAACGCGAGGCGGCCAGCGGGTTGATCGGATAGATCACCCGGCCAGTTTCCCGCAACGCAGCCATCCACAGACCGTGGTCGATTTCGATGCCGACCGGGATCGGATCGGCGGCACTGTCGCCGGCTTCGGCCAGCAGTGTCAACAACGCGGAGAAACCGGGCGCGTCGTTGCTGACTCGTCCGCGGGCCACTACATGTCCGTCGCTGTCGATGATGGCGACGTCGTGATGGTCTGTGGCCCAATCAATTCCGCAATACAGTCCCAAGGTGTCATCACTCCTTCGTTCGATGGTCATGCCGTTACCGGTGGATTCACGCGGCGCCCTAATCGCAGGACTCCAAGGTCCGTCATCTCACTAGCCGTCCGTGACTCCAGCACGCCGCAGGACTTCGTTCTGTCGAAGAGCTCAGGGCTCGGGAACAACTATCGGGAAGTCAACCCTGCGGCGGGCTCGGGCAACGGAATCCCACCACCATCGAACAGGGGTTGCCGCCAGGCGCGCCGTTCTTTCGTAAGACGTCGTACGCCGGGACCAACCAGGCATCACCTGGCGGCAGACCCTTCAAGAAACGGGACCGGCCACCGGCCGGAACCCATCCCTACAAACGATTAGGACTAGCTGACATGTCCCTGCTCACCCCCATCCGACCCGCCAATGCAACCGAGGCGCTGGTGCTGGAGTTCTTCGACTGCATGGGTCCCACCGTGGCGGATTTCAAGGCCAACTACGAGAAACGGCTGTCCGAGGACGCCGTCTGGGAAACAGTCGGGCTGCCTGCGCGAGTCGGAAAGCGAGCGTGCATAGACTATCTGGACACCCTGGCCGCCCGGGGCATGCAGTACTGCACGATAGAGATTCTGGGCCTGGCCTCCGCGGCAGACCTGGTGCTGTCCGAACGGGTGGACACCATGTACAGGCCAGACGGCACAGTCCTCATGCCCTGCCGGATCATGGGGACCATTCAGGTGAAAGACGGTGCCATCGTGCGCTATACCGACTACATGGACCTGTCGGCCATCAGGGTTGAATACGACCGAGCCGACCAAGCCAGCCGTTGATCTGCTGGCTGGTTGCTCACCATGGTCGAAATGGCGCGCAGCGACCGGGTGTTCGGTGACCCTCCGCAGCCCTTGCCAAAGGAGAGCGCGAGCAGGCCGCCCTCCCGCTAGAGTCCCGGGCCCTCGGCGCGCAGATCGTCGACCTCGGCCATCGCCGAGCGCAACTTGGCCAGCCATTCGTCGGCATGCTCACCGACCAGTCGCACGCACCAACCCAGCGCATCGGAGCGCGACCGTGCCACTCCGGCGTCGACCAGGGTGTCGAGCACCCGGCGTTCAGGCTGCTTGAGGCGGGTCATCACCGGAACGGCGATGTGGGTGAACAGGATTCGCTCGACGTTACCGTCGCCGACCCCCGCGATCTCGACACCCCAGGAAACCTTGCGGCCGTACTTGTCCTGGGCCTCGTCGGCGATGCGCATGCGCTCAGACCGGGTGTCCTCCCGGAATCGTGACGCCCGGCCCGATGCGCGGGCTTCGCTCTCGGCGTCGGCGGCCTCGGGCAGCCGCCCGACGACGGTGATTTC
The DNA here is from genome assembly GCF_004745805.1 of Mycolicibacterium sp. CH28. Lineage (GTDB taxonomy): Bacteria > Actinomycetota > Actinomycetes > Mycobacteriales > Mycobacteriaceae > Mycobacterium. The sequence continues at coordinate 20,606 of NZ_SRLQ01000028.1, read as the reverse complement.
CTCGCGGTCGACGAGCACCGTCGGGTCGCCGGCGAACCATCCGTCGGGAAGTCGGCCGGCGAACCACTCGCCGGCATCGGTCGCGTCGGGTTGGTCGGCCTGCTGCCAGCCACCGGGGCGGCCGGGACGGCGGTGGGTGTGATGGTGATTCATGTATTACATGATTACATCGTTACAACGGTGTGGCCAGGACTTCGCTGCGGGCGAACAGTCGGAGGACTCAGGCGGTGTCGAAGCGACGAGCGCGGAACAGCTTGACGTCATCCTGAATGCCCTTCAGATGCCGCGCCTTGGCGAAGGACCATCTGAAGCGCTCGTCGTCGCCGATCTGCTCATGCGCGGATTCTGAGAGCAACACCGAGCCGGGTCGCGCGACGGAGGTGACGCGGCTGGCCAGATTGACCGGGCTGCCGAACCAGTCGCCGGCGCGACTCACCGCCGGGCCGTAGGCGATTCCCACCCGCAGCTGCGGCAGATCCTCATCGGCGTCGATGACCGCGACGAGGGCGAGCATCGCCTCCAGCAGCGCCGACGTATCGGTCGACACCAACATCACCGCGTCGCCGATGGTCTTGATGAACCGCACCGGCGGCACGGCCAGATCCCGCGCAGCCTCGGCAAGCCGGTTGGCCAACTGCTCGAGTTGTTCCGGGGGCACTTCCTCCCCCAGCCGGGTGAACCCGACGAGGTCGGCAAACGCAATCGCCACCTGCCGCGCCCCGGGCAGCGGCGCTCCCGCGGCCCGCTCGTTGGCGTTGACGGCCTCGGTCTCCATCGCGTGCCGCAGCTGTAGCATCAGCATGTCCTGGATCATCGGACCGAGCAGTGGTCCCGCGGCTCGCACGAATTCCTGCACACCTTTGGCCATCTCCAACTCGGAGCTGCCCGGTCGCAGTGTCGCGCTCAGCACTGCGTAACGCATGACCTCCGCCGCGTGCGACAGACCCTCTGCCAGCACCCGTACGACGGTGAGCATCTGGTCGGGGTCGACGCCCAGGTCGAGAAACCGCCTGATGTGGACCGCGGTGTCGCCGTCGGGCCGCATGAACACCGCGGCGTCGGGATCTTCCACATAGGGCAGACCGCTGGCCCGCTGGAACCTGGTCAACTGGTCGATGTCGAGACCCGTTCGGGCACTGATCTCCCGGGCCGACAGGTAGGTGCCGTCGTCACCGATGAGCCGCCGGCCGGGCAACAGCATCGGCGCGGACGAGGCCCGGATCTCCTCGACGGTGATGCCCTGGTCCAGCAGCCACAGGATCAATTCGGCACGTTCGGCGCGGTCATCGCCGGTCAATCCGTCGAGCAGCCCGGACGCCTCGATGTCGACAGCTTCGGTCACCCGCTCAACGTATACGGTCGGATTCGATGTCACGATCCCCGCTGCTCGAGGAGCTGGCGCCCAGTGGCCGCCTCGGATACACCGAACCACGACCCAAGTGTCGGAATCGTTTTCAGCATCGGCACCGCAAGCCAAGGACGACGGTCGATCTTCGCACGCGCTGACGCCCGGGGGCTCAGCCGCGGTCGACTATGCGCGTCCGGCCCGGCCGTGTGCCGCGACCGCCGCGGCGGCGGCCCGCCGCACCACCGCCTCGTCGAGTGGCAGCTGCCAGTCTGGTGCGTCGGCCAGCGCGGCGATGCCCAGCAGTGCCGCGCCTACGATCGGTGGCTGGTCAAGCACGACGATGCGTACCGCTGGACACATCCGCACGAGGCCGGCCGTGATATCGGCTATCAGCAGCGGGTCGCGTGCGACGAGCACGCCACCGCCGAGTATCACCTCGCAGTCCTGGTCAGCCAGGTCAAGGGCCACGATCGCCACCTTCGCCATCGCGATCACCTCGGCGGCCTGCCTGCGCACCAATTCCACCGCACCTTCGTCCCCGCGCGCGGCGGCGCGGAAGATCAGCGGTACCACCTCGTGGAGTCGATCGGATGGAATGCGGTCCCGGCTGAACGCTATTCCCACATCGACCGCGGTCTTGGTGTTGAAGTGATCGGCGATGACAGCGCTGAGCAGGGTCTGCGGGCCGCGTCCGTCCTCACCACGACAGGCCAGGAACATCGCCTCAGCGGCCAGCGCACGGCCACCGCCCCAATCGCCGGTCAGTTCGCCGAGCGCGGGGAACCGCACCTGCCGACCGCCGGTGCCGAGCCCGATGCAGTTGATCCCCGCCCCACAAACCACGGCCACACCAGTGGGCCCGGACGCGCCCGACCGCAGCAGCGCCACCATGTCGTTGCCGACCACCACCCGTTCGGCCAGCCCCGCGGCTCGCAGGTAGGCCGCATACTCGGCTTCCTGCTCGGGGAAATCAGCGTTGGCCAGATAGGCCGCGACGAGTGCGATCGGCGGATTGCCGCACTGCGCGGTCAGCTCGCGGATGCCGTTGACGAGCTGGTCCAGTTCGGCATTCGCCGTCTGTCCGACCGGACTGAACCCGCCCTGTCGTCGGTGGCCGGCCACCGTGCCGTCGGGCCCGAGCAAGAGGATGTCGGTTTTGGAGTTGCCGCCGTCCACGGCGATCAGATGTCTTGCGCGGGAGGTCACCTCGCCCATCGGAGGTAAGCCTTGTTCTCCGCAATCAGGCGGTCCGCCAGTGCATTTGCCGAATCCCATTGGCCGACAAGCGGGTGCGCCAACAGCGCGTGGACCACGCGATCACGACCGCCGCGTAGCGCGGCGTCCAGGGCCAGCCGCTCGTATCCGGCGACATGTGTGATCAGCCCGGCCAGGTCCGGGGCGACGGGGTCGAGACTGACCGGGGTTGCGCCGTCGACGGTGATCGTGGCCGGAACCTCGATCACCATGTCCGGCGGGAGGAACGGCAGGGTGTCACCGTTGACGGTGTTGACCACCTGGACATCGCCGCGGTTGTTAACCAGTGATGCGACCAGGCCGATAGCGGCCTCCGAGTAGTAGGCGCCGCCGCGTTTCGCCAAGATCTCCGGTTTGTGATCCAGGCTGGGATCGGAGTACATGGTCAGCAGCTCGTCCTCCAAGGCGGCGACCTCCTTCGCCCTCGCCACACCTCCGCGCTGTTCGTCGACTACTCGATCGTGCTGGTAAAAGTAGCGCAGGTAGTACGACGGCACAGTGCGCAATAAGCTCAGTAGTTCGGCGGGCAGCTCCAGATGCTCGGCGATCGCATCGAGGTGGTCGGCCAGCAGGGCGGGCAGAACATCCTGGCCCGCACCGAACGAGGCCCCGCCTTCCGGCAGTACCCGCACCGCACGTTCCCACGTGAGGTGGTTGAGCCCGACGTGGTCCAGGCTCACCCGCTCCGGCGGTACGTCCAGGAACTCGGCGAACTGACGTTGCAGGCCGATCGCCACATTGCACAGGCCGATCGCCTTGTGTCCGGCCTGGAGCAACGCGCGGGTGACGATGCCGACCGGGTTGGTGAAATCGACGATCCAGGCGTCGGGGTTGACCGCCCGTACTTGATCGGCGATGTCCAGCACGACCGGTACGGTTCTCAGTGCCTTGGCGAAACCCCCTGCGCCGGTGGTCTCTTGCCCGACGCAGCCGCACTCGAGCGGCCAAGTCTCGTCGCGCTCACGCGCCGCTTGCCCGCCGATGCGTAGCTGCATCAGTACCGCAGCCGCCCCATCGGCCGCCTCAGCCACATCCGTCGAACCACGAACGACTGCCTGCGTGCCGTACTTGTCGAGGATTCGTTGTGACACGCCGGCTAGCAGTTCTCGGCGGTCTTGTGCCGGATCGACGAGCACGATCTCACGGATCGGAAGCTCTTCCTGGAACCGGGCGATGCCGTCGATCAGTTCTGGGGTGTACGTCGAGCCACCACCGACGACGACAATCTTCATATCAAACTCCCTGTCCCAGTGCCGAATTCGAGGCATGTCGAGTTCGTCGGCGTGAGCATAGAACCGTCGACCGCAACCCGTGCTCGCAGGATTGGAAAGCAATTTTCCAATAAATTAGCCTGGTGACGGGGTGGGGTCAAGCGGGCGGGGTACCGACACGCATCAGAAGCGTGCAACGTTCGACCAGGCTCGCACCACGCCGGCGGCCAGACACCCGTCGACCACCGCTCCCTCACCCAGTGCGCTGACCCGCAGATCCGGCGTCACCGGCGAGATCTGCGCGAGGTCGGCCTTGACCCGATCCGCGAACCCGCTCGCTCGACCGATGCCACCGCCTATCACCACCAGCTCCGGGTCGGCCACCGCGACCACCGAGCAGATTGCCTTGGCCACCATCATCGCCTCGGTCGCCACCACCGCCTCGGCACGGGGATCACCCTTGCTCGCGGCCACGAAGACCCGCTCGGCGGTGATCACTCCCGTCATGCCGGCGCGGCGAGCCGCCCGGACGACCCCGGCTGCTGACGCAGAGGCCTCGAGACGCCCGCGGCGACGCGCGTCCCGTTCGTCGGTGCTGTCTTCGTTATCCAAAGGCAGAAAACCGATCTCGCCAGCCACCCGGTGCGCACCGCGGTGCAGTTTACCGTCCAGAATGAGCCCCATGCCGATGCCCGTTCCGACCGAGACGAAAGCAAAGTTGTCTACGCCCCGTCCGTGCCCGAGCGCCTGCTCTGCCAGCGCTGCGGCGTTCACGTCGTTCTCGAACATGACGTTCTGGCCGAACTCGGCGCGCAGCTCCAGCATGACCGCCGGATGCCCCCAACCGGACAACACCCCGGCCAGCCGGATCGAGTCATTGTCGGCGTCGAAGATGCCGGGCGTGCCGATCACGGTCTGAGAGATGGCAGACCGCGCGACCTTCGCCATCTGACCGAGTTTCGTACTCAACTTCATCAACTCACGAATAGCGGCCCGGCTGCCGCCGGTCGGCGCCTTGACCTCGCCCCGGGCCAACGGCTGACCGGTGAGGTCACACACGGCACCGCGCAGGTAACGGTGGCCGACGTCCAAGGCGAGCACATGGGCGGCGTCCGGTGCGAACTCGTAGAGCTTGGCAGACGGGCCCGGCACCCCTACCCGGTGGCCGCAGACTCGCACCAGACCGGCGTCCATCAACGTCGACAATGCCGACGAGACAGTAGGTTTGGATAGTCCAGTGAGTTCAGCGAGCTCGGCACGGGACAGCTGTCCGCCGGCGCGCACATGGTCCATCAATAGTTGTTCATTCATGGCCTTGATCGACCGGCGCTGCCCCGGCCCCTGCACCACGTCCACCACAGGACGTCCTCCCTCCACAACTTGATCGGCAATAGGGTACCGATTCGTCAAGGCTGCCAAGCAACTTCACCGTCCGTCCGCACGACCCCATCGCTGACGGGCATCGACCAATTACCCGTTTCCGGTTGCAGGCACTTAATTGGAAGGGTACTTTCCTTTCAATTACAGCCCAGCCCACGGAGGCGCTTGATGCCAGCACCGGTGATCGTCGCGTTCGATTTCGGCGGCACCAAGACCGCGGTCGCCGTGTGCGAACTCGACGGTGCCCAGTTGGATAGCGCCGCCGTCCCGGTCTCCCGGCATGCCGGCGCCCAGCCCAATCTGCAGGCCGCGATCACCCAGGCGCACGCCATGCTGGCCAGGACGGCTCCAGCTCGACCGATCGCTGCCGTCGGCGCGTGTACGTTCGGGATTCCGATGTCCACGGAAATCAGACTGGCCACGGCTATCGACGGCTGGTCGGACCTGGCGCTGGAGTCCGAGCTCCGCGACGCCTTCCCCGACGCCCCGGTGTCAGTCAGCAATGACGTGAAAGCCGCCGCGACGGCCGAACTCGCATTTGGGCGACTGACCGGCTGCGATCCGGGCATCTACCTCAATCTCGGCACCGGCCTCGCCGCCGCGATCGTCATCGGCGGAGTAGTACTCAACGGATACCACGGCGCGTCCGGGGAGATCGGCTACAACCTGCGTTCCCGCGAAGCGCTCGGTCACGCCGCCGACCGCGTCATCCTGGAGGATTTCGTCTCCGGCGGCGCACTGTCGCGCCGCGGAGAGTCCATCTTCGGGCGTCCCGTTTCGGCTGCAGAGGTGTTATCGGACGTCACCACCGACCCGCGAATCAGTGATTTGGTCAACGATTTCGTCGGCGAGTTGGCGTTCCACGTGGTCAATTTGACCAACGCCATCGACCCGCAACGGATCGTTTTCGGCGGTGGGATGACCGCAGCCTGGTGGCTGCTGCACCCCGCCCTGCGCGCCGCTCTCGACGCGGCTGTCCCCTATCCGCCGGAGTTGGTCCGGGCAGCATTCCCGGATACCGCTCCCCTGATCGGCGCCATCGCATTGGGCAGCAGAGCCGCCCAGTCGTCGCACAGCCATTAACCACGATTTCCCGACCAAGGAAGACAGAGAATCCATGCGCCAATCACCCGTCCGTCGCGGCCTGGTCGCCCTCGCCGTCGCCGGTGTTGCGTTATCGGGCTGTTCCAGCAGCGGCACCACCTCGACCTCCGGATCCACCGCGGGTGCCCAACCCACCGGACCCACCGGGGTGCCGACCGGTAGCCACAAGCAGGGCGGCCAGCTCACCATTGTGAACGTGACCGGGCAGACCTGGGGCTGCGCGTTCAATCCCTTCAACCCGTCGCTCAACCAGCAGTCGCAGGGCTTCGTCTACGAGCCACTCGTGTTCGTGAACATCCTCAACAACGAGGCCGAGACACCGTTGCTGGCCAGCAGCTACACCTGGGCACCCGACGGCAAGTCCATCGAGTTCGTCATCCGAGACGGGGTGAAGTGGAGCGACGGTCAGCCGCTGACCGCCAAGGACGTCGAGTTCACCTTCAATCTGCTCAAGCAGACCCCGGCCCTGGATACCTTCGCGCTGTGGACCGGCGCCGGTCTGCAAAGCGTGGTCGCCGACGGCAACAAGGTGACGATGCAGTTCGCGGCACCGGCGAAGTCCTACTTCTTCAACTTCGCCAACCAGGTGCCCATCATTCCCGAACACATCTGGTCGACCGGGGATGCGGTCGCCCACCCCGACACCTGGAACGACGAAACGCCGATTGGCACTGGCCCTTTCACGGTCAACAGCTGCAATCCGAACAACATCGAGTTCACCGCAAACCCGAGTTACTGGCAGCCCGGTAAGCCCTTCATCCAGAAGGTCGAATACCCCGCCTACCTCGACAACGGCCCGGCGAACCTGGATCTCGCCACCGGTAAGGGGCAGTGGGGCAGCCAATTCATCCCGAACATCAAGGCGTTCTACCTGGACCGTTCACCGGACAACCACACCTGGTCGCCGCCGGTCACCAACCTGTCGCTGTATCCGAACCTCGACCCGTCACGGCCGGCGACCAGCAAGCTCGAAGTTCGGCAGGCGATCGCGATGGCACTCGACCGTTCGAAGGTCGCGGCGATCGGCGAAGGCGGCGAGCAGCCGGCGGCGAACCAGACCGGCATCGTCACCCCAACGTTCGACAAGTACTTCGACGCCGCCGCACTGGCCAAGGCCGGCTACGACAAGCCGAACCCGGAGAAGGCCAAGCAATTGTTGGCCGCCGCCGGTTACGGTCCGGAGCATCCGTTGGACCTCAGCGTCATCACGATCACCGGGTACACCGACTGGGACGCCTCGCTGATGGTCGTCAAGCATCAGCTTGCCGACGTCGGGATCAACCTGACCGTTCAGGATCTGGCCCAGGAGACCTTCAACGACAAGCTCTACAACGGCGACTTCGACCTGGCTTACTTCGGGCCCGCCGGCGGTCCGACACCGTATTACGAGATGCGACTGAACCTGTACTCGAAGAACAGCGCACCGATCGGAAAGCCCGCCAACTCCAACTACTCCCGGTACAACAACCCGGAAGTCGACAAGTTACTCGACCAGTACCCGCTCGCCGACAGCGCGGCGCAGGTGGACATCGTCAAGCAACTCGGTGAGGCGATGCTGCGGGACGTACCGGTCATCCCCGTCACCGAGAGCGTGGACTGGTTCCAGTACAGCACCAAGGACATCGACGGCTGGCCGACGGAGGCCAACCCCTACGCTCAGCCGGGCGCCTTCAACATCCCCGACAACGGGATCGTGTTGACGTCGATCTGGTCGAAATCCGCTCAAGGCTGAGTTGAGACGACGGGTGAACACCGAGGAGCTGGCCTGGTGAGATATCTGCTGCGTCGCCTCGGCTTCTTCGTGGTCACCCTGTGGGTGGCGCTGACGTTGAACTTCTTCATTCCCCGGATGATGCCGGGCAACCCGGTCGATGCCCTGCGCACCCGCACCCATGGCCGGCTGTCCACCGACGCGCTGCAGCAACTGCTGACCTCGTTCGGCTACAAACCGGACGCGAATATCTTCGGCCAGTACGTGGACTACCTGGGCAACATGTTCACCGGGCGGTGGGGTGTGTCCGTCGGCGCCAACCTCGGCCAACCGATCACCGAGATAGTCGCGCAGGCGTTGCCCTGGACCGTCGGCCTGGTCGGGGTGTCCACAGTGATCGCCTTCGTGCTGGGCACCCTGATCGGCACGGTGGCCGGATGGCGGCGCGGTGGGGTGCTCGACTCGGTACTGCCAACCGTCTTCGTGATCACCTCGGCACTGCCCTATTTCTGGGTCGCGCTGCTGCTGATCCTGGTGTTCTCGGTGTCGACCGGTGGCTGGCTGCCGCACGACTTCAACTACGACTCGAATCTCACGCCGGGCTGGAACGGACCGTTCATCGTCAGTGTCCTGGTGCACGCGATCCTGCCGGCCTCGACGATCGTGGTCACCGCGATCGGTGGCTGGGTGCTGACGATGCGCAACAACATGATCACCACGTTGTCCGAGGACTACATCCGGATGGCGCGAGCCAAGGGACTGTCCGGATGGAAGATCATGACCGGCTACGGTGCCCGAAACGCGGTGCTACCCAACCTGTCCGGATTCGCAATGTCGCTGGGATTCGTCGTATCCGGCGCCATCCTGGTCGAGTACGTCTTCAACTACCCGGGACTGGGCTATCTGCTCTACAACGCGGTGCAGAACACCGACTACCCGCTCATGCAGACGTTGTTCATGTTGTTCACGGTCGCCGTCCTGGTGGCGGTGCTGGTCTGCGATTTCGCCATCGTGGCACTAGATCCGCGGGCCAGGGCCAAGGCGTGAGGGAGACGGCGCGATGAGTGTGATGGTTCCCCCGGCGACCGTGGCGCCCGACGAGATACTCGTCCAGGCCAGGCGCAAAGGCGGGTTCTGGCGTTCGCTGGTACGCAACCCGAAGGCCGTGGCCGGAATCGTCATCTTCCTGATCTTCACGACGATGGCGGTGTGGCCAGGCTTGTTCACCTCCATCAGCGACCCGAACGCGCTGGACTTCATCCCGGCCCAACCGCCTTCTGGCGATCACCTCTTGGGCACAACCGCTCTGGGCCAAGATATCTGGAGCCAACTGGTCTTCGGTGCCAGACAGTCGCTGATCGTGGCACTAGTCGCCGGCGGTTGCGCCACGGCGCTGTCGGTGCTCGTCGGCGTCAGCGCCGCCTACCTGGGCGGGATCGTCGACGACATCCTGTCGCTGTTGACCAATGTCATCCTGGTGATCCCGGCCTTCCCGCTGATCATCATCTTCGCCAAGTACGCCGGCCAGGGCGGCCTGCCGGTCATTCTGCTCGTCCTCATCGTCACGGGTTGGTCATACGGCGCCAACCAACTCAGGGCGCAGGCACTTTCACTGCGCAATCGGGACTTCCTGGAAGCGGCCAGGGTGCGCGGCGAGCGCCGGTCCTACATCATCCTCGCCGAGGTGCTGCCGAACCTGGCCTCACTGATCGTCGCCACCTTCCTCGGTTCCGCGCTGTATTCGGTGCTGACCGCCGCCGGTCTGCAGTTCCTCGGTCTCGGGGATCCCAACACCACGAGTTGGGGCACCATGCTCTACTGGTCGCAGAACCAGCAGGCCCTGATGACCGGAATGCCGTTGTGGTCCATCGCACCTGGGTTGTGCGTGGCCCTGCTGGGTGCCTCGTTCGCATTGATCAACTACGCCTTCGACGAGATCAGCAATCCGGCGTTGCGGCCGGTCAGGAAGAAGCACCTGCGAAGCTCGGGCAAAGCGGGCGACGATGCCTGAGGTCTCGGTGGCCCCGACGGTCTCGGCGCCCATGCTCTCCGTCAGGCAGCTGTCCGTGGCCTACGGCACCCCCTCCGGCCCGGTCACCGCGGTAGACAAGATCGAGTTCGACGTTCGTCGCGGTGAGTTCGTCGGGGTAGTCGGCGAGTCCGGGTGCGGCAAGTCGACGATGTTGTTCGCCATCGCCCGGTTGCTCACAGAACCGGCGGAAATCACCGGCGGCAGCGTGCTGTTCAACGGACGCAATCTCGTCACCATGACCCAGCGGCAACTGAATGTGCTGCGCTGGAAGGAATACTCGGTGGTCATGCAGAGCGCGATGAATGCGCTCAATCCGGTCACCACCATCGCCGCGCAATTCGACGACGCGCTGGACGCCCACGCCACGATGTCCAACCGGGCCAAGCTGGAGCGGTCCCGCGAGGTGTTGGATCTGGTGGGCATCGATCCGGCACACCTGTCCAGCTTTCCGCACCAGCTCTCCGGCGGGATGCGGCAGCGCGCGATGATCGCGATGGCGCTGCTGTTCACCCCGGAGTTGATCATCATGGACGAGCCGACGTCGGCGTTGGACGTCGTCGCCCAACGCTCGCTGATGATGCAGATCAAAGATCTGCAGCGGCAGCTGGGTTTCGCCGTCGTGTTCGTCACCCACGACATGTCGCTGGTCAGCCACTTCTCCGACCGACTGCTGGTGATGTATGCCGGGCAGGTGGTCGAGGACGGGCCCACCCGTGAAGTGTTCGACAGCCCGGCGCACCCCTACAGCAGGGGCCTGCTGGAGGCGTTTCCCTCCATCCGGGGGCCCCGGGTGCCGCTGCTCGGGATTCCCGGCAGCCCGCCGTCGATGTCCCGGCTGCCCGCCGGGTGCCGGTTCCAGCCGCGCTGCCCGGTGGCCGTCGAGGACTGCGTCGATGTGCAGCCACCACTGCTGCCCTCCGGACCACCCGGGCAATCGACGGCCCGCTGCCTGCTGCTTGACCCGACCCGTCGGCCCGAGGGCGAACAGTGACCAGTCCGGATACCACGCCGTTGCTGCAGACGCGCAGCCTGACAAAACATTTCAAGATCGGCGGCGGACTTTTCCGCAAGACCCTGCACGCCGTCGATGACGTGAACCTCACCGTCGCCGACCGAGAGATCGTCGCCCTGGTCGGCGAAAGTGGCAGTGGCAAAAGCACCGTCGCCCGACTGCTGGCCGGCGCGCACCGGCCGACATCCGGCGACATCCTGTTCCAGGGCCAGCCGGTGTCGGAGATGAAGGGGCGCAAACAGTTACTCGAATACCACCGCGCGGTGCCGATGGTGTTCCAGGACCCGTTCTCGTCGCTGAATCCCGCCTACCGGGTCTCGCACGGGATCGACCGCTGCCTTCGTCTGCATCGCCCCGAGTTGACCGCGGCGCAGCGCCGGGCCGAGTCGGAGCGGGTGGTGGAGGCCGTCGGACTGCGCCCTGCCCGCGACGTTCTGGAGCGCTATCCGCACGAACTGTCGGGCGGGCAGCGCCAGCGTATCGGATTCGCCCAGGCGCTGTCGTGCCGGCCGAAGCTGATCGTCGCCGACGAGCCGGTTTCGATGCTGGACGTCTCGATCCGCATCGGGCTGCTCAACGTCATGGCCAACTTGCGGTCCGAACTAGGGGTGTCGATTCTCTACATCACCCACGACATCGCCAGTGCGCGTTACATTTCCGATCGCATACTGGTCATGTACGGCGGGCATGTGGTCGAATCCGGGCCCACTGAACAGGTGCTCGCGGCGCCCGCCCATCCGTACACCCAACTGCTGCTGTCCGCTGTTCCCGATCCGCGGGCACCGCTGTCCGACGCGGTCGAGGCCGACCGGGGCGAGCCGCCCAGGGTCATCGACCCGCCGCCCGGCTGCCGGTTCCGCCACCGCTGCCCGGAAGCGATCGACCGTTGCGGGTCCAGCGAGCCGGCGCTGCTGCCGCTGGCCGATAGGCACTCGGCGGCCTGCCACGTCCTGGCCGACGTGTGAGCGCCTAGGACACCGGCGGTCGGCGATGCGCCCAGGGCCGGGCGGCCTCGATCTGATGGCTCAAGGACAGCAAAGTGGCCTCGTCGAAGGGCCGGCCGACGAGCTGAACCGACAGCGGCACGCCCTCGTTGTCCAGTCCCCACGGGACGACGGCAGCGGGTTGCCCGGTCGCGTTGAAGATTGCCTGGAACGGAACTCGAGAAGCCACCATGGCCAGCGTCGACACGCCGCCGCGGTGCTGGTATTGCCCGATCCGGGACGGACCCGTCGCCGTGCCCGGGGTGATGAGGACGTCGACGTCGTCGAAGATCGACTGCACCCGGGCCGACAGTGCCGATTCCGCGGCGCGAATCCGGGCGATCTGCGTATCGGAGATCAGCCGACCCAGCCGGGCGATGCCCTTCGTTCTCGGCTCGAGCCGCTCCGGATGCGGCAGGGCGGTGACGTCCTCGTGGGCGCCGCGCCACATTCGTGGAAGCATATGACCGTAGACCGCCCAGGCCGGATAGTCGGGGTCGCGCCAGATCACTTCGTGCCCAAGATCGCGCAGCAGGGCTTCGGCCCCGTCCAGCGCCTTCTGCTGGGCCCCGCCCACCCGCCCGACCATGGTCGTTGGGAGCTTGGCGCTCAAGGCAATTCGAAGCCGGCCCGGCTCCCGCGCCGCCGCCGCGACGAACCCGCCCGCCGGCCCGGTCTGGCCTGCGGTGACGTCGAGGAACAACGCTGCATCCTCGACCGTGCGAGCCATCGGCCCGTTGACGCTCAGTCCACACCAGGCGCCGTCGTGGGGGGCCATCGGTACCCGGTCACGCTGCGGCTTGATCCCGAACAGCCCGCACCAGGTGGACGGAATGCGGATCGATCCGGCCCCGTCGGATCCCAGTGCCATCGGGGCCAGGCCCGCGGCCACCGCCGCGCCACTGCCGCCGCTGCTGCCGCCGGGCGTACGGGCCAGATCCCACGGATTGTGCGTCGCACCGAACGCCACCGTCTCGGTGAACGGCCACAGCATCATCTCCGGGACAGCGGTTTTGCCGAGGATCACCGCGCCCGCCGCGCGCAGCCGGCGCACCACCTCGGCATCGGCCGTCGGCGCCAATCCGTAGGCGCTGCTGCCGTAGCAGGTGAACTCGTCGGCGACGTCGACATCGTCCTTGATCGCGATCGGCACCCCCAGCAGCGGCAGCCGTTCGCCGGCATCGAGCAGTTCCTGGGCGGCGGCGGCTTCCCGGCGCGCGCTCTCGGTGAACACCACCCGGTAGGCGCGCAACTCGCGGTCGACGCGGGCTATCCGCTCGAGATAGAGCTCCAGCAGTGCCGGTGCGGTGATGGTTCCGTTGACCAGCATGCGCGCCTGTTCGGCGGCGCCAGCGAAGGCGATGTCGGTGGAGTCCACCTTCGGCAGCGTAGCGCTGAACAGCTACGGTGACGGGATGGCATGTGTGTTCTGCGAGATCGTCGCCGGCACCGCGCCGGCCGTCCGCGTCTACGAGGACGACGCCTTCCTCGGCATCCTCGATATCCGTCCGTTCACCCGCGGCCACACCCTGGTGGTGCCCAAACGCCACAGCGTCGACCTCACCGACACCCCGGCCGAGACCCTGGCCGGGATGCTGGCCGCGGGACAGCGGATCGCGCAGGCAACGCGGGTATCGGAGTTGGGCGCGACCGGTAACAACCTCGCCATCAACGACGGCAAATCGGCCATGCAGACGGTCTTCCACATCCACCTGCACGTGATCCCGCGCCGCGACGGCGACAAGCTGTCGCTCGCCAAGGGAATGGTCCTGCGCCGCGACCCGGACCGGGAAGGCACCGGCAGGATTCTGCGCGAGGCCCTGATAGCACTGGACACGACTGGATGAGGGTGGTGGCATGACGTCGCTGAACCACATGGCGTTGATGAGGTTCGTCAAGGTGCACGATGCGGTGTACCGGCGCACCAACGGATGGATCGGACATCGGATGCCCGGTGTGCCGCCCGCGTTGATGTTGCACACCATCGGGGCGAAGACCGGTCAGCCGCGTTCCATGTTGCTGGCGTACTACCGCGACGGCGGCGATTACCTGGTCGTCGCGTCCAACGGTGGCGCCGACCGGAATCCGGCGTGGTACCACAACCTGCGCGCGGACCCACATGTCGAGATCAATCTCGGGAGAAGGCGGTTGGCCGTCACCGCGCACCTGCTGCTGCCCGACGATCCCGACTATGCGCGGTTGTGGCGCATCGTCGACGACGGCAACGCCGGCCGGTACGGCGCCTATCAGGCAGCCACCGAGAGGCCCATTCCCGTTGTGCGCCTGACGCCCTGAGCGCCGAGACCGCACTTGTTCGCGCATCTACTCGCGAAATATGTACAACAATTGCGGTTTCGGCGGGCTAGAACAGCTCTTTGGCTAGCAGTTCGAGGGTGGTCTCCCGAGCCGGCGCAGTCGCCGGGTCGGTACCGCGATACGCCGAAGCCACCGGGTTGACCATCACCTCATCGACGTCGAACTCCGCGGCGATCGCGCGGACCTGCTCGGCAGCCTCGGCCGGCGGGCCCGCGACGGCCTTCCGGCGGCCGGCCGTCATGATCTCCTGCGCCTGCGGGTGCATCGCCAGCGCCGCTGCGTCTTCGACGAGATCCAGTGGTCCCAACGGCTGGCCGGTGCGCAGCCGCGCCATCATCTGCAGGTTCGGCAGCAGCAGCGCCTCAGCCTCGGCGGCTGTGGGGGCGACCACGGCGTTGACGGTCATGAACGTCACCGGTTCGGCGGCCACCGCAGAGGGCCGAAACTCCGAGCGATACACCTGCAACGCCTCGGCCGTACCCTGCCCGGAGAAGTGGTGGGCGAACACATACGGCAGGCCCTTGGCAGCGGCCAGATGCGCCGAATACATCGACGAACCCAGCAACCACAGCCTCGGCTCCCCCACCGCACTCGGCGTGGCTTTGAGTACGTAGTCCTGGTTGCGGATCGGGATGCGCACCCCGTGCGCGCTCATCAGCGCCGCCACGTCGTCGAGATACTGCGGGAAGTTCTCGACATCGGAATCGTCGCGGGAGCCCCGCAGCATGATCGACGTCACCGGATCCGAACCGGGCGCGCGGCCGATACCCAGATCGATACGGCCCGGCGCGGCGGCCTCCAGCAGCGCGAATTGCTCCGCCACAGCCAGCGGCGCGTGGTTGGGCAGCATCACCCCGCCCGAGCCCAGTCGCAGGTGGGAGGTCTGGGCGGCCAGGTAGGCGATCAGCACCGGCGGGCTGGTGGCCGCGACCGCGGGCATGTTGTGATGCTCGGCCAGCCAGTACCGGGTGAATCCCAGGCGGTCGGCGGTTTGAGCCAACCGCACCGTCGCCGCCAATGCATCAGCGGTGGTCTGGTCGGTACGAACCGGAACGAGATCGAGGACGGAAAGCCGCATGGTCACCTCAACGATAAGGCCGGTCGCATGCTTCCCATTCAGCCTCGAAGACCCGCCCGCGCGCTGGCATCGCTGAACACGTCGTCGAGCATGGCAGGCGTGAGCCGACCGGTGAACATGTTCTGCTGGCTCGGGTGGTAGCAGCCGATCAGCTGCCGGCCCGAGCTTAGCTCGGCGATCGCCCCGTGACCGAACTTCGGTTTGGCCGGGCCCGGCAGTTCGTCGGCCAGCAGTCGCAGCGCGGCCTGCCAGGCGAACCCGCCGAGTGCGACGACCACCCGGACCGATGGGGCAACCAGGCGCCACTCGGCGGTCAACCATGGCTCGCACGTCGTGCGTTCCTCCGGAGTGGGCGCATTGCCAGGCGGCGCACAACGCACCGCCGCAACTACACGAATATCCCTGGTGCCCAAGCCATCAGCGGCGTCGACGCTGGTCGGAGAACTCACCAGACCGGCGCGGTATAGCGCGGCGAACAGCTGATCTCCAGAGCGGTCCCCGGTGAACACCCGGCCCGTCCGATTCCCGCCCTGGGCGGCCGGGGCCAGTCCCAGCACCAGGATCCTGGGGCGCGCCGATCCCCACCCGGTGATCGGCCTGCCCCAGTACGGCTCGCTGGCGAAGGATCGCCGCTTGGTGACCGCGACCTCCTCGCGCCAGGCGACCAACCGCGGGCAGGCCCGGCAGACGCTGACCATCGCGTCCAGTCCGTCAATCTGGGTTGCCGACGCGGCGAGCTCGACCACTCGCGCCGCATTCGCAGCCACCGGCGTCTCGGGTACCGCGGGGTCACCCGGCCATCCCGCACCCGCCGGGACCGGGGATTCGAAGAGCACACCGGTGCGCGGATGCGGGAGAAAGGGCACCAGTCCACTGTGCCCCGGCCCGCACCGCGAGGCCAGAAAATAAGCTCCTGCAGGTGAGCACCACGCGCATTCCCGCGCTGTTGATCCTGACCTCGACCTTTCTGGCCGCGGGCGCCAACGGCATTTCCATGGTCGCCTTCCCGTGGCTGGTCCTGCAGCGCACCGGCAGCGCGGTGGACGCGTCGATTGTCGCGGGTGCGGCCACCCTGCCCCTGCTGCTCGCCACGCTGATCGCCGGTACCGCCGTCGACTTCGTCGGCCGCCGCCGAGTCGCGATGCTCTCCGATGCGCTGTCCGCGCTGTCAGTCGCCGCGATCCCGGTTCTGGTGATCGCGTTCGGCACCGACGTACTCAGTACCGCCGTGCTGGCGGCACTGGCGGCACTGGGCGCCTTCTTCGACCCGGCGGGGGCGACCGCCCGGGAATCGATGCTCCCCGAGGCCGGCGGCCGGGCCGGATGGTCGCTCGACCACACCAACAGCATTTACGAGGCGGTGTTCAACCTGGCCTACATCACCGGGCCCGGGGTCGGCGGCCTGCTCATCGCGACCATCGGCGGGGTCAACACCATGTGGGCCACCGCCACCGTGTTCACCCTGTCCATCGTGGCCGCCGGGCTACTTCGGCTGGAGGGCGCTGGCCGCCCCGATGCCGACACTCGGCCCGACGGCGTGGTCTCCGGGATAGTCGAGGGCTTGCGGTTCGTCTGGGGTGAGCGGGTGCTGCGGACGCTGGCCCTGGTGTCCCTGGCGGTGACCGGGCTGTATCTGCCGATGGAAAGTGTGTTGTTCCCGAAGTACTTCACCGACCGCAACGAGCCGGCCCAGCTGGGCTGGGTACTCATGGCGCTGGCGATCGGCGGACTGATCGGGGCGCTGAGCTGGACGGTGCTGTCACGGTTCGCCAACAGGCGCACGACGGTCCTGGTGGCAGTGCTGACGCTGGGCGTCGCGAGCATCGCCATCTCGTTCCTGCCGCCGCTGCCGGTGATCCTGGCGCTGGCCGCACTCATCGGCCTGGTCTACGGACCGATTGGGCCGATCTACAACTCCGTCATGCAGACCCGCACCCCCCAGCACCTGCGGGGCCGGGTGGTCGGGGTGATGACGTCGATGGCCTACGCGGCGGGCCCCATCGGGTTCATGCTGGCCGGTCCCCTGGTCGACGCCTTCGGGCTGAAGGTGACATTTCTGGTGCTGGCGGTGCCGATCCTGATCATCGCCGTGGTCTGCCCGTGGGTGTCGGCGCTTCGCGAACTCGACGCCGGCAGCGAGGCGGCCCCGCCTACGATGTCGGCATGGCCGTGAACCCCCTGGTCGAACTGGCCGCTGAGCTTCCCGACGGTGTCGTCGTCACCGATCCCGACATCCTGGCGTCCTACCGTCAGGACCGGGCCGCCGATCCCGCCGCTGGAACGCCGCTGGCCGTGGTTCGGCCCACCCGCACCGAGGAGGTGCAGACCGTATTGCGCTGGGCCAGCGCCCACCGCATCGCCGTCGTCCCCCGCGGCGCGGGCACCGGTTTGTCCGGTGGAGCCACCGCGGTCGACGGCGGGATCGTGTTGTCGACGGAGAAGATGCGCGATATCACCGTCGACCCGGTGACCCGGACAGCGGTGGTGCAGCCCGGACTGCTCAACGCCGAGGTCAAGAAGGCCGTCGCCGAGCACGGGCTGTGGTACCCGCCGGACCCGTCGTCCTACGAGATCTGCAGCATCGGCGGCAATATCGCCACCAACGCCGGCGGATTGTGCTGTGTGAAGTACGGCGTGACAACCGATTACGTGCTGGGAATGCAGGTGGTGCTCGCCGACGGCACGGCAGTGCGGCTGGGCGGGCCGCGCCTGAAAGACGTGGCGGGGCTTTCGCTGACCAAATTGTTCGTCGGCAGCGAGGGCACGCTCGGGGTGGTCACCGAGGTGACGCTGCGACTGCTGCCGCCACAGCCCACGGCATGCACGGTGGTGGCGACGTTCGACTCGGTGGAGGCGGCGGCCGATGCCGTCGTCGCGATCACCGGCAAGATCCGGCCCTCGATGCTGGAGTTCATGGACGCCGTCGCCATCAACGCCGTCGAGGACAAGCTGCGCATGGGGTTGGACCGCTCCGCGGCGGCGATGATGGTGGCCGCCTCCGACGACCGCGGGCCCGCTGGCGCCGAGGACGCCGAGGACGCCGAGTACATGGCTCGCGTCTTCACCGAATTCGGTGCAACAGAATGCTTTTCGACTCATGACCCAGCCGAGGGCGAAGCGTTCGTGGCGGCCCGGCGATTCGCCATCCCGGCAGTGGAAGCCAAGGGTTCACTGCTGCTCGAGGACGTCGGCGTGCCGCTGCCGGCGCTGGCCGAGCTGGTCAGCGGGGTGGCCAAGATCGCGGCCGACCGCGACCTGACGATCTCGGTGATCGCGCACGCCGGCGACGGTAATACGCATCCGCTGATCGTCTTCGACCCCGCCGATGCCGCCATGGCCGAGCGGGCACAGCAGGCGTTCGGCGAGATCATGGACCTGGCCGTCGCGCTGGGCGGAACGATCACCGGCGAACACGGGGTGGGGCGGCTCAAGAAGCCTTGGCTGGCCGGCCAGTTGGGCCCGGAGGCGATGGAGCTCACCCGCCGTATCAAGACCGCGCTGGACCCCGACGGCATCCTCAACCCGGGCGCGGTCATCTAGAAGAGTCATTCTCTTCCCATCCGAAAGGAACCTGAGTGTCCGAAACCAAGATCACCGTCGTCTACGACAATCCGATCGACCCGGAGGAGTTCGAATCCTCCTATGGCACCGCACAGTTGGGCGCAGCGCGCCAGATTCCTGGATACACCCGCTTCGAAACGTCAAAGGTGTGGCCGAAAGAAGACGGCAGCCCCACACCCTCATACCGGATGATCGACCTGTACTACCCGGACTATGACGCCGCGTGCGTGGCCGTGACGACTCCCGAAGCACAGGCATTCTTCGCGGCGATGGCTCAGCTGGCCACCGGCGGAGTGCGCGTTCTGATGTCCGACGTCGAGGTGCCAGCCAGTCGCTGACGATCCCGGTTCGTCGTCGTTGTAGGTTCCACTTTCCAATGGCGGCTGTCACCGCCTCGACATGGTGTCTTTCCAAGACTCGGCTCGCGATGGCGGACGCCGAATTCCGTTTTCGATGGCGGATTCGAGAACTACGCGGTTGTCCAGATCTTGATTCCCCCTTCAAGGCCAGGCCGGTTCGAGGCCATGGAGCCGTTGATTCCTGGGATGCAGCGAGCAGTGCCCCCCACATCCGTCAGGAGACAGCGGTCCGCTCCGAACTATGCACTCACCTGCGCAGGATGAGCGCGTCGCCCTGGCCACCCGCGCCGCACAGTGCCGTCACGGCGTAGCCCGAGCCGCGCCGGGCGAGCTCAAGGGCGGCGTGCAGCGTGATCCGCGCACCGGACATGCCGATCGGATGGCCCACCGCGATCGCACCCCCGTTGCGGTTGACCTTGGCCGGGTCGACACCGAGTTCCCTGGTCGAGGCCAGCGCGACGGCAGCAAACGCCTCGTTGATCTCAATAACATCGAGGTCGTCGAGCCCAATGCCCTCGCGTGCGATCGCCTTCTTGATCGCGTTGGCCGGCTGGGATTGCAGCGTGGAATCCGGCCCGGCCACGACACCGTGTGCCCCGATCTCGCACAACCAGGTCAGCCCGAGCTCCTGGGCCTTGGCCTTGTTCATCACCACCACAGCACAACCACCGTCGGAGATCTGAGACGCCGAACCGGCGGTGATCGTGCCTTCCTTGCGGAACGCCGGCTTGAGGCCGGACAGCGACTCGGCGGTGGTGTTGGCCCGGATGCCCTCGTCCTCGGCGAACACGATCGACTGAGCTGATCCCCCTGTCGCTGCGCTCCTGCCCGCCGGACCCTTGCGCTGCGGAATCGACACCGGCACCACCTCATCGGCGAACACCCCGTCCTTCCACGCCGCGGCGGCCTTCTGATGCGAACTCGCCGCGAACTCGTCCTGCTCAAGACGGCTGAACTTGTCCACGTCATTCCGCCGCTCCGTCAGCGCACCCATCGGCTGATCGGTGAACACGTCATACAGGCCGTCATAGGCCAGGTGATCGAGCATCGTCACGTCGCCGTACTTGAAACCTTCCCGGCTATTCATCAACAGATGCGGCGCCTTGGTCATCGACTCCTGACCACCAGCCACCACGACCTCGAACTCACCGGCCCGAATCAACTGATCAGCCAACGCGATCGCGTCGATCCCCGACAGACACATCTTGTTGATGCTCAGCGCCGGCACATCCCAGCCGATCCCCGCCGACACCGCCG
>NZ_SRLQ01000027.1 GCF_004745805.1 Mycolicibacterium sp. CH28 | reverse complement strand
GTATCGCACCGGGGATTTGGTGCGCTGGAGCGGCAACGGTGAGCTCGAGTATGTGGGGCGTGCCGATGAGCAAGTCAAGATCCGTGGTTACCGGATCGAGCTGGGGGAGATCCAGGCTGCGCTGAGTGAGTTGGATGGTGTCGAGCAAGCGGTGGTGATTGCCCGCGAGGACCGTGCCGGCGACAAGCGACTGGTGGCCTATATCACGGGGTCTGCTGATCCGGCGGCGGTGCGTGCGGCGGTGGCTGAGTCGCTTCCTGCCTATATGGTTCCGTCCGCGGTGGTGGCCATCGAGGCGTTACCGCTGACGGTCAACGGCAAGCTCGACACCAAAGCGCTGCCGGCACCGGACTATCAGGGTGGCGATTCCTATCGCGCCCCGACTGATGCGGTCGAGGAGATCCTGGCCGGAATCTATGCCCAGGTCCTTGGACTGGAACGAGTCGGCGTAGACCAGTCATTCTTCGAGTTGGGCGGGGACAGCATTCTGTCGATGCGCCTGATCTCCTCGGTGAACACGGTTACCAACAACCGCCTTTCGGTGCGGGCACTGTTCGACGCGCCTACGGTTGCCCAACTCGCGGCACTGATCGGAGGACAGGAGGCACGGCAGGAACCAATGGCAGCCAAGCCGCCCGCTCCGAAGCCCGTCGTCGCCAAGAGCAGCTCGACGGGTTCCGCCGGTCCGATGCGGATCGCTGATGTTCTGCCGCTGACTCCGTTGCAGCAGGGGTTGTTGTTCCATGCCAGTGCTGCGCTGGGCGGCGACGATGTCTATGCGGTGCAGTTGTATGTGAGTTTGGGTGGTCCGTTGGATCCCGACCGGTTGCATGCGGCGGTGCAGGTGGTGGTGGGCCGGCACCCCAACCTCGCGGCCCGGTTCTCCCAGCAGTTTTCCGAGCCGGTCCAGGTGATTCCCGTTGATCCGGTGGTGCCCTGGCAGTACTTCGAGCTGGATGCCGACGGCAGTGACGTCGAGGAGCTCACCGAGCAGGTGTATGCGGCCGAACGTGTCGCGGTGTGTGAGTTGGGCAATCAGCCGGCGTTTCGGGCGGCGTTGATCCGGACGGGGTCCGATCAGTACCGCTTCGTGCTGACCAACCACCACATCGTGTTGGATGGATGGTCGCTGCCGATCCTGTTGGGCGAGGTGTTCGCGAGCTACTACGGACAGCGGCTTCCTCCGGCGGCGCCGTACCGTCGGTTCATCAGCTGGTTGTCCGGGCGCGATCTCGACGCCGCTCGCGCGGCGTGGGGGCGGGTGCTGGCGGGTTTCGACACGCCTACCTTGGTGAGTGCGGCCGGTCGGGCGAGCCTGGGACGGCGTGACGTCATCTCGTCCGCCCTCTCCGAACAGACGACCCGCGAGCTGGGGGACTTGGCGCGGTCGTGTCACACGACGGTCAGCACGGTGTTGCAGGGCGCCTATGCGCGGGTGTTGATGTCGCTGACGGGTCAGTGTGATGTCGCGTTCGGTACGACGGTGTCGGGGCGCCCCGACGAGGTGTTGGGTGCGGACTCGATGGTGGGTCTGTTGATCAACACTGTGCCGGTCCGGGTCAGGATTTCGGCGGCGACGACGACCGTCAATCTGCTCGATCAGCTGCGGAACGATCACGCCCAGGTCCTGGATCATCAGCATCTGGCGCTCAACGAGATTCATCGTGTTACGGGCCAAGACCGCTTGTTCGACACGTTCTTCGTCTACGAGAACTATCCGGTCGATGCCGCCACGTTGTCGGGTGCGGATGGAATGGCCGTCACGGGCTTCTCGCACCGCGAGTTCAACCATTACCCCATCGCGATGCAAGCCCTGCCGGGCGACGAACTGATCCTGCGCGTCGAGTACGACACCGATATGTTCGACAAGACCGACGTCGAAATGCTGATCGAGCGGCTCAAACGTGTCCTGGCCGCCATGATCGCCGATTCGACGCGTCCGCTGTCCTCGATCGACGTTGTCGGTGACGCCGAGCTCGCGGAACTGGACACATGGAGCAACCGGGCGGCACTGACTGGTTCTGGATCAGCGGCGGTGTCGATTCCCGCGATGTTCGCTTCGCAGGCGGCGCGCGTACCGGAAGCACCCGCGCTCACCTGGGGAGAGCGTTTCTGGACCTACCGCGAGTTGGATGAGGTCAGCAACAGATTCGCGCATTTCCTGGCCGGCAACGGGATTGGGCCGGGGCAGCGGGTGGCGTTGTTGTTGCCACGCTCGGCCGAGGCGATCGTGGCGATTCTGGCGGTGCTCAAGACCGGGGCCGCGTATGTGCCGATCGATCCGGCCGCGCCGTCGGCGCGGATGCAACTCGTGCTCGACGACGCCGCGCCGGCGGGGGTGATCACCAACTCCGAGCTGGCCGAGCGGCTGTCCGGACAGAACCTGCGAATCATCGACGTGCACGACCTCGCGGTCGAGAACTACCCCAGCATCGCCCTGCCCGCGCCGGCTCCCGATGACATCGCCTATCTGATCTACACCTCGGGCACCACCGGCATCCCCAAGGGCGTAGCCATTACTCACCAGAACGTGACCGAGTTGCTGGCTGCCTTGGAAACCAACGTCGATATGGCCGGACAGGTGTGGTCACTGTGGCATTCCCTGGCCTTCGACGTCTCGGTCTGCGAGATGTGGGGTGCACTGCTGTACGGCGGGCGGTTGGTGGTGGTGCCCGAGTCGGTAGCCCGCGCGCCGGAGGAATTCCATGCGCTGCTGGCCGTAGAGCAGGTCACCGTCTTGTCGCAGACGCCATCGGCCTTCTATGCGCTGCAGACCGCGGACACGCTGCAGCCCGAACTCGGCCGCCAGCTCACGCTGCGTGCGGTGATCTTCGCCGGTGAAGCGCTAGAGCCGCAACGTCTTCGGACGTGGCTGGACCGGCACCCTGGATCGCCGCGGCTGTTCAACCTGTATGGCACCACCGAGACCACGGTGCACGCCTCGTTCCGGGAGATCGTCGCCCGGGACACGGACGCCGACGTCAGCCCGGTCGGTGGACCACTGGCCGATCTGGCGTTCTTCGTGCTCGACCAGTGGCTACGCCCCGTGCCCGCCGGTGTTGTCGGTGACTTGTACGTGGCCGGTCCCCAGGCTGGACTGGGGTACTGGCGGCGACCGGGCTTGTCCTCGTCGCGCTTCGTCGCCTGCCCATTCGGGGCGCCGGGCGAGCGCATGTATCGCACGGGCGATCTCGTTTGGTGGGGCGCCGACGGCGAGCTGCGGTATGTGGGTCGTGCCGACGAGCAAGTCAAGATCCGCGGGTACCGCATCGAGCTGGGCGAGGTTCGCGCGGTGCTGGCAGGACTGGAAGGAGTCGAACAAGCGGTCGTGGTCGCCCGCGAGGACCGACCCGGTGACAAGCGGCTGGTGGGTTACGTCACGGGCGCGTCGGCGGCACTCGAACCCACCGCGTTGCGCGCCGCGTTGGCCCAACGGCTGCCGGACTACATGGTTCCGGCCGCCATCATGGTGATCGAGGAACTGCCCCTGACGGTCAACGGCAAACTCGACCGCCGGGCCTTGCCGGCACCGGAATTCGCCGACACCGACTCCTACCGTGCGCCGACGACAGCAATCGAAGAGATCCTGGTCGGCATCTACGCCCGGATCTTGGGTCTGAGCCGCGTTGGCGTCGACGACTCGTTCTTCGATCTCGGCGGGGATTCGCTGTCGGCGATGCGCCTGATCGCCGCGGTCAACACCGGCCTGAAAGCCGATCTTTCGGTGCGCACGTTGTTCGAGGCGCCTTCGGTCGCGCAGTTGGCGCCCCGCGTCGGCGGGGCCGACGATCAACTGAAACCGCTGCGGCCCATAGAGCGGCCCGCGGTGATCCCACTGTCGTTCTCGCAGAACCGGTTGTGGTTCCTCGACCAGCTGCAGGGACCTTCGCCGACCTACAACATGGCGGTGGGCCTGCGCCTGACCGGGCCGCTCAATGCCGGGGCGCTGGGTGCGGCGCTGGCCGATGTTGCCGGGCGCCACGAAACCCTGCGCACGATGTTCGCCGCACCCGACGGCATACCTCAACAGGTCGTGGTGCCCGCCGAGCAGGCCGACTTCGGTTGGGACGTCATCGATGCGGGGGACTGGTCGCAGGCTCAGCTGGATGAGGCGGTCAGCGCCGTTGCGCTGCACTCGTTCGACCTAGCCGCCGAGATTCCCCTGCAGGCGCGGCTGTTCCGGATCAGCGCCGACGAGCATGTAGTGGTAGCTGTGGCGCACCACATCGCTGCTGACGGCTTGTCGATGGGCCCGATGGTCCACGACCTCGGCGTGGCCTACGTCTGCCGATGCGCGGACCTTGAACCGGCGTGGGCACCCTTGCCGGTGCAATACGTCGACTACACGCTGTGGCAGCGTGCGCAGTTCGGCGATCTGGACGACGGGAACAGCCTCATCGCCGCCCAGCTGGCGTACTGGCAGGACGCGCTGGCCGGCATGCCTGAGCGGCTCCAGTTGCCCACCGACCGACCGTATCCGGCGGTGGCGGACCAGCGTGGGGCGACCGTGGGGTGGCAATGGCCCGTGGAGTTGCAACAGCGGATCGCCCAGGTGGCTCGCGAGCACAATGCAACCAGCTTCATGGTTGTTCAGGCCGCGTTGGCTGTGCTGCTGGGCAGGGTCGGTTCGACTTCTGATGTGGCGGTGGGCTTCCCGATCGGTGGACGCACCGATCCCGCCCTCGATGCGTTGGTGGGCTTCTTCGTCAACACCCTGGTACTGCGGGTCGACATCGATGGTGACCCGACTGTCGCCGCCCTGCTCGCTCAGGTGCGTGCCCGCAGTCTGGCTGCCTACGAGCACCAGGACGTCCCCTTCGAAGTGGTCGTCGAGCGGATCAACCCGACGCGTTCGTTGAACCACCATCCGCTGGTCCAGGTGATGTTGGCCTGGCAGAACCTGCCCGGCGAGACCAGCGACGACATCGCCCTGGCGTTGGGGGACCTGCAGGTCACTCAGCTACCGCTGGACACCCACACCGCGCGTGTGGATCTGGCGTTCTCACTGACCGAACGCTGGACGCGCGCGGGCGAGCCGACCGGGATCGGTGGGATGGTCGAGTTCCGCACCGACGTCTTCGATTCGTCCAGTATCGAAACGTTGGTCGGGCGGTTGGAGCGCATCTTGGTGGCGATGACCGCCGATCCGGCACGGCGCCTGTCGTCGATCGATCTGCTGGATGCCCCCGAGCGTGCTCGCCTCGACGCTGTGGGCAACCGTGCGGTGCTCGCCGAACCGGAGCTCGATGGCGTCTCGATCCCGGAATTGTTCGCCGCGCAGGTGGATCGAGCTCCGGAGGCCGTCGCGCTGACCTCCGGCAACCTGTCGATGACCTATCGAGAACTCGACGAGTCGGCAAACCGCTACGCGCACCTGCTGACCAGCCACGGTGTCAGCGCAGGCAATTGCGTGGCGATACTGCTGGACCGCTCAGCCGAGGCTGTCGTCGTCATGCTGGCTGCACTGAAAGTCGGTGCCGCCTACGTGGCCATCGACCCCGCGCTGCCGGAGTCCCGCATCGAGTTCATGCTCGCCGACGCTGCGCCGGTCGCTGCCGTTACGGCCGCCGCGCTACGGTCGCGACTGCATGGACACGACCTGGCTGTCATCGACATCGATGACCCCGCCGTTGACCTCCTACCCAACACCGCCCTACCCGCACCCGACCCGGACAACATCGCCTACCTCATCTACACCTCGGGCACGACGGGAACTCCCAAAGGTGTTGCCCTGTCGCACCGTAACCTGGCTCACCTGGCGGAGTCCGCGCATCCGGACCTGCCGGCCGAACAGGTGTGGACCCAATGCCACTCGTACGCATTCGATTTCTCGGTATGGGAGATCTGGGCTGCACTGCTCGGTGGCGGACGGCTGCTGGTGGTGCCCGACGCGGTAGTCCGCTCACCGAACGACTTCCACGCGCTGCTTCTCCGGGAACACGTCAACGTACTCACCCAGACACCGTCGGCGGTGGCCGCGCTGCGCCCGGAGGGATTGGAGTCGGTGGCCCTGCTGCTCGGCGGCGAAGCGTGCCCGCCCGAGGTGGTGGAACAGTGGGCCCCCGGCCGGGTGGTCATCAACGCCTACGGGCCCACCGAGGTGACGGTATACGCGTCGATGAGTGCCCCGCTGACACTGGGCGCCGAGGTACCGATCGGTGCACCGCCGCCGACCGTCGCCTTGTTCGTCCTCGACGAGCGGCTACGTCCCGTGCCGCAGGGGGTGGTCGGCGAGCTGTACGTGGCAGGCCGCGGCGTGGGCGTCGGATACATCGGTCGGACCGGACTGACCGCGGCACGGTTTGTTTCCTGTCCGTTCGGCGCGCCGGGTGACCGCATGTATCGCACTGGCGACCTGGTGCGGTGGCGCCCCGACGGGCAGCTGCAGTATCTCGGGCGAGCCGACGAGCAGGTGAAGATCCGTGGATACCGAATCGAGCCCGGTGAGGTCCAGGCCGTTCTGGCCGACCTTGACGGGGTCGACCAGGCGGTCGTGATCGCGCGCGAGGATCGTCCCGGTGACCCACGCCTGGTGGGCTATTTCACTGGTACTGCGGATCCGGTCAAGATCCGGGTTGCGCTGGCCGAGCGGCTCCCGGGCTACATGGTTCCGGCAGCGGTACTGGAACTGCCCGCGTTGCCGCTGACGGTCAGCGGCAAGCTGGACCGCCGTGCGTTGCCTGCGCCCGATTACCAGGACACGGAGAACTACCGTGCCCCAAGCACTCCGACCGAGGAGATTCTGGCGGGGATCTTCGCCCAGGTGCTTGGTCTCGACCAGGTCGGTGTAGACGACTCGTTCTTCGACCTGGGCGGGGACTCGCTGTCGGCCATGCGACTGGTTGCGGCGGTCAACAACAGCCTGGGCTGCGGACTGGCGGTCCGCGCGTTGTTCGAGACGCCGACAGTCGCCCAACTAGCGCCACGGGTTTCCGGGGACGACACTCGTTCCGATCCGCTGGTGGCCTACCCGCGACCCGACGTGGTGCCGCTGTCGTTCGCCCAGAACCGGTTGTGGATCGTCGACCAACTCCAAGGACCATCACCCATCTACAACCTCCCGGTGGCCTTGCGGCTGCGCGGGCAGTTGGATGCCGACGCGTTGGGTGCGGCGCTGGCCGACGTTGTCGATCACCAGGAGAGCCTGCGCACCCGATTCCCGGCGGTCGATGGCCTGCCGCAGCAACTCGTCGTTCCTGCCGGTGCGGCAAACTTCGGCTGGTCGGTCATCGACGCCACCAGCTGGTCGGACGCCGAGTTGATCGACGGGATAGGTGCGGTGACGCGGCACGCCTTCGATCTGGCGACCGAAATCCCCATGCAAGCAAGGCTTTTCCGAGTCGCCGGCGATGAGCACGTCCTGGTGGCCGTCGTGCACCACATCGCCGCCGACGGCTGGTCAATCGGGCCCCTGGTTCGTGATCTGGGTGTCGCCTATGCCAGCCGGTCTGCAGGCGAGGCTCCCGGGTGGGCCGACCTGGCGGTGCAGTACGCCGATTACACGCTGTGGCAGCGCTCGTGGCTGGGAGATCTGGCCGACGACGAAAGCCGGATCTCCGCGGAACTGGCCTACTGGGAAGAGGCTCTGGCTGGGATGCCCGAGCAGGTGCAGCTGCCCACCGACCGGCCCTATCCAATGGTTGCCGATTACCGTGGCGCCTGGCTGGAGGTCCAGTGGCCCGCCGAACTGCAGCAACAGGTGGCCCGAGTGGCCCGCGAGCACAATGCGACCAGCTTCATGGTGATTCAGGCGGCACTTGCGGTGCTGCTGTCCAACCTGTCCGCCAACAACGATGTGGCGGTGGGCTTCCCGATCGCGGGCCGTGGTGACACGGCACTCGATGAGCTCGTTGGCTTCTTCGTCAACACCTTGGTGTTGCGCGTCGACCTGACGGGCAATCCAACCTTCGCCGATCTGCTGGCCCAGGTGCGCCGACGCAGCCTGTCCGCCTACGAGCATCAGGACGTGCCGTTCGAGGTACTGGTGGAGCGGCTCGCGCCGAGTCGCAGCATGGCCCATCACCCGCTGGTGCAGGTTGTGCTGGCCTGGCAGAACTTCGACTGGCAAGCCGGCGACGCTGCCGGGCTGTCCCTGGGCGATCTGCAGGTCGAACCGATGACGGTCGATACCGAGACTGCCCGCATGGACCTGACAATCAATCTGGCTGAGCGCTGGAACGAGGCCGGGGACCCCGCGGGGATCGGCGGCGGCATCGAATTCCGCACTGACGTTTTCGATCCCGCCACCATCCAGAACATGGTGGGCCGATTGGAGCGGGTGCTGGCGGAGCTGACCGCTGACCCGACCCGACACCTGTCGTCGCTGGATGTGCTCGATGCGGCCGAGCACGCTCGCCTGGATCAGGTTGGCAATCGCGCGGTGCTGGCCCAGCCGGTGCGCAGCCCGGAAACGATCGCGTCGATGTTCGCCGCGCAGGCGGCCCGCACCCCGGACGCGTTGGCCCTCACCTTCGAGGGCGTGTCGATGACGTACCGCGAACTCGATGAGGCGGCCAACCGCGCGGCGCACGTGTTGGCCGGTCGCGGGGCCGGACCCGGCCAACGAGTGGCGCTGTTGATGCCGCGTTCGGCCGAGGCGATCGTGGCGATGGTGGCAGTGGTGAAGACCGGGGCTACCTACGTGCCGATCGATCCGTCGGTGCCCGAGGCCCGGCGACGGTTCGTGCTCGGTGACGCCAAGCCGGTCGCTGCTGTGACCACCGCCGCACTGGCCGAACACCTCGACGGATTCAGTCTCTCGGTCATCGATATGCGAGACCTGACCGACCCCGCCGTCGACACCAGCGTGGCGATGCCCGGTCCAGGGCCCGACGACATCGCCTACATCATCTACACGTCGGGCACCACGGGCACGCCCAAGGGTGTGGCAATTCCGCACCGCAACGTGACAGCGCTGCTGCAGACGTTGGACGTCGACATGGATTTCTCCGGGCAGGTCTGGTCGCAGTGCCATTCCCTGGCATTCGACTTCTCGGTCTGGGAGATCTGGGGAGCGTTGCTGTATGGCGGCCGGGTGGTCGTGGTACCTGATGCGGTGGTTCGCTCACCAGATGACCTGCTGGCTCTGCTGGTGGCCGAGCAGGTCGGCGTTCTGAGCCAGACCCCTTCGGCGTTCTACGCGCTGCAGGCAGCCGACGCAGCCCAGCCTGCCCTCGGCGCCCGCCTGACACTCGAGTCCGTGGTGTTCGGCGGGGAAGCGCTCGAACCACAACGGATGCGGTCGTGGCTGGACAGGCACCCAGACTCGCCACGCCTGATCAACATGTACGGCATCACCGAGACCACGGTGCACGCGTCGTTCCGCGAGATCGTGGCCGGTGATGTCGACAGGGCCGTCAGCCCCATCGGAGTACCGCTGGGACACCTCGGCTTCTTCGTACTCGACACGTTGTTGCGGCCGGTCCCACCGGGCGTGGTCGGCGAGTTGTACGTCGCCGGGGCCGGGGTTGCCGACGGGTACATCGGTCGCGCCGGGCTGTCCTCGACCCGGTTCGTGGCCTGCCCCTTCGGGGAACCCGGAGCGCGCATGTACCGCACCGGCGACTTGATGGCCTGGGGCGCCGATGGCGAGCTGCGCTACATGGGCCGGTCCGACGAACAGGTCAAGATTCGCGGCTACCGGATCGAACTCGGCGAAATCCAGTCAGTGCTCGGCGAATTAGCCGGTGTCGAGCAGGCGGTGGTCATCGCTCGCGAAGATCGGCCCGGTGACAAGCGCCTGGTCGGGTATGTGGTCGGCGATGTGGACCCGGCCGCAGTGCGTGCCGCGCTGGGTGATCGCCTGCCGCCCTATATGGTCCCCTCCGCCGTGGTGTCCATCGACACTCTGCCGCTCACCGTCAACGGCAAGCTGGACACCCGCGCCTTGCCGGCACCGGACTACCAGGACATCGATTCCTACCGCGCCCCCTCGGATGCGGTGGAGGAGATCCTGGCCGACATCTACGCCCAGGTCCTTGGGTTGGAGCGGGTCGGCGTCGACGAGTCGTTCTTCGAACTCGGCGGCGACAGCATCCTGTCGATGCAGGTGGTTGCGCGGGCGCGCGCGGCCGGGGTGCTGTGCCGGCCGCGCGATATCTTCGTCGAACAGACGGTGGCCGGATTGGCCCGGGCTGCCACACTCGCCGACGGCGACAACGCGGTGGTGGACGAAGGAGTCGGTCCGCTGCTGGCGACCCCGATCATGCGGTGGCTGCACGATGTTCCCGGTCCGGTCGACCAGTTCAACCAGGCCGTGCTGATACAGGCGCCGGTCGGCGTCACCGAGGCCGACGTATTGGTGGTGCTGCAAGCCGTGCTGGATCGACACGCGATGCTGCGCCTCTGCGTCGACGACGACGACGGTGCGGGCGGCTGGACCCTGAGCGTGCCCGAGCCCGGATCGGTGGACGCGGGCACCTGCGTGCAGACCGTCGACGTGTTGTCCGACGAAGCGGTGGCAGAGGCACGATCAAGACTGAACCCGGCATCGGGTGCCATGGTCAGCGCGCTGTGGGCGGTGCCAACGGGTCAGTTGTTGATGATCGTTCATCACTTGGCGGTCGACGGCGTCTCATGGCGAATCATGATGGAAGACTTCAACCTTGCCTGGGCGCAGCTGCACGGCGGCCAGCAGGTGGAACTGCCAGCACCGCGGACATCCTTCGCCCGGTGGGCGTCAGTCCTGGCCGAGCACGCCTACCACCCGGAGGTGGTCGGTCAGTCGGAACGCTGGCGGGCGATCACCGCCGTGCCCGAGTTCTTGCCGGCCGTCCAGCCGGCGATCGACACCTACGCCAACTCCGGCACCCTGTCGGTGGAACTGGACCCAGAGACCACCCGAATGTTGCTCGGTGAAGTTCCGGCAGCGTTCCACGCCGGAATCAACGACATCCTGTTGATCGCGTTCGCGCTGGCGCTAACCGAGTTCCTGGACACGGCGGGGGCGCCGATCGTCATCGATGCCGAGGGACACGGGCGCCAGGAAGATCTGGCCGGCGACGTCGAGTCGGTCGATCTGTCGCGCACAGTGGGATGGTTCACCACCAAGTACCCGGTCTCGCTCGCAGTAGGCGGGCTGGGCTGGGGGCAGGTGCTCGCCGGTGACCCGGGACTGGGGCCGGTGATCAAGGATGCCAAGGAGCAGCTTCGGGCCCTACCGGACGGGTTGACCTACGGCCTTCTTCGTTACCTCAACGACGATGTCGATCTGGCCGGGCCCGACCCGACGATCGGCTTCAACTATCTGGGCCGGATGGGCAGCGGCAGCGGCCAGGTGTCCGGCGACATCTGGGAGATCCGCGAGGACGGCTGGAAGGTGACCGGAGCGGCCGCGACGGTTCCGATGCCGCTCATGCACACCGTCGAACTCAACGCCGGCACCGTGGAAACCCTTGACGGACCGCGCCTTCGCGCCGGCTGGACCTGGGCGCTCTCGGCGCTGGACCATACCCAGGTCTCCCATCTGTCAGGGCTGTGGTTCGACGCCCTGGTCGGAATCTGCGCGCATGTGCGCGACGGCGGCGGGGGACTGACACCCTCCGACATCGTGCCGGCCCGGTTGACTCAACGGCAGATCGACGAACTCTGCGAGGCAGGTGAAGTCGCCGACATCCTGCCCTTGACTCCACTGCAGCAAGGATTGCTGTTCCACGCCAACATCGCTCACAGTTCCGGCGACGACGTGTACGCGGTGCAGATGAGCGTCACGTTGACCGGTCGGCTCGACCCCCACCGGCTGCATGAGGCTGTGCAGGCGGCGGTCCGGCGTCATCCCAATCTGGTGGCGCGGTTCCGTGCACAATTCGGTGAGCCGGTCCAGGTACTCCCGGCCGACCCGGTAGTCCCGTGGCAGTACGTCGATCTCAGCGGTGCGACCGCAGAACGCGAGGAGCGGATCACGCAGCTGTGCGCCGTCGAGCGGTCCGCGGTCTGTGATCTGGCCGATCAGACGGTCTTCCGGGTTGCCCTGATCCGTATCGCGCCAGATCAGCATCGGTTGGTCTTGACCAATCACCACATCGTGCTCGATGGCTGGTCACTGACGGTGCTGTTGCAGGAAGTGTTCGCCGGCTACTACGGGCACCGCCTGCCTTCTGCCGTACCGTATCGCCGATTCGTCAGCTGGCTGGCGGATCGAGGCGTAGAAGCCGCTCGCCGAGTCTGGCGGGAGTCGCTGGCGGGCTTTGATACCCCGACCTTGGTCGGCCCGCGAGACCGACTGGGGCTGGGGCCACGAGAGGTCACCTCACTGCGAGTTTCGGAGGAGACCACGCGGGCGCTGAACGAGCTGGCGCGCGCGCACCAGACGACCGTCAGCACCGTGTTGCAGGCCGCTTGGGCGCAGCTGTTGATGTCCGTAACGGGCCAGCGCGACGTCGCGTTCGGAGTCGTGGTCGCGGGGCGGTCGGCCGAGGTGGCCGGTGCGGACTCGATGGTGGGTCTGTTGATCAACACGGTGCCATTGCGAGTCAGTGCGTCGCCGGAATCCACCGTCGCAGACCTGCTCGATCAGCTGCAGAGCAACCGAAGCCGGACCCTCGAACACGAGTATCTGGGGCTCAGTGAGATTCACCGAATCGCCGGCCGGGAAGCGCTTTTCGACACCGTCTTCGTCTACGAGAACTATCCCACCGACACGTCGCTGCTGTCGGGTGCGGACGGATTGGCCGTCGCCGACGTCAGCAGTCGCGACTACTACCACTACCCGCTCACCGTTCAAGCGGTGCCGGGCAATGAGCTCGACCTTCGCATCCAATACCGAACAGATGTGTTCGACTCCGACCGCATTCAAGAGCTGATCGGGCAACTCGATCGGGCGCTAGTCGCCATGACCGCTGAACCTGGCCGCCTGCCGGCTGTTGTGGGTGTGCGAAACGACCAGCCGTTGCCTGCGGCGTCAACACCCAAAGGCCGCGGCTACAGTGCGCCGACAACCGACACCGAACAGATCCTGTGTGACATCTATGCCCGGGTTTTGGGGGTGGAATGTGTCGGCCTGGACGACTCGTTCTTCGGTCTGGGTGGGGACTCGCTCTCGGCGATGCGGACCGTTGCGGCGATCAACTCCGCCCTTGCTGCCCAGGTGACATTGCAAACGTTGTTCACCACTCCGACGGTGCGGGAGTTGAGTCAGCGGATCGGTGCCGTCGGCGGCTAGCCTTGCGACGGGTCGTTACCGGCTGCGGTGTACCAGCGGGTGACGTCGTAGCCGGCTTCGTAGCGGGCAAGCCATTCGATAGCCAAGGGCGGGAGCTTCTGTTTGGCCGGATTATGGCCGGGCAGCTGGCTGCGCATCACCCCGAGGGCTACGGTCGCCTGCTCTCGGAGTGGAATGTGCGAGTAGATTCGCTGGATCGGCCCGTCATCGGGTAGGGCGAAAACGCGATGCTTTTGCAGGGACGGAAACCTCTTTGTGAGTGCGACTTTCCACAAGTCGGCGCCGAATATCGAGGTGGCGTCGACCTTCCGCTCCTCGAGCGATATGTGTTTGTTGAAGCTGCTGGCGGCGTTCACCATCACGGACCCGCCATGTTGAAACACCGCCGGCGCTATCCGCATGCGGTACCACGGGTCGGCGACAACGGCGTCGTAGATGATCAATGCCGAGCTGCGATGCTCGATTTCTTCGACGAAGTGCCACAGGAACAATGACGCCACTCGATCATCGCCGGGCGCGAACAGGGTGTCGGCGTTGTTGAGCATCATCGAGAAGGTGGGCGTGAACGTCGCCTCGAGGTCGGCGACATAGGCCAACCGATACTTCACCGGCGTGCTCACCGTCAGGTCGTCGTACACCGCCATCACTTCATCGAGGGTTTCCTGCAGCGCTGGATAGGCGTTTATCAGCCCCTTCGCATGCTGGCGGTGCGCCATGCTGTGCTGACCCTCTTGGCGGACGAACGCCAGAGCCTCCTCCGCGACCTCTGGATCGGAAATCAATGGAAGCGCCTCGTGGACCGTCGCGGCGATCATCTTTTCGATGGCGAGAAACAGGAAGGACAGCATGTTGGTTGCGCAGGAGAACCCCGGATCGGATGGATTCCAGATAAATGGAACGGGATAGTCAGCGAAGCCGAAGCGCATCTTTCGCACTTGCAGATCCGTCACCTGAATTGCACCTCGCCTTCTCGAACCGGCTGACGACTGGAGTGGATCATCCGGGGGTCACCACACTTGCGGGATCAGGCGTGAGCGAACCCGTTGGGTGTACTCGTAGTAGCCGTCCAATTCGTCGCGAAGCAGCGCCTCCTCGTCGCGGATGCGCCACGCGAGGACGGCCACCCCGGGTATGACCAAGGCGAGTGCCCAGTAGGAGCCGAGCGCGAGGGGCATGCCCACCAGCATCAGGACATTGCCGGTGTACATCGGGTGCCGTACCAGTCCGTAGAGGCCGCTGCTGACGACCTTCTGACCGGCCTCCACCTGGACGGTGGTGGACGCATAGGTGTTCTGAACCGCCACCAACACCACCACCCCCAGGCCAAGGGCAAACAGGGCGTTGCCGGCCACGCACAGTGCTGGTGGCACCCATGACCAGCCGAAGCGATGGTCGAGGCCGCTGATCACGCAGATCGCCGCCAGCGACGCGTAAAGGCCGATCATGACGATCTTCTGGACCGTGCGGCCTTCTGCCGCCGGTCCGCTGCGCATTCGTCGTTGCAGGGCAACGGGATTCGTCACCTGCAAGTAGATGCTTGGCAGCCACGCGGTGATCGCGAACACGGCCAGGAAGGTCCATGCCTGCCAGTAGGTGAACGTAGCGGCCGGTACGAAAATCAGCAATCCGATCGCGATGAGCTGACCAAGACCTAATGCAAACACTCTGAGAACGGCGTTCACATTCCTCCCAATTCGCTGTCCCGTACCGCAAGCTGTCTCGGCGGCCGGTGTCGTGGACCTGTCTAAGCAGGCACTTCGCTGTTCGCTGGCGACAACTTTTCGTTGAGCAGCTCCGCTAAACCGCGAACCGTTCCAACGGCAAGGTCTTTGCCGGCAAGACGTATCCCCGTTTCCGCCTCGATGCGGGTACGCAGTTCGAGGGCCCCGAGCGAGTCGACGCCGTACTCGGCGAGAGGCCGGTCGGGCTCCACGTTGCGCCGCAGGATCAGGCTGATCTGATCGGAGATCAGGCGGCGCAACCGGGTCGGCCACTCCTCGCGCGGGAGGGCATTGAGCTCCGCATGCAGTTTGCTTGTGCCGGTGGTGCTTTGCACATCTGGGCGGAATGCTTCAGCGAACGGGCTCCGATGCGCGAAGGCAGTCAGCCACGGGGTGCCAACGATCGGCGCGTAACCGGTGTAGGCACGTTGGTGGCGCAGCAGCACATCGAGTGCATAGGCGCCCTCATCGGGAGCGATAGCGGCGCCGCTACTCTCGGCAAGGGCTTTGCCGCGTCCGATCTCGCCCCATGCACCCCAGGCAATTGCGGTGCCCGGCAGGCCCTGGGTCCGCCGCCACCGGGTGAACGCGTCCAGCCAGCTATTGGCCGCGGCGTAGGCCCCCTGCCCGGGCGAACCCATCAGCGCGGCAGCCGAGGAGAACGAGCAGAACCAGTCCAGCGGCTGGTCGGCGGTGGCGCTGTGCAGATTCCAGGCACCGTAGACCTTGGGTGCCCAGTCCCGCTCGATGAGTTCAGTGGTGATGTTGGCCAGCGTGGCGTCCTCGACCACCGCCGCGGCATGCAGCACGCCACGCACGGGCAGTCCGGTGACGGTTGCAGCTTCTACCATCCGCTGTGCGGTGCGGGGATCTGCGATGTCGCCGCAGTGCACCACGACATCAGCACCCATCGCCCGGATCAGTTCGATGGTCTGCAGTGCCTTGAGGGTCGGCTGCGAGCGCGATGTCAGCACGATGCGTCCACAGCCGGCGACGGCCATCTTCTCGGCGAGGAACAGCCCCAAG
This sequence comes from Mycolicibacterium sp. CH28, assembly GCF_004745805.1. Taxonomy (GTDB): domain Bacteria; phylum Actinomycetota; class Actinomycetes; order Mycobacteriales; family Mycobacteriaceae; genus Mycobacterium. The sequence goes on along the minus strand of NZ_SRLQ01000027.1, from coordinate 67,749 downwards.
CCCCCCAGTCCACCGGTGACGAGGTAGGCGCCGTCGCGGCGGAAAGTTCGGGCCTGCTCCGGCGGCACCACCACGCTGCTGCTCCCGGTGCGCGGGACTTCCAGCAGTAGCTTGCCGGTGTGCTGGGCCGCACTCATAATCCGGATCGCGGTAGCGGCGTCGCTCAACGAGTAGTCAGTGTGCCTTGCGGGAGGCAGATCACCGTCGGCCACCAACTGGTAGACGGTGCGCAACAACTCGCCCACCCGTCGCGGGTGGCTGAGCGACATCAACGCGAGGTCGACGTAGTGGAACGTCAGGTTTCGCCGGAACGGGAACAGCCCGAGACGGGTGTTGCCGTAGACGTCGCGCTTGCCGATCTCCACGAACCGTCCGCCGATGGCCAGCAGTTCCAGTCCCGCGCGCTGTGCCGCGCCGGTCAGGGAGTTGAGAACGATATCGACACCGTAGCCGCCGGTGTCGTGGCGGATCTGATCGGCGAATTCGGTGCTGCGGGAATCGTAGACATGCTCGATTCCCATATCGCGCAGCATCTGTCGGCGATCTTCGCTGCCCGCGGTGGCGAAGATCTCGGCTCCCGCGGCTCGCGCAACCGCGATGGCGGCCTGGCCCACGCCGCCGGTGGCGGAGTGAATCAACACCCGGTCTCCGGCTTCGATGCGGGCCTGGTCGTGGAGGCCGTACCAGGCGGTGGCCGTCGCCGTGGCCACCGCCACCGCCTGATGGTCCGTCATGCTGGGCGGAACGGCCACGGCGAGGTCGGCGTCGCAGGTGACGAACGTGCCCCAACAGCCGTTGGGCGAGAACCCGCCGACGCGGTCGCCGACGCTATGGTCGGTGACATCCGGGCCGACGGCAGTCACCACTCCGGCGAAGTCCATACCCAGCTCGGGCAAGCCCCCTTCGATGGCCGGGAACAATCCCATCGCGACCAGCACATCGGCGAAGTTGATGCTGGACACCGCGACCGCGACCTCGATCTGCCCCGGTCCCGGCGCAACCCGTTCGCAGGCAACCAGTTCCAGGGTCTGCAGGTCGCCGGGCGTCCGGATCTGCAGACGCATCCCGTCGGACGCGTTGTCGGCTCTGACGATCAGCCGTTCGTCGGGGCGCAGTGGGCTGGGCAGCATGCGCGCCGTGTACCAATCACCGTTTCGCCAGGCAGTCTCGTCTTCGTCGGACCCGCTGAGCAGTTGCAATGCCAACTGCTCAGCATCGATGGCGTCGTCGACGTCGACCTGGGTGGTGCGCATGTGTGGATACTCGGAGCCGATCACCCGCAGTAGGCCCCGAATGCCGCCGTCGTCCACATTGGGCACATCGTCGGGCAGCACGTTCTGCGCGGCATGAGTGAGCACGAAGAGATGCGGCAGCTGACCCGGGGCCTGGACCAGTTCGCTGGTGATCCGAACCACGTGTTCGACCTGTTCGCGGCCCAGCGAAGCGTGCGTGTCCTCCGCGCCGGCGTCCTGCGGCCCCGTGAGTATGACCACGCCAGAGATGTGTCCGGATCCGAGCTGCGCTGCCAGCTGTTCGGCCGTTGAGGCATGGTCGCCGTGCTGTGGCCAGCACATGGCAACGCATTGTGCACCACGGTGTTTCAGCGCGTCGGTCAACGATGTCGCCACGACGTCCGGGCCAGCGGTGGTGCCGATCAGCAGCCAGGTCCCTGCGTCGGTGTGTCGCAGTTCAGGCAGCTGTCGTTGTTGCCACTCGATGGTCAACAAACGCTCATTCAGTAATCGGTGTGCCCGGTCTTCTTCGGTAGCTCCGGTGCCGCAGACCAATCCCTGCACGCTGAGCAGAACGTGCCCGTCCTGATCGAGCACGTCGAGGTCTGCTTCGACGCCGGAAGCGTCGACTCGAGTCACCCGCGTGTAGCAGTAATGCGCGTTGCGGGCCGAACCATAGGAGCGCAGCCGCCGCACGCTCAGCGGCAATCCGAGCACGTCTTGGCCGAGGGCCTCGACCTCGGGACTTGCGGCAACCGACTGGAAACATGCATCGAGGAGGGCCGGGTGCACGCTGTACGCCGTTTGTTGGGAGCGGATTTTGCGGGGCAGGATCACCTCGGCGAAGACGGAACTGGTCGGGTCGTCACCGATGTGCAGGACGCCAAGGCCACTGAACGCGGGACCACACTGAATTCCGCGCTGGGCCAGTCCATCACGCACACGGTCGCCATCTTCGGACCGCGGATGCGCCGAAAGTAACGCCGACACGTCATAGGCCGGGGGCGGCCCTTCCGGCTCGTCCTCGGCCGCATGCAGCTCGGCGGCAGCTTGGCGGACCTGTTCGCCGCGTTGAGTTGACTCGACGATGAAGTCGACGACACCCGGCGACGACAACGAGGCCGTGGCGCCGACGGTGGTCTGTGCATCGAGCAGCAGCGCCTGTTCGAAGCGAATGTCGCGGACCTCGGCCGCCTCTCCCAGGACCGTGTGGGCGGCCGCCAGGGCCATCTCGCAATAGGCCGCTCCCGGCAGGACCGGCACATTGCGGATCGCGTGGTCGGCGAGCCAGGGCTGGGCGGCGGTGCCGATCTCGGCCTGCCACACGTCGCGCTCCGGCTCCTCCTGTAAACGGACGTGCGAGCCAAGGAGTGGATGCACCGCAACGGAGTGGCCACCGTGCGCGGGAGAATCATGAGCATCGCGATCCAGCCACAGCCGATGATGTGTCCAGGTCGGCAGTGGAGCATCCACTAGCCGCCCTTCCGGATACAGGACCGCGAAGTCGGTTGTGGCGCCCGCGTCGTGCAGATCCGCTACCAGGCCGAGCAGCCCGTGTGGGAGCGCCTGTTCACGACGCAAGCTGGCAAAGCTGGCAAGCGGCACGCCCAAACTGTCGGCGGTCTGTTCAACAGCGTGAGTCAGCATCGGGTGCGGCGCCAGTTCGGCGAAGATTTGGTACCCGTCCTCCACCGCCGCCCGCACCGCTGCCGCGAACCGCACCGTATTGCGTAGATTGCGCGTCCAGTACTTGCTGTCGCACACCGGCTCCTCACGCGGGTCGAATCCGGTGGCCGAGTAGAACGGAACCTCCGGCGACAGCGGGCGGATATCCGCGAGTTGGTTGGCGAGCTCGTCGAGGATCGGATCGACGAGCGGAGAGTGTGCCGCCACGTCGATGACGGATTGGCGGACCATCAGATCACGTTGCTCCCAAGCCGCTATCAGCTCGCGAACCGTTTGTGCCGCACCACTGATCACCGTGGACCGTGGAGAAGCCACCACGCCGACGACGACGTCCTTGATACCGCCGAGCGTCAACTCTGAAAGCACTTGCTTGGCAGGCAGTTCCACCGATGCCATGATGCCGGAACCGGCGATGCCGGCCATCAGCCGCGAGCGCCTGCAGATCACCCGCACCCCGTCTTCGAGTGACAGCGCGCCACTGACCACCGCCGCAGCGACCTCGCCCATCGAGTATCCGATGACCGCGCCGGGGCGCGCCCCGTACTCCTTCAACGCGGTCGCGAGCGCAACCTGCACGGCGAACACCGTCGGCTGCAGGCGGGCATCACCGGTCACCACCTCCGCGGCGGTCATGGCAGCGGTGACAGAGAATCCGGACTCCGCCACTACCAGCGGCTCGATCCGAGCGATGGTGGCGGCGAACTGCGGTTCGTCGGCGAGCAACTGAGCACCCATCTGAGCCCATTGCGAACCCTGTCCGGAGAACACCCACACCGGGCCGCGGTCGTCGTGTCCCAGTGCGGCCTGATACGGAGCGTCGCCATCGGCCACCTGCCGCAACGACTTGGTGAGCTCCACTCGACTGCGTGCGTGGACTGCGGTCCGGACCGGGCGGTGTGCACGTCGGCGTGCCAGGGTGTACGCGAGATCGGGCAGTGCCACCTCGTCATGTGCTTGCACCCACTGCGCCAACCGGTCGGCGGTGCGCCGCAGGCCCTCTGCCGAGGTAGACGACAGCGAGAACAACAGCGGTGCAGCTGAAGCTTCGGGATTGTCGACACTCGCGGTCTGCGTCCCCGCTGGCTCAGGAGCCTGTTCCAGGATGGCGTGAACGTTGGTTCCCGACAATCCATATGACGAAACCGCCGCGCGGCGGGGCCCCTGGCTGATGGTCGGCCACTGCGTGGTCTCCTGCGGCACAAACAACTTCGTGGTGATGCGGGCCAATTCGGCCGGCAAACGAGTGAAGTGCAGGTTCTTCGGAATCCTCGCGTGCTGCAGCGCGAGGATCGCCTTGATCAGGCCGATGGCGCCGGAGGCCGACTGAGAGTGGCCGAAATTGGTTTTCACCGATCCGAGGGCACAGGGCCCGTCGACGCCGTAGACCTCACTCAGACTGGTGTATTCGATCGGGTCGCCGACGGGAGTGCCGGGGCCGTGCGCCTCGACCATGCCGACGCTGCCTGGGTCCACGCCTGAGGCGGCCAGTGCTGCCCGGTACACCGCGGTCTGGGCAGTGACCGACGGGGTGGAGATGTTCACGGTGTGGCCGTCTTGGTTGGCGGCCGTGCCGCGTATGACAGCGAGGACCCGGTCACCGTCGCGCAGAGCATCCGGCAGGCGCTTGAGCAGCACCATCGCGCATGCCTCACCGCCTACGTAGCCGTCGGCCGCAGCGTCGAATGCGTGACAACGTCCGGTCGGTGAGAGGTGGCCCGCTGCCGTCCCCGCGATGTACTTGCGCGGGTCCAGCATCACGTATGCACCACCGGCGAGCGCGAGGTCGCTCTCGCCCTCGCTCAGGCTGCGGCATCCCATGTGCACCGCGAGCAGCCCGGACGAACATGCGGTGTCGACCGCCAACGCGGGACCGTGGACTCCCAAGGTGTAGGCGATACGCCCGGACGCCATGCTGAAGGTGTTGCCCGAGAAGCCGTATGGTCCAACCATGGCATCGGAGTCAGCCGACACGGCTTGATAGTCGTAGTGCGTCAGCCCGGTGAATACCCCGGTAAGTGAGTCTCTCACCGCCTCCGGAGTGAGACCTGCATGTTCCATCGCCTCCCAGGAAGTTTCCAGCAGCAGGCGGTGCTGCGGATCAAGGGCGGCGGCTTCGTCTTCGTTGATGCCGAAGAACTCCGAGTCGAAGCCGGCGACATCGTCGAGGAATGCACCCCACTTCGATACGGACCGGCCCGGCACACCGGGCTCTGGGTCGTAGTAGTCGTCGTTGTCCCAGCGATCGCGGGGCACCTCGGTGACCAGATCATCTCCCCTGAGAAGGGTCTCCCACAGCTGCTCAGGGGACTCGATACCGCCGGGAAGCCGGCAGGCCATGCCGATAACGGCAATCGGGGTGGGGGATGTGATGCTCATACTGGCCGGGGGGTTGGTCGCGCACGAACCGCTTGCCCGATCATCGATCGCACCGAATGAAACCATCCCGTCTTCTCACAGCAACGATCCGCATTCGAGTCCGCTGCTTGACTACGCTCTGGTTCCCCCGACCCAGGCAAGGCAATTATTGACCCAGACGATGCATCGCGGGTGAGGTTTGCTTGATATTCGCAAATAAGCGGACGGTGCTCCAACTTATGTGTTCGAAGGCAGCGCAGCGGCTCCGACTGATAACTTGCTTCGCGTGACACAGGCGATTGAGGCATCTCTTCCGGCCCTGCTGCGCGAACGCGCCAGCCTGCAGCCGGATGACACGGCGTACACCTTTATTGATTACGACCAGGACTGGGCCGGCGTCCCCGTCAGTCTCACCTGGCCGCAGGTGTATAGGCGGGCGACCAACGTTGCCCGTGCTCTTAGCGCGTGCGCGTCGCCCGGCGATCGCGCGATGATCGTTGCCCCCCAGGGGCTGGAATACATCGTTGCCTTTCTGGGTGCGCTGCATGCCGGAGTTATCCCGGCTCCCCTTTCGGTCCCGATGGGAGGGGTTACCGACGAGCGGGTTGATTCGGTGCTGCGCGACGCGTCGCCGGTTGCCGTTCTCACGACTTCCACCGTCGTAACCGAGGTAAGCCGGAGTATCACCGCACAACCCGGGCAATTGCCACCGGCAATCATCGAGGTTGATCTGCTGGATCTGGATGCTCCCGCGCGGCCCGGGGGGCCGGCGATGTACGAGAGCGGAAATCCCCACGACACTGCCTACTTGCAGTACACGTCCGGTTCGACCCGTTCGCCGGCCGGCGTAATGGTCTCGTACACAAACCTTTTCACTAATCTGCAGCAGATCACCACCGACTATTCGAGGCATGCGGGTGTCACTCCGCCAGACCTGACCTTCGTGTCGTGGCTGCCGTTCTTTCACGACTTGGGATTGATCCTGGGGGTGTGCTCGCCGATTGTTCTGGGAACAAGCGCGGTGCTGACCAGCCCGGCATCGTTCTTGGTGCGACCGGCGCGCTGGATGCAGTCGTTGGCGACCAATCCGTGCGCATTCACCGCAGCGCCGAACTTTGCCTTCGATCTGGCGGCTAGAAAGACCTCCGATGAGGACATGGCCGGCCTCGACCTCGGCGGCGTGCACACCATCCAAAGCGGCGCCGAGCGGGTGCAGCCGGCGACGATCAAGCGCTTCACGGACCGGTTTGCGCGCTTCAATCTCGATGAACGGGTGATACAGCCGTCCTACGGGATGGCCGAGGCCACGCTGTACATGTCGACGCCCAGGCCGGAAGATCCGATCAAGGTCGTCCACTTCGATACCGAGGCCCTGACCGCCGGCGAGGCCAGGCCTTGTGACGGCGACGATGGGACTCCGCTGGTCAGCTACGGCGGCCCCATCAGCCCGCGTTCGCCGGTCCTGCGGATCGTCGATCCAGAGACCCGTACCGAGGTTCCGGAGGGGAAGACCGGCGAGATCTGGGTGCACGGTGACAATGTCAGCGCCGGCTACTGGGAGAAGCCGGAGGAGACCGCGCGCACCTTCGGTGCCACGCTTGTCGACCCCTCAGCGGGCACGCCCGAGAGCCCCTGGTTGAGGACCGGCGATGTGGGCTTCATGTCCGACGGCGAGCTGTTCGTGGTGGGTCGCATCAAGGATCTGCTCATCATCTATGGCCGCAACCATGCTCCGGACGACATCGAGGCGACCGTCACGGAGGTGACCGGCGGACGGTGTGTGGCGGTCGCGGTTCCCGACGACGGCGTGGAGAAGCTGGTCGTCGTGATGGAAATCAGGAAGCGGGGTGATTCCGACGAGGAGGCGAGGCAGAAGATCGATGCCGTCAAACGTGAGGTCACTGCGGCGATCTCGAACGCGCATGGCATTGCGACCGCGGACGTCGTGCCGGTGCCTCCTGGTTCGATTCCGGTGACCACAAGTGGCAAGCTCAGACGCCAGAGCTCAGTGGATCTGTACCAGCGCAATCAATTTGCACGCCTGGACGTTTGATCGCTCGCCGATACGGCGCCCCGTTGCCGCCGTTACCGCCGGCGGCATCACCTGTCGAACTTGCCGGCTCGGTCGCGGGGGGTCGACGGCATCGAGTTTCCTCACCCGGCTGAGCCGACCTTGGAGCTGCCGGTGTTGTGTTTCGACGTGGAGCGACCGCTGCTGCCCAAACTGGGGCCAGTACCGCTGTGGTTCGATGACGCTGAGTCGCCGGTGAGAGAGCCGGCGTGGGCGATGCCCGTCGTGCCGGCCAGTGAGTTGCTGCTGTGAATTTCCGAGTTCCAGCGATGCTGGGCGATGACTGACCGCAAAGTAGCGAGACGATGTGGAAAATGTCGGGTGGAACGCCAAATGCGTTGGTACAGCTGGTACAAGCCGGGCATTCGACGCCGTGTCTAGCGCGCATTGACGGTGGGCGATGCGCGGCGGAACCCGGCCGAATCGTTGCTGCGGCTACTGCCTGGATCTTTTGGACGTTCCCTTGCCGCCGGCACTGGAGTCCGCTTTTGTTTTGCTGATGCTGGATGTGCTGGAAGTGGACGTTCTTTTGCGGCTGATGCTGCGGCTGGTTGCCGCGGTGGTGGTGCCACGTGCGATCGAGGACGCCGCAGTGGTCGTTTCCGCTCCGGATGCCGCCGGTGCAGCCTTCTTACTGCTGGCGACCGATGCGGCACCGGCAGAGGTAAGTCCCCTGATGTTGTTGCCGGGGGTGGATTTGACGATGGTTTCCAGCTGCTGAGCGATCGCCCCCGCAACGGCGAACGGACCCCACCCGGCCGTCACCGTGTTGTTGTCGCCGAACATATTGAACGCCAAGCTCAACGTGGTGTTGGGGAAGGGGCCTTGCGCTGACACCACGTTGCCGTTGCCCACGAAGTTCACGGCGACGCTCAAGATGCCCTGCGCTGTGACGGTACTGGCGCCCAGAATATTCGTCGCGACGCTCAAGAAACCCTGCGTCCACGCGGTGCCGGCCTCGCCGAGGTTGAGCACCGCGTTGCCGAATCCGCCCGCATTGGTGGTTTTCGTCCCGTTGCCGCCGGTGGCGCTGGCGAGGGTGAGGTTGAGGCTGCCGATGTTGTTCATGATGCCGGGCCCGGACTGCAGGGCGATATTGCCGACTCCGGCGGTGCCGGTTGATTGCGTCCCGGTGGTACCGGTCAAAACGCCGATCGCGAGATTGAAGGCACCGGCCGTTGCCGCGCTGCCCGGCCCGGATTGCCATGCGAGGCTTAGCAAAGAGGGGAGTGCCGAGGCCCGTGCACCGTCGCCGACCGCCACCGCGAAGCTGAGGATGCTGAACGTAGTCGCGGAGGCAGCGTTTGCGCCGAACGAAATAGCGCCGCCGAACAATCCAGTGCCGGCATCCGCGGTCGCACCGTCGCCGATCCCGATCGCGATGCTGGTCAGGTTGCTCGTGCAACCTCCGCCGTTGCCGATGCCAAATGCAGAAATGCACGAGGCATTGGCGGCCGGGGCTTCGCCGAGCGTCCCAACCACAAGCGCACTGGAGACTAATGCGCCCAGCAATACGCCACTCTTGGCGCGAACCTGATCCATCGGCATGTCCTGTAACCCTCGGTGTATTTGCTGGGAATGACCGTACCCGACGCGGATCCGGCTGACAGCATTTCCCGAGCATATTTCCACGGGACCGGCGTATGCCGCCAGCCAATGTCCCACTGACTCTGTCGCCGTGTGCAATCGCGGTGCTTGCCCGCACCTTTTCGAAACGACCGACTGAAATCTGGCCAGCACAGGCGCGGGTGAGAATTCCCGTCGCGCAGACGGGGGCGGAGAACTCAAAATTTGCCGAGAGTCCCCGGGCTGGACATTGACGAACCCCACCTCGTCGCAGGCAAGAAAATCTGCATTTCGGTGCCCGCTAGTTCTTTCGGTGCTTGCCTACGCCGGAGCTCGCCGCGCTCGCATTCGTGTTGCCGCTGTCGGCGGCGGCGTGCTTGCCACCGCCGGACGCACTCGGGGCGGCGGCGTGCTTGCCACCGCCGGACGCACTCGGGCTGGCGGCGTGCCTGCCGCCAGTGGATGCGCTCGGGTCGGCGGCGTGCCTGCCACCACCAGTTGTCGTTGGCGAGGGGCCGTTGTCGTCGATGCCGCCGATATCCGCGGCCGGCGGGGCCGAAGCGGTGTCAGTGCCGGTTGCCGGAGCGTGGGTGTTCGCGCGACCGACGCCCAGGACTGCTGGAGTCGGGGCGTTGCTGTCGTTGCCCGCGGCCGGCAGGGCTGCCGAGTTGCCGCCGTCGTCAGCGGAGGCAGCGCCTGTGGTGGACCTGCGATCGTGGGCTGCGCCCGCCGAGGACGGCGGCGTGGGTGCGCCAATGTTGCCCGTCGGCAGTGAGAAGGGCGTCCCAAGCGTGATGCCGGGGCCGTTCTGGATGAGGGTCGCGGCCCTCTGGAGTATCGACCCCACGATGGCGAGCGGGCCGCCGGTGGCGGTCACGGTATCGCCCATGCCGAAGAGGTTCACGGCGAGACTCAACGGGGCGGGGAAGGAGCCCGTCACCGAGACGGCGTTTCCATCTCCGATGAAGTTCAGCGCAGCACTCATAATGCCTTGTGTCACTACGCTGCTGGCGCCCCTGATATTCGCGGCGGTACTCAATACACCTTGCACCAACACCTGGCCGGCGTCGCTGAGGATGTTCAGTGCCCATACGCCGATACCGCCCGCGGCAGTCGACGCCAGACCGCCGCCGTTGGGCGAGAGGCCGAAGGCAAGGTTCAGCAGGCCAACGGTCGTCACTGTGCCCGGCCCGATTTGCAGGGACAGGTTGCCCACGCCGGCCGCGCCGGTTGACTGGTAGCCGGTACCACCTGGCAGGCCCAACGCGGTGTTGAAGCCTCCGATTGTCGACGTGGCGCCGGGTCCTATTTGCACCGAGATGTTGCCGAGGCCGATGGCGCCGGTGGAGTTCGGTGTGGTGCCGTCGGGGGAGATACCCAGCACAAGATTGAGTACGCCGCCGAGTGTTGTTGCGGTGCCGGGACCCATCTGGATGTTCCAGCCGAGGGCCGACATCAGCGTCGACGCGGTCGCATTGTCGCCGAAGGCCGCCCCGAGGGTGAAGACGCTCAAATTGGTAAGGACGTTGGCATTGGTGCCGATCGCGATGGCACCGCCGAACAAGGCGTTGCCAGCATTCGCCACCGCACCGGGGCCGATCCCGATCGCGAACGTCGTCAGGTTGCTCGTGCAACCGTTGCCGTTCCCCAGGCCGAAGGCGGAAAAGCACGACGCATTGGCGGTGGGCGTGCCACTCAACGTCCCGGTCGCCAGCGCGCCGGAGACCAGCGCACCGAGCAGCGCATTGCTTTTGGCTCGAACCCGACCCATCGACCTTCCCGAATTTCGTAGGTGTCTTTGCTGGTTAGGACCGTACCCGACACGGTGCTGAGTCGACAGCGTTCCGTCCCATATTTGCCAGTGTCAATCTTTGCAGCACCTGCCGGGGTGTTCGGATCGTCATCATGCCAAGGAAACCGGATCAGGCAGTGATGGGTGGGCTTTCACTGCCCTGTGGAAAGAGACTGTGCCCCCGGCACTGTGGCGTTTCGGAACGGCGGAATGGGCCGGTCGTCAGTTTCTGCTGGTGTTGAAGGCTCGGTATCCCGTACTTCATACTCACCGACCACCGACCACCGGCAACGCGTTCGAAGCCGAACTGTCGAGCCTCGGCATCTGTCGAATCAACTCTGCCTCCCCGCACCCCACGATCTGTGAGAAGGGGTCGCGGCTCAGGGAACAATCCCGCGCCGCCGCTACCGTCGAGCCGGGGCCCTGATATCGGCCCAAGGCCACCGCATTACCGGCATCAACGCCGCCACCGTAGAACGGCTGCACGACCTCGCCCTCGATCCCGCCAGATCCCGCCAGGGACTACCAACGGCCCGAAACGGAAAAAGCCCCGGACCTACGCAGGTCCAGGGCCATCCGATATATCGCTTCACCACGCTGTGCCCCCGGCAGGATTCGAACCTGCGGCCTTCTGCTCCGGAGGCAGACGCTCTATCCCCTGAGCTACGGGGGCGCACGTACCGCTGCGCCAATGGGCTCCGATAGCCTAACGCATCCCAGCAACTGATCGTGCTACCGCCCTGGACGGACCGTTCCGGGATGTGGATTCGGGGTCTGACCACGGCAGACCATAGGATGGACCCTCGTGACACCCGCCGACCTCGCCGAGCTGCTCAAGAGCACCGCCGCCGTGGTGCTCGCCGAGCACGACCTCGACCCTGCCGCCTTACCCGCGACTGTCACCGTCGAGCGTCCGCGTAACCCCGAACACGGCGATTACGCGACAAACCTGGCCCTCCAGGTCAGCAAGAAGGTCGGCGCGAACCCTCGCGAGCTGGCAGGCTGGCTCGCGGTCGCCCTTGCCGAGGCCGACGGGATCGCCGCCGCCGAGGTCGCCGGCCCCGGTTTCGTGAACTTGCGTATCGAAGCCTCAGCCCAGGGCGTCATCGTCCGCAACGTGCTGCACGCGGGATCGACCTACGGTCACTCGCCGGTGCTCGACGGGCAGAACATCAATCTGGAGTTCGTCTCGGCCAATCCGACCGGGCCTATCCACATCGGCGGTACCCGTTGGGCCGCTGTCGGCGATGCACTTGGCCGGCTGCTGAGTACGCAGGGTGCTGTTGTGGTGCGCGAGTACTACTTCAACGACCACGGAGCTCAGATCGATCGGTTCGTGAACTCCCTGATCGCCGCCGCCAAGAATGAACCCGCCCCCGAGGATGGCTACGCGGGTGACTACATCGCCGACATCGCCGACCAGGTGCTGGCCAAGGCGCCCGAAGCGCTCGCGATGACGGGCGACGAGCGGCGCGAGACCTTCCGCTCTATCGGCGTGGACCTGATGTTCACCCACATCAAGGAATCGCTGCACGAGTTCGGCACTGACTTCGACGTCTACACCCACGAAGACTCGATGCACACCAGCGGGCGAGTCGAGCAGGCCATTGCCAAGCTGCGGCAGACCGGCAATATCTATGAGAAAGATGGCGCAACCTGGTTGCGCACAACGGAATTCGGCGACGACAAAGATCGGGTCGTCATCAAGAGTGACGGTCAACCGGCCTATATCGCGGGTGATCTCGCCTACTACCTCGACAAGCGTCAGCGCGGCTTCGACCTGTGCATCTATATGCTCGGCGCCGACCACCACGGCTACATCGCCCGGCTCAAGGCCGCCGCGGCGGCCCTCGGCGACGACCCCGACACCGTCGAGGTTCTGATCGGCCAGATGGTCAACCTGGTTCGCGACGGCCAGCCGGTGCGGATGAGCAAGCGGGCCGGCACCGTCATCACGCTCGACGACCTGGTCGAGGCCATCGGCGTCGACGCCGCACGCTACTCACTGACCCGTTCCTCGGTGGACACCCCGATCGACATCGACCTGCAGTTGTGGTCGTCGGCGTCCAGCGAGAACCCGGTTTACTACGTGCAATACGCGCACGCGCGGCTGTCGGCGCTGGCGCGCAACGCCGCCGACCTTGGGCTATCCCCGGACACCGCGCACCTCGAATTGCTCACCCACGACAAAGAGGGCGCGCTGATCCGCAGTATCGGCGAGTTCGGCCGGGTGCTCAACGCAGCGGCATCGTTGCGGGAACCGCACCGGGTCTGCCGTTACCTGGAGGACCTGGCCGGCGACTACCACCGTTTCTACGACTCGTGCCGAGTGCTGCCGCAGGGAGACGAGGAACCCAATGATCTGCATCGGGCCCGCTTGGCCTTGTGCGCTGCCACCCGCCAGGTGATCGCCAACGGTCTGGGCATCCTTGGGGTGTCGGCACCGGAGCGGATGTGAACGTTCACCCCGCCGGCCCGCGGCACGCCGAGGAGATTCATCATGGCGGCACGCCCCCCAGGCCTCAGACGGGCGCCGAAATCATGGCGTTGGCCCCGAACGTCTGGCCGCGCAACCTCGTTCGTGGAACCGACGGCGAGGTACTCGTCGCCGGTGTGCGGGTCACGGATCTGGCCGCCGAATACGGCACGCCGTTGTTCGTCATCGATGAGGACGACTTCCGCAGCCGCTGCCGCGAGATTTCGACCGCCTTCGGCGGCGGCCGAAACGTCCACTACGCGGCCAAGGCGTTCCTGTGCAGCGAGATCGCGCGCTGGGTCGATCAGGAGGGACTATGCCTGGACGTCGCCAGCGGCGGTGAACTCGCCGTCGCCCTGCATGCCGGGTTTCCCGCCGAACGAATCGCCTTCCATGGCAACAACAAGTCCGCGGTCGAACTGACCACAGCGGTCAAGGTCGGTGTCGGCCACATCGTGCTGGATTCGATGACCGAGATCGAACGCCTCGACACCATCGCCGGTGATGCCGGGGTGGTGCAGGACGTCCTTATCCGGATCACCGTGGGTGTCGAGGCGCACACACACGAGTTCATCGCCACCGCCCATGAGGACCAGAAGTTCGGCCTGTCATTGGCCAGCGGCGCTGCGATGGACGCCGTACGCCGGGTGTTCGCCACCGACCATCTCCGGCTCGTCGGGTTGCACAGTCACATCGGGTCGCAGATTTTCGACGTGGCGGGCTTCGAGCTGGCCGCGCACCGGGTCATCGGCCTGCTCCGTGATGTGGTCGCCGAGTTCGGTGTTGACAAGACCGCCCAGATCGCCACCGTGGATCTCGGTGGAGGGCTGGGAATTTCCTATCTGCCGCAGGACGATCCACCGCCGGTGCAGGATCTTGCCGCCAAGCTCGGCGCGATCGTGCGCAACGAGTCGGCGGCCGTCGGCCTGCCGGCGCCCCGGTTGGTCGTCGAGCCAGGCCGCGCGATTGCCGGGCCGGGTACGGTCACCATCTACGAAGTCGGCACCGTCAAGGATGTCGCGATCGGCTCGGGTTCGTCGCGGCGCTACATCAGCGTCGATGGTGGTATGAGCGACAACATCCGCACGTCACTGTATGGCGCGGAGTACGACGTGCGACTGGTTTCACGTAGCAGCGACGCCACGCCCAGATTGGCGCGAGTGGTCGGAAAGCATTGCGAGAGTGGCGATATCGTCGTGCGCGACGCTTGGGTTCCGGATGATGTACACCCCGGTGACCTATTGGCGGTCGCTGCAACCGGTGCCTATTGCTATTCGATGTCGAGTCGGTACAACCTGATCGGCCGTCCCGCCGTGGTGGCCGTGCGTGACGGGCGGGCTCGCCTCGTGCTGCGCCGGGAGACCATCGACGATCTGCTGAGTTTGGAAGTGAGGTAGGTAAATGGGTACACCCGAGAAGCCGGTCGGAGCCGCGGAGCCGGCGACATCAGCGATAGGTGTAGCGATACTGGGATTGGGCAACGTCGGTAGCGAAGTGGTGCGCATCATCGAGGAGAGTGCACCGGACCTGGCGGCGCGCATCGGTGCGCCGCTGGAGTTGCGCGGCGTCGCGGTCCGGCGGGTCGCCGATGATCGAGGCGTGCCGGTCGAATTGCTCACCGACAACACCGAAGAGCTGGTCTCTCGGGAGGACGTCGATATCGTCGTCGAGCTCATGGGCCCGGTGGAACCTGCCCGCAAAGCCATCCTGTCGGCCCTCGAGGGCGGCAAGTCGGTGGTGACCGCAAACAAGGCGTTGCTTTCCCAGTACACCGGAGAGTTGGCTCAGGCTGCCGAGCGTGCCCACGTGGATCTGTATTTCGAGGCGGCTGTGGCGGGCGCCATCCCGGTGATCCGGCCACTCACCCAGTCTCTGGCCGGTGACACCGTGCTGCGGGTCGCCGGGATCGTCAACGGTACGACCAACTACATCCTCTCCGAGATGGCCTCCACTGGAGCCGATTACGCCTCCGCGCTGGCCGACGCCAGTGCGCTGGGATACGCCGAGGCCGATCCAACCGCCGATGTCGAGGGCTTCGATGCCGCGGCCAAGGCCGCCATTCTCGCCTCTATCGCCTTTCACACCCGGGTCACCGCCGATGACGTCTACCGGGAGGGGATCAGCAAAATCACCCCCGATGATTTCGAGTCGGCCAAGGCGCTTGGCTGCACGATCAAGCTGCTGTCGATCTGTGAGCGGATCACCGGAAGTGATGGTCAACAACGGGTTTCGGCTCGGGTGTATCCGGCTCTGGTCCCGTTGAGTCATCCGCTTGCCACGGTCAGCGGTGCATTCAATGCCGTCGTCGTCGAAGCGGAAGCCGCCGGCCGGCTGATGTTCTACGGCCAGGGAGCCGGCGGAAAGCCGACCGCGTCGGCGGTGATGGGTGATCTGGTGATGGCCGCCCGTAACCGGGTGCAGGGTGGCAGGGGGCCGCGCGAATCCAAGTACGCCCAGCTTCCGATCGCGCCCATCGGCATCATCCCGACCCGATACTATGTGAGCATGACGGTCAAGGACCGTCCTGGTGTGTTGTCCTCGGTTGCAGCGGAATTCGGCAATCGCGAGGTCAGCATCGCCGAGGTGCGACAGGAGGGCATCGTCGACGAAGGCGGGCAGCCCTGTGGCGCCCGCATCGTCGTGGTGACCCACCGGGCCGCCGACGCCGCACTGTCCGAAACTGTCGCCGCGCTGGGCGGCCTGGATGTCGTCCAGGAAGTCAACAGCGTGTTGCGTTTGGAGGGAACCAGCGAATGAGCGCCACAGCTGTCCACAGGCCCTGGCCGGGCTTGATCGAGGCCTACCGCGACCGCCTGCCGGTGGCGTCGGACTGGACTCCGGTCACCCTCCTCGAGGGCGGCACCCCGCTGATCAGTGCTCCGCGGCTATCTGAAAAGACCGGCTGCACAGTGCATTTGAAGGTCGAAGGCCTCAACCCGACCGGCTCCTTCAAGGACCGCGGTATGACGATGGCCGTTACCGACGCCGTGGCACGCGGCCAGCGGGCCGTACTGTGTGCTTCCACCGGAAACACCTCCGCTTCGGCGGCGGCGTACGCCGCGCGTGCCGGTATCACCTGCGCGGTGCTGATCCCGCAGGGCAAGATCGCCATGGGCAAGCTGGCCCAGGCGGTCATGCACGGCGCCAAGATCATTCAGATCGACGGCAACTTCGATGACTGCCTTGAACTGGCCCGCAAGCTCACCGCCGATTACCCGACGATCGCGCTGGTCAACAGCGTGAACCCGGTCCGCATCGAGGGCCAGAAGACCGCGGCGTTCGAGATCGTGGACGCCCTGGGGATCGCGCCGGATGTGCATGCGTTGCCCGTCGGCAATGCCGGCAACATCACCGCGTATTGGAGGGGCTACACCGAGTACCACCGCGACGGGCTGACCGAGAAGCTGCCCCGCATGCTGGGCACGCAGGCTGCCGGCGCCGCACCGTTGGTATCCGGCAAGCCGGTCAGCCACCCTGAAACCATCGCCACCGCCATCCGCATCGGCGCGCCAGCGTCCTGGGCGGGCGCGGTGACGGCGCAGCAGGAGTCCGACGGGCGCTTCCTGGCCGCGACGGACGACGAGATCCTGGCCGCCTACCACCTGGTCGCCGAGTCGGAGGGCGTCTTCGTCGAACCGGCGTCGGCGGCCAGCATTGCCGGCCTGCTCAAATCGGTGGAGGACGGTTGGGTCAAGCCCGGATCGACCGTGGTGTGCACGGTCACCGGAAACGGCCTCAAAGACCCCGACACCGCTCTGCGTGGCATGCCGACGGTCAAGCCCCTTGCCGTCGATGCAGGTGCCGTCGTGGCCGAGCTGGGCCTGGCCTGAGGAACGACCCCGATGACCCTGACCCTGCCTGCCGGACTGACCGCACGCGCAACCGTCGCAGCGTCTAGCGCCAACCTTGGCCCCGGATTCGACAGTCTGGGTCTGGCGCTCGCGCTCTACGACGAGATCTTCGTGGAAACCGCCGATGCCGGGCTGATCATCGAGGTCGAGGGGGAGGGCGCCGGTCAGGTGCCGCTGGGGCCGGAGCATCTGGTGGTTCGGGCCATGCAGCGCGGCCTGCTTGCGGCGGGTACCGACGTGGCCGGGCTGGTCGTGCGCTGCCGCAACGCCATCCCTCATTCGCGGGGCCTGGGATCATCGGCGGCGGCGGTGGTCGGCGGTCTGGCCGCGGCGAATGGCCTTCTGGCACAAGCGGATCGAGAGCCGTTGACCGAGTCGCAGCTGATTCAGCTGTCGGCGGAATTCGAGGGTCATCCGGACAACGCGTCGGCATCGGTGCTCGGTGGCGCGGTGGTTTCGTGGACTGACTCCCGCACCACGCCGCCGACCTATGCAGCCGCTCCAGTGCGGTTGCACCCCGACATCCACGTCTTCCCGGGAATCCCGCAGGTTCGATCCTCGACCGCGGAGACTCGGGTGCTGTTGCCCACGCAGGTCAGCCACGAGGCCGCCCGGTTCAATCTCAGCCGCGCGGCGTTGCTGGTTGTGGCCCTCACGGAACGCCCCGACTTGCTGATGACGGCGACCGAGGACGTCCTGCATCAGTCCCAACGTGCCCCCGCGATGCCGGCCTCGGCGGAATATCTGCAGATGCTGCGGCGTTGTGGGGTTCCAGCGGTGCTTTCCGGTGCTGGTCCCGCCGTTCTGGCGCTCAGCACGAGTCCGGAGCTCCCGGCCGAGGCTGTGGAGTTCGGCATCGCCAAGGGATTCACGGTCAACGAAATGGGCATCGGCGAAGCAGTTCGCTGGGGCTCGGGTGTGGCGGTTCACGGCTGAGTTGCGCACACGCCGGTGGGGGTTTCTTGCTTTCCGGTCGTCAAGCAGGCTATTCTCGGTGCCGTCCAGGCAATCGCAGCGTCTTCACCTGCGCCGAGACTAGGACGACTACCAATTCTTCTCGTGTTCAACTCGTGGACTGACGGTTCGCCATGTAGCCGCGAATCCCAGCGAGCACCGTTGACGCACAGACGATGGTGAGACTTCGCATTCAGCGAATCGTCTGAATGCCAGAACCCCTTGCCACGATGAAACGGCGAGGGAAGAAAGGAAATCCGTGACTGATACGGACCTCTTTACGGCTGGAGATAGCGCCCCGCAGGTGGAGGCGCCCGCCGTGACCGCAGATCGCCCCGCTGTTTCCGACTCCCGGCCGGCTTCTGAGCCGCAGGCGGGTGCGGGTGCGACCGGGTCTCTGTCGACGATGGTCCTGCCCGAGCTTCGTGCCCTGGCCAGCCGCGTTGGTGTCAAGGGAACCTCCGGGATGCGGAAGGGCGACCTGATCGCCGCGATCAAGGAACGCCAGAACGGCGGCAACGGTACCGCCCCCAGCAGCGCTGGAGACAGCGCTCCGGCACCTGCCGAGCAAGCGAGTGAGACACGTGCCAGCGCTGAGCCCAACGGTGCTGAGCCCAACAGCGCACAGCCCAACGGCACTGAGCCGCGGCGCCGGGAGCGCAGGGCTGCAACACGTGGCGCGGGTGCCGCCAGTGCCGAGGGCGCTGAGCAGCAGAAAACGTCGGATAGCCGGTCTGGCCAGGCCGAGCGTAAGGCTGAGAACAGGTCGTCCGAAAGCAAGGCTGAGAACAGGTCGTCCGAAAGCAAGGCTGAGAACAGATCCGAGAACAAGGCTGAGAACAGGTCCGAGAACAGGGACGCCCCCCGCCAGGAGAAGCGCGACTCCGGCGATCAGGGTCGCGAATCTGCTGATCAAGGTGGACGGACTCAAGGCGGCGACGGGCAGTCCAGCGGTCAGCAGAACCGCGACGACCAGAACCGCGATGACGACGGTGACCGTCAGGGTCGCCGCGGTCGCCGGTTCCGGGATCGCAGGCGTCGCGGTGACCGCCCCGCCGGCGAAACCGGGGGAGGCGGCGGTGGCGAGTCCGAGCTTCGTGAGGACGACGTCGTCCAACCGGTTGCGGGCATCCTCGATGTCCTCGACAACTACGCCTTCGTGCGGACCTCCGGCTACCTGGCCGGCCAGAACGACGTGTACGTCTCGATGAATATGGTCCGCAAGAACGGGCTGCGCCGCGGCGATGCCGTCACCGGTGCTGTGCGCGTGCCGAAGGACGGTGAGCAGAACAACCAGCGGCAGAAGTTCAACCCGCTGGTTCGGCTGGACAGCGTCAACGGTGGCCCGGTCGAGGATGCGCGGAAGCGTCCCGAATTCGGCAAGCTGACCCCGCTCTACCCGAACCAGCGACTGCGCCTCGAGACCACTCCGGACAAGCTGACCACCCGCGTGATCGACCTGATCATGCCGATCGGTAAGGGTCAGCGCGCGCTGATCGTCTCCCCGCCCAAGGCGGGTAAGACCACGATCATGCAGGACATCGCGAACGCGATCACCCGGAACAACCCCGAGTGCCACCTGATGGTCGTGCTCGTCGACGAGCGGCCCGAAGAGGTCACCGATATGCAGCGCTCGGTCAAGGGTGAGGTCATCGCCTCGACCTTCGACCGTCCGCCGTCAGATCACACTCAGGCCGCCGAGTTGGCCATCGAGCGGGCCAAGCGCCTGGTCGAGCAGGGCAAGGACGTGGTGGTGCTGCTGGATTCGATCACCCGCCTCGGACGTGCCTACAACAACGCCTCCCCGGCATCGGGTCGCATCCTGTCCGGTGGTGTGGACTCCACCGCGCTGTATCCGCCGAAGCGGTTCTTGGGCGCGGCGCGCAACATCGAGTTCGGCGGCTCGCTGACCATCATCGCGACGGCGATGGTTGAGACCGGTTCGACTGGTGACACGGTTATCTTCGAGGAGTTCAAGGGCACCGGTAACGCCGAGCTCAAGCTGGACCGCAAGATCGCCGAGCGGCGGGTGTTCCCCGCGGTCGATGTCAACCCGTCCGGTACTCGCAAGGACGAGTTGCTGCTGTCGACCGACGAATTCGCGGTCGTGCACAAGTTGCGCCGCGTGCTGTCCGGGCTGGATTCCCACCAGGCTATCGACCTGTTGATGAGCCAGCTGCGCAAGACCAAGACCAACTACGAATTCCTGGTTCAGGTGTCCAAGACCGCCCCCGGCGGCGGGATGGATGCCGACTGACCTGGTCGGTCAGGGCTCCCGCAGTGCCGCCATACCGGGAGCCAGCAGGTCATCCAGTGCCGACCACGGCACGGTGATCGTCGGCGTGCCGTGGAAGAACTGGTAGTCGGCGAAGTGGATTTCCATGCCCGCCGGTGTGGGGATCCAGTTGGCGAAGTTCGCCTCGACCGCGGCGTTACCCGGCTCATCGGGCATCGGTGTAGGCCCGACGCCGGATACCGCGGGCAACAGGTCCTTGGTCTGCTGTGATAGTCGTTCCAGGCCGGCCTGCTTGTCGGTGAACAGATCGCCGAGTGTGATGGGTTTGGCCGAGCGTGAGTCGATGACCACCGTGCTGACATAGCTGCTCGGGTGCGCCGACGGGACATGGACGTACAGGCCGGTGATCAGTTCAGATACCGAGGCTGCGCCGAAGAAGATCTGCGGCTCGGTATCGAACGTCCACGTGCCGTCTGGGTCGGCATCGCGTTTGACTGGATCGAGCTGCCCGGCGGCCGAGGCATGGACCGCGCTGTTGAATGCCTCTGCGACCCGCGGATCACCGCCGGTGACGGTGTCGACGACCAGGTTCCAGCGACCCTTCCCGTCTGAAGTCGCGTCGCCGGCCGACGAGCGGGTGACGGTGTAGGCCGCGCCGTTGGACATCCCGCTGGTCGGTGCTGCGGTCGTGGGCGATGCGGCCGACGACGTGGTCATCGAACTCACCGGCGACGTCGTGGTCGTGCTGCTCGGAGGTCCGCTCGTGGGTCCGCCGCAGGCGGCAAGCCCCGCGGCCAACGTCGCGATGAGGAGCGCCCCCCGGCGGCTGTGTGTGCCCATGTGCGGCATTCTGTCAGGCCCGGTCCGTCAGCGATACGGATCGGTGATTTCTCGTAGTGTGACCAGCGCCGCACGTAGCTCTTGATAACGCTTGGCGCCCAAATGCTTTCGCCAGCGATGCTCGACCCTTGCGGCCTCAGCCGCCGCGGTGTTGCACAAGCTGGCGCCCTTGTCGCTCAGGACCACCAACCGGGCGCGCGCGTCCACCGGATCGGGCATTCGCACGACGTATCCCGCCGTCTCCAGCTGGTCGATCAACGCACCCGCGGTTTGCTTCGTGACGCCCGCTCGTTCGGCGAGATCGGTGACGCGAATTCCGTTGGGTGCCATGCGTTGTAGCAGTCGCGCCTGGGCCAAGGTGATGTTCTCGGCGCCACCGCCCGTCACTGCGCTCATCACCTGTGCCTCGGCGGCACGGTGGGCGATGAACATCAGAGTCGGCATGCTCGGCGCATCATCGGGCATGTGTTGACTTTAGTACGGCAGACTGTCTATTTTAGTCAGGTTACCTGACTAAAGGGATGGCGATGCACTCCGACGAGATCTGGCGCAATATCGACGAGCAGCGTATCGGGCTGGCCAATCTGCTCGAGGCGCTCACGCCTGGGCAGTGGACCAGTCCGTCCCTGTGTCAAGGTTGGCAGGTGCGCCACGTCGCCGCACACTTGACGCACTCCCACATGGGCCCGCTCAGGGTGATGGTCGAGGCGGTGAAGTCCGGCTTCCGTTTCGATTCGATGATCAATCGCCTCGCGCTCGACGACCCCCGGACGCAGTCGCAGATCGTCGCGGCTATGCGCGGTATGGTCGGGTCCCGCAGGCGCATTGTGGGAACCAGCGCTCTGGACCCTCTGACCGACATGCTGGTCCATGGCCAGGACATCGCGGTCCCGTTGGGAATCGAGCGGCCGGTGCCGGTGGCTGCGGCCGTCGCGTCAGCGAATCACTTGTGGCGCATGCGTTTTCCCATGCATCCTGCAGCCTCGGTCAGGGGTGTCCGGCTGGTGGCCACCGATGTCGAGTTTGCCGTCGGTCGGGGTTACGAGGTGAGGGCGCCGATCCGCGAGATCCTCTTGGTGCTGGCAGGCCGGCGTACCAGCGTCTCCGGTGAGGTCGACGCACACCGCGACCGGTGATTGTCACCGGTGCGGTGGTGCCACCCGCAATCCTGGA
This sequence comes from Mycolicibacterium sp. CH28, assembly GCF_004745805.1. GTDB lineage: Bacteria > Actinomycetota > Actinomycetes > Mycobacteriales > Mycobacteriaceae > Mycobacterium. Next base: position 45,517 of record NZ_SRLQ01000027.1, on the reverse strand, counting down.
AGTACATAGCGCTGCATGAAGCGCAGCACCGCTTCGTGGTCGTCGGGGTCGAGCGTCTCGCCGGGCACCGTGCCGAGGCTGATCTCAACCCGGGCCACCCACTCGGCAGCCTCGTCGAGCTCGGTGTCGGCATGGATCTCGCCGCGGTCGCGCGCGGCCTCGAGGTAGGGCCGCCAGAACAGTCCGAGGTCGGGCACCAGGCCCTGCACCCCGGCGCCGGCGCACGCGGCGAACTCTTCGGGTTCGTCGCGACGCAACTGCATGACCAGTGCGCCGGGGGAGTCGTAAGCGCTGCGACCCAGCCGCACGCCGACCGCCAGTTGTTCCTCGAAGCCGTCGCACCCGGACAGGATCTGGTTGGACTCGGTCCAGAAGGCGTTGTTGAGTCGCACGATGGCTGCGCCCAGCAGCGACGCCTTGTCGGGATAGTGCCGGTAGAGCCAGCCCCGTGATACGCCCGCGGCTTCGGCGATTTCCGAGACCGTGGTCGCGCGGATGCCCTTGGCGCGCAGGCATGCTTCGGCGGCGTCAATCAACCGTTCCCGAACCGACCTCGTCCCATTCGGGCTGTCGGCGTCGGCACTGGCGGTCACCTCGTCGTCCCCTCCTCGCGTCGCCCCAATCGTTCCGATGCCGACATCCTTTCAAACCGCGGCGGATCCCTCGCGCGCTGCATGAATAGACAGATTTGTCATTCTGTTTACACTGCGCTTCTATTGTGGCGGAAGCCACCCTCGATGGTGAGGAAGATCGAAGACGGGAGATCCGTGGCCGAGACCGTCCAGCAACTGCTTCGTGAGCGTGTCAACGACTCCACCCCGGCGGTCAAGTTCGGCGAGCGGGTGTGGACCTGGCGTGAACATCTCGACGAGGCCGCGCACCAGGCGGCTGTGCTGATCGCTATCGCCGAGCCGGATCGCCCGTTGCACGTCGGAACGCTGCTGGGCAACACCCCCGAGATGCTGACCGCCATGGCGGCGGCGGGGCTCGGTGGGTACGTGTTGTGCGGGGTCAACAACACCCGCCGCGGCCAGGCTCTGGCCCGCGACATCGGAAAGGCCGACTGTCAGATCCTGCTGACCGATTCGGAGCACCGCGGCCTGCTCGACGGTCTGGAGCTGCCGGGAGTCCGGCTTCTTGACGTCGACTCCGCCCAATGGCAGGACCTGCTGGCCGAGGCGGGCCAGCTGACGCCGCACCGCGAGGCCGCGCCGACCGACACCTTCATGCTGATCTTCACCTCCGGAACCAGTGGCGAGCCCAAGGCGGTCCAGGTGGCGCACATGATGGTGCCGTTTGCCGGGGTGGCGCTGGTCGACCGGTTCGGCATCACGGCCGCCGATGTCTGCTACCTGTCGATGCCGCTGTTCCACTCCAACGCGCTGATGGCGGGCTGGTCGGTGGCGCTGAGTTCCGGGGCGGCGATGGCGCCGGCAACATTCTCGGCCTCCGGACTGCTGGCGGATCTGCGCCGCTACGGCGTCACCTACATGAACTACGTCGGAAAGCCGCTGGCCTACGTGCTGGCCACCCCGGAACGAGCCGACGATGGGGCCAACCCGCTGCGGGTCGCCTTCGGGAATGAGGCCACCGACCGCGACATCGCGGAGTTCGGCCGCCGCTTCGGCTGCACGGTGTGGGACGGATTCGGCTCCACCGAGGGGGCGGTCATCATCACCCGCGAGGACGACTGCCCGGCGGGATCGGTGGGGCGCGGCTTTCCCGGCGTCGCGATATACGACCCGGAGACGTTGCGCGAATGCGCGACGGCCGTCTTCGACGACAGCGGCGCACTGGCCAACCCGGACGAGGCGATCGGGGAGATCGTGAACACCACCGGGGGTGGGCTGTTCGGCGGTTACTACAACGATCCGAACGCCACCGATGAGCGTCTGCGGCACGGCATGTACTGGTCGGGTGATCTCGGCTATCGCGACGCCGAGGGCTGGATCTTCCTGGCCGGACGGACCGCGGACTGGATGCGGGTCGACGGTGAGAACATGGCCGCGGCGCCCATCGAGCGGGTCATCGTGCGGCTGCCCCAGGTCAGCCAGGTTGCCGTGTACCCGGTACCCGACGAACACGTGGGCGACCAGGTGATGGCGGCGATCGTGCTCGTCGACGGCGCCGATTTCACGCCAGCAGCGTTCGGTGAATTCCTCGCTGCCCAGCCCGACCTGTCACCCAAGGCCTGGCCGCGCTATGTCTGGATTGCTGAGGCGTTGCCGGCCACCGCGACGAACAAAGTGGTGAAGCGGGAGCTGATCGCCCGCGGCACCAACCCGGGACAGGGCGTCGTGTTGGCGCGTCCGGCGCGGAGCATGGCCTATCAGGTCGTGCGACCGGAATAGGCCACGTCATCGCGGCGTTTGGGCAGGTGACGGTCAACCTGGCATACTGGACCGTCGACCACCTCAGGTACCGGTTCACGCCCGATTACCAGGGAGAACAATCGGGCGACCCGGCGACCACCGAACGAAGAGGACACCATGAAAACAGGGATTCATCCCGCCTACGCCGAGACCACCGTGGTCTGCGGCTGCGGCAACACCTTCCAGACCCGCAGCACCAAGGACGGCGGCCACATCGTCGTCGAGGTGTGCTCGCAGTGCCACCCCTTCTATACCGGCAAGCAGAAGATCCTCGACAGCGGCGGTCGCGTGGCCCGCTTCGAGAAGCGTTACGGCAAGCGGACCGCGCCGAGCGGACAGAAGACCGCCGAGTCGGCCGACAACTAGCTGCCTTACCGACGCCCGATCTGTCGCGGAATCCCGCGAGAGGCCGGGCGTCGGTCTGCGTTCGAGCACAGTTGAGCAGGGGAAGAGGTGACGCTAGATGGCCCAAGCGATGGCAATTGACACCGTGCTGACCGAGCACGCTGATCTCGAGCGTCAGCTGTCTGATCCCGAGTTGCACAGCGACGCCGGCAATGCCCGCAAGATCGGCAAGCGGTTTGCGCAGCTGGCGCCCATCGTCGCGACCTACCGCAGGCTCGAGACCGCCCGGGGCGACCTGGAGGCGGCCCGCGAACTGGCCGCCGAAGATGCGTCCTTCGCCGCCGAAGTGCCCGATCTCGAGGCCCGGGTCGCCGAGCTCGACGCGCATCTCACCGATCTGCTGGCGCCGCGCGACCCGCACGATGGCGACGACGTCGTGCTGGAGGTGAAGTCAGGGGAGGGCGGCGAAGAGTCTGCGCTGTTCGCCGCGGACCTGGCCCGGATGTACATCCGCTACGCCGAGCGACACGGCTGGTCGGTGACCGTCCTCGACGAGACGTTTTCCGATCTTGGCGGCTACAAAGAGGCCACACTCTCGATCCGCAGCAAAGGCGACACCGCCGACGGGGTGTGGTCGCGGATGAAGTTCGAGGGTGGTGTGCATCGCGTCCAGCGCGTGCCGGTCACCGAATCGCAGGGCCGGGTCCATACCTCGGCCGCTGGCGTCCTCGTCTATCCCGAGCCGGAAGAGGTCGAGCAGGTCCAGATTGACGATTCGGATCTGCGCATCGACGTCTATCGGTCATCGGGCAAGGGCGGCCAGGGCGTCAACACCACCGACTCCGCGGTCCGCATCACCCACCTGCCCACCGGCATCGTCGTGACCTGCCAGAACGAGCGCTCCCAGCTGCAGAACAAGGCTCGTGCCATGCAGGTGCTCGCCGCGCGGCTGCAGGTGCTGGCCGAAGAGCAGGCTTCGGCCGACGCGTCGGCCGACCGGGCCAGCCAGATCCGCACCGTCGACCGCAGCGAACGGATCCGTACCTACAACTTCCCCGAGAACCGGATCGCCGATCACCGGATCAACTTCAAGGCGCACAACCTAGACCAGGTGCTCGACGGCGATCTCGATGCGTTGCTCGACGCGCTGGCCGAGGCTGACAAGCAGTCCCGGTTGCAGCAGGCATGACGGCGCAGGCAAGCACGAGTGCGGATCGCAGCGCAGCGAGGACCGGAGTTGGTGGGAGCCGAGCGTTGACCACGCTCCGGCAAGCCATCGGCGCCGCCACCGCTGTGCTCGCAGAGGCCGGTGTCGGCTCACCTCGGGTGGACGCCGAACTGCTGGCCGCCCACCTGGCCGGCACCGACCGCGGCCGGCTCGCCACGCTTCCCGATCCCGACGCCGACTTCTTCCACCGCTACGACCAGGCGATCGCTGCGCGCGCGCGTCGTGTTCCGCTACAACACCTCACCGGTTCGGCGGCCTTCGGCCCGCTACACCTGAAGGTCGGGCCCGGAGTCTTCATCCCTCGTCCGGAGACCGAAGCGTTGCTGGAATGGGCGATGGCCCAACGGTTACCCGAGCGTGCGGTGATCGTCGACCTGTGCACCGGATCCGGTGCGCTGGCGATCGCCCTTGCGACCGCGCGGTCACAGGCCCGGGTGATCGCGGTGGACGACGACCCCATCGCACTGGACTATGCGCGCCGCAACGCCGAGTCGACGACGGTCGAGTTGGTTCAGGCTGACGTCACCGTCCCCGGACTGCTGACCGAGCTGGACGGTACGGTCGAACTCGTGGTGTCCAACCCGCCCTACATCCCTGCTGGCGCAGACCTGGATCCCGAAGTCGCCGAGCACGACCCGTCGCACGCCCTGTTCGGCGGTGCAGACGGGATGACCGTCATCGCACCGGTCGTCGGACTTGCTGGTCGCTGGCTCAAACCAGGGGGGCTGCTGGCCGTCGAGCACGACGACACAACGTCTGAGCAGACGGTCGAATTAATCGCCGGCACAAAGCTTTTCGCCGCGATCACGCCGCACCGCGATCTGGCGGGACGGCCGCGGTTCGTGACGGCCTGCAGGACGGAGGGAGGTTCGGCGAGCCTGGCCGGAGTTGGCGCGCCAGCGCCGGCGGAGGGCAGGGGAAGCCGGGACCGACCCGACAGGAAGGAGCCCGCGTGACCCAGGTGTTCGACTGCGCCGACGCCAGTCAGCGCGTCAATGCGATCGCCGCGGCTGCCGCCGCGGTCAAGAGCGGGCGGCTGGTCGTGATGCCGACCGACACTGTGTACGGCATCGGCGCCGACGCCTTCGACAGCGCCGCGGTCGCCAGCCTGCTGGCCGCCAAGGGCCGCGGCCGGGACATGCCGGTCGGAGTGCTCGTCGGCTCCTGGCACACGATCGACGGACTGGTGTATTCGGTTCCGCACAGCGCCCGGGAATTGATCCGCGCCTTCTGGCCGGGCGCACTGAGCCTGGTGGTGCAGCAGGCGCCGTCGCTGCAATGGGACCTTGGCGACGCCCGCGGGACGGTCATGTTGCGGATGCCCATGCATCCGGTGGCCATCGAACTGCTGCGCGAGGTCGGTCCGATGGCCGTCTCCAGCGCCAACATCTCCGGTCGTCCGGCTGCCACGTCGGCCGAGGAGGCCCAGCGTCAACTCGGCGACCTCGTCGAGGTGTATCTGGATGCCGGGACGTCGCCGGAACAGTCGGCCTCGACGATCGTCGACCTGACCGGTCCCACCCCGCGCGTTCTGCGGGAGGGGCCGATCAGCACCGCGGCTATCGCCGCTGTGTTGGGCACCGACACGGCCTCGTTGACCGCCTGATCGGCGCTACGCCGGTCACAGGTAGGTGCAGTACGGTTTTTGCAATGCCAAGCGGAACGGTTCGCCTCGCCAGTGAATTCCTCGCGCTGTCCGATCGTGGCGCCGGTGTGCCGTTGCGCGAGCTGGCTCTGGTCGGTCTGACCGCGGCGATCATCACCTATTTCGCCACCGGTTGGGTCCGGCTGTTGGCCACCCGGATGGGTGCGGTGGCCTACCCCCGTGAGCGCGACGTGCACATCAAACCCACCCCGCGCATGGGCGGGCTGGCGATGTATCTCGGTGTCGTCGCCGCCGTCTTCCTGGCCTCCCAGCTGCCGGCGTTGACCCGTGGCTTCATCTACTCCTCGGGCATGCCCGCCGTCGTCGTCGCCGGAGGTTTGATCATGGCCATCGGCCTGATCGACGACCGGTGGGGATTGGACGCGCTGACCAAGTTCGCCGGGCAGATCACCGCGGCCAGTGTCCTGGTCACCATGGGCGTGGCCTGGAGCGTGCTCTACATCCCTATTGGCGGCGTCGGCACCATCGTGCTCGATCAGGTGTCCTCGATCCTGCTGACCTTGGCGCTGACTGTGTCGATCGTCAACGCGATGAACTTCGTCGACGGGCTCGACGGGCTGGCGGCCGGCCTCGGCCTGATCACCGCATTGGCCATCTGCATCTTTTCCGTCGGGCTGTTGCGAGATCACGGTGGCGACGTGCTGTTCTATCCGCCCGCGGTGATCTCGGTGGTGTTGGCCGGCGCGTGTCTGGGGTTCCTGCCGCACAACTTCTATCGCGCCAGGATCTTCATGGGTGATTCCGGCTCGATGCTCGTCGGGTTGATGCTGGCGGCCGCGTCGACCACTGCGGCCGGCCCGATCTCGCAGAGCGCATACGGCGCGCGGGACGTTTTCGCCTTGCTCTCGCCGTTCCTGCTGGTGGTCGCGGTGATGCTGGTGCCGGCCCTGGACACACTGCTGGCCATCGTGCGGCGCACCCGCGCCGGGCGCAGCCCACTGAGCCCCGACAAGATGCACCTGCACCACCGACTGCTGCAGATCGGGCACTCCCACCGCCGCGCCGTGCTGCTGATCTACCTATGGGTGGGCATCATCGCCTTCGGCGCGGCCGCCACCATCTTCTTCGACCCGCGCTACACCGGAGCGGTGATGCTGGCCGCGATCGTGGTCGCGGTGGTGGTCACCTTGATCCCGTTGTTGCGTCGCCGGGACGACGATTACGACGGAGTTTACGACAGTAAGTAGTAGACGTGTTTTTGGCCGTCTACCATGTGGTACGGTGCTGGCAGAACCCAGCCGAGACATGCAGAATCCTCGCGGGTTGCCGGCCCGGCCCATCGGAGTAACGCCCGATCGGCGCCGAATTACGACCGACAAAGGGAGCTGCCCCTTGGGTGATTCCAGCGCGCCAGTCGCCCTCCGATACGCTCGGCGGGCAAACACGCGAACATCACTCGAACGGCTCTCGCGAACGCATGATTGAGGTGAACCTGTGACGACGCCAGCGCAAGACGCGCCGTTGGTGTTTCCGTCCGTTGCCTTCCGGCCCGTTCGGCTCCTCGCTGTCTGCTGCGCGTTGACGGCGCTGGCCGTGGTCCTGGCCGGCCTGGCCGGCCACATCATGTTCGGGGTCTTCTTCGGTATCGGTCTGGCGCTGGGCCTGATCAACGCAGTCCTGGTGCAGCGCTCCGTCGATTCGATCACCGCCGGTGATCATCCGCTCAAGCGCAAGATGGCGCTGAACTCGGCCACCCGGCTGCTGGTGATCACCGCGATCGGGCTGACCATCGCGATCATCTTCCGGCCGATGGGACTAGGCGTCCTCTTTGGCCTCGCGTTGTTCCAAGTTGTGCTGGTTTTGAGCACGGCGCTGCCGGTGTGGAAGAAGATCCGCAACGGTGGCGATGACAGCGACGACAGTGCCACCGTGCCGGGCACCGCAGTCTCCGACCCCGCAGACGAAGCATCGAAGGGCTGAGCACCCCATGAGTGAACGAATCCTCGCCGAGGCCGCCATTGAGGTCGGCCACCACCAGACAGCCACCTGGCTGGGGATGACGGTTAACGTCGACACGATCCTGGCGACGGCGATCGCCGCCGTGATCGTCATCGCGCTGGCGTTCTTCCTGCGCGCGAAGGTCACCTCGACCGGTGTACCCAGTGGCGTGCAGCTGTTCTGGGAGGCCATCACCACCCAGATGCGCGGCCAGATCGAGTCCGCGATCGGTATGAAGGTCGCGCCGTTCGTGCTGCCGCTCGCGGTAACGCTGTTCATCTTCATCCTGATCGCCAACTGGATCTCGGTGCTGCCCGTGCAGTATGGGACCGCCGCGGGCGGTACGGGTGAGCTGCTCAAGCCGCCGGCCGCGGATATCAACTTCGTGCTGGCCCTGGCCTTGTTCGTATTCCTCTGCTACCACGCCGCCGGCATTTGGCGCCGCGGGCTGATCGGCCACCCGGTCAAGCTGCTGAAGGGGCACGTGGCCTTCCTCGCCCCGATCAACCTGGTCGAGGAGCTGGCCAAGCCGATCTCGCTGTCGCTCCGACTTTTCGGCAACATCTTCGCCGGCGGCATCATGGTCGCGTTGATTGCGATGTTCCCGCCCTACATCATGTGGGCGCCCAACGCGATCTGGAAGACGTTCGACTTGTTCGTCGGCCTCATCCAGGCGTTTATCTTCGCGTTGTTGACAATCCTGTACTTCAGCCAGTCCATGGAACTGGATGAGGAGCACCACTAAAAAGACGTGTTCGACCCACGAACAACCCACAGCCTGGTAGGAGTCCTACCAGCAATCAAGGAGGAAAAGGAATGGCAGACCCCACCATTGTCGCCGGGGCCCTGATCGGCGGCGGGCTCATCCTGGGCGGCGGCGCCATCGGCGCCGGTATCGGCGACGGTATCGCCGGTAACGCCCTTATCTCTGGCATCGCGCGGCAGCCCGAGGCACAAGGCCGGCTGTTCACCCCGTTCTTCATCACCGTTGGTCTGGTGGAAGCGGCGTACTTCATCAACCTTGCGTTCATGGCGCTGTTCGTGTTCGCCACGCCTGGCGCTTCCTAGTCGGCATGGGGGAGCACAGCGTCACTGTGTTGGCGGCTGAGGAAGGCGGTACCAGCAACTTCCTCATCCCCAACGGCACCTTCTTCTTCGTACTGGCCATCTTCTTGATCGTGCTGGGCGTGATCGGCAAGTTTGTCGTGCCGCCGATCCAGAAGGTGCTCGGTGAACGCGAGAAGATGGTCGTCAAGACCACCGACGACAATCGCAAGGCCAGCGAGCAGGAAGCCGCCGCCGACTCCGATTACCGCAAGGAGATGGGCGCGGCCCGCACCGAGGCCTCGGGCATCCGTGACGAGGCCCGGGCGGAGGGCCGCAAGGTTCTCGACGAAATGCGCGGTCGGGCCAACGAGGAGGCGGCCGCAGTGCTGCAGCAGGCTGCCGAGCAGCTCAAGCAGCAGAGCGACGCCATCGCGGCGGATCTACGGTCGTCGGTGGACTCACTGTCGGCGACCTTGGCCAGCCGGGTCCTCGGTGTCCCGGTCACCAACGCGGTCTCCAGCGAGTCGGCGACAACGGCGCCGGGACGGTAGGACATGTCAACCTTCATCGGACAGCTCATCGGCTTCCTGGTCATCATCTGGATCATCTGGCGGTACGTGGTGCCGCCGGTGCGCCGGCTGATGGCCAACCAGCAGGAGACGGTGCGCACTCAGCTGGATGAAAGCGCCAAGGCCGCCAAGCGGTTGGCCGAGGCCGACAAGCATCACACCCAGCGGGTCGACGAAGCCAAGGCTGAGGCCAAGCACATCATTGAAGAGGCTCGGACTGATTCCGAACGGATCGTCGAGCAGCTTCGCGCGCACGCCGACGTCGAGGTGGAACGGATCAAAGTTCAAGGGGCGCAGCAGGTTGCCCTGCTGCGTGCCCAGCTGATCCGGCAACTGCGCCAGGACCTGGGTAGCGAGTCGGTTCGGCGCGCAGGCGAGTTGGTTCGCGCGCACGTCGCCGACCCGCAGGCCCAGTCCGCCACCATCGACCGGTTCCTGGACGAACTGGACTCCATGGCGCCCGCGGCGTTCGCCCTCGAGATCGCCTCGGATCTGCGGTCGGCCAGCCGGGACGCACAGGCTGCTTTGATCGACAAGTTCGACTCGCTGTCTTCGAGCTTGTCGCCTGAGGCGCTGTCCGCCTTGTCCGACGAACTCGCCTCGGTGGCCGAGCTGCTGATCGGCGAGCCGATCCTGGCCCGGCATCTTGCGGAGGCCTCCGGCGAGGTCGCCGCCAAGAAGGAACTGCTCAGCAGGCTGCTGACCGGCAAGGTCGGCGACACCACACTGGACCTGCTCAACACCGCGGCTTCGGTGCGATGGTCATTGACGTCCGATCTCGTCGACTCCATCGAGTACGTTGCCCGGCTGGCACTGCTGGTCCGCGCGGAACGCGAGAACCAGGCCGACGAGGTCGAGGAGCAGCTCTTCCGGTTCAACCGAATCCTCGATCAGCAGCCGAAGCTGGCCTCGCTGCTCGGTGATCCGTCCGCGCCGGCCGACGGCCGGGTCGAGTTGCTGCACAACGTGTTGCGCGACAACAGCGGAGCCAACGCGATCACGGCGGCCCTGCTCGCCCAGACTGTCCGCTTGCTGCGTGGTGGCCGGGCTGACGAATCCGTGCTGCGCCTGGCCCAGCTCGCGGTCGCCCGCCGCGGCGAGATCGTCGCTCAAGTGAGTGCGGCTGCCGAGCTCAGCGATGCCCAGCGCACCCGGCTGACTCAGGTGCTGACCCGCATCTACAACCACCCGGTTTCGGTGCAGTTGAACATTGATCCTTCGTTGCTGGGCGGCCTCTCGGTCGCCGTCGGCGACGAGGTGATCGACGCGACGCTGTCCTCGCGGCTGGCTGCAGCAGAGACGAAATTGCCGGACTAGCTGGCCGAACAGGCTAACGAACCTCTACAGACCCAAGCAAAGGCAGGAAGACGAAAAGCCATGGCAGAGTTGACAATCTCGGCTGATGACATCCAGGGTGCCATCGCCGATTATGTCTCGAGTTTCGAGGCGGACAGCGGGCGCGAGGAGATCGGCACCGTCATCGACGCGGGCGACGGCATCGCCCACGTGGAGGGCCTGCCCTCGGTGATGACCCAGGAGCTGTTGGAGTTCCCGGGTGGCGTGCTCGGTGTCGCGCTCAACCTCGATGAGCACAGCGTTGGCGCGGTCATCCTGGGCGAGTTCGAGAAGATCGCCGAAGGCCAGCAGGTCAAGCGGACCGGCGAGGTGCTCTCGGTGCCGGTCGGTGACGCCTTCCTGGGCCGCGTCATCAACCCGCTGGGCCAGCCGATCGACGGACGCGGCGACATCGAGTCCGAGACCCGCCGCGAGCTCGAACTGCAGGCACCCTCGGTGGTGCAACGCCAGGGCGTTAGCGAGCCGCTGCAGACCGGCATCAAGGCCATCGACGCGATGACCCCGATCGGTCGCGGACAGCGCCAGCTGATCATCGGCGACCGCAAGACCGGCAAGACCGCCGTCTGCGTCGATACGATCCTCAACCAGCGGGAAGCCTGGGAGACTGGCGACCCCAACCAGCAAGTGCGCTGCGTCTACGTCGCGATCGGCCAGAAGGGCACCACGATCGCCTCGGTGAAGCGCGCCCTCGAAGAGGGTGGCGCGATGGAGTACACCACCATCGTTGCCGCGCCCGCGTCCGACGCCGCTGGCTTCAAATGGCTTGCGCCCTACACCGGTTCGGCTATCGGCCAGCACTGGATGTACAACGGCAAGCATGTGCTGATCGTGTTCGACGACCTGTCCAAGCAGGCCGATGCTTACCGCGCGATCTCGCTGCTGCTGCGCCGCCCGCCGGGTCGCGAGGCCTTCCCCGGCGACGTCTTCTACCTGCACTCTCGTCTGCTGGAGCGTTGCGCCAAGCTGTCCGACGAACTTGGCGGCGGCTCGATGACCGGTCTGCCGATCATCGAGACCAAGGCCAACGACATCTCGGCCTTCATCCCGACCAACGTCATCTCGATCACCGACGGCCAGTGCTTCCTGGAGTCCGACCTGTTCAACCAGGGCGTGCGCCCGGCCGTGAACGTCGGTGTGTCGGTGTCCCGCGTCGGCGGTGCCGCCCAGATCAAGGCGATGAAAGAGGTGGCTGGCTCGCTGCGTCTGGACTTGTCGCAGTACCGCGAGCTGGAGGCATTCGCTGCGTTCGCGTCGGACCTGGACGCCGCATCGAAGGCTCAGCTGGACCGCGGTGTGCGGCTGGTCGAGCTGCTCAAGCAGGCTCAGTACAGCCCGATGGCGGTCGAGGATCAGGTTGTCGCAATCTTCCTCGGCACCCAGGGCCACCTGGATTCGGTTCCGGTCGAAGATGTCGCGCGGTTCGAGTCCGAGTTCTTGGAGCACGTCAAGGCCAGCCACGGCGAGATCCTCACCGGCATCAAGGAGACCAAGAAGCTCTCCGAGGACGCCGAGGCGAAGCTGGTCTCGGTCATCAACGACTTCAAGAAGGGCTTCGCCGCCACTGACGGCAGCTCGGTGGTCGTTGGCGATGACAAGACCGAGGCACTGGACCCCGAGGACCTGGAGAAGGAATCCGTCAAGGTCCGTAAGCCGGCTCCGAAGAAGAACTAGGTAACCGATGGCAGCCACACTTCGCGAGCTCCGCGGTCGCATCCGCTCCGCTTCGTCGATCAAGAAGATCACGAAAGCCCAGGAGCTGATCGCCACGTCGCGGATCGCCAAGGCGCAGGCCCGGGTTGATGCAGCCCGGCCCTACGCCACCGAGATCACCAATATGCTCACCGAGCTGGCGGGCGCCAGCGCGTTGGATCACCCGTTGCTGGTAGCACGGCAGAATCCCAAGCGCGCCGGCGTGCTGGTGGTGTCGTCGGATCGCGGTCTGTGCGGCGGCTACAACGCCAACGTTCTGCGCCGGGCCGAGGAGCTGTTCGCCTTGCTGCGGGAAGAGGGCAAGAGCCCGGTGCTTTACGTCGTCGGGCGAAAGGCGTTGGGTTACTACAACTTCCGCCAACGCACCGTCATCGAGTCGTGGACCGGCTTCTCCGAGCGGCCCACGTACGAGGACGCGAAGGACATTGCGGAGACCCTGGTGACCGCGTTCATGTCGGGTGCCGACGACAGCGGTGATGATCCGGGTGCCGACGGCATCCTGGGTGTCGACGAATTGCACATTGTGTCGACGGAGTTCAGATCGATGCTGTCGCAGACCGCTGCGGCGCTGCGGATCGCACCGATGATCGTCGAGTACGTCGGAGAGCCGGACACCGGCCCGCACACGCTGTTCTCCTTCGAACCCAACGCCGAGCAACTGTTCGACTCGCTGCTGCCGCGGTACATCGCGACGCGGGTGTACGCGGCGCTGCTCGAGGCGGCGGCGTCGGAGTCGGCCTCCCGTCGTCGTGCCATGAAGTCGGCGACGGACAACGCCGACGATCTGATCAAGGCGCTCACGCTGGCGGCGAACCGCGAGCGTCAGGCGCAGATCACCCAGGAAATCAGCGAAATCGTCGGCGGCGCCAACGCGCTGGCTGACGCACGCTAGCCGACTCAACTACATAGGCCACGTTCAGGAAGCGAAGAGAAATATGACTGCTGCCGTAGAGACCAAGACCGCCGGGCGCGTCGTCCGCATCACCGGACCGGTGGTGGACGTTGAGTTCCCGCGCGGTTCTGTGCCCCGACTGTTCAACGCGTTGCACGCCGAGATCACCTTCGGCGCGCTTGCCAAGACCCTGACCCTGGAGGTCGCCCAGCACCTGGGCGACAACCTCGTTCGCTGCGTCTCGATGCAGCCGACCGACGGCCTGGTCCGCGGGGTGGAGGTGTCCGACACCGGTGCCTCGATCTCGGTGCCGGTCGGCGACGGCGTCAAGGGCCACGTGTTCAACGCCCTGGGTGACTGCCTCGACGAGCCCGGCTACGGCAAGGACTTCGAGCACTGGTCGATCCACCGCAAGCCGCCGGCCTTCGCCGACCTGGAGCCCCGCACCGAGATGCTCGAGACCGGCCTGAAGGTCGTCGACCTGCTCACGCCGTACGTGCGTGGCGGCAAGATCGCCCTGTTCGGTGGCGCCGGCGTGGGCAAGACGGTGCTCATCCAGGAGATGATCAACCGCATCGCCCGCAACTTCGGTGGTACTTCGGTGTTCGCCGGCGTGGGGGAGCGCACCCGCGAGGGCAACGACCTGTGGGTCGAGCTCGCGGATGCCAATGTGCTCAAGGACACCGCCTTGGTGTTCGGCCAGATGGACGAGCCGCCGGGCACGCGTATGCGCGTGGCCCTGTCCGCGCTGACCATGGCGGAGTACTTCCGCGATGAGCAGGGCCAGGACGTGCTGCTGTTCATCGACAACATCTTCCGGTTCACCCAGGCCGGTTCCGAGGTGTCGACCCTGCTCGGCCGTATGCCTTCGGCCGTGGGGTACCAGCCGACACTGGCCGACGAGATGGGTGAGCTGCAGGAACGCATCACCTCGACCCGTGGTCGCTCGATCACGTCGATGCAGGCCGTGTACGTGCCCGCCGACGACTACACCGACCCGGCGCCGGCGACCACGTTCGCCCACCTTGACGCCACCACCGAGCTCTCCCGTGCGGTGTTCTCGAAGGGCATCTTCCCGGCCGTGGACCCGCTGGCCTCGAGCTCGACGATTCTGCACCCCAGCGTGGTCGGTGACGAGCACTACCGGGTAGCCCAGGAAGTCATCCGAATCCTGCAGCGCTACAAGGATCTTCAGGACATCATCGCGATCCTCGGTATCGACGAGCTGTCCGAAGAGGACAAGGTGCTGGTGTACCGGGCCCGTAAGATCGAGCGCTTCCTGAGCCAGAACATGATGGCGGCCGAGCAGTTCACCGGGCAGCCCGGTTCCACCGTGCCGCTCAAGGAGACCATCGAGGCCTTCGACAAGCTGGCCAAGGGCGAGTTCGACCACCTGCCCGAGCAGGCGTTCTTCCTGATCGGTGGCCTGGACGACCTGGCGAAGAAGGCCGAGAGCCTCGGCGCCAAGCTGTGATGAGCGCTTGCGCGAAGAGCTTCAAGCCAGCTCTGGAGCGTCATATGCGAAAGGTGATGTGAGATGGCCGAATTGGACGTCGACATCGTCGCCGTCGAGCGCAAGATCTGGTCGGGCAAGGCAACCTTCGTCTTCACCCGCACCATCTCAGGCGAGATCGGCATCATGCCGCGGCACATTCCGCTGGTTGCACAGCTGGTGGACGACGCGATGGTGCGCGTCGAGCGCGAGGGTGAGGACGACCTGCGCATCGCCGTCGACGGGGGCTATCTGTCGGTGACCGAAGCGGGCGTGACCATCCTCGCGGAGTCCGCCGAGTTCGAGTCGGAGATCAACGCGGACGCGGCCAAGGCCGACGCCGGCTCCGATGACCCGCAGACAGCCGCTCGGGGCCGGGCGCGCCTGCGTGCCCTTGGCCAACTCGACTAGCAGCGGATCAGCGACTGATGAGCGCGCCGATGATCTTCATGGTCGCGCTCGTCAGCGTGCTGTTGCTGGCCGTCGCCGCGCTCAGCTATCGGCTGTGGAAGCTACGTCAGGGCGGTACGGCAGCGATCCTGCGTGACATTCCGGCAGTGGGTGGGCACGGTTGGCGACACGGGGTCATCCGGTACCGCGGCGACGAGGCAAGGTTCTACCGGTTGTCGAGCCTGCGGTGGTGGCCGGATCGGCGACTGAGCCGGCGCGGCTTGGAGATCATTTCGCGCCGCGCGCCGCGCGGCGACGAGTTCGACATCATGACGCAAGAGATCGTTGTCCTCGAACTGCACGACACCACGGCCGACCTATGGCGCGGTTACGAATTGGCGCTCGATCGTGGGGCGTTGACGGCGTTCCTGTCGTGGGTCGAGTCCCGGCCATCGCCGAGGGCTCGGCGCCGCACGGTCTGAGCTATTCCGTCTCTGGACCGCCGGCCTTCGCTCCGCCCGGTTGCCACAGGACGTCGCCGTCCGGGTTGGCCACCCGGGACAAGATGAACAGCAGGTCGGACAACCGGTTCAGGTAGCGGGCCGGCAGCGGGCTGACCGTGTCGGGGTAGGCATTCACCGCGATCCAGGCGGCTCGTTCAGCCCGCCGCGTCACGGTTCGCGCCACGTGCAACAGTGCCGAGAGCGCCGTACCGCCCGGCAGGATGAACGAGTTGAGAGCGGGCAGGGTCTCGTTGTAGTGGTCGCACCAAGCCTCGAGTCGCTCGATGTAGGGCGGGGTGATCCGCAACGGCTGGTATTCGGGGTTTTCGACCACGGGAGTCGAGAGGTCGGCGCCCGCGTCGAACAGGTCGTTCTGAATCTGCACCAGGACTTTGCGCAGTTCTGCATCGGGCTCGCCCATGGCCACAGCCACCCCGATGGCGGCGTTGGCTTCGTCGCAGTCGGCATAGGCGACCAGACGCGGATCGTTCTTCTGCACCCGTGAGAAATCACTCAGTCCAGACGTCCCGTCGTCACCGGTACGGGTATAGATGCGGGTCAGGTGTACTGCCATGAGTCAGACCGTACCGGCCGAGTGTGCCGGTACTGGGTGTCGGCTCCACTAAACTGACGGCCGTGGGCGAGCGTTTCGTGGTGACCGGCGGAAACCGGTTATCAGGCGAGGTAGCTGTGGGGGGCGCTAAGAACAGTGTCCTCAAGCTGATGGCCGCCAGTCTGCTGGCCGAGGGCACCACCACGATCACTAACTGCCCGGACATCCTGGACGTGCCGCTGATGGCCGAGGTTCTTCGCGGTCTCGGGGCCAACGTCGAACTCGACGGCTCGGTGGTGCGGATCACGTCTCCTGAGGAGCCCAAGTACGAAGCAGATTTCGCCGCGGTACGTCAGTTCCGCGCGTCAGTCTGTGTGCTGGGTCCGCTGGTGGGACGGTGTAAGCGAGCCCGCGTTGCGCTGCCCGGCGGTGACGCGATCGGCTCCCGTCCGCTCGACATGCATCAGGCCGGGCTGCGTCAGCTCGGCGCGGAGTGCACGATCGAGCACGGCTGCGTCGTGGCTACCGCCGAAAGGCTTCGCGGCGCGGAGATCCAGTTGGAGTTCCCTTCCGTGGGGGCGACCGAGAACATCCTGATGGCCGCGGTGGTCGCCGAAGGTGTCACCACGATCCACAACGCGGCGCGCGAGCCCGATGTCATCGACCTCTGCGAGATGCTCAATCAGATGGGCGCCCAGGTCGAGGGAGCCGGGACTTCCACGCTCACGATCACCGGTGTCCCGAAGATGTACCCCACCGAACATCGGGTGATCGGGGATCGGATCGTCGCAGCTACGTGGGGGATTGCCGCAGCGATGACGCGCGGCGACATCTCGGTCACCGGCGTGGACCCCGCTCATCTTCAGCTGGTGCTGCACAAGTTGCATGACGCCGGCGCCACTGTCACCCAGCACGACAACGGATTTCGCGTGGTGCAGTACGACCGGCCAAAGGCCGGCAACGTCGCGACGCTTCCGTTCCCGGGTTTCCCGACCGACTTGCAGCCGATGGCGATCGCGCTGGCGTCCATTGCCGACGGGACGTCGATGATCACCGAGAACGTCTTCGAAGCAAGATTTCGGTTCGTCGAGGAGATGATCCGGCTCGGAGCCGACGCCAGGACCGACGGTCATCACGCGGTGGTGCGGGGGATCCCGCAGCTATCCAGCGCACCGGTGTGGTGCTCGGACATCCGTGCGGGCGCCGGATTGGTGTTGGCAGGGCTCGTCGCGGACGGCGAGACCGAAGTGCACGACGTGTTCCATATCGACCGGGGTTACCCGCTTTTCGTGGAGAATCTGGTCCGACTTGGAGCTGAGATCGAACGTGTGTAATGTATGTCGAGCCGGTCGCGCCGGACCCGGGAACGGGACGGAAGCGGTAAGCCGAATCTGATAAGCCTTTGAAGTAAGTTAGCGGGGCTGTCTGCTGGCGCAAGCCAGTCAGTCAGCCAGTTGCCCAGCGTTCGCAGTTAAGACGCAAAGCAGCGAGTTGACACGGAGAGAGCTTTGAAGTAAGTTAGCAGGGTTGCCTGCTGGCGGGCGTCAACTAGCCAGACACTTTTGAACCGGAAACGGAACGAGGGTGGCAAGTTGACACCGACAGGTTCGTGAAGTAAGCTGGCAGGGTTGCCCTAAACGGGCAAGGTTTGCTGGGTGTGTTGTTTGAGAACTCAATAGTGTGTTTGGTGGTTTTTGTTTGTTGTTTTTGCCACTTGTTTTGGGGGACTCCTCGTCTTCCTTTTGAATGGGTGGTTTTGTTTTTTGATGCCAGTTTTTGGTGTCTTTTTGTTAGGTCAGATTTTTCTGATTCGAATTCTGCCTCGTTTGGTCGAGGGGTTTTTGTTTGGAGAGTTTGATTCTGGCTCAGGACGAACGCTGGCGGCGTGCTTAACACATGCAAGTCGAACGGTAAGGCCCTTCGGGGTACACGAGTGGCGAACGGGTGAGTAACACGTGGGTGATCTGCCCTGCACTTTGGGATAAGCCTGGGAAACTGGGTCTAATACCGAATACACCCTGCTGGCTGCATGGCCTGGTGGGGGAAAGCTTTTGCGGTGTGGGATGGGCCCGCGGCCTATCAGCTTGTTGGTGGGGTGATGGCCTACCAAGGCGACGACGGGTAGCCGGCCTGAGAGGGTGACCGGCCACACTGGGACTGAGATACGGCCCAGACTCCTACGGGAGGCAGCAGTGGGGAATATTGCACAATGGGCGCAAGCCTGATGCAGCGACGCCGCGTGAGGGATGACGGCCTTCGGGTTGTAAACCTCTTTCAGTAGGGACGAAGCGCAAGTGACGGTACCTATAGAAGAAGGACCGGCCAACTACGTGCCAGCAGCCGCGGTAATACGTAGGGTCCGAGCGTTGTCCGGAATTACTGGGCGTAAAGAGCTCGTAGGTGGTTTGTCGCGTTGTTCGTGAAAACTCACAGCTCAACTGTGGGCGTGCGGGCGATACGGGCAGACTAGAGTACTGCAGGGGAGACTGGAATTCCTGGTGTAGCGGTGGAATGCGCAGATATCAGGAGGAACACCGGTGGCGAAGGCGGGTCTCTGGGCAGTAACTGACGCTGAGGAGCGAAAGCGTGGGGAGCGAACAGGATTAGATACCCTGGTAGTCCACGCCGTAAACGGTGGGTACTAGGTGTGGGTTTCCTTCCTTGGGATCCGTGCCGTAGCTAACGCATTAAGTACCCCGCCTGGGGAGTACGGCCGCAAGGCTAAAACTCAAAGAAATTGACGGGGGCCCGCACAAGCGGCGGAGCATGTGGATTAATTCGATGCAACGCGAAGAACCTTACCTGGGTTTGACATGCACAGGACGCTGGTAGAGATATCAGTTCCCTTGTGGCCTGTGTGCAGGTGGTGCATGGCTGTCGTCAGCTCGTGTCGTGAGATGTTGGGTTAAGTCCCGCAACGAGCGCAACCCTTGTCTCATGTTGCCAGCACGTAATGGTGGGGACTCGTGAGAGACTGCCGGGGTCAACTCGGAGGAAGGTGGGGATGACGTCAAGTCATCATGCCCCTTATGTCCAGGGCTTCACACATGCTACAATGGCCGGTACAAAGGGCTGCGATGCCGTGAGGTGGAGCGAATCCTTTAAAGCCGGTCTCAGTTCGGATCGGGGTCTGCAACTCGACCCCGTGAAGTCGGAGTCGCTAGTAATCGCAGATCAGCAACGCTGCGGTGAATACGTTCCCGGGCCTTGTACACACCGCCCGTCACGTCATGAAAGTCGGTAACACCCGAAGCCGGTGGCCTAACCCCTCGGGGAGGGAGCCGTCGAAGGTGGGATCGGCGATTGGGACGAAGTCGTAACAAGGTAGCCGTACCGGAAGGTGCGGCTGGATCACCTCCTTTCTAAGGAGCACCACGAGACTGCGCCCCGCCCACATCGTGTGGGGGTTCGGTGAGTGCAGCGATTCGTTGGATGGGCCTGGCCTGTAGTGGGTTTCAGGTTCTGGTGCGCGACAAGCGGAAAACATCGTCTGTTTCTGCCCTGTTTGGGGTGGGGGTGGGTGGTGGCCATCAGACACACTATTGGGCTTTGAGACAACAGGCCCGTGCCCGGGGTTCCGGGTGGTGTCACCGTTGGGTGGTATCGGCGTGTTGTTGCCCTGCTTTGGTGGTGGGGTGTGGTGTTTGATTTGTGGATAGTGGTTGCGAGCATCTAGCACGCAGGTGATCAGTGCCCTTTGGGGTGGTGGTTGGTTGTGTGTTGATGTGCAATTTCTTTTTTCGAATTGGTTTTTTGTGTTGTAAGTGTTTAAGGGCGCATGGTGGATGCCTTGGCATTGGGAGCCGATGAAGGACGTAGGAGGCTGCGATAAGCCTCGGGGAGCTGTCAACCGAGCGTTGATCCGAGGATGTCCGAATGGGGAAACCCGGCACGAGTGATGTCGTGTCACCCGCATCTGAATATATAGGGTGCGGGGGGGAACGCGGGGAAGTGAAACATCTCAGTACCCGTAGGAAGAGAAAACAAGTAAGTGATTCCGTTAGTAGTGGCGAGCGAACGCGGAGGATGGCTAAACCGTATGCATGTGATACCCGGCAGGGGTTGTGTGTGCGGTGTTGTGGGGCCTGTCTTCTCAGATCTGCCGGTCTGGGCAGCAGTCAGAAAAGAATGTGTTAATCGAAGTGGCCTGGGATGGTCTGCCGTAGTGGGTGAGAGCCCCGTAGGTGAAAACATGTTCTCTGCTGTGATGGGTTCCCGAGTAGCAGCGGGCCCGTGAAATCTGCTGTGAATCTGCCGGGACCACCCGGTAAGCCTGAATACTTCCCAATGACCGATAGCGGATTAGTACCGTGAGGGAATGGTGAAAAGTACCCCGGGAGGGGAGTGAAATAGTACCTGAAACCGTGTGCCTACAATCCGTCAGAGCCCTCCTTCGTGGTGGGGTGATGGCGTGCCTTTTGAAGAATGAGCCTGCGAGTCAGGGACATGTCGCGAGGTTAACCCGGGTGGGGTAGCCGTAGCGAAAGCGAGTCTGAATAGGGCGTATCCACACAAGAGTGTGTGGTGTAGTGGTGTGTTCTGGACCCGAAGCGGAGTGATCTACCCATGGCCAGGGTGAAGCGCGGGTAAGACCGCGTGGAGGCCCGAACCCACTTAGGTTGAAGACTGAGGGGATGAGTTGTGGGTAGGGGTGAAAGGCCAATCAAACTCCGTGATAGCTGGTTCTCCCCGAAATGCATTTAGGTGCAGCGTTGCGTGTTTCTCACCGGAGGTAGAGCTACTGGATGGCCGATGGGCCCCACAGGGTTACTGACGTCAGCCAAACTCCGAATGCCGGTGAGTCTAAGAGCGCAGCAGTGAGACGGCGGGGGATAAGCTCCGTGCGTCGAGAGGGAAACAGCCCAGATCGCCGGCTAAGGCCCCTAAGCGTGTGCTAAGTGGAAAAGGATGTGCAGTCGCAGAGACAACCAGGAGGTTGGCTTAGAAGCAGCCACCCTTGAAAGAGTGCGTAATAGCTCACTGGTCAAGTGATTGTGCGCCGATAATGTAGCGGGGCTCAAGCACACCGCCGAAGCCGCGGCAACGACCTTGTGTCGTTGGGTAGGGGAGCGTCCTGCATCCGGTGAAGCCGCAGAGTGATCTAGTGGTGGAGGGTGTGGGAGTGAGAATGCAGGCATGAGTAGCGATAAGGCAAGTGAGAACCTTGCCCGCCGAAAGACCAAGGGTTCCTGGGGCAGGCCAGTCCGCCCAGGGTGAGTCGGGACCTAAGGCGAGGCCGACAGGCGTAGTCGATGGACAACGGGTTGATATTCCCGTACCCGTGTGTGAGCGCCCATGATGAATCAGGGGTACTAACCGCCCAAAACTGTCGTTACCGACCACCTTCGGGTGTGAGGATTGGCAGGGCTGCGCGGGACCTTCTCTGGTAGTAGTCAAGCGATGGGGTGACGCAGGTAGGTAGCCGTACCAGTCAGTGGTAATACTGGGGCAAACCGGTAGGGAGGACGATAGGTAAATCCGTCGTTCATAATCCTGAGAGGTGATGCATAGCCGAGTGAGGCGAATTCGGTGATCCTCTGCTGCCAAGAAAAGCCTCTAGCGAGCACACACACGGCCCGTACCCCAAACCAACACAGGTGGTCAGGTAGAGAATACCAAGGCGTACGAGTGAACTATGGTTAAGGAACTCGGCAAAATACCCCCGTAACTTCGGGAGAAGGGGGACCTCCTACTGTCATGGCACTAGCTGCCGGCAGCGGTGGGGGGTGGCACAAACCAGTGAGAAGCGACTGTTTACTAAAAACACAGGTCCGTGCGAAGTCGCAAGACGATGTATACGGACTGACGCCTGCCCGGTGCTGGAAGGTTAAGAGGACCGGTTAACCCGTAAGGGTGAAGCTGAGAATTTAAGCCCCAGTAAACGGCGGTGGTAACTATAACCATCCTAAGGTAGCGAAATTCCTTGTCGGGTAAGTTCCGACCTGCACGAATGGCGTAACGACTTCTCAACTGTCTCAACCATAGACTCGGCGAAATTGCACTACGAGTAAAGATGCTCGTTACGCGCGGCAGGACGAAAAGACCCCGGGACCTTCACTATAGCTTGGTATTGGCGTTCGATACGGTTTGTGTAGGATAGGTGGGAGACTGTGAAATTCACACGCCAGTGTGGGTGGAGTCGTTGTTGAAATACCACTCTGATCGTATTGGACTTCTAACTTCGAACCGTGAAACCGGTTCAGGGACAGTGCCTGGTGGGTAGTTTAACTGGGGCGGTTGCCTCCTAAAATGTAACGGAGGCGCCCAAAGGTTCCCTCAACCTGGACGGCAATCAGGTGTTGAGTGCAAGTGCACAAGGGAGCTTGACTGCGAGACCTACACGTCAAGCAGGGACGAAAGTCGGGACTAGTGATCCGGCACCTCTGAGTGGAAGGGGTGTCGCTCAACGGATAAAAGGTACCCCGGGGATAACAGGCTGATCTTCCCCAAGAGTCCATATCGACGGGATGGTTTGGCACCTCGATGTCGGCTCGTCGCATCCTGGGGCTGGAGCAGGTCCCAAGGGTTGGGCTGTTCGCCCATTAAAGCGGCACGCGAGCTGGGTTTAGAACGTCGTGAGACAGTTCGGTCTCTATCCGCCGCGCGCGTCAGAAGCTTGAGGAAACCTGTCCCTAGTACGAGAGGACCGGGACGGACGAACCTCTGGTCCACCAGTTGTCCCACCAGGGGCACCGCTGGATAGCCACGTTCGGACAGGATAACCGCTGAAAGCATCTAAGCGGGAAACCTTCTCCAAGACCAGGCTTCTCACCCTTTTAGAGGGATAAGGCCCCCCGCAGACCACGGGATTGATAGACCAGACCTATACGCACCGCAAGGTGTTCAGGGAACTGGCACTAACCGGCCGAAAACTTACAACAACCAAAACAAAACACCATTGATTTCGGTTAAAAGTAAGAACACACAGACGCCCGCAACCACACCACACACCACAACACCCACCCCACCACCAAAAACCAGAGGCAACCAAAAAAATAAAGTTACGGCGGCCACAGCGGCAGGGAAACGCCCGGACCCATCCCGAACCCGGAAGCTAAGCCTGCCAGCGCCGATGATACTACCCAACACGGGTGGAAAAGTAGGACACCGCCGAACACAATTTAAGTCCTGAGCCCCCCACGTAATGTGGGGGGCTCAGGCATTTCTAGGCCCGATATTGTGGCCCCCGAAGATATTCGGGGGCCACTTTTAATGGTTCATGGCGAATTCCGTAGGCTGAATTCAATAATCCGAATTGTGACCGTCACCGTGCTGCCCGTATCCTTTACGGGTGGTCGACGACAGGCAAGGTAATTCCGGTGGGCGCCCGCCGCGTCGTCCGGCTGGAACCGGTACCGGTGGGGGCGGGCGGGATCGCCGCGGTACTGGCGCCCCGCATCGCTCAGGTCCGGGACGAGCCCGTCCCGCACAGCCCCAGCACGGCGACGATCGCGACGGTGCCCAGTCGCGGCCGGCCGGTCCCGCCATCCCGGCCTCGATCGAGGCCAAGCAACTCGCGCCCGAAATCCGTGGCGAGCTTTCGACTTTGGACCGGGCCACTGCCGACACGGTGGCTCGCCACCTGGTTGCGGCCGGTGAGCTGCTCGACGAGGATCCGCAGGCGGCGCTCGAGCACGCCCAGGCCGCCAGGGCCCGCTCCGGGCGCATCGCCGCGGTGCGGGAGGCGGTCGGGATCGCGGCCTATCAGTGCGGTGACTGGGCCCAGGCGCTTTCGGAGTTCCGGGCCGCGCGCCGGATGGGCAGCAAGTCGGAACTGCTCCCGCTGATCGCGGACTGTGAGCGCGGCGTCGGACGACCCGAACGTGCCATCGAACTTGCGCGCAGCCCGGAAGCCGCCCGGCTGACCGGCGACGACGCCGACGAGATGCGGATCGTTGCCGCCGGTGCCCGCGCCGATCTCGGCCAGCTCGAGCAGGCCCTGGCGCTGCTGACCAGTCCGCAGCCCGATCCGACCCGGAGCGGCTCGACCGCGGCGCGGCTGTTCTACGCCTACGCCGAGACGCTGCTGGCGCTGGGCCGCGCCGACGACGCGCTGCAGTGGTTCATCCACGCCGCCGCGGCCGACATCGACGGCGTCACCGATGCTGAAGACCGGGTCGGCGAGTTGGCCTGACGTGACAACCCTTGCACAGCAACATGATTGCTTGCTGCTCGACCTCGACGGCACGGTGTTCCGCGGTCACGAACCGACCGAAGGGGCGATCGGCGCTCTGGATGCCACTGCGACCCGCAAGCTTTTCGTCACCAACAATGCCTCCCGAGCCGCCGAGGAGGTGGCCGCGCATCTGCGTGAACTCGGCTTCACCGCCGAGGCCGCTGACGTGGTGACCAGCGCGCAGAGCGCGGCGCGGCTGCTGGCCGAGCAGCTTGCCCCCGGTGCGAATGTCTTGATCGTCGGTACCGAGGCGTTGGCCGGGGAGGTCTCGGCGGTGGGATTACGGCCGGTGCGGCTGTTCTCCGACGACCCGGTCGGTGTGGTCCAGGGACATTCGACGTCCACCGGCTGGTCCGACCTTGCCGAGGCCGCGCTGGCCATCCGCGCCGGGGCGTTGTGGGTGGCCGCCAATATCGACCGCACACTGCCGACCGAGCGGGGGCTGTTGCCCGGAAACGGGTCGATGGTCTCGGCGCTGCGCACGGCCACCGACGTCGAACCTCAGGTGGCCGGTAAACCCGCTCCGACGTTGATGCGAGATGCCCTGGCCCGCGGCGCATTTGCTGCTCCGTTGGTGGTGGGCGATCGCCTGGACACCGATATCGCCGGCGCCAACGCCGTGGAGCTACCCAGTCTGATGGTGCTGTCCGGGGTCAGCACGGCAGCCGATGTCGTCCATGCGGTGCCCGAGCAACGTCCCACCTACATCGGCGCCGACCTTCGCGATCTGCACACCCCGACCGAGGCTCTCGCCGTAGCCGAGCACCCGGCCTGGCGCGTCGAGGTCGGCAAGGGTGCGGTGACCGTCGTGTCCACCGGCGCCGACCCGGGCCAGGACGGCCTCTCGGTGCTGCGGGCCACCGCGCGAGCGGTGTGGGACGTCAACGCGACCACCCCGATCGCGGTGTTGGCCGGTGACGATGCCGCGCGCGACGCACTGCAACGCTGGTCCCTGTTGAGCAACCCGGATCGGCTAGCGTGATCGGTGACATGAGCACCGACCCCGAGCAGATTCGCGCCGACATCGACGCCGTGCTGGCCGACCTGCCCAGCGTCGGTCCGGACGACGTCGACGTCACCGGTGTCGACGTCGACGCCATCGGCCAGCGGCTCGAGGAAGCGCACGAAATCTTGGTCCGTGCGCTGGAATCGGTGGAGAAGGGCTGAGTTCGCGTATGGCGCGGCGTGCCCGGGTTGACGCTGAGCTGGTCCGGCGTGGGCTGGCGCGGTCGCGCCAGCAGGCCGCCGAGCTGATCAGCGCTGGTCTGGTCAGTATCGACGGCATGCGGGCGGTGAAGCCGGCCACCGCGGTATCGGTCACCGCGAATCTCACCGTCGAGGCCGGCGAGGAGCGGACCTGGGTGTCCCGCGGTGCCCACAAGCTCATCGGTGCGTTGGACAGCTTTGGCATCGAGCCGGGCGGGCGGCGCTGTCTGGACGCGGGCGCCTCGACCGGGGGCTTCACCGAGGTACTGCTGGATCGCGGCGCGACCGAGGTCGTCGCCGTCGATGTCGGCTACGGGCAACTGGCGTGGTCGCTGCGCTCGGACCCGCGGGTGACGGTCATCGAACGGACCAACGTGCGTGACCTGACGCCTGAGTCCATCGGCGGACCCGTCGACCTGGTGGTGGCCGACCTGTCGTTCATCTCGCTGAGCACGGTGCTGCCCGCGCTGACTCCCTGCGCGTCGGCCGACGCCGATATCGTTCCCATGGTGAAGCCACAGTTCGAGGTCGGCCGGGAGCAGGTCGGCGCCGGTGGTGTCGTGTCGGATCCCGCGCTGCGCGCCAGCGCCGTGCTGGCCGTCGCCGCCCGCGCCGAGGGGCTGGGCTGGCAGACCGTCGGTGTCACCGCGAGCCCGCTGCCCGGGCCGTCGGGCAATGTCGAATACTTCCTATGGCTGCGGGCCCGCACCGAGCGCGGCCTGCACGGAGACGAACTGGACGCCGCGGTGCGCCGCGCCGTCGCGGAAGGACCGCAATGACTGGTGAGCGGGTGATCCTGCTCGTCGTACACACTGGCCGCGACGAAGCCACCGAAACTGCAAGTCGGGTCGGAAAAGTGTTGGCGGACAACGGAATCGGATTGCGTGTGCTCTCCGCCGAGGCCGTCGACCGCGGTTCGCTGAAGTTGGACCCCGCCGCCATGCGGTCACTAGGCGTCGACATCGAGGTGGTCGACGCCGATGCCAACGCCGCCGTCGGCTGCGAACTGGTGCTGGTGCTGGGTGGGGACGGCACGTTCCTGCGGGCCGCCGAACTGGCCCGCAACGCCGACATTCCGGTGCTGGGGATCAACCTCGGCCGGATCGGCTTCCTGGCCGAAGCCGAAGCCGAGGCCATCGACACCGTTCTCGAGCACGTCATCGCCCGCAACTATCGCGTCGAGCAACGGATGACCCTCGACATCGCGGTGCGCGCCGACGGTGAGGTGATCGCCCGCGGCTGGGCTCTCAACGAGGCCAGCCTGGAAAAGGGCGCCCGCCTCGGCGTGATCGGCGTCGTCCTGGAGATCGACGGCAGGCCGGTGTCGGCGTTCGGCTGCGACGGGGTGCTGGTGTCGAGCCCGACCGGGTCCACCGCATACGCGTTCTCGGCCGGCGGACCCGTGGTCTGGCCCGACCTGGAGGCGATGATCGTGGTGCCCAACAACGCGCACGCGTTATTCGCCCGCCCGATGGTCACCAGCCCGCACGCACTGATCGCCATCGAGATCGACGCCGACAGCCATGAGGCGTTGGTGTTCTGCGACGGCCGCCGCGAGATGCGGGTGCCCGCCGGCGGGCGCCTGGAGGTGACCAAGTGCACGACACCGCTGAAGTGGGTGCGGTTGGACAGTGCGCCGTTCACCGACCGGCTGGTGCGCAAGTTCCGCCTGCCAGTCACCGGCTGGCGGGGGCAGTGAGACGGCGATGCTGTCCGAAATCCGGATCGAGTCACTGGGTGCGATCAACGCTGCGACTGCCGAGTTCGACCGCGGTCTGACCGTTCTCACCGGCGAAACCGGCACCGGCAAGACCATGGTGGTGACCGGTCTGCACCTGCTCGGCGGTGCGCGTGCCGACCCCACCCGGGTGCGATCCGGCGCGCCGCGAGCCTCCGTCGAGGGGCGGTTCAGCACCGCCGAACTCGACGACGACGCCGCCGCCCAGATCGACGAGATCCTGGACTCGTCGGGCGCCGACCGCGACGACGACGGAAGCGTCATCGCGCTGCGGACCGTCAGCCGGGACGGGCCGTCGCGCGCCTACCTCGGCGGGCGCAGTGTGCCGGCGAAGTCGTTGACCACCTTCACTACCGGACTGTTGACGCTGCACGGACAGAACGACCAGTTGCGGCTGATGCGTCCCGAGCAACAGCGCGCTGCCCTGGACCGTTTCGCCGGCGTCGACGCCAAACTCGGGCGCTACCGAAAACTGCGCGACCTGTGGCAGGTCGCCCGCCGTGACCTCGTCGACCGGACCAACCGCGCCCGGGAGCTGGCCCAGGAGGCCGACCAGCTGAAGTTTGCCCTGGCCGAGATCGACGGTGTCGATCCGGCCCCAGGGGAAGACGAAGCGCTGGTGGCCGACATCCGCCGGCTCTCCGAGCTCGACGCGCTGCGCGAGGCGGTCGCCGGTGCCCGCGCGGCCCTGTCGGCGTCGGTTGATGACCTGTCCGACGGGGAACCGCACTCGGCGACCGACACGCTGAGCCGGGCGGTGGCCCTGTTGGATTCCACCGATGACTCCGCGTTGAGCGCACTGGGCCGCCAGCTCGCCGACGCGCTTACCGTCGTCGGAGACGTGGCCCGTGAGCTGGGCAGCTTCCTGGGAGACCTGCCCGACGACGCGAGCGGGCTGGAGACCAAGCTGGCCCGGCAGGCCGAACTGCGCAGCCTCACCCGCAAGTACGCCGCCGACGTCGACGGCGTCCGTGAGTGGGCGCGGCAATCCCGGGAGCGGCTTGTCCAGCTCGACGTCTCCGAGGACGCCCTGGCCGGGTTGGCGCACCGCGTCGAGGAACTGGCCACGCAGGTGGCCGTCGCCGCGCTCGAACTGTCCAAGGTCCGCGCCAAGGCGGCCAAGGGGCTGGCCAAGGCGATCACAGCCGAGCTCACCGGGCTGGCCATGGCGCAGGCCGACTTCACCGTCACGGTGTCGGCGATGCCGGCCCGCGACGACGACAGCGCGCCACTGCGGCTGCCCTCCGGGGAGTTGGTGCATGCCGGGAGTGAAGGCATCGACCTGGTCGAGTTCGGCTTCACCGCGCATCGCGGCACCGACGTGCTGCCGCTGAACAAGAGCGCGTCCGGTGGTGAGCTGTCTCGGGTGATGCTGGCGCTCGAAGTGGTACTAGCCGCCTCGACCGAGGGCACCACCATGGTGTTCGACGAGGTGGACGCCGGGGTGGGGGGACGTGCGGCAGTGCAGATCGGCCGTCGGCTGGCCCGGCTGGCGCGCACCCACCAGGTCATCGTCGTCACCCACCTGCCGCAGGTCGCGGCCTACGCCGACAGCCACCTGGTGGTCGACAGCACGGGAAGCGGCGCCAGCGAGGTGCGCCGCCTGGGCACCGAGCAGCGGGTCGCCGAGCTGGCCAGGATGCTGGCGGGTCTGGGGGAGTCGGACACCGGCCGCGCGCACGCCCGGGAGCTGCTGGAAGCCGCCGAGCAGGAGCGGCTCAGTTGAGTCTGATCACCGCGGCGTAGCCGTCGTGGTCGCCGGTGGTGGTGCGGCCGGACAGCTTGTTGTCCATATCGAGCATGCCCAGATCAGTTGCCCCGCTGGCCACCAGGGCATCACGTACGGAATTGCGGGCGAGACTGAACGAAACGTACACGTGGGTCGGGATGACGTAGAGCAGGCCGGTGCGTTCGCGACTGAACGAGGCGGTCCACACGAAGCCGGTGCCGTCCGGGCCGGGGGCCGGGCCGAATACCCGGCCGTGATCGTTGGTCAGCAGCCAGTGCGCGTCGGCGAAGGCCTGCAGCGTCCCGGCCGGCTGCTGCCCGTAGGTGACACCGTCGATGACACCGCCGTACCCCGAGGCGTGGATGGCCTGGGCCGGGAAGCCGGCCGCGGCCAGTGCGGCGTTGAGCTTCTGGGCCGACTCCTCGGCGGTGGTCGAGGTCGGGTCGACGATGACGACATTGATCGGTTGGTACAGGGTGGTGAACGGGAAACCTTGGCTGGGCCAGTCGGAGACGCCGCCGGTCGGTGCCAGCATCCATTTGCCGAGATTTCCGTACGGTGTCTGGGTCATGTCCCCCGGGAGGGGACGGGCTTGGCCGGCGCCGACCAGAAAGTCGTGCACGTCGTCGAGCCACTTGGTGACGATCGCCGCCAGGTTCGGGGCCGGCGGCGCGCTCTGTGCCGGGGGACGCGGGGCGGGCCGGGCGAAGCCGGCGCTGGGCTGGCGGCGTGTCGCGGCCAGGGCCGCCGCCACCGCCGTATCCGGCGGCGGCGTGACAGGCGTTGCGGGAGTGGGCCGCATGGTGCTCGACCGGGCGGTTGCGGCGGCGAGGCGCGGCGGGATGGGGCGGCTCTGCGCCGCCGATGACGGTGCCGTGGGGCTCCGATGGCCGACGGCGCGTGGCGCGGAGTGCGCCGAATCGCCGGAGCGGTTCGGGCCGGGGCCGATGGCGTCGGCACGTGCGACGCCCTGACCGCTGACCAGTGCGGCGCCCAGGCCCAGCGCAACGAATAGCCCGCTCACCCATGGCGCAGGCGTTGCTGCGGTCAAGCTGGCCACCCCCAGGACTAGTTAGCTGACAGTACTCGCTTGCGGGCGGCGGCGGGGAAACTGCCCGCAGCCGAACCGTGTTACTTCTGTGACGCAATGTGACTTGTGGGGCCAGTGTTACGGCGCGCCTCCGCGGATATCTGCCTCGGCGCCGACAGAATCTGCCCATGAAGATGTCAGCGCTTCTCTCGCGTAATACCGGTGCACGGCCAGGCGTGATGGGCACGGCCCGCGTCGACCGCGACATCGACCGCCTGCTGCGCCGGGTCGGGCCTGGCGACATCGTCGTCCTGGACATCCTCGACCTGGACCGGATGACTGCGGACGCTCTGGTCGACGCGAACATCGCCGGGGTGGTCAACGCCTCGCCGTCGATCTCGGGCCGCTACCCGAACCTCGGCCCTGAGGTGTTGGTGGCCAACAACATCACCCTGATCGACAGCGCCGGCCCCGAGGTCTTCAAGAAGATCAAGGACGGCGCAAAGATCCGCCTGCACAACGGCGGGGTCTACGCCGGGGATCGCCGGCTGGTGCACGGAGTCGAGCGCAGCGACGAAGAGATCGCCGACCTCATGCACGACGCCAAGACCGGACTCGTCGCGCATCTGGAGGCCTTCGCCGGCAACACCATTGAGTTCATCCGCAGCGAAAGCCCATTGCTGATCGACGGCATTGGCATTCCGGATATCGACGTCGACGTCTACCGCCGCCACGTCGTGGTGGTCTCCGACGGTCCCGGAGCCGAGGAAGACCTCAAGGCGCTCAAGCCGTTCATCAAGGAATACCAGCCGGTGCTGGTCGGTGTCGGCGGAGGCGCCGACATCCTGCAGAAGTGCGGCCACCGGCCGCAGCTGATCGTCGGTAACCCCGACACGATGAGCGCCGAGGTGCTCAAGAGCGGTGCGCAGGTGGTGCTACCTGCCGATGCCGACGGCCATGCCAGTGGGCTGGAGCGCATCCAGGATCTGGGTATCGGGGCCATGACCTTCCCGGCCGCCGGCTCGGCCGCCGACCTGGCCTTGCTGCTCGTCGATCATCACGGGGCCGCGCTGATCGTCACCGCCGGCCACTCGGCCAATATCGAGGACTTCTTCGATCGGTCCCGCCAGCAGAGCGCCCCGTCGACCTTCCTGACCCGGCTCAAGGTCGGCGAGAAGTTGGTCGACGCGAAAGCCGTTGCCACCCTGTACCGCAATCACATCTCCGGCGGCGCCATCGCCATGCTCATTCTTGCTGTGCTGGTGGCGATCATCGCCGCACTCTGGGTCTCGCGGGCCGACACGTTCGTCATCGACTGGATCGTGAACTACTGGAACCGCTTCTCGCTGATGGTGCAGAGCTGGGTGACCTAAGCGTCGAGCAGAAAGGCTCATCGCTGTGATTTCGCTACGCCACCATGCCATTTCGCTGGCAGCGGTGTTCTTGGCGCTCGCCGTCGGGGTGTTCCTGGGTTCCGGCGTGCTGTCCGGCCCGCTGTTGTCCGGTCTGCGCGGTGACAAGCAGGACCTCAACAAGCAGATCGCCGTGCTCACCGACCAGCGCAATGCGCTGAACGAAAAGCTCGGTGCCGCCAATGATTTCGACACGCAGATGTCGGGCCGGATCGTGCGCGACGCGCTGGCCGGCAAGTCGGTAGTGCTGTTTCGCACCCCCGATGCCGACGGTGACGACGTGGACGCCATGAGCCGGGTCGTGGGCCAGGCCGGGGGCGTGGTCACCGGCACGGTCACGCTGACCCAGGAGTTCGTCGACGCCAACGCCGCGGAGAAGCTGCGCTCGGTGGTGAACTCGGCGATCGTGCCGGCCGGGGCGCAGCTGAGCACCACGCAGGTCGATCAGGGTTCGCAGGCTGGTGATCTGCTCGGCATCGCGCTGTTGATCAACCGCAATCCCGACATCAAGCCCGCCGACGACACCCAGCGCGACACCGTGCTCGCCGCCCTGCGCGACACCGGCTTCTTGACCTACGCCGGCGATCGCATCGGCGCGGCCGACACCGCCGTCGTCATCACCGGGGGAGCGCTGGGCGACGACGCCGGCAACCAGGGCTCCACGGTGGCCCGGTTCGCCGCGGGCATTGCCCCGCACGGCTCGGGCACGGTGCTGGCCGGCCGGGACGGGTCGGCCACCGGAACCTCCGCGGTGGCGGTGGCCCGCGCCGACGCCGGGATGTCCGCCGCCGTGACCACCGTCGACGACATCAACTCCGAGTCCGGCCGCATCACCACCGCCCTGGCCCTGCAGAACCTCACGCGCGGCGCGCCGAACGGAAAGTTCGGTATCGGTCCCGGTGCCGGGTCGATCACCGTTCCGCAATAGGCGCAGTGGCAGCCGGGCCGGAGTAACCCAGAGGTAACCAAGCCCACTGGCGTGTTAGCGCCGCCTTGTCGGCGTCGGTGTTAGGGTGAGATTCCGTGGGTCGGCAGGCCCCAGCTAGTTAAAGCGATCCCCTGCCCGTCGTCACGGAGGTTGCTCTTGCCACCACTGCGTAAGCACCCGCAGACCGCCACCAAGCACCTCTTCGTCAGCGGCGGAGTCGTTTCTTCTCTTGGCAAGGGTCTCACCGCGAGCAGCCTCGGTCAGTTGCTGACCGCGCGCGGGCTGCAGGTGACCATGCAGAAGCTCGACCCGTACCTCAACGTGGATCCCGGGACGATGAACCCGTTCCAGCACGGTGAGGTCTTCGTCACCGAGGACGGTGCGGAAACAGATCTCGATGTCGGCCACTACGAGCGCTTCCTGGATCGCAACTTGTCCGGATCGGCCAACGTGACCACGGGTCAGGTGTATTCGCAGGTGATCGCCAAGGAGCGTCGCGGGGAATACCTCGGCGACACCGTGCAGGTGATCCCGCACATCACCGACGAGATCAAGCGCCGCATCATGGCGATGGCCGAACCCGACGCCCGGGGCAACCGCCCCGACGTGGTGATCACCGAGATCGGTGGCACGGTCGGCGACATCGAATCGCTGCCGTTCCTGGAGGCCGCCCGCCAGGTCCGCCACGAGGTCGGCCGGGACAACTGCTTCTTCCTGCACGTGTCGCTGGTGCCCTACCTGGCGCCGTCGGGTGAGCTGAAGACCAAGCCCACCCAGCACTCGGTGGCCGCACTGCGCAGCATCGGTATCAGCCCGGACGCGCTGATCCTGCGCTGCGACCGCGATGTGCCCGAACCGCTGAAGAACAAGATCGCGCTGATGTGCGACGTCGACATCGACGGGGTGATCTCCACCCCGGACGCGCCGTCGATCTACGACATCCCCAAGGTGCTGCACCGCGAGGAACTCGACGCCTACGTGGTGCGCCGGCTCAGCCTGCCGTTCCGAGACGTCGACTGGACGCAGTGGAACGACCTGCTTGGGCGGGTTCACGAGCCCAAGGAGACGGTGCGAATCGCCTTGGTGGGCAAGTACATCGACCTCTCGGATGCCTACCTGTCGGTGGCCGAGGCGCTGCGCGCGGGCGGGTTCGCCCACCGGGCCAAGGTCGAAATGCGCTGGGTGGCCTCCGATGACTGCGAGACCGACGCCGGTGCGGCAGCGGTGCTCGACGACGTGGACGGGGTGCTCATCCCCGGCGGGTTCGGCATCCGCGGTATCGAGGGCAAGATCGGGGCCATCCGCTACGCGCGCCATCGAGGGCTACCGGTGCTGGGGTTGTGTCTGGGCCTGCAGTGCATCGTGATCGAGGCGGCCCGTTCGGCGGGACTGACGGAGGCAAACTCGGCCGAATTCGACCCGGAAACAAAGCATCCGGTGGTCTCGACGATGGCCGACCAGCGCGACGTGGTGGCCGGCGAGGCTGATCTCGGTGGCACCATGCGCCTGGGTGCCTACCCGGCGACGCTGGACGCGGGATCGATTGTGGCTGAGGCATATCAGTCGACGCACGTCTCGGAGCGCCACCGCCACCGCTACGAGGTCAACAACACCTACCGCGACCGGATCGCCGAGAGCGGTCTGCGGTTCTCGGGGACCTCGCCGGACGGCCACCTGGTGGAGTTCGTCGAGTATCCGCGCGAGGTTCATCCGTTCCTGGTCGGCACGCAGGCCCACCCGGAGCTGAAGAGCCGGCCCACCCGTCCCCACCCGCTGTTCGTGGCGTTCGTCGGCGCGGCGATCGATTACAAGGCCGCCGAGCGGCTGCCGGTGGAGATTCCCGAGCAACACCCCAACGGCAAGGAACACCCGGACCAGGCGGCATCGCCAGGGGCCGAGCAGGTTCCAGAGCATTCAGCTCGTGGCTGAGCACGACTTCACGACTGTCTCCTCCGAAACCGTTTACCGCGGCAATATTCTCGCCCTCCGCGCCGACCAGGTGCGCATGCCTGGCGGCAATATCGCCACTCGCGAGGTGGTCGAGCACTACGGTGCGGTGGCCGTGGCTGCCGTCGACGACACCGGCCGGGTGGCGATGGTCTACCAGTACCGCCATCCGCTCGGGCACCGGCTATGGGAGTTGCCCGCCGGGCTGCTCGACGAGCCGGGGGAGAACCCGGCGACCGCCGCAGCACGTGAGCTGCGCGAGGAGACGGGCTTCACCGCCGACGACTGGAGCGTGCTGGTGGACCTGGCGTGTTCGCCGGGTTTCACCGACGAGGCGGTGCGGGTGTATCTCGCCCGCGGCCTGGCACATGTCGGCCGGCCCGAAGCCGACGACGAGGAAGCCGACCTCACCGTGCATTGGCTCAGCCTCGAGCACGCCGCGCAGCGGGTGCTGGCCGGTGAGATCGTGAATTCCACCACGGCCGCGGGCATCCTGGCCGCCCAGGCGGTCATCCTCGGCGGCGCGCCGACCCGACCGGTCGATGCGCCGTGGCCCGATCGGCCGACGGTCTTCGCTGCGCGGAAAGCCCGGTCATGACCGGTAACCCCGCGCCTGTCGCTCCGACGCTGAGTACCGCGCTGGACGGGCAGGTGCAGGGCTACCTCGACCACCTCACCATCGAGCGCGGCGTGGCGGCCAACACCATCAGCTCCTATCGGCGCGACCTGCGCCGCTATGTCGAGCACCTGCGGCTGCGAGGCATCGACGACCTGACCAAAGTCACCGAGAACGACGTCAGCGACTTCCTGGTGGTGCTGCGCCGCGGCGATCCCGACACCGGTGTGGTGCCGCTCTCGGCGGTTTCGGCGGCGCGCGCGCTGATCGCGGTGCGCGGTTTTCACCGGTTCGCCGCGGCAGAGGGAATCATCGACATCGACGTCGCCCGGGCCGTCAAGCCGCCGACCCCGAGCCGTCGGCTGCCCAAGAGCCTGACCCTCGACGAGGTGCTCGCGCTGCTCGAAGGGGCCGGCGGCGATGCCCCGTCGGACGGGCCGCTGACGCTACGCAACCGTGCGCTGCTCGAACTGCTGTATTCGACCGGCGCGCGGATCTCGGAGGCCGTCGGCCTCGACGTCGATGACGTCGACACCGAAGCCCGCTCGGTGCTGCTGCGCGGCAAGGGCGGCAAGCAGCGGCTGG
The DNA here is from genome assembly GCF_004745805.1 of Mycolicibacterium sp. CH28. Taxonomy (GTDB): domain Bacteria; phylum Actinomycetota; class Actinomycetes; order Mycobacteriales; family Mycobacteriaceae; genus Mycobacterium. The sequence goes on along the minus strand of NZ_SRLQ01000027.1, from coordinate 10,089 downwards.
TGCCGGTCGGGCGCCCGGCCATCGCGGCGCTGGACGCCTACCTGGTGCGAGGCCGCCCCGGCCTGGCCGAACGCGGGCGCAGCACGCCGGCGATCTTCCTCAACGCGCGCGGCGGCCGACTGTCGCGGCAGAGCGCGTGGCAGGTGCTGCAGGACGCCGCTGAACGGGCTGGGATCACCGCTGCTGTGTCGCCGCACACGCTGCGGCACTCGTTCGCTACCCACCTGCTCGACGGCGGAGCCGACGTCAGGGTGGTCCAGGAGTTGCTGGGCCACGCGTCGGTGACGACGACGCAGATCTACACCCTGGTCACCGTGCACGCCCTGCGCGAGGTCTGGGCCGGCGCGCATCCGCGCGCATGATGTCGCGGGTCTGCCATTGGCGAGGTCGGCGCACCGTTAGACTTTCGCGGATGTTCGCCACGCCGCCGATTCGCCTGATCCCGGGGGGCCCGGCGTGACCGACGAGGCAGACGGCGACGCACCGATCGGTCTCACCGGCCGCCCACCCCGCAAGATCCCTGACCCGCAACCGTTGACCTCGCACGGTCCTGCCCGGGTGATCTCGATGTGCAACCAGAAGGGCGGCGTCGGCAAGACCACCTCCACGATCAACCTGGGGGCGGCACTGGCCGAATACGGCCGCCGGGTGCTGCTGGTGGATCTCGACCCGCAGGGCGCGCTGTCGGCGGGTCTGGGCGTGCCGCACTACGAGCTGGCCTCCACCGTGCACAACCTGATGGTCGAACCCCGGGTCAGCATCGACGAGGTGTTGATCAACACCCGGGTCAAGAACCTGGACCTGGTGCCCAGCAACATCGATCTGTCGGCCGCCGAGATCCAGCTGGTCAACGAGGTCGGCCGGGAACAGACCCTGGCCCGCGCGCTGCATCCGGTGATCGACCGCTACGACTACATCCTGATCGACTGCCAGCCGTCGCTGGGTCTGCTCACGGTCAACGCGCTGGCCTGCTCGGACGGGGTGATCATCCCCACCGAATGCGAGTACTTCTCGCTGCGCGGCCTGGCGCTGCTCACCGACACCGTGGACAAGGTTCGCGACCGGCTCAACCCGCGCCTGGCGATCAGCGGCATCCTGATCACCCGGTTCGACACCCGCACGGTCAACGCCCGCGAGGTGATGGCCCGGGTGTTGGAGCGCTTCGGCGATCTGGTGTTCGACACCGTCATCACCCGCACCGTGCGCTTCCCCGAGACCAGTGTCGCCGGCGAGCCCATCACCACCTGGGCGCCGAAATCGCTTGGCGCACAGGCATATCGGTCGCTGGCCCGCGAGGTCATCGACCGCTTCGGCAAGTGACGGATCAGCCGGCTCCTGAGAAGGGCTTTCGTGTCACGCTGACCAACTTCGAGGGTCCGTTCGACCTCTTGTTGCAGCTGATCTTCGCGCACCGCCTCGATGTCACCGAGGTGGCGCTGCATCAGGTGACCGACGAGTTCATCGTCTACACCCGCGAGATCGGCCCGTTGCTCGAACTCGACGAGACCACCACCTTCCTGGTGATTGCCGCCACATTGCTCGACCTGAAGGCCGCCCGCTTGCTGCCGGCCGGGGAGGTCCACGACGAGGAGGACCTGGCGCTGCTGGAGGTGCGCGACCTGCTGTTCGCGCGGTTGCTGCAATACCGCGCGTTCAAGCACGTCGCCGAGATGTTCGCCGAGTTGGAGGCTGCCGCGCTGCGCAGCTACCCGCGGGCAGTCGCGCTGGAGGACCGCTTCGCCGACCTGCTTCCCGAGGTCATGCTGGGTGTCGACGCAGAGAGCTTCGCCCAGATCGCGGCTGCCGCGTTCACCCCGCGCCCCGTGCCGACCGTGCGCACGGACCACCTGCATACATCGCAGGTATCGGTGCCCGAGCAGGCCGAGTTGATGCTGGCGTTCCTGGAACGCCGGGGAGTTGGGCACTGGGCTTCGTTCAAGGAGCTGGTGGCCGATTGCGAAGAGCCGATTCAGATTGTCGGGCGGTTCTTGGCGCTGCTCGAACTGTATAGGGCCAGGGCGGTAGCATTCGAGCAGATAGAACCACTTGGTGTGCTCCAGGTTTCGTGGACCGGAGACCGGTTGGTGAACGAAGAGCTGGTCAGAGCCGAGTGGGAAGAAGAGCAGAACCAACCATGACCGAAGACGCAGGCGAAGTACCCGACCCCGATATGGGTGTCGACGTCGCCAATGCCGAGTTGGACGACGACGAGCTCACCCGGGTACTGGAGGCGCTTGTGCTGGTGGTCGACGCCCCGGTAGCCGCCCAGACGCTGGCCACCGTGACCGAGCAGCCGCTGCACCGCATCACCGCCAAGCTGGAGGGGATGGCCGCCGAGCTGAGGAGCCGGGACAGTGGCATCGAGCTGCGTGAGGCCGGTGGTGGTTGGCGGATGTACACCCGAGCCCGGTTCGCGCCCTATGTGGAGCGGCTGCTGCTGGACGGGTCTCGCTCCAAGTTGACCCGGGCCGCGCTGGAGACACTGGCGGTGGTGGCCTACCGTCAGCCGGTCACCCGGGCGCGGGTCAGTGCGGTGCGCGGTGTCAATGTCGATGCGGTGATCCGGACCCTGGTGGCGCGTGGGTTGATCACCGAGGCAGGTGCTGACGAGGACACCGGCGCGACGATGTTCTCCACCACCGAGCTGTTCCTCGAGCGTCTCGGGCTGTCGTCGCTGACTGATCTGCCCGATATCGCGCCGCTGTTGCCCGATGTCGACGTGATCGACGACCTCAGTGAAAACCTGGAGTCCGAGCCACGTTTCGCCAAGCTGTCCGGTGGCGCTGCCACCGGACAGAAAATCTCATTCGATGTGGATACTGATGCCTGATAACGAAGGGGTGCGGCTACAGAAGGTCTTGTCGCAGGCCGGAATCGCCTCGCGACGGGTGGCCGAGCGGATGATCCACGACGGCCGGGTGAAGGTCGACGGTCATGTGGTGACCGAGATGGGAACCCGAGTGGACCCGGCCACGGCCGACATCCGGGTCGACGGCACGCGGGTGATCCTCGACGACTCGATGGTGTATCTGGCGCTGAACAAGCCGATCGGAATGCAGTCGACCATGTCGGACGACCGCGGCCGGCCCTGTGTCGGGGACCTGGTCGAGCATCGGGTGCGCGGTAACAAGAATCTGTTCCACGTCGGACGGCTCGACGCCGACACCGAGGGCCTGTTGCTGCTGACCAACGACGGTGAGCTGGCACACCGGTTGATGCATCCGTCCTACGAGGTGCCCAAGACTTATTTGGCGACGGTAACCGGTTCGGTGCCAAAGGGTTTGGGAAAGACCCTGCGGGCGGGTGTCGAGCTGGAGGACGGTCCGGTCAAGCTGGACGACTTCGCGGTGGTCGACGCGGTGCCGGGAAAGACGTTGTTACGGGTCACGCTTCACGAAGGCCGCAAGCGAATCGTGCGCCGGCTGCTCGCCGAGGTCGGCTACCCGGTGGAGTCGCTGGTGCGTACCAACATCGGCGAGGTAGCCCTTGGTGATCAACGGCCGGGCAGCCTGCGCGCGTTGACCCGCAAGGAAGTCGGCGAACTGTACAAGGCGGTAGGTCTGTGAGCGGTGTGGTGGTGGCGGTCGACGGCCCGGCCGGTACCGGAAAGTCTTCGGTGTCACGGGGATTGGCGCGCGCACTGGGTGCCTGCTATCTCGATACCGGGGCGATGTACCGGATCGTGACCTTGTCGATGCTGCGCGGTCGCGTCGACCTCGGTGACCCCGAGGCGATCGCGGCGGCGGCGGATGTGCCGCTGTCGGTGGGCTACGACCCCGACGTCGACCGCGCTTACCTTGGCGGCGAGGATGTTTCGACCGAGATTCGCGGCGACCAGGTGACCCGCGCGGTGTCGGCTGTTTCGGCTGTTCCACAGGTCCGCACCAGGCTGGTGGCGTTGCAGCGGGAGCTGGCCTCGAGTCAGGAGAGCGTCGTCGTAGAGGGCCGCGACATCGGCACCGTGGTGCTGCCGGATGCCGATGTGAAGATCTTCCTGACCGCGTCGGCCGAGACCCGGGCGCGGCGGCGCAACGATCAAAACGTCGCCGCCGGTCTGGCCGACGATTACCAGACCGTGCTGGCCGACGTGCGCCGGCGCGATCACCTGGACTCCACCCGTGCGCTGTCTCCGCTTCGGCCCGCCGAGGACGCCGTGGTCGTGGACACCAGTGAGATGACCGAGGCTCAGGTGGTGGCCCACCTGCTGGACCTGGTCGAGCAGCGGAGCGGGGTAGCGCGATGACCGAGGACGGCACGTGGTCTGACGAGGCCGACTGGGAGATCCCCGAAGGATTCATCGAGGGCGAGGACGGCGAGGAGTTCGCGCCGCCGCCGGTGGTGGCGATCGTCGGGCGGCCCAACGTCGGCAAGTCGACGTTGGTTAACCGGATCCTGGGCCGGCGCGAGGCCGTCGTGCAGGATCTGCCCGGGGTGACCCGCGATCGGGTGTCCTACGACGCGTCCTGGACTGGGCGGCGCTTCGTGGTGCAGGACACCGGTGGGTGGGAACCCGACGCCAAGGGTTTGCAGCAGCTGGTTGCCGACCAGGCATCGGTGGCGATGCGCACCGCCGACGCGATCATCCTGGTGGTCGACGCCACGGTCGGAGCCACCTCCGGCGATGAGGCCGCCGCGCGGATCTTGCGGCGCTCCGGCAAGCCGGTCTTCTTGGCGGCCAACAAGGTTGACAACGAGAAGAGTGAGGCCGACGCGGCGGCATTGTGGTCGCTGGGGCTGGGGGAGCCGCACCCGATCAGCGCGATGCACGGTCGCGGGGTGGCTGATCTGCTCGATGAGCTGATCGCCGAGTTGCCCGAGGCGTCGGCGGTCGGTCCGGTGTCGGGTGGACCGCGCCGGGTGGCGCTGGTGGGTAAGCCCAACGTCGGGAAGAGCTCGCTACTGAACCGGCTGGCGGGTGCCGAGCGTTCGGTGGTCCACGATGTGGCGGGCACCACCGTGGACCCGGTGGACTCGCTGATCGAATTGGGCGGCAAGACATGGCGTTTCGTCGACACCGCCGGGTTGCGCAAGCGCGTCGCGCAAGCCAGTGGCCATGAGTTCTACGCCTCGGTGCGCACGCACAGCGCGATCGACGCCGCCGAGGTGGTGGTCGTGTTGATCGACGCGTCGCAGCCGCTGACCGAGCAGGACCAGCGGGTGCTGACGATGGTTGTCGAGGCGGGTCGCGCGCTGGTGCTGGCGTTCAACAAGTGGGATTTGGTCGACGAGGATCGACACTTCCTACTGGAGCGGGAGATCGACCGGGAACTGGCGCAGCTGCAGTGGGCGCCGCGGGTCAACATCTCGGCCAAGTCCGGGCGGGCGGTGCAGAAGCTGGTGCCGGCGATGGAGACCGCGCTGGCGTCGTGGGACGCCCGTATCTCGACTGGGCAGCTCAACACCTGGCTCAAGGAAGTGGTCGCGGCCACGCCGCCGCCGGTGCGCGGCGGCAAGCAGCCACGGATCCTGTTCGCCACTCAGGCAACCGCGCGCCCACCGACCTTCGTGCTGTTCACCTCGGGTTTCCTGGAAGCCGGTTACCGGCGGTTCCTGGAGCGCCGGCTGCGCGAGACCTTTGGTTTCGAGGGCACCCCGATCCGGATCAACGTCCGGGTGCGCGAGAAGCGCGGGGCCAAACCGCGCTGAATCGGCGGGTTCAAAGGCTCTCGACGGCGCGTACACAGTAGATTGCCAGTCATGGAGTTAGCTGTGTCGTGGTTGTCAGGTCGTCGGGTGGTCTACGGGGTTGCCGGTCTGCTGATCGCGGTAGCGCCTGCAGTCACAGTGTTCGCCGACGTCGCCGGCGGTTCTGCGCCTCGGGTGCTGGCCTGCGCGGAGACCGACACCGAGGACAGCTTCTCGATGGACTGCGCACCGTCGATGGTGCCGGACGTCAGTGACAACCTGACCGAGGCCGAGGTTGCCGAACCGGGCTGGAACTCCGTCCCCGGTGGTGGTGACAGTGGCCCGACGCCGCACGGTGGCGGGGGCTTCACCGGTGGTGGTGGCGGCGGGGGCCACGGCGGTCGCTGAGTTCAGCTGAGCCAGGCGCGCGAGCCGTAGGTGTCGAGGTGGACGACCTCCTCGACCGGCTTGCGGGTGGTCGAGCCGTAGCGTCCGCGCGGCCAGCCGAGCGGGATCACGCAGACCGGGGTGACCGACAGCGGTAGGCCGAGGATCTTGCGTGCGGAGGTGACACTCCACAGTGGCAGGGTGATCAGCGACGCGCCTAGGCCCATCGCCCGAGCGGCCAGCAGCAGATTCTGCACGCTGGGGTAGATCGAGCCGAAGAACGACGACTCGGCGACAAACGGTGACGGCAGATAGGGCGGGCGCATACCGCCGCGCAGGCAGGGCACCACCAGGACCGGGATCTCGCTGAAGTGATCGACCTGCCACTGCACCGCGCGCAGGATCTTCTCCATGGCTGCGTCGCCGCTGGCGAGGCGCTTGCCGATGCCGCCGTACAACGACCACGCCTGGCGGTAGCGCTTGCCGAGCTGGTCGCGGACCCGCTGGTCTTTGACGACGATGAACTCCCAGTTCTGGCCGTTGGATCCGGTGGGTGCCCGCAGGGCCAATTCGATGCACTTCAGGACGACGGCGTCATCGACTGGGTCGGGCTTGACCCGCCGGATTGCGCGCTGGGTCAGCATCGCCTCGAGCAGGGGCATGTTCAGGGCGGCCAGCGCCTCATCGGTGCTCGGGATGGGGTTCGGTGCCTGCGTCATACTCACCGAGGCTAGGTGGCCGGCCGGGTTTGTGGGCGGGGGAGCTGTAAGTGGTTGGGACTGGTTACTTTTCAGTGGCGTGTGCCCGCGCGAAGGGTGATCTGTGGCGGGCCAGATAGGGTGCCTTGGTGTCGGTTTCCCACATGATCATCATCGTCCTAGCCGGCATGGGGGCCGGAGCGATCAATTCGCTGGTCGGCTCGGGCACGCTGATCACCTTCCCGACGCTGGTGGCACTGGGGTACCCGCCGGTGACCTCGACGATGTCGAACGCGATCGGTCTGGTGGCCGGTGGCGTGTCGGGGACGTGGGGGTACCGCAAGGAGCTGTCCGGACAGTGGGACCGGCTGCGCTGGCAGATCCCGGCGTCGTTGATCGGTGCGGCGATCGGGGCGTTCCTGTTGCTGCACCTGCCGGAGCGGGTGTTCACCAAGATCGTGCCGGTGCTGCTGGTGGGCGCGCTGGTGCTGGTGGTGATCGGGCCCAAGATCCAGGCCTATGCCCGTAAGCGTGCCGAGGCAGCCGGGCGCTCGGCCCACCACGTGTCGCCGAAGCGGATGGCGGCCCTGGTGGCCGGTACGTTCGCCGTCGGCATCTACGGCGGGTACTTCACCGCGGCGCAGGGCATCCTGCTGATCGGGGTGATGGGCGCGCTGCTGCCCGAGGACATGCAGCGGATGAACGCCGCCAAGAACCTGCTGTCGCTGCTGGTGAACATCGTGGCGGCGGTCGGCTACACCGTGGTGGCGTTCGACCGGGTCAGCTGGGCCGCGGCCGGGCTGATCGCGGCCGGATCGCTGGTCGGCGGGTGGCTGGGGGCGCATTACGGGCGGCGGATGTCCCCGAGCGTGCTGCGCGCGGTGATCGTGGTGGTGGGTCTGATCGGGCTGTATCGCCTGTTGATGGTGTGACACCGGAGCCGATTCGGGATCACGGCAGGGCCTACGGTAGGCTTTCGATCTGCTGCCGGGGGATCCCGGAAGCGCCGCGGGCTGTGGCGCAGCTTGGTAGCGCACTTGACTGGGGGTCAAGTGGTCGCAGGTTCAAATCCTGTCAGCCCGACTTAGGTCAAAGGACGTCTTGGGTGCCAAGTTCGGTACGAGTTTGGCACGACACCCGCATGTAATACCCAGTCGGGTTTCGAGCGGCCAGGCGTCAGCAAATCGAGCTAGGCCCCGCCTGCATTTTCGGCCAGCCGTCTACCCACCCGCCGCTTTGGCTGCCGGCGGGTCGGCAAGCGATGACACCGTGGTCACCGGTACCCGCCGTGCCGGCGGCTGACCCGGTATAGGGATGGCCGGCGCATCTGCAGTGCCCAGCTGGCCGGCTAGCCACGGCAGTGAGGCAGCGAACGCTTGTGCGGCGAACGGCCAGTCATGCCGGCCGGGCAGCCCTAGCACCGAGCAGGCGATCCCATGTGCAGAGCCCACTCCGCACAACGTTTGGGCGGCCTGGTCTTGGCCCTCGGGATTGGCGAGATCGGGACCGCCGGAGCCGCTCGGATCGCTTGATGCGGCCACGGCGAACAGCCCTGACACAGCGCTGTAGTGGCCGTGACGGGTGATCACAGTGGTCGGGTCGAACTCGGCCCAGGCGTCGGAGTCGCCGCCGAACAATCGGGCGATCGTCTGCGCTTTGGTGCCAGAGTTCGGGCTCAGGTCCCCGGCGATGTCGACAAAGGTGCTGAACAATTCCGGACGGCGTACCGCCAGTTCGACGGCGCACGTGCCACCCATCGACCAGCCAACGAGACCCCAGTTTCGTCGATCCGCACTGACGTTGAAGTTGGAGATCATATAGGGCACAACATCTTTGGTGAGATGAAAAGAGGCGTTTCCGCGAACACCATTGACGCATTCGGTGTCGTTGTCGAACGCGCCGGTGGCGTCAACGAAGACGAAGACGGGCGCGTTGCCGCCGTGTGCGGTCGCGAAGTCGTCGATCGTCCGCACTGCACCTCCGGCACGCAACCAGTCGGCCGGGGTGTTGAGCTGCGCGCCGATCATCATCACCACCGGCAGCCGCGGTGGCGGGTTGGCGGCGAACCACGCGGGCGGCAGGTAGACCAACTCGTCGCGATGCCGGAAACGTGATGCCGCAGCGCTGATTGTCACGGGTACGACCACGCCGCGGCTTGGGCGGGTACCGCTGAGCTGCATCGCGGTGACAGTCATCCGGTCGGTCTGATCGGCAACTGGGCCCACCGTTAACTGGCTCCACGCGGCGTGCACGGTCGGGAAGTAGCCGACCCACTGGTTTACCACCAATGCTGCACACAAGGCGCAGGCCGGCACGCAGGCCAGCCCCAAGCCGCGTCGCCACCACCGAGCACCGTGCCATCCGGCGGTCGCGATGACGAGGGTGAATCCGGTCAGCCCGACCCACCACCACAACCGTCGTGGCGCGGGATCGCCGGCTACACCGATCGAACTGAGATAGACATTGACGGCCATCGCAAGCGCGCCGCCGAGGACTGTTGCCGTTGGCAGCCAGCGCGTGCGCCACCGCCGCGCGCGCCATCTCACTGTAATCACGACACCGGTGAGTGTGATGAGTTGTGCGAGCGCGGGTAACCAGCCAGAGGTCAGTGATTGCTGGCCGATGAGGTGGTGCACGGGCATCAGTCCGCTAGAGCTGCGGGCCGACGCCGGGGCGAGACACGGCGGGGCTGCTGTGCCGTCGATCGCCCCACATGGCGCGCACGGCGAACTGTCGACGCCACTGCCACTCCTTCGCAACTTGGAATCGCTCCCAATTTAGGTGCAGAGTGCAGGGCATGCAAAGTGCACACGCCGATGCAGGCAGCGCAGAGACCAGCGTCCGGCGCGGTATTCTCCGGGCCAGACACGAAAGACATCTCACGGAGTTAAGAGTCAAGCCGCGAGTTGGAGAGGAGGTGGGAACGCAACGTGTTCGTCGTAGTGCTGGCTGGTGTGGAGGCAGTGATGGAGTTGACCGAGGAACTTGTTGAACAGGTGTCGTTGGGCTTGGTGGTTCCAGTCTCCAGCTGCGCGGCGGGTGTCGAAATGGCGGCGGGCTCCGGGCGAGGCGCGCAGCGATGCCAGGGCCCAGATCGGGCCCACAGCGGCGAGTCTGCGGTTCTTGATGTGGCGGTGCAGGACAACGGTTTTCTTTCCGCTGGCGCGAGTGATGGGCGCCGACCCGGCGAACGCTTTGAGTCCGCGGGCTTGGGTGAACCGGGAGCGGTCGTCACCGATTTCGGCGAGCACCCGGGCACCGGTGAGCATGCCCAGTCCGGGGAAGCTGGTAATGATGTCGGCGTCCGGGTGCCGCTCAAAATGGGCGATCGCCGCCTCAGCGAGCGCGTCGGCGGCGGTGCAGGCCGCTTCGAATTGCC
>NZ_SRLQ01000026.1 GCF_004745805.1 Mycolicibacterium sp. CH28 | reverse complement strand
GGCTACAAGGCGCGGGTCATCGGCCAGAGCCTGTTGCACGGCACGCCGATCCCGGCCAACGCCTACTTCTGAGCGACTTCGGCGTGCTGCCGTGCGCACCGCGCCCGCCAGCACGCCGAAGTTCGCTAAGCGCGCCGTCGGACCTCAGCGTTAGGGGACAAAGTCCCCACCTGACTGCACGCTGTTCTGTCGTGGACCACTCTCGTCGTAAGTTATGAGCGGGAGCACACATGACCGAATTCATGCGCAACACCGACGCGTTCACCTGGTCGATGGAAGCCGATCCGCGGCTGAGATCGACTGTGGTGACGATAATCCTTCTGGATCGATCCCCCGACTGGGATCTGGTGCGGGAGCGGTTCGATCTGGTCAGTCGCGAGCTGCCGATGTTTCGGCAGCGAGTCGTGAACTCACCGCCGCCGGCGCCGCCCCGATGGGAGTATGCCCCGAACTTCGACCTGGATTTCCACATGCGGAAGGTCGCGGCACCGGTGCCGGGCAACCTTGACGGCGTGCTGGAGATGGCCCGGCTGGCGGCCATGTCCGACTTCGACAGGGCGCGGCCGATGTGGGAAGTCACCCTCGTCGAGGGCCTCGATGACGGCGGCGCGGCGGTGCTGTGCAAGTTCCACCACGCACTGACCGACGGAGTCGGCGGCGTGCAGATCGCGATGACGCTCTTCGACCTGACCGACGAGCCTCGAACCCTCGGCAAAGGCCCGGCCGAGCCTGTCGTCGCGGCGCCCCAGCCGCTGGACGACTATCGCGACGCCCTGCGTTACAACGCCGGCCTGGTCGGCAAGGCCGTGACCGAGACCGTGAAGAACGCTCCGAAGCTGGTGTTCAACACGATTCGGCAGCCCCTGCAGACCGCCGAGGCCGCCGCTGAGCTGGCCGCGTCGGTGTATCGCACGGTCCGTCCGGTCAACAAGACCGGTTCGACGCTGATGAAGGAACGAACCCTGGTTCGCCGCCTGGGCGTACTCGAAGTGCCGATGCCACGCCTTCGGGACGCCGCCCACCGCAGCGGCGGCGCGCTCAACGACGCCTTCGTCGCCGGGGTAGCCGGCGGTCTGCGCCGCTACCACGACAGGCACGGTGTCCCGGTGGGCGACCTGCATCTGACCATGCCGATCAGCCTGCGCAACGAGACCGATGGCATGGGCGGCAACCGGATCACCCTGATGCGCTTCGACGTTCCGGTCGGGACTGCCGACCCGGCACAGCGAATCAGCAGCATCCACGAACGCACCAGCCGCGTGCGCAACGAGAGGTCGTTGCCCTACACGCAATTGATCGCCGGCGCACTGAACCTGATGCCGCGCTGGTACATCGGCTCGATCCTGCGCCACGTCGACTTCCTGTGCAGTGACGTGCCCGGCGTACCCGTGCAGGTCTATCTCGGCGGCGCGCAGGTGCGCATGCAGTACGCCTTCGGCCCGACCGTCGGGTCGGCGGTCAACGTGACGCTACTGACCTACGTCGATACCTGTTCGCTGGGCATCGACGTCGACACCGGCGCCATTCCCGACTTCGACGAGTTCTACGACTGCCTGGCGGCGGGCTTCGAAGAAGTTCTGGCGCTGGCCGACTAGTGCGACACCTCAGGCGGTCAGCTCGATCACGTGGGCATCCTGTACACCCAGGTAACGCGACGGTGTGCACGTCAGCACGATGACCTGACCGTGGTGGCCCACGGTGTCGAATACGGCACCCATCTTGGTCAGTCGCTCGGGGTCGGTGAAGCCCAGCGCATCGTCGATAACGACCGGCACGGTGTCCTCCTTGGCCACCAGCGCCGCCCCGGCCAGGCGCGCCAGAATGCCCAGCTGCTCCTTGGCGCCACCGGATAGCGACTCGTAGGGCACGGTGCACCCGTCGAGCGTGCGATTGCAGATCTTGAGGTCGCTGTCGACCTCGACCTCGAACGTCGGCCCGAAGACCGGCTTTCCGAGGCGTTCGATCTCGGTACGGAACGGCTGGACATAGCGCTGCCGAGTGTCATCCCGGTGGCGGGCCATCACCGCGCGCAGCAGCTGCGCCGAGCGGGCCCGGCGGCCCACCCTGTCATGCTCGGCCTTGGCGTGCTGCAGCGCCGTCTCGGCGACGTCCAGGCTGCCCTGCCGGCCCTCGCTCCCGATGACACCGAGTTCGACGGTGAGATCGTTGAGCGCGCGCTCGATCTCGTCGATGTCGCGATGCAGCGCGGCGGACGCGGCCCGGGCGGCGACAAGTTCGGCGTCGACGGCGGCCGGGTCAGCAGCCGCGTACCGCTCGGACAATGTGGCGACCGCAGCGTCGGCGACCCGCTTGGCCTCGGCGTCGACGGCGGCTCGGGCAGCCACCTCGTCGTCAGCGGCGGTGGCCCGCAGAGCCGCCAGTCGATCCTGCAGCATCGCGAGCTCTGCCTTGGCATCGGCCGCCTTCGCGGTGAGAACCGTTGTCTGCGTGGCCTTCGCGACCAGCTGCGCCTGAGCCTCGGCGGAAACCCGCGCCTCGGTGCCCGCCTGCACCTTGGCCGCTGCGAGAGCCGCGCGCGCCGCCGCGAGCTGGGCATCAGCGGTCGCGCGGTCGACGCCCGCCAGCTGCGCGTCGAGGCCCGCCTGCAGTCCGGCCAGCTCGGCGCGCAGCTGTTCGACGTCCTGCCCGCCGAGCAGCGCGGTGACGGTGGCTGAGGCCTGGTCTCGGCTGCCCGCCAGGGCACGCCGCCGCTTCTCGATCTCACGGGCATCGTCCAGGCTGCCGGCACCGCCCTGGTGCAGCGCCTCGGCCAGAACCCCTTGTGCCTGAACCAGTTTGTCGCGGATACCCGCGGTCGTGGTACCCGGATCGACCCGGATGCTCAGAACGCCGGGAAGATCCACGGTGGTTGCCGACGACACCGGCGGCGACCAGGACTGCCCGGCCCGCAATCGGACCACCTCGCCGTCAACCGTCAGCTCCAGATCGGCTGCCGCGGTGAACTGGACGGCGGCGGCGGTGGAGACGAGCTGGGCCTCGAACCGTTGCACCAGCCCGGCCGCTGACTCGATATCGGCCATCACCTCAGCGGTCATCGCGATGCCGGCGAGCTCCACTTCGAGGGTGGCGAGCTCCGATCGAGCGGACTCGATCCGGTCAAGCTGGCTCATCAGCCGCTGCGCCTGCTCACGCCCGGCCAGCTCGGCGACCACCTGCTGCGCCGCGGCCAGGTCCGCCTCGGCCCGAGCCAGGGCGGCACCGGCCGTCCCCGCAGCTGCGGCGGCGAGTTCGGCGACCTGCCGCGCCGTTGCCTCGGCCTCGGCCGCACCGGCCACCTCGGTGTCCACCGCGGCGATGCGTGCGGCACGAGCCGCGACATCGGCGCACAACCGCGACCGTTCGTCCTGCGCGGCGGCAGAGGCCGCGCCGGTGCCCGCGGTCGCGGTGGCGACCAGCTTGGCGCTTTCGAGTTCGGCACGCACGGCGTCCACTGCGGCACTCGCCCGTTCGGCGGCCTCACAGCGGGCCGTGACGGTCTCACGCCGAGAGGCCACCCCGGCAAGCCGCTCGGTCAGTTCGGCATGCCGGGCCACCCGCTGGTCCACCTCGGCGACCGCCGCCCGGCACCGGGCCACCTCCTCCGTCGCCGCCTTCAGTTGGCTGATAGCAGAGGACCATTCGCCGGTCGGCTTACCGGTGGCGGTGAAATACCGGCCGTACTCGCCGTCGATGCGCTCGATCAGCAGCGAGTCGGCGCCAGAGGATTCCGAGGTTCCGGCGGTGTCCCCGGCCGCGATGTCGAGGGCGCGGGACAGTGCGTCACACCCGGACAGGTCAACCGCCGCCGTCGCCCCCGTCTGCAGCACCCGCTGGGCGTGCCACAGTTCGGTGTCGACGGTCTCGGCCAGCATGGCCCGGACACGGTCATGCGCCTCGTCGCCGGTGAGCTGTTCGCGCCGCGGTTCGAGGATGGTGAGCTCGGTCTTAGGCTTCTTGTGGAAGCACTTGGTGTAGACGAATCGATATGGGCCCGTGCTGATCTCGGCCGTCACCTCCGATCCGACATCGGCGTGGGTGGGCTTGACCTGCTTGACGTCCTTCTTGGTCGAGCGATCCTTGGACTCCAGCAGCAGGTCCAGTGCCTCGATCATCGACGTCTTGCCGACCTCGTTGGCCCCGCACACCACGACCACGCCGTGATCGGGAAACGTGATATCGCGGTGGGTGATTCCGCGGTAGTTGGTCAGGACCAGCCGGTGCAGCTTCATGCCGCACTCCCCGTGGCCAGCCGCAGCAGCAGGCCGAGCGCACCCTGGGCGTCCTGCGCCGCCTCCCCGTCGCCGCCGCGGGCGGTGGCGACCAGTTCGTCGAGTGCGGTCGCGGCGAACCCACCGATACCGAGGTCGTCGAACTCGCCGTCGGCCGGCATCACCGCGATGTCGGTGTGCCGCTCCCAGGTGCCCAGGTAGGCGAACAGCCGGGCGTACTTGTCCAGGCAGGCATCCAGCGCCGCCCGGTCGGTGACCGTGAGCGTGCCGGTGAGCCCGAGTTGTACGACCGTGCGGTCCTTGTCGGCCATCAGGTCGAGGTTGAGGTCGAGATCGGCGATGTCTCGGCTGTCGTTGACCGGCCGGTGCACGGTAAGGAAGCGCCAGCGCCCGACATGCCGGGCATCAACCGAGACCGGGTGCGCCGGGTCGGTCTCGTCGACGTCGACCACCAGTACGTGGCCCGGGTCGTGCTCGACGTGGTCGTAGTTGGTGACCTCCGGCGAACCGGAATACCAGACCCGGCCGCTGTCACCGACACAGGTACGAGAGTGCTTGTCCCCCAACGCCACGTAGTGCACCGCGCCGCGTTCGATGGCCTCCGACAAACCAGCCATGCGGATGAGCGACACCCGGGTGGGGTCGGGATCGAGGATGTCGACGCCCCCGTGCGCCACGACGACCCGGGTCGTACCGTCGGCGGGCAGATCCCGCAGCACGTCAGCGACGAGGTCGGTGGTCGGCGCCTTGGAACGCCACGGCGCGACGACGAGCTCCACGCCCGGCCGCACCTCCCACACCCCGGCCCGGTCGAGGACAACGACATTGTCCGGGCATTCGGCGGCGAACAACGCGCCGGTGTAGACCGACGATGCGTCCAGCGGATCGTGGTTGCCCGGCAGCAGGTAGACCGGCACACCGATGGCCCGCATGGCCTCCAGAGACTGGCTGATCACCTTCGGGGCGAGCTGGTTGTGCTCGAAGACGTCACCGGCCACGACGACGAACTCGGCCCCGGATTGCTCGACCAACGCGCCAAGCCCGGCGACCGCGTCGCGCCGGGCGGCCGAATAGCGAGGTTGGGCCTCGCCCTCCAGGAAGTGCCGCGTCATCCCGAGCTGCCAGTCGGCGGTGTGCACGAATCGCATTCGGTGGGTCCTCGTCCTGTCTGATCGCTGTTGCGGCGAGTGTATGGCGATGCGCCGACAAGTCCGGGGACCCCGACCGGCATGTGCACGCTTTAGCCTGTGATGCGTGGATACGGGACAACGCACCCTGGTGCTGATGCGGCACGCCAAGTCGGACTACCCCACCGGGGTCGGCGACCACGACCGGCCGCTGGCGCCGCGCGGTATCCGCGAGGCCGCGCTGGCCGGTAACTGGCTTCGGACCAACGTGCCCGCCATCGAGCTGGTGCTGTGTTCATCGGCGACCCGGACCCGCCAGACCCTGGACCGGACCGGGATCAGCGCGCCGACGACCTACTCCGAGCGGCTCTACGGCGCCACCCCCGGCACGATGATCGACGAGATCAACCAGGTGGGCGATCAGGTGAGCGTGCTGCTGGTGGTCGGCCACGAGCCCACGGTCAGCCAGGTGACGTTGGGCCTGGCCGGACCGCAGAACTCCGACGAGGCCGCCGCCGAGCGCATCTCGATGAAGTTCCCCACCTCGGGGATTGCGGTCCTGGCGGTGCCGGGCAGCTGGGCGGACCTCGGACTCGACGGCGCCGAGCTGACGACATTCCATGTGCCGCGCTAGCGGCGCTGCCGCTACGAGTTGGTCGCCAGGGTCAGCTC
Source organism: Mycolicibacterium sp. CH28 (assembly GCF_004745805.1). Lineage (GTDB taxonomy): Bacteria > Actinomycetota > Actinomycetes > Mycobacteriales > Mycobacteriaceae > Mycobacterium. The sequence goes on along the minus strand of NZ_SRLQ01000026.1, from coordinate 9,657 downwards.
CATCAACTTGATGGCCTGACCGCACGCGTCGATACCGGGTGCCTGGGGGTTGATCCACCAACCCACGACACCGGCGGCGTCGCTGGCCACCCCGCACCCGCCGTTGGGGTCGGACGTGCGCATGACGATCGACGGCACGCCGGCGATCGACCGGTTCTCGATCTGGTACTTGAGGAACTGGCCGACGGCACGCTCGTTGTCGAGGCTGCCCTGCTCGTACCAGAACCGGGTGATGTCCACCAGACCCGCGGGGTTAGCGGCCTGCCAGCGGCAGACCGCGCCGACGAAGGTGCTCTGGATATCGAGCGGGTCGGCGCCGACGGTCTTGGCGAGGATGTCCGTGGTCAGGACATCGCACTCCTTGAGCAGGTTCGGGTACTGCTGGGCCGAGTTGTCGTTGCGGGGCACGCTGCCCGAACCCGACTTGGCCGCGACTCCGTCAACCGTTTTCGCGCAACCACTGACCATCACGAGTGCCGACAGCACTGCAACAGTGCCGACGACCGACCGACGCAGGCTCATTTGGAGTTCACAATCGATTGCCGGGTCAGTTCCTTGGCCACGTCGCAGGACGGCGGGAAGGGCTTCTCGGCGAAGCTGACCGACCACTCGATGAAGTCGTCGTTGAACTGGATGCCGACCTCGCACAGGTTGTCTCCCAGAGTCGGATCGGTGCCGACCGCGATGAATCCGCCGTGGCCTTCGATGTTGATGTCCTCGACACTGGTGCGCGACAGTTCCTCGGTCTTGCGCTCCCGCCCGATCGGGCTGCCCCGATACCAGGTGAAGGAGAAGTGCGGCCCCAGGATGCCTCCGCCGGCCAGCCACTGGCAGCCCACGGAGTTCTTTGCCGTGTTCACCAGGCCTGTCACCCGGGTCTGCTCGGCCATGATCTGGTCGGTGATGCCGCCGCATTCGGGGAACATCGGGCCGTGCTTGGCGTTGCCCGCCTGCGGGGCCGACGGCGCAGAAGCCTGGGGCTGATCGGAGCCGCCGCTCGAGTTCGAGCATGCGCCCAGCACCGGGATGGCGGTCGCGATGGCGAGGGCCAGCGCCAGTTTGCGCGTCGCTGTCATGCGCGCCTGCTGCGTGTCACAGCATGCACTGTAGCGGCCACCCCTTAGTACAACCACCGACATGCCGGTTGACCTGCCACTTTGCTGTGACAAGCGGAGACGGGAGCCGGCCTGGCCCTGCAGCGCCGAGACGCCGGTGTGCGACAGTAGCGAAATGCTCCTGGCGCTGCTGAGACAGTATGTCCGGCCGTACCGGCGGCTGGTCGCCACCGTGATGGGGCTACAGACTGTCAGCACGCTGGCGTCGCTGTATCTGCCCACCGTCAACGCCGCGATCATCGACGACGGCGTGGCCAAGGGCAACACCGGACTGATCGCCGAATTGGGTCTGGTGATGCTGGCCGTGACCGCACTGCAGGTGGTGTGCGCGGTGGGCGCGGTCTACTTCGGCTCCCGCACCGGCATGGGATTCGGCCGCGACCTGCGGTCGGCGATGTTCCACCACGTCACCACCTTCTCGGCGCACGAGACCGCGCGCTTCGGAGCGCCGTCGTTGCTGACCCGTACCACCAACGACGTCCAGCAGATCCAAGTGCTCATGCAGATGACGACCACCACCCTGGTCACCGCACCCATCATGTGCGTCGGGGGCATCATCATGGCGATCCACCAGGACGCCGGGCTGTCCTGGCTCCTGGTCGTCAGCGTTCCCGTGCTGGCGCTGTCGAACTACTGGATCGTCTCGCGCATGCTGCCGATCTTTCGCAGCATGCAACGCCTGATCGACGGGATCAACCGGGTGATGCGCGAGCAACTGTCCGGCATCCGGGTGATCCGGGCTTTCGCCCGCGAATCCTTCGAACAGGAGCGCTTCGGTGTGGCCAATGCCGCGGTGTCGAACACCGCGCTCGCCGCGGGGCGGTGGCAGGCGCTGATGCTGCCGGTCACCACATTGACCATCAACATCTCCAGTGTGGCCCTGATCTGGTTCGGCGGGCTGCGGATCGACGCCGGGCAGATGCAGGTCGGTTCGCTGATTGCGTTTCTGGCCTACTTCATGCAGATCCTGATGGCCGTGATGATGGCCACCCTGATCCTGGTGATGCTGCCCCGCGCCGCGGTGTGCGCCGAGCGGATCACCGACGTGCTGTCCACGCAGCCGGCGATCACCAACCCGGCCGTGCCGCAACACCCGGACGGCGGGATCCGCGGCACCGTCATCCTCGACAATGCAACGTTTCGCTACCCGGGCGCGGAACAACCCGTGCTCGAAGGTGTTTCGCTGACCGCACGACCGGGGACCACGACGGCGATCGTGGGCAGCACCGGTTCCGGGAAGTCGACGCTGATCTCGCTGATCTGCCGGCTTTACGACGTCACCGACGGGACTGTCCGGGTCGACGGTGTCGATGTGCGCGACTACGACACCGAGGTCCTGTGGTCGGCGCTGGGTCTGGTTCCCCAGCGGGGCTACCTGTTCTCCGGGACCGTGGCCGACAACCTGCAGTTGGGTGCGGCCCCCGGACAGGTGGTCGGAGAGGACGAGATGTGGTCGGCGCTGCGGGTGGCGGCCGCGGAGGACTTCGTCCGAGCTCATCCCGATGGCTTGGGTATGCGAGTGGCCCAGGGCGGTATCAACTTCTCCGGCGGTCAGCGCCAGCGGTTGGCGATCGCCCGCGCGGTGATCCGCCGCCCACCGATCTATTTGTTCGACGACGCGTTCTCCGCCCTTGACGTGCACACCGATGCGCGGGTCAGGACAGCGCTGCGTGAAGTGTCGGCCGATGCCACGGTGATCATTGTTTCCCAACGCATTTCGACGGTCGCCCAGGCCGACAACATCGTCGTGATCGACGGTGGGCGGGTGGTGGGCGCCGGCACCCACGACACCCTGCTGGCCGAATGCCGCACCTACGCCGAGTTTGTCGACTCGCAGTCGGTGGGCTCTCGCGTCGGGGGCGGCCGGTGACCGCCCCGGCGACGCGCGGCGGCGGTATGCGCGCGATGACGCAGGACCCACGCCAGGCCCGCTCGCGAGACTTCACCGGCTCGGCATTGCGACTGCTGCGCCGGCTCACCCCGCAACGCGGGCTGACCGCGACGGTGATCGCGTTGTCGGTCGTGGGTATCGCTATCGGTGTCATCGGACCGCGCATCCTCGGGCATGCCACCGACCTGCTGTTCAACGGGGTGGTCGGCCGCCGTCTGCCGGCGGGCATCACCAAAGAGGAGGCCATCGCCGCGGCCCGGGCGCGCGGTGACAACGCGTTCGCCGACCTGCTATCCGGCATGAACGTCGTGCCCGGCCGCGGTGTGGACTTCGCCGCGGTGGGCCGCACCCTGCTGCTGGCGTTGGGCCTGTATCTGGTTGCCGCCCTGTTGGTGTGGGCACAGGCCCGGCTGCTCAACGTGGTCGTCCAGCGCACCATTACGGCGCTGCGGGCCGATGTGGAGACCAAGGTGCACCGGCTGCCGTTGTCCTACTTCGACTCTCGCCAGCGCGGTGAGCTGCTGAGCCGGGTGACCAACGATGTGGACAACATCCAGACGTCGGTGTCGATGACAATCAGCCAACTGCTGACCTCGGTGCTCACCGTGGTCGCGGTCCTGGTCATGATGCTGACCATCTCGCCGCTGCTGGCGCTCATCACAGTGGTGACGGTGCCGTTGTCGCTGTGGGTGACGCGGGTGATCGCGCGGCGTTCGCAGCGGATGTTCGTCGCGCAGTGGACCAACACCGGCCGACTCAACGCCCACATCGAGGAGACCTACAGCGGCTTCACGGTGGTCAAGACGTTCGGCCACCGTGCGGCGGCTCAGGAGAAGTTCCGGGAGTTCAACGACGACGTCTACCACGCGAGCTTCGGGGCGCAGTTCTTCTCCGGGCTGGTGTCACCGGCGACGACCTTCATCGGGAACCTCAGCTACGTCGCGGTGGCGGTCGTCGGCGGCTACCAGGTCGCCACCGGCCAGATCACGCTGGGCAGCATCCAGGCGTTCATCCAATACGTCCGCCAGTTCAACCAGCCCCTGACCCAGGTCGCGGGCATGTACAACACGCTGCAGTCCGGTGTGGCCAGTGCCGAGCGCGTTTTCGACTTCCTCGACGAACCCGAGGAAGCGCCGGAGGCCGCACAAGTGTTGCCGCGCGGCGGTCGCGGACGCGTCGAATTCCAGGATGTCTGGTTCAGCTACACCCCCGGCACCCCGGTGATCGAGGACCTGTCGCTGGTCGCCGAGCCGGGCAGCACGGTGGCCATCGTCGGGCCCACCGGCGCGGGCAAGACCACCCTGGTCAATCTGCTGATGCGGTTCTACGACGTCGACGCCGGTCGGATCCTGGTCGACGGCGTCGACATCACCGGCGTGAGCCGGGAGTCGCTGCGGTCCCGGATCGGAATGGTGCTGCAGGACACCTGGCTGTTCGGCGGCACGATCGCCGAGAACATCGCCTACGGCAGACCCGATGCAGGAGAGGACGAGGTGGTTGCGGCGGCGCGGGCGGCCTATGTCGACCGCTTCGTGCACACGCTGCCCGACGGGTATCAGACCCGGGTCAGTGACGACGGTGCCAACATCAGCGCCGGCGAGAAGCAGCTGATCACGATCGCGCGGGCGTTCCTTGCTCGCCCCCAACTGCTGATCCTCGACGAGGCCACCAGTTCGGTGGATACCCGGACCGAGTTGCTGATTCAGCATGCGATGACCGAATTACGCCGGGAAAGAACGAGTTTCATTATCGCTCATCGACTCTCGACCATCCGTGACGCGGACACCATCCTGGTGATGGAAGCCGGGCGGATCGTGGAGGCGGGCAGTCACGACGAGCTTCTGAGCCGACGCGGCGCCTATTACGCCATGACGCAGGCCTAGAGCGTTTCCGGATGCGAGAACGCGGTGACGCCCAGCCGCTGCAGCAATCACCCTTGGATCGGTGGACACGCGGGCGCCCGCTGAACCTGGATCACGCGCCGAAGACGCTCCGCACCTAGCTCTAATATTTATGAATCCGACAATCTCAATACATCGTCTCGCTAGGATGCCACCGTGGAGACCTTCGACTATCTCGTGGTCGGGGCCGGACACAACGGCCTTTGCGCTGCCACCACCCTGGCCGAGCAAGGCCGCTCCGTCTGCGTGTTCGACCGCCTCGCCGTCCTTGGCGGACTGTCGGCCAGTCACGCCTACTTGCCCGAGGCGCCCGAACACAAGCTGTCGATAGGCGCGATGGATGACCTCCTCATGGGGCAGACACCGCTGGCCAAGCAGATGCGCCTGGCCGACTTCGGGTACGACCCAATCGCCATGGCCCATCCGTACGGCTGGATGAACGAAGAGGGCGACACTCTTTTACTGTGGCACGATTTCGGCCGTACTCTCGACGAGATCCAATACTTCTCCCCTCGCGACGCCCGGACCTACGAGCAGTTGCGCGGGCCCATCGACTGGATCATGGACCTTGTAGACGTCCTCACCGTCCAGGGGCCGTCGACTTGGGGGCCTTGGGATTTCGGCAAATATCTACTCACCCATCGGCCGGACCGAGCCACCCGCAAGTTCCTCGGATCCTTGATGACGCTCACTGCTTTCGAGCTGGTCTCCGAGACCTTCGAATCCGACGCCATGCGCGGACTCTGGGCCTATTGGTCTTCGATGGTCGGGCCCGCCGATGCGGTGGGCTCGGGCGCGTACTTTCTTGGTTTCGCGGGGGTGCACCGCCATCTCGGGGTGCAGCGGCCCCGCGGGGGCATGACGAATCTAGTCACGGCATTCCAGGCGAAGCTCGAAAGCCTGGGCGGGCAAGTGCGTTTGGGCAGCGGCGTGGCTGAGATCCTGGTAGCGAATGGCCGCGCCACCGGTGTACGCCTCGATGACGGCACGGAGATACAGGCGCGCTACGGAGTGCTGTCAGCAGCAGCGCCTCAGGTGACGTTTGGTCAACTGGTGCCACGGGAGCAGCTCAGTCGTGTTGACCAGGACCGGATTGCGATGCTGCCGGCGAATTCCAACAACTCGGCGGCCTTCAAGATCGACGTCGCGACCTCCGGTCGCGTCGGATTCCCGCGGGCCGAGGCCGCCCGCGCCAAGCGCGATGATGTCGACATCCGGACCACCACCTTCATGACCGGCACACTCGAAGACCACATTGCACAGCTACTTGCGATGAAACGCGGTCTGAACATCGACGTGCCTCCCGTGTACATGGCGATCCTGTCGGCGACCGACAGTTCCCTCGCCCCGGGCGACGGGAATGTGCTGTACCTGAATTCGAACGCGCCCGCCTATCCGAGCAACGGTTGGGACGCGAACAAGGAGCGCTACGCCGAGCAGATCAGCAAATCGGCCCTGCGCTTCCTGGATGGCCTGCAGACCGAGATCGGTCGCGTGGTATCTACCCCACAGGATCTGCAGACCCATTTCAACGCGCCGGCAGGGGCTTATTTTCACGTTGACATGCTGGTGACCCGGCTCGGGGTGAACCGCCCGGCGCGCGGACTGGGCGGGTACGACACTCCGATAACGGGTCTGTTCCAGAGCGGCGCGGGCACGCATCCCAGTGGTGGCGTCACTGGCTGGCCGGGTCGGCTCGCTGCCCAGCACGCCATCCGGCAGGAATGACCTACCGGCGCGCGGCCGTGCCCCGACCGGCCCCAACTGGAGCCTGCCGGACAGGTCGGCTGATGTGATCGATCTAGAGAAGCTGGAGAATTTTCGCGTAGTCGCACGGACTGGCAGCTTCGCGCGTGCCGCCGGGCAACTCCATATGTCCCAGCCTGCGCTGTCGCGCAGTATCGCCGCGCTGGAACAGCAACTCGGGACGCGGCTGATCGAGCGGGAACGTGGGCGGGCAACGCTAAGCCTGACGCCCACGGGCCTGGTCCTTCTAGAGTCCGCGGAGAAACTCATCACGATGGCGCGTGAGGTCACCGCTGCGGTATCAGGGGTGTCGCCGGAGCCCGAACAGCAGCAGGTGAAGTTCGGCATCGGCCCCATGCTCCTGAGCCTGGTTGGGCGTCCAGCGATGCTGCAGGCGCTAGCGCACTGGCCAGCGGTCACTTATTCCGCCGTGACGGAACCGGTAGCCGTGATGCAGGAACGACTCCTTCGCGGGGATCTGGATTTCTTCATCACACCGGAGCAGGTGCATGTACCAGACGTACGTCTGTCCGGGAGAAGACTCGTGCGCCAATCCCCGATGTTCCTGACTCGTCCCGGGCATCCGCTGCTGTCGCGTCCCGAGGTCGAGGCCGACATGATCCACGGCTATCCACGGATCTCTGGGACCGCCTGGAACAACGCGCTGCGCTTCGTCGACCGCCGACTGGCTCACCTGCTTCACGCCACCGTCGAAGTCGACAATTTCGAGCTGCTGGTGGAGCTGACACTCGACACCGACTCGGTACTGATGTTCTCAGTACCGGCGGCCCGATCGGGACTCGTGCCGTTGCGGCTGGCATTCCGTTCCAGTCTGGTGCACCTCAATGAGGTGCACCAGAACATTTACACCTTGGCAGGTGCTCCGCTCAGCACGCCGGCGGCAACCCTGGTCGATGCCATCGTCGACGCGTTCGCATCAACCGCATGGCCTTCCGACTGAATATGCACGCACTGCATTGGGGTGGACTCCAAGATGCATTGGACACGACAACTGGCGTCGCCCATCGTGGAGGGTAGCTAAATTCTGGAGGAAGCACAGTGCGCCAGATCGTGAAGAAAAGTGTACGCAATCAACAGTCAGCAGACGAAGCGCAGGTGCCAACGCAGATGCGCCGTCCGTGGGACTATGTCGAGGATTTCGGCGATCGCCCACCGCCATGGCGCAGGTTGCTCGTGGAGCGCATTCTTCGACAAACCGCTCAACGCTCACCCAACTCCCAGGCCATCATCAGTGGTGATCGTGTCACCACGTGGGCAGAGCTCGACGTGATGGCCAATCGTGCCGCAAACGGTCTGGCGCGCTTGAATGCTCGGCCTGGAGATGTCGTTGCGTTGAGCGCGGCCAACTCCGCTGAGACGCTGGCCATGATGTTCGGCATGGCACGCGCGGGGCTGATCGCACTGCCGATCAATACGATGAATCGCGCCGACGAAATCGACCATCAACTGCACGAAACCGGTGCGATCATGATGCTGTCCGCCGAGGGCCTCACCGCCGAGGAGGTGATCGCTAACGGCGAACCCGAGCCGCCACGCGTCGACGTCGATGAGTTGTCACCGTTCTGGATTCGCTTCACCTCCGGAACCACGGGCCGGCCGCGCGGCTACGCCGTGTCTCACCGAGCAGTGAGTCTGATGATTCAGCAGATGGCCATCGAACTGCGCTACGACGCAGACGACACCCTGTTGGTCAACGCGCCCTTGGCGCACGCAGCGTTCGCGTTCGCCGGCGCGATCGTCGCCACGGGCGCCACCATGGTTCTGGCGCCCTTCGACGCCGAGCATCTCTGGCAGGACTGCCAGTATCACGGCGTCACGCAGCTGTTCATGGTCCCGACGATGCTGGCGATGGCGCTTCAGGGCGCCGGCGCCGGCGCCACGGTCCGGCAGATCTCCCTTGCTGGATCAGCACTGACGCCCTCGCTGAGACAGCGGGCAGTGCAGCGCTTCCCGCATATCGATTTCACCGAGCTCTACGGAGCATCCGAACTCGGGATGCTCACCGTTTTGCATTCTCGAGACGCCGCTGAGCGCGTCGGTTCCGTGGGATTGCCCCGATTCGGTTACGACGTACGCATTCTCGACGACGACGGCCACGATGTTCCGCCCGGCGTGGTCGGCACTGTTTTCGTCCAGGGACCCAGTCTGTCCGACGGTCCCGTCGGATCTGTCAGCGCGCCAGCGAACGTAGTCCGAGACGGGTGGGTGACCTCGGGCGACATGGGCCGGGTCGACAACGACGGCTTCCTCTACCTCGCCGACCGTCGCTCTGATCTGATCGTTTCGGGTGGTCTCAACGTCTACCCCGCCGAGGTCGAAAACGTCCTGCAGCAAGTCGACGATGTCGGGGAGGTAGTCGTAGTGGGCTTCGACGACGAGGTGTGGGGCCAGCGGGTGACCGCGGTGTTGACCGGTCATGCACCCGACGCGGTGCTCGACGCACACTGTCGCCAGATGCTCGCTGGTTACAAGATCCCGCGCAGCTACGTGCGGGTCGACGAGCTTCCGAAGACGGCCAGCGGCAAGCTCAAACGCGGCACGGTTCGCGAGCTTCTCCGCACCCACGAACTCTCCGAAAGACATCTCACGGAGTTAAGAGTCAAGCCGCGAGTTGGAGAGGAGGTGGGAACGCAACGTGTTCGTCGTAGTGCTGGCTGGTGTGGAGGCAGTGATGGAGTTGACCGAGGAACTTGTTGAACAGGTGTCGTTGGGCTTGGTGGTTCCAGTCTCCAGCTGCGCGGCGGGTGTCGAAATGGCGGCGGGCTCCGGGCGAGGCGCGCAGCGATGCCAGGGCCCAGATCGGGCCCACAGCGGCGAGTCTGCGGTTCTTGATGTGGCGGTGCAGGACAACGGTTTTCTTTCCGCTGGCGCGAGTGATGGGCGCCGACCCGGCGAACGCTTTGAGTCCGCGGGCTTGGGTGAACCGGGAGCGGTCGTCACCGATTTCGGCGAGCACCCGGGCACCGGTGAGCATGCCCAGTCC
>NZ_SRLQ01000025.1 GCF_004745805.1 Mycolicibacterium sp. CH28 | reverse complement strand
ACACCCGGCGGCCGTATCCGCCCTTCATGACCTCCACGTTGCAGCAGGAGGCCGGTCGCAAGCTGCGGTTCTCCTCCGAGCGCACGATGAGCGTCGCGCAGCGGCTCTACGAGAACGGCTACATCACCTACATGCGTACCGACTCGACGACGCTGTCGGAGTCGGCCATCAACGCGGCGCGCAATCAGGCCCGCCAGCTCTACGGCGATGAGTACGTCCACCCTTCGCCGCGGCAGTACACCCGCAAGGTCAAGAACGCCCAGGAGGCGCACGAGGCCATTCGCCCCGCCGGCGACACCTTCGCCACGCCGGGCGCCCTGCACCGTGAGCTCGACACCGACGAGTTCCGGCTCTATGAGCTGATCTGGCAGCGCACCGTGGCATCGCAGATGGCCGATGCCCGCGGCACCACGCTGAGCCTGCGGATAAGCGGGGCCGCCGCCGACGGTCGTGAGGCCACCTTCAGTGCCAGCGGTCGCACCATCACCTTCCCCGGCTTCCTCAAGGCCTACGTCGAGACCGTCGACGAACTGGCCGGCGGCGAGGCCGACGACGCCGAGAGCCGGTTGCCGCAGCTTCGGCAGGGGCAGCGGGTGGACGCCACGGCGCTCACCGCCGACGGCCACGCCACCAACCCGCCGGCCCGCTACACCGAGGCATCGCTGATCAAGGCGCTCGAAGAACTCGGAATCGGCCGTCCGTCAACGTATTCCTCGATCATCAAGACGATCCAGGACCGTGGCTACGTCCACAAGAAGGGCAGCGCGCTGGTCCCGTCGTGGGTGGCGTTCGCCGTCACCGGTCTGCTCGAGCAGCACTTCGGCCGGCTGGTGGACTACGACTTCACCGCCGCGATGGAAGACGATCTCGACCAGATCGCCTCCGGGCACGAGCGCCGCACCAACTGGCTGTCCAACTTCTACTTCGGTGGCGAGCACGGGGTTGCCGATTCGATCGCCCGCGCCGGGGGCTTGAAGAAGTTGGTCGGCGTCAACCTCGAAGGTATCGACGCCCGAGAAGTCAACTCCATCAAGCTCTTTGACGACGAGCTTGGCCGCCCGATCGTGGTCCGGGTCGGCAAGAACGGCCCGTATCTGGAGCGGATGATCACCGGCGACGACGGCGAGCCCACCCCGCAACGGGCCAACCTGAGTGACGAGATCACCCCCGATGAGCTGACCCTGGAGTTGGCCGAAACTCTCTTTGCGACACCGCAAGAGGGCCGCGTACTCGGTGTGGATCCGGAGTCCGGCCACGAGATTGTGGCCAGGGATGGCCGGTACGGGCCCTACGTCACCGAGGTGCTGCCGCCCCCGCCCGAGGAGGACGGTGGTGTCACCGCCAAGAAGGGCAAGAAGCCGACCGGCCCCAAGCCGCGCACCGGATCGCTGTTCCGCTCGATGGACCTGCAGACGGTCACGCTCGAGGATGCACTCAAGCTCCTGTCGCTGCCGCGCGTTGTCGGCGTGGATCCGGCCAACGGTGAGGAGATCACCGCGCAGAACGGTCGCTACGGCCCATACCTCAAGTGCGGCACCGATTCTCGTTCGCTGGCCACCGAAGCCCAGATCTTCGACATCACCCTCGAAGAGGCGTTGAAGATCTATGCCGAGCCCAAGCGCCGTGGCCGCCAAGGCGCTTCGACGCCGCCACTGCGCGAGCTCGGCGTCGACCAGGCGTCGGGCCAGCCGATGGTCATCAAGGACGGACGGTTCGGTCCCTACGTCACCGACGGCGAGACCAACGCCAGCCTGCGCAAGGGCGACGACGTGCTGACCATCACCGACGCGAGGGCTTCGGAGTTGTTGGCCGAACGCCGCGCCCGGGGCCCGGTCAAGCGTCCCGCGAAGAAGGCGCCGGCCAAGAAGGCGGCAGCCAAGAAAGCCCCGGCCAAGAAGGCGACGGCCAAGAAAGCCGCCAAGGGCAGCTGATCCGGCTCAGCGCGCGGCCTGGCTGCCGACCTGTCCGCGATTGCCCGGCGAGGCAGCCAGATTGGTCGGGCGGGCCAGCTGCGTCGGGGCCCGGCGGCCCCGCAATTCGACGATCTCGCCGACGTTCCAGCACAGCGCTTCGGCATCAAGGGCGCCGCTGACCGCGATCGCCGAGGCCAACACGTGCCCGTCCTCGAGCTTGGCCAACTCGGTGAGCCGGGCGGCCTCGTTGACCGGGTCGCCGATCACGGTGTACTCGAAGCGGGCCTGGGCCCCGATGTGTCCGGCGATCGCCCGGCCGGCCGACACCCCGATACCGAAATCGGTCTGGCCGAGGACCTGGACCAGCTCGTCGTGCAGCTCGCGGGAGGCAGCCAGCGCGGCGCCGGAGGCATCGGGGTGCTCGATCGGGGCGCCAAAGATGCACAGCGCCGCGTCGCCCTGGAACTTGTTGACGAAGCCGCCGTGCTTCTTGACGGTGTCGACGACGACGCGGAAGAACTCGTTGAGCAGGCCGACGACCTCGCTGGGCGGCCGGGTGGCGGCCAGCTGGGTCGAGCCCACCAGATCGACGAACAGCACCGCGACGTCGCGTTCCTGGCCGCCGAGCTCGGTGCCCCGCTCCAGGGCTCGGCGGGCGACATCCTCCCCGACGTAGCGGCCGAACAGGTCGCGCAATCGCTGCCGTTCACTCAGGTCGCGGACCATGTCGTTGAACCCGGCCTGCAGCAGTCCCAGCTCGCTGGCGTCATAGATCTGCATGTGGGCGTTGTAGTTGCCGCGCTGGACCTCCCCGAGTGCCCAGCGCAGCTGACGCAGCGGGTCGGCGATCGACATCGCCGCCAGGATGTTGCCCGCCAGGCCAATGACCAGCGCGGCGACGGCCATCAGCAGGATCGGGGTGAACAGGGCGTCCGCGGAGGCCTGCAGCAGGGAGAACTTGCTGGCCACGATCGACAGGATGATGGCAAGCAGCGGCACACCGGTCGACAGCGACCAGGTCAGCACCAGCCGCTGGATCACTCCCGGGCGGTGGAATTTCTCCGGCACGCCGCCGCGCAGTGCCGCGACCGCCACCGGGCGCAGCACCCGCTCGGACTGCAGATAACCGATGATCGAGGTGGCGGCGGCGCCGAGCAGGGTAGCCACCGCCATGACGGGTGCGGCATGGCTGGCCACCGGCCAGCTGGCGGCGATGAACACCACCGCGCCCAGCACCCAGTTGGTCATGCTGATCGCGAAGCGATAGACCGGCATCCGCAATGCCCGCAGCCGTGCCTGCTCGGTGGCGGCCGGGTCGTCATCGGCCAGCAGGGCATCGCGGCGTTGCCACCGGAACACCGGCACCAACAGCTTGAGGCTCACGAACGCGCCCACCCCGAACGAGATGAGCAGGTAACTGAGGAAGATCACCAGATTCAGCCGCGGCAGATCCTGCAGCATGATGCGGTCCGACGGGGGCAGGCCGAACCGCAGAAAGCCCAGCACCAGCAAGGCGCCGATGATGTCGGACTGCAACATGCCCAGGGAAAACACCGGCCACGGTGTGCGCGCCACCCAGCGAACGAATGCACTGATTCGTCCTGGGTCGAGGCGCGCGGCGGTCACCAGCCCACCGTATCGGTCCAGGGCGACGGATCTGCACCTTCGGAACCCACCGCGGAACGGTTGTGTCGTTGCTGAGCACTAGTGTTTGACGTGATGTCCGGAGTGTTCGCGCGGCTGGTGGGCCAAAGCGCCGTGGAAGCGGAATTGGTCGGTGCTGCGCGCGCCGCCCGGGGTGATTCCGCTCACGATGTGGTTGCGACCGGGACCATGACCCATGCGTGGCTGATCACCGGGCCGCCCGGGTCGGGGCGCTCGGTGGCTGCGTTGTGCTTTGCGGCGGCCCTACAGTGCACGTCGGAGGGCATTCCGGGGTGCGGGGAGTGCCGGGCCTGCACGACCACGATGGCCGGCACCCACGGCGACGTCCGGCGGATCATCCCGGAGGGGTTGTCGATCGGGGTCGACGAGATGCGCGCCATCGTGCAGATCGCTTCGCGGCGGCCCAGTACCGGTCGCTGGCAGATCGTCGTCATCGAAGATGCCGACCGGCTCACCGAGGGCGCGGCGAACGCGCTGCTCAAAGTGGTGGAGGAGCCACCCGCGTCGACGGTGTTCCTGCTGTGCGCCCCATCGGTGGACCCCGAGGACATCGCGATCACCCTGCGGTCGCGGTGCCGGCACGTGGCCCTGGTGACCCCGCCGACGGCGGCGATCGCGCAGGTGCTGGTCGACAACGACGGGCTCAGCGTCGAGGAGGCGCAGTGGGCGGCTTCGGTCAGCGGCGGCCACGTCGGACGGGCGCGGCGGCTGGCCACCGATCCTGACGCCAGGGAGCGTCGTTCGCGGGCGTTGGGCCTGGCCCGCGACGCGGCCACCCCGGCGCGGGCGTACGCGGCGGCAGAGGAGCTGGTGGCCACGGCGGAGTCCGAGGCGAAGGCGCTCAACGTCGGCCGGGACGAGGCCGAGGCCGACGAGTTGCGCACCGCGCTGGGTGCCGGCGGCACCGGCAAGGGCACCGCGGGTGCGCTGCGCGGTGCCACCGGGGCGATCAAGGACCTCGAGCGGCGGCAGAAGTCCCGACAGACCAGAGCCTCGCGGGATGCCCTGGACCGTGCACTGATCGACCTGGCGACCTACTTCCGGGACGCACTGCTGGTCGCCTATGGCGCGGGAACGGTGGCCCCGAACCACCCCGACATGGCCGACAAGGTTGCGGCGTTGGCCGCGCACGCCCCCGCGGAGCGGTTGTTGCGCTGTATCGAGGCGGTGCTGGAGTGCCGCGAGGCCCTGGCGATGAACGTCAAGCCCAAGTTCGCCGTCGACGCGATGGTGGCCACCGTGGGTCAAGCACTGCGATCGGACCTGTAGACTCACTGCTCGGTCCGGCGGGATGGCTCTTCGCGCAAGCGCCCATCGTCGGCCACGCCGCCTTAGCTCAGTCGGTAGAGCGATTCACTCGTAATGAATAGGTCAGGGGTTCGACTCCCCTAGGCGGCTCCATGTGTGGTGAGTCGGGCGGCACCGACCGTGCCGACCGATACCGATGATCATCCGGGCTCGCCGTCCGGCGGGACCAGCTCGTCGAAAGTGTTGACGGTGCCCCGTCGACGCGCTTGTTTTCACGCCGCCACGCCTGGACAAAGACGATCACCGCGTATCCGTTGGCGGCCACCACGGCGGCGCCGAGGATGAGCAGGATCGTGGTGGTGCCGGTCATCGTCACGAGGCAGATCCGTCACTGGCACTGACGTCTAGGCCGGTTGTCGAGCAGGCGAATTGAAAGCTGCTCAAGGCTCGTTCCCTGCAGCTGAACAACCGAGTGAGCCGGCCAGGTCGATTGCTGACGTGCGCACGGTTACGTTCCACCTCCTGGTTTTGCCGACCCCAGATCGGCCACAATACAGTCATATGGTCTGTTTTTGAATGCGGTATTCGTGAAGTCGCATTTCGGAGGCGCGTATCGGGGTGTCGCGGCAGGGGCGCGCCACGGCCCAGGCGGAGGCGAGCACCCTCCGGGCCGGATCTGAACCCGGTGTGTGGCTCGAGGATGGTTGGCCGCTCAGGTCGCAAGAGGCAGGCTGGGTCCTCGCTCGCGGCGGGCTTACTGCCGCGGCGCTAGATACCCCACCGGCCCTGAGGCCAGGCACAACGACAGTGCCGCGGTCCTGGCCCGCACCGTGATCGCGTCGCCGGCTCCGGACAGCCGCACGAAGACCCGATTTAGCCCGGGATGGACCGCCACCCTGGTCTCGGGCCCCTCGTTCAGCGACATCAGCACCGAGCCGTCGCTGTTGGCCAGGTAGTTGATCTCGGCGGTCCACTCCGCGGGCAGCAGCGGCCCGTCCAGCGGCATCCGTACGTCGGCGTCGGGTTGCACGAAGTAGCCGCACCCGGGCACCGGGCCAACCACCACGGTGCGCACCCACGTGACGTTGGCATCGACCAGGCGTCCACTGGTGTCGAGCATTCTCAATTGTGTTGTGTACTTGTCGAATTCGGGACGATCGCGGATCAGCGCGAACATGTGGCTGGCCAGGTTCTCCGGGTAGGCGACGCGCTGCAACACCAGCGGGTCGACCTCCTGATCCAGCAGCGGGGCGGCCGAGGCCGCGCGTGCCTGCGCCAGGCCGCGCAGCGCGTTCTGCAGATAGGGCTGGGCCGGGTTGTCCTTCCAGCTGGTCAGGAAGGTGGCGGTCGAATACAGGCTGCTGGCGGTGAACGCCACCGCCAGGCCGGCGACCGCGACCGACCGGGCGCGCGAGGCGTCCAGCCAGCGCGCACCGGCCCGGTTGGGTGCGCAGAACGCCACCGCTGCCAGCACCGCCAGCACGATCACCAGATCGGGGAAGTACCGCAGGGTCTGTGCCAGTTCCAGGGCGGTGAATCTCGACGATCGCATCAGGTAGACCGGAATCTGGCAGGCCACCGCGTAACCGACCGCGACCAGCCACACCAGCCCGATGCGGTGTTTGCGAAGCACCGACACCGCGACGGCGACCGCCAGCACCGTCCAACCCAGGATCATCACCGACAGCGGGGGCACCCCCCACGGTGACGCCGGTGCCCAGCGCTGCCACTGCCACGGCCCGCCGGCCAGGCCGGGCACGATCCCGTGAGTGACCGAGCGGCGCAACAGATCCCATGTCATCTGAAGATCCGAGCTCCACCGCTGCTGGTCGACCACGACGAGGTACACGCCGATCCACGCCGCCGTCAGTGCCAGCGCGGGCACCCACAGCCGCGCGCCGGCCAGCCACACCGAACGCAGCGGCGCGGTGCCGCCGCGCACATGCCACAGCAGCGCGGCCACCGCGAACGCGACGAACGGGATGACCGCGGACTTCTCGAAGAACACCAGCCCGGCCAGGTACGCCAGCACCCCGGTGACCGCATATCGTCGATTTCCGGTGCGCACCAGCAGGATTGCATCGGCACACACCCACGCCAGCGCGGCCAGCATCGGCAGCGAGTTCAGCGCCGCCGCCCACCAGGCGAACCCGGGCACGCCCAGCGGGGTGAACAGCGCGAAGCACAACGGGATCAGTAGCACCGGACGCCAGCCCAGGATCACGTACAGGACCCGCAGCAGCGCCAGCGACACCAGCAGCTGCAGCACCACCAGGCTGACCGCCGGCCACGTCCACACCAGCGGGGCCAGCCGGGTGATCGCCCCGGCCACCAGGAAGGCGCCGGGCATGAGATGCCCGTCGTGGTCGTCGAACAGGTATGACGGGGACAGCAGGCCCTGGGTGCCGGCGCGGCCCACCAGGATCAGGTCGTCCCAGTAGAAGTAGCCGCCGAACGCCAGGACCGCACGCACCGCCAGTTGGATCGCGATGAGGGCCGCGGCAGCCACCGCCACCGGTGGCACGCGCGCCACTCGGGTCGGAACTGCCATTGCCTCGATGCTACGGCCCGGCCCCAACCCGGGCGATGGTCGGCTCGGCCGTCCCGGTCCGCGAGGTTCGTGATCGCCCGCGGTGAGTGCCCTGCGCTGGTCAGGTCAGCGCTCGATAATTTGCTGAAAACCTACTAATCTCCTGTGTGCCCGGTGGAATATCGATTGGTTGGTGTTCCTCGTTCGCTGGGTAGCGGGGTCGGGGACGTGTTGCTATCCGGATCGCGGTCGATGTCGTGCCGCACTGGTACACGGTCGGCCGGCCTTGCTGTAGGACGCGGCGCGCTCGGTCCCGAGGGCTTTTCGGGCTGAGGCTCAGTCGCGGCGCGATTCTGCCCGTCGAAACAAGAAGGGGGCCCCTCGTGGCCGGAGCCTATTCACACATCGGGGTACTGGTGGTGCCGCTCGCGGTCATCGCACTGGGGACGTCGTGTTCCTCGTCGTCGACGAAGAACGCCGAGACGAGTTCAGTGGCGACGTCAGCCGCGTCGTCCGCGTCGGCGGCGTCTTCTGTGTCGGCGGCCCCCGCCGCCGACGGGGCATGTGCGAAAAGCGCCTATCCGTTGCTGAAGCTCGGCTCTCGTTCACCCGCAGAGCCGGCGCTGGCGATCCCGCAGCCGCCCGGCTGGGAATCGAGCACCGAGATGAACTCGGACATCATCCGCGGCGCCATCGCCAGCAAGGATCTGGTGGCCGACGGCTTCGCGCCCAACGCCGTTGTCACCCTCGAGGACCTCACCGGGAAGGTCGCTACACCGCAGGCCGCCATCGACGGCGAGCGCGCCAGCGTAACCGCCGAACCCGAATCTCAGACCCCGGGAAGCCTGTGTGGACATCCGAGCCTGACCATCACCTACAACTCGCCCGCCACCGAAACCGCTGCGGCAACCGCGGTCACCACGCTGATCGTCGCCTCCGAAGAGGGCGGCAAGATCTATGCCGCGACCGTGAGCGTCCAGACCGCCGATCCGAGCAACACCACTTACATCAACGACAAGCAGGCCATCCTCGATGGCTTCCAGTTCGGCGCGCCCGCCTAGTCCTACCGGAGCCTGACCGCAGCGCAACGAGCTCAGCGCTCCGGAACCCGCGCACCCTCGAGGGCGACCGCCCGCGCCAGCCGGGCGTACTTGAGTTCGAGCTCCTTGAATCGCAGGTAGGTGCTCATCGTGGTGAACGTGAACGCGATGATCAGCGCGTAGATGATCAGGTCGGCGCCGCGGCGCACACCGAGCAAGTTGGCCAGCACGGTGGTGTCGTCCGGCCGCAGGATCGCGTAGATCGCGGCGATCACGAACAGCACATAGCCGACCTTGACCCACGCCTTGGCTTTGGCGTTGCTACGCGACCGCAGCAGGTACACCAGCAGTGCCACCACCGCCGCGATCAGCAGCACCTGAATCCAGTTCACCGGCGCATCCTTCCTCGCAAGAACCCGTCGAAGACGATGTTCACCCCGTTCAGCAGCGGCTGGCCCTTGGACAGCGAGTACTCGGTGTAGAGGATTTCGACGGGCTCTTCGACCACCCGCCAACCGTTCTCGTCGATCAGCTTGACGAACTCGCTGGCGTGGCTCATGCCATTCATCGTGAGGTTGAGGTGGTCGGCCACGGTCTTGTCGAACACCCGCAACCCGTTGTGGGCGTCGGTCAGCCCGAGTCGGTGACTGCTCGGGCTGAGTGCGGCTGCGGTGCGCAGGATCAGCCGCTTGAGCGGCGGGGTGTGACTGACGGTCGAACCGGCGAAGCGGGTGCCGATGACGATGTCGACGTCACCCTTGGACAGTCGGTCGATCATGGTGAGGACGTCCTTGACCCGGTGCTGGCCGTCGGCGTCGAACGTCACGAACACCGCCGCGCCGGGCTGGCTGCGGGCGTACTCCACGCCGGTCTGGATGGCAGCTCCCTGGCCGAGGTTCACCGGATGGCGCACCACGTGCGCGCCTGCGGCCAGCGCGATGTCGGAGGTGTCGTCGCGGCTTCCGTCGTCGACGCACACCACGTGGTCGAAGGTCTGACGCAGGTCGGCGATGACGTCGCCGATGACCTTCGCTTCGTTGTACGCCGGCACGATGATCCAGGCGTCGGAGTAGGGCGTGTCAATGCCCACAACGTACACGCTGATCGCGGGTGGTTCAGCGCGCGGCGCGGGCCAATGCGGCCAGGTGGACGACGATCCCGACCAGCGGCCCGCACAGAAGCGCCAGCACGGTCCGGTCGGTCAGATTCAGCGGCAGGGTCAGCAGCGCCGCCGAGGCGACGGTGGCCCCGACCCAGCCGATCGAGTAGGCCCGATGCAGTGCGGCGGCCACCGTGGCGGCCCCGGTGACCGTCAGCAGGGCGATCGCCACCGCGCCGGCGGTCAGCCAGGCCAGCAGGGTGCCGCTGGGTGCGTAGTCGTCGCTGAACGCCACCCGGATCAGCCACGGCCCCAGCAGCCCCGCGGCCAGGATGCCGACGGCTCCGAGCGCGACGACCACGGTGGCCGGGGCGATGAGCGCCTTGAGCCGGTGGCCGCGATGGTCGACGAAGTGGGCGATCAAATTGCCCTGCATGGCCGTCAGCGGCACGAGCAGCGGCGCCCGGGTCAACGTCACCGCGAGGATCACCACCCCGCCGGCCGCCCCGAGCTCCCCGGACGTCGCCTTCAGCAGCACCGGGAACCCCATGACGAGGATCGCGCTGGCGCCGGCGGCGGCGATGGAGTGCCCGGCCCCACGCAGGAACTCACCGGCGCTGCCGGGTGTGCGCAATGCCGCTGCCGATCGCGCTCCCGGCGACACGGTCAACACCAGCAGGAAGCCGACCGCGCCGGCGACCGTGGCCCACAGGAAGCCGTTCAGTCCCCAGCCGACAGCGAACGCCGCCGCGGCCACCAGCACCCGCATGACGGCGTCGGTGACCATGAGCGCCCCGTACTGACCCCAGCGTCCGGTCCCGGCCAACATGCCCAGCAGCGTGGCGTGGATACAGAACCCGGCCAGGCCCGCGCTGAGCAATATCACCGACAACGTTCGCGACTCGGTGAACACGTGCGGGGCCCACAGCGGCGAGCTGCCCGCCATGACCAGTGCCGCCAGCGCACCCACGGCCGTCGCGATCCGGATCGGATGGGTGTGCGGCCCCTCGGGGGTTTCGCTGTGGCCGGCGGCGGACCGCACCTCCCGGGTGGCCTCCTGCAGCAGTCCATAGGCCGCGCCGCCGACCAACCCGAACGCCCCCCAGAACACCCCGAACACCGAGAAGCCGGCCGGGTCGAGCGCGCGGGCCGCCAGGTAGAGCACGGCGTAGCCGCACACCGCCGAGACCGCAGTCGCCGCTCCCACGCGGGTCACGCTGGCGCGGGTCATAGCCCCCTCCCCGGCGACCCGGTGAGCGCCGGTGGCGCTCAACGCGTCGAAGGGGGCCCCCGCGTCGGTCACAGCGGTGGCACCTCGGTCGAGTACAGCCAGGCATTCCACAACGGACGCAGTGGCACGTCGGCGTAGTTGGCGGCAAGGCCGGTGAAGTCGTCGGTCACCACGGAGCTGTGCCGGTAGCGAACCGTCCAATCTCGCAGCAGCGCAAAGAATTTCTCGTCGCCGATGGTGTGCCGCAGGGCGTGCAGCGTGAGCGCACCGCGCTTGTAGACCCGGTCGTCGAACATGTCCCGCGGTCCGGGGTCGGCCAGCAGTAGGTTCTGTGGCGAGTTGACCAGCTTGGTGTGGTAATGCAGCGCCCACTGCTCGACGGTCCGCCCGCCGGCCTGCTCGGACCACAGCCACTCGGCGTAGCAGGCGAATCCCTCGTGCAGCCAGATGTCGCGCCAGCGTCGCACGGTGACGCTGTTGCCGAACCACTGGTGGGCCAGTTCGTGGGCGATGAGCCGCTCCGAGCCACGCTTACCGTCGCAGTGGTTGGCACCGAATATCGAAATTCCTTGTGCTTCAAGCGGAATTTCGAGGTCGTCGTCGGTGACGACGACGGTGTATCCGTTGGACAGCGGGTAGGGCCCGAACAGTTTGACGAACAACTTCATCATCTGTGGCTGACGGCCGAAGTCGTGGTCGAAGACGCGCCGCAACCGGTCCGGTAGCACCGCCTGCATCGGCACCGGTGCCTTGGGCAGCTTCGTGGTGCCGTACATGCCGATCTGCAGGGTGATCAGGTAGGTCGAGGTGGGTTCTGGTTGTTCGTAGGTCCACACCGTGTGCGCGGCGCGCACCCGCCGCGACACCAGCTCGCCGTTGGCCAGGGCGCGATACGGGCTGTCGGTGCTGATCTGGATGCGGTAGCTGGCTTTTGAACTGGGGTGGTCGTCGCAGGGGAACCACGACGCCGCCCCGTTGGGCTGCCCGGCGACCAGTACGCCGTTGGACAGCTCTTCGAAACCCACTTCGCCCCATAGGCTTCGGATCGGCCGCGGGGAACCGCCGTAGCGCACGGTGATCGACATCGCCGCCCCGGCCGGCAGCGACGCGGGCAGGGTGATGTGCAGCTTGCCGGCCGAGCTGCCGAAGTGGGAGGGGCGGCGGCCGTTGACCGTCACCTTGGTCACCGACAGCGCGTCGGACAGGTCCAAGGTGAAGGACCGCAGTGACGCCAGAGTCACGGCGGTGATGGTGGCCGTTCCGGCCAGCCGGTTGATCGCGACCTTGTATTCCAGGTCCAGTTCGTAGCGCGACACCCGGTATCCGAAGTTGCCGTTGCGCGGCAGATACGGATCGATGACCGGCGGCTCGCCTTTCTTGGCGGCCTTCTGTGCGGGACGTTTCACGCAGCGCTGCCCTCGGCTTTGGGCCCAGGGTTGTCGTTGCGGGCCTTCTTCCGGGAAAGTACCCACGGCGCAATGGGATTACCCTGCCAGCGGCTGGACGGCGGCACTTCGTCGCCGCGCATCACCAGTGACGCCGGCCCGACGGTGGCGCCCGCGCCAAGCTTGGCGGCAGGCAGCGCCACGCAGTGCGGCCCCAGGGTGGCGCCCTCCTCGATCACGACGGTGTCCATCCGCATGATCCGGTCGTGGAACAGGTGGGTCTGCACCACGCAGCCTCGGTTGACGGTGCTGGCGCGCTGCAAGGTCACCAGGTCGGCCTCGGGCAGCCAGTACGTTTCGCACCACACGCCGCGGCCGATCTTGGCCCCGAGCCCGCGCAGCCACAGGTTCATTACCGGGGTGCCGCTGGCGGCGCGGGCGAACCAGGGCGCGGCCACCGTCTCGACGAACGTGTCCGAGACCTCATTGCGCCACACGAACGACGACCACAAGGGATGCTCGCTGACCCGGATTCGGCCCACCACAAGCCATTTCGCGGCCACCGCGATACCGCCGGCCACCGCGCCGGCCGCCAGCAGCAGCAGCCCGCCGCAAAGCGCCGCCCCGCCGAAGCCGAACTCGGCGGCCAGTATCTGCAGTACGGCCAGCACCGCGGCGCCGATCGCGAACGTGACGATCACCGGGAACAACCGGCAGGTCTCGACGGCGGCGCGCATCACCTTCAGCCGCATCGGCGGGCTGTAGGTCAGCGCCGCGTCGGCCTCGTCGGCGTGGCGGCGCAACCGGATCGGCGGGCTGCCCAGCCAGGACGAACCTGCCTTGGACTTGTACGGGGCGGCGGAGAGCACCGCGACCAGACCGTCGTCGGGAACGCGCCGGCCCGGCTGGGTGATGCCGGAATTGCCGAGGAACGCCCGCTTTCCGACGGTGGCCTTGGCCACGTGGATCCAGCCGCCGCCCAGCTCGTAGGAGGCGACCATGGTGTCGTCGGCCAGGAACGCGCCGTCCTCGACGACGGTGAACTTCGGGGTCAGCAGCGCGGTCGAGATCTCGGTGTCGCGGCCGATCTTGGCGCCGAGCAACCGCAACCACCATGGTGTGAGCAGGCTGGCGTAGATCGGGAACAGGTAGTCGCGCGCGGCGTCCATCAGTCGTTCGGTGGCCCACAGCTGCCACCCGATCCGGCTGCGCACCGGGTGGTAGCCCTCCCGCAGGCCGATCGCGAGAACGCGCACCATGATGACGGTCAGCACGGCGTAGACCGCGAAGGCCGCCAGCGCGGCCGCCGGGATCCACGGTGCGGCGGCGCCGATCGCCGACGACAGCGTGGCGCTGTGCCGCGCGGGCCAGACCAGCACCGCCAGGCCGAGGCCGAGCGCCGCCAGCGGCACCGCGCCGAGCAGCACCGACGTGATGCCGTAGATGGCCACCCAGTGGGCGGCGCGCGGCGGCCGGTATTCGGGCCACGGGTGGTGGGCCTTGCCGGATTTCACCGCCGGCGAGCCCTTCCAGTACTGCCCGTTCTTCACCTTGCCGACGACTCCCGAGCCGGGGGCCACATCGGCGTTCTTGCCGATGACGGCACCGGGAAACAGCGTTGTGCGCGCACCGACGGTGGCGTCGTTGCCGACCGTGATCGGCCCCACGTGGAAGAGATCGCCGTCGATCCAGTGCCCGGTCAGGTCGACCTCCGGTTCGATGGATACCCGGTGGCCGAGCTGCAGCATGCCGGTCACCGGAGGCGCCGAGTGCAGGTCCACGCCCTTGCCGATCCTGTTACCCAGGGCGCGTGCGTAGTACACCAGCCAGGGCGCGCCGGCCATGTTCTCCGCGCCGCTGGCGTCGGCCAGCCGCTCGGCGAGCCAGACCCGCAGATGTTCCGAGCCGCCGCGGCGGTAGCTGCCCGGCTGCAATCCGGACAGCAGCGTCCGGGCTCCGAGCACCGCGATGCCCATCCGCCCGATCGGGGTGATGAACACGATGAAGGCCAGCGCCAGCAGCCACCAGTTGACGGGGACGAACCAGGGCAACGGGTGCACGGCGGCGGCGACGTTGTTGAGCAACGCCAACCAGGTCACCCACTGCAGGCCGGTCAGCGTGGCCAGCGGCACCGACAGCAGGACCTGCGCGGCCTGGGTGGAGACGGGAGTGGGTTTGACCGTCCGCGGGGTGACGGCCACCGCCGGGGCCAGATCGTCGAGGAACTCGGTCAGCGATCCCAGCCGGGGGTGGTCGTAAAGCTGGGCGACGGTCAGCTGGGGATAGCGTCCGCGCAGGGCGGCCACCAGCTGTGCGGCCGACAGCGAGCCGCCGCCGAGGGCGAAGAAGTCGGCTTCCGGGCCCTCGACCACGGCGCCGAGGACGTCGCGCCACAGTCCGGCCAGCCAGCCCATCGTGCCGCCGAAGTCGGGTTCGGACTCCTGGAAGCCCGGCGGTGGCCAGGGCAGTGCGTCGCGGTCGACCTTGCCCGAGGTGCGGGTGGGCAGCTCGTCGACCAGCACCAGGCGTGGCACCAACGCCGCGGGCAGGGCCGCGGTGAGGTGCGCGCGGGCGGCCGCGAGGTCGAAATCAGGGTTCGCGCTCGCGATATAGCCGACCAGCATCGGGGTGCCGCTGGCGGTGCGCCGGACCGCGGCGGCCCCGCCGCTGACGCCGGGTAGGTGTACCAGCGCCGAGTCGACTTCGCCGAGTTCGATGCGCCGGCCGCCGACTTTGACCTGGTCGTCGGCGCGGCCCTGGAAGTAGAGCCCGTCGGTCTCCAGTCGCACCAGGTCACCGCTGCGGTAGGCGCGGCTCCAGCCCAGCGACGGCATCGGCGCGTACTTCTCGGCGTCCTTCTCCGGGTCCAGGTAGCGGGCCAGGCCGACACCGCCGATGACCAATTCGCCGACCGCGCCCAGGCCCACGGGTGCGCCGTCCTTGTCGACGACCGCCAGGTCCCAGCCCGGCAGTGGCCGGCCGATGCTGACCGGAATCGGCCCTGACCCCGAGTCGCTGCGCTCCTGCCCGCCGGGATGCCCTCCGAGCCGGGCCGCGCTGGACACCACCGTCGCCTCGGTGGGCCCGTAGGTGTTCCACACCTCGCGGCCCTCGACGGCCAGGCGCTCGGCCAGTTCGGGCGGGCAGGCCTCGCCGCCGAAGATCAGCAGCCGCACCGCCTCGAGCGCCTCTGCGGGCCACAGCGACGCCAGCGTCGGCACGGTGGACACCACGGTGATGTCGCGCGATACCAGCCACGGGCCCAGATCCATACCGCTGCGCACCAGCGCGCGGGGGGCCGGCACCAGGCAGGCGCCGTACCGCCACGCCAGCCACATCTCCTCGCAGGAGGCGTCGAAGGCCACCGACAGCCCGGCCAGCACCCGATCGCCCGGTCCGATCGGATTGTCCCGCAGGAACATTCGCGCTTCGGCATCGACGAATGCCGCGGCGTTGCGGTGGGTGACCGCCACGCCTTTGGGGGTGCCGGTCGATCCGGAGGTGAAGATGATCCACGCGTCGTCGCGACCCAACGGCGCGGTGGCGCGCCAGCCGCGAGACGAGCCGGGGCCACGGACCAGGCCCGCTTCGGTGATGATTCCGACCACCTGGGCTTCACCGAACACCAGCTCGGCCCGCTCGTCGGGGTCGTCGGCGTCGACGGGGACGTAGGCCGCGCCGGCGGCCAGCGTCGACAGGATCGCGACGTATAGGGCGTAGGTCCCCGACGGCATCCTGATCCCGATGCGGTCGCCGCGCCCGATCCCGCGTGCCGCCAGCCAGTCGACGCTCTCCTCGATGTCGGCGATTAGCTCGGCATAGGTCAGCTGCACCGTGCCGTCGTCGAGCGCGGCGGCGTCGGGATAGCGGTTGGCGGTCTCATACAGGATGTCGATGAGGGTGCGCGGCGGCGGCGCCTGTTCTGAGAGCAGGTACTGAGCGGGAATTTCCGGCGTCGCCACGACTGTGGATACTAGGCGGCGTAGTTCGCATGGGGGTGCCGGACGCGACGAGGCGACCGAGTGATCGTTGCGCTTTAGTTTGGCGGACGGTGCACGGACCTGACAGACTGCTGTCAGAGGGGAGTATTCCTTCGCCGCGGTGTCGTCACCACGTCGGTCGTCATCGGCCGTCCGGTGCCGCGGGCCGCGTCATGCATGAGCGGTGGAAGAGACCTCGGACGTTTCTTGGCGCCCGGAGGTCATCTGTTGAACGTATCCCCGCTTGAGTGGTTCATCACCATCGGAGTGACGGCGGCCGTCCTGCTCTTCGACGTCATCGTCATCGCCCGGCGCCCCCACGAACCGACCATGCGCGAGTGCGGCCTGTATCTGTCGCTATACGTGGGCCTGGCGATCGCCTTCGGTATCTGGGTGTGGAACTTCCACGGCAGCCAGCTCGGGCTGGAGTTCTACGCCGGCTGGCTCACCGAGTACAGCCTGTCGGTGGACAACCTGTTCATCTTCATCATCATCATGGCCAGCTTCAAGGTGCCCAAGGTCTACCAGCAGGAGGCACTGCTGGTCGGCATCGTGCTGGCGCTGATCTTTCGCGGCATCTTCATCGCGCTGGGAGCCGTTGCGATCCAGCAGTTCTCGTGGATCTTCTACATCTTCGGCGCGTTCCTGGTGTACACCGCCATCCGGCTGGCCCGCGACACCGACCACGACGACGACGCTGAGAACCCCGTGGTGCGGCTGGCCAGGAAGCACTTCAAGACCACCGACAAATGGGACGGCCTCAAGCTCTACCTCAAAGAGGGCGGCGCGCGGCTGATGACGCCGATGTTCCTGGTCATCGTCGCCCTGGGCACCACCGACCTGCTTTTCGCGCTGGATTCCATCCCGGCCATCTACGGGCTGACCCGTGAGCCCTACATCGTGTTCACCGCAAACCTGTTCGCCCTGATGGGACTTCGCCAGCTGTACTTCCTGCTCGGCGATCTGCTCAACCGGCTGGTCTACCTGTCTCAAGGGCTGGCGTTCATCCTGCTGTTCATCGGCGTCAAGCTGGTCCTGCACGCGCTGCACGAGAACGAGTTGCCGTTCATCAACGGTGGTCAACACGTCAACGTCCCGGAGATCCCGACGCTGCTCAGCCTGGCCGTCATCGTGCTGACGCTGTTCCTGACGATGGTGGCCAGCCTGATCAAGACCCGGGTGATCGACCGGCGCTGACCTGCAAACGGTTCGCCTCCTGCTGAGCGCAACCATTGCCGGGGTCACCGGGCGTCTCCTAGCGTGGCGGGCATGCCGCAAATAGGTGCACCGAAAGAGCGGGTGCTGCGCGTCTTCGTGGCCGAGACCGGCGGAACCTGGACCGAGCTGACCGCCGGCGGCAACCCGGTGGTGCGGCTCAGTGCCCCGGATTTGCAGGAGGCCCGCCGCCGTCGCCGCAGGCTGCCGGCCGACGTTCCGGTCATTCTCGACCTGGCCGTCTCGGTTGCCGACGATGCGCGCACCGCGCTGGCGGCTATCTCCGATCATGACGCCGACGCCACGGTGAGTTACGCCGGCACCGTCGACGGTCTCGCCGGTCTGGTCGCCGACCTGTACGTCGCCGGAGTCGCCGACGGAGTCACGCTCATCCCGGTGGGCCCCGACGACGATCTGGGACCGCGGGCGCATGCGGCGCTGAGCCGTATCCAGGACAGATTACGGATCCGGGCCGCCTGAGCGGACTCGCCCCTACGCTGGAGCAAGCAGCTCGGCGAAGGAGGCGGCTCCATGATAGAAGTACTTTCCGATATGCCCGAGGGTGTGACCGGCATCCAGGTATCAGGTCGCGTCAGTGGCGAAGACCTCAAGGAATTCAAGCCCGCGATGGACAATCTGTTGAAGTCCGGTGCCGACATCAGAATCGTCGAGGTCATCGACTCCGATTACGAGGGATTCGGTCCCGGCGGTCTGGTCGAAGATCTCAAACTCGGCCTGGGCACCGTCTTCACCCATCACGCCGCCTTCAAACGCGTCGCGGTGGTCAGTGACAAGGAGTGGGTCGTCCACACAATTCACTTGGTGGGCTGGCTGATGCCCGGTGAAGTGCAGGTGTTCGGCCTCGACGGGCTCGAAGCCGCCAAGCAGTGGGCCGCCGGCTGAGCAATACGGCCGAAACAAACTGGGCATAGTGTGACCGGATGCTCCGGCGACGTTCGGTGTTGGTCGACAGGCTGGTGGTGGACCGCCCCGGCAGCCCGCAGCAGGCGATCCTCGACGAACTGCGCCGGGCGATCCTCGACGGCGCTGCCCCGCCCGGCACCCCTATTCCGTTGGCCGAGGTGGCGGACCTGTTCGGCGTCAGCCAGATCCCGGTCCGTGAATCGCTGAAGACCCTGATCGGGGAGGGGCTGGTCGCGCATCGGTCCAACTCGGGATACACCGTCGCTCAACTGACTCTGCGCGAATTGCGCGAAATGTATATCGTGCGTGAGACTTTGGAAGCGGCGTCACTAACCGGCGCGGCCGCCAACGCCACCGACGCCGATCGGGCAGCCATCGTGGCGGCCAATGACCTGTTGCAGCAGGCGATCGATGACGACGATCCGCTCACCTATCACCGCCAGAGCAGACACTTCCACCTCGCGCTCACCCGCCCGTCGCGGATGTTCCGTCTGCTACACATGCTCGAATCAGCCTGGAACGTAACCGAACCCGTGCAATCGATGGTCCACGTCGCGCCGTCGAATCGTGCGGAGCTGCACGCCGACCATCGCCAGATGGTCGAGGCGTTCCTCGCTGGCGATGTCGAGCAACTCCTCACGATCGCCGAACAACATGCCGGGCGGCTCAACTCGGTCATCGCCACCCTACCGACGGATACCGGCCTGTTGGCCACCGCGGATATATCTTCGCGGCAATAGCCGGGTATTTCACCGGAAATATCGGGGAAACGCGCCGTCGATAGCGTCCGGCCATGACCGAGACCGACATATCCCAGAGTGCGAAAGAACTGCCCCCTGGCGCCGTGGTCGGCGCGGGAGACATCGTCGAGGCCGCCGGCCACCCCGTCGGCGGCGGACTGATCAAGCCGGGTTACGACCCGCGCCTGACCAATGAAGACCTGGCTCCGCTGCGCAATCAGCACTGGAGCTCGTACAACATCTTCGCGTTCTGGATGTCCGACGTGCACAGCGTCGGCGGCTACGTCACGGCGGGCAGCCTCTTCGCGCTAGGCCTCGCCAGCTGGCAGGTGCTCGTCGCGCTGCTGATCGGCATCGTGATCGTCAACTTCTTCTGCAATCTGGTTGCCAAGCCCAGCCAGGCCACCGGGGTGCCCTATCCGGTGATCTGCCGCAGCGTCTTCGGCGTGCTGGGCGCGAACATCCCCGCCATCATCCGCGGTCTGATCGCGGTGGCGTGGTACGGGATTCAGACCTACCTGGCATCCGCGGCGCTGGATGTCGTGCTGCTCAAGCTGTTCCCCGGGCTCGCGCCGTACGCCGACGTCAACCAGTACGGCTTCGCAGGACTACCCATGCTCGGTTGGGGTAGCTTCCTGCTGCTGTGGGTGTTGCAGGCCTGCGTGTTCTGGCGCGGCATGGAGTCGATCCGCAAATTCATCGACTTCTGCGGTCCCGCGGTCTACGTGGTGATGTTCCTGCTGTGCGGCTACCTCATCTACAAGGCAGGTTGGGGTGCAATCGATCTCAACCTCGGCGACGTGAAATACACCGGCTTCGACTCGATTCCGGTGATGCTCGGCGCGATCGCGCTGGTGGTCTCCTACTTCTCCGGACCGATGCTGAACTTCGGCGACTTCGCCCGCTACGGCAAATCGTTCGAGGCGGTCAAGCGAGGCAACTTCCTCGGCCTGCCGGTCAACTTCCTGGTGTTCTCGATCCTGGTCGTCGTCACCGCATCGCTCACGGTTCCGGTCTTCGGCGAGCTGATCACCGATCCGGTGGCGACGGTGGCGAAAATCGACTCGACATTCGCGATCGTCTTGGGCGCGTTGACATTCACCATCGCCACGATCGGCATCAACATCGTCGCGAACTTCATCTCACCGGCGTTCGACTTCTCCAACGTCAGCCCGCAGCGGATCAGCTGGCGTGCGGGCGGCATGATCGCCGCGGTCGGTTCGGTGCTGATCACGCCGTGGAACCTCTACAACAATCCGGAGGTCATCCACTACACGCTGGAGATCCTCGGTGCGTTCATCGGCCCCCTCTTCGGCGTGCTCATCGGCCACTACTACCTGATCCACAAGCAGAAGGTGATCGTCGACGACCTGTTCACCTTGGCCGAGGACGGAACCTACTGGTACAAGAAGGGTTATAACCCGGCGGCCGTCATCGCCACCGCCGTCGCGGCGGTGGTCGCGGTGATCCCCGTGCTGGCAGGCAGTCTGCCCGGTATGCACACCGCCGCGCAGTACAGCTGGTTCATCGGCTGCGGGTTGGGCCTGGCGATCTACTACGTGCTCGCGACGCGCACCAAGCTGGCCGTCGCGCCGCTTCCGTGATCCGGATCTGGGTGATCAATCCCAACACCACCGAGGCCATGACCGACACGATCGCGAAATGCGCTGCCGCGGTGGCCGGGCCGGGCGTGGTCGTCACTGGTGTCACCTCGCAGATCGGGCCGGAGTCGATCGAAAGCCACTACGACGAGGCGCTTTCGGTGCCCGGTGTGTTGCGGGCAGTTCAGCGAGGCGAGCGAGAAGGTGTCGACGGCTATGTGATCGCCTGTTTCGGCGATCCTGGCCTCGACGCCGCTCGTGAGCTCGCGGCCGGACCGGTTATCGGTATCGCCGAGGCGGCGATGCAGGCCGCCAGCCATCTGGGTACCGGCTTCAGCATCGTCACCACGTTGGCCCGGACCATCGGGCAATCGGCGCATCTCGCGGAACGCTATGGGATGCAGCGGTTCTGCCGCGGAATCCATGCGTGCGAGATCCCGGTACTGGACCTTGAGACCGATCCGAACGCGCGCAAGGTCATCACCGAGGCATGCCGCGAGGCGATCGAGGCCGACCGGTCAGACGCCGTGGTGCTGGGTTGTGCGGGGATGGCCGACATGTGCGGGGAGATCTCGGCCGAGTTGGGTGTGCCGGTGGTGGACGGGGTGAGTGCCGCGACGCTGACGGTGCAGTCGCTGGTGACCATGGGTTTGCGTACGTCGAAGCGGGGGGAGTACGCACCACCACCGGTCAAAGGCTATGCGTGGGGAGCGCCTCCGGCGGGATGAACCGTGCGCCAGTGTTCTGCGCCCTCTTCATAGTTCAGGACGAACTGCACCGCGATCGCTGCGTCGTCGGGCCACCTCGAGTGCGGCGGCGTGCGGCCGTAGCCGACCATGTCTGTGGGACAGCTCATGTCACATCGCCGACGCTAGGCGCTGGCCGCCCACCTTTCCTTGACTGTGCGCAGTCCGTCGTCGGTCAGTCGGCCGAACAGCCGCAGTCGTGCCATGCCGCCGTCGGGATAGATGTCCAGCCGGGCCTCGGTGACCGGACGCTGCTCGGAGAGCAGGAACCGATGCCGGGTGTCGGGTTGCAGCGCGGTGGTGGGCAGCAGCTCGAACCAGTCACCGGATGCGTCACGGCCCATCAGCCGGGCCGCGCCGGGGGCGTTGCCGATGAAGTAGGACGTATCCAGCTCGGCGGCGGTCAGGACGCCGTGGCCGGCAAGCTGGACCTGCACCCAGTCGTTGCCGTTGTCGCGGCGACGCGACGTCTCCCAGCCCTCTCCCATGGTCTTGGCCGTGCCGGGCAGTAACAGGTTGTTCGGCGAGCTGTAGAACATGTTGGAGCAGGCGCTCACCCGGGCGCCGTTCTCGAGTGCCGCCAGGTCCAGCGGCATCCCGGTAGCGAAGCGCGGGTTGAGCAGACCTTCGCCGTGAACCCGCAGCCGGGCGACGCCGCCGTCCGGGTAGATCGACAGCCGCACATGCGTCCAGCGGCGAGAAGAGCTGACCTTGAACGGGTTTCGGGTATCCCCGTTGATGTCGCTGCGCTCGACGATGGTGGTCCACTCGGTGGTGCGGGCCAGGTCGTCGGCGCTCGGATATCCCTCGACGTAGGCTGCCTCGACCGAGATCTGTGGCGGATAGTTGCCGGTGAACCAGGCGGTGTCGACCACAACGCCGCCGACGATGCCGGGCACCGCCAGCCGCACGATCGCGCTGTCGCAGTCGTCGGGCCCGACACCGCGCCGGCGCCGGGTCTCCCAGCCGTCGTAGATCTGACCCTTGTGGCCGAAGGTGGCCGGACGGAATTCCGCCGGCCGGGGCTGGATCAGGTTCTCCCGTTCGGCGAACAAGTCGTCGTTGGCCCACACCACGGCGCCGCCGGCCGGTCGGGCCGCCAGATCGGGCAGCGAGAGGAAATGGGGCTGGGTCTGTGAGGGATTCTGCGCGCCGCCGATCACATCACGAGCCTAAGTGGCCGCGCGCGTTTCGGCTGGGCCTGGCTCAGCCCCAGTTGTCGTAGCCGCCCTCTGGCCCGAGCATGCGTTCGAGGCGGCTGCGGTTGATCCGGGCCAGTTCGTTGCGAACGACCTTGCGTTCGGTCTCCGGGTCGTGATGCATCCGGTCGCGCACCGCCGCGATCACCGTCTTGGCGCAGGTGTCGGGGGCCAGGCTTCCGACATGCATGACGAAGTCGAAGCCGAACAGCTCGGTGTACTCGGTGACCACCGCGTTGAGTTCGGCCATCACCTCGGGCGACTCGTCCCACACCGAGCACTGCTCGGCCTGGGATTTGGTGCTGCGCGGCCGGCGCCCGACATGCGGGTAGGCCTGCAGAATGTCGTCGATCGAGGTTTCCGACAGTGAGAACAGCAGCGCATCGGCCCGGCGGAACAGCCCGCTGTGGTCGGCGTAGGGGCGACCGCGGGCCAGGTCGCGGGCCAGCGTGACACTGTTGCAGCACTCGTAGAGCGCGTGCACGGCCTTGCGGTCCGGCAGTTCGTTGAAGGCCTCGAGACCGATGCCTTGGTGCAACAACACACCGCCATCATCGGAAAGCCAGACCACAACCGCGTTACTGATTGTTACGGGCAGGAAAATCCTGCTCTACCCGGGGTGAGCCGCGTCACTGGAAGGGCAAGCCCTCAGTGCTCACCAGTAGCGAACCGCTCCCGCGAGCGCTCCACCTCGGCCTCGGCTTCGGCGCGGCCGACGAAGTCGGCGGCCTTCACGTACTTGCCCGGCTCGAGGTCCTTGTAGTGCACGAAGAAGTGCTTGATCGACTCGAGCTCGAAGCTGGACACGTCGCCGATGTCGGTGATGTGGTCCCATCGCGGATCGCCCGCCGGCACGCACAACACCTTGTCGTCGCCGCCGGCCTCATCGACCATCTTGAACATGCCGACCGGCCGGGCCTCCACGATCACTCCGGGGAACACCGACTGCGGCAGCAGCACCAGCGCATCCAGCGGATCGCCGTCCTCGCCCAGGGTGTCCTCGATGAATCCGTAGTCGGCGGGGTAGGCCATCGGGGTGTACAGGTAGCGGTCCAGCCGGACCCGGCCGGTCTCGTGGTCGACCTCGTACTTGTTGCGCTGGCCCTTCGGGATTTCGATGGTGACGTCGAACTGCACCGCGCGACTCCTTCCCGCTGATCTCGGTCGCCCGGCGGCGACGGGGCCTAACACTAATGGCAGCGATAGCCTGCGGTTGAGGGTGGTTCGGCACAATGGGGAAAGACGTCAGGAGATTCATGCGGCCCACACGGTGGCGGCGCTCCACCCATGTGGTGCTCGCCGTGGCGGTGATCGCGCTGGTTGCTGCCATCGTGGCGGCGGCTGCCGTCCTGGCGAGGGGCGGTGACACCAGCAATGCGCAGTTGCCCGCGGCCCAGCCGCCGGCGACCGCCAACCCGGCAGTGGTGCCCGTCTCGGACTCCGCCAAGGTGCCAACCGCGGCGGGTCTGGCTGCGGCCCTGGCCGCGCCCGTCGCCGACCCCAACCTCGGCAACATCACCGGCCGGGTCACCGACGCCGCGACCGGGGAACAGCTCTGGGAGCACCGCGCCGACGTGCCGCTGCTGCCGGCATCGACCAACAAGGTGCTCACCACCGGCGCCGCGCTGCTGACCCTGGACCGTGACGAGCGGGTCACCACCACCGTCGTCGCCGCGGATCAGACCCGCCAGCCCGGTGTCGTGGTCCTCGTCGGCGGCGGCGACCCCATCCTGTCGGCCGCCCCGGCCGGCCAGGACACCTGGTATCGCGGCGCGGCCCGCATCAGCGATCTCGCCGACCAGGTGCGCCAGAGCGGGATCACGGTGACCGCCGTCCAGGTGGACGACTCCCTGTTCAGCGGGCCCGATTTCGCGCCGGGCTGGGATCCGGCCGATATCGATGGCGGGGACATCGCGCCGCTGCAGTCGGTGATGCTCGACGCCGGCCGCATCCAGCCGACCACCGCTGACTCGGCGCGCTCCACCACGCCCGCGCTCGACGCCGGCCGTGCCCTTGCGGTGGCGCTGGGCGTCGACCCGGCGCGGGTGGTGTTCGCCCCCGGGCCGCCGTCCGGACGGCAGTTGGCCTCGGTGCAGTCCGCGCCGCTGATCGAACGGCTGCGGCAGATGATGAACGCCTCCGACAACGTGATGGCCGAATCGATCGCCAGGGAAGTGGCCAAGGCGACCGGTCGTCCGTTGAGCTTCGCCGGGGCCGTCGACGCGGTGACCACCAAACTGTCCGGTGCCGGTGTCGACATGACCGGCGCAACGCTGGTGGACTCCAGCGGGCTGTCGGTCCTGGACCGGTTGACCGCGACGACCCTCGACGAGGTCATCGGCGCGGCGGCAGGGCCCAACCAGCCCGCGATGCGCCCACTGCTGGACCTGCTTCCCATTGCCGGTGGCAGCGGCACCCTGTCGGACCGGTTCCTCGGCGGCGACCCGCAGACCTCGTCGGCGGGCTGGTTGCGCGCCAAGACCGGGTCGCTGACCGCCATCAACTCGCTGGCCGGGATCGTCACCGACGACAGTGGCCGGGTGTTGACCTTCGCGTTCATCTCCAACGACGCCGGTCCGATGGGCCGCGTCGCCCTCGACACCCTGGCCGGCACACTGCGCACCTGTGGTTGTGGCGCGTGAGCGGGGACGCTCAGGTGACCGTCGGTCGAGCCGTCGACTGGGCGTTCGCCGGCAACGTCGGCGCGTGGTTGGTCCGGTCCGGCCCGCCGGCCACCGAATACACCCGCAGGCAAGCCATCGACGAGCTGGCCGCCGCCGCCCGGGCCGCCGAAGGCCCGGTGCGAGAGGTGACCCGGATGGCCGTCGACGCCCCGGTCCCCGACGCGCGCATCATCGACCGGCAGGAGTGGATCCGCGCTGCTTCGGACTCCATGCGGGTGATGACCGGGGGCACGCACACCCCGAGCAACCCGATCACCGGACGGGTCACCGGCGCCCAAACCGGCGCGGTGCTGGCGTTCATCTCCTCAGGCATCCTCGGCCAGTACGACCCGTTCGCCGGCGCCGAGGTAGCCGACGGCGGGCATCTGCTGCTGGTCTACCCGAACGTCATTGCCGTGGAACGCCAGCTGCGGGTCGCGCCGACCGACTTCCGGCTGTGGGTGTGTCTGCACGAGGTCACCCATCGAGTCCAGTTCACCGCCAATCCTTGGCTGGCACAACATATGTCGCGGGCATTGGGCGTGCTGACCGCCGATGCCGGCGACGATGTGACGCAGGTGGTGTCCCGGCTGGCCGACTTCGTCAAGGCGCGCCGTCGCGGCGATCAGGGCCCCAACGAGGCGGGCATCCTTGGCCTCATGCGCGCGGTGCAGTCCGAGCCGCAGCGCGCCGCGCTGGACCAGCTGCTGGTCTTGGGCACGCTGTTGGAGGGCCACGCCGATCACGTGATGGACGCCGTCGGCCCCGCCGTCGTGCCGTCGGTGCAGACCATCCGGCACCGCTTCGACCGGCGGCGCCAGCGCAAGCAGCCGCCGCTGCAACGGCTGGTGCGCGCGCTGCTTGGTGTGGACGCCAAGCTCAGCCAGTACACCCGCGGCAAGGCATTCGTCGACCACGTGGTCGACCGCGTCGGGATGGACCGGTTCAACACGGTGTGGACGAGCCCGGCGACCCTGCCGTTGCCCGACGAGGTCGAAGAGCCGCAGCGGTGGATCGACCGGGTGCTGTAGCCACGCTGCGGGCCACCGTGGCCGGCTTCGCGACCGACTGGCTGCCCGCTGCCACGTCGTGGTGTGTGGCGCTGTCCGGGGGTCCCGATTCGCTGGCGCTGACGGCCGCGGCCGCCGCCACGCTGCCGACCACCGCCCTGATCGTCGACCACGGCCTGCAGCCGGGCTCGGCCGACGTCGCCGAGACCGCCCGCCGGCAGGCCGGCGAGGTCGGCTGCGTCGAGGCCCGGGTGCTTCGGGTGCAGGTCGGCACGGACGGCGGTCCCGAGGCCGCCGCCCGCAACGCTCGCTATGCCGCCCTGGACGCCGCCCGCGCGGGCGCTCCCGTGCTGCTCGGTCACACGCTGGACGACCAGGCCGAGACCGTGCTGCTCGGTCTCGGCCGCGGGTCGGGCGCGCGATCCATCGCGGGTATGCGGGCCTACGACCCGCCGTGGTGCCGTCCGCTGCTGGGGGTGCGCCGCGCCGTCACCCACGGCGCCTGTGGCGAGCTCGGTCTCGCGCCGTGGGACGACCCGCACAACCGTGACGCGCGGTTCACCCGGGTTCGGCTGCGCACCGAGGTGTTGCCGCTGCTCGAGGAGGTTCTTGGCGGTGGTGTCGCCGAAGCCCTGGCCCGGACCGCCATCGCGCTGCGCGAGGACACCGACACCCTGGACCTGCTGGCTGACCGGGCGTTCGACGACGCCGTTGCTGATGACGCCGGCGATGCGGTGGCGGTGGCCGCGCTGACCACTCTGCCCGCAGCGCTGCGCAGGCGGGTGATCCGGCGCTGGCTGTTGCGGGGCGGGGCGGCGAACCTGACCGACAAACAGATCCGTGCGGTCGACGCCCTGGTGACCGCCTGGCGGGGGCAGGGTGGGGTGGCGATCGGCTCGGACCTGCGGCGCCAACGGCTGTTCGCCGGCCGCCGTGACGGCAGGCTGGTGATGTACTCCCAGCCCGTGTGATTGGTTGTTGGGCCCTGGTCGTGGCACAGTGTGCTCGTGTCGGCGCACGAGCTGTACCCAGGGGATATCGAATCGGTCTTGTTGTCCGAAGAGCAGATTCAGGCTCGCACCGCTGAACTGGCGGCGCTGGTCGGTCGGGACTACGGCGACGTGCTAGGCGGCCAGGACCTGCTCCTGGTAACCGTCCTGAAGGGGGCGGTGATGTTCGTCACCGACCTGGCCCGGGCTCTTCCGGTGCCTACCCAGCTGGAGTTCATGGCGGTCAGCTCCTACGGCTCGTCGACCTCGTCCTCAGGTGTGGTCCGCATTCTCAAAGACCTCGACCGCGACATCCACGACCGCGACGTGCTGATCGTCGAGGACATCGTCGACTCCGGGCTTACCCTGTCCTGGCTGCTGCGCAACCTGGCCACCCGCCATCCCCGCTCGCTGCGTGTGTGCACGCTGCTGCGTAAGCCTGACGCGGTGCGCGCCGATGTGGACATCGCCTACGTCGGTTTCGACATCCCCAACGAGTTCGTCGTCGGCTACGGCCTGGACTATGCCGAGCGCTACCGCGATCTGCCGTTCATCGGCACGCTTGATCCCCGCGTGTACCAGCACTAGACCACCTCGTCGGTGTCGCGGCGGGCAGACGAACAGTTGGTTACAAGTGGAACTCTGCCGGGCCGATGCTGTGTAGCGTCATCCGCGACCAGGGTCGGCCGGGGGAAGAGGGATTCGTGAATCGCACTGTAGGTCGTCGGTCGTACCGGACGGCGTTGTCGGCGGCGTTCATTCCGGTTTGCGCTCTTGTCCTGGCACCCAACGCCGTTGCCGACGGGACCGTCATCGTCTACTCGGTGACCAGCAACGGGCCGCTGGCGAGCGTCTCCTACCTCGACGCGAACAACAACCGCCAGGTACTGACCAACGTCACGGCTCCGTGGTCGATCACGGTCACCAGCCCGCAGGTACGGCCCCCGGTTGCCGTGACGGCCCGATCGACCGGCACCGAGGTGTCGTGCGCGATCACGGTGAACGGGCAGATCGTCGACCGCGATTCGGATAGCGACGGGACGCCCGACGTCGATTGCCACGAGGACTACGACGACTGATCCGGCTGGCGGCTAGCCCAGCTCCCAGCTTGCCGTCACCGAGAAGCTGACGGTCTGCTGACCGGGCTGCAGTGGAACCTGACTGGCCATGGCCCCGCGGGGCGATGGCATCGGAACCGGCTGCGGTGGAGTCGTGCCACCGGGCGCCTCCGAGATCGAGATGACCTTGCCCAGCGACAGCCCGGACAGTTCGGCATATTGCTGGGCGCGCTGCTTGGCGTCGTTGAAGGCTCGCGCCCGGGCATCGCTGACCAGCTTGGAGTCGTCTTCGATCGAGTAACTCACCGAGTTGATCCTGGTCGCGTCGCCCCCGGCGTTGATGACGTCGGCCAGCACCTGCGACGCGGTCTCGAGCTTGCGAATCTTGATCTGGATGGAGTTGCTGGCCCGGTACCCGGTGATCACCGAGTTGTCGGTGTACTGCGGCTGCAGGCTGACCTGTGTGGTGCTGATGTCCTTGGAATCGATGCCGCTGGTGTTGAGCGCGCTGAGGACCGACTTCTGCCGGTCGTTGGTCTGGTTCATCGCCGTGGTGACATCCGGCGCGACGGCCTCGATGCTTACATCGGCGGTCAACGTGTCCGGCACACCCTGCACCTCGCCGGCCCCGACGACGGTCACCTGCCGGGGATTCTGGCCCACCGGTCCGGCCGTCGCGTCGCAACCGGACACCGCCGCGGCGACTACGCTCGCCGCGGCCAACGCAACAACAAGACGACGAGGTCCCGGGATCGGCATGCCTGCCACGGTAGCGCGTGGCCGGCATTCCCCGGCTCCGTAGAGCATCACGTAGCGTCCGCGGCGGCTACGCTCGGCGGTCAACACCGGAGAGGAGACCTGTGAAGTCGAGGAGTGTTTCGGACCTGTCGAGATACGACCGGATCCTCGACGCCGCGATGGAGGTTCTATCCCAACGCGGCGCTGCGGAGGCGACGCTGCAGATGATCGCCGAGGCCGCGAGTGTCTCGGTGGGGTTGGTCCAGCACCACTTCGGTTCCAAGGATGGATTGATCACGGCGGTGGATGCCCGCGCGATGACGCTGATCGGCGCCGCGATGGCCCATCCGCTGCCCGACGCACCTACCGACGCCGTGCTGGAGATGGGCCGCCGGGTCGGCGGTCTGCTGGCCGAACACCGGACCGTTGTCGATTACCTCGCCCGTTTGCTGGTAGATCGGACAGAGTCGGGTGCAGCTTTTTTCGATGCGACCATAGCTATGGTGAGTGTGCACTGGAAACAGATGGCTGAGAGCGGAGTTGTCCGCGAGGATCTCGATCTGGTCTGGGCGGCGCTGAATCCGACTGTCCTGGTGTTCGGCGGCATCATCTTGCGCCATCACATCGACCGTCACCTGCCGGAATCGCTCACGACTCCCGCACAGGTGCTGCGCTGGCAGGAGTCTGTGAACACGCTGCTGCGTTACGGTCAGTTCAGAAACTAGCTCGGAGCTCCACGCTGACCACGCCGGCGGCAACCGCGGGAAGTGTTTGTGCCAGCTACAATATGTCAGTACCGTACAATACGGAATTATGGTTGCCGGCAAACCGTTCCCCGGCGGGGATTTTGATCCGCGTCAGTTTGCGGGCGCTCTCGCGGACCTGAGCCCAGGTACTCGCGCTGTGGTATCGCGCGCCTACACAGAGGCGTACGGCTACGCCAGTGAAATCATCGGATCGGCGCACCTGTTGATGGGCTTGGTGGCGGACCCGTCGCATTCGATTGCCGCTGCCCTGCGCGAGCGCCGAGTGGATCTCGCGGCGGTCCGGCACCGCTTCGAGCAGATCACCGGCACCCATCGGCCGGAGTCGCCGCGCCACATCCATCTGGCTTTCAGCCCGCACGCGAAAGCGGTGCTCATCACCGCGGTCGACTGCGCGCGAAATGCCGGCGCGGTGCTGACCGGCGTCGACCATCTCTGGCTGGCGATCAGCCGCGCAGACGGGGCGGTGGCGCGACGTATCCTCGCCGACCTCGGCCAGCTCGACTACTTGCAACAGCTCTGCGGCGAGTCGGGCTCGCCCACCGAGCTCTAGGACCGTTCGGCGTCGTGCTCGCCGATGGCTTTCACGATCGCTTCACCGGCCCGGCCCAGCAGGTCCCCACGCCTGGTCCTGGCCCACTCGTGCGACGACTGCGGAGCGGTGAGTTGGCCTTTGAAGTGCGGCATCACCTTCCGGGCGAACAGATCGTAGGAGTGGTAGGTCGCTTGCGGGCTGGCCCAATCGTGGCCCAACATCAGGAAGGTGCCGAACCCACCGGAGCGCTCCAGCAGATCGGTGATGTAGGCGATCGCGTCGTCGGGCGTTCCGATGCAGCAATTGCCTTGGGCCGCGTAGTCGGCGACAAACTCCCGCGGGGACTGCTCGGCCGCCTCCACCTCATTGGACAGCGGGACGAAACCGGCCGCGCCGAAGTAGTTGGCGAAGTCCTGCAGGCCGTAGGTGCAGTCGTCGATGGCCTGCTCGCGGCTGTCGGCAAGGTGCACGACACCCAGCACCCGCCAGTCGGCGCGCTCCGGTTCGGGACGGCCGGCCTTGGCGGCCTGTTCGATGACGATCTCCCAAGCGTTCTCCAGTGCCGCGTACCCGCCGGGCACCGACATCGACAATGACAGCAGAGAGGTCCCCAGCGCTCCGGCCAGTCGTGGACCGGATGGCGAAATCATTGCCGCCGTGGATATTTCGGGATGCGGCCAGGTATAGGGCCGGATGTGGAGCTGGGCGTCACGCAGGGTGAACCAGTCCGAGTTCCGGTCGATGCGTTCGTCGGGGCCGGCGCGGAACAGCGCCAGGATGGCCTCCAGTGATTCGTGCATCATCCGTCGCTGCTCGACGGGGTCGATACCCATCATGTACGCGTCGGACGGTAACGCGCCGGGCCCGGCCCCGAACATCACCCGGCCGCGGGTCAGGTGGTCGAGCAGCACCCAGCGGTCGGCGACCATCAAGGGGTGGTGGTAGGGCAGCGAGACCACGCCGGTGCCGAGCCGAATATGTTTGGTCCGTTCGGCTGCCGCGGCGATGAACACCTCCGGGCAGGCGATGAGCTCGTAACCGCCGGAATGGTGTTCGCCGAACCAGGCCTCGTCGAATCCGAGCCGGTCCAGTGCCACCGTGCGCTCAAGATCGTATTCCAATGCCACGGTGGGGGATTGGCCGACCGGGTGAAAGGGCGTGATGAACACGCCGAAGTTGATGGGGCGCATGCTCACCACTCCAATCGGGACAGGAAGCCGCATAGCTCCCGGTTGACGTCGTCGGGTCGTTCCTGCTGGATCCAATGACCCGCACCGTCGAGCAGCACCTGCCGGTAGGGGCCCTTGACTACTTCCCCGGCCCGATCGACACGGGTGAAGCCCA
This sequence comes from Mycolicibacterium sp. CH28, assembly GCF_004745805.1. Classification (GTDB taxonomy): domain Bacteria; phylum Actinomycetota; class Actinomycetes; order Mycobacteriales; family Mycobacteriaceae; genus Mycobacterium. The sequence goes on along the minus strand of NZ_SRLQ01000025.1, from coordinate 6,952 downwards.
GCGTCGGGTCTGCGGTGCCGCCGACAAAAAGTGCGGGCGCAGAGATAGTTTCGGACGGTGGGTCGGACATTATGTGCCAGTTGCGGTCGAAGTTGCGATACCAGTTCAATGCTCCGGTGAAGCCGGTGCTGCCGAACACGTCGACGTAATTGTCGAGTTCGTCGGGGGATAACCAGTCCGGCAACCGCTCGGTTTCGGCGAGGCGGTCGAGGAAGCCGGCCGGCCCGGGGGCCAGCATCCGCTGCGCGGCGGTCTCGTCGGTCGGTGTTCGCATACCGCCCAGCAGTAACGACATGGTGCGACGCGGGTCGGCGCCCAGCTCGGCGTCGGCCACACCGGGCTGCTGGAAATAGAGGATGTAGAAGAAGCTGTCCCCGAAGATCCGACGGAACGCCTCGGTGGGTGGTGTCAGCGGGCGCGGCACCGGCGGTACCGACAGCCCGGCGACGGCCGCGACCCGCTCGGGGTACAGCAGCGGCATGTTCCAGGCCACGACCGCACCGAAGTCGTGGCCGACCACCGCCGCTCGCTCGGCGCCGACCTCGTCGAGCAGGCCGACCACGTCGCCCGTCAGCGCGGTGATGTCGTAGGCGTCGATCGCATCGGGCCGCGACGAGCCGCCGTAGCCGCGCTGGTCGGGTGCCAGCACGTGATAGCCGGCGTCGGCCAGGACCGGGATCTGGTGACGCCACGAGTAGGCCAGTTCGGGGAAACCGTGGGTCAGGATCACCACGGGGGCGCCGCGGTCACCGGCCTCGACCACCCGCAACCGCACCCCGTTGACGTCGACTAACCGTTCGGTCGGAGCGATCACGGTGCCAGCCAAGCACAGCCGCGGGCCCGTCGTAAGAGGCGATTCGTCTACCAGCGAACGGCTACCGAACCCTGACGGAACCCTGGGGGCGCTTCCCGGCGTTGGCGTAGCGGTAGCCTGAACTATCCCAGCTGCGCATATCGGAAGGACCGGGCCGTAAGGCCGATGCTTGATGAACCGGAAAAACGTGATCCGCACACTGACGGTGATTGCCGTCGTGCTGCTGCTCGGCTGGTCGTTCTTCTACTTCAGTGACGACACCAGAGGCTTCAAACCCGTCGACACCTCGGTAGCGATGGCACAGATCAATGGTGACAACGTCAAGAGCGCGCAGATCGACGACCGCGAACAGCAGTTGCGTCTCGAGCTCAAGAACGGCAACAGCGACACCGACAATTCGAACAAGGTCATCGCCAAGTACCCGACCGGGTACGCGGTCGACCTGTTCAATGCGCTCAGCGCCAAGAACATCAAGACGAACACCACCGTCAACCAGGGCAGCATCCTGGGCTCACTACTTGTCTACATGCTGCCGCTGCTGTTGCTGGTCGGCTTGTTCGTGCTGTTCTCCCGCATGCAGACCGGCGGCCGGATGGGCTTCGGCTTCGGTAAGTCGAAGGCCAAACAGCTCTCCAAGGACATGCCCAAGACGACCTTCGCCGACGTCGCCGGCGTGGACGAGGCGGTCGAAGAGCTCTACGAGATCAAGGACTTCCTGCAGAACCCGTCGCGGTATCAGGCACTCGGCGCCAAGATCCCCAAGGGCGTGCTGCTCTACGGTCCGCCCGGCACCGGCAAGACCCTGCTGGCGCGCGCCGTCGCAGGCGAGGCCGGGGTGCCGTTCTTCACCATCTCGGGTTCCGACTTCGTCGAGATGTTCGTCGGCGTCGGTGCTTCCCGGGTCCGCGACCTGTTCGAGCAGGCCAAGCAGAACAGCCCCTGCATCATCTTCGTCGACGAGATCGACGCCGTCGGCCGCCAGCGCGGCGCCGGCCTTGGCGGCGGTCACGACGAGCGCGAGCAGACCCTCAACCAGCTGCTGGTGGAGATGGACGGCTTCGGTGAGCGGCAGGGCGTCATCCTGATCGCGGCCACCAACCGGCCCGACATCCTCGATCCCGCATTGCTGCGGCCCGGCCGCTTCGACCGCCAGATCCCGGTGTCCAACCCGGACCTGGCCGGCCGTAAGGCGGTGCTGCGGGTGCACTCGGCCGGCAAACCGATGGCCCCCGACGCCGACCTGGACGGTCTGGCCAAGCGCACCGTCGGCATGTCCGGCGCTGACCTGGCCAACGTCATCAACGAGGCGGCCCTGCTGACCGCCCGGGAGAACGGCACCGTCATCACCGGCGCCGCTATGGAAGAGGCCGTCGACCGCGTGATCGGTGGGCCACGCCGCAAGGGCCGCGTGATCAGCGAGCTGGAGAAGAAGATCACCGCCTACCACGAGGGCGGACACACCCTGGCGGCCTGGGCGATGCCCGATATCGAACCCATCTACAAGGTGACGATCCTGGCTCGCGGGCGCACCGGCGGTCACGCGGTGTCGGTGCCCGAAGACGACAAGGGCCTCATGACCCGCTCGGAGATGATCTCCCGGCTGGTGTTCGCGATGGGTGGCCGTGCCGCCGAAGAGCTGATCTTCCGTGAGCCGACCACCGGGGCGTCCTCCGATATCGAGCAGGCCACCAAGATCGCCCGGGCGATGGTCACCGAGTACGGCATGAGCGCCAAGCTCGGCGCGGTCCGCTACGGCACCGAGCACGGCGATCCGTTCCTGGGTCGTTCGATGGGCACCCAAGCCGACTACAGCCACGAGGTCGCCCAGATCATCGACGACGAGGTCCGCAAGCTGATCGAGGCGGCCCATACCGAGGCGTGGGCGATCCTCACCGAGTATCGCGACGTGCTCGACGTGCTCGCCGGGGAGCTCCTGGAGAAGGAGACGCTGCACCGCGCCGAGCTGAAGGCCATCTTCGCCGACGTGAAGAAGCGCCCGCGGCTGACGGTGTTCGACGACTTCGGCGGACGTATTCCGTCCGACAAGCCGCCGATCAAGACGCCGGGGGAGCTGGCCATCGAACGTGGTGAGCCGTGGCCCAAGCCGATGCCCGAGCCGGCGTTCAAGAAGGCGATCGCTCAAGCGTCGGCCGCGGCGCAGGCCCAACAGCCGCCCAGCGGAAACGGCAACGGCTCGCACACCGGCTCGCAGCCCGCCCAGCCCGGGCCGGGCCAGCCCGACTACGGCGCCCCGGCCGGCTGGCATGCGCCCGGCTGGCCACCGCACAACGGGCCGCAGCAGGGCGGCTACTGGTATCCGCCCCCGCCGGGTTGGGGGCAGCCCGCTCCTCAGCAGGGGCAACCGCACGCGCCCTATCAGCCGTATCCGTCACCGCGTCACAGCGGTCCTGGTCAGCCAGACGATGCGGGCGACGACACCAGTCGGCCCCAACCGCCGGCTAACGGTTGATTGACGAACGGAGCATCGATGCCCCAGCCGACCTCGATCACGCTGGCCACCCCGGAATTCGACCAGCCCCGCGCTGAGGCGGCCGTACGGGAGTTGCTGCTGGCTGTCGGAGAGGACCCCGACCGGCAAGGCCTGAAGGAGACTCCGGCCCGCGTCGCTCGTGCCTTCCGGGAGATGTTCGCCGGTCTGTACACCGACCCGGATACGGTGCTGGAGACCACCTTCGACGAGCAGCACGACGAGCTGGTGCTGGTCAAGCAGATCCCGATGTACTCGACCTGCGAGCACCATCTGGTGGCATTCCACGGCATGGCTCACGTCGGCTACATCCCCGGCGAGGACGGTCGGATCACCGGCCTGTCCAAGCTGGCCCGGGTGGTCGACCTCTACGCCAAGCGTCCGCAGGTGCAGGAGCGGCTCACCGGGCAGATCGCCGACGCCGTGATGCGCAAGCTCAAGCCGCGCGGGGTCATCGTCGTCATCGAGGCCGAGCACCTGTGCATGGCGATGCGCGGTGTGCGTAAGCCGGGCGCCGTCACGACGACGTCAGCGGTGCGGGGACAGTTCAAGACCGACAAGGCATCGCGTTCCGAGGCGCTGGATCTCATCCTGCGTAAATGACGCAACCACGTGATCCGCGCACGCAGGTGATGGGCGTCGTCAACGTCACCGACGATTCATTCTCCGACGGCGGTCGTTACCGGGATCCGATTCGTGCCGTCGAGCACGGCCTGGCGCTGGCGGCTCAGGGGGCGGCCATCATCGACGTCGGCGGGGAGTCGACCCGCCCCGGCGCGGTCCGGATCGACGCGGCGGTGGAGGCCGCGCGCGTCGTCCCGGTTGTCAAAGAGCTTGCTGCCCACGGGATCACCGTCAGCATCGACACCATGCACGCGGCGGTGGCCGCCGCGGCGCTGGACAGCGGAGCCAGCATCGTCAACGACGTCTCGGGTGGACAGGCTGATCCCGCCATGGCGCCGCTGATGGCCGAGGCGAAGGTTCCCTGGATGCTGATGCACTGGCGCTCCGTTCGCGCCGTGCACCCGCACGAGGTACCCGCATACCGGGACGTGGTGGCTGAAGTGCGCGCCGAGCTCCTCGCCGGGGTGGACGCCGCCATGGCTGCCGGCGTCGATCAGGAGAACCTGATCATCGACCCAGGGCTGGGCTTCGCCAAGACCGCCCGCCACAACTGGGCCTTGCTGCACGCGCTGCCCGAATTCGTGGCCACCGGCATCCCGGTGCTGGTCGGAGCCTCCAGGAAGCGGTTCCTCGGTGCCCTTCTTGCCGAGGCCGACGGCACCGTACGGCCACCCGACGGGCGCGAGACGGCCACCGCGGTGATCTCGGCACTGGCCGGCCTGCACGGTGCCTGGGGGGTTCGGGTGCACGATGTCCAGGCCAGTGTCGACGCGCTCAAGGTGCTCGACGCCTGGGCGGGAGGAGGATGCGATGGCTGACCGGATCGAGCTACGCGGCCTGACGGTGCGCGGCAACCACGGCGTGTTCGACCACGAACGCCGCGACGGTCAGGACTTCGTCGTCGACATCACCGTGTGGATCGACCTGGTTGACGCCGCGGCCAGTGACGACCTCGCCGACACCTATGACTACGGCGTGCTCGCCCAGCGCGCGGCGGCCATCGTCGGCGGCCCGGCGCGCAATCTGATCGAGACGGTCGCCGGCGAGATCGCCGAAGATGTCATGGCCGACCAGCGGGTGCATGCGGTCGAGGTCGTCGTGCACAAGCCGCACGCTCCGATTCCGTTGGCGTTCAATGACGTTGCGGTCGTGGCTCGGCGCTCCCGCCGCGGCGGCCGGGGCCAGATCGTGCCCGCTGGAGGTAGCGCATGACGCGGGTGGTGCTCTCGATCGGGTCGAACCTGGGCGACCGGATGGCACGGCTGCAGGCCGTGGTCGACGAACTCAACGGTGCGGTGCGCGCACTGTCGCCGGTCTACGAGACCGACGCCTGGGGCGGGGTCGAGCAGGGGCCGTTTCTCAACGCCGTCGTCGTCGCCGACGACCCGGAGCTGGACGGCCACGGCTGGCTGCGCCGCGCCCAGGCGCTGGAGGAGTCCAACGAGCGGGTCCGCGAGCAGAAGTGGGGGCCACGCACCCTCGATGTCGATCTGGTGTGCTGTCACGACGGCGACGCCGAAATACTCTCCGGTACCGAAGACCTCACGCTGCCGCATCCACTGGCCCATCTTCGCGCGTTCGTGCTGGTGCCGTGGCTGGCGACTGAACCCGACGCGGAGCTGACCGTGGCCGGCGAGCCCCGATCCGTCGAACGGCTGCTGGCCGAGTTGGATCCCGCCGAACGCGACGGGGTTCGGCCGACCGGCCTGGTGCTGCGCGTGGGCGCCGACGACGAGCCCGGCACCTAGATGGGACCGACTCGAATACGCGACCTCACCGTCGTGGTGGTCGGCGTCGCCGTCCTCGCCTGGCTGCTGATGCGCGTCCTGTACCACTACTTCCCGCCGATCACACTGTGGACGGGTCTGTCGCTGCTGGTAGTCGGCGCGCTGGAGGCCGCCTGGGCGGTGTCGGTGCGGGCCAAGATCAGGAGCGGCCAGATCGGGGTCGGTGGCGGCCGGCTGCATCCGCTGGCGGTGGCGCGCAGCGTCGTGATCGCCAAGGCCTCGGCGTGGTTGGGGGCGCTGATGCTGGGCTGGTGGGGTGGTGTCCTGGTCTTTTTGTTGCTCCGCCGCGCCGAGCGCGTGGCGAGTGCCTACATCCCGGGCGTCGTCGTGGCCGCGGTCAGTGCACTGGCCCTCGTGGCAGGCGCACTGTGGCTCGAGCATTGCTGTAAGTCGCCCGGGGAGCCGACGGAGAGCGCCGACGCCGCCCCGGAATAGCTCCGAGGCGCGAATCGCCGCAGTTCGACGACACGTCCAGCGACATCGCACAGGTACAGTCAGCCCATGACCGTTCTGTCCCGCGGCGGCCGTAATCGGCGCGGCGGCCGCAGGCCGGGTTGGCTGCTCTTGACGGTGATGCTGGTGCTTGCCATCGCGGCCAGCTCCGCGCTGGTCTTCACCAACCGCGTCGAGCTGCTCAAGCTGGCGGTCATTCTGTCCCTGTGGGCGGCTGTGGTGGCGGCTTTCGTCTCGGTGATCTATCGCAGGCAAAGTGACCTCGACGCGGCCAGGGCGCGCGACCTGAAGCTGGTCTACGACCTGCAGCTCGACCGCGAAATCTCGGCCCGCCGTGAATATGAGCTTGGCGTCGAATCGCATCTGCGCCGGGAACTGGCCTCCGAGCTGCGCGCTCAGGCCGCCGACGAGGTGGCCCTGCTGCGCGCGGAGCTTTCCGCGCTGCGGGCCAACCTGGAGATCCTCTTCGATGCCGACCTCGGCGACCGCCCCGCCCTCGAGGGAGATCGCGGCGACTGGACCCGTGACACCACCACGATGCCGCCCGCCCCGGGCCGGGTGCAGAGCAGCCGGATCACACCGGTGCGCTCGGAGGAGACCAGCAGCCGCACCGCCGAGAACCCGATCATCGACGTTCCCGAAGAGCCGCTGACCCCGCCGCAGCAGCCCCATGCCCCGCCATCGCCGTCGCGCCGGCGCGCCGAGACCGAGCCCCGGCCCGAGGAGAATTACGGCGGTTCCCATCGCCGGTCCGCCGACCGCCCGTTCGCGCCGCCCCCGCCGCGC
>NZ_SRLQ01000024.1 GCF_004745805.1 Mycolicibacterium sp. CH28 | reverse complement strand
CGAAGTCGCTCAGAAGTAGGCGTTGGCCGGGATCGGCGTGCCGTGCAACAGGCTCTGGCCGATGACCCGCGCCTTGTAGCCCACCGGGTTGTGCAGCGTGATCGTGCGGACATTCCGCCAGTGCCGGTCGAGGTTGCGCTGGCGGCTGGCTGCGCTCGCGCCGCCCAGTTCCAGCAGCCGGGTGGCCGCCTCCAGCGCGACGTCATCGAGGTGCACCTTGACCTTGGCCACCTTGAGCTGCGCCCCGGTGGCCAGGTCCGGGTCGGGCGCACCGGGGATAGTCGGGTGTGCCGAGTCCGTCGCGGCATCGATCGCGGATGCCGCATCGAGCACGACTGCCCGTGCGATGTAGGCGGTGCTGGCCAGCTCACCCAGCTGCCGTTGGTACAGCGGGTCGTCAGCGGGGCTCTCTGTCAGCGCGTGGCTGAAGCTACGAGTGCGCGACCGCAGCAGTTCCACGCCGTCGTCGACGATGGTCTGCAGGACGCCGGCGACCACGGCGTGGATGTAGAGCTGCAACGAGGCGTACTGCACCGTCGGCACCGGTTCGGCGTCGTAGGGGGTGTCGGTCAACACCTCGTCGGGTGCCACGTCGACGCTGGTGAAGATCGTCGTCCCAGTGCCCGTTCGGCGCTGGCCGAAGCCGTCCCAGTCATCGATCAGCCGGACACCCTCGCGATTGGTCGGGACGATGACGGTGGCCACCGAGTCGTGGTCGGTGGTGGCCGTGACGGTCAGGTAGTCGGCAAACAGCGTGCCGGTGCTGTAGTACTTCTCGCCGTTGAGCCGGTAGCCGCCGGGAACGGGCAGCAGCCGGGTGTTGAAGACCAGGCTGCCGACGGCGTTGGTCCCTTTCTCGCTGAACGCGTTGCCGACAATCTTGCCTTCGGCGACCTTGGCCAGCCAGGCGCGTGAACGCGGCTCCGAGAGCGTGCGGAGCCGCTCTTCGACGAACCAGAAGTGAGTGCGGAAGATGTGCGCCACAACCGGATCCGTCGCGGCTACGTCGATGACCGCGGAAAATAGCTGACGCACGGTGAAATTCGACCCGCCGAGATCGGCAGGAAGCCGCAGCGCGCCGAAGCCGGCTTGCTTGAGCGCGATTACTTGGTCAAAAGGGTTCTCGTCGTTGATATCCCGGTCTTTGACGCCGGCTCGAATCTGGGCGAGAAGATCGTTGAACGCTGGGGTTCCGGGCACGATGTGGTTGACGCGTTGGACTGTGGTCATGTCCCCGTTCTACCGACGCCCTCGGTGGGGAGCACTGCTTTGGCTCACCCCGAACCTAAGAGCGTCAGGGGCGCATTCCATTCCCGAGCCGGGCAGGGCAGAATCGGGGCATGGTGGGCCGGGCGTGATGACTCTGAACGAGAAGCGTCGCCGCGCCCACCGGAAGCTGGCGGCCTTGCCGGGAGTGCGGCCCGTCCGCCGTCCGGTAACCGCGGGCGGATCCGACGAATTCGACCTCTACTACGTGCGGGCCGGCCGTAAGACCAGACATCCCGTGGTGATCATTCCGGGCGGGCCGGGGGCCGCGTCGATCGCGCTCTATCGGGGCTTGCGCCGGCGCGCCGCCGCCGAAGGCCTGGATGTGATCATGATCGAACACCGGGGTGTCGGAATGTCGCGCCACGACGATACCGGTGCGGACCTGCCACCCGAGGCGCTGACCATCGAGCAGGTCGTCGACGACGTCGCCGCGGTGCTCGACGACGCCCAGGTGGACAGTGCGACCATCTACGGCACCTCATACGGCACCTACGTCGCGGCGGGCGTCGGGGTACGCCACCCGGCTCGCGTGCACGCGATGATCCTGGATTCCCCGTTGCTGGCCGGTGACGACATCGAGGTGGTTCGGCGCACCCTGCGCAGTGTGCTCTGGCACGGGCGCGCCGACACCGCGGAGTTGGCAGACAAGGTCCGCCGGCTGGTCGACGACGGCGTGATGACCCCGGCCGCCGCTCAGCTCGCCGCCACGGTCTACGGCTTCGGCGGGGCCCCGCTTCTCGACCGCCAACTCGACCTGCTGCTGGACGGGCGACAACTGTTGTGGGCGGCGATGGGTCGTGTCGGCGAACTCGCGGTCGGCCGAAAGGCGCCCTACCGCAATGAAACCGATCTGGTCGGCCGGATCGCCTTTCGGGAGCTGAACTACGCGGCGGATCCGGACGGCTTGCCGCTGGACCCGGCGGTGGCCATGCGGGCGTTCGCGGACGGCAATCCGCCGCCGTTCGAGGCCGAGCCGTTCGATCTGGTCGCTGCGATGCCCCGGTTCGGCTTTCCGACCGTGGTCATCTCGGGCGGGCGTGACCTGACAACGCCCCCCGAGGTCGCCGAGCGGGTTGCCGAACTCATCGGAGGTTCGGTGTTGGTGCGGTTGCCGACCACCGGCCATAGCCTGCTCGACACCAAGGAGCGTGCCGCGTTGCGCGTCGTGGAGGCGGTCTGTGCCGGCCGGATCGATACCCTGCCGGCGCAGGCCGACGAGCTGGACGCCATGCCCAACCGGCCCGCGGTCCGGCTGATGGTGTCTGCGATCTCGGCGGCGGCGCGCGTCGAGGCCGCGCTGCCCGCAATCGTGTCGCGGGTGGCGGCGCGTACCCAAGCCAAACCGGCTACTTCATGAACCCGATCGCGCTGTAGTTCAGGTCGCCCAATCCGGCCGGGCCGAAGTTGGCCAGGTTGCTGCGCACGGCCACATTGCCGGCAGACTGGAACAGCGGCAGACTGAACACCTCGCCGAAGATCAGCTTGTCCAGCTCGTTGGCCAGACCACGAGCCTTGTCCGGATCGAGTTCGTCGAGCACCTGCCCGACCTTGGCGTCGATCTCGGGGTTGCCGATCTTGCCGAAGTTGCTCTCCGCCCCGGTGGTGTAGGTCTGGTTGAGTGAGCCAAGAGCGAATGCGTCACCGCCCCAGCTGAATTGGGCGATGTCGAAGTCGCCGGGAATCACGTAGTTGGTGAAGAAGCCGGTTCCGGGTTTGGCGTCGATCTGCAAGTTCACCCCGATCTGCGCCAGGCTGTTCTGCGCGACGAGGGCGACCTGCCGGGTGGTCTGAGCGTCGTAGAGCACGTCGCGGATGACCAGCTGTTTGCCGTCCTTCTCGCGGAACTGCCCGTTGAGCTTCCATCCCAGGGCATCGAGTTCGGCCTTGGCCTTCTCCGGGTCGTAGGCCACGACACCGCTGTTGTCCTGATAACCCTGCTGGCCGGCCACGAAGATGTGGTTGTTCAGCGGGACGGGCTTGTCGACCAGGCCGCGCTGTGCCACGTCGGCGATCGCCTGTCGGTCGATCCCCTTGGCCACGGCCAGCCGAAGCGCCTTGTCCGACAGGATGGCCCCGGGCGCACCGTTGAAGGTGAAGTGATACCAGCTCAGTCCGGGCGCCCTCCGGATCGAGATCCCGGCGGTGCGCCGCGCGATGGTGAGCTCATCGAGTGATCCGAGCCCGGTGGCGTCGATGGTGTTGTTCTGTAGGGCCGGGACGCGAGCCGCGTCGTCGAGCACCAGATAGGTGATGGAGTCCAGCAGTGGCGGGGTGCCCCACCACTTCGGGTTTCGCGTCAGTGTGATGCGCTGTGCGGTGCGGTCCAGCGTCGAGATCAGGAACGGCCCCGCGGACGCCCCGGGCCCATTGAGCTGGCCCTTGTTGAATACGTCCGGGTTGGCCGTCACAGTCTTGGGATACAACATGTTGTTGCCGGCGAACATGCCGCGCCAGTCGGTGTAGTGCTTGGCGAAGGTGACGACGGCCTGGCGGTCGTCGACACCCCGGGTCACCGACGCGACCCGGTCGCTGCCGTCGGGCGATGCGATCGCGAAGGCCTTGTTCTTGCCGCTGCGGGCATTGATCTGCGAGGCGATGTCTTCCCAGGTGATCGGCGTGCCGTCGGACCAAACGGCCTTGGGATTGATGGTGTAGGTGACCACCTGAGGGTTGGTACCGGTCAGCTCGACGGCGGTGAAGTAGTCGGTGTTGACCTTCATCGATCCGTCGGCGGCGATGAAGAACGCCCGCGGCATGGTCGACCGCAGTACCGCGCCGGTGTCACCGTCGTTGCCGTCGACGTTGAGAGTGTTGAAGTTGGCCGGGAACGACGACAGGGCCAGCCGCAGGTTGCCGCCGGTGCGCAGGGTTGCCGGGTCCTGCGGATTGATGTCACTGGACGCGCCCACCTCGGCGTTGCCGCCGGCGGATGGCACGTCGCGCTTGCTGCTCGAACATCCGGCCACCACCAGACTCGCCACGACTGCCAGGAGTGCGATTCGGCCGGCGGTCCGGCGGATCAAGGGGGTCACGCCATTGATGCTAGTGGCGCGTGGGATCTGGTTGCGGGATAGCGGCCAGCAACGTTCTGGTGTATTCGTGCCGCGGGTTGGTGAAGATCTCCTCGGCGTCGCCGTACTCCACCATCGCGCCGCGGTGCATCACGGCGACGCGGTGGGCGAGGTGTTTGACCACCGACAGGTCGTGCGAGACGAACAGATACGACAGGTCGAACTCGCGCTGCAGGTCCAGCAGCAGGTTGATGATGCCGGCCTGAATGGAGACGTCGAGCGCTGAGACCGGTTCGTCGAGGGCCAGGATCTTGGGCTGCAGCGCCAACGCTCGTGCGACGCCGATCCGCTGCTTCTGGCCGCCGGAGAACTCGCCCGGATAGCGGCTCGCGTCGGCGCGGCGCAGCCCGACGATCTCCAACAGCTCGGCAACCCTCGCGTCGATTTGCTGCTTGTCGGAGCCGTTGGCCTGCAACGGTTCAGCCAGCAAGTCGAAGACAGGTAGCCGGGGATCCAGTGCGGCCACCGGATCCTGGAAGACCACCTGCAGGTCGTGGCGAAGCTCGCGCCGGCGCGCGGTCGTCAGCGTCGCGACATCGTTGCCGAGCACCTCGATGGATCCGGATTGGGGCGCGCTCAGCTCGAGGATCTCGTGCAGGGTGGTGGACTTCCCGGAGCCGGATTCACCGACGATGCCGAGCGTCTGACCGCGGAGCAGATCGAAACTGAGGCCGTCGACGGCGCGGACCTCACCGATCTGGCGGCGAAACACCACGCCCTTGGTCAGCCGGTAGGTCTTGACCAGATCGCGCACCCGGATCACCACCGGCGGCGCGGTGGTCTCGGCAACGGCGGCCGGCTGGGTGGATACCCCGTAGATCTCGGCTGCGGTGTGCCCCTCGACCTGGTCGGTGCGGATGCAGGCGGCCGAATGTCCCGCGTCGACCGACAGCAGGGCGGGCTCGGTGGTGCGGCATTCGTCGATGGCCAGCGGACAGCGTGGCGCGAAGGGACATCCCGGCGGCAGGTTCACCAGCTCCGGTGGTGCGCCCGGAATCGGAACCAGCCGGGTGCCCTGCGGCGAGCTCAGCCGGGGGACGGATCCCAATAGTCCTGCGGTATAAGGCATTCGCCGATCGCGGTACAGGTCGTCGACGCTGGCCACCTCGACCGCTCGCCCGGCGTACATCACCAGTGCACGGTCGGCGAACTCGGCGACCACCCCGAGGTCGTGGGTGATGATCAGCACGCCCGCCCCGGTGATATCGCGTGCCGTCTTGAGCACCTCGAGGATCTGCGCCTGCACGGTCACGTCCAGGGCGGTCGTCGGTTCGTCGCAGATCAGCAGATCGGGATCGTTGGCGATCGCGATGGCGATGACCACCCGCTGGCGTTCACCGCCGGACAGTTCGTGGGGAAAGGCCCGCGCGCGCCTGTCGGGCTGGGCGATACCGACGAGCTCGAGTAGTTCGATGGCTCGGGTACGTGCGGCCTGCTTGCCGACGTCGCGGTTGTGCACCCTGATCGCCTCGGCGATCTGGTCGCCGACGGTGTAGACCGGCGTCAGTGCGGACATCGGATCCTGGAACACGGTCCCGATGCGCCGCCCGCGGATCGTCGACATCTCGGTGTCGGACAGGCCCAGGAGTTCCCGGCCATCCAGGCGTACCGAGCCGGACACCCCGGCGTACTCGGGGAGTAGGCCGATCACCGCCATCGCCGCGGCGGACTTGCCCGAACCTGACTCGCCGACCATCGCGACGACCTCGCCGGGCCCGACCTGGTAGGTCAGGCCCCGCACGGCGTCGAGGTCGCCGGAGTCGGTGGGGAACGTCACGGCAAGGTCGGTGACCTCCAGCAGGGTGTCGCTCATCGCTTGGCCTTCGTCGTGCGACCGCGCCGTAGCGTGGCGCTGCCCGGGTCGAGCGCGTCGCGCAGGCCGTCACCGGTCAGATTGGCGCACACCAGGATCAGTACCAGTACCCCGGCGGGGAACAGGAACACCCACGGAAACGTCGTCGCCGACTTGGTGCCGTCGGCGATCAACGTGCCAAGTGAGACGTCGGGGGGTTGGACGCCGAAACCCAGGAAGCTCAATCCGGTTTCGGCCAGGATGGCGACCCCGACGTTCAGCGCGGCGTCGATGATCAGGATCGAGGCCACGTTGGGGATGATGTGGCGGGTGATGATGCGCCAGCTCGGTACGCCCATATACCTTGCAGCCTGGACGTATTCGCGCTCCCGCAGGCTCATCGTCAAGCCGCGCACCATGCGGGAGCTGACCATCCAGCTGAATCCGGCCAGCAGCACGATCAGCAGCGCGATGTTGGCCGAGTTCTTGGTCCGCGGGGTGATGATCGCGATCAGGATGAAGCTCGGGACCACCAGTAGCAGGTCGACAAACCACATCAGCGCGCGGTCACGCCAGCCGCCGAAGTAGCCGGCGATCGAGCCGACGGTGGCCGCGATCGCGGTCGATATCACCGCTACGCACACGCCGATCAGCATCGACTTCTGCATGCCGCGCAGGATCTGTGCCAGCAGGTCCTGGCCGAGCGCGTTGGTGCCCAGCCAGTGGTCGGTACTGGGCGGGTCCTGGAGTGCGTAGAAGTCGAGCTCGGTGTAGGACCACGGCAGTAGCGGTGGCAGCGCGTAGCAGCCGATGAACAGCAGAGCCAACACCACCAGCGACGCCATCGCCGCTCGGTTGCGGGCGAACCGGCGCAGCACCAGCGTGCGCCGGGAGGCGAACTCCTCGGGCTTGACTCCGGATCTCGCGGTGGTGGCTTCGGTCATGTCACCCTCACCCGTGGGTCCAGAATCGCGTAGATGACATCGGACAGCAGCCCGGCCAGCAGCACGACCGCACCGGAGAACAGCGTGATCGCGGCGACGATGTTGGTGTCCTGGGTGGCGATGCCCTGGACCACCCATTCGCCCATGCCGTGCCAGCCGAAGATCTTCTCGACGAACACGGCCCCGGTGACCAGGCCGGCGACGCCGTAGGCGAACAACGTCGCCATCGGGATCAGCGCCGTGCGCAGCCCATGTTTGAAGAGGGCCTGCCGGCGGGTGAGTCCCTTGGCGCGGGCGGTCCGGATGAAGTCCTGGCCGAGGACGTCGAGCATGGCGTTGCGCTGGTAGCGGCTGTAGCCGGCGATCGAGCCCAGCGCCAGGGTGACGGTGGGCAGGATCAAGTGTTGTAACCGGTCGACGAATTGGCTCCACGGACCGCCGGTCGCGTCGGGTGAGGTTTCGCCGGTGTATTGGAAGATCTGCACTCCCAGAACGGAATTGATCTGTAGCGCGGCCAGGATCGCCATGTTGGCGATCACGAATGTCGGCGTGCTGATGACCAGCAGCGACAGCAGGGTGATCACCCGGTCCGACAACCGGTACTGGCGGATCGCGCCCCAGGCCCCCACCACGACGCCGATGACGGTGCCGAGCACCGAGCCGATCACCAGCAGCCGCAGGCTGACGCCGATTCGCCGCCCCAGTTCGTCGGACACCGGTTGACCGTTGACCGTGGTGCCGAAGTCGCCGCGGACGGCCCCGGCCGCCCAGTGGGCATACCGCAGCGGAATGGGCTTGTCGAGGTCCAGCTCGGCGGCTTTGGCGTCGATCACCGCTTGCGGCGGGCGCGGATTGCGCTGCTGCAGGCTGTTCAACGGGGTGAAGGTCAGCGAGGTCAGCGTGAATGTCAGGAACGAGGCCAGCGCCAGCAACACCAGGTAGTTGAGCAGGCGACGCGTCAGAAATCGCGTCACAGGCCGTCGCCCACCGCTCGGTGCATGCAGCACAGGGTAGGAGATTGCGAGCCGAAACGACGGGAACGGGGTCGGGTCGGCCTGGCGAGGGCCGGGTCAGGGGGCCAAATTGCGGCGAGTCCGGACCGTCCGGGGGGAGCCGGTTTGTGCGACCGAACCGAGACCGATGGGACGCTTCGAGCTGACCAGTGCGTCCACCCGACGATTCAGCTTCACAGCACTGTCAGCTGCTCCAGCGTTCCGTGAGCCCGGCCACCGATGTCTGGACGCGATGCAGCACCGCGTCCACGTCGAGTCGCTGCGAAGCCCCGCCGAAGGCGGTGGCCAGTCCCGACACCGCGGCCTCGGCCAGCGGTTGCCAGCCGGCAACCCAGGCTTCGATGACTTCTCGGTTGTCGGCGTTGCGGGCGATCGCGTAGCGGGCCAGCTCCGCGCTCCATGCCTGGCTGCGGGTGGTGTCCACCCTGGACTCCTGCAGCAGTGCGGCGGTGAGTCCGTCGGAATGGGCGGTGGCCAGATCCACGAAGACCTCTTTGAACAGGGCATCCAGTGTCGGTTTGACGACGAGATTCAACGCCGTGAACGCTTCGCCCCAGTCGTAGGCGAGCAGTAGGCGCTCCAGTACCTTGCGTGCGGGCTGCCAGGCCTCGTCGGTTTCCCAGATCCGGCGGGTGGCCTCGGTGTTGGCCAGTTGGGAGCCGTGGGTCAGCGACAGGGATTTGGCGCGGTAGGCGATCCACTGCAGCGCACGAAGTTCGTCGGCGGCTTGGAAGAACGCGGCGTTGGTGATGTAGGCGCTCGGGCCGAGCTGCCCGACGTAGAGCCCGGAGATCTGCAGCACGTGCAGGGCGAATCGGGCCGGTACATACAACCGCTCCAAGACCGCAACCCAGGCCGGATCCAACTTCTCGTCGTGGTCGAGCGTCTCGTAGTGGTCGACGACACCCTCGGCGTATACCTCGCGTTCGTGCTGCAAGGCGATGTAGCGCCGGTAGTTCAGCGCTGCCGGGTCTCGGAAGCCTTCCCAATCCGGGGCCTGAAGTGGCGATCCCTCGCGGTACTTCAGATACCACTGGTTGATCGGGCTGTGCGGGTCGAGGTCGAAGGGCGCTGGCTTGCGGTTGAAGTGGTAGTGGAACGCTCCGGTGACCACCTCGTACTCGGTGGGTTTGCGGCGGGTGTCCCAGAGACGCTCCATGTCTTGAGGCGACGGGGTGGGGCGGCGGTCATTGTCAGTCCTCTCGTTCCAGAAACCAGTGCAGTTCGTCGTCGCCGATATAGCGCATGCGGCCGGCGAATCCGGCGATGGCCGGTTCCAGCGATGCCAACGGAATGGGTTCGCCTGCAGCGTCTTCCAAGCTCGCCCGAGTGACGCGTAGGAACCAGGGCGCATGGATGCGCACGTAGCCGGCCTGGTCGTCGACGGTGATGTCGGCATTAGGGTTGTCGACGCTGATCGCCTCGGTGAGGGCGGCCACGATGTCGGGGTCGAACCCGCGCACGATCGGGCCGACGAGTTTGGGTTCCGCGCTGGTCATTTCGGATCTCCGTTCAGCAGTACCGCGATCTGGTCGCCATCGCGGCGCACCTGATAGCTGCGTAGCCGGCAGCTGGGCGGGTTCACCCCGGCGCCGGTGGACAGGTCGAACTCCCAGCTGTGCGCTGAGCAGGTCAGGACACCGTCGACGACATCGCCGTCGGCGAGTGGGAACCCGGCGTGCGGGCAGGTGCCGTCGTACGCGCGGATTTCTCCGGTTCGTAAGTGTGCCAGCATGATCGGCTGGTCACCGACGTAGAACTCGCCGACTTCGCCTTCCCACAGGTCGTCGACGGTCGCGACCGGCGTCCACGTGGCGCTAGGCATAGAACGCTTCGACGTGGTCCAGCGGCCCCACTCCGGCGGCGCCGATAGTCGCGGCCGGGTCGAGCACTGTGCCGTTGTGACGCAACCGGATCGGGGAGTCTCGGCGTGCGACGCGCCGACCGACGACGTGGTGGGCGATCTGGTGGCCGACAGACTCGACGGTGTCGCCGTCGTCGACCGGGATGAGCAGTTCGAGGATGTCGCCGTCGAACAGGGCGGTCAGGGGGAGAAGTGCCATGATCGTGTCCTCCTAGCCCTTCTTCGCCCAAGCGTAGTCGTCGGCATCGCGTCCCTGTTCCTCCGGAGACAGCCCGAAATACTCCAGTACGGTGCCGAGGTCAGGTGGGCTGATCTCACCGGAGAGCACCCTGTCGATCAGGGACTGGTGGCCGGCGAAGCGCTCCGGGCGCTGGGTGAAGATCCACCGGCAGGGTTCTGAGCAGAACAGGTAGGTGCGCTCGTCGTGGATGTGGGTAAGCGGTGCCGGATCGGTGTGGGCACCAACGATGACCCCGGCGGCACGGACTATCGGCAACTGGCATAGGTTGCACGTGATCGGAAGTGTCTCAGGCAATGTCGCAGCAATGTCACCGTTTCGGACATTGTCGGTGATGACATCCCAGTGTTTGCCGAAGTCCCGGTTCCAGCCCGGGTACTTCTCCTCCAGCCAGAGTCGTTCCTGCGCCGACACTCCGGCGTCGGGGTTCCACCACACCGTCGGCCGGTAGTTCCACACGCCGAGATGGATGGCGTGGTGATACCAGGTCAGCTCGTCGAGGAACTCCTGCCAGTACCACGGGTGGTCCAGGCCGAAGTCGCGGAACTGGTCTGCGAATTGCTTGACCACCCAGTCCTCGATGAACTCCTTGAAGCTCATCCGCCGGCTTTCCAGCGGGGTGTAGTAGTCCATCGAAAGGCCGGTGAGCAGAGCGAAGATTCGCCATGACCGCCAGAACATGTGGTCGATGAGGAACTGGCCCCACTCCTTTTCTCCGTTTTCGATCAGCACCTTGATGGTCGGCTCGCCCTGTTGGGCGTGCCGGGCCTCGTCGGTCTGGATGGAGGAGATCAGGGCGCCGAACTCCAGGTCGCCGACGTCGATGGCGTCGGCGGCCATGCCCAGGAACTGCAGATTGGTGAAACCGGTCTCCAGAGTGAACGTCAGTTGCAGGGCAATCGAAGTGGCATCGTTGGCGACGAACATGTCGTCGAACAGGTAGCGCACCGCCAAGACGATCCAGTCGTTCGTGTGAAATGCCTTGAGCGCCCAGTCGCCCCGCGGTTCTTTGTCGAGCAGGCCGTAGGGAAAGAACGCCTGGATCTGGCCGTGTCGGATTTCGTCAAGGGTCCCGAACGTCGCGGTGTTGCGCCATGCGGCGGCGCGCCCGAAGCGGCCCATCCGAGCCTCGCCGATCGAGGCCAGGTATTCCGGCATCGTGATGGCGCCGTAGTGCGCGACGATCACCGACTTCCAGCCCGGGTCCAGCGCGTCAAAGAGCTTCGATCGTCCGATCGCGTTCTTCAGCGAGTAGGTGGTGGTGTCCTTGGTGACCTGGTTGTGGACGTACTCGCGATAGCCGATCTTGTACGGCTCGTCCCATTTGAGCCAGCCTTCGGCCGACACCCGGTGGGAGCCGGAGAGCTCCTCGGGAAACACCTCATCCTCGGTGACGTAGCGAAACGTCCAGTTGGTGTCGCGGGCCAGGTCGTACCAGTCGCTGCGAGAGAGTTTGGGCATGGCGGTCCTCGTAATCTGCGGGCTCCTGGGCTGAACCCCTGGTCTGAGATTGCGCATGATTGCGAGGATTCCTAAGTATTGCGATCAGCCTGATTCTCACCAGTGCTTTCCGGCGGTCGTCGTCCTTACGATCCTCCCGGCACGTTGTGCGCAACACGAGCAAGAGGAGGGTGCGGTGACCGTCACCGAGCAATACCTGGCCAACAACGTCGAGTACGCAAAGACCTTCACGGGTCCGCTCCCGTTGCCGCCGAGCAAGCACGTCGCGGTGCTGGCGTGCATGGATGCGCGATTGGATGTCTACCGGATTCTTGGCCTCAAAGACGGTGAGGCGCACGTGATTCGGAACGCAGGTGGGGTCGTGACCGACGACGAGATCCGGTCGCTGGCCATCAGCCAGCGGCTGCTCGGCACCAAAGAGATCATCCTCATCCACCACACGGACTGCGGCATGCTGACGTTCACCGACGACGTGTTCAAGCGGGAGATCCAAGACGAGGTCGGCATCAAGCCCGAGTGGGCGGCTGAATCGTTCCCCGATGTCCAAGAAGACGTCCGTCAGTCGCTGCGCCGCATCGAGAACAGCCCGTTCGTCACCAAGCACGAGTCGTTGCGGGGCTTTGTCTTCGACGTCGCCACCGGCAAGCTCAACGAGGTTGTTCTCTGAGGGGCGACGGGGAACGTCATCCCAGTCTGGACTCGAAGATCGTCGCGGCGCTCGACCGCATCGGTGACGCTCTGCACGTTGTTGCCCGGCGGGCCGCCGAGGCCAACGACCTGTCGAGTACGCAGCTGCGGGTTCTCAGCTGGCTGCATGTGGGCTCGCCACCGGCGGCCCGCAGCACGGCTCTGGCCCGCGAGCTCAACGTGTCAGACCCGACTGTCAGTGATGCGATCGGCGCATTGACCCGCAAGGGCCTGGTCGAAAGGCGGCGTGATCCCCGTGACGGCCGGAGTCATCAGCTGGTTCTCACGGCGGCCGGTAAGCACACGGCCGCGGCGATTCACCGCTGGACGGCGCCGGCCGAGATCGCCACCTCGAAGCTGGATCGCGTCGAGGCCGAGCGGTTGCTCGACAGCCTGATCGCGGTGATGGGTCAGCTCCATCTCGCCGGGCTGATGCCGGTCAGCCGTGCCTGCAGTACCTGTGTGCAGCTGGGCGTCGGCCCTGGCTCGCCGCGCGGCTATCACTGCCTGTTCTATGACACTCCGATGACCGTCGCGGACCTGAGGGTGGACTGCGTCGACCATGTGAGCTCGGGGTGGTCCGCACGGGCCCGGTGAACCCTGGTCCCGTGCGCAGAACTATTGACTTCCTTCGCTTTGCTCGCTAAATTTCGGGTTAGGTTTGTAAATCCGGTCAAAACTACCAACTTTACGAGGAAACTTATGGCGAGTCCGGTGGTCGAACGCCCAAAGCCCGGGCAGTACGAGGTGAGCCATCTGCGGGCCCTCGAGGCCGAGGCGATCCACATCATCCGCGAGGTCGCGGCCGAGTTCGAACGACCGGTGTTGCTGTTCTCCGGGGGTAAGGACTCGATCGTGATGCTGCACCTGGCGATCAAGGCCTTCGCGCCCGGGCGGCTGCCGTTCCCGGTGATGCACGTCGACACCGGGCACAACTTCGACGAGGTCATCGCCACCCGTGACGAACTCGTCGAGCGCTACGGCGTACGCCTGGTGGTGGCCAGCGTCGAGGAGGACATCAACGCCGGCCGCGTGGTCGACAACGGACCTTCGCGCAACCCGCTGCAGACCGTGACCCTGCTGCGCGCCATCCGGGAGAACAAGTTCGACGCCGCGTTCGGCGGTGCCCGCCGCGACGAGGAGAAGGCCCGCGCCAAGGAGCGCGTCTTCAGCTTCCGCGACGAGTGGGGGCAGTGGGACCCCAAGGCGCAACGCCCCGAGCTATGGAACCTTTACAACGGCCGGCACCGCAAGGGTGAACACATCCGGGTGTTCCCGCTGTCGAACTGGACCGAGTACGACATCTGGGCTTACATCGGTGCCGAGGACATCTCCCTGCCGGCGATCTACTACTCGCACCGGCGGCCGGTGTTCCGCCGGGACGGGATGTTGCTGGCGGTGCACGAGTTCCTCGAGCCGAACGCAGACGAAGAGGTGTTCGAGACCTCGGTGCGCTTCCGCACCGTCGGTGACGTCACGTGCACCGGCTGTGTCGAATCCACCGCGACCACCGTCGACGAGGTGATTGCCGAGACCGCGGTGTCCCGACTGACCGAACGTGGCGCCACCCGCGCCGATGACCGCATCTCCGAGGCCGGCATGGAAGACCGCAAGCGGGAGGGCTACTTCTGATGGCAACGCTACTGAGAATCGCCACTGCCGGATCCGTCGACGACGGCAAGTCCACCCTGATCGGCCGGTTGCTCTACGACTCCAAGGCCGTGATGGAAGACCAGTTGGCCGCGGTCGAGCGAACCTCCAAAGAGCGCGGCAACGACTACACCGACCTGGCGTTGGTCACCGACGGCCTGCGTTCCGAGCGCGAGCAGGGCATCACCATCGATGTGGCCTACCGCTACTTCGCCACGCCCAAGCGGAAATTCATCATCGCCGACACCCCCGGCCACATCCAGTACACCCGCAACATGGTGACCGGAACCTCGACCGCCCAGCTGGTGATCGTGCTCGTCGATGCCCGCCACGGATTGCTGGAGCAGTCCCGTCGGCATGCCTTCCTGGCATCGTTGCTCGGGGTGCAGCACGTGGTCCTCGCGGTCAACAAGATGGACCTCATCGACTGGGACCGTGAGCGTTTCGAGTGGATCCGCGAAGAGTTCCACGCGTTCGCAGCTCGGCTGGACATCCACGATGTCACGACCATCCCGATGTCGGCGCTGCACGGCGACAACGTGGTGACGAAGTCCGACAAGACGCCGTGGTACGACGGACCGGCGCTGCTATCCCATCTCGAGGACGTCTACATCGCCGGGGATCGCAACCTGGTGGACGTGCGTTTCCCGGTGCAGTACGTCATCCGCCCGCAGACCGTGGAGCACGCCGACCACCGCAGCTACGCCGGAACCATTGCCAGCGGTGTCATGCGCCCCGGCGACGAGGTGGTCGTGCTGCCCGCCGGCAAGACCAGTCGGATCACCGCCATCGACGGACCGACCGGTCCGGTAACCGAGGCGTACCCGCCGATGGCGGTATCGATCAGCCTGGCCGACGACATCGACATCTCGCGCGGCGACATGCTGGCACGCCCGCAGAACCAGCCGACGACCACCCAGGAGTTCGACGCCACGGTGTGCTGGATGGCCGACGAGGCCACGCTGGAACCGGGCCGGGACTACATCATCAAGCACACCACTCGTACCACCCGGGCACGGGTGAGCGGGCTGGACTATCGCCTGGACGTCAACACCTTGCACCGCGACAAGAGTGCAACGGCGTTGAAGCTCAACGAACTCGGCCGGGTCACGCTGCGGACCCAGGTGCCGCTACTGCTCGACGAGTACGTGCGCAATGCGGCGACGGGCTCCTTCATCCTGATCGACCCCGACACCAATGTGACCGTGGCTGCGGGGATGGTCCGCGACACGGCACCGGTCTCGAGCCGCAGCGCCTCCCCGAACACGGTGCGCCACCAGTCCCTGGTGGCCGCCGGGGAGCGGCTGACCAAGGGGCGCACCCTGTGGTTCACCGGCCTGTCCGGCTCCGGCAAGTCTTCGGTGGCGGTCCTGGTGGAGCAGAAGCTGCTCGAACATGGTTGTCCTGCTTATATTCTCGACGGCGACAACCTTAGGCACGGACTCAACGCCGACCTGGGATTCTCGATGGCCGATCGCGCCGAGAACCTGCGCCGACTGGCCCACATCGCGACTCTGATGGCCGATGCCGGCTTGACGGTGCTGGTGCCGGCGATCAGTCCGCTCGAGGAGCACCGTGAGCTGGCCCGCGATGTGCACACCGGCCAGGGCGTGGAGTTCTTCGAGGTCTTCGTCGACACACCGCTGGAAGACTGTGAGAAGCGCGATCCCAAGGGCCTGTACGCCAAGGCCCGGGCTGGGGAGATCACCCACTTCACCGGGATCGACAGCCCCTATCAGCGTCCGAAGAATCCCGATCTGCGGCTCACCCCGCAGTACAGTCCCGACGAGCTGGCCCAACAGGTCGTCGACTTGCTGGACAGTCGGCGGTGAGCGATCACGAGCTGGCCGCCGCGCTGGCCACCCAGGCGGGCACGCTGCTGCTCAACGTCCGCCGCGAGCTCTCAGACGCCTCGGCTTCGGAGCGAAAATCCGCGGGGGACAAACGGTCTCACGACTACCTGATGGAGGCGCTGGCTGCGGCCCGGCCCGGTGACGCGGTGCTCTCCGAGGAGGGGGCTGACGATCCGATCCGGCTGCGCAGTGACCGGGTCTGGATCGTGGATCCGCTCGACGGCACCCGGGAATTCTCCGAGCTCGACCGTGACGACTGGGCTGTGCACGTCGCGCTCTGGCAGGGCGGTGATCTGGTCGCCGGCGCAGTAGCGCTGCCCGCACAGGGCATCACCTTCGCTACTCCGCACGTCCCTGCGCCGCCACCGGCCCCTGCCGCGCCGAGGATTGTGGTGTCGCGGACCAGGCCGCCGGCGATCGCGCTGCAGGTTCGTGACGCACTCAACGGCACCCTGGTCGAGATGGGCTCGGCCGGGGCCAAAGTCGCCGCGGTGGTCCAGGGTCGTGCCGATGTCTACGTCCATGCGGGCGGTCAGTACGAGTGGGACTCGGCCGCACCGGTGGCGGTGGCCCGGGCGGCCGGGCTGCACACCTCACGCATCGACGGCTCGGCGCTGCAGTACAACCGGCCCGACCCGAAGCTGCCCGACCTGGTGGTATGCCGGCCCGAGTATGCCCAGGCGGTGTTGGCCGTAACGCAGTAGCGTGACGCGTCATGAGTGAACTCACGACGCTGCGTGCAATGGCCGGCCTCCCGCTGCAACCGGCGAGTCTTGCCGCCTCGGCGCTGGTCCTGATCGACTGCCAGAACACCTATACGCGCGGCGTGATGGAACTCGAGGGCGTGCAGGCCGCGCTGCAGGAGGCGGCCATCCTGCTGGACAGTGCACGCTCGGCCGGGATTCCGGTCATTCACGTGCAGCATGACGACGGCCCCGGATCCTTGTACGACATCGGCGGCGAGAGCGGCGCAATCGTGCCGATCGTCGCCCCCCGCGAGGGGGAGCATGTCGTGGTCAAGAACTACCCGAACTCCTTCGTGGAGACCGACCTCGACGAACGTCTCAAGGCTGTCAACGCCGAGAACCTGATCCTGGCGGGCTTCATGACCCATATGTGCGTGAATTCCACCGCCCGTGGCGCGTTCAACCTCGGCTATGCGCCCACCGTGGTGGCGGCCGCGACGGCAACTCGGGCCCTGCCCGGAACGGATGGCGTGTCGACGGTCCCGGCGGCGGCACTTCAGGTTGCGAGCCTGGCCGCTCTGGCAGACCTGTTCGCCGTCGTCGTCGCCGACGCGGCGGCGATCCCGGCTTGAGGTCCTCCGGCCGGTAGAAGCCTGAGAAAACTGCGCCTGAAAGCTGAGAGTCGGGTGCCGGGCAACAGGTCCCTGCCGGTGAGGACCTAGGTCCTCACATTCGATGACGTTCGCCAGGTGATTAGCCGGATCGGAGATTCCGCGTTGTTAGTCCACTTCAGGGCATGGTTTTCGGATTGCGGTGAGTTCGCTGGGGTCCACTTTGCTTAAGCGGTAAAAAGTTTTTCCAACGAAAACGTCAATTTCTATTCTTCCTCAGGTTCTTCTCAGGTACCTTCAGGTTCGTCAGTGTGGACCACACCCGGGAGGGATTGAAATGCAAATCTCCGTACGATCACATCTCATAGCGGGGACTGCCGCGGTGGTTGGCGCCAGCGCCATCGCCTTGACGCCCGTCACGCAAGCCAATCTCGTTCTGCCCGACATCAAAGTGCCGGCCATCGGCCAGGTGGCGCTCGCCGGCTTCGACAGCCCCATCTCGGAGCTGTTCAAGACACTCGCGCAGGTGAACACCTTCATCTTCGGTGCCGGCAACACCCCGGCGGACTACGCGCCGTTCATCTCGTCGCTCAACGGCTACGGCACCGTCGTGGGCGGCTACAACTTCAACTCGGTAGGCATCGTCCCGCAGATCATCAATGATCATCTGCCGGTCATGAGCCAGCTTGGCAAGAACGGGTCCGCCTACC
Source organism: Mycolicibacterium sp. CH28 (assembly GCF_004745805.1). Taxonomy (GTDB): domain Bacteria; phylum Actinomycetota; class Actinomycetes; order Mycobacteriales; family Mycobacteriaceae; genus Mycobacterium. The sequence continues at coordinate 79,558 of NZ_SRLQ01000024.1, read as the reverse complement.
TGGACAGCTCGTTCAACGCCCTCTACTCGGTCGGCTTCACCCTCAGCGAGGGACTGTGGAATGCCGCTGGGCAAGCGCTGTCGCTCGACATCCCCGGCGCCGTCAACACCCTGCTGGCGGCGGTGCAGACGGCCGGTGAGACGGCTCTGCAGTCGGGCGCCTACGTCCTGAACAACGTCGTCGCCAAGGCGAGCGCACTGCTCTCCGCGGTTCCGACGCTGACGAGCCTCGTCGTCAACAGTGCTATCGGTCAAGCGCAGGTCCTGATCGGCGCGGTAACGAACGTCGCGAACGCTGTCGTTGCCGGCATCCAGGCGGGTAACTTCGAGGCGACCTGGAACGCCGCCGTGGACGGCCTTTTCGGTCCGACCGGCATCCCCGGCGTGATCAACGCACTGACCATCGGCGCCGGCGTTCAGATCGGTGGCGTCCCGCCGGTCACCAACGTCGTGCCGAGCGTCCGCGGGGTCATTCAGGCCACCGTCCACGGCATCGCGACAGCGCTCGCCACGACGGCGCCCAGCCCGGGGCCGGTCCCGCCGCCCACCGCAGCCAAGTCGGTGGCACCGTCGTCAGCAGCCCTTCGCACCGCAGCGGCTGAATCCTCGACGGCCAGCGACACTTCGGTTGCCGGCACCGAAGCCTCGGGTGGCAACAGCGCCACGCCAGGCGACAACTCCAACAGTGGCGGCGCGTCCAACGGCGGCACCGCCAAGGCCGGCGCAAAGGGCGGTCTTGGCGGCTCCAAGAGGGCAGCGGCCAAGGCTTCGGCCAGCAAGTCCGCGGAGTAATTCACTGCGCTGACGAGGTGCCCCTCCTTGTATTCGAGGAGGGGCACCTTGCTGTGTCGAGGCATCCGCACGACGCGATCCACGCCGAGCGGTTCGGTGCCGCCGTAGGCCAGGCCGTCGGGTCGCATCGTCCCTGGTCGGCCGCTCATCAACCGCGCAGTGGCAGAATTCGCGGAATGCGGATGTCAGCAAAAGCCGAGTATGCCGTTCGCGCCATGACCCAGCTCGCCTCCTACGACACGCTGGTCAAGACCGAGGACTTGGCGAAAGCCCAGGGCATTCCCGCACAGTTCCTCGTCGACATCCTGTCCGAGTTGCGCACCGATCGGCTGGTGCGCAGCCATCGCGGTCGCGAAGGCGGCTACGAGCTGGCTCGCCCGGCCGCCGACATCAGCATTGCCGACGTACTGCGGTGTATCGACGGGCCGCTGGCCAGCGTGCGGGACATCGGCCTGGGGGACTTGCCATACAGCGGTCCCACCGCGGCGCTGACCGATGTATGGCGCGCGTTGCGCGCAAGCATGCGATCCGTGCTCGAGGAAACCAGCCTGGCCGACGTAGCCAGCGGAAATCTGCCCGCCCACGTCGCCGACCTCGCTCGGGCTTACCTGGGTCAGGAGGACCGGCGCGGGCATCGCGGATGACGTCCGTCGGCCGCCCCGGGATCCATACGGTCTAGGGTCTGGGACTTATGGCAACAGCGAAGACTCGAGTCGAAGTGCTGGGCGGTATTGGGCCCAACTGGTTTGCATCCGTGATGGGCACCGGAATCGTCGCGACCGCGGGTGCCACGCTGCCGGTGCAGTTCTGGGGGCTGCGCGGCTTCACCGAGGTGGTCTGGGTGATGGCCGCGGTACTCCTGCTCGTGCTGATCGTCGTAGTGGGGGGGCACTGGCTCCAGCATCCGACGGTGGCCCGGACCCACGCACGTAATCCTCAGATGGCGCACTTCTACGGAGCGGCGCCGATGGCGATGCTCACCGTCGGCGCCGGCGCGATCCTCGTCGGCCGCGATATCGTCGGTGAACGGCTCGCCGTCGACCTGGACTGGGTGCTGTGGACCGCCGGCACGGTCGGCGGGCTGTTCACCGCCGTGAGCATTCCGTTCCTGATGTTCACCCAGCACAACGTCGAACCGGACGCCGCATTCGGCGGCTGGCTGATGCCGATCGTTCCGCCGATGGTGTCGGCCGCCACCGGTCCATTGCTGATTCCGCACATGGCGCCGGGCACCGGACGCGCGACGATGCTCTACGGCTGTTACGCCATGTTCGGGCTCTCGCTGGTGGCTGCCCTGATCATCATCTCGATGATCTGGAGCCGCCTGGTCCTGTTCGGCACGTCGGGCACCGCGCGGGTTCCCACGCTGTGGATCGTGCTCGGCCCGGTCGGCCAATCCATCACCGCCGCAGGCCTTCTGGGTCTCAATGCGGCACTGGCTGTCGACCCGCGAATGGCCGAAATCATGAATGCCTTTGCCGTCCTCTTCGGGGTGCCCATGTGGGGTTTTGCGGTGCTCTGGATCGCGTTGGCGGCATCGTTGACCATCCGCACTATGCGACGCGGCATGCCGTTCGCGTTGACCTGGTGGAGCCTGACGTTCCCGGTCGGCACGTTCGTCACCGGCACCACCCAGCTGGCTGTCCACACCGGTCTGCCGGCGTTCACGGTCGCCGCGGTCATTGCCTACGCCGGGTTGCTGAGCACCTGGCTGTTGGTCGCGGTGCGCACTACGCGTGGCAGCGTGCGCGGCAACCTCCTGCGTCCGCCGCCGAACGCCGGGCCGGTGCGTGCCCAAAAGGACCCGCGGCCGTAGCGCTCTACTTGCGAGCGGTCAGTTCCAGGGCGATGTTGTCGGGATCGCGGAACTCGAGGATGTAGGACGCGCCGATGTCCTTGACCGGTTCGTGGGGGATGCCGAGTGCGTCGAGATGAGCGGCGGCCTCTTCTAGTTCTGCCCGTCCGGGCAGGGGAAAGGCGACGTGGTCCAAGCCCACCCGATCCTCGTCGAAGCTCCCGGTACCGACGGGCCGAAGACCCAGCAGCGCCGCACCCAGGTTGTAGATGACCCCACCGAACAGGAACGACAGCCGCTCACGAGTCGCCTCGTCGGCGTCCTGCGGGAGTTCGGCGTATACCGGCCAGCCGAACACGCTGTCGTAGAACTGTCGCGAGCGCTCGATGTCGGTGACGGTGAGGCGTACGTGGGCGATGGCGGTGGTGGCGATCGGCATGGGTTCATCTTGTCAGTACCGGCCGAACGGCTCGGGAGCTCCCGCCCGCCGTGCCAGAATCGCGAGCGTGCAGATTGGTATGACCTTGCCGGTCATGGAGCCGGACGTCGATGCGGACATCCTCAAACGCTGGGCCCGGACGATCGACGAGGGACCGTTCTCCTCGCTGTGCTGGGGCGAACGCATCGCTTTCGGTAACCCGGACTCGCTGACCCTGCTGGGGGCTTTGTCCGGGTGGACCGATCGAGTTCCCTTGGTGACCACCGTCGTGGTTCCGCAGCTGCACGATCCGGTGATGCTGGCCAAGGCACTGGCCACCGGCGACATGTTGTGCGGTGGGCGCCTGACGGTCGGCATCGGGGTCGGCGGTCGCCACGAGGACTACCACGCTGTCGGCGCCGACCCGAAGAGCCAGACCATGCGAGAGATGGCCGAGCGGGTGGCGGTCATGAAACGGGTCTGGGCGGGGGAGAAGGTCACCGAGTCGGTGCTGCCGGTCGGGCCGCGGCCTGCCCAGGACGGCGGACCGCGGCTGCTGGTCGGCAGCATCGGGCCCAGGACGGTGCGCAGCGCGGCGTCGTGGGCCGAGGGGCTGGCGGGGATCACCCTCGATCTCGATCTGGACAAGCAGGACGAGTTGTTCGATGTCGCGCGCGCCGCGTGGGCCGATGCGGGTAAGCCGAAACCTCATCTGGCGACGTCGTTTTGGTTCGCGCTGGGCGACGGCGCCGGTCCGCGCGAGCAGGTCCACCGGCACCTGCGTCATTACATGAACTGGATCCCGTCCGAGTACGTCGACGCGATAGCGCCGACCACCGGCTGGGCGGGGACCGACGAGGAACTCGTCGCGGTGCTGCGCCGGTTTGCCGAGATCGGCACCAGCGAGGTGCACCTCATCCCGACCAGCTCCGACATCGACCAGCTGCATCGCGTCGCGGACCTGGTCGGTGAATTATCCGCCCAAACCGATGTTCCGGCGTGAAAGCCGGAGAAAGGTACGGTATTTCGTTGATTTTGCCGATCGAATTCGAGGTGAGGCCATGACCCAGCCGTACGGCAACTACCAGATCGAGGTTTACTTTCAGGGCCTCACCGGGGTATTGCCCAGCCTGCCGATGTCGTTCGACGAGCTCGAAGCGCGTGCCGCCCAGGCGCTCTCACCGTCGCTGTGGTCCTATGTCGCCGGCGGCGCCGGCGATGAGCGGACTCAGCGCGCCAACGCCACCGCCTTCGAGCAGTGGGGACTGGTCCCGCGGATGCTGGTCGGGGCCACCGAGCGGGACCTGTCGGTCGAACTGTGGGGCCGGCGCTGGCCGGCGCCGGTGTTCATGGCGCCGATCGGGGTGATCGGGTTGTGCACCACCGACCGTCACGGTGACATCGCTGCGGCCCGCGCCGCCGCCCGCACGAACGTGCCGCTGTGCGTATCGACATTGACCATGGACCCGCTGGAGGATGTCGCCGCCGAATTCGGCGATACCCCTGGGCTTTTCCAGCTCTACACGCCAACCGATCGAGAGCTTGCCGAAAGTCTGGTCCACCGCGCCGAGGCCGCCGGCTATGCCGGCATCGTGGTGACGTTGGACACCTGGGTGCCCGGCTGGCGACCGCGCGATCTGTCGACCGCCAACTTCCCGCAGCTTCGCGGAATGTGTTTGGCCAACTACATCAGCGACCCGCACTTCCGCGCCAAGGTAGCCGCCGACATCGACGCCGACCCGCGCAACGCCGTCCTGCACTGGATCAGCATCTTCGGAAACTCGTTGACGTGGCCGGATCTGTCGTGGCTGCGGTCACTGACGTCATTGCCGCTGATCCTGAAGGGCATCTGCCACCCCGACGACGCCCGCCGCGCCATCGACGCCGGGGTCGACGGAATCTACTGCTCCAACCACGGCGGTCGCCAGGCCAACGGCGGGCTGCCGGCGATCGATTGTCTGCCCGACGTGGTCGACGCCTCCGGTGACGTGCCGGTGCTGTTCGACTCCGGGATCCGTTCCGGCGCCGACATTGTCAAGGCTTTGGCCTTGGGAGCCACGGCAGTCGGTATCGGCCGCCCCTATGCTTATGGCGCGGCGTTGGCCGGAACCGACGGGATCGTGCACGTGCTGCGGTCGATGCTGGCCGAGGCGGACCTGATCATGGCGGTCGACGGCTACCCGACACGTGGCGACCTCACGCGCGGCGCGCTGCGGCGCGTGCGACAGTAGAGCCATGTCGCAACCATCCACCAGGGTCAGCCGGCTGCCCGAGAAGCAGAACACCTCGCGGAGCAGGCTCGACGAATTGCTCGATGCAATGCCGCTGGCCACCATCGCCTTGATCCGCGATGGACACCCGGTGATCTTCCCGATCGGCGCCGCCCGTATCGACGACGAACTGGTGATTCATGGTTCCACCGGCTCACCCTGGATGCGTCAGCTGGCCGGCGGCGCGGACGCGGCGGTGTCCGTCACGGCGCTCGACGGTGTCTTGGTCGCACGCAGCGGGTTCGAGAGTTCGTTTCAGTTCCGCAGCGCGGTGCTGTTCGGGACATTCGAGGTGGTCCCGGAGGCCGATAAGCTGCGCTACCTGGAGATGCTGACCGACACCTTCATTCCGGGGCGGGTGGCCGAGTTGCGGCCCAGCTCCAAAAAGGAACTCGCGGCGACCGTGGTCTTGCGGATGCCGATCACCGACGCCAACTGGTCGCTCAAGATCGGCGACGGCTGGCCCGAGGACGGTGACGAGGACGTCGCTGCCGGAGCCTGGGCCGGGGTGGTTCCCCTCACGACGGTCTACGGCGAACCGCGGCGTGCCCCCGACTGTGACCTCGGTACCCCGGTGCCGCCCTCGGTCACGGCGATGTCCGGCGAGCTGTCGAACCGTCGGGGCAGAGGTCCCCGGTAACAACCGGTTTGGGTCGCAGGATCATGCTGAATGCCAGTGCCACGATCCCGATGCCGACGCAGGTCCAAAACGCCGTCTGGAAGGTGGAGCTCGTCCCTGAGCCGACCATCGGTCCGGCCCAAGCAAATCCGAGCGAGAAGCCGATACCGTAACTGGCATTGGCGATTCCCGGCAGCGCGCCAGGTTCCTCGTCGGATGCCTGCAGCACCCCAAGGGAACTCAACGGCGTGAGAATCACTGCCGTGCAGGTGAACCCGAAGATCACCATGAGCGCAACCACGACGTACTTGTGGTCGGCGAAGACGGCCATCGCCGCCACCACGACGATGGTGGCGGCGATGCCGGCGCGCAGCACCGGTATGAACCCGACGCGGACGGCCAGCCGGCCGATGAATGGCGCGGTGAGCACCTGCACGATCGCACCCGGGGTCAGGAACAGCAGGGCTGTCGTCGTTGCGTTGAGCCCGAAGCCGGAGTCGGGGTCCTCGGCCAGGCTGGGCACGATGAATCCGAGCACCACCATGAACGAGCCCATGACCAGGACGGTGACGGCCAGTAGGGGCCAGGCCTCACGGGAGCGCATGTGCTTGATCGCGACCAGCGGGTGTTCGACCCGCTTGTCGACGACGACCAGCGCCAGCAAGGCTGCGACAGTCACCGCCAGCCACGTCAGCGTGGGGGCGGAAGACCATCCGCCGTGGCCGCCTTCGGACAGGAACAGCGTGATGCCGGTGACCGCCACCGCGATGAAAGCAGCACCGATCCAGTCCATTTGGCCCGGCGAGCGGCTGCCGAGTTCGTCGGCGGGCACCCACCTCCACGCGAATACGACAGCGAGGATGCCCACCACCAGGATCAGTCCGAAGATCGAGCGGTAGCCGAACGCGTCGGTCATGATCCCGGCGAGGAACGCGTCCCCGCCGGCCACACCGCCGTTGATCGAGGCCATCACCCCGCAGCAGACCCCGAAGGTGGCGCCGCTGACCCGGGCCCGCAGGATCAGGAAAGCCAGACCGTAGGTGATGTTGGAGGCGCCTTGCAGGAACCTGCCGACCACCACCACCGGCAGTGATGTGCTCAGACAAAGAGCGGTCCCGATACACAGCACGATCAGGATCCCGATCAGAACCCGCTTGCGTCCGACATAGTCGCTCCACCGGATCAGCACCACGTTGGCGATCGCCCCGGCCAGATAGAAGGGCGTCGACATGGCCACGAATGCGCCGGGACCCAGGGTGTCGTTGATGTCGCGAACGGCAGGAGCCAGCATGGTGGCGTTGAGCGAGAACGACATCAGCGAGAAGACCAACGCCGTGACCAAGAAGACAATGCCTCGGCGGGACAAGCAATCGACGTTGGGGGAGCCGACGGAGGGATGACTCACGAGGCCGCTCCTCGGGGTGAGGTGGCGCTGCGCTACCGACGGCCCCAAGGGCCTAGCAACGTGCGCCAGAGTTTGCGGAACCCCTCAGGGAACACGATGTCTTCGGTGTTGCGCTCCGATTGTCCAGGCATCCGGTCCTTGTCTGCGTCGCCTGGGCCCGGAGAATCAGCGTGCTCGGCCATGGTTCACCCCCGGTTCGACGCCGCCCCGATTGACGGGTCCGATCCCTGCCCGCGGGGACCGAAGCCCACGGTATCCGACCGCGATCCCGACGTCCGGGGAATCCGAGGCCGGCCCCTTGGCCGCTAGACCTGCCGGCTACTGCTCGGGTGCCGGGCGACGGCGGTCAGCCACTCGGCGCTGACCGTGACGTCCTCGATCTGGCGGTCCACACCGTCGATGCGGCTGGCCAGCTCGCGCAATTGTCTGGCCAGCTCTCCCCGCTGCACGACCAGTTTCGCCCGCACGCGGTCGAGGATCGCCAACAGTTCCTGTGCTTCGGCACGGGTCGGGGTATGCGCGGCGGTTGCTGTCATCGTCGTCTCCTTCCGGAGCGATCGGGATACCCTCACGTTGCGCCCGTCAGGCGTGGGAAGCCACCGGTTTGGGACACCGGCAGGTTGTTCGCAGCAGGCGATCAGCGCGAGTCGTGGTGCAGGACCACGGCACATGACCCTCGCAGATCGTCCACTCGGAATCGTCTGCTCCTAATGGTCGTTGCCCCTGGGGAATTCGATGAACACGCAATCCTCCTCGCCGTTCGGTGCCCGCCCCGTCCATGTGGCTGTTGGACCACCGCGCGGCACGCGCGCAACCGTCTCCTGTGTGTTCGCTGGATGCGCCTCGGGTTGGCCGCCCAGAGCCCTGTTCGGAGCCAGGCGAGCGTTTGGCGTCCGCTGCGCAGAAGCTCGTGATTAACTGGCGCTCATCTGATCTTCACGAGCTCTCGCAAAGGAAAGGGCACGTGTCCATGGCATCGGCACAATGGTTACGAAGCGTCGTCACAATTGGCTGCCTCTCGGCGGTGATTCCCCTCTCGCTGGCAGGGACGGCGGCGGCCGACCCGGTCATGGATGCGCTCGCCACTACACCGTGTAGCTACGCTCAGGTCACCGCGGCCCTGAATGAGCAGGCGCCGAGCCTGGCAAGCCAGCTCAACAATCGGCCGGACATGCAGGCCAACTTGCAGCAGTTCCTGGCCATGCCAGTGGATCAGCGCCAGCAGGCGCTTGCCAAGCAGCAAGCAGTCAACCCGGGGCTGCAGGCAATGATCTTCGCGCAGATCGGCCCGCAGATCGCGCAGGTGGCGAACACCTGCATGAACTACTGAAACCAGCCCTGAACTGGCATAGCAGCCATCCCGGCGGACGTCATCGATCGCATCGCCGGTGAGCGGCCCGCGGGGGCCAGTGGTCATCGGCGTCACGGGTCGGCGGTTTCGCAAACACCGCCGCAGCGGCACCCACGGCCCGCTTGGTCGGTGGTGGCGCGGCTGAATTCCACCCACCGCTGCGCGTTTCGGTGACGATCAGTGTGGTCGGCCGCGTACCCTCCTGCCCAGGGTTACCAGCGGGTAGGCAGTTCGCAGTAGGAACGTGTTCTAAAACCAGGATTTGTCGCGCGCGTAACGTTAGAGTCCCTCCTCATGCAGGCCGCATTGGCTAACTCTTATTCGGCAGATGTCGCCTCGCCGATGCTGCGCAATCGACCGGACGTCGAAGAGGCGCTCGCCGGGATCCGGCGACCGGTCGCCGTCGTGGATTCGACGGAGGGGCCCCGTGCCGTGCTGCTCGGCGACGCCGGGCTTCTGGCGCCCGAACTCGTGAGCCAGGATTTGCTGGCCGTCCTGCCCCCGATCTATCCCGAATGGCTGGGCGAGCGAAGTTTCACCGCCACGCATGGCGTGCGGTTTCCGTACGTGATCGGCGAGATGGCCAGGGGTATCGCCACACCGCGAATGACGGTGGAGGGTGTACGGGCCGGCGTGATGGCGTTCTACGGCAGCGCTGGGCTGGATTTGCCCACCATCGAAGCCGGCGTGCGGGAGATACAGGGCGCCCTCGGCCCGGATTCCGGTGGATGGGGCGCCAACCTCATCCACAACCTTCACAACGAGAGTGTCGAACTCGCTACCGTCGATCTCTTCCATCGCCTTGGTGTCCGCTACGTCTCGGCGTCGGCGTTCATGCGGCTCACGCCGGCGATCGTCCTCTACGCCGCGAAGGGACTGCGCCGGGGTACCGACGGTCAGATCATTCGAGCCGGGCATATCTTCGCCAAGGTTTCTCGCGATGAGGTCGCGCGGCAGTTTCTTTCACCCGCGCCAGAGGCGATGTTGCAGGCGCTGGTCAGCGAAGGCCGGATCACCACCGCGGAAGCCCAACTCGCCGGTGGCATCCCGATCGCCGAGGACATCACCGCCGAGGCGGACTCCGGCGGCCACACCGACAATCGGGCGCTGACGGTGTTGCTCCCGCGCCTGATCAGCCTGCGCGACGAGATCGCCGCGGCTCACGGTTACGCCGTCCTGCCGCGGGTGGGGGCCGCCGGCGGCCTCGGAGCGCCCGCCGCGGTGGCTGCCGCATTCGCCGCGGGTGCTGCGTATGTCCTGACCGGTTCGGTCAACCAGTCGGCGGTGGAAAGCGGACTGTCGGCGGACGCCCGCAGCTTGCTTGCCCAGGCCCAGGCCACCGACGTGGCGATGGCGCCGGCCTCGGACATGTTCGAGATGGGGGTGACCGTGCAGGTGCTCAAGCGGGGCACGCTGTTCGCTCAACGCGGCCACCGGTTGGACGCCTTCTATCGCCGCTACTCCTCATTCGAGGAAGCACCGGTCGATGAGGTGAAAACCCTCGAGACGGCGGTGCTCGGACGCACGGTTGACGAGATCTGGGCTGAGACCGAGGCCTTCTTTTCCAGGAGTGACCCGCAGCAGGTAGAACGTGCGCGGGCGGACCCCCGGCATCGCATGGCGTTGGTGTTTCGCTGGTACTTGTTCAACGGTTCGCAATGGGCGCGCGACGGCATCACCGATCGGCGCGCCGACTATCAGATCTGGTGCGGTCCGGCGATGGGTGGTTTCAACGACTGGGTACGCGGCAGTTTTCTCGAACCGGTGGGGGCACGTACGGTTCGCCAGATCGCACTCAATCTGCTCGAGGGGGCCGCGACGGTGACGCGGGCCGGGCAGCTACGCACCGCGGGGATCGCAATGCCTGCGTCCTCATTCGATTTTCGTCCACGTCCCCTCGGATAGTTTTGTCCACGTCCCCCGGATAAAAGGCGCTATGACTGACCAGACGCAGAACCCCCTCTCTACTCCAGTAGCCGTAGTCGGTATGACCGCTATCTATCCGGGTGAGCCTGGGCTCGAAGGTTATTGGCGCACAATCACCGGCGGTCGTGACGCCATCAGCGATGTGCCACCCACCCACTGGCTGATCGAGGACTATTACGATCCGGACCCCAAGGCCACGGATCGGACCTACTGCAAACGCGGGGGTTTCATCGACCCGGTGCTGTTCGATCCGGTCCGATTCGGGTTACCGCCCAACGCGTTGCCATCGACCGATTCCGCGCAGCTGCTGGCGCTCATCGCCGCCAGGAAGGTGCTCGACGAGGCGATGCGTTCGGGTGTGGAAATCGACCTCGACCGCGTGGACGTGGTGCTCGGGGTCGCCTCGACGACCGAACTCGTCGTTCAGATGGGTTCCCGGATGCAGCGGCCGATCTGGCGGAAGGCGCTGCTGGAGAACGGTTTAGCTGAGGACGAGGCGGACGAGATCTGCCGCGACATCGCCGATCAGTACCCGGCATGGCAGGAAAGCACCTTCCCAGGCCTGCTCGGTAATGTCGTAGCCGGGCGCGTCGCCAACCGGCTCGATCTGGGCGGCAGCAACTTTGTGGTCGACGCCGCCTGCGCCAGTTCGCTGTCGGCGCTGCAGGCTTCGCTGCACCGGTTGTACCTCCACGAATCCGATCTGGTGCTGACCGGTGGCGTCGATGCGCTGAACGACGTGATGATGTACATGTGTTTCTCCAAGACGCCGGCATTCTCGCCGACGGGTGACTGTCGCCCCTTCTCTGATGGCGCCGACGGAACCATCATCGGCGAGGGCATCGGGATGCTGGCGCTCAAGCGACTCAGCGATGCCGAGCGCGACGGCGATCCGATTCACGCCGTCATTCGTGGCCTCGGCTCATCCTCGGATGGACGGGCCTCCAGCGTCTACGCACCTCGTTCCGAAGGGCAGGCGAAGGCTCTGCGCATCGCCTACGAGCGTGCCGGGTACGAGCCATCGACAATCGAACTTCTCGAAGCGCACGGCACCGCGACGAAGGCCGGCGACGTCGCCGAGTTCGCCGGGCTCAAGCAGGTGTTCACCGACGACTCAGCGCGCATCGCGCTGGGCTCCGTCAAGTCGCAGATCGGGCACACCAAGGCGGCGGCCGGTGCCGCGGGACTGATCAAAGCGATCCTGGCGCTGCAGCATTCGACGCTGCCTGGAACCCTCAAGGTGGACCGTCCGAACCCGGCGATGGGGTTGGAGGAGACGCCGTTCTACGTCAACGCGCAGACCCGCCCCTGGGTGCGTACCGGCGATCAGCCGCGCCGCGCCGCCGTCAGCTCTTTCGGTTTCGGCGGCAGCAACTTCCACGTCACCCTGGAGGAGTATCGCGGCAAGCAGCGCGCCAAGCGGTTGCGTGCGCTGCCTACCGAGCTCGTTGTGCTCAGTGCGGTATCGGAAAGCGACCTCGCGAAGCGGGCGGCCGATATCCTGTCCGCAGCGCGTTCGGGCGAGAGCTTGGCCCGGATCGCCTTCGAATCAGTGCGCGAGTTCGATGCGTCGCAGCCCGCCCGTGCGGGGCTGGTCGCAGCCGATGTCGCGTCGTTGGAGACACTTGCCGAGAAGTTGGGCAAGGCACTCTCCGGCGGCAGCGCGGCCCAGCTCAAAGACCCCAACATCGCCGTCGGTCTCGGGCCGGCACGCGAAGGCAAGTCGGCTTTCCTGTTTCCCGGACAAGGCAGCCAGTACGTCGGGATGGGCGCTGACCTCGCGCTGGCCTTCCCGCAGGCGGTTGCCGTGTGGGATTCGTTGGCCGGTGAACTTGCCGACCTGCACCGAGTGGTGTTCCCGGAGCCCGCATTCGACGCGGCCTCCTCGGACGCCCAGAAGACCACACTCACCGCGATGGAGAACGCCCAGCCGGCGATCGCCGCGACCAGCCTCGCCCAGCTTGCGCTGCTTGACGTGCTTGGCGTGACGGCCGAGGCGGCCGCCGGCCACAGCTTCGGCGAGGTGACCGCGCTGGCCGCGGCGGGTGTTCTCCCGGTGCAACGACTCGTCGAAACCGCACGCAAGCGTGGCGTCCTGATGGCCGAAGCCGGGCAGGGTCAGGACGGCGCGATGCTGGCCGTCACCGCCAGCACCGACGATGTGCGGGAGCTGCTCGAAACGCGGCCGGATTCAGCCGGATCGCTGGTGATCGCCAACGACAACGCACCGGGCCAGGTGGTGTTGGCCGGACGCGAGTCCGATATCGCCTGGGCACAGACCGCGGCGAAGTCAGCGGGCTGGACGTCGGTGCGGCTCCCGGTGGCGTCGGCGTTCCACTCGCCGATCGTGGCGGCGGCCTCCGGGCCGTTGACCGACTACCTGAACGCGATGGAGTTCGGGCAGCCCCAGTTCCCGGTGTACGCCAACGCGACCGCGCAGACCTACGCCGAGGGGGTGGCTGAGCAGCTTGGTGATCAGGTGCGCCAGCCGGTGCGGTTCCGCGAGATGGTCGAAGCGATGGCCCGTCACGGTGTTACGCGCTTCATCGAGGTCGGGCCGAGCCGGGTCCTGACGAAACTAGTCGACAAGATCCTCGAGACGACACCCCATCTCGCCGTGGCCCTTGATGACCCGAAGGCCGGCGGACTGCGTGGCTGGCACCGCGGATTGGCGGCGCTCGCCGCCGACGGCGTTGCGCTCGACCTGGTAGCCCTTTACGACAACTATGACGAGCCGGAGAAGCACGTACCGGCGCCCAAGCACGCGGTTTTGGTGGGAGGAGCCAACATTGGGAAGCCTTATCCGCCGGCTGACGGTAAGGTCTCGATCACCCCGAAGCGGGTCCGCGTGAGCGCGCCGCAGCCCGCTACCGCATTGCCGCAACCCGCCCCGGTGCGCAACGGTGCCCCTGCCCCTGCCCCTGCCCCTGCCCCTGCCCCTGCCCCTGCCCCCGCTGCCGCCGCGGTCCAGACCATCCCGGCGCCCGCTCCGGTGCTCCCGCGTAATGGTGCGCCCGCAGCGGCCGTTGCTTCTGCGGCCGTGCAGGAACCGCTGTCCACCGACGCCTGGAGTGTCATCGACCGCATCCAGAAGGAGACCGCCCAGCAGCACGAGCGGTATCTGGATGCGGTGGCCAACACCCACCAGGCCTACCTGGAAATGTCGGCCCAGATGATGGCCGAGATCGTGGGAGACCGCGCGACCGCGCCGCACGTATCGACCCCCGCGCCGAATGCCGTCGTGCAGGCGCCTGTTGCACACCCGATGCCTGTCGTGGTGGCGCCGACCGCGGTTCCGATCGCGCCGGCCGCGGTGGCGGTCGCGCCGGTAGCCGCACCCGCGACCCCCACCCCCGCTGTACCTGCGCCTGCACCGTCGGTGTCGGCGGGTGAGGTGGTGTTGGCGATCGTCTCGGAGAAGACGGGGTATCCGGCCGACATGCTTGGGCTGGATATGGAGATGGAGTCTGAGCTGGGGATCGATTCGATCAAGCAGGTCGAGATTCTGGCTGCGTTGCAGGCGAAGTTCCCTGGGGCTCCGGAGATTCCGGCGTCGGAGTTGTCGAGTTTGCGCACCCTGCAGGATGTGGTGGATTCGGTGGCCGATTTCGCGTCGGCGGGCGCGCCCGCTGGTATTGGTGTGACAGCCGCTGCGCCTGCATCGTCGGTGTCGGCGGGTGAGGTGGTGTTGGCGATCGTCTCGGAGAAGACGGGGTATCCGGCCGACATGCTTGGGCTGGATATGGAGATGGAGTCTGAGCTGGGGATCGATTCGATCAAGCAGGTCGAGATTCTGGCTGCGTTGCAGGCGAAGTTCCCCGGCACGCCGGAGATTCCCGCGTCGGAACTGGCAAACCTGCGCACCCTGCAGGATGTCGTCGACTCCGTCTCCGGCATGACATCCTCGGGTGTCGGATCCGAATCTGCTGCACCCGCAGGCCATTCGGTCCCGGCAGCTGCGCCCTCAGGTGGCCTGGACTGCACCGAGGCGGCATTCCGGGAAGTGCCGCCGAGCGGCTTCGCGATGGCGGGCCTGCGCGACGGTGAGGTCCTCATCACCCGGGAGAACGCGGCCTTCGCCGAGGATCTCGAACGTGTGATGATCAGCCACGGCATCAAGGCCCGGGCCGTCGACGTGGTTCCGCACGATGCCGCCGCCGTCATCAGCCTGGCTGCTCTCGGGCCGGCGGGCTCGCCGCGGGACTGCGTCGAGATGCATGTGCGCGCATTCCACGCCGCCCGTAGCGTCGCCAAGAGCAACTCGCGGTCACGGCTCCTGGTGACTGTGCAGTCCACCGGAGCCCGCTTCGCCGAAGCGGACATGCCGATCGGCGTGGCCAGCATCGCGAAGACCGCCGCTTGGGAGTGGCCCAACGCATCGGTGCGAGCCATCGACATCGAAAGACTTGACCCCGAACGCCTCACCGCTGAACTCCTCGCCGGTGGTAGCGGTGTCGAGGTTGCGCTGCGCAGTGACGGCGCCCGACTGGTGGTGGTCGACGATGCCGACGCCGCTCCCACCGGTGAGACGATCAGCGTTCCCGCCGGCGGGGTGGTGGTGGTCACGGGCGGCGCCCGCGGTGTGACCGCGCATTCCGCACTGGCACTGGCCAAGCGTCACGGCCTGCGCCTGGCGCTGCTGGGCCGTACTGGGCTGCGCGATGCGACCACCGACGAACCAACGGGCGCCACTGCGACTGAGATCGCGACGGCGCTGGCGGCTTCGGCGCGCTCTCGCGGCGAGACCCTGACCCTGCCGCAGGCACGGGCGCAGGCCGAGCGCCTGCTTGCCGAGCGCGAGGTTCGCGCCACCCTGGCGATCGCCGAGAAGCAGGGCACCCCAGCCAGGTATTTCGCCGCCGACATCAACGACGCGGTGCAGTTGGGCAATGTCCTCGATGAGGTGCGCAACAACGTGGGGCCGATCGTCGGTGTCGTCCACGGCGCCGGCATTCTTGCCGACCGGCGCCTGGAAGACCTTGACGACGAGCAGTTCGTCCGGGTGTTCAGCACCAAAGTGATTGGCGCGGAAGCGCTACTGGCCGCGACGTCGTCGGATGACCTCCGGTTTATCTCGCTGTTCTCCTCCATCGCGGCGCGTGCCGGTAACCCCGGGCAGTGCGCGTACGCCGCGGCCAACGCGGTGCTGGAGTCCATCGCGGCACGGGAAGCCGCACGCCGTGGCGACGCCTGTGTGGTGCGCGCGTTCGGCTGGGGCCCGTGGGACGGCGGCATGGTCGACGCCACGCTGAGGAGCCGGTTCCTGGAGTCCGGGGTGGGAGTCATCCCGATCGACGAAGGAGCACAGTTCTTCGCCGAGCACGCCCTGCTGCGCTCAGGGGCGACTGCGATCGTCGTGGCGGCACCGGCCGAGGGACGCCTGCGGGCGGCGCGCCTGGACTGGGATGTGTCGACCGAGAACCTGCCGGTGCTCGCCGACCACCAGGTACGTGGCCGGGTTGTGGTGCCGGTGGTGATCGTGCTCGACGCCATGCTGCGGGCAGTGCGCGGATTGGTGCCGGACGCATCCCCGGTGATCCGTGACTTCCAGGTGCTCTCGGGAGTGACGTTCGCCGAGTGCGAGCAGCAGGCACTCACGCTGGACTTCGAGCCGGCGGGGTCGGTCTACACCGTGAGTGTGCAGGACCCGGAGGGGCGTAAGCGCTACCGGGCCGTCCTGGAGACCGAATCCGATTCCGCGCCCGGCATTTCGGTGCCCGTCGTCTCCGGTGGGCAGTGGCCCTTCGGGGCCGGCGACATCTACGGCGGCCCGTTGTTCCACGGGCCGCGGTTCGCGGCCATCGAGCACCTCGAAACCGTCGGCGACGCCGGCGGCAGCGCAACCCTCAAGAGTATGGGTGATCTCGGGTGGCCCGGCGGCGACTGGGCGATCGACCCGGTCAGCGTCGACGGTGGGCTGCAGCTGGGCATCCTGTGGGCGAGCGCGCACGGACGGCCCCTGGTCCTTCCGGTGCGTATCGGGCGCGCGGTCTTCCATCAGCCCCTCGGTGACAGTGGCAGCGTGCGCTGCCGGATCGCTGCTAACCCGGTCAACGACAAGAGGGTCGACTTCGACATCGCGTTGGAGACCGCCGACGGCGGGCTGGTCGCCGAACTCGAGGGCGTGGAGTTCTACGTCGCAGGCACTGGGGCGGACACGACGGCGTGAGTGGTTTCGAGCCTGTCGCCATCGTCGGGCGTAGCTGCATCCTGCCCGGCGCGACCACGCCGGAGGCACTGTTCGACGCGACCCTGAACGGACGCTGTCTGCTGACACCCACCCGTCCAAGCCATTGGCGGGGGGTGGACCCCGCGAGGTTGCTGGCCAGTGACCAGCCCGGGCTTCGGGTCTCTTCGGCGACCGGTGGTTACGTGGACGCGTTGCCCGACCTCGCGGCAATCGCCTCGCAGATCACCGATTTCGATCGCCTCGACCCGATCAGCCACTGGCTGTCGTACTGCGCGCAGCGGGCCCTCGGCGGGCCGGCGGCGGGCCCGCGGACCGGGCTCATCGTGGGCAACCTGTCCTACCCATCCGCAGGCAACACCGAATTCGTCGAGAGTGTCTGGAACGGGGACGGTCAGGTCGATCCACGCAACCGGTTCAACTCGGGGCTGCCGGTGCACCTGGTCGCCGCAGCGATGGGCATGACGGGGCCGGCCTTCGCCCTGGACGCAGCGTGCGCGTCGTCGCTCTACGCGATCAAGCTCGCCTGCGACGCCTTGCAGGACGGCGAGGCCGACGTGATGCTGGCCGGGGGCGTCAACGGCGCCGACGATCTGTTTCTGCATCTGGGCTTCACTGCGCTCCAGGCGCTTAGCCCCTCGGGCCGGTCCCGGCCGTTCCATACCGATGCCGACGGACTGGTGCCGGCGGCCGGTGCGGCACTGGTCGCCCTCAAACGCCTGGAGGATGCCGAGCAGGCCGGAGACCGGATTCTCGGGGTGATCCTGGGCGTCGGGCTGTCCAACGACGGACGCCAGAGCGGCTTCCTGGCGCCCGCGGTGGGTGGGCAGACCCGCGCGATGTTGGCTGCTCTGGAGCAGGCTGGCCTGACACCGGCCGACATCGACTATCTGGACTGTCACGCCACCGGCACACCGCTCGGTGACGCGACCGAGCTGCAGAGCATCGTCGCCGCCTACGGCGAGGTGCCGTTGCGGCTGGGGGCGCTCAAGGGCAACCTCGGGCACACCATCACCGTCTCCGGCGCGGCGAGCCTGGTGAACGTGCTTTCGGCCATGCAGGCATCGACCATCCCGCCAGCACTATGCGAGAAACCCACAGCGGCACTGGGGGACACGCCGTTCAGCTTGGCGACCGCACCCACGTCGTGGGACGGTGACATCAAGCGGGCCGCAGTCAGTAACTTCGGGTTCGGCGGCAACAACGCACATCTGATCGTCGCGAACCATGTGCCGTCGCGTCGTCCGGCGGTGCGGCCGTCGGCGCCCTCGGGTGAAGTCGTCATCTGCGGTCTGGGCGTGGTGACCGGTGACGCGCGTGACGGCGAGTCGTTCCGGCATCGGGCGCTGGGACCTGAAGTGGAACCCACCCCGCTGGACGCGGTCGAACTCGACCTGGTCCGCCTTGGATTTCCCCCCAGCGAACTCAAGGCCAGCCTCAGCCAGCAGACCACCATGCTGGCCGCCGCTGGCCAGGCACTCGAACAGGTCGGCCTCGACCCGGAGCGCACCGGCGTCATCGTCGGGATGGGCTGCGACGCCACCATCGCTCGGCAACGGCTGCGGGTCCTACACGCCGACGACGAGGAGTGGTTGACCGCCAACAGGGAGGCGGCCCCGCGGTTGACCGCCGACGGTGTGGTCGGCACCATGCCCAATATCCCGGCGAATCGGATTCACGCACAACGGGATTTCCGTGGTTGGGGTTTCACCGTGTCCAGCGAGGAACTCTCGGCCATCACTGCGTTGCGAATCGGCGTGCGCGCCCTGCGGCGCGGTGAACTCGACGCCGTGGTAGCCGGGGCCGTCGACATGTGCTGCGAGCCCGCACACGAGCGTGCCGCCGATGCCGTCGGCGCCGGGGGATGGGGACCGCACGGCGACGCGGCGGTGGCATTCGTCCTGAAGCGGCGCGCCGACGCCGAGGCGGCCGGCGACGACATCATCGCCGTCGTCGACACCGGTGCAGCGCTGAGCGACTCGGAGGAGAACATCGGCATCGAGCGTTTCGGGCGAACCCACGCGGCCAGTGCGGCGATCGAAATCGCCTCGCGCGCCGAGGCGTTGCGCGCCCGAGTCCGGGTGGACCAGAACGGGGCGCAACCGGCCCCGGGCGGCACCCAGACATCTATCTGGCTGGAGTCGCTCAGCGGTCGCGCCGACGGCGTCACGCTGTCAGCAGTCGGTCAGCCGCCCCGGCCGCTGGCGCTCGGCGCCGTCCCCATCTGCGAGCGCTACGCCGGTGAGAGCCGCGATGAGGTGCTGGGCCGGATGAAGCGGCGTGAACCAGGCGGAACCGGTCGGGTGCGCTGCTCGGTCGTGGCCGACAGCAGCGCTTCGCTGGAGACCCTGCGCACGGCCGCTGTGCAGCGACTGGAGCGCGGCGAGCTGCCGGTGATCCCCGGCGTCGCGTTCGCCGACGGCCCGACCACCGGGGAGTTGGCGTTCATGTTCACCGGCGCGGCCGCGGCATACCCCGGCGCGGGACGCGATCTGTTCCTGGCATGGCCCGAACTCGGTGACGCGCTGGCCGCGCGGCTATCCGGCGTCGGCGCTCTCGCCCGTCCGCTGTACGGCGCCGGCATCACCACCTTGGACCCGCGCACCCAACTCACCGGCTGCGCCCTGGTCTGCCAGGCACATGCGGAGTTTTCCCGTACCGTGCTCGGCCTGGCTCCTGCTGCGGCCATCGGCCTGTCGTCAGGGGAGACGAATTCGCTTCTCGCGTTCGGGGTCTGGCGCGACCTCGAAGAGATGCTCGGTGAGATCGAAGCCTCCGGAATGTACGGCGAGCAGCTGACCGGCAGCTGCCGGGTGGCGGCCACGGGCTGGGGCCTGGGTGAGCAGGCGGCTCCGTGGGAGTGCTGGCGGATCACCGCCCCCCGGGCAGCGATCGAGGCCGCACTGGCGCGTGAACCGCGCGCCTACATGACCATCGTCCAGGCACCTGACGACTGTGTGATCGGCGGAGATCCCGGGGCCTGCAAGCGGGTGATCGACGCTGTCGAGGGCGCAAGCGCGATACCGCTGGGCCTGGACATGGTGATCCACTGCAGCGCAATGGATCCGTTCGCCGAAACCTGGCGGGCCATCCACACTCGCGAGGCGCACGCCGTTGCGGACGTCCGGTTCTACACCAATGCCGGAAACCGCGCCTATGAACCAACGAGTGAGGCCGCCGCAGCGGCTATTACACAACAGGCCGTCGAGCCCATCGACTTCCCTGCGACGATCCTGCAGGCCTGGGAGGACGGTGTTCGCGTCTTCGTCGAGCACGGACCCCGTGCGATCCTCACCGGGGCGATTCCGAAGATCCTCGGCGACCGCCCGCATGTGGCTGTCGCGCTGGATCCCCAGGAACGCCGCGGACTTCGTGCACTGGCGGAATCGGTTTCCAAGCTGTGGGTTCACGGCCTGCCGGTACGCGTCGACGCATTCGACGCGCGCCTGGAACACCTACGCCGGCAATCCGTCCCGACGTCAGCGGGAACCCGAAAGGTGACACTGCCCGCCCACTGGCCCGACGTCGTCTCGGTGTCCCACGTGCCAGCTCAACACGCGTCCGAGAATGGGAGCGCCCCGATGCCGGATTTGGACTACGGACCCCTCCAGACGATGCCGGCGGCGCCGGCCTACCCGACGCCGCTGGTGATCCCGCAGAAATCGGTCGTCGTCACGGCGACCGAAGTCGTGCCGGCTCGCGCCGCAGCCGCGCCCAGCTCGATTAGCGGCCGGACGGCCGCTGCGATAAGCCTGGTCGAGTCGGTGGGTGAGACCCATGCGGCGTTCGTCGAACGCCAAGCCCAGGCGCATGCTTCGTTCCTCAGGATGCGTGGCGAGATGATGGCGATTGCAGCGGGTGGCCGTTCGCCGCTGCCACCGCAGGTGCCGGCCGCTCCCGTTGCCGTGATGTCGGCGCCAGCCGTCGCCCCGCCGGTGGACTCACCGCGCGTAACCGCCGTCGCGCCGGCGCCGGCCCCTACGTCAGCCCCGGCCCCGGTGACGCAGGCCGCGCCCGCGGCCCCGCCGCCACCGCCGCCGGCACCCCTGTCACCCGCTCCGGCCCCGCAGCAGGCGCTCTGGTCGCGCGCGCAGCTGGAAGTCCTCGCCGGCGGCAATATTTCGGAGGTGTTCGGCCCGCTGTTCGCCGAGCTCGACCAGTACGACCGCCTGGTGCGGATGCCGGAACCGCCGTTGCTGCTGGCCGACCGGGTGATGACCATCGAGGGTGAGCCCGCCACGATGGGCACCGGCCGGATCGTCACCGAGACCGATGTCGACCCGGACACCTGGTACATGCACAACGGTCGGATGTCACCCGGCGTGGTGATCGAGTCGGGCCAGGCCGACCTGCTGCTGGCGTCGTGGTTGGGGGCGGACTTCCATAATCGCGGCGAACGGGTCTACCGGCTGCTCGGATGCGACTTGACGTTCATGGGCGAACTGCCCAAGGGCGGTGAGACGCTGCGCTACGACATCCACATCGACGGCCACGCCAAGCACGGCGACACCCGCCTGTTCTTCTTCCACTACGACTGCTACATCGGCGACCGCCTGATGATCTCGGTGCGCAACGGCCAGGCCGGCTTCTTCTCCGACGAGGAACTCAGCCAGTCCGACGGGGTGCTGTGGGATGCCGCCGACGATGTCCCGCGCCCAGGTGCGCACCGCGACGAGCCACCGCGCGTAACTCAGAAGCGCTCGTTCGACCGCGCCGAGGTCGACGCCTTCACCGACGGGCACGCCTTCGCCTGCTTCGGCCCCGGCTTCGAACGCGCCGCCGCCCACACCCGCACCCCGAAGCCGCCGCGCGGAAAGCTGCGGCTGATCGACGAGATCGCCGAGTTCCAGCCGGACGGCGGTCCCTGGGGGCGTGGTTATCTGCGCGCGACCGCCGCGGTCCCCACGGACGCCTGGTTCTATGACGGGCACTTCAAGAATGACCCCTGCATGCCGGGCACCCTGATGGCCGATGCGGCCACCCAGGCTCTTTCGTTCGCGATGGCCGCATACGGATTCACCATCGAACGCGACGGCTGGCGCTTCGAGCCGGTGCCCGACGAGATGGCCCGTTTCGTCTGCCGCGGGCAGGTCACGCCGGGCGCCGACCATCACCTCGACTACGAGGTGTTCATCGAGGAGATCGTCGACGGTCCGACACCGACCGTCTATGCCGCACTGCTGTGCCGCAGTGACGGGTTCAAGGTCTTCGGCTGCCGACGCTTCGGAATGCGCCTGGTGCCCGACTGGCCGATGCCGCCCGGAGCGCCCGGCCCGATCCGAATCCTGGAGGGCACCAAGGACGTTCGTGGTGACTACGGTGCGCTACTGGCATGCGGGCGCGGCATGCCGTCGGACGCCTTCGGGTCCCTGTACGCACCGTTCGACGGCGCTCGTCGGGCACCGCGGCTGCCCGACGAGCCGTACCACTTCGTCTCGCGCATCGTGAGCGTCGACAGCCCGCCCGGGGTGCCGACCAAGGGCGGCACGGTCGTCGCCGAATACGATGTTCCCGCCGACGCCTGGTATTTCGAGGACGGCAAGTCCTCGACGGTCCCGATGTCGGTGCTGATCGAAATCCTGCTGCAACCGTGCGGGTGGCTGTCCTCGTACAACGGGTTCGCCGCCAATCGCCCCGACGACGTCGTGTTCCGCAACCTCGACGGCAACGAGGTGGTCCTGGTCAAGCCCGCGGAGGTCGGCACGCTGCGGATTACCTCCACGCTCGAGCGTTACGCCGAGGGTGGCGGCTCGACCATCGTCTTCTTCGACGTCACCTGCACCCAAGGCGATCAGGTCGTGATGACCATGAAGACGGCGTTCGGGTTCTTCAGCCCCGAGGCGCTGAAGAACCAGGTCGGTCTGAAGGTGGAAGCAGGTCAGCTGGAGTCGCTTTCGGAGCCGGCACCGATCGCCATGCCCTATGGTGCCGACGAACTGCGCGGTGACCCGTGGCTGGCCCAGGGCCGGCTGCAGGTGATCGACCGGGTGAAGTTCTGGCCCAACGGGGGAGTCGAGGGTTTGGGCCGGCTGGTCGCCGAATATGACATCGATCCCGAAACGTGGTTCTTCAAAGCGCACTTCTTCCAGGACCCCGTACAACCCGGGTCGCTCGGCCTAGAGGCTATGCAGCAGGCAGCCCGCGCGGCTGCCAAGCTCGCCGGTCTGGGTAGCGAGGACAGCGAATTCGAGATCGTTGCCGTGGGTCAGCCGTTCAGCTGGAAGTTCCGCGGGCAGGTCGTGCCTACCAACACGCGGACCCGAAGCGAGATCGACATCCTCTCTGTGACAAGGGAAGACCGCGGCGTGCTGGTGGTGTTCCAGGGGTCGTTCTGGGTCGACGATCTGCGCATCTACGAGACGCTCGGGATGGGTGTTCGGGTCGTCGAACGATCGCATGACTAGTGCCATGAAGGGCATCATCTTGGCGGGCGGCTCCGGGACCCGCCTACATCCGATCACGCAGGGTGTTTCTAAGCAGTTGGTCCCTGTGTATGACAAGCCGATGGTGTATTACCCGTTGTCGACGTTGATGTTGGCGGGTATTCGGGACATTTTGGTGATTACGACGCCGCATGATGCGGATAGTTTCGAGCGGTTGTTGGGTGATGGGTCGCGGTTTGGTGTGTCGATCACGTTCGCGCAGCAGCGATCTCCGGATGGGCTGGCTCAGGCGTTCACCATTGGTGCTGATTTCATCGGGAGCGACAAGGTTGCCTTGGTGTTGGGTGACAACTTGTTGTATGGGCCGGGTATGGGGACTCAGCTGAAGAACTTCGCCGATGTGGACGGTGGGGCGATCTTTGCGTATTGGGTGGCGCAGCCTTCGGCGTATGGGGTGGTGGAATTCGACGGCGGCGGGACGGTGGTGTCGTTGGAGGAGAAGCCCAAGCAGCCGAAGAGTAACTATGCGGTTCCGGGGTTGTATTTCTACGACAATGATGTGGTGGGGATCGCTCGGGGGCTTTGTCCGAGTGATCGTGGGGAGTACGAGATCACTGATGTCAATCGGGTCTATTTGGAGCAGGGGCGGTTGCGGGTTCAGGTGTTGCCGCGGGGGACGGCGTGGCTGGATACCGGGACGTTTGATCAGATGACTGATGCCGCTGATTTTGTGCGGACGATGGAGCGGCGCACCGGCTTGAAGATCGGGGTGCCTGAGGAGATCGCCTGGCGGCAGGGCTTTCTGACCGATGAGGAGTTGCGGGAGCGTGCTGATCGGTTGGTGAAGTCGGGCTATGGGAGGTATCTGCTGGACCTGCTGGAAAGGGGTGTCTAGTGGCGCAGCTGCTGGTCACCGGGGGTGCGGGGTTCATTGGGTCCAATTTCGTGCATTATGCGGTGGAGCACACCGATCATCACATCACTGTGCTGGACAAACTTACCTATGCGGGTAACCGTGCCTCGTTGGCTGGTTTGCCTGAGGAGCGGGTGAGCTTTGTGTGTGGTGATGTCGCCGATGCCGAGGTGGTCGACAAGTTGGTGGCATCTGCCGATGGGGTGCTGCATTACGCCGCGGAGACCCACAATGACAATTCGTTGGATGATCCTGAGCCTTTTTTACACACGAATCTGATCGGTACGTTCACGTTGCTCGAGGCGGTCCGCAAGTACGGGGTGCGCTACCACCACATCTCCACTGACGAGGTTTATGGTGACCTTGAGCTCGATGATCCGGGTCGGTTCTGCGAAGCCAGTCCCTACAATCCGTCGTCGCCGTATTCGGCGACCAAGGCCGGTAGTGATCTGCTGGTGCGGGCGTGGATGCGGTCGTATGGGGTTGCGGCAACCATCTCGAACTGTTCGAACAACTACGGGCCGTACCAGCATGTCGAAAAGTTCATTCCGCGTCAGATCACGAACGTCCTACGGGGATCTCGGCCCAAGCTGTACGGGGACGGTCTCAACGTCCGCGACTGGATCCACGCCGATGACCATTCGTCGGCAGTCTTGCAGATCTTCGAGAGGGGCCGAATCGGCGAGACATACCTGATCGGCGCCAACGGTGAGAAGAACAACAAGACGGTTGTCGAGCTCATCTTGACACTGATGGACCAGCCTGCCGACGCCTACGACAACGTCCCAGACCGCACGGGTCACGATCTGCGGTACGCCATCGACGCAACCAAGTTGCGCGACGAGCTCGGCTGGCGGCCCCAGTATCCTGACTTCGAGCAGGGCTTGGCTGCGACCATTGCGTGGTATCGCGACCACGAAGACTGGTGGGCGCCCGCCAAAGATGCCACCGAGGCGTTCTACGCCCGACTTGGGCAATGAGAGGGGGCCGCTGGCGATGACAGAGCTCGGCAAGACCCTGCATGCGGTGAGCACAGCCATTCCGGGTCTGACCCTGTGGGAATTGCCAGTTCACGGCGACAACCGCGGGTGGTTCAAGGAGAACTGGCAGCGCGAGAAGATGGTGGCCGCCGGGATGCCCGACTTCGGCCCGGTGCAGAACAACATCTCGTTCAACGATGCCGCAGGGACCACTCGCGGCATCCACGCCGAGCCGTGGGACAAGTACATCTCGGTCGCGTCCGGACGGATCTTCGGAGCCTGGGTTGATCTGCGGGACGGCCCGACGTTCGGAACTGTGGTCACCGCTGAGCTCGACCCGTCGCGTGCCGTTTTCGTACCGCGGGGTGTTGGCAACGGCTTTCAGACGTTGGAGCCCAATACCGCCTACACCTACTTGGTCAACGATCACTATTCACCCGACGGTGTGTACACCTCGCTGAACCCCGGTGATGAGACCATCGCCATCGACTGGCCGATTCCGCTGGCGCAGGCCGAGCTGTCGGCCAAGGACCGTGCCCAGGGGCCGCTGGCCGACGTCACCCCCATCCCGCGCCGCAAGACCCTGGTCGTCGGCGCCGGCGGACAGTTGGGTCGCGCCCTGCGCGCCGCCTACACCGAGGCTGGGTATGTCGAGTTCGCCGAGCGTGCCGACTTCGATCTCACCGCTGCTGATCCCGGAACCGCACGGAGCTGGCGCGAGTACGACACGATCATCAATGCCGCGGCCTACACGGCCGTGGACGCGGCGGAGACAGCCGAGGGGCGCGTGGCGGCGTGGGCCGCCAATGTCGCCGGCGTTGCTGCGCTGGCGAAAATTGCTGCGACACACGGCCTGACCCTGGTCCAGATTTCCAGTGACTATGTTTTCGACGGCACCGCGGGACGGCCCTACCGCGAAGACGACCCGGTAGCCCCGCTCGGTGTCTACGGACAGACCAAGGCCGCCGGCGATCAGGTCGTGGCTACCGTCGCCCGCCACTACATCCTGCGCACATCCTGGGTGATTGGCGACGGGCGAAACTTCGTGCGCACCATGCTGTCACTGGCCGAACGGGGTGTGGACCCAGCGGTGGTCGACGACCAGGTCGGCCGGTTGACATTCACCTCAGAGCTGGCTCGGGCGATCCGGCACCTGACCGAGCATCGTGCACCGCATGGGACGTACAACGTGACGGGATCCGGGGCGGCTACGTCGTGGGCGGATGTGGCGCGACGGACCTTCGCCCTCGCCGGCCACGATCCGGACCGGGTGAGCGGAGTTTCCACCGCGGAGTACTTCGGCAAGGCCGCCAATCCTGTTGCGCCGCGGCCGGCCAACAGCGTTCTCGACCTGACCAAGATCGAATCGACGGGGTTCATTCCCGAAGACGCTGATGAGACGCTGGCGACCTACGTACGTGTGGAAGCCCGCGAAACAGCCAACGGCTAGCCGGGCTACACCGAGGGCCTTTGGAGTTCGGACGTGACCGCGTCGTCCCAGTTGTCCTCCCGCGGAAGCAGATAGGCTCGCACCAGCTGACGGGGACCGCTGGACCGGAGCATGACACTTGCCGGGCGGGGCCGAACGATCTGGGGCCACCAGAACCACCGGCCGAGAATCGCGGCGATCGACGGTGTCATGAACGAACGCACGACCAAGGTATCGAATAGCAGGCCCAGGCCGACGGTGGTGCCGACCTGGCCGATGATCTGCAAATCACTGGCCACCATGGCGGCCATGGTGAATGCGAACACCAGGCCGGCGTTGGTCACGACCTTGCCGGTGCCACCCATGGCGCGGATGATGCCGGTGTTGATGCCCGCGGACAATTCTTCTTTAATCCGCGATACCAGGAGCAAGTTGTAGTCGGAGCCGACCGCCAGGAGCACGATCACCGACATTGGCAGCACCATCCAGTGCAATTTGATGCCCAGAAGGTACTGCCACAGCAGCACCGAGAGCCCGAACGAGGCACCCAAAGACAGCGCGACCGTGCCGACGATCACCAGGGATGCAATCAAGCTTCGAGTGATGATCAACATGATGATGAAAATCAGGCAGAGTGCGCCGACCGCCGCGATCAAGAGGTCGTATTTGGAACCATCGCTGAAGTCCTTGAATGTTGCTGCGGTACCGGCGATGAAGATCTTGGAGCCCTGCAGCGGTGTGGTCTTGAGGGCCTCCTCGGCTGCTGTCCGTATCTTGGCGATACTCGCGATCCCCGCGGGCGAGGCCGGGTCGTCCTTGTGGGAGATGATGAACCGCGCGGCTTTCCCGTCGGGCGAGAGGTAAGAGCTCATCGCCCGTTGGAAGTCCGGATTCTGGAAAACCTCCGGCGGGAGATAGAAGGTGTCGTCGTCCTGGGCCGCGTCGAATGCCTGTCCCATGGCGGCGGTGTTCGAATTCGTATCGTCCAACACCCCAAACGTCCCGGACATGGTGCTGTGCATTTTCAGCATCATGTCCCGCATGGACTCCATGATCGCGATCATCTGTGGGATCTGTTCGAGGAGCTGCGGCATTATCCGGTCCAGCGTTGCAAACTGGGCCAGCATTTCTTTCATCTTGTCATTGAGCGTGCTGATGCCGTCGAGCGCGTCGAAGATGGCGCGCACCGCCCAGCAGACCGGGATATCGTAGCAATGTGGTTCCCAGTAAAGGTAATTGCGGATCGGCCTGAGGAAATCGTCGAAGTCTGCCGCGCTACCCATGAGCACCTTGATGACCTGCGACATCTCTTGCGTGGTGATAAATGAACTGTGGGTAATATCGTTGAGCTGTTTCTGTAGCTCGTACATTCGCTTCATCAGCACAATTTGCCGGTCGATCATCTTGATCTGGTCGAACAGGTCATTCACGCGGCTCTTCATGAATTTCAGGCTGTTCTGCATGCCCGCGTTCTGTATGTCCATTAAGAACGGTATGGAGGTATGTTCGATCGGTGTTCCCTCGGGCCGCGTTATCCCTTGTACGCGAGAGATGCCCGGAACTTTGAAAATAGCTTTCGCTAACTTGTGCAGGATGAGGAAATCCGCCGGATTCCGCATATCGTGATCGGATTCGATCATGAGGATTTCCGGCATCATGCGTGCCGGCGAGAAATGGCGATCGGCGGCCGCATATCCCACGTTCGCGGGAAGGTCCTGCGGTATGTAGAGCCGGTCGTTATAGCTGGTTTGGTAGCCGGGTAGTGCAAGCAACCCGACCAGCGCGATGGCGATTGTCGCAACGAGAATTGGCACCGGCCACCGAACGACCGCCGTGCCGATCCGTCGCCATCGACGGTTCGTGAGGCGGTGCTTGGGGTCGAACAGTGTGAAGCGGCCTCCGACAGCGAGAACCGACGGGACCAACGTCACTGCGACCGCGACGGCCATGAGCATGCCGACAGCTGACGGCACACCCATGCTCTGGAAGATGGGTATCCGGGTAAAGCTCAGGCAGAGCATTGCCCCGGCAATGGTCAAACCACTGCCAAGGACGACGGGCGCGACGCTGCGGAAGGTGCTGTAGTAGGCCGTTTCTACGGCTTCACCGGCCTGGCGCGCCTCTTGGTACCGACCGAAGAAGAAGATCCCGTAATCGGTTCCGGCTGCCATCGCCAGGCCGACGAGAAGACTAGTGGCAAATGTGGAGAGGCCGATGACATTGTGGTCGGCGAGAAATGCGACAGCTCCGCGGGCGAGGAGGACCTCGAGCCCAACCGTGATTAACAAACTGAGTACGGTGACGATCGATCGGTAGACGAAGAGCAATACCACAAGAATGATCACGCCACCGACGAAAGTCATCTTGATCATGGAGTGATCGCCCGCATGTTGCATGTCCGAAACCAACGCGGCCGGACCGGTTACATGGACTTTGATGCCGGGTGGGGCAGGTGCCCGCTCAACGATGTTGCGTACCGCGGCTATTGACTGCTGACCTAGCGTAGTGCCTTGATTACCGGCCAGGTTCAATTGGATGTATACGGCCTTGCCGTCTTTGCTTTCCGCGCCCGCAGCGGTAAGTCGGTCTCCCCACAAATCCTGTACGTGCTCAACGTGTTTCGTGTCGCCTTTCAGCGCACGAATCAGTCCGTCGTAGTACGTGTGCGCATCGTCTCCGAGTCGCTGCTGCCCCTCCATCACCAGCATGGCGAAACTATCGGAGGTGGACTCTTTGAAGTCGCTGCCCATTCGGTGCATGGCCACTACCGCTGGGGCGTCCTGTGGAGCCATCGGTACGGAATGGTCTCTGCCGACGGTCTCCAGCCACGGGACGAAGAATGTCGCACAAATCGTGACCGCCACCCACGCCAAAATGATGATGGGCGAAAGTGATCGGATCGACCGCGCGATCAATGGCCGACTGAGCTGATTGGTCGGCTCTGCCCTGGTTTGGATATCAGCCACTTACTTCTCTTGGTTCAACAACAGGGCGCGCACCAGTGGACGCGGTCCGGTAGGTCGGAGCATCGTGCTGGCAGGGCGGGGCCTTACCTGTTGGGGCCACCAGAACCAGCGTCCCAGCAGCGCGGCGATCGACGGGGTCATGAATGCCCGTACGACGAAGGTGTCGACCAACAGGCCCAGGGCGATCGTTGTGCCCACCTGACCAATGCTGATCACGTTGCTCACGATCATGGACGCCATGGTGAAGGCGAACACCAATCCAGCTGTCGTCACGACTTTGCCGGTTCCGGCCATTGCCCGAATAATGCCGGTGTTGATCCCGGCGGCTACTTCCTCTTTCATGCGGGCGACCAACAGCAAGTTGTAGTCAGATCCAACCGCCAGAAGGATGATCACCGTCATAACGAATACTGACCAGTGCAACGGCACGCCGAGTAAATACTGCCAGACGAATACCGACAGGCCAAAGCTCGCGCCAAGCGAAAGCAATATCGTACCGACGATCACCATGGCTGCGATCAGACTTCTGGTCATGATCAGCATCACGACGAAGATGAGACAGAGCGCTGCAACTACCGCGATCATCATGTCGAATTGAGTGCCAGTGACTATATCTTTTACCAAGGCCGCCGTGCCAGCGAGGGAGATTTTCGACCCTTCCAAGGGAGTTCCTTTGAGCGCCTCCTCGGCAGCGCTTTTTATCGCGTCGACCCTGGCGATACCCTCGGGCGATGTGGGATCGCCCTTCTGGGAAATAAGCATGCGGACGGCTTTTCCGTCGGGCGAGATGAAGATCTTCATCACTCGTTGGAAGTCCTCGTTTTTGAAGACGTCCGGTGGAACGTAGAACGAATCATCATTCTGGGCGGCGTCGAACGCTTTGCCCATGGCAGTCGAATTAGTGCCGCTGTCATCCATCTGGCCGAAGACGCCCGACATGGTGCTGTGCATGGTGAGCAGCATCGCTCGCATGCTCGTCATGATGGCAATCATCTCAGGGAACTGTGCGAGCAGCTGGGGCATGATTACGTCCATCTGATCGAGATTCCCGACCAGTTGTTGGAGCTTCTCGGTCAGCCCGTCAACTCCGTCGAGGATGTCGAAGATACTTCTTATCGACCAGCACATGGGGATGTCGAAGCAGTGCGGTTCCCAGTACAGATAATTGCGAATGGGGCGGAAGAAATCCTCGAAATCTGCAACATGATCTCGCAGTTCGCTCGTGATGTCTGCCATTTCATGTGTGCTCTTGACCATGCTGTGCATGGTCGCCGCCATCTGCTTCATCAGGTCGTACATATGTGACATGATGGCGATGGTCTGCCCCAACTGATCGGCCTGTGTGAGCAGGTCTGCCATGCGCTGTTTCTGAAAGAACATGAATTGCTGCTGGCCAGCCTGCTGCGCGCTCATCAGATAGGGGATCGTGGTGTGAGCGATCGGAGTTCCCTCGGGTCGCGTTACGGCCTGAACTT
Source organism: Mycolicibacterium sp. CH28 (assembly GCF_004745805.1). Taxonomy (GTDB): domain Bacteria; phylum Actinomycetota; class Actinomycetes; order Mycobacteriales; family Mycobacteriaceae; genus Mycobacterium. The sequence goes on along the minus strand of NZ_SRLQ01000024.1, from coordinate 48,650 downwards.
TCTCGATACCCGGAACAGCTAGTACGGTCTTTGCGAGCTTGTTCAGCACGAGGAAATCTGCCGAATTGCGTAGATCATGGTCGGTCTCGACCATCAAGATTTCGGGAGACATCATTGCCGAAGGCGGAAAATGTCGCGCCGCCGCATCGTATCCCTGAGTCGCCGGGATGTTCTTCGGAAGAAAATGTTGGTCGTTGTAGTCGGGCCGGAATCCCGGCAGCGTCAACAGTCCGACAAGCGTGAGAGCCAAAGACGCGACGAGTATGGGTCCGGGCCACCGGACGATCGCCGTTCCTATTCGCCGCCACCCTTGACCCGCCGCTTTCCATCTGGGCTCGAATAGGCCAAGACGGCTTCCGGCGGCGATGACTGCAGGAACAAGGGTGAGGGCGACCACGACCGCAACCAAAATTCCCACCGCGCAAGGAACACCTAGGGCTTGGAAGGCAGGTAGCCGGGTGAAGCTGAGGCAGAGCGTCGCTCCGGAGACCGTCAGGCCGGTGGCCAAGACAACCTTGGCGACGCCTCGATAAGTGGTGTAGTAAGCAGTCTCACGATCTTCACCGGCCAGACGTGCCTCGTGATACCGCCCAATGAAAAATATCCCGTAGTCGGTTCCGGCCGCGATCACCAACGCCACCAATAGATTAACCGCGAAGGTAGTCAGGCCGATGATTTCGTGATGGCCGAGTAGCGCGACGAATCCCCGGGCCGCCATCAGCTGTATTCCGACCACCATCAGCAGCACGATCACGGTGAGCGGCCTGCGGTACACGAGAAGCAGTGTCAGGAAAATGACCGCGATACTGACCAGCGTGATCGTGGTGACCGTGCTATTGCCGCTGACACCCATATCGGCAGCGAGCGCTGCAGGGCCAGTGACAAAGGCCTTGACCCCAGCCGGTGCCTGCGTGTGCTCAACAATGTGTTGCACAGCGCGGACTGATTCGTTGGCCAAGGCGTCGCCCGGCTTACCGGAAAGGAGCAGTTGAACGTAGGCAGCCTTACCGTCGTCGCTTTCCGCGGCACCGCTTGTGAGTGGGTCGCCCCAGAAGTTCTGGATATGGCGCACATGCGCGGGATCGCTTTGCAACTGGCGAATCAGACCGTCGTAATAGCGGTGAGCCTCATCGCCGAGGGGTTGTTGACCTTCCAAGACGATCATCGCCGCGGCGGTGTCCGAAGCCGATTCTTGGAACACCTCGGACATGCGCTGAGTTGCCCTGAATGACGGCGCATCAGTTGGATTCTGCGTTACCGCGTGCGCCGCTTCGACCTGCTCGAGTGACGGAACGCCGAGGGTCAAGCCGACGATGATCGCCAGCCACCCCAAGATGACCAGCACCGAGAATCGGCGGATCGTGTGCGCGATGAACGGCCGGTCCGTGTCCAGCTGATGGTTACTCATGCGGCCTTCAGCAGACAGGATACAAAGGAACTCACTTCGTGGTTCGCAGTCTTCTCCGCCTTGACTTCGCCGTCTACCGTGATCCTGCAGCCGATGGTGTCACTGTCGGCCTGCGCGGCGATGCTTCCGATGCCCGCCGCCGCAGAGATCGGGAACTCCAATGACCACGGCAGTGTCGCGTCTTGATGTACCGGGTCACCGTTTTCGTCGAAATAGCTGATCTGGGCCACGGTCCCAGGTGGACCGAAGATTTCGTACTTCATCTTCTTCGGGTTATATGGCTTGCCCTTGTCGTTCTTGGTATCGCCGTAGGACAGGGACTTCTCGTTCCCGAAGATGCCGTGCAGACGGGACACGGTCAGCCCGCCGGCGGCGAGGACAACGGCGACGACCAGCGGAATCCACAGGCGCTTCAGAATCGCCAATACGAGCCCCCGATTTCGACGGCCCTTATGAGATCGGCCTTGGACTCGAGGCGGTGGTGCCGGCCGGTTGGCAGGCTGCAAAGGGGCGTCGCGGCGAGGCAAGTCAGCGACATCGGGCCGAGTTTGCTCAACGTCGGGCAAACTACCTTCGATCACTGCACGCCGACCTTTCGCGTCGTCAAGTGCTACTGCTCCTAGTAAGAACCATCAGATCGACATTGCAACTACACATCAAGGTGTGGCGTCTGTCTTGACCGCTGGGGGGCGGCCGTCACGGAGCACGCTACGACGGCTCTCCGCAAATTTGCGGTGACGTCGGGAGTGCGACCGATCTTGACGAGAGTCAACCATGTCAATGGCCTCCGTGTGGGTTCTTTTCAATGCAACAGCGGAGCATACGCGTCACCGTCACTGCGGATCTGCGGTAATGGCTAAGTCTTAGGGTGACTCACAGGGTAGGTGTATTGACGCGCTCGCAAGCAGCGGGTCTTCCGGGTGGCCGCCTCCGCGGCAGGGGTGGCTGAGTGCGGCGGGGCGAGATAATGAAACACGTTCTCGCTAGTCGATCTCGCAAGTTAGGCCGAACTCTGCCAAGGCGCGCTCGGCCAACTCTCGCAACTGGGACCTGGTTGTCACAGCACCTGGTTGGTAGCCGCGGACGCAGACGCCAACCTGGTTCATCTCCATCGAGGTGCCGACAAAGACGTGCAATTGGCTGCCCGCTCGTTCAAGCCAGCCCCGCGTGACGTTCTGGCTCGCTCCCCGAGCGAACATCCCATCGGACAGCGTGCCGTCGGGGCGGCTGGCCGCCGGACCCGTATCGCCGAGGCTCGAGCACACCGCGGGTTGCTCCGGGTCGCTGACCGCGTAGTCGATCAGATGCTTCCACGCCCGTTTGGGGGTGAAAGGAGTCAGGGCGACGAGCTCCGCTGATTCGTCGGTCGTGTCTTTTGCTTCCTTGAGCGCCCGTTTAATCGCGGCGCGGGCGGCAGTCAGATCGGCTGTCGCCCTGTCCGGGTCGATGCCGACCCGGACAAACGAGACGGCGACCGCCCGCGCATCGTCCATGGTGCGGGTATTGACGGTGAGCAGCATTCTGACGTCGTCGGCATCGCCGTGCTTGCGCCCCATGTGCCGGTCGAGTCTCGCGGTGAACGCCGCGGCGAGCGCGCTAGACGTTCCGCCAAGCGACTCCGCGCGGGCATTCCACTCGTCCAACCGGATTCGGATCCAGACGTTGGGCACGATGACGATGTCATCTGCACCGCGGGTCGGCGGGGCGGCCGGCAGCGACGCCTGTGCCTGCGAGTGGACAACATCCTGCTGGCGGCGTCGGACCTCTTTCGCCGCCGCCAGAATCGCCCGTGCGACGGCGGGTGCGTCTTGCGCAGATTCGCGAGCGTCCTGAACCAACGCCTGCAGTCGAGAGCGTGACCGCGCCGGCGGGTAGCCGAGATCGCGAGGAAGCCCCAGGAGCGCCTCGGTTACCGCGACTGCCGCCCCGATGCCGTCGATGACATAGTGCGACAGCACCAGACTGACCGCGGTCGAGCCGTCGGTGAGGGGAACGACGCTGATCCGCCAGCCGGGTCCCGATTCGGGATCGATTGGGAGTTGGGTTCGCTCGTCGAACCAGTCGCCGAGTTCAGCGCGCGGGCGAGCGACTGAAGCAATATCGAGTTTCGCCGGAACAGGGTCTGACACCCACCGATAGCGGCCGAATGGCAGCGGCGACCGCTCGATGAGCCGCCCCATCATGCCTCGGCTGAGTTGGTCGCGAAACCTCTCCAGCCCGTCGAGGTCGACTGTGTGCTGATAGAGCCAACCGACCTGCATCACCTCCCGCTGGCCCACGGCATGATGCCCGGCATAGAAGGCTTGGTCCATCAAATCGAGCCGATTGTCCCGCCGTGCACCGTCGTTGGATGCGCGGGTAGGGCGGTCCTGGATTGACACGAGCGTCAGAGTAGCCGAACTGCTGTTATCGGATGGGGGATGTCGCGCCGCCGGTTGTGATCCCTGCATATTGGCCCCGCACCTTGTCGATATCCTCGACGAATCCCAATACTGCGGCGCGAATAGCGTGAATGAGAGTTTGGGGCGGCACTCGTAGTCGGCCGGTGGCTCGTTTTGTATCCGGCGCGGGCAGGTCCTCGGCCTCAACGGCCGCGGGGGGTGCCTTCCCCAAGCGGTGCTGAAATTCCACCCGGGCTGCCGCTCCATCCGGAGGAAATCACCGGATCGGCTTCGAGAACGCGCTGTTTGGATCGCATTCGCGTGAACGTGAGCCTCGGGAAGCTGGCGTTCCAAGGGCACCTGCACATAGTCCCGCCCATCGGGTTCGGTACTGGGTTACGCTGCCGGGCGGCTGAGCCAGGGACTGAAGGGGCCGGGAGCATTCGATGAAAATTGTGCTGGCTTTTTACGGAACTCGTGGGGATGTCGAGCCGGGTATCGCTGTCGGCCGTGAGCTGATGCGCCGCGGTCACGATGTGCTCATGGCGGTTCCGCCCGACTCGATCGGGGCTGCCGAGTCGGTCGGCCTCACGGCGGTCGCCTACGGTCCTGATACGCAGGCATGGCTGGAGAACACCCGCGACTTCTGGGGCTTTTTCTTCCGCAACTTCTGGCGCATCCGGGACGTGCAGAAATATCTCCGCGAATCCCGTGAGCCCGGTATTCAGGCTTGGACGGAGATGAGCAAGACGCTCGCATCTGTGGCGGGTGGGGCAGACCTGCTGGTCACCGGAGTCAGTTATGAGGAACTCGTATTCGACGTCTCGGAATACTGCGCCGTCCCGCTGGCGACAGTGTTCTGGTTTCCAATGCGGGTCAACGGCAAACTCCTGCCGCGTGTGCCTGGGCCGGTGCTGCGCGTGGCGATGAGCGTCTACGAGTGGGTGGTCTGGCTTTCGGTGAAGAACGTCGTCGGTTCAGCGCGGCGGGAACTGGGCCTGCCGCCTGCGACGGGACCTGTGCCGCGGCGGATCGCTGAACTCGAATCGCTGGAAATCCAGGCCTACGACGACGCCTTGTTTCCCGGACTAGCAGATGAGTGGGTGAAGTGGGATGGCCAGCGGCCGTTCGTCGGCACCCTGACTCTCGAGTTGGCAACGGAAGCCGACGACGACGTCATGTCCTGGATCGCCGCGGGAACCCCGCCGATCTGTTTCGGGTTCGGCAGCATCCCGATCGAGTCGCCCGCCGACATGATCGCGATGATTGCGGGCGCTTGCGCACAGGTGGGCGAGCGGGCGCTGGTGTGCGCCGGCTGGACCGATTTCAGTGACGTCCCGCAGTTTGACTACGTCAAGGTTGTGGGTGCGGTGAACTACGCGACGATATTTCCGTCGTGCCGGGCCGTTGTGCACCACGGCGGCGCCGGCACCACCGCGGCGGGCCTACGCGCCGGGATGCCGACATTGGTCCTGTACATGGCCGATGTGCAGGTGATCTGGGGCGCTGCCGTCAAAGGCTTGAAGGTGGGCGCCAGTCGGAAGTTCGCCGCGGCGACCGAGAAAACGCTGGTCGCCGACCTACGTACGATCCTCGCTCCGGACTACCTCACCCGTGCCCGCGAGCTTGCCGCCCGGTTGATCAGGCCGGCCGACAGCGTGACGAGGGCGGCTGATCTTCTGGAAGATTTCGGCCGCGGCAAGCAGCTTGGCTGACCCGAGCATCGATGTGGGGAAACGCCGCAATCTGAGGTGCCTGGAAGTTTAGACTCAGCGCCGAAATGCTGACATGCGAGATAGGGCAGTCTTGACCATCACCGATTATGACGTGCGATCTCTGTACCTCGACCTGCTGCGACGCAACCTGACCAGGTTCGGGATGCATGAGCGGATGCCCTCGGGCTGGCCGTTGCGCCGACGTCTCCTTCTCAAGGCGGCAAATACTTTCGGCCCCAAGCTCAGGGGTGCGGGCGTGCGCGACCAGAATTACCGCGAAGCGGGGCTGGACTGGCCGGCCGAAGCCGAGACGATGATCGGTATGAAGCGGCTCACCAGCCTGCAGGAGTGCGTGGAGACGGTTCTGGCCGAAGATGTCCCCGGGGATCTCGTCGAGACCGGGGTATGGCGCGGCGGCGCGTGCATCCTGATGCGTGCCGTGCTTGCTGCCTACGGGGATAGGACCCGCAATGTTTGGTTATGCGATTCCTTCCAGGGAGTCCCGCGCTCGGACACCGAGAACTACAAGGCAGACAAAGGGATTCACGCAGAAATAGTCTCGGGCATCTTGGGGGTGTCGGAAGCCGACGTCAAGAAGAACTTCGAGCGTTACGGACTGCTGGACGACCAGGTCCGTTTCCTGCCTGGCTGGTTCAAGGACACACTGCACGACGCCCCGATCGAGAGTATCTCGGTGTTGCGGCTCGACGGTGACCTCTATGAGTCCACGATTCAGGCACTCGACGCGTTGTACCCGAGACTGTCGCCTGGCGGCTTTTGCATCGTCGACGACTATCTGGCGGTGAAGGCGTGCGGGCAGGCCGTCACCGACTACCGCGAGAAGCACGGGATCACCGCCGAAATCGTCGATATCGACGGAACGGGTGTTCTGTGGCGCAAATAGCGCATGGCTGACGGCTTGGTGCGGATCGGCGTTCTCGGGGCGGCGGGTGTTACGCCGACGGCGGTGATCAAGCCGGCTAGGGACAACGCCGAGGTTGAGGTTGTCGCGGTGGCCGCGCGCGATGTGGTACGTGCGCGCGCCTTCGCCGCCAAACACGGCATCGCCCGGGTGCACGACAGTTATGAAGCGCTGATCGCGGATACCGGAGTTGACGCGGTATACATCCCCTTGCCTAATGCCCTGCATGGCAAGTGGGTTCGAGCCGCGATCGAAGCGGGCAAGCATGTTCTAGTGGAGAAGCCGTTCGCCGCCAATGCTGCCGAGGCCCGCGAGATCGGCGATCTCGCGGCTGGGTCGGGTTGCGTGGTGATGGAGGCACTCCATCACCGCTATCACCCTGCTTCGGTGCGGATCGAACAGATCCTCGCCTCAGGCGAGCTGGGAACGATTCAGCGGGTCGAAGCAGTCAATTGCTATTGGCTGCGCGACTTCTCGGGTTCCCGCTACAGCTATCCGCTCGGCGGCGGGGCGACGATGGATCTCGGGTCATACATCGTTGACACAGTACGTATATATGGCGGTTCGACCCCGGAAGTTGTTTCTGCACAGGCAAAAACGCGCGGCCCGCAGATTGACCGGGTGATGACGGCTGAATTGCGGTTCGCCGGCGGCCACACGGGTCGACTGCACTGTTCGATGTGGTCCGCCGAGCCACCGCGATACAGCACCAAAGTAGTCGGTGACCGCGGCGAGCTGCGACTGCATCCGCTACAGCCGTTCCAGCGGTTCTCGATTCGATCCGCCGACGGCAAACGCGACGAGAGATTTCCGTTGCGTGCAACCTACGCGTATCAACTTGATGCGTTCGCCGCGGCGGTGCTGCGTGGCGAGCCGGTGAGGACGTCCGTGGCGGAAGCGGTCGAGAACATGACTGTCATCGATGCGATTTATCGCGCCGCCGGCCTTCCCGTCCGCAAGCCGGCTTAGGCGCTAGTTTGGCGGTTCGATCTCGGGAGGCAGGGGTGCCAGAGAGAGCCACGCATCGACGGTGCGCTCGGCCGGACCCGATTCGCGCACGAACAGCTCCACGTAGGCGATGCGATGTCAACTGGCGAAATGCGCCCCGTTGATGTGCTCGGCGACCCGCAAGGCATTGGCGGCGACCGTCAGGCTGGGATTGATCCCGCTGCTGGATGGGAAGAACGACGCGTCCACCACGTAGAGGTTGTCCAGCTCGTGTGCGCGGTTCTGCGGGTCCAACACGCTAGTGGCAGGATCGGCGCCGAAACGCACCGTGCCGCACGCGTGGCCGATGGTTACGTTGTTCTGGCCGTTGCGGAGGGTGAGTGTGCGGAACGGCTGCAACACCGCTTTGAGCGCCCGAATAAACACCTCGCGGCGTTCGATCTCGTTCGGGTGCAAGCGGTACTGCAGTCGCAGCCGCTGACGGCCATCGGTGCTGGGCCGATCGCTTGGCAGGACGCGGTTGTCTAGATAAGGCAGGTCTTCCATGATGGCGGCCAGAACCAGTCCGCCGCTGATCAACCGGTCATAGATCGGGCGGGCGGCGATGCTCGACAGCCGCAGTGCCTTCGATATCAAGCCAGGCTGGTTCATCATCATGTCGATAGGCGCCAACGAGGCCATCGAGCTGGCCGACTGCACTGTTCCGTATTTCTGGCCATCGATGAAATAGAAGTCGTTCAGCCCGATTTCCTTGTTTTCGGCGGTTATCTTGCTGCCGCGCTGCGGCCAGATCTCGATCCAGTCCATCAGATGGCGCATCAGGTTGCGGCCCACCATGTCTGAGCTGTTGGCCAACCCACGCGGCCAATCAGCGGACCGGGAATTGAGCAGTAGCACGGGGGTGGCCAGGGCGCCGGCGGCCAGCACCACCACTTTCGCCCTGAGGGCGAGCATATCGTTATGGCGCTGGCAGATGATCCGCTGTACCCGGGTCTGGTCCGACTCGAGGCGCACGACTCGGCATTCCGCGAGCAGGTGAGCCCCGTATTCGGTGACTGCGGGCAGGACACCCGCGCGACCGCCGTCGTTCTTGCATCCGTTCGGGCAGAGGTAGGCCTGACACGTTGCACAGTCGTCGGTGTAGTCACAGGCCATCGGCAGGTGGTACGGATGCAGCCCGCGGCCCGTCAGATAGTTGACCAACGGCTGGTTGTCGGTTGAAAAGGGTGGTGCCGCCGGCAGCCCGACGTCGGCAGCCTCCGGCCTAAGCGGATCGGGTTGGCCACGTACCCCGAGGAGCTTCTCGGCTTCGGAATACCAGGGCGCCATCTGTTCGTAGGAGATCGGCCAGGACTCCGGCACAGTGGATTCGCCGGGGTTGGCGAAGAATTGGCGCGGAGTGAAATCATCGACGAAGAACCGTTCGCAAACCATGCCATAGAGAGCCGATGATCCCCCCGGCCCGGCGCCGATGTAGGGGACAAACCGCCGCGGGAAGCGACCGCTTATGTCGGTGACCTCATCATTGCTGCGTCCCGCGCGGGCCAGAGTGTCGTAGTAGGTCTTTTTCGATCGGGTCGCCTGCGGCTCAGCCAGTTCGGGCGTCGCCGAGCGAATTATTCCCGGTGCTCCGGGCAGTGTCGAACGTCCCTTTTCCACGAATAGAATTCGGCGGCCCGCGCGTGCCAACCGGTGGCCGAGCATGCCGCCACCCATACCGGCGCCAACGACGATTACGTCCCATTCGACGCGTTCCGCCTCGCGGCCGGTCAGTTCGCCCTCAGGCACAATCGAGCTCCTCGTTGAGATGGCCCAAAACTGGCCTGGCATGGGCGATTCGGGATCGCATCAATGCAGGCCGAGAAGGGTGGCGAGTTCGTCGTCGTGGCGTTCGCGTTGGAAGCGCTGCGACGTTGCTAGCGCACCTTGGGCGAGGCGGCGGCGCAGGTCCTCGTCCGATTCGAGCGTCATGAGGTTGTCTGCGAGCGCTTTCGCGTCTCCTGCCGGGCTGAGTAGTCCGGCCACACCTGGCTCGATGATCTCGGGGGTGCCACCTGAGTTCGTGCCGCACACCGGCAGACCCGCTCGCATCGCCTCGACAGTGGCGCGACCGAACGCCTCGCTCTGGCTGCACATCAGGCCGACGTGGGCGGCGGCCCAGTACGGTCGGAGATCCCGTGTCGGCCCGTGAACGGTCAGGAGATCATCGACACCCAATTTTCGGGCAAGCCTGCGAAGAGGCTGGTGGCTTCCGGTGCCTACCAGTGTCAGTTCGATGTCGACGCCGGCTTCTCGGGCGATGGAAATCGCCTCGATTGCCAGATCTTGTCCCTTGGCGGCATAGAAATAGCCGACGAGCACGATGCGCAAGCGCTCGCCGGGCTGGCGCTGGGGCGGTGTGCCGAGTTCGGTGTCGACGACGGGGTAGAGCACGCGAGTCTTCATCGTGGGGTCTAGTGCGAGCATCGCCTGCTCAACTGCATGCGAATTGCAGATCACCGAGTCCGATAGCCAGCCGACCGCTCGGACGGTTCTGCGGTAGCCGAACAGGAACCAGAGCTGATGGTCGTCTCTGCCGAATTCGCGAATTATCCAGTGGTGCGGGATGCCGAGGATCTTGGCGGCGATGGCGTGTGACGGAATGGTCATGGTGTTGGAGAGGACCATCGTCGGGCGTTTCCGAGCGAACAATACCAGCGCCTGCACGATGCCCGGCAGGAGAAACGCGGTATAAGGAAACCAGCCGATCAGCACGTGCGGATCGGCGTACCGGAGCCGCGACCATTTAGCAAAACCCCACCACGGCGTCCAGGCGATTCTCGCTTCGATACCGTCCTCAGCGCATCGTTTCGCGACCTCACCCTTTTGCGGGATGACGGCGACAATGTCAACATCCGGGCGCTTTCTACGGAGCCCCAGCAGCATGTCCCGGAATCCGACTACGCCGCCACCGCCGAACTTGCTGACGTTCGAGACCACCACGACCCGGGGGACGAGGGCCTCGTTGCCCGACGTCTTATCCGTGCGACCACCGGCGTTCAAGCGGCGCAACGGCCCATCGGCACACACGGGCCAGAGTGTATGCGACAAGGCGCACGCATAAATCCGTATTCGGTGCCACGAATCGTCGGTTGGCGTACCCTTCATCTCGGTCACCAGATTTCGGGCGAGGTCGACTGGCGAAACTGGACGTTGGCTCGGAGCTGCGGCGTGAAGTGAACAAGGTATGCAAGGAGCACCCCTCCGATGACTGACGTCATGCCGGTAACCGACACGGCGCTGGTGACGTTATGGATCCGGGCGAGTGAAGCCCGGCGTGTCGACGCGATCATCGACGACCCGATGGCAATTCAGCTGGTCGATTCGCTTGGTTACGACTTCAGCAAGTTCAAGTTGTCCGCTGACCGGCAAGATCTCGCGTTGCGCGCACTGGCCTTCGACAATGGGGCCCGCCGCTATCTGTCCGCACACCCCAAAGCCACTGTCGTTGCTCTCGGTGAGGGGCTACAGACCAGCTTCTGGCGCCTCGAAGAGGCTGGCGTGGGGCGTGAGTTTCGTTGGCTGACCGTAGATTTCCCAGCAAATATCGCGCTGCGTAAACAGCTGCTTCCGGACGCACCCCGGATCTCGGTTTGCGCTCAGTCGGTGCTGGATTTCACCTGGATGGATCGGGTGGATCCCCAGCACGGTGTGTTCGTCACCGCCGAGGGCCTCTTGCCGTACCTGGAGCCCAGCGACGCGCTCGACCTGATCGCGGAATGTGCGCGTCGATTCCCTGATGGCCAGATGATGTTCGACCTGCCGCCGAAAGTGCAGGCACGGTTGGCCGCCCGGCAACGGTTGTGGACGGTATTGCGCGGCGACTGGCCGAGGACGCCGTTCAGCCTCACGGTGCGTGAACTCGCAGAGCTGGCCGACACGGTGCCGGGTGTCCGAGCAGTGCACGACCTGCAGTTGCCCCGCGGTCGCGGCCCGCTATTCGACACCCTATTGTCGAGGACTCAGGATCTGCCGATACATCGGCCGCTTCGCCGGTGGGTCGGCATGAACTGGCCGACGATTGCGACGTTGACCCTGCTCGAGTTCGGCAGCTAGTGACCGAACAGGTGCGGATTGGAGTCCTGGGGGCAGCCCACATTGCGCCCGCGGCGCTGATCGATCCGGCGAAGGACAACGCCGAAGTTGTGGTGGCTGCCGTGGCGGCCCGTGATGCGTCACGCGCCCGGACCTTTGCGGACAGACACGGCATCGCCCGGGTGCACAACAGCTATGAGGCGCTGATTGCCGACCCGGATCTGGACGCCGTGTACAACCCGCTGCCAAATAGCTTGCACGGCAGATGGACTCGGGCCGCGATCGAGGCGGGTAAACACGTTTTGTGTGAGAAGCCGTTCACCGCGAATGCCGCCGAGGCCCGCGAGATCGCCGCGTTGGCTGCACAGTCGGATCGGGTGGTGATGGAGGCATTTCATTACCGCTATCACCCGTTTGCGTTGCGGGCGGAGGAGATCATCGCTTCGGGGGAGCTGGGCACTCTGGAGCGGTTGGATGTTGCGTTCTGCTTTCCGCTGCCGAAATTCTCCGACATCCGGTACAACTACTCGCTCGCCGGTGGCGCCACCATGGACGCCGGCTGCTACGCGGTCCACATGCTGCGCACCTTTGGTGGCGATACTCCGGAAGTTGTTTCGGCACAAGCGAAGTTACACGATAGCAGGGTAGATAGGGCGATGACAGCCCAGCTGCGTTACCCCGCTGGCCACACCGGCCGGCTTCGCTGTTCCATGTGGTCAACCGACCTGCTGAGGATAGTCCTGCGGGTGACGGGTGACCGGGGCGAGCTGTACGGGCTCAATCCGTTGGTGCCGCACCTCTTCCATCGGTTCTCGGTCCGCTCTGGAAGCGGCAAGCGCGTCGAGCGATTCCCGCGCCGCGCCACCTACGCGTATCAGCTGGACGCGTTCGCCGGGGCAGTGCTACGGGGCGAGCCGGTATCCACGACGCCGGAGGATGCGATCGAGAACATGACCGTCATCGATTCGATCTACCGAGCTGCTGGTCTCCCGGTCCGCGAGCCGAGCTGAGCCACGTAGCTGACGGTAATGCCAATTCCGGCCACGCTAGTTAGAACACGTTCTAGTATCGCCTCGGTGGTGGGTGCTGAGTCCATCCGCCCCGCTCACCTTGGTGGGTCGTCAAACAGGAGAGAGAAGCAATGCCAGACAATGCTGGTCGCGTACGAATCGGCATATTGGGGGCGTCAAGCTTCGCACCGACGACGATGATCAACCCGGCCAAGGACAACCGCGATGTCGTGGTGGCTGCGGTGGGAGCCCGTGATCAGCCCAGTGCCGACGCGTTTGCCGCCAAGTACGGCGTGGCCAAGGCGTACGGCAGCTACGAGGCGCTGATCGACGACCCCGACCTTGATGCCATCTACGTCTTGGTGCCGACCAGCATGCACGGCAAGTGGACGAAATTGGCGCACGCAGCCGGCAAGCACGTGTTGGTGGAGAAGCCGTTCACGGCCAATGCCGCCGAGGCTCGCGAAATCGCCGACCTGGCTGCCAAGTCAGACAGAGTGGTGATGGAGGCGATCCAATTCCGCCACCGCCCGTTGACCCGGCGAGTCGAGCAGATCCTCGCCTCGGGCGAGCTCGGCACATTGCGGCGGGTGGACGTCAACTTGTGCGTGTTGCTGCCGACATTCAAGGCCAACTGCTACAAGTACGACCTCGGAGGAGGCGCGATGATGGACGCCGGCAGCTATGTGACGAACATGGCCCGGACGTTCGGTGGTTCGACTCCGGAAGTTGTTTCGGCACAGGCGAAACTGCAAAAGCACCGGGTGGACCGAGCCATGACGGCCCACCTTCGGTACGCAAGTGGCCACACCGGTCGACTGCGGTGCGCTTTGTGGTCGGGGAATCTGTTTCGGGCGAGCGTCAGAGTGGTCGGTGACGACGGTGAGTTGCGCTGGCTCAGTCCGGCGGCACCAAATCTCTTCCCGGTGCTTTCCGTTCGGTCGGCCAACGGTAGGCGGATCGAGCGCTTCTCGCGCAGGCCGACATACTCCTATCAGCTGGAGGCGTTCGCCGGCGCGGTCCTGCGCGGAGAACCCGTCCGGACGTCGCCGCAGGACGCGGTCGAGAACATGAGTGTCATCGACGCGGTCTATCGCGCGGCAGGCCTACCGATCCGCGAGCCGAGCTGACGCCGTGCTCCTGGCCGTGCGCACGCGCATGACTGAGAAAGGCTAGACCGATGAAGGTGGTGCTTGCGTGCCATGGCGTCCGCGGCGACGTCGAGCCCTGTGTTGTTATCGGCAGTGAGCTGGCGCGCAGAGGTCATGACGTCAAGATCGCCGTCCCGCCGAATCTGGTCGGCTTCGCCGAAGCGGCCGGGCTCGCGGCGGTTCCCTGGGGTGACGAATCGCTGGTGATGATGCACGCCCAGCGCGACTACTGGACATGCTTTTTTGACATCCCGTGGAAGAAAAAAGAACTCGACCGACTGGGTGGTGAGATTGGGGAGATCGTCGCCCGGTGCTGGACCGAGGAGTCCTTCTCGACCCTGACCGCACTCGCTGCGGGCGCCGACGTGATCGTCGCTGGTTACGGCTTCGAACAATTCGCTGCCAACGTAGCGGAGTACTACCGCATCCCCCTGGTCACGGTGGACTTTTTTCCGACCCGGGCCAACGGGAAGGTCCTCCCTCTTCTGCCCGCGCCGATAGGCCGCGCTGTGATGAAAGCCTACGAGCGGATGGCGTGGAGTGGCTCGGTGAAGGAGGCGGAGGACAACCAGCGCCGTGCGCTCGGTCTTCCGCCGGCAAGAACATCGTGGCCGCGCCGAATTGCGGAGCGCGGCTGTCTGGAGATCCAGGCCTACGACGAGGTGGTGATTCCAGGATTGGCGGCAGAATGGGCCAATCGGGGAGGTCGAAGGCCGTTCGTTGGCACCCTGACGTTGGAGTCGCCGACGCAGTCTGACGAGGACGTCGCCTCGTGGATCGCGGCAGGGCCACCGCCGATCTTCTTCGGGTTCGGCAGCGTTCCTGTCGGGTCTCCGGCGGACACGATCGCGATGATCACCGCCGTCTGTGAGCAGCTGGGCGAGCGGGCCTTGGTGGGGGCGGGCTCCACCGACTTCAGCAACGTTCCGTACGCCGAGCATGTCAAGGTGGTCGGGCTGGTGAACTTTGGGGCGGTCTTCCCACTCTGTTGCGCCGTCGTGCACCACAGTGGCGCAGGAACCATCGCCGCGTGTTTGCGGGCGGGTGTTTCACAGGTCGGCCTGTGGACGCTGCCCGATCAGGGTTTACGGACAGCTCAGCTCAAACGGTTGAAGGTGGGCACGGGGCGGCGGTTCGCAAGGACCACCGGGGAAACCTTGGTCGCCGATCTGCGCAAAGTGTTGGCGCCGGGCTATCGCACCCGGGCCCGGGAATTCGCGCAGCGGATGACCAATCCCGTAGGCAGCATGACAGCTGCAGCCGACCTGGTCGAAGATTTCGCTCGCGTCGGAGGTGTTTGCTGAATGGTGGCACCGGCACCACTGCCACAATTTGCCCATCGGTCAATATTTAGGTGCTAGGGTCGCGACTGCTTTCGTGTCTATTCTTGATCTGCAAACGCCAGCGGTCGCGCGGAAACGCGACCGCGCGGAAGGACGGCTGGGGCCAGGTGCGCATAGGGGTTCGCGCGGTGGGAGCGGCAGCATCGGTCGTGGTGGCCGCGACCGTGGTCGGCGTTGCCTCGATGGTCTCGCCCATCTCTACGTTTGTCGCGATAGCGGGCACCACGGTGCTGGTCATGGGGGGCACCGGCAGTCCGCTATCGACGCCGCCCGACACCCTCCAGTACGTCCACGATTTCACAAGTGCGGCGGTCAACAACTTCGTCTCGCCCGCCTCGAGTGCGGGGAGCGGTATTGCGGGCGGTCCGTACAACTCGGTCGCGGTCATCACTCCCGAAGAGAATGCGCCACGCTACGGAAGCTTGACGCTCCTCGAGTCGATCGCCCAGGGCTTGGATTCCCTGAATAGTTGCGTCACCTCCACTACGTGCGACTACAACGAGGACACCGGTTCTGCGGCACCGTCTCCGGCCGACACCTTCGTGGTTTTCGGGTATTCGCAGAGTGCGACGATTGCGATGCTGGAGAAGCGACAGTTGGCAGCCGAATACGCCCCGGGCGAAGGCCCGAATGTCACATTCGTCGTGGTAGGCAACTCCCGGCCCAACGGCGGGTTGGTCGCCCGCGACCCCCAAGGGGTTTTCACCTCGCTCGTGCTTGGTCTTTCCCGTGATGATCTGGCTACCGACCCGGCGCCAACACACACCCAATACGCAACGGTCGATATCGCGCTCCAGTACGACCTTTTCGCGGATGCTCCGTTGAATCCACTGAATTTGCTCGCTGTGGTGAATGCCTACATGGGCGTCTTGGAACTCCACCCGAACTACACGGATTACAGCCTGAACCAACCAGGAGTGGTTGACCAGGGCCAGTACGGAGACACCCACTACTATCTGATCCCCGCCCGGATTCTTCCAATCCTGATGCCGCTGGCGAACTTCGGCACCCTGGGGCACGCACTGGCCGACACCCTGGACGCCCCCCTACGAGTGATCATTGAATCGGCTTACAACCGCAACATCAGCCCGGGTGTGCCGACTCCATGGAATGTGCTGTATTTCCCCAACCCGGTCAAACTCCTTACGGATCTGGCGATCTCGATCCCGACCGGTTTGGACAACGGCATCCAGGACCTCTTCGGTGTTCGGCCGTTCGCAACGACGCGGCCCGAGCCTTTTGGTGTCGGCGGCGGTTCGGCTGTCGAGACCACCACATCAGAGACGGCCGCCAGCTCGACATCGACTGCATCCGCACTGAGCTCGGCCGGCTCGGGTTCGTCCTCCGCGGCGGCCAAGGACACGGGGCTGGGCCGCAACAAGCGATCCGCTTCGTCGACCTCCGTGACAGCTCGTGGAAATTCGGAACGCAGCAGCGGCTCTTCGTCTCGGCGGCCATCGTCGGCGTCGGAGCGCCGCGGCGTCGCGTCCTCGAAGCGGGCGAGCTAGCACAACAGCGGCCTCGACAGGTCGGCACGAGTTGCCTAACCAGCATCAGGCGCAACTCCATTCACATCAAGAAGGAACGTGCTAACCACTCCACCAACAAAGTTGGGACTTTCTACCAATGTGACCGGGTATCGGGATATCGTGCTGGGCGACTGGGTCCGTGAGGGTGGGACTCCCGGACTTATTCGCGGTGTATGCGGAAGTGAAAGGCGAGCATCCGCAATGAAACTTGTGCTGGCGAGCTGCTTGCCCGGGCCCGCGAGTTCGCGACCAGAATGACGAAATCGGCAGATCGTGCTGGGTTCGCCGCTCATCTCACTGCGAAGTGCGCTCGTTGATCGGGACTAGAGCTGCCGACGAAATCCAGAATCAGCGCGAGCAGCAGAAGACATTCCGCCCCGACATCGAGGGTCTGCGTGCAGTCGCCGTTGTGTCAGTGGTCTTGTTCCACGCTGCTGCGCCCGGGGTCAGTGGCGGCTACGTCGGCGTGGACGTGTTCTTCGTCATCTCCGGCTTCTTGATCACCGGATTGCTCTGGCGCGAGGTCGGCAAAACCGGCACCGTGCGGTTGCGCAGCTTCTACGGAGCACGAGCACGACGACTGTTGCCGGCCTCAGCCGCTGTTGGTGCCATCACGATGATCGTCTCGGTATTGCTGCTCCCGCCCTTACGGGTGTCTGCCACTCTGTACGACGGCATCGCGAGCGCGCTGTATGTCAGCAATTATTGGTTCGTATTTCAGGGCGGCAGTTATTTCGCCGCCCATGTGTCGCCATCGCCGTTCCTGCATTACTGGTCGTTGGGTGTCGAGGAACAGTTCTATCTGGTGTGGGCGCCGTTAATCCTCGGCACAGCCTGGCTGATCCGGAGGGTGCGTAGGCGGAACAAAGCCGAGGCGACCTCCTCGCTACGCCCCTATCTTGTGGTTCTCACACTGGTTACCTTTGTGTCCTTCGCATTGTCACTGGCGATCACGTACGGGGCGCCCGCCATTGCGTTTTACTCGTTGCCCACCCGGGCCTGGCAGCTGGGCCTCGGTGGGCTGGTCGCCCTCACCGCGGGCCACTGGCGCCGGTTACGACGACAGGTCGCCGCGGTCACCGGCTGGGCCGGGCTGGTGTCAATCATGTTGGCCTGCACCTGGTTCAGCCCGACCACGCTGTTTCCTGGCGTCGCCGCACTGTTGCCCACCCTGGGTGCGGTCTTGGTGATCGGCGCCGGCTGCGCCGCACCCGCGCAGGGCTGCGGCCACTTCCTGGGTTGGTCGCCAATGCAGGCGATCGGACGCATCTCCTACTCGTGGTACCTCTGGCACTGGCCGGTGCTGGTCTTCGCCCCCTTACTGGTTGGCCATTCCTTGGGCTTGTCGGGCCGGCTCGCTGCGGCAGTGCTTGCTGCCGGCCTGGCGTGGTTAACCCTGCGCTACCTTGAGAATCCACTGCGCTTTTCCCCCATGATCCGTGACTCACCGTGGCGCAGCCTCACCCTCGGCGGCGTCGCCACCGCGGTCGCGGTTTGTGCAGGACTGGCGTTGCTGAATGTGGTGCCCACGCCAGTTGGGCGCGGTGCACCGGCTGCGCCGCCGCATTTCACTGCAACAGCGCCGCTTCCTGCGGGCTCACCGATGGCCGCCTACGACGCCGCAGTCGGGCAGGCATTCGCTGAGGTCCAGGCCGCGGTAGCTGCCTCGGTCGACGTCGCAGCGGTTCCGTCAAATCTTGATCCCCCGCTCGCCGGCATGGTCGGCGAACCGAGGTTTCCGCCCGATGGTTGTCTGCGCGATCCGTTCCAGAGTGGGCATCCGGAGTGCGCGAAGGGTGTTATCACCTCGTCGACGACGGTGGCACTTGTTGGTGATTCCCATGCCCATATGTGGGCGCCGGCGTTCGAGCAGACCGCCAACGAGCGGGGCTGGCGAGTGGAGGTGCTGGCCAAGGCGGGCTGCCCATTGATGGACGTGTACAACCACGACAGTCTGTTCCGCCGTCTGAACGAAAGCTCTTCACATTGCGAGCAGTGGCGCGCTGACATCATCACCCGGCTACGCGCCGAGCGCCCGCGTCTGGTCGTGGTGGATATGTGGCGCGGGTACGGTGTCGACGAATATTCCCCGCCGGCGGCCGGTTACACGGCGTACGACTCGACGTGGATCGAGAGTCTGACACGCCTCGTGCAGCAACTGCGCGCGATCGGCTCGTCGGTGGTCGTGCTGGGGCCGATCCCCGACCCACACACATCCATGCCCGTCTGCCTGTCGGGACACCTCGATGACGTCACGGCCTGCTCTCCGCCGAGATCGACGGCTGTTGACGCAGCAGGTATCGCCGCGGAAGCCGCCGCCACCACAGCGGGCGGCGGGCAATATGTCGATATCACCGACTTGTTCTGCACACCCGAGCGCTGCCCAGTCATCGTCGGCAACACCCTGGTCTACAACGACTCTGATCACTTGACGGACCAGTACTCCCGGGCGCTGGCACCGGCCATCGCGGCGCTGACCGACCGCGCGCTGGCTGGAGGTTGACCAGGCTGTCTTACACAATTCCGTTCTGCAAGGGTGAAATAAGGCCCCGATTCGAGGAGCATTTCCCCGCAGCGGGAATGTGATTCACGCCATGCCGATTGAGCCAGCTTCCGGATCAGATTTCACCCGAGCGGGCAACTGGGGCTCGTCTCAAGACTGGATCTCGCGCGAGGCTGTGCGGTGGTGGCGATACCCCGCGCGGACGAGTCCGCGCCGATGTTAGTTGCGAACCAGGAATCCGTACGGTGAAAACGACCACCCGAACTTATTCTCACGTGCTGTGTCATGGATGTAATCGTTCGGGAATTCCTTCTCATACGCCTCGATAGCCTCATATGGACCCGGACCCCATTCGGGAGCAACGGGATGTCCGTTGAGGAGCGAATCTTCGACGACGAGGTAGTCTCCGGCAGTCAGCACGGACCGCAAGAGCTTCATCTCGGCCAGCACATGGTCCATGGAATGGTCGCTATCCAGGATGGCCCAAACCTTGCCCGGATAGTCTTTCCTGAGTTGTCGGATACGCTCGGCGATTTCCGGCGACGTGGATGACGATTCGACGAACTCGACGTCCGGATCGCGCCGCGCTTCGGGCCTCAGAAGCGAGTGACTGATGTCGACCGAAAGTACCTTGAAAGGTTGCCCGAGTTGCCGCATCACGCTAGCCCAGTACACAGCAGAACCGCCGAAAGCCGTGCCGAATTCGACTATCAGAGACGGCTTCAACTGAACCAGTATCTCTTGGTAGTTCCACATATCGCTGGGGGACTTGTAGGTCTCGATTCCCATCCAAGTGGTGTCTTGCCACACCAGATTGTTGAAGTACCATTTGGAGTATTCTTCGGGCTCCGAACCTGTTGAGCGGTAGAAAAGCTGCGAAAACAGGCGGGTATTGCGGCGGTCAAAAGCAATTTGATTGAGAATGCGCAGCTTGGTCGCCAAGGTCGATCGTTTCGGCGCGGACTGTTGACGCGGCATGCCATTCCTAGTCTCGAGGCGGCTCGGTGCGGGCGAATGTTAGCAGGGACTTGCGGGGTGGGGTTTGCGTTTCACAACACCTGATTCAAGTGTTCGGCGACCCGCAGGGCGTTGGCCGCGACGGTCAGACTCGGGTTGAGCCCGGCGCTCGAGGGAAAGAACGACGTGTCCACCACATACAGGTTGTCCACCTCGTGCGCGCGGTTGTTGGCATCGAGCACGCTGGTGGCGGGATCGGTGCCGAAGCGGGCAGTGCCGCAGACGTGGCCCACGTTCGAATTGTTCTTGCCGCTGCCGAGTTTGCGGGTGCGATAGGGTTTCAGGACCCCGGTGAACAGCTGCAAGAAGGCCGCATGCCGTTCGATTTCTCCCGGGTGCAACCGGTATTGGATCCGCATCCGCTGACGTCCGTCGGAGCCGGGGTTGTCAGATAGCAACACCCGGTTGTCCCGATAGGGGAGGTCTTCCATCATCGCCGCCAGGATCAAGCCGCCGGTGAAGAACCTCTCGTAGACCCGCCGGACCGCCGGGCTTAGCATTCGCAGCGCCCGGCCTTGTGGTCCGGGGCGATTGGTCAGCCACTCCATCGGCGGTATCGAACCGAAGGACTGCACGGTTCCGTACTTCTGGCCTTGATGGAAATAGAAGTCGTTGAGGCCGATCTCCTTGTTGGCCGCGGTGATTGTCGAGTCGCGTTGCGGCCAGATTTCGATCGGGTCGAGGAGATGGCGCATGAGGTTGCGGCCCACCATGTCCGAACCATTCGCCAGTCCGCGCGGCCAGTCGCCTGATCGGGAATTGAGGAGTAACACCGGGGTTGCCAGCGCGCCGGCAGCGAGCACCACCACCTTGGCCGTCAAGGTCAGCCGGCCGGACGGATGCTCGCAGATCACCTGGCGGACCCCGGTGCGGTCCGCTTCCAGATACACGACCCGACATTGCGCCAAGAGTTGGGCACCATGCTCGGTGATCGCTGGTAGTACTGCGTTGCGCGCGGAGTCGTTCTTGCACAGCTGCGAGCAGAGGTAGGTTTGACACGTTGCACAGTCGTCGGTGTAGTCACAGGCCATCGGCAAGTGGTACGGATGCAGCCCGAGGTGCGTCAGATGGTCCACCAGCGGTCGATTGTCGGCTGAGAATGGTGGTGCCGCAGGAAGATTAGCGCCAAGTGCTTCGGGGCGCAGGGGATCGCGCTGGCCCCGCACGCCCAACAGTTTCTCGGCGTGCTCGTACCAGGATCGCATCTGGTCGTAGGTGACCGGCCAGGCCTCCGGAACGGTGGAGTCGCCCGGGTCGGCGAAATTCTGCCGGGGCGTGAAGTCCTGCGCAAAAAAGCGCTCGCACACCATGCCGTAGAGCGCCGAGGACCCGCCGGTTCCGCTGCCGAGGAAGGGGATGAAGCGCTTAGCGGAACGACCGCTGATGTCCTCGACCTCGTCCGTCGAGCGTCCGCCACGGGCCAACGCCTCAAGGTAGGTCGCCGTAGATCGGGCAGCTTGCGGCTCGGCCAGTTCCGGCATCGTCGACCGAATCGTTCCGAGTGTCCCGGGCAGTGTCGAGCGGCCCTTCTCGACGAACAACACCCGCCGGCCCGACAATGCAAGCCGATAGCCCAGGGGTCCGCCACCCATGCCGGTGCCGACGACGATCACGTCCCACTCGATGCGTTCCGCTTCGCGCGGGTCGATGTCGCCGTCGGCCAAAATGGAGCTCCCTCAACGTGATGGCCCAAAGATTCGCCTGGGCTCGGCGATTCGGGATCGTACCAACGTTGAGCCGCGCGCATTGCCGAACACTTAGTGGCACGTCGAAATGCGGGTAATAATGTCCGTGCTCTTGACGGTGTGCATTCAGGACGATCGAGAGGCCGGGACCGGCGATGAAAGTTGTGCTGTCCAGCTACGGCGGTCGCGGCGATATCGAACCCGCCGTGGTGGTCGGTCGCGAGCTGCTGCGCAGAGGGCACGACGTGTGCGTGGTCGTCCCGCCCAACCTCGTCGGCTTCGCCGAGGCGGCCGGACTCCCGACGGTCGCCTACGGACTGGACTCCAGGGACATTCTGGAGTTGCAGTGGAAGTACTTCACGCTCTATGGCCGCGCCCCCTGGAAGCTCAAAGAGCTCAACCGGATGGCCCGCGAAACGGCGCAATTCGCCGAGGAGTGCTGGGCGGCCATGACCACGACCCTGGCCTCGGTGGTGGCCGAAGGCGCCGATCTATTGCTGACCGGCCTGATCTTCGAGCAGCCCGCCGCAAACGTCGCGGAAGCCTACGACATTCCGCTCGTCACCCTGCATTACTTCCCGTACCGGGTGCACGGCCAGCTCCTGCCGGTACTACCGGCACCGCTGAGCCGACTGGCGATGACAGTCAACGACTGGACGGGGTGGCGCGGAACCCGCACAGGTGAGGACGCCCAACGCCGGGAACTGGGACTACCCAAGGCCACTGGTCCCGCATCGCGTCGCATCGTCAGCAGAGATTCGCTGGAAATCCAGGCCTATGACCGGCTGGTCTTCCCCGGGCTAGCTCGCGAATGGGCGAAATGGGAACCGCGACGCCCGTTTGTCGGTGCGTTGGCGATGGCCTCGCCGACCGATGCTGATGACGAGGTGGCCTCGTGGATTGCCGACGGAACGCCGCCCATTTTCTTTGGGTTCGGCAGCGTGCCCGTCGGATCGCCGGACTATACGATCGCGATGATCGACGCAACCTGTACGGAGTTGGGTGAACGCGCCGTCGTCGCTGCAGGGGGGACCGATTACGGCGACATTCCACACTCTGACAATGTCAAGGTTGTCGGCCAGGTGAACTACGCCACGATCTTTCCGATGTGCCGCGCGGTTGTGCATCACGGCGGATCGGGCACCCTGGCTGCGTGCCTACGAGCGGGGGTTCCCCAGCTGGTGCTCTGGACACTGCCCGACCAGCCATTTTTCGCCGCTCAATTGAGACGGCTCGGGGTCGGCGCTGGGCGCCGCTTCTCGACTACCACAGAGAAATCGCTGGTCAAGGATCTGCGCCGGATTCTGGCCCCGGAGTATGCGGCCCGCGCCCGCGAGATTGCCCCGCGGATGACGAAGCGTGCCGATAGCGTCGCTGCCGCGGCTGATCGGGTGGAAGATTTCGCCCGGCTGAAGACGCCGACTTGATCATTTCTGTTAGCCGTCCGAATTCCCACGTCGAGGCGTCAATGTTCGATTAGGCTGCCGAACGACCAGCCGATGTCGTGAGGGCCCCGGTTCGTTCTCAGGACGCGCACGGGCAAGTTGAAGGAGCTAAGAACGGCAATGGCTAGAGGCGCGTTCGGGCAAAGCGATGCTGAGATCGACCTCCTGGTTCGTGGTATGCGGTCCGGGATCGCAGTGGTGGGTTTCGGGTACATCGGCACGGTGATCGGCGCCGTCCTGGCTGGCCGCGGTTGGCCCGTAACGGGAATCGATGTGCGTCCGAACATTGTTGACGAGATCAACCAGGGCAGGACCTCGGTGCCCGAGCCGGGGCTCGGGGAGCTCGTCGCCGAAAGCGTGCAGGTCGGCCGCCTCCGCGCCACATCGGATTTCGGTGTGGTCGCCGACAACGACTTCATCATCGTCACGGTCGGCACACCCCTCGGGCCGGACTACGAACCCATCGTTGACGACATCAAAGCCGCCGCGCGGGCCGTCGGCGAACATCTGCGCCCCGGCCACCTTGTCATCCTGAAGAGCACGGTGCCGCCCGATACCACCGAAACTCTCGTTCGGCCGATCCTGGAAGAGGCGTCCGGGCTGAAAGCCGGGGTCGACTTCGGGTTGGCCTTCTGCCCCGAGCGGCTCGCCGAAGGGCAAGCCATCCGGGAGCTCACGTCGATTCCCGTCGTAGTCGGTGCGGTCGATGAACGCAGCGCGCGCAGCTGCGCCACCCTCTGGCGCCATGGCCTTGGGCTGGAGTCCATCATCGTCGAGGACCCACGGACAGCCGAGATGGTCAAGCTCGCCGACAACCTCTGGATCGACCTCAACATCGCGATGGCGAACGAACTCGCCAAAGTTTGCGATCGTCTCGACATGGACGTATTGCAGGTCATCGCCGCGGCCAACTCGATGCCGAAGGGCAGTCACAACGTCAACATCCTGTCTCCCAGCATGGGCGTTGGCGGCTATTGCCTGACAAAGGATCCATGGTTCGTCAACCACCTGGGCGAGACGTTGGGGTTGGACCTGCACGTGCCAAAGACGTCGAGAACCGTCAACGACACGATGCCCACCTACACCTATGGGTTGCTCACCCAGTTGTTGGCCGACCAGGGCAAGACCATCGAGAACAGCAAGATCGCGGTGTTGGGCATCGCGTTCAAGAACAACACCGGCGACTGCAGGCTCACACCCACGAAATACGTTGTCGCCCTGCTCGAAGAGTCGGGGTGCCAGCTGTCCGTCCATGACCCGTGGGTGCTGGACGAGGAAGCCCACACGGTGACAAAGATTCCGCTGAGCCCGGACATCGAATCCGCGGTCAAGGATGCCGACGCCCTGGTTGTCCTTGCAGGTCACCGGGAATTCCACCAGATTCCCTTGGTCCGGCTCGCGGATCTCGCCGCAGATGGTTGCGTGTTCCTCGATGGCCGCAACAGCTTTGACCCCGCGGCTGCACGGGCGGCCGGCTTCGTCTACAAAGGGATCGGTCGCTAACCGGCTGCTCGATATCCGTAAGCCCATACGCAAAACGAAAGAGCAACTATGTCCAATGTCGTCGTGACAGGCGGCTACGGCTTCATCGGCTCGCATTTGGTGACCGCGCTGCTGGAACGCGGTGATACCGTCACCATTTTCGACTTCGCGAAGAACACCCGTGACCGCAGCATCGACTTCGACCGAAACCCCAACTTCCGATTCGTGCAGGGCGACGTCACCGATCTGGCGGCCCTCGAGGAGGCCTTGACTGCCGATGTCGACACGGTGTTCCACTTGGCGGCGGTCGTCGGCGTCAAGAACTATATGAACGATCCGCTCCAGGTCCTCGACGTGAACGTGACCGGGACGCGTAACGTTCTGGAACTGAGCCAGCGCAACGGAATACGCGTGGTGTTCGCGAGCACATCCGAGGTGTTCGGCAAGAATCCCAACCCACCGTTCGCCGAAGACGACGACCGGGTGCTGGGTTCGACGAAGACCGCCCGGTGGAGCTACAGCACCAGCAAAGGTATGGCCGAACATCTGGTGTTCGCCATGCACGCCGCTTACGGATTACCGGTGACGGTGGTCCGCTATTTCAATGTGTATGGCCCGCGACAGAATCCGATATTCGTGGTGTCGCAGACCATTCACCGCATCCTCAACGGCCGCCAGCCATTGCTCTACGACTCCGGTGACCAGACCCGATGCTTCACCTACGTCGATGACGCGGTCGCCGGCACCTTGCTTGCCGCCGATAGCGAGGCGGCGATCGGCGAAGCCTTCAACATCGGGAGCATGGTCGAGACGAGCATGCGTGATGCGGTGGATCTGGCAATAAAGATCGCCAGCGTCGACTCGGTGTCCTCCGCCGAACCTATCGACACGACAGAGTGTTTCGGTGGTCGCTACGAAGATATTCCCCGTCGCATCCCGGACTCGACGAAAGCGCAGCGGGAGCTGGGCTGGCGCCTGCAGGTCGATGTCGAAGAAGGCATCCGCCGTACCATCGAGTGGGCACGGGCCAACCCGTGGTACCTCGAAGATCCCGCCGGGAATCCTTAAGTCAAGGGCACCGATGAAATTCGTGTTGGCGAACTGGGGAACTCGTGGCGAAGTAGAACCATTCGCGGCCATCGGCCGGGAGTTGGTCCGCCGCGGCCATGATGTTCACATGGTAGTCGCGCCCGAAATGGTCACCTTCGCCCAGTCGGCTGGGCCTGAGGCCGTCGCATATGGACCGACTTTGCAGTCCATCGATGACCCGCACCACGAATTCTGGACATTGCTTTTCAGCAAGCCATGGAAGCTCAAGCGACTCAACAGGTTACTGGGCGAGGTTGCTGAACCCCTCACCCGGTGCCGCGAGGATGCCAGGGCCACGCTGCTATCGCTGGCGGACGGGGCCGACCTGCTGCTCACTGGCATGAACTACGAGGACGTCGCTGCCAACGTCACCGAGCATTGCGGCACCCCGTTGGCTACGCTGCAGATCATCCCCTTGCGAGTCAACGGCGTATTCGTGCCGTTCCTCCCTTCGCCGCTGGTGCGCGCCGCGATGAAAGCGATGGACTGGTTGGCCTGGCGCGGGAAGAAAGTCGATGAAGACGCCGAACGTGCGGAATGGGGTTTGCCAAGGGCCACGGGTCCCTGGACGGGCCGGATGACCGACCGCGGGGCGATGGAGATCCAAGCCTACGATGCAGCATGCTGGCCGGGACTAGCCCTCGAATGGGCAGCGTGGAACGCCCACGATCCGCCGCAGCGCCCCTTTGTAGGATCCTTGACGATGCAGTTGTCGGCCGAGCAGGACGACGAAATCGCATCGTGGATTGCCGCGGGAACGCCGCCGATCTTCTTCAGCTTCGGCAGCATGCCAGTCGACTCTGCCGCCGACACGATCGCCATGATCGCCGGCGCCTGCGCCCAATTGGGCGAGCGGGCATTGGTTGGCGCGGGCTGGACAGACTTCAGCAGCGTCCCGCAGTTCGACAACGTCAAGATAGCGGGGGCGATGAACTACGCGACGATCCTCCCGGCTTGCCGCGCGGTGGTGCACCACGGAGGCTCGGGCACCACCCACGCCGGGCTGCGCGCGGGGCGCCCTACCCTGATCCTCTGGATGCTGCCCGATCAGGGGTGTGGAGGAGCCCAACTCAAGAAACTCAAGGTGGGCGCTTCCCGTCGTTACGTTGCCACCACTGAAAGCACGTTGGTGCAGGATCTACGGACGATCCTCGCACCGGAATACCTCACTCGCGCCGAACAACTCGCCGCTCGGATGATCAAACCCGCCGACAGCGTCGCCACTGCGGCCGACCTTGTCGAGAAGTTCGCACTGTCGCGCGGGAGTTGATCAGGGGCAGATCCCTACCCATTTCGGGTCGCTTGCCAGTTGATCGCAGTGGGCGATCATTGGCTGGACGGCCTGCGTAGCGTTGATCCCAACGAGGATTGGGAGGCCAGCTAGGAGGATGATCGCCACCGCGAAGGAGAACCGGGTGCGTCTGGTGGCCGGTTGAGAGGATTCAGGGCGACGGCTCGAGTAGAGCAGATACACCACTCCCACATCGAACGAGATGGCTACCCACCATCGGGTCCAATCCGACGTGGTGGCGAAGACCGGAAGCAATAAGAGCACCGCAAGAATTATCCATAGGAGCCGTCCTTGCAAAGCCCGGCGAATTCCTCCGAACGGAACGCCCGAAATACCCCGGATCAAGAGCAACGTCACGGCGAGAATGGCAACCCCAGACAACATCGACCCGATCCAAGGGAGCCAACCGATCTGGCCGAACCCCTCAAGCGGATTGTTTCTCGTAGTCACCGTGATGAACCGACAAGTCCAGTCGTGATAGTCCGTATAGGCGTGTTCGCCCCGCAGTACCTGATCGCGCGACAGCGTAATCGGGAAGTCGATAGCCCTATGTGGCAACCGAGCGCACTGCGACGATGCGTCTCCCCTTCCGAACAACGCTAACGCCAGCGCCACGACCAAGCCAGGAGCTATGGCGAGAAGGACACTCAATCGCTGTCCTTTGATGGAACTCTGCGCCAGAACGACAATTGCCAGGACTGCGCCTAACGCCTGCAGAAACGGCACTGCCTCATGTATCAGCGTCAGCGTCGCCGTCGTCATACCGTAAATGCCGCTAACGACGACGAGCGGTCGTTCCCTCTTTGCGGAGACCAGCACCAGCGCGAATACAGCGAGCGCTGCCTCGCCGAGAAGGTCGGGAGTTGGTAGCAACACTGCGCGCGCAAAGCCGAACGGCAGCAACGGAATGAGCAGGGCCAGCATCAGTCTGCGTTCGGAGCGGCCGAATCTCGCCGCTGTTGTCCACGCCACCGCTCCGAGGCTGGCAACGAATACAGCTGGGACAACCCAGCGCAGAACCATGAGGCCGGTGAAGTACAGGTCAGTGGAGAAGAGGTCCAGGAGCTCGCCGGCGAGTCCACGTCGGATAAAACCGTGCTCGTAATCGATCACGTAGTAAGAGAAAAACTGCAAGTTCGGTTCGAAAAGGACCGCCAATGCGACCCAAGCCACCATATAGAGCAGCACGAGCAGTCCGGCGATCGCGTACATGATCTTGCACCGAGCGGCGATCGGCTGATCCAACCGCTCTGCCTCGTCGCTCATTCTCTGGCACTGGGAATCGACGCTGCAATTTCTCGACTCGGCCTACGCTTGTCGTACCTCTTCGTCAAGGCAACCCCCGGCGGCTCGCAGAGATCATTGTTGAAGGAAAAGCTACCATCGCAGAGCAGCGGCCGAATGAGCTTGAGCTGAAGCGTAATTACCGGTCTCCCCGTACTTCGCTGCCCGGATCATCAACATCCATGACCGCCGGCGTAGCCGCCACAATCGTCAACCTCGGATGCCCCCCGATTCGGCAGCGGCTCGGTAGCTGCGCACTGCCAACGGCCCGACCACTGCGGCACCACCAACAGTCCAGAGCACGCCCCAGAGCAACGGCCACCACGGCAGGTCGCCGTGGGCAAGCGTCCGCATAGATTCCACAATCGGCTCCATCGGCTGGAATCGGAGCAGCGGCCACATCCATGAGGGCAGCGATTCGACAGGGGGAGAACCGGAGCTGGCGAACACGGCGGTGATGGCAGGCAGCCCTAGCCAGATGAGCACGGTGCCGTCCTTGGACCGCACCGCGACTGCTATCACCGCCATCGCAAAGACGAGAACCACCATCACCGGTACGAGCAAGTACAGGAGCAAAGCGAGCGGGCCGCCCTGGAAACGAAGACCAAGCCCAATGCCGACCGCGGTGATCAAGGCGGTACTCACCAGTGTCCGCACCGCCTCTGCAATCAGCCTGCCGGTCAGGGCGCTGGCGCGGCTCACTGGCAACGCCCACAATCGGCTAAGTAGGCCGGTGTCGCGTTCGAAGGCAAGGGTGAGGCCGACCGCAAGCGAGCCCGAAAACGCTCCGGCGATTGCGCAGGTCGGCACCAAGCCGTAAAGGCTGTCGGTGCCGGTGATTCTCATGACCGACTTGCCGACAAGCAGGTAGTACGTGATCAGGAGAAACGTTGGGAATACCAGAGATTGGATCGGCACCAGCGGGTCGCGGCGCCAATGGGTGAAGTGCTGGCCCGCGATTACCAAACTCTCGGAGAGCAGCGAGCTGCGAAGCGGTGCTGTGGTGGTCATCGCGTTCGCCTCTGCGTCCGCACCGCGATCGTCCCGAAGATCACCAGCAGCCCGAGGCACCACGCGAAGCTGCTTACCAGACTGCTGACCGCGACATTGCCAGCGGCGAGTCCGCGCAGGGTGTCGGTAACCACTGAGACAGGCTGGTGACGGACGAACCCATGCAGCCACTCGGGGAACGAGTCGACCGGCGCCATCCCGGTCGACAGCATGACCAGCATCATTTGGGGGACAAGGAGGACCTGACTGGACCCCCCGTTCCGGCCGATCGCGGCAGTTGAGATCCTTACCCCCGTCGCGTCCGCGGCAAGTGATAGTGCCAGGGTCAATGCCAGCACGAGAAACGTGAAGACTGCCAGGTGGCCGAGTCCTCCGAGCATGCGGAAGCCGAATGCGTAACCGACGGCAACCGTGGCGACTAGGGCGATGACCCCGCGAATGAGGCAGTACGTCATGCGAGCCATCAGCGGGGCCACTGTGGGGATGGGCAATGTGCGCAGTCGCAGCCCGAGTTCGGACTGATGGTCTCTGGCCGCTCGGTCGACGGTTGTCAGTGCGCCGAGCAACGTGACCTGGACGATGATCACGGGCAGTAGGTATTGGGGGTAGCCGATCCCGCCAGTGTCGATCACGTTGCGCAACGCGAGGTTGAAGATGATGAAGTTACCGGCGGGCGCCAAGACGGCGAATGGCAGGTCGACCCGCAGGGTGTTGCGCACCATGCGTTCGGTCAGAACAGCAACTGCGGTCACGCGGTGACACTGCCGGTGAGGTGTAGGAATACCTCGTCCAAGGAGGGCTTGCGTAGCGAAATGTCTGCTAGCTCAAGGTCAAGCTGATCTACCCGGCGGAATACCTCACTGAGCGTCGCAATACCGTTGGGCGCCGGCACGGAGACGGTGTTGCTATCTTCGTCGACTTGAGCGTCCTGGAGGTCTGCGACCGCGGCGAAGATCTTGGGCAGATCGGCCGGATTGACCGGACTGACCGTGCAGTGGCTATATCCGACACGGTGCTTGAGGTCGTCAGCGGTCCCTGTAGCGACAACGCGACCCTGATTTAGGACGACGATCGAATCGCTGAGCACATCGGCTTCCTCTAGATACTGCGTGGTGAGCAGAACCGTCACACCATCGGCTGCCAACGACGACACTAGGTCCCAGACGCTGCGGCGGCTACGCGGGTCTAGCCCTGTCGTCGGCTCATCGAGGAAGAGCACTTTCGGTGGAACCACAAGCGCGGCAGCGATATCGACGCGTCTACGCATACCACCGGAATAGGTGACTACGTTCCTGTCGGCCGCGTCGGCGAGATCGAACTGCTCGATCAACGCGTCGGCTCGCGCGTTGGCGTCTTTGCGGCGCATTCCGTGCAGGCGGCTGAACATCACCAAGTTTTCCCGCCCGGTGAGCTGCCAGTCGATCGCAGCGATCTGCCCGGTCATCGAGATGGATGCGCGAACTTGGGCCGGGTTCTTCGCGACGTCGTACCCGGCAACGATCGCTTTGCCGTAGGACGGCTTCATCAACGTGGACAGGATATTGATAGTGGTCGTCTTTCCCGCGCCGTTATGACCGAGCAGCGCGCACACGGATCCCGTGGCAACGGAAAAAGTCACGTCCTGTAGAGCGAGTATGTTCCCGTCGAACGTCTTCGCCACGCCGTCAAGCTCGATCACAAATATTGACCATAGCGTGAGCAGGGTGGCTTCGGGCGGAGTAGCGACGTCTTGGTCGCAACCGAGTAATTCAAGACAAATGACCTATCTCTTCAAGGCTGTGATCACCGGCTTCACCGGGTGACCGATTATTTGCCGATCCAGTCGAGTAGCGCGCGCGTCCCTTCCTCCAGCGACCACTTCGGCCGCCAACCAAGCGCGCTCATCGCCGGCTCGATGTCGCACCGCGCAGCGCGTACGTCGCCGTCGCGGAACTTGCCTACTACGACCGGTTCAGGAGCGCCGCAGCTGGTCGCGAGTTGTTGGGCGAGTTCATGGATGGTGGTCGGCACACCCGACCCGATGTCGACATAGCGTGACGGGTCCGCGGGCGCCTCGATCGCGGAGAAGAGCCCTTCGACAACGTCATCGATAAAGACGAAATCGCGCACGATTCGTCCGTCTTCGTAGACCTCCAAGGACTGCTTCTGCAGCGACAGCCGGGCGAAGAGCGCGACGATTCCGGTGTAGGAGTTCGTCAGGGACTGGCCAGGTCCGTACACATTCTGAAGACGCAGCACGCTGAGCTTGGTGTCGTGCGCGGCCGTCCAGGCTGCCAGGATGTGTTCCTGGGCGAGTTTGGTCGCGGCGTAGATGTTGGTCGGCCGGGGTACGGTCTGGATCGCACTGCTCGCGAGCGGGAAGGCGGGATCTCTGTTGGGACCTTGAGGATCCCAGATGCCCGCGACCAGCTGCGCGTGGCTGCGCGGCTGCGGATAGAAGACGTGGGTGCCGGCTTGCCAGGCCCCCTCGCCGTAAACGGCCCGTGAGGATGCGAGGACCAACTGGTCTGGCACGTGCCCGGAGCGGCTCAGGGCGTCGAGTAGTTGGGTTGTCCCAACGACGTTGACCGAACCGTGGCGGGTTGCCTCGGAAAGTGACTGCGCCGTGCCCGTTTCAGCTGCCAGATGCACAATCTGGGCAGGCTTGAACAGTCGTAGCACGGCGTCGCAGTCAGGGGCATGAGTGACGTCGCCGGTGAACAACCGCACCGTGGACGGTAGCTGGATCGTTGCGTTTTCGGCGTGAACTTGCGGGTGCAGGACGTCCATCACGGCCACGTCGTAACCGGCCTCCACGAGGCGACGTGCGAGCCTGGACCCGATGAATCCGGCCCCGCCGGTAATGAGCGCAGATTTTGACAAAGTCAGCCTCCTGTTTGCGAACCGTGGGCGAGCGCGCGGTCGGTCAGTATTCCCATAACTGGAGCCAGCACCCGAGCATATTGGAGCGTCAGGTGATTTCTGTCGGCGTACACCAGGGTGTTGCCGACGATGGCTGGGCAGTGTTCAGCCGTGCAGAACAGGTCGGTGAGGTTGGCGTATTGCCCGCCGCCGGTTCTTGCGGCGATGTCCTCCGCGGTGATTCCTGCTGCGTTAACTGCAGTTGACTTTGGTGTCGAGCAGGCCGTGGCGTCCTCGAGATGCACGGACAGGCAGTCGGGTGTGCTTGTCTGCGGACTGGGGATCGGTCCGAGGACCAGTACTTGTGCGCCCGTCGCGTGCAACTGCTGAACGAGTCGAGTCACTGCCGTCAGCCACTCCGGTTCATACGAGCTGAAACCGACGTTCCACCCGTAGCCGGCGCCATATCGCCGCATCACGCTCAACACGATCAGTTGAGGCCGTTCGGTATGTAGCCGAGCGATGAGCTGGGTGCGCCACTGCGTGCACTCGGTGTACGGCCGTTCGAGGACAGGGTTGAGGGTGGGCAGGTCCAGCATGGGGCAGCCGAACTTCGCCATGGTCTCCAGCCGCCAGTGTCGCTGCGCAGCTAGTTGTTTGAATGCCGGATTCCACATTGCGGCGTTCGAGTCACCGATGAGGGCCACCCTGGTCGACGAAGCGACGTCGCCTGTAGCGCATTCCGGCTGTCCGACTTCGAAAAAGCTGAGAACGCAGCCAGCGGGGGCTGCGCCGGGATCATCTTTTTGCGCCACGTCGCCGAGCGGGGGAGTGAGATTCGACGGTACGGCTTGGACATCGACCGATGCCGTGACGGCCGCTTGCACTTGGGCGAAGGCACGCCGCACTGCTGCGTCGTAGGTACCCGTATCCGAGCCAGGAGGGACGGGTATTGCATCGACTTTCAGAGCCACAGCGGGTGCGCCATGACCCACCGGGCTCGGTACTTGCAGTGCGAATCCGACGGCTGCAGCCACCGCGGTCGCAACGCCGCCGACGGCGATACTGCGCAACGGCGAATTTCGGATTCTTGGCGCGTAGCGCAGCGGGTTTTCGACGAACCGCAGGGTGAGCGCGGCCAGCGCGACCGAAAGTGCGATCCCTGCCGCGCCGAGGAGCAAGGCGTGGCCTGTGACGGGGGCTATCGCCCACAAAGCCATCAGCAAGATCGGCCAATGCCAGAGATACAAGGAGTAGGAGATGCGGCCCAGCCACTGCATGAGCCGCATCTTGAGCAGGCGTCCGCATCCCTGGATTGGTGTTGCGCAGCCGGCACCAATGACCAGTACCGTGCCGAGCGTCGGCAACGCTGCGGCCCAACCGGGGTACAACGTCGTCTGGCTCAACCAGACGCATGCCAGCAGGATCATGGACAGCCCGACCCATCCGGTGATCGCGGCTACCCGAGTTGGGAGGCGGCGCCAATGAACCGCGGTCAACGCCACCAGTCCACCGATGGCCAGCTGCCACGCTCGGGTCGGCAGTGAGAAGAACGCCAGGGAAGGTGCCCAAAACGTCACCACCAGAGAGAGCGCGAAAGACACGGCGGCGACCAGACTTAGAACCACCGGATAGAGGTACTGCGATGCGGTGGCCGCCGCCCCGGTCTTCCGGCGCGCACGTCGGATCAGCCACGCCGTGCCCAACATCAATGGGGCCCATACCAGGTAGAACTGCTCCTCGACACCTAACGACCAGTAGTGCTGAAACGGTGATGGCGGGGCCAAGGGGGCCAGGTAATCGACGCCTTGCAGCGCGAATCGGTAATTGCTGACATACAACGCACTGGCGATACCGTCGCCGATAACGCTCCGTGCCTGCAGTGGCGGCAACACGAGAACCGACGAGACCATGATGAAGACCCCGACCAAGGCCGAGGCCGGCAGGAGCCGCCGCGCCCTAGCCCCGTAGAAACGTCCCAGACGCACCGTGCCCGAGGCGCTGGCCTCGCGCCACAGCAGT
Organism: Mycolicibacterium sp. CH28; assembly: GCF_004745805.1. Lineage (GTDB taxonomy): Bacteria > Actinomycetota > Actinomycetes > Mycobacteriales > Mycobacteriaceae > Mycobacterium. The sequence continues at coordinate 14,499 of NZ_SRLQ01000024.1, read as the reverse complement.
CCAGTGATCAAGAAGCCTGAGATGACGAAGAACACATCCACTCCGACGAATCCACCGCTGAGGCCGGGGATCTCGGCATGGAACAGAACCACGGCGAGCACCGCGACGGCGCGAAGGCCCTCGATGTCGGGGCGGAATTGTCTCTGTTCTTGGCGCCCAAGCTGCTGCTCCTCAGCATCGCTGAGACTGTCGGCGTGGGGCAAGGTGACCTACTCATGAATAAGAGGAAACGTCAATTGAGTTGAGGCATTCTTACATTCGCCTTACCGATCGAAGGTGGTTTCGGCGATCAGTGCTGGTGGGATTGCCACCCCGGCAATTCACGTGGCTGTGGACCTGCCGCAGAATTCCGATGATGAGGTCGCTGCTTCGGCCTCGCGACGGCACTTGTCGCTGTACGGCCGATTGGCTCGAGTTAGTTCGCTCTCACGAGCCCGCCGATCTCGATGGCCGAGACGATCGCCGAGATCGCCGGAGATGACAGCCCGTCCGAATACCGCCACTTTGGGCGCACCGCCTTCATACGCGGATCAAGAACTCCCGTAACCAAACCCGCTGTGTGATCGCGCGCAGCAGTACGGGCGGCGAGATCGGCACCCTGTGCCTTTCCGATCTCGTTCGTGGGCTGGTCACCCGTGAGCGAGGGCACGGTCGGCCAGCGCTGCAATGGCAGGCGTCAGTACGCGTGAATATTGAAGCGTGAGATGACTGACGTCGAGATAGATCAGGGTGTTTCCGGCGATGACGGGGCAGGTCTGTGCGGTGCAGAACAGGTTGGTGAGGTCGGCGTATTGTCCGCCGGCGGTTGTTGTGGCGGTGGTTTCGGCGGCGATGCTGGGTTGGTTCACCGCGGCCGACCGGGATAGTGCGCAGGCGGTGGCGTTGTCGAGGTGGCCGGACACGCAGATCGGCACATTGGCGTGGGGACTGGGGATCGGTCCGAGCACCAATACCTGTGTGCCGAAGGCTCTTAGCTCTTGTACGAGACGAGCCATGCCCTCTAGCCAGGCGGAATCGTACGCCCGGAATCCCGACATCGTTTCGTCGGTTCCGTAGCCGCGCCATACGCTGATCACGACGAGTCGGGGGTGTTCGGCTTTGAGCCGGGCCATGACCTCATCGCGCCATTGCTGGCAGTGCTGGAGATCTTCAACGAGATTGCCGAAGACGCCGCCGGCCCGCGCATCCACGAGAGCGCACGCCTCCTTGGCCATCATTTGTAGGCGCCAGTGTCGTTGGGTGGCGATCTGTTGGAAGGCTGGGGTCCACATTGCGGCATGTGAGTCGCCGATCAGGGCCACGGTGGTCGTTGAGGTGGTGTCACCCATGATGCACTCAGGCTGGCCACTTTCGTAGGGCGTGCGCAGGCAGCCGCTGTAGGTGTAGTCCCCTTGCTCGGCCGTCAGTTTGGTCAGTGGTGGAGTCAGGTTTGACGGCACGGCCTTGATGGCGAGGGAGGCCGCGAGCGCGGCCTGTGCCTGGGCGACGGTCTGCTCGACGGCAGCGTCGTAGGCGGCCATGGTGGATCCGGTGGGCGCCGACACACCCTCGAGGGTGACTTCCGGTACGGCCGCGCCTGGTCCTGTGGGTGTGGGGACGACTTTGAGTAGTCCGAGTCCGACGAAGACAGCGATCGTGGTGGCCAGTGCGCCCAGGCCGAGGCTGCGCCAGGGGGAGTCGCGGATTTTTGGGGCGAAGCGCAGTGGGTTTTCTAGGTATTGCAGGGTCAGCCAGGCTAGTCCGGCGGCGAGTAGTGCTGCGGTGATCCGTTCGGCAAGTCCGAGTGGGTGGCCTAGTAGTGCGGGTGCGAGGACCAGTACGGGCCAGTGCCACAGGTACCAGGAGTAGGAGATGCGGCCGATGGCGCGCATCGGTGGCGTGCTGAGGAATTGGCCGCAGCCCTGCGATGGTGTGGCGCAGCCGGCGCCGATCACCAGGACCGCGCCGAGGGTGGGTAGCAGTGCGGCCGTGCCCGGGAATGGTGTGGTCGAGGTGAACCAGACGCAGGCGAGCACGATCATGCCCAGTCCGGTCCAGCCGGCAATTGCCGCGGTGTGTGGTGAGAGGCGTTGCCATTTCAGGGCGGTGAGCGCGATCAAGCCGCCGAGGGCCAGCTGCCAGGCCCGGGTGGGGAGTGAGAAGAACGCCATGGCGGGCACGACGTAGGTGATCACCAGTGACAATGCGAACGAGACAGCGGCGACCAGTCCGAGGACGATCAGGTAGGGGCGTCGTGAGGATGCGATGGCTCGTGTTCTGTCTCGCCGGAAGCGCCGGATCAGCCATGCGGTGCCGAGGATCAGCGGTGCCCAGACCAGATAGAACTGTTCCTCGACACCCAACGACCAGTAATGCAGGAACGGCGACGGCGTCAGCAGGTCGGAGAAATAGTTGATGTTGTCAATGATGAACCAGTAGTTGCCGACGTAGAGCGCGCTGGCGATGCCGTCGTAGATAACCGTCGGGACCCGCAGCGGCGGCAACAGAACGAGCGAGGCGATCATCGTGATGACGCCGACGGTGGCCGAGGCCGGCAGTAGCCGGCGGGCCCGGGCGCCGTAGAAGCGGCGCAGCGAAACGCTGCCGGTCCCGCTGACCTCGCGCCACAGTAGTCCGGTGATCAGGAACCCGGAGATCACGAAGAACACGTCGACACCCACGTAGCCGCCACGGATTCCGGGTATTGCAGCGTGAAACAAAACCACGGCTGTCACCGCGATCGCGCGCAAGCCCTCAATGTCCGGGCGGAAATGCTTCTGATCCGGGCGCCGACTCTGCTGTCCTTGGCTAGCGCTAAGACTGTCGGCGTGGGGCAAGGTCACCTACCTGCTATCAGCGAACACGTCAATTGAGTCGAGGCATTCTTACATTCGGGCGCGGCTACAAGGGGTGGTTTCGAGAACGGCGTTCTGCGACTAGACGTGGGCGAGGGCACGGTCGGTCAACGCCCCGACGGCCGGGGCCAGCAACCGCGCGTACTCGAGTGTCATGTGGTTCTCATCTAGGTAGACCAGTGTGTTGCCGACGATCGCAGGGCAGCGTTCTGCAGCGCAGAATAGGTCGGTGGTGTCGGCATACTGCCCGCCACCGGCTTTGGTCGCGGCGCTCTCGGCGGCGATGCCGGATTCGTTGACCGCGGTTGACCGAGCTGGCGTACAGGCTGGTACGTCGTCGAGATACCCGGACAAACAGATCGGCACCTGGAAATGCGGATTGGGGATGGGGCCGAGCACCAACACCTGCGCCCCTGTTGCACGCAACCGCTGCACCAGGCGGGTGAGGCTGTCGATCCACGCGGGGTCGTACGCGCGATACCCGGAGAGCGCTTCCGCAGTCCCGTAGCCCCGCCAGAGGCTCAACACGATCAGTCGTGGACGCTCGGCCTCCAGCCGGGAGACGATCTGAGCGCGCCACCCGGCGCAGTGTTCGAAGCGCTCGGCCAAGCGGCTCATGGGACTGGTGATAGGAAGATCCAACAGCGGGCATGCCCCTTTGCCCAGCATCTCCAGCCGCCACTGGCGTGAGGTCGCGACCTGCTCCAATGCTGGCGTCCACATCGCGGCATGTGAGTCGCCGACCAGGGCGACGGTCGTCGACGAGGTGGTGTCGCCCATCGCGCACTCGGGCTGCCCACTTTCGAACGGCCCGCGCAGACAGCCGTTGAACGACAACGCCTTCTTCTCGGCGAAGATGTCGGAGAGTGGTGGTGTCAGGTTGGCGGGGACGGCTTTGAGGTTGGTGGATGCCGCGACGGCGGTTTGCACTTGAGCGAACGTCCGCCGCACCGCGGCGTCGTAGGTATCGAGGGGGGCGCCGGAGCGCACGGGTACCGCGGTGAAGTTCAGCGGTGTCACCGGCGCGCCGTGCCCGACCGGTGTCGGCAGCACTCGCAGCAGCGCCAGGCCGGCGCAGACCGCGACGATGGTCGCTGTCGCGCCCAGACCGAGGCTGCGCCAGGCGGAGCTGCGGATCTTCGGGGCGAAACGTAGTGGGTTCTCCAGGTAGCGCAGGGTCAGCCAGGCCAGCCCGGCGGCCAGCACAGCAACGGTGATCCGTTCTGCCAGTCCCAGCGAATGCCCCAGCAGGAATGGGCCGAGGACCAGCAGCGGCCAATGCCACAGGTACCACGAATAGGAGATGCGGCCGATCGCACGCATCGGTGCCGAGCCGAGTAGGCGTCCACCGCCGTGGGTGGGCGCGGCGCAGCCGGCTCCGATGATCAGTGCCGCGCCCACGGTAGGCAGTAGTGCCGCACTACCCGGATACAGCGTGGTTGGGCTTAACCAGACGCAGGCAAACAGGATCAGGGCCAGCCCGGACCCGCCCATGACGGCGGCGACGCGTGGCGAAAGGCGTTGCCATTCCCGGGCGGTCAGTGCGATCAAGCCGCCGATGGCCAGCTGCCAGGCCCGGGTGGGCAGTGAATAGAAGGCCGCAGCGGGCACGACGTAGCTCGCCAGAAAGGACAGCGTGAACGACAGCACCGTGATCAGCGTGAGCAACACGATGAACGGCCGCCTGGAGGCGGTGGCTTCGGTTGTCGGGCGCCGTCGCGCTCGCCGTGCCAGCCGAATCAGCCAGACCGTACCGAGAAGCATTGGCGCCCACACCAGGTAGAACTGCTCCTCGACGCCCAATGACCAGTAATGCAGGAACGGCGACGCCGTCACATGGTTGGCGAAGTAGTCGACGCCTTGCATGACGAATTGGTAATTGCTGACGTAGAGCGCGCTGGCGATGCCATCACTGATCGCGGGCCGACCCTGCAACGGGGGCAACAGGATCGCGGAGGCGACCATGGTGACGACGCCGACGAACGCCGAAGCCGGCAGCAACCGGCGGGCGCGCGCGCCGTAGAAGCTTCGCAGCCGCACACTGCCCGTGTTATTGACCTCGCGCCAGAGCAGTCCGGTGATCAGGAAACCCGAGATGACGAAGAAAACGTCGACGCCGACATAACCGCCGCTGATGCCGGGAACAGCGGCGTGAAACAAGACGACGGCCAGCACGGCAACGGCACGCAAACCCTCGATGTCCGCACGGAACGTCTGCTGTTGGGGGCGCTGAGGCTGCTGTTCGGTAGGGCTAACGCTGTCAGCCTGGCGCAAGATCACCTGCTTAGTGAGGTCAATGAGCGGACGCGTCTGTCGGTTGACGCATTCTTACATTTGCCAACGTCAATTATCGGCGGTTTACGCGTGTTCGGTGATCCAGGTGGTGGTGTAGCGCAGTGTCGCGGGGATGCTCTTGGCCAGGCTCTCACCTATCGACTTCTCGAGTTTGCCGCCCACCCAAGGGATTTTGACGTGCACTTCTCCGGCGGAACGCAGCTGGGACGCGGTGCCCGCCGGCGTCAGCCAGTTCTCGGCGCGGCTCGATCCGAGTCCGCCGGAAGCCGCGACGTGGCTTTCGCCGCGCACGTGGCGGTCGCCGGTCCGTCGCCACGTCTCGCGGTACAGCAGCTTCAAGTCGCCGGGCACGAATTGCGCGACCAGGGGTGGCAGGATCTGGCGACCGAGGTGCTGGGTGATGTGTACTTCCACGGCCCCCTCGGCGTCGATGACGAACGAATCGAGGGTGGATGCGGCATCGCCGGCTAGCCGGTCCAGCCAGTAATCCTCACGTCCGAACGCCGCGTGGATGGCGTCGACGCTCGCGGTTGATTCGCTGACGATCTCGAATGAACGGGACATAGCCAACCATTCTTATCGCAGCGGCTAGTGGGCCGAAACCCTCATGCTGCCCAACTCATTTGTGGTAGGAACCTCGCGTGAATATCAATAACGGTCTGGTGATGTTGGCAGACGCGATGCCAGGTGTGAACCGGATCAGGGCCGTGCAGCAAGCGCTGGCCATGCGGTCCAGTCCCGTCTACCTCGAGATCGGAGTTTCACGCGGGCAGGCCTTCCAGCGGATCAGCGCCGACGTGAAGATCGCCGTCGACCCGGCGTTCCGGCTGACCGAGCGCACCCGCGAGCTTGCCAATGACAAGGGCCGGGTTGTCGAGTATTTCGAGACCACCAGCGACGCGTTCTTCGAGACCGAGACAGCGCTACTTGAACAGCATCCCGTCGACGTCGCACTGATCGACGGGCTGCACACCTATGAGCAGGTGGTGCGCGACGTCGAGAACACCGTGCGTTACTTGAAGGACGACGGCGTCATCTTCCTGCACGACTGCAACCCACCATTCGAATTGGCGGGTCGCCGCGCCGAGTCGTGGGACGAATTCATGGCCCAGCAATCCGGGCCGCTGAAGATCGGCATCTGGAATGGCGACGTTTGGAAAGCCATCGTCGAACTCCGCAGCACCCGTCCCGACCTACTGGTCGGTGTGCTCAAATGCGACCAGGGCGTCGGATTCGTCCGCAAAGGAACTCCGGAGTCGACGCTGACCTACTCGCCGGAGCAGGTCGGGGCGCTCACCTATGCAGATCTCAAGGCCGCCCGTAGGCGTCTGCTCAACCTGAAGCCATCGCGGTATCTCGGCGAATTCCTCGCCATGAGCCCCGCGCAGTAGCGACAACTCAACGACGGTTATATATCCGCGATGAAATTCGTGCTGGCAACCTGGGGGAGCCGCGGCGATATCGAACCCACCGCGGCCGTCGGCCGTGAGCTGGTGCGCCGCGGGCACGACGTGTCCATGGCGGTTCCGCCCGACCTGGTCGAATTCAGCAAGGCGGCGGTGCCGAACACCGTTGGCTTCGGACCGAACTCGCGGTCGATCCTGGACGCGCACCGCGACTATTGGACGTGCTTCTTCAGCAGCCCGTGGAGAATTCGGCAGATGGCCAGGGCGCGGGCCGAAATCTCCGGCCCCTTGTTCCGGGGTTGGCAGGACATGAGCGCGACGCTGATGTCGCTGGCCGACGGCGCTGACCTGCTGTTCACCGGTATCAATTTCGAAGACGCCGCTTTCAACGTCGCCGAGCATTACCGCATCCCGCTGGCCACATTGCATTACTTCCCGCTGCGGCCCAACGCCCGAGTCCTGCCCTTCCTGCCCGCGCCTCTGGGTCGGGCGGTCGTCAGGGCATTCTGGTGGATGTCGTGGCGCGGGACGAAGAAGGTCGAGGACGCCCAGCGCCGGGAACTGGGTCTACCGAGGGCGACGCGGTCCGCACCGTGGCGGATCACCGATAACGGGTCGCTGGAAGTCCAGGCATATGACGAGGCGTGCTTTCCGGGGCTCGCGACCGAATGGGCGCAGCGGGCTGGTCAACGACCGTTTGTCGGAACGCTGACGCTGGAGTTGGCCACCGAGACCGATGACGAGGTCGCGGCGTGGATCGCGGCGAGCACTCCGCCGATTTTCTTCGGCTTCGGCAGTATTCCGGTCGAATCTCCAACCGACACGATCGCGATGATCGACGCGGCATGCGCTCGGCTTGGGGAGCGGGCCTTGGTCGGAGCCGCCGGAACCGATTTCAGCAATGTCCCACACTCCGAGCGCGTCAAAGTGGTCGGCCTGATGAATTACGCGACGGTCTTTCCCGCCTGCCGTGCGGTCGTCCACCACGGTGGCTCGAGCACCACTCCCATCGGCATGCGCGCGGGAGTCCCCCAACTGATCCTGTTCTGGGACCTCGTCCACGCGATCTATGGAACCGCGGTCAAGCGGCTGAAGGTCGGCACCGCCCGGCGGTTTTCCACCGTCACCGAGGACTCGTTGGTCGCCGACCTGCGCGCCATCCTTGCCCCCGATTACGTGGCCCGGGCTCGCGCACTCGCGACCAGGATCACCGAACCTGCCAAGAGCGCCGCAGATGCCGCCGATCGGCTGGAGGAATTCGCTCGCCTCAGAAAAATCAGCCTCGCCGGCTGATCGGTGCGTCGGACACCACCGCCGGCGGCCCGCACTTGCTGGCTTTCGGCACTAACGACCGTAGGTAGATTCGGCGCCCACGTCGGACCTGCGAGAGCGCGTAGGCGAAATGTCTCGATGGCGAACCCAGCCACGGCGTCAGGGGAAAACCGCTGGCCACCAGTGCCTCCGGTTTAGGTGCTGGTGCGTAAAGGTTGCTGTGAGTGATGTGAGTCACACTGAACTTCGTGACATGGGTCATACCCAAGAAGTATGGTTTGGAACTTGTTCTACCTATATTGACGAGAGTGTCGGGAGACCTGGTGAGCACCAATCCGTTCGACGACGACGAGGGCAGTTTTGTCGTCTTGGTCAACGACGAGGAGCAGCACAGCCTGTGGCCGACGTTCGCCGATGTGCCGGCCGGTTGGCGAGTCGTCTACGGCCAAGCCGACCGCGCGGCGTGCCTGGACTACATCGAACACAACTGGCCCGATATACGACCAAAGAGTCTGCGCGAGCGTCTGATCAGTTGAGCGGTTGGGTCTGGGAGTCTTGATGGAGTTCAACGAGAGCGCTCTGCCGCTGACACGCGGTCAGCTGGATATCTGGCTGGCCCAAGAAACAGGTCAGGCTGCTACCGACTGGCAACTTGGCATGCTGCTGAAAGTCGAGGGCCCGCTGGAACGTGACGCCTTCGAATGGGCGCTGCAGCGCGCGACGCGAGAAGCCGAACCCGTTCGGGCCGCATTCTTCGAGGAGGACGGCCGCGTCTTCCAGCGGGTGATCGATTACCCCGAAATCGACCTGGATTTCTATGACTTCACCGGGTCGAGCGATCCAGAGCGCGACGTGCAGGAGGCGGCGCTATCGATCCAGCGCACACCGATGCCGTTCACCGGCCCACTATTCAAATACGCCCTGTTCGAGACTGGGCCGGCGGAATTCTACATATTCGGGTGTTTTCATCACATCGTCATCGATGGCGCCGGAATCTGGTTGCTCGTCAATCGCGTAGCCTCGATCTACTCTGCCACCGTCTCCGGAGATCTCATTCCACCCGCATTCTTTGGTTCATTGCGGGATTTGCTCGAATGCGAATTGGAATACGAAGCTTCCAGTGACTACCGCGAAGATCACGCCTACTGGACGGCGCATCTTCCCGTCGAAGGTGGATCGAACAGCCGATCGCCGGGAGTCTCCGAGAAGCCCGATCCGGGTTGGCGTTCGGCACCAGTTCCACTGGACCCGGTGGTCCTGCGCCGGGTCGATGAGCTGGCTCGTGGATGGGATATCCCTCGCACCTCGGTAATCGCAGCGGCATGTGCACTCTTGGTGCGCGGGCGCTGCGCTGAGGGCTCCGAGGTGGTGTTCGACTTTCCGGTCAGCAGGCGAATGAGGCCGGAGCTGAAGACCTTGCCGGGCATGGCTGCGGGTTTGGTGCCGCTTGTCGTGCACACCCCGGCGGAGGCTTCGGTGCGTGATTTCTGCAGGCAGGTCGACACGCGAATCTCCGAAGCCGTGCAACACCAGCGATTCCCGGTACACGCGCTCGAGCGTGGCGCACGCGTTGACCGGATTGTCATCAACTTCTTCCCGGCGGCATTCACATTGGATTTCGGCGGTGTGCCCGCATCGGCCAATATGACCAACTCCGGTCTTGCAGGCAGCACCGGGTTCACCTTCTCTGGGCTTGGCGACGAGCTGTTCCTGAGCACGCTGGGGACGAGGCATCTGTTCGCGGATTGGGACGCCGCCGAGGTGACCAGGCGCCTGGCAGAGGTGTTGGTGGCGATGGTTGCTGATCCTGTGCGGCGGTTGTCGTCGATTGATGTGCTTGGCGTTGCGGAGCGGGATTGTCTTGGGGTGTGGGGTAATCGGGGGGTGCTTGCGGAGCCGCTGAGTGCGCCGGTGTCGATTCCCGTGTTGTTCGCTGGGCAGGTGGCTCGGGTTCCGGCCGCGGTGGCGTTGCGTTGTGGTGAGCGGTCGTGGACGTACCGGCAGCTCGATGATGAGTCGAATCGGTTGGCGCATTTGTTGGCTGCGGGTGGTGCGGGTCCGGGGCGGCGGGTGGCGTTGTTGTTGCCGCGGTCGGGTGAGGCGATTGTGGCGATCTTGGCGGTGTTGAAGACTGGGGCGACGTATGTTGCGGTTGATCCGGCGGTGCCGGAGGCGCGGATGCGGTTTGTGCTCGATGATGCCGGGCCGGTGGTTGCGGTCACCACGGCTGAGTTGCGTTCGCGGCTTGACGGCAGGGATCTGTTGGTTGTCGATGTCGCGGATTCGGCCATCGGCGCCCAGCCCGCCACGGCACTGCCGGGGCCGGGGCCGGGGCCTGACGATATCGCGTACATCATCTACACCTCGGGGACTACGGGAACGCCGAAGGGTGTGGCGATCCCGCATCAGAATGTGACTCGCCTGCTCGAGGCGTTGGCCGCCGATATGGATCTGGCGGAGCAGGTGTGGACGCAGTGCCATTCGCTGGCCTTCGATTTCTCGGTGTGGGAGATCTGGGGCGCGTTGCTTTATGGCGGTCGGGTGGTGGTGGTTCCCGACGTGGTGGTCCGTTCAGCGGACGATTTCTACGCCTTGCTGGTGTCGGAACGAGTCGATGTGCTCAGCCAGACTCCGACGGCGTTTTATGCGTTGCAGGGTGTCGAGGTGCCGCCTGGGCAGGCCGGGCAGTTGGCGCTCAAGGCGGTGGTGTTCGGTGGTGAAGCCCTTGAACCACACCGTATTCGGACCTGGTTGCGCGATCATCCGGGGTCGCCGCGGATGATCAATATGTATGGCATCACCGAGACGACTGTGCATGCGTCGTTCCGGGAGGTCGTCGAGGCGGATGCCGACAACGCGGTGAGTCCGATCGGGCGTCCGTTGGCCAATCTTGGCTTTTTCGTGTTGGACGGGTGGTTGCAGCCGGTTCCTGCGGGTGTGGTCGGTGAGTTGTATGTGGCTGGGTCTGGGTTGGCTTACGGGTATGTGGGTCGGGCGGGGTTGTCCGGGACGCGGTTCGTGGCATGCCCGTTCGGGGCGCCGGGGGCGCGGATGTATCGCACCGGGGATTTGGTGCGCTGGAGCGGCAACGGTGAGCTCGAGTATGTGGGGCGTGCCGATGAGCAAGTCAAGATCCGTGGTTACCGGATCGAGCTGGGGGAGATCCAGGCTGCGCTGAGTGAGTTGGATGGTGTCGAGCAAGCGGTGGTGATTGCCCGCGAGGACCGTGCCGGCGACAAGCGACTGGTGGCCTATATCACGGGGTCTGCTGATCCGGCGGCGGTGCGTGCGGCGGTGGCTGAGTCGCTTCCTGCCTATATGGTTCCGTCCGCGGTGGTGGCCATCGAGGCGTTACCGCTGACGGTCAACGGCAAGCTCGACACCAAAGCGCTGCCGGCACCGGACTATCAGGGTGGCGATTCCTATCGCGCCCCGACTGATGCGGTCGAGGAGATCCTGGCCGGAATCTATGCCCAGGTCCTTGGACTGGAACGAGTCGGCGTAGACCAGTCATTCTTCGAGTTGGGCGGGGACAGCATTCTGTCGATGCAGGTCGTGGCTCGAGCACGGGCCGCGGGTGTATTGTGCCGTCCCCGCGATATTTTCGTCGAGCAGACGGTCGCCCGGCTGGCCCAGGTGGCCACGGTGGCCGACGCTGACAGCGACCTGGCCGCCGACGGAGTGGGTCCGGTGATCGCCACTCCAATCATCCGCTGGCTCGAGAGCTTGGAAGCCGCGGGCAGCCCCGTTGCCCACTTCAACCAAACGGTGGTGGTGCAGGCCCCAGCGGGTACCACCGAAGCCGATGTACTGGTGATGCTGCAGCTCTTGCTGGATCAGCACGCGATGTTGCGGTTGCGGGTCGACCGCGACGATGCCGGAGGCTGGTCGCTGGAAGTGCCGGAGGCCGGCTCGATAGATGCCCGTTCGCGTCTGCACACCGTCGACGTGCTCACCGACGACGCGGTGCTGCACGCCGGAACGCAGTTGAACCCGGCCGCCGGCGTCATGTTGAGTGCGGTGTGGGTGACCTCGACAAGCCGGTTGGTGGCCATCATCCACCATCTGGCAATAGACGGGGTGTCGTGGCGAATCCTCTTGGAAGACCTGAATTTCGCCTGGGCTCAGCATCGCGCCGGCCAACAGGCGGTGCTACCCGAGCCGGGGACGTCTTTCGCGCGGTGGGCGGCACTGCTCGAGGAACACGCGCATCGCGCCGACGTCGTGGCGGAGACCGATGTGTGGCGGCAGATCGCGGTAACACCATCCGCGTTGCCCGAGGTGGATGGGCGCACAGACACGTTGGCTACCGCCGGGAACCTGGCGGCCTACCTGGATATCGACACCACCCGGATCCTGCTCGGTGAGGTCCCGGCGGCGTTCCACGCCGGTATCCACGACATCTTGTTGATCGCATTCGCCTTGGCTGCAGCAGAATTCCTGGGTGCGGGCCGTGCGCCGATCTCCATCGACGTCGAGGGTCACGGGCGCGACGAGGAGTTGGCTGCCTCCCGGGGTGAGCAAGTCGATTTGTCGCGGACGGTGGGCTGGTTCACCGCCAAGTACCCGGTGGCGCTCGAAGTAGGTGGACTGAGCTGGGCGCAAGTGGCAGCCGGCGACGCCAGGCTGGGCTCGGTGATCAAGGATGCGAAGGAGCAGCTGCGAAGCACACCCGAGGGTATGAACTACGGGCTCTTGCGTTACCTGAACGCCGAGGTTGACCTGGATGGATCCGACCCGGTGATCGGGTTCAACTATCTAGGGCGCCAGGGGGCGACGACGGCGGACACCTCCGGTGACGCATGGCAGATCTGCTGGGATGGCCTGGCGAACATCAGTCCTAGCGTCAAACCGCGCATACCGCTGATGCACACCTTGGAACTCAATGCCGGCACGATCGACACCGGCGCAGGTCCGTGTCTGGGCGCTGCGTGGACGTGGGCACCCTCGGCGCTGAATGAGGCGCAGGTACAACGCTTGAGCCAATTGTGGTTCGAAGCCCTGACCGGGATTTGCGCGCACGTACAAGGTGGCGGGGGCGGGTTGACACCGTCCGACATCGCGGCCTCTCTGACACAGGAGCAGATCGACGAGCTTCAGCGGCAGTATGCAGATAGCTGATGTTCTGCCGCTGACTCCGCTGCAGCAGGGGTTGTTGTTCCATGCCAACGCGTCGCAGGGCGGCGACGTCTACGCGGTGCAGTTGTATGTGAGTTTGAGCGGTCCGTTGGATCCGGACCGGTTGCATGCGGCGGTGCAGGCGGTGGTGGCCCGGCACCCACACTTGGTGGCGCGTTTCTCGCAGCAATTTGCCGAGCCGGTCCAGATCATCCTTGCTGATCCGGTGGTGCCTTGGCAGTATTTCGAGTTGGATGCCGACGAGCAGATCGAGCAGGTGTATGCGGCCGAACGTGTCGCGGTGTGTGAGTTGGGCGATCAGCCGGCGTTTCGGGCGGCGTTGATTCGGACTGGGGCAGATCAGTACCGCTTCGTCTTGACCAATCACCACATCGTGTTGGACGGGTGGTCGCTGCCGATCTTGTTGGGCGAGGTGTTCGCGAGTTATTACGGGCGGCGGTTGGCGCCGGCGGCACCGTATCGGCGATTTGTCATGTGGCTCAGCGGTCGTGATCTCGGTGCCGCGCGTGCGGCGTGGAGTCAGGTGCTGGCCGGTTTCGACACCCCGACGTTGGTCAGGTCGGTGGGCCAGGACTCTGGCGGGCGCGACATTGCGTCGTTTCAGGTGTCGGAGGACGCGACAAGGGCTCTTGGTGATTTGGCGCGGTCGTGTCACACGACGGTCAGCACGGTGTTGCAGGGCGCCTATGCGCGGGTGTTGATGTCGCTGACGGGTCAGTGTGATGTCGCGTTCGGTACGACGGTGTCGGGGCGCCCCGACGAGGTGTTGGGTGCGGACTCGATGGTGGGTCTGTTGATCAACACTGTGCCGGTCCGGGTCAGGATTTCGGCGGCGACGACGACCGTCAATCTGCTCGATCAGCTGCGGAACGATCACGCCCAGGTCCTGGATCATCAGCATCTGGCGCTCAACGAGATTCATCGTGTTACGGGCCAAGACCGCTTGTTCGACACGTTCTTCGTCTACGAGAACTATCCGATCGATGCCGCCACGTTGCCGGGCACCGACGGATTGGCCGTCACCAACTTCGAGCACCACGAAACCAACCACTACCCCATCGCGATTCAAGCGATCCCTGGCGACGAGCTGACGCTGCGCGTCGAGTACGACACCGATATGTTCGACGCCGCCGACGTCGCAGCACTGATCGAGCGGCTCAAACGCGTGTTGGTGGCGATGGTTGCTGATCCTGTGCGGCGGTTGTCGTCGATTGATGTGCTTGGCGTTGCGGAGCGGGATTGTCTTGGGGTGTGGGGTAATCGGGGGGTGCTTGCGGAGCCGCTGAGTGCGCCGGTGTCGATTCCCGTGTTGTTCGCTGGGCAGGTGGCTCGGGTTCCGGCCGCGGTGGCGTTGCGTTGTGGTGAGCGGTCGTGGACGTACCGGCAGCTCGATGATGAGTCGAATCGGTTGGCGCATTTGTTGGCTGCGGGTGGTGCGGGTCCGGGGCGGCGGGTGGCGTTGTTGTTGCCGCGGTCGGGTGAGGCGATTGTGGCGATCTTGGCGGTGTTGAAGACTGGGGCGACGTATGTTGCGGTTGATCCGGCGGTGCCGG
>NZ_SRLQ01000023.1 GCF_004745805.1 Mycolicibacterium sp. CH28 | reverse complement strand
TTCGTTCGATGGTCATGCCGTTACCGGTGGATTCACGCGGCGCCCTAATCGCAGGACTCCAAGGTCCGTCATCTCACTAGCCGTCCGTGACTCCAGCACGCCGCAGGACTTCGTTCTGTCGAAGAGCTCAGGGCTCGGGAACAACTATCGGGAAGTCAACCCTGCGGCGGGCTCGGGCAACGGAATCCCACCACCATCGAACAGGGGTTGCCGCCAGGCGCGCCGTTCTTTCGTAAGACGTCGTACGCCGGGACCAACCAGGCATCACCTGGCGGCAGACCCTTCAAGAAACGGGACCGGCCACCGGCCGGAACCCATCCCTACAAACGATTAGGACAGACGATATGGCGATCCGGTATTCGGTAGCGACGGTTGGCATCGCGGCATTGGCGTTCGGTGCCGCGATCGCGGCCCCGATTGCAGCAGCTGCGCCCGACCTGAGCCCCTTGGTCAACACGACGTGCAGCTACAACCAGGTGGTGGCCGCATTGAACGTCCAAGCTCCCGATCTTGCCAGCGAACTATCGCAGTACCCTCCCGCCCAGGCCCGGCTGCAGAAGTTCCTGGCGGCCCCGGTCGATGTCCGCCAGCAGATGGTCCAGCAAGCCTTGGCCGCTCATCCCCAATGGCAGGACGCGGCCCAGCAGAAGGCGGGCACGCCCAAGGGGCAACAAGCACAATCAGTGGTGCTGGCGGTGGCCGGCACGTGCGGCAATTACTGAGGCGCGGGAAACACCACCTCGATGGTCAGCCCGCCATGAGGGCGCGGAGTCGCTTCAACCCGGGCACCGTGTGCGTCGGCCACTGCGCGCACAATCGACAGCCCAAGTCCCGCGCCATCGAAAGTTGTTGCGTTCGAACGCCGATCGTCATTCGCAAGTCGGCGGAAAGGCTCGAACATGACCTCAGCGTCAGTGGGCGAGATGAGTGGGCCGACATTCTCCACTCGCAGCCGAGCCGCTCGGCTGTCAGCCGTCACCCCGACGTGCACCCACCCGCCCGCCGGGACGTTGTAGCGCACGGCATTGTCGACAAGGTTGTCGATGAGGCGTTGCAACAAGACCGGGTCACCGGCCACCCGCACGGAGTTGATCGTCGAGGAGATGCTGACGGCGGCCTGCACGGCCTGCTGACCGGCATTGGCGATCGCGCGGTTGGCCGCATCGGCGAGGTCCACCTGGACCAGCCTGTCGATGCGCTGGTCGCTACTGGCCAGCACGAGAAGCCCGTCGATGAGCTTCTCATGCCGCTTGTTCACGCCGAGAAGTATGTGGGCCAGTCGTCGCGTCTGCTCGACCACTTCAGGATCCTCGAGGGCAACCTCGATGACCGTTCGGTTGATGGCCAGTGGCGTGCGCAGCTCATGAGAAGCGTTGGCCACAAACCGATATCGACTATCGAACGAACGGTCGAGTCGCTCGAGCATCGCGTCGAAGGTATCGGCCAGTTCTTTGATCTCGTCGTATGGACCACTCAGGGAGATGCGCTCGTGCAGGTTGCGGTCGGCAACGCGGCGCGCTGTCGCCGTGATGTCCTGCAGGGACTGGAGGAAACGTCCGGCCAGTACCCAGCCGAACGCGACCGCTATCAAGCCGACGCCGGCCAGGCACGCCAACGACCAGCCAAGCACGGCACGCAGTGTGTCGCGGCGCTGTTCCTCAGCTTGCTTGCTCAGACTGACGAGGAGGTCTTCGAGCAACGGATGTGCCTGCAACCCCTGCTCCCCGAGGAAGGTCTGGGCGGTGGCCAGCGCGTTGACCCCGGGACTGTTGTCCAGCGACTGCCGCACGTAGAAGTACATCACCGCCACCAGCAACGCGCCCGCGACGAAGAATGCCCCGCCATAGAGAACGGTCAGCCTGGTCCTGATGGTCCGACCGCGCAACGGCGAACCCAGCATCTGCGAAAGGCCGGCCGACCTGCGCCCGCCCCTCGACGCTGACCTCCGACCAGCGATAACGTCTGCCGGCCGAGGCTCGGGCGGCATCTCGAATGACTCCACTCCGCAATCGTCGGTGATCAGGTGTTTGCTCGCCGTGTGGACGCTCGGAGCGTCTTGATCGAACACCGCTTGTTCCTCGCCGATATGGAGAGCCCACGATGAGATCGCCCACTGCGACCTCATGAGACCTGCCACTTCCCGGAAAACCCGCACAGCCACCTAACGGGACCGGGAGCATACTTCGGGCATGCGGGTGTTGGTCGTCGAAGACGAAGTTGTGCTGGCTGACGCGATCGCCGCAGGTCTACGCCGCCACGCGATGGCGGTCGACATCGCGTATGACGGGCCTAGTGGACTCGAACGGGCGACCGTCAACGACTACGACGTGATAGTGCTCGACAGAGGCCTTCCGCTGCTCTCCGGCGACGACGTCTGTGCCGAACTGTCCACAACCGACCGCCTCGCTCGGATCTTGATGCTCACAGCTGCCAGCGCCGTAGCCGACCGGGTCAACGGGCTGCAGCTCGGCGCCGACGACTATTTGAGCAAGCCATTCGCATTCGCCGAGCTGGTAGCTCGGGTGCAAGCCCTCGGCCGGCGATCGCAGGCTGCCGTGCCACCGATACTCGAACGCAGCGGCATCAGGCTCGATCCCCGCACGCTCTCAGTTACTCGCGACAGCACGCCGGTCCGACTGTCCCGCAAGGAGTTCGGGGTGCTGACCGAGCTCCTGCGCGCCGAAGGCGCCGTGGTATCCGCCGAGCACCTCTTGGAGAAGGTTTGGGATGAACATGCCGATCCCTTCACCGGGGCAGTGCGCTACACCATTATGATGCTGCGCCGTAAGCTCGGGCCGCCGGCCATCATCGACACCGAACCCGGAGTCGGATACCGTCTTCCGTGACCCGGGGTCGGAACTTTCGCTACTCGTCGCGCGTCTTGCCGCTGTGCATCCTGACGGCGGCGTCCACGTTGGCTCTTTTGTCTTCGCCCTGGCCCTTTTCGGCCGCCTTCTTGCGCTTCGCCACCACCCGGCCGACGGCGCCGTCGAACTTGGAGCCGAGCGGGAACCCGAGGTAGTGCGTCAGGAAGATCGCCATCTCCTTGAGCTCGTCGGCACTCAGTTCGTCGTTGTGCAGGGCGGCGTTCGCCTGAATCTCGGCTAAATCGTCGATACCGAGGGCGGCGACCGCGGTCAGCGTCATGATCCGCTTGTCGCGCATCGACAGACCCGGCCGGGTCCAGATGGCCCCGAACAGATGGTCGACGGTCAGGTCGAAGAACGGATTGCCCTCGATATTAGGCATCTCCCAGCCGTAGACCTCGTTCATCTTGTCCAGGCCCTTGCGGCGCAGTTCGTCCATCGTCACTCCTTCGTGTGGGGGACTCCGAGCCCGGCGGCCAGGTCCCGTAGCGCGATCTCGGCCAGCGGCAGTTCCACACCGGTGGCTTCACCCAGGCGCAGCGCCAACCCCAGATCCTTCTCGGCCAGCCCGCGGGTATGCATGAACATGTTGTAGACGAAGTGGTCGGGCTGCAGGGGTTTGGTGTCATCCCGGACCAGGATCGCGCCGGGGCCACCGCTCTGTGCATCGCTGTGCCGCACCACCCGGCCCAGCTTCTGCAGGTCAATTCCCGCCGCCTCGGCAAGCTTGGCCGCCTCGCACGCGGCGGCAAAGCTGACGAACGTCAACATGTTGCGGGCCAACTTCATCCGGGTTCCGGCCCCCGGCTCGCCGGCGCGGACCACCAGCGACGCCCACTGCTTGAACACCGGCTTGACCAGTTCGTACGCGTCGTCGTCGGCGCCGACCATGACCGCCAGCTCACCCTTGTCGGCGGCACCGGCACCACCGCTGACCGGGGCATCGACTATGTGAATACCCCTGGGCTGCAACTGCTGTGCCAGATCAGCGGCGGTGTCCGGTTCGATCGTGGAATGGATAGCGATGACTGTTCCGGGCTTTGCGTGGGCGGCGAGCTGGCTCACCACATCGCGCACCTGCTCGTCGTTGAGCACGGTCACTTCGATGACATCGGCTTGTGCAACATCGGCGACACTGTTCGCCAACTGCGCGCCGAGTTCGGCGAGCGGGGTCATCGCCTCGGTGCGAACGTCGAAGACGACGAGTCCGCCGGGCCACGTGACGAGCCGTTTGGCCATCGGCGCACCCTGGTTTCCCAGCCCGATGTAGCCGACCTTCGGCTCGCTCATGAGCTGGGTCCAATTCTGCTCGCGCAAGCGCTCATCGGAAGATCTGTCCGCCATCGACATTGAAGATCTGCCCGGTGATCCACTTGGCCTGATCCGAGAGCAGGAACAGGCACATCCCGACCAGATCCTCCGGCTCCCCCATGCGCGAGAGCGGGATTCCCTTGACGATGTCGGCCACCATCTCCTGCGGCGTGGTGGTGCGATTGGCCTCGGTATCGATCGGGCCCGGCGCAATCGCATTGATGCGGATGTTCTGGCCGCCGAGTTCGGTGGCCAACTGCTGAGTCAGGCTGTTGACCCCGGCCTTGGCCAGGCCGTAGTAGTTCGAGTACAGCCATGCCGCCGTGGATGATTGATTGACGATCGCCCCACCGCCACGCTTGGCCATCTTGCGGTACACCGCCCGGGTGCACACCAGCGCGCCGTCGAGGTTCACGCTCATGAACTTCTTGTAGTAGTCCCAATCCACGGTGATCAGGAAGTCCAGCTTCATCCCGCCGAAGATCGCGGCGTTGTTCACCAGGTAGTCGATGCCGCCGAACTCGGCCAGCGTCGCATCGGCCATCGCCTTGGCCGATACCGGGTCACTGACGTCGACCGGCAACGCCAGCGCAGTGCCACCCTCACCCCTGATCCCGGCGGCGACCTTCTGCGCGCCGTCGACATTGATATCGGCGACGACGACAGCAGCCCCCTCGCGGGCGAGTGCCTCGGCATAGGCCTGACCGATGCCGCCACCTGATCCGGTGACGATGGCGACCTTTTCGTCGAACTGTCCCATGTTGTTCCTCCCTAAGAATCAGATGCCATCGGATGTGACTACACCGCGGTGGCAATGACTTTCAGCTCGAGATACTCCTCGAAGCCGGCCAGGCCCATCTCGCGGCCGACACCGGACTGCTTGTAGCCGCCGAATGGCACGTCTGCCGAGTACCACACCCCGCCGTTGACGTTGACGGTGCCGACCCGCAGCCGGTCCGCAACGGATTGTGCGCGTTCCGGATCGGCGCTGAACACGCTGCCCGACAAGCCGAACGGCGAATCGTTGGCGATGCGGATCGCATCATCGTCACCGTCGTGGGCGATCACGGTCAGTACCGGGCCGAAGATCTCCTCACGCGCCACCCGGGCGTTGTTGTCCAGCCCGGCGATCACCGTCGGCTCGATGAAGAATCCGGTGTCGCGGTTCGCGGGCCGACCCCCGCCGCAGGCGAACCGGCCGCCCTCTTCGAGAGCGAGGTCCAGGTAGGACTGGACCCGGTCGCGCTGACGCTCGGAAATCACCGGGCCGCAAATGGTTCCGGGTTTGGTCGGGTCACCGGGCTTGATGCCGGCCATCGTGGCCGCTGCCGCCTCGACCGCCTCGTCGTAGCGTGCCCGCGGCACCACCAACCGGGTGGTGATCGCGCAGCCCTGCCCGGCGTGCATCGAGGCGGTGAACGCCGACATCGCGCAGGCCCCCGCCAGATCGGCGTCGTCGAGCACCAGGAACGCCGACTTCCCGCCGAGCTCGAGGAAGACCTTCTTGATGGTGGCCGCACCGGCGGCCATCACGGCGCGGCCGGTGTTCGTCGACCCGGTGAACGACACCATGTCGACGCGCGGGTCGCTGGAGAGCATCGCCCCGACCGCATGGTCGCCTGAGGTGACGATGTTGACCACACCCGGCGGGATGTCGGTATGGTCGGCAATCAGCTCACCGAGAACAGCTGCGCACCAAGGGGTATCGGGTGCAGGCTTGAGCACAATGGTATTGCCGGCGGCCAGCGCAGGGCCGAGCTTGGCGAGGTTGATCTGGTGCGGGAAGTTCCACGGGGTGATGGCGCCGACGACGCCGACAGCCTCCCGGACGATGGTGCGCTGGGTCTTGATCCCCATCGGCGCAGCGACCCCGAGGTCTTGGCGCCACGGATAGGACTCTGCGGTGTCGGCGGAGAAGCTCAGGTCATCGACCGGGCCTTCGAGCTGGGCGGCCGCGGTCAGCATGCGCGGCGCGCCCACCTCGGCCATCGTGATCTCCCGCAGCTCCTCGACATGCTCTTTCATCACGTCGCGCAGCTGCCGGATGCAACGCACCCGTAGTTCGGTATTGGTGGACCAGTCCGTGCTGTCGAAGGCGCGGCGCGCGGCGTCGATGGCCCGGCTCATGTCCTCGACGTCGCCGTCGGCGGCGGTACCGAGCACTTCCTCGGTCGCCGGGTTGATCGTCGGAAACCTGCCATTGCCGCCCGGTACGAGCTTGCCGTCGATGAAGAGATCACTGTTTCTGTCGACCGCTATCGCCATCCCGACTCCCGCCTACCTTGTTGGACACGTGTCCGAGAATCTGTCCGTCGAACCATAACCACAGACGAGTGCGCGGTGCAAGGATCTCGGCAAACCTGACCCATACCGCCTGTTTAACAGGCATTTCACAGAAGATGCTTGCCTATCCGCGCCGGCGTCCGATAAGTTGGACATGTGTCCAGCGATGCCGTGGTTGCCGTATCTCCCGAGGGCGCCGATGTGCCGCGTAATCGCCGTCAGGAGGAGACCTTCCGCAAGGTTTTGCATGCCGGCATGGAGATGCTGCGTGAGTCCTCCTACGCCGACCTGACGGTGCGCGCCGTCGCGGCGCGGGCCAAGGTGGCACCCGCGACCGCCTACACCTACTTCTCGTCGAAGAATCACCTGATCGCCGAGGTTTACCTCGATCTGGTCCGGCAGGTGCCGTATTTCACCGACGTCAACGACACCCGGCTGCACCGTGTCCAACAGTCGCTGCGCAACCTGGCCCTGGTCGTCGCCGACGAACCCGAGTTCGCGGCGGCGTGCACCACCGCGGTGCTGAGCAACGACGCCGGGGTGCACAAGGTCCGCGACCGGATCGGTGCCGAAATCCACAAGCGGATCAAGTCGGCGTTGGGGCCCGAGGCCGACCCGCGGCTCGTGTCCGCGCTGGAGATGACCTACTACGGCGCGCTCGTACACGCCGGCAGCGGCACATTGAGTTACCGGGAGGTCGCCGACCGCATGGGCTACGTCGTAGGACTGATCTTGGGAGAGAACCGATGAATGTGAAGACACCGGACCGGCCCGTCGACGTGGTCCTGGATCCCTACGATTATCAGTTCCACGAGGATCCCTACCCGTACTACAAGCGCCTGCGTGACGAGGCGCCGCTGTACCGCAACGACGAGCGCAACTTCTGGGCGTTGACTCGGCATGCCGACGTGCACAGGGGATTCCGCAACACCACCGCACTGTCGAACAAGCTGGGTGTGTCACTGGACCCGATCTCGCGCACCCCCGAAGCGCACCGCACCATGTCGTTTCTGGCCATGGACGATCCCGGTCACCTGCGGTTGCGAACACTGGTGTCCAAGGGGTTCACCCCGCGGCGCATCCGCGAGCTCGAACCGCGGGTGCTCGAGCTCACCAAGGAACATCTCGACGCCGCGCTGGAGAGCGAAAGCTTCGACTACATCGCCGAATTCGCCGGCAAGCTGCCGATGGACGTGATCTCCGAGCTGATGGGCGTGCCCAAGGAGGACCGGGCCCGCATCCGCGACCTGGCCGACGGGGTGATGCACCGCGAGGACGGTGTTCCCGACGTCCCGCAGTCGGCGATAGCGGCGTCGTTGGATCTGCTGGTGTATTACGCCGACATGGTGTCCCAGCGCCGCAAGAAGCCCAGTGACGACCTGACCAGCGCGCTGATCGAGGCCGAGATCGACGGGGACCGGCTCGGCGACGACGAGATCATGGCCTTCCTTTTCCTCATGGTGGTCGCCGGCAACGAGACCACCACCAAACTGCTTGGCAATGCCGCCTATTGGGGTGGGCGCAATCCCGATCAGCTCGCCCCGGTGTACGCCGACCCGTCCCGCGTCGCCGACTGGGTGGAGGAGACGCTGCGCTACGACACCTCCAGCCAGATCCTGGCCCGCACCGTCGTCGACGACATCGAGTTCTACGGCACCACCCTGCACGACGGGGACGTGCTGCTCTTGGTGCCGGGCGCGGCCCACCGCGACGAGCGGGTGTTCGACGACCCCGACGAGTACCGGATCGGGCGCGACATCGGTTCCAAGCTCCTGAGTTTCGGCAGCGGCGCCCACTTCTGCCTGGGTGCACACCTGGCCCGCATGGAGGCACGGGTGGCGTTGACCGAACTGTTCGAGCGGATCCGCGGCTACGAGGTCGACGAGGCCAACGCGGTCCGTGTCCATTCCAGCAACGTGCGCGGGTTTGCCAACCTGCCAATCACCGTGAAGAAGGCCTGATGCCCCGTTTCGAACCGCATCCCGCCCGCCGGCCCGCCGTCATCGCCGGTGCGTCCGCGGGCATCGGTGCCGCCACCGCTGTCGAACTCGCCGGCCGCGGCTTCCCCGTCGCGCTCGGTGCGCGCCGTGTCGAGAAGTGCCAGGAGCTGGTCGAACAGATCCGCTCGGGCGGCGGCGAGGCGGTGGCACTTCCGCTCGACGTCACCGACCCAGACTCGGTGAAGGGCTTCGTGCACCGGGCCACCGAGGAATTCGGCGATATCGAACTGCTGGTGGCCGGCGCGGGTGACACCTACTTCGGCCGGCTCTACGAGATCAGCCCCGACGAGTTCGAATCCCAGATCCAGATCCACCTGATCGGGGCGTACCGGCTGGCCAACGCCCTGTTGGGTGGCATGGTGCACCGTCAGCGCGGCGACGTGATCTTCGTCGGTTCCGAGGTCGCGCTACGCCAGCGTCCGCACATGGGCGCCTACGGCGCGGCCAAGGCCGGCCTGGTCGCGATGGTCACCAACCTGCAGATGGAACTCGAAGGCACCGGCGTACGCGCCTCGATCGTGCACCCGGGGCCGACCAAGACCTCGATGGGCTGGAGTCTGCCGCCGGAGCGGATCGGGGAAGCGCTCGAGGACTGGGCCAAGTGGGGTCAGGCTCGACACGATTACTTCCTGCGCGCCGCCGACCTGGCTCGTGCCATCGCGTTCGTCGCAGAGACCCCGCGCGGCGGGTACATCGCGTCGATGGAGATTCAGCCCGAGGCGCCGCTGAACAGCGCCCCCAAGGAACGTCAACAACTGAAGTACCCGGAGGAATCGTGACTAGCAGCAGGCTGAATACCGGCGGGCAGGAGCGCAGCGACCGGGGACTGAAAAATACCGGCGGGCAGGAGCGCAGCGACCAGGGACTGATAAGTACCGGCGGGCAGGAGCGCAGCGACCAGGGACTGATAAGTACCGGCGGGCAGGAGCGCAGCGACCAGGGACTGATAGGAGAAGTGCCGCGCGTCTCGGGCGGCGAGGCCGAAGAACACGGCCATCTCGAGGAGTTCCGTACCGATCCGATCGGGCTGATGAAGCGCATCCGCGAGGAGTGCGGCGACCTCGGCTGGTTCCAGCTCGCCGACAAGCAGGTCATTCTGCTGACCGGCGGGGAGGCCAACGAGTTCTTCTTCCGCTCCAGCGACGCCGACCTCAACCAGGCCGAGGCCTACCCCTTCATGACGCCGATCTTCGGCGAAGGCGTGGTGTTCGACGCCGATCCCGAGCGCCGGGCCGAGATGCTGCACAACACCGCACTGCGCGGCGAACAGATGAAGGGCCACGCCGCCACCATCGAGGCCGAAGTCCGCAAAATGATCGCGAACTGGGGCGACAGCGGAGAAATCGACCTGCTGGAGTTCTTCGCCGAACTGACCATCTACACCTCGACCGCCTGCCTGATCGGCCTCAAGTTCCGCAATCAGCTCGACTCGCGGTTCGCCGACTACTACCACCTTCTCGAGCGCGGCACCGATCCGCTCTGCTACGTCGACCCCTACCTGCCGATCGAGAGCTTCCGCATTCGCGACGAAGCCCGGGCGGGCCTCGTCGAGTTGGTGCAAGAGGTCATGAACGGCCGGATTGCCAACCCGCCCAAGGACAAGAGCGATCGCGACATGCTCGACGTGTTGGTGTCCATCAAGGATGACGAGGGCAATCCTCGGTTCACGGCCAACGAGATCACCGGCATGTTCATCTCGCTGATGTTCGCCGGGCACCACACCAGCTCGGGCACCTCGTCGTGGACGCTCATCGAGCTGCTGCGCCACCCCGATTACTACGCCAAGGTCCAGCAAGAGCTCGACGACCTCTACGCCGACGGTCAGGAGGTGAGTTTCCATGCGCTGCGCCAGATCCCGAAGATCGACAATGCACTCAAGGAGACTCTTCGCCTGCATCCGCCGCTGATCATCCTGATGCGGGTCGCCCAAGACGAATTCGAGGTCGAGGGCTATCCCATCCACAAGGGTCAGATGGTGGCGGCCTCCCCGGCGATCTCGAACCGCATCCCCGAGGACTTCCCGAATCCGGATGCCTTCGACCCGGACCGCTACGAGAAGCCGCGGCAGGAGGATATCGTCAACCGCTGGACCTGGATTCCGTTCGGGGCTGGCCGGCATCGTTGTGTCGGTGCGGCGTTCGCCCAGATGCAGATCAAGGCGATCTTCTCGGTTCTGTTGCGCGAGTACGAGTTCGAGATGGCCCAGCCTGCCGACAGCTACCACAACGACCATTCCAAGATGGTCGTCCAGCTGGCCCGGCCGGCGTTGGTCCGGTACCGCAAGCGCACTTCATAGGAGCTGGCGATGGGAAGTTACCGTATTGAGCTCGATGCGGACCTGTGCCAGGGCCACGCCATGTGTGAACTGGAGGCCCCCGACTACTTCCGGGTGCCCAAGCGCGGCGCGGTGGAGATCCTCGACACCGAACCCCCCGACGACGTGCGTCCCGACATCGAGCGGGCCGTGGAGATGTGTCCCACCCGAGCGCTATCCATCAAACAGAAGGAAGACTGACAATGCCGTCGTTGCCTCGTGAGGTGTTGGAGAGTTTCGTCGAGCGGTGGCTGGAGGCCAATCGCGTGGCCGAACAAGAGGGTGACTGGAAGGGCTTGGCCGACTTCTACGCCGATGACGCCACCTATGGCTGGAACATCGGCCCCAAGGAAGACGTGATGTGTGTCGGCATCGACGAGATCCGCGACATTGCACTGGGTTTGGAGATGTTTGGCCTTGACGGTTGGAGCTACCCGTACCAGAAGGTGATCATCGATGACAAGATCGGCGAGGTGGTCGGGTTTTGGAAGCAGGTCGCCACCGACGGCGAGGGCAATCAGTCGGAGATCTACGGCATCGGGGGCAGCTGGTTCCGCTTGAACGCCGACGGCATGATCGAGTGGCAGCGCGACTTCTTCGACTTCGGCCACGTCCAGAAGCTCTACCTGAAGCTGATGGAGCAGGGGAAGTTGTCCAGGGGCATGTCCGAACGCATCGAGCGCAGCCTGGCCGGCGAGAAGCTGCCGGGCTACTACCCGCTCGGCGAGGCGCCGGTCCCGATCTGGTGAACAACTCTCGACAGCCGTCAAGAAACCCGGCCCCGGCGGTGACGGGGAAGGTGACGGAGGTCATAATGGTCCACAGAACAAGAACACGTTCTAACTTTGACCTAGATTGACCATCCGGCTTGGCCGGCCGCCCTTGGAATCCCCGGGGCGGGTGTTGCGAGTGGAGGTTCGCAGTGAAGACAAAAGGCGCTCTCATCTGGGAGTTCAACAAGCCGTGGTCGATTGAGGAGATCGAGATCGGCGACCCCAAAAAGGGTGAAGTCAAGATCCAGATGGAAGCTTCGGGTATGTGCCACTCCGACCACCACCTGGTGACCGGCGGCATCCCGATGTTCGGCTTCCCGGTTCTGGGCGGACATGAGGGTGCCGGCATCGTGGTCGAGGTCGGCGAGGGAGTCGAGGACGTCGCCGTCGGCGATCACGTCGTGCTCTCCTTCATCCCGTCCTGCGGCAAGTGCCCGTCGTGTCAGGCCGGGCTGCGTAACCTCTGCGACCTCGGCGCCGGACTGCTGGCCGGCACCGCCATCTCCGATGGCACCCACCGCATCACGGCCAAGGGCGAGCCCGTCTTCCCGATGACGCTGCTGGGCACGTTCTCGCCGTACATGGTGGTGCACGAGTCTTCGGTGGTGAAGATCGACCCGTCGATCCCCTTCGAGGTGGCCTGCCTGGTCGGCTGTGGTGTCACCACCGGCTACGGGTCGGCGACCCACACTGCTCAGATCAAGCCGGGCGAGGACGTCGCGATCATCGGCGTCGGCGGCGTCGGTATGTCGGCCCTGCAGGGTGCCGTGATCTCCGGAGCCCGCAACATCTTCGTGATCGACCCGGTCGAGTGGAAGCGCGACCAGGCGCTGAAGTTCGGCGCCACCCACGTCTACCCCGACATCGAGTCGGCGATGGGCGGCATCGCCGAGGCCACCCAGGGTTTCATGGCCAAGAAGGTCATCGTCACCGTCGGTGAGGTGCACGGCGCCGATGTCGACAACTACATGAACATCACCGCCAAATCCGGCACCTGCGTGATGACGGCCATCGGCAGCATGCTCGACACCCAGGTGACGCTGAACCTGGCGATGCTGACGCTGATGCAGAAGAACCTGCAGGGCACCATCTTCGGCGGCGGCAACCCGCACTACGACATCCCGCAGATCCTGACGATGTACAAGGCGGGCAAGCTCAACCTCGACGACATGGTCACCCGGCAGTACCGCCTCGAGCAGATCAACGAGGGCTATCAGGACATGTTGGAAGGCCGCAACATCCGCGGCGTCATCCGTTACACCGACGAGGACCGCTGACGCACCGCGTGTGCCTGACGGACCTTCCGGGCCGTGCCCGCCATGCCCACGGCGCGGACACGGCCCGGAATTCATGGCCCGGCAGCAACGAAGGAGAAACGAAGGAGAGTAGCCATGTCCACTGCCATCGACCAGACACCGGCCCTGACCGCTTCGCAATCGTCCTGGAAATGCGTGATGACGCACGACCGGGAGGGATGGCTGGCACTGATGGCGCCCGACGTCGTCATCGAGGATCCGATCGGGCAGGCGATCACCAACCCTGACGGTCAAGGTGTGCGCGGCAAGGAGGCCGTTGCCGCGTTCTACGACACCAACATCGCGGTCAACAACCTGCGGGTCACCTGCGAGGAGACCTTCCCCTCCAGCTCCCCGAACGAGGTCGCCCATATCCTGGTGCTGCGCAGCCAGTTCGAGGGCGGTCTGACCAGTACGGTGCGCGGGGTCTTCACCTACCGCGTCGACGAGGCCGGCCTGATCACCAACATGCGCGGCTACTGGAACATGGATGGGATGCAGTTCGGTCAGGCACCCTCCACTGGTGAGTGACGGACTGCTGGCGGGCTTCGGAACGGTCGTCGTCGGCGGGTCACGCGGCATCGGAGCGGCCGTCTCGGCACTGTTGGCCGACCAGGGTGCCGGTGTCGTGGTCAACGGCCGCGACGCCGAGGCCGTGGAGGCAACCGTGGCCGCCATCGCCGGGGCCGGTGGGCACGCGATCGCCCACGCCGGCTCGGCAGCCGACGAGGATGTCGCCCAAGACCTGATCGCCCTGTGCGAGCGGGAATTCGGTGCCGTCGATGCCCTGGTCAACTGTGCCGGGACCGCGGAGCCACCCGGGTCGTCGATCCTGACCGTCACCGCCGATCAGTTCCGGGAGCTCATCGACGTCCATCTCGGCACGGTGTTCGCGACCTGCCGCGCCGTGGCACCGGCCATGGTGGCGCGCGGGCGCGGCGCGATCGTGAACACCAGTTCCTTTGCCTGCCTGGGTGATTACGGCGGGACCGGATACCCGGCCGGCAAGGGTGCGGTCAACGGGCTGACCATGGCGATCGCCGCGGAACTCGCCGAGCACGGGGTGCGGGCGAACGTGGTGTGCCCGGGTGCGCGAACCCGGCTGTCGACCGGAACCGAATACGAAGACCACATCGCGGCGCTGCGCGCCCGCGGCATGCTCGACGAGGTCAGCGCCCAAGGTGCGCTGGACGCTGCACCGCCGGAGTATGTCGCCCCAATGTACGCCTACCTGGTCAGTGATCTCGCCGCCCGGATCAGCGGTCAGATCTTCATCGCCGCAGGCGGTTTCGTCGGCCGCTTCGACCGCCCGTCACCAGCCCTGATCGGTTACCGCGATCACCACGACGCACCGCCCTGGTCGGTCGAGGAGATCGCCGCGATGCTGGCCTGAGTCAGCTGCTCAGGTCGTAGATCAAGGTGCGGCCGACCCGCATGGGGGTGAAGTTGCGCTGAACCCACTGCTGGATCAACGCATTGGTGTCCAGATGTCCCCATCTGTCCTCGTGGATCGGGTTGGTGACGATGAAGTAGTGGATCCGCTTGGACAGGGCCAGTCGCAGGAACGCGTCGGGCTTCGGCGAGGGGTCGGTGCCGTTGAATCCGCCGACCGCCATCACCGGGTGGCCACTGGCCAGCTGGTAGCCGGCCGCGCACACCGAGCCGACGGTGGCCGCGACCCAGGTGAACCGGTCGGCGTCGGCGTCGAGCAGGCGGATCAGGTCCTGGTCGGGAACCCCGGAGTCCAGCAGCGTGCACCCCACCAGATGCACGCTTCCGCCGGGGGCGCCGGCAGGCAGCAGGAACCCCGGCCCGTGGGCCGCGTTGATCTCGGCCCGCGGGACGGTCCCGACTCCCTTGGTCATCGCCGTCACGATGCGCGGCACCGGCCCGGCGATCGGCAAAGCCCCGGAGTTACCTCGGAGCACCGTGGTCACACTGAAGGCCACCGGGCCGCCGAGGGCTACCAGCGCCGCAACCGCGCACACGACGAGCCGCTCCGGTGCACGACCGGCGGTCCCGGCCCGCAGCGCCAGCCATACCAGCAGTACCACGGCACCTGCTGCCACCGCCCACCGCAGCCACGGATGATAGTCCCGGATATGACGCAATACCGCGGTCGTCGTCACCGCAGTGAGCACCGTTGCAGCCGCCAATGTCACTCTGGCCCAGGCATTTTCACGCTCGCGCCAGCACACGGTGACACCGGCCCCGGTGAGCGCGGCGACCGGGGGTGCCAGCGCAACGGTGTAGTAGGGATGGAAGATGCCGGCCATGAAGCTGAAAACGAGCCCGGTGGTGACCAGCCACAGCGCCCACACCAGGATCGCGGCGCGCTGCTGATCGCGGCGCGGCGCCCGGGCCCGCCAACTCAGCAGGACCACCGCGAAGAGCAGGGCCGCGGGCAGCAGCCAGCCGATACCGCCGATTTGCTCCGGGGCGAACAACCGGCCGATCCCAGGCTGGCCCCAAGGATGCGCCGATGTGCGACCACCCACGTGGACCGCAGAGACGAAGCCGGGCGAGCCGGTGCTGCCGGGCTCGTCACCGTTGAGTCGGCCGATACCGTTGTACCGCAACGTCAGTTCGAGGACCGAATTGGTCTGGGTGCCACCGATCCACGGCCTGCGGTCGGCCGGCCAGAGCTGGACCAGCAGCACCCACCAGCCCGCGGCGGCCAGCGCGGCACCCAGCCCGAACACCAGCTGCCCTGCCCGGAAGGCCAATGACCGGGGGCCGGCCACCAGATAGGTGATGCCCAAGGCCGGCATCACCAGCGCCACTTCGAGCTGCTTGGTCAGATATCCCAGTCCCAACAGCCCGCCACACAGCAGCATCCAACGCAGCCGCCCGTCGTCGACCGCCCGCAGCAGTGCCCACACCGCGGCGATCATCAACAGCACCAGCAGCGCGTCGGGGTTGTTATAGCGGAAGATGGCGACCGCGACCGGGGTCAGCGCCAACACGGTGCCGGCGAGCAGCCCGGCCGTCTCGCCGAAGCGCCGGCGCACGGTATCCCACACCAGCGCGACCGACCCGACACCCATGAGGGCCTGGGGCACCAGGATGCTCCAGGTGTTGAGCCCGAAGACCCGGACGAACAGGGCGGGCAGCCACAGCGCCACCGGCGGCTTGTCCACCGTGATCGAGTTGGCGGCATCCGAAGAACCGAACAGGAAGGCTGTCCAGGACTGCGAACCCGCTTGGGCCGCAGCCGAGTAGAACGCATTGGCCCAGCCCGAGCGATCCAGATCCCACATATAGAGCGCGGCTGTCGCGGCGAGCAGCACCAGCAACGCCCACCGCTGTCGGCTCAGCCCGGCACGGCCGGCAACGACCTCGGTCGTGCCGAGCACCGGCGAATCGGTCGTGATCGTCATCGGGTCAACGAGCCGAAGCGCCGAACACCCGACGAAGGGCTACAAAGCGCACGAGGGTGGCGACCAGGTTGGCGACGACGAGAACCGACAGCTCGGCGACCTTGCCGACGGTGGGATCGAAGCGGTGCAGCAGGTACAGCGCCCCGCTGGTGATGGCCAGTCCAAAACCGAACACCAGAAGCCCGTGGACATGGTGACGGGCGGCGCCGGCGCGACCGCGGATTCCGAAGGTGAATGCGCGGTTGGCCGCGGTGTTGGCCAACGCCGTGAGAAGCAGCGCCGTCAGGTTGGCGGCTTGGGCACCGAGTTCCGGGTGCAGTGAAAGGTAAAGCAGCGCATAGGCGATGGTGCTGGCGATTCCGATCAGGCCAAAGCGCACCAGCTGGCCGACCATGCCACGGGGAACGCCGGGGACCAGTGGTTCGCGACCCATCGCCGCCTGCAGATCGCGTAGCGGCAGCGCGCCGGACGCCAGGGCGCGACCCACCCGCCAGCAGCCCTTGAGATCGGCGATTGCAGTGGACACGATGTCGACCCGCGAGTCGGGGTCGTCGACCCAGTCGACGGGAACTTCGTGGATGCGCAGGCCCGCGCGTTCGCCGAGCACCAGCAGTTCGGTGTCGAAGAACCAGCCGGTGTCGGCGACCAGCGGCAGCAGCTGGCGCGCAACGTCAGTGCGGACGGCCTTGAATCCGCACTGGGCATCGGAGAACCGAATGCCCAGAAATCCGCGGAGTAACAGGTTGTAGCCGCGGGAGACCACTTCGCGTTTTATGCCGCGCACCACCCGCGAGGACGCGGCCAACCGCGATCCGATGGCGATGTCGGAATGTCCGGATACCAACGGTGCGACCAACGGCATCAGCGCAGACAAATCGGTGGACAGGTCCACGTCCATGTAGGCGACCACGTCGGCCGGTGACGAGCCCCATGCCGCGGCGAGCGCACCGCCCCGGCCCTTCGCATCGAGATGCATCACGTCGACATCGGGCAGTTCCTCGGCGAGCCGGCGGGCCACCGACAGCGTGTTGTCAGTGCTTGCATTGTCGGCCACCACGATTCGCGCCCGGTACGGCACTTCGTCGATGAGGAATTGATGCAGCCGGCGAACGCAGGCCGGCAGGTCACGTTCTTCGTTGTAGACCGGGATGACGATGTCGAGGATGTAGCGACTCCCCGCTCCGGCGGAAGCAATACTCTGCTCGGCCGGCAGGGTGTCGGTCATATCGATGATGCTCTCGTGGCAAGCTGCCGTGGCACTGGAGCCATTCTGCGGACTTGCTGTGAGCCAGCTTCGTAGCGGTGCACGGGCCGGCTCCTATGCTTAGCGGCATGGCCTCCGTCTTCACCAAGATCATCAACCGCGAACTGCCCGGACGATTCGTCTACGAGGACGACGAGGTGGTCGCGTTCCTCACCATCGAGCCGATGACACCGGGCCACACGTTGGTGGTGCCGCGCGCCGAGGTCGACAAGTGGCAGGACCTCGAACCGGCGGCGCTGAACTCGGTGATGGCAGTGGCGCAGAAGATCGGTAAGGCCGTGTGTGCGTCGTTCGACGCCGATCGCGCCGGGGTGATCATCGCCGGCCATGAAGTGCCGCACCTGCACGTACACGTCTTCCCGGCCTACGGTCTGGCCGACTACGGCTTCGCCCACGTCGACCGCAATCCGTCACCGGAGTCGCTGGACGAGGCGCAGGCCAAGATCCGGGCGGCGTTGGCCGAGCTGGGATAGCCCTGCGTCGTGTCAGCCGATCGCGGCGGGCACGTCGGCGATGCGCGGCAGGCTGACCCGGAAACAGCAGCCCTGCCCCGGCGCGGTACGCACTGTGACCCGCCCGCCGTGGGCGTACACCAGTGAGTCGACGATCGACAGTCCCAGGCCGGTGCCGCCGCTGGCGCGAGCCCGCGAGGAGTCGGTGCGATAGAACCGCTCGAACACGCGCTGCGCGTCCTCCTGCGTCATGCCCGGTCCTTCGTCGGCGACTTCCAGAACCGCGTCGTCGGCGACGGTGCCCACCCGCACGGTGATCCGGGCCGTCTCCGGAGTGTGCTGCAGCGCATTGGCCACCAGATTGCCCAGCACCTGTCGAAGCCGCGCCTCGTCGCCGACGACCTCCGGCGTGCCGGGTCCGTCGAACACCTCCATGGTGATCCTGCGTTTGGGGGCGATCGACTGCGCGTCGTGCACCGCATCGGTGGCCAGTGCCAGCAGGTCCACCCGGCGTTGTTCGAGCGGGCGCTGCGCGTCGAGGCGGGCCAGCAGCAACAGATCGTCGACCAGCAGACCCATCCGGCGTGATTCGCTCTCGATCCGCGACATCAGCATCTCGACGTCGCGGGCCGCGCCTTGCCGGTACAGCTCGGCGAACCCACGGATGGTCGTCAGCGGGGTGCGCAGCTCGTGGCTGGCGTCGGTGATGAACCGTCGCATCCGTTCCTCGGACATCTGCGCATGCTCGGCCGAGGCCACCGAGGATGCCATCGCGCTCTGGATCTGGGCGAGCATGCCGTTGAGGGCCAACGACAGCCGGCCGACTTCAGTGCGCGGATCCCGTTCGGGCACACGACGATCCAACTGTCCGGCGGCGATCGCCGCGGCGGTCTTCTCAACCTCGACCAGCGGGCGCAGGCTACGGTGCACCACCCAGTAGCCGAGGACGCCGAGGATCACCAGCACCGCGGTGCCGATCGCGACCTGCGACCAGGCCAAGCTGCGCACGGTGGACTGGATGTCCGACATGTCGATGGCCACCGTGGTGAGTTCGCCGCTGGGTCCGCGCACCGAGACCGCCCGCCATTGGACCGGCGACCCGTCGAGAGAACCGATCGTGACCGGCACGGCACCGACGTCGTTGTCGTCGGGCAGCGCCGGTTCGGCATCGCGGTCGTTGACAGCCATCCACAGATGGCCCTCGGTGTCCACACCGCGAACATAGAAATTCGACGGCGGGCGAGCGGGATTGGGTCCCTCGTCGGGGGGCGGCATCCGGCGCGGCGCCTGCGCCCAGCCGCGGGAGGCGTCCAGCAAGGTCTGGTCGGCCCGGTCGATCAAGTCGTGCTGCAGTGTCGAGGTGACCGCTACGCCGGAGGCCAGCAACCCGCACCCGACCAACAGCAGCATGGCCGCCACCAGGCCGACCCGCAGCGGCAGCTGTTTACGGTACGGGGCGGTCATCGTTCCATTGTTGGCGCCGAAGGGCGCACCGCGCCGGATTACCGCGGCTCCCGCAGTACGTAACCCACGCCCCGCAGCGTGTGCAGCAGCCGCTTGTCCCCGGTGTCGATCTTGCGCCGCAGGTAGGACACGTAGGACTCGACGACGTTGACATCACCGCCGAAGTCGTAGCGCCACACGTGGTCGAGGATCTTCGGCTTGCTCAACACCGTGCCGGCGTTGATCACGAAATATCGCAGCAGCGTGAACTCCGTCGGCGACAGGGACACCGGCTCGCCGGCCTTCCACACCTCGTGGGTGTCCTCGTCGAGTTCGATATCGGCGAAGGTGAGCCGCGAGTTGCGCGGCTCCTCGACACCCTTGCCCGCACGCCGCAGGATGACGCGCAACCGGGCGACGACCTCTTCGAGGCTGAAAGGTTTGGTGACATAGTCGTCGCCACCGAGGGTGAGCCCCGCGATCTTGTCTTGGAGACTGTCGCGAGCGGTCAGGAACAACGCAGGTGCGTCGATGCCGTCGGCCCGAAGCCGACGCAGCACGCCGAATCCGTCCATACCGGGCATCATCACGTCGAGGATGACCGCATCGGGATGCACCTCTCGGGCTCGATCGAGAGCGGCGGGTCCGCTGGAGGCGGTGTAGACCTCAAAGCCCTGGAATTTCAGGCTCACCGACAGCAGCTCGACGATGTTGGTCTCGTCATCGACGACGAGGACGCGTGCCTCTGGTTTAGTTTCGGGTGTAGCTGGTGCGGCCATGCTGACAATTTCCTCTTACGTTGGTGAAATCTAGCTGGAAGCGAGCTGTGGCCTTCCTGTGAGTTACTCCTTTGTGCTGTTTTAAGCGATACCACCGGTCGCGAAATTCCCCACTCCTACACTTGTGCGATGGACCTGGCGAAAACCCTGGTTGGGATCGCGACCGCACCGGTGCGAGCGGGCCTGGCCGCGGCCGAGGCCGGTTTGGATGTCGCCAGGGCGGGCCTTGACCTCACCAGACGGAGCCTGGGCGATGCGGGAATGTCCTCGTCACCGAACTCGGTGGCCCAGATGTTCGGCCTGGAGGACACCATCACCCGGGCAAACAAGATCGCCCAGTTACTCGACGACGACGCCCCGCTGGGACGTGCGTTGGCGCCCGACGGCCCACTGGACCGGCTGATGCGGCCCGGCGGACTGGTCGACCGGCTGACCGCAACCGATGGGGTACTCGACCGGCTCACGGCGGAGGGCGGCGGTCTGGAACGGGCGCTGGCCCCGGGCGGGCTGGTTGACCAGCTGCTCGACGAGGACGGCCTGATCGAGCGGGTGCTGGCCGAGGACGGGCTGGCCGACCGGTTACTGGCGGAGGGGGGTCTGGTCGACAAGTTGACCGCGCGCAACGGCCCGCTCGAGCAGCTGGCCGACGTCGCCGACACCCTCAACAGGTTGACGCCGGGGCTGGAGGCGTTGGCTCCAACCATCGAGACCCTCCGCGAGGCCGTCACCACCCTGAGCATGGTGGTCAACCCGCTGAGCAACATCGCCGACCGGATCCCGTTGCCGGGCCGGCGGCGCTACACCCCGCCCAGAACGATCAACTCCGAACGCGTCCGCGTCGACCGGTTGGTCATCGACGACGACGAGCAATGACTTCGGTAGTCTGTTGAGCGGTTCGGGCAATCTCGGCCCGCCACGCGCCTCCTTAGCTCAGTGGTAGAGCAACGCTCTTGTAAAGCGTAGGTCGTCAGTTCAATCCTGACAGGGGGCTCCACCGCCGACTCGAATCCGGCGGCATTTCTTGTCGGTGGTAATTCGTAGGTTCTGATTCGTGAGGCAGTGTCACCACTGCGGTTCAGCACTCTCCAAACGCAGCCAGCGGATCTACTGCGGCAATGCATGTCAGGCGCTGGCCCGGCGCGATGCTCAAACGAAACGTTGGCTCGAATCCGCCGACGTATACATCGGCACCCGCCGAAGCCACTGCGTAGGTGCGGAGTAGAGAACAAAATGCTCCGTGCCGGAACATAAACAGACATCTTCGAGCCCAGGACAGTCGACTGACCGATTGCTTGTCATCCGAAAATGCGCCCCACCCAGCGACACATCAGTAACTCGGGGGCGGATAGCGCCGCAGGATGAGCTTCTCGTGGCGGGGGCTCAACGCCGCCAGCCGAATGTCGCCGCCGTAGTGGTCGAGCACCCGCGGATCCATGACCCGACGCCACAGCGGAGGACACATCGCCAGCAGCAGCATGGCGCTGTACCCACGCGGAAGCTGAGGCGCCGCGTCGTTGTGCCGCAAGGCCTGGTAACGCCGCAGCGGATGGGTGTGGTGGTCGGAATGCCGCTGCAAGTGGAACAGGAAGCGGTCGACGGTCAGGGTGTTCACGTCCCAGCTGTGCGAGGGATCCACCTGTGCGTAGCGTCCATCCGGCAGCTTCTGGCGCCGGAGTCCGTAGTGCTCCAGGTAGTTGACGGACTCCAACAGACAGAATCCGATGATCGCCTGGCCGACGAGCCAGGGCAGCACCACGACGCCGAACCACAGACTCAGCCCGGCGAACAGGGCAACGCTCAGCAGCCAGGCGTTGAGCACGTCGTTCTTGGGCGTCCAGCGCGACCGGTGCAGGCGGGCGTATCGCTTGCTTTCGATACCCCAGGCCGACCGCAGACCGCCGGCTACCGATCGCGGAATGAAGCGGTAGAGGCTTTCGCCCATCCGCGAACTGGCGGGGTCCTCGGCAGTGGCGACCCGGACATGGTGCCCGCGATTGTGCTCGACGAAGAAATGGCCGTAGCAGGTCTGGGCCAGCGCCGCCTTGCTCAACCATTTCTCGGCCACCGCCCGTTTATGCCCCCACTCGTGCGCAGTATTGATGGCCAGGCCGCCCACTATCCCGACCGTGGCCATCAATCCGAGTTTGCCGGCGAGCGTCATGGTGAGCCAGCCACCACCGCTCCACAACCAGCAGGCGAAGATCAGAGACAGGTACTGGTTGGGCAGGTACAGGTAGGTGATCCACCGGTAGAACCGGGCGTTCTCCAGCGACGGGATGGCATGGTCGGGAGGGTTCTGCGAGTCGGGGCCCACGAGTTGGTCGAGCAGCGGAATGACCACAAAGGCCAAGATCGGACCAGACCACCAGAACACCTCCGAACCGGTCACCTCGACGGTGACCCAGGCTCCGAACACCAGCGCCGGGACGATCGCTCCCAGCAGCCACAGGTACTTCCGCGGGCCATCGCGCCAATCCGGAGCCGAAAGTGCGCCCCGGAGAGGCTTCGCAGCTCGCGGTTTCGTCGGTAAGTGTGATCCCAAGGCCCCTGGAGTCCTTCCCCGCGCGCTGTTGAGCGGCGGATCGACTCCGCTGCGCGTTTCGGCAACGATTCCGAAATTCTAACCTATGCAGTCGCACATAGCAGTATGTTTACACACATGCATCTGTGCTCGAATCAGGAAGGGGTGACCTGCCGACGTTCGTCGATACGGGTCATGCGCGCGGGTGACGTCCTAAGCCGCAAAGCCGCTGGTGCGGCTCATGAAAGCCAGAATTCTGGGAGTACGAAATGAAGAAATCCGTATATCCATTCGCGACCGGGATTGGAATCGCCGGGGCGGGAGTCCTTTTGGCGTTTGCGCCGGGAACAGCACAAGCCGCGCCGGCCCTGCCCGCGCCACTGTCACCGGCGACGAGCGCCGATTGCATCATGGCGCTGACAAGCTGTTCCGCCAATAGCCTGATCGGATCGGGCCTGGTTGTGGTCACCCCGACCCTGCCCACCCCGAACGCTCTGGCCGCCGCCTTCGCGGGCCCGGGCGTGAACCAGCCGCTGTACGACCTTATCGGGCTCGCCGGCCAGATCCCGATCGTCAACATCTTCATCTCCAACGGCACCAATGGCGCCCCGGGCACCGGCGCAAATGGCGGCAACGCCGGGCTATTGATCGGCTACGGCGGCAACGGTGGCTCCGGAGCCGACGGTCAGGCCGGCGGCAACGGAGGCAACGGCGGGTTGAAGTTCGGCAACGGCGGTGCCGGCGGAATCGGCGGAATCGGCGCCGCGGGCGGAAATGGCGGCGACGCAGGCCTTCTGGCGTGGGTCGGCAACGGCGGTGCCGGCGGGGCCGGCGGCGCAGGCGGAGTCGGCGGCAACGGCGGCAACGGCGGTTTTCTGGCGCTCTTCGGCAGCGGTGGTAACGGCGGTGCTGGCGGTGCCGGCGCTGCGGGCGGAAATGGCGGCAACGCCGGGACGATCGCACTGTTCGGCACGGGTGGCAACGGCGGTGCCGGCGGTAACGGCACGGCAGGGACGACTGGCACGACAGGTGCCGGCACGGCGCTCAACGGTACGACGGGGACAACGGGCACGAGCGGCTCGGTCGGTGCGAACGGTGTGAACCCGACGCCGAGTGGAGCTCCGGGCACGGTCGGCGTCGCCGGTGCAACCGGCACTGTCACCGGCGGCAACGGCACCCCCGGCACGGATGGCAACCCCGGCGGCGCCGGCGGCGCGGGCGGGGCCGTGGCGGGCACGGCGCCCATTGCGACCGGCGGTACCGGCGCCAACGGCGGCAACGGCACCCCGGGTGCCGACGGCGGTGCTGCCGGCGCCGGCGGTGTCGCATCGACCACTGGCGTTGACGCAACGGCCATAGGCGGTAACGGCGGCAACGGCGGCAACGGCGGAACCGGCGCTACCACCGGCGGGGCCGGCGGGGCCGGCGGGGCCGCGTCCAACAGCGGCGTCAACACCAACCCGCTTGGTGCTGTCGGCGGTGTAGGCGGTAACGGCGGTAACGGCGGAACCGGCGCTGCCGGCTCGCCCGGAACGCCCGGCGGAACCGGCGGTGCCGGCGGCCCGGGGGCGGACGGCACCAACGTCGGCGGTCCAGGCGGAGCCGGCACCGCCGCAGGCCCCGGCGGTAATGGTGGTACCGGCGGGTTGTTCGGGGCAGGCGGCGCTGCCGGAAACGGCGGAACCGGCGGCACCGGCGGAACCGGCGGCACCGGCCAGGCCGGCGGAAACGGCGGTACGGGTGGCACCGGCGGCACCGGCGGAACCGGCGGAAACGGCGCCAACGGCGGAAACGGCGGCGTCGGAGGCGCTGGTGGCGCTGCTTCCAACAGCGGTGGCGGAGGCGTCGGGGTAGGCGGCGTCGGCGGTGCCGGCGGCCTCGCCGGGGCCGGCGGTCCGGGTGGCGCCGGCGGTGCCGGCGGTGCGGGCGGC
The DNA here is from genome assembly GCF_004745805.1 of Mycolicibacterium sp. CH28. Taxonomy (GTDB): domain Bacteria; phylum Actinomycetota; class Actinomycetes; order Mycobacteriales; family Mycobacteriaceae; genus Mycobacterium. Next base: position 64,794 of record NZ_SRLQ01000023.1, on the reverse strand, counting down.
ACAGGCGGCACGGGTGGGACCGGTGCCGCCGGCGGCACGGGCGGCACCGGCGGCAACGGCGCCGCTGCCGGCACACCAGGAGCGGGCGGGATCTTCGGCCGACCCGGCGCTACCGGCACGCCCGGAGGCACCGGCGCCACCGGAGCCCACGGCAGCACTGGTACGCACGGCACCACCGGAGCCACCGGAGCCACCGGAGCCACCGGCACTGCCGGAGGCACTGGCACCGGCGGCAACGCCGGCGCTGCCGGCGCCCACGGCGCGGGAACATAACCGATAGTTAGAGTCGGGGGCGTCGGCTACGCCGGCGCCCCCGCTCTCAGCTCACGACGCGCGGCCCCGGCACCGAGTCAGGTGCGTCCCTGCAAAATGCCTTCGATATTGCGCTCGGCAAGCGCTGTGATGGCCATGAACGGGTTGCAGCCGAGGTAGCCGGGCAACAGCGAGGCATCGTTGACGTAGAGCTTCTCGTACCCGTTGACGCGTCCGAAACCATCAGTCGCCTTGCCCCGAACACACCCGCCCATCGGGTGAACCGTGTTGGGCGCGAATACCTTTCCCTCGAAGATGTCGTCGCGATAGTCAACGCCGTTGGCCTGAGTCACGTTGTCGAACACTGCCTGCGCTCTCGCGGCGAGATGGTCGCTGTATTGGTCGGGCCACCCGATCCGGATGGCGTCGGCGGCCTGGTCGTAGGTGATCTCGGCGCGGTCGCCGGTCCTGACCATCACGTAGTAGCCCAGCGCGAATGTCTCGACCGCCAACGGAATCGAGAAGATGCTGGCGTAGAACGGGTTTTCCGGGTCGTCACGGCCGTCGAGGTTGATCATTCCTAGCAGCGACTGCTGGGTCCCCGCGGGGTCGGTCTCGTTGAGCATGTGCGCGACCATCACGTCGCCGTTGTTTCCGTATCCGCGGCCGATCTCGTCACTCAGATGAGGTAGCGCACCCGTGTCGCGGGCGCGCAGAAGCAGATGGGTGGTGCCCAAGACGCCGGCGTTGAGATGTAGCTGATCGCAGCCGAGTTCGTCACGGCTGACCTCCTTGCCCCACCGGTCGATCTCGCGGGTGGACACCACATACTCACCGGAGCGCTCCCGCCGGATCCCGGTTACCTCGGTGAGGGGCCGCAACGTGACGTGGCCCGTCTGCAAGGCGGCTGCGATGTAGGTCTGGTCAACGCTGCCGAACCGGCCGTAGTTGTTGCCGTACTGCTGTTCGAAGTCCAGCGCAGAGCGTGGAACAAGCCCTGCCTCTTCGCGTTTCATGTAGTCGAAGGAGTATGCACTGCCGTTGTAGTCGACTGGGTATCCGGCTGCCGCCGCGTACTGGCGGCCCACCCGCGCGTATTGGAAGAAGGGCGTCTGTTCGAACCACTCCATGTCGCGGTAGTTGATGCGTAGCATGTTCTTGGCGCGTTCGATGTAGGTACCCAGGAACTGGGACGAGTCGATGTCGGGAAAGGCCTCCCGTACTTGAGCCGGTGTCGGGATCGCGGCGATGGCCGCGTTGACCATCGATCCGCCCCCAACGGCAACGCCACGAAACACATTGTGCGAACCATGGATAACCTTCTCACAGATCCCGGCCTGGACCGGCTGGGGTGACGGCAGGTGCTTCGTCACTTCCTCGATCGAAACCCCCCGGTACGACGACACCAGGCTGGGTGGGACGGCGGAGAACCAGCCGGCACGGGTGTCGGCGGGCAGCATCTTCGAGAATCGTTTGCCGTCCTGGTCGGGGGTGTTCCACCATCGGCCCTTTTCCAGGATCAGGGTGTCGACGCCAGCTTGGCCGAGCCGCAAGGCCGACACCCCACCGCCATAGCCGCTGCCGATCACGATGGCCGGGTAGTGCCGACGCTGGGTGCGGTTCGTCTCGAACCAGAGAGCTCCCGCACTGACAGCCCCCGCAACCCCAACTGTGGCACCGAGAAAGCTCCTGCGGGACAGCACCGTCATGCGTACCTCCTTGGCGCACGCACGTGGCCCACCCCGTTGCGAGATGCCGAAATCAGCTCAACGTGAAGCGCAATGCGGAACGCGAAATTCATTTGAAGAGACTCACAGTCGAGTTTGACGAGGTTATGCAATACCCTGTCCCGGTGGCAGATGCGATGTGGTGGCCGTACGTCGTGACAGTGACTGGAAATGCGTCGCAGAAAGACATCGCCGCCGCAACGGGTATCGATCAGTCCAGCATCTCCCGTTGGCAACGCGGCACGAATACCCCACATGCCAGAGCCGTGATCGCCCTCGCACGGGCATATTCCCGCTCTCCGGTCGAGGCCCTTGTCGCCGCGGGCTACCTGTCGAGCAGCGAACTGGGCGTAGTGGAGTTGACGACACTGACCGGCGACCTGACCCGGGCATCGATCGACGCACTGTTAAGCGAGATTCGACGCCGGGTGCTCGCCGCGAACCCTGGCGACACGCAGCTCTGGCCGGCCGGCTGGTCTGCCGATGACCCGGGAGTGCGCCGGGGTCAGAATAGCGAGTAGCGCGGCGATCTCGACGGCTGACAAGTCCTCAGGCCGGACCCGTGCCATCACCTGCCCCAACACCCATCGAAGATGCGGGAGTTCGCAGTTCCGTTCTGCGTCAACATGATTGAGCGCACCGGTGGCAGGGTTCCCCACCCTTGACATATCAGCCTCGGCCATGACATCACCCCTGAATTCAACGTTAAGCCTTGAATCTCAGCGATCCCACCCCTGGCTATCTAGGGGCGATTCCAGAAAGGCCTCGCGCGGCGGTGATCCCACGGCGACACAGCGATCATCTCACTAGTTGGTTCTCCCCACAAGCAAACGCGCCCAACTCCGGTCATATCGACCGCTTACCGCTGGACATAGGAGGCACGGGTGCGGGGACAGCGCCACTGCCGGAGATCCACAGCGAGCTCTTCGCGCACCGATTCATCCGCGTGGCCTCGAGAGGTATCGAGACATGTTGGTGGTCAAAACAACCCGAACCCGGGTCGGCCTGACTAGCCACTTCGGACAATCAGCGATGGAGGATATGCTCATCAACACTGTTGCAGTGCTGAGCTTCTCAAGAGATACCCGGATTTCGGCACCGGCCGACTCCCGGTGTCCGCGGCGAAGGACTTACCTTTCCTCGGCGACGCGGATCGTCGACAAGCCGGACCAACCGTGGCCTCATTCCGGGGTCACCGGGCAGCGACACCTGCCCCCGGCACAGAAGATGCTGCGGTCTGGCGCTTGGGCACCTCAGCGCCATCCGCGCCGATGACGGCCGGACGGGGCAGTGCCCAGCCGGGCTCAGCCGCTGGTCGGGCCAGCAAACCTCCCGAGTTAGCGTGTAACCATTCCGCTTGGACGCGGTTGGCCCTAGGATTCGCTGAAGAGCAAACGGGTGCGCAGCGGCGGCGGCCGGACTGACACCCGGACCAGGGGGTTTGCCTGAAGTCCGCCGGCTTCCGGGAGAACACTGAACTGCGCGAAGGCGGTGCTGTGATGGCGAATATTCAGCGAGGTGCGCGGGCCGGTGCGGCGGCCTTTGCACTCGGGTTGTCACTGACCTGGCCCGTCGTCGCCATTGCCAGCGCCGACGGCCCCGACCAGGGTTCATCCGCAGCCTCGGCCGGTCCGGCAAAGCCGAGCAGCGGGACGGCCCGATCGGCCAGAACTGCCGGGCCCGCGCACGACAGCGCAACTCGGGCCGGCACGCCGTCGGCCGCGGCGACCGGCTCGGCCCGGTCGTCGACATCGTCGGTCGCCGGGCTACGCGTGCGCGCGGATGCCGCCGCCGATATCGCCAGGGCTCGTACCGGCCGTCCCCAGGCCCGGGCAAGCAGCCCGGCGCCGGAAGCCGTCGCCGCCGACCCAGCCGACAGCGCGACTGACGCGCAGGCCACGACCCAGCCCGCGCAATCGCAGACTCCGACCCTGCCTGCGGCGGACACCGTCGCAGAGTCGCCGGTCACCAGTACGGCCGCACGGGTCACCGCGTTGCGGGTGCCGGTCGGCAGCAGCCAGGCGTCCTCGCTGGCCGACGTGTTCACCGGTTTGGTGGGCACGGTCCAGGGATTCCTCGAAGGGGCAGTCCTGCTGATTCGTCGCAGCCTGTTCAACGAGGCGCCCACGGTCGCGCCGGTGCAGACCAGCGGACAGACGGCGGGGCCGATCACCGGCACCATCGGCGCCACCGATCCCGAGGGCGACCAGGTCGTCTACACCGTGCGGCAGCAGCCCCGCTTCGGGACCGTGGTCGTCGATTCCACCGGCAACTACACCTACACACCCGACGCCGGCTTTGCCGGCATCGACGCGTTCACCGTGGCCGCGACCGACACCGGGCCGCACATCAACCTGCTCAACTGGTTCCGCGACCCGAGCACCGACGCCGTCGTGTCGGTCACCCAGGACGCGAGCGCCACTCCTCGCATCACGTTCAACTTCATCTACGGATCGGGGTCGCAGTTCTGGTCCAGCGCGGCTCGCGCCGAACTGCAGTCGACGGCGATCTACCTTTCGAGCTACTTCGTCGTCGCAAACCCGGTCACCCTCACCTACCAAGTCACCGGGCAGTACTCGTTGTTCGGCTCGACGCTGGCATCGGCTGGCAGCGATCTGATCAGCTCTGACCCCGGCTTCTATTCGACCGTCGTGCAGAACAAGATCCTGACCGGCCAGGACGCCAATGGTTCGGCGCCTGACGGGGTGATCGACTGGAACTTCGGATACTCCTGGGCCTACGGCAGCTCGGTGGGCGGCGGCCAGTACGACTTCCAGTCCACGGCCACGCACGAGCTGCTACACACCTTCGGCTTCCTGTCCGTCGTGGACAGCGCGGGGAACAACACCTACCCGAACTGGACGACGTTCGACAGCTTCATCGTCACCTCGGCCGGAACGCCGGCGATCGGAAACGACTTCGTCTGGAAGACCGCCTACAACGCGAATCTGATCGGATCCAACGGCGGCCTGTACTTCGGCGGGCCCAACGCAGTCGCGGCGTACGGCGGCTATGTGCCGCTCTACACACCCAACCCGTGGGAGTCCGGCAGTTCGATCTCGCATCTGGACGACAACACGTTCACCGGAGCCAACCAGAAGATGATGAACGCCTCCTCCAACACTGGACTGGGCGTCAGGACGCTGAGCGCGGTCGAAATCGGCATCCTCAAGGACCTCGGGTACACCATGGTGTCCCCGTCACCAACGTCGATGCTGCTGTTCGTCGGCTTCGTGTTCCTACGCCGCCGGAAGCGGCGGTGACCGGCGACCGTCAGTTAATTGCTGCTCGGGCAAGAGACGGTCAGGTACACCGTGGTGTTCGCCGGCGGGGCGTCGCCGCGCAGGCCGTCGACGCTGACGATCTTGCAGGCGGACAGCGGCCGATCGCCGGCATACCCACCGCCGCTGTTCAACTGCACGATGTAGCCCTCGCTTTCCAGGGCGAGCATCCCGTCGGCAGCGTTCATGTTGGGATTGAACGACTGCTTGGGCATCTGAATCGCGCCCTTCTCGGTGGGCGACGGGGCCGGCGCGCTCGTGGTGGACGGGCTCTCCTTGGTCGAGTGCCCACATCCAGCCGACAGCCCGATCGCTGCGACGACGGCCGTGCAGCCGACCGCCAGGCCCAGTTGACGAGTAAACGTGACCAAACGATTCATGCCGCGATCACCAGTCTCAGCACACCCATTTTCCATGATCGGCAACCTAGTCGTCCCCGCTCGCCATACCCAACCGAATCTGCCTATCCGGACTCCGCGTCAGAGAGTGTTCGCCTACGCGCAACCTGCGCGACATCGCGCCCCGAAGACGGCAGCGCTGATATCGTCCAACGCGTCATCACCCACCTCCTGTGTGTTTCCGGGGAGCTAGTCGCCACCCGGAGGGCAAGTTGACGCCGAGTAAGAGCAGGCCGAGTAGGTTCCTGAAATGGTCGGCGTTGAGTGCCGCGGTCGTGACCGCCGTCGGACTCATCTGGACCGCGAACCGGCCCGATGACACACCCCCGCCCGCCGGCACCATCACCGGTCCCTACGCGTCGCTGCTGGCCGCCTCCACCGACCTCGGTCCGGCCGGCGACGATCATGTCCAGCTCGTCGCCGGTCTGCACAGCGTCTCCGAGCCCGCTTCCCTGATCAGTTGGGCACGCCGACAAGGACTCTCGGTGCGTTGGCGGTCCGGCAACCGGTGGGCCGTCATCGAGGGGACACCCGAGGCCGTCAGCTCTGCCTTCGAAGTACCCGTGCACGACTATCGCGGGCGGCTGGGTCAGGTGTTCTACGCCTCCCCCCGGCAGCCGGCCGTTCCCGTGCCGGTCGCCGGCGAGGTGTCCGAGCTCGGCAGGATCCTGGGCTACATCCCACATCACGAGTCCTCGCCATCGATAGTGCCGCTGGCTGTACCCGACGACGGGCTCGCCCCGGACGCACTGCTGCGCACCTATAACGCGCAGTCGCTCCGCGAGGACGGCTACACCGGCAAGGGTGTGACGGTTCTGGTGTTCGCCTTCGACGGATTCGACCAAGAAGACCTCGACATGTTCGCCGCGTCGTTCAACCTGCCCAAGTTCACTCCGGAGTTGATGGGCGACATGGCTTCACAACGCAGCGGGGAGGCGACGATGGATTTGGAGGCTATCCACGCGATCGCGCCGGATGCCAAGAAGGTCTTGGTCAACGCGCGCCCCACCGTGTCCGGTGACGCCACCTACGAGAAGATCAGCACCCTGATGGAGGAGGCCGATCGCCGCTATCCGGGTGCGGTGTGGAGCTTTTCGATCGGCTGGGGTTGCGACAAGATCATGACCGCAGCCGACATGCTGCCGGTGCGAGGCGCGTTGACCGCGGCACTGCGCAACGGCACCACCGCCTTCAACGCCAGCGGCGATCTGGCCGGCCTGGAATGCAAGGGCGGCCACAACTGGTCGGACGCACCGCACGCCGACGACGTCGGGTTGGACTCTGTGGCGTCGGTGCCGGAGATGACCGATGTCGGTGGCACCACCTTGTCGACCGATGCCGAAGGGCGTTGGCTGGCCGAACAGTCGTGGTTCGCACCGGCCATCTCGCAAGGCACCGGAGGCGGGGTGTCGAACCTGTTCGAACGCCCGCCCTGGCAGGCCGAGCTGCGGGTGGCCGCCCCGCCCGGCCGGCGCCTGACCCCCGATATCGCGGCTGTCGCGGACCCGGCGACCGGCGTACGGATCGTCTTCAAACGCCAGCATGCGGTGGGCGGTGGCACATCCGTGGCCGCCCCCATCTGGGCCGGCCTGACCGCACTGATGAACGAATACCTCACCAAGAACGGTGGGCACCTGATCGGTGAGCTGAACCCGCTGCTGTACGAAATCGCCCAGGGCGCAAGGCTGCCCGGATTTCACGACATCACCTTGGGGGGCAACGCCGTCGACAACGCCGGACCGGGCTATGACCTGGTGACCGGGCTCGGCACCCCGGACCTCGACACCTTGTCCCAGGACATCCTGGCCATCCAGAAGTGCCGGTGCGGCGAGTGGTGAGCATGACCTGCCCAGCATGTGCCGCCGAGGTGCCCGCCGGAGTGTTCTGCGGGGTGTGCGGCGCACACCTCGCCCCACAGGCTGGTGACGGTCCGCAGTGGCTGCGACCCCGCGTCTTCTGCGCGGCGCCCGCCGAACATGTGCTGCGGCCCGCGATCTCCAGCTCCCTGTTTCCCCACCTTTCCCAATTGGCCCGGACCCCCTTCGTTTACGGGTTGATTCTGCTGATCGCCGCGATGGCGTTGTCGATCGAGATCAAACTGCCTGGTGCGCTGGTCACCGTCGCGGCACTCGGCCTGCCCCTGCTGCTGGTGATCTATCAGCAGCAGACCGGCGTGTACCGGGACATCCCCCGCAGCTCACTGCTGCTGACCGCGGGGCTGGGAATCGCGATCGGCGTGGGCTGGGTTCTGCTGACCGGTGACTTGGTGATCCGGGAGACCGGAGCGCCGTTCGACGTCGGAATCGCCGGTAACCGGGTGCTGCGCGACGGTCTCGGTGTCGCCGAGGGCGGCGCGCTGCTGATGATGATTCCCGCCGTGGCGGTCCGTCTGCTGCGGCCCGGACAACGGGAGTCGTTGAACGGCTTGGTGATCGGCATGCTGTCCGCGATCAGCTTCACCGCCGCCGCAACCTTCACCCGGCTGGCACCACAGTTCGCCGCGGCCACCGTTTCCAAGGATCGGCCGGTCGAATGGCTTCTCGTGGAGTCGGCAATCCGCGGCGTGACGATACCGCTGACCGCAGCCTGCGCCGGCGGGCTGGTCGGCGCGGCACTGTGGTTCAGACGCGCCGACGACGGCAAGCCCAGACGCCGCACCCTGGTCGTCGGTGCGCTGACCCTCTTCGGCGTGGTGGTGCTGGCGATATACGCGGTCGTGGGTATCACCGATGTCGCCGGACTCCCCCAAGCCAAGATGCTCGCCTGGCATGTCGCGATGGCGTTGGTCGCGCTGATCGCACTACGGATCGGCGTGCAGCTCGCCCTGCTGCACGAGCAGCCGGGTGAAATGCGCGGTGAGCCGCAGCTGTGCCTGCACTGTCGCACCGTGGTTCCCGAGATGGCCTTCTGCCCGCTCTGCGGTGCCGCCGCGCACGCGTCGCCGAATTCGTCCCGCGCCCAACGCCGAAACGTGGTCGTCCACCTCGACACCGACGACGCCACCGGCACGGGCTCGCAGTGGCCCGGCTATGCGGGCGCGACGGCGACCTACACCTGCGAACCACTGCCCCGCACGCCCAATGTTCGGGTCCCGGTCGTCTGGGCGGTCGTCATAGCGGTGATCGCTGCGCCCCTGATCGGGCTGTCGGCGAGCATCGCAGAGCCTGCCGTCCTCTACAACTGCCCGCCGGACTGTGGTCGGCCGCCCAGCGGCACTCCGGTCGCCTCGCTCCCCCGGTTCACCGCCCCCGGCGGCGAATTCTCGGTGTCCTACCCCGCTGCGGGCTCGTCGTACGACATCACCTTCGACACCAATGGCGTCCGGGCGCTCTATACCGGTGGGGACGGCGGCACGTTGAAGCTGTGGGGCCAGCCGGCCGATGGAAGATCAGCCCAGGAGATCGCCACGACGTTCCTCGCCGAGCGCTATCCGAACAAGCGCACGGCCTACCAGATCCCCAACGCGATGGTCGGCTACCAGCACGGCTACGGCGAAGTCGCCGACATTTGGCCGCAGGACGGCGACGCGTCCTACCAACACCTCCGGCTGGTGATCCTGGTGGCGGTGAAGAACGACTACGCCCTGCTCGCCGGTGCTATCGGCCCGTACCGCCAGTTCGGCCCGAACTTCGGCCCGGGACGGCCCTCCGGCGCCAACCTGGAACTCGCGATCGATCTGGACAAGTACGTCAACAGTTTCGCCTGGCGTGGTGATCCACCGCGCTGACAGCGTCAGTGCTCCGGCTTCCCCGCGATCGTGACCTGTACCGAGTGCTCGGCGGGCAGGACATGTCGACGCAGACCGTCTGGAACTGCCCGCTGGGCTGCGGCTCAGTCCTGGTCGGGGTCCGGTCTCGGACGAGACTCCCCGAACAACGGCCGGCGTAGCGGCTGATGCCCGTGCACACCCTCGGCGTACGCCGACTCGGCGTGCTGAGTGAAGTCCACACCCGCGGTCTCGTCCTCCGGACTCAGCCGGAAGCCGATGGTGCGGTCGATCAGCTTGGCCAGTCCGAAGGACATCGCGAAGGCGTAGGCGGCCACCACCACCATGGCGAGTGCTTGCTTGCCCAGTTGCGCCAGCCCGCCGCCGTAGAGCAGTCCTTCGGGCCCACCGGTCATCACCGCGGTGGCGAGGAAGCCAATGAGCAGCACGCCGACCACCCCGCCGACGAAGTGCACCCCGACCACGTCCAGCGAGTCGTCGTAGCCGAACCGGAACTTCAGCCCGATCGCGAAGGAGCACACGATGCCCGCGAGCAGGCCGACAATTGCGGCGCCCAGGGTATTGACCGTCCCGCACGAGGGGGTGATGGCGACCAGGCCGGCGACGACACCGGAGGCCGCCCCGAACGTCGTGGGCCTGCCGTCACGGATCTGCTCGACCGACAACCACCCGAGCATGCCGAGACAGCCGGCCACCAGCGTGTTGAGGAAGATCGCCGCGGCGGTGCCGTTGGCCGCCAGCGCCGATCCGGCGTTGAAGCCGAACCACCCGAACCACAGCAGCCCGACACCGAGCAGCACGAAGGGCAGGTTGTGCGGACGCATCGCGTCGACCTTGAAGCCGATACGCGGTCCCAGCACTAGCGCGAGCGCCAGAGCGGAGGCGCCGGAGACGATCTCGACCACCAATCCGCCGGCGTAATCGAGTACCCCCAGCTTGAACAGCCAGCCGCCGGGCGCCCACACCCAATGCGCCACAACCGAATACACCACGATCGACCACACCGGCACGAAGATCATCCAGGCGGCGAACTTGGCGCGGTCGGCGATCGCGCCGCTGACCAGTGCCGCGGTGATGATCGCAAAGCTGAGCTGGAAGGTGGCGAACAGGAGCTCGGGTACCGATCCGTGGGCGGTGGTCGGACCGATGCCAGCCATTCCGGCGTGCGACAGGTCACCGATGAAACCGCCCAGGCTGGTTCCGGAGAAGGCCAGGCTGTAGCCGAACAGCAGCCAGGCCACCGTGACGAGGGGGATCGCGATGAAGCTCATCATGATCATGTTGAGCACCCCGGTGGTGCGGACCATGCCACCGTAGAAAATCGCCAACCCCGGCGTCATCAACAAGACCAGTGCGGTGCTGGCCAATAGCCAGGCTGTGGCGGCGGGATCGATCGACTGCAAGTCCGGCTCCTTCGACGGTCCCGACGAGGATGTCGGCGCGGTGTTTCGCGCGTGCGGCGATCATGTTTCCGCCGTGTTTCGCTGCGGCCCCACCGAGCCGGGGTCCCTTCGAACGGACCGACCCACCCGGCCGGTGATCCGGCCGCCCTAGACCGGTGTGACGGTCGCGGGGTCAGCCCTGTCTGGGAGTCGGTCGCGGCGGGCGCGGGCGCGGCGGGCGATTGGGGCCGTCGCCGGGGTCGAGGATGATCGACAGGCCGCCGTCGTAGCAGTACGGGTCGTAGTCGCACGGATACGGAACATAGGGGCCGCTCGTACTGGGACCCGGAGCGCCGTTCGCGCCGCGGACATCGCCTTGCGCACACACGGTGGAGCCGCCGCCGGAGACACAGTCCGCGTGCGCCGGCGATGCGGCGACCACGCCGGCCGCCCCCACACCGGCGGTGAGAAATGCCGCTATCCAGCGGGAGACCAACATCCGCATGGTGGGCCTTCCGGTTTGTCGCAAAGCTTCGACCTTCGCTGGACAATACTGCCGCGCGGCGGGGGCACGGCCGCGAACGCCCGAAGCGAACCGGCCTAGCTGGGGCCCGACGAGCGTTTGCCCGCATACTGTCGACCATGGATCCGTCGTCGCCTCCGCCAGCGGCCGTCGCGGGCAACCGCCACGGCCGCCACCGGGGACGGTCCGGCGCCGGCTGGCGAACGGCCCGGATCATCGGCCACGTCGTGGTCGGGCTGGTATCGGTGGTCGTGCTAATGCTCACCGGGTTGGCGTACTCGGAAGCCCACGGCGTGCTGAGCGGGATAACGGTGTCCAAGGCACTGGGTTCCGACGAACCGCGCTCCAGCGGCGGTGCGATGAACATCCTGCTGATCGGCCTGGATTCCCGCAAGGATCAAGACGGTAACGAGTTGCCGGACGAGGTCCTCGACAAGCTGCACGCCGGAGACTCCGGGTCCGGCGGCTACAACACCAACACGCTGATCCTGGTGCACATCGGCGCCGACGACAGCGTCGTCGCGTTCTCGATACCGCGCGACGACTATGTGGCCGTCAGCGGCATCAAGGGTTACAGCCATATCAAGATCAAAGAGGCTTACGGTCTGACCAAGTTCCAGACCGAGCAGGAGTTGGTCGACAAGGGTGTCAGCGACCGCTCTGCACTGGAGAGGGCGGGTCGCGAGGCCGGCCGCAAGGCGACCATCCGGGCCGTCCGTAACCTGACCGGCCAGCCCATCGACTACTTCGCTGAGGTGAACCTGGCGGGCTTCTACCACCTGGCGGACAGCCTCGGCGGGGTGGAAGTCTGCCTGCTCCACGCCGTGCACGACGACTATTCGGGGGCCGACTTCCCGGCCGGCCGCCAGCGGTTGGACGCCGCGCAAGCGCTGGCGTTCGTGCGGCAGCGGCACGGACTGGAGAACGGGGATCTCGATCGCACCCACCGTCAGCAGGCTTTCCTACTGTCGGTGATGCATGAACTGCAGCAATCGGGCTCGTTCACCGACCTGGACAAGTTCAAGCGCTTGATGGCGGTGGCCCGCGAAGACATCGTGCTCTCGGAGGGATGGGGCGAGGACCAATTCCGCCGGATGGCCGCACTGGCCGGTGGCGACGTGGAATTCCGGACGCTGCCGGTGGTGCGCTACGAGAACATCAACGGCCAAGACGTGAACATCGTCGATCCGGCCAAGATCCGGGCCGAAATCGCCAGGGCCATCGGCGGGCCCACCGCGACCGAGACGGCTACCACCGGAGCACAACCACTACCGCAGCCCAACCCGCAGACCGTGCTCAACGTCGTCAACGGCAGCGACATCTCGGGCCTGGCCGCACAGGCCGCGACCCTGCTGGGTAAGCACGGCTTCACCGTCGACACGATTCGCGACCGCGAGTCCGGCGAACCGATCGACACCGTGATCACCTACGGGCCAGGGGCACAAACCGATGCCCAGTCGGTGGCCACCCTGCTCGGTGTCGACAACGCCCCACAGGCCAGCAGCGCGTTGGCTGCCGACCACATCCGGGTCATCCTCGGAGTGGGCTACGACATCCCGCTGGACCAGCCGGAGCCGCAGGGCAGCACGACGTCCAGCACGGTCCAGAGCTGGGTCGACACCTCGACCACGCCCACACCCGATCAAGGCGCGCCGATCGACGGGGGCGGCGTCCCCTGCGTCAACTAGCCGCGGGTCCCGGTTGGCGATTCCGGCTCGCTGCCGCCACGATGGTGCGATGCGCGTCGGACTGATCGGACTGGGCAACATGGGCGCGGGCATGGCCGCGAATCTGATCAAGGCCGGTCACGAGGTGACCGTCTACAACCGGTCGCGGGCCAAGGTCGACGCGCTGGCTGCGGTGGGGGCCCGGCCTGCCGGCAGTGTCGCCGACGCCTGCGGCGGCGACGCTGTGGTGACCATGCTCGCCGACGACACCGCGGTGGCGGCGGTGGCATTCGGTGACGGCGGCATCATCGCTTCGGCATCGCCGGACACCGTGCACATCTCCTCCAGCACGATCAGCGTCGAGCTGGCCAACCGACTTGCCGAGGCACACGGCGCCGCCGGGACGGGATTCGTGTCGGCGCCGGTGTTCGGCCGGCCGGACGCCGCCGCCGCGGCGGCGTTGTTCGTCGTTGCGGCTGGGGCCGACGACACCGTGCAGTCGGTGCTGCCGGTGTTCGACGCGATCGGGCAACGGACGTTCGTGGTGTCCACCGATCCCTCGGCGGCCAACCTGGTCAAGCTCAGCGGCAACTTCCTGATCGGCTCGGTGATCGAGTCGCTCGGCGAGGCGATGGCCTTGGTGAGCCGGGGCGGGGTGGACAAACACCAGTATCTGGAGATCCTGACCTCGACCCTGTTCACCGCGCCGGTGTACCGGACCTACGGCAACCTCATCGCCAGTGCGCAGTTCGAACCGGCTGGATTCGCGGCACCGTTGGGCCACAAGGACATTGGCCTGGTACTGGCCGCCGCCGAGCAGCTGCGGGTGCCGTTGCCGATCGCCAGCCTGTTGCGGGACCGCTTCTTACGCCTGCTCGCCGGTGGCGGCGAGCACCTGGATTGGTCGGCGGTGGGCGGCCTCGCGGCGCTCGACGCGGCAGTCTCAGACGACTCCGCGTAGGCCGTCGGCACCGAAAGCGGGTTCGAGCATCGCCGAGTAATCCGGACCGCGACGCAGGTTCTGCCCGCCGTCGACCCCGATGATCTGCCCGGTGATCCACTCGGCGGCATCACTGAGTAGGAACATCGCCGTGTTGGCGACGTCGGCGACCTCGCCGGGACGCGGCAGCGGTGTGCACTCCCGGTAATCCCCGCTGATCTCCGGCGAGTCGAGGACCATCTGGACGAGCTCAGTGCGGATCAATCCGGGTCGGATGCCGTTGACCCGCACCCAAGACGGTCCCAGTTCGTCGGCGGCCAGCTTGATGAGGTGGTCGAGTCCGGCCTTGGTGACGCCGTACGGCCCGAACCAGCGGTGGGTGTTGCTGGAGGCAATCGAGGAGATTCCGACGAATGATCCGCCGCCGCCCCGCACCATCTCCCGGGCCGAATGCTTGAGCACGTACATCGAGCCGTTGATGTTGAGGTCAACGGTGGCGCGCCACGCCTCGGAGTCCATCTGGGTGACCGGACCGATGGTCTGGGAACCGCCGGCGCAGTGCACCACACCGTGGAGCCGCCCGTTCCACGCCGTGGCCGCCTCGATGACCGCAGCGATCTGGTCCTCGTTGACGACGTCGGCGGGCTCATAGTTGACGTGGCCCGCCGGCGCGGCGGCATTGATCTCATCGGCGGTCGCGGCGAGCCGATCGGCGTTGCGCCCGACGATCATCACGTTGGCGCCAGCCTTGGCCAGGCCCTCTGCCACCCCCTTGCCGATACCGCTACCACCGCCGGTGATCAGGTACGTCCGATCCTCGAACGAGAGCTGCACGCCGCACTCCTCACGCAAAACTGGAACAGGTTCTACGTATAGAACCACGAGGCGGCGGCGTCGCATAGCGTCCGTCCCGGTCAGCGCCAGGCCACCGTCCGCGGATGGGGAGAAAGTCCGCGCACCGCGCTTTGCAATCACCGTCAGCGAACATCTGGCAATGAAAAACGGCGCCTCGATCGGCGACGTCCACCAGGGCGACCGCCCGCACTGCACGGGCCCGGTATTGCGGTGACAAATGCAATTGCGGGTCGCCGCCTTGCACCTACCGGCGTTGTCCCGATTCCGAGCGTAGACAGTGGTCACGCCGTGACCGTGGCGAGGAAGTGGGGCCGGGAATCTCCCCGAAAACTATATTGACCCTGGTGTAACGATACGGTGCGGGCTGCCGATATAACGGCCGAACAACTGCGGGATGCGGAGGGCGGCAATACACTGCTCTCACACAGCCGCTCGGCAAACAACAAGAGAGCACGATCATGGCCAAATTGAAGAATTCAGCGCAGCGCATGGCCCTAGCCGGAAGCTTCGCCCTCGCCGTCGCGGCGGCACCCCTGATGGCCGCTCTGGCCGTTCCGGCGGCCGGACCCGCCGTCGCCGAATGCCCCGCCGGCCAGACCGCCAATCCGGCGACCGGCGCGTGCGAGGCGCTACCCGAGGGCACCCCTCCCGGTGAGGTCAGTTTCTCGACACCCGGCGACGCCAACAGCCTGCCAGAAGTTCAGGGGATACCTTGCACAGGCGCAAACACCGGTCAGTGCATAGGATTGCAGGAAGAGCAGCAGGCTCCGGTCGTAGAACCCCACTCGACCATCTCGTCCAGTCCCTAGAGCGGAGGGCCGACTTCGGAACTCCGTCGACTTCTCAAGGAAGTGTGAAGTATGACGATTTCCCCCTCAGTCGGCCGACGCATCCTCCTCGCAGGTGGATTCAGCATCGCGATCGCAGCCGCTCCCGCAGTGGCATACCTCGCGGGGCCGTCGGGTGCACCGGCTGGACCGGCCATGGCCTGCCCGGCCGGTGAGCTCGAGGACATCTACACGGGGGACTGCACACCGGAGCTGGCGCCAAATGTGCCGGGTGGCAACTACCCCACGACGAGCGGTAGTGGGACCACGACGTTCTCCACTCCCGGTGACTCCAGCAGCCTTCCCGAGGTTCAGGGCATTCCGTGCACCGGGGCCAACACCGGTCAGTGCATCGGCCTGCAAGAAAACCAGGTCCCCGCGGTCGAGCCGCACTCCAGCCTCTCGTCCAGCCCGTAGACAGCGGTCCAGACCAGGAGGGCAACGATGCCGATCCACTCCAGTTGGGCAGCCAAGCTGATGACCGCGGGCGTCTTCGCGCTCGCGGTCGCCGCAGCTCCGGTGGCACATGCCGAGGGCGAAGGCGCAATACCGGCACCCGAGCCGGTGCCGGCACCCGCGCCGGTGGCCGCACAGCCCAGTGGCTCGGGTGGCTGCCAGTCGGGCGAATCGCTGGATGCCTCGACGGGTAATTGCGTGCCGACGATGACCCCGATCGCCACCACCCAGGGCGACCAGGCGACCGACGAGTTCCAGCCGCGTACCACCCAAGACATCACCTCCACCGCGGAGACCGGGATCGCGGCCGACATGGTGCCGAACATCAACGGGTACCCCTGCACGGGCTACTGGGAATCGGCCGCCTGCTACGAAGCCAGTCAGGGCGAGGCCGCTGTCCAGCCGAAGTCGACGATTTCGTCGAGCCCGTAGTGAGTTTTTGACCCTTAGCTAAGGTTGGGACATGCCTGCAAAATCAAACCCTGCGGATATCGACGACGTGGAGCCGCTGGCCGACAGCACGGCGCGCCAGGCCCGTCGGGTCGTCGCCGCCTATGCCACCGACGCCGACGAGTGCCGGGTCTTCTTGTCGATGCTTGGTATTGGACCCTCAAAGCTCGAGGCGTAGGCGGTGTCCGGAGACCGGAAACCCGCCCACTCCGGAAATTCTGACTTCGTGGTGGTCGCCAACCGGCTGCCGATCGACATGGAGCGGCTGCCCGACGGCACCGTCTCCTGGAAGCGCAGCCCTGGTGGGCTCGTCACCGCCCTGGAGCCATTGCTGCGGCGCCAGCGCGGCGCCTGGATCGGCTGGCCGGGTGTGGTCGACGGCCCGGAGGAGCCGATCGCCGAAGAGGATCTACAACTCTTCCCAGTGCGGCTGTCCGCCGAGGACGTCGCCGAATACTACGAGGGCTTCTCCAACGCCACGCTGTGGCCGCTGTACCACGATGTGATCGTCAAGCCGGAATACCACCGCGAATGGTGGGATCGCTACGTCGACGTCAATCGACGCTTCGCCGAGGCCACCTCCCGCGCTGCGGCCGAGGGCGCGACCGTCTGGGTGCAGGACTACCAACTGCAGCTGGTTCCGAAGATGCTGCGAATGCTGCGGCCGGACCTGACGATCGGGTTCTTCCTGCACATCCCGTTCCCGCCGGTGGAGCTGTTCATGCAGTTGCCGTGGCGCACCGAGATCATCGAGGGTCTGCTGGGTGCCGATCTGGTCGGATTTCACCTGCCCGGTGGCGCGCAGAACTTCCTCTTCCTCTCCCGCCGACTCGTCGGCGCCAATACCTCGCGTGCCTCGGTTGGTGTGCGGTCCCGCTTCGGCGAGGTGCAGCTGGGCGTCCGCACCGTGAAGGTCGGCGCGTTCCCCATCTCGATCGACTCCGCAGACCTGGACCGTACGGCGCGTAACCGTGGAATCCGGCGCCGCGCCAAGGAGATCCGCGCCGAGCTCGGCAGCCCCCGCAAGATCCTGCTCGGTGTCGACCGGCTCGACTACACCAAGGGCATCGACGTTCGGCTCAGAGCTTTTTCGGAGTTGGTCGCCGAGGGTCGCGCCAAACGCGACGACACCGTCCTGGTGCAACTGGCGACCCCCAGCCGGGAACGGGTGGAGAGCTACCGCATCCTTCGCAACGACGTCGAGCAGCAGGTCGGTCACATCAACGGCGAATATGGCGAGGTCGGCCATCCCGTGGTGCATTACCTGCACCGGCCGGTGCCGCGCGATGAGTTGATCGCGTTCTTCGTGGCGGCCGACGTCATGCTGGTAACGCCGCTGCGCGACGGGATGAACCTGGTGGCCAAGGAGTATGTCGCCTGCCGAAGCGACCTGGGCGGCGCCCTGGTGCTCAGCGAATTCACCGGGGCCGCAGCTGAACTGCGACAGGCCTACCTGACCAACCCGCACGATCTGGAGGGTGTCAAGGACACCATCGAGGCCGCGCTGAACCAGACGCCCGAGGAGGGCCGCCGCCGGATGCGGGCACTGCGCCGCCAGGTCCTCGCCCACGATGTCGACCGCTGGGCGCGGTCGTTCCTGGACGCTCTTGCCGACACCAAGGCCGAACAGGCCGGCTGAGCGCACGGCCCCGTGACCGGGCTCAGTCGCCCATCAGGCCCATCACCCCGAACGTGCGTTCGGGATCACGATCGGCGAAGTAGTCCTGCATGGAGGAGCTCAAAGCCGCGGGGTCCCAGGCCGATCCGTCGGCGTGAAACCGGTGCTCAGCCGTCGGAGCCGCCACCAGGGTGACGGTCGGACCGTAGACCACGAAGACCTGACCGCTGACTTTGTCCGACGCCGGCGAGGCCAGGAAGCGCACCAGGGTGACCACGTGATCGGGTGACAGGGGGTCGATCTCACCCTCGGGGGGCGCACCGAACACGTCGGCGGTCATCGCCGTGCGCGCCCGCGGGCAGATCACGTTGGCCCGCACACCGTAGCGCCCGAGCGCACGCGACGCGGTGAGCGTCAGCGCCGTGATGCCGGCCTTGGCGGCACCGTAGTTGGCCTGCCCGACCGGGCCGGACAACCCGGCCTCCGAGGAGGTGTTGATGATCCGGCCATAGACCGATCCGCCGTTATCCTTGGCCTTGTTGCGCCAGTAGGTCGCGGCGTTGCGGGTCAGCAGGAAATGCCCCCGCAGATGTACCGCGATGACCGCGTCCCAGTCCTCGTCGGTCATGTTGAACAGCATCCGGTCGCGGGTGATACCAGCGTTGTTCACCACGATGTTCAGCCCGCCCAGCCCGTCGGCGCAGGCCACCAGCTCGTCGGCGGTCGAGCGCTGGCTGATGTCGCCAGCGACCGCGACGCCCTTGGAACCCACGGCGCTGATCTCGTCGAGAACGTCGGAGGAATCCAGCGCCTTGGCCATGTCGTTGACGACGACGGTCGCCCCGGATCGGGCCAGTCCGATGGCCTCGGCGCGGCCCAGGCCCGCGGCGGCACCGGTCACCACCGCGACGCGTCCGGACAGGTCGGTCAGTTCGTCAGACAAGTCATGTGCAGTCAACTTACGAATACCTCTAGTCCTCGGTCAGTCTCGGCGGGTCAGGGCCGCGCGGGGGCATTCGGCGATGGCCTGCTCGGCCAGCGCCTCCTCGTCCGCGGGGATCGGGTCCTTCGTCACGACGACATAGTCCTCATCGTCGAGTTCGAACAGGTCCGGCGCGATTCCCACACAGACAGCGTTACCTTCACAGCGATCACGGTCGACTTCGACGCGCATGACAACCTCCTTGCCCGACAGGCCCCGACATCCGGGGCCGCTCGCAGCACCACCATACGACCAGACCGATCGGTACCCGGCCTGAACGGGCGCTGGACCCCAAGACTAGAACGTGTTACAACCAGGAGTGTCGGCGGGTCGCCGGCCACCAGCAACTCAGCGAAGGACTCGGGCTCATGCGGATCAGTTACACCCCTGAACAAGAGGAGCTGCGCCGCGAGCTGCGGACCTATTTCGGCAGGCTGATGACCCCGGAGCGCCAGGAGGCGCTGATGTCGACCTCCGGGGGCGAGATCGGCACCGGAAACGTCTACCGCGAGACCGTGTCCCAGATGGGCAAGGATGGCTGGCTGACCCTGAACTGGCCAACCGAGTACGGCGGCCAGAACCGCTCCCCGATGGACTCGCTGATCTTCACCGACGAGGCCGCCATCGCCGGGGCGCCGGTGCCGTTCCTGACGATCAACAGCGTCGCCCCGACGATCATGGCGTTCGGCACCGACGAGCAGAAGAACTTCTTCCTGCCCAAGATCGCCGCCGGGGACCTGCACTTCGCGATCGGTTACTCCGAGCCGGGCGCCGGCACCGATCTGGCGGCACTTCGCACCACGGCGGTGCGCGACGGCGACGACTACGTGGTCAACGGCCAGAAGATGTGGACCAGCCTGATCCAGTACGCCGACTACGTCTGGCTGGCCGTGCGCACCAACTCCGAAGCCAAGAAGCACCGCGGCATCTCGGTGCTGATCGTGCCGACCTCCGCCGAAGGCTTCTCCTGGACGCCGGTACACACGATGGCCGGAGTCGGCACCAGCGCCACCTACTACCAGGATGTGCGCGTGCCGGTGAGCAGCCGGGTCGGCGAGGAGAACGGCGGCTGGAAGCTGGTCACCAACCAGCTCAACCACGAGCGCGTCGCGCTGGTGTCCGCACAGCCGATCTTCTTGGCGCTCAACCAGGTTCGCGAGTGGGCCCAGAACACCAAGGACGCCCGCGGCAACCGGCTGATCGACTCGGAATGGGTGCAGCTCAACCTCGCCCGCGTGCACGCCAAGGCCGAGTACCTCAAATTGATCAACTGGGAGCTGGCCTCGGCCAAGAGCGGCACCCTCAACCCCGCCGACGCCTCGGCCGCCAAGGTGTTCGGGACCGAACTGGCCACCGAGGCCTATCGGCTGCTGATGGAGATCCTCGGCCCGTCGGCGACCCTGCGCCAGGATTCGCACGGCGTGCTACTGCGCGGAAAGGTCGAGCGGATGCACCGCTCCGCGCTGATCCTGACCTTCGGTGGCGGCACCAACGAGATTCAGCGCGACATCATCGGCATGGTGGCCCTGGGCCTGCCCCGAGTCAACCGCTGACCTGAGACGAGGACTGACATGGATTTCACCAGAACAGAAGCAGCAGACGATCTCTCGGGCTTGGTCCGCACCATTGTCGACGCGGTGTGCACACCGGAGCATCAGCGCGCGCTCGACGGCCTCGATCAGCGCTTCGACACCGAGCTGTGGCGCAAGCTGATCGACGCCGACATCCTGAGCACCGCGGCCCCGGAGTCGGTGGGTGGCGGCGGTTTCGGTGTCCTGGAGCAGACGGCCATCCTGACCGCACTGGGCCGCCAGCTGGCCGCGGTGCCGTATCTGGAGTCGGTGGTGCTGGCCGCCGGTGCGCTGGACCGCTTCGGCTCCGCGGAGTTGCAGCAGCAGTGGGCGGCACCGGCCGTGGCAGGCGAGAAGATCCTGACCGTCGCCCTCGACGGCGAGTGGGGCCAGGGCCCGGTGCAGGCCACCGCCTCCGGTGACGGATTCCGGCTGACCGGAACCCGCACCCAGGTCGCGTTCGGCCCGGTCGCCGACGCGTTCCTGGTGCCGGCCGAATCCGACTCCGGCACCAAGGTCTTCCTGGTTGCGGCCGGCGATGCGGGGGTGTCCGTGACACCGCTGCTGACGACCGGCCTGGGCAGCGCCGGCGAGATCGACCTCGCCGGTGTCGAGGTGGGCGCCGGCCGCATCGTCGGCGACGCCGAGGTATTGGCCTGGCTGACGACGCAGAGGAGTCTGGGGTACAGCGCATTCCAGCTCGGTGTCCTGGAACGAGCACTGGAGCTGACCGCCGAGTACGCCCGCACCCGTGAGCAGTTCGAGCGCCCTATCGGCAGCTTCCAGGCGGTCTCCGCGCGACTGGCCGACGACTACATCGAGGTCAAGGGTCTGCGGTTGGCAGTCGTGCAGGCCGCGTGGCGGCTGTCGGAGGACCTGCCGGCCGATATCGAGGTGGCCACCGCGGCGTACTGGGCTGCCGAGGCCGGACACCGGGTCGCCCACACCACCGTGCACGTCCACGGCGGGGTCGGGATCGACATGGACCACCCGGTGCATCGCTACTTCCTCACCGCCAAGCAGGTCGAGTTTGCCCTCGGCGGAGCCACCGCAGCGCTGCGGCAGATCGGGCGCGAGCTGGCCGACACCCCGGCCTGACACCTTCCGTGAGCGACCTGCCGACCGTCACCGACCTGCTGGTACCGCTGGCCGAAGTCGACGACCGCGGTATCCACGCTGACGACGGTTCGTATTCGACCTGGCGCCAACATGTTCAGGATGCCGCGAACCTGGCCGCGGCACTGAAGGCCCGTATCGACCCGACCAAGCCGCCGCACGTCGGGGTGCTGTTGGGCAACACCCCGTTCTTCTCGTCGCTGCTTGTCGCGGCCGGTCTGTCCGGGTTGGTACCGGTCGGGTTGAACCCCACCCGACGCGGCCCGGCGCTGTGCCGCGATATCGAGCGGGCCGACTGCCAGCTGGTGCTCGCCGATGGCGAGCCGGTCGGCGAGCAGAGCTACGGTGCCGGCTTCGCCCCCGCAGGCATCCCGGTGATCGACGTCGGCTCGGCGGCCTGGGCCGAGGAACTGGGTCAGTTCCGCGGTTCACCGATTACCTTTGCGCCCAGCACATCCGACGATCTGTTCATGCTGATCTTCACCTCGGGAACCAGCGGCGACCCGAAGGCGGTGCGATGCACGCACGAGAAGGTCGCCATGCCCGGGGTGATGCTCGCCGAACGGTTCGGGCTCGGGCCGACCGACACCTGCTACCTGTCGATGCCACTGTTCCACTCCAACGCGGTGATGGCGGGCTGGGCTCCGGCGGTCGCGGCGGGTGCATCGATTGCGTTGCGCCGCAAATTTTCTGCTTCCCAGTTCATTCCCGACGTGCGCCGGTTCCACGCCAGCTACGCCAACTACGTCGGCAAACCGATGTCCTACATCCTGGCCACCCCGGCCCGACCCGACGACGCCGACAACCCATTGCGCATCGTCTACGGCAACGAGGCCGCACCGCGCGATATCGAACGGTTTGCGCAGCGGTTCGGCGTGACGGTGGTCGACGGGTTCGGCTCCACCGAAGGGGGCGTGAACATCGCCCGCACGCCCGACACCCCGGAGGGGGCGCTCGGACCGCTGCCCGAGGGACTGGAGATCGTCGACGTCGACACCGGCCGGCCCTGCCCGCCCGGCGTGGTCGGCGAGCTGGTCAATCTCGCCGGTCCGGGCAACTTTCGCGGCTACTACAACGATCACGACGCCGAGGCCGAGCGCATGGAGGGCGGGGTGTACCACAGCGGCGACCTGGCCTACCGGGACGAGTCCGGCTACGTGCACTTTGCCGGGCGGCTGGGTGACTGGATGCGGGTTGACGGCGAGAACCTGGGCACCGCACCGATCGAGCGGGCGCTGATGCGCTACCCCGACGTGACCGAGGCGGTGGTCTACGCCATCCCCGACCCGAATGTCGGCGACCGGGTGATGGCGGCGCTGGTTCTGCCACCGGGGGTGGCCTTCGACCCGGCCGTGTTCCGCGAATTCCTGCGCGCCCAGGACGATCTGGGACCCAAACAGTGGCCGGCCTACGTCCGGGTGAGCACCGCACTGCCGCGCACCGAGACGTTCAAGATCATCAAGCGGGCGCTGTCAGCCGAGGCGCTGGACTGCGCGGACCCGGTGTTCGAAATCCCGCGCTAGCCCGCGATCGAGGGCATGACGGCCTCGATCAGGTGTGGGCCCGGCTCGTCGAAGGCCCATCGCAGCGCATCGGCCAGCTCTTCGGCGGTGCCTACCCGGCGGGCGGGCACTCCCATCCCTTTGGCGATGCGGACGAAATCAAGTGTCGGGCCGGTCAAGTCGAGTAGCGACGCCGCCTTGGGGCCCGGCTGCTCCCCCTCGCCCCCGCTCTGCGCGCCAACCCGTTGCAGTTCGATCCGCAGGATGTCGTAGGCCCGGTTGGCGTACACAACGGTGGTGATGTCGAGGCGCTCGCGGGCCTGGGTCCACAACGCCGAGATGGTGTACATCGCCGATCCGTCGGATTCCAGGCACAGCACCGGCCGGTCAGGTGCCGCGATCGCGGCACCGATCGACACCGGCAGTGCATACCCGATGGCGCCGCCGGTCAAGGTGAGCCAGTCATGCGCCGGCGCACCGACCGTCGCTTGCGGCAACAGGAATCCCGAGGTGTTGGATTCGTCGATGACGATGGCCCGTTCGGGCAGGAGGGCGCCGATGACGTCGGCCGAGGTCGCGACGTTCAGCGGGCCGGCCGGCAGCGCCGGGCGCGACGGGGCCGCGGTGGCGGCGATCTCCGCCGGTGCCATCCGGTCGGCCAGTTGGCTCAGCGCCTCAGCGGCCCCGACCGGGCCGGAAAGCGTGTGCACCGTGCACCCGTCGGGCACCAGATCACTCGGCTTGCCCGGGTAGGCGAAGAACGACACCGGGTGGGGCGCACCGGCCAGCACGAGGTGGCGAACGCCGGCAAGCTGAGCGGTCGCCGCTTCGGCGAAGTAGGCCAGCCGCTCGGCGGCCGGCACACCCGCCCCGCGCTCGAGCCGGGTCGGGAAGGTCTCGCAGAGCACCCGCGCCCCGCACGCCTGGGCTACCCGGACCGCAGCGGACAGCCCTGCCGCGCAGGTGGCGTCACCCCCCGCCATGATGACGACCGGCTCGCCCGACCGCAGTGCGGCCTCCACCTCAGCGGTGTCGTAGGACGTTGAAACATGTTCCGCTGCAGAGTCTTCCGCCAGAACTGCACCATCGCTCCAGGACACGTCGGCGGGGAGGATCAGCGTCGAGATGTGCCGGTGGGTGCGGGCGGACTCGATGGCCTCGGCAGCATCGGCAGCCACATCGGCGACGGCAGGGGTCCGGCGCACCCAGCCCGACACGGTGCCCGCAACCGAGTCGATGTCGGACTCCAGCGGGGCGTCGTATTTCTTGTGGTAGGTCGCGTGGTCACCGACCACGACGAGCATCGGCACCACGGCGCGACGCGCGTTGTGTAGGTTGGCCAGGCCGTTGCCCAGACCCGGCCCCAGGTGCAGCAGCACCGCGGCCGGATCACCGGAGATCCGGGCATACCCGTCGGCCGCCCCGGTTGCGACCCCCTCGAACAGGGTGAGCACACCGCGCATCTGCGGCACGGTGTCCAGCGCGGCGACGAAGTGCATCTCCGATGTGCCGGGGTTGGCGAAGCACACCCGCACACCGTTGTCGACCATCGTGGTGATCAGTGCTTGTGCGCCGTTGCGGCGGTCAACGTCGATCGTCATCGCGTTCGACTCTAGACGCGTGGCGAGATCAGCTGTCGCGAATGTCGTCCAGTTTCCTGGTCGCGGCCTCGAAGCCGGCGACCAGATCGGCGATGATGTCGGCGGCGGGCCGGATCTCGTTCATCCGGCCCACGATCTGGCCGACCGGCATCGCGACCGTGCTCGGGTCGGCGGAGGCACTCATTCGCTGATGAGCTTCACTGACCAGAACGTTCTGCAACGGCATGGGCAGCGGTTCGGGTGCGCCCTCGGCGTCCCAGGCATCGGTCCACCGGCTCTTGAGCAGTCGCGCCGGCTTGCCGGAGTAGATCCGCCGGCGCACGGTGTCGCTGGACGTCGCGGCCAGCAGCGCCTGCTGGATCACCGAAGGTCCGGCACCGCCGCGTACCCCGAGGTCGTACTCGGCGGCGGCGAGGAACGCCGAGCCCATCCAGACACCGGATGCGCCCAGTGCCAGGGCGGCGGCCACCTGGCGACCGGTGCCGATCCCGCCGGCGGCCAGCACCGCGGTGTGCGGTGACGACTCGGCCAGCTCGTCGACGATCTCCGGCCACAACACCACCGAGCCGATCTCCCCGGTGTGGCCCCCGGCCTCGTGACCCTGGGCGATGACGATGTCGACGCCGTTGGCGGCGTGGCGCAGTGCGTGCTTGGCCGAGCCGGCCAGCGCGGCCACCGGGACTCCGGCCTCGTGGGCCTGGTCGATGACGTCCTTGGGTGGCGAGCCGAGGGCGTTGGCGATCAGTTTGATCGGGTGCTTGAGCGCAACCTCGACGTGTGAGCGGGCGATGGAGTGCAGCCAGCCCAGTGTGCCCTCGCTGCGGGCGGCGTCATCGGGCAGCGGCGGCACCCCGAGGTCGGCCATCGTCTTGGCGACGAAGTCCCGGTGCGCCTGCGGGATCAGCTTGTCGAGGTCGACCGGGGCGCCCTCGGTGGGGATCTTGGCCGGCATCACGACGTCGACACCGTAGGGCTTTCCGTCGGTGTTCTCGTCCATCCAGACCAGCACGGCCTCGAGGTCCTCGGGATGGTTGAACCGCACACATCCGAGCACTCCCATGCCGCCGGCGCGGGTCACCGCCGCGGCAACCTTCTCCGAGGGGGTGAAGACGAAGATCGGGTAGTCGATGCCGAACCGGTCGCAGAGCTCGGTGCGCATCAGCTGGTGGCGCCTACATGCTTGGCGTGGACGTCGTCGGCAGGTCGCTGCTCGGTCTGTTCCTTGGCCCACTTGTAGTCCGGCTTGCCTGCGGGTGAGCGTTTGACCTCGCCGACCAGCCACAGGCTGCGCGGCACCTTGTAGCCGGCAATCTCCTTGCGCACGAACGCGTCCAGCTCGGCCAGGGTCGGTCGGGCACCTTCACGGGGTGCGACGACGGCCGCGACGTGGTTGCCGAAACGGGCGTCGGGCACCCCGACAACGAGGGCGTCGAAGACGTCGGGGTGGCCCTTGAGTGCGGCTTCCACCTCCTCGGGGTAAACCTTCTCCCCACCGGTGTTGATCGACACCGAGCCGCGGCCCAGCATCGTCACGGTGCCGTCCTCCTCGACCGTGGCGTAATCGCCCGGGATCGCGTAGCGCACCCCGTTGATGGTGCGGAAGGTCTCGGCGGTCTTCTTCTCGTCCTTGTAGTAGCCGACCGGGATGTGGCCGCTCTTGGCGATGATGCCGCGCACGCCCGAGCCGGGCTTGACCTCGTTGCCCTCGTCGTCGAGCACCTTCACGTTCTTGTCGATGGTCACCCGCGGTCCGCTGGCATGGGACTCGCCCTTGGCCACCACGCTGCTGCCCCCGAAGCCGGTCTCCGAGGAACCGATCGAGTCGGTGATGATCCGGTTGGGCAGGAGCTCGAGGAACTTCTCCTTGAGGCTCGGGGAGAACAGCGCAGCGGTGCTGGCCAGTAGGAACAGCGAGGACAGGTCGCGATCCTCGGTGGTGCCCTCCAGTGCGTCCAGCAGCGGCCGGCCCATGGCGTCACCGGTGAAGAACAGCAGGTTGGCCTTGCGCTGCTCGATGATGTTCCAGACTTCCCCGGCGTCGAATTCCGGCGCCAGAATGGTTGTCGAGCCGGTGAACAGCGCCCCCCAGGTGGCCGACTGGGTGGCGCCGTGGATCATCGGCGGGATCGGGAACCGGATCAGCGGCGGACCGGCGGCGGCCTGCTTGGACAGGTCGTACTCGTCGGCGATGTACTCGCCGGTGGCGAAGTCGGTGCCGCCCAGCAGAACGCGGTAGATGTCCTCGTGACGCCACATCACACCCTTGGGGAAGCCGGTGGTTCCGCCGGTGTAGAGCAGGTAGATGTCGTCGGCGCTGCGCTCGGGGAAGTCCCGTTCCGGCGAAGCCTCCGCGATCGCCTCGTAGAACTCAACCCCGCCGTAGCGCTGGAATTTTTCGTCACTACCGCCTGTCCCATCATTGACCACCAGGACGGTCTTGACGTTGGGGGTGTCGGGCAGCACGTTGGCCACCCGGTCGGAATACTGGCGCTCGTGCACCAGGGCGACCATGTCGGAGTTCTCGAACATGTAGCGCAGTTCGGCCTCGACATACCGGAAGTTGATGTTGACCATCACCGCGCCGGCCTTGACGATGCCCAACATCGCGATGACGATCTCGATGCGGTTGCGGCAGTACAGTCCGACCTTGTCGTCCTTCTTCACGCCGTGGTCGATGAGGTAGTGGGCGAAGCGATTCGCTTTCTCCTCCAACTCGGCGTAGGTGATCTGCTCATCACCGCAAATCAGGGCAACACGGTCAGGCACCGCATCGATGGCGTGCTCGGCTAGGTCGGCTATGTTCAAGGCCACAACCCCAAATTAGAACGTGTTACATTTCTTGACAAGTCTGTGGTCTCGACGAAGAAAGGCAGGCACCATGAGCGAGCCCGAAAAGGGCCCCGATGCCCTCGTTGAGCAGCGCGGACACACGCTGATCGTCACGCTGAACCGCCCCGAGGCGCGCAATGCACTCTCGACCGAGATGCTCTCGATCATGGTGGACGCCTGGGACCGTGTCGACAACGATCCCGATATCCGGGTCTGCATCCTGACCGGTGCCGGGGGCTACTTCTGCGCCGGCATGGACCTCAAGGCCGCGACCAAGGCCCCTCCGGGCGACTCGTTCAAAAGCGGCGGCTACGACCCCACCCGCATCGACGGCCTGCTCAAGGGGCGCCGGCTCACCAAGCCGCTGATCGCCGCTGTGGAGGGCCCGGCGATCGCCGGCGGTACCGAGATCCTGCAGGGCACCGATATCCGAGTGGCCGGCGAGAGCGCGAAATTCGGTATCTCCGAGGCGAAGTGGAGCCTGTACCCGATGGGCGGCTCGGCCGTGCGCCTGGTGCGCCAGATCCCGTACACGATCGCGTGCGACTTGCTGTTGACCGGACGCCACATCACCGCGGCCGAGGCGTTGGAATACGGGCTGATCGGACATGTCGTGCCCGACGGTCAGGCCTTGGACAAGGCGCTGGAGATCGCCGAGGTGATCTCCAACAACGGCCCGCTGGCGGTACAGGCGATCCTGCGCTCGATCCGCGAGACCGAAGGCCTGCACGAGAACGACGCGTTCAAGATCGACACCAAGATCGGTATCGAGGTGTTCTTGAGCGAGGATGCCAAGGAGGGCCCGCTGGCCTTCAAGGAGAAGCGCGCCCCGCAGTTCAAGATGCGGTAGGCGGGGCGCTCCACCCCCTTCTTCGCCGAGCGTGCACTGGTTGCGAATTTTCGACCGAATTCTCGCAGCCACTGCACGTTCGGTGAGTTGTCGGTGGGTCGCTGCACACTTCGGCCATGAAGGTGCCCTTCATCGGAAGCGAAGCGGTGGTCAGCGGCGAGTTGACACCGTATGCACTTCGAAGCAAGTTCACCGCGATCTACCCTGACGTGTACGTGCCGCGCGACGTCGCTTTGACAGCACGGAGCAAAGCCGTCGCGGCGTGGCTGTGGTCTGGACGGCACGGAGTCGTTGCCGGCCGATCGGCGTCAGCCCTGTATGGCGCCAAATGGGTCGACACCCGACTCCCTGCGGAACTGATCTGGACGAATCGGCGACCGCCGAACGGAATTCGCTGTTGGTCAGACACGCTATCGGACGACGAGTTCGAGGTTGTGGATGGCATCTGCGTCACCACTCCCGCCCGTACGGCACTCGATATCGCCCGCCAGTATCCGTTCGAAGCCGCAGTCATGGCCATCGACGCACTTGCCCGCCGCACCCGCCTGAAGGTCGCCCATATCGAACTGCTAGCCGACCGATA
Organism: Mycolicibacterium sp. CH28; assembly: GCF_004745805.1. Lineage (GTDB taxonomy): Bacteria > Actinomycetota > Actinomycetes > Mycobacteriales > Mycobacteriaceae > Mycobacterium. The sequence goes on along the minus strand of NZ_SRLQ01000023.1, from coordinate 35,657 downwards.
CCAGGGACGTCGTGGCATCCGCCAGGCGAGAAAAGTGATCGAGATGGTTGATCCCGGCGCTGAGTCACCGCGCGAAAGCTCGCTGCGGCTCCTGCTGGTTCGCGCTGGATTCCCCCGACCGACGACCCAGATACCGGTCTACGACCAGTACGGCGTCCTGGTCGCCGTTCTCGACATGGGCTGGGAGGACGTCAAGATCGCCGCGGAATACGACGGCGATCATCATCGCACCGACCGCCGTACGTTCAACAACGACATCCGACGGTCCGAATCAGTGAATGAACTCGGTTGGATCCACATTCGTGTCACCGCCGAGGACACCGAGGGCGGCATACTTCATCGGGTGGCAACGGCATTCGCGCGTCGAACGTGAACTCACTGCGAGAATCTGCCTGGAATCTCGCAGTAGACACACACTCGGCGCGACCAGTAGCCCCTAGGCCAGGACGGGCTTGGCTGGGCTGAAAATCACCGGCATCTGCTCGAGGCCACTGACGAAGTTGGCCGGCCGCAGCGGCAGGGCGGTATCGTCGGCAAGCCGCAAGTCGGGCAGGCGCTCCAGCAGCTTGCGCACCATGGTGTTCAACTCGAGTCGGGCCAGCTGATTACCCAGGCAGAAGTGTGTTCCGAAGCCGAAGGCCATGTGGCTGTTCGGGTTCCGGTCGATGCGGAAGTCCTCCGGATCGCCGAACACCGACTCGTCGAAGTTGGCCGCCTCGAACATCAGCAGCATCTTCTCGCCCTCGTGCAGCGAAGTGCCGTGGAACTCGACGTCACGCAGCACCGTTCGGGCCATGTTCTTCACCGGCGAGGTCCAGCGCAGCATCTCTTCGATCGCTCCGGGCAGCAGACTCTGGTCGGCTACCAGCTGCCGCCACTGATCATTGTGGCGCAGAAGCTGTTCGGTGCCGCCGGACAGGGTGTGGCGGGTGGTTTCGTCACCCCCGATCAGGATCAACAGTGTCTCGAAGATGATCTCGTCGTCGGTCATCCGCTGGCCTTCGACCTCGGAGTTGACCAGGATCGAGAACAAGTCGTCGGTGGGCTCGGACCGGCGTTTGGCGATGGTCTCGGTGGCGTACGCGGAATAGCCTGCGAATGCGTCCATCACCGCCTGCAACGTCTCGGCGTCGGCGGCGGAGTTCAACCCGCAGACCAGGTCGTCGGACCACTTCAACAATGTGGCGCGCTCCTCGGGGAGCACGCCGAGCATGTCGCCGATGACGGCCATCGGCAGTGGAGCGGCGATGTCGCGGACAAAGTCACACTCCCCCCGCTCACAGACGGCGTCGATCAACGTGTCGCATAGGGTGTCGATCCCGGCGACCTTGTCCATCACCCGCTTACGGGTGAATCCGGCGTTGACGAGCTTGCGGCGCAACAGATGTCCGGGATCGTCCATATCGATCATGTAGGGCATGCCGGGCTGGTCCGGGCGGATGCCACCGGTGTTGGAGAACGTCTCGGGATCGCGTTCTGCGTCGATCACCGCCTGGTACGTCGCGGCGGCTGCCAAGCCGTTGCGGTCACGGAACACTGGCTCGTTGGCCCGCATCCAGCGGTACACCTCGCGCGCGGCTCCGTCGGCATAGAACCTGCCGTCGGTCAGGTCGACATCCGGCTTCGTCGTCGCCAAAGTGCCCGTCATTTAGTTACCTCCACAATCGCCGTCTGAGCGGATTACAGTGGCCGCATGTCTAATTCGCAGCACACCATTGCTGGCACAGTGCTCACCATGCCGGTACGGGTTCGCAAGGCCGACGTCCACAATGCGATGTTCTCGGTGCCTGCCGAAGCCGCCCAGAAGCTCATCGACTACAGCGGGCTTCAGGTCTGTCAGTTCCGCCCCGGCCGCGCGATGGTGAACCTGATGCTCGCCCGCTACATCGACGGCGACCTGGGCAAGTACCACGAGTTCGGCACAAGCGTGATGGTCAACCCGCCCGGCTCGAACGCGCATGGCCTCAAGGCCCTCGGCGATGCCGCGGCGTTCATCCACCACCTGCCGGTCGACCAGTCCTTCACTTTGGAAGCAGGCCGGACGATTTGGGGCTACCCGAAGATCATGGCCGAGTTCAAGGTGCGGGACGCCAACCCGTTCTCCTTCGAGGTCAGCGAGGGAGGGTCGCTGATCGCCGCAATGGAGTTCAGCCGCGGCCTGCCGATTCCGTCGTTTCGCCATCGCTCCCAGGCGTTGACGTCCTACACCTCCAACAACGGCACGTTGCGGGAAGTGCACTCGGAGATGACCAACTCCGGGCTGCGGATGCGGCCGGCAGGGGTCCGGCTCACGCTCGGCGACCACCCCTACGCCAAGGAGCTGGCGTCGCTGGATCTGCCCAAGCGGGCGATGTTGGCCACGTCGGTGACCAACGTCGCGATGGTCTTCGGTGACGCAACCATCCTCAGTTGAGCGGCCGGTCATCATCCGGTCAATGTAGATCCCCAGCTAGACAACTCGCAAGAAGTGTCTACAAGAGGGCGGCGGCCTCGTGGATCTGTTCGGGGGTGCGGGCGCCGATCACCATCATGGTGACGCCGGCGGCTTCCCAGGCGACGATCTGTTTGCGGACGTAGTCGATGTCGCCGACGATCGCGGAGTCGTCGACGAGTTCGTCGGGAACGGCCTTGGCGGCGTCGTCCTTGCGGTCGGAGCGGAACAACCTGGTGACTTCGTCAACGACCTCGGCATAGCCCATCCGCCGGTAGACATCGGCGTGAAAGTTGGTGTCCTCGGCACCCATTCCGCCCATGTAGAGGGCCAGGTGCGGCTTGATCAGATCCATGATCGAGGCCCGGTCATCGGTGACCACGACCTGCGCGGTCGCGCAGATCTCGAAGTCCTCCCGGCTGCGCCGCGCGCCCGGGCGGGCGAAACCTTCGTCGAGCCATTCGTTGTACATCGGGGCCAGGCGCGGGGAGTAGAAGATCGGCAGCCAGCCGTCGCAGATCTCGGCGGCCAGCGCGACGTTCTTGGGTCCCTCGGCGCCGAGCATGATCGGGATGTCGGCGCGCAGCGGATGCACGATCGGCTTGAGCGGTTTGCCCAGGCCGGTGGTTCCCTCACCGGTCAGCGGCAGCGGGTAGTGCGGCCCGGCGCTGGTAACCGGCGCCTGCCGGGCCCAGACCTGCCGGATGATGTCGATGTACTCGCGGGTGCGGGCCAGCGGCTTGGGGAATTTCTGCCCGTACCAGCCCTCCACGACCTGCGGTCCGGACACCCCGAGTCCCAGGATGTGCCGGCCACCGGAGAGGTGGTCCAGGGTCAGCGAGGCCATCGCGCACGCCGTCGGGGTACGCGCCGAAAGCTGCACCACCGAGGTGCCCAGCCGCATCCGGGTGGTTTCGCGGCCCCACCAGGCCAGCGGTGTGAAGGCATCCGAACCCCACGCCTCGGCGGTGAACACCGTGTCGAAGCCGGCCTCCTCGGCCGTGGCCACCAGCTCAGCATGGTTGGTCGGTGGTTGCGCACCCCAATATCCCAGTTGCAGTCCCAGCTTCATCGCTGCCACCCTTCTGACCGAGACCCGGTCCTTGCCACGATTCTTAGAACCTGTTCTACTCGAAGCCGTGACAGCCAGCCAAAGCCGCCCGGCCTTGATCGATTCCCACGAACCGCCCCTCTCGGCGCCGCTGAAACTGTCGTTCGACTACACCCGTTCAGTCGGACCGACACTCGGCGCCTTCTTCACAGCGTTGCGCGAACGCCGCGTTGTCGGCTCCCGCGGCTCCGACGGGCGAGTACTCGTTCCGCCCGCCGAATACGATCCAGTCACTTATGAACAGTTGACCGAGATCGTACCGGTGGCAAGCGTCGGTACCGTCGTGTCCTGGAGTTGGCAGGCTGAGCCGCTGACCGGTCAGCCGCTGGACCGCCCGTTCGCCTGGGCGCTGATCAAACTTGACGGCGCCGACACCGCGTTGCTGCACGCCGTCGACGTCGGAGCTGCCGGTTCGTCCGGCATCAAGTCCGGCGACCGGGTGCATGCGCACTGGGCCGACGAGACCGTCGGCTCGATCCATGACATCGCCTACTTCGCCCTCGGCGACGCCGCGGAGCCGGTGGCCGAGTCGAGCGATGACCTCGAACCCGTCTCGATGATCGTCACGCCGATCGAGGTCGAAATCGAGCACGCCGCATCGCTTCCCGAAAGCGCCTATCTACGCGCGTTGCGAGAAGGCAAGCTGCTCGGCGCGCGCACCGGGGCAACCGGCAAGGTGTATTTCCCGGCGCGGGAAGCCGATCCGGCCACCGGCAAGGCGCTGGACAACTTCGTCGAGCTACCCGACAAGGGCACGGTGACCACGTTCGCGATCATCAACATCCCGTTCGCCGGGCAGAAGATCAAACCGCCCTACGTCGCGGCATACGTCCTGCTGGACGGTGCCGATATTCCGTTCCTGCATCTCATCCAGGAGATCGACGTCTCCGAGGTCCGGATGGGCATGCGGGTGGAGGCGGTGTGGAAGCCGGCGGCCGAACGCGACTACGGCATCGACAACATCGAATACTTCCGGCCCACCGGCGAACCGGACGCCGACTACGCCAGCTACAAGCACCACCTGTAAAGAGGTTGAGGGCAGTATGAGTTCTCGCGATATCGCGGTGGTCGGCTTTGCGCACGCACCGCACGTCCGCCGCACCGACGGCACCACCAACGGCGTCGAGATGTTGATGCCGTGTTTTGCCGAGCTGTATGCCGAACTCGGCATCAATCAGCGCGACATCGGGTTCTGGTGCTCGGGATCGTCGGATTACCTGGCCGGACGGGCATTCTCGTTCATCTCGGCGATCGACTCGATCGGCGCAGTGCCGCCGATCAACGAGTCCCACGTCGAGATGGACGGCGCGTGGGCGCTCTACGAGGCCTATATCAAGCTGCTCACCGGCGAGATCGACACCGCGCTGGTCTACGGTTTCGGCAAGTCTTCGGCCGGCACGCTGCGGCGGGTGTTGGCCATGCAGACCGACCCGTACACCGTCGCGCCGCTGTGGCCGGACTCCGTCTCGATCGCCGGCCTGCAGGCCCGCCTCGGGCTGGATGCGGGCAAGTGGACCCAGGAACAGATGGCACAGGTGGCGCTCGACGTCTTCGCGAACTCCGAACGCGTCGACTCCGAGAAGCCGGCCACCAGCATCGACGAGCTCCTGTCCCGGCCGTTCTTCGCCGATCCGCTGCGCCGCCACGACATCGCCCCGATCACCGACGGCGCCTCGGCGATTGTGCTCGCAGCCGGTGACCGAGCCCGCGAATTGCGCGAAAGACCAGCCTGGATAACCGGTTTCGAGCACCGCATCGAGACACCGGTGCTGGGTGCGCGCGACCTCACCACTTCGCCGTCGACAGCGGCTTCGGCCAGGGTGGCGGCCAACGGTGACGTCGGCTCCATCGAGGTGGCCGAGATCTCCGCCCCGTTCACCCATCAGCAGCTGATCCTGACCGAGGCGATCGGCCTGAAGCCGTCGACCACGGTGAACCCGTCCGGCGGTGCCCTGGCGGCCAATCCGATGTTCTCGGCCGGCTTGGAACGCATCGGCTTCGCCGCTCGGCACATCTTCGACGGCTCCGCCCAGCGGGTGCTGGCACACGCCACGAGCGGGCCTGCGCTGCAACAGAACATCGTGGCGGTCTTGGAGGGCAAGAACTGATGGCCGCGCCGATGACGATGCAGAGCGAGACACGAGCGATGAGGAGGAATGGCGCACAGACGGCCCCGCCGATGACGATGCAGAGCGAGGCACGAGCGATGAGGAGGAGTGGCGTAGATGGCTAAGAATCTGGCCGCGGTCATCGGAACCGGGCAGACGAAGTACGTCGCCAAGCGCAAGGACGTGTCGATGAACGGCCTGGTGCGCGAGGCCATCGACAAAGCGCTGGCCGACTCCGGCTCGACGTTCGACGATATCGACGCAGTCGTCGTCGGCAAGGCGCCAGACCTGTTCGAGGGCGTGATGATGCCGGAGCTGTTCATGGCCGACGCCATGGGTGCCACCGGAAAGCCGCTGATCCGGGTGCACACCGCCGGGTCGGTGGGTGGATCGACCGCGATCGTGGCCGCCAGCCTGGTCCAGTCCGGCAAGTACCGGCGGGTGCTGGCCGTCGCCTGGGAGAAGCAGTCCGAGTCCAATGCCATGTGGGCACTGTCGATCTCGGTTCCCTTCACCAAGCCGGTCGGTGCGGGTGCCGGTGGCTACTTCGCTCCGCACGTGCGCGCCTACATCAACCGCTCCGGTGCGCCCAAGCACATCGGTGCGATCGTGGCGGTCAAGGACCGGCTCAACGGCGCCAAGAACCCGTTGGCCCATCTGCACCAGCCCGACATCACCGTCGAGAAGGTGATGGCGTCGCCGATGCTGTGGGACCCGATCCGCTACGACGAGACGTGCCCGTCCTCCGACGGTGCCTGCGCGATCGTGATCGGTGACGAAGAGACCGCGGATCGCCGGGTCGCCGAAGGTAATTCGGTGGCTTGGGTGCACGCCACCGCGCTGCGCACCGAGCCGCTGGCTTATAGCGGACGCGACCAGGTGAGCCCGCAGGCCGGCCGTGACGCGGCCGCCGCGCTGTGGAAGGCCGCCGGAATCACCAGCCCGATCGACGAGATCGACGTCGCCGAGATCTATGTGCCGTTCTCCTGGTTCGAGCCGATGTGGCTGGAAAACCTGGGATTTGCCGCCGAGGGTGAGGGCTGGAAGCTGACCGAGGCCGGCGAGACGGCGATCGGCGGCAAGCTGCCGGTCAATGCCTCCGGCGGTGTGCTGTCGTCGAACCCGATCGGGGCGTCGGGCATGATCCGGTTCGCCGAGGCCGCCATCCAGGTGATGGGCAAGGCCGGCGATCATCAGGTGCAAGGCGCCCGCAAGGCACTCGGTCATGCCTATGGTGGCGGCTCGCAGTACTTCTCCATGTGGGTGGTGGGCACCGACAAGCCTGCCGCTAAGTGACGACGATGCAGTACACGGTCAGCATCGCGTTCAGCCCGCTTGACCAGCTCATCGAAATCGCCAAGGCGGCAGAGGAACTCGGCTTCGACAACATCGCGTTGCCGGACTCGATATTTTACTTCGAGAAGCAGTCCGTCGACTATCCCTACACCGCTGACGGCAAGCGGATGTTCGATGAGAACTCGCCCTGGGTCGATCCGCTGATCCTCGCGGGCGCCTTGGGCGCGGTGACGACGAAGCTGCGGTTCTACACCAACGTGATGAAGCTCGGTTCGCGAAACCCGCTGCTGCTCGCCCGCCAGGTGGGGTCGGTGGCGAACCTGACCAACAACCGGTTCGGTTTCGGAGTGGGGATCGGCTGGGCACCGGAGGAATTCGAGTGGTGCGGGGTGCCCTTCGCGAAGCGGGGTAAGCGCGTCGACGAGATGATCGACGTCATCAAACTCGTGCTCGCCGGCGGCATGGTCGAGTTCCACGGCGAGTTCTACGATTTTGACCGGCTGCAGATGAGTCCGGCGCCGTCGAAGCCGGTGCCGTTCTACGTCGGCGGCCACACCGATGTCGCGCTCAAACGTGCCGTTCGGGTCGGTAGTGGCTGGACCAGCGCGATGATGACGTGCGACCAGTTGGCCGAAACGATCCTCCAACTCAAGACGATGCTGGCCGAGGCCGGCCGCGGCGACGATCCCTTCGAATACCAGGCCGTCTGCATCGACAAGTTCGGCGTCGACGGCCACCGTGACCTGGTAGCTGCGGGCGTCACCGACTACATCGGAATTCCGTGGGTATTCGAAGGTCTTGGCTTCGACGCCCCGCTGGACAAGAAGCTGGACGCGATGAAGCGATTCGCCGATACCTACATCCATTCCGGCTGGCAGGACTGACGGTGGGAGTGAGTGAGGATCGCAGCGAGGACCGGAGCGAGCGAGGTAACAGGGTGATGAGTACGCCGGCGCACGAGGCGGGACGCCGGTCTCGCGAAGCGGCGATGGCTCATGACAAAGAAGCGTGGCTAGCGGTGTTCGCCGACGACGCGATTATCGAAGACCCTATCGGCCCTTCGCATTTCGATCCGGAGGGCAAAGGCCACCGCGGCAAGGAAGCGATCGCAAAGTTCTACGACATGGCGATCGCGCCGAGCACATTGACGTTCAATTTCGAGCAGACCTATCAGTGCGGCAACGAGGAAGCCAACGTCGGTCACATCGTGATCGAGTCCAGCGGCTACCGGGTGATCGCCGAGGGCGTGTTCACCTATCGGGTCGACGATCAGGGCAAAATCGTTGCGCTGCGTGCCTACTGGGAGCTCGACAAGGCCACGGCCAGCGCCCGGCCGATCTGACTCATTCGATCAGCCCGCGCCACACCGTCTCGGTGAGGCGGCCGGCGGCAGCGTCGTCGAGGGGTGGCATGCCCAGGGTGAGGCGGTAGTACGGCGGGGACACCAGTGCGTCGACGGCCACCTCGATGTCGGTGCTGCCGGGTAGTTCGCCGGCCGCCACGGCCTGGCGCAGAATCTCGGCCACGGCCTCCCGGCGCGGCGCGATCCACTGGTCGATCACCGCACGGGTGATCGCCTGATCCGAGGCCGCCGCGGCGATGACGTTGCGCAGCAGCGGCCCGGTCCGGGGTTCGGCCAGAATGCGGTTCAGCTCGCGGACGTGGTGGTGCAGCGCGGCCGGGGAACTACTGCCCGGCGGTCGCACGATCGAGGCGTGCACCGAATCCAGCAGCCCCTCCAGGACGATCGCGGCACTCGAAGGCCACCACTTGTAAATCGTGGTGCGGCTGACACCCGCATGCTTGGCGATCGCGTCGACGGTGGCCGCGCCGGGTCCGCCATCAAGGGCCAGCTCGACGGCCGCCCGCACCACGGCGGCACGGACCTGGGGGCTGCGCGGCCTGCCGCGCTTCGCCGTCCCCTGATCGCCGACCACTCGCTGATCATAGGGATGCCGGGGGCACCGCCGCGGCTGGTCGGTGGGCCCGATGTCCGGCGATCACGACCCCCAGACACAACAGCGCGGCGATCGCACCCAGGCCGAACATCGCCGGGTAGGTGAGCACCGCGGGAAGAGCCTGGGATCCAAGGGCGAGGACGACGGGAACGCCGAACCCCAGGTAGCTGATGCCGTAGAACACCGCTGTCAGGCCGGCCAGGTCGTCGGGTCCGGCGATGCGTTGCACCTGCTGGAGGCCGGCCACCAGCGCCAGGCCATACCCGCAGCCCAGCAGGGCCGCTGCCGGCACCGCCGTCCACACGCTCAGGCGCGTTGCGGCCAGCGCCGCCAGAGCCATCCCGGCCACCACGAAAATCAGCGCGACCACGACAGCGCGCACGCCGTCGCCGTCGTCGATCCGGCGGCCGAGCGTTTGGGCGAGGAAGCCGCAGCCGAGGGTCACCACACACAGCAGCGCGGAGAACGCCACCGGCGCACGGCTCACGTGATCGGTCATCAGCGCGGGCAGCACGGCGTAGGCGGACGCGGCCGCGCCGAACACCCACGGCGCGAGCGGGGCGACGACGAACAGGAACCGCCGGTGCCCAGCCGAGGGGATGGTGAGGTCGGCGCGCAGTGAGCGACCGTCGTCACGCGCGCTGCGGGTCTCCGGCGCCCGGAGCAGGGCTCCGGCCGCCACCAACGAGAGCACGATGTTGACCGCGTAGGGCAGGACACCGGGCCATGGGGCCCATTGTGCGAGCACGCCGGCCACCCCGGCGCCGGCACCGAAACCGGCGGTCAGGCTCATCGCCGCGCGGCGGATACCGCCGCGATCGTCACCCCAGGGTGCCGAGGAGAGTTCCTTGATCCAGCTGCCGCCGACCGCCATCGCCAAGCCCAGCGCGACACCGCTGAGCACCCGGCCGGCGATCAGCAACGGAACGGAGGTGGTGCCGAGCGCCAATACCAGTGAGCCGGCCGCTGCCAGCGCCGGCGCCGGCAGCATCAGCGGTCTCCGGCCCAACCGGTCGGACAGCGGCCCCCCAATCAGGAGGGCGGGCACGATGCCCAGCACGTAGGCAAACAGCAGCATGTCGACGGTGATCGCCGACAAGCCCTCGGACTGTCGGTACATCACCAGCAACGGAGTGAATTCGTTTCCGCCCCAGGCGATGGCGAAGGTCGCAGCGGCGGCTCGCCGCCACGCGTGAGGCGCAGTGGCCTTGCCCTGAATCGGCGACCGCAGGGGTGCCGCGTCGATGGTCATCGGAGCGGTCCGCACACATCAATAGTGAACACTCTGTTCACTATATACCCCTCGGGCCACCCACCCGCTACCCGATCGGATCCAGGCCCTCGGCGTAGCGGCGGGCCAGGTCCTGATAGGCCCTGGGATTCAGGTTCACCCACACCTCCGCGCCCGTCCCGGCGATCGGCCCCTTGACCTTCGCCGGCGAACCGGCGACGAACACCCCGTCGGGGAGGCGGGTGCCGCCGAGCACCAGCGAATGCGCGGCGATCATGCTGCGGGCACCGATCACCGCGCCGTCGAGCACGGTGCAGTGGCTGGCGATCAACGCCTCCGCCCCGACGTGCACGCCGTGGATCGTGCATATGTGCGCGATCGTCGCGCCGGGGCCGACGTCGACCGGAATGCCCGGCGACGCATGCAGCACCGACCCGTCCTGCACGTTGGCGCCCTCCCGGATGACGATCGGGCCGTAGTCCCCACGCAACACCGCGTTGAACCACACCGAGGCACCGGCCTGCACGGTGACATCCCCGATCAGCACGGCGGTGGGCGCGACGAAGGCAGTTGGGTCCACCCGGGGTGACCGGCCCTCGAACGAATACAGCGGCATCGTCCAGGTATACCGCAGTTGAGGTCGGCAATTCCGCAGGTCGCAGACTGTCATTGCGCGAAGTGACGGAAAAACTGTAACGTGTTCTAGTTAGAGACTAGGAGTGGAGGAGCCAGGTGACTGCCGGCATTCGCGAGATCGACACCGGGACCCTGCCAGACCGGTACGCCCGGGGCTGGCACTGCCTTGGCCCCGTTCAGGATTACCTGGACGGCAAACCGCATCCGATCAACGCGTTCGGCACCAAGCTGGTGGTCTTCGCCGACTCCCACGACCAGGTACACGTCCTCGACGCCTACTGCCGCCACCTCGGCGGTGACCTGTCTCAGGGCAGCATCAAGGACGACGCGCTGGCCTGCCCGTTCCACGACTGGCGCTGGAGCGGCGACGGGCGCTGCAAGCTGGTTCCCTACGCCAAGCGCACGCCCCGGCTGGCGCGCACCCGGTCCTGGGAGACCGACGTGCGAAGCGGGCTGCTGTTCGTCTGGCATGACCACGAGGGCAACCCTCCCCAACCCGAGGTGCGCATTCCGGAGATCCCGGAATACGCAGGCGGCGAGTGGACCGAGTGGAAGTGGAACAGCCTGCTGATCGAGGGTTCCAACTGCCGCGAGATCGTCGACAACGTCACCGATATGGCGCACTTCTTCTACATCCACTTCGGCCTGCCGACGTATTTCAAGAACGTCTTCGAAGGCCACATCGCCTCGCAGTACCTGCACAACGTTGGGCGGCCCGACGTCGTGCTCGGCGGCTCGGCTTACACCGAATCCCATCTGGATTCCGAGGCGTCCTACTTCGGCCCGTCGTTCATGATCAACTGGCTGCACAACAACTACGGCGGCTTCAAGGCCGAGTCGATCCTGATCAACTGCCACTACCCGGTCACGCAGGACTCGTTCATGCTGCAGTGGGGTGTGATCGTCGAGAAACCCAAGGGCATGGACGATGCGATGAGCGAGAAGCTCTCCGATGCCATGGTTGTCGGCGTCAGCAAGGGCTTCCTGCAGGACGTCGAGATCTGGAAGCACAAGACCCGCATCGAGAACCCGCTGCTCGTCGAGGAAGACGGCGCCGTCTATCAGATGCGTCGGTGGTACCAGCAGTTCTACGTCGACGTCGCCGATGTCACGGCCGACATGACCGACCGCTTCGAGCTCGAGGTGGACACCAGCCCGGCCAACGAGAAGTGGCAGGTCGAGGTCCAGGAGAACCTCAAGCGGCAAGCCGAAGCCGATACTGAAGGACAGCCGACTCAGGTGTGAATATGACCCCCGAGGATCCACCGCCCGACGTCGAAGATCTGGCGCGGTCCATGTTGGAACTGCTCGGCGTGCACGACCACGACGAGCCGCACGGGCACGACGACGGCACGCCGACATCCTGGTCCAAGGCACCCGATTTCGCCTCCGACCCGCAGCGTGCCGCCGAGGTCCACGAGGCCACCCGGCGGGATCGTGAGCGGTACCTGTCGGCGGGCCTGGTCGACGTCGACTGCCGGTACTGCCATATCGCGGTGAAGGTCAAGAAGCTGGGAATCGCGCACACCGCGGTGCAATGGAGCAGCGAAGCCCAACAGCGCTGCGCCTACTTCGCCGAGATCCGCGCCGACGGAGGTTCCAGTGCCCGCACCCGGTCCTGCCCACGACTGTCCGACAGCATCAAACACGCGGTGGCCGAAGGCTGCCTGGAGGAGTACTCCAGCGCCCCGGCCCCCGGCGACGGCTGATCCGCGAAAGTGCGTGTAAATCCCGCCATCTCGTCGATCTCGGCGCGGCTTATAGCCCCTTGAAGCGCTCCTTGACCTGCTCTTCGGTCAGCCCGTAGTCAGCCAGTGAGTAAGTGTGCTTGGGGGCCCGTGGGCCCTGCTTGCTCTCCTCGTCGGTGCGCTGGATCGACGCGTTGGCCGCGGCGGTCATCTCGATGCCGAAGTGCGAGTAGATGTTCTCGACGGTGCGGATCGGTTCCCGGATGAGCTCGAAGTAGTCCACGTCGTAGAACTGTGCCGGATTCTGCTTGGCGCGTTCGGTGTTGAACCGCTCCAGCCCACGCGACCAAGTCTCCAGTGAATCGGCACCAATGGTCGCCCCGACAAACGTATTCGACCAGCCCTCGGTGGTGTGCTGCGCCAGCGAGCACATCGACGCCATGATCGTCTCGGCCGGCCGATGGCACTGCAGGATCAGCGCATCAGGGTAGGTGGCGAACACCGCATCCAAGGCGAACAGGTGACTGGGATTCTTGAGCACCCAACGCTTCTCCGGCTCGTTGAGCCCGATCAGCTGAAGGTTCTTACGATGCCGCGCATAAGATTTGGTCCAGTCCTGCCGGGCCAGCCACTGCGAATACGTCGGCACATGAGCGAGCGTCTCGTAGGACACCGAGTGCAGGGACTGCCGGAGCAACTGCCAGCACTCCTCCACCTCGTCGGCCGTCATGTAATGCAAGCCCGTGTAATCCGGGTTCTCCTCATGGGCCTTGGTGAACTGCGCATCGAGCTGCTGGAAAACCGGATTGTCCTTCCAGGTCTCCCGCGGCGGCCGGGGCTGCGGGAACTCGGCCAGCCACAGCTCCAATCCCTGGTGCCGCGGGTCGCCGCACAGCAGCCGGTGCAGTGCGGTGGTCCCGGTGCGGGGAAGTCCGGTGACGAAGATCGGCCGCTCGATCGGGACGTCGACGTGCTGCGGGTACTGCTTGAAGGAAGCTTCGGAGAGCAGCCTGGCCACCAACGCGTTTCGGACGAAGAACCGGTGCATCTTGCTGCCGAGCTCGGTGAGATCCGCGTCGGTGCGAAACGATTCGAGCAGCACTGCCAGCGCTTCTTGGTAATTGTCATCGTCTGCGCCGAAGTCGGACAAACCTGTGGCTTTGGTCGCCGAGGCAAGCAGGCTCTCGACGCTCAGGAAATCACTCATCAGTAGTGGTACTCCCCGCAGTTGACATCCAGCGTCTGACCGGTGATGCCACTGGACAGGTCGCTGGCCATGAAGAGGATCGCCGAGGCGACCTCGTCCTCGGTGGGCAGCCGCTTGAGGTCGCTGTTGACCGCGGCTGCCTTGTAGATCTCGTCCACGGTGGTCCCGTACTTGCTCGCCTGATGCTCGAAGTAGCCCTGCAGCGTGCCACCCCAAATGTAGCCGGGAAGAACAGAATTAACCCGAATGCCCTGCTGTCCGAGTTCGGTGGCCAGCGACTGCGACATCGCGAGCAGCGCCGACTTGGCCATCTTGTAGGCGCCCTGCTTGGGGTCGGAATGCCGAACCACCATCGAGTTCACGTTGACCACCGAGCCCTTGGCCTCGGCGAGTGCGGGGGTGAAGCCCTGGATCAGCCGCAACGCTCCCAGCACAGTGAGTTCGAGCGTCTCGCGGATGTGGTCGAACGACGTCTGACCGAACGGCTTCATCGACGGCACCTTGAACGCGTTGTTGACCAGCACGTCGACCTTGCCGTAGGTGTCCAGGGTCTGCGTGACCAGATTGTCCACCTGCGCATCGTCAGTGATGTCGGTACCGACCGACAATGCGCGCCGACCCAGGTCGGTGACCTGCTTGGCCACGTCGTCGAGGCGCCCGACGGTGCGCGCCGCCAGCACCACGTCGGCGCCGGCCTCGGCGCATCGGCGCGCCAGCGTGGTTCCCAGCGCCGGACCAACACCGCTGATCACGACGACCTTGTTGTCGAGCAAGCCGGCCATGCTATCCCACCATCCTGTTGCCAATTAGCCTCTGACGCAGCGCAATTCGTGCCCGCCAGTCGACGTCAGAAATCTTGTTGTCCTCGTAGTAGGGCAGCTTTCCCGGCACCGAGCCCACGTCGACCACCTCCAGGGTGGGGCCGTCGGCCTCGGTCAACTCGCGCGAGACGCGCTGCCAGCGGAACTGCAGGTAGCCCTTGCTATGCCCGAGCGTCTCCACCCAGTTGGTCACCCCGGGATTCCGGTCGGACACCACGATCCGGATCTTGCCGTCCGGATCAGCCTGAGCCTGAGTCCCGTTCAACGAGGTCTGGTGATTGATGTAGTCCAGCGAGATGTACCAGAGACTACCGAGTTGGAAACCGAGATAAGGGGCGTCGGTGACCGGCAGGGTGATGACGATCGCCTGATCGGGCCCGAGGTCGTAATGGCCCACCGACGAGTACTGGGTGGCCAGTCCGCCCGGAGTGAGCCGCGGGGCCGTCAGCGTGTTGACCGGCAGGTTGTCATAGAACCACTTCGGGAACTGCAACCAGGTCTTGACCCGCTGTACCAGCTGCTTACCGGCTGTGGCCCAGCGTTTTTCGATCAGCTCTTTGGTCAGCGGCGGCGGTGCGGTCCCGGCCGTGTCGGTGCGCGCAATGGCAAAGCTGCCGCGCTGGGCAGACCAGTCGTTGTAGACCTCGCGGATGACCAGCTGCGCGTTGGTGTCCGGGGTGAAGTGCCACTCGAAGGTGCCGTCGGCGGCGATGTCGAGCTTGCGGTCGTCGAATGCGGTCTCGCTATCGGGTACCACTGCGTCGGTGTACTCGCCGCCCAGCAGCTGGAAGCTGACGTCGGTGGTGGTCCCCCGCCGGCCAGTGACGACGTACTCGTGGCCGGCCGCCACCCGGGTGCCGAAATACATGGTGTCGGGGTTGTCCAGACCCATCTTCGTGAACGGCCCGGTACCCGAGTGCAGAAACGGATGATCGCGGTCATAGTCGAAGGCCACGTGGGTGCACGCCGCGACACAGCCGGCCAGATACTGCAGCCCCTCCAGCAGGTCCGCTTCGCTTTCGATGAACGACGCTTCCTTGACCAGCCGCTCGGACTCGGCAATGGCGTCCACTAGTGGTTGCGTATACATCGACCGCCTCGCGTTTCATTATTGGACCACGTCGGTACGTTCTCGGACTGAGACTAGAACCTGTTCTAATATCAGTCAACCAGCGTTTCGTTCCATATCTGGACCGCAGAGGTAGGATTTTGCAATGCCGGACGGACACATCTCGGGCCGGTCGTCACCACCCACGCAGCGTGTGCTGACGATTCTGGACTTCCTCGCCAAACATCCGCACGAGCGTTTCGGCCTGTCGGAGCTGGCCCGCCGACTCGACCTGGCCAAGCCCACCTGCCTCGGCATCGTCACGACGCTCACCGAGTCCGGCTACCTGGTCCGCGACCCCGGCACCAAGACCTACCGGCTCGGGCCAAGCCTGATCACGCTCGGCCACATCGCCCAGGAATCACTGCGGGTCAACCCGGCCGCCCGCACGGAGCTGGCCAGACTGTCGAGCAATTATGCGACCACGGCCGCGCTGGCGGCCGTCGTCGACGACCGGATCACACTGCTGGAACTGGTCGGTCCACCCGGATCCGACGTGGGAGTGCGGGTCGGGCAGAGCTACCCCTTCGCCCCGCCGGTGGGCCTGATGTTCGTGCTGTGGGACGACGCGGCACTGCGCGGCTGGCTGGCCAAGAACCCGACCATCCCGCTGCGCACCGACACCGAGCGACTGGACCGCGTCGTCGCCGAATGCCGGACCAGCGGATATCTCGTCGAGCGACTCACCCCGGCCGGCCGACGGCTCTATGCACTCATGGCCGGCATGTCCAGCAACCTGCCCGACGAACTGCGGGCCCTGCTGGGCGAACTCATCTCCGACATCGGCGAGCGGGTGTACCTGCGCAGCGAGGCGGACGCGTCGAGCCCACGCCATCGCCACGACGTCAGCGTCATCTCCG
Organism: Mycolicibacterium sp. CH28; assembly: GCF_004745805.1. Lineage (GTDB taxonomy): Bacteria > Actinomycetota > Actinomycetes > Mycobacteriales > Mycobacteriaceae > Mycobacterium. Next base: position 19,202 of record NZ_SRLQ01000023.1, on the reverse strand, counting down.
CACCCGTTTACGACCACTATCACCGGCAGGCAATGACGGTGTCGCTTCAGATCGGCCGAGCGCTCACCGACTCCGAGATCGCCAGGCATGCCCGGGGTTTGGTCGGCGCCGCCGACGCGCTCACCGCGCAACTCGGCGGCACCAAACCCCAGTGGTGACTACAACTCGCCGATGACGACGAGCGCCTCGGCCGGCTCCACCTGCATGCCACACCGGTCCTGGAAGTCGACCAGCGGCGCCTTGAGGGCCCGGATGTCGTTGGCCTCGTCCGGGTGCTCGGTGAAGTACGAGTTGAACGCGCCGATCGCCCCGAACGCCGACTGCCGGGTGGCGTCGATCAGGGCCTGGTTGGCGTCGGGGTGCACGGCGAAGTAGTCCGACAAGTTCTTGGTGACCGAGCTGATCGTGGACGACAGGCCGGCAGCCGTGCAGTCGGTGGCCGACGCAGGGGCAGGCACGGGCGCAGGGTCGGCAGCGGCGGACGGAATCGACACGGCCGCACAGGCCGCACCCGCGGCCAGCATTCCCAACACGGCACGACGGACGAGCATGATGTTCTCCCTTCAGCGGCTCGGTGCAACAGCTGCACAGCCACCGAAAGAAACGTCGTGCACCGTGCAGTCGGTGTTACCCACGCTCAGCTGGTGGCAGCCAGCGCCAGCGGCAGTACGGCAGGTGCGCCGGCCTCCCTGACCACCCGTGCTGCCATCGTCAGGGTCCATCCGGTATCGGTGAAGTCGTCGACGAGCAGCACCGGTCCACCGGCGGCAGCAATGGCCGACGGGTCCGGCGCCGACCACGAACCATCGAGGGCGGCGACCCGGTAGGCGGAGTTGGCCGCGCTGACCGGTCGGTGCCCGACGGCGTACCGCAACACACCGAGGTCGGCGAGTCTGCCCAGCCGCGCCAGTTCACGCGCCAGCGACCCGATCAGGATCGGATGGGTCTGCGAGTCCAGGGCCAGCACAGCAGTCGGTCGGGTCGCCCAGTCCCAGGCGGCCAGCACCTTGACCGCCGCCTGTACCACGTCCGGCGGCACCTCCGCATCGGGCTCGTCCATCAAGCGTCGCAGCCGCGGCCCCCAACCCAGATCGGTCAGTCGCCCGATTGCCCGGCCCGGCGCGGGACCGTCGCCGATGCGACCGCTGAGACTGAGGCCCAGCTTCGCCAACCCCGACGGCCACTGCTTGCGTGGGGTGATCTCCACTCCGGGTCGCATCAACCGCTCCTGCGTCAGTGCCGTCGCGCCCTCGTCCACCGCGGAACTGAAATGGGTACCGGCGCAGTTGTCGCAGCGACCGCACCGCTCGCCGTCCTCGAGATCGGGGTCGTCGAGTTGCCTGCGTAGAAACGTCATTCGGCACTCGTCGGTGCTCTGGTAGTCGAGCATCGCCTGCTGCTCGCGGCGGCGAGCCTCGTCGAGTTGACGGTAGCGGGCCTCGTCGTAATCCCATGGTTCGCCGGTGGCCAGCCAGCCACCCTTGACCCGCCGCACCGCACCGTCGACGTCGAGCACCTTCAGCACCATCTCCAGCCGGGTCCGGCCCAGATCCACCAGCGGCTCCAACGCGGGCGTCGACTGTGGACGGTCGGGGTTGAGTTCACGAATTACGTTGCGCACCATCGCTTCCGAAGGAAACGCCACCGACGCAAAATACCGCCAGACGTCCTGATCCTCACGACCGGGCAACAACACCACCTCGGCGCTGTCCGTCGAGCGGCCCGCACGTCCGACCTGCTGGTAGTACGCAATCGGTGACGAAGGCGCACCGAGATGCACGACGAAACCGAGATCCGGTTTGTCGAATCCCATCCCCAACGCCGAGGTCGCGATCAGCGCCTTCACTCGGTTGCCCAGCAGATCCGCCTCGAGCTGTTCGCGCTCAGCGGTTTCCGTCGATCCGGTGTACGCGGCCACCTCATGCCCACGCTCACGCAGCAGCGCAGCGACATCGTGCGCCTGGGCGACGGTCAGCGTGTAGACGATCCCGGAACCCGGCAGCGAATCCAGGTGCTCGGCCAACCAGGCTGTGCGCTGTGCACCACCGCCGGCCGCAACCACCGACAACCGCAGCGACTCGCGGTCGAGCCCGCCGCGCAGCACCAGCGTGTCCCGGCCGCCACCGGGCACATTGTCGGCACGGCCGACGCCCAGCTGAGCCGCGACATCGTTGACCACTCGATCGTTGGCGGTGGCGGTGGTCGCCAGAACCGGGACGTCCGACCCGAGTTCGGCGATCAACGTTCGGATCCGCCGATAGTCGGGCCGAAAGTCGTGTCCCCAGTCCGAGACGCAGTGCGCCTCGTCGACCACCACCAGTCCGGCATCGGCGGCCAGCGCCGGCAATACGGTGTCGCGAAAATCCGGGTTGTTCAGCCGCTCCGGACTGACCAGCAAGACGTCGAGGTCACCGTTGTTGACCCGCTGGTGAATCTCGTCCCATTCGGTGACATTGCCGGAGTTGATGGTGGCCGCGCGAACGCCCGCCCGTTGGGCGGCGGCGACCTGGTTGCGCATCAGCGCCAGCAGCGGCGACACGATGACCGTCGCACCGTGGCCCCGCTCGCGCAGCAGCTTGGCGGCGATGAAGTACACCGCCGACTTGCCCCACCCGGTGCGCTGCACGACCAGCGCCTGCCGACGCTGCACCACCAGCGCTTCGATGGCCGTCCACTGGTCATCACGCAGAACCGCGGCCGGCCCGGCCAACTGTTCGAGGATGGCCTGGGCGTGCTCGCGGGTGGCCGCCGGCTGGGTCATGGGCACCATCGTGCCCTGCGGGCCCGACAGCGCTGCCGACTAGCCCTTGGCCGCGGCGGCTTGCTCGCGCTGGATCTCCAGCGCGATGTCGATCAGCTGGTCCTCCTGGCCGCCGATGAGCTTGCGCTGGCCGACGCGGAGCAACAGCTCATGGGCCGGCACGCCGTAGCGTTCGCCCTGGCGAACCGCGTGCTTGAGGAAGCTCGAGTACACCCCGGCGTAGCCCATGATCAGCGCATTGCGGTCCAGCAGGCACTCTGCCGGCATGGCGGGCGCGACGACCTCTTCGGCGGCGTCGGCGATGTCGAAGAAGTCGATACCGGTCTTGACGCCGATCTTGTCGAACACTCCGACCAGCGCCTCGACGGGAGCGTTACCGGCCCCGGCGCCGAACCTGCGGCAAGACCCATCGATCTGCTTGGCACCCGCGCGGACCGCTTCGACCGAGTTGGCCACGCCGAGGCCGAGATTCTCGTGCCCATGAAAACCGACTTGGGCGTCCTCGCCCAATTCGGCGACCAGCGCGGCCACCCGGTCGGCCACGCCCTCGAGCACTAGCGCACCGGCGGAGTCGACGACGTAGACGCACTGGCAGCCGGCGTCGGCCATGATGCGGGCCTGCGCGGCCAGCTTCTCCGGCGAGATGGTGTGGCTCATCATCAGGAACCCGACGGTCTCCAGGCCCAGCTCGCGAGCCAGCCCGAAGTGCTGGATCGAGACGTCGGCCTCGGTGCAGTGGGTGGCGATCCGGCAGATCGAGCCGCCGTTGTTCTGCGCCTCCTTGATGTCTTCCTTGGTGCCCACACCGGGCAGCATGAGGAAGGCGATCTTGGCTTCCTTCGCCGTCTCGGCCGCGAGCTTGATCAGCTCCTGCTCGGGAGTCTTGGAGAACCCGTAGTTGAAGCTCGAGCCGCCCAGGCCGTCGCCGTGCGTCACCTCGATGACCGGCACACCCGCGGCGTCCAGTGCGGCGACGATCGCGCCGACCTCGGTGAGAGTGAACTGATGGCGCTTGTGGTGGCTACCGTCGCGCAGCGAGGTGTCCGTCATCCGGACGTCCCAGCTCGCGTCGAACCAGACTTCTGCACTCATGCTTGCGCACCTCCCGAGACCGAAGCACGTTCCTTCGCGATTTCCTCGCCGACCTTGGTGGCCGCCGCGGTCATGATGTCGAGATTGCCTGCGTAGGGCGGCAGGTAGTCACCCGCACCCTCCACTTCGACGAATGTGGTCACGACGAAGTTGCCGCCGTTGACCACCGAAGGCTCATCGAACTGTGGTTCGTTGAGCAACCGGTATCCCGGCACGTAGGTCTGCACCTCGGCCACCACTTCCTTGATGGACGCGGTGATGGCGTCCCGGTCGGCGTCCTCGGGAATAGCGCAGAAGATGGTGTCCCGCATGATCATCGGCGGATCGGCCGGGTTCAGGATGATGATCGCCTTGCCACGCTTGGCACCACCGATGACCTGGACACCCGCGCTGGTCGTCTTGGTGAACTCGTCGATGTTGGCCCGGGTGCCCGGACCAGCCGATGCCGACGACACCGACGCCACGATCTCCGCATACGGCACGTCGACGACGCGGCTGACGGCGTAGACCATCGGGATGGTGGCCTGGCCACCGCAGGTGACCATGTTGACGTTCGGCGCATCCAGATGCGCGCGCAGGTTGGCCGGTGGGATGACACCGGGGCCGACGGCCGCCGGAGTCAGGTCGATGGCCCGGATACCGGCCTCGGCGTAGCGCGGCGCGGCGGCCTTGTGCACGTAGGCGCTGGTGGCTTCGAAGACCAGATCCGGCTTCTCCGACTGCGCCAGCAGCCAGTCGACGCCCTCATGGCTGGTCTCGAGTCCCAGCTTGCGGGCCCTGGCCAGGCCTTCACTCGCCGGATCGATGCCGATCATCCAGCGCGGCTCGAGCCACTCCGAGCGCAACAATTTGTACAGCAGATCGGTGCTGATATTGCCCGACCCGACAATGGCAACCGAACTCTTCTGGGCCATGCGAAGCCTCTCTTATTCGAATGACAGCCGGACTGAACCCAGCCCAGCGAAATCTGCGACGAACTGATCACCGGGACGCGCGTCGATAGCCCTGGTGCACGACCCCGGCAGCACAATGTCTCCGGCCTTCAGGCGCACACCGAAGCTGTCCACCTTGCGGGCCAGCCAGGCCACCGCGGTGACCGGATTGCCCAGCACGGCGTCACTGCGCCCCTCGGCGACCACTTCGCCGTTGCGGGTCAGTACTGCGTCGATGCCCTTGATATCCACGTCCTTGGGCGATACCCGCTCCTTGCCCAGCACGTAACCGGCCGACGAGGCGTTGTCGGCGATGGTGTCGCACAGTCCGATCTTCCAGTCCTTGATCCGGGTATCGATCAACTCGATCGACGGCGCGAATGCAGCGGTGGCGGCCAGCACGTCGTCTTCGGTGCAGCCGGCACCGGGCAGGTCATCGGCGAGGATGAACCCGACCTCGACCTCGACCCGCGGGAACAGGTAGCGACCGGCCGGCACCGGCTTGTTTTCGAAAACCTCCATGTCGGCGAGCAGATGGCCATAGTCAGGCTCGTCGACGCCCATCATCTTCTGCATCGCCTCCGATGAGAGGCCGACCTTGTGGCCGACCACACGGGCTCCCTCGGCGACCCGCTGGCGGATGTTGATGAGCTGGATCTCGTAGGCGTCCACCACGTCGATGCCGGGGTGATTGGACGTCAGCGGAGTCATCGGAACCCGGCGGCGCTCGGCGTCAGCCAGCTCGGCGGCCAGCTCTTCACGCGTGGCAACGCTCAGCATTCCCGGGAGCCCCCTTCGTCGGTGTGACCGGGACGAACGGCGCCCGGTGCAGGCAATTCTAGAGCTGTCCCAACCCTCCCGGGCCGAGCGTTCCGCTGACCGGAAAGGCGGGGTCAGTAGCGCCAGGACGGGGCAATTCTATAACGTGTTCTAGTATGACACCTCAGGAGTTCGACGTCGTCGTCGTCGGTAGCGGCGCCGCCGGTATGGTCGCCGCACTCACCGCCGCCCACCAGGGACTATCGGCGGTCGTCGTCGAGAAGGCAGCGCACTTCGGCGGTTCGACGGCCCGGTCAGGTGGCGGCGTGTGGATCCCGAACAACGAGATCCTCAAGCGCGACGGTGTCACCGACACCATCCAAGCCGCACGCACCTACCTGCACACGATCATCGGTGATGCGGTCGAGCCGGAGCGCATCGACACCTACCTCGAGCGCGGGCCGGAGATGCTCTCGTTCGTCCTCAAGCACACACCGCTCAAGCTGTGCTGGGTCCCGGGGTACTCCGACTACTATCCCGAGACCCCGGGAGGTCGCCCCGGCGGGCGCTCGATCGAACCAAAGCCGTTCGATGCCAAGAAACTCGGACCCGACGAGAAGTTCCTGGAGCCGGCGTACGGCAAGGTGCCGCTCAATGTCGTTGTGATGCAGCAGGATTACATGCGGCTGAATCAGCTCAAGCGCCACCCGCGGGGTGTGCTGCGCAGCCTGAAGGTCGGCGCCCGCACCGTGTGGGCCAATGCGCGCGGTAAGAACCTGGTGGGCATGGGCCGCGCCCTGATCGCACCGCTGCGCATCGGGCTCCAACAGGCCGGTGTGCCGGTACTGCTCAATACCGCGATGACCGACCTCTACGTCGAGGACGGAGTCGTGCGCGGGATCTATGTGAAGGAAGCCCGGGATTCCGAATCAGCTGATCCGCAACTGATTCGGGCCCGCCGAGGGGTGATCCTCGGCAGCGGCGGATTCGAGCGCAACGAGCAGATGCGAGTCAAATACCAGCGAGCACCAATCACCGCCGAGTGGACGGTCGGGGCGGCGGCCAACACCGGTGACGGCATCGTGGCCGCCGAAAAGCTCGGTGCAGCTCTAGATTTGATGGAGGACGCCTGGTGGGGACCGACCGTCCCACTGGTCGGTGCGCCGTGGTTCGCCCTGTCCGAACGCAACTCGCCGGGGTCCATCATCGTCAACATGGCCGGCAAGCGATTCATGAACGAATCAATGCCCTACGTTGAGGCCTGCCACCACATGTACGGCGGCCAGTACGGTCAGGGGGCAGGGCCCGGCGAGAACGTGCCGGCCTGGCTGGTCTTCGACCAGCAGTACCGCGACCGGTACATCTTCGCCGGCTTGCAGCCGGGGCAACGGATTCCGAAGAAGTGGATGGAGTCCGGCGCGATCATCAAGGCGGACACCCTGGCGGACCTGGCCAAGCTGACCGCTCTCCCGGCCGATACCTTCCTGGCGACGGTCGAACGGTTCAACGGGTTCGCCCGCTCCGGCGTGGACGCGGACTTCCATCGTGGCGAGAGCGCGTACGACAAGTACTACGGGGATCCCACCAACAAGCCCAACCCCAACCTCGGCGAGATCAAGAACGGACCGTTCTACGCCGCCAAGATGGTGCCGGGCGATCTGGGCACCAAGGGCGGTATCCGCACCGACGTGCACGGGCGAGCCCTCCGCGACGACGATTCGGTGATCGAAGGTCTCTACGCGGCCGGTAACGTCAGCGCGACCATGATGGGCCATACCTATCCAGGCCCCGGCGGAACCATCGGCCCCGCCATGGCTTTCGGATACCTTTCGGCATTGCACATCGCCGGAGCCGCTAAGCCCACGACATCGAACACAGGGAAGGGCTGACATGCCGATCGATCTCTCTGTTGCGCTAGGCGCCGAGCTCGAACCCGTCGAGTTCTCTTGGACCAGCAGCGATGTGCAGCTCTATCACCTGGGGCTCGGCGCGGGCTCCGACCCGATGGATCCCAAGGAGTTGCGCTACCTGGTCGACGGCACCCCGCAGGTACTGCCGACTTTCGGCAGCGTGGCGGCTAGCTTTCACATGACCGAACCACCCGAGGTGAAGTTCCCCGGCATCGAGATCGAACTGAGCAAGGTGCTACACGCCAGCGAGGCGGTGACGGTACCGGCTCCCCTGCCGCCCAGCGGCACCGCGCGGTCGGTTCAGCGGTTCACCGAGATCTGGGACAAGGGCAAGGCTGCCGTCATCGTCAGCGAATCCACCGTCACCGATCCGGACGGCACGGTGTTGTGGACCACCAAGCGATCGATCTTCGCCCGCGGCGAGGGCGGGTTCGGCGGCGAACGGGGCCCGTCGAGCTCGGGCGCAGCCCCCGATCGCGCCCCCGACTACGAAATCTTCGTTCCGGTGCTACCGCAACAAGCCCTGCTGTACCGGCTCTGCGGTGACCGCAATCCGCTGCATTCCGATCCCGAATTCGCCGCCGCCGCCGGCTTTCCCAGGCCCATCCTGCACGGGCTGTGCACCTACGGCATGACCTGTAAGGCGCTGGTCGACACCCTCGCGGACGGCGACGCGACCCAGGTGAAGACCTACGGCGCGCGCTTCGCCGGTGTGGTGTTCCCGGGCGAGACCATCAAGGCCAGCATCTGGAAAGAGGACGGCCGCTTCGTCGGTGCCGTCACCGTTCCGTCGCGCGATGACGCCGTGGTGCTCTCCGACGTCGAGTTCATCCCGGTCTAGTTCGCCACTCAGTCAGGACACTCAGTCAGGCCGAGGCCGGCCGTTCCGGCAAGCGGAACGATACCGTGGCGCAGGGCCGTGTCTTGCCACAGTTTCCGGATGGCAGACGATGTTGTGCACCGCGTCGCCGTCGCAGGCACCGACACATGTTTCGAGGTCATCGAGGGTGAGCGCATCCTGAACGCCGCACTGCGCGCCGGCGTGTGGGTTCCCTTCGAATGCGGCTGGGGCAGTTGCGGCACCTGCAAGATGACCCTTGTCGAGGGCGACGTGGAGACGCTGTTCCCCGAGGCTCCTTCGATCAGTCCTCGCGACGCCCGGCGATCCCGCATCCTGGCCTGCCAGAGCACCGCAAAGTCGGACCTGGTGGTGAAGCCGACCTGGGTCGAGACCGACCCCCGCGCCGGGTTGGCAACGCAACGCTGTCCGGCGGTGCTCTCCGAGCGCGACGAGATCGGGCCAGCTATCTTCCGCCTGGTCTTCACCCTCGATCACCCGGTGACCTTCCACGAGGGCCAGCACGCGGTCATCGACCTCGGCGACGGAATGCGGCGGTGCTACTCCATGTCGAACCGTCCGGGTACCCCCCAGGTCGAGTTCGTCATGAAGCGCTATACCGGACGCCGCGGCAGTGAGGCGGTGTCGGCACTGACACCCGGACAGCCGGTCCACCTCGAAATGCCTTACGGCGACATGTGGATACGCGAATCAGACAGCCCAGTCTGCCTGGTGGCGGGCGGAACCGGGATCGCACCGATCCTGAGCATGCTGCGCAGGCTCGCCGCTGACCGGGCCAGCAGGCCGGTTCGGGTGGTCTACGGCGCCAACATCATCGATGAGCTGGTGTGTTGGCAGGATCTCGCCGAACTGGTCACCGAGCTACCCGACGCCGAGCTCGTCGGCGCGCTGAGCAACGCCCACGCCGGCTGGCCGGGCGTACAGGGTCTGGTCACTCATGCCCTCGAACCGATGCTGGCCGGGCTGGCTGCAGCGGACTTCTACGTGGCCGGCCCGCCGGTGATGACCAATGCCGTCACCGACCTGCTCAAGGGTGCCGGCGTCCAGCTCGACCGGATCCGCTACGACAGCTTCGGCTGATCGATACCGGACCTGGGAGACCGCAGCGGCCGGTGACGAAGTCAAGAATCCGCAGAAGGCCATGCCCCGGGCGATCATGGCCGCGCTGGTGATCGTCACAACGGTCTACGTGGTGGTCACTGTGGCCGCACTCGGCGCGCAGCCCTGGCGGGATTTCGCGGGCCAGAAAGCCGGCCTGCCCAACATCCTCGACACGGTCACCTCAGGCCGCTACTGGGGCACAGTCTTCGTCTGGGGCCGCCACCACAGCGTGTTGAACCACGGTTGTGACAGCGTGATCTCTTCCGCACCAGCCGATGCCGACGACGGCGGGCTTGTCGCGCAGCAGGATCACTGACGACGGTCAGCGTGTAGCGCTAGAGCCGCCCTAGGAACAATGCGTCAGGCGCGCCCTAGTCGGCCTCGGTGTCGATCTGCATGACGACCGCCTTGGGCTCGGTGAAGAACTCCCGACTGAAGTTGCCGCCCTCGCGGCCGATGCCGGAATCCCCGACACCGCCGAACGGTGCACGCAGATCGCGAATGAAAAAGCAGTTCACCCAGACCGTTCCGGCGGTCAGCTGGGCTGCCACCCGATGTGCCCGGTTGAGGTTCTCGGTGAAGATCATCGCGTTCAGCCCGTAGCGGGTGCTGTTGGCGCGGGCGACGGCCTCCCGTTCGGTGTCGAACGGCAGGACGGCGACGACCGGTCCGAAGATCTCTTCGCACACCAGTCGCGAGGTGTCGGTGAGGCCGGTGACCACGGTGGGCTTGACCACCCAGCCGTCACCCCGGCCACCGGTGCGAATCGTGCCGCCCTCACTCTCGACCATGTCGAGGTAGCGGCACACCTTGGTGTAGTGCTCTTCGGAGGCCAGCGGACCGAACTCGGTGCCGTCCTCGGCGGGATCACCGATCACCATCTTCTCGGCGGCCTCGACATAGCGCGCGACGAATTCGTCGTAGATGTCGCGGTGCACGAACAGCCGGCTGCCGGCGAGGCAGACCTGGCCCGCATTGCGGAAGATCGCCTGGATCGACCACGAGATGGCGTTGTCGATGTCGGCGTCGGCGAAGACGATGTTGGCGCCCTTGCCGCCGAGCTCCAGGCTGATCGGGATCAGGTTGGCGGCGGCAGCTTTGGCGATGATTCGTCCCGTGCCCGACTCGCCGGTGAAGGTGATCCGATTGACGTCCGGATTCTCGGTGAGCGCCTGGCCGGCCGAGTCCGGCCCGAAGCCGTGTACGACGTTGAGCACGCCGGGCGGCAACCCGGCCTCCAGGGCGAGCCGGGCCATGATCGTCGCCGACGCCGGGGTGTCCTCGGCCGGCTTGAGAACGACGGTGTTACCCCAGGCGAGCGCCGGCGCGATCTTCCAGGTCTCCAGCATGAGCGGGAAGTTCCACGGCGCGATGGCCGACACCACGCCCGCCGGCTCGAAACGGGTGTAGCTGTGATGACCGGAATCCATCGGCAAGGTCTCCCCGGTGGACAGCCGCGCGTGGTCGGCGAAGAACCGGAAGTTCTGCGCCGAACGCGCCACATCGTGGCGAGCCTGGGTAACCGGCTTGCCCATGTCACGCGAGTCGGCGAGCGCCAGTTCGTCGGTGTGCTCCTCGAGCAGGTCGGCCAGCCGGTTCAGCAGCCGCCCCCGCTCGGTGAAACCCATGCGAGGCCAGGGCCCCTCGTCGAACGCGCGGCGGGCCGCGGCCACCGCGGCGTCCGCCTCCGTCTTGCCGCCGAGCGCGATGTGCGCCCAGGGTTTACGGGTCCAGGGATCGATCGACTCGAAGTGCTCACCGACATCCGGCGACGTTTCGACGCCGTCGATCACGTGGCCGAAGAACGCCAGATCCGTCATGAATTTTCCCCATTCGCACGTTCCTGCAACGTCACATCGCCTGCCCCCCAATGTGTTTTGGGCACCTCGTAGAGCACGACGCGGACGTTCTGCTGCGGCGCGTCGACCGCTTCCACCACTGCCGCGGTGATCTTGCTGATCAATGTCCGAAGCTGTTCGGGGCTACGCCCCTCGGCCAAGGTCACCTGCACGAGCGGCATCACTGTCCTCCGGAGATGAAGATCGAACCCAATGTGGTGAAGTGGAACGCCGTGCGACTTCCGCGACCGGCCGGCACGGCATCGGTCATGCCACCGGTGAGGACGATCTGGCCCGGCTCAATGGCCTTGCCCCGCCGGCCGAGATCGTTGGCGGCCAACGCAAGCGCCTCGGCCGGGTGGTTCTGCACGGCGGCGCCGGTCGCCGAGTCGGCCACCTTGCCGTCGACCTCCACCAGGACGGCTTCCAACGCCAGGTCGATGTCGTACGGATCGCGGGCAACCGGCCCCAGGATGAATGCCCCCGAGGAGGCGTTGTCGGCGATCACGTCGGTGAGGGTGAACCGAAAATTCCGGTACCTCGAGTCGATCACCTCCGCACCGGCGTACACCGCCTCGACTGCGGCCAACGCTTGTGCCGCCGTCACGCCGGGACCTGCCAGGCGCTGTTTCATCACGAACACGATCTCGGGTTCCACTCGAGGGTGGATCAGCATGCCCTGCGGAACCGGCTCTCCCGCAGGCAGGATCATCGCATCGGTCAACCAGGCCACCAGCGGCGAGGACACGTTCATTCGGCGCTGCTTGGCCCGGCTCGTCAGGCCGAGTTTCACCCCGATGAGGTGCTCGCCGCGCGCCGTGCGGCGGCGCAGGGTCTCATCCTGCACGGCGTAGGCGGTGCTGACGTCGAGCTCGGGCCACTCGTCGGTGATCGGCTCACGATCGAACCTGCCATCCTCGGCCGCCAGAAGTTCAGTGGCCGCACGGTCGACCGACCAGGTTGTCATGGTTGCTCCAGCTCTGCGGCGATGACGGCGGTGACTGAACCCAGCCCCGCCATGGTCGCGGTGATGACGTCACCGGGTTCGAACGGGATCGACGCGGTGATGGAACCGGGCAGGATCACCTGACCGGCCCGTAGCTCCTCCCCTCGCGCGCCAAGGGTATTGGCAAGCCACGCCAGGGAATTCAGCGGTGAACCAAGCACGGCGCCGCCGGCGCCCGTGCCGGCGATCTCGCCGTTGCGGTGCAGCACGCAGCCACCCAACCGCAGGTCCACCTCGCCGATGCGGCGCGCCGTGCTACCCAGCACCACCCCCCCGCTGGACGCATTGTCGGCGATGGTGTCGACGATGCCGATCTGCCAGTCGGCGATGCGCGAATCGATGATCTCCAGCGCCGGCAGGACGAAGTCGACCGCTGCCGCGGCCGCGGCGACGGTGACACCCGGCCCGACCAGGTCGCGGCCGAGCACGAAGGCCACCTCCGGTTCGGCGCGCGGTTGCAGGAAGCGCTCAGCGGGTACCGGGACATGCTCGGCGAAGAACATGTCGTCTATCAGGTGTCCGAAGTCGGGTTGCGACACCTTCATCTGAGCCTGCATAGCCGGGCTGGTCAGGCCGACCTTGCGGCCCAGCACCCGGCGACCGTCGACTAGCCACGCGTCGACCTGGGCCAGCTGGATCTGGTAGGCGTCGTCGATGGTGAGCCCGGGATACGTCGCCACCAGCGGGGCGATAGGCCGGCGGGTGCGGTAGGCCTCCAACAGGGCGCGAATCGACTGGTCGACGGCCTCGGTTGCGCCGGGGATGAGCCCGGTTCCGGAATGATGCACTCCAGGGACTCTAGGCAGCAGGCACGGTTGAGCGGCTGGGCGTTCCGAGTTGCGGAACGCCTCGCGCTCCGGCGGCTCACGCAGATCGAAAAGCGTAGCGGGCCGCGTACTCGGCGGGATCCCACAGCGGCGCGTCCGCGGCAGGCAGGGCCGTCACGGCGCGCCACTGCACAATCCACACCGTGCCGGCATCGTCGATCACCCATTCGCAATCGACCGGCTGGTCGGCCAGCGCCGCGACGGCCCGGACCCGCTCGCTGAGCCGGGCTGCCTCGTCGTTGGTCAACGCCGGGGTACGAGCACGCCCGGCAGGCAGCTGGACGTGCTCCATCCCGTTCTTCCCGTAAACCAGGGCGATCCGCTTGTCGCCGGCCTCGTTGCGGAGCACCCGGCCGTCCTCGGCGACCTCGATGCGGTCCGGGGTGACCACTCCCTGCACCACCGGCTCACCGAAACCCCAACTCGCTTCGATGACAAGCCGATCTCCCCGGCCGGTGACCGGATCAACGGTGAAGGCGACACCCGAAGATCGGGCAGCCACCATGAGCATCACCCCGACGGCCATCGACACGGCGGGCTCGCCGGCGCCGAGACGTTCCCGGTAGGCGACCGCGCGTTCACTGTGCAGGCCGGCCCAACAGGCCCGGACCGCCTCGACAACCCGGTCGGCGCCAAGCACGCCGAGATAACTGTCGTAGATTCCAGCGAAGCTGGCCTTGACGCCGTCCTCGTCGATCGCCGAACTGCGCACCACGACCGGCTTGTCGGACCCACCGCACAACCGCCGGTACGCCTGGGCTATCTCGTCGCCGAGCGGTCCTTCCAGACCGTCGGCACCGCGCTGGTAGGCCGTGGACGGCACCACGAAACCCGCCGGGACGTCGATGCCGTGCCGGATGAGTTCGCCAAGCCGAGCCATCTTGGGACCGGCGTTGCCCATGCTCGCCTGCGCCAGGTCGACCACAGTGCTCATGGCATTCCCTTCAGGATCGTGACGGTGCCGGAGACGCCGTCCACCTGTACATCGTCACCGTCTCGGATGCTGGAGGTGGCCACCCCGCAGGCGGTCACCGTGGGCACCCCGTACTCCCGGCCGACGATCGCGGCGTGGGACAGCGTGCCGCCGCTGTCACATACGCACCCCGCGATCCAGCTGAACGCGGGAGTCCAACTGGCCGAGGTCGATTCACAGACCAATATGTCGCCTGCGGAGATCTTGTCCAGGTCTCCGGCCTCCCGGATCACCCGTGCCCGGCCGCGCGCGATGCCGCGCGCGGCGGGGATGCCGTGCAGCGTGGCCACCCGAACGCCGGCCGCTTCGGCCCGAACGGCCTGCATGTATCCGCGGTCGAGGCCGTAGATCTCGATGAGCAGCGGGTCGTCGATCGCTTCCGGGATGGCGCCGAGCATCTTCGGCATGTCGGAGCGCCGGTCATGCCAGTGGTCGAAATACTCCCGGCGGGCCCGCACCGTCTTACTCATCCCGTAGTAACCGCGCTGATGCTCGGCCAGATCGAGCAGTTCCGGCCAGAATAGGAACATGGTGTCGTCCGGGCGATCGGTACCGAGCCGCTCCGCCAACTCCAGCGCCACCCACCGCACCGGCAGTGAGGCGCGCAGGTCGATGTAGTAGTTGTGATCGTCCTGCCACCACGGAAAGTTGGCGTGCTGCACCGAGATCAGGCCCGCGTCGAACACCTGTTGTTCGCGCCGGGTCAACCGCCCGCGCGCTTCGTCAATGGCGGTCTCCCGTTCTTCGACCGCGGCACTGTGGGCAGCGTCGAAGTCATGTGGGTGATCCTGGCGAAGAAACTCCGCGACGGTGCTCAGCACTGGTATCGGATCCTCGTTCCAACTCGGCAGTGCCACGTCGGCGGTACCCGCTGTGCGATCGCCGTATGTCTCGAGGAAGGCAGCCAGCCTAGTCAGCCAAGCCCGGCCGGCACCATCTCCGTCGAGCCCGGCTTGTAGCGATTCGGGTGCGGTGGTGAGGAATGTCATCTCCAGCCCGCCGGAGCGAGCCTCGGCCGCCAGTTGCCAAAGCGCCCGGTCGGTTTCGCTGATCTTCGTCTCATAGCCCTGCAGAAACTTCGCCACCGTGGCGGCGTCGAAGCCCAGCTCCCGGCACACGCCGCGGAAGCCCAGATAGTTGGCCAGCAGCGGATACATCATCTCGAAGTGGATCTCGAAGAGTCGCCGGTAGTACGTCCTCGCCTCGACCAGCATCGCCGCGAGCTCATCGTCGGAGAGGACCGAAACATCCCGCGAACGCAATGACTGCCAACCTATTTCAATCTCGGAGCGGCGCTGCCGCCAGATCAGGTCGAATCGGTCCAGAAAGCTCGGCAGGTAGGCCCGCATGCGTTTGTCCCGCGCGGCGATCTCACGCTTGTTGCGGACCGGGACGACGGCGGCGTAGGTGTGTGTGCCCGCGATCCGCTGCGTCATCCCACGCCCCTGGGGCAACGGCATTTGCTCCGCCGCCCATTGGGTGCCCCATGAGTAGCCGTCCTCGTTCCAGATCATGCCCAGCGGCGTAAGTCCACGGGCCCAGTGGAAGTCGAGGAACCAGAATCGGTCCTTGTCGGCGGCGGTGAAGCTGCGAAACGGCTCGACGATGTAGGGCGAATGCCCGAAGGAGGGGGCGAAACCCGGATACCACTCGTCGGTGATGAAATCCTCGATGCTCAGCATGGCGGCGACTGGTGCTTACGTCCCCCAGGGCACGATTTTGCCCAGGCGGCGTGCGGCTTCGACGACGAGCCGAGTGAACTGCTGCTCGCAGCGATCCATCACCTCGGTCCGGCCGACGATCGACAGCGCTGCCCGCGCCCGACCGGTGCCGTCGTAGATGGGTGCAGCAACCGACATGGCTCCGGTCGCGACTTCATCGCGGTTGACCGCGACTCCGGCCCGGCGGATCTTCGCCAGGGTGGCGTCCCACTCCTCGACGCTGCGCACCGAGTTCGCGGTGATCGGCGGGAACGCCGCGCGGCGGCGTGCCTCGGCGACCGCGGGGTCGAAGGCGGCCAGCACCTTGCCGGTCGCCGAACAGTGCGTCGGGAACCGACGCGCCGGCAGGGTGTCGAAGATGTCCAGCCCCTCCCGTGACTGAAGCCGTTCCAGGTGCACGACATCGCTGCCGTCAGCAACACCGAGGTGGATGGTGTGGCCGGTACGTTGCCGCAGATCCTCCATGATCGGCAGGGCGGCCTGTCGGAGCCGGCTGCGGCTGACGGACAACTGACCGAGCTCGTAGAGATGCAGACCCAACCGGTACCGGCCGGTGCCAGGATTCTGTTCGACGAAACCGCGGCCGGCCAGCGTGGACAACATCCGGTGGGCGCTGCTCTTGGCGACGCCCAGGTTGCGCGCGACCTCGGAGACCCCGAGTTCGTCGTCGGCCAGGAAGCAGTCCAGCACGTCGAGGGTGTTAGCCACCGACTTGAGGGCATCGTCGCGGTGCCGGGGAACTGGTGGTCCCGACGGTGCCGTGTCGGCAACGCTCATACAGGCTCCCGTCGCGTGACTGGCGTGGAAAACCTGCAGAGTATGACCCACGTCACTCTCCTTCGCCAAGTGCCGAAGTGCCCCAATTTGAGCCCCGGCTCAGAAACTCCGTGACCAGGGCGGCAAAGGGGCCGGACCGCTCGATCTGGGTCCAGTGCCCACACCGGCCGAACACATGCAGCTCCGAGTCGTCGATGAGCTCATGTAACCGCAACGATGTCGCCAGCGGGATCACCTTGTCGTCGCGGCCGTGCACAATCAGGGTCGGCTGAGCCACCGTGGCGATCTGCTCGTCGGGCGTGCTCAACGCGTCGACCCAGCGCTGCCGCGGCGCGGGGAACATCGCCGCGAACGACTCCTGAAACCCGGGCCGGATGCTGGCCTCGTAGCGCACCTTCGCCAGCTCATCGGTGACCAGGTCACGGGAGTACGCAAAATGGTCGAGCATTCTGCGCATCGCATCAAGCGAGGGCTGATAGCCCCAGACCTCGTCGAGCGCCTCGGTGATGGGGAACGGAACACCGACGCTGCCCATCAAGACCAAACGTTCGACCCGTTCCGGTTGGGTCGCCGCCAGCCGCAGCGCCACGGCACCGCCGAAGCTGTTACCCACGAACGACACCGTGTCGAGACCGAGGGCGTCAAGGAAGCCCGACAGCTGGTCGACCCAGTTCTGCACGGTGTAGCGAAAGCCCTCAGGACGTTCGGTGAAGCCGAAGCCGACCATGTCCGGTGCGTAGCAGTGGAATCGGCCGGCCAGCTCCGGCAGGATCAACCGCCAGTTCGCATATGCCGTCACACCGGGACCGGAGCCGTGGACGAGCACCACCGGCGCGCCGGACCCCGCCTCGAGGTAGTTCGTCGAAATGCCCTTGGCGACAACCGTCTTACCGATCTCAGGTGTCACCAGAGCATTCACGAGGTCCTCAACAGGGGACTACGCACACCGCCGCTGGATTTGTCGGAGCTGTCGAAGAAATCTTCCCGATAGATGTCACGGGGGAACAACCGCTTACCCATCAACATCTTCAACGCCGCCTCCACCATCGGTGGTGGTCCGCACAGGTAGGCGACGTGACCGGCACAGGTCGCGAAGTCGGCGTCGACCGCTGCGGTCACGTTGCCATGCCGGATGCCCTCGACCACTTCCTCGGACAGGACCGGGCGGTAGCTGAGCTGACCACCGGACTGTTCTTCCAGATCGGTGAAATAGTCGACGTCGTAGAGATCGGCCCGGGTACGGGCGCCGTGATAGAGATACAACCGTTGTGGTGCACCGGTTTCCAGGACGTGGCGCACCATGGCCTTCAGCGGTGCCAAACCGGTACCACCACCGATCAGGATGGCCGGCTCGGTGCGTTGCTCACGCAAGAAGAATCGCCCGTACGGGCCGGACAGCGCCACCCGGTCACCCTCGGCGAGCCCGGCGAACACCCAGCCGTCAGTGGCCAGCCCGCCGGCGGTGCGGCGGATGTTCAACTCGATCGCGTCGGTGCTCGCCGGCGGGGTGGCCACCGACCAGCTGCGGGTGACCCCCTGTCCGGGGATCTGGACCTGAACGTACTGGCCCGGGTTGAGGTCGATGTTGCCGTCGAGCGCAAGCTCCACCCGCCGGATGTTGTTCGCGCAATCCTCGATCCTGGTGACCGTCGCGCCGAAGTCCCGCACCGCGTGGAACACCACGCCGTCTTCCTCCTCGACATCGGCTTCGATCGTGACGTCGCTCTTCGGCCGGGCCGTGCAGATCAACGCCTTGCCCTCCGCCCGCTCGGAGTCGAGCAGGGCGAACGCCGATGCCTCACCGAGGTCCACCTCGCCATCGAGGACCTCGACCTTGCAGGTCGCGCAGGTGCCGTGGGTGCAGGCGTGGGGCAGGTTGACGCCTTGACGCAGGCACGCCTCGAGGATGGACTGGTCCTCGCGGCAGGACACTTCGACGCCGAGCGGTTCAACGGTGATGGTGTGGCTGTGGGTCACATCACGATCGTGCGGCCACCGGGGCCTGGGTCATACAACCGTTCCGCTATCCGGACCGCTGCCCGATACGTCCTGGTCAAAGACGTGCGCACCGGCCTCTGCGACGGCGCGGTCCTGCTCTGCGCTGCCACCGCTGACCCCGACGGCGCCGACCAGCACACCTCCGGACCGGACCGGAACTCCCCCGGCGAAGACGATCAGACGTTCGGTCTTGACGATCCCGTGCAGCAAGGCAGGCTCGTCCTTGATCAGGTCGAACCAGTCATGGGTGGCCAGCCCGTCGAACGCCGCCACGGTGTAGGCCTTGTCCTGGGCGATGGACACCGACAGCAGCGCCGCGCCATCCATCCGGGCGAACGCCAGCAGCTGCCCGCAGCGATCGGTGACCGCCACGCACACTGCCACCCCGAGCTCACCTGCCACCTCCAGGCTTGCGTGCAGCACGCGTTGCGCACCGGTGAGGGTCAGCGTCGACACACCGACGACATCGCGCCCGGCGCCCGTCACGGCTTAGGTGACCACCGAGGTGAAGCGGTCATTGAGTTCCCGGCCGATGTAGAAGATCGCCTTGCCCAGTTGGTCGCTGGTCCAGGTGATCGTCGGGAAGTCCGGGAAGGTCAGGTAGCCGCCGGCGAAGACTTCGTTGCGGTTGCCTGACGGGTCGAAGAA
>NZ_SRLQ01000022.1 GCF_004745805.1 Mycolicibacterium sp. CH28 | reverse complement strand
GCGTGAGGAGGGCCTGCGGGTCCCGCAGCGCCGCAAGAAGAAGCGATTGACCGGTATCGGTGTCGCCGTGGGCGCGATGTCACCGATTCGTCCGAATGTCATCTGGGCGATGGACTTTCAATTCGACACCACCGCTGATGGCCGCACCATGAAGATGTTGAACGTGATCGATGAGTTCACCCGCGAGGCCCTCGCGATCGAGGTTGATCGCAGTGTCGACGCCGACGGCGTAGTCGCCGTCCTGGACCGCCTGGTTCTCGAGCATGGGGCACCGCACTACGTGCGCTTCGATAACGGTCCGGAGTTCGTGGCCCACGCGGTGAGTGATTGGTGCCGATTCAACAGCGCCGGTTCGCTTTTCATCGATCCTGGCTCGCCGTGGCAGAACGCCTGGATCGAGTCGTTCAACGGCCGGCTGCGTGATGAGCTGCTCAACTCGTGGCGCTTCGATTCGCTGCTGGAAGCACGTGTGATCATCGAAGACTGGCGCTGCGACTACAACGCCAACAGGCCCCACTCCGCCCACGGCGAACTCACCCCGACCGAGTTCGCTCTACAGTGGACCACGACCCACCAACCCCAAGCCGCATAGCGACTGGACCACCAAACGGGTCCCCCTCAACTGCCTGACGCGGGATGCCACGGGTGTGGCGGCCCGGATAAGCGCGGAACTACGGCGTGTCGATCGCATTTTGTCTTGGGCGTGGGGAGCTCGACTCGTCGGCAGAAATGCATCCAGCGGGCGTACGCGAGAAGCGGGTCTACGTCAGCGGCGGTACGCGCGTCCACGGTCTTAGCCGCCGGACTCCCCGCCCGATTCGGGGACCTTCTTCGCCTGCGCAAACTGCGGCGGCCCTAGAGGGCGTGAGCGTTCGGTCCAAACGTGGTCGAAGATGGCATCCAACGCATGGTCGTCCGGGGACAGCTCGAGATGCGACGGCGCCAATGCCGCTCGCATCGTAGCGGCGATGAGCGGTGAGTGCGCGTCGGCGATCACGTTGATCGTCTCACGCGCGGCGAGCGTCGCTACGAAATCTAACGCCGAACCGCGAGCAGTGAACGGCGCGATCCGCTCGTCTGGGGCGACTTGCAGGGCCGTGAGGAGATCGCGCGCTCCGTCCCATCTGCTGCCTGGGTGAGCGTGTGCGAACTCGCTGAGAGCACGATTGAGTGCACCCAGCCGACGCCAGCTCGCCGCCTCCAGCCAATCTCTCGGCGTAGTAGCCGAATTCGCTTCCAACAGCGTTGCTTTGGCAGGCTTGGCACGCCAGGCCCTGATGCGGGCGCTCTGTTCGAGAGTGCAGCGCAAAGCCGCCATCGCGCGATCGTCGTCTTCCAGCCAAAGCCAGTACGCAGACCTCAACGATGACGACACCACGGCGGCGGCCGCAGCGAGCTCAGGATTATCGGTGCTCCATCGAGAGCACAACGCGGCGATCTCGGCGATGAGCACGAAGGTGATCCCGCGTCCCACAAGATTCTGAGGCTTGAAGTCGTCGCCGTAGAACTTCATCTCTCGATCCAGCGCGGCCCGGGCGGCAACCGCGCTCGAGTGACGATGTGCTGTGAATGCAAGCATGAGAAGTTCGTCGTCCCGATAGAGCCTGCCTGCTGGTAGCTGGCCCTTGAGGACACGGGCATAGACCGCGGACCGGCTCGCCAGGTAGTCGGTGGGCTCGGCCTCCAAGCCCTCGTTCACAGTCAGTGGCATGACGGCCGGCATCATCGGCCGCGTCATCGATCGTGGTTGGCCATCGCCGGTCTCCGAGCGTTCGGGCCAAGGAATCGCCCCTTCGACTCGGTCTCCGGCCATGAGGAGCCGCTCGGCCAACTCCCTGTTTCCCCGGTTCTCGCAGACAACCGCCGTTGCGATCTTTAGCTGAATGATGCTCAGGCTCAGCGCATCACATACTGAGCCGATCGCGGACCACACATCCGCGGGCATCTCGTTGTGCGAGAGTAATTGTGCCGACTCCCACGTGGTCGTGTCGCGGCCATTGTCACCGTGGATGATCTCACTGAGGGAGCCGTACACGACGGTCGGACAGATCTCAGTACCGTCGGAGAGTTCGACGTGTTCGTGGTTTACAGCGGGCTCACCGGTCGTCGTTGGAGTGTCGTCGAATTGATCGGCGTTCACTGATTCGCTCGTAGCGATGGCTTCTTCGCTCACGCTTTGCATCGAAGCCGGGGTCCAGCATCGTGCGATGAAGTCTTGAACCGACTCTCGGTGCTCGCGCTCGACGCCGCGTACGTTCGCCAACAGCAATGTCCATCGCTCTAGCTGCTGGCGTGCAACAACGGCCGCACCGACGACTTGGCCCGCCAGTAGAAGTCGACACGCCGCCACGGTGCTCTCCAACCCCCAGGCCAGATGCTCGGCGGCGTCACCGTGAAAATCTGTCGGAAAGCGTTTGAAGGACACTCCAAGCGCCGTATGCGCTCGGTCGAGCACGCCGATGGATAGGAGTGGGCGAAGGACTTCGAAGACGTACCGATCTGGTGTGGTGGCGATGTTCAGCATGCGGGAGGTATGACGCGCGATCAGTGCCTCGATCAGCTTGTCTTCGCCGCGGCGGCTCACGCCCTCATACCCTTCGACAGTCGGTTGCACGACGCTGCCGCGATGATTGGCCTTGGCCGCAGCCCGGTGCGCTTCCTTGGCTGTCGGAGTGCGGAGTCCTTTTCGCAGCTCCGCTTTGGCTCGGCTCTTTCGTCCCACGACACACCATGATGAGGGAACGCGCCCTCGCGACGCCAGCCGGATTCAAGGGCTCTTCCGCGGCTGCCCCACGGGGTGGCCTCGCGCCGCAATGGCGTGCGCCGTGTTGGGCGTGATCCCTGGGCTCGACAACGACGAAGGAGGCGACGCCGAATTTCGAAGCAACCTCACCCCCGCGTGTCGGTCGACGACCACCCGCAGACGGTCTGCCAGTGATTCAGTCGCCACTCGCCCGCGACAACTGCGAGCCGGTGTAGAGCGCCATCCGTTTGATCCGCAACGGGACAGCCGATTACGACGCCGGTCAACTGGACCGGCTGGCGGCCCTGCCGCGCCAACTCGCCCACGCCGACTATCTCTGGCTGCGTGGATGCGGGTAGGCGAGAGATGATCTTCGAGCTGGATGAGCGAACCGGCAATCGAAGGCAGCGATCTCGATTCGTGGGGTCGACCTACCTGCACTTCGTTGCCATTTTCAGTGACGACTCTGACGAACCGCTGGTTGTAGCAAACAGTCGAGCCGGCGTCTCAAGACCCCAACTTAACGCTCGTTGACCACCCTTTGGGCTGCTCCAGACTGGTAGTTAGACAGCCTTATGTTCCCAAATATGTTCCCAAATGGCACGAAAACGGCCCCCGGAGAAAATCTCCGAGGGCCGTTTTACCTGGTAGCGGGGACAGGATTCGAACCTGCGACCTCTGGGTTATGAGCCCAGCGAGCTACCGAGCTGCTCCACCCCGCGTTGGTGAACGTAACGTTACCGGGTGTTGAGCGAAGGAACCAAATCGGGTGCTCAGAGCCTTGCAGCGGTCCAAAAGCCCCCATTACGACCGCGAGCAAGGCCGCCCAACCACCCGCCGCGCCCCGGCCCGATCGTCGGTTTGGCCACAAGAGGGCCTATCGGCTTGATTCTCGCGGCAGAAGTCGACAGGCTCGAAGGAGATATGAGACGAGAACTTGCCACCCGCTATGCCGCGGCATTGCTGATCGGCGCCGTCGCTTTCGGGGTCACCAGTTGCGACAACGAATCCGGCGTCACGACAAGCGAAGCCGCCACACCGGCCTCCATAGCCCCCCTTGTGACGACCACCACAACGACGAGCACGAAGCCGGCTACGGCATCCGTCGACTACACCCGGCTGCTGCTCGAGGCCCGGGACATCTCCGGGACCGCCGACGCGTACCTGCCACAACCGCCTACCGCCAACCCTGACAGCCGACCAGGCGCCGAGGTACTGCTGGTGAACCAGGAGCAGACCAAGGCCGTCAGCATCCTCGTCGTAGCGCTCACCGACCCCGCGACCGGACCGTCCGCGCTCGCCGAGGCGCAATCCAGTCTGGCCAAATCGGTGACGGCGGGCCCGGCACAACCCTCCCCGGTGGGAACCGGAGGCACCGTGGTGTCGGGCAACTCACCCGACGGCGCGAAATCGGTGACCGTACTGCTGTTCACCGAGGGCCCCGCACTGGCCCGCGTCGAGTTCGACGGCCTGCCCGGCCAGCCCGCACCGAGCGACTTCGTCACCAACGTCGGTCAAAAGCAGGCCATCGCACTGCGAGTCGGCCTGCCCGCCAGTCCCTAGCGACGCGACGGCACCGCGACGCGCATCAGGTCTTCGGCCACTACGATGTCGCCGGAGAACACCGCGGCAGCCTCGTCGCGATAGCGATCGGCGGCGTCCAGGTAGCGCTGAGAGAAGTGAGTCAGCACCAGCGTGCGTACCCCGCAGGCGGTCGCGACCGAAGCCGCCTGCCGAGCCGTGAGGTGGCCGTACCGCTGCGCCAGATCTTCGTCCTGACTCAGGAACGTCGCCTCGATGACCAACATGTCGGCGCCGTCGGCCAACTCGTAGACCGCGTCGCACAACCGGGTGTCCATGACGAACGCGAAACGCTGCCCCCGGCGGACCTCACTGACCTGAGCCAGCTCGACGACCCGGTCCCCTACCTGGATCACCCCGGCCCGCTCCAGCTCACCGACCGATGAACCGCCGATCCCGAAGCGCGACAACAGCTCCGGCACGAACCGTCGCCCGTCGGGCTCGACAAGCCGATACCCGAATACGTCGACGGAATGGTCCAGCGCACGGGCCTCCAACACACCAAAAGCCCCCACCGCCACCGGCCCGTCGGCGGCGACCGGCTCCTCGCGCACGTCGACGACGTCGTAGAACACCGACGCGTGCCGCAGCCGGTCGAAGTAGGCACGGCCGGACGCCGGGAAGTGCGCGGTGATCGGGTGGCCCACTCGATCCAACGACGCGCGCTGAATCACACCGGGCACCCCCAGGCAGTGATCGCCGTGAAAATGCGTGAGGCACAACCGCGTCACCGCACCCGCGGCGACACCGGCCATCATCATCTGGCGCTGGGTGCCCTCACCCGGATCGAAGAGCAGCCCTTCGCCATCCCAGCGCAGCAGGTAGCCGTTGTGGTTGCGGTGACGGGTCGGCACCTGACTGGCCGTACCCAGCACCACCAGCTCACGCATGACGGGTCACCGCCTTCGCGCTACTCCGCTACTTGGCGGCCTCGTACTTCTTCATCGCGTCGTCAAGGCGTTGCAGCGCATCGCCGTAGTCGGCGAAGTTGCCGTTACGCTGCGCCTCCTGCACCGCACCCAGCGCCGTCTCGACGTCCTGCAGCGCGGCGGCCTTGGGCCCCGACAACGTCGTCGGGCCACCAGGCACCGCGGGCACCACCGCCATCGGCGGTGAGGGCACCTCAGGTGCGGCACCCGGCACCGGCCCGGCCGGGTTGGCCGCCGGCGGACGCGAACCCGGTGGCTGCCCGCCCGGCGGGGTCGCCGGCGCAGGACCGGTGGCCGTCGCCCCGGCCCCGGCTCCGAAGATCCCGTCCAGTGCGGCGCTGACCGTCGGACCGTAGCCGACCTTGTCGTTGTACATCATCGCCACCCGGATCAGTCGCGGATAGGACGACGCCGCGTCACTACTGCCCGGCGAGGCGTACACCGGCGACACATAGATCAGGCCGCCCTGCCCCACCGGCAGGGTCAACAGATTGCCCCACCGGATCCGGTTCTGGTTGTCCCGGCCGATCACACCGAGGTCCTGGCTGACCGCGGTATCGGTACTGATCGCGTTGAACGCCAGCTTCGGACCGTTGACCTGACCGGGGATCGTCAACACCGTGATCTTGCCGTAGGTGTCGGGATCCGAGCTGGCGCTGATGTAGGCGGCCAGGAAGTCGCGCCGGAACCGGTTCATTGCGCTGGTCAGCTGGAAGGACGCCGAATCATCATTGCGGGCAAGGTCTTTGGCCACGATGTAGTACGGCGGCTGGTAGCTGCTGGCGGTCGGGTTGGGATCCAGGGGCACGTCCCAGAAGTCCGAGGTGGAGAAGAACGTCACCGGATCGTCGACGTGATACTTGGCCAGCAGCATGCGCTGCACCTTGAACAGATCCTCCGGGTACCGCAGGTGCGCGGCCAGGTCCGGAGAGATCTCGCTCTTCGGCTTGACGGTGCCCGGGAAGACGCTCATCCACGCCTTGAGCACCGGGTCGCTCTCGTCCTGCGCATACAGCGTGACGGTGCCGTCATAGGCGTCGACAGTGGCCTTCACCGAGTTGCGGATGTAGGACACCTGCTTGTCGGGAGCCAGCCGGTTGACCGCCACCTCGTTGGAGTCCGCGGTGGCCGAGGACAACGACGTCAACTCCGAGTACGGGTAGTTGTCCAGGGTGGTGTAGCCATCGATGATCCACACCATGCGCTTGTTGACGATGGCCGGATACACCGTGCTGTCGGTGGTCAGCCACGGCGCCACCGCCTCCACCCGCTGCGCCGGATCACGGTTGAACAGGATCTTGCTGTTGGAACCGATCACGTTGGAGAACAAGAAGTTCCGCTCGGCGAACTTGGCAGCGAACACCGACCGGGCCAGCCAGTTGCCGATCGGGACGCCACCGGTGCCGGCGTAGGTGTAGTTCTTCGTCTCGGTGTTGGTTTCGTAGTCGTATTCGCGGTCGGCGCCGTTCTTGCCGACGATCGCGTAGTCGGCCGCGGTGTTGGAGATGACCGGGCCGTAGTAGATGCGCGGCTGGTCCAGCGGCGCGGGGCCGGGTGAGACGACGCTGCCGTTGGCGCCGACAACGCTGGCCAGGAACTCCGGATAGCCGCCGTTCTGGTTGGGATCGTTGGCAATTCCGCGCACCGTGTTGGCCGGCGAGGCGATGAACCCGTTGCCGTGGGTGTAAACCGAGTGCCGGTTGATCCAGTCGCGCTGGTTGTCGATCAGCCGGTCCGGGTTGAGCTCGCGGGCGGCGACGACGAAGTCACGCAGGTTTCCGTCGGCGCCCTGGTAGCGGTCGATCGAGAGCTGGTCGGGGAAGTAGTAGAAGTTCTTACCCTGCTGGAACTGGGTGAACGCCGGGCTGATGATCGTCGGGTCGAGTACCCGGATGTTCGACGTCGTCGCCCGGTCGGAGGCCACCTGCTGCGCGGTCGCCGGCGCGTTGCCGGAGTAGTCGCGGTAGGTCACGTGGTCACTGGTCAGCCCATAGGCCTGCCGGGTCGCGGCGATACTGCGACTGATGTATTCGCTTTCCTTCTGCGCCGCATTGGGTTTGACGCTGATCTGCTCGACCACCAGTGGCCAGCCCGCGCCCACGATCAGCGAACTCAGCAGCAGCAGCACCAGACCGATCGCCGGAATCCGCAAGTCGCGCAGCACCAGTGCCGAGAACACCGCCGCCGCGCAGATCACCGCGATCGCCAGCAGGATGAGCTTGGCCGGCAGCACGGCATTGATGTCGGTGTAGCCCGCACCGGTGAACGGCTTACCGGCCCGGCTGTGGCTGAGCAGCTCGTAGCGGTCGAACCAGTAGGCGGCGGCCTTGAGCAGCACCAGCGTGCCCGCCAGGGCCACCAATTGGATGCGCGCCGGGCGGGTCAGCGCACCGGTGCGCCCGGACAGCCGCAGCCCGCCGAATATGTAGTGGCTGACCAGATTGGCCAGGAACGCCAGGAAGACCGCGACGAACAGGTAGGTCAACACCAGCCGGTAGAACGGCAGGTCGAACGCGTAAAAGCCGAGGTCCTTACCGAACTGCGGGTCGGTGACTCCGAAGTTGCTGCCGTGCAGAAACAACTGAACCCGTGCCCAATAGCTTTGCGCCACGACACCGGACAGCAACCCGATCACCGCCGGCACTCCGATGCCGAACAGCCGAAGGCGGGCCATCACCGCAGTGCGGTAGCGCGCGACAGGGTCGTTGGGCCCGACGGTGGGCACGAACACCGGGCGGGTGCGGTAGGCCAGCGCCAGCCCGGCAAAGACGATCGACCCGACCACCAGGCCGGCCGCCAGGAAGACGACCAGTCGGGTGACCAGCACGGTGGAAAACACCGAGCGGTAGCCCAACTCGCCGAACCACAGCCAGTCCACGTAGGCGTCGATCAGGCGTGGACCCACCAAGAGCAGCACCACCACCGCGAGCGCAACACCGATCAGAATCCGGCTACGCCGGGTCAGCTTCGGCATCCGCGCGCCGGGCCGCATACTCACCTGTCAGACTCCTGGTTCTTGTCGGGCGGCGGCAACGCGCCGCGGCAGAAGTACGGCCCCAACTCTACGCATCACCGCGACGGTCCCATCCGGTATAACCGGCTAGCACGTGGGCGGATGACCTCCGGAGGTCAGCGTGTGCAGCGAATCGACCGCCCCACCGAGGGCGTCGACCTTCACCAGCTCCATCCGGTCATCACCCATCGACTTGGCCTCGTCGCAGTTCTCGGCGGGCACCAGGAAGACCGCCGCGCCGGCCTCCTGGGCGGCCAGCATCTTGTGGGTGATGCCGCCGATCGGACCGACCTTGCCGTCCGCACTGATCGTTCCGGTGCCCGCGATGAACTTGCCACCATTGAGATCGCCGGTGGTCAGCTTGTCGATGACGGCCAGGCTGAACATCAGCCCGGCCGACGGGCCGCCGATGTTGGCGAGGTTGAAGTCGATGCTGAACGGCGCCCACGGTGCGTCGAGCACCGCGACACCCAGATAGCCATAGTCCCGGTCGCCGTTCGTGCCCAACGTGATGCGGGCGGTACCTGCCGGGGCGTTCTTGCGCCGGTAGTCGATGACGATCTCCTGACCCGGCTTGGTGGCCTTCAGTAACGACGTGAACGCCGCGACGTCGGGCACCGGGGTGCCGTTGACGGAATCGATCGCGTCACCGGCCTGCAGCTTGCCGGCCGACGGGCCGGGATCGTTGACCTTTTCCACCCGCACGGCATCCGGGTACTTCAGATATCCCAGGGCCGCGTACTCGGCGCTGTCCTCGGAGCGTTTGAAGTCGGCATTCTGGTCCTTCTCGACGTCCTCCCGCGACTTGTCCGGGGGAAATACCAGATCCCGCGGGACCAGTTGCTCACGCCCGGACACCCACAGGGTCAGCGCCTGCCCCAGGGTCAGCCCGTCGCGCTGGGCGACCGTGGTCATGTTCAGATGCCCGGCGGTCGGCTTGGTTGGGGTGCCTTCGATGGCCACCACCTGCTTGCCGTCGACCTCGCCGAGGGTGTTGAAAGTCGGGCCGGGCCCCAGCGACACGAAGGGCACCGTCACGACCGCCAACAGCACACCGAAAACGACGATCGGCACGAACGCCGTCATCAGCGTCAGAATCCGCCTGTTCACGCCGCCAAGAGTAGATCCGGCGGGCAGGAGCGAAGCGACCCGGGGAAGAGAACCGGCGGGCAGGAGCGAAGCGACCCGGGGAAGAGAACCGGCGGGCAGGAGCGAAGCGACCCGGGGAAGAGACGGGGCGATCCGCCGCCCGGTTCGCTGACAGCGTGATCGCCTACTTCCCCGCCCACGACATGGGGTGAGTACGGTTGAGCCATGGCTGACCTGCCTTTCGGCTTCTCCGGGGGAGACGACCCCGACCGCGACAAGCCGAGAAAAGACCGTGACTCCGGCCCCGGCGACCCGTTCGGGTTCGGCGGCGGCGACTTCAACATGGCCGACCTCGGCCAGATCTTCACCAAGCTGGGCCAGATGTTCAGCGGCACCGGCACCGGCACCGCGATGGGAGGCGGCTCGTCGGGCCCGGTCAACTACGACCTGGCCCGTCAACTGGCGTCGAATTCCATCGGGTTCGTCGCGCCCATCTCGGAAACCACCAGTGCCGCCGTCGCCGACGCCGTGCACCTGGCCGACACCTGGCTGGACGGGGCGACCGCCATCCCGGCCGGGGCGACCCGCGCCGTCGCGTGGACACCCGGTGAATGGGTGGACAGCACCCTGGATACCTGGAAACGGTTGTGCGACCCGATGGCCGAGCAGATCTCGTCGGTGTGGGCATCGGCCCTGCCCGAGGAAGCCAAGGCGATGGCCGGCCCGCTGTTGGCGATGATGTCCCAGATGGGCGGTATGGCGTTCGGCTCACAGCTGGGTCAGGCGCTGGGGCGGCTGTCGCGGGAAGTGCTCACCTCCACCGACATCGGCCTGCCGCTGGGCCCCAAAGGGGTGGCGGCGTTGCTGCCCGACGCCATCGAAGCGCTCTCCGAGGGGCTCGAGCAGCCCCGCAGCGAGATCATGACCTTCCTGGCCGCCCGGGAGGCGGCCCACCACCGGCTGTTCAGCCACGTGCCGTGGTTGTCCAGTCAGCTGCTCAACGCGGTCGAGGCCTACGCCAAGGGCATGAAGGTCGACATGAGCGGTATCGAGGAGCTCGCGCAGGGACTCAACCCGGCCATGCTGGGCGACCCCGCGGCGATGGAGCAGCTACTCAGCCAGGGCATGTTCGAACCCAAGGCCACCCCGGAGCAGACCGCCGCGCTCGAACGCCTGGAAACCATGCTGGCGTTGATCGAGGGCTGGGTGCAGACCGTGGTCAGCGCCGCGCTCGGCGACCGGATCCCCGGCACGGCCGCGCTCTCGGAAATGCTGCGCCGCCGCCGCGGCACGGGCGGGCCGGCCGAGCAGACCTTCGCCACCCTGGTCGGCCTGGAGCTGCGCCCGCGCAAGATGCGCGAGGCCGCGGCACTGTGGGAGCGGCTGACCGAGGCCGTCGGCATCGACGCCCGCGACGCCGTGTGGCAGCACCCGGACCTGCTCCCGAGCTCGGCCGACCTCGACGAGCCGGCCGCGTTCATCGACCGGATCATCGGCGGTGACACCAGCGGACTCGACGAGGCCTTCAACCAGGAGATCGCCGACTTCGGCAAGGGCACCGACCCGAGCAAGGACAACCCCACGGCCTGACCGGTCCGGAGGCTGTGGATAACCCGAGGGGCGCCGGGCCTGCCGGTGGCACAGTCGTCGAATGCGGCGCTACGCACTCGACCCAACCCTGCCGGTGCTGCTGCGCCCCGACGGCACCGTTCAGGTGGGCTGGGACCCGCGCCGGGCGGTCCTGGTACAGCCGCCCGAGGGGCTGACGGCGACCGCGCTGGCGACGGTCCTGCGTGCGTTGCAGGTACCGATGCGGCCGGTCGACCTGCGCCGGCTCGCCGCCGGGCACGGGCTGGTCGACGAATCCGGTTTGGATGAGCTGCTCGACGCGCTGGTGGCACGCGGCGTGCTGCACGACCGCGCCAGCGCCAGACCCGCCCGGGCATTGTCGATCCGCGTGCACGGCTGCGGCCCGTTGTCGGACCTGCTGGTCGAGCCGTTGCGCCGGTCCGGGGCGCGGATCGCCCAAACCAGTCACACCAACGCCGCGGTGTCGGCGGGCAGCGCCGACATGGTGGTGTTCACCGACTACCTGGTCGCCGATCCGCGACTGGTACGTGACCTGCACACCGTCGGCATCCCACACCTGCCGGTCCGGGTCCGTGACGGCGCCGGGCTGGTCGGCCCGCTGGTCATCCCCGGCGTCACCAGCTGTCTGGCCTGCGCCGACCTGCACCGCACCGACCGTGACGCCGCCTGGCCCGCGGTGGCCGCGCAACTGCGCGAGGTGATCGGCAGCGCCGATCGCCCGACTGTGCTGGCAACCGCCGCCGTTGCGCTGGGCCAGCTGCAGCGCATCATCACCGCGGTGCGCGGCACCGAAGCAGCCGGGGCGCCACCGGCCACCCTGAACACCACGCTGGAGGTCGACGTGACCACCAATACGATCTCGGCTCGTCGCTGGTCACGGCATCCGCGCTGCGGATGCTGACATCCGTGGTTGCCAGCATGATCCCGTCGGGGATGATGGTGTGGTGGCAGACATCAGGCGCGGGCGCGCCGCACGCAACGCCAAGCTGGCCAGCATTCCGGTCGGCTTTGCTGGCCGGGCTGCGCTTGGCTTGGGCAAACGGCTGACCGGCATGTCCAAGGACGAGGTCAACGCCGAGTTGGTTGAGAAGGCGGCCAACCAGCTTTTCACCGTCCTCGGCGAGCTCAAGGGCGGTGCGATGAAGGTGGGCCAGGCGCTGTCGGTCATGGAAGCCGCCATTCCCGAGGAATTCGGCGAGCCCTACCGCGAAGCCCTGACCAAGCTGCAGAAGGACGCCCCACCGTTGCCGGTGGCCAAGGTGCATCGGGTGCTCGACGCCCAGCTCGGCACCAAATGGCGGGAGCGGTTCACCTCGTTCGACGACACCCCGGTGGCCTCGGCCAGCATCGGCCAGGTGCACAAGGGGGTGTGGTCGGACGGCCGGGAGGTGGCGGTCAAGATCCAGTACCCAGGTGCCGACGAAGCCTTGCGCGCCGACCTGAAGACCATGCAGCGGATGGTCAGCGTGTTCAAGCAGCTCTCCCCCGGCGCCGACGTCCAGGGTGTGGTCGACGAGCTCATCGAACGCACCGAGATGGAACTGGACTACCGGCTGGAGGCCGACAACCAACGCACGTTCGCCAAGGCCTACCACGGTGATCCACACTTCGTGGTGCCGCATGTGGTGGCCAGTGCGCCCAAGGTGATGATCACCGAGTGGATCGACGGCGTCCCGATGGCTCAGATCATCCGGGAGGGCACCGTCGACGAGCGGGACCTGTGCGGCACAAGGCTTATCGAGCTCACCTTCGACGCCCCGGCCCGGGTCGGCATGATGCACGGCGACGCGCACCCGGGGAACTTCATGCTGCTGCCCGACGGACGGCTGGCCGTCATCGACTTCGGCGCGATCGCCCCGCTACCCGACGGACTGCCCGTTGAACTCGGGATGATCATCCGGCTGGCCCGCGACAAGGACTACGACAACCTGCTGCCCACGATGGAGAAGGTGGGGTTCATCCAGAAGGGCGAGCAGGTGTCGGCGAGCGAGATCGACGACATGCTGCGCCAATACGTGGCGCCGATCGAAGTCCCAGAGTTCCACTACACCCGCAAGTGGCTGCAGAAAATGGCCGCGGCCAACATGCAGGTTTCGACGCAGCAGATCAAGACAGCCCGCCAGATGGATCTGCCCGCCAAGCTGGCCATCCCGTTGCGGGTGATCGCCTCGACGGTGGCGATCTCCGCACAGCTTGACGCCCACGTGCCGACCCAGGCGCTGGCCGAGAAGTTCATCCCGGGGTTCGCCGAACCCGGATCCGTCAACTAACTGACCGATCCGGGCACGGCGAACCTTCTCAGGCCGCGATGACGTCCTTGCGCGGACGTCCACGGGGACGCTTGCGCGCGACGATACTGCCGCGTTCGACGATCTCTCCGCCCCAGACACCCCAGGGCTCACCGCGATCCAGCGCGGCGGCAAGGCACTGCCGCCGGATCGGACAATCCCCGCAAAGGACCTTGGCGCGCTCCAGGTCGACGGGGCTCTCGGCGAACCACAGATCGGGGTCTCCGACATGGCACGGCAACACCGGCAGTTTCTCCCGACGGACTGTCAGTGCCGACATGTCCTATTCACCTGCTTCCTGGTCGTGTGTCTTACGTATCTCTTCGGTGTGCATTTCTGAAGGGATCCGGACCAGGAAATCTGGGAAAAACAATGGCCACGGATCCTGTGACTTCGGGTCCGTGGCCAGTGGCTGTGTCTGGGAGCTTTCCTAGATGAAGCTCCTGTCCACGGACGCGATGGTCGGGGCGGCGTTGGCGCGGCGCTTACGCTGCGCGGCCATAGCGGTACCCGCCCCGGCGGCATGAGCCGAAAACTTGGCATGCGAGGGGCGCGGGGTCGCCACGATGGCGTGGAAGGACCACATGCGACGCGCAATCGCGGATACGCCATAGTCGGTGCTGCTGATCATCGTCGGGCCCCTCCTCTCGTCATGTCGCATGCGGCCATCGGCCGGCACAGGATTTGCGTTTTCGACACTAGAGGTTACCCGAATTCGGCACAAGCGATTTTCTGACCTGGACTTTTGACATCAGGTCGGGCTGGAGGCCCGGCTGTGCCGGCCCGTACCGGTGCTGACAAACTGATGGTCATGGCACAGATAACCCTGCGTGGAAACCCGATCAATACCGTTGGCGAGCTGCCGGCTGTCGGCGCCCCAGCCCCCGAATTCAGCCTGGCCGGCACCGACCTGGGTGCCGTGGACAGCGGACAGTACGCCGGTAAGGCTGTGGTGCTCAACATCTTTCCCTCGGTCGACACCCCGGTGTGTGCGGTCAGCGTGCGGACCTTCAACGAGCGCGCCGCCGCCACCGGCGCGCCGGTGGTGTGCGTGTCGAAGGACCTGCCGTTCGCGCTGAAGCGGTTCTGCGGCGCCGAGGGCATCGAGAACGTCGTCTCGGCGTCGGCGTTCCGCAGCAGCTTCGGTGAGGACTACGGGATCACCATCGCCGACGGCCCGATGGCGGGCCTGCTCGGCCGCGCCGTCGTCGTGGTCGGCGCGGACGGAAAGGTCGCCTACACCGAGCTCGTCCCCGAGATCGGTACCGAGCCCGACTACGACGCCGCACTCGCCGCCCTGGGCTAGTCGCTCGGCGTTTCGCCGGTCACCGGCCGGACGGGTGCCGCATCCTGGTGCGGTGAAACTCGGAACCGCCCTGACCGCTGCCCTGCTGATCGCCGTGACTTCCGGGTGCGGCGGCTCCGACAAGGCGACCGAACCGACCAGCGCCCCGGCCAATCCGGCCGGGGCGCCGTCGGTGGTAAGCCCTGAGCAGGCCCGCGCCATCGCGAAAGAGGCCTACATCTACGGCTTTCCGATGGTCGACAGCTACCGCATTCAGCATTCCTATTTCATCGACCCCGCGAGCCCCGAGTTCAAGGGCCCCTGGAACCAGGTGCACAGCACCGCCCGGGTCTACACCCCGGCCGACACCGCGGTGCAGACCCCCAACTCCGACACGCCCTACTCGATGCTGGGCGCCGATCTGCGAGCCGAACCCCTGGTGCTGACCGTGCCGCCGATCGAAACGGGTCGGTACTACTCGCTGCAATTCGTCGACAGCTACACCTACGACTTCGCCTACGTGGGCAGCCGCACCACGGGCAATGGCGGTGGCACCTACCTGCTGGCCGGCCCGGGGTGGAACGGCGTGAAGCCGCCCGGCGTCACCGACGTGATCCGTTCCGACACCGACTTCACCCTGGTGATCTACCGCACCCAGCTGTTCGGGCCCGACGACCTCGACAACGTCAAGAAAATCCAGGCCGGCTACACCGCCCAGCCGCTGTCGGCGTTCCTCAACCAGCAAGCACCGGCGCCCGCACCGGCACTGGACTTCCCCACCCCGCTGAGCCCCGACGAACAGAAGACGTCGCCGAAGTTCTTCGAGCTGATGGACTTCGTGTTGGGCTTCGCCCCGGTGCTGCCGTCGGAAAAGCCATTGCGTGACCGGTTCGCCAGCATCGGCATCGCATCCAACGGAACCTTCGACGCCGCACAGCTCAGCCCGCAGCTGCGCAGCGCGATCGAAGCAGGGATGGCCGAAGCCTGGTCCGAATTGGCTGCGTTCAAGAAGGACAAGCTCACCACGGGTCAGGTCACCTCCGGCGATCTGTTCGGCACCAAGGACGAACTCAAGGGCAACTACCTCTACCGGATGGCCGGCGCGGTCTTCGGAATCTACGGAAATTCCAAGCAGGAAGCCATGTATCCGGCCATCTCCGTCGACACCGACGGGCAGCCGCTGACCGGAGCCAACAACTACACGCTGACCTTCCCGGGCGGTCAGCTGCCGCCGGTCAACGCGTTCTGGTCGGTGACGATGTACAAGATGCCGCAGAGCCTGCTGGTGGACAATCCGATCAACCGCTATCTGATCAACTCCCCCATGCTGCCCACCCTGGTGAAGAACCCCGACGGCGGCGTGACGATCTACGTCCAGAACCAGTCACCCGGACCGGGCAAGGAAGCCAACTGGCTGCCCGCGCCCAGCGGGCCGTTCACCGTCTTCCTGCGGCTGTACTGGCCCAAGCCGGAAGCCCTCGACGGGACCTGGCAGGCTCCGAAATTGGTGAAGGGCTGAGCTAGCAGCTCATTCGCACTCGCATCGCCGTCACGTAAGCGTAGCCTCGCGCCCATACCACGAAATGGCATCTAAAATGCCAACGGGAGGGTGCTTCAAAATGAACAAACGGCGAATTATCTCGGCGATCGAGCTGACCACTGCGTCCGCGGTGATCTCATTGGGCGGTTTCCCTGTCGCGTTGGCCGCGGCCGACGGCGAATCAGGAGCGGTGACGGGCGCCGGCTTCGGGCCATCCGCCGGTGTCGGCGACGCGTCCAGCTACACGGGCGGCTCGACGTCCAACAATTTGTGTGGCGGACCGTCGCCATATACCGGCGGCCTCACCACCGAGAACTGCGCAGGCGCCTCGGTCGGCGTCGGCGGGCCGTCAAGCTACACCGGCGGCGCCACCGTCAACGGCTCGGGCGGTACGGCGAGCGCCGGTGTCGGCGACGTCAGTAGCTACACCGGCGGAGGCACTCCCGGAACGGCGCTCAACGGGACCAACTCGACCACCAGGACCGTGAACTACGGCCCCGGTAACCCGTGACCTGATCGACCGCGTCACTGGCGGGCGCGCACCAGGTCCAGCACGTCTGGGCCGAACTGCTCGAGCTTGCGGGCCCCGATACCCGGGATGGAGACCAGGGCGGCATTGTCGGTAGGCAATGCCTCGGCGATCGCGATCAGCGTGTTGTCGGTGAACACCACATAGGCCGGGACTTTGAGTTCCTTGGCAGTGCGCAGCCGCCAGTCCTTGAGCTGGCTCAACAGCTCGTCGTCGATATCGACCGAACAGGTTTCACAGCGGCGCAGCATGATTGAGGCCGGGGTGGTGAGCACCGTATTGCAGACCCGGCAGCGCGGGGTGGCACCCTTCTGTCGGCGTGGTTTGTTCGGCGACGGATCGGCCTGGGTCTGCGGTGCGATGCCGTTGAGGAACCGCGACGGACGCCGCCCCTGCCGGCCGCCGGGCGTGCGGGCCAGCGCCCAGCTGAGCTCCAGATACACTCTGGCCCTGGTGATTCCGACGTAGAGAAGCCGCCTCTCCTCTTCCACCGCCTCACTGTCGGGACCGTGCGCCAGCGCATGCGAGATCGGCAGCGTGCCGTCGGCCAACCCGACCAGGAACACCGCGTCCCACTCCAGGCCCTTGGCCGCGTGCAGCGACGCCAACGTCACACCCTGCACCGTCGGTGGGTGGCGGGCGTCGGCGCGGGCCCGCAGTTCGACCATGAGCGTGGGCAGGTCCAGATCAGGGCGGGCGGTGACCTCGTCGTCGACCAGCTCGGCCAAGGCGGCCAACGCTTCCCAGCGTTCCCTGGCCTTGGTGCCGGCCGGCGGTTCGGCGGTCAGACCAAGCGGTTCCAGGACCGCGCGCACCACTGCCGGCAGGTCATCCTGCGCCTCTCGCTCGGCTGTGCGCTGTAGCGCCAGCAGGGCCTGGCGGATCTCCTGGCGGCTGAAGAACCCCTCACCGCCGCGCACCTGGAACGGGACGCCGGCCTCGGTGAGCGCCTCTTCATACACCTCGGACTGGGCGTTGATGCGGTAGAGGACCGCGATTTCGGCTGGGGCGGTGCCGGATTCGACGAGCTGCTTGATCGAGCGGGCCACCGCGGTCGCCTCGGCGACCTCGTCGGGGTGTTCGCGGAAGGTCGGAGCCGGGCCGGGCTCGCGCTGGCCGACCAGGTGCAACTTGCTGCCGGCCACCCGGCCACGAGCTGCGGCGATCACCCGGTTGGCCAGCGACACCACCTGCGGCGTGGAGCGGTAGTCGCGTTCGAGCCGAACCACCGTCGCATCGGGGAACCGCCGGGAGAAGTCGAGCAGATAGCGCGGCGAGGCCCCGGTGAACGAGTAGATGGTCTGGTTGGCATCGCCGACAACCGTCAGGTCGTCCCGGTCACCGAGCCAGGCGCCGAGCACTCGCTGCTGCAGCGGCGTGACGTCCTGGTATTCGTCGACGACGAAGCAGCGGTACCGGTCGCGGAACTCCGCGGCGACCGCCGAGTCGTTCTCGATCGCCGCCGCGGTGTGCAGCAGCAGGTCGTCGAAGTCCAGCATCGCTACCCCGTCGCGGTTGGCCTTGAGTGCTTCGTAGGCGGCGTAGACCGCGGCCACCTTCTCGGCTTCCAACGGGATGTCGCGGGATTGTTTGGCCACCGCCGTGGCGTAGCCCTCGGGGCTGATCAACGATGCCTTGGCCCATTCGATCTCACCGGCGAGGTCGCGAACGTTGTCGGTGCTGACCTGTAGCCGCGATCGGTTGGCGGCCTGGGCGACGACGGCGAACTTGGAGTCCATCAACTGCCAGCCGGTGTCCCCGACGACGCGCGGCCAGAAGTACTGCAGCTGCCGGCGGGCCGCGGCGTGGAACGTCAGCGCCTGTACCGCGGCGACCGGTGCGCCCGAACCGCCGGCGGCGTCCATGGCGCGCAGCCGGGCGCGCATCTCGCCGGCCGCGCGGGACGTGAACGTCACCGCCAGCACCTGGCCGGCGGAGACGTGACCGTTGGCCACCAGATGACCGATGCGGTGGGTGATGGTGCGGGTCTTGCCGGTGCCGGCGCCGGCGAGCACACACAGCGGCCCGCGGGCGGCCAGCACGGCTTCGCGCTGTTCCTCGTCGAGACCGGTCAGATGGTCCACGGTCACCGGCATGGCGTCCATCTTGTCAGGGTGCGCCGACATTTCCCGGTGAGCGCCGCGCCGGTTGCGGGCATGCCCGGGGGCTCGGATAGGTTGAAGCACTTATGAGTGCCAGTGACTCCCAGCTCACGATGTACACGACCGTGTGGTGCGGCTACTGCCAGCGGCTCAAGACAGCGCTGAAATCGGCGGGTATTGCCTTCACCGAGGTCGACATCGAGCATGACCCGGCCGCCGCCCAGTTCGTGATGTCGGTCAACGGGGGCAATCAGACGGTGCCGACGCTCAAATTTGCTGACGGCAGCGCGCTGACCAACCCCAGCATCCGCGACGTCAAGGCCAAGCTGGCGTCGTAGTCAGTCCTGCGCAGCCCACGACTCGATGATCTCCCGGGCAATCGAGATCGACCCGGGCAGCAGCAGCTTCGAGGACGAATTGCTGTTCCAGTCACCCTGTTCGAGCGCCTCACGCACCTCGGCGCGGGTGAACCACGCCGCCTCGGCGATTTCCCCGTCGTGGAAGGTGAACTCCTGCTCGGGGTCGCCGATCGCGTGGAAGCCCACCATCAGCGAACGCGGGAACGGCCACGGCTGGCTGCCCAGATACTCGACGTCGGTGACCGCCAGGCCGACCTCCTCGGCGACCTCGCGCACCACACAGGTCTCGAACGACTCGCCCGCTTCGACGAACCCGGCGAGCAACGAGAACAGCCGCTGTGGCCAGTTGGTCTGGCGGGCCAGCACCGCCCGGTCATGGCCGTCGTGAATCAAGACAATGATCGCCGGATCGATGCGGGGAAACTCCTCGTGACCGGTGAGCGGATTGACCCGCGACCAACCGGCCTTGATCGCCTTTGTCGGGGAGCCGTCCACCGCGCTGTAGCGCGCATTCTCGTGCCAGTTCAGTAGCGCCAGCGCCGAGGCCACCAGCTGGGCACTGGCGTCGTCGAACAGCTGGCCGCCGCGGCGCAGATCCGACACCTCGCCGTCATCGCCGTGCGGCGCCTCCAGCGCGGCGCGGGCCGCCCACACGTGCCGCCCGTCGGGCAGCCGGCCCAGGAACACGGCGTCGGCGGGCGGCTTGTCGGCGAGTGCCGCCGCGGCGCCGAGCACGACCCGGCCGTCGGCGATCATCACCTGGTTGCGCTGGTCGACGCGCAACAGAGCGGCATCGGCCCAGCCTGCGATCGCGGCATCGATATCGGTGCGCAGGTGGTCGGCGCGGTCAGCGCCCACCCGCGAGAGCAGCGGAACGTTGCGCAGTCGGAAGGCCACGCTCACTCCCCGACGCTGCGCACGTACAGCAGCCGGTCGGTGGACTCCAGTGCGTCGGCATCCGGATCGTCCACCCGCAGCAGCTTCCCGCCACGCACCACGCCGAGTACAAGATCGGGCAGGTGCCGCGGCGATCCGCCGACCTCCTTCTGTTCGACCTCCCGCTCGGCGATCGCGAAGCCGGCATCCGGGGTCAGCAGGTCTTCGATCATCTCCACGACGCTCGGTGTGCTGGTCGCGATGCCCAGCAGCCGGCCGGCGGTCTCCGAGGACACCACCACCGAGTCCGCGCCGGATTGACGCAACAGATGCTGGTTCTCGGCCTCCCGGACCGAGGCGATGATCTTGGCCTTCGGGGACAGCTCGCGTGCGGTCAGGGTGACCAGCACCGCGGTCGGGTCGCTGTTGGTGGCCACGATGATCGACGTGGCGTGTTGGGCTCCGGCCAATCGCAGCACGTCAGATTTGTTGGCGTCACCGCGCACGGTGACCAGGCCGGCGGCGTTGGCCCGGTCCAAGGAGGCCTGGTCGGTGTCGACGACGACGATGTCGGCGGGCGCGACACCATCACCGATCATCGCGGCCACCGCCGTCCTGCCCTTCGTCCCGTAGCCGATGACGACGGTGTGGTTGCGCACGCTGTTCCTCCAACGCTGGATCTTGAGAGCCTGCCGCGACGCCGTGGTCAGGGTTTCGACTGTGGTGCCGACCAACACGATCAGGAACGCCACCCGAAGTGGGGTGATGACCAGGACGTTCACCAGGCGCGCCCGCTCGGTGAACGGGGTGATGTCGCCGTAGCCGGTGGTCGACAGTGACACCGTGGCGTAGTACAGGCAATCTAGGAAGGTCAGCGGCCCCTCCCGCACGTCGCGGTAGCCGCCGCGGTCCAGATAGACGATGAAAACCGCCGCAAACAGCGCCGTCATGGCATACAGCAGCCGGCGTGCGATACGGCGGCCGGGGCTGACGAACTTCTCCGGAATGTGCAGGTAGTCGACGAGTGCGCTGTCCGGCTTGGCGGCGAGGTTCTCGTCGATCGCCTCGAGCCTGCGCCGCAACCTACCCTTGGCCACGCGACTCCGTCATCGTGCCCAACTGCCTCACCTGAGGTGCCACCACACGAGCATTATGTACCCATGCCGACGACGCCAACCGAACCCGCACGCACCCCCAGCCAACTGCCCGCCTACCGGACCGCCGCGATGCTGATCGGTATCGGTATCGGGCACTTCGCGGCTCCAAAGCCGTTCGACACCATCGTGCCCGCCGAACTGCCGGGCAATCCGCGGTTCTACACCTACGCCTCCGGCGTGGCCGAGGTAGGCATCGGCACCATGCTGCTGGTGCCGCGGACCCGGCGCGCCGGCGCGCTGTTCGCGATCGCGCTGTTCTTGTCGGTGTTCCCGGCAAACGTCAACATGGTGCGGCTGTGGTGGGACAAGCCGTGGCCGATGAAGCTGGCCGCGCTGGCCCGTTTGCCGCTGCAGTTGCCGATGATCACCCAGGCGGTGGCCATCAGGCGCAACGCTCCCCGCTACTAGCCTCGGCCAGCAGGGCCACCAATTCGTCTGGGCCTGGCAGACTTTCCGGCATCACGGTGGCCCCGGCCCGCACATAGTGGAACGCAGCGCGCACCGAGGTCTCCGGGCAACCGCGCAATGCGGCCCAGGCCAGCCGGTACACACCGAGCTGGACGGCGGCGTGCCGGCGGGCGTCGGCGTCGGCCGGGGGTTCGCCGGTCTTCCAGTCGACGACGGTCATGCCGCCGTCCGGGTCGGCGAATACGGCGTCGATGCGGCCCCGCACCACGGTGTCGCCGATCGCCATCTCGAAGGGGACCTCCACGTCCACCGGGGTGCGGGTCGCCCACGGGGACGCGGTGAACGCCGCCTGCAACCCGACCAGCTCCTCAGTCTCGACGGGCGCACCGTCGACCGCCCCTGGCAGATCATCCAGGTCGAACAGCCGCTCGGCGCCGTAGAACCGCTGCACCCACTCGTGAAAGGCGGTGCCCAACAAGGCGTGCGGGTCGGGCCGCGACGGCAACCGACGGCTCAGCCGCCGTAGTGCCGCCGGGTCGCGGTCCAGTTCGACCAGTGCACTGACCGACAGCTGGGCCGGCTTGGCGACCGTCGGCGGTGTGGCGGAGCGGGACCGTTCGGCCAGCAGCGCGTCGACGTCGTCGGCCCAGCCCTCGGGATCGGCATTGCTGTCTGGACCCGTGCCGGCCATCGCCGCGGCGACGAGCGCGGCGCCCCGTTCGACGTCGGCTCGGGCACGGCCGAGCGGATCGGCGGGCCAGATCGCTTCGTGGACATTGTCCCGCAACGGGTTTCGTTCGCCGTCGACTGGCGGTGGAGCCCACTGCTCCACCTCACCGCAGGGTTCACCAGCCTCGGCGGCGGCATCGATGACGTCCTTGATCTCGCAGAGGAAGTCCGACGGTCCACGGGGCTTGGACTCGCTGGTCCCCCAGTGGTGGCCGGACAGCAGCAAGGTGTCCTCGGCGCGCGTGATCGCGACGTAAAGCAGCCGGCGTTCCTCATCCAGGCGGCGCTGCTCCAGCTGGTTTCGGTGAGCCATAATGGTGTCGGACAACGCCTTTCGATCGGACACGGCCGAGGTGTCCAGCACTGGAACCCCGTGCAGGCCGGCGGCGGCGCGGTCGCCGCGCAACAGCGGCGGCAGATCGGACGGATCGGTGAGCCAGGTACGTTTGGATGCCGTGGACGGGAACACCCGGGCCGACAGATGCGGCACCGCCACCACCTGCCACTCCAAGCCCTTGGCGGCGTGCACAGTCAGCACCTGAACCCGGCCGGTCGCCGCGCTGACATCGGCGGGCGCCAACCCGTTCTCCACCCGGGGGGCGGCGTCGAGGTAGGCCAGCAGACCCGCCACGCTAGCGCCGGGGCGCGCGGCGTAGTCGGCCACGACGGCCGCGAAGCGGTCCAGGTGCTCGGCCCCAGTCCAACCCGCGGCGACCGGGCGAGCGGCCCTGGCCTCCACGTCGACGCCGAGTACCCAGCGCACCTCACTAACCAGATCCGACACGGGATGTCCCAATAGTGTTCTCAGCCTTGATAATTCGTTGGCAAGCTCGCCGATTCGCCGATAGCCCTCTGCCGAGTACGCATCCGCGGCCCCCGGGTCGGCCAGCGCGTCGGCCAGGCTTGCGGCGTCGGCATCGGGGGCGACAGCTGCGACGATCTGCTCGACGGTCGCCGCCGAACCCGCACCGTCGAGTACGGTGGCCCGCCGCCACAGCGCAGCGAGGTCACGGGCACCCAGCCGCCACCGCGGACCGGTCAGCACCCGCATCGCCGCCGCGCCGGCGGCCGGGTCGGCGACCAGACGCACCATCGCCGCAACATCGGCGACTTCGGGGATCGACAACAGCCCGGCCAGGCCTACCACCTCGACGGGCACACCGCGGGCGCTCAGCGCCTCGGCGATCGGCCCAGCGTCGGCGTTGCGGCGCACCAGCACCGCGGCCGTCGGCGGCGGGGTCCCGGCCGCCGCGGCATCGGCATAACGGTCGGCGATGTGGCCGGCCACCCACTCGCGCTCGGCGGCAACATCGGTGAGCAGCGCGCAGCGCACCGTGCCGGCTTCGGCGCCCGGCCTGGACCGCAGCGCCCGCACCGCGACCGATCTGCGGCGCGCTTCGGCCGACACCGCGTTGGCGATGTGCAGCGTGCTCGGCGGGTTGCGCCAGCTGGTGCGCAGTTCGAGGGTGGGCGCTGGGGAGCCGTCGGCGCACGGAAAGTCGGTGGTGAAGCGCGGCAGATTGGTAGCCGACGCGCCGCGCCAGCCGTAGATGGACTGGATCGGATCGCCCACCGCCGTGAGCGCCAGGCCCTCGTCTGCGCCACTACCGAACAGCGCGGAAAGCGCGATGCGCTGCGCGTGGCCGGTGTCCTGGTACTCGTCGAGCAGCACCACCCGGAACCGCTCGCGTAGCTGCTCCCCCACCTGTGGGCAGGATGCGGCCAGCCGCGCCGCCGCGGCCATCTGCGAGCCGAAGTCCATCACTTTGTCGGTGCGCATGCGCCGGTGCAGCGCGTCGATGAGCGGTACCAGGGCGGTGCGTTCGGTCTGGGTGGCCAGCATGTTGAGCAGCCACTGGCTGGGTCCGCTGTCGCGCTGATAGCGGCCGGCCGGCAGGTGGTGGACGAGCCGCTCGAGTTCGAGGTGGGTGTCGAGCAGGTCGTCGGTGTCGACCAG
This sequence comes from Mycolicibacterium sp. CH28, assembly GCF_004745805.1. Taxonomy (GTDB): domain Bacteria; phylum Actinomycetota; class Actinomycetes; order Mycobacteriales; family Mycobacteriaceae; genus Mycobacterium. The sequence goes on along the minus strand of NZ_SRLQ01000022.1, from coordinate 47,809 downwards.
GTGCTCGGCCAGCTCGCCGGAGAGCCGCAGCACCATGGCGGTGACTCCGGCCGGGTCCTTCTCGGTACGCAACGGTCCGGGGTAGGCGCTGACCACCTCGAAAGCCAGCTGCCACAGCTCCGTTTCGGACAGCAGCCGAGCGTCGGGCTCCACCGGTAGCAGCGGCCCGTACTCACGCAGCAACGTACCGGCGAACGCGTGATAGGTACTCACCGTCGGCGCCCCCTGCTGCGGGCTGCCGAGATGTCCGGCCAACCGCGCCAGCCGCGAACGCACCCGGCGCAACAGCTGCCCGGCGGCCTTGCGGGTGAAGGTCAGACCGAGCACCTGCCCGGGATCTGCGAAACCGTTGGCCACCAGCCACACCACCCGCGCGGCCATGGTCTCGGTCTTGCCCGCACCGGCGCCGGCGATGACCACCAGCGGGCCCGGCGCGGCGGAGATGACCTCGGTCTGCTCGTCGGTAGGACTCGGAAGACCAAGGGCCTCAGCGAGTTCGGCTGGACTGTAGGTCATGACGGCTCCGTTCGCGGGGCGGTGTGAGCCGGGCAGCCGGACCGCATCGGACAGTGCGCACACCCGGTGTTGACCCGGGCGAGGAATTGCGGCCCCGCGGTCGCGGCGGCGGCCCGCTGCACGGTATGGCGCCATTCGGTGGCCCCGTCCGGCGTCAGGGCGGACTGTTCGCGTTCGGTGGCGCCGGAGGCACTTGGTTTGGCGATGTAGACCAGGCGCCCGCCGCCGGAGCGGTCACCGTCTTCCAGCACGCCCTCGCCGACCGCCAACTGGTACAGACCGAGCTGGGCGTGGCGCTGGGCCTCGTCCTTGGTGACCGGGCTCTTGCCGGTCTTGACGTCGACGATCACCAACCGCCCCTCGGCGTCGCGCTCGAGCCGGTCCACCCGCCCCCGCACCCGCACGCCGGGAAGCTGATCCTCGGGGGCGGCGATGACACCGTCGACCTCGACCTCGGTGCCGATCTCGGTCAGTTCGTGCCGGGTTGCCGACCGCCATGCCACGAACGCCTCGAGCATCGACCGATGCCGTTCGAACTCGTTGTCGGCATACCACGGCGAGTCGAACGGTATTGCCTCCCAAATCTTCTCCAAGCGTGCCACGAGCTGCTCCTGGCCGGCACCGGTGTCGGCGATCAGCGCATGCACCACCGACCCGAGGGCCGAGCGCAGCTGCCGGCGGTCGCTGCCGCCGTGCCGTTCGGCAAGCCAGCGCAACGGACAGTCGGAGAGGGCCTGCAGGGTCGACGGACTCAGAGTGACCGTGTGCTCCTCCCCGCTCCACAACGGCTCCAGCGTGCTCAACGACGCCATGCCGTACCACTGAGCCGGGTCGGCACCCGGCACCCCGTCAGCCGCCAGACGCGCCAATTGCCTTGCAGCGGTGACACGTTCATCCTCGTCGACCGCACCCTGTGGTGCGCACACCACCGCGCGAAGCCGCCCAACCACCGCCGACGGCGACAACACCGGCGGCGCCGCCACCGGCGTGGCAACATCGGCCGCATCCTCGGTGGTGGCGTAGCCAGCGAGCTCGGCGACGAACGGCGAGGGCAGCGCCACGTCGTCGCCGGTATCGCTGTCGACCGCGGTGATCAGCAGTCTCCGCCGCGCCCGCCCCATCGCGGCGATCAGCAGTCGGCGCTCCTCGGCCAGCAGTGGCGCCCGCGCCGAGACGTCATCGCCCAGACCGTCGAGCACGTCGAGCAGGCGCTGGGTGCCCATCACCCCGCCGCGCGGAGTGGTGTTCGGCCACAACCCGTCCTGCACCCCGGCGATCACCACCACGTCCCAGTCCCGGTCCAGCGCGGCGTGCGGGCTGAGCACCGCGACGGTGTCGGTCGTCGTCCGGTCATCGGCCGTGGTCGGTGAAAGCTGCAGGGCGGCGACATGGTCGAGCAGACCCCGCAGTGATGCACCCGTGGTACGCGACACGTAGTCGTCGGCAATGTCGAACAAGGCGGTAACGGCCCCGAGATTGCGGTCGGCCAGGGCACCCTCGGTTCCACCCCGTTCGGCAGCCGACAACCAGCGGCGCTGCAGCCCGCTGCGTTCCCAGGCCTGCCACAGGGTGTATCGGGGATCGCGGTGCCGACGCTGCCCGCGGGCAGCGGCCGCCAACACCGCGCGGACCCGGTTGACCGGCCGGGCCAGCGTTGCCGGTAACTCTGCCGATCCCTCGGTGAGTACTTCAACGAACTGCGCGCCGACGTCGCCGGAACCACCGCGGCGCAGCGCGCGGCGCAGTTGGCGCAGTGACACCGGGTCGACCCGGCCGATCGGTCCGGTCAGCAGCTCCACCGCCTGTTCGCTGTCGAGGCCGCCGGCGGTGGCAGCCAGGACCGTCAGTAGCGCCCGCGCCGCCGGCTGTTCGCCGACCGGCCCCGCCAGATGTGCAGACGCGACGGGTACCCCGGCGCCGGCAAGCGCGCGCGGCAACGCGGCGGCGGCCGATACCGAGCGGACGATGACGGCCAGCTGCGACCAGGGCACGCCGTCGACGAGGTGCGCGCGGCGCAAGGTATCGGCGATCACCGCGGCCTCGGCATGGGCCGATGCCGCGATCCGCACGCTGACCGATCCGTAGTCACCGGTGCCGTCGAAACCACGCCACCCGCTGATCCCGGGAAGCCCTCGAGCGATCCCGCTGATCGCCCTGGCGACCGCGGGGGCGCAGCGATGCGACCTGGTCAGCGCGACAGCCGGGGCGTCGGTGGCTGTCAGCAGCGCTGGATCGGCGCCGCGGAAACCAAATACCGCCTGATGGGGGTCACCGGCCAGCAAGGTGAGCTCGGCACCGGCGGCCAGCACCCGGACCAGCCGTGCTGCCTGCGGGTCCAGATGCTGAGCGTCGTCGACGAGCAGCAGCCGAACCCGGGCCCGTTCGGCGGCCAACAGTTCGGGGTCACCGGCCAGCGCCTCCAGCGCCGCACCGACCAGTTCGGCGGCCCCCAGCGCGGGCACTGTCGCCTGCGGCGCGGCCGTGCCGACCGCCGCCCGCAGCAGCATCACCTGCTCGTACTGCTGGGCGAACCGCCCCGCTGCCGTCCACTCCGGGCGCCCGGCGAGCCGACCGATGCGCTGCAACTGCAACGGGTCCACCCCGCGCTCGGCGCACCGGGCCAACAGGTCACGCAGCTCGGTGGCGAACGCCGCGGTGGTCAGCGCCGGGCGAAGCTGTTCTGGCCATCGCGAGGCCGAGGTGTCGCCGTCGTCGAGGTCACCGGCGAGCAGCTCACGAATGATGCCGTCCTGTTCCGCACCCGTCACCAGCCGCGGCGGCGGATCGCCGGCCCGGGCAGCCGCCTGCCGAAGCACAGCGAAGGCGTAGCTGTGTACCGAGCGGACCAGCGGTTCGCGGACTACCGCCCGGCACGGCTCACCCGAACGAGCGGCCAGCAGCTCGGCGGTGAGCTTGCTGCGCGTCGCGGTCGCCAGCCGGCCCGAACCCGTCAGCAGCAGAACCGATTCTGGGTCGGTTCCGGCGGCGATATGCGCCGCAGCCGCAGCCACCAGCAGGCTGGTCTTGCCGGTACCCGGCCCGCCGACGATCCGGACCATGCCGCGCAGGCCCGGCCGCAGCAGGTCGTCGGGCCCGGCCTCGGGGGCCACGCGTGCGGGTGTGGTCATGAAGGGCATGACACCATGCCGGTCCGACAAGTTGGGCTCCTGGCAACATGATGCGGGTGACCCACGCTCTCCACCTGCACCGCTACGGCCCGCCCGGACCCGTGCAAGTACTGGCCATCCACGGACTGACGGGCCACGGCCGGCGCTGGCGCACGCTGTCCACGGTCCACCTGCCCGAAATCTCCGTCGCTGCACCCGATCTGCTGGGGCATGGTCGCTCGTCGTGGGCCGCCCCCTGGACGATCGACGCCAATGTGGCCGCCCTGGCGTCCCTGCTGGAGAACGAGGCCCACGGCCCGGTGCTGGTGGTGGGCCACTCATTCGGCGGGGCGATCGCCCTGCACCTGGCGGCGGCGTGTCCCGACCTGGTGTCCGGGCTGGTGCTGCTGGATCCCGCGGTCGGTCTGGACGGCCAGTGGATGAGCGAGATCGCCGAGGCCATGCTGGCATCACCGGACTACACCGACCGGGACGAGGCACGCACCGAGAAGCTCAGCGGCTCGTGGGCCGACGTCTCCCCCAGAGAACTCGATGACGACCTCGACGAACACCTCATCGCGCTGGCAGGAGGCCGCTATGGCTGGCGGATCAGTGTGCCGGCGATGATGTCGTACTGGAGCGAACTGGCCCGCGATATCGTGCTGCCGCGCCGGGGAACCCCGACCACCCTGGTACGGGCCGAGTGGACCTCGCCACCCTATGTCAGCTCAACGTTGATCGACGGGCTGTCCGCGCGGCTGGGGTCGGACTTCACCCTGGTCGACGTCGCTTGCCAGCACATGATCCCGCACGCCAAGCCGGGCGAGACGGCCACCATCATCCGGGACATGCTCGGGAGCCGCTAGCGATGGCCCCCGTCACCGACGAGCAGGTGGAGCTGGTGCGGCGGTTGGTGGCGGCGATACCGGCGGGGCGGGTCGCCACCTACGGCGACATCGCCTCAGCGGCAGATCTTTCCAGCCCGCGGATCGTCGGATGGATCATGCGAACCGATTCCTCGGACCTCCCGTGGCATCGGGTGATCCCGGCATCCGGACGCCCGGCGCCGCACCTGGCGACCCGCCAACTCGAGTTGCTCCGCACCGAGGGGGTACTGGCAGACGGCGGCAGGGTGGACCTGGCGCAGGCCCGCCATCGGTTCTAGAGAACCAGTCGGATCAGCGCCGCCGTGCGGGCCAACCCGGGGAACGCCGCAGCCGTCGAGCGCGGGTGCAACGCATGTACGGCCAACCGGAACATCAACGCGCGCAACAACATCTGCGGCCACTCCGGTAGCGCATCCCAGCGCTCGATGAGCCCGTCGTCGGCCTCGCCCCAGGCCAGCGCGTCAACCACGGCCACACCGGCCGCCCAGGGCGCGGGCCGCCAGTAGGGCGTGATGTCGGTGACGCCTGGCGCCGCGGTGCCGGCGAACAGCACCGAACCGTACAGGTCACCGTGCACCAGCTGGTTGGGACTCTTTGTCGGTCTGCGCAATCCGGCAAGCTGGTTGATCAGTTCTACCGACCGCTCGCCGTCGGCCGAGCCGGGCGACACCTGAGCCCCCGGCGGCAGCGAATGCAGCGGACGCTCCTCCCAGGCCGCGCGGTCGGCAGCGATGAACACGTCGACGTCACTCCACGGCGCTACCGGAGCCTGAGTCAGGAACCGGGGCCGCTCGAGCTTGGCGGTGGCCTCGTGCAGCCGCACCCCCGCCGAGACCACCTCGTCATGACGCGGCTCCGGAGTGCCCGCCACGAACGTGTCTGCCCGCCAACCCGACACCACATACCGTCCGTCGGTGGAGCGCACCGGGCGAGCCAGCCGCACCCCGTCGACGAACAACGTCTCACGAACCTTGGCCGACCAGGCGGCGCGGGCGTGGTCGGCGACCATCGACAGCACGACCTCGCCGCAGCGCCAGCCGCCCTCGCTCAGCGGTTCTGGATCGGCGCCCTTGAGACCGAATGCCGCCAGTACGTGCGCAGGCGGGAGTTCGTCGGTCACCCCGTCAGCCTAAGGTGTCCCGGCGCGGGGACGCCGTCAGTACATCACCATGTCGGGATCGAGTTGCTTGGCCCAGGCCACAATGCCGCCCTGCAGATGCAGCGCGTCGGCGAATCCGGCCTTCTTGACCGCGGCCAACGCCTCCGCCGACCGGATACCGGTTTTGCAGTACAACACCGGGGTACGGTCCTGCGGCAACCTGGCCAGCCCTTCGCCGGACTCGATCGACGACTTGGGGATGAGTTCGGCGCCGCTGATGTGGTTGATCTCCCACTCCACCGGCTCACGCACGTCGATGAGCGCCACCTTGTCACTCGACTCCAGCAGCTGTTGCAGCTCCAGCGGAGTGACAGTCGAATTCTGGGCCGCGTCGGCCGCGGCATGGGACACCACGCCGCAGAACTGCTCGTAGTCGATGAGTTCGGCGATCTTCGGCGTCTCGGGATCCTTGCGGATCCTGATCGTGCGGTAGGTCATGTCGAGGGCGTCGTAGACCATCAGCCGGCCCAACAGGGTCTCCCCGATACCGGTGATCAACTTGATCGCCTCGGTGCCCATGATGGCGGCGATCGAGGCGCACAAGATGCCGAGCACACCGCCTTCGGCACAGGACGGCACCATCCCAGGAGGCGGCGGCTCCGGGTAGAGGTCGCGATAGTTCAAACCCCGCTCATTGCCGACCTCGTCGGCCGGAGCGTCCTCCCAGAACACCGACGCCTGACCCTCGAAGCGGTAAATCGAACCCCACACATAGGGCTTGTGCGCCAGCACGGCGGCATCGTTGACCAGGTAGCGGGTGGCGAAGTTGTCGGTGCCGTCGATGATCAGGTCGTACTGCTCGAACAGATCCACGGCATTGTCGGGCTCCAGCCGCAGCTCGTGCAGCCGCACGGCGATCAGCGGATTGACTTCGAGGACGGAGTCGCGGGCGCTCTCGGCCTTGGACCGGCCGATGTCGGACTGGCCGTGGATGATCTGACGCTGCAAGTTGGACTCGTCGACCACGTCGAACTCGACGATGCCGATGGTGCCGACGCCCGCCGCGGCCAGGTACAGCAGCGTGGGCGAGCCCAGTCCGCCGGCGCCGATCACCAGCACCTTGGCGTTCTTGAGACGCTTCTGACCATCCACCCCCAGGTCCGGGATGATCAGGTGGCGGCTGTAGCGAGCCACCTCTTCACGGGTCAGTTCGGCGGCTGGCTCGACCAACGGCGGCAACGGTGACGACACCGGTTACTCCTCGGGCTCGACTCTTCCCCACCCATCTCAGCAGGTAGTGCAGTCAACGGCAAACAACGCCGGAAGCTTCCCGGCGGCCCCTCGCCCCGCATCGTCGTCAGGCGAACCCCAACTGCCGGACTCCTCCACGGGGCTCGTACCTCGCCCCGCATCGTCGTCAGGCGATCGGATACGGCCAGGGGTTGAACCGGCACGTCTTCCCATCGGGTTTGACGTACTGAGGATCGAAGCGCGACGCGTCGTTGTCGGAGGTGGAGAACGTCTGCTGCATCATCACCGGCGCCAGGCCGCCGTTCTCGTCGCACGGCTCGTGGTGCTGATAACCGATCGCGTGGCCGACCTCATGGTTGATCACATACTGCCGGTAGGACCCGATGTCACCTTGGAAAGGCACCGCCCCACGCACCCAGCGCGACTCATTGATGAACACCCTGGGCTGCGCGTCCGGACCGTAGGCCGGGTTGTAGCAGGACGACTCGATCGGGATCTCGTACCCGCAGCCTTCGCGCACCGTCATCGGCGAAGTCAGCGACACCCGGAAATCCGGCTTGACGTCCGGCGTGCCGGCATCGATCCGCCGGAAGGCGAACTGCTGATTGTGTATCCAGCTCTTCGGGTTGCTCAGTGTCTCGGTGACCATCCGGGCGAATCCTTCGTCACCGCCGAACGGCGCCGTGTCGATACCGTCCTCGACCTCGACGGTGTAGGTGAACGTCTTCACCGTGCCGTCGCCGACCTTGGGCGTCGCACCCGGGACGATATGCCACGTCTTGTCACCGGCCTCGGTGAACACCCCGCCGTCGGGCAGCACGCCGGTCGGCAGATTGGCGTCGAACTCGGTCAGCCCCCGCGGCGGTGCGCCGATGATCGCCGTGCCACTGGACCCGATGGTCGGCGGGCCCTGCACCCCCTGGTGGGCGGCGCTCTGCGAAGCCGGCGCCGCGGTACCGGTGATGGTTTGATACAGCACGACCCCGGTGAGCACCACCAGCACCGGCAGCGCGTAGGCACGCCAGCCGTAGGTCGAGACAAACCGGCCCAGCCAGGTCTGCTTGCGCCACTGGCGGTGCTGATCGCGATTGGATCGGGCCCGGCCCGATTCGACCGCCAGCGGGTCGCGCTGGGCGCGCAGCGGCTCACGCCACTCATTGCGCAGCACCGGTACACGACCGCCCCCGCGGTGCCCCGGGTCGTAGGTCACCGACCCAGGATGGCACAACGAATGGGTCGCCGACTCCCGGCGCGCCAGTAGCGGTCGCGCGCCGGCTACGGGCGAGTAACAAGCAGCGGGTAGTAGTGTCGGTGCGACGAGGCTGGAAGTGCGTGCAACGCCACCCGGCCAGACCACCAGATTGAGGACCTGATGAGCGATCGCGCCGACACGGCCGAGCGGAAATCCGCTCGATCAGCCAATGGCGATCGTCCCGCTAATCGGCGCGGAAGCCGGTTGCCGCGCGATGAGCGCCGGGGTCAGTTATTGGCCGCCGCCAGTGAAGTGTTCGTCGACCGCGGGTATCACGCCGCCGGTATGGACGAGATCGCCGACCGGGCCGGTGTGAGCAAACCCGTTCTCTACCAACACTTCGCGAGCAAACTCGAGCTCTACCTGGCGGTGCTGCAACGCCACGTCGACAATCTGGTCTCCGGCGTCCGACAGGCACTTCGCACCACCACCGACAACCGCCAGCGCCTGCGTGCTGCGGTGCAGGCCTTCTTCGATTTCATCGAACACGACGGCCAGGGCTACCGGTTGATCTTCGAAAACGACTACGTCACCGAACCGCAGGTCGCCATCCAGGTGAAAGTGGCTACCGAGGCGTGCACCGATGCGGTGTTCGACCTGATCAGCCGCGATTCCGGGCTGGATCCGCACCGCGCCCGGATGATCGCGGTGGGGCTGGTGGGCATCAGCGTCGACTGCGCGCGCTACTGGCTGGACGCCGACCGCCCGATCACCAAGGAGGACGCGGTCGACGGGACGGTGCAGTTCGCCTGGGGCGGACTGTCACACGTCCCGCTGACCCGCTCCTGACGGGCTAGGCCCCGGCTGATTCCGCCGCGACCGCCTGGCCCGCTGCGATTCCGAATCCCACTCGGCGCACATCGGACACGCCGATCTCGACATAGCTGATCTTGCTGGTCTGCACCAGGAAGCGGCGACCCTTGTCATCCGTCAGGCTCAGCACGCCCGAGCCGCCCTCCGCCAGTGCCGACGTCACCAGCTCTTCGACCTCGCCGGCCGTCTGGGAGCTGGTGAAGACCAGTTCACGCGGGCTGTCTGAGACACCGATCTTGACCTCCACGCTGGACCCTTCCGTTCGTCTGCGCGATACCCAAGAAGGCTAGTGGACGCCCGACCGCTCGGTTGCGGGCAGCCGTTCGCGTTTAGCGAATAGGGCGTCAAGCTGCGGTAACAGCATGGCAACGGGCAGGCGCGGCGCGCCGCCGCAGCACCGCAGGCCTCCATAGCCTTACCCCGTGAGCGACAAGAAGCGCCGTCGGGGGCTGGTGCAGTGGCCCCGGGTGGCCCTGACCACCGCGGGTGTGCTGGTCGCTGCGTCGGCGACGACGCTGGTCGTGCGGACCGGAGATGCCGCCACCACCATCGCCGATTCGGACAGTCCTCCCCCGACCCGCACCGTGGTGGCAACCCCCGGCCCGTGGACCTCGACCACACCGGCCGCACCGGTCACCGTCACCGTGCCGGGACTGCCGGCCGAAACTCCGGTCATGGTCCCGCCACCCGGATCGGCGATCGCGCCGCTCGCCCAACCGCTTGTCGACCCGCGCCAGATCGTCTACACCGTCGCCGGTAACCAACGGCCCGACGACCCGGTCACCATCGTCTACGCCGACGAGACGGGGGCGCTGCAGACCGTCGTGAACGTCTCGCTGCCCTGGCGGCTGACGGTCGTTCCGAACGTCCCGGTCAACTACGTGACCGCAAGCAGCGGCGGAAGCCAGCTGAACTGTTGGATCACCGATGCCACCGGAGCGACCGTGGCCGCGCAGACCGACAACACCATCTCGGCGACCTGCAACCGCTGACGGGTCGCTCAGGCTAGGCCGAGCTGGCGCATCCGATCGTCGTGCGTGCGCTGCAGCCGGCCGAAGAATTCGGTGACCTTGCCGAGCCCGCCGGGGCCGGCCAAGACCAGATCGACCAGTTCGTCGTGGTCGGCCAGCACGTACTGAGCCTGAGTGATCGCCTCGCCGAGCAACCGGCGCGACCACAGCGCCAGCCGGCTGCGCTGACGTCCACTGGAGGTCACGGCCTGACGGACCTCGGCGACGACGAACTGCGAATGGCCCGTCTCCGAGAGGACACCACGGACCACCGCGGCCACCTCGTCGGGCAGCACGTCGGCGATCTCCAGGTAGAAGTCCGCTGCCAGCGCGTCGCCGACATAGGTCTTCACCAGTGCCTCCAGCCACGTGCTTGGCGTGGTCAACCGGTGGTAGTTCTCCAGCGCCGAGGCGTAGCGCGTCATCGCGGGCACCACGTCGACGCCGCGCGCCTGCAGGGCGTCGTGCAACAGCTCGTAGTGGGCCATCTCGGCGGCGGCCATGCTGGCCATATTGATCCGGCCCCGCAGGTCCGGTGCCATCCGGGCCTCTTCGGTGAGTCGATAGAAGGCCGCCACCTCGCCGTAGGCCAGCAGGGCGAACAGCTCGCTGACACCGGGATGGTCAGCAGCGATGCGCGGTGTTGAGGCCGCGGCGGACTGGGGGGCGGTCATGGCCGTCACTGTAGTCCGGGGCAAGGCGCGACTGCGTCCCAGCAACCGCGACCAGCTATGATGGAACGTGGCAACCGTCGTAAGACGTTGTCAAGGAAATGTGCGTGCACGCAGTGGGCCCGCCACCCTCAGTGCAGGGCCCGGCGAATCGGCATCGAATCGATGGCGCCGACTCCATTCCGAAATCAGAACTCGTGCGCGCGTGGAGACACCAACGAGGAACGACATCGGAAGGCGAAAAGCCACCAGCATGACACCACTAACCACCCAACCCACCATCACTTTCGCTGAGCTCGGAGTGCGTGACGAGATTGTCCGCGCCCTCGGCGAGCAAGGCATCGAACACGCCTTCGCCATCCAGGAGCTGACGCTTCCGCTGGCCCTGGCCGGCGACGACCTCATCGGTCAGGCCCGCACCGGCATGGGCAAGACCTTCGCGTTCGGCGTGCCGCTATTGCACCGCATCACCACCGACACCACCCGGCCGCTCAACGGCACTCCCCGCGCACTCGTGGTCGTCCCGACCCGCGAACTGTGCCTACAGGTCTTCGGTGACCTCGAAGGGGCCGCCAAATACCTGAGCGCCGACGAGGGAAAACGCCCGCTGAGCGTCGTCTCGATCTATGGCGGACGCCCCTACGAGCCCCAGGTCGAATCGCTGCGCAAGGGCGCCGACGTCGTCGTTGGGACCCCGGGCCGGCTGCTTGACCTGGCTCAACAGGGCCACCTGCAGCTCGGCGGCCTGTCGGTGCTGGTGCTCGACGAGGCCGACGAGATGCTCGACCTGGGCTTCCTGCCCGATATCGAGCGCATCCTCAAGCAAATCCCCGACACCCGGCAGTCGATGCTGTTCTCGGCGACCATGCCGGACCCGATCATCACGTTGGCCCGCACCTTCATGAACCAGCCCACCCACATCCGGGCCGAGGGCGTCCAAGGGGCGGCCACCCACGACTCCACCGAGCAGTTCGTCTACCGCGCCCACGCGCTGGACAAGGTCGAGATGGTCAGCCGGATCCTGCAGGCCGAAGGCCGCGGCGCGACGATGATCTTCACCCGCACCAAGCGCACCGCGCAGAAGGTGGCCGACGAACTCGCCGAGCGCGGCTTCAAGGTCGGTGCCGTGCACGGCGACCTCGGCCAGATCGCCCGCGAAAAGGCGCTCAAGGCGTTCCGCAACGGTGACATCGACGTGCTGGTCGCCACCGATGTCGCCGCCCGCGGCATCGACATCGACAACATCACGCACGTGATCAACTACCAGATCCCCGAGGACGAGCAGGCCTACGTGCACCGCATCGGCCGCACCGGCCGGGCCGGTAAGACCGGTATCGCGATCACCCTGGTCGACTGGGACGAGCTGGAGCGCTGGTCGATGATCAACACCGTGCTCAAGCTCGACTGCGCCGATCCCGCGGAGACCTACTCCAGCTCGCCGCACTTCTACGAAGAGCTCGGCATCCCGACCGATGCAACCGGCTCGGTGGGCGGCCCGAGCAAGGCACGCCAGCCCAAGAGCGACGGCAGCCGCGTCAGCTCAGCGGACGCCAAGCGGGAGCGGCCCAGCCGCACCCGGCCGCGTCGGCGCACCCGCGGCGGCCAGGGCACCACCGGCCACGTCGAGAACGCCGCAGAAGGCCAGCCCGAGGGCGAGGCGACCGCACCGACCGGCGACGGCAGCCCGGCCCGCAAGCGCCGCCGCCGGCGTCGCCCGGGCAACACGGCCGAGGCCACAGCAACCGCCGGCTGACGACCGCTATCGTCGCCTAGATGGTCAGACCTGAGCGCCGCACCAAGGGCGATCTCGTCGCCGCGGCGACGATCGCGCTTGTCGTGGTCGTCATCGCCGCCCTGTTCTGGTGGAACAGTTCCGCGCGGGCTACGATCAGCCGCCCGGCCAGCACACCTGCGCCCAATCCCGTTCCGGCGCGGACCGTTCCGGACGCATTGCGCCAGCTCTGGACCGCGGTCAGCCCCAAGACCCTGAGCCCGATCGTCGTCGGCGGCACCGTGGTCACCGGCAACGGTCGCACCGTCGAGGGCCACGACCCGCAGACCGGGCAGAGCCGCTGGACCTTCGCCCGTGACCTCGACCTGTGCGGGGTGTCCTACATCTACGACCTCGCCGTCGCGGTGTACCCCGACGTGCGCGGCTGCGGGCAGGTCAGCAGCATCAACGGCGGCACCGGCCGGCGCGGACCGACCCGCACCGCCTACGCCGACAAGCGGGTGGTCCTGAGCTCCAACGGCAGCGCCATCCTCTCGGCCGGACCCACCCGCCTGGAACTGTGGCGCTCGGATTTGGTGCGGATGCTGTCCTACGGCGAGATCGACGCCCGGGTCAAACCGGTCAACCAGGGCATTGGCGCGGGCTGCACGCTGATGTCGGCAGCGGCCAGCGACGAGGCGGTCTCGGTGCTGGAAGCCTGCCGCGACCAGAAGGACCTGCGTCTGACCCTGCTGAGGCCGGCCAAAGAAGAGGATGAACCCGACACCAAGAATGTGCCGCTGCCCGGGGTTGCCGCCGATTCGGAGGCCAGGGTGCTCGCCGTCGCCGGCACCACCACCGCGGTGTACCTGCCGTCGCCGCGCCCTGAGATCGCCGTCTACGACGACACCGGCAACAAGGTGTCGAGCACACTGCTGAAGAAGCCGCCGGTGCTGGCCGGCCCCGCACAGGCGGTGACCCGTGCCGGCGACATATTCACCTGGTGGACCGGAGACAGCGTAGAGGTCTTCGACGGCAAGCTGAGCTACCGGTACACCATCGAGGCATCCGACCTGGTGACGCCGTTGGGGCCGGGCGCGATGATGGCCGGGCGGCTCCTCATTCCGCTCAGCACCGGGATCGGGGTGTACGACCCGTCCAAGGGCACCAACGAGCGGGTCATCGCCGTGAGCCACCCGGCCGGGACGGGACCGGTGGTGCCGACCGTCACCGGTTCGATAGTGATCGAGCAGCGCGGCGACGCGGTGGCCGCGTTCGGAAAGCCCTAGCCGGCTAGCTATCCGGGGTGAACGTCGGCAGGGCCTTGCCCGACTTCCAGTGCTTCAGCAGGGCGTCGGCGAGTTCGCGATAAGCCGTGCCGCCCTTGTTCTTCCGGCCCGACAGCACCGATGCCCCCGATGCACTGGCCTCGGCGAAGCGCACGGTCCGCGGGATCGGCGGGGACAGCACGGGCAGGCCGTAGCGGTCGGCCACGTCGAGCAGCACGTCGCGGCTGTGCGTGGTGCGTGAGTCGTAGAGCGTGGGCAGTGCGCCCAGCAGCTTGAGGTCGGGGTTGGTGATCTGTTGGACGTCGGCCACTGTGCGCAGGAACTGGCCCACCCCGCGGTGTGCCAGCGTCTCGCACTGCAGCGGCACGATCACCGCGTCGGCCGCGGTCAATCCGTTGAGGGTGAGCACGCCCAGGGACGGCGGGCAGTCGATGAGCACGATGTCGAACTGGTCGCCCAGCTTGGCCAGCGCCCGCTTGAGCGCGTACTCCCGTCCGGCCCGCATCAGCAGCATGGCCTCCGCGCCGGCCAGGTCGATATTGGCCGGTAGCAGCGTCATGCCCTCGGTGGTGCTCACCAGGGCAGCGTCAGGCTCGACGTCACCGAGCAGCACTTCGTGGATGGAGACTGGCAGCTTGTCGGGGTCGGCGCCCAGCGAGAACGTCAGGCAGCCCTGGGGGTCGAGGTCGACGAGCAGGACACGCTCGCCCGCATCGACAAAGGCAGCCCCCAGAGACGCGACCGTGGTCGTCTTGGCCACCCCACCCTTCTGGTTGGCCACCGCGAGTACTCGGGTCACAGGCTCCATCCTTGCAGGTTTCTGCCGAGATGCCTCCCGGCTGCGACACTGCACCTGGTCATCGGGCACAATCGGTGGACGTGAGCGTCGGCACCCATCGGTTGGTCCTGCTTCGACATGGCGAAACCGAATGGTCTCGCGACCGCAAACACACCAGCACCACCGACATCGACCTCACCGAGCCCGGGCGCGAGCAGGCCAAACTCGCCGCACTGACACTCGAGCACCTGTCCCTGGATAACCCGCTGGTGGTCAGCAGCCCACGTAAACGTGCGCTGGCCACCGCCGAGCTGGCCGGCCTGACCGTCGACGAGGTGTCCCCGCTGCTGGCTGAGTGGGACTACGGCGATTACGAGGGCCTGACCACCCACTCGATCCGCACCGAGACGCCGGGCTGGCTGCTGTGGACCTACGGCTGCCCGGGCGGGGAGAGTGTCGACCAGGTCAGCATGCGCGCCGACCAGGCGGTTGCCCGTGCCCTGGACGCCATGCCCGAGCGCGACGTCGTGTTCGTCAGCCACGGCCATTTCTCCCGCGCGGTGGTGACCCGCTGGGTGGAGCAGCCGCTGCGTGAGGGCGCACGCTACGGGTTCGGCACCGCCGCGGTAGCGGTGTGCGGCTTTGAGTACGGGTTGCGGCAGCTGTCCGCGCTGGGCCTGACCAGCCACCGCGAGCCGGTCCCCGGGACGTGACGGCCCGACCCTCCTTCGTGCTGAGCGGGCCCGCCGGGACGGTCGTCGCCAACGGGATGCGTGCGGCCTACGACGATGTCGCGGCGGCGACGGCGGCGCTGGCCGACGGCACCGCGGACCTGGTGGTGGGTGCGTTGCCCTTCGATATCCGGGGCAAGGCGGCCCTGTTGGCACCGTCCTCGGTGGCGTTCGCCGACGCCCTGCCCTCCTGGCCGACGCCGGACCTGCCTGCGGTCCGGATGGCCGCGACGTTGCCGGCACCCGAGGAACACCGCGCCCGCATCCGGGCCGCCCTGGGCTACCTCGCCGACCCCGAAAATCCTCTGCAGAAGGTGGTTTTGGCGCGCGCACTGCGCCTGATCTCCGACGGACCGCTCGATGAGCGGGCGATCCTGGCCCGCCTGGTCGCCGATGACGCCGAGGCCACCGCCTACTTCGTCGACCTGACTGCGGCCGGCGGCGACTTCACCGGGACGGCGCTGGTGGGCGCCAGCCCCGAACTGCTGGTCGCGCGCTCCGGTGAGCTGGTCAGTTGCCAGCCGTTCGCCGGGTCGGCACCCCGTTCACCGGATCCGGATACCGATGCCGCCAACGGGGCGGCGCTGGCCGCGTCGGGCAAGAACCGCCATGAGCACCAGCTGGTTGTCGACACCATGCGCACCGCGTTGGAACCGCTGTGCACCGGACTCGACGTCGCGGCGCAACCGCAGCTCAGCCGCACCGCCGCGCTGTGGCACCTGTCCACCCCGATCCGTGGAAGATTGCGCGACACATCAACGACTGCAATCGATTTAGCGTTGAACCTGCATCCGACCCCAGCGGTGGGTGGGGTGCCGACCGGAGCTGCCGTCGACCTCATCGCGCAACTGGAGGGTGACCGCGGCTTCTATGCCGGCGCGGTGGGTTGGTGCGACGCGCGCGGGGACGGCCGCTGGGTCGTGGCGATCCGCGGCGCGCAACTGTCCGCCGACCGCCGCGACGCACTCGCCCTGGCGGGCGGCGGTATCGTCGCCGAATCCGATCCCGACGACGAAGTCGCGGAGACCACAACGAAGTTCAGGACCATCCTGTCGGCATTGGGGGTAAAGCAGTGACCGTGATCCGTCGAGCCAGGCCAGGCGACGAGGGCGAGATCGTCGCGATGATCCGCGAGCTCGCCGAGTTCGAGCACGCCGCCGACCAATGCACAGTGGTCGAAAGCCAAATCGCCGCAGCGCTTTTCGGCGAGAACCCGATCGGCTTCTGCCACCTCGCCGAGGTGGACGGCGAGGCCGCGGCGGTAGCGCTGTGGTTCCGCAACTTCTCCACCTGGGACGGGGTGGCCGGCGTCTACCTGGAGGACCTCTTCGTTCGCGACACGTTCCGTCGCCGGGGGCTGGCTCGGGCCCTGCTGGCCACGCTGGCCAAGGAATGCGTCGACAACGGCTACAGCCGGCTGAGCTGGGCGGTGTTGGACTGGAACGCCAACGCGATCGCGCTGTACGACGGTGTCGGCGGCAAGCCGATGTCGGAGTGGATCACCTACCGGGTCGGCGGCCCGGAACTCCAGGCGTTGGCTTCAGAAGCCTGACAACGCTCTAGTGTTGCCGGTCAGGCCCCGTGGCCGCTGCCGGTTTGCGGGCGGCTCCGGTTCCGGTTCCGGAACCGCTCAATCGATCCTTGCGCTGCCAGATCGAGGTACTTGCGAAAGCTGGGGCACTGCATGTGGTCGGGAGCTGGGCATTCGGCGGCGTGTTTGAGCCAGGTGCTCATTGCGGTGAGCCTCCCGATGGTGTCGTCGATCTCGACCGCCCGCGCAGCCAGCGCGGCTCGGTCGATCTGCGGGTCACCCTCTGGGGACAGCATCGTGGCGATCTCGTCAAGCGAGAGTCCGGCAGATCCTCCCAGCGCAATGAACGCGAGCCGCTCCAGGACCTGTTCATCGAACAGACGTCGGTTACCGCGGCGGCCGACGGAAGCGATCAATCCCTTCTGCTCGTAGAACCGAAGGGTCGACGCTGGTACACCAGAACGCTGGGCGACCGAAGATATGTCGATTGTCACCTGGTACCGGCCCTTGCGCTCAAGTTGACTTGAACTGTGAGAGTAGTCCTCGTCGAACCGGCACAACGAGACGAGGCGAGATCGTGGTCACGGCAGCGAACGCAGCTCAGGGCAAAGCATGGAACGGCGATAGCGGTCGAACGTGGGTCACGTTGCAACGCCTGCTCGACCGCACTTACAAGCCCTTCGAAAATCTTCTGGTCGACTGGGTCGTCTCGGTGTCACCCGAACCGGGATCTCGCCTCCTTGACGTCGGCTGCGGCACTGGCGCAACCACGTTGGCGCTGGCTCAGCGCCTGGGACCAGACATCCGGTGCACTGGACTCGATATTTCAGCACCGATGATCGATATGGCCACAACGCGGGGGCATTCACAGAGGTTGCCGACGGACTTCGTGGTCGGCGACGCCCAAACCTATCCATTACCCGCTGCATCGTTTGAAGTCTTGGTGTCTCGGTTCGGGGTGATGTTCTTCGACGACCCGGTCGCCGCATTCACCAACCTGCGACGCGCAACGCGCAAAGGTGGCCGGTTGGCATTCGTGTGTTGGCGGCACCTCGACGAGAATCCGTTCATGGGCACCGCCGAGCGGGTCGCCGCGCCAATCTTGCCGGACCTTCCTCAGCGACTCAGCGGTCAGCCGGGGCCGAATGCCTTCGCCGATCCGCACCGCCTGCATTCCATTCTGGACGCGAGCGGCTGGGCGCAGAGCACCGTCGCGCCGATCGACGTCATATGCACGATGGCCGACACCGACCTCATGCCGTACCTGACCCAGATGGGACCGGTCGGCCGTGTACTGCCGGGTGTCGGCGCTCCGATACGTGCACGGGTGATCACCGCTCTCCGCGAAGCGTACGAAGAATTCGTTGATGGAGGCGAAGTTCGCTACACCGCCGCGTGCTGGCTAGTGAACACGCTCGCATCATGAAGCGAAAGCCTGGCCTCCCGGCGTCTATTCGACGGCCCGTGACGCCCAGCGCACTGCCGGCGGGCTGAACAACAGTGCGAGCACCGCGATGGCCACTCCGCCGAGCGCGATCGCATACACCGGCTGGTGCGCGGCGACGATGTACCAGGCCACCGGCAACAGCAGCAAGTTGGCGAACACCGCGATGCCCCGGCCCCACCGCCGCCCGGTGATCAGCGCCCAGCCGGCGGCCAACACGGCGGCGCCCATCACAGCGAACCAGCCGGCCGTGCCGTACCCGTTGACGATGTGTTGGTCGGCGCCGGAAACCGCACGCACCACCAGCACAATGGCCACGACGATCGCCACGACACCTTCGGTGGCCGCCGCAAAACCGGCGTAGCGGACCACGGGCGGGACAGCGGATTGGATCACCCCCGTAAGGTAGCCGGTCGCGTCAGGCTGGTTCGGGTCGAGCGGCACGAAACCAGCCCAGGGGGTTGAGCCCACGATAGGGATCGGTCTCCCGCAGTACCAAGAGGTCGCCCAGAATCTGCTCAAGCGCGACCTGCGTGCGCCGTTTCACGTCGCCGGCCCGGGCCGGCGCCTCGATTCCCACCGGGGTGGTGGTGTCGATGGGGGCGCCGAACCGCAGATACATCCGCTCCGGCCGGGGAATGAGCGTCGGTCCGACACCACGCAACAATGGCATCGCCATATCGTCTCGGCCGCCGAATCGCTTGCTCACGGCTTGACTGAACCGGCCCCACGCGCTGTCCCGGGCGGTGAGGCTCCGGACTCCGATCTCCCGTCGGACGGCATAGGGGATCAGCAATGACTCGGCGGTGCCGATCTGAGTGTGGTTGCCCACCAACAGGAATCGGCCGTCAGAAGGTAGGTTGCTCAACCCGTCGACATAGGGGCGCCACAGGTCGACCAGTGGACCGATGCCGTCGGCGATAGTAGCCAGCACGCGCTTGAGGGCACGTACTCGCGGCGGACGGTCCATCACGGCGGCCGGCGCCGCCCCTGGTCGGCTTGCCATTCATAGCCAAGCACCTCAGGGCTCACTTCAGCGCCGGAACACCACCCACCGCATCGCGCAGTACATGTAGAGCCCCTCACAGGCACCGGCCGCCATCCGGGCCAGGTGGTATTCCACGCCGAGGGCCCGTAGCGCGCTGGAGACCCCAAGGATGAACGCGAGATAGTTGATCACCACGACGACGACGTAGACGACGACCTGGGGCCCGACGGCAGCGTGCGACTCGAAGTTCACCACCCGGTTGAGGATGTAGCTCACCGCGAACGCGCACGCGTAGGCCACCGTCACCGCGATCACAAAAGGCACCCGCAGTCCGCCGTGCAGCAGCGTCAGCACCAGCAGATCCAGCGCGAAGGTGCCGGAGTTGATGACCACGAATCCGAGAAATGTCGGCGCCACAACGGAATCCAGGCCCAACGGCAGGCGGGCGACAATCACCTCACACGCCCGGTGAAACCAGCCGACCGCGCTGGCCGGACCGGTCTGCGAACCCACCGCCACGGGCGCGAGCATGCCACCGGCAGCTGACCTGCTGATGATGGTCAGGCAAACACTTCGAATGCCGGGCTCGCACCCGATTAGGCTCACTCCCCGTGCGCGCCGTCCTCATCGTGAACCCGAACGCCACTTCGACCACCGCGGCCGGGCGCGATCTGCTCGCCCATGCGCTGGAGAGCCGGGTGGAACTGACCGTGGTGCACACCGATCATCGCGGCCATGCGATCGAGATCGCCGCGGCTGCCCGCCGTGACGGCATCGACGTGCTGATCGTCCACGGCGGCGACGGCACGGTGAACGAGGTGGTCAACGGTCTACTTGGCCCCGGAGGGCAGGAGCGCAGCGACCCGGGAAACAGCACCGGAGGGCAGGAGCGCAGCGACCCGGGAAACAGCACCCGAGGGCAGTTGCCGGAAGGCCCGCTACCCGCCGTCGCCGTGGTGCCCGGCGGATCGGCCAATGTCTTCGCCCGTGCCCTTGGCATCAGCTCCGACCCGATCGAGGCCACCAATCAGCTGATCGACCTGCTCAGCGCGCACCGCAGCGGTACCCCGTGGCGCCGGATCGGGTTGATGGACTGCGGAGAACGCTGGGCGGTGTTCACCGCGGGGATGGGTGTGGACGGCGACGTGGTGGCCGCTGTCGAGGCGCAGCGGGCCAAGGGACGCAAGGTGACGGCGGGCCGCTACGTCCGAGTGGCGGTGCGCGAGGTACTGGCCAGCGTGCGCAGGGAGCCCCGGCTGACGCTGGAGTTGCCGGGCCGCGAACCGGTGCCCGGCGTCTACTTCGCCTTCATCTCCAACTCCAGCCCCTGGACCTACGCCAACACCAGGCCGGTGTGGACCAACCCGGACACCACCTTCGATACCGGGCTCGGCGTTTTCGCCACGACCAGCATGAACGTGTGGAAGAACCTGATGCTGGTGCGCCGGATGCTGTCGAAGAAGGCCGACATCAAGGCCAGCCATCTGATCCGCGAGGACGACCTGCCGTGGGTGCGGATAACGGCGTCCGAACCCGTCGCCAGCCAGATCGATGGGGATTTTCTTGGGCTACGCACCGAAATGACGTTCCGAGCGGTTCCGGAGGCGGTGAGCGTCGTCGCTCCGCTCGCGGGCACCCCCGCTGACCAGCATCGATAGCGCTGGCGCCGCTAATTGAGGGCGCAGGTGAGTTGAGTGTAGTACAACCGGGTGGAGGGTCCGGTAACCCACCCCCGTAGTGACATTGCCCACGTGTTAACTGAGTCCTATTGACATCCGTTGAGGCTGTGCAACGATCGGATGCAACAGCACAGAAACATTTGTGTGCACGCGTTAACAGCCGAAGAAAAAACAAGTGCGTTTCGCCGCGCACATAGTAAGGAGTAGCGACAAATGGATTGGCGCCATAAGGCGGTCTGCCGCGACGAGGATCCCGAACTGTTCTTCCCGGTAGGGAACAGCGGTCCGGCACTCGCCCAGATCGCTGATGCGAAGCTCGTCTGTAACCGCTGTCCGGTCACGACCGATTGTCTGACCTGGGCTTTGGATTCCGGCCAGGATGCCGGTGTCTGGGGCGGCATGAGCGAGGACGAGCGCCGCGCGCTCAAGCGTCGCAATGCCCGCACCCGCGCCCGCACCACCGTCTAACCCGCTTCGCAAGAACAAAAGGATCGCGGCCCCGGCAAATGCGCGGGGCCGCGATCTTTTTTGTGCAATGTCGGTTAGGTCACATTTGCTATTGCGACACCCGCGCGCTTACACGCCGCCCGAGCGGCACGCGTAACACCACATCGGTCCCGCCGCCGGGAACGTCGTGCATTCCGAGCGACCCGTCGAGCTCAGCGGTGACCAGCGTCCGCACGATCTGCAGACCCAACCGGTCGGACTTCTCCAGACTGAACCCGTCGGGAAGACCACGCCCGTCGTCGTGAACCACCACATCGAGCCAGCGGGCCGAGCGCTCGGCCCGGATCGTGACGCAGCCCCGCTTGGCCGACGGCTCGAAGGCGTGCTCGATGGCGTTCTGGACCAGTTCGGTGACGACCATGACCAACGCGGTGGCCCGGTCGGCGTCGAGCACACCCAGCGCGCCGTCCCGATTGATCCGGATGGGGGTGTCCACCCTGGCGACGTCGTTCATGATCGGCAGGATCCGGTCGATCACCTCATCGAGGTTGACCTCCTCGTCCACCGACATCGACAACGCCTCGTGCACCTGCGCGATCGAGGCCACCCGGCGCACCGACTCCATCAGCGCCTCGCGGGCCTCCTCGTTGCTGGTGCGGCGGGACTGCAGCCGCAGCAGGGCCGCGACGGTCTGCAGGTTGTTCTTCACCCGGTGATGGATCTCGCGGATCGTCGCGTCCTTGGACAGCAGGGCGCGGTCGCGCCGCTTGACCTCGGTGACGTCCCGGATGAGCACGCCTGCCCCCGCAGCGGCGCCGTGAACGACCAGCGGGAGGGTGCGTAGCAGTACCGCGGCGCCGCCGGCATCGACCTCGAGTCGCATGCTCGACCCGCCGGCCAACGAGTCGCGGATGTGCTCGGCCAACTCGTGCGCCTCGAACGGGTCGGAGATCAGCGGGCGGGTGATCGCGACCAGGTTGTGGCCTTCCAGCTCCGCGCTCAGTCCCATCCGGTGGTAGGCCGACAACGCGTTCGGGCTCGCGTAGGCCACCACACCGTCGACGTTGAGGCGGATGAAGCCGTCCCCGACCCGGGGGCTCGACCGCGACAGCGCCAGGTCGCCGACATTCGGGAAGGTGCCCTCGGACAGCATGTGCAGCAGATTGCCCGCACAGTCCAGGTAGGCCTTCTCCAGCGGAGAGGACGTGCGTCGCTCGGCCAGCGCGGTCTGGTGGGTCAGGACGGCCACCACCTGGTTGTTGTAGCGCACGGGGACCGCTTCGACATTGAGCCCGGGTTCGCGCAGCGCGGTGTCGGCGTCACCGCGGCCGATCGCGCCGGAGGTGAACGCGGCGGTCACCAGGGGCAGCTCGGCATGGGCGACGACGGTGCCGACGGCGTCCTTGAGCAGCACCGTCGGAGCGGTATTGGGCCGGCACTGGGCCACGCACACCAGCGCGCCGTCGTCGCGGCGAACCCACATCAGATAGTCGGCGAACGAAAGGTCCGCCAACAGCTGCCACTCGCCGACCACCGCATGCATGTGGTCCACGGCGCCCCCCGGGAGCACCGTGTGCTCGGCGAGCAAGTCACCGAGGGTGGACACGGAACTAGTCGATCACGGCAATGAGGTCGCCGGCCTGGATGACGTCACCCACCGACACACTGACCTCGGTCACAGTGCCCGCCACCTCGGCCAGCACTGGGATCTCCATCTTCATCGACTCGAGAAGCACCAGGGTGTCGCCTGCGTCGATCCGGTCTCCCTGGCTGACCACAACCTCGAGCACACTGGCCACAATCTCAGCGCGCACATCCTCGGCCATCTTCGCCCTCACTCTTGGTGCTGCCCAACTCCACGTGCGGCTCTATCGAACCACAACACCGGGTGGTCAGCGGTTCGATGGGGCCGTGAGACACTGTATGCAAGCGTCAACCATACGGAGGTACATCATGGCCAAGCGTGGCCGTAAGAAGCGTGATCGTAAGCACAGCAAGGCCAACCACGGCAAGCGGCCCAACAGCTGACAGCAACGCTGATAAACAAAGTGCCCGGCATCTGCCGGGCACTTTTGTTTGGTCGGGCGACTATCCGCGCCGGATGATCGTGGTCCGGCTGATCTCCAAGCGCACCCGCTCGAGCAGATACTTGGGCGCCTTCTCCCCACTGCACTTCTTGGCCACCAGGCTCTTGATGCGCTCCTCCACGCCGTAGTGGCGCAGGCAAGTCGGGCACTCCTCCAGGTGGTGCCGCAGCCGGTCGCGGGTCTCGGCGGTGCATTCGCCGTCGAGCAGCGTCCATACCTCGGCGATCACCGCCGCGCACTCAGGATGGTCGGGGTCGACAGGTCCGACCGGCGGGCGCCACTCCCCCTCGCCGCCGGATACGTTCTCGCCGCTCATGAGACGACCTCCTCCGGCGTGTCCTGCTTCTGGCCGCGGAGTCCATCCCCGGGTCGCTCCGCTCCTGCTCGCCGGGTGAACCCGCGCTCCTTGGCGACGTCGGCGAGCAGGCTGCGCAGCTGGCGCCTGCCCCGGTGCAGCCGGGACATCACCGTCCCGATCGGGGTATCCATGATCTCGGCGATCTCCTTGTACGGGAAGCCCTCGACGTCGGCGTAGTACACCGCCATCCGAAACTCCTCCGGCAGCGCCTGAAGGGCTTCCTTGATCTCGGTATCGGGCAGCAGTTCGAGGGCCTCGACCTCGGCCGAGCGCAGCCCGGTCGAGGTGTGTTCGGCGTTGGCTGCCAGCTGCCAGTCGGTGATCTCCTCGGTCGGATACTCCGCTGGCTGGCGCTGCTTCTTGCGATAGCTGTTGATGTAGGTGTTGGTCAGAATCCGGTACAGCCAGGCCTTGAGGTTGGTTCCCTCGCGGAACGACCGGAAGCCGGCATAGGCCTTGACCATGGTTTCTTGCAGCAGGTCTTCGGCGTCGGCCGGGTTGCGCGTCATACGGAGCGCGCCGCCGTAGAGCTGGTCCAGCAGCGGTATCGCGTCGCGCTCGAACCGCGCGGTCAAATCCGCGTCGGACTCTTCGCGCGCCGCGGTCTGAGCCGGAGCCGAACCGTCGGTGCCGTCGATGTCGGTCATCGTGGGTGACACAGTCCCTTCTGCCGCGGCGCCCTCGACGAGCTCCCGCAGCGGTATCGGACGAACGAGAAATGCGGGTACCTGCTCGTCGACCATCAGGCTGAGGGCAGCGGACACCGGACTTCTCTCCTCCCAATCCTAAGGCTGTGACCAAACATCTTTTCGGTCGCCGCTCTTTCACAGCTGCGACCACTGTCCACAACAGCATTTCTCACCAGGGTATTTCCCAGCCGCCTGGCCGAGTGGCCCCCGCCGGCGACGCTTTACGCTGAGCGCGTGAGTCGAGCAGCCACCCCGGCGATCGCCGCTCTGCTAGCAGCCGGAGTACCCCACGAGGTGCTGCGCTACCACCACGACACGCGTGCGGAGTCGTTCGGCGAGGAGGCGGTGGCCGCCCTGGCGGGCGACGGCCTCGTGCCCGACCAGATCTTCAAGACGCTGATCATCTCGGCGGGGTCGACGCTGGCGGTGGCGGTGCTGCCGGTGCCCTACAAGCTGTCGCTGAAGGCGGCGGCCGCCGCGCTGGGATTGTCCAAGGCGACGATGGCCGACCAGGCCGCGGCTGAGCGGGCCACCGGCTACGTGCTGGGCGGCATCTCGCCGCTCGGGCAGCGCAAGCGCCTGCCGACGGTGATCGACAGTTCCGCGCTGGCGTTCGAACGGGTGGCCTGCAGCGCTGGTAAGCGGGGCTGGGACGTGGCGCTGGCGCCCGAAAACCTGGTTGCGCTCACCCATGCTGTCGCCGCGGACATCCGCGTCCTAGGGTGAGTCCCATGTCGTTCGCAGGCAAGACCATGTTCATCTCCGGAGCCAGCCGAGGCATCGGCCTGGCCATCGCCAAGCGAGTCGCCGCAGATGGCGCCAACATCGCGCTGGTGGCCAAGACCACCGAGCCGCACCCCAAGCTGCCGGGCACCATCTACACCGCGGCCAAGGAGATCGAGGAGGTCGGCGGCCAGGCCCTGCCGATCGTCGGCGACGTGCGCGACGGCGACTCGGTGGCGGCGGCGGTGGCCAAGGCCGTCGAACAGTTCGGCGGTATCGACATCTGCGTGAACAACGCCTCGGCGATCAACCTGGGCTCCATCGAGGAGGTGCCGCTCAAGCGGTTCGACCTGATGAACGGCATCCAGGTGCGCGGAACCTACGCGGTCTCGCAGGCCTGCATCCCGCACATGAAGGGCCGGGAGAACCCGCACATCCTGACCCTCTCACCGCCGATCCGGCTGGAGTCGCAATGGCTCAAGCCCACGCCATACATGATGGCGAAGTTCGGAATGACGTTGTGCGCATTAGGAATTGCCGAAGAGCTGCGCGACGCGGGAATCGCCTCGAACACCCTGTGGCCGCGCACGATGGTCGCCACCGCCGCGGTGCAGAACCTGCTCGGCGGCGACGCGGCGATGGCCCGTTCACGCAAGCCCGAGGTGTACTCCGACGCCGCCTACGCGGTGCTGAGCAAGCCCGCCCGCGAATACACCGGGCACACACTGCTCTGCGAGGACGTGCTGCTGGAGTCCGGCGTCACCGACCTCTCGGCCTATGACTGCATCCCGGGCTCCGAGCTGGGGGTCGACCTGTGGGTCGACACCCCCAACCCGCCCGGCTACTCGTCCTAGGGGGCGGGGGCACATACGACGGCATTCCTGCCGGCGTTCTTCGCCCGATACATCGCCGAGTCGGCCCTGGCAGTCGTTGACATGACCGCCTCGCCGGGCGACGCGAGCGTCGCCCCAACGCTCAGGCTGGCGCAGACGTTCGTGTCACCGTGCCGGATCGGTTCGGCGGCGCGACGACGAATGGCTTCGGCAATCGCAGTCGCCTCGTCGACGTCGGCTATCCCCGGTAGCAGAACCAGCAATTCGTCGCCGCCGGTGCGCCCGACGGTGTCTCCAGGCCGAACGCATTCGTGAACCCGCATCGCGATGGTGGCGAGCACCAGATCTCCGACCGCGTGCCCGTAGGTGTCGTTGATCGTCTTGAACTCGTCGACGTCACAGAAGAGCAACCCTATGTATGGCCCTGGCCCGGGCTGGCCGCCCAGTGCGGCTTCGAGGCGTCGCATCACTTCGGCGCGGTTGGCCAATCCGGTCAGCGGGTCGAAGCACGCCAGATACTCGAGGCGCCGTTCGGCCTCGACCTGGTCATCGACGATGCGCAGTGCGGCGATCAGGCCGTCGGTTTGACCGTCGGAGTCGAAGTACGGTTTGGAGCGGCAATCGACCCAGTGGTAGCCCCCACCGGCACCGCGGACCCTGAACCGGCCAATCGAAGGTTTGCCCAGAGCTATCCGCCGCGCGCTTGCGGATATCACGTGCATGTCGTCGGGATGGACGCGGCTGGTGAAGTCGGAGCCGACCCACTGCGCGGGCTGGTCACCGAAGGCGACCTGCACCGACGGCGAGATCCACTCCACCTCGGTGCCGTGCAGACGGATCACGGTGTCGACGGCGTTCTCGGCGAGGATCCGGTAGCGAGCCTCTGCGTCGGCACGCTCGCGGCTCAGCCGTTCCTTGTCGATCAGCAGCCGCTGTTCGCGCTGGCTGAGGTAGAACATCGCTGCCCCGATGACGAGGGTGCCCACAGAAATCGCCAGCGCCCACGCCGCGTCGACCGGCTGACCCAGCGTCTGGAAGAGCCAGCGCGACAATCCGATGACGACCGGAAACCCGGCCAGGATCGCGACCATCCGGACCAGGGTTCGTCCATCGGGTCGAACCAGCAGCCAGCGCAGCGGATCTCGGTCCGGACGCGCAGTGAAACTGGCGATCGCCAGGAGCAGTAGCCCGAGGCCGGTCGAGATCGCCATTCCGGTCGAGTGCGTGACCCGGACGATCGACAGCGCGTCGAAGGCGTAGGCCACCACCACGACGAATGGCACCCCGGCGGCGGCCACCAGCAATACCATCCGAATCAGCCAGCTCGACCGACTACGCGTCCGGGTCAACCCGATCACGATCGCCAGCAACAGCACAGCGACCGCTGTCTGCGGGCTGGGACGGCCCGGCCACGTGCTCTGCCGTGCCTGCACCTGGTCGCGGAACCACCACTGGTCGACACCGAAACCCCGACCGGAGAGGTATTCGGCCAGGAACACCACCGCAAGAGCCGCAACCAACCCCGACAAGCCCCAGCCGATGCGCACCCGAGTGGGCGAAGGATGCCCCGACACCACCAGGATCGCCGCCCCCAGTCCCACCAGGAGCACGGCGGTCCACGGCGTCATCTGCGGCCACGATGCGAACACCCGGGTCAGCCGCTCGGTGCCGGTTGCCCACCCCACCCAGATGAGCACGGCGACAGCCCAGACGACCACCACTGCGATGCGCCCAGACAGCATCACCCGCCGTTCAGCGCTGGCCGTCGACTCGGCGTGTTCCATCGGCTGCCCCCACATATGCCGGCTGACCCCCACATATGCCGGCTGACCGCATTGTGCCGCAGTCGAGCACCGGCGGACGAGAATAGCGGCAATCGTATCGGGAGCGAGAATTCGGTCCCCGGTATCGGGGCGGCCTGCCGGGCTATCTCTTCGGGCGCACCCCGAAGCGGCGCAGACCCTTACCCGCCATGGCCCGCATCGCCGCGAGGGCCAGTCGACCTTGGGCCATGGACGACGAGTACCACATCAGCTCGGACTTCTGGGTGGGGATCCGCGGCGCGGTGATGGCCTGCTGACGGCAGAACTTGATCAGCCCGCTGGGGCCGCCGGAGCGGTAGCCCATGCCGGATTCCTTCCAGCCGCCCATGGGCAGTGACGGGCAGAACACGTTGGTCAGTGCATCGTTGACGTTGACCGCACCGCACTCCAGCCGGCGGGCCACCCGCTCACCGCGCTCGACATCACCGGTCCATACGCTGGCCGACAACCCGTACTGGGAATCGTTGGCCAGCCGGACGGCTTCGTCCTCGTCGGCGACCTTGACCACCGGCAGTGTCGGGCCGAACGTCTCCTCGGCGATGCATGACATGGTCGGGGTGACGTCGGCAAGCACGGTGGGCTGGAAGAACGTCCCGACACCGGTGGGCTTACCCCCGGTCAGCACTCGGGCGCCGTCGGCGACAGCCTCACGCACGTGCCGCTCGACGATGTCGCGTTGGGCGGCGGTGGCCATCGCGCCGGTGTCGTATTTGGAGCCCGAGCCTTCCTGGCCCTGCTTGATGGAGCGGACGTTGTCGGTCAGCTTGGCGACGAACTCGTCGTACACCGGGGCCTCGACGTAGACCCGCTCCACCGAGATGCAGACCTGACCGGAGTTGAACATGCCGCCCCAGGCGATGCCGTTGGCCGCGCGGTCGATGTCGGCATCGGCCAGCACGATCGCCGGGTCCTTGCCGCCGAGTTCCAGGCTGAACGGCTTGAGCTGCTGGGCGCACGCCACGGCGACCTTGCGCCCGGTGGCCGTCGACCCGGTGAAGTGCACATAGTCGGCGTTCTCGATCACCGCGGCTCCGGTCTCGCCGTAGCCGGTAGCCAAGCCCAGGATCGGCGGGGCGCCAACCTCGGTCCAGCCGCGGACGAACTCGACCGCCGAAAGTGGCGTTACCTCAGAGGGTTTCAGCAGGACCGCGGCACCTGCCGCCAGGGCCGGCACCACGTCGAGGGCGAGCATCGCCAGCGGGAAGTTCCACGGCTCGATGATGCCGACCAGCTGGTGGGGCCGGTACACGGTGGTCAGCTTCTTGACCTTGAACAGCAGGCTGTGCGGTTTGGGGTGGCGGTCGGCGAGGAACTCCTCGGCGTTGCCCGCCCAATACTTGATGGAATCGGCCAGAGCCACCGGCTCGAGGCTGGCGTCGCCGCGAGACTTGCCGGTCTCCGACATCAGCACGTCGGTCAGGTGGGTGGCGTTGTCGAGCACCCAGTCCTGCCACGCCAGCATCCAGCGCTTGCGCCCTCGCGGGCCCATTGCCTCCCACTCGGTTTGGAACAGCCGCAGTTCGCGGGCCTTGGCGGCCACGGTCTCCGCGCTGTCGACCGGCACGGTTCCGGCGATCCGGCCGTCGGCGGGATTGCGGACGGTGATGGTGGCCTGATCAGCCTTGGGCTCGACCGCGGTCATGGCCGCTCCTCTCGGTGCTCGATGTGCCTGTGAGCGTAACGGCCATCACTCCGCTAGAACAGGCCAACCGGTTGGTTGTGTGGATCGACGGGCTCGAGGAGTTCCGGACCGTTGTTGCGGACGCTGTTGACCAGGGTGGAGATCTCGCGCATCTCGATGCCGGTGATGTCCGGCGGGGCGGCGAGCAGGTCGGCTGCCGCGGGTTCGTCGGGGTCCAGCCACCGGTCCCAGTCCCGTTCGGCGACGATCAACGGCATCCGGTCGTGGATCTCGGCAAGATCGCCGACGGCATCGGTGGTGATGATCGTGCACGTCAACAGCGGGCTGGCGTCCTTCTCGGGCCGCCAGACCGACCACAGCCCGGCCATGAACAGCGGCTCCCCATCAACCCGGTGCAGGTAGAACGGCGTCTTGCGGGCTTTCCTGCCGGCCGGGCTGTCGGGGTTGGGCTTCCATTCGTAGTAGCCGTCCATCGGCACCAGGCAGCGTTTGCTCTTGGCCGACGCGCGGAACGCCGGCGAGGTGGTGATCGTCTCGGCGCGCGCATTGATCAACATCGGCCCCTTGTTTTCCGGGGTGCCCTCGGGCGTCGCCTTCACCCACGGTGGGACCAGCCCCCAGCGCATCGCCCGCATCCGGCGGGTGGGCGTGTCGTCCGGCTCGTCGTGGCGACGGACGACGGTGGCGATGGTCGACGTCGGGGCGACGTTGTAGTTGGCTCGCCGGTTCTCCGCCTCGGCCGTCATCTCGTCGATGGCATGGATCTTCTCCGCCAGCAGCGCCGGGTCGGTGGTAACCGCGAATCGTCCGCACATGGCTTCCATGGTGGCGCAGTGCGCAATGGCGGCCTCTGCCGAGGCGCGCGGCGCCGACAGGGCAGGATGTAGAGCCGTGAGCACCGAACTGTGGGCGGCACCAGTGGCAGCGACCGCCGTCGACGCCACCGTGGCGGTGCCGGGCTCGAAATCGCAGACCAACCGCACCCTGGTCCTGGCGGCGGTGGCCGCCGCGCAGGGCAACGGCCGCTCGACGATCAGCGGTGCGCTGCGCAGCCGCGACACCGACCTGATGATCGGCGCGGTGCGCACGCTGGGCATCGACGTCGCGGGTCCCGGCGCCGAGTTGGCGATCAGCGGAACGCTCGCCCCGACGGCGGCGGCCCGCATCGACTGCGGACTGGCCGGCACGGTGCTGCGGTTCGTACCGCCGGTGGCCGCGTTGGGTACCGCCGTGGTCGAGTTCGACGGCGACGAGCAGGCCCGGGCGCGTCCGATCGCACCGCTGCTGGACGCGCTGCGCGGCCTGGGCGTCGACCTCGACGGCAACGGGCTGCCGTTCTCGGTGCGCGGTCGCGGCGCCGTCGCGGGCGGCACGGTGCGCATCGACGCCTCGGCCTCCTCCCAGTTCGTATCCGGCCTGCTGCTGTCCGGCGCAGCGTTCACCGGGGGCCTGACCGTCGTGCATACCGGGACCTCGGTGCCCTCGGCGCCGCATATCGCCATGACGGTCGCGATGTTGCGCGAGGCCGGCGTGGTGGTCGACGACACGGTGCCCAACCGGTGGCGGGTGGAGCCGGGCCCGATCGCCGCCCGGCACTGGATCGTCGAACCCGACCTGTCGAACGCAGTGCCGTTTCTGGCGGCGGCGGTGGTGACCGGCGGCACGGTGCGGATGGCTGGCTGGCCGGCGGCCAGCGTGCAACCCGTCGACACCGTTCTCGGCATCCTCGAGCTGGTGGGCGCCACCGTGCATCACGTCGACGCGCAGTTGGAAGTGCGGGGCCCCGCCGACGGCTACCCCGGTTTCGAGGTCGACCTGCACGACGTGGGCGAACTGGCACCATCGGTGGCCGCACTCGCCACGCTGGCGGTACCGGGCTCGGTGTCCCGGCTGACTGGAATCGCGCATCTGCGCGGCCACGAAACCGACCGGCTGGCGGCACTGCGCGCCGAGATCACCACCCTCGGAGGTGACTGCACCGAGACCGAGGACGGGCTGGTGATCACCGCACAGCCACTGCACGGCGGCACCTGGCGGTCCTACGCCGACCACCGGATGGCGACGGCGGGGGCGATCGTCGGGTTGCGGGTTCCCGGGGTGGCGGTCGAGGACATCGCGACGACCGCCAAGACCCTGCCCGAGTTCCCGCAGCTGTGGACCGAAATGCTGGAGCGCGGTTGAGCCGACGCGAGTACGACGAGTCCGACGTCAAGATCAGGTCGGGCCGTGGTTCGCGTCCGCGCACCAAGACCCGCCCCGAGCACGCCGACGCCGAGTCGGCCATGGTCGTGACCGTCGACCGCGGCCGGTGGGGTTGTGTGCTCGACGGCGATCCGAAACGCCACGTCACCGCGATGCGCGCCCGTGAACTGGGCCGGACCCCGATCGTCGTCGGCGACCGCGTCGATGTCGTCGGCGATCTGTCCGGGCGCCCCGACACGCTGGCCCGCATCGTGCGCCGCGGCGAGCGGCGAACCCTGTTGCGGCGCACCGCCGATGACACCGATCCCACCGAGCGGGTGGTCGTCGCCAACGCCGATCAGCTGCTGATCGTGATGGCCCTGGCCGACCCGCCGCCGCGCACCGGGCTGGTCGACCGGGCGTTGATCGCGGCCTACGCCGGCGGAATCCGGCCAATCCTGTGCCTGACCAAGACCGACCTGGCCCCGGCCGAGCCGTTCGCCGAGCAATTCGCCGAGCTCGACCTCACGATCATCACCGCGGGACGCGATGACCCGCTTGGCGTGGCGCAGCACCTGCTCACCGGACACGTCACGGTGCTGCTCGGGCATTCCGGGGTCGGCAAGTCAACGCTAGTGAATCGGCTTGTGCCGGAAGCATTTCGAGCGACCGGCGAAGTGTCCGGCGTCGGCAAGGGCAAACACACCTCGACCCAGTCGGTGGCGCTGCCGCTGCCCGGCGGCGGCTGGGTGATCGACACCCCGGGTATCAGGTCGTTCGGGCTGGCCCACATCGAGCCCGACGACGTGCTGCGTGCGTTCTCCGACCTTGCCGACACCATCGCCGACTGCCCCCGCGGGTGCGGCCACATGGGGCCGCCGGCCGACCCGGAATGCGCGCTGGACACGTTGACCGGGGCACCGATGCGACGGGTGGCCGCGGCCCGGCGGCTGCTGGGCGCGCTGTCAGAAACCGCAGCGTATTGATAATTGTTTGCAACCCCAACCGAGAGGGCAGGCCGCAGTCATGACCGCACAATCCGAGGTTCCCAACCTCATCCTCAACGACGGCAATACCATCCCCCAGCTTGGGTTCGGCGTCTTCCAGATCCCGCCCGACGAGACCGCAGCAGCGGTACGTACCGCGCTGGAGATCGGCTACCGCCACATCGACACCGCCGAGATGTACCGGAACGAGAAGGGGGTCGGACAGGGTATCCGCGACTTCGGCATCGACCGCGGCGAGGTGTTCGTCACCAGCAAGCTCAACAACGGCTTCCACAAACCCGATGACGCGCGGCGGGCTTTCGACGCGACCATCGAGGCCCTCGGATTCGACTACGTGGACCTGTTCCTGATCCACTGGCCGCTGCCGACGCTGTACGACGGCGACTTCGTGTCGACGTGGAAGACGCTGGAGGAGTTCAAGGCTGACGGTCGCGCCCGCAGCATCGGGGTGTCGAATTTCCAGATCCACCACCTCGAAGAACTGGCCCGCGACACTGAGACGGTGCCGGCGGTCAATCAGATCGAGGTCCACCCGTACTTCGTCAACGACGAGGTACGCGCCTACGGTATCGAGCACACGATCCTGACCGAAGCCTGGTCGCCGATCGCGCAGGGTGCGGTGCTCGGCGATCCGGTCGTGGCCCAGCTCGCGCAGAAAGTCGGCAAGAGCCCGGCCCAGGTGGTGTTGCGCTGGCACGTCGAGCGCGGCGACATCGTGTTCCCGAAATCGGTGACGCCGGAACGGATCAAGGAGAACATCGAGATCTTCGACTTCGAGCTCAGCGACGACGACATCGACGCGCTCACCGATCTGGGCAAGGGCGAAGCGGGCCGCATCGGCCCGAACCCCGACACGTTCGACTACATCCCGAAGTAACAGCCCCGAACATGGTTGTAGGGCGGGAAGATTGACCTTCCCGCCCTACAACCATGTTCGAATCAGTTAGGCGGCAGCCTTAGCTACGCGCTTCTCCTGCCGCCACTGGCGCACGGTGGCGATCGCCGTCTTGAGGCCGCGCTTGCGGCCGGTGCGCGGATCGACACCGGCGTAGCCCGGCTCCAGCTCGGCGAACATCCGCTCGCTGCGGGTCTCCGGTGCGTCGTCGGCGGTGGCGCGCAGATACTTGTCCGGCAGTGACAGCTTGGCGATGGTGCGCCACGTCTTGGCGTACTGCACCAGGAAAGGTCCACTGGTGTAGGGCAAGTCGTACTTGTCGCACAATACGCGCACCCGCACCGAGATTTCCGCCAGTCGATTACTCGGCAGGTCCGGGTAGAGGTGGTGCTCGATCTGGTAGGACAGGTTGCCGGTCATGAAGTCCATCGCCCGTCCACCGTCGATGTTGGCGCTGCCGAGCATCTGACGCAGGTACCACTGGCCCTTGCTCTCGCCGACCATGTCGGTCTTGGTGAATTTCTCTGCGCCATCGGGGAAGTGGCCGCAGAAGATCACCGCGTTCGACCAGATGTTGCGGATCACGTTGGCCACCGCGTTGGCTTTCAGCGTCGACATGAACGTCGCACCAGGCGACAAAGATGTGACCGCCGGATAGGCGACGTAGTCCTTGACCAACTGGCTGCCGGCCTTCACCCCGAACTCGCGCACCCGCACCAGGGTGGCCTGGCGGTCATCGCGCCCCTTGAAGATCTTGCCCAGTTCCAGGTGCTGCAGGCCGACACCCCACTCGAAGCCGACGGCCAACAGCGTGTTGAACAGCAGGTTGCCGTACAGGTTGAACGGCCTCCACCGCTGATCGCGGGTGACTCGGATGACGCCGTAGCCGATATCGTCATCCATGCCAAGGATGTTCGTGTACTTGTGGTGCATGAAGTTGTGGGTGAACCGCCAGTGCTTGGACGCCCCGCTCATGTCCCACTCCCACGACGAGGAGTGAATCTCGGGATCGTTCATCCAGTCCCACTGGCCGTGCATGACGTTGTGGCCGATCTCCATGTTCTCGATGATCTTGGCGACACCCAATGTCACGGTGCCGGCCCACCACGCCGATCGTTTGGAGCTGGCCGCGAGCATCAATCGGCCGGCAACCTCGAGTCCGCGTTGGGCGGCAATGGTTCGGCGGATGTATCGGGCGTCACGCGTGCCGAGGGAATCCTCGATATCCTGGCGGATGGTGTCGAGCTCGACGGCCAGGTTTTCGATGTCGGCGTCGGTCAGATGCGCAAATGCATCGATGTCGGTAATTGCCATAGTGCGCCTCCCTTCTTCTACCTACGCTACCGTAACCTACGCATCCGTAGGTTACTAGTCAGTAAACCTCATACGTCGACCACGCAATCGCCGGACGCGGCCGACACGCACGTCTGAATCCGGGTCCCCGGCTCGTGCTCGGCGCCGGTACGCAAATCGCGGACATGCCCGTCGACCAGGCTGACCACACAGGACTGGCAGATGCCCATCCGGCAGCCGAACGGCATGGCCACACCGGCCTGCTCGCCGGCCTCCATCAGCGATGTTGCGGCGTCGACGGTCAAGGTCTTGCCGCTGCGCCCGAAGGTCACCGTGCCGCCCTGCCCGTGCGCTGCCGCCCGGGAGGCCGCAAAGCGCTCGAGGTGCAGCCGGTCGCCGATACCGGCCGCCTGCCACACCTTGTCGGCGTCGTCGAGCATCCCTTCCGGGCCGCAGGCCCAGGTCTGGCGCTGCCGCCAATCGGGCACCGCCTCATCGAGGCGCTGCAGATCCAGCCGCCCCTGCGTCCGGGTGGTCCGCACGGTCAACCGGTAACTGTCGTGGTCGCGGGCGAGCTGTTCCAGCTCGGCGGCGAACATCACGTCGGACTCGGTTGGGGCCGAATGAATATGCACGACGTCACCGAGTTGGCCGCGGCGGGCCAACGTCCGCAGCATCGACATCACCGGGGTGATGCCGGAGCCCCCGGTCAGGAAGAGCACCGACGCGGGCGCGGGGTCGGGCATCACGAAGTTGCCCTGCGGCGCGGCCAGCCGGACCACTGTGCCGGGCTTGACGCCGCCGACCAGGTGGGTGGACAGGAAGCCCTCGGGCATCGCCTTGACCGTGATGGTGATGGTGCGGGAGCGGCCGGAGCCGTCGGAATGGGGGCTCGAGGTCAACGAGTACGAGCGCCAGCGCCAACGCCCGTCGACCAGCAACCCGATGCCGACGTACTGGCCGGGCTGGTAGCCGAAGGTGAACCCCCACCCCGGCTTGATCACCAGCGTCGCCGAGTCCTCGGTTTCGCGGCGGACGTCGACCACTCGGCCGCGCAGCTCGCGGGCCGACCACAATGGGTTGGCCAGTTTCAGGTAATCGTCGGGCAGCAGCGGGGTGGTGATCCGGCCGAACAGGGCACGCGCCGCGTCGACGGCGGGATTCTTACCCGCACCGGCCACCGTGGGGCGCACGGTGTCGATCACTCTCGCGCTGATTTTGACGGTGTTCTTCGCCATTTATGGCCTGCTTCCTGCGGATGTCTAACCTACGGTACCGTAACTTACGGTTGCGTATCCAGACCTTCAGAGCAGATCGAGCAGGAACGGCAACTCCTGGGTGGCATACCAGGCCAGCGCGTGGTCCTGGGCGTCGCCGACGACGAACTCGGCGTCCTCGTCACCCAGATCGGCCTCGTCGATGACGGCGATCGCCGCTTTCACCGCCGGCTCGGCGACCGCGTTGTCCACGTAGGCAGCGACCACCTGGTCCAGCTGCACCCGACCGCCGATCCGCACCACGGCGTCATCGAGGTCGGGCCGCAGCGTCACCGCGTCGTCGGGAGCATCGGCCACCAATACCGCGCGCCGCAGCGGCAGATCGCTCGGGTCGGAGTCCTCACCCACCTCGGCGGCCAGCAGCCGCAACGACGCCAGCGCCGCCTCGCCGATCGCCACCTCGGCCAGTTCCTCGTCGTCGCCCTCGGCGTAGGACTCGCGCAGCGTCGGTGTCACCGCGAACGCCGTGCCGCTACGCGGCTGAAGCGACCCGTCGGCGACCAGCTGCTGCAGCATGGCCAACGTGGCCGGGATGTATACCCGCATCCACGCAGATTAGCCGCCGTTCTCAGGATCCCCGAGCAGGGTCGAGACGTAGTCGTCGACGTAGGTCGACAGCTCACGCGGCGGCCGGTGATAGTTGCCCAGCAGCGGTCGCTTGGGCAGGTCGACCTTGGGGTGCTCGACCTCCTCGTAGTCGATGCTGCCCAGCAGGTGGGCGATCATGTTCAGCCGCGCATGCTTCTTGCTGTCGGACTCCACCACGAACCACGGGCTGGCCGGGGTGTCGGTGTGCACCATCATCTGGTCCTTGGCCCGCGAGTACTCCTCCCAGCGGTATACCGACTCCAGGTCCATTGGCGAGAGCTTCCAGCGCCGCAGCGGGTCGTTGCGGCGGGACTTGAACCGGCGCAGCTGTTCGTCGTCGGACACCGAGAACCAGTACTTACGCACGATGATCCCGTCGTCGATGAGCATCTGCTCGAAGATCGGGGTCTGGCGCAGGAACCGGGTGTGCTCCTGCGGGGTGCAGAACCCCATCACCAGCTCGACACCGGCACGGTTGTACCAGGACCGGTCGAACAGCACGATCTCCCCGCGGGCCGGCAGGTGCTCGATGTAGCGCTGGTAGTACCACTGGCCCCGTTCGCGCTCGGTGGGCGCCGGCAACGCGGCGATCCGCGCGACGCGGGGGCTGAGGTACTCGGTGATGCGCTTGATCGTGCCGCCCTTGCCTGCGGCATCGCGACCCTCGAAGATCACCACGACGCGCGCCCCGGTGGCCTTGACCCACTCCTGCAACTTCACCAATTCGGTTTGCAGCCGAAACAATTCGGCGTTGTAGATGCCGTTGGGAATCTTGCGGTTAATCTTGGTCACGGCATCGTCCGGCGCGTCACCGTTGGAGCTGGCCTTACCCATCGCCGAATAGTACTTCTACTGAGCGGCTTCGAGCAGTTCCTCGAGCGATTCGGCCAGCAGCGACGGCAACACATCGACATCGCTCATCGCGTCCCGGTCGGCGTTGATCCCGAAATACAGCTTGCCGCAATACGACGTCACTCCGATGGCCAGCACCTGGTCGTGCAGCAGCGGCGGAACCGCATAGGTCTCCAGCAGCTTGGCGCCGGCCACGTACATCTGCGACTGCGGCCCAGGCACGTTGGTGATCAACAGATTGAACTGGCGCGCGGAGAACTGGGTGGCCACCCGGGTGCCCATCGCGTGCAGCGTCGGCGGCGCGAACCCGGACAGCGTCACGATCGTGCGGGCATCCACCAGACTGGCCGCCGCCGAATGCGACTCGGTGGCGTGGGCGATCTGGGACAGCCGCACCACTGCATTTCCCTCCCCCACCGGCAGGTCGACCAGAAAGGGGGCCACCTCGCTGATGGCCTGGCCGGGACCGGTGGACTCCAGGTCCGCTTCGGGGTACACCGACGTGGGCGCCATCGCCCGCACGGTCAGGCTCGTGGTGACCGGCTCGCCCCGCGACAGCAGCCAGTTGCGCAAGGCCCCGGCGATCACGGCCAGCACCACGTCGTTGATATCGCAGTCGTAGCGCGACCGCACCTGCCGATAGTCGGCCAGCGGCCGAGTGGCCACGGTGAACCGGCGGTTGCGCGACACCTTCGTGTTCAGCGGGCTGTCGGGTGCGGTGCCCCGGGCGACGGTGCGCGCGACGTCGGTAACCCGGCGCGCGAGTTCGACCAGTTCACCGCTGTTGGTCACGACCTCGCCGATCGTCGAGCGCACCGCCTGCAACTGCATGCCCGGCCGCGCCAACCATTCCCCGACCGCGCCGAACAGCAGCTGGCCGTTGGTGGGCTCGCGGCCCGGGATCCAAATGTCCTCACCGAACGCCGGCGGCTTCTGGGTGCGGTCGGCGATCACATGGCCGATCTCTAGTGCCGTCATCCCGTTGACCAGCGCCTGATGAGACTTGGTGTAGATCGCGAGCCGATTCTTGGCCAGGCCCTCGATCAGATACATCTCCCACAACGGCCGGGACCGGTCCAGCGGTCGCGAACCCAGCCGGGCGATGAGCTCGTGCAGTTGGGCGTCGCTACCCGGCGACGGGAGCGCCGAGCGCCGCACGTGATAGGTGATGTCGAAATCGGGATCGTCGACCCACACCGGCCGTGCCAGCCCGAACGTGACTTCGCGGACCTTCTGACGGTAGCGCCGGATCTGGGGCAGCCGGTGCTCGACGGTCTCCAGCAAGGTGTCGTAGCTGAGGCCGGCCCGAGGTTTGCGCAGGATCGACAGGGAGCCGACGTACATCGGGGTCGAGGTGTTCTCCAAGTGATAGAACGACGCATCAGATGCTGACAACCGAGTCACCATCGTCGCGATATTCCCCTCGTCGTCGCACCCGACCCCGTCTCGACACGGTAACTGCCGGATCCCAGGTACCGCATCACGGGTGCACACGCGGAACGGGGCGAGTGTGCCATCATGTCGCCATCGGCTCGCTCCTCTCCGGCGGCCGGTCCCCTGCCGACCGATCACCGGAGAATGCCCATGCCCTGCGTCGTCCCCGTCGTCGACTACGAGCCCCCCATGGTGCGCACCGCGCCCGGCCGGGTTCACCTGCTACGGCCCAGGGCCGCCAACCCGCCGCGGCAGCCCGCACCCCCGCCCACCGAGCCACCGCCGCTTCGCGCCGCCGGCGGATTCGCCGACGCGGCACTGCGGCGGGTGCTCGAGGTCATCGACCGACGTCGGCCACTGGCGCAGTTGCGCCCACTACTGGCCAGCGGATTGGTGGACTCGCTGCTGCCCGCGGTCGCCCAGCATGAGGGGCAGGGAACCGCGCGGCTACGCCGGATGCGGGTGCAGCCGATCGGGGCGGACGGGAATGCCGCCGAAGTGGCTGCGACCTACACCCGGGGTGAGCGGGTGCATGCCCTGGCCTGCCGGGTCGAGCAGGTGGCCACCCCGAGCGGGGTGCGCTGGCAGGTGGTCGCCCTGCACATCGGCTGACCGATGTGCGTCCTCGCCTAACCGGGTCAGATTGTCAGGCTCCTCAGCGGCTCGCTTCGCTGCGCCGCATCGTCGCCTAACCGGGTCAGATTGTCAGGCTCCTCAGCGGCTCGCTTCGCTGCGCCGCATCGTCGCCTAACCGCGCCGCAGGGTCTTGCCCTCTTTGACCTGCCGGCGGGCGGCCTCGCGGCGTTCCTTGCGGGTCGCGCCGCTGGGTGCCGCATGCTTGCCGCCGCCGTTGCGCTTGACCTCGGCCGAACCGTCCTCGGCAGGACCGCTGTAGGTCAGCTGCCGGGAGTCCTCCTCGTCGATACCCTTGGCGCGCAAGCTCGCCGGCGCAGGTTCGGGGCTTGGCTCGGCGCCCAGGTCGGCCAGACCCTGCGGGGTGGCGACCGCGCCCACCGTTGGCGCCTGCGGCGATGCCTCGACCTGGACGTTGAACAGGAAGCCGACCGACTCCTCCTTGAGGCCTTCGAGCATGCCGACGAACATGTCGTAGCCCTCGCGCTGGTACTCGACCAGCGGATCGCGCTGCGCCATAGCCCGCAGGCCGATGCCTTCCTTGAGGTAGTCCATCTCGTAGAGGTGCTCGCGCCACTTGCGGTCGATGACGTTGAGCAGCACGTTGCGCTCCAGCTGACGCATGGCGCCCGCTCCGGCCAGTGCCTCGATCTCGGCTTCCCGTGTGGCGTAAGCCTTCTCGGCGTCGGCGATCAGCGCGTCCAGCAGCTCTTCGCGAGTCAGCTCACCGGGCTCACCGACGGCGTCGGAGTCGAGCAGGTCGTGGTGGTCGATGCCCACCGGGTAGAGCTGCTTGAGCGCGGTCCACAGCTGCTCCAGATCCCAGTCCTCGGCGTACCCCTCGGCGGTGGCACCGTCGACGTAGGCGGTGACGACGTCGACGAGCATGTCGTGGGCCTGCTGCTGCAGGTTCTCGCCCTCCAGGATCCGGCGGCGCTCGGCGTAGATGACCTTGCGCTGCTGGTTCATCACCTCGTCGTACTTGAGGACGTTCTTGCGGATCTCGAAGTTCTGCTGCTCGACCTGGGTCTGCGCGCTCTTGATCGCACGGGTGACCATCTTGGCCTCGATCGGCACGTCGTCGGGCAGGTTCAGCCGGGTCAGCAACGACTCCAGTGTTGCACCGTTGAACCGCCGCATGAGTTCGTCACCCAGCGACAGGTAGAACCGCGACTCACCCGGGTCACCCTGCCGGCCGGAGCGACCGCGCAGCTGGTTGTCGATACGGCGCGATTCGTGCCGCTCGGTACCCAGCACGTACAGGCCGCCGACGGCGATCACATCCTCGGCTTCCTCGGCGGCTTCGGCCTTGACCGTCGGCAGCTCCGCGTGCCAGGCGGCCTCGTACTCGTCGGGGGTTTCCACCGGGTCAAGGCCGCGCTGACGCAGACGCTGATCCAACAGGAAGTCGACGTTGCCACCGAGCACGATGTCGGTGCCGCGGCCGGCCATGTTGGTGGCGACGGTGATCGCGCCGCGGCGCCCGGCTTCGGCGATGATGCCGGCTTCTTGCTCGTGGTACTTGGCGTTGAGCACGTTGTGCGGGATGCGTCGCTTCTGGAATTGGCGCGATAGATACTCCGAGCGCTCCACGCTGGTGGTGCCGATCAGGACCGGCTGGCCCTTCTCGTAACGCTCCGACACATCGTCGACGACGGCGATGTACTTGGCTTCCTCGGTCTTGTAGATGAGGTCGGTCTGGTCCTTGCGGACCATCTCGCGGTTGGTCGGGATCGGGACCACACCGAGCTTGTAGATCTCGTGCAGCTCGGCGGCCTCGGTCTCGGCGGTGCCGGTCATGCCGGCGAGCTTGTCGTACAGGCGGAAGTAGTTCTGCAGGGTGATCGTGGCCAAGGTCTGGTTCTCGGCCTTGATCTCGACGTTCTCTTTGGCCTCGATGGCCTGGTGCATGCCCTCGTTGTAGCGACGGCCCATGAGCACACGACCGGTGAACTCATCGACGATGAGCACTTCGCCGTTGCGGACGATGTACTCCTTGTCGCGCTCGAACAGCTCCTTGGCTTTCAGCGCGTTGTTGAGGTAGCTGACCAGCGGCGAGTTGGCGGCTTCGTAGAGGTTGTCGATGCCGAGCTGGTCTTCGACGAATTCGACACCGATTTCGTGCACACCGATGGTGCGCTTCTTGATGTCCACCTCGTAGTGGGTGTCCTTGACCATCAGCGGGGCCAGCCGGGCGAACTCGGAGTACCAGTGCGATGCGCCGTCGGCCGGGCCGGAAATGATCAGCGGGGTCCGGGCCTCGTCGATCAGGATGGAGTCGACCTCGTCGACGATGGCGTAGTTGTGGCCGCGCTGCACCATCTCCTCGACCGAGTGGGCCATGTTGTCGCGCAGGTAGTCGAAGCCGAACTCGTTGTTGGTGCCATAGGTGATGTCGGCGGCGTAGGCGACGCGCCGTTCATCGGGGGTCAGCCCGGACAGGATGACACCGACCTCGAGGCCTAGGAAGCGGTGCACGCGACCCATCCACTCGCTGTCGCGTTTGGCCAGGTAGTCGTTGACCGTGACGACGTGCACACCGGTGCCGGCCAGCGCGTTCAGATAGGCGGGCAGCACACAGGTGAGGGTCTTGCCCTCACCGGTCTTCATCTCCGCGACATTGCCGAAGTGCAGGGCCGCCCCGCCCATCACCTGGACGTCGAAGTGGCGCTGGGACAGCACCCGCCAGGCCGCCTCGCGAGCGACGGCGAAAGCCTCCGGCAGCAGGTCATCGAGGCTTTCGCCGTCCGCGACGCGCTTCTTGAACTCGTCGGTCTTGGCCCGCAGCTCGGCGTCGGTGAGCTTCTCTACGTCGTCGGACAAGGTGTTGACATAGTCAGCCACCCCCTTGAGGCGCTTGACCATGC
This sequence comes from Mycolicibacterium sp. CH28, assembly GCF_004745805.1. Taxonomy (GTDB): domain Bacteria; phylum Actinomycetota; class Actinomycetes; order Mycobacteriales; family Mycobacteriaceae; genus Mycobacterium. The sequence goes on along the minus strand of NZ_SRLQ01000022.1, from coordinate 5,423 downwards.
GACCTTCACCAAGGCGCAGTAACTTCGACAGCACGTGTTCCCCTGGAACTTATAAGAGGGAGTTCCCTCGTGGATTGGAGGCGTGAGCGCCCTCCATCCTAGGTGACGCGCTGGTCGAGCCCTGTCAGCGGCGATCAGGCCAGTCTGATCAACCCGTAGTCGTAGGCGTGACGGCGGTAGACGACCGACGCACGATCGGTCTCCTTGTCCTGGAACAAGAAGAAATCGTGGCCGACCAGCTCCATCTCGTAGAGCGCATCGTCGACGGTCATCGGCTTGGCCGGATGGTCCTTGGTGCGCACGATGCGGCCGGGTTCGTGGTCGTCGATGACGGGCGCGGACGGTGCGGACGACTCGGGCTTGAACGCCTCGGTGAAATCGACCGCTGTGACCGCGGTGGCCTCGTGCAGCGATACCGGCCTCTTGTCGCCGTAGTGAACCTTGCGCCGGTCCTTGGTGCGGCGCAGCCGGTTCTCGAGTTTGTGGACGGCCGCCTCGAAGGCGCCATAGAAGCTCTCGGCGCAGGCTTCCCCCCGTGCAACCGGGCCTCGCCCCCGTGCGGTGATCTCGACATGCTGACAGTTCTTGCGCTGGCGCCGGTTGCGTTCATGCTCGAGCTCGACGTCGAACCGGTAGATCGAGCGGTCGAACCGCTCGAGGCGAGCGAGCTTCTGCGCGACGTAGACGCGGTAGTGATCGGGGATCTCGACGTTACGACCGCACACCTGAACCTCGGCGTTGGCAGTCTCGTCATCGTCAGTCAGCAACTGGTCAGAGTTCACGGATTCGATTGACATGCTTGACAACTCGTTTCTGTTACGGGTTGCACGCACTTGGGCGTGCCTGCCTGCCTTCGATAGTTGCGCCGACAGGTTGGGCACGAGACTTCACTTGCCGGCGCCAGGAGTCGAAGAACCTCACCTCCTACCGTTGTCGGCGAAGTGGCGGGCCTGTGGTCTAGGCCGCCCCCGTGATGTGTTCACGGCGTGTTGGCTCCGAAGGTAGTCGTTGTTCATGGACCCGTGCCACCTTTTTGCCACACCTGTTTCCAGTTCTTTCGCCCCCTGTTACAAGGACCAAGGACCCCACCTGGTCAGGCGTGCGCGAGGGTCAACACAGCGGTCACTTTCGCCCCTCCTACCTCCAGAATTCGCACCGATTCGCGGGCGGTAGCCCCGGTGGTGACGATGTCGTCGACAAGCAGAACCTCGCCGCGTACCGGGCGGATCAGCTTGATCCGGCCGGCGAGGTTGCGCTCACGGTCGGCGCTGGTGAGGCCGACCGAGTCCCGGACGAAAGCGCGCGTACGCAGCGCCTGGGTGACGGCGATGTCGGGGTGGTCGCGAGTAGCTTCGGCGGCGATGCGGCGGACTGGGTCTCCCCCGCGCCGGCGGGCCGCCGAGGCTCGGGTGGGCGCCGGGACGACGGTGACCGGCGTGTCGAGGATGCCCCAGCTGATCAGGTGGTGGATGCCCACGGCCAGCACCTGGGCCAGCGGAGCGACGAGGTCGCGACGGCCGTGCTCCTTGACCGCGACGATGGCTTGGCGCCGCGCGCCGGCGTAGCGGCCGAGGGCGAAGACGGGCACGCCCGGGTCGATGCGCGGAGTGACCACGTGCGGCTCGTCATCGTGGACTGTGAGGATGGCGGCGCAGGCCGCGCACCACGTCGTCGACGGCGCACCGCAGCCACCGCACTCACGCGGCAGGACGAGGTCGAGCATCGTGTCAGTGTGGGCCTTGCCTGCGCCGGGGTGCTTCGTCTGTCCACAGGGGCCGGGCCGGGTGATCGGGGGTTGGCGGTTCCCATGCTGCCCGCGGTTGCCGTTCCGCGTCCGGCGGTATCGAAGCGGCCATCGCAGATGCTTTGGGGTGCAGGCTATTTCGCGGGGCAGAAGTTGCCGCGGATCTCGGAGCATGGGCGCGACGTTCGGCTATTGCTGTTATTTTCATGCTCTCGTCGGTCCCATCGCCGTCGTCGAGGGCGCGGACTACCGTCGGACTACGCGGATGTTCTCGGGCTCGTGGTTTATTGAGGAAGCAAGCGGTGGGCACTTCATGCACCGGGAAACATCCGGAGGTGTTTGCGGAGCGGCTCTTTCGTCACCTGAGAGCGGTCAGTTTTTGTCGGACCCTGCTGTCATGATGGGGTCATGTCCTCGACGGCCGTGCTCAGTTCCAAGGAGCGCCTTGAGGTGTTGTTCGAGGAGTTGGCGGAATTGGCCGGCCAACGCAACGCCATCGACGGCCGCATCGTGGAAATCGTCGCCCAGATCGACCACGACGGGAACTGGGGCGCCACCGGCGCACGCTCAATCCCCGCCCTCGTGGCATGGCGACTCGGCACCTCAACCACCAACGCACACACCATCGCCGCCATCGCCCACCGCAGTGCACAATTCCCCCGCTGCACCCAAGGCATGCGCGAAGGACGACTCTCACTCGACCAGGTCGGCGTCATCGCCACCCGCGCCGCCGACGGCTCCGACGAGCACTACGCCGAACTCGCCTCCGTCGCGACCGTGAGCCAGCTACGCACCGCCGTCAAACTCGAACCCCGACCTGACTCCGAGCCCGAGCCGCAGCGCTCGATCGTCAAGTCCTGCAACGACACTGTCACCAGGTGGAAGATCACCCTGCCTCATGACGAGGCGGCCACGTTCGATGCTGCCGTCCAATCCCATCTGGATGCGCTGATCGCCGACTGGAAACGCGATCATGGTGACGGCGCCTCGGAGAGTGCGCCGCCGTTGCCGAACACCGTTGACGCGTTCATGAGCCTGGTCGAGGCCGGCTGGGACACCGAGGCCGCCCGCCGCCCCCACGGACACCGCACCACCGTCGTCGTACACCTCGACGTCAAAGACCGCGTCGCCGCATTGCATCTGGGGCCGCTGCTATCGGATGCCGACCGCCAATACCTGACCTGCGATGCCACCGCCGAAGTCTGGTTCGAACGCGACGGACAACCCCTCGGCGCCGGGCGGAGCACCCGCACCATCAACCGCCGTCTACGCCGCGCGCTGGAACACCGCGACACCACCTGCGCCGTCCCCGGCTGCAACACCACCCGGGGCCTGCACGCCCACCACATCCAGCACTGGGAGGACGGCGGTCCTACCGAGCTGCACAACCTCGTGCTGCTCTGCCCGTATCACCACCGGGCGCACCACCGCGGACTGATCACCATCACCGGACCCGCCTACCACCTCACCATCACCGACGAAGACGGCCAACCACTCGTGTCGCGGTCCCTGGCGCGCCCACCCAAACAACCCCCACCCAACGTCCCACCCTGCCCCGGACCAACCGGCGAACCCGCCCAATGGAAGTGGTACCAACCCTTCCAACCAAAAGACCCACCAGACAACTAAGTTGGCGGGCGTGCTACCAGGCTGGGCATTGTTGGCACCCGCATGAGCTCAAATCAGTTGGGGTATAGATGCTGTCGGTCGAGATGCCGCCACTGCGCGGCAGTCGCAGCAGATACGTGTGGTGATTTCTAATGTCGACAAGGCTTCCGCCGACAGTCCAGAACGGCGCTCGGCCATGAAGGCCATCACTGCGTTGCCGCCATCACTCAGCGTGAGGCCCGTCCGGACAGGATCTATCCTGATTGTTTCAGTGAGGATTTCGCGGACTCGCCCACCCAGGAGCCAGCGCAGTCGCCAAACGCATCGTCAAGTAGGTCGGTGTCGGAGCTCAGATAGCGCACGAGATATAGACGTACGACGTGGCTTAGGCCTGTCTCTTCAGCGAAGACGCCCATCCGGTCTCGTCGTATTCTTCCCGACCGTCTTAGATCGGCGAGCCTCGGTTCCAACCAGGCCCTTGGATGAGAAGTTCATCTCGCTCACGTCGACGACACGATTTGATGAATTCGAGTGCGGCGGTGTGATCAGCCATGAATTGCTGGTACTGGGCTAGCGTGAGTCGATAGTACTCCTCGTAGTCGATGATGTGGGCAGCCACTGGGAATGACGCATAGTAGCCACCCGCCTTCAGGTCGCGACCCAACGAGTAGCGATCCTCCCTGGAGAAGAACGTATCCTCGAATCGCTCGATCGCGACAGTCTCAGCTCCAACTGTGACTACGGTCGAAATCGCCTGGGCTGCCGCCTCAATCGCGCTCATCGTTGCCTCCGCCGCCCGGGCTACGAACTCCGCTCCGCGGGCCTCACCGTGCACATCCCACTGCCAGCTTCCGACGTAAGTGACTTCATCCCGCTCATGCCCCGGAAAGCCGATCTGAACGAAATCGACCTGAGGACGTTCCGGCGGAGGCAGTCGGAGCCCGCGCAACAGCTCAACAATGACCTCCGGCGAGTCGCCTACGTAGTTGACGGGCCCGGCTACGACCTGAACTAGGTACTCGCGAGGGGGTCCAAGGCCGGGGTCACTACGATCGGCCGAGATCCGAACGACGCTGTCCGCCACCTCCACGATGACGCCATTGTCAGCACCGAATACAGGGTGGCCAAGAGAAGCCAGCCCGGCCGCAAGTGTCGCGACTCGGTCCGACGGCCAACTCCATAAGGAGGCTTCAGGGGCGCAACCGCCGTTCTCCCACTTGCGCCTGTATGGACGCGTCATTCCCTCCCCCTTGGTGAGATGGTGACGTATCCACATGGCAATCGCATCGGGTGAATCGAGCTCGTTGGAGGTACTCACTTGTTCTGCCTCATCGCAATTCTCAATGTTCCATCCTGTCCCGTGATCCGTATATGAACCCGACCCGGGGACTCCGGAGGCCAAATCGATTGCCTCGGAGCCCCCAATACAGCCGCGCATGCCGGTCGCTGATCCGGCTTCTACTGGGGGAATATGGGAAGCCCATTCGATGACTCGTAGGTGCGCTTTATTCGATCAGCGCTTTGGCTGTCAGCGGTCACGTTATTCCCCAGGTTTGAGGGGTTGTCCGTCACGTAATTCCCCACCCGCCGTCACGTAATTCCCCACCCCTTGGGGCGTGTCGCCGGGGGTTGGGGTGCTGCTCAGGTTCGCTCCGTTCAGGTGCCCCGCCACGGGGTCCTGGAAGGGGCCTGAGGTGGCTAGGAGATCGTGGAACGTGACTGACTTCGTGGAGATGTTCCGGCATTGGAACGTTGGCCGATCCCAGGTGCAGATCAACGAGGCATTGGGGATCGACCGCAAGACGATCCGCAAGTATCTGGCCCCGGCGTTGGCGGATGGTCTGCAACCCAGCCCGGACGAGGAGTTCGATGAGGAGGTGTGGCGGGCACGGATCGGGCGGTGGTTTCCCGAGCTGGTCGACCCGGCGGCGCGGGCGTTGAGCTGGCCGCTGATCGCGGCCCATCACCAGTGGATCACCGGTCAGCTGAAGGCGCCGGTGACGGTGGCCACCATCGCGCAGCGGCTGCGCGACGACCATGGCGTCGAGGTGTCTGAGTCCACCGTACGGCG
>NZ_SRLQ01000021.1 GCF_004745805.1 Mycolicibacterium sp. CH28 | reverse complement strand
GATCGGATCGGCGGCACTGTCGCCGGCTTCGGCCAGCAGTGTCAACAACGCGGAGAAACCGGGCGCGTCGTTGCTGACTCGTCCGCGGGCCACTACATGTCCGTCGCTGTCGATGATGGCGACGTCGTGATGGTCTGTGGCCCAATCAATTCCGCAATACAGTCCCAAGGTGTCATCACTCCTTCGTTCGATGGTCATGCCGTTACCGGTGGATTCACGCGGCGCCCTAATCGCAGGACTCCAAGGTCCGTCATCTCACTAGCCGTCCGTGACTCCAGCACGCCGCAGGACTTCGTTCTGTCGAAGAGCTCAGGGCTCGGGAACAACTATCGGGAAGTCAACCCTGCGGCGGGCTCGGGCAACGGAATCCCACCACCATCGAACAGGGGTTGCCGCCAGGCGCGCCGTTCTTTCGTAAGACGTCGTACGCCGGGACCAACCAGGCATCACCTGGCGGCAGACCCTTCAAGAAACGGGACCGGCCACCGGCCGGAACCCATCCCTACAAACGATTAGGAACGGCAGCATCATGCAACTGGGAATACATTTCATCGACTTCCTGCCCGGAGCGCCCGAGAAGCTCGGGCCGACGTTGGCCGCGGCGGCCAGGACCGCCGACCAGATGGGCGCGTCGATGTTCACCATGGCCGACCACTTCTTCCAGATGGAAGCCGTCGGGCGGGCGCAGGATCCGTTTCTGGAGGGCTACACATCGCTCGGCTTCCTGGCCGGGCAGACTGAGCGCATCGACCTGAGCCTGCTGGTGACCGGCGTGACCTATCGACATCCCGGTGTCCTCGCCAAGATCGTGACGACATTGGACATCCTGTCCCAGGGGCGGGCAATGCTCGGCATGGGCGCGGCCTGGTACGAGCGCGAGCACTTGGCCATGGGCGTGCCGTACCCGCCGCTGGCCCAGCGTTTCGAGATGCTCGAAGAGGCGCTGCAGATTTGTGAACAGATGTGGAGCGATGACGACGGCCCCTACCAGGGCCGGCACTACCAGCTCGCCGAGACCATCTGCTCGCCGCAGCCCATCCGGCGGCCTCCGATCCTGATCGGCGGCGACGGCGAGAAGAAAACCCTGCGGCTGGTCGCCGAGCATGGCGACGTCTGGAACAGCATGACGCAGACCCCGGTGGACTTCCGGCAGAAGTACGCCGTGTTGCAGAGACATTGCGATGCCGTCGGCCGCAACCCCGCCGACATCCGCACCACCGTGAGTATCGGTCCGCAGTTCGACCCGTTCGCCGACACCGCAGCCTTCCTGCGCGAGATGGAGAACTTCGCCGCTGCGGGGGCTGAGCTGGCCAATATGGGCCCGCTGCCCGGCAATTCGGATCCGGTCGGATTCATCGCCCGGCTCGGCGACGAGATTGCTCCCCGGTTGGCATCGATCGGTTGAGATGAAACGAAGTGCTCAGCTGTCGATCGAATCGGCCAGGCGATGTAGGAGTTGGGTGAGTAGCTCTTTCTCGTCGTCGGAGAAGAAGTCGAGCAATTCGCCTGCGGCAGCGGCATAGTCACGGCCCCACGACTGGGCCTGGCGTCGACCGGTCGGGGTTGTCTGCAACAGCGTCACCCGCCGATCGGAGTCGTCGGCGCAGCGTTCGATCAGGCCGTCGCGGACGAGCGCGTCGGCCAGGGTGGATGCGGTGCCCTGGGTGATTCCCACGGCGCGGGCCAGATCGGTGAGGCGGACGGGCCCGAGGCGCTCGACAAGGAACAGCACCTTCGAGCGTGGTGTCGAGACGCCGTGGTCACCGAGGCGCTCGTCGAAGGCGCGGACCAAAGCCTTGCTCGCCCGGCCGAAGGCGTCGGCCAGTTCGACGGCCTGCTCGCGGGATGCTGAGCCGGAAATGTCGCGTCACCTCCCAGGGTTGACAGGGAGCCTACCGCGCCCGCAATATAGTTTGATATCGAAGTATTCGATCTCAATGGGAATGGTGGTTCCATGCGATTTGCACTGGCCGGCTTCGACGTCCACCGGGTTGGATTCGGAGCCATGCAACTACCCGGTCCAGGTGTGTTCGGCCCACCGCGGGACCGAGACCAGGCGCTGGCGGTGCTGCGCCGGGCCGTCGACGACGGCGTCGACCACATCGACACCGCGCAGTACTACGGCCCCGACGTGGCCAACGAGCTCATCCGAGAGGCGCTGCACCCCTACCCGGAGAACCTGGCCCTCGTCAGCAAGGTCGGTGGCCGGCGCGACGAGAAGGGGGCGTGGCTCCCCGATGCCGAACCGCACCGATTGCGCGCCGGTATCGAGGAGAATCTGCGCAGCCTCGGTGTCGAGCGGCTGGCGGCAGTCAACCTGCGGGTGATGGACGAAGGCGAGACCAGCCAGCTGTTCACCGATCAGCTCGGCGCGATGATCACCGCCCGCGACGAAGGTCTGATCAACGGCATCGGCCTGAGCAACATCAGCCACGAACAGCTGCTGCACGCCGTGGAACTCACCGACATCGCCTGTGTGCAGAACCCGTACAACCTCGTCGATCGCTCATCGCAAGCGGTGCTCGACGAGTGCATCGCCCGCGATATCGCGTTCGTGCCGTTCTTTCCGCTCGGCTCGGCGTTCCACGAGGTCAATCCGGTGCTGTCGCACCACCTGATCCAGCAGACCGCCGAGCGGCTCGGCTACACCCCGGCGCAGATCGCGCTGGCGTGGACGCTGGGCGTCGCCGACAACATCCTGTTGATTCCGGGCACGTCGTCGCTGGCGCATCTCCAGGAGAATCTCGCCGTGGCCGATATCGAGTTGGACGAGCAGACTCAGCGCGAGTTGACCGCGGTCGGCTGACTACTTCAGCTCGGCCGAGGTCATGCCGAGCAGGCGGCGCGCCACCACCAGCTGTTGAATCTGCTGGGTGCCCTCGAAGATGTCGAGGATCTTGGAGTCGCGTGCCCACTTCTCCAGCAGAGTCTGCTCGGAATAGCCTGTGGTGCCCGCCAATTCGACGGACTTGAGGGTGATGTCGCTGGCCACCCGAGCGGCCTTGGCCTTGCCCATCGAGGCTTCCTTGGAGTTGGGGATCCCGTTGTCGGCCTGCCAGGCCGATCGGACGGTCAGCAGATAGCCCGCCTCCCAGTCGGCCTCCATCCGCAGGAACTCCGCGGCCGGCGCGCTCTGGGCGTGGGCCGGCTTGTCATAGTCGATCTCCACCCCGGCGTCGGTGAGGATCTTGCGCAGCTCCTCGAGCGCGGCCCGGCCGACCCCGACCGCCATCGCCGCCACGATCGGACGGGTGCTGTCGAAGGTCTCCATCACCCCGGCAAACCCCTTCTCCACCTCGATCTCCGGGCTGCCGAGTAGGTTCTCCCTGGGGATGCGGACGTTGTCGAACCGGATCACCGCGGTGTCGGAGGCCTTGATGCCGAGTTTGTGTTCGAGGCGTTCGACGGTGACGCCGGGATACTCGCGCGGCACGATGAACGACTTGATGGCCGCACGGCCCTTCGACTTGTCCAGCGTCGCCCACACCACGATATGGCTGGCGCGCGAGCCGGCGGTCACGAAGATCTTCTCGCCGTTGATCACATACTCGTCGCCGTCGAGCATCGCCGTGGTGGATACCGCCGCCGAGTCCGAGCCGAACGACGGCTCGGTGATGGCCATCGCCGCCCAGATGTTCTTGCCGAGTCGCTGCAGCTGCTCGTCGGTGGCCACCCCGGAAATCGCGGCGTTGCCCAGGCCCTGGCGGGGTACCGACAGCAGCAGTGCGACGTCACCCCAGGAGATCTCGAGTGAGTTCAGCAGCGCGGACATGTTGCCGCCGTTGACATTTCCCTTCGGTCCGTCCTCGCTTTCGCGGAACGCATCGGTGCCGGCGAAGGAGATGGTGTTGGCTTCCGAGAGGCCTTCGAACAGCGTGGCCAGGGTATCGAGCTCGACGGGGTAGGCGTGCTCGGACAGGTCGTACTTGCGCGAGATCGGGCGGAGCATCTCCGCGGCGGCCTGGTGTGCCTTCTCGATCACGGCTTCCAGCTTGCGCGGCATTTCGAGATTGATTGCCATGACAGTGCTTTCCGTTCGTTTCAACCGTGACGTTTACAGGACGACGACACCCTCGGCGACGCCGAGCGCGCGGAGATCGCGATACCAGCGTTCCACCGGGTGTTCCTTGGTGAATCCGTGGCCGCCGAGCAGCTGGACACCGTCCAGCCCGATCTGCATGGCCTTGTCCGAGCCGAGCCTCTTGGCCAGTGCGGCCTCGCGGGCGAACGGCAGGCCCTGCTCGGCTCGTGCGGCGCCGCGCCAGGTGATCAGCCGCAGGCCGTCGAGTTCGATCGCGATGTTGGCGCACATGAAGGCAACTGCTTGACGGCGGGCGATGGGCTCGCCGAACGCTTCGCGTTCTTTGACGTAGGGGATCACGTAGTCGAGCACCGCGTGAGAGGTGCCCACCGCCAACGCCGCCCAGCCCAGCCGTGACAGCGCGATCGCTTCGGAATAGTCGGCATCGGTCGCGCCGTCTTCACCTAGCCGCGCGGACAGGGGCACCGACACCTTGTCGAGTTCCACCCGGCCCAGGGCAGCCGCGCGGATCCCCATGCTGGGGTCGGCCTTGACCGACACGCCTGGAGTGGACGCCTCGACGACAAACAGGGCCGGTTTTCCATTGAATTGCGCTGCGACGATGAACAATTCGGCATCGGCAGCGGCCGGAACCAGCGACTTGACGCCGTCGAGGCGGTAGCCGCTGGGGGTGCGTACGGCGGTGGTCTTCAGCGCGGTCGGGTCGAACAGCGCGTGCGGCTCGGCGATCGCCACGCAGCCCTGCGGCACCCGCTCGCCGGCGAACTCCGGGAGATAGGTGGCCTGCTGATCGGCGCTGCCCCAATGCGTCAACGCCGCTGCGACGCCGGCGGGGGCCAGGATCGGCAACGCCAGGCCCATATCGCCGTAGGCAAGGGCCTCGGCCACCAGGGCGTTGGTCACGGTGCCGCGCTGCTCGGCGATGCCGTCGAACTCCTCGGGGATGTTGATCGCGGTGATCCCGAGTTCGGCCGCCTTGGCAATCAGGTCTACGGGATAGGCGGCGGCGTCGTCGGCGTCGTGGGCAGCCGGACGCAGGATCTCCGCGGCGAACTCGCTGACCGTCTCGATGATCATCTTCTGGTCGTCATCGGGAGTGAGGTCGAAATAGTCCGCGCCGCTTGGGCGTAGCCGCGTCGGCGTCGCGCCCAGGCGCTGAACCTTCTTGAACTGCCTGGTGGCTGCACCCGCAGTGGAGAACGCCTGCTTGACGCCGTACTTCAGGCCGCGGTTGAACGGATCACGCAGGCCGTACCGGTCCAGGAATTCCTGGCCGAGCAGTGGGGTGATGATCGCCAGGCCGATATCGGTGGCGGATCGCTTGTGTTTGTACTGCCCGACCGCGCTGTCGTGAGCGCGGGGGCTTTTCGATGGGGAGGGAAGGGTGTTGGTCATTTTTGGCAGCCTCGTCGACGGTGGGCGGTGCTGATCAGAACTCGCTGACCGCTATCTTACTCCAGAGTAAGGTATGTCGAAGCTGTTAGTTACTTCACCCCCCGATGTGGGCGAGTACCGCCTGGTGGAGCAGGCCGTTGCTGGCGACCGCGTGACCGCCGTGCGGTCCCGGGGCGCCGCTGAGGTTGGTGAAGGTGCCGCCTGCCTCACGGACCAGGATGTCCAGCGGGGCAAGGTCCCACAGCTTGACTTCCGGCTCGGCGGCGATGTCCACGGCGCCCTCGGCGACCAGGCAGTAAGAGAAAAAGTCGCCGTAGGCGCGAACCCGCCACACCGCGTCGGTCAGCTCGACGAATTGCTCGCGCAGCCCTCGCTCGGCCCACCCTGACAGGCTGGAGAACGACAGGCTGGCCGACGCGAGGTCGGCCACCCCGGACACCGACAGTGCGCGCGGCGCGGCCTCGCCCACCGAGGCGAAGGCTCCGAGTCCCTGGCCGGCCCACCACCGCCGGTTCAGCGCAGGCGCGCTGACCACACCAACGACCGGCACGCCGTCCTCGAGGAGCGCGATCAGGCTCGCCCACACCGGCACCCCGCGCACGAAGTTCTTGGTGCCGTCGATCGGATCGATCACCCACTGCCGCCCGGAGAACGCCGCCGTGCCGCCGTACTCCTCGCCCAGGACCGCATCATCGGGACGTTCGCGAGCCAGCGCCGCCCGCAGGTCCGCTTCGACCGCCTCGTCGGCATCGGTCACCGGAGTCAGGTCGGGTTTGGTGTCGACGCGCAGATCAAGGGCCCCGAACCGGTCCAGGGTGATCGCGTCGGCCCGCTTGGCCAGCTCCAATGCCACCGCGAGGTCTGCTTGTAGATCGTGGGTGCTCATGCCAGCAGTCCTACCATGGCGGCATGTGGGAATTTGCGGTGCTGCTGTTGATCGTCGGCGCGTTGGCGCTGGTTCTGGGTCCACGGCTGATGCGCCGCGGTCCGCGCGGGGAGATGGCCCCTGGCACGCTGCTGGTGACCGGGGTCAGCCCGCGCCCGGATGTCACGGGCGAGCAGTTCGTCACGATCAGCGGTGTCATCAACGGCCCGACCGTCGCCGAACACGTGGTCTACCAGCGGATGGCCGTTGACGTGAACAGCTGGCCGACGATGGGGCAGCTCATCCCGGTGATGTACTCGCCGAAGAACCCCGACAACTGGGTGTTCGCCCCGCCTGCCGCCTAGAGGGCGTGGTCGCGTCGGTTCTGATGGGCCGATCTCCACAGGTCGAGCGGTCGCGACAACCGGTGGTTGGCCTCGGCGGCGTGCCGATGCGCGTCGCGCCGTGCGGTGCGCCTCAGGACGCGCGGGATGCCGCGCCAGCCGCACTGACAAATGGCGAATGGCAAGTTGTAGCGCCCGCGCCAAATGGACACGGTTTTGGCGCGGACATAGTCGCGATGCGCATACCCCGCGTCCACGGCAAACCACGACCCGCGTCCACGGCGAACCACGCGAATGTCACTCGCCTTCGTGCATGGGCATCAACGCGAATCGATGTCCGTAGGTGCGCCGATGGAACCACCACCAGCTCTGGAGTCGACGCCGCAAGTGCTTCTTCGGCGTCGGCCGGTCTTGAATCATGGCCCCCTCCTGAAGGGGAGCCCCCTCGTGTGCGTGTGTCATGCCGTCAATTTCTGCTTGATTCTTCGCCCCGAACGGCGGGAGTTGTTCATGGCGAAGAGCAGCTCAAACGGAACGTCGAGAATCTCCGCGATGCGCTGTCCCAGCTGAATCGAGCACGACTGCTTTGCTCCCGAGCAAAGGCCGTGCATGAATGCCTTACTGCACCCCGCGCATCGAGCTACCTGCGCCATCGAGTAGCCCCGCTGGCGTATGAGTGCCCGCAGTGTGTCACCGGACTGCAATCGCATTTTGTGTCCTCCTGACGAGGGTCTGCGTTGGTCGACAGGCTCACAGCTTACCCCAAGTATCAATCAACAATTGATATTGCATACGGAAATGGTTGACATTTGACGCGACTGACGTCGCCGAAATTTCTGCTGCCTGCGAAAACGATGCAAGACTGCACCTATTGTTTGGTGAACGTCGCCTGGTGGTTGACGGTGCGTCATCGGCGACGAGGAAACGGGGTGCGGACGACCATATGCGGCAGTTGATCGGGATCGTCCAGACATATATGGACGAGTACGGCGTCTCCGAGGCGGAGGTCGCCCGTCGCATCGGTGCCACGCCGCAGACGGTCAACGGCTGGCGCAACGGGGAGATGAAACAACTTCCCCGACAGCGATATCTGCTCGGCCTCGCCGAGGTGACGCACACCGACTACGCCAGCGTTTTGGCGGCTGCCCTCGCTGACACTGGGTATCTCCCAGAGCCGATCCGCATCGACACCAACGTCGGTGTGCTCATCGTTTCGTTGGCTGTTGATGTCGACGAGCTGGTGCCTGCTGCGGCGGAAATCGACATCGGGGTCGACCCATCCGACACCGAAGCGGTCAAGGCAACCCTCGCGGCCGTCAAGAACCTCGTCAACGAGGTGGACGTGGTGCGCGAAACAATACGCACAGCTGCCGTGCAAGTGGTCGGGGGCGACGAGAGCCGACTGCGCCAGCTCAAGCGGGAGATTCGACGGAACCGCCGCGAGCAGACCGATCTACGGCGCGTCGACATCTCATTCGGCTCGGAGCGGGGTATCCGACCCGACGCCGACGGACCCGCGTCCGCGACTCGCGGAGCGGGTGAGCCTCAGTAGTCCCGTCAATCCTTCTGGCCTCGTCGGGAACGCGACTATTGCGGGAGTCGGGGAGACTCCGCCGCGCTAAGGCTGCCTGGCGTCTACGCACTGGTCGATGAGGCGGTCGATCACCGCCAGGAGCCCCTCGTCGAGTTCGGCGCGCGCACGTCGGCCGCCGAGGGCGCTGAACAGCGCGTTGTGGTAGAGGCCGTCGCCGATCAGTTTGACCGTCCGCGCGATGTCGCGATCTCCGAGTGCGTCATGAAGGACGCTCAACCACTGGTCGGAGATCAGCTCGATTGCGGCGCTTGCCCGGGGATCACCGGCCTGCTGCAACCGGGCCACGGCGATCAGGGTGCGATCCAACGACGTGTCGGCGTAATGGGATGTGCGGATGTAGTGCCGCGCGGGCCCGTCCGGCGAGTTCCGCATCTCCTCGATGTCGGCGGCGGCCAGGGCAACCAGCCGATCGCACAGCGCTTCGGCGAGCTGGTCCTTGGAGGGGAAGTGGTAGAGCAGTCCGCCCTTGGATACCCCGGCCCGCGCGGCCACGGCCTCGAGCGTGGCGTGGCGTTCTCCGTCGACGGCCAGCGCCTCGGCGTAGGCGTCGACGATGCGCTCGCGCGAGGTCGTCGTCATTGCCGAAGTTTATCCGTTTCCAACTGTACCGTCCGGACGGTACAGTTCAGGGTGCGTTAATGACTAGTGAGGGAGAGATAACGGTGCGCGCCTACATTGAGCTCGTTCGGGTGCCCGGCGTGGTGAATGTGACCGCCTCCCAGCTGTTCGCGCGCCTACCGCTGGGCATGTTGTCGCTCGCGATCCTGCTGCACGTGCAGGCGCGGACCGGGTCCTACGCGATCGCCGGCGCCGTCGTGGCCTGCACGAGTGTCGGCGAAGCGCTGGCCATGCCCATGACGGCCCGCCTGCTCGGGCGGATCGGCATGATGACGACGCTGGTATCGGCCGCCGTGGTCAACGGCGTCAGCATGGTGGTGCTGGCTCTTGTCCACACCTCCGCTGGGCCCCTGATGGGCCTGGGCTTCCTCATCGGAGCCTCAGTCCCGCCGCTGTTGCCAGCCGTCCGGACGCTGTATCCGCAGATGGTGCCGGGCGAGGGGCTTCGGGCGCTGTTCGCGCTGGACACCACCGCGCAGGAGCTGATCTGGGTGGTCGGGCCCGTTGCCGCCACATTCCTGGCGTCCTCGGTCTCGACCGCGTTGCCGCTGCTGTTCTCCGCGGCCGTCACACTCGTCGGAACCGCCTGGTTCCTGCTCAGCGCACGTGGTTTCCGGCCGCGGGTCCTCCGCAGCGAAGCAGCGTTCGGCCGGGTTCTGGCGAACCGTGCCGTGATCTTGGCGATGGTCGTCAGCCTGGCGCTGGTGGCCTCGTTCATGGCCCTGGAAGTCGGGGTGCTCGCCCTCTACGGCAATCACAGCCTTTCGGCCGGCGTAGCGCTGGCGGCGGCCAGCCTCGGCTCGCTGGTCGGCGGCGTGCTGTTCGGACACCGCCGGCTGGGCGTGCGCGGCCTGGCACTGTCGATGACCGTCGTTGCCGCCGGCACCGTGCTGTTCGGGCTGGTTGATCGCTACGGTCTGCAACTGGCGGCGCTGTTCGCGTCCGGACTCGGCTTCGCCCCCGCGCTCGCCGCGCTGTATGTGATGGTCTCCCAGCAGACCGATCAGCAATCCGCCGCCGAAGCCTTCGGATGGCTCAACAGCGGAGCTCTTGCCGGTGGCGCCGTGGGTACCGCACTGGGCGGTGTGGTCGCCGACAACTACAGCCCGTTCGCGGTTGTCCTGCTTGCGGGGCTGCTCGCGCTGGTCGCCGCCCTCACCCCGCTGGTGGCCCGCACGGCCGGCCCGGTCGACGGTCTTTCCCTCGAGCCGGAGCCCGTCGACACCGACGACCTGTGCAAGACGGCCCGCGGCTGCGAGTGAGCCCTACGCGTGGCCGACGCGCAGCAGCTCGGCGACGTTGGCGATCTTGACCCGCGGTCGGCCGTGCGGCTCGCCGGCCGACCGCTCGTGGGCGTCGATGGCCTGCCAGTGATCGTCGGTCACCAGCTGCGGTTGCCTGTCCACCAGCCACCTGACCAGTTCTTCCGCGTGGTCCGCGCTCACCTCGCCGAGCTCGGCACCTTCGAGCTCGGCGACCAGCGTGTCGACGGTGTCCTGGGAGTCCTTCTTGTTGGTGCCGATGATCCCGGACGGCCCGCGCTTGATCCAGCCGACGACGTACTGCCGGGACTCGCCGGCGACCCGGCCCTCGGTGTGCGGGATAGTGCCCGAACCCTCGTCGAACGGTAGTCCGGGAACCGGTACGCCGCGATAGCCCACGGCGCGCACCACCAGCTGGGCGGGAAGCGTCTCGCGCTCGCCGGTGTCCTTGGCGACGACTCGTCCACTGTCGTCGGTTACCAGTTCGTTGCGGCCCAGGACGATCTCCTCGACGCGCTCGGCGCCGCGAATCTCGATGGGGGAGGAGCGGAACCGGAACACGATCCGGCGATGCCCCGGGGTGAGGGGACGCTCGACGTAGTCGCGCAACACCTTGATGTTGCTCTTGGCGATCTTGCCGGCCGCCTCGGCGTCCGCGTCGCTGATATCAACCAGGTCGGCTGGGTCGATCACGACATCGACGCCCGCGAGCTCGCCGAGTTCGCGTAGCTCCAGGGTGGTGAAGGTGGACTGCAGCGGACCCCGGCGTCCCAACAGGATCACTTCCTGGACGCCGCGCTCGTGCAGTGACCGCAGGGCGTGGTCGGCGATGTCGGTGTTGGCCAGCGCTTCGGGATCGCTGACCAGGATCCGTGCGACGTCGAGGGCGACATTGCCGTTGCCGACCACCACCGCGCGACCGCTGGTGATATCAGGCGACATCGCCTCGAAGTGCGGATGCGCGTTGTACCAACCCACGAAGTCGACGGCCGCCACACTGCCGGGCAGGTCCTCACCGGGGATGTGCAAAGCCCGGTCGGACTGTGCGCCCACCGCGTAGATCACCGCGTCGTAGCGCTGCGCCAACTCGTCGGCCTGCACATCCTCACCGACGGTGAGGTTGCCGAAGAAGCGGAAGCGGGGGTCGGCCGAGGTCTTCTCGAAGGTCTTGCTGATCGACTTGATCTTCGGGTGGTCCGGTGCCACGCCGGAGCGCACCAGGCCCCACGGGGTGGGCAACATTTCGAGGATGTCGATGCGGACATCGGGGCCGCCGGCGGCAACCGAGCGGTCTGCGAACTTCAGCAACGACGCCGCCGCGAAGTATCCGGAGGGGCCTGCACCGACGATCGCGACATAGTAAGGACGCATTCACGAGCTTTCTGTCCGGGCCCGGCCGCGCGCGATGGGCTGCGCGTCGCAGTCGAGAAGCGTCGCCACGAGGTCGCGCGGCGCACATCCTGGTTACATCAGTGATGTTAAACGCGGAACCTGCCCAACCGCCCCAGAAGTCTCAGGAGGCGCCGTGGATCACAACACATCGCGGCGCCGGTACCCTGAGAACCCGTGGACCTCGATCGTCAGTCTGATATCTCCGCCCTGGATTCCACCCTCACAACGGTGGAGCGGGTACTCGACGTCGACGGGTTGCGCGCCAAGATCGAGAAGCTCGAGCATGAGGCCGCCGACCCCAACCTGTGGGACGACCAGAGCCATGCACAGCAGGTAACCAGCGAGCTGTCGCATGCTCAGGGTGAGCTGCGTCGGGTCGAGGGGCTGCGTCAGCGCGTCGACGACCTGCCGGTGCTCTACGAGATGGCCGACGAAGAAGAGGGCGAGGCCGCCGCGGAGGCCCTCGCCGAGGCGGACGCCGAACTGGCGTCGCTGCAGTCCGACATCGAGACACTCGAGGTCCGGACCCTGCTGTCCGGTGAGTACGACGAGCGCGAGGCGCTGGTGACCATCCGGTCTGGCGCCGGAGGTGTGGACGCCGCCGACTGGGCCGAGATGCTGATGCGGATGTACATCCGGTGGGCCGAGAAGCACAACTATCCGGTCGAGGTGTTCGACACCTCCTACGCCGAAGAAGCCGGCATCAAGAGCGCCACGTTCGCCGTACACGCGCCGTACGCCTACGGAACGCTGTCCGTCGAGCAGGGCACCCACCGACTGGTGCGGATCAGCCCGTTCGACAACCAGAGCCGGCGGCAGACCTCGTTCGCCGACGTCGAGGTGCTCCCCGTGACCGAGACCACCGACCACATCGACATACCCGAGCAGGACGTGCGGGTCGACGTGTACCGGTCCAGCGGCCCGGGCGGGCAGTCGGTCAACACCACCGACTCCGCGGTTCGGCTCACCCACATTCCCACCGGCATCGTGGTGACCTGCCAGAACGAGAAGTCGCAGCTGCAGAACAAGGTGTCTGCGATGCGGGTTCTGCAGGCCAAGCTGCTGGAGCGAAAGCGTCTGGAGGAGCGAGCCGAGATGGACGCTCTCAAGAGCGACGGCGGGAGTTCCTGGGGTAACCAGATGCGCTCCTACGTTCTGCACCCCTACCAAATGGTCAAGGATCTGCGCACCGAATACGAGGTCGGCAGTCCTGCGGCGGTACTGGATGGGGACATCGACGGGTTCCTGGAGGCGGGGATCCGGTGGCGCAATCGACGAGATGACGACGACTAACAGCTACCTGGCCCTCGGGCTAGCCGGCCAGTGGAACGATTTCTGGCACGGCCAGTACGGCGTGTGGATCGTCACCAGGGGCGTGCGGATTGCGCTGTTGCTGATCGGCGGGCTGTTGGCCGCGCGATTCATCTCGTGGCTCGCGCGGCGGATCACCCGCCGGATCGACGCCCAGTACCAGCAGACGGATCAGATCGTCCGTACCGAGAGCGCCAAGCATCAGCAAGCCGTGGCCTCGGTGGTGTCCTGGGTGTCGATCGCGCTGTTGTCGGTGATGGTCGTCGTCGAGATCGGCGACGTTCTATCGATCCCGGTCAGCTCGCTCGCGGCGCCGGCCGCGGTCTTGGGTGCGGCCCTTGGCTTCGGCGCGCAGAACCTGGTGAAGGACTTGCTCGCGGGGTTTTTCATCATCACCGAGCGTCAGTACGGTTTCGGGGACCTGGTCCAGCTGAGCATGGTTGGTGCACCCACCGATTCCCTTGGCACCGTGGAGGAGGTCACGTTGCGGGTGACCAAGCTCCGCACGCCAGAAGGTGAGATGTACACCGTCCCCAACGGCAACATCGTCAGATCGCTCAACCTGTCCAAGGACTGGGCGCGGGCCGTCGTCGACGTCCCGGTACCGACCTCCGCCGACCTGAACCGGGTCAACGACGTCCTGCACACGGTGTGCGCCGACGCTATGGAGGACGAGGGTCTACGCAAGCTGCTCCTCGACAAGCCGGCGTTGATGGGTGTCGAGAGCCTCGAGGTCGACACGGTCAACCTGCGGATCGTGGCTCGAACACTGCCCGGCAAACAGTTTGACGTCGGTCGCCGGCTGCGGGTCATGGTGATCGCTGCGCTGGCCCAGGCCGGTATCAACACGCCGACGGAGAGAATCCCGACGCTGGGCACCATGACACCGTCTGGGACCAGCGACGAACTGGCGGCGCGAAGTCAGGAAACCCAGCAATGACGGATTCGCCGCGCAAGCCGAAGCGTGATGACCGCGTCTGGCCCAAATACTTGCCGGGCGGGCGTATGCGAACGTCGACGGTGGCCTTGGCGGTGGCGTTCATCGCGTTGTTCTGGATATATCAGAACTACGAGCCGCCGCCCACTGCGCCGGCGCCGGCCACCCAGGTTGTGCCGCCCGGCTTCGTGCCGGACCCGTCCTACACCTGGGTGCCCCGTACCGAGGTTCGTCGCACCACGACGCCGACGACGACAACACCGACGACGACGGAGACGACCTCGCCGACAGAGCCCAGCTCATCGGAGACGTCCCCGACTTCGCCCACCTCGCCGACTTCGCCCACGTCGCCGACCTCGCCTACGTCGCCGACGTCGAGCACACCGGCCAGCCCGGGACCGGTGCCGTTGCCCGGCCTGCCCACCTCGACGTCGCCCCCGGTTCCGTCGCCCGTGCCGGGGCAGGGACCGGTGTCGACGCCCGCGGCGCCGACGCTGTAATCCGGATGACCTGCCTTTCCGGCTACACTGGCGTGCCGTGATGATCACCCTTGACCATGTCAGTAAGCAGTACAAGTCGTCGGCACGGCCAGCCCTCGACAATGTCAGCGTCAAGATCGACAAGGGTGAGTTCGTCTTCCTCATCGGCCCGTCGGGTTCGGGCAAGTCGACTTTCATGCGATTGCTGCTCGCCGAGGAGACGCCTACCTCCGGCGAGATCCAGGTGTCGAAGTTCCACGTCAACAAGCTGTCGGGTCGGCATATCCCCAAGTTGCGCCAGGTGATCGGCTGCGTGTTCCAGGACTTCCGGCTGCTGCAGCAGAAGACGGTGTTCGAAAATGTGGCCTTCGCACTGGAAGTGATCGGCAAGAGACCCGACACCATCAACCGAGTGGTGCCCGAGGTCTTGGAAATGGTGGGTCTGTCCGGCAAGGCCAGCCGGCTGCCCGCCGAGCTGTCCGGCGGCGAGCAGCAACGTGTGGCGATCGCGCGCGCGTTCGTCAACCGCCCGCTGGTGCTGCTGGCCGACGAACCCACCGGCAACCTCGACCCCGAGACCAGTAAGGACATCATGGATCTGCTCGAACGGATCAACCGGACGGGCACCACGGTGTTGATGGCCACCCACGACCACCACATCGTCGACTCCATGCGGCAGCGCGTGGTGGAGCTGTCCCTGGGCAGACTTGTGCGCGATGAGCAGCGTGGCGTCTACGGAATGGATCGATAAGTGCGTTTCGGCTTTCTGATCAGCGAGGTCTTCACCGGGCTTCGCCGCAACGTCACCATGACCGTGGCGATGATCTTGACCACCGCGATCTCGATCGGTCTGTTCGGTGGTGGTCTGCTGGTGGTTCGGTTGGCAGACCACTCGCGCGACATCTATCTGGACCGGGTCGAGACCCAGGTGTTCCTGACCAATGACGTGTCGGCCAACGACCCGACGTGCGACACCGACCCGTGTAAGGCGCTGCGCGCCAAGATCGAGGCCCGCGACGACGTGCGCTCGGTTCGGTTTCTCAACCGCGACGACGCTTACAACGACGCGATCCGCAAGTTCCCGCAGTACAAGGATGTGGCCAGCAAGGACTCCTTCCCGGCGTCGTTCATCGTCAAGCTGGACAACCCCGAGCAGCACAAGTCGTTCGACACCGCGATGCAGGGTCAGCCCGGTGTGCTCAATGTGCTCAACCAGAAGGAGCTGATCGACCGGCTCTTCGCGGTGCTCGACGGATTGTCCAGTGCCGCCTTCGCGGTGGCGATCGTTCAGGCGATCGGTGCGATCCTGTTGATCGCCAATATGGTTCAAGTCGCGGCGTACACCAGGCGCACCGAGATCGGCATCATGCGGATGGTCGGCGCGACGCGCTGGTACACCCAGCTGCCGTTCCTGCTGGAGGCGGTGCTCGCGGCGACGATCGGCGTCGTCATCGCGCTCGTCGGGCTCATTGTCGTGCGGGCGCTCTTCCTGGAGAAGGCGCTCGACCAGTTCTACCAAGCCAACCTGATCGCCCGGATCGACTACGCCGACATCCTCTACATCTCGCCGATCATGTTCGCTGTCGGTGTTTTGATGGCCGGTCTCACCGGGTACGTCACGCTGCGCCTGTACGTGCGGAGGTAGCGGTGGCCAAGAAGGTGGCGGCGAGCAAGGCCGGCGACGGCAAGGGCGGTAAGAAGATCATCGCCACCAATCGCAAGGCCCGTCACAACTATTCGATCCTCGAGACGTTCGAGGCCGGGGTGGTGCTGGTCGGCACCGAGGTGAAGAGCCTGCGCGAGGGGCAGGCCTCGATGGCCGACGCCTTCGCCACCGTCGATGACGGTGAGGTGTGGCTGCGCAACCTGCACATCCCGGAGTATCACCACGGCAGTTGGACCAATCACGCAACGCGGCGCAACCGCAAGCTGCTCATGCACCGCCGCCAGATCGACATGCTGGTGGGCAAGATCCGCGACGGCAACCTGACGTTGGTGCCGTTGTCGATGTACTTCACCGAAGGCAAGGTCAAGGTCGAGTTGGCGTTGGCCCGCGGTAAGCAGTCTCACGACAAGCGGCAAGATCTGGCCCGCCGCGACGCGCAACGTGAGGTGATCCGGGAGCTCGGCCGCCGCGCCAAGGGCAAGCTCTGATCGCGGTACTGCTCGCGCTGACATCGGCCATCGGCTACGGCGTCAGCGACTTCGTCGGAGGTCTGGCGTCTCGGCGGGTGGCGGCCCTGCGCGTCGTGCTGGTCTCCTATCCGGTCGCGATGGTGTTGCTCGGAATCCTGGCGGCGGTCGTCGGTGGCACGGTGACCACGCCCGCGGTGGTGTGGGGTCTGCTGTGCGGAGTGAGCCAGGCCTTCGGCGTGTGGTGGTTCTACGCTGCGCTGGGCGCCGGCCCGATCTCGGTCGTGTCCCCGCTGACGGCCGTGTTGGTGGCGGCGGTGCCGGTCAGTGTCGGGCTGGCGCTGGGGGAGCGGCCCGGCGCCATCGCCGGGGTGGGCACCGTGCTGGCCTTGCTCGCCGTCGTCCTGGTCAGCCGGGAGGCCACCGATGAGGATGTGCGCCCGCACCCGTTCACCGCGAAAGTCGCGTGGCTGACGGTCGGCTCCGGGCTGGCGTTCGGGCTGAACTTCGTGCTGATCCATCAGGCTCCGGTCGACGCCCGGTTGTGGCCGCTGTTCTTCGCCCGCTTGTCGGCCACCGCGGTGGTACTAGCCGTGGCTGCCGGCACCGGCAATTTCCATGCCCCGCGCGGATTTCCACTCCGGCTGGCGTTGGCGGCGGCATTGCTGGACACCGGTGCGAATGTGGCGATGCTGCTGGCGTTGCAGGCTTCGATGCTGTCGCTGGCCAGCGTGCTGATGTCGCTGTATCCGGCGGCGACGGTGTTGCTGGCCATTGTGGTGCTGCGCGAACGGGTTACCCGCTGGCAGGCGGTGGGTATGGTGCTGGCCCTGGTTGCCGTCGGGTTGATTGCGCTGCGCTAGCCCTAGCGCAGCGGCTCGCTCGGTACCTGATAGCGCTCCTGGTAGGGGCGGACCTTCTCGCGTAATTCGGCGGCGTCGAGTCCGGTGTCGGCCCAGCTGTAGCGGCTACCACCGCCGTCGCCGGGGTTGGCCGAAAGATGTTCGCGCATGCGCTGTTCGGCCACCGGGGTGAGGTCTCGGCCCAACCGCTCGTAGACCGTCCTGATCGTCGCGAACGGATCGCGCATGAAATCGGCGAATCGGACGTTGATGATCCGATCCTCGGCTATGACGCCGTCGTCGATCATCTTCATCCCGCGTTCGAGTCCGAGCAGCATCTCGGCGCTGCACTGTCCGGCCGTGCGCCGCACTGATGCGCCGTCGCTGGCCAGCTTCTGCAGATGGGCCATCAAGGCGCTGATCGAGGAGATCACCGTCAGCGGATCGCGGTGGGTCTGAACCAGAATCGCGTCGGGATACTCGGCGACGAGCTTGTCGAGCTGCCAGAGGTGCGCGGGGGTCTTCAACAGCCACTGTCCGGGAACCCCGGACTGCAGGTGCTGGAGGTATGTGCGGTGGTAGCGGTAGGCGGCGCTGTGGTCGGCCTCGTGCATCAGCCAGTGGGCGTAGTTGGGTAACCGGTACTGGGTGCTGTAGATCATGCTGCAGAACGTGCCGGCGGTCATCCGCACGCATTCCTGGCCGAGCCGCGCGCCCATCGGATGCCATTTCATGAACCCGGGCATCAGCTGCTCGATCATCTCCAGCTGTGCCTGGATCTCGTCGATGCGCGGATCGGTGTCGTAGCTTTCGGGCGACGGGGCCGGGAACGGGCGGTCGACCTCCCAGGTCAGCGGGGCCCGCAGATCGGGGTCCCGGCTGAGTAGGTCGTAGAGGATCGTGGTGCCGGTGCGCGGCTGACCCATGATGACGATAGGGCGCTCGATCCGCTCGTCGGCAACCTCGGGATGTTCCTTGCGCCAGCCGGTGATCTGCAGCCGGTTGCGCAATGGCACGACCACGTCGGCCGCGGCGATCTCCGCCCCCAGCGGTGACAGGTCGGCTTCGGTGACGAGGTCGTCGACCAGCCGGTCGAGGTTGTCGCGCCAGCCGTCGTCGTCGCCGAAGTCGTCACTTCCGGCCAAATCGCACGCCTGCTCAACCAACTTCTGCGGATCCAGCCGGGCGGCGATCGCACTGGTCATCGCTGAACCTCCTTCTCCAGCAGGCGAACGGTGACCTCGGGTGCGTTGGGGCTGTCCAGCCAGCGAACGATGACGAAGCCGCGGCGGCGCCCGCCGGTGTCCAGCCAGAACCCGTGTCCGTCATCCTCGGCGCCGATCGACAGGCGAATGCGACCGTCGGCATCGGGGGTGACGCCCCTGTTGGTCACCGAGCTGGTGCGGTTCAGCGGCTCGAGGCATTCGTGCCAGATGCTCTCCAAAGTGACTGACCAGTAACGAGTTTCGGGTGGCTCGAATTCGAGTTGCAGGCTCTGGTGCACATCGAGGTCGAACAGGCCGAGCATGTAGAGGTTGTCCGGTGTGGTGTTCTCGCCCCCGAGGTTCTCGGCCCCCGACGTGATCAGGGTGTTGGGGGTGTCGAGCAGGTCGGGCCGCACGGTGCGGTGCAGGGTGGTCAGTTTGACGATCGTCCAGCCCATCGCGGTGAGCTGTGCGGCCAGCAGTTCGTCGGTCAGCGGCGCCGGCGGCGGCGCCTGGCCCAGCCGTGAGATTTCCAGCTGGGACGGGATCTCGGTGGCCGGGTCGGCGACGTAGTCGCGCACCACGATCGATGTGGCGTCGTCGGGGATCGATATCCACTGGGCGCCGGCCAGTTCGCTGTCGTCGGGCCGGGCGGCGGCGAAGACGATGGTGAACCTGCCGTTGTCGTCGAGGACGAGATCGCGATCGGACAGATAGTTGCTCATCCGGCGCGGGTTCATCCCGGCGCCGGCTAGGACCTGCAGGCCCAGATAGGTCGACGTGCCGCGGGTGCCGCTGACCCGGTAAGCGCGATCACCGCTGATCATGGCCAGTGGATACGAGCCGTGTGGGTTGGGGCCGCCGACGAACCGGAACGGGGTAGTCATGTCGACGAAATGCGGGCGATCGGGGTCGATGTCGACCGACAGTTCGGTGCACAGGGCCATCACCCGGTTGAGGACTCGAATACCTTCGAGCAGTTCACGCTCGTCGCGGGCATCCTGTTTGATCTGCTCGGTCAGGTCGTCGAACACCTTCCGGACGAATGACCATGCCTCGAGCGACTTCTCGCCACTCATCTGTTGCCTCATTCCTCGGTTGCTGAGTTCATCGGGCGTGGTGCCATGGAGTTGACCGCGCGGGCGATCCGGTCGGATAGCGATCCGCCGTCGCGCAGCCAGTCGTCGATACCTATCCGCACCGAGGCCATCGCCAGCGCCCCGATCAGCCGCGGTCGTGGGTCGTCGACGGTCAGATCGGGCAGGCGGGGCGCGATCACTTCGGCGATGGCCGTCTCGAAGTTCAGGTAGCAGAGCAGCGTCCAGGCGCGCAGGGTCAGTGAGTCGCGGGTCTGCCGTTCGATCTCGGCGATCTCGCCCTGGATCGCCTCGAAGCCGGCGGCGAGTTCGCGAAAGGCCGCGGTCAAGGCGTCGATGGCGGACAGTTCGGGAGGTTGTCGCCGCAGCGAGTCGGTGATGGCGGCGGTCCACGTCGCGGTGAACCCCTCGGCGACCGCGTACTCCTTGGACTCGAAGTAGCGGAAGAACGTGGCCCGCGCGATGTCGGCTTCCTGTGCGATCCGGTCGGCGGTGGTGGCGGCCAGCCCGTCGCGCATCACCAGGTGGGCGGCGGCAGCCGCGATGCGCTCACGTGTGCGTGCCCGCTTGCGGACCCGCAGGCTGTCGGACATCGTTGCACTGTAGACAAAGTCTCATTTTTTCCGCGCCGAAACCGACAAACGGGTGGACAAGCCCCAGCGGGCGCCCGTCGAAACGTCGAGTTTGGCGCGGGAATCAATGTGCTTCAGGTCGGGGTTACACATGGCGTATCATGGAAAATCCGGCCGCAACGTGGCCGGGGTGCGAGGGGCTGAAGGGTTTCGACTTCGCGCATCGAATCAAGGGAAGCGTGCCGGTGCAGGCAAGAGACCACCGTAAGCGTCATTGCAACCAATTAAGCGCCGATTCCAATCAGCGCGACTACGCCCTCGCTGCCTAAGTAGCGACTGCGTGTCTGTCAGACCGGGAGCGCCCTCGGCCCGGACCCTGGCATCAGCTAGAGGGACCCACCTACGGGTTCGGTCGCGGGACCCGTGGGGACATCAAACAGCGACTGGGATCGTCATCCTGACTTGTCCGCGGGAGCAGGAGATCCAAGTAGAGACATAGCGGACTGCGCACGGAGAAGCCTTGAGGGAATGCCGTAGGACCCGGGTTCAATTCCCGGCAGCTCCACCATTTATGCAGGTCAAGGCCCCCAAATTGGGGGCCTTTTCCACGTCCACGTCACCGTCCACATTTGCACTCCCGTCCATGGCGACAGTGCGATCGCGCGAGCGAAAGGACGGCAGCACCTACTGGCAGGTCCGGTTCCGCGCCGACGGCAAGGAATCCTCGGAGTCCCTCGACAACGAAGCCGACGCTGAAGCCTTCCGGGCGCTCGTCGAGCGGGTGGGCGGACGGCGGGCCCGCGAGATCCGCAGACTCGAGGGCAAACACACCAGCACGACGGTCGCCGCGTGGGTCAAGCACCACATCGACCACCTCTCTGGAGTCAAAGGCCGCACCACCCACGAGTACCGCGGCGTCCTGAAGAACGACATCGAACCCGCGCTCGTCCCGGTCCCGCTCGCCGAGCTGCCACGTGACGACATCGCCCGCTGGCTCGAGACCATGCGATCGGCCGGCCATCAGGAAAGACCATCGCCAACAAGCACGGTCTGCTCTCGGCGGCGCTGAACGGCGCGGTTCGGGCGGGCCACATCCGCGCCAACCCCGCCGCTGGTGTCCGCCTGCCGCGCACCGAGAAACAGGAGATGCGGTTCCTCAGCCACGAGGAGTTCGCCACCGTCCTCGGCCAGGTGACCGAGCCATGGCAGCCGATGGTTCGGTTGCTCGTCGCCTCCGGCTGCCGCCTTTCGGAAGCGGTCGCGCTACGCCCCGGTGACATCGACCGCGCCCAGAACACCGTACGGATCTCCCGCGCCTGGAAGCGCGGCCCCGGCGGCTACACCGTCGGACCTCCGAAGACGCGGAAGTCGATCCGGACCATCAACATTCCGCCCGACGTCCTCGGTGCCCTGGACTACGGCAATGAGTGGCTGTTCACCAACCCCGGTAGCGGCTCCGGCGGACCAGTCCGGTCGCCGAACTTCCGAGCCAACGTGTGGTGGCCCGCCGTCACGCGCGCCCAGCTCACCCCGCCGAACCCCCGAATCCACGACCTCTGGCAAACCTGCGCCAAGCTGGCTCATCCAAGCCGGCATCCCGCTCCCCGTCGTACAACAACACCTCGGACACGAATCGATCGAAGTGACGGTCGGCGTCTACGGCCACCTCGACCGCCGATCAGCACAAGCCGCGGCCGATGTCATCGCCGCCGCGCTCAGCTAGTCGATGTACACGATCAGGACTGTCCCTTGTGCATTCACGCCGGAGCAGCGCTTAGATCCCGGCCACACATTCGTCGCAGAAACGATGCAGGTCATCAGGTAGGACTGGTGGGTCACCGGGCTGTAGGCCAATACGGTGGTGCCTGGTTGGGCGTACCAAGCCGCCCGGACGCTGTCTGCGAAGGCGCAACTGGTGTCGTCGGTGGCGACACCAGTCAAGCCTGACGGGCAGATCTTGAAATTCTCGACAGTGCTAGGGACCGGAAGCGGTATCGGGACTGGGGCCGGGCGTGGCGGTGGCGGTGCGGCTGGGGTGGGCGTCGGCATGTCCTGAATCGCAAACAGGAACGCGCCGGGCGCGGCCTCCCACAGTGTTTTGTCGCCGTCTGAAGTGACGTCGATCGGCACGTCGTGACTTGTCCCGCGCGATGTCTTCACCGTCGCGATGCCCTTGTATTCGTTGCCCGCCTTATTGACCAGGTCGACGTGAACCACCTTCAGGTGCAGCGGCGACAGGTCAGGATCGCTGTCGAGCTTGGACTGCATCGCAGATTGCACTTCTGCGGCGACCTGGTCGGCCTGGGACACCCGGGGCGTGGGCGTCGTAGTTGGGGTGATGGTCGGTGTGGCCTTTGTAGGTTCTGGGTTGGGGCGCGTCAGCACGAATACCGCAGAGCCGACGGCAATTACGACGGCCAGACCGAGAATCCACAGGGGCCAAAGGCGTCTCGACGTGGTAGTGGGCGGCGGCGTTGGTGGTGGCTCTGGGAACTCCCGGGCGGCCAGGGGACCGGTCGGTGGCCCTGGCTGGATTGCGCCGTCCCACTGGGTGCCGTCCCAGTAGCGAGCACCCTGCCCGCCCAGTGGGTCGGGATACCAACCCGGCTCAGTCGCCATTGCCGTCCGACTTCCCCCACGTCATGAGCGGATCGTAGCCCGTTCCTGGGACTCTTCTGAGCGGATCCGCTGCAGCCGGTTCGTCGTTGCCGCGGCGTATGCCAGGGCTGACTCGGTCGCGACGAGCTTCGTGAGGGGAACTAGCTGAGCCGTGTCGTGGCGCACCGGAGGCGTAACCGAGTGCGCTATTCCTCCATCGCCGGTGTCATGGTCCGGACGCGATAGCTGGTTCCCTGAATGTCTCGCCGCTCCCGGTGGTGATCGTCAATCCACTGAGTGTCACGGCGTACTGGGTTCCATCGGAAGGGTTGGTTGCTATGAATCCATTCGCGGATGGAACTGCAGACAAGGTGATCTCGCCACCATCGGATAGCCGTAATCCATTGTAGAAGTAGCGATTTGGGTCGTCCCCTCGGCAGACGACTGCTTCGGATTGGGACGTCCGCACAATCATCGCAGCCACATCGAGGCGGGAGCATCGAGGCCCGTCGAAGAACCCGAACTCATCGGCGCCGGGGACTGCGCCAGCTCGCGACGCGGCCGTAGACGTCGGGGTGAAGTTCAGCTTGTCGGAGTCGATCTCCCACATGATGTTTGAGCCGTCTGCGGTGACATCGACAACGGTTTGCAGTGTCCCGCCGGGTCCGCCGATTGTCGCGGTGCCGCGGTATTCGTTGCCGACTTTGTGGACCAAGGAGACGTCGACGACCTTCAGCCCGAATGTTCGGAGCTTAGGGTCGGTGTCGAAATGGTCCTGCATCAGTGTTTTGACTCGGCGGGCTACGTCACTGGCGGGTGGATTTGTGGGGCTTGGGGGCATCGCAGATGCAGCGGCCGAGGTCGTTTGGGTCGTCGGGGTCGCGGGCGCGGATTTCGGAACGTCCCCGGTGGGGCGCGTCAACACGAAAACGGCAGAGCCGACCGCGATCGCCATGGTCACACCCATGCCCACCCATACCGGCCATAGGCGCCGCGACTTTTCTGTCTTCGGCGCAAGCTCGGGGCATTCTTGCGGAGCTGTCGGTGGCCCGGACTGAATCGCGCCATCCCACTGGTTGCCGTCCCAGTAGCGGGCACCCCGACCACCCAACGGGTCGGGATACCAGCCGGGCGCGCTCACCATGCCCCCCTCACCTGGGGAATCGTATCCATTTACCTGCGTAAACGCGGACCGAATCTCGACAATCTGTGCACCCGATTGGTCGACGCCGCGGCGTACGCTAGCGCCGCTTCGGTCGTGATGATCTGGTTGAGCAGTTGGTAGTAGCGCACCGCTGCAAGGCCCAGCGCGCGGATCGCGTTCTCCTTTTCGCCAGCGGTCAACCAGAAGCGTTGCTCCAGGTCGAGGATCGCTTGCTGCTGTGCGGTCAGGGGATCCATAGCCAGTCTCCGTCCAGGTGGTGCTCGAGCTCGGCAACCTCGACCGGGTCGAGGGTGTCCATGCGGGTGCGCAGCCTGGGTTCGTCAACCCACAGGTGCTCGGCAAGCTCGCGCGGATCCCGGCTCCACCGGAGGCCGTCGACGAGTGCCGGCAGGGAGATGCGCCGGAGGCTACGTCCGGGGGCGTCGTCACAAATGGTTTGTCTTCGACTCGTTCGGCATCGGTCTAGCGGCGGCGGAAGCGCCGCCCGTCCGGTGACGGCACATGCGGCCAACCCTCACCATGGAAAGTCTCCGCCCCGAGACCGGGGCGTTTTCCGCGCTCTATTGACGACAGGCGCGTCGCGCCGTTCTCTTGGTCAGCGGGTGATTCCCGCACGGCTGAGTGTCTGGCGAACGTGAGACGCCGCACCGGCAAACCGGTTGTCCGAGGCGAACGTGAATATCCGGCTGATCGGCCCGGCCACGCTCAGATGACCGAGCCGGCGGCGCACGATCGCCGTGCCCACGACTCCGGTGAGAACCCCGAGAACGAAGTACCCGCGCGAAGGCCGCCGGTTTCTCTGCCGCACGGTGGCCGTGACATAGCCGCACAGGGCAGCCAGTGCCGCGATCACGATGAGCAGCGCAATCAGCGATCCGACCGGATCCACGCCACAACCTCCTCGCAACTTGCTAGTCCGATCACACCACTGTCGGCACCGAATCGGTGGAGCCGATTGAAGGTCGTGATGCAACCGAGGATCAAGCGTTACTTGGTCTGGGGTGGGCGTTACGCGGCTGACCTCAAGTGTGCCGGGCCACCGACGGTCGACGTCGTCAGTCAGTGAACGAGCGGGAGTACTGGCAGCCGTCGCGGATCGCCCACGCCGACATTCCGTTGACCGGCGGGCCGAATGTGATGCGCTCGGGTAGTCGGGGGTCTGCGCCGACCCGAAATGTACGTTCGCCCAGTGCGATGAGCTCGGAGTCGTCGGTGGGGGCTTCGACACCACCGGGTGCGATCAAGAAGAGCTGGCTCCGGCGCGACACCACGCGGAAGTTCGTGTACCACGGCGAGTACGAGCGGTAGTGCCCGCAGAACGACTCCAGTTCTGCGCCCGACGGGTCCGCTGGCACCGGCGTGCCGGCGCGCGTGAATGTCCGCGGTCCCCAGCGCCAGCTGTTGTCGCCGTAGGTCAGCGAGTATTTCGCGAGTGATCGAGCCCGCACTACCGCGCCCCGGGTCCAGGTGCGCTGCAGCGGCTCTCGTTCGTCGGCCCACTCGAGGGCCAACCGCACGCGGTCACGGCTGCGTTCCTCGACGGTGACCCGAATCGACCGCGGCCCTTCCAATCCGGCCGAATCGGGGGATTCATCGACGAATTCGCCGACATAGCCTTGTTGTTCGACGGCCTCGGGCCACCATTGCGGGGTCAGTCCCACGGTGTCGACCGAGCCGGGTGACCTCAGCTCGGCGGCGACACTGCGGGCGACCGCCTCCGCGATGGGGCTGTCGCCGTTGGCGTTGGTCACCACGCAGACCGCGAGCTCGTCATCGAGGTCCGCCAGCAGGAAGGAGGCGTAGCCGACCATGCCGCCGCCGTGTGACAGCACGGTGTGTCCGCCCGCCCGTTCGACATTGACGCCGAGGCCGTAGCGGCTGGTCTCGGTAGGGGGCACCCCGGGTAGTGGAAGGATGTCTTCGCCGTCGGGGGCGGTCGAACCGATCATGGTGTCGAACTCGATCGGGTGCAGGATCGTCGTCTGACCGAGGGTGCCCCGGCCCAACAACATGCGGGCGAAGATCGCCAGATCCGACACGGTGGCCGCGATATTGCCGTCGGAGCCGGCTACCTCCAGCCACGGCGCCTGCACCAGCGCTTCACCCGGGGTCCACGGCCGGTCGTCACGCAACGACTGATAGCCGCGTGCCAGCGACGAGTAGTCGTCGTGGGTGACACAGGTGATGGTGGAGTTCATCTGGAGGGGGGCCAGGATCTGCTCGCGTACCAACTCGGGGAGCCCTTGCCCGGACACTTGCCGGGCCGCCTGCCCGAGCAGGAGAAAGCCCAGATTCGAGTAGTGGAAGAACGTCCCCGGTGCGGCCGACGACACGGCGCCGGTGAAGGCGGCCACCTGACCCAGCTCGTCGGGGAGGGCCTCGGTACTGGCCACCAGGCCGGCCGTGTGAGTGAGCAACCGCTCGATGGTGATCCCGTCGGCGTGCAGGGGTTCAGGCAGCCACTCGAGGACGGCGCTGATGGGGTCATCGAGCCGGATCAGGCCGCGGCGCGCCAATTGCAGGATGGCGATCGCGTTGAACACCTTGCTGATCGAGCCGATCTCGAAAAGATGGTGTGCCGCAACGGGAATGCCGGCACTCACGTCGGCATGGCCAAAGCGGTAGGAGAACAGCTCGCGATGTTTGTCGACGGCCAGCACCGCACCGCCGGGTACTGCCCAATGTTCGACGATGGCGGCGACGGTCGCCCGCGCGGATTCGGTCATTCGCCGTTGATCCTGAGTGCTAGAGCCATGAAGGGTATTCTTCTCCCAGCCGCCAAATAGGACATACTTAGTATACTAAGTGGGTAGCGGATCACCGTCACCCAGCGATGCGGCGGCCGTTCTAGCGTTTCACGCAGCGAAAGCCGATGTGGCTCATACCGGTGTCGACCATCTGGGGACGGCGCGCGGCGGGGCGGTAGCGCAGGCAGTAGTCGTCGGCGCACAGAAACGAGCCGCCCTTGATGACCCTGCGCGGAACCCTGAACTGCGGCTGTGCGGTGTCGTAGCTGCCCGCTTCGCAACACGGGTCCCCGGCACGGGTGTCGGCATACCAGTCGCTGGTCCACTCCCAGACGTTGCCCGCCATGTCGAACAGTCCATAGCCGTTCGGGGGAAAGCTGCCGACGGGCGCGGTGCGGCCATGGCCGGGCGCTGGGCGCCACGGAAAATCACCGTGCCAGTAGTTCGCCAGCCGTTGGCCGGGTTGCTCAGGGGTGTCACCCCACGTGTAGGTGGTCTGGTCGAGCCCGCCCCGGGCGGCGGTCTCCCATTCGGACTCGGTGGGCAGCGCCAGTTCGGCCCATGCTGCGTAGGCCTCGGCGTCCTCGTAGGCGACATGCACGACGGGATGGTCGGCGCGCTTCTCGATCGACGAACCGGGCCCCACGGGCTGACGCCACCACGCACCCGGCGTCCAGGTCCACCACTGGCTCAGGTGCCTTAGGTCTACCGGCCCGCTGGTACGACGAAAGACCATCGATCCCGGCTGCAGGCTCTCCGGCGGCGCGCCGGGATAGTCGGCGGGGTCCAGCGGGCGTTCGGCGACCGTGACATAGCCTGTGGCATCGACGAATTGGGCGAAGTCGGCGTTGGTCACCTGATGGGGCTGGATCCAGAACCCGTCAACAGTGACCTGCCTGACCGGGCCTTCCTCCGGGTAGTGCTGATCGGAGCCGAGCGTGGCGGTCTGTGCGGGGATCCACACCAGATCATCGGTCAAGAGAAGACGCTCGCCCACTCATCGCGCATGCTGGTCACCGCCCAGCCGGAGTCGGCCGCGAGGTCCAGGGCGCGTTCTGCGCCTGCGGTATAGGCGAATTCACGCCGTTCGTCGTCGTGCAGCACGAGCATGCCCATCGACGGACCCGATGATGCGCTGGTGAATTGCAGCATCTCGATATCGCCGTTGGAGTTGCCCGCAGCGAATATCGGGCGCCGCCCCGTGCGCCCCCAGATGCGCACGGCTTTGGCTGGGCCGTCGTTGAGAACCTCTGGCCGCGAGGTGGTCACGAGGTGACCGTCGGTGAAGTCGAGGCCGACCGAACTGCCGATCACCCGCTCCGGCGGTATGCCGTACATCGCTGTGGTCACCGGCCGCATGAAGTCCCGGCCGCCGCCGGAGGCGATGTAGCTGGTGAAGCCGTGGGCCTCGAGGTAGCGCAGCAATTCCACCATCGGTGCGTACCCACAGGCGGTGTAGGGGCGGTTCAGGATCGGGTGGACGGCCTCGGCGAAGAATGCCTTGACCTGCGCCGCATGCTGCTCGACCGTCAGGCCCTGATATGCCGAAAGAATGCCGCCGGCAAGGATTGTCAGTTGCGAGTCGTCACCGTCGTAATGTTTGGTGACCGCGTCGCCGAACCACGCGAGATCGCCGGACGCGGCTGCGGCATAGGGCTGCCTTTCGGCCAGCGACGAGTCGGCGGCCGCCTGCTCGGCGAGCCGGCGCACCAGGAAGTCCAGTTGGACATACGCCGGCTTCTCGACCCACAGCGTGCCGTCGTTGTCGAAGACGGCGATACGGGCTTCGGGCTCCACGAAATCCGCGCCCGCAGTGGTGACGCGGTCGACGAAGTCGACGATCGCCGCCTTCGTCGGCCCGTCACGCCAGGAATCCAGGTCGGTCAAGCTCAGCCGCCGCGAGATTCGAAGTGCCGCTTGAGCTTCTCCACCGCGGCGGTGATGGTGAACGACGCCGGCTCGCCGCGGGGTGGGAACTCCTTGAAGGTGTCGAGGAACTGCATGACCAACGCGTTGCCGTACAGGGCGATGAAGACGTTATCCAGCACCCAGGCCCAATAGGTGTTGGAGGTGACGTCGGCGCGTTCGAACGGGTCGGTGCGCAGATTGAAGATCTTCGGTGCCCGCAGCTCGGTGAACGGCTCGAACCAGATCTGCAGGGTGCCCTGGCAGCGTTGCTCGAGGAACACGATCTTCCAGTTCTCGTAGCGCAGGCCCAGCACGTCGCAGTCGTCGGAGAAGTAGATCATTCCCCGGCGCGGACTCTTGTCCTCCTCGCCGGTCAGGTACGGCAGGATGTTGTAGCCGTCAATGTGGACGTGGTAGGTCTTGTCGCCGATGGTGTGGCCCTGTTTGAGCTTGGTGACGATGTCCGGCTCACCCGCGGCCGCCAGGAACGTCGGCAGCCAGTCATGGTGCTGGACAATCTCATTGGACACCACTCCGGCCGGTATGCGTCCGGGCCAGCGGATCATCTCCGGCACCCGGAAGGCGCCCTCCCAGCCGGTGTTCTTCTCACTGCGGAACGGGGTGGTGGCGCCGTCCGGCCAGCTGTTGGCGTGCGGGCCGTTGTCGGTGGAGTAGATGACGATGGTGTCCTCGGTGATGCCGAGTTCGTCGACGAGGTCCAGCAACCGGCCCACGTGGTTGTCGTGGTCGATCATCGTGTCGTGATAGGGCGACTGCCAGCGGCCGGCCTGGCCGAGGCTTTCCGGTTTGGTGTGGGTGCGGAAATGCATGTGGGTGGTGTTCATCCACACAAAGAAGGGCGTATCGGATTCATGCTGGCGCTTGATGAAATCGATTGCTGCCGAGGTGGTCTCGTCATCGATGGTTTCCATCCGCTTCTTGGTGAGCGGCCCGGTGTCCTCGATGCGCTGCCGGCCGACCGGGCCGTACCGCTCGTCGATCTCGTCGGAGATCTCCTCGGTGGCCCATGAGTGGATGACGCCGCGCGGCAGCATCATCTTGCGCAGCCGGGGCGCCTCCTCGGCGGTCGGATAGTTGGGGTTCTCCGGTTCCTCCTCGGCGTTGAGGTGGTAGAGGTTGCCGAAGAACTCGTCGAAGCCGTGCGCGGTAGGCAGGTGTTTGTTCAGGTCGCCCAGGTGGTTCTTGCCGAATTGGCCGGTGGCGTACCCCAGGGGCTTGAGCAGCTCGGCAATTGTCGGGTCGTCCGCGGAAAGGCCGATGTCGACGCCGGGCATGCCGACCTTGCTCAGGCCGGTGCGGTACACGCTCTGTCCGGTGATGAACGAGGACCGGCCGGCGGTGCAGCTCTGCTCGCCGTAGGAGTCGGTGAATCGCATGCCTTCGGCGGCGATGCGGTCGATATTGGGGGTGCGGTATCCCATCAGCCCGTCGCTGTAGCAGCTCAGGTTGGTGATGCCGATGTCATCGCCCCAGATGACCAGGATGTTCGGTTGGCCTCCAGGCATGAGCTGCCCCTCGCTTCCGGCTCGTGTTCCCGACCGTGCCTGTCGGACATTAGGCCAACGCGGCACCTCAATCCGCGTTATACACGCCTTCTCATCAAGAGTTCAGCGCCGGCCCGTCGACGCGTGGGGACGCCGTCGTCATCGAAAGTGCTCCAACGGCCGATCACCCCGCCCACATCAGCGGGTCAGTTGTGCTGCTGGCCGTTGCCGCCGCTGACCTGGTCGAGGAACTGGACGGCGAGGACCCGAACGGGGACGTTCGTCTGTTGGCTCTGACGGCGCAGCACGTCGAAGGCGGCGTCGGCGTCGATGCCGTGCATGGCCATCAGCACCCCCTTGGCCTGTTCGATCGGGGCCCGCGACTGCAGCACCCGCTGGATCGACTCGGCGGTGTCGCGGGCGGTCTTGAAGCGGGCGAAATCGCCGATCGCCCGTGAGACCGCGGTGGTGAGTAGGTCCAGGATCTCGGCGTCGAGGCTGTCGAAGGCGTGAAATGCGCGTCCGTACAGGTTGAACGATCCCAGCGTCAGCTCGGCCGTGAACAACGGCGCGGCCAGGAAGCTGTTGATCCCCTCATTGCGGGCCGCCACGGCGAAGCCTGGCCAGCGGGACATGGCGTCTTCTGAATCCAGCAGCACGGTGGCCCGGTTGCGGGAGGCGTGCAGGCAGGGTCCCTCGGCGACCTCGTACTGCTCACTGTCGATGCGCAGGGTGAGCTCGTCGGTGTGAACTGCGGTGTAGGTCAGGCCGCCGAGGTCGATGGTGATACCCGTGCTGTCGGCACCGTCTATGGCTTCCTGCGCGATCGCCGCGACCTGGTGCAACAGAGTCAGCAGGTCGTCTTCGTCGGTGATACTGCGTCCGGCGTCGACCAGCATCTGAGCGAGCGCCGACGCGGACATCGTGTTGCGAGACGCGGCTTCGACGACGACCTCGGCCGCCTGCTCGGTGACAGCTTCATCCAGGACGTCGGTCGGGATCGAGTCCTCGACACGCGGGTCGCTGTGATCCATGGATTGAGTGTCCCATCACCAGGACATATAGGTGAGAAGATGCACGTCAGGGCAACACGGTATGCATCAGCATCACGTTGTAGGCCGACCACAGCGACAGGTTGTAGTACAACTCGCGGCCCGTCGACCACGGATGCAGGAACGGCGCGTAGATGCCGCCGGGGATCTGCATCGAGGACACCAGCATCTGCTCGGGACCCCACGGCCCCTGCGGTGCCGGCGCCGTCCGCATCACCACGTCGTTGTTGCCGTTGCAGTACAGCACCAAGTACTGCTTGAGGTAGCTGTTGAATTGCCCCGACATCTCGCCGACCGGGCCCGGGATGACCGGCGTTGCGGCCGCCGGATTGCCGGGCACCCAGGAGTTCGAGTCGGAGTTCCAGTACTCGTACTTCGTGAGGTCCGGGACGAACG
Organism: Mycolicibacterium sp. CH28; assembly: GCF_004745805.1. Classification (GTDB taxonomy): domain Bacteria; phylum Actinomycetota; class Actinomycetes; order Mycobacteriales; family Mycobacteriaceae; genus Mycobacterium. The sequence goes on along the minus strand of NZ_SRLQ01000021.1, from coordinate 60,810 downwards.
CCGGATTGACCCGGGCGACGTAGGCCGATCCGCCACGCCCGTTGGGGGTGCCGAATGAGTACAGGTACGGGTCACCGGGACCGGGCTTGAGGAACGCGCCCATCTGGAACTTCTCGTTGCCGGCCTCCGGCGTGCGGATGGTGCCGGGGTAGACACCCCACGTCTCGCCGTTGTCCCCGGAGACCGCGATGGCCGAGTAGTTCGTGGTCCACGCGCCGTTGTTGTCCCAGCTCTTGATGGACATGAAGTTCACGAACTGCTGCTGCCCGACGGCCACACCGGCGGTGGGGATGATGCCGGTTTCCTCCGGCGCCGTGTTGATGCTGTTGATGACCTGTTTGGCGATGCCCGCCTTCCAGACCGGCGCCCCGGAGTACTTGTTGCCGACGACGCCGTCGGGCACGGCGATGGTGTTGGTCAGCGCGCCGTCGGTGGTGCGCATCAGCGTGTTGTAGCGCCACTGCTTGCCGGGGATCTGGCAGTAGCCGTTGGTGTCACCGAAGGCCATGAGCACCTGGCGATTGTTGGGATCGCCGTTGTCCCACATGATTCCGAGATCGGTGCCGGTGATGGCGAAACGCTGGATGGTCTGGTTCGGGCTGTCCGGTCCTGTCACCCAGCCGACGAGGGAGGTCCCCGGTGGCGCGGTGGACGGGGGACCGGTTGCCGCCGCCGGTGCCGGCTGGGCCGCGGCCGGTGGTTGGCCGGTACCGGTACCGGTAACGGGTTTGGGTGACGGAACGACCGCGGCCTGCTTCTGCACCTGGCCGGAGTTCGGGATCAGCGCCTTGATGAGTTCGCCGAGTTTCGGTAGTGGCGCTTGGTCATTCGCACCGACGGGCTTGTGGCCGATCGGCCGGTCGAAGGGAGCGATCGCCGACGGCTTCGGGATCTGGAAGGCCTGGTTCGGCAGCGGCTGTGCCTGCGCGGCAGCACCTTCGCAGGGTTCGGCCGACGCCGGTGCTGCGACACTGGTCGCGACGCAGAGCCCGAGCGCAAGCGCCGACGCCACCGTGAGCGAGGGGATGCGAGTGCGCGGCGACACGACACACCTTTCGGGAGGCGGGACGTCGCAGTGACGTCAGCTAACCACTGTGACGATAGGGATCCGTGTGTCTTTTGTGACCAGTGGTGTATCGAAAGGTATGCATCCGTGACCGTGTCGCAACCATCATCGCGGGGCGATCAGCCGGGTTGCTCGCTCCGTCGCAGCGGTGCGACCAGGCCGTCCAGCCCGTACTCGAACACCGCGTCGTAGTCGGTGGGGGCCTTCAGCGCCTCGACCAGCTCACGGTCGGGCACGCTGTCGTCCCACAACGATGGGTCCTCTTCGTGCCGGTGATGGGCGCCGCGGATCGCGGAGAACTGCATGATCGCCGAAGAGATGACGTGCACCTGCAAGGCTCGAAGAACGAGTGCGGCCTTGGCGCCGGTCATACCCAGATCGGCCAGCAACTCCGCGAGTGCCTGCTGGACGGGCAGGAACAGGGCGGCTGTGCGGTCCCGTTCGTGTGCGATGGCCAGCAGGTGCTGGCGGTCGATGAGGACGCGGCGCTGGGCGCGGGCCAGCGATCGGATGCGCTCGATGGCGTCCTCGCCGTCGACGGGCAGGTTCGCCATCTGGCACAGCAGCTGATCGACGAGGCTGTCGAACAGTTTGTCGCGGCCTCCGACGTGCCAGTAGATCGAAGTCACCGCGACGCCCAGTTCGTCGGCCAGGCCCCGCATCGAGAAACCGCTCACCCCAACGCTTTCGATCAAGTCGGCCGCGGTGTCGAGGATGGTCTGCGCATCGACGGCCTTCGCCTTGCGGTCGCCTGCCGGCCGCGGCGAATCGATGGGGTCGCTCACGGCTCTCCGATGGTCACGAGGCTTCTTTCAGCATGTCGGACAGGGGCTTGACGCACCCTGTAACGGTGTTACATTGCTCAGTGTAGTGGTATGCATCACACCTTAGGGAGACATGGTGTTCGACCTCAAAATCACCGGTGGCACTGTGGTCGACGGGACGGGCGCGCAGCGTTTCCACGCCGACGTAGCGGTCAAGGACGGCAAGATCGTCGAGATCCATCGCCGTGGTCCCCGTGACCCGCACCTGCCGGGTGAGGCGGCCGAGACCATCGACGCGACCGGCAAGATCGTCGCGCCGGGCTTCGTCGACATTCACACCCACTACGACGGTCAGGTCAGCTGGGACGACGTCCTCGAGCCGTCTACCAGCCACGGCGTCACAACGGTGGTCGCAGGTAACTGCGGTGTGGGGTTTGCCCCGGTCCGGCCCGGCGCCGAGCAGTGGCTCATCGAGCTGATGGAGGGCGTCGAGGACATCCCGGGCACGGCGCTCTCGGAAGGCATCACCTGGGGCTGGGAAAGCTACGCCGAGTACCTCGACGTCATCGAGAAGCGGCAGCTGGCAGTCGATTTCGGAAGCCAGGTCGCGCACGGCACCGTGCGGGCGTACGCGATGGGGGAGCGCGGCGCCCGCAATGAACCGGCCACCGCCGAGGACATCGCCCTGATGAGTCGGCTGGTCCAGGAAGCGGTCGAGGCCGGCGCGCTGGGATTCTCCTCCTCGCGCACTCTGGCTCACCGCGCCATGGACGGTGAGCCCGTGCCCGGCACCTTCGCCGCCGAGGACGAGTTGTTCGCCCTCGGCCGAGCCCTGGTCGCCGGTGGCGGCGCGGTCTTCGAGCTCGCGCCCCAAGGGGCCGCCGGTGAGGACATCGTGGCCCCCAAGAAGGAGCTGGAATGGATGCGTCGGCTGGGTGAGGAGATCGACTGTTCGCTCAGCTTCGCGCTGATCCAGGTCGACGCCGACCCCAACCTGTGGCGTGAGCAGCTGGACTTGTCGGCAGCCGCGCACGAGGCCGGCAGCCGGCTCTACCCGCAAGTGGCGGCGCGCCCGTTCGGGATGCTGCTGGGCTTCCCCGGCCACCATGCCTTCACGCACCGCCCCACGTATCGGCGCCTGAAAGCCGAGTGTAGTCGCGAGGAGCTCGCCGCCCGGCTGACCGAGCCCGCGGTCCGGGCGGCCATCCTGTCCGAGGAGGATCTCCCGCTGGACCCCAACATCCTCTTCGACGGCATGTTCGCGTTCGCGCAGTACTCCACCGAACGGCTCTATGCCCTCGGCGATCCGCCGGACTACGAGCCGACCCTTGACCGCACGGTTGCCGCCATCGCACGCCAGCGCGGTGAGGATCCGCTGGCGGTGATGTACGACCTGATGCTGGAATCCGATGCCGGGTCGATGCTGATGATGCCGTTGTTCAACTACGCCGACGGCAACCACGACGCCATTCGGGAGATGATGACGCACCCGGCGGGCGTGCTGGGGCTGTCCGACGGAGGCGCGCACTGCAGCATGATCTGCGACGCGTCCTACCCGACATTCCTGCTCACCCACTGGGCCCGCGATCGGCGCCGCGGTGAGACGCTGCCGCTGGAGTACGTCGTGCGCAAGCAATCCCACGACACCGCACAGCTTTTCGGGCTCACCGACCGGGGTGTCATCGAGGTGGGTAAGAAGGCCGACCTCAATGTCATCGACATGGATGCGCTCACCCTGCACGCGCCGCGGATGGCCTACGACCTGCCCGCCGGTGGCCATCGGCTGGTCCAGGGCGCCTCGGGGTATACCGCCACGATCGTCAGTGGAGTGGTGACCCGCCGCGACGGGGTCGACACCGGCGCCCGGCCGGGCCGGTTGGTCCGCGGAAAGCACTGAGCCGCTCGATGTCCGGTGGAGTCGAACCGCTCGTGATCGAGCAGCCGGAGATCTTCGCCGCCGACCTTGCCGATTGCGCCGATCTGCTCACCCAATCCCACGTGTTCTGAACACTCAGAAGGAGATACGAGCATGGCCCGGTTTGACGGAATGACCATGGTGGTGACGGGCGCCGCCTCAGGCATCGGACTTGCCACGGCACAACGTCTGCTCGCCGACGGCGCAACCGTGGTCGGTTGTGATCTGTTGCCCGCCCCCGAGCTGGAGGGGGTGGCGGGCTTCACCTACGTCGCCGCCGATGTCACCGACGAAGCCGCGGTGGCCACCGTGTTCGCCGCCGCACCCGGTCGGGTGGCCGGAGTGGTGCACTCGGCGGGCGTCCAAGGCGGCGGCCCGGTGCACCTGCTGGACGCCCAGGAGTGGCAGCGGGTCATCGATATCAACCTGACCGCGACGTTCCTGGTGACCAAGGCCGCGCTGACCCGGATGCTGGGGCAGGAGCGCATCGACGGGGAACGCGGGGCCATCGTCACCCTGGCCAGCGTGGAAGGGCTCGAAGGTACCGCCGGCGGCAGCTGCTACAACGCGGCCAAGGGCGGTGTGGTGTTGCTGACAAAGAACATCGCCGTGGACTACGGACCCAGTGGAATCCGCTGCAACGCAATATGTCCCGGCTTCATCGACACCCCGATGCTGGATTCTGTGCTTTCCCTGCCTGGGATGGCCGATGTCAAGGCGGCGGTGACCCGCGAGCACGCACTGCGTCGCCGGGGACGCCCGGAGGAGATCGCTGCGGTAGCGGCCTTTCTGGTGTCACCGGATGCGTCGTTCGTGTCGGGTCAGGCGCTGGCGGTCGACGGTGGCTACACCGCGGGCCGCGACCACGGGGTGACCGACATGATGGGCCTGGGCGGCGACTGAGCCGAACCCTGTCCTCGGCGGCCACGCAGCGGCGCCGGCGGGGGAGAATGCTCGCATGCGGCGAAGCCATCGGACGGTGCTGTCGGCTGTCGTGGTGGCGGTCGTCATCGCCGCCATCGTCGTCGCGGTGCGGGTCGTCGATCGCCCGCCCGCTCCGTCCGAGACCGCAGCGCCCAGCAGTGATTCGAGTCTGCTCGTGGTGACCTGGGGACCCAGCCTCTGCAAGATCGAGCCGTCGAACCCGGGCTGCCGAAGCGGCCACGTCGCCGATCTGGGGTCGACGTTGATTCTGCACGGCCTGTGGCCCCAACCATCGACCCAGCGGTTCTGCGGGGTGCCGAAGACCGGCGGCGGTAGCGGTACTCGTCCTCCCGCGCTGGGCCTTCCCCAGGACGTGCAGGCCGACCTGCGGTCGATGATGTCGGACGTCGCGATCATGGCGCCGCACGAGTGGTCCGCGCACGGCACCTGCTCCGGGCTGGCACCGGCGGATTACTTCGGCATCGCGGCGACCCTCACCAAACAGCTCGTCAACATCCTCGACCCGGTGTTCCAGAAGGCTGAGGGCGGTCGGGTATCGCTGAGTGCCGTGCGTGCCCGGTTCGAAACCGAACTCGGTGGACGGGCGGGCGAGCGGGTCGGGATGCAGTGTCGTCAGGTGGACGGTACCGGGGTCCTCGCCTACGAGGTGCGGCTGTCGCTTCCGCCGGTTGCCGAACTGCAGGCCGCCTCCAAGCCCGTCTCGCTGGGCGATGTGGTGGACAAGGGTCCGGCGATCTCCGCGGGATGTGGGGGCGGGCTCGTACCGCGAGCCGCCCGAGCGTGACGTCCACATGTCGACTTGATGGCCGGCCGGTGTCGCCGGCCTTCATGGGCCATCGTCGGTCTGCCGCCGGGGTGCAGACTGGACGATGTGAGCGTGCGCGTCACGGCGTTGATCGCCGCCCTGATTCTGGCTGCCGGGGTCCTGGCCGCACCGGCGTCGGCCGGTGACGACCCACCTGGCGTCGTGACCTTCGGCGGCTTGCCGCGCACCTACGTCGTTCACGTGCCGCCCGGTCACCCGAAGGGCTTGGTGCTCAACCTGCACGGCGCCGGACAAACCGGGGGCGATCAGGCCGCGGTGACCAACTACAACGCGGTGGCCGATCAGCACGGCTTCGTCGTGGCTTATCCCGACGGAATCGACCTCAGCTGGGCCGACGGGCGAGGCGCCTCGACCCCGGATCGGCAGGGCATCGACGACGTCGGGTTCCTGGCGGCGCTCATCGATCGCCTGACCCGCGACTACGGTCTTCCGCCCGGCCGCGCCTTCGTGACCGGTATGTCGGCCGGTGCGTTCATGGCCACCCGGCTGGCTTGCGAGCGCGCCGACCTCGTGGCCGCGATCGCACCGGTGGCGGGGACCTTGGGCTCAGAAATTCCGTGCACCCCGTCGCGGCCGGTGTCGGTGCTCGCGGTGCACGGAACCGCCGACCCGGTGGTGCCCTACAACGGCGGGCCGATGGTCGGCCGCGGCGGGCCCAGTGACGTCATGGCGGCACCGGCGATGGCCGAGCGTTGGCGCGCGGTGGATCAATGCCCGGCACCGACGCAGGACACCGTCGGCGCCGTGACTCGGGTCAGCGCCGCCGGCTGTGCCGGCGGCACACAGGTGGTGTTCGTCAGCATCGACGGCGGTGGCCACACCTGGCCTTCCGGGCACGTCTCGTTGCCGGCCGCGATGGTCGGCCCGACCAGCTTCGCGTTCGACGCGTCTCAGGCCAGCGGGCAGTTCTTCGCTGCCCGCGCCGGCTGAGGGATCGTCAGCGGGTGTGGCTGCCGCCCGGCAGCCGGCGTCGTTCAGCGGCGGGCCGAGCCGGTCAGCGGCTGCCCGTCGGTCCCCTGCAGCAGGCAGATCGCCGTGCTCGGGTAGGGGTTGTTCGAGGTCCGGTCTTGGTCGGAGTCGATCAGGTAGGTGATGGTGTAGGTGCCCGACCCGGGTGTTGTCGCGGTGTAGCGCGTCAAGCCCGCGGCGCAGTCCTTGTCGGCGATGTCGGCCAGCGCCGCGTTCACCGGCAGCGGAGCACGCAGGTACGCCTCGGCGCGATGGGGGCCGGCGCAGTCGACGACGCCGACCATCACCACAGCGGGATCTGACGGCGGCGGGTCGGCCAGGCAGTCACCCGGGCTGAGGTCGACCCACTTCACTGAGCGGGGCTGTGCCAGGGTCGGTGCGGCGGCAACCGCGGTCATTGTCGTGGGTGCCGACGTCGTCGCGGTCGGTGTCCTGGTGTCGGGACTGCCCCCGCAGGCTGCCAGCGTGGTCGCGGTCAAGCCGGCCACCGCGGTCCGGGCCATGCTCCACATCGGCTGGCTTGGACCGGTCCGGCCCAGGCCGATCCGACGTCGACGGGGTCGTGCCGATGTGGGCGCCGTGGCTTCCCATCTCCGCAGTACCGCCATTGCGTCGTCGCCCACGGGTCCATCATGGCGCGTGCGATGATGCGCCGTATACGACTCGGGTTGCACGCGTTGGGTATCGGCACGGGCGGCTGGCAGTAAGGGGACAGGTGCAGCATTCGATGGCGGTCGCGGCGGCGGGGGTGTTCGTCTGGCTGGGGATGGTGCTGGCCATCTCCTTCCTGGAGGCGCCGCTGAAGTTTCGTGCCCCCGGGGTGACCGTTCAGCTCGGACTGGGGATCGGCCGGTTGGTCTTCCGTGCGCTCAACGCCTGCGAGGTCGTCCTCGCCGCGGTCGTGGTCGTCGCCCTGGTGGTCGGCACGCCGAGCGCCGGTGTCACCGCCGCGACCCTGGTGGCCATCGGTGCGCTGCTGATCCAGGTGATCGGTGTGCGGCCGTACCTGACCCGGCGCTCCGACGCGGTGCTGGCCGACGCCGGCCAGGCAGAAGGCGGACGGTCGCGCGCGCACTACGTCTATGTCGTGTTGGAGCTCGTCAAGGTGGCGGCGCTGGCGATCGGCGGCACCCTGCTGCTGTTCACGTGAGTTCCGGGGAAAGCGACACGAACGTCAACTACGTGGGCAGAGTCAGAAATTCGATCAGCGCCCGCACCGGCGTTCCGGTGGCGCCAGCAGCCCACGGATCGGTGTCCCGCTCCAGCCAAGCTGCCGAACCGTTGTCGATGTGTACCCACGGCACATCGCCGACGAAGGTGCGTAGATAGGTGGCGGCAAGCTGGCCCGAGTCAGGTACGTCGCTGGGCGCGTTGGCGATATCGGCGACGCGTGACGACAGCATCGACACATACGACGGATGGAGCGGAAGAATCCAACCTCGGTCGAAAGCCCTTGACCCAGCGTCGACTATGTCTGTGGCCAGCTCGTCAGAGGTGGTCCAGCATCCCCAGAATGCGGGGCCGATGGCGCCGGAGTCGGTCAAGGTGCCGACGTCGATGAGTTGCGCTGGCCGTTGTGCGGCAAGCCAGCCGAGCGCGTCGGCCAGCACCAGCCTTCCTTCGCAGTCGGTGTCGAGGACCTCCGTTGTCCGTCCGCCGGGGTGGGAGACCACATCGCCGGGCCGAAGCGCTGTCGGGCCCGGCATGTTCTCCGCCACCGGCAGGATCGCGACCAGCGGTGCGGTACGGCCAAGGGCGGCAGCGGCGATCACCGCGCCCGCCACGGCAGCTGCCGCGGCCATATCCGACTTCATCCAGCTGAGCTCGCCACCGTCGCGCTTGAGGTTGATTCCGCCGGAATCGAAGGTGATTCCCTTGCCTGCCAACGCGGTAACGGGTCCGTCACCTGCGGTGCGCAGTTCGATGACCAGCGGCCTGTGGGCGCTTCCGGCACCGACGCTGAGCGTCCCGCCGAAGCCCTCCGCCCGCAGGGTGGCTTCATCCCATGTCGTGACCGTGACCGCGTCCGGTGCCACTTCGCGTGCGAACGCCGAGACAGCGTCCGAAAAGTGTTGAGGAGAAACAGTATTCGGTGGTGACTCCACCAGCTGGCGCACCCAAGCCGATACGCGTGATATCAGGGCGGCAGTGGCCAACACCGAATCGACGTCGAGGGTGGAGTCGTCGATGAGTTCGACCGATATCGGTGGTGTCGCCGCGTTCGGGTCGCGTTGATACCGCCATGCCCCGAGCGCATGGCCTTGGGCGACCGCGCCGAGTGCTCCCTCGGCCTCCAGCGGCAGAGTGGAGACGACCGACCGGGTGAGGCGGGCGGCCAGCGCTGCGTCGAAGACGGTATGGGGCGAATCGATTCGGCTTCCGAGGCCGACCATCACTATCCGCACGGGCCCGGCCGGACCGGCGACGACGGCCACTGATCGTGCCGTCGAGCTGCCGTCGAAACCCGGGTCGGCCGCAGCCAGTTCGACGATGTCGACGGCGAGGACCTCTCCGAGCAGAGTGGCTCCGCGTCCGGCGTGGATGCCTTGACTGCCGCAGAACAGAGCGACCACCACATCGGCACCGCGATGCTGCGCGAGCGTCCGTTCGAATTCGCTTGATGAGCTTCGGCTCAGCGATAGCTGCATCACTGGACGGGGTGCACTTGCATCAAGGTCTGCGTCGAGAGATTGTTCACCGAGCCGAGAAGGGGAGACAGGAGAAAGCCCGTCCATTTCGGCGAGTGCGCCTCGATGACATTCTGGTACACGAGGGCGATGTACGGCCGGTCGTCGAACGCGATCTGTTGCATCTCGTTGATGATCTTCTGGCGCTCTGCACGATCGCGGGCCACCCCCTGCGCGGCATACAGCTCGTCGTACTTGGGGTTGCAGTATCCGCTGTCGTTGTTGTTGCCCCACTGCGAGCAGGTGAGCACGCTGAGCTGAAAGTCGGGATCTACCGGTGGGACCCAATCCCACATCGCCAGATCGAATTCGGCGTAGGTGCTGTCCGGTGCCTGGATCGCGGAGGTCGCGGCGTCGGTGTCCATCTTGCGCATCACCAGGTTCACGCCGGCGTCTCGCAAATTGTTCTGAAGGATCTGGAACATCCGGTCACCGGCGCCGTTGATCTCGGTCGGGAAGATCACGTCGTAGGTCATCGGAACGCCGTTGGCCACCCGGATGCCGTCGGCCCCCTTGCGGAAGCCGAGCCCGTCCAGGATCGAATTGGCCTGGGCGACATCGAAGGGCAGCCCCTTGATGGAGTCGTCGTGCCACCCGGTCGCCGGGGCGACGATGGTCGATCCCGGGGTCGCCATGCCGAGCCACGCGGTTTGCACCATCTCGTCGCGGTTCATCGCGTACTCGAGTGCTTTGCGCACCTGCGGGTTCAATAGCTCGGGGTGGTTCTTCTTCTTCGGGTTGGTGTTGATGATGAGGTCGTAGAAACCGGTACCGGCGGTCGTACCGACCTCGAGCTTGTTGTCTTTGAGCGTCGGAACCGCTGTGGACGGGGTGGACTCGCCGATCATGTCCACCTGGCCGGTTCGCAGCGCGGTCACCATCGCATCGGAGTTGGCGAAGATCTGCAGACCGAAGCCGCTGATCTCCGGTTTGGTAGCCGACCACCAGTTCGGATTGCGGTCGAACAGTGCGAGCTGGTCCTTTTTGTATTCCTTGAGTTGGAACGGGCCGCCCGACACCATGTCGGTGTCGTTGGCGAATGTGGTGAGGGCCTTGCCGTCACCCGCTGCGTACTGCGACCAGACATGCTCGGGCAGGATGGGGAGCTGCGTCAGCTGTGCGAGGACGTTCGAGACCGGCGCCGAGTAGGTCAGCGTCAGATGGGTGTCGTCATCGGCGACGGCGGAGTCCAAGCCCTGCAGGACACCAGCGAGCTTGCCTGCGGCGCCGTCCTGGAATTTGTGGATGACGTTGAGTGTGAATGCGGCGTCCTTGGCTGTCAGCGGCTGGCCATCGGACCATTTGGCATCCTTGACAGTTTCAAAGGTCCACTTCAGGCCGTCCGGTGTGGTCTGCCACTTCTCCGCGAAGGACGGCTGCAGCGACATGTCCTTGGTGTCGTACTCGGTCAGGTGCGGGTAGACGTACTCGAAAACCACGCTGCTGTAATCGGAGCTCGAGACGAACGGATTCAGCGAATCGATTGTCGCGCTCACCCCGATCCGCAGCACATCGGAGGCGGGCGCCTTGGACCCGCATCCCGACAAAGACGCCACCACCGCTGCGCTGGCGACCACCGCTAGCACTCGATTGATCCGCATTTTGCGACCTTCGTTCGTCGTAGGGAACGCCGTGGACTCTGGATCGAGTCGGCGTCACGTCGCTGTGCTTCGTCTCAGGATGCATTCTGTTTAGCGCAACGACGCGCGGGAACAGTTGACACCACTTATGATGCTCAGTATGAGGAGTGTCATTCATCGCGTCAACAGGAAGGAGGCCGAGTGCGGCGATACGTTTGGAAGCGTTCGCTTTTCGCAGTCGTCACCATCTTCGTCGCGCTAACGGTGAATTTCGTGCTCTTCCGCGTCCTTCCGGGTGACGCGGTAACTCGGGTTTCGCGGATACCGAATGCCTCGCCCGCGCTCAAGCAAGAGCTCGAGCGGGAGTTCGGCCTGGACAAGTCACTGTGGGAGCAGTACCTGCGGTACATCGAACAGCTTTTCCGCGGCAACCTCGGCGTGTCCTTCACCAATCGGCAGCCTGTGTCACACAACCTCATGGAGGCCTTCGGCAACACCCTTCCGATGGTCGCCACCGGCACCATCATCGCCATTGTGTTGGGAGTTGGGGTGGGGGTTTACGGAGCAGTGCATCGCAACTCGGTCGGCGATCATCTCGCTACCGGAACAGCCGTGGCGTTCTACGCCTTTCCCACCCAGTTCCTGGGCATGATGCTGCTCATCATGTTCGCCGGCGTGCTGCCATCGGTGGGAATGCGCGATCCGTTCGCGGTGGCCTTGACGCCGAGCGAGCAGTTCTTCGACCTGGTGCGGCACATGATCCTGCCGGTGACGACTCTCGTGCTCACGCTCTACGCCGAGAATGCCCTGATTGTCCGGTCCGCGATGCTGGAAACTCTGGGCGAGGACTATATCCTCACCGCGCGCGCAAAGGGCTTGTCGCGGCGCAGGATCATCTGGTCATACGCGTTGCGCAATGCCGCGCTGCCGACCATCACCCAGGTTGCACTGTCCCTGGGTGCCGTCGTGAGCGGCTCGATCCTCGTCGAAGTCATCTTCTCGTGGCCCGGTATCGGGCGGGCGCTCTATGACGCTGTCCTCCAGCGGGATTACCCCATGCTGCAGGGCGGCTTCCTCGCGATCACGGTAACCGTCGTGGTTCTGAACTATCTTGCCGATCTGTTGTATTTCCGTCTCGACCCACGGGTCTCACAGTGAGTGGGGACGCCGTGGCTTCAACCTCGCCGGCACGGCAGCGCGGCGTATGGGCCACGTTGCGCACCGCCATCGCCACGCCGTCGGCAATCATCGGACTGGTTGTGATCGGCTTTTTCCTTGCCGTTTCGCTCTTTTCGCAGTTCATCAAGCCGTACAGCACCTCTGCGCCCAGTTGCGGCGTGTTCGATCCGCCGACGGCTCAGCACTGGCTGGGCTGCGACGACGGCGGTGTGGACATGCTGAGCCTGGTGTTGCAGGGCGGCCAGGTCTCGATGTTCGTCGGCTTTACCGCCGCGCTGATCGCGATCGTCGTGGGTGCCGTATTCGGTGTGTTGTCCGGCTACTTCGGCGGCTGGGTGGACGTCGTCCTGATGCGAATCACCGACTATTTCATGGTGATTCCGCAGATTGTGCTCATGATTGTCGTCGCGGCCGTGTGGGGCTCCAGCCTGAGCCACGTGATCATGGTGATCGGGTTCCTCATGTGGACCAGCACCGCACGGGTGGTTCGGGCCCAGGTCAAGAGCTTGCGTGAGCGGGTCTATGTGCGACGAGCCGCCTCAATTGGGTCCGGTCACACCCGAATCATCCTGACGCACATACTGCCTCAGCTTGGGCCGCTGCTGATCGCGAACACCGTACTGGCCATCACGGTGGCCATCTTCAACGAGACTGCGCTCGCTTTCCTCGGGCTTTCCGACCCCACGGCGGTGACATGGGGCACGATCATGGAACACGCCTTCGAAAGAGGTGCCGTCAGTACCGGAGCCTGGTGGGCGATCGTGCCCGCCGGCCTGTGCGTCGCGGCTCTGATCGTTGGGTGTTACCTGGTCGGTAACTCGATCGAGGACGCGCTCAATCCGCGGCTGCGATCGTCCTATCTGTCGACGAAGTCATGGCGGTTGCGACCGTTGGTCGGACGCGGAGAGGATGCGTTGTGACGGAACGCAATGCACTCGAACTCGTCAACCTGAACGTCTGGTTCGATCCGCGAGACCGTCGGAGCGACGGCCTGATTCACACGGTGAAGGACCTGTCGTTGAAGGTCGCCCCCGGTGAGCGGGTGGGTCTCGTCGGCGAGTCCGGTTGCGGCAAGACCACGACCATCCTGGCGGCGATCGGGTTACTCCCGTCTTCGGCTACGGTCGGCGGCGAAGTGCGGATCGACGGGAAGAACGTCATCGCAGACGGCGAACCCGGCCTTCAGTCGCACCGGTGGACCGATATCGCCATGGTGTTCCAAGGCGCCATGAGCGCTTTCAATCCGGTCAAGACAGTCGGTTGGCAGATCCGTGAGGCGCTGGCAGTGCACCGAGTCGCGCGCGGGAAAGCCGCCGTAGAGCGCACTCGCGAGTTGTTGGACCTGGTCGGGTTGCCGCCGGACAGCGATGCCAAGTACCCGCATCAACTGTCCGGGGGAATGAAGCAGCGGGCTGTCATCGCGATGGCGCTGGCATGCGAACCCAAGGTGTTGCTCGCCGACGAACCGACGACCGCACTCGACGTCGTGGTCCAAGACCAGGTGCTTCGATTGCTCGTCAGGCTTTCGACCGAACTCGGTCTCGCGCTCGTGCTGGTGACCCACGACCTGGGTGTGGTTGCTCAGGCGTGCACCCGCGCCGCCGTGATGCGCGACGGACAGATCGTCGAGGAAGGCCCGGTGGACGATCTTTACCGCCGTCCGGCGCACCCGTACACCCGGATGCTCTTCGAGTCGACACCCAATCTCGCCGGCGTCGAACGGGATGCCGGCGACCGCGCCGAACCGGAACCGCTGCTGGAGGTCTCGAATCTGCGTGTGACCTACGGTGCGGAGCGCACGCGGCGGCGGTTGTTCGCGCGCGCCCGAACTTCGGCGGCGCAGGAGACGTCGACCCAGATCCCCGCCGCCGTGGACAACGTCAGCATGCAGGTTGGCGAAGGTGAGCTGGTGGCGCTTGTGGGGCAGTCTGGTTGCGGTAAGACCACGACGCTGCAAGCGATTCTCGGTATGCAGCCGGTGCAGTCCGGGTCGATTCGCATCGACGGTAAAGAGATCACCGGTCTCGATGCGCGCGCGTGGCGCCCGTTGCGTCGTGAGGTCCAGATGATCTATCAGGACCCGTATGAGGCGCTGGACGGCCGACTGCGTGTTGAACAGACGGTCATGGAGCCGCTGGTCGTGCACCGGATCGGCGACAACTCGAGCGAGCGGCGCGCCTTGGCGGCAGACGCGCTGCGTGACGTGGGTCTGGACCCGGATGTGGTTGCCGGCCGGTATCCGCATGAGCTGTCCGGCGGTCAGCGCCAGCGGGTCGCGATTGCAGCCAGCCTGGTGCTGCGTCCGCGTCTGCTCCTTGCCGACGAGCCTGTCTCGATGCTCGACGTGTCGGTGCGCACCGGGGTGCTGGAGCTGTTGGACCGTCTTCGCCGCGAGTATCGGATGGGCATACTCATGATCACCCACGACCTGTCGACCGCCGCGGCCTACGCGGACCGCATCATCGTGATGCGGGCAGGCCAGATCGTGGAGTCGGGTCAAGCGTGGCGGATTGTGCGTGAGCCGTCTGCGGATTACACGAGGAAGCTGCTCGACAGCGTGCCGAGTCCAGACCCGCGGCAACATCGCGCCTCATGAGCGCGGGGCCGGTCTTGCGCCTTGATATCCCGGCGACGTCCTGAATGGAGATGTGATGGTGGCGTCCACCGCCTTCCTGTCCGACAACACCGCGGGGGCTCATCCCGCCGTGCTCGATGCCGTCGTAGCGGCCAGCGCAGGCAGCGCCGAGCCCTATGCCGAGGATGCCCGCACCGCGGAGGCCACCGACGCGCTGCGAACCGCGTTCGACTCCCCGGACGCCGAGGTGGTGTATGCACTGACCGGTACCGGTGCCAACGTCGCAGCCCTGGCCGCCGCGGTTCGGCCGTGGGAGGAGATCCTGTGCAGCGATGTCGCGCATGTGATCGTCGACGAAGCCGGGGGCGTGGTTCGTATCTCTGGAGCAACCCTGACCGCGCTGCCCAGCCGAGACGGGATTCTGGACCCCGAACAACTCGACCGCGCCATCACCACCCGCGGCATCGTGCACCACTGCCAGCCGCGCATCGTCACGATCACGCAATGTACGGAGAAGGGCCGGGTCTGGGACCCCGGAGCGATCGCCGAGTTCATCGATCACGCACACGCATTGGATTTGCTGGTGCATGTCGATGGCGCTCGGATTGCCAACGCGATCGCGGCCCTGGACGTTGCACCGCTGGCTGCGGCCGGTGACGCGGACATCATCACGGTTGGTGGCACCAAAAACGGCCTGCTGCTCGGTGACGCGTTGCTGGTCCGTCGACCCGTGCACTTCGACGGAATTCGTTTCGTGCACAAGCAGATCGGGCATCTGGCGAGTAAGAACCGGTTCGTCTCCGCACAGTTCAACGCGCTGCTGCGCGACGGACTGTGGCTGCAGTTGGCGGGGCACGCCAATGCGATGGCATCCCGGCTCAGTGCCGGCCTGGTAGCCGCAGGTGTCGAACTGGCGGTGCCCACCGACGCCAACGAGGTGTTCGTCAACCTCGCCGCCGAGACGTACGCGGCGCTGTCCCGCTACTACATGTTGGAGCAGCCCGACCCGATGAGCTCGGTTGTGCGGTTTGTCTGCTCATGGTCAACAACTGTCGACGAGGTCGACGCAATTCTCGCGACAGCAGCCGCGCTCTAGTCGAGAGGCGGACGCGGCCAAGGCGGCATTGCGATGTGCCCGATGCCGCTAGGCTGGGGAAACTGGGCGGCTGGTCTTCGAGCTCCACGGCCCGTTGGTGACCGCTCGGTCCTTCAGGAGGTATTTGATGGACTCGGTTTCGCTGTCCCAACTTGCCGACGAACAACTGGCCGCCGCGCGGTCCTCCAACAGTGGACGAGCCGCTCAGACCGTGCACGGCGGCCACGACCATCAGCTTCGGCAGACGCTGATCGCCCTGGCTGCCGGCCGTGACCTCAGCGAGCATCACACGCCGGGGGAGACCACGCTGCAGGTGCTGCGCGGTCACGTGCGGTTGACGACGGCCGACGACGGGTGGGACGGTCTGGCCGGCGATCTGCTGGTGGTTCCGCGCGAACAGCACGGACTGCACGCGGTCGACGATTCGGTGATTCTGCTGACGGTGCTCGCCGACAGCTGAGGGTTCAGTAGCGGTAGTCGGCCAGATTGGTCCCGCCGGAGCGCACGCCACCGTCGAGCATCAGCAGGGCGGGCACCATCTCCGAGGTGACCAACCCGTGGCGGCCGGTCACCTCGTTGACGATGTCGAAGCACTCGGCGATGACCTCTGGGGTGTCGACGACGATGGTGCTCACCGGAACCTGGCGGCCGTACTGAATTACCTTGTCGCCGTGCGGTTTGTGGTTGCCGTGGAAACCCCAGATGCCGCGCAGCACGGTGGCTCCGCTGGCGGTCCGCGATTCCCAGAGCCGCCGGACCAGGGCCCGGTGGATGGGTACGCCGTCGTGGTGGGTGGATTCGGAGGTATGGATGGTCAGCTTCTGCCGTAGTTCGCGGCCATCGGCGTCGACGGCGGGCAGCGCGGGCGGGCGGGCCAGCAGCTCGCCGTCGCGCTTGCACACCTGAATGCGCTCGACCGTGGCCAGCGGCTGGTAGAGCATGGTCTCCAGCTCGGGCAGCACCTGCTGCACCTGTGCGGCGGTGCCGACAGCGAGGATCATGATCGGCACGTCGATGTTGCTGCTGAAGAACCGGGCCCGGCGGCGCCGGCCGTGCGCGGTGCCGTCCACGCCGAGGAACACGGTGGCCCCGGCGAAGTGGTGGCGGTGCATTAGGTCGCACACCGCGTAGAACGCCGGCCTGCCGTTGACCCGGCGGCGACGGCCGACGTAGATGGTCAGCTTGACGGCGTCGCCGTCGGGCAGCGGCGTGCCGGACAGGGCGGTGCCCAGGAGCCGGGCCCGTTCCAAGGTGATCAGACCGCGGGTGGTCATCCCGACGACCTCGTCCACCAGTGCGGCGATCGTCGCCTCGGTGTCCACGGCAGTGACGGCGACGGGCGGATCCTCGGACAGGGTCAGCGATTCGTCGCTGCGGATGACGTGGCGCGGGCCGAAGCTGGCGATGCCGCGCAGCAGCACGCTGGTGGCCACCTCACGTTGGTCGTAGAGGTCGAGCATCGCTTCGGCGGTGAAGCGCGACCCGGTGCGCTGGCGCTCCCCGAAGTAGGTGGTCAGCTTGAGGTAGGTGTCGCTCATAGCAGGCTCGCAATCCACTGGCCCAGCATCGCGGCGGCGATTCCGAGGACGACGCTGACGACGAGATTGGTGATCGCCCGCCCGATCTGGCGCTCTTCGGTCAGCCGCTGAGTCTCCAGCATCCAGGTGGAGAACGTCGTGTAGGCACCGACGAAGGCGGTGCCGGCCAGCAGCGCGGCATTGTGGCTCAAGGTGAGCCCGGTGATGAAGCCCAGCAACACCGCGCCGCTGATGTTGACGGTCAGGGTGCCGAACGGGAACGACCGCGCTGCTCGGCGGGCCACCGCGCGGTCGACCATGAACCGGGCCACCGACCCCACCCCACCGATGAGCATCACCCCGGCCCATACGGCGACGTTCATGCGCGCACCCTGACGCGGCGCACCAGAACCGTCGCGAAGTTCACGGCCAGCAGCCCGCCGGCGATGCTGGCGAGGGTGTAGCCGGCAGCCAGAGCGTAGTGGTGGTGCTCGATCATCTTCAGCGTCTCGACCTGCATGGTGGAAAACGTCGTCAGGCCACCGCACAGGCCGGTGCCCAGCAGCGGGCGGCGGTAGCTCGACACCGGCAGCCGCTCCAGCAGCCGGGTGGTGAAGTAGCCCAGCAGGAAGGCGCCGACGATGTTGACGATGAACGTCGGCCACGGCCAGCGCCCCGGGTCGGTGACCAGCAGGGTGGCCAGGCCCGCGCGCGCTACGGTGCCCAGCGCGCCGCCGGCGAACACGGCGGCCAGCTCGCGGTTGTCATGTCCGAACACGGGCTACCCCCTTAACCGTTAGTGAATCCGCGAGCAAGTATCGCCCGCAGCGAGGCAGAATTGGCGCCATGGCGGCTAACCCCCGCGCCGGCAAGCCGGCGCTTCCCGAAGACCTCGTCGATCTGCCCCACCTGGTGACCGCGTATTACACGGTCGACCCCGACCCGGACAACATCGACCAGCAAGTGGCATTCGGAACGTCGGGGCATCGCGGCTCCAGTCTGGACGGGGCGTTCAACGAGGCGCACATCTTGGCCACCACGCAAGCGATTGTGGAGTATCGGGCTGGGCAGGGCACCACCGGGCCGCTGTACATCGGTCGCGACACACACGGCCTGTCCGAGCCGGCCTGGGTGTCGGCGTTGGAGGTGCTGGCGGCCAATGACGTTGTGGTGATGATCGATTCGGCCGATCGCTACACCCCGACCCCGGCGGTCAGCCACGCGATTCTGACCTACAACCGCGGCCGTAGCGCCGATCTGGCCGACGGCATCGTCGTCACCCCGTCGCACAACCCGCCGCGTGACGGTGGGTTCAAGTACAACCCGCCCAACGGCGGGCCCGCCGATACCGACGCCACCGGTGCTATCGCCAAGCGCGCCAACGAGATTCTGCGGGGCGGGCTGGCCGACGTGAAGCGGGTGCCACTGGCGCGCGCCCTGCGCAGCGCGCAGCGCCACGACTACCTCGACGCCTACGTCTCCGATCTGCCCAATGTGGTCGACATCCACGCCATCCGCGCGCAGAAGATCCGCATCGGGGCCGACCCGCTGGGTGGGGCCAGCGTCGACTACTGGGCCGCTATCGCCGAACGCCACGACCTGGACCTGACCGTCGTCAACCCGTTGGTCGATGCGACGTGGCGGTTCATGACCCTGGACACCGACGGCAAGATCCGGATGGACTGCAGCTCACCCAACGCGATGGCGTCGCTGATCGCCAACCGTGAGGCCTATCAGATCGCCACCGGAAACGACGCCGACTCCGACCGGCACGGCATCGTCACCCCCGACGCGGGCCTGATGAACCCCAACCACTACCTCGCCGTGGCGATCGACTACCTGTATTCGCACCGGCCGGACTGGCCGGCCAGCGTTGCGGTGGGCAAGACCGCCGTCAGCTCGTCGATCATCGATCGGGTGGTGGCCGGGCTGGGCCGCAAGCTGATCGAGGTACCGGTTGGCTTCAAGTGGTTTGTCGACGGATTGATCGGCGGCACAATCGGTTTCGGCGGTGAAGAGTCGGCCGGTGCGTCCTTCCTGCGGCGGGACGGATCGGTGTGGACCACCGACAAGGATGGCATCATCATGGCTCTGCTGGCCTCGGAGATCCTCGCGGTCACCGGCGTCTCGCCGTCGCAGCGCTATGCGGAGCTGGCCGCCAAGTACGGTGCGCCGGTCTACGCCCGGGTCGACGCGCCGGCCAATCGGGAGCAGAAGGCCCGGCTGGCCAAGCTGTCCCCGGAGCAGGTCGGTGCCACCGAGCTGGCCGGTGAGCCGATCACCGCCAAGCTGACCACCGCGCCGGGCAACGGCGCGCCGTTGGGCGGGCTGAAGGTGACCACGGCCGACGGTTGGTTCGCCGCACGCCCGTCGGGCACCGAGGACGTGTACAAGATCTACGCCGAGTCCTTCAAGGGACCCGAGCATCTGGCCGAGGTGCAAGAGGCCGCCCGCGAGGTGGTGAATACAGTCATCTCGTGAGTTCCGTCGCGGAGGGTGACTGTCCCCCGGAGGCCGAGGCCAAGCTTCCGCGGGAAGTCTGGGTCCTGATCTCCGCCAACGCGGTCATCGCCCTGGGTTACGGGGTGGTCGCGCCGGTGTTGCCGCAACTCGCCCGCCACTTCGGGGTGAGCATCAGTGCGGCGACATTCGTGATCACCGCCTTCGCGTTGATGCGGCTGCTCTTCGCCCCCGGGTCGGGGGTGTTGGTGCAGCGGCTGGGGGAGCGCCGCATCTATGTCAGCGGCCTGCTGATCGTGGCGCTGTCGACAGGGGCGTGTGCGTTCGCCCACACCTACTGGCAGCTGCTGGTGTTCCGCGCACTGGGCGGCATCGGCTCGACGATGTTCTTCATCTCCGCGCTGGGCTTGATGATTCGGATCAGCCCGCACAACGCCCGCGGCCGAGTGGCGGGGATGTTCTCCAGCGCGTTCCTGGTCGGGTCGGTGGCCGGCCCGCTGTTGGGCAGCCTGACCGCGGGGCTGGGCCTGGCCGCGCCGTTCCTCATCTACGGGGTGGCCCTGCTGATCGCGGCGGCGGTCGTGTTCATCAGCCTGCGGCATTCGCACCTGGCCGCTCCCGCCGCCGACGACGAGCTGACGGTGACCGTTCGGGTGGCGCTGCGCCACCCGGCCTACCGAGCCGCGCTGCTGTCGAACTTCGCCACCGGCTGGTCTGCGTTCGGGCTGCGGGTGGCGCTGGTGCCGTTGTTCGTGACCGAGTCGCTGCACCGCGGGCCCGGGGTGGCCGGTGCGGCGCTGGCCACCTTCGCGGCCGGCAACGTGGCCGCCGTGATCCCGTCGGGGCGGCTATCCGACCGGACGGGGCGACGCCCGCTGCTGATCACCGGTCTTGCGGCGTCCGGGCTGACGACGGCGGTGGTCGGGGCGGCGACGTCGCTGCCGGTGTTCCTGGTGGGTGCGTTCATCGCGGGCGCGGGCACCGGGGTGTTCACCTCGCCGCAGCAGGCCGCGGTGGCCGACATCATCGGCAAGGCCCGCGGCGGAACCGCGGTGGCGACGTTCCAGATGATGTCCGATCTGGGGTCGATCGTCGGATCGCTGGGAGTGGGGGAGATCGCCCAGCACCTGTCGTTCGAGTGGGCATTCGCGCTGAGCGGGCTGATCCTGGTGCTGGCGGCTCTTGGCTGGGCATTTGCGCCCGAAACCCGCGATGCGGAGCCCTTGGAACACACCCCGCCGCGCCCGCCCGGCCCAGAGGCCGCTGACGAGCTGCCTTGACCAGCGATTTTGAGGCAGGCGTACCGGTGGTGTAATTTCGGTGGGCACGCTTGGGGCTATGGCGCAGTTGGTAGCGCACCACACTGGCAGTGTGGGGGTCAGGGGTTCGAATCCCCTTAGCTCCACCAGGCAAAACAGCACTCGATTGAGTGCTCAGAAGGTCGTTTGACGACAGTTCTGACGACAGTTCGGTTCATCTCAGCCGTGAGCAGGAGCGCATCGCCCCCTTCTCATCAGCTCCCGGATGGCCGCCACGGCGCTGTCGGTCAACACAGTCCGCCCCTGCGGCGTGACGGCCCCTGCGGTGTGGCGGGGTGATGGCCATGCCATTGGTCCCAACCAACCAGCGGCGGTCAGCGTCCCCGCTCCGATCGTCGAATTTCCGTCACGCTGCAGCATGATGCCTGCTCGCGAACCGTGAGCCTCCCGGCCGGGGCATGTCGTGTCTCGGCTGGCGATCCTACGACTTGTCGTATCCTGACCGCCGGGAGGCAAGAGTCGGTTGAACGCAGCTCAGAGCGGAGATAGCCAGGCTCCTGGGGGTCCCTCTAGTGGTCTTCGCGACATACCAGAACCCCTACATGGAGAGACTGGTGTCGCGCTGTCCGGGCCACCAATATCGCCCATGGCACGCATTTCCCTGTACGACGACGTCCAATGGGAACTATTCATCCTTGAATGGGTGCATGCCCTGAGATCCGGCTACGTTCAGGTCAAGCGGTTCGGTGGAGCCGGTGACAGGGGCGCGGACATTGCGGCGTTCAAGACTGCAAACGGCCTAGAAGGTGCTTGGGACTGTTTCCAGTGCAAGCACTATGCAGAACCTCTCGCCCTAGGAGACATACTTCCCGAGATTCTGAAGATCTTCGTGGCAACTGTTGTCGGAGAGTGCGTTCTGCCGGACAGCTACCAGATCTTGGCTCCCCGCGGTTGCAGTACAAACTGCGGTCGGATGCTCAGCAGCCCGCAGAAGTTGAGGAAAAAGTTCCTCGACCACTTGGCCGACGACGACAGCACCCTCGCGAGGGGCCTTGAGTCGGACCTCGTCTCTTCGGTTCAGGAACTGGCGTCGGTCACGGATTTCTCGATGTTCCGATCCGTCGAGCTGACTGATGTGCTTGAACTGCATAAGACAACTTGTTGGTACAGCGACCGATTCGCCACAGCGCTTCAGCCGCGACCCGCTCATGTGCCAGCTCCCGGTGACTTGGCGACACACGAACGGAGATACGTACAACAACTGGTTGATGTTTACGCCGAAGCACACCCCGAGGAAAGCCTCCAACCCGAATCAGTGGCATCAAATCCCAGAGTGGGCGAACGCTTTCGCCGCCACCGCGAGAACTTCTACAAGGCGGAGGCGCTACGAGTGTACGCGCGGGATTCAGTGCCGCCGGGGACTTTTGAGCGATTGCAGGATGACATTCATTCGGGTGTTATCGATGTAGTCGAGGACCACCACGCCACGGGCCTGAGACGTTTGACGAGTGTGCTTTCGCTAGTTGGACAGCTGGATCTGAGTCGGCATCGTCTGATTTCGGTGGTCGAGATCGATGATCGACAGGGCATGTGCCACCAGCTGGCGAACGTCGATCGGATTCAATGGATGTCGCGCAATGAATGACTACGACAATCGGGCACCGAACGGTCCAGCGGGCGACCGTCGGAGGCCGCAAAGCATCAATGAATCGCCGCTGAACGGCCCTTTGGAGGTCGGCATCCGCGTGTTGATGATCTTGACCCAGGCCTTCCCAGCTGAACTCGACCTGAATCAGCTTGTCCTGCTTGATCACTTCGTGCTCCACAGCAGGGACGTCGGTGGCCCTGAAAGTCTGCATCCGGCTCTGCCGATCCGTGCAGGCGAGATTGCGGCCAAGCGTGAATCTATCGAGGCAGGAATTGGTCTTCTGCTGAGGCTGCATCTCGCCGAGATTGCGGTTGGAATGAACGGGGTGCGGTTTCTTGCCGGCGACGGCGCCCTGCACTTCGTGGGAGTCTTGGGCTCGTCGTACTCACATCGCTTGCGCGATCGTGTCGGATGGGTGTTGGGAAGTTTTCCCGATCTGGACGAAGCGAATCTGCGACGGCAGACAAAGGCGATATTCGATTCCTGGTCCGAAGAATTTCACTGGCCCGATACGGACGGGAACAATGGCAAACCGCATTAGCCTGACGCATCTGACTTTCGTGGGGCCCGGCAAGGCTCCAGCGACGGTTGATTTCGGGCCACGAACGACTGTCATCCATGGTCCCTCTGACACAGGGAAGTCGTTCATTGTCGACGCCATTGACTTCATGCTTCGTGGTTCCACTCTTCGGGAGATTCCGCAGCGCGCGGGCTACAGCACAGTCCTATTGGGAATTCGGACGCCGACTGGTGAAGACGTCACGCTCACCAGGGGGGTCGAGGGCGGCAGTTTTGGCTTGCTGGAGGGAGTACTGTGCGGCGCTTCTCTAAAGCGATCGGTGAGAGGCTTTCCGCGTGGCAGGTCCCTGATGGTGATGAGGTCCGTTATGACCGGGATGAGCAGGATCTGATAGCGGGCGATCAATTACGCTCTGCTCACGGTAAAGGCGTTCGCGCAATCCTCCACTCCGCCTTCACCATTGGCCTTGCTCAGTATTGCTTTGAAAATGATCTTCCACACCCTGGATTTGTCGTTCTGGATTCACCATTGGTGACCTATCGCCCACCGAAGCCTGGCGAAGCCGTCGATCGTGAGGTTCTCGACATCGGCATTGCTGCGCGGTTCTACGACGACATTCAGCAGTCGGTTGGTGGGCAGGTCATCATCATGGAGAACATGGATCCACCATCTGGACTCCGGAAGGAGTCAACCGACGTATTTTTCACAGGCGTTGCGGGGGAAGGCCGATTCGGCTTTTTTCCGTCTCAGCCGTTGCCGTCGTAACCAGAGACCTTTGATATTTCGACAACGGCAACGTCATCGTCGGCTTGCGGCACTCGATCGCGCGTCGTTGCGGTCGACTTGTACGGACTCGAAGCTGAACGTATCCGCTGAATTCCATCAGGCGAACGCTACCCGGTTTCGTCGCCGAGGCTGTTGGAGGCGAACAGTGAGCCCATCGAGTCCAAAGCATCCCGTTGAACGGCTTCGATGACCTCGACATAGGTTCCCGTCGTCACCGTGATTGAGCTGTGGCGCAGAATCTTCTGAACCGTCGCCGGCTGAACTCCCATTGTGAAGAGCAGGGTGGCGCACGAGTGTCGGAGGTCGTGGACGCGAAGTTGCGGCACCTCCGCCTTCGCGCACAGGCTGTGGAACATTCGGTTGACGTTGCGCGGCTCCAACGCGCCGCCCTTAGGGGTCGTGAAAACCAGTCCCGTGTCGCGCCACGTTGATCCGGCGGCCAGGCGCTCCTCCAGCTGGCGCCGGCGGTGGTTAGTCAGAATCGGCACAAGCGTCCGAGGTACTGGCAGAACTGCGACGGATCCTTCAGTTTTGACGTTCTCAAGCTTCAGCTGGCCGTCCACGCGGTGCAACGCTCGCCTGATTGTAATCCGCTCAGCGTCTAGATCGACGTCGGACCATTGCAGCCCGAGCGCCTCACCACGACGGAGTCCCATCGACAGCGCGACTGCCCACAGTGCATAAAGTCGCGTCGTCTCAGCGGTCTTGAGAAAGCGCATCGCCTCAGCCCGCGTGAAAGAGCGCACCTTCCGGTCATCGGTCACGCGCAACTGAACGAGTCGGGCGACGTTGCGGCTTAACATCTCTTCGTCGACCGCATCCTGCAGAGCAGCCCGCAAAACGCGCAGAATGTGGCGAATCGAGCTGGCAGACAACGCGTCGTTGCAGCACTTGGCAGGCACGAGAGCGCAGCACCGTGCCTGCGACTTGCGCCCTCGCGCTGCGTCCTTCCCTTGGGCGCAGCATTGGCATCGGGTCTGCAATCCGGTCAGCCATGCGCGAATATGCGAGGCCTGCAGTGACTTCAGCTTCCGATTGCCAATTCCCGGGATGATGTGCAGGCGCACGTCGCCCTCATAGGTCGCATACGTCGTGCGCCGAACGCTAGGCTCCGCAATGTGCTCTAGCCAGTAGGTCATGTACTCAGCGACCGTCAACGTCGTTGTTGCAGTGGGTATGCCGCGTCGCTGTTGATCGAGAACCTTGCCGAGTTCGTCCAAGGCGGCACGCTCACTATCGCCGTAGACGCTGATGCGCTTCCGTCGTCCGTCCGGCGTGTCGACGAAGACTTTCGCCTCCCAGCGCCCATCACCTCGTCGGTACACGCCGCCCTGGCCGTTCGCGTTGCGACGTGCTTTCCCACCTGCAGCCATCACGCGGCTCCTTCAATCAAGCCGGATAGGTAGTCGTCGAAAGACTGCCGCACGATCCGCCGGCACCTACCGATCTGTACCGATCTGACACGTCCGTCCCAGATCAGCCGGTACACCATCCATCGACTGACTGCGAGACGATCCGCCGCGGCCTGCACGGTGATCAGCTCAGCACTGAATTCAGTATGCATCCGTTTTCCTCTCCGTGTGGAAGTAATTCGGAATGCCGGCGTACGGCTTGTGGGGGTGAAGTAACACATACGGGTTGTGCTGCGGGCGAGGCAATTTCAGCTATTCGCAGGGTCCCGGGACCGGTCTTCTCGCGATCGAATACGGGCGTAGTCATGTCGACCAGTCTGGTGGCGAGGATTGATCGTGCGTCCAGCGATTCGCACGGACGATGTGGCGATGTTCGATCATTCGGTGCGCCGCAGACACGACCAAAGTGCGTTCACCGAGATTGCCCAGCCCGGCTCGATCGAATGTCCATTCCACTTCTTCTTCGGCACCGTGAAGCGCCCGATCATGTTCGTCGGTCGCGAGGTCTGAGCGGTGGCGTTGCTCCCGAGTCCACTCAGCTCGATGCTCGCGCAGCGCACTCATCGTGGTGGAGAACAGCCGGGATTTGGTGGTGATATGCCCACGAAAGCCGAGAGTGTGCAGCCAGCGGTCTATCTCCGAGTAGGCGCCATGATCGGCTAGATCGAGAATTGTGGTCAGAATCGCCCGGATATGTGTGGGGACGTCTAAATCGGGAACGGCGAGCGGTGACATCCGTCGGACCCCAACGCCGAAGTCGGCGACGGATTTGGTCACGTACTTGGCCAGGTAGGCCGGGACCGACCGACGCGACTGGCGAGGTGTTGCCCCGCCGCAGTCACTACTGTCCGACCGCAATGGCCGCGCATCCGTCTGAGTGCCGAACTGTATTACACGGCTACTGATTTCAGCGCCGTGTGCTGGGGCGGCGACAGTGAGTGCGACGCCGCTTGCGGCCTGATGGATTAGGAGGGCCAGGTCGGTGGCTGTGATTGAGGACTTGGGTGGTGTTGGGGCTTGGCCCGGCTGTGGCGGCTCGTCGAGGCGGATTACGGCGTGGAAGTGCGGGATCGCCCGACGTTGCATCTCGGTCACCTTCACGAAATTGATTCGGGCAGCGGTGGGGGATTCGCCGAGCGCGCGTAAGCGTCTACGCAACAGCCGGCGCAGGGCGATGGTGAAGCGCCGCCACAGTTCAGGGGCATGCCAGGCGAACAGGACATGCCCCATGTAGTCGTAACAGTCCTCGCAGAGCGGCTGACCGACATGAGCATCGCCCTCGTGGTGGATGGAGCTGCACCACAGGGGTCTCCCGTGCTGGCAACGTTGGTGGGCATTCCGGCCCCGGTCGTGGCACCGCCGAGCCTGGCCTCGCTGGCCGTCATCGCGTGTGGTGTGCACGGCCCCGAAACTGGGCGCGGTCAGCGTGACGAACACCTGAGGGTGTTCGGCGACTGTGGGCGGCAGATCGTGATGGCCACCGTGCACGCCGGCGTGTACGAGTTGCCAGGTATCGCGGGCATAGAGATCAGAGCAGGACGGGCAGGCGACAGCGCGTCGGTTGTTGCATCGGGTCCACACCCGAAGCTCGCGACCGAAGCTGTCGGTTCCTGTCAGACGGATCGGATTCGCACAGAACCCAGCATTCTCCGCTTTATTCCACCAGGTCTCGAAGTCGCGGGAGGCGGCGCGACGCACCATCTGCGCCACCACGCCGATGGTGTCGGTACCGGCCGGAAGGCCTGGCAGTGTCGAAACCGCAATGCCCAGCGCAGCAGTGGTCACGACTGGCGACCTTCAGTCTCGGCGGTCCGAGGATGCGCTCTTGTGGGGGCAAAGCGAGCGACGAGATCATCAATGGCGGAATCGGTGACGTGGAAGGCCCGAACTCGCAACGGTTCAGCGTTGCCGTCAGTGCAGACGTAACCGACACCGGGAGTACCGGTGGAGATTCCATCACACAAGGCGCCGGCTTCTCGGGCGGCGGCTCCGAGCACCATCGCGGTCTGGGTGGCTTCACTCATGCGCAGCCCGACCCGGATGGAGAAGAGCTGCCGGATGGGCAAAACATCTTTAGACGGGTCCTGTACCGCGGCGACCACCGAGATACCGACTGCGCGGCCCTGGGACAGCAGCAGCCCCAGCAGCTGCTCAACCTCGGCGCGTGTTCTGCGGTCCCCGAGATAGGCAGTCAGCGAGGCGATTTCGTCGATAATCAATACAATCAGTGGTGCGGAGACACTCGGAGTGTGAAGCCGAGTCTTCCCCCGCAGCCGTTGCGCACGTTTCTGCATCACCGCGACAACCGCCCGCAGCGCAGCGAGTGTCTGTTCACCGTTGTCATGGGCGAGCGAGGTGAACAACACTTGTCCGCGCCCGAACTCCATCCCTCCCTTGGGATCTACGACGACGAGGCGTGCGCAGCCCGCCCGCACGGCGGGGCCGACGGCGGCAATGATTGACCAAAGCACCGAGCCCTTGCCCGAGCCGGTCGCGCCTGCGACCAAGATGTGCTGTCCCAGTAGCGGTAGGCGCCAACGCTCACCGGCCTCGGTGAGCCCCACCCACAGGCGGGACAGGTCCGGTGTGGTGCCCCTGGCCGGACGAGGAAGTTGGATGGGTGTCGTCAGCGGATCGCCGTGATGGGCGGTGATGCGGATCGAGCCCGGTCGGGTCGAGCGAATGGTCACCCGCTGGGCGCTCAGCGCTTCGGCTAACGCGTCACCTCGGGATTGCCAGTCGGCCAACGACTGGCCCGTGAGGATGCGTACCTCGAGAACGTCGCTCGTGACACCGATCGTCACCGAACGCAGAATCGGCACCATGACGTGACCGTCGAGACCGGCGGTCAGGCCACACAGCGTGCAGACCGTGGCCCATCGGCCTCGATAGATACCCCATGTGCGCCACTGGACCCGCAGACGTACCGTCACCCACTGACGGAACGTTTGGGGGGATAACAGAAACCAGCTGAACAATGCGAGAGCCGACCAGATCGCCGCCAAGAGGCCGACCAAGGGACCGCAAGTGACGGCCATCCAGACGCTTGTGATGGCCGGAATGCTGATCATCGGAAACAACACCGACGCCCATACCAGCGCAGCAGTCGCTTTGCCAAGCGCCGTGGCTGCACGGAGGGCAATGTCATCGGAGTCCGAGTGGTTCGGAAGAGAGCGGTTGGAGCGGTGAGCTCGTGGGTGGCCAGGCATGGCAGACCTTCCGGCAGGCTTGCGGGATCGGGGTAAGGAGAGGCTTCGGCCGAGCGGGCGCAGCACCACCGTCTCTTGGTGTTGCGGTGCTGCGCCCACTCGACGAAAGGGTCAGGCGGCCGGCTTGCTCGTGCCGCCGGGTACGCCGCTCGGTGACGCATTCCGAGGTGCGGCAACGACTCCCGCCAGTGGTGCACCTGAAGCGCGGATCGCTTCAGCGCGGAACGCGACTCCGCTGCGACTGTCCTGGCTCCACGGCAGGGCAACCAAGCCCTCGATGTGGATCGGCTGCCCGACCGTCACATTCGGGTCGCCGGCAACCGTCACGGTGATGACGTCGCCGCCCGTGGAGTCCAGCGCCATCACCTGGACCTGCCACAGCGGCAGACCCGTCTCGCGATCCAGCTTCGGCTGGCCGGTGTCAAACGCGATCCGCTGTTCGGGTGCCCGCGTGCACACAAATGACACACCGCCGGTGTTAATACGTAGTTTCATTCCAACTGTCCTTCCTGCTGTTTTCTCGCGACCGCTCGGCCGCGACCACCAGTTCAGGCGGACAACTCGGACATTCCCAGGGCATCAGTTAGACAAAGCGGACAGACGCCTGGACAACGCGGACACTCGGACGACAATCGCGCGCCAACTTTTGTGCTTTGGGCGTCGCTAACGCTGGCACCGCGCTCCTAGCATGAGCAGATCGAGAAGCTACCTGTTCCTAACCACGCACTGACGACGCGAATGAGTGAAAAGGGTTTCAGCGAAGCCAGACTCGCAACAGCCGCCGGTGTCGACGTCAAGACGGTGGGCCGCTGGGTCAGGGGTGAATCACTGCCCCAGGCGGTCAACGCGCGCGCCACCGCCGACGCACTGGGCTGTGATCCGCAGACGCTGTGGCCAGACATCTTTCCCACCCTGCGCCCACCTGGTACCGGCACGGTCGCGGTCAGTGTGTACCGAAGCCGCGCGGACGTCCCTGTCGCCGTGTGGACCCAACTGTTCGGCGGCGCCGCCGAGCAGATCGACATCCTGGTCTACGGGGGCACCTTCCTCTTCGACGGCATTCCCAGGTTCTGCTCAACGCTCGCAGTCGCGGCCGAACGCGGAGTCGCCATTCGCTTCATCGTGGGTGATCCCGATTGCGCTGCGGTAAGCCAACGCGGGGAAGAGGAGACGATTGGCTCAGTTCTAGCAGCTCGCTGCCAGATCACACTCGCACGATTGGCTTCACTCGCCGACGCCCCAGGCTTGGAGGTGCGCACACACGCCACACCGCTGTACACGTCGATGTTCCGCGCGGACAACACCCTGATTGCCAACCCGCACCTATACGGTGCTCCCGCCAGCGACAATCCCGTCCTCTTTATTCGACGTGACGACGCGCCCGAGCTGTGGCGCGATCACCAACTCTCTTTCGAACGGGTGTGGAACACCGCCCAACCATTACCCACGCACGCCTGACCTGCCGATTGGAGAACCGTATGGCCCGGACCGACTACTACAACGATCCCCACGCGCCAGCCGCAAACAGTGTGGTGCCCTCCACTACCGCCGTCGTCACCGATTCACATGATCGCATCGTGCTAATTCGCCGCCGCGACAATAACCTTTGGGCATTGCCGGGTGGCGCAATGGAATTGGGCGAATCCATCGTCGACGCGGCGGTTCGTGAAGTGAAAGAGGAAACCGGTCTCGACGTCGAGATCAGCGGACTCATCGGCGTCTACACCAATCCTCGCCACGTTATGGCCTACGCCGACGGTGAAGTCCGTCAACAGTTCTCGCTGTGCTTCACCACCCGGCTGCTCGGTGGACAGTTGCGAGTCGACTCGGAAAGCACCGACATCGCCTGGACGTCACCAGGCGAACTTGCATCTTTGGACGTCCACCCCTCGATGCGGCTGCGCATTCAGCACTACCTTCAACGCCGCGACAGCCCATACCTCGGGTAGCCCGGCAAGGTCGTCTCTAGCCGGCGGAGGCACTAACTCGTGCTGCCGCCGCCAACAGGCTCGGCGCCGCCCGCTCGATCGCACGATGCACAGGATCCCCATCGGGGTAACGCGACAGGATCTCCGTGACTCGATCTTCAGCTCGCACAGGCGAGCCCTGCGGGCCAGTGGTCAAGTCCGCGCACGTCAGCACGTCTAGTAACAACGACGGAGGTGCCGTGAACTCGGCCAGCGCGTCTAAGAGGCCGCGCTCCCGCGCCTCGAACACCGCGCCCGTGTGATAGGCCACCAGCGAGACCACCACTGCGGGAAAGCCCTCGTCGCGGACGAACACTGCGCCGTCGACGGGGTGGAAACCAGTCGATCGAACTGACGGCGCATAGCCAACATCGTGAAGCCACGCGGCAGCCACCACCGCGTCGGCATCCATGGCGCCCAAGCCGACGACCAATCGCTCCGCCGTCGCCGCGACTCCGCAGACATGGGCCCACCGATGCGGCAGATCGGCCAGTCGCTCCTCGGCGATCGCCCGTGCACGTGCCGCGTCCGTCACCACGATGCAAGTCTACGAATGTGCCCGACACAGCACCGACGCGATTTGGGCGAAAGATCCACGCCGCGGCGGCTCCCGTCCGCTGGCGCTCCCGTCCGCCACCACGGACCGAAAAATGCCTATCGGATCGAGGCTGTGAGAACTTTCTCTACTGTTATCAAGAACAGGTTCTCAGCCCACTTCGGGATCGCCATGAGTGGCGTCCACAAAGCGGTCGATGGCCCTATCGATTCGATCCCGAGCGACTTCACCCGATATTCGCCCACTGCTGAACGCCGCCAAATTGGCAAGCCACACATCAGCGATCAGCCCCGCTAGTCGCTGGTCTCTGACCGTGGGCTCGCCGCCGCTCAAAGTCCTTGCCAGCAGACCTTCAATGACGTCGATCGCTTCATCGGTGGCTGCGGCGGCGGTGTGGTCGGCGAGGACGAAGGCGCGCGTCACCGCCTCGGTCAAGCGCGGGTCTTGGTTGCCATTCGGTGTGCAGGCAGTCGACGAGCAAGCGAAGGCGTTCGCGCGGTGTCGACGCGGTGACGGTCCAATCGCGGCTGTTTCCAAACTCTTGGAACTCGCGGGTCAACGCCGACACCAAGAGGTGGATCTTGGAGGGGAAGTACCGGTACAGCGTGCTGACGCCGATTCCGACCTGCGCGGCCACCGCGCGAACGTGCACAGCCTCGTAACCGCCGCTAACTGCCAGCATCATCGCGGCATCTACTGCACTGTTACGGCGGTACGTGTCGACACCGCCAAGGTCGGCCGCCCTATCGGGGCGATGCTGCCTCAACTTCGAAGCCATGCTGCCAACGCCACGCTCAGACGCTGTGATCACCAATTGGTTGGTGAAGCGCGCCGGCTAGCTGTACTGACCTGAGAGGTTAGGTACGCGGCTGGCGGGTGGTTGACCGCCGAGTGCGGTGTGGCCGCGGTGGTGATTGTAGGTGTGCAGCCAGATCGGGAACTGGGCGCAGCGTTCGGCGTCGCTGGTGTAGAGCCGGGCGTAGGCCCATTCATCGGCCAGGGTCCGGTGGAAGCGTTCGACCTTGCCGTTTGTCTGCGGCCGATAAGGGCGCGTGCGACGGTGTTCAACGTCGCCTAAGGCCTCACGGAAGGCGTGAGAGCGGTAGCAGGACCCGTTGTCGGTCAACACGTTCCGCACGGGGATGCCGCATTCGGCGAACCAGGCGTTGGCGCGTAGCCAAAAGCCTGCCGCGGTCTCTTTGCGTTCATCGGGCAACAGTTCTGAGTAGGCCAGCCGGGAGTGTGCGTCAATCGCCGTGTGGAGGAAGTGGTGACCGTGCAAGGGATGGCGGTACTTACTGCGAAGTCCAGAGCCTTTATCGGCCTGGGAGTTGCGCTGGCCGATCGTGCGGCCCAGCATCCGCCAGCCGCCACCAGCGGGGATCTTGCCCAGCTTCTTGACATCGACATGCACTAGATCCCCGCACTGGGAGGTTTCGATGCGGCGGATCACACGTCCGGTGGGTCGGTCCAGCCACCGAAGCTTGGCCACTCCGTAGCGGGTGAGTACCCGGTGCACCGTGGAGGGGTGAATGCCCAACAGATACCCGATGCGAGCTGGTCCCCACCGGCGCAGGACCCGGACTTTAATGATCCGCCGCTCGATGCGGGTCGGTGTCTGATTCGGACTGCGGTGCGGCCGTGAGCTGCGGTCGGCCATGCCGGCCTCACCCTGTTCGCGGTATCGAGTCGCCCACCGAGAGGTGGTGGTGACCGAGACCTGGAAGCGTTCAGCGGCTCGACGCAGCGGCCAGCCGTCCTCAACGACGCAACGAGCCAGCCTCAGACGACCGGTTTCGGACAAAGGGGCATTACGGTGGGACACGAAGACCTCCGGTTGGTGAAAGCGTTCCTAGACAGCTCGCACTTCACTCGGAGGTCTTCGTCATGTCACCACGCCACGCCGTCACCAACGTCCGTGGTCAGTACAGCTAGCCGATCAAACAGGTCCTCGAATCCGCTCACGTCGCCGTGCGCAGCGAAATGATCGACACCCACCGTCACGAAGACTGCGCTGGCGGTGAACCGGGTGATGCCATCGTGACTGACTCCCGTTCCGCTGACGTGAAGAGCACGTCCTTGGCGGCCGGTGATCTGGGCAGTAATCCTGTGCGGTTCGTGCAACGGGACAGGTCGCAGATACTCCACTGTCAGACTGCGTGTCACCGCGGGCGTGCCGGCCACCCACAACGTGAAGCCCAGTACGTCGTCACAGGCTGTCGCTACTGCGCCGCCGTGCGCCAGTCCTGGGGCGCCGATATGGCGCTCATCGAACGTCACATCGCTGTAGACCTCGTCACCGTCGCGATAGACAACCAGCTGCAATCCATGCGAATTCGCGGGCCCGCACCCGGTACACGTCGAGGTATGCGGAGGCAGTAGATATGGCCCCGGATGTGCTGTGTCACCCATCGTCATCCCCTTGTTTCGCACTGATTCGCGATATCGTCGGGCCCGCACCGCAACTGCAACGAGCCTTCGTTTGGCAGCTTCTGGACGCACCAAGACCCTCCCGCGTAGACACGACGGCCATGCCTACCGACCAGGGTGTTCTCCGTAACCGCGGACAAACCTACGAACAGTTTCGCTACGCTACTCTTGGTACCATACCTTGACGCCTGCTGGAAACGCCGCCCGCAGGTCCCATTTTCCGAAGGGACAACGCAGTGAGCACTCAACCGGCGGCATACGCAGACGACGATGATGACATCGACCCCCGCCGGATCAGGTCGCGTAACCGACTGCTCGACGCGGCGGCGGCACTCCTCACCACCGGGGGAATCGAAGCCGTCACGATCGACGCGGTGACCAAAGCCTCCAAGGTGGCTCGCACCACCCTCTATCGGCATTTCGCAAGCTCATCACAGTTGCTGGCGGCCACATTCGAGCGCCTGCTGCCGCACGTCACTACACCGACACCCGACGAGGGGTCGCTGCGGCAGAGGCTGATTGAAATCCTCAGCCGGCAGGCCGCACTCTTTGCCGATGCCCCGATCCAGGTCACCACGCTGGCTTGGGTCGCCCTTGGGCCCACCGATCCTGCTGCTGACGGCACCGCAGATGAGGACAGCCCGGCTGGCAGCCTGCGTTCTAGGGTCGTCGAGCAATACCGCAAACCGTTCGACGAAATCCTGTCGAGCGACCAGGCTCGCGAAGAACTTGACGAATTCGACCTCGAATTGGCTGAGTGCCAGCTCGTCGGTCCGCTGGTCTTCGCACGCATGACCGGACTCTGCACCATCAGCCGTGACCAGTGCGTCCGCATCGTCGACGACTTTCTGGCCGCACACTCACGCACCCGAACCGAGGCGTGACGGCGAATTGGTAGGTGCGCCGGCGGTTCGCCTGCGGCTTGTCGTCGCTGGGACCGGGCGGCTCGCACTGGGCCTGGCTGAAACTTCCTGGTGACCCTGCGTCATCGCCATCCGCCAGCCGCGCTGAGAAAACGCTACTAACAGTTTCAAAACGCTATGTAGCGTTGTGCTACTATAGGTACACTTATGAGGTTCAGTCGACCACGATCCAGTGAGCCCGTCATATGAAAACCCCTGTCCGCGTGAGTCGTTCGTCGAATCGCGCCGCTGTTGGTCGCACGCTGAATCACTGGCGGCACCATCCACCGTTACGAACGGCCGGGACCGTGGCGCTGGCCCTGGTCGTAGTAGTGGTATCGACGGTCTACCTGCAATTTCACGGTGAGTTCACTCCGGCCATGCACTTGACCCTGGTGTCGGATCGCGCTGGGCTGGTCATGGAGCCCGGGGCAAAAGTGACCTACAACGGCGTCGAAATCGGCCGGGTCGCCGCGGTGCGCGCGATCCAGCAAGATGACACCACCAAGGCGAAACTGTCCCTGGACGTCGCTCCAAAGTACATCGAGCTGATCCCGGCCAACGTGACCGCCGAGATCAAGGCCAGCACGGTATTCGGCAACAAGTATGTAGCCTTCCGTAGCCCGTCGAGACCGGCATCTGCGCGCGTGTCGAGCTCGCAGGTGATCGACGTCTCGCACGTGACGACCGAATTCAACACCCTGTTCGAAACCTTGATGTCGATCGCGCAGAAAGTCGATCCCGTCAAACTCAACCTGACTCTTGCGGCCACCGCCGAGGCACTGGACGGGCACGGCCTCGACTTCGGCCGATCAATCATCGCGGGCAATGCTGTCCTCGACGACATCAACCCTGAAATGCCGCAGATCCGCGAAGACATCAAACGCCTTACCGACCTCGCCGACGTCTATGCCCAATCCTCACCCGATTTCTGGAAATTCCTCAACAATGCAGCGACCACGGCAGGCACCGTCAATGAGCAGCGAGCCGATCTCGATGCGGCGCTGCTGGCTGCCGCGGGCTTCGGCAACGCTGGCGCTGACATCGTGGGGCGGGGAAGTCCCTACCTGGTGCGAGGTCTGGCTGACCTGGTGACGACCACCGGCACCTTGAACACCTACAGTCCCGAATTCCTGTGCAGCATAAGAAATTATGCTGCGATCCTGCCGCAGACTGTTGAATCCGCAGGCGGCAACGGCTACTCGATCGACTTCCGTATCGGGCTCACCGGTGCGCCGAATCCGTACGTCTATCCGGATAACCTGCCCCGTTCCAATGCGCGAGGCGGCCCGGGCGGCGCCCCTGGATGTTGGCAGACAGTCACCAAGGATTTCTGGCCCGCCCCTTACCTGGTAGCCGACACCGGCGCATCACTGGCTCCCTACAACCACCTCGAACTCGGGCAGCCATTGCTTACCGAATATGTGTGGGGACGCCAGGTCGGTGAAAACACCATCAATCCCTAGGACGAGCAGGCCTGCGGACCCACCGGTCCACGACTACGTCGAAGCGGCGCTCAGCGGCCTCGATACATAGAATCGTCATATTCCGATGGAACTGGGAGACAGCGACATTGGGGCGGCATGCAGTCGCTCAGGAAGCGCTTCCTCGCCGGACGCGTAAGGGAATCGAAACAGGTCCTCGCAGTGAAGGATTGGTACCCCAGCGCACGGGTCCAGCAAGCTCCAGGCCGTCGAGTTCGTCCAGCAGATGGTCCACCGCTGTGATCACTTCGAGTCGTGCGAGATGAGCGCCCAGACAAAAGTGAAGTCCATGGCCGAATGCCAGGTGCCCGGTCGTGTCGCGATGAGGGTCGAACCGATCGGGGTCGCTGAACTTCGCCGGGTCTCGGTTCGCCGAGGCATAGAAGAGCAACGCCTTTGCGCCCTTAGGGATTACCGTGTCGCCGATCCGATAGGGCGCGGTAGCGGTTCTGGTGACCCACTGCACCGGCGAGCCCCAACGCGCGGTCTCCTCGACCGCCGGGCGAAGCAGGCTGCGGTCGGCTTTCAACGTCAGGAAGAACTCGCGGTCCTCGGCGAGCCTGACGAGCAGCATGCCCAACAGGTTTGTAGTGGTCTCGTTGCCGGCGACCAGAAGGATGAGCGCGTAGAAGAAAGCTTCCTGATCGCTGAGCTCGCCGGATTCTTTGGCTGCCTGCAACCAACCCAAGAGATCGTCTGCCGACGTGCTGGACCGCCGGCCCATCTCGACGTCTATGAAGCTGCGCATCTGCACGTAGGACTGAAGTAGCGAACCGACGTATCGCATGACCTCGTGCACCGACCGCGGTCCGAATAGTCTCGCGAACTTGTTGGATACGGTGCGAAAGGCCGGCCACTGAGGATGGGGAATACCCAAGATTGTGGCAATGACGTTGATGGGCATGGGGATCGTCAGCGCCGCGACCATGTCAATGACGTCGCCGTCTCGCAGTGGCCTGATCGCCTCATCGGACAACGCGCGAATATCTGTGGCCAGAGTCTGTACCGAACGCTTGCTGAACATGGGCGCGGTCAGATGCCGCAGGCGGGTGTGATCGGGTGGGTCTGTGGTGAGTACAGCACTGGTGACAAACGACCGCAGCATGATGCCGTCCCTCGACGAGAACACCTCATTGTTGCGAACGGCCTTGTGCACGTCCTCGTAGCGCCCCATCATCCAGACGCCGAGCCGCTCGTTGACGACCACCGGATGCTCACGAATGCGCAGCAGCTCGGGATAGGGGTCGGCGATGTTCTCGGCGAGCGTCGGATCGAATGTGGTTCGTGGCACCGACTTCGGCGCCGATGCAGTGCGTGGGCGCCGTAGATCGCGGTAAGCCCCTGTCGCAACCGGACGCCACAGATCAGTGACGGAGCTGCGAGTTGCAGAAAGCACCGCGCGTGGTGGGGGCCGTAGAAGATCCGTCGACATAACATGACGTTAGGCCGGTCGCAATGGCTCGATAATGACAGAATCAGACAGACATTTGATATTTTCAGACACATGCCTAGTCCGATGGCCCCGGTGTGGGACGTGGCGCGCTCCTCGGCGCCGGGTCGACACATCTTGGAGACCGCGGTACACCACGGCCTCAATCCTGAAATCTGTTTGTCTGGAACAGGACTCACGTCGCAGGGGTTGAGGGACCCGACCAGCGAGATGCATGCGAGTCAGGAACTGACGATGATTCGCAACCTGATCGGCCGACTCGGCGATCAACCGGGACTGGGTACGGAAACCGGTGCGCGCTACACCTTCGCCGACATGGGCATTCTGGGTTATGCACTGATTTCGAGTCCAACCGTTGGGGACGCGATAGACGTCGCCTGCCGGTACGCCGCACTCAGTACCGTCTACCTGAGTCTGGCCGCACCAGAACTCAACAACACCGAAGCGGTCATCGGTCTTGATAACGCCCAGGTTCCTCCCGATGTGCGGAGGTTTCTGCTCGAACGCGATTTTGCAATGTTCCTGCAGATCTTGCCGCCGCTCATGCGTGGCGTTGACGCGCCGATCGCGATGCGACTGGAGGTGGCGGATCTGCAGCTGCCGGCAAGTCTGGTGGAGATCGACAACGTGACGGTCACTGTGGAGAACGCGGTGCGCAACGCCCTGATTGTCCCCGCTGATCTGGTGAGCCAACCGATGCCCGCGCCAGATCCCCAGACTGCGGCGATCTGTATCCGCCAGTGCGAGGAGTTATTGAACCGTCGACGAACCCGTCGTGGCATATCAGCCTGGGTGCGGATGCGGATGATCCAAGATTCGACCCAGATCCCATCCATGGCGACCATCGCGAGGGAACTCTGCATCACCGATCGCACGTTGCACCGTCACTTGGCGGGAGAGGGAACCAGCTACCGCGCACTCGCAGACGAGGTTCGCGCAGCGCTGGCCGCCGAGCTGTTGAGTTCGGGACTCACTGTCGAGGAAACTGCACGCCGACTTGGCTATTCGGAGACGGCCGCATTCACTCGAGCCCATATTCGGTGGAATGGGCGCCCACCCAGTGAGTCCAAGCGCCGTGGGCGGTCAACGGCTCAAACGTGATGTGAGGGCAAGCTGCATGCTCACGCGCCGACGTCGACTGTCGGGCGGTATCGCGACGGTGCCGCAGTCCTTGGTCTAGTGGCGAGACGTTGTGGCCACCAGCTCCGTTCGCGCAGCAAAGTAGCGATGGCGGGTACGGTCAGCGTCCGGACCAGGAAAGTATCCAACAGCAGTCCGCAGCCAATGATGAGGCCGGTCTCGATCATGATCGCGACCGAGCCGATCATCAAGCCGAACATGCTCGCGGCGAAGATCAGGCCGGCGGAGGTGATGACCGAGCCTGTGGTGGCGACCGTCCGTAGAACGCCGATACGCAGATTGCTGCCGCTCTCCTCCCGCAGTCGCGATACCAGTAACATGTTGTAGTCGGCACCGACTGCCACCAGAATGATGAAGGCTAATAGCGGTACAGGCCAGGCGATTTCATGACCGAGTATCCATTGGAAAACGATGACTCCGATGCCGAGTGAGGCGAGGTAGTTCAGCACCACGGTGCCAAGGAGATACAGCGGTGCCACGAGCGCGCGCAGTAGCACCACCAGGATGAGTCCAACGATGACCAGGGTGGCGATGGCAAGTTGGATGAAGTCGGACGAGAGCAGACGCTGGATATCAGAATTGACCGCGGGGAAGCCGGCGACAGAGATCGTGGCGTTCGCCAGCGAGGTGTTCGGCCTGGCTCCATCGGCGACTTGGGTCATCTGGCGGGCAAGGTCCATCGCTTCGACGCTGTAGGGATCGTTGCTGGTCTCCACTGCGAATCGCGCCGTTTTCCCATCGGGTGACAGGAACTGCTTTGCGACGTCGGCGAATTGGCGGTTCGCAAAGGCGTCTGCGGGCAGGTAGAAGCCGGACGCGGCATCCGAACCCGCGGACGCGCGAGACGAGTTCTGAAGCTGGGTGGCGATTTGGCTCATACCGGATAGCATCTCAATATTGCTGTCCGCCAGCGTCTTTACCCCATCGGCCAGCGCGCGGGAACCGGAGGCGAGCTGGCTGATGCCGTCTTGTAGCCGGGTGATGTTGGCCGCGAGATCGGCGGGCTTTCCCAGCGCGCCGAATGCCTTGTTCATGGCATTGACGGCAGTCTGAACGTCGGCGATGGTGCCGGTTACGGTGGCGTTGGTGGCGGGGTCGTAGCGGTCACCCAGCGCGGCGACCTGGGAGAAGAATCCGTTGTTTCTCAGAGCAACCAGGATCTGGACCTGGTCGCGGATTTGAGCGCATTGGGGAGTTGTGACGCACCAGGGTGACCCATTGAGCAGGTCGACGAGCGGGTTCAGGGTGTCGATGGCGCCTTGTGTGCGTTCGGCCAGCGGGCGGATGCCTGGGCCGGCTTGTATTGCGTTGTCGATACTGGGGCTGGTCGCTGAGAGTTGGTGCAGAAGTGGGGCAAACCGTTGGAAGTCCTGGCCGGCGGACTGTGCTTGGGTGAGCACTGGGCCTAATGGTTTCAGTGCGGTCCGTACAGATGTGTCGAGCTGCGCGAGTCCGTTGGCCAGTTGGTTGGCTCCATCGGTGAGCTTGGCGAGGTCATCGCGGCGGGAATTGCCATCGGCGACGGCACCGGCCATCTTGTCGCCGATTTGCCTGTTCTGCCACGATAATTGCGCTTGGTCAAGGCGGGTGCCTGCCGGACGGGTGACTCCGGATATCTTGACCACGCCGGGGATCTGGGAGATGCGCGATGCCATTTCGTCGAGGTCGGCCAGCCCTTTCCCGGTGCGCATGTCGACGGGGTTTTCGACCACTAGGAACTCGGTGATGACGACGTCTTTGCGAAAGTGTCGGTCGAGGAGCTGGTAGCCCTCATTGCTAGCCGTGGTGGGAGGTTGTCCTTTTCGGTCGTCGTAGCTGATCTTCATCGTGGCAGCTGCACCGGAAAGAGCCAGGAGGATCATCAAGCTAGCAACGAGCAACGGCCGAGGGTGACGCACGACCGCCACAGCGACGCTGTTCCAGTACCGGCGGGTGCGGTCGGGCTTGGGTTCACCGATACCGCGTCGGGCCGCCAACGCCAACACTGGCGGCAACAGTGTCACCGTAGCCAGGAAGCCCACAAGTACGGCAACCGCGCACGCTGGTCCCAATCCGGCGAACACGCTCAGCGTGGCGAAGACCATGGCCAGAAAAGCCAGGGCGACAGTAGCTGCCGACGCGAAGATCACTCGTCCGATGCTGGCCGTCGCGTGAATGACAGCGAGATCGGCAGGGGTACCGGCGCGCCGCTGTTCGTGGTACCGGCTGATCAAAAAGACTGTGTAATCGGTTCCTGCGCCGAGAAGGATCGCGGTCATGAATGCCACGGTGAACTGCGAAACCGGCATGCCCAGCTGCCCGAATGCGGACAAGACACCACGGCCGACGGCCAGACTCAGCCCGATGACTAGCAAGGGCAATAACGCGGTAAACAACGACCGGTAGACCATCAGCAGGATCAACGCGATCAACCCGGCCGTTGCGATCGAGATGAACAGCAAATCGTGTTCGGCAGAAGCGATTTGGTCACTGAAGGTTGCCGGGGGACCGGTCACGCGGACGGTGATGTCCGACCCGTCGAAGGCGCGTTGGGCGGTGGCGCGGACTGCCTGCACCGATTCCGCTGCAGTGGGATCACCCAGAGTCCCGGCCACCCCCACCGGTAGGAACCACGCTTTGCCGTCTGCGCTGACGGCTTGTGCCTTCATCACGGGATCGGCCAGCAAGTCCTGCACCAGCAGCACGTGGGCGTGATCGGCTCGAAGGCGCTCGACGAGCCTCGAGTATCGATCCCGCGCCTGCTGCGTCAGCCCAGCGGGGCTTTCCATGGCGACGAACAGCATCGTCTTCGACCCTTGCTCGCCGAACGCAGCGCTCAT
Organism: Mycolicibacterium sp. CH28; assembly: GCF_004745805.1. Classification (GTDB taxonomy): domain Bacteria; phylum Actinomycetota; class Actinomycetes; order Mycobacteriales; family Mycobacteriaceae; genus Mycobacterium. The sequence goes on along the minus strand of NZ_SRLQ01000021.1, from coordinate 19,649 downwards.
GCGGTCAACAGTCTGAAATGACGGCACGTCCCGGGGAATGAGGTCGACCGACTGTCGCCGCACAACGGTTTCGAGCTGTGGGAACAACAGCGCTAGCACCACTGCAATGGCGAGCCACCCACCGATCACGAGCGCCTTGTGGTGAACCGTGAAGGCGGCAAGCCTGGCCAGCCGCGCACTGTATTCCGGCGACGCTGCGGGGTCGGCAAGACGGACGCGTCGAGAAACGGTCCCGACACCGTGGACATCATCAGCCACCGTCACGCCCCCTCAAGAGTGGAACTATCGGTATAGCACCGATACTAACGGTTTCCTATTTGCCCGCGCGACCCCCGGGCAAACGGCGGCTATCTCGGCAACCCGGCTCCGAATCATCGAATCAATTTGCAGCACCGTCAGTTTCGTCATCGACCAGGTCATGGCGAACGACGCGCACACGTCCATGCGGGAGGCAAGCCATGTAGCCATGCCGTTTGCCGTACAGCTCCCACGCCGTCTCGTGGCTGTCGGGATCGACATCGATGCAATGCCCGCGGGAGAAGCCCAAATGCAGCGCCCCCTCGTCATCGCACCAGGCCCGTGTGCACACTGCGCCGGCCAAATCGAGTAGTGGACGCTCCTGAGCCGACACCCGGGCGGGATCGATAAGCACTTCTTCGGACGGATGCGACCCGATCGCCGGCAAGGTCAGCCTCATGGGCCGCGCGATGACGAGTTCGTTGTAGTCGTCGAGACTCAGAACCAGGCCTTCTCGCAACGAAACTCGCTGGACGGTGCGCTGTTCGATCCACTGCGTATGCATGTCGGTCTCCTGTTCAACACTCCGATGTGTTGTATTTATGGTACTGCTAGTATCGGAGCGATACCAGAAGGTCCTATTTTGCAGCTCGTGGGTGCGGCGGTGGTGCTGTGCATTTTGCTGCGACGGGCACGGCGGGCAACTTCGAGCAAACGAGTCGTTGGGGACCATTCGTCAAGGGGTGCGTTCCTTGTCGGATCCCGCAGCGACCGCGCTATTGGCGTTCGGCATTCTCGTGACCTGGCCGACCGTCGCTTACATCAGCACGCGCCCCTGGGCGTCGCGTGTCCTGGTGACTGCATGCCACGACCCGGCCGAGCTTGAACGTGCCCGGGACAAGCTCTCCCTCTAGCTCGATTTAGACAACCTCGTCGAGGAAATCGATGACGGCTTCGGAGAACGCGTCGTTGTCGTCTCCAGCGATCATGTGACCAGCGTCGGTCACGTCCACCGTGCGCGCGTGCGGCACGAGGTCGACGAAGTCGTTCACTGTCTCCTCCGACACCACGTCCGACAACAGCCCCCGCACAAGAAGCGTAGGAGCAGATACCTGCCGTGCGCCGTCGATCAACACCATGCTCATCCGGTCGAACTCCGCTGCGCCCTCATCTGGATTACCTTGCAGGAAGCCAAAATTCGACGCCACAAAGGCCGGATCCCACCGCCATACCCAACGGTCGTCGGCGCGCTGCTGCAAGACCTTCCGTAGTCCGTCGAGGCTGCTTGGCTTCGATCTGTGTGGGTTGTACGCGGCGATAACCTCGGCGGCAGACTCAAGATCGGCGAAACCGTCGGGGTGCGCCGCCATGAATGCGACGACGCGCCGTGCGCCCTGCATCTCCATGCGTGGAGTGATGTCCACCAGCACCACGGCGTCCCACAGGTCAGGTGATGCGAGTAGGTGAGTGCCCAGGATCGTCAGACCGCCGAGGGAAGCTCCAATGGCCACAACAGGGTGCCCACCTGCCGCGTGCGAACGCACCGCGAGCAGGTCGCCGCCGAGTCGATCAAGGTCATAGCGGCCATCCGGGTCCCAGTCACTATCCCCGTGTCCGCGCGCATCGTAGGCCGCCGCGAGGTAGCCGCGTGCGTGTAAGCGCTGCGCTGTCGCATCCCACGCATGACGGCTTTGGCCTCCTCCGTGTAGCAGCAATACGGCTGCCCGCGGCTTCGCGCACGGATACAGGTCGACCGCCAAGGAGACTCCGTCGGTGGTGGGCACTCGCTGGAGGACAGGTCTTACCCTGCGCCGCCTGCCGAGCCCGGGGGACATCACGAGGCCGCCTTCTGGCCCACAACAGTCACAGTGCCCTGGGCAGCGCACACAGCCCGCCCGTCGTTGGTAATATCGATTCTCGCGACACCGCTGCTCTTCCCGAGCGAGATGATCTCGGCTACCGCGACGCACGTGCCGCTGGACACCGGTCGGAGTAGGTTCAGCTTGAATTCGGTGGTCGCAACCCAGGATCCGGCAGGAATGACGGGATAGAACACGACGCCGAGACAGTGGTCAACGAGCGCCGACAGACAGCCACCGTGCAACGAGCCGAAGGGCGTCTTTAAGTCGTCCCGGGCGTCCATCTCGACGACGAGGCGTCCCGCTAAGAAATCGGTATGACGAAATCCTAAGTAGCCAGCCAGGCCGCCGGCCGTCAACGCCGCCCCTTTTAACTGGTTGGCGACCTGCGCGTCGAATGCGGCGAAGTTCGCGGACATGTTCACCTCTCCTCGGTGTGGGGGCTGGTGTTTGAGACACTACGCCTGACTTGTTACATCACGTTGCGTCTTGGCCAGAGACGATTGCGGGTAGAAGAAGACGTTGCAGATAGGTGCGCAGTCCGTCTCTGCTTCGATCCCTTGGGCCACGAACGGTGAGCAGACTCAGCACGGTGCGAAGTATCCATTCCGCGGCGTCATCAACGGAGACCCCGGGCGCCAACTGGTTCCAGTGCGTCGCGAAGAGAGGCCGAAGAAACTCGGTGACGAGTTCGAAAAGCATGGTCGATGTTCCCTCGGCAAGGCCCACACCCGCGAGTTCACGATCGCTGCCGAATAGGACGCCGATGATGGGCCTTCGGCGGGCCGCAATCACAGTGTGATCGATGAAATCAACGATCGCAGAACCTAAGTCACTATGGCCGGACAACCGCGGTTCCATCCGGCGTAGGTATTCTTCGGTGGCGCGAATGATGACCCCAGAGATCACGGCCTCGCGACTCGCGAAGTACCGGTAAACCGTCGCCCGTGACACACCGGCATTTCTGGCGATGTCCTCCATAGTGGTGCCTGCGAGACCCTGCACCTCAAGGCAGCGCTCAGCGGCGTCGAGCAATCGGTCGCGCCCTGATCTCCCATCCGCCGCAGCGGACGCGCCCCAGCGCAATGACTTTGTCGCCACGTGATCAGTATGCACACGACTCAGCACTACGCGATCAACTATGCAACAGAGTTTCTAATCTGTCTCAGATAAAGGCACTCCTGGGCCCCTGAGAGGGGCCCCGCCTGACCACGAGCGTGGTTGTTCGCGGCACCGTTCTCTGCTGGGACCACTTTGGGGCCAAACGGCTTGCGCGATGCCGAACGGCGTGCGCGTCCGTCAATGTCACGAGCTGCCCTGAAACCATTACAACTGCTGCTGAACTGCGAAAACGTGCCACCGCCGCTTCCCGGGGGTCGCGTGGTCCTACGTAACACGGGCCGCTTAGATGCGACCTCGCCTAGCCGTCGGTGTCGGTAACCTGTTCAGCGGAAACAACTTTCAGCAGTTTGTCGCGGGCGGCGCAAAGCCCATCTAATGCTGAATTGAAGTCAAGCGCGGCATCGGCCAGCGAGGCGCGGCCGGCTGGATGACCGTGTGCCGCCAGCACCCGTGCTGCATATCGGAGATCGGTCGTGTAATGAATGAGGTCCACGATGTAGCGGGTGGTCGCGGTCGGCGCCGCGCCTTGAGGGCGCTGGAGGTTGCTGGACATCAGGCTTGTCCAGTCTGCGATTGCGCGGCGGTCGAAACTGTACAGCCCCTCGAGCATCCAACGTCGCCACCGGGCTGGACGGCCGCTACGAGCACCGGAAGGAAGCGGTGAGGAAGCCATCAATCGAGCCTAAGAGCTCACCCAGCGTTTTTCTGGGCCCATAAGCAGCGGTCTGAAGCGGCAATCGCCCCGTAAGCCGACCTTTGCCCACCGACGCCGAGACGCCTGTTGTCACGAGACCCCGGCGGCGGTCGCGACGCGCAGCTGGTCGGCTGCCACCCTCCATTTCCGAAGTGTCTGGCCCGCTGATCGGCCGAGTAAAGAGCGCCTTCGGCGCGACTTCGTCGTGGCTTCGCCACCCTTGACACAACCGATCGCAGCGACAGGACGGCCGCATGGGGAGCGGCCCGTTAGTGGCACCGCTTTTACGAGGCGAGTGACGACAGTTTTGACGACAACGCTGACGACAGTTGCTGCCTCAACGACGTCCCCTACACGACAACTTGCGACCTATCGTGCCTGGTCACGGACTCTGCCCGCTCCTGGCAGTGTGGGGGTCAGGGGTTCGAATCCCCTTAGCTCCACCAAGTTTGGGCGGAAAACGCCTGGTAGTATGGCATGTCGCGGTTGTGTCCCACTGCGACAGCACACCGCGGACAGCGCAACTGTCATTACCGACATCATGGGCTGCCGTCCTGGACAACATCGGCGAGGCAGTCGCGGGGCAGGCGCCGCACAACTGGTTGGGATTCGCCACCATCGTCTTCGCCGGCCAGGTGAATCGCGCGCTGTCTGGCCAGGTCGTAGCCTGACATCCCTCCGGGAACCGCCCCGCTGGCCTCACGGCCGGCGGGACGATCTTCTGTCGTTGGCCGATACCGAGTCGATGATGCTCAAGATCGTGGCGACATGCTTGGCCGGACTCAGTCGAGAGAGTACGTGCGACCGCGCAGCGGAGCGGATCTCTTCCATCCGCCCGGCATCGGCCGGGTCCAGCGCCCACAGCATCGCCTGCCTGAGCGCCACAGGATCATCGGGGGGAACGATCAGTCCCGTCCGCTGGTCCTCGACGTAGCCCCGGACACCCATCGTGTCGGTCATGATCGTCAGCTTCCCCATGGCCATCGCAGCGAGGTAGGTCGTCTGTCCGGCGCTACGATCCGACGTTCGCTCGAGCGGGGCGCGGGTCGACTCCCTACGTCTTCGGAACGGCGACCATCTCGTCGGTGGACAGAACGCAGAAGGTGACGTTTGGGTCGCGCAGGGCCGCCACTCCCGCCGTTGTCCAGAGTTGATCGAGGGCAGAGGTGCGGCGTCTCCGGGTGCAATCGGTGAGGGCTATCGGCGCATTCCGGGTGCAACGGGCAGTGCAGTGTCGTTGCGAAGTCCGTTGCCGCGGTGGACGCTTTCACAAGCCAAGCGAATACAGCAGATTCACTGCCGGTTGAAGGCAAATACGGAGAACGCGACGCAGACAACAGACCGATCGGATGTTTCGGCGGCGACGGATGGTGGCGCCAGCTACCGCGTGGTTCGCGATTTTGTAGCTCACCAGCGAACCGCCCGACTCCGCAGAGGGTTCGTCCTCGGATGTAATGACTTCACAGCCAACGACTCTCGTGTGTCGGATAGGCCGTGTCGAGCGCGCAAGGCCAGATGACGGACGTGCAACCTGCGTACCCGAATGGTGGCCTCGGGGGGGAGCCGTCCGTTGGCGGGGCGAGTAAAACTGGACTCCAGGTTACATCGCTGTCAAACATAGTTGACACGCACGGGGATCGCCGCTTACCGTTTGCGCACGATCCGCAAGAGGAGGCATGGATGGTCAATGGGTGCTTGCAACGGAATGTCCTGCGAGGGTTTCTGTCTGCCGTCGTGGTTGCACTCAGCGTCACCGCGTGCTCGTCGGCCTCGGACTCGAACGCGCCGCCAAGTGGGTCCGCGGATTCCCTCTTACGAGCCATGCTGCCTGCCTCGGTGCGGGACTCCGGCAAGCTGCGCGTCGCAACCGATGCCTCTTACCCACCAATGGAATTCATGAGATCGGATCGCCAGAAGGTCATCGGGTTCGACGCCGATCTGGGGCAGGAACTGGGTGACGCACTTGGCGTGGACATGCAGTTCGTCAACACCAGCTTCGACGGCATCATCGCGGGTCTGCAGTCCAAACGGTTCGACCTGGCGATGTCGGCGATCACCGATAAGCCCTCGCGCCGCGAACAGGTCGACTTTGTCGACTACCTCAATGTCGGTTCATCGCTGATGGTGGCCAAGGGCAACCCCGAGAAGCTGACTGAGCTGGCCCAACTCTGTGGGCGCAGGGCCGCCGTCGAACAAGGCACCAGTGCCGCCGACACTGCCCAGCAGCAATCCGCGAAGTGCGCCGCGGACGGCAAGCCAGCTGTGGAGGTGCTGACGTTTCCGGACCAGAACGGCGCCAATCTGGCGCTGCAGAGCGGTCGCGTGGATGCGGTATTGGCGAACTATCCGACTCTTGCCTACCTCGTCAAGCAGAATCCCGACGGCTTCGAGATCACGGGGGAGCAGTTCAACCTGGCGCCCTACGGCATCGCGATCGCCAAAGATCAGACTCAGCTGCGCGACGCCATCCGGGCAGCCCTGCAGAAGCTGATCGACTCCGGCAAGTACGTCGAAATCGTAGACAAATGGAACCTCGGTGAAGCTGGGGTGAAATCGGTCGCCGTCAACGGCGCACCTGGATGAGCCCCGTCACGACAGCAGCACCGGCAGCGGCCCAACTCGACGTCGTCTCCGCCCGGTATCCGTTGCGATGGGTCGGCATCGCGGTGGTGGGCGTCCTCGCCGCGATGCTCGCCCATGCCTTGGTGACGAACAAACACTTTCGATGGGGGATCGTCTGGCAGTATCTCTTCGATCCGTCAGTGCTGCGCGGCTTGGTCATCACACTAGAACTCACGTTCGCGGCGATGGTCCTCGGCGTGTTCCTAGGTCTCGTTCTCGCGATCATGCGATTGTCCCCGAGTGCCTTACTGGCGAACACCGCCCGGACCTACATCTGGATGTTCCGCGGCACACCCGTCCTGGTGCAGCTGCTGTTCTGGTTCTTCTTGGCAAGTCTGTATCCGCGACTGTCGATCGGGATTCCGTTTGGTCCCGAATTCGCCTCTGCTCCAACGAATCTGATCATCACGCAGTTCACCGCGGCCATTCTGGGATTCGGACTGAACGAAGCCGCCTACATGGCCGAGATTGCCCGCGCCGGATTGCTTTCCATTCACAAGGGCCAAACCGAGGCCTGTGGCGCCTTGGGCATGACTCGCCGACAGACCCTTCGATTCGTGGTTCTCCCACAAGCAATGCGCGTCATCATCCCGCCCACCGGCAACGAACTCATCAGCATGTTCAAGACCACCTCGGTGGCGATCGTGATCGCCGTGCCCGAGCTGCTTACCTCGGTGCAGCTCATCTACAGCGAGAACTATCAACAGATTCCGCTGCTCATCGTCGCCGTCTTCTGGTACCTGCTGCTGACCACAATCGCCACGGTAGCCCAGGCCCGGTTGGAACGACGCTACTCGCATGGACATGGCGCCACCCGAGGTTCCTTTGTGCACCGTCGACTCAGGAGGCGACCGTGAAGACACCCCGGCACTGCGAGGCTGACTCCGCTGTCGTCAGACCGGTGATGATCGAGGCCATTGGCGTCCGGAAGTCATTCGATCGCCGCCACGAGGCGCTCAAGGGGGTCGACCTGACGGTTCGAGAGGGTCAGGTGGTCTGCATCATCGGCCCGTCCGGCTCAGGCAAGAGCACCTTCTTACGGTGCGTCAATCACCTCGAGACCATCGACCACGGCTCGATCACCGTCTGCGGTCAGCTCGTCGGTTACCGGCTCGAGAGGGGTCGTTTACACGAACTCAAACCCGATCAGGCTGCAGCCAGACGTGCTGACCTGGGCATGGTTTTTCAGCAGTTCAACCTGTTCCCCCATCTAACCGTCCTCGACAACGTCATGCTGGCGCCGGTGCGCGTGCGGAAGTGGGACAAGAGAACGGCTCGCTCCCGCGCCGAGGAGATGTTGCAGCGCGTCGGACTCGGCGATCGGGCGAAGGCATACCCCTCGCAGCTTTCGGGTGGGCAGCAACAGCGGGTGGCCATCGCACGCGCGCTGGCCATGCGACCGCGTGTCCTGCTGTTCGACGAACCCACCAGTGCCTTGGACCCAGAGCTCGTCGGAGAAGTACTGGATGTCATGAAAGGCCTGGCCGCCGAGGGCCGGACCATGCTGGTCGTGACTCATGAGCTGGGGTTCGCCCGGGAGGTCGCCGACGAACTGGTCTTCATGGATGCAGGAGCCGTCGTTGAAATTGGTCCGCCCGAACAGCTCCTGCGCTCGCCACAGCAGGAGCGCACTCGATCATTTCTGGCACACGTCCTGTGAACGAAACGGAATGCATGGGAACTCCATTCGACACCCAGCTGAAGTCCTCGACCGATCTGCGCCGGCCGAATCAGCTTTTGGTTGACCTCACGGCGATACGTGACAACGTTCAAACGGTCCGTAAGCGCGTCGGACGCGTCACTCTGATCGCCACCATGAAGGCCAACGCCTACGGTCTGGGCCTAATCCCATGTGCGAGGGTGGCACTCGAGGCAGGAGCCGACGGCGTCGCCATCAGCGACCTCAATGGCGCCGAACAGCTGCGCGCCGCCGGTGTTGTCGGGCGCATCGTGCTGTTCGCCGGCGCCACAAACTACTCAGCCGCCGAGGTCCGCGCGATCGAGGATCTCGACGTCACCCCGACGGTGTGGAGCCACGCGTCACTGCGCCGGCTCGCAACACACCTACGCCAGCCGCGGCAGGTGTCGGTCAAGGTCGACGCCGGCATGGCTCGACTTGGCGTCGCGGCCGAACACGGTCTGGCGCTGGTCAACGAGGTCCTCGGCACACCGACCACTGAGTTGTGGGCGCTCAGCACGCACTACCACACGCCCAGCGTGGAAACCGACCTGGACTACCTGCGATGGCAACACAATCGGTTCGTCCGGTTCGTCGATCAGGTCGCCCGAGTCGCGACCGTGCCAGTTGTCATGGCGGGCAGCAGCTCGTCACTTCAGATGACCGACGAAGCCACGCTGACCGGAGTGGATCCGGGCAGCGCCCTGTTCGGTATGCGCGCACCAGGCGTCATCACCCGGCCGCTGAGCACCAGGCCGGCGATGGTGTCGCTCACCACCCGGCTCGTCGAGGTTTCCACGATCGAGGCGGCCGCTCGGCACCGGTTGGGCCCGGTTGGCCCAACGGTGCTCAGGGTCGGTGTGATCCCGATCGGATCGGCCGACGGCGCGTCGAACTTCCTCGGCAACCACGTCCTCATAGGCGGGCGACGCGCTGCGGTAGTCGGTGACCCAACGATTGAATACACGCGGGTGGATTGCACCCACATTCCCGATCCGAAGCCCGGTGACCTCGTCACGATTTTCGGCGAGCAAGATGGTGCCAGGTTGAGCGTTGAGGATATCCTCGCCGACTTATCACAACCGGCGGACACGCTATTATCGCTGAGCATCAACGATACTGTTGCGCGCCGATACCTCCACTAGGAGTCCGCCGTTACACCTTCCAAACGCGCTCCCAGTGACGCCGCTCCAACGCTTCTGGTCGGAGAACGTTTGCGGCGGGTACGGCAGGCCCGCGGATGGACCATGGAACACGTCGCCGCGAAAAGCGGTGTGTCGCGGGTCTACCTCAGCAACATCGAACGCGACGTAAACAGCCCCACGGTAGCGACGCTGAACAAGATCCTGGAAGTTCTCGGGTTGACGCTTGCCGAATTGTTCGGCGATCAAGAGCGTGTCACGCACCCCGTGATCCGCGGCGGTGAACGCAACCGAGTCCAGCTGTCCCAGGCGCCAGGAGTTACGTGGGAGTTCCTCACCCCCGCGGGTGCACCGCTCGAAATGTTCATGCGATACATCGAACCCGGGGGCATGTCGGGCACTGAACCCCACACTCACCCCGGATTCGAAGCCGGCATCGTGCTGCGCGGCAGACTCACGCTCTGGCTTGGAGACGAAGAGCACCACCTGGGCAAGGGCGACTCGATCAGCTTTGCCAGCACCACTCCTCACCGCTACCTCAACCCCGGCAATACCGTTTGCGAAGCAGCCTGGTCGAGTACCGAACCCCAGCACCGGGATATCTCGTGCTAGCCCGGATTTTTCGCGCAACATCGGGCGTGGTGGTGTGTAGATAGGCGAAAGTGCCTGTCCTGCAGGGAAGAATTGGACTTCCGTGGGATGACTGCTGTTATCCGTGGGCGGTTTGCGTGGACATCGAACCCTGTGTCGATAGGCGACGAGACCAAGAGCAGTGAGGCCCAGAGGGTTTCGCGGGCTATGGCCGACTGGGCTCGGCGGTCGGTGCCGGGAACAACGGTGGGTTGATGCGGGCGAAGCCTTCCTGGCGGAAGTACGGGAAGTGCGGATACGGCTGATCCCGATGGCTGACTGCGTCCAATCGCGCGATGTGCTCTTCTCCGAGTGACCATCCGACCGCGCCCAGATTTTCGCGGAGCTGGTTGGCATTGCGCGCGCCGATGATCACCGATGACACGGTGGGGCGGCGCAACAGCCAGTTCAAGGCCACCTGTGGGATCGTCTTGCCGGTTTCGGCGGCGATCGCGTCCAGTTCGTCGATCACATCGTGCAAGAGCGCGTCGTTGACCGGCGGACCGGCATCGGCGGTTTTGTGCAGGCGGCTCACGGCCGGAAGCGGGGAGTCGCGTCGGATCCGCCCGGTCAACCGACCCCAGCCCAGCGGGCTCCAGACCAGTGCTCCTACCCCCTGATCCATGCCTAGCGGCATCAGTTCCCACTCGTAGTCGCGTCCGATCAGCGAGTAGTAGACCTGGTGGGCGATATAGCGCGGGCTGTGCGCAGCGTCGGCTGTCGCCAGCGACTTCATCAGTTGCCAACCTGCGAAATTCGACACCCCGATGTAGCGGATCTTGCCGTGGTCGATCAGGATCTTGAGGGTCTCGAGGATCTCGTCGGCCGGCGTGAATGCGTCGAATGCGTGAAGCTGGAACAGGTCGATGCGATCGGTCTTCAGCCGTCGCAGTGCCTGTTCGACCGCACCGATCAGGCGGGTTCGCGACGTACCTGCGTCGGCGGGCCCTTCGCCCATCGGCAGGGCCGCCTTCGTGGATATCAGCACATCATCGCGCCGCCCGTCCAGCGCGCGTCCGAGGACTTCCTCAGACCCTCCAGCCGAGTACACGTCGGCGGTGTCGAACAGTGTGATGCCGCCCGCCAGGCACAGGTCGACCATTGCTCGTGCTTCTTTGACACCGGTATCACCCCAGGCGCCGAAGAACTCACCCGATCCTCCGAACGTCGCTGTGCCAAAGGCTAACTCGGATACCACGAGACCCGAATTGCCTACCCTTCGGTACTCCACTTGATCTCCTTAACAGGACTATATTCCCGTTAATAGGTTACCGGCAAGGGCGGTTTAACGCGACTTGGGTCCCGTTAAGATGTGGGGGTGGCTCCGAACCGGCCTGGTGGCAGAACGGCGATCGTCCGCGCAGCCGTGCTTGACGCGACCGCCGATCTGCTGGTCGAGTCTGGCCTCGAGGGCGTAGACCTCGCAGAGGTTGCCCGGCGGGCCTGTGTCGGCAAATCCACGGTGTACCGGCGCTGGGGCAGCGTGTCGGCGCTCGTAACCGACTTACTGGCAGACATGGCCGAAACATCATTACCGCGCCCGGACACTGGGAGCTTGGCAGGCGACCTGCGCAGCATTGCCGGGCTGATCCAGCGCACGCTAGCCGACCCCCGGCAGGGCCGGCTATTCGCGGCGATCATCGCGGCGGCCACGTGCAGTCCCGATACCGCGACCGCTCTTGCGGGGTTCTACCGCAGCCGACTCAGTGAGTTGGCTGGCACCGTCACCGACGGAATCGCTCGCGGAGAGGCGCCGCCCGATACCGACCCCGCCGACGTCCTCCGTTACCTATCCGCACCTCTCTACCATCGACTGCTCACGGGGAACGGCCCACCCGAGGTTGACGACGCCGTCCGTTCGACGCGGGCCGCGCTCGCGGCGGTCGCTGCAGGGGTGTTCACTGCCGAGCGTGCTCCCGTGTTGCCCTGACCGGGTTAGGCGAAACGACGCCGGGGAATTCGTCTGTCGCGCCGCGAGATTGCGCTTAGGGCTGTGATGCGGCGCGGATCACGACCCTCAACTCAGTTCGGACGATGGCGCCGTCTCATTCACGGTCGTGGTGACCGCTAGCCTTGAGCACCACGCCGAACGGGTCAAGCAAGAAGGTTGTGAAGTAGGGCGGGGGATACTGCGGGAAGCACTGCGGTATTGGGACTTCGCCGTTGGCTCGTCGCCCAGCGTTCACATCGACGTTGCGCTTGCGCACCCGGCATTGGGTCGACAGTTCTGGCACAGTAAGCGCGGGAGGTAGGCATGGGACGCCGAATGTGACGAACGACGGGGTATTTCCGGGCGGGCCGCTCAGATGGCTGCTCCTGCCTTTCCAACTCACGGGATACGGTTGGTGGCTTCGCGTCATCAACCTTCGTTCCCGACAACCCGTCGTCGGCGCCTGCGACGTAGATGTCTCGTTGGCAAGTCACGGAGTGCGGGTTCACACGGTGTGGAAAACGATCGAAACGATCGGGCGCGGTGTCGAGCGGCCTCGGCGCGTGATCCTGTGGTTGGCCGACGAAGCCGCGGTCAAGAAGCCGCCTCGCACGCTGCGGCGCCTGGTGCAGCGTGGCCTGGAGATCAAGCACTGCGGCGACTTCGGCCCCCACAGCAAGTACTTTCCCTACGTCATGGCGAGCGAATCGACGCGCACGCTGGTCACTGCCGATGACGACGTCTACTACCCGCGGAATTGGCTGTCGAGGCTGGTGGCCGCGCACCGTGCTGGCGAGGTCACCGCCTACCGGGCGCGGATTCGCTCTGACGAGCCGTACGCGAACTGGCCGATGTGCACGACCAGCGAACCCTCCGATCGGGTGTTCGCAACGGGTGTCTCCGGTGTCGCCTATCCGCCGGAATTGTTGTCGGTGCTGCGGAGTCGTGGCGACGCCTTTCTCGCGGTGTGTCCGCATGCCGATGATGTCTGGCTGCACTTCGCGGCGGTAGCCAGCGGAATTCCCGTTCGCCAGGTGTCGAACGTGGCAGCGAACTGGTGGCCGCAGCTGGGGGTGGCCGCCGGCGGGCTGTGGGCCGAGAACGTCATGCACCATGCCAACGACCTGGTCATCGAGCCCACTTGCCGCGCGTGGTTGGGGACTGGAACGCGGTACTCGCCGCAAGGGTGAGTGCGGACCGCGCCGGTGACGCTTGGTCACTGCGGCCACCCCGCTCGCGGTGCGCCGGGCCAGCTGCCGTTAGTGGCCCGTGGATGGGCAGTTGCCGTTGTTGGCAGGCCGCAGGCCAATCACCTCGGCCTGTAATGTGCCGCTGCTGTCGGTGTTGCCTTGCGCAGTAACGCACTTGCCCTGGGCGATCGCCTGAACACCGGCGGGAGTGCGCTTGGCGTAGGTGGTTGTGTCGGAGAGGTCGACGGTGGTTGGGCTGGCGGTGCCGTCAGCCGTCGTAACGACCAGAGTGTTGCCACCGACCGAGCTCACCGTGCCGCGCAGCCCATGACGCGCGGGTGTACCAGACGGGGCCGCGGTGGGAGATCCGGCCGCTTTCCGCGCACCCGTGAAGCACTGGCCGTCCTTCGATGCGCTGAGCAGGACGGCTGCCGCCGTCACCGATCCGTTTGGCGCCGGGCTGGTGCCACGCGCCGGACGCACGGAGACACAACTGCCGACCGTGACGTCGGTGAGCGCGGCCGGGGTCACCTCGGAGATTTTTGTCGCCGACGAGAAGCCAACAGTGGCAGTGCCATTCTTTCCGCTTACCGCGAGCGTGCTGCCGGTGACTGCGGTGATCAATCCCATCGCACGGCTTTTGCCGGCGACTTTGGGACCAGGCGATGAACCCGATGTAGTCGGGGCTGTCGTGCTGCCGGTTCCAGACGCCGCTGGCTGCTGCGAGGTGTTCGATGCGCCGCAGGCCGTCAAGGAGAGAGCAGTGATACCGATCAGGATTCGCAGCGCGTACCCGCGCAGCGCCGGTGAAATAGGTGCCATGGCTTCACAATCGACCGCCGAACTAAGGCCGCGCTTTGCAAGCCTCGTGAGATTGCTGTGCGTTACGGCTCTTCCCAGCGTTAGCAGCCGACCGATCACGGGTAGCACAGGGTGCCCGTTACCCGCCGACAAGCGCCGAGCGAAAAGGCGACCGGAGTCCTTACGACAACGATTCATCCAGTTCGCCCAGCGAGGCGATAAGAGCACTGTTGGCTGAATAGTCGACTGGGCACGCGATGACGCTGACGGTATCGGCCTCGAGTGCCTCCCGCAGGACGGGCAGTAACTGGTCGGCCGCTGTGATGCGATAGCCCGTCGCGCCGAAACTCTCGGCGTAGGCGACGAAGTCGGGGTTTGTGAAATTGGTGTCCATATGGTGGCCGATCTCGAGGTCCATCTTCCAGCTGATCAGGCCATAAGCGTTGTCCACCCAGACCAGGATCACCATCGGCGTTCCGATCCGCAGCGCTGTTTCGATCTCCTGCGAATTCATCAGGAATGCACCGTCACCGGTGGCGACGAGCACGTTGGCTTCTGGCCGGGCAATTTTTGCCGCGATGGCTCCGGGCAGTGACCAGCCCATGGTCGAAAGTCCATTGGAGATCAGGCAGGTGTTGGGTTCGTAGGTAGGGTAGAGCCTGGCCATCCACATCTTCAACGCGCCGGTGTCGACGAGGACGACGTCGTTGCGCTGCAGGGCTGTTCGGGTATCGGCGACGATGCGTGCCGGCGCCAGCGGAAACCTGTCGTCGGTCCGGCCCCGATTGAGTTCAGCCGATAGCAGCTCGCGGATCCGTTCGCCGCCGGCCGAGGTCCGCTGGCCGCCGGCCACCGCTGCTGCGAGCGCATCAAGGCTACGGCCGATATCGGCGTGCAAGCCGACCGCCACGTCGTAATGAGTGTCCACCTCGGCGGGAAAGCGGTGGATGTGAATGATCCTTGTGTCCCCGCGCGGATTGATCCGGACCGGGTCGAACTCCTGTAACTCGTAACCGACCGCGACGATGGCATCAGCTCGGTCGAAGCCGAAATTCACGTAGTCGTGCCGCATGAAGCCGACGGCACCGAGGGCGAGCGGATGATCGTCCGGCAGCACGCCCTTGCCGTGGAACGTTGTCGCGACGGGAATGCCGAGTGACTCGGCGAACCGGCGCACTGCGTCGGACGCGTCGCTTCGGGCCACCCCGTGACCGGCGAGCAGGATGGGGTTGCGTGCCGAGCGCAGAATCTCGGCAGCACGCTCCACCTGAGCCGCCGAGGGATCGTCGGGCCGGGGGGTGTTGATGTGCAGAGGACCGGTGCCGGCCGGGGCTGCAGCGGACTCGACATCCTCGGGCACGGCGAGGTACACCGCACCCGGACGTTCAGTTTGGGCAAGCTTGAAGGCTTTGCGGATCATCTCCGGTACGGCCGCGGGGGTGGCAACCAGCGCAGACCACTTCGTTACCGGTGCGAACATCGACACGAGGTCGACTCCTTGGTGTGACTCCTTGTAGCTGCGGCCCATCCCCACCTGCGCTGAGAGAGCAACCAGCGGAGTGGAATTCGTCGTCGCATCCGCCACGCCCAACAGAAGGTTGATCGCGCCCGGGCCGAGAGTTGCCGAGCACACCCCGGCCCGGCCGGTTAAGCGTCCGTAGACCTCGGCCATGAACGAGGCGCCCTGCTCGTGCCGGGTCAGCACATATTCGATCGACGAGGCCGACAGCGCCTCGACCAGCCGGATGTTCTCCTCGCCCGGAATCCCGAAGACGTGGGTTACCCCTTCGCTCTCCAAGCACTCAACGATCAGTTCAGCGGTCGTGCGGTTCGGATCATCCACACATTCGAGCCTAGACGCGCACGACAAATTGGCTCGACGGCAGCGCCACCGGCGCCCTGCGAATCGGCCTCCGCGGTAGGGCCATATCGCGCGTGGGTCCATTCGTCCACGAGCCACAGCGGGATCCGCGGACCGGCCAGATGATGCTTGCAGGTGGATGGGATTTCTCCCGCCGGGTGATTGGTTTCGATTTCTGGGGGCCGGATACTACGGCCGGATTGTGACTATCACCGGATACGTTTTATTGCGTTCGGGAGCGGTTGTGGCAGAGACGGATATGGATTTTCGTGAGTTTCGTCACCCGGTGTCTTTGGACTTTTCCGCGGTTTCCTGACGCAACGCCGAGTGTACGGAATTGGAAATCTGTTCAGTCAATGATCTTGTGACGGTCCGTCATTCCGTGGTGAGGGCGTGGCGTGTGAGCTGTAGGATGGCCCAGGCGTAAACACGTCGGGATTATGGCGAAGGAATTACACACTATGGCCGAGCGCATTGTGCGGCAGCTGATCGACGACCTCGACGGGGCGGAAATCCCCGACGGTGGGGGAGAGCGAATCGAGTTTTCTTTCCGCGGCGTTGACTACCACATCGACCTCTCCGCAGCGAATGTGGCGAAGTTCAATAAGGCAATCAAGCCCTACATTGACGCCGCTGCAAATGTCGCCGGTGATGGCCGCGTGGTCCGAAAGAACGATGGTGCCGCCAAGACCAACGGTGGTGGTCGAGCACGCCGATCAAAGACCAACGGTCGGGTACGCGCCAAGGGCGACCGCAACGGCAACGGCCGCGGCTCGGCCGACCAGATGGCCGCGATCCGGGAGTGGGCGCGCAACAACGGCCACGTGGTGGCTGAGCGTGGTCGAATCAAATCCGAGGTAGTCGAGGCCTTCGCGGCCGCACACTGACGGGCTGCGGTCCGTTCAGGGCCGCGGCGTCGATGACAGCCTGCGCGATGGCCGCCATGCGACCGCACCGACGACGAGGCCGACAAAGGGAATCGCGGCCAGAACAGTGCTCAAGGCCGCGCTGCCGCCGGTGACCAAGGTGAAGTTCGACAGCACCAGCCACAGGCTCGCGAGCAGGCCGAGCACGGCCAATGCCGGCGCAACCCGGGTCGACCACGACCGGCCCGATGTGTGGTCGCGCTCGCGGAGGAAGAAGACCAGCACCGCGATCGAGGTGGTGAGCATCAGCACCACCATGCCCACTGTCGCGATGCCGGCCATGGAGCCGAAGACACCGACGAGCGGATCGATTCCCAGGATTGCCAACGCGGCGACGATGATCGCGGCCGTGATGGTTTGGACAATCGACGAGAACGCCGGCGACTCGTGTTCGTCGTGCACGCCAGCGAGCCGGGCGGGCATCAAACCCTTTGCCGCAAGCACGAACTGGTAGCGCGCAATCACGTTGTGGAACGACAGTACACAGGCGAACAAGCTGGTCAGCAGCAAGACGTTGACGATATCGCGGCCAACGGTGCCCAGCATGTCACCGGTGGTGTCCAGCAGCATGTTGCCATTACCGTCGAGAGTCTGTTGTGCCACGGCGCTCACCTGGTCGGGGCCGATGGCAACGACGAACGCCCACACCGTGATTGCGTAGAACGCGCCAATGATGATCACTGCCGCGTACGTCGCCCGCGGGATGGTCCGCTCGGGGTCACGTGCTTCGTCGCGGAACACCGCGGTGGCTTCGAACCCGATGAACCCGGTGAGCGCGAACAGCACGGCGATGCCGAGGGTGCCGTGGGTGAAGACGGCGGGGTCGAACGAACTGAAGGTCACGCCGGCCGGACTGGGTTTGGCGACCATCACCACATCGAGAATGACGACGATGCCGATCTCGAGCGCCAGTGCGACCCCGAGCACCTTCGCGCTCAGCTCGATATGCCGGTAACCGAGCACGGCCACGATGATCAGCACGGCGAACGAGTAGACCGGCCAGGGGATTGCAGGTCCGTGGTAGTGGGCCACGGTGTCGGAGATCGCCCAGCCGATGTAACCGTAGATACCGATCTGGATCGCGGTGTAGGCGATCAGTGCGACGACCGCGATGCCTTTGCCCATCCGCTCGCCGAGGCCGACGGTCACGTAGGAGAAGAAGGCACCCGCTTCGGGCACGTAGGGCGTCATGGTCACGAACCCGACGCTGAAGACCAGGAGTACGAGCGCGGCGATGACGAACCCCATCGGTGCGCCCGCGCCATTGCCCAGCCCCATCGCCAACGGCATATTGCCGCCGATCACGGTCAGCGGGGCCGCTGCCGCGACGACCATGAATACGATGCCGACGGGCCCGAGGTGCCCGGTTAGGCGCCGTGCATCGCTCTTGGTTGGTGCGGTCACGAGATCTCCTGGAGTTGAGGGGCATTGGGGCGCAGGGCCTGACGCAGCAGGTTGTGGTCCAGCGCATGGGCGGTGAATCCGTTGCGGCCGGTCATGGTGGTGGCGGCGACCATCGCATTGACGATCGCCTCTTCGGTCGCCTCGATGGTCAGATCGAACAGCCGGGTCATCAACTGTGGTGCCACCATCCGCAGCGGTATCTCCGGGCGTGAGGTCGCGGGGTCCTCGTCCCAGCCATACGGCGGGATGCCGCGATTGCCGGTGGAGAACGCCAGCATCAGGTCACCGCTGTATTGCTCGCCGCTGCCGCCCAATCGACTGACTGCCAGCGCGGAACGCTGAGCCAGCCGGGTGCATTGGTGGGGAAGTAGCGGAGCGTCGGTAGCGACGATGACGATGATCGATCCCGACCCGGGCTCGTAGCCGGCGGGCAGCTGTGGCAGCGGCACGTCCTCGGGACCGATCAGTTCGCCGACGGGAACGCCGTTGATTCGGAGTCTTTCGCGTCGACCGTGATTGGCCTGCACCAGCGCTCCGACGGTGTATCGGCCCGCGGCGGTGTCGGTGATGCGGGACGCGGTGCCGATACCGCCTTTGAAGCCGTGACAGATCATGCCGGTCCCGCCTCCGACGCCGCCCTCGGCGGGTGGCGCACCGCTGGCGTCGTCCAACGCGGACCGTACGTGCTCGGGGCGCACATGGAACCCGTTGATGTCGTTGAGCAGACCGTCGTAGGTCTCACCGACGACGGGCAACGACCAGTAGGCGCCTTCGCCGCGCGCTCGCACCTGGGCAGCCACCAGCTCGTCGCGCACGACTCCGACGCTGTGGGTGTTGGTGAGGCCGATGGCGGTGGTGAGCTCGCCCGACTCCCGTATCCACTCCAGCCCGGTGAGTTCGCCGCTGCCGTTGAGGCGGTGGGAGCCGGCAAACACCGGTTCGGTCCAGATGCGGTCGTGGGGGACGACGACGGTCACGCCGGTGCGTACGGCGGGGGGTCCGTCAGTCAGGAGGGTGGTGTGGCCCACCCGCACGCCGGCAACGTCGGTGATGGCGTTGTGCGGGCCCGTCGGGTGTTCTCCGATGACCACTCCGAGGTCTCTGGCACGCATTGGTCACGCTCGCTTCACCACTAGTTGTTTTCCTGATTGGAAAAGAACTATGCGCCGGTGTGACGCACGACGCAAGGGGAGGGGCAAAATAGATTGATCCGCACGGGGCGGCGACAGGAGTGACGCAGCTATGGCACGGCCGAATCGGCAGGTCGAACGGCGTACCGACATCATGGACGCCGCGATTGCCCTCATCGAGCGCCACGACCTGGCCACCCTCAAGCTCGCGGACGTCGCCGCAGAGCTGGGCCTGACGACGAATGCGGTGCGGTACTACTTCAAGGACATGACGCAGCTGCTGTCGGAGCTGGCGCTGCGCTCCGATGTCCGCTTCTATGACGATCGGCTACGGCTGCAAACCGAGGGCGACGATCCGTGTGTTCAGCTCGCGCGGACGATTGCAGCCGGCCTGCCGACCGGTCCCGAGGATGCGGAGTGGCG
>NZ_SRLQ01000020.1 GCF_004745805.1 Mycolicibacterium sp. CH28 | reverse complement strand
CAGGACGCGGGCGGAATCGGCCTTGCTGGTCGGTTCCACCAGGCGGGCGATCACCAGATCACGGAATACCGGGTCGTCGACGGCATCGAAACCGAGCCAGTCATAGACCGCACCGAGGGTGTCGTAGAGCAGGCGTGAACACGTCGAAGTGGTCCGCCCTGGCGGCACCGGGGCGCCCTTGGGAACACCAGCGGTCGGCAGGCTCAGCGTGCCGGTACGCCAGTCCGCGACATCATCGACCCGCTGGGTTCGGGCAGCCACCTCGATATCGAGGGCACCTTGATCGGCAGCGGCGATCCGGCGGGCCGCCTCGACCAGGATCCCCAGCTCGGCATCGGTGTGCGCGGAACCGACATGAGCCAGGATCGTGCGCTGACCTCGGTGTTTACGTACCACCTGCACCGCGACAGCGCCCGAGGCGGTGCGCACCTTCCGCACGTACGCCACCGCCCGAACTTACCCGCTTAGTGCCCCAAACGGGGCACTAAGCCCACTGAACCCGCAGGTCAACGGATCGCGGAATCACAAACGAGCCGACCATGACCTAAGTCAGGCCCGACAACGTGAGCTCAACACCGGTCGAGAACCGCGAAGAACTGCCGCAAGGCTGCCCACCTTAGGTCTCGATCCCCCAAACGCCATTGCCGTCGCGACCGATAGTTCGGAGATTCACGTTCTCGCCGTACGGCAATATGGGGCGCCCTGATATAAAGAGGCTTCCCTCAGTGTGCGTGGCGAAGTGTTCCACTCGAATTGATCGATAAACTTTGGCGACTTGTACTGGGCCGCCAACACTATGAATTTCGAGGTCGATCGTTTGTTGGTACAGAGCCTCAAGGGGATAGTAATCAATCGGCCCCGAGATGTCGCCCACGTTGTAAGACTTGGCGATACGGCCCGTGAAATTCCTTCCGCCACTGCCGATCGCCGCAAATATGCGCACTCGTCCGCGGGCGCGGATAGAGCGGGGTGGATGCTTTCTACGGTAGACGATGAATTTGGCTTTGGATTTGTCGAAAGTATAATGATAGATAAGAAAGCGTCCCTCGGACCATGACCATCCGGCTAGTAGGAACTCGCAGTCAGGCGGGTCGGAAGACGCCGGTCCAGCGGCCTTTTCTAGGACTACGTTGAGTACCCGCTCCACATGACCTGCGTACTTTGGCAGATCCAACGTTCGCAATTGAGACCCTTCATACGACCGTGTGGTCGCCAAGATCTGGAAAATCAGCGGCAAAGCGCGCCATGTGTTGCCGGCGAATCCCAGCAGTGCGTCCGACCTGCCGATATCGAAGATTTTTGCGCAGGCGTCCCATTCCTCCCCACCGCCAAATCGGCTGTCGCTTGCCATCACCAGTTCCGATTGGCTCCCTACTTCTCGTTCCCACGCCACTACTGTAGTCACAAGATAAAGCTAAACCATCCACTGATGCCGTGCTGTAGAACTGAGTGCAGTGTCGCATTCGGCATGTTGATGGGGCCGCCGATGCTCAACCACTTCCCGTTGGAATTATTTTTCTGATAATAGCGAAGTTATCGCATCTACATAGTGCCGATTTCGGCAGACCGAGGTGAGCAATATCGCAGTTTTAACGCTCGTCGGGGTCTCCCGATAATGATGGCGTGGGTATGTAGTAGCCCAGGGTCCATACTCGACTCGTGGATTAGGCCAGACGTAGTCGCCGCCGCGACGCCAACTAGCCGTCCGCTCATCGGCGGTAGCAATGACTGGAAGCATGCGTAGCGCTGTGAAGTTCTCGCGAACTGCCTCATATAGCTCTTGCGAGTCAAGGGTGATGAGGAGGTCGAGAACGACCGTTGCGATATAGCTTCCTCTCCGCGGCTCGACATCCGTAATAGTCAGCGCTCCACCAAAAAGTCGCTCGACGGCTCTTTCTTCAGGTTCATCCAGACTGGCCAGGCCGAGCCCGCTTTTCTCGGGATCATGTCGATCAAGCAACCATTCTGATACGGACCGCAAAAAGTTGAGCGCGGACGTTTGGTCGATCCTTGCTAGAACGATGGTTGCTGGAATGAGTGCGACCGCAAACTGGTCGGATATTGGACGAGCCGCTCCAGGGTGCTTGTTGCAAAGTACGTACACTGCGTTTTCTGCCCGCTGTGCAATTTCGCCGTACCCGATGAGCGCTAGCAGGCTTAAGATTTCGATAAGTCGACTGCAGGCGGCAGGGTAAGTCACAATCGCAACCGGGCCAGCGAATTCATTTGCGAGAGCTATCGGGTCTGAGAGTAGGGGCTCGAGTTCATCGAGCAATTCTGTTGCGTAGCCTATAAATAGGCCGCGAGACGAGGTCGCGTGTGGCAGGCCGTCCACGGTGTCGGCCGATGATGTCATGCAAGCAGCGCGGAGCAAGTGAAGCGCCGTCATGGCTGCAAGGTCAAGGCGTTGCTTTTTTCGGAATGAGTTGCAAACAATCGATGTCTCGATGGCTGCCTGGCGGAGTCGAAGATCGTCGTCTCCATCTAGCCATCGCCGGGAGTAACGTTCCAGCATCGGTTCAGTGGCAAGTCCGTCGTTAATGGCACTTATGAGTGCGATGAGTTCATCTTGTCCGGCGTGATCAATAAGGCCAAGTGATGGTTCCAGGCACAACCAGTCAAGTATGGTTTGCTCGTCCCACACTTCGAAGTCTGCGAGCCCACGAGACACGCAATTGCGTCTGAACTGCTGTGCGTCCGTCGGTGCCGCGCCCTTCAGGCGACCGGTTGTGACGAGTATGACAACCCTTGGTAGGTTCTCATTGAATGATGGGTGGCCGAGCGTGTTGTACTCGCACTCCTCTAACTGCGGGCGAACGGCGCGCCATTCTGTGTATCCAATGTCTCCCGCCTTCGACTGGATCAGATATTGGCTTGTTTCTCCAGTGCTTGGATTGTCCCGCTTGGCAACTACGTCCTTACCGAATTCAAATCCGCCGTGTATATAATGAATATCGTAAAAATCTTGGCTTGATAGGAGAGCCAGTAAGGGCGCGTCGAATTCACGCTCATTCAGAGATTTCAGGAAGTTGGCAACGACGGCGCGTAGCATTCCATTCCTCCCTCTTGCGGTCGATTACTGATCGAAGTCTCATTTCCTGTTCAGCTGTCGGCTGGCGTTCGGAAATTCGCGCATACGTGTCTGGGTGAAGAAGTAGCTGAGTCTGTAGGCGTCCATCCTCATCGAAGGTCAACTCCATGGTCTCAGCAACCTCGATTAGAACCTCGAAGAAGTCCCGTCCCTCTGCATTTATCGTCTGCGATCGGCTTTCACAGACTTCACTGATGTGTTCCACCATCGCGCTTACAAGCTGGCCACCGAACTCGTCGGCGAGGTTGTTGACATCCTCAAGGAAGGAGTCGACGTCGAAGTTCAGTACCTCTTTCACATCGATAGTCCACTCGTGAGTGAGTCGGATAGTCCTGAACGTCATAGCGGCGCCATCGCACCCTGGCGATGGAGACTGGCCCGGTGGCGGAAGGTCCCGGACTGTCTCTCGCCCCGTAGAACCTAGGATCGGGTGAATGCACCGCGCGAGGCCATCAACAGCCTTATCGAGCCATTTCATCGCTCCGGCGATGTACTCGAGGGGCACGAGGTCCAGCGACCGATGGAGACCGCCGTCATTTCCTTCCATTCTAAGAAGCCTATCTACGGGGGCGGACAAAGCTTGACAACGAGAGATCGGTTTCGGCGGCTTTGCCCCACTTCGGCTAGGTTCCACCCGCCGGGGACCGACTAGATTGGGATCTGAAACAGACTGCGGCTAGCGATAATCTCGCGCGGCGTATCCGCAGCAAACAGCCAGCTGTGTTTGCCGGCATCGCACCACCTCGCTGCCGCTTCCCAGCTAACGCGCAAACGCAAAGACTTCCGATTTGGGAACAAATGTGGGAACAAAACCCTCCGAAACGGGTCGACGTCAATGAGCCGCCCTGAAAAGCCGGGGAATGTCAATAGCCATTTACCTGCATGAATGAGACTTAACGGACCTAGCAAACTAATGAGACGACAGCTCATAACCCAGAGGGCGCAGGTTCGAATCCTGTCCCCGCTACTAGGTAGAACGGCCCCCGGAGATTTCTCCGAGGGCCGTTCTTGTCAATGCGCCTGCTGTGGCGACACCCACGGATAGACGATGTCGGTGTACTCGTCCCGGGATATGACGAGAGTGTCCGCGGGTGTGGTCATATCGATGTAGAAATGGCCGGCTGTCTTGCCACCGGCACGTGGCGTGCTCAGCGCAGTGAGGTCGTCCGCAATCTCAGCCGCTTTGGCCTCGTCGAGGCGCCACACCACCCGCTCGGGACTGAGCTCGATACTTGCTGCACCGGGTTCGATGTGGAACTGCTGCGCGACGCCGTCGTGGAGAAGCTGCGATGAGCGGTTGCGTCTTGCGTGTTCTAAGGCCGCCATGAACGTCTTGAGCCCGTCGCCGTCAAGGGTTAGCAGCACTGCGTCGTCACCGTAGTAGAACTCGGGAAGGAAGTTGACGCGGACGACGCTCATGGCTCTCCCAGGCTGGGGTGACTAGTTGGTATCGGAGATCGCGCACCGGCTGGAGATGCTCGATCGATGCTGGCTAGTAGCGCACGCCGCAGCCCGGTGGTGAGAGTTGCCAGCTCATCCTCCAGGAGCGGAAGTGCTTCGCCCACAACAAGAATTATCTGCTCGATGAGTGCGCCGCCCGCTGCGGCGTTCACGGCGTAGTCGGTGTACTGGCTGTGCAGAACACCGTCTCTGGTTGAAAGCAACCCGGAGGCTTGGGCAGCGATGACGTTGTAGCGCACTGCGACGTCGATGCGGTGACTCTCGATCGCCTGTGCGCCGCTGTCGCGTAAAGTGCGAGCGATTTGTTCATGCACAAGAGGCTCGGGGATGGGTCCCGATACTCGGAAGAGATTGATGACTTCGCACGCGTCCCAGTGTTCTTCGCTGCGAATTCGACGCCGCAGCATTCGCGTGACAGTTCCGCTAGGGATGGTCGCTTCCCATAGACGGGGCACACGGAGATCCGGCAGCCAGAGGGGCAAATGCTCCGGTGGGACAAAATCGACTTCCCCAACACATTCCGCTAGTGCCTCTGCCAACGACGACACGGTGTTGGTTCCAAAGGAAAAATCCATCGCGATTCACTACTCATGCCAGCGCCATCGCTCCGATAATCAGCAGCAGTATGCCGCCACCTCCGATCACTGCCGTTTCACCGCTAGACATCGTTGCCCCGCCGCGTGACGTGCCCTTGAGCACCACGCCCGACCGCGCGGCCATTGCAGTCACCGCAACACCCACCTAGCCGAGTGCCTATCCCGTCAACCCCAGCAGCGGCGGAACCAGATAGCGGCGGGCAAACGACCGTGCGGCGTCGTCGTCGCCAAGTGCGACATTCTGCGACGGCGTGAGGACGAACGAGACGATCACCCGCACCGTCACTTCGGCGACTTCGAGCAGCTCGATCTGCGTGCGCTTGTCGTCGGGTAGTTCCACGGCCAACTGATGGGCCAGGAACGACGACGCCGTCTGGATGACACCGTCGCCTTCGATGGTCAGGAAGGGTAGGACGGTTTCGGGCTCGGTGGCGAGCAGTCGCTGCAGGAGCGCATGCTCGCGCATCGTCGTCAGCGTGAACACGAAGCCCTCGACCAGCTTGTCTTCGGCCGTGGGGTAGCCGCCGGCTTCGGAGGCCAGCTCGGACAGGAAAAGCTCGAGTTCGCGCAAGAGCACTGCCTCGACAATGGCGTCCTTGTTCGCGAAGGTCCGGTACAGCGTGACGCGTGCCAACCCTGAGCGCCGGGTGATGTCCTCGACCGTGGAGCGGCGGATACCGAACAGCTCGAACTGCTTGAGCGCCGCATCGAGGATTCGCTGGGCATTGCCTTCGGCGGTCGGCGACCCGAAACGCTGCACCGCCTTGGCGAGCAGGCCGCTGTACTTCATCGGTGCAGTCTAAAGCCCACACTGGGGCATTGATACAAACAGACGAAGAATGTATCTTCAGTTCACGGCGCTCAGGCGCGTGCGACTAGCAGGAGGCAGCCCATGGCCACGGCTTCAAGCACCAAGACGGCGGTACCCAGCCGGGACGAATTCTCCGACCGGCTGCTGAAGGGCTCGGCCAGAAAGTCCTACGCGCCCGTCGTCGACATCGACTGGGAGACACCCGTCGTGCCGGACACGTTCTTCCTGCCGCCCCGGATGGTGTCGCTCTACGGCACCCCGTTGTGGGCGCAGATGGCCCGTGCGCAGCAGATCGAGTTGTCGCGTCAGGAATTCATCAACCTGCTCTCGGCTGGTGTGTGGTTCGAGAACATTCTGAACCAGGCGCTATTGCGTGGTCTCATGCACGCCGATGTCACCTCGGCAACCGCCCACTACTCCTTGACCGAGCTCGGCGACGAGACCCGCCATATGGTCATGTTCGGCCGCACCATCGCGGCTGTAGATGGAGTTGCGTTTCAGCCCAAGCGGTTTCAGCGGATGATCATCAACGCGCTACCCCTGGTGTTCCAGAAGCAGGTGTTGTGGATCGCCGCATTGGTGGGCGAGGAGATTTTCGACGCGTTGCAGCGCCAGATCCTCGACGATTCCGACGTGCAGCCCATCGTGCGACGCATCATGCGCATCCACGTCACCGAGGAGGCACGCCATATCCAGTTCGCCCGCGACGGCGCACGCCGCGAGGTGCCGATGATGAAGCGGCGTAACCGGTTTCTGCTAGCCACGATTCACGGCGCCGGTGGACCTTTCTACCGCTACCTGTTCACCAACCGGGCGGTCTACCGCCGCGCCGGACTCGATGGCAGACAAGCCCGACGGCAAGCCCGCGCCAACCCGAATTTCCATGACATCACCCGCGCCGGTTTCGCACCCCTGGCTGCGTTCCTGGGCGACATCGGGCTGATGAACGCGCTCAGCCGGCGCATGTGGAAGCGGTGCAACTTCCTATGACGGCCGCAGTTGATGAGAACGGCGTCTTCGACGGTGCTGCTGAACTCGACGTTGCCGATGTGCGCTGGCCGGTACGGGTTCGCCTTGCCGGTCAGCTCAATCCGATCGACGGGCGCTACCACTGGCAGGGTCTCGCATACGGTGTACCTGGCGACGTGGTGGCGGGTACCCCGGCGCAGCTAACCGTCGGAAGCCACTGCGCCCCAGTGCGGTTGGTCGAGAGGATTCCCTCTGGGCAGCTCATGGTCTCCGGCGTCGGCGCGCCGCCCTACGACCTGCCAGCGGGGTAGCCGCGCTGGGCGTATGTCCTGCAGAAAGAAAGTAGGGCCGGACGGTCGCGAGAGGTGATAGGCCGAATCCTCGTCGGCCATCCAACTACGGTGTCTGATCGCCGCGTTGGGCGCGTGCTTGGCGAGTACCCAATCGGAGAGGTGACTTCCGATCGGCCTCGCCGACCGAGGCGGTAACGAGACCCGCCCGCTGAGACCCCGTCAGGGTGATTGTTGAGAAGGCGGACTTCGCTGACCCGAGGCATGATGCGAGACATCTGTCGGCTATGTCCTGAACCAGGACACCTGTC
Source organism: Mycolicibacterium sp. CH28 (assembly GCF_004745805.1). Taxonomy (GTDB): domain Bacteria; phylum Actinomycetota; class Actinomycetes; order Mycobacteriales; family Mycobacteriaceae; genus Mycobacterium. The sequence goes on along the minus strand of NZ_SRLQ01000020.1, from coordinate 18,733 downwards.
GGCGTCGCAGATGGCTGCCGAGCGTCTCCGATGGGGCCTGGAGAACAACGCAGATGTGGGTGTCTACGGCACCGCGGAGCAGATCGCGAGTGGATTAGCGCGATGGACCGACGCGGGAGCCGACACCCTCGTCTTACAGCCACCCGTGGACGCCGACATCGAGGACTTCGTCACCTTCGTCGGCGAGGAGCTCACGCCATTGGTGAAGTCTGCGGACTAGTTCGGCCGGCAGACGGCCCGCCTGCATGCCGTCCAGACGCCTGACGGCTCGCAACCTGATCGGGATGGGGGAGTTGTTCTCCGCGGAACCAGCCGTGCGGCGCAGTCTCGTCGACCCACAGCTGTCTTGCGGTCACCTTTCAGTTTTGGCGAGTAAGTCGGAAGGGAGTCGAACGAGAGGACCGCTGCAGATGAACACCGAAACCGTGGACCGCCAGTTCACCGCTCTGCAATCACAGGCGGAGCAAACCGCGTCATTGATCCGCGCGCTGGCCGACAAGCTGTCGTCGGCGGCGGCCGGGGGTGATCCGAACGCCCGCGAGTGGGGGCTCGACCTGAAAGAGATCGCGTTGGCAATCCGGGACGAGCAGACCACCACAACTGAACTGCTGCAGGCCATTCACGGCCTCGTCGACGACCACGGCGCATCCGTGCAACCGCAAGCGGCTTACTCCGCGCCCACCGCGTACGCGCCGGCCCCGCCGCAGTACCAGCAGCCGCCGCAGTACCAGCAGCCGCCGCAGTATCAGCAGCCCGGGGCCGGTGGCGGCACGCTGCAGCGGTTCCTCAGTGGGCGGTTCGGCCAGGCGATGGTCACCGGCGCCGGTATCGGCATCGGCGACGACATCGTCAACTCGATATTCGACCGTTTGTGAGGGATGCGCGGGGCGGAACCTAACCCAGCTCGCCACGCCCACCGGCGTCAATCGCAACGCCACGCGAGGTGTCCTTGAGCTCGACACCCGAACGGCCCAGCTGGCGTGCTCCGGAGACGAGGCCGGCCGCAATGCGGGCGGCTTCCCGATACCCCAGACCGTCGGGCGGATGAATGTTCGAGATGCAATTGCGCTCGGCATCACTGCATCCGGGCTGCGGTCGGTGGGTGAGGTAGATGCCCAGGCTGTCGGCGACGGAAAGGCCGGGCCGCTCGCCGATGATCACCAACAGGGTCGTGTACTGTCCGCGCGCGGCAATGTGGTCCCCGAGCGCGACCCGCGCCTGGGTCGCAATCACCGGCGCGGCAAGGGTGTAGCTCTCGCCGAGTTCGGCGACCAGTTCGCGCAGCAGCGCGGTCGCGTGATGCATCAGTGCGGTCGGCGACAGGCCGTCGGCAAGCACGAATCCGATGTCCGCCGGAGTGTTCGGAACTGAGGAGAGGTCGGCGGGCAACCGGCCGAGGTCGGGCCTGCGCAGGTATTCGCCCCGCGACGACGCTCGGCTGGTGACCATCGCCGGCTGGCCGATGCCGATCTCACCGATCGCGGCGGCCAGGCGTTCGGTGTCCAACGGAATGTGCACCGCGTCGCGGGCGGCGGCGTGGGCGGCGGACAGCTCGAGCACTTCGCGGGTCGGAAGGGCATTCCCGGAGCGTCCCAAGCCGATTCGCGCCTGGGTGCTCTGCCGCAAGGTGTCCCAGAATTGCTGGCGGGCGATGTCGTCGGTCGTCATCGGGTCTGCGCTGACGTCAGTTCCCGCAGTGGTGAACTCGTCACGTCGAACGGGGTGAGCCGGCCCAGTTCGTCGACCATGCCGATGGTGTGCAGCCACGTCTCGAACTCGGGAGCGGGCCGCAGGCCCAGGGTTTGACGAGTCAGCAGGACGTCATGGAAGGACAGGCTCTGATAGCCGAGCATCACGTCATCGGCGCCGGGAACCGTGATGACGAAGGCGACCCCGGCAGCCGCCAGCAAGGTCAGCAGGTTGTCCATGTCGTTCTGGTCGGCCTCGGCGTGATTGGTATAGCAGACGTCGACACCCATCGGCAGGCCCAGCAGTTTGCCGCAGAAGTGATCCTCGAGACCCGCCCGGATGATCTGCCGCCCGTCGTAGAGGTACTCCGGGCCGATGAAACCGACGACCGTGTTGACCAGCAGCGGTTGGAGGTCACGCGCAACCGCGTAGGCGCGAACCTCCAAAGTCTGCTGGTCTACCGGCTTTCCATCGGTGCCCAAATGCGCACCGGAGCTCAGCGCCGATCCCTGGCCCGTTTCGAGGTACATCACGTTGTCACCGACGGTGCCACGGTTCAACGAGCGCGCGGCGGCGTTGCCCTCGCGCAACAGATCGATGGTCACCCCGAAGGCGGAGTTGGCCCCTTCGGTCCCGGCGATCGACTGGAACACCAGATCGACGGGAGCGCCCTGCTCGATCAAGCCGATGGTCGTGGTGATGTGCGACAACACGCAGGACTGGGTGGGGATGTCGAACCTGGCTCGGATCGAATCCAGCAGATGAAGCAGATCCGAGGTGGCGTGCGGCGAGTCGGTCGCCGGGTTGATCCCGATGACGGCGTCCCCACAACCCAGCAGCAACCCGTCGAGCACGGCTGCGGCCACACCTCGCGGATCGTCGGTGGGATGGTTGGGTTGCAGGCGAGTCGCCAGTGTGCCGCGCTCGCCGACGGTCGTGCGGAACGCGGCGGTGACCTCCATTGCCGCCGCCACCGCGATCAGGTCCTGGTTGCGCATGATCTTGCTGACCGCCGCCGCCATCTCCGGTGTGATGCCGGGTCCGATCGCGGCTATCCGTGACGCGCCGTCGGTGTGAGAGGCGCTGTCCAGCAGCCAGTCTCGGAAACCTCCGACAGTCAGGTGCGAGATGGCCGAAAAAGCTTGCCGGTCATGGCTGTCGATGATCAGCCGGGTGACTTCGTCGGTCTCGTAGGGGACCATGGCCTCGTTGAGGAAGATGTCCAGCGGTAGATCAGCCAGCACCCAGGCTGCCGCTGCCCGCTGTGCGTCGGACTCTGCCGCGCAGCCTGCCAACTCATCACCCGAGCGCAGTGGTGTTGCCTTCGCCATCACGTCGACCAGACCGTCGAAGGTGTACGTGACGCCGGAAAGGTGCTGGCGGTAGATCATCGTGATCCACGTTCTGCAGTTGACGCCATGGTGGGCTCCTCAGTCAGGGTGTGAGAGCCACCGTGGATCTCTTAAAGGTCGGTTCATCGACCTTTAGATTGTCGCCCATACCGTCGGCTCCTGTCCACCCGAGCGGTGAGCTGCACTGTCACGGCCGCTGCAACAGTCCGAGCACCGTGTGCGCGGTCAGCGGAGCCAGTTCGAGGCCGGCCGGATTGGCGGGATCGATCCACGCGATCTCCTCGATCTCGGCCGCCGGGCGCGGTTGGTCCCGCAACCTCACCGAGAACAACTCGGCTTTGACCACATGGCCGGGCTCGTTGGCGGCTTCGGCGATGTGTTGGCCCAGCGCGCGCACGTCTGAGGGTGAGACAGTGACGGCAAGCTCTTCCAGGAGCTCGCGGCGCAGGGCCTCCAGCGCTGTTTCGCACGGATCGATCTTGCCGCCGGGCTGCATGAACGCCGTTGTGCCGCGTTTGCGGACGACGAGGGTGCGGCCGTCGTCGTCGACGATTATGGCGGCGGCGACGTGGATGATCGGTCTCTGCATCATCTTGGATTCCGATGTCCAGTATGGCCAGGTATCAGCGCAGGGTCAGCCAGGCGAGGCTTGCCGCACCGGCGAGTACGCAGTAGATGGCAAACGGTGTGAGAGTGCGTGTTTGGAAGTAGCGGGTCAAGAACCGCACCGCGAAGTAGGCCGAGACGAACGAGGCCAGGCTGCCGACCAGTACTTGGCCGTGTATGCCGGCTCCGAGCGGGCCGAACAGGTCCGGGATCTTGAGCATTCCGGCGGCCAGGATGATCGGGGTGGCCAGCAGGAAGGAAAACCGTGCGGCTTCCTCGTGTGAGAGTCCGCGCCACAACCCGGCGACCATCGTCGCGCCCGAGCGGCTGATACCGGGAAGCAATGCCAGGATCTGCGCGCAGCCGATGAGCACGCCCTGCGGTAGGGATAGCTCGGCCAGCCGATCATCGACGGTATTGCCCATCGACCCCGGCCTCTCCGACGGTGCCGAGCTCGTGCTGCTCGCTGATTCCGGAACGGGTTCCCTGCGCCGCATGCGTTCTCCGGCGTACAGCAACGCGCCGTTGACGATCAAGAACGCGGCGGCGGGAACGGGTTTGCCCAGCGTCGTGCGGAACAGATGCTCGAGTGCAAGACCGGACAGCCCCACCGGGATCGTCGCCAGCACGATCAACCACGCGAGCCGCTCGGCCGGAGTTTCGATTCGGCGGTACCGCACCGAGGTGGCGAATCCGGCGGCGATGCGAACCCAGTCCCGCCAAAAGAACACCAGGAGCGCTGCGGCGGTCGCGACATGAAGGCCGACGATGAACGCCAAGTACGGCGATTCCGGTGCGGAGACGTTGAGGTCAGCGGCCCAACGGCCGCCGATGAGGGCGGGTAGGAGTACCGAGTGGCCGAGGCTGGAGACCGGAAACAGCTCCGTGACACCCTGAAGTGCGCCCACGACGATGGCTTCGAGGTAGCTGAGGTGGGAGCTCATCGGATGCGGGGCTTTGAACTTGACACGACGATCGACGGTGGTCTGTGCACCCACGGCACGCTACTGGGGGCGAGGATCAACGGCCAACAACTCTCAGTGAGCTCTCAACGGGTGGTTGGTCCGGCCGATGCCGGCGGGAGTACCTTCCGACCCCGTTGTACTGGCAGTAGTCGATGAATCACCTGGCCGGATGGTCATCACAGGTGCGTTGCCAGTCTCAGCGCATTCTCAGCGCAGCGGTGCGATGCGCACCGCCCCGGACACCTCACCGTTGAGTCCCGGGATATCGAGGGCGGATTCCACTGATCGCTGCGGTCGCGGCGTTGTTCGTCGGATCGGTTCAGCAGGTCTGGAGGTCCGGACGTGTCAGGGTGATGGTGGCGATGTGATCGGACGTCTCGAGCCGCAATGTCTGAGTCGACGTCACTGCATGCCTCCGGATCCCGAACGGCGCGCGCTCACAGGAGCAGCCCGCCGGCGTCGATGACCTGGGTGGTTCCGGTCACGAACCGCCCGTCGTCGGAAGCCAGGAACATGACCGCGTTGGTGATGTCACTGCTGTCGAGGGTCGCGACGTCCAGGGCGTTGAGCGTCCGGGCGGCGACCTCGAAGTCCTCGAGGGTCGGGTCGTCGAGTTCCGGTCGGAAGAGCTTGTAGGTGGCCGTGTTGTAGACCATCCCGGTGCCAACCGTATTGGGGTGAACGGTGTTGACGCGCACGCCCTGGGGCGCGAGTTCCTTGGCCAGAACTCGCATGAGCGAGACCAAACCGCCCTTGGCGGCACTGTAATGCGCTGTGTTGGCATACGGTTTCAGCGCGGCCAGCGAGCTGACCAGGATCACCGAACCGCCGCGACCGCCAGCGACGAGGTGGGGCACCGAGACCTTGAGTGTCTTCCACACCCCGGTCAGGTTGATGTCAATCATCTCGGTCCACACCGACTCGTCCATCTCGAACGTGGGCGCCGGGGTGTTGATACCCGCGTTCGCGACGACGATGTCCAGACGCCCGAAAGCCTCGAGGCCGTCGTTGACTGCAGCGGTCAGTTCCGGCACGGACCGCACGTCGGCCTCCCGGGCAACGATGCGGCGTCCCGTCGCTTCGACCGCCTTGACGGTGGCGTCCATGTCCTCGGGGGTCGCAAGGTCGTAGGGCACGCTCGGTACGGGCGCACAGATGTCCACCGCGATGATGTCCGCGCCTTCCTCGGCGAACCGGACGGCGTGACTGCGCCCCTGTCCGCGGGCCGCTCCTGTGATGAATGCGACCTTGTCGTCCAATTTCCCCATGTGACGCCTACTTTCCTGTGCGAGCCGTGCGGACCATGTCCCGGCGGATGTCTGCTTTGTTGGGCTTACCCATGTGGTTGCGTGGGAGTTCGCCGACGACGACCACCAGGTCGGGCACTTTGTAATCGGCGAGTGCGTGGGCAATGTGGGTCCGGATGTCGGACGGAGTGTGTGCGGCGGTCTCGACCATCGCCGCCACGCGTTCGCCGAGCACGTCGTCGGGCACGGCGACGACGGCGACCCCCGTAACCCCCGTGAGGGACTCGATCACCGATTCCACCTCTCGTGCACCGATTTTCAGGCCGCCCCGGTTTATCTGGTCCTTGATTCGGCCGGTGATCCACAGGTGCCCGGAATCGTCGAGTCGTCCCAGATCGCCAGTGTGGACAAAGCCGCCACGCAGGGTTTCCTGCGTCTCCTCGGGAAGCCCGAGGTAGGCGAGCATCTGGCCGGGGCCGCGCACGCAGATCTCACCTTCTTCGCCTGGGGCGCAGCGGCGTCCGTCGACGTCGACGGTGACGAGGTCGGTGTGCCCGGGCATCAACGAACCCACCGAGCCGTCCCGACGGTCGGCCGGCTGCTCGATCGAGACCCACCCGCTGGCTTCGGTCAGCCCGTAGCCGTGCACCACCTCGCAACCGAAGGTGCCGGAGAGTTCGTCGGCCCAGTGCGCGGGCATGGCCGCCGAGCCGTAACTGATCCGGCGAAAGCGCAGAGCGGTGTTCGGCCAGTCGCCCCGGCGGAGCATGAGACCGAACATGGTCGGTGACCCGCTCACATACCGGGTGCGCTCCTCGGCAGCGATTCGCAAGACCTCGCGTGCGTCGAACTTCGGAACCTGCACGACGCGACGCCCCTGCACCAGGTTGGCGTGGACATTCGGGAGAAAGGCCGAGTGGCACATCGGCAGCATCGCCAACATCGTCTCGTCGACCGATCCGCCGGACGCGGCTTGGGCGTTGATGACCTGGACAGCCCATGAACGATCGCTCAGCGCGCACAGTTTGGCGACGCCGGTCGACCCGGAGGTCGTGAAGCACACTGCCTCGTCACCGGGGGCACGCTCAGGCAGCGCCACCGAGGTGCTGCCACCGAGGAACCGGCGCTGTGCCGTCTGCTCCGATATCGACGTGTCGGCGAGATCCGCGGGTCCGATAACCCAACGCGCCCCGGCGACCCGGCTCACCCGGCCGGCCTCGGTCGCCGGGGCGCGGGACGGGATCATGACCGCCGATCCGCCGGCGACGATGGCGGCGTATGTCCACAGGACGCAGTCGATCCCGTTGGGTAACCAGACGCCCAGCCGCTCCCCGGGGGCGAAGCCGGCCTGCACGAGTCCGCGCGCTCGGGCCTCGACGCCATCGAGGATCTCGCTCATCGAGTACTCCCGGTCGCCGACGATGTACAACGCGGCGTCGGTCTGCGCCGCGGCTCGCAGGGTGTCTGGGACCGTGGCTGCCAGCACGTCGGCGATCCCGTCGAGCGTGGCGATCCTCGATGGACCGTAGGGGTGTCCGCTCCTCGTCATCGCTGCGCCGTTATGGGCGAGGGGATCTCGGGCGACGCGGTGGCGCCCAGTCGGACCTTGGCGACCAGCGAGATCTTCTGGTGGGCTATCCGCCACGGGCCCTGAGCGCGGGTGACGGTCCAGTCGTAGTCGACGGAGAACGCTGAGCCGGGGAAGAGCGTGAGCATCTTCATGCGCGCGGTGATGCGCTCGGAGCTGATGCCGGTGAGGTAGCAGCTCGTCGCGTGGTGCGCGAGCGGCACGACCGTCGTTTCGTAGAAGTTGCGCAGCTCGTCGGGACCTCTCAACACGCGGTTGTAGATGTCGCCGGTGTCGAAGATCCCATCGTGTTCGAACAGCGCGACCACGCCCGACCAGTTGTGGGTGTCGCAGTGGTCGACGTATCGGGCCACCAGCTCGTCGACGGCGAGTCGCGCCGACACCGGGTCGTCGCAGGATGTGAACCAGTCGCTATCGCTGTGCATGCTGTCCTTCGTTTCGGGTCGTGCGGACACCGTCTCGCACGACAGGTGGTCGATCGCCGGAGGTGATCTTCGCGAGCTGGTCGCACAGCGCCGCCGTGACCTCGGTCGGGTGGGTGAGAACCGCGCCGTGGGCCCCGCCGGCGATCGCGATGACGCCCAGGCTGTTTGGGATCGCTGCGCTGGTCTGATGTGAGTAGGCGATCGGGATGGCGGGATCGGCATCGCCGTGGATGAATCCGATCGGCATCGTGAGCTCGTCGAGGCGGCTGCTGATGTCATCGCGGTCGATCTGCGACTGCCATGAGTGCTTCCACTCGCTCGGGGGTTTCGATTGCCACTTGCCCAGCCAGGGAGTCCAGTCGAAATGGGGGCCGAACTGGATGCCGCGCATGGCCTCCGCGATATCGCCGACGGGCCCAACTGTCGTCCATGCCGCGGCCATCTGTCCGTATTGCGCCATCTCGTCGGCCGAGAACACCTGGACTGCCGAGTCGATGTTGATCACCCCCGCGACGCGGTCGGGGTCCAGGAGTGCGGCGCGCAGTCCCGCGAAACCGCCCTGCGACATGCCGACGTGCACCGCGTGCTCGATGCCGAGGGTGTCGAGCAGGGCGAGGGCGTCGCGCGCGAGATCCCAGAAGTCGAACGGCCCGCGGCAGTCGCTCATGCCGTGGCCGCGAGAGTCCCACACGATGCACCGGTACCGGTGTGACAGCGCTGTCACCATTGGCTCCCACATGGTGTGGTCGAGAACGAATCCGTGGCTGAAGAGCACTGTTGGCAGGTTCGCCGCCCCGTTGTCCTCGAAATACAGTGTGTGGTCGTTGACGTTGGCGAACGGCATCGAAGACCCTCCCTGCCAATGCTGCGATCTCGGATCGAGACCGTGCCGGCGTCGCGACCGCCGTGGTCTCGTCGGTCGAGTGTGTTCGATCGCGTCGATCCTCGGATGTTCCATTTCGCTACGTTCTGTTCGGGCGCTCGCCTCTCGCCTGTCCGACACACCTACCTTTTGAGACACGCCGTTGCTATATTGAATGCGGCGCAGATCACACTGCGCCCTCCTGGGGACGTGGAGGAGGACTGCGCTTGACCGCTCGGACCGACGAATCAGACCCGACGGACGACTGTTCGTCTAGGGGACTGCAAACGATGCGATCTCAGATCGAAAGGTCGCGTCGCCGATCGTCGCTGGACGGCGTCGACCCGTCGTTGGGACGCCTCGGGAGCGTGCCGACCCACCCTCAGCTCGATCCGACGTTCCTCCAGAGCGTGGGCCCCGTCTTGTCCTCCCTCAAGGACGCTGTCGACGACGTCGCATCGTTGATCGTCCTCAGCGACGCCGACGGCCGGCTCATCCAGGTCCTGCCGACCGAGCCGTCGGCTGCGTCGATGTTCGATGACGTCGGCGCCGATCCCGGAGCCAGCGCCAACGAGACGCACATCGGGACGAACGCGGTCGGTATCGCTGTGCAGGAAGGCAAACCGACCCTGGTCGCCGGCCGCGACCACTATCAGGAGGGTTTCGAGTGCATCGGGTGCGTTGCGGCACCCACCCGCGACCCCATCGCGCGCCGCGTCATCGGCTCCATTGCGGTGGCGAGACGTCGCGACACACCGATCCTCGCCTCGGACGTCTCCGCGTTGCTGCCCGTGGTGCGCGACGCCGCTCTTCGCATCGAGCAACTCCTGCTCGATCAGGCAACGGTCGCCGACAGGTTGGTCCTGGATGCCATCAAGAAGCTCGGCGGGATGACACGTCGGACGGCGATCGGCCTCAGTCGGTCGCTGATGATCGCCAACGATCCCGGCGCCCGGCTCTTGCCGCTGCTCGACCAGGCGATGTTGTGGGAGCGGGTGCACGACCAGACCAGAGACGGTAGTGCGGCGACCGTGCAGACGTTCATCGGTGACGATCCCGAACCTGTCGACGTGCGTTGCACGCCGGTTCGCTACGGTGACGAGACAGTCGGCGTCCTGATGGATTTCGGGTCCGTCGACGTGAAGCGGGTGGGTCGGGCCGTCTCGCGCGGCACGCACTACGCGACCCCCGAGAGGTCGACGACGTCGATCGGCACGAGCCGTGAAGCGGCGGTCATCCAGTCGCATTTGGCGACTGCTGCGGTGTCCGACACGCCCGCGGTGATCGTGGGCGAACCCGGCGTGGGCAAAGAACATGCGGCGCGAATGTTGATGGCAGATCGCTTCCCCGGCTGCGAGGTGGTCACTGTGCGCTGTTCGGACCGCGACGAGGTCGCCACCCTGCTCGCCGGTGCGGAGATCGAGGCGCCGACAGCCCTGATCCACATCGAACTGCTTTCGGACTGCGATGCCGACCGGCTGCGAACACTCATCCGCCGAGCCGAACATCCAGAACGGCTCGTCGCGACCATGACGGTGTTCACCGACGAACCTGCGAAAGACCTTCTCGCCGATGAGTTCATACGAATCCGGATTCCGGGTCTGCGATACCGGCGCGACGACATCGCACCGCTGGCGAGGCAGTTCGCGAGCGACTCGCACGGCAACATCCGCCGGTTCACCCCCGAAGCCATGCAGGTACTGCAGCGCTATCCGTGGCCGGGCAATGTCCGTGAGCTCCGCGGCGTGGTGACCCGGGCGGCAGCGGGGTGTGTGGGCAATATCGATCTCGACGCCCTCCCTGCCGAGGTTCGGCGGCTTGCCACGCGACGGCGCCTGACGCCCCTGGAACAGGCGGAGGCCGACGCCATACTGAGCGCTCTGCGGGCGTGCGACGGCAACAAGGCGCAAGCGTCAAATGTGCTGGAGATCTCCAGATCTCGCTTGTACCGCAAGATGCGAACCTACGGGTTGGTCGGAGCGGTGCTTAACTGACCGTCGCGCACCGGCGTCACTCGGGCACTTCGCCGGTGAACCGATGTCGCCGCGCAAAGTTGGATCGAAATGGAACACGTGCGACCGACGATGCAGTCCTACTGTTCGACGAGGGCGAGTGAGGCGGATCACTCACCGGGCCCAAACGAACAACCAGCACATCATTGGAGGACAGCCCATGCGCTCGACCCAGACGGCGGACTTTTCGGGTCAGACCGACTACGACGCCATCATCATCGGAGCCGGATTCGGCGGGCTCCGCGCCATTCACGGGCTGAGGGACGTGCTCGGCTTGGATGTGAAGGTCTTCGAGAGGGCGTCGGATGTCGGCGGCACCTGGTTCTGGAACAGGTACCCGGGCGCGCGGACCGACACCGAGGGCTGGGCCTACTGCATGTACTTCGACGAGGAGCTCTACAGCGAATGGGCGTGGTCCGAACGCTACCCCTCACAGGAGGAGATGCTCCGCTACCTCAACTCGGTGGCCGACAAGCACGACATGCGGCGCAGCATCGAGTTCGAGACCACGGTGGACTCGGCGGTGTGGGACGAGCAGGAGAACCTGTGGCGGTTGACAACCGATGCGGGGGTTGAGTACACGGCAAAGTACTTCATCCCGGCGGTCGGCATCTTGTCGCAACTGCTCGACTTGCCTTTCGGCGGCCTGGATCAGTTCGAGGGCGAGTGGTACCAGGCGTCGAAGTGGCCCGACCACGAGGTGAACTTCGAGGGCAAACGGGTGGCCGTGATCGGGACGGGCGCCACCGGCGTCCAGCTCGTGCCCACCATTGCGCACTCCGCGTCGCACCTCACCGTCTTTCAGCGATCACCGAACTACGTTCTGCCCGCACGGAACTCGACCATCGATGCCTATTGGAGCAAGGCGCTGCGCAGCAGCCGGGACAGGTTCTTCGAACTGTGCACGCAGCAGACCTGGGGCTTCCCGCTCACCGCCAGTACGACGACGTTCGATGACGTGAAGAACCAGGACGAGATTCGTGAACTTCTCGACCGCGCCTGGGAGAGCGGCGCGTTCCACTTCGTCTTCGAGGGCTTTGGCGATTCGTTTGTCAACGAGGAGGCTGCCCGAGTCACCCAGGAGTACCTGCACCAGAAGATCAGAGCGATGGTGGACGATCCCGCGACGGCTGATCTGTTGTGCCCCAACGATCATCGGCTAGGGGTCAAGCGTCCGCCGGCTGGCCACTATTACTACGAGTCCTTCAACCGCGACAACGTCGACCTGGTTTCGGTAAAGGACAACCCGATCGCGACTCTCACCCCTGGCGGTCTGCGGCTCGCCGACGGCCAGGAATTCGGGTTCGACATCATCATTTTCGCACTCGGGTTCGAGGCGGTCAGCGGAGCCCTGGCGGCCATGGACGTCCGTGGTCGTGGTGGCGTGACGATCCAGGAGCAATGGTCCCCGCACCCCAGGTCGTACCTCGGCATTGCGGTCGAGAAATTCCCCAACATGTTCATGCCGATGGGCCCACTCGCGGCGGGCGGAAACGTACCGCTGGTGCTCGAGCACACGAACTCGTGGATTCAGAACGCGATCGCGCATATGCGCGACAACGGGATCGAGACGATGGAGGCCACCACCGAGGCAGTCGACGCCTACCTACGGTCCTGCGTCGAGGCGGTGGAGCCGACGATTCTGTGGAAGGACGGCCAGCACGTGAGTTCCTGGTTCACGCGGTCGAACGTTCCGGGAGCGGAGCCAAGCCCCGTCCTCTGGTTCGCCGGCGTCGGTCCCTACGTCGAGCTGCTGAGCGATGTCGCCGCGAACGGCTATCGGGGTTTTGAGGCGCACGCCTCAGCGCTCGCCGACTCCCGGACCTAGCGGCCCGGCAGAGGCGATCCATCCGACGGCGCCGGCCCCGTGAGGTCCGAGCCGCCCACCCCGCCACACCGATAGGAGATTCAGATGTCCGATGAACAGCGATCCGGAGCCGCCGAAGTGGTCGGCGGGTCGTACGGCGACGTCGTCGTGGCAGAGGTCGACTTCCGATGGGCCTCGGGTGTCAACGCCTTCTACCTCGACCCGACCGCGGCGCGCTGAGCCACCTGACCGTCGTGGGGAAGGTGATGGCGCCTCGGCTGAATCACGCGAATCCACCGTTGGCCAGCCAGCTTCGGTGCCTGATCGCCGCCTTGCGGGCCTGCTTGGCCAGCGCCCTGTCGGGCAGGTGCCGGCCCAGCACGTCGAGCACCGCGGCAGTCTCGGGGGCCGGATGCCGCCACAAGAACTCGAGTATTTCGCGGGGGTCACGGTTGCGGAGGAACTGCTCACACACCGAATCCGGGTCGTCGATCATCTGGGAAAGGATGTCGACCATGACCGCTGGGGTGACGAACCCACCCACAGATTCGGCGTCGGCCAAATCGTGCTCGAGCAACCACATCGCGGCATGTCCGGCCGCGGCGGTGTCGAGAAGCTGCCGCATGTACGGTTCAACCGCCTCGGCCTCGAACAACTTCAACAGGTGCAGGCCGTCCAGTCGGGTGCCGGCGTCGTCGGCCTCGGCGACCATTGTCGCGACCAGCCCGACCCGTTCCGAAGTCGACAGGGTTGGCTTCCAGGCGGCTAACGTCGCCGAATGTTGTTCCTGCGGTTGACCAGCCATCACTTCTATCAACTCGGCCAAGCCCACGTCAGTTATGTCGGGCGCGGTGCGCAGCACGATCCCAGCTCCCGGCAGATAAGCGGGCAGAGTGTGTCGGCCGAACGCGGTCATGACGATCGTGCCGCCGCGCCACACTCGCCGGCCCCACCGGGTGAGCGACTCCTCCCGACCGGTCCACTCGATGGCGCCGGCCATATCCAGCATTTCCACGATCCGGCTCAGTTCCTCGGCGATCATCCCGGCGGATACGTAGTAGTCAGCCTCATCAGACCCGAGCTGGTCGAGCACGATGCGTTCGTTCAGTTCGGTGACATCATCGAAGGGCGCTCGCGCTCCCGGAGCCAGCAACCCGGCGAGCCAATGCACCACAACGTCATCGAGCACGTCGCACACGTCGGTGTAGCGCGACACTCGCCGACTCGTCATCGACAGCACGCCGAACTCGATCACGGTGTGAAACAGTGCGACGGCCTTCTCGGTAGGCGACTTTCGTGACCACGCCTTGACCGGGACGAGTCGGTTGTCGACACAGCGCACCGCGCCGGATTCCTTCGCGACCGCGATCAGGTACATCAGTTGCCGCAGGGTGGCCGTCGAATGCGTCTTGTAGGTGGTGTCGCCGATCTTCGGGTCGATTTCGTCACCGGTGTCGAGGATGTCGACCAAGGCGCGCCCATCTGCCAGCTTGAGATTGCCCTTGGCCGTCAGCGCCTTACCTCTTTCGCCGAGGTAGTCGCGCAGTGCCTGCACTTTGGCGGGTAGCGCCGCCCCGGCGACCGCCGCTGCCACGTCCGCTTCCGGCGGAGGGACGTAGAAGAACGGCAACTCGATCGGCTGGGGCATCGGCGGTGGGGTGTCGAAAAACGGGTCGGTCGCGGCGCGGCGCTGTTCCAGCGGCAATGCGTTGTGCTCGTCGATACGCTGCTGCACCGCTGCTTGCAGCTCCTCCAGCGACATGGATTCCGCGCCCTCGATGCCGGCGAACAGCGACTTACTCATGCCGTAATTGCTCGGGTCAGCCATTTTGGTGCGCATGGCGGTCGCCAGGCCAACCGCTGTCTGCTGAAGTCGTCGGGCCCGCTCGGCGCCGCCGCGTAGGCGTCCCGCGCGGCCTAAGAAGTAGACGAATTCCCCCACTGCCTCGCAGACTCTCGACGACTGGTCGGCGGGCAGGCTCAGGTGACGTGGGCACCAGTCGAGCAGGAACGCGCGGACGGCATCCTCGTCAAGGCTCGCTACCGGCGCACCGGCGCGCCAGTCCAGGAACATCTCGGCATAGTCGGCGAATCCGGCCGCGTCAGGCATTGCGAGCTCGTGGAGCCAGTCCGCGAACTCTTCGATCAGCTCATGCGCCACGTCATCAGTGTGGCGGGTCGCGCCGACAAAGCCGATACCGCCAGATCCCCAAACCCCCTCGAAACCGCGTCGGACTGCATTAGGGTTCGATCAAGTTAGACAGACTAGGTGGGGGTCATGGCAGGCGCAGTTACTTGGTACGTCCACGGGTAGTCGACTACATCGTCGAACATCTCGCCCACCAGGGCACCGGTCATGTCTTCGGCGTCGGTGGGGCCAATATCGAGGACCTCTACGACGCCGCGCATTCCTGCCCGGATATCACCGCGGTGGTGGCCAAACACGAGTTCTCGGCAACCGCCATGGCCGACGCCTACAGCCGGGTCGGAGCCGGTACCGGCGTCGTCGTCGCGACCTCCGGCGGGGGAGCCCTCAACACCATCCCTGGTCTGGGGGAGTCCTTTGCCAGCCGGGTGCCGGTGTTAGCCCTCATCGGGCAGGCGCGGACGGCCTCAGACGGACGCGGGTCCTTTCAGGACACCAGCGGTCGTGGCGGCAGCCTCGACGCCACCGCGCTGTTTTCGGCGGTGTCCGTGTTCTGTGAGCGGGTGCTTGACGCCGATGACATCGTGACTGCGCTGCCCCGGGCACTGGCAGCCGCAACCACCAAAGGCGGCCCGGCGGTTTTGCTGCTGCCCAAGGACATTCAGCAAGCCACGGTGGGCGTGGACTACCTTGACGCCGAGACGCCACGGCCCGCCCCGGCTGATCCCGCCGCCGTCATCGAGCTGCTGCACAATGCCGACGGTCCGGTGGTCATCATCGCCGGCGACCAGGTTGCCCGCGACGACGCCCGCGCTGAGCTGGCGACACTGGCGGCGCTCCTGCCGGCGACGGTGGCGACGGTGCCCGAGGCGAAGGACGTCACCACCGAGCCGCTCGGCGTGGCCGGGGTGATGGGCCACCCGGCGGTGCGCGCCGCGATCGCCGACAGCGCCGCTTGCCTGCTGGTGGGAACCCGGCTGCCGCTGATGGCGCGCGCCGGCCTGGACGACGCGTTGGCCTCGGTACCGATCGCCTCGATCGGCTCAGCCGAGCCCTACCTGCCGGCCACCCACGTCGACAGCCACGATCTGCGCGTCTCGCTGACCCAGCTGATCGCCGCCTTGACCACCAGCGCCGGCCCCCGGTCGCCGACCCCGCCTCCCGGCGAGCTGGCACCCCCGCCCTCCGACGGGCCGGGCGTGCCGTACCGCGACGCCATGCTCACCCTGGACGCGCTGCTGCCACCCAACACTGACATCGTCGTCGACGCCGGCAATATCGGCGCCGCGGCGATCCATTGGCTGCCCGCTCGCCGGGACGGCCGCTTCCTGGTCGCCCTCGGCATGGGTGGCATGGGGCACAGCTTCGGCGCCGGTATCGGGATGGCCTTCGCCCGCGGCGCGGCGCAGCACCGCACTGTCGTGATCGCCGGCGACGGAGCATTCTTCATGCACGGCATGGAGATTCACACCGCCCTGCACTATCGGCTACCCATCACATTCGTGCTGTTCGACAACCACGCGCACGCGATGTGCGTCACCCGGGAGCAGCTGTTCTACGGCGACCGGTACAGCTACAACAGGTTCGGGCCCAGCAGACTCGGGGCCGGGCTGGCCGCCATGTTGCCCACCCTGCCGGCAATCGACGTCACCGATATCGGCCAGCTGGGCCCGGCCATCACCGCCGCGCTGGACGTCAACGGGCCCTCGGTGGTCTCCGTCGAATGCTCGCCCGACGAAATACCGCCCTTCACAGCGTTTCTGAACGAACCACCAACACCGAGGGATGCTCGATGACATTGCCCGCGCTCGAGGACATCGCCGCCCACCGCGGCAGCACCGATCCACTTCCCGGACTGATGCGCATCGAGACATCACCCCGGGAGACGGCCACCCCGGTCCTGATGGAGATGATCCACGCGGTCTACCCCCACGACGAGGTGTTCGGCGACTACTGCACCGTCAACGACTACGTCGACTGCCCGCCCGACGAACTCTTCGAATACCTGGCCGACTCCCGCTCGCTGGAGGAGTGGACCTACAGTCTGCGGGGATTCACCGAGACCGACGAACCGGGGCTGTGGCTGGCCGATGACCGGCTCGGCAGTGAAACCGAGATCTACGTGCGCACCGTCGCCAACCGCGAAGCCCGCACCGTCGACTACCACTGCGCCTGGGACCAGGGCCGCCACTTGTGGATGATCTATCTGATGCGAGTTGTCGACGCGCAGTTGGTATTCGACAAGCCCGGCTCGGTGGTGCTGTGGACCAACTGCCACCACCCCTTCTACGAGAACAACCCCTACCCCGAAACCGCCCCGCCGCAACGCCCGGTGTGGGTCGGCGACTTCTGGGACATGTTCGGCGCGGGCCATCTGCTGGAACTGAAGAATCTCAAGACAATTGCCGAATACCGCCACCGCAACGGGCTGCCGATCACCCCGGACTGGATGCGCGCCTCATGAGCCCCGCGATCAGCTTGATCGACGTCGCCACCTACCTGCCCGAAAACCGCGTTCCAGCACAGTGGTACACCGAATTCAGCGGCAGCGACGATCTGCGCGACAACCCGATGTTCCGGCCCCCCGACTACCGCCATCACGCCGCCGACGGCGAATCCAACGTCGACATGATCGAGCAGGCCGTCGCGGCCCTGGTCGCCCGGCACGGGTCCGGGGTGCTCGACGACGTCGACGTGCTGCTCACCCATTCCCAGCTGCCCGACCTACCGATCCTCGGCGCCGGGGGAGAAGTCGCCCAGCGCCTGGGCATCAACCCGGAATGGATCGTCGACGTCCACAACGGCGGATGCGCGGCGTTCGTGCTGATGCTCAAGCTGGCTGGCCGGCTGCTGGCCGGCAACGGCGGACGCACCGCATTGATCGCGGTCGCGCAGAACGCCGCCGGCAAGATTTTCGAACAGGATCAGGTGCGCAAACTGGCCCAGGCGTCCGTTCCCGGCGACGGCGCTGCCGTCGGCCTGGTGAGGGTGTCGGACGCCGCACCGGTCCTCGATATCGAATGCCGCTACTTCGGGCAACACGCCACCGACATGACCCTGGCCGCTGATCCCCCGCGGCGGTGGTGGGAGGCGGGGCCGGGGCAGGGCTACGTGGGGTTCAACGAGGGCAAGATCATCAAGGTGCTGGCCCGCGGCAACCGGCAGGTCCCCGCGGTGGTGCGCGCCGTGTGCGACCGTATCGGGGTCCAGCCCGCCGACCTCGACCTGCTGGTCACCAACCAGCCGAACCGGTTGCTGCTGCGCAACTGGGACGAGGCACTGCGACTCGATCCGGCCCGTCACCGCGACACATTTCAGGAATGCGGCAACCTGTTCGCGGTCGGCATCCCGGTCAACCTCGACGCGGCGATCAACGACGGTCAGCTCAAACCCGGCGATATCGCGATGATGGCCGGCTTCGCGCACGCCGGAGACTTCGCTGCTGCGGTCGCCATCCGGTGGGGCGGACGTCCATGACATCGCCGGACGGGCAGCCGGCGACGCTGGCCGCGGTGACTGAGGAGATCATCGGTCTTATCGAAGCCGAAACCGGCGTGGCCGGTCTCACGGCCGAATCGCTGCTGTCCGATGCCGGGATGGATTCGGCGCAGGTGCTGTCGCTGGTGTTTCGGATCGAAGCTCGCCACGACGTCGAGCTCGACGCCGGGGACAGCGATGACCTCCGCACCGTCGGCGATCTGGCCGCGCTCGCCCTGCGCCGCATCCAGGAGCGAATATGAAAGGCGCCCCGGCGATCCGGCCGGCATTCGAGACCCTCATCGAGATGCTCGACGCCGCCGCCCGCAGCGGTCAGAGCCTGATCTTCGTCGGCCGTGACGAGCAGGACCACCCGGTCTCGATGGCCGACATCCGCACCCGCGCACACGCATTCGCAGCCGGGCTGCGGAACGCCGGCGTGGCCACCGGGGACCGCGTCGCCCTGGTCCTGCCGACCGGCCCGGACTTTGTCGCCTGCTTGTTCGGGGTGCTGGCCGCGGGCGCCATCCCCGTTCCGCTCTACCCGCCGGTGCGGC
>NZ_SRLQ01000002.1 GCF_004745805.1 Mycolicibacterium sp. CH28 | reverse complement strand
GCGGCGGGGCCGCAGTCGGGTCGCCGGCAGCGTCGGCGCCGGCAACCGAGTCACCGAACCCGAGTACCCACTGACGGCGCCGAACCGAGCGTCGCCGTCCTGCCACAGCCGGCGGTACTCGGTGATCTCGTCGTGCGTGCGCCCGACGAAGTTCCACCACATCAACAGTTCCTCGGGGAACGGAGCGCCGCCGAGCAGTAGCAGCCGGGCCGTGAGACCGGCCGGGTTGTGCAATCGCAGCGTGGCCGACCCTGGCCCCAGATAGGCCAACTCGCCGGGCTCGAGCCGTCGACCAGCCACTTCGAGACGTCCGAGGTCCAGCAGCACGCCATGCTCGAAGCCGGGATGGACGTCGAGTTCCACGGTGGACCCCGCGGCCAGGTCGACCTCGGCGCCCAGCAGCGGGCTGAAGGTGTGCACCGGCGAGCGCTGGCCGACCAGCTCACCGAGGAACACCCGGATCGTGGCGCCACCACGCGAAATGGGCTCGGGCACATGGTGATCGAAATCCCGCGCGGTGTTGCGGTCGGCATCTGGCAGCGCCACCCACAGCTGCACACCGTGCAGGACTGTGGTCGCCGGCGTCGAGACTTCCGAATGGCAGATCCCGGCACCGGCTGTCATCAGATTCAGCTCGCCCGGCCGGACGAGCTGGTGCACGCCGGCACTGTCGCGGTGTTCGATCTCGCCCCGGAAGAGCCAGCTGACGGTCTGCAATCCGGTGTGCGGATGCGGCGGAACGTCCATGCCGGCGGATTTGCGGACATCCTGCGGACCGTAGTGGTCGGCGAAGCACCAGGCGCCGATCAACGAGCGCTGACGCTGCGGCAACGTTCGGCGCACCGACAGGGCCCGCGGTCCGCCGAGTGGGACGTCTCGCGGCGCCAACACCTCCACGCCGTCAAAGTCCGTTGAGGTGCAGGCGAATTCCGCCGGCGCAGATTCCAGGTTGCTCACGACCGCGCCTCGGCGGCGATAGCTTCGAGCTCATGCGCCACCTTCGCGAGCCTACTCGCGCACCGGCTAGGCGACGAGGTCAGTCCGCGCGGGCGTCGGAGGACGGCCCGCTCCCGTCGGCGGAAATATCCGGGGTGAACATCTCCGGGGTGATCGCGGCGTCCACCGGTTCGGCGTCTGCGGAGTCCTCGTCGTCATCCGGTGTCGTGTCCTGGGCCGACAGCTGGCGCTGCTCGATCCGCCAGTCCCGCAGCAGCAGCACGATCCCCACGCCCGCCAGGGCGACCACTGCAAGCGAGACAAACGTGCTGTCGGTCAGAACCGCCACCAACAGCGCGGCCAGACCCACCAGGGCCAGCCCCACCACGACCATCACGGACCGCTCCCCCTCCCCAGCGTGTCGATTCGTCGTCACAGTGTTTACCGCATACCCGATCGAGTGCCGGCGAATGGCCACACCGTCAACGATGCGAGGTCAGCGTGCCCACCGAGGCGGTCAGCATTGCGGCCAGCATCGTCACGATCTCATCGAGGCTGTCCGTGCCATCTCCATCCCCCGAGTCGCTCCGCTCCTGCCCCCTGGGACCCCCATCCCCCGAGTCGCTCCGCTCCTGCCCCCTGGGACCCCCATCCCCCGAGTCGCTCCGCTCCTGCCCCCTGGGACCCTCACCGGACTCCACCCGTCGCTCATGGTCGGCCAGCAGCGCGAACATGGCGGTGGCGACCGCCGCGACGCGGCGTTCCCGCGCGGCGCGAACCTTCAACGGAACCAACCTGGCCAGGGCGTCGAGGATGCGCGGCCAGGCTGACTCGGCCGGGCTCTGCGGTTCGTTCTTCAACCGAATCCGCACCACTTCGAGGAATCGGGCGTAGTGCGTGCCCTCGCAGTGAAAGAACGGGCCGACCAGGATCCGCAGCACGGCGCGGGCATCGGTCATGTCCTGGGCCGACATGTGGTCCAGCAAGGCCTGGCGCTCGACCTCCATCGGGACCAGCCGGCGCGCCACCACCGCGTCGATGAGGTCCTGCCTGCTGCGGAAGTAGTAGTTGACCGCAGAGTTGTTGCGTTGCCCGGCGGCCTTGGCAATATCGCGCAGCGGCACCTCGAAGCCGTGCTCGGCGATCAGCCGTTCGGCAGCATCGAGCAGTTCTTCCCGTGATCGGGCGCCGCGGTCCACGCCAGCAGTCTAGTGAACCCTAGGCAGTTTTAAGCACATGTGCTTAAATTAGTCGCGGGTGCGGATTGTTCACAACAGAGCGAAAAGGATGCGCCACATGAACCAGATCCGGGAGATCGATACCGGCACGCCGATGACGCGGTACGCGCGCGGCTGGCATTGCCTGGGCCTGGCCGACAGCTTCCGTGACGGCAAGCCGCACGGCATCCAGGCCTTCGGTGGAAAGCTCGTGGTCTACGCCGACTCACGAGGCGACATCCACGTGCTCGACGGCTACTGCCGGCACCTGGGCGCCGACCTGGGGATGGGCTCGATCAAAGGTGACAACGTTGCCTGCCCGTTCCACGACTGGCGCTGGAACGGCGCGACCGGACGCTGCGCCGAGATCCCTTACGCTCGCCGGGTTCCCAAGCTGGCCCGCACCCGCAAGTGGCAGACCCTCGAGGTCAACGGTCAGCTGCTGGTGTGGCATGACCCCGAAGGGTCGACGCCGTCCGAAGAGCTGAACCCCCCGCAGATCGAGGGCATGGGCACCGACTCGTGGTCGAAGTGGACGTGGAACTCGATCCTCATCGAGGGCGCGCACTGCCGAGAGATCGTCGACAACAACGTCGACATGGCGCACTTCTTCTACATCCACTACGCCTACCCGACGTACTTCAAGAACGTGTTCGAAGGCCATACCGCCAGCCAGTTCATGGAATCCAAGGGTCGTCAGGATTTCGCCGAACACCCCGAGAAGTTGTGGGAGGGCACCAAGCTGCGCTCCGAGGCCACCTACTTCGGCCCGTCGTACATGATCAACTGGCTGCACAACGACCTCGGCCCCGACTTCACCGTGAACTCGGTGCTGATCAACTGCCACTATCCGATCTCGCAGAACTCCTTCATGCTGCAGTTCGGTGTCTCGGTGGAGGTGCCGGCGGGGATGTCGAAGGAGAAGGCCGACAAGCTCGCCGAGTCGTACTCCAAGGTGTACGAGGTCGGATTCCTGCAGGACGTCGAGATCTGGAAACACAAGACGCGCATCGAGAACCCGCTGTTGTGCGAGGAGGACGGGGCGCTGTACCAGTACCGGCGGTGGTACGAGCAGTTCTACGTCGACGTCGCCGAGGTCACCCCGGACATGACCAACCGGTTCGAGCTCGAGGTCGACACCACGCACGCCTACGACGTCTGGCAGCGCGAGGTCGACGAGAACATGCAGAAGCGTTCGGCCACAGCCGTTTCGGGCTGAGTTCAGGCCGCGGTGCGCGGCTGGCCCAGCGGTAGGTGGACGACGGTCGCCACCGTGACCGGCAGGGCCTCGCTGCGCGCGAGCAGCTCGGCGCTCTCGGGCAGTTCGCGGGGGTTGAGGTCGCCCTCGGCGATCCGCCGCAGCACGTCGTGGGCGCGGGCCAGCTGGGCGCGCTTGCGGTACTGACCGCCGGGCAGTTTCACGCCGGCCCACACCCCGTACTCCTCGCCGCTGTCGACCGCGCTGCGCGCGCACGCTCGCTGCTGCGCCAGCGGGCAGCGGCGAAGGCAGATGGTCCTGGCCCGGGTGGCGGACTGCTCATAGACGCGGGCCTTGGCGGCCCCATCGCTGGCATCGTCGTCGGCGTAGCCGAACCACAAATCAGGTTCGGCCGAGCACGGGCGGTCGTTCATCGGTGCCTCCTACTCACTACTCAGGATTCGATGACGGAAGCGTATATGTCTGCCGGCCGCGACGCAAGAGAAACGTAGACACAAACGTATATATGACGATGCCTGTGTACCATCCGTATATGGCTGGAGCGCCCCGGTGAGCCGTGCGTCGGCGGGCGCGGCCATCCGGGCGTTACGCGAGGCGCGGGACTGGTCGCTGGCCGATCTGGCCGCGGCGACCGGCGTCAGCATCATGGGCCTGAGCTTCTTGGAGCGGGGCGCCAGAAAGCCGCACAAAGGCACCGTTCAGAAGGTCGAAAACGGGCTGGGCCTGCCGCCGGGCACCTACTCCCGGTTGGTTGTTGCCGACGATCCGGACGCCGAACTCGACCAATTGCTCGCTGCCTCACCGGCCGATCGCGCCCAGCCGCGCGCCGCCACCGGCATCGTCGTCAACCGCCACAGCGACGCCGACGTGCTCGAAGCGCACGCCGAGGCGCACCTGGAATCGCTCAACTCGTTGATAGCCCGACTGCCAGCGGAGACGTCAAACGAATACGAAACGTATATTCAATCCGTGATCGCTCAATGCGTGAAGGCGGAGATCCTGGCCGCCAACTCATGGCGCGTGGCCGCCAACGCCGGCGCCGAATCAACCGACCGGCTGATGACCCACCTCGAGTCGCTGGAAGCCATCCGAACCGGACTCCTCGCGCGGCTGCCCGGCAGCATCGGCGCCCGTTTCGACGACGCGTGTGCCCGATCGCCGCTCCCGGAATCGGTGATCGCGACATTGCTCGGGGTCAGCGCCGAACAACTGTGGGACATCCGCAACCGCGGCGTCATCCCACCCGGAGCCCTACCGCGAGTACGGGCCTTCGTTGAGGGGGGACGGTGAGCGCCGGGGAACTCGAGGTTCTGCAGCGCGCGCACGCGCTGTTCGCCGGTGACGCGCAGCCACGCACGCTCGGCGCGGCACCCGAGGTGGCGCTGACGCATTCCGACGGATTGCCCGCCGCCTACCGCGCCGCTGCAGACGGACACCGCGAGCGCCTCACCGCCGCCGCCCGCGTCGACGCCGAACTGACGGCGATTCTCGCCCGCGCCCACCGCGACCGCGCTGAGGCGCATCAGCAGACCAGGGTGGTACTGGAGGCGGCCCGGGCCGACGCGACCGCTACGCCTGACAACCCGGTGGCTCAGCGTGAGCTGTTGCGGCGCAGAGCCGCTCGGCTGCGCGCCCAGCACGCCCACGTGCTGGCCGCCCGCCGGCGGGCCCGGCGCCGGCTCGCTCTGCTGCGCGCGCTGCGCTACCGGAGCCGACGGCACCGGCCGCCGGCGCCGAACTCGCGGGCCGGTCTGGCGGTGCGCGCGGCGCTGTCGCGGCTGGGGTGCCCCTATGTCTGGGGCGCCACCGGCCCGGACCGGTTCGATTGTTCTGGCCTGGTGAAATGGGCCTACGCGCAGGCCGGGGTGCACCTGGATCGCACCACCTACGACCAGGTCAATGATGGTGTGCCCATTGCCCGCTCACAGGTCCGTCCCGGCGACCTGGTGTTTCCGAACCCGGGCCATGTCCAGTTGGCGATCGGCAATGGCCTGGTGGTGGAGGCGCCGCACGCGGGGGCCAACGTCCGCATCAGCCGGCTGGAAACCGGGGTCGTGATCCGCCGCCCGATCTAGTGCGCCGGAACTGCGGATTCCGCAGAGCAGACTGCCCCGCACGCAGAACGGGAGATGGTTCGACTTCCGCAAGCGTGGGCCGGTCGAATTCACAGTGGCAGAGGTCGTGAATATCGAAGACCACCGCGGCAGTTCGACGGCTGATGTAAGTGATGTCTAGAGTACTTCGGCCGTCTATTTATGGACTCATCTGGCTCGAATCTAGTGACGTGAGTCGCCTGACCTCGAGTTGTAACTCGGAGTGCTGCAGGGAATAGGGGTTGACGCGGCCCCGTGACCAACCGGTATTATTGAGATACAAAATTCCAAAAATGAGGGTCGTTGGACCATCGAGTCGGTGCGCCGCGAGTGCACCCAAACATCCCAGAAGGAAAGAGCCGTGACAGAAGTTCCGACCCGTGTGCCGTCCCAGGCTCGAGATGCTGAGCTCGCCGCTGCGCTGGCCCACGCGAATATCCCGACATTGCTTCTTGTGCTTGCCCAGTTCACCGGCGACGGCAAGTGGCTGAATGAGCCGTACCTACCGCTCCGCGGGGCGGTGCTCGACGACAATGACACCGGTGGGCTCTCCGACGAGGTGCAGAGCGAGATACGCGCGGCGGCATTCGATGCAATCCTGGCTAACGAAGCAGGGGTGCCGTCGCCCGAGCTCACTCCAGAGCGGATTGTGTCCTTGCTAGGCGCGGCGCTCGTTGACGACGTTTCGCCCGACTATGGCGACTTGCTCGCCGAGGAACTTGGTGTGCTGTCCCGCGACGTCGATGTTCCGCAACCGATTCCAGCTGGTCTCAGTGTCCTGATCATCGGTTCCGGTGTCTCCGGATTAGCGCTCGCCGTCAAACTCAAAGCGGCGGGCGTTCCGTTCACGATCATTGAGAAAAACGATGACATCGGCGGTACGTGGCTCGAAAACGTCTATCCCGGCTGCGGCGTCGACACTCCCTCTCATATTTACTCCTTCTCATTCGCGCAGAATGCCGAATGGACGCGGTTCTTCGCCAAGCAGCCCGAAATCAAGGCCTACATCGATCGCGTCGTCGACCAGCACGATCTTCGATCCAAGGTCCTGTTCTCGCACGAGGTCGTCAGCGCCAGTTTCGACACTGCCGCCGCCCAGTGGCGTGTTGTCGTCCGCGACTCGAGCGGTCATCAATCGACGTTATCGGCGCCAGTACTCGTGAGCGGCGTCGGTAACGTCAACCGGCCATCGATCCCATCGATCCCGGGTGCGGAGAGCTTCGCAGGTCTGGCCATGCACACGGCGGCATGGCAGCCGGACGTCGACCTAACGGGTAAGCGCGTCGCCGTGATTGGAACCGGCGCCAGCGCCATGCAGTTGGTGCCGTCGATCGCGGGCGTCGCCGGCAAGGTCACCGTTTTCCAGCGGTCGAAGCAGTGGGCGTTGCCGCACCCAAACTACCGGCGCGAGATTGACGGGGGCGTGCGGTATCTGTTCCAGCGTGTGCCCGCCTACCTCCATTGGTACCGCCTTCGTCCGTTCTGGAACTTCGGCGACAAGTTGCATTCGGCGCTCCAGATCGACCCGGCGTGGGAACACCCTGACCGGTCGATCAACGTACAGAACGAGCGCCATCGCGTATTCCTCACCCGGTACATCAAGGATCAGCTCGGCGACCGGGTTGACCTGTATGACGCCTGCATCCCGGACTATCCGCCGTACGGCAAGCGCCCTCTTCTTGACAACGGGTGGTTCAAGACAATTCAGCGGCCTGATGTGGATCTTGTGACGCAGGGGATTTCGCATATCACCGAACACGGTGTCGTGACGACCACCGGGGAGCAGATCGAAGCGGACATCCTGGTCTGGGCGACAGGGTTCAAGGCGCTCCAGTTCCTGTGGCCGATGGACATCTATGGCGCTTCGGGCGAGAAGCTGGCTGACCAGTGGGGTTACCAGGACGCGCGCGCCTACCTCGGGATGACGGTGCCGGACTTCCCGAACATGTTCATTCTGAATGGCCCTAATACGTTTGCCGGCCACGGCGGTAGTGCGTTCTACCCGTGTGAGTTCCAGGTGCGGTACATCATGCAGGCGATCGCGCGGCTCGCGAATGGCGACATCGCCAGTCTCGAGGTTCGCAAAGACGTCTACGAGGACTACAACGCCGAACTCGACGCTGCTCTTGATCGCTGCATCTGGTCGCACGAGGGTATGACGAACTGGTTCCGCAATGCGGCCGGGAGGCAGGTCATCACTAGCCCGTGGACATACCTGGACTACTGGAACCGAACTAAGGTGCTCAAGTGCGACGAGTACGTCGAAACACCGTTCGAGCATTAGCAACGGGCGATGAAGAGCGGGCCGGTGCCCGCTCTTCATCGTGTCGGGACCCTGCTTCGTTGCCTAGTTCCGGCGCGCATCGATGCGATGATCACGAACGAGCGTGAATGGTGGCGATCCACAAGAGATCGCCGACCACGTTGTGGTCGGCGATCTTCGTGTCAGGGGCTGGATGGGTTAGCGGAAGTCCATCCAGTGACCATGGGGAGTCCAGCCCATGTGGAAGGGCAGTTCGATCGTGCAGATCGGGCCCGCGGTGATGTCATCAGTGTCGAAAATCTGGAATTCTCCGCGATTCTCGGCCCATCGCGAAACCGGGACGATGATGTATCCGTCACCTTCAGGGGCGTCGAGTGAGCGAGGCGCGAACGAGCCCTCCATGATGGCGGCGAGTTCACCCGCTCCGCGTATCTGGAACACCTCCTCGGTGATGTTCTCGACGTCGTTGCGGATGAGGCTGTCCATCCGCATGCCGCGCTTCTTCGGCTTACCACCGATCTGGAAGCCGTATCGGTGGCCCTTGCCGTAGAAACGCTGGTCCACCTTCGAGATTTCCGACGGAAGCTCCGAGAGCTGTTCTGAGGTGGTCTTGCCGGTGGTCAGGTCGACGGTCCACCGACCGAGATAGCTGGGGGCATTGCTGAAGAACAGCGCGACAGTGTCGCCCGCGCTGAACTCGTCCTCCAACGGGAACGGCGGGTGCTGGAAGATCGGTCCATCCAGCAGGAGCTTGTTGGCCCTAACGTTGGCGGTCATCGTGTGCATGATGTACTGCGCGGGAAGATCAGTCTTGATCCAACGGATTTCGCCCTGTAAATCGTGCCGAGGGATGAGCGCGATGGTGATCGGCAGTTCGGGTTCCCAGCCGAAGATTGGCAGACCTTTGTCGATGCGTGCGCGGTCGATGATGAATGGCTGGAATGGCATGACAACCCACTCCGGCGACAACCAAATGTCGTGGGCAACAGCGTTGTAGGGTGCGTCCCACAGGTCGCGGGATTCGACCGTGCCGTCGGGATGTACGTACTTCATCGACACGTACGGCGCGGTGTCGCTGTAGGACCAACCGTATAGAACTCCAGTATCCTCATCCCACTTGGGGTGGGCGCAGAAGCTGCCGTCGCCGAACGCGACCGGATCGTGCAGGCCTTTGGCCAGCGCGGGCGCCCAGTCCACTACCTGCTTGGTCTCGAGGGTGATCGGGTCGATGACCATCGGAGGTCCGCCAACCTCGCTGGAAACAACCAGGTTTCCGGCAAACGGAAAGATGTTGATGTTGGTGGTTCCCTGCGGCGTGTGCGCGTTCTCCGGCGTGCGCTTGACGTCGCCGTAGCCGTAGTCGCGGTAGTCGCCGAAGCCGCCATCCGTGTACTCGAACATTCCCTTGCGGTGACGGTCCTCGAGCAGGTACTTGGGGGTGCGGACCCAGCGATTGCGAAAGTCAGCCCGGCCGCTCTCGAAGACGAGGCCCTGGAGCATCCCGTCCATGGCGAGGAGCGGCGTGCTGCCCTGTGCCGTGGGCCGCTTCCAACACGGGCCGGTCCGGTAGAGGCCACCGGCGAGATCCTTGGGGATCTCGCCGTGCGTGACGATGCACTCTTCGACAGTTGCCTCGAAACGCATCGGCCAGAACGGTCCTTTGAGGGTTACCGAGTCTGGGATGGAGTAGTTCATGTCTTGACTGGGTCCTTTCTCTGATACGGAGCGCGCCGGTACACGTGCACCTGTCGATAAGCTAGCAATGCATCGCGAACATGTAAACGATCGTTTCCACGCTAGGCGATTGTGGTGCACATTTGCGGTGTTTGTGCCAGTATTGGATGCGACCGTTCGTTCTCACCGCAGACCGCAAGACGTACGTTGCAATAGCGCGGGACGGGTCAGGCGGATCTCGATGAACCGGGTTGCCCGGCACGCTGGCTATTCCGACGTCGTTTGATGCCGACCCGGTCTTCTGAAGCACCGAACCCGTCGCCACGGGGTGAGTTGTCCGGTGAAACCCCGCTGAGTACCTTCGATGCATGGCCGAGCACGTCGCAGCGGCGGGAGAGGCTCTAGAGGCATCCCGGTCGGCGCTGGCCGCCCGCGACCGTGAGCTCGCCGAGGCGGACGCAGAACTCGCGTCGGTGTTGGCCTCGGTGCACGCCGCTGCCGTTGAGGCCATCGGAAGGCTCGACCGGGTCAGCACCGAGATCGAGTCGGCGGTGGCTCACCAGCTCGTGGCTGCCCCGCACGAAGGCCGCGAGTTCGCAAGGTTCCTGCTCGACAAGCACCGTGAGATCATCGACATCGTCACCGTCACGCGCGCAGATGCCGGCACCAAAGCGATTGCCTTGCAGCACCTTCAGGATCGTTACCGAGTCACAAAGCCGCTGTGAGCGGGTGAATTGTCTGCGTCGGCCGCAGTGGATACAGTCCCCGGCATGAGAGGCCAGCGGTGGCGACGTACCAAGAACTGCTCGACGCGATAGCCCGCGTCGGCGCCGCTACCGGCGACAGCCACGCGTGGATGTCCGGCTTGTTGGGGGCGGATCTCGCCGTCGTGACCAGCCCGGCAAGCGTTGTGGCGCCGCACGCGATCGACGCGGTGGTGGCCAAGATCCGCGCCGCGCACCGCCACGTTTTCGATTCCCCGCCACCACCCGCGCCGTCGGCAACCGCACCGGAACAAGCCCAGGGCAGCGCCGCCGAGGCGATCCGCGCCGCGGAAACGTCGCTGGCACTCCAGAATTCGACGAGTGCTCAGCTGGACCTCCAGGTCATTACCGCGGTGCTCAACGCCCACACCACCGATACCGCAGGCCGGGCGGCGCTGGATGGGCTGCAACGCGACATCGAGAACGCCGTCGCGACGCGCACCGACCTCGACACCCCGGCCGGCGCGCGGGCCTTCCAGCGATATCTGATCGATCGGCTGCGCGACATCAAGACCGTGGTGGAGACCGCCGGGCTTGACGCGACCTCCAAGGCATCGCTGGCTGCGGCGCTGGCGTCGCTGTACGCCGCGACCACACCGGGCAGCGGCGACGACGCCCAGCCTGCTCGGACACCACCCGAGCGCCCGGCGGCCACCCCCGAACCGCAGATGCCCGCCGGACCGGGCGCGGACCCGTTCCTCGACACGCTGCCGGGCGCCGACGATCTGAGCGCCCCACCCACGGCGGTACCCGCCGGGCCGCCACCTACGCCGGCGCCGATGGTCGCCCCCGTACCTCCGCTGCCGGCCGCTGGCGGGACAGTCAGCCCTGCGACCCTCCCGTCGGTGCCGGCGGGCATGCCGGCCGCAGTCGACGGGCCGGCACCGATGCGGCTGCCCGGCAACGGCGACACCGACGCGTTCGACGGTGCCTTGCTCGACGAGCCGCTCGACGAGGACGATCCGGCCGAACGTGACAACGAGCCCGACACCGCCGAGGAGGAGCCTGGACCACCGCCGAACACTGGCCCGACTGTGGTCGACCTGCCCGATGGTGACACTGTCACCGCACCCACGCCGCAGCTGGCTGCGGCGATCACAGCCGCGGTGGCGGGCACGCCGGTCGCCGAGGCATTTCGACAGCAGGGCATCACGATCCCGGCGCCCGGCACCGCGGTGGCACACCCCGTCGAACCGGCCAAGACGCGGCCCGGTGATATCGGCATGCTGACTGACCGGCACGCGTTGGCGTTGGGCCATGGCAAGGCCGTCCTCGACAACCGGATCCAGCCCATCGCGAGCGTGGCCGGTCCGAGCTTTCTAGGGTGGGAGCATCCGCCGGAACCGGGAAGCGCGCCCACCACCACACCAACCCCCGATCAACCGGCCCCGACCCGGCCGGCGGTGACTGCCGGCCCGCCGGCGATAGGAGAGTGACCAATGGCAGAGCACATCGAGGTGGCGCCCGATGAATTGCGCCAGGCTGCCCGCCACCACCAGGACACCGCCGAGCAGCTCAGCGCGGCGTCCGGAAGCCACGGTGACGTGCTGGCCAGCCTGGAATCCCTGGGCCCAATCTTCGCTGAGCTCCGCGATGCCGGCCGTGAGCTGCTCGAGCAGCGCCGCAGCTGCTACGAACAGCAGGCCGTCGCGCACAGCGAGCTGGCCGCCAAGCTGCAACGCGCCGCGGACATTTGGGAGCTTCAGGACAGCGCCGCCGCGGCAGAATTCCGCCGGATCACCGAGGGGGGTACGTGAGCGAACCCGACCCGAGGTTCGATACCGCCCATCCCAGCGGTCACATCCTGTTCCGGTCCTGCCGCGGCGGCTACCTGCACAGCGTGGCGCTGGCCGAGCCGGCGATGGATACTGATGCGCAGACGTTGGCTCAGGCCATCCTGCTCACCGCGGACGTGTCCTACCTCAAAGCGTTGATGCAGGTTCGCGGCGAGATCCTGGCCGCGGGTCACAGCCCGTCCACCGATGTGCCCGGCGAGCGCGACCTCGACGGTGCGGTCGCGGTGCTCCAGGCGCACCGACTGCGCACTCCCGGGTAGCAGCGATGGCGGCCTTCGCTGCCCTAGCGTGGCCCTCTGCTCGGCGGTCCTGTCATGGGTGATGGTCCGGTTCGGACTCGAACGCTTCTAGGATGTGAATCACGTCCCCGAGCTGGGCAAACCTTCCTAGATGGCGCGGTGTCAGCGTTGAGACCACGCCAGGCGAGGACGTTCTGACCGAGTTCGGTCAAGCTGGCGGCGCCATCGCTGATCGTCACCAGCGCCCTCAACCGGCCATGAATTCCAAGGTGAGTTCTGCGTGCTCAATGGGCGGGACAAGCGCACCTTCACTGGCTACGCTGACCCGCCCGACGATCTCGGCCGCTGTGGCCGGCCCATCAAGCAGGAGTGCGGCTACGTCTGCTCGCGACGAGTCCTGGACTCACCAGAGCTGATCTGGCGCGGGCGACAAACGTCTCGGCGCGGGCGATGAACCAGGCCCCCCAACAGCCTCGAAGCGATGGACGCGGTGGCGGGCCCGACTGCCCAGGCCCGACGGACCCCGCCCGCTCAGTTGACACGGTACGGCAAGACACTGGTGAAGAGGGATTGGAAGCCACCAGGGCAGCCCACCTGCGACTCCTCAATACGGTCAGCCCTGATGAAGCGTGCGCTCAGGCGGCTGCTCGATAAGGCAGGAGTTAGTCCCGAGGCTCGGGATCTGGCGCGATAACGGCCGGCGGAGCAATGGGGTTGGGCCCGAAAAGCGCGCAAGCGCGCTGCAGCAGAACGCGCACCTCGTCGAGTTGCTGCTGCAACAGCGAGTCACCCATGGCCGGTACGTTAACCGCTCTGCCCGACCGGCACAATTCACCCGCCGGTGCGGGGGATCTCGGCGTTGATGCGGTCCAAGAGGGCGGTGTAGCGGCCGGCTTCACGGTGCCGGCCCGGCTTGCCGCTGCTGATCAGGCCGACCGACAGCCGGCGCTGCGGGTCGGCCCAGATCGCCACGTTGGTCAGTCCGGTGTGGCCGACCGCCGCCGGTGCATTGCGCCCGAACGGGCCGAAACGTGTGGAGCCCAGCATGTATCCGGTGCCCCACCGCATCGGCGCCAAGCCCGTCGCCACGTCCGGGCGCAGCCGCCGGGCCGGCGCCACCGCGCCCCGGAGGGTGTCGGCGGTCATGACTCGCACGCCGTCGAGTTCGCCACCGCGCCGCAGGATTTCGGCAAACCGGGACATCTCGTCGGCCGTCGAGACGGTGCTGGACGACGGGATCACACTGGTGAGGAACAACGGGGTGTTGGAGAACGGGATGATTTGTTGCATGGTGCCGCCGACCGCGGTTCGGAACGCGGCCGCGATCGGTGCCGGTAGCGGCTTGCCGGTGACATGACTCGGCGCCACCAGTGCGACATCCTCTTCGGCCACACCGTAATTGGTCCATCGGAATCCGAGGGGGTCGAGGATCTCGGCGGCCAGGATGTCGCGGATGCTTGTCCCGGTGGCTGCCGAGACGATCTCGCGGACCAGCGGGCCCCAGGTGAGCCCGTGGTAGATGTGCATCAATCCCGGTCTGTGGATGGGCCGGAGTTGACCGAGCTGTTCGCGGGCGTACGCACTGTCGTTCATCCGCTTGAGATTCGGCCGGGGACCGGTGGCGAACGGCACCCCGGCACTGTGGGTGATCACATGCCGGATGGTGGTGGCGTCTTTGCCATGGCTGGTGTAGTTGGGCAGATAGTCGCAGACCCGGTCATCGAGGGCGAAGGAGCCCCGCTCGACGAGCATGTGCACGACCGTCGTGCTGATCGCCTTGGCCGCGGAATACACGCAGAACGGGGTCGAGACGGTGACGGGCACCTTCGCTGTCTCCGGCGCGTCGTCAGGACCATTTCCCCAGCCATGGCCGATCGCACGATTGAGCACGACGTTGCCGTCGTAGCGCAGGCACAGCTGAATCGCGGGATGCATGCCCGCCTCGTACCAGTGGCGCGCGGCCTGCCAGATTCGGTCCACCGCCCCCGCCGGTACCGCGCTGTGGTCCTCGGCACCGATATCGGTGACGGCATCCAGGTCGGCCGGTACCGCAATCCGGCCGTCGGCGGCGGGGGCGGGGCTCATCGGTCCTGCCGGCGCAGGGTGGCGGCCAGATGGTGGGTGAGCGGCACCCCCACGGCGGCCATCCGAAGGGTGTAGGTCAGCTCGTCACCGTCGACGCGGATCGAACGGCTTAGCGCCGTAACTTCTTTCGCCGAGCCGGTCAGCCCGATCGAGGTGGAGTTGACCTCGATGGTCAGGCCGGTGCCGTCGACCGACAGCGTGCCTTCGTCGATCTCGGTGACACCGGTGGGATGCACCACGACGAATTCGATCCGATTCGGCGCAGGCAGCCGCAGGTAGCCGGTCTCGGCGTGCAGCGGGCGGCCGTCAGTAGTGGCGCGGGTGCGCTGCGCGTAGGTCAGGAAGGGCTTGCCGGTGTGCCCGACGGTGACTTCCTCGCGGTAGGCGAACGGCTCGATGGTCGGGTACTCGCCGGTGCCGTCGCCCGTCCAGGTACCGAGCAGCGGCGCCAGGATCGCGATGTCGGGATGCAGATCAGGCACCAGGCCAGGGTACGGCTCGGATCAGAGCGGGCCGACGAGCTCTACCCAGTTGCCGTCCGGGTCGGCCACGAACATCCACCCCATCCCGGGCACCGGGGCGAACTCGGCGAGTTCCTGCGCGGTCTCGTAGCCGGCGGCCTTGATCTGCTCGGCGACCGTGGTCACGTTGGCCACCACCAGGGTGTAGTAGCGGATCCCGGCTGCCGCAGGACCCCCGCCTGGGGTCGCCGGCGCGGCCGGCGGCTCGTCCAGGGTGACCAGCTTGAGCACGTTGTTGCCGATCGAGTAGCGCTTCATGGTCCCACCGGGAAAATCGAGGTCGCCCTGATAGGGCAGGCCGAGGAACTTCTCGTAGAAGTCGACCATCGGGCCGAGATTGGAGGTGACCAGGCCGATTTCGATATTCGTCGCGAGTAGCTCGATGGCCATCGGTGTTCCTCTGCGCTGAGTTTGGGGTGACGTCGGAAGGATAGCCGCGGAGGGCAGAAAAGCTCAGGGCTTGGTCCCGATCGTGATCAGGTCCCACACCGCCTTGGTCCACAGCGGCCGATCGACGCGGTGCTGGTCGGTTAGGTCGAACCCGGCCTCGGTGAACAAGGCGCGCATCTCGGCGGCGGAGGGATTGTGCGCCGCCCCCGACAGCGCCCCCGACAGCCGGGACAGCAGGGGAGGTTGCGGCGGGCTGATGGTGGCGACCGCAGCCAGCCCGCCGGGGCGCAACACCCGGAAGAACTCGCGCATCGCAGCCGGTTGGTCGAAGAAGTGGAACGCCGACGTGGAGACGATGGCGTCGAGCGCCCCGTCGTCGAACGGCAACCGCTCGGCCGGACCTTTGAGCCACTGCACCTGCGGAGAACGGGCCCGGGCCTGGTGCAGCATCCCGTCGGACATATCTACGCCGAACACCTCACCGGGGTGCAGTTCATCTGCGATTCGGGTAGCGAGAATGCCTGTGCCGCAGGCAATATCGGCGATTCGCTGGGCTCCGTGGGCGCGCAGCGCGGCTACCACCTCGTCCTGAGCGGGACGGTACACCCACTGCTGCAGGGCGGGCAGGTCGTAGAGCGGAGCGGCGAACGTCCAGAACCGGGTGACGACGTCG
Organism: Mycolicibacterium sp. CH28; assembly: GCF_004745805.1. Classification (GTDB taxonomy): domain Bacteria; phylum Actinomycetota; class Actinomycetes; order Mycobacteriales; family Mycobacteriaceae; genus Mycobacterium. The sequence continues at coordinate 533,058 of NZ_SRLQ01000002.1, read as the reverse complement.
TTGAGATTGCGACCGGTTGTTGCCATGGCGGACCGCCTCTGGTTGAACTGACTGTTCTTCGCCAGTCTAGGAAGCGGTCGGCGTGCTCACGTCGCCAGTGGGCTCAGCTGCGGGCGGGTGTGCGGGCCACGGGCCAGGGCGGCCACCGCCGAGACGATATTGCCGGCGGTGACCAGCAGGCCCTGCGGGTCGCACACCCGCAGGATGCGCGCGACCTCGGGACCGGGGACCAGCACCCAGTCGATCGTGCTCCGCGTGCACCGCGCGTGCACCGCGTGCAGGACCGAGAAGCCGTCGGCGCTGAAGAACGCGAGCCGCGATAGGTCGAGCACCAGTTGCTGGTAGCCGCTCACCTGCTTCTCGATGTAGGCGAGCAGGTCAGCGGAGTTCGAGGCGTCGATCTCACCGACGGCGGCGATCAGCAGGGTGGTCGCACTGAGTTCGCGGACCCGAAATCGGCCGCGTTCGGCACGGTCGTGGTCCAGACGCGTCACGGCCATGTGCGTCGTGGTGGTGGCAACAGGCATGGCGCCTCCATTTGTATTGTGTTGCAGTGCTGTCGGCGCCGTGTCGTGGTCATGGACCACGAGACCTCGGTGCGGGAGTCCTGCCCTCGCACCATGGCGTTGCCGGGCGGCTGTGCACTCAACCTGGTGAAAATCTACTACGGATTTCGTTGCCGGGCCACAAAATGTTTCGCGAACCTATACCCGCACTTCAACGGTGGTTGCCGCATCCCGTGAACGGGATGGGAACGTGCGGGTTTGGCAAATATTGACGGAGCTAGCAATTGAATCCGTAGGTGCGTCGAATCGCGGATGTCGGACGCCAGTTCGGGGCCGGGTGACGGGCTGCACCGGATCCGATGAACCCCTCCCGGCGAACAGCACAGTATCGTCGGGGACAGGACTATGAGCATTCCCTACACACCGCAGACGCCGGCGCCCGCACCGACCTGTTACCGGCATCCTGATCGCCAGACCTATGTTCGGTGCACCCGCTGTCAGCGGCCGATCTGCCCAGAGTGCATGCGCAGTGCCGCCGTCGGACACCAATGCGTCGACTGCGTGGCCGCCGCCGGGCAGGGCGCGCCACAGGCACGGACTGCGTTCGGCGCCGTCCTGCGGCCGTCGGCCAAACCGCTGGTGACCTACGCGCTGATCGCGGTCAATGTGCTGATGTTCGTAATGCAGACGACCTCCCGGGATGTGCAGCGCCAGTTGGTGCTGTGGGCGCCCGGAGTCGCCGGTGGCGAGTATTACCGGCTGATCACCTCGGCGTTCATGCACTACGGAATCCTGCACCTGCTGTTCAACATGTGGGCGCTGTACGTGATCGGGCCGCCGCTGGAGAGCTGGCTGGGCCGACTACGGTTCGGCGCGCTCTACGGTCTCAGCGCGCTGGGCGGCTCGGTGCTGGTGTATCTGCTCGCCCCAATCGGGGCCGCCACCGCCGGTGCCTCCGGGGCGGTCTTCGGGCTCTTCGGCGCCACGTTCGTCGTGGCCAAACGGCTCAACCTGGATGTGCGCTGGGTTGTCATTCTCATCGCGATCAATCTGGTCATGACCTTCACGGTCCCGTCGATCAGCTGGCAGGGTCACGTCGGCGGGTTGCTCACCGGTGCGTTGATCGCCGCCGCCTTCACCTATGCCCCCAGGGAGAACCGCAATCTGGTTCAGGGTGCCGTCAGCGTGGGCGTGCTCGTCGTGTTCGCGGCGCTGGTTTACTGGCGCACCGCGGATCTGATCTCCCAGTTCGGTGCATTGATCACCGGCTGAGCGTGGGCGGTCGTGCTCCCTAGAGCCGGGTCAGCCAGAACGGGTAGGTGAAGGTACCGCCGGGCGCCCCGTCGCAGCCGGCGTCGAACGTGGACTGCAATGTGCCCGCCAGCGTCTTGGCATCCCAGGTGTACACGTCGTGGGTGGGGATGACTGGCCCGTAATAGATGTCGCCGCAGCGCAAGCCGTCCGGTACGTCGACGGTCATCGAGTACTGCCCATTCTGCAGCGTCGCGATGCCGTACCAGGCGTACGCCTTGGCGATGGGTGCCGGGTTCGCCGAGATGCGCACGCACGAAGGATTGAACTCGATCGACGGCGGGCACGGGTTGGAGGCCCACACCCAGGTGTGGAAGTCGCGCCGGTCCGGGATGATCATGTTGTAGTTGCCGGGAGCGAGTTCGGCGGAGGCAGTCGGGGCCAATACCAGAGCCGCCGCCGTGAACGCAACGCTTACCGCCACCGTCCGCACGGGCGGACTCCCTTCGTCTGACCATCGTGTTAGTCCGACTAGGAATCTATGCTCTGCGGTCGCCCCAGTTGAGTGGAATCTGCAATGTCATCGGCTGGTGAGTGAGCGGGATCATTGTTTTGAGGTGCGTGTTCGGGCGCCACGCGTAAGGCCGGTGGCTACCATGACGTCCACGTCGCCGGGGATCGACGCCAGGCGGACCTAGCCAGAGGGACTACCTGTGAGCACAGACGTCGCGGTGCCGGCGCATTCGCCTGCCCGCAAATTGCGGACCGGCGTGGTCGTGGGCGCGCTGGGAGTGGTGTTCGGCGACATCGGCACCAGCCCGATCTACACCGTCCAGACCCTGTTCAACCCCGGTGACCCGCACCCCGTGCCGATCAGTCAGGCCAACGTCTACGGCGTGGTGTCCCTGATCTTCTGGTCGGTGATGATCATCGTCACGCTCACCTACGTCACGCTGGTGATGCACGCCGACAACGACGGTGAGGGCGGCGTGATGGCGCTCATCACCTTGGTACGCCGACTCGGACGCAGATCCAGCCCGCGCATCATCAGCGCCTTGTCCGCGCTCGGAATTCTGGGCGCCGCACTGTTTTTCGGCGACAGCATGATCACGCCCGCCATCTCGGTGCTGTCCGCGGTGGAAGGTTTGAAGGTCGTAGATCCCAGCTTGGCCGAGCTGATCGTCCCGATCACCGCGGTCATCATCGTCGGGTTGTTCGCGGTGCAACGACACGGCACCGCCATGGTCGGGCGGTTCTTCGGCCCGGTGATGATCGTCTGGTTCCTGGTGATCGGCGCCTGCGGGATCCGCGGAATCCTCGGGCACCCGCAGATACTGCGGGCACTCTCACCGACCTACGCCATGGAGTTCATCGTCAGCCACTTCCACATCGCCTTCTTCGCGCTCGCTGCCGTCGTACTGTCGGTCACCGGCGCCGAGGCGCTCTACGCCGACATGGGGCACTTCGGCCGCAAGGCGATCACCTGGGGATGGCTCGGCCTGGTGCTACCGGCGTTGACGCTCAACTACTTCGGCCAGGGCGCGCTGCTGTTGGGCAACCAGAGCGTGGTCAACGCCCCCTTCTTCCTGCTGGTGCCCAGCGGGTGGGAACTACCGATGATGGTGCTGGCCACCGCCGCGACGGTGATCGCCTCGCAGGCGGTGATCACCGGGGCGTACTCGGTGGCATCGCAGGCCGCCCAACTCGGCTACCTGCCCCGGCTGCGGGTCGCCCACACCTCGGCGTCCTCGATCGGCCAGATCTACGTGCCGTGGATCAACGGCATGTTGCTGGTCGCCGTGCTGATCCTGGTCTTCGCCTTCCGCAGCTCGGCGGCACTGGGCTACGCCTACGGCATGGCGGTCACCGGGACGATCACCATCACCACCTTGCTGTTCCTCTACATCGCCCACGTCCGGTGGCGCTGGCCGCTGTGGCTGGTGGTGATCGGCGGCGGTGCGCTGCTGACGGTGGACCTGATGTTCCTGGCGGCGAACCTGACCAAGCTGGTGCACGGCGCCTGGTTGCCGTTGCTGATCGGGCTGGTGACCTTCACTGTGTTGATCACCTGGCAGCGCGGCAGCATGATCGTCACCCGCGCACGAGACCAAGCGGAGGGGCCGCTGCCGCAGTTCATCGACGAGATCACCAGCCGGCAACCGCCACTTGCCCGCATCCCGGGCACGGCCGTGTTCCTGAATCGCGAGCGCGAGACTGCGCCGTTGTCGATGCGAGCCAACGTCGATCACAACCACGTCCTGCACGAGCGGGTGATCATCCTGTCGATCGTCGTGCCGCCGGTGCCGCGGGTCTCCGACGACGAACGCATCACCGTCAATGACCTCGGAAACCATCACGACGGCATCTACTACGTGTCGGCCCGGTTCGGCTACATGGAGCGACCCGATGTGCTTGCCGCCCTGCGGCTGGTGGACCCCGCGCAGATCGGTGGCCCGATCGATTTCGGCGAGACCTCCTACTTCCTGTCCAAGATCGAGTTGGTCCCCGGCGACCAGCCCACGATGGCGCCGTGGCGAAAGCGGATGTTCATCGCGACGTCGTTCATGGCAGCCGACTCCGTCGGGTACTTCGGGCTTCCGCTGGGTAAGACGGTGCTGATCGGCTCGAGGATCGAGGTATAGCGGTGCGACGCCGGCGGCTACGGTAGTTCTGTGACCGACTCGACGACGTGTGCGATCGTTGGTGGGGGACCCGCCGGCATGGTGCTTGGGCTGCTGCTGGCCCGGGCCGGCATCGAGGTCACCGTTCTGGAGAAGCACGCCGACTTCCTGCGCGACTTCCGCGGCGACACAGTGCATCCCACGACGCTGCGGCTGCTCGACGACTTGGGCCTGGGGGAGCGCTTCGCGGCGCTGCCGCAGAGCAAGGTCGACCACGCCGATCTCACGGCCGACGGCAAGCCGGTGACCATGGTGGACTTTCGCCGGCTGCGCCAACCGCACCCCTACGTGGCGATGGTGCCGCAGTGGGACCTACTGAACCTGCTCGCCGAGGCCGGCACGGCCGAGCCGACCTTCACGCTGCGGCTGCAGCATGAAGTCACCGGACTGCTCCGCACCGGCGCGCGGACCACCGGCGTGCGCTACACCTCCCCGGACGGTGACGGCGAGCTGCAGGCCGACCTGACCGTGGCCTGCGACGGACGCTGGTCGGTGGTGCGGCAGAGCGCCGGCCTGACGGCGCGCGAGTTCCCAGTGCCCTTCGATGTCTGGTGGTTTCGGCTTCCGCACGAAAGCGCTGCCGAGTACACCCTGATCCCGCGGATCGCGCCCGGGCGGGTGCTGATCATGATTCCGCGGGAGGGCTACTTCCAGATCGCCTACCTGATTCCCAAGGGCAGCAACGAAGGACTGCGGGAACGCGGCCTGGAGGCGTTCAAGGCTGAAATCGCTGAACTCGTACCCGAAGCCGACGTCGCCAGCTTGACTTCGCTTGACGACGTCAAATTCCTCGACGTCCGACTCAACCGGCTCAAGCGCTGGCATACCGACGGCCTGCTGTGCCTGGGCGACGCTGCGCACGCCATGTCGCCGATCGGCGGGGTGGGCATCAACGTTGCGATTCAGGATGCGGTCGGCGCCGCGACGCTCCTGGCCGATCCGCTGCGCCGCCGCGACGTCACCAACCGCGATCTGGCCGCGGTCCGGCGGCGGCGCCTACCCCCAGCCGCGGTCACCCAGTTGGTGCAGCGGGCGCTGCACCGTCAACTGGTGGCACCGGTGCTGGGGGGCGCGACCGCCGACCCGCCTGCGCTGGCGACCGCGCTGATCCGGCGGCTGCCCTGGCTGTCGGTGGTCCCGGCCTACGTCGTCGGGGTGGGTGTGCGGCCCGAGCGCGCACCGGCATTCGCGCGCCGCTAGTCTCGGCGCGGTGGTTCAGGTGTCGCCCGCGGTCACAGTGAAGCCGGCCAGCCAGTCCTCGTGCATCTCCCCGGCGATCGACACCCGCCACTGATAGCGCTCCCCGGAGCTGAGCTTCAGCGGTGGAATGGTTGCGATAAACGGGATGGTCACCGGCGCGCCGGCTGGGTGTACCGGGTGGCGGCGGGCATTGATCACGTTCTCCTCGGTATGGGCGACCTGATTGCCGTCGCTGTCAACCAGTTCGGCGCGGATGGGGAACGATGTCCCGAGTTCCGACCATTGCACCTCCACGAACACGATCAGCACATGCTGGGCCGTCGGGGTCGGGCTGGTGGTCCACCCCAACCCCAGGGCGTGCACGGTGCCGCTCTTGTCCAGATGGCCGCTGTGGGCCAGCAACACGATGGCTCTCATGGGGTGCTGAACTCACCGGCCAGGCTCTTCTTGTCCACCTTCTCGCCGGCCACCGTCGGCAACGGCTCTTCCCGGATCCGCCATCGGGTCGGGATCGCGAAATAGGCGAGCGCACCGCGCAGATGACGTGTGAGTTCCTCCTCGGTCGGGGCCCGGCCACCGGCCCGGTGCACGACGACTGCGGCGAGCTCCTCGCCCAGATCGGGGTGGGGCAGCCCGATCGCGGCGGCCTCGACAACGTCGGGATGGCTCAGCAGCGCGGCTTCCACGTGCGGGCAGGCGATGTTCTCGCCACCGCGGATCACCATGTCCTTGCTGCGACCGTCGATGAACAGGTATCCCTCCTCGTTGAGGTGACCGAGATCCCCGCTATGCAACCAGCCATCGGAATCAACTGGGCCGGAATCTATTCCGACGTAGCCGAGCATCACGGTGGGGGAGCGGACCAGTACCTCTCCCACCCCGTCGGGATCGGGATCGAGGATGGCAAGCTCGACCGTCGGGTACGGGCGGCCGACGGATGCTGGATAGCGGGCCAGGTCCGAGCTACCGGCGACGGTGAAGAATCCGGCACCTTCGGTCATGCCCCAGGTGTTGGCGAGTCCGCGGCGGGCCAGCTGGGGCAGTCGGCGCGCCATCCGATCCAGCAGCACCGGCGATACCGCGGCCCCGCCCAGCGGCCAGGAGCGCAGCGAGGAGACGTCGTGGGTGTCGAGGGCGGGGTGTTCCAGCACGCGCACCGCCATGGTCGGCACGCCGCCCCAGCGCTGCACCCCTTCGGTTTCGATCAGGGCGAGCACCTCGGCCGGGTCGAAGCGGCCGACAGTGAGCACGATCCGTCCGCCGGTGATCACCTGGGTCAGCAGCGTGGCCAACGCGCCGACGTGGAACAGCGGCGTGCAGACCAGGTTAATCTGTTGCGCCGCTTCAGGATCCAGAAGCTGGGGTAGCTGCCGGGAGCGGACCAGCACGTTCTGCTGGTTGGCCACCACAGCCCGAAACGACAACTCGACGCCCTTGGGCATGCCCGAACTGCCGGAGGTGAACAGCACGGCTACCGGGTCGTCCTCGTCGCGCGGCCCGGGAAGCTCCGGTGGCGTGTGGGTGAAACCGCCGAAGCACTGTCGCAGGTCGGCGATGTCGAGCACCGGGACCCCGGCCGGCACGGCGAGGTCGACGGCGTCGGTGATCACCGCCCGCGGCGCGATCAGGGCGATGCAGTGTTCGGCCTCGCGGGGACTCCACCAGCGGTTGCCCAGGACCGGCACCGCCCCCAGTGACCAGATCGCCCACAGTGCCACCACCCAGTCGGCGCTGTTGTAGGCCAGCAGTACCACTCGTTCGCCGGGCCGGATACCCAGCGGCTCGAGCCTGGCCTGCGCGGCGCCGACCGCGGCGAAGAAACCACCGAAGGTGATGCGCCGGTCACCCTGCACCAGGAAGGTGCGTTGCGACCAGCGCTGCGCGCCGGCGAACAGCTCGGCGAACGATCGTGGCCGTTGCGGGTAGACCAGCCCGGCATGGCCCGCGTACCGGTCTTCGGCGACTTCCTCACCCCACGCGGACTGCACAAAAGGCGATCCTATTAGGCCGGCGCGCTCACCAGGTCGGGCGCGTGGGCGCTTGTTGCATCGAGTCTGCAGTGAGCGCGTGTTCTGGGCCTGCGGGCGATCCGCTCAGACCTGCACTTTCGGCGCCGACATCCGGGTGGGCTCGAACCTGCCGCGCAACACCTCGGAGGCGATCTCGGCCCACTGCGTGCGCTCGGCGGGGTCGGCGCCCAACAACGCCACCTCCGAGCACAGCGCCCGTTCGGTGACGGTCTTGGCTCGATCGGCCAGCCGCGCGGCCTCGTTGACGGCGTCACCAATCACCGTGTACTCGTAGCGATGTTCGGCGCCGATGTTGCCGGCGAACACCGGCCCCGCCGACACCCCGATGCCGAAGTCCACCACCGGCAGCCGCCGCAGCGTGACCGCCAACGCCCGGGCAGTGGCCAGCGCGTCGGACACCGCGCACGGGCTGGACAGCGGGGCGCCGAACACCGCGAGCACCGCGTCACCCTGGAATTTGTTGATCAGCCCGTGTCGCTCGTCGACGGCGGCCACCACGATCTGGAAGAAGTGATTGAGCACCTCGGCCACCTCGGCCGGTGACCGGCTCTGGGCCAGCTGTGTGGAGCCCACCAGGTCTACGAAGAGCACGGCGGCGTCGCGGACTTCGCCGGTGAGCGAGTCGGTGTCGCTGACCGCACGGCGTGCGACGTCGGTCCCGACGTGACGGCCGAACAGGTCGCGCAGCCGGTCGCGTTCGGCCAGGCCGGTCACCATCCGGTTGAATCCGCTTTGCAGCCGCCCGATTTCGGAGTGCTCGTAGACGTCGACCTTGGTGGCGATCTGGCCGCGTTCGACCCTGGCCATGGCGGCGACGACATCGCGAACCGGGTCGGAGATGGACAGGGCGACGATCGCCATGCCGCGCAGTCCCACCAACACCGAGATGACCGACAGCACCAGCACGGGGACCTCGATCGAGGCGGTCTGCTGGATGATCCAGCCGTTGGAGCGCATCACCACCACGACGGCGATGCCGATCGTCGGCAGTGCGCTGCTCATCAGCCACATCAGCAGCAGCCGGGGCAGCACGCCCGGCTCGGTGTCGGGTCCGGCCACCGACCCGGTTGCCGCGGCCGTGATCGGGCGCATCGGCCGCAGAATCAAAAGCAGGGCCGCCCCGGTGGAGGTGGCGGCGCCGAACAACATCAGCATCCCGATCAGCCAGGCGGTCACCGCACCGCCGTCGCGATTGACGACGAACAACACCACCCCGGCCACCGACCACAGGATCGCCAGCAGCGCCGACTGATTGCGCAGGAACCCCTGCACGAACCGCCGGTCCCGTGGACCGGGGGCCGCACCGGAGGTGAACCAGCGCAGTTTGCGGTCCACCACCACGACCGCATAACCGACCACGACGGCGATGCTGACCACCGACAGGACGCACGCGGCGATCAGGGTGTCTGCGGCGAACACGGTGTCGGCGGCGTCGACCAGGTCGCGGCGCAGCGGCATGATCAGGGCGGTCAGCTCGACGGCGGCGAGGATCTGGGCGAGTACGAGGGCTACGGCGTAGCGGACCTTCAGTCTGCTCGCCGTCATGAGTCAAACGCTACTGGGGCGGCGCCGCGCAAGGGCGATCTTCACCAATGGAGAATCAAACGCCCTGGCGTACAGCGTGATCGGCCTGTATCAGGATCGCGGCGATGAGCACGCAGACGGCGACCGCGCCGATGGTCAGCGGAACCGAGACCTGGATGAGCAGGGCGCCGACGGCGGCACCGGCCAGCATGGTCGCGATCGACGCCACCCGGCGGACTGGTTTGGCGCCAGGCCCACCTGCGATCCGGCTGTCGGCCGCCAGGCCGGTCACCGTCAGGGTGAGCACCGTGGTGGTCAGGTCGGGTACCGCCATGCGTCGCGCCGTGCTGTTCTGCAGCCCGAACGCGAACGCCAGCGTCGCGACCACCAGCGGGCGGCCGAGCGCCGCCATACCGGCCACCGTGCCGACTGCCGCGACGGCGCCCAGCAGAACCGCTTGCGCCGTCAGCACCGATGTCGGCCAGGCGCGCGACCCGGCGAGCCGGTGACCGACCGCGCCACCGACCAGCGCGCCAAACATGAACGCGGCCAACGCGATCAGCGCGAGTACCGCCGACAGTCCGGAGTGGGGGTTGGCGGCGAACCCGAGGAACACGATGTTGCCGGTCATGTTGGCGACGAACACGTGACCAAGCCCGAGGTAGGACACCGCGTCGACCAGACCGGTGCCGGCCGTCAGGATCAGCAACGCGGCCACCATGAGGCGCGAGGTTCGAGATGCAGCGGTGGTCACGGCAGGATCGAGTCGACGTAGCCGCCGTCGACGCGCAGCGCGCCGCCGGTGGTGGCCGAGGCGAACGGTGAGCTGAGGTACACCACCATATTCGCCACCTCGCCGGGTTCGATGAGCCGCTGCAACAACGACTGCGGGCGGTGCTCAATCATGAACTGCCGCTGGGCATCCTCCCACGGAAGTTCCTTGTCGACCAACTGGTAGACGAACTCCTCGACACCTTCGGTGTGGGTCGGACCGACGACCACGGAGTTGACGGTAACGCCCGATCCGGCGGCGGCCTTGGCGAAGCCGCGGGTCACGGCCAGCAGAGCGGTCTTGGACATGCCGTAGTGGATCATCTCCACCGGCGTCACCACCGCGGAGTCGCTGGCGATGTTGAGGACTCGTCCCCAGGACCGCGCGATCATCCCGGGCAGATAGATCCGGCTCAGCCGGGCCGCGGTCAAGACGTTGACCTCGAAGAACCTGCGCCAGGCCGCGTCGTCGATCTCCAGGGCGGGCACCGCTTCGAAGATGCCGAGGTTGTTGACCAGGATGTCCACCGTCGGCAGTGCGCTCTGCAGTGCCACCACACCGTCATCGGTGGTGAGGTCTGCGGGCACGGGAATCAGGTCGGCATCGGCCACCTCGGAGCGCAGCGCCTCGACCGCCCGCCGCACCGAGGATTCGGACCGGCCGTTGACCGCCACCCGGGCCCCAGCGAGGGCCAAGCCCTTGGCTATTGCCGCCCCGATGCCCTGGGTCGAGCCGGTTACCAGTGCCGTCTTGCCGCTGAGGTTGATCTGCATACCGTGCAGAAGCGGTGTTCTCCGGTCATTTGTTCCCAGATGGGCATCGGTCCAATTCCGACCATCCACCGAGGTAGCAAACGTATGGTGAGCGATGTGAACGACAACCGCTACCTGGTCCGGCGGACCACCGACCTGAAATCGCCGACGGCATGAGCGCCGCGGAACGCCCGCTGGCAGGCAAGGTCGCCTATGTCACGGGCGGGGCCAGGGGGCAGGGCCGGGCGCACTGCATCCGGCTGGCCCAGGCCGGTGCCGACATCGTCACCATCGACGCCTGCGGGCCGGTGGGTGCCCACATCGGCTATCCGCCCGCCCGGCCGGAGGATCTCGCCGACACCGTCCGTCTGGTCGAGGACGAGGGCGTCAAGATCAGCGCCGAGCGCGTGGACGTCCGCGATCTCGCCGGTCAGCAACGCGTCGTCGCCGACGCCGTCGAACAGTTCGGCCGCTTGGACATCGTGGTCGCCAATGCGGGGGTGATGAGCTGGGGTCGCCTCTGGGAGATCCCGGCGCAGCAGTGGCAGGAGATCATCGATATCAACCTGACCGGGGTCTGGAACACCGTCAAGGCGTCGGTGCCCGCGATGATCGAGGCCGGCAACGGCGGGTCGATCATCGTGACCAGTTCGGCTGCCGGCATCAAGGCGGTGCCGGGGGCGGGGCACTACTGTGCGAGCAAGTTCGGCGTGGTCGGGCTGACCAACTCATTGGCAATCGAGTTGGGGGAGTACAACATTCGGGTCAACTCGATCCACACCTACGGTGTGGATACCGCGCTGGGCAACGACCAGTCGCTGTATGAGACATTCCAGCAACACCCGCACTATGTGTACAGCTTCTCGCCGGGCGCGCTGCCCACCGAATCGCTGACTCCGCCCGAGCAGGTCAGCGAGGTCGTGCTGTTCTTGGCCAGTGACGCCTCGGCGCTGTTGACCGCGGCCCAGATCCCGGCAGACAAGGGCTACCTGAAGATCTAGCACCCGGCGGGCAGGAGCGAAGCGACTCGGGGATCTAACCTTGTGCGGCAGCGCTTTCCGCCGCGAGTGCCTTGGCCCAGCGATAGTCGGCCTTGCCCGCGGGCGAGCGCAGCACCTTGTCGGTGCGGACGAAGGCCTTCGGCAGCTTGTAGTGCGCGATGTGGGCGCGGCAGGCTTCGGCGAGCTCCTTGTCGGTGGCGGACCGGCCTTCGGCGAACTGCACGATCGCGACCACTTCGCTGCCCCACCGCTCGGAGGGACGCCCGGCCACCACGACGTCGTATACCGCCGGATGGCTCGCGACCGCCCGCTCGACCTCTTCGGCGAAGATCTTCTCCCCGCCGGAGTTGATGGTCACCGAATCACGGCCCAGCAACTCGATCTGGCCGTCGGCCAGCAGACGGGCCCGGTCACCGGGTACCGACCACCGCACCCCGTCGATCGTGGGGAAAGTGCGTGCCGACTTCTCGGGGTCGTTGAGATAGCCCAGTGGGACGTAGGCCCGTCGCGCCAGCCAGCCCTCGCCGTCACCCGGCTGCAGCACGGTGCTCAGATCGGTGGAGATGACGGCGGTGTCGTGTTGCGGGGTGAAGGTGGCCGCCTTCGAGTCGACACCCTTGGCCGCCATGGTCGTCATCTGCATGCCCGTCTCGGAAGCGCCGACGGCGTCGAGCACCATGATGTTGGGCAGTGCGGCCAGCAGCCGCTCGCGCACCGTCGGAGACAGCGGCGCACCGCCGTTGCTGATCGTCACCAGCCCGGATAGGTCGTAGCGGCCGGTCTCGATCTCGTCGAGCAGTGGCCGGGCGATCGCGTCGCCGACCACCGGGATGCTCAGCACCCGTTCCCGTTCGGCAAGCCGCATCACCGCGGGAGCGTTCATGTGGTCGACGTCGTCGGGGATCGCGACCCAGCCGCCGGTGCTGATCATGTTGAACGCCGCCCACTGCGCGGCGCCGTGCATCAGTGGCGGGATCATCAGAACCGTGCGCACCCCGGCGTTCGTGCGGGCCTGCTCGGTGAGGTCGTCGTAGGACTGCAGCACAGTGTCCGAGCCGAACGGGCGCCCGCCCATCGCCGACATGAAGATGTCGTGCTGGCGCCACAGCACGCCCTTGGGCATGCCGGTGGTGCCGCCGGTGTAGAGGATGTAGAGGTCGTCACCGCTGGGGGTGGGCATCCCGCCGGCCGGGACCGGGGTGCTGATGATCGACTCGTAATCGACGGCCCCGGGCAACAGGTCGTTGCCGGAGTGGTCGGCAACCTGGATCAGCACCTTCAGCTCGGGCAGCTGGTCGCGGATCGCGGCGACGTTGGGGGCGAACTCCGCCGCGTAGACCAGCGCCTTGGCCTTGGAGTCGTTGAGCAGGTACAGCAGCTCTTCTTCGACGTAGCGGTAGTTGACGTTGAACGGCGCCACCCGGGCCCGGTATCCGGCGACCATGGCTTCGAGGTATTCGTTGCCGTTGCGCAGGTACAGCCCGAGGTGGTCTTGTCCGGACTCATGTGGTTGCAGCTGGTCGCGCTCGGTGTGGCAGCCCAGGCCCTGCGCGGTGAGGTAGTGGGCGACGCCGTCGATGCGGGCGTCCATCTGGGCGTAGGTCAGGTCGACGTTTCGCCAGACCAGCACCCGGCTGTCCGGGAGGGTGGTGGCGACGGTGTGGAAGACCGACGAGAGGTCGAAGCTGACGCCGCTGCTCATCCAGGCTCCTGCGCTCGGGGCGGACCCGTGGACGAGCCCGTGACTAGAACACGTTTCAGTGTGCCAAAAATCTCTCGGTTCTTCGGGGAGGTCCCACTCGATGCGACACCGGTCCGCCTCCCCTGGCCCATCAGCGCCGAACCTCGATCGCCAAGCTGGGAGTGGGCAGACCGCGAAACCTCGCCGACGGCCGAGTTCGAGGAGCGACTACGGGTTGATCGTGTTCTCGCCGACCTGGCGTCCCCACACGTACTCGGTGAGGATCGGCTGACCCAGCTCGAAGTGGTTGTAGGGCGCCAGCGAGGCGCCGTAGTCGGCCACCAGGTACGGCGCCGGCCAGAAGTCGTGGGTGATCGGCTGCCAGCAGCCTGGCGCGCCGCCGGGCCCGCCCTTGGCGTTCACCCGCGGCAGGTTGTCGGGGTAGACGTAGGGGTTGGCCGCACCGGTCAGGCCGATGTGAAAGTCGATCGAGTAGCCGTTGCCGCCGGCGCTGTCCTTGGCTTTCGATGTCGCATAGTTGCGGATGGTGCACAGGAACTCGGGGCTGTAGGTGTCGAGCAGTCGGCTGGTAGGCACTAGGTCGTGCTGACCGCGGATGAAGTAGACGCTGCCGCGTTCGAGGACGTCCCCGGCAGTGTTGCCGAACCCCGCCGAGGCCAGCAGGGCGGCGTCGAGATCCTTCTGCTGCCCGTTGAGGGTGTGGGCGGTGGTCAGCGCGTGATCGAGGAAGTCCCACAGATCCGGGCTGGCCTTGATGTAGACGTCGGCCAGGTTCGACAACTGCTGCACATTGCTGCGGATCTGGGGCATCTGCGGGTTGATGTCGTCGAGCACGGCGTTGGCGTTGACGATCGACTGGCCGAACTTGGTGCCCAGCCCGTCGAGTGCCTCGGCCGCCGCCGACAAGGTCAGGTTGAGCTTGACGGGGTCAACCTTCTCCGAGACGGAGAGCAACGTCTCGAACAACGTGTTGAACTCGGTCGTCACGTGCGACACGTCGATCACGTCGGCGCTGGAAATGCGCTGCTTGGTCGGGTCGGGCGGGCTGCGGAACGACACGTACTTGCTGCCGAAGACCGTGCTGGCCTTGACCTCGGCGATGGCGTTGGCCGGGATCAGGTCGACGTATTTCGGGTTGACGTCCAGCGATAGCTTGGCCTTGGTGGTGCCGTCCCGCTCGATGGCGTCGACGCCGGTCACTCGGCCGACCTCCACCCCGTTGTAGGTGACCTTGGATCCGGGGTCCATCACCAGGCCGGCGCGCTGAGAGATCAACGTCAACCGGGTCTTGGGGGTGAAGTCGCCGCGAAACTGCATGAAGACGACCACCACGATGGCGGTGAGGATGACGGCCGTGACGGCGAATGCGGTCTTGATGGGCGGCGAGTACTGCCAGTGCCGGGTCCGGGACCGCAACCATCCGGGCGCAGCGCCGCCCCCTTGGTCACTCATCAGGTGCGCACCTGTAGCTCACAGGGGTCCCCTCCACCACAGCAGTACAACGGCGAATCGCCGATCGTTCGTATAGCCACTATCCCACGCAGGCCGGGGACGTCGGGCTTTTCACGCCAATCGGTGTCGGTGATGAGGCACGGTGAAGAGCTACTTATGTGATGCGGACCACTCGCGTGAAAGCCGGGGTGGGTTCGCCCGGATGATCGCGGAATGCCGTCGCGCTACGCGGAATGGTGGGCCTCCCGGACCTGCTCCGAGACCGGTTGCAGCATCCCGTATTTCGGCTCCCTACCGTCCCCGGAGGAACGGCCGCGCAGATGCCGCCACAGCCACGGGATAAGCAAGCCGCGCGTCCACTGGGCCTGGGCGTAGATGCGTTCCCATTTGTTCGCCTCGGCCAGCCCCTCGGTGGCGTGGGCCCAATCATGATTGCTGCCAGGAAGATTCAGTGCTTCCGCGGCAGCCTCGGCAAACAGGATGTGGCCCCGGGTCGAGGCGTGCATCCGGTCGTGGCTCCAGTTCGGGGCCTCGCTCATCGAGGGCGCGCGGTAGAGATCGACCAGCCCGAAGCCATAGCGGCCGGCGGCCAATGCGGTGATGCCGTTGATCTGCTGTATCCGGTCGCCGATCAACCGCCCGACCGGCAGCATCTTGGCGACGTCGGGAAACAACGTCGTCACCACGGTTGCCCGCGACTCTGCCAGCCGCCGGTAGACCTCATCGAGATCGGCCAGCGCCCGCGTGAACGCGCGACCCGGCCGCGTCACGTCGTTCATCCCGATGCAGACGGTGACCAGATCCGGTTCCATTGCCAGCGCGTGGGGGAGCTGGTTCTCGAGGACGTCGATGACCCGCCGGCCTCGCACGGCGAGGTTGGCGTACATCAAGCCTGGATACAGGGCGTCCAGCATGGCTGCGAGCCGGTCGGCGAACCCCATCACCCCGATGGTGTCGTCGCCGTCCCAGAGGCCTTCGGTCTGGCTGTCGCCGACGGCGACATAGCGGGAGAAGTCGATGTCCGACATGGTCTCCGACTTTAATGCGGCGCACGGCAGTACGATCGGCACGCGCAAGGGAAGGTGGTGTGTACAAACGGTGAAGTCGGCGGAGTCCGGAGCGTCCACAGCCCGACTCGATACGACCCCACGCCAGCGACTCATCGACGCGATGGCGGCATCCGTCACCGATCTCGGATACTCCGCCACCACCGTCGCCGAGATCGTGCGGCGGGCGCGGACCTCCCGGCGCACCTTCTACGAGAACTTCTCCGACCGCGAAGCGTGCCTGGTGGCGCTGCTGACCGAGACCAACCGGCAGGCCGTCGACACCATCTCGGCGGCGGTGGACCCGAGCGCGGCGTGGGAAACCCAGATTCGGCAGGCAGTGCACGCGTGGATCACCAACGCCGAATCCCAGCCGGCGGTGATGCTGAGCTGGATTCGTGACGTGCCCGCTTTGGGACTGGCGGCACGCCGGCTGCAGCGGGAGGTCACCGAATCGTTCATCACGATGATCAGGACCCTCAGCGACACCGCGGAATTGCGGTCGGCCGGCATCGCGATGGTGTCGCGTCAGCGAGCGATCATGCTGATCGGCGGCCTGCGGGAGCTGACCGCGATGACCGTCGAGAGCGGCGGTCGCATTAGCGATGTCAGTGCCGAGGCGGTCGACGCCGCGGTGGCGCTGCTCGGCCCGCCGTCAGCGCCGGGGAATCAGCCCGCAGCGCTCAGCGACTGAGCCAGGTGCGGACCTTGTCCAACTCGCGGGTGTAGGTCTCGTACACATCGTCCTCGAAGTACGACGCCCCGCTGATCGCGGCGTCGCCCTGCCAGATCACCCGGACCCGGATCTTCCCCCGGGTGTAGACATCGGCGCGGTCGGTTTCCCGGCGCTGCCAGCCCCGTTCCCCGCCGAGCTCAGACAGGGTCAGGCGTTGGTCGGTGGCAGCCATCAGTACATCTCCTCGTGCCGAGAAAGTCGGTTTGTCACCAAGGGTACTGCCGGGCAGCGGGCAGGCGTACGGTGTTTGGTACACCCATGTACCAAACCCGGTGAGGAGCGATGAAATGGCGCAGCCGACGACCGACCCGGTACGACTGCCGCCCGGCCCGCGCGCTCCCCGAGTGGTCCAGGGAATCCGCTTCATGGCGTCGCGCCGGTCGTCGGATGGTGCGCTGGCCCGCCGCTACGGCCCGGTCTTCTCCCTGAACCTGCCGATCTTCGGCAAGACGGTGCTGATCAGCGACCCGGCACTGGTCAAAGACCTGTTCACCACCGGAAGCGACCTGGTCGGGCGGGCGACCAACCTGGGCGAGGTGTTGGGTCCAGGGTCCACGTTCAGCCTCGACGGCGAGGAGCACCGGCAGCGCCGCAAAATGCTGGTACCGCCGTTTCACGGCAAGCGGATGGCCGGTTACGAGGCCATCGTCGAAGAAGAGGTCCTGCGTGAGATCGCCGGCTGGCCGGAGGGCACCGAGTTCGAGACTCTGCCGTCGATGATGCGGATCACACTCAACGCGATCCTGCGAGCGGTGTTCGGGGCCGACGGGGCGGCGTTCGACGAGCTGCGGGAACTGCTGCCCCGGGCGGTGGAAATCGGTTCCCGTCTGGTGGTGTTGCCCAAGTTCTTCCGGCGCGATCTCGGTACGCACAGCCCCGGCGGCACGATGCGGCGCTACCGGCGCCGCTACGACGAGATCATCGACTCCCTGATCGCCGACGCCCGCAACGACCCGGCATTCGACGAGCGCTCCGATGTGCTGTCGTTGATGCTGCGGGCGCGCTACGACGACGGCTCGGTGATCTCCGATCGGCACATCGCCGACGAACTGCTGACCCTGCTGACTGCCGGGCACGAGACCACAGCGACCACGCTGGCCTGGCTGGTTGAACGGGTCCGTCGTCATCCCGAACTACTGGACCGGTTGACCGAGGAGGTCGACGCCGGTGGATCGGATCTGCAACAGGCCACGATCTGGGAAGTGCAGCGGGTCCGCCCGGTCATCGACGGGACGTCACGCCGGACACTGCAGCGGATTCGGCTGGGCGAGTGGGTGATTCCAGAGAACCACGTGGTGATGGTAAGCATCGCGATGGCGCATGCCGCCCGTGACCGGTTCGATGACCCATCGGCGTTCAACCCCGACCGGTTCGTCGGTGCCGCACCGGATAACTACGCCTGGATTCCCTTCGGCGGTGGCATCCGCCGCTGTATCGGCGCCGCCTTCGCCAATATGGAGATGGCCGTGACACTGCGAACAATGTTGCGTGAATTCGCCTTTACGCCAACCAGCGCCGCGGGTGAGCCGTACCGGTCGCGTGGGGTTGCCAACGCTCCCGGTGCCGGCGGACGGGCGGTGGTGCACCGGCGTTCGCGGGTCGACCTGCCGACCGGTCCGGCCACGGCCGCCGCGCTCGGCTGACGCCTGGGCGGTCGCTGGGAATCTCCTTGGAGTTCGGCGGCGCCGCTGAACTCACGCGGGCAGCCTGCGGTTGACGAGGATCCCGGCGCCGACGGACAACGCCAGCGTCAGCGCGCCGAGGGCCACCCAGCCCGCGCTGGCGTCGCCGCGGACCACCTGATAACCGATCTGCCGGTCGAGGGTGGAATACGCCTGATTCAGCTCGGCCAGGCTGCCAGCCCGGAAAGCCTGCCCGCCGCTGAGTTCGGCGATCTTGGCCAGCGACGCGTCATCGGTGGGAACCGGGATCTGCTGGCCGTCGACCTCGACCATTCCGCCCTGGGTGCCGAACGAGATCGTCGAGATCGGCACACCTTGCTCCTTGGCTGCGCGCGCGGCCGTGAATGCCCCGCGTGGGGCCTCCAGATCCGGCGGCACGGTCTCCTTGCCGTCGGACTCCAGCACGATCCGGGCTGGCGGCGGTCCGTCGCCGCCGCCCATCACCGCCCCCGTCGTTGCAATCGCTTGCAGGGCAGTGAATATGCCCTCTCCGGTGGCGGTGCGGGGTTCAGGAACGAGTTTGTCGATCGCCTGCCGGACCTGGTCGCGGTCGATCGTGGGTGCCACCAACAATGTCGCACCGGAGGAGAATTTCACCAGCCCCAGGTTGATGCCTGCGGTGAGTTGGTCGGCGAAGTTCTTGCCCGCCGTGCGGGCGGCTGCGATCCGGCTCGGTGCGACGTCGGTGGCCGACATCGACTCCGAGACATCGATGACCAACATGACGACCGCGCGATTACGGGGAATCCGCACATCGTGGGTCGGCCCCGCCATCGCCGTAGTCAACAGGGCCAATGCCGCAACCAGCAACGCCGCCGGCAGATGTCGCCAGCGCCGCGGCTTGCGCCCGACCGCAACCTGCTCCAGCAGCGGCATGTTCGCGAACCGAAGGACGCGTCGCGCCCGGGCTCGCTGAACGAGGACGTAAGTCACCCCGACCACGGCAACGATCAGTAGATACAAGAAGAACCACGGGGACGCGAAACCCGAGAGTGACAGCGAATTCACAGCCGATCCAGTCCGCCCTCGCAGCACCGCATCCTGACCACCTCTCAACTAGCGCCGGTACAAAGGACACGTTAGCCACGGTTTCTGATGAACAGCCGCGAGCGAGGACAGGAGTGGATTAGACGTGATCACGCCATGGGACGGGGCGGCGCCGTCCGCACGGTGCCGATGACCATCCCCGGTATCGGAACGCTCACGTTGTCCGGTCTGGCTCATCCAGCGTTGCTGCTGGTCGGGCTGGTGCCAGTTCTCCTGCTGGCGGCCTACGCGGCCGTGCAGCTGCAACGCCGTCGACGGCTTCGCCGATTCAGCGATCCGGCCTCGATGCACCGAATCTCTCCGCAAGGGCCGCACCTGCTACGGCATGTGCCGATTGCGCTGGCGGCGTGCGCGCTGCTGCTGCTGGTCTTCGCGCTCGCCGGGCCGACCCATCAGGTGCGCATCCCCCGCAACCGGGCCGTGGTGATGCTCGTGATCGACGTCTCGCAGTCCATGCAGGCCAAGGATGTCCCGCCGACGCGGCTGGCCGCGGCGCAGGACGCTGCGAAGAACTTCGCGCAGAAACTGACCGCGGGTGTGAATCTGGGTCTGGTGTCCTTCGGCGGCAACGTCAACCTGCTGGTGTCGCCGACCCCTGACCACAGCGCCACGACCGCCGCGCTCGACAAACTCCAGCCGGACAACTCCACCGCCACCGGCGAGGCCATCTTCACCGCGCTCGAGTCGATCCACACCGTCACCACCGTGCTTTCCGCCGGTGACGCCACTCCGCCGCCGGCGCGGATCGTGCTTCTTTCCGACGGCGAGGAGAACAAGCCGGCCAATCCGGACAACCCGCACGGGGCGTTCACCGCCGCCAGGGCCGCCAAGGATCAGGGCGTGCCGATCTCCACCATCACCTTCGGTACCCGGGGCGGCGTCGTCACCCTCGACAACGAATCCATCCCGGTGCCCGCAGATGATTCGCAGATGAAGCGGATCGCACAGTTGTCCGGAGGGCAGAACTACACCGCCACCACCATCGACGAGCTCGACCGCAGCTATGGGTCGGTTCTGCAACAGGTCGGGTATCAAACGATCAGCGCGCCCGGCGGAAGTGGCTGGCTGCGGCTGGCGGTACTGGTGGCCACCATCGCGGCGTTCCTGGCGCTGGCGGTGAACCGCAATCTCCCGGCCTAATCTCCGTCACCGGGGCGATTGACTCATGATCGCCGCGAGCGTTCCACCAAATCGACTGCAGCCGAACGCAATTGATCGGCATCGGTAAGCGCCGCGCCGAAGCCGACGCGGGTATAGGCCACCCCGCGCGGGGTCTCGACGCGTAGATCGAGTCCGTACCGGTCAATGCCGGTGCACACCGCCGCCGTGGTGTCGGGATAGCCGCCCAGCGCCCGGGCCATCTCCACCAGCGAGTCGGCGTGATCGGCGTTGAGGTGAGCTGCCGCGCCCGCGGCGTGCGGGCTGACCGGATCCGGTGCGGCCGCGGCGTAGTCGGTGCCCGCCGCGGAGTCCATCCGGCCGTAGCCGCCGACCCAGCGCACCCGGTGTACTCGCAGCACCCACACCGCGAAGTCGGAGTAGTCGATGTAGTACTTGGCGGCTGCCACCGCGGCTACATGCGCATCGCGGGCGGCCTGTAGCTCGTCGCCGGTAGGGCGTTCGACGATGCCCGCCAACGTGATCCGTCCGCTGGCCAGCGGGTCGGACCCGCTCGTGGGGGCGACTACCGCCAGGCTGGCCCGGGGATCGCCGGCGAGGTTGCGGCCGTGTTCGGCCATGTGCGAGACGCACAGCACCGGGGCGCCGCCCAGCAGGCCGTAGGTGACGAACGAGGCCCACGGGTCCCCGGCACTGGTCAGCGTGGCCAGCGTCCCAGTATTGGTCGAGGCCGCGATGGTGCGCGCTTCCTCGGCCGCAGACGGTCGGGTCGCATCGGCGATATCGGTCAGCGGCGGCGGAACCGACGGGGCATCGCCCGGGTCGCCGTGATCGCGGGATGCCACTCAGGCACGATACCGCGCTCACTGCGTTCGCCGCGGGTGGCAAGATTCCGCGCTCACTGCGTTCGCCGCGGGTGGCACGAGCTTGACCAATGGGCCAAATCCGGACCGCCTCGGCGGTACCGTCACAACATCGCGGCGACCTCATTCACCTTCGCGACACACTGTGGCCACCGTCGCGCCACCGCATCGTCTCCTGCGCACAAGAAGGTTTGATGATGAGAAACGTACGTCTGCTCGCCGTCGTTGCGACCGCCGTCGTGGTCTCCGCCGTCGCCTGCGCCCCGCCCGAGAAGAAAAGCAGCGGGGAACAGACCAACTCCGGTGTCGCCGCAGCCCAGGCAACCTCGGCGGCCGACTTCGGCGGCATGGACGGACTGGTCGCCGCGGCCAAGAAGGAGGGCGAGCTCAACGTCATCGCACTGCCCCCGGACTGGGCCAACTACGGCGCCATCATCAAGGCGTTCGGCGACAAGTACGGCATCAAGGTGAATTCCGCGCAGCCCGACGCCGCCAGCCAGGACGAGATCAACGCCGCCAACCAGCAGAAGGGCCGCAGCACCGCCCCGGACGTCTTCGACCTGGGCCAGTCGGTGGCGCTCGCGAACACCGCGTTGTTCGCGCCGTACCAGGTGGCCACCTTCGACAGCATCCCGGCGGCCATGAAGGACCCGAAGGGAACGTGGGTCAACGACTACGGCGGCTACATGTCGATCGGCTACGACTCGGCCAAGGTGCCCGATATGAGCACCGTCGACGATCTGCTCAAGCCGGAGTACAAGGGCAAGGTCGCGCTCAACGGCGATCCCACCCAGGCCGGGGCCGCCTTCTCCGGCGTGGCGATGGTGGCCCTGTCCCAGGGTGGGTCGGCTGACGACATCGCCCCAGGGGTCGGGTTCTTCGCCAAACTCAAGCAGGCGGGCAATTTCCTTCCCGTCGATCCCACCCCGGCGACCATCGAGTCGGGTCAGACGCCCGTCGTGATCGACTGGGACTACCTCAACGCCGCGGAAACCAAGAAGCTGCCGAGCTGGAAGGTCTTCGTCCCGCAGGGTGCGGTGCTGGGCGGCTACTACTTCCAGGCCATCAACGCCGGCGCTCCGCATCCGGCGGCGGCCCGGCTTTGGCAGGAGTTCCTCTACAGCGACGCGGGTCAGAACCTGTTCCTGGCCGGCGGTGCACGCCCGGTACGCGCCGACGCAATGGTCAAGGCCGGCACCATCGATACCGCCGCCTACGACAAGCTGCCACCGGTCAGCGGGACCCCGGTCATCCTGAGCCAGGCGCAGACCGAGGCGGCCACCAAGTACCTGGCCGACAACTGGGCCAAGGCGATCGGCTGACCAGCGTGGTAGGCCGACGCCTGCGCGAAGCCCTACCCCTGTTGCCGTTCGGCGCGTTCATCGCGATCTTCCTCATCGTTCCGACGGTGACGGTGATCGTGTCGGCGTTCTATCTGGACGGGGTGTTCTCGCTGCAGCGGATCGGGCTGCTGTTCTCCGGTACCGCACTGTCTGCGCTGGGCAAGAGCGTGCTGCTGTCGGCTAGCACGGCGCTGATCGGCGCGGTGCTAGGAGCGGTGTTGTCGTGGCTGGTGGTTAGCAGCGCGGCGGGCTCACCGCTGCGCCGGGTGGTGCTGTCGTTGTGCAGCGTGCTGGCCCAATTCGGTGGAGTGGCTTTGGCATTCGCATTCCTGGCGACGATCGGGCTCAACGGTGTGCTGACGGTGTGGGTGTTCGAGCACTTCGGGTTCAACCTGGCCGGTGACGGATGGCTGTACTCGCTGCGGGGGCTGATCCTGGTGTACACCTACTTTCAGATCCCGTTGATGGTCATCGTGTTCACCCCGGCGCTGGAGGGCCTGCGCGCTGAATGGCGCGAAGCCGCGGTCAGCCTGGGGGCCTCGCGCTGGGACTACTGGCGCGAGGTCGGGTTCCCGCTGCTGATGCCGGCGTTCCTCGGCTCGGCATTGCTGTTGTTCGCCAACGCCTTCGCCGCCTATGCCACCGCGGCCGCGTTGGTCAGCCAGGGCAGCCCGATCGTTCCGCTGCTGATCCGCACCGCTCTGACCTCGGAGGTGGTGCTCGGCCAGTCCGGCTTCGCCTATGCCCTGGCATTGGAGATGGTCGTCGTGGTGGCCGTGGTCATGGTGGCCTACAACGTGCTGGTGCGCCGGACGTCGCAGTGGCTGCAATGAGGGCCGGCCGGATCGGGCGGGCCGCGCTGCTGACGCTGTTTGGCGTGTTCTTCCTGTTCCCGCTGTACGCGATGGCCGACTTCAGCACCCGCAACCTGATCAGCGGTGGCCGCACCATGGCGGCGTGGAAGAACCTGGTGCAGAACGAGATGCTGTATCGCGCCATCGGCATCTCGCTGCTGCTGGCGGTGTTCACGGTCGCGTTGATGCTGGCGATCCTGGTGCCGACGATGATCTGGGTGCGGCTACGTGCGCCGTGGGGCAGGCGCCTGGTCGAGTTTCTGTGCCTGCTGCCGCTGACCATTCCCGCGTTGGTTGTCGTAGTCGGCCTACGCAACGTCTATCTGTGGGTGGTGTACTTCTTCGGTGAGTCTGCGCTGACCCTGACGTTCGTCTACGTCGTGCTGGTGCTGCCGTTCGCCTACCGGTCGATCGACGCCGCGCTGTCCTCGATCGACCTGAAAACCCTTGCCGAAGCTGCCCGCTCACTCGGCGCCGGATGGATCACCACTATCCTGCGGGTGGTGGTGCCCAACATCTGGTCGGGTGTCCTGGCGGCGGCGTTCATCTCGATCGCCGTAGTGCTCGGCGAATACACCATCGCCTCGCTGAGCGGGTACGAGAATCTGCAAGTGGTGATCGTGGCTATCGGCAAGAGTGACGGGCCGACCTCGGTGGCGGCGTCGCTGGCGACGCTGGTCTTCGGTTTCCTTCTGCTGCTGATCCTTTCGCTGGTGACCCGCGGACGACACCACGCCGCGCCCACCCCGGCGACCACTCGGAAGGGACAGGAATGACCCGCAACGGCGTCGCCGTCGAATTCACCGATGTGACAAGGGTATACGGAGCCGTGCACGCCCTGGATGGCCTGACCCTGCACCTGGAGCCAGGTGAGATGGTCGCGCTTCTGGGTCCGTCCGGCTGTGGCAAGACCACCGCGCTGCGCATCCTGGGCGGCCTGGACGAGCCGACGTCGGGCCGAGTCGCCGTCGACGGCCGCGACATCACCGAGGTGCCGCCCAACAAGCGCGACATGGGCATGGTGTTCCAGGCTTACAGCCTCTTCCCGCACCTGAGCGTGCTGGACAACGTCGCCTTCGGCCTCAAGCTGCGGGGCAAGAACAAGGACGAACGCACCGCGGCGGCCGCCGACATGCTGGATCTGGTGGGGCTCTCGGCGCACAAGCAGAAGTACGCCAGCCAGCTTTCCGGGGGCCAACAGCAGCGGGTGGCGCTTGCCCGCGCGCTGGCGATCCAGCCGCGGGTGCTGCTGCTCGACGAGCCGTTGTCGGCGCTGGATGCCAAGGTGCGCGGGCAACTTCGCGACGAGATTCGCCGGATCCAGCTCGAGGTCGGGACCACGACGCTGTTCGTCACCCACGATCAGGAGGAGGCGCTGGCGGTTGCCGATCGGGTCGGGGTGATGAACCAGGGCCGTCTCGAGCAGATCGCCGCGCCCGCCGACGTCTATGCGCACCCCGCGACCCCGTTCGTCGCCGAGTTCGTCGGCCTCAACAACAAGGTGGGCGCCCAGGTCACCGACGGGCGTGCGCGCCTGCTCGGGATGTCGCTGCCGGTGGCCGCGGGGTCGATCACCGCAGGCAGCGGGGTGGCGCTGGTGCGACCGGAGTCCGTGCGAATCACCGTTGACCCCGGGGGCGTGGCACAGGTTGCTTCGGTATCGTTCCTCGGGCCGATCTCCTTGGTGCACTGCATACTTGACGACGGCACCCGGCTAGTGGCCCAGACTGCCAGCGCTCACACCGCCGAGCTGGCACCCGGGGTGCGGGTGGGGGTCAGCGTCGAGCAGGCCGAGGCGTTGGTGGTGTCGGCCGCCGTGGCTTAGGCCCGGCTGGGGTGGGTCCAGTCGGCGACGGCGGTGTCGGCGAATGCATCGTGCCACCGCGCCGGGGAGGTCAGGATTTGATGCTCGGCGAGCCAGTAGGCGTATGGCTCGATGAGCTCGCGGCGGATCGCGCCCCAGTCTCCAGCGTGGAACCAGGTGCCGGAGATGGCCTCCAGCGACCGGGTCAGCACCTGGGTACTGAAATACGGCGTGACGTCGCGCAGCACGTCGACCGCCTCATCGGGATGTCGTGCGGCATAACGAAACCCGCGGGCCGTCACATCCAGGAACGCGCTGAGAACCGCGCCTTGCTGCGCGACGTCCGGCCGGGCTCCCAGCACGTAGCTGTGGTAGCTGAACGGCAACTCGTCGTCCACCCGCCACACCCGCTCGGGCCGGTCGGGGTGCTCACTGAGCAGGATGTCCCACGCCCAGTAGGACCCGAAGGTAGCGTCGGCGACGCCGTCGGCCAGTTCTTCGCTGGTCAGTTCGCGGGTGCCGACATCGACCAGGATGACGGCGTCCGGGTCTGCGCCGGCGCGGCGCACCAGGTCGCGCACCATGGCGGTGCCGCGGGGCGTGGGATTGAGCGCCAGGCGCCGGCCGACCAGGTCGGCCAGCGTGCGGATTCCACTGCTCTGCAAGGTCCGGATCGTTTCTAGGCCACGCTGGTTGATCGCGGCCAGCGCCCGCAGCCGCGAGCCACCCTCGACGCGAACCAGCAGCCTGTTGGTCGGAACCACGGCAAGATCGACCAGATGGCGTTCGAGGTGTTCGAGCCCGTCGCCGATACCGGGGTCGATGGTGCGGATCTGCAGGTCGATACCGGCGTCGGCGTACCAGCCGCGGTGGCGGGCCAGGTAGAACCCGGCCGAATTGGGCCACGGATGGAAGTACTCGAGGGCCAGGGACAGTTGCGTGCTCATGGTGTCGGTTCCGATTCGGTCAGCGTGAACTCGTCGGCGTCGAGCCGGGCGATCAGGTCGGCGTTGCGGCGAGGGGCGTAGCGGGCGATGAAGGCCGCTTCCTGGGCGGCCCACCGGTCCCAGTGCGGCCGGTAGGTGTCGCCGTCGCGGTCCAGCGCCCGCCGCTTTCGGTCGGCGTCGTCCGCGTCGACCCAGATCGCCAGGTCTGCCAGCGCTCGATTCTGCGGGGTCAGTGCCCCGATTCCCTCGACGACGAGGCGCTGGTCAGCGCCCACGGTGTGCCAGGCTCCGGGCCGGTCGGTAGCCCAGTCCCAGCTGCGCCAGCGTCCCGGCAGGCCGGCGCGGCGCGGCTCCAGCAATGCCGACTGCAGGTGGTCGCTGGCCCAGGCCAGGCCGTCCCAGCCGGGATAGATGTCGTCCAGCCGGACGGTGGTGCTGCCGGGCCAGGCCCGGCACAACTGGGTGGCCAACGTTGATTTGCCCGATCCCGACCGCCCGTCGATCAGCACGGTCGTCGCCGCCCGGGCATGCAGGAGCCGCAGGGCCTCATCGAGTGCCAATGAAGTTCCACGCCCCCGTCCCGATCGACACCGACACTGCTGTCGCCGCGATGACCAGCCCCGCACCGATCAGGGCGATCTCGCGTCCGGCGATGGTCGACGGCCGGGCCCAGGTCCGGGTCGGGTAGGCGCCGAAGCCGCGAGCCTCCATTGCGGTCGCGAGCTTCGACCCGCGGCGCACCGCGAACACCAGCAGGGCGAATGCCTGTCCTGCGGTTCGCCGCAACCGCGCGTGATCGGCTACGCCCCGTGCGCGGCGGGCGTAGCCGAGGTACTGCCAGTCCTGGCGCAGCAGCTCGACCAGGCGCAATCCGGCCAGGGCGCCGAGCACGAATCGGGCCGGGAGTCTGAGCACCTGCCCGAGCCCGTCGGCCAGTTCGGTGGGCGACACGTCGAGGAACAGGAACACCGACGGCAGCGCGATCGCCAGCACCCGCAGGAATGTCGCAACCGCCAGCGCGATGGAGCCGTCGCTGACCGTCACGAGCAGGAAATGCCAGTGCACAACCCCACTGGGCTGGCCGTACAGAAGTATGGTCAGTGCGGTCAGCCCCGCTGCGGCGACGATCACCGAGCTGCGGATCACGAACTGCCGCAACGGAACGCCGAGAACGAAGATCAGCGCCACTTCCAGGACGATGGCGGTCAGTGCCGATACCCAGTCGACGCTGAGCACCAGGGCGGCCGCAATCACGAAGGCGGTGATGAGCTTTGCGACCGGATTGATCGGCCGGGTCGAGACGGCTTCGGCCGCATAAGGTTCCGGCATCATCTGGCACCGCCGGCCACGGTGTCCCACGCGGGCAGCGTGATGTGCTCGTCGGCCAGGGCGGCAGCGAACTCGAGATCGTGGGTGATGGCCACGATCGCGGTACCGCCGTCGACAACCTCGGCGAGCAATCGGAGCAGTTCTTCCCAGGTCCGGCGGTCCTGGCCAAAGGTCGGCTCGTCGAGCACGATCAGGTCGGGTCGGGTGGCTAGCACGGTCGCGACCGAGAGCCGGCGTTTCTCGCCGCCGGACAGTGTGTAGGGATTCGCCTCGGCGAGCTTGCCGAGACCGAGGCGTTCGAGCAGTTCCGCACCCAGGGCCGAGGTTTCGGCGGAACTGCGCTTGATGGCCTTGGGGCCCAGGGTCAGTTCCTCTCGCACGGAGCCGGTGAGGAACTGATGTTCGGGATCCTGGAACACGCTGCCGATGCGGCTGAGCAGCTCCTTGGACCGCCAACGAATCGGCTCGAGACGCTTGGGTGAGGGAGCGAAGTCGCTGGTCGCCGCTAGCCTGCCGCGGGTCGGTGGGATCAGCCCGCCGAGGGTCAGGGCCAACGTCGACTTACCCGCGCCGTTCGGACCTGTCACGACTGTGCTTGTGCCCCGGGTAATTTCGAAGTCCAAGCCGGACTGGAGCTGATGTCCCGAGTCGTATCCGAGTGACAGCTCCGTTGCGGTCAGCAGGGTGCCCGCGTGGGGTGATCCGTTGCGCCTGATGTCGGGTGCCGGCGCCCCGGGAACCCACACCCCGCAGCGCAGTAGGTAATCGTGCTCGCGCCGGATCACCGCGTCGGGGGTGCCGTCGGCCACGATCTGCCCGTCCGAGCCCAGGATGATCACCCGGTCGACGACGGGCAGCCAGACCTCGGTGCGGTGCTCGATGACCACCACGGTGGCCCCGGTCCGATCGGCGGCGGCGGCGATCGCATCGCGCACCTCGATGACGCCGGCGGGGTCGAGGTTGGCCGTCGGCTCGTCCAGCAGGATCAGTCGAGGATCCATCGCGATGACACCGGCCAGTGCCAGGCGTTGTTTCTGTCCGCCGGACAGCTCGGCGGTGTTGTGGTCCAGCGGAACGGTCAGCCCGACCGACTGGGCGGCCAGGGCGACCCGGGGCCAGATCTGCTCGCGCGGGACGTTGAAATTCTCCATACCGAAGGCGATGTCGTCGCCGACGCGCGACAGGATCACCTGCGAGTCCGGATCCTGCAGCACCATGCCGATCGACGATCGGCGCCGGTTCGGCGGGACGCCGTCGACCTGTAGGTGGCCCTGCTCCACCCCGTCCTCCGCGCCGCCGAGGAGTCCGGCCAGACCGTGCAGGAAGGTTGACTTGCCCGCCCCCGACGGGCCCAGAAGCAGGACTCGCTCACCGGGGTTGATGCTGACGTTGAGGTCGCGCACCGCCCAATCCGGCCGGCCCGCGTGCCGCCAGCCCCACCCGGCGGCGGTGATCGCTGCCCCGCCCGCGGCGTGCGCCGCCGAGCTCACGGTGCGGGGTGGCTGTGCAGCGCCGTCCGACCCGACGCGAATCGACTCAGTGCGCCCGTTCGGGCCAGCCCGCGGACCACGTACCAGGACAGCAGACCGGCGATCAGCGCGCCGGAGATGATCGCCGCGATCGTGTAGATGGCCGCGAACGAGGCCGCGGAGCCCGGATACCAGAGGATGAGGTCGTTGACGGCCAGTGCCAGGCCGGCGACGCCGCCGGCCAACAGTGCCACCGGGAGATTCCACCTGCGGTAGAGGAAGGCGGCGAACACCAGCTCGGCGCCGATCCCTTGGGCGAGGCCCGATTCCAGCGTCAGGACGCCCCATTGGTTGCCGACCAGAGCGGACACCGTGGCGGCGACGAGTTCACCGTAGAGCGCCGCGCCCGGCTTGCGGATCACCAGCGCGGTGAGCACGCCGGCGAAGAGCCAGCCGCCGCCGAGGAAAGCCTGCAGGCCGGGCAGCACCGCGCCGAGCGGTGCGCTGATCGGGTTGGACGCGATGTTCCACAGCACGAAGACCAGACCGGAGGCCACCGCCAGCACGCTGGCGACGACGATGTCCACGACTCGCCACCGCACGGTGGCCGCGGTGTTCTGGGGACGAACCATGGGGACTCCTTCGTGAGGGCTCGCTCAGTCAGACAGAGTATGGGCCGCCTCCCTGCGATAAGCGCGGGTTCGCATCACTATGAGTATTTCTTGTATACAAAAACTGCTGCTACGTATTCTCTGTGGAGAGTCGAGCGCGGAGGTCGAATGCAGCGGGCGTCGTTTCACAGCATCCTTCGGTCCGATCTGCTGGCCGGCCGGTTCTCCCCGGAGCAGCCGCTGAGTGAAAGTGCGCTCACTGGTGTCTACGGGGTGTCACGCACCCCGGTCCGGGAGGCGCTGAACCGGTTGGAGCAGGAAGGGCTGATCGTCCGGGCGGCCCGCGGGTATCGCATCCGGTCGGGTGCGCCCGACGACGTCATCGAGATCTACGACGTCCGGATCGTCCTCGAACAAGCGGCGGCCGAAGCTGCCGCGACCCGACGGACCGATCTGGAATTGGCCCAGCTGACCCAGCTGCATCGGCAGGCCTACCGGCAGGACGACCCCGCGACCGCGCGCAAACTCCATTCGCACTGGCACGAGGTGCTGTGGGTGGCCTCGCACAACTCCACGCTCTGCGAAACGTTGACGAACCTGGTGGCCCGCCTGCGCATCTATGACCGCGGTGCGCAGCATCACGAGGACCCGGCCGTGGTGGCTGAGGAGCACCGGGTGGTCATGTCTGCCATCGAGGTCGGTGACGGCGCCGCCGCCGGGCAGGCCATCGCCGCACACCTGCAACGCTCCAAACAGCTGCGGCTGGAGGCTTTCGCGCAGTCGGGGCTGGCGATCCTGTAGCGACCCGCGCCGCCGCGGGCGAACGCGACGTCCGGCGAGGCGGACGCAGGTACGTTGTCGTGCATGAGTCAGGACACCGGATCCACGAACTTCTCCGAACAGGACCGCGACCGCATCGAGGAGGAGCTCGCCGAGCTGCGGCAGCGTCGCGACCAGATGCGTGCCGACCTGCAGGGCGACGCTGACACCGTCGGTGACCGCGGCGACGCCGCCGACGCGTTGCAGCGCTCCGAGGATCTGGCCGGTATCGACGAGCAGATCAACCGGCTCACCTGGCTGCTGGCTGGTGGGGACACCGCAACTCCCGGGCAGCTGCCCACCGGAACCGAGGTGACGCTGCGGTTCCCCGGCGACGAGCCGATCCGCATGCGGGTCATCCACTTCCTGGAGGAGACCCCGGCCGGTGAAGAGGACAGCACGCTGACCTCGGACAGCCCGCTCGGTCTGGCGCTGTTCGGCCGGCAGGCCGGCGAAACTGTCACCTACTCGACACCGCGCGGCGAGCTGCAGGTCGATCTGCTCGCCATCGACCTGCCCGGTTAGCGGCGGCTGCGGCGCACGACCGGCATGCAACACTGACGAACGCTATCGAGTCAGTGTGGAGGTGCGATGCGCGCGATCAGGGTGACTGAACTGGGCGGTCCGGAGTCGGTGCAACTGGTGGAGGTCGACGAGCCCGCCGGTGACGGCGGAATCGTCGTCGAGGTGCACGCCGCCGGGGTGGCCTTTCCCGACGCCCTGCTGACCCGCGGGCTCTACCAGTACAAACCGGAGCTGCCGTTCATCCTGGGCGCCGAGGTCGCCGGTGTGGTCCGCTCGGCACCCGAGGGCGCCTCGGTCAAGGCCGGGGATCGGGTCGTCGGTCTGACGATGATCACCGGGGCGATGGCCGAGACGGTGGTGCTCACCGAAGACCGGGTGTTCCCGCTGCCCGACAACGTCGGCTTCGAGGCCGGCGCCGGGCTGATGTTCAACGATCTGACCGTCTATTTCGCGCTCACGGTGCGCGGTCGGTTGGCCCAAGGCGAGACGGTGCTGGTGCACGGCGCGGCCGGCGGCATCGGCACCTCGACGCTGCGCCTGGCGCCGGTGCTGGGCGCAAGCCGGGTGATCGCGGTGGTCAGCAGCGCGGAGAAGGCCGATGTGGCGCGGGCGGCCGGTGCCACCGATGTCGTGCTGGCCGAGGGTTTCAAGGACGCGGTGGCCGAGCTGACCGGCGGAAAGGGCGTCGATATCGTCATGGACCCGGTCGGTGGCGACCGGTTCACCGACTCGTTGCGGTCCCTGGCACCGGGCGGGCGCCTGCTGGTGGTCGGGTTCACCGGCGGTGAGATCCCGACGGTCAAGGTCAACCGGCTGCTGCTGAACAACATCGATGTCGTCGGAGTCGGCTGGGGCGCTTGGACGATGACCCATCCCGGCGCGCTCGCCGAACAGTGGGACGAGCTGGCCGCGCTGCTGACGTCGGGCCGGCTCGCCCCGCCGCAGCCGGACGTCTATCCGCTCGAGCGGGCCGGTGCCGCGGTCTCCGCGCTGGAGAAGCGCACCGCCAAGGGCAAGGTCGTCGTCCGCGTTCGCGACTGAATCGCCACGGCCTCAAGCGGATCGGTCCCCGGTTGCCGCCGGGCTGCGCGCCCACTACAACGGGGGGCAGACGACAAGGGCCGTCGGAAGAAGATTCGGCACGGCCAGACTGGGGTAGTGGAACCTAGATGGAGTTGAGCAGCAATCCGACAGAGGGCAGCCACATCGAAGGTGGCGTCGTCGAACACCCCACCGCCGACGATTTCGGGCAGGCACGCGCCCTGCCCGCCGACCGCGTGTGGTTCAAGAGCGCGGTCTTCTACGAGGTGCTCGTCCGTGCGTTCTACGACTCGAACTCAGACGGCATGGGCGACCTGCGCGGACTCATCGAGCAGCTCGACTACCTGCAGTGGCTCGGCGTGGACTGCCTGTGGTTGCCGCCGTTCTACGATTCGCCGCTGCGCGACGGTGGTTATGACATCCGCGACTTCTACCGGGTGCTGCCCGAATTCGGCACCGTCGACGACTTCGTCGCGCTGCTCGACGCCGCCCACAAGCGGGGCATCCGGATCATCACCGACCTGGTGATGAACCACACCTCCGACTCGCACCCGTGGTTCCAGGAGTCACGCCGCGACCCCGACGGACCCTACGGCGACTTCTACGTATGGAGTGACACCAGCCAGCGCTACACCGACGCCCGGATCATCTTCGTCGACACCGAGGAGTCGAACTGGACGTTCGACCCGGTGCGCAAGCAGTTCTACTGGCACCGGTTCTTTTCCCACCAGCCCGACCTGAACTACGACAACCCCGCCGTGCAGGAGGCGATGATCGACGTCCTGCGGTTCTGGCTGGACGTCGGCATCGACGGTTTCCGGTTGGATGCGGTGCCGTACCTGTTCGAGCGGGAGGGCACCAACTGCGAGAACCTGCCCGAGACGCACGCCTTCCTCAAGCACTGCCGCAAGGTCATCGACGACGAATTCCCCGGCCGGGTGCTGCTGGCCGAGGCCAACCAGTGGCCCGCCGACGTCGTGGAGTACTTCGGCGATCCGGCCACCGGCGGCGATGAATGCCACATGGCGTTCCACTTTCCGCTGATGCCCCGGATTTTCATGGCGGTGCGCCGCGAATCGCGGTTCCCGATCTCGGAAATCCTGGCCCAGACCCCGGAGATCCCGGATATGGCCCAGTGGGGCATCTTCCTGCGCAACCATGATGAGTTGACGCTGGAAATGGTCACCGACGAAGAGCGCGACTACATGTACGCCGAGTACGCCAAGGACCCGCGGATGAAGGCCAACGTGGGTATCCGACGCCGCCTGGCCCCGCTACTGGACAACGACCGCAACCAGATCGAGTTGTTCACCGCGATGCTGCTGTCGCTGCCCGGCTCACCGGTGCTGTACTACGGCGACGAGATCGGGATGGGCGACATCATCTGGCTGGGTGACCGTGACGGGGTACGCACCCCGATGCAGTGGACCCCGGACCGCAACGCCGGTTTCTCCACCGCCAACCCGGGCCGGCTGTATCTGCCGCCGAACCAGGACCCGGTGTATGGCTACCAGTCGGTGAACGTCGAAGCCCAGCGTAATAGTTCGACGTCGCTGCTGAACTGGACGCGCACCATGCTGGCGGTGCGCCGTCGCTACGACGCGTTCGCCACCGGCACGTTCCGTGAACTGGGTGGCTCCAACCCGTCGGTGCTGACCTATGTGCGGGAGATCGACGGCGGCGAGACGATGCTGTGCGTCAACAATCTGTCCCGCTTCCCGCAGCCGATCGAGCTGAATCTGCAGCATTGGAACTCCTACACACCGGTGGAGCTGACCGGGCACGTGCCGTTCCCGCGCATCGGGCAACTGCCCTATCTGCTGACACTGCCCGGGCATGGGTTCTATTGGTTCAGGCTGTGTCCATCGGAGGAGAACTCATGATTTCACCGGTGAACCTGCCGTGGACCGAGTGGCTGCCCACCCAGCGCTGGTATGCCGGCCGCAGCCGAACGCTGGAGTCGGCCCAGCCCGCCGAGGCGGTGCCGCTGCGCCCGGGACTGGATCTGACGCTCGTCGACGTGACCTACGCCGACACCTCCACGGAGCGCTATCAGGTTCTGGTGCAATGGGATTCGGCGCCGATGTCGGAGTACGGCAATGTCGCCACCATCGGTGCGGCCGGTGAGCACACCGGATACGACGGTCTCTACGATCCGTCAGCGGTCCGGTTCCTGCTGTCGCTGATCGACTCCGGGGCGCGGATTGGTCAGGTGAGCTTCACCAAGGAACCCGACGTCACGCTGCCGCTGGACGCCGCCGCGCGGGTGTCGGACGCCGAGCAGAGCAACACCAGCGTGGTGTTCGAGGACGCGGCGATCTTGAAAGTGTTCCGCCGCGTCGCGTGCGGGGTGAATCCCGATATCGAGCTCAACCGCGTGCTGGGCCGGGCCGGGAACCCGCATGTGGCCCGGCTGCTGGGATCGTTCGAGACGACCCGCGACGGGCAGCCGTGTCCGCTGGGCATGGTGACGGCGTACGCCGCGAATTCCGCCGAGGGCTGGGACATGGCCACCGCCAGCACCCGCGACCTGTACGCCGAGGGTGACCTGTACGCCTACGAGGTGGGTGGGGACTTCGCCGGCGAGGCCTACCGGCTCGGCGAGGCGGTGGCCTCGGTGCACGCCACTCTGGCCCAGGAGCTGGGCACCTCCACCAGCGTGCTGGCCGTCGACGTGATGCGGGAGCGGCTGTCCACGGCCGCGGCGGCGGTCCCCGAGCTGGCCGACTATCTGCCGGCCATCGAGGAGCGCTACGCCAAGCTGGCCGACGAGCCCGTCACTGTGCAGCGCGTCCACGGCGACCTGCATCTCGGTCAGGTGTTGCGCACGCCGGAAGGCTGGCTGCTGATCGACTTCGAAGGGGAGCCCGGCCAGCCCCTGGAGGAGCGCCGCCGCCCCGATTCACCGCTGCGCGACGTGGCCGGCATGCTGCGCTCCTTCGAGTATGCCGCCTATCAGCAGCTGGTCGGCCAGACCTCCGACCGGCAGTTGGCCGCGCGGGCCAAGGAATGGGTGGACCGCAACTGCACGTCGTTCTGCGAGGGCTATGCCGCCGAGTCCGAGACCGATCCCCGTGATCATTCCGCGGTGCTGTCGGCCTACGAGCTGGACAAGGCGGTCTACGAGGCGGCCTACGAGGCGCGGCACCGGCCGAGTTGGCTGCACATCCCGCTGCGGTCGATCGCCCGCCTCGTCGGGTAGGCGCCGAGGGTAACGCCAGGGCGGCGTTGCGCGTGATTTACCGCCATAGCGTTACTCTCGCGAACCGTGCTCAGTCGAGCACCCGCAGCGCCAGCCTCGGACAGCGCTTGACCGCCGCCTTCGCATACTTGGCCGACTCGGGTGGGATGGCAGGTTCGCGAGCGGGCTTGTGCGCCAGGGGATAACCCCAGTCGTCGCGGGTGAACACGTCGGGAAGCAACTCCGTGCACAACCCGCGCCCGTCACAGCGGGTCCAGTCGATGTGCAGTCGTTTCGTCATGGCCACCCTCCTACTGTTCGTATGCCACCGTCCCGGTCGACGAACCGGGCCGGAAAACCCAGCGCGGCAACCCAATCCGGGGCCCGGTGCCCGCGCACGATTGCCGCGGTGCTGACCGCATTGGCGGCCAGGCAGGTTGCGGCCACCACACTGACGCTGCGCCACACCGGCTCGGCGGACCGGCCGGTGCGCGGGTCGATGATGTGGTGCACCAGGTCGCCGTCACACCACCAGCGCCGCCGTCGTGTGCTCGAGGTGGCCAGCCCGGCGCCGCTGCCCAGCGCGACCTGGCAGGCCGGGTCGTCGTCGGTGTCCTGGATCAGCACTTGCCAATCCCCTGCGGGAGCGGGGCCCACCGTCGCGATGTCGCCGCCGAGATTGACCAGCACGCCGGTGCCGACCTGTTCCCACACCAGCCGCGCGCAGCGGTCGGCGGCTACGGCCTTGGCGGTCGCGCCCAAGTCGAGCAGTACCCCGGCCGGCAGCCGCACCGTCCGGCCGTCGAATTCGATCATCGACCAGTCGGCGGCGACCGTCAGCGACGTCACCCTTGGCAGGCTCGGGTCCAGGTCGGCGATGTCGCGGTCGTAGCCCAGCGCGATCATCGCCGAGCCGACCGTCGGGTCCACGTCGCCGTCGGTGAGCCCCGCCGCGGCCAGTGCGGCCTCGATCAGGTCGGCAAGCGCCGGGCTGACCGCCGTGCGGACGCCGCCGGCCGCGGCCAGCGCGCAGATCTCGGAGTCCGGGCGAAACCGCGACGCGGCCTTCTCGATCACGTCCAGCTCGGCGTCGACCACCGCGCGTGCCCGGGGCAGCGCCTCGGGGCGGGTGACCAGTAGGTGCATGTCCGTGCTCCACCGGCTCCACTGCGATTGGCCAGGACTGACCAGCGTCGACGCCATGGATCCCATGCTGCGGGGGCATTCTTTGAGCGCTGTAAGAAACAGGTTCGTCGGCCATGTGTGCCGCTGTCGTGGCACCCTCACTACCGTGTCCGTACCCGTGCTGTTAGTCGTCGAGGACGACCGCGCGCTGAGCGCCATGCTCGCCGAGCTGTTCGAGGGTGAGGGCTACCGGGTGGACACCGTCTACGACGGCCAGCAGGGCATGCACCGCGGGCTCACCGGCGGGTACGACGCGATCATCGTCGACCGTGGGCTGCCGGTGATGGACGGCGCAGATCTGGTGGCGCTGTTGCGGTCGAAGGGCGTCACGACGCCGGCGCTGATCCTCACCGCGCGCGGGTCCGTCGAGGACCGCGTCGAAGGTCTCGACGCCGGTGCGCAGGACTACCTCCTCAAACCGTTCGAGGTGCCCGAGCTGCTGGCCCGGGTTCGGGCCTTGTTGCGCCGAATCGACAACGCCGCCACCGTGGTCGTCGCGGGGCCGTTGCGGCTGGACCGGGTGACCCGACGGGTGTCGGGTGAGACCCCCGACCGTGCCGAGGTGGAGTTGTCCGAGCGGGAGGCCGCGCTGCTGGGCACGTTGATGGCGGCACCCAAGCGGGTGTTCAGCCGGGCGCAGCTGCTGGCCTCGGTGTTCGACGGGGCCGAGTCGGCCGGCGCCGTCGACCTCTACGTGCACTATCTGCGGCGCAAGCTCGGTAAGCAGGTGATCCGCACGGTGCACGGCACCGGCTATCGATTCGGGATGGAATGACCCCGCTCAGCGACCTCGCCGTCGTCAAGAAGGCCGGCCGCATCGCGGCTATCCAGGCCTCGACCGCACTCGCGCTGGTATTGCTGGTGGTGGGCGGGGTGGTGTTCATGGTCTACGTGCGTGCGCAGGACCGGCAGATCGACGCCGAACTCCAGACGCTGGCGATGACGGCCGACGACGCCAATGATCCGCCCCCGGACATGGAGCTGGTGTTGCGCGACAATCGGGGGCAGATATCGGTCAGTGATGGCGGTCAGCCCGGCGTGGCGCTGCTGTCCGGGCCGGCCGGGTTCACCGATATCCGCTCGGAGGGAAGGCACTTTCGCGCCCTGGTGGTGGACCGCCGCGAGGGCCGGGTGGTGGCGATGATGGATCTGGCGCCGTACCACGCCGGGCGGGATCGGCTGCTGATGTCGCTGGCGTTCGCCGAACTGGCCGGCATCCTGGCCTCCATCGCGGTGGTGGTCCTGTTCAGCCGGCGATCGGTGCGACCGCTGGCCCAGGCGCTGGCCTTGCAGCGGCGTTTCGTCGCCGACGCCTCCCACGAGCTGCGGGCACCGCTGACCGTCTTGCACACCAGGGCGCAGATGCTCGCGCACCGGGCGGCAACCGCCGATGGCGCGACGATGCAGAAAGATGCCGACGCGCTGGTGGCCGACACCCGGGCGCTGGCCGACATCGTCGACGACTTGTTGGCCTCGGCCACGATGACGGCCGGTAGGCCGCCGCGCGACCGAGTCGACCTGGCGGCGGTGGCGGCCTCGGTCCGCGACAGCATGGCACCGTACGCGAATGCCCATGGTGTGGCGATACGTCTGGAAAGCGATTCCGGGACCGAATCTTTCGAGGTGTCTGGGTCGGAGGCGGCGCTGCGCCGGGCGCTGACCGCGCTGGTCGACAACGCCCTGGGGCACGAACACCCCGGCGGGACGGTGGAGCTGCGGGTCAGCCGCACCGACGCGACGGTCAGTGTGGCGGTCGTCGACGATGGTGTCGGCATCGACGCCGACACCATGGCGACGCTGTTTACCCGCTTCTCGCATGGCAGCGAGCACACCATGCGAGAAGGGCGCGAGTCCTACGGCATCGGACTGGCCCTGGTGCGCGAGATAGCCCAGGCTCACGGGGGAGGCATTACGGTGACGTCGACGCCCGGACGGGGCGCGACCTTCACGCTGAGCGTGCCCGCCGCCCGGCGCGGCTGACTGACCTGGGTGTCGGCGGGGCCGTCTACGGTTATGCCGATGGCTCTGCACCTACACCGCGCCGAGCGAACCGACCTGCTCGCCGACGGCCTCGGCGCGCTGCTGGCCACCCCGCAACCGGATCCGTTCGCCGAGGAGCTCGTCGTGGTGCCGGCCCGCGGGGTCGAACGCTGGCTCAGCCAGCGGCTGTCGCACCTGCTGGGCCGGGGCGACGGGGGTGACGGGATATGCGCGGGGGTGTCGTTCCGGTCGCCGGCTTCGTTGATCGGTGAGATCGCCGGGACCAGCCAGGATGACCCGTGGTCGGCCGACTCGATGACCTGGCCGCTGCTCGAGGTCATCGACGCCAGCCTCGACGAACCGTGGTGCCGCACCCTGGCCACCCACCTAGGTCACTTCGTGACGGGCGAGGAGAAGGAGCTGCGCCAGGGCCGGCGCTATGCGGTGGCCCGCCGGCTGGCCGGGCTGTTCGCCTCCTACGCCCGCCAGCGCCCCCAACTGCTGACGGCCTGGCTCGACGGCGACGTCGAGGGTGTGGAGGCCGACCTGGGGTGGCAACCGCAGCTGTGGCGCGCCCTGGTCGACCGGATAGGCCTGGACCCCCCACCCGTCCGCCACGCGAAAATTCTTGCGCAACTGCGTGAATCAGGAGCCGACCTGCCCGCGCGGTTGTCGCTGTTCGGACACACCCGGCTGCCGGGCACCGAGATCGAACTCATCGCGGCGCTGGCCCAGCACCACGACGTCCACCTGTGGCTGCCGCACCCCAGCGCCGAGTTATGGACCGCGCTGACGCGATTTCGAGGCCCGATCCCGCGCCGGCAGGACACCAGCCACCGGCTGGCCGGCCACCCGCTGCTGGCCACCCTGGGCCGCGACCTCCGTGAACTGCAACGAAGCCTGCCTGCCACGGTGGCCACCGACGAGTTCCTGGGCGGGCCCGCCCGGCCCGACACCCTGCTGGGCTGGCTGCAGGCCGATATCGCCGCCAATGCCGCACGGCCACAGGGCCGTTCGTATCAATCCGGGGACCGCTCGGTGCAGGTGCACAGCTGTCACGGGCCGGCCCGGCAGGTCGATGTGTTGCGCGAGGTCCTGCTCGGCCTGCTGGCTGACGACCGCACGCTGGAACCCCGCGACATCCTGGTGATGTGCCCCGATATCGAGACCTACGCATCGCTTATCGTCGCCGACTTCGGGCTCGGTGACGTCGTCCCGGGCGCCCATCCTGCCCATCAGCTGCGGGTCCGACTGGCCGATAGGGCGCTGATCCA
The DNA here is from genome assembly GCF_004745805.1 of Mycolicibacterium sp. CH28. Lineage (GTDB taxonomy): Bacteria > Actinomycetota > Actinomycetes > Mycobacteriales > Mycobacteriaceae > Mycobacterium. The sequence continues at coordinate 493,332 of NZ_SRLQ01000002.1, read as the reverse complement.
GACCAACCCGCTGCTGGGGGTGGCCGCCAAGCTGCTGACCCTGGCCGGCAGCCGGGTGACCGCCACCGAGGTCCTCGACTTCGCCCACCTCGAGCCGGTTCGTTCCCGGTTCGGGTTCACCGACGATGACCTGGAGACCATCACCCGTTGGGTGCAGCAGGCCAACATCCGGTGGGGGTTCGACCAGCAGCACCGGGAGCCGTACGGTATCCCGTTCATCCAGAACACCTGGCGCTTCGGCCTCGACCGGGTGCTGGCCGGGGTGGCCATGTCCGACGACTCGAAGGACTGGCTCGACGTCACGCTGCCCCTCGACGACGTGGGCAGCAACAGCGTGGAACTGGCTGGGCGCCTCGCCGAGTACGTGGGCCGGTTGCAGCGCGTGGTCGATGCACTCAGTGGCGTCCAGCCGTTGGCGCAGTGGCTGGCCGCGCTGCAGGAGGCGGTCGCCCTGTTGACGGTCACCTCCGGCGACGACGCCTGGCAGACCAGCCAGCTGCAGCGCGAATTCGGTGACGTGCAGGAGGCGGCGGGCCCCCGGGCCGACACCGCGATGCGGTTGTCTGACCTCACCGCGCTGCTGGGCCGGCACCTGGCCGGTCGCCCCACCCGGGCGAACTTCCGCACCGGCACCCTGACGGTGTGCACGATGGTGCCGATGCGGTCGGTGCCGCACCGGGTGGTGTGCCTGGTCGGGCTCGACGACACCGTCTTCCCGCGAATCGGGGTGGTCGACGGGGACGACGCACTGGCCCGCGACCCGATGACCGGTGAGCGTGACATCCGCTCCGAGGACCGCCAGTTGTTGCTGGACGCGATCTGCGCCGCCGGCGAGAAGCTGGTCGTCACCTACACCGGTGCCAACGAGTACTCCGGTCAGCCGCGCCCGCCCGCGGTCCCGCTGGCTGAGCTGCTCGATGCGCTGGACCGCACCACCTCTGCGCCGGTGCGGCAGCACATCGTCGTTCGGCATCCGTTGCAGCCCTTCGATGTTCGCAATGTCACCCCGGGTGCGCTCGGCGTACCCGGGGAGCCGTTCACCTTCGACGCGGGTGTGCTGGGGTCGGCCGCGACCACCGGCGTCCGGCGCCGCGAGCAACCCGACCTGCTGGCCCGCCCGCTGGACCCGCCCGTCCCGGATGACGTGACGCTGAGCGACCTGACGAAATTCTTCGCCAACCCGGTGAAGGGATTCTTCACCGCACTCGACCTGACCCTGCCCTGGGAGGTGGAGGGGGTGGAGGATGCCATGCCGGTCGAGATCGACGGCCTGCAGGAGTGGACGGTGGGCCAGCGGCTGCTCACCGACATGTTGGGCGGGATGGACCCCGGTCGCGCCGGACAGGCCGAATGGCGGCGCGGGGCATTGCCGCCGGGGCGGCTGGGCTGGCGCAAGGCCGGCGAAATCCGCGACCAGGCAGCCGAATTGGCCCGCGCCGCACTGGCCTACCGAACCGGCGCGCCGCGCGCCTACGACATCGACATCGACCTGGGCGCCGGTCGCCGCCTGACCGGCACCGTCTCGGGGATTTACGGCACCCGGCTGGTGGAGGTGACCTACTCCAAGCTCGACGGTCCGCATCTGCTGCGGGCCTGGATCCCGATGGTCGCGCTGGCGGCGGCTCACCCCGGGCAGTGGACGGGGGTGTGCATCGGGCGCCAGCGCCGGCGGACGGCAGTGGCCGAGCGGGTGATCGGGCCCCCGCTGCAGGACCCGCTCGGGGTGCTGCGTGATCTGGTCGCCATCTACGACGCTGGACGGCGCGAACCGATTCCGCTGCCGATCAAGACTTCTCATGCCTGGGCCGCGGCGCGGCGCGGCCGTCAGGACCCCAGAAGCGAAGCCTGGTCGAAGTGGCGGTACGAACGCGACGACCCGGCCATCGAACGGGTCTGGGGCCGCGACCCGGACCTGGAGAAGCTGCTGTCCGATCCGCGCCCCGGCGAGGAGGCCGACGGCGAGACGACCCGGCTCGGCGCGTACGCCGCGCGACTGTGGGCGCCGCTGCTGGATGCCGAGGACGGCGCCTGATGCACGAATTCGATCTGCTGGGGCCACTTCCCGGTGCATGCTCGACCACCGTGCTGGAGGCCAGCGCGGGTACCGGCAAGACGTTCACGCTGGCCGGGTTGGTGACCCGCTATGTCGCCGAAGGGATTGCGGGCCTGGATCAGATGCTGCTGATCACCTTCAGCCGCGCGGCCACCCAGGAGTTGCGCGAGCGGGTGCGCCGCGCCCTGCAGGACGCCCTGGCCGCCTTCGATGACCCGAGCCTGGCAGCGGGCAACGATGTCGTGGACGCGCTGATCACCGGCGACCCGGCGGAACTGGAGGAGCGCCGGCGACGGCTGCGCGACGCGCTGGCCGGTTTCGATGCCGCCACCATCGCGACCACCCATCAGTTCTGCCATCTGGTGCTGAAATCCCTGGGTGTTGCCGGCGATACCGATTCCGGCGTGACCCTGGCCGAGAGCCTGGACGACCTGGTGGCCGAGATCGTCGACGACCTGTATCTGCGGCACTTTGGGCAGGAACGTGACGCGCCGCCGATCACCCGCACCGCGGCGCTCAAACTCGCCCGCGAGGTCGTCGCCAACCCGGGCACCGAGCTGCGTCCCCTCGACGCACCGCCCGGCTCGCAACCGGCGGTCCGGGTCGGGTTCGCCAATGATGTTCTGGCCGAGCTGGAACGGCGTAAACGCCGGCGCGGCATCCTGAGCTACGACGACCTGCTCAGCCGGTTGGCCGACGCGCTGGAATCGAGTGGGTCCCCCGCCGCCGCGCGCATGCACCGGCGGTGGTCGGTGGTGATGGTCGACGAGTTCCAGGACACCGACCCGGTGCAGTGGCAGGTCATCGAGCGGGCCTTCAGCGGTCGCTCGACGCTGATCCTGATCGGCGATCCCAAGCAGGCCATCTACGCCTTCCGCGGCGGCGACATCGTCACCTACCTGTACGCAGCCAAGACCGCCGGCGAGCGTCGCACGCTTGGCGTCAACTGGCGCAGCGACTCGGTGCTGGTCGACCGCCTGCAGACGGTGCTGCGCGGTGCCGAGCTCGGCGACCCCGACATCAAGGTCCTCGACGTGCAGGCCCGCAACCAGGGCCACCGGCTGGCCGGTGCCCCCCACAACGACCCGTTCCGACTGCGGGTGGTGTCCCGGGAGACGTTCGGGCAGCGTGGAACTCGCACCATCAAGATGGATGTGCTGCGGACCCACATCGCCAAGGACCTGGCCGCCGACGTGGCCGCGCTGCTGGCCAGTGGTGCGAAGTTCGACGGGGACCCGCTGCGTGCTCATCAGATCGCCGTCATCACCGAGAGCCATGTCGACGCCCGGGCCTGTTTCGACGCGCTGGTGGAGGCCGGGGTCCCGGCGGTGTACACCGGTGACACCGACGTCCTGAAATCGCAGGCCGCCGACGACTGGCTCAGCCTGCTGGAGGCCTTCGACCAGTTGCACCGGCCGGGGTTGGTGCGCGCCGCGGCCACCACGATGTTCTTCGGCAAGACCGCCGAGGATCTGGCCCACGGTGGTGACGAGCTGACCGACCGGGTCGCCGACACCCTGCGGCAGTGGGCCGACCACGCCCGGGAGGCGGGTGTGGCGGCGGTGTTCGAGGCCGCCCAGCTGGCCGGCATGGGCAAACGGGTGCTGTCCTGGGCCGGCGGGGAGCGCAACATGACCGACCTCGCCCATGTCACCCAGCTGCTGCACGACGTGGCGCACCGGGAACGGTTCAGCCTCACCGCATTACGTGACTGGCTGCGTACCCAGCGCGACGAGCGCACCGGCGCCGCGGAGCGCAACCGGCGCCTGGACAGCGATGCGGCTGCGGTGCAGATCATGACGGTGTGGGTGAGCAAGGGCCTGCAGTTCCCGATCGTCTACCTGCCCTTCACGTTCAACCGGTACGTGCGCAGTGACGACCTGGTCCGGTTTCACGACGGTGACCGACGCTGCCTGCACGTCGGCGGTGAGCAGAGCGCCGATCTGGCACGCGTGCAGGCGCTGGGCCGGCAGGAGGCCGCCGGGGAGGAGACTCGGCTCGCCTACGTCGCGATGACCCGTGCACAATCCCAACTGGTGGCGTGGTGGGCGCCGTCGTGGGACGAACCCAACGGAGGCTTGTCGCGGCTGCTGCGCGGTCGCCGTCCGGGGCAGGCGGCGGTCCCGACCCGCTGCGATCCCGAGCGGGTCGACGATCCCGACGCGGTAGCCCTGCTGCGGGAATGGGAGACCGCGGGTGGCCCGGTGCTGGAGGAGTCCGTCATCGCCCCGCCGACCGAGCTGGCCGCGGCGAAGCCGCGAGATGACCTCGGCGTCCGGCACTTTCATCGCGGTATCGATACCACCTGGCGGCGTACCTCCTACTCGGGTCTGATCCGCGCCGCGGACTCTTCGGGTGTCAGTAGCGAACCGGAAGTGGTCCAGCTCGACGACGAGGTCGCCGAGATCGCGGTGACGGCACCGCCGGCCGGCGCCGACCTGGCCTCACCGATGGCCGATCTGCCGACGGGTGCCACGTTCGGCACGCTGGTGCACGCCGTCCTGGAGACCGCCGACCCGCTAGCGGCCGACCTGGCCACCGAGCTGCGCACCCAGATCGAGCGCCACGCGGTGTGGTGGCCCGTCGACGTTCCCCCCGACGAGCTGGCCCACGCTCTGGTGCCCATGCACGACACCGCGCTGGGGCCACTGGCCGATAACCTCACCCTGCGCCAGATCGGGATGCGCGACCGGTTGCGTGAGATGGACTTCGAGTTCCCCCTCGACGGCGGCGACCTACGGCGGGTGGGGCCGGAGATTCGGCTGGCCGATGTGGGTCGCCTGCTGCGCCAACACCTTCCGGCCGACGAACCGTTGGCGCCCTACGCCGACCGGCTGACCGGCGGCAGCCTCGCCGGGCAGTCGCTGCGGGGCTATCTGTCCGGATCGGTCGACGCGGTGCTGCGGGTACCCGACGGGGACGGACATCGCTACCTGGTGGTCGACTACAAGACCAACTGGCTCGGCGAGTCGAACCGCCCGCTCAGCGCCGCCGACTATGACCGCGCCCGAATGGTTGAGGCGATGCTGCATTCCGACTACCCGCTACAGGCCCTGCTGTACAGCGTTGTGCTGCATCGGTTCCTACGCTGGCGCCAACCGGGCTACCAGCCCAGTCGGCATTTGGGCGGGGTGCTGTATCTGTTCGTGCGCGGCATGTGCGGCCCGCAGACCCCGACGGTCGACGGTTCGCCGGCCGGGGTGTTCAGCTGGCGACCGCCGGCCGCACTGGTGGTCGAGGTGTCCGATCTGCTCGACGGCAGGGCGGTGCTGTCGTGAGTGTGGACGTGGACCCCGCGGACTGGCGCCGGTGCGCCGCCGCCACCGGGCTGCTGCAGATCTTCAACGAGGCCGGTGTTATCGAGTCCGCGGATGTGCTTGTCGCGCAACGCCTCACCGCCCTGGCCAAGGAACCCGACGAGCGGGTGGCGCTGGCCATCGCGTTCGTGGTGCGTGCGGTGCGCGGCGGTTCGGTGTGCGTGGAGTTGGCCTCCGTGCCGGCCCAGATCGATATGGCGGACCTGCCGTGGCCGGAACCCGGCCCGTGGCTGGCCGCCGTCGCGGCGAGCCCGCTGCTCTCCTCGCCCGCGGTGCTGCACCTCGAGGAGGGTCTGCTCTACTTCGACCGGTACTGGCTCGAGGAGCGTCAGGTGGCCGCCGATGTGCTGGCCCTGGCCCAGCCTCGACCGCAGGGCCAACTACCGGATGTTGCACGGCTTTTCCCGGCCGGATACGACGAGCAGCGCCGGGTCGCCGAGGTGGCGTTGTCGCACGGGCTGACGGTGCTCACCGGCGGTCCCGGCACCGGCAAGACCACCACCGTTGCCCGGCTGCTGGCATTGCTGGCCGAGCAGGCCGAACTGGACGGCAAGCCGCGGCTGCGGATCGCGCTGGCCGCCCCGACCGGCAAGGCCGCGGCCCGGCTGCAGGAGGCGGTGCAGGCCGAAATCGGTGAGCTGGAACCCGCCGACAGCGCACGGTTGGCCGGGCTGCGTGCCACCACACTGCACCGGCTCCTGGGGTCGCGCCACGACACGTCGTCGCGATTCCGGCACCACCGGCTCAACCGGTTGCCGCACGACGTGATCGTCGTCGACGAAACCTCGATGGTCTCCCTGACGATGATGGCCCGGCTGATCGAGGCGGTGCGCCCGGATGCCCGGCTGCTGCTGGTGGGCGATCCCGACCAGCTGGCCTCCGTCGATGCCGGCGCGGTGCTCGCCGATCTGGTCGAGGGACTGAGTGCACGGGCAGCCACCCCGGTTGCCAAGCTGGTCCGCTCGCATCGGTTCGGGGCATCCATCGGCGCCCTGGCACAGGCGATACGGGTCGGGGACACCGACCGTGCGATCGACGTGCTGAACGCCGGCGGTGAACACATCGAGTGGGTGAACACCGACGAGCCGACCGGCATCATGCGCGGCGTTCTCGTGCCGCACGCACTGCGGCTGCGCGAAGCGGCCGTGCTGGGCGACGGGCCGGCGGCGCTGGCCACGCTCGAGGAACACCGGCTGCTGTGCGCGCATCGGCACGGTCCGCACGGCGTGACGTACTGGAACCGCCAGGTCGAACGGTGGGTGGCCGAGGAGACCGAAGCGCCGAATTGGGCTGCGTGGTACGTCGGGCGACCGCTGCTGGTGACGGCCAACGACTACGGGCTACGGCTCTACAACGGCGACACCGGGGTCACGGTGCTGCGCGACGGCGTGCTGCGGGCGGTGATGGCCGGGGCCGGCGGCCTGGTCGAGTTCGGCATCGGTCGGCTGGCCGATATCGAGACCATGCACGCGATGACCATCCACAAGAGTCAGGGCAGCCAGGCCGCCGAGGTCACCGTGCTGCTGCCGCCCGAAGACTCCCGGCTGTTGACGCGCGAGCTGCTCTACACCGCCATCACCAGGGCCCAGACCAAGGTGCGGGTGGTGGGTTCGGCCGAACAGCTGGCTGCCGCGGTGGCGCACCGGGCGGTACGGGCCACCGGGCTGAGCCGCCGACTGCGCGAGGACTGCGCGAGGACTGAGCGCCGACAGTAACGCCATGGCGAGAAATCGCCTGTTCTACCGCCGTGGCGTTACTGTCGCGGAGAGGCCAGCGCGACCGGGCCGGCGCGAGGATTGTGCGGGCGGCTAGCGGACCAGCCGGCGCAGCAGTGCCGAGGCCGAGGCGATACCGAGCACCGCGGCCACCACCAGCACGCCCAGATCCAGCCACGGATGCGCCGACGGAATGCCGACCAGCAGCAGCCGAAGCGAATCCACCTCGTAGCTCAGCGGATTCACCCGGGACAGCCAGCGCAGCCACTCCGGCATGACCGCTACCGGGTACAGCGCGTTCGAGGCGAAGAACAACGGCATGGTGATCGCTTGCCCGATGCCCATCAGCCGATCACGGTTGCTGACCAACCCGGCCAGCGTCATCGACAGGCATGCGAAGAACGCCGAACCGAGCATGACCACGCACATCGCGGCCAGCACGCGCAGCGGGTTGTAGGTCATGTGGATCCCCATGACGTAGGCGAGCGCCAGCACACCGAGCACCTGGGCCATCGAGCGCACACCGGCCGCGAACGCCTTGCCGGCGACCAATGCCGGCGCCGGGGCGGGGGTGACCATGAGCTTGGCCAGGATGCCGGCGTCGCGATCCCAGATGATCTGGATGCCGTAGAAGATCGAGATGAACAGCGCCGACTGGGCAATAATCCCCGGCGCCAGGAACGCCAGGTAGGGCACCGAGCCGGTGTCGATGACATGCAACCGGTTGAAGGTGGTGCCGAAGATCAGCAGCCACAGTGCGGGTTGCACCATGCGGGTGAACAGCTCGGTGCGGTCGTGGCGCAGCTTCTGCAACTCGACCCAGGCGAAGGTTTCCATCCGGGCCGCCAGGCGTGTCACCCGCCGCCAGCCACGGGGGGCCCGCAGCAGCCGGGCGGGGGTCGCGGACTCAACCGGCATGGCGCGCCGCCTTCCGCCCAGCACGGATCTCGCCGAGCCCCGCGTGGGCGGTGGATTCGTCGAGCCCGGATTCGGCGAAGTGCCGGAACACGTCCTCGAGGCTGGCCTGCGGTCCCACCTCGGCCTTCAGCTCGGCCGGGGTGCCGACTGCCCGCAACCGGCCGTGGTGCATCAGGGCGACCCGGTCGCACAGCACGTCGGCCTCTTCCATGTAGTGGGTGGTCAGCAGGACGGTCATGCCGAACTCCTGCTGCATCCTCGTGACCTGTGACCAAACGCCGTCGCGGGCAATGGGATCCAGGCCGACGGTGGGTTCGTCGAGGATCAGCAGCGACGGTTGGTTGACCAGTGCCTGGGCCAGCTCGAGGCGGCGCACCATGCCACCGGAGTAGGTGCCGGCTAACCGGTCGGCGACGTCGAGCAGCTGCATCGACTCCAGTGCGTCGCGGACCCGTTGTTTGCGCTGCGCGCGGGGCACGTCGTAGAGCCGGGCGAACCATTCCACGTTCTGCTGGCCGGTTAGGGCCGGCTCGATCGAAAGTTGTTGTGGCACATAGCCCAGGTTGTAGCGGATGTCCATGGTGTCGCGGCGGGCGTCGAGACCGAAGATCCGCACCTGGCCCTGCTGGATCGGGGTCAGGGTGGTCAGCAGTCGCACGACGGTGGTCTTGCCGGCGCCGTTGGGGCCCAGCAGGCCCAAGGTTTCGCCGGTCTGCACTTGCAGGGTGAAGTCGTCGACGGCGGTGAAATCGCCGTAGCGATGGGTCAGGTTCTGGCAATCGATGGCCGGAGCGGTCACGGGCGTTTCTCCTGCAGCTTCGCGGTGATGGTGGCCAGGACCCGCAGGCCCTCGGCCAGGGCCCGGGTGTCGTCGCTGTCGAGTTCGTCGAGGACCTCGGCGACGGCGGCCCGGCGGGCGGCGCGGGAGGTGTCGGCCAGCCGCTGGGCGGGGGCGGTCAGGGCCAGCCGGCCCACCCGGCGGTCGTCCGGGTCGGCGGTGCGCACCAGCAGCCCTTCGGCCGACAGCTTGGATACCAGGGTGGAGGCGGTGTTGGCGGCCAGCCCGAGCTCGGCGGCGGCCGCGCTGACCGAGATCCCCGGCTGCCGGCCCACCAGGCGCAGCAGTTCGGCCTGCGACTCGGTCAGTCCGGAGGTGCCGAACGGTCGCCCGGCGGATCGACGCACGGTGCGGCGGAACCGGCCGACGGTGCTCAGCAGCTCGGTGATCGGGTCGGCGCGGGTGTCCACCACACCACATTAGCTCTGTAACAGAGCTAATGTCGCGCGATCTGGTGCACCAGGACGTCGGCGAGCACGCCGCGCCGGGTGGTGGCCGTCATGTAAGTGCAGAACGGCTGGCGCCGCCGATCGGTCGGGGAGCCCGGATTGAGTAGCCGCAGCCCCGTCTGCGCGGTGGTGTCCCACGGGATGTGGCTGTGCCCGAACACCAGCACGTCGGTATGCGGGTAGCGCACCGCCATCCGCGCCTCCCGGCCAGACGCGGCGCCGGTTTCGTGGACGACGGTGAAGCGCAGCCCGTCCAGGGTCACCTCGGCGCGTTCGGGCAGCCGCGACCGCAGGTCCGGGCCGTCGTTGTTGCCCCAGCACGCGACGAGTCGGTTCGACCGTTCGCCGAGCTCGTCGAGCAGAGCGATCTCGACCCAATCTCCGGCGTGGATGACCACGTCGGCCTGTTCGACCTCATGCCAGACCTCGGCCGGCAGGTCCCGTGCGCGCTTGGGGATGTGCGTGTCGGCGAGCAACAGCAGGCGCATAGGCCGATCCTCTCACCGACTTCGGTGCCCGCCGCGAGCATCGGCGCCGACGGTCGAGTCGGCCTACTGTGGGAGCAGAGGTGAATTATGTTGACCAACGATGTTGAGAAGCGCTGGCACGATCCAGACGCGTTCCGCGCGGCGGTGACCTACGTCGTCTCCGTTGTGGCACTTGCCGGCGTGGCGCTGGCGGCGGTTGCGTTCTGGCATTCGCGCATCGCGGGCATCCTGGTCCCGGTGATCCTGTTCGCCGGCGGGGTGGGTGCGCTGGTGCAGACCTATCGGGTCTGGCGAGCCGAGGGCGTGTGGCCGATCTGGCAGGGTGCGGCCTGGTTCCTGCTGGCCCTGATGCTGGTCTGCCTAGGCGTGCCCGTCGCCGTGTGGTGACCGCGGCACCCGCCATACTCGTCGGGTGACCGCATCATCTGACCTGCCGCTGGGCGGGGTCCGGATCATCGAGATCTCGAGCTTCGTAGCCGTCCCCCTGGCCGGGATGACGTTGGCACAGCTAGGTGCCGAGGTCATCAGGGTCGACCCGGTAGGCGGGGCGGCCGACTATCACCGTTGGCCGTTGACCGAGAACGGCGACAGCATCTACTGGGCGGGGCTCAACAAGGGAAAGCGGTCGGTGGCCGCCGACATGCGCACCCCCGAGGGGCAGCGGTTGGTCGCCCGGCTGATCGCGGACGCCGGCGTGCTCATCACGAATGTTGCTGGGCGGCAGTGGCATTCCTACGAGACCCTGCGTGAGCAGCGCCCCGATCTGATCCACCTGGAAGTGGTGGGCCGCGGTGACGGGACGACCGGGGTGGACTACACCGTGAACGCGGCCACCGGATTCCCGCTGGTCACCGGGTCGCCCGAGCAGAGCGGACCGGTCAACCACGTGCTGCCCGCCTGGGATGTCAGCTGCGGGCTGTACGCCGCGCTGGCGATCGTCGCCGCGCTGCGTCGCCGCGATGCCGGCGGTGTCGGGAGCCGCATCCGGTTGCCCCTGGACGACGTCGCGCTGGCCACCGCGGCCAACCTCGGATTCCTCACCGAGCCCATGATCAACGGCGCGCAGCGACCCCGGCTGGGTAACGCCATCTACGGCCAGTACGGCCAGAACTTCACCAGCAGCGACGGCGTGTCGTTCATGGTGGTCACGTTGACCGGTCGGCACTTTCGGGATCTCGCCGAACTCACCGGAACTGCGAAAGCCGTTGCTGCCGTGGCTGAAGCGCTCAGGGTCGACTTCTCCGACGAGGGCCAGCGCTACGAGCACCGCGCGGTACTGAGCGGTCTGTTCGCCCCGTGGTTTCGCAACCACACCGCTGGCGAGGTCACCACCGCCTTGGCGGCGAGCTCGGTGCTGTGGGACCGCTACCTGGACTTCGCCGAGGTCGCCGAACATCCGCGGGTGACGGACAACCCCTTGTTCAGCCTCCTGGCGCAACCCCGGATCGGCAGCCACCTGGCGCCCGGCCTGCCGATGTCGGTCGACGGGGTCCACACCGCGCCCCGGCCGGCACCAGCGCTCGGTGACGACACCGCCGCCGTACTCGGCGAGCTCGGCATGACCATCGAGGAGATCGCCGCGATGGTCGAATCCGGCACGGTGGCAACATGACTCATGTGCTGGCCGGCCTCCTCGAGGTCGGCCTGGACCCGGCCGCGGCCGATGCCTTCACCGGAAAGCCCGCCGGCCCACCGGATAAGCGGGCCTACGGCTGGTTCTTCGGCCCGCGGGCAAGACGTGTGATCGCCGACATCGGCCTCAGGGTCGAGGTGTCGAGTGGACGGCGGTTTCCTGCTCGTGTTCGAGGTTGTCGAGGACGGTGGCGAGTAGGCCGGGAAATCGATCGTTGACTTCGTCGGTGCGCAACTGGGCGGTCTGTTTTCTGCCGTCGTGGCAGCGCCAGATCAATCCCGCCTCACGTAGGACCCGGAAGTGGTGCGACGCGTTGGTCTTGCTGACCCCGATGGTGCTGTAGATCGTTGAACATTCCGTCTCGCCCTGCTCGGCCAGCAGGGCGACGATCTGCAGACGCAAGGGGTCACTCAGTGCCGACAGGATGGTCGGCAGCGACACATCGCGGGGATCGACATGAAGCGGCGCACGCATGCGCCCACGGTAGCCCGCGAGAGGGTCGAACGATCCGCTTCATGCGGGTTGCAGCTTGTCGGCGAAGGTGTCGAACGTGTCGAGCGCCAGCGTCGCGAAGCCGTAGCCCGGCGCTCCGCCGAACACCACCGTGAGCCCCAGTCCATCGATGAGCTGCTCGCGCGACACACCTGCGAGGACCGCAGCCTCCGCGTGGGACAGCACGCAGCGCTCGCTCTGATGGGCGACGCCCAGGAGCACCGCGATCAAGGCCTTGGTGACGGCGTCGATGGGGCCCTGCGTCATCGCGGCCTGTTTCAGCGAAAAGAACGCTTCGATCACCGCCGGCGAATCGGCTCGATAGCCATCGCGAGTCTCCTTGAAGTCCTGGGTTGCCGCCAGGATCTTGGGATCGATCATCGTGCCCTCCTTGCTAAGGGTCGTAACCAGATTTAGTATTGCGGTTCAGCAACCATTGAACCATCTGTCGAAGGCCGGTGCTACCCCTTGCTTCGGAGCGAGCATCGTGATTGCTTGCGGGATGTCGATTGCGCCTCGAGAGGAGCTCCATGACAACAGAATTCGCGCGCAGTGCGGATGGCACGCGGATCTCCTTCGAGCGCCGGGGGCCGGGACGCCGATCCTCTTCCTGCACGAGTTCGCCGGCGACATGTCGAATTGGGACGTCCAAGTGGCCGACCTCGGCGCCAACCACCTCTGCCTTCGGTTCAACGCCCGCGGCTACCCTCCCTCCGAGGTTCCGGAACCGGGTCGGTACTCCCAGCAGCGCGCCGTCGAGGATGCCATTGCCGTGCTCGATGCAGTCGGCGTGGAACGCGCGCACTTGGTGGGATCGTCGATGGGCGGTTACACCGCGCTGAACATCGCTACGACACTGCCTCGGCGGGTGCTCTCCACCACGGTGGCGGCGTGCGGTCTCGGATCGGATCCGACGACACGTACCCGTTTCGCTGCGGAGTATCAGGCGTTGAGCGAAGCCCTTCGCAACAGGGGCTGGGCGGCGATCGCCGAGGACTATTGCCGCTCGCCCAACCGGATTCGGTTACTCGAGAAGGATGACACGGCATGGCGGGCGTTCCGCAACGCACTGACAGGGCACTCCAGCGACGGCTGTGCGTCCACGATCGACGGAGTGCAACTGACCCGTCCATCGCTCGAGCACCTGATCCCACGCTTGGCTCGCCACCCGCTTCCGTTGCTGATCATCTCCGGCGATGACGACGACGGACTGATGGACGTCAACCTGTGGATGAAACGCACCGTGCCGGGCGCGGCATGGGCCGTCTTCCCCCGCACCGGCCACGCAACGAATCTCGAAGAACCACGACTCTTTGTCGACACCATTCGCAGATTCATCTCATCCGTGGACAACCCCGTAGTCGACCCCCCGGTCTTCGATGAGCACGTGTAGATGCCCTCTGAAAGTGACTGCGGACTTACGTTCGCGGGCCGATGCGTGTGCGCCGCGCCTCGCGCTCCCCGGCCAGCGAACGGGTCTCCTCCGACGGCGGCGCGGCCAGCATCGCGGCCACGGTGTCGACCAGATGGCTGGTGAACAACCGGTCGTCGGAGTGCGGCGCGCCCGCGGCGCGGCGCCCCAACTCCACCGCCGTGTAGACCAGCGCCCCCAGCCGCGGATGCAGTGGGACCGCCACCGGATCGAGCATCGGCTCGAGCAACCGGCGCCAGCGCTGCACGCTGCTCGAACGCCCGCCGGTGAAGTCGAACGCAGGCACCGGGCGGTTCAGCAGGTCGGCGTGGATGCGCAGGAACGCCGGGCCGCCGTCGTCATCGGCGAGCTTGGCGGCCAGTGGGCGGACCAGGGCGGCGGCCATCGCCCGCATCGACGGCTCCGATCCACCCTCCACCGCGTCGAGCAGCGCATCGCGCCGGGCGTCGATCACCGGCAGATGCTTCGCGGCGATGGCGGCCAGCACGCCGGGCCGATCGGTGAAGTGATACTGCACCGCCATGACGTTGCGGGCACCGGCTTCGCGGGCGATCTCGCGCAGGCTGACCGCGTCCACGCCGCGCTCGGCGAACAGCCGCTCGGCCGTGGCCACCAGGTTGGCCCTCGTGTCGACGGCCATCACCGGGCCGTCACAGCTCGGCGGCCTCGTGTTCGATCAGCTCGGCCAGCCGGGCCTGGGCCGCCGCCCGCCGGGTCGGGATGTGCTGAGACGGGAACAGGGTGTCGACGGGTTCGTACTCCTCGAGCGTTCGCCGCGCCACGGTCAGCTTGTGCACCTCGGTCGGGCCGTCGGCGATCGCCAGCGACTGGGCGGCGACCATCATCTTCACGAACGGCATCTCATCGGAAACCCCAAGTGCCCCGTGCAGATGCATGGCGCGCTGCACCACGTCGTGAAGTACCTGTGGCATCGCCACTTTCACCGCCGCGATATCGCGGCGCACCAACTGGTAGTCGTGGTACTTGTCGATCTTCCATGCGGTGCGTAACACCAGCAGCCGGAACTGCTCGATCTGGATCCAGCTGTCGGCGATCTTCTCCTGCGTCATCTGATAGTCGCCCAGCGGACCGCGGCGGGTCTGGCGTGACACCGCCCGCTCGCACATCATGTCGAAAGCCCGGCGCGCCAACGCAATTGTGCGCATCGCGTGGTGCACGCGGCCCCCGCCGAGGCGGGTCTGTGCGATCGCGAACGCCTGTCCCTCCCCGCCGAGCACATGATCGGCCGGCACCCGCATGTCGTTGTACCGGATGTATGCGTGCCCGGCACGCTCGTCGGATTCACCGCCGACACCGACATGCCGGATGACTTCGATGCCCGGCGTCTCGGCGGGCACGATGAACAACGACATCTTCTGGTGGGTGCGGGCTTCGGGGTTGGTGACCGCCATGACGATGAAGAAGGCGGCGTTGCGCGCGTTGGAGGAGAACCACTTCTCGCCGTTGATCACCCAGGAGTCGCCATCGCGTTCGGCGCGGGTGGTGAACAGGCCAGGGTCGGATCCGCCCTGCGGCTCGGTCATCGAATAACACGACGAGATCTCCCCGTCGAGTAGCGGCTGCAGGTAGCGCTTCTTCTGCTCCTCGGTGCCGAACAACGCGAGGATCTCGGCGTTACCCGAGTCCGGAGCCTGCGATCCGAACACCGACGGCGCCCACCGGGAGCGGCCGACGATCTCGTTGAGCAGCGCCAGCTCGACCTGCCCGTAGCCCTGCCCGCCCAGCTCGGGGCTCAGGTGCGCCGCCCACAGCCCCTGCTCCCTGACCCGCTGCTGCAGCGGGCGCAGCACCCGCAGCACCTCGGGGTTGGTCTTCTCGTAGGGGTCGAGCGGGGCGAAGTCCAGCGGCTCGAGTTCCTCGCGCATGAACTCCTCGACCCAGTCGAGTTTCTTCTGGTAGTCGGGGTCGATCTCGAAATCCCACATGGCGTCGTCCTCGGATCCGCAGCATTGAGGCGGCGCGATCGTAACTTCATGCATCTGCATCAATCAATGGCCGGCGGCAGGGGACAAGCCGCGCTCGCCCCCGCGCGGGGTACCGCAGGTGCGCCGAGATTGAACTGACGCTGCGCCGCACTCGCAGTTCGTCTGCGTGAGTTCAATCTCGCGAGGCGACCCGGCAGGCCGGGTCGGTCGTCGGAGGGGCCCGTGCGGCATGCTGCGACTGTGCTGTTGCTCAGCCGGATCACCGGTCAGGTCGTGCGCGGACCCGACGGCCAAGCCATCGGGCGGCTGGTCGACCTGACCGCCGATCTGGTTGAGGAATCCGGCCCGCACCTGGTGGACCGGGTGGTGGTCGCACCTCGTCGGGGTCGCCGGCTCGTGATCCCCTGGGAGCAGGTGGCCACTTTCGACCATGGCCGGCTGGTGCTGGCCTGCGCCGCCCCCGACGCCGTGGACGACCTCACCGCGACGCTCGGCGAGCGCGAGATCCTGCTCGCGCGCGATGTGCTGGACACCCAGGTCGTCGACGTCGTCGGGCAGCGCCTGGCCCGGGTCGCCGACGTGGTGCTGGCCCGCACGCCGGAGGGGCGGCTCGAATTGATCGGTGTCGAGGTGGGTTTCGCCGGTGTCCTGCGCCGGCTGGGCTTGCCGACGCTGGAAAGGTCCCGGGCCGACATGGTCGCCTGGACGGATCTGCACCTGGCATCCGAACGCGGCCACTCCGTGCAACTCGCCACCCCGCGTTCGGCGGTGAACCGGCTCGGCGCCCGCGAACTCGCCGGCCTGCTCAGCCGGTTGGACACCGAGTCGGCCGCCGAGATTCTGGCCGTGAAAGGACCCAGCATCGCCGCCGAAGTCGTGCGTGCCGCCCACCCCGCGGTCGGTGAACGCGTCCTGCGTGCGATGCCAGAGCCGGAGGCCGCTCGCATCGTCGCCGCGATGCCCGCCGAGCACGCCAGCCGCTGGCGGTACGTGCTCCAGCACGCGCCGGTCCTGCTGGGCAGGCGGTTCCTGCGGTTCCGGGTGTGGCCCCGCCGTCAGCACACCATCGGGCCGTCATGAGGAGGCTGGGTCGCACCGGCACCCGCCTGGGTGCACTGCTGGCCGTCGTCGGCCCCGGTCTGTTGGCCGGACTGTCCGACGACGACCCGGCCGGCATCACCACCTACTCGGTGCTGGGTGCCGACCACGGCTACCAGCTGCTGTGGGTGCTGCTGCTGTCCACCGTGGCCCTCATCGTCTTCCACACCCTGGCCGCCCGGATGGGTGTGGTCACCGGGCAGGGCCTGATCGGGCTGGTGCGCCAGCGCTACGGCGTCGGCGTCGGCGGTGCCGTGCTGGCCGCCCTCGTGGTCGCCAACATCGGCACCACCTGTGCCGAGTTTGCCGGCATCGCGGCGGGATTCGAATTGTTCGGGATCAGCCGCTACGTCAGTGTGCCGGCCGCCGGGGTGATCGTCTCGCTGCTGGTGCTGCGGGGCAGCTTCCACCGGGTCGAGCGGCTATTGCTGCTGCTGTCCACGGTGTTCCTGGCCTACATCGCTTCCGGCTTCCTGGCCAAACCGGACTGGGGTGCCGCGCTGCACGGCACCCTGGTGCCCACGATGCCGATGACCGGGCAAGCGATCGCGATCGTCACCGCCACATTGGGCACCACGCTGGCGCCATGGGGCCTGTCGTTCATGCAGTCCTACGCCGTCGACAAGAAGCTGCGCACCGAGGATCTGGGGTTAGAGCGCGTCGACGTCGTCACCGGCGCGGTACTGACCGGGGTGATCGGGTTCTTCGTCGTGGTCGCCTGCGCGGCGACCCTGCACCGCGACGGGCACAGCATCACCGACGCCGCCGACGCCGCCATCGCGCTGCAACCCCTCGCCGGTGAGGCCGCCTCGAAACTGTTCGCCGTCGGCCTGATCGGCGCAGCTTTCCTGGCGGCCGCCATTCTGCCGCTGTCCACCGCCTATTCGGTATGCGAGTACGCGGGCCTGGAGGCCGCGATGGACGACCCCTACCGCGACGCCCGAACCTTCTACATGACCTACGGGATCATCACCTTCATCGGTGCCGCCATCGTCCTGGCCCCCGGGATTCCGCTCGTCACGATCCTGGTGGGCACCCAGGTTCTCAACGCCGTGCTGCTGATTCCGCTCTTGCTGGCGATGATCGGCCTCGGCCGCGACCGCGAGCTGATGGGCCGTTTCGTGATCGGTCGCCGCGCACTGGTCGGCTACGTCGTCACCACCGCGGTGGTGGTGGCGTGCGTCGCGACCCTCGGTGTCACCACCGCGCTGAGTTGAGCGAAGGGAACGTCGCATGGCCACCACCGTCCGCTTCGACCTCGACGACACCGGCGTCGCCGTCCTGACCCTCGACGGCGCCGAGAAGCTCAACGCGTTCTCCGGGGAGACTGCTCAAGCCTTGAGCCAGGCCTACCGCCGCTGCGACCGCGACGACGCCGTGCGCGCCGTGGTGCTCACCGGGGCCGGACCCGCGTTCTGCGCCGGCGCCGACATGTCGGCACCGGCCGGGGCGTTCGACAGCCCCGGTGAGGAGTTCAGCGCCTCCCCGGTCCAGCCGCCGGCGTGGCGGGTGCGCAAGCTCATGATCGCCGCCGTCAACGGCCCCGCGATCGGCATCGGCCTGACGCTCGCCCTGCAATGCGACATCCGGTTGGTGGCCGACGACGCCAAGCTGGCCATCCCGCAGGTACGCCGGGGCATGATCGGCGACTGCGCGGTGCACTACACGCTCAAGCACTGCGTCGGCCTGGCGGTGGCCGCCGACATTCTGCTCACCGGGCGTACCTTCACCGGCAGCGAAGCCGCCGCGATGGGTATCGCGACCCGGGCGCTGCCCGCCGCAGAGGTGCTGGCCGCGGCCGTCGAGCAGGCCCGGGATGTCGCCGTCAACGCCAACCCGGCCTCGGTGGCCTACAGCAAGCGGCTCCTGTGGTCGGACCTGAATGCCGACGCCGTGGCCGCCGAGGAGACTACGGTGCACCGGAGACTGATGGGTGGCCCGGACGCGGCCGAGGGGCCGGCCGCCTGGCGCGAGCGGCGGCCACCGGTGTGGCGGTCCTCGGCCAGCGAGACAGGAGATCCCGCATGACCGCGACCGGCACACCGACCACCGCCGAGGTCCTGGACGGGATCGACCTGACCGGTCGCACCGTCGTCATCACCGGCGCGTCCACCGGGCTGGGCCTGCAGACCGCCCGGGCGCTGCAGTCGGCCGGGGCCGAGATCGTGGCCGCGGTGCGCGATCTGGACAAGACCCGTGCGGCCATCGACTGCGAGGCGGTGCACCTCGAGCTCAGCGACCTGCGTTCGGCGCAGGCCGCGGCTGCGGCCGTCGCCGCGCGCTGCGACCGGATCGACGTGCTGGTCAACAACGCCGGCGTGATGGCACCCCCGCTGTCGCGGACCGCGCAGGGCTACGAGATGCAGCTCGGCACCAACCATCTCGGCCACTTCGTGTTCACCACCGGCCTGGCCGACCGGTTCGTCGAGGGCACCCGCATCGTCAACCTCAGCAGCCGCGGACACCTCTATGGCGGCCTCCGCTGGGAGGACCTGAACTACGACGACGAGTCCGGCTACGACAAATGGCAGGCCTACGGTCAGAGCAAGACCGCCAACGTGCTGTTCACTGTCGAAGCCGAGCGGCGCTGGGGCCCCCGCGGTGTGCATTCCTTCGCCGTCCACCCCGGGGTGGTCCACACCGAGCTGGCCCGGCACATGACCCCTGACGACTTCAGCGGCGGCGGGGTGCTGGCCAACCTCGAGGTGACCGATGTCGAGCATGGCGCGGCGACGACGGTGTGGGCGGCGGTCAGCCCCGAACTGGCCGGGCTCGGCGGGCTGTATCTGGAGGACTGCCGCATCGGGCGCCCGTTCGCCAAGGGCACCGAGGGTGGGTACGCACCCTGGGCTGTCGACCCCGACCAGGCGACCCGACTGTGGGACTGGTCGCAGCGTCAGGCCGCGCTTAATTTGGATGGCTAATCTGCAGTGGTGTCCATTGACGTCCGTCCCGCCCGCAGGTCGGACATTCCCGCGCTAGCACGGGCGCTGGGCCGAGCTTTCCACGACGATCCGGTGATGGCGTGGGTCCAACCCGATGCCGAACGTCGCAAGGCGGCGCTGCCCGGCCTGTTCGGCGCCCTGGCCCGCCATCACTTCCTGCCCGGACGCGCCACCGAGGTCGCCACGTCAGACGACGGGGTGGCCGCCGCCGCGTTGTGGGACCCGCCCGGCCGCTGGCAGCACACCTCGCGTGACCAGCTCGCCATGCTGCCCGCCGTCCTCCGCGCCTTTCGGGGCCGGCTCGCCGCCGGCCGGATACTCACCGACCTGATGAAAGCCCAGCATCCCGAGGAGCCGCACTGGTATCTGGCGGTCATCGGCACCGACCCGACGGTGCGCGGTGCCGGGCTGGGCCGTGCGCTGATGCAGTCCCGGCTCGATCGGTGCGACGCCGAATACGCGCCCGCCTACCTGGAGTCCAGCAACCCGGTCAACGTGCCGTACTACGAACGGTTCGGGTTCGTGGTGACCGGCGAGATCGTGCTGCCCGACGACGGCCCCACGCTCTGGCCCATGTGGCGCGCACCGCGATAGCCAACAGCCGCAGCGATCACCGAGTTTCCTGAACCTTTGCTGGACGTCGGCAATTGCTTGAATTCAACTTTGCGAAAAGCGCGTAGCCGTGGTCCCAGATTGTGATAATCGGCCAAGGAGACCACCCGGACCATGGCGGGTCCCCCGGAGGGGAGGGGATCGGCCATGGTCCCCCGCCCCATCGTGAACTCCGTTGCTACTCCACGGCCTGCAGGACGATCACCGACCGTGACTCGACCCGTATCGGCGTCGCTGCCTTCGCCGCCGCCGCTTCCTCGATTTCGCCCGGCCCGGCCGCGGTGTCCACCACGGGCTGCCACGCCTCGCCGAACTCGACCGGCGGCAGGGCGAACTCGATGGGCTCGTGGTGGGCGTTGAAGCACAGCACGAACGAATCGTCGGTGACGCGGTGCCCGCGGGTGTCCAGGCCGGGTATGCCCTGGCCATTGAGGTAGACCGCGACCGACTTTCCGAAGCCGGAGTCCCAGTCCTCGTCGCTCATCTCCGAACCGTCCGGGCGGAACCAGGAGATGTCGGGCAGGCCCTCGCTGCCCCGGCGGCGCACCGGCAGACCGTTGAAGAAACGACGGCGGCGGAACACCGGATGCGCGGCCCGCAATGCCGACACCGAGGAGGCGAACTGCAGCAGTTCGCTGTCGGCGGCGGCCCAGTCGACCCAGGTGATCTCGTTGTCCTGGCAGTATCCGTTGTTGTTACCGCCCTGGGTGCGGCCGAGTTCGTCACCGTGGGAGATCATAGGCACCCCCTGGGACAGGATCGTGGTGGCGATCAGGTTGCGCTGCTGGCGGGCCCGCAGCGCGTTGATCTCCGGGTCGTCGGTGGGGCCTTCGGCGCCGCAGTTCCACGAGTTGTTGTTGCTCTCACCGTCGTTGTTGTCCTCGCCGTTGTTCTCGTTGTGTTTCTCGTTGTAGGACACCAGATCCCGCAGAGTGAAGCCGTCGTGGGCGGTGACGAAGTTGATCGAGGCCACCGGCCGGCGGGCGGTGTGCTCGTAGAGGTCCGCCGATCCGGTGAGCCGGGACGCGAACTCGCCGAGGCTGGCATCCTCCCCGCGCCAGAAGTCGCGGACGGTGTCGCGGAACTTGCCGTTCCACTCCGTCCATTGCGGGGGGAAGTTGCCGACCTGGTAGCCGCCCGGGCCGACGTCCCACGGTTCGGCGATCAGCTTCACCTGGCTGACCGTCGGATCCTGTTGCACCAGTTCGAAAAACGCACTCAGCCGGTCGACGTCGTAGAACTCCCGGGCCAGCGTCGCGGCGAGATCGAACCGGAATCCGTCGACGTGCATCTCGGTGACCCAGTACCGCAACGAGTCCATGATCAGCTGTAGCGAGTGCGGGTGGCCGACATTGAGGCTGTTGCCGGTCCCGGTGTAGTCCGTGTAGTACTGCTTGTCGTCGTCCAGGCGGTAGTAGGCGGCGTTGTCGATGCCGCGGAAGCTCAGCGTGGGCCCCATGTGGTTGCCCTCGGCGGTGTGGTTGTAGACGACGTCGAGGATCACCTCGATACCCGCCTCGTGCAGGGCGCGCACCATCGCTTTGAACTCCTGGACCTGGCCGCCCGGGGTGGAGCTGGCCGAGTACTTGCTGTCCGGGGCGAAGAAGCCGATGGTGTTGTAGCCCCAGTAGTTGGACAGGCCCTTGTCGATCAGCGTCGCATCGTTGGCGAAATGGTGCACGGGCATGAGTTCGATTGCGGTGGCCCCCAACGACTTCAGATGGTCGATGATCACCGGGTGGGCGATCGCGGAGAACGTTCCGCGCACTGCCTCGGGGATGTCGGGGTGGGTCTGGGTCAGACCCTTGACGTGGGCCTCGTAGATGACGCTGTCGGCGTACTCGCGCTGCGGCGGGCGGTCCACGCCCCAGTCGAAGTAGGGGTTGATGACCACGGACTTCGGCATGTGCGCCGCCGAGTCGTCGTCGTTGCGGCTGTCAGGGTCGCCGAAGTTGTAGCCGAACAGCGACTGATCCCAGTCGAAACGCCCATCGATGGCCTTGGCGTAGGGATCCAGCAGCAGCTTGTTCGGGTTGCATCGGTTGCCCTGCGCGGGGTCGTACGGTCCGCGCACCCGGTATCCGTAGCGTTGGCCCGGCTCGATGCCGGGCAGGTAGCCGTGCCAGACGAAGCCGTCGACCTCGGGCAGGAGGATGCGCGTCTCAGCGCCGGCGCTGTCGAACAGGCACAGTTCCACCCGCTCGGCGACCTCGGAGAACAGGGCGAAGTTGGTACCGAAGCCGTCATAGGACGCGCCCAGCGGGTAGGCCTTGCCCGGCCACACCTCGGTTGCGGCTGCGTTGGTCACGTGGACTCCCTTGATCGGCGGATTGACTGTGGGGGATACCCCGCTAGGGGTGGTCTCCAATCACGGACGGCGCCGTTGTGAGGGGAACGACATCGACGGTCGATGTCGCGTCAAGGGGTGGCGCTGTGACCCGGCCGCCGTCGAGCCGTCACTTCAGATAGGGGTCGAGCAACCTGCCCCAAGCCTTCTCCAGCTGGTCGTATTCGCCCTCGCAGCCCTCGGCGCGGTCCTCGGGCAGCGTTCCGTTGCTGACCAGATCTGCGCTCTGCTCGGGATCAGCGCCGTAGGCCCAGCATTCGAAGTTGTACATGCGGGCCTTGTCCGGAGAGTGCACGTCGGCCAGGGCACCGTCGTCGACCTCGCCGGCGGACGCCTCATACCAGCGGGCGGTATCGCGGATCGCCTCGATGGAATCCGCGTCGATGACGCCTTCGGCATTGGGCCGAAACAACAGGTAGGCCGAAGCTTGGTCGGCGACGTCCTCGTCGCGGCCGGTCGTGGGTAGGTCGTAGATGTCGACCACCATGTGACCGGTCTCGTGGTAGAACGCCTCCAACTCGGTGTGGAAGGCGGATTTCTCCGGGTCGGCATCGTGGAGCTTGGTGAACACGTCCAACGAGTTGGATGCGTCCTCGTAGCACATGGTGATGGCGTTATCGCCTGAGCTCCAGAAGTCGTTGGGCTGGCCGCATTGTGATCCCTTGAGGGTGATGTTGTGCGGCAGCTTCAGGGTGTCGTTGATGTCGTCGGCCAGTTGCGGCAGGAGGTTGTTGGCTTCCATGAACTGGCGTCCCCGAACCGCTTCGGGGGTGGTGGCATCCTCGTAGACGACGGTCATCTTGCCGGGCCACTCGGTGTCGGAGGGATCGGAGTCGGCGCGCCCGTTGCCGTTCACATCGGTGTTGGTGGGTTCGGCCACGGCAATGCTCGCTGACGAGACGGTCTCGGTCTTGCCGGCCTGCGGCGTGGTGCTGTGCCCGCAGCCCGCGACCACCACGGATAATCCCAAAAGCGCTGCGGCCCAATGCCTTCGCGGCGACAACGGCATCGGTGGACCCTTCTCGGTGACGGCCATGCCCCGGCGGTCTCGGGGTGCAGGGAAATGCTAGCGATACGAACGGTTATTTGCCGTCGATTGGGCCGACCCGACCGTGTGGCATTCGTCATGGCGGATTCTCCTGCTGCTGGCGGCGCGAACTGTTCATTGCCGACAGGAAAACAGTTGGGTCAAATCCTTTGCCGAAAGTGAGCGACGCCCGCAGGCCTCTTCACATGCCTGCCGATGCAATCGATCGGTGCGAAGTGGCGCATGTGGCTCCGGCGCCCACACTGCAGTTGTTCGCGCAGTCACTCGGCCGATATGTACAACAACTACAGCGTCGGCGCGTCGCCGTCGCTCGGCGTGACCGTGTCGTCCTCGGGTTGCCAGTCGTTGACCCCCACCGTGATCATCCGCAGCTGCTTGACGGCCGTGCGCTTGATCTCCTCCAGCGCGGCGGCGTCGTGGGCGTCCTCGATGGCCTCGGCGATGATGATCATCGAGTTGACGAACAAACTGGCCAGGATGTTGAGATCCTCGGTGCTCCAGGTGTTCAGGGCTGGGAAGCGGGCCAGGTCGGTGGCCAGCTCGGAGGTGATCAGCCGAATCTCGGTGCGGATCGCGTAGCGCAACACCGTGACCCCGCTGGACCGTTCGCGCCCGATGAACCGCCAATGCTCACGCTGCTCGGTGACCCCGGCGATCAGGATCTCCACCGTCGACTCGATCACTCGGTTCGGGTCGAGCTTGCCGGCGCGGGCGCTGCGCAGCATCTCGCGCAGCGTGCGGAAGGACTCGTCGATGAGCACTAGACCGAGGGCGTCCATCGACTCGAAGTGCCGGTAGAACGCCGCGGGTACGACGCCGGCCTCGCGGGTCACCTCACGCAGGCTCAGACCGCTGAAGCTACGCTCGTCGAGCAGTTTGAGCGCGGCGGCAATGAGCGCCCGGCGGGTGGCTTCCTTGCGCTCTTCCCGCGACGGCGCATCGCGCGACCGGGACTTTCCTGACCGCTCACGGCGCACGTTCGGCGTACGAGTGTTCACTGTTGTGAACCCTACCACACACTGGTCCGACCCCTTGACGACGTGGAGTTTCGCCGAGGATGGTGTACATATGTTCACTGAAACTTTGACCAACAAGGTGCTCCGGTCACCGCTGGTCGATCTGCTCACCGGCCCGCACGGCGTGGACCGCTACACCGAGCTGGTGGACCCGGTATGGACGACCGAAGCACGAGCCAAGGTGCTCGACGTGCGGCGGTCCACTCCACGCAGCGTGACCCTGGTGCTCGAGCCGAACGAGGCCGTCGTCGGCCATCGGGCCGGCCAGCACGTAAGCGTCACCGTCGAGATCGACGGCCGCAGACACACCCGGTGCTACTCGCCGGCCAACGCGGAAGCTGCTCCCCTCGTGGAGCTCACCATCGGCCGGCACGACGGCGGGACGGTGTCCGAGCATCTGTTCCGGCACGCCCGCCCCGGCCTGGTGGTGGGCCTGACCGAACCGGCCGGCGACTTCGTACTGCCCAACCCGCGACCACGCCGGATCCTGTTCGTCTCCGGCGGAAGCGGCATCACCCCGGTGATGTCGATGCTGCGCACGCTGCAGGCCGAGGGCTTCGACGGCGAGATCGCCTTCGTGCACTACTCGCCAACTCCCACGGATGCGGACTACCGAGACGAGCTGGCCGCGATGCCGGTTCGGGTGCTGCACGGCTACACCCGCTCACCGGGTGGCGAGCTGACCGGTTACTTCGACGCCGAACACCTGGACGCCGCCATGCCCGACCCGGACGCGGTCTTCGTCTGCGGGCCACCGGCACTCGTCGACGCCGTCACGAGCCTGTGCCCAACCGCGCGCTCGGAGAGCTTCATCCCCACCCCGTTCGTCGTCCCCGACAGCCCGTCGGGCGGACGGATCACCTTCCGCGACAGCACAATTGCCGTTACCGACGACGGCCGTCCCCTGCTCGAGCAGGCCGAGGCCGCCGGGCTGACACCGAAGAGCGGATGCCGGATGGGCATCTGCCACACCTGCACCCGCCGCAAGCACCGCGGCGCGGTGCGCAACCTGACCACCGGCGCGGTATCGACCGCCGAAGAGGAAGACGTGCAGATCTGCGTGTCGGTCCCCCTCGGCGACGTCGAACTCGCGCTGTGAACCGAAAGGGCACCACCATGACCCAGCAAACCGTCACACTGACCCCCGAGCAGGCCGAGGCCTTCGGCCGCGAACTCGACGCCATCAAGGAACGGGTCGTCGCCGACCTCGGCCAGACCGACGTCGACTACATCCGCCGCGTCATCAAGACCCAGCGCGGCATGGAGATCGCCGGGCGGGCCCTGCTGTTCGCCGGCATCTTCCCGCCGGCCTGGCTGGCCGGTACCGCACTGCTGGGGATCTCGAAGATCCTCGACAACATGGAGATCGGCCACAACGTCATGCACGGCCAGTACGAGTGGACCGGTGATCCCGCGCTGTGCGGACGCACCTTCGAATGGGACACCGCCTGCCCGGCCGACCAGTGGCGGCATTCGCACAACTTCTCCCACCACACCTACACCAACATCGTCGGCATGGATCGCGACATCGGCTACGGCATCCTGCGGATGAGCCCCGACCAGCCGTGGCGCCCCTACTACCTCGGCAATCCGCTGTACGCCTTCCTGCTGATGGTGCTCTTCCAGTACGGGGTGGCCCTGCACGAGGTGGAAGCGGACCGGATCCGGGCCGGGGAGATCTCGCTGGCCGACAAGCGCGAGATCATCGAGGAGATCTGGCGCAAGACCCGTCGCCAGCTCGCCAAGGACTACCTGGCCTTCCCGCTGCTGGCCGGGCCGTTCGCGCCGTTCGTGTTCGCCGGGAACCTGACCGCCAACCTGATGCGCAACGTGTGGTCCTACGCGATCATCTTCTGCGGCCACTTCCCGGAGGGCACGAGCGAATTCTCGGTCGAGCAGACCCGCAACGAGACGCGCGGCCAGTGGTACTTCCGCCAGGTGCTCGGGTCGGCGAATCTGACCGGAGGCAAGCTGTTCCACATCCTGTCGGGCAATCTGTCCCACCAGATCGAGCACCACCTGTTCCCCGACGTGCCTGCGCGACGCTACGCCGAGATCGCCCCGCAGGTTCGCGAGATCTGCGAGCGTTACGGGATCCCCTACAACGCGGGGCCGCTGCCCACACAGTTCGCCAGCGTGGTGCGCAAGATCGTCAAGCTGGCGCTGCCGACCCGGGTGAGCCGCGATGCCGCGGATCTGTCTCGAGCCGCCTGACTATTTGGGCCGCGACAGATCGTAGACATCGGCGTTGCCGGCCTGGATAACTGGGAATGTCGCGCCGACCCAGTCCGAGATATCGGTGTGGTTGCCGTCGAACGGCCAGCCGCCCGCCTTGCCCCGCGAGTCCTTTTCCACGACGTAGTAGGCCACCTGCCCAGCGGCGACGTAAGCCTTGAACTCGTTCAACGTGGGTGCGGGGTCGCGGCCGGTGAATCCGCCGATCGCCATGACGGCGGTATGGCTGGACAGTTCCAGTCCGGCCGCCGTCGACGAGCCGACCGTCGCCGCCGACCACTTCGTGTTGGTGGCCCGCAACAGCGCGGCCAGCTTCGGGTTGTCCTGGGATTCGCCGAAAGCCTTTCCCTTGACGCCATTGTCGGGACGCGACGGCCCCACTGTCGGGCCGCCGCCATGGTGTGCGACGCCTAGGGTGGCCACCGCGTAGGCGGCAGGTCCGGCCAGTACCGCGGCCACACCCACTGCGGCGGCGACCACCGTGACCCGGCGCCGCCCGGGTATCGCGGCGACAACCGCGATCGCGGCAACCGCAGACGCGGCCAGGATCGCCCACCGCAATGCGGGCAGCCAGTCATCGCTGCGGCCCAGCACCCACCAGCTCCAGACGCCGGTCACCAGGATCAGCGCAGTCAGGCCGAGGCGGCCGAACCATGACTGCCGGCGCGTCCACATCTCGTGCGCTCCGATTCCGGCCATGCCAGCCACCGCGGGCGCCAGCGACAGGCAGTAGTACGGGTGCACCATGCCCTTCATGTAGCTCAGCACCAGGCCGTCGATCAGCAGCCAGCTGCCGAACAACAGTGCTCCGGCGCGGACGCGGTCGGTGCGTGGGGCGCGACCGCGGGAGACCAGGACCAGGATCAGTGCCAGCACCGCGGCCGGGACCAGCCAGCCGATCTCGAAACCGAACTCACCGGAGAACAACCGGCCCAGGCCTTCGCGCTGTCCGCCGAACCCGCCCAGGTGCGCGGGGCGTAGTTGATCCCCGGCTGAGTTACCGAGGGGATCATGCCCGCCGAAGTCCATGTGGTTGTGTCCCGACACCCGGGCGAACCCGTTATAGCCGAGCACCAGGTTCATGAAGTTGTTGTCAGTCGACCCGGCGATGTAGGGCCGCGACGACGCCGGCCACAGCAGGGTCAGCACGACGAACCACCCCGCCGACACGATGAATGCGCCCGCCGCACCGAGCAGGTGCAGCACCCGCCGCGGCAGCGTCGCCGGCGCGGCGACCAGGTACGCCAGCCCCATGGCCGGGACGATCATCAGACCTTCGAGCATCTTGGCCAGGAAGGCGAACCCGAGTGCGACCCCGGCCCAGGCCAGCCACCTGCCACTGGCCCGCTCCACCGCGCGCACCGTGCAGTACGCCGACGCAGTCATCAGCAGAACCATCGCGGCATCGGGATTGTTGAACCGGAACATCAACGCGGCAACCGGCGTCAATGCGAGTGCGGCGCCGGCCAGCAGACCTGCCCGCGGGCCGCAGACCCGGGCCACTGCGGCGTACAGCAGCCAGACCGTGGCCACCCCCATGAGCGCCTCGGGCACCAGCATGCTGGCGCTGCTGAACCCGAACAGCTGACCGGACAGGCCCATCACCCACTGCGATACCGGCGGCTTGTCGACGGTGATGAAGTTCGCCGAATCCAGCGAGCCGAACAGCAGGGCTTCCCAGTTTTCGGATCCTGCCTGCGCGGCGCCGGCGTAAAACTGGTTGCCCATCCCGTTGACGGTGATGTTCCACAGGTACATGACCGCAGTGCCGGCCAGCAGGGCCACCAGGCCGATTCGCTCCCAACGAGACGGGTTCGCCCGGTCAGGGGCCGTCGTTGTCACAGCAGCCATTGACCCATCCCTGGCTGACTGTTGGCTGGGAGGACGCTGCCAGCGCCGTAGCCGATTCGGCATCCGAACGTTATCGGATGCCGCTCGCGCCCCGCGGCGATCCGGTGCGACCATGTCGGCGATGACCACAAGGGTAGGAAGAGGTGTCGAGAGCCGGCTGGCTTCGCGGTGCGCCGCGATCGCCTCCGCCGGTGCGGCAGCGATCCATCTAGGGGTAGCGCCGGCGCACTGGCAGCACTGGGTGCTGTCGGGGGTGTTCTTCGCGTCGATCGGTCTGCTGCAATTGGTTTGGGCAATTCTCGCTTGGCTGCGCCCCACCGCGCTGATCCTGGCCGCCGGCATCGTGGCCAATGCGGGTGCGATCGCCCTATGGGTACATTCCCGGACGATAGGCGTTCCGTTCGGACCCGGCGCCGGTGAGCCGGAAGCGGTGGATGCTGCCGGCATCTCCGTATTGCTGCTGCAGTTCTACGTCGTGATGGGTGCGGCGTGGGCCTGGCTCCGGTGCACACGGGCACAACAGGTTTCAGGTGTGGGTAGGGCACTGGTCCTGCTCGGCGCAAATGGCATCGTGGCCGCGGCGGTCACGGCAGGGCTGGTCTCGAGTCTGTCTGGCCACGGGCCTCACGATCATGGTCCGGCCGAAGCGCAGAGCGGACATCAGGTGACTCGGGATGCTCCCGTGCCGGGCCACCACTCCTCGGAGCCGTCGCTGACTGGCCCTGCCCCGGCCGATCCGGGTCGACCGATGGTCGAATCGAGTCTGGACACGGACGGACATCACGACCACCACGGGTGAGGTCCCCCCGCGAGTGGCCGTGGTTCTTCATCAGATCTTCACAGAACGACCACAGCACCCCTGTCGAACCGGTGAAGCGTGGAGCTCACGGGAAAGTAGGAGGTCCGATGATGTTCTGGTACGACCACGGTATGGGTGGGTGGGGCTACGCGGGCATGGCTATCGGGATGGTGCTGTTCTGGATATTGGTGATTGTGGGAATCGTCGCGCTGGTCCGCTCCATCGTCGGCGCCCCTGGGGCGCGAGCGTTGCCGGCCTCGCTGCCCTCCCACGAGTCACCCGGACAAGTCCTTGCCGCGCGATTCGCCCGCGGGGAGATCGATGAGGCCGAATATCAGCAGCGCCTCGCCGTGCTGCGCGCCAATTCGCAGGTGTGAGCGGAGTCTATTTGGTGCCGAAGATGCGGTCTCCGGCGTCACCCAGGCCGGGAACGATGTACCCGTGCTCGTCGAGTCCCCGGTCCACCGCGGCGGTGTAGATGGGCACCTCCGGATGGGCTTCGTGCAGCGCGGCGATGCCCTGCGGGCAGGTCAGCAGGCAGACGAACTTGATCGAGCGGGGATTGAACTCCTTGAGCCGGTCGACGGCGGCGACCGCCGAGTTGCCGGTGGCCAGCATCGGGTCGACGATCACCACCTCGCGCTCGTGCAGGTCGCTGGGCATCTTGAAGTAGTACTCCACGGCGACATGGGTCTTGGGATCGCGGTACAAGCCGATGTGTCCGACCCGGGCGCCGGGCACCACCGTCAGGATCCCGTCGAGGATGCCGGTGCCGGCCCGCATGATCGCCACGAAGACCAGTTTCTTGCCGTCGATGACGACGCCGGTGGTGGCCTCCAGCGGGGTGTCGACGTCGACCTCCTGGGTGGGGGTGTCGCGCAGCACCTCGTAGGCCAGCAGTGTGGAGACCTCGTTGGCCAGCCGGCGAAACGTGTTGGTCGAGGTCTCTTTTCGCCGCATCAGGGTGAGCTTGTGCTGCACCAGCGGATGGTCGATCAGATGGACGTCATGCATCGCTTTGCCCCTTAGAACACCGTGCCGTCGCTGACCACCGTCAGCGGCGGTTGACCGTCACGCAGCCGTTGCGCGAGCGCCCGCCCGGCGGCCCAGGTGCCGCCTTCCAGTACACATGCCAAGGGCATCCGGGTGGCGTCCACCCCGAGCGCGGCGCGCACCAGCGGGGCCAGCTCGTCGAGCAGCGTCACCGTCAGTGCGCGCCACTCGACCACGAGTTCGTCTGCGGCGGTGAACCGTTGGTGCGCCGAGTTCGGGTCACGCAACCGCAGCACCCCGGTGTCGAGCAGCAGGCCGCCGTTGCGATACTCGGGCAACCCGGTCAGCTCGTCGAGACCCGTGACGGTCACCCCGGACCAGCCGAAGGGCTCCAGCAGCGAATAGGTGAGCCACTGCGACAGTTTGTGGAACGGCATCCAGCCCGCGGTCAGGCCGGTACCCGGCACC
Source organism: Mycolicibacterium sp. CH28 (assembly GCF_004745805.1). GTDB lineage: Bacteria > Actinomycetota > Actinomycetes > Mycobacteriales > Mycobacteriaceae > Mycobacterium. The sequence goes on along the minus strand of NZ_SRLQ01000002.1, from coordinate 462,639 downwards.
GCATCGTGGTGCCAGCAGTCGCCGACGCTCTGATCGCCGATCATTGTGGCGCTGGGCCAGATTCCGCCCAGCGAGGTCAGGAGCGCGGTGAGGATGTCGTGGGCGTGCACGGCTTCGCTGCCCGGCGGGCACAGCGCGTCGACCAGTCCGCCGGGCCTACCGTCGGCGCCGAATGTCTGCGGTGCGCCGGCCAGTGCCAGGCCCAGCCGGTGCAGGAGGGTGTGCCGACCGTCGATGCCCACCAGCGGGTTGTCGGCGTCGGCCTGGAACGCCTCGGCCAGCTGCTGCGCGCTGAGCCGGGCCAGCCCTGCCGCGTCGACCCGCAGCGGGTCATCGGGGTCGGCGGAGAACAGTCCCGCGGTGAATGCGCGAAAGCTGGCCACCCCCAAGCCTTCCGAGCGGCCCAGCCGTAGACCGGTCGACGGTTCGCGGTAGGTCCAGGTGGGTCCGGCGCCGGCGTCGAGCAGCACGCTGACCACGGTGAGGTCGACCATTGCGCGGGCCCGGGCCGGACCGTCCCGCTCGGCCAGCATCCGGTCCAGTTCGGCCTTGCGGTTCAGGCCGCCGGCCTCGAAGTGGCGCCACCGGCTGTGGAACGGGATCTGCAGTTGCGGGTAGTTGTTCCGGGTGACGTCGGCGACCTCGCCGGCGGCAGCCGCCAGCGCCTCGTCGTGCACGGTGAACCAGGGTGAGTCCCCGGCGCGGGTCCGTTCGGTCAGATACCCGGCGCGTTCGCGAACGGCGCGCGTGCTGCGCAGCGCGGCGGCCGCCCCGGCCGGTGTGTCGAAGTCGACGTCGAAGGCCCGGCTCACCCGTCCAGTCCCCGGCCCTTGGCCTTCTTCAGCTCGGCGGCGTCGGGCACCGGACCGGGGGTGAAGTAGCCGGCGGCCATCTTGGCGTCGATCTCCACCCGGGCGTCGGCCGGGATGAGCTCGTCGGGGATGTTGACCCGTTCTCCCACTTCGATTCCCGAGCCGACGATGGCGTCGTACTTCATGTTGCTCATCGACACCAGGCGGTGGATCTTGCGGATCCCCAGCCAGTGCAGTACGTCGGGCATCAGCTCCTGGAACCGCATGTCCTGCACGCCGGCCACACATTCGGTGCGCGCGAAGTAGCTTTCGGCGGTGTCACCGCCCTCCTGGCGTTTACGGGCGTTGTAGACCAGGAACTTGGTCACCTCGCCCAGGGCGCGTCCCTCTTTGCGGGAGTAGGAGACCAGCCCCACCCCGCCGCGCTGCGCACCGAGGATGCATTCCTCGATGGCGTGGGTCAGGTACGGCCGGCAGGTGCATATGTCGGAGCCGAACACATCCGAGCCGTTGCATTCGTCGTGGACGCGGGCGGTCAACTCCACCGCAGGATCGGCGAGATCGCCCGGGTCGCCGAAGATGTAGACGGTCTGCCCGCCGATCGGCGGCAGGAACACTTCCAGGTCGGAGCGGGTGACCAGCTCGGGATACATGCCCCCGGTCTCCTCGAACAGCATCCGGCGCAGATGTGCCTCGGTGCAGCCGAAGCGCTGCGCCACACCGGGCAGATACCAGACCGGTTCGATCGCGGCCTTGGTCACCAGGGCAGCTCCGCCGGGCAGCAGCAGCCGGCCGTCGGGGTGCAGCCGGCCCTTGTCGATGGCCTCGGTGATCTCGGGAAGGATCACGTGCGCCTTGGTGACCGCGATGGTCGGGCGGATATCGTGCCCGGCGGCCAGTTCGGTGGCGAACGCCTCGGCGACCATGGCGCCCCACGGGTCCAGGCTCACGATCGCCTCGGCTGAACCCCATTGCGGATACGGGCCGATGCTGTCGGTGGGCGCGGTGTTGGTCAGGTCCGCACGATGCTCGCGGGACAGCGCACCGGCCGCCACCGCCAGCGCGCGGTACACGCTGTAGGAGCCGCTGTGGGTGCCGATGACGTTGCGGTGGCTGCGGGTGCTGGTGGTCCCGATCAACGGCCCGCGTTCGGCGGCGGTGGCCGCACCCCACCGAATCGGCAGGGCGGTGTCGGCGCCGCGGTGTGAGGTCAGCCGGATGTGACCGGCCTGGCCTTTCGGTGCGGCGGGTGACGGCGCTTCGGCGGGCATGTGCGCTCCTCGGTTCATCCTGCGGTGCGACTGGCCGCCGACCGCCGGAAAGGCGCCAGCTTAGTCACTTTTCGCCGACGGCGCCGTCCAGCGATGCGGCGATGACGTGAACAGTGGGAAGTCACATTCCGGAAAGGAGTGTTCCGCACGGCCGCCACGGCGTCCGGCGGCCAAGATCACCACGGCGTCAACGCGGCAGAGTTTGTCATCACGTATTCCTTGCGACGAACCGTCGAAAGAGCAGCCAGGAGATTGCCAGGTTATAGGCGAACCCGCCCAGCAGGTATGGCCACCAGGCGTCGTGGCTGCTCGCCAGCCAGAACGCTTTGGCGGCCCAATACGGCGGTAGCACACCGAAGGCCATACTCCAGTCGGAGCGGACGAACCATGGGAGGCAGGGCAGGCCGGCGATGAGCATGCCCAGGCCGCGGAGCGCCGCCAGTCCCTGAATCTTGTTGTTCGCCAGAGTGACAATGAGCAGCAGCGTCACCACCGCCGACAGTCCGGCCAACAAGCCGATCGGTATCAGTGCCGGTGCGACGCCCGGCTCCAGGATTCCGCTGAACGACATCGTCCCGACGACGTACGCCGTCGTCACCACCATGACCGTGGCGGCGCGATAGGCGAAGAATGCACCCAACGGCAGTGGTGTCACCCTCAGCGCCGCCAGAGTGCCGGCATCGATCTCGTCCAGTACCAGGAAGGCCCCGAGCCCGCCGACGATCGCGATGCTCGTCAGCAGCAGGAAGGCGGTCAGCACGAGCGGGTAGTACGGGACCAGGTCGAAGTCGTAACGCTGAGCCAGCAGGTCGGTGAAATGAGGGGTCAGGACGGCGACCCCGGCCGTCCAGATCACCGGGGCGAGCACGATCATGACGAGCAATGGATCGCGGTAGGTGCCGCGAAGATCGTTGCGGCCGAGCGCCGTCAGTGCCCGCGGGTTCATGATCGCGCGACCACGTAGCGGCAGAACAATGGCCCGGCCGTACGCCACAGCACCGCCAGCCACACCAGGGGGTAGGCCACGCAGTAGAGCACCTGCCAAGGTGACAGCGATATCTGGTGGAAAGCCGTACCGAACAGCAGAAGTGGTCCCTGCGTGGGCACCAGATAGGCCAGCCCGTTTGTCCACACACCGGAGTAGTAGAGCACCGGTGGCACCGTCATCACCGCAAGTGGAATGGTCCCTGCCAGAAACCAATCACTGATCGAGTCGAACGGAAGGGAGGTGCTGAAGCCGATCAGCAGCATCAGCAGGGTCCCCAACACCGTCCCCGTCACGAGCGGAATCAACCGGAAGTCGAATCCGTGACTGATGGCGGGGACGACCACCGCCACTGCGAGTGAAATCGACACCAGCGGAATCACTTTAGCCGCCAGATACTCCCAGAACCGTAGCGGCGTCGAGACGACGGCGGTCAGCGTGCGTTCTTGCTTCTCGAAGAACACCGTCCCCGCCACGAAGAAGAAGCCGATGATGCAGGTGTCGCCCAGCAGAATGTACGGTTCGGCGACCGGGCGCAGATTGCGGGACAGCGGCAGCAGCACAGCCAGCCAGATGAGTCCGGAGAAGATCGCCGCGTGCAGAAACCGTTGTCGTACCTGGAGTGTCAACTCCAAGCGCACGGCGTGCACGAGGCGCATCAGACCAGCCTCCTACCGGTCATCTCGACGAATACGTCATCGAGGCTGGCCTCCCTGCTGTGAATGGTCTCGACGTGGTGGTTGCGCATGACGGCGTGGAACTGCGGATCGTCGGCCAATCCGTCCAATCCGAAATCGACGCTCGCCAGGTCGCCGCCGTCGTCGCGATAGGCCACTCGAACCACCCGCTGACTGCGGGCGATCTTCAGCTCGGTAGGTGTGTCCAAGGCGACGATTCGGCCGTCGACGACGAAGGCCACCCGATCGCACAGTTCATCGGCCGTCGACATGTCATGCGTGGTGAGGAAGACGGTGCGTCCTGCCGCCTTCAAGTCGACGATCATGTTCTTGATCGTGCGCGCGTTGACCGGATCCAACCCCGACGTCGGCTCGTCGAGGAAAAGCAGTTCCGGATCGTTGATGAGGGCACGCGCAAAGGTCAGGCGCATCTGCATTCCCTTGGAGTACTTGCCAACTCGCACATCGGCGGCATCGGCCAACCCGACGGCCTCGAGCAGTTTCGCCGGGTCTCGAGTGTCCCCGTCGTAGAGAGAGGCGAAGAATCGCAGATTCTCCAGGCCGGTCAGCTTCTGATAGTGGTTGGGTAGCTCGAATGAGACGCCGATGCGCTGGTAGTACTCCGACCCGCGGGAAAGCGGGTCCTCGCCCCATACCAGCGCCTCGCCGCCGTGCCCGCGCAGCAGGCCGATCAGCAGCTTCTGGGTGGTGGACTTGCCCGCTCCGCTCGGGCCGAGGAACCCGAAGATCTCACCGCGACCGACGGTGAAGTCCATCCCGCGAATAGTCGGCGCAGGCGCTTTCGGATAGGTGTAGGTAAGCCCACGCACCGTGATGACGGCGGACTCGCGCATCGTTGACCGGCCCCTCTCTGGGTGCACGGTGCGCCGACAGGCCGCCACCGTGCAACGGCGGATACAAATTCCGACCAGACTTCCCGGAGCCGATTGAGCACGTTACTCCACGAGCGGTGTGCGCACCGCCCGACCCGCTAGGGCTGCACGAGGACCCTGATCGGATTGCCTTCGGCCTCTTCGAGAATGCGGATGCCGTCGGCGATGTCCTCGAGCGGGATGATCTGGCTGATCGAGCGGGACAAGTCGAGCCGGCCCAGCGACACCAGCTTGGCCAGCGTCTCGATGTCGACGTTCTGATAGCCGAGGTGACCGAGCACCTGCCGATGGGTCAGCCCGAACATCGACGTGGGGCCGATCGTCGGGGATTCTGCGCTCATGCCCACCCCGACCAGCCGCCCGCCCGCCACCAGGCAGTCCAGCGCCTGCTCGAAGGTGACTTTCAGCCCGACTGCGTCGAAGGCGACGTCGAGCTTGCGTCCGCCGGTGGCCGCGGCGATCTTGTCCTTGAGGTCCGGATCGCGGGAGTCGAAGGCGTAGTCGGCGCCGAGCTCGAGGGCGCGGTCACGGACCACCGGATTGATGTCGACGGCGATCACCGGGACCGCCCCGACCAGCCGGGCCAGCTGCACGATGTGCGTGCCGACTCCACCGACACCCCACACGCCCACCGATTCGCCGACACCCACCTTGCCGGTTCGCACCACGGCCCCGTACGGGGTGGACACCGCGTCGGCCAGGATCGCTGCCTGCTCGAGCGACACATTGTCGGGAACCCGGGTCAGGCCCGCGGCCTGGGCCAGGGTGTACTCGGCCCATGCACCGTCGTAGGCGAAGGCCATCAGCCGGATCGCCAGACAGTTGGACAGGTCACCGCGGCGGCAGTTCGGGCACTGCTCGCACGGCCGCCCGGCGGCGACCACGACCCGGTCGCCCTCGGACCATCCGGTGACGCCGGGTCCCAGCTTGGCGATGGTGCCCGACGCCTCATGCCCCTGCGTCACGACCGGCCGTTGGGCCGGGAACGTGCCGTTGATCAGGCTCAGGTCGGAATGGCAGATGCCGCAGAATGCAACTTTGACCAATACCTCGCCGGGGCCGGGCTCGGGTATCGGAACATCCTCGAGCACAACGGATTTAGTGTCGGCGTAGAACCGCTCGGCACGCATTGTCGTGGCCATGATTTCCTCCTAGCGTCGGTGACGAACTTACGCCGGGCCGCTGTGCCGTGGTTAGAGTGGCGACATGTCGCCCAGGATCGCGAGAGCCGACACCGTCGATCTCGAAGAACTGCTCGAATTCGTCCGGCCGCGACACCGGATGGTGCTCACGACTTTCCGCGCCGACGGCTCGTTGCAGAGTTCGCCGGTCACCGCCGGTGTCGACGATCAGGGCCGCCTGGTGATCGCGAGCTACCCGCGCCGGGCCAAGGCGGTCAACATCCGGCGTACCGGGCGGGCCAGCGTGGTGGTGCTCTCCGACGACTTCGACGGCCCCTATGTGCAGATCGACGGACCCGCCGAGGTCATCGACCTGCCCGAGGCGGTGGACGCGCTGGTCGACTACTTTCGCGCCGTCGCCGGTGAGCACCCGGATTGGGCCGAGTACCGCGAAGCGATGGTCCGGCAGGGCAAGTGCCTGATCCGGGTCACCCCGGCGACGTGGGGGCCGGTCGCCACGGGGGGCTTCCCGCCGTCGTGAGCGGGTGGCCCCGACAGCGTGACGGCGTCACCTGCGGCCCGAGCGTCGCGGTGATGGCCGGAGCGCTGATCGATCCCGGGTACGGCTCACCGCTGAAATCCGGGCGCCCCCAACAATGGTTCGACGCCGAGCAGGCTCGGGTGCACCGCGCGGTCAACGTGGTGTGGCCGCGAGCGTTGGGCACGACCCCGGCCGGGATGGCCCGGGCGCTGACCGAACACAGCGCGGCCCGCCGGATTCGCTACCGCTGGCGTCGGGTGCGGCGCCGCGACTCGTTGACCGATGTCTGCGCCGCCGTGGCCGCGGGATGGCCGGTGCCGATGCTGATCGGATCGGTCGTGCCGCGGCACTGGGTGCTGCTGACCGAACTGCACGCGGCCACGCTGCGCTGCTACGAGCCGTCAGCCGGCGCGGTGCTGGATGTGGCAGTGGACGCGGTCCGCAACCGCCTGCCGGCCCGGCTCGGGTTCCCCCGGGCGTTCGCGTTCGTCATTCCGATCGAGGCCTGAGCGTCGTCGAGCTGGCGCCTGGCCCGCAAAGTCGTTCTTAGAACCTAACTTCCGGGGTCGGCCCCAGTAGCGCCAGTGACGCGGCCAGCGCTGGCTCGATGATGCCGGCGACCGGTTCGCCATCCTCAACGGTCTGGGCGGTCAGCTCACGCAGCCCGCCGACCAGGATGACCGCGGCGCCGTGTGACAGCGGGGCGATGCCGGCGTCACGGAAGGCTTCATTGCTGGTGAGGTCGACGATCATGGTGGCCAGCCGGCCGAACCCGCGGCGCAGTGTCGGGCGGGCGTTCTCGCCGAGGGCGGGCAGCTCGCGGATCCAGCTCAGCGTGAGGGCCGGCTGCACCTCGATGCTGTGCACGTAGGCGATGACGGCCTGCCGGACCTGCTGCGGCCAGGGCGCCCGCGGGTCGACGGCATCGCGGATGGTGTTCACCAGTTGGTCGTTGTTGGCCATCAGTAACTCGGCGAAGCAGTCTTCTTTGGTGCCGAACTGGTCGTAGAACGTGCGCTTGGAGGTTCGGGCATGCCGGACGATGTCGGCGACGGTCGTCTCCCGATAACCGCGCTCCTCGATCGAGGCCGCCAGCCCGTCGAGCAGCCGCCTGCGGAAGCCGTCCTCGCGGCCGACGGCAGCAGCCTCGTCGACAACCGTGGTGGTCACCGGACCTCCTTCCGTCGCCAACCCTTGTCAGGGCCTGGTACCAAAAGGTACCGTACCTCGCAACAAGTGGTACAACGCAGTACCGCGACACTGCGGGAAGGGCCTCACCGATGAGCCAAGCACCGACCGTCGATGCGCCGATCACGATCGAACCGAAGCTGCCGCCGACCCCGGGTGTGCCGAACGCGCTGGTCAAGGTGGGGTACATGGTCGCGCGCCGCCAGACGACGGACTGGCTGACCCGGCGCTACGGCCGCTGCTTCACCGTGCGGATACCGGTCTTCGGCGAGACCGTGATGATCTCGGACCCGGCGCTGACCAAGCAGATCTTCACCACCAGCCCCGAGGTGCTCTACAACATCCAGCCCAACCTGAGCCGGCTGCTCGGCCCGGGGTCGGTGTTCGCCCTCGACGGCGTCGAGCACCGGGTCCGGCGCAAACTGCTCACCCCGCCGTTCCACGGCAAGAGCATCAAGGGCTACGAGCAGATCGTGGAGGAGGAGACCCTCCGCGAGATCGCCACGTGGCCGCAGGGCCGCGAGTTCGCCACCCTCGAGCCGATGATGCACATCACCCTCAACATCATCCTGCGCGCCATCTTCGGCGCTGACGGCGCCGAGTTGCAGCGGTTGCGCGATCTGATTCCGCGGTGGGTGACACTCGGTTCGCGACTGGCGGTGCTGCCCGCGCCGACGCGTCCCATACCCCGCACGCCGTGGGGAAAGCTCGCCGAGTACCGCCGCGAATACGAGGGCCTCGTCGACACGCTGATCCAACGGGCGCAACAGGATCCGCACTTCGAGGAGCGTACCGACGTGCTGTCGCTGTTCCTGCGCAGTACCTACGAGGACGGCTCGCCGATGACCCGCCGCGAGGTTGGCGACGAGCTGTTGACGCTGCTGGCCGCCGGCCATGAAACCACGGCGTCCACCCTCGGCTGGGCATTCGAGCGGATCTCGCGGCATCCCGAGGTGCTGCGCCGCCTGGTCGCCGAGGCCGACACCGACGACAACAGCTACCGGCAGGCCACCATTTTCGAGGTCCAGCGCAACCGGACGGTCATCGACTCCATCGGCCGCCACGTCGAGGTCCCGATCTACGAACTCGGGGAATGGCGTGTCCCGCAGGGATATTCGATCATGGTCAGCCTGAACCAGCTGCACGAAAACCCGGAGATGTTCCCCGACCCGGAGCGGTTCGACCCGCAGCGCTTCCTCGATGCCAAGCCCAACACGTACGCCTGGGTGCCGTTCGGCGGCGGCACTCGGCGCTGCATCGGCGCCGCCTTCGCCAACATGGAGATGGACATCGTGCTGCGGACGGTGTTGCGGCACTTCACCATTGCCACCACCACGGCGCCGGGGGAGAAGTGGCACTCGCGCGGTGTGGCGTTCACCCCCAAGAAGGGTGGGCGCGTGGTGGTGTACCGCCGGAGCTGACGCGCCGAGGGTGCGTCCTCATACGACAACCGCGTGTTGCGTATGAAACCGCACACCCGGGGCCGCTGTGGTGGGGACGGTCAGGCGAGCATCGGATCGATCGCGGAGCGGGGTACCAGGACGTGCAGCGCCCCGGCTGAGGCGGGCAACAACACGCCCTGGTCGAAGAAGAAGATGACCCCGTCATTCACCACCGCGAAATTCTGGTAGTTGGCCGCGTTGTACAGCGCGCCTGGCGCGAACGGCAACGGTGGCGGAGGCGGCGGTGTCGTCGTGGTGGTCGTCGTCGTCGTGGTGGATGTGGTCGTCGGTGTGGTTGTCACCGGCGGCGCGGCCGGCGGTGGCGGTGCGAGCTGCTGCTGCAGTTCGGACGCGACGATGGGCGCGACGGTCTTCAGTGGATCGTCCACCCGCCATAGCGGCGTGTTTTCTTTGTCGTCGGGTGCGGCGGTGTAGGTGATCGCCTTGCGGTAGCTCTGGTCCCAGTTGAACGCCTTGTACGTCGTCTGGGGACTCGCGGTACCGACGTCCTGGGTCACCGTGAACACCACGGCTTGAGTGCCGCGCGGAGGGATCGACGAGGTGTATTCCATCGGCGTGATGTTCAGCGTGGACGTCGTGCTCTGGGGCGTGCCGGACTTGGCCGTGTTGATGAACGCGTCACGCGTCTGGGAGATGTAGTCGGCGACCGACTTCTGGTCGGGGTAGTCCAGCGGGACGCTGATGTTGACGCTGTATGCGGGGTCGAAGAGCTGGATTACGCACATGCTGCCGGTGTTGGCGCCCGTGAGCTCGGCGCAGTAATCCTTCGGGGCCGCTGCCGCCAGCCCAGAAGAGAAGGACATCGCGGCAACCGCGACAACTAGTGCAGCGCGGAAAGAACGCATGAGAAAACCTCCAAGCACACGCGGCGCGTGCCGCGACCAATGATCATCGTGTGCCACACCAGCAAAGCGCCCCGACGGCATCGGCGGTACTTAGCGTAGTCGAGGTGGGGGTGTGGGTGGGGGTACGGGCTTGACTTGGGGCGGGGCCGGGCAGGGCCGCATTGGTGTAACCGAGGGCTTCGGCAATGGCCCGCGCTGTCTCACGTACCCCGAACTACGACTGGGCCTCGCCGCCCGCGGGCCCAACGTCGATCTCACCCTCTACGTTGGCCGCGCCGACGACAACCAGCCTCACATCGAAGACATCGCCGGCCGGATCGCACCTGAGCACCTCGTCGCCTTCCACGCCATGATGCTGCGGTGCAAGCTGGTCGCGCAGCTCCGGCTCGATGCGGACATCACGCCTGATTTCGCTCCACAAACGCCGCAAACCCCGGTCAACCCCGCCGAAGGAGGCCACACCATGACCACTCGCCGCCCTACAAGCGCCGACTACGCCGAGATGGCCGACGATTACGCTGCCTATCCGCCGACCATCGACGAAGTCACGTCGGTCGAAGTCAGTCCCGCAGTTCTCCGGAAGGGGCGTCCCGCTAAAGGGGCGCCAGCGGTTGGCAAGACTCCGGCGCTGCCGATTCGGCTCCCCGAGAGCATTCGGGCCGAGATCGAGCACCGCGTCCAGGCCGGTGAGTCGGACTCGGCAGCCGAACTCATTCGACAGGCCATCGTCGAGTACTTCGACAATCACCCCGTCGCCTCGCATTAGCTTTCGGGCGCGGCCGTCCGTACCGCCATCCCGACGGCCACCATTGTGCTCAATGGTTGCGGCACCGTCAGTCAAAGCCGAAGTGACGGATCCCAGGTTCCACACAGCTTCGGCATTGAGCAGATAGCGACCGATCTAGGCGGTTAGCATTCGACCATATTCCACGGCACGTACGGGAGACTCCAGTGGCGGGTGAACTTACGACCACCGAAAACAACGACCGCAGCTTTCGGCTAGCGGCTCAAGGCCCGTCATGATCTTGCAACAAGTTCGCGACGAGATGAACCAGGTCAACGAACTCCTCGACAAGATTGAACCGCCACCAACCGTCCGAGGCGGGATCCGGGGAGTCTGGGACAAAATCATGGGCGCCAAGAACAGAGCCGCCTCAAGTAAAAAGAAGATGACCCTCCTTAGGCGCGCTACTTTGGCTTCGACGCGAGGTATTGAAGCACTTCGCCAAGACATCCTGACCAGAGAGCCACTGCCCCCTAGAGATGAAATCGCTCAAGATAGGGCTATGCGCGAGGCAATGCGTCAAGACGACGCTCTAATAGATGCATTCACCACTGCTGAATGCAGACTCCTTGTAGATATGGGAGTCGATGAACAAACCGTAGCGAGAATAAGATTCGATCTGCGCACAAGCGTACGCAGAGTCCTGAACGATCCGGAGTTGACCCCTGGCCACCGCGAAGTAGTGGCCGCTCAACTGGCGGAGCTTGTGGAACGGATGCGACTCGAGGTCGAGAGATTGCAGGTGGATTCCGACCACCGCGAACTCCTCAGGCAGGTGAGTGGGGCGTTGGCCATACTGGCCGGAGGCGCGATCGTCGTTTCCAACGGACTAGTCGGAGCCGGACTTACTCCCATCACGGGCGGACTGAGCGCCGGCGGCGCAGCGCTGTCTTCCGCAGTCGGCGCGGACATGATATCCCGAGGAATCGATAACGCAATTGGATGACGGTCGTTTCGACGTCTGAATTCGATATTGAATCGACAACTCGACATGGTCGCAGTGGCTTGACCGCGGGCATAGATCTCATGGACCAGTTCACGGGGTCCGGCCAATCTGGATGTGCCAACGTAGACGTTGGGTCGGCCAGTCCCAAACTTGATCAGTTTCAGGATTGTGTCCGGAGCGCCGGACGACTGTCGCGAACTGTGGAACTAGATCGCAGCTATCCCGCGACTGAATTGTGTACGGCCGGTTGAGAAGAAGCCTGCGCAATCGTGGCGGACCGAGCAGCCTTCGCATTCCTGCACGTAGGCGTTCTTCCAGTCCGAGATCGATTGCAGCGCGAAGGGCCGGAGGCTGGGGTCGAGCACGCACAGCGGTAGGTTATAGATGGAAACATTGACCCCGGCCGTAGCGAGCACGTCGACGCCGGCTTTCAATTGTTCTTGATAGTCAACGGGATCGATCCACAGCATGTCGTTGTTGGCGATCGCGAAGCCGGTGTTTTCCATGCCCATCAGAGCCACGTGGTCCACGAATGGCAGGTTGCGAGCGATCCACGAGCATGTCTCACGTAGACGGGGCGCGGTGATGGCGTGAAGCACGACCCGTACTTCAACTCGCTGGCCCCGATCCTTGAGATGAAGAACGCCGAGGACCGTTTGGTCGAAGGCTCCCTTCGCCTGGACCACGTAGTCATGGATCTGGTCAACGGCCGCGTAGATCGGTATTCCTGCCGAAAGTTTGGGGTGGCGAACGTCCGCCCAGGTGGTCGCGACCTCGGGCGAGGCGAAGGCGCGCCCGTTGGTCAGCACGTGAATCGCAGTGTTGGGGAGCAGATCCCGCGTCAGCTCGACTAGGCCGATGAACTGCCGCCAGTCGGTGAGCGGCTCACCGCCGGTGAACGTCAGAGCGGGTGTCGCCGGATCGACCAGCGGAATGGTCTGCGCGATCTCGTCGATCAGCCAGCCGTCGTCAACTTTCTTGGGTGGCTGCGAGCACATGAGGCAGTAGTTGTTGCAACGTTCGGTGACGAGAAAGAAGTTGTGTCTCGATGCGCGGCGGTAGAGCACTCGCACCCGACGAGATTGTGGTGCGATGCCCAGCACGTCGCCCTCGCTAAGCACGGCAAATCCGGCCGGCAGCCGCACGTAGCTCAATACAGCCCCCGCCGGGCGTGCATCGCGGGCAATAGCAAGTGGGTAACCGTGGGCGTGCGCCAGCTCCCAGTCGTTGTCGTCGGCGATCAACGCGGCGTCGCGATCGTGGGCTGGGGGACTATGGGGGGAGCGGAGGCGCACGTATCGCCGTTCTGGTCCAAGTCCGATGATGTCGGCCTCGGGTGAACGTCCCGAAAGCACAAGGGGTTTCATGACGCCCATCGCCGGAGTATGGCGGCGTCCTCAGGGGAGTGTTCGAGCAGCTCGAAAAGATGGGTGATGACACCCTTTTGCCGTTGGCAGAACTCCGACAATGGCTTGATGCCTAGCAGATCTTGTTGGGTTGCATGGTGATAGACAGGGTCCGCACCACAGTTGGGTTCGAAGACGCAGGTGGAGCATTGTGGCGCGGTTTGGGTGAGCGAGTTAGCGACCGCTGACACTAGGGTGTCGGATAACACCAGCTCTCGATAGCTGTGCTCGTGCACGGTGCCCAGTTCGAAACTGCGGTCGCCCATTTCGGCGAGCATTCGGGCCTCGTCAGAGGCGAAGACGGTTCCGTCGTAGTTGTAGACCAGAGCCCCCAGACCAATGCCGGCCGGGCTTCTGAGGTCGACATAGCCGATGGGTTCATCGCTGAGCATCCGGCGAACGATGAGCGACGAGTAGAACTCAGGAAAGCGACGGCCGGACTTGTTGACATCGAGGATGTAGCGCAGACCACGTTTCCAAAATTGGAGCCAGTCAGTGCCGCGGTATTTCTGGAATTGCTTGGTCTTCATCGCAAAGCCGTAGGGAGACAGTGGCCTAAGGAAGATGCCGTCGAGACCCTGCTTGAGATACTCATCGACGATCGCCTCGACGCGATCCAGACTGGCCTCGGTCGTGGTCATCAACGCACCAACCTTGTCCGGACCGAGGCGATCTTTAATCCGCGCGATACCCGCGATCGCGAGTTCATAGCTGTTATCGCCGCGGCGCGGCCGGTTTTTGTTGTGAAGGTCGCGCGGGCCGTCTAACGATGTACTGAAAAGTATGTCGTGCTCAGCACTGAAGTCGAGCACTTCGTCGCTGAGCAGGGCCAGGTTCGTGGCGACCACAAATTGCAGCCGCTTGCTCAGGGGAGCCGCCCGCTGTTTCGCTGTTACGACGATCCATCGGATGAGTTCGAAGTTCAGCAGCGGTTCGCCGCCTTGAAACTCGATTTTGATCAGCGGGGCGGGCGCGGAAAGGGCGATGTCAATCGCCTTGGACGCGGTGGCCTGGTCCATGTCGTAGCGGACGCGGTCCTTGCTTTGCCGGGAGACCTGGCAGTAGGGGCAGGAGTGCTCGCAGCGCAGCGTGACGACAAACAGGTGAAGGGGCGTGGCTGCTCGCAGAAAACTCAGGCGGCTTCGTAGACGAAGCGCCAGGAGCTGCTGCTGCGCGCGTTGCTCGGTCGACCCGACGAAGAGGTTCTCGAACGCTCGCTCGTAAAGGCCGTCGCCGGGCGCGAGGTCGAGCGCGCACAGGCGGTCCAGTTCTGCTGCGGTCATTTCGGCCATGTCGCCAACCATGTTGCCGACCAGGAAACGGTCGGCGCCCAGCCGCTCAAAGCGGATAGGCAGAAGTTGCAGATCGGATTTTACAGGACTGAATGAATCCGCTGCGGCGAAGCCGGCCATGGAGTTATTCCCTCTCGGCCAGCGACCCGAACGCCAACGCCACGATGACATCCCGTAGCCGGCCAGTCTCCCTGCCGACCTTCTCGCGGAGGTTTTCATCGGTCACTAGATTCAGAAAATGGGTCCGCAGCTCGTCGCCGTCAATCTGTGGCTGCGACGGCGAAAGTCGGCATACGTATCGCCCATCTGATTCGTCGATGTGACAAGCAGCCTGCCCGATCAAGCGGTAGGCCGCCTCCTGCAACGCGCCCAACGACTGGATCGACGCGCTGAAGACAACAACAACATCCGACATAGAGGTCGTCATCGTCGGTCGATCGCTACGGTCGAGCAACCGATCGTTTCAACCAGCGTTCTTGCCATCAATGAACGCAACGTCATAGGTGGTCATTCACCGTGGGAGCCGTCGCAGTAATGCCCACCCGCAAGCACGGCAGCCAATGCTTGTCTCGCGATATTCGCAGCATCGCCGGCCCCTAAGCCAAAGGTCTGTTGCAGCTCATTCGCGATGTCATTCACGCCAAGGCCATAGCTCGCCCGTGCGCACGCAACGGCGGCGACATCAGCGGTGTTCGCGGGCGCCGGTCCGGTTGTCGCTGCGGGAGGAGCTACGACGGGAGGGGCTACGACGGGAGGGGCTACGACCGGCGGCGCGTAAATCGGGTTCGGTACGTAGGGCACATCGGGCACATACGGCACGTAGGGCGTATCGGGGACGCCATATCCCGGGCTGGACGATGCATGCGACGCGTGCGAGGCATGCGATACGTGCGACGAGTGAGAACTGTGCTGCGGGAACAACATGCCGTCGCTGGTCTGCTGCACTGTGAAGCTCATAAGGTCCACGTCGACCGGCAACGCCGTTTCTGCGTCCGTCGGATTCTCTTGCCGTGCATCTCTGCCGACCTGAGCCCGATTCGAATCCGCCGCATCCGCGATCGGCGGGAAGGCCGCTGGCATCACCAGGGCAGCAAGCGCCGTCGCGAGGCTCACAATCTGGGGTGTCTCAGGCATGCCCACTCCTCGAACCCGACCCTGCGTCGACCCCCGGCAAAGAAACCGCCATGTTTCATCCCCCTCTAGCCAGGCCTCGTGCAGAAGGACATAGCGTTGAGCGCCACCATCAGCTTGGTGACTCAGAAAGCGTGCTGCTCGTCAAGTCTGAACCCCGTGCCCCGGGGAATTTTAGGCGCTTCACTGTGCTGGGATGAACCGTTTGCGTCTGATACTTGAGTTCCCTATTGCGGGTAGCAGATCTTTAGACGTTGCTGGGTGTGGGCCGGTGGCCATACTCACGCCGTGCCCAGAGTCCTCTGCAAGGACGTCGAGGGGAGGCGATAAAGGTTCATAGACGGTCGGGGCACCGCGTCGGAGCCAAGGCCCGGCGGCGTTGATGCCGATCCGACGAGTCGCTCTTTGAGCCGTAAGCCCGACCGCCCGCTCGGTGTGCGGACACTCGGGTCGTTTGAGCCCGATTTTCGTAGGGCCAAAACAGGGCCAGACTTTCAGACCAGGTGCTCCAGAGGGCGCAATCCGACCCCTCTGGAAACACCTGGCCAGCGCAAACAGAAAGCGCCTAAATCAGCCTCACACGCGGAAGGTCAGACCTGCGCCCGCCTCGGCAACTTCCAGCCCGCCCGCGGGAAGTGGCAGGTGTAGCCGTTGGGGTAGTGCAGCAGGTAGTCCTGATGCTCCGGCTCGGCCTCCCAGAAGTCCGATGCCGGGGTCACTTCGGTGACCACCTTGCCCGGCCACAGCCCGGAGGCGTCGACATCGGCGATGGTGTCCAATGCGACCTGCTTCTGCTCGTCATCGAGGTAGAAGATCGCCGAGCGGTAGCTGGTGCCGACGTCATTGCCCTGCCGGTTCTTGGTGCTCGGATCGTGGATCTGGAAGAAGAACTCCAGCAGCGCCCGGAAGTCGGTCTCGGCCGGGTCGTAGACGATCTCGACAGCCTCAGCGTGGCCGGGGTGATTGCGGTAGGTCGGATGGTCGTTCTGCCCGCCGGAGTAGCCGACCCGGGTCGAGATCACGCCCGGCTGCTTGCGGATCAGATCCTGCATGCCCCAGAAGCAGCCGCCGGCCAGAATCGCGGTCTTCGTCTCGCTCACGCTTCCTCCTTGAGAGTGTCGAACAAACTCGTGTAGTCGCCGTACCCCTGCGCCTCGAGGTCGTCGCGGTGGATGAACTTCAGCGAAGCTGAGTTGATGCAGTAGCGCAACCCTCCCTGGGCGCGCGGCCCGTCTTTGAAGAGGTGCCCCAGATGGCTGTCGCCGTTGGCCGAACGGACCTCGGTGCGCAGCATCAGGTGGGAGAAGTCGCGCTTCTGCACTACGTTGGACGTATCGATCGGCTTGGTGAAACTGGGCCATCCTGAACCGCTATCGAACTTGTCGACCGAGGCGAACAGCGGCTCGCCCGAGACGACGTCGACGTAGATGCCCGGCTCGTGGTTGTCCCAGTACTCACCGGTGAATGGACGTTCGGTGCCGTTCTCCTGGGTCACCCGGTACTGCTCGGGCGACAGCGCGGAGACGGCCGCAGGGTTTCGGTGATAGTCGTGCGGCATGACCTCTTCAACCTCGAGTGCGGTTGAGAAAGTCCCGTGCGCGCCTCGCATACGGATGCAGGCCGTCAATGGCGGTGTCACAATTGGCCAGCCGGCAATGGGGCCGGGTTTCCTCAGGAGAATTTCGCGTCATGGGGGTTTGCCGGCCCGAGCGTTCGCTGTGGTCTCGGAGCGGTAATCGCACGTATCGGGTGAGGTTGCTCGCCTTCAGCAGCAGCGATTTCTACGGCGCCCAGCAGATCCGCTTGCTGCGAATCTATCTGGGCTCGACGACCTTCCTGTACGTCTACGGCGTCGTGTTCACAGTCTGGCCGATCCGCACGGACTTGGTGTACGCGAATCCGACTGGAGGCGTACTCGCGATAATGCTCGGCGTCGCGGCACTGCTCTGGCTGGCCGTCAAGCCGGACAACCCCGGACCACCGACACTGGCGGCCATTTTCGCCACGCCGTTGGTGATGGGCTTCCACATCGCGATGAGCGCCGAGCTCGCCTGCCTGATCGCGCCGATGTTCCTCGCTATGTACCTGCGGGCGTTTTATCCGCCCCGGCGGGCCCTGATGCTGATCGGCCTTCTGACAGTGGCCGCGGTCGTGGCGCTGGCCGTCGCGCCGATACCCAAGCTCTACATCGACTACATCATCTGGGTCGTCGCGATCGTCGGGGCGGCGGAATCGTTCGGACTGGTGATGCGCGCCCTGGTCACCAGCGCGTGCACCGACCCGCTGACAGGCCTGCTGAACCGGGCCGGATGGGAGATCGCCACGCGAGATCTCTTGGCGCGCCGGCGATCACCGAAATCGACCGTCACGGTGGTCGTGATGGACCTCGACGGCTTCAAACAGCTCAACGACACCCTCGGGCATCTGGCAGGTGACAACCACCTGATCAGTCATGCGCGCCGCTGGCGCGGCCTCGTGCCGTCCGACGCGGTACTGGCCAGGTTCGGCGGCGACGAGTTCGCCGCGTGCATCGCCGACCGCATTGACCGCGAGCTGTCGTCTGCGGAGCGGTTCGTCGCCGATGTCGGGCGGCACACCCCAGACACGAGCATCGGGATGGCGTCGCAGCCCGGCGACATTGCCGAGATCGCGGTGCTGTACGCGCAGGCCGATGCTCAGCTGTATGCCGCCAAGGGCCGAAATCGCCGCAAGACGGATCGCTGAGCACCGATCGAGACGACTTCTCGACATCGCATTAGAACGTGTTCTAGTTTGAAGTTGTGGCGCGCTTCTCCCGTGAGGAACTGACCGAGGCATTCGCAATCTTCGAGGACACGGTGGACGCGGCGGCGCGATCCCGCGACTGGGACGCCTGGGTGCGGCACTACACCCCCGACGTCGACTACATCGAGCACGCCATGGGCACCATGAAGGGCCGCGACGAGGTGCGTGCCTGGATCACCAAGACCATGAGCACCTTCCCCGGCAGCCACATGACCGAGTTTCCGTCGCTGTGGAAAGTGTTCGACGAAGAGACCGGCCGGGTCATCTGCGAGCTGGACAACCCGATGCGCGACCCGGGCGACGGCACGGTCATCACCGCCACCAACATCTCCATCGTCACCTACGCCGGCGACGGGTTGTGGTCGCAGCAGGAAGACATCTACAACCCGATGAAGTTCCTGCAGGCCGGGATGAAGTGGTGCAAGAAAGCCGAAAAGCTCGGCACCCTCGACGACGAGGCGGCCGCCTGGATGCGGCAGTACGGCGGTCAGAAATGAGTCCCAAGCTCGTCATCGGGGCCAACGGTTTCCTCGGTTCGCACGTCACCCGCCAGCTGGTCGCTGACGGGCATCAGGTGCGAGTCATGGTGCGCGACAACGCCAACACCATCGCCATCGACGACCTCGACGTGCAGCGGTTCGTCGGCGACATCTGGGACAACGACACGCTGCGGGAGGCGATGGCCGGCGTCGACGACGTCTACTACTGCGTGGTCGACGCCCGCGGCTGGCTGCGCGATCCCGCGCCGCTGTTCCACACCAACGTCGAGGGCACCCGCAACGTCCTAGAAATCGCGCTCGAGTTCTCCCCGGGTCGCTACGCTCCTGCCCCAGGTGCGACAGACCTGCACAGGTTCATCTTCACCAGCAGCTACGTCACCGTCGGCCGCAAGCGCGGCCGGCTGGCCAGTGAAACCGACGTCATCGACGACCGGGGCATCACCCCCTACGTGCGATCCCGGCTGCAGGCCGAGGAGCTGGTGCTGCGCTACGCGCGCGAGCACAACCTGCCCGCCGTCGCGATGTGCGTATCGACCACCTACGGCAGCGGCGACTGGGGCCGCACCCCGCACGGCGCGATCATCGCCGGGGCCGCCTTCGGCAAGCTGCCGTTCGTAATGGGCGGCATCGAACTCGAAGCCGTCGGTGTCGACGACGCAGCCCGCGCCATGATCCTGGCCGCCGAGCGCGGCCGGGTCGGCGAGCGCTACCTGATCTCGGAGAAGATGATCAGCAACGCCGAGGTGGCGCACATCGCCGCCGAGGCCGTCGGCGTCCCACCGCCGGCCAAGACCATTCCCCTGCCGATGGCCTACCTGCTGGCCGCGACGGGCACCCTCAAGGCCCGCCTGCGCCACACCGACGAACGGCTGTCGCTGGAGTCGCTGCGGCTGATGCGCGCCGAGGGACCACTCGATCACGGCAAGGCCGTGCGGGAACTCGGGTG
The DNA here is from genome assembly GCF_004745805.1 of Mycolicibacterium sp. CH28. Lineage (GTDB taxonomy): Bacteria > Actinomycetota > Actinomycetes > Mycobacteriales > Mycobacteriaceae > Mycobacterium. The sequence goes on along the minus strand of NZ_SRLQ01000002.1, from coordinate 443,054 downwards.
GCAGCCACGCCCGGTCGAGGAGTCCATCCGCGAGGCCGCCCGGTTCTGGGTCGGGCTGCGGGCGGCCAAACGGCAGGCCTCCACACGGCAGGCCTCCACACGACAGGCCTCCACACGACAGGCCGGGGCGGCCCAGCCGGATTGAACTGGAGCCCCGGTGATCTCGTGTGTGAGATATGACCGCACGCATCGCCGCACTGCTCGCCAGCCTCCTGCTCGTGGCGGCGTGCTCCTCGGGAACCACATCGACGCCGGCAGCTCCGGCGTACCCGCAGCCGTCGCCGACCGCCGCCGGCCCGGCCACCCCGGCCGGCCCGACTATCGGCATCGCCGATATGAAGTTCACCTCGCCGGTGTCGGTCCCGCCGGGCGCTACCGTCACCGTCACCAATTCCGATGGGGTAGAGCACACCGTGACCGCCGACGCGGGCAACGCATTCAATGTCGAGGTCGGCGACAAGGCGTCGGCCACGTTCACCGCGCCGAGCCAGCCCGGAACGTATCCGTTCCACTGCGCCTACCACCCGATGATGCACGGACAGCTGATCGTCCAGTGAGGCTAGCCAGCGTTACGCGCGCTGGGGAGGGCTGCCAAGATTCTCTGTATGGCCACGATCAACGGCTCCGTCTCGCACTGGTTCACCCAACTACCTCAACCTCAACCTCGACCGGCCCTGCCCGGTGACCGCGACGCCGACGTGTGCATCGTCGGTGCCGGCTACACCGGCCTGTGGACCGCCTACTACCTGAAGCAGGCCGACCCCTCGCTGCGGATCACCGTGCTCGAGTCGCGCTTCGCCGGCTTCGGTGCATCCGGTCGCAACGGCGGCTGGCTGGGCGGGCTGGCCCCGGGACATCGCGGTCTGCTGGCCAAGCAGTACGGCCGTTCGAGCGTGATCGCCTGGCAGCAGACCCTCAACAAGGCCGTCGACGAGGTCATCGAGGTCGCTGCCCGGGAGAACATCGACGCCGACATCTTCAAGGGCGGCAACCTCGAGGTCGCGCGCAACCCTGCACAGGCCCGCCGGCTGCGCGCCGAGGTCGACGAGGACCGCGAGTGGGGCACCGAGGACATCGAGCTGCTGTCCGCCGCCGAGGCCGCCGACCGGATTCGGGTCGACAAACTGGTGCTGGGCGCCTTCAACCCGCACTGCGCCCGCATCCAGCCGGCCAAACTGGCCCGCGGTCTGGCCGACGTCGTCGAACGCCTCGGCGTCACCATCTACGAGCAGACCCCGGTGACGACGATCAGCCCCGGCAGCGCCCAGACCCCGATGGGAGTCGTGCGCGCCCCGATCATCCTGCGAGCCACCGAGGGGTTCACCGCCCGGATGGCCGGACTGCGGCGCCGCTGGCTGCCGATGAACAGCGCCATGATCGCCACCGAACCGATGTCCGAGGACATCTGGGCGCGCATCGGCTGGGAGGGCCGCGAAACGCTGGGCGACCTGGCGCACGGGTTCTTCTACGCCCAGCGCACCGCCGACAACCGCATCGCGATCGGCGGGCGTGCGGTGCCCTACCGGTACGCCTCGCGCATCGACAACGACGGCGCGGTCGGCCAAGGCACCATCGACTACCTGACCGGTGTGCTCAACTCCGCCCTGCCGCAGACCCGCGGCGTGCCAATCGCCCACGGCTGGTGCGGCGTGCTGGGTGTGCCGCGCGACTGGTCGGCCGGGGTCAGCCTGGATCCGGTGACCGGGCTGGGGGAGGCCGGCGGTTACGTCGGCCACGGTGTGACCGCGACCAACCTCGCCGGGCGCACGCTGACCGACCTGGTGCTGCGGCGCTCCACCCCGCTGACCGCGCTGCCGTGGGTCGGGCATCGCTCCAAGACGTGGGAGCCCGAACCGCTGCGCTGGCTCGGGGTGCGCGGCATGTACACCGCCTACAAGGTGGCCGACCGGCACGAGGAGGGCGGGCGCGCGAGCACCTCACCCATCGCCGTCGTTGCCGACGCGATCGCCCGCCGGCCCTAGTTCGCAATCGGCTCTAGCTGCACACTCCCGCGAGGGTGATACTCGAGGGATGAAGCAGCCCACTGCGGAACACCCCATCACCATCACCCCGACCGAAGGCCGGGTGCGGGTGCGGGTCAACGGCGAACTCGTCGCCGACACGCGCGCCGCACTGGGCCTGCAGGAGGCGACCTATCCCGTCGTGTACTACATACCGATCGCCGACGTGGACCCGAAAGCGTTGGACCGCAGCACAAGCCGCACCTACTGTCCCTACAAGGGGGACGCCGGCTACTACAACGTGACCGTCGGCAACCTGACCGTCGAGGACGCGGTCTGGACCTACGAGCAGCCCTACCCCGCGGTCGCCGCGATCGCCGGGCACGTCGCGTTCTACCCGAACAAGGCCGACATCAGCGTCGACCCGGACTGACCCGGTGCCCCTCGAGCGCACCCTGACCTTCCCCGGTCCGGTCAGCCCTGGTCTCACGCTGGCCCCGCAACGCCGGGGCCCGGGTGACCCGTGCTACCAGCTCGACGCCGACGGCGGGATCTGGCGCACCAGCCTGCAATCCAGCGGACCGGTGACCGCCCGGATCTACCGCACCGCCGCCGACGCGGTGGCCTGCCAGGCCTGGGGTGAGGGTGCGCAGGAATTCGTCGACGCACTGCCCGACCTGCTCGGCGCCGACGACCACACCGACGACTTCCGCCCGCACCACCCGACCATCGAGGCCGCCTTCACCCGGGTCCCGCACCTGCGGCTGGGCCGCACCGCCCGGGTGCTGGAGGCGTTGATCCCCGCCGTGATCGAACAGCGTGTTCCCGGCGCTGACGCGTTTCGCGCCTGGCGGCTGTTGGTGACCAAGTTCGGTACACCGGCTCCCGGACCGGCGCCCGCGCGGATGCGGGTGCCGCCCACGCCGGAGGTGTGGCGGCGGATGCCGTCGTGGGAGTTCCATCGCGCCAACGTCGACCCGGGCCGGGCGCGCACCATCGTCGGCTGCGCCGAGCGGGCGTCGGCGCTGGAACGCCTGACCGCCCGGCCCGCCGTCGAGGCACGCGAGGCGCTGACGTCGCTTCCGGGTGTCGGCGTGTGGACCGCGGCCGAGACCGCCCAGCGGGCCTTCGGCGACGCCGATGCGCTCTCGGTCGGCGACTACCACGTCTGCAAGATGATCGGCTGGACGCTGATCGGGCGTCCCGTCGACGACGCCGGCATGGTCGAGCTACTCGAGCCGGTGCGTCCGCATCGCTACCGCGCGGTGCGCCTGCTGGAGGCCAGCGGGCTGGCCTACGAGCCGCGCCGCGGCGCCCGGCTGCCGGTGCAGCACATCAGCAGACTGTGACGGCTTCATTTCTCAGCGTTCCAGTGCGTCGTCGCGCACCGGGCGGTCGGCTAGTTCGTCGCCCCGGCCGAACAGCAACGGATAGACAACGCCGGCGATGGCGGCGCCGACCAGCGGTGCCAGCCAGAACACCCACAGCTGCGCCGGAGCCCCGTCGCCGTTGAAGAACGCGACACCGGTCGAGCGTGCCGGGTTGACCGATGTGTTCGAGATCGGGATCGAGATCAGGTGGATCAGGGTGAGCATCAACCCGATCGCCAGGCCCGCGAAGCCCTTCGGGGCGCGGTTGTCGGTGGCGCCCAGGATCACGAGTAGGAACAGGAACGTCAGCAATACTTCGGCGATCACCACCGCCGCCAGTGAGTAGTTGAACGGTGAGTGCTCGCCGAAACCGTTGGCCGCCATGTGCCCGGTGGCGTTGAAGCCCGGTCTGCCCTTGGCGATCAGGTAGATCACTGCGCCGGCAACCAGCCCGCCGATCACCTGCACGATCCAATAGGCCGGCAGGGCTTTCCACTCCACCCGCTTGGCCAGTGCCGCACCGAGGGTGACCGCGGGATTGAAGTGCCCGCCGGAGATCGTGCCGAACGCGTACACGCCGGTGAGGACCGTCAGGCCGAAGGCCAGCGCTACCCCAAGGAATCCGATACCGACGGAGTTGTTCTCGGCGGGATTTGCTGCAAAGACCGCCGCTCCGCAACCGCCGAAGACTAGCCCGAACGTACCGACGAACTCTGCCGCCAGTCGATGCGCCATGGTTGGAGTTGACATGGGGAAACCCTCTCGCCGTTGATCCGGGTCGCTGTGCGTGAAGGATCGCACGCCAGCCAGCTCAAAAGCGTGATCGTTTGCTGAATTGTGGTGAAAGGGTGACCTGGCCGCAGCGTCGCGGCTACCTCCCCGTTGCCTCGTCATCGGTAGGTGACGGGCCCCGCTGCCGCTGCCGCCGAGCAGCCGGGCAAGGACCAAAGACCTTTTTTCCCGGGACGGTACGACCCAACGTTGCGCATACCCCTATAGGTATCTATGGTGGGAGGAGTAGATACCCCCATAGGTATACATGAACTGAGGAATCGGACGGTGAACTCGATGATCGCGTTGACAGTCGTTCTGGCGGTCTTTGTCGGAGTTTCGCTCGGGCTGCTGGGCGGCGGCGGATCAATCCTGACCGTGCCGTTGCTGGCCTACGTCGCAGGCATGGATGCCAAGCACGCGATCGCCGCGTCGCTGTTGGTGGTCGGTGCGACCAGTGCCGTCGGTGCCGTCTCGCACGCGCGAGCCGGTCGGGTGCAGTGGCGCACCGCCGTGCTGTTCGGCGCGACCTCGATGGTGGGCGCCTTTGCGGGCGGTCATCTGACCAAGTACATCCCGGGAAGCGCGCTGCTCATCGCGTTCGCAGTCATCATGATCGCCACCGCCGTCGCGATGCTGCGCGGTCGCAGGAACCTGGCCGTCACCGACCCGTCGCACAAGCTGCCGGTGCTCAAGATCGTCGCCATGGGCCTAGCCCTGGGCCTGGTCACAGGCACGGTCGGCGCCGGTGGCGGATTCCTGGTCGTGCCGGCGCTGGCGCTGCTGGGCGGACTGGCCATGCCGGTCGCGGTCGGCACGTCGCTGGTCGTCATCGCGATGAACTCGTTCGCGGGCCTGGCCGGCTACCTGTCGGTGGTCCAGATCGACTGGGCCGTCGCGGGAATGGTGACCGCTGCCGCGATAGTCGGTGCGCTGATCGGGGCACGCTTCGCTGGTATGGCAAACCCCGAGATGCTGCGCAAATCGTTCGGCTGGTTCGTGCTGGTCATGGCCTCGGTCATCCTCGGCGAGGAGATCGACCCGGTCCTCGGATACGTCGGCGCCGCGCTGACTGCGCTGGCCGCCGGAATGACCTTCGCCTGCAGCCGCATCGCCGCCTGTCCGCTGCGGCGCGTGACGGCGCCGCCCGCGGCGACAGCCCGCGCGGCCTGAGTGCCCGAGATATCGGAGAAGGAGATAACGATGTTCGACGACGACAGTGCCACCGAAGTCCTGCACCGGCTGCGCCGCGCCCAGGGCCAGCTCGCCGGCGTGATCGCGATGATCGAGCAGGGTCGCAACTGCAGGGACGTCGTAACCCAGCTCGCCGCGGTATCCAAGGCGCTCGACCGTGCCGGATTCAAGATCGTCGCCACCGGGCTGCGGCACTGCGCCACCGGAATCGACTCCGGCGACGATGCCCCCCTGACCGAAGCCGAGCTCGAGAAGTTGTTTCTCGCACTGGCCTGATCCGACAAACCGCCCAAACGAAGGGAACCCGAAATGAAGTTCAACCAGTACTACCTGGAGTGCCTGTCGCACGCGTCCTACCTGATCGGTGACGAGACCACCGGTCGCGCGGTCGTCATCGACCCGCAACGCGACGTGAGCGAATACATCGCCGACGCACAGGAACTCGGCATGCAGATCGAGCTCGTCATCGAGACGCACTTTCACGCCGACTTCCTGTCCGGGCATCTTGAGCTGGCGAAGGCGACCGGGGCGAAGATCGTTTACTCGTCGGTGGCCAAGCCGGAGTTCGACTTCATGCCCGTCGAGGATGGCGAGCGGTATTCGCTGGGCGATGTGCAGCTGGAGTTCCGGCACACCCCGGGCCACACCCCCGAGTCGTTGAGCATCGTGATCTACGAGCATGCCGCCGATACGGCTCCCTACGGTGTGCTGACCGGCGACACGCTGTTCATCGGTGACGTGGGCCGTCCGGATCTGCTGGCCTCGATCGGCTTCACTCGCGAGGAACTGGCCGACAAGCTCTATGACTCGTTGCACGACAAGTTGATGACCCTGCCCGATACCACCCGCGTCTACCCGGCACACGGAGCGGGCTCGGCCTGCGGGAAGAACCTGTCGACAGATTTGTGGTCGACGATGGGTGAGCAGCGTAAGACGAACTACGCGTTGCGGGCACCGGACAAGAGCACCTTCATGGAGTTGGTGACCGAAGGTCAGCCGCCCGCGCCCGGGTACTTCGTCTACGACGCGATCCTCAACCGCAAGGACCGCGACCTGCTCGACGAGACGAAAATGCCGCCGGCGATGACCTATTCGCAGGCACGCAGTGCGATTTCGGCCGGCGCCATGCTGGTCGACGGACGCACCCCGGAGGAGTTCGCGCTAGGTCATCTGCGTGGCGCCATCAGCATCGGATTGGAAGGGCGCTACGCCGAGTTCGCCGGATCGGTGGTCAAGCCCGACGTCGACATCGTGCTGATGACCGAGCCCGGACTCGAACTCGAAGGCAAGAACCGGTTGGCGCGCATCGGTTTCGACCGCGTGGTCGGCTACCTCAACGAGCCCTACCAGGTGATGTTCACCCACCGCGAGGATGTGGAAGTCGCCTCGCGGTTGACCACCAATGCACTGGGTGAGCGCATCGCCGATGTGCCTGAGTTGCAGCTGGTCGATGTCCGAAACCCGGGTGAGACCGCGGCCGGCATGATCCCCGGAGCAGTCAACATCCCGGTCGGACAGTTGCCGGATCGCACCGACGAGCTGGATCCCCGCAAGCCGACCGTCGTCTATTGCGCCGGCGGCTACCGCTCCTCGGTCGCAGCCAGCCTGCTGCGCCAGCGCGGGTTCGCCGATGTCAGTGACCTCCTAGGCGGCTACGGCGCCTGGGAAGAAGCCGTCCAGAACGCTTGAGGGTAATGAGGAAACGATCATCATGAGCACCACAGCCACACATCAGGTCCTGATCGTCGGCGGCGGAACCGCCGGCATCACGGTAGCCGCACGCATGCTGCGCAAGGGCTACACCGACGTCGCCGTCATCGAACCGTCCGACAAGCACTACTACCAGCCGTTGTGGACCCTGGTTGGCGGTGGGCAGGCCGAGGTGGCCACCACCGAACGTCCCGAAGCCTCGGTGATGCCCAAGGGCGTCACGTGGATACGGAAGGCCGCCAGCGCGTTCGACCCGGACAACAACACCGTGACGTGCTCCGACGGGTCGACCTACGGATACTCGGTGCTGGTGGTCAGTCCCGGCATCCAGCTCGACTTCGCAGCCACCGACGGCCTGCCGGACACGCTGGGAAAGGATGGCGTGTCGTCGAACTACCGCTTCGACCTGGCGCCGAAGACCTGGGACTTCATCCGCAACACCCGTTCTGGCACTGCGGTTTTCACCATGCCGACCGGCGGTGTGAAGTGTGCCGGGGCGGGCCAGAAGATCGCCTACCTGGCGTCGGACTACTGGCGTCGGCAGGGCGTGCTCAAGGACATCGACGTACACCTGGTCGTGCCCGCGCCGCGGATATTCGGCATCCCGCCGATCGCGGAAAGTCTGGAGAAAGTGATCGCGGACTACGGCATCACCCTGCACACCGAGTCGGAGCTGACGGCGGTCGACGCCAACGCCCGCAAGGTCTCGGTTACGGCGGTCGGGCCAAGCGGGACGGACCTGATGCTGCCCTACGACATGTTGCATGTGGTGCCGCGGCAGTCGGCCCCGGACTGGATCAAATCCAGCCCGTTGTCGACCGGTGACGCCAGTGGCTATGTCGAGGTCGATAAGCACACCATGCAGCACGTGCGCTATCCCAACGTCTTCAGCCTTGGCGACGCGGCCTCCTCACCAAACGCAAAAACCGGTGCGGCGGTGCGCAAACAGGCTCCGGTCGTGGTCGAGAACATCGATGCCCACCTCAACGGCCGACCGCTGACGGCATCCTACGATGGCTACTCGTCCTGCCCGATCGTGACGTCGTCGCACGCGATGCTGCTGGCCGAGTTCGACTACAACCTGAAGATGGAGCCGTCGTTCCCGATCCTCGACCCGGCCAAGCCGCACCGGGCGTACTGGTACCTCAAGAAGTACGGACTGCCGTTCATGTACTGGAACCTGATGCTCAAAGGCCTCGCCTGAGCTCATCTGGTTGAGGCTGACCTGACGAGCAGACGCAGAATCGCACGAAATCGGCTCATGCAGTGCGATTCTGCGTCTGCTCGCGCGGGAGACGTCAGGCGTCGAGGTCCTGCTGGACCAGCTCGGCGATACTCTTGCAGACCGCTTCGTCGTCGGAGGCGACGGTGACCAAGGCTCCGTTGCCGGCGCCGAGGGTCATGATCATCAGTGCCGACCCGGCGTCGACCGGCTCCCCACCTTCGAGCGTGAGTGTCACCGGAACACCGGCCTTGACAACGGCTTCGGAGATGATCGCGGCGGGGCGGGCGTGCAGCCCGATCGCCGAGCCGACGATGACGGTCTTGGTGTGCATGGGGTTCCTTCTGGTTGTGCCGAACTCGACGTTATGAAGATGTTTACTCGAACAAGCGCTGCCAAACGTTGGTTTGGGCGCGACGGGTCAGGCCGGTACCGCCACGTTCGGGCTGACCTTGGGGCTGGCGAACTGCTTGGCGCCGATCACGGCGAACGCGCCGATCGCGGTGCCGGCGGCCAGCGCCACCAGGAACCACACCAGGTTGCCGATCGCGAAGAACACGAAGATCCCGCCGTGCGGCGCCTTCAGCGTGACGTTGAACGCCATGATCAGCGCGCCGGTGACCGCACCGCCGGCCATCATCGACGGGATGACCCGAAGGGGATCGGCCGCGGCGAACGGGATGGCGCCCTCGGAGATGAACGAGGCCCCCAGTAGCCAGGCAGCCCTGCCATTTTCGCGCTCGGGCTCGGAGAACAACCCCGGCCGGATGGTGGTGGCCAGTGCCATCGCCAACGGCGGCACCATCCCGGCGGCCATCACCGCGGCCATGATCCGCAGTGACGCGGGGTCGGCGACATTGAGGCCGGCCGTGGCGAAGGCGTAGGCCGCCTTGTTGACCGGACCGCCCAGGTCGAAGCACATCATCAGACCCAAGATCACCCCGAGCAGGATGACCGACGCGCCGGACAGCCCGTTGAGCCAGTTCGTCAGCCCGGAGGTGACCGCCGCCAGCGGACGGCCGAGCAGGAAGAACATCAGCAGACCGACGATCAGCGACGCACCCAGCGGGATGATCACCACCGGCATCAGACCCCGGAACCACTGCGGCACCTTCCACCGGCTGATCCACAGCGCGGCGAACCCGGCGATCAGGCCGCCGACGATACCGCCGATGAACCCGCCGCCGACGAAGACCGCCACCGCCCCGGCGGTGAAACCTGGTGCGATGCCGGGCCGGTCGGCGATCGCGAACGAGATGTAGCCGGCCAGCGCGGGCACCAGGAAGCTGAACGCCAGACCGCCGAGGGTGAACAGCACCGCGCCGAGGTATTGGGTGAATCCGCCGCTGGGCAGGTCGGTCAGCGAGTTGGTGGTGGCGATGATGTGGGCCAGCGAATCGGTCGCGCCCGCAGGTTTGTTGGCGATGTCGTAGCCCGCGAACAGGAATCCGAGCGCGATGAGCAACCCGCCGGCGGCCACGAACGGGATCATGTAGCTCACCCCGGTCAGCAGGATCTGCCGGATCCGGGTGCCCCAGCCCACGCCGCCGGCCGGTGCGCCGGTGTCGGCCGCGCTCGCGGTGCCCTCCACCCGCGGGGCGTTCGGATTGCCTGCGGCGGCAACGGCTTCGGCAATCATCTTGTCGGGCTCGTTGATGGCCCGCTTGACGCCGGAGGCGATCACCGGCTTGCCGGCGAAGCGCTGCCGGTCCTTGACCCCGACGTCGGTGGCGAAGATGACGGCACCGGCGTCGGCGATCGTCTGCGCGCTGACCGGGGTGCTGCCCGAGGAACCCTGGGTCTCCACGACCAGGTTCACCCCGGCGCGTTCGGCGGCCAGCTTGAGGGCGTCGGCGGCCATGTAGGTATGGGCGATGCCGGTCGGGCAGGCAGTGATCGCGACGAGCGAAGCCGCCCGGGCGGTACCGCTATCGGCGGCAGGGGCGGGTGCGGCGGGAGCCGGTGCGGCGGTCGGATTCACCACGCCGTCGACCAGGTTCACCACCTCGTCGGCCGACTTTGCTTGCCGCAAGGACGCGACGAAGTCCGGCCGCACCAGGGCCCGGGCCAGGCTGGACAGCAGCTTCATGTGCTCGGATCCGGCGCCTTCGGGTGCGGCGATCAGGAACACCAGATCCGCGGGCCCGTCGGGGGCGCCGAAGTCGACTTTGGGTGCCAGTCGCGCGAACCCGATCGACGGGCTGGACACCGCGGCCGACCGGCAGTGCGGGATCGCGAGGCCGCCGGGCAGGCCGGTGGCCGACTGCGCCTCGCGCGCCATGGCTGCTTCCAGCAGAGCGGCGCGGTCACTGACCCGTCCGCCGTCGGCCAGCCGGTCGGCCAGCCGTCCGATCACCGACTGCTTGTCGGTCCCTGCGTCGACGTCGAGGAGCACCAGATCGGCGCTGATGATGGACACGATGGAATTGGTCATGAGACTGCCTCTTTGGTGGTGTCAGTGCCGGGCGTAACGGGGTAGGTCGAAATCGACGTGACCGCGACCTCGTGGAGATTGATCTGGGCCGGCGACGGAACCGCCGAACCGGGCAGTGCCGCTGCGGCACTGCCATAGGCGACGGCCATCTGGAGCCGTTGCGGTGCCTGTGCACCACCGACGTCGGCGCGCACGTAACCCGCGAGGGAGGAGTCACCGGCGCCGACGGTGCTCCTGGGTTTGATCGGGGGAGGAGTGGCCAACCAGCTGCCGGTGTCGTTGACCAGTACCGCCCCGGCCGCGCCGAGGGTGGCCAGCACCGTCTTCGCGCCGCGGGCGATCAGCTGCTGGGCGGCGTGGACGACGGGTCCCGGATCGCCCTGCGCCAGGGCCGCTTCCAACTCCTCGGCAGGCACACCCGCAAGTCCGGCGAGCTCTTCGGAGTTGGGTTTGATCAGATCCGGCGCGGCCCGGCCGAATCCGTCGGCCAGCGCGGCCAGGGGAGCATCGGAGGTGTCGACCGCGACTTTGCAGTCGTAGGACTGCAATTGGGCCACCACATCGGCATACCAGTCGACCGGCAGCCCCGGCGGCAGCGACCCGGACAGCACTACCCAGCGCGCCGATGCGGCGCGGTCGAGGATCGCCCGGGTCAGCGCGCTCCGGGCCGCTGCGTCGAGTACGGCGCCGGGTTCGTTGAGCTTGGTTGTGGTGCCGTCGGATTCGGTGATCGCGAGGTTGGTGCGTACCGCCCCGTCGATGGGAACCGCGTAGAACGGCACACCGTAGGACTCTAGTGCCGCGACGATCGGGTCGTGTGCTGCGGCTGGCAGCACCGCGATGGTCTCGAGCCCGGCCAAGGTCAGCGCGCGGGCCACATTGACGCCTTTGCCGCCGGGCTCGCTCGACACCGACTGCGCGCGGTGCACACTGCCGCGGACCAGCTGACCGGGCAATGTCACCGTGCGGTCGATGCTCGGATTGGGTGTGACTGTGACGATCATGGGTGCGCTCCTGCCAGGACGACTTCGACGCCCCGCTCGGTCAGTTCGTGTCGGTCGGTCGGGCTGATCTCGGAGTCGGTCACCAGTGCGTCAACGCTGTCGATCGGGGCGAAGCTGACGAACTCTTCACGGCCGATCTTGGACGAATCGGCAAGAACCACAACGTAGTTAGCGCAGCGGACCATCGCGCGCTTGACGGCGGCCTCGTCGCTGTCCGGGGTGGACAGGCCGTGGCGAACGCTGATTCCGTTGGCGCCGATGAACGCGATATCCACCCGCAGGTTGTCCAGGCTGCGCAGCACCGGCTCGCCGACGGCCGCCTGGGTGATGCCGCGGACCCGGCCGCCGAGCAGTTGCAGGTTCACCGAGGGCATGGTGGCCAGCCGGGCGGCGATGGGCACGGAATTGGTGACCACGACGAGTTCACGGTCCGCGGGCAGCATCGAGGCCACCCGGGCGGTAGTGGTGCCCGCGTCGAAGAGCACGCTCGCACCGGACAGCGGCAGGAACTCGATAGCCGCCCGGGCGATGCACTCCTTGTGTTCGGCGCGGGTGATCTCCCGTTCGTCGACGTCGGGTTCGACTACGTGCAGTGCCCGCACCGGCACGGCGCCGCCGTGCACCCGTCGCACCACGCCTGCCCGGTCGAGCACTGCAAGGTCGCGGCGGACGGTCTCGGTCGTGACGTCGTAGGCCTGGGCCAGCTCGGCCACCGACGCGCGCCCCTGGGACAGCACCTGGGCGGCGATAGCCTGTTGGCGTTCTTCCGGGTACACGGGTCTCCGTTTGTGTGGGGTTGCGACCGATTTGTATGTTGGTATGTGTTGTTTTACCCCCGTTCGTGTTGACTTGTCAATGAATTGTTGTAACGTGGTTCACATGACCGCCTCCTCCACGCCTACCTCACTCGGTGCCGGACGGGTGCTCACCGGTGTGCCGGTGGTCCCGGGCGTCCGCTATGCACCGGTCATCCGCCCCGGTCGGCTACCCGCCATCGACGACCTGGATCCCGGCGGTGAGGTCGCCGAGATCGAACGCGACGCGGAAGCGGCACGCTTCACCGCCGCCGCGGCCACTGTCGCCGATCGGTTGCGCGAGCGCGCCGCGAGCGCGACGGGAGCCGCCTCGGAAGTGTTGGCGGCCACGGCGATGCTCGCCCAGGACCGTGCCTGGCTCGGTGCGGCGGAGAAGCGGGTGAAGCAGGGCGCACCCGCGGTGCGCGCCACCGCCGAGGCGGTTGCCCAGTTCGTCGACTTGTTCACCCAGCTCGGCGGATTGATGGCCGAGCGGGTCACCGACCTGCGCGATATCCGCGACCGGGTGGTCGCGGAGCTGAGTGGTCTGCCCGAGCCCGGCGTTCCGGTGCCGTCACAGCCCGCGATCCTGTGCGCCGAAGACCTTGCCCCCGCTGACACGGCGGGACTAGACCCGACGCTGATCGTCGGGCTGGCCACCACACTGGGCGGGCCGACCAGCCACACCGCCATCATTGCGCGCCAGCTCGGCATTCCGTGCGTGGTCGCCGTTCACGGGCTCGACGAGATCGCCCCAGGCACCGAGGTGTTGATCGACGGCACGCGCGGAACCGTCAGCGTCACACCCGATCCCGCGGAAGCCGCCGCCGCCGTCCTGGCCGCCGACGAGGCGATCGCGGCGATGGCCGGCTGGACGGGACCCGGCGCCACCGCCGACGGCCACCTGATCTCGATCCTGGCCAACGTTCAGGACGGGTCGGCGGCCCGCGCGGCGCGGCTGACCCCGGCCGAGGGCGTCGGCCTGTTCCGCACCGAGCTGTGCTTCCTCAACCGCGACACCGAGCCGACCGTCGACGAGCAGGCGGCCATCTACACCGAGGTGCTCGACGCCTTCGCCGGATGCAAGGTCGTCATCCGCACGCTCGACGCCGGATCGGACAAGCCACTGAAGTTCGTCGGGCACCCCGATGAGGCGAATCCCGCTCTCGGCGTGCGGGGTATCCGGATCGAGGCGCTACACCCCGAGGTTCTCGACCGTCAGCTCGACGCCATCGCCGCCGCGGCCGCGCGAACCGGCAATGCGCCGTGGGTGATGGCGCCGATGATCGCCACCCCGGATGAGGCGCAGCGGTTCGCCGACCGTGCCCGCCAGCGTGGCCTGGTGCCCGGGGTGATGATCGAGATACCCGCGGCCGCGCTGCTGGCCGACCGGATTCTCGAGCACGTCGAGTTCCTCTCCATAGGCACCAACGATCTGGCCCAATACACGATGGCTGCCGACCGGATGTCGGCCGAGCTGGCCACGTTGACCGACCCCTGGCAGCCCGGGGTGCTCGCGCTGGTCGCGCACACCGCCCGCGCGGGCATCAGCGCCAACAAGCCTGTCGGCGTCTGCGGCGAGGCCGCCGCGGATCCGCTGCTGGCCTGCGTGCTGACCGGACTGGGTGTCACGTCGCTGTCGGCGGCGGCCGCCGCGGTCAACGGAGTCGGCGCCAAATTGGCGTCGGTGACCCTTCAACAGTGCCGTGACGCCGCCGAAGCGGTGTTGATCACCGCCAGCGCCGCCGACGCCCGCGCGGCGGCCATGGCCGTACTGGACTGAGGGAATCAATCGGACCGCAGTCCGGTTAATTCGGGTATGCCAGCAGTTACCGCAGACACGTTGACCCTGCCGCGGCTCGGCGCCGCCACCCCGACCGACACCGAGCGGCCCGTCAGGTCCGTGACCACCGGACCGCGCGGATATGAGGGCGAGGGCTTCCCGGTCGTGCGGGCCTTCGCCGGCGTCACGCCCGCGCAACTCGACCCCTTCGTCCACATGGACCAGATGGGCGAGATCGAATACGCACCCGGAGAACCCCGTGGCACCGACTGGCACCCGCACCGCGGCTTCGAAACGGTCACCTACATGATCGACGGCCGCTTCGCCCACCAGGATTCGCACGGCGGGGGCGGCCTGATCGCCGACGGCGCCACGCAGTGGATGACCGCCGGGGCCGGCATCCTGCACATCGAGACACCGCCGGCCGAACTCGTCGACAGCGGCGGGCTGTTCCACGGGATCCAGCTGTGGGTGAATCTGCCGCGTCGGGACAAGTTCGCCCAGCCGCGCTACCAGGCCATCGAGGGGCCTGCCGTGCGGCTGTTGGCATCACCCGACGGGGGCGCGCTGCTGCGCGTCATCGCCGGTGAGGTAGACGGCTGGGCCGGGCCGGGTGCGACGCACACGCCGATCACCTTGGCGCACGCCACCATTGAGCCCGGAGCCCGGCTGAACCTGCCCTGGCCGCGCGACTACAACGCGCTGGTCTATGTGCTCTCCGGCCGCGGTGCGGTCGGTCCCGTCGGGCACCCCATCCACCAGGGGCAGCTCGCGGTGCTGGGCCCGGGTGATCGCATCACCGTGGCCGCCGGGTCGAGCCAGGACTCCAACCGGCCCGCCATGGAGGTTCTGCTGTTGGGCGGCAAGCCGATTCGCGAGCCGGTGTTCCACTACGGGCCGTTCGTGATGAACTCGAAGTCAGAGGTCGTCGAGGCGCTCGAGGACTTCAACGCAGGCCGGTTCGGGGCCATCCCGCCGGGGGCGCTGATGCCGCATCGCACCGGACGCGGCTAGGTCACCGACGCACGGGTTTCGGCGGCCAGCGCGGGCGGATAGGTCAGCTCGAGCTCGCCGATGTGGGCCGCCGCGGTCACCAGCGGCAGCGCTGCCGAGACCGCCAGTTCACTGTCGCCGGCCTCGGCCCGCAGCGCGGGCACCAGGTCGTCACTGATCGGGGCGACCAGGGCGGCGGCGTCACTGCCGTCGAGCCGGGTGCAGATCGCGGCGGCGTGTGCCTCGATCACCGTGCGGGCCCGCGGGTACACCCCCAGCGGCGGCGGCACGATATCGGCGATCATGTCGGCGGCGGCCCGCAGCCGGTACACCCGGTTGGCGGCCCGGACCACCGGCGCGCGGGAGTCTGTGGGCCCCCCGCCCTCCGAAAGTAATTGACGCACAGCGTCATCCAAGGTTCTTGAGGCCGTCAGCGCGTCGTGACTCAGGGCGTTCACCTGGTTCTCAGCCTGCTCGAACGTGCCCCGGGTGACCCGCAGCACGGCCGCCCGCAGATAGCGCGATCCGACGCCTGATGCCGTCTCGATCACCCGCTGCACCGCCGTCCTGGCGCCGCCCGGCCACAACAGCAGTGAGACGACGATCCCGACCGACGCGCCGACCACGATGTCCTCGATCCGCAACAGGCCGACTCGCCAGCCGGTGGGGACGATCAGGTTGAACACGATCAGCACCATCATGGTGAACGCGGCCTGGCTGGCGGTGAAGGACGCGATCTCTGGCACGTAGGCCGACCCGAACGCCACCACCGGCAGCAGGATCCACATCACCACCGGGTCGACGCCGAGCAGCTCGATGACGATCGCCCCGATGACGAACCCGATCGACGTGCCGGCGACCGCCCGGACCACATTCGTGCCCGTCGTCAGCGCGCTGCTGCGCAAGACCGACATCGCCCCGAGCACCACCCAGAACCCGTGTTGGACCGGGAACACGACCGTGACGAGTACGGCCAAGGCCAGGCCAGCGCCGGTCCGCAGGCTGTTGCGCGCCGTGACCGACCATGTCTTGAGGTAGCCGGCCGGGAGATTCGCGACGGCGGTGGTCTCGGGGTACACCCGGTCTGCGGATCCGGTCTCGGGCAGCTGCCGCCCCAGGACCCGGGCCCACACCGGCCGGGCATCGGCGGCCGCGGCGGCGGCGATGATGCGGCCGGTCACCGAGGCAGCGGCGCCGATGGTGCGTCTGGTGAGCAGAGTGCGGCCCAGCTCGACAGCGGCCCGGTCATCGGGTTCGGCGAGGATGTCGACAATGTCCTGCCGGTAGCTGCCCACCGCGATGGTGCGCAGCTCGGCCAGTGAACCGGCCAGCAAGGCCCGCTCCTCGGCCCGATCGGCCGACTGGGTGATGCGCAGGATGCGTGCGCTGTTGCGCAACACCTGGACCACGGGGTCGGCCATCGGCCCGATCAGGTCGCCGGTGTCGCCGGTGACGCGGTCGCACAACCACTGCAGGTCGTCGACCACCCGGACCAGAGCGCGACTGCCCGCGGTCAGGGCGACCGGACGGTACTTCGCGCCGAGGAAGTTGGCACGCAGCCCGTCCATCGCCGTGGTGACGTCGGCGGCCGATGCGCTGCCCTCGATCCGGTTGGCCAGCGCCGCGCACACCGCGGCGGCATGGCGGCGCAGCTCGCCGTGATGGCGCGGCGGGAACACGAACAGCGCTGCGGGCACACAGATCGCCAGGGCGATCAGCCAGCCGATGAGTCGCTCGCCGAGCGGACCGGGCGGCGTACATACCGGAAGCACGAAGGTCAGCAATGTGCCGCGCATACCCGCGGCGATGACCTCGCTGAGCACCCCCGAGAGCGTGACGGCCACTCCGATGACGAACATCAGCGTGACTGCCAGCCACGGGATGGGGGCGACCAGTGTGCCGATCGTGATCAGGACCAGCCCGTTGAACCCGAGGCCGCCGTAGGCCAGCGCGCGGGCGTTGACGTTGCCGGGGAAGTCGACCACGATCAGCAGCGCGATCGAGCCGAAGATGGTGAACATCGGGGTCTGCGAGCCGCCCCCGACGGCGAAGCTGATCGCCGCGGCGATGGGAATGACGATGGCGGCGCGCAAGGCCCGGCGTGCGGCGTCGTTCTCGGGATCGCGCTCGCGGATTCGATCGGCCGCTCGGCGCCACAGGGCGGCCGGGGTCAGCATGGCCGGATCGTAGAGCGGCGGCTCACCGCGGCGGCACGCTGGCGAAGCTGCCCGAGTCCAGCGCGTCGAGCATGTACTGCGCGATCCAGTTGAACATCCCCGGCTCGCGCGGCAGGGTGGCCTGTTCGTAGCCGATGAACACATAGACCGCCCAGGAGGCGTACACCTCGGCCTGGCGTGAATCTTCGACGATCTCTTTGGCCGATTCGTAGAGGATGTTGAAGCGCTGCCGGTCGACTTCGGTCTGGACGGAGAGCACATGCGGATCGACCGAACTCCAGGACCGGATCGCGGCCTCGGCGCCGTGCGGCAGGGCGAGCCCGACCTTGATGATCGCCTCGATGCGCCGGCGCGGATCGGACTCGGCGCGGATCGCGTCGATGACCCGGATGGTGCGGTCCTGCACCCAGTACGCCACCAGGTCGCGGGTGTAAGTCGGCCAGTTGGTGAAGTAGTGGTAGAACGAGCCGGTCGTGACCCCGAGCCGGTTGCACACCTCGGCCAGCTTGAGGCCGCCGTAACCGAGGTCGGCGAGCACCCCAAGACCGGTCTCGAAGTACGCGTCCTTGCTGGCGACGGTGGCCATGTCATGACCATAGTTCGGCCACCCCCCGGGAATCGCTATGACGTGCCTGATCGTGACCAAGTTGGGTCGGTGCGCTGTCGCCTCCCGCCGGTAATGGGGCAAGCTGGACGCAAGCGATCGATCCGAGGAGTTGGCATGACCGTCCAGATCACCAGAGATCACACCGCCGAGGGCACCGCCGGTGTGCTGGCCGATGTCCGCCGGGCGTTCAACACCGGCCGTACCCGTTCGTTGGCGTGGCGGTCCGAGCAGCTACGTGCCGTCGAGCGGATGTGTGACGAGCGCGAGCCCGAAATCGCCGAGGCGCTGGCCCGTGACCTCGGCCGGTCCTCGTTCGAGGCCTGGCTCGGGGACATCGGCTCGACCAAAGCCGAGGCGGCATTCGCGCGCAAACACCTCAAGAAGTGGGTCAAGCCGCAGCGCCAGGGGCTGCCGCTGGCGCAGCTGCCGGGGCGGGCCTGGGTCCAGTTCGACCCGCTGGGTGTGGTCCTGGTGATCGGCCCCTGGAACTACCCGTTCTACCTGTGCATGGCGCCGGTGGTGGCGGCGATCGCCGCCGGCGACGGCGTGGTGATCAAGCCGTCGGAGCTGGCGCCGGCCACCTCGGCGCTCATCGCCCGGCTGGTTCCGGAATATCTGGATTCGCAGGTCATCCGGGTGGTCGAGGGTGAGGCGTCGACGACGCAGGAGCTGCTGGCGCAGGGCTTCGACCACGTGCTGTTCACCGGTGGCACCGAGATCGGGCGCAAGATCATGGCCGCGGCTGCCCCGACGCTGACCCCGGTCACCCTCGAGCTCGGCGGTAAGAGCCCGGTCGTGGTGCTCGCCGACGCCGACCTCGACGTGGCGGCGCGCCGGATCGCCTGGATCAAGCTGCTGAACTCGGGCCAGACCTGCATCGCCCCGGACTACGTGCTCGCCGATCGCGCGATCGCAGCCCAGCTGGCCGAGAAGATCGTCGCGAACCTCGCCGAGTTCCGGTCCGCCGAGGCGGACCCGTCGATGCGCATCGTCAACGAGCGCCAGTTCGACCGATTGGTCTCCCTGATCGGTTCGACCAGCGGGAAGGTGCTCACCGGTGGCGGTTCGGATCGTTCGGCACTGCGGATCGAACCGACGGTGATCCTGGATCCGGCCGCCGACGATCCGGTCATGTCCGAGGAGATCTTCGGCCCGATTCTGCCGATCCTCACCGTCGACTCGGCCGAGGCGGCGGTCGCCTTCGTCACCTCCCGGCCCAAGCCGCTGGCGCTCTACGTCTTCACCGAATCCCAGCGGATGGCCCGTGACCTCGTCGACCGGATGCCGTCGGGTGGCGCGGTCATCAACCACGTGGCCGTGCACTGCCTGGTGCCGCAACTGCCGTTCGGCGGGGTGGGTGCCAGCGGGATGGGGGCCTACCACGGTCGCTGGGGTTTCGAGGCGCTCAGCCACCGGCGTGCGGTGGTGGCCAGGCCGACCAAGATGGATCTGAGCCTGATGTACCCGCCCTACACCGACCGCGCGATCAAACTCATGCGCAAGGTGATGTAGCGCAGACCGAAACAACGTAACGCAGACCTAGCAAACTTGATATCGGGCACTGGAGTCCCGTTTGCGTTGATCACATGCGTTGATCTCGACGCTGAGCGAATTCTTGTTCCGTGTGAATTTGACGCACGTCAAGTCCGGTTTTGATCGAATGTGAAATCCCGGCGTGGAGTCCCTCGGGTACGCCTGCGAAACAGCCTGGGCTGCAATGAAATTCAAATGCGCTTGAGAATGTGAGCGGAATTCTAATATGGAAGTTCCAGGTAAATGATGTCTGCCCGTCAAATTATGTCGTGAGTTGTGGCACAATTCGAGTGTGCCGCACACAGCGAGTCGGGGTCCGGGGCGCCCCCCTGCAGCTAAGGCGGCGGAAACACGCGAGCGCATTCTTCGCGCAGCCCGTGAGGTGTTCGGCGAACTGGGGTACGACGCCGCCACCTTTCAGGCAATCGCCATCCGCGCCGATCTGACAAGACCTGCCATCAACCACTATTTCGCCAGTAAGCGGCTGCTGTATCAGGAGGTCGTCGACCAGACCAACGCCTTGGTCATCGAGTCGGCCGTCCAGAATTCACAGCGGGAGAGCACGCTGGCGGGCCGGATCAGGGCCTTCATTCAGTCCGCCGTGCAGGCCCAGGGCCAGGATCGCGCGGTCGCAGCGTTCCTGGTGACCTCGGTCCTCGAATCGGAGCGACATCCCGAGCTGGCCGGTGCCGACCACGATTCGCGGGAGTTCACCCGCGGATACCTGCTGTCTGCCCTCAAGGACGCCGTCGAAGCAGGCGAGGTGCGGTCGGACATCGACGTCGAGGCCGCCGCCGAGATGCTGATGGCGGTCATGTGGGGGCTCGGCTTCTACGCCGGATTCGTGGGGGATCGGCAACGGCTGGTCGCGATCAGCGACCAGTTCGTCGCGCTACTCAACGGCAAGGCGTGGCACCCCGCTCGCTGAGCGGGTGACGTGGGCCACAGCCGCAAAGGCTCACCAAGCGCATCGGTAGCATCGCTTATGACCCTGGCTGAACTGGGTTGACGTCCGCACGGCCGAGATGGCCCGCAGGCCCCACGTTGAGCCGCACGCGACCCGAACGGACAAACGCTGCCATGAGCTCTCTGCGTACCGACGACGACACCTGGGACATTGCCACCAGCGTGGGCTCGACCGCCGTGATGGTGGCCGCCGCACGAGCCGGTGAAACCGACAGCCCCGATCCACTGATCCGCGATCCGTATGCCCGCATTCTCGTCGAGGGCGCCGGAACCGGGGTGTGGGAGACCATCCTCGACGACTCGATGGCCGACCGGCTGGTCGCCGCCGACCCAGAGGCCGCCGCGGTCTTCGCCCACATGCGCAACTACCAGGCGGTGCGCACCCATTTCTTCGACGCGTTCTTCGCCGATGCCGTCGCCGCCGGGATCCGCCAGATCGTGATCCTGGCCTCGGGCCTCGATTCCCGCGCCTACCGGCTGGACTGGCCGGCCGGGACGCAGATCTACGAGATCGACCAGCCCAAGGTTCTCGAGTACAAGTCCGCGACGCTGGGCGCCCACGATGTACAACCGCGCGCCGAACTCCATGGGGTGCCCGTTGACCTGCGTCAAGACTGGCCGGCCGCGCTCACGGAGCGGGGTTTCGACCGGGCCCAGCCGACGGCGTGGCTTGCCGAAGGGCTGCTGATGTACCTGCCCGCCGACGCCCAGGATCGGCTGTTCGACACGATCACCGCACTGAGCGCCCCGGGCAGCCGAGTCTCGGCCGAGGCGGTCGGCCACCACAACGAGCAGCGTCGCGAACAGATGCGGGAGCGCTTCGAGAAATTCGCCGACCAACTGGGCATCGACCGGACCATCGACATCCAGAATCTGACCTACAACGATCCGGACCGCGCCAACCTGACCGACTGGCTCAACGCCCACGGGTGGGAGGCCACCGGCCAGCCGTCCACCGAGGAGATGCGCCGGCTTGGCCGCTGGATCGACGTGCCGATGGGCGACGATCCCGACGCGTTCGCCACCTTCGTCGTCGCCGAGCGCACCGCGTAAGCCGGGTCGGCTGACCCGGGTGCCTGACGGTTCGGCGACCCACGTATACAGGGAGTGCGCCCTGTCAGTCGCGGAGGAAGGAAGCTCATGCCCGGAGTTGCGGATCGTGTCATCGTCGTCACCGGAGCCGGCGGTGGTCTTGGTCGTGAATACGCCCTGACCCTGGCCCGGGAAGGCGCCAGCGTCGTGGTCAACGACCTCGGCGGGGCGCGCGACGGCACCGGCGCCGGCCATTCGATGGCTGATCAGGTCGTCCAGGAGATCAAGGACGCCGGCGGGCGCGCGGTCGCCAACTACGACTCCGTCGCCGAGTCCGAGGGCGCCGAGAACATCATCAAGACCGCCATCGACGAGTTCGGCAAGGTCGACGGCGTGGTCAGCAACGCGGGCATCCTGCGCGACGGCACCTTCCACAAGATGTCGTTCGAGAACTGGGACTCCGTTCTCAAGGTGCACCTCTACGGCGGCTACAACGTGATCCGCGCCGCGTGGCCGCACTTCCGCGAGCAGAGCTTCGGCCGCATCGTGGTCGCCACCTCCACCAGCGGCCTGTTCGGGAACTTCGGCCAGGCCAACTACGGCGCCGCCAAGCTCGGTTTGGTCGGCCTGATCAACACGCTGGCCCAGGAAGGCGCCAAGTACAACATCAAGGCCAATGCGGTGGCCCCGATCGCCGCCACCCGCATGACCGAGGACATCCTTCCGCCCGAGGTGTTCAAGAAGCTCACCCCCGAGTACGTCGCCCCCATCGTGTCGTACCTGTGCACCGAAGAAGTGCCGGACTCGGCATCGGTGTTCATCGTCGGCGGCGGCAAGGTGCAGCGCACCGCGCTGTTCCAGAACGAGGGCGTCACCTTCGAGCAGGTGCCGACCGTCGACGACGTCGCCGCGCACTGGTCGCAGATCGACGACCTGTCGACGGCCAAGCAGGCCGCCTTCACGCTCGGCTGACCGCACTGTGAGCTGAGGGCACCGAGTGTGCGTGTAGGGCGGGATTCCAGCCGGAGTCCCGCCCTCACTGCACAGTGGAAGCCATGGACGCACGCTCGCCGCACCGTGTTGACCGCCGCGGCGTGCCGGTAGCGTCGATCCAGTGAGCACCGGCGGCATCATCCTGGTGGCGCTGGCCATCGCCGTCGGACTGGTCGGCATCATTGTGCCGCTGCTGCCCGGCACCCTGCTGGTCTACGCGGCGATCGCGCTGTGGTCGGTGCTCGAGCGCAGCAGCGTGTCGTGGGCGGTGCTCGGCGTGGTCACCGCCGTGCTCGGAACGAGCCTGCTGGTCAAATACCTCTGGCCGGCCCGGCGGATGCGCGCGGCAGACGTCGGTCGATGGACCCTGGCGGCGGGCGCTTTCCTCGCCGTGGTCGGCTTTTTCGTGGTGCCGGTGGTCGGTCTGGTACTCGGGTTCGTGCTCGGGGTCTACCTCGCCGAGCTGACAGCACGCCGCAACCAGCGCCGCGCCTGGGCGGCCACCGTGCACGCGGTCAAGGCGGCGGCTTTGTCGGTCGGCGTCGAGTTGGCCGGTGGGCTGATCGCCACGGCGGTGTGGATCGTCGGTCTGGTACTAACCCAGTAGCTGGGTCCGCGCCCGCCCGATGTCCTCGGCGGTGACCCCGGCGACTCGCAGGAAGCCCTGCAGATCGCCGTAGTTCTCCGCGATCGTGCGGTACGCGGTGGCCAGGTACTCCTCGCGCACGCCGAGCACGCCGTCGGTCAGCCGCGCCTCAGCGAAGGCGATGATCTCCGGCGTCTCGCCGGCGCGGGTGCGGATGGTCTCCAGGATCTGCTCCCGCAGGTGGGGAATGGCGTCGTTGCTGCGCAGGAAGTCGCTCAGGATCGCGTCGGTAGGCACACCGATGGCCTCGAGTACCACCGCGACCGTGAAACCGGTGCGATCCTTTCCCGCGAAGCAGTGCGTGATGACCGGTTTACCCGAGCCCAGCAACGAAAACATCTGCCGCACAGCACGTTGCGCTCCGCCGAGGACGGGGAAACCCTGGTATTCCTCGACCATGAACCGCACCGCGGCGAGTTCGACGTCCTCGTCGTCAGGCTTCTCGGTCATCATCTTCTGCCAGCTGGTCTCGTGCGGCGCCGCGGCAGTCGGGTTGGACAGCTCCGGGAACGGCAGCAGGTGGACGGCGACCCCGTCGGGGACCGCACCGGGTCCATGACGCTCGACTTCCTGCGGCGAACGCAGGTCGGCGACGTCGGTGATCCCGAGCCGGCGGAACACCGCACGGCCCGACTCGTCGAGGTTGCTCAGTTCACTCGACCGATAGAAGCGACCGGGCCGCACCCGCGTCTCCTCGGCGACGTCGCGGAAGTTCCACGCGCCGGAAAGCTCACCGTCGGTCACGTACCGGTCACCGCTGCCGCGAGAGGGCTTTGCTCGCGGCCGATCTCGGCCCGCGCGATGCTGCGCAGGTGGACCTCATCGGGGCCGTCGAAGATCCGCATGGCGCGCTGCCAGCCGTACATCCGGGCCAGCGGGAAGTCATCGCTGACGCCGGCTCCGCCGTGCACCTGGATGGCCCGGTCGATGACGTTGCAGGCCATCTGCGGGGCCACCGCCTTGATCTGGGCGACCTGATTGCGGGCCGCTTTGTTGCCGTGCTGGTCGATGGTCCAGGCGGCCTTCTCGCACAGCAGCCGCGCCTGGTCGATCTCGTTGCGCGACAACGCAACTGCGTTCTGAACCATCCCCTGTTCGGCTAGCGGCTTGCCGAACGCGATGCGGGTGCGCGCCCGTTCGGCCATCAACGCCAGCGCCCGCTCGGCTACGCCGATTGCGCGCATGCAGTGGTGGATGCGGCCCGGGCCCAGCCGGGCCTGGGCGATCGCAAAGCCCATGCCCTCCTCGGCCAGCAGGTTCGAGGCGGGTACTCGCACGTTGTCATAGATGACCTCGGCGTGGCCGTGCTGGTCCTGCCAGCCGAACACCGACGTCGAACGGACCAGGGTGACCCCGGGAGTGTCCACCGGCACCAGGATCATCGACTGCTGCTGGTGCGATGCCGCGTCGGGATTGGTGCGGCCCATGACGATCAGGATCTTGCAGCGCGGGTCGTTGGCACCCGAGGTCCACCACTTGCGGCCGTTGATGATGTAGTCGTCGCCGTCGCGCACGATCGAGGTTTCGATGTTGCGGGCGTCACTGGACGCAACGGCGGGTTCGGTCATCGAGAAGGCGCTGCGGATCTCGCCGGTCAGCAGCGGTTCGAGCCACTGCTTGCGCTGCTCCTCGGTGGCGAACAGGTGCAGGGTCTCCATGTTGCCGGTGTCCGGGGCGGCACAGTTGAGGGCCTCCGGCCCGATTTCGGTGCTCCAGCCGGTCAGCTCGGCCAGCGGTGCGTACTCGAGGTTGGTCAGCCCCGATTCGGCCGGCAGGAACAGGTTCCACAAGCCCTGCTTGCGGGCCAGCACCTTGAGCTCCTCGACCACCGGGGGCACGGTGAAATCGTTGGGCCCGGCCGCCACCCGATATTCGTCGTAGGACTTCTCGGCAGGGAAGACGTGTTCGACCATGAAGTCGGTCAGACGTCTGTGGTAGTCAGCCGCCTTGGCGGACATGGCGAAATCCATCCCGCCACGATATGACACCCGTCAGCATGCCGGCGAGGCCCTCCCTATGACCAGGGGAGGGCCTCGTCGGCATGTGGAGAAATAGAGAAGGAATCAGGCAGATGGCCTCCTCACCCCCGCGAGCGGGTGACGGCTGTCGACGTTCGTGGTGGTCTGCTGGGGTCGGTGCGCAGGTCTACGCGGGTCCGCCGTTGTGCTGACGGGCATTCCGATCAGAGGTCGAGGGTGATCAGGGTGGGTGCGGAGCCGGGAGCACCCGATGCCGCCAGGCTGGTGCCCATCGTGTCGGCGACGGCGGGGGTATCGAGGATGAGGGTTCCGGCGAGAACTCCGACCGCGATCGTGGGTCCCGCCAGGGCGGTGGTGAAGCGGCGAGTCAGTGTGCGGTCCATGTCCGTCTCCCTTAGCTCCGGTGGCCGATGGCTTTCGGCCTTGAGTTCACTATTGCCCGCCGAACGCGGCAGGTATGTCCGCCGATGGGACCCTTGGGGGGATGAAGTGTTTGTCCCCCGATCGGTGGAACCCTGTGGAAAGCTGCTGCCATGCCCGATAACCGGAAGGTGCGCGTCGTCGTCGGCGACGACCACCCGCTGTTTCGTGACGGCCTGGTGCGGGCGCTGACCGGTAGTGGCGAGGTGGAGGTGGTCGCCGAGGCCGAGGACGGCATCGCGGCGCTGACCCTGATCAAGGAGCACAGCCCCGAGGTGGCGCTGCTGGACTACCGGATGCCGGGCCTCAACGGCGCCGAGGTGGCCGCCGCCGTGCGCCGCGACGAGTTGTCGACCCGGGTGCTGCTGGTCTCCGCCCACGACGACGCGGAGATCGTCTACCACGCGCTGCAACAGGGCGCGGCCGGCTATCTACCCAAGGACTCGACCCGATCGGAGATCGTCAACGCCGTCCTTGACTGCGCCAAGGGGCGCGACGTTCTCGCGCCGCGACTCGCGTCGGGGCTGGCTGTCGAAATCCGGCGCCGCGCAGAGCCTTCCGGGCCGCAGCTGAGCGCACGGGAACGTGAGGTGCTCGGCATGATCGCGCACGGCCGCAGTATCCCGGCGATCGCCGAGGCGCTGTTCCTGGCGCCCTCGACCGTCAAGACCCACGTGCAACGTCTCTACGAGAAGTTGGGGGTGGGCGACCGCGCCGCGGCGGTCGCCGAAGCTATGCGGCGGGGCCTGCTTGAGTAACCTGCCGGTTCCGCTACGCCGCGCCGCCGATTTTCTAGGAACCGAACCCGTCCGCGTCTCGGCCGTCCTGCGTCTGCCGTTGATCGTCCTGATCGCCCTGCTGGTCTGGATCGAAGGCGTGAACCACTGGCTGCCCGCCGTCTACTGGTCGGTGCTCATCCTCTACACCGTGGTCGCCGTGGTGTGGCTGGTGGTCGTGACGCGCCGGCCGGTGCGGTGGTGGTTCGGCTGGGCCTCGACGTCGATCGACGTGGTGGCCGTGCTGGCGATGTGCGTCGCCTCCGGGGGTGCGACCACCTGGCTGCTGCCCATCTTCTTCCTGATTCCGATCACCGTCGCGTTCCTCGACCGGCCCGAGATCACCGCACTGCTCGGTGCCGGCACCGCCGTCGGCTACCTGGGCGCCTGGATCTTCTACTCCAAACATGACGACACCATGGGGTTGCCCAACATCGTCTACGTGCAGGTGGGCTGCCTGGCGTGGCTGGCGCTGGCCACCACCGCGCTGTGTCTGGTGCTGGCGCGCCGCAGGTCCAGGGTCCGGGCACTCCTCGAGGTGCGGCGCCGGCTGGTCTCGGAGTCGATGCAGGCCGACGAGCGCAACAACCGGCAGCTGTCCGAGCAGCTGCACGACGGGCCCCTGCAGAACCTGCTCGCCGCCCGGCTGGACATCGAGGATCTCCGGGACCGGCCAACCGCGACGGGTTTCGATCGTGTCGACGCCGCACTGCAAGATGCCATCAATCTGCTGCGCAGCGTGGTCACCACCCTGCATCCGCAGGTGCTGGCCCAGGTCGGCCTGGGGCCCGCGCTGCGCGAGCTGGTCCGGCAGTACGAGAAACGCTGGGACGTCAGCATCGACTGCGACGTCGAAGAGGTCGGCAAGCCCGCGTCGCAGGCGCTGCTCTACCGAGCGGCTCGCGAACTTCTGGCCAACGCGCACAAGCACTCTCGTGCCACCCGGCTGCGGGTCGAGCTGGAGCAGGTGGCCGGTGCGCTGGTGCTGCGGGTGGTCGACAACGGCGTCGGGTTCGACCCCGCCGTCCTCGACCGGAAGGTGGCCGAGGGCCACATCGGACTGTCGTCGCTGGTGGTCGGGGTCGAGGCGATGGACGGCTCGGTGCAGCTGGTCGAGACCCCGGGTGGGGGCACCACGGCGGTGGTCATCGTCCCCGACGGGGCTCCGCCCGCCGAGCGGGACTGAGCACAGCGCGACGGGAATCGCCGCAGGCAGGGCGCGCCTCCCCCGAATGGGGGAACTGTATCGATGCGGGCGGTTCTGGCTTGGGGAGATGCCACAGATTGTGGTTAGGGTGTCACGTGCACTGGGATCTCCCGGACGAAATCCACGCTAGGAAGCAGACACACAGGCATGACTGATACGAAGACGACTGTGGGTGTCGTCGCCGAGTCGGGCGCCGACGAGCGCCGGGTGGCGCTGGTGCCCAAAGCGGTCACCGCACTGGTCAACAGCGGAGTGGCGGTGGTTGTGGAATCCGGCGCGGGGGAACGCGCGCTGCTACCCGACGAGCTCTACACCGCGGCCGGCGCGACGATCGGCGACGCCTGGGCGGCCGACGTGGTGGTAAAGGTCGCTCCGCCGAACCCCGAGGAGGTCGCCCGGCTGCGGTCGGGGCAGACGTTGATCGGCTTCCTGGCTCCGCGCAACGCCGACAACCAGATCGGCGCGCTCAAGGCGCAGGGCGTGCAGGCCTTCGCCGTGGAGGCGATCCCGCGGATCTCCCGCGCGCAGGTGATGGATGCACTGTCCTCGCAGGCCAACGTTGCCGGCTACAAGGCCGTCGTGCTGGCGGCCAGCGAATCGACCCGGTTCTTCCCGATGCTGACCACCGCGGCGGGCACGGTGAAGCCGGCCACCGTGCTGGTCCTCGGCGTCGGTGTGGCGGGCCTGCAGGCGCTGGCCACCGCCAAGCGACTGGGTGGGCGCACCACCGGCTACGACGTGCGACCGGAGGTCGCCGACCAGGTGCGCTCGGTGGGCGCCCAGTGGCTGGATCTCGGCATCGACGCAGCCGGTGAGGGCGGCTATGCCCGGGAACTCACCGAGGAGGAGCGGGCCCAGCAGCAGAAGACGCTGGAAGCCGCTATCAGTGGCTTCGACGTGGTCATCACCACCGCGCTGGTACCGGGTCGCCCGGCACCGCGGCTGGTGACTGCCGCCGCCGTGGAAGGGATGAAACCCGGCAGCGTGGTGGTCGACCTGGCCGGTGAGACCGGCGGCAACTGCGAGCTGACCGAGCCGGGCCGCACGGTGGTCAAGCACGGCGTGACGATCGCGTCGCCGCTGAACCTGCCGGCCACCATGCCTGAGCATGCCAGTGAGCTGTACTCGAAGAACCTGACCTCGCTGCTGGAACTGCTGATCACCGACGGCGCGCTGGCGCCGGACTTCTCCGACGAGGTCGTTGCGGCCTCCTGCGTGACTCGAGAGGCATAGATGTACGAGCAACTACTGGGCAATCTGGCGATCCTGGTGCTGGCCGGGTTCGTCGGCTTCGCCGTCATCTCCAAGGTGCCCAACACCTTGCACACCCCGCTGATGTCGGGCACCAACGCCATCCACGGCATCGTCGTGCTCGGTGCCCTGCTGGTGCTGGGTAACCTGCCCGCCGACGCCCATTGGGGCGTGCGGATCATCGCCTTCGTCGCCCTGATCTTCGGCACGCTCAACGTGATCGGTGGCTTCCTGGTGACCGATCGCATGCTCGGGATGTTCAAGGGCCGCAAGCCCGAGCCCAAGGTCGGAGCCGACAAGTGAACTACCTCGTCAACGTTCTCTACATCGTCGCATTCGCCCTCTTCATCCTCGGTCTGTCCGGTCTGACCGGGCCCAAGACCGCGGTGCGCGGCAACTGGATTGCCGCCGCCGGTATGGGAATCGCCGTGGTGGCCACGCTGATCAAGGTGCGCGACACCGCGTCGATCAACTGGATCCTGATCGTCGCCGGCCTGCTGATCGGCGTGGTGCTGGGTGTGCCGCCGGCCAAGAAGACCAAGATGACGGCGATGCCGCAGCTGGTGGCGTTGTTCAACGGCGTCGGCGGTGGCACGGTTGCCCTCATCGCGTGGGCGGAATTCATTGAGACCGACGGCTTTTCGGTGTTCAAGCCTGATCAGTCGCCCACCGTGGCGCTGGTCGTGGGATCGCTGTTCGCCGCGATCATCGGCTCGGTCTCGTTCTGGGGTTCGCTGGTGGCCTTCCTCAAGCTGCAGGAGTCCATCCCGAAGAACGTCGAGAAGAAGCTGGTGCGCTCGGCGAAGTTCTTCCAGGCGACCAACATCGTGCTGCTGCTGGGCGCTGTGGCCACCGCCGTCTACATCGGGCTCAATGCCGGCACCGGCAGTCCCGCCTGGACGATCGTGCTGGTGCTGGTGCTGGCCGGTGTCATGGGGCTGTTCGTGGTGTTCCCCATCGGCGGCGCCGACATGCCGGTGGTCATCTCGCTACTCAACGCCTTGACCGGATTGTCGGCCGCGGCAGCAGGTTTGGCGCTCAATAACACCGCGATGATCGTCGCGGGCATGATCGTCGGCGCCTCGGGTTCGATCCTGACCAACCTGATGGCGGTCGCGATGAACCGGTCTATCCCGGCGATCGTCTTCGGCTCGTTCGGTGGCGGGGCGACCGGGGTCGGACCGGCCGGCGGCGACCAGGGCACCGTCAAGGCCACCTCGGCCGCCGATGCGGCCATCCAGATGGCCTACGCCAACCAGGTGATCGTGGTGCCCGGCTACGGCCTGGCCGTGGCCCAGGCCCAGCACACCGTCAAGGAGATGGCCGAGATCCTCGAGAGCAAGGGTGTCGAGGTCAAGTACGCCATTCACCCGGTTGCCGGCCGCATGCCCGGGCATATGAACGTGTTGCTGGCCGAGGCTGATGTCGCCTACGACGCCATGAAGGAAATGGACGACATCAACGGCGAATTCTCCCGTACCGACGTGACATTGGTGATCGGCGCGAACGACGTCACCAACCCGGCGGCCCGTAACGACCCGTCGAGCCCGATCCACGGGATGCCGATCCTCAACGTCGACCAGTCCCGGTCGGTGATCGTGCTCAAGCGGTCGATGTCATCGGGCTACGCCGGCATCGAGAACCCGCTGTTCTTCGCGGAGCAGACCTCAATGCTGTTCGGCGACGCCAAGAAGTCGGTCAGCGAGGTCATCGAGGAACTCAAGGCCCTCTAGTTCTTTGGCGCCCAGACCAAGGTTTGGGCGCCAAAGATCAAGTACGGCGGGCCATTATGTCGATCTCGGTCAGCCGAGCATGAGCGCCTGCATCGCGGCGCGATTGTTGTCGGGGAGCGGGGTCGGTCCGTTGTCGTCCAGCAGGACCAGGACCGTATCGCACACCCCCACACAGGTGCCGTCAACGAACAGGCCGGTGGACGCGACGAACGAGGTGCGGCCGATCCGCCCCACCCCGGCGCCGGTCTGAACCACCGCCGGCCAATGCACCTCGGCCAGGAAGTGGACGGCGTTCTGCGAGGTGACCAGGCGCAGCCTGCGAGCCACGATGTCGTAAATGTCGGGAATCAGATGCCTGTTCATCAGGGCGCGTGCGTTCTCGTGCATCGATTCCAGCGCCAGGTTGTTGACGTGGGCATTGCTATCGAGGTCGGCGTAGCGGACCTTCTCGCTGTCGACGATGGGGTAGGAGTCCAGCCGTAGCCGCATCTCGTGCGGGCGGCCCGTCGTGGCTGTCCAGTCGGTCACAAGACGGGGAGCTTATCGGCCGCATGCCGCCAGCTGACCAGCGCGGCTGCCGCGACCATCACGATCGCCGCGCCGAGGACGGGGTGCGGCAGCAGCGCCGCACACACCATCGCGACGGCTAACAACACCGTGCCGACCGCCTGGACCGCGTCACGGCGGTCCGCATCCAGCACCAGCCAGGTCGCGAGCAGAAACACGGCCAGCGGGATGGTCAGGGTCAGGGCGGCGACGGTCGGCGCAAGGTGGCTTTCGCCCAGCCGCATGGCCACGGCCACCTCGACGCCGGCCGAGAACGCGGCGGCGGCGGCAAAGATGAAGTAGTGCAGATAGCCCCAGTAGAAAGACCGGGCAAAGGTCATGGTCTGGCTGTGCTGCGGACGGTCGAAGTAGATCCACCACATCGACGCGACGATCGCCAGCGAGCAGGCCGCGACGGCGATCAGGCTGACGCGCGCGTGGGCGTCGGTCAGCCCGCCGATGATCGAATTGGCGCTGGCCAGAATGGATTCGCCGAGCACGATGAGGGTGAACAACCCGTACCGCTCGGCGATGTGATGGTGGTGGAACGTGGTGGCCCGGTGGTGCTGGGCGATCGGTGACACCGACAGGTCGACGACAGCCAGCACCGGGAACCACCACAGTGAACCGCCGAGGACCGCCCAGGTCACCCACAGCGATTGCGCGACCACGATGCCGACGGCGTATCGCACGCAGGTACCGCGATACTCCGGATCGCTGATCGCGGCACGGGTCCACTGGGTGGCCATGGCGACCCGCATGATCACGTACCCGACCACGATGGCCCGGAAGTCGTCGTCCAACATGGCGCGCTGCGCGCCCGCCGCGATGACCAGCGCGCCGGCCATCTGGACGAACGTCGTCAGCCGGTAGAGCCAGTCGTCGGTGTCGTAGGCGCTGGCGAACCAGGTGAAGTTGATCCAGGCCTGCAGGATGGCGAAGAAGACCATCGCATAGGAGAGAACGCCGTCGGTGAAGTGCTGCTCTTCCCAGACGTGGTGCAGTGCACCGGACGACTGAGACACAGCGACAACGAAGACGAGATCGAACAGGAGCTCCAGCGAGCTGGCCGCGCGGTGCGGTTCATCGGGGTCGCGGGCGAGCATCGCCCGCAGGCCGGCCGGCAAAGTGTCGAAGGCGTCCGGTTAGACCGGCGGGTAGGCGGGCGGTGGGTAGACGCCACGCAACGCCCACGGGAGCCAGCTGAAGAAGTACTCGACTTCGTCGCTCGCGTCGTAATCCGGATTCGGATCCATGCTCAGACCTCCCAGCGCCACCCCGACGAAGCGGAGTGTAGTCCGCTACGCCGAACCTCAACAACGGTCACTAAACTGTCCAACCAGTTGATAGAGAGCGACCGATCACCGAAAGTATGACAGCGAGGACACCATGCCACCCGAAAATGGGATGACCCGGCGCGAAGAGCTGCTGGTCGTCGCCACGAAACTCTTCGCTGCTCGCGGATATCACGGCACCCGGATGGATGACGTCGCCGACGTGGTCGGCCTGAACAAGGCGACGGTGTACCACTATTACGCCAGCAAGTCGCTGATCCTGTTCGACATCTATCGCCGGGCGGCCGACAACACCCTGCAGGCCGTCCACGACGATCCGTCCTGGACCGCGCGTGAGGCGCTCTATCAGTACACGGTGCGGTTGCTGACGAACATCGCGGAGAATCCCGAGGGTGCGGCGGTGTACTTCCAGGAGCAGCCCTACATCACCGAGTGGTTCACCGAAGAGCAGGTCGTCGAGGTTCGGGAGAAGGAAACCCAGGTCTACGAGCACGTGACCGGCCTGATCGAGCGGGGGATCGCCAGTGGCGAGTTCTACGAGTGCGATTCACACGTGGTGGCCCTGGGCTACATCGGTATGACGCTGGGCGCCTACCGGTGGTTGCGGCCCGACGGCCGGCGCAGTGCCAAGGAGATCGCCGCCGAGTTCAGCACCGCGCTGCTGCGCGGCCTGATCCGCGACGAGAAGGTCCGGGTGGAGTACCCACTGGGTCTGGCCCACTAGGCGGCCCGAGCCCACTCGATATGATCGGCCGATGCCGCTCGTCAGCAAGACCGTCGAGGTCAACGCCGATGCCCCGTCGATCCTGGCCATCGTCGCCGACTTCGAGTCCTATCCGGAATGGAACGACGAGGTCAAGGCCGTCTACGTCCTCGCCCGCTATGACGACGGTCGGCCCAGCCAGCTGCGCCTGGACACCCTGATCCAGGGCCAGCAAGGCACCTTCATCCAGGCGGTGTACTACCCGGGGCCCGGCCAGATTCAGACGGTGCTGCAGCAGGGTGACGTGTTCACCAAGCAGGATCAGTTGTTCTCGGTGGTGGAGATGGGACCCGCCAGCCTGCTGACGGTGGACCTGGAGGTCGAGGTCTCACTGCCGGTGCCGGCGATGATGGTCAAGAAGCTGAGCAACGACGTGCTGGAACACCTGGCCAACAACCTCAAGGCGCGCGCCGAGCAGCTGTCGGCCGGCTAGCCCCCGGAGGGCAGGAGCGAAGCGACCCGGGAAAAGGCTAGCGGAGGGCAGGAGCGAAGCGACCCGGGAAAAGGGCTACCGGAGGGCAGGAGCGAAGCGACCCGGGGACTGATTACCGCCACATCCCGCTGCGCTCCAACTGCTCGAGCAGCCGGTGCACGCCGTCGTCGAACTCCGCGGTGGTGATCGCGGCCAGCGCGGGGAGGTCCCGGCGCCGCAACGCCGCGATCAGCTGCCGGTGGGTCTCCACCGCCGCCCGGCCCCAGGACGGGTCGGTGACGTAGATGTGCGGCGGCATGTAGCGGGCGGCGTGGAGCAGAAACCACGCCAGCTTGATCCGGCCGGCCGCCTGATTGAGCAGCCGGTGGAAGGCGAACTCCGCGGCGCCGACGGCCGCCGGATCGCCGGCGGCCACTGCGACGGCCAACTCCTCGTTGGCCAGTTCGAGTTCGTCGATCTGTGGGTCGGTCAGGCGTTCGGCTGCGCTGCGCACGAGTTCGGTGGCGATCGTGGCCTGCAGCCAGTAGATGTCGGCGACGTCCTGGCGGCTCAGCGACCGCACCACATAGCCGCGCCGTGGCTCGAGTGCGACCATCCCTTCGCCCCGCAGGGTCAGCAGGGCCTCCCGGACCGGGGTGATGCTGACCCCGAGCTGCGCGGCCGTCTCGTCGAGCCGGACGAAGGTGCCCGGCCGCAGCGCCCCGGTCATGATCGCTTCCCTCAGATGGCCGGCGACCTCGTCGGACAGCTGCGAACGGCGCCGTCCCCGGTTGTTGTCGGCCCGTGCGGAAGCCGGTGCGTTCACGTGACCTCCGGGGACTTGTGCGGATCAGCAGCGAGGCAATAGTGTGACGCGAGCAACATCAGATTTGATCAAATATAACCATTCCTGCGTTTTCCGCTATCGGGTTCACGCACCATTCACGCCAGAGGCAACGGTTGAAGAGGACGGAATGAGGCGCCAGTGACCGGGCAGCTGACCGCGACCGCAGAGCAGCCGTATCTGTCGCGTCGCCAGAACTGGACGAACCAGCTCGCGCGGCACGCGCTGATGCAGCCCACCGCAACCGCACTGCGGTTCCTGGGCCAGACCACGACGTGGGCCGAGTTCGATCACCGGGTCACCAAGCTGGCCGACGCGCTGAGTCGGCGCGGCGTGCGATTCGGGGACCGCGTCATGATTCTGATGCTCAACCGCCCCGAGTTCATCGAGGCCACCCTGGCCGCCAACCAGCTCGGTGCCATCGCCGTCCCGGTCAACTTCCGACTGACCCCACCGGAGCTGGCCTTCCTGGTCCAGGACTGCGAAGCCGGCGTGCTGGTCACCGAACCGGTGCTCGTCGACGTCGCCAAGGCGGTCCGTGACATTGCCCCGGCGCTGTCCACCGTCGTCGTCGCCGGCGCCGCGACCGAGGACGGGGTGCTCGGCTATGAGGACCTGATCGCCGAAGACGGCGACGCCCACGAGCCGGTGGACATCCCCAACGACAGCCCCGCGCTGATCATGTACACCTCCGGCACGACCGGGCGGCCCAAGGGCGCGGTGCTGACCCACGCCAACCTCGCCGGGCAGGCGATGACCTCGATGTACACCACCGCACCCGATATCAACAATGACGTCGGCTTCGTCGGGGTGCCGCTGTTCCACATCGCCGGCATCGGCAACGTGCTCGGCGGCCTGGTGCTGGGCACCCCGACCGTCATCCATCCGCTGGGCGGCTTCGACCCCGGCCAACTGCTGGACGTGCTGGAGGCCGAGCGGGTCACCGGAATCTTCCTGGTGCCGGCGCAGTGGCAGGCCGTGTGCGCTGCCCAGCAGGCCAAACCCCGTGACGTCCGGCTGCGGTCGTTGTCATGGGGGGCCGCGCCGGCATCGGACACGCTGCTGCGCGAGATGTCGGAGACCTTCCCCGACAGCAAGATCCTCGCCGCCTTCGGTCAGACCGAGATGTCGCCGGTGACCTGCATGCTGCTCGGCGCCGACGCCATCACCAAGCGCGGCTCGGTCGGCAGGGTGATTCCGACGGTGTCGGCCCGGGTGGTCGACGAGGACATGAACGACATGCCGGTGGGTGAGGTGGGCGAGATCGTCTACCGGGCACCGACGCTGATGGCCGGCTATTGGAACAACCCGCAGGCGACGGCTGAGGCGTTCGCGGGCGGGTGGTTCCACTCGGGCGATCTGGTCCGGATGGACGCCGACGGCTACGTCTGGGTCGTCGACCGCAAGAAGGACATGATCATCTCCGGCGGCGAGAACATCTACTGCGCCGAGGTGGAGAACGCGCTCGCGGCCCATCCGGCGATCGTCGAGGTGGCGGTCATCGGCCGTCCCCATCCGAAGTGGGGCGAGGTGCCGGTAGCCGTCGTGGCGGTCTCCGCGGCCGAACTGGGGCTGGCTGATCTCGATGAGTTCCTCGACGAGCGCCTGGCCCGTTACAAGCACCCCAAGGGCCTCGAGATCGTCGACGCGTTGCCGCGCAACCCCGCTGGCAAAGTGCTCAAGACCGAACTGCGAATTCGGTTCGGCGCCATCGCCGGAACGGACTTGACAAGCGAAAATGGTTCGGCTTCAGCCGATCCCGAATGAGTGACGGACCACTTGGCGATGCGACAAGTTCGTGGAAATGACGATGGAGGGTTAATCGTGCCGATGCGGTGCAATGCCCGCCAGCCATCGGGTACATTCCTGTGGTCCGCCTTACTACTCAGGAGTAGGGAGACGTCACTCACGGACTGCGGGATGGGGCGAGGAGGGTACGTGCGAGACGGACTGCCGTTGAGCCGCGACGACCAACGTGGTCTCGTCCTGTGGGCGCCCCGGTGACCGCGGCGACGACCGGGGTTTCCGGCTACGTCCAGGACAAGATGCGTGCGCCGCTGACCGCTGTCGGTGGCTTCTTCCGCATGTGCGTGCTCACCGCAAAAGCCGCGACCAAATGGCCCTTCGAGTGGCGCGAGTTCATCATCCAGAGCTGGTTTCAGTTTCGGGTGACGTTCCTGCCGACCATCGCCGTGGCGGTTCCCAACACCATCCTGATCATCTTCACGATCAACATCCTGCTGGTCGAGTTCGGTGCTGCCGACGTGTCCGGTGCGGGTGCCGCGCTGGCTGCGGTGACCCAGCTCGGTCCGATCGTGACCGTGCTTGTCGTCGCCGGCGCCGGGTCGACGGCCATCTGCGCCGACCTGGGCGCGCGCACCATTCGCGAGGAGATCGACGCCCTCGAGGTGCTCGGTATCGACCCGATCCACCGTCTCGTCCTGCCCCGGGTGGTCGCCTCGACGTTTGTCGCCGTCCTACTCAACGGTGCGGTCATCGCCGTCGGCCTGGTCGGCGGCTTCATCTTCGGTGTGTACATGCAGAACATCTCCGCCGGCGCCTACGTGTCCACGCTGACGCTGATCACCGGGCTGCCCGAGGTGATCATCTCGATCGTCAAGGCGCTGACCTTCGGGCTCATCGCCGGACTGGTCGGGTGCTACCGCGGGCTGACGGTTTCCGGCGGCGCCAAGGGCCTCGGAACGGCGGTGAACGAGACGCTCGTGCTCTCCGTCGTCGCCCTGTTCGCCGTCAACGTCGTGCTGACGACCATCGGCGTTCGGTTCGGAACGGGGCACTGACATGAGTACGACGACAGTCTTGCGCAGCCGCTATCCCCGGGCCTACTCCACCGCGACCAGGTGGGCGTCCTCGCCGGGCCGGTTCGTCGACCGGGTCGGCGACGTGGCCTGGTTCACGGTGACCGCCGTCGGCCAGATCCCGCACGCCCTGCGCTATTACCGCCGTGCGACCCTGCGGCTGATCGCCGAGATCGGGATGGGCACCGGCGCGATGGCGGTGATCGGCGGCACCATCGCCATCGTCGGTTTCGTCACCCTCTCGGGTGGCTCGCTCATTGCCATCCAGGGCTACGCCTCGCTGGGCAACATCGGTGTGGAGGCTTTCACCGGCTTCGTCGCGGCGTTGGTCAACGTGCGTGTGGTCGCCCCGCTGGTGTCCGGGCACTCGCTGGCGGCCACGGTCGGCGCCGGCGCGACCGCCGAGCTGGGTGCCATGCGGATCAGCGAGGAGATCGACGCCCTCGAGGTGATGGGCATCAAATCCATCAGCTATCTGGTGTCGACCCGCATCCTGGCCGGCATGGTGGTGATCATCCCGCTGTACGCCATGGCGCTGTTGCTGTCGTTCCTGGCCGCGCAGCTGACCACGACGGTGTTCTACGGCCAGTCGACGGGCACCTACGACCACTACTTCCGCACGTTCCTGCGGCCCGACGACGTGTTCTGGTCCTTCGTCGTCGCGATCATCATCGCGGTGTTCGTGATGATCAACCACTGCTATTTCGGCTACAACGCCAGCGGTGGTCCGGTCGGTGTGGGCGAGGCCGTCGGCATCTCGATGCGTGCGTCGCTGGTCGCGGTCGCGACCGTGGTTCTGTTGGCCTCGTTGGCGCTGTACGGCACCAACCCGAACTTCAACCTGACGGTATAGCCGCATGGGACATCCGTTGAATTCGCCTCGGCGACCCCCGATCAAGCTGGCGGGGGTGGTCTTCCTGGCGCTGGCGGTGGCGCTGGCGACGCTGGTCTACCTGCAGTTCCGTGGCTCGCTGACACCCAAGACGAAACTGACCATGGTCTCCGACCGCGCCGGCCTGGTGATGGATCCCGGCTCGAAGGTGACCTACAACGGGGTGGAGATCGGCCGCGTCAGCAATGTGTCGTCGGTCAATCGCGACGGTCGGGCGATGGCCGAGCTGTCGCTGGCGGTGAACCCCAAATACATCGCGCTGATCCCGGCCAATGTCGACGCTCAGATCAAGGCCAGCACCGTATTCGGCAACAAGTACGTCGCCTTCACCAGCCCGAAGGATCCGACCAAGACCCGGATCTCCAGCGCCGACGTGATCGACGTGTCGCACGTGACGACCGAGTTCAACACCTTGTTCG
Source organism: Mycolicibacterium sp. CH28 (assembly GCF_004745805.1). Taxonomy (GTDB): domain Bacteria; phylum Actinomycetota; class Actinomycetes; order Mycobacteriales; family Mycobacteriaceae; genus Mycobacterium. Next base: position 404,508 of record NZ_SRLQ01000002.1, on the reverse strand, counting down.
AGACGTTGACCTCGATCTCGGAGAAGGTCGACCCGGTCAAGCTCAACCTGACCTTGTCGGCGACCGCTGAGGCACTCGACGGGCTGGGCACCAAGTTCGGCCAGTCGATCGTCAACGCCAACGCCGTGCTCGACGACATCAACCCGCAGATGCCCCAGATCCGCAGCAACATCCGCCAGTTGTCGAACCTGGCCGACGTCTACATCAAAGCCAGCCCGGACCTGTGGAGCTTCCTGGACAACGCCGTGACCACGTCGCGCACCCTCAACGCCCAGAAGGGCGACCTGGACGCGGCGCTGCTGGCGGCGACCGGCTTCGGCAACACCGGCGCCGACATCTTCGAACGCGGCGGCCCCTACTTCGTTCGCGGCCAAGCCGACGCCATTCCGACCAACCGACTGCTGGACAAGTACAGCCCGCAGCTGTACTGCCAGATCCGCGGCGAGGCCGAGGCGCTGCCGGATGCGTTGGCTTCCTTCGGCGGTAACGGCTATTCGCTCAACACCGTCACCGAGTTCCTCGGCGCCCCCAACCCGTACGTCTATCCGGACAACTTGCCGCGAGTCAACGGGCATGGCGGGCCCGGCGGGGCGCCCGGCTGCTGGCAGAAGGTCGACCGAAACTTCTGGCCGGCGCCCTACCTGGTGGTCGACGACGGTGCCTCGCTCGCGCCGTACAACCACTTCGAGCTCGGCCAGCCCATCCTCACCGAGTACGTCTGGGGCCGCCAAGTCGGGGAGAACACGATCAACCCATGAAAATCACCGGCACAGCAGTCAAACTCGCGGCGTTCTCATTCGTGCTGCTGCTCTTCACGGCGATCATCGTCGTCGTCTTCGGGCAGTTCCGGTTCGATCGGACCACCGCCTATACCGCTGAATTCAGCAACGCCAGCGGGCTGCGCGACGGCCAGTTCGTGCGTGCCGGTGGCGTGGAGGTCGGCAAGGTCTCCGACATCAAACTCATCGATGACGGTCAGCGGGTGTTGGTCACCCTGAACGTCGACCGGAGTCTGCCGCTGTACCAGTCGACCACCGCCCAAATCCGCTACCAGGACCTGATCGGCAACCGCTACGTCAACCTCGACCGCGGTACCGGCGAGGGCGCCGACCGGATCCTGCCGGCCGGCGGCTTCATCCCGCTGGCTCGCACCCAGCCCGCGTTGGATCTCGATGCGCTCATCGGCGGGTTCAAGCCGCTGTTCAAGTCGCTGGATCCGGAGAAGGTCAACACCATCGCCTCGTCGCTGATCACCGTCTTCCAGGGACAGGGTGGCACCATCAACGACATCCTCGACCAGACCGCGCAGCTCACCTCGGCGCTGGCCGATCGCGACCAGGCCATCGGTGACGTGATCACCAACCTGAACACGGTGCTGGGCACAACGGTCAAGCACGAGAAGGAGTTCGACGACACCGTCAACAACTTCGAGGTGCTCATCACCGGACTGCGCAACCGCGCCGACCCGCTGGCCGCCGCGACCGCGGACATCAGTAACGCCGCGGGCACCCTCGGTGACCTGCTGGCCGACGACCGGCCTCAGCTCAAGGACACCATCGCCAAGCTCGAGACCGTTCAGCAACCGCTGGCTGACGGTCAGGAACGGCTCGACGATCTGTTGACCAGGTTGCCGCAGGCGGTCAAGATGATCGGCCGCGCCGGTGGCATCTACGGCGACTTCTTCAACTTCTACCTGTGTGACATCAACCTGAAGCTCAACGGCCTGCAGCCGGGTGGCCCGGTCCGTACCGTCAAGATCACCCAGCAGCCCACGGGTAGGTGCACCCCGCAATGAGGACCCTAGAAACTCCCAACCGGATCAAGAACGGCCTGGCCGGCATCATGATCATCGTCTTGGTGATCCTTGTGGGCCAAAGCTTCTCGGGTATCCCGCAGCTGTTCGCCCAGCCGATCTACTACGGCGACTTCACCGATAGCGCGGGCCTCAATGCCGGCGACAAGGTACGCATCGCCGGTATGGACGTCGGTGACGTGAAGTCGCTGAAGATCGACGGCGACCACGTCCGCATCGGATTCGGCTTGGGCGCCAGGCAGATCGGCACTGAGAGTCGGGTGGCCATCCGCACCGAGACGATCCTGGGCAAGCGCGTGCTGGAGATCGAGCCGCGCGGCGCCAAGAAGCTCCAGGCCCGCGGTGTGCTACCGGTCGGGCAGACCGCAACCCCCTACCAGATCTACGACGCCGTGTTCGACGTGACGAAGGCCGCCGCCGGCTGGGACATCGACACCGTCAAGCGCTCGTTGAACGTGCTGTCGGAGACCATCGACCAGACCTACCCGCACTTGAGCGCGGCGCTGGACGGGGTGGCCCGGTTCTCCGACACCATCGGCAAGCGCGACGAACAGTTCAAACAGCTGCTGGCCAACGCCAACAAGGTCGCCGCCGTGCTGGGCAACCGCAGCGAACAGATCAACCGGCTGGCGGTCAACGCCCAGACCCTGCTGGCCGCGGTCAACGAACGCCGGGCCGAGGTCGACAATCTGCTGGCCAACGTCTCGCACATCTCCGAGCAGTTCGCCGGGTTCGTCAACGACAATCCGAACCTGAATCATGTTCTGCAGCAGCTCAATACGATCAGCAACGTGCTGGTGAAGCACAAGACGGACCTATCCGACGTGCTGATCACCGCGTCGAAGTTCATGGGCGCGCTGGCCGAGGCGATCGGGTCGGGCCCGTACTTCAAGGTGCTTGTGGTCAACCTGGTGCCCTACCAGATCCTGCAGCCGTGGGTGGACGCCGCGTTCAAGAAGCGCGGCATCGACCCCGAGGAGTTCTGGCGCAACGCGGGTCTGCCGGCCTTCCGGTTCCCCGACCCCAACGGGCAGCGTCAGCCCAATGGTGCACCGCCGCCGGCCCCGACCCCGTTGGAAGGCACACCGGACCATCCGGGTCCCGCCGTCGGCCCCGGCTCGCCGTGCTCGTACACCCCACCGGCGGATGGGATTCCGACGTCGGCGAACCCGCTGCCGTGTGCCGGGCTCACGGAGGGCCCGTTCGGCGGGCCGGCGTACCCGGCCGCCGACGTGCCGATCTCGGCGCCCAATCCGGCCGCGGTCGGTGGGCCCGGTGTTCCGAGTGCGGCCTTCCCCGGTGAGCTTTCACCCAACGTGGCCGGCGTTCCGGCACCGCCGCTGGCTCCCGGCCCGCCGGGGGCGCGCACCGTGCCGGTCGGCCCGTTGCCGGGTCCGGCCAGCGATATCCCCGGCTATGCGCCGCCGCCGAACGCGCTCGTCGGACCGATCCCGCCGCCGGGACCGGGTCCCCAGGTTCCGCCGGTCGGCGCCCTGGCGCCCGTCGATCAGGGAGGGGGAGCCTAACCGATGTCGACTGTCTTCAGCATTCGTAACCTGGGCCTACCGAAGATGTCTCGGATGTCCGTCATCGTCGGCACGGTCGTGGTGATTCTCGGGCTGGTCGCGGCGCTGGTCGGCTACCAGTTCTACAAGAAGCTGACCACCAATACCGTCGTCGCCTATTTCCCGGAGGCGTTGGCGCTGTATCCGGGCGACCGGGTCCAGATCATGGGCGTGCAGGTCGGCAACATCGACAAGATCGAACCGGCCGGCGACAAGATGCGGGTCACCTTCCACTACGCCAACAAGTACAAGGTGCCCGCCGACGCCACCGCGACGATCCTCAACCCGAGTCTGGTGGCTTCCCGGGTGGTTCAGCTGGCGCCGGCCTACACCGGCGGAGCGGTGCTGGCCGACAACGCCGTCATCCCGATCGAACGCACCCAGGTGCCGGTCGAATGGGACGACCTGCGCAACCAGATCTCCGACATTGTCACCAAACTCGGCCCCACCCCCGATCAGCCCAAGGGCCCCTTCGGCGACGTCCTGGAGTCCTTCGCCAATGGACTGGACGGCAAGGGGCAGCAGATCAACACGACGCTGCGGGCCCTCTCGGATGCGGTGACCGCGCTGAACGAGGGGCGCGGTGACTTCTTCGCCGTGCTCAAGAGCCTGGCCCTGTTCGTCAACGCACTGCACAAGAGTGACCAGCAGTTGGTGTCGCTGAACAACAACCTGGCCACCTTCACCAACTCGTTCAGCAACTCCGATCAGGAAGTTGCCAAGGCGGTCAAGGACATTGACACGCTGCTGACCACCGCGCGCAAGTTCGTCAAGGACAACGGCTCGGTGCTCGGCAAGGACATCAACAACCTTGCCGATGTCACCAATGCCGTCCTGCAGCCGGAATCCCGCAACGGCCTGGAGACGGTGTTGCACGTCTACCCGAACCTGGCCGCCAACCTGCAGAACATCTACCATCCGACGCACGGTGCGCTGGTGGCCATCCCGACGGTCGCGAGCTTCGCCAACCCGATGCAGTTCATCTGCAGCGCAATCCAATCCGGCAGCCGGTTGGGCTACCAGGATTCGGCCGAGATGTGCGCGCAGTACCTCGCGCCGATCATGGACGCGATCAAGTTCAACTTCCCGCCGTTCGGTGTCAACCAGTTCTCGACGGCGGAGACGTTGCCCAAGTACATCGCCTATTCGGAGCCGCGCCTGCAGCCGCCGCCGGGCTACAAGGACACGACGGTGCCCGGCGTCTGGTCGCGGGACACGTTGTTCTCGCACGGCAATCACGAGCCGGGCTGGATCGTGGCCCCGGGTATGCAGGGTGTGGACGTGCAGGCGTTCACCGCCAACATGCTCACCCCCGATTCGCTGGCCGCGCTGATGGGCGGGCCCGACCCCGCCTCGGTCCCGCCGGCCGGCCCGCCCGGTGGCGCCCCGCCGAACTCCTACAGCGAGTACAACCCGCTGCCGCCGCCGTGGTACCCGGGTGCGCCGCCGCCACCGCCGCCAGGACCGGACGTGGTGCCCGGCCCGCTGCCGGTGTCGCAACAGATCAACGGTGGTGCCCCGGCCCCGGCCCCGGCCGCCCCGCCCGGGCCCGCGCTGCCCGCTGAGATGGGGAGTGGACAGTGAGTGCGTTCATCAGCACCACCCGCCGGCTCGGCTGGCGGGGGTTGGTGCTGCTGGTGACGGCGCTGGTGCTGACGTCATGTGGCTGGCGCGGTATCGCCAACGTGCCGATGCCGGGAGGGCCCGGCACCGGCAAGGGCAACATGACCATCTACGTCCAGATGCCGGATACGTTGGCGCTCAACGTCAACAGCCGCGTGCGGGTTGCCGACGTGTTCGTGGGCTCGGTGCGCGCCATCGAGCTGAAGAACTGGATTCCGACCCTGACGCTGGCCCTGGAGCCCGGAGTCAAGCTGCCCGCCAACGCAATTGCGCGGATCGGCCAGACCAGCATCTTGGGTACCCAGCACGTGGAGCTCGATCCACCGCCGAATCCGTCGCCGGAACCGCTGCGAAACGGCGCGACGATCCCGCTGAAGAACTCCCAGTCGTTCCCGACGACCGAACGCACGCTGGCCAGCATCGCCACCGTGCTACGCGGCGGCGGCATCCCCAACCTGGAGATCATCCAGACCGAGGTCAGCAACATCCTGACCGGCAATGCCGATCAGATCCGTGACTTCCTGGGCAAGCTGAACACCTTCACCGATCAGCTCAACCAGCAGCGCGATGACCTGACTCGCGCGATCGACAAGACCAACGAGCTGGTGTCGATCGTGGCGGCGCGCAACGCCACTCTGGACCGCGTGCTGACCGAATTCCCGCCGCTGATCAAGTATTTCGCCGATGCCAGGGACAGGTTCACCGGCGCGGTCGAGGCACTCGGGCGGTTCAGCAGGATCACCGACCAGACGCTGTCGCAGTCGCGTGCCGACTTCGACACCAACCTGGCCCTGCTGCAGCGCCCGCTGAAGCAGCTCGGGCGGGCGGCCCCGTACCTGGTCGACTCGCTGAAGCTGGTGATCACGGCCCCGTACCCGATCGACAACATCCCGAAGGTCATCCGGGGCGACTACATCAACACCTCGGCGACGTTCGACCTGACGTTGAGCTCGCTCGACAACGCGTTCCTGACCGGTACCGGTGTGTCCGGCATGCTGCGCGCACTCGAGCAGGCGTGGGGCCGCGATCCGCAGACGATGATCCCGGATGTCCGGTTCACACCGCACCCGAACATGGCCGAGGGTGGACCGTATGTCGAGCGCGGCGAATAAGGGGTGACGAGTAGATGCTGACGCGTTTCATCAAGACGCAACTCGTCGTCTTCGGCGTGCTGACCGTGATCGCCCTGCTGGTGCTGGGCGTGTACTTCCTGCGCCTTCCGACGCTGGCCGGGGTGGGGCAGTACACGCTCAAGGCGGACCTGCCGTCCTCGGGCGGCCTGTACCGCACGGCCAACGTCGCCTACCGGGGTGTCACGATCGGGCGGGTCACCGAGGTGGAGCCGACCGAGACCGGTGTCCGGGCGACCATGAGCATCAGTGACAAGTACAAGATCCCGCTCGATGCCAGCGCCAATGTGCACTCCGTATCCGCTGTCGGCGAGCAGTACCTGGACCTAGTGTCCGACGGAAATCCCGGGCAGTACTTCAGCAGCGGGCAGACCATCACCAAGTCGACGGTGCCCGAGGAGATCGGCCCGGCCCTGGACGCGGCGAACAAGGGACTTGCGGCATTGCCGGCCGACAAGATCCCGGTGCTGCTCAACGAGACGGCCCAGGCCGTGGGTGGACTGGGGCCCTCACTGCAGCGGCTGGTCGACGGCACCCAGGCGATCGTGGGTGACTTCAAGACCAATATCGCCGACGTCAACGACATCATCGCGAACTCCGCGCCGATCGTCGACAGCCAGATCAACTCCGGCGATGCCATCCAGCGGTGGGCGGCGAACCTGAACACCATCGCGGCGCAGACCGCGGCGCAGGATCAGGCGCTGCGCGATGGATTGCGGCAGGCCGCACCGACCGCCGACGCGGTCACGGCGGTGTTCAGCGATGTGCGCGAGGCGTTGCCGCAGACGTTGGCGAACCTGGAGATCATCCTGGACATGCTCAAGCGCTACAACAAGGGCGTCGAGCAGTCCCTGGTGCTGCTGCCGCAGGGGGCATCGGTCGCCCAGTCGGTGTCGGCTCCCTACCCGGGGCAGGCGGCGTTGGACTTCGGGTTGACCATCAACCAGCCGCCGCCGTGCCTGACGGGCTTCCTGCCGGCCAGCCAGTGGCGCGCACCCGCCGACACCCGGCAGATGCCGGTGGAGAACGGCCTGTACTGCAAGATCCCGAAGGACACCCCGGCCAACGTGGTCCGTGGCGCGCGGAACTTCCCCTGCGTCGACGTTCCCGGTAAACGGGCCGCGACCCCGGCGGAATGCCGCAGCACCGAGCCGTACACACCGCTGGGCAACAACCCCTGGTACGGCGATCCCAACCAGGTGTTGAACTGCCCCGCGCCCGGCGCTCGATGCGACCAGCCGGTGAACCCCGGTACCGTGATACCGGCACCGACGATCAACAACGGGATGAACCCGTTGCCGGCGAACCTGCTGCCGGGACCCACCCCGCCGACCAGTGATGACCTCAGTGCGCCGGGCACCGGGAGCGTGCAGTGCAACGGACAGCAACCCAATCCGTGCACGTACACTCCGGCAGCAAGCAACACGGCCGTGTACAACCCGTCGAGCGGCCAGGTCGTCGGTCCTGACGGGGTGAAATACAACGTCAGCAACTCGAGCAGTACAGGAGACGACGGATGGAAGGAGATGCTGGCTCCGGCCGGCTGAACCCCACCCCGCTCGACGACGACGCCGAACGCAGTACGGCGCAGGAGACGGCGAATCAAGGGCCGCTCGACGACGATGCCGATGCCGAACGCACCGATGCCGTCGCCGACGCGACACCGGTCGAGCAGACCGATTCACCCGACGGGCAGCTTCCGCGCGGCTCACGGCTGAGCGGTCGCCGCCTGATCGGGGTGGCTGTCGTGTTGTTGATCGCCAGCCTGGCGATCGCCACGGGCGGCGTCCTGGCGCTGCGCTCCCACCAGAAGAGCGAAGCCGAGTCGCGGGCGGAGACCGCAGCTCTGGCCGCGGCCAAGGACTGTGTCGCGGCCACCCAGGCTCCCAACGCCGATGCGATGGCGGCCAGTCAGCAGAAGATCATCGATTGTGCGACAGGAGATTTCGGCGCACAGGCGGCCCTGTACAGCGGCCTGCTGGTCGACGCCTACCAGGCGGCGAAGGTGCAGGTACAGGTATCCAACATGCGCGCGGCGATCGAACGCCACAACGATGACGGCTCGATGGACGTCCTGGTGGCGGTGCGGGTGAAGGTGTCCAACACCCAATCCCGGGACCAGGAGCAGGGCTACCGGCTGCGGGTGCGGATGGCGCCGGACGGCGGCACGTACAAGATCGCCAGACTCGACCAGGTGAGCAAGTGACGGTGGCGGTCGACCACACCGAAGCAGAGACCACCACGGCCGTCGTACAGGGTGTCGACGCGGTGCCGGCGAGCTGGTCGGCGCGGGCCAGCGCGTTCTGCATCGACGTGCTCCTCGGCACCGGCGTGGTGATCACCTGCTTGCTGGTGGCGCAGTCGGCGTCGATATCGGGCCTCGGGTGGCTGCGGTGGACGGCGATTGCCCTGGCCGGCGCGGTGTTCCTGACGATGGCCCTCAACCGGCTGGTGCTGCCGTCGATCACCGGATGGACGCTGGGCAGGTCGGCGGCCGGTATCGCCGTCGTCGCACGGGACGGCGCACCGGTGGGCCCGTGGCGTCTGCTGGCGCGCGACCTGGCGCACCTGCTCGACACCGCCGCGCTGATGCTGGGGTGGCTCTGGCCGTTGTGGGACAAGCGCGGTCGCACGTTCGCCGACCTGCTGGCCCGTACCGAAGTGCACCGGGTCGAGGGGGATCGACGCAACCGGCGGCGGCTGGCCGGCGTGGTGATCTCGGTGACGGCGTTGCTGGGGGTGGCGGTGACCGGGCTCGGCTACCTCGCGGTGTATCGGCCCGCGCTCGCGGTCGAGCAGGCGCAGCAGCAGCTGGCGGTGCAGGGGCCCAAGATCGTTGCGCAGATGCTCAGTTACGACGTGCCCTCCATCGATGCCGACTTCGCGCGGGCCCGTGGGCTGGTTACCGCCGGCTACCTCCCGCAGCTGGTGGCGCAGCAGGAGGCGGTCCGCAAGGCCGGTCCCGTCGACAACGACTACTGGGTGACGAACAGCGCCGTGCTGACCAACACCCGGGATCGGGCCGCGATGCTGCTGCTGATGCAGGGCCAGCGCGGCGAAGCCCCGAAGCAGCGCCTGATCACCGCGACGGTGCGGGTCGAGTTCGAGAAGTCGCCGGCCGGTCAGTGGCAGGTGGCCAGCCTGTCGGTGTTGGCCAAACCCAACCCGGCCGGGCAGGCGAAATGAGTCCGCGCCGCAGGATCGAGCCGGGCAGCGCGGAGCTGTTCCGGCTGCCCGACCCGCGACCACGCCGGTGGGTGCTGCCGCTGGTGGCCGGGCTGGCCGCGGTCGCGGTGATCGCCGCGCTCACCGTCAGCACGTTGTTGTTGATCAAACGCGAAACCCAGCGCCGCGATGCCGTGCGGAATGTGGCGGTGCTGAGCTCAGTGCGCGGATTCGTCACCCAGTACACCTCGATCGACCCGTTCCATGCCAACGACTACGCCAACAAGGTGCTGGCGCAGGGCACCGGGCAGTTCGCCAAGCTGTACCAGGAGCGGATGAACGAGGTCGTCATCCAGGTGGCGCGGGCCGAGCCGACGAGGGGGACCGTGCAGGATCTCGGGATCGAGCGCTGGAACTCCGACGGCAGTGCCGATGTCGTCGTCGCTGCCACGACCAAGACCACCATGCCCGACGGCAAAGTCGTCGAGAGCGGCAGCCGTTGGGTGGTAACCGCCAGTAAGGAAGGAGGTGCAGGAGAGCAGTGGAAGATCAGCAACCTTCTGCAGGTGATCTGACCGACGTCACGCCTGGCGACGAGGCGCCTGCCGACGATGCCGTGGAAACCGACGCTGCCGAGACCGAACCTGCCGAGACCGAGGCTGAGGCCGGGACCGAACCAGCGCCGCAGCGAAACTGGCTCAGCCGCAACAAGACAGCGGTGGCGCTGGGGACCTCGGCGGCGCTGTTCGTCGGAGCGGGTGCGTTCGCCGGGGCCACGCTCGCGCCCTATCTGATGGACCGGGCGACCGTCGACACCAAGCTCGACATCGCCACGACCGCGGCCGAAGCGATCACGACACTGTGGACCTACACCCCCGACAATATGGAAGCGCTGCCCGACCGGTCGGCCAAGTACCTCTCGGGTGACTTCCAGGAGCAATACCGTAAATACGTCGACGCGATCGTGCCCGCCAACAAGCAGGCCAAAGTCACCAACACCACCGAAGTGGTTGGCGCCGCGGTCGAATCGCTCAACGCCTCGGAAGCCAGCGCGATCGTCTACACCAACACCACCTCCACCAGCCCGCTGAGCAAGAACATCCCCGCCATGCGGTACCTGTCCTACCGGCTGCAGTTGAAGCAGGCCGGCGCCCGGTGGTTGGTCACCAAGATGACCACGGTGACGTCGTTGGACCTCACCCCGCAGATCTGACCGCGGCGATTGGCGATACTGAGCCCATGGCCGTCGCTTCGCCCGTGTCGGAACGACTCACCGTCGTCGCGCTGCTGCTGCTGACGTTCGCCACCGGCCTGGTGGATGCGATCAGCGTGCTGGTGCTCGGCCACGTGTTCGTCGCGAACATGACCGGCAACGTGATCTTCCTGGGCTTCTGGTTCGTTCCGCACTCCGGGGTCGACATGATGGCGGCGGTGATCGCCTTCGTCAGCTTCCTGGTGGGGACAGTGCTGGGCGGCCGGTTCGCCCGTCATCTCGACTACGAAGTCCGGCTGTGGCTCACCGCGGCGCTGGGCACTGAGATCGTCCTGCTGGTGGTGCTGGCCGTGCTCGCGGGCACCGGGGTGGTGAACTATCACGACGACAGCAAGCTGATCCTGATCGCCGGCCTCGCAGTGACATTCGGGGCGCAGAACGCCGCGGCCCGCCAATTCGGCGTTCAGGAATTGAGCACGACGGTGCTGACCTCCACCATCGTGGGGATCGGCGTGGACAGCCGGCTGGCGGGCGGCAGCGGCGAACGCGAAAAGCTGCGCTACACCGTCGTTCTCACGATGTGCGCCGGTGCAACGGTCGGCGCGACGATGTCGCGCTGGATGGTGGCACCGGTGATCGGCTTGGCTGCGATCGTGGTGGCGGCCAGCCTGGCCGTCTTCTTGTTCGGCCCGAAACCACCCCCAGGTTAACTACAGTTGGGGCTATGCCCATCGTCCTGGTCACCGGCGCAGCCCGCGGAATCGGCAAGTCAATCGTCACCAATCTGGCCGCCGCCGGCTGGGATGTCATCGGCGGTGTGCGCAATGCCGCCGATGCCGAAGCATTGTCGGCACTGCCGCGGGTCAGTGCGGTCAGGCTCGACGTCACCGACGATGCTCAGGTCAGCGCGCTACCCGAGGTCCTACCCGCACGGCTCGATGCGGTGGTGAACAATGCCGGAATCGCGGTCAGCGGCCCGCTGGAAGCGTTGACCGCCGAGGACATTCGGCGGCAATTGGAGGTCAACGTCGTCGGCCAGCTCGCCGTCACGCGTGCGGTACTGCCGTTGCTGCGTGAGGCAAAGGGGCGAATCGTGTTTATTTCCAGTGTTAATGGCAAGCTGTCGGCGCCGATGATGGGCGCGTACAGCGCCTCGAAGTTTGCGCTCGAGGCTGCCGCCGACGCGCTGCGGGTCGAGCTTCGCCCATGGCAGATCGCGGTCAGCGTGGTCGAGCCCGCCCAGACCGACACCGACCTGTGGCGTACAGCCGACCAGGCCGTCGCCGACATGGAAGCCGCAATGACGCCGTCACACCGCATCCTCTACACCAATCATGTTGCGGGCATGCGCAAGTCGATTGCGGTGCAGCAGCGACTGGCCGTGGATCCGGAGAAGGTGGCCAAGGTGGTGCATGAGGCGCTGACCGCTCGGCGTGCCAAGGCGCGTTACCCGGTCGGGTTGGCCACCACGATCCAGATGACGGTGATGACCAAGCTCCCCACCCGCGTGCGCGACGCGGTTCTGCGCCGGGTGCTCGGCCAGCCCTGAGGGGGTTTGCACCCTCCTACGCGGAACCGACCAACGTCGCCACCGCGCCCGACGCATGTTCCTGAACGGTGGCGGCGGCCGTGTCTCAATCCCCGGCCTCGACGGCCTCGACTATGTCGTTATGTCGTTTGGCGTCCACGGTTTTGATCGCGCGGTCTACGCCGGCGAACATGATCGACATCCAGATGCTGCCTTCGAGCGAGATCGACTGGCGCACCAGCGTCGGTGGTGGATCCGGCCACTGGCCCGCGTTCTGCGGCATCAGCCGAGAAGGTGGCAGTCACCCGCGGCTACGAGCCACAACACGTGTGAACTTCAGCTGAAGGCCAGCCAGGCCGGCAGTGCGCGCTCCCGGGAGTCGCACAGCACCTGCACGGTGTCGCATGAGCCCTTCGGCACCCCCGCGCCTGCCCACATACCGCCGGAGTCGCGGCGGAGCACGATCGCCGAGGAGCCGCCGCCGTCGAGCAGGAGCGCGGTGTCACTGCCCAGCCCGCGGAAGAGATCCTGGATCTGGTCCGGGGTGTAGCTGCCGCCCTGGAAGACGTACATCTCATCCTTGTCCCTGGCGTAGGCCAACGCCGTGCGGGCCGCACTCGGACCGGGGTCGTTCATCTGCCCGGTATCCCCCGGCGCCAGCAGCTTGAGCCCGCTGACGGCGACGAACCGGGCGCCCTTGTCCAGCAGGCCTTGGATGACGGGGGAGGCGGCGTCGTAGTCGTCGGGTGCCTTGGGTGTCACCACGAACGGGGCGCCGGCAACCGGCAGGATCATCGTCGACAGGGCCGTCCACACCTCGTCGCCACCGGAGAGCGCCTGCTTGCCGGCGTAGGCGAGAGTTCCGGTCACCGCGGCGTTGGCCCGGCCCTGTCCCTGGGTGTTGTCGACGTAGGCGCCCAGCGGCGAGCTGCAGCCGGTCGTCTTCCAGGACCCTGCCTGTTGGGAGCGCACGTCGAAGAAGTTGGCGTTGACGGAGATGGTGGGTTGTCCGAGGACCTGCCAGGCCTGCAGCGGGCTGTAGGTCTCCGACGCCTGCACCAGCCCCTCCCGGGTGCGGGCACCGGGCGTGCGTTCACACCGGGCCTGGTAGCCGGTGTGCGTATCGACCAGCAGGCGCGGTGTCAGCCGCTTGGATGCGCCCTTGATGATCATCAGATGGCCGCCGCTGGTCATCTCGTACCAGTTGCCGGCCGCGTTGAGCATCGGTGCGGGGTAGCCGTTTCCGAAGTTGTAGACCAGATAGCTGCCACGGGTCGTTGCGATAGCTTGTGCGAGTTGCTCGCGACCGTCAGCCGCCGCGACCGGCATGCCCGTGCTGGCCGCCAGCGTCAGGGTGACGAGCACCGTCGCGGCGCGCACGGTGGCGCGGCGCAACGTCGCGGCTGGGGTTGGCACACTGACCCTTTCGTCGCGTGGTGCTGTTCGGCACAATTCACAATAACCACACAGGAATCGCTGTCAACTTTCGTAACAGGGCCGTGACGGTTCGGCGGCTGGGTCGTCACAACGGTTCGGCGGTATTTGCTGGCGCACCAATCGCGGCGGCCGGGAGGTTGCGGGAGATTATTCGGGCGATTCCCGGGGAACACCTTCTCAGCGCGGAGCCCGCTGGGGCTCTGCCGGAACATGAGGAGGAGCAATGATCGGAACGATTGTCGGAGCGATTGTGGTCGGACTGATCGTCGGGGCGCTGGCGCGGCTGGTGATGCCGGGTAAGCAGAACATCGGCATCATCATGACGATCCTGCTCGGTGTGGTGGGCTCGTTCCTCGGCTCGTGGATCTCCTACCAGGTCGGGTACGCCAATTCCAATGGCGGGTTCGCCATCATCCCGTTCCTGGTCGGTGTCGTCGTCGCCGTGATCCTGATCGGGATCTACGTCGCGATCACCGGACGGAGCAGCCGGGTTCACCACTAATCGGTCGGCGGACCGGCGGCGCGAGTCGGTATACCGCGCCGCCGGGGCCGGCCGCCCCTAGCTCGCCAACCCGGCGTGCATCTCCCAGGCCAGGATCTCGGCCGGCTCGGTGGCGGTGACCCGCTGCCCGCCGGTGGCGGTGAACCGGACCGCGTCGCCCGAACCCAGTTCGCCTGCGCCCTCCAGGGTTACCGCGCCGCGGGGCACGAACAGATGCAGGTAGGGCGCCTCGGGTAGCTGAACCGTCTCGCCGGGCTGCAGTCGGGCGCCGTGTAGCGCCGCGTACCGGTTGCGGATCGCGATCGCCGTCTGGTTCTGGTGTTCGGGCATGCCGGAGGCGATGGTCACCAGCCCGCCGCGCAGCAACTCGTCGTCGATCTCGAGCTGCTGGTATCCAGGGTTGATGCCGGATTCGTCCGGGACGACCCACATCTGGACGAAATGCACCGGTTCGCTGTGTGTTTCGTTACCGGTGAGCCGCCACGAGTCGTTCTTCTCCGAGTGCAGGATGCCGCGACCGGCCGACATCCGTTGGGCCAGGCCGGGGTAGATCACCCCGGAGTGGCCGGTCGAGTCCTGATGCACGAGCGAGCCCTGTAGCACCCAGGTGACGATCTCCATATCGCGGTGCGGGTGGGTGTCAAACCCGGTGCCGGGCTTGACGATGTCGTCGTTGTTGACCAGCAGCAGGCCATGGTGGGTGTTCACCGGGTCGTAGTGGTGGCCGAACGAGAACGAATGCTTGGAATCCAGCCAGTCGATCTTCGTCGCGGCGCGGTCGGCGGCACGTCTGATGTCGACGGTTGCAGCCATGTCAATCACCCCTCGGGTCGGTTGCCAGCCTAGGTGGCGGGCGCTGAACTCGACAACATGTATGACGTGTCATCTATTCCGTTACGCTGGGCGCTATGGCTCAGCGGTGGTTGACCCCCGAGGAACAACGGATCTGGCGTAACTACCTGGCCATGGTCAGCCGCCTGCAGGCCGCGATGAACCGTCAGCTGCAAGCGCAATGCGGTCTCTCACTGGCCGATTACGACGTGCTCGTCGCCCTGTCGGACCACGAGACGATGCGGGTCTACGAACTGGCCGAGGAACTCGGCTGGGAGCAGAGCAGGCTGTCACATCAGCTCGGCCGGATGCGCGCCCGTGATCTGATCGAGCGCCGCGGCAGTGAGCAGGACCGCCGCGGCGCCGTCGTCGCAATCACGCCGGCGGGCGCGGACGCGTTGGCCGCAGCCGCGCCCGGCCACGTCGCTCTGGTCAGGTCGGTGCTCTTCGATGCGATGACCGCGGCCCAGCTGCGCGCTTTCGACGCGGTGACCACGACGGTGCTGCACCGACTGGAGCCCTGATGCAATCCGCCGACCTGCGGGTGATCGTCGGCGTCGACTGACCTCGACGAGCGTCGTACCGGATGATGGAACTGTGCCCGAACAGCGGAACCATAAAGTCTCCATCGTCGGGGTCGGCAGCGTCGGGACGGCGATCGCCTACGCCTGTCTGATCCGCGGGTCGGCGGGCGCGCTGGCGCTCTACGACACCAACGCCAAGAAGGTGCGCGCCGAGGTCCTCGACCTCAACCACGGCAGCCAGTTCGTCCCGCACTGCACGGTGTCGGGCTCCGACCAACTCGACATCACCGCCGGGTCGGCGATCGTCGTGGTGACCGCCGGGGCCAAGCAGCACCCCGGACAGAGCCGGCTGGAGCTGGCCGCCACGAATGTGGCGATCGCACAGCAGCTCACCCCGAAGCTGTTGGAGATGTCGCCGCGGGCGGTGATCATCTTCGTCACCAACCCCGTCGACGTCGTCACCTACGCCGCCGCACAGACCGTCGATGCCCCGCCGGGACGGATATTCGGATCCGGAACCCTGTTGGACAGCAGCCGTTTTCGCTTCCTCGTTGCCCAGCGTGCCGATCTGGCGGTGGGCAACGTGCACGGATTCATCGTCGGCGAACACGGTGACTCGGAGATATCGCTGTGGTCGAGCGTGTCGATCGGCGGGGTGCCCGCCGAGCAGTTCCGGAGCGACGGGGCGCTCGTCTTCGACGAGGCCACCCGCACCGCCATCTCGGCTGAGGTGGTCAATGCCGCCTACGAGATCATCGAGGGTAAGGGCGCGACCAACCTGGCGATCGGGCTGTCGACCGCCCGAATCATCGAGGCCGTGCTCGGCGATCAGCATCGCGTGATGCCGGTGTCCAGCGTCCAGCGCGGGGCCTACGAAATCACTGGTGTGGCACTGTCTTTGCCGACCGTGGTATCGGCGGCCGGGGCCGCCGAGGTGCTGCAGGTCCCGCTGGCCGTCAACGAACTGCTCGGGCTACAGGCCTCGGCGACGACGTTGCGCTCCGCGCAGGATTCGCTCGATCTGTAGGTCGTTTCATCGGCGGCGCACCCCGGCTACCGTGAAGCCATGACAGAAGGACTGAATTTCGACGAGATCAACCGCAAGGTCATCGAGGAGTTCCGCGCCACGGGCGGCAAGGCCGGCGGGATGTTCGAAGGAAAGCCGCTGGTGCTGGTGCACCACGTCGGCGCCAAGTCGGGAACCGAGCGCATCGCGCCCCTGGTGCCGCTGCTCGAGGACGGCCGGATCTACATCTTCGCCAGCAAGGGCGGGGCCGACACCAACCCGGACTGGTACCACAACCTGGTCGCCAACCCGAACACCGTCGTGGAGCTGGGAACCGAGACATTCCCGGTCGCTGCGCGGGTGCTCTCAGGTTCCGAACGGGACGAGGTCTACGCCAAACAGGTCGCGGTCGAACCCCAGTTCGGCGCCTACCAGCAGAGCACCTCCCGCGTCATCCCGGTCGTCGAGCTGCAACGGTCCTGACTCGCTGATCCCGGGCCGGCTACGGGATCAAAGCACTTCGGGCAGGCCGAATTTCGGGAACAAGCTGGTGTCGAGGAACGCCACCACGTGCGAGATGCCGTCGGCGCGTATGTTGAGCACGTGCAGCTGGAAGGGCACATGGCGCCCGCCGGTGTCGGGCAGGCGCATGTACATCGCCGCGGCAGGCTGGCCATTGGCGGTCAGCGGCAGCAGTCGCATGTCGCCGGCCGCGCTGGCCGGGCAGTTCTCGTGGATGAGTGTCTGGATCGCCGGGCCGCCCTGGTACCAGCCGATGAACGGCGGCATTTCCCAGATGGCCTCGGCGGTGAACATCTCCACCAGCCGCTCGATGTCGTAGTCCTCGAACGCGGCGATGTAGCGGGCC
Source organism: Mycolicibacterium sp. CH28 (assembly GCF_004745805.1). Lineage (GTDB taxonomy): Bacteria > Actinomycetota > Actinomycetes > Mycobacteriales > Mycobacteriaceae > Mycobacterium. The sequence goes on along the minus strand of NZ_SRLQ01000002.1, from coordinate 387,303 downwards.
AGCTGTTCGCGGGCTTCGGTCGATTCGGGCGGTGAGAGGTGATCGTCCTGGCTCGGCCCGACCTCGTCGAGCTGGGCGCGGGCCCGCTGCAACAGGCTGTTCACTGCGGCGGTGGAGGCACCGATCGCCTCGGCGACCTCGGCGGCGCGCCACTGGAGCACATCCCGCAGCACCAGCACGGCGCGCTGCCGAGGCGACAGATGCTGCAGGGCGGCAACGAAAGCCAACCGGACGGACTCCCGAGACCCGACGATCACAGAAGGATCCGCGGGATCGTCATATGACGTTGCGGGCAGCGGCTCCAGCCAGGGCACCTCGGTGCGCTCGACGAGTTCGTCGGTGGGATTGGAGCTCGGTGCGCCCAACCCGGTGGGCAGCGGCCTGCGCTGCCGGCCCTCGAGCGCGGTCAGGCAGGTGTTGGTGGCGATGCGATGCAGCCAGGTACGCACCGAGGACTTGCCTTCGAACCGGTCGAAGGACTTCCAGGCCCGCAGGAACGTCTCCTGCACCAGGTCCTCGGCGTCGTGCAACGAGCCGGTCATCCGGTAGCAGTGCGCCAACAGTTCGCGCCGGTACGGCTCGGCCTGAGCCAGGAAATCGCCGTCGCCCTCGTCAAGACTTCGCGCGAGCACGCTCACCGAACCGAGCTTACGCACGACCACCGACAGCGGGAACCTCGGCGAGCCCGGCGCCTCGGCCGCCGACCCCCGATAGGCTCCCCTGATGGTCACAACGCGCACCGAGCGGACGTTCGACGGAGTCGGCGGCGTCCGCATCGTCTACGACGTGTGGACACCGGACACCGAGCCGCGCGGTGTGGTCGTCCTCGCCCACGGCCTGGGTGAACATGCCCGCCGCTACGACCACGTCGCCGAGCGCTTCGGCCAAGCCGGCCTGGTCACCTACGCCCTTGACCACCGGGGGCACGGCCGGTCCGGCGGCAAGCGGGTGCGGCTGAAGAGCATCGACGAGTACACCGGCGACTTCGACACCCTCGTCAAGATCGCCACCGCCGAGCACCCCGGCCTGACCCGGATCGTGCTCGGACACAGCATGGGTGGCGGCATCGTCTTCGCCTACGGCGTGGATCGCCCCGGCGACTTCGAGCTGATGGTGCTCTCCGGGCCCGCTGTCGCCGCCCATATCGGAGTGCCCGCAGGTAAAGCACTGTTGGGCAAGGCGGTCGGTTCGCTGCTGCCGAACCTGCCGGTCGAGGAGCTCGACGCCAACGCCGTGTCACGTGACCCCGAGGTGGTGGCCGCCTACAACGCCGACCCGCTGGTGCACCACGGCAAGATTCCCGCGGGCATCGCCAAGGCGCTGCTGAAGGTCGGGGAGACCATGCCGCAGCGTGCCCGGCAACTCACCGCCCCGCTGCTGGTGGTGCACGGCGCCGAGGACACGTTGGTACCGGCCAGCGGCAGCGAACTGCTCGTCGACTGCGCGGGCTCGGGCGATGTGCGCCTGAAGGTGTACCCGGAGCTCTACCACGAGGTGTTCAACGAGCCCGAGCGCGACCGGGTGCTCGACGACGTGACCGCCTGGGTCGAGGCCAGGCTGTGAGGCTGGGCAGGCGCGTCGCGCTGGCGGCGCTGGCGCTCACCCTGGTCGCCGGCTGCTCCTCGGCCGGTGAATCGTCCAAGGCCTGGGTCGAGGACGAGGTGACGTTCGACGCCGACGGGTTGATCGTGCACGGTACCTACCGCCATCAGCACGGCGCTCCACCCGCACCGGCGGCGCTGCTGATCTCCGAGAGCGGGCGCACCGACCGCAATGGCGACAACAATGTCGCCGGGCCGATCGGCAACATGCGCCAGCTCGCCGAGTACCTCTCCGAGCACGGCGAGGCCTCACTGCGTTACGACAAGGTCGGCACCGGCCGCACCGGGCTCGGCCCCTACGCCGGTCACCCCGCCGACGTCGGCAGCGCCATCTACACCACCGGCGCCAAGGCCGCGGTGCGGTTCCTGGCCGATCAGTCCGGTACCGACAAGAACCGAATCTCGGTGTACGGCCTCGGTGAGGGCACCGTCCACGCGATGGCGCTGGCCGACGACACCGCCGCGGATGCTCCCAAGATCCACTCGCTAGGGCTGCTGCAACCCCTGGCGGGCCGCTACCTCGACCTGATCACCGACCGGGTCAAGGGCGATATGGCGGCGGCGGTCAAGAGCGGGCAGAAGAACCAGCAGCAGGCCGACCAGGTGATCGCTGCGTGGGATGCCGCGGTCCAGGAAACCAGAACCAAGGGCACCGTGCCGGCCAAGCTGCCGGAGAGCCTCGGCGCGATCCTCAACCCCGGCAATGTCAAAGCCGTCGCCGAGGCTGACGCGATCGACCCGCTGGAGCTGGCGGCCCGCATCCCTGGCGGCACACCGGTCCTGGTGACGTGCTCGGATGCCGACGCGCAGGCCAACTGCGCCGACATGGCACCCCTCACCGCGGCGCTGGCGCACACCACCCTGACGCTGCTGCAACTCAAGGGCGTCAACCACGTGCTGCGTGACGACCCGACCGACAACGTCGGCAACTACGCCAAACCGGGCCCGCTGTCACCGCAGCTGACCGCCGCGCTGGACCAGTTCGTCACCAAATAGCGCTCTAGTGTTGGGTTGTGCATGAACCGGGTTGTGTGGCGTGCCGCCGTCGTAGTGCTCGCCTAGGTTGCAGACCATGAGTGAGGACAAGATGCTCGCGCGGATCGCCGCGCTGCTGCGCCAGGCCGAAGGCACCGACAACGCCCATGAGGCCGAAGCCTTCATGGCCGCCGCCCAACGACTGGCCACCGCGACTTCCATCGACCTGGCCGTGGCCCGCGCCCACTCGGCCACCCGGACGGCGGGGCAGTCCCCGACGCAGCGGACGATCACCATCGGCGAGCCCGGCAGCCGTGGGCTGCGCACCTATGTGCAGCTGTTCGCCGGTATCGCCGCGGCCAACGACGTGCAGTGCGATGTCGCCTCCAACTCGACGTTCGTCTACGCCTACGGCTTCACCGAGGACATCGACGCCAGCCACGCCCTCTACGCCAGCCTGGTCGTCCAGATGGTGCGGTCCTGTGACGCCTACCTGTCCACCGGAGCGCACCGGCCCACCCCGACGATCACCGCCCGGCTCAACTTCCAACTGGCCTTCGGGGCGCGGGTAGCCCAGCGCCTCGCGCAGGCTCGGGAAGAGGCCCGCCACGAGGCCACCCGCGACCGGAAATCCGCACCGGGCACCGCATTGGCGCTGCGCAACAAGGATCTCGAACTGCGCGACTACTACCGGCAGGCGTCGAAAGCGCGGGGCACCTGGCGGGCCACCCGCGCCACGGCGGGGTATTCGTCGGCCGCCCGCAACGCCGGTGACCGGGCCGGCCGGCAGGCCCGGCTGGGATCGGCCCCCGAACTGCCGGGGGCGCGCAGCCGGCTGCCCCGGTGACCTCGCGCGACAGCCAACGCTCTCGGGTCTACGCCGCCGAGGAGTTCGTCCGAACGCTCTTCGATCGTGCCGCCCAACACAGTTCACCCGATATCGACTTCTTCGGCGCCCAGCTCACCCTGCCGCCGGAAGGACGGTTCGCATCGATGACGTCGGTGCAGCGCTACGTCGACGAGGTGCTGGCCCTGCCCGCCGTGACCGACCGGTGGCCCGCCCCGGCGCCACTGCGGGTGCGGCCCCGGCGGGCGGCGACCGCCGCGCATTACGAGAACCGGGACGGCACAGGCGTTATCGCGGTCCCAGACCGAACCTCCGCCGACTGGGCGATGCGGGAACTTGTCGTCCTGCATGAGATCGCCCACCATCTGGCCCCCGCAGGCCCGGCCCATGGGCCGGACTTCACCGCGACGTTCTGCGAACTGGCCGCGGTGGTGATGGGTCCGGAGGTCGGTCATGTGCTGCGCGTGGTGTACGCCAAAGAAGGGGTGCGCTGAGCGACGCGTGACCGGTTACGGTGGGGCGGTGAGCGACACGATCGGCCCCGCCGACTGGCAGCCCGTCGACGACCTGCTGGACCGCCTGCTCGTCGGCGACGATCCCGCCTTGACCGCCGCACTGGCCGACTCGGCAGCCGCCGGGCTGCCGCCCATCGAGGTGTCAGCACAAAGCGCGCGGCTGCTCTACCTGCTGACCCGTATCCGCGGTGCCCGGCGAGTTCTGGAGATCGGCACGCTGGGCGGCTACAGCACCATCTGCCTGGCGCGCGGTGTCGGTGCCGAAGGCAGTGTCGTCACGCTGGAATACGAGCCGCGGCACGCCGAGGTCGCCCGGATCAACCTCGAGCGCGCCGGGGTGGCCGACCGGGTGGACATCGTCGTCGGGGCCGCGCTGGACAGCCTGCCCGGACTCACCGGCGACTTCGATCTGGTGTTCATCGATGCCGACAAGGAGAACAACACCGCCTACGTGCAGTGGGCGATCGACCTCGGCCGGCCCGGCACCGTGATTGTCGTGGACAACGTTGTGCGCCAAGGCCGCATCCTGGACCCGGCCGACGGCGATCGCCAGGCCCGCGGTGTGCGCGACATGCTCGAGATGATGAGCACCCATCACCGCCTCGACAGCGCGGCCATCCAGACGGTGGGGCGCAAGGGGTGGGACGGTTTCGCTATTGCGGTGGTGACGTAGGGCGCTAAAGGCGTGCGCCCCTAAAAAGGGCGAGGCCAATGTCGCACCTGGGGGACACTAGAGCGATGCGCCGTGAAATCACCACCGTCGCCGACCTGCGGGCGGTCGTCGGCGAGCCCGATACGTACGTCGCCAACAAGGTGAAGGACCGGCTCTCACCCGTACAGCGCGACTGGCTGGCTCATTCGCCGTTGGCCTTCGTCGCGACGACGGACGAGCAAGGGCGCGTGGATGTTTCGCCCAAGGGTGACCCGCCCGGATTCGTCCACGTCATCGACGATCGCACGATCGCGATCCCCGAGCGGCCCGGCAACAGGCGCGTCGACGGCTACCTCAATGTGCTGCAGCGTCCTCAGGTCGGGACCCTGTTTCTCATCCCGGGTCGTGGCGACACGCTGCGGATCAACGGCCGGGCCCGCATCCTCGCCGACGCCGACTACTTCGACACGATGATCGTGCAGGGCAAGCGACCGCTGCTGGCCTTGGAAATCGACGTCGAGGAGGTGTTCTTCCACTGTGCCAAGGCATTTTTGAGGTCTGACGCCTGGAAACCCGAGACCTGGAATCCGACCGCGTTGCCCAGCGTGGCCCAGATGGCCAAGGCGTTGCGAACGGACTGGACCGACGCCCAGCTCGAGGAGCGCTACAGCGAAGATAACGTCCGGCGCGTCCTCTACTGACCTCTGGACCCTCAGCCGGCCGGGGCCACCTCGACGGGAAGTGCGGAGAGCACCGCCGTCCCGGACAGCGGATCCAGCAGCGTGCCGTCGTTGAGGTTGTTGACGTTCACCCCGGGTTCGCGCGCAGCCACCCGCAGCCGGGTTCCTGGCTCGCTGTGCCCCCACCCGTGCGGCAGTGACACCACACCCGGACGGATCGTGTCGGTGATCTCCACCGGCACTTCGAGTTTCCCGCCCGGGCCGGTGACCAGGGCCAGCTCGTCCAGGCCCAGCCGGGCGGCGTCGTCGGGGTGGATCTGCAGCGTGCACCGGTTGGTGCCGCCCGACAGTGCCGGCAGGTTGTGCATCCAACTGTTGTTCGACCGCAGATGGCGCCGGCCGATCAGCAGGAAACCCGATTCGCCGGACAGCGACGCCAGCAGTCGGGGGATGTCGGCCAGGATCGGGTCCGGAGCCAATTCGACTGTCCCCGATGGGGTTCGGATCACCTCAGGGATTCGCGGCGTGAGCGCCCCGAGGTCGACACCGTGTGGGGTGTCCTTGAGCCGCTGCAGGGTCAGTCCTTCCGGCTTGACGCCGAAGCCATCACCGAACGGGCCCAGCCGCAGCATCATGTCCAGCCGACGCTCGTATCCCGGACCGTCGGGCAGCATGGCGGTCAGTTCCTCGACGGTCCGGCCCGACACCGGCGAGTGCGGATCGGCGACCTCCTTGCCCAGCGTCGTGGCGATCACCTGATCGTCGACGAGTTTCGGGTCGGCGTCGGGTCCCATCCCCAGCACGATCAGCGCCAGCCGCGCCAGGATCTCGCACTCGTCGGGCCGGCCTTCGGGCAGCGGCAGCACCGGCGGTGAGTACCGGGCGTTGTTACGCACCATCGCGGCGCTGAGCGCGACGTCGAAGTGCGCCGCGCGCGACGGCGGGGGCGGCGGCAGGACCACGTTGGCGTGCCGGGTGGTCTCGTTGAGGTACGGGTCGACCGACACCATGAAGTCGAGACGGTCGAGGGCCTCGCTGAGCCGGGCACCGTCCGGGGCCGAGAGCACCGGATTGCCCGCGATCGTGATCAGGGCCTTGACCTGGCCGTCGCCGGGGGTCTCGATCTCTTCAGCCAGCGCGACCGTCGGCATCTCGGCGAGCACCTCGGGGTGCTGGGAGACCCGGCTCTGCCACCGGCCGGTGGCGAAGCCCCGGCCGGGTCGCGCGGGGCGCGGAGCGGCGCCGATCGGCGAGCTGGTGAACATCACCCCGCCGGCTCGGTCCAGATTGCCGGTCAAGATGTTCACGACGTCGACCAGCCAGCTGGTGAGAGTGCCGAACCCGACGGTGGAGGTGCCGATGCGGCCGTAGACCGCCGCGCTGGGCGCAGCGGCGATCTCGCGGGCCAGCGTTCGGATGTCGTCGGCATCGACACCACAGTGCTCGGCGACCGCCTCCGGCGGGAAATCCGCTGCGACCGCGCGGACCTGGGCCACTCCGCTGACGTAGTCCGCCAGGCGGCCGAGATCGACCAAGTCCTCGTCGAAGAGCACGTGCACGATCGCGAACAGCAGTGCGGCATCGGTGCCCGGTCGCGGCGCGATGTGCCGGTCGGCCAGATCGGCGGTACGGGTCCGGGTCGGGTCGATGACCACCAGGCGACCGCCGCGGCGACGCAGCGCCTTGAGTTTGCCGCCGAAGTCGGCAGCGGTGGCCAGAGAACCGTTGGATACCAACGGATTTCCGCCGATGATAACCAGATAGTCAGTGCGGTCCAGGTCGGGAACCGTGAATGCCACGGGGTTGCCGTAGAGGTATCCGCAAGCCACGTGCTTGGGCATCTGATCCAGCGTGCTGGCCGAGAACACCTGGCGGGTGCCCAGCGACTTGAGGACGGCCGGGGCGTAGAGCGACCCGGCGATGGTGTGCGCGTTGGGATTGCCCAGATACATCGCCACCGTGGAGCTGCCGGTGTCGGCGATGACCCGCTGCAGTCCTTCGGCGGCGGCGGCGAACGCCTCGTCCCACGACACCTCGACCAGCTCGCCGCCGCGGCGAACCAGCGGGTTCTGCAGGCGGTCGGGATCGTTGTCCAGCTCGGGGAAACTCGCCCCCTTCGGGCAGATGAAACCGTGACTGAACACGTCGTCCCGGTCGCCGCGGGCCGAGCTGACCCGCTCCGTGTCATCGATGGTCAGGACCAGCCCGCAGGTGGCCTCGCAGATCGGGCAGATACGCAATGCGGTGCGGCTCACGTTAGCCACTGTGCTCCCACCCTCGGTCCGGTGGCAAGCCCAACCAACCGGATGGTCAGATCTTCTTCAGCCCTGCCAGGCCGCCGACTCCAATGCCAGCCGCAACGCGGTGACGATGCGGTCGCGGTGGGCGTTGAAGCGATCGGTGGGCGCGGGTACCGAGATCGCGACGATGTTGCCGCCGGCCGCCCGCCCGGCCACGCCTGCTGCCGAGATCCCCTCGGTGTGCTCGTCGAGGTCGAAAGCGACACGGCTGGTGCGGATCTCGCCGATCTCCGCGCGCACCCGCTCGGCCGCGGCCGAATCCAACGGCGCCAGTGCCGCGTCGAGGTCGGCGTCGTCGAGCAACTGCAGGGCTGCCTTGCCGTTGGCGGTGTCGTGCAGGGTGAACCGGCCGCCGACCGCGGAGACGGCACGCAGCCGGTGCGGCGACTCGATCTGGTCGATGAACAGCATCTGGCCGCCCCGGTAGACGGAGAGGTCGACGGTTTCCCCGGTGGCCTCGGCGACCCGTTCCAGCGTCGGGCGGAACGTCGAGGCGATCTGGGTGGCGTTGGCGCTGGCCAGGCTGAGCAACCGGTCACCGAGGACGATGCGACCGTCGTCATCGACGGCGGCAAATCCGATCTCGGTCAGCCCGACCAGCAGCCGCCGGGTCGTCGACTTGGCCAACCCCAGCCTGCTGTGCAGGTCGACCAGTCGCAGCTGGCCGGGTGCGGTGGCGATCTCGTCGAGCGCGGCGGCGGCCCGGCGCAGGACCTGGATGCCATCGTCGCGGCTACCGGGCCCCCGGGTCTCGCCCGCAACGGAAATTGTCGGATCCGCCATCTCGTCGTCCCTTCCTATCCGATGCCCTCCGCGGTAATGTGCCGCATTACGAATCACTGCGGTCCGCATTGTGAATCATAGGAGGCTGAGGTGGGGTCACTTCCGGAGGGTCGCCATTTCTTCCGCGGCGACGACGGGTACGAGGATGCGCGCCGCGCCACGGTGTGGAACCAGCGCGTGCCCGATCGCTATCCGGACGCCATCGTCCAGGCCGTTGACGTCGACGATGTGGTCGCTGCCGTGCGTTACGCCAAGGCCAGCAACAAGCAGGTCAGCATCAAGTCCGGCGGGCACAGCTGGGCGGCCAGCCACCTGCGGGACGGCGCGGTGCTGCTCGACATGAGCCGGGTGGACCAGACCGCCATTGACGCCGACGCGATGACCGCGGTCGCCGGACCCGGCAAGGGCGGCAGCGTGCTGGCCGCCGAGCTCGATGCGGCGGGATTGTTCTTCCCTGCCGGCCACTGCAAGGGCGTGTGCATCGGCGGATATCTCTTGCAGGGAGGTTACGGCTGGAACAGCCGGGTCGTCGGGCCCGCCTGCGAGAGTGTGATCGGTCTGGACGTGGTGACCGCCGATGGTGAGGCGATCTACATCGACGCCGACAACCATCCGGATCTGTACTGGGCGGCCCGCGGTTCCGGCCCGGGCTTCTTCGCCGTGGTCACCGCGTTCCACCTCAGGCTCTACAAGAAGCCCGCCGTGCTGGGCAGCAGCTTCTACGCCTACCCCATCGAGCTCGCCGACGACATCTTCACCTGGGCCCGCGATATCTCCGCCGAGGTGGACCGCCGGGTTGAGTTGCAGATCGTCGCCACGAGCAGCGTGCCCAACGCAGGTATCGACCGGCCGGCCATCGTGATGGCCTCCCCGGCGTTCGCCGATACCGAGGAGGAGGCCAAGGAGGCCTTCGGCATCCTCGACCGGTGCCCGGTCGTCGACAAGGCACTGGTTGCCTTTCCGTATGCGCCGATGGGCCTGCCCGATTGGTATACCGCGGTGATGAGCAACTACCTCGCTGATCACCGGTACACCGCCGACAACATGTGGACCAACGCCTCGGCAGCCGAGCTGATGCCGGGTATCCACCAAATCCTGGACACCCTGCCACCACACCCGTCGCATTTCCTGTGGCTGAACTGGGGGCCGTCACCGCAGCGCCAGGACATGGCCTACAGCCTGGAAAGCGAGATCTATCTGGCGCTCTATGCCGGCTGGATGGATCCCGCAGACGACGAGAAGTACGGCGACTGGCCACGTTCCAACATGGCCGCCATGGCACCGCTGGCCACCGGAATTCAGCTGGCCGACGAGAATCTGGGTAAGCGGCCGGCGAAGTTCGCCACCGACGATGCCATGGCCAAGCTCGACCGGGTGCGCGCCGAGTACGACCCGGATGGCCGCTTCCACAGCTGGATGGGCCGGGTCTGATGGCCGACACTTACCTGGGTTACCGGGCCGGCGACGCCGACACCCCGTGGGGCAACTACTTCGACCCGCAGATGGCGCCACTGCCCCGCCATGTCGTCGTCGCGCTCGAACATGGGCCGCAGGCCGACCAGACGCTACTCGGATTAGATTGCGCCGCATCGATTCTCGATGACGGATATCAGCAGACCGAGAACGGCTACGGCACGTTGCGCGGCGGCGGGTTCCACGTCGCGGTCCGCACCGACATGCCCGGTGTGACGCCGGCGATGTGGGACTGGTGGTTCGGCTGGCACGGCAGCGACTCCCGCCGCTACAAGTTATGGCATCCGCGCGCCCACGCCTCGGCGCACTGGGGCGACGACGGACCCGACGGCCACTACGTCGGGCGGACCTCGATCATCGAGGAGTATCTGGGCTCCTCCTACGCCAAGGCCGCCATCCAGTTCCTCGAGCCATCGGCACTGGGGCTGGACGCGGCCCGGCTGGGCGAGGACGTCGCGGTGTGCGCGCGGCTGGGCTCCAGCGAGTTGCCGGTGGACATCGGCTGGTTCGTCCACCACGTTCGGGCGACCGCCGACGGCGCGGAGATGCGGTCGCGGTTCTGGATGGGTGGGCCGTTCATCGGTGTGCGCAGGGGCAATCGGCTGGCCGACTCGGTGATTCGGCCGATCGCCGCCCACCAGCTGCCGCAACCCCGGGATCTGCTGGTGCACTGCGCGCAGGAGATGAACCATCTGGCCGCATTCCTGCCGGCGATTTACGACCAGCTGGGCTGGAGATAGGAGAATTCTCTCAGCACGGCCGCTCGCCATATTGCCGCCACTGTCAACCTGAGGGGCTATCTTCCTGAGTAGAAGCTGAGGAACTGCATCTTGGGGGGTTGGGGACATGGGAACTGCAACGGTCACTCGCAATACCCGGGAGATCCCAACGCGTCGCGGCGGGAAGGTCGCGCGACTCGCTGCGGTGACCGCAACCGCGACCGCGATGGCCTTGGGAATGACCGCGCCGGCCATGGTGCCGTCGGCCAGCGCTGCCGATGTCACGCTCAACGGGGTCACCACTGGCCCGGCGTTCCGGCTCTTGCAGGCCGCTGGGGTGGACTCGGTGGCCTTCGGCAGTGTGGCGCCGCCCTTGATCGACACCCTCACGATCAACTTCGCCTACACCGACTCCGACCCGGTGAACCTGGCCGACCAGATCAACGCCTACCCGTTCGGCGGGTGGAACATCCTGAGCAACAGTTTCCGACGCCAACCGGGCGGAATCGTCGGGACAGCACTCCTCGCGGGGTCAGGGTTTGCCACCATCGGAACGAACGACGCGTATCAGGCCCTGCTGTCGAGCGCAGGCGGAAACACGTTGCCCGGATACACCCCTCTCGTTGGTCCGGGGCTGACCAACACACTGACCGGGGCGCAGTGCTCTTCCCAGGGCACCTTCTGCAGGCCGGGCACCAACCTGACCACCCTGGCTCTTCTCCTGCTCAACAGCCCACTGACACCCAATGGTGGGCTCTATACGCGCTTCGCCCCGATCTTGACCCTGTTCGGTATCAACCCGGTCAATCCCGTCGGTACGAGCGTGACGAGTTCAACGCCGGCGACCAAGGGCAGCGGCGGCATCGTGACGCTGGATTCGGCGGTGGTGAATATCGGGCTGGAGTACAACGCGTTGTCCGATTTGCCGGAGACGTTGAACCCGTTCTCACTCACCAACAGCCTGCTGGCGACTGTTCTGCCGACGCACTTGCTCGGCGGCGTGAAGCTCGGGGGAGCGTCGGAGACGGACATCGTGACGGCCCTCGGCCTGCTGGCGACGTTGGGGTCGACGAGTACCACCTACAGCACTCTGGCGCCCAGCGATCTGCCGTTGCTGGAGCCCCTGCGTCTGCCGGCACGCCTGATCAACGCCGTCTCCAAGGCGCTCGGTCATCCGCTGAACCTGGGTACCCCGCTCGCCGACGCGTTGCAGCCCGCCCTGACGATCCTGGTCAACACCGGCTATACCGATGTACTGACTCCTGTCAACGGTGGCACCTACAACCGGACCTTCGATCAGTTCGGCACGCCAACGCCGTTCCTGTCCAAGGCGCCGCTGACGCCGGCGGAGTGGGCGCAGGTGCCCGGCGACGTGCTCCGTGCTTTGGTCGTCGGGTTCCAGGACTCGTTCCCGATTCTGCGATTCGGCAATACGGCGCCGGTGCTCACGGTGGATGGCAACCATCTGAAGATCACCTACCCGCCGGCGCCTGCCGGCGGCGCGAGCGCTCCGGCGGTCGCACCGGCGAGCACTCCCTCGGTTGACACGGTGAGTTCCACAGCGTTGTCCGGAGTTTCGACGTCGGGTTCGCCCGCGAAAGCAGCGACCGCGCCGTCGACCGGATCCGCCTCGACCGGAACCGGGACCGTCAAGCCGACGGTCAAAACGTCGGCTGGCAACGCGAAGCCGGCCGCAGCGACCGGCCAGTCGGGCTCCAGCTCGAGTAGCTCCTCGGCGAGCACCGGATCCACCCACAAGGGTGGCGTTGGCGGATCGAAGCGATCCGCCGGCGCCGGCGCGGCCTAGCCCGGTAGGCGGCCACCGGCCGGGGCCAACCCGCTAGCCGCAGACAGCGCCGTTCGCGGCCGACCCGACCAGTTTGCGGTACTTGGCCAGTACGCCGGTGGTGTAGCGCGGCGGCGGGGGAGCGAAACCCGCTCGGCGAGCGTCGAATTCGGCGGGATCCACCAGGACGTCCAGGGTCGAGTTGGCCATGTCGAGCCGGATCGGGTCGCCGTCCTTGACGAAGGCGATCGGGCCGGCGTCCACTGCCTCGGGCGCCACGTGCCCCACGCACAGGCCGGTGGTGCCGCCGGAGAACCGGCCGTCAGTCAGCAGCAGCACGTCCTTGCCCAAGCCGGCGCCCTTGATCGCGCCGGTGATCGCCAGCATCTCGCGCATACCGGGGCCGCCCTTGGGACCCTCGTAGCGGATCACCACCACGTCACCGGCGGTGATCGTGCCGTCCTCGAGGGCGTTCATCGCGGCCCGCTCCCCGTCGAAAACCCTTGCGGTGCCCTCGAACACACTGGAGTCGAAGCCGGCGGATTTCACCACCGCACCTTCGGGCGCCAGTGAGCCGTGCAGGATCGTGATGCCGCCGGTCGGGTGGATCGGGTTGTCCAGCGCGCGTAGCACCTTGCCATCGGGATCCGGCGGCGCGATGTGGGCGAGGTTCTCGGCCATCGTCTGTCCGGTCACCGTCATCACGTCGCCGTGCATCAGCCCGGCATCGAGCAGGGCCTTCATGATCACCGGCACGCCGCCGATGTGGTCGACGTCGAACATGACGTGCTTGCCGAACGGCTTCACGTCGGCCAGGTGCGGCACCTTGGCGCCGACGCGGGTGAAGTCCGCCAGGGTCAGCTCGACATCCGCCTCGCGGGCGATCGCCAGCAGGTGCAGCACCGCGTTGGTGGACCCACCGAAGGCCATCACCACCGCGATCGCATTCTCGAAGGCTTCCTTGGTCAGGATGTCGCGGGCGGTGATCCCGCGGCGCAACAACTCGACAACGGCCTGACCGCTGCGCCGGGCGAACCCGTCGCGGCGCCGGTCGGTGGCCGGCGGGGCGGCACTGCCGGGCAGTGACATGCCCAACGCCTCGGCGGCGCTGGCCATCGTGTTGGCGGTGTACATGCCGCCGCAGGCACCCTCGCCCGGACAGATCGCGCGCTCGATGGCGTCGACGTCCGCGCGTGACATCAGCCCGCGCGAGCAGGCGCCGACCGCTTCGAACGCGTCGATGATCGTGACGTCCATCTCGGTGCCGTCGGACAGCGTGGCCCGCCCGGGCAGGATCGAGCCCGCATAGAGGAACACCGCGGCCAGATCGAGCCGCGCGGCGGCCATCAACATGCCGGGCAGCGACTTGTCGCAGCCGGCCAGCAGCACCGAACCGTCGAGGCGTTCGGCCATCATGACCGTCTCGACGCTATCGGCGATGACCTCGCGCGACACCAGCGAGAAGTGCATGCCCTCGTGGCCCATCGAGATGCCGTCGGACACCGAGATGGTGCCGAACTCGAGCGGATAGCCACCGGCCTCGAAGACGCCCTCCTTGACGGCCTGGGCCAGCCGTTGCAGGGACAGGTTGCACGGTGTGATCTCGTTCCACGACGAGGCCACCCCGATCTGCGGTTTGGCGAAGTCCTCGTCACCCATGCCTACCGCGCGGAGCATCCCGCGGGCGGCGGTCTTCTCCAGACCGTCGGTGACGTCGCGACTGCGGGGCTTGAGATCGGGCGTTTCGCTCACCCGGTCAAGTATGCCGTGGTGGCGGGTGGTGACCAAATCACTTCTGATACCCCCAAGGGGTATTCCGGTACGGTGTGAGGATGACGTCCACCAGCCGCCGCATCGTCGCGGCCGCCACCGCCCTGGCCACCGCCCTCGTGATCGCGTCCTGCAGCCGGTCCGAGGACCACGCCGAGCGCACCGCACCGGCCACGACCAGCACCGAAGCGGTGGCCGCGCACAATGCCGACGACGTCATGTTCGCCCAGATGATGATCCCCCACCACCAGCAGGCCCTCGAGCTGGCCGCGATGGTGCCGCAACGCTCGACCGATCCCGCGGTGACCAAGCTGGCGTCCACCATCGCCGCCGAGCAGCAGCCGGAGATCAACACCATGAAGGCACTGCTGCTGCAATGGGACGTCGACCCCCACGCGGCAGCGGACCACGGCGGGATGGGGATGCAGGGCATGGTCGACGACGCGACGATGGCCAAGTTGGGGTCGCTCAAGGGCGCCGGATTCGACACACTGTGGCTGCAGTCGATGATCGGCCACCACCAGGGGGCCATCGAGATGGCCAAGGCCGAGATCGCCAACGGCACCAGCGCCGACATGACGACGCTGGCCAAGAGCATCGTCACGGCGCAGCAGGCCGAGATCGATCAGATGAAGCAGATGCTTGGAGGATAAATGACTGGCGCACATGGATATTCGGCGCGCAAGGACAATTACGGCAAGCGGCTTCGCCGGATCGAAGGGCAGGTCCGCGGCATCGGCAAGATGATCGACGAGGACAAGTACTGCATCGACGTGCTGACCCAGATCAGCGCCGCCAGCAGTGCATTGCAGTCGGTGGCCCTCGGCCTGCTCGAAGAGCACCTCAACCACTGCGTGAGCCACGCCGTGGCCGAGGGCGGCGAGGAGGCCGACAAGAAGCTCGCCGAGGCCACAGCCGCGATTGCCCGGCTGGTGCGATCCTGATCGGCACTTCCTGCTGAACCGCTGAAGCATCGCGGCGTGCAACGCCGAGCGACCTCGGCTGGTTTGGGTGCCGCAGCCGATACCGTGATGGCGTGCCCCCAGCGCCGAGTTCACGGGTCGGCCCTGGAGAACGCCTCTCATGATCGACTCGTCGCCGCCCGTGCGTACCGGACCGTGGACACCGAAGGTCGCACTGGCACTGGGAGTGCTGGCCGCCGCGGCGTTCACCTACGTCACCGCCGAGATCATGCCGGTCGGGGCGTTGCCGGCCATCGCGCGCGACCTTCGCGTCAGCGAGGCGATGGTTGGGATCCTGCTGGCCAGCTACGCCCTGGTGGCGGCCGTGGCGACGATGCCGCTGTTGCGCTGGACCGCAACCTGGCCCCGGCGGCGCACCCTGTTGTGCACGCTGGCCTGCCTATCGGTATCGCAGCTGATCTCGGCGTTGGCGCCGACCTTCGCGGTACTGGCTTTCGGCCGCGTGCTCTGCGCACTCACCCACGGACTCATGTGGTCGGTGATCGCCCCGATCGGCGCGCGCCTGGTACCGCCGAGCCATGCCGGGCGCGCGACTATGGCCGTCTACGTCGGCACCGGTCTGGCCCTGGTCGTCGGCAGCCCCCTGACGGCGGCGATGAGCGAGCTGTGGGGATGGCGGTGGGCGGTCGGCGCGATCACCATTGCCTCGCTGGTGGTGCTGCTGGCCGCCCGGCTCACGCTGCCGGCCATGGAGATGGTGGCCGGGCTGAACGGGCCCCGGGCCGGCCGGGTCCGACACCACCGCAACGGCCGGCTGGTCACGCTCAGCGTGCTGACATTGGTGGGGGTCACCGGTCATTTCATCTCCTACACGTTCATCGTGGTGATCATTCGAGACGTCGTCGGGGTGCGCGGGCCACACCTGGCGTGGCTGCTCGCCGCCTACGGCGTGGCCGGGTTGGCCACCATGGCCGTGCTGGCCAGGCCGGGGGACCGCCGGCCGAAGGCGGCTGTGGTCTGCTGCCTGACCGGATCGACCCTGGCCTTCACGGTTCTGGCGGCGTTGGGGGCCGGCGGGCAGCACACCGTCGCGACGGTGCTGGCCGGGGTGGCAGCGATCGTGCTCTGGGGTGCGACGGCCACCGCGATGCCGCCGATGCTGCAGGCCGCCGCGATGCGGCACGCCCCGCACGACCCCGATGGGGCCTCGGGGCTGTACGTGGCCGCGTTCCAGGTCGGCATCATGGCCGGCTCGCTGACCGGTGGACTGCTCTATCAGCGGGCTGGAGTGCCGGCCATGATCGCCGCGTCGGCGCTGCTGATGCTGAGCGTGCTGGTGTGCGTGGTGGGCAGCCGTGGGCTGTTCGCACTCGCCCCCACTACCAGCGAAAAGTAACGTTTGCCGAGGGCCCGCCGACGATGTGCACAGGTCAGGGCGTTGACGGCGCCGGCCGTCGGGTTCGCCGCCGAACTCGGTCCAGCGGTCCACTCAGCGTGCTGTGCCACACTGGGTTCGAGTCGGTATCGAGGGAGTTTGGTTATGGCACTGCGGTTGAAGGGTGCTCTTGCGGCCACGTTATGTGTGGTCGGGGTGGTCGCCGGACTCGGTCTCGGCAGTGGGTCGGCGCTAGCCGATCCGGGCCAGGCGCCCGTCGACCCTGCAGCCGTCGATGCGCAGGCCCCGGACGCTCCTGCCCCGGATCCGTTAGGCGTTCCGGCACCCGACCCGGCTCTGCCGGCACCGGTGCCCGATCCCGGTGCTGCGCCCGCCCCGATCGATCCGTTGGCGGCCCAGCAGGCGGCGGCGGCTGCTGCCGGCCCCGTCAAGGGCCAGAACCCGCTGCCCTACACCGGTGACCCGGTCTTCGCCCCGCCGTCGTTCAACCCAGTCAACGGTGCGATGGTCGGGGTGGCCAAGCCGATCATCATCAACTTCGCCCGGCCGATCGCCAACCGCCCGTTGGCCGAGTCGGCGATCCACATATCGTCGGTGCCGCCCGTTCCCGGCGCGTTCTACTGGTTGACCGATACCCAGGTGCGGTGGCGGCCCTACAGCTTCTGGCCGGCCGGCACCGTCGTCAACATCGACGCCAGCGGCGCCAAGTCCAGCTTCCGCGTCGGAGACGCGATCGTGGCCACCGCCGACAACGCCACCCACCAGATGACGATCACCCGCAACGGCAAGCTGGAGCAGACCTTCCCGATGTCGATGGGCAAGCCGGGTCACGACACCGCGAACGGCACCTATTACGTGCTGGAGAAGTTCCCCGACATCATCATGGACTCGGCCACCTACGGCGTGCCGAGCACATCGGCGGACGGCTACAAGGTCCACGTGAAGCTCGCTGTGCGGATCGACAACCAAGGCAACTTCGTGCACAGCGCGCCCTGGTCGGTGGGAGACCAGGGCAAGCGCAATGTCAGCCACGGCTGCATCAACCTCAGCCAGGCGAATGCGCAGTGGTTCTACGACAACTTCGGCAGCGGTGACCCCATCATCGTGAAGAACTCCGTCGGCACGTACAACAAGCCCGACGGCGCTGACGACTGGCAGTGGCAGCTGTCGTAGCGGGCGGGTGAGGCCGCGCCGGCGCGGCTCAAAGGTTAGGCACAGCAACGGCCTCCACAATGGGGCACGTGCCGCCCACTCCGTCGCCTGCACCGTCGCCGGTCGAACCGACACCACTGCCGCAGCTGCCGGCACCCGACTTCCATCAGTACGCACACGGGATTTCGCTACTCGGTGGCTGGCTGCCGCTGACCATCGAGATCGTTGCCGCGGTGGCCGTGCTTGCGGTGGTCGCTAGGCGAACCAGCCGCTGGTGGCTGCTGTGGTTTCCGGTCAGCGTGACCGTCGGCGTGCTGGCTGCGCTCACGGCGCACACCTATGTCGACTCCGAAGGCCTGGCCTCGGACCCGGCCCCGTTCGGATTGTGGATCTGGGTTGGCCTTTTCGCGGCCGGCGTCGCGGTGGCCGTGTTCGGCTGGCGGGGCAGTCCGTGGTGGCGGCGCGGATTGTCGGTCGTCACGATTCCGTTGACGTTGCTCGCCGCGTTGGTCGCCCTCAATCAGTGGGTGGGCTACTACCCGAGCTTGCAGACCGCGTGGGGCGCCCTGACGGCTGGGCCGCTGCCGAACCAGGTGGACGCCGCCGACCTGCCCGCCCTGCGTAACACCGTGCAGACGAGCGGGAAGCTGGTCGAGGTCGACATAGGTTCGGATGCAAGCGGATTCAAGCACCGCAGTGAGTACGTGTACCTACCACCGGCCTG
Organism: Mycolicibacterium sp. CH28; assembly: GCF_004745805.1. Lineage (GTDB taxonomy): Bacteria > Actinomycetota > Actinomycetes > Mycobacteriales > Mycobacteriaceae > Mycobacterium. Next base: position 369,007 of record NZ_SRLQ01000002.1, on the reverse strand, counting down.
GTTCGCCGGGGAAACCCCGCCGCGGCTACCGGTCATCATGATGGTCGCCGGCGAATTCAACACTCCCGCAGACTGGATACGCACCGGAAACGCGATGCCGATCATCGACGGGTATGCGAAAAGCCATGGTGGGCAGGCCCCGATCTTCGCCTTCGTCGACTCCGGCGGCAGCTTCAACAACGACACCGAATGCGTCAATGGGCCGCGCGGAAACGCCGCCGATCATCTGACCAAAGACGTGCGGCCCTACGTCGTCAAGAACTTCGGCGCTTCCGACCAGGCGGCCAACTGGGCGGTGGTCGGCTGGTCGATGGGCGGCACCTGCGCGATCGACCTGACCGTCATGCACCCGGAGCTGTTCAGCACGTTCGAGGACATCGCAGGCGACCATGGGCCCACGGCCGGCACCAAGGAGCAGACGATCAGCCGGCTCTACGGTGGCGACGCGGCGGCCTGGGACCAGTTCGACCCGCGCAGCGCGATGCTCCGGCACGGCCCGTATCAGGGCGTCTCCGGGTGGTTTGAGGACACCGTCAAGCCCGCCAACGGGACCTCACCCTACGGCTCCGGGCACCGACCGCAGTCCGATGCGCCGATGGGATTCGGTGGCCACGACGAGTTCCGTGACTCCGATGAGGCCGGTGCGGCCGACGACCTGTGCGCGACCGCCAAGACCGTCGGGATCTCCTGCTCGGTACACCGCATCATCAGCTACCACACCTGGCAGTTCGCCGAGCGCGGATTCTCCGATGCCCTTCCGTGGCTGGCTGCCCAGATTGGGACCCCCGGTTCGACTGGTAGCTAGCCGTTCGAGTGGCTTGGCCGGCTAGCGTGGTGCCGGCTAGCGTCGCCGCAGACTGACCACACCCACCGTGGCCGCAGCCAGGCAGGCCGCCGCGACGATGACGGCGAACCACGGAAAGACTTCGGCCAGCGGCCATTTGGTGGCCGCCCAGCCCGCCGCGACCGTCGGCAGCGCCATCGCGGTGTAGGCCAGCAGGTAGAACGCCGACATCGTCTCGCCGCGACGGTTGGCTGGCACCACATCGGACAGGTGGCGCAGGGAGCCGCCGAACCCGAGCCCAAAAGTGGCGCCGAGCAGCGCCGCCGCGATGAACACCAACGGCCAGCGGTGGGTCAGCAGGACCGGCACCGTCAGCAGGAGGGAGACAGCCATGCCCACGTCGCCGATCACCGCCGAGCGGCGGGCCGGCACCCGGGTGGCGACCAGCTGTGCGATCGCGGCCGAGAACGCCGTCACCCCGACCACCCCGCCGCCGAACACCAGGTTGTGCATGTGGGTCTGTTGGGCGGCCAGCGACGGATACAGGCTCAGGAGCACTCCCAGCACCGACCACGACGCCATCGCGCCCAGGGCGGCGAACCAGAAGTCCTCCCGGATCTCCGGGGGCACAGCCGGTTTGCTGATCCGGATCTTGCCGCCGGTGCGGCCGGAATGGGTCTCCCGCAGGGCGAGCACGCCGACGCCGACGACGGCGCACACCACGGCGACCACCGCGTAGGGGGTGCGCAGCGGATGCGCGACGTACTGGGCCAGCAGTGACGAGCCGACGATCGCGACCGTCATGCCGATGTTGAAGCTGACCCCGCTGAGCTGGCCCGAGCGCACGCCGTGGTGGGGCCGCAGGTCCAGCAGCGCCGCGGCGCCGGCCACCACGATCGAACCGACCGCCGCGCCGTGGATGGCACGGGCCAGCAGCAGCATCTCGATGCTGTCGGCCACGAGGAAGATGCCCAACCCGGCGATCAGCGCTACCAGCGCGCCGAGCAGCACCGGCTTGCGGCCCACGACGTCGGACACCCGGCCCGATACCAGCACCGCGGCCAGTGCGGCGAACGCGTACACCGCGAACACGACCGTGGTGGCCAGTGGGGACAGGTGCCAGTTCGCTTCGTAGATGCCGTAGAGCGGAGCGGGCAGACCGGAGACGCCCAGTGCGACACCCGATAGCACCAGCAGCAGTGGGTAGGCCCACCGCTGGCTGTCGACGTGGACGGGGTGTCCCTGGTCCAGGCACGCCATCGCGACTCCCGGTAAGTTTGACGACGATCGAACTAGGCCGAGAGTACGCTGAGGTTTGACGATCATCAAACCTCAGTGATGGAGGGCACAATCGTGGCCGAAGCAGAGCCGGACTGCCATCCTGTCGCCGCCGTGCACCAGGTGCTGGCGGCGCTGCAGGATCCCGTGCGCTTGGAGATGGTTCGCCGGCTCCGCAACGCCGGCGTGCCGCAGCAGTGCAGTGCGCTCTATGACGGCATCAACAAGTCCACCGCCACCCACCATTTCAAGATCCTGCGGGAAGCCGGCATCATCGAACGAGTGGTGAGCGGCGGGCTCATTCATCAACGACTGCGCGCTGAGGAAGTCGACGCGGCGCTGCCGGGTCTGCTGGCATCGATCGTCGACGGTGCCAACCGTGAGTCGGCGGCCCGCGGCTGACCTACCAGCCGCCGCGGTGGACCACCTCGGTGAACGGGCGTCGGCTCGGCTTGTGAATCGGCGTCAGCGGGCGGTCGGCGGGATAGCCCAGGCCCAGCAGGTAGGCCACCAGATGATCGCCGGGCACGCCGAGGATCGCCCTGGCCCGGTCCTGATCGCCGACCGCCGAGTGACCGCTGCCGATGCCCAGGTCGGTGGCCGCGATCGCCATGGCCATCGTCGCCTGGCCCAGGTCGTATTGATCCATCAGCTTCGATCGCTCGTCGGGCGGCTCGGGTATCACGAGCGCGATCGCCGCCTGGGCTGAGGCGATGTGGCCGGCGCCGACCCAGACCGTCGAAAGATCCTGCAGCACAGCATGATCGGTGACGAGCGCAAAATCCCAGTGCTGGTTGTTGCGCGCCGACGGGGAGCGCCACCCGGCCTCGAGGATCCGATCGAGGTCAGCCTCGGAGATCGGCGCCGAGGTATAGCTGCGCACATTGCGGCGAGCGCGGATGGCGTCCCAGGCTTCCATCGCGTCAGTTCCAGATTCTCACGCGACGGTCGGGCTCCAGGTACAGGGCGTCGTCCACGCCGACCTCGAACGCCTCGTAGAACGCGTCGAGGTTGCGGACCACCCCGTTGCAGCGGAACTCCGGCGGCGAGTGCGGGTCGGTTGCCAGTCGCCGCAGTGCCTCGGCCTCGCGGGATTTGGTGCGCCACACCTGCGCCCAGCCGAACAGCACCCGCTGTACGCCGGTCAGGCCGTCGATCACCGGAGCGGGCTGACCCTTCAGTGACAGCTCGTAGGCGAGCAGCGCGATGGACAGCCCGCCCAGGTCGCCGATGTTCTCGCCGACGGTGAATGCCCCGTTGACGTGGTGCGATGGTTCGAGCCCGCGCGGTACGAACGCCTCATACTGATCGATGAGTTGCTTTGTGCGGGAGCCGAATTCGGTGCGATCCTGGTCGGTCCACCAGTCCACGAGGTTGCCGTCGCCGTCGTACTTGGCGCCCTGGTCGTCGAAGCCGTGGCCGATTTCGTGGCCGATCACCGCGCCGATCCCGCCGTAGTTCGCGGCATCGTCGGCCTCGGCATCGAAGAATGGTGGCTGCAGGATGGCGGCGGGGAACACGATCTCGTTCATCCCGGGGTTGTAGTAGGCGTTGACCGTCTGGGGCGTCATGAACCATTCGTCCCGGTCGACCGGACCGCCAAGCTTGGCGACCTCCCGGTCGAACTCCACCTCGGCGCCACGAATAACGTTGCCGTACAGGTCGTCCCGGTCGATCACTAGCGCGGAGTAGTCCCGCCAGTTCTTCGGGTAGCCGATCTTGGCGGTGAACTTGTCCAGCTTGGCCAGCGCCCGCTTGCGGGTGGCCGGCGTCATCCATTCCAGGTCGTTGATGCTGACCCGGTAGGCCTCGCGCAGGTTGTCCACCAGCACGTCCATCCGGGCTTTGGCATCCGGCGGGAAGTGCTGCTCCACGTAGAGTCGCCCGACCGCGTCACCCATCAGCCCTTCCACCAGCGACACCGCGCGCTTCCAGCGCTCACGGATCTGCTCGGTACCCGACAGGGTGCGGCCGTAGAAAGCGAAGTCCTCCTCGACCAGCGCTGTGGTCAGCACTGCGGCGCGGGCATGGATGAGCCGCCAGCGCGCCCAGTCCTTCCAGTCCGCGAAGTCCGCACCCGACCACAACTCGGCGAACGCGGTCAGGTAATCAGGCTGGCGGACAACCAGTTCCGACATAGCCTTCGGTGAGCTGCCCAATGCGTCGATCCAGCCCGCCCAGTCGAAGCCGGGGGCCTCGGCCGGCAGGTCGGCGAACGTACGCAGGTTGTAGGTCAGGTCGGCGTCGCGGCGCTTGACGACATCCCAGTGCGCGGCGGCGAGCTTGGCCTCCAGCGCCACGATCCGCCCCGCGCGCTCGGCATGCTCGTCGGGGGTCCCGCCCAGCACCAGGGCGAACATCGCGGCGATGTGCTGCGGATAGGCGCCAAGGATTGAGGCGTGCTGCTCGTCGCGGTAGTACGACTCGTCGGGCAGACCCAGCCCCGACTGTGTGACGTGCACCAGGTAGCGCGCCGAGTTCTTCGAGTCGGTGTCGATGTAGAGCCCCACGGCGCCGCCGACACCGGTGCGTTGCAGCGCACCGAGCACCGCGGTCAGCGCGTCCGGATCCACCGCGCCGTCGATCCGGGCCAGCTCGTCGAGCAGCGGCTGCACACCACGGCGCTCGACGGCCTCGGCGTCGAGGAAGCTGGCGTACAGGTCACCGATGCGCTGCGCGTCGGTGCCGGAGACCGTCCCCGACTCACCGTTGTCGTCGCCCGGGGCGCTGCGCTCCTGCCCGGCGGCGGCCTGGGTGATCAGCTCGCGGACCTGCTCCTCGGCCCGGTCGTACAACGTCCGGAACGCGCCGTCGGTGGCCCGATCGGCCGGGATGGCGTACTCGGCCAGCCACCGCCCGTTGACGTGGCCGAACAGGTCGTCTTGCGGACGAACGTCAGCCTCGACATGGGAGAGGTCCAGGCCCGAACGCACAGTTTCTACCGTCACCCAACCATCCTTACCAGAGGTTCACGACCGTCGTCTCGGACGGCGAGTGGCCAGTTATGACCCGGATCGGGGCGCCGCGCGTGGCCGTCAGTGGCCATGCGCCGGTCGGTGGGCCGCCGGCCCCCTGGCGACCGCCCGGTAGCCTCGCACGCATGCCCGAGGCGGAACCAACCCAGGACGGGACGCATCGCGGGGTCTTCACCGGCTACGGCATCGCCTCTGCGGTGCTCGGTCTGGTCGCGGTGGTCGCAGTCGTCATGGGTGGGCTGATCTGGTCGGCGCACCGCAGTTCCACCGGTGAACGGGCCTATCAAACCCGGGTCATGGCGGCGGCGGCCGACTGGACCGGGGTACTGATCAACATGAACGTCGACAACGTCGACGCCAGCCTGGAGAAGCTGCGCGAAGGGACCGTCGGCGAGCTCAACTCCGACTTCGAGGCCTCGATCAAGCCCTACCGCGAAGTGGTCCGCACGCTGCAGGCGCACACCACCGGGCGCATCGAGTCGGTGGCCTTCGAGACCGTCCACCACGACCTCGACGCCCAGTCCGGCCAGCGGCCCCCGGCGCCCGCGACGCTGCCCCCGGAGCTGGCCGCGCGCACCGACTCCGTACTGGTGATCGCCACCTCGGTCAGCGAGAACGCCGGCAACAAGCCCACGACCGTGCGCTGGAACCTGCGACTCGGTGTCTCCGACGTCGACGGCAAGCTGATGATTTCGCGGCTGGAGTCGCTGCGATGAGGAACCTGGCCCGGGTCCTGGCATTCGACATCGCCGCGCCGCTGGCGGCGATCGGTGCCTTACTGGCCATCGGCACCGTGCTGGGCTGGCCGCTGTGGTGGGTGTCGGTGTGCTCGATGCTGGGCCTGCTCGTCGTCGAAGGCGTCATCGTCAATTTCGTTCTGTACCGCCGTGATTCGGTGACGGTGGGCACCGACGACGAAGGTCCCGGGCTGCGCCTGGCGGTCGTCGCGTTGGCGACCGCCGCGCTGATCGCTGCGGTGGCCGTCGGCTACACCAGGTGGACCCAGCCCGACCGCGACTTCACCAGGGACTCCGCCGAAGCGGTTCGCATCGCCACCGCGGTGGCCGAGGCCACCGCCACCTTCACCCCCGCCGACCCGACCTCGTCCATCGACCGGGCCGCGTCGTTCATGGCGCCCGAGCGCGCCGATGCGTTCAAGAACGAATTCGGGAAAGCCACCTCGGATCTGGCCAAGAAGAACATCTCCGCCCAGGCGCAGACCATCTCGGCGGGGCTGGAGGCGCTGGGATCGTCGGCGGCCAGTGTGGCCGTGGTGCTGCGTGGCACCCAGACCGAGCCCGGTCAGCCGCCGAGCACCGCGACGCTGGCGCTGCGGATCGGGCTGGCCAAGCAGGACGGCCGCTGGCTGGTGCTCGACATCGCGCCGATCAACGCCCGATGAGCCGGGCGTAGTCGACCTTCAGGCAGCGGTCCATCACCACCCGCACACCGGCGGCCTCGGCGCGCTCGGCGACCTGCTCGTGCCACAGCCCTTGTTGCAGCCACAAGTAGCGGGGACGCGGGGCCAATGCCAGCGTCTCGTCGAGGACGGCGGGCAGGTCCTCGTAGCGGCGGAACACGTCGACCATGTCGGGGACCACGGGCAGATCGGCCAGGCTCGGGTAGACCGGATTTCCGTCGATGTCGCCGATATTGGGGTTGACCGGGTACAGCGCGTAGTCGCTGAACCGGGCCAGATACTGATACACCCCGTAGCTGGGACGGGCTGGGTTGTTCGATGCGCCGACCACCGCCACCGCGCGGGTGTCGCGCAGGATCTGGGTCAGCTCAGCCGAGTCCGGAGCGGCCATCGTCGCTCAGGAGTCGTCCGCCGTGCGTTGGGCGCGCATCTTGGCGAACCGGTCGGAGAGCCGGCGCATCCGGATCATCAGCGAGGCCGGCGGGCTCACCGTGCCGTCGAGGTAGGTGCTCAGATCCGCCGGTGCCACCCCGATGCGGGAGGCGAACTCCTGCTGGCCCAGGCCGGCCCGGTCGAGTAACAGCCGCACGTGGCGCGCCGCCTCGGCGCGTTCGTTGGCCTCCAGGTGATTGCGGGCCCGGACCAACACCTCGGAGAGGGCTTTGGAGATGCCATACGGCTGGGAGTGCTCCAGCACCTCCTCGACCTGTCGTGCGGTGCGGCCGTAGGGATCGCGCTTGATGGCCACGACGATGCGCTGCCAGATGGTGATATCGCCGGTCTCCAGTGCCGCACGGATCGAGGCGGTCGCCCAGAACTCGACGGGACGGCCGTCGCTCAAGGCGTCAGTGCCCGGTTCGGGTACGGCGTCGCGACGTGGGTCCGCTGCCAACGTCACCTCGCCTCCTCCAGGATCGCCACCGCTACCGAAAGGCAACGCTGCCTGACCCTTTCCCAGTCGGCTTGCCCCTCCGGCCCGGCCCACCTGGCGTCGTCGACGTCGGCGGGTTTGGGATCGGCGAGCCGGCGCACCAACTGGGTCGTCACCCATTGTGGCTTAGGTTGCCCAGAACAGTAATACCGGTCCATCCCGGCGAGCACCACCGCCGCGGCCTCGGTATCCACGACATCGACCAGGTCGGCGAACCCGGCGTAGTCGGCGTGGGAACTGCGGCACATGATCAGGTAGGCCTGCAGCCGCACGGTCTCGGCGCAGGTCGGGATCTGCAGCCGGTCGCCGGTAGGCAGCTGCACGTTGGTGGTCTCCACCGGGCTGCGCCGCTCTACGGTCGGTTGCGCAGTGCCGGCCTCGGCTTCCAACGCATCGAGGGCGATCGAGATGCGACCACGCCACATCGTGACCGGGTGGATCGGCCGCGGCGTCGTCGCCCGGGCGCTGCGATAGGCCCGAATCAACTTTCGCTCGATGGTCTGGGTGCCGCCCGCGGGGATCCGCTGCGGTCCTTGCGCGCTGGCGTCGTCGCTGCCCCTGACCTTCCCGGTCAGATCGCGGCAGCCGCTGAACGCCAGCGGGTCGGCCACGCTCACCGCGTCAGGGGCCAGGCTCTTCAGCCTGGCCGCACCTTTGACCACCATCCGCAGATCCGCGGTCGGCGGTACCAGTGCCGAGATGTCGTCGGGGATCACCACGAGGTCGCCGAGGTCAACCTTGGGTAGCGGCTTCTCGAAGTCGACCGACGGCAGGATGCGGGCCAGCCACCCGGGCAGCCACCAGTTCCACTGGTCGAACATCGCCATCAGCGCGGGCACCAGGACGAGCCGGACGATCGTCGCGTCGACCGCGATCGCCACCGCGCACGCCACACCCAGCTCGGCGACCAGCGGCATACCGGCGAAGGCGAACCCGATGAACACCGCGATCATGATCAACGCAGCGCTGGTGATCGTGCGCGCACTGGTGGCCACGCCGTAGGCCACCGCATCGCGGGTGTCACCGGCCTGCAGGTAGCGCTCCCGGATTCGAGTCAACAGGAAGATCTCGTAGTCCATCGACAAGCCGAAGGTCATCGCCAGCACCAGCGGCGGGATCGTGCTGTCGATCGAGGTGATCTTCTCGAAGCCGAGGTCTTCCAGCCACCCCCATTGGAAGACCATCACCAGGCTGCCGTAGGCGGCCGAGACGGACAGCACCGTCATCAGCACGCCCTTGAGCGCGAGGAATACCGACCGCACCGAGATCAGCAGCATCACGAACGCGATCAGCGACACAAACAGGAACACCAGCGGCTGGGTCGACGAGACCCGGTCGTCGAAGTCCTTGATCAATGCGGTGGGCCCACCGACGTCGACCTCGGTGCCGGCGGCAGCCGGGACCTTCGGCAGCTGGGCGCGCATCCAGTCGACGGTGTGGCGTGCGCCGAAGTCCTCGGGGTCCACCGAGAGCACGGCCGAGATCAGGGCGCTGGTGTTGTTGTCGGAGAACACCGGCGTGGAGACCGAGACGATGTTGGGTGCCTTGGACATCTCGGTGCCGATGGCCTCGAGCGCCGGGGCGTTCTTCGGGTCGGAGGCGCCCCCGCCGGGGAACGTGACCAGCACCCGCACCGGGCCCAGCGCGCCGGGGCCCAGCGCCTCGGCCGCCGCGGCCACCCCGCCGCGGATTTCGTGGGAGGACGGGAACTGCCGCTGCATGCTGTTGCCGAGCACCATCGAGAACGCGGGCGCGGCCATCAGCAACAGGACCGCCGTCGCACCCAGCGCCGACAGCCACGGCCTGCGCATCACTTCCCCGACCCAGCGGGTCCAGAACCGGGACTGGGTTGCCTCCCCGCGCCGGGACCACTGCAGCAGCGCCGAGCGTTTGGCCACCGGCCGCCCGAAGATGGCCAGCACTGCCGGGGTCAGCGTCGTCGAGGTCAGCACCGCTATGGCGACCGCCAGGATCGCTCCGGTGGCCATCGAGCGCAGCACCGGGGTGCCGATCAGATAGATGCCGGTCAGGGACGCGATCACCGTCAAACCCGACAGCAACACCGCTAGGCCGGAGGTGGCCATCGCGGCGTCGGCCGCCTGTTGCGGGTCGCGGCCGGCCCGCAGTTCCTCCCGGAACCGCATCAGGATGAACAGCGAATAGTCGACGGCCAGCGCGATACCGAACATCGACACCGTCGACGTCACGAACACCGACATGGTCGTGATGGTGGACAACAGATAGATCACGCCCATCGTCACCACGACGGTGCACAGCGCCAGCGCCAGCGGGACCGCGGCAGCGGCCAGCGAGCCGAACACCGCGAGCAAGACAATCAGGACGATCGGAAGGTTCCAGCGCTCGGCTTCGGCGATGTCGTGCTTGGTGCTGGTCTGGGCGGCCGCACCGAGCGCGCCCTGGCCGATGACGTAGAGCCGCACCCGGCCGTTGTCGATTTGGCCGGGCTGATCGCCGCGCACGCCGATCTTTTGCCGCAACTGCCTGGCGACGTCGACGGCGCCGGTGTTCTTGAAGTCCAGCCGCAGCGACACCACGTAGGGCTTGTCGGGGGCGGGCGCCGGCTGAGCGGGGTTGGGTACCACCACGACGCTCGGCACCTGCTTGGCCGTCCGCTCCAACTGGGCGACGGCGGCGTTCATATCCTCGTAGCTCGCATCGGCGCGGGGCGCGGCCACCAGCGCGAGCGGGGACGCGCCCTGCTCGGGGAAGTGATCCTCCAGCTGGTACTGCACGTGCAGCGACTGGGACCCGGCGACGTCGAAGCCGCCACCGGTGAGGTGGTTGGACTGGGTCAGGGCCAGGTACACCGACGGCACGAGGGCCAGCAACCAGCAGGAGAGCACCAGCCAGCGGTATCTGCGCAGGTTGCTGCTCAGACGCATCATGAACTGCTGGATGTCGATCTCCCCGCATTCTCCCCGAATTGCGTGGCTGCGAGCCTACCGCAGGCGGCTGTGCGCTCACCTGTCGCTATCGACGGTCTTAGCTGGATTGAGACCTCCCCGATGGGGTGCTCGTTACCGACGCTGGAGTGGCAACCGCGGGGCGCGGGATGGCAGGATGTGCACTGGCCATCTACTGGGTCGGGGACCCCAGCCGTGCCGCAGCGGCGCTCAGCGTGCGCAGGCCGGCTAGTAGCGAATCTGGAGGACTCCCCATGCCCTGGCCCACCGTGTCGATCCGAGGTGCTCGCCGGGGCTTGTGCGGCGCTCTCACCGTCACCGCTGTTGGGGGCGCAGCAGTCCTCGCGCTGGCGTCGTCGTCGGCCACCGCCGCACCGGACCCCTGCGCGGCCAGCCAGATCGCAAAGACCGTCGGGACCGTCGCCACCAACACCGGCACCTACCTGGACACGCACCCGCAGACCAACCAGGCGCTGACGGCCATTTCCCAGCAGCAGGCCGGCCCGCAGACCGTTGTCGCGCTGAAGAGTTATTTCGATGCCAACCCGCAGGCCGGCAAGGATCTGCAGACCATTCAGCAGCCGCTGTCCGGCCTGTCCGGCCAGTGCAAACTGCCGGTCAGCCTGCCGCAGCTGCTCGGGATGTTGCAGTCGGCTCAGGCCGGTAGCCTGCCCAGCACCGTGGCCGGCGCACTGCCGGGCGGCCCGCCGGCGCAGGCGGTCGCCGGCAACCAGGCACTGCCGGTGCAGGCGGTCGCCGGTAACCAGGCCCCGTCGGGCAGCGGGCCGCTGCCCGGCCCGGCCACGTTCAGCACCCGCTGATCGTCCTCGGTCGGTTCGCCGCGGCGATCGGCCCTGACCAGCTGCTTCGGAACATTCTCACGATTGGTTAAGCTCAAGGCGCGAAAGTCGGCAGCAAGTCTGCTTAGCTTTCTGGTGTCAGTAATGGTTACTGGCCTGGCTTCTCCCAAACGCTAAGGAGTCCGAGCATGTTGCTTAATGCCCGTCTTGCCCGTCGCGCGGTCGTCGGAGCGATCGGCACGGGCGCTGTCGCCGGCGCGATCCTGGTTGGCACGGCCCCGACCGCGCTCGCCGATCCGCCGCCGAACTGCACCGCCGCCGACCTCGCCGGTGTGGCTGCGGGTGTGTCCGCCTCGACGTCGGTGTACCTGTTCACGCACCCGGACGTCAACGCGTTCTTCACTGGTCTGGAGGGCGCCCCGCGCGACACCATCCGCGCCGAGGTGAAGCAATACCTGGACTACAACCCGACGGTGAAGGCCGAACTGCAGGGCATCCGGCAGCCGCTGGTCGACTTGAAGAACCGCTGCGGCGGCAGCCCCGACCTGCCGCAGTCCTAATCCGCGGTGCGGGTAGGGCAGCAGCCCGCGCATGAAGGCGCCGGCCGCACCGTCCTGATGGTCGACGACGACCCGGACGTTCGGACCTCGGTCGCACGTGGATTGCGGCATTCGGGGTTCGACGTCCGGGTCGCGGCGACCGGCAAGGAAGCGTTGCGCCTGTTGGCGGGCGAGAACCACGACGCCCTCGTCCTCGACGTCCAGATGCCCGAGCTCGACGGTGTGGCTGTGGTGACCGCGCTTCGCGCGCTGGGCAACGACATTCCGATCTGCGTGCTGTCGGCGCGCGACACCGTCAATGACCGGATCGCCGGGCTGGAAGCGGGCGCCGACGATTATCTGACCAAACCCTTCGATCTGGGTGAGTTGGTGGCGCGCCTGCACGCGCTGCTGCGCCGGGCGGCGAACTCCCACGAGGGTTCCGACGCGGTCACCATCGGGCCGCTCACCATCGACACCGCACGCAGGCTGGTGTTCGTCAACGGTGACCGGGTCGAGCTGACCAAGCGTGAATTCGATCTGCTGGCAGTGCTGGCCGAGAACTCCGGTGTGGTGCTGTCCCGCCAACGACTCCTCGAGCTGGTGTGGGGCTACGACTTCGACGTCGACACCAACGTCGCCGACGTGTTCATCAGCTATCTGCGGCGCAAGCTGGAACGTGAGGGCGTGCCGAGGGTGATCCACACGGTGCGCGGGATCGGCTACGTCTTACGGTCGGAGCCGTGATCCGGTCGTGAAATGGCTGGGCCGGAGCCTGTCCCTGCGCGTCCGGGTCGCCCTGGCCGCCGCCTTGGCGGCCGCCATCGTTGTGGCGTTGCTGGCCGGGCTGACCTCGATCGTGTTGGCCAATAACGACGAGGCACAACTGGATCGGCGCCTGGACTCGATCGTCGACGCCAGCATGTATCCCGAGCAGCTGCAGGATCCGGCCCACGGCGTCCTGACCACCGGGCGGTCGCGGTCCACCGGTCAGGTCGTCTTCCAGCGCGGCTTCCAGTTGCCGGCACTGCCGGTCGGTGTCGGCACAGTCACCGTCAACGGCGTCGACTACCGGGTGCGCACCGTGCCCGTCGAGCAGGCCGGCGGCATCCTGGTCTCCATCGGCATCCGCGCCGACAGCATCCTGCTCAGCCGTGCCCGGATCCCGCTGTACGCGATGGCCGGCGGGCTGGCGGTATTGGTGGCGGCGGGTCTGGGATGGATGCTGGCCGGGGCCGCAATCCGGCCGCTGCGACGACTCACCGAACAGACCAGACGACTGGGCACCGGCAGTGATCGGATGGACCCGGTGCGTGGCGCCCGCGAGGCCGAGGATCTGTCCGAAGCGATGGCCGAGATGCTGCGCCGGCTGGCCGACGCCCAGGCGGCGACCACGAATTCGCTTCAGGCTGCCCAGGATTTCGCGGCCAACGCCGCCCACGAGCTGCGCACCCCGCTGACGGCGATGCGGGCCGACCTCGACACCCTGCGCATCCACGATCTGCCGCCCGACGAGCGGGCCGAGGTGGTCGCCGACCTGTCCCGGGCACAACGACGGGTCGAGGCGATCATCACCGCACTGGGCCAGCTGGCCTCCGGGCAGCTGGCGCGCGCCGAGGACCGCGAGCCGATCGACGTCGCCGAGATGCTCGACCGGGTGGCGCGGGAGAACGACCGCTCCGGTGCGGTCGCCATCGCCGTGGAGGCCGACGAGGCCGGCACGGTGTGGGGCTGGCCGGCCGGTCTGCGGCTGGCGGTGGACAACCTGGTCCGCAACGCGGTCACCCACGGCGCGGCCACCCGCATCATGCTGACCGCCCGCCGTCACGAGCAGCAGCTCACCATCATCGTCGACGACAACGGTCGCGGACTACCGGCCGAGGAGCACCGAAAGGTGTTGGGCCGCTTCGCGCGTGGCAGCACCGCCGCGGTCGGCGGATCGGGTCTGGGCTTGGCGTTGGTCGCTCAGCAGGCCGTCCTGCACGGTGGCGACATCGAACTGTCCGACGGTCCGCTCGGCGGTCTACGGGCCATCCTGACGGTGTCGACCTCGCCGCCGCCCGTCACCGCGGGGACGAGGCCGGCTTAACCGCGCTTGCGGATCACCGCGGCCGTGGCGCGCCAGCCGAGCAGCAGCAGCGCAGTCACCAACGACGCGACGACGATGAAGCTCGCCGCCACTCCTTGAGAGCTGGCCTTGCGCAACACCATTCCGACCACAACGGTGGCGATCCACACGGTGACGCCGGTCGGGGCCAGCGCGGTCGGGGCCCGCCAGCCGCGGGAGATCAACCAGCCCAGCAGGGTCCCGGACAAGAACGGCCAGGCAGTGGTGGCCAGACCGTCCAGGGTCAACCCCTCGGCGTGGCTGCGGCGCCCGAGCGCGCAGAACACCACGACGCAGACGATGTCGCCGGCGAGCGCAAGAGCTGCGGGCCGGGTGCTGGTAGGAACTGCCATGCTCGGATCCAAGCACAGTGCGGTCAGGGACGGACGTCGTCCCCAGGTGCGGGACACGGTGGGGGCACCGGACCCTGCAGCGCCGTGTCGGCCGGGTTGCCGCAGGCCGGTCCACCGTCGCGGGCGGGATCAGCGCAGGCCAGTTCGTCGACCACCGCGTCGGGGTCCAGGGCGCCCTCGGTGCGGAACATGAAGAAGAACACCACCCAGCCGATTGCTGAGATGAAGATCCAGCTGACCAGGCGGTAGATCAGCATCGCCGAGATCGCGGCGGGCAGCGCCATCCCGCTGGAGACCAGACCCGGGACCAGGACGGCCTCCACGACCAGCAGCCCGCCCGGCATCAGCGGGATCGACCCGACGGCGCGCGCGGCGGCGTAGGCGACGGTCAGGCCCGCCAGTGACGGCTTACCGCCGGCGGCGTAGGCGGCGAATGCCAGGCAGGCCACGTCGGCGATCCAGTTGAAGAACGACCAGCCGAACGCCACGCCTAGTTCGCGGCGGTTCAGGCTGACCGATTCGAGCTGGGTCAGCGTTTCGCGCCACTTGTGCAGGCCGGTCTCGGGTGGCTTGCCGCGGGCGGAGTTGACCCAGCCCAACACCCTGGCGCCAATTCCGTCGATCAGTTCGGGGCGGGTGGCGACGGCCTGGGCGAGTAGCAGCAGGGCGATGAACCCGCCGAGGGTGAACAGCAGTGAGAACGGATTGTTCTTGGCGCCCAGCAGGAATGCGCCGCCGAGACCGAGTAGCGCAAGCCCGACAACTTGCAGCGCCCCCGACATCACCAGCTGCCAGGAGGCGACGACGGGGGAGGCGCCCCAGCTGCGCTGCTGGCGGTAGACGAAGGTGGCCGAGAGCACCGGGCCGCCCGGCATCGTCGTACTCAACGCGTTGCCGGCGTAGAACGCCGCTTCCGAGCGCCACTGGTGCACGATGACGCCGGCCGAACGCAGTAGCGTCCGCTGAATCTGGGCGAAGCTGTGCATGGACGCCGCTGCGGCGACGACCGCTGCCAGGACCCACCACCAGTTCGCCGTCACCAGGCTCATCCAGGCTTTGGCCAGCTGATCCCAGACCAGGGTGGCCTCGATGGCGAGCACCACCAGCGCGACGGCCAGCACCGCCCAGCGGACCCACCACCACTTCCCGCGTACCGGGGGGTCGTGTTCCTCGCGGGCGGCATGGACCGGCGCGTCGTGGGACATCGCAGTTCAGGGTAACGGTGCACGACATCCCGCGACGGATACCGCCGCGGGATGTCGGGTCTGCTGTTGGGTCAGGTCACCTAGGTGGCGGTCGTGGGTGCGTTAGCCGAGACGATCGTCAGGTCGTAACCCGAGGCCTGCCAGCCGCTCAGGAAGACCCCGATCGGCAGGGCCTTGGCCTGCCCGACGCTCTGGCCGGCGTTCTGCATCGAGCTGTCGTTGACGTACACCAAGCCGTTCTTCATATCGACCTGCGTCACCACCGCAGCGTGATCGGAGACGAAGTAACTGTCCTTCGGCTCGGGTTTGAAGTCGGTGACAGCCGTCCACACGATAGCGACGGGGTAGGCCACCATCGTCGCCTTGCCTTCGGCCAGGGCAGCCTGGAGATCGCGCAGTGCTTCTTCGCCACCTTCCTGGGTCTTGTCGTACTGCCGGTAGGTCGCGGTGACATCGAAGTACTTGTTGATCAGCGCCACGGCGTCCTCAGTCGCCACGCCCTCCTCGATGTTGGCATCCAGGTACATCTTGGCGCCCGGAGTCACGACGCTGTCGTTGGTCTTGGCCCAGTCGACCCAGGTCTGCTCGGTCGTGGCCGTCGGCAACTGCTTGGTCGCCTGCAGGGCCGCCGACGCGGCCGCCTGGAGCTGGCAGTTGGAGTAGCTCTGGTTCACCCAGTAGTCCGCAGCTGCCGCGGCGTTGCCGTACTGCCCGTTGCCGTCGACGGTGACCTCGATCGTCTTGCTGAACGTGTCCTCCTTGGCCGTACCGATCATGACCGCGAAGGCATGCAGCATGCCCTGGACCACGCCTGCCAAGCCCGGCAGTTTGGCTGCTGTCCCGTTGTTCACCGTGACAGTGAAGTAGTCGACGATCCCCGGCTGGACCAGAGCTGGGTTCGCGGTGTACACGAACGAACCGGGGGTAACGCCGGCCACCACCGTGCCGTACTTCGGCGGTGCCGTGATGGTGTAGCTCACCCCGTAGCCGTTGTTGCCCTGCCCGTTGACGCTGACGGTGATCTGCTTGTTCGGCCCGGCCTGGCCACCGTTGACCGGGTCCACGCTGGGTGCTCGGTTGAAGAAGATATAGCCGATCTGACGGCTGAGCTCCTCGAAGAACGCCGCCGGTCCGGCCGGCTGGGCAGCCGACGATCGCGCCGCGAGCCTGGCTGCGGTGGCTGTCGAGGAACCATCGACGCCGCGCTCGCCTGTGCTGCCTTCCGTGCCGACGGACCCGCCGCGCGTGGTGCCACCGACTCCACCCTGCCCGGCATCACCGCCGGCGCCACCGACGCTGCCGCTCCCGCCGTTGCCGCCGTTGCCGCCGTTGCCGCCATCTGCGCCCGGTCCGGCATCGAGGTCGCTGTTGCCGGCTGCGCCGCCGTCACCGGCCGCCCCACCGACGCCGCCGCGGCCCGGTCCGTCGGTCGCGGTAGCCGCACCGCCGTCTCCACCGATGCCGCCGTTTCCGCCGCTTCCGCCGTTGCCGCCGCCGAACGCGCCACCGCCGCCTGCGCCGCCTGCTCCACCGGCACCGCCGTCCGCGCCTGCGCCGCCTTCCGCACCCGGACCGCCGTTGCCGCCGTTTCCGCCCGCACCGCCGGTCAACCCGTTGAGCGAGCGGCCATAACCGCCGGCACCGCCCTGGCCGCCGGCCCCCCCGCTCCCGCTGCCGCCGGCATTGCCGTTGGCGGAAATGAAGAACATGAGTCGGCCCGTGCCCGCGGCGCCACCGGTGGCCCCACCGACGCCGCCAGCACCGCCGTTACCGCCGTTGCCCCCGAGCAGTCCTGAATCGATGGTCTGGTTGTACGGGGAATACCCGGTGCCGCCCTGGCCACCGGCGCCGCCCTGGCCGCCGCTGCCGCCGTCGCCGCCGGCGCCGATGATCCAGCTGCCGTTTCCGCCGTTGCCGCCGGAACCGCCGGCACCGCCAGGCGCACCGTCGCCACCGTCGATCGTGTAGGACGGGTTCTTACCGGGGTCGGCGCCGTTGGTGCCGACGATGCCAGCCTGGCCGACACCGCCGGAGCCGCCGTCGCCACCCGCGCCGAAGATCGACAGCAGGCCGACGTTGCCGCCGTTGCCGCCGTCGCCGCCACCGATACCGCCGCTGCCGCCGTCGCCGCCGCTGCCCATCCACAAGCCGCCGCGTCCGCCGTCGCCGCCATTGCCCCCGTGATCGGTGGCGGAGGTGCCCTTTGTCGGGCTGTTGCCCCCGGCGCCGCCGCTACCACCGAAAGCGAGCAGGGAGAACAGACCGCCATTGCCGCCGTTTCCGCCGCGACCACCGAAGCTGCCTGCGCCCCCGACTCCACCATCACCGGCACTGGCGCCGCTCTTGCTATGGGTGCTCCAGAACGTGAACATTCCGGTGTCTCCGCCGGTCCCGCCGACACCGCCGGTCTGCCCGTTCAGGATCGCCGATCCACCGGCGCCGCCGGTGCCGCCGTCGCCCAGGAATAGTCCGGCCGTTCCGCCCTGGCCGCCGCTGCCGCCGGCATAGGCGCCGGTCGAGTTGCCGCCGGCTCCGCCCTCGCCGCCGTTGCCGGCCAGGACGGCCGAACCGCCCCTGCCGCCGGACGAGCCTGCCGCCACCGTGGCGCCTGCACCGCCGGCGCCACCGTTGCCGGCGATCAAACCGCCCCGGCCGCCGTTGCCGCCGGCGCCGCCGTTGACTGCCGCCACGCCGGATCCACCGGCTCCGCCGTCACCGAACCAGCCCGCGCTGCCGCCGTTGCCGCCGTTGAATCCGCTGCCGCCGTTGCCCAAGATCCCGGCATTGCCGCCCTTGCAGGCCGTGCCCGTCGCGCAGGTGTCCTCGGTCCACGAGTAGCCGTTTCCGGCGAGGATCCCGGCATTGGGGTTGGCCGCCGTGCCGTCGCCGACGAAGATCCGAACGACGCTTTCCGGGGTGGGGAGACTGAACGCCGCGAGGTTCGCGGTCGCCGTCACCGAGGCGGCTGCCGGGATGGATGTTGTGGTCGTCGCGGCGGCACTTCTCGCCGAAGCGGTGCTCGCGGCTACCTCTGATGTCTTCTTGCCCGAGGTAGCGGTCCGGTTAGCGGACGCCGCTGAGTCATTGGTTCCTGATTGTGCCCTCTTGACCGCTCTCGACGACGCCGAATGCCCGGTCGAACCACCGGTGGACGAGCTGCTCGATGTCGACGGTCCTTTCGACCCGCCCGTGTCGCCGGTGTCAGCCGATGCCGCGGGCATCGAGGCGATGGCAGCGCCGACGCCCAACGCGACTGCCGAGGCGCCAAGCCAAGTCCACGAATGTGATTTATGAAGTGCCGCAAGGCCGTACTCGACTCGGCTCAGCTGTATGCCGCGTCCATTTGTGCCGCCACAACGCCCACCGTCATGGGCGGTTTTCGAGACAGAAGCACCCATCAATGCACTCCCCCGCTTGGGATCGGAATTATCGGAATGCCGACGGCACAGCCCGGCTACCCCCGGCAAACGGACTATAAGTCCAATTAGGGCCGTCGTCTACGAGGCCGCAAATTTCGGCGCGGGTCGGCGTTGTGCGCCAGTTTCTTTGCCTCCACTGCTGTCGGTGGCTTACTGGCAACCCTGTGGGGCGGGGAGCCGGCGCACCGTGGTGAGCTTCCCCGCCGGCAGAGAAGAACGGTTAGCGCCGGGATCTGGGCCGCGGACCATTACGCTTGGCCGCATGCCGGCCACCCGATTTTCGGACGATGATGCGGTAGATCCCCTGGTCCGCAAGGCCGCGGCGTGGTGCTGGCGGTTACTGGTGATCACCGCGGCGATCCTGGTGCTCCTGTGGATCGTCGTCCGTCTCGAGGTCATCGTGGTGGCGGTGGCGCTGGCCACCATGTTTGCCGCGCTGCTACTGCCCGGCGTCGATTGGCTCGATCGTCGGGGTGCACCACGTGGTGGCGCGGTGGCGCTGGTGCTGCTCGGCGGCTTCGGACTGTTCGGCGGAATTTTGACTTTTGTTGTCAGCCAATTCGTTTCGGGTCTACCGGGGCTGGTCGAACAGGTCACGCAGAGTATCGACGGGCTGCGCAGGTGGCTGATCGAAGGCCCGGCTCATCTGAGCCGGGAACAGATCGACAACGCCGGCAACACCGCGATCAAGGCGTTGCGCGACAACCAGGAGAAGCTGACCACTGGTGCGCTGTCCACCGCGGCGACGCTGACCGAGATCATCACCGGCGCCCTGCTGGTGTTGTTCACGCTGATCTTCCTGCTGCACGGCGGTCGGAACATCTACGCATTCGTCACCAAGATCATCCCGTCGGGGGCCCGGGATCGGGTGCGGGCGGCCGGCCGAGCTGGATTCGGCTCGCTGACCGGCTACGTGCGGGCCACCTTCCTCGTCGCGCTGGTCGACGCGGTCGGTATCGGCACGGGCCTGGCGATCATGGGCATCCCGTTGGCGCTGCCACTGGCCTCGCTGGTGTTCCTGGGTGCGTTCGTGCCCCTGGTCGGGGCGGTCCTCACCGGCTTTCTGGCGGTCGTGGTGGCCCTGCTGGCCAAGGGCGTCGTCTACGGACTGATCACGCTCGGGGTGGTGATCGCGGTCCAGCAGCTGGAAGCGCACATCCTGCAGCCGCTGGTGATGGGCCGCGCGGTGTCGATCCATCCGCTGGCGATCGTGCTGGCGATAACGGCGGGCGGTGTGCTGGCCGGCATCGTCGGAGCCCTGCTGGCGGTGCCATTGCTGGCGTTCCTCAACAGCGCCGTGCGGGTGCTGGTGGCCGATGACCCCGCCGAGGAAGAGGCCGAACTCGAGGCCAACGACGATGCGGTCGTCATCGGGGCTACACCCGATGTCGTGCCACCGAACCGCCAGCGCGACTAGTACCCGGGAGAACTAGAGCCGGCCCTCGCGGCGCAGCAGGTCCTGGGCGCTGACCCCGCCGCCACGGCGCGGACGGTCCTCGCCCTCTTTCGTGCCGCGCGAGTTCAGCTTCTCGGTTGCCACCTCGGAGTCGCCCTGGCCCGGCCTGCTGACCGGGATGGCGCGGGTCTCCTCCGCCGAGATCGCCGGCGGCACGTCGGCGGTACCGTTCTCCTCGCGCGGAGCCGGGATGGCCGTGGTGGCAGCCTCCGGAGCCGGCGTGGCCCGGGTGGGTTCGGCCGACGGTTGCGGGCCGTTGGACGGCTTGGGCACTGCCCGGTCGCTCCCACGCAGCTCGCCCAGCCAGGACTCGATCTCCCGGTCCGGGGCGGGCGGTACGGGCGGCCGGCTGGACCGGGCCGCGGCGGTGGCGCTGTTGACCGCGCTCTTCACGGCATTCTTGGCCACCGAGAACCGCGTCGTCGGCGCGTCGGAAACACCCTGATCCTGCGTGGGGGGAGTCACCGGCTCGGCAACGTCCGGCATCCGGGCCGTGCCCGCGGCCGAGGGCGGTTCTTGCGGCGGGGGCGGTGTGCGGTATTCGGCCCGGCCGACCGTTCGCGGACGCGGTCTGGCCTCGCCGCCGGGATGGGTGGGGTCGTGCACGGGGCGGCGGACGTCGGCCGCCGGCACCGGCGCACCCGCACCGACCAGGCCCTCTTCCCGCACGATCGGGCGTTTGCGCTCGTCGGGCAGGTGGGTCTCGCCGAGCCCGATCCTGACCTGCAGCCGCTTCATCCAGCGCGGCGCCCACCAGCAGTCGTCGCCGAGCATCTTCATGATGGCCGGAACCAGGAACATCCGAACGACCGTCGCGTCCAGCAGCAGCGCGATGAGCAGGCCGAACGCCAGGTACTTCATCATCACCAGGTCGGAGAACGCGAACGCTCCGGCCACCACGGCAAGCACCAGCGCGGCACCGGTGATGAGCCGGCCGGTGGTGGCGGTGCCGATCCGGATGGCCTCGGTGGTGGACATCCCGCGTTCGCGGGCCTCCACCATGCGGGACACCAGGAACACCTCGTAGTCGGTGGACAGACCCCAGATGATCGCGATGATCAGGCCGATCATCGGCGCGAACAGGGGTTGCGGAGTGTAGTTCATCAGGCCCGCCCCGTGGCCGTCGATGAACATCCAGCTGAGGATGCCCATCGTCGAGCCCAGAGTCAGCGCACTCATCAACGCGGCCTTGATCGGCAGCACGATCGAGCCGAACGCCAGGAACATCAGGATGGTGGTGGTGATCACCAGGATCAGCACCATTAGCGGGAGGTTGGAGAACAGGCTGTGAATGCTGTCCTGCGCCAGCGCGGGCGTCCCGCCGACGAAGACCTGCGTGCCGTGAGGTGGTGTCAGCGCGCGTAGTTCGTTGATCTTCTTCGCCGCGTCGCCACTGTTGACCAGACCGTTCTGGAGCACCCGCACCGACGGGTCCTTGGACCCGTCGGACTGGGCCGACCGTTCCTGCCACATCGAAGACAGATCGTCGGAACCGGTGAATCCGGATATGGCCTCGGCCTTGGCACGGATATCCGCGAGCTGCTGTTCGGTGACAGGTTTGCCATCGTCGCCGCGGACCACGAGCGTGAGTGGCTCGGTGCGGAAGCCGGGAAACAGCTTGTCGAACTGTTCCTGTGCGTGGCGCACTGGATTGTCTGGTGGCAAGTACTTCTCACTCATACCGCCCAGCGCTAGCTGCCCCAACGGAATGATCAGCAGGACCATCGCGATCAGAATTGGCACCGCGAACGCAATTGGTCGCTTCATCACTACGTTGACCAGCCGACCCCAGAAACCCCGCTCTACTTCCTCGCGGGTCTTGGTCTTCTGGGTCTTCTCGGCGAACCAGTTGATGATGGCGCGCGAGAAACCCCAGTTCCGCAGGAACGGCACCCGCAGCAGCGTCCGCACGCCGAGAGCGTCGACGTTGCGACCGAGGATGCCCAGCGTGGCAGGAAGCACGGTGATGGACAGGAATGCCGCCAGCATCACCGAGGCGATGATCGCGTAGGTGATGGACTTGAGGAATCCCAGCGGGATCAACAGCAACGGCAGCGAAGATGCCACGATGATCACCGCGGAGAATGCAACGGTCCGGCCGGACGTCATCACCGTGCGGCGGACCGCAGCCTCCGTGTCGTAGCCCTCGGCGATCTCTTCGCGGAACCGACTCACGATGAATAGCCCGTAGTCGATCGCGATGCCGAACCCCATCATGGTGACGACCGGTTGAGCGAAGAAATGTACGGGACCGAACTCCGCGGTCAAGCGAAGGATTCCGAGTGCGCCCGCAATAGTGAGGCCACCGACGATCGCGGGCAGCGAGGCGGCGATGACACCGCCGAATACAAAGAACAGGACCACCGCTACCAGGGGAACGATGGCGATTTCGGCTCGCTTTTGGTCGGTGCCGATGGTGCCGGTGAGTTCACTGGCCAGCGGGTTCAACCCCGCTAGCTGGATGTCACCGCCGTTGATCTTCTTCAGTGCTGGCTCAACGGCCTGGTAGTTCTTCAGGATGGTGTCGTCGTCATTGCCCTTGAGCGGGATGCTGACGAATGTGTGCCGCAGGTCCGCGGTCTTCATCTGCTGGACGGTCTCGGACGTGCTATCAGGTGCCCGCAGCCAGCCGACCCAGCCGACGATCTGATCGGGGTTGTCCTTGACTACCGCGTCCAGGTCGGCGGTTACCTTCTTCTGCCACGCCGGATCGGTGACCTTCTCGTCGCCCGGCGGGGTCAGGATCGCCACCACGTGGCTGGTGCGATCACGGCCGTAGACCTCATCGCTGAGCAGCGACGCCTTCACTGACTGGCTGCCTTCGTCGTAGAAGCCACTCTGGGTGACGTGCTTGCCGAGGCTGGCTCCGTAGATGCCGCCGCCGAGGCACAGCGCGACCATGACAGCGATCACGATGTATCGGTAGCGATACACAGTTCGACCCCACCAGGCGAACACGTAAGCTCCTAACTAAATCTGTGGCGACCTGCGCATCGGGTTCTCCTACTTAGACACGCGATGTCAGTAGTGAGGACAGTGGCCGGAACGGTTGCAGCCATGCCCCCTGCTCTGGTAGCGAATCTAGGCCGATTCGCGGCAGCGGCTCGCGGAAAACACCAGGAATGTCCTCCAGGTCGACAAACTCCAAGGTATCCGACGCTAGCGCCCAGCTTGCATGTTCGCGAAATCCGAGCACGTAGACCGGGATGCCTGCGCGGGCGATGTCCTCCAGCGGCATGCGGAACGCCTGCCCGTCCGCGGAGGCGACGAGCACGGCGGCCAGGCCCTCGCTGCGGCGCAGCGCGATATGTGCCAGCATGTCGCTGTCGACGTCGCTGTCCTCGTCGATCTTCGGCTTGGCGAAGACGGCGAAACCGACGTTGCGTAGCGCTTCCACCCAGGGGCGGACCACATCGGCGCTACCGGAGGCGATGTTGGTGAACACCGTCGCCTCCGGTTCCACCGTGATGTCGGGATGCGCGGCGGCCAGTTCGGCGGTTCGGGCCAGCAGCCAGCGGCCCAGCGCATCGAATCGCGGGCGGTGTGCGGCCGTGGGGCGCCCACCGAGGATCGACCCGAGCCCCATGTCCAGGTTGGGTGCGTCCCACACCAGCAGCACCCGCTGAGCCGGGGGAACGTGCACCGGTTCCTCAGCCTCCAGCAGGACCGGGGCCGGCGCTGCGGCGTCTTCCATCAGATTCATAGTGGTCTCGTCCAGAGCAGTTCGGCTACCGCGCTACCCGCCTGGCGGGCCTTCGTCTCGTACTTGGTCGTCGGGCGCTGCACCGAGATCGGCAGTTCTTCACCGGGCTGCACCCGACGCAACCGCGGTTCGGCGTCGCCGGCCTCGGCGATCTGCTCGGCGTAGCCGGCGTGGTCGGTGGCCGCGTGCAGCACTCCGCCGGGCCGCAGCCGGTCGGCGATGAGCGCGATCGTGCTCGGCTGCAGCAGGCGGCGCTTGTGGTGGCGTGATTTGGGCCACGGGTCGGGGAAGAACACTCGTACCCCGGTCAGGCTGGCCGGGGCGACCATGTGCTCGAGGACGTCGACGCCGTCACCGCGGATCAGCCGGATGTTGGTGACACCCTCCCGGTCGATGGCACCGAGCAGCTGGGCCAGGCCGCGCCGGTAGACCTCGACGGCGACCACGTCGGCGCCGGGTTCGGCCTGCGCCATGCCCAGTGTCGAGGTACCGGTGCCGCAGCCGATTTCCAGCACGACGGGAGCCTTGCGGCCGAACCAGGTCTCGGTGTCGAGCAGCCCGGCCGGCTTATCGTCGAATTTGGCCTGAGTTCCCAGGCTTGGCCACAGCCGGTCCCAGGCCTCCTGCTGGGCCTCGGTCAGTGCTGAGCGGCGCGACCGGAAGCTTGTCACCCGGGGATACAGGTGCGCCGTCCCGACCTCGGGCGTGGCTGAGCCACTATGGCGCTGCGCATGCATCCGTCCATGGTCGCTCATGAATGTGGGTGCACCTGCTCCGTGGTGCAGATTGATACCCAACAGTTGCCTTTTCCTGGTAGTGGCTCGCGCCACACGTGCGCTGATGTCAGCATGTCCGGTGTGGTGGGGCAGTTCGTGGACACGGCCGCCGCCCTGGCCGCCCGGGTCGCCGACCCGGCGGTGACGCGCCTGGTGCACCGGTTGCGTACCCCGGTACGGGTGGGCGTCGTTGGCCGTCCGGGGTGTGGTCGGCGCACGGTGGGGCGGGCGCTGTGCGCGGCTGGGGTGGCGGTGGCGGGCCCGGCCGAGCGTGCCGACGTGGATGTCTATGTGCTGGCCGAGACGGTCAAGCCCGAGGATTCCCAGGCGCTGGCCGGTTCGGAGCGGCCCACCGTCGTTGTCCTCAACAAGGCCGACCTGGCCGGATTCGGCGGTGACGGGCCGATCGCGACCGCTGCCGCGCGCTGCCGGGTGCTCGGCGAGTTCATCGGTGCGCAGGTGTACCCGCTGGCCGGTCTCGCCGCGGTGGCCGCACTCGACGCCGCGGTCATCGACAGCGAGGTGATCGAGGCGTTGCGCACGTTGAGCGCCGATCCGGCCGACCTGGGCTCGACCGACCGCTTCGTGGCCGGCCCGCATCGCGTCGCCCCGGCCGTGCGACGGCGGCTGCTCGAACAGCTCGATCTGTTCGGTATCGCCCACGCGGTGCACGCGTTGCGCGACGGCAACCCCAGCCAGGGCCAGGCCGCGGTGCGGGCGGCGGTGCGCCGTGCCAGCGCGGTGGATGCGGTGCTGGCAGCGATCACCGCGGTCGCCGCCCCGGTGCGCTACCGGCGGCTGACCGAAGCCCTCGCCGCCCTGGCCACCGCAGCCGCCGGCGACTCCGATGTCGCCGAGTTTCTGGCCGGCGACCAGGTGGTCGCGGCGCGGATGGCCGCGGCTGCCGAGGTGGTGCAGGCCACCGGGATGACGGTGGATCACGATCAGACTCGTGCGGCGCACCTGCGCCGGGCCGTGAGCTGGCAGCGGTACTCGCGCGGACCGGTATCGGCGTTGCAGGGCAGCTGTGGGGCCGATCTCGCGCGCGGATCGTTGCGGTTGTGGGAGCGGGCCGGTGGAGTCGCGGAGACGCGGATATGACCGCCGCCGACCCTGATGCCGACCCCGACGCCATGCTCGCCCGGATCGATGCGGACCTGCCGGCTCCGGCGGTCGTGCGCCGGGACGCGATTCTGGTCACCGGCCCGTGGCTGGCCGGTACCAGCGCCGCGCTGGCGGCACTGCAGGAGCGGCTGCCGGACTGCGTCTTCGTCGAAGCCGCCGACCTGCCCGCCGGGCAGGTGCCCAGCGCCGTGGTGTTCGTGGTCTCGGCGACCGCACCGCTGACCGGCTCGGACTGCGCGCTGCTGGACGCCGCTGCCGCCGACACCGACGCGGTGATTGCGGTGGTGTCCAAGATCGACGTGCACCGCACCTGGCGGCAGGTGCTCGAGGCCGATCGCGCGCTGCTGGCCGACCATGATCCCCGGTATGCCGACGTGCCCTGGGTCGGTGCCGCGGCGGCCCCCGACCTGGGCGCACCGGTTGTCGACGATCTCGTCGAGGTGCTGCGTGCCGCCGTGAGTGACGGATCATTGCCGCGACGAAATCGCTTGCGCGCCTGGGAGAATCGACTACTCACCGAGAACCGGTGGCTGGATCGGCAGGCGGCCGGCACCGGGCGCGAGGCGCGGCTGGCCGTCCTGCGTGAGCAGCGCGGGGCGGCACTGCAGCAGTACCGGCTGGAGAAGTCCGAGCGGACCATCGAGGTACGCAGCCGGGTTCAGCAGGCCCGCGTGCAGCTGTCCTACTTCGCTCGCAATCGCTGCACATCGGTGCGAACCGAACTACAGGAGGACGCGGCAGGTGTGCGGCGACGCGGGCTGGCCGCCTTCATTGACTATGTCGGGCGTCGGATCGCCGAGGTCGCCGATGACGTCGACGAGGGGGTGACTCGGCGCCTGCGTGACGTCGGTGCCGAACTTGGGTTGGCTGTCGAGCCACCCGTGACGCCCGCACCGCAACTCCGCGCGACTGTTTCGCCGCTGCGGTCGCGCCGCCTCGAGACCCGGTTGATGGTCCTGCTCGGTGCGGGTTTCGGGCTCGGGGTGGCACTGACGCTGAGCCGGCTGTTCGCCGACCTGGCACCACGGTGGACCCTCGCCGGCGCCGTCGGCTGCGCGGTCATCGGGGTGGCCCTGACGCTATGGGTGATCGGGGTCCGCGGCCTGCTGCATGATCGGGCGGTGCTCGATCGCTGGGTCGCGGAGGTGACCACCGGATTGCGCACTGCGATGGAGGAGTGGGTGGCCACCCGCGTGCTGGCCGCCGAGTCGGCATTGAGCCGCGCCGCCGCCGAACGTGACGCCGTAGCGGGGACCCGCGCCGAGGAAACCGTCGCCCGAATCGACCGGGAGATCCGCGAGCATACGGCGGCGCGGGCCCGCGCCGTCGCCACCCGTGAGCAGGTGGCGCCGACCATCGCCCGGGCACTGTCGGTGGTTCGAGCCGAATTGGCCGCCAATTGATCTGATGAATGCGGGAGATTCAGTGCTTCTGAATCGTTCTTGTGAGTCATCGGACATAATCCCGATTAACCGCGGGTATCACACCCGAGTTAACCTAACTTTTAAGGGAGGTCCGTGGCCGCCGGCGCGGAAAACGGCCTGCGTACTGGTAATACACAAAAGCGGGAGATACCGATGACTTCAGCGACCATTCCAGGTCTGGATACCGCACCGACAAAGCATCAGGGGCTCCTCGCCTGGGTTCAGGAGGTCGCCGAACTCACGCAACCTGACCGGGTGGTGTTCGCCGACGGCTCCGAGGAGGAATACCAGCGTCTGTGCGCGCAGCTGGTGGCCGCAGGCACGTTCATTCCGCTCGGCGATTCCGAGGAGCCCAGCTCCTACCTGGCCCGCTCAGCCCCGTCCGACGTCGCCCGCGTCGAGTCACGGACCTTCATCTGCTCCGAGCGCGAGATCGATGCCGGCCCCACCAATAACTGGATGGCCCCGGCCGAAATGCGCGCCACCATGTCCGAGCTGTACCGCGGCAGTATGCGGGGCCGCACCATGTATGTGGTGCCGTTCTGCATGGGCCCGCTCGGTGCCGAGGACCCCAAGCTGGGTGTGGAGATCACCGACTCCGAATATGTGGTCGTGTCCATGCGCACGATGACCCGGATGGGCGCGGCGGCACTGGAGAAAATGGGCGAGGACGGCTTCTTCGTCAAGGCGCTGCACTCGATCGGCGCGCCGCTCGAGGACGGGCAGGCTGACGTGCCCTGGCCGTGCAACGACACGAAGTACATCACGCACTTTCCTGAAACCCGCGAGATCTGGAGCTTCGGCTCGGGTTACGGCGGCAACGCCTTGCTGGGCAAGAAGTGCTACTCGCTGCGGATCGCCTCGGCCATGGCCCACGACGAGGGCTGGCTGGCCGAGCACATGCTGATCCTCAAGCTCATCTCCCCGGAGAACAAGGCCTACTACGTCGCCGCGGCGTTCCCGTCGGCGTGCGGTAAGACCAACCTCGCAATGCTGCAGCCGACCATCCCGGGCTGGCGTGCCGAGACCCTCGGCGACGACATCGCGTGGATGCGGTTCGGCAAGGACGGCCGCCTCTACGCCGTCAACCCGGAGTTCGGCTTCTTCGGCGTCGCGCCGGGCACCAACTGGAGTTCCAACCCGAACGCGATGCGGACCATCGAGGCGGGCAACACCGTGTTCACCAACGTCGCACTGACCGACGAGGGTGGGGTCTGGTGGGAGGGCCTGGAAGGCGATCCGCAGCACCTCATCGACTGGAAGGGCGAGGACTGGACGCCCGAGTCCGGCGTGAACGCGGCGCACCCGAATTCGCGCTACTGCACCCCGATGTCGCAGTGCCCGACGCTGGCCCCGGAGTGGGACGACCCGCAGGGCGTGCCGATCTCGGCGATCCTGTTCGGCGGTCGCCGCAAGACGACGGTGCCGCTGGTGACCCAGGCCCGCGACTGGCATCACGGTGTGTTCATCGGCGCGACCCTGGGCAGCGAGCAGACCGCCGCAGCCGAGGGCAAGGTCGGTACCGTTCGCCGCGACCCGATGGCGATGCTGCCGTTCCTGGGCTACAACGTCGGCGACTACTTCCAGCACTGGATCGACCTGGGCAAGAACTCCGACGAGTCGCAGCTCCCGAAGATCTTCTTCGTCAACTGGTTCCGCCGCGGCGACGACGGCCGCTTCCTGTGGCCGGGATTCGGCGAGAACAGCCGCGTGCTGAAGTGGATCATCGAGCGGGTCGAGGGCAAGGCCAACGGCGCTTCGACGCCGATCGGCACGGTGCCCGGTGTCGGCGATCTGGACCTGTCCGGTCTGGACGTCGAAGAGGCGGACGTCGCCGACGCGCTGAAGGTCAATCCCGAGGAGTGGCGCGCCGAGCTGCCGCTGATCGAAGAGTGGTTCGAGTTCATCGGCGAGAAGCTGCCCACCGGGGTGAAGGACGAGTTCGAAGCGCTCAAGCAGCGGCTCGCCGACTGACGATGCGGGCCCCCAGGGCCCGAGGAGGAAGCGGCGCATCGGGTCGAGCCGACTGACGATGCGGGCCCCCAGGGCCCGAGGAGGAAGCGGCGCATCGGGTCGAGCCGACTGACGATGCGGGCCCCCAGGGCCCGAGGACAGCGTGGCGATGTTGATCTATCTGGTGGCCTGGGTCCGGCGCAGCGACTGATTCGGAGCCTACTTGACGGCTGTCAACTAGGCTGTCGTACAGTGCAGCCATGCAGATCCGCGAGCATGCCGAGGCCACCCCGGACAAACCCGCCGTCATCCTGTATCCGTCGGGGACGACGGTCACCTTCGGTGAGATGGAAGCCCGGGCAAACCGGTTGGCGCACTTGTTCCGACAGGCCGGGCTGCGCGAAGGTGACGCCGTCGCCATCCTCATGGAGAACAACGAGCACATCCACACGGTGATGTGGGCCGCGCGCCGCAGTGGGCTGTACTACGTGCCCATCAATACCCACCTGACCCCGGCCGAGGCGGCCTACATCATCGACAACTCCGCGGCGAAGGCGATCGTCGGGTCCGCCGCGCTGCGGCCGGTTCTCGAGCAACTCGGCGAGCAGCTGCCCAACGGTCTGCCGGGGCTGCTGCTGATCGCCGGCGGTGGCCTGGACGGCTGGCAGCGCTACCCCGAATGCGTTGCCGATCAACCGGACACCCCGATCGAGGACGAGATCGAGGGCGACCTGCTGCAGTACTCGTCGGGGACCACCGGCCGGCCCAAGGGCATCAAGCGCGAGCTTCAGCACCTGCCGCCGTCGGAGGCGCCAGGGCTGATGGCCACGCTCGTGTCGTTCTGGATGAACCCCAACGGGGTGTACCTGAGCCCGGCGCCGCTCTACCACACGGCGCCGTCGATGTGGTCGATGACGATGCAGTCCGCTGGAATCCCCGTCGTCGTCATGGAGAAGTTCGATGCCGAGGGTACGTTGGACGCCATCCAGCGGCACGCCGTAACGCACGGCCAGTTCGTCCCGGTGATGTTCACCCGGATGCTCAAACTGCCTGATGCCGTCCGCAACTCGTACGACATTTCCACTCTGCAGCGAGTCATGCACGCCGCGGCGCCCTGTCCGGTGGAGGTCAAGAAGCAGATGATCGACTGGTGGGGGCCCATTGTCGACGAGTACTACGCCTCCTCGGAGGCCATCGGCTCGACGCTGATCAGCGCCGAGGAGTGGTTGGCCCATCCCGGTTCGGTGGGTAAGCCGATGCTGGGCAATCTGCACATCCTCGACGAGAACGGCAACGAACTGCCGCCCGGCGAGCCCGGCGAGATCTACTTCGAGGGCGGCAACTCCTTCGAGTACCTCAACGACGCCGAAAAGACCGCCGCCTCAAGGCATTCGCAGGGCTGGATGACCGTCGGTGACATCGGCTACCTCGATGAGGAAGGCTACCTGTACCTCACCGACCGGCGGCACCACATGATCATCTCCGGCGGGGTCAACATCTACCCGCAGGAGGCCGAGAACCTGCTCGTCACCCACCCGAAGGTGATGGATGCCGCCGTCTTCGGCGTGCCCGACGAGGAGATGGGCCAGAGCGTGAAGGGCGTGGTCCAACTGGTCGACCAGGCCGATGCCACCGACGAGTTGGCCGAAGAGCTGTCGGCGTGGCTGCGAGACCGGTTGGCGCACTACAAGTGCCCGCGGTCGATCTCCTTCGAGGCGCAGCTGCCCCGCACCGACACCGGCAAGCTGTACAAGCAGGAGCTGATCGTCAAGTACTCGGCTACCAGCTAGAGAGTGCCCGGCTGATGTTCGTCGTGGACCTGTCCGATCCGCCCGCGATCCCGGTGGGTGGTCCACCGGGTGTCGTGGTCGCCGTCGGGGAATCTGCCACCCCGGAGGCCGAATTCTGGCTCGACACTGCGACATTCGCGTTGACGGAGGTCGATTACGAAGACCGCCGATTCGTCGTGGTCGACTCCGTCGCGGACACGGTGGCCGAGCTGACCGACCGGTGCCGGCAGTGGCCGCTGGCCAGTGCCGTCTGCGACGACGTGCTCAGGTCCATCGACCCGACCGGTGCCGCCCTACCGGCGGTCATCACCGAATCGCTGGCCTACTCCACGCTGCAATCGGGTCCAGAGTTCGCCCGCTGGCTCGCCGAGCGTGGCCCGGCGACGTTGCCCGATATCGCCGACCCGGTGCAGGCCGACCGGGACGGCCCCAGTCTGCGGATCCGGTTCAACCGTCCGACCCGGCACAACGCGTTCAGCACCGACGCCCGGGCGCTACTGCTGGAAGCGCTGACCGTCGCGCTGCTCGACGACACGATCACCGACGTCACGCTGAGCGGCAACGGTCCGTCGTTCTGCAGCGGGGGAGATCTCGGCGAGTTCGGCACCTTCGCCGATCCTGCCGCCGCGCATCTGGCCCGCACCCGGCACAGCCCCGCGCTGGCCCTCGACGAGCTGGCCGCCCGGCTCGGCCGCGACTGCCGCGCGCAGGTCCACGGCCGGGTGCTGGGCAGTGGGCTGGAGATGGCCGCGTTCTGCGGGTGGGTGAGCTGCCGGCGGGACGCGGTGCTCGGGCTGCCGGAGCTGACGCTGGGGCTGATCCCCGGGGCGGGTGGCACGCTGAGTGTCACCCGGCGCATCGGGCGTTGGCGCACAGCCTATTTGGTGCTGTCTGGGCGGACCATCGACGCGGCCACCGCGCTCGAGTGGGGGTTGGTCGACGAGATCGTCTAACCGGAGCGCCGCAGCGTGACCCGGTAGGTGTACTGCTCGGGCAGGAAGTGGCTGACCGATAGTTCGACTGGTGCACCGGTGGTGTCGGAGTACAGCCGGTCCACCCGCAGCATCGGGTGCCCGGGCGTGCACCCCAGGGCCGCGGCCACCTCGCCGTCGGCGGGCGCGACCGTGATCGACTGGGCGGCTTCGTCGATCGGGTGGTCCAGGTGGGGCTCGAGGATGCCGATGACCGTACTGGTGCCGACGGCGCCGGTCGTCAGTTCGGCGCCGTCGGCCACCAGCCGCGCCACCGATTCGGGCAGGTGCACGGTGGTGACGACGAACGGAATGCCATCGTGGAGGCGGCGGAACCTGACCGTGTAGACGGCGTCGTGCTCGAGTCGCAGCCGGCTGGCGGCGGTGACGTCGACGCGGCGGGAAAGTCCTTGCAGCACTTCCATCGAGGTGTCCTCGGACAGGCTCATCAGGTCTTCGATCGAGCCCAGCTGCCTTAGGTATCCCCGTGTCGCTGCGCTCCTGCCCGCCGGCCGGTATCCCCGTGTCGCTGCGCTCCTGCCCGCCGGCCGGTATCCCCGATTGGCATAGGTCCCGCGCCCCGGCACCCGGTACACCGCCCCTTCGGCCACCAGGTCCTGGAAGGCCCGTCGCACCGTCTGGCGCGACAACCCGTATTCGGTGACGAGCTCGGATTCGGTCGGCAGCCGCACCCCGTCGGGGTAGGACCCGGCCGCGATCTGCTCGCGAAGCCGTTGCTGCAGAACCTGATACGCGGGTTCGGGTTTCATCGGTGCCTAGGTCCCGCGCAGGGCTGATGTCGGCATCACATGCCTCGCAGGACGGATGTCGGCATCACATGCCTCCGCGGGCGACGAGTTGAGCGGCGATGACATTGCGCTGGATCTCGTTGGTGCCCTCACCGACGATCATCAGCGGCGCGTCACGGAAGTAGCGCTCGACGTCGTACTCGGTGGAGTATCCGTAGCCGCCGTGGATGCGGACGGCGTTGAGGGCGATCTCCATCGCCGCCTCCGAGGCGAACAGCTTGGCCATTCCGGCCTCCATGTCGCAGCGCTGGCCGCTGTCGTAACGTTCGGCGGCGTAGCGGGTGAGCTGACGTGCCGCGGTCAGCTTGGTGGCCATATCGGCCAGGTAGTTGCCGATCGACTGGTGCTTCCAGATGGGCTGACCGAAGCTCTCCCGCTGCTGGGCGTAGGCCAGCGCGTCCTCGAAGGCCGCGGTCGCCACCCCGAGCGCGCGGGAAGCCACCTGGATGCGGCCGGTCTCCAGCCCCTTCATCATCTGCCCGAAACCCTTTCCGGGCTGGCCGCCGAGGATCGCCGAGGCCGGTACCCGGCAGTTGTCGAAGGCCAGCTCGCAGGACTCCACGCCCTTGTAGCCGAGCTTGGGTAGATCCCGCGAGATCGTGAGGCCGGGGGTGGGCGATTCGATCAGCAGCACCGAGATGCCGGTGTGCCGGGGTGCGGCCTGCGGATCGGTCTTGCACAGCAGCGCGATCAGACCGGATCGGCGGGCGTTGCTGATCCAGGTCTTGGACCCGGTGATCACCAGGTCATCGCCGTCGGTACGGGCGACGGTGGTCATATTCTGCAGATCGGAACCACCACCGGGTTCGGTCAGGGCCATCGTCGCGCGCAGTGCCCCGGTGGCCATCGGGGGTAGGTAGGTCTTCTTCTGCTCCTCGGTGCCGAAGATGGTCAGCAGCTTGGCGACCACGGTGTGCCCGCCCATCGCCCCGGCCAGGCTCATCCAGCCGCGGGCCAGTTCCTGGGTCACCTCGACGTAGCAGGGCATCGAGGCCGGCGACCCGCCGTACTCCTCGCTGATCGCCAGGCCGTAGATGCCGATCTGCTTCATCTGCTCGATCCAGGCCTCCGGATAGGTGTTGGCGTGCTCGACGTCGCGGACCGAGGGTTTGACCTCGCGGTCGACGAACGCGCGGACCGTCGCCACCAGCAAGGTTTCTTCGTCGTTCAGGCCAGTGCTCACCGGGTGTCGCTCCAAATCCGAGTAAATGTACGGCCATATTGACACGGGGCCGATGGAACTACCAGTATGCGGAGTTGTGACTTTGTACGGCCATATTGGCGGTGGCGAGCCCGGCGGCCCCTATTTCGACGACTTGGTGGTCGGTCGGGTCTTCGACTGGGCACCGTCGATGACGGTGACCTCCGGTGCTGCCGCCACCCACCAAGCCATCGTCGGTGACCGGATGCGCCTGTCGCTCGACGGCGAGCTGGCCCATGCTGTGGCCGGCACCGCCGGCCCGCTGGCGCACCCCGCGCTGGTGTGCGACATCGCCATCGGGCAGACCACGCTGGTCACCCAGCGGGTCAAGGCCAACCTGTTCTATCGCGGACTGAGGTTCTACCGGTATCCGGTCATCGGCGACACCCTCTTTACCCGCACCGAGGTGGTCGGCCTGCGTCAGAACGCCGCCAAACCGGGGCGCGCCGCTACCGGTATGGCGGCGCTGCGCATGACCACCATCGACCAGGTCGGCCGGCTGGTGCTGGACTTCTACCGCTGCGCGATGCTGCCGCTGAGCCCCGGCGCCACCGACACCGGCCACGCCGACGATCTGTCGCGGATCGGCACCGACCTCGGCCCGGCTGCCGACCCGACCCTGGAGTGGGACGCGGTGGCCTTCCGGGAACGGGTGCCCGGGCCGCATTTCTACCCCGACATGGCCGGCTCGGTGCTGCGCAGCACCGGAGACGTCGTCAGCTCCGCGCCAGAGCTGGCCCGGCTGTCTCTGAACATCGCTGCCACCCATCATGATTCGCGCGTCGGCGGGCAACGGCTGGTATACGGCGGACACACGATCGGGTTGGCGCTGGCCCAGGGTTGCCGGCTGCTGCCGAATCTGGTGACCGTGCTGGGCTGGCAGTCCTGCGATCACACCGGACCGGTGCAGGAAGGCGACACCCTCTACAGCGAGTTGCACGTCGAGGCGGCCGATCCGTTACCGGGCGACCGAGGCGGGGTGCTGAGGCTGCGTTCGCTGGTCTATGCCGTCGCCGGCGAGGGGGACGATCGCCCGGTGTTGGACTGGCGGTTCACCGCGCTGCATTTCTAGGCACTCGTCGTGCGAGCGGCAGGGTCTTTGCCCGCCTTCGCGCGACACGTCCTGCTCGCCCGCGCGGATGTCGGTCTTCCGTCGAGATCGACGTCCGCACAGCGGGTCCCCCACGCCTGCACCCGCACCACGATCGCGGGCTTGGTTGTCGCTCGAAGGCGGGCACTACACACCAGATGTGGGTGGGGCGAAACGGGGCGTAACAATGGACGGGTGGACGGCTCCGGCGGCAGGTGGGCGAGCAGCGGCCTGGCCTGGCTGACCGGCCAGCCTGACGGTCCGCCCGACCACTCCCGCTCGGTGGTGCTGGACCGCGCCGAGACCGTCGCCGCCGAGATCACGGCGCACCTCGGGGTAGGCCTCGACGTGGTCGCCATCATGACCGGACGCGCCGCCCTACTCGGCCTGCACCGGGGCGGCCGGATCTCGGCCGGGGGCGCCACCCGGCTGTTGACAACCCGGGACGGCTGGTGTGCGCTCACCCTGTCGCGCCCCGACGACGTCGACGCCGTCCCCGCCCTCATCGAAGCCGCCACCGATGACCCGTGGTCCGCCATCGAGCGCTGGGCCTGTCGGCGTTCCGGTGACGAGGTGGTCGACCGGGCGAGGCTGCTCGACCTGCCGGTGGCTCGCCTGGGTGAGACAGTCGCGGAACCACCGCGGGTAAGCGAATCCGGCCGGCGCGGCGCGCCCCGAACGGCGGCGGGTCTGCTGGTGGCCGACCTCTCGTCGATGTGGGCCGGGCCGCTCTGCGGGCAGATCCTCGCGGCGGCCGGCGCGACCGTGGTGAAGGTCGAAAGCCCCAACCGCCCGGATGGCCCGCGCGCCGGTGATCCCACGTTCTACGACTGGATCAACCACGGAAAGCTCTCTTACGCCGTCGATTTCACCCGTGACCGGGACCGGCTGCGGGCCTTGCTGATGGCCGCCGACATCGTCATCGAGGGCTCCCGACCCGGAGCGCTGGCGCGCCACGGCCTGTGTCCCGAATCGCTACCCGGCCCTGACGGCAGGGTCTGGCTGCGGATCAGCGGCCACGGGCCCAATACTCGGCGCGTGGCCTTCGGTGACGATGCCGCCGTGGCGGGCGGTTTGGTGGGGTCCAGCCGCGGCGGTCCGGTGTTCTGCGCCGACGCCGTTGCCGACCCGCTGACAGGTTTGGAATCCGCACTGGCCGTGGCGCAGTCGCTGCGCCGCGGCGGCGGTGAGATCATCGAGGTGTCGATGGCCCGGGTCGCGGCCAGTTACGCCGCGCTGCCCGCCGGGCCGTCGCTGTCATTGGCCGACGCGCTCCCGCCACAGCTGCCGCCGGCCACCGTCCCCGCCGCCGCTCTCGGCGCCGACAATGCCGCTGTCGAGGATCTCGTTTCTCGGAGGCGTTCGGTTCCATGCTGATCCAGCGGGCCTGTCTGCTGGACGGGCGGGTCGTCGACCTCCGGGTGACGGCCACCATCGAGGAGGTCGCCGAAAGGCTGACACCACGGCAGGCGGAGCCGGTGTTCGACGCGCAAGGCGGTGCGGTGATTCCGGGCCTGCACGACCATCACGTTCACCTGCGTGCCGCCGCGGCGGCATTGGCCTCGGTCCAGGTCGGCCCGGCCCAGGTGCGTGGGCATGCGGAGTTGGCCCGGGTGCTGGCCACCGCCGCGGTGGGCGCCGACGGCTGGATCCGCGCCGTCGGATATCACGAATCGGCGGCGGGCCCGCTGGACCGGTCGGTCCTCGACGAGCTTGTTCCCACTGTGCCGCTGCGGATTCAGCACCGCAGTGGTGTGCTGTGGTTCCTGAACTCGCCGGCCCTGGCCGCCGTGGGCCTGCCGAATCACCCCGACGGCAGGCTACGCAGCTACGGCGCCTGGTCGGACGCCCTGGCCCGTCGCGACACCTCACTGTCCGAGCTCAGCGCGCAGCTCCTGGGCTACGGCGTCACCGGTGTCACCGATGCGACTCCCGACCTGGATGCCGACGCGATCGTGACGTTGACCGAGGCGCATCGCCACGGGGAACTGCGCCAGCGGGTGCACTGGCTGGCCCCGGGCAAGCGCATCCTGCATGACGACGCCCTGGACCTCGATGAACTGACCGACTGGATACGGATGCAACACAACCAGTCCGGGACCGTCGCGGTGCACTGCGTGACGGCAGCCCAGCTGGTCGTCACCCTGGCCGCGTTACGCGCCGCAGGGACCCACCCCGGTGACCGCATCGAACACGCCGCGGTGGTGCCCGCCGACACCCTCGCCGAGCTCGCCGGGCTCGGCGTGCTGGTGGTCACCCAGCCGAACTTCGTCGCCGAACGCGGCGACCAGTACCGCACGGACGTCGAGCCCGCTGACCAACCGGCCCTGTGGCGGCTGGCCTCGCTGCTGCGGGCCGGGGTGCGGGTGGCTCTCTCGACCGACCTACCGTTCGGCGGCGCCGACCCGTGGGCCTCGATGCGCGCCGCGGTGCACCGCCGCTCGGCCACCGGTGCCGTGCTCAACGCCGGCGAACAGGTCTCGGCGACAACGGCTCTGGCGATGTTCACCGGCAGCGCCGAGCGCCCCGATGTACCGCGAACCGTCGACGCCGGGCAGCCGGGCGACCTCTGCGTACTGGCCGCACCACCGGCCGACGTGCTCGACGTGCTCGACGCCGACATGGTCCGGGCCGCCGTCGTTGGCGGCGATCTCCACATCAGGAGCTAGACGGCAGTTCCCGAAACGGCGTATCTCGATACGGCTCAGGTTCTTTCGGCAGTCCCAGCACCCGCTCACCGACGATGTTGCGCTGAATCTGGTCGGTGCCGCCGCCGATGGAGGTGAAGTACGCGTTGAGCGTGCGGAACGTCACCGCGTCACCGACCGGACTGTCCGGACCGCACAGCATCGCCTCCGGACCGACGATCTCGGTCTGTACCTTCGCGGTCTCGTGCAGGATCCGCGACATCGCGATCTTGCCCAGCGCCAGCAGGGTAGCGGCCTCGGCTCTGTCGGTGGTGGCCTTGGCGCGCTGGGTGTTCCACCGGTTCACCGCCGCATACGCCTCGACCCGCCCGATCTCCTGGCGGATCAGTGAATCGTCGAGATTGCCCGCACTACGGGCCATCTCGATCAGGCTATCGGCGTCGGCCTGCGGCTTACGCGCCGAACGTGAGGTCCGGGCGAGATCGCCCATCAGCCGGCGCTCGTAGGCCAGCGCCACCTGGAGCACCGACCAGCCGCCGCCGGGCTGGCCGACCAGGTTGGTGTCGGGCACCCGGGCATCGGAGATGAAGACTTCGTTGAACTCCGACTCCCCGTTGATCTGGTGGATCGGGCGAACCTCCACGCCGGGCTGGCGCATGGGAAACATGAAGAAGCTGATCCCATTGTGCTTGGGCACATCCCAGTCGGTCCTCGCCACCAGCAACCCGTAGTCCGCGGTCTTGGCGAACGACGTCCACACCTTCTGCCCGTTGACCACCCAGTCGTCGCCGTCGCGTTCGGCACGGGTGCGCAGGCCGGCAAGATCGGAGCCGGCACCGGGTTCGGAGTAGAGCAGGCACCACTTGGTCTCACCACGGATCGACGGCGGGATCAGCCGGTGCTTCTGCTCGTCGGTGCCCAGATCGTGCAGGGTGCAGGCGAACAGGTTGGCCCGGTCGTGCCCGGTGCCCGGTGCGCCCGCGGCGGCGAATTCCGTTGCCACAATCCGTGATTGCCGGTCACTCAGGCCCCGACCCCACCACTGCGGCTCCCAGCTCGGCACCGCCCACCCGGCCTCGAAAACCAGGTCAGCCCAGCGCGCACGATCCATGGCGGGATCCCAGTTGGCGGCCAGCCAGGCCCGTACGTCCTCGCGGACTTGGTCGTCGGTCATGGCCGGGCCTCCCGCAGTTGCACATAACGCTCCCGGTGCCAGGCCGGGTCGCCGAACAGTTGCGCGTCGGTCCTGGCCCGCCGCAGATACAGGTGTGCCGGGTGCTCCCAAGTGAACCCGATACCGCCGTGCACTTGAATGGAATTGGCCGCCACCGTCACGAACGCTTCCGCGCAGTAGGCCTGGGCCAGGGCCAGATCCCGCAGGCGGTCAGGTTCCTCGGCCTCGAATGCCGCGGCCACGTGGCGGGCGGCCGAGAGCGCCGACTCCGCTTCCAGCAGCATGTCGGCGCACAGGTGCTTGACGGCCTGGAAACTACCGATGGCCCGGCCGAATTGGAACCGAGTCTTGGCGTAGTCCACCGCCATCCGCATCGCCTGCATGGCTCCGCCGGCCTGCTCGCCGAGCATGGCCACCGATGCGCGGTCCAGTGCGGCGGCCAGCGCGGTGTGCCCGGTGTCCGCAGACCCCAGCAGGCGGGCCGGGGTGTCGGTAAGCGTGAGCTGCCCCTGTTTGCGAGTGGGGTCGACAGTCGCCAGCGCGACCACCTCGAGGCCGGGGGCGTCGGGCTCGACGGCGAACACCGAGGTCCCGGCCGTGACGTAGATACGTTGTGCGATCGTCGCGTCCAGCACGTAGGTCTTGGTGCCCGTGAGCCGCCAGCCGGCGCCGTCAGCGCGTGCCGTGGTCGCCGTCGCGGAACCCGGCCGGGCGGTGCCCGGCTCGGCGTGGGCAACCGTGGTGATGAAACTGCCCGCCGCGATACGCGGCAGAACGTCGGCCTGTTCGGCCGAGTCACCCAGAGCGACAAGAAGATTAGCGGTCAGCACGGCCGTGGACAGGTACGGTGCGCATAGCAGCACCCGGCCCATCGCCTCGGCGACCAGCTCGATCTCGACCGTTCCCGCGCCCGAACCGCCGAACTGCTCGGGTATGGCCAGCCCCAGCAGGCCCATCGCGGCGAGCTCGGACCACACCGCCGGGTCGTATCCGGTATCGGTGGCCATGAG
Source organism: Mycolicibacterium sp. CH28 (assembly GCF_004745805.1). Lineage (GTDB taxonomy): Bacteria > Actinomycetota > Actinomycetes > Mycobacteriales > Mycobacteriaceae > Mycobacterium. The sequence continues at coordinate 329,142 of NZ_SRLQ01000002.1, read as the reverse complement.
CCGGCGCACCTCGGTCTCGGGGGAGCGTTTGGCCATCAGGTCCGCGACGGCGTCAGCCAAGTCGCGCTGTTCGGTGGTCAGCGGCGCGGACATCGCCGTCAACCCCACAGGCTCGGGTGCAGGCTTGCGCACTGGCTGTCGAAGAACGCCGTGGAGATATCGGCTTTGGGGGCGAGCCCGTCGAAGCCGTGGAACGCCCCCGGCACCACGTGGACTTCACAGGGCACGCCGGCGGCCTGCAACCGGGCCGCGTAGTCGAGGTCTTCGTCATGGAACAGGTCCAGCGTGCCGACGCCGAGCCAGGCGGGTGGCAGGCCGGCCAGGTCGGTACGCCGCGCGGGCACCGCGACGTTCGGGTCGGCGCCGCCCAGATAGGACGTCCAGCCGAACCGGTTGCTGGTGGCGTTCCACAGCCGATGCCCCGGGTCGTCGAGATGAGTGCCCACGCTTCGGTCGTCGAGCATGGGATAGACCAGCAGCTGGAACACCGGGTGCACGCCGGCGCGGTCGCGGGCCAGCAGGGCCAACGCCGCGGCAAGTCCGCCACCGGCGCTGGCGCCGCCGATCGCGACCCGGTCTCCGTCGACGCCGGGCAGATCAGCCAGCCACGCCAGAGCGGTGTAGCAGTCCTCCAGCGGGGTGGGGTAGGGGTGCTCCGGGGCCAGGCGATAGTCGACGGAGGCCACCGTGATGCCGAGTCGCTCGACGAACCGGCGGCACAGCGCGTCGTCCTGGGCGGCGGTACCGATCACATAGCCGCCGCCGTGGATCCACAGCAGCGCGGGGGTGGGATCCGCGGCCCCGGCAGGCCGGTACAGCCGCACCCCGATGCCCGACTGCAAGGTCAGCACCTCGACGCACTCGGCGGCGGGGCGCTGCAGCGCGGTCAGCGTGCGCAATACCGGCAGCGTCCAGGCGTGGATGAGCGTGCGCGGGACGAACCGCGCGACACTGCGCAGCTCATGGTGGATATCGGTTTTTGACACGTGCCAAGTATGCCCACCGGAAAAATGCCGCGGCAATGGACAGCCTCTTGATCGATGGCGGCACCGACAGTATCGTCATGTCCGCCATTACGGAACGATGCGTAGCGTAATTGTCGCTCCGGCGAGAGGAAGATGCCCGTGACGCCGAATCCCTATGCGGGTCAACCGTTCACCTCCTCCGACGAGGAGATCGCCGCGGCGTTGGAGCAGGTCAGCATCCCCACCCTGCTGCTGTCGCTGGTCCACATCACCGGTGATCCGCGGTTCATCCGCGAGTTCAGCCAGGCCGGCGTCTTCCTCAACGAGGTGCAGGGCTTCATGTCCGAGGAGGACAAGGCCAAGGCCCGCGCCGCGGCGCTGCCCGTGATCGCTCACTACCGCGACCGGGGTTGCCCGGGGCCGGTGCCACTGGGCCAGGACCTGATCGGGGAGATGCTGGACTGGGCCGCCTGCGAGCACGTCGACGACGAGTACCAGCCGATGGTCCTCGAGGAGATGGATCTCGAGGGCGTCGACCCGCGTCGGCCGGTGGCCCTCGACCCCGCTGCGGGCGCCGATTTCCCCGTCGTCGTCATCGGCTGCGGTGAATCCGGCCTGCTGGCCGGCATCCGGCTCAAGCAAGCCAACATTGCCTTCACCATCGTCGAGAAGAACGCCGGTCCGGGCGGAACATGGTGGGAGAACAGCTATCCCGGGGCCCGGGTCGACGTCGCCAACCACTTCTACTGCTACAGCTTCGAACCGAGCAACAACTGGTCGCACTTCTTCGCCGAGCAGCCCGAACTGCGCGCCTACTTCGAATCGGTACTGGCCAAGCACAACCTCCAGGACAACGTCCGCTGGCAGACCGAGGTCGTGTCGGCGCACTGGAACGACGACGACGGCACCTGGCTGGTCCGGGTACGCGCAGCCGACGGCACAGAATCCACCCTCCGCGCCAGCGCCGTCATCACCGCCGTGGGGCAGCTGAACCGGCCCTATGTCCCCGACATCCTCGGTGCCGGAGACTTCCAGGGGCCCGCCTTCCACTCGGCGGCCTGGGACCACCGTATCGACCTGACCGGTAAGCGCGTCGCCCTGATCGGCGCCGGCGCCAGCGGTTTCCAGATCGCTCCGGCGATCGCCGATCAAGTCGAGCATCTGACGGTCTTCCAGCGCACGGCGCAGTGGATGTTCCCCAACCCGATGTATCACGACAGCGTGCCCGACGGCGTGCGCTGGGCAATGGACCATCTGCCCTACTACGGCCGCTGGTACCGCTTCCTGGTGATGTGGCCGGGGGCGGACAAGGGGCTGGAAGCGGCCCGCGCGGATCCCGGCTACACCAACCCCGACGACCCGAACTATGCGGTCAGCGAGATCAACGCCATCGCGCGGATGATGTTCACCGACTGGATCACCACCCAGGTCGGTGACGATCAGGATCTGTTGAGCAAGGTGCTGCCCGACTATCCCGCCACGGGCAAACGTACGTTGCAGGACAACGGAACCTGGTTGAGTACCTTGCGCCGCGATGATGTCGAACTGGTGCGCACACCCATCGAACGCATCACCGCACGCGGTGTCGTGACCGCCGACGGGGTGGCCCACGATGCCGACGTCATCGTCTACGCCACTGGCTTCCGCGCCACCGAGGTGCTCTACCCGATGGCGATCACCGGGCGCGATGGTGCCGACCTGCGTGCCACCTGGGGTGAGCGGCCGGCGGCCCACCTCGGCGTCACGGTGCCCGGCTTCCCGAACTTCTTCATGCTCTACGGGCCGGGTAACCACCTGGCCCACGGTGGCAGCCTGATCTTCAACTCCGAGCTACAAATGCGGTATATCAACGCGGTGCTGGCCGAGATGATCACCCAGGGCTGGCAATCGATCGAGCCGACTCGGGAAGCCACCGAGGAATGGCATCGGCGGCACCAGTCCGAGATCGGCACCATGGTGTGGGCCCACCCGTCGATCAAGCACTCCTACTTCAAGAATCCCGACGGTGAGATCCACACCGTCAGCCCGTGGCGGCTACCGGTCTACTGGAACGCGGTGCGCGAACCGGACTGGTCCGATTTCGTTGTTACCAAGGGGAAGTGAGGGCGGGCTATGCGTGCGGTGCTCATCGAAACGCCGGGGACGGTGCGCGTCGACTCCTGGCCCGACCCGGTGCTGCCCGGGCCCGGGGGAGCGGTGGTACAGGTGACCGCGACCGCGATCTGCGGTTCGGACCTGCACTTCTACGAAGGCGACTACCCGCTGTTCGCGCCGGTGTCGCTGGGCCACGAGGCGATCGGCACTGTGGTGGAGGCCGGCGCGGATGTGCACACGGTCAAGGTCGGCGACCAGGTGCTGGTCTCGTCGGTGGCCGGCTGCGGTGCCTGCGCCGGCTGCGCCACGAAGGACCCGATCCGGTGTGCGTCCGGTCCGCAGATCTTCGGCTCCGGGGTGCTGGGCGGCGCGCAGGCCGAACTGCTCGCCGTCCCGGCCGCCGATTTCCAGTTGTTGAAGATGCCCGACGGGATCAGCACCGAACAGGCGCTGCTGCTGACCGACAACCTGGCCACCGGCTGGGCGGCAGCCCAGCGCGCCGACATCCCGGTCGGCGGCACGGCCGTGGTCGTCGGTCTCGGCGCGGTCGGCCTGTGCGCGCTGCGCAGCGCACTGTTCTTCGGTGCGGCAAGGGTATTCGCCGTCGACCCGGTTGCCGCACGCCGGGACCGTGCGGCCCGGCTGGGTGGCACCCCGATCGCGGCGCCTGCGGCGCAGGCGGTCATGGAGGCCACCGGTGGTATCGGGGCCGACGCCGTCATCGACGCGGTGGGCAACGACACCTCCCTGGATGATTCGCTGGCCACCGTGCGCGCGGGTGGCACCGTGTCGGTGGTCGGGGTGCACAACCTCAACCCGTATCCGTTCCCCGCGCTCACCGCGCTGTTGCGCAGCCTCACCGTGCGGATGACGACGGCACCGGTTCAGCGCACCTGGCCGGAGTTGATTCCGTTGTTGCAGAACGGGCGACTCGACGTCGAGGGAATCTTCACCACCGCGCTGCCGCTCGACCGCGCTGCAGAGGGCTACGCCGCGGTGGCCTCCCGCTCGGGCGAGCACGTGAAAGTTCTGCTCACACCATGAATCACCGCTTCGGGCCGGCGCTTGCGGGGTACGCTCGCGCGATGACGCCACGACCGGATGTCCGGTATCCCGGTCCGACGATGTGGTCGCGGGCGCGCTGGCTGATGGAAGCCAGTCCCGCCGACTACCTGCTTGCGATGAGTGTCGCCTCCGCGCAACTGCCAGTCGTCGGCCGCCACCTCGAGCCGCTGGGCGCGGTGACCGCGATGAGCGTCTGGGGGACTCGCCACCTGCCCGATTTCGTCGGCGCGGCGGCCCGGTCGTTGTTGAACCCCGGCTCCGGTGAGGTGCGCAAGAACGATCGGGAGAGCACCAACGCGGTGTCGGAGGCGGCGTTGCGTGGTGTGGTCGCTGCCGAGGATCTGCAGATCGACTGGCCGGTGCCGGAACGCACGCCGCCGGTGTGGAAAGCCTTGGAACACCGTCGGCATCTGCACCGGACCTCGGTGCGCTACGGCGATCATCCGACCCAACGCCTCGACGTGTGGCGGCGAAAGGATCTACCCGCCGAGCCGGCCCCGGTCCTGCTGTTCGTGCCCGGCGGGGCCTGGGTACACGGCAGTCGCATCCTGCAGGGCTACGCCCTGATGTCGCACTTGGCTGCCAAGGGCTGGGTGTGCCTGTCGATCGACTATCGCGTCGCGCCACACCACCGCTGGCCGCAGCACATCCAGGACGTCAAGGCGGCCGTCGCCTGGGCCCGCGCCAACGTCGACCGATTCGGCGGCGACCGCAATTTTGTTGCGGTAGCCGGGTGTTCGGCCGGCGGTCACCTTGCCGCGCTGGCGGGTCTGACCATCGATGACGCCGAGTACCAGGCGCATTTACCGGAAGGCTCGGACACCTCGGTGGACGCCGTCGTCGGGATCTATGGACGTTACGACTGGGAGGACCGCTCGACCACTGAGCGGGCCCGGTTCGTCGACTTCCTGGAGCGGGTGGTGGTCAACAAGCGGCAGCATCGCCACAGCGAGGTGTTCCGCAAGGCCTCACCGATTGCCCGCATTCATCCCGAGGCGCCACCGTTCCTGGTCGTCCACGGCTCCGGCGACAGCGTGATTCCCGTTGCACAGGCCCGAGATTTCGTCGACCGGCTGCAGGCGGTGTCCCATTCGCCGGTCAGTTACGTCGAATTGCCCGGTGCCGGACATGGTTTCGACATGATCGACGGTGCCCGCACCGGTTCGGTGGCCACTGCCATCGGACTGTTCCTCAATCAGATTCACCGTGACCGCAGCCTGATGTCCGCCAAAGAGGTCATCTGAGCGGTCCCCGGTTGTATGGTCCCGGCTAGGGAGGTGCAGCGGGTGAAAAGGGTTCAGCGGTGAAAAGACTGAGTGGCTGGGACGCGGTGCTGCTCTACAGCGAAGCACCGAATGTGCACATGCACACCCTGAAGGTGGCGGTCATCAAGTTGGACGATCTCGACGGCCGCCACTTCGGTGTCGAGGAGTTCCGGCAGGTCATCCGGGGCCGACTCTACAAGCTCGACCCGTTCCGCTATCGGTTGGTGAACATCCCGTTCAAGTTCCACCACCCGATGTGGCGGGAGAACTGCGATGTCGACCTCGACTACCACATCCGGCCCTGGCGGCTGCCGGAACCGGGCGGTCGCCGCGAACTCGACGAGGCCATCGGTCAGATCGCCAGCACCCCACTGGATCGCGACCGCCCGCTGTGGGAGATGTATTTCGTCGAAGGGCTGGCCAACGGCCGAATCGCGGTGGTCGGCAAGATCCACCACGCCCTGGCCGACGGGATCGCGTCGGGCAACCTGATGGCCCGCGGGATGGACCTGCAGAGCGGCCCCGACGCCGACCAGGATTTCACCACCGACCCCGACCCCACCCGCGGTGAGCTGGTTCGGTCGGCGTTCGTCGACCATCTGCGACAGATCGCCCGTCTCCCCAGCGTGCTGAAGTACACCGCCGATGGCCTGGTCCGGGTGCGCCGCAGCAACCGCAAGCTCTCACCCGAGCTGACCATGCCGTTCACCCCGCCACCGACCTTCCTCAACCACATGCTCACACCCGAAAGGCGCTTCGCCACTGCGACATTGGCTCTCTCCGACGTCAAGCAGACCAGCAAGCATCTCGGTGTGACCATCAACGACCTGGTGCTGGCGATCGCGGCGGGCGCACTGCGGACGCTGTTGCTCCGCTATGACGGCGTCGCCGATCACCCGCTGCTGGCCTCAGTGCCGGTCAGTTTCAACTTCGACCCGGACCGGATGTCGGGCAACTACTTCACCGGCATGATGGTGGCGCTGCCCGTCGAGGTCGCCGACCCGCTGGATCGGGTGCGCCAGACGCACGACGCCGCGGTGAAGGCCAAGGAGGGTCATCACCTCGTCGGACCCGAACTGATCAGCCGGTGGTCGGCGTATCTCCCGCCGGCGCCGGCTCAGGCGTTGTTCAAGTGGTTGTCGACCAAGGACGGCCAGAACAAGGTGCTGAACCTGCCGATCTCCAACGTGCCGGGCCCACGGGAGCGAGGCCGCGTCGGTGGGGCGCTGGTCACCGAGATCTATTCGGTGGGGCCGCTGACCACGGGCAGCGGAATGAACATCACCGTGTGGAGCTACGTCGACCAGCTCAACATCTCGGTCCTCACCGACGGCGCCACGCTCGATGATCCGCACGAGGCCACCGACGCCATGCTGCAGGCCTTCGTCGAGATCCGTTCGGCGGCAGGGTTGCCCACCGAGTTGACGGTTGTGGAGACCGCCATGGCGCAGGTGTCCGAACGCTAGGTGCGTCCCGCAGGTGCCGACTCGGTGTCGGCCGGCACGTCCTCGCGTTCGATGGCCAACTGATGCCGAAAGCCGAGCAGGATGCCGGCGATCAGCGAGATTGAGATGACGGCCTCGGCGATGAAGAACGACCCGAAGTCGATGATCGAGCCGATCGGCGGGGAGCCGGGCACGGCATTGCGCAGCGGGATCAGCGCGAACAGGATGGCGGCCATCATCGAACACGCGGGGAAGATCAGGCCGCGCTTCCAGTGCAGCACGTAGTAACCGGCCACGGCAGCGCCGGCCGCTAGGCCCAGCATCAGCACCATGACGAACACCGCGAAGATCACGGTGGGTGTGCTGCGGCGAATGTCCAGGTTCACCACCGTGCCACCGTCCGGCGACGGGGCGCTGGAGGGGGAGACCTGGAAGAACGGATCGCTGTTGTACACCGTGAGGGCGACCGGCAACTCGGTGCCGTCCGCGTTGTCGACGTGGATGTTGAGAGCGGTCAGATAGTGGTCGAACGGGTAGTTGGTGAACGCGCCATCGATCTGTATCCGCTGCTCGGCGTCCGGTGCTGAATCGCCGCCCTTGATCGCGGTCTTCCAGTTGCCGACCGCGTTGGTGAGCAGTGACGCGTCCGCGGCGAACACGGAGGTGTTGTTCTGGGACAGCGCCCCATAGGGATGGATGTCCAGCAGGGTCACCGACATGGCGTGCGTCGAGGCGTCGACGCGGGTGATCCACGCGCTGACCTCGATCCGGTCGGGGTTGTCGAAATCCCCGAAGGTGCTCTGCTGAGTGGTGGCCTGCTTGCTCGCGGCGTACCCGCTGATGCTGGCGGCGACGGCGATGACCACGACGATGGCGCCGAGGACCAGCCGCAGCACGCCGACTCCCGGTACCTGGCGGAGACGTCTACGCATGTGTTCAGTCTTCCTTGGGCATCCGGCTGGCGTATACCCAGGATAGAAACTGCCCGACCGCTTCGGCCGAGGTGTGCGCCCGGGGTGAGGAGAAGATGTCGAAAGCGTGCTGGGCACCGGGCAATTCGGCGTAGAGGACCGGCTCCTGGGACACGTCCCGCAGCTGCGCGACGAAGTCGCGGGCCTCGCCGACGGGAATCAGCGAATCGTTCTCGCCGTGCAGGACGAAGAACGGCGGGGCGTCGGGGCGCAGCCGGCGGATCGGTGAGGCGGCGGTGTAGATCTCGCGGAACCGGCTGAACTGCCGCTTGACGACCAGCCGCTCCAGGTAGCCGATGAATTCACGCCGGCCGTTTCCGTGCGTGGTGTACCAGTCGTAGCGCCCGTACACCGGTACCGCGGCCACCACCGAGGTGTCGGCGTCGGGAAAGCCCGGCTGATACTCGGGGTCGTTGGGCGTCAGCGCGGCCAGTGCCGCCAGGTGCCCGCCGGCCGAACCGCCGGTGATGGCGACGAACTCCGGGTCGCCGCCGTAGTCGGCGATGTTGTCCTTCACCCACGCCAGCGCGCGTTTGACGTCGACGATGTGGTCCGGCCAGGTATGGGCTGGGCTGACCCGGTAGTTCATCGCCACGCAGATCCAGCCGCGGTCGGCGAGGTGGCTCATCAGCGGGTAGGCCTGCGGCCGGCGCCAGCCGAGCGCCCACGCGCCGCCGGGCACCTCCAGCAGCACCGGGGCCTTACCGTCGCGGGGCAGATCTCGGCGCCGCCATACGTCGGCCAGGTTCGCCCGGCCGTGCGGGCCGTAGGTCACGATGTTGGTCTTCTCCACATAGCGCCGCCGCGACCATGTGGTCCGCCATGCCGTGGGACGACCCGACGGTGACGGTGTGCTGGGCAGGGTGTCGAGCACGTCGGCGAAATCCGCACCAAGGCCGTCGACCAGCGCGGCGCGCAGCACCGGGCGCGGTGTGGTCACACTGCGCCGCTGGATCGCGCCGAGGATCACCCAGGACAGGGCGGTCAGCGCCAGGGCGGCGATCCCGCGCCGCCCCTTGAAGTCGCCGCGCAGACCGCGGCGCACGGCGTCGAGCATGGACCCGGCCAGGTAGAACAGTGGCACCTCCGAGGTCGGCCAACCGACCCAGAACACCGCGAGCGTCTTGTAGCCCTGGCGACCGAGCGGGCGAAAGCCGTTGGCGGCATTGGCCAATTCGATGACGGCGCGGGCCAGCGGGCGCGGGCGCCGCAGCTCAGCCCTCAGCCGCGCGAGTGATGAGTTCATTGCGCAGGATCTTGCCAGTGCTTCCGCGCGGCAGCTCGGTCAGGATGGTGATCTCGCGCGGCACCTTGTAGTTCGCCAGGCTCTCACGGACATGGGACTTCAGATCCTCGGCCGTCACACCCGAGCCGGCGGCGGGCACCACGAACGCCACCAGCCGCTGGCCGTACTGCTCGTCGTCGACGCCGAGCACCGCCGCCTCGGCGACCTGCGGGTGTGCGGTCAGCGTCTTCTCCACCTCGATCGGGTAGACGTTCTCACCCCCGGAGACGATCATCTCGTCGTCGCGGCCCACCACGAACAACCGGCCCGCGTCATCGAGGCGGCCGATGTCGCCGGAGGACATGAAGCCGTCGTGGAAGTCCTTGGTAGTGCCGGAGGTATAGCCGTCGAACTGGGTGGAGTTCTTGACGAAGATGCGGCCGACCTCCCCGGTGGGCACGCCGTTGAACTCGTCGTCGTAGATGCGGATCTCGGTGCCGACGGCGGGCTTGCCCGCGGTGTCGGGTGCGGCCCGCAGGTCGGCCGGGGTCGCGGTGGCGATCATCCCGGCCTCGGTGGCGTTGTAGTTGTTGTAGATCACGTCGCCGAACTCGTCCATGAACCGGGTGACCACGTCGGGCCGCATGCGGGAACCCGAGCAGGCGGCAAACCGCAGGGAGCGGCAGCTGTAGCGGTGGCGCACCTCGTCGGGCAGGTCCATGATGCGGTCGAACATCACCGGAACCACGCACAGCCCGGTGGCCCGGTAGCGGTCGACGAGGGCCAGCGTTGCCTCCGGGTCGAACTTGCGCCGGGTGACCACCGTGCACGCCATGGCCGAGGCGAACACCAACTGGGAGAAGCCCCAGGCGTGGAACATCGGCGCGACGACCACGGTCGTCTCACCCACCCGCCACGGGGTGCGACTCAGGATCGCGATGAGATTGCTCGCCCCGCCGCCGGAATGCTTGGCGCCCTTCGGCGTTCCGGTGGTACCGGAGGTCAGCAGGATCAGCCTGCTCCTGCGGTCCGCCCTGGCGGCGCGCTGCCCGGCGTGCTCGGCGATCAGCTTCTCGACGGTGACGTCGTCGTCGGGTGTGTCGGTCCAGGCCAGGATGCGCCCGGCCTGCGGCCGGTCGGCCAGCGCCCGGTCCACCGATGCGGTGAACTCCTCGTCGTAGATGACGATGTCGGCTTGCTCGCGGTTGACCACATCGGCCAGGGCCGGTCCGGCGAACGACGTGTTGAGCAGCAGCACGTCGGCGCCGATGCGGGTGGCCGCGATCAGCGATTCGACGAAACCGCGGTGGTTGCGGCACATGATGCCGACCACTTGTGGCGGCGTGGGTAGCTGCTGCAGCGCGGCGGCCAGCGCATGGGATCGTCCGTCGAGCTCACGCCAGGTCAGGGTGCCCAACTCGTCGATCAGGCCGGGGCGGTCCGGGTGCCGGGCCGCGGCCGTGGCGAACCCGGTGGCGATCGAGAGCCCTTCGGCGCGCGCGGCGGCCACCATCGCCACCGTCCGGTCGGGCCGCATCGGGGTCAGGAAACCGGCCTTGGCCAGGGTGACGACCGCGTCGCCGACCGCGGTCAGCCGGGACAGCAGATCCATCAGCCGATCACCGGCAGGCGGCGCTGCGCCGCGAGATCGTCCAGCGCCCGTTGCATGACGCCGCGCACGTAGGCGTCCACGGCGTGGATGTCGGGGTCCTCACCGAACTGTGCGGTGATGTCGATCGGCTCGAGCACCTGCATGACGATCTTGGTGGGCAGCGGGACATTCAGCGGGACGACGGCGCTCAGCCCGAACGGGAAACCGAACGAGATCGGCAGGATCTTCGCCCGGAGCAGCTTGTCCAGGCGCAGCAGCTTGGCCAGGCCGGTACCGCGGGTCAGATAGAGCTGGCTTTCCTGACCACCGATGGCCACCGTCGGCACGATGGGCACCCCGGCGTTGATGGCGGCTTTGACGTAGCCGGTGCGGCCGTCGAAGTCGATCGTGTTCTCCGCGAACGTCGGCCGGTACACGTCGTAGTCGCCGCCGGGGAAGACCACCACCACGCCGCCGGAGCGCAGCGCTTCATCGGCGTTCTCGTGATTGGCCCGGATGAAACCGTTCTTGATGAAGAAATCGGCCGTCGGGCCGGTCAGAACCAGATCGTGGCTGAGGGTGTAGACCGGCCGGTCGTAGCCGAAGTGGTCGTAGAACCCCAGTGCGAAGACCGGTACGTCCATCGGGAACAGGCCCCCGGAGTGGTTGGACACGACCAGCGCCCCGCCCGGTGGGAACGAGTCCAGTCCCCGCACCTCACTGCGGTGATAGAGCTTGAGGAACGGGCGTAACAGACTCATGGTCCGCTCCACCAGGTGTGGATCCCATTTCGCCGTCTCGGTACGTGTCACGTCGGTTGTGCTCACACGGCCCCCTACAGATTGAAACGTGTTCTAGTTTTCGATCGTACCGGGCCGATTGGGGCGGTCGTACCTGGATCGTTACCATTCGGGGCGTGACCGATAACGCCATTACCGAGGAGCCTGCGGTCCTCACCGAGCAGCGCGACCGGATCCTGATCATCACCATCAACCGGCCCAAGGCCAAGAACGCGATCAACGCGGCGGTCAGTCAGGGACTGGCAGCGGCCATGGACACCCTCGACGACGATCCCGGCCTGTCGGTCGGCATCCTGACCGGTGCCGGTGGCTCGTTCTGCGCCGGTATGGACCTCAAGGCGTTCGCCCGCGGCGAGAACGTGGCGGTCAAGGGTCGCGGCCTGGGCTTCACCGAGCGTCCGCCGGTCAAACCGTTGATCGCGGCGGTGGAGGGCTACGCACTGGCCGGTGGGACGGAAGTGGCCCTGGCCACCGACCTGATCGTGGCAGCCAAGGACTCCGCCTTCGGCATCCCGGAGGTCAAGCGCGGTCTGGTGGCCGGCGGCGGCGGGCTTCTCCGACTGCCGAAGCGCATCCCCTATCAGATCGCCATGGAGCTGGCCCTGACCGGCGACAACCTGCCCGCCACCCGGGCGCACGAGCTGGGCCTGGTCAACGTGCTGGCCGAGCCGGGGCACGCCTTGGCGGCGGCGATCGAGCTGGCGGAGCGGATCACCGCCAACGGTCCGCTGGCGGTGGCCGCCACCAAGCGGATCATCACCGAGGCGGGCGGCTGGAGCGTCGACGAGCAGTGGAAGAAGCAGGCCGAGATCTTCATACCGGTCTTCGCTTCCAACGACGCCAAGGAAGGCGCAATCGCTTTCGCCGAGAAGCGCGCCCCGAATTGGACCGGCAGCTGAGGTTGCCGCTAAGTCACCGGTATCCGGTGACCCGCGCGATGACGGCGGGCTTGCCGTCATCCCCGACAGCCTGAGCATCGGCGATCGCGGAGTTGCGGCCGATCCGCAGTGCTGTTGCCTCGTAACGGGATTGGCTACCGGCGAAGAAGGGGCGCAGGAAGTTCACCCGAATCGACGCGGTGCGTAGGGGTTCGTCCTGCTCGTGGTTGATCGCCGCGGAGCCCACCAGCTCCAACCCGGCGCTGCTGACACCGCCGTGCACGATTCCGATCAGGTTGTTGATGATGGGGTCGGGGCGTTGAGCCAGCCGGTAGGTGACACTGGCCGACCCCATCTCGACCGGCAGCGGATCGGCCGACATGAGCTGGGACAGCGGAGTCTGCGGTGTGCGCACCAGCGGGTCGGGCCCGGTCGCGACCGGTGCGTCCGGCCCGCCGGTGATGGCAACCGTTCGCACCGTGCCGCCGCCGATCGTGCCGCCGCGGTGGCTCAGGGTGCAGATGGATAGCAGGGTCGCGCCGTGCGGGCCCAGCGGTCGGCTGCTGGCGACGACGGGCTCGTCGGGGTCGGCCAGCAGGCTGTCAATACCGTCGGGGCTCAACTCGACGGTGAGCTCGCTGGACACCGTCCACTGTCCCGACCCGCGGCGGTGGAAGTTGGCCCGGCCCGCTACGTCGTCGACCAGGATGGCCAGCGGCCCGATCGTCGGCATGCCGGTGAACGGGTTGGTCAGCCGGCCCACCGGCATCGATGCCGTCACGGTGGCCGCGGTGCGGTTCTCGTCGAGCGTCTGGATATCGAACCGGGTCAGGACGTTTTCGGGGGTTTCCGGGTCCTGCCGATCGGCCGAGGTGTCGGGCGTCGTCACACCCGGTATTCCAACATCAGGGTCGAGTGGCGGTTCGCCGTGGTCCTCCCATGCCGGTCTCCCGGGCGCCGGAGGGCTTCGTGGTGGCCTTCGGCGGTGTCGGGTTCCGATGCGTTCCGGTCGTGCTGGTCGACGGGACGGTGGTGCTGCTCGACGGTGTGGTGGTGCCGGCCGATGGGGCGGTGGTGCTAGTCGACGGGACGATCGTGCTGGCCGCGGAGTGCGCGACCGCTCGGCCCGGTGCGGCGGTCGCATTGCCTGCGGCGGGCACTGTCGGGGGCTGGTGTGGATTGCCGCGCAGGTCTGCGGTCGCGGCCTGGATACCCTGCTGGCCGGCCGCGACCAGCTCCGCGGCCAACTTGGCCGGGTCGATCGGGTTGAACAGACCCACCGGCGCCGGCTGGCCGTAGGGCGTGGTGCGGTCGTAGCCGAGGTCGACCAGGACTCGCAGCGTCGGGTCGAGCAGGTCGGCCAGTGGCGTGGTCAGGCTGCTCGCGCCCAGCGCGGTTCCGACGGTCTTGATGAGCTGCGTCAGCGGTAGTTCCTTGGTGGGAATCGTGATGTACACGGTGTCGCCGTAGGTCTGTCGGTTGGCGGGGTCGTTGATGGCCTGCTGCAATTCCGCGTCGGTGTACCCGTCGCGGTAAGTCAGGTACGAACTGTGGATCAGCGCGCCGGCCAAGATGTTTGCGATCGTGAAGACGTTGAGCGGATACCGCGGGAAGTCGCCGGCGGCGTCGTACTCGAACACGATGTCGTAGGTGGTGAACCCGGTGTCGGTGGGCGCCGGTCCGTTGAAGGTGAAGCCAATGCTCGGCACGGTGAGTGGGTAGAAACGCGCCAAGAGGCCGCCGTTGGGGCGGTTGGGGTCTCCTGTGACCACAAATGTCACCCGGTCCTTGACCGACTGGGGTTGGTCGGCGAGGAGATGCTGCTCCAGAGCCACGATGGCGGCGCTTTGCGAGCTGCCGAAGACGACGACGGGGCCGGTCGGGTCCGCCGCGAGTTGGGCCCGGATTGCGGCGTCGAGGTTGTCCACCCCGATCGCCACCGACTGGTCGTAGGTGAGGTCGCCCCATCCTGGGACTGGCCAGAGTTGTTCGGGTGTCACCACCGCGGTCAACGAGCAGACGGCAACTTTGCAGCTCGTCAATGGGTCCAGGTAGTACTGCATGGCCTTTTGCATCTCGCCGGACGAAGGCTCCGGGGTGCCGGTGGCCCCCATGATCAACCCGGTCGCCGCCAGTCCGACACCCGGATTCAACATCGCGGCAACGGCGAGTACGACTGCGCTTAAAACAGACAGAAACCCTGCCCGTACTGTATTTCCCCCCATACCAACATGTTCCCATGTGCCGGCCATGTCCGCGTGTCAGACCCGAGGACAATACTCGGCACCTATGGCCACCGTGTACTTCACCGCCGCCAGCCTGGACGGGTTCATCGTCGACGATCGGGACAGCCTGGGCTGGTTGACCTCCCGCGCGATCGATGTCGACGGGCTGTTCGGTTATACGGCGTTCAGCAGCGGGGTCGGCTCGTTGGTGATGGGGTCGGCGACCTACCGATGGATCCTGGCCAATCAGCCGGGTGAATGGATGTACAGCCAGCCGACGTGGGTGCTCACCCACCGGCCGCAGATCATTGCCCCCGAGCATCCGGTGACGGTGTTCAGCGGCGCGGTTACCGATCTACATCCCCGGCTGGTGGAGGCTGCGGGTGAGCGTGATGTGTGGGTGGTCGGTGGTGGCGATGTCGCGGCCCAATTCGTCGCGGCCGGACTGGTCGACGAGATGGTCGTCTCCTACGCGCCGTGCACCCTGGGCTCGGGGGCGCCGGTGCTGCCGTTGCGCTCGGAGTGGGCGCTCGCCGAGGCGGGAGTCAACGGTGACTTCGTCTGTGCCCGCTGGCGGTTCAGTCGTTGAGCGCCGGCACGCCGAACTTCGTCACGAATTCCTTTGCCCTGATTAGGAATTCGAGCTGTGCGGCGACATCGTAGAGCGGCTGTAGGCTGTGTGCGGATCGGCACAGCACGACGGCGCCCTCCATCGCGGCGATGGTGGTGTCGGCCAGGGCCGTAGCCTCCGTGGGCTCGAAACCTTCATGGATGTATGCCTGGGTGGAAGCTTCGCGCCAGCGGCCGAAGATGTCACCGGCGATGGAGGTCAGCTGCTGTTCGTCCTCGCCGGAACCGACCGCGGCGGCCAGTATCGGGCATCCGGCGGTGTAGTTGCTTTCGGTGAGCGCGAGTTCCCAGAGCTGGACGAACCGGCGCAGTAGGACGGCGGCGCTCTCACCTGCGGCCTCGTTGACGCTCGCGGTGATCTCGTCGCCGGCATATTCCAGCGCCTCGCGCAGGATCTGGCTGCGGCCCTCGGGGAAGTGGTGATAGACCGACCCGCGCGGCGCACCGCTGCGGGCCAGTACCTCGTCGATCGTCACCCCGGCCGCGCCGCGTTCGCGCAGCACTTCGGCGGCGCTGACCAGCATCTTGGTCCGGGTGGAACTGCGGGCCCGGCGGGGGGCTCCGGTGGGGTCGGCCGGGGTCATTCAGGCGGCGGGGGTTTGGCGGGCATTGCTACCCCGCCAGCCCAGCGCGCGGGCACCGCGGCCGAACAGCTGGCGGCGCTTGTCGGGCACGTGGCGCGTGAACCGATGGCCGGCGATGTTGAGCTCGATCAGCCACATCGGTTTCTCCTCGCGGGGCCAGGTATGGAGATCCTCTCCATAACTATGGTTACGACCATAAGATTAAAGCAGTGTAAGTAGGGGGGCAACATGTACGTGGAGTTAACGGCTGGGTAACGACGGCGCGGACCTGCGAAGGCTTGCCGGGCGAACCGCCCTTATATGAGGTAGATCATATTTTCCGTCGGTGTCGGAACCCCCTGATCGGCGCGGCACTACCGATTAGGCTCGGCTCATCTGGTGATGAGAAGGGCGCACGCGATGGGTCATTACAAGAGCAACGTTCGCGACCTCGAGTTCAACCTCTTCGAGCTGCTCGATGTGGAGAAGGCTCTCGACGCCTATCCCGACCTCGACGGGGACTCGGTGCGCGAGATGCTGGCCGAAGCGGCCCGGCTGGCCGAGGGGCCGGTTGCGGAATCGTTCGCCGAGACCGATCGACACCCGCCGACGTTCGATCCCGCCAGCCACGCCGTAACGATCCCCGAGCCGTTCAAGAAGTCACTGCGAGCCTGGCAGCAGGGGGAGTGGTTTCGTATCGGCCTGGTCGAGGAGGTCGGCGGGGTGCCCGCCCCGGCGATGGTCACGTGGTCGATCAACGAGCTCGTGCTGGGCGCCAATCCGGCCGTCTTCATGTACGTCGCCGGCCCGATCATGGCCAACATCCTGTTCCACATCGGCAACGAACAGCAGCGGCACTGGGCGACGCTGGCCGCCGAGCGCAACTGGGTCGCCACGATGGTGTTGACCGAACCCGATGCCGGATCCGACGTCGGGGCGGGGCGCACCAAGGCGATCGACGCCGGCGACGGCACCTGGCACATCGAAGGCGTCAAGCGGTTCATCACCAGTGGCGATACCGACGACATGTTCGAGAACATCATGCATCTGGTGCTGGCCCGTCCCGAGGGCGCCGGCCCCGGTACCAAGGGTCTGAGCCTGTTCCTGGTCCCGAAGTTCCTGCCGGACCCCGAGACCGGCGCACCCGGCGAACGCAACGGCGTTTTCGTCACCAACCTCGAACACAAGATGGGCCTGAAGGCCTCGGCCACCACCGAACTCAGCCTGGGCTTGCACGGCAAGCCCGCGATCGGCTGGCTGGTCGGCGACGTTCACGACGGTATCGCGCAGATGTTCAAGGTCATCGAGTACGCCCGGATGTTCGTGGGCACCAAGGCGATCGCCACCTTGTCGACGGGCTATCTGAACGCACTGGAGTACGCCAAGACCAGGGTTCAGGGTGCCGACCTGACCCAGATGACCGACAAGACGGCTCCGCGGGTGACGATCATCCACCACCCGGACGTCCGCCGCGCCCTGATGGTGCAGAAGGCCTACGCCGAAGGGCTGCGGGCGCTCTACCTCTACACCGCGGCCCACCAGGACCCGGCGGTGGCGCAGGTGGTGTCCGGTGCCGACGCCCAGCTGGCCGACCGGGTCAACGACCTGCTGTTGCCGATCGTCAAGGGAGTCGGCTCGGAGCGCGCCTATCAATGCCTCACCGAGTCGCTGCAGACCTTCGGCGGGTCGGGGTTCCTGCAGGATTACCCGATCGAGCAGTACATCCGCGACGCCAAGATCGACTCGCTCTACGAGGGCACCACCGCGATCCAGGCCCAGGATTTCTTCTTCCGCAAGATCGCCCGCGACCGGGGAGTGGCGCTGGGTCACGTGGTCGCGCAGATCGAGAAGTTCATCGACAGCCCCGATGCCCGCCCGGAGCTGGCGGGCAGCCGGGTCTTGCTGGGCGACGCGCTGGACCACCTGCGGGCGATGGTCGCCACGATGACCGGCTACCTGCTGGGCGCCCAGGAGGACGCCCGCGAGCTCTACCGGGTGGGCCTGGAGTCGGTGGGGTTCCTGCTGGCCGTCGGCGATCTGCTGATCGGCTGGCTGCTACTGCGTCAGGCCGAAATCGCGCTGCGGGCCCTCGACGGCGATCCGGATCCGCGCGAGCAGGCCTTCTACCGCGGCAAGGTGGCGGTGGCGAATTTCTTCGCCCGCAATGTGCTGCCCCGGTTGGCCGCCGAGCGCCAGATCGCGGAGACGGTCGAGCTGACGATCATGGACCTCAACGAAGAGGCGTTCTGACTATGGTGAGCCCATGAAGGTGATCACGTCCGTCGACGATGCGGTGTCCACGATCGGTCAAGAACTCGGAGTCAGCGAATGGCTTCAGATCGATCAGCAGCGCATCAACGATTTCGCCGACGCCACCGGCGACCACCAGTGGATCCACGTCGACGTCGACCGGGCCAAGACCGAAAGTCCTTACGGCACACCGATTGCGCACGGCTTTCTCACGCTGTCGCTGATCCCGGCGCTCAGCAAGGACAACTACCGCGTCGAGAACGCCAAGCTGGCCATCAACTACGGACTCAACAAAGTCCGGTTCGTGGCCGCCGTGCCGGTCGACAGCCGGATCCGGGTGCGCTCCACGCTGGCCGACGCCGCCAAGGTCGACGACAACACCGTCAACCTCACCGTGAAGCACACCATCGAGATTGAGGGTGTCGAGAAGCCGGCCGCGGTGGCCGAGATGATCGTCCGCGTCATCTTCTAGGCGAATTCGGCGCGCTTACCGCCGCCCAGCGACGGTAAGCGCGCCGAAATCGCGACTTATTCGGGCTTGTAGCCGAACGGCAGCAGCACGCTCTTGGCCTGTGTGTACTGCTCGATGCCCTCGGGGCCGTTCTCGCGGCCGATGCCCGAGTTCTTGTAGCCACCGAACGGCGCACCCGGATCGAAGGCGTACATGTTCACCGCGTAGGTGCCGGTGCGGATCTGGGCGGCGATCTTCATGGCCTTGTCGTTGTCGGTGGTGTAGACCGACCCGGCCAGCCCGTAGACGGAGTCGTTGGCGATCCGCACGGCATCGGCTTCGGTGTCGTAGGGAATCACCACCAGCACCGGCCCGAAGATCTCTTCCTGGGCGATGGTCATCGAATTGTCGACGTCGGCGAACACCGTCGGCTGCACGAACCAGCCGCTGTCGAGCCCTTCGGGCCGGCCGCCGCCGGTGACCAGCCGTGCGCCTTCCTCGACGCCCTTCTTGATGTAGCCCTCGACCCGCTCGCGCTGGCGTTCGGAGATCAGCGGGCCGATCATGGCGCCGGCGTTGTCGGGCAGGCCGACGGGCATGGCCGCGACCGCACCGGAGAGTTTCTCAACGACCTCGTCGTAGCGCGAGCGCGGAGCCAGGATGCGGGTCTGCCCGACGCAGGCCTGACCGCAGTTCATCAGGCCGGAGAACACCAGCATCGGCAGCGTCGAATCCAGATCGGCGTCTTCGAGGATGATGGCCGCCGACTTACCGCCCAGCTCCAGCGTGCACGGCTTGAGCTTCTCGGCCGCGATCTTGGCGATCTCCTTGCCGACCGCGCTGGACCCGGTGAAGGTGAACTTGTCGATCTCGGGGTTGGCGGTCAGCGCACGACCGGTCTCGGGACCGCCGGGGACCACAGACAGCACCCCCTCGGGCAGCCCGGCCTCGGCGAAGATCTCGGCCATCGCGAACAGCGACAGCGGGGTCTCGGCGGCCGGCTTCACCACGATCGTGCAGCCGGCCAGCAGCGCGGGGCCGAGCTTGTTGGCGGCCAGGAAGAACGGCACGTTCCAGGCCGTGACGGCGGCGACGACGCCAATCGGCTCGCGCAGCACCATCGTGGTGCCGTAGACCCCGTCGCGGAAGTCACGCCAGGTGAACTTGTCGGCGGCGCCGGCGAAATACTGGAACGACGACATCGCGGCGCCGTACTGCATCATGTCGACGATCGTCGGCGGCTGTCCGGTCTCGGCGGCGAGCAGGAACTTCAGCTCGTCGGCCCGCTCTTCGAGGATCTTGACGGCGCGGCCGAGGATCTCGCCGCGCTCGGCGGGCGACATGTGCGGCCAGGGTCCCTCATCGAAGGCCTTGCGGGCGGCGGCGCAGGCGGCGTCGACATCGGCGGCGGCGGCAAGCGGCACCTTCCCGACGAGCTCACCGGTGGCCGGGGAGTGCACCTCGATGACCTCGGCGGTGGACGGCTCGGTCCACTTGCCGCCGATGAACAGCTTGTCCCATTCGGTTTTGAAAGCCGTGCTCTGTGTCATGCTCGTCACATTACCGACTGAAGACAGAAACTAGAACCTGTTCATTTCTGTGGAAGCGGCGGTTGCAGCACCAGCACCAGATTGCTCACCAAGAACTCCCGTATACCCGGGGCCGATGTCAGCCGCCATGCCCATCGCGGGTGGTAACGCGGGAATGCTGCGACCAGCGCGCCGGTGCCGGCCGCCCAGCGCAGACCGTCGGACACGGAGACCGCGAAGAGCGACGACCCGTAGTTGTTCTTGGGTGGATGCCCGTGCTTGCGGGTGTAGCGGGCGGCTGCCCGGGCGCCGCCCAGATAGTGGGTCAAGCCCATCTCGTGGCCACCGAACGGGCCCAACCAGACGGTGTAGGACAGGATCGCCAACCCACCGGGTCGGGTGACCCGCAGCATCTCCGCGCCCAACTGCCAGGGCTGCGCGACGTGCTCGGCGACGTTGGAGGACAAGCAGACGTCGACGCTGCCGTCGGCGAAGGGCAGCGCCATCCCCGAGGCGCGCACGAAGGAGCCCGGTGCCGCCTGCCGCACGGGTTCGGCGGCGTGCATCTCGGCCGGGTCGGGTTCGACGCCGACGTAATGCCAGCCCGCGCGGGTGAAGGCCGTCGCGAAGTAGCCCGGCCCGCCGCCGACGTCGACGACGGTGCCACCGGCGGGTCCGTCGGGGTGGCCGGCCAGCCACAGGTCGGTGACCATGTCGGCGGTGTCGGCGGCCAGAGCGCCGTAGAAGCGGGCCGGGTCGCGCTGTTCGTAGCGGAACTCCGCCAGCAGCCGCGCCGAACGGGCCAGCGTCGCACGCCCGGCGAAGCGGTCGGTGACGGCCATCGGCCCCACCCTAGTGAGCGCTGGGCCCATGTGATGGTCACCTCCCTCGGGACATTTCTGGCCTCCTAAATCGAGGGATAGTCTGAACTGGATGTCTGCCACCGTTCGTTCCGTCTTGCTGCTGTGCTGGCGGGACACTGGCCACCCACAGGGTGGTGGTAGCGAAACCTACCTACAGCGCATCGGCGCGTTGCTGGCCGAATCGGGTATCGACGTCACCCTGCGCACCGCCCGCTACCGCGGCGCACCCCGCCGCGAAGTTGTTGACGGGGTGGCGATCAGCCGGGGTGGCGGTCCCTACAGCGTCTACATCTGGGCCGGGCTGGCGATGGTCCTGGCCCGCGTCGGGCTGGGCCCCCTGCGGCGCGTCCGCCCCGACGTCGTCGTGGACACCCAGAACGGGGTGCCGTTCCTGGCGCGGCTGGCGTTCGGGCGGCGGGTCATGGTGCTGGTGCATCACTGCCACCGCGAACAGTGGCCGGTCGCCGGCCGCTTCGTCGGACGGCTGGGCTGGTTGGTCGAATCGTGGCTGTCCCCGCGGATGCACCGGCACAACCAGTACGTCACCGTCTCGCTGCCCTCGGCGCGGGACCTGTCCGATCTCGGTGTCGACTCCGCGCGCATCGCAGTGGTCCGCAACGGTCTCGACGAGGCGCCACCGGAGACCCTGACCGCGCAGCGGTCGGCGACTCCGCGCGTCGTGGTGCTCTCCCGCCTGGTCCCGCACAAGCAGATCGAGGATGCGCTGGAAGCCGTTGCCGCGCTGCGGCCCCGGGTCGCCGACCTCCATCTGGACATCGTCGGTGGCGGTTGGTGGCACGAGCGCCTCGTCGAGCGGGCCGGCCTGCTCGGCATCTCCGACGCGGTCACCTTCCACGGCCATGTCGACGAAGCCACCAAACACGCCGTCGTGCAGCGGTCCTGGGTTCATGTGCTGCCCTCCCGCAAGGAGGGCTGGGGCCTGGCGGTCATCGAAGCGGCCCAGCACGGTGTGCCGACCGTCGGCTACCGGTGCTCGGGCGGTCTCACCGACTCCGTGGTCGACGGCGTGACCGGTGTGCTGGTCAACGACCATGACGAGCTGGTCGATCGCCTGGAACGGCTGCTGACCGACCAGGTCCTGCGGGAGGAGCTCGGTGCCAAAGCTGCGGCCCGCAGCCGTGAGTTCTCCTGGCAACAGAGCGCCGCCGCGATGCGCAACGTGCTGGAGTCAGTACATGCCGGAACCCCCCTCAGCGGTGTGATCTAGGAGTCCGAACGCAACTATGAGCGATAACGCCCGTCCCAACGCCCTGCAGTACATCGCCTACAGCTACGGCAAGGTCCTGCCCGACTCGATGCAGGACTGGGTGCGAAACGACCTCACCAGCAAGGGCGCTCAGCGCCGGACCTTCTTCCGGGTCGCGATCCCGGCGCTGCTGATCCTGGCGCCGCTGTGGCTGATCCCCACCACCGTCTACATGCATCTGGCGATGACGACCCTGCTGTTCGTGCCGTGCCTGTACTTCACCCACGCGCTGGACAAGATCTACCGGGCACATCGGCTGCGTCAGCACGGCCTCGATTCGAGCCTCCTCCACGAACGCACCCGTGAACGTGACGCGCGTATCGCCGACGACTATCGCAAGCGCTACGGGCGCGACGAATCCGAAAGCTGAGCCGGCTAGCCGTCGGCGTACAGGTGCACCAGGCCCGAGGCGACGGCGTAGCGCGGTCCGTGCACGCCGTCGACATCGGCCCGCCCGACGGCCACCGGAACATTGCGAAGTGACTCGCCGACGGTCCGCAGCAGCTCGTCGTCGAGCGCTCCGCCGCCGGCCAGCACCAGCGCGACCGGCGGCTTGTCGAAGGCTCGCAGGCAGCGGGCGATGTTGGCGGCCACCGTCTGTTGTTTGACCGCCAGCCGCAGGCTGCGCCACTCCTCGGCGGCCAGCCGGTTGGAGAACGGGACCAGCCCGGCACTTCCGCGGGTGCACAATCGGCCGATCGCCTCGGGCGGGGCCGGGGAATCCAGGAACACCCGACGCCCGTCCTCCTCATGGGCGATGTGCGGACCCTCCACCCGGATGGCCGGTGAGCGCTTGACCTGTTCGGCCAGGGCGCGAGGAACTCCGAGGGTGGCCGCGACGGCTGTGGTGATGGCCTCACCCGCCCCGGCGGCCACCACCTCCTGATCCGGGCTGATCACGTCGATGGTGCCACCGCCGATGTCGCAGACGATCGATCCGGGCGGCAGGTGCGGCGTGGTGTGTGCGCCACGCGCGGCCGCGCGTGGCTCCGAGGCGATGGTCCGGGTCGGGCGGTCGCACATCTCCTGCAGGGTCGCCGCGGCGTCGGCGACCTCGTCGGCGGCCAGCAGCGCGACAACGGTTCCGGTGGTCTCGACCACCCCGCGGCGCAGCCACGCCCCGTCGTCGATCGCCCTGAGGTTGGTGAAGTAGGCGTCGTCGACGGCGATGCCGTGCGCGGCCGACGGCAGCGCGCCCAGGCGCACCGCCACCACCGTGCCGGGCGGACGGACCCGCAGCAGGCTCTCGGCCTCGGCGGGTGAATAGCGCCGGACGACGCCGTCGATTCGGCATTCCGCGTAGTCGTCGTCGGCCGCCGGCGGGCCTGGGTCCCCGTCGCGCAGGGTCACCGCGATCGCCGGCGAATCCGCCAGCTCCCGGGTGAACTCGGCAATCCGGTGGATGTGTTCGTGGTCCACCTCGAGGGCCGCCGACAGGGCGATCGGGTCGGCCAGCGCACGGTATGAGCGGCCCTCGGCCACCACTTCGATCGCCACCGGCGCGCCGCATCGAAGACCGGCGAGGTCGACCTCGTCGACCACCGGTATGCCGCCGGGGATCCGGTTGGCGATCAGGACGGCCTCGTCGCGTTCGGCGATCACCCCGACGATCTGCCAGCCGCGTTCCACGGCCTCGGTGATCCGCTGTGCGGCAACCTCGAAATCGACTGTCGCATCGACCGAAACGACCACCGGGCCGGCGCTGACCGGGTCGGCCAGGCCGGCGATTGGCAGGTGGGCACCGACGGCCGAGCCGGTCCCGGCCGGTGTGCTCGCGCTCGGTCGGCGCAGGCTGCGCACCGGGCAGTGCGGTGGCGTCGGCGGCGGCAGTGGGGCGGTCGCGGTGTCGACCGGGCGCAGCGCCGACAGGACGATCTCGTCGACCCGCAGCTGGGCCTGGACTTCAAGCTTGCGCAACAGCGCCGCCGCTCCGGCCAGTGAGTCCCGAGACCCCTTGCGCCCGCGCGTCGGTGCCTGCCCGTGACAGATCGGCTCTACTGAGCCGGCAAACACCCTGGCGACGACGATCTCGGTGGTGTGGTTTCCGACGTCGATTCCGGCGACCACACTCAACGCAGCAGACCCCGCCGTTGATAGACCGTCGCGGCGTGGCGCACCAACTCCGCGCAGCGCTGGGCGCCGCGTGCCTCCAACCCGGCCATGAGGGCGTCGAGCTCCTGGGCCGTCGACCGATGCGGGCGCAGCGCCTCGTAGAGGTCCATCACCTCGTCGTCCCCCATGGTCGCCAATTCGGCTGCGCGCAGGAAGTTCTCGGCGAGTTGCGGGTTACCGCCCGCCTGCGCGACCGCGGCCTGGTGGGCCAGCGTGGCGGGATCCATCCGCAGATCCGACAGTGTCAGCTTGCCGTCGACGGCAGCCGCGACGGTGAACCGGTCCTCGCTCATGCACGCCTCGCATCGACCGTCAGGGGAGCCTCGCCGGGTTCGCAGGCCTCGCGTTCCAGCGCCACCAGGGCAACCGCGCGGGCGTGATAGCGCGCCGAGATCGACTCGTCGGTGCCGCCGGTGAAGATAGGCACCGGCGCCATGCCCTTGGCGTGGCGGGCGGCGTTCTTGCCCAGCTGCCGGTACATGTCGGCGTTGAGCAGCGGCGCGACGCTGAACAGCTCCAGGTTGGCCAGTGGGGCCAGGTCTCGTCGGTGTATCAGCGCAGTTCCTTTGCCTTGCAAGCCAATTCCAATCCCCGATCCGGACAGTTTGGCCGCGGTCAGCCCGATCAGGCCGACGTCGATGGTAGAGCGGATCCGGACCAGCCGGGCCACGCAGCCTTCTTCTTCCAGCCCGGCCTCGATCTGCCGCAGCACCTCGCCCACGGTCAGCCCGCACAGGGTCAGCCAGACGCTGCGCCCCAGCGCCGGCGACAGGCCGATGCACACCTCGCGGGGATCGCTTCCCTGCCTGGCGGTTTCGGCCGGGGTCAGGATGATGTGCCCGCGATGGTCGTCCTGATCGGCGGTCAGCTCAGCGGCGGTCCTGGCCTGCCGGATGTTGTCGATCTCGGCCCGCCGGTGCTCGGTGAGCGCGTAACCCGTTCCTGGCCCGGCGTAGTCGTTGGGATCGGTGAGTTTGGACAGCACCTTGAAGTTCTCGTCGAAGATCGCCGAGGTCTGCAGCTGGTCACCGCGCAGCCGCTCGGCGGTCAGCCGCATGATCGACTCGGCTTCGGGTTCGAATCCGGTGCGGTGCAGTGCGGCAACCACATCGAAGACGGTCAGCTGGCGGGCCTCGATCGCGGCGGCGGCTTCGGCCACCATCTTGGGGTGCCCGGTGGGCAGATCGCGGGAGCCGTTGGCCACCACCACTTCGTCGACGCGGGCGTCGTCGTAGTCGGCCAGGCCCAGATCCCGGTAGACGGCCTGCACGGCCTCGGCGGCACGTCGGCGCACCTTGGCCAGGTGCTCGGCCGACACCGTCCGCAGCCCGCCGTCGGCACCCCAGTCGCGCTGCAGCACCAGGAAGTCGTCCATGTCGTCGGAGTTGAAGTTCGACAGCGCAAAAGCGTTGTCGTAGCGGGGAATCGAGCCGAACCCGGAGAAGATGAAGTCGGCGCCGGCAAGCAGCACCGGCAGGGTGTGGGCGCTGCGCCGAATATCGGATTCGGAGATCAGGTTGTCGTTTCCGGCGCAAGACTCCAGGTCACGCAGCATCACCATGAGGTTCTCGGCCAGCAGTTCCTTCATGCCCTCCGGCACCGAGGCGACGACGCCGACCCCGTCGATTCCGCCGTTCTGCACGCCCTGCGACCCGAGCGCGCGGGCCAGTGAGACGCACCGCGACTCGAGGTACAGAATGGAGCACTTCTCGGCCGCGCCCATCAGGACCTCGGCCCCGCCGCCGCTGGTCACCCGCATCTTGAGGCCGCGGGAGGCGTAGGCGGAGGTGAGGATCGCCTTCGAGAACGGGGTGTCGTCGCCGTCGACGAACACCTGCTCGGTGCCGTAGATCGAGATGGTCTCGGCGTAGCTGGTCAAGCCCCGCAGGCCCAGCCGCAGTTCGAGGGCCTCTTCGATCGAGCACTGGGCCAGCGCGCCGGGTAGACCGACCTGACTGCCGATCAACAACGCCACCGCGTTCGACGGTGCGTCGCCGAGTACCGGCACCGTCGTCTCGACCTCCCGGAAACCGTAGGCCACCGCGCTGGCCGCGTCGGCGGCGATCAGCAGCGGATCGTCGAGCTGGTTGGTGACGTGCGCCTGGTTGCTCGGGGTGCGCCGGGCGCGCATCTTGGCCATTGCCATCTGCATCTCGACCGGGGTCAGCAGCGCGACGACACGGGCCAGTTTGGCCGGGGTGGTACCACCGATCAGGCGCACCACCTCGGATCGCGGCACGTTGATGTCCACGGCCAGCCGGGCCAGGGCGGCGTCGTCGAGCGCCATCGCCTCGGTGGCGGCGGCCAGGTCGATACCGTGCCGGGCGATGAACTCGTCGATGACGTCGAAATCGGCGGCCGGCTTGCCGTCGAGTTCGACGACGACACCGTCGCGAACGACCAGCGACGGCACCGGATCGTGCGGGCTGTACATCGCGACCAAACCCAACGCCGGGTCGGCCACGCTGAACCCGTCGAGGTTGACCGGCTTGGCGTCCAGGACGCGCATTCGTCCCTGGTTGAGATCGCCCGGGTGGTGTTGTGCGGCAGAGCCATCGGTGGGCACGGCCATCCTGTCCGGCATCCTCGTCCTCAATCCAGGGCCAATTGTTGCATGGTGCGAAACGCGCTGTCCTCGAGGAGGATACGTGTACTCAGTCGGCTGCGCGGCGGGTCACCGAAGTTGGCCGCCGGCGCGCCGCCACCGCCAGGATCGCCCCGGCGCCCGCCAGTAGCGTCAGCCACACCAGGTGCGCGGCCACTACCGCGGTGCGGTTGCCCGTGGCGGCGGCCGGACTGGTGCCGCCCGCCCGGTAGAGGGTCAGCTCGTCGTCGCGGTAGGCGACCGGAAGGCGCTGCAGTGTCTTCCGTGCGTCGCCCAGCGTTCCCGCGCTGCCCGATTCGACGACCACCCAGCCGACCCCGGCGCCGGCCAGCGCCTCGGGACTGTCGCCGGCCAGCAGCATGCGCTGGACCTTCCGCGCGTGACCGCCCTCGCCGAGGACGGTCTCGTTCGAAATCGTGAGGTCACCGGTCACCAGCACATCGGGGCGGACCCAGCGTGGCAGCGGGTCCAGCACCGGCGCCGGGCCCGACCAGCCGAACTCACGCATGCTGTCGGCGGGCAACACCGCCACGGTCGCCGGTTCGGTGTTGATGATCTGCGCCACCGCATACCAGCCGGCGGGATAGCGCACCGACGCCACCTTTCCCCAGGCGCCCCAGACCAGATCAGGCAGCACCGCGATCAGCGCCACCGCGCAGACCAGCGCCGTCACGGCCGGCCGCAGCCGGCCCCGCAGCGTCACCACCGCCGCCGCTCCGGCCACGGCGTAACCCGGCATCGCCAGCGCAACCCACTTCTGGCCGTCGCGAAACAACCCGAAGCCCGGCGCGGCCTCGACCAGTGCGCGCAACGCCGCCAACCCAGGCCCGGTCGCCATCGCGGCGGGCAGCAGCACGCTGACCGCGGCCAGGATCAGCAGCGGTACCGCGGTCCGGCGGCGAATCAGCGTCGGCAACCCGATGGCCACCACCGCCAACAGAACCGCCGTCGCGAGCACCGCCAAAATCGTTGTGCGGGAGGACGGAACCGCCTCGGCGTTCCAGATCCCGCCCAAGCCGGCCAGGCTGCCGAGGGTGCCAAGACCGGGCTCCGCGCGGGCGGCGAAGGCAACGACCCCTGTCGACGGTGCCTCGCCGAGCGCTCCACCGAGGGCCGTCGCGGTCAGCCACGGCAGCGCGGTCAGCGCTGCCGTCGTCACGACGCCGGCCGCGCACCACGGGCGGGACACTCCCTCGCCGGCTACCGCGATACACACCAGCGCCACGACGGCGGCCAGCAGCAGACCGGTCGGGGTCAGCCCGGCCAGCGCGATCCAGAACACCACCGCCGCCCAGCGGGCCCGCCCCGGCACGGTAGTGCCGTGGCGCAGCCGGATCACTGCGGCCGACGCCCAGGGCAGGCAGCCATAGCCGACCAGCAGGCTCCAATGCCCCTGCAGCAGCCGTTCCGCGACGTACGGGTTCCACACCGCGAGCGTGCTCGCCACCAGCTGACCGGCCGGGCCGGCATCGGGCACCAGCAGCGCAGCCAGTCGAGCGGCGCCCCAGCCGGCCAGGAAGATCCCGGCGATCAGCAGCGCCTTGACGATCACGCCGCCGTCGACGACGGCAGAGGTGACGGCCACCAGAAAGTCCTGGGGCAGGGCGCGCGGCGCCGACTCGCTCAAACCGAGCGCGGCGTCGGACAGGTAGGACCGCGGGGTGGACACCGCGTCTCGCAGCAGCAGATAGCCGGGCGCCCACAACGGTGCCGTCACCGCGACGGTCAACAGGAGGGCAGATCCGGGTACCAGCCACCGGATCGCTCGGCGGGCCCGGGTCATACCGTGCTCACCGCTGCGGGGGCGGGGGCTCCAGATCCGGTCGCGCCGCGGGTAGCTTCTCGGTGGCGGCTTCTGCGGCGGGCATCGGCCCGGTCTCGTCCTTGCCGAAGAATCCGTGGTCGGCGGTGTCCAGGCCGGGGTCGATCAGCGCTGACTCGGCCCGCACACTGAACGTCCCGAGCAGGATGCCACCGACCAGGGCCACCAGACCGGCTGCGGTGAAGCTGATCGGCAGGACCCGCGACCACAGCCCAACCCGGTCGCGTTCGTCGCGGGCCGAGGCGACCTGAGACTCGATGGTCTGCTCGGTCGAGGTGACCTTGTAGTCAGCCAATTCCATCTCCGGGCGGACCGGGTCGCGCGCGTAGTAGTGGTTGGCGTGCTCCTCGGACTTGACGATGGTGCCAGTCACCGGATCCACCCAGAAGGTGCGCTGCGCCGCGTAGTAGCGGGTCATCGTGACCGGCTCGTCGGGCGGTCCGGGCAGGCCCCACAGCGACGCCCGCGCGGTCACCTCGCCGTCCTCGGCATTGTCGAACAGCGATGCGTACTTGAGCGGCTCGACCAGCTTGCCGTCGGCGTCGTAGCCGACGTTCTGGGTGAAGCGGTAGGTCGTCAGCCCGTTGACATCGTCTTCGCCGTCGTAGTTGGCGTCGAAGGCCTTCTGCGCGATCGGGTCGAAGTACGGGTAGGTCTTCTTCTCGGTGTTGAACGGGAACCGGTAGGACAGGCCCTCGTGCGGCAACGCGATGTTGGTCGGCGGCTTGTTGTCCTCGAGGGTGCGGGGCTTCTGCACCGACCCGCCGGGATGGGTGTCATCCGACATCGCCATCGCGGTCGTGCGGTTGAGCGTCACCGTGTCGACCATGGCCAGCAACAGCCCGTTGTCCTGCTGCTTGTCGCTGCGTCGCACGCTGGTACCCACCTGGAAGGTCACCACGTCGGCGTTAGCCGGGGACTCGACGGTGATCTGCTGCTGGGACACCAGGGGAACGTTCTTGTCGATGACGAAGCGCTCGCCGGACAGCGACACCGGATCCAGCGCCGTGCCGGTCCCGTCGCTGACCAACGTCTCATCGATGTTCAGCGGAATCTTCTTGATCTTGCCGGAGGTGTAGGTCGACAACAGCAGCGCGGCAATCAGCAGGGCGGCTCCGAGCCCGATGATCCCGTATGCCCCGATACGCAACATGCCTGCGCGGTTCACGCTGCCGTGGCCTCCTCACTCGCGAACGGCTTCCGCTTCGCCTGACGGCGAAGCAAACAGGTCTGACCCTAACAGCAGACGCCGAGCTACCGGCTCATTAGGAGGCCACACCGCAGCCTCGGTGTACCCACTTTCGCAGGACCGCAGCGCACCGGCAGACTGGCTGCATGGCAGCGAACGCGGAGCAGGTCGGGGGCACCCGCGGCTTCCTCCCCGCGGTCGAAGGGATGCGGGCCTGCGCGGCCATGGGCGTGGTTCTCACCCACGTCGCGTTCCAAACCGGGACGGCCACCCCGGTGCTGGGTCGGCTGCTGCACCGGTTCGACCTCGCCGTAGCGGTCTTCTTCGCGCTGTCGGGATTCCTGTTGTGGCGCGGCCATGCCGCGGCGGCCCGGGGGCTGCGCCACCGCCCGCCCACCGGGCACTACCTGCGCTCCCGGCTGGTGCGAATCCTGCCCGGTTACCTGGTGGCGGTCGTCGTCATCCTGACCCTGCTGCCCGAGGCCAACCACGCCAGCTTCACCGTGTGGCTGGCTAACCTCACCCTCACCCAGGTCTACGTGCCGCTGACGCTGACCGCGGGGTTGACCCAGATGTGGAGCCTGTCGGTCGAGGTCAGCTTCTACCTCGCGCTGCCGGTCTTGGCGTTCCTGGCCCGGCGGCTCGCGGTGCGGGCCCGGCTGCCGGTGATCGCCGCGATCGCGCTGGCCAGCCTGGGCTGGGGCCTGCTGCCGATTCACACCGCGGCCGGTGTGAATTTCCTGAACTGGCCGCCGGCCTACGCGTCCTGGTTCGCCGCCGGCATGCTGCTGGCTGAACTGACGGTCAGCCCGGTCGGCCGGATGCATAGGCTGGCCCGCAACCGCTGGGCGATCTTCGGCGTCGGCCTGGTGGCCTACCTCGTCTCGGCTTCGCCGCTGGCCGGGCCCAAGGATCTGGTCCCGGCGACGCTGGGCCAGTTCGTCGTGCGCACCTCGATGGGCGCCATCGTGGCCGGGGCCCTGCTGGCGCCGCTGGTCCTCGACCGGCCCGACACCCCCCATCGGATCCTCGGCAGCCCGGTCATGGTCACCCTGGGCCGGTGGTCCTACGGCCTGTTCGTCTGGCACCTGGCCGCGCTGGTGATGGTGTTCCCGATGGTCGGCAAGTTCATGTTCAACGGGAACCTCATCGTCATGCTGGTGCTGACCCTGGTGCTGGGCTTCGCGATGGCGGCCGTCAGCTATGCCCTCATCGAGTCGCCGTGCCGCAACGCGCTGCGGCGCTGGGAGTACCGGCGGGCAGGCACGGGCCGCCCCGGGGATGGCCGCACCACCCCGGTTCCGCCGTTGGATAGTTCGGTCACCGACGCGCCAGAACCCGTTATTGCGCGATGATCGCACCCAGATCCGGTCGAATCTGAAGGGACCGCTGTGGCTTCTGGGCCGTTGACCATGATGTTCTGGCCGGAATCGGCCTACGGACCGACCAATCAGTGCATCGGGCTGGCCGCGATTCTGCGCGACGCGCTGCACGTCGGCGCAGATGTCATCGAGCGGGAAGGCAGGCAGCACAGCCGGTGAGCGGGGAACTCGACTCGCTGGATCTCGCAGATGCTCATCGTCTTTCGGTGGTCTCAGGCCCCGACGGGCTGGCGGTTGTGCCCCTGGTGCGCGACCCCGACGGGTCGTGGCGGCGAGCGCACCCCGGCGATGGAGCGGCCGAGGCCGTGTTGACGCTGCTGGCGACCGCACCGGGTGTCTCGGCCCGTGGCCGGTTCACCGTGCACGCCTGGACGTCGCGCCGCGTCACCGGGGAGCGCGCGATCGCCGTCGACCAGACCAACGAGTCGGTGATCGTCGGGGATGCCGCGGTAGTCAAGTGGGCAACCCATCTGCAGGACGGTCCCCATCCTGCGCCACACCGGATCGAGGTGCTGCGTACCAACGACTTTCGCTTCATGCCCAACCCGTGGGGATTGGTCACCTGGCGGCCGGACGACGGCGCCGAGACGCTGGTGGTGTCCGTCGACGAGTATCTGCCCGGCGCGGTGGACGGCTGGACGTGGGCGGTGGATTTGCTGGCCCGCGCCGCGCGCGAACCCGGAACGGGTACCGAGGCGGTGGAGTCGGCGGTCGCCCAGGTCGGCACCGTGATCGCCGAACTGCACGCCGCCCTGGCCGGGACCGCCACCACCGCATCCCGCGCCGACGCCGGCCGGTGGCGTGAGGCGGCGCTGGAGACACTGGACGAATCCCGAACGCTGAGCCCGTCGCCGATGGCCGAGCTTCTGCGTGATCGCGGCGCGCAGATCGAGCAGATCCTCACCGCCCTGGGTGATCTGGCCGGCAGCGTGGTGATCGAGGGGCACGGCGATCTGCATGTTGGCCAGGTCCTGCACTACAGCGGGGGATACGTGGTCACCGACTTCGACGGCAACCCGGTGTTGCCCGCAGCCCAGCGCGCGCTACCGATCCCGGCGGTCCTCGACGTCGCCGGAATGGCTCAGTCGCTGGCCCACGTCGCGATTGTCGCGCGCCGCCACAATCAACTCGACGACCGGGCGCTGGCAGCGGTGGATCATGCTGCCCGGCAATCCTTCCTGCGGCACTACGCCGATCACCTGGCAGCCCTTGGGTGCGGCCATCTCTACGATCCCCGGCCGTTGCGCGCCTTTCGGCTTCAGCAGGTCCTGCGCGAAATCGTCTATGCGGCGCGGCATCTTCCGCGCTGGATGTATGTACCCGAGGCGGCACTGCCCGCGCTGCTCGACGACGGGACCGTGGGTGATGTCTGACTTCGCCGCTCGCAGCTAGGGTCTGAGCCGCGCGATGACCTCGTCGCGCACCGCCGACCGGCGCGCCTTGCCGGCGTCGTCGCGCAGCGGGTTGCCGACGAATTCCACGCTGCGCGGCACCTTGTAGTCCGCGAGCAGCCCGCCGACGAACGCGCGCACGCCGTCCTCGTCGAGCTCGTCGCTCTCGGTGTGCACCAACGCATGCGGCACCTGGCCGAGGTCGTCGTGCGGCACCCCCACCACCAGGCAGGACAGCACCGCCGGATGCGCCGACAGCGCGTTCTCGATTTCGGCGGGATACACGTTGCGCCCGCCGACGGTGAACATGTCCACTCGCCGGTCGGCCAGGTAGAGGTAGCCGTCTTCGTCGAACCAGCCCAGATCGCCCAGCGAGTCCCAGCCGTCGTGGGACTTGGCGGTGCTGCCGATGTAGCGATAGGTCGGGGCGCTGCCGGGGTTCGGCCGCATGAAGATCTCGCCGAGGACCCCGGGTGGGCACTCGTTGCCGTCGTCGTCGAGCACCCTCATCTCACCGGCGACCACTCGACCCACCGACCCGCGGTGGGCCAACCATTCCGAGCCGCTGATGAACGTCAGAGCCTGAAGTTCGGTGCCGCCGTAGAGTTCCCACACCGCGTCCGGGCCGATCAGGTCGATCCATGCCTCTTTGATGTTGGGCGGGCAGGGTGCGGCCAGGTGCCACAACCGGCGCAGCGACGACAGGTCGTAGGCGTCGGGGTTGGCGTGATAGACCGGCAGCAACCGCTGCATGATGGTGGGCACCGTGGCCAGGTAGTCGACCCGGTGCTCGCCGACCAGCCGCAGGAACAGTTCCGGATCGAACCGGCGCATCAGTACCAGATGCTGTCCGGTCAGCAGCGCGATGGTCGCCGTGGTGAACCCGGTGTTGTGGCTCAGCGGCACCGGGACCAATTGGGTATCGGTCGGCTCGTTGCCCATCGACATTGCCAGCAACTCCGCGGGAACCCTACCCGTCCCGCCGGCTTCGATCAGCTTGGGTCGCCCGGTGCTGCCGCCGGAGGCCATCGACTTCCAGACCGGTGAAACCGCCTCGGGCAGAGCTTCATCGGACAATTCCGGACTGCCGGTGAACTCCGCGTCGACCGACGGCACCACCCCGCGCGGGTCGGTCCGGCCGACCAGCAGTGCCCGGGGTTTCAGATCGAGCAGGGCGGCGAACTCGGCATCCGGCAGCCGCGGGGACAGCGGCTGCGGGACGGCGCCGAGCTTCCATACCGCCACCGTCGCCTGCACCCATTCGATCGAGTTCGGCACGGCGATTGTGACGTAATCGCCTTGGCGAACCCCGAGTTCGGCGTAGGCGCGGGCCAGCCGATTCGATGTCGATTCCAGCTCGGCGCGGGTGACGGTCCGACCGTCGCAGGTCACCGCGGGCTGATCGGGCGACTCGGCGGCCAGCTGGCCCAGTCGCGTCCCGACCGGTGGAACCTCGTCACTCATGGGAGCCCTGCCTGGCGAAGATGGTGCGCGGGTTGTCCACGAGCATGGTGGTGATCTGCTCGTCGGTGACGCCACGCGCCCGCAGCGCCGGCAGCACGTCGTTGTGGATGTGCAGGTAATGCCAGTTCGGGGCGGCCAGCGGAAGCGCCGCTTCGGGCAGCCAGTCGATGTAGCAGGACGCGTCGTGGGACAGCACCATCTTGTCGGCGTGGCCGCGTTCGCACATCCGCACGACGGTGTCGACGCGATCGTCGAAGCTGAGCACGAGGTCCAGGCCGAACCGGTCCATGCCGAGGTAGGAGCCGGCCGAGATCAGCTCCTCGAGGTAACCCAGGTCGGTGGTGTCACCGCTGTGGCCGATGACGACCCGGCTCAGGTCGACGCCCTCCTCGGCGAAGATCCGCTGCTGCTCCAGGCCGCGGCGGGTCGGCGCATGGGTGTGGGTGGTGATGGGCACCCCGGTGCGCCGATGCGCCTGGGCCACCGCCCGCAACACCCGCTCCACACCGGGCGTCATGCCGGGTTCGTCGGTGGCGCACTTGAGTATTGCCGCTTTCACCCCGGTACCGGCGATGCCCTCGGTGATGTCCTGGACGAACAGGTCGGTCATGGTCTCCGGTCCGCCCAGGACGGTCCCGGGACCGGTGAGGTGGAAGTACATGGGCACGTCGTTGTAGGTGTACACCCCGGTGGCCACCACGATCTGCAGATCGGTCTGGGCGGCGACCCGCTGGATGCGCGGAAGGTAGCGACCGAGGCCGATCACCGTCGGGTCGACGATGGTGTCCACGCCGATGGCCTTCAGAGCGTTGAGCTTCGCGACGGCCTCGGCCTCGCGGGCGGCGTCGTCGCCCCACCCCTGCGGGTAGTTGGCCATGATCTCCGGCGACAGGACGAAGACGTGTTCGTGCATGAGCACCGTGCCCAGGTCACTAGCCGCGACCGGGCCCCGCACGGTCTCGACCGGCGACGGCACTGCCACGGGAGACGGCTTTGTCATGACCGCCACACTAGCCAGAAACGGTTGCCGCCTCGTCGGTTTCGTCGTCGTCGGTTTCGCCGCCGTCGGTTTCGCCGTCGTCGGGTCCGCCGCAGTTGGGTCCGCGCACCACCGACGCGGCCAGCGCACCCAACCCGATCAGGGCCAGCAGCTGCACCCACGGCGAATGCCCGATGTAGCCGTCCACCGAGCGCCACGGATACCGGGACAGCACCGCACCGGCCAGGATCAGCGAGCACGCGGTGAGTCCCAATGTCACCCGGTCGCGCAGCCGGTCGCGCCGGCGTAGCCGATAGCCCAGCAGGATCGCGAGCGCGAAGACGACCACGCCGGCGATCCCGGCGATGAGCCCGCCCGCCACCAGCGCACCCGCTCCCGCCAACAATGCCGAGCCCCACGGCCGGGCCGGCGCCCATCGGGCGGGTGGCCGTCGCGGCGGGACGAGCGTGAGCAGAACCAACAGCGGCAGCAACGACAGGCCGACGGCCAGACCGATGCGGTAAATGCGGTTCAACGGGAAGCTCAGGGTGACGGTGCCCTGCTCACCGGCGGGCACCACCCAGCCCTGCTGCCAGCCGTTGACGATCACCGGGGTCAGGGTCACGCCGTCGGGCAGGTGGGCCACCCAGCCGGGATTGACACTTTCCGGGATGACCAGCACCCGCGCGGTGGCCGCTCTGGTCAGGCCGATTTCCCGGCGGTCGGCGCTCCAGTGCTGGATATCGGCGGGAGTGGTTGGGGCTGACGGTATTTGGCTGGCCCGTGGCCCGCTGAGCTGCGCGCCGTCCACGACGAACGACGAGCCGGGGCTGATCAGCAGCTCCTGGCGGCCGGCCGGCAGGGCGATCGGTGTCGGATCGCAGGCGCGGGCCGGGACCGGCTCACCGTCGAGCAGGGCCCCGACGGTGGTTCGCACCGAGGTCTGCACAAACCGGCCCGACACCGCGACGATGGGCCCCTGGCCACACGGGATGTCGATGGTGCGGGCGCGGTTGCGCGCCGCGTCGGCCGGCGCGACGGGCGCGCCGTCCGGGCCCAGCACTCGGACCTCCGCCAGCCCGGGTGGTTTGAGCTGGTCGAAGCCCAACGCGGTGCGATCGATGACGTCATCCCAGTCCAGCAGGCTGATCTGGATGGTGTCGGTGACACGCGGGTGCAGCGACACCGA
Organism: Mycolicibacterium sp. CH28; assembly: GCF_004745805.1. Taxonomy (GTDB): domain Bacteria; phylum Actinomycetota; class Actinomycetes; order Mycobacteriales; family Mycobacteriaceae; genus Mycobacterium. The sequence continues at coordinate 292,932 of NZ_SRLQ01000002.1, read as the reverse complement.
CTGCGTACCGGCGTCCGGTCCGGCCGACAGCCTGCGCGTCTGCGGACCGTCGCCGAGGTCGATCGCCACCATCGTCGGGTGGGTAGGCAGCGCCGATGAGCTGGGCGTCAGTTCCAGCCCGGTCACCTCGGTGGGTTTGGGCAGCGTCACCGTCAGGGTGGGGGCGCTGCGATGTTGCACCACGTTCTGCGGCGCCGTCCAGGCCGTGCGGGGATCGCCGTCGGTGGCGGCGTAGGCCGATCCGTCGACGTCGATGAGGTCGGCGTCGCCCCGCGACCGCGTCGTGCCGGGCTGCGCGATGAGGTCCGCCAGGTGCGGGCCCTGCCGGGCGCGCACCCACACCGTGGGGCTGACCTCGATCGGCGTCGGCACCGTCAGGGTCCGGCTGAAGGTGACCGGTTCCTCGGGTGCCAGCGTCATCGACGCCGCGCAGTGCACCCCGTCGGGTGCGTTCGCACAGCCCTGCCGCCCTAGCAACTCCGAACCCAGGTCCCAGGCGGCCACCTCCGAGCCGGCCGGGGGACCCGGCACCACCAGGGTGTGGCGCAGGTCGACCGAATGGGCGAAACCGGACGCGTCGTACTGGGTCACCGACAAGTCGGTGATGCCGAACTGGACACCCGACGATCCGTCGTCGGTGCCGATCGCGGTGATCCGAACCCAGGGTGTCTCGCCGTACGGCAACGCTATCGTCAGCGGCTTTCCGGGTTCCTCGAAACGCACTGTGGTGGTGCCGTTCACCGTCGAGACCTGAATGCGGCGCACCTGGGCGCCGACGGCGGTCGCGCTCGGGGTCAGCGTGAGCGTCGCGTTGGTCACGGGCCGGTCGAAATCGACCTGCAGCCACTGTCCGACCGCCGGTTGCAGCGAGTTGGACACCCATGCGGTGGCCGGATCGCCGTCGATGGCGGCTGCGGGCCCGCTGGCCGGTGCGACGATGGGCAGTGCGGTGGAATCCGACGACGAACTCGATGCGGACAGCCGCCCGCCGGTCCAAGCGCCCTGCGCCAGTTTGGCCCCCGGCACCGGGTAGTCGGGCGCCCGGTTGAAGGTGTTGCGCTTGTCGCCAGCAGCCCTGGCTGCCGACGAGTGGTCGTCGACGCGGCCGTAGTCGGTTTCCCGGTCGACCGGGGTGTCTGTGACCGTCACCAGCGGGGCGGCGAGCCCGGCGCGCTGGGCGTCGGAGGTCAGCAGCATCGGGCCCAGCGGAGCCTGGCCGAGCAGGCGGCGCCGCTCGTCGATGCGCAGCAGCACTTCGGGCCCACCGTCGACCCGGGCCATCCGGCTGGCGTCGGTCAGGTAGGGCGTGCTCGGATTGCCTTGGGTGGCAACGTGATAAATCTCGACCGCCGGATAGCGTGGCCGCAGTCCGCTATCACTGATGAAGCCCTCCAAGATGCCGGGGCCGACGGGATCACCGAACTGCGCCACCTTCTGCAGCCCCGGTGAGCCGTCGATCGCCCGGTGCACCAGCAGAGGACGCGCCGATCGTGACTTGTCGGGGTCCAGGTCGTTGCGCACCACGACGTAGGCGATGCCCTGGCGAGCCAGGGTGTCGGCAAGGCCGGCCGAGGGTCGGCCCGCGGCGAACAGTCGCTGCACCGAGTCCAGCGCGCGGATCGTCTGCGGCGGCGTCAGCGGGATGGAATCTCGTACACCCCAGGGGCTTTCGCCGAGTACCTGCAGTGGCTCATCGTGGCTGTTGCCCCACACCTGAGTGGCGAACGGTGCCCCCGGCACCACCAGCACCCGTCCCGGTGTCGGCTCACCGGTGTTGTGTTCGGTCAGCCAATCCGCGGCCTGGTGCCAATAGTCGGGGATCGCGGAGAACGCGCCCGGCGGGGTGAGCCGGCCGGTCCAGGCCATCGAGGTGGCGACCATCAGCGCCGCCAGGACCACGATGCCCACCGCCACCCGCTTGTCGTCTTCGGGGTGGGCGAAGGCCCGGATCCATACCGGCCGAGGCGCGCTGCCCGGCAGCGGAATCCGGCTCAGCAGGTGGGCCAGCCCGAGCACCAGCGGGATACGGACCACCGGCTCCAGCTTGTGCACATTGCGCAGCGGCGCGCCCGCGGCGTCCAGGAACGTCTGAACCTGATGGGCTATCGGCGACCCCAGCCCACCGGAGTAGCCCAGGCCGAGCAGCACCACTCCGATGAGCAGCATGGTGACCAGCCGCCCCCGGGCCGGCATCGAACGCAGCGCCAGCCCGGCCATCCCGCCGACGGCCACCAGCGTGGTGGCCAGCACCATGGCCGGCTGGGTCACCAGCTCGGTGGCCGCGGTGGCGTTCGGTGAGACGAACGGAGTCCAGCTGTCGGTGCCGCGCAACACCTCGGTCAGCGATGTCCACTGAGTGGTGACGCCGGAGGACTCGATGAAGTCGAGGAACGGCGGGCTGATCCGGCCGAGCAGCAGTAGCGCGACCACCCACCAGGTCACCGCCAGTGCCGACGCCAGTGCCCACCAGGCGGAGAACCGCCACCACAGTCGGCTGGGCCGGTGACACAGCCACCAGATCACCGCGGGCAGGCACCCGGTGATGGTGGCCACCGCGTTGACCGCACCCATCAGCGCCAGCGCGATACCGGCCTGCCCGGCCAGCATCCGCAACGAGCGGGCGCTACCCGGCGTCGCCGGCCGAGCGGATCCGTTGAGGGCCAGGATCACCGGCAGCAGCACCCAGGGCGCCAGCATCATCGGCAGGGTCTCGGACGAGATCGAGCCCAGCGTGGTCAGCACCCGGGGGGAGAGGGCGAACGCGACGGCGGCGATGATCCGCGACGTCCTGGTGCCGATGCCCCGGCCATCGTTCAACGCCTCGGCCACCCGTAGCAGCCCCCAGAAACCAGCGGTCAGCAACAGCGCCCACCACAGCCGCTGGGTGACCCAGCCGGGTAGCCCCAGGGTGTCGCCGAGTAGGAAGAACGCGCCGTGCGGGAACAGGTAGCCGTAGGCCTGGTTCTGGGCTTGGCCGAACGGCAGGTCGCTGTTCCATAGGTTGGCCGCGCGGGCCAGGAAGCGCAGCGGATTGGCGGTCAGATCGAGCTTGGTGTCCGGCGAAATCAGCCCCGGTGACTGCGCGAAGCACAGCACCAGCGCGATGCCGAAGACACCGGCCAGCCAGCGTCGCGACAGCGGCGGGGTCGTGATGGGCGCCTCCGGGCCCGCGGGGGAGGCGGCGTCGAGCGTGCTCAGACTAGCCGCGGTTGCCGTACTCGACGCGGTTCAGCACCGACGACGCGGGATCGCCGGGCGACAGCGGCGGCTTGGTGTCCTGTTGGATCATCAGCGTGACGCCGAAGACGGCGGCGGCCCCGAGCAGCAGGCCGACCACGATGCTGGCGGCGGCAGGGACCACGAACCGGGTCATTATTCGGTTCTCCTTGCAGTGCTGAGGGGCTTGATCGCTACGGGTGACTACCCGCTGGCAAACCTAGCACGCGTCGAACCGCGGTTGGCCGACAGCGACGACCGTGACAGCATGTCCGGATGGCCACACGCCTGTTCTCGCTTCGCGGACTCGCGGCCCTGTCAGCATTACCGCTGCTCGTCGTTGGTTGTTCCGCCCCAGCCTCTCGCACCGCGGCACCGTCGGCGGCCCAGGGGAGCACGTCGTCGGTCCGTTCGGTGCCGCTGGCCGGCCCCGCCCCGGCTCCGGCCACCCCGGCGCAACCCGCCTGCGGTGACGGGCCGGCGTTGCTGGGCTCGATGTCGACTCGCGACAAGCTGGCGCAGCTGTTGATGGTCGGCGTCAAGAACTCTGCCGACGCCCGCGACGTCGTCGACACCTACCACGTGGGCGGCATCTTCATCGGCAGCTGGACCGATCTGACGATGCTGACCGACGGCTCGCTGCCGGACTTCGCCAATGCCGGCCCGCTGCCGCTGGCGGTCAGCGTCGATGAGGAGGGCGGCCGGGTCTCGCGGCTGACGTCGCTGATCGGTGCGGCACCCTCGGCACGGGTGCTGGCGCAGACGAAATCGCCCGACGAGGTCTACCAACTGGCCCTCGACCGCGGCCGAAAGATGCGTGGGCTTGGCATCACCGTCGATTTCGCCCCCGTCGTCGACGTGACCGACGCCCCCGACGACACGGTCATCGGCGACCGGTCGTTCTCCAACGACCCCGCCGTGGTCACCACCTATGCCGGTGCCTACGCCCGCGGGCTGCGCGATGCCGGTCTGCTGCCGGTGCTCAAGCACTTCCCCGGTCACGGCCACGGCTCGGGTGACTCGCACACCGCCGGCGCAGTGACCACCCCGCCACTGGCCGATCTGCAGAACGACGACCTGATTCCCTACCGGACTCTGGCCGCCGAGGCTCCGGTCGCGGTCATGGTCGGCCACCTCGAGGTGCCGGGGCTGACCGGCACGACCCCGGCCAGCCTCAGCGCCGCGGCAGTGGGTCTGTTGCGCAGCGGTGGCTATGGCGGCCCGGGCTTCAACGGGCCGGTCTTCAGCGACGACTTGTCCAGCATGGCGGCCATCGCCGACCGCTACGGCGTCGCCGAGGCGGTGCTGCGGTCCCTGCAGGCCGGCACCGATGTGGCCCTGTGGGTGACCACCGACGAGGTCCCCGCCGTGCTGGACCGACTGGAGAAGGCGGTCAACGCCGGCGAGCTGTCGATGCCCGCCGTCGAGGCCTCAGTACTACGGATGGCCGGGATCAAGGGCCCGAGCCCGCGCTGCGGCGGTTAGCCTAGGACGCACCCGGTCCCGGACGGCCGGAGCGGGGCGGCTCGGGAAGGCGGCGATATGGCGGGTGGCACCAAGCGGCTGCCTCGTGCCGTCCGCGAGCAGCAGATGCTCGACGCCGCCGTTCAGATGTTCTCGGTGAACGGCTATCACGAGACGTCGATGGACGCCATCGCCGCCGAGGCACAGATCTCCAAACCGATGCTGTACCTGTATTACGGCTCCAAGGAGGAGCTGTTCGGGGCATGTCTGAGTCGCGAGCTGAGTCGGTTCATCGAGGCGCTGCGCGAGGACATCGACCTCAAGCAGAGTCCGCACGACCTGTTGCGCAACACCATCTTGTCGGTGTTGCAGTACATCGACGCCAATCGGGCGTCCTGGATTGTGCTCTACACCCAGGCCACCAGTTCGCAGGCGTTTGCGCACACCGTGCGGGACGGCCGCGAGAGGATCATCGACATGGTGGCGCGGCTGCTGGAGACGGGCACCCGCCATCCCGAGCCTGACACCGACTTCCACATGATGGCCGTCGCCCTGGTCGGCGCCGGTGAGGCGGTCGCGACCAGGGTCAGTTCCGGTGACGCCGATGTCGACGAGGCCGCCAAGCTGCTGATCAACCTGTTCTGGCGCGGCCTCAAGGGCGCGCCCGTCGAGAAGGAGACGCCGTCGGTCACGACGAGCTGATCGACGGGGGGCTCTGCGGTGCCGCCTCGCGCACGACGCGGATCAGTGCGGGCAATCCGACCAGCAGGGCCGCGGCCTCGGTGTCGCTGAGCCCGGCAGCCCACTGGCGGAACTGCTCGACGTAATTGGCGGCGATCCGGACGTGCAGCGCCCGTCCCTCGCCGGTGAGCCGCAACCGGTTGGTGCGCCGGTTCGCCGGGTCGCGTTCGCGCTCGACCAGCCCCAGGGCCTCGAGGTCGGCGGCCATCCGGCTGACGGTGCTCTTCTCCAGCCTCAACCGGTCGGCGAGCTCCCGTTGCGAGAGCGGGACGTCGGCGTCGAGCTCGTGGACGGCGAAGGCCTGCGACATCGAGATGGGAAACCCGGGAATCTCCTGGTCGGGTCGGATCAAGCCGGCTACCCGGACCAGATCCATGAACAGGGCATGGAGGCGATCGGCGTCGCGGCGATCCATGGGCGGGATCCTCCCGTTCGACAGTTGTGCAGGGCAACTATAGCGGGTACCGTCCCGAGATAGTTGCATGGCCCAACTATTGGGAGGTCCAATGCGAGTCCACCATCACCGAAACTGCCCGGGTGTCTTCTCCGGCCGTGGCAGCCGCGTCTACGACTGGGCCGCCCGGACCCTGTTGCCGGGTCTGTACTCGCGGATCGCCGACGATCTCGTCGAAGTCCTGCCCGAGGGTGCGGAGGTTCTGGATGTGGGCACCGGCCCGGGGGCTCTGGTCGGGGAGCTGGCCCGGCGGAGATCTGATCTACGCCTCGTCGGGGTGGATCTCTCGACCGACATGGTCGCCGCGGCCCGGCGCAATCTGCGCGAGTTCGGCGAGCGGGCGACCGCGGTGCACGGTGACGTCGCCGACCTGCCGTTCGCCGAGCACACGTTCGACCTCGTTGTCACCTCGTTCAGCTCGCACCACTGGGACGACCTCGCAGCGGCGGTTCCCGAATTGGCGCGGGTGCTACGCCCCGGTGGGCGGCTGTATGTCTATGACTTCGGCTTCGCCCCGTTCGGAGCCATTGCCGAAACCGCCCGCAGCCTTGGGCTGTTCGAGGCGAAGCCGGTTCGCTCCACACGGATCCGCACCGGCGTTGTGTTCCCACGACGTTGTGTGCGGCAGGTGTTGACGGCCTGATCCCTAGAGTGTCCGCACCGTCGCGGTCAGGTGCGGGTAGCCCTTGGCGATGTTGCGCAGGGCGATGTCCCAGCCGTCGGTCACCCGGTCGACATACAGGCCGGCGCGGGCCGGCAGCACCACCGGCTTGCCGAACTTCACCGAATACTGCACGGCGTCGGGTAGTTGGCCTTCGATGTTGGCCAGAACCGCTGCGGCGCTGAACATGCCGTGCGCGATCACCGTCGGGAACCCGAAGAGCTTAGCCCCGATGACGTTGGTGTGGATCGGGTTGTGGTCGCCGCTGACCGAGGCGTAGCGGCGGATCTGGCCCGGCGTGATCCGCAGGATCGTGTTGGGCGGCGGCAGTTTCGGCTGCTTGGGCGGCTCCGGTTTCGGCTCGCCGGACAGGCTGGTGCGCTGCTGGTGCAGGAACGTCGTGACCTGGTGCCAGGCCAGCTCGTTCCCGACGTTGACGTCGGTCACCAGATCGACCAGCAGGCCCTTGCGATGTTCGCGCAGGTTCTCGGCGTGCACCGTGACACCGACGGTGTCGGTGACCGCGATCGGCCGGTACTGGGTGATGTGGTTCTCGACGTGGACGGCGCCCATCGCCGCGAACGGGAAGTCGAATGCGGTCACCAGCGCCATCACGCTCGGGAACGTCAGCGCGAAGGGATAGGTGAGCGGCACGGTATCGCCGAAGCGCAGGCCGGTGACGCCCGCGTAGGCGGCGACGTTGGCCGGGTCGATCGACAGGTCGTCGACGGTGAGCGTGCGGCTGGGCAGGGTATCGCCGCGCTGGATGAACGGCAGCGAGCCGGCCGCCGCGCGCAGCATGTTCGCCAGGCCGCTGGGCTGTTCGGTCACGGTAGTCACGCCCCCAGCATGGCCTGGCCACAGACCCGGATCACGTTGCCAGTCACCGCGTTCGAGGCTGGGCTGGCGAAGTAGGAGATGGTCTCGGCCACGTCGACGGGCTTGCCGCCCTGGTACAGCGAGTTGAGCCGACGGCCGACCTCGCGGGTGGCCAGGGGGATGGCCGCGGTCATTGCGGTTTCGATGAATCCGGGTGCGACGGCGTTGATGGTGATGCCCTTCTCGGCCAGGGGCGGGGCCAGCGCCTCGGTGATGCCGATCATTCCGGCCTTGGTGGTCGCGTAGTTGGTCTGTCCGCGGTTGCCGGCGATACCGGCCATCGAGGACAGGCCGACGATGCGCCCACCTTCGCCGATGCTGCCGTTGGCCACCAGCCCCTCGGTGAGTCGTTGCGGGGCAAGCAGATTCACCGCCATCACCGCATCCCAGCGGGCGTCGTCCATGTTGGCGAGCAGCTTGTCGCGGGTGATGCCGGCGTTGTTGACCAGGACGTCGGCCCGGCCGGCGTGGTGCTCGCGCAGGTGTTCGGTGATCCGGTCCACGGCGTCGTCGGCGGTCACATCGAGGGCCAGGGCGGTGCCGCCGACTCGGGTCGCGGTCTCGGCGAGTGCCTCGGCTGCCTGCTCGACGTCGATCGCCACGACCGTGGCGCCGTCGCGCGCGAACACCTCGGCGATGGTGGCGCCGATGCCGCGGGCCGCACCCGTGACGATGGCGACCTTGCCGGCCAGCGGCTTGTCCCAGTCGGCGGGCGGCGCGGAGTCCGCGGCGCCGACATGGAACACCTGTCCGTCGACGTAGGCCGACTTGGCCGACAGGATGAACCGCATCGTCGACTCCAGGCCCGTCGCGGCGGGTTTGGCCGCCGGCGACAGGTAGACGAGGGCGACGGTGGCGCCGTGGCGCAGTTCCTTGCCGAGTGAGCGGGTGAACCCTTCGAGGGCGCGCTGGGCGATGTGCTCGTTGACGTCGGTGACCTCGTCGGGGGTGGTGCCCACCACGACGACGCGTGCCGAGGATCCCAGATTGCGCAGCACCGGGGTGAAGAACTCGTAGAGTCCGCGCAGGCCGCCCGGCTCGGTGATGCCGGTGGCGTCGAACACCAGGCCCCCGAACGAGTCGGCCCAGCGCCCGCCGAGGTTGTCGGCGACCAGGTTGTAATCCTCGGCCAGCGCCGCCCGCAGCGGTTCGGCGACGCGGCCGTCACCGCCGATCAGCAGCGACCCCGCCAGCGGTGGGTCACCGGGCCGGTAGCGGCGCAACGTCTCCGGTTGTGGGACGCCGAGCTGCTTGGCCAGCAGCGACCCGGGCGCGGAGTTGACGATCTGAGAGAACAGGTCGGAAGCCACGACTGCGCCTTTCGAATGTGCGGTTCGGGTGGTTTGGGAACGAACTTACTCCAGAGTAAGGACGGTGCGTAGTATGGGGACTATACCCATCTCGAACCGAACACAAAGCGGAGAGTGTCGTGGCTTCTAGCAGTGGAAACAGTCGTCGGGTTGCAGTACTGGGCGGCAACCGCATCCCGTTCGCGCGGTCGGACAGCGCTTATGCGGAGGCATCGAATCAGGACATGTTCACCGCCGCGCTTGGCGGGTTGGTGGACCGGTTCGATCTGGCCGGCGAGCAGCTCGGCGCGGTGATCGGCGGCGCGGTGCTCAAGCACAGCCGCGACTTCAATCTGATGCGCGAGAGCGTGCTGGGCAGCCAGCTCTCGCCGTACACCCCGGCGATCGATCTGCAGCAGGCCTGCGGCACGGGTCTGCAGGCTGCGATCGCGGCTGCCGACGGGATCGCAGCGGGCCGCTACGAGGCCGCGGTGGCCGGCGGGGTGGACACCACCTCGGATGCGCCGATCGGGTTGGGCGACAACCTGCGTCGCACCCTGCTCGGCCTGCGCCGGGCGAAGTCGAACGTGGACCGGCTGAAACTGGTCGGCAAGCTGCCCGCCTCGCTGGGCATCGAGATCCCCACCAACGGCGAACCGCGCACCGGGCTGTCGATGGGCGACCACGCGGCCATCACCGCCAAGAAGATGGGCATCAAGCGGGTCGACCAGGACGAGCTGGCCGCGGCCAGCCACCGCAATATGGCTGCCGCCTACGATCGCGGCTTCTTCGATGACCTCGTCACCCCGTTCCTCGGCCTCTACCGCGACAACAACCTGCGGGCCGACTCCAGTGCCGAGAAGCTGGCCAAGCTCAAGCCGGTATTCGGCGTACGCAACGGTGACGCCACGATGACGGCGGGGAACTCGACCCCCCTGACCGATGGGGCGTCGGTGGTGTTGCTGGCCAGCAACGAGTGGGCAACATCACATTCACTGACTCCGTTGGCCTACTTCGTCGACTCCGAGACCACCGCGGTGGATTACGTCAACGGTCCGGACGGCCTGCTGATGGCCCCCACCTACGCGGTTCCGCGCCTGCTGGCCCGCAACGGGCTGACCTTGCAGGACTTCGACTTCTACGAGATCCACGAGGCGTTCGCCTCGGTGGTGCTGACCCACCTGCAGGCCTGGGAGTCCGAGGAGTACTGCAAGGAGCGGCTGGGGCTCGATGCGGCGCTGGGCGCCATCGACCGCTCGAAGCTGAACGTGAACGGTTCGTCGCTGGCGGCGGGTCATCCATTCGCTGCCACTGGTGGCCGGATCGTCGCTCAGCTGGCCAAACAACTCGCCGAGAAGAAGAAGCAGACTGGTGAACCGGTGCGCGGTCTCATCTCGATCTGTGCCGCCGGCGGCCAGGGTGTGACCGCGATCCTGGAGGCCTGAAAACTTTGCCAAAAAATATCTCGCGGAGTTTGTAACGAACCCGTTGGGGTAATCGATTGACTGGATAGCTCCGTGTTGCCGTCTGACCCCCCGACCCGACGGCAACACGGGGCATCCTCATTTTTGGGGGATGGGTCCGGTGTCGACCAGCCCGGATTGGACCAGGGCGGCATCGATGAACTGCTGAACCGGACGCGCTTGGAAGAACCCGGTGTGCCCGCCGTGGTACCAGCCGATGTTCGGCCGTCCCCAGTGCTCCCACAGCTGCAGTACCTGCTCGCGCGGATGCACGATCCGGTCGGCGACGCCGGCATAGATGAACCGCCCCCCAAGCGGGACTTTCGGTTCCAGCGACAACGGAGAGATCATCCGGCCGATCGGTTCGGCCAGTTCCAGCGTCTTGTGGCGGGGGTCGTCGACACCGAGGCCGGCGTGCCGGCCCAGGAGCGAGACCAGGTTGGCCGGCGGCACGCCGAGGATGGCGCAGGTCAGCTCCTCGTCGAGGCTGGCGACCAGGGCTGCGATGTAGCCGCCCAGCGAGATGCTGTTCAGCCCGATCCGGGCATCGGGTTGCCGGGCCCGGATCCAGGCCAGGACTTGGCGGATGTCGGAGACAGCCTGAGCGGTGGCGTGGACGTCATCCAGCACGTCCTCACCCGGGAACACCGCACGTTTGGGTAGACCCCTGGCCCGTGGACCGTGCATGGGAAGCACCGGCAGCATCACGTTGAGGCCGAAATCCTCGTGCAGGTGCCAGGCCCGGAACAGGGTCAGATCGAGTCCGACGCGGCCCATCTCGGTGCCGTGCACGCACACCAGCCATGGCCGCGGTTCGCGGTGTCGCAGCATCAGCGCGTACTCACGTCGGTTGCCGCCATAGCTGAGCCAGCGTTCGCGACCCGGTTCGCCCTCGTACGGCCGGTAGGCGCTGTCGAACGAGAGCCGCTCGTGGGACCGGCCGCGGCTGATGAACGACCGGATGGCCACGTCGGTAGGCGTCGGCGGCGCGGCGAAGAAGCCCGCTGGATCGTCCAGCCAGCCGTGCTTGCCGTAGAAGTCCATCGCCCGGGCAACCTCGGCGTTGATTTGCTCGTATACCGCCGTGCTGCTCAGCGGGCGGCGCCAGCGCAGCCCGACCAGGACGATCTCGTCCCGCAGGGCGTGGGTTGCCAGGGACAGCGTCGGGCGGGCGACCGGCAGCTCGGCGCGTCCACCGTCCAGGTAGGCCCCCCACGAGCGGGCGTAATAACCGCCGGCCTTGGTGAACGGGCCGACGATGGTGGCTAGGGCGTTGGGCGGCCCCGGCTTCTTCGGCTCGGCAACGGGTGCGGGCACTCCGTTGCTGTCGGGCATTCGCACAAGGTCAAACATAGTGCAATTCGAAGGGCTGAACAGGGTAGAAAGTCACATTACCGCACCGGTTTCGGGGCTCATCACTGTTTGCTCAGCGTTTACACAGCGCCGCTAGCCTCGTTGCCCGAGGGGGTCGAAAAATGGGGTTGGGCAGGCGAAGTCGATCACAGCTACGCACGATGGCGGTGGGGCTCGCGGCCCTCGCCGTTACGGTTGCGCTGCCGGTTCCCCCGGCTTCGGCGACCGTCGTCCTGTATGTGGGCGGAACCACTGGCACACTTGGTCGTTTGGTGCCCGCTGGCACGTTCGGCACGACCGACGACCTGCTCGGTGGGGCATTGCGCGGTGACCCCGTGACCGTCGTCGACTATCCGGCGTCGCTGGGGCAGCTCACCGGGCCGTCCGACCCCGCGCTCGGCCCGTCGATCGCCATCGGCGCTGCTGCCGTCGAGGCCGCGGTCGCGGCGAAGTCCGGCCCACTGGTGATCATCGGAACGTCCCAGGGCGCCATGGTCGTTCAGCAGGTGGCCGCCCAGCTCAACGACGATCCCGCCGTGCCGTCGGATACCACTTTCGTCCTTACCGCCGACCCCAACCTCGGGGCATTCCTGCCGTTCCATGGGGTGAGCTTGCCGGGACTCGATTACACGCCAGAAGCGTTGCCCCAGACAAGATTTAATGTCATCGTCGTGATCAACCAGTACGACGGATTCGCCGATCCGCCTACGCAGCCGTCCAATCGGCTGGCCGTGCTCAATGCGTTGTTGGGCATCGCCTACGTGCACCCCTTTGCGCAGAACACCAATCTGTCGACGGTTCCCGCGCAAGACATTACGACCACCACCAATCAACTCGGTGGGGTCACCACGGTGTATCACGTCCCCACCCCCGAGCTTCCGCTGACGATGCCATTGCGGCAGCTGGGCGCCCCCGCGGCGAGCGTCGACGCGCTCGACGCGCTGTTACGCCCGATCATCGACGGGGGTTATCAGGCCCCCACCCCAGCTTCGGCGAGGCCCGATGGGCGTGCGTCGGCCAGACCACGCAATTCGGTGACGCGCTCGCGGGCGGTGTCGGCGACCGCGAACGCTTCGACCCGGCCGTCCGTGGCGGCGGGGTCACTCGGGAATGCGTCGAGCCCGGGGGCCCGGCCGGGGCTGGGGCGCGGGCGTCGGGCCGGCGATCAGCCTGCCGCTGGTCGGTGAACGCCAACGACCCCGAGACTGAAAAGTCCCGGGGCCGTAGCGAATCGGTGCCTCAGAAGGCGGCTTCGTCGAGCTCCATGATCTCGTTGTCCAGCGTCTCGATCACCTGGCGGGTGCTGGTCAGCAGCGGCAGGACGTTCTTGGCGAAGAACGACGCGACCGCGATCTTGCCTTCGTAGAAGGAACGGTCAGACCCGGAGGCTCCGGCGTCGAGGGCCGCGATGGCGACGGCAGCCTGACGCTGCAGCAGCCAGCCGATGACCAGGTCGCCGACGCTCATCAAGAAGCGCACCGAGCCCAGGCCCACCTTGTAGAGGCTTTGCGGGTTCTCCTGTGCCGCCATCAGGTAGCCGGTCAGTGACGCGGCCATGCCCTGGACGTCCTCGAGTGCCTTGGCCAGCAGCGCACGCTCGGACTTCAAGCGGCCGTTGCCGGACTCGTTCTTGATGAACTCGCTGATCTGGCCGGCCACGTACCCCAGCGCAACGCCCTTGTCGCGGACAATCTTGCGGAAGAAGAAGTCCTGGGCCTGGATGGCGGTGGTGCCTTCGTAGAGCGAGTCGATCTTGGCGTCGCGGATGTACTGCTCGATCGGGTAGTCCTGCAGAAAGCCGGAACCACCGAAGGTCTGCAGGCTTTCGGTCAGCTTGGCGTAGGCCTGCTCCGAGCCGACACCCTTGACGATCGGCAGCAGCAGGTCGTTGACCTTCACCGACAGTTCGCCGTCGACATCGTGCAGCGCCTTGGCGACCTCGGCGTCCTGGTAGGTGGCGGTGAACATGTACAGCGCGCGCAGACCCTCGGCGTAGGCCTTCTGGGTCATCAGCGAACGACGGACGTCCGGGTGGTGGGTGATCGTGACGCGCGGAGCGGTCTTGTCGGTCATCTGGGTCAGATCAGCACCCTGGACGCGCTCCTTGGCGTACTCCAGGGCGTTCAGGTAGCCGGTCGACAGCGTGGCAATGGCCTTGGTGCCCACCAGCATTCGTGCCATCTCGATGACGTCGAACATCTGCGCGATGCCGTCGTGAACCTCGCCAACGAGCCAGCCCTTGGCCGGCACCCCGTGCTGACCGAAGGTCAGCTCACAGGTGGTGGAGATCTTCAGGCCCATCTTGTGCTCGACGTTGGTGACGAAGGCGCCGTTGCGCTCGCCGAGTTCGCCGGTCTCGGGGTCGAAATGGAACTTCGGCACGAAGAACAGCGACAGGCCCTTGGTGCCGGGGCCCGCGCCCTCGGGGCGGGCGAGCACCAGATGGAAGATGTTCTCGAACATGTCATCGGAGTCCGCGGAGGTGATGAACCGCTTCACACCGTCGATGTGCCACGAACCGTCGGCCTGCTTGACCGCCTTGGTGCGGCCGGCACCCACATCGGAGCCGGCGTCCGGCTCGGTGAGCACCATGGTCGAGCCCCAGCCGCGCTCGGCGGCGAGGACGGCCCACTTCTTCTGCTCTTCGGTGCCCAGCTTGTAGAAGATGCTGGAGAATCCCGCGCCACCGGCGTACATCCAGACCGCGGGGTTGGCGCCGAGAACATGCTCGGCCAGCGCCCAGACCAGCGCGCGGGGAACTGGCGTGCCGCCGAGTTCCTCTTCGATGCCGACCTTGTCCCAGCCGGCCTCGGTCACGGCATGGACGGACTTCTTGAACGCCTCCGGCAACTTCACCGAGTGGGTCTCGGGGTCGAAGACCGGCGGGTTGCGGTCGCCCTCGACGAACGAGGCCGCCACCGGCCCCTCAGCCAGGCGGCTCATCTCCTGCAGCATCTCCCGCGCCGTATCGGCGTCGACATCGCTGTAGCTGCCCTGGCCGAGCGCCCTCTCCAGGCCCAAGACCTCGAACAGGTTGAACACCTGGTCACGTACGTTGCTCTTGTAGTGGCTCACTATTCCTCCTCGACGAGAACGCCACCTATAGGTTGGGTACTTGGCTCTAAGTTACCCACCAGTAACACCGCAACTATACCGTTCGGTAACTGCGATGCAAATCAATGTGAGCAAGTTCAACCGGCTAATCAACCCACTGGTTGGGTTGGACTCGCATCCCGGTTGACGCGCACAGCTTTCTCGCAGCTCAACAGGGGTAACGACGGGTCGGTGAGCCAAGGTGTGAATCGCCTCGCGCGCGCGGCATCGGTGCGTCGGCGACCGGGTCGCTACCGTATTTACCGGTCGCGACCCGGTCGCGACGACCACCTGGCCGGGCCGCTCAGCCCTCCGGTGCCGCCTCGGTTGCCGCACGGGGGGAAGATGCCGCCTCGGCCGCCGGTTCATCCGAGTCGGGCAGCTGCGAGACCAGATGCGCGGCGAGTTCCCCGATCGTCGGGTAGTCGAATACCGCGGTGGGGCTGATGTCGAACTTGCCGCCGAACTGCCCGAACAACCGGTTGCGCAGTTCGACCGCCATCAGTGAGTCGGTGCCGAGATCGAGGAACCTGCTGGTCGCAGCCGGTGGCTGGGCCAGGCGCAGGAAACCCTGCACCTCTTTCTGCAGGAATTCGGTGATGAAACCGACACGCGCCGCGATCGGCAACTCCTGCAGCTGCCGGAGTAGCTCGCTGTCTCCGGCCACCGCCCCGTCCCCACTGGGCAGCACCTGATCCAGCAGCGGCGGACGGATACCGCCGAGCATCTTTGCCGTCCGCTGCCAATTCGCCTTGAGCACCGTTGCCTGTGCGGTGCCGTGCCGGATCACCTCGCCGAGCGCGGCCAGCGCCGCCGACGGCTCCAGCGGCATCATGCCCTGCGCGCTGAGATTGGCCAGCGCCGCCTGCGAGCTGGCCATTCCGCCGCTGCCCCACGGACCGAAGTTGACCCCGGTCGCTGGCAGACCTTGCGCCCTGCGCGCGGCGACCAGGCCGTCGAGCAGCGCGTTGGCGGTGGCGTAGTTGGCCTGCGACGGCGAACCCAGCACCGCCGATGCCGACGAGTAGAGGATGAAGAAATCCAGCTCGTCGTGCTCGGTCAACCTGTGCAGGTGGTGGGCGCCATATGCCTTGGGCCCCAGCGTCGCCTGGAAGCGTTCCAGGTTCTGCTGCGGTAGCAACGCGTCGTCGAGCACGCCGGCCAGGTGTGCCACGCCTCCAAGTGGAGGCAACTCCGCGCGGATCCTCGCCAGCAGCGCGGCGACCTCGGACTCGTCGGCGACATCGGCCGGGAAGACGTGGATCCGGCAGTGGTAGCGCTCCGCGATGGCGTCGATGGTCTGTTGCGCCTCCGCATCGGGCCCGCGGCGACCGGTCAGGACGATGTCACCCGCGCCGAGCTGGGCTAGATACGCCGCCGTGTGCAGGCCGAGCGCACCCAGGCCACCGGTCAGCAGATAGCTCCTATCACCGCGCGGCTGAAGCGGTTTGGGCATCTGCACCACGATCTTGCCGATATGCCGGGCCTGCTGCATGCGCCGGAACGCGGTCCTGGCCTCCGTCAGCGGGTAGACCTCGGCCGGCACCGGCGTCCACACCCCGGTGGCCAGACCCTCGGATACCTCGGCCATCAGCCGCTGGATATGGTCCGGATCGGTCATCATCGTGACGTCGAGCGCGACGATCTCGTAGTCGATGTCGGGACGTGCGGCGGCCATCTGCTCGGCCGTCCAGATATCGCGCTTGGCGATCTCGGCGAACCGCCCACCCTGCGCGGTGGCCCGCACCGTGGCCTCGATGAAGCCCTCGTTGGTGAGGCTGTTGAGCACCACGTCAACACCCGAGCCGCCGGTGTCCGCCAGGATCTGGTCCGCGAAATCCGTTGTCCGCGAGTCGTAGACGTACTCCACGCCCATGTCACGCAGGGTGGCGCGCTTGTGGGTGCTCGCGGTGGCGAAGACGGTCGCGCCCTGCTGCCTGGCCATCTGTACCGCGGCCAGTCCCACGCCGCCGCTGGCGGCGTGGATGAGCACCCGGTCGCCGGGCTTGAGCTTGGCCCAGTCGAATGCGAGCCGGACTGTCAGCGCCGCAGCCGGAATGGTCGCCGCGCCCACCGGGTCGATGCCGTCAGGCACCGCGGCCAGCAGCGGTGCCGGCACGTTCAGCCGGCTGGCGAAGGCGCCCTGCATGGAGCCGAACACCCGCTGACCCACCTCGAATCCGGTCACCTCGGCACCGACTTCGGTGACGGTGCCGCACAGGTCGCCGCCGATCGGGCCGGGGTCGCCCGGGTAGAGCCCGAGCACGTTGAGCACATCGCGGAAGTTCAGGCCGGCGGCCTCGATGCGGACCTGCACCTCGTTCGGGGCCGGCGGTGTCACTTCGGTTTCGGTCAGGCGCAGGTTGTCGATCGCGCCGCGCTCGGTCGGAGCCAGTACGTAATCATCGCTGCGCGGCATCGGGAGTTGTCCGCTGCGCGCCCAGTGCAGTAGCCGCGATACCAGGTAACGCCCCTGCCGCACAGCCGTTTCAGGCTCGACGACCGGCGTCCCGAGTGCACCGGCCAGCCAGCTCAGCGATTCCTCGCCGGTGTCGGCGTCCACCAGCCGGCAGCGCAGGGTCGGCTGCTCGGCGACGATGGTGCGGCCGAGACCCCACAGGGCCGCCTGCACGGGATCGACGGGTTCACCGGGCTCGGTCGCGACCGCGTGGTCGGTGACGATCCACAGCCCGCCGGCCAGGGTGCTCTTCTCCTGGGCGAGCGCGGTCTGCGCGGCACCGAGCAGGGAGGCCACCTCGGCTTCCAGCCGGGACGCCACGTCGCTGCCCGGTTGTCCGGAGCTGCGCCAGACGATGCCGGTGACCGGTGCGCCACGCTCGGCAGCGTCAGCGAACGCCCGCTGCCAGGTGTCGGAGTCCGCGCCGGCGTCGACGGTGACCGCACCGGGCACCTCGGCCGCCAGCGCGTCGAATCCGGCGACCAGCCAGGTTGCGGCCCCGGTCTTCGTCCCTTCGTCGGTATCCACCGATGCCGGGGCCGCCGCTTCCTGCCACCCCACGGTGTACAGCAACCGGGTGGAGTCGCCGCCAAGTCCGCGCAGCAACGCTTCCCGGGGGGCCCGCTTCACAGTGAATTCGCGGATCCCGCCCAGCGCACGTCCATCCCGGTCGACGAAATCGATGTCGAAGACCTGGGTTTCATTGGTGAGGGCATTCTCGTGCCAGCGGGCTCGGCAGTAGAACCGCCGCGGCATCTTCTCCCGCAGCTGAACCTGGCCGTACCGCAGTGGCAGGAACAGGTCGTGCATGCCCTGCTCGGCGGCCAGGATCGCCGGGAACGCCGGGAACGCCACACCCGTGCACAGATCGAGGAGCACGGGGTGGATCGGCTCGCTGCTCAGATGCTCGGCGAGTTCCTCGCCGACGGCAACGTCCCCGATCGCCTCGCCCTCGCCGACCCACAGCGACTTCAGTGACGTCGACCAGGTGGGTCCCCAGGCCAGTTCCATATCGTTGAAGATCTCGAACAGCTCTTGCGGACGGGTGCGGGCCATCTGTTCGATCGCCTCGTCCGGGGCGGGACCGTTGTCCGGTGATTCCGCATCGGCGTCGACGCCGGACAGCAGGCTGCCATCGGCGTTCAGCGACCATTCGGCTTCGCGAATCCCGTGCGGGCGGCTGTGTACCTGGAACTTCCAGCCGCCGCCGGCCTCGAGTGGCCGCATGGTCAGCTGTACTTCGCGAGACGCCTTGTCCGGCAGGATGATCGGCTCGTAGAAGAAGACGTCCTGGACCCGCGCCGGCGCCCCCGCAGCGGCCAGCGCCATCGCCGCGTACGTGGCCCCGGGGACGACCACGGTGCCGTAGATGACGTGATGGGCCAGCCACGGCTGGGTCTTGACCGACAGCACACTGGTGTAGACGGTGTCGCCGGAGGACAGATCCTTGGCGCTGCCCAGGATTCCGGACGCGGCGGTGCCGTCGGTGCGGATGCCGGTGGTCTTGGGCCAATACCGGCGGCGCTGGAAGGGATAGGTAGGCAGTTCGAGCCGGAGACCGGGCGTGTGCTGCCTGGCCGCGAATTCGGGCCGGAAACCACAGATGTAGGTCGTGGCGAGCGCTTCGGTGATCTGGCGTTGGGCGTTGGCGCCCTTGCGCAACGACACGATCGTGCGCGGCGCGGCGCAGGACTCGGGCCAGATCTGCAGTGCCGTGGCGGTCAGGATCGGCTGCGGGCCGATCTCCATCAGCACCGAACAGCCCAGCTCCGCCACGGTGCGCACACTCTCGGTGAACTGCACCGGCTGCCGCGAATGCCGGCGCCAGTACTGCGCGTTGATCGGGGTCTCGGCAGTCAGCACCGCTCCGGTCCGGTTGCACACCAGCGGGCGGGCCGGTACCGCGTACTCGAATTGCGCTGCGAACGACTCGAATTCGTCGAGCACCGGCTCCAGCAACTCGGAGTGGAACGCGTGCGAGGTCTCCAGCCAGGTGCAGCGTGTTCCGTCCTGGCTGCAGGCGGTGACGATCTGCTCCAGGTCCTCGCCCGGACCCGAGAGCACGGTGTTGCGGCCGTTGTAGGCACCCACCGAAACTCGTGGGAAACCGGCGGCGGACCGCTCGACGTACTCGGGATCGCCGAAGACCGCGACCATCCGCCCACCCGCGGGCAGGCTGCCGAACAGTCGGCCGCGTTCGGCGATCAGTCGGGCACCGTCCTCGAGGCTGAACACCCCGGCCACGCATGCCGCCGCGTACTGGCCCACGCTGTGGCCTAGCACCACGTCCGGCTCGATACCCCACGATTGCCACAACCGGGCCAGGCCCATCTCGACGGCGAAGATCGCCGGCTGGGCAAATGAGGTGTGCCGCAACGTTTCCACGGCTTCGCGATCGCTGGAGAACAGTACCTCCAGCAGCGGGCGGGGCAGCATGGGATCGACGGCCTGCGCGCACTGCCGCATGGTGTCGGCAAATACCGGTTCGGTCTCGAACAATTCGCGCGCCATGCCCGGATATTGGCTGCCCTGCCCGGGGAAGAACCACGCCGTGGTCGGCGGATCGGTGCATTCGCCGCGAAGTACGCCCGGTCGCAGCCGGTTCGCACCCAGATCGTCCAGCAGCACGCGGGCCTCGTGGACGGAGTTGGCGACCACCGCCGCCCGGTGCTCGAAGTGAGAACGACCCGCTCCGGCGGTGAAGCACACATCGGCGAGCGAGGCATCGGGGTGGTCTCCCAACCATGCCGAGTACCGCTGTGCCAGCGCCACGAGGCCCGCGGCGGACCGCGCGGACAGCGGCAACACGCTGAACGGCTCACGCGCGGCCTCGTCGGCCGTATCCCCGCCTATCTCGTCGGCCGCGGCGGGCAGTGGCGCCTCTTCGATCAGCACATGGGCATTGGTGCCGGTGAACCCGAACGCGCTGACACCTGCGCGCCGCGGCCTGCCGTTGGCGTGCCACGGCGTCGCCTTGTCCACGACCTGCACCGGCAGGGAGCCCCAGGGAATGTGCGGTGACGGGTTGTGGAAATGCAGCGTCGGGGGGAGCAACTCGTGCTGCAACGACAACACGACCTTGACCAGGCCGGCCACGCCCGCGGCGGACTCCAGGTGCCCGATGTTGGTCTTCGCCGTTCCCATCAGCAGCGGCCGGTCGGCGTCGCGGCCGGCGCCGTAGACGGCCGCCGCGGCCTGCACCTCGATAGGGTCGCCCAGCGGGGTGCCGGTGCCGTGCGCTTCGAGGTAGTCGACATCCCCGCCGGTCAGGCCGGCGCGGGCCAGTGCCGCGGCTATCAGTCGTTGCTGAGCACCGCCATTGGGCACTGTCAGACCACTGGATGCGCCGTCCTGGTTGACCGCGCTGCTGCGGATCACCGCGCAGATCCGGTCGCCGTCGCGCTGCGCGTCGCTGAGGCGCTTGAGCACCAGGATGCCGCAGCCCTCGCCGCGAACGTAGCCGTCGGCGGCTTCGTCGAACGTCTTGCACTTGCCGTCGGGGGCCAGCATCCTGGCGCGGGACGCGGCGACGATAGACGCCGGGCTCAGCAGGACGTTGACCCCACCGGCCAGGGCCATATCGCAGTCGCCGGAGTGCAGGGCCTGACTGGCCTGGTGCACAGCCACCAGCGAGGAGCTGCAGGCGGTGTCCACCGCCATCGCCGGCCCCTCCAGGCCCAGGGCGAACGAGACCCGCCCGGCGATGGCGTTGAGCGCGTTACCGGTGATGAAGTGAGCCTCGAGCTTGTCGACCGAGCCGCCGGAGAGCAGATGCGAATACTCGTTGGCGCCAACCCCGACGAAGACACCGGTTCGGCTGCCGCGCAGTGACGACGGGGCATAACCTGCTCGTTCCAAGCCCTCCCAGGCGATTTCGAGCATCAGGCGCTGCTGCGGATCGATCCACACCGCTTCGCGCGGGGAGATGCCGAAGAACTCCGGATCGAAGCCGTCGACACTGTCGAGATATCCGCCGCTGCGGGAGTAGATCTTGCCCGGCATCTGCTGGTCGGGGTCGTAGTACTCGTCGACGTCGAAGCGGTCCTCGGGGATCTCCCGGATCGCGTCCACCCCGTCGGCCAGCACGCGCCAGTACGCGTCGGGATCGGGCGAGCCCGGGAATCGGCAGGCCACCGCGATGATGGCGATCGGCTCGTCGGCCGCCGAGGTTGCCAGCGAGGCCGGCTGGACCGCGACCGCGGCCTCGGCACGTTCGTTGAGTTTGAGCACGTCGGACAGCAAATAGTCGGCTACGTCGGACAGCCGCGGGTAGTCCATGGCCAGCGTCGCAGGCAGTTCCTTGCCGACCGCCTGTTCGAGCCGGCGGCGCAGTTCCACCGCCATCAGCGAATCCATGCCGAGGTCGAAGAACCCGGCCTCTTCGCGAATGTCCGACGCGTCGATGCGGGTCACCTCCGCGACGGTGTTGCGCAGATACTCCAGAACCAGCTTCTTGCGCTGCTGGACGGGAGCGGCGGTGAGCTTCTCGACCAGCCGGGTGGTGCCGGCGGGTCCGGGTGCGCTCGGCGCCGTCTCGGGCACTTCGCGGGCTATTTCGGCCAGCAGCGCTCGTCGCCCGGCTTGCAGATAGATCGGCAGGAAGCGGGCCCAGTCGATCCGCGCTGCCACCGCTTGTGCCGGGCCCTCGGACCCGGCTGTCACCATGACGTCGGCCATCGCGGCCAGCGCGTCCGACGGCGAAAGGGCATGAACCCCGCGCTGATCCAACTGCGCCCGGGCGGCCTGATCGGCCATGCCGGCGGCCCAGGGGCCGAAGTTGACGCTGATTGCGGGAACACCCTGTTCACGCAGCCGCCAGGTCAATCCGTCCAGGAAGGCGTTGGCCGCGCTGTAGGCGCTCTGTCCGAAGCTGCCCCACACCGAGGAGATCGACGATGTGGACAGGAAGAAGTCCAGCTTCAGATCTGCACAGGCTTCACTCAAATGCCAAGCACCCCAGACTTTCCCGGAGAACACCCGATCCATCTCGGTGCTGTCCAGGGAGGTCAGTGGGGTGGTGCTGTTCTCGCCGGCGGCGTGGACGATGCCGGCCAACGGGGGAAGCTCGGCCTGCACCGTGGCCAACAGGTGCGCGACACCGTGCGGATCGGCGACGTCGGCAGCGATCACCCGGATCGTGGTGCCGTGCTGTTCGCTCAGCGCATCGATGCGGTGCTGGACGGTGTCTCCGGGTGCGTGCCGGCTGGTCAGCACCAGCTGCCCGGCGCCGTGCGCGGCCAGGTATTCAGCGATCTCCAGTCCTAGTGAACCCAGCCCGCCGGTGACCAGATACGTTGCATCGGAACGTAATTGCAGCTCGGTCGGGTTCGGCTGCCCGGTACGGCGAACCAGCCGCGGGACCATGACGGCCTGCTCGCGCAGCGCGATCTGGTCCTCTCCCGGTGACGCTGCGACCACCTGATTGACCAACCGTGACCAGTCGTCGCCGTCGTCGGACAGGTCTGCCAGGCCGCCCCACACCTGCGGATACTCCAGCGCGGCGACGCGGCAGAACCCCCACAGGCTGCTCTGGTCGGGTGACACGGTGTCGGAGTCGGTGACTCGTTGCGCGCCACGGGTCACCGTCCAGATCGCCGCCCGCAGTTCGGCGGCGGTGGCGGCGCGGAACAGTCGCTGGGTGCCACCCAGTGTGCGGTGTTGCATCCGCAGCAACGATCGCATCGAGTACTCGCCGTCGGAATCCAGCGCCGCGACGTGCAGGATGCGCAGGGTCGGCTCGTCGCGAACCGCCGCGCGCAGCTCGGCGACCAGGCGTTCCTCGTCGGCGTCGGACACCGGCAACCCGAGCACGCGGTGCCGGTGACCGTGCGTGGTGAGCGTGTCGACCAGTGGCTGCATGCCCGCGGCGTCATCGCCGATCAACAGCCACGCCGCGCCTTCGCCTGCTCCCGCGGCAGAGGTCGCGGCGGCCTTCTCCCAGCTGATCTCGTAGCGGATATCGGCGATCGATTGCGCACTGCGCTGCCGGTTATGTTGTGCGGCAAGCTTATTGAGTACCTCGGTGGTTGTCCGGCTTCCGCCGGAGGCGTCGAGCAGC
This sequence comes from Mycolicibacterium sp. CH28, assembly GCF_004745805.1. GTDB lineage: Bacteria > Actinomycetota > Actinomycetes > Mycobacteriales > Mycobacteriaceae > Mycobacterium. Next base: position 269,803 of record NZ_SRLQ01000002.1, on the reverse strand, counting down.
GCGGCTAGTTCTTCGATCCGGCCGTCCTCGAGCAGCCGGACAGCCTCGGTCCGCGCTGCGCCGGCCGGAACCGGCAACTGGCCGGCCGCGCCCTGCTTGTCGTGGAACCAGTACTGACGATGTTGGAAGGGGTAGGGCGGCAGGTCGACCTTGTGCGCGGATTCCGTTGCAAGCGCGGCAAAATCGGGCAGATGCCCGGCGACGTACGTGCCCGCGACGGCTTCGGCGATCTGGCGGTGGTCGGCGCCGACTCGGCGCAGCGACGGGATCGCCTTCGGCGCGGTCGCCGGGTCCGGCCAGGCGCGCAAGGCCGCGGCGGTGAGCACCGGCTGCGGGCCGACCTCGAGCAGCAGGGTGCAACCGAGCTCGGCCAACGTCGCAACGCCCTTGGCGAATTCGACCGGCTGCCGCGCATGGCGGCGCCAGTACGCGCCGTCGAGCTTGGCGGTGCGCCCGAGCGCGGCTCCGGTCCGGTTGCACACCAAGATGCGTTGCGGCGAGCCGAATTCGAAGCTGTCGGCGTACGACTCGAATGCGTCGAGAGCGGGATCAAGCAGCGCCGAATGGAACGCGTGGCTGGTGTCGAGCCAGTCACAGCGGACACCGTCGGCCGTCAGTCCGGCCACTGCCTGCTCCAGGTCGGCCGCTGGACCGGACAGCACGGTATTGGCGCCGTTGTAGGCGGCCACCGACAGGCTCGGGAATTGGTCGGTGAGCCGCTCGACCCGGTCCGGGTCGGCGAAGATCGCCGACATCCGCCCGCCGGCGGGCAGGTCACCGAAGAGCCGACCACGTTCGGCCAGCAGCCGGGCACCGTCCTCGATACTGAATACTCCGGCGACGCAGGCAGCAGAGTACTGGCCGACGCTGTGGCCGAGCACCACGTCGGGTTCGAAACCCCAGGACTGCCAGAGCCTGGCCAGGCCCATTTCGACGGCGAAGATTGCGGGCTGGGCGTGGCGGGTCTGCTGCAAGGCTTCGGCGCCGTCCGCGTCGAAGATGAGGTCCAGCAACGGCTTTTCCAGCACGTCGGCGACGGCCTGTGCGCACCGGGTCATCGTCTCGGCGAAAACCGGTTCGGTATCGAACAATTCGCGGGCCATGCCGGCGTACTGACTGCCCTGACCGGGGAACAACCACGCGGTCTTGGGCTTGTCGGCGGAGTCGCCGCGCACCAGCCCGGGCGCAGGCAGGTCGTCGGCGAGCGCGCCGAGCAGTTCACGGGCGGACTCGGTGGAATTGACCACCAGGGCGGCCCGCTGCTCGAAGTGGGCCCGCCCCGCCCCGGCCGTCAGGCATACGTCGGCCAGCGTGGCCTCCGGATGATCGCCGAGCCAGCTGCGGTAGAGCTCGGCGGTCTGAACCAGGGCCGCCGGGGTGCGAGCCGACAGCGGCAGCACCATGAACTTCCGGTCATCGGGGGCAGCGACCGCCGCGACAGGTGCGGGTTCAGGTGCCTCTTCGAGGATGATGTGCGCGTTGGTGCCGGAGAAGCCGAACGAACTGACCCCGGCGATGCGGGGCCGGTCGGTGCGTTCCCACGGGAGGGCCTCATCCACCACCCGGACCGGGATCCGGTCCCAGGGAATATGCGGTGACGGGTTCTGGAAGTTGAGGTGCTTGGGCAGTTCCTCGTGCTCGAGGGAAAGGACGACTTTGAGGACCCCGGCGACACCCGCGGCGGCTTCCAGGTGCCCGATGTTCGTCTTGGCCGATCCGATCAGGAGCGGCTGGTCGGCGTCGCGGCCCTTGCCCAGTGCGGCTGCGGCGGCCTGGACCTCGATGGGATCGCCCAGCGATGTCCCGGTCCCGTGTGCTTCGAGGTAGCCGATATCGCCAGGGACCAGGCCGGCTCGCTCCAGCGCCTCGGTGATCACCCGCTGCTGGGCGACGCCGTTCGGGACGGTCAGCCCACCCGATGCGCCGTCCTGATTCACCGCGCTGCCGCGGATCACGGCCCGGATGTGGTCACCGTCGCGGATCGCGTCTTCCAGACGCTTGATGACGACGACGCCGCAGCCCTCACCGCGCACATAGCCGTCGGCAGCGGCGTCGAAGGTCTTGCACCGGCCGTCGGGCGCCAGCATTCGCGACTGGGAGAAGGTGATCATGGTGGCCGGGCTGAGCATGACGTTCGCCCCGCCGGCCAGCGCGAGGTCGCACTCACCGAGGTGCAGCGCCTGGCAGGCCTGATGGATGGCCACCAGCGATGAACTGCACGCCGTGTCGACGGTGACCGCTGGACCCTGTAGGCCCAGCCGGTAGCTGATCCGGCCCGCTGCGGCAGCGCTGGAGGTACCGATTGCCAGGTAGGCCTCGACCTCGGGGTAGGTCAGCTCGTCGGAGGCCATCCCCAGGTAGTCGTGGGTGGCCAAACCGACGAAGACGCCGGTCCGGGTATTTGCCAAAGCCGTTGGCGCGGTGCCCGAATGCTCCACCGCCCGCCAGGCGGTCTCCAGCAGCAAGCGATGCTGCGGGTCCATGAACTCGGCCTCACGCGCCGACACCGCGAAGAACGGCGCGTCGAACCCGGTGGCATCGTCGACGAAACCTGCGCGCCGGGTGACAACCTTGCCCGGCACGGACGGATCCGGGTCGAAAAACTCCTCGACGTCCCACCGGTCCGCGGGTACCTCCGATATCGTGTCCCTGCCGTTGTGCAGCAGATCCCAGTACTGGTCGGCATCCGCTGCACCGGGGAGCCGTGCCGCGTACCCGATGATCGCGAATCGGGGCGGCTGCTGCCTCGGATGTTCGGTAGTTGCCATGAGGTTGTGCTCTCCGCGTCGGTGAAGTGTCGATGCCTTGCGGGAGACCGCGTCAGGGGCAGGATTGTCTCGCGAACGGCCTCGGCTCGCTCAATCTCCCGACAGCCACGGCCGGCGTCTATTCCCGACCGCCAGTATTGCATGTGCGTTGCTGCATGGCCCCGTTTCGGTCACGTGTCACTGCCGCCGGCGGGCGGTCTTCAGGCGCACTTCGGCGGGGTGCGGCTATGGTCGTCGTCATCGAGCGGCAGCTATGGCCCTCGTGCAACCCTGCCCGGGCGCGCCGGCGTCCGTGCCAGCCACAGGGGTTATCTTGAAGCCGAAGCCAGCGGTGCCGGGCCGCAGCCGTGGCCGTTCCGACCCGGGAGGGACATATTGCACATCGGGAAGATTTCGATCGGCACAATCGATGATTGGATGCCGCGTCCAGGCGTAGTGATTTCCTGGCACCCGACGAATACGGCTCTGGAGAAGGCCCGGCAAGCGCCGGTCAGTTCGGTACCGGTCAGCTATATGCAGGCCCAGCACATTCGTGGTGTCTACCAACAGGAAGCCGCCGGGCTCGACTATTCGCGGCAAATCATCGCAACCTGTGAAGTTCCAGGTCAGTGCGATGTCGGCGCCATGAATCATGCCCTCAACGCGTATCTGCGTCGCCATGACACCTACCGCAGCTGGTTCGAATACAACGGTTCCGGCGAGATAGTCCGGCACACCATTCAGGATGCTGCCGATATCGAATTCGAGCCGAACGATTATGGCGAAATGGCCGTCGAGGACGCTCGCAAACATATCGTCGATATTCCCTCTCCGCTGGAGTGGGGCTGCTTCTCGTTCGGCATCGTCCAGGCCGAGGACCATTTCGATTTCTACGCCAGCATTGATCACGTCCACGGCGACGCGGCACTGATCGGGATCACCATGCTGGAGGCCCACGGCATGTATTCATCATTGACCCAAGGGGGCCAGCCGCTGGCGCTGCCCGAGGCTGGCAGCTTTGACGATTTTTGTGTTCAGGAGCGTGAATCCACATCGGCTTTAACCGTCGATTCGCCCGAGGTTCGGGCCTGGATAGAGTTTGCCGAGAATAACAATGGAACCCTGCCGGAGTTCCCGCTGCCGCTGGGCAACCCGCTGGAACCGACCGTGGCTGACATGGTCGGGGACATGTTGATGGACGCCGAACAGACGGCGAGGTTCGAAGCGGCCTGCTCGGCGGCCGGTGCCCGGTTCGTCGGCGGCCTGTTCGCCTGCACAGCGATGGTGGAACATGAGTTGACAGGTGCCACAACGTTTTACGGACTCACGCCGAGAGACACCCGTCGGACTTCGGACAACTTCATGACCCAGGGCTGGTTTACCGGCCTGGTCCCGATCACCGTCCCGATCGCCGCGACGTCGTTCGGCGAAGCCGCCTGGGCCGCCCAGGCCTCCTTCGATTCGGGTCTGAACTTGGCGCGGATCCCCTATTACCGAGTGTTGGAATTAGCGCCGTGGCTGGAGAAGCCGGGGCCCAACTTCCCGGTCTCGAACTTCTTGCACGGCGGCGCGGCCCCGCTCAACGCGGTGCTCGCTGCCGCGGACATGGGGTATTCGAACAATATCGGCATTTACTCCGACGGAAGATTCTCGTATCAGCTGACGATCTATGTATTCCGGTACGAGGCCGGCACGGCAATGGCGGTGATGTTTCCGGACAACCCGATTGCCCAGAAGTCGGTGGCCCGCTACATCGCCACGATGAAGTCGGTGTGTGAGCAGATCGCCGACACCGGGCAGTGGGGGCGTGTTGTTTAGCTCCGAAAAGGGATTGCACGGCGTGAGCCGGTGACGGTAAGTGCCGCGGTCACACGGATGCGAGGACCAGAGGTAGGGGCGTTGTGCGACGGCTAGCCGATGTGGTGGTCCGGTGGCCTTGGGTGGTCATCGGGCTCTGGGTCGCGTTGGCAGTCGCCTTGCCGCTGACGTTCCCCAGCCTGAACGAGATGGCCCAGAAACATCCGCTGGCCATGCTGCCCGCTGACGCCCCGTCCAGCGTTGCGGCCAGGCAGATGACCGAGGCGTTTCAGGAGCCGGGCACCGACGACCTGCTGCTGGTGGTCCTCACCGACGAACGGGGTCTGGGCCCCGCGCACGAAGCGACCTATCGCACGCTGGTCAAGGCGCTGCGCGCCGACTCCCAAGACGTGGTCATGGTGCAGGATTTCGTCGGGACTCCGGCGCTGCGTTCCTTTCTGACGAGTAAGGACAACAAATCCTGGGTATTGCCTGTGGGTTTGGCGGGCGCGCTGGGCACACCGCAGTCCTATGCCGCCTTCAACCGGGTGGCCGACATCGTCAAGCAGAACACCGCCGGCAGCCCGCTTGAGGTGCATCTGTCCGGGCCGGCGGCCACTGTCGCCGACCTCACCGTCGCCGGCCAACGGGACCGGCTGCCGATCGAGATCGCGATCGCCGTCCTGGTGCTGGTGGTGCTTCTGGTGGTGTACCGCAATCCGGTCACCATGCTGCTGCCGTTGACCGGCATCGGGATATCCCTGGTGATCGCGCAATCTGTGGTCGCCGGATTGTCGGAGTTCACCGGCCTGGGGGTGTCGAACCAGGCCATCATCCTGCTCAGCGCGATCATCGCCGGTGCGGGAACGGATTACGCGGTATTCCTGATCAGCCGCTATCACGACTACGTGCGCCGCGGTGAGACCTCCGACGATGCGGTACGGCTGGCGTTGACTTCGGTGGGCAAGGTGATCACCGCATCCGCGGCCACCATCGGCGTCACCTTCCTCGGGATCAGCTTCGCCCGGATGGGGGTGTTCTCCACCGTCGGCGTGTCATCGGCGATCGGCGTCGCCGTGGCTTTCCTGGCCGCGCTGACGCTGTTGCCGGCCATCCTCGTCCTCGTCGGACCGCGCGGCTGGATCAAGCCCCGGCGCGAACTGACCACCCGGTGGTGGCGGCGCTCGGGGATCCGCATCGTGCGCCGACCGCGGGCCCACCTGGTGGGCAGCCTCCTGGTCCTGGCCCTGCTGGCCAGCAGCGTGACCCTGGCGCGCTACAACTATGACGACCGCAAGGCCGTGGCGGCTTCCGCGCCCAGTTCGGTCGGGTACGCGGCGCTGGAACGCCACTTCAACATCAACCAGTCCGTGCCCTCCTACGTGCTGGTCCAGTCGCCGCACAACCTGCGTACCCCGCAGGCGTTGGCGGACCTGGAGCAGATGGCCGAACGCATCAGCCAACTGCCCGATATCGCGATGGTCAGCGGTATCACCAGACCCATGGGGGTGGTGCCGAAGGAATTCCGGGCCACTTACCAGGCGGGGCTCGTGGGCGACCGGCTGGCCACCGGGTCGGCGATGATCGCCAACAACACCGGTGACCTCAATCGGCTGAGCAAGGGCGCCGACACGCTGGCTACCGGGCTCGGCGACGTACGCGGCCAGGTCAACCAGATCGCGACCAGCATCCAGCGAATGGTTGACGCGTTCGCGGCGCTGAGGGGCCAGTACGGTGGCGACAAGCTGGTGAAGAACGTCGAGGTCGCGGCCAAGTTGGTGACCGCCGTGAACGAGCTCGGCAATTCGATGGGCATCAGCTTCACCGCGGCAAGAGACATGTTCGCCTGGGTGGGACCGGTGTTGATGGCATTGCAGGGCAACGCCGTCTGCGACCTCGACCCGTCCTGCAGCGAAACTCGCGTCCACTTTCAGCGCCTGGCCGCCGCCCGGGAGGACGGCAGCCTCGACCGGATCAACGATCTGGCCGGACAGTTGCAGTCAATGCAGGACAAGCAGTCCCTCAACGCCGCGCTGAACCAGCTGGGCGCCGCCTTCACCCAGATCACGAAGGTGATGAGCGACATGGGGCTGGATACGCCTGCCGGCGCGCAGGCCACCCTCGCCAAACTCCGCCAGGGCGCCGACCGGTCGGCCACCGGGAGTCGGGACGTCGCCAACGGGGTCGGCCAGGTCGTCGATCAAATCCAGCTGATGCGAACCGGACTCGACCAGGCATCGGCGTTCCTACTGTCGTTGAAGCAGAACGCCGTTGGCCCGGCGATGGCCGGGTTCAACATTCCGCCCGAAGTTCTGCAGTTGGCCGATTTCCAGGCCGCCGCCAAGATGTTCATCTCGCCCGATGGCCACTCGGTGCGCTATCTGGTGCTCACCAAACTCGATCCGTTCAGCCCCGCGGCGATGGATCAGGTCAACGCCATCAGCGACGCCGCCAGGGGAGCGCAGCCGAACACCACCCTGGCCGACGCCAAGATATCGATGGGCGGCTATCCCGCCGCGTTACGCGACACCCGCGACTACTACCAGAAGGACATCCGGTTCATCATCGCCGTCACCATCATCGTGGTGCTGCTGACGCTGATGTTGTTGCTGCGTGCGGTCATCGCACCGCTGTATCTGGTTGGCTCCGTGGTAATTTCGTACTTCGCCGCGCTCGGTATCGGCGTGCTGACCTTCCAGTATCTGCTCGGTCAACAGCTGCACTGGACGGTGCCACCGCTGGCGTTCGTGGTGCTGGTCGCGGTCGGAGCCGACTACAACCTGTTGTTCGCGTCCCGATTGCGCGACGAGTCCCCGGACGGGGCGCGCTACGGCATCATCCGGACGCTGTCGTCGACCGGCGGCGTCATCACCGCGGCGGGCGTGATCTTCGCCGCCTCGATGTGGGGCCTGCTGTTCTCCAGCATCGGTACCGTGGTGCAGGGCGGCTTCGTCATCGGCGCCGGAATCCTGCTGGACACATTCCTGGTGCGGACGGTCACGGTGCCCGCCATGGCTACGCTGGTCGGTAAGGCGAACTGGTGGCCGTCCCGACCGACATCGCAAGGGAGCAGTAAGGCATGAAGAAGCTACTTGCCGCAGCGACCACGGTGTTGACCCTGTGCGCCACCGGCGGAATCGCCACAGCCGATCAGCCGTCGCCGGGCGGGGCCCAAGGTGACGGGCCCAGTCCGATCGGCACGCCAGGCAAGGGGTATGCCCTGGGCGGCGCCCATGTGCTGGGCATCCCCTACGACGAGTACATCCGCCGCACCGGCGCGGACTGGTTTCCCGGTCTCGATCGGCAGATCGTCGACTATCCGGCGGGGCAGGTTCAGGGCCACGTCCTGGAGCGCATGTTCCCCGGCATCGGCCGCCTCGACGACAACTTCCCCGGCCTGGGGATCGACGGGCCGAGCATCGGCGAGTCGGTCGACGTGGGCGAAGGCAATGTCCTGCGGGCAATCAACGACGGTGGTAAGGGCACGGTGTTGGGCCTGTCCGAAGGTGCGATGGTGCTCAACGCCGTACAGGCCCGGCTGGCGAGTGATCCGGCGGCGCCGCCGCCGGATCAGTTGTCCTTTGCCACCTTCGGCGATCCGATCGCGCCGCACGCATTCGGTGAGGGCTTCCTGACTCAGAACTTCCCGGTCGGCAGTGTCGTCCCCGCACTCGACTACCGGATCCCGCCCCCGGTGGAAAGTCAGTACGACTCCTACCGTTTCGTCTCCGCCTACGACAGCATCGCCGACTGGCCGGACCGGCAGGACAACATCATGGCGGTATTGAACGCGGTAGTGGGTCTGGCGACCGGGCATACCGCCGTGGCGTTCACGAATCCGACCATGGTGCCGCCACAGAACATCAGGACGACCGTCAATTCCAGGGGCGCGAAGACCACCACGTACCTGATCCCCGAGCAACACCTTCCGCTGGTGCTGCCGTTCAAGTACCTCGGTGTCGACGAGGGCACTCTCAATCAGTTGGACTCGGTGCTGAAACCCATGGTGGATTCCGGGTATTCGCGCAACGACGACCCGTCGACCGCGCCCGTCGAGGTCGACCCGGTGCACGGTTTCGATCCCGCGGTGGTTACCGCACCCGCCACCCAGGCCGCCTTCGGCGGCGGCACCGATCCGATTTCGCAGTTGATGGCGGGCCTCCAATACGTGGTGGACCACGGTCCGAGCGCGCACTGAGTTTCAGGCTGCGAGCAGACCCGCGGCGAGCAGCACGGCACCTACCACCGCCAGCAGTGCCGCGACCTCGCGGCGCCGCCGTGCCCGAATCCACTGGTGTAGCGCGGTCATTGCCGCGTAGGTGCGCTGTGGGGCTACCAGATAGGCCAGCAGCGGGATCTCCACCAGGGCGAAGGCCACCGCGTTGAACATCAGCAGCGCCGCCAGCCGAGTAGCCGGGGCGGTGTCGGCGGCGGCGATGACGGCCAACGCCGCCAGGTAGTCCACCGAGGGCAGCGCGATACCAAGGCCGGCGGCACCGGCGATCCATAGTGACTGGCCGTCGAGCAGCCGGCTCAGCCAGGCCGGCGCGGTGCGGTTGCGCCCCTTGGTGACTGCCAGGATCGCCGCGGCCAGCAGGGCCAGCGAGCCGATGATCGTCTGTACCCGGGGCAGGGTGAAATGCGCCGAGGACGGCAGCCACGATTCGAGGGCGAGCAGCGCCACTGCACCGACGGTCAATCCCATCAGGAAGCCGCCGCACAGGAACGCGGCCAGCTGCAGATGCGGGCGAGGACGGTTGAGCATCAGCACCGACATCCCGATGCGGAACGGCTCCAGGCTCACCGCGGCAGCCATCACCAGAAGGGTGAACCACATCGGGGAGATCAGCTACGCATCCAGCCGCACGAACCGTCCTTGCCGGTGCTGCTCGACGCACGCCGCGCGGCGGATCTTGCCGCTGGTGGTGGTCGGGATCGACCCGGGCGCCACCAGCACGATATCGGCGACCTGCAACCCGTGCGCGCGCGAAATCGCGGCGATCACATCGTTTTTCACTACCGCAAGCTGACCGGAATCCTCGCGCTTCTTGAGCTCGATGATGGTGACCAGCTGCTCGGTCTGATCGTCGGACACCGCGATGGCCGCCACCCGGCCGCTGGTGATCTTCTGCACCGTCGCTTCGATGTCCTCGGAGTAATGGTTGCGGCCCCGCACGATCAGCATGTCCTTGATGCGGCCGACGATGAACAGCTCGCCCTCGGAGACGAAGCCCTGATCCCCGGTGCGCAGCCACCCGGTCTCCGGGGTGTGGGCGGGCGGTTCGGCCAGCGTCGCGCCGAACGCCGAGCCAGTCTGCTCGGGCTTGCGCCAGTAGCCGGCCGACACGTTGTCGCCGTGGGTCCAGATCTCACCGACGGTGCCGTCCGGGCACGACCGGCAGGTGTCGGCGTCGACGATCCGCACCAGCGGCGACACCGGGAGCTGGTATCGCAACAGCGGTGCCCCGCCGGGCTTGCGCACCGCGGTGCCCTTGGGTAGTTCGTCGGCGTCGAACTCCACGACCTCGGGCACTCGGCCGGCGCCGCCGCTGGCGACGTACACGGTCGCCTCGGCCAGCCCGTAGGACGGAACGACCATCTCGGGGCGGAACCCGACGGGTGCCAGGCGTTCGGTGAATTTGACCAGGGTGTGCGGGTGGATGCGTTCGGCGCCGTTGATGATGCCGAGGATCCCGTGCAGATCGATGCTCGACAGGTCGTCGTCGGTGGTGCGCCGGGCGGTGAGGTCGAAGGCGAAGTTGGGTGCGGCCGACCACGCCTTCTGCTGACGTGCCATGGTCTGCAGCCAGCGCGCCGGCCGGGTCAGGAACGCGAGCGGGCTCAACAGGTCAGCCGGGTGTCCGCTGAAGATGGGTGCACCGATGCCCAGCATCAGGCCCATGTCGTGATAAAACGGCAGCCACGAGACCAGGACTGTCCCCGGCGGGAACTCTCCGCCGTACTCGGCCAGGTATTCGGCCATCAACTGCTCGAAATTCGCCAGCATGTTGCGGTGCGAGATCATCACTCCGGCGGGTAGCCGGGTCGACCCCGACGTGTACTGCAGGTAGGCGATGTCCGGTCCATCGGGCACCTCGGGGCTCACGGGGTTGTCGGCGTCGAGGTCCAGGGTGTCGACGGCGATCACAGCGATCACTGCGGCGCCGTCGTCGACGTACTGTGCGGCGACCTCGAACACGTCGGACGTGGTCAGCACCACCGTCGGCGACGTATCGGTCACCACGGCGCTGACCCGCTCGTCATGGGATCCGGGTACCGGAACCGACAGCGGGACGGCGATGAAACCCGCCTGCATGGCGCCCAGGAACGCGACGATATAGGCCAGGCCCTGCGGCGCGAGGATCAGCGCCCGGTCGCCGGGCGAGCCGTGCGCGCTGACCTCGTGTGCGACGTTCAGCGTCCGTCGGTATACCTGCGACCAGGTCAGACTTTCGGCAATGCCGTCCTGGTGCTGGTCGTAGTCGGTGAACGTGAAGGCAACCTCGTCCGGTGTCAGCCCCGCGCGTTCGCGTAGCACGGACAGGATCGAGACGTTTGGCACGGGTCAAGGCTACTCAACGGTAAATATGCGCGGGGCCCCGACGTGCCGCCCAGCGCACGTATTCGAATCACGCCGCGTCATGCTGTGGCCTCGCAGCTCCGGTACATGTGAAGATGGAAATTGTCATGAGCAACACAGAGCTGAGCCCCGCCTCGCTACGTGAGGCGTTCGGCCATTTCCCGTCTGGTGTCATCGCTATCGCCGCCGAGGTCGACGGGGTCCGGATCGGCCTCGCCGCGAGCACCTTCGTGCCGGTGTCGCTGGACCCGCCGCTGGTCTCGTTCTGCGTGCAGAACAACTCGGAGACCTGGCCGAAGCTCAAGGATCTGCCGTCACTCGGCATCAGCGTTCTGGGCGAATCACACGACGTGGCGGCGCGGACCCTGGCGGCCAAGACCGGCGATCGGTTCGCCGGGCTACACACCGAGTCGCGGGACAGCGGCGCGGTGTTCGTGCACGGCACCAGCGTGTGGCTGGAGAGCACGATCGAACAGCTCGTCCCCGCTGGGGATCACACCATCGTGATCCTGGCGGTCAGCGATATCACCGTCCACCAGGACGTGCCGCCGATCGTGTTCCACCGCAGCACCTTCCGCAGGCTGGGCAGCTAACCCAGTCAGTCAGTCGGTAGCCCGGGACCGGCGTCAGGGCTTGTCGGCGAGCTTGTCGCGGTATGCCGCGATGCGCTGCTCGATCTCGGCCGCGTCGTCGGGCCGGCCCTCTTTGCGGGCCAGTTCGGCGCGGGCGGACAGCTCCCGGATTGCGGTGCGAATATCGTTGACGCTATGGATAGTCCCCATGTTCTCGAGGCTACCCAGATGACGGGCTTCGACGACGCACTTCGGCGACGGGCTTGGCGTCGAGTGTGCGTTCGCATCCGCTGTCCGCGGTGTGTCGCGGATGAAACGGCCCGCTCAAGGTGTCCCGGGGGCTATTTCCGCCGGAACAGTTTGTTGCCCAGCCAGACCACCGGGTCGTACTTGCGGTCGACCACGCGCTCCTTCATCGGGATCAGCGCGTTGTCGGTGATCTTGATGTGCTCGGGGCACACCTCGGTGCAGCACTTGGTGATGTTGCAGTAGCCCAGGCCGAACTCGTCCTGGGCCATGTCCTTGCGGTCCAGGGTGTCCAGCGGGTGCATGTCGAGTTCGGCGATGCGCATCAGGAAGCGCGGGCCGGCGAACTCCTGCTTGTTCTCCTCGTGGTCACGCACCACGTGACAGACGTTCTGGCACAGGAAGCACTCGATGCACTTGCGGAACTCCTGCGAGCGCTCGACGTCGACCTGGGCCATCCGGTACTCGCCGGGCTGCAGATCCTTCGGCGGCGCGAATGCGGGGATCTCGCGGGCCTTTTGGTAGTTGAACGACACGTCGGTGACGAGGTCGCGGATCACCGGGAACGTGCGCAGCGGCGTGATGGTGATCGTCTCGGCCTCGTCGAAGGTCGACATTCGGGTCATGCACAGCAGCCGGGGGCGGCCGTTGATTTCCGCCGAGCAGGAGCCGCACTTGCCGGCCTTGCAGTTCCACCGCACCGCAAGGTCGGGGGCCTGCTCGGCCTGTAGCCGGTGAATGATGTCGAGGACGACCTCGCCCTCGTTGACGTCGACGGCGAAATCGTGCAGCCCACCGCCCTCGTCGTCGCCGCGCCAAACCTTCAGCTTCGCCTGGTAGGTCACTGGGTCCTCCGTCCCGGATGCTGCGCCAGCTCCTCGTCGGTGAAGTACTTGCCGAGCTCGTCGATCTCGAACACCTCGAGCAGATCCTCACGCATCGGCGGCTGGAGTTCCTTCGTCACGCTGACATCGGGTACCACCTCGTCGCCGGCGGCCCGGCACACCAGCAGGTTCCGTCGCCACTCGGCGTCCATGGCGGGGTAGTCGTCGCGGGTGTGGCCGCCGCGGCTCTCGGTGCGCGCCAGCGCTGCCTTGGCCACGCACTCGCTCACCAGCAGCATGTTGCGCATGTCGATGGCCAGGTGCCAGCCCGGGTTGAACGGACGCTTGCCGTCGGACTCGATGTTGCGGTAGCGGACCTTGTACTCCTCGATCCGGTCCAGCGCTTCCTGGATCTCGGCCTGGGTGCGGATGATGCCCACCAGGTCGTTCATCGTCTGCTGCAGGTCGGCGTGCAGGGTGTACGGGTTCTCCGGCTTTGCCTTACCCTCCGGCCCCTTGAATGGTGCCAGGGCCAGCTCCGCCGCGGACTCGATGGACTCCTCGGACACCGCAGGTCGGCTCGCCAGCGTCCGCACGTAGTCGGCGGCGCCCAGCCCGGCGCGGCGGCCGAACACCAGCAGGTCGGACAGCGAATTTCCGCCGAGCCGGTTGGAACCGTGCATACCGCCGGAGCACTCGCCCGCGGCGAACAGGCCCGGCGTCGCGGCCGCACCGGTGTCGGGGTCGACCTCGATACCGCCCATCACGTAGTGGCAGGTCGGGCCGACTTCCATCTCGTCCTTGGTGATGTCGACCTCGGCCAGCTCCATGAACTGGTGGTACATCGACGGCAGCCGCTTCTTGATCTCTTCGGGCGTCATCCGGGTGGCGATGTCGAGATAGACGCCGCCGTGCGGGGTGCCGCGGCCGGCCTTCACCTCGGAGTTGATGGCGCGGGCCACCTCGTCGCGCGGCAGCAGGTCAGGGGTGCGCCGGGCCGAGTCGTTGTCCTTGAGCCACTGGTCGGCTTCTTCTTCGGTTTCGGCGTACTGGCCTTTGAAGACCGCGGGGATGTAGTCGAACATGAAGCGCTTGCCCTCGGAGTTCTTCAGCACCCCGCCGTCACCACGCACACCCTCGGTGACCAGGATGCCCTTGACCGACAGCGGCCAGACCATGCCGGTGGGGTGGAACTGGATGAACTCCATGTTGATCAGCGCCGAGCCGGCCCGCAGGGCCAGCGCGTGCCCGTCGCCGGTGTACTCCCAAGAGTTCGACGACACCTTGAACGACTTGCCGATACCGCCGGTGGCCAACACCACCGCGGGCGTCTCGAACAGGATGAACTTGCCGGTTTCACGCCAGTAGCCGAACGCGCCGGCCACCCTCTTCTCGCCCCCGGTCCCGTCCAGCATCAACTCGGTGATCGAACACTCGTGGAAGATCTTGATGCGGGCCTCGTAGTCGCCGAGTTCGCGCTTGTCCTCCTGCTGCAGCGAGACGATCTTCTGCTGCAGGGTCCGGATGATCTCCAGGCCGGTGCGGTCACCGACGTGCGCCAGCCGCGGGTAGGTGTGGCCGCCGAAGTTGCGCTGGCTGATCCGGCCATCCTTGGTGCGGTCGAACAGCGCGCCGTAGGTCTCCAGCTCCCACACCCGGTCGGGGGCCTCCTGGGCGTGCAGCTCGGCCATCCGCCAGTTGTTGAGGAACTTGCCGCCGCGCATGGTGTCACCGAAGTGCACCTGCCAGCTGTCCTTGGTGTTGACGTTGCGCATCGCCGCCGCACAGCCGCCCTCAGCCATCACGGTGTGTGCCTTGCCGAACAGTGACTTGCACACCACGGCCACCTTCAGGCCCCGCTCCCGGGCTTCGATGACCGCGCGCAGACCCGAGCCGCCGGCACCGATCACCACCACGTCGTAGGAGTGCCGCTCGACCTCAACCGTCATGTGTCCTCGCTCGAATGCTGTAGTGGAAAACGCTTGTCAGCCAATGAATCTCAGGTCAGAGATGGTGCCGCTGGCCACCAGCGCAACGTAGAAATCGGTGAGCATCAAGGTACCGAGGGTGACCCAGGCGTACAGCTTGTGCCGGGTGTTCAGCTTGCTGATCTGGGTCCAGATCCAGTACCGGACCGGATGCTTCGAGAAGTGCTTGAGCCGACCGCCGGTGACGTGGCGGCAGGAGTGGCAGGACAGCGTGTAGACCCACAGCATGACCACGTTGCCGACCAGGATGATGTTGCCGAGGCCGAATCCGAAACCGCCGGGGCCCTGGTCGGAGTGGAAGGCGACGATCGCGTCGTAGGTATTGATCAACGAGATGATGCCGGCGATATAGAAGAAGTACCGGTGGGTGTTCTGGATGATCAGTGGAAGCCGGGTCTCACCAGTGTATTTCGCGTGCGGCTCGGCCACTGCGCAGGCGGTGGGGGCCTGCCACACCGAGCGGTAGTAGGCGCCTCGGTAGTAGTAGCAGGTCAGCCGGAACAGCAGCAGGAACGGCAGGGACAGAAAGGCGTAGGGCAGCAACGACAGCGGCCCGGTGGCGGGCAGGATCTGCGGCCAGAAGTCGCTGGCCTCACCGCACGCCTTGCTCAGACACGGCGAGTAGAACGGCGTCAGATAGTGATACTGCGGGACGAAGAAGTGGTCCCGCTGGAACGCGCGCACCGTCGCGTAGATGACGAACGCGGCGAAACCCAGGTCCGTGAGGATGGGTGACTTCAGCCAATTGTCGGTCCGCAGAGTGCGCTGCGGGATCTGGGCGCGGCCGGGCGAGAGAACTCCGGTCGCAGGGCGGTTACCGGCGGGTGCGCTCATCTACTGTGATCCCCTTCGCATTAACTCATCAGAGGGTACCTAGATCACAGCACCCGGCTTACATCGGCTAGCGGCGGTTCTGGCCGCCGACACCCTCGTCGTCGACGTCGCGCCAGAAGGCGGTGTCGTACGGGGTGTCCGGAATCGCGATCTTCTCCCCGGATATCACCGCGGTTTGCTGGGTTAGGGCAAGCTCATCGGCGTCGATATCGAGAAGTTCCACGTCATTGAGGATGCGTTCGGCGTCGTTGACGATTCGGCGCATTGCGGGGCTGTCGCCGTACTTGGACTTCAGCGAGTCGACACAGCGGCGCAAACCGCCGATCAGGTGGTGCAGTTCGGTCAGTTCGGTGGTGGTGGACACCGGGCCTCCTCGGGGTGCAAAGGTGTCATGGATCACAGTACGACAACTGATGCTAGCCATATTTCGAACCAAAAGTGAGACACGTCACGTTAGGAAGGGCCACGCGCCCGCTGCGTTGCACAGCCCGAAACCCACGACAAAACAGAGGTGACGCGGTGCCCGATCAGAACGGCCTCGCCGAACGTGCCGAGGCGTTGTTGGCCTTGCGCGAACCGGGAAATCCGGTGGTTCTGACGACGGTGTGGGACGTCTGGTCGGCGTCGTTGGCGGCGGACGCCGGGTTCGCGGCGTTGACCGTGGGAAGCCACCCGCTGGCCGACTCGGTCGGCAAACCCGACGGGGAGGCAATGGCCTTCGACGATGTGCTGGCCCGGGTCGCCCAGATCACCGCCGTCGTCGACGTGCCGGTCTCGGTCGACGTCGAATCCGGCTACGGCCAACCGGGTGAGCGGCTCATCGACGGTCTGCTCGAAGCCGGTGCGGTCGGCCTGAACATCGAGGACACCGTGCACAGCGAGGGTAAGCGGTTGCGGTCGTCGGCCGAGCATGCCGAACTGGTGGGCGCGCTGCGGTCAGCCGCTGACCGGGCCGGCGTGCACGTGCTCTAGCCGGTGGGCCGGCACGAGCCGGAGACGTTGCGCCGCTTGGCTACCGAGCTTCCGCTGCCGATCAACGCGATCGCGGTACCGGAGGCCGACGATCCGGCGTCGTTCGGGCCGCTGGGGGTGGCGCGGATCAGCTTCGGGCCGTTCTGGCAGGCTGCGCTGTCGGTGCGGGCCCGCGAGATCCTCACCTGCTGGCGTTAGCCCTGCGCCGGCAGTGCCGCGGTGTCCACGTCCTCACTGGAGGGCTTGGGCTGCTTCGGTGCCCGGAAGTGGTTGTCGCCCCGCGGGTAGACGACCGTCGGCCACCAGAACCACCGGCCCAGCAGCGTGGCGATCGAGGGCATCAGCAACGACCGCACGATGAACGTGTCGATCAGCAGCCCGATGGCGATCGTCGAACCCATCTGGGCCAGCACGATCAGCTTGCTGCCCATCATCCCGGCCATGGTGGCGGCGAACACCAGTCCGGCCGAGGTCACCACACCGCCGGTGCCGGCCATGGAGCGGATGATGCCGGTCTTCAAGCCGGCGTGGATCTCGTCCTTGAACCGCGACACCAGTAGCAGGTTGTAGTCGGAGCCGACCGCCAACAGGATGATGACCGACATCAGCATGACCAGCCATTGCACCTGTATCCCGAACAGGTCCTGCCAGAGCAGTACCGAGATACCGAAGGACGCGGCGATCGAGCTGCCCGCCGTACCGACGATCACCAACGCCGCGACCGCGCTTCGGGTCAGGATCAGCATGATCATGAAGATCAGCGTGAGCGACGACACCACGGCGATCAGCAGGTCGTAGCGCGCGCCGTCCGACATGTCCTTGTAGGTCGCTGCCACTCCGCCCAGATAGATCTTGGCGTTCGACAGTGAGGACATCTTCAGGGCCTCCTGGGCGGCCTTTCGCTCGCTGTCCACCCGGCCGATGCCCTCGACTGTGGCCGGATCGGTCTCATGGGTGATGAACATGCGGGCGGATTTACCGTCCGGTGAGAGGAACATCTTCAGCCCGCGCTGGAAGTCGGGGTTCTGGAAGGCTTCTGGCGGGAGGAAGAACAGGTCGTCGTTCTTGGCTTGGTCGAAGCTCTCACCCATGGCGAGCGCGGTGTCGTTGGTCGCCTGCATCTGGTCGAGCAGCGCCTTCTGCGAGTTGTACGACGCCAGTGCCAGGTCCCTGCTGGTCTTCATCGACGCGATCGTCTGGGGAAGGAGCGCCGTCAACTGGGGTGCCAGGGCGGCCAACTGATCGGTGTTGCCCTGCACCCCTTGGGTTTTGTCGGTTACTTCGTCGATTCCGTCGAGCGAATCGAACAACGACCGTGCCGCGGCGCACATGGGGATGTCGACGCAGTGCGGTTCCCAGTAGAAGTAGTTGCGCAGGGGCCGGAACTGGTCGTCGAAGTTCGCGATGTTGTCGCGCAGTTGTTTGGTGGTCTCGAGCAGATCCTGGGATCGGGCCGCTGAATCCTGCGTGAGCTGAGTTTGCTTGAGGGACAACAGGTATTGCTTTTCGAGGATGTCGATCGAGACGTTCATCGCGTCGACCGTCTTCAGCTGGTTGTCCAGCTGATCCCGCTGGAACGGCAGGTTCATGTTGCTGGTCTGGCCGGCGATGCTGGTTTGGAACGGAATCGAGCTGTGCTGGATCGGGATTCCCAGTGGCCGGGTGATGCTCTGAACCATCGCAATACCCTCGGTGTGCATGATATTGCCCGAAACCTTGTTCAGCACAAGCATATCGGCGGGATTGCGCATATCGTGGTCGGCTTCGATCATCAGGATGTCGGGGTTCATCCTGGCTTGGCTGAAGTGCCGATCGGCGGCGGCGAAGCCGATGTTGACCGGGGCGTCCTTGGGCATGTAGTAGCGGTCGTTGTAGGCCGGCTTGTACCCGGGGATGGCCACCAGGCCGATCAGTACCACGAACAGGCTTGCCACGAAGATCGGTGCGGGCCAGCGCACGACCGCCGTGCCGATGCGCCGCCAGAACCTGCTCTGCGCCGGTCGCTTGGACTCGTAGAGCCCGATGCGGCTGCCCAGGAAGAGTACGGCTGGGCCGAGTGTGACGGCGATTGCCACGACGACGATCATGCCGACCGCGACGGGGGCGCCCATGGTCGAGAAGTAGGGTAGCCGAGCGAAACTGAGGCAGTACGTCGCTCCGGCGATCGTCATCCCGGATCCCACGATGACGGGTGCGACCGACTTGAAGGTGGCGTAGTAGGAGTCGTCTCGATCCAGCCCGATGCTGCGGTCTTCACGGTAGCGGCCGAAGATGAAGATGCCGTAGTCGGTGGCTGCGGCGATCGCCAGCATCGTGAGGATGTTCCCGGCGAATGTCGTCAGCCCGAACGCGCCGTGGGTGGCCAGCACCGAAACCACGCCGCGCGCGGTCAGCAGCGCGAGGAACGTGAGGAACAACTGGATCAGCGTGGTTCGTATCGACCGGTAGACCACCAGCAGCATGCCCGCGATCGCGATCAGGGTGATCAGGGTGATCTCGCCGAGGCTGGCGTTGCCGATGACGTGGGTGTCGTGGGTCAGCGCGGCAGGACCGGCCACGTAGGCCTGGACGCCGGGCGGTGCCTTGGTGTCCTCGATGACCTTGCGGACGGCCTCGACACCTTCGTTGGCCAGGGTCTGGCCCTGTTCGCCGGCCAGGTTCAGCATCACGTAGGCCGCTTTGCCGTCGGCGCTCTGGGCGCCGGCCGCCGTCAGCGTGTCGCCCCAGAAGTCCTGGATGTGCTGGATGTGCTGGGGATCCTGGCGCAGCTTGCCAATGATCTCGTCGTAGTAGGCGTGGGCGTCGGGGCCGAGCGGCTTCTGCCCCTCGATCACGACCATGATCGTGCTGTTGGAATTGAACTCCTGGAAGTCGGCGCCCATCCGCTTCATCGCCACCATCGACGGGGCGTCGTCGGGTGCCATCGGCGCCGAGTGCAATTCGCCGACAACCTCGAGTTGAGGGGCGAGCACGTTCACGGCGACGGCGACGGCGATCCAGAACAGGATGATCGGCAGCGCCAGGATGCGGATCAGGTGGGGGAAGGCGGACCGCTTCGGCTGGGTGGTGGGGCCGGGGTCGATGGTGTGAGTCATGCGGACTTCACCAGGCAGAACGTCTGGGCGTTGACACCATTGGCTGTTTGCTCCTCACGGACGGTTCCGTTGACGGTCACGCGGCACCCGATCTGATCGCCGTCGGTTTGTGCCATCAGACTGGCGCTGACGGCAGGCAAGGTCGTCGACAGCGAGACCGACCAGGGCAGTGGCACGGTGACGAAGTGCACTTTGGCGTCCGGGTCGAAGTAACTGATCTGAGCGGTGCTGCCGGGTGAACCGTAGACGTCGTACACCATGACCTTGGGATTGAACTGGACGATCTCGATGCCCGCGCCCGACCCTGCATTGAGATCCTTCGACGCGAACATCCTGTGCAGGCGCGACACGACCAGGCCGGAGACCGCCAGCACCACCACCAGGACGAGCGGGATCCAGATGCGTTTCAGCACGCGTCCCACCGGAATAGCTTTCACCCGAACACCTTCCGTCACATCGACCGCGGTGCGGACGTTGAATCTCCTGCTTGTCGCCCCGCAGGGCCGTTGGTGGCGCAGTCGGCGTAGGCGGCGAGTCGATCGATGAGTGGCAGGGCAACCCGGGCCGAGAGCCACAGCGCCGACTTCTCTTCGTCGTTCAGCGTTGTCATCAATGCCGCCAGTCGTTCCCGGCGCATGCGCTTGCGATCGTCGAGCAACGTTCGACCTGCGGCGGTGATGCCGATCAGGGCGGCCCGGCCGTCGTCGGGGTCGGCAAGCCTGGTCACCAGGCCGGCACGCTCAAGCCGCTGGACCAATTGCGTCATCGAAGGCTGGCTGATCCCCTCCCTGGTGGCCAGGGTGGTCAGCCGGACGGGTCCCTCGCGGTACACGGTGTTCAGGGTGAATGCCGCCGACGCGCTCAAATCCGCGCGGTCACTGAGGAATCGCGCCGTGAGGTCGGTCGCCTGGTCGAGGACATCGCCGACGCACGCACTGACGTCGTGATCGGTCGGCTGATATCCCACGACGTATCTATATCACGCGCACTATGTAGTGACAACGAAAGCCGATCCCCGTTGGTGGCGCGGCGGTGTTCCAGCGGTCACAGCGGGCGGTGGATTCGGCGTCAACGCGCCGAAGGGGCAAGTTTCATTCGTCGGGTTATGAATCCCGGGGATTTACCAGACATCGCCGTCGCGCCAGTCGCAGGCCAATTCGGCGGTGGTATCGACCTGGACGTCGACCGGCAGCACGAAAATGGAGCCATCGTCCTCGGGAGTGCTGACCGGACCGGTCGGTGCGAGCACCGAGGTCGGGCCCCGCCAGGGCAACCAGCCGCGGGGCCGGTAGATCTTCTCGCCGGCTGGACTCGAGCTCAACGCCCCGACCTGATACGCGCCGCGGATCACCTGCTCGATCGCGTCCATCACGTTGTGCGCCAGCCCTTGTCCGCGATGGTCCTCGCGCACGGCGACGGCCTCGACGTACCCGCAGCGCAACGCCGAACCGCCGTAGTAGAGCCGGCGCTGCACGACGGCCGCATGGGCGATCAGGGCACCGTGGTGAACGATGATGGCGTGCATTCCGCCGAGTGCGTGTTCCCAGTCGTCGGCGGTGAACTCGGTCCAGCCGCCGAACGCCTCGGCCACCATCTCCTTGGCGCTGTGACGGGTCTCGGCGTCCAGATCGCTGGTGTGGACCAGTCGGGCGGTGTGGACTTGCGCGTGCACACCTCAGCTTTACCAGTCCGGGGAATTCCGCGCTGCGATACGTGGCCGGGTCCAGTGCAGTCGTACCGTCTGGCCGGGCCGGACTTGGGCGGCCTTGTCGGTGTCCGCGTCGATGACCACGCCGATGACGGGGTAACCGCCGGTGACCGGGTGGTCGGGCCCGAGGATCACCGGCTGGCCGTTGGGCGGCACCTGGATCGCCCCGCGGGCGGCTCCCTCGCTGGGCAGCTGCCGGTCGGGCCAGCGGCAGGTCAGCGGCCGTCCGGTCAGGCGCATGCCGACCCGGTCGCTGCGGTCGCTAGCTATCCAGTCGGTGTGCACCAGGGCGTCGGGGTCGGTGAACCAGTCGTCGCGCGGGCCTGGGACCACCCGCAGTTCCAGCAGGTCCTCGGCGATGGCTGCCACCGGGGCCTGGTCGAGCTCGGGATAGCCGTCGGAGTGCGAGCCGACGGGCAGCACGTCGCCGGGGCACAGTGGGCGCGGCCCGATCGCCGACATCGTGTCGTAGCTGCGGGAGCCGAGGACGGGTTCGACTGCGATGCCGCCGCGCACCGCCAGGTAGCTGCGCAACCCGGAATGCGGCGCCCCCAGCGAGATCACCTCACCATCGCGGACATGGTGAACGCTGTTGGTACCGAAGGGAACTCCGCCCACGGCCGGGTCGGCATCGGCGCCGGTCACAGCGATGTCAACCGCGCCGCCGCGTACCCGCGCGGCGAACCCGCCCAACGTGATCTCGACGGTGGCCCGATCGTCGGGGTTGGCCACGAGGCGGTTGGCCAGCCGGTGCGACCCGCGGTCGGCTGCCCCGGAACGGGTCACCCCGGCGTGGGCCAGACCTGGCCGACCAAGGTCCTCCAGCAGCGCCAGCGGCCCGGTGCGCAGGACTTCCAGTGTGATCATGTCGAGCTCTCTCGGGCGGCCCTGAACTGCACCCACATTCCGGGCAGCAGTAGTGCCGGCTGCACCCGGTCGATATCCCACAGCACCGCCTCGGTGCGTCCGATCAACTGCCAGCCGCCCGGGGACGGGCGCGGGTACACCCCGCTGAACTCCCCGGCCAGTCCCACCGCCCCGGCCGGCACCGCGGTCCGCGGGTCGCCTCGCCGCGGCACCCACAGTCGAGGGTCGCCGCCGATCAGGTAGGCGAAACCTGGTGCGAATCCGCCGAATCCGACGCGCCACGGGGTGGCGGTGTGGGCCTCGACGACATCGGCGACGGACATGCCGGTGTGCTCGGCGACATCGGTGAGGTCGGCGCCGTCATAGACCACATCGATGACCAGATCGACGCGCCGTGGCGGTTGGTCGCCGGCGGACCCGGCGTCGACGCGCAATCGGTCGAGCCGCTGGCGGGTTGGCGCCTGGTACTGCGGACCGGCCAGTTTGCACAGCACGGTGCGGGAGGCCGGGACGATGTCGAGCAGGCCTGGCAGGTCCGCCACACGCAGGGCGGCGGCCAGGGTCAGCACCTCGTCGGTCGACGCGCATTCCAGCAGCAGCGCCTGGTCGCCGTAGTCACGGACCATGGTGGACATGTGGGGATCTGTCGCCACACTCATCCTCCGACGGTAGATCCGTCGATGCGCGCGGTTCGCAGGTTTTCGAGCACTGCCAGAACTGTCTTAGGACAACACTCAGACCGGTTTGCCGCGACCGTCAGACCATCGCGGTGTAGGTCGGTTCGTGCCGTTTGATGTAGGCGATCACCCGGTAGGTCACGGGCAGCATCACCACTTCGACGGCGGTCTTGTACACCCAGCCCAGCGCGGTGTAGGTGGCGAAGTCGCCGAAGCTGGTGATCCCGATCGCGCCGGCGGCGATGCTGCAGAACACCAGGGTGTCACCGAGCTGGCCGGCGAAGGTCGAGCCGACCAGCCGCGCCCACAGGTGCTTTTCCTTGGTGCGCTCTTTGATCTTGACGACGGTCCAGGCGTTGATGGTCTGGCCGACGATGAAGCCGGCCAAGCCGGCGACGATCAGCTGGGTGTAGGCATGGACGATGTTCTCGAAATGTTCCTGGTTGGTGTAGAAGTCGGCCGACGGCAGGTAGATCGTCACCCAGAACGCCAGTGCCGCCAGCCCGTTCATCGCGAAGCCGAGGATGATCGCCCGGCGCGCGGCCTTGAACCCGTACACCTCGGAGAGCACGTCACCGATGACGTAAGTCAGGGGGAAGACGATGAATCCACCGTCGGTGATGATCGGCCCGAACGCGACCCCCTTGGTGGCCGTGACATTGGAGATGATCACCAGCGCGGTGAAGACGGAGACGAGGATCGGATAATAGAGCGAGCCGACCTGTGCGAATCCGGGGGTCGGGGCGTCATGGCCGGTCGTGGCCTGGCTGCTCGTCACGGGTGTTATCCAAGCACGACAGGTCAGCGCAGCGCGCGCGCTAGCAGCGGCGGCAGCTGGTCGGCGACCAACGGATAGGACAGCGGCGAAGCGAACGCGATCGCCCCGGCGAGGTCCTTGCCGGTGAACACGTTGCGGTTCTGCTTGGTGGCACTCAGTGCGGAGACGGCCGGGTCGGCCAGCAGCGCCGCCTGGTCGGCGTCGCTCTCGGTGGACCAGATCAGCACGTCGGCGCCGTCGAGCGCGTCGGCGAGTTTGTCGCGGGGGATGGCGGCCCGGTGGTCGTCGATCGCGTAGCTCTTGATGGTGTCGGGGATCTGGAAGCCCATGGTGGTCAGGAACTCGGTGCGCCAGCCGGACACGGTTGCGGTCAGCGCGTTGTCGAAGAAGGTGCCGGCCAACAGCACGGCCTTGCGGTCCTTGAATCCGGCGTTGTTCTTGGCCACCACGGCGAACTTGTCGTCGACCGCGGAGATGAGCTGTTTCATCTGTCGGCCCTGGAACACCGCGGTTCCGACGGCGCCGGCCTGATCCTTCCAGGGCTCGAAGAACGCGTCCGGGCCGGATTGCGCGATCGTCGGCGCGATCGCCGACAGCTTCTTGTAGGTGTCGGCATCGAGCCCGGCGTTGACGGCGACGATGAGATCGGGCTTGAGTGCGGCGATCTGGTCGACCTGAATTCCGTTGTCCAGGCTGAGGACAACGGGCTGAGCGGAGCCGAGTTCGGGTTGCGCCCACGGCCACACCCCGAAGGGTTGATCGCCGAACCAGGCGGTGACGGCGACCGGCACGACACCGACGGCCAGCAGATCGTCCTGCTCGGTGAAACCGGCGCTGACGACGCGTTTGGGCGGTGCGTTCACCGTGGTCTCGCCGAAGATGTGCTTGATCGTCACCGATTTCGGCGGGGAATCGTCTCCCTTGCCGTCCGACGTGCACGCCGCGACAAGAAGCGCCCCCGCCGCACCCGCGGCGCCGAAGAACCCACGCCTGGTCCAGTGCGTGCTCACGGCGCGAGATTAGCTCACTTCAGGTCGAAACCCGACTCCAAAACGTCAATCGCCTGGTCGACGTTGTCGAGTGCGAACGGTCCGCGGTTGCCCAGCGCCATCTCCCGTCGAGTGGCGCGTGGATTTGGTCAGGAGAAGACGAGTGAGACGCCGAGCGCGATCATGGTGGCGGCGATCAGGCCGTCGAGAATCCGCCAGGTCAGCGGGGTGGCGAACAAGCCCGCCAGCCGGCGTGCGCCGAACCCGAGGCTGAAGAACCAGACCACGCTGGCGGTCACCGCGCCGATGCCGAACAACCACCGGCCGTCGGCGTGCTGGTTGGCCAGCGTGCCGAGCAGGACGACGGTGTCCAGATAGACGTGCGGGTTGAGGAACGTCATCGCCAGGCAGGTGAGCAGCACTGAGATCAGGCGGGTCGAGCCGTCCCGCGCGGGGGCCATGGTCGCGGGCTTCAGGGCGCGGCGCGCGGCGAGCGCGCCGTAGCTCAGCAGGAAGGCGGCGCCGCCGATCTTGGCGACGGCGACCGTGTGCGGGTGGGCGGTGATGAGGGCGCCGACACCGGCGATGCCCGCAGTGATGAGCAACAGGTCGGAGATCGCGCACACGCTGACCACCGCCAGGACGTGTTCACCTCGGATGCCCTGGCGCAGTACGAACGCGTTTTGCGCACCGATTGCGGCGATCAGGGCGAACGACGTCAGGAATCCGACTAGTAGCGGCGAGGTCATGGATCGAACGTTAAGGAGCGCAGCCAGTCCAGTACAGCTAAAGATTCTTCACATGGATTAGCAACGCTTATGTACGTCGCCGGTCTGGCGACCCTCCTGCGGGCAGAGTCAGCAGATGGAGGCGGCGGCGATCAGCCCGAATGTGATGAGCACGATGCTCAGCACGAAGGCCGCGTGCCCCATCGACAACGCCACGACCACCCCGGCCACGCCGGCAAGCACGATGGCGACCATCAGGATCGCCATCAGTGTGGGGTGGGTATTGGCCTCGCTGTGAGCGCGCGCGGCCGTGAGGGTCAACTTGGGAGAACGTTCCACGCTGCTCATCGAAGACCTCCGCCTGTGATCTGCCTCATGTTAGACAGACGTAAGTGAGTTATATCACGCTGAGGCTGCATTCGGGAGGCTGATCCCCAGGAGTTCTCCCGGTCTGTCGAGGTCGTCGTCCACCTGCAACATCGCCCGCAGGATCTCGCCGCTGCGGATCGCGATGTTCGACAGCAGCGACGACGTCAGTCCGTGGGTGTGCTCGGTGTTGCCCTGGATGTAGAGCCCCCCGGAGGTTGGCTGGGTGGTGAGCAGCCGGTAGTCCCGGGCGACCGCCGGCTGCCCGTCCTCGAGCACCAGGTCGTCGTAGAGGTCACCCAGGATTCCCCGCAGCGGGGCCGGCACGAAGCCCGTTGCGTAGATGACGGCGTCGCAATCGATCTCGTCGACCGCACCGGTGGGGTGGTGGCGGATACGCACCCGGACCCCGTCTCCGGTTTCCTCGGTCCGGATCACGCTGGATGCGCCGCGCAGGAAGAGCCGGCGGGCGCCTTCGACCCGTTCGGCGTATTCGCGGGCGTAGAGCTCCTCGATGAGCGGGAGGTCGACCGCCGAATAGTTGGTGCTGCGGTGATAGTTGAGCAGTTGCCGACGCACACCCGGCTCGGCGGTGTAGAAGTCGTCGACCGCGTCGGGGTCGAAAACCCGATTGGCGAACGGCGAGTCGTCGGCGGGGCTGTAGCCGTACTTGGCGAATACCCCGTGTACCTCGGTCGAGGGCGACCGATCGTGCAGATAGCCGACCACCTCGGCCGCGCTCTGCCCGGCTCCGACGACGACGAACCGGTCGTGCTGCGTCGAAGGCAAGCGCTGCAGGTCATGCAGGACATTGTGGTTGTGGATCTGGCGGGCCGAGGCGACCACGCCTGCCGGCAGCTGCGGGCTCAGCCCGCCGGCGATGACCACGTTGCGTGCGCGCAGCCGCCCGGCTGCGGCGCCGGTGACCTCGATCTCGAACGCGCCGTCGACCTCACGGACGGCGGTGACGCGCGATCCGTACCGCACCGAAGCGTCTACCTTGGCCGCCGCCCAGCTCAGGTAGTCGTGGAACTCCAGCCGGGTGGGGAAGAACGTCTTGTAGTTGATGAACTCGGTGAGCCGCCCTCGCTCGGTGAGATAGTTCAGGAAGGTGAATCCGCTGCGCGGGTTGCGCTGAGTGACAAGATCTTTCAGAAACGAGATCTGCATGGTGGCGCCCGGGATCAACATCCCGGTGTGCCAGCCGAATTCAGGCTTGGCGTCGACGAATTCGGCCGTCACCGCCCGCGGGCAGCGTTCGTTGTGTTCCTGCACCGCGACGGCCAGGGCGAGGTTCGACGGCCCGAAGCCGACCCCGACGAAATCCAGCACCACACCGTCGTCCGCCGACATCACGCCCCCGCCATCTGCTCGACGGCACCCGGAACCGGCTGGGCCGGATCCGATCCCACCGCAACCATCCGATTGTCTGAATCGACGTGCACGACCTTGGTTCGGTGGGTAGCCACCTCGGCCTCGTCAAGCTGCACAAACGACATGACGATGACCAGATTCCCCGGTGAAATAAGATGCGCCGCAGCACCGTTGATGCCGATCACACCCGTGCCGGATGCGCCGGCAATCGCGTAGGTCACCAGGCGCGCGCCGGTGGTGACGTCGACAACGTGCACCTGCTCGCCTTCCAGGATTCCGGCGCCGGCCATCAGCTCCGCGTCGATGGTGATTGATCCGACGTAGTGCAGATCCGCCTGGGTGACCGTCGCCCGATGAATCTTGCCTCCGAGCAATATCCGCTGCATCCTCGCCTTCCCGCCCCGTAGTCGAGGGCGCCGCCGCCGCGAGGCAGACCGGCACCATCCGTACTAAGGGGACGCTAACCTAATATCAAGAGTGCGCAAGGCCTACATCCCGGGGCTGGGAATCGCCTGCGCGGGCGTCAAATTAACTGCGGTGCAGGATGTCTCATCGCGGATCCGCTTTCGGGGCCGGCGCCGGGCGGAGGCCAATAATTTAGCTGAGGCTAAGCTAATATGCTGCGGTGATATCGCCCAATGAAGGGATTCAGTGATGCCGCAACATCGGAGGTGGCTGCGCGCTGTCGCGGTCGCCGCGCTCGTGCTGACCGTCGGCATGTTCACCGCGTGCACGTCAGCGAAGGACACCACGCCGTCGGCGGGTGTGACCATCAGCCACAAGTTCGGCGAAACCACAGTGCCGGCCAACCCGAAGCGCGTCGTCACGGTGGGGTGGACCGACCAGGACTTCGTCCTGCCACTCGGTGTCGTCCCGGTGAGCAGCCGCGCGTTCTTCGAGCGCTACAACGACTATCCGTGGGTCCAGAAGGCCACCGGCGGAAAGGGCGTGCCTACCTGGGGTGGCGCGGACTCGATCGACTTCGAGGCGATCGCGGCGCAGAAGCCCGACCTGATCCTGGCGATCTATGAGTCGATCGACAAGCCGACCTACGATCGGCTCTCGAGCATCGCCCCCACGGTCGTCCAATCGGCGGACTACGCTGACGAGGAAACCCCGTGGAATGTGCAACTGCTCACCACCGGAAAGGCATTGGGCAAGGAAGCCGAGGCCAAGCAACTTCTCGACCAGGTCCAGGGCCGGATCGACCAGGCGCGCAAGGCCAACCCCGAGTTCGAGGGCAAGACACTGGTTGTCGACTTCGGCCCGGAGAACGGGGGTCACTATCTGCTGCCCGAAAAGGATCCCCGCCGGTCGCTGTTCAACGCACTGGGGTTCAAGACCCAGGACGTCCACGGTGACGTCAGTGAGGAACGGCTCGACCTGCTCGACCGTGACGTGCTCTTCGTCAACGGCGCCACCAAGGAACAGATGCTGGCCGCACCGGCGTTCGCACGGCTCGGGGTGGTCCGCGACGGCCGCACGCTCTACACCAAATTCGACTCCAATCTCAGTGGCGCGCTGACCTACAGCGGCCCGGAGGCAATGCTGTACGCGCTCAACGTGGTGACACCGCAGCTGGCCAACGCCGTCAACGGCCGACCGGTGGCCGACCTGGCCAACGCCTGATCGGTTCGCCGCACGCCAATGCCCGCCGGGGTGACCCGGCGGGCATTGCCGTCAACGCTGCAGTTCGGCGGCGATCAGCGGCCCCAGCCACTTCAGCACGGCGGGGTCCAACAGCTCGGAGTGCCGACAGTCCAGTGCGACCACCCGCAGCTCCCCGGCCACGTGAGTGTGCCAGTCCCGTGACGCGACACCGGTCAGACCCGGCTCCGGCACCGTCGCGTCGACGAAGAAGACATCGCCCTCGTAGCGGCCGTAGTCGGCGCCGATGGTGAACCGCTCGGCCGCGACGTAGTTCTCGATGACCCTGGCGATCTGGGTGTCATCGAGCACGGCGATGGCATCGCCGCTGGCGCGCACCAACTCCACTGCCTCGCCGACCGTCATCCTGGTCCCGGGCTCGACGGGGAAACCCATCTCGCGCAGCAGGCGTGCCAGCACCGCCGTTTCGTCGAACGGCCCCTGCGCCGCGTTGTCGGTGCGGGCGTCGAGCATCCCGACGAATCCGACCTGCCGGCCGCGGCTGCGCAGCTCCCGTGCGACCAGCAGGGCCAGCGAGCCGCCGAATGACCAGCCGAGCAGTCGGATCGGACCAGAGGGCGCCAACGCGGCGACGGTGTCGGCATAGTCGTCGGCCAGCTGCCGGATCGTCTCGGGCCGTCGGGCGCCGGAGAATACCGGCGACTGCAGCCCGTAGATCGGAATCTGTGGTGGCAGATACGGTTTCAACCCGGCGAATTGCCAGCTGAGCCCGCCGGCAGGATGCAGGCAGAACAGCGGCGGTTGGGTCCCCGACGCGCGCAGCGCCAACACCGGGGCCAGGCTGTCGCTGCCGGTGTTGCCGGCCAACCGCTCGGCGACGTCGGCCACCGTCGGTGCAGCCATCAGCTCGGCGACCGGGATGTCGAGTCCGAATTCGCGGCGGATCGCCCCGGCCAGCCGGACCAGCAGCAGTGAATGCCCGCCCAGGGTGAAGAAGTCGGCGTCGACCGTCGTGACGTCCACCCCGAGGACTTCGGAGAACAGCTCACAGAGGCGTCGCTGCGGGGGCGAGACCGGCGGACGGCCGGTAGCCGCGGCGAATTCCGGCGGGGGAAGGGCGCCGCGGTCCAGCTTGCCGCTCGGGGTGAGCGGGAAGGCCTCCACCTCGACGAACGCCGCGGGCACCATATGCGTCGGCAACGCCGACGCGGCACGCTCGCGAAGCGCCCGGGGGTCCACGGCACCGCCAGGCAGGTAGTAGGCCACCAGCCGGTCGGCCCGCACCACCACCCGGGCCGAGGCCACCCCGGGGTGTGCGCTGAGCACGGCTTCGATCTCCCCGGGCTCGATCCGCACGCCCCGCAACTTGATCTGGTCATCGGTGCGGCCCAGGTACTCGAGCTGCCCGTCGCCGCGCCACCGGACCAGGTCGCCGGTCCGGTACATCCGTTGCCCGGGGTCGAATGGACTGGCCACGAAGCGCTGTGCGGTCAGTGCGTGCCGGTGCAGGTATCCGTCGGCCAGTTGCACCCCGGCGACATACAGTTCGCCGGGGACGCCCGCCGGGACCGGGTCGAGGTAGTCGTCGAGCACATAGGCCCGCACATTCCAGCCCGGCACACCGAGCGCCGGTGCGCCGCCGTCGAAGGTCCAACCGAGCACGTCCACCGATGTCTCGGTGGGGCCGTAGAGGTTGTGCAGCGGCACGTCGACGGCGTCGGCGCACCGGGCGGCCAGCTCGGAACCGAGCGCCTCACCGCCGACGGTCACCCGGGTCAACGACGGGCAGTGCGCCGAGCGCGGGTCGTCGAGGAACAGCTCCAGCATCGACGGCACGAAGTCCACCGCAGTAACACCCTGGGCCACAATCGTTTCCGCTAGATACCCGGGATCACGGTGACCGCCGGGCCGGGCCAGCACCAGGGTCGCCCCCACGCTCAACGGCCAGAAGACCTCCCAGACCGAGGTGTCGAAGCTGATCGGGGTCTTCACCAGCATCCGGTCGGTGCCGTCCAGCGGGTAGGCGTGTTGCAACCAGGCGATCCGGTTGACGATGCCGGCATGGGGCACTGCGACGCCCTTGGGCCGCCCGGTGGAACCGGAGGTGTAGAGCACGTAGCCCCACGCCGCCGGGGGCACCTCGGGTAGCGCCGCCGATGACGGACGTTCCTGCGCCGCCCGCACGATCTCCGGATCGTCGAGCACCACAGCGGGCCGCGCGTCCTCGACCATGTACTGCACCCGCTCGGCGGGATAGTCGGCGTCCAGCGGCAGGAACGCCGCCCCCGACTTCGCCACCGCCAGCAGCGCCACCACCAGCTCCATCGACCGCGGCAGTGCCACCCCCACGGTGGCGCCGACGCCGGCACCGTCGTCGATGATCTTGGCCGCCAACCGATCCGACCAGGAATCCAGCTCGGCGTAGCTCAGTTGAGCGTCCTCGCCGGCAATGGCGACGGCATCCGGCGTGCGCCGCGCCTGCCGCGACACCAGGGTCGCGAGGGTATCCGGCACGACGTCGTGGCCGGTGTCGTTGCGCCCGTGAACCAGATCGGCTCGCTCGTCGTCGTCGAGGACCGCGATGGCGCCGATCGCCGCAGTGCTGTTGGCGGCGGCCCGATCCAGCACGGCCACCAGCCGGTGGGCCAGGCCCCGCACCGTGGCTTCGTCGAACAGATCGGCGCTGTACTCGGCCATGATGGTTCCGGCCCCGCCGCGCTCGTCGATCAGGGTGAAGCCGAGGTCGAACATGGCCGCGGTCGCCGGCGGCTCGTACCACCGGGTGGGCAGGCCGAGCATCTCGGTGGGTGCGCCGTCGCGCAGGTGGTACCCCAGGAACACGTTGAACAGCGGGTTGCGTCCGGTGACGCGGGGCGGGTTGAGATCTTCGACCAGCCGCTCGAACGGCAGATCCTGGTGGGCAAAGGCCGCCAGGTCGGCGTCCCGGACCCGGGCCAGCAGCTCGTCGAAGTCGGGATTGCCAGACACGTCGGTGCGCAGCACCACGGTGTTGACGAAGAATCCGATCACCTCGTTGAGGACCGCCTCGTCACGCCCCGCGACCGGGGTGCCGACAACGATGTCGGTGCCGCCGCCGAGCCGGTGCAGCAACACCGCAAGGCCCGCGTGCAGCACCATCACCATGCTCATGTGCCGATCGGCGGCCAGATTTCGCAGTGCAGCTACGGTTTCGGTGGGAACGGTGACGTGCACCGTGCCGCCGGCACCGCTGGGTCGGGCCGGCCGCGGCCGGTCGGTGGGCAGCGCAAGTTCGTCGGGAGCCCCGGCCAGGGTCCTCGCCCAGAAGCTGCGCTGATCGGCCTCGACGCCGGCCACCAGCTGCCGGTGCCACAGCGTGTAGTCGGCGTAGTGGACTTCCAGCGGGGGCAGCGGTGTCCCGCCGTCGCGGTAGGCGCGGTTGAGGTCCGTCAGGAACGGGGCATCCGACCATTCGTCGGTGGTGATGTGGTGCAGCAGAACGACGATCGTGCAATCCTCGGGGTCGGATCGCAACACGGTGACCCGGACGGGAATCTCGGCCGCCAGGTCGAAGCGGTACTCGACCAGGGCCGCGATCGATTCGTCGAGATCATCGGCGGGGCAGTCGACGATCCGTACGGGGACCGCCGTCCCGGCCGGCAGGATCCGCTGGTACAGGGTGCCATCGGACTCGATGAACACCGTCCGCAGCGACTCGTGCCGGTCCACCACGGCGTTCACGGCACCCCGCAGTGCGTCCAGATCCATGGCGCCGCTGACCCGGAACACCAGCGGATAGTTGTAGGCCGCACCGGTGCCGCCGAGCCGGTCGAGGATCAGCAGGCGTTCCTGCGCAGGAGAGACGGGGATGTGAGGGGGACGGTCGGCGGCGACCAGCGGTGGGCGGACCGATTCGGCGGTTCGGGTGTCCAGCCGGGCCGCCAGCTCGCCGACGGTGGGGGTGTCGAAGACATCGCGCAGCGAGACCGTCGCACTGAGGACGGTACGTACCCGATTGAGCAGCCGGATACTGAGCAGGGAATGGCCACCGAGGTCGAAGAAGTCGTCGTCGACGCCAACCCGCTCGACACCGAGGACCTCGGCGAACAGGCCGCACAGCGTCTCTTCCGTCGCCGACTGCGGCGCTCGGCCGGTGGTGTCCGGCCCGCGCGGCGCGACATCGGGTAGCGCCCGAACGTCGAGTTTTCCGTTGTCGGTCAGTGGTATCTCGTTGATGACGGCGATGGACGAGGGCACCATGTAGGCCGGCAGGGCGGCCTTGAGGTGGGTGCGCAGCTGCGCGACGATTTCGATTGCGTCGGTGCTGCCATCCTCGCTGCCGCCGGTGACGACATAGCCGACCAGCCGGTGCGAGCCCGAGGTGGCCGGGTCAGGCCTGGCGATCACCGCGGCGTGCCGCACCCGCGGATGCGTCGCCAGCACCGCCTGCACCTCGGCGGGTTCGACGCGGTAGCCGCGTATCTTGACCTGGTCGTCGCTGCGGCCGAGGAACTCGACGTTGCCGTCGGGGCGGCGCGCCACTACATCGCCGGTCCGGTACATGCGCCCGGGTTCGAACGGGTCGGCGACGAACCGGTCGGCGCTCAGCCCCGGCCGGCCCAGGTAGCCGCGGGCCAGGCCGGCGCCGGCGATATACAGCTCACCGGCCATACCGTCGGGGACCGGTCGCAGCCACGGGTCCAGGATGTAGACCCTGGTGTTCCAGATCGGCTGGCCCACCGTCGGAGTCGCGCTGTCGCCGGTGCCCCCGCCCAGGGTGTTGATGGTGTACTCGGTCGGGCCGTACAGGTTGTAGCCGTAGCTGGTGTCGCTGTCGCGCAACCGATCCCAGACCGCAACCGACACCGCCTCGCCGCCGAGTAACACCAGCACCGGTGGGTGTCCGCCCGGGTCGAGCAGCCCCTGCTCGAAGAGCAGCCCGGCGTAGGTCGGTGTCACATTGACGACGTCGATCTCGTGCTTGTGGCAGTAGTCCACCAGCGCGGTCGCGTCGCGGCGCAGCTCCTCGTCGCAGATGTGCACCTCGTGGCCCTCGATGAGCCACAGCAGTTCCTCCCAGGACATGTCGAAGGAGAACGACACGGTGTGGGCGATCCGCAGTCGACGCCCGCCCGCCCTGGCGATGGCCGGTTCGAAGATCGCCGCGCGATGGTTGAGGTGCATGTTGGTCAGGCCGCGGTGTGCGGTGACGACGCCCTTGGGCGCGCCCGTCGACCCGGAGGTGTAGATCAGGTAGGCCGGGTCGTCGAGGGTCGGTTGCCCGCCGGGCCAATCCGGCGGGGCGGCAGGCAGTTCCGTGCCGTCCAGCACGATCAGGGTGGTGGTCCCGGCGAGCGGGGAAATGCGGTCGGTGACGGCCGCGGTGGTCACCAGGCACACCGGCCGGGCGTCGCCGAGCATGGTCGCCAGCCGCTCGTCGGGGTAGTCCAGTTCCAGCGGCAGATACGCCGCACCGGCCCGCAGCACCGCGAACAGGGCCACCACCGCGTCGACCGAGCGGGGAATGGCCAGCGCCACCGTGCATTCCCGTCCGGCACCGTGCTCGTGCAACAGCCAGGCCAGCCTGGTGATCCGCTCGTCGAGCTCGCGGTAGCTGACCCGGTCCGCACCGCAGACCAGCGCGGGGAGGTCACGCTCGCGGTGTTCGGCCAGCAGGTCGGTGACGGTGACCGCGGGCAGCGGATGGCGGGTGGAGTTCGCCCGCGCGGCCAGCCCGGCCTGTTCGCCGGGCAACACCAGTGGAACGGTGGCCAGCGCGGCGTCGTACTGTCCGGAGCAGTGGGTGAGCACCTGCCGCAGTCGGTCCAGCAATCGCTGCGCGTGGCCGCGGTCGACGACGTCGGGCCGGTATTCCAGCTTGACCCAGAGCCGTCGGCCCGGGGAGGCCACCCAGGTCAGCGGATAGTGCGACGCGTCGACCGAATCGTGGCCGACGATACCGTGTTCGGTTTCCAGGTCGCTGAAGGTGTCGTCGTCGAGGAAGTTCTGCAGCACATACAGGCTGTCGAACAGCGGCCCGCTCGCCCCGGCCGCGCGCTGGATGTCGCCGAGGCCCAGGTACTCGTGATCCATCAGATCCAGCCGCTCGGACTGGACGGCGCGCGCGGTGTCGGCGACCGAACGTCCCGGAGCTAGCCGGACCCGGGTGGGCACGGTGTTGAGGAACAATCCGATCACCGACTCGATACCGTCCAGGTCGGTGGGCCGCCCGGCCACCGTCGAGCCGAAAACGACGTCCTGGGAACCGGTTTCGTATCCCAACACCAGCGCCAGTGCGGTGCTGATCACCGCGTTGAGCGTCACCCCGCCGTCCCGCGCGGTGCGGGTCAGCGCCGCGGTCTGCTCCTCGGTCAGGGTGAAATCCAGCCGCAACGCCAGCGTCGGCTCGGTGCCGACCGCCGCGGGCACCAACAGCGTCGGTGCTGCCAACCCGGCCAGCGCCTGGGCCCAGCACCGTGCCGACGCTCCACGATCCTGGTCGTCCAGCCAGTGCAGGTAGTCGGTGAACCCGGCCGCAGGGGTGGGGAGCTCGGCCGGGACGCCCCGCACGGCGGCGGCGTATTCGGTGAACAGTTCGCGCAGTAGTTGCTCCCGGGACCAGCCGTCGAGCAGCAGGAAGTGGTAGCTGAAGATCAGCCGATCCCGCTGCGCCGTCCGGACCACGGTGAACCGGGCCAACGGTGGGACCCCGAGGTCGAAGGTGCGGAGCCGGTCAGCCGCGGTGAGCTCGGCGAGCCGGGCTTCGATCTGCTCGGGTCGCAGCCCGCCGAGGTCGACCAGCTCGGGTTCACACACCGGATCGGTCGCGATGGCGGCCACCGGCCGGGGCAGTTCGTCGGCATGAAACCCGGAGCGCAGCACCGGGTTACGCCGCATCACCGCGGAGTAGGCCGCGCACAGCGCGGGCAGGTCGATCCGCTCGGCGATGTCGAAGACGTTCTGCACCACATAGACCGCGGCATCGGCGTAGCGCGCCTGGAAGTACACCCCTTCCTGCAGCGGCGACAACGGCCAGATGGTCTCCACCCGGTCCGGGGCGGTCGCGGCGACCCGGTCGATGTCCCCCTGGCTCAGTTCGACCAGCGGCAGATCCGACGGTGTCAGTCGCACCGCCGAGGTGCCGGTGGCGGCGCGTCCCAGCTCGCGCAGCACCGCCGCGAAGTGCTCGCCCAGCTCGGTGACGGCCTCGGTGCTCAGCCCGCCGTCGGCATAGGTGAGGACGGCCCGCAACTCCGGACCGTCGGCGAGCTCGGCGCAGAAGGTGTTGATCTCCAGCAGATACGGGATGCCCAGGTCCGGATCCGGCGTCACCCGTAGAGCATCTGCCTCGGGTGCGCTCGCCCAGTCGGTGTCATCCTCGATGCTCCACCGGCCGAGGTAGTTGAACAGCAGCTGCGGGCCGGGCAGCCGGCCCAGGGCGGCAGCGGTACGTGCGTTGCAGTAGCGCAGCTGGCCGAACCCGTGCCCGCCGTCCGGGGCGGCGCGTAGCTGTTCCTTGATCTCCCCGAGCGCGACGACCAGATCCGGCGAACTCGCGGCCAGCCGGACGGGAGCGATGGTGGTGAACCACCCGATGGTCCGGGACAGATCGACATCGTCACCCCAGTGGTCGCGGCCGTGGCGTTCCAGGTCGAGCGCCAGCGGCCGGCCGTGCCCGTCGCGCCACCGGGCCACCGCCAGATACAGCGCGGTGACCAGCGTGTCGGTGACGTCGGCATTGGCCATCGCCGGAACGCTGGTCAGCAACGGCGCCGTCTCCTGGGCCGACAGCCGCACCTCGTGGTCGCGGGTGGCGCCCGTCGTCAGACCCACCGTGCTGGCCTGCGGGTCGAGCTCGGCGCCAGGCGCCAGGGTGGCGGCCCAATGCTCGAACTCGGCCAACCGTGCTGAGCCCTGGGCGGTTTCGCTGACCATCCGGGCGTGGGCGCGGATCGAGGTCGACACCGGCGCCAGCGGTGTGCGGTCATAGGCCGCACGCAGATCCTCGAGCAGGATCGGCCAGGACACGGCGTCGATGGCTAGGTGATGCACCACCAACAGCAACCGGCCCTGTTGGTCGCCGCGGTCGAACCAAACCGCCTGCACAATGACGCCGGCGTCGGCATCGAGGCGGTCGGCAGCCGCGTCGGACTCGACCCCGATCGCATCCCGCAGCGCGTCGTCGGACAGGCCGACGGCGTCCACTCGTCGGAGCGAAACAGCCGACCGGGCAGTCACTTCCAGTGACCACAGCATCGGCGCCGGTCGATGCAGGCGTAACCGCAGCGCATCGTGGCGGGCGACGACGGCGTCCACCGCGGCCTGCAGTCGCGCTGGGCTCGCTCCGGCCGGAGTGCGTACCAGCTCGGCCTGGTTGAGCCGGGAGATCGACCCGCCGAGCTCGGCGAGCCGCTGCACGATCGGCGTTGGCAGCACCTCGCCCAGATCGGGTCCGGTGTCCTCGGGTACCGCCGGATGGGCTTGTGCCTGCGCCGCCCGCGCCAGCGCGGCCGGGGTGCGGCAGACGAATACCTGCTGCGGGGTGATGCGCACGCCTTCGCGGCGCGCCCGGTTGACCAGCTGGATGGCGACGATGCTGTCACCGCCCACGGCGAAGAAGTCATCGTCGATACCGACTGTGCTGCCGAGGATTTCGGTGCACAACCCGGCCAGCAGTCCGGCGGTGGTACCGCCGGCCGGCACGGCTTCGGCGACGTGGTCCGCCGGGGCGGGCAGGGCCGCCCGGTCCAGCTTGCCGTTGACGGTCAGCGGCAGCGCGTCGAGGACGATGAACGTCGACGGCACCATGTAGTCGGGAATCCGCTGCGCGAGCCCGGCACGGACCTCGGCCACATCGCCCGATCCGACCAGGTAGCCCACCAGTCGGGTACGCCCGGCATCGTCGGTGTGCACGGCCGCGGCGGCGTTGGCGATACCGGGCAGCGCGGCCAGCGCCCCTTCGACCTCGCCGAGTTCGACCCGGTAGCCCCGCACCTTGACCTGGTGGTCCGAGCGGCCGAGATAGACCAGCTCGCCGTCCTCGGTCCACATCGCGGTATCGCCGCTGCGGTACAGCCGCTCTCCGGACCCGTCGAAGGGGTTGGCGATGAACCGACTCGCGGTCAGGCCAGCCCTGCCGACGTAGCCGCGAGCCAGTTGCCCACCGGCGATGTACATCTCGCCGGCGACACCGGCGGGGACCGGCCGCAACCAGCGATCCAGCAGGTGGACGCCCAAACCCGGCAAGGCGCCGCCGATCACGCTGGCACCTTCGGTGTCGGCCGGACCGAGCGGGCGGTACGTGACGTGCACACACGTCTCGGTGATGCCGTACATGTTGACCAGCTGCGGGCTGTCGGAATCGTGGCGGTCGTACCACCCGGACAGCCGGGCGGTGTCCAGGGCCTCGCCGCCGAACACCACGTAGCGCAGGGCCAGCGGCGGTCGCAGTCGCCGGTCGGCCTCGATCAGCGGATAGAACGCCGACGGGGTCTGGTTGAGCACCGTGACCCGCTCGTCGGCCAGCAGCCGCACGAAGCGATCCGGGTCACGGGCCACGTCCGGTTCGACGACGACCAGCCGACCGCCGTGCAGCAGCGCACCCCACAGCTCCCACACCGAGAAGTCGAAGGCCACCGAGTGGAACATCGTCCACACGTCGCCGGCTCCGACATCAAAGTGGCGCGCGGCACCGTCGAACAGCGCCACCACGTTGCGGTGCGTGACCGCAACACCTTTCGGGACCCCGGTCGAACCGGAGGTGTAGATGACGTAGGCGGCCTGGTCGGTATGGACGGCGTCGGGCGCCAGGACCGCGTCGCCCCGGTACCGGGCGGCGTCGCCGACGATGAGCACCGGCGCGACCGCGGCGGGGATCCGGTCGGCCCGGTCGGTGAGCACGCAGACCGGCGCGGCATCGTCGAGGATGTGCCGCAGCCGTGCCTCCGGCGAGTCGATGTCGAGCGGGACGTACGTGCCGCCGGCCTTGACGACGGCGAGCAGGGCGACGATCAGGTCCAGCGATCGCGGCATAGCCACGGCGACGCGCGTCTCGGGCCGCACGCCGGCGCCGATCAACGCCGCGGCGACCGCGGAGGCGCGAGCGTCGAGCTCGGCGTAGCTGAGCCGGTCCGGTCCGCAACCGACCGCCACGGCATCCGGTGCGCGCCGGACCACCGCGGCGAAGGCGTCGGCCAGGGTGCGATCGGGCCCGCGCCGCGGGGTGCCGGCCGCGGTGCGGTGCCGCTCGGCGTCGGTGCGCAGATCGAGCGCGCCGACCGGCTGGTCCGGCCGATCGGCGAACGCGGCGAGGACGGTTTCGGTCCGTTCGGCGAACCGCTCGGCGTGTGCCGATGTCAGTGCCGCGGTGTCGTACTTGATCTCCAGGGTCAACTCGTCGCCGAGGTAGGCGACCAGGGCGAGGGGGTAGTGCGGGGCATCGGTGCCGGTGAACCCGTGATAGCTCAACGCCTTCGGGTGCGACGGTGATTCGTCGGAAGTGGTTGGGAAGTTCTCGACGACCACCAGGGTGTCGAAGAACTCCCGTACCCCGGCCAGCCTGGCCAGCTCGCCCAACCCGACGTGCTGGGCGTCGAGCAGGCTGCTCTGCTGCTGCTGGAGGTCGTCGAACACGGTGGCCAACGGGGTCGCGTGGTTCCAGGACATCGGCACCGGCACGGTGTTGATCAGCAGCCCGACGATCGATTCGGTGCCGGTCAGGGTGCCGGCCCGCCCGGACACGGTGGAGCCGAACGTGATTCGGCGCCGGCCGGTGAGCGCGCCGAGCAGCACCCCCCACGCGCCGTGCAGCACCGTGCTCAGGGTCAGCCCGCGGTCGCGTGCGGACCGGCTCAGCGCCTCGGTGAGCTGACGCGACAGTCGGCGGGTGACGCTGCGGTGTTCACCCACGGTGGTGTCGGGGAACAGCAGGGTGGGGTCGACATCGGCCAGCGCGACCGCCCATGCTGCCGTGCCATGCGAGCCGGCCGCGTTCACTGCTTCGATGTGGTCGCGCAGGGTGACGGCCAGGGGCGCCGGTGCGGGACCGGCCCCGAGCGCGGCGTTGTAGTGCTCGACGATGTCGCCGAAGATCAGCGGGTAAGACCAGCCGTCGGCGACGATGTGGTGCAGCGTCTGGATCAGCCGGTGCTCGCCAGGGCTCAACGACACCAGGGTGTAACGGACCAGCGGCGGCTCGGATAGGTCAAACGGCCGCGAAAGGTGTTTGGCGGCAATGTCGTCCCAGCGGCCGGTGCCGGCAGTCACGGCGTCGAACTCAACCGGAACGTCGGCCCAGATCACCTGGGCCACCCGGCCGTCGGCCAGTTCCCGGAAGCTGGCCCGCAGCGCCTGGTGCCGGTGCAGCACGGCATGTGCTGCGGCGTGCAGCGCCTCCGGCTCCACCGGCCCGGTGAGTTCGGCGATCTGCTGCACGCGGTAGGTGTCCACGCCGTCGCCGAACGCGCTGTGGAAGTACATGCCCTCCTGCAGCGGCAGAAGTGGCAGCACGTCCAGCACCGGGGCGTCGCGTTCCCAGCCGTCGATGTCGGCCTGGGTGAGCGTGATCAGCGGGAAGTCGGACGGAGTGTGCCCGTGCAGTGCGGTGCACCGAGTCAGCGCGGTGATCGCCTCGGCCCACAGCTCGGCGAGTTCGCGCATCTCGGCCTCGGCAGCCAGGCCGGCCGGCCAGGCCAGCGTGGCGGTCAGCACCGTGCCGTCCGGGCGGTCCTCGGCCAGGGCGTTGATCTCCAGGGCCACTGCGGGATTCGTCGGGTCGACGCCCTCGCGCAAGGCGCCGATCTCGGCCACCGGCACCCAGTCGTGCCCGGTCCCGCCGGTGAAGCGGCCCAGATAGTTGAATAGGATCTGCGGAGCGGCACCGCTGATCGGTGCGCCGCGGTCGAGGTGTCGCAGCACGCCGTAGCCCAGCCCGCGGTTGGGGACGGCACGCAGCTGCTCCTTGACCGACTTGACCGCTGCCGCCAGGGCGGGACCGGCGGCCAGCACCTCGTCCCAGCTCAGTGTCCCCGGGTCGACCCGCACCGGATAGATCGCGGTGAACCAGCCGATCGTGCGGGACAGATCCAGGTGCTCGGCGACCAGCTCTGCCTCGCGACCGTGACCTTCCAGGTTCAGCACCGCCGCCGTGGCGTCGGCCTGCCCGCGAGCGGCGCGCCAGCGCGCCAGTGCCAGTGCCAGGGTGCTCAGCAGGACGTCGTTGACCCCGCCGTGGAAGGCGGCCGGCACCGCCGACAACAGTGCGGCGCTTACCGGTGCGGGAAGCGAGAAGCTATGGCTGACAACGGTGCTCGCGGTGTCGCGAACCGGCTCTGGGGCACGCACCCCAAGTTGGGGGTCGGGGGTGGCCAGCACGGCGTTCCAATGGTCGGCCTCCTGCGTGAAATCGGTCCCCGCCAGCGCGCAGGCCCAGGTGCGGAAGGAGGTTGGCGGCTCGGTGAGCGACACCGCGCGCCCGGCCGAGATGTCGTCCCAGGCCAGGGCCAGGTCCTCGGCCAGGATGCGCCAGGACACCCCGTCGACGACCAGATGGTGGATCACGATCAGCAAGTGTCCGGCCTGGCCGGCGATGTCGTGCCAGACCGCGCGCATCATGATCCCGTCCTGCGGGGCCAGCCGAGCCGCCACGCGCGCGACCGCGGCGGCGATACCGTTGCTGCTCAACGGGTTTCTCTCGACGGCCAGCGTGGGGGCGGGCGCCTCGTCCGGTGGTGGCACGGTCAGAGTCCAGCCACCGTCGGCGACCTCGAGCCTGGCCCGCAACATGGGGTGGGCGTCGAGCAGCGCGCCGAGCATGGCGCGCAGCTGCTCGGCGCTGATGCCGAGCGGGGTGGTCAGCACCATCGACTGGTAGAAGTTATCCAGTGGCGTTGCCGCCGTGACAGTCTCGGCGAGCATGGGTGTCGCCACGATCGGTCCGACCCCGGAGTCCGTCACCGCCGCGACGGTCGTCGAGGGGGCCGCGGCAGCGACCGCGGCGACGGTGCGGCGACGGAAGATATCCCGCGGCGTCACGTGCAGGCCGGCCTTTCGGGCGCGTCCGCTGACGGCGATCGATGAGATGCTGTCGCCGCCGAGGGCGAAGAAGTCGTCGTCGACGCCGATTGCGCCGTCCAGGCCGAGCACCGCGGCGACGATGTCGAGCAGGACGGCCTCGGCCGGGGTGCGCGGCGCCCGCCTGCCGCCGGTGCTGGCCGGTACCGGCTCCGGGAGCGCGGCGGTGTCCAGTTTGCCGTTGATGGTCAGCGGCAGGTGGTCGACGATCCCGTACCGCGCCGGCACCATGTAGGCGGGTAGCCGCGCGGCCAGGTGATCACGCAGCGCGGCGACGAATTCCGGGGTGTCCCGGGGCTGTTGGCGGGCGATCACGTAGGCGGCCAGCGTCTTGACCGGGGGTGTGCCGGTACCGGGCCGGACGACCACCGCGCAGCGGACCACCCCGGCGGCCTCGACCAGCAC
Source organism: Mycolicibacterium sp. CH28 (assembly GCF_004745805.1). Taxonomy (GTDB): domain Bacteria; phylum Actinomycetota; class Actinomycetes; order Mycobacteriales; family Mycobacteriaceae; genus Mycobacterium. The sequence goes on along the minus strand of NZ_SRLQ01000002.1, from coordinate 227,598 downwards.
CGACTCGACCTCGCCGAGCTCGACCCGGTAGCCGCGGATCTTGACCTGGTCGTCGGCGCGGCCGAGGAAGTCCAGATCCCCACCGGGGCGCCGTCGCACCAGATCCCCGGTGCGATACATCCGGCCGCCGGCTAGGTACGGGTCGGCGACCATCGCCGTGGCGGTCAGCCCGGCCCGGTGGTGGTAGCCGCGGGCGAGGCCGACACCGGCGATGTACAGCTCGCCTACGGCGCCGTCGGGGACCGGCCGCAGGGCGGCGTCGAGGATATAGGCCCTGGTGTTCCAAATGGGTTGTCCCACAGTGGCTGTAGCCCTGTCATCGGTACCGGCGCCGAGGGTGTTGATGGTGTACTCGGTGGGGCCGTACAGGTTGTAGCCGGCGGTGCCGGGATGCTCGCGCAGCCGTGACCAGACCTGCTCGCCGACCGCCTCGCCGCCCAGCAGCACCAGGGCGGGGATGTGGCCCCCGTCGTCGAGCAATCCGGCGTCGAGCAGGTGGTGGGCATAGGTGGGGGTGACGTTGATGACGTCGATCGCATGTTCGCGGCAGTAGCCGACCAGGGCCGGTGCGTCGCGGCGCAGTTCCTCGTCGCAGATGTGCACGGTGTGGCCCTCGACGAGCCAGAACAGCTCCTCCCAGGACATGTCGAAGGAGAAGGACACGGTGTGGGCGATGTGCAGGTGGTCCCGGCCGGTGGCCGCGACCCGTTCGACGGTCGGGGCGAAGATCGCCTCGCGGTGGTTGAAGAACATGTTGGTCAGGCCGGCGTAACCGGTCAGCACACCCTTGGGCCGCCCGGTGGAGCCCGAGGTGTAGATCAGGTAGGCCGGGTGGGCGAGCCGCTGCGCGCCGGTGAAGCCGGCCAGTTCCGCGGCGGTGAGCCGTTGAGCAGCGGTGGCCGCGATGCCAGGATCTGTCACGGTGATCACCGCGGTGCCGCGGGAGCGAGCGTGATCGGACAGTTCGGCGCGGGTGTCGCCAGCGAGCAGCAGTACCGGCCGCGCGTCGTTGAGGATGGTGCGCAGCCGTTCGATCGGCAGGTCGAGTTCCAGCGGCAGGTAGCCCGCGCCGGTCCGCAGCACCGCGAACAAGGCGACGACCATCTCGATGGAGCGCGGCAAAGCCAGGGCGACAAAGGTTTCCGGACCGGCACCGCGGGACCGGAGGTAGCGCGCCAGCTGGTTCACCCGGTCGTCGAGTTCGCGGAAACTCAGCCGTTGGTCACCGAACACCAGCGCGGCGGCAGCTGGATCCCGGTCGGCCTGGCGGGCCAGCAACTCCGCGATGGTGATGTCTTCGACCGGTCGCTGCGTCTGCGCCCACCGCCGCTGCAACGTCGAGCGTCGTTCGGTGCCGACCAGATCGGCGGAGCCCAGCGCCCGCTCGGGGTTCGTCGCGATCGACTGCAGGGCGGCCACGAGTTGGGAGACCATCTCGCGGGCGCGCTCGTCGTCGATCACCCGGTATTCGAGTTTCACCGTCAGTTCGCGCCCGGGTGTCAGTACCCAGGTCAGCGGGAAGTGGGTGCTGTCGTAGTAGTCGACGCCGACGATGCCGTGTGCGGACTCCAGGTCGGTGAAGGTGTCGTCATCGAGGAAGTTCTGCAGTACCAGCAGCGAGTCGAACAGTGCGACCGCCGAGTCTCCTGCCGCGCGCTGGATCTGGCCCAGACCCAGGTGGTCGTGGCGCATCATCGAGATGCGCTGCTCGTCGACGGCGCGGATGGTCGCCGCCGCGGACCGGGCAGGGGAGGCATCCACCCGCACCGGCACGGTGTTGAGGAACAGGCCGATCGTCTCGTCGATGCCGACCAGCTCGCCGGGTCGTCCGGCGACCGTGGTGCCGATGACGACATCGGTGCTACCGGCCTGGTAGCCGGTCACCATGGCCAGTGCGGTGGTGAGCACCGAATTCAGGGTGACACCAAGCTCGTTGGCGGTCGTGGCCAGCTGCTCGGTGAGCCCGCCGGGCACGGTCACTACGATGCGACCCGGTTCGGAGCCCGGCCCGGCGTCGGGATGTCCGGGTGCGACCCCGGTGGCCAGGGTGGGTTCGCTCACCCCGGCGAGCAGCTGCGCCCAGGCCTGCGATGCGACGGTCTCGCCGGTGGTCTGCAGCCAGTTCAGGTATCCGAGCACCACGTCGCGGTGCGGCTCGACGGCGCCGTGACTGCCGCCGGACGCATACAGCGCGAACAGTTCCCGCAGCACGAGTTCGCGGGACCAGCCGTCGAAGAGCAGGAAGTGGTAGGTGAGCAGCATCCGGTCGTGGCCGTCGGGCAGCCGCAGCAGCGTCATCCGCAGCAGGGGCGGTTCGGCGACGTCGAATGGGGCGGTGCGGTCGGCGGCGGCAATCTGCGCCGCCGTCTCGGCGGGTGACGGCTCGCCGGACAGGTCCACGACGGTGATGTCGGCGGGCACCTCGGTGGCGACCACCTGCACCAGGGCGGTGGTGTCGCCGTCCTCGATCGTCCGGAAGCCGACCCGCAGTTGCGGGTGGCGGGCCAGTAGGGCGGCGAATGCGCCTCGCATGGCATCGATATCGATGCGCCGGTCGAAGTCGAAGGTGTTCTGTGCGACGTAGGTCGCCCCGGCCTCGTCCAGGGTGCTCTGGTAGTAGACGCCCTGCTGTAGCGGCGACATCGCCCAGATGTCCTCGGCCTGAAGTCCGATCCGGCCGATGGCGGTCGCGGACAGCCGCACGGTGCCGTAGCGGGGGACCTCGGCCGTGGTGACGGCGCCTGGGGTGGTGTGCACCAGTTCGGCCAAGCCCACGGCGGTGCGCCGCCGGAATACGTCCTCAGTGGTCAGGACGTAGCCGGCGCGGGCGAGCCTGCTGGTGAGCCGGATCGCGGCGATGCTGTCCCCACCGAGCGCGAAGAAGTCGGCGTCGGCACCGACCGTGTCGCAGCCCAGCACGGCGGCCATGATGTCGACGATCGCGCGTTGTACGTCGTCGGCGGCGGCCAGCGGTGCAACCGGGTCGGCCGGGGCCGGCGTAGTCAAGGACCGCAGGGCTTCGGTATCGCGTTTACCGTTGGGCAGCAGGGGAATCGCATCGATGACGGTGACGACGGCGGGTACCAGGTGGCGCGGCAACGCGTCGGCCAGCACGGCCAGCAGCTCGGCGGCATCCACCGGTTCGGCGACCAGGAACGCCGCCAGGGCCGACCCGGTGCCGATCACGGCTGCCTCGCGCACCTCGGGGCGGGCGGTCAGCGCCGCCTCGACCTCGCCGGGTTCCACCCGGTGGCCGTTGACCTTCAGCTGCTCGTCGGCGCGGCCGGCGAAGACCACCGTGCCGTCGGGCAACCGGGCGCCGAGATCGCCGGTGCGGTACATCCGCTGCCCGTCTGGTGCCGCGACGAACCGGGCGGCGGTCTGCCCGGGACGGTGCAGGTAACCCCGCGCGAGCTGGGTTCCGCTGATATAGATCTCGCCGATCACACCGTGGGGAAGATCGGCCAGCGCGGTGTCGAGGATCCGTAGGCCCGCGCCGGGGACGGGGCTGCCCAGGGTGATCGGGGTGGCGTGCTGCTCGCCGGTGAGGACGTCTCCGGCGACCTCCGAGGAACCGTAGGAGTTGACGATCGTCGTGTCCGGGCAGGCGGTGCGCAGCGCGGCGATGTGTGCGGGTGCCAGCGGTTCGCCGCTGAGGATCCAACGCCGAACCCGTGCGACCTCGACCGGGTGTTCCTCGGCCAGCGCCGCCGCTAGTGACGGCACCGCTACCAGCTGACCGACGCGGTGGTCGGCGATCAGCCGGGCCAGTGCGCGGCCGTCGCGGGTGGCGCCGTCGTCGGCCAGGACGGTGCACGCGCCGGCCACCAGTCCGGCCAGTAGTTCGGTGGTGCCGTCGACGAACGACAGCGAGCTCTTGGCGAGCCGGACGTCGGCAGGCCAGTCCGCGACGGCCCACGTCAGCCGATTGGCCAGTGCACCATGGGTTCCCACGACGGCCTTCGGTTCGCCGGTGGAGCCGGAGGTATAGAGCACCGACACGGCGTCGAGCGGACCGACGGCCACGGGTTCGAACGACCCGAGGTCCTGGCAGTCGCCCACCTCGACCACCGTGGTGCCGTCGGGCACCCCGTCGGCGACAGCGATGCGGCCGGTGTCGTCGACGACGATCGCGCGTGGCCGAGCGTGGCCGAGCATGAAGTCGATCCGCGGTCGTGGGTAGGTCGGGTCGACGGGCAGATACGCCGCCCCCGCCCAGATGATCGCCCACATCGCGGCGACCAGGTCGGCCGATCGCGACATGGCCACGGCGACCACATCGCCGCGGTGCACTCCGGCCCGGACCAACGCGTGCGCCAGTTCGGCGGCCCGGGCGCCGAGTTCGGCGAAGGTGAACCGGCCTGCGCCGGTGGCCAGGGCGGTGTGGTCAGGGTGGGCGGCCACGGCGTCGACCAGCAGTGCGGTGACGGTCCCGGCGGTCGGTGCGGCTGCCTGGGGTACCGCACGGGACAGCGCAACGGCGGCGCCGCGGACCGTCGGTTGGGCGGTCACTGCCGACAGGATGTCGGTGAATGCCGCAGTGACGGTGTCGGCGAACACGTCGGAGACCTGCTCGCGGTCGTTGGTTACGGTCACGGTAACGGTGTCGCCGACGGCCACCATGACGGTCAGCGGATAGTGCGGGGCCTCGACCACGTCGACGTCGCCGAGCGTCAGACCGCTCGCGGCGTGTGCTGTGGCGCCGAGGTTTTCGATCACCAGCAGCGTGTCGAACAGCGGGTCGACCCCGGCGATCCGGTGCGCCTCAGTCAGCGGCAGGTGGTGGTGATCCATCACCGCGGACTCCGCGCCGGCCACCCGCGCGGCCACCGTGGCGGCGGTATCGGCGGGCGACCAGCGGACCCGCACCGGCACGGTGTTGACCAGTAGTCCGACCATGGTGTCGATACCGTCGACGGCACCGCCGCGCCCGGACACGACCGTGCCGAACACGACGTCGTCGGTGCCGGTGAGCCGCCCCAACGTGATTCCCCACGCGGTATGCAGCAGCGTACCGACGGTGACCGCGGCCTGGCCTGCGGCGGCCGTCAGGGCGGCGCGGTCGGCAAGGGTGCCGGTGCGGCGGCCGAACCCGGTCGCCCGCTCGCCGGTGCCGTCGGCCGCCGCAATCCGGGTTGGCGAGCTGATCCCGGTCAGCGCCGGTTCCCAGGCGGCGCGGTCGGCGGCCTCGTCGCGATCGCCCAGCCAGTCGACGAATCGGGTGAACTGTGGTGCGGGCCCGTCGAAATCGGTTCCGCTGTAGGCGGTCAGCAGGTCATCGAGGACGATCGGCACCGACCAACCGTCGGCGACGATGTGGTGGACGGTCTGGATCATGGTGTGCGCCTCGGCGCTGCGGCGCACCAGGGTGTAGCGGGTCAACGGGGGTGCGGCCAGATCGAAACGACGTCGCCGGTCCCGTTCGGCCAGTCGGGCGACCGATGCTGCCGAGTCTTCGGCGCCGCCGTCGACGACCTCGAAATCGGGTGCGATGCCGGTGGTGTGGACCGCGACCGGGGTGCCGTCGGACAGGGTGGTGAATGCCGCCGACAGCGCCCGGTGCCGGGCCGCAACGGTTTCGGTGGCGTGCTGGAACCGGTCGGTGTCCAGGGGTCCGGTGATGTCGACGATCTGCTGCACCACGTAGGGGTCGCGGCGTGCGGTGTAGGTGGAGTGGAAGTAGATGCCCTGCTGTGCCGGGGTGAGCGGTAGGACGTCGGTAAGCCGGGGGTAGGCGGTTTCCAGCCGGGCCACATCGTCGTTGGTCAGGGTCAGATGCGCGAAGTCGGAGGGGGAGTGCCCGGCGACCTCCGGGCTGGCGGCGATCGCGGTGAGCAGCTCGGCCCACCGCCGGGCCAGGGCGGCGACGTCTGCCTCGTCGGCGGCGCCCGCGGGCCAGCTGAACGTGGCGCGCAGCACCGCACCGTCGACACCACCGACGGTCTCGGCGTTGACTTCCAGCAGCCGCGGCAGCGGCATTGCCGGGTCACGGTCCTCCAACACGGTGTGGTCGTCGGCGAACGACCAGTCCCGTCGGGCGGTATCGAATCGACCCAGATAGTTGAACAGCACCTGCGGGGCGGCCACCAGAGTGGCGTCGGCGCTACCGCGGAGGTAGCGCAACGCCCCGTAGCTCAACCCGTGTCGGGGCACCTCGCGCAGCTGGTCCTTGATGGAGGACACCGCGGCCCCAAGGGCGCTGCCACCGGAAAGGGCTGCTTGCCAATCAAAGTCGTCGTCGTCCAGGACCACCGGATAGAGCGTGGTGAACCATCCGACGGTGCCGGACAGGTCGAGGTCGCCGACCTGCTGGCCCTCGCGGCCGTGACCTTCGAGCTCGAGCAGTAACGCACCGGCGTCGTGGCCGCGGTCGGCGCGCCAGCGGCGCACCGCCAGGTAGAGTGCGGCGACCAGGGCATCGTTGACGTGGCCGTGGATGCGGTCGGGGACCGCGGACAACACCGCTTCGGTGACGTCCGCGGACAACTCGACCGTCAGTCGTCGTTCGGTGCCGACGACGTCGCGCCCGGGGTCGAGGACCTGGCCCTCCCACAGCTGGCCCGGGGTGGCGCTGGCCCGCCGCCAGTATGGCAGGTCAGCGTCGAACACGCCGCCGGTCGCGGCATCGCGCAGCCGTTGCGCCCAGGTCCGCCAGGATGTTTCGGTGTCGGGCAGTACCGTGGGTCGCCCCGCCGCGGTCAGCGCGTGCGCGGCGGCGGTGTCCTCGGCCAGGATTCGCAGGGACACTCCGTCGACCACGACATGATGGGCGAGGATGAGCAGCCGCCCCGGGCCGGAATCGCCGCGCAGCCAGCCGAACGCCACCATCACGCCGGCCGTCGGGTCCAGCGCGGCGACCAGCCGGTCCCGCATCGCGTCGATGCCGTCGGTCGTCGCACCGATGAACAGCAGTGGCTCGGGTGCGGAAGCCGGAATCCGCAGGTGCGCAGGACTATCGGCGTGAGCCCACAGCAGGTGGTGGCGTGCCAGCGTCGCTCTTAGTGCGGCACGCAGGGCATCCTCGTCGAGGTCGGCCGGAGCCACCAGCGATACGCCCTGGTAGAACCCGTCGAGCACGGATCCGTCCGCGCCCGCCTCGGCGAGCCAGCACAGGATCGGCGTGGGCGCGGCGGGTCCGGTCGGGTCCAGCGGCACCACGCCGGGCGCAGCGGATGCGGTGAGCAGCGGGGCCAGTGTCTCGACGGTGCGATGGGTGAACATGTCCCGGGGCGAGAGCCCATAGCCTTGCGCCCGGACCCGGCTGACGACTCGGATCGCGACGATGCTGTCGCCGCCGAGTGCGAAGAAGTCCTCGTCGACGCCGATCGCCTGCAGGCCCAGCGCGTCGGAGAACGCCTGGCACAGCATCGCCTGCCTGGGGGTGTGCGGCGGGTTCAGGGTGCGGGTGATCTGCGGTGCGGGCAGCGCGCGTCGATCGGCCTTTCCGTTGTCCGTCAACGGGATCCGTTCCAGCATCATGAAAGTGGTGGGCACCATGTAGTCCGGCAGCCTGGTGCGGCACCAGTCGGTGAGGTCGGCATCGCGAACCTCGGCGGCGGTGACGAGGTAACCCACGAGTTGTTCGGTGCCACCGTGGCGGTGGACGTCGACGACGGCCTGGCGGATCGCCGGATGGTCGGCCAGCGCTGACTCGATCTCCTCCAGCTCGACGCGCCTGCCCCGGATCTTGACCTGGTTGTCGGTGCGGCCAAGGAACTCCAGCGAGCCGTCTTCGGTCCACCGGGCCCGGTCGCCGGTGCGATACATCCGGGACCCGCCAGTGTCGAACGGGTTGGCCACGAACCGCGACGCGGTCAGCGCCGCCGCATTGACGTAGCCCCGGCCCAGCAGGAATCCCGCGGCGTAGAGCTCGCCGCCGACCCCGGGCGGAGCCGGTTGCAGGTCGTCGTCGAGAACGTAGAGCTGGGTGTGCGGATTCGGCCGCCCGATCGACGTCGCGATCCGCTCGGCGCTGTTGCGGTAGATCACATGCGAGACACCGATGGTCGCCTCGGCCGGGCCGTAGCCGTGGTACAGCGTGGTGGACAGTTGGTCACGGAACCGGGCGAACAGTCCCGGGGTGAGAACCTCACCGCCGCACCACACATGGCGCAATGAGCCCAGCGCAGTGGGCCGACCCTCGGCGATGCCGGCTCGGTCGAGTTCGAGCAGCGTGTCCAGCATCGAGGAGACCAGGTATACGAAGGTCACCCGCTGGGACGCGATGAGATCGAGCAGGTATTCGGGATCCTTTTCCCCGCCCGGGTCGGCGACCACCACCCGCCCACCGCTGATGAGCGGCAGCAGGATCTCGTTGACCGAGATGTCGAACGACAGTGGCGCCTTGAACAGCGCGGCGTCGTCGGCGCCGAACCGCAGGATCTGGTCGCGCTGCCAGACCAGCCGCTCGGCGATGGCCTCGTGCCGGATCATCGCGCCCTTGGGCTTGCCGGTGGATCCGGAGGTGAAGATGACGTAAGCCAACTGTGCGCCGGCCGGCTGCGTCCCGGCCTCCACCGACCCGGGGTATCCCCAGCTGTCCAGATCGACGGTCAATGTTGTTGTGAACCAGTCAGAGTCGTCATCGGCCGTGACGAACGCGGCCGTGACGCCGGCGTCGGCGAGTACCTGACGGCGGCGCAGCGCCGGCCAGGCGGGGTCCACCGGGACGAACGCCGCCCCAGCGGTCATCGCGGCCAGTACCGCCACCACCATCTCGGCTGAACGGGGTAGGCCGACGGCGATCCTGGCTTCGGGCCGTGCGTCGACGGTGTGAAGGGCGCCCGCCAGTTGCGCCACCCGGTCGCCGAGTTCCCGGTAGGTCAGCCGGCGCTCACCGGCCACCACGGCGACCGCGTCCGGGGTGGCCGCGCACTGGGCGGCGAACAGCGCCGGAACCGTCGAGGTCGATTCCGGAGTCGAGTGGTTGTTCCACTGTTCGAGCAGTTCGGCGATGTCCAGTGCGTCTGCGGTCACGGACTCTGCAACCTCTTCCAGTATCGGCATCCAGTATTGGCAGTGAAAATGGCGGCGGGACAGGCCCGATCAGCAATGGGCGGCCCAGGCCTGCCACAGTCGGGCGTACCGTCCGTCGGCCGCGAGAAGGTCGGCGTGGGTACCGCTTTCGACGATGCGGCCGTCGGCCATCACCGCGATGTGATCGGCGGTTGCCGCCTGGGTGAGCCGGTGAGCGACGATCAGCGTGGTGCGGCCGACGGTTGCCGCCGATGCCGCGGCCTCCAGTTCGGTGGCGTGTGCGCTGCCGGCCTCGGCGGTGGCCTCGTCGAGGACGACGACGGCCGGGTCGGCCAGCACCAGTCGGGCCATGGCGATGTGCTGGGCCTGGGCGGCGGTCAGGTCCAGGCCCTGCTCGCCGACGAGGGTGTCGAGTCCGTCGTCCAGCGCTTCGACCCAGTCGGCGGCCCCGACCCGGCGCAGTGCGGCCCAGACCTCGTCGCGTGCGGCGTCCGGCGCCACCAGACGCAGGTCGTCGATCAGTGGTCCGGAGAAGACGTGTACCTCCTGGGTGATGGTGGCCACCCAGCTGCGCACCTGGTCCGGGTCGATATCCCCGACCGGGACGCCGCCGATACCGACCCGCCCGCGGGTAGGGGTGAGCAGTCCGGCCACGACAGCGGCCAGTGTGGTCTTGCCCGCGCCGGTGGAACCGACGATGGCACAACGGGTTCCGGCCGGGATATGCAGGGAGACATCGTGCAGCACGTCGGGCCCGCGGCCGTATGCGAAGCCGACCCCCTCGACCTCGACGTCGGCGTCAGCCGGGATCGCGGTGTTCGTCGGCCGACCGGTGTTGCGTGGCGTGCGCATGTCGACGACCCCGACCAGGCGGGCCAGGCTGGCCGCGGCTTGCTGGGCCTCGTCGAAGTTGTACATCAGCATGCCGATCGGATTGAACAGTCGATGGAACATCAGCGCCGCGGCGGTGACCTGCCCGACCGTGACCGAGCCCGAGCGCACCAGCAGGAATCCGGCGACCAAAGTGGCCGCGAGGCCGATGAATTCGGCCCGGTTCACCCGACCGACGAGCCGGGTGAACAAGGTGAAGACGGTGATCGAGATGTCGCGCGCACGCGCCGAGGAATGCTCGATGTCGCCAAGATGCTGCTCGTGTACCTGGTAGGCGTCGATGGTCTTGGCGCCCTGGATGGATTCGACGGTGAACTGCGCCCGGGCCGCGATCGCCAGCCGTTCGTCGGCGTACATCGGCGCCGAGCGCGGCAGATACCACCACAGGCCGGCGGCGTAGGCGGGCAGGCACAGCGCGCCGGCCAGACCCAGCCGCCAGTCCAGGCTGGTCATGGCGGCCAGCGTGACGATGCCGAGGAAGGCCGCGTTGAGGATGGTGGGCATGACCTGCGAGACGGCCTTGGCGACGGTGGCGACGTCGGCGCCGACCCGGGACAGCAGATCACCCCGGCCGCTCTCCTCGATCGTGGCTGCGGGCAGGTCGAGGGCCCGTCCTATCACCTGTTCACGTAGGTCGGCCACCAGCTGTCCGCCCAGGCGGGTGATCAGGTAGGAGGACAACCCGGTGCCGAGCCCACCGATCATTGCGGTCGCCGCGATGACCACGGCGAGTCCGGTGAGGCTGGCGCCGGTGTCATCCTCCCGGACCCGGTCGACCAGGGTGCCCAGCAGGTACACCGGCACGGTGGAGGCCGCGGCGGCGGCCAGGCCGACCAGGGCCGCGGTCGCTGTCGGTACGCGCCGGCGCGCCAGGTCGTCGCGCAGCCATCCGGTGGTGCGCGACATGCTCGCCACCGGCAACACCGGGGGCGTGCTGGATTCGGTGACTGTCATCGGATGACTCGCTGCCGGTAGTCGACGTGGGCGGCGAACAGGTCCTGGTGCGTGCCCTCGGCCCGCACCAGGCCGTCGGCGACCAGGACCACCCGGTCGGCGGCGGCCAGCAGCGCAGGGCTGCAGGTGAGCACGACGGTGGTGCGCCGGCCGGCGCGCAACCGCCGGATCCCGTCGGCGATGGCCTGTTCGGTGACGGCATCCACCGACGTCGTCGGGTCGTGCAGCACGAGGACTTCGGGGTCGGCGGCCAGTGCCCTGGCCAGGGTCCACCGCTGCCGCTGGCCGCCCGACATGCTGGCGCCCCGTTCGACGACTGGGTGCTCCAGCCCGTCGGTGTGAAGCTCGACGACGTCGAGTGCGCACGAGGCCGCCAGCGCCGCGTGCACTGCCGCCGGGTCGGCGCCGGCGATATCGAGGTTGGATTGCAGTGTGCCGCTGAACAAATCGCCATGATGATGTTCGGCCAGCAATGTTGCCCGGCGCTGGCCGCCGGGAATCTCGCCGATCCGACGACCGCCGGCCCGCACCTCTCCACCGGTGCGTACCTGCCCGGACAGCAGCTCGATCAAGGCGGTGGCCTCTCGCGGATCGAAGGTCAGCAGCGCCACGAACTCACCGGGGGCAACCGTCAGTGACAGCCCGGCGAGCGGCCCGTGGCCGGCGTCGTGCACGACCAGCGAACCCGGTGTGGCCGGTGCCGCGGCAGGCAATGGTTCGTGGCGGGTAGGCGCGTTCAGCACGGCGGCCACCCGGGTGGCCGAGGCCCGTGCCTCGGCCACCCAGCTCGGCACGATCGCCAACAGCGAGAACGGCTCGATGAGGAACTGCGCCAACCCGATCACGGTGATCAGCTCCCCGACCGAGATGGTGCCGCGCAGGGCGAAGTGGGCGGCTGCGACGGCCACCGCCATCGCGGTGAGCCCACCGGCCGCGGCTGCGGCTCCTTCGTGGATGCTTTGGATGCGGGCCGCGCGCAGCGTCGCGGTGAGCGAGCGGCGGCTGGCGGTGCGGTAGCGGGCGGCGGCGTTGCGTTCCGCGCCGATGCCCTGCAGCGGGCGGTGCCCGCTGATCAGGTCGGTGGCCAGCGCGGTGGCGCGCCCGACCTCGGCCTGCTGGTCCTCGACGCGGCGGGCGATCATCGGTGCGGTCAGCTGCAGGCCGGCCACCACGACGGGCACCCCGATCAGCACCATCAGCCCCAGCGGCGCGTCGATGCTCAGTAGCACGGCCCCGCAGGCGATGGTGGCCACCACGGCGCCGGTGACCCGGGGCACGTAGTCCAGCACATAGGACGTCTCGTCGGCGTCGGTCGACGAGATCGACAACAGCTCGCCGACCTGAAAGTCGATGCGAATTCCCAACGGGCGCAGGATCGTGCGACTGAGTTCCACCCGCAACAGATGTGATTCCCGGGCGATGGCGAACATCAGCAGCCGCGCCCCGTAGCGATACACCAGGGTCAACACCACAAACAGGACGGCCAGCGCGAAGATCCATCTGACGATCGCGCCGATGCTGCCCGTGCCGATCGCCCGGTCGACGATGACACCGATGAGTACCGGCACCGACACTTCGCAAAGCTGATGCAGCGCAATCAAACCGGATCCCGGTGCCAACCAGCGCAGGTTGCGGGTGACCGTCCTGCGCAGTACTGCGGCGCCGGTCCAGGCGGTGACTGCCGGGCCGCTCAAGCCGGTGTGGCCGCGTGGCCGGTGCGGCTCATGTGCTCACGCAGCGAACGGGGCCGCATATCGGTCCAGTTCTCGTCGACATAGCGCAGTGCGCTGTCCCGGTCGGTGCCGTCGGGGCCGCCGAATACAATCGACCACCCGGCCGGCACTGCGGTGAAGGTGGGCCACAGCGAGTGCTGCTCCTCGTCGTTGACGAGCACGTAAAAGCGGCCGTCCGGATCGTCAAAGGGATTGCTGGACAAGACGTTCCTCCCGTACGTTCGTGTCACGCCCCTGCCGGGGGTAGCCCTGCAAGCGGCACGTCCGCCATGCTATCAAAGGTAAGGCTAACCATAGTTGGCTACCTATCTCCGGGAGGCACCAGGTGCGCGTCGTGATGTTCGGGTATCAGACGTGGGGGTACCGCACGCTGGCGGCGCTGCTGAAGTCCCGCCACGAGGTATGCCTCGTGGTCACCCATCCCGCCAGCGACCATGCCTACGAATCGATTTGGGCAGACTCGGTCGAAGACCTGGCGCGTGCGGCCGGCGTCGAGGTGGTCCTGGCGAAGCGCCCCACGCCGCAACTCGTGGACCGGGTGCGGGACCTGGCGCCGGACGTGATGGTCGCCAACAACTGGCGAACCAAACTGCCCGAGGAGCTGTTCGGAATACCGCGGTACGGCACCCTGAATCTTCACGATTCGCTGCTACCGCAGTTCACCGGATTCTCGCCGGTCATCTGGTCGCTGATCAGCGGGGCCAGCCACACCGGGCTGACCGCGCACCTGATGGACGCCGAACTGGACACCGGGGACGTGCTGGTGCAGCGTGCCGTCGAGATCACCCCGACGAGCACCGGCACCAGCCTGGTATTGGACACCCTGGATCTGGTGCCCGAGGTTCTCGAGGAGGCACTGGACGGGCTGGAATTCGGCACCGCCGTCGCGGTGCCCCAGGATCTGAGCCGACGCACCTTCTTCCACAAGCGGTCCGACCGCGACGGCCTGGTCGACTGGAACTGGCCCGCAGTCGACGTCGAGCGCTTCATTCGTGCGCTCTCCGATCCGTATCCCAATGCCTACAGCTATTTTCGTGGACAGCGGCTGCGGCTGATTGCCGCACATGTGTCCCGGTGCGCCTACGGTGGGACGCCGGGTCGGGTGTTCATCGAAGAGGACGGCGGCATGGTGATCGTGGCAGGCGCACAGGCCTACCGCGGTGAGTCGCCCGGGCTGGTGCTCGACGTGGTGCGCACCGACGACGGCGCCGACCACGACGCGCTGGCCTATTTCGGCAGCGGCGGAGGCTATCTCACCGCCGGGCCTTGACGTGCGGTGAGGCGACGGGGACGACCAGGGGCGTGCCGGTCTGGGGGTCCTCGATGATCTGGCAGGCCAGCCCGTACACCGAGGCCACCAGGTCCTCGGTGATCACCTCGGTGGGGTTGCCTTGGGCGACGATCTTCCCGGCCTTCATCGCGATGATCTGATCGGCGTATCGGCAGGCATGGTTGAGGTCGTGCAGTACGGCCACCACGGTGCGGTTCTGCTCGCGGTTGAGCATGGCGAACAAGTCGAGCAACTCCACCTGATGGGTGATGTCGAGGTAGGTGGTCGGCTCGTCGAGCAGCAGCAGTGGGGTCTGCTGGGCCAGCGCCATCGCGACCCAGACCCGTTGTCGCTGACCGCCGGAGAGCTCGTCGACCAGCCGACCCGACAGATCGGTCACACCGGTGCAGCGCATCGCATCGGCGACGGCGGCGTCGTCGGTCTTCGACCATTGGCGCAAGACCTTCTGGTGCGGGAAGCGGCCCCGTGCGACCAGGTCGGCCACCGTGATCCCTTCCGGTGCGATGGAGCTCTGCGGGAGCAACCCCAGGCGCCGTGCGACGTCCTTGGTGTGCAGCGTCCCGATGTCATGTCCGTCCAGGATCACCTGGCCGGCAGTGGGTTTGAGCAACCTGGCCAGCCCGCGTAACAGGGTGGATTTACCGCACGCGTTGGGCCCGACGATCATCGTCACGCGGTTGTCGAGCACGTCGACCGACAGGTCGGCGATGACCGGGCGGTCGTAGCCGATCGAGAGGTGCTCGGCCCGTAGCCGGCTCGATGTCATCGGGAACCCTTTCGTGCCTGTGCGACAAGCAGATAGACGAGGTAGGCGCCGCCCAGTGCGGCCGTGACCGCGCCCACCGGCAGTTCGCTGCCCCGGAACAACTGTTGGGCCGCGATGTCGCTGACCAGCAGAAGCAGCGCGCCCGTCGCCGCCGACGGCCCGAGCCCGACGCCGGCACTGGCGGTCAGCCGGCGGGCGATCTGTGGGGCGGCGAGTGCCACGAACGAGATGGGACCGGCGGCTGCACAGGCCAGCGCTACCGCCATCACGCCGATGACCAGGTAGCCCAGCCGGGCGCGTTCGGGCCGGACCCCCAGTGCGCCGGCGGCGTCGTCGCCGAGCTGGAGCACCGGCAGTTGTGGCCCCATCGCCACCAGTGCCGCGGCCGTCACCGCCAGGCAGGCGGTCATGGGCACGACCTGGGTCCAGCTCAGCCCGTTGAGGGTGCCCTGCTGCCACACCGAGGCGGTGACGGCGGTGTGATAGTCGAGCTTGATCACGATCCATTGGTTCACCGAATTCACCACCGCGCTCACCGCGATACCGACGACGATGAGCCGGTAACCGGCCACTCCGTTGCGGTGGGACAGCCCGTAGACGACGGCGGCGGTGACCAGGCCGCCGGTCAGGGCGCCGGCGGCCACGGCGTAGTACCCGCCGCCGAGCCCGGCGAGCACCACCAGGGCCCCGGTATAGGCGCCGGAGTTGATGCCGATGATGTCGGGGCTGCCCAGTGAATTGCGGGTCAGCGCTTGAAAGATCGCACCGGAGACGCCTAGTGCGGCACCGACCAGTAGCGCCATCACGGTGCGCGGCATCCGCCACTGCAGGACGACCACCCGGTCGAAGGTGGTGTTGGCGCCCAGCAGAACTCGCAGCACGTCGCCGGGCGAGACGGAGTACTTGCCGATTCCGGCGGCGAGGACCGCGATCACAGCAGCGGCGACCAGCAGGCCGGTGACCACGATGACCGCGCGCCACGACGCCCGCATCGACACGGTGCCAACCCGCACCACGCATTGGTCGCGGCCGAAGTCCGTGGTGCTCACGATCGATCAGCGCCGCGCTTGCGGATGAGCCAGATCAGTACCGGTGCCCCGACGAAGGCGGTGACGATACCCGCGGGCAGCTCGGCGGGGCGGATGACCACCCGGCCGACTATGTCGGCGGCCAACAGCAGGGCCGGTCCGAAAATGCTGCCGTAGGCCAGGATCCAGCGCCAGTCGGGTCCGGTGAACCGACGCACCGCGTGCGGCACCAGCAGCCCGACGAAGCCGATTGGTCCGGCTCCCGCGGTGGCCGCCCCGGCCAGCAGCGTGACGGCGACCAGGCTTACGGCCAGGGTGCGGGCGACGTTGCCGCCCATGCTCTTTGCCAGGTCGTCGCCCAGGGCGGTGACGTTCAGTGACCGGCTGACGATCAGGCAGAGCGCCAGGCCGACCGCGATGAAGGGGGCCACCGCCGCGACCACGTCCAGCGGCCTGCCGTCGAGCGCGCCGGCGTCCCAGAACCGCATGTTGTCGAATGCCCGCGGGTTACGCAGGCGGATGGCGAACCCGATCCCGTCCATCACCGCGCCGACCGCAACACCGGCCAGCAGCACCCGTACGGGCGTCACGGTCGAGCGGCCCGTCATGCCGACGAGATAGACCAGCAGCATCGCCGCCAGCGCACCGGCGAACGCGAACCAGATGTAGGTCCAGATGCCGCGCAGGCCCAGGAATGCGATCGCGGAGACGACGAACAGTGCTGCACCGGAGTTGATTCCGAGGATCTCGGAGTCGGCCAGCGGATTGCGTCCCACCGCCTGGATCAGCGTGCCCGACAGCGCCAAGGCCAGTCCGACCAGCAGGGCCAGCGCGGTGCGGGGGATTCGCAGGTCGTGCACGATCCACTGGTCGCCGATGTCGCGGTAGTCGACGACCGCCTGCCAGACCGTCGGCAGGGCGATGTTCTGCGTGCCGACCGCGAGGCTGGCCACGCACATCATCGCCAGCAGCCCGGCCGCCGCGACCAGGCCGACGGCGCGCCGGTGCGCCGGACTGTGCGGTGCTGGGGCCGGTGGCACTAGCTGCGCGGTGGGCGCTGACACGGGGTTACAGCCCGACCTGCTCGAGCGCGTCGTCGAACTCCTCCGACGCCACCTTGTCACCCTTGCCGTCGGCGAGGGCCTGTTGGTAGACCTTCAGGACCTCGTCCTCGACGACGGCGAACCGGGCGTCCCAGACCTCCGAGTCGAACCGCCAGTACCCGGTGATGTCGTACTGGTCCCTGCTCCAGCCTCGGCCGCGCAGGTACTTGCGGACTGCCCGGGATTCGCCGGCCTCGCCGGCGAACCAGCAGTAGCCGCGATCGGGCAGGTCGAGCCGGCTGACCAGATCTGCGAGTCGGCTTGGTGCGCAGCCATTTCCGGTTCCGAAGCTGGGAAGAACCGTGACCCCGGGCCGGGTGGGCAGGTAGTCGAGGTCATGATGGTCGGTGACCTCGACCAGGACGGTGGTCGAGATGGCGCGGGGTAGCTCCTCGATGATGCGGGCGGTGGCCGGCAGGCCGGCGAGGTCGCTGACCAGTAGCTGCCAGTCGGTGCCCGGCGCGGGCCGGTACCAGGAGCGGGCGTGGTCGAGTCCCACCCGATCACCGGCCCGGGCGGTCTTTGCCCAGCTGGTCCCGGGGCCGCTTGCGTGCAGGACGATGTCGAGGTCGATGCGGTCGCCGTCGTGGCGTCGCACCGAGTAGTTGCGGCCCTCGTCGCGCTCTGCCGGATCGAAGTAGACGCCCACCGCGGAGTCCCCGCCCGGCTGGATGGCCAGGGAAGCCGGGTCCTCGACGCGCAGGGCGATTCGGCGTAGTCGCGGACTCAGCTGGAGGGTCTCGATGACCGACGCATACGAGAAGCTCATTCTAGTTAGGTTAGCCTAATCATCTCCGCATTCGGTGGGTTCACATCCGGGGCCCGGCTGACGTTCGGGAGCCGATAGCGTCGCTACGAGCGAGTCAAGGCGGGGAGAATCCGCGTCCTGGTCTTGGGCTAGACAGCGCCCGCCGCTCCCAGTGTGATGGCGGTCAGTGTCGCGACGAGGGTGTCTTCGTCGGTGTCGATATCGCCGTGCAGCCACGCGCTGATCAGCTCGGTGGCCGCGGTGACCATGGCCCTGGTCGCTAGCAGGCGATCCACCGAGGGCTTCTCCGGTCCGATGAACGGCATGGCCTCGGCGGCGATGCGCTCGGTGAACTCGCCGATCTCGCGCTGTTGGAGCTGGCGGAGCCGGGGAAACCCGGGGGATTCCAGGTAGAGGCGCGAGTCGGCGGCACTGGCGACCAGGGTGTGCACGACGGTGTGCAGCACGCCGTGGGCGCGGTCGGCCAGGGGAGTAGTGGCCAGAACGACCTCCATCGCCGACTTCAGGCGGGTGTACAGGTCCTCGGCGCAGGCGTCGAGCAGGTCGTCCTTGCTGGCGAACTCGGCGTAGAAATACCGCTTGCTCAGGGTGGCCCGGCCGCACACCAGATCGACCGTCAGTGGTGCGACGCCCACCTCGCCGATCAAGTCTCGCGCCGCGTCGAGCAGGCGTCGTCGGCGCTCCTGTGAGCGCTGCTCGGCGGTGAGCCCGCCGTACGTGCGGCCCTCGACAGTCACGAAGCCATCTTGACCCATCTGTGGCGCTCGTCATAATCTAGAACGAATTCGTTCCAGATTACATGGGTCGCGGCCCGTCACAAAGGAGTGAGGCGATGACAGCACGGATCATGGACCAGGCGGCACGTCTGCTGGCACAGCCCCAGGCGTATGCCGACGAGGAACGCCTGCATGCGGCGCTGGCTCACTTGCGAGCCCACGCCCCGGTGTCCTGGGTGGAGGTCGAGGGGTACCGGCCGTTCTGGGCGATCACCAAGCACGCCGACGTGATGGACATCGAGCGGCAGAACGACCTGTTCACCAACGACCCGCGGTCGATCCTGGTGGCCGACGCACTCGACGACAAGCTGCGCGCGGACCGGGAAGCCGGCATCGGCCTGAGCACCCTGATCCACATGGACGATCCGCACCACCGCGACATGCGCAAGATCGGCGCCGACTGGTTCCGTCCGAAGGCCATGCGGGCGCTGAAGACTCGCTGTGACGAGCTGGCCAAGTCCTACGTCGACATGATGGTGCAGCGCGGTCCCGAGCTGGACTTCGCCCAGGAGATCGCGGTCAACTACCCGCTGTATGTGATCCTGACGCTGCTGGGCCTGCCGGAGTCGGACTTCCCGCGGATGCTCAAGCTCACCCAGGAGTTGTTCGGCGGCGACGACTCCGAGTTCCAGCGTGATCAGGCCCCCGACGCGATGCTCGCGGTGCTGCTGGACTTCTTCAACTACTTCGCCGCGCTGACGGCCTCACGGCGGCAGACTCCCACCGAGGACCTGTCCTCGGCCATCGCCAACGCCACCATCAACGGCCAGCCGCTGTCCGATATGGACACCGCCTCCTACTACGTCATCGTGGCCAGCGCCGGGCACGACACCACCAGCGCCGGCATCGCCGGCGGCCTGCTGCAACTGCTGCGCAACCCGGCCGAATTGGACCGGCTGCAAAAGGATCCCAGCCTGATGGGCACCGCCGTCGAGGAGATGATCCGCTGCGTGGTGCCGGTCAAGGAATTCATGCGCACCGCCCAGGCCGACATCGAAGTCCGCGGTGTTCCCATCGCCAAGGGCGAATCGGTTCTGCTGTCCTATGTTTCGGCCAACCGCGACGAGGAGGTCTTCGACAATCCGATGCGCTTTGACGTGGGCCGCGACCCCAACAAGCACCTCTCGTTCGGCTACGGCGTGCACTTCTGTCTGGGTGCGGCGCTGGCCCGGATGGAAATGCACAGCTTCTTCTCCGAGCTGGTTCCGCGCATCTCCTCCATCGAACTGGTCGACGAACCCGAACTGATGGCCACCACCTTCGTCGGCGGCATCAAGCACCTGCCGATCCGCTACTCCGTGAAATAGTCTGTCACCGGTGACCGGTCCCGCCACTGCCTCGCACAGCGTCCCGGGTGAGGCTCGTCTGGATGCGGGCCAGCTGGCGGCGTTCGCCGCGATCATCGAGCTGGGCAGTTTCGAAGCAGCCGCCGATCGGCTTCACGTGACGCCGTCGGCGGTCAGCCAGCGCATCAAGGCGCTGGAGAAGTACGTCGGCCAGGTTCTACTCGTTCGGGGAAAGCCCTGTGTACCAACCGCGGCGGGTGTACCCCTGCTGCGGTTGGCGGCGCAGACGGCGATGCTGGAGGCTGAGGCCATCGCCGAGATGACCGGCGACACCGGGCTGGCACGGCGGCCCCGGATCGCGATCGTGGTCAACGCGGATTCGATGGCGACGTGGTTTCCCGGCGTGCTGGCCGGCCTGCCCGGCGTGCTGTTCGACATCCGAATCGAAGACCAGGACCACTCTGCGCGGCTGTTGCGGGAGGGCACCGTGATGGGAGCGGTCACCACCGAACGCACACCGGTGCCGGGGTGCCGGGTGCGACCGTTGGGCGTGATGCGCTACCTGCCGGTGGCCAGCGCAGACTATGTGCAGCGGTATCTGCAGCAGGGGTTCACCCCCGATGCGGTGGCAAGCGCCCCGTCGCTAGCCTGGAATCGTGACGACGCGCTGCAGGACATGTTGGTAAACAAAGTCTTTCGACGCTCGATCGACCGACCGGTGCACTATGTGCCGACCGCCGAAGGGTTCGGGATGGCGGTACGGGCCGCGCTGGGCTGGGGCATGTACCCCGAACAGTCGGCCCGGCCCGCGCTGGCCGACGGCAGCTTCGTCCAGATCGCCGACGTGCACCTCGACGTTCCGCTGTTCTGGCAGTGCTGGAAGCTGGACACCCCGATCGTAGAGAAGACCACCGCTGCCATTGTCTCGGCCGCCGCCGGGTTGGCCGGTCGCTGACGGGGTTACGGCAGCAGCTCGGCGCGGCGCTGTTCCTCCCACAGCGCCATCCGGGTCCGTGCCGGCTCACCCACCGTGTCCATGACCAGGGGGATGAGCAGTTCGGTCAACAGGAACCCGGCCGCCATGCTCTGGTAGACCGTGCCCACGGTGCTGGAGGCGGCGAGCACGACCTCGGCGTCCGGCGCGACGGGGCAGGTCAGGTCGTCGGTAATGAGCACGATGGAAGCCCCGACCCGGTGGATTCGCGCGGCGAGCTCGGCGGCGCTGCGCTGGTACCGGTGGTAGTCGAATAGCACCACAACGTCGCGGCGGCCCAACTCGATCATTGTCCCCAGGTCGCGGCCGTCGGGATCGGTCAGAAGCCGCACACCGGGCCGCAACTGCTCCAGGTGGGCCGTCAGGTACGTCGCCAGCAGCGCGGAGAAGCGTCCGCCGTGCAGGTACAACGGGCGGCTGGTGTCGGCCAGCAGCGCGACGGCCGCCTCCAGGGCGGGCGCCGGCAACTGCGCCAAAGTCTCTATGGCCCTGTCATTTTGGGCTCGCGCCTGCTGTAGTAGCTGATCCAGCATGCCGCCGGCCGCGGGTGCGTCAGGTAATCGAGTGATGGGTCCGCTGGATTGGGCGGACAGTTCCGCGCGCAGCGCGACCTGCAGATCGCTGAACCCGTCGAAACCCAGCGACTGCGCGAACCGCAGTACGGTGGGTGGACTGACCTCGGCCCGCTCGGCCAGTCGGGCGGCGCTGGCCAGGCCGGCGCTGGGATAGTCGGCCAGCAGGGCGCGGCCCACCCGCCGCTCGGCGCGGCTCAGCTGCGGCAGGGCGGCGTTCGCGCGGGCGGCGACGGTGGCAGAAACCTGGTCGGGCACGCGTTCAATCTGCCATGAGCGGCAGCATGTCCAGGGATAGATCGAGCAACGACACCGAGGTAACGCACTCCGGGGGCAACGGCTGCCAGTCCAGGTCGCCGAACCCGGTGGAGCCGATCACCAGTGTGCGGTCGTCGGGCCGGGCGAACCGCAACGCGAAATAGTCCTCCAGGTGTTCGGCGGGCAGGTCGGTGGCGCTGATCTCGGCATGGTCCTCGGTGGTCAGCCGGCTGTGGGCGTGCGCGTGCACCGCGATCAACTGATCCTCGCCCAGAACAAGCGCATTCAGGCTGGCCTCCGGGTAGAGCCCACGCAACTGCGTGACTGCGCGGCGAACTGCCTCGGCCAGCGTCGGGGAGCTGCGCCGATGCTGGCGGATCACCGCGAAGTAGCGCTCGCTGTCGGTGCTGCCGCGCATCGTCGCGGCGATCTCCGGGGCGATCAACTCGTCCAGGGTCGCGACGGGCTTGATGGACCCGTTGTGCGCCATGGCGATTCCGTCGGCGACGAACGGATGGGAGTTCTGCGGCTGCACCGCCAGCCCGCTGGTTGCCCAGCGCAGATGGACAAGGCTGGCCGCTGCCGCGATGTCGGTGGTGGCGGTGACGAAACCGGGGTCGTCGAGGGCGCTGGCGGCCGACACCTCAACGGTCGGAGATCGGCCGGCGGACTCGGCACGGGCGATGCCCCACCCGTCGCCATGGATCGCGGTCAACGCGACGAAGTCCTTCAACGTCGTGGCGCCGACGGCGTCGCGCACCGTGATCGGCGATGTCGACACCACACCCAGCAATCGGCACATACAGGAATCCTCCGATCCAGAATTTTACGAATCAATCGTAAACATAGATTTTTAAAGATTCTGAAACATTTGTGACATAGGGTTCGGTCTGTCTTGCCGTTCGTTGAGGAGTTTCGATGCCGCTACCCACTGGCGACCGCGAAGAGCCGGCCGCCTTCGACCTGGCCCGGTGCCTGGCTCAGTTGCGTTCCGATGGCGTGGAATTGGTCGCCGGATCGATTACCGACCTCGCCGGCGTCACCCGCGGCAAGTACGTGCCACTGCATCGGGTGGAGGCCTTCGCCCGGTCCGGCATGGGAGTGTCCCCGTCCTGGAGCGTCTTCTGCGTGGACACCGGCATCGCCTTCACTCCGAGCATCGGTGTCGCGGGCGACCTGCGTATCCGCATCGACCCCGCCGACCTGCGCATTGTCGACGACGGTGTGGCCTGGGCGCCGGCCAGCCTCTACGACCAGCACGGCCGGCCGGCTCCGCTGTGCGTGCGCTCACTGCTGGCCGGCCTCGAAGCCCGCGCCGCCGAGGCCGGGCTGACCGTCCTGATCGGGGCCGAACTGGAGTGCACCATGCTGGCCGCCGACGGCTCGCACGCCTCGGCGGACCCGTGGTCGCCGTACGGGATGCGGACCTCGCTGGACCGGTCGGCATTCCTGGTCGACCTCGCCCGTGCCGCCGAGAAGGCTGGGCTGAGCCTCGAACAGATCCACACCGAATACGGCCACGACCAGCTGGAAGTGTCACTGCCGCCGGCGACGCCGGTGGCCACCGCCGATGCGGTGATCCTGGCGCGCATGGTGATCGGCCGCGTCGCGGCCCGGCACAACCTGAAGATCTCGTTCTCCCCGGTGCCCTTCGACGGGGAGGCCGGCAACGGCGCCCATCTGCACCTGTCACTGGCCGATGCGCAGGGGCCACTGTTCTCCGGCGGCGACGGACCCCACGGCATCCGCCCAGCCG
Source organism: Mycolicibacterium sp. CH28 (assembly GCF_004745805.1). Taxonomy (GTDB): domain Bacteria; phylum Actinomycetota; class Actinomycetes; order Mycobacteriales; family Mycobacteriaceae; genus Mycobacterium. The sequence continues at coordinate 204,445 of NZ_SRLQ01000002.1, read as the reverse complement.
GCGGTTCGGCGATCGCCGGCGTGCTCGAAGCGCTGCCCGGGCTGCTGGGCGTCTACGCCGGTTCGGCGCTCTCGGCGGCTCGTCTCAAACCGGGCAACTGGGCCGGGGCGACGGCATGCTGGGGCCTGGAGAACCGGGAGGCCGCGGTGCGGTTCGTGGCCGCCACACCCGGCAATCCGCGCGGCGCCAACGCCGAGCTGAAGCTGATCGACCCCAGCGCCAATCCGTATCTGGCGGCTGCCGCCTTCCTCGGCAGTGCGCTGCGTGGAATTGACTGCGGTGCAGAGCTTCCCGCCGAGGTGCCGGACAATCCCAGCGCGACCGAAGGTGCGCCAGAGCCGCTGCCCACCGACCAGCGCGCGGTCATCGACGCGCTGGAGTCCTCGCCGGCGGCGGCCGAACTGCTCGGTGCGGCGGTCGTCGAGGCCATCGCCGCCGTACGCCGCCACGAGATCGCCACCTACGGCGCCACCCCACTGATTCAGACCTGCCAAGCGCTGCGCTTGGCCTGGAGTTGTTGAGGACACGAAAAGGAGTGAGAGATGAGTAGCACCACATCGGCTGAGGCCGATCAGCTTCCGCATCGTCGGCTGCCGTTCTGGGTGGCGCTGGCGCTCTCGGTCGCATTGGTGGGGCCGACCCTGGCGATGTCCGGCAACGGTCAGGGACTGATCGCCACCGTCGGCAAGGCCATTCCCCTGGTATTCCTGATCGGCCTGGTCGGTGTGTCGCTGGTCGGGTACAGCTTCGTGCGGCTGACCCGCCATCTCAATCACGCCGGATCCGCCTACGGCCTGGTTGGCGGCACCATCGGGCCGAGGGCCGGATTCTTCTCCGGCTTTGCGATGCTCGGGGCGTACTGGGGTTTCTCCATCGGCACGCTGGCGTTGACGGCGGCGTTCGTCAACTCGTTCATCGCCGCGCTGCAACCCGGCAACCCCAATCCTTATCAGGTGCCGTGGCTGCTGATCGTCGTGATCGGCGCGGCGATCTCGTTTCTGTTGTCCGGCCGTGACATTCAACTGCTCGCCAAGATCCTGCTGGCCATCGAGGGCGTGGGCATCCTGGCGATGATCGTGTTGGTGGTGGTGATCTTCGGCAAGGGTGGCGCGCCGACTACCGGCATCGACTTCTCGGTGTTCTCGTTCTCCGGCGGGGTCTCGGCTTCGGCGGTGCTGGCCGGCGTGGTGGCGGCGTTCCTGTCCTGGGCCGGCTTCGAGGCGTGCGCTTCGATGGGGGAGGAGACCGACGACCCGAAGCGCAACATCCCCCGCGCCCTGGCCGGCACGCTGATCCTCACCGGTGTGCTGTTCGTGGTCGTCATGTTCGCGCAGGTGGTTGGTTTCGGTACCGACGAGGCCGGTCTGACGGCGTTCCAGAACTCCGGAAACACCCTGGGCGACTTGGGCGCCACCTATATCGGTCAGTGGTTCTCGCTGATCGTCATCTTCACCGCCATCGTCTCGGCGTTCGGCTGCCACCTGGCTACATCGGCGACTTCCGGGCGGATGCTCTTCGCCTTCGGCCGGGATGGCTTCGGGCCGAAGGGGCTGGCACACATCCACGCCCAGACCGGTGGGCCGCGCCGCGCCACCTGGCTGGTCGTGGTCGTCGCCCTGGTCGTCGTCCTGATCTGCGGTGCCGTCGGCTGGCCCGACATGGGAACCGGCAACCCCGCGATCAACACCTACTTCCTGTTCGCTGTCGCGGGTTCGGTGTGCCTGATGGTCTGCTACTTGCTGGTGGAGATCGCAGCGGCGTGGTTCGTCGGGGCGCCGAAATTCGTTCCCGTCCACGGTGGTACCGGCAAGGTGCTGGGGCTGGCGCTACCGCTGCTGGGCGCGCTGGTGATCGTCGTGGTGTTGTGGTTCAACGTCAAGGACGCACAAGCTTGGTCGGCGGCTCCGCTTCTGGGCCTGTACTGGTGTGTGGTCGGGTTGATCATCGCGCTTGCCGCCTCGCGGATCGCCAAGCGGGTGGGCGAATCGCTCTCGGAGGAACTGGATCTCGCCCCGCACATGCACCCAGCGCCCGAGGAATGAGCACTCTCTACGCCCGCGATGAAGCGGCCATCGCGGGCATCGAGAAACTGCGGTTCTTCCCGCTGGAAGTCGTTTCCGGCCACGGGTCAACGCTGCTCACCCCGGACGGTCGTGAGCTGCTCGACCTGTCGGCGACCTGGACCGCAAGCGGGCTGGGGCACGGGCATCCCGCCGTCGTCGAGGCGGTGAGCCGCGCGGTCCGGGACGCTCCGGGCGCCGGCGGGCTCTCGGCCGTGCACCCGGACTCGGTGGGGTTGGCCGAGGACCTGCTCGCCCTGGTGCCCGGCACTGGCGAACGGCGGGTCTACCTCGGGCACGCCGGCTCCGATGCCAACGATGTCGCCCTGCGCGCCTGCCGGCACGCCACCGGGAAGTCGACGGTGCTGGCCTTCGAGCACAGCTACCACGGCGGCGTCGGGGTCGCCATGGGCGTGTCCGGGGTGCATGTCGACGCCGGCGCACCGGCCGACCCGCACAGCGTTTTCCTTCCGTACCCCAACCCTTTTCGGCCCACCTACGGTGACGCCGAAGCCGATGTGGCGGCGTGCCTGGCGCTGGCCGCCGAACACCTGGCGGGTGGTTCGATCGCCTGCCTCATCGTCGAACCCATCCTGTCCGACGGCGGCCTGGTCGTCCCGCCCGACGGCTTCCTGGCCCGCCTGCACGAGCTATGCCGAGCGCATGGTGTCCCGATGATCTGTGACGAGGTCAAGATGGGCCTGGGTCGTCCGGGCACCTTGCACGCGTTCGACCATGACGGTGTGGTGCCCGACATCGTGACGTTCGGGAAGGTTCTCGGCGGTGGCCTGCCGCTGTCGGCGGCGGTGGGCCCGGCCGCACTGCTCGACGAGCCGCCGGCCGCCGCGCTGCTGACCACCGCCGGCAACCCGGTCTGCACCGCGGCCGGGCGGGCGGTGTTGGCCACCATCGTCGCCGACGAGCTGGCCGACCGCGCGGCCATCGTGGGTGCGGTGCTCACCGAGGCGCTGCGCGGGCTCGGCGGTTCGCCGGGCGCCGACCGCATCGGCGACGTCCGGGGTCGCGGGCTGGCGATCGGCCTGGAACTCGTCGATCCCACCACCGGTGACAAGGATCCCCGGTTGGCTGCCAGCGTTGTCTACCGGGCCTGGGAGCTAGGCGCGGTGGTGTACTACGTCGGCGGTAATGTCCTGGAAATCACCCCGCCGCTGATCCTGACCGAAGCCGAAGCTGTCCGCGCCGCGGAGATCCTCGGTCAGGCCATCGCCGATGCGGTCGCGGGCAAGGTCGACGCCGAGGAGGTTGCCCGGTATGCCGGTTGGTGAAATGCCCGACGTGTTCGCCGGTGTCAGTGCGCAGGTGCCGGCGGGGCTGGCCGATCATCTGCGCCAGGTGCGGCTCATCGATCACCACGTGCACGGCGCGTTCACCGAGCCGGTGGATCGCGCGATGTTCGAGGCGTCGATCAACGAAGGGTCCACCGACCCGGTGCCGGCGTTCATGACGATGTTCGACTCCCCGCTGGGGCTGGCGATCCGCCGGTGGTGCGCGCCGTTGCTGGGATTGGCTGCACACGCGGATGCAGACGAATACTGGTCGGCGCGAGGCGAATTGAGCCCCGATGAGCTGACCGCCCGAATGTTGGGCGCGGCGGGGATTTCACGCTGGGTCGTCGACACCGGCTTCAAAGGTGATCTGATCAGCACCCCGCAGGGGTTGACCGCCCTCAGCGGCAGCCCGTCGTCGTCCATCCTTCGCCTCGAACGTCTCGCCGAGGAACTCCTCGAAACAGGCACCCGCCCCGAAGACTATCCGGACGTGTTCCGCGCGGCGCTGACCGCAGCGGCGGAGTCCCCGGACACCGTCGGAACCAAGACGATTGCGGCCTACCGGACCAACTTCGACATCGACTGGTCGCGGCCCACCGACGCCGCCGTCGTCGCGGCGGCGGCCGAGCTCGCCGCCCGTCCACACCCACTGCGCCTGGACAACCCGGTCCTGGTCACGTTCGGTGTGTACGAGGCCGCCGCCAGTGGGCTTCCCATCCAGGTGCACGTCGGCTTCGGCGACCGCGACCTGGACCTGAACCGCACCGACCCGCTGCTGCTGCTTCCGCTGCTGCGGGCGCTGGACCCGGTGCCGGTCCTGCTGCTGCATTGCTATCCGTTTCACCGCCAGGCCGGCTACTTAGCCCAGGCTTTCGACCAGGTGAACTTCGACGTGGGGCTGGCCATCAACTACCTCGGGCCGCGCTCCACTTCGCTGGTGGCCGAGGCGCTGGAGATCGCGCCATTCGCCAAGCAACTGTTCTCCTCGGATGCCTTCGGCCCACCGGAGTTGCACCTGCTGGGATCGGTGCTGTGGCGTCGCGCCATGGGCTTGGTACTCGGCGAGTGGGTGCGCAGCGGCGACTGCTCCGAGACGGACGCGATCCGCATCGTCGACATGATCGGCAGCGCCAACGCCGAGCGGGTCTACGGACTGTAGCTGGCTGTACTACCGTCACCGGGTGGACGGCGGCGGGCACCCGAGAGCGGGAATCTTCGGCCGCCCGATGCCACCCACGCTCGGACCGGCCGCCGGCGACCCCGGGCTGATCACCCGGGTCGTCCCGTTGCTGCACGGGCTGCGTGACCGGGTCAGCGTCGTGCACATCCGCGATCGGGTAGCAACCGAGGCGCACTTCGGCGCGGGCCAGCACACCGAGTACGAGATCGGGTCGATCACGAAAACCATGACCGGACTGCTGTTTTCGCGGGCGGTGGAGGCCGGTGAGCTGACGCCAGGAGCCCGGCTCGCAAGCCTGCTGGACCTGTGCGGCAGCGCGGCGGCGGACGTGACCCTCGAGGAGCTGGCCAGCCACCGGTCGGGCCTGCCGCGCATCGCTGACCGGCCGCGTGATCTGTTCGCCACGGGCCTTGCGGTGCTGCGCCACCGCAATCCCTACACCGCCGACGCCGCGAAACTGCTCGTCCAGGCACGTGCAGCGAAACTCACTGGGCGCGGTTGCTTTTCGTACTCGAATCTGGGCACAGCCCTGCTCGGCGCGGCGCTCGCCGCGCGTGCCGGGGACCAGCTACCCGGCATTGCTCGACCGTGAGCTGATCCAACTGATCGGTATGACGCGCTCCTCCGTCCCCGTCCCCGTCTGCGCGGCGCAGCTGCCCCTTGACGCGCCGACCGGATGGAGCGCCAACGGCCACCGCGAGCAGGCCTGGACCATCAACGCGTATGCCCCCGCCGGTGGGGTGCGCTCGACGCCGTCGGACATGGCCCGCTACGCGCAAGCTCTGCTGGACGGCCGGGCGCCGGGCCTGCACGCACTCGACCCACGCTGGGATGCCGGAGATGGTCGGCGGGTCGGTTACGCATGGTTCACCGAGCGGTTCGAGGACGTGGACCTCACCTGGCACAACGGCGGCACCGGAGGGTTCGCCAGCATGCTGGCACTGGACCGCGAGCGCGCCGCGGCGGTGGTCGTGTTGGCGAATACCGCCGTGCCCGTCGACGAGATCGCGGTCCGCGTCCTGGTGGACGCCGCGCACGGGGCTGCATAACCACGCAGATCGCGGGAATAGATTGACTCGCCGTGAGCGTTTTGCTGCGCGGTATCCACCGGAAGGATCATGCGTGCAATCCGACGACTTGGTGAGCCCGACGACCACCACCGCCGTCGGCTTCCGGTCCGAGCGCGGCCCCATCCTCATCTCGGTGATGCTGAGCACCGGACTGGTCGCCATCGACTCGACGGTGCTGGCGACGGCCGTGCCCACGATCGTGGGCGAACTCGGCGGCTTCGAGCAGTTCCCGTGGCTGTTCTCGGCCTACCTGCTGGGGCAGGCGGTGACGACGCCGATCTATGCCAAGCTGTCCGACGTCTTCGGCCGCAAACCCATTCTGCTGCTCGGCATCGTAGTGTTCCTGCTCGGCTCGATCTTGTGCGGCGTCGCGTGGAACATGCCCGCACTCATCGTTTTTCGCGCCGTGCAGGGCATCGGTGCGGGCGCGGTGCAACCCACGGCAATGACCATCGTCGGTGACATCTACACCCTGGCCGAACGGGCCAGGGTGCAGGGCTATCTGGCCAGCGTGTGGGCGGTGTCCTCGGTGATCGGTCCCCTCCTGGGGGGCATCTTCTCGCAACTGGGCATGTGGCGTGGTGTCTTCCTGATCAACATTCCGTTGTGCGTGGTCGCCGCGGGGATGCTGGTCCGGCACTACCACGAATCGATCGAGCACAGGCGCGTGAAGGTCGACTACCTGGGCGCACTGCTGTTGGCCGTCGCGATGACGCTACTGATCCTTGCCATCCTGGGCGGCGGGCAGACCTGGCCGTGGGCGTCGGTACCGAGCTTCACCGCGTTCGCGGTCGGGGCGGCGCTGTTGGTGGGCTTCGTGTTCGTGGAGCGTCGTGCGGCCGAGCCCATCCTGCCGCTGTGGGTGTTTTCGCGCAGGCTGTTGTGGACCACGACCGTTGTCGCGGTGGGTGTGGGTGCCATCCTGATGGGCTTGACCTCCTACGTGCCGACGTATCTCGAGGGTTCGCTGCGGGTCAAGCCGGTTATCGCCGGGCTCACCCTCGCCGCGTTGACGATCGGCTGGCCGGCAACCGCGAGCGCGGCGGGATACTTCTATCTCCGTTGGGGATTCAAGAGGACTGCCGCCGTCGGTGCGGTGGCCGTGATCGCCGGGATGTCGGTGCTGGTGGCGGTCGCGCACTCGCCCAGCGTCGCGGTGGTGGCGGCGGTGTGCTTGTTCATCGGTGGCGGTATGGGGCTGCTGGCCGTGCCGACGCTGATCGCCGCGCAGTCATCGGTCGACTGGAACGAGCGCGGTGTGGTGACCGGAACCAACATGTTCGCCCGGTCATTGGGCAGCGCAGTCGGTGTCGCTGTTTTCGGCGCCATCGCCAATTCGATCTTCGGCCCCGGCGATGTGCACACGCTGGGGCCGGCGCTCATCAAATCGGGTTCGACGGCCGTCTTCATCGGTGTGCTCGTGGTTGCCGTGGTGACCGCGTTGGCCGTCGCGGCGATGCCCCGCACCCCACCGTCTGGGCGGGGTCAATGAATCCACGGCAACGTCACAGCATTCCGCAAAACTCCGTGGCCGGTTGGCTGATACCGCACGGCAGGGGCCAGACTAGTCGGAGCCGCCGTCATGCACCGTGATCGGGCGGTCCGATCGTCGACCGTGGAGTGGGGAATGGCAGAAGTTCGTCGCGGGGCCTTGTTGTCGCTGGTGGCCGCACTGATCGTGGTGGTCCCCGGTACTGCCGGCGTGGCCCGCGCTGACGACCCCGGCCTGCCGAGCGCTTCGTTCACCACCACCTCGGGTGCCCCGTTGCGCGACGGTGGTACTTACGGTGTCGGCACGGTCGTCGTCGCACACTTCGCGGGCCCTGTCGACCGCGCTGCTGCCGATCAGGCGCTGCAAGTCGAAACCGTGCCGCCGGTGGCCGGCGCCTGGCATTGGGTCGATGACCGGACGGCGCACTGGCGCCCGCCGCAGTACTACGATCCGGGCACCGCGGTCACGGTCGCCGACGGCCAGGATCCCCCCGTGACGTTCACCATCGGCGCCTCGCACGTCTCCATCGCCGATGACGCCACGAAGCAGGTCACTGTGTTCGACGGCGGGAAGCTGGTTCGCACCATGCCCACCTCGATGGGCCGCGGGGGAACCGAGAAGGTGGGCAACACCACCCTGAGTTTCTGGACCCAGCCCGGTGTCTACACCGTTCTGGACAAGAGCAACCCGGTGATCATGGATTCCTCCACCTACGGGCTGCCGATCAACTCCCACCTCGGGTACAAGGAGTCGATCAACTACGCGGTGCGCGTCAGCACCGACGGGGTGTACCTGCACGAGCTGGATGCGACGGTGTGGGCGCAGGGCAACACCGACACCAGCCATGGCTGCCTGAACCTCAATCGTGCCAACGCGACGTGGTTCTACAACTTCTCCGTCCCCGGTGATGTCGTCGAGGTTCGCAACACCGGCGGGAAACCGTTGCAGATCTGGCAGAACGGGGACTGGAGCGTCCCCTGGGACCAGTGGGCCTAAGCGGCTACTTGATGGTGTAGCCGCCGTCGACCAGCAGGTCGGCCCCGTTGATCATGGCCGCCGCGTCTGAGGCGAGAAAGACTGCGGTGGCGGCGATCTCGTTCGGGTAGGCAAAGCGGCCGGTGGGGATGAGCTGCTTGAGCGCATCGCCGCGCGGCCCGTCCCAGGCCTTGTGCCCGAGTTCGGTCAGGACCACGGTAGGCGAGATGGTGTTGACCCGCACACCGCGGCCGGCCCACTCGGCGGCGAGCACCTTTGATACCCCGACCACACCGAATTTGGATGCGCAGTAGGCGACGTGCTGGTCCAGCGCCACGGTGGCGGCCTGCGACGCCATGTTGAGGATGACCCCGCGCCCGGCCGCCAGCATTCGGGTCCCGACAGCCTGGCACATCAGGAAGGTGCCCTTGAGGTTGACGTCGATGGTCGTGTCCCAGGCCTTGAGTGAGAGCTCTTCGGCGGGGGCCAACATGACGATCCCGGCGCTGTTGACCAGGATGTCGATACCGCCGAACTCGTCGGCCACCGCGTCGACCACCGCGCTGACCGACACGGGGTCGGCGACGTCGCATCGGAAGCCGCGGCTCTCACCGGCCAAGGTCGCGGCGGTATCGGCAGCCGCCGCCTCGTTGAGGTCGACGACGGCGACCCGGGCGCCCTTCGCGGCGAACGCGGTCGCGATGGCCGCGCCGATGCCGGAGGCGCCGCCGGTTACCAGCGCCACCTTCCCGTCCAGTCGAAAGTCCAAATCGATTACAGGTTCGGTCATTTCAGCTCGAATCCTTCCGGTCACTCGAGTACGGCGGCGGCGACTTCGGTGTCGGTGACCACTGATGACACCAGGCCCGAACGCAGCACCGCCTTGGTTGCCGCGACCTTCTCCGGGCCGGTCGCGATGGCGATCACGGTGGGGATTGCGCGAAGTGCGGCCTCGTTGATACCCATCCGGCGTTCGTCGAGTCCGGGTACCCGGTTGCCCTCGGCATCGACCAGCAGCGCGCAGGTCTCACCGCAGACACCCGCGGCCTGCAGTTGCTGGTTCTCAGCCGGGGTCAGTGAGGTGTACACCTGGGACGTGTCGGGCCCCCAGGCGCCGATGGAGACCAGCGCGCAGGTGACCTTCGCGTGTTGGGCACAGGTCTCCTGGATCTGTGGGTTTCCCGCCAGGCTCTCGGCCGTGCGGGCGTCGGAGACCACGAGTGGGGCGTACAGCGGCCACGACGTGCCGCCGGTGATCTCGCTGAGCCGGCGGGCGAGGTCGGCGCCGTTGGTGGTCAACGCCCCGGCCATTCCCGTGAGTTGGACCACGTCACAGTGCGGCAGTGCGCTCAGGTACGGTGCGATGTGAGTCATGGTGCGTCCGCAGTCCACTCCGACCACGTCACCGGCGCGCAGGATCGACTGCAGCAGTTCGGCCATCGCCTTGGCCACCGCCTCGACGCGGTCGGCGGGGTTCGTCGAGTCGGCGGCGACCGCGTAGGCGTGTTGCAGGCCGTAGCGGCGCTGCAGCGCGGTCGATAGTTCGAGGTCGATGGACCCGGGATTGTGAATCTTGATCTCCACCATGCCCGACTCGACGGCCTCCTCGAGCATCCGGGCCACCTTGAATCGGGACAGCCCGAATTCCTCGGCGATCTGGATTCGGGTGCGTCCCTCCAGGTAGTACCGCCGGGCAATTACGGCGCGCTGGAACAGCTCATCCGGTCCCATGGCGCTTCCTTCCGATCACCGCGACGAGCGCTCGTATGAGCGGAGCGGTTGACATATGAGCATAGCGTAGACAATGATCCACATCACACGCAATCAGATGAGCACTAGGTATCACAGATGAGCGAGTGTGGAGATGACCGGAGGCGGCAGCGGCCTGACGAGCGCTGATTTCGTGGTGGACCATTCGAATACCGACCACTCGAGTGTGAACGGCTGGGACGCCCAGTTTGCGGACATGGTGGCCGGATCGGTGTATGCGGTGGCGCCGAGGCAGCGGGTCGCGACGGCGCGCGCCCTGGCCGCGGCCGGCCTCGACGTTCACTTCGACCTGGTGGCCGACGGCGAAGGCCCGCGACCTGGGGTCAGCCTGGACGAGCTGCGCGACATCGCGGCGGTGGTCGAGCCAGACCGGCTGGGGGTGCGGGTGATCGGTACGGCCGAATTCGTCGATGCGGTGCTTCCGGCCGTGCTGTCCGTGCGGCCAGCCAAGGTTTTCCTGCCCTGGCACGCATTCACCGAAGACCGCGCCGAAGCGGTGCGCGGGTCGGGCGGTGCCGCCTGGGTTGCGCTCTGGAACGAATGGGACGGTATCGGCGCTCCGGAATGGCCGGCCCGTCCCGACGGCGCGCTGGTCGTGCTCATCGAGCCGGGCGCTCCCGGACTGTGCCTGCTCGGCCGGCTCGGTGTCACCACCGCCTGCGCCGCCGAACTGCCGGTGATCGTCGACGGCGGGATCACCGAAGAACTTGCGCCCCTGTGCATCACGGCGGGCGCCCAATCCCTGGTCGTCGGGCATGCCCTGCTGGCCTCAATGAACGGAGACAGGCCATGACCGCAACCATCGACAGCGCTGGGGCCACCATGCGCGCCAGCGTGCTGACCGGGGTTGGGACGCTGCGGGTCGAAGACCGTCCGGTGCCCGCACCCGGCCCCCATCAGGTGCTCGTTGAAGTGGCCGCCGTCGGGGTATGCGGATCGGATGTGCACTACTACCGGCACGGCCGCATCGGGGATTTCGTCGTCGAAGCGCCCATGATCCTGGGCCATGAATTGTCCGGCCGCATCGCTGCCGTCGGCGACGGGGTCGACCCGACACGGGCGGGTCAGCGCGTCGCCGTGGAACCGCAGCACCCCTGCCGCAGATGCGCGCAGTGCACCGCCGGCCGGTACAACCTGTGCCCGCAGATGCAGTTCTATGCCACCCCGCCGATCGATGGCGCGTTCTGCCGCTACGTGCTCATCGACGACGACATGGCACACCCGGTCCCCGATTCGATGTCCGACGAGGCCGCCGCACTGCTGGAGCCGCTATCGGTGGCAATCGCCACGATGCGCAAAGCCCATGTGGCACCGGGCACTTCGATCCTGATCGCCGGTGCGGGACCGATCGGGGTGATCTGCGCCCAGGCCGCGCGCGCGTTCGGTGCGGCCCGCATCGTGGTCTCCGACCTGGTGGCGGCCCGGCGCGAGCGGGCGCGCGCATTCGGTGCCACCGAGGTGCTCGACCCGGCCATCGACGACGTCGCAGCCCTCGATCCCAAGGTGGATGCGTTCGTCGACGCCAGTGGAGCCGCGCCGGCGGTGGTCAGCGGAATCAAGGCCGTCGGTCCGGCCGGCCACGTGGTGCTGGTCGGGATGGGAGCCGAGGACTATCCGGTGCCGATCGGCTACATCCAGAGCATGGAGATCAGCGTGACCGGGGTGTTCCGTTACACCGACACCTGGCCCGCAGCAATCCATCTGGTCAACTCTGGGGCCGTCGACCTGGATGCGCTGGTCACCGCCCGCTACGACCTCGACCACGTCGCCGAGGCGCTCGACAGCGACTCCGACCCCGCCAGCCTCAAGTCGATCGTGGTGCCACGATGACCAGCGACCGGGCGAATAGGGCCGGCGGGCAGGAGCGTAGCGACCGGGGGAATAGGGCCGGCGGGCAGGAGCGCAGCGACCGGGGGAATAGGGCCGGCGGGCAGGAGCGCAGCGACCGGGGGAATAGCACCGCGGCAGCTGAAGATCTGTTGTCCTGCATCGATATTCGCAAGAGTTTCGGCGGTGTTCCGGTACTCAAGGGTGTCACCCTGCACCTCGAGCCGGGCACGGTCACCGCGCTGGCCGGTGAGAACGGCGCGGGCAAGTCCACCCTGATGAAGATCATCAGCGGCCAGTACTCCGCCGACCAGGGAACCGTCTCGGTCAAGGGCGCCCAGCTGACCCCGGGAAGCACCAGGGAAGCGGTGCGGCACGGGGTTGCGATCGTGCCCCAGGAACTGGCCTCCATCGAAGATATGACCGTCTACGAGAACCTCTTCGTGGGAAGGGAACTGACGGTTGGCCCGTTCCTGAACCGGCGGGCGATGATTCACGAGGCCAGCGAGACGTTGGCCGTGTTCGATGTGGACATCCCGCCGACCGCCCGAATGGGCAGCCTGCCGGTCGGGCTGCGCCAGATCGTCGAGATCGTCAAGGCCGCCCGCACGGGCGCGCAGGTCGTCATGCTCGACGAGCCCACCTCGGCGATCTCCGAGCGCGAGGTCGAGGGCCTGTATCAGATCGTGCGCCGGCTTCGTGAGCACGGCGTCGCCATGGTCTACACCACCCACAAGATGGCCGAGATCCGCGCCATCGCCGACCGGGTCGTCGTGCTCCGCGACGGCGGGCTGATCCTCGACGAGCCGATCGCCGAGGTCTCCGACGACGACATCGTCACCGCGATGATCGGCCGCGAGCTCGACACCTTGTTCCCACCCCGACCGGAGCCGGGCGCCGACACCGTCCTCGAGGTCCGCGATCTGCAGGTCGAAGGCGCCACCGCGCCCGTCTCGTTCACCGTCAAGGCCGGTGAGATTCTCGGGCTGGCCGGCCTGGTCGGGGCCGGGCGCACCGAACTGCTCGAAGCGATCTTCGGCGCACACCGCACCACGGCAGGCCAGATCGTGGTGCGTGGCCAGCACGTCAAACGCAATCATCCCGCCGCCGCCATCACCGCCGGCATGGCGATGGTGCCCGAGGACCGCAAGCTCTCCGGTGTCGTGCTGTCGATGAGCGTGCTGGACAACGGCTCACTTCCCCGGTTGTCGTCGTTCTCGATCGCCGGCTGGTTGCGGGGCAAGGCCCGCACCAAGGCGGTCTCCGACGTGATGTCCTCGGTGCGGCTGCGCAGCCGTGGGCTGGGCCAGGAAGTCGGCACCCTCTCCGGCGGTAACCAGCAGAAGGTGGTGCTGGCCCGTTGGCTCACCGGTGACGTCAACGTACTGCTGCTCGACGAACCCACGCGCGGCGTCGACGTCGGCGCGCGCAGCGAGATCTACCGCATCATCACCGAATTCGCCGCCCAGGGGATGGCCGTGCTGATGGCCTCCTCCGACATGCCCGAGATCGTCGGGCTTTCGCACCGCGCGTTCGTCATGCGCGGCGGTGCCTTCGTGGGCGAACTGGATCGTGACGCCCTCGATCACCCCGAAGTCCAGGCGTCGGTGTTCCGGCTGGCCACCGCCCTTGACGCGAGAATCGACGACTCCCCCAACCAGGAGAAGGCATCATGACGTCCCTCGACACCGATGGCACGCCGGCAGAGGCGCTCGGCGCGCACACAGTCGCCTCACCGATTACCGGTGAGCCCGTGAAGTTGTTCTCCGGTCGGTGGTTTGCCGGTGTCGCGCTGCGCTATTCGATGGTGATCGTCGTGCTGTTGGTGATCGCCTACTTCAGCTATCGCAGTGCGAGGTTCTCCACACCGGAGAACCTGATCACCATTCTCGTGGCGGCGGCTCCGTTCGCTCTGATCGCGCTCGGCCAAACGCTGGTCATCCTGACCGGCGGGATCGACCTGTCGGTGGGCAGCGTCATCGCCGTCTCGGCGATGGCCGGGGCCGCCACCGCCAAGGCCAATCCCGGCCAGGTGTGGATGACGGTGTTGGTGGCTATGGCGGTCGGACTGGCCGTGGGCAGCGTCAACGGGCTGCTGGTGTCGCGATTGTCGGTGCCGCCCTTCATCGCGACACTGGGCACGCTGACGGCGGGTTCGGGTTTGGCCTACGTCATCGGCGGCGGCGCCCCGATCAACGGGTTGCCCGCCGAATTCGGCTCGATCGCCAACACCAAGATCCTTGGCTTGCAGATCCCGGTCCTGCTGATGATCGCCGGCATCATCGCGCTGGCGATCATCATGAAGCGCACCACCTACGGGATGCGGGTCTATGCGGTCGGCGGAAACCGCAACGCCGCCGAGATCGCCGGCATCAATACCAAGAACGTGCTGTTCTCCGTCTACGCCATTTCCGGTCTGCTGGCCGGGATTTCGGGTGTCATGCTGGCTTCGCGGGTCATCTCCGGTCCGCCCAACCTCGGCCAGGGCTATGAGCTCGACGCCATCGCCGCGGTCGTGATCGGCGGCGCCAGCCTGATGGGCGGGCGCGGCACGGTCTGGGGCACCGCACTGGGCCTGTTCATGATCATGACCCTCAACAACGGTCTGGACATTCTGGTCGTGCCCGCCTACTGGCAGGACGTGATCAAGGGCGTGCTGATCGTCGCTGCGGTGGCCGTCGACGTGTGGTCATCCAGGAGGCGCACCTGATCTCTTGCGCCGCAAGCCAATCGGAATGCCGTAACTCACCGCACAGCAGAAATGAGAAACCACAGATGCGCATCATCACCACGATCACGGCGATCGCCTCGGCCGGGGTGCTCGGCCTTGGCCTGACCGCTTGCGGCGCCGGTGACACCACCGCAAACAAGGACACCAAGCGGATCGGCGTCACGGTCTACGACATGAGCTCGTTCATCACCGCGGGCAAGGAGGGGATGGAGGCCTACGCCAAGGCCAACAACATCGAGCTGGTCTGGAACTCGGCCAATCTCGACGTCTCGACCCAGGCCAACCAGGTCGACTCGATGGTCAACCAGGGTGTCGACGCGATCATCGTGGTGCCCATCCAGGCCGACTCGCTGGGCCCGCAGGTCGCCGCGGCGAAGGCCAAGGGCATCCCGCTCGTCGCGGTCAACGCGGCCCTGAACAACCCCGACGTTGCCGGCAGCGTGCAGCCCGACGACGTGGCGGCGGGGGAGCAGGAGATGCAGATGATGGCTGACCGCATCGGCGGTCGCGGCAACATCGTGATCCTGCAGGGCCCGCTCGGACAGTCCGGTGAGCTCGACCGCACCAAGGGCATCAACAACGTGCTGGCCAAGTATCCGGATATCAAGGTACTGGCCAAGGACACCGCGAACTGGAAGCGGGACGAGGCCGTCAACAAGATGAAGAACTGGATCTCCGGTTTCGGGCCGCAGATCAACGCCGTGGTCGCGGAGAACGACGACATGGGGCTGGGTGCGCTGCAGGCGCTCAAGGAGGCCGGTCGCACCGACGTGCCGATCGTCGGGATTGACGGCATCGAGGACGGGCTGAACGCGGTGAAGAGCGGTGAGTTCATCGGTACGTCGCTACAGAACGGCACCGTCGAGCTGGCCGCCGGCTTGGCAGTGGCCAACGCGTTGGCCAAGAAGGAGCAGGTCAACACCAAGCCCGTGTACATGATGCCGGCGATCACCAAGGAGAACGTCGACGTGGCGATCCAGCACGTGGTGACCGAGCGGCAGAAGTTCCTCGACGGTCTGTCCGAACTAGTCGCCCAGAACCTCAAGACCGGAGATATCGCCTACGAGGGGATCCCCGGCCAGAAGCAGCCGTGACCCTGTCGGGCGGATTTAGAGTAGCGGACTACGCGTGACAGCCGACCGGGCCCATCCAACACTCGCGGTGTGACCAGCCCGGACGCAGACACACCGAATGCTGAGGTGATCGCGTTTCCGACTGCCGCGGCACCGGGAAGCGACTCTGCCAACCCTCCGGAATCGGAGGAACAGGTGACGGTCGTCCTGTTGTGGTGATACCGGGGAATCGGGTGTGATCAGCTGAACACCGGGTGAACGATGTGGCATGGTAGCCGCCATGGCCGACGTCGTTCATCGTGAGAACCTGCCTGCGCAGCGAACGTTCTTCGGCCATCCGATCGGCCTGACCAACCTCTTTGGTGTCGAGCTGTGGGAGCGGTTCTCGTACTACGGGATGCTGACCATCCTCAGCTACTACCTGTACTACAGCCTCACCGACGGTGGTCTTGGCCTGCCCAAGACCACCGCGACCGGCATCGTCGGCGCCTACGGTGGTCTGGTCTACCTCTCCACCGTGCTGGGTGGGTGGGTGGCCGACCGGCTGCTCGGCATGGAGCGGACCGTCTTCTACGGCGGCGCGGTCGTCATGTGCGGCCATATCGCGCTGGCGGTGCTGCCCGGGCTCACCGGTGTCGCGGTCGGGCTGGTGCTCATCGCGCTGGGGTCCGGAGCGCTGAAGGCCAACGCGTCGTCGCTACTGGGCACCCTTTACGCCGAGGGGGATCCGCGCCGGGATGGCGGATTCACGCTGTTCTATCTGGGCATCAACCTGGGGGCGTTCGTCGGCCCGCTGATCACCGGGCTGCTGCAGACCAACCTCGGGTTCCACTACGGCTTCGGTGCCGCGGCGATCGGCATGGCGCTCGGCCTGACCCAGTACGTGGTGTTCCGCAAGAACCTCGGCGAGCACGGCCGGATCGTCCCGAATCCCTTGTCGCAGCAGTCATTCTGGCGCACCGCTGCCATCGCCGGGGCGGCACTGGTAGTGGTAGTGGTCGTCGTCGCCTTCGCCTTCGGTGTCATCACATTGGCCAATCTGTCCCAGGTGACCACCGCGGTGATTGTCGTCGCTTCGATCTGCTACTTCGCGGTGATGCTGCGCAGCAGCAACGTCACTGCACTGGAGCGCACCCGGGTGCGCGCGTTCATCCCGCTGTTCGTCGCCAACGCGGTGTTCTGGTCGTTGTTCCAGCAGATCTTCACCGTGCTGGCGGTCTACTCCGACGAGCGGATGAACTGGTCGATCTTCGGCTGGACCGCACCATCGAGCTGGATCGGATCGATCGAGCCGGTGTGGGTCATCCTGCTCTCGCCGCTGTTCGCGGCGATGTGGACCAAGCTGGGCCGGCGCGCCCCCACCACGCCGCGCAAGTTCGCCTACGGCGTCATCGGCATGGGGCTGGCGTTCCTGCTCTTCCTGCCCATGGCGGGAACCACCGGACGCGCCGTGCCCGCCCTGCTCGTCATGGCGATCATGGCGGCGTTCGCGGTCTCCGAACTGATGCTGTCGCCGATCGGCCTCTCGGTCACCACTCAATTGGCGCCCAACGCTTTTCGGGCCCAGATGATGGCCCTGTACTTCTTCTCCGTCGGTCTGGGAACGTCGATGTCGGGGGTGCTGTCCGGCTACTACAGCCCCGATCGCGAATTCGGCTACTTCGGCATTCTGGGGCTGGTCGCCATCGCGGTCGGCGTGGTGGTCTGGGTGTTCGCGCCGCGGGTCAGCCGGCTGATGGAGGGCGTTCACTGACGCACGACGGTTGGTCCCAGTGCCTCGTAGCGTCGCGCTTCGGTCAGTGGCAGTTCCGTGCCGGTCACGATCGAGTCGAAGTCTGCGACCTCTGCGAAGCGGCAGAAGCTGCTGGCGCCGAACTTCGAGTGTGCCGCGACCAGCACTCGCCGACGGGCGACCTTGACCGCCGTCTGCTTCACCGCCGCCACTGCCGGATCGGGAGTGGTGAGCCCGTGCTCGGGTGAAATCCCGTTGGTGCCAAGGTAAGCCACGTCGATCACCAGACTACCCAGCATGTCGGTCGCCCAGTGGTCCACGGTCGCTAGGGTGCGACCGCGCATCCGGCCACCGAGCAGCAGGACGGTCACCGACGTGCTGTGGGCCAGCGCCTCGGCGACCAACAGTGACGAGGTGACCACCGTCAGGTCCCGTTCGGCAAGGCGCTCCGCAATCAGTCTCGGGGTGAAACCTTCGTCGAGATACACCGTCTCGGCCCCGTGCAGCAACTCGACGGCCCCCGCGGCCATGCGGTGTTTCTCGGCCAGGTCGACCTGGCTGCGATACTCGACGGTGGATTCGAACGCCGCCGTCTCCAACGGGATGGCGCCCCCGTGTACCCGTTTGAGCAGCCGCCGGCCGGCCAGAACCTTCAGATCCCGCCGGATCGTCTCCGCCGCGACGTCGAACTCGTCGGCCAGGGCGACAACCTCCACGCGCCCCCTGGTGCGCGCGAACTCGACGATGCGGCTTTGACGGGTCTCCGAATCCACGTCGGTATTCTCACCCGCCGGTGCCGCCGAGTACCGACCGGACCTCCTCGGCGCTGCGGGCATCCCGCAGTCGGGCCACGTCGTCGGGGTTGAGGAACACTCCGGCGATCTTGGTCAGCACTGCCATGTGGTCCTTCCCGGCACCGGCGATGCCGACGACGAACTCGGCAGGCTTGCCGTTCCAGTCGATCGGTTCGGCGTAGCGGACGAACGAGATGCCGGTCCGTCGGATCGCGTCTTTGGCGTCATTGGTGCCGTGCGGGATGGCTAAGCCGTTGCCCATGTACGTCGAGACCGAGCCCTCCCGTTCGTGCATCGCGTCGATGTAGGACGGTTCGACGGCGCCGCAGGCGACCAGGAGCCGACCGGCCTCGCTGATGGCCGCCTCCCTGGTCGTCGCGGTGCCGGCCAGCACGATCGACTCGACACCGAGAACATCGTGTGCCGCCATCTCCTCGGGTGGTGCTTCGGCGGGCGCGTGGGCGGCCCGCCCGTTGTTGGTCCGGTCGAGTAGTTCGACGATCCCGTCGTATTGCGGGGCATTCATGAAATTCTCGACGGAGACGTGTACCGCCGAGGGGGTCTTCTGGCGGGCGCGGTCGGTCAGATCTTGGTGAGTCACCACCAGGCCATAGCTGTCGGTGAGGTTCGAGATCGCCTGGTTGGTGACCTTGACGTCGCTGAATCCGGCACTCTGGATCTTCTTGCGCAGCACCGAGGCTCCCATCGCCGACGATCCCATGCCGGCGTCGCAGGCGAAGACGATGTCGGTGATCGGGTGCCGATCAGCGGATCCCACCAGAGCGGCGGACACACTGGATCTCTTCCCCTTGAGGGCCTCCATCTCTGCGGTCGCGGTCGCCAGATCGCCGTCGTCGTCCGAGCGGTCGGTCTTGAGCAGCAGCGAGGCCACCGCGAACGAGACTGCGGCTGCGCCGAATACCGACAGCGTGACGCCAAGGTAGCTGCCGGTGGCGGTCTGCGCGTAGACGGCGATGATCGAACCGGGCGCGGCGGGCGCACGCAGACCCGATCCGAAGAGCACGTTGATGAAGACGCCCGTCATGCCGCCCAGGATCGTGGCGGCGATCAACTTCGGCTTCATCAGGACGTACGGAAAGTAGATCTCGTGGATACCGCCGAAGAACTGGATGATGGCCGCACCCGGCGCCGAGGCCTTTGCGGCACCTCGACCGAATGCCATGAACGCCAGTAAGATTCCCAAGCCGGGTCCCGGGTTTGCCTCCAGTAGGAACAGCACGGACTTGCCGGTCTCCAGCGCCTGGGTGGTGCCGAGTGGCGTCAGCACCCCGTGGTTGATGGCGTTGTTGAGGAACAGCACCTTGGCCGGCTCGATGAAGATCGACGTCAACGGCAGCAGATCGTGGGCGACCAGAAAGTCGACGACGTTGCCGGCGCCGTGGCTGAAGCCCGACACGATCGGACCGATACCGAAGAAGCCGAAGGTGGCCAGGATGAGCCCGACGATGCCGGCCGAGAAGTTGTCGATGAGCATCTCGAAGCCGGGGCGGATCTTGCCGTCCCAGATGGCGTCGACCTTCTTCATCACCCAACCGCCGAGGGGCCCCATGATCATCGCTCCGAGGAACATCGGGATGTCGGTGCCCGCGATCACGCCCATGGTCGCGATCGCGCCGACGACGCCACCGCGGATCCCGTACGCCATACGGCCGCCGGTGGCTCCGATCAGGATCGGCAGCAGGTAGGTGATCATCGGCGCGACGATGCCGCCGTCGGCGAAATCACCCCAGCCGCCGATCTTGGCCACCCAGCCGCTTGGGTCACGCAGTCCCGGGAAGATCCCGGTCAGCCAGCCGGCCTTGATGAACAGTGCGGTGATCAGGCCCCAGGCGATGAAGGCGCCAATGTTGGGCATGACCATGTTCGACAGGGAGGTGCCCAGTTTCTGCACGTGAACCCGTGCCCCGCTGCGCGGCTTGGTTTCGGTGGTGGACAACTCGTGCCTCCGATCTGAGGGTGATGCCAGTCACATCCGATCTCCAGTAAAACCCACAACCGGGCATCTAGGCAAGCATTCGGTCATAAATGGGCAGATGAAGTTGTGGTTTTATGCCCGGATTGCCGATATTGTCGATTCCATGCCGATTGGCCGAGTGGCGCTGATCGGCGCGCACCCGCCCGCCACCCGAGACGAAGGACGATCGCCATGAAAGCCCTGCGCTTCTACGCCCCCGAGGACGTTCGGCTGGAAGACGTGCCCGAACCCCAGTGCGGGCCCGGTGAGGTCAAGATCCGCGTCCGCAACTGCTCGACCTGCGGCACCGATGTCAAGATCCTGCACAACGGCCACCAGAATCTGACCCCGCCGCGGACCATCGGACACGAGATCG
Organism: Mycolicibacterium sp. CH28; assembly: GCF_004745805.1. Classification (GTDB taxonomy): domain Bacteria; phylum Actinomycetota; class Actinomycetes; order Mycobacteriales; family Mycobacteriaceae; genus Mycobacterium. The sequence continues at coordinate 184,101 of NZ_SRLQ01000002.1, read as the reverse complement.
CCGGTGAGATCGTCGAGGTGGGCGCTGACGTCAACCCGACCTATGGCAGTGACTGGAAGATCGGGGACCGGGTCCAGGTCATCGCCGCGGTGCCGTGCGGCGAGTGTCACGAATGCCGTAAGGGCTGGATGGCGGTGTGCCAGAACCAGACCTCGGTGGGCTACCAGTACGACGGCGGGTTCGCCGAATACATGATCGTGCCCGAGCAGGTCCTCAAGGTCGACGGACTGAACCGCATCCCGGACAACGTCGGCTTCGACGAGGCCTCGGCCGCCGAGCCGTTCGCCTGTGCCATCAACGCTCAGGAACTACTCGGAATCGAGGAGGGCGACACCGTCGTCGTGTTCGGTGCCGGACCCATCGGGTGCATGCACATCCGCATCGCCCGCGGCGTGCACAACTGCGGCCCGGTCTACCTGGTCGACGTCAACGACAGCCGACTGGCGATGTCGGCCGACGCCGTCAAGCCCGACGAGGTCATCAACGCTGCCGACGTCGACGTGGTGGACAGGGTCATGGAGTTGACCGGTGGCCGCGGCGCGGATGTCGTCATCACCGCCACGGCGGCCAACATCACCCAGGAGCAGGCGATCGCAATGGCGGCGCGCAACGGACGGATCTCGTTCTTCGGCGGCCTGCCCAAAACCAACCCGACTATCACCTGTGATTCCAATGTCGTCCACTACCGCCAGTTGCATATCCACGGCGCCAACGGGTCGGCGCCCGAGCACAACAAGCGCGCGCTGCAATACATCTCCACCGGGCAGGTGCCTGTCAAAGACCTGATCACCCGGCACATTCCATTGGACGACGCGCTGGACGCCTTCGGCATCGTCTCCAGCGGCGAGGCCATCAAGGTCACCGTCGAGCCGTAGCGCGGATCGATCAGGGCCGCGGTCGGCCGCCGCGGAGGTAGACCGTGGTGGTGTGGGTGTAGAACTCCCGCGCTGCCGATCCTTGTTCCTTGGGGCCTAGGCCGCTCTTCTTGGCGCCGCCGAACGGCACGTGCGGGTCGGCGCCGGCCGATTCGGAGTTGATGTGCAGGATGCCGACGTCGATGTGTTCGACGGCCTGTAGTGCTCGGGTGAGGTCCTGGGTGAACACGGCTGCCGACAAGCCGAATTCGCTGTCGTTGGCCAGTGCGAAGGCCTCGTCGGCATCGGCGGCGCGGCGCACCGCTACCACCGGGCCGAACAGTTCCTCGACCCAGACGTCCGCCGGTGCGGCCAGCTCGACGACGGTTGGTGCGACGAAGAAGCCCTCGGCCAGCGGACCTTTGGTGTATGGCCGGCCACCGGCCAGCACCTCGGCACCCTGGGTGATCGCGGTGCCGATGCCGCCGTAGATACCCCGTTGGGCCGCGCCGGTGATGACCGGCCCCATCTGGGTGGCCTCGTCGGTCGGGTTGCCGACGGCCAGTGCGTCGGCCCGCTGCGCCAGCGCGGCCAGGAATCGGTCGGCGATGCCCTCGGTGAGGATCAATCGGGATGTGGCCGTGCATTTTTGGCCGGTGGAGCGGAATGCGCCGAGCATGACCTGTTCCAGTGCCAGGTCGAAGTCGGCGTCGTCGAGTACGACCGCGGCGTTTTTGCCGCCCATTTCGGCTTGTACGGGGACGCCGCGGGTGGCGGCGGTGGCGGCGATGCGTCGGCCTACGCCGGTGGAGCCGGTGAAGCTGATGGCGTCGATGTCGCGGTGGTTGACCAGTGCGTCGCCGACTGCGGCGTTGCCGATGAGCAGGTTGAGGACGCCGGCGGGTAGGCCTGCGGTGGTGAGTGCGTGGGCGAGTCGGATCGCCAGTAAGGGAACGGTGCTGGCCGGTTTCCACACGACGGTGTTGCCGTAGATCAGGGCTGGTGCGATTTTCCAGGCGGGGATGGCGATGGGGAAGTTGAAGGGGGTGATCACGCCGATGATGCCGACGGGTTTGCGGGTGATCAGGATCTGTTCGCCGGCGCGGGGTGAGGAGTAGATCTCACCGGCTTGGCGGTCGCCTTCGTTGCCGTAGTAGCGCAGGATCTGCGCGGCGCGGCGGACCTCGCCGATGCCTTCGGCCTTGGTTTTGCCCTCCTCGATCGACAGCTCCAGGCCCCAGTCCTCGGCATTGCGGTCGACGATCTCGGCCGCCGCGAGCAGCACGGCTCCGCGCTGGTGCGTCGGGGTGGCCGCCCAGCTTTGGAGTGCCTCGGACGCGGCGCCAACAGCGTTGTCCACATCTGCTGCAGTCGCCGAAGCGCCCTGGGCGACAACTACTTTGGGGCTGGTGGGGTTGACGCTGGAGATCGCGTCCCCACTGCCCGAGAGCCACTGCCCGGCAATGAGGTGCCGGAGTTCGACGGCTTCGGTCATCTCAGCGGAATGCTGCTTGTCCGGTGAGGGCCTTGCCGATGGAGAGCAGGTGCATTTCGGAGGTGCCTTCGTAGGTGAGGACGGATTCGAGGTTGTTGGCGTGGCGCAGGGGGGAGTATTCGAGGGTGATGCCGCTGCCGCCGAGGATGGTGCGGCATTGGCGGGCGATGGCCAAGGCTTCGCGGACGTTGTTGAGTTTGCCGAGGCTGATTTGTTCGGGGCGGGCGCCTTCGGCGTCTTTGAGTCGGCCGAGGTGGATGGCCAGCAGCATGCCCTTGCCGAGTTCGAGGGTCATGTTGGCCAGCTTTTCCTGGGTGAGCTGGAAGCTGGACAGCGGTCGGTCGAAGACGTCGCGGGATTGGGCGTAGGCGATGGCGGTCTCGAGGCTGTCGCGGGCGGCACCTAGGGCGCCGAAGACGATGCCGAAGCGGGCTTCGTTCAGACACGACAGCGGCGCGCCCAGGCCGGTGGCGTGCGGGAGTTGTGCCGAGGCCGGAAGGCGGACGTTGTCGAGCACCAGCTCGGAGGTCACCGACGCCCGCAGCGACAGCTTTTTGTGGATGGCGTTGGCGGTGAAACCGGGGGTGTCCGTCGGCACCAGGAAGCCGCGAACGCCGTCGTCGGTCTGCGCCCAGACGGTGGCGACGTCGGCGAGGTTGCCGTTGGTGATCCACATTTTGGTGCCGTTGAGCACCCAGTCAGTCCCGTCGCGGCGTGCGCGGGTGCGCATGCCGGCGGGGTTGGAGCCGAAGTCGGGTTCGGTGAGTCCGAAGCAGCCGATGGCCTCGCCGGTGGCCAGCTTGGGCAGCCACTCGTTTTTTTGTTCTTCGGAGCCGTAGCGGTAGATGGAGAACATCGACAGGGAGCCTTGGACGGAGACGAAGCTGCGGAATCCGCTGTCGCCGGCTTCGAGTTCCATGCAGGCCAGGCCGTAGCTGACGGCGTTGGTTCCTGCGCAGCCATAACCCTGTAGGTGCATCCCCAGCACCCCCAGCTCACCGAACTCCTTGGCCAATTCCTTGGGCAGGGTGGCCGATTCGAACCAGTCCTCGACATTGGGCCGCAACCGGGCCTCGACGAACTTGCGCACCGTAGCGGCAATGTCACGTTCGTCCTCATCGAGCAACCGATCGATACCGAACAACTCCAGCGGCAGAGAGCTCTTGGAGGTTGGCGTGGGCGTGGTCAGCGTCATTGGGGGTACTCCTTGCTCGTACGTCGGTGGGTTCGTCAGAGGGTGGCGAACGCGTCGCGCAGGACGCCGAGGGCCTCGACGAGCAGATCGTCGGTGATCGAGAGCGGCGGCAGGAAGCGCAGCACGTTGCCGAATGTCCCGGCGGTCAGCGTCAACACACCGTTGTCCTGGCAGTAGCGGGCCACTGCTGCAACGGCGTCGCGGTTGGGGGTGCGGGTGCCGGGGACGACGAGTTCGGCGGCGATCATGGCGCCGCGACCGCGGATCTCGCCGATAACCGGACTGGCAGAAGCGATGTCGCGCAGTTCCCGCACCAGGATGTCGCCGATCGCTTGCGCGCGATCGAGCAGCCGGTGACTCTCGATCTCCTCGAAGACGCCGAGTGCGGCCGCGCAGGCCACCGGGTTACCGCTGTAGGTGCCGCCGATCCCACCGGGATGGGCGGCGTCCATGACGTCGGCGCGACCGGTGACCGCGGCGAGCGGCATACCGCCGGCCAGGCCCTTGGCGGTGACGATCAGGTCGGGCACCAGGCCGTCGTGCTCGCAGGCGAACCACGTTCCGGTGCGGGCGATGCCGGCCTGCACCTCGTCGGCGACCACCAGAATGCCGCGTTCACGGCAGAAGTCGGCGACCGAGCGCAAGAATCCGTCGGCGGGAACGATGAACCCGCCTTCGCCCTGAATGGGTTCGACTACCACACAGGCCACCGCGTCGGCGCCGATCTGCGCGTCGATCAGCTGGGCGAATTGACTGAATGCCTCGGCGGCGCAGTTGTCGGGCCCCGACGGCCACCGGTAGGGGTAAGCCATCGGCGCGCGATACACCTCGGGCGCGAACGGCCCGAAGCCGTGCTTGTAGGGCTGGTTCTTGGCGGTCATCGTCATCGTCATCAGCGAACGGCCGTGGAAGGCGTGGTCGAAGACCACCACGGCCGGGCGCTGAGTGGCCGCCCGGGCGTACTTCACGGCGTTCTCGACGGCCTCACTGCCGGTGTTGAACAACGCCGTGCGCTTCTCGTGGGTTCCGGGAGTGAGCCGATTGAGGATCTCGGCCACCGCGATGTACCCCTCGTACGGGGTGGCCAGGAAACAGGTGTGGGTGAAGCGAGCTAGCTGGTCGGCGGCGCGCGCGACGACGGCGGGTGCGGAGTTGCCGACGGTGGTCACCGCGATGCCACTGCCGAGGTCGATGAACGAGTTGCCGTCCACGTCGACGATGACCCCGCCCCCGGCAGCCGCGGCGTACACCGGCGCGCCGCTGGACAGTCCCGTCGGCAGTGCCTCGCTGCGGCGCCGGCCCAGTTCGCGTGACCGGGGGCCCGGCACCTCGGTGACGAGTCGGCGCTCCTGACGCAGGCCCGGACCGCCGATAACCGTCTCGACCGCTGTCATCTCGCTCATTCCTTCCGTCGGTGTTGACGCCAGCGTAGGGATGCCGCTCGCCATAGCCCTATGGCCAGATTGGACAGTTATGTCGGTAGAACTGTCCGATGTGGCGATTTGGTGTCAAAGCTCAGGTCGCCCAGACTGTGGGGCGTCGAATGGAGGAAAGCCGCCAATGAACTCTGCGCTGCTGCAGCTGGCCGTACTGCCCGGCGACGGCATCGGTCCCGAGGTTGTCTCCGCCGCTCAGGCGGTGACCGCCGCCGCGCTGCACATGATCGGTACCGACGTCGAGTGGACGGAGCTGCCGATGGGGGAGCGGGCGATCGCAACGCACGGAGATCCGCTGCCCGATCAGACCCTGCTCGCCCTCGATCGATTCGACGCCTGGCTGTTGGGCCCGCACGACAATGCCGGCTACCCAGCTCAGTTCGGCGGCCTGTCTCCGGGTGGGCGAATACGCAAACGCTACGACATGTACGCCAATATCCGCCCGGCCGCTGCAGTCGCCGCCGGGGCGCTATGCCCGGATCTTGACGTGGTCATCGTGCGGGAGAACACCGAGGGGTTCTACGCCGATCGCAACATGTTCGACGGCGCAGGGGAATTCATGCCGACTCCCGACGTGGCGCTGGCGGTGGCGGTCTTCACCCGCGCGGCCTGCGAGCGCATCGCCCACACGGCGTTGCGGATCGCGTCGACCCGTCGCCGCCACCTGACGATCGTGCACAAGGCCAATGTCCTGGCCAAGACGACGGGCCTGTTCCGCGACTCGTGCCTGGCGGTGGCCGAGCAGTACCCGGAGGTGGTCGTCCGCTCCGCGCACGTCGACGCGCTGGCTGCCCGGCTCATCAGTCATTCCAGCGATTTCGACGTGATCGTGGCCGAGAACATGTTCGGCGACATCCTGTCCGACCTGACCGCCCAACTGGCGGGTTCGCTGGGGCTGGCGCCGTCGATCAACGTCTCGGAAACCAAGGCCATGGCGCAGGCGGTGCACGGCGCGGCGCCCGATATCGCCGGAACCGACACCGCCAACCCGGTGGCGATGATGCGATCGTCGGCCATGCTGCTGCGATGGCTGGCCGACGCCCGGCAGGATCGCTCGCTGGAGCGGGCAGCCGAGCTCGTCGACGCCGCGATCAGCAAAACCTTGGGTGCGGGAACGCGTACCGCTGATCTCGGCGGAGATTGCGGCACAGCGGAATTCACGCAGCGCGTCGTCGCGGCACTGGGATAGGCGGCTGCCCGGCCCCTATTGATCCCGCTGGTCAGAACCCTTGCCGCGGGCGGTAGCCATCCGCCGGTTGCTGCCGAGCCGGTCTCCGCCGGCTGAGGCCGGTCAGCGGCGAAGTGCTTTGTTCGACAACCAGTTCCCGAAGAACTGCGCTGCCTGAACGAGCACGATGATGGTCAGCACCGCCAGCCACGTCACCCACCAGTTGAATCTCTGGTAGCCATAGACGATCGCGAAGTTACCCAGCCCACCGCCGCCCACCGATCCGGCGACCGCGGTCATGTCCACCACCGAGATGAACACGAAGGTGTAGCCCAGGATCAGGGGGCCTAGCGCCTCCGGCAACAGCACGCGGGTGATGATCCGGAATGGGCTGGCCCCCATGGCCTGTGCGGCCTCCACCACGCCGGGGTCGATCGAGATCAGGTTCTGTTCGACGATCCGAGAGATGCCGAACGAGGCGGCGATGATCAGAGCGAAGATCGCCGCCTTGGTGCCGATGGTGGTGCCCACCGCCGAGAGTGTCAGCGGTCCGATCGCGACGATGAAGATGATGAAGGGGATCGGCCGGACGAAGTTCACGACCACGTTGAGGATGTTGTAGATCCACTTGTTCTCCAGCACCCCGCCCGTCCGGGAGGTGTAGAGCAGCACGCCCAGGATCAGTCCGAAGAATCCGCCCACCACCAGGGTGGTGATCACCATCTGGAGGGTCTCCCAGATGGACTGGACGAAGATCGGCTTCAGCACGTCCCAGTTGATGTTCATCCCAACTCCTGCACCGTGGTGTGTGAACGCAGTTGTGTGACGACGTGGTCGACGGCGGAATCCGAACCGGTCAGCGCCAGCGTGATGTTGCCGACGGATTTGCCCTGTAGCGCCGAGATTCCGCCATAGACGAATTCGAAGCCGACGTCGGTCGCACGCACGGCATCAGCGAGGATCGCGCCGACCCGGTCCTGGTCGGCGACGGTGATCGCGACGAGCCGCCCCGGGTATCGCTTCGCCAGCTCGGCAGTGTCGGTGGCAGAGGGCTTGTCGTGCAGAGAGTTCGACACGATCGCGGTGGTCAGGTCGGCCTGCGGCGCGGAGAAGATGCTGTAGACGTCGCCTTCCTCGACCAGGGTGCCCCGGTCCAGCACGGCGACCCGGTCGGCGATCTTGCGCACCACGTCCATCTCGTGGGTGATCACGATGACGGTGATCCCGAATTCGGAATTGACGCGTTTGAGAAGGCGCAGTACGTCATTGGTGGTCTGTGGGTCGAGCGCGGACGTGGCCTCGTCGGCCAGCAGGATCTTGGGGTTGGCGGCCAGCGCCCTGGCGATGCCCACTCGCTGCTTCTGGCCGCCCGAGAGCTGCCGCGGGTAGGCCCATGCCTTCTCGGCCAGTCCCACGAAGTGCAGCAGTTCGGCGATGCGGTCGCGGTGCTGGTCCTTGGCGACGCCGGCCGACTCCAGCGCGAACGCGATGTTGCCGTAGACGGTGCGGGAGTTGAGGAGGTTGAACTGTTGGAAGACCATGCCGATGCGGGTCCGCAGCTCCCGGATCTGCTTGGCGCTCAACGTCGTGATGTCGGTGCCTTCGATGATCACCTGCCCGGAGGTGGGACGTTCGAGGGCGTTGATCGTGCGGACGAGGGTGCTCTTGCCCGCACCCGAGCCACCGATGATCGCGTAGATGCTGCCGGCCTCGACGGTCAGGCTGATCGCCGAGATCGCGTCGAAGGTGTCCTTGGAGCCCTCGACGGGATACGTCTTGGTGAGGTTGACGAACTCAACGATCGGAGCCATCTGATCTCCTTGGTGCCGGGCCGGTCACTTCTGACGGATCTGGTTCTCGAGGTCGCGGGTGATGCGTTGCAGATCCGCTGCGGGGCGGTCGACGATGACGGCGGTGCCCTTGGAGGCGTCCACCACGGCCTTGGTCACCTCCGGATCGTGGTAGAGCTTGACGATCTCCTGGTAGGTCGGGTTGTCCTTGTCCTGCTCACGCGCGACGAAGGCATTGATGTAGGGCTCGGCGGCGGGGCTGTTCGGGTCGTCGTTGTAGATCGCCGCGGACGGATCGATGTTGGCGTCCAAGGCGAAGCCGTTGTTGATGACGGCGGCGGCAACCGACGGCAATGATGTCACCGTCTGTTGGGCGCTGATGGGCACCACTTTGACTCGAGTCCCCGCGGCCGCGACGTCTGCCGGGGTGGATTGGGTGTTTCCGCCGCCGCGCAGCTTCACCAAACCGGCCTGCTGCAACACCAGTAGTGCTCTGGCCTGGTTGGTCGGATCGCTGGGGATCGCGACCTCAGCGCCGACCGGAATCTGGCCGACCGAGGTATATCGCGTGGAGTACAGGCCCAGCGGGACCACGACCGTCGAGCCGATCGGGGTCAGCGTCTGGTCGGCGGCGACGTTGTAGCTGGCAAGGAACTGCAGGTGCTGGAACAAGTTCAGATCGGTCTGTCCCTGAGCCAGTGCGGGATTGGGCTGCGAGTAATCGGCGAAGTTGACGACCTTGATCTTGATGCCCCGTTCGGCGGCTAGCCGCTGCAGGATCGGCCAGTAGTCGGCGCTGCCCTCCGTGGTGCCGATGGTGACCACGCTGGCGTCGTCGCCGCGCAGGATCGCGTTCGATCCACCGAACAGGGAGAACACCAGGCCGACGACCAACCCGGCCGCGACCACCGCGCCGGCGATGATCAGCGAGCGGTCACGCTTGGGCTTCGGTGGTAACCAGCGCGGGTCGTCCCTGTCGGCGGCGGCGCTGTCTTCCGCGTTGGTCACCGTGTCGCCCCCGCTCTGTCAGATCTCGCTGAATCTTCACAGCATCGGCCCTCGCGCGCATAGGCGCGGGTCACTACGCCAGCCAGTATCGGCCATGGTCAAGGTGGTTATGCGCACTATGCGCCGAAGTGCCTCCGGAGTGCGGCTGCCGCTCAGATGGAGAAGTCTTCCCCGTACCAAACGCCGGCCTCCGGGGGCCGGATCACTCGTTCCGAACGCGGGGACTCGGCCAACGCCTCCAGCTTGCTCACCCGGTTGAGCAGGGAGTGCAGGCTGAGCCCAAGTGGGTCGGGGAAGTTTGCCTGATCGGTCTCGGTCTGGGTTCCGGCGGGCCGACCGATGATCTGGCCGGGGACCCCGACGACGACAGATCCGGGCGGCACCGACTTGACCACGACGGAGTTGGCGCCGATTCGACTGCCTTCGCCAATGGTTATGGCACCCAACACCTTTGCGCCTGCGCCGATGATCACGCCGGCACCGATCGTCGGGTGGCGCTTAACCTTGTCGAGATTGGTTCCGCCGAGGGTGACGCCTTGATAGATCGTGACGTCATTACCGATCTCCGCGGTTTCTCCGATGACCACGCCAGTGGCATGGTCGATGAAGACCCCGTCACCGAGGACGGCTGCGGGATGGATCTCAACGCCGGTCAGTTTGCGGACACCTTCGGCGAGCGCTCGGGCGGCCAGTTTGGCGTTGTGATGCCACAGCCAATTGGTGACACGGTGACCCCAGACCGCGTGCAGACCGGGGTAACACAGGACTATCTCCAACGTCGAGCGGGCGGCCGGATCGCGCTTCTTAACCGACTGCACGTCGCGAAGAATGCTTCGTAGCATGGCTCAGTCGGCCAAGTCGGCGAACAGCGCCGTGCTGAGATACCGCTCACCGAAACTCGGGAAGACGACGACGATCAGTTTGCCGGCGTTCTCGGGCCTGCGAGCGACCTGAAGCGCCGCCCAGGTAGCCGCGCCGGAAGAGATACCGACCAGCAAGCCCTCTTCGCGAGCGAGCCGCCGAGCCATGTCGAAGGACTCCTCGTTGCCGACCTGGATGATCTCGTCGATCAGCTCCGTCTCGAGGATGGACGGGACGAAGCCCGCGCCGATGCCCTGGATCGGGTGGGGTCCCTTCTTGCCCCCGGACAAGACCGGGGACGCCGCCGGCTCCACCGCAATGACCTGTGCTGAGGGCTTCCGCTCCTTGAGGACTTCGGCTACCCCGGAGATGGTGCCCCCGGTGCCCACGCCGGCGACAAAGATGTCGACCTTCCCGTCAGTGTCCTGCCACACCTCCTCAGCGGTGGTGGCGCGGTGGATGGCGGGGTTCGCGGGGTTTTCGAACTGTTGCGGCACGAAGTACCGCTCGTCGGCCTTGGCCAGTTCCTCGGCCTTGGCGATCGCGCCGGACATGCCCTCGGCGCCGGGCGTCAGGATAAGTTCGGCGCCATAGGCGCGCAGCAGCATTCGGCGCTCGATGCTCATCGTCTCGGGCATGGTGAGCACACATCGGTAACCGCGGGCTGCGCAGACCATGGCCAGTGCGATGCCGGTGTTGCCGCTAGTCGGTTCCACGATGATGGTGTCCGGCTTGATCAGGCCGGCCTGCTCGGCGGCGTCGAGCATCGCCACGCCGATGCGGTCCTTGACGCTGCCCGCCGGGTTGAAGGACTCCAGCTTGGCCACCACCTCGGCCACCGCTCCGTCGGTTACCCGCCGCAACCGCACCAAGGGCGTCTTACCGGTCAGCTGGGTGATGTCATCGGCGATACTCATGAACCTTCTCCAATGATGTAACGCCAGGCCTGGCTGGCCTCGCGTCCTTCGGGCAGGGACCGCCGGGTCCTCTTGGGCGCCAAGCCTAACAGGTACGTGATAGGCGAGTTCGGCGATGCCGTCGACTTCCGAACCGCCACCCCAAAGTCAGTTCGGAGAACATGGTTTCGTGTCCGGTCCACCTGCGGGAAATTCGGATCAGCGTGATCGAAACCCCTCGGGTGAACTCTTGGTGCGGTCGCTCATTCCCTGCCGGCTTCCGCGTCGCACCGACCTCTCAGCAGGCGGTGGCCGGGTACCGCCAGGCCTTCGAGGTGTGCCTCGCGCTCGTCGGCGGCCCGCAGCGGGTGATCGACACGGCGGGCCGTGATCACCAGCGGCTCTGCCGCGCGGTAATTCACCTCGGTGGCCATACCGGCCGGGTCGCCGGTGCCGTCTATTCTGCAGTCCCAGATACCAAGCAGGCCATAAGCTTACGGCCGCTACCCCGGTGGGTGGTGCCAGTAGGGTGATCGAGATGCCGTCGGGTCCGGCAATGGAAGTTCCTTGTCGGAAGGGTGTTTCGGCGCGCCGCGGGTGGTCTTGTCCGACAGGCATTCGCGCGCGGCGGTCGAATCTGCAGGATGCGCCCGCGCCGCGAAACCGGCTTGTTTCGTTCGCATTTCAACCCTGCCGGGCCCAAACCGCCGAGCGGTCGCGCGGTGGTCGGAATGCCGGCTTCGGTGTGCGGCCCGATACCCGTGAACGCTCTTGTGCGATTACGCTCCCCACCATTGCGCTGAGATAGGAGCCGATCGGTGTCGACACAATCCAGCAATCAACCTGTCGCCGGCGTCGGGCTCGACCCGGCCGACTGGCAGGACCTGCGCTCCGACGCGCACCGGATGCTCGATGACGTCCTCGACCACATGGCTGGCCTAGCCGATCGCCCCCTGTGGCAGCCGGCTCCACCGGAAGTGCGGGCAGGCTTCGACGCACCACTACCGTGGGCGCCCACCCCGCTTGCCGAGGTGGAGACCGAGGTGCGCGACAAGATCCTGCCCTACGGCAGCGGTAACGGTCATCCCGGATTCATGGGTTGGGTGCAGGGCGGTGGAACCGTCGTCGGCATGCTCGGCGACATGGTGGCGGCCGGGCTGAATTCGAACCTCGGCGGCCGTGATCATGTGCCTCTCGACGTCGAGCGGCAAGTGGGCAGGTGGGTACGCGACATCTTCGGGTTTCCGCCGACGGCCGACGGCCTGTTCTTCACCGGCACCAGTCAGGCGACTCTTGTCGCGGTGGTGGCGGCCCGCACCCGGGCGCTCGGGCGGGATGTGCGGCGGGACGGGTTGCCGGCCGACCGCCGTCTCTGCGCGTACGCCAGCCGGGAGGCGCACGCCTGCGTTCCGCGTGCGCTCGACATCGCCGGCATCGGGTCGGATCAACTTCGGCCGATTGCCACCGACGACCGGCGACGCATCGATCTCGAGGCAGTGCGGGACGCGATCGTCGCCGACCGCACCGCCGGGCACCTGCCGTTCCTTCTGGTCGGCAGCGCCGGAACGGTGAACACCGGCAGCATCGACGATCTGGCCGGTCTGGCTGAAATCGCTACCGAATTCGGCTTGCACTACCACGTCGACGGGGCACTCGGGGCATTCGGAATCCTTGCGCCGGAACTGAAGTCGCTCTTCTCCGGCATCGAGCGTGCCGACAGCATTGCCTTCGACTTTCACAAATGGCCGCAAGTCCCCTATGACGCGGGGTTCTTGCTGGTCGCCGACGGTCAGTGGCTACGGGCGGCGTTCGCCTCGGAGGCGGCCTACCTCAGCCGCGCGGGTGAGGGCCTGGCCGGGGGTCAGTGGTGGCCGTGTGATCTCGGACCAGATCTCTCCCGTGGCTTCCGGGCCTTCAAGACCTGGCTGACGCTGAAAACCTACGGGCTCGATCAGCTGGCGGACGTCGTTACGACGACCACCGCCCTGGCCAAGTCGCTCGGCGACCGAATCGATGCCGAGCCGGCGCTGACCCTGCGGGCGCCGGTCACGCTCAACGTCGTGTGCTTCTCCTACGCCGACCCGGCGGCCGACACCGCTCGTATCGTCGAGCGATTGCATCTGGAGGGGCAGGTGGCGCCGTCGCTGACGTTCCTCGACGGTGGGCCGGCGATCCGGGCGGCCATCGTGAATCACCGCACGCGTGCGCGGGACGTCGAGACGTTGGTCGAGGGCGTCCTGCGGATCGGCGCCGAGGAAGCCGCGCTGTCGGTGACCGGTCGTACGGTGGGGTCATGACCGACGAACTGTCCAGCGCCGAGGCGGCGCTGCAGGTGCTGCAGGAGGTAATCCACGGCATCGCCAGCGCCGACCTGGCCAAGCCGACCCCATGCCGGGAGTTCGATGTCGCCGGACTTACCGATCACCTGTTGAACTCGATCACCATGCTGGGCGGTGCGGCCGGCGCACAGTTTCCCGAGCGCAACACCGCGGACTCGGTCGAACGCCAGATCATCGCCGCCGCCCGCCCGGCGCTGGACGCCTGGCATCGCCGCGGCCTGGACGGCTCCGTTCCCTGGGGCTCGGGGGAGGCGCCCGCGGCGATGATGGCCGGCATCCTTCCGCTCGAATTCCTGGTTCACGCTTGGGATTACGCAGCTGCGATCGGCCGGCCGATCGAGGCCCCGGATTCGCTGACGGAGTACGTGACAGGCTTGGCGCGTCAGATCATCACCCCGGAGGGGCGGGTCAGGGCGGGCTTCGACGATCCGGTGGAGCTGGCCGGGCACGCATCCAAGCTTGATCGGCTGGTGGCGTTCACCGGCCGAGTGCCCGTCAGCTCGTCGTAATCCACGCCTTGGCGAACGCCAGGAACGCGTCGTTCTCCTCGGGTGCGCCGATCGTCACCCGCACCCCGTCGGTGCCGTAGGGGCGCACCAGCACGCGCGCGTTGGCGGCCTGTTCGACGAAGTCCAGGGTGCGTTCGGCCAGCGGGAACCACACGAAGTTCGCCTGCGGCGGCGGGAAGGTGTAGCCCAGCTCGGACAGGGCGGCGCACACCCGGCGCCGCTCGGCCACTACCGCGTCGGTGCGAGCCAGCAGTTCGTCGGCGGCCTGCACCGACGCGATGGCCGCGGCCTGCGAGACAGTGGTTGCGGTGAACGGCACGTAGACCTTGCCCAGCGCGGTGATCACATCGGGGTCGCCGACCGCGTAGCCCACCCGCAGGCCGGCCAGCCCGTACGCCTTGGAGAAGGTGCGCAACACAACCACATTGGGATGGTTGCGGACGAGCCCGAGACTGTCGGGCACCAGGCCGTCGCGGATGTACTCGACGTAGGCCTCGTCGATGGCGATGAGGATGTCCGACGGCACGGCGGCCACGAACCGGGCCAGTTCGTCGGGGTCGACGACGGTGGAGGTCGGATTGTTGGGGTTGCAGACGAAGATCAGCCGGGTGCGGTCGGTGATCGCGGCCAGCATGGCGTCCAGGTCGAAGGTGTGGTCGCGCAGCGGCACCTGAACCGGGGTCGCGCCGGCCACCCGCACCTGCAGCGGGTACACCTCGAAGCTGCGCCAGCCGAACACCACCTCGTCGCCCACGCCGGAGGTGATCTGGATGAGCTGCTGGCACAGGCTCACCGATCCGCAGCCCACCGCGATGTGCTCGGGTGCGAACGGCCCGTCCTTGCTCACATGCTTGGCCAGTTGCTCCCTGAGCTCCACGTAGCCGTTGTCGGGGTAGCGGTTGATCGTCTCGGCCGCCGCGGCGATCGCCGCGCGGACGCTGGGCAATGGGCCGTGCACTGTCTCGTTGCTGGCCAGCTTGATGGCGCCCGGCACGGTCTTGCCCGGCGTGTAGGCCGGCAGATCAGCCAGTTCGGGACGCAGGCGGGCGGTCACCTGTCCCAGTCTAGGGGCCGGGAGGGACCGCTTTGCCATCACGTGTGGCGGCTGTGTACTCTGTCGGATCGGCGGTTCCGGGGCTTTGATCAGGCTCCGGTACGCTCAGGTAGTTCAGGAGGCGTGCCAGAGCGGCCGAATGGGACTCACTGCTAATGAGTTGTCCCCCTTACAGGGGACCGGAGGTTCAAATCCTCTCGCCTCCGCCGCGGCTGATTCGTCAGCCACGAACAACTGAAGATGAAGGCGCCCGTAGCTCAACGGATAGAGCATCTGACTACGGATCAGAAGGTTAGGGGTTCGAATCCCTTCGGGCGCACACATGTGACTTTCCCGGACGTGACGAACGTCCGGTTGACGAAATCCCTGGCCGGCCTGACGCTTGACTGGTGGGACCAGTCAGTGAAGCGATAATGATCGAACAAGTTGTTGATCGGCTGTGCACGGCCCACCCGGACCTGCCTCACGACGACGTCACCCGTGCGGTAGACAGTGCCTACGAGCGCTTCACGGGAAGTCGAGTCCGCGAGTTCATTCCCCTACTCGTCGAGCGCCGCGCTCGCGGCGACCTGTCTCGGAACGCGTCGGAGCTAGTCTGGTCGTCCTAACGGACCGGGGCTAATAGGCCCCGGCGTTCGACCCCTCGTCGGTGTATTCGGGACCGCTCGGCTGCGGCGCATTGCCCGTTCCGCCGGCGTCCTGGCCTTCCTTCCAATAGAGATCGTCGGTAGGCAGGGGGGCGGGACCGGTGCCTCCAGCGTTCTCGTTGGCGTCCCAGTAGTACGGCTCGGTGGGGTCCGGCCACACCAGGCCGCCCGAGTCGTCTGCGAAGGCCGGTGACGCGACTGAGAGAGCGATACCGATCATCGCCGCGAGCGTCAACCCCGCTGCCGCAATCTGTGGATGGATCCTCACCGCGTCGACTCCCCTCGTTTGCTTGGCGATCATAGTCGCCGAGAACGTTTGAGTGGATGGGAAACTAGCGGTGAACAGCTGGTCTCAGTGTGAAGACGGGTCGCGCTACGGCACCGAGATCAGGAGCGCAGGCTGAGGTCCTGCCTTGCGGCGAACTCGTTGAGATCCAGCCGGTGGGTGTTGTCGGGACTCAGCCGCCGCGCAACGAACCGGACAGCCAGCACCTGGGCGGCGCCGACGATCACGAGTGGCCACAACGCACCGGCTAGGCCCGCAAAGAACCCACGCACTAGGTCGCTGGGCGGATCGTAGGACTGGAACCGCCTGCTGACGAGCCATGCGACGACTGCGACAACCAGCGCAATCGTCACGTACAGGTCCATCCACATGGGACGCCACCCTCTCGGCTCGGGGACCCTCCTGCATTCGAGAGTTCCACGCTTCCCTTAGAGGGGGATGTCGCCCTGGTGTGATTCGTCTTAGAGGTGTCGAATCGACGTCAGATCGTTACCGTCAGGTGATGGTCAGACCGCCGTCGACGGCAATTGTCTGTCCTGTGACATATCCCGCTGCCGGTGATGCCAGCCATACCGCCGTCGCCGCCAGCTCGGCGGGATCGCCCATGCGGCCCACCATGATCCGCGGCAGTTGGCTGTCCAGATAGCCGGGCTGGTATTCGTCGGTCATCTCGCTCTTGAAAAAACCCGGTGCCAGCGCGTTGACGCGAATCCCTTTGCGCGGGCCCCACTGCTGCGCAAGGTCGCGGGTCAGCCCGATCACACCGGCTTTGGACGCGCTGTACGCGGCTTGCGGCAACCCGCCGGTGGTGATGCCCAGGACGCTGGAGATGTTGATGATCGAGCTGCCCGGCTGCATCACCCGCCCACACGCCTGCGCCATCCAGTACGAGCCGTTGAGGTTGACGTCGATGACTTTGCGGAATTGGTCGGGAGTCTCGCGTGTGGCGGGCACGGCCGTGCCGATCCCGGCGTTGTTGATCAGCACGTCGACCCGGCCGAACTCGTTGATCGCCGACTCGACCAGCTGCTGGCACTGGTCGGGGTCGGCGACGTCGGTCTTGTGGGTGTGGACCCTGCGGCCGGTCTCCTCGACGAGGGCCGCTGTGCGCGCCAGCTGATCCACCCGCCGCGCACCGAGCACCAGGTGGGCGCCGGCCTCGGCGAAGGCCCGGGCGAACGACACACCCAAGCCGGACGAGGCGCCGGTGACGACGACGACCTTGTCGTCGAGCCGGAAGGAATCCAGAACGCTCACAGCGCGCTCCTCAGCACCTGGCGTCCGATCGCATACTTGTGCACCTCCGTCGGACCGTCGTACAGCCGAAAGGCGCGCATGTCGGAGAAGATCATGCCAACCGGAGTCTCGTCGGAAATGCCCATGCCGCCCAGGATCTGCACGCAGCGATCGGCCACCTTGAACAGTTCTTCGGAGACGTAGGCCTTCACCATCGAACTCTCGTGGCGGCCCTTGGCGCCGGTGTCCAGCGTCCAGCACGCCCACCAGATGGCGAGCCGGCACTGTTGCAGCGCGATTTCGTTGTCGGCCAACATGAAACTCACGCCTTGGTGCTCGCCGAGTGGCTTGCCGAACCCGGTGCGGGTGCGGGCGTGCTCGATCGCGATCGAGTGGGCCCGGGACGCTGCGCCCAACCATCGCATGCAATGTGTCAACCGGGCGGGCGTCAGCCGCAACTGGGCGTAGCGCAGTGCCTGGCCCACTTCACCGAGTACCGCCGAGGCGGGCAGCCGCAGGTTGTCGAATTGGACGACACCGTGGCCCTCGACGTAGTTGCGGTCCATGGTGTTCATTACCCGTTCGAGATCGATCCCCGGGGTCTGGCCGTCGCACAGGAACAACGTCGGGCCGTCCGCGCCATGTGAATTCGGTGCCACGCGCGCCATGATGATCCAGGTACGGGCACCGTTGGCTCCGGTGATCAGCCACTTGCGTCCGTTGATCAGATAGTCGCTGCCGTCGAAAACCGCCTCAGTGGCAAGCTGATTCGGATCCGATCCGGCACCGCCCGGTTCGGTCATCGCGAACACCGATCGTTGCCGGCCGTCGATGACGGGAATCAGGAACTTCTCCACCTGCTCGTCGTTGGCGATCTTGGCCAGCACGTACATGTTGCCCTCGTCGGGGGCCGCACAGTTCAGCGCCACCGGACCAAGTGTCGACCAGCCGGCCGCTTCGAAGAGCACCGCCTGTTCGCGGTGCGACGGCTCGCGGCCGCCGAACTTGCGCGGCGCCTGGAACGTCAGCAGGCCGGCGTCCCTGGCCAGGCCGACGAGTTCGGTGCGCAGTTCCTCGTTGGGGCCGTGGCGGGTCAGACGTGGATCACGTTCGTAGGGAACGATCTTGTCGACGACGAAGGCACGCACCTCGTCACGAAGGGCGGCCAGGTCGCTGGGGATTTCGAAATCGATCATGGTTGTCCCTCCATCAATGCCAAAGCTCGCTCGAAAAGGCGAACTGTGGCGACGTGTAGTCGATCGCCAATCTCCTTGGGCACCAGGCCCGCAGTGGCACGAGCATTCGATCCCTCCAGGATGATGCCGAGCTTGAAACAGGCCAGCACGGTGTACCAGTCGATGGCGGACAGGTCGCGGTCGGTGTTGCGCGCGTAGCGCTCCACCAGCTCGTCCGGGGTGGCCAGGCCACCGGCATCCATCAGGACATTGGTCAGCACCGACTCGCTTCCGGGCAGGTACCAAGTCGCCAGCATCCACCCGAGGTCGAGCAGCGGGTCGCCGATGGTGCACATCTCCCAGTCGACGATCGCCACCACCTCCGGACCGGTGGGGGAGAACATCACGTTGGCGGCGTGGTAGTCGCCGTGCATGATCCCCGGCTGCCAGTCGGTGGGCAGGTTCTGCTGCAGCCAGCGCGCTACCGCGTCGACGTCACCGATGTCGGGTCCCGGGTAGTTGTCGAATGCGCTGTAGGACTCGAGTTCGGAAATCCAGCGTGGGACTTGGCGTTCCAGGAATCCTTCCGGCTTGCCGAACTCGGATAGGCCGACCGCGACATGGTCGACGGCGCCGAGCTTGGCCACCGCGTCGGCCATCGACAGTCCCATCTCGTGTCGGATGCCCGCGTCACCGGCGTGCAGCGGCGGCAACGTCGCGCCGGCGTTGAAGCCATCGACCGGCTCCATCAGATAGAACACCGCGTCGCCGAGCACCCCGGTGTTCTCGCACACCGCGATCAGCCGGGGATGCGGGACGTCGGTGTCGGCCAACGCGTGCAGCACCCGGGTCTCCCGCAGGATCACCTTGTTGCTCACCGGCCGTAGGTGCCGTGGTCCCCGGCGGAACACGTATTCGCGGCCTGAGCGGGTGAAACGCAGCATCACGTTCTGGGTGCCGCCGGTGATCTCGGAGACGTTCTCAACCGGGCCCTCGCCCAGGCCCTGCTCCGACATCCACTCGGCCACTGAGGTCAGGTCGTCCACCCCGGTGAACCTACCGTACGGTTGGTTGAGCCAGGCCTTTCGGCCACGGCAACCGGCTGTCGACGGTGCGAAAGACGCTCCAGCCGATCACGGTGCCCAGCGCGATCGACAGGATCGCGGCACCGGTGACGCCAAGGCTGGCCACGCCGACATTGCCCCCGGTGGCGGCCTGGGTCACCGATTCGAAGCTCAGCGCACCGGGGACCAGCGCCCAGAACGCGGCCAGCATCATCACGATCGCCGGTGGCGAGGTCTTGATCCGCGCGGCGAGCATGGCGAACGGCACCGTCAGGAATGCGCCGATGAATCCGGAATAGGCTGCCGCCACGAACTTTCCGGCGATAGCCTGCCCGACCAGCGCCACGGCGATGGCCAGAACCAGCCAGATCATCGAGCCGTGGGGCGCGGAGAGATAGACATAGAGCCCGACTGCCACGACCACGATCGCGATGTACAACGACCAGGAGCCCATCTGCGCCGAGGGGGTCTGCGGGTTCACCTCGCCGGCGACGTGCGTGCCCAGGGCCACCCCGAACACCAGCAGGGCCAACTGGGCGATCCCGTACACCAGCCTGCTGGTGCCGCCGATCAGTTGGGAGCTGGCCAACTCCATCGCACCGATCGTCAGCGCCATCCCGGGCAGCATCGCCACCAGGGCCGGCGCGATCACCCTCAGCAGGCCGTCGTTGGCGGTGTCGGCGACGAACCAGGTCGCCAGGATCGTCGTGACCATCGCCGCCAGGGTGGGCAGCACCGGGTTCAGCGACGGGAACGGCCGGCCCAGTTGCGCGATGGCCCCGACGATCAAACCCAGGAAGAAATATCCCGGCAACGAAGCCCAGGTGGGATTGATGACCATGCCGAAACCCACTGTGGTGACGGCATATCCGATTGTGGTGGCGACGGGGCCGAACCGTGGGCGCATAGTGCGCGCCTGCTGGATCGACTCGATGGCATCGCTGGGGGTGATCGCCCCGACGGACGCCAGGGTGGCGATGTCGTCGATGCGACCGGCCATGTCCAGCTGCACGGAGTACGTCGTGGAGGTGTCCACCTCGTAGCCGACGGTGCCCACCTGGATCATCAGCACGGTCGGCAGGACCACGACGCGCACCGGTTCGGTGGTGTATTGCGCGGCGATCTCGAGCAACCGCGCCGTCACGAGCTGGGTTGGTTGCTCCACTACGAGTAGGGCGATCCCGATCTCGCGCAGCATCGCCGCGACCTCGGTCTGGTCGTGGGTGTCCGGCGGCCCGAGCGGCTCGGGGGGCGTCTTGCGCACCGCGTCGAAGATCCGCTTGCGCCGGGTCCGTCGCATTTCGTTCATACCCGCATCATTGCGAACCGGCCGGACTGGCTTGCGGTGGGCGGTTTTTCTGCCACGGCCAATAACCGGTGATCTCCAGCTCCAGCGAGAAACTGAGGAAGGTGCGGATCAGCACGATCCCGGCCAGCACGGCCACGCTGCGGGCATCCGGGGTGACCGCGACGGTGCGGATGATGTCGGCGGCGACCAGAAGCTCCAGGCCCAGCAGAATCGAACGGCCGAGCTGCTGGCGAAACGCCTTGTAGGCGTCACCGGTCTTGAGCCGGCGAATGACGCCGGCGGCCGACAGCAGCACGCCGAGGGCGATCACCGCGACTCCGACCGCGTCGATCGCCTTGCCCACCGTCTCGATGACCTCGAAGAAGCTCATCGGAGGAATTGTAGGAACGCAAACCCCTATTGGGCCGGCATTACCGCCGTGGCCGTCGCCGCGCCGTTGACCTCGGTGGCCCGCACCGACACCCGATCACCGTTGTGCGGGGCTTCGGGGGGTTTGCGGGTGTTGGTATCGACCACGTAGGTCCGGCTGTAACCGTCGTCGCTGCGGACGGTGATCGACGTGGCCGAGGCGGCGCTGACGTCGCCGATCTGAGTCAGCTCGGTGGTGAATCCGCCCTCGCCGTCGGAGACGACGTTCTCACCGTGGACGGTGCGCTCGAATCCGCCGGGCCCGCCCCAGCCGGGCGGGCCGCCCATGTGCCCGCCGTCGTCATGGCCACCGCCGGTGGCGGCGTAGACCACGACGCCGCCCACGACCGCCAGCGCGGCGGCTATCCCGACCGCGGCCAACGTCGTGCGGTTCGACCACGTCGGCGGTTGGTCCGGGGAGGCGCCCCACACCGGTTGAGTTTCAGTGCTCATGGCACCCACCGTGGGCGGTGAACCTGGGCGTCCGCTGTGCGAGCGATCGGTGCGGTCTGTGCGTTGGGCCGGCGTTGCCCGGGGTGGAAGACGCTCCATCCGATGAGCGTTCCCAGCGCTATCGAGAAGATGGCCGCGACGCTGACACTGAGCACGTGAATGTCGTTGTGCCCGCCGGTGATCGCCTCGCTCAGCGATTCGAAGCTGAGCGCGCTCGGTACCAAGGCCCAGAACGCCGACAACATCATGACGATCGCCGGCGGCGAACTCTTGATACGCGAAGCCACCGTCGAGAACGGGACGACGAGAAATGCGCCGATGGCGCCGGCGTGGGCCGACGAGAGGAAGAGCCCCCCGATCTTCTGCCCGATGAGTGCGACCGCGACGGCGGCGATCAGCCAGACCAGGGAACCGTGCGGCGCCGACAGATGCACGTACAGGCCGACGGCGATGACCACGATCGCCACATAGAACGACCACGGCCCCATCGTGGGTCCCGCATGCGGGGAAACGGTGTGCCAGGCGATGTGCAGCCCGAGGCTGACGCCGAACACGATCAGCATCAACTGAACCACGCCGTAGATCAGGCGGCTGGCGCCGGCGACCACCGATGAGCTGGCCAGCTCCATCGCGCCGAGAGTCAGCGGGATGCCCGGAAGTATGGCGATCAGGGCCGGCCCAATGATGCGCAGCATGTCGTCGCTGTTCGTGTCGTGCACAAATCCGTTGGCCAGGATCGTCACCACGGTCGCGGCCAGCGTCGGCAGGATCCCCGACAGCGACGGGAGGGGTCTGCCCAGTAGCAAGACCACGCCGACGGCCGCGCCCAGCACCGCGTACGCCGAGAGGGCGGACCAGGCGGGGTGGCTGATCATGCCGAAGCCGACCGTGGTGATGGCATATCCCGCGACGGTGGTCGCCGGGCTGAACCGGGGCTTCATCGAACGGGCTTCGCGCAGTGCGGCGATCGCCTCGGCCGGGGTGATCGCGCCCATCTCGGCCAGCTCGGCGATGTCGTCGATGCGTCCGGCCAGGTTGAGCTGGGTCGTGGACTGGGTGGAGGCGTCCACCCCCGAACCCGCGGACCCGACGCTGATGAACAGCACCCGGGGCAGCACCACCACCCGGACGTCGCTGAGCGTGTAGCGCTTTGCGATCGTCATCAGCCGAGCGGCTACCACCTGCGTCGGCTGCTCGACTTCTACCAGTGCCATGCCGAGCTCACACAACATCGCGGCGATCTCGGCGTCGTCGTGACTGCCGGGGGCGGTGACGGCGCCGGGTACCTCCTTGCGCAACCGCCGAAGTGCCCACCGCGCCCGGTGTCCGAGGATCTGGCTCATGGTGCCGATGGTCGTCACCGAACCTGGGTGAATCCCACTGACTGGCCCTCGCGTCGCCCCTGGTCGGAGGTGTCTGCCCAGCTCAAGGCGGTTGGTGAGGTTCAGCAAGCCCCCAGGGCCGCGATTTCACAGCCCGCGCATAGCAATGCCATAGGAACGGCCCATCGCCGCTCCCATACTGGAGACCATGACCTCTTCAGCGGCCGAGCGTGTGGTGATGCGGCGAGCCGACGGAAATCCGATCACGGTTCTGGTCGTCGACGACGAGGCTGTGCTCGCCGAGATGGTGTCGATGGCGTTGCGGTACGAGGGCTGGAACATTGCCACCGCCGGCGACGGCGCGTCGGCGATCGCATCGGCCCGCAACACCCGCCCGGACGCGGTGGTGCTCGACGTGATGCTGCCCGATATGAGTGGGCTGGATGTGTTGCGCAAGCTGCGTGAGCAGAACCCGCAGCTGCCGGTGCTTCTGCTGACCGCCAAGGACGCCGTGGAAGACCGCATCGCCGGACTCACCGCGGGCGGTGACGACTATGTCACCAAACCGTTCTCCATCGAGGAAGTGGTGCTGCGGTTGCGGGCGCTGTTGCGGCGGACCGGCGTCACCACCGAGGACAGTGGCGCGCAGATCGTCGTCGGAGACCTCGTGCTCGACGAGGACAGCCACGAGGTGACCCGGGGCGGCGAACTGATCTCACTGACCTCCACCGAATTCGAACTGCTGCGCTTCCTCATGCGCAATCCCAAACGGGTGCTGTCCAAAGCCCAGATCCTGGACCGGGTTTGGAGCTACGACTTCGGCGGCCGGTCCAATATCGTCGAGCTCTACATCTCATACCTGCGCAAGAAGATCGACAGCGGGCGTGAACCGATGATCCACACCTTGCGCGGCGCAGGCTATGTCCTCAAGCCTGCGAGCTAGCACCTGGTCCTTGCGCGCGCGGCTGCTCGTCGGTCAGGTTTTCCTGCTGGCGGCGGTCTGCGTGGGTATCGGCGCAGTGACAGTGTTCGCGCTCTACCAGTACCTGGTTGGCCAGGTCGACCATCAGCTGCGGGAGAGCGCATACCGTTCGTCGGTCATCTACGGCGAACCCCCGCCTCCTCCGCTGCCGCCGGCATTGCGGGGCGACCGGCCACCGTGGCCGCGACCCGGACCAGGCCCGCAGTTCCTGGATGCGCCCGGCCAACCGATCGGCATGGTCGCCGCCGTCGTCACCGACGGAACCACGGCGGACTCCGGTGTGCTCGCCGGCGGGGGCGTCCGGGGGACGATCTCACCGATCGCCAAGACACAACTCGCCGAGGCCGGCGGTGAGCGCCGGCCGGTGACGCGCGACCTCGACGGCCTGGGCCGCTACCGGGTGATCGCGGTGCACAGCAGGGTGACCGGTGACACGTTGGTGATCGGGCTGAGCATGCGCAATGTGGACGCCACGCTGCTGCGGGTGGCGTTGATCTTCGCCGTGGTGACCGCGGCGGCGTTGGCGCTGGCCACCACCGTAGGCATCCTGGTCATCCGCCGGGCGCTGGCACCGCTGACCCGGGTGGCGGCCACCGCGGGGCAGGTGGCGGACCTGCCTCTGGACCGGGGTGAGGTGGCCCTACCGGTGCGAGTGCCCGAGCCCGACGCCAATCCCTACACCGAAGTCGGCCGGCTCGGTTTGGCCCTCAACCGGATGCTCGACCACATCTCGGCCGCGCTGTCGACGCGGCAGGCCAGCGAGAGCCGGGTTCGGCAGTTCGTCGCCGACGCCAGCCACGAACTTCGCACGCCGCTGGCTGCTATTCGCGGCTATACCGAACTGGCGCAACGCAAACGGGACCAGGTGCCCGACGACGTCGCGCACGCGATGAGTCGGGTGGAGTCCGAAGCCGTGCGGATGACCCACCTCGTCGAGGATCTCTTGCTGTTGGCCCGGCTGGATTCCGGACGGCCGCTGGAACGCGAACCGGTCGACCTGGCGCGGCTGTCGGCCGACGTCGTCAGCGATGCCCACGCCGCGGGGCCCGACCACCGGTGGAACCTCGAGGTACCCCCGGATCCGCTCTACGTCATCGGTGATGACGCCCGGCTGCACCAGGTGGTGGCCAACCTGTTGGCCAACGCTCGTACCCACACCGCGGCCGGCACCTCGGTGACGCTGTCGTTGCACGCCGAACCAGGTGCCGCGGTGCTGCGGGTGGTCGACGACGGGCCGGGGATCCCGGCCGAACTGCAGTCCGAGGTGTTCGAGCGGTTCGCCCGCGGTGATACGTCTCGGTCCCGCAAGGGCGGCTCCACCGGACTCGGGTTGGCGATCGCCTCGGCGGTGGTGCGCGCCCACGGCGGCACCATCGAACTGCGCAGTGTGCCCGGCCGCACCGAGTTCACCGTGCGGTTGCCCCGCACGGCCGGCTCGTGATCCGCGCCCGCCGCAGCGGGTGGCTGGCCGCGCTCCTGGTCGCGACCGCCGTGCTCTACCTGTGGAATCTGGGGGCCAGCGGGTGGGCCAACGCGTTCTACTCCGCCGCGGCGCAGGCCGGCGCTACCAACTGGACGGCATGGCTATTCGGTTCGAGCGACGCGGGAAACGCGATCACCGTCGACAAGCCGCCCGCCGCGCTGTGGGTGAGCGGATTGTCGGCGCGGCTGTTCGGTGTCAACCCGTGGAGCATCCTGGTGCCGCAGGCCCTGGCCGGGGTGGCCGCCGTCGCCGTGCTCTACGCGGCGGTGCGGCGGGTCAGCGGGCCGAACGCGGGTCTGCTCGCCGGGGCGATCCTGGCGCTGACCCCGGCCGCCGCGCTGATGTTCCGGTTCAACAACCCCGACGCGCTGCTGGTGCTCACACTGGTGGTCGCCGCCTATGCGACCCAGCGGGCACTGGACCGTGAGGCCGCCTGGTGGTGGTTACCGCTGGCCGGGGTCGCGGTCGGGATCGGGTTCCTGGCCAAGATGCTGCAGGCCTTCCTGGTGCTTCCCGGCTTGGCAGGGGTGTTCCTGCTCGCCGCCGACCTGCCGCTGCGGGTCAGGCTGCGGCGGCTGCTGACAGCCGCAGCGGCGCTGGTCGTCTCGGCCGGTTGGTATCTGCTGCTGGTCGCCCTGTGGCCGGCGGGCGCACGACCCTACATCGGGGGTTCGCAGCACAACTCCATCGTGGAATTGGCGTTGGGCTACAACGGTTTAGGACGGCTGACCGGCAACGAGACGGGTGGGCTGGGCAACCTCAACCAGGATGTCGGGTGGGCGCGGCTGTTCGGCGCGCAGATGGGCACTCATATCGCCTGGCTGCTGCCGGCGGCGGTGATCGCGGTCGTCGCGGGTCTATGGATCACTCGACGGGCACCCCGCACCGACGTGACCCGGGCCGCCCTGCTGCTGTGGGGTGGATGGCTGGCGGTCACCGCTGTGGTGTTCAGCTACGCCAACGGCATTCTGCATCCGTATTACACCGTGGCGCTGGCCCCGGCGATCGCGGCAGTCCTGGCGATCGGCACGACGTTGTTGTGGCGGCGCCGCGGCGACAGCCGGGCCGCCGTCACGCTGGCCGGCATGGCCGCCATCACCGTGACGCTTGGATATCTTCTGCTGCAACGAGATTCGGGATGGATGTCCTGGCTCGCGCTGTCCATCGTGGTGGCCGGGATTGCCTGCGTGGTTCTGCTGACGGTCGTGGGGCGCCTACCCCGAAGGGTTGCCACCGCGGTCGCCGTGCTCGCGCTGCTGGTCGGATTGGCCGCTCCGGCCGCGTTTACGCTGGCCACCGTCGCCTCACCGCACGCCGGGGCGATGCCCACGGTCGGGCCGTCCGATGGTGCCGGTGGCCCACCGGGAGGGATGTTCGCCGCGCCGCAGCCCGGACCCGCGCTGAAGGCGGCCTTGCAGGATAGATCCGGCGAATATACCTGGGCCGCAGCGGTTGTCGGATCGAGCAACGCCGCCGGCTACCAACTCGCCACCGGCCTGCCGGTGATGGCGGTGGGTGGCTTCAACGGCACTGACCCGGCGCCAACCCTCCAGCAGTTCCAGGATTACGTTGCCCGGCACCGCATCCACTGGTTCGTGCGCAGCGCCCTGCCCGGATCGATGTTCGGCACCCGGTCGGGCAGCGATGCCGCCGAGCAGATCCAGCATTGGGTGGCGGAGCACTTCCCGTCGCGGCGCATAGCCGGGGTCACCGTCTACGATCTCTCCGCAGAATCCACAGCCGGCGCCGTCAGCTGAACTAGGCTCATCCGGTGAATGCCGGCCACGTGCGAAGTATCTGGTCGTTCCCGGCTTTTCGACGGGTGTTCTTCGCCAAGGCCGTATCGGCCGCCGGCTCCTACATGCAGCTCGTCGCCGCGACCTGGTACGTCTTCCACCTCACCGGGAACGCAACCTCCGTCGGTGTGCTGTCAGCGTTGGCGCTGGGCCCCGCCATGGTCGGTGGCCCGCTCGGCGGTGCGCTCGTCGACCGATTCGACCCACGACGGCTGGCGGTGGTGCTGTGCCTGCTGCAGGCCCTGCCCGTCGCCGCAATGGCGGTGCTGGATCGGACCGGTGAGTTGTCGCTGTGGAGTTTCTACGCACTGGTGTTCGTCGGTGCGATTCCGTTCAGCCTCAACCAACCGGTCATCACCCTGATGACGCCCTACACCGTCCCAGTGGAGTGCCGGCAGTCCGCCCTCGCGCTGTCGTCGATGATGTTCAATCTGACCCGGCTCGGCGGCGCGATCGCCGGTGGATTCACGGTGGAGCAGCTCGGTTGGGGTGCAGCGTTCGCCGCCAACGCGGCGTCCTATCTGCTGCTCGCCGTGGTGCTCGCTGCGACGCCGCTGGAGTCCGACGTGTCGCAGGCTGCTCGCCCGGGACGCTCGGGTGGAGTGCGCGACGGGATCAGGGATGCGCGCCGAACGATGAGCGAGAGCGGCCTACGACGGGTCATCCGACTCACCGCCATCGGAGTCGCGGTGTTCTTCACCTTCATCGCCCCGATCGAGCAGTTGATGCCGACGGTGGTCGATGAGCGAGGCATGACGGCCTCAGCCCTTGGCCTGTTGATCGGTGCGATCGGGGTGGGTGCGGTGTTGGCCAATCCGATCATTGGCAGGACCAGCGCCTTCGGAGACCACCGGCGGCGGCTGATGATCGCCGGCTTGTTCCTCGCCGCGGCCGGCATGATCGGACTGGCGCTGGCGCACTTCGGCGGACTTCCCACCGCGCTGGCGGGCGCGGCGCTCGTCGGCTTCGGCTGGGAGTTCGTGTTCGTCGGCGGTCAATCCACCGTGGCGCTCGACGTACCCGATACCGTCCGCGGTCGGGCGATGGGCCTGTTCTTCGTTCTGGTCACCGCCACCGCTGCGCTGGGCGCTGTCGCGCTGGGCGAGGCGATCGACATCTTCGGCATCATGGCCACGTTCCTGGGTTCGGCCGCGGTGGTCGTGCTGGCCGCTGTGGTGTTGCTGATGGTGGACAGCCCGCGGGTCGCGCGTCCGCCGTCGCCGGGATTCACAGCCGCCGCATAGCAAGCACCAACTCCGCCCTCACCGCCGGCGGCCACCATTCAAGACATGACCATCACCGACGTCCCCGTGGCCCGCCGACGCAACGCCGCACTGACCGCCGCCGAACGCGGCGTGCCGGTGCTCGACGTCGTCGTACCGGTGTACAACGAGCAGGCTGCGCTGTCCGACTCGATTCACCGGCTGCATCGGCATCTGCGTGAGGATTTCCCGTTCTCCTTCCGCATCACCATCGCCGACAACGCCAGCGTCGACGCCACCCCGCGGATCGCCGCGGAGCTGGCCGACGAACTGCCCGGGGTGCGGATGGTGCGCCTCGAGCAGAAGGGCCGGGGCCGGGCACTGCACCAGGTGTGGTCGACGTCGGACGCGCCGGTGCTGGCCTACATGGACGTCGACTTGTCGACCGACCTGGCAGCGCTGGCCCCGTTGGTGGCGCCCCTGGTGTCCGGGCATTCCGACCTGGCGATCGGCACCCGGCTGGGGCGCGGATCCCGGGTGGTACGCGGCGCCAAGCGGGAGATCATCTCACGCTGCTACAACCTGATCCTGCGCTCGACGCTGGCGGCGAGGTTCACCGACGCCCAGTGCGGATTCAAGGCAATCCGTGCCGACGTCGCCGAGGAACTGCTGCCCTACGTCGAGGACACCGGCTGGTTCTTCGACACCGAATTGCTGGTGCTGGCCGAGCGCACCGGGCTGCGCATCCACGAGGTACCGGTGGACTGGGTCGACGACCCCGACAGTCGGGTCGACATCGTCGCCACCGCCGTCGCCGATCTGAAAGGAATTGCCCGGTTGCTCAAGGGATTCGCTAGCGGGCAGATCCCGGTGCAGGCTATCGGCGCCCAGTTCGGCAGCCTGGCCGGCGCCCCGAGGTCGTTGCTGAACCAGAGCGTGCGGTTTGCCGCAATCGGGATCGCCTCCACCCTGGCCTATCTGGCGCTGTTCCTGCTGCTGCGTCCGATCGGCGCCCAGGGCGCCAACCTGGTCGCCCTGCTGGTGACGGCCGTCGCCAACACTGCGGCGAACCGCCGCTTCACCTTCGGGGTGCGCGGGCGGACCGGCGTCGCACGACACCAGTTCGAGGGCTTCGTCGTCTTCGCTATCGGGTTGGGTCTGACCAGCGGCGCGCTGGCCCTGCTGCACATGCTGGGTGAGCCGCACCGCATTGTCGAACTGCTGGTGCTGATCGCGGCCAACCTGATGGCCACCGTCGTCCGCTTCGTGCTGCTGCGAGGATGGGTTTTCCACCCCCGCCGCACCGGTCAGACCCTTGGCGGTAAGTAATGATCGTGCTCGATGAGAGGCCGGTAGTGGTGTATCCGCAGGATGAGCCGCGCGTGTCTCGACCGCGCTGGGCGCGACCGGCGCTGTGCGCACTGCTGGCCGCGACCGCGGTGCTTTATCTGTGGGGCCTGGGTGCGGCCGGATGGGCCAACGAGTACTACGCGGCCGCCGTGCAGGCCGGCACCCAGAGCTGGAAATCACTGCTGTTCGGGTCGCTGGATGCCGGCAACGCGATCACCGTGGACAAGCCACCCGCCGCGCTGTGGGTGATGGCGCTGTCCGGGCGGATCTTCGGGTTCGGAACCCTCTCGATGCTCGTACCCCAGGCCCTGATGGGGGTGGCGTCGGTTGCCCTGGTCTACGGCGCGGTGCGCCGGGTCAGCGGTTACGGGGCCGGCCTGCTGGCCGGTGCGGTGCTGGCCCTGACCCCCGTCGCGGCGCTGATGTTCCGCTTCAACAACCCCGACGCACTGCTGGTGCTGCTGATGGTGATCGCCGGCTACTGCGTGGTCCGCGCACTGGACGGCTCGACCACCCGCTGGATCGCGCTGGCCGGCGTGGCCGTTGGCTTTGCGTTCCTGGCCAAACTGCTGCAGGCCCTGCTGGTCACCCCGGCGCTGGCGCTGGTGGTGCTGGTCGCCGTGCCGGGCAGCGTGTGGCAGCGGTTGCGGTATCTGGCCGTCGCCCTGGTCGCGATGGTGGTGTCGGCCGGTTGGTATCTGGCGCTGGTCAGCTTCTGGCCCAGCGATTCCCGGCCGTATGTCGGCGGGTCCACCGACAACAGCCTGCTGCAGCTGGCCTTGGGCTACAACGGCCTCGGCCGGGTATTCGGCGGCGACGGCAACCCGGGCGGTAGCTCGGACAGCGAAGGTGCGGGACCAACGGGCGGCTCGCCGATGTTCGGCGGGTCCACCGGTATCACCCGGCTGTTCGGCGAGTCGATGGGTACCGAAATCTCTTGGCTGTTGCCGGCCGCCCTGCTCGGGCTGCTCGCCGGCCTGTGGTTCACCCGCCGGGCTCCGCGCACCGACCGCACCCGTGCGGCACTGTTGCTGTGGGGCGGCTGGCTGGTGAGCACCGCGGTGGTGTTCAGCTTCATGAAGGGCATCATGCATCCCTACTACACCGTGGCGCTGGCTCCTGCTATTGCCGCAGTGATCGGGATCTGCGTGCGAGAGTTGTGGCGCGGCAAGCATTTTGCGGCACCGCGAGCGGTACTCGCTGTCATGCTCGCCGCCACCGGGGTATGGAACTTCATCCTGCTGGACCGCACCCCGGACTGGTTGCCCTGGCTGCGCTGGGCGGTGCTGGCCGGTTCGGTGCTCGCCGCAGCGGTGCTACTGGCCGGTGGCCATCGTCTGGGTCGATGGACGGTCGCGCTGGCCGCCGCGGGCCTGCTGTTCGGGTTGGGGGCCACCGGCGCCTATACCGTGCAGACGGTGGCGGGCAGCCACAGCGGCGGGATTCCGACATCCGGGCCGACCCGCGCCGGTGCGGGATTCGGCGCCATGGGCGCCGGGCCCGGCGGTCCGCAAGCGTCGGTGTCGGACAACACCGAGCTGAAAGGAATGCTCACCCAGGCGGATAACCGTTGGGCCGCAGCCACAGTCGGGTCATTTATGGCCGGCAGTCTCGAA
Source organism: Mycolicibacterium sp. CH28 (assembly GCF_004745805.1). Lineage (GTDB taxonomy): Bacteria > Actinomycetota > Actinomycetes > Mycobacteriales > Mycobacteriaceae > Mycobacterium. The sequence continues at coordinate 153,167 of NZ_SRLQ01000002.1, read as the reverse complement.
CTGAGCACCGGCACGTCGATCATGTCGATCGGTGGGTTCAGCGGCGGTGACAACTCGCCCACCCTGGAGCAGTTCCAGGCCTACGTCGCCGAAGGGCAGATCCATTACTTCATCGTCGACAACGGACCCGGCGGGCGGCATCACGGCCCCGGCGCCGACTCGGGCAGCGGCGCCAAGATCACCCAATGGGTGCAGCAGCACTTCACGGCAGAGGATGTCGGCGGGACGGAGATTTACGACCTATCCGCGCCGAGGTGATCGTCGGCTGAACTCCGACGGTATTTTCGTGGGCTAAACGCGCCAAATCCCCCTGCAACCAGCAAAGCTCCCTACCATGTGAGCGGACCGCGACCGCGGCCGTTCGGGTAGGGGGTAGATAGATGGTTCACGCAACGCACATCGGCCGTCTCGGGGCGCTGGCGGTAGCGCTCGGAATCGGGACCGCGCTTGCCAGCACCCCGTGCATCGCTTCGGCGCAGCCGTCGGACACCTCGGCATCCTCGGGCGGCACGGCATCCTCGGGCGGCACGGCATCGAGCGGAAGAGCGGCGGCGCGGTCCTCGGCGCCGGCCAAGCGGACACCCCACGCGGCGGCGACGGATTCCCCGGCAGCGGCGAAGCCCGCGACCGGCAGGCAAGTCGCTGCAGGGGTGGCTCCGGCACGGAAACTGGTTCTACCGGAACACCCCGCCAGCCCCGCCAGCCTCGCCGGCGATTCGGTGACGAGCGGGACAGCGGCAGCGGCGGCTCCGGCATCCGCGACGGCAGCCCCGGTATCCATGACGGCCACCGTGCCGGCCGCCGCGGTTGCACCGCACCTCGGATCGATAAACGACGTCGTACAGGGGATCACCTCAGCGCTGGCCTCGCTGCTCGGTGCCGGTCACGGCTGGACACCGCCGTCGGCCCCGATGCTGTGGTCGATGTTGGCCGCCGCCCGCGAGGAATTCCGGCGGATCACGGGCTTCGGCTACGTCCCGGCGGGTGCGGTCACCACGAGCGGCCAGGCCATGAGCCCGAACCTGTTGGTGAATCCCGGTGCCGAGCTGGGCGACACCGCCGGGTTCGGCAACAGCACCGTCGCCGTGCCCGGCTGGACGTTGACCGGCACCCCGACGGTGGTCCAGTACGGCGAACTGCGCAATGCCTGGCCGATCGGCCTCAGTTTCGCGTGGCCCAGTCTTCCCGCCATCATCTCGTTCCCCGGCATCAACGCCGCGCCTCCCAACGGTGGCAACCAGTTCTTCGGCGGCGGCAACGTCGCGACCTCGGGGCTCTCCCAGACGGTGGACCTCAGCAGTGCTGGCGCTCAGATCGACAGTGGTACAACGCCATTCAACCTCAGCGGGTATCTCGGCGGTTACCTGTTGGATCCGTCGTACACCACGGTGAAGGTAACCTTCCTCGATCAGAACAAGCTCTACCTCGGCAGCTCGACCATCGGACCCGTCACGAATCTGGATCGCTGGGGGCAGACCGGATTCCAGGAGCGCACCAGCACTGGCATCGTCCCGGTCGGCACCCGCAGTGCACAGGTGACCGTCACCTTCCACGACTTCAACCCGGTCGTCTTCGGCTTCACCGCCCGCTACAACAACGCCTATGCCGACAACCTGTCGTTCACCATCGGTGACAACCTGCCCACTCCCGCGGATCCCCAGCCACCGGCGTCCACGGTGGGCCAGCTCGACCACGTGTTTCTGGTCTACATGGAGAACAAGGGCTACAACGACATTGTCGGCAGTCCCAACGCGCCGTTCCTCAATAGCCTGATCAACGGCTACGGGTTCGCCAACAACTACTACGGGGTGACCCACCCCAGCCTGCCGAACTACTACGCGATCGCCGGCGGTCAGGTCTTCGGCAAGACCTACAACTGCGAGTCGGTCTGCATAAACGATCCGAACAACCTGGCCTTCAATATCGACCGGGCCGGCAAGACCTGGGCCGCCTATGCGCAGAGCATGCCCGTCGGGCAGCCGCTGGTATCGACCGGCAACTACTCGACCGACCAGACTCCCTGGCCGGCGTTCGCCGGAATCGGGGACAACCAGGCCTACGCCGCCGCGCACATCTTCACCCTCGACCAGATGGCCACCGATCTCCAATCGGCCTCCACCACACCGAATTTCGTCTGGTTTGCTCCTGACGAGGATTCCAACGGGGAAGGCCCGGTGTCCGGTATCAGCGGTGTCGCGCACTTCGTCTTCGGGCAGCTCGACCCGCGCCACCAGTACAACGTCGCCGCCCTCGATCAGTTCCTGCAGCAGACCGTGCCGACCGTGATGAACTCCGAGGCGTGGGCCACCACGAAGTCCGCGCTGATCATCACCTTCGACGAGGACAACAACAACATCACCCTGGGCATCGGCAATGAGGGTAACCACGTGGTCACCGTCGTGATCCCGTCGCCGCTCGCGGTCAGCGAGGGCGGCATGCGGGCGGGTGCCTTCGTCGTGACCGACCGCTACGACCACTACAGCACGTTGCGCACCATCGAGGACGCGCTCGGGCTGCCGACGATGACCAACAACGACAAGTACGCGACGCCGCTGAACGGGTTCTGGACCGGGTCGACTGGCAGTTCGTCGGCGCAGACGGTGGTCTAGCATCCGGGGAATCAGCTGCCAGAGTAGGCGCTCGAGGTGAGGAACCGATCATGAAGCACAACCCCCCGACATCGGTCATCGAGGCTGCGCACGCCGAGCACCTGACGTCGCTGCCGTTCGGGGACACCGCCGACTTCGCCGACGCCGACCGCGGCTTCATCGCCGCGCTGGCGCCTTGCGTGGTAAAGGCAGCGGATGGTCGGGTGGTGTGGGACAACGACGTCTATGACTTTCTGGGCGGCGATGCACCGGCATCGGTCCACCCCAGCCTCTGGCGGCAATCCATCTTGGCCGCCAAGCAGGGACTCTACGAAGTGGTCGAGGGCATCTACCAGGTGCGCGGACTGGACCTGTCGAACATCACCTTCATCGAGGGCGACACCGGGGTCATCGTGATCGATCCGCTGATCTCCACCGAGACCGCGGCCGCCGCGCTGGCGCTTTACCGCGAGCACCGGGGAGACCGACCGGTGAGCGCCGTGATCTATACCCACAGCCACGTCGACCACTTCGGCGGTGTGCTGGGGGTGACGACCCAGGCCGACGTGGACGCGGGCAAGGTCGCGGTGATCGCTCCGGCCGGGTTCGTCGAGCACGCCGTGCAGGAGAACGTCTACGCCGGCACGGCGATGGCGCGCCGCGCGTCCTACATGTACGGCACCCTGCTCGACCGGGGCCCGCAGGGCCAGGTGGGCTGCGGTCTCGGGCAGCAGACCTCCACCGGCGAGGTGGCCATCATCGTGCCCACCGTCGACATCACCACCACCGGTGAGACCCACACCATCGACGGCGTCGAGATCGAATTCCAGATGGCGCCGGGCACCGAGGCTCCCGCCGAGATGCATTTCTATTTCCCGAAATTCCGCGCACTCTGTATGGCCGAGAACGCCACCCACAACCTGCACAACCTGCTGACCCTGCGAGGCGCCCTGGTCCGCGACCCGCACGCCTGGTCGGGCTACCTCACCGAGGCGATCGACACCTTCGGTGGGCGCGCCGACGTCGTGTTCGCCTCCCATCACTGGCCGACCTGGGGACACGAGAACATCGTGAAATTCCTGTCCCTGCAGCGGGATCTCTATGCCTACCTGCACGACCAGACGCTGCGCCAACTCAACCAGGGGTTCACCGGGATCGAGATCGCCGAGAACTTCCAGATGCCGCCCGCACTGCACGAAGCCTGGCATGCGCATGGGTATTACGGGTCGGTCAGCCATAACGTCAAAGCCGTCTACCAGCGCTACATGGGCTGGTTCGACGGCAACCCGGCTCGGCTGTGGGCGCACCCGCCGGAGGCGATCGGGCCGCGCTACGTGGCGGCCATGGGCGGTATCGACCGGGTCGTCGAACTCGCCCGCACCGCCTTCGATTCCGGTGACTACCGTTGGGCGGCAACGCTGCTGGACCACGCCATCTTCACCGACGACAACCACGCCGAGGCCCGGAAGCTCTACGCCGACACCCTCGAGCAGCTCGGTTACGGCTCGGAGTGCGCGACGTGGCGCAACTTCTTCCTCTCCGGCGCGACGGAGCTGCGCGACGGCAATTTCGGCACGCCGGTCGGTGCCAACTCGATGGCGATGATGGCCCAGCTGACCCCGGAGCAGATATTCGATGCCCTGGCCATCAGCGTCAACGGTCCGCGTGCCTGGGATCTCGACATCGCGGTGGACATGACCTTCGCCGACATCGGCGCCAACTACCGGCTCACGCTGCGCAACGGCGTGCTGGTCTACCGCAGGTGCGCGGCCGATGAGTCGACAGCCACCGTCACCGTCCGGCTGGCCACCAAGATGCGGCTACTTGCCGCCGCGGCAGGCGATTTCACCTCTCCGGGCCTGGAGACCAGCGGCGACGGCGAGGCCCTTCAAGCCCTGCTCGGTGCGCTCGACAAGCCCGACCCGGGCTTCAACATCGTCACGCCCTGATCGCTCAGGCGACCTCTATGACGACCTTGCCGATGGCTTTGCGGTCGGCGACGTAGCGCAGCGCGGTCGCCGCCTGGTCCAGGGGGAACCGCGCCCCGATATAGGGCCGGAGCTTGCCCTCGGCGAACAGCGAAGCCAGCTCGGCATCGTCGCGGACGATCTCGTCGGGGTAGTCCGCGGCGAATGTCCGAACCTCCATGCCCACCACGGTGATCGCCTTGAGCATCACCAGGTTGAGCGGGATGGCCGGAATCGATCCGGCGGCGTAGCCGAGTGTGACGAATCGTCCGCCGCGGCCCAGCCCGCGCAGCGCGGGCTCGGAGTAGGGGCCGCCGACCGGGTCGAGCACGACCTGCGCGCCGCGGTCGCCGGTGATCTCCTTGATCCGCGTCTTGAGATCCTCGCGGTCGTAGTCGATGCCGGCCTCCGCGCCACGCTGCAAGCACACCTCGAGCTTCTCCGGGCCCGAGGCGGCGGCAATCACCCTGGCGCCCATCAACACCGCGATATCGACGGCGGCCAGACCCACCCCGCCACCTGCGCCCAACACCACCACCCAGTCACCGGGCTGCACCGGCGCCACCGTGCGCAGGGTGTAGTACGCGGTGCGGTTGGTGATGCCGAACGCCGCCGCTTCGGCGAAGTCCACCCCGTCCGGGACGGGCGTCAAACCGCCGGCATCCGCCACCACCTGCTCGGCGAAAGAGTTGAAGAACGTCGGCCCACACACGCGGTCGCCGGGGCGGTAGTCCACCCCTTCGCCCGCGACCAGAACCTCGCCGGCCATCTCACTACCCGGAATGAACGGCGGGGGCACCTTGATCTGATACTTGCCGGCGATCAGCAGCACGTCGGGAAAGTTGACCGCCGCGGCGCGTACCCGCACCAGCACCTGTCCGGGACCCGGGGTCGGGTCGGGGAGTTCGTCGAGTACCAGGTCCTCCGGGGTGCCGAACTCGCGGCAGACGACAGCACGCATCGGGGATCTCCTTCTCGCGTACGCAGGATCGACGCATTTTCGAACCGGTAATCAAATTACGGCTTGCTACGGTATCCCCCCGTCGGCCCGCAGGATCGAGCCGGTGGTGAAGCTGGACGCGTCGGACATCAAAAACAGTGCTGCGCCGACGATTTCAGCGGGATCGCCGGCGCGCTGCAGGGCATGGCCGCTGAACGGATTCTGGACGCCGAAGCTCCACGCCTTGCTGACATCGGTGAGGAACGGGCCCGGCATCAGGGTGTTGACCCGAACGGTTGGCCCGAAGGCCGCCGCAAGGCCCTCGGTCATCGCGTTGAGTCCCGCCTTGGAGGCCGCGTAGGGCAGGTACGACGGGTGCGGTCGAAGTGAGCCGTGGGTGCTGACATTGATGATCACACCGCCGCCGTCGGCGACCATGCGCTCGCCCACCAGCGCGGAGAGCCGGAAGGGGCCCTTGAGGTTCAGGTTCATCACCGCATCGAACAACTTCTCGTCGACATCGCTCAGCTTGTCGTAGGTCGGCGACATGCCGGCGTTGTTGACCAGCACGTCGAGTTTGCCGAACCGGTCGTACGCCGCATCGACCAACCCGTCGAGCTCGTCCCACCGGCCCACATGCACGGCGTAGGGCATTGCGGTGCGACCTGTTTCGTCCTGGATCTGTTCGGCTGTCTCCACACAGGCGTCGTACTTGCGGCTGGCGATGATCACGTCGGCGCCGCAGCGCGCCGCGGCGAAGGCCATCTCGCGGCCCAGCCCGCGGCTGCCGCCGGTGATCAGCACCACCCGGCCGGTCAGGTCGAAGAGGTCGTCGGCGTATCCCATGTCAGCAACCTTCCTCGGGTGGGCACTGGAGAACAGTATTCTCCGCGGTGGCGGCTGGTGAGCCCCTCGCCGTACCCGCAGGACGCCTACACCGTGAGCATCGACCTCAACACGTTCCTGCTGACCGGTCGGCCGATTGCCATCGGGTCAGCGCGAGTCGATGGGCAACCCCTGCGTGAATAACTATCTGGCCGGTGACGGCCGCCGGTTCCCGGAACTCCCCGGCGCCCAGCCCACTTGCAGTAGTTACCTAAATTAGTTATCTTTATTGGCGCGCCCCGCTTCGCGGCGTTGCGCCCGCCTCGGCAGACCCTTCACATCATTTCGAGGAGACAGATGGCGATTCCGGACGACGACATGACCGAAGACGATGAGGGCAGCTACACCAACAACGTGTTGGCAGCACTGGCACTGGCCATCTCAGATCGCCTGAGCGACAACACTGCTGAGGCAGCCAAACACGGGCCATCCGCGCCGGCGATCCTGACCACCTTGCGGTTCACGCCCGGGCTGCCTATCGAGCGCCTTGCGCAAACTGTGGGAATGACTGTCCCGGGCGCGGTCCAGCTTCTCAATCGGCTGGAGGCTGACGGTCTGGTCGAGCGAATTCCCGGTAGTGACCGTCGCCGTCGACATCCACAGCTCACTGCTGCCGGCAAACGTGTTGCCGCCAAGGTTCTTTCGGCACGTGCTCTGGTCGTCGAGCACGCGCTGGCCACCATCGGCGCCTCAGACCGGGCGGTTCTCACCGGCATTGTCGAGCGAATGCTCACCCAGCTCAGTGGGACCCGCGACCTCGCTGACCGCATCTGTCGGCTTTGCGACGAGCGATCATGCCCCGATGAGCGATGCCCGTCGGAGGCAGCGCTGCCACCCGAGCTACGAGCGGGAACCCTATGCCCATGACACCGGCGACTGCACCCAACGACACCACTGCTCGCCCCGACGGTTCGGTGTTCTGGTCCGAGGGACAACCGCGCGCCCAGTACGACACTGAGGTGCCACGCACCTGCGATGTTCTGGTCGTCGGCGCCGGCTACACGGGCCTGTGGACAACCCTGGAACTGCTCGACCAACAACCGGATCTGCGGGTTTGCGTCGTTGACGCCGCCCGGGTGGGCGACGGTGCCAGCGGACGCAACGGAGGATGGCTGGAACCCTCTCTGACTCACGGTGTCGAAAGGGGAGAACGTCTATTTCCCAACGAAATCCACGAGCTGGAAGCAGTCGCCCGCGACGCGCTCGACAGCTTCCGCAGTTTCATCGCCAGTGAAGAACTCGACTGCGACTTCGCACCCACGGGGACGTTGGAATGCGCCGTCGCTGCCCACCAGCTTCCCTCCCTGCACCAGCTAGCCGACACCTACGAACGATTGGGATGGCCAGTCGACCTTCTCGACACCCAGGAGATCACTGACTACCTGCGGTCCCCACACCCCGTCGGGGCGGTGCGAGCCTGCACTCGCGGCGGAATCCTCAACCCGTTCGCACTGGTCACCGGCCTCGCCCAGATCGCAGCCCGCCGAGGCGCGCTGGTCGTGGAAGGGCAGCGAATCATCTCGGTGCACAAACGCGGCACCGAGCTCGAGGCCACCGCTTCGGCTGGCGCTCGCGTGCGCGCCAGCAACGTTGTACTTGCCGTCGATGGCGGACTGCGCCGCGTCCGCCGCAGCACTGGCCTGCTGAGCATTCCGTTAGAGGACTACGTAATGGTCTCCGCGCCACTCACGCCCAAGCAGCGAGCCAGCGTGGGGTGGACACACGGTGAGGGAGTCGCCGACCTCAGCGGGGCGTTCACCTCGTTGCGCTTGACCGCCGACCATCGTCTGTACTGGGGCGGATCCGAGGCGGTGTACCGCTTCGGAAGCCGCCGACCTAGCGCCTACGAAGCGCAACGATGGGACAACCTCGCCGCCGAAGCCCGCACGTGGTTTCCTCAACTCAGCGACCTGGCGTGGACCCACCGGTGGACGGGCGCGGTACCCGTGACCACGAGCGGCGTACCGGCCTTCGGCACCGCTCTCGGTGGTCGGATGCACTACGTGTTTGGCTTCACCGGTCTTGGCGTGCTGGCCAGCAAAGTCGCCGGCCAAGTGCTGGCCTCGCGTGTACTCGCCCAGCCCTGCCGCGCCGCCGAACTCCAGTGGGCACGGCGCCGAGCGCTGCCCTTCCCTCCCGAACCGATCCGCTGGGCCGCAGTGGAACGCGCTCGTCACGACATCCTGCGCGCCGATCAGACCGGTAAGTCGTCCCGCTACCTCAAAACACTCGACCGATTTGGAATGGGATTCACCTCATGAGCACCTCCACCCACACCTTCGACGTCATCCTCGGCGTCCCGTCAGATTGTTCAGGCAGCTTCGCGGGTTGCCAATTCATGCCCTCTGCGCTGCGGGCCGCCGGCCTGGTTGAGGCGGTCGGCGCCGAAGATGCCGGCAACCTGCAAGTCGTGATGGCCGATCCTCGGCGCGACCCCGAAACGGGCGTTGTCGGCCTCGACGACCTGTTGAACCTCTCCGCCGTAGTCCGCGACGGAACGCAAGAGCTGCTGGCGGCCGGGCGCACACCCCTGCTTGTTGGCGGCGACTGCACATTGCTCATCGGCGTAGCAGCCGCCATCGCCGCCACCCACCCCAACGCTGGGCTGTTGTTCATCGACGGGCATCTGGACTGCTTCGACGGTCACTCCTCACCGACGGGGGAGGGCGCAGACATGGAATTGGCAGTGCTTCTCGGCCATGGCGCTCAACCGTTGCTGGACTTCGGCGCCCGTACTCCCGCGTTCTCGGATGACCGCGTGGTCGTGCTCGGACCCTTCGACGAGGCCGACGCGGCTGCTCTCGGCTCGCCCGACCCGCGTCAGTTCGCGCCCCGGACCCGCATTGTCGGCGTCGACGAGCTAGCACTCAACCCGTCCGAGCATGTTCGTTCCGCGCTGGCCGCCCTGGAAGCTGCTGCTGACGGCTTCTGGCTGCACCTCGACCTCGACGTGCTCTCCAGCGACGAGCTACCGGCAGTTGATTACCCGGATCCTCGCGGTCTGACCTTCGATGAGCTGCGTTCGGTGCTCCGACCGGCGTTCGCGTCCCCCCACCTCATCGGCGCCAGCGTAGCCATCCTGAACCCGACCCTCGACACCGCCGACGGTGACTGCGCGAACCGAGTGGTCGAACTTCTCGCCGCAACCCTCCCACGGTGATACGCCAGGCGCCTCCGCCGCGATAAGTCCTCATCTGTGGCGGCAACCAATCACGAAGGGCTGCCCGATTTACGAATAGTTGCCCTTCGCCCGGCATGCAGGGGCCCTGCCAACGTGCGCCGGCGCGCCAGAAGGCGTAGCGCGGCTGGGCCTTATCGTGGCACCGGCGCCACTACCGGAAGGACGACCTCGCTCATGCAGTTGCTGCTCGTCAGGCACGCCTTGCCCCATCGGACCGAGGCGGGCCAGGGGTCCGATCCCGAACTCTCCGAGGAGGGTCGGCAGCAGGCCGGGCGGCTGCCCGCCGCGCTGGCTCGGTTCCCGATCACCCGGCTGGTCAGCAGCCCCCAGCGCCGCGCCATCCAGACCGCCGAACCCGTCGCGCAGGCGCGTGAGCTGAGCCTCGACATCGACGAGCGCCTCGCCGAGTACGACCGCGGGCTGTCCCACTACGTACCGATCGAACAGGTGCGCACCGAACGGCCCGAAGAGTGGGCGCGGATGGCGGCGGGCCGGCTGCCCAGCAGCGTCGACGAGGACGCGTTCCGCGGCCGGGTCGGTGCGGCGCTCTCCGATATCGTCGCCGCCGCTGGGCACGACGACACCGTGGTCGTTTTCAGCCACGGCGGCGTGATCAACGTGATCCTGCACGAGCTGCTGGGCACCGAACGGCTGCTGTCGTTCCCCATCGACTACGTATCGGTAACCCGCTTGCTGTATGCCCGCAGTGGCCAAGCCACCGTCGCGACGGTCAACAGCACCGAGCACGTCTGGGACCTGCTGCCGCGCAACAGGCGCTGAGAGCGATAGCGGCGTTGCCGGTGCTAGCCGACGTGCGCGGCGCGCTTGCTGCCGCCGACACCCCGCTTGCCCGAGTCGGCCGAACTCTTGGCCGATGCCTTGGCCGAATCCGAAGTGTGTGACGCCTTCGCGCCGCCGGCGGACTCGGCCGCGGTGGTGTCGGTCGACGAGGCCGCAACGTCGCTCGTGGCTGCCGCCGGCGCAGACACCGACCTCGTGGCGGACCTGATTGCTGCCGCGGATCTGGCCGAAGCGGAGGCGCTGGGCAGCGTCAACGACGAGGGCGGGATCGTCGGGTAGATCTTGAATGCGTTGGCCAAGGTGGTCTGGGCGCCGACGATGCCGTCGACGACGTTCTGGGCCCCGGTGCCGACGGAGGCCGCCACGCCCTGGGTGCCGGTGACGACGGCATCGACGACGTTGTTCAGGTTGAGCGACTTGATCGCCGTCAACACGTCCTGGGTAGCGACGATGAGGGCCCGGGTAACGCCGTCGAACAACGTGAAGACGCCCTGGCCGGCAAGGTAGGCGGCCTGCGGAAGGGCGGTCCACAGTGCGGACTGCACCGCCAGCGCGCGCACGTTGTTGGTGATGTAGGCATTCAGAATCGGCAGCACGACCGAGGCCGCCGAGCCGACGACGTAGTCCTCGGCGGTGGTCAACGAGCCCAGCCAGTCACCGGTGACGACTTGCTTTCCCCACGTCACGACGGTAGACGGCAGGGCAGCCGCCGCCTCTCCACCCGCGACTCCCGCGGTCGCAAAGCCCGCCGCCAAGGTCGCGTACCCCAGGACCTGGTTGGCGATGTACTGCCGGAGAGCCGGGACGGTGAAGATGTCCAGCACCGAAGCCTGCAGCTCGATCGCGGGCAGGTGGACCTGGGGGAGCGACACCTGGGGGGCGGCGGCCGGCGTCGCGATGATTCCGGCACCGAGGAGTGCCACTCCGGTCGTGACCCATGGACGGTTAACGGCACGCGCGGTTGACATCTGAGCCCCGATCGACGGTGGATGTTGAGAGGACGTCAAGATACCGCGTCGCACTCACCCGGGAGATCTAAGCTCTACGGGCTGCTTTGAGGTTCCTCTTCGCTGCCCGGCGTAGCTGGAACATCCGCGCCGCCCCGCCCAGCACCGCGACCAGCCCGCCGCACACCGCGGCCAGCAAGATCGCCACCCCCAACGGGAGCGTCCACCGGAAGCCGAGGAAGGCGAACGACGTCGACTCGGTGTTCTGGGCGATGAAGACCAATAGGACCGTGAGGATCAAGAAGCCGAAGAAAAGCGAAACCCACAGGGCTGCGGCCCGGGTGAAACCGACCTCGGTCACCGACTTGCCCGACGTGCCGGATTCCGTCGCCGGTTCCGGCGGCGGCGCCACCGGTGGAACCGGCGGCGTCGGCCCGGCGGGGGAGGCCTGCGATTCGCTGCTCATGACGCCATCTTTGCCCGTTCTGGACCAGAAAGAAACAACAAAAGGTGCAACGAGTGCGCGATGTTCGCGGTGATGCAAACTCGGGCGGGCGACGCCTGGTGCCGTTACTGTCGGGAGAACGGTCGGGGCGAAAGGACGCGCATGAACCCGTCGCGGGGTGGAAAGCGACTGTGGTTGGCGGTGATTCTGCTCGCGGTGGTGATGCCCGTCGTCGGCGCGTGCGGCAGCTCCAATCCACTCGGAGGCGGGTCGACCTCCGGCGACCTGAAGACGCTCGTCGTCGGTTCGGCGGACTTCCCGGAATCGAAGATCATCGGCGAGATCTACGCCCAGGCGTTGGAGGCCAACGGTTTCACCGTCGGCCGCCAGTTCGGCATCGGCAGCCGCGAGACCTACATCCCCGCGGTGCGTGACCACTCCGTCGACCTGGTGCCCGAATACACCGGAAACCTGTTGCAGTACTTCGACCCGAAGACCACGGTGACCACACCCGACCAGGTGGAGCTCGCGTTGAACCGCGCGTTGCCCGGCGACTTGTCGATCCTGACCCCGTCGCCGGCCAACGACACCGACACCGTGGCGGTCAGCCAAGCCACCGCACAGAAGTGGAACCTCAAGACCATCGGTGATCTGGCCGCTCATTCCGCAGAGGTCAAGTTCGGTGCACCGTCGGAGTTTCAGACTCGCGCCGAAGGGCTGCCCGGTTTGAAGGCCAAGTACGGGTTGGACATCACGGGAGACAACTTCGTCTCGATCAGTGACGGCGGCGGCCCCGCGACGGTGCGCGCACTGGTGGACGGCACCGTGACTGCCGCGGATATCTTCAGCACCTCACCGGCCATCCCGCAGAACAACCTCGTGGTTCTCGAGGATCCCAAGAACAACTTCCTGGCCGCCAACGTCGTGCCGCTGGTCAGTTCGCAGAAGAAGTCCGACGAACTCAAGAAGGTGCTCGACGCGGTGTCGGCCAAGCTGTCCACCGAGGCGCTGATCGAGCTCAACGCCGCGGTGTCCGGAAACTCTGGGGTCGACCCCGACCAGGCGGCGCGAAAGTGGATCCACGACAACGGTTTCGACCAGCCGATCGGGAAATAGATGATCACTTTCGAGACGGTCACCAAGACGTACCCGGACGGCACCGTCGCCGTCGACAACCTCAGTCTGGAGGTGCCGGAGGGGACCCTGACGGTGTTCGTCGGGCCGTCGGGCTGCGGGAAGACCACCTCCATGCGGATGATCAACCGGATGATCGAGCCCAGCTCGGGCACGATCACCGTCGGCGGCCGCGACATCTCCGGTGTCGACCCGGTCAAGTTGCGTCTCGGTATCGGCTACGTCATCCAAAGCGGCGGACTGATGCCCCATCAGCGGGTGATCGACAACGTTGCGACGGTGCCGGTGCTCAAGGGTCAGTCGCGGCGGGAGGCGCGCAAAGCCGCCTACGGCGTCCTGGAGCGGGTGGGTCTGGACCCCAAGCTCGGCGACCGGTATCCGGCCCAGTTGTCCGGCGGTCAGCAGCAGCGTGTCGGTGTGGCCCGGGCACTGGCCGCCGATCCGCCGATCCTGCTGATGGATGAGCCGTTCTCGGCGGTCGATCCGGTGGTTCGCGACGAGCTGCAGTCCGAAATCTTGCGTCTACAAAGCGAATTGCGTAAGACCATCGTCTTCGTCACCCATGACATCGATGAGGCGATCACCCTCGGGGACCGGGTGGCCGTGTTCGGGCCCGGTGGGACCTTGCAGCAGTACGCCGCCCCGGCGCGGTTGCTGTCCAACCCGGCCAACGACTTCGTCGCGGCGTTCATCGGAGCCGACCGCGGGTACCGCGGGCTGCAGTTCCGGGCGGCCAGCGGGCTGCCGTTGCACGACATCGCGACCGTCGCCGAGCCCGGGATCGATGCGCTGTCGCTACAACCGGGCGACTGGCGGTTGGTGACCAAGGCCGACGGCCGCCCCTACGCCTGGATCAACGCCGAGGGTGTCGGCCTGCACCGGGGCGGAAGTTCGTTGTACGACAGCACAATCGCGGGAGGGTCGCTGTTCACGCCGGGCGGCACGCTGCGGCTGGCGCTGGACGCCGCGCTGTCCTCGCCGTCCGGACTGGGAGTCGCCGTCGACGACGACGGACAGGTGATCGGTGGCGTGAAGGCCGACGACGTTCTCGAGGCCCTCGCCGAGGGCGGGTGAGCCGATGAACTATCTGCTCACCCATCTGGACAAAGCCTGGGCGTTGACGCTCATCCACCTGCGATTGTCACTGGTGCCCGTAGTGCTGGGTCTGGTGATCGCGGTGCCGCTGGGAGCTTATGTATGGCGCAGCACCACACTGCGCCGGCTGACCACGGTGACGGCGAGCATCGTCTTCACCATCCCATCGCTGGCGCTGTTCGTGGTGCTGCCGCTGATCATCCCGACCCGGATCCTCGACGAGGCGAACGTCATCGTCGCCCTCACCCTCTACACCACCGCGCTGCTGGTGCGGGCGGTGCCCGAAGCGCTGGACGCCGTGCCCGCCCAGGTGCGGGACGCGGCCACGGCGGTCGGCTATACCGGAGTGAGCCGGATGCTGAAAATTGAACTGCCGCTGTCGATTCCGGTTCTCATCGCCGGCTTGCGGGTGGTGGCGGTCACCAACATCTCGATGGTGTCGGTGGGCTCGGTGATCGGCATCGGCGGGCTGGGCACCTGGTTTACCGAGGGATATCAAGCCGACAAGAGCGATCAGATCATGGCCGGCATCATTGCGATCTTCGTGCTCGCCGTCGTCATCGACGTCCTGATCCTGCTCGGTGGACGCCTCATCACGCCCTGGGCTCGGGTGAAGACGAGCTCATGAACTTCCTGCATCAGGCCCTGGCCTACATTTTCACCGCCGCCAACTGGGGCGGGAAGTCCGGCCTGGCGGCCCGCATCGTCGAGCATCTGCAGTACACCGCGGTGGCCGTGGTGGCCTCGGCGATCATCGCCATCCCGATCGGCATGATCATCGGCCACACCAAGCGCGGCACCTTCCTCGTCGTGACCGGGGTGAACGCGCTACGGGCACTGCCGACGCTGGGCGTGCTGCTGCTCGGCGTGCTGCTGTGGGGACTTGGGCTGGTACCTCCGACCGTCGCGCTCATGCTGCTGGGGATCCCGCCGTTGCTGGCCGGAACCTATTCCGGGATCGCCAACGTCGACCCGGCCGTGGTCGACGCCGCACGGTCGATGGGGATGACCGAGGCGCGGGTGCTGCTGCGCGTCGAGGTGCCCAACGCGCTGCCGCTGATCCTCGGCGGCCTGCGTACCGCCACCCTGCAGGTGGTTGCCACCGCGACGATCGCCGCCTACGCCAGCCTGGGCGGGCTGGGCCGGTATCTGATCGACGGCATCAAGGTCCGGCAGTTTTACCTGGCGCTGGTGGGTGCGCTGCTGGTCACGGTGCTGGCGCTGGTGCTCGACGGGCTGCTGGCCCTGGCGGTGTGGGGGTCGGTGCCCGGTAGCGGGCGATTCCGGCGGATGCCGCAACCGTTGCTGGACGACGAGGTGAGCTTCGAAGCCCAGGTCCGGACGTCACGGATGGGCCGCACTTCGCCACCTGGTTACGAACGGAGTGACCCGTCGCATACGGTAGACGGGTGAGTGCAGCCAACGATGCGACAGAAAGCGCGTGGCCGGCGATCCTGACCTGGCGCGCGCATGACGCCTCGCGGATGGAATCCACCCGCGTGCAGCTATCGGGAAATCGGATCAAAGCCTACGGCCGCATCGTCGCCGCCGCGTCCGCAACGCACCCCGCCTTCAGCGCGTCCTATGACCTGGTGACCGACGAGAGCGGTGCTACCAAGCGGCTGTCGATGAGCGTGACGCTCGCCGAGCGGGACCGCCAGCTCTCGATCGCCCGCGACGAGGAAAACATGTGGTTGGTCACCGACCACCAAGGCCAATCGCGCGGTTCCTACGAAGGCGCGCTCGACGTCGACGTCGTCTTCAGCCCGTTCTTCAACGCGCTGCCGATCCGGCGCACCGGCCTATACCGGCGAGTGGACTCGGTGAATCTGCCGGTGGTCTACGTCAACCTGCCGGAACTGACCGTCAAACCGGCCTCGATCAGCTACAGCAGCTCCGGCGAGGACAGCGACGAGGGCATCAAGCTGCACTCGCCGGTCGCCGAGACCACGATCACCGTCGACACCGACGGGTTCATCGTCGATTACCCGGGCCTGGCAACGCGGATCTGATCACCCCGCCGGCACGCCCGGCGGCGGCCAGCTCTTCCCGCCAGTTCTCCTCACCGATGGCAATGGTGACGATTTCGGGGCGGGAAAAGCTGTCATAGCGGGTGCGGGCCGCGTGACCGGCCTCGACCAGCTCGGCCACCGAACCCTTCTCCGCCAACGACTGGCGCACCTGATGCAACAGCTCCAGGCTGCGGTCCAGCGCAGGCAGTAGCTGGTCGGCGTTGGCCTCGCACATCGCGCGCACCAGGTCCGGGGATGTGCCCGCCACCCGGGTGCCGTCCCGGAAGGAGCCGGCCGCCAGCGCGAAGGCCAGCGGCATCTCGCCGGCGGTGATCGCCAGAGCTTCGGCCAGTAGATGCGGGAGATGCGAGATGCTGGCCGCCGCGGCGTCGTGCTCGTCGGATTTGGCGGGCACCACGACCGCACCGCATTCCAGCGCCAAGTCCATCACCTGGGTCCACACCGTCGCGTCGACATGCTCGTCGACGCTGATGACCCACGGCGCCCCGACGAACAGCCGCGCATCGCCCGCGGTCCAGCCCGAGTGCGCGGTGCCCGCCATCGGGTGGCCGCCGACATAGCGGTCCAGCAGCCCCGCGGAGCGCACCTCGTCGAGCACGGCGCCCTTGACGCTGATGACATCGGTGAGCGGGCAATCAGCGGCGACATCCTTGATGTGGCCCAGCAGCAGCGACACCGCCGGCATCGGGACGGCCAGCACGATCAGCGCGTCGCGCTCGGCGGCCCATGTCAGCGCCTCCGTCAGGTCGGTGGTGGCGGCAAAGCCGTCGAAGCGGGCCGCCTGGGCGCCCTCCACGGATCGGTTGTAGCCGAAAGACTCCCGGCCCGCGCCCACCGTCGCGCGCAACACCGACCCGCCGATCAGTCCGAGCCCGAGCACACACACCGGTGTCTTCGTCACGTTTCCAGGTTGGCACACCGGCCGGCGGGGCAAACGGGTGCCTGGCCAAAAGGCCTGATCAGCGACTACCGTAAGCGCCCATGGAGGCACAGCGGGCCCAAAACAGTCCCGGGTCACCGGGCCCGGCCGACACCCCGGACGGGTTCGGCATAGCCGTCGTCCACGAGGAAGGCAAGTGGCGTTGCTCGGCCCTCAGCGCGAAGGTGCTGACCAGCCTGAGCGCCGCCGAGACGGAGTTGCGGGAATTGCGCAGCGCCGGAGCGGTGTTCGGGTTGCTCGACATCGATGACGAGTTCTTCCTGATTCTGCGGCCGGCGCCGTCCGGGACCCGGCTACTGCTCTCGGATGCCACGGCTGCCCTCGATTACGACATCGCCGCCGAGGCGTTGGAGACTCTCGACGCCGACATCTCGGCCGAAGACCTGGAGGACTCCGACCCCTTCGAGGAGGGCGACCTCGGGGTGCTGGCCGACATCGGGCTGCCCGAGGCGGTGCTGGGCGTCATTCTCGCCGAGACCGACCTCTACGCCGATGAACAGCTCGGCAGGATCGCCCGGGAGATGGGTTTCGCCGACGAACTCTCCGGTGTGATCGACCGTCTCGACCGTTGAGGGCTGACGACTCGCTTGTTCGCGCGGCGATCGAGGCTGCCGCGGCTGCCGGTCCCGAGGATGTCCCGATCGGCGCGGTGGTGTTCGGTCCCGATGGAACGGAGCTGGCCCGCGCGGCCAACGCTCGCGAGGAGCTGGGCGACCCGACTGCGCACGCCGAGATTCTGGCGCTGCGGGCCGCTGCGCGGGTGTACGGCGACGGGTGGCGGCTGGCCGGCACGACCATCGCGGTGACCGTGGAACCGTGCACGATGTGTGCCGGCGCGCTGGTGATGGCGCGGGTGGCCCGGCTGGTGTTCGGAGCGTGGGAGCCGAAAACCGGTGCGGCGGGCTCATTGTGGGACGTGGTGCGCGACCGGCGGCTGACCCACCGGCCCGAGGTGCGCGGCGGCGTGCTGGCCGACGAGTGCGCGGCACTGCTGGAAGACTTTTTCACCCGCCACCGCGATTTGGGATAGCCCGGTCCCGACACGTAAGCTCGTCGGCGGTGGCGTGTCCGAGCGGCCTAAGGAGCACGCCTCGAAAGCGTGTGACGGGTAACCCCCGTCCGAGGGTTCAAATCCCTCCGCCACCGCCATAGCCCCGAAGCCTGCACTGCAGGTGAGGGGCTATTTTTTTTGCGCGCTGCGCGCCTGTGCCCACACTGTGCGCTCGGGAACCGGCATATTGTCGGAGGCGTGTGGTTGGTTGCCGCTAAAGGCCTGTTGCTGCTGTTTTTGTTTATGGGAGTGACGGTTCTTGTCGTGAGTTACGTCCGCAAGTCAAAGACGGTGGAGTCCCGACCCGACCCGAACGGATACATGGCCCACTTCAATCACCCCACTCTGACACCGCCAGAGTGGGTCAACTGGGATGAGGGTGACAGCGACGGAGGCACCACGAGGAAGAGTGATCCGGCCGACGCGTAGCCCACTCCTGGTAATCGGACCGCGCTGGTTACCTGCCCGAACCGTTCGCAATGTGGCTGAGATCCCCTGGGCGACAGGAACATTTGCAGCTCTACCGCCATACGCACAGCGACAGTTACAACCGCTCCGGTAGTCCACCGCGCCCTTCGGCACATGCCGACTCGGCCATTGCGCCTACTGGCCGCGCTCTGCTTGCAGACGGGGTCTGTACCCTCGCCCGGCCAGCATTCGCAGCCCCAAGCCTGCTGTGAATCGGTGTGATCGATCGCGATTCCCAGGAACCTGACCTACCCTGGCGTTCCTGAGACGTAGTCCGACAGGGCAGCCGTCATCGAGAACCGCTTGGGGGTAGTTGATTATGACGACCGCTTCGATCCGTCCACGACGGTTGCTCTACGCCGCAGTCGGATTGGTGATTGCGGCGGCGCCGGCTGTTGCCGTGTTCGCCGGTGTGGGCGTGCCCGCGCCGCGGATGGCCGCCCAGTGCCAGGACAGCGACACCGAGGACAGCTTCTCGATGAATTGCGCCCCGACCGTCATTCCCGACACCAGCGACCAGCTCACCGAGGCCGAGGTGGCCGAACCGGGCTTCAACGCAGCGCCCGGCGGTGGTGGCGGTGGTGGTGGCGGCGGCCATCGCTGATCTCAGCGCTGGCCCAGGTCCTCGTTGAGGATCTGCTTGGCCGTCGTCAAGTGGTCTATCGCCCGCGTCAGGTATTCCTGGTAGGTCGTGGCGTCTTCGGGATGGCGCGTATCGGTGAACCGCAGGCAGGCGTGTGCGGCGGTGTTGATGTCGTCGATCATGCGCTGTAGTTCGGCAGTCAGCACCGGATCGGGCGTGGGTAGGTCGGCCTGCAGCCCGATGGCATTGGTGTCGTGTAACCGCTGACAGCCGGTGCGCACCGCGGCCTGGTCGTTCGCGTCGACGGCGGCGGACACCTGCTCGAGGGCCCTCGCGGACTCCTTGAAGTGATCCCCCGCCCGCAACTCCCAGCCCCACATCGCCTCGGTCAAAGCCGATGTCGACGTCGTGGTCGTGGTCGTCGTGCTCGGCGGCGGGGAAGCCACTACGCCCCCGTCGGTGTGACGACCCATATCAACGAAGGCGATCACGAACACCGCTAGGGCGACCGCGGCGACGACCCCCAGCGCGACGCTCGCAACAACCGCGGCGCGCCGTCGCCTAGGCTGGGGTGCGCTCGCCATGATCCCCACACTGCTCGGTGCGGGTCCCGGCGAGACAGGGTCTTTCGGCCTGAAACACCCCGTGTTGGGCCCTTTTCCGTGTGAGGAACCGGTGTAATGGGCACTCTGGGGGATGGACTGCGGAGGGCATCAATGGAACTGATATCGCCGATCGATTTGATGTTCTTGTTGGCCGAATCGCGTGAGCACCCCATGCACGTCGGGGGGTTGCAACTGTTCGAGCCGCCCGAGGGCGCCGGCTTGGAGTTCATCCGTGACATCCACGCCGCCATGCTCACCCATGAAGACGTCCAACCGACGTTCCGCAAGCACCCCGGTGAGCTCTTCGGCGGGATCGCCAACGTCGCCTGGTCGTTCGACCGGGACATCGATCTCGAATACCACCTACGCCGCTCGGCACTGCCGTCACCCGGGCGCGTGCGGGAACTGCTGGAGCTGGCCTCGCGACTGCACGGCAGCCTGCTCGACCGGCACCGGCCGCTGTGGGAGACGCACCTGGTGGAAGGCCTCAACGACGGGCGCTTCGCGGTCTACACCAAGGTCCACCACGCGTTGCTCGACGGCGTCTCGGCGATGAAGCTGATTCGGCGGGCGCTGTCGGAGGATCCGCTGGACTCCGACGTGCGCGCCCCCTGGAGCATGCCGCCGCGACCGCGGACCAAGGACAAGCAAAGCTCCTCGGCGCTGGGCGATTTGGTTCGGCTCACCGGCTCGCTGGCAGCGTTCGGCCCGTCGGCGGTGACGTTGGCCCGAGGCGCGCTGCTGGAGCAGCAGCTGACATTGCCGTTCGGGGCGCCCAAGACGATGTTCAACGTGCCGATCGGCGGAGCCCGCCGGTGTGCCGCGCAGTCCTGGCCGCTGAAACGCATCGTCGCGATCAAGGAGGCGACCGGGTTCACGGTCAATGACGTCGTGCTGGCGATGTGCGCCGGGGCTCTGCGCGCATATCTGATCGAGCAGGACGCACTGCCGGACCGGCCGCTGATCGCGATGGTTCCGGTGAATCTGCGTACCGAGGACGACGCCTCCAGCGGCGGCAACATGGTCGGCACAATCCTGTGCAGTCTGGCCACTGATCTCGACGATCCGGCCAAACGCCTCGATGCCATCCACGCCTCGATCAGCGGCAACAAAGAGGTGTTTTCGCAGTTGCCGCGCTTGCAGCAGCTGGCGCTGTCGGCGTTCAACATCGCCCAGCTCGGGCTGGCGATGTTGCCGGGGCTGGGCTCGGCAGCCCAGCCGCCGTTCAACATCGTGATCTCCAACGTGCCGGGCTCCCGCGAACCGCTGTACTGGCGCGGGGCACGACTCGAGGGCAACTACCCCCTGTCGATTGCCCTGGACGGTCAGGCGCTCAACATCACGTTGTCCAACAACGCCGACAACCTCGACTTCGGGTTGGTAGGTTGCCGACGCAGCATTCCCCACCTACAACGGTTGCTGGGCCAGCTGGAAGACTCGCTGGTCGCGCTCGAAGAGGCGGTCGGGGTGTAAGGGCCGCCGCCACTCCGCTCGGGCCTGCGCTAGGGGCAGGTGACGGCGATCTCGAAGGGCTTGCTGACCGGCTGCATCGGGTTGGCCATGTCTACGCCCGTCGCCGTCCCGCTGATCTTGTAGTTGTTGCCGTCCTTGGTTGCCGTGGCGTTGGCGCCGCCGGGCACCCCTTCCTGGTAGCCCAGGGTCACGCCGTTGACGTTGCCGAGCCCGACCGAATGGACCACCGAGGCGTCCGGCGAGATAACGGCCGCGATGCCGGTGGCCGCCGCGCCGATTGCAATGTTGAAGTTGCCACCCGCGGTGGCGCACACGACCTGCCCCTCGACGGTCTGCGGCTGGCCGTCAATGGTCACCGTGGCACTGCCGGCACCGGCTGTTGCGTTGGGAGACTCCACTGCGCTGGAGCTTGCGCTCGCCGCGGCCGAGGACGTCGAACTCGACGACGAGGATTCGGACTTCTTCTCGTCCTTGGAACAGCCCGCCAACCCTGCTACCACTACTGCGGCACCGGCGACGGTCACCACGAATCCACGATTCACCAGATTTCTCCTTACATTGCCGTGACCCGTCGACGCTGGCGGGTCATCGAGAAAAGTATGGTTCGCCATATTGGGGCGGTGGGGGGAATGACCGAAATACCTGGCATCCGGCCAACCGGCAGTCGGGGCGCCCTGTGCAGCGCAAATGCGAATCTGCACGGAGAAGGTCGGTAAGTTCGCGACCATGCAGACACTGCGTACACCTGATGATCGGTTCGCTGAGCTTCCCGATTTTCCGTATCAGCCGCACTATTGCGAGCTCGATGATGACGAAGGCGGCCGGCTCCGGGTCGCCTGGGTGGAGGACGGGCCGGCGCACGCCGACCCGGTTCTGATGCTGCACGGCGAACCGACGTGGTCGTATCTCTACCGCACGATGATCCCGATCGTGGCCGGCGCCGGGCATCGGGTCATCTGCCCCGACCTGGTCGGGTTCGGTCGCTCCGACAAGCCCAGCCGCCAGGAAGACCACACCTACGCCCGCCACGTCGAGTGGATGCGGGCGCTGGTCTTCGACGTCCTGGATTTGCACCGGGTGACCCTGGTCTGTCAGGACTGGGGTGGGCTCATCGGGCTGCGGCTGGCCGCCGAACATCCGGACCGGTTCGCCCGCATCGTGGTGGCCAACACCGGGCTGCCGACCGGCGACTTCAACATGCCCGAGATCTGGTGGCAGTTCCGCGAGGCGATCCAGAACGCCCCGAACGTCGACGTCGGCCGGTTCGTCGAATCGGGGTGTCAGCGTCCGATGAGCGCCGACGTGCGCCGGGCCTACGACGCGCCGTTCCCGGCCGACAGCTTCTGTGCGGGACCGCGGGCGATGCCCGGGCTGGTGCCAACCGCTCCCGACGATCCGGCTGCCGAGGCAAACCGGCGCGCGTGGACCGTGTTGTCGGCCAGCCAGACGCCGATCCTGGTGGCCTTCAGCGACGGTGACCCGATCACCGGCGGGATGGCCCCGATCTTCCAGCAGATGCCCGGTGCGGCGGGCATCGACCATCCGACGGTCCACGGTGCCGGGCATTTCATCCAGGAGGATGCCGGCCCGGAACTCGCCGGCCACATCGTGCGGTTTTTGGGCTAGTCGGCGCGCTGGTTGAATACCCGGGTGACCGAGCGCCCCTTTTTCACCGTCGACGCCCAGCTGTCCGACCGCGGGGGACGCACCGGGGTGATCCACACCCCGCACGGCGACATCCACACGCCGGCGTTCATCGCGGTGGGGACGAAGGCGTCGGTCAAAGCGGTGCTGCCCGAGACCATGGCCGAGCTCGGCGCGCAGGCCGTGCTGTCCAACGCTTACCACCTCTACCTGCAACCCGGCCCCGACATCGTCGACGAGGCCGGTGGCCTGGGCACGTTCATGAACTGGCCGGGTCCCACGTTCACCGACAGCGGCGGCTTCCAGGTGCTGTCGCTGGGTGCCGGATTCCGCAAGGTGTTGTCGATGGACGCCAACCGGGTACAGGCCGACGATGTGATCGCCGAGGGCAAGCAACGGCTGGCGCACGTCGACGACGACGGGGTGACGTTCATCTCCCACCTGGACGGTTCGACGCACCGGTTCACCCCGGAAGTGTCGATGCAGATCCAGCACAAGATCGGCGCCGACATCATCTTCGCCTTCGACGAGCTGACGACATTGGTGAATACCCGTGGTTACCAAGAGGAATCGGTCGCTCGCACGCATGCGTGGGCGGTGCGCTGCCTCACCGAGCACCGCCGGCTCACCGCGCAGCGGCCCGAACGGCCCTCGCAGGCGTTGTTCGGCGTGGTGCAGGGCGCGCAGTACGAGGACCTGCGCCGGCAGGCATCCCGCGACCTGGCCGGAATTGTCGACGCCGACGGACGCGGATTCGACGGCTACGGCATCGGCGGTGCGCTGGAGAAGCAGAACCTGGCGACGATCGTCGGCTGGTGCATCGACGAACTGCCCGACGACAAGCCGCGGCACCTGCTCGGGATCAGCGAGCCCGACGACCTGTTCGCCGCGATCGCCGCCGGCGCCGACACCTTCGACTGCGTATCGCCGTCTCGGGTGGCGCGCAACGCCGCGGTGTACTCGCCGACGGGCCGGTTCAACATCACCGGGGCGCGCTACCGCCGCGACTTCACCCCGATCGACGCCGACTGCGATTGCTACACCTGCGGCCACTACACCCGGGCCTACCTACACCACCTGTTCAAGGCCAAGGAGATCCTCTCGGCGACGCTGTGCACGATCCACAACGAGCGTTTCGTCATCCGCCTGGTCGACCAGATCCGCGCCGCGATCGTCGCGGGGGAGTTCGACGACCTGCGTGATCACGTTCTCGGCAGCTACTACGGGAATTCAACGCGTGCACAATAGATAGATGACCGCTCCCGCAGAGCCACAAGCACTGCTGCTGAAACTGCTCGATCCGGCGCAGCGCGCCGACCCGTACCCGGTGTACCGGCAGATACTGCAGGGTGGGCCGATGCAGATGCCCGAGGCCAACCTGCATGTGCTGTCCAGCTTCGCCGACTGCGACGAGGTACTGCGCCACCCCGACTCGTGCAGCGACCGGCTGAAGTCGACCGTAGCGCAGCGTGCCCTCGCCGCCGGGGAACAGCCCCGGCCGTTCGGGACCCCGGGATTTCTGTTCCTCGACCCGCCCGACCACACCCGCCTGCGCAGGCTGGTCAGCAAGGCCTTCTCGCCGCGGGTGGTCAAACGTCTCGAACCCGATATCGCCACGCTGGTCGACGGCCTGCTCGATGCGGCGGCCGAGCGCGGCGAATTCGAAGCCATCGCGGACCTGGCCTACCCGCTGCCGGTAGCGGTGATCTGCCGGCTGCTGGGCGTGCCAATCGAAGATGAGCCGAAATTCGGTTCGGCCTCAACACTTTTGGCGCAGGGCCTGGATCCGTTCGCCACCTTCACCGGCCAGCCCCAAGGTTTGGAGGAGCGCCTCGAGGCGGGTCTGTGGCTGCGGGGCTACCTACGGGAGTTGCTGGAACGCCGGCGAGCGCAACCCGCCGACGATCTGATGTCGGCACTGATCGCGGTCGAGGAGTCCGGTGATCAGCTGACCGAGGACGAGATCGTCGCGACCTGCAACCTGCTGCTGATCGCCGGCCACGAGACGACGGTCAACCTGATCGCCAACGGCATCCTGGCGATGTTGCGCAACCGTGAGTACTGGACGGCCTTGAGTGCTGACCCGGACCGGGCCGCCTCGATCGTCGAAGAGACACTGCGCTACGACCCGCCCGTGCAGCTGGCCGGCCGGGTCGCCGGCGCCGATATGACCATCGGCGAGAAGTCCGGCGGCGGGGTCATCGAAGTCCCCAAGGGTGACACCATGATGCTGCTGATGGCCGCGGCCCACCGGGACCCGGCCGTCGCCGAACGCCCTGACGAGTTCGACCCCACCCGCACCACGATCCGGCACCTTGCCTTCGGGCACGGCCCGCACTTCTGCCTCGGCGCCCCGCTGGCGCGGATGGAGGCGACGGTGGCGTTATCGGCAGTCACGCAACGCTTCCCGCACGCGCAGCTGGCCGGTGAACCCAGCTACAAGCCGCACGTCACGCTGCGCGGTATGGCCCGGCTCGACGTCGCCGTCTGAGCTAGCCGAACTGTCCGGCCAGCCGGTTTCGGTCGACAGCACCCTTGGCTGTCACCGGCAGCGAATCAACCGCTGAAATCCGTTCCGGCACTTCGAAACGCGCCAGCCTGGAGCCGCAGAACACCCGCAGCTCCTCGGCGTCGAACGGTGTGCCCGCGCGCAGGATGACCACCGCGGCCACCTGCTCGCCGTACTTCGCGTCGGGTACCGAGAACACCGCGGCCTGCACGACGTCGGCGTGGGCCAGCAGTACCTCCTCGACACGTTCGGGTGAGATCTTCTCCCCGCCGCGATTGATGACGTTCTTGATCCGTCCTCGAAGTGTCAGTGTCCCAGCAGAATCCACCGAACCGAGATCGCGGGTGTGCAGCCACCCGTCGGTGAATGTGTGTGCGGTGGCCATCGCGTCGTTGAGGTAGCCACGGGCCACCGCGGGGCCACGCAACCACACCTCGCCGGTCGCCCCGGTGGGGCACGCCGCGCCCCGGTCGTCGACGACGCGGATCTCGGCGCCCACTGCCGCGCCGACGGTCTGTAGCCGGTCTTCGGGGCCGGCTGCCGGAGACACCGCACACGCTTGATGGGTTGCCTCGGTCATGCCGTACGCGGGCAGCACCGGCGCACCGAACGCCGACTCCAGCCGCCGTGCCACCGCAGGGGACAGCGGCGCGCTGCAGCTGCGCAGGAACCGCAGCCCGGCGCGGGCCGGAGCTCCGGACGGCGCAGTGTCCAGCAGGACCTGGTAGATCGTCGGCACCGCGGTAATCCAGGTGGCACCGGCGGTAGCGACCTCGTCGAAGAACGTCTGCGCCGAAAAGCGGCCTTTTGCCGGCAATCCCAACCGGCCTCCACTGCGCAGCGTCGCCAGCAGAGCGGCCACCAGGCCGTGCCCGTGGAACATCGGCATCACCGCCACCGTGGCATCGTCAGCGCTCAACCCGTAGGTGCCGACGACGTTGTTCATCGCCGCGGCCAGGGTGTCGTGAGTCCACGGCACCATCTTCGGACGCCCGGTGGTGCCCGAGGTGAACATCACCATGGCGTCCGCCGGCGTCAGTCCCACCGCCGAGGGATCGCCACCGGCGGCCGGGATTCCGCTGACCGTACAGCGCATTTCGCCGATGTCCACGACAAGTTCGGGAGTGTCCGGGATGGGTGTTGCTGCAGTGTCGGTCAGGATGGCGCGCGCTCCCAGCCGGTGCATCCGGTCGCGTTGTTCGTCGGCCGGCAACGCGGGGTCGAGTGGGGCCACCACCACACCCGCCCGTGCCGCGCCGAGCAGTGTGACGACGTAGCCGGCATCGTTGATTGCCCGCAACCCGACCACGTGTCCTGGGCCTAAACCGTTGCACAGCAAAGACGTAGCCATCTGGTCGACCAGATCCGCCAGTGTCTGGTAGCTGATGCGCCGCTTGGAGGCGGTATCGACAAGGGCCACCGCCGCCGGGCTGCTCGTGGCGGTGTGTGCAGCCAGCTCGCCTAGTTTCATGACCGAGCCGGCGCCGGTTGAAGTGCGCTGCGCGGGTTGAGGTTGGTCAGGTGACCGCTTTCGGTGCCGGCGCCCGGATCCAACTCGCAGTCGATCAACGCCGGGCACCGGGCGGTCACCGCCGCGGCGAGTGCGCCCGCCAGCTCGTCGGGGGTCCGCACGTGATATCCGATCCCACCGAACGCCTCGATGAGCCGTTCATGGTGGGCTTGGGGCGCCAGTGTGGTGGGTGCCGGGTCGGATCCCGGCGGGCTGCCGTCGTCACCGCGGTAGACGCCGCCATTGTTGAGGATGACCACGGTGATGGGAAGTCGGTAGCGGCAGATGGTTTCGATCTCGATCCCGCTGAACCCGAAGGCGCTGTCGCCCTCGATGGCGATGACCGGCTGGCCGGTCTCGACCGCCGCCGCAATGGCATAACCCATGCCGATGCCCATCACACCCCAGGTTCCGGAGTCCAACCGATGCCGCGGCACCGCCATGTCGACGATGTTGCGGGTCACGTCCAATGCGTTGGCGCCCTCGTTGACCAGGTAGACCTCGGGATGGTCACGGACGAAGTCGCGCACCGGGCGCAACGCGTTGTGGAAGCGCATCGGGTGCGGATCCTCGGCCAGCCGCCGCGCCATGCCCGCCGCGTTGCGGACCCGTCGTTCGGCCAGCTCGGCGTGCCAGTCGTCGGGGCATATCACCGGGTGCCGCTGCAGGCCCGCGCTGAGTGCGGTGATCACCGACTTGATATCGCCGGCCAATGGGACGGCGGTGGGCTGATTGCTGTCGAATTCCGTTGGCTCGATGTCGATCTGGATGAACTTCGCCTCGCTTGACCAGTGCGGGGCTTCGCCGTGCTGCAGCAGCCAGTTCAGTCGGGCACCGACCAGCACGACCACGTCGGCGCGCGACATCGCCAGCGACCGTGCGGCCGCGGCGCTGAGCTGATGATCGTCGGGAATCAGGCCCTTGGCCATCGACATCGGCAGGAACGGAATCCCGGTGGTCTCCACGAACGACCGGATGTGCTGGTCGGCCTGGGCATAGGCGGCACCCTTGCCCAACACGATCAGCGGTCGCTGCGCGCCGGCCAGCAACTCCAGGGCCCGCAAAACCCCTTCGTGCGA
Organism: Mycolicibacterium sp. CH28; assembly: GCF_004745805.1. Lineage (GTDB taxonomy): Bacteria > Actinomycetota > Actinomycetes > Mycobacteriales > Mycobacteriaceae > Mycobacterium. Next base: position 125,289 of record NZ_SRLQ01000002.1, on the reverse strand, counting down.
GGGGAATTGGCCAGGTGCGGGATTGGTGACCTTCCACAGCGTCGCCGCGCCGGCGGTCGCGTCGATGGTCTGGGCCAAGACGTCACCGGGGATGTCGAGGTACACCCCGCCCGGGCGGCCAGAGGCCGCGGTGCGGAAGGCTCGGGCGATTCCACGCCCGATGTCCTCGATGCGGTCGACGCGGTAGCTCGCCTTGGCCAGCGGCTTGGCGACGGCCATCTGGTCGAGCTCTTCGTAGTCGCCGCGCTGCAGGTCGACCAGGGCGCGGGTGCTGGAGCCGGCAATGTGCACCATCGGGAAGCAGTTCACCGTGGCATTGGCCAGGGCGACCACGCCATTGAGGAATCCGGGGCCGGACACGGTCAGGCAGACCCCCGGCCTGCCGGTGAGGAAGCCCGCGGCGGCGGCGGCGTGACCGGCATTGGATTCGTGGCGGAAGCCGATGTAACGGATGCCGGAGGCCTGGGCCAACCGGGCCAGGTCGGTGATCGGAATGCCGACTACGCCGTAGACGGTGGCGACGTCGTTGAGTTTGAGCGCGTCGACCACGAGGTGGAACCCGTCGGTCAGCGTGCGAGCGTCAGGCGAAGTCATGAATATGAGTCTGCGCGCCGGTCGCCGCCGGTGCTAGCGCCGTTTCGGCTCACCGGGTGCTGGCGTGAGCGGTAGTTTGCATCGCATGAAGATATTGCTGGTGGGTGCGGGTGGTGTCGGTGCGGCGTTTTGCGCTATCGCGACGCGGCGGGACTTCTTCGACCAGATCGTGGTCGCCGACTACGAGGAAAGCCGGGCCGCGCAGGCCGCCCAGGCAGTCAAGGACTCCCGCTTCACATCCGCACGAGTGGACGCCAGCTCGGCCGAGGCCATTGCTGAGCTGATCCGTCAGCACGGCATCACCCACGTGGTCAACGCGGTCGATCCGCGCTTCGTGATGCCGATCTTCGACGGCGCGCTGGCCGGTGGAGCCGACTACCTCGACATGGCGATGAGCCTGTCGCAACGCCATCCCGATAAGCCTTACGAACTGACCGGGGTGAAACTCGGTGACGAGCAGTTCGCGGCCGAGCAACAGTGGAAAGACGCCGGGCGCCTGGCGATGGTCGGGTTCGGGGTCGAACCCGGACTGGCCAACGTCTTCGCGAGGTATGCCTCGGATTTCCTGTTCAGCGATATCGACGAACTCGGCACCCGCGACGGGGCCAATCTCACCGTCGAAGGCTATGAGTTCGCGCCGTCGTTCTCGATCTGGACCACCATCGAGGAATGCCTGAATCCGCCCGTCATCTGGGAGAAGGACCGGGGCTGGTTCGTCACCGAACCCTTCAGTGAGCCGGAGGTCTTCGACTTTCCCGACGGTATCGGCCCGGTGGAGTGCGTCAACGTCGAGCACGAAGAGGTGCTGCTGATGCCGCGCTGGATCGACTGTAAGCGCGTGACATTCAAGTACGGCCTCGGCGAAGAGTTCATCGACGTGCTCAAGACACTGCACAAGCTGGGGCTCGACCGCACCGAGAAGGTGAAGGTCGGTGGCGTCGAGGTCAGCCCACGAGATGTCGTGGCGGCCTGCCTGCCGAACCCCGCCACGCTCGGTCCGCAGATGAAGGGCAAGACATGCGCCGGGCTGTGGGTCACCGGCACGGGCAAGGACGGCAAGCCGCGGTCGACCTACCTGTACCACGTCGTCGACAACGAATGGTCGATGGCCGAATACGGCCACCAGTGCGTCGTATGGCAGACCGCGATCAATCCCGTTGTGGCGCTGGAGCTTCTGGCGACGGGCACGTGGAGCGGTGTGGGCATCCTCGGGCCCGAGGCGTTCGAGGCCGTGCCGTTCCTGGAGCTGCTGACGGCCTACGGTTCGCCGTGGGGACAGAAGGAGCTCAGCCCCTAGGCGGACAACAGGTGCCCCCGACCGAGACCTACGCCGGTCCCACCGCAACGCCGACACCGACCGTCGCGCAGTTCCTGAACGCGTCGGCCGCCGAGTACGTGCTCGGAGGTACCCCGGGCGGGATGAAACCGTTCGCCGTCAACGGCGTGCAGATGACATCCACCAACATCTTGTCGGGTGAGTCTGCGCAGGTGTGGGTAACACCGCAGAAGCAGGTTTGAGAGTCCTGGCATCAACACCATCGTGCCGGGCAACGGCGCCGACTCAGGGTTCGTCAACGTCGAGACCTACGGCGACACGGCGGCACCCCGCGGGTCGGCACCGGGTTCACGGGTGCCGCAGGAGCCTTCGCCGGCCCCGCTGCTGTCTACTATCGGCTATGGACTGGCTCAATAGGTGGTGGGTAGACGAGGTCGTCGATGGCTACAAGGGCCCGCTGCTGCTGAGCTTCGTGGCATTTCTGGTGACGTTCGTGACCACCCGCACCATCACACGTCTGATCCGCGACGGCAGAGGACCATTCCACAACGTCAGCACCGGCGGTGTGCATATGCACCACTCGACGCCAGGGGTGGTGCTGCTCATCGTGGGTGGTTTCACCGCGGTGGGGTCGCCGCCGCTGTCGGCGTGGACCTATCTTTCGGGCGTTCTGGTCGGAGTCGGGGCCTCGCTGGTTCTCGATGAGTTCGCGATGATCTTCCGGCTCCAGGATGTCTACTGGTCGCAGGAAGGACAGTTGTCGGTCAACGTCGTGACCTTGGCGGGCGCCTGCGTCGGATTGGCTGCGGTCGGGGTGTCTCCGGCCAAGTTGGACAACCTGCCCGGCAACTTCGCGGCACTCAGGCTCGCCGCGGTCGCGCTTCTGCTCCTGCACTTCGTCGTGGTCGCAGTCGCCGCGCTGAAGGGTAAGTACCCGACCGCATTGATCGGGCTGTTCGTATCGCCGGTTGCCTGGGTCGCCGCGGTGCGGCTTGCGCGACCGACATCGCCCTGGTCGCGCTGGCGCTATAGCCCGGAAAAACGTGCTCGTGCCCAGCAACGGGCCGAAGCGTTCGACAAGCGATGGGCACCGGTTCGGCGACACTGGGATGACTTCATCGGCGGCACGCCCACGCCCGCTGCTCCACCGGCAGGACCGTCGCAGTGAGTGTCGCCAATCGCGGTCACGCGGTGTGAGAGATGACGCATCCAGCGGACGGTAATGACGTCGGGGGTGCCCGCAAAAGGTTGCGCTCAAACCGGTTGATATGTCCAGGGCTCGCGCGGCAGCCGGTTCGGGTCGAACCGGGCCAGCAGCTCGGCCATATCGGCCGACGGCCAGCCCAGCGACTCGGTGATCAACGCGAATGTGCGCGGGACGCCGAGTTCGGCCAGCGTCACCGCGCCGTCGCGTTTGGCCAGCCGCTTGCCCTCGGTGTTGAGGACCAGCGGCACATGGGCGTACACCGGCTGCGAATACCCGAGCAGCCCGGCGAGGTAGGCCTGCCGCGGCGACGACGACAACAGGTCGTCACCGCGCACCACCTGGTCGATACCCGAGAGTGCGTCATCGACGACGACCGCCAGGTTGTAGGCGAAAACTCCGTCGCCGCGGCGCAGCACAACGTCATCCACCACCCCGGTATAGCTGCCGTGCAGCAGGTCGGTCACGGTGTACTCGGCGACGTCGGCGCGCAGCCGCAGCGCCGGTGGCCGGCTTTCCCGCCGCACCGCCCGCTCGGCGTCGCTCAACTGTCGACAGGTCCCCGGGTAGGCCCCTTCCGGGGCATGCGGGGCCCGCGGCGCGCTGAGGATATCTTTTCGGCTGCAATAGCATTCGTAGACCAACCCGCGTTCGGTCAAGTTCTCGACGGCGGCCTCGTAGTGCTGGCGCTGCCGGGATTGCCACTGCGGCTCGGCGTCCCAGGTGACCCCGATCGCGGCGAGGTCGGCCAGTTGGCGATGAGCCACCTCATCGTGGCTGCGATCGTCGAGATCCTCGACCCGGATCAGGAAACGCCGGCCCGTCGAGCGGGCGAACAGCCACGCCAGCACCGCGGTGCGCAGGTTGCCGACGTGCAGGTCGGCCGACGGGCTGGGGGCGAACCGGCCCGCACCCGATGCTGGGCGGGTCACGCCCGAAGACCGGGAATGATCTCGCCGAGGCTGAATCTCACTGGGCGCTCGAGCTGCTCGTAGGTGCACGACCGCGGCTCACGGTCGGGGCGCCACCGGTTGAACTGGGCGGTGTGCCGGAACCGTTCGCCCTCCATGTGGTCGTAGCGCACCTCGACGACGCGTTCCGGCCGCAGCGGCACAAACGAAAGATCCTTGTCGGCGGCCCAGCGGGACCCTTCGCTCTTGCGGGGTGTGCGCTCGCCCGCCTCGTGGGTGGCCCAGTTCCACGGGTGTCCATCGAAATCGGTTACCAGCGACTGTAATTCGGTGAACAACTCGCGCCGCCGCGCCATCGGGAAGGCGCCGATGACGCCCACCGACGCCAGCACCCCGTCGTCCTTGTACAGCCCCAGCAGCAGCGAGCCAACCGCATCGTCGCCCGATTTGTGCACCCGGTAGCCGGCCACCACGCAGTCGGCAGTCCGTTCGTGCTTGATCTTGAACATGATTCGCTTGTCGGGCTGGTAGGTGATCGTCAGCGGTTTGGCGACGACGCCGTCGAGCCCGGCGCCTTCGAACTCGGTGAACCATCGCTGTGCCGTCGCCAGGTCGGTGGTGGCCGGGGTGACGTGGAATGCGGGGCCACAGTCGGCCAATGCCGCCACCAAGGCGGCCCGCCGCTCGTCGAAGGGGCGCCCGGTGTAGTCGTCGTCGCCGAGGGCGAGCAGATCGAATGCGACGAAGGACGCCGGCGTTTTCTCGGCGAGCATGCGTACCCGCGAGTCGGCGGGATGGATCCGTTGTTGCAACGCTTCGAAGTCCAAACCCTGGCCGGTGGCGATGACGATCTCGCCGTCGATCACACATCGTTGTGGCAACTCGGTGAGCGCGGCACTGACCAGTTCGGGGAAGTACCGCGTCATCGGCCGCTCGTTGCGGCTGCCGAGTTCGACGTCGTCACCGTCCCGAAAACACACCGACCGGAACCCGTCCCACTTGGGTTCGTAGGACGCGCCGGGCGGGATGGTCGGCACCGACTTGGCGAGCATCGGCGAAACCGGCGGCATGACGGGTAACTTCATCGGTTCATCTCGTCTCGTGCGGGTAGCTTCGAAATGTGAGCCGACTCCCATTCAACCCGTCGCGCTGATGGCGGCCAAGGCTGAGGAAATCGACGTCGACGGAGTCGCCGTCCGGCTGACCAACCGCGACAAGGTGTACTTCCCCAAGCTTGGCGCCGCCGGTACCAAAGGCAAGCTCGTCGAGTACTACCGGACCATGGCGGTCGGCGTAGGGCAGGAGCGGAGCGACCCGGGGAATGGCGGCGGCCCGCTGCTCACCGCGCTGCGGGACCGGCCGACGCACCTGCAGCGGTTCCCCGACGGCATCGAGGGCGAGGAGATTTACCAGAAGCGGGTGCCGGAGAAGCATCCCGACTATCTGCAGACCTGCCGGGTGACGTTCCCGTCCGGGCGCACCGCCGACGCGTTGAAGGTCACCCACTCGTCGGCGATCGTCTGGGCGGCCCAGATGGGCACAATCGCGTTGCACCCCTGGCAGGTTCGCTGCCCGGACACCGACCACCCCGATGAGCTGCGGGTCGACCTCGACCCGCAGCCTGGGACGGGTTTCGCCGAGGCACGCACCATCGCCGGCGACGTGCTCAAACCCCTGCTGGACGAACTCGGCCTGGTGGGTTACCCGAAGACGTCCGGCGGTCGCGGTGTGCACATCTTCGTCCGCATCCGCACCGACTGGGATTTCGTCGCGGTGCGTCGCGCCGGCATCGCGCTGGCTCGGGAGGTGGAACGCCGCGCGCCGGACCTGGTCACCACCTCGTGGTGGAAGGAGGAGCGCGGCGAGCGGATCTTCATCGACTACAACCAGAACGCCCGCGACCGGACGTTCGCCAGTGCCTACTCCGTGCGGGCCACGCCGATCGCCACCGTGTCGACCCCGTTGACGTGGGAGGAACTGCGCAGCGCCGAGCCCGACGATTTCACCATCGCCACGGTGCCGGCGCTGGTCGCCGAGCGCGGCGACCCGATGGCGGGCCTGGATTCGGTCGCCCAGTCGATCGAGCCACTGCTGGACATGGCCGCCACCGATGAAGAGGAGCGCGGCCTCGGTGACCTGCCGTACCCGCCGAACTATCCGAAGATGCCGGGCGAACCCAAGCGGGTGCAGCCGTCGCGGGACAGGGACCTGAAGCACCCAGAGGGGCCTAAAAGCTGAATGCCAGAAAGTGGTACCGCTGGGAGTCGACCTCAAACACGGCCAGGGAGGTAGCTCCGAGTTTCGTGGTGCTGGTGTGCAGCGACCGGGGATTGTCCGCAGCGACGAAGAGCACGCCCAAGTCGAAGCGCCCCCGGTAGGCCGCCCGCGTGGCCGCGTTGAACGCGGTATAGACACCTCGACCTCGGGCAGCCTCGTCTACGCAGACCGGCCCGCGCAACGCAAAGCGATACTGCGAAATCGGCTTTCCGTTGAATTCCAGCGTCTCGGCGAGATCGACCACCGCCTGGACGATCGGGGACAAGCCGACCTGTGCGGGGCCGGGCGGATCGGTCACCGCGATGAAACCGACGACGCTGTCGTCATCGGTCACCGCGACGTGCACTCCGGCGGAGTCCACCGCCCAGGTGAACCAATCCTGCGATTGGAGATTGGAGATGAAGCCGTTGGCGCGCTCGGACGGATCGAGGTTGTCGACGTAGTAGCGCGCTTCCAGCGCCATCATTGCGGCGATGTCTCGCCGGGTCGCCAGCCTTATCGCCACATCAGATGCCATCAGATGTTCTTAGTCGCCATCCTGTCCTTGCCGCCAACTCGCCGCGAGTCCCCCGAAAATGACAACCAGGAAGTGTCTAGGCGTGATTGACCCGGTTGGCCGATCCATTCGTGACGTCAGCGCGGGTTGGCTATCGCCGCCCCGGTCACCTGTGGTAGACACTCAGCAAACTAGCGACTGCGATATCGGGCCGTCGACGCCTTCGAAGCATGGGGGGAAAGCGATGAGGCATTCGGACAGCGGGAAGAGCCACCACGCCGGCAGCCATCGCGCGAAGCGGCGTAGTCGTCAACCCTATGCCTGGTTGGGTGCAGGTGCGGTGACGCTGGGCCTCGGGGCGGCCCTGGCCAGCGGATCTGCGGTGGCCTACGCAGATACCGGCGCCGGATCCGGGGCCGGGAAGGCCTCCGCCAGCAGCTCGGATAGCGGCTCGACGACCACGGGCGGCAACGACTCGACGACCGCCACCAAGAGCACGGCCCACTCGGCACGGGCCAGCGCGGTGACGTCATCGGGCGGAAACGTCAGCGCGCGCAAGACTTCGCCGAACTCGGCGAGCAACGCCACTGCTGCGGCTGCGGTGGCGACCGAGACGGCTGCCACCAGCACCGAGACGGCAGCGACCAGCGCCGAGACGGTGGCCACCAGCGCCGAGGCGTCAAGTCCCTCCGAGTCGGCCACGTCCTCGACAGGTCACTCAGCCCGGGTGCGCGCCACCGCCACCGCCACCGCCAGCTCGAGCACCGCCAGTAGCGGCACCTCCTCGACCGCCGCGGCCGTGGCCGCACCCGCAGCCAACCCGTCGCCCAGCACGACGTCGTGGCTCCCATCAACCCCGATCGTGGCCGGCGTTGCGGTGAACCTGGCCCAGCAGCAGATCAATCAGGCGCAGTCGCTGCTCACACAGCAGACCTGGGGTAGCGGCAACGTCGTCGCCGGCTTGGTGGCGATCGCGCCGCAGATCCTGCTCGCTCAGGCCGCATTGTCGTTGAACACCTGGGAGGCCGCGACGCCGGCGACTCAAGCGTTCTACGCCAACACATCGGGCATTCCGATCGTGCACCAATTGGCCGGGGTCAGTCTGCTGGGTGCCTTGCTGCTGCCCTCGCTGGCCGGAGTCGCGCTGAACAGCACTGCCCTGCTGCTCCCGTTGGTCGGGGTGTTCGAGGGAACCGGCGCCATCACCCCGGTGGAGAACCTGGTCGCCACGGCACGCCAGAACGGGCGGGTCTACGGCCTGGTCCCGGTGACGATGAAGTCCACCACCGAGCCGATCGTCTACATCTCGGTCAACGGCGGACCCAGCGTTCCCGTGCTCGTCGACACCGGATCGTCGGGGCTGGTGCTGACGAGTGCTTCGGTGGGCAACGCCGCCCCGCTGGGCTCACCGACCGGTACCGGCAGCAGCGCCTACAGCGGCGGGCTGACCTACGACTACACCACCTACACCACCACGGTCGATTTCGGGAACGGCATCGTCTCCGGGCCTACCAGCGTCAACATCGTCGACCAAGCAGACGAAGCGCAAGCCCTGGCCTTTTTCAACCAGCTTGGCGGTGCCTCCGGGGTACTCGGGATCGGTGCCAACGCGGCGGGCCCGGGCCCGAGCATCCCCACCACCGCGCTGTCCGGCGAGATGAGTGACGGTGTCTTCCTCTACCAGGGCCTGTTCTTCGGTTTGGCCGGCGTGATGGTCTTCGGGCCCAACCCGCTGCCAACGCGTGCGTCGGTGCCCGGTGCGCCCGACGCGTACCTGCAAGTCAAGGTCAACAACGGAGCGCCCCAAACCGTCGGCGCGATCATCGACTCGGGCGGCGTTTACGGGACCTGGTACAGCAACCTGGCACCGGGCACCGTCGTCTCGGTGTACACGATGGACGGGACACTGCTCTACTCGTACACCATCACCTCGCAGAACGCGCCGGACGTGATTGCGAGCGGGCTGATCAACACCGGCTACACCCCGTTCCAGCAGGGACCGGTCTACATCAACTACACCGCACCCGACGGCATCGGGTCGACGGACTTCGACTATGCCTGAATCCCGGCCTGAATCCCGCTGACCCTGTTACGGCGACATCAGCAAACGCAAAATTGACGATTTCGGTATTTCGCGGCCCCGCGCCGGTCGGGGGGTTTACCCTCCGCTGAGGTGCCAGTCGCCGTCGTCTGGGAGGAAAACAAACATGGGTGCTTCGAGGTTTGTCGGTCGCGTCGGCGGATTGGCGGTGGCCCTTGGGGTCGGTGCCGCTGTTTTCTCCACCGGCTACGGGGTGGCCTGGGCCGACCCGTCCACCGGATCATCGGCAGCGAGCTCGAATTCCAGTTCCGGGGAGAGCAATCCATCGACCCCCGGGCAGTCGGGTGCGAGCTCGACTGGGTCGGCGACTGCGACGGCGACCTCGAAGAGGTCGGTTGCCGCGAGGTCCGGCAGGGCGGTGGGCACCGGCGGCGCCAAATCCGGGTCGAAGCACTCCAGCGCCGGTGTGGTGCCGGCCCGCGCCGATTCCTCGGGGTCAACGCAGGCCGCCGGCTCCTCCGCCGAGGCGGCAAACAACTCGGGAACGGCGCCCGCGGGCGGTGGATCCGAGCCGAGCACCTACTCCGCGAGCGCGACCACGTCGTCAACGACCAGCACGTCGGCAGCCGCGGTGACGTCGGCGGCCCGGGTGGTGAGCCTGCCCGGGGTCGGCTCGGTGGCGCCCGTCGCGGCACCGGCTGCCTCGATCTCCGGTGTGCTGACCACGGCACTGCACGACGTGCTCGACCCGTTTTCGGGGGGCCTGCCCACGGTGCCGGTCGACTCGCCGCTCGCGCTCGCCCTGGCGGCATTCACCCGTCGTGAATCAGGCGCCGCCGCAGTAACTTCCACACCTTCGGCGCTGACCACCGCGTCCTTGTTGGTGGGGAACAACCCCATCGTCGTCAACCCGTCGCTCGGCATCATCGACGGCATCTTCAACGGGAGCACCGGCGCCTCGACAACCTCGGGTGATCCGCTTACCTACACCCTGGTCAGCAATCCGAGTGCGGGCGGCAAGGTGACGTTCGCCGTCCCGGGTGACACCGGCTATGCCGCCGGCAACTTCACCTACCTGCCGGACAAATCGATCCTGACTTCGGGTAGCGAGCAGTTCAAGATCTTGGTCGCCGAGACGACCCAGTTCGACAAGCTGCTCGAAGGCATCCCGATCGTCGGCGGATTCGTCCCGCAGGTGTTGGTCGTGTTGCACCAGACCCCGATTCTCGGCGATCTCCTGGCACCGGTCATCGGATACTCCCAGCTCGTGACGTTCACGCCGGATCCATCGGTGTCCAACCCGCTGGGCGCTCCGGTCGCGTTTACCTACAAGATGCCGTCTTTCGACGGCACGCTGATCAGCGTCAACTGGTTCCCCGCGTCGACGCTCGGACCCGACGGCGTCTCGGCCGGCACTAAGGCCCCGACGATCCTCAACGGACCCGGCCTGGCCAGCCCTGGTCAGACCGATCCCTACGCCACCTACGGCATCAAGGAGCTGACTCCCGGCGTCCAGCCGCTGCGCGATGCGGGCTACAACGTGGTCACCTGGGACCCCCGCGGCGAGTTCGCCTCCGGCGGCGTCCTGCAGCTGGATAGCCCGGCCTATGAGGGCCGCGATGTCTCGGCGATGCTCAACTGGGTTGCCACCCAACCCACCTCGCAACTCGACGGTGCGAATGATCCGCGGGTCGGCATGGTCGGCGGCTCCTACGGCGGCGGTATCCAGCTGACCTCCGCCGGCACCGACTCCCGCATCGACGCGATCGTGCCTGGCATCGCCTGGAACTCGCTGAACGGCTCGCTATATCCCGACAACGCCTTCAAGACGTCGTACGCCTCGCTGCTGCTGCTGAGCCTGGTGACGACGGGCGCTCGGATCAACAACCAGATCTATCTCGGCGTCCTCACCGGTGACCTGGTGGGTTGGCTGTCTAATACCGCGAAGGCCGTGCTGGCGAGCAGCGGCCCGAACTTCGTCGTTGGCAACATCCAGGCGCCCACCCTGTTCATCCAGGGCACCGTCGACGTGCTGTTCACGCTGCAGCAGGCCATCGACAACGCCCAGACCATGGCGGCCGGCGTTCCGACCCAGATGATCTGGTTCTGCGGCGGCCACGGTGTGTGCCTGACCAACGACACCACCGGGACCAAGAATCTGGATGCGTCGCTGAACTGGCTGAACAAGTACGTCAAGGGCGAGGCGGTGGCGCTCGGTCCGAAATTCCAGTACGCCGATCAGTACGGGAACTGGTACCAGGCCAACGATCTGCCCACCGCCGGCAGCCCGTTCTTCGGCTCGAGCTTCAACGCGGCCAGCGGAGCCTCCGGTGGCTTCCTCGGCATCGTTCCGGTCCTCGGCGGCTCGGGGCCCGCGCCACAGGCGTCGATTCCCTACTCGCTGGGGTTGGCGTCGAAGGCGAACAACGCCATCAACGTGGAGGTCGACACCACCGGGCTGACCCAGACCGTCGGTTCGCCGACCCTGAGCTTCGACTACCAGGGTCTGGGCACCACCCGCTACGTCTACGCGCAGCTGGTCGACAACAAGACCGGCTTGGTGGTGGGCAACCTGGTCACGCCGGTGCCGGTGACGCTGGACGGACAGACCCACAGCGTGACGGTGAACATGGAGAACATCGTTTACACCGTCCAGAACCCGGCGACCGACAACCTGACCCTGCAGATCACCAGCTCGGCGACGGCGTACGAGAACTTCACCTCCTACGGCGTGGTGAACATCTCCAATATCGGCCTGTCGCTGCCGACGCCGGCGTCGGTCACCCCGGAGCCGTAGGGCGACTTGGCGGTCAGCCGGGATTCGGCGTCAGCCGGCTGGCCGCGAACTGCGCCCCTTGGGTGACCAAGCCGGCGTTTACGTACTGGCCGTGGGCGACCAGGTCGGCTCCGTTGGAGCAAATGGGATCGCCGGGCATGCAGAAGTCGACCGCCTTGGAGCCGTAGAGGGTGCTTCTGGGCGGGAGCGGTCCGCCGCCGAGCTTTCGCGAGGGGTTGCCGAACACCACGACGGCCACGATGTGGTTGGCGATCGCGTCCGGCATCGGGGTCGGAACGCCGAACGCGGCGCCCGAGGCGGTGGTGAGCAGGTCGATGACGTCGGCGCCCTGCGAGTATCCGCTGAGCACCACCTGGGTTTTGGGGCATGCCGCCACGAAGTTCTGGACGTGGACCCATCCGTCGGTCGCGCCGGCGGTCGATCCACCGTTGAGGTCGAGATTGGCCGGGTAGTTGATGCCGTAGACGGACACAGATTTTCCGGGCAGTTCTGAACTCAACACGTTCACCAGCGCTTGGCCGACCGGGTCGATCGGGGCGACGGTGTACGTGCCTCGGGCGTAGACGACATGAATGTCCGAGCAGCTGTCGGCGAGTGCGACAGGAGCGGTCGCGACGGTCAGGTGTGCGATGGCCGCTATGGCCGCGCTAGCAATGATCTGAACGCCCCGGTGGGTGTGCACCGCTGCATGTTGACACCCGTTGACCTCGGTTGCCTGTGGCACGCCGAGGGAAACGGCAAGTCGTGAGCAAACCCACAGCCACCGATTTCAAGCGCGGCGATCCACCGAAGTTGTTGGGGCGACGGGGGATTGGCCGGTGCCCGCGATGTCAGTCGTCGAGCGCGACGTCTCCGCGGTTGCGACGACGCAGTCGGTGGCTGGTCTTGCCGGTCGGGCGTTTGTTGCGGAGTCCGGCAGCAGGTTCGGCGTCGGGCTTGGGCTCGGGTTCGGGTTCGGGTTCAGGTTCGCATTCCTCGACCGACTCGCCGTCCGCGGCGGCCGTCTCGGGCTCGGCTGGTTCGTCGGGTTGTGACACCTCTGACTCGGGGACCTCGTCGGCCTTCTTGAGTTTCTTGGGCTTTTTGGCCTTGGGCGGCTTTGGCGGCTGCTCAGCGGTGTATGCCAGAGAGAACGCCAGCAACCCGAGGATCGCCACCGCCGCGGCCGCGCCGTAGACCCCGAACAACCATGGTCCGCCCGCGTCCAGGCTCACCCAGATCTCGGCGACCGCCGTCCCGACGATCAGCGCACCGGCCAGCACGTGCAGGATCACCGACCACACCCGCAGCCGCGCCGCCAACGGCGAGGGGGTGAGCTCGGGACTGCGGGTCCGCAGCGGGGTGGCCAGCACCGGCAGGGCGGCCAGCCCGAACAGCACGCCGGCGACGATGCGCAACACCGTGCCCAATGTGTGCGAGGTTTCGCCCATCAGTTCCCACCACCGGGGCAGGACGAACAGGACGTACAGGACGCCGGCGAGTACCCACAGCGTGAGGTGCACTGCAGTCGCGGCGACGCGGCTCATGCCCCTCCTAAAGCTTGAATCCGGGGTGCGATCAGGCGTTTTGCCTTGCCCGATCGCACCCCGGAGTGGTGCGGAGGATAGGGGATTTGAACCCCTGAGGGCTGTTAACCCAACCCGCGTTCCAGGCGAGCGCCATAGGCCACTAGGCGAATCCTCCGTCGGCAATGGTAGCCGACCCGGGAGGTCGCTCGCCCCGACTGCCTGACCGGACCACTCCGTGTGGGTATTACACTCGCGATGGACCCCGCGCGGCGTCTATCCTGTGAACTCCCCCAGGGCCGGAAGGCAGCAAGGGTCAATGGGCTCTGGCGGGTGCGCGGGGTCCCCTTCGTGAAAGGCGCGTGGTGTCGTTCCAGTCCCTGGGCCCCGAAGAGCTGCAAGCCCAGCACGAATTGCAGCGGCAGAACTACGCCGACCTGCTTGCCAAGAAGCTCTCGCTGGACCTGACCCGCGGTAAGCCGTCGGCCCAGCAACTCGACCTGTCCAATGAGCTGCTGAGCCTGCCCGGCGAGGTGTACCGCGACGAAGACGGCACCGACACCCGCAACTACGGCGGCCTGCACGGCCTGCCCGGGCTGCGATCGATCTTCGGCGAACTGCTCGGAATCCCGGTGCCCAACCTGATCGCGGGCAACAACGCCAGCCTGGAACTGATGCACGACATCATCGTGTTCTCGCTGCTGCACGGCGGGGTGGACTCGCCGCGGCCGTGGAGTGTCGAACCGGTGGTGAAGTTCTTGTGCCCGGCCCCGGGCTACGACCGCCACTTCGCAATCACCGAGAGCTACGGCATCGAGATGATCAGCGTGCCGATGCGCGAGGACGGTCCCGACGTCGACCTCATCGAGGAACTCGTCGCCGCCGACCCGGCGATCAAGGGCATGTGGTGTGTGCCGGTGTTCTCCAACCCGACCGGCACCACCTACTCGTGGGAAGTGGTCCGGCGGCTCGTGCAAATGCACACGGCGGCACCGGATTTCCGACTGTTCTGGGACAACGCCTACGCCGTACACACGCTGACAACGGACTTCCCGCGGCAGGTCGACATCCTGGGCCTGGCCGACAAGGCCGGCCACCCGCACCGGCCGTACGTGTTTGCCTCGACCTCGAAGATCACCTTCGCCGGCGCCGGGGTGAGCTTCTTCGGTGGCTCGCTGGGCAATATCGCCTGGTATCTGCAGTACGCGGGCAAGAAGTCGATCGGCCCCGACAAGATCAACCACCTGCGGCACCTGCTGTTCTTCAAGGACGCCGACGGGGTGCGCCTGCACATGCGGCGCCACCAGCAGTTGTTGGCGCCCAAGTTCGCACTGGCCCTGCAGATCCTCGACGACCGGCTGTCGGATTCCAAGATCGCATCGTGGACCGAGCCCAAGGGCGGCTACTTCATCAGCCTCGACGTACTGCCCGGAACGGCCAAGCGCACCGTCGCGCTGGCCAAGGACGCCGGGATCGCGGTGACCGAGGCCGGGGCGTCGTTCCCGTATCGAAAAGACCCGGAAGACGAGAACATCCGCATCGCCCCGACGTTCCCGCCGGAGTCGGATCTCACCGACGCCATCGACGGTCTGGCGACCTGTGCGCTGCTGGCCGCCACCGAGTCGCTGCTGCGCTGAGCACCCTGGTACATGCCCTCCGATCCACGCGGATTGCGCACCAGAGCCCCACTGTTCGATGCGTGGTTGCGGTTCTACGAAGACCCGCCGACGCCGTTCACCATCCCGGGGCATAAGCAACGGCGTGATCTTGTCGGCGATGTCATCGCCGGGGACGTGCCGCTGTACGCCGGTCTGGACACGATGAAGTTGAGCCGGGGCGTCCTGGCTGAGGCCGAAGGGCTCGCTGCGCAGCTCTGGGGTGCCGATATCTGCCGTTTCTCCGTGGGCGGGGCGACACACGTCAACCAGGCGCTAGCGCTTGCCGTGGCCGCCGGCACCGGCCGGGCAACCGGCGTCGAGGCAGCGGACAACGGCTCTGTGGTCATCAGCCGTACCCTGCATCGCTCGATGCTGCTGGGACTGGTCCTCGCCGGGCTCACACCGGTCTGGGTGCTTCCCGAGATCGACGTCTCGACCGGCTTGCCTCTCGGGGTGCGGCCCGACGCGGTCGCCGATGCTCTGCGGCGGTATCCCGACGTGCGTGCGGTGTTCGTGGGGGACCCGTCCTATGTCGGCACCGTCGGCGATATCCGAGGGCTGGCCGATGTCGCGCACGCCAGTGACGTGCCGCTGATCGTCGACGCCGCCTGGGCGGCGCATTTCGGATTCCACCCCGATCTGCCTCGCCATGCGCTCCAACTGGGTGCCGACGCAATGGTCATCAGCGCGCACAAGTCGCTACCGGCGTGGAGCCAAGCGGCCATGGTGCTGGCCAACGGTGGGCGGATCGATCCGGCCGGACTGGACGCCGGAGTGGAGGCGACGCACACCACCAGCCCGGCGGGCGCCATCCTCGCCAGCATCGACGCTGCCCGTGCCCTGTTGGAACGCGACGGCCCGCTATTGCTGGGAGAGGCCCTTGCCGCGGTGCGGGCTGCCCGCGACGAACTCTCCGGCGTTGAGGGCCTCATCGTGCTGGACGGACCACATGTCGATCCGCTGAAGCTGACGCTGGTGCTGTCCGGCACCGGCGCTGACGGAATAGCGGTCGAGAATGACTTGCTGGCTTCGGGTCTTCCGGTCGAGGCCGCCGAGCGCGACATGATCGTCGCCCAGGTGTCCCTGGCGGACACCAACGACACCGTCGCCCGTCTGGTCGACACGATCGTCAGGTCGGTGCAGCGACACCGCGGCCAACCCCGGCCCGTCGTCGCTGGGGCGGCCTACCAGATAACCCCCGTGACAGCGATGGCACCGCGGGATGCGTTTTTCGCGCGGACCGAGACAGTCGAGTTGAGCCAGGCGGTGGGCCGCGTCAGCGTCGAACTGGTAGCGCCCTACCCACCGGGCATACCGGTTCTGGCACCTGGTGAGGAGATCACCGACAGCGTGCTGGACGCACTCGGCAAGGCCCGAGCTGACGGTGTGCGGGTCGCATACGCCGCCGACCGGACGCTGCAGACGCTACGGGTCGTGCGCTGAGACGGCCTCCGTAGCGGCCAAGTCGGTACGCCTGAGTAACCTGCTGACTGTGGCGCTCTACCGCAAGTACCGGCCGGCAACCTTCGCCGAGGTGGTGGGACAGGAGCACGTCACCGATCCGCTGTGCACTGCGTTGTCGGCCAACCGGATCAACCACGCATACCTGTTCTCCGGCCCCCGTGGCTGCGGCAAGACGTCCTCGGCGCGCATCCTGGCCCGGTCGCTGAACTGCGAGCAGGGCCCGACACCCACACCGTGCGGGGTCTGCGACTCGTGCGTGGCGCTGGCACCCAACGGACCGGGTTCGGTCGACGTGGTCGAGCTCGACGCGGCCAGCCACGGCGGTGTGGATGACACCCGTGAGTTGCGCGACCGGGCGTTCTACGCGCCGGCGCAGTCCCGCTACCGCATCTTCATCGTCGACGAAGCGCACATGGTCACCACCGCGGGCTTCAATGCGCTGCTCAAGATCGTCGAGGAGCCGCCCGAGCACCTGATCTTCGTCTTCGCCACCACCGAACCCGAGAAGGTGCTCCCGACGATCAGGTCGCGCACCCACCACTACCCGTTCCGGCTGCTGGCCCCGAAGACCATGCGCACGTTGATCGAGAAGATCGTCGCGTCGGAGAGCGTCACTGTCGACGACGCGGTGTATCCGCTGGTGATCCGGGCCGGCGGCGGCTCGCCGCGTGACACGTTGAGCGTTCTGGACCAATTGCTGGCCGGTGCCGAGGGCAACCGAGTGCACTACCAGCGTGCGCTGGCACTGCTGGGCGCCACCGACGTGGCGCTGATCGACGACGCCGTCGACGCGCTGGCCGCCGGTGATGCCGCCGCGCTGTTCGGGGCGGTGGAGTCGGTGATCGACGCCGGCCACGACCCGCGCCGGTTCGCCATCGACCTGCTCGAGCGGTTCCGCGATTTGATTGTGCTGCAAGCGGTCCCGGACGCAGCCAGCCGCGGTGTGGTCGACGCCCCCGACGATGTGCTGGACCGGATGCGTGAGCAGGCCGCCCGGGTCGGCCCGGCGACATTGGCCCGCTACGCCGAGGTGGTGCATGCCGGGCTGGGGGAGATGCGCGGCGCGACCGCGCCCAGGCTGCTGCTTGAGGTGGTGTGCGCACGGCTGCTGCTGCCGTCGGCCAGCGACACCGAGGCGGCGCTATTGCAGCGCGTCGAGCGTATCGAGACCCGGCTGGACATCTCGATTCCCGCATCGGAGGTCGCGATGGGAACTGCGGCGTCGGCGCCGGCCAAGCAGTACGTGCGTAAGACCCAGGCCGCGCCGCCGGTTCCGACACCCGAGACGCCCGCACCTGCCGCCGCACCCGTGAAGGTCGCACCCGAGCCGCCCCGGCCCGCGCCTGAGCCGCCGAAACCGGCACCCGAGCCGCCTCGGCCCGCGCCCGAGCCGCCGAAACCGGCGCCGGTGCGCGAGACGGTCGTCGAGCCGGCCCCGCCCGCGCCTGCGACCACCGAGCCGGTCGCCGCCCCGACGCCCGTCGCCGCCCCGCCGCCGGTACCCGAGCCGGCCACGGCACCGGCCGCGACCGGTGAACCCGGTGCGGCAGCAGTGCGCAGCATGTGGTCGACGGTGCGGGACAAGGTCCGCGATCGCAGTAAGCCGCTCTACGCCATGCTCGATGCCGCGATCGTTCGGGCGGTCGATGGCGATACCTTGGTACTGGCACACCCGTCGGCGCCGCTGGCCAAACGGCTATCCGAGCAGCGCAACGCCGATGTCATCCGTGACGCGCTCAAGGATGCGCTCGGAGTGAACTGGGCGGTGCGGTGCGAGGCCGGCGTCGGACAGCCGGCCCCGGAAGCCGAGCCACTGCCGCCGGAGCCGGAGGCCGACCCGGTTGAGGCTCAGCGGGCCGAAGAGGACAGCATGATCGCCGAAGTGGGCCGCGACGACGCTGCGCCCCGCCGCGATCCCGAGGAAGTGGCCCTCGAACTGCTGCAGAACGAGCTGGGCGCCCGCAAGATCGACGGCTGACGGAAGCCGCTCAGGCCGAGAGGATCGGTCGTGACGGCAGCGGGCTGGAGTAGACGACGCTCGTCGTGATGCTCCCGAGCGTGGCGAGCTTGCCGGTGATTCGCTCGAGGTCGGTCATCGAACGCGCGAGGACCTTCATGATGAAGCAGTCGTTGCCGGTGACATGATGCGCCTCGATCACCTCCGGGACGACGGCGAGCAGGTCGTGGACCGGCTTGTAGTTGCCGGAGGGAAACGCCAGGCGCACAAACGCTGTGATCGGATAACCGAGGGCCTGGGCGTCCACGACAGCGGTGTAGCTGGTGATGACGCCCAAGTCGACCAATCGCCGCACCCGGTCGGCCGTCGAGCTGGGCGACAACGAGACCGCCCGCGCCAGATCGGCAATGCTGATGCGGCCGTCGGACTGCAGGCAGGCGAGGATCTGCTCGTCGGTGTGATTCAGTGTTGTCCGCTGAATGTTCGACACAGGGCCAATAATCCCATCGATTCGGTGGGAGATCAGCCCAATATCCGGTGATCACCTATTCCCGCGAGATGTGCGTCGCTGTTCGATCGAAGGTATGTCCCTGACTGCCCGTGAGTTCTTCGCCGCCAAGCTCTCATTCGAGACCGACCCTGCCGACCTCGCCGCCGCGCGGCAGGCCGGCATTTCCCCGGTGGTCGTGGATACCCGGTCACTGGCGGCCTGGGAGCAGGGGCACATCCCGGGCGCGATCCATATCCCCGGCAACGAGCTGCGCCAACGCGCCGCGCTCGACCTGCCGGACCTGGGGGCGGACATCGTCGTCTACTGCTGGGGACCAGGGTGCAACGGCTCGACTCGCGCCGCCCTCGCCCTCACCCAGTTGGGCTATACCCGGGTGCGGGAGCTCATCGGAGGGTTCGAGTATTGGGCGCGGGAAGGCCTGGCCATCCAGAGCCGGCACGGGCGCACCCGGCGCGCGGTGGATCCGCTGACCGCCCCCGAAGTGGTACCAGGCCTTGGTGATTCGACTGACGAATGCCAGAGATAGAGCGGCGGAAGCTGTGCCTTTCCTGTGGCATAGCTGAATCCAGTGCTTTCGGGGAGCGCGCCGCGACGTCGCCCTCTAGCGTCAATCGGGTTCAGCGGGGCGGTGATCGGACACATTGTGGTGTCGATCCCTGCCCCTTGGCGGTGGTTGCAGAGGAACGGATCAGCGATGTTCAGGACCCATATCGTGCGTCGGCTGGCGGCAGCGACGCTGACCGGCGGTGCGCTTGCCACCGCACTGTTCGGCGCTGCCCCGTTTGCGAACGCCGACCCCAATCCTGACGCGCCGCCGAACTGCACCGCCGCCGACCTGGAGGGCGTGCGCACCGGTGTGCAGTTCGCCACCTCCGCCTATCTGTTCACCCACCCCGACGTGAACGCCTTCTTCACCAGCCTGGCCGGTGTGCCCCGCGCCCAGGTGCTGGTCCAGGTGAAGAACTACATGGCCGCCAACCCGCAAGTGAAGGCCGATATCGCCGGTATCCGCCAGCCGCTGGTGGACCTGAAGAACCGCTGCGGTCAGCCGTCCGCGCCCAATCCGGTCTGACGCGTCAGGCCGACCACCACGGGCGCAGCGGCAGTCCGCCGTCGTTACCCTTCTCGCCGAGCTTGACCGCCAGAACCTGGTGCAGCTGAACGACATTGGTCTCGAAACCGAGCCGCGAGCCGGCCATGTACAGCCCCCACACCTTGGCGGTGGGCAGGCCGACTTCCGCGACCGCCTCATCCCAGTGCTCGACCAGGTTGCGGCACCAGTCCCGCAGCGTCAGCGCGTAATGGTGGCGCAGGTTCTCCTCGTGCAGCACCTCCAGACCGATGTTCTGCACCGCGGTGATGATGCGGCCCGAACCGGTGAGTTCCCCGTCGGGGAACACGTAGCGGTCGATGAATCCGCCCGCGCTCGGTCCGGTGCGGTTATCCGGGCGGGTGATGCAGTGGTTGAGCAGTAGGCCGCCGGTGCGCAGCTTGGACTTCAGGAAGCCGAAGTACGACGGGTAGTTGGCAACGCCGATGTGCTCGGTGAGCCCGATCGAGGACACCGCGTCGAAACCACTTTCAAGCACGTCGCGATAGTCGCTGTGGCGCACCTCGGCCAGATCGGCCAGGCCTTCCTCGGCGATCGCCTTCTGCGCCCACACGGCCTGCTCGCGCGAGAGCGTCACGCCGATGGTCTTCACCCCGTGCTGCGCGGCGTAGCGGACCATGCCGCCCCAGCCGCAGCCCACGTCGAGCAGCCGGTCCCCGGGCTTGAGACCCAGCTTCTCGAACACCAGCCGGTACTTGTTGTCCTGCGCCTCTTCCAGCGTCGCCTCGGCGCTCGGATAGCACGCGCAGGTATAGGTCATCGACGGGCCGAGCACCCACTCGTAGAACCTGTTCGACACGTCGTAGTGGTGGTGGATGGCCTCGGCGTCGCGCTTCTTGCTGTGGCGCAAACCCTCGGCCATCCGCCGCCAGCGGGGCAGCGCCTCCTGCGGGGGCGGCGCGATCGGCTTGAGGTGCTCGATGCCGATCGAGCGAACGATGTCCACCAGGACGCGAGCCGGCGGTCGCTTGAAGGCCATCGACTGGTCAAGGGCCTTGAGCAACTCGTACGGGTCACCGGGAGGCACGCCGTGCATGTCGAGGCTGCCCGAGACGTAGGCCCGGGCCAACCCCAGATCTCCCGGCGCGGTGGCCAGGTAGGTGGTGCCCCGCGGGTTGAGCAGGTCCAGGCGGAGTTGGGCGTCGTCGGGCCCGGCGCTGCTGCCGTCGTAGGCGGTGAACTTCAGCGGTAGGTCACTACCGTCCACGAAGATCTCCAGGATCTCGGCAAGGCTCAGCCTTCCGGGTGCGGGGGCCGGGTTCGCATCGAAGGTCGTCATCGTCTTAGCACCGCCTTTGCATAGAGGTCGAGCAACCGTGAATCGGGGTCGTAGGTTTTCTTGACAGTCTTGTAGGTTTCTCCGCCGTACAGCTCGTCAAACGCGTCGCGGGTGTAATACGAGTCCGAATAGAGCGACTTGTGTCCGTTCAGATCGCTGATCTTGTCCTCGATCAGCCGATTGGTGTGGCCTTCGACGTCCGTGGCGGGCACCGACGACCAGAACCCGACGTTGACATAGCTGTGGCCGGCACGCAGCGGGTAGAGCGGCCATTCCGTCTCGTCGCGCAGCCGCAGTGGGCACAGCCAGAGCGGTTCGATGGGCACGTTGGTCAGGAACCACGTCAGGAATTCTTCGGTGCGCTCGATCGGCACCTCGACGTCCTGGACCACGCGTTCGCGGGGAGGCCGGCCGTGGCGCGCCTCGATCCGGTCGGCGATGTTGAACCTCTGGTCGTAGCCGATCAGCTTCCAGTAGACGCTGCTGCGCCGGTAGCGTCGCGGCCACAGCCGGCGCAGCAGCGGGTTCTGCGCGCCGAACGCCCGTGAGCACCAGAACCAGTCGGTATCCCAGCGCCACAGGTAGTCGTGGATGGTGAGCCGGTCATCCTTGACGCCGGTGTCGTGCTGGATGGACCGGTAGAAGATGTCCTGGCCGGTGTAGTCGCTGACCGGTCCGGCGGTGGCGGTCTGCATGCCCAGACACAGGTAGCTCTCCTCGGCGCTGAAGACCACACCGTCGAGATAGTCCACCCGCACCCCGTCGTAGCCGCCGGTCTCGATGATGCGGTCCATCGCCGCGATCAGGTCGGCCAGTGAATGGAATCGGAGGTGCTTGAGCGCGACGAACGGCTTCACCGACTCCAGCTCGATCCGCAGTCGCACCGAGTAGCCGAGCGTGCCATAGGAATTCGGGAAGCTTCGGAACAGGTCGGGGTGTTCGTCGCGACTCGCGGTCACCAGTTCCCCGGATCCGGTCAGGATGTCCATCTCGAGGACCGACTCATGCGGCAGGCCGTTGCGGAACGACGTCGACTCGATACCCAGCCCAGTTACCGCACCGCCCAGGGTGATCGTCTTGAGTTGCGGAACGACCAGCGGGACCAGGCCGTAGGGCAGCGTGGCGGCCACCAGGTCCTCATAGGTGCACATGCCGGCGACGTCGGCGGTCTTGGCCTCGGGGTCGACGAGGATCACGTCGGTGAGCCCGGAGGTGTCCAGACCCGGGGCATCGCGTTTGGTGCGTGCCCGAAACAGGTTCGACGTGGGTTTGGCCAGGCGCACGGAGGCGCTCGGCGGAATGGCGCGGTAGCTGGCCAGAAGCCGCTCAACACCGCGGGAGTGAGCTGTCAGTGCTGCAGAAACAGACACACGACTACGCTAGTCCGCAGCCCCGGCCGATGCGACCGCACGGCTGGTGGGTCACACCGGAATTCACCGCCACCCGAGGAGTATTACCTGATGGGACAGGTCAGCGCGGCCAGCACGATCCTGATCGACGCCGAACCGGCGACCGTGCTCGACGCGGTTGCCGACTACCAGGGCGTGCGTCCCAAGATCCTCTCGCCGCAGTACAGCGAATATCAGGTGCTGCAGGGCGGCCAGGGGCAGGGCACGGTCGCCAAGTGGAAGCTTCAGGCCACCAAATCGCGGGTGCGGGAGGTGCAGGTCACCGTCGACCTTGCCGGGCACACCGTCATCGAAAAGGATGCGAACTCCTCGATGGTGATCAACTGGACCGTCGCGCCGGCCGGCCCGGGCTCCAGCGTCACCCTCAAGACCACCTGGAACGGTGCGGGCGGCATCGGGGGCTTCTTCGAGAAGACCTTCGCGCCGCTGGGCCTGCGCCGGATTCAGGACGAAGTGCTGGCCAACCTCAAGAAAGCCGTCGAGACCCGCTAACTGGTCCCTAGCTGGTCCGGGGCGGCTGGGTGGCCAGGAACGCCGCGATGCCCTGGACCACGGCGGCGGCGTATTTCTGCCGGCCTTCCGGGCTTTCCATCAGCGCCGAGTCCGCCGGGTTCTTCATGTTGCCCAGCTCGACCAGCACTGCTGGATACTCCGCCAGGTTGAGGCCGGCCAGGTCGGCTCGACCGTAGAGGCCTTCGGATCCGATGTAGTTGGCGGCCGGAATGCCGGAGGCCACCAGTTGGTCGCGCATGACCCGGGCCAGCTGAACCGCGGGGCCGGCCTGGGCTTGGTTCAGCGGCGGGCTGGAGTAGTTGACGTGGAAGCCGCGGCCGGTCGCCGGGCCGCCGTCGGCGTGGATGGACACGATCGCGTTGGGCTGCAGGGAGTTGGCCATAGCCGCGCGCTCATCGACGCACGCGGCGACCTGGTTGTCGTTACCGCGGGACATGGCGGTGCGCACCCCGAGTTGGGTCAGCATCTGACGGACCAGCAGGACGGTGTCCCAGTTGAACGTGTGTTCGGGGAAACCGTCGTTGGTGGCGGTTCCCGACGTCTGGCAGTCCTTGGTGCCACCACGGCCGGTGGGCACCTGCTTGGTCATGGACGCGTCGTTGGCACCGTTGTGGCCGGGATCGAGGAACACGATCATCCCGGCGATGCTGGCCGGAGCGGCGTGGGCGACCGGTGTGATCAGGATGGACGCGACGAGCAGTACGCCGGCGCAAGCTGTGGCCACGACACGCGTGGGGACGGACGTAAGCACGCGCGTCACCGTAACTCTTCGCCGTCTAGGCTTGAAGGCACTGACCGCCCAAATTTGCAGGCGAAACCAAGTCGAGACCAAGACGCAAGGAGACTGTCATGCAACCCGGTGAGGTACCCAACCTGGAGGCCTTCCGCGAGCGGGCGGAAGAGATGCGTGACCAGCTGATGCCGGGCCTGCAGGCCGCGCTGGCCCAGGCGCAGGAAATGCAGCAGAAGCTGATGGAGGCCCAGGCGGCGCTGGCCGCCTCCGAGGTGCACGGGCAGGCCGGTGGCGGCCTGGTGCAGGTGACCATGAAGGGCAGCGGGGAAGTGGCCGGGGTCCGGATCGACCCGAAGGTCGTCGACCCCGATGACGTGGAGACATTGCAGGACCTGATCGTCGGTGCCATCGCGGACGCCGCCCGGCAGTTCGCGATCCTGGCGCAGACGCACCTCGGCCCGCTGGCTAGCCAAGCCGGGGCACCGGGTCTGCCGGAGGCCTGACTTCTTTGTACCGCCATGTTTGAGGGTCCTGTCCAGGATCTGATCGATGAGCTCGGCAAGCTGCCGGGTATCGGTCCTAAGAGCGCGCAGCGCATCGCGTTCCATCTGCTGTCCGTGGAGCCGCCGGATATCGACCGGCTGACCGCGGTGTTGGGCAGGGTCCGCGACGGGGTGCAGTTCTGCGAGGTCTGCGGCAACGTCTCCGATAACGAGCGCTGCCGGATCTGTAGCGACGCGCGCCGCGACGGCACACAGGTCTGTGTGGTCGAGGAGCCCAAGGACGTGCAGGCCGTCGAACGCACTCGCGAGTTCCGCGGGCGCTACCACGTGCTGGGCGGGGCGCTGGATCCGCTGTCCGGGATCGGGCCCGATCAGCTGCGAATCCGCCAGCTGCTCAACCGGATTGGCGAGCGGGTCGACGGGGTGGACATCACCGAGGTGATCATCGCCACCGATCCGAACACCGAGGGTGAGGCCACTGCCACCTACCTGGTGCGGATCCTGCGCGACATTCCCGGGCTGGTGGTCTCCCGGATCGCCTCGGGGCTGCCGATGGGTGGTGACCTGGAGTTCGCCGACGAGCTGACGCTGGGCCGAGCTCTTTCCGGCCGCCGCCAGATGGTCTGACGGGTCTAACTGACGCCCAAACCGACAAACGGGCGCAATAGTACGAGTAGATCGCACCATTTCGTCGATCTCGGCGAACTGTCGGACCCCACAGCGACGATGCCGATGTGACTGAAATATTTCTCGGTCGGGAAGCGCTGGGCGACGGCCTATCCCGCCATGATCTGCGCCGTTGGTATCGCCCGTTGTTTCGAGGCGTCTACATGCCCATGAATGCCACGCCGTCGTTGAGCGATCGTGCGCTCGGTGCGTGGCTGACCACCAACAGGACGGGTGTCATCGCAGGTGTTGCCGCGTCGGCCCTGCACGGGGCCCTGTGGGTCAACGATGATGCACCGATTGAAGTGCTCGTCGACGAACGACGTCGGCAGGCCGGATTGATTGTCCGAATGGATCGCCACTGCGACGACGAAATTGTGAATGCCGCGGGCCTGCCGGTGACAACGCCGTCCCGTACCGCCTTCGACATCGGCCGGTACTCCAAACGCGTGGCGGGGTTGGCGCGACTGGACGCACTGATGCGCGCCGCACCATTCACTGCTGGAGCGGTGGAACTCCTGATGCGACGGTACGGGCCGGTCAGAGGTGTGCGTCAATTGCGTGACCTCCTGCCACTGGTCGACGCCGGCGCCCAATCCCCGAAGGAGAGCTGGCTGCGGCTGTTGCTCATCGACGGCGGACTTCCCGCACCTGAGACCCAGATCCCGGTCCTGGAAGCGGGGGTACCGATCGCCTACCTGGATATGGGCTACCGCGATATCAAGCTTGCCTTCGAGTACGACGGCGACCAACACCGCAGCGATCGACGCCAGTACGTCAGAGATCTCAGGCGCCTACCGGCGGTGGAACGCCACGGTTGGGAGGTGATCAGGGTTATCGCCGAGGACAGGCCCGTTGAGGTGCTGTGGCGGGCGAAGGAGGCATATCTTCGCCGGGGAGGTGCCGAGATCGACGAAATGGCGCGATCTACTCGCACTTTCGCTGCGTAACGTCGGTTTGGGCGCAAAGGAGTTCAACTTCGGCGCAGAAGCAAGGCCTACGCGCGGCGGGGTGCGGCCAGCCGCTCGCGGCGCAACTGTTCGACCTCGGGCAGGTCCAGCGGCTGCAGGGGGCCGACGACCCGCGACAACAACAGATCGGCCAGCTCGGGATTGCGGGCCAGGCACGGACCGTGCAAATACGTCGCGATCACGCTGCCCTGCACCGCACCGTCGTACCCGTCACCGTCGCGGTTTCCCGCACCCTTGACGACTGCGGCCAGTGGCTTGGCTTCCGGCCCCAAAACTGTTCCACCGCGGTGGTTTTCAAAACCAGTTAACGGCAGCGACAAGCCTTCGACCAGTGGATTGGACACCACCTCGCCGATCGTGCGCCTGTCCTGCGGGGAGGTCGTCACGTCGAGCATGCCGACACCCTCGACCCGCTCACCGGCCGAGGTTTCATACCAGTGGCCGAGCACCTGGATCGCCGCGCAGATCGCCAGCACCGGTGCGCCGCGCCCCGCGGCGCGCTGCAACCCCTGATGGGTCAGCAGATGCTTGGTGGCCAGCCGCTGCGCATAGTCCTCGGCGCCGCCGAGGGTGTACAAATCCAGCGAGTCCGGCACCGGATCAGCCAGCGTGATCTCGACGATATCGGCGGGAATTCCCCGCAGCCGCAACCGCTGTCGCAACACCACGGCATTGCCGCCGTCGCCGTAGGTGCCCATCACGTCGGGCAGCACCAGGCCGATCTGAACCGTGGAATCAGCCATGACGCTCCAGTGTCCGGGTCAGCTGCAGGAACGCCGTGTAGTTGGCGACCACTTCGACGTGCCCCTTCGGGCATGACGCGATCGCCTCAATAGTGCTGTGCACCAACGTGTGCGGTACGCCGGCATAACCCAACCGCACGGCCAGGTCCGTCCCGCGCTCGCCGGCCGCGACCACCGGAACACCGCTGAAATGCTCGAAATTGACATCCCACAGCCAGGACAGGTCTTCACCGTCGGGCACCTGGCCGTTGACGGCGATCACCACGCCGTCGGCGGACTTGTCGACCATCGACAGCGCCTCCTGCCACCCGGCCGGGTTCTTGGCCAACAGAATTCGCACGGTGTGCTCGCCGACCGGCACGGTGCGGTAGCGGCCGGCGACCTCGTCCACCGTCGATACCGCGGCCACCGCCGCCGCGGGGTCTGCCCCGAGCGCCACTGCCGCGGCCACCGCCTGCGCGGCGTTGCCCCGGTTGACGGTGCCGGGCAACGAGAGCCGCATCGGCAGGGTCAGCCCGTCCGGCCCATACAAGTTCACCTCGTCGAACCACCACTGCGGGCTGGGTCGCTTGAAGGCCGGCGGGCCTCCGGGCCCGACATCGGGATCGGTGCCGGTGGAATACCAGTCCACCCCGTCGCGAACGATCACCTCGCCGCTGCGCGGGCAGCTCACCGAGTCGTTGGCCCAGCCGCCGCCGGCGGCCACCCACACCACGCGGGGGCAGTCATAGGCCGCCGAGGTCATCAGCACGTCGTCACAGTTGGCGACGATGATCGCGTCGCGATGACGGGCCAGCCCGGCACGTAGCGTCCGCTCGATGTGGTTGATCTCACCGACCCGGTCCAGCTGATCGCGCGACAGGTTCAGCAGCACGATGACGGCCGGGTTGACCGCATCGGAGACGTGCGGGACGTGCATCTCGTCGACCTCGAGGGCCGCCAGGGAGGCATCCGGTGCGCCCGCCAGGGCCGCGATCAGCCCGGCGTCCATGTTGGCGCCCTCGGCGTTGGTGGCCACCGGACCCAGCGTTGCCAGCGCAGCCGCGGTCATCCGGGTGGTGGTGGACTTGCCGTTGGTGCCGGTGACGACGACGGTGCGGCGGCCCGCGCCGAGCTGGCCCAGGATCGACCTGTCCAGGGTCATCGCGACCAGGCCGCCGATCATCGCGCCCGCCCCGCGGCCGGTGACCCGGGAGGCCCAGCGCGCGGCGGAGCCGGCGGCCAGCGCGGCACGCCCTCGGGTGGTCATCGTTGGCCTTGGCATCGAAATGCAGTTTATGCGGAGGCCGCAGACCCGGCCCGACACGGATCTGATGTACCGGGCGCTGTCGGAGGGGCGTGCCATTCTGACTGTGTGAACCACACCTGGGGCCGACCCGCCGCCGCGCCGGGCGACGGTTGGGTCGTGGTCGATGTCGAGACCTCAGGATTCCGGCCTGGGTACGCCCGGGTCATCAGCCTTGCCGTCCTGGCGCTGGACCCTCAGGGGCGCGTCGAGCACTCGCTGGTCAGCCTGCTCAATCCCGGGGTCGATCCGGGCCCCACCCACATCCACGGCCTCACCGCCGAGATGCTGGAGGACCAGCCCACCTTTGCCGAGATCGCCCCTGACGTCGTCGACCTGCTGCACGGGCGCACACTGGTCGCCCACAACGTGGCCTTTGACTACGCGTTCCTTGCCAGCGAGGCCGAGATCGCCGAGACGGCGCTACCGATCGATACGGTCATGTGCACGGTGGAGCTCGCGCGCCGTCTGGACCTCGGCCTGGAGAACCTGCGGCTGGAGACCCTCGCCCGGCACTGGGGCGTGCCCCAGACTCGCGCCCACGACGCGTTCGACGACGCGCTGGTGCTGTCCAGGGTTCTCACTCCGGCGCTGGAGCGGGCCCGCGACCGTGACGTGTGGCTGCCGGTCCGGCCGGCCACTCGGCGCCGCTGGCCCAACGGCCGGGTGACCCATGACGAGCTGCGACCGCTGAAGATGCTGGCCTCGCGGATGCCCTGCCCCTACCTGAACCCAGGGCCGTACCAGCGCGGTGGGCCGCTGGTACAGGGCATGCGGGTGGCGCTGTCTGCTGAGGTGGACCGTACCCACGAGGAATTGGTGGAGCGGATCATCCACGCCGGGCTCGCCTACGCCGACGCCGTGGACCCGCAGACCTCACTGGTCATCTGCAATCAGCCGACGCCGGAGCAGGGCAAGGGCTATCTGGCGCGTGAGCTCGGGGTGCCGGTGGTCTCCGACCGGCAGTTCATGGATTCCGTCGGCGCGGTGGCCAACGGGACTGGGATCGAGGAGTTCGCTCCGTCGGTCGATCAGGGCCAGCAGTTCGCGCTTTTCTGAGCGCTCGTTTCTCGAGCATCGCCACGGGCCGGCCGCGTGGTGTCGAAGGTGCCGAGACCGCGGCATGACTGCGCGAGCATCCCTGTGATGTCGCTGCAAGGCCAGTGCTTCGGCAGGACTGTTCCTGCCGCCGAGATTCCGGGCTTGGTCGTAGAGTGCGCAGCCTCCTCGAGGCCCACCCTCACAACCTCCTGTGCGCCAGGTTCGAACCCCCTGAGGTCGAAATATGTTGGCGTAGTTCGAAGTTGTGCCTACTGACTGTGTGTTGTTGATAGAAGGCAAGGCTCGATATGACAAAACGAATCACCGCCGCCATAGGGGCGGCGGCAATCGCGCTGCTCGCGATATTCGCCGGCACCACCGCCGTTAGCGGCTCCACATTCAAGCGCACATCTGCTGATTCTGGGCAGGAGTCGAAGTTCCCGACACCTACGCCACCGCCGCCAGCAGAGGTATCGGGGGCGGTGACCACGACACCCGCATCGGCGGTCCACTAGCGCCCTCGTTATTGAGAGTCTTATGGCGTCTCCTGGCCGCGCTACTGGCGTGCGGACATGCGATGGGCGCGAAGGAACACCCTGCTGAAGTAACCCGCGTCGGTGATTCCGACTCGTTGGGAGACCTCAGTGATACCGAGGTCGGTGTTGTGCAACAGGATTCGAGCCTGTGCCGTCCGACGCTCGAGGATCCACTCGCCGACGGTGCGGCCGGTGCGCCGGTGGACAACGGTGGTGAGATACCCGGGGCTCAAGCCCGCTTCCCGGTGTCCGGTAGGTAGGTCATGGTCGGGAAACCGTGGATGTGCCGGGGTTTCTCGGGCAGCCCATCGCGATGGCGTACCAGCCGTGGGGTTGGAACCATCGACCAAAGACAGTCCCACTACTACCGAAGATCGCACGAGACATGTTTGGTCAGTGCATCCACCATGAATCCCGTGACCAAAAATCGTCCTGACCCGGTGGTAGGCAGCCGGGGCAACGACCACGACTATGTTCCGGCGGCCGGCCACGATCGGCTGCTACGTGTTGACTTGGGTGATGGGCGCCCCGACCGCCGACGTGACCGCATTGGATCCCGATCCACCCGCGCTGAAGCGGGACCGCCGCAAGGCCGCTGGCCGACCCGGGCTGCACTTCGAACAGGGCTGTGCCCAGCAGCTGCCCTACGCTGATCACGCCTGCTTTGACCGAGGCGTTTCGCGTCCTCAAACCAGGTGGCGAGATGCACGTCGTCGACATCGTCCACACCCATGGGGATCTGCAAACGACGGCCAGTGAGGTGCCGGAACTGATGCGGCTGAGCTGCAGCGCGCCGCGGTGAAGACGGCCCAACCTCACGGTCGACCAGCCCGACGGGGCTTAGCTCAGCCGGGCTGATCGACCGTGTGTGTTCGATGCTGTGTTTGCGACTAGCTGAGCGCCTTGGCCTTCAGCGACTCGTACTCCGGCGCGGTAATGGTGCCCGCGTCCAGGAGTTCCTTGGCATGGGCGATCTCCTCGGCGGGCGATCGTCCGGCCGCCTGGCGGATGTAGTCGTCGGTTTCCTTCTTGGCGGCCAGCGCGGCTGCTTGCGCCCGCTCGGTCATCCCCTTGCCGCGGGCGATCAGGTAGATCAGCGCGGTCACCCACGGGAACACGATCAAGAAGACCACCCAGACGGCCTTGACCGCGCCCGAGGTCGTGTGGTCCCTCCAGAACAGGTCAGTCAGGATCTGGAACAGCACCAGCAGGTAGGCGACCCAGGCAAAGATGATCAGGAAGTGCCAGAGAAAATCCCACGTTGAACCCCAGTCCATGGCCTACTCCTCAGCTAAGTTCGGGTGCGCAGGCGCGCAGCGGTTAGCCTAGTTGTGCGGCCCGATTCACGGCAGAGACCACAGCCCTCAGTGACGCAGTTGTGATCGACGTCGCGATGCCCACACCCCAGACCGTGCGCCCGCCGATGGATGCCTCGACGTAGGCGGCAGCCGCCGCCTCCTCGCCGGCCGACATCGCGTGCTCGGAGTAGTCGAGCACGCTGATGTCGAAGCCGACGGTCCCCAGCGCTTCGACGAACGCGGCCAGCGGCCCGTTGCCTTCGCCGCGGATCTCGGTCTCGACGTCGTCGATCTTCACGGTGGCCTCGATGATGTCTGTGCCGCCATCAACTTCTGCGCCGACGACTCGTTGCTTGATCCGCTCCAGCGGTCGGATCGGTGCCAGGTACTCGTCGGCGAACGCGTCCCACATCTCCTTGGGCGACACCTCGCCGCCCTCACCGTCGGTGATTTTCTGGATGACCTGGCTGAACTCGATCTGCAGCCGACGCGGCAGGACCAGGCCGTGGTCGGCCTTCATGATGTAGGCGACCCCGCCCTTGCCGGACTGCGAGTTCACCCGGATCACGGCCTCGTAGGTGCGCCCGACGTCCTTGGGATCGATCGGCAGGTAGGGCACCTGCCACAGGATGTCGTCGACATCCGAATCCGCTTCGTCGGCAGCCACTTTCATGGCGTCCAGGCCCTTGTTGATGGCATCTTGGTGGCTGCCGGAGAACGCCGTGTACACCAGGTCGCCGCCGTAGGGGTGGCGTTCGTGGACCGGCAGCTGGTTGCAGTACTCCACCGTGCGGCGGATCTCGTCGATGTTGGAGAAGTCGATCTGTGGATCGACGCCGCGGGAGAACATGTTGAGCCCCAGCGTCACCAGGCACACGTTGCCGGTGCGCTCACCATTGCCGAACAGGCAGCCCTCGATCCGGTCCGCACCGGCCTGATAGCCCAATTCGGCTGCGGCAACTGCAGTTCCGCGGTCGTTGTGCGGATGCAGGCTCAAGATGATCGAGTCGCGGCGAGCCAGATTGCGGCTCATCCACTCGATGGAGTCGGCATAGACGTTCGGGGTGGCCATCTCGACGGTGGCGGGCAGGTTGACGATCAGCGGCACTTCGGGTGTCGGCGCGATGATCTCGGATACGGCGTCAACCACCTCTTTGGCGTACTCCAGCTCGGTGCCGGTATAGGACTCCGGGGAGTACTCGTAGCGCCAGCGCGTGCCCGGGTACTTGGCCGCCACCTCCAGGCACTTGCGGGCGCCGTCGGTGGCGATCTTCTTGACCTCTTCGCGATCGGCGCGGAATACCACCCGGCGCTGCAGGATCGAGGTCGAGTTGTAGAAGTGCACGATCACGTTCGGCGCGCCCTGGCAGGCCTCGAAGGTCCGCTCGATCAGCTCCGGCCGGCACTGGGTCAGCACCTGGATGGTGACGTCGTCGGGGACGGCGCCCTGCTCGATGATCTCGCGGACGAAGTCGTAATCGGTCTGGCTGGCCGACGGGAAGCCGACCTCGATCTCCTTGTAGCCCATCTTGACCAGCAGCTCGAACATGCGGCGCTTGCGGGCCGGGCTCATCGGGTCGATCAGCGCCTGGTTACCGTCGCGCAGGTCGACCGCGCACCACAGTGGCGCGTGCTCGATGACCTGATCCGGCCAGGTGCGGTCCGGCAGCGTGACCGGCTCCACTTCCTGGGCGAACGGCCGGTAGCGGTTCACCGCCATCGCGGAGTTGCGCTGGGTGTTCCACGACGGTTGACCGTCGCGGTGCGGTCCGGCGGGGGTCTTGATGGTGCGGGCAGATACGTAGGCGTCCACGGATTCGGAGGACGGGTTCTGGGTGGTCACGATTGGGCTCCGGGTGTCTTGAGATTGGACATCAGACCGGCGCATCGCGAATACCCGCGACGGGAGGCCAGTCTGGATCAGACCCCGTCGCGGCGTCCGAGGAGGAGCACCCGCTGCACAGTTTCGTACTGTACTCCGATTGCTCACCAGGCCAAAGCGAGGCCCGAATCCGCCCCCAACAGGCGATTGACCAAGGTAAATTGACGGCTTTGCTGGCTGTGATTCGGAGGTCATCGGTGCCGCTGAGTATTCGCTCCGTGCTTGCGACGAGTCTCTCCTTCACGACAGCCCTCGCCATCGCGTTCGGTCCGCCACCCCACGGCGAGACGTTGCCGTCGGTGCGCAGCGCTCCCGTCGCCCTCGCCGGCGCCTGGCAGGACCTGGCCGCCCACACCGAGGCGAACCTGGCCAGTCTGACCGACCTGATCACCCACTACCCACCCGTTCCGATCCTGACTCAGCTCGCCAAGAACCAGGCGACCTACGCGCGTTGGCTTGTCGGTCAGGACGGAGGTAACCCGGCGTTGGTGGTGCGGACGGTGGGCGAGCACTTGGCCGCGGTCGGCGCCGCCGTCGCCACATTTTCGGTGCTGATGCCACTGAGCCTCGTCGGGGCGTTCATCAGTCCGGCCATCGCCGCGGCGTATCTGGTTCAGGCCACCGGCACTTACCCGTCCACCCCGCAGACCTGGCTACAGGCGCTGATCGACGCACCGGCGGTCTACCTCGACACCACCCTGAACTGCTGCTCGACCCTGCTGTTCAACGCGGCGTTCGGCCTGCTGAACCCCGGACCCATCAGCTTGCTGTTGTCGCTGCCGATATCGATCGCGGCGGCGCTGTCCATCACGCCCCCCGCACCGGTGCCCGCGTCAGTCCCTGCTTCGACCGGCCAGGCGCAGGCGAGCGACCCTGCCGCGGTGGCGCCGCCCTCCGTGCGGCGGGCCCAGTCCGGTTCCGGCGTCGCCCAAAGCCGCCGACCGCGACCGGACACGGACACGATGGTCGGCTCGCGCGGCGCCAAGCCGTCCGCCGCCGTGCGCACATCGACCGCCGCCGACGCCCCGAAGGCGACCGCGGGCGGGCAGGGCAGGTCGGCGCGCGGTGTCAGACCTGGGAGTCCGGGAACGCAATAACCGACAGGAATCGGATCGGCACCTCGACCAGGTCGACCGGTCCGTGCGCGCCTTCCCCGTCGATCTGCAGCGAGTCTCCGGGGTGCAGCCGGTACACCGAGCGACTGTGTGCGTACTCCATGACTCCGGAGAGCATGTAGATGAACTCGGTGCCTGGATGCTGGAACAGCGGATAGGTTTTGCTCTTCTCCGACAGGGTGACCATCAGGCATTCCAGTCGTTTGTGTTCGCCCCGCAGCGAGCCAAGCAGTTCGTACTCATGGCCCTCGCGGGTGCCGTTACGCACGATCCGCGCGCCCGTGCCGGCCTTGACGAACGCGGCGGGCCGTTCGACGTCGGCTCCGCGGAACAGAGTGGTGACCGGCACGTCGAAGCCCTTGGCCAGCAGCGCCAGGGTGGACAGGCTGGGCGAGGTCTGGACGTTCTCGATCTTGCTCATCATCGCCTTGGAGATGCCCACCCGGGTGGCCATGTCGGCGACCGAGAGCCCCAACTGTTGCCGCAGCTGGCGCACGTTGCGGGCGATCGCGGCCTCGAATTCCAGCTCGGCGACCGGCTCGTGCGGCTCACGATCGCGGGCCGTACCCGACTGGTTGCGCAGCAGATCTGTCACAAGCGAAGTATCTATCGCATCTGCCCCGCGCCGACATAGGGATACGGGCTCTTCAACAACTCGCCCTCGGCGAAGCGGGTGAGCCGGAAGTCGGTCTCGGGTATGCGCGGGTCGCTGCTGTGTCCGTCGACGACGATGTCGGCGATCAGCCGGCCGACGGCAGGCGCGATCTTGAACCCGTGGCCGCTGAACCCGGCCGCCACGAACAGACCGTCGCGACCGCTCGGGGAGATGACTGGATTCCAGTCCGGTGTGACGTCGTAGCACCCGGCGTAGCTGGTGGTGATCACCGCGTCGGTGAACCCGGGGAATCGGCTGCCGACTTTGTCGACGGTGAGGTCGATGAAGTCCTCGGTGGCCCGGTTCAGGTAGTTGTCGGGGTCGGCGGTGGCTACGTCGGACAGGTCACTGTTGCCGAACAGGACGTCGCCGCCCAGCTCCGGTCGCACGTACTGCAGTGACACCAGATCGGAGAACACCGGCACCGGGCCGAGGTCGACGCCGGGGGAAATCAGCACGATCTGCTCGCGCACCACCCGGATCGGCACGTCGACGCCGTAGGGGGCCAGGAACGGTTGGGTCCACACCCCCGTCGCGACGACAACGTTGGGCGCACTGATCTGGCCGCCGTCGGCCAGCTGAACCCCGGTGACGGCGTCACCGTCGGTCAGCAATCCGGTCACCGTGGTGCCCTGCCGGATTCGTACCCCGGCCTCGCGGGCTGCGACCGCGAATGCCTGCGCGGTCTGGTAGGCGTCGCCGTAGCCCCCGCGGGCCTCCCACCCGAATGCGGCGAACGGCGACAGGTCGGCCTGCGGCCACAGCCGGGCCACCTCGGCGGCGTCGATCTCCTCGGTCTGCACGCCGACGGCGCGTTGCGCGGCAAGGCTTTTGCGCAGCGAATCGACGTTGGATTCACCGACACCGACGACGTATCCGGTCTGGCGAAAGCCGATGTCGCTACCGAAGATCTCTTGCGCCTTCTCGAACACCTCAAGGCCGACGGTGGCCATCGCCGCCAGTGAGCTGACCCCATAGTGGCAGCGCACGATCCCGCTGGACTTCCCCGTCATCCCGGAGCCGACGGTATTGCGCTCGAGGACAACCACATTCGTTATGCCCCGCTGGCTCAGCGCCCACGCCGCGGCACACCCCTCGAGGCCGCCGCCGACGATGACGACATCGGCCGTCTCGTTCACTGCCCGGCTCCGGGAACCCACGAGGTTCCGGCCAGCGGAACCCGGGCCATCGCGGCGGCTTCGATGGTGACCGCCACGAGGTCCTCGGGCTCCAGATGCCGCAGGTGTGCCTTGCCGCAAGCCCGCGCGATCGTCTGGGCCTCCATTGTCAGCACCTGCAGGTAGTTGGCCAGCCGCCGGCCGCCTTCGACCGGGTCCAGCCTGGCGGCCAGCTCGGGGTCTTGGGTGCTGATTCCGGCCGGGTCTCGGCCGTCCTGGAAATCGTCGTAGAAACCGGCTGCGCTGCCGAGCTTTTCGTACTCGGCGGCGTAGCGGGGGTGGTTGTCGCCCAACGCGATCAGCGCCGCGGTGCCGATCGCGACGGCGTCTGCACCCATGGCCATGGCCTTGGCCACATCGGCCCCGGTGCGGATGCCACCGGACACGATCAGCTGAACTCCCTTGCGGTGCACGCCGAGCTCGGAGAGTGCTTGCACGGCTTGCGGGAGAGCGGCCAGTGTCGGGATACCGACGTTTTCGATGAACACCTCCTGGGTGGCGGCGGTGCCGCCCTGCATCCCGTCGACCACCACCACGTCGGCCCCGGCGGCCACCGCCAGCTTCACGTCGTAATAGGTGCGGGAGGCGCCGACCTTGACGTAGATCGGCTTCTCCCAGTCGGTGAGCTCGCGTAGTTCGTCGATCTTGATGGTGAGGTCGTCGGGTCCCGTCCAGTCCGGGTGCCGACACGCCGAACGCTGGTCGATGCCCTCCGGCAGGGTGCGCATCGCGGCCACCCGCTCGGAGATCTTCTGCCCCAGCAGCATTCCGCCGCCGCCGGGCTTGGCGCCCTGGCCGAGGACGACCTCGATGGCGTCGGCCTTGCGCAGGTCGTCGGGGTTCATTCCGTACCGCGATGGAAGGTATTGGTAGACCAGATGCTTGGACTGTCCGCGTTCCTCCGGCGTCATGCCCCCGTCGCCGGTGGTCGTCGAGGTGCCGACCTCGCTGGCGCCGCGCCCGAGAGCCTCCTTGGCCGGACCCGAAAGCGCTCCGAACGACATCCCGGCAATCGTGACCGGGATGGCAAGGTGCAGTGGGTGTTTGGCGTAACGATCGCCGAGGATCACATCGGTGTCGCAGCGTTCGCGGTAGCCCTCTAGTGGATAGCGCGACATCGACGCGCCGAGGAACAGTAGGTCGTCGAAGTGGGGGAGCCGACGTTTGGCTCCCCACCCGCGGATGTCGTAGATCCCGGTCTCGGCCGCACGCTGGATCGCGGCGACGGTGGCCCGGTCGAAGGTGGCTGATTCGCGAAGGCCCAGCCGGGCCCGGTCGTCTTGGGTGTATGTCATCAGTAGGCCGATGCGTTGTCGATGTGGAAGTGGTAGAGCTGCCGGGCCGAGCCGTAGCGGGTATAGGCGGCGGTGTCGTCGTCGTCGAAGCCGGCGGCCTTGAGCAGGCGGCCGAGTTCCTCGTGGTGTTCGGCGCGCATCTCCTTGGCGATGCAGTCGGCCCCGAGCGAGGCCACCTCGCCGCGGACGTACAGCCGGGCTTCGTAAATCGAATCGCCCAGCGCCTCCCCGGCGTCGCCGCGGATCACCAGCCGCCCGGCTTGGGCCATGAACGCAGTCATGTGGCCCACATTGCCGCCTACCACGATGTCGACCCCCTTCATCGAAATCCCGCACCGTGCTGCGGCGTTCCCCTCGATGACCAGCAGCCCGCCGTGGGCGGTGGCGCCCGCCGACTGGGAGGCGTTGCCCTTGACCCAGACGGTGCCGCTCATCATGTTCTCGGCCAGGCCGGTGCCGGCGTTGCCGTCGATGATGATCTCCGCCTGTTTGTTCATCCCGGCGGCGTAATAGCCGACATGGCCGTCGATGGTGACCCGCACCGGCGCGTCGAGACCCACCGCCACGTTATGGGCGCCGGCGGGGTTGGTGATCTGGAACTCACCGGACAGGCCGGGGGTGTGCAGGACCGCGTTGACTTCCCGCAGCGGCGTTGTGCTCAGATCAAGTGTGGCTAGCGTGTCCATGCGTAGACCACCTCCGGTTCGGGTTCCCAAATGACGGCCTTCTCGACGCCGGGTAGGCCTGCCAGGGCGCGGTATTCGCTGCCCATCGCTACCCAGTCGTCGGTCTCGGCGATCACGGCCGGCTTGCAGGCGATCGCGTCGCGTACGACGGCGAACGAGTCGTGGTTGGACACCAGCAGCGTGTAGAACCCGTCGAAGGTGGCACACAGTTCCTTCAGCGCCGTCTCCACGTCACGGCCGTTGGCCAGCTGGTCGGCCACGAAGCGGGCTCCGACCTCGGTGTCGTTCTCGCTGTCGAAGCTCGCGCCGCCGGCGACGAGGTCGCGGCGGATGCTGGCGTGGTTGGCGAACGATCCGTTGTGCACCAGGCACTGCTCCGGACCCACCGCGTAGGGGTGGGCACCGGCGGGGATCACCGCCGATTCGGTGGCCATTCGGGTGTGGCCAACGCCCTGCCAGCCGTGGGCGGAGACCAGCTCCCACGCCTCGGTGAGCGCACGGGGATGGCCGACTCCCTTGAGTACGGCCAGATCTCGGCCGAACCCCGCGACCAGCGCAGTTGGGTAATGCGCGGTGACCGCGGCGCGCAGCGTCTCGGGGGAGACGTCGGCCGAGACCAGGTACGTCTGATCGACCCGGTGCACCGTCACCTCGCAGCCGAGCGCAGCGTGTATCGCCGCCATCACCTGGTCGGGGTTGTCGGCGATGTCGAGCACCGAGACGGTGCCCTGCCGGGGTGGTGACCACCGGGGGTCGCCGTACACGGCGACTCCCGCCGAATCGCTGCCACGGCCGGACATTTCACACAGCATTCCGGTCAGCAGTTCGCCGAGCCGGGGGTAGAGCTCAGGGTTGCGTAGGTGTAGTCCCACGATCCCGCACATGGCTGTCCTTTCTCCGGCGTCAGAACGCGGTTAGGTACTGATCGACTTCCCACGGGCTCACGGCACTGTGGTAGGCGAAGAACTCGTCGCGTTTGAGGGTCGCGAAATAGGCTGCGACACCGTCGCCGACGGAGTCGAGCACACCGGTTATCACCGCGTCACTCTCGAACTCGTCGACGGCGTGCAGCAGGGTGGGTGGCAGCGCGGTGCGCCCGTCGCTCCCACCGATCGCACCGGGATCCAGGCTGCGCTTGATGCCGTCGATGCCGGCTCCGAGCGCCGCGGCGATGGCCAGGTAGGGGTTGGCTGATCCGTCCCCGCCGCGCAGTTCCACCCGCTGAGAGTCGGGCACGCGGATGTAGTGGGTGCGATCGTTGCCGCCGTAGGTCGGCAGCCTCGGCGCCCAGGACGCTCCCGAGGACGTGGTGATTGCGCCGGTTCGCTTGTAGGAGTTCACAGTTGGTCCGACGACGGCCTGCAGTGCACAGGCGTGGTCGAGGATGCCGCCGATGAACGCATACGCGGTGGCCGACAGGCCCAGCCCACGCTCGTCGGCGTCTTCGGGGAACACCGGGGTACCACCGCTGGTCAGCGACAGGTGCAGATGCAGCCCGCTGCCGGTGCGATCGCTGAACGGTTTGGGCATGAACGTGGCGAGCATGCCGCGTTCGGCGGCGATCATCGACAGCAGATAGCGCAACGTGATGACCCGGTCGGCGGTGGTCAGGGCCTCGGCGAACTGGAAGTTCTGCTCGAACTGGCCGTTGCCGTCCTCGTGGTCGTTGGCGTAGTTCGACCAGCCGAGGGTGTTCATCGCGGTGGAGATGGCGGTGAGGTGGTCATACATCCGAGTGACGCCGCGTGCGTCGTAACACGGCTGGGCCGCGGTGTCGGCCACGTCGGCCGTCGCGAGCGTTCCGTCGGAACCACGGGTGAGCAGGAAGTACTCCACCTCGGCACCGACCCAGGGTTCGAAGCCGGCGTCGGCGGCGCGTTGGATCAGCGACTTGAGGATGACCCGCGGCGCGTAGGGCCATGGCCGGCCCTCGACGTGCGGATCGCAGTGCACGATCGCCAGACCTTCTTTGAGGAAGGGGATGGGGGTGAAAGAGTCGAGGTCGGGGATCGCCATCATGTCCGGGTCTTTGGGCTCCTGGCCCATGGCTCCCACGGCGTAGCCGGCGAAACCGACTCCCTCGGTGGCGAGCAGGTCGACGGCTTCGACGGGAACCAGTTTGGCGCAGGGCTTTCCGCGTAGGTCGACGAACAGCGCGAGGATGAACTTCGTCGCTGAAGCCTCGGCCATCTCGGCGAGGGTGGTGGTGGACATGTTCTCCAGCAGCTTCTTTCGTGAGATCGGCGGGGGGAGGTGGTGGAGGTGGTGGAGTCGAGCCGGGCGTGGGAAGGAGGAGGCCACGCCCGGCTCGGGTCCTTATCCGGCGTACTCGAGCTCGTACGCCAGGTCGCGGTGCACGTGGACGTCGATGCCCTTCTCCTCGACCTCGGAGGAGATTCGGATGCCCATCGTCTTCTTGATGACCCATGCGATGGCGAAGGCAATCACGAACGAATAGATCATCACCGCACCGGCGGCGACCGCCTGCCGCCACAGCTGGTCGAACCCGCCGCCGTAGAACACGCCGTTGACCTTGTTCGGCATGCTGTCGCTGGCAAGGAACCCGATCAACAGGGTGCCGATGACACCACCGACCAGGTGGACGCCGACGACGTCGAGCGAGTCGTCATAGCCGAACTTCTCCTTGAGGCCTACGGCGTAGGGGCAGATGGCGCCCGCGACCAGGCCGAGGATGATCGCGCCGACCGGGGTGACCGATCCACAGGCCGGGGTGATGGCGACCAGGCCGGTGATGGCACCTGCGGCGGCACCGACACCGGTGACGTGGCCGTCCTTGATCTTCTCCACCGCAAGCCAGGCCAGGGTGGCAGCGCAGGTGGCGACGAACGTGGTGACCATGACGATGGCAGCCGAATTGCCCGCGGCCAGTGCCGATCCGCCGTTGAACGCATACCAGCCCGCCCACAGCAGGCCCGCGCCGAGCAATGTCAGCGGCACGTTGTGCGGCTTGCGCAGCTTGCCCCAGCTGGCACCCTTGCCGAGCACGATGGCCACCGCCAGTGCGGCCGCCCCGGCGTTGATATGCACCGCGGTACCACCCGCGAAGTCAATTGCCTTGAGGTTGTTGGCAATCCAACCGCCGACCGAGTCTTTGGTAACCACACCGTCGAAGGCGAACACCCAGTGCGCGACGGGGAAGTAGACCAGAACCGCCCACACGGTCGCGAAGACCATCCAGGCCGCGAACTTCATCCGGTCGGCCGCCGCACCGGAGATCAGTGCGACGGTGATTGCGGCGAACAGTGCCTGGAACAACGCGAACAAACTGACCGGCAGACCGGAGATGGTGGTCTGCGACTCCAGCAGGTCCTTCATCCCGGCGAATTCGGTGAAACTGCCTACGAATCCGCCGTAGGTGTTGCCGAAAGTCATGGAGAACCCAAAAAGGATCCACAGCACGCCGACGACGGCAACTGCGCCGAACGTCATCATCATCATGTTGGTCGAGCTCTTGACCGAGACCATGCCGCCGTAGAACAGCGCGAGGCCCGGGATCATCATCGTCAGCCCGATGATGCAACACAGCATGAATGCTGTGGTTCCTGTATCCATCGAATCTCCTGCCTGAAACTTCCTCGAGTTGGCGGCCCCACACGGGAGACCGTTCACTAGCAGTGAACGATGTTTCTGTTACGTAGACT
The DNA here is from genome assembly GCF_004745805.1 of Mycolicibacterium sp. CH28. Lineage (GTDB taxonomy): Bacteria > Actinomycetota > Actinomycetes > Mycobacteriales > Mycobacteriaceae > Mycobacterium. The sequence goes on along the minus strand of NZ_SRLQ01000002.1, from coordinate 84,037 downwards.
ACGGCGTGGTGTTGCCGGCGCGTTAAACGTTGGTCCACGGCTAGGCTGGGCGATCATGCGACGACGACCGCGGTGGGTCCTGACGATCTCGTTTGTGGTCATCGCGATAGGTGTCGCGGTGTGGACGACGTACTTCGACGGACCGCCGGAGAAGTGCAAGCCCGTCATCGACATGCTGGACTTCAGCCGTGCGCAGGCCGCGCAGATCGATTCCAAGTCCGGTGAGGGTGTACCGACCGTCGCCGAGGACGCCGTCTACCAGCAGTGGGCCGACGGCCTGGCGGAGCGGGCCCAGAAGGTCAACGATCCGGCGCTGGCGGCCCAGGCCACCGAAGTGGCCCAACTGGCCAACCAGTTCGTCATGGGGCTGCCGCAGCTGCGCACCCAGACGCAGGCCCGCGCGCCCGGCGCCCCGGCACCGCCCGCGGTCTTCGAGATGGCGCTGCTCAATGCCCGGATCACCGACAAGCTAGCGGAGCTGCGGAAAACCTGCTCCTGACCAGTTGAGCACCACCTGTTCCAGCGGCAACCGTTCGCGCGGGCGACCGTCGCGTTCGGCGATCTCGGGTGGCATCCGCGCGTAGTCGCCCAGGGTTCCCACCGCGACGATCGCCAGCGGTTGCACTCCCTCGGCCAGCTCGAATGCGGCGCGGGCCCCGTCCACGTCGAAGCCGGCCATCGGGTGGGCGATCAGGCCGAGTGCCACCGCCTGGATGGACAGGTTGGCCACCGCCGCACCCGCATCGAACGTCGAGTACAGCGCGGTGCGCTCGTCCTCGCCTTCGTCGGCGCAGACCAGGACCAGTGCACCGGCGGTGCGGGCGTAGCTGTTACCCCGTCTGAGCAGGCCGGACAGCCTGTCGAAGGCGGGTTCACCGCGCCGGCCCACCACGAACCGCACCGGCTGGACGTTTCCCCAGGTAGCGGCCCAGCGAGCCGCTTCGAGCAGGGCGATCAGCTGCTCCTCGGTGACGATCGCATCGGGATCGAAGGCCCGCGGACTCCACCGGCTGGCGATCGGGGGGTGGACCGGCACGCGGGTGTCGGCACGACGGTCGGCAGGTTGGTCAGGCACCGCTGGGACGTTACCGCCGATCTCGGGCGCAAAAGCAGGTGCGCGGACCCTTTATCCTTAGAGCCGACCTCCCGCATTTCCGAAAGGGCAGACAGTGGCGCTCGTCGTGCAGAAGTACGGCGGATCCTCGGTGGCCGATGCCAACCGGATCCGGCGCGTCGCCGAGCGCATCGTCGAAACCAAGAAGGCCGGCAACGACGTCGTCGTGGTCGTCTCGGCGATGGGCGACACCACCGATGACCTGCTGGACCTGGCCCGACAGGTGTGCCCGGCCCCGCCGCCACGCGAGCTGGACATGCTGCTGACCGCCGGTGAGCGCATCTCCAACGCGCTGGTCGCGATGGCTATCGAGTCGCTGGGCGCCCAGGCTCGCTCGTTCACCGGGTCGCAGGCCGGTGTCGTCACGACTGGGACCCACGGCAACGCCAAGATCATCGACGTCACCCCCACCCGACTGCGCGCTGCGCTCGACGAGGGGCAGATCGTGCTGGTGGCCGGGTTCCAGGGCGTCAGCCAGGACAGCAAGGACGTCACCACCCTGGGGCGCGGTGGCTCGGACACCACCGCCGTCGCGGTGGCCGCAGCCTTGGGCGCCGACGTCTGCGAGATCTACACCGATGTCGACGGCATTTTCACCGCGGACCCGCGCATCGTGTCCAACGCCCACCGCCTGGACACCGTCAGCTTCGAGGAGATGCTCGAGATGGCGGCGTGCGGTGCCAAGGTGCTCATGCTGCGCTGCGTGGAATATGCGCGGCGCTACAACGTTCCGATTCACGTCCGGTCGTCGTATTCCGACAAGCCGGGCACGATCGTCACCGGATCTATTGAGGACATCCCCATGGAAGACGCCATCCTGACCGGAGTTGCGCACGATCGCAGCGAGGCCAAGGTCACCGTTGTCGGCCTGCCCGACGTACCCGGCTACGCCGCCAAGGTGTTCCGGGCCGTCGCCGACGCCGACATCAACATCGACATGGTGTTGCAGAACATCTCCAAGGTGGAGGACGGCAAGACCGACATCACCTTCACCTGCTCGCGGGACATGGGCCCCGCCGCGGTGGAGAAGCTCGCCTCGCTGCAGAGCGAGATCGGCTTCACCAAGGTGCTCTACGACGACCACATCGGCAAGGTGTCGCTGGTGGGTGCGGGTATGCGCAGCCACCCGGGAGTGACCGCCACGTTCTGTGAGGCGCTGGCCGAGGTCGGTGTGAACATCGAGTTGATCTCCACTTCTGAGATCCGAATCTCGGTGCTGGTCAAGGATTCTGAACTCGACAAGGCGGTCGCTGCGCTGCACGAGGCGTTCGGCCTCGGTGATGAGGAAGAGGCCGTCGTCTACGGCGGGACGGGGCGTTAGTCATGGTCAACATCGGAGAGCAGGAGCGAAGCGACCGGGGAATCAGCCTCGGAGTAGTGGGGGCGACCGGCCAGGTCGGCCAGGTAATGCGCACCCTGCTCGAAGAGCGCGACTTCCCCGTCACCAATGTGCGGTTCTTCGCCTCGGCCCGTTCGGCCGGTAAGAAGCTGCCTTTCCGCGGTCAGGAGATCGAGGTCGAGGATGCGGCGACCGCCGATCCTTCGGGCCTGGACATCGCCCTGTTCTCGGCGGGCGCGACGATGTCGCGGGTGCAGGCGCCGCGGTTCGCTGCTGCCGGGGTCGTCGTGATCGACAACTCGTCGGCCTGGCGCAAGGACCCCGAGGTTCCGCTGGTGGTGTCGGAGGTCAACTTCGCACGCGATGTCGGAAACCGCGCTCGATCCCTTTCAAAAGGCATCATCGCCAACCCGAACTGCACCACCATGGCCGCGATGCCGGTACTGAAGGTGTTGCACGACGAGGCGCAGCTGGTGCGGATGATCGCCTCGACCTATCAAGCGGTTTCGGGCAGCGGCCTGGCCGGTGTCGAGGAGCTGGCCACCCAGGCGCGCGCGGTGATCGACGGTGTCGAGGAGCTGGTGCACGACGGATCGGCGCTGGAATTCCCGCCACCCAACAAATACGTCGCCCCGATCGCGTTCAACGTTGTGCCGCTCGCCGGTTCGCTGGTCGACGACGGCTCCGGGGAAACCGACGAGGACCAGAAGCTGCGTAACGAGAGCCGCAAGATCCTGGGCATCCCCGACCTCGCGGTGAGTGGAACGTGCGTGCGGGTACCGGTGTTCACCGGCCACTCGTTGTCGATCAATGTCGAATTCGCTCAGCCGATTTCGCCGGCGCGGGCCAATGAACTGCTCGCCGGCGCGCCGGGCGTGACGCTGGTCGACGTACCAACGCCGCTGGCCGCCGCCGGAGTCGACGACACGTTGGTGGGCCGCGTCCGTCAGGACCCGGGTGTGCCCGACGGTCGCGGGCTGGCGCTGTTCCTCTCGGGTGACAATCTGCGAAAAGGTGCAGCCCTGAACACTATTCAGATCGCCGAGCTGCTGGCTGCCGAGCTCTAGGGCTCTCCTTTGCGCCGAAACCAACGTTTGGGCGTGAAATGGCGAGTGGTATGCGTCATTTCGTCGATCTCGGTGCTGGCGGCAGCGTGCCCGCCGGCCGCTGCCGACCCGCCGAGCCCGGCGCCGGATCCGATCCTGCAGCCGCTGGACTCGGGTCAGGTGATGCGTATCGGTCCAATCGCGGGTACCGGCACACCGACCCGCGACTACGGTATCGGTGCCACCGACCTGTGCGAGTTCATGGAATTCCCCACCGAGCTGCTGCAGATCTGCGGTGACAGTTTCGCCGGCCAGGGAGTCGGATTCGGCGGGTGGTTCTCCCCGGTCGCGCTGCGCGTGGCGGGCGACTCGGTTGATGACCCCGCTGGGGTGCGCTACACCGGCGTCACCGGCGTGGACAGGCCGCTGCTGGCCGATCCGACCCCGGTGGGTTCCTCCCAGTTGCCGGCCGGGGTGGTGCAGATCAACCGGCAGAACTACCTGCTGGTGACGATCACCAAGAATCTGGTGCCGCAGACCTCGCGATTGGTGAAAGCCGAAGCGGGACGCGGTGGTTGGGCGACGGTACCGGGGTCGCAGCGCGCGGCGTCCTTTGCCGGCGGCCGGCAGACCCAGATTAGCGGCTACTACGACCCGATCCCCACCGCGGACTCCCCGATCGGTTGGGTGTACATCGTCGCCAACAGTTTCGACCGCACCGGGCCGGCCGTGCTCTACCGGGCCACCCCGCAGACGTTCACCGACCGTTCCAGGTGGCAGGGCTGGGCCGGCGGGCCGGGCGGCGGCTGGAACAAGACGCCGACACCCTTGTGGCCCGACCGGGTCGGGGAGATGAGTATGCGTCAAGTCGACGGCAAGCCGGTGTTGTCCTACTTCAATGCCAGCACCGGCAACATGGAGATGCGGGTGGCCTACGACCCGACCGGCCTCGGCACCGCTCCGGTGACGACGGTGGTGCAGGCGGGTGACTGGCCCGATCCGGCCGATAGCCTGCCTCCGCCGGAGGACAACCGGCTGGCCCAGCCCTACGGCGGCTACATCTCACCCGGCTCCACCCTTGACGAGGTTCGGGTGTTCATCAGTCAGTGGAACACCGCCCCGCGCGATCGCGCGCCGTACCGGGTGCTCCAGTTCGCGGTGAACCCGTTCAAGCCCTGGTGAGACGAGGGGTTCCGCGGCGCGACCATTCGAAGCGCAGTTCTAAGACGAGAACGTATTCGCTTGTATCCGCACTGCTTGAATCTGGGCAACTCCCACCAGCAGCAACGGCCACAGTGCGCCCGCTGCGATGATCAGCGGGACGCGAATCCGGCGATCTACGGCTTCACCAGCGCGAAATGCTTCGGAGAAGACCCATGCCAGAAAAGCGAACAGGGGTGCGCCTGCGGCATAGAGGTAGACCAGCGCCATCGGTTCTCCTTAGCGGCTACTTCTGGGCAATCGTCGCAAAGTTCGCTGATGGTGTCTAGAGGGTTGCCCCGCAGGTCGGGCGAGCACGCGCCATTCATAGCCTTTTCATAGGCGTTACCTAACCGAGGCTAGGTGGCGGGCTCGCATGATCGATTCATGACCGAAACACCTGAGCGGGCCGACGAGCCCGCGACCAGTCCCGTCGCAACTCTGCCCCCGCCGCCGCCTGCACCGGTGCATTACGAGCCTGCGCCGCGTGCGGACCGGCCCAACCGCCTGTACCAAGCCGCCGCCTGGGTCGCGATCGTGGCCGGAACGGTATTCATCGTCGGCGCGGTGTTCTTCACCGGTTTCATCCTCGGACGCCATAGCGGACACGACGGCGGCTGGCGAGACCGTGGCGAATCCGGACAGTTCCACCACCGCGGCGGCCCGCCGATGATGCCGATGATGCCGGGCGTGGGGCCCTGGGGTCCGATGGGTCCGGGACCGGACGGTGCCGGACCGATGGGCCCAATGGGCCCCGGCCCTAGCGGTCCCGGCGGCCCCGCCACCCCGCGCCCCTGACGCCCTGTGCCCAGCGCCCCTGACCCCCGGGGGCGCTGGGTATCGGCTTCTGGACGCTGTCATCGGAATCCGCTCGCCAGGTCACCTGGCTGATGGGCGATCGCGGGATCCCCAAGAGCTGGCGGCACAGCGACTATCCGATCCATGGGGTGGGCCGAATAACGTTGAACCGCAACGTGACCGATTGCCACGCTGAGATCGAGCAGGCCGCGTTCGAGCCCGGACGCGATGCTGCTGGCCCACGGCTTCTCCTACAGCGACGCGCATCCACAACGTCAGCGACCCGGTCTACGCGCCGAACTCGATGGGCGCCGACGTCGATCCCGACCTCGGAAAGAAGATCGAAGAAGGAGTGCGCGCCGGGCTGGCATGATCGAACCCATGGGTATCGAGGTCATCTACACCGCGGAGTCGACGGCCAGCGGCGGAGGACGAGACGGTCACGTCAAGTCGTCGGACAACCGGATTGATCTGGAGACCCGGCCGCCCAAGGAGGCCGGGGGCAGCGGCGAGGGCACCAATCCCGAGCAGCTGTTCTCGGCGGGGTATGCAGCCTGCTTCCTGGGCGCGCTGCAGTTGGTGGCGCGCTCGGAGAAGATCTCGCTCGACGGTGCCTCGGGTGTCACCGCACAAGTGGGATTCGGCAAGGACGCCGACGGTGGATACGCGATCAACGCCCACCTCACCGGCTACCTACCCGGTCTTGGGCAGGCCGAGGCGGAGGACCTGATGAACAAGGCCCACCAGGTGTGTCCCTACTCCAAGGCCACCCGGGGCAATATCGACGTCACGCTGGCTGCCAAGGTCTGATCCGGTGCGCGCAATCGCGGCTGCGGCCGTCCTGCTGATCGCCGGTCTCGCGGTCGCCGCCCCGGCTGCGGCGCGCCCGTCGGACCCCGGCGTGGTGTCCTACGCCGTGCTGGGCAAGGGCTCGGTCGGCAATATCGTGGGCGCGCCGATGACATGGGAGTCGGTCGGCACCGACCCGGTCCAGGCCTACTGGGTGGACCTGCCGGTCTGCAACAACTGGGCCGACATCGGGCTGCCCGAGGTCTACTACGACCCCGACCTGGCCGCATTCAACAGTGCGCTCACCCAGACCTCGGCGACCGACCAGAACCATCTGGTCAAGCAGGCCATCGGGGTGTTTGCCACCAACGATGCCGCCACCCGGGCATTCCACCGCGTCACCGACCGAACGGTCGGCTGCGCCGGCCAGACGACCGCCATGCACCTCGACGACGGCACCACCCAGGTGTGGTCGTTCAGCGGTGCACCACCCTCGGCCACCGACGCGGTGTGGGTCAAACAGGAAGCGGGCACCGACCGGCGCTGTTTCACCCAGACCCGGTTACGGGAGAACGTGCTGCTTCAGGCCAAGGTCTGTCAGTCCGGCAACGGCGGTCCGGCGGTCAATGTGCTCGCCGGAGCCATGCAGAACACCCTCGGACAGTAGTAACGAACCGCTACTTCGGGTACACGTCACTGACGTGTTGCTCGAGGATCGGTGAAATTTGTCGGTGCCATCTGGAAGATGGAAGTCATGACGTTCGTCGTCGCGTCACAACCGGGCCGGGCACGCGGCGGGCCGGACGACCAGCGCGTGCTGGCCAGCGCATCGTCGGCCGCATTGCACATCGCCGGCGGCACGCTGGCCGACGGCCCGGCCGGCCGGGTCGGCCTGGAAGTCGAAGCCCATTGCTTCGACCTGAATGATCCGAACCGCCGCCCGGGCTGGTCGGAGCTCAACGAGGTGATCGCCTCGGTCGGGTCGTTGCCCGGCGGCAGTGCCGTCACCATCGAGCCGGGCGGTGCCGTCGAACTGTCCGGACCGCCTGCGGTCGGTCCGATCCCCGCGATCACCGGGCTCATCACCGACCGGAACGTGCTGCAGTCGGTGTTCGCCGATGCCGGCCTTGGACTGGTGTTACTCGGCGCCGACCCGCTACGCCGTCCGTACCGGGTCAACCCCGGGCCTCGTTACCGGGCGATGGAACAGTTCTTCGTCGCCTCCCGGACGGCGGGAGCCGGTGCGGCAATGATGACCTCGACGGCCTCGATCCAGATCAACCTCGACGCCGGACCGCGCGACGGCTGGGCCGACCGGGTCCGCCTGGCGCACGCCCTCGGACCGACCATGATCGCGATCGCCGCCAACTCCCCGCTGCTGGCCGGTCGGTTCACCGGCTGGCAGTCCACCCGGCAGCGGGTGTGGGGTCAGCTGGACTCGGCGCGCTGCGGTCCGGTCCTCGGCGCCAACGGTGACGACCCATGCACCGACTGGGCTCGGTACGCGCTGAAGGCTCCCGTGATGCTGGTCCACAGCCCCGACGCCGTGGCGGTCACCGAGCATGTGCCGTTCGCCGACTGGGCCGACGGGTTGGTGCTGCTCGGTGACCGGCGGCCCACCACCGCCGACCTCGACTACCACCTGACCACGTTGTTCCCGCCGGTACGTCCGCGCCGCTGGCTGGAGATTCGTTACCTCGACAGCATCTCGGATGCGCTGTGGCCGGCGGTGGCATTCCTGCTTGTGACCCTGCTCGATGATCCAGCGCTGGCCGAGCTGGCTGCCGAAGCCGTCGAACCCGTCGCGACTGCCTGGGACCTGGCGGCGCGCGTCGGTCTCGCCGACACCCGGCTCTACACCGCGGCGACCCGCTGCGTGGCGATGGTGGCCGACCGCGTCCCCGCGGAATTATCCGAGTCGATGCAGCGGTTGCTGCAGAACGTGGAAACTGGCCGCTGTCCTGCCGACGATTTCGCCGATCAAGCGATCCAGCGCGGAATCGATGGTGCCGTCCTGGCCATGCTCAGGGGAGCCGGATGACCGGCCGGGACACACTGGCCCGCGATCTGCAGCGGGCCCGGCAGCGAACGTTGTCCCTCACCGATTTCGACGATGCCGAACTGCATCGGCAGTACAGCCCGCTGATGAGTCCGCTGGTGTGGGACCTCGCCCACATCGGGCAACAGGAAGAGCTGTGGCTGCTGCGCGACGGCGACCCGCACCGGCCCGGCATGTTGCCGGCCAACATCGAAGGGCTCTACGACGCGTTCGTACACACCCGCGCCAGCCGGGTCGATCTGCCGCTGCTGACCCCGGCGCAGTCGCGCGCCTACTGCAGCAGCGTGCGCGCGGCGGCCCTCGATGTGCTCGACACCCTGCCTGAGCGCGATGACGACGCCGAGGTCGCGTTCCGGTTCGGCCTGGTGATCAGCCACGAGAACCAGCATGACGAGACCATGCTGCAGGCGCTCAACCTGCGTGCCGGCGCGCCGATCCTTGGGCAGCGAACGTCGCTGCCGGCCGGTCGGCCGGGGGTGGCCGGCACCTCGGTCCTGGTACCGGGCGGGCCGTTCGTGCTGGGTGTCGACGCCGGGACCGAGCCGTTGTCGCTGGACAACGAACGCCCCGCCCACGTCGTCGACATCCCTTCGTTCCGGATCGGCCGGGTGCCGGTGACCAACGGCGAATGGCGCCAGTTCGTCGACGACGGCGGCTACACCCGCCAGCAGTGGTGGTCGGAACGCGGGTGGGAGCACCTGGTCCAGGCCGGGCTGAGTGCCCCGCAGTTCTGGAACCCGGACGGCACCCGCACCCGGTTCGGCCACGTCGAGGAGATCCCCACCGACGAGCCCGTGCAACACATCACGTTCTTCGAGGCCGAGGCCTACGCGGCGTGGGCAGGGGCGCGACTTCCCACCGAAGTCGAATGGGAAAAGGCCTGCGCCTGGGATCCGGCCGCCGGGACGCGCCGCCGCTATCCGTGGGGTGCCGACGAACCGAACCCGCGGCTGGCCAACCTCGGTGGAGAGGCGCTGCGGCCCGCGCCGGTCGGGGCCTATCCCGCCGGGGCGTCGGCGTACGGCGCCGAGCAGATGCTCGGCGACGTATGGGAGTGGACGACCTCGCCGTTGCGGCCGTGGCCGGAGTTCTCCCCGATGATCTACCAGCGCTACTCCGAACCGTTCTTCGACGGCGACTACCGGGTGCTGCGTGGCGGATCGTGGGCCGTCGCCGGTGACATTCTGCGGCCCAGCTTCCGCAACTGGGACCATCCGATCCGCCGGCAGATCTTCTCCGGCCTGCGCCTGGCCTGGGACATCTGATGTGCCGGCATCTCGGCTGGCTCGGCGAGCCGGTGTCGGTCGCCTCGCTGGTGCTCGACCCCCCGTCCGGTCTGCGGGTGCAGTCCTATGCGCCGCGTCGCCAGAAGCATGGCCTGGTCAACGCCGACGGCTGGGGAGTCGGCTTCTTCTCGGCCGATGTGCCTGGCGACGTGCCCCGGCGGTGGCGCAGTGCGTCCCCACTATGGGGCGACGTGTCGTTTGCCTCGGTGTCTCCGGCGCTGCGCAGTGGCTGTGTGGTCGCCGCGGTGCGCTCGGCGACCGTGGGTATGCCGATCGAGGCGAGCGCGTCCGCACCGTTCAGCGACGGCGCGTGGCTGCTTTCACATAACGGCATCGTGGATCGCGGTGTGCTGCCGGTCAGTTCGGCGGCCGAGTCGACGGTCGACAGTGCGGTCCTGGCGGCGCTGATCTTCGATCGCGGCTTGGACAACCTCGCCGATACCATCGTCGAGGTCGGCGCGGCGGACCCGGGCGCGCGGCTGAACATACTGGTGGCCAACGGTTCTCGGCTGCTGGCCACCACCTGGGGCGACACCTTGTCGGTATTGCGCCGAGATGACGGCGTCGTGCTGGCCAGTGAACCCTTCGATGACCATCCCGACTGGCGCGACGTCCCCGACCGCCACCTGGTGGAGGTCAGCGGCAGCCAGGTGACGCTCACACCGCTGAAAGGACCGTCGTGACCTTCACGCTGTCGAATTATCTGGCCGCCGACTCCGCCGCCCAGGCTCTTCGCAACGATGTGCGCAACGGGCTACGACAGACGCCGAAATCATTGCCGCCCAAGTGGTTCTACGACACTGTCGGCAGTGACCTGTTTGATCAGATCACCCGGCTTCCGGAGTACTACCCGACCCGTGCGGAGGCGCAGATTCTGCGTGCCCAGTCCGCCGCGATCGCCGCGGCCAGCGGCGCGGACACCCTCGTCGAGCTGGGCAGCGGCACCTCGGAGAAGACCAGGATGCTGCTGACCGCCATGCACGACAACGGATCGCTGCGGCGGTTCATCCCCTTCGACGTCGACTCGGGGGTGCTGGAATCGGCCGGAGAGGCGCTGGGAAGCGAATATCCCGAACTCGAGATCGACGCGGTGTGCGGGGACTTCGAAGAACACCTGGCCAAGATTCCCGCCGGCGGCCGGCGGCTGTTCGTGTTCCTGGGCTCCACCATCGGCAACCTCACGCCGGGGCCGCGCGCGGAGTTCTTGGCCGCGCTTGCCGACGTGCTGGATCCCGGCGACTCCCTGCTGCTGGGCACCGATCTGGTCAAAGATGCCGAGCGACTGGTCCGCGCCTACGACGACAGTGCGGGTGTCACCGCGCGGTTCAACCGCAACGTGCTGGCGGTGGTCAACCGTGAACTGCAGGCCGATTTCGACGTCGAGGCCTTCGCGCACGTCGCGCGGTGGAACGTCGAGGAGGAACGCATCGAAATGTGGCTGCGTGCTCAGACACCGCAGCAGGTGAGCATCGACGCCCTCGGAGTTCAGGTCGATTTCAGTCCGGGGGAGGAGATGCTGACCGAAGTGTCGTGCAAGTTCCGGCCCGCGGGCGTCGACCGGGAACTCGCCGCGGCCGGGCTGCGGCGCACCCAGTGGTGGACCGACCCGGCGGGGGATTTCGGCCTTTCGTTGGCGGTGAAGTGAGCACAGCCGACCAACTCGCCCACAGCTGGCGTGCGGCGCGACTGCCCGCTGCCGGTGTGCATCTGGACAGCGCCGCCTGCTCCCGCCAGGCGTTGGCCGCGATCGAGGCCGCCGCCGCGCACGCCCGCCACGAATCGGAGGTCGGCGGCTACGTTGCCGCGCAGGCAGCTGCACCGGCGCTCGATGCCGGCCGGGCTGGTGTCGCGGCGTTGACCGGGATGTCCGCTGACGACGTGGTTTTCACCACCGGATCGGGAAACGCGCTGGAATTGCTGCTCGGAGTGTGGTCAATGGCGCGCTCCGTGGCGTGCCTACCCGGCGAGTACGGCCCCAACCTCGCCGCTTTCGCCGCCCACGGTTTCGCCACGCGACCCCTGCCGGTTGACGATCTGGGTCGGGTGGACCCGGAGGCGGCCAGCGAATCATTGCGCGCCGACCCGCCGGCGATGGTGCACCTGACCGCGCTCGGCAGCCATCGTGGTGTCGCGCAGCCGGTGTCCGACCTGGCCGCGGTGTGCCGCGATATCGGTCTACCCCTCGTCATCGACGCCGCCCAGGCGTTGGGCCACCTCGACTGTGCGGTGGACGCCGACGCGATCTACTCCTCGTCGCGCAAATGGCTGGCCGGTCCCCGCGGTGTCGGAGTGCTCGCCGTACGGCCGGCGCTGGCCGATCTGCTGCTCACCCCCCAGTGGGCCGGCCCGCTGTCGGCACTGCAATGCCTGGAGATCGGTGAGGCCAATATCGCTGCGCGAATTGGCTTCTCGGTGGCCGTGGGGCAGCACCTGGCCGCAGGGCCCTACGACGTGCGGGGGCGCCTAGCCGCGCTCGGACACCTCACCCGGGCGACGCTGGCTGACGTCGCCGGGTGGCGAGTCGTCGAGCCGGCGGACGAGCCGACCGCGATCACCACGCTGGCGCCGACCGACGGTGCCGACCCGGCGCAGGTGCGGGCCCGACTGATCGCCGAGCACGGCATCGTCACCACCGCTGCCGGTACCGAGCGGGCACCGATGGAGCTAGTGGCGCCGGTACTGCGAGTTGCGCCGCACGTCGACAACACGGCCGAGGACCTGGAAGTTTTCGCCGCCGCCCTGCGTACCGTCAGCTGAGGCGCCTCAGCTCGCCTTGTGCGCGCTGAGCAAGAAGGCGGGCATCTTCAACCGGCCCTTCTCATCGAGGTCGAACGGCATCGCACCATCGGGCAGGTCGGAGAACTCCGGCTTGTGGGAATGGATTGTGGCGGGCCGGATCTCGTCGATCACAAAGTACTTCGACACCGCGGCGCGCAGCTCGTCCTCGTCGACCTCGTTGGGCTTGGTCTCCAGGTGCGGCGGGAAGGCGCCTTTGGCGAACACCAGCATGTACAGCCGGGCACCGGGTGCGGCCGCCCGGTGGATTGCCTGCAGGTAACCGTCGCGCGCCTTGACCGGCAGCGAATGGAACAGCGTGCTGTCGACGATCGTGGCGAACCGGTTGTCGTAGCCGGTGAACGAGGTGATGTCATCGCAGACGAAGGTCGCATTGCTCAGCTTGCGTTCCTGGGCGGCTTTGGTTGCCGCCTCGATCGCAGTGGGGGAGAGGTCGATGCCGACAACGGTGCTGCCCGCAGCGGCCAGCGCCAGCGCCAACTCGGCGTGCCCGCAACCGGCGTCGAGGACGTCGCCGCTGATCTTCCCGTCGCGGACCAGTGCGGCCAGTTCGGGTTGCGGCTCACCGATATTCCACGGCGGGGGCCCGGGGAATGCGCCCTGCTGCTGGTAAGCGCTGTCCCAATCCATCAATTCGGAATCCATGGCGTCCATGGCTGCCAACTTACCCCGGGCCACCGCCCCGGCAGAAGGGCACGCAGTCAGGCCGTGATCACGTCCCAGGTGTGCACCGGCTCGTTGCTGTGCATCAGATCGCAATACCGGCGCAGCATTTCGGCCAGCGCCTGGGGCCGAGCCATACCCTGCTCTTGCAGTGCCCGCACCGTCGCGACCTGCCACGTCGAGCCGTTGCGGCCGGTCTTGGCCCGCCCCTCGATCACCCCGAGATAGCGGTCCCGCACCTCGGCGGCCACTCCCCAGCGGCGCAGCCCTTCCTCGGCCATCGGCAGCAGTGTGCGCAGCACCAGTTCGTCGGAGGTGATCTCGCCCAGGCCTGGCCAGTACAGCCGGGCGTCCATGCCGTGTCGGGCGGCCTCCAGGAAGTTGTCGTGCGCGGCAGTGAAGCTCATCTTCGTCCACAGCGGGCGGTCCTCTTCGGACAAGACACGTAGTGCGCCGTAGTAGAACGCCGAATTGGCCATCATGTCGACGACGGTCGGGCCAGCCGGCAACACCCGGTTCTCCACCCGCAGGTGTGGGCGTCCCTTCACGACGTCGTAGACCGGACGGTTCCAGCGGTACACCGTGCCGTTGTGCAGCCGCAACTCCGGTAGGTGCGGGGTGCGCCCGGCGGCGAGCTCGGCCACCGGGTCCTCATCGGAGAGCTCCGGTAGCAACGAGGGGAAGTAGCGGACGTTCTCCTCGAACAGATCGAAGATCGAAGTGATCCAACGTTCCCCGAACCACACCCGGGGACGCACCCCCTGTGCCTTGAGCTCATCAGGTCGGGTGTCGGTGGCCTGGGCGAACAGCTCGATGCGGGTCTCGGCCCACAGCTGGTGCCCGAAGAAGAACGGCGAGTTGGCGCCGAGGGCAAGCTGCGGACCGGCCAGCACCTGCGCGGCGTTCCAGTTGTCGGCGAAGTCGGCCGGTGACACCTGAAGGTGCAATTGCATGCTGGTACAAGCGGATTCGGGTGCGATTGACTCCGCGTGCAGGCTCAGCCGTTCGGGCCCGGCGATGTCGATGAGGATATCCTCGCCGCGGGCGGTGAAGATCGAGTCGTTGAGCGCCTGGTAGCGCATCGACGGGCTCATCCAGCTGCCGGTGAGGTGCTGCGGCATCAGGGTCGGGAGGATGCCGATCATGACGATGTGAGCGCCGTCGGTGTCGGCCTTGGTCTCGGCGGCGTTGAGGCTGGCGCGGACCTCGGCCTCCAGTTCCAACGCGGCCCGACCCGGCAGGGGGCGCGGGGGAACATTGAATTCGATGTTGTAGGCGCCCAATTCGGTTTGATAGGCCGGATCGGCGATCGCGGCGAGTACCTCCTGGTTGGACATCGCCGGCTGGTAGTCGCGGTCGACCAGGTTGCACTCGATCTCCATCCCGGTCAACGGGCGGTCGAACTCGAAGCTCGACTGCGCGAGCATCGTCTCGAACACGTCGAGGCACTGCTGCACCTTGCGCCGGTATTCCTGACGATGCGCCCGGTTGTAGCTTGCGTGCTTGACCTCTTCGCCCACGTGGTCGATGGAACCGGTTCAGTGCCGGCTGCGCAAGGAAATCGCGGAGATCAGCCGCGCCGACGCGCTACCAGCACCTGCCGATCGAAGGGGTTGGTGCTGATCTCGACGTCGAGGTCGGCGTGCGCACCCAGGGCCCGCAGTGCCGACGGGCTGTAGGAGCGCAGCGAGCTGATCAGCCCGTCATGGGCAAACGGCCAGCACAGTGCCAGCGGCGCCAGCGCCGCCAGCTTCGCGATGTGCAGCACCGACGGCAGCCGGGGCAGGTCGATGACGAGTAGTTCGGAGGCTACCCGAGTGCCCTCGGCAAGCACCCGCTCCGCCAGCGCCGGCGGTAGGTGGTGAAACGACAAGGCGAACACCGCGAGGTCGAACGAGCCGTCGGCGGCGTCGATGGCGGTTGCGTCGATGGTGCGAACCCTCGCGCGCGGATGCCGCCCCAGGTCGGAGGCCGCGATTGCCGCGACCGACTCCGGGTTGACGTCCGAGACGGTGACCTGAGCGGTGGGGTGCTGCTCGAGCACGATGCGCGACAGCGCGCCATGGCCGGCGCCGAGTTCCAGGATCCTCGGGTCGGGGACCTCGGCGACCTCACGCAACACCAGTTCGGCGTTGCGGTCGTGCTCGCCGAACACGGTCCCGATCCGGTCCAGCGCCGACACGATCGAGCTCTTCACCGCGTCGTCGACATCGTCGCGGTCGAGGTATTCCGGGCAGCCCGTCTCCAGCAGCCGATCCAGCCACGACGCATCCGGGCCGCCCCTGGGCATGTCGGCGATGTCGACGATGTGCTCTGCCATGTAGGCCATCATGGACGAAAGGCCGGCTGCAGTGGCAGCACCGCACGTCTCCAGGAGCACCGTTGGCTGACTTCGTCGCATCGATCGACCAGGGCACCACCAGCACCCGCTGCATGATCTTCGACCACAAAGGGGTGGAGATCGGCCGCCACCAGCTCGAACACGAGCAGATCCTGCCCCAATCCGGCTGGGTCGAGCACAACCCGGTGGAGATCTGGGAGCGTACCCAGTCGGTGGTGCTGTCGGCACTGAACAAGACCAAGCTGCGCGCCTCCGACCTGGCCGCCCTTGGCGTCACCAATCAGCGGGAGACCACCCTGGTGTGGAACCGCAAGACGGGCAGGCCGTACTACAACGCCATCGTCTGGCAGGACACCCGAACCGATCACATCGCCGCGGCCCTGGAGCGCGACGGTCGCGGCGACATCATCCGGCGCAAGGCCGGCCTACCCCCGGCCACGTATTTTTCCGGGGGCAAGCTGCAATGGATTCTGGACAACGTCGACGGGGTGCGCGCCGACGCCGAGCGCGGCGACGCGCTGTTCGGCACCCCCGACAGCTGGGTGATGTGGAACCTGACCGGCGGAACGCAGGGCGGGGTGCACGTCACCGATGTCACCAACGCCAGTCGCACCATGCTGATGAACCTGGAAACCCTGGACTGGGACGATGAGCTGTTGTCGCTCTTCGGAATTCCACGCGCAATGCTGCCGCAGATCCGCCCGTCGTCCTCGCCCGAGCCGTACGGCGTGACCCATCCGGACGGTCCCACCGGCGGGGAGGTACCCCTGACCGCGAGCCTCGGTGACCAGCAGGCGGCGATGGTGGGCCAGGTGTGTCTGGCTCCGGGTGAAGCCAAGAACACCTACGGCACTGGCAATTTCCTGCTGCTCAACACCGGTGAGAAGATCGTCCGCAGTAGCAACGGCCTGCTGACCACGGTGTGCTATCAGTTCGGTGATGCGAAACCCGTTTACGCGCTCGAAGGTTCGATCGCGGTGACCGGATCGGCCGTGCAATGGCTACGCGACCAGCTCGGCATCATCAGCGGCGCGTCGCAGAGCGAGTCGCTAGCCGCCCAGGTCGCCGACAACGGCGGGGTCTACTTCGTTCCGGCGTTCTCCGGGCTGTTCGCCCCGTACTGGCGCTCGGATGCGCGCGGGGCGATCGTGGGGCTGTCCCGGTTCAACTCCAATGCGCATGTAGCCCGGGCGACGCTGGAGGCGATCTGCTACCAGAGCCGCGACGTGGTGGACGCGATGGAGGCCGATTCCGGTGTGCACCTGGAGGTTCTGAAGGTCGACGGTGGCGTCACCCAGAACGAACTGTGCATGCAGATCCAGGCTGACGTGCTGGGTGTCGACGTGGTGCGCCCGGTGGTCGCCGAGACGACGGCGTTGGGTGCGGCCTACGCCGCCGGGCTGGCGGTCGGGTTCTGGTCCGATCCCGACGACCTGCGAGCCAATTGGCAGGAGGACCGCCGGTGGACCCCGGCGTGGAGCGAGGAGCAGCGCGAAGCCGGTTACGCCGGCTGGCGCAAAGCCGTCCAGCGCACCCTGAACTGGGTCGAGGTCTAGCGGCCCAGGCTCGCGTCGAACGTATCCAGCGGGCAGACATCGGTGGCGCAGCCGGCCGGGTACAGCGGAACCAGCGTGGCTGGCGCATCGCGCAATTCCCGGATCTGGTCCAGGGTTTGAGCGCGGTACGAGGAGCGGACGAACCGGTTTCCCAGCTCGTCCTCGACCAGGTCGAACACCAGCGCCCCGCCGGGGGCGGGCTCGTCGTCGGCGTAGCCGGGGACCGACCAGTGCACGTCGAGCAGCCCGGCGATGTTGGCGACGTCGGTGTCATGCCCGACCAGCACGGTCACGGGCGGGCCGTCGGCCAACCCGTCGCGGATGGCTTCGGCTATCTTGCCGGCATTGGCCAGAGCCAACGGTCGGGGCCGGGCGATGATCGACAGTTCCAGCGAATGAAGCGATCCCACCGCGCGGATGTCGTCGGCGGTGGCGCGTCCCCACCCGACATCGGGCAGCGGTTTGCCCTCGGCGTACTCCAACTCCAGCACTTCGGAGATGACCGAACCGTGGGCGAGTGCCCCGGTGAGCTTGGGGCGACGGGTGCCGGAGGGATCGATCTCGGTGCCGCTCGGCATTGCGGTCAGGCCGCAGTCGGTGCTTCGGTCACCGCAGACGATGCGGGTGATGTCATCCAGTGCCTGCTGGTGCTGTTGGGCCAAAGCCGTTGCGCCGCCGGGCCCGATAGCGGTGTCGACGGCTTGTGTTGCCGCTGAGGCTGTGATGGCGGAGTTCCGGTATTCGGCGAAGAGGGGATCGGGCACGCCTTGCGGCTGATGCCGGTTGCCGAGCCCGCAGCCGGGCGCCAGCGCCGAGGTATAGGCGTCACCCGTTGCGATGGTGCGTTCCAGCGAGTCGGAAATGACCTGGACCGTACCGGGGGCCGGGCAACCGTTCGGGGGGAGTAGGCCGTCGGTGGCGAAGCGTCGCGCATCGGCGGTCGCGACCAGGCGGATCGCTGCCGCGCCGTGCTCGGTGAGCCAGCCCGGCCGGGTGGTCCACGCCGGCCAGGGTTCCGGCGCGATCGAGGCTGGAACCGGTGGTTCCTGATTCGGCGGACGCACGCCGTGACGCATCAGCATCACCGTCCGCACCACATGCCAGGAGTCGGCGTGGCCGGCCGGCGCCAGGCCGGAAATTGCAACGCCGAAGGCGAGAATCAGGGCGATCGATCGCAGCACAGATGCATCGAAGCAGACTTGGGCGTGCTGGCGTGCGCGGGGCGCACGCCAGCACGCCCAAGTTTGGGCTTTACTCCGATTCGCCGAGGATCTGGTAGATCTCGCGGCGCGCGTTGTTGACGATGTCGACGATGCGCTGCTGCTGTTCGGCGCTGGCGGTGTGGGTGGACTGGGCGACCGCTCCCATGAGCTGGCCGACCGCTGCCCGCAGGGTGAACTGGCCCGGCTCGATGCCCTCGGTGATCTCGTCCCACGGCGGGGTGGCGATCTTCTCGGCGGCCGCACGGCCCTCGTCGGTCAGCTCGAAGAGTTTCTTGCTGCCCTCGGTCTCGGTACCGACGATCAGGCCTTCGTCGACGAGCAGCTGCAGGGTGGGGTAGACCGAGCCGGGGCTGGGCTTCCACACGTCCTGGCTGCGTTCGGCGATCTCCTGGATCATCTCGTAGCCGTGCATCGGCCGTTCGGCCAGCAGCACGAGGATCGCGGCGCGCACGTCACCGCGCCGGCTGCGACCGCGACCGTGGCCGCGACGACCGCCGCGTCCGCCGCCGGGACCGAAGCCGAAGCCGGGACCGAAGCCCGGGCCGAAGCCGAAACCGGGGCCGAAGCCGCCGCGCGGCCCGAATCCGGGCGGGCCGTCATGGCCGTCGGCGTGGTCGTGGGCGTGCGCACGGAGCTGATCGCGGAAGTGGCGACGGGCGTTGCGGCGGCCCGGTCCGACGGGGGCGAATCCGAAACCGGGGCCGAAGCCGCCGAAACCGGGGCCACTCACGCCGGGGCCGCCGAAGGGGGGAAATGGGGTTTCCATGAACGTTCTCTTTTCTCGACGGGAAACGCCAAATGCGCTTCCGATACGTGAACGATATATCGGAAACTATCGCGATGCAACGGTCAGCTGGATCGTTTGTCGATCTCCGCGATGAGCCAGCGTGCCCAGTCGGCTTCCATCGCCTCGGCTCGCAGGCCGTATTCCAGGGCCGCGCGCCCGTAGAAGTCGGTGTCGCTGTCGCTCCAGTCCATCGAGTCGCGCAGCTGCTCGTAGCGGTGAATTTCGGCCTCGGCGTGTTCGGTCACCGACACCATGTGGGCGCGGGCCTGGTCGGCGGGTATCTCGCCGAGCAGGAACACCCGTAGTAGTGCGGCGCTGCGGTAGGGCGGGTCGTCTCGCGGATTGGTCATCCAGCGCAGCAGGTCTGCCCGGCCGGCCTCGGTGACGCGGTAAGCCTTGCGTCCGCGGGGTCCGATGTCGGTGACCTCGATCAGGCTCGCCTCGGCCAGCTTGTTGAGCTCGCCGTAGAGCTGACTCTGGGTCGCGGGCCAGACGTTGGCCATCGACGATTCGAACCGCTTGAGCAGGTCGTACCCGCTGCCGGGCTGCTGTGCCAGTAACCCCAGCGCCGCGTACCGAAGGCTCACTCGACCATCGTAGGGGCCGACATGTCAGTTGTGGAGTATTTAATAAGTCATTATTGACATGTCATAGTTGGACCGTCAGAGTGATTGGTATGACCGACATCACCACCGATCCCGCCAACCTGCCGACCACCGGCCAGTTCTTCCAGCGCGGCAACTACGCACCGGTGCCGGACGAACTCACCGAATACGACCTGCCTGTGGAAGGTGCGATCCCACCCGAACTCGACGGCTGGTACCTGCGCAACGGCCCGAACCCGCGGCAACCCACCGGGCACTGGTTCACCGGCGACGGCATGATCCACGGCGTCCGCATCGAGGGCGGTGCGGCCAAGTGGTACCGCAATCGCTGGGTGCACACCGACAGCTTCGACGACCCGTTCCCCCTCTACAACGCCGACGGAACCCGCAATCTGCGGGCCGCGGTCGCCAACACCCACGTCGTCAACCACGCCGGTAAGACCCTGGCCCTTGTCGAGTCGTCGCTGCCCTACGAGATCACCAACGATCTGGAGACTGTGGGCTGCTATGACTTCGACGGCAAGCTCGTCGACTCGATGACAGCCCACCCCAAGATCTGTCCGACCACCGGCGAACTGCACTTCTTCGGCTACGGCAGCATCTTCACCCCGCACGTCACCTATCACCGTGCCGATGCCAACGGTGAGCTCACGATCAACCGGCCGCTCGAGGTCAAGGCGCTGACGATGATGCACGACTTCGCGCTGACCGCCGGGCACGTCATCTTCATGGACCTGCCCATCGTGTTCAACCTCGACATCGCGCTCAGCGGCAAGGGGGACATGCCCTACCGGTGGGACGACAGCTACGGTGCCCGCCTCGGCGTGCTGCGCCGTGACGATCCTTTCGGCGAGGTCCGCTGGTTCGACATCGACCCCTGCTATGTCTTCCACGTCGCCAACGCCCACGACAGCGCCGACGGGAAATCGATTGTGCTGCAGGCGGTCCGCTATCCAGAATTGTGGCGCGACAACGGGGGGTTCGACGCCAGCGCGGTGCTGTGGAGCTGGACCATCGACCTGCAGAACGGCACCGTCAGCGAGCGCCAGCTCGACGACCGCGCCGTGGAATTCCCCCGCATCGACGACCGGCTGGCCGGACTGCCGGCCCGCTACGCCGTGTCCGTCGGTGACGCCGGCCTGGTGCGCCACGACCTGAGCACCGGCAGCGCCGTCGAACATCGCTTCGGCACCGCGGCTGCACCCGGTGGTCCCGGCGAGGCCGTCTTCGTCGCGTCGCCAAGCGGACCGGCCGACGAGAGCAACGGCTGGTATCTGGCGTACGTCTACGACCCGGCCCGCGACGGCACCGATCTGGTGATTCTGGATGCCTCCGACTTCGCCGGAGACCCGGTCGCCCGGATCCGCCTGCCGCGCCGGGTTCCCTACGGTTTCCACGGCAACTGGGTGCAGGCCTAACCGGCGGCGCACTCCCGGCCAGCGGTACGCGCCCACCCGCCTCGCACGTCGGCTTGCGACGATGTGGGCTCATGGGTGACTTCAGCGCGCTGCCTGGAACCGCGATCGTCGTCGGCGGCACCGGCGGGATCGGGTCGGCGGTCGTTGCCTCCCTTGCCGCTCGGGGGTCACGGGTGGTGTTCACCTACCTCCGCAACGACAGCAAGGCAGCCGAGCTGTGTGCCGACGACGTCACCGCCCATCGGCTGGACATCAGCGACTCCACCGCCGTGCACCGCGTCGTCGACTCGATCGCCGAGCGGGCGGCGGCGGTGCACACCGTCGTCTACGCGGCCGGCCCGCACGTGCCGATGCGCCACCTCAGCGCGATCGAGTCGGATCAGTTCAGCCGGCAGGTCCACACCGACACCGTGGGCTTCTTCAACGTCCTCGCCGCGGCACTGCCGCACCTGCGCAGCTCACACGGCAGCCTGGTGGCGGTAACAACCGCGGCGACAAGGCGTTTCGCGGTTCGGGACGGGCTGTCCGTTGCCCCGAAGGCGGCGATCGAAGCATTGATTCGCGGCATCGCGGTCGAGGAGGGCAGATTCGGGGTGCGGGCCAACTGTGTGGGCCCCGGGATGCTCGTCGACGGCAACGCGCAGCGACTCATCGCCGACGGTGACCTCGATGAGCGAGCGCTGGATGCCGCCCGCCGCAACACACCCCTGCGACGGTTCGGCCGCGCCGCCGATGTCGCTGAGGCCGTGTGCTTTCTGGCCTCGCCCCGAGCCGGCTTCGTCACCGGCCAGAAGCTGGATGTGGACGGCGGTTACGGTGTCTGAGTCGTCTGATCGGCTGACGGACATCCAGGCGATTCGTCAGGTGGTCGTGCTGTACTGCCGGGGCGTCGACCGGTTCGACTTCGACCTGGTTCGACAGGCCTACCACCCCGACGGTATCGATCACCACACCGGTTTCGACGGCACGGTCGACGAGTTCATGGCCTGGCTGCGCACCAACCTCGAGTACCTCGCGGGAACGATGCACTTCATCGGCAACCACCAGGTGGATTTCGTCGACCGCGACACCGCGATCAGCGAAACCTACTGCATGGCAACGCATTGGGGCAGGCCGGACCAGGACGCCCGGTTCAACTTCACCACCGGCGCACGCTACGTCGACCTCATGGAGCGCCGCGACGGCAGATGGGCCATCGCCGAGCGCTGGGCGGTGCGCGAGTGGACCCGCCCCGACGTGTTCGTCCCAGCGGAGCGCCCCGGCCCACGCGGTCGCCGCGACGCCGACGACCCACTGCACGTTCTCAGGCGACGTTACGGTTCGAGATGAGGGCCGACGCTCCCGCGGGCGGGTAGCCTCAGCACACTATGGCGGTGAAATGGCTCGATGAACCAGAAACCCACGACTATGACGCCGCGGCCGAGTACGTGAGCCTGCTCGCCGAGTCGGCTATCGTCGCCGCGACGGTAGCCGAGCTGAAGTCGGCAAAGCCGGTGTACCGCAAGGCGAAAGACATTCTGCGGGCGGCGCGGCTGAGCTTGCTGGCCGCCGACAATCCGCACGTGCGTGCCGATCTGGACAAGATCGGTCACGGCAAGAAACTGTCGCCGATCCTGCTGGTGCGCGGCAGCGCGGCGGACGCCCTGCAGATCGCCGACGGCTACCACCGGGTCTGCGCCAGCTACCTGACCGACGAGAACACACCGATCCCCTGCCGGTTGGTGTCGTGGGCGGGCGGGCATTGAGCGGTTTCGGCTTCAGCACCCTCGCAGTGGTCGCGGTCGTCGGCATGGCCGGCCCGCTACTGGCGTCGGTCCCGGGGTTGCGAATCCCGTCCGTCATCGGCGAGCTCGCGGTCGGATTGCTGATCGGCAAGACCGGATTGGGGCTCGTCGACCCGGCCGATCCGACCTTCAGCCTGCTGGCTGACATCGGGTTCGCGTTGGTGATGTTCGTGGTCGGTACCCACGTCCCCATTCGCGACACCACCTTGCGCTCATCAACTCCTGCTGCGGTGCTGCGTGCCGTCCTCGTCGGGGCGGTGGCGACGGGGTTGGGTCTGGGTTTGGCGAGTGTGTTTCACACCGGCCACGCCGCGGTGTACGCGGTGCTGATGGCATCCTCGTCAGCGGCGCTGGCATTGCCTGTCATCCAGGCACTGGGCTTGGAAGGTCCCCAGGTGCTCGGTGTCACCGCGCAGATCGCCATCGCCGATGCCACCTCGATCGTCTTGTTGCCCTTGGTGATCGATCCGGACCGCGCCATCACCGCCGCCATCGGGGCCGTCGTCATCGCGTTGTGCGCCGTGATCTTGTTCGTCGCCTTGTGGTTCACCGACCGCCGTGGGTTGCGCAAGCGCCTACACCGCTACTCCGAGGCCAACCAGTTCGCCCTGGAACTACGCATCAGCCTGATCGCGCTGTTCACCCTCGCCACGCTGGCCGCCGCCACGCATGTGTCGATCATGCTGGCCGGCTTCGCGCTCGGCCTGGCGGTCAAGGCCGCTGGTGAGCCGCGCCGGCTGGCTCGCCAGTTGTTCGGCATCACCGAAGGGCTGTTCAGCCCGTTGTTCTTTGTCTGGCTTGGCGCTTCGCTGCAGGTGCGCGAACTCGCGGAGCGGCCCGAATTCATCCTGCTGGGCATCGCCCTTGGGCTCGGCGCGGTCTTGGCACACCTGGCGGGTCGACTGACGGGCCAGCCGCTGGCTTTGGGGGCGCTGGCCGCCGCCCAGCTCGGGGTTCCGGTGGCCGCGGCCACGCTCGGTACCCAGAAACACCTGCTGTCAGCGGGCGAACCGTCGGCGCTGATGCTGGGCGCCCTGCTGACCATCGCGGTGACCTCGGTGGCCAGCGTGATCGCGACGCGCCGCCGCGGCGTGCAGCCATCAGCGCCGGGAACCGCATAGCAGGTCTGGCATGCGCCCACGACGGTTCCGGCGGCGACGTTCTCCTGAGTCAGCTGGGCGGTACGAACCCGCCGCCGGTGTGCGGCGCCGATCCGGCCGCAACCGGTGCCGGTGGCGGTGCGGTCGGGTAGGACGGTGGTGGGTAGGACGGTGGCGGCGGATCAGTCGGGGCGGAGGGCCGCAGCCGGGCCAGCTCGCGGCGATGCCGCTCGGCAAGCACCGCGGCCAAGACGTATTGCGGTGGGACGCCCGGCGGCGGCGGTGGTGAGATCCGGGCTGCCACGTCGCTGGCGATTCGATAGGCCATCTCGTCACGGACGTACGGCGTCAATTGTGTTGCTCGGGACAGGAATTGGCGTGCCAGCTCGGCCTGGTCCGGGGTCAGTGCGGATAGTTCCAGCGACGCCGCCCACCACGCCAGGGCCGGCGGCATCACCGGTGGGGGCGGCAGTTTGGGACCGCGCTCGCTGATCACCACGGTGCCGGCGAACACATCGCCGATGCGTTTTCCCTTGCGGGAGACCAGGCTGCAGATCACCGCGGGCCCGCCCATGAACGTCCAGATCTCGACGAACCCAGCCAGTGCGCGAAACAGCGCCTGGCGGAAGCGTTCCGGGCCGCCGTCGTCGGAGACCACGCGCAGCCCCATCGCCATCTTGCCCAGCGATCGTCCGCGGGTGGCGGTCTCGAATGCGACCGGATAGCCCACCAGTACCAGCACCGTGAAGATGATCAGCACCGCCGCGCTGAGCGCCTCGTCGAACTGGGTGATGGTGGCGGCCCACAGCAGCGTGCCCACCAGATAGCCGACCGCGATGACGCAGATATCGATCAACGCACTGACAGCGCGCACCGGAAGTTGGGCGATCTGTACGTCGAGGACGACCGCGTCCCCGGTCACCACCGTCTCGGGCACCGGCACCATAGGGACCAACGGTACCTGTGCGGCGTCACCTTTTGTCCGCGTGGCTGTGGCCCGCGATCGGGGCATGTGGTGGCGGAAGCGCTCGTCACACCGGATTTCCATGGCGCACCGGGCTGCTCCGCGCCTGTGGAATCCGTGTCGCGCTGGACGGTAAGCTTGTGCAGTGCGTTCCCTGACCATGGGCGATCCGCCACTGGCAGATCCACCGGATCTGGCCGGGCCAGGAGATCTGCCGGCATACATGCGGATCAGCTACTGGCTGGAACGGCTCATTGCTTCGCGACGGCTGGTGCCCGGCGACAAATTGCCCTCCGAGGTCGAGATCGCCAACGCCTTGGGCGTGAGCAGGATGACGTTGCGTCAAGCGTTGGCCTCGATCGAGGCAAAGGGGTTGATCGACCGACGTCGTGGCAGGTTCGGCGGCAATTTCGTGGCGGCGCCCCGGTTCGAGTTCGACCACGCCGGGCTTCCCGGTTTCACCGAGCAGATGCGACGCGCGCATGTCGAAGCCGGGGCGCAGGTCATTCGCGCGACGACGAGGCGACCGCCGGCGGACGTGCGGCAGGGGCTGGCCTTGAAGCGCGGGGAGCAGGTGCATGAGGTGCTGCGCGCGCGATCGGCCAACGGCGAGCCGATTGTCCTCGAGGAGACCTATTTTCCCGCTCGTGTCTTTCCTGGGATGTTGTCGACCGATTTGACGGGGTCGCTCTACAGCGTGATGCGCGGGTACGGCGCCTCGCCGTATTCGGCTGAGGAGCAGATCGAGGCCACTCAGGCCACCGAACAGCAGGCCGAAATTCTGAATATCTCCGCGGGGGATCCGCTATTGCTGATCACCCGCACCTCGTACACCTCCGAGGGATTGCCCGTCGAGTACTCGATGGACTTTTTCCGGTCGGACCGCTCGCGGATCCGCATCAAGTCGCGGGTGGACAGCGAGACCACGACCCGGATCATTCCGGCCGCCGGGGTCTGAGCCCGCCGCCAACCTGCTAGTGCGGGAGGGCGCGCTGGCGGATCGGACACGCAGCCATCTCGGCGGCGCCGGTGCCGAGTGTTGTCGGGATGCGTTGTGCGACAGTGGGTTCCATCAGGCGTACGGCGCGCGTCGTGGATCGGATGGCGGGCTGCGCCGGTGGCGTGATTGTGCGAGTCAACCATTGACACCGGGCGGAGTCAATAGTCTAGTCTTTTGACGAGCCAGCACCGCTGCCACGGCCTTCGTCAACATTCCCGTCAGAAAGTTGCCTATCGCATGGCTATTCCTGCCCGTAGTGAGATCGTCATCATCGGCGGTGGCGTCATCGGCGTCAGCGTCGCCTACCACCTGGCCCAGCGTGGCCGGACCGATGTCACGCTCCTGGAACGCAAGGCACTGACCGAGGGCAGCACCTGGCACGCCGCCGGTCTGGTGGGCCAACTGCGCAGCAGCGCCAGTCTGACCCAACTGATGCAGACGAGTGTGCAGACCTACCAGAGCCTGGAAGATGTCACCGGCTACCCGACCAGCTGGCACGGCGTCGGAGGACTGCGAGTCGCGTCGAGCCCGCAGCGCTGGGAGGAACTGCAACGGGTCTACACCCAGGGCAAGAGCTTCGGATTCGACATTCACCTGGTCAGCCCGGCCGAGGCCGCCGAGATCTTCCCGCTGCTCAACACCGACGGCGTCTACGGGGCCACCTGGACCCCGTCGGACGGCTATGTCGACCCCAACCAGCTCACCCATTCATTCGCCACCGGCGCCCGCAACGCCGGAGTGCGGATCGTCCAGCAATGCCGGGTGGATTCCATTGAGCGCCAGGGACGACGGGTCACCGCCGTGATCACCGAGCAGGGGCGCATCGAGTGCGACGTCGTGGTCAACGCCACCGGCATGTGGGGTGCCGAGACCGCTCGACTGGCCGGGGTCGACGTGGCGGTCAACGCCGTCGAGCACCAGTATGTGGTGACCGAGAAGTTCGACGATTTGCCCGCCGATTTGCCCACCTTCCGTGATCCGGATGCGCGCTTCTACCTCAAACCCGAAGCAGGAGCACTGGTCATCGGCGGCTGGGAGATGGGCACCAAAGCCTGTTGGCGCACCATTCCGCGCGATATGGGACCCAAACTGTTCGCCCCGAATCACGACCGTTTCGAGGGGTTGGCCGAGGGTGCGGCGAACAGGTTGCCCGCGTTCGGCGAGATGGGCATCCACACCTGGGTCAACGGTCCTATCCCGTTCTCCCCCGACGCGGAGCCGATCATGGGGCTCACCGAAGACGTCGACAATCTCTTCCATTGCTGTGGCTTCTCGGCCGGCATCGCCGCAGCCGGCGGTGCCGGGCACGCCATGGCGAACTGGATCATCGACGGCGACCCGGGTATGGACCTGTGGCACTTCGATGTCCGCCGATTCGGCGCTCCGCACAACGTGCCCGCGGTGCTCGACCTGGAATCAGTGCAGGCCTACGGCCACTACTACGACATCGCGTTCCCGAACCGACCCAGCCACCCGCCGCGCGGGCAGCGCCGCAGCGCCGTCTACGACCGACTCAACGAGCGCGGGGCGGTGTTCGGCAACAAGTTCGGCTACGAGCGGGCCAACTGGTTCGACCCTGACAATGTCGGTACCGAGGAGACTCCGACCTTCGGACGCAGCAATGCATGGAGCTACATCGCCCAGGAACACGCCGCGGTGCGCAATGCGGTCGGTGTCATCGACCAGTCGTCGTTCTCCAAGTTCGACATCAGCGGGCGTAATGCCCTGGCGCTGCTGCAACGGGTCGCCGGTGCGAATCTCGACACGGTGATCGGCAAGATCACCTACACGCAGCTGCTCAACGAACGCGGTGGCATCGAGGCCGACGTCACCATCACCCGGCTGGCCGAGGACCGGTTCTATCTGGTCACCGGCAGCGGGTTCGGCCGCCACGATGTCACCTTCCTGCTGCAGCACGCCCCGACCGACGGCACCGTCGTCATCACTGACGTCACCTCGGCCTACGGGGTGCTCAACGTCTGCGGGCCGAGATCCCGCGACGTGCTCGCCGCGCTGAGCACGAGCGACTTCTCCAATGAGGCCTTCCCCTATATGACCGCCCGCCGCACCGACCTGGGTTGGGCGCCGGTGATCGCGCTGCGCGCCACCTACGTCGGTGAACTGGGCTGGGAACTGCACGTGCCCTCCGAGTACGTCCGCGACCTCTACGACAAGATCCTGGAAGCGGGTGCGCCGCACGGGATCCGGGATGTGGGCTATCGGGCGGTCGAGACGCTGCGGCTGGAGAAGCAGTATCTGGCGTGGTCCACCGACATGCGATCGGACAACACCCCCTACGAGGTCGGCCTCGGTTTCTGCGTCGCGCTGGCCAAACCCGAGCTGTTGGCCGGGTCTGCGCTCGAGGCGGCCAAGGCGAAGGGGCCGCAGTCGCGATTGCGTTGGTTCACCACCGATGCCGACGTCGTCATGCACGGCGGGGAGATGCTCGTGCATGCCCCGACCGACACCCGGTCCTCGGTGCGCAGCGCCGGCTACGGCCACACCATCGGGCTGACCACGTTCTCGGCGATGATTCCCGCCGGACTGCAGGGTGAGGAGCGATTCGAGGTCGAGGTGATGAACCGGCGTTACCCGGCGACGCTGCTGACCAAGCCGCTGTACGACCCGTCCGGCGAGCGCGTCCGCGGCTGAGAAAAGAAATAACCCATCCGTTACGCAAACGTATAGACCTTTAATCACTCATGAATTATCGTCTGAGTGGTTCACATCACAGGAGTTCGTTCAGCCGCCAGGAAGCACCGAATGTCGTTTCTCACCGATGACCAGCTGCAACTGCTGCTCGACCAGCTTCCCGCGGTCGCCGGCAAGCCCAGGGAACTGGAGGAACTCTCCGGAGGGCTGACCAATCGCAACGTCAAGATCACCACTCCCGGGGCCACCTATGTCGCCCGCTGCACCGACGGAACCAACACCCTGCTCGGCATAGACCGCGAGCAGGAGTACTACAACACCAAGGCCGCCGAGCAGGCCGGCGTCGGTGCCCCGGTCATCGACTACCGGCCCGAGCTGGGCATCCTGCTCATCGGATACCTCAACGGGACGACGCTGACCAATGGCGACTTTCAGCGCCCCGACGTGATCGCCCGCGCCGCCGCGGCGTGTCGTCAGTTGCATGCGGGTCCGAGGTTCAGGGGCGAGTTCGACATGTTCGAGCGCCAGCCAAGCTATCTGAAGGTCGTTCAGGAGAACGGCTTCCGGATCCCGGACGGGTACCTCGACCACGCCGACAGGTTCAGCGCCATCGAACAGGTCCTCGGCGCCACCGATCAGACCACCGTGCCGTGTAACAACGATCTGTTGGCCGGGAACTTCGTCGACGAAGGGGACAAGATCTGGCTCATCGACTACGAATACTCGGGTAACAACGACCCGTGTTTCGAGTTGGGCAACATCTGGAGCGAATGCCAGCTCTCAACCGAGCAGCTCGAGGAACTGGTGACCGCCTACTACGGAAGGTCCCTGCGGCACAAGATCGCTCGTGCCCGCCTGCAGGGCATTGTGTCCAAGTACGGCTGGACCCTGTGGGGCGCTATCCAAAGTGCGTCCAGTCCTTTGGAATTCGACTTCTGGGAATGGGCGATGGAGCGCTACGACGCCGCTGTCGCCGAATTCAACCACCCTGATTTCGGCCGACTTCTCGATGACGCGCAAGCCGACGATTAACACCCACCACCGATTCCCCTCGAGCCTGGAGTATTCGCTATGGCGCAACACGACCATGAAGCCGACTTGGCTGACCTCGCCTCCCATGGCTACACGCAGCGGCTGAGCCGATCACTCGGCGGGTTCAGCTCCTTCGCAGCCGGTTTCAGCTACATCTCCATCCTGACCGGCATGTTCCAGCTGTTCGGCTTCGGCTACGGCTTCGGTGGGCCACTGCTGTTCTGGTCGTGGGTCATCGTGCTCGCCGGGCAGTTCTGTGTCGCCCTGGTGTTCGCCGAGCTGTCGGCCCGATATCCGATCGCCGGCTCGGTCTACCAGTGGTCGAAGAAGATGAGCAGCAGGGCCGGATCATGGATGGCCGGCTGGACAATGCTGGTGGGGTCGCTGGTCAGTGTCGCCGCTGTGTCGGTCGCCGAACAGATTGTGCTGCCGCAGATCTGGTCCGGGTTCCAAGTCATCGACAACGACGGGCAGAACGCGATCCTGTTGGGCTCCTGTACCGTCGCGCTGACCACCACGATCAGCCTGCTTGGCGTCAGGCTCATGGCACTGATCAACAATATCGGTGTGGCCGCCGAAATCATCGGTGTGGCACTGATTGTCATTCTCCTGCTGTTCCACATCCAGCGCGGCCCCGGCGTTGTGCTGACCACCCAGGGCGCCGGTCCCGGACTGCCCGGTTGGGGTGCGCTGGGGCTGCTGGCGCCGTTGTTGATGGCCGCGATCATGCCCGCCTATGTCATGTACGGATTCGACACCGCCGGATCGCTGTCCGAAGAGACCAAGGACCCCCGCCGCACCACGCCCAAAGCGCTGTTACGCGCCCTGGCAGCGGCCGGGCTCTGCGGCGCCGCGTTGCTGCTGCTTGCGCTGATGACCGCCCACAGCCTGGATCTGAGCACGCTGGGCACCGGAGGCCTGCCGATGGTTCTACAAGACGCCCTCGGTAGCACCGTGGGCAAGCTGCTATTGGTCGACGTTGCATTCGCGATCTTCATCTGCACGCTGGCCATCCAGACCGCCAGTATTCGGCTGGCCTTCTCTATGGCGCGCGATCACGCACTGCCGTTCGGCGCCAAACTGGCCCACGTCGGCGAGCGGCGCCAGTCGCCGATCCTGCCGGCGATCGTCAGTGGACTGGTCGCGATCGGCCTGCTGGTCCTCAACGCCGGCAATTCGAAGGTCTTCCTGGTGATCACCAGCGTGGCGATCGTCGTCGTCTACCTCGCCTACCTGCTGGTCACCATTCCGGTGTTGGTGCGCCGCCTGCGGGGCTGGCCGGAGGACCGTGGCGAGAAGGGGTGGTTCTACCTCGGGCGCGGCGGCGGCATCATCATCAACGCCGTCGCGGTCGGCTACGGCCTGCTGATGTCGATAAACCTGATCTGGCCGCGCACCGAGATCTACGGCGACGGCGTCTACGCCTGGGGCGGCGTGATCTTCATTCTCGCGATCGTCGTTGGCGGTGCCGGCTACTACCTGGCCCGCCAGCACGGCAAGGACCACGGAATCGCCGAAGAGCACCGCCACATCCCGGTGGCTGCCGGCGAGCCCCTGCACGCAGACCCGGTCTAACACCGCGGAGCGCACCAAACAGATCTGAGAACAAGAGAAGGACCATGGGTACCAAACCACTTCCGCAGCGCGCCCAGGCGGTCATCATCGGCGGCGGCGTCATCGGCACCAGCGTCGCCTACCACCTGAGCAAGCTCGGCACGACCGATGTCGTCCTGCTCGAACAGGGTCAGCTGTCCTCGGGCACTACCTGGCACGCCGCCGGCCTGGTCGGCCAGCTGCGCGCTTCGGAAAGCCTGACCCGGCTGGTGCAGTACTCCACCCAGCTCTATGCCGAGTTGGAAGCCGAGACCGGGCTGTCGGCCGGCTACAAACGATGCGGC
Organism: Mycolicibacterium sp. CH28; assembly: GCF_004745805.1. Lineage (GTDB taxonomy): Bacteria > Actinomycetota > Actinomycetes > Mycobacteriales > Mycobacteriaceae > Mycobacterium. The sequence goes on along the minus strand of NZ_SRLQ01000002.1, from coordinate 52,587 downwards.
GGAGTCACGGTTGCCCGCTCCGAAGATCGGATGATCCAGTTGCGTCGCACCGCGGCCAGCGCGACCGCGTTCAACATGGAATGCGAGCTGCTCACACCCGAGCAGGCGTTGGAGCGATACCCCGTGATGCGCGTCGACGACCTCGTCGGCGCGATCTGGCTGCCCGCTGACGGTAAGGCCAACCCCACCGACCTGACCTTCGCGTTGGCCAAGGGCGCACGCATGCGCGGTACCCAGATCATCGAGAAGATCAGGGTCCTCGACATTCTCACCGTCGATGGGCGGGTGACCGGGGTGCGCACCGACGACGGCGATATCGAAGCCGAGATTGTCGTCAACTGTGCTGGCCAGTGGGCCAAGCAGATCGGCGCGATGGCCGGGGTCAATGTCCCGCTGCACTCCGCCGAGCACTTCTATGTGGTGTCGCAGGAGATAGCCGGAGTGCACCCGGACCTGCCGATCCTGCGTGACCCCGACGGCTACACCTACTTCAAGGAAGAAGTCGGCGGCCTGGTCATCGGGGGCTTCGAACCCAACGCCAAACCCTGGGTCGCACCCGACGCGATTCCCTATCCGTTCGAGTTCCAGCTGCTCGACGAGGACTGGGATCATTTCGAGATCCTGATGAACAATGCGCTGCTGCGCATTCCAGCCCTGGAGCACACCGGGATCAAGAAGTTCTACAACGGCCCCGAGAGCTTCACCCCGGACAACCAGTTCATCCTCGGCGAGGCACCGGAGTGTGCCAACTTCTTCGTCGGCGCCGGATTCAACTCGGTCGGTATCGCCACCGCCGGTGGCGCCGGCAGGGCGCTGGCGGAGTGGATCGTCAACGGAGCTCCCGACGGTAACCTCACCGGCGTCGACATCCGCCGGTTCGCGCGGTTCAACGGCAACAATCGCTGGCTGCACGACAGGGTGGCCGAGGTTCTCGGCGTGCACTACGAAATACCCTGGCCCAATCGGGAACTGGATACTGCCCGGCCATTCCGCCGGTCTCCAGTGCACCACCTGCTCGCCGAAGCGAACGCCAATTTCGGATCGCGGATGGGCTGGGAGAGAGCCAATTTCTTCGCCCCCGACGGCGAACAGCCCACCATCGAGTACACGTGGGGCAAGCCGAACTGGCTGCCGTGGTCGGCGGCCGAGCAGACCAGCACCCGTACCGGTGTCACCGTGTTCGACCAAACCTCGTTCTCCAAGTACCTGCTCGTCGGTCCCGACGCGGAAGCTGCACTGCAATGGCTGTGCACCGCGGATGTCGGCGTCGAGATCGGCAAGTCGGTCTACACCGGGATGCTCAACGAACGCGGAACCTACGAATCCGACGTCACGGTGACGCGCACCGGACTGCAGGAATTCCTGATCGTCTCCAGCGCGGCCACCACCGAGCGCGACAAGGACCACATCCGCAAGAACATGCCAGCCGGAGCTCGGGCCGAACTGGTCGACATCACCTCCGCGTACGCGGTTTTCGGGGTGATGGGGCCCAAGTCGCGCGACCTGCTCTCGATGTTGACCGACGCCGACATGTCCGATGTAGCCTTCCCGTTCGGAACCAGCCAGGAGATCTCGCTGGGCTATGCGACCGTGCGGGCAACCCGCATCACCTACGTCGGTGAACTGGGCTGGGAGCTCTACGTTCCCGCCGAGTTCGCGGTGGGCGTGTACGACGAATTGATGAAGATCGGGCGGCAGTTCGGGGTGGCCCGCGGCGGCTACTACGCGATCGAGAGCCTCCGGCTGGAAAAGGGCTACCGCGCATTTGGCCGTGAACTGAGCCCGGCCGAGAATCCGGTCGAAGCCGGCCTGTTGTTCGCGTGCAAGCTCAAGACCGACATCGCGTTCCTGGGCCGCGAGGCGGTGGAGAAGGCCAAGTCGGACGGACCGCTGACCAAGCTGGTCGGGTTTGTTGTTGGCTCACCCGACGCGATGCTGTGGGGCGGCGAGTTGATCCTGCGCGACGGTGAGGCCGCCGGTCAGGTGACGTCCGCGGCGTGGGGCGAGACGATCGGCAGCTGTGTCGGGCTGGGTTACCTTCGGGCCGCCAACAACGCGGTGGTGACCACCGATTGGATCAGATCCGGCGACTATCAGGTCAACGTCAATGGACAGCTCTATCCAATCACGGTGTCGCTCAAGGCGCTCTACGACCCCACCAATGAGAACATCCGCATCTGACGATGGCACTCAGCGTCTTCGACCTGTTCAAGATCGGGATCGGCCCATCCAGTTCGCATACCGTCGGGCCGATAATCGCCGCCAATCGGTTCGTCCGCGGACTGGCCGATGCCGGTGCACTGGAATACACCCACAGTGTCGTGGTGGAGCTGTTCGGCTCGTTGGGGGCCACGGGTAAAGGGCATGGGAGCGTCGGTGCGCTGGCGCTTGGCTTGCTCGGCGAGCGCCCAGACCAGGTCGACCCCACCCGGACACCATCGGTGCTGCGCGAGATCGACGGCACTGGTGTCCTGCGGCTACTCGGGCAGCACCCGATTGCCTTCGACCTCGACGACAACATCATCCTGCACCGCAACCGGCGGGCCCGCTTCCATGCCAACGCAATGAAATTCGTCGCGTACGGACGCACCGGAGCGACACTGTCCCAACGGATGTTCTACTCCGTCGGCGGCGGGTTCGTCATCGATGACGACCAGGTCCACAGTGAGAACCATCCCGTCGTCGTGCCTGATCCGACACCAGTGACCTACCCGTTCCACAGCGGAGACGAACTGTTGGTCGTCACCGCCGAGACGGGTCTGCGGATCAGTGACGTCATGTTGGCCAACGAACGGGCCTGGCACACAGATCTGTTCGTTCACGAACAGTTGCTGAAGATCTGGTCGGTGATGCAGGAATGTGTCCGCGTCGGCTCCAGCACACACGGGGTCCTGCCCGGTGGATTGAACGTCCAACGGCGGGCTGCCTCGATGGCGACCAAACTCGCGGCGACCGCGGCCGAGGGCGACCCGCTGGCCGCGATGGACTACGTCAGCCTCTATGCGCTGGCCGTCAACGAGCAGAATGCCGCCGGCGGGCGGGTCGTGACCGCCCCCACCAACGGAGCCGCCGGCATCGTCCCCGCCGTGCTGCACTACTACCGCAACTTCGTGCCCGCCGCCGACGATGACGGCGTGGTCCGTTTCCTGCTCGCTGCCGCGGCAGTGGGCTCGATCATCAAGGAGAATGCCTCGATCAGTGGTGCGGAGGTGGGTTGCCAAGGTGAGGTCGGATCGGCCTGTGCGATGGCCGCCGCCGGGCTTACCGAAGTGCTCGGGGGTACGCCCGAACAGGTGGAGAATGCCGCCGAGATCGGCATCGAGCACAACCTCGGCCTGACCTGCGATCCGGTCGGCGGGCTGGTGCAGATTCCCTGTATCGAGCGAAACGCATTGGCCGCCGTCAAGGCGATCACCGCGGCCCGCATTGCGCTGCGTGGTGACGGACAGCACCGGGTGTCCCTGGACAAGGCTGTCAAGACGATGCGGGAAACGGGTGCCGACATGAAGGACAAGTACAAGGAGACTGCGCGGGGTGGCTTGGCGCTCAACGTTATCGAGTGCTGAACCTCGCTGCACGTGCTGATGATCGACGACAAGCCCGAAAGGGGCGTCATGACCGCATCACCCGCAACCGCGTCGGTGCTTCCCACCGTCGCCGCTCAGCAACCCGCGGCCCGGCACAGCACCGCAGATGTCGGCCGGCTACTCCTTCGCTGTCCTGACCGGCCGGGTGTGGTCTCCGCGGTGAGCAGCTTTCTCAGCGCTGTCGGCGCCAACATCGTCTCGTTCGATCAGCATTCCACGGACCCCGATGGCGGAGTATTGGTGCAGCGGGTCATCTTTCGGCTTCCGGGGCTGTCGGCTGCGATCACCGGCGTGCAGCGGGGGTTCGCCGATGCCGTGGCCGGCGAGTTCCAGATCGACTTCCAGTTCACCGAGGCCGCCAAAGTGAAGCGGGTGGCGATCATGGTCTCCAAGACCGACCATTGTCTGCTCGACCTGTTGTGGCGAAATCGCCGCGGCGAACTAGACATGAATATCGTGATGGTCATCTCCAATCACTCCGAACTCGCCGACGAAGTGCGCCCGTTCTCGGTGCCGTTCTTCCACATTCCGGCGTCCAAGGACAACCGGTCAGAAGCCGAGCGACGCCAACTCGAATTGTTGAGCGGCAACGTCGATCTGGTGGTGCTCGCCCGTTACATGCAGTTCATCACCCCCGAGTTCCTCGACGCCGTGGGGTGTCCGCTGATCAACATCCACCACTCGTTCCTCCCGGCGTTCATCGGCGCTGCTCCCTACAAGCGGGCCCGGGAACGCGGCGTCAAGCTCGTCGGTGCCACCGCGCACTACGTCACCCAGGACCTCGACGAGGGGCCGATCATCGAGCAGGACGTGGTCCGGGTCGACCACACTCACAGTGTCGATGACCTGGTCCGGCTGGGCGCCGACGTCGAACGGGCGGTGCTGTCCCGCGCCGTGCAGTGGCACTGCCAGGACCGCGTGGTCCGGGTCGGCAACGAAACCGTTGTCTTCTAGAGCAACCGAACCAACAAGCACCGACCCCGTCGAGGGCGTATCGCGCTCGACCGTCTCACTACCATTGCCAGATGGACGTCGACGCTTTCGTCATGGCCCACCAGGACACCTGGAATCGGCTCGAGCAACTGGTCAAGAAGCGTCGCCGGCTTTCCGGTCCCGAAGTGGACGAACTCGTCGAGCTCTACCAGCGGGTTTCCACCCACCTGTCGATGGTGCGTTCGGCGTCGTCGGACTCGGTGCTGGTCGGCCGGTTGTCCAGCCTGGTCGCCCGGGCCCGCGCGGCCGTCACCGGCGCACACGCCCCGATGTGGCATGAGTTCGCCCGGTTCTGGACGGTGTCCTTCCCGGTGGTGGCCTACCGTGCGTGGCGGTGGTGGCTGGCCACCGCGGTCGTGTTCTTCGCGGTGGCCGTGCTGATCGGAGTCTGGGTGGCCGGCAGCCACGAGGTGCAGTCGGCGCTGAGCACTCCCGACGAGATCGAGCATCTGGTCAACCACGACTTCGCCTCGTACTACAGCGACAATCCGGCCGGCTCGTTCGCCTTGCGGGTCTGGGTCAACAACTCCTGGGTTGCCGCTCAGTGCATCGCGTTCTCGATTCTGCTGGGCATCCCGATCCCGTGGGTGTTGTTCCAGAACGCCGCCAACCTCGGGGTGATCGGCGGGCTGATGATGGATGCCGGCAAGGCCGACGTGTTGTTCGGACTGCTGATCCCGCACGGCCTGCTGGAGATGACGGCGGTATTCCTGGCCGGTGCCGTTGGTATGAGGCTGGGCTGGACGGTGATCTCCCCGGGCGATCGTCCGCGCGGTCAAGTGCTGGCCGAGCAGGGCCGCGCGGTGGTGGCGGCGGCGGTCGGGCTGGCCGGGGTACTGCTGGTCTCGGGCCTGATCGAGGCGTTGGTGACTCCGTCGCCACTGCCGACGTTCGTTCGCATCGGCATCGGTGTGGCCGCCGAGGCGGCGTTTCTGGCCTACATCGTCCACTTCGGCCGCAAGGCCAGCCGGGCCGGCGAGACCGGGGACGTCGAGGATGCGCCCGACGTCGTTCCCACGGGCTGAGCGCTACAGCCGGCCGGTGGCCTTCATCGCCAGATAGCGGTCGGCCAGAGCCGGCGCGAGGTCCTCGGGCGCGGCGTCAACCACCTCGACGCCGCTGTGCCGCAGCCGGGCCGCGATGCTGCGGCGGTCATTGCGGGCACGCTCGGCGGCCGCGGCGTCGTAGACCTGCGCGGCGTCGGCGCGTCCTGCGGCGAGCTCGTCTACCCGCGGATCGGCGACCGCCGCCACGATCACCCGGTGCTTCGCCGACAGCCGGGGCAGCACCGGCAGCAGCCCCTCATCGAGGGCCGAGGAGTTCAGGTCGGTCAACAGCACGACCAGAGCCTGGCGGCGCACCCGCCGCTGCACGGCGGCCACCATTGCGGCGGCATCGGACTCGATCAGCGCCGGCTCCAGCGGCGCCATCGCCTCCACCAGATGGGCCAGCAGCTCGGTGCGCGACGCCCCGAACACCGCGGCACGGGTCACTCGGTCGTGGGCCAGGAAATCGACGTGGTCACCGGCGCGGGCCGCCAGTGCGGCCAGCAGCAGTGCGGCGTCCATCGACCAGTCCAGCCGCGGCCAGCCGCCCGGGTCGGCCGCGGTGGGATCCACCCCCACCCGGCCCGCAGAGGTGCGGCCGGTGTCCAGCACGATGACCACTCGCCGGTCTCGCTCTGGGCGCCAGGTGCGCACCACGACGTCGGCGCGGCGGGCGGTGGCCCGCCAGTCGATCGAACGGACGTCGTCGCCAACGACGTACTCGCGCAGCGAATCGAACTCGGTGCCCTGGCCGCGGATGAGCACCGGCAGCAGCCCGTCGATCTCGCGCAGCCGGGCCAACCGGGACGGCAGGTGCTTGCGCGACAGGAACGGCGGCAGGATGCGCACCTGCCCGGGGACCGCGTGCGACCGCTGCCGACCGGCCAGGCCCAACGGTCCGATCGAGCGCACCGTGATGAGCTCCGAGCGCTGGTCGCCGCGACGCACCGGCCGCAGTCGGGTTGCGACGGTGACGGTTTCACCGGCGCGTACGCCGATGGTGTGTGCGCGGGGTTCGGCGCGGGCGCTCGGCGGCCAGGCATCGCGCAGCATGCCCCGGACCCGGCGCGAACCTCCGTTGTGGACGCGCAGCACGGCATCGACGGGTTGGCCCAGCCGGGCTGTGGTCGCACCGCCGTCACGCGTCAGCATCAGCGCGCCCACGCTGCCGGCCAGTGCCACGTCGAGCGTCGCCACCACCAGCAGCGCCAGCAGCAGCACCACGAAAGCCGTTGCCGGCCAGGGCGACAGTCCGATCGGCAGCACGCCAAGCAGGGCGATCAGCCCGATGCGGCCGGTGAGAACCACTAGCGTGGCACCGGCACCGCGGCCAGGATGCCGTCGAGTACCCCGTCTGGGGTGGCTCCCTCGAGTTCGGCCTCCGGGCGCAGCGCGATCCGGTGACGCAGCGTCGGGCGTGCCATCGCCTTCACATCGTCCGGGGTGACGTAGGTCCGGCCAGACAGCCACGCCCACGACCGCGCCGTGCCGAGCAGCGCGGTGGCGCCGCGCGGCGAAACACCGAGCTGAAGCGACGGGGAATTCCTTGTCGCTCCGGCGATGTCGACGATATAGCCGAGCACCTCGTCTGCGACCAGTACCTGCTTGACCGCGCGGCGGCCCGCGGCGAGTTCGGCTGCACCGGCCACCGGGCGGATCGAACTCAGATCGCGCGGGTCGAAGCCCTGGGCGTGCCGGGTGAGGATCGCGATCTCCTGATCGCGCGGCGGCAGCGGAACGTTCAGTTTCAGCAGGAACCGGTCCAGTTGTGCCTCGGGCAGCTGGTAGGTGCCCTCGTACTCGATCGGGTTCTGGGTGGCCGCGACGATGAACGGGTCGGGCAGCGGCCGGGGTTCGCCGTCGACGCTGACCTGGCGCTCTTCCATGGCCTCCAGCAGAGCGGCCTGCGTTTTCGGTGGGGTGCGGTTGATTTCGTCGGCCAGCATCAGGTTGGTGAACACCGGACCCTCCCGGAACACGAAGGCCGCGGTGCGCGCGTCGTAGACCAGCGATCCGGTGACGTCGCCCGGCATCAGGTCAGGGGTGAACTGCACCCGCTTGAAGTCCAGGGACAGCGCGGCGGCCATCGCCCGGACCAGCAGCGTCTTGGCCACGCCCGGAACACCTTCCAGCAGTACATGTCCGCGGCACAGCAGCGCGATGACCAGCCCGCTGACCACCGCGTCCTGACCGACGACGGCCTTGGCGATCTCGCTGCGAACCGCCAGTAGTGCGGCGCGGGCCTGGTCGTGTTCGGCGGCGGGGGCCGGCGGTGGGGCAAAGTACGTCACGACTTCGTGACCTGCCTTTCGATGTCGTCTAGTGCAGTGGCCAAGTGGAGCAGATCGGAGTCGGTGGACGGCGGCGGGCCGAACAACAGGTGGTGCACGGTGTTCTGATCACCGGCATAGCGCTGGGCGACGGCCGACACCACGGCCTCGGGAGAAGCGTTGGCGCCCAATCCGAGTCGCGGGGCCAGGCGGTGCAGGGTGGCGGTGCGCAACGCCTCGGCGGCTTGGCCCCGGGCCCGGCGGGACCGGTAGAGCCGGGCGCGGCCCTCGACGGTTTCGGAGGCCCGCACCACGACCGGCAACTTCTCGGCCACCAGCGGCCCCAGCCGCCGGCCCCGCCACACCGCCAGCAGAAGGACCACCAGGCACAGCTGCAAGACGATCCAGCTCACCGCATCGGGGATCAGGTCGCCGATGGTTGCGCCCGCCGATCCGTCGCCTTCGGCTTCCTGCGGCGCGTACCAGATCAGGCGGGCCCGGTCACCGGCGAGATTCATTGCCAGCGCGGCGTTGCCCTGTTTGAGCAGGCCGCCGTTGGTCATGAAGTCGGAACTGCCGACAACCGTCACGGTGCGGCCGTCTGCTTGGTAACGCACCAGCGCACCGCCGTAGCACCTGGTCAGCTCGACGTCGCCCACCTTCTGGTAGGTGTCGCTCGGGCCCAGCTGCGTGGTGCCGGCCCGATCAGCCTCGCGCAGATCGCAATCGGGGTCTGCGGCCAGCGTGCCGGCGCCGTCGGAACGGATACCGGGCGCTAGCGCCTGGCGCGCCCGGGCCGTGGGCTCCAGCAGCAGCCGGTCGCCGGGCACGCCCGCCAGCCGGCTCAGGAGGTCCTCACCGCGGGTCCGGTAGGTCTCGGCCGCCAACAGCAGGGTGTCGGGTCGGGCGGCGTGCTCCACGTCGGCGACGTTCTGGGCGACGACGACGTCGACGCCCCGGTCTCGGAGCAACGTGACCAGGGCGTGCGCGCCGTCAGATCCGGTGGAGTTCGGATCCATCCGTCCGCCCGGGCGTGGGGCGGTCAGAAACGCACTGACCGCCGCCAGCGCGGAAATCACGATCAGGCCCAGGGCAATCCAGCGTCCGGTGCGCCAGCGCCCTGCGATGGAGGCGCTCACCGCAATGGGACCCAGATGTCGGGGACTGCGGCGGCGGCCTCGCCGGCAGTCGGCGTGGCGTGGCGACGCAGGGCGTCGTCGAGCTCGGCAACCATGCGGTAGTTCGACTCGGTGCCGGGCTGCTCCCCGTAGGTGGCGTCGTTGAATATCGTGGCCGCACGCCGCAACTCGGCGCCCAGGGCCGGGAACAACTCGCCGGCGTCGCGAGCCAGCTCACTGGCGGTGCGGCCGGGAACCGGGTTGAGTGCCCCGGTCTCCTCGAGGTGGCGGGCCACCGCCCGAAGGCGGTGTCGGATGGCCGCGGCCCAGTTGCCGGCAGCCGCATAGCTTTCCGCCGTGGCGCGGTGCTCGGCGGCGCTGAGCTCATGGGCACCGAACAATCCGGCCTCGCCGCCGCGACTGGTCCGCATCGTGCGCCTGGCGATCCGCACCGCAACGACGAAGGCCACCAACACCACGATGGCTAACACGGCAATGGTGAGCCAGCCGCCCGGGATCGACGACCCCTTCTGCATCACGCGGTAGAGCAACTCGTCGAGCCACTCGCTGATCCGGTCCATCAACGACTCTTTGGGATAGATCGGCTTGGCCAGCTCACGCTGGGCCGCCTCGTGGGCGGACTCCCGGTCGATGTCAATGGTCGGCATGGTGATCCGGCGTCACCGCGGCGCGGTGAGCCACAGGCTGTCGGCTGCCACCGTGGCGGCCGGACCGCCGACGGCCCCGGTCTGCAGAACCAAGTCGAACGCCTCGGCGCGCATCCGGATGTCGGTGTAGAGCAGCACGACCACACCGGCGGTGAACGGTGCGGTGACGATCTGGCCGATCGCTCCACCGACGGCCGCCAGGGCGGTCCCCAGGATGATTGAACCCGAGGACTGCGTGCCCATCAGCAGGATCTGAGCGGCGATGCCGAACGGAACAGCGACCGCGCCGGCCACAACACCGGCCACCAGCGAGGCGAGCAACCAGATTCCCAATACCCGCCAGAAGTGGTTGCGCACCAACTCAAATGACCGTCTGATCGATGCCAGCAGAGGTTTGCGCTCCAGAACAATGGCCACCGGGGCGAACATCAACGCGGTGAACAGATACGCCAGCCCGACGATCAGTGCGAGCACCAGCGGTATGCCGACTATCACCGCGGCGGTGGCGTTGGCGCCCGCCGCGACGCCGACGATGATCCCCACGGCCACGCCGATGAGCAGCAGCGCCGCAACGACCTCCAGTGCGCTGAAGCCGATGAGGGCCAACAGCCGGCCACGCACCCGCTGCCAGGCTTCGCCGACGGTGATCGTGCTGCCGAACACCGCCCGACCGACCACGACGGTCAGCATGCCCGACAGCAGGATCCCGGCCAGCGCGGTGGCGACTGTGCTGGTCAGGTTGGACAGCGACGAAGCCAGCAGCGTCGCGGTCGAGTAGTCCTCGGCACCGCGCAGCACGCCGAGCTTGCCGGTGGCAGCCAGTGGACCCACCTGGAGGATGAGCGCCAGGATCTGAGTGATCACGACGACAACCGTCGTCAGGCCCAGCGTCGCCTTCGGATTGGCCCGGATGTACCCAACCGCGCCGTTGAAGATGTCACTGAGCGAGAGCGGTCGCAGTGGAATGACGCCTGGTTTGGCCGCCAAGGGCATCGGCACGCCGTACCCAGGTGGCGGGTATCCCGGGGGACCGTAACCCGGCGGCGGATAGCCCGGGGGACCGTAACCCGGTGGCGGGTATCCCGGGGGACCGTAACCCGGCGGCGGATAGCCCGGCGGAGGGTATCCCGGCGGGGGATAGCCGGCCGGCGGGTAGCCCGGCGGTGGCCCGGAAGGCGGGTAAGGGGCCGGTGGGTATGGCGGTTGACCAGGCCATCCTGGCGGCGGTCCCGGTGGTCCGGCGGGAGGTGCGCTCACCGGACAACGCCCCCGGCGTCGTTGCTCATGAACCCATCCTGTCGAGCGCCGGGGTATTTCTCAACGTCCCGGCGATCTCGGTCGCGTAGCGTTTGCGCCATGGCGGAGCTCAAGGAACGGCTGAGATCGGACCTCACCGAGGCGATGAAGACAAAGGACAAGCTGCGTACGGCGACGTTGCGGCTGCTGCTGGCGGCGATCCAGACCGAGGAGGTGTCGGGCAAGCAGGCCCGCGATCTCTCCGACGAGGAGGTGCTCAAGGTCCTGGCCAGGGAGTCCAAGAAGCGCAGCGAGTCCGCCGAGATCTACACCCAGAACGGGCGGGGTGAACTCGCCGCCGAGGAGCACGCCGAGGCACGGATCATCGACGAGTACCTGCCCACCCCATTGACCGACGCCGAGGTCGCCGACGTGGCCGACACCGCGATCGCCCAAGTCGCCGAGGAGATCGGCGAGCGGCCGTCGGCTAAGCAGCTGGGTCTGGTCATGAAGGCCGCCACCGCGATCGCCGCGGGTAAGGCCGACGGGTCGCGGCTGTCCGCTGCGGTCAGGTCGCGGTTGTAGCTCCATCCCGTCTCGCTGACTGAGGTGCGGGTTGAAACGGCGGCTGACGGGCAATCCCGTCGTCCATGACCGAGCCGACCTCAGACGAGGAAGACCACGCCGACTACACCGACGACCATCAGGACATGCGCCGGGCAGAGCGCCAGCGGTCCGCCGCCGAGGGCAGCGACGACATACACGACATCGCACCGGATGTGGCCGCGGTGCCGAATTTGGAGCCGCCGGACTGACGATTGAGGATGCGACGGGGGTGGGCAAACCCTCTGCCGGGTTTAACAACCCGCCAATCGGGCATCTATGTGGGCAATGCCGTATCCCCGCGGCGCGTCCGCCTGCCGAAAGGGCAACGTTGACCATCCTCTACCCCGGCCTGCGGGACTCGGTCGGATCGACGGCAAACGTGTATGCACCACAACATGATTCGCAGTTGCTGATCGAGGCGCTGCGGCTCAGCGGCGTGGTGATCGGCCGGCGAGTGCTGGACCTGTGTACTGGAAGCGGTGTGGTGGCAATCGCTGCGGCCGAACTCGGCGCCCGCGACGTCACCGCGTTCGACATCTCACCGGACGCCATCCGGTGCACCAGGGACAACGCCGTGCAGGCCGGAGTCAGCGTCGACGCGCGGGTCGGGAGCTGGACGGCGGCCCTGACGTCCGGACCCTACGACGTGGTGGTGTCGAATCCGCCATATGTCCCAACGCCTCCGGGCGCTCACCTGGAAGACATCCCCGCGCAGGTGGGGCCGGCGGTTGCTTGGAACGCAGGCGTCGACGGACGACTGATCCTCGATCCGCTATGCGATGCAGCACCCGAGCTGATCGTCGAGGGCGGCTCGCTACTGATCGTGCACTCGGAGTTCTGCGGTGCCGAGAAGTCGCTGCGGCGGCTTCGCGGCGGTGGCCTGCGTGCCGACGTCGTTCTGCGACAGCTCATTCCCTTCGGGCCCGTCCTCACCGCGCGCGCCAGGTGGATGGAGAGCATCGGCATGCTGCCGGTCGGTCGCAGGCAAGAGGAACTTGTCGTCATCCGCGCGGAAAGGCGATGAGCGGTCAAGAAGCTCGGCTGGTCCGGATAGTGTCGGGCGGGCCGATGATGATCCAGGGCCCGGTCCGCATCGAACTGCCGGACGGCGACGTCGTCGACTCCGACCGGTTCATGGTTGCGATCTGTATGTGCCGGCGCAGCAAGACCTATCCGCTGTGCGACACCAGCCACCGGCGCCGCAAGCGCGACGACGAACCGTCAGCCCAGTGGCCGTCGTAGTGAACTCTGCCCGGTTCCCCAGCACTCCATGAGGGTGTCGGCCAGTCGATCCTCGACCAAGGCGTGCGCCCGAATCCCGAAGACGACATCGGGGTCCAGCGCCGGCTCCCGACTCACCAGATCGCCGACGACGTCGGTGCGAACCACCTGCTCGTGGACGGCGTCGGCCTCAACGTGTTCGCGGTAGAACTGTGTGCAGACCTCTGGAGCGCCGAGGCGTTCCAACGCGTCCACCAGCCGGCGTGACCCCGGGGACGAGGTGATCTCGGTGGAGGCGAAATGGCCGATCGCCGCGCCGCGATACTCCCGGTGCAGACCGAAGAACGACATCAGGTTCACCACCGCCAGCGATTCGGCGGGCACCGCGTCGATGTAACCCAGGTAGGTCGCATCGAGTCCGGCGGCGACCATGAGATCGGCGAACAACTGCTGGTGCACCCGATCGCCGCGGCCACCGCCGAATTCGTCGAACTCGACCGCCACGAACGCAGCCTTGGCCTGCCCGGTGAGCCGGGGGATGGCCCAGGCGTGCGGATCGCCCTCTTTGAGGTGGTAGAGCGAACGGTGGACGAAGTACTCCTGCATCTGCTCCCAGGTGCCCTTGCCGCGCAAGTAGTAGGAGGGGCCGGTGCCATCGACGGGCTCGACCGACAACCGCTGCATCTCGACGGCGGCGGTGTCTGCGGCGCTGATGTCGCCGACATCGCGGTGGACGGCGTCCAGGAACGACTCTTCGAGCTGGGCCCGAAGATGCAGCAGGCCCGGGTTCCACTCCCAGCCGGGGTCCACCCCGGCAAACCCGCGGTAGTGCAGTTCGTAACAGACGTACAGCGCGAGGTGAACGTCGATGCCGTACGGGTCGGAATCCCGCACCGACGCCTCGACCCGGTGCAGGTAGTTTCGCGGCGCGCGCTCGGTGAGCAGCGACAGTACCGCGAGCGACAACGGACCCCGCGCCTGCGGTAGACGCGGCTCGAAGGCGATGGGGGCAAGAGTCACCTATGGTCTCTTCCCGAACGGGCAACCAGCTAAACCCGTTGTGTCACATCGAACTCACGCGCGGCCACCGCAGTCGCGCCTCGGTATCGGGGTGTGCCGATGGCCCGAGTTGTACCGTGAGCCTGTCCCAACACGAAGGGCTGACCAATGGATGCAGACGTCATCGTCGTGGGAGCCGGCCTGGCCGGTCTCGTCGCCGCTCACGAGTTGACCAGTCGTGGCAAGAGGGTCGCGCTGCTCGACCAGGAGAATGCCGCGAACCTCGGCGGGCAGGCGTTCTGGTCGTTCGGCGGGCTCTTCGTCGTCGACAGCCCCGAACAGCGCCGCCTCGGCGTGAAGGACTCCTTCGAATTGGCCTGGAGTGACTGGCGCGGCAGCGCCCAGTTCGACCGGCTCGACGACGAGGACTCCTGGGCGGTCAAATGGGCCCGCGCCTATGTCGAGTTCGCCGCGGGAGAGAAACGCTCCTGGCTGCTCGGTCACGGCATCACGTTCCTGCCGACCGTCGGCTGGGCCGAGCGCGGCGATCTGCGCGCCGATGGACACGGCAACTCGGTGCCGCGCTTCCACGTCGCGTGGGGCACCGGCACCGGCGTCGTGGAGCCATTCGTGAACTCGGCGCTTGCCGCGGCCGACCGCGGGCTGCTGACCTTCCTGCACCGGCACCGGGTCGACGAACTGGTCATCGCCGGCGGTGCGGCGACCGGGGTGCGCGGCACCGTGCTGGCCCCCGACGACGCGCTGCGCGGCATGCCGTCGAACCGGCAGGCGGTAGGGGAATTCGAATTCCACGCCCAGGCCGTCGTCATCACGACCGGGGGGATCGGCGGGAATCACGACATTGTGCGCCGGTACTGGCCCCCGCGGATGGGCAGTGCCCCGACGTCGATGATCACCGGCGTACCCGCCTATGTCGACGGCCGGATGCTCGACATCGCCGCGGACTCGGGGGTCCGGCTGGTCAACCGCGACCGGATGTGGCACTACACCGAGGGCGTGCAGAACTGGGATCCGATCTGGCCCGACCACGCCATCCGGATCCTGCCCGGCCCGTCATCAATGTGGTTCGACGCGCTGGGGCGGCGGCTACCGCAGCCCTACCTACCCGGCTACGACACCTTGGGAACCCTGCGATACCTGCGCACCACCCCAGAGATCGCGGGCTATGACCACAGCTGGTTCATCCTCACCCAGAAGATCATCGAACGGGAGTTCGCGCTGTCGGGCTCCGAGCAGAATCCCGATATCACCAGCAAGGACCGGGCCTCGTTCCTCAAGGAGCGACTGCTGAGTAAGGGTGCACCGGCACCGGTGGAGGCGTTCAAGCGCAACGGCGCCGACTTCGTGGTCGCTGACGGGCTCGACGAACTGGTGGCGAAGATGAACAAGCTGACCGACGAGCCCCTGCTGGACGTCGCGCACATCCGGACCCAGATCGAGGCCCGCGATCTGCAGATGGCCAACCCGTATGCCAAAGATGCCCAGGTGCAAGGCATCCGCAACTCCCGTCGCTACATCGGAGATCGGATCGGCCGCACCGCCGCACCGCACCGGATCCTCGACCCTGCTGCCGGACCGCTGATCGGGGTGAAGCTGCACATCCTGACCCGCAAGACGCTTGGCGGCATCCAGACGGATCTGCTCTCCCGCGCGCTCGGTTTGGACGGCAAGCCCGTCGACGGGCTCTACGCCGCCGGTGAGGTCGCCGGTTTCGGCGGCGGCGGTGTGCACGGCTACAACGCGCTGGAAGGGACCTTCCTCGGCGGCTGCCTGTTCTCCGGTCGGGCCGCGGGTCGGGCCGCGGCCTCCGCCGTGTGACGGCGGTCGCTTTCGGGTAGTCGCAGTGCCGGTGATCAGTTCGCTGGCGACTTTCCTGGCCACCTAAGCGCTGATCGGACGCCAGTTGAAAACAGCGTCACCGATTGTGCAGCTAACGCGATCTGCCGTTCGGCGGCCAGGGCAGATAGTATGGCTGGATACGGAAGGGGGCTGGATGAGCCTTCGGAATATTTCGGTCCATGCGCTAGCCGCGACATCGCTGTGCCTTGGGGCGCTGTTTGCCGCCGGTGGCACCGCGGTGGCTGCGCCCGGCACCGCATCCGATCCCACGTCGGGTTCGGATCTGCAGACGTTCCTCGACAGCTTGACCCGCAGCTACGACAAGACGATCGGCCGTTCGGTGGATGAGGCTCGCGACTCGGCCACCCAGCAGACGGCAGCCAACATCGGTACCGCGGTCGCGGTACCGATCGCCAATGGAGTGGTCGGCGGAACGACCGCCGTGGCCGGCAGTGCGGCATCGGCTCTGGTGTTCTCGGCGTTCCAGAACGGTTTCAATCCGTTCGGGGGCCTGACGAGTGCCGCTCCGGCAGCGGCGGCAGGCCTGCCCGCACTTGGCGCACCGGCATTGCCACCGCCACCGGCTGCGCTGCCGGCGTTGCCGCCCCCGCCGGCGATCGGCCCGCCACCGCTGCCGCCGCCACCCGCGCTGCCGCCGCCACCGTGGATACCGTTCCTGCCGGGTTCGCCGCCCCTCCCGGGGCCGCCGCCGCTGCCGGGGCCGCCGCCGCTGCCGCCGCCACCGTTCTGATCACGCCGGTCCGCGGGGCTTAGCTAGCGCTGTGCCCGGCGGGCTGCGTACTTGCGCCGCAGCCATTTGTCGACTCCGACGACGACGCTGACCGCGGTCGCGAGAGCGAAGATGCGTACCCACGCGGCGGCGCCGATTGGCGCCGTGCCGAACACCGTGTTCATGCTCGGCAGATAGGTAATGGCTAGCTGGGCGATGCCCTGCACGGCGACGCCGAGAATCAGCCAGCGGTTGGAGAAAACCCCGACGTGCCAGAACGAGCGGGTCAGTGATCGGCAGCTGAACAAATAGAACGCCTCGACTACTACGAAGAGGTTCAGTGCCGAGGTGCGTGCCTCGGGCAAGCCGGCACCGTTGCGCAACTCCCAGTCGAACAACCACCAAGAGCTGGCGACCAGCAGGGTCGACACCAGGAGGATTCGGGTCACCAGCGCACGCGTCAGCAGCGGTTCGTCGGGATCACGCGGCGTGCGCAACATGATGCCGGCCTCTTTTGGTTCGAAGGCGAGCATGAGGCCCAGCGCGACGGCCGTGGTCATGTTGATCCACAGGATCTGGGTGGGCAGGATCGGCAGCGCGGCGCCGAACGCTATGGCGGCGAGGATCACCAGGCCCTCGCCGAGGTTGGTCGGCAGGGTCCAGGCGATGAACTTGGTGAGGTTGTCGAATACGCCGCGGCCCTCTTCGACCGCGGCTTCGATCGTGGCGAAGTCGTCGTCGGTCAGGACCATGTCGGCGGCGTCCTTGGCCACTTCGGTGCCACTTCGGCCCATTGCCACGCCGATGCTGGCCTGTCGCAGCGCAGGTGCGTCGTTGACACCGTCGCCAGTCATCGCCACCACGTGGCCGGCGGTCTGGAGGGCTTCTACCAGTCGCAGCTTCTGTTCCGGGGAGACCCTGGCGAACACCTTCGCCCGGTTCACGGTGCCAGGGAACTCCGCTGGCTCCACAGCGGCCAGATCGGTGCCGGTCAGTACGGTCGCCGGCGAGTCGTCTTCACTCAAGACGCCGACGTCGGCGGCGATCGACGCGGCAGTGCTTGCGTGGTCGCCGGTGATCATCTTCACTTTGATGCCGGCACCGTGGCACGCGGCTACGGCGGAAGCGGCGGCTGGGCGCGGTGGATCGAGCATTGCCTGCAGACCGGTGAGCACCAACGAACCCGGCAGAGTGTCTTCGCCGAACTCGTCGATCGGGCACTCGGTACGAACTGCGGTGGCCAGTACCCGCAGGCCCCGAGAGGTCAGCCGCCCGGCGGCCTCCAGGATTGCGCTGCGATCCAGCGGGCGCAAGGTGCCGTCGGCAGCCATCTGCTGACCGCACAGCTCGAGCATGCGCTCCACGGCTCCTTTGGCCAGCACGACGTGCGTAAGGTCGTCGGCTCGGTGCAGCGTGGCCATGTACTGGCGCTCCGAGCTGAACGGGATCGACGCCACCCGAGGCAAAGCGTCGACGAGCCGGTCCGGATCCAGTCCGCCTTTGGCGGCTGCGACGAGCATCGCCCCCTCAGTGGGGTCCCCGACGACATCCCAGCCCTTGCCGTCGTGGGCCAACACGGCATCGGAACAGTGCACTCCTGCCAGAAGTGACCACCGCAGTGCCGCATTGTCCGCCGGCGATGCCGGTGCACCGTCATGACCGCGCATGGTGCCGTCGGGGTTATAGCCGGACCCGCTCACCTGGACTGTGCCGGCGGGAGTCCACACCACCTCGACGGTCATCTGGTTCTCGGTGAGAGTTCCGGTCTTGTCGGCGCATATCACGGTCGTGCTGCCGAGAGTCTCTACCGCGGGTAGACGGCGGATCACCGCGCCGCGCTTTGCCATTCGCGACACCCCAATGGCCAGCGTGATGGTGACGGCGGCCGGCAGTCCTTCCGGGATGGCCCCGACCGCCAGCGCGATTGCGGCGGTGAATGTTTCGACGGCATCTTGCCGGCGCAACAGGCCAACACCGAACGTCACGGCCGCCAATCCCAGGATGGTGACGGTCAGGATCTTGCTGAACCGCGCAAGCTTGGTCGTCAGCGGCGTGGCGAGGGTGTCTGCGGAGCTCACCAGGCGATGAATCTCGCCCAATTCTGTTGTTGCACCGGTCGATACAACTACTCCGGCACCCGTCCCGGTAGTGACCAGGGTACCTGAATAGACCATATTGTGACGATCTGCCACCGGCGTCGACTCTGGTACGGCTATCTCGTCCTTACAGACCGGCATCGGCTCGCCGGTCAGTGCGGACTCGTTCACCGTGAGTTCGCTCTCGCGTACCAGCCGCAGATCGGCCGGCACCTTGTCACCAGATTCCAACACCACGAGATCGCCGGGCACTAGAACGTCGGAAGGCACGGTGTGCTGGTGACCATCGCGCACGACCTTGGCCGGGGTCTGAATCAGCGAACGCAGCCCGGCCAGCGCGGCCTCGGCCTTGGACTCCTGTATGAATCCGACCAGTGCGTTGATCGCAACCACGCTGAGAATCACTGCGGAGTCCACATATTCGCGCAGGCCGGCCGTGACAGCAGCCGACGCGAGCAGAACGTAGATCAGTGGATGGTGGAACTGCCGAAGTATGCGTACCGCCAAGCCGGTGCCCGTATCTGCCGGCAGAGCGTTGGGTCCAAATCGATCCAGGCGTTGGGCCGCTTCGCTTTCCGGCAGGCCCCGATGTGGATCCGTCTCCAGCAGGAGGACCACTTCGTGTACCGGAAGGCCGTGATGGGCGGGCGTGGCCACAACGGTTTCGGTCATGCCGGCGCCGCGACTGCCCACTCGCTGGGAACGACCACGATGGGGCGATGGCTGCGGTGGAGGGTGCCCATGGCGACGCTGCCCAAGAGGATCTCGCGGACCGGGGATTGTCCGCGCGACCCGACCACGACGGCAGCCGCATTGCTGTCGCTGGCGGCCCCGATCAGGGCGTCTGCGATGCCGCGGCTGCGAAAGGCGAGGGTGGGTTGAATATTCAGGTGACCCATGATTCGGTCTTGAATCTGGGCTGGGGCAGCGGGTGGGCTGGCGGCGCCGTCATCGACGGACACGAGCACCATGTCGCGCCGCGGAAAGAACCGGGCCGCGGCTGCAGCCGCGGCTGCAGCGCCCGACGAGCCGTCCCAGCCGATGACCACGGGTCCGTCGGACAGCGCGTCATACTCGCTCCCCAGCATCGGGTGCGGGATTACGGCGACGGGCCGGCCGCAGTAGTGCACGACCATGTCCGAGACGCTTCCCAACAACGCCTGGGTGCCCCCGAGTCCGCGGGTGCCGACGAGTACCGCGTCAGCATGCACGTCATCGGCGGCTCGGGTGATGGCGACGCCTTCGGCGCCAAAGGTCTGCTTCACCAGCGGTTCCGCGTTCCACCCGGCCGCGCGGGCCAGTGTGACGCCCGTCGCGGCAATGCGCTGCGCCTCGCGCTGGCCCTCCTGTTCGACCAGTTCCATGAATTCCTCGAGGTTTCGAGCCTGCGCCCGCAGCCGCCGACGGATCCGATCGCTGGCGAAGGGCGGAACCCACACATGGGTGATAAAGCTGTGGGCACCAGGGAAAAGCAGCGCACCGGCTCCGATGGCCGCGTTAGCCGCCGGCGAACCGTCGTACCCCACAACTAGTTTCATCGACACAACACACCTCCGAGGGGCGCTCGAGGGGCAACGTTACTGAGGATACGCAGCGGCGTCAGGAGCCATTGGTCCCTAACCGGCGGGCTCTGCACCCGGTGGGTCGGCATCCGCCGCGGAGTCGTGCTGGTGCGCGGCGACAGGTATCAGCCGCACTTCGGTGATCGCGTGATCCGCGACGTTGGTCACCTCGATGGTCCAGTTGGGTATGTCGACGCGGTCACCGCCCGTCGTCGGGATCCGGCCCAGCCGTGCCAGGACCAGCCCGGCAATTGTCGTGTAATCGCCTCGGACATTGAATATCTCGACGTTGATGTCCGGAAGGTCATGGATGGGGAAGCTCCCGGGGACGACGATCGAGCCGTCCGGCATGTTGCGAACCGCCAGGATGTCGCGGTCCGTCTCGTCGTAGATCTCGCCGACGATTTCTTCGAGAACGTCTTCCAATGTGACGATGCCCGCGACGCCACCGCGCTCGTCGATGACGAGTGCGAACTGTTGACGCTCGGATTTGAAGCGGCGCAGTGCCTCCGAGACTTGCAGGCTCTCCGGTAGGTCAAAGGTGGGGCGGGCCACTGCACCGACGGTGCCGTCTTCACCGAGCAAGTCACGGAGATGTACGACGCCGATCGGGTAGTCCAAGTCGTGTGCCCGCACGACCGGGGCGCGGGAGTGACCAGCCTGGGCCAACTCGGTGCGTGCAGCTGTCACGTCCATGTCGTCGGGCAGCGTTACGACGGCACGGCGTGGAACCAATACCTCGCGCAGGCTACGTTCGCGGATCTCCAGCGCCCCCGTGATGATGGTGCGCTGCTCAGCACTGAGCCCTGGGTGGCCGATCACGAGTTCGCGCAGTTCCTGTGGTGACAGCTGCTCCCGACCGGCGTCCGGGTTGCCGCCCAGGAGCCGAACCAGGATATCGGTGGCCTCGCCGAGCAGCCAGGTCAACGGCCGGGACACCATGGCCAGAAAATTCAGCGGGCGGGCCACCGCAAGTGACCAGACTTGGGAGTACTGCATCCCGAGCCGCTTGGGCGTGAGTTCGCCGACGACCAGGTTGACCGCGGTCAAGACGAAGGTGACGACAGCGATGCCGGCGGGCTCAGCTGCTTGGCCGAGGACACCGCGCAGCGCGGCGACCACGGGAAGAGCCAGAGTCACCGCGGCGGTCGCCGAAGCCAGATAACCGGCGAGGGTGATGCCAAGCTGAATGGTGCCCAGAAACCGGTTGGGGTCGCGGGCCAGCCGAACGACGGTGTGGGCACGGCGAGTACCGCGGCGCTCCATCGCCTTCAACTGCCCCTCGCGCAGCGAAATCAGCGTGATCTCGCTGCCGGCGAGGATGCCGTTGACCACCATCAAGACGGCGATCAGCGAGACGTCGAACCAGTAACCACGCATGGTGTACTTCTACACCGACGCCGAGGGCGGCACCCACTACGAAAAAGGGCTCCGACCCGTTGAACCGGATCAGAGCCCTCTGTCTGCACAAACGCGAGTCGGGGTGGCGGGATTCGAACCCACGACCTCTTCGTCCCGAACGAAGCGCGCTACCAAGCTGCGCCACACCCCGCGTGAAGCCACGACAGCGTATCGCACCTGACCCGTGCGAAGCCAAACGGCTTGTCGCAGCGGTGACCGGAGTCGTGGCGCGCGGCGAGGGATGGATCTGCGATGTCGGTGGCGTTATGGAAACTAGCGGCGAGACAAACAAGCCGGGCAGGGAAAGGTTAGGCGGATGATGACCGCTTTGGGGGCCGTGGTGTACGGGGGATTCTTCCTGCTTGCGGCGTTGTGGCTGGTCGTGACCGGCGACTACGACGCGATCGAAGACCCCGATCAGATCCAGGAGCAGGAACGCTCGAACCCGGCCAGCGCGCCCGCGTGCTCACTCGGGTCGAGGTTGTGAGCCGATAACCAGTCGGCGTCGAAGTAGGTGTCGGCGTAGCGGTCTCCGCTGTCGGCGATCAGGGTGACCACCGATCCGCCGACACCAGCGGAAACCATCTCGGCCAGCAGGCTGAATGCGCCCCAGATGTTGGTTCCCGTGGACGGCCCGACTCGGCGCCCCAGCACCCGCGACACGTGGTGCGCGGTCGCCACCGAGGCGCTGTCGGGCACACACTCCATCCGGTCGACGAGCTTGGGCAGGAAGGACGGCTCCACCCGGGGGCGGCCGATCCCCTCGATTCGCGACGGCAGCCCGGTCACGTCGCGCCGGCCCTCCGCGTAGCAGCGGAAGAACGCGGAGTTCTCCGGATCGACCACGCAGAGCTTGGTGTGGTGGCGCCGGTACCGGATATAGCGCCCGATAGTGGCGCTGGTGCCCCCGGTACCGGCCCCCACCACAATCCACGCGGGGATTGGGTGGGTCTCGTCGCTCATCTGCTCGAAGATCGACTCGGCGATGTTGTTGTTGCCCCGCCAGTCGGTGGCGCGCTCGGCGTTGGTGAACTGGTCCAGGTAATGTCCGCCGGTTTCGTCGGCGATCCGCTGAGCCGCGGCGTAGACCTCGCCGGGCTGGTCGACCAGATGGCAGCGACCGCCCTGGGCTTCGATCAGCCGGATCTTGCTGGCGCTGGTCGTCGCGGGGATCACCGCGACGAACGGCAGGCCCAGCAGCGCCGCGAAATACGCCTCCGACACCGCCGTCGACCCGGATGAGGCCTCCACGATCGTCGTGTGTTCATCGATCCAGCCGTTGCACAGCCCGTAGAGGAACAACGAGCGGGCCAATCGGTGCTTGAGGCTGCCGGTGATGTGGGTCGATTCGTCCTTCAGGTACAGGGCGACGTCCACGCTCTCGGACCACGCCGACGGCAGCGGGTAGCGGAGCAGATGAGTGTCGGCGCTACGGCGCGCATCGGCCGCGATCAGCCGGATCGCGCGGTCTACCCAGCACCGGGGTTGGCTGTGAGCGGCGACGGTCACCGTACCGACGCGGTCGGCGAGGACCGCACGACACCGTGCGTCTGGTCGTGACCGCCGGTCGGCGCCGCGACCAGCGTCAGGAGGGTGGCCTCGGGACGGCAGCAGAACCGGAACGGCGCGAACGGCGAAGTGCCGATGCCGGCCGAGACGTGCAGCGCGGTCTCGGCTCCCCAGCGTGAGGCGCCCTTGGCCCGCGAGCGGTCCAGGTCGCAGTTGGTGACGATCGCGCCGTAGAACGGCAGGCACAGCTGTCCGCCGTGGGTGTGGCCGGCCATCACCAACTGGTAGCCGTCGGCAGCGAAACGGTCCAGCACCCGCGTATAGGGAGCATGCGTCACGCCCAGCGTGAGATTGGCCGTCGGGTTTGCCGGTCCGGCGATGGTGTCGTAGCGGTCGCGGCCCAGATGAGCGTCGTCGACACCGGCGGCGGCGATCGTCAGCCCGGCCACTTCTAAGTCGCGCTTGGTATGGGTCAGGTCGAGCCAGCCGCGCTCAGTGAACGCCGCCCGCAGGTCCTGCCACGGCAGCGGGCTGCCGTGCAGGCGATGGTCGCGGTCGGTCAGGTACTTGGCCGGGTTCTTCATCTTCGGGGCGAAGTAGTCGTTGCTGCCGAAGACGAAGACCCCGGGCACCGACAGCAGATCACCGACGGCCTGAACCACCGCGGGCACCGCCTTGGGGTGCGACAGGTTGTCACCGGTATTGACCACCAGATCTGGCTCCCAGCGGGCCAGCTCGCGTAGCCAGGCCTGCTTGCGCCGCTGCGTCGGGAGCATGTGGATGTCACTGAGGTGCAGCACCCGCAACGGTGTGGATCCCGGCGACAGCACGGGCATGGTGACTTCGCGCACGACGAAGGCGTTGCGCTCGATCACGGTGGCGTAGCCGACGGCGAGCGCGGCGGAACCCGCTGCCAGGAGGGCCGAGGACTTCACTGCGGACTGCACAGCCATACCGGAGAGAGTACTGCCACGTCCTGTTGTGCAGCCCGCCGAGACGGCTGTGAAATTACGACGTCACCCCGGCGTCACGGTGGTGGCGGTGCCGGCGGGGCCAGCAGCGGGACCGTGATCGGTGGTAGCCCGGGGATCTCGACCACGGTCTGACCGAACGGCGGGGCACCGTCCATGCCGGGAATCGGCGGCGGAAGACCGGCCGGCGGTGGCGGCGGTGGCGGCGGGATGCCGTTGCTGATCTGGATCGTGACGATCGAGCCGGGGATGGTCTGCCCACCGGGCGAGGTGCCCACCACCGTGCCCGACGGCGAGGTGCTGTTGACCGGGGTGGACTGGTCGGCGACCTGGAAGCCGGCGTCCTTGAGCCGGTCGCGCGCGGATTCCTGGGTCAATCCCGCGACGCTGGGCACCCGAGAGCCCGGGCCGCCGTCGACGTAGCGCGGATCGGTGGGCGGCAGGGCGATATCGCCGAAGCTGTCGGCCAGCGGCTTCATCGCGGTGAACCAGGTCTTGGCTGGCTCGTTGCCACCGTAGAGGTTTCCGTCGCCGCACTGGCGCAGCGGCCACGAGCACAGGTCCGACGGGGTAGGCGAATCGTCGTAGATGTATTCGGCCGCCGCGTAGCGATTGGTGTAGCCCAGGAAGCCCGACGAGCGGTGTGCCTCGGTGGTGCCGGTCTTGCCCGACACCGGCAGCGTCCAGCCCGCCGAGCTGGCCGAGCCGGCCGCGGTACCACTGACCGCGTCCTTGCTCAGCGCGTTGGACAGCGTGTTGGCCAGCCCTTCGGGGACTACCTGGTCACAGGTCTCCGTGGTGACCGACACCTCGTGGCCGTTGCGGTCGTAGAGCTTGTCGATCGGGCTCGGCGGGCACCACACGCCTCCAGAAGCCAGCGTCGCCGCGACATTGGACAGCTCGAGGGCATTCACCTCGATCGGGCCGAGCGTGAAGGACCCCAGGTTCTGGCGCTTGATGAAATCGGCCAGGCTCTCGTTGGTGCCCGGCTCGTAGGGGCGGGCGGTGCCGGGCTCGGCGTACGAGCGCAGGCCCAGCTTGACGGCCATGTCGACGGTGCGCTGCACCCCGACCTGGGAGATGAGCTTCGCGAAGGCGGTGTTGGGCGAGGTGGCCAGCGCGTCGGTCACACTCATCGAGCCGCGGTAGTTACCGGCGTTCTGCACACACCAGGTGTCCTTCGGGCAGCCCTTGGCTCCACCGCTACCCAGGCCCTTGGCCTCGAACCGGACCGGGGCATCCAGATTGGCGTTGATGCCCATGCCCATGTCCAGCGCGGCGGCCGTGGTGAAGATCTTGAAGATCGACCCCGCGCCGTCACCGACAAGCGAAAATGGTTGCGGCTGCATGGTTTCGCCGAGTGCCGAGTCGAGGCCGTAGGTGCGGTTGCTCACCATCGCGACCACCGGGTGCGCGGCCTTACCGGGCAGCACCACGCTCATCACGCTCGCGATGCCCTGGATATCGGGGGCGGCGAAGGTATTGACGGCCGACTTGACCGAGTTCTGTACGTCGGGATCAAGCGTGGTCTTGATCAGGTAGCCGCCTTTGGCCAGCTGCTCCTTGCTGATACCGGCGCGGGTCAGATACTCCTGAACGTAGTCGCAGAAGAAAGCACGGTCGCCCGCGGCGATACAGCCCCGGGGCAGCTCGTTGGGCTGCGGCAGGATGCCCAGCGGCTGCTCCTTAGCCGCGCGCAGTTCATCGGCCTTGCCGGGCACGTTGTCGATCATGGTGTCGAGCACCAGGTTGCGGCGGGCCAGGGCGCCGTCGGGGTTGGTATAGGGATTCAGCGCGGTGGTCGACTGCACCAGCCCGGCGAGCAGCGCGGCCTGCTGCCAGTTCAGATCGGAAGCATTGACGCCGAAATAGGTCTGCGCGGCGTCCTGGATACCGAAGGCGCCGTTACCGAAGCTGACCAGGTTGAGGTAGCGAGTCAGGATCTCGGGCTTGGTGAACGTCTTGTCCAGCGTCAACGCCATCCGGATCTCGCGCAGCTTGCGGGCCGGGGTGGTCTCGATCGCGGCGCGCTTCTCGGCATCGGTCTGGGCGATCACCAGCAGCTGATAGTTCTTGACGTACTGCTGCTCGATGGTGGATCCGCCGCGGGTGTCGACGTCTCCCGAGGCGTAGCCGGCCAGGCCCGTCAAGGTGCCTTTCCAGTCGACGCCGTTGTGTTCGGCAAATCGCTTGTCCTCGATCGAGACGATTGCCAGTTTCATCGTGTCGGCGATCTTGTCGCTGGGAACCTCGAAGCGACGCTGCGAATACAGCCACGCGATGGTGTTGCCCTTGGCGTCAACCATCGTGGTGACGGCCGGCACCTCGCCCTCGACCAGTTGGGCTGAGCCGTTGGCCACCACGTCGGACGCGCGGTTGGAAATCAGGCCGACGCCGCCGACCACCGGAAATAGCAGAGCCGCCAGCAACACACTTGCCAATAGGCAGCACCAGGCGAGCTTGATGAGCGTGGCGCCGGCCGGCGGGCGATCCGACATGGGTAACAGACTAACTAGGGGTCCTGGGGTCTTGCGGGGCGTCCTGGGGCGGGCGAAGATGATGAGGGCAATTTACGGGGGAGTCAGAAGTGCCAGTTCAAGATCGGTCTGGACGATCGTCCCAAAAAACCTGAGATGTAACTGTTGCGCAAACGATACCTGACCACCTAACTTAAACAGACAGTGCGATTCAGGTAACACTGAAACTCGCAATGTGGCGTAGATCGCACCAGGAACTACGCCGGACCAGTGTGCAGCCGCGGTTGCGGCCGGACGAAGGGATCGCCGGTGTCAGGTATTCGGCAAGCTGTCCGCAAGACGAGCGCAGCGCCTTTGCACGGTTTGTGCCCCGACGCAGACGGGGAGGCCCGGATCGCGTGGGTGTCCAAGGCGCTGTGCCGTTCAACAGATCCTGACGAGTTGTTCGTCCGGGGCGCGGCGCAGCGCAAGGCGGCCGTGATCTGTCGGCACTGCCCGGTCATGGCCGAGTGCGGTGCCGATGCGCTGGACAATCGGGTGGAGTTCGGGGTGTGGGGCGGTATGACCGAGCGTCAGCGCCGCGCATTGCTCAAGCAGCACCCCGAGGTGGTTTCGTGGTCCGAGTTCTTCGCCGCGCAACGCAAGCACCGCATCGTTAGCTAACTTTTGAGCGTGGGTGCGCCGATCAGCCGGCGCCTACGCCCTCTCGCCGGTGATCTGATCGGCGATCGCCTGCAGGGCGTCGAGATCTGACACGTCGAACGGCAGTGAGGGCACTCCGACCACTGCCACGTGTGGGTTGGCGCCGGTGAAGCGTGACAGCAGCCGAATCTCCCGCTTGGCGGTCTGGGCCCGATCGGCGTGGACCCGCAGCACCGCCGCAGCCAACTGATCGCCGCTGTCGCCGGCCTCCAGCTCCTCGGCGCCGTCGACGGCGCGTTCCACGCTCAGCGCGCACAGCGTCGGGTGAGTGCGGTTGAGAATCAGGCCCGCCAGCGGCATGCCCTCCTCGGAGAGCCGGTCGACGAAGAATGACGCCTCCCGCAGCGCGTCGGGCTCGGCGGCCGAGACCACCACGAACTGGGTGCCGCGCCGCTTGAGCAGTTCGTAGGTACGGTCGGCCTTCTCCCGGAAGCCGCCGAACGTGGAGTCCAGCGACTGCACGAATGCCGAGGCATCAGAGAGCATCTGCGAACCCAGGATCGTCGACATGGCCTTCATTGCCAGGCCAACGACGCCGGTCACCAAGCGCCCGATTCCCCGCCCGGGCGCCAGCAACAGACGCCACAGCCTGCCGTCCATGAAGCTGCCCAGCCGCTGGGGGGCGTCCAGAAAATCCAGCGCGTTGCGCGACGGCGGTGTGTCCACCACCACCAGGTCCCAGCGGTCCTGGCCAAGAAGTTGGCCGAGCTTCTCCATGGCCATGTATTCCTGCGTGCCGGCCAGCGACGTCGCGACCGTCTGATAGAACTGGTTGTCCAAAATCGCTTGGGCGCGTTCGGTTCCCGAGTACTCGATGACCATCTCGTCGAACGTGCGGCGCATGTCCAGCATCATCGCGTGCAGTTCGCCGGACACCTCGGGGCCCAGCTGCACACGCTGCGGCGAGTTACCGAGTTCCTTGATACCCAACGCTTGTGCCAGGCGTCTCGCCGGGTCGATGGTCAGCACCACCACGCTGCGGCCGTACTCAGCCGCCCGCAGCGCCATCGCGGCGGCGGTGGTGGTCTTACCGACGCCGCCGGCGCCGCAGCACACCACCACTCGGTTGGACTTGTCTTCCAGGATCGACTTCATGTCGAGTGCTGGCGGTGCGCCACTCATTACCTAACCCCTTGCTGTGCAAGTGTTTCCGCGAGTTCGTACAAACTTCCCAGATCGACCCCGTCGGCGATGGTCGGCAGCTCCAGCCGCGGCACATGCAGGCCGTCGAGCTGTTCGGCGCTCTCGGCGCGAGCCCTGATCCGGCTGGCGTGCTCGATGGTTTCGGTGAGCAGCCCGGCGAACTCGGGATCGTCCAGGGTGATGCCCACCCGCTCGAGGCCGGCGCGCACCGCGTCGGCGTCGATATCGCCCTCCGCGGCCTTGGCCAGATCGGCGGCGGGCAGGAACGGCGGGATATTGCGATTGACGATCACGCTGCCGATCGGCAGGCCCAGGTCTTCCAGTTCCTCGATGGCCTCGATGGTCTCCTGGATGGGCAGCGCTTCCAGCAGGGTGACCAGGTGGATCGCCGTCTGCTCGGAATGCAGCAGCTTGACCACCCCGTCGGCCTGCGAATGCACCGGGCCGCCCTTGGCCAGGTCCGATACCGCCTTGGTGACGTCGAGGAACCGGGCGATGCGCCCGGTGGGAGGGGAGTCGACGACGATCGCGTCGTAAGCCGGTCGCTTCTTTCCGTCCAGCCGCACCACCGACTCTTTGATCTTGCCGGTGAGCAGCACGTCGCGCAGGCCCGGTGCGATGGTCGTGGCGAACTCGATGGCGCCGATCCGGCGCATGGCCCGCCCGGCCAGGCCGAGGTTGTAGAACATGTCGAGGTATTCCATGAACGCGGCCTCGATGTCGATAGCCAGCGCGTTGACGTGGCCGCCGCCCTCGGCGGTGGCGATCTTCACTTCCTCGTAGGGCAACGGCGGAACGTCGAACAATTGCGCAATACCTTGGCGCCCTTCGACTTCCACCAGCAGCACTTTGCGTCCCCCGGCGGCCAGGGTCAGTGCCAGTGCGGCAGCAACGGTGGTCTTGCCGGTGCCCCCCTTGCCGGTCACGAAATGCAGCCGGGCCTTTGTGAGGCGGGAGGGCCAGCCGACGGGGCTACCGTCGCTCGGTGTGGACGCCATCAGTGCATGCTAGCTAAGTGGCCGCAGGCTCCCAGCCGATTGGTGGTCGGCGATAAGCTTCGGCCATGAGCCAACCGACGACGTGGGAATACGCCACCGTGCCATTGCTGACCCACGCGACCAAGCAAATCCTCGACCAGTGGGGTGCGGACGGCTGGGAGCTGGTCGCGGTGCTTCCCGGTCCGACCGGTGAGCAGCACGTCGCCTATCTGAAGCGACCGAAGTGAGCGCACGCACCGGCGGGCAGGAGCGCAGCGACTCGGGGGATGTCACCGCGCGGTTGGCCGAGTTGGGGGTCACGCTGCCGACGGTGGTCAAGCCGTTGGCGGCCTACGTGCCCGCGGTGCGCACCGGCAATCTCGTCTACACCGCGGGTCAGCTGCCGTTGCAGGAGGGCAGCTTGCTCCACACGGGCAAGGTCGGGGCCGCGGTGACAGCAGAAGAGGCGAAAGCCGCCGCCGGGCTGTGCGCGCTCAACGCCCTGGCCGCGATCGACGCCCTGGTCGGCATCGACAGCGTGACCCGGGTGGTCAAGGTGGTCGGCTTCGTGGCCTCTGCGCCGGGATTCACCGGCCAACCCGGCGTCATCAACGGAGCCTCGGAGTTCCTCGGCGAGGTGTTCGGCGAGGCCGGCGCCCACGCCCGATCGGCCGTCGGCGTGTCCGAGCTGCCGCTCGACGCGCCGGTCGAGGTTGAGCTCATCGTCGAAGTGAAGTGATCGGACACCCGGCCTACGGCGTACTGCGGCCTGTCACCGACACGGCCTCGGTGCTGCTGTGCAACAACCCCGGGATCATGACCTTGGACGGCACCAACACCTGGGTACTGCGCGGGCCGGGCAGCGACGAGGTCGTCATCGTCGACCCTGGACCCGACGATGACGAGCACATCGGTCGGTTGGCCGAACTCGGCACCATCTCGCTGGTCCTGATCAGCCACAAACACGGCGACCACACCGACGGCATCGACAAGATCGTTGACGCATCCGGGGCGGTGGTGCGTTCGGTGGGCAGCGGTTTCCTGCGCGGGCTGGGCGGGCCGCTCACCGACGGTGAAGTGATCGATGCGGCAGGGCTGCGCATCAAAGTCATGGCCACCCCCGGGCACACCGCGGACTCGCTGTCCTTCATCGTGGACGGAGCCGTGCTGACCGCCGACACGGTGCTGGGGCGCGGCACCACGGTGATCGACGACGAGGATGGCAGCCTGACCGACTACCTCGAGTCTCTTCGGCGGCTGCGCGGACTGGGCCGGCGCAGGGTGCTGCCGGGCCACGGCCCCGATCTCGATGACCTGGAAGCCGTCAGCGACATGTACCTGGCGCACCGGGAGGAACGGCTTGAGCAGGTCCGGCAGGCGCTGCGGGCACTCGGCGAGGACGCGACGGCACGCCAGGTCGTCGAGCATGTCTATACCGACGTCGACGAGAAGCTCTGGGATGCCGCGGAGAAATCCGTGCGCGCCCAGTTGGACTACCTGCGCACGTGATTTCGGCGCGTTTGTCATCGCTCAGCGACGATAAACGCGCCGAAATCGCCAGTTAGCGCGCTCGGCGAGCCAGCCGCTCGGAGTCGCTGATCAGCACACTCTTGCCTTCCAGGCGGATCCACCCGCGATGGGCGAAGTCGGCCAGCGCCTTGTTCACCGTCTCGCGGGAAGCGCCCACCAGCTGGGCGATTTCTTCCTGCGTCAGGTCGTGGGTGACGCGTAAGGCGCCGCCCTCCTGGGTGCCGAACCGCTGCGCCAACTGAAGCAACTGCTTGGCCACCCGACCGGGAACGTCAGTGAAGATGAGGTCGGCGAGGTTGTTGTTGGTGCGACGCAGTCGGCGAGCCAACACCCGCAGCAACTGCTCAGCGATCTCGGGGCGATCGGCGATCCATGCGCGCAGCGCGTCGCGGTCCATCGACACCGCACGCACCTCGGTGATGGTGGTGGCACTCGACGTCCGGGGGCCCGGATCGAAGATCGACAGCTCGCCGAACATGTCCGACGGACCCATGATCGTCAGCAGGTTTTCCCGTCCGTCCGGGGAACGGCGGCCGATCTTCACCTTGCCGGAGATGATGATGTACAGCCGATCACCAGGCTCGCCTTCGGCGAACACCGTATGCCCCCGCGGGAAATCAACCGGCTGCAGCTGTTTCGTCAGCGCGGAAACAGCGCTGGGTTCAACCCCCTGGAAGATTCCGGCCCTCGCCAGGATCTCGTCCACGTCGCCCCTCTTTAAGTTCTTCGATGATGTGAAATACGCAGGCCAACTCTATTTGTTCAACGAGTTCAGTCTAGAGGCAGGCCGTCCAACAACGAGCCAACGCTACACACGATTCGCGTACTGAGTCCGGTGAAACTGCGGATTCGGGGTCACGTGGGTGTATGACCGTGTCGGCAATCCGGGCTCGTCATCGCCGAGACGGTGGTGCGTGTCGACCAGTCGATGCTCGGTTTGGCTGGGCCGCGGCGGCGCCTCTTGAACCGCCGCCCGGGCTGCCTTGGCAGCCCGCTCCAGATACTCGCTGACGTTGTCCGTAGCGGCGCGTTCGGTCTCCAGGGCGGATTCCAGACGCTGTAACCCGAACGTAGCAAGCATCAACAGCCCGGGGACACATACCGCGAGCAACCAGGTCACGGGGGAAAGTAAACACGGCCCAGGTCTCAGCGGGATCACGAATTGTCACCGGTCCGTCCGCGTCTTGACAGACCTGAGTCAGTACCCTTGCACCGTGACCACCGACAGCCCGTCGACGAGGCGCAAGGCCACCGGCGGCGCTGCCAAGAAGTCCGGCCCGACCGTCGCGGATGCCAAGAAATGGGACAGCGAGACCCACCTGGGTCTGGTGCGCCGCGCCCGGCGGATGAACCGCGCGCTGGCCACGGCATTTCCGCACGTGTACTGCGAGCTCGATTTCACCAATCCGCTCGAGCTGACCGTTGCCACCATTCTGTCGGCGCAGTCCACCGACAAGCGGGTCAACCTGACCACCCCGGCGCTGTTCATCAAGTACCGCACCGCCCAGGACTATGCGCAGGCCGACCGCGCTGAACTCGAAGAGCTGATCAGACCGACCGGCTTCTACCGCAACAAGGCCAACTCGCTGATCCGGCTGGGGCAGGAACTCGTCGAGCGGTTCGACGGCGAAGTGCCGCGCACGATAGAGGACCTCGTCACCCTGCCTGGCGTGGGTCGCAAGACCGCCAACGTCGTCCTCGGCAATGCCTTCGACGTCCCCGGCATCACCGTGGACACCCACTTCGGCAGGCTCGTGCGCCGCTGGCGTTGGACCGCCGAGGAAGATCCGGTGAAGGTCGAGCACGCCGTCGGCGAGCTGATCGAGCGCAGCGAGTGGACGCTGTTGAGCCATCGCGTGATATTCCACGGCCGCCGCGTCTGCCATGCCCGCAAGCCGGCGTGTGGGGTGTGTGTCCTGGCCAAGGACTGCCCGTCGTTCGGCCTGGGCCCCACCGACCCGCTGATCGCCGCCCCGCTGGTGAAGGGACCCGAGACCGAGCATCTGTTGGCTCTGGCCGGGCTCTGACACCGGGCCGGCGATTCACCGATGACAACCTCGACCCGTTGGACCCTGCTGGTGCTCGCCGTGGTGGCGGCGCTGGTTGCCGCGCTGTTCGTGGAACTCGACGACACCGGGTCGAGTCCAGCCGGCGGCCCGGGCATCCAGGCGGCCCGCACGCATCGCGACGCCGACACGCCGGAGGCGCTGGCTGGGCCGCGCCAGCGGGCCGATCTGGCGCCGTGCCCGGTCGCAGCCGACAACCCCGGACCTCGGGAGCTGCGCGGGATTGTCGTCGAGTGCGCCGCCGACGGTGCGCAGGTCGATGTGGCCCGTGCTCTGGCCGGGCGTCCCGTGGTGCTCAACCTGTGGGCCTATTGGTGCGGTCCGTGCGCTGACGAACTGCCCGCAATGGCCGAATACCAGCGCCGGGCCGGAAGCGGGACGTCGGTGGTGACGGTCCATCAGGACGAGAACGAGACGGCGGCATTGCTGCGGCTGGCCGAGTTGGGAGTGCGGCTGCCCACGCTGCAGGACGGTCAGCGCAAGATCGCCGCGGCGCTGGGCGTACCCAATGTGATGCCCGCAACGGTGGTGCTGCGTGCGGACGGTAGCGTGGCCAAGATCCTGCCGCAGGCGTTCACCAGTGCCGACGAGATTGCCGCTGCGGTGAAGAATGCACTGCAGTGACGACGAATGAGAGAGACGCGCCGGTGACCTCTGGGGGTACCTCCCGCTCGCGGGGGCCGGTTGCGCTCAACCCGGACTACCGGCCGTCCTGGCTGGCGCCGCTGGTCGACAATGTCGACCAGGTGCCCAACGCCTACCGCCGCCGGGTGCCTCCGGAGCTGCTGACCGCGGTCACCGGCGCCGCCAACCCGAGCGGCGGACGGGACGCCGCCGTCCTGGTCTTGTTCTCCGGGCCGAGTTCCGGCGCACCGCCCGGGCAGTTGCCCGACGATGCCGACCTGCTGCTGACGGTCCGTGCCAGCACGCTGCGCCATCATGCCGGTCAGGCCGCCTTCCCCGGTGGCGCCGCCGATCCTGGGGATGCCGGCCCGGTCGGCACCGCGTTGCGGGAAGCTCAGGAGGAGACCGGCATTGACCCTGACCGTCTGCGCCCGCTGGCGACGTTGGAGCGAATGTTCATCCCGCCCTCCGGCTTTCACGTCGTACCGGTGCTGGCGTACTCGCCCGATCCGGGGCCGGTGACCGTCGTGGACCAGGCCGAGACCGCAATCGTGGCACGGGTACCGGTGCGCGCCTTCGTCAATCCCGAGAACCGCCTGATGGTGTACCGCACCGCGGCGGGTCAGCGCTACGCCGGCCCGGCCTTTCTGCTCAATCAGATGCTGGTGTGGGGATTCACCGGTCACGTAGTGTCGGCGATGCTCGACGTGGCCGGCTGGTCGCAGCCGTGGAATACCGAAGACGTCCGGGAGTTGGACGAGGCCATGGCGCTCGTCAGAAGCAGTGAGGAGCCGCTGTGACGAGTTCGCAATGGCTGGACATCGCCGTGCTGGCCGTGGCGTTCGTCGCGGCCATTTCCGGATGGCGGTCGGGTGCGCTGGGCTCGCTGATGTCCTTCGTCGGCGTGATTCTGGGTGCCATCGCCGGAGTGATGCTGGCCCCGCATGTCGTCAGCCACATCAGCTCGCCGCGGACCAAGCTGTTCGCCGCGCTGTTCTTGATCCTCGCGCTGGTGGTGGTCGGCGAGGTCGCCGGCGTGGTGCTCGGGCGCGCGGTGCGCGGTGCGATCCGCAATCGTGGTGTGCGCACCGCGGATTCGATCATCGGCGTGGCATTGCAACTCGTCGTGGTGATGGTCGCCGCCTGGCTCCTGGCCAGTCCGCTGACCTCATCTGACCAACCCAACCTGGCCGCTGCGACACGCGGATCCAAAGTGCTTGCCGAGGTGGACAAGTACGCCCCGGAGTGGCTCAAGGCCGTGCCCAAGCGGATGTCGGCGCTGCTGCGAACCTCGGGCCTGCCCGACGTTCTGGAGCCCTTCGGGCGCACCCCCATCCAGGCGGTCGACGTCCCGGACGCGTCGCTGGCCGACAGCATCGCCGTCGCCAACGCGCGCCCCAGCGTGGTGAAGATCCGCGGCGTCGCCCCGGGGTGTCAGAAGGTCTTGGAGGGCACCGGTTTCGTGATCGCCCCCAACCGGGTGATGTCCAATGCGCACGTGGTCGCGGGTTCCGACAGTGTCACCGTCGAAGCCGAGGGGCAGACCTACGACGCGACGGTCGTCTCCTACGACCCCAACGCCGACATTTCCATCCTGGACGTGCCGAACCTGCCGCAGCGTCCGCTGGTCTTCGCCGAGCAGCCCGCCAAGTCCGGTACCGACGCGGTGGTGCTCGGTTACCCCGGTGGGGGTGATTTCGCGGCCACCCCTGCACGCGTGCGGGAGACCATCGAGCTCAACGGGCCGGATATCTACCGTACGACAACGGTCAACCGCGAGGTGTACACGATCAGAGGCACAGTGCGCCAAGGTAATTCCGGCGGTCCGATGATCAACCGGGCCGGCCAGGTGCTCGGTGTGGTGTTCGGCGCGGCCGTCGACGACAACGACACCGGTTTTGTGCTGACCGCCAACGAGGTATCGCGTCAGCTGGCCAAGATCGGCAACACCCAGAAGGTGCCCACCGGCGCCTGCGTTACCTGAGCGGGCCGTACACCTGGCCGAGGAATCGGCGCAGGTGCTCGTTGACCTCGTCGGGGGCCTCTTCGTGGGCGAAGTGCCCGACTTCGGCGACCGACACGAACCGCCCCCGCGGCGCATAGTGCTGGGTGCGGGCGACCGGATCGGCGAGCATGTAGGGGTCGGCGTCCCCGCGCAGGTGCAGCAGTGGGACGTCGAGCTGACGGTTCATCGATTTCATGAACCGCCAGCCCTCGCTGCGCAGCTGGCTGCGCACTGCCCAGCGCTGGTACTCCAGCGCCGAATGGGCCGCCGACGGGATCTGAATGGCCCGGCGCATGTGCGAGATCGTCTCGGAGAAATCCTCGGAAGCAAGCCATTTGCCCGATGCTCGGCTGCGCACCAGCCGCTCGAGCAGCTCGGCATTGTGCCGGGTGAGCGCGTGTTCGGGCCAGATCGGCGGCTGGCAGCGCAGCAGGGCGGGCAGCAGCGCCCGGCCCTGGTCGCGGCGCGTCAGGGCCGACGCCCGCAGCGCGGCAGGGTGCGGTGAACTCACCAGGGCGATCGCCCGCACCGCTCGGGAGTGCAGCATCGAGGTCGCCCAGCAGACCAGCCCGCCGTCGGCATGGCCGACTAGGGTGGCCGAGCTGTGGCCAAGGGCCCGGACCAGGCCCGCGGTATCGCCGGCCAGCGTCCAGCCGTCGTAACCGCGGGGTGGCTTGTCACTGCCGCCGTAGCCGCGCAGGTCGACCGCGACTACCCGGGCCCCGGACAGGCCGCGCAGCTGATGGCGCCACGACCACCAGAACGATCCGAAGCCGTGCAGCAGGATGACCAGCGGGCGCGACGCGTTCGGCGCCGCGGAGTCGTCATGCGGGTTGCCGCCGTTGTTCGATTCGACGCAGTGGAACCGGATGCCGTTGGCGTGGACATCGAGATGACGCCACGGCCCCGCGATGCGGGTGACCGACGGATCCGGCTGGCTCATCACCAGCCTGAGGGGTCAGTGGGTGGTGCGGGTGCGGCGACCGCGGTGCCGGGTGCCTTGTCGTGCCCGGGTGTCAGCGCGTCCCGGGTTTCCCTGACCGATTCGATGGTCTGCTGCGGTCCCCGGATTCGGCGCACCTTCAGGTACCCCAGTAGGGCGAACACCGCGGTGGTGACCACCATCAGCAGGAAGACGATCAGGAAGGCGACCCACCGCCACAGCCAGGTGTCCAGCAGCTCGGCGAGGAAGAAGAACAGGAAGAACGTCGAGTAGAAGAGCACCACCAGCGCGAGGATGAAGAAGAGGCTGCCGGTCAGGCCCTTCTTCACGTCGCGGGTGATCTCCGCCTTGGCCAGCTCCACCTCGGCGCGGACCAATGTGGACACCTGCGTTGTCGCATCCTTGACCAGGTCGCCGATGGAGGGGTTGGCCGGTATCGCATTCGGGTCCACTAGAGGGATCGAGGTGACGGTGGTGGGCACCCCGTTCTTGCGATCGCCATTGCTCACGGCTGTCCTCCAACTGTTCGCTGTCGTCGCGGTTCATGTTGCCATGTCGGGCTCGCAGCCGGATACCCAGTGAGCTGTTACGCAAGTTACGGGTGTGATCAGGCTAGACTTCCTTGTCGGGGCGGACTGTTTGATGGAGGTTGCCAGTGACGACCGCGCATCGTGTGCGGCTGACGGCGGGGGCAATTGTCCTGGCCCTCGGCGCGCTGTTGCCCAGCTCAACTTCGATCGCCGGCGCCGACAACAAAGTGCCGATGGGCGGTGGGGCCGGCATCGTCGTCAACGGCGACACGTACTGCACCCTGACCGCCATCGGCACTGACAACACTGGCGCGTTGATCGGGTTCACCTCCGCGCATTGCGGCGGCCCCGGCGCCCAGGTTGGATCCGAGGAGCGCCCCGACGACGGCGTCATCGGCACCATGGTCGCCGGCAACGACAACCTGGACTACGCCGTGATCCGGTTCGACCCGGCCAAGGTCCAGCCGGTCTCCAACTACAAGGGCTTCGTGATCGACGGCATCGGGCCCGACCCGGTGTTCGGTCAGATCGCCTGCAAGCTGGGCCGGACCACCGGTTACTCGTGCGGCGTCACCTGGGGTCCCGGGCAGGACCCGGGCACCATCGTCAACCAGGTGTGCGGCCAGCCCGGTGACTCCGGCGCGCCGGTGACGGTCGACAACAAGCTGGTCGGCATGATCCACGGCGCGTTCAGCGAGGACCTGCCGACGTGTGTCGTGAAGTTCATCCCGTTGCACACGCCGGCAGTCACCATGTCGATCAACTCGATCCTCGGCGACATCGCCGCCAAGAACCGGCCCGGCACCGGCTTTGTCCCGACGCCGGACGTCGTCGGCCCGGCCTGATCGGCCGCCCCTAGTTGGACTTGCTGGCCCGGATCGCCTCGAACACTGTCGGATCCACCAGCGTCGAGGTGTCCCCGAGTTCGCGACCCTCGGCGACGTCGCGCAACAGCCGGCGCATGATCTTGCCGCTACGGGTCTTCGGCAACTCCGGCACCACGTGGATTTCCCGCGGCTTGGCGATCGGGGAGATCTCCCGGGCCACCTCGGCGCGCAGCTCGTCGACCATCTGCTCGGCGGGGGTGTCGGCGTGGTGGGCCTTGAGGATGACGAAGGCGCAGATCGCCTGCCCGGTGGTGTCATCGGTGGCGCCGACGACGGCGGCCTCGGCGACACCGGAGTGCCCGACGAGCGCGGACTCCACCTCGGCGGTCGAAATCCGGTGTCCCGACACGTTCATCACATCGTCGATGCGGCCGAGCACCCAGACTTCGCCGTCACTGCCGTAGCGCGCGCCGTCGCCGGCGAAGTACCAGCCGCGTTCGGCGAACCGGGACCAGTAGGTCTCCTTGTACCGCTCCGGATCACCCCAGATGCCGCGCAGCATCGCGGGCCACGGCTTGTCGAGCACCAGATAGCCGGTGACGTGTTCACCGTGATCGGGGCTGGGCTGCAACTCGTTTCCGTCGTCGTCGACGATCTTGGCCGAGATCCCCGGCAGCGCGCGCATGGCCGAACCGGGCTTGCAGTCCGTCACACCGGGCAGCGGTGAGATCATCGCCGCGCCGGTCTCGGTCTGCCACCAGGTGTCCACGATCGGGGTGGCGTCGCCGCCGAACACCAACCGGTACCAGCGCCAGGCCTCCGGGTTGATCGGCTCACCGACCGACCCGAGCAGCCGAAGGCTGGACAGGTCGTGGGCGAACGCCAGTTCACGGCCCCACTTCATGAACGTGCGAACCAGTGTGGGTGCGGTGTAATAGATTGTCACACCATACTTTTCGATGACCTGGAAGTGCCGGTGTTCATCGGGGGAGGCCGGGGTTCCTTCGTAAACCACCTGGGTGGCGCCGTTGGAGAGCGGTCCGTAGACGATGTAGGTGTGGCCGGTGACCCAGCCGATATCGGCTGTGCACCAATACACATCGCTGTCGGGCTTGATGTCGAACACGTTGAAGTGGGTGTAGGACGCCTGGGTCAGGTAGCCGCCGGAGGTGTGCATGATGCCCTTGGGCTTGCCCGTGGTGCCGGAGGTGTAGAGCAGGAACAGCGGCTGCTCGGAGTCGAACGCCTCCGGGGTGTGGTCGGGGGAGGCCTTGGTCACCGTCTGGTCCCACCACAGGTCGCGCCCGTCGGTCCAGTTCACGTCGATCCCGGTGCGGCGCACCACCAGGACGTGCTGCACTGGGCCATCCTCGGCGGCCGTGATGCCTCGTACGGCTTCGTCGACGGCGGCCTTGAGCGACACCGCATTGCCCCGCCGGTACTGACCGTCGGTGGTGATCACCAGTTTGGCCTCGGCGTCCTCGATGCGGGCCCGCAGCGCCGACGCCGAGAATCCGGCGAAGACCACGCTGTGCATCACGCCCAGCCGCGCACAGGCCAGCATCGCCACGATCGCCTCGGGAACCATCGGCATGTAGATGGCCACCCGATCACCGGCCACCAGCCCCAGCTCGGTCAACGTGTTGGCGGCCTTGCAGACCTCGTCCTTGAGCTGGGCGTAGGTGATCGCCCGGGAGTCCCCTACGGGCTCGCCCTCCCAGTGGATGGCCACTCGGTCACCGTTGCCCGCCTCGACGTGCCGGTCGACGCAGTTGTAGGCGACGTTGAGCTTGCCGCCGACGAACCACTTCGCGAACGGCGCATCGGACCAGTCGAGCACCTCGGTGAACGGGGTGTCCCAGGACAGCCGGTTGGCCTGCGTGGCCCAGAACGCCAACCGATCGGCCTCGGCCTGCTCGTAGAGCTCCGCGGTGGCGTTGGCGTTCGCGGCGAAATCGGCCGACGGTGGATAGCATGACGGAATCTCGGTGTGCGCCTCGGTCATGCTTGTGAGCGTAGTCACCCAACGTTGCATCGACGTTGGCAGCTCACATTCGTCGGCGGACGGTTCCTGCTGCGCGCCGAACGGCGGGTGAACGCCGGGACAACGGTCACTTTGGCGACTCCGGTTGGCCCAACCGGGCCTTGCGCCGATAGCGTGACCGAACGTGACTGACCTGCTGGCCCCGCTGCTGGAACTTCCCGGGGTCGCCGACGGGGCCGAAGCGGCCCGCGACGCCCTGGCTAAAGCCCACCGACACCGGACGAACCTGCGGAACTGGCCGGTGACCTCCGCCGAATCTGCGGTCCGCGGGGCGCGATCGTCGTCGGCGCTCGACGGTGGCGCGGTGCAGCTCGACGCCTCCGGCGCCGAACCCAACGACCCGATCCTGGCGGGCGCGCTGCGCGTCGGCCAGGCGATGGAGGGTGGGACCACCAGCCTCGTCGGGGTGTGGCAGCGGGCGCCTTCCCAGGCGCTGGCCCGGCTACATGCGCTGGCGGCCGCCGACCTGATCGACGAGGCAGAGCTGGGCCGGCCCCGCCAGGTTCCGGAGGTGGTCGCCCGACTGGATCTGATGACCCGGCTGGTGACCGGTGCCAGCGCTGCCCCGGCGCCCGTGCTGGCTGCCGTCGCTCACGGCGAACTCTTGGCCCTTGCCCCATTCGGTGCCGCCGACGGAGTGGTGGCCCGCGCGGTGTCGCGCCTCGTGACGATGGCCACCGGCCTCGATCCGCACGGTCTTGGCGTGCCGGAGGTGTTTTGGATGCGTCGCGCCGAGGAGTATCACGCCAGCGCACGGGCCTTCGCCACCGGCGAG
This sequence comes from Mycolicibacterium sp. CH28, assembly GCF_004745805.1. Taxonomy (GTDB): domain Bacteria; phylum Actinomycetota; class Actinomycetes; order Mycobacteriales; family Mycobacteriaceae; genus Mycobacterium. Next base: position 12,071 of record NZ_SRLQ01000002.1, on the reverse strand, counting down.
CCCGAAGCGGTCGGCGCCTGGCTGCGGATGTGTTGCCAGGCCTTCGAAGACGGCGCGCGCGAAGCGCTCTCGATTGCTGAGGCCGCCACCAAGTAGTGGCCGGCCCGCGCAACGAAGCGGGCGGCGATCCGAATGACTCGGCTCGCCGCCCGCTAGCACGGTTGCTCGGTTACCAGGCGTGCAACATGGGTTGCGTGGGTGGCCTCGGCGGTCTTGCGCTGCGTTTCGTCCGCAATCCCACCCAAGGGATCGGAGGGGCGTCCGCTTTTCGCAATTACGCAGGCCCGCAACACTTCTGCCATATCGCGGCGTGCTCCGCGTGGGTGCCGGAAACCGTGCTGGGTCGCTTGGGTCGGGAGACAGTGCCTTCTCTTCTGGAGCTGTCTTGGCCTTGCCAGGCGTCCGTGATTCCTTTGTACTACGTGACCACCGTCACAGCAAGGGTCTGCTCGGCAACAGATCGGCCGCTAGTCGGACAACCTCCGTAACAACGAGTACGTCAGCGCGCCGGCGGCCAGCGCACTGAGCCCCAGTGCGGCCGTCGTGGCGACCGCCGCACCCGACGGCGTGGAGATTCGGTCCCGCAACGGCACCGGTCTGGAGAACGTCAGCACCGGCCAGCCTTGTGCCGCCGCATCTTTGCGCAGGGCCCGGTCGGGGTTGACCACGCTCGGGTGCCCGACGGTCCGGAGCATCGGCAGGTCGGTGATGGAGTCGGAGTAGGCGTAACAGTGCTCGAGGGAGTAGCCCTCGAGGGTGGCCAGTTCGCGGATGGCCGCCGCCTTGGCCTCGCCGTGGCAGTAGAAGGCGACCTCACCGGTGTATTCGCCGTCCTCGACGACCATCCGGGTGCCCATGGCGTGGGTGGCGCCCAGTGCACGGGCGATCGGGGCGACGATCTCCTCGCCGGAGGCCGACACGATCACCACATCCCGCCCGCAGAGCCGGTGATCGGCGATCAACTCGGCCGCTTCGGCGAAGACCAGGGGATCGACGATGTCATGCAGCGTCTCGTTGACGATCGACGTGACCTGCTCGACATCCCAGCCGGCGCACATCGCTGTCACATAGGAGCGCATCCGATCCATCTGGTCGTGGTCGGCACCCGGCATCAGGAACAGAAATTGGGCGTAGCTGGACTTGAGCACGGCCCGGCGGTTCAGCAGGCCCTGATCGAAGAAGGGTTTGCTAAAAGCGAGCGTGCTTGACTTGGCAATCACGGTCTTGTCGAGGTCGAAGAACGCTGCCGTCCGCGACGGAGTGCCCGGCGCGGGCCGAGACGGTGGATCGATTTGCTGGCTGGCGGCCGGACCGGAAGCGATCACGCCAACCACAATAGGACTCCCCGTCACCCGCATTGGGATGGCCGCAAAGTGGCAGAGCAAGCCAGGTGTCGCTCCCTGCATTTTCACAGCAAATACATGGTTTCTAAGTGGCAGCAACACTTGCACGACTGTGCAATGGCGTGTGTATAGTGGCCATTACTCGGCTTATGCCGGGTGTGCATCAGCCCGACCCCCCGGGGCTGATACACGACGACCCTCGCCTCCTCCCCCCCTGGCGGGGGTCGTCCCATATCTGGACCATTTTTTCCCACCGCTCCCGGCAAACTTTAGAAACGTTGCCGGGATGTTGGCGTTTGGTCCCCGGGCGGGCCCTTTCATCCCCAGATCGACACTGGTCCACAACAGGGCCCGCAGTGCCTGGCGCGACGTGCCCGGCCGCCCGATGGTGGAGCCTGTGAGCAGCCAGCCGAACGTCGTTCTGACCCTCATCGCCGACGCCGAACTTCGCGACCAGGCGGAAAGGGTCGCCGCAGCAGTCGGGGTGCGGCCGGTGCCGGCACCGGCGTCGCCGACCCGTAAGGCCTGGTTGGCCGCGACAGCGATACTGGTCGACGAGGATGCCGCGCGCCGCTGCCACCACGACGGATTGCCGCGGCGTGACGGGGTGATCGTGATCACCGCAACGGAGCCGCAGGCCACGACCTGGGCCGCCGCGATGAGCGTTGGTGCACAAAATGTTTGTGCACTTCCGGCGCAGGACGGTGAGTTGGTCCGCAATCTGTCCGACGCCGCGGAGACAGCGCGGGAAGGGCCGCGCTCGGGGTGGGTGATCGCCGTGACGGGAGGCCGCGGTGGTGCGGGTGCCTCGACGTTCGCAGCCGCACTGGCCCTGACCGCGCCGGGATCCCTGCTCGTCGACCTTGACCCCGGGGGTGGCGGTATCGATCTGCTGCTGGGCAGCGAGGCCGTACCGGGGCTGCGCTGGCCCGACCTGAGCGTGCAGGGCGGTCGGCTGGCCTGGTCCGCCGTGCGTGACGCACTCCCCAACCACCACGGCGTCAGCGTCTTGTCGGGAGCTCGGCACTGCCATGAGATGACGGCCGGACCGGTTGAGGCGGTGCTCGACGCGGGGCGACGCGGCGGAGCGCTTGTGATCTGCGATCTGCCGCGGCGAATGACGTCGGCGGTCGGATGCGCGCTCGACTGCGCCGACCTGGTTGTGGTGATCACCACCTGCGATGTTCGCGGTATCGCGGCGACGGCGTCCTCCGTACCGATGCTGCGCCAGGTCAATCCGAATGTCGGGCTGGTGGTGCGCGGACCCGCCCCAGGCGGACTACGGGCCGACGAGGTGGCCGAGCTAACGACACTGCCCCTGCTGGCCGCGATGCGTCCCGAACCGATGCTTGCCGAACGCCTCGAGCGCGGCGGGCTGCGGCTGCGGCGGCGTTCCCCGCTCGGCGCGGCTGCCCGTCAGGTACTCGCCATGCTGCGGGCCAATGTGCAGGTTCGTGCGGCGTGACGGCCTCGCTGATCGACCGGGTCCGTGAGCGGCTGGCCGCGGAGTCGTCCTCGTTGCGGCCCGCGGTGGTCGCCGCGGCGATCCGGGCCGAGTCCGGCGGTGTGCTGGGGGATACCGAGGTTCTGACGAACCTGCGCGTCCTGCACACCGAGTTGGTCGGTGCCGGGCTGCTGGAGCCGCTACTGCGCGCACCGGGAACCACCGACGTACTGGTCACCGCTCCGGATGCAGTCTGGGTGGACGACGGAAGCGGTTTGCGGCTCACCGCGGTGCGATTTTCCGATGAAGCCGCGGTCCGCCGGCTGGCGCAACGGCTCGCCGTGGCTGCCGGGAGGCGGCTGGATGACGCCCAGCCTTGGGTCGACGGACAGCTCAGTGGGTTGGGCACCGATGCGCTCGCTGTTCGCCTGCACGCGGTGCTGCCCCCGGTCGCCCCCGCCGGCACGTGCCTGTCACTGCGGGTACTGCGCCCGGCCACCCAGGACCTCGAAGCGCTGATCGCGGCCGGAGCGATCGCCGATGAGGCCAGCCGATTGCTCGCCGAGATCGTCGATGCCCGATTGGCATTCCTGATCTCGGGTGGGACCGGGGCGGGCAAGACCACTCTGTTGGCCGCAGTTCTGGGGGCCGTCGGCGATGCCGAGCGGATCGTGTGCGTCGAAGACGCCGCCGAGCTTTCACCCCGCCACCCGCATGTGGTCCGGTTGGTGGCGCGCGGCGCGAATGTGGAAGGCGTCGGCGAGATCACGGTGCGTCAGCTGGTTCGCCAGGCCTTGCGGATGCGCCCCGATCGGATCGTCGTCGGGGAGGTGCGCGGGGCCGAGGTCGTGGACCTGCTGACGGCGCTGAACACCGGCCACGACGGTGGGGCCGGAACGGTGCACGCGAACAGCCCCGCCGAGGTCCCCGCGCGGTTGGAGGCCCTCGCCGCGCTCGGCGGGCTCGACCGCGCCGCGTTGCACAGTCAGCTGTCCGCCGCCGTTCACGTCGTCATCCATGTCGGCCGCGGTCGCGACGGAGTGCGCCGGTTGACCGAGATCGCCGTCCTGTGTCGCGCCGACTCGGGTCAGGTGCAGGCGGTGACGGCCTGGCACGTCGAACGCGGTCGGGGCAGTGGCCATCAGCAGCTGCAGGCCCTGATCGGGCAGCGGCGGCGACAATGAGCGGTATCCCGGTGGCCGGGTTGCTTCTTGCCCTCGCGGTGCTGGTCGCGCCGCCACCCCCGCGGCGGTTGGGCCCGGTGGCGCGGCTAACCGGCGCGCGGGTACCCGTCATGCTCGTCGCCGCCGCTCTTGCCGCAGTGCTGCTGTCGCCCACAGCGGTGGCGGGCCTGACGGTGTTGGGTGCCACGCTGATCGCCCGTCGGCGCCGTCGCGACCGTGATCGGTTGCGCACGTATGACGGCCAGAACCTGGCGACCGCGCTGGAGACGCTGGTCGGCGAGTTGCGGGTCGGTGCGCACCCGGTGCACGCCTTCGGCACCGCCGCCACGGAATCGGACGGCGGGACCGGCGCCGCGTTGCGAGCGGTCGCGGCCCGCGCACGGCTGGGTGCCGACGTCGCGGGCGGGTTGCGTGCCATGGCCGCCGCTTCCTCGGTGCCCGCGCAGTGGGAACGGCTCGCGGTGTGCTGGCAGCTGGCCGCCGATCACGGTCTGGCGATGGCGGCGTTGATGCGAGCAGCGCAGCGCGACATCATCGAACGGCACCGGTTCGCCGCCCGCGTCCAGGCCGGGCTTGCGGGAGCGCGGGCCACCGCGGGCATCCTGGCCGGCCTGCCGCTGCTCGGGGTGTTGCTCGGCCAGGTGATCGGCGCGAACCCGATCAGGTTCCTCCTTGGCGGTGGGGCCGGCGGCGTGCTGCTCGCAGCGGGGCTGATCCTGGTCTGCGCCGGGCTGCTGTGGGCCGACCGCATTACGGATCGGCTGGTGCGGTGAGCGTCGCCGCGCTGTTGTTGGCAGTCGCCCTGCTGGCAGCACCGGGCCCGGCCGCCGCCCGCCGCCTCGCTGGTGCCGGGACGGATTACCGGCCAGCAGTGCGCCGCGCCGGCCGCCCCGATCCGCTGGCAACCGCCTCCGCACTCGACGTGTTCGCGGTGTGCCTATCGGCGGGGATGTCGGTGTCGGCCGCGGCGACCGCGACCGCACAGTCGGCACCGGCCGAGCTGGGCGTGGTGCTGCGGCGCGCGGCCGACTTGCTGGCGATGGGGGCCGATCCGGACACCGCCTGGTCGACGCCACCCGGTGCGGCCGAGGGCGCCGGGGAGGCCCTGGCCCGACTGGCCCGACGGTCGGCGTCCTCGGGCAGCGCCTTGGCGCGGGGCGTGGCCGAACTTGCCGAGCAGTCGCGCCAGGACGCCGAGCACGCCGCAACCGCGGCGGCCGAGCGGGCCTCGGTGCTGATCGCCGGACCGCTGGGCCTGTGCTTTCTGCCGGCCTTCGTCTGCCTGGGCATCGTGCCCGTGGTCGCCGGGCTGACCGGCGACGTGTTCAGTTCAGGAATACTGTGAGGGAAGGGAAAGTCGTTGCTCACCAATATGTTTCGACAGCTGAGGCTGAGGCTTGCGCTGGTGGTTGTCGACGAGGCAGGAATGTCTACCGTCGAATACGCCATCGGTACGATCGCGGCCGCCGCGTTCGGTGCAATCCTCTACAGCGTGGTCACCGGCGACTCGATCGTCGGGGCGCTGACCAACATCATCAACCGCGCACTCAACACGAACGTGTAGCCGGTGATGCCGGTTTCGCCACGGTCGAGGCGGCACTGGCGATCGGCGCACTGGTGGTCGTCCTCGTGCTGTGCCTCGCCGGGCTCACGGCGATGGCGATGCAGGTGCGCTGTATCGATGCCGCTCGCGAGGCGGCACGGCTGGCTGCGCGCGGCGACGAGACCGCCGCGACGGTCGCTGCGCGCGGCGTCGGCCCAGCCGGCGCCACTCTGGAGCTGCGTCACGATGGGGGCTTCGTCGTGGCCACGGTCCGGGGCCGGTCCCGGCTGCTGCCAGGAGTCGTCATCGCCGCCGGAGCCGTGGCGGCCACCGAACCCGGCCGGTGAGGACACCGGTACGGCCACGGTCCTGGCGGCGGTGCTGATCGCGGCGCTGGTGGCGCTCACCCTGCTCGGCGTCGAGATCGGCAGTGCGGTGGTGGCGCGGCACCGAGCCCAGGCCGCAGCCGACCTGGCCGCGCTGGCCGCGGCCATCTGGCTGCCGCGTGGGGTGGACGTGGCCTGCCGCGAGGCCGCCGGCGTCAGCAGCGCGATGCGCGCGGTGGTGACTGGGTGTGTGGTCGAGGATCTCGACGTCGTGGTGACCGTCGACGTCGCGACCGGACGCCTGCCGGGCGGCCGGGCCCGCGCCGCGGCGCGGGCCGGACCCGTCGACCCCTAAGCAGTCGGATCGGTCGTCCTGGCCCGCTTCGCCTTGCCGAGTTCGGCGTCGGTCGGCAGCCGCAACGTGATCAGCCCAGCGAAGACACCGTTGTCGATCTCGACGCGGTTGAGGCTGACGCGCATCGGCACCCAGCCGCCGTCGACGCCGGGCAGCCGCAACACTCGGCTGGTGCTGCCGGTCTCGAACTCCTCGGTCATCGGAATCAGCGCGGACTGGTCATCGGGGTGCAGCCGGGTGCCTTGGCGCCAGTCGTAGTACGGGCAGGGGTCATCGAGCCACTTCAGCAGCTTCCACGTCTTGAGGTCGACCAGCGCCCGGTGCACCCCCGGTTGGGACAGGCCGCTGAGGATTCGCTGAGCCAGGTGGTCGGGTGGCAGGGCGTCCTCGTCGAGGTCGCAGCGTAGGTTCATCGCCCGGGCGACCAGGTGCTCGGTGCCGTCGTCGGCGACTTCACTTGCGGTGCGGGCGATGAATCCGGTGCGGATGGGGTGCCCCGCCTTGTCGGTGAAATTCCAAGTGGTGCAATAAGTTCGGTCTGGTACCGCGTCGATCATCAAGGTCAGTAGCTCGGCCTCGTCGCGGTTGAAGCTGCGGGACGGCAGGTCTTCGGCGAAGGCCATGTCGTGGGTAGGTTCCCGGATGGGATCGAACCCGGCGTTGGCCAGGGACTCGACGGTATCGGTCGCCACGCCGAGGGTTATGTCCCACTTCAGCGGACCGGGCGTCGGTCGTTCGGGTGGCTGTTCGTTGACGGGTCCGATCCATACGTGCACACCGTGGATCCGGCCGTCGGACATCTGGACTGGCTCGGTGCGGATCACCCGATCGCTCTTCGGGGTGATGCTGGCCAGGCTGTTGCGGGTCGCCACGGTCTCGGCGATGGCGGTGCGGACCGCGGCAAGATTCGGGTTGCGGCGCAGAAAAAGGGTCAGCGGTACCAGGTGTTTCATCTGCCGTCCCTGCGCGACCACCACCGGCTCGGTGCCGAGTGTCTCCACCAGCAGCCACTCGCGGGTCATGGGTTTGAGTTTAACGGCGCCACCTTCGGTTCAGCTGGTGACTTCAGGCCGGAATCTGCAGGTAAGCGTGTGCAACGGGAGCGCTCGAGGGTGCGGTTGGCCGGTGATCACGTGCGCCCGTCCGACAGTGCGGCGAGAACGAGCTCGAGAACCCGAACGGCGCCGGACTTGTCTAGCGGGTCATTCCCGCTGCCGCACTTTGGGGACTGCACGCATGACGGGCAGCCCTGCGGGCACTCACACGCTTCGATCGCCGCGGCGGTGGCACCCAACCAGGTGCGGGCGAGCCGGAACCCACGTTCGGCGAAGCCGGCCCCGCCCGGGTGTCCGTCGTAGACGAACACCGTCGGCAGCCCATCCTCGCCGACCGCGGTGGATAGCCCGCCGATGTCACCGCGATCGCAACTGGCCACCAGCGGCAGCAGGCCGATTGCGGCGTGTTCGGCCGCATGCAACGAACCCGGGACTCGCCGGAGGTCGATTCCGTTGTCCGACAGCGCTTCCGGGGTGATGGTGTACATCGCTGCGGTGGTGGGCAGGCAGTGCTCGGGCATGTCCAGTTCGACGAAGTCGATCACCTCGCCGGACAACCTGCGGCGCAGGTAACCGATCACCCGATGGGTGACCGTCACCGGGACCAGGCCCAGGGTCACCGCGTCGTAGTGGACGCGTTCGCCGGTGCCGGTGACCGCGATGTCGGTGATCTCGCGGGCAAAAGTCGTGTATCCGGGGTCCTCGGTGTGGACGAAAGCCACCCCGTCCTCGAGGTTCAGCGAGTCGACGACGTAGCTCTCCCCTTGATGCAGGTAGACGGCACCCGGATGCACGGTGGCTGGTGCCTGGCCCGCGCCGACGCTGCCGAGCATCCGCCCGGTGCCGGCCTCGACGATCGCGACGTGCCCGCCGGCCGAGCCCCTGATGTCGACGGCGGGGTGGGGATCGAGTCCGGCGGCGGGGAAGTACTTGCCGCCGCGCCGGCGCAGCAACCCGTCGTCGACCAGCTCGGCTGCCACCGGCTCCGCCTCCCAACGGCGCACCTCCGCTTCCTCCAGCGGCATTTCCGTTGCTGCGCAGAGCAGTTGCGGGCCCAGCACGTAGGGGTTGGCCGGATCGATGACGACCCGCTCCACCGGTTTGTCCAGCAGCGCTTCGGGGTGATGCACCAGGTAGGTGTCCAGCGGATCGTCGCGGGCGATGAGAACCACCAGTGCGCTCTGGCCCCGGCGTCCGGAGCGGCCGGCCTGCTGCCAGAACGACGCGACCGTTCCCGGGAACCCGGCCAGCAGCACCGCATCCAGTCCGGCGATGTCGATGCCGAGCTCGAGTGCGTTGGTCGTTGCCAGCCCGCGTAGCTCGCCGTCGGTCAGGGCGCGCTCCAGCGCGCGACGGTCCTCGGCAAGATAGCCCGCGCGGTAAGAAGCCACGGTGTCGCGCAGCTGCGGGGCGATCTCCTCGAGGCGGGCTCGCGCGCCCATGGCCGTCAGCTCCGCACCGCGCCGCGACCGCACGAAGGTCAGCGTCCGTGCCCCCTCGGCGACCAGATCGGCCATCATCCTGGCCGCCTCGGCCCCGGCGGAACGCCGGACCGGTGCCCCGTTCTCGCCGAGGAGGTCGGTGCGCAGTTCCGGTTCCCACAGCGCCACCGTCCGGGCTCCGTGCGGTGAGCCGTCTTCGGTCACCGCGGTGACTGTCTGCCCGATCAAGTCCGCGGCCGTCTCGCCCGGCGCAGCGGTGGTGGCACTGGCGAAGATCACCGTCGGCCCCGACGTGCTCGCCGGAGCATAGCGCTGACACAGTCGCAGCAACCGGCGCAACACCATCGCCACGTTGGAGCCGAAAATGCCACGGTAGTAGTGACATTCGTCGACCACGATGTAGCGCAGCCCGCGCAGAAACACCGCCCACCGGGCGTGGTTGCGCAGCAACGACAGATGGATCATGTCGGGGTTGGAGAACACCCAACGAGACCGCTCCCGGGCGAATCGGCGTACCTCGGTTGATGTGTCGCCGTCATAGGAGGTCGGCGCGACATTGGTCAGGGCGGGCACCGTGGTGGTCAATGAATGGGCCGCGCGCAATTGATCGTGGCCGAGCGCTTTCGTCGGCGACAGATAAAGGGCTCTGGCGCGCGGATCTCGAGACAGCGCATCCATGATCGGCAATTGGAATGCCAGCGACTTGCCCGACGCGGTGCCGGTGCTGATCACCACATGGTGCCCGTCGTGGGCGAGGTCGGCGGCCCGAAGCTGGTGGGACCACGGGCGGGTGATTCCGTGATCATGGAACGCGCGGAGCACATCTGGGTGCACCCAGCCGGGCCAGTCCGCGCTCTGTGCCTGTCGGGCTGGCAATTCGGCGATGTGGCGCAGCGCGTCGGGGGAGGATTCGGCGCCGGCGACGGCTGCCGTGAGCAGCCCGCGGCCGAAACTCACCATTTGAAATCGTCCCTTTCCGAATAGTTCGCCGCGCATATCTACAGGCCCGTATCGAATTGTTCACCCATTGGTAGCACCGAGACTGTCGCGAGCGGCTTGAACGTGATTGGATGAGGGCGGTCGCAGCTTCTGTGTTCGTGTTCAAACACCCGCAGGATCGACGTTGCGATCGCGGTTCCTGCGAGGGTCTGTAGGTCGGGTGAGTTCCGACGACTCCACGAAGGATGGCGGTCGGAACGGGCCCGGTCTGCCGAAAACTCGGTCGGCCGCTCCCGGTAGGAAGAGAAGGAAAGTACGAAAGATGCCACAGGGAACTGTGAAGTGGTTCAACGCGGAGAAGGGTTTCGGGTTCATTGCACCCGAGGACGGATCTGCCGATGTGTTTGTCCACTACACGGAAATTCAGGGGTCGGGCTTCCGCACCCTTGAGGAGAACCAGAGGGTCGAGTTCGAGGTCGGTCAGAGCCCCAAGGGCCCGCAGGCCACAGGCGTGCGCGCCGTCTGATCTACAACCACAACAGGAATCACCCCCGAGCGTCCCGGTGACGGGTACCTCCGGGGGTGCTTTCGTTTTTTGGCCTTTCGGGGCCCTTCGGCACGCTTGTGTACCGGGCGTACGGCTCGGCGCGGGCGCGCTCGTCGTCGACTGCCTTACTGTCGAATGGTGAGCCAGCTGTCGTTCTTCTCGGCCGAGTCGGTGCCCCCTGGGGTCGCCGACCTCACCGGGATTCTCGCGTCGGCCGGACAGGTGGTGATGGTCGGTGGCGGTGCCCGGTTGTCGGTGGTCGTCGATGACCAGTGGCGGGCGGGCGCACTGGCCGCGATGATCACCTCGGCGGGCCTGGAGGCCGAGATCACCAGCACCGACGAGGACACCCCGCTGGTCCGCACGGCCGTCGACGTGCGCTTGGTGGGAATTGCCGCGGAGTGGACCCGCGGGGCGGTCAAGACGGTGCCTCCGCAGTGGTTGCCCGGCCCGCGAGAGTTGCGGGCCTGGACGCTGGCGGCCGGAGTCCCGGACGCCGACCGGTATCTGCTGGGTTTGGATCCGCACGCACCCGACACCCATTCTCCACTGGCGTCGGCACTGATGCGGGTGGGAATCGCACCGACCTTGATCGGCACTCGGGGCTCCCGCCCGGCCCTGCGAATCAGTGGCCGTCGGCGGCTATCACGCCTGGTAGAGAACGTGGGGGAACCGCCCGATGACGTCGAGGCGTTGTCAGCGTGGCCCCGGATCTGAGAGATTCCGTTTGGGGGGTCAGTTTGCGTTGACACCTCTGGGGTGCGAAATTGTCAGGTGCCCGCGGGTCAGGGGGTACCTGTGGGCAAGACAGAAGTGGAGCGTAAGCGCAGTTGGCTGACGACGACCGTGGTAGCGGTAACCGAAACGGCAGCATCCGGCGGCTCGTGATCGTCGAGTCGCCCACTAAAGCGCGCAAGATCGCCGGCTACCTGGGCTCCAATTACATCGTCGAATCGTCCCGCGGTCACATCCGTGACCTGCCGCGTAACGCCGCCGACGTGCCGGCCAAGTACAAATCGGAGCCGTGGGCCCGGCTCGGGGTCAACGTCGAGCACAACTTCGAGCCGCTCTACATCATCAGCCCGGAGAAGAAGAGCACGGTCACCGAGCTCAAGGGCCTGCTGAAAGATGTAGACGAGCTCTACCTGGCCACTGACGGTGACCGCGAGGGCGAGGCCATCGCCTGGCACCTGCTCGAGACGCTCAAGCCCCGCATCCCGGTCAAGCGGATGGTCTTCCACGAGATCACCGAACCGGCCATCCGCGCGGCCGCCGAGCACCCCCGCGACCTGGACAACGACCTGGTCGACGCGCAGGAGACCCGCCGCATCCTCGACCGGCTCTACGGCTACGAGGTCAGTCCCGTGCTGTGGAAGAAGGTCGCCCCGAAGCTGTCGGCGGGCCGGGTGCAGTCGGTGGCCACGCGCATCATCGTGCAGCGCGAACGCGACCGGATGGCATTCCGCAGCGCGTCCTACTGGGACGTGCTCGCCGAACTGGACGCCAGCGTGTCCGATCCGAACGCCGCACCGCCGAGGTTCAGCGCCCGCCTGGTCAACGTCGACGGTAAGCGGGTCGCCACCGGCCGCGACTTCGACTCATTGGGCGTGCTGCGCAAGCCCGACGAGGTGGTTGTGCTCGACGAGGCTGCGGCGGGCGCACTGGCAGGCGGATTACGCGGCGCCAGCCTCACCGTGGCGTCGGTGGAGGAGAAGCCCTACACCCGGCGGCCGTATCCGCCCTTCATGACCTCCACGTTGCAGCAGGAGGCCGGTCGCAAGCTGCGGTTCTCCTCCGAGCGCACGATGAGCGTCGCGCAGCGGCTCTACGAGAACGGCTACATCACCTACATGCGTACCGACTCGACGACGCTGTCGGAGTCGGTACGCATGT
>NZ_SRLQ01000019.1 GCF_004745805.1 Mycolicibacterium sp. CH28 | reverse complement strand
GCCGTCCAGCCGGGCTTGGGCTGAGTGCTGACCGAGATGATGGGTTGGTCATCGGGCAATGTCACGAGTACGTCCGTCGTGGAGGCGGTGTCGGACTCGGTAGGCACGCGGAATGTGAGCATGCCGTAGCCGCCCTGCGTTGCGTCGGTTCCGGAGACCTCGACGTGTGCCCACGCCGGTCCGGAGAGCGCGATCCCAACGGCCGTTACCGTCGCGCCGACGGCTGCCACGCGCAATGGTCTTCTCATTTCCGCAGGTCCTTTCCTTGGCGCCGTCCGCCTCGCGAACGGTCATCCCGGGCGCCTTAGTCGGACCGAGCGGCCGACGAGTTCCCGGCTTCGCCTGCAAATTCGCTGTGAATCGTGGAACGGGTTGGCTTACTACATGCCGCCCATACCGCAGGACATATTGGTGGGGGTTCCGTTCATTCCGCTCTGCCCCATCATGGCGCCCATGCCGCCACACCCACCCGAGCCGCCTGCGGTCCCATTACCCCCGTTGCCGCCATTGCCCATGATGGGGTTAGAGGTGCCTCCGTCGCCTCCGCTGGCTGGCGCCTTACCGGCTCCCGCGTTGCCGCCGTTACCGGCGTTGCCCAGGTAGACGGAGTCGCCACCGGTTCCGCCGTTGCCGCCGGCGCCGGTGGTAGTGGATGCGGTGTTGCCGCCGTTGCCGCCCGCGCCGGCGTTGCCGAACACGCCGGCATTGCCCCCGTTACCCCCGTTGCCACCGTTGACCGCGCCGGTGCCGGTCGCGTCGCCGCCGGTACCACCGTTGCCGCCGTCGCTGAAGCCAACCCCGTTCCCGCCGGTCCCACCGCGACCGCCAGCGCCGGCCCCCAGACCATTGCCGCCGTTACCTCCATTGCCGGCCGGGCCGACGACCCATCCGCCCGGGCCGCCCGCACCGCCGTTGCCGCCCGAGACATCGCCGGCCGCAGACGCACCGAAAGTGCCGCCGTTGCCACCGTTACCGCCGGGGCCGAATCCCATGGCCATCGCACCGGACCCGCCATTCCCGGCAATGCCGCCGCCGGAGCCGACGACGTTGCCACCGCGTCCGCCGTTACCGCCCTTGCCGAACAGATAACCGGCCATGCTACCGCCGCCGCCATTGCCTGCGGTGGCCGTCATCGCCATCATGGTTCCGCCATTGACGTCACCGCCGGTTCCGCCGACGCCGCCGTCTCCGATCCAGCCGGCCATCCCGCCGTGACCACCCTTGCCGGCCATGCCCATGTCGGCATTGCCACCGCTGCCGCCGTTTCCGCCGTTGCCGTACAAGGCGCTCGGCCAAGGGAAGCCCATCAGCATCACCATGCCCACGCTCCCGCCGCTACCGCCCGCGCCGCCGGCACCCATCATCGAGGTTGCGGCGCCACCGTTTCCGCCATCGCCGCCGTTACCCCAGAACAGTCCACCGGCACCGCCGTTACCTCCGGCGCCTCCGCTGGCTCCGTTCAGTCCGGCGCCGCCGGCCCCACCGTTGCCGATCCAACCCGCGTCTCCACCCGAGGCGCCGCCATAGCCGTTGCCGCCGTTGCCGATCAGCCCTGCCTTGCCGCCGATGCACGATGTGGCGCACGTCGACGCGTCATAACTGAAGCCATTGCCGAAGAGAATGCCGGCATTCGGGTGTGCGGCCGTTCCATTGCTGATGAAGACCGCGATGAAACTCTCGACCGGGCCGGCCTGGAGAGAAGGAAGGCTGAGGGTTGGGATAGCTGCTGCAGTGGGCAGACTGGCGTTCGCAGCACTGGGAATGGTCGCCGCTGCCGCTGCCGCTGCCGCAGTGGGAGACGAGGCCTTGGCGCGGGCGCTTCCGGTGTCGCCGGAGCCGGAAGTTCCGGAACCGGGTGCGGGGACGGCCGCCACCGCGGCGGCGGACGGAGTCGATGCCCGCTTGACTGGCTGCGTCGCGCCGCGGTGGGTGTTCGAGGACGACCCCGAGTCGTGGCGGTCGGCGCGGCCGGATGATCCGGTGCCCGACGAGTGCGCACCGCCGGTGTCGGCGGAGGCCATGGGCGGGGTGGTGCCCATCGCCACTCCGACACCCAGTGCCACCGCCAGCGCTCCAACTCGCCCGACGAAAGCTCCATTGCTCATGACCGACCCCCAAAGTAGGTTCCGAAACTGCCTGTTGTGCGGGCCAGGCGCGCGTTCTCAACACGAAAGGCTCCGGCCGAGTAGTCGGGCGGGAGTGCGCGGCGGTTCCCGAGACATTGACGCAATTGCACACCGACTGTCGTTGGCCCACATAAGGATTGGATGACCTAATTCGGTTTGCGCCGAGTCTTCGGGGAATCGGCCGGAGTATCCGGGATACGCCGGGAACTTGAGGCGTCGGCCAGCCGACTACTGCCGCGTGAGGAATGCGATGTTGAGGTGCGAGCCCGCCCGGCCGTGCGCTCGGTGATCGGCAACGGTAGGGAGATCCTCGCGACAACCGGGGCGGCCGGTCGCATCGACGCCGATACGGTCAGCCGGTTTGCAACGTGCTGCAAGGCGCTGGGGCTGACCGTCTATGACCGGCGCCGGCCGGCAGACCTGGTCGCGGCGCGGGCCGGATTTGCTGCACTCACGCGTCTTGCCCACGACCAATGCGACGCGTGGACCGGATTGGCCGCGGCCGGTGACACGTCACCCCCCGTGATCGAGGCCATCGCCGCCACGAGGCATACCGCCGGTGTGCTGTCCCGGCGCATCGAGCTCGCGCCGTCGGCGCTGGCCTTCAGCTATGAGTCCGGTCTGTATCTGCAGTTTCGCGCCGCCAGCCCCGACGACTTCCAGCTGGCATACGCCGCCACGCTGGCTGCGGCCCGCCGATTCGCCGAGGCCGACGCACTCGTGGCCGGGGTCCTCGCACGCAATCCCGAACTCCGCGAGGCGACATGGGTGGCGGCTGCCGTTCACTACCGCGCGCAGCGTTGGGTTGATGTGGTGGCGTTGTTGACGTCGTTGGTCAACGATCCCGTCCTTGAGCCCACGTTCGCGCATGCAGTGCGGGTTGGGTTGGGTACGGCGTTGGCCCGGTTGGGGATGTTCGCTGCGGCGTTGTCGTATGTGGAGGATTGCGCGGGTCCGGTGGCGGTGGCTGCGGTGGATGGTGTTCTGGTTAAGGCGTTGGTGTTGAGGGCGCAGGGTGAGGGCGACGTTGCGGCTGAGGTGTTGCAGGGGTTGTATGCGGCCAATCCGGGTGATGTGCAGGTCGAGCAGGCGTTGTCGGATCCGTCGTTCGGGATCGTGACGACGACCGCGGCGCGGATTGCGGCGCGTACTGACCCGTGGGATCCCGACACCGAGCCGACTGCAGCCGATTTCGTGGATCCGGACTTGCTCGGGCGTAAGGCCGCGTTGTTGGGGGAGGCCGAGCGGGAGCTGGGTGAGTTCATCGGGCTTGATGAGGTCAAGGACCAGGTGGCTCGGTTGAAGAGTTCGGTGGCGATGGGGTTGCGCCGTCAGGAGCGTGGTCTTGCGGTGGCGCAGCGGTCGCATCATTTGGTGTTTGCGGGGCCGCCGGGGACGGGGAAGACGACGATCGCGCGGGTGGTGGCCAAGATCTATTGCGGGTTGGGGTTGCTGAAGAAGGAGAACGTGCGTGAGGTGCATCGGGCGGATCTGATTGGTCAGCACATTGGTGAGACGGAGGCTAAGACCAATGCGGTGATCGATAGTGCGCTGGATGGGGTGTTGTTTCTGGATGAGGCGTATGCGTTGGTGGCGACCGGGGCTAAGAATGATTTCGGGTTGGTGGCTATCGATACGTTGTTGGCGCGGATGGAAAACGATCGGGACCGGTTGGTGGTGATCGTGGCGGGGTATCGCGCCGATTTGGATCGGTTTTTGGATACCAATGAGGGGTTGCGGTCGCGGTTTACCCGCAGTATCGATTTCCCGTCGTATTCGGCGGTGGAGTTGGTGGAGATCGCGCAGGCGATGGCCGCCCAGCGTGACAGCGTGTTCGAGGCGGCGGCGTTGGTCGGCCTCGAAGAGTTGTTTGGGCAGTTGGCGGGGTCGACGACCCCGGATGCTGCGGGGGTGGCGAGGCGCAGTCTCGATATTGCCGGTAACGGCCGTTTTGTGCGCAATGTTGTGGAGCGGTCGGAAGAGGAACGCGAATTCAGGCTGGATCACACGGATCTCTCGGGTGCCGATGATTTCACTGACGATCAGTTGATGACGATCACCGCCGCTGATGTGGCCAGTTCGGTGGTACCGCTGTTGCGCGGTTTGGGTGTGACGGTGCCGGTATGAGTTTCACTTCGCGTACTCCGGTCAACGATAACCCGGATCGGGTCACCTACCGGCGTGGTTTCATCACCCGGCACCAGGTCACGGGGTGGCGTTTCCTGATGCGGCGCACCGCATCCGGGCTCGCACTCCACGACACCCGCATGCTCACCGACCCCCTGCGCAGCCAATCACGTTCGGTGACAATGGGCGTACTGATCGTCATCACCGGGCTGGCCGGGTGTTTTGTGTTCTCCTTGCTGAGGCCCGGCGGCACCGTCGGAACCAACACCGTGCTTGCCGACCGCGACAGTTCGGCGCTGTATGTGCGCATTGAGGATCAGCTGCACCCGGTGCTGAACCTGACCTCCGCGCGACTGATCACCGGCCAGCCGATCGCACCGAAAGTCGTCGGCAGCACCGCACTCGACGAGCTACCCCGTGGGCCGATGATCGGAATCCCCGGCGCTCCGGAACGAATGGTGCAGAGCAACTCCGGGGATGCGGACTGGACGGTCTGCGACAGCACCGGTGTGCGGCAACCTGGCGTCACGGTGATCAGCGGGCGGCCCGTTGAGGACGGCACCCGCGCCACCGCCATGCCCCACGACAGCGCGGTGTTGGTCGCCGGCGGGCCACCCGACGCACCGACGACGTGGCTGTTGTGGGACGGCCGGCGCAGCCGGGTCGACCTTTCCGACCGCGCAGTCACCGACGCCCTGGGCCTACCGGCCGCGCCCATTGCCAGACCGATCGCCCCGGGCCTGCTCAACGCGATCCCCGAGGGCGTGCCGCTGGTAGCTCCGGTCATCCCAGACGCCGGCGCGATGCCCGGGTTCGCGCCGTCGGTTCCCACGCCCGTGGGTGGAGTGCTGGCTGCGTTCGGCACCGACGGCGCATTGTCCTACTACGCGGTGCTACCCGATGGGCTGCAAGCGATTTCCCCGGTGCTGGCGGCGCTACTGCGCAACACCGACTCCTACGGACTTGAGCAGCCCCCTCGACTGAATGTCGACGAGGTCACCCGGCTGCCGGTGTCTCGGATGCTGGACACGGCAGCGTATCCCGAGCAGCGGATCACCATCGTCGACTCGGCAACCGCCCCGGTCATCTGCGCTCAATGGTCCAAACTAGCTGGTGCAGTGACCAGTTCATTGGCCCTGCTGTCGGGTGCGGAGCTGCCGATCCCCGACGGGGCACACCCCGTCGACCTTCCCCCGGCCGACGGTGCCGCCTCGCGCGTGGTGCTCCCCGTCGGCAAGGGCTATTTCGTCCAGACCGTGGGCCAGGATCCGGCCGCGCCGGCGGCCGGATCACTGTTCTGGGTAGCTGATACCGGCGTCCGATACGGCATCGAGGCCGCCACTGCGGACGAGCTGGCCAAGACCGTCGCGGCCCTGGGCTTGACGGCGCCGGCCACACCAGGTCCGTGGTCGGTGCTGACCTTGCTCACACCGGGCCCAGCCTTGTCCAAGGGTGACGCGCTGACCGTCTATACCGGAGCGGAGAATCGTTGAGCAGGATCATCTTCGAGGCGCGTAAGCGGCTTCCCGGCCCGTCGGTACGCAAGGGTGCCATCACGATCGAGTCACCGCCGGAACTGCCGCGGTCTGTACCGGCGTCGTTATTACGCCGGGCGCTGCCCTTCCTGATCGTGATCCTGATCGTCGGCATGATCGTCGCCCTGTTCGCGACCGGAATGCGGCTGATCTCCCCGCAGATCCTGTTCTTTCCTTTCGTCCTGCTCCTGGCTGCCACCGCCCTGTATCGCGGAAACGACACCAAGCTTCGGACCGAAGAGGTCGACGCCGAACGCGCCGACTATCTGCGCTACCTGTCGACGGTGCGGGACAACGTCCGCGCGCAGGCTGCCGATCAGCGCGCCGACCTGGAGTGGTCGCATCCCGATCCGGTTGCTCTGCTGTCTATTCCAGGCTCTCGGCGGCAATGGGAGCGGGACCCGCATGACCGCGACTTCCTGGTGGTGCGTGCCGGGCTGCACGACATACCGCTGGATACCGCACTCAGGATCACCGACACTGCTGAGGAGGTGGATCTGGAACCGGTCGCGCACACCGCGCTTCGCGGCCTACTCGACGTCCAGCGAACGGTGCGCGACGCACCGAAGGCAATCGACCTGTCGGTAACCTCCCGGCTGACTGTCGTCGGTGACACCGACGCCGTGCGCGCGGCGGTGCGAGCGTGGCTCGCACAAGCCCTGACCTGGCACGACCCAAGTGTGCTCGGGGTTGGGCTGGCCAGTCCTGATCTGGAGTCGTCGAGTTGGTCCTGGCTCAAATGGCTTCCACACGTGGATATCCCAGGCGTCGCCGACGGGGCGGGCCCGGCCCGCTACCTCACCGCCGACACCGACGAGCTCCTCGCGCGAATCGGGCCGACACTCGCCGGACGTCCCGCGTTCGGCGGTGAGAACGGTGCCGGCCTGCGCCATCTGCTGATCGTCATCGACGATCCCGGTTTCGACCCGTCATCGGTGTTGTCAGCCGGGCGGGCCGGAGTCACCGTCGTGCAGCTCACCGACGTCGAACCGCACCGAGAGCAATACCCGGACCCTGAGCGGCCGGTGCTCAAGGTCCACGATGCGGCCATCCAGCGCTGGGGCGACGGTGGCTGGCAGCCGTACGTGGGCTGTGCCGACCGGATGTCAGTCGAGGACGTGACGCACCTGGCCCGCCGGCTGGGACGCTGGGATTCCAATCCCACCCACGCCGGTTTGCGCTCGGCGGCGCTGAACGGAGCGACGTTCACCACGTTGTTCGGCATCGACGACGCCACCCAGCTCGACGTGCCGGCGCTGTGGGCCCGGCGCGAGCGGGACCGGGAACTACGGGTGCCGATCGGTGTCACGGCCACCGGTGAGCCGCTGCACTTCGACCTCAAGGACGAGGCCGAGGGTGGCATGGGACCGCACGGCCTGATGATCGGCATGACGGGTTCGGGCAAGTCCCAGACGCTGATGTCAATCCTGCTGTCGCTGTTGACCACGCACTCCGCTGACCGGCTCATCGTGATCTACGCCGACTTCAAGGGCGAAGCCGGCGCCGATATCTTCCGTGACTTCCCCCAGGTTGTGGCGGTGATCTCGAATATGGCGGAAAAGAAGTCACTCGCCGATCGTTTCGCCGACACGCTGCGGGGCGAAGTCGCGCGACGCGAAATCCTCCTGCGCGACGCGGGCCGGCGGATCCAGGGCAGTGCGTTCAACTCGGTCACCGAGTACGAGGCGGCGATCGCGGCCGGGCACGAGCTGCCCCCGCTGCCGACACTGTTTGTCGTCGCCGACGAGTTCACCCTGATGCTCGCCGAGCATCCCGAGTACGCGGAGCTGTTCGATTACGTTGCGCGTAAGGGGCGCTCGTTCCGGATCCACATCTTGTTCGCGTCACAGACGTTGGATGTGGGCAGGATCAAGGACATCGACAAGAACACGTCGTACCGAATCGGGCTGAAGGTTGCCAGCGCGTCGGCCTCACGGCAGATCCTCGGCGTCGAGGATGCCTACCACATCGAGGCCGGTAAGGAATACAAGGGCGTGGGGTTCCTGGTATCCACCCCGGGGGCCGAGCCGATCAGGTTCCGCAGCACCTACGTCGACGGGATCTACGTCCCGCCGCGCCGGGTGAAATCCTATGCGATTCCAGCCGATCCGCGGCCACGGCTGTTCACCGCTGCGGGTGTCGAGGCCGATCAGGACGTGCTCGTGGCCGCCGCGGATGATGACGTGTCATCTCCGGCTCCGAGGAAACTCATCGCGACCATCGGCGCGCAGTTGGCCGCCTACGGACCGCGAGCGCCGCGGCTGTGGTTGCCACCGCTCGACGAGCCCATCCGACTGGCCGATGTCCTCGCCGAGGCAGCTGGCCGGTCGGGCGAGGGGCGGTGGCCGCTCGGCGAGATCGACCGGCCGTTCGAGATGCGTCGAGACCCGCTCATCTTCGACGCCACCTCCGCGGCGGGCAATATGGTGATCCACGGCGGCCCCAAGTCCGGCAAATCGGCTGCGCTGCAGACGTTCATCCTCTCCGCGGCTGCTCTGCACAGCCCCGGTGAGGTGTCGTTCTACTGCATCGACTACGGCGGCGGGCAGTTGAGTGCGGTGGCGGGGCTCGCCCACGTCGGCAGCGTGGCATCGCCACTGGAGCCCGAGCGGATCCGGCGCACCTTCGGTGAACTCGAGAAGCTGCTGTCCGACAGGCAGCGGGTCGGGCACGGTACAACCCGGGCCCGGGTGTTCCTGGTGATCGACAACCTGTATGCCTTCAGCCGCGACAACACCGACCAGTTCAATCCACGTAACCCACTGCTGGCCAAGGTCAGCGAGCTGGCGAATGCCGGTCTGGCGTACGGGATTCACGTCGTGATCACGACGCCGAACTGGCTGGAAGTGCCGCTGGCGATGCGAGACGGGCTGGGCCTGCGTCTGGAGTTGCGGTTGCCGGATCCGCGGGACAGCAATGTGCGCGTCAGCGGCGCGTTGCACCGGCCCGCCGAGGCGGTGCCCTACGACCAACCAGGCCGCGGCCTGACCATGGCGGCCGAGCATTTCCTGTTCGCCACGCCCGATCCTGCTCAGATCCCGCAGCTCAACGCCCGCTATCCCGGACAGGCGGCGCCGCCGGTGCGCCTGCTTCCGGGTGAGCTCGCTCCGGATGAGGTGGCACCGCTCTACCTCGGCTCCGAACGGGTGGTCATCGGTCAGCGTGAGCAAGATCTCGCCCCGGTGGCGCTGCACCTCGCGCAACATCCCCTGGTGATGGTGTTGGGCGACAGCAAGTCCGGCAAGACGACACTGCTGCGCCACCTGATCCGGACCCTGCGCGAGAATTCGAGTCCGGATCGCATCGCCTTCACCGTTGTGGACCGGCGACTGCACCTGGTCGACGAGCCGCTGTTCCCGGACAACGAATACACCGCCAACATCGACCGGGTTGTCCCGGCGATGCTGGGGCTGTCGGCGATCATCGAGGCGCGCCGCCCACCCGCCGGCCTGCCACCGGCCGAGCTGATGAATTGGACCCACACCGGCCATACGCACTACCTGATCGTCGACGATGTCGACCAGATCCCCGACGGGCCGGCGCTGTCGGGGCCCTATATCGGCCAGCGGCCGTGGACTCCGCTGCTCGGATTGCTGTCCGAAGCGGCCGATCTCGGGTTGCGGGTGATCGTGACGGGCAGGGCGTCCGGCTCGGCTCACGCCCTGATGACCAACCCGTTGCTGCGGCGGCTCAACGACTTGCAGGCGACCACGCTCATGTTGTCGGGAAATCCGCAGGACAGTGCCAAAGTGCGCGGTCACCGATTCACCAGACTGGTTCCCGGGCGCGGATTGCTACTCGATGACACCGACACCCCAATGCACCTCCAACTCGTCGATCCGCTCATCGGCTCGCGGGTCGGAGGCGCTCACTTCGAGGAGGGGAATCTGTTATGACACTTCATGTTGTCCCCGAAGGGTTAGTAGCCGCGAGCGTGGCAGTCGAGGCCCTGACGGCGCGACTGGCCACCGCGCACGCCGCTGCCGCTCCGCTCATCACGGCGGTGATACCCCCTGCGGCGGACGCGGTGTCGGTGCAGGCATCGCTGAGTTGCAGCGCCACAGGCAACAGCCGTGCGATCGCGGCCGTCAACGGCGTAGCCGAATTGAGCCGCGCGAGTGCGGGAGTCGCGCAGTCGGGCGCCAGTTACGCGGTAGGCGACGCGCAGGCCTCCGCCACCTACGCCGGGCAGGGGGTCGGGTGAGGTCTACAGCACGGGCGAAACAGCAAGTTGTATCCAATGATTGGAGATTGAGGACATGAGCCTTCTTGATGCTCACATTCCGCAGATCATCGCGTCGGAATCGGCTTTCGGGGCCAAGACGGCGCTGATGCGGAGCACCATCGCACAGGCCGAACAGGAGGCGGTGGGTGCGCAGGCGTTCCACATGGGCGAGTCGTCGGCGGCTTTCCAGGCCGCCCACGCCCGCTTCGTCGAGGCTGCCGCCAAGGTCAACGCACTGCTCGACCTGGCGCAAGCCAATCTCGGCGAAGCCGGCGCGGCCTATGTCGCGCAGGATGCCGCGGCGGCCGGCTCCTACGGGGGTGTCTGATGTCTCAAATCATGTACAACTACCCGGCCATGCTCGGCCACGCCGCCGATATGGCCGGCTACGCCGGAACATTGCAGGCGGTCGGTGCCGACATCGCCACCGAACAGGCCGCGCTGCAGGGTGCTTGGCAGGGTGACACCGGCATGACCTACCAGGTGTGGCAGGCACAGTGGAACACCGCGATGGAGGAGCTGGTACGTGCCTACCGCGCCATCGCCTCCACACATGAGGCCAACACGCTCGCCATGCACGCCAGAGATCAGGCCGAAGGTTCCAAGTGGGGCTAGGTTTGCTCGGACGGTTGTGCCCGAGCCGACGCCCACGTCGACGCCGATCCAGGGCGAGGGACGAGCGGTGGGCGTGTGTCCGCGCCTGACGCGGTTGAGCTCACCGTCGAATCCGCCTGGTACATCGCCGACGTGACGGGTGCGGGCAGTTTTCCCTGGGTGCTGGCGATCACCACGCCCTATCGCGACGCGACACAGCGGGCCGCGTTCGCCGCACACCAGGTCGCCGAGCTCACCCGCCTCGCCGTGATGACCAATGGCCGGATCAATCCCGATGTGCGGCAATGGATCAACATCGTCTGCCGGCCGCAACGTTGGTTGGAGCTGCGCTACGTGGGCCGCGGTGCGGCACCGGGGCAGATGCTTCGTGGAATCGTCGCCCGCCGCGGCGATCAGACCGTCGTTGCGCTGCGCACTGCGCAGCTGGTCACCTTTTCGGCCCTCAGCGGGGTCACCCCGCACGCCCTGGCACCCCTGGTCACCGCCGGGCTGTTGGGGTGTCCGCCCGCACGATTCCACGAGTTCAGCCTGCCCGCCCGAGCCGGTGCCCGAGCCGACATGCGGTTGCGGGACGGCGCGGATATCGCCGAGGTGATGGATCAGCTCGGCATCCCGGCATCGGCCCGACCCGTGGTGCGGTCGGTGTTCGAGCACCCGAGACGGTATGTCGAGGTGGTGGCCGGTCAGCACACCGGTGCCGCGCCGGTGACCACCGACGTCGGGATCGCCGTGGTGGACACCAGCGCCGGGCGTGTGGTGGTCAGCCCAACGCCCGCCTTCGACGGTGAGTGGGTGTCGGTGTTCGCCCCGGGGACGGATCTGGCTGTTGGCCTCGCCGTCGAAAACCTCACTGCTGCTTTGCCGGACGGTCGTTGGTTCTCGCCGATCCACCCGGTCCGTGACTTCACCACCCAGCGAACGTGAAAGAGAACGACTACATGACTGACATATCCGGGACGATCGCCGATACCGCGGTCCTGCCGATCGTCCGGGTCGCGATTCTCACCGGGACCCGGATCGTCGACGTCGCACTGCCGACGCAGCTGCCGGTGCGCGAGATCGTGCCCGCCATCGGCCGGCTCCTGCCCATCGATGCCGTCCCCGACGGCACCCCGGATGACGCGAAGGCGCCGCGACCGCTGAGCCTGGCCCCTGTCGGCGGCGCACCCTTCTCGCTGGACGCCAGTCTGGATACCGTCGGCGTGGTCGACGGTGATCTCCTCGTGCTTCAACCAGTTGCGCTGGGACCGCCGGCTCCGGGAATCGTCGAGGATGTCGCCGACGCGGCCGTCATCTTCTCTGCGTCGCGCCAACGGCCGTGGGGAGTCGGTCATGTTCGGCTGATTGCGCGCGTCGCCGCCGTCACGCTGATCCTTGCCGCGACCGTGCTGGCGGTCGCGCACCGCGTCACGACCGGAGACGTGGCCGGCCTCTATGCCGTGAGTGCCGTGGCCGCCGCCACGATCCTCGCCGCACTACTCGCGCGCCCCCGTGCCGGTCGTTGGGCGGCGGACCTGTCGGTGGCCGCACTGGTTCCCATCGCCGCCGGGCTCGCGTTGGCCGTCGGGGACCATCCCGGCCCGGCCCACGTGATGCTCGCCGCGGCCGGTGTCACCGCTTGGTCGCTGATCTGCGTGATCACCGCTGAGCGCGGCAGCGCGTTCTTCGTCGGCGCGGCCGTGGTCGGCGGGGCGGTCGCGGTCGCCGCGGCGGTTGCCCAGACCTGGGACCTTCCGCTGTTGACGCTCGGCTGTGGGCTGCTGGCGACCGCACTCGTGGTAGGTGTCCAGGCGGCCGCGTTGTCGGCGCTGAGCGGTCGCTTGCCAGTGCCCGCCATTCCGGCGCCGGGAGACCCCACCCCGTCGGCTCCGGCCATGAGCGTGCTCGAAGACCTGCCCCGCCGGGTCCGGATCAGTGAGGCGCATCAAACCGGGTTCATCGCCGGCGCGGTGGTGCTGTCGGTGCTGGGATCACTGGCGGTGCTGTCCCGGCCGGGCTCGGTCGGGGTATGGGCCTGGTACGTGGTGATCGCCTCATCGGTGGCCGCGGTGCTGCGCGCGCGGGTATGGGACGGCGCCGCCTGCAAGGCTTGGCTGCTGGCACAGCCCGTGCTGGTGTCGACGGGGTTACTTGTGCTGTTCGTCGTTGGCAGGCACTACCCAGCGGCGCTGGGAGCCCTCGCCTTGCTGGCGGTGTTGGCCGGGGCGTATGTCGTGGTGTCGGCGAATCCGAAGCATGCTGCACCGGAGAGCTATTCGCTCCCGGTTCGCCGCCTCGTCGGGATTCTGGCCGCCGCGGTGGACGCATCGCTGCTCCCCGTTCTGGCCTACCTCGTGGGGCTGTTCGGATGGGTACTCGATCGATGATCCGGGGCGTGCGTCGCGTGCTGGCCGCGGGGCTGAGCCTGCTGCTCGCGACGAGTCCGTCGGCGTGGGCGCTGAACCCGCCTTCGGTCGACACTGCCGTCGCGCCACCAGCGGGCAGCACCGGGCCCACCGTGCCCATGGCGCAGCGGACGGAATGCGTGACCACCGGCGTCATGCCGGGAACGGAGCCGGGTGCCGCCGCCCCGCCCGCCATGTTGAATCTCGCTGCTGCTTGGCGGTTTTCTCGTGGTGACGGGCAGGTCGTCGCCGTTATCGACACCGGTGTGACACCAGGGCCGCGGCTGCCCAACGTCGAGCCCGGCGGCGACTATGTCGCGAACACCGATGGATTGTCCGATTGCGACGGACATGGCACCGCAGTTGCGGGGATCATCGGCGGGCAACCGGGAGTTGATGCATTCTCGGGGGTGGCACCGGCGGCCCGCCTGCTGTCGATCCGGCACACCTCGGCGGCGTACGCGCCGCGTCAAACCGGTGAGGACCCGGCGGCGGCGCGGGCCGCCGCCGATATCGCCTCGCTGGCGCGGGCCGTCGTCCACGCCGCGGATCTGGGCGCCCGGGTCATCAACATCTCGGTCGGCAGCTGTCCGCGGGCCGACAGCGGGATCGACCAGCAGACCTTGGGTGCTGCCTTGCGCTATGCGGCCGTGGACCGCGACGCGGTCGTCGTCGCCGCCGCCGGGGACATCGGCCCCGCACAGATCTCCGGCGGTTCCGACTGCCACCCGAACCCGCTCGGCCCGTCGGCGGACCGCAGCGATCCGCGCAATTGGGCTGGGGCGACGTCGATCTCGGTGCCGTCGTGGTGGCAGCCCTATGTGCTGTCGGTCGGGGCGCTGACATCTACCGGTGAGCCGTCCGCGTTCACCATGAGCGGGCCGTGGCTGGGCATCGCGGCGCCGGGAGAGGACGTCGTATCGGTGGCCAACAAGTCCGGTGCGGGCCTGGCCAACGGCTTTCCCGGGGCGCGGGGGACGTGGGTGGCGTTGAGCGGCACCGGCTATGCCGCCGCCTACGTGTCCGGTGTCGCGGCGCTGGTACGCAGCCGTTTTCCGGACATGCCCGCCGCGCAGGTCATCCACCGGCTGCAGGCGACGGCGCACAACGGCGCGCGGGAACCGTCCAATCTGGTGGGCGCCGGCACCGTTGATCCGGTCGCGGCGCTCACCTGGGAGCTGCCCGGACCGCGATCGGAACAGTCCGGGTCCGGCCCGCTCCGGATTGCGGCCCCGCCGGAGCCGCCGGATCCCGACCACACGCCACGCACGGTCGCGTTCGCTGGAACGGCCGCCCTGGCGCTGGCCGTGGTGGTCGCGTTCGCCGCGCACCGACGGAAGGAACAGCGGAAGTGAGCATCGTGGTGCCGGGGACCGGTCGAGTGACGTTGGCGTTGTTGGCCGTAGCTCCCGCAGTGATCGGCTACCCGTGGCGTACGGTTCCCGAACGCTGGGCGCTGGGCGTGGCTGTTGGTGTGATGGCGCTGCTGTTCGGGTGGTGGCGCGGGCTGCATCTGACGACGATTGTGCGCCGCAGGTTCGGGCTGCTGTTCGGCCGTCGCCGTCTCGAATGTGGTGTTCCTCCGGCGGTGACGCTGACGGGTACCGACGCCCGCACGACGGCGGTGCTGCGGGTGATCGACGGCGGCCACCGCGGGGTGCCCTTCGACCTGATCGCCGGCTACCTCGACCGCTACGGTCTGCGTTGCGACGCCGTACGTGTCACCAGCCGCGACACCCCGGCCGGACGGACCACCTGGATCGGGTTGACCATGTCGGTGGCGGCGAATTTGCCTGCGCTACAGGCGCGGTCGACGAAGATTCCGCTGCGGCGGACGGCCGATCTCACCGCTCGTCGGCTTGCCGACGAGCTCCGTGAGCGGGGCTGGGCGGTCACCGGAACCGACCTCGCCGTCCCGGACCTGTTGGGGTCGCAGGCTCGGGAACACTGGCGCGCGGTCGCCGACGGTTCTTCGGGCTTCGTAGCGGCCTACAGCATCGCCGTTGACACACTGCCCGAGACGCTGACCGCGCTGTGGTCAGAAGGATTCGACGAGCTGTGGACCGCGATCGAGGTGAGCGGGGGTGGCCTGGCCGCGGCGTGTGCGATCCGTACCGAAGCGCTGCCCGGGTCGAAGGCGCCGCTGGACGGGCTGGTCGTGCGGGCCGGTACGCAGTGGGCGGCGCTGCGCGCGCTGGCTCCGGAGTCGACGACACCGCTCGATGCCGAGGTGTGCCCGGTGACCGGGCCGGCGTTGGCGCACTGGAGCGCCGATGGTGTCGCGGTGCCGTCATGAGCGGTGACGCCGCGCCGGAACCGAAACGGTCCGCCCTGGCGACCTGGATTCGGCGCCTTGCCATCCCGATAATTCTCGGGTGGGTCGTCGCGGTTGCCGCCCTGAACACGGCCGTCCCGCAACTGGAGGCCGTCGGCGCGATGCGCTCGGTGCAGATGACCCCGGACTTCGCTCCGTCGGTCATCGCCATGAAGCGCGTTGGTCAGATCTTCGGCGAATACACCTCCGACAGCTCGGCCATGATCGTGCTGGAAGGTCAGCAGCCCCTCGGCGCCGACGCGCATCGCTACTACGACTCGGTCGTCGGTCGGCTCCAGGCGGACAAGCGTCATGTCGAGCACGTCCAGGATTTCTGGGGCGATCCGCTGACTTCCGCTGGTGCGCAGAGCAACGACGGCAAAGCCGCCTATGCGCAGGTGTATCTGGTCGGCAACCAGGGTGAGACTGCCGCCAACGCGTCGATCACGGCAGTCAGAGACATCGTCGGGCAGGTCCCTACTCCGCCGGGGGTGGAGGCCTACGTAACCGGACCGGCCGCATTGGCGGCTGACGAGCAGGCCGCCGGTGACCGCAGCGCCGTGGTCATCGTTGGCCTCACCTTCGTTGTCATCACCGCGATGCTGCTGCTGGTCTATCGCTCGGTCGGAACCGTGCTGATCGTCCTGGCGATGGTGCTGGTGGAGTTGGCGGCGGCGCGTGGGGTCGTGGCCACCCTGGCCTACGCCAACCTCGTCGGGCTGACCACTTTCGTCACGAACCTGCTCGTCACCCTCGCCATCGCGGCCTCCACCGACTACGCGATCTTCCTGGTCGGTCGCTACCAGGAAGCTCGGGCCAGCGGTGCCGACCCGGAATCGGCGTACTACACGATGTTCGGTGGCACCGCCCACGTCATCCTCGCATCCGGTTCGACGATCGCCGGTGCGACGCTGTGCCTGCACTTCACCCGGCTGCCGTACTTCCAGACCCTGGGCGTCCCCTTGGCGAGTGGCATGCTGGTCGCGGTCCTGGCGGCGCTCACGCTGGGGCCGGCAGTGGTCACTGTCGCCAGTCGCCGGGGGCGACTGGAACCCAAACGCGCCATGCGGATTCGCGGCTGGCGCAAGGTCGGTGCCCTGATTGTCCGGTGGCCAGGTCCGGTTCTGGTGGCAACCAGCGTGGTCGCACTGATCGGTCTGCTCACGCTGCTGGGATATCGCACCAACTACAACGAACGTCGCTACCTGCCAACGGATCTGCCCTCCACTGCGGGCTACGCTGCCGCGGAGCGGCACTTCTCCAGCGCGCGCCTGAATCCGGAAGTGCTGTTGATCGAGACGGACCGCGACCTGCGCAACCCCGCCGATTTCCTGGTGATCGACAAGATCGCCAGGAACATCACCAGTCAGGACGGCATCAGCCGGGTGCAGTCGATCACCCGCCCCGACGGAATGCCGCTGAAGTTCAGCACGATCCCCGCGCAGCTGAGCCTGCAAGGAAACGTCCAGGCGCTGAACCAGAGCTATCTCCAGGACCGGATGAAGGACGTTCTCGAGCAGGCCGACCTGATGCAGAACAGCATCGACGCCCTGACGCGAATGCAGGCGTTGATGACCGAGATGAGTACTACCACTCACGATATGGTCGGAAAGACCAACACGATGGCGGCCGACGTCAAGGAATTGCGGGATCGTATCGCCGATTTCGATGACACGTTCCGGCCGGTGCGCAACTACCTGTACTGGGAACCGCACTGTTACGACATCCCGGCATGTGCAGCACTGCGGTCCATGTTCGACGCCCTCGACGGTACCGACACCCTGACCGACGATATCGCCGCTCTGCTGCCCGGACTTGATCGCATCGACGCCCTCATGCCGAGGTTCGTCCAGCAGCTGCCCGCCCAGATCGAGACGCTGACGCGCATGAAGACGATGTTGCTGACGATGTACGCCACCCAGGACGGACTGTTGAAACAGCTGGCGGCCATGCAGAACACTCAGGCGGCCATGGGGCAGGCGTTCAACGAATCACGCAACGACGACTCGTTCTACCTGCCCCCGGAGGCGTTCGACAACGACGAACTCAAGAGGGGGATGAAGATTTTCCTCTCCCCGGACGGTCACGCGGTGCGGTTCATCGTCACGCACGAAGGCGATCCCCTCACTCCCGACGGGATCAAACACATCGACACCATCAAGCGAGCAGCCAAGCAGGCGATGAAGGCCACGCCGCTGGAAGGTTCGGCCATCTATGTCGGGGGCACCACCTCGGTGTTCAAAGATATGCAAGAGGGTAACAACTATGACCTTCTCATCGCCGGAATCGCCGCGCTGTCATTGATTTTCGTCATCATGCTGGCCATCACCCGCAGCGCGGTGGCCGCCACGGTGATCGTCGGCACGGTGGTGGTATCGCTCGGGACGTCTTTCGGCCTGTCCATGCTGCTGTGGCAGTACCTCATCGGCATCGAGTTGCACTTCATGGTGATGGCGATGTCACTGATCATCCTTCTCGCCGTCGGCGCGGACTACAACCTGCTGCTTGTCGCGCGTTTCAAAGAGGAAGTCCGTGCCGGGCTGAACACCGGCATCATCCGGGCCATGGGCGGGACGGGTTCGGTGGTCACATCGGCCGGCCTGGTCTTCGCCTTCACGATGATGTCGATGGCGGTCAGCGAGCTGAAGGTGGTCGCCCAAATCGGCACGACGATCGCCCTGGGCCTACTGTTCGACACGTTGGTGATTCGGGCATTCATGACGCCGGCGATCGCCGCTTTACTGGGCAAGTGGTTCTGGTGGCCGCGTGTGGTGCGGGCCCGGCCGGTTCCAGAACCATGGCCGAAAGTACCTGACAATCAGCCGAATTCGACGAGATTGGTCGGGGCGCGAAACCGTGCCAACGCGGCCGACCGGTAGGCCAGGGACCCGACCCGCCGCAGGACTCTGCCACGTCCCGGCGGTAGCGGCAGTTCGCGTACCGAGCCGATGCCCGGCAGGGTCTGCAATTCGTGATAGTCGTCGGCGGTGAACCAGAACGGCATCGGAGGTGCGGTGTAGTGCTCGCTCAGCTTGATCCCGCGTCGGCGGGAGTAGCTGCTCAGGAACCGCGGGATGCTGTCGAATACCAGCTGGTTGCCGGGAAACCGGGCCGCGCACGCCGTGATCAGGGCGAGCACCGAGTCTCGGTCGAGGTATTGGAACAGGCCCTCGGCGGTGATCAGCACCCCGTCGGTGTCCTCGACCGCATCCATCCAGGAGTGGTCGAGCACGGACTGGGCGCAGTGCCGCAGCCGATCCGACGTCGGCAGCAGCCGCCGGCGAAGTTCGACAACCGGTGCCAGATCAACTGAGAGCCAGTTCATCTCACCGTTGTCGATCCGCCAGAAGCTGGTCTGCAATCCCTCCGCGAGGGCAACTATGGTGGCACGCGGATGTGCCGCCAGAAACTGCTGGCACGCGTTGTCGAACGCCAGGGCGCGCAGCGCGGTGGCTTGGTGGGTTCGGCCGAAGTGGTCGAAGTCGTACCCGAGCTGATCGCGCAGTGCGATGGCCATCGGATCCTCGAGAATGCCGTCCGGCCGGGCCGCCTCGGATGCGCGCTGGTACAGGGTGAGCAAAGCCGTTTCGGATACCCCGTCGAGATGGCGGGCGTCGATGACTGGCATGGCTCTCACCGTACTAGCGCCCTCGATGTGCGCTGCTGTGGAAATGGCCGGGAACTTTTCGCCCGCCACACCCGACTACCCGACCGGAATCAGTGTGACAGCACGTGAACCGGCGCGCGTTGAACGCTGCGTTCATACCAGTGGACGGCCTAGGAGGTGGACCCGTGACGGCCCCGGTCTGGATGGCTGTTCCGCCCGAGGTGCACTCAGCGCTGCTGACTGCCGGCCCGGGACCGGGATCGCTGCTTGCCGCCGCCGCGCAGTGGCAGCAACTGAGTGTGGCCTACGCCGACGCCGCGACGGAACTGAGCAGCTTGCTCGCCGACGTGCAGACGACCAGCTGGCAGGGGCCAAGCGCTGAACAGTACGTGGCTGCTCACGTTCCATATCTGGCCTGGCTCGAACGGGCGGCTGCCGGCAGTGCGGCTACCGCCGGCGCCCACGACACGATCGCCGCGGCGTACGGCACTGCCTTGGCGGCCATGCCCAGTCCGGCCGAACTGGCCGCCAACCACATCGCTCATGGTGTGCTCGTCGGCACAAACTTCTTCGGTATCAATACGATCCCCATTGCCGTCAACGAAGCCGACTACGTCCGCATGTGGATTCAGGCTGCCGAGACGATGGTCGTCTACCAAGCGATCACCGAGGCCGTGACCGCGGCCATTCCGCCCGCGGAGCCGGCACCCTTCATTCTCGCCCCCGGCGGGGAAGCGGCGAGTACCGCGGGCAACGTGTCGAGCTGGATCAGTCAGCTCATCAAGGACATCTCGGATTTCATTGCCGACCCGTACAAGTATTTTCTGGCGTTCTTCGAGCGTCTCGGGTTCAGTCCGGCGGCAGCGTTGTTCCTCACCGCCATTGCGGCGGCTCTCTACGAGATCCTCTGGATCCCGTATTACGCCTCCTATGGTCTGCTGCTCCTGCCCTTCTTCCTGCCTGCGTTGAGCGCCCTGAGCGCCCTGAGCGCCCTGGCCTTGCTGTTGAACGACGACCCCGCAGTCGAGTTCCTCCCCACTGCGGCCGACAGCAACGCCGGACAGAGGACCGGGACGGAGCTGGGCGCCGGGGTAGCGCTGGCTCCGTCGGTGGCCCCAACCGCCAGCCCGCCGGCGCCCAGCCCATCGGCGAACGCGCCCGCCTCGGCGCCCGCCGCCAGCCCTGCGTCCGCGCCCACGATCAGCTACCTGATCCCTGCGTTCCCGCCGCCCGCCGTGGGCGCCGGGCCCAAAGCCGGTACAAAGGGCGCTGATTCGATGAGCGAGGCGGTCGCCGCCGTCGCCGCCGCCCGGTCTGCGGCGGCTGCCCGCGGGCGTGGGCGGCAGAGCGGCAAGGCCCGTGCCCGCTCGCGCGGGTACCGCCACGAGTTTCTCGAGACACCGGCCACGATGGATGCCGACACCGCCGGCGACACCGGGCCAAATCCGGTGACTGCAAGCAGTCAGGGGGCCGGGTCACTCGGCTTCGCCGGCACGGCGGCCAGAGCCGGTGCCACTGCCGGCGGCCTGGCTCAACTATCCAGCGACGGTGGTAACACCACGGTCCCCTTGCTCCCCGCCGGTTGGGCAGCCGACGACCCCGGACCGCAGAAGTGGGAATGAGCACTTTCTCGCGGCTTTGCCACGAGACCGAACGCCAGATCGCGCGTCGGGCAGACGAATGAGATGAGAGATCAGATGACACTCAACGTGAAGGGCTCGGGCCTTGGTGCGCAGATCACCGGGATCGACCCAAAGAACTTGGACGACATCACCAGGGACGAGATCCGGGAGGTCGTCTACCAGAACAAGCTCGTCGTCCTCAAAGATGTGCACCCCTCTGCCGAGGAGTTCATCCAACTCGGCAACATCATCGGCGACATCGTTCCGTACTACGAGCCGATGTATCACCACGAGGAGCACCCGGAGATCTTCGTGTCCTCGACCGAGGAGGGCCGTGGCGTCCCGAAAACCGGCGCGTTCTGGCACATCGACTACATGTTCATGCCCGAGCCCTTTGCGTTCTCGATGGTCCTTCCGCTCGCGGTGCCCAGCCATGACCGGGGTACCTACTTCATCGATCTGAACAGGGTCTGGGAGTCGCTGCCCGCCACGAAGCAGGATCCGGTCCGGGGCACCTTCAGCACCCATGACCCCCGGCGTCACATCAAGATCCGGCCGGCCGACGTCTACCGGCCGATCGGCGAGGTATGGGACGAGATCACCAAGACGACGCCACCGATAAAGTGGCCCACGGTAATACGCCATCCCGATACCGGCGAAGAGATTCTGTACATCTGTGCGTCGGGCACCACGAAGATCGAGGACGCCGACGGCGAGCTGCTCGATCCGGGGATCCTGCACGAGCTCATGACGGCGACGGGACAGCTCGATCCCGAATTGGCGTCCCCGTTCATCCACACCCAGCACTACGAGGTCGGCGACATCGTGTTGTGGGACAACCGAGTTCTGATGCACCGCGCGAAGCACGGCACCGCCTCGGGCACTCTGACGACATATCGGCTGACCATGCTCGACGGCCTGGAAACACCGGGATATGCCGCATGAGCACCGCCGACCTGACACCGGTCCGGGACGACCTCATCAGCACCAGCCCCATTCCCGAGGATCTTCTGGTCCGGGTCCTGGAGCCCTACGCCTACAAGGGGTGTCGCTACCTGATTGACGCCGAGTACCGGGCAACCGAAGACTCGGTGTATGCGGTGGGCAACTTCAGCATCGACGAACCCGCTTACATACGGAGCACCGGGCACTTCAACGCGGTCGAGATGCTGCTGTGCTTCAACCAGCTCGCCTACAGTGCCTTCGCCCCCGCCGTCCTCAACGAGGAGATCCCGCCGTTGGTGGGCTGGTCGATCGAGGACTACTTCGACCACCAACTCCCCAGCATGTTGATCAAGACCACCTCCTCGCGATTCCGGCGACCGATCAACGCCCACCGATTCTCGGCCCGGCTGATCTGTAAGGACTTCGAGGTCGTGGACCGCCGCTGGCGTTATCTGAAGGTCCCGTGCTCTATCGAGTTCTGGGATGCAGACGGTGGCGCCGCCTCGGGTGAGGTGGAGCTGGCCGCCTTGAACATTCCGTAGTGCGCCGGGCAGAAAGCAGTCACCTACGATGTCACCACTCCCACTGACCGTCCTGGACCGCATCATCGGGCAGGCGCGCCAGTTCCCCGATGCCGTGGCATTGCAGCGCTGCGACGGAACGAGCACGCTGCGGTACCGCGATCTCGTCGCCGAGATCAACGGGCTATCCACTGAACTGGTCGCGCACGGGGTTTCGCGAGGAAATCGGGTGGTCGTGCTGTCGGACAATGGCCCCGAGACTTACCTGGCGGTGCTGGCCTGCGCGAAAATCGGTGCGATCGCGGTGCTGGCCGACAGCCGTCTGCCGGCGGCCACGCTCGAACGATTCGCCCAGATCACCGACCCCGTAGCGATTCTCATCCCGCAGGCCGGTGCATCCCAGCCCGTGCAGACGCCCCCTGTGCAGATATCGGGAGCCCTCGGCGCGCTGCCCGCGATCATCGTGCAGGCGCACGCCGGACGAAGCGCAACGGTCCCATTCGAGGACGACGAGAACTCCCTCGTTTCCCCGGATGTCGGCGCCGATGATCCGCTGGCGATGATTTTCACCAGCGGAACGACGGGTGAGCCAAAGGCGGTGCTGCTAGCCAACCGCACCTTCTTCGCCGTACAGGACATCCTGCGGGAGGAAGGATTGGACTGGGTCGACTGGGTGGCGGGGGAGACGACGTACTCGCCGCTGCCCGCGACGCACATCGGCGGGCTTTGGTGGATCATCACCTGCCTGATGCGGGGTGGCCGATGCGTTACCGGCGGCGAGGCCGGCGCGTCGCTCCTGGACATTCTCACCGAACACCGGGTTGCCACGACATGCGTTGTGCCAACACTTCTTTCGCGACTGGTATCCGAACTGACGACGACCGGCGCCAGCGTTCCCTCGTTGCGGATGGTGGGCTACGGCGGGTCCCGAGCAATCGCGACCGACGTGCGGTTCATGGAGTCGGCCGGTATCAAGACCGCGCAGGTTTACGGTCTGAGCGAGACGGGTTGCACCGCATTGTGCCTACCGACGGCGGACGGCTCGATCGCCAAGATCGAGGCCGGCGCGGTCGGACGTCCGTACCCCGGGGTGAAAGTCCATCTCGACGCCGACGGCAGCGGGCCGCCCCGCGGTGCCGGTACCGCCCGGTCGGCAACGTCCGGGACACTGTGGATCAAATCTCCGGCGAACATGCTGGGGTACTGGAACAACCCCGCACGCACCCAAGAGGTCCTGGTCGACGGGTGGGTGAACACCGGCGACCTTCTGGAACTCGGCGAGGACGGGTTTTTCTACATCAAGGGCCGTTCGGCGGAGATGATCATCTCCGGTGGCGTCAACGTTGCGCCCGACGACGTCGACCGCATCGCCGAGAGTGTCCCGGGTGTTCGCGAAGCGGCCTGTTACGAGATTCCCGACGCCGAGTTCGGGGCACTCGTCGGCCTGGCAGTGGTCCCGTCGACGGCGCTCGACGACCCCGCGGCGCGCAAGCTCAAACAAGCCGTCGCGGCCTCCTTCCGGCGCGAGGCGGAAGCGATGGCGAGACCGTCGACAATCGTCATCGTCGCCACCATCCCTCGAACACAGACCGGCAAGGTCATGCGGGCGTCACTGGCGGCATCGGTCGTGACCGCCGACCGGTCCGGAACGGACGCGCGTGGCTGAGCCGTTGCGGCACCGGATCATCGAGGCCATCTGCGACGTGCTGTATGTCGCCGAGGAGGACTTCGTCGACGGGGACGCGACCGACCTGAGAGACCTCGGTTTGGACTCGGTGCGATTTGTGCTGCTGATGAAGCAACTCGGGGTGGACCGGGAGTCCGACCTGCCAACCCGACTGGCGGGCAGGCTCACCGTGGCGGCGTGGGTCCAGGTGTTGGGCTCCCCTCAGTGACCTCGCCCGGCCCGACCCAGCCCGACGCGATTGCACTGTCCCGCTCCCAGCAGAACATCTACAACGGGGTGTTGCAGGACAGCGACCCGGCGCTCTATCTGGTGGCCCGTCGCTACCGGCTCCGGCCGCTGGCGCTGCCGGCACTCATGGCCGCGCTGACGGCGACGATACGGAAGAACCCCATTCAGCTGTGCGTCCTGGCCGCCCCCGCGGACGGCGACTATCCCGACCTTGTTCGGCAGCTGTCGGCCGAGGACATCGTTGCCGCGCACCACCACGGTCGCGGCGGTTCCGGCGACGGCGCCGACGTACTGCAGCACGCGTGGGTGCGCAGCATCCTGGGCACGCCACTGGTTCGCTATGTCGTGCACACCGACGCCAGCGGGAATGTCTGCGGCCTGGATGCGTTCACTCACCACATCCTGCTCGACGGCGGCGCGACGGGAATTATCGAGGCCGATCTGGGGGAGTATCTGTCGGCCGCGCAACTCCCCGATATGCCCTGTGTCAAAGCCGGTTTGGCTCGGCTCGCGGCGGCGCACCGGCGTGAGGCGGACAAGGTGTCCGAGGCGCATCGCCGCCTCACCGCAGGCGTGCAGGGGGAGTTGTCCGAGGACGCCCTGCACGGCGGATACGGCCAGATTTCGGGAGAGGCGCCGGGAACCGCGGCCCGGGGCGTGCTGAGGGAATCGGTGCGCATCGACGGCCCGGTCTACGATGCGCTCGTCGCCCTGGGTGAGGCCGAGCGGGTCCCGCTCAATGTGCTGGTGGCCGCGGCCGTCGTCGCGGTCGACGCGAGCGTTCGGCAGAGCACGGTGAGCCTGCTGATCCATGCGGCCGACAACAGGTTCGGAGAACCGGATCTCGACGTCGCCACCTGTCTGGTCAACTCGGTGGCACAGCCGGCGCGGTTCGCCCCGTTCGCCTCCGTACAGGATGTTGTGCGCAACCTCGACCGCGGCTACGTGCGAGCGATTCGCCGAAAGTGGCTGCGGGAAGAGCACTACCGCCGGATGTATCTCGCGATCAATCGGGCCACCCACGTCGAAGCGCTGACACTCAACTTCTTGCGGGAGCCGTGTGCGCTCTCCTTACGTCCGCACCTCAGCGAAATACCGGTGACGACGGCGATCGGCCCAGTGGAGAGCACGGCGGTGGCCGGTGTCCTCGACGAGCAACAACGATTCCTCGACATCGCCATCTGGGACCGCGCCGATCGGCCGACGCCTGCACGGGGATTCGCGAACCGGATCGCCGCGGCACTGGAGGCGATGCCGACGGCATGGCACCAACCGATCGCGACGATCGTCGACGAGTGGTTCGGGATCGATCCCGACGGCGCACGCTATCGCGTCGATCCAACTATCCCCCTGGCGCCACGGCCCGCACCGCCGGCCTGGTTCGTGGATACCAGCGGCACCGTCGTCGGACGTCTGCGACGCCGTCAGCACGTCGACGGGTGGATTGTATGGTTGCTCCGGAACGGCGTGGCGCCGGGCGATGTCCTGGTCTTCACCGACGACGGCAGCGACAGGACCGTGGATCTGCTGATCGCCGTCCACCTCGCCGGCTGTGGCTACAGTGCCTGCGATGCCGCCGATCAGATTCCCGCCAGGGCGGAATCGATTGCTGCCCAGGTCGATAACATCGCGGTACACAAGATCGACGTCGCCGCGTGGACACCTGCGGAGGATCTCGACGGTGAGTCGCAGGAGCTGGTTGCTCGGCGCCTCGATGCGGTGGCCCGCGACCCGCAGCTCGCCGCCAAGGCCGCCTACGTCATGCCGACATCGGGCTCGACCGGCCCGCCCAAACTCGTTCCGGTAACCCATGGCGCGTTGGCGCTGTTCTGCGCGGCGGTCAGAACCGCCTACGGATGGGGACCCGACGACACCGTCCTGCAGAGCGCACCGTTGACGTCGGACATCTCTGTCGAGGAGGTCTTCGCCAGCGCGCTCTGCGGGGCGCGGCTGGTCCGCTCCGCCGCCATGCAGAGCGGTGATCTAGCCGGTCTTGCCCGCGATATCGTCGCCAGGGAGGTAACCGTCGTCGATCTACCGACCGCGGTCTGGCACCTGTTATCCGACGACTCGCAGGCGATCGCCGATATTCGGCGCTCTCGGCTCCGGCAGGTCATCGTTGGCGGTGAGGCCATCCGGTCCGGGGCGGTCGACAGATGGGTTGATTCGGTTGGTTCCCAGGAAATTTCGCTGATCTCGACCTACGGTCCGACCGAAGCGACGGTCGTGGCCACCTACCTGCCGATCGTCTCGGGCGGAACCGTCACCGATCCGGGCGCCCGATTGCGGCTGGGTCGGCCGATGGTCCCCGACACCGTCTTCGTCGCTTTCGGCGAAGTCGTCATCGCCGGAGATCTGGTCGCAGCCGGGTACCTGGGCACGGACAGCCCGAACTTTGGCGTCGTGACCGTCGGGACCGCAGGGCCGCGCCGCGCTTTCGCGACAGCCGATCGGGTATTCCTCGACGGCGACGGCGCTCCGGTGCTCGCCGGTCGCCGGGACGCCATTGTCAAGATCGCCGGCAGACGGGTGGACACCGCCGAGATCGCCAAACGGGTGGGTGCGGAATCCGGTGTCACCGACGTGGCCGTCGAACGGCATAACGGGGGCCTCGGAGTCTGGTTCGAGACCCACCGGACCCGATCCGGCATCGAGGATGTCGCCGTTGCGACACGGATCAGGGCGATCCTGGGCGGTATGGGCGTGCCCTCGTTCGCGGTAATGGGTGCAGTGAGCATCCCGCGGAAGCCCAACGGCAAGATCGACAGTGACGGGCTCCAGGCAGCGACACTCTTCGCCGATGCTGCGCGCGGCGATCACGGTGTCGATCCGCGGGCGCTCGGGCTGGCCCAGCTGTGGAGCGGTCAGCTCGGTCGGGCAATCCGGCCGGATTCGTCGCTGCTGGACGAAGGGGTCGGCTCGCTGGATCTCATCAAGATCTTGCCCGACACGCGGGCATATCTGGCTCGGCAATTGTCGATCTTGGATCTGATCAGTGCCGACACCGCGGCTAACCTCGTCGACGATACGCGGACCGCGTTCACCTGGACGGATCACGCAACCGCTGCCGAGATCGAGCACGACCTCGCGAGGTTGCCTCAACAGCGTCCGGGAGACGGGCAAGGAGACTACCGATGCCCGACAGGTCACCGTGCCGGGCCGATCGTCGTGCTCGGTGGATCGGGAATTCTCGGGACGGGCTTCGCCGAGGCGGTCTTGGACTCCAGGCGGTCCGGAACGTTACCGGCCGATGTCGTGGTGGTCACGAGATCGACGCTGCCCGAAAGGGATCCCTGGATCGCGCTTCGCGACACGGCCGGGGTGCGCATCGAGGTCATGTCGAGTGGTTTCGGCAGGGCTGAATTGGACCGCCTGCTGCGCGACACGGATGCCGCAACAGTGGTGAACTGCATCGGCAATACCAATGTTCTCGTGCCCTACGGTGATCTCCGAATCGCCAACGTGGACCTCGTCGAAGCGACCGCACAGGCATGCGCAAGTCACGGAACGAGGTTCGTGCACCTGTCGACGTTCGTCGTCAACAGTGACGTGACCGAATCACGAGTCACTGACCCCCGGGGCGGGGTCTACCCCTATGCCGCGTCCAAGGCAGTGGCGGAGCTGGTGGTGGCCCGCTCGCCGGCAGAGCTCGACTTCACGATCGTGCGGCTGCCGCGGGTACTGGGCCAACCGGAACAGATGGCCGATTCCGCCGACATCCTGACGGCGGTCGCGGACGCCTGCGTTGCGTTGCGTGCCTATCCGGCAATCACATTGACCGAAGAGGTCACCACGGGCCGGGCGGTCGGCGCTGCGGTCCTGGGGCTACTGCCAGAGGCCGGCGGCCCGGCTCAGCTGGGGTGCGGAATCACCGTGGTGCGGGGGCAGTCCGTGACCTATGCGGAGTTCCTCACTGAGTACGGTCGGGATGAACTCGCCGCAGCAGACTGGAAGGAACTGCTGGACCATAGCGATTGGGCACGGCGAAACCCGCACAGATGGGCGGCCATCGATGCCTGGATGACGCTGGGCATGCGGTTGGGCACCCGCACCTATTCCGAGTATCTGGCCGACTTCCCGACCGTTGAGCTCGGCACCGAATCCGTCGTCGAACTCGCGACGACCCCGGAGCCGCTCAGGGACATCCTGACTGCCGAGTACGCATACCGGATGGCGGCCCACGCCTTGATCAGTGAGGAATCGCAATGACGGACACGACCACCGACCAGGACGCCGCATCCGGTGTTCGACGGATCCAGCTCGATGTGACAGGGATGACGTGCGGAATGTGTTCCTCGCGCGTCGCGAAGCGCCTCAATCGGGTCGACGGGGTCGTCGCATCGGTGGACCTCGCAAGCAAGGTCGCCACCATCGATGCCGACGACGGTGTCTCGGTCGCTGATCTCTGCGCCGTTGTGCAGAAGGCCGGCTACGGCGCGACGGAACACGTAGGGGGTCTGGTCGACGTGGCTTCCCCGACTGTGCACGGTGTGCGCAGCCCGATGCGGTCGCTGATCGAACTGATCAGGCGGTTCTTCGGGTTGCTCGGCATGCGCTGAAATGATCAGTTGATCTGCCGCTCGAGTCCCGCCCAGAACTGCTCGCGCAGCGTCGCACGTCAGGTCAGCGACCGCGGTGAGCGAAGGAGGGCAGCGTGATGCCGTGCTAAATGGGCGGCGCAGGATCGTATTGGATGTAGCGGCGGACCTCGCGCGCGCGTTCGACACCGGCGAGCCGGGCGACCAGGTGCAGTGCCATGTCGATTCCCGCCGAGACCCCTGCGGCGGTGATCATGTCGCCGTCGTCGACGAACCGCTCCTCGCGCCGGACATCAATGGTCGGATCGATCGTGGCCAGCCAGTCCAGCGAGGCCCAGTGGGTGGTGGCGGGGCGGTGCGATAGCAGTCCGGCGGTGGCGTACACCAGCGAGCCGGTGCACACGCTGGTCATCAACGGCACGGTGTCGCCTTGACGGCGAACCCATTCCAGCCATTCGTCGTCCTGCAACCGGGGGCGCACGCCCTGGCCGCCCGGGTGCAGCAGCACGTCGAGCGGTGGGGCGTCGGCGAACGAGTGGTGCGCCTGCACCACCAAGCCCTTGGCGCACCGGACCAGACCGCCGGATCGGGACAGGCATGAGACGGCGTAACCGTCGTCGGGAAAGCGGAGTACCCAGGCGGACAGCACCTCCCAGGGGCCGATCGCATCCAGTTCTTCCACGTCGTCGAACAGCACGATGCCGATATTCTTGGCCATACCCGTCATCCTTGCCGATTTCCAGCAGAATGTGACAGGACTGGTCGCGGAGCAGCCACCATCCGGGGCGCGTAGCCTCTGCGAGGTGATCAACCTGGCCTACGAGGACAAAGGCTCCGGGGATCCGGTGCTGTTCATCGCCGGCACCGGCGGGGCCGGCCGTACCTGGCACATCCACCAGGTCCCGGCGTTCCTGGCTGCCGGCTATCGCTGCATCACGTTCGACAACCGTGGCATCGGGGCCACCGAGAACGCCGGCGGCTTCACCACCGAGCAGATGGTCGAGGACACCGCCGACCTCATCGAGCAGGTCGTAGGCGGTCCGACTCGGCTAGTGGCGATGTCGATGGGTGCCTACATCGCCCAGGAGCTGTTGCTGACCCGGCCCGACCTGGTCAGCCAGGCTGTGCTGATGGGCACCCGCGGGCGGCTGGACCGAACCCGGCGCTCCTTCCGGGCCGCCGACGTCGAACTGACCAAGGCCGAAATTCAGCTTCCGCCGGCGTATGCCGCGAAAGTGCGTGTGCTGGAGAACTTCTCGCCCAAGACCATCAACGATGAGAAGGCCATCGGGGACTGGATGGAGATGTTCACCGCGTTCCCGATCAAACGCACCCCGGGACTGCGCGCTCAGCTGGAGGTCTACCCCAAGGAGAACCGGCTGCCCGCCTACCGGTCCATCCCGACCCAGGTGCTGGTGATCGGGTTCGCCGACGACCTGCTCACCCCGGCTGCGCTGGGCCGCGAGGTCGCCGATGCGCTGCCGTATGGGCGCTACGTGCAGATCGGACACACCGGTCACCTCGGGTTCCTGGAGCGCCCGGACACCGTCAACACCGCGATGCTGGACTTCTTCGCCGGCACGCTGGTCTGAGGTCGGTCCGCATCGTTGGCGCATTGTTGGGCGGACATATGGGTGGACATATTGTCGGGCGGGCATGGGCCCTATGACACGCTGTAGTGGTGAACCCATCGACGGCTCAGGCTCGGGTCGTCGTCGACGAATTGATTCGCGGCGGCGTCCGCGACGTCGTGCTGTGCCCGGGCTCACGTAACGCCCCGCTGGCCTTCGCGCTCTCCGACGCCGACCGGACCGGCCGCCTGCGCCTGCATGTGCGCATCGACGAGCGCACCGCCGGTTATCTGGCCATCGGCTTGGCCGTCGCCGAGCGCGCGCCGGTGTGCGTGGCGATGACCTCGGGCACCGCGGTGGCCAACATGGGCCCCGCCGTCGTCGAGGCCAACTACGCGCGCGTGCCGCTGATCGTGCTCAGCGCCAACCGGCCCTATGAGCTGCTTGGTACCGGCGCCAACCAGACGTTCGAACAGCTGGGCTACTTCGGCACCCAGGTGCGCGCCGCGATCAGCCTCGGCCTGGCCGAAAGCGCCCCCGACAAACTGGCCGCGCTGAACGCGCAGTGGCGCTCGGCCACCTGCCGTGTCATCGCCGCGGCGACCGGCGCCCGCAGCGCCAACGCCGGTCCCGTGCAGTTCGACATCCCGCTGCGCGAGCCGCTGGTGCCCGAGGTGGAAAGCCCCGGCGAAATCCCGGCCGGCCGGCCCGACGGCAAGCCGTGGACCCACACCCCGCCGGTGACGTTCGACCAGCCGCTGGACATCGACCTCACCCCCGACACCGTGGTGATCGCCGGTCATGGTGCCGGCGTGCACCCCAACCTGGCCGCGCTGCCCACGGTTGCCGAGCCGACC
The DNA here is from genome assembly GCF_004745805.1 of Mycolicibacterium sp. CH28. GTDB lineage: Bacteria > Actinomycetota > Actinomycetes > Mycobacteriales > Mycobacteriaceae > Mycobacterium. The sequence continues at coordinate 68,544 of NZ_SRLQ01000019.1, read as the reverse complement.
GCCCCGCACGCGGCCAACCCCCTGCACCCGTTGGCGCTGTCGCTGCTGCGACCGCGGCAGGTCATCATGCTGGGCCGGCCCACCCTGCACCGGCCGGTGTCGGCGCTGCTGGCCGACTCCTCGGTGCCGGTGTTCGCCCTGACCACCGGTCCGCGCTGGCCGGACGTCTCGGGCAACTCGCTGGCCACCGGCACCCGCGCCGAGACCCACGGCACCCCCGACCCGGCTTGGCTGCACCGTTGCGCGGAGGCCAATCGGCACGCCATGGCCGCGGTGCGTGCGCAGCTGGCCGCGCATCCGCTGACCACCGGCCTGCACGTCGCCGCGGCGGTGGCCGACGCGATACGGCCAGGCGACCAGCTGGTGCTCGGCGCGTCCAACCCGGTGCGCGACGCCGCCCTGGTCGGGCTGAATACCGACGGGGTGCAGGTGCGGTCCAACCGCGGGGTGGCCGGCATCGACGGCACGGTGTCGACCATCGTCGGGGCCGCGCTGGCCCACGATGGCAGCCGCGGCACCGGCTCGGGCCGCACCATCGGGTTGATCGGCGACCTGACCTTCGTCCACGACAGCTCGGGTCTGCTGATCGGGCCCACCGAGCCGACGCCGAAGAACCTCACGATCGTGGTGTCCAACGACAACGGGGGCGGCATCTTCGAGCTGCTCGAGCCGGGCGACCCGCGGTTCTCCGACGTGTCCTCGCGCATCTTCGGCACCCCGCACGACGTCGACGTTGGCGCCCTGTGCCGCGCTTATCACATCGACTCCCGCCAGATCGAGGTCGACGAACTCGGCGCCGCGCTCGACGAGCCCTACGAGGGCATGCGGGTGCTCGAGGTCAAAGCCGACCGGTCCTCGCTGCGGCAGCTGCACGCCGCGATCAGGGCGGCACTGTGATCGGCAGGCTCCGAGCCCTGCTGGAACTCACGCTGCCCCGGCGCGATCCGGACGCCGTCGACACACCGCGACGAAAGGTCCTGCGCTGGAGCAAGTGCGCCGTATGGATCATCCTCGGCCTGGTCACCCTGCAGTCCATCCTGTTGGTGGCCGGGGCGTGGCGCAACGACCGCCAGATCGAGCGCAACATGGGGGTGGCTCAGGCCGAGGTGCTCTCGGCCGGCCCGCGCCGTTCGACGATCGAGTTCGTCACCCCTGACCGGGTCACCTACCGGCCCGAGCTCGGGGTGCTCTACCCCTCGGAGCTGGCCGAGGGCATGCGTATCTATGTCGAGTACGACAAGAACAACCCGGATCTGGTTCGGGTGCAACACCGTACCGCGGCGCTTGCCGTCATCCCGGCCGGCTCGATCGCGGTGGTGGGTTGGCTTGCCGGCGGGGTTGTACTGGCCGCGCTGGGACTTGCTGAACGTCGGCTGAATCAGGACGACATCAGCTTGGACAGCCAGTTGTTGTCGTAGATGTCGAGGGTCTTGTCCCGCTTCAGGTCATAGACCGTCGGGGTGCCGGCGCTGATCGGGTCGAGCTCGTAGAGGTACTCGAAGTTGGTGTCGGCCATGGCTTTCAGATCCAGCGCGGATTTGCCCGACGCGATCGCATCGACGGCTCTGGGTGCAACCCCGCTCTCCTTGGCCATCGTGGCGATGTCCTGGTCGCTGGGCCCCTTGCCGCGGGGATCCTGGTGGCTCCACAGGTCTTGGACGAATGCCTGAAACGCCTTGGCCGAGGTATCCGGGCCCGCAGCCAGGAACAGTGCGTTGCTGACCCGCTCGGAGTACCCGCCCGGCTGGTGGTCCAGGAAGGTCATCGGCCGGTAGGTCACCGCGAGCTGCCCTAAGTTCATGTACCGGGCCAGTTGGTCGCCGAAGTCCTTCTGCAGATCCGCGCAGTGACTGCACTGCGGCTCGGTGTACACCTCGATGTGCACCGGCGCGTTGGGGTCGCCGGTCAGGACGCCGTAGCCGTCCTGGCTCACCGCGGTCGCCGGCCCGTGCGGATCCACCTCTGCCGCACCGTCGATCTGCCGGCTACACCCGGTGACCAGCACCACCAGGGCCACCACGAGCGCCGACCAGTACCGCATGCTCGCACGGTACCCGCGGCCAAGTCGGCTCACCAGGTGTTCCAGTGGACGAAGCCCCTCGGGTCGGCGCGCTGTGCTGGGCGAAACGAGGTGCCCACGGTGTAGGCGACCGGTGTCAGTGCGGCCTGCACGACCTGGTCGTAGGGGATGCCGAGAAGCTCCGCCATTTCCTTCTCGTAGCTGAGATGGCATGTCGTCCAGGCGGTTCCGATGCCACGCTCGCGGGCGGCGAGCATGAAGCTCCAGAGTGCCGGCAGCACCGAACCCCACGCTCCGGCCTGGCCACGGATGGTCGCCAGCTCGTCTCGGCCGTCGACGCGGACACCGGCGATCAGCAGCGCCGGAACGTCGTCCATGACACTGGCCAGCCGGTCGAGGCTCTGCGCGATCTTGTTCCATTCGGTGCCGGCGAGTGGCATACGGCTACCCGCCGTCGGTGCGACATTGGTCGGGGCGATCAGCCCTCGGCGCCACACGTCGGCGACTTTCGCGCGCAGGGCCGGGTCGTCGACGATCACGAAGTCCCAGCGCTGGCGGTTACGACCGCTGGGAGCCTGGGTCGCGATGCGCACGCAGTCGGCGATGACCTCGCGGGGCACAGCTCTGGACACGTCGAGCCGTCGGCGAACCGCGCGGGTGGTGGTCAACACATCGTCGGCGCCCAGTCCCAGGGTGTGCATGCCGTCCACAACGCAAAATTTCCGGCTGGTTAATCCCCAACGGCGTCTCACCAGCTCTTCGTGTCGCGTATGCCTGGGCGCAACCTCGCTGACAGGCGCCGCTGCCACCCTCAAGACGTGCGCGTTGCGATTGTCGCCGAATCTTTCCTGCCCAATGTCAACGGAGTCTCCAACTCGGTGCTGCGGGTACTGGAGCATCTTCGCCGCACCGGTCACGAAGCCCTCGTCATCGCTCCGGACAGCCCGCGTGGTGAACCCTCGGCCGACCGGGTTCACGATGGCATTCGGGTGCACCGCGTGCCGTCCCGGATGTTCCCGAAGGTGACGTCGCTGCCGCTGGGCGTGCCGCGACCGCGAATGGTGGGGGTGCTGCGCGGCTTCGACCCGCACGTCGTCCATCTGGCTTCGCCGGCGCTGCTCGGATACGGCGGGTTGCACGCCGCACGCTACCTCGGCGTGCCTACGGTGGCCGTCTTCCAGACCGACGTCGCCGGGTTCGCGGAGAGTTACGGCATCGGCGTGGCATCGCGGGCGGCGTGGGCATGGACCCGGCATCTGCATTCGCGCGCCGACCGAACCCTGGCTCCGTCCACGGCGGCGATGGAAGATCTTGCTGCGCATCGGATTCCGCGAGTACATCACTGGGCGCGTGGGGTGGACGTCACCGGTTTCGCCCCGTCGGCCCGTGACGCTGAACTGCGCCGGCGGTGGTCACCGCAGGGGAAGCCGATCGTTGGTTTCGTCGGGCGGCTCGCGCCGGAGAAGCATGTGGAACGGCTGGCGGTGCTGGCGCGGCGCGAGGATCTGCAACTGGTGATCGTCGGTGACGGGGTTGACCGCGACAAGCTGCGGGCGGTGCTGCCGTCGGCGGTGTTCACCGGTGCGCTCTACGGCGAATCTCTGGCCGCCGCCTACGCGAGCATGGACGTCTTCGTACATCCCGGTGAGCATGAGACGTTCTGCCAGGCGGTGCAGGAAGCGATGGCCTCCGGCCTGCCGGTCATCGCCCCCAACGCGGGCGGACCGCGCGACCTCGTCGCGCCCTATCGCACCGGACTCCTCCTAGAGGTCGATGAATTCGAGCCGCGGCTGGAGCAGTCCGTCGACCATCTGCTCGACGAGCGGGCGCGCTACTCGGTGGCCGCCCGACGCAGTGTGCTCGGCCGGACCTGGCCGGCGATCTGCGACGAACTGCTGGGTCACTACGAGGCCGTCCGCGTCGAGGGTGCTCGGCGCCGTCGCCGCAGCCGCGCGGCGTAGCTCGGCGGTCCGGTGGCACTGAAGCGTCACCGCGAATTCGCTCAACACCTGTTGTCGGCCTGAGAACTGCCTTGGAATAGTTTTCACAAGATGTGAGCCGGGGCACACTGGAGCCCGGGGGGCTAAGCGGGAGCCGGCCGCACGTAAGAAGAAGTTTCACACTCGATCGACGGGAAAAGCCCGATGAGTGATGTCTCGTTCCGACAGGAATTACAAGCGTTTGCAGTGGAGTTGCGAAAGTTGGCCTACACCATGCCCGCTGGGCATGAGGATCGACTGATCCACCTCAGCGAGCGGATGGCATCGCGTGCGCGCCAACAGCCGATCGTCGACGCGCACGCGATGTAGCTATCCCTGGGCCTCCACGGCGACCGGTTGCCACTGCTCCCAGTTCGCCAGGCGGCTCTCGTAGTCGGCGCGCGCCGTCTGCAGCGGCGATTCGCCGAAGAACGCCCGCAGCGGCGGGTTCTCGGCATCGACGATCTTGAGGAGCGCCCTGGCCGAGGCTTTCGGATCGCCTGGGCTGGACCACCGCTTCGCCCGAGCTTCGGTGACCTGCTTGTGCAGGTCGGCGTAGTCGGGCAGCTCGGCGGAGCTCTTCGAGGACGGGCCGGACCAGTCGGTGTCGAAGCCGCCCGGCTCGATCAGCGTGACGTGCACACCGAAGGGCGCGACCTCTTGCGCGAGAGACTGGGAGAAGCCTTCCAGCGCCCACTTCGACGCGTGATAGATGCCGACGAGCGGGAACGCGGTGATACCGCCGATCGACGACACCTGGACGATGTGCCCGCTGCCTTGGGCCCTCAGGTAGGGCAGCGCGGCCTGGGTGATCCACAGCGCCCCGAACACGTTGGTTTCGAGCTGGTCGCGGGCTTCCTGCTCAGTGAGCTCCTCGATGAAGCCGAAGTGGCCGTAGCCGGCGTTGTTGACGACGATGTCCAGTCGACCGAAGTGGTCGTGGGCGGCCTTGACGGCCGCGAAGTCGGCCGCCCGGTCGGTCACGTCGAGCTGGATCGGCAGGATGGCCTCGCCATACTGGTCGACCAGGTCGGACAGGGAGGCCGTGTTGCGCGCGGTGGCGGCGACCTTGTCGCCGCGGTCGAGGGCTGCGATCGTCCACTCCCGGCCGAACCCGCGGGATGTTCCGGTGATGAACCAAACTTTTTCGCTCATGCCTGGCTGCAACGCGTCCGCGGGTACTTGATTCCCGCTGAGGTAGCGTCGGCACAGTGAGCCGCGCGACGCTGGACAAGGATCCCCGCGATGTGGCGTCGATGTTCGACGCCGTAGCGCGCCGCTATGACATCACCAACACCGTGCTCTCGCTGGGCCAGGACCGCTCGTGGCGACGGGCGACCCGCTCGGCGCTCGGCGTCGGGCCCGGCGACGCGGTGCTGGATCTGGCGGCCGGAACCGCGGTGTCGACGGTCGAGTTGGCCAAGTCCGGCGCGTGGTGCGTTGCCGCCGATTTCTCCGTCGGCATGCTGCGGGCCGGGCTGGAGCGGCCGGTGCCCAAGGTGGCCGCCGACGCGACGAAGCTGCCGTTCGACGATGCGGTGTTCGACGCGGTGACCATCAGCTTCGGCCTGCGCAACGTCGTCGACCACACCGCGGGCCTGCGTGAGATGGCGCGGGTGACCCGTCCCGGCGGGCGGCTGGTGGTGTGCGAGTTCTCCACCCCAGTCGTGCCGGTGTTCTCGACCGTCTACAAGGAGTACCTGATGCAGGCGCTGCCGCGGGTGGCGCGCGCGGTGTCGAGCAACCCCGAGGCCTACGTCTATCTCGCCGAGTCCATCCGGGCCTGGCCCGACCAGGCGGAGCTGGCCCGGCAGATCCGAGACGCCGGCTGGTCAGATGTGCGCTGGCGCAACCTCACCGGCGGCATCGTCGCACTGCACGCCGCGGTTAAGGCGTGATTTCGGCGCGAAAACGTTCGCCCAGCGAACGAAAGCGCGCCGAAATCGCCAGTCAGCGCCCCGCGTCGGCCAGTACCTGATACCCGGCGTTGTAGCCGGGAATGAACGTGATGCCCGGCCCGCCGTGGCAGCCGGCGCCGCCCAGGTAGAGGCCCTCGATCGGGATCGGCTCGTCGATGAACCCCTTGGGCCCCGGCCGGTTCGGCCCCATCAGCTCGGGCTGCAGCAGGCCGTGGCAGAAGTCGCCGTTGGGCGCGGCGAACATGGTGTTCATGTGATACGGCGCGAACGTGATGTTGCGGATCAGGATGTCCTTGAAGTTCGGCGCGTACCGGGTGATCTTGTCGATGACGCGTTGCGCCATGTCCTTCTTCAACTGCCCGTGCTGCTCGCGGGGCGCTTCGGTGGGGAAGGCGTAGGCGTACACACTGGCCGCGTGCTTGCCCTCGGGGGCCATCTCGGGGTCGCCGACCGTCGGGATCTGAATGGACAGTGCGGGGTTGTCCGGCACCAGCCCACGCCGGCAGTGCTCCCACTGCTTCTGCTGTTCTTCCGGCGAGCCGAACATGCCCACCGACATCTGCATGCCGGGCTCGTTGAGGTAGTCGTACGGCGCAGCGTATTCGGGCAGTCCGTCCAGCGCGAAATGGATCTGCAGGAACGACGCCCGGTGATCGCGCCCCTGCAGCCGGGTCACCAGCGACGACGGAAGATGGTCCACCCCAACGAGATCCAGCAGGGTGGTCTCCGGCGCGAGGTTGGACACCACGATCGGAGCGGTGATGACGTCGCCGTCCTTGAGGCGAACCCCGGTGACGCGGCCGTCCTCGACGAGGATCTGGTCGACCTTGGCCCGGAACCGCATCTCCCCGGCGGCCTCCAGATATAGCTGCCGCAGGTGGTCGGCCAGCACACCGATACCGCCCTTGAGCTTGGTGGTCATCTGGCCGCCCTCTTCGGGGATGGCCAGAGCGAACGCCAAACATGTTGCGCTGCCGGGAGTGTAGGGGCCGCGATAGGTGGAGTTCACCGCCAGGAAGGCCAGCATGCCGCGGATCACGGCGTGTTTCTCCTTGTCGGGCAGGAACCTGTCGACGACGTCCATCGCCGAGCCGAACAGCATTTCGTGGATGGCCCGCCGCTCGTTCTCGTCGGCGGCGCAGGCATACATCTCGTCGATCGTCTTGGGCAACGCAAGTGCATCGAAGCGGCCCAACGCCTTTCGCGGGCCGGTGCTCCACGCGTAGAGGTTGGCCATGGCCATCACGGCTTCCATGCCGTGCTTCTCGTTGAGATGGGTCATCATCGCCATCGGGTCGCTGTGGAAGATCATCGCTTCCTCGCCGTGTTCCCCGAGGTTGACCGACATGACCTCCGACTCGATGGTCGGCAGGCTGTCCAGCCCCAGCTCGCTGTTGATCTTCGGCGCAGTGGGGAAGCGCACCGATCCGGCGATCTCGAACTGGAACCCGTCGATGAGCTCGACGGTGGCGGCCATACCGCCGCTGTAGGTGTTCTGCTCCAGGCACAGGGTGCGCAACCCTGCCCGCTGCAAGACCGCGGCGGCGGTCAGTCCGTTGTGTCCGGCTCCGACGATGATCGCGTCGTAATCACTCATGCGGCGTACTTTATGTCAGTACTGACATGATTTTCGCGGGTTTTGTCAAATTTGACAGTTAGGATCGCGTGACAATGTCCGGCAACTTGCACGACCAGCGGCGTCGCTCCACCCGGGATGCCCTGCGCCGGGTCGCGTTGGACCGGTTCGCCCACGACGGTTTCGCCAACGTCACGGTCACCGAGCTGGCTGAGGAGGCCGGAGTCACCGAGCGCACGTTCTTCCGGCATTTCCCCACCAAGGAAGCGGTGTTGTTCGCCGACTACGAAACTCACTTCGAGTGGTTCGCCGAGGCGCTGGAACGAAGGCCCAAGGACGAGCCGATGCTCGACGCGGTGCTGGCGGCGATGGACGGCTTTCCGCACGATCTCGAGGTAGTGCGCCAGGCCGCGCTGGCGAGGGCCAGCTTGATAGACGGGGACCGGGCCGCCGGGCACATCCGCCTGGTGCAGTCTTCGTTCGCGACGGTCGTCACCGACTTCGTCCGCGACCGCTACCGGCACATACCGAACGTCGACCTGGTTGCCGAGGTAGCCGGGGCAACGGTGGCCGCGGCATTGATCGTCGCGCTCCAGATGTGGGGCCGCGACGGGTGCGAGGGTGACCTGTCGCAGATCAGCGCCGAAAGCCTGGAGCTGTTGCGCTCGGGGCTGGCTCCGCTGAACTGAGCGGTGGGGGTCCGGCCGGTGAACTGCCGTTCTGCTGCGGTTCGTCGCCGTCGTCGGTGATCTGTAATAGCTCGAGCATCTCGTTCAGCGTCGTGGCGAGCAGGTCGGCGCTGCGTTCGAGTCGTTCCGCGGAGGTGTTCAGCCTATCGGCGTCGACCGCGCCGTTGGCAATATCTAGAGCCACAGCCCGGATCTCGGTCAGTGGCATCCACACTTCCTGGCCGAGGAATGCGACCAGCTGGCGCCTCGATTGATCTGCCACAGAGTCACTTTCGATAGCGCCCGACTGTTGTGGCCGGTGTCGAGCATGGTAGCCCGCGATCAAGCCGGCCACTGGGATGCCAATGATCACGCTGCCCAACGCCCAGACTAGGGAGGTTGTCGTCACGGTGGGACCGGAAGCGGTCTCGGCTCCAGTCGCACCTGCCGTGATGGCGATGACGGCGGCCAGAGGGCCAAGGATCAGTATTGCTCGACTTCGGTTCGGCGTTAGGCGGCTCGCTACCCACGCTGCGCCACCAATCATCGACATGGTTATCGACAGGGCGATCAATGCGGTTTCAGCGGCCTGCGCCTTGTGTGCAGCCATTACCGATGCGATCCTGTCTCCGCCCGCAGTGGGCCGGGCGAACCGTGCACGGCCATACGCTCATCGAACCTGTCAGTGCGCATCGCGCCGAGAGCGCGAATTGACCGCTACCGCAACTCGAATGGAAGCACGGTCCACAGGGTGCGGGCCCTCCGCCCGCGTGATCAAATGTACCAACTAGTACGCTAAGTGCCAAAATCTAGCCACTCAACCCATGGGGTCGGTTCTCGTGTACATCGATGATTCGCCGCTGGCGGTAGCCGTTCTCGTCGTAGCCAAGGCGCCGGTGCCGGGGAAGGTCAAGACCCGGCTGGCGGCGACGGTCGGCGCAGAGTTGGCCGCAGAAGTTGCTGCGGCGGCATTGTTGGACACCTTGGACGCCGTCCGGTCGGCGCCAGTGCACAACCGAATCATCGCGTTGGACGGTGATCTGGACGCCGCGCTCCGGTCCGTCGAAATTCGCTCCGCCCTAAACGGTTTCACCGTGATTCCGCAACGAGGCGAGGGGCTCGGTCAGCGCCTTGCGAACGCGCATCTCGACGCGGGGACCCTGGCCGGCAAACCTGTCCTGCAGATCGGGATGGATACTCCTCAGGTCACCCCGAACCAACTGGGGGAGTGCGCACGCGTGCTGCTTCAATCGGATGCTGCGCTCGGTATGGCCCGCGACGGCGGGTGGTGGATCCTTGGTGTGTCCACCCCGGATCTTGCAGCCGGACTGGTGGACGTCGTCATGTCGAGTGCCGACACCGGCAGGGCGACCCTGGAGGTGTTGCGGGCACGCGGCTGCGGCGTCGCCCTGCTGCCCCTGCTCGATGACGTCGACACGATCGCCGACGTCTTCCCGGTTCGAATGGAATGCCCACTGATCAGCCGCTTTCGGCGTGCTACCGCTGCATGGTGAGGGGTTGCTGTCGGTGGGTGGTCACCGTCACCAGTTGGTCAAGATGACGTGATTGAGCACCAGTGCGCCAACAACGTTGACCCCCAGCCAGCAACGCCGAGACCGCGGTGGCAGCAGCGCCGGCGCAGCAGTGAGCCACATGGTGAAAGGCAGCCATATCCGCTCGGTTTCGGCCTTGCTGAGCATGCTGATGTCAGCGATCACTAGTGCGGCCAGCGCGGCGGCGATGAGCAGGTTGAGGCCGTAACGAGATCGCAGCGCCGCCGGATCCAGCGCGTGGCCGACACCTGCGACGCTGCCTAGCCCGACGGCACACACTGTCGAGGCGAAGTTCGCCCACCCCCAGTATCGAAATGGCCTGTCCTGGGCGATACCTTGCCAATAGCGTTCCTGCACCGCGTGATAGCCGTCGACCCACCAGAATCCCTGCAGCCGGAACAAGCCCAGCATTGCGGTTGCGGAGAGCACTGCCGGCACTGCCGCCCGCAGTGCCACCCTTCGGTTGCGAGCAGTCGCCAGCACGGCCAGGACCAGCAACCCCGCGAGTGTGAGCCCGTAGCTGAGTAAGGCGGCCCACCCCAACAGCACTCCGGCGGCGGTCGCGGTGGCCCTGGCGGGCCACCCATCGAGGGACAGCGAGCGCGCGCAGAGTGCGATACCCCACGCCACAACGGCCATGAAGTAGCCGTCAGCAGATACTGCGACCCAGATCGCGGTAGGCGCTGTGGCCAGAAATGGGGCAGCCGCTCGCGCTGTCCGTTCGTCGTGCACGATGCGGATCGTCATGACCGCAGCCGCCGCGGCGCTACTGCCCATGGCGACCACCATTGCTCCGGCCCAAGCCCCGCCACTGAGTCCCAGGCGGTCCAGCCACACGAAGGTCAGCAGCGCACCGGGCGGGTGGCCGGCCACGTGCGTCGTCCAGGAGTCGGGTTGGAAATCCGGAATCCGGCGGGTGAAGGACCGCAGCGCCGCCGAGATGTCGGTGACTGCCGGGACCTCATGTAGGTACTCGTTGGGATCGGTCAACCGCATCGTGAACCCTCTGCGCCACCCGTCGACCAGGGCCAGCGAGACCGACCATGTGGCCGCGGTGCCCCACGTAGCGAACATCATGACCCGCCAGGGCAGACTCCGTGCGACGGTCGGTCCTCGCCAGATCACCAGCAACCCGACGACGATCGCCCCTGCGGTGCCCCAACCGGCATGGATGTCCCACCAGCCGAAGATCGGTGCGGCGTCCGCTCCGCCGTGGCCGTTGTCGTGGCGGACCAGCGGGGTCAGCGTGCGCAGATGGAGGGTCGCGACCAGGAATGCTGCGAGGAGAAGGCTGATGGCCAGCGACACCGCGACCCACGTCCGGGATGCGTCGCGCAGGTGTCTGGGCGGCGCCTGTCTGCTTCGACAGGGCGGGTCGCTGGCCGTCACGGCCTGGTGCGGTAGCTGAAGCGCGACACCAGGGTGGCGAGTTCCTGTCCCTTGTCCTCCTGCACGAAGTGGCCGGCGCCACGGATCGTCACGGGTTCCTGGTGCCGGGCACCGGGGATGTGCGCTGTCAGGATCTGTTCTGCCCCAGCGGTGATCGGGTCGCCGTCGGAGAAGGCGTACAGGAACGGCTTGTCGAACGTCGCCAGAGCCTGCCATGCGACATGGCGTTGATAGCTGGAATCGTCTGGTGCAGAGGGCTTGTCGGCCCGGCCGAGACCCACCAGATCGAGCGCTGCTGTGCGCAGACCCGAGTCGGCCAGCGGCGGGATCATCCGACGGTAGAGGTATGACCATGATGGCTCGCCGTGCAGTAGCAGCACCGTGGGACCGGAGTCCGGCCCCACGTCGACGTAGTGCATGCGAAGGGTGGAGCCGTTCCCAGTCTCCATATCAGTCAGCGAGTCCGTTCGATCGCAGAGAGGATGTCGGCGACTTCGCTACGGTCGGTGTAGTTCGGGTGTATGTCGATCCACCGGATGACACCGTCGCTGTCGACGAGAACAGTTGTAGGCATGGGCAATGCCCGTGTGCCGTCGGCGTTGAAGTCGGCGAGATCCAGGCCGAGTTCTGCCATGGCAATGACTGCCTCGGCAATGGGTTCACTCAGAATGCCCAGTTGCGCGGCGATCTGATTGCCCGGATCCGAGACGACCGGAAATGTCAGGGAGTTCTCGTCGGCAACGGTGTCGGAGTGGCTGGGCTCCTGAGGGCTGACTGCGATCAGTTCGATCCCTTGCGCGACGAGGGCGCGGACCAGTTGCGCCTGGTAGGTGCGTAACGCGATGTTGCAGTAGGGGCACCAGGCGCCGCGGTAGAAGACCACCACCGCCGGTCTGCCGCGGCGTAACTGGGCAAGTGAGGTCGACTGACGGTTCGGGTCGAGCAGGTCCCCGTCGGGCATTGGGCTGCCGCAGGCCAGCGCGCCGGGTGGCACTCCGGCGGCGTCGAGGCTGGCCTGATCGGCCGAGAAGGCGGCAAGGATGTCCGCGGGGATCGCCTCTGCGGCAGTGGCTTCCCATGCTGTTGCTTGTTCGGAGATTGTGGAGTCGGGTGATGTCACGATATGTGGTCCTTTCCAGTTGGTAGGTGGAGGGATCTCGTCATCGCCGATCAGATCTGGCGATCGGCCTCGGACACAGTGCGGGCGGCAGCCAGGATGTCCGCGACATGCGGCAAATCTGATGCATTGACGGCGCGGTGCGCGTACACAATGCGGCCGTTGCAGTCGAGGACGAATGTTCCTCTGCCCTGGAGGAAGTCCGAACCGACTCCGATGCTGCTGCCGGAACGTAGCGCCCGAATGATCTTGATGGGTGAAAAGGCGAGGTAGCGCCGCAACGAGAAACGCGTTACGTCGGCGGCATGCTCGAGGTCGTGTTCGGGATCGCTGAGGCAGGCGAAAGGTAACCCGCGTTGGGCGCAGGATTGTTGGGCGGTGCGCGCATCTTCTCGGTAGACGATCACGACGCGGGTTCCGATTGCGTCGAATTCGGTCTTGGCGGCGAGGAGTTCCCTGGCTGCCTGCTGGCAGAACGGGCACCACATGCGATGGAAGGCGACGACGAGCGGGCCCCGTTCCAGGAATTGCCCGATGGTGGTCTGGCCCTTCGTGGAATACACGGAGATCGTGGTGGGGAACTGTGATCCAACGTCAAGTGCCATGGCGTGCCCTTCTGTCCGGAGCGGAGGTATCCGAGCTCCAAATGTAATGTACTAAACGGTACATTACGGTCGTCGGAGTCGTTGGCGCGGCGAAACGTCAGGGGTGGCGATGCGCTGCTACTGCGACTGGGCATCGGACCGATCCCGTGTCCGCGCACGGGCACACGCGCGCCAGCGAGGCGCGAAACAAGTTGTGTGAGTTAACTCTTGGTTGCTGCGTGGCTGCGCACGACAGCGAGTGCACCGTCGATCGAGTCGCGGAGAATCTGTACGTCGCCGTGGATGCGGGCAAGCAGCATGCCGCCCTGTAGCGCGGCGATCAGCGACCGTGCGAGCCGTTGGGGCTCTGCGGTGCGGCGCAACTGTCCGCGGTCCCGCATTGTCTGTAGGCCCTCGGCGAGCAGCTCCTCCCACCGGCTGAATGCGGCCCGCAGGCTCGGTATGAAGGCTTCGTCGTTCTTCAACTCGGCGGCCATCGACCCGAGGGGGCAGGCGAACGGGCCGTCCGGCACCGCGTGCATCGAGACAATCTGGTCGGCCCAGCGGCGCAGGCCGGTCCACGAATCGACTCGCTGGATCTCGGGCTGCGCGGCCAGGATCGTCTCGATCTGGCTTTCGACCACGGCGTTGACCAGGTCTGCCTTGTTGTCGAAGTAGTGATAGAGCTGGGATTTGCCGCAACCGGCCTCTGCCAGCACGTCATCGAGGCTGGTCGCACCAACCCCGCGCTGGTAGATCATGGCGGCGGCCGCATCGACGATGGCCGCTCGACTGCGGCGCCCACGCTCCGTGGCGGGCAGCTTGGAACGTGCCGACTGACTCGTCTGGGGCATCGGCCCACGATATCGCGTTGGTAAGGCCCCGCGGCGCCGGGCGCGAACCCGCCGGCCGGGCGGCTAAGCCCGCGATTAGTACCAAATGGTACATTCTACTGGCGTGAGACCATCCCGCCGCCATCGACGTTACTTTCGGTCATGACCGCCTCCCCGAAAACCCGACGAGGCCAGGCCACCGTCGAGGTCATCTTGGACGTCGCCTGTGACCTGTTCACTCGACGTGGCATTCGCGCCACGACCCTGGACGATATCGGCTCCGCGGCAGGCGTCGGTCGCGGCCAGATCTATCACTTCTTCAATGGCAAGTCCGACATTGTTGCCGGTGTGACCACTCGGCAGATTCGGCTTGTGCTCGACGAACTCGAGCCGGTACTGGGCTCGATGTCCACGGCGAGCGACGTCCGTGATCTCCGCACTGCTCTGGTGGCCTACCACAGCAAGGTCGGGGCTGCCGTGCGTTGCCCGATGGGTGTACTGATCCACCAGCTTTCCGACGCTGATCAGGCGGCGTGGGCTGCGTTGCAGAGCGGTTTCCGGCAATGGGAGGAACTCCTCGTGCAGGGACTGGCGCAGGTCGCCGCCCATGGCGAACTGAAGAGGGGCGCTGACCCCAGACGCCTGGCGGCGGGTTTCCTCGCGGCATATCAGGGTGGGCTTCTCCTGGCCGAGTTGCACGGAGACCTCAACTGCCTCGAACTCGCGCTGGATACGGTCATTGCGGCAGCGCTCGTTCCGGCGGACCGCGAAGTCTGAACTACTGGCCGGCGCCCGGATTCGGCTCGCTCGCGAACTGCACCGGCGGATAGTCAATCACCACGCGACTCAGGTGATGCACGTAGTTGGTGAGCGTCGTGGCAATCGTGTGCCCGACGATCTCGAGGATCTCACTGTCGGTCCAGCCCGCCTGCCTTACCGAGGTGAGAGTGTCATCGGAGATGTGGCCCTGATCGCGAACCACCGCCTGCGCGAATTGTAGTGCGGCTGAGGTCTTCATGTCGGCCACGTTTGCGACGCGAGCTCCGGCGATGTCGCTGGCGCTGGCCCCGACAGCGCGGGCGGCAGCGCTGTGCGCCGAGAGGCAGTACCTGCACCGGTTCTGTTCGGATACGGCGACCGCTAGGAGTTCGGCTGTGCGGCCTCGGAGGGCTCCTTCGTTAAGCGCATCGTCGAATCGCAGGACGGCGTGCGTTAGTGGAAGTGACAGCGCGATAACCCTTCCCAAGTTCGGCACCTGCCCCCATGCGTGCTCGATCGCCTGTAGAGCCTCCAGCTGTTGCGGGTTGGCCTCGGATGCCTCAACGGCTGTGATTCGCGACATTCTTGGTCCTGTTCCTGTGTTGTGGCTGCCACCGGATCTGGGGGGCGAGGGATGTCCGTGAGACAAACTGTACTGTACGGTACAAAACATCTACGACCTAGCGCACGCAGGTTCAACACGGAGGAGTGAGACGATGGTCATCACCGGTTCGCTACGCGGCCCCAGTGGGACGAGTTCGATTGGTCTGCGGCTCAGCCGATATGGCGGGTGGATCGTTCGATATGGGTTGGTCATCCCCATTCTCTGGATCGGGCTGGCGAAGTTCACCGACGCCGAAGCTCGAGCGATCATGCCGCTGGTCGCCAATCAGCCCGCGATGGGTTGGTTGTACGGTGTTGTCAGTGTTCAGGCCGTCTCGAACGGCATCGGGGTGATCGAAGTGCTCGCAGCAATACTGATCGCCGTCAAGTCGTTGGCGCCGCGGCTGTCCGCAACGGGCAGCGGAATCGCGGTCGCGCTGTTCCTCTCGACGGTGAGTTTTCTGTTCACCACACCGGACGTCGTGGACGCCGCGGGGGTGATTCCCATGCTGACCGATACCGGTGGGTTTCTGATCAAGGACATCGCACTGCTGGGTGCGGCTGTGTGGACACTCGGTGATGCGTTGCAGGCAAGTGCTTCTCGGCGCCCGGATCGGGGACGAGGGGTGGTCTCAGCTGAAAGGCTTGCGCCGGTCCAGGATTCGCGACCCGAAGCCTGCTGAACGCCACACCCGCGCCACCAGGTCGGCGTCGCCTTCGGTCACCAGGTTGCCCATCACCCGCACCGCCACCCCCATCAGGTGCGACGAGCGCATCGCCACCGGTCCGGTCAGCGGCAGGAACCGCGGCAGCGTCAGTAGCAGGCCCAGCCGGCGGGCCACCGAGAACCCGCGCCCGTAGTGGTCTTGCAGTAGCGCCGGCCACGCCGCCGACAGATCATCGTGACCCAGCATCTCGGCGGCCAGCCGCCCGGTCTCCAGCCCGTAGTCGATGCCCTCGCCGTTGAGTGGGTTCACGCACGCCGCGGCGTCGCCGATGAGCATCCAGTTCGGTCCGGCCACCCCGGACACCGCGCCGCCCATCGGCAACAACGCCGAGGCCACCGCGCGCGGCGCGCCCTCGAACTCCCACTCCGTCCGCTTCAGATCGGTGTAGTGCTTGATCAGCGGTCGTAGCGCGACGTCGGCGGGCCGCTTCGCGGTGGCCAGGGCGCCCACGCCGATGTTCACTTCGCCGTTGCCCAGCGGGAAGATCCAGCCGTACCCCGGCAGTACCTGCCCGTCGGCCGAACGCAGCTCCAGATCCGAGGAGATCCACGGCTCCGCGGCGCGGGGTGAGGCCAGGTAGCCGCGCGCGGCCACCCCGTACACCGTCTCCTGATGCCACTGCCTGCCCAGCACCCGGCCGAACGGCGAGCGGGCCCCATCGGCGACGATCAGCCACCGGCACGACACCCGCGACCCGTCGGCCAGGATCGCCTCAGCCACCCGACCCCGTGAGTCCGTCGACACGTCAACGGCTTTCACGCCCAGCAGCATCGATGCCCCGGCATCCTCGGCGACCTTGCGGATCCGGTCGTCGAGTTCCGTGCGCGGCACCGCCGACCCCGACGACGGAAACGACGGCCCAGGCCACGGCACTTCCACGGACGCACCGAACCCGGCCAGCCGAAGACCGTGGTGTCGGATGTGACCGTCGAGCCAGTCGCCCAAGCCGAGCTGCTGCAGCTCCAGCACCGCGCGGGGAGTGAGCCCGTCCCCGCAGGCCTTGTCTCGGGGGAACTCGGCGGAGTCGACGACCAGCACGTCGTGGCCCCTGCGGGCGGCCCAGGCGGCCGCGGAGGAGCCGGCCGGGCCTGCCCCGACGACGAGAACGTCCACCCCGGGTCGCTGCGCTCCTGCCCGCGGTTCCTTTGCCCCGGGTCGCTGCGCTCCTGCCCGCGGTTTCTCTGCCCCGGGTCGCTGCGCTCCTGCCCGCCGGACCTCATCCGACCGCACGTCCATGCTCCCAGTATGTTGGCAGGGTGAGTACTCCGGCGACGGTGGTAGCAGGCGTGGACTTCGGAGACCCGACGTTCGCCCAGAGCGTCCGCGACGGGGTAGGTCGCGTCGAAGAGCTCATGAGCACCGAGTTGCGCGGTGGTGACGAGCTGATGACCGAGGCCGTCGTGCACTTGTTCGAGGCCGGCGGCAAGCGGTTCCGGCCCCTGTTCACGGTGCTCTCGGCGCAGATCGGGCCTGAGCCGGACGCCTGGCAGGTCACGGTGGCCGGCGCGGTCATCGAGATGGTGCACCTGGCCACGCTCTATCACGACGACGTCATGGATGAGGCGCAGATGCGCCGCGGGGCGCCCAGCGCCAATGCCCGCTGGGGCAACAACATTGCAATCCTGGCTGGCGACTACCTCTTCGCGACGGCATCGCGGCTGGTGAGCCAGCTCGGCCCCGATGCGGTGCGAATCATCGCTGAGACGTTCGCCCAGCTGGTGACCGGACAGATGCGCGAAACCAAGGGCGCGGCGGAAAACGTCGACGCGATCGAGCACTACCTGAAGGTGGTCTACGAGAAGACGGCCTGCCTGATCGCGGCTTCGGGCCAGTTCGGCGGCACCTTCTCCGGGGCCACCGACGACCAGATCGCCCGCCTGAGCAGGCTCGGCGGCATCGTCGGCACCGCGTTCCAAATCTCCGACGACATCATCGACATCGACAGCGATCCCGACGAGTCCGGCAAACTGCCGGGCACGGACCTGCGGGAGGGCGTGCACACCCTGCCGGTGCTGTACGCGCTCGCCGAGACCGGTCCGGATGCCGACCGGCTGCGGGAGCTGCTCAAGGGCCCGGTGGAGGACGACGACGCGGTGGCGGAGGCACTCGGGCTGCTCCGCAGCGGAGCGGGGTTGGCCAAGGCGAAGGAAACCGTCGAGCGCTACGCGGCCCAGGCCGGAGACGAACTCGCGGGCCTGCCGGATGTCCCGGGGCGGCGGGCCCTGGCTTCGCTGGTGGACTACACGATCAACCGGCACGGCTGAGGAGCGTTTCGCGGAACCTGGCGATCGGTTCTGGGCGTTAATCTCGCGAAGAGTGTGTCGCTCGTAGGAGGAACTCGATGACCTGGCATCCGACCGCCAACACGTTGAAGACGTTCGTACTGCTCGTCGGAATGTCGGCGTTGATCGTGTTCGTCGGTTCGCTGTTCGGCCGCAATGTGATGTTCCTGGCGCTGATCTTCGCCCTCGGGATGAACGCCTACGTGTACTTCAACTCCGACAAGATGGCGTTGCGCGCCATGCACGCCCAGCCGATCACCGAGGTACAGGCCCCGCAGATCTACGCGATGGTGCGCGAACTGGCGACCACAGCACACCAACCGATGCCGCGGCTCTACATCAGCGACACCGCCAACCCCAACGCGTTCGCCACCGGCCGCAACCCGCGCAATGCCGCGGTCTGCGTGACCACCGGAATCCTGAACATCCTCGACGAACGTGAGCTGCGTGCCGTGCTGGGCCACGAGTTGTCCCACGTCTACAACCGCGACATCCTCATCTCCTGCGTCGCCGGCGCGCTGGCCTCGGTCATCACCGCGCTGGCCAACATCGCGATGTTCGCCGGCATGTTCGGCGGCGGGAACCGCGACGGCGGTACCAATCCTTTTGCGTTGCTGCTGGTTTCGCTGCTCGGGCCGATCGCGGCCAGTTTGATCCGGCTGGCGGTGTCGCGGTCGCGGGAGTACCAGGCCGACGAGTCCGGCGCGCAGCTGTCGGGTGATCCGTTGGCGTTGGCCTCGGCGCTGCGCAAGATCAGCGGCGGGGTGGAGCAGGCCCCGCTGCCACCCGAGCCGCAGCTGGCCGACCAGGCCCACCTGATGATCGCCAGCCCATTCCGTTCCGGGGAGAAGATCGGCAAGCTGTTCTCTACTCACCCGCCGATCCCGGACCGGATCGCCCGGCTGGAGAAGATGGCCGGGCGCTAGCGGTTACGCCGCCGCGGTGAATCGCTATTCGCCGGCTGGTGATGCGCTGCCGGGTCTGCCGGTGGCGGGGGCGCTGGCGTCTTGGTTGAACACCCGCTTCACGGTGTCCGAAACCCGAGTCAGCATGTCGTTGACCGTCCCGGTCAGGTTCTCGACGGCCGCGGGCAGTCCCGGCTTGACCGGGGTCGATGAGGCGGACGACGACGGGGAGCGGCCCGGGCTGAAGTTCGGGGCCGGCCGCAAAACGTTCAGCCGTGGTCCGCGGTCGGCGGCCGGTGCCGGCACGGCGGGGGCCGGCGGCGGGGCATCAGCGGGCTGTACGGGATCGGCGGCGGTGACGACGGGCCCGTTGGCTTGCGGCGCGGTCGTGGGCTCCGGGGAGGTTGGGCGCGCGGGCTCGATGAGGTGGCCGAGCACGGATGCGCCGAGCGTCTGGTAGGCGACCAGGGTGATGTCCTTGATCCGCTCGATCACCGCGACCACCCCGTCGGGATAGGTGACCGTGGTGACTTGGGTGCGTGGGTCGGTCTGGCACGTCACTGCGCCGGTGCAGTCGACGTTTCCGGAGGTGTCGACGGACTTCTTGGAGTCGTGTCTGGTCAGCGCCTCGGCATCGGTGAAGACGTTGAGTACCTGGGTCTGTGCGTGGGCGTCGAATTCGTAGTTGACGTGGAAGACCTGGTTGGGCTCGGCAGTCGAGTTGAGTAGTTCGGTGAGTTGGGCGGCGGCATCCGGACCGTCGCCGACGGAGATCACGTCGGCGTCGTCGGCGCGGGTGGCGCCGTCCAGGTCAATCGGCCCGCCCGGGTAGTTGGTGTACATGGGGCCGCCGTCGGGTTCCTGCCCGAGTTCGCCGCCGATGAGGCCGGCCATGGCGTCGCTGGTGAGGTCGCTGGCGGTGCCGCGGATGATCAGTGCGGCCAGGTCGAAATTCGGGGTGCCGAAATCTGCTGGTTGGGTGGCAGCCAGGACCACCACCGCCGTGGCAAGGCTGATCGCCGCTGCGCTCGCGCGCGTCGTGCCTCGTATTCGCCCGGCCACCGCACGACCCCTCAGGTCAATTGGTATTGCTCAAAGTCTAGGCCGCCGACGGCCGAAAGTGCGGCGAACGTGCGCGTCCGATGTCATCGCCGCGCTGTCGCGACCTGCAGATCTAAGGAGTAGACCTTGGTCGGCTTCGCGGGGGCGAACATGGCGTTGTCGCGTTCCAGCGGTGTCGCGCCGGCGTCGACCCGGGACAGCACCGGCGCTGACGGCGATACGGGGGCCGCGGGCGCCGACACCGCGGGCTCGACACTCTGGGCCATCTCCGCCAGGTTGATCAATCCCTCGGCGACCACGACCGGCGCCAACAGCGGCACGGCGATGGCCAGCGCCGGAAGCAGCATCGATCCCAGCTTCGCCTTGCGGCGCGTCGTCTTCACGGCCACCGGGGTGGGGTGGCGATCCAGTACCGCGGTCATCTCGTTCACGTCCTTCGACATTCGGTGGTGCCCGTTGTGTGGCACATATCGATCTTCGGGTTTCACCGCCGCCGCGGGTATCGGGCGAACCAATCGAACAGCTGATGATGGCGCCTCCTTCGATCAGAGGACCCCGGGTGCGGTAACGAACCAGGGTCTGGATACCGAAGGACCTGGTAGTTGCAAACTGCGTCGCCCGCGGCGCTTACGTAGGGTGTGATGATGCTGCGCAGAATCCTGATCGGCCTGGCAAGCGCCGCGGGGGCAGCGGCGATCGGCGTCCCGGGCATGGCCTGGGCTGATCCCGAGCCGGCCCCGCCCCCGGTCCTTCCCAACGTCAACGCCTATACCCCGATCAGCCCGGTGGCCTACACCACCATGGGTGGCAACTGGTACGCCTTCTCCGGTCCGCCCGGCGTCACCTGCGTGCTGAACCGGCAGAACACCAGCTACGGCTGCAGTGGACCGCTGCCCGGCGCCCCCGATGGTGCCAATCTGGTCAGTGGCGGTGTATCCGGCGAACCCGGCTTCTCGACTACGCCCGCCTCGATCTTCGCCGCCGCGGGCGATGTCAAGCCGTTGCCGCCGAACACCCGGCTGAGTTTCCGGGAGATCAGTTGTGGGGTTGACGGCGGCGGGGTGGTCACCTGCGTGAACACCCACGACCAGGTCGGCTTCGTCGTCGGCCCGACCGCGACGTTCACCTCCGGGCCCAGCCCGATGCTGGATCGGCCCAAGGGGACCAACCCGTTGTTCCCGTCGTTCCCCGGCTAGAAGCCCGCGCCGTACACCTCGTGGCCGGGCTTCTCGGCGACCAGGCCCCGATAGGCCTGCTCGACGGTGGAGCCGTGGTTGATGACGGCGTCCACCTCACGCGCGATCGGCATGTTCAGGCCGTACTTCTCGGCGAACTCCATGATCACGCTGGCCGCCTTGACGCCCTCGGCGACCTGATTCATCGAGTCGATGATTTCCTGCACCGTCTTGCCGGAGCCCAGCTCCTCACCGACGTGGCGGTTGCGGCTGCGCTTGGAAGTGCAGGTGACGATCAGGTCACCCATCCCGGCTAGCCCGGCGAAGGTGTCTCGCTGGCCGCCGATGGCCTCGCCGAGCTTGGACATCTCGCGTACGGCGCGGGTCATCACCATGGCTCGGGTGTTCTCGCCGATACCCAGCGAGTAGCCCATACCGACGGCGATGGCGTAAACATTCTTCAGCGCGCCGGCCATCTCGACACCGACCACATCGTCTGTGGTGTAGACGCGGAAACGCTTGGTACGGAACATCTTCGCCAGGTTGGCGGCCAGGTGCTGATCGGGCATGGCCAGCACCGCGGCTGCGGCATAGCCGTCGGCGACCTCGCGGGCGATGTTGGGCCCGGCCAGGATGCCGGCCGGGTGGCCGGGCAGGATCTCGTCGACAATCTGGCTCATCCGCATGTTGGTGCCCTGCTCGAGGCCTTTGACGAGGCTGACGACCGGCACCCACGGGCGCAGCTCTTTGCTCAGCTCGGTGAGCACGCCGCGGAAGCCGTGGCTGGGCACGCCCATGACCACGACGTCGGCGCAGTCGGCCGCCTCGGCAAAATCGGTGGTCGCGCGCAGGGTCTCCGAGAGCTCGACGTCATCGCCCAGGTAGCGGGAGTTGCGGCGGTTCTCGTTGATGTCCTTGGCGGTTTCCTCCGAACGCACCCACTGCAGGGTCGGCCCGCGGCGGGCGCAGATGGATGCGACGGTGGTGCCCCAAGACCCGCCACCGAGCACGACGACGTTGGGTTCGCGGCGATCTGGTGTCATGGCGATCAGGGTATTGCGGATACCCCGGTGTTCACGTGGAGTTCGCGGAGTTCGGTCGTTGGGATGCCGCTTCGTACAGCTTGTGGGTGCTGTCCTGTTCGCCTGTCTGTCGTGTGACTGGCCCTCGGCCGACTAGTTCTTGGGCCTGTTGCTGCCGGCGGTTCCGGCCTTCTTGGCGGTTGTCTTGGCGCTGCTACCGGCCTTGGTTCCGCTGGCGCTGGCCTTCACCGCGGAAGCGGGGCTGCTCGGCGCGTTGGTCGCGGCTGCCCCGCCTGCGCGGAAGTTGTTGATCGCGATACCCGGGTTGGTCTTGGTGACGGTTTGACCGTTGGCCAACACGGTTCCGGCCAGCGTCAGCGGCCCCGGTCCTGCAGTGACGTTGTTGGTGCTGCCGAGGATGTTGAAGCCGAGGTTGAGATTGCCGCCGGCTTCGCCGGACTTGATGGTATTGCCACCTCCGCCGGCGTTCAGCGCGGCGTTCAGGTTGCTGCCGACTCCGCCTGCGGTCAGGTTGTTGTCGCTGCTCAACAGGTTGTCGGCGGTGTTCCAGTTGCTGCCGAAGCCGCCGACGGTCAACGTGTTGTTGCTGCCGATGATGTTGCGCACGGAGTTCACATACCCGCCGTCGGAAATGAGGTGGTTACCGGTGCCGCCCAGCAGGTTACTGGCGCTGTTGTAGTAGCCGGAGGTGATTCCCACGACGTTGGCGGTGCCGAACCAGTTCTGCGCGGTGTTTCCGTATCCACCCACGATTCCGACTGAATTGTTGCTGCCGAACAGATTTCGTGCCGCATTCTGGTAGCCACCCGTGATCCCGACGGTGTTCCCGTCACCGAAGATGTTGCGCACGAAGTTCAGATAGCCACCCGCGGTCACCACGGTGTTGTTACTGCCCAGGATGTTGCTGGCGGTGTTGACCAGACTTCCGTTGGTCGAGACCGTGTTGAAGTTGCCGAGGATGTTGGTGGCCCAGTTCCAGATACCACCCTGGGCCGTGACGGCGGTGTTCCTGCCGAACAGATTGGTGGCCAGGTTGAGGACCGACCCCGCTGACGTGGACCCGGACTCGACGATGTTGTTGCTGCCGCCGACGTTGGTGGCGATGTCGAACAGTCCGTTGGCGACAACTCGCATGCTGCCCGCGTTCCCGGACGTCCCGGTGCCGAACAGGTTGAGGGCGATGTTCCCGCCGCCGCCGGTGCCGCCGGCCGTGACCGAGCTGCTGTTCGGCCCGGGCGCGAACGGGGTGACGTTCAGCGCGATGTTGAATCCGGCATTGAGCAGCGAGCCCGTGCCCTGGGTGGTGGCAGAACCATTGGGTCCGAGCTGGGTGGCGATGCCGAACAGGCCGTTGGCGGTGGCAGAAGATCCGTCGCCGAGCGCCGTTGCGAGGGTGAACGCGTCTCCGGTGGTGGCGCTGGCGTTGGTGCCGGTGGCAAAGGCCGCGCCGAACAACCCGCTGGCGTGAGCGGTAGCACCGTTACCGATCGCGATGGCGACGCTCAACGGTGTGGAGCTGCAGGAGGCGCTGTTGCCCAGACCGAAGAATGATGCGCAGCTGGCGTTGGCGGCGGGAGCCGAGCCCAACGCCGCGCAAGCGAACACACCGGTCGCCGCGGCACCGGCCACAACCATGCCGGCAAGCGCGGAACGAGTCTTTGCGGAGCTTGTCACGATTCTTCCCCCATCAGTCCATGAGCAGCTTTGAGTCATTGTCGTATAGCGGAGTTGAGTATGGCCCATCGACCCGGGGTTGACCGCATTTCTTTGCGAGCGGTGCATTCGCGCTCAACCGCCGGCTGATCGAAACAGGTCTACGTGTCAGCCCACCACCCGTGCCGGCGAAGCCAGCCGGCCGAAGGTCATGTCCTCGTCGACCCTGTCGATGAAGTTGTGATCGACGGCGTCGGCAAGGTAGTTCTGCCGAACCACCCACGGACGCTTGGTGCCCGACTTGGGTAAAGCGTGCAGGTTGCGCAGTACGTAGCCGGCCTGGAGGTCCCAGGTCGGCTTCTCTGTGATCGGCTCACCGCCCAGATGCGGCAAGGCATGGGTGTAGCCGTGGGTGTCCATGTATTCGATGAGCTTGGCCGCCGAGCGGGCGGTCATGTCGGCGCGCAGTGTCCACGACGCGTTGGTGTAGCCGATACACCAGATCAGGTTCGGCACGTCTTCGAGCATGTGGGCCTTGTAGGAAAACCGGTCCTGCACCTTGATTTCGTTGCCGTCCAACATGATTCGGACACCGCCGAGGGCCTGCAGCTGCAGGCCGGTGGCAGTGACGATGATGTCGGCCTCGAGGTGCTGGCCGGATTTCAGTGTGATGCCGGTCTCGTCGAAGTGGTCGATATTGTCGGTGACCACCTCGGCGCGGCCGGCTTTGATGGCGTCGAACATGTCGCCGTCGGCGACCAGGCACAGTCGCTGATCCCACGGGTTGTAATGCGGCTTGAAGTGCAGGTCCACCGGGTAGCCGGCAGGCAGTCGGCTGGCGTTTTGCGCCCGGATCAATCGCTTGGCCAGACCCGGAGTGGTGCGGGCCAGGAACCAGACCAGGCTTTCGAACGCGACCGCGAAGTAGCGCGCGAACGCGTGAGAAATCCTGCGGGGCAGGACTTTCCGAACCGCTTCGATGAGCGGGTTGACTCGGGATCCGGCCAGCAGATAGGTAGGGGAGCGTTGCAGCATGGTCACCTTGGCCGCTTTCTGGGCCAGGGCGGGGATCAGTGAGATCGCGGTGGCGCCGCTGCCGATGACCACCATCTTCTTGCCGGTGTAGTCCAGATCCGCCGGCCAGAACTGCGGGTGCACCACGGTGCCCTGGAAGGTGTCGAGGCCGGGGAATTCCGGGGTGTAGGCCTCGTCGTAGTTGTAGTAGCCGGAGCCGAAGAACACGAATCTGCCGCGGTACGACTTGGCGATGCCGTTCTCGGTGACGTGCACGGTCCAGGTGTCGGTGGCCGAGTCCCAGTCGGCGGAGAGCACGTGAGTGTGGAAGTGGATGTTGCCGAAGATGCCGTGCTTGCGGGCGGTGTCTTCCATGTACTCGCGGATGTGGTCACCGTCGGCGACCCCCTCCTTGCGGGTCCACGGCTCCCAAGGCCAGGACAAAGAGAAGATGCTCGAGTCCGAGCGCACGCCGGGATAGCGGAACAGGTCCCAGGTGCCGCCGATGCGGTCGCGGCGCTCCAGGATGGCGTAGCGGGCCCGCGGGTTGCGCTCGTGGATGCGGTAGGCCGCGCCGATCCCGGAGATGCCGGCGCCGATGATCACGACGTCATAGGACCCGCCATCCTGCTCGGCGGGCACGGGGGCGGTCTCCGGGGTGGCGGTCATCGCGGTCCCTCGCTTCGGCGGTGTGGTGTCGATCACCACATTAGGCACTGACCGGTTGGCGGAGCGAGGAGCTTTCGGCTATCGGCAGGGGGTTACCGGTAGTTGACGAATTGCAGGGCAACGTCCAAGTCGGCGCCCTTGAGCAGAGCGATGACGGCCTGCAGGTCGTCCCGCTTCTTGGAGCTCACCCGGATCTCCTCGCCCTGAACCTGCGACTTGACCCCCTTGGGGCCTTCGTCGCGGATCAGCTTGTTGATCTTCTTGGCGTGCTCTTGGTCGATGCCCTGCTTCAGGGTGCCCGACACCCGGTAGGTTTTGCCGCTGGCCTGCGGTTCTCCGGCGTCGAAGGCCTTCATGGAGATGTCGCGGCGGACCAGTTTCTCCTGGAAGACGTCGACGGCGGCCTTGGCGCGCTCCTCGGTGGAGCTGACGATTTCGATGACCTCGTCGCCCTTCCAGGCGACGGTGGTGTCGGTGCCGCGGAAGTCGAATCGGGTGCTCAATTCCTTGGCCGCCTGATTCAACGCGTTGTCGACCTCCTGGCGGTCGACCTTGCTCACGATGTCGAACGATGAATCCGCCATTGGGCTCGTGCCTCCTCGGGGTGTGATCGGCCGGTTTGTGTTCGGGGTACATCCTCGTTGTACCCTGCTACTCGCACCAAACCGGAATCCCGGCGCGATGCGAACCCGGCAGGTTGCCCGAGCGGCCAATGGGAGCGGACTGTAAATCCGTCGGCGAAAGCCTACACAAGTTCGAATCTTGTACCTGCCACACTGATCAGGCCCGGTTTTTACCGGGCCTGATCTTGTTTCGGGGCTAGCGATCTCTCCCGCTGCTGCCGACTGCTCGCTTAGCCGGTCCTCCGGCGGTCGACTTCTTCGATGATGGAACGGCCGTCGGGGAGTTGGACCGCTTCGAGGGAACGGCGGCGGCCGGTTGGACGCGACTACGCGCGCTAGCCAAGGATTGGTGGTCGGGCCCCGCCACATCGCGAGCAGAATGGCCCGTGGAGGTTGGGGTCGTGCGGGAGCGGGTGGCACTGGCGACTCTTTTCGCGTTGGGGTTCGTCGCGGTCGCGGTCGCGGTCGCGGTCGCGGTCTGGGAGCGGGCTTGCGACAATGCCTGCCCCGCCAGTGCAAGGCCCCCGAGGATCGCTGCTGGCGGCAAGAGTGCGTAACCGACCACCCCAAACGCCACGGCGACACCGGCGAGGCCGAGGCCGACTGTTCCGCCCTCGGCGGCCACGAGCGGACTCAGGAGGACAAACACGAACGCTGCGGTGAGCGGAATCGTTACGGGAAAGCCGATGTACCAGATCGGGGTCAAGAGCGCTGCACCTCCGGCGAACGCCAACCCTTGGACGAAGGTTCGTGCAGGATCAGATATCACTGCGTCGCTCGCAGTCGGGATTGTCTCTGCCCCAAGCGAATTCGATCTAGCAGGTTCGGAATGAGAATCGATCGTCGATACCACCGATGCTGCAAGTGTGGCCTCCAGGTACAGCACCTGACCGACATGCGGCCGTGCCACCTCGCTTGGCGGTGTGGCTCCCCAACTCGCCGCCACAAGGATAGCTGCGACGCCCGCTGTGCAAACATTGCGCAGCCCGTTGCTGGCAGTCAAAATCCGTATTTTCGTGCCAGCTGCTTGGGCCATGCCGCTCCCATTCGCTCAGGTGCATGTTTCCTGAGAAAATATCAGGGTGCATGGCAAATAACGGTGTTCGGATCAGCTTTCGCTGTATTCGGCACTGGCGATGGTCGGCCACCCGTGTCACCGGCCCTCTCGTGCTGCAGCAAGCGCTCTTTGTTTGCCGACCATCTGCACGAAGTCATCGGCATGTGCTATACCCCTCGTAATTGTCTTGCGCGTCAATCTCGGGGTGGGGGCTATGGGGCTTGGGCAGAGTCGGTTGCGTGCGGACGTCGGTGGTCCGAACCGTTATGTCGGCAGGGTCGGGGCGCTGGCCGTGGCCCTCGGGGTGGGCGGAGCCATCGTGGCTTGGCCGGCGATCGCGGTTGCCGACACCGGCGCAGGGAACTCCGGGAAGACGACGGCCGCCGCGGGGTCGACGGACTCGGCCCCCTCAGGGCGGGGAGCACGCGGCAGCTCCGCGCGGCGTACCGCCGGCAGCCCCTCGAATCCGGCCGCAGCGGGGCGCACCAACCGTGGTGCGGCGAAGCCGGGCAGCGCCAGCCAGATCCGCAAGCCAGCGACGGCGAGCGCCGCCCCGGACGGCACGAGCGTGGGCACCGCTCCAGCGGAGACCACACCGGCGGCCCCCGGCCAAGTCGCGTCGCCTGAGGCTCCCGCGATCACCGCCGCGCCGCCGGCACTGACGGCCGCCACACCGCGCGGGGCGCTGACGGCGGCCAGCGGTTCCCCGCTGAATTGGCTCGGTGGTGGCAATGATCCCTTCGCGCCCATCGCCGAGCAGTTGGCGTGGGTTGGGCTGGCCGTACGCCGCGAACTGTTCGGCGGCACGACCACGTCGGCCCCGACCGCCGCGGTGACCAGCGGTGAGCCGGCCAAGCTGGTCAACCCGATCGCCGACTTCATCCGCATCTTCGTCGGCGACGGCACCGCCGACCATCCCAACGCCGGAGTCTTGGTCGGCAATGGCTACAGCTACACCAGCTACGGGGGTGCGTGCACCAGTGGCGCCTGCAACGGCGGTAACGCAGGCATCCTAATGGGCAACGGCGGCAACGGATTCAACGGTGGCAACGGCGGCTCGGCCGGCCTGTACGGCGACGGCGGCGCCGGTGGGCAGGGTGTCACATCGATCAACAACGGTGCCGGCGGCAGCGGTGGCAACGGCGGCCTGCTTGCGGGCAATGGCGGGGCCGGTGGCGCGGGCGCGGACACTGTGGTCACCGCCGAGGGTGGTCGCGGTGGCAACGGTGGCAACGGCGGGTTGCTCGTCGGCAACGGCGGCGCTGGTGGCGACGGCGGTACCGGCGTAACCATCGGCGGTGCGGG
Organism: Mycolicibacterium sp. CH28; assembly: GCF_004745805.1. GTDB lineage: Bacteria > Actinomycetota > Actinomycetes > Mycobacteriales > Mycobacteriaceae > Mycobacterium. The sequence goes on along the minus strand of NZ_SRLQ01000019.1, from coordinate 40,028 downwards.
TGGGGCCGGCGGTCGCGGTGGCTTCCTGGTCGGAATCGGCGGAAGCGCCGGCAAAGCCGGCTCGGCCAGTGCAGTCGGCGGCGCCAGCGGACTGCCCGGTACGCCGGGCCGAGGTGGTCTGATCGCCGGTGCGAATGTGCTCACCGCCGTGCCCCCGGCGGATGCGATCAGTTTCTGCGACGGCGTCGACAGCTGCCTGGCCGACGCCATCCAGCTCCTGCTGAACGAGGTCGAAGAACCCATCGCCGACGGAATCTCAAAGGTGATCACCGATATCCTCGGCACTTCCGCGGGGCAGGTCGCCGATTTGATCGGCAATTCGGTGTTCACGATCATCGACACGATCATCCTCAGCGACCTCGGCCTGGGCAGCCTTGGGCCGTTGGCGGGAGTGGTCAGCGGTTTGGCCAACACCGACTATTTCTTGCAGTACGTCGAAGAGAAAGTCGCAGGCCTGCCGTCGATTTCGAAGCTTGCCGCTGAGCTGCAGAATGCTATCGGTGTCGCCGCGGCGTATTGGGTGCAGCAGACTTTCACCAACGGCGACATCAGTAACGCGCTCATCCCTGTCCTGGTGGCTATCCCGTTCCCCGTCAACCTGGAGTCCATCTACGACTTCCTCAAGGACGCATGGGATTCGGATCTCAACTGGCATGACATTTTGACCAGTTGGCTCGGCGCTCCCGTCGAAGAGGCCATCGCGACCTTCCTCGGCACCTCTGACGTGCAGACAGTGCTTGCCGGTAACCTCGAAGCCGCACTGGGCATATTGACTGGTGCTACCACGTCGCCGTCCTGGGCCACTACGGCGGTCAGCCCCACCTTGCTCGAGGACTTGATCGGCGGCGCAGTAGCGGGTGCGCTATTGCCCACCGGCAGCCCAGAGCTTGGTGCGTTGGCGGGCAAGGTTTCCGGCGTCGTCAGCACATTCCTGGCGTCAGCCGAGAGCACCCTGGCCGATGCCGCGGGCACCGCCATCACCACCTTGCTGGGCCAGGACGGCGTCAGTGGCTTCATCGCCACAAGCGTCATCAACGACATGCTCACGAAGTTGGACGGTGAGCTGTTGCCGAACGACTTCAATATCGGTCCCGCTGTCGGGACCACCGTCACCGCTGTGATCAACGCGCTGCTGACCACCGACAATGCCGCATTCCCCAATGCTCTGGGTACTGCGATCACCAGTCTCATCGCCGACGTGGCGGCCAATGCCGGAGCGCAGACGGCGATCGGCAATGACGTCGCCGGGCTGGTGACCTCCGCACTGGGCAACAACCCGGTGACCGCCGGCGTGGCGACGATGCTGGGTAACGCCGTGGTGGGCCTGTTGGCCAACCCGTCCTTCAGCGGTGGTGTGGGCGCGGTAGTGACCGACTTCCTGACCTTGCCGGGGCTGTCTGCAAACCTGGCCAAGGTCGCGGGTCAGCTCGCCACGGCGGTGGCGGAGGCTGGGGGATCAAACGCGAAGCTGCAGAGCGCTCTGCAGGCCCTGGCTGCCGACTCCACGTTCCAGTCCGAGGTGGGCGTCGCCGTCGTCGATTTCGTGCAGACGGTGCTGGGCAACACGGACCTGGTGTCGGCGTTGGGCACCACCGTTGGCGACGTACTGTCAGGATTGATCGGCGATCCGCAGGTTCAAGCGTCGGTGGGCCAGCAGGTCACCAGCGCAGTGACATCGGCCCTCGGAAACAACCCGGCCACAACGGGTCTGGCGGCGATCCTCAGTGATGCGGTGCAGGGCCTGATGGCCGTTCCCGCCTTTGCTGACGGCGTGGGCACCATTGTCGGTTCGGTGCTGCCGGTCTTTCTCGGGCAGCCGGGACTACCGGCCGCGTTGGCCTCGGCTGCCGGCCAGATCACGACCCAGATTCTGGCCGGAACGGATCCGACCCTCGCGCTGCGGGATGCACTCCGCGGGTTGACGCTGGGCAACTCGGTCTTCCAGGCGGCGGTGCTGAACACTGTCTCAGACATCGTGGACGGGGTGCTGACCGATGCAGGTCTGCTTTCCGCGCTGACGAACACCGCCGGGGACCTGGTCTCCGGCTTGATCGCCGACCCGGGCCTCCAGGGTCCGGTCGGCCAGCAGATCGCCACCTTCGTCACCGATGCGCTGGCGGGCAATCCCGCTGCCGCGGTGCTGGCCAGCGCTCTCAGCGACACTGTCACGGGCCTGATGGCCAACCCAGCGGTCAGCGGCGGGCTCGGCACCTTGGTCAGCTCGGTGATCTCGGGCTTCCTGGGCCAAGCCGCGGTAGCTTCCGCATTGTCCGATGCCGCCGGCCAAATTGTGTCGGCGGTCATCGCCGGGACTGAATCGGCGGTCGCACTGCAGGCGGCTTGGGAAGGGCTGCAGTCGAATTCGGCGTTCCTGGCTGCCTTGGCCGCGACAGCGGGCGCCACGGTGTACTCGGTAGTGACCGACTCCGGCCTGGTCTCGGCGCTGAGCGCAGGCGTGACGGCCCTCGTCGCTGAGTTGGCGCCCAGCACCACGTTCCAGGCGTATGTCAGCGGATTACTTGGACCCACCTACGGTCCGGTGCTGGTCGGCGTCCTCACTGACCCGGGTTCGGCCGCTGACCTCGCCGCGGCCGTCGGTTCCCTGGTGACCGGATTGTTGAATCAGCCGGGGGTGGCCACCACGTTGTCCGCGGCGGCTGCGCAGATCGTGACCGCCGTGCTTGCCGGGACCAACGCAGCCGACGCGGTGCAAGCCGCGCTGGCGGCCCTGGCCGGGAACCCCGTCATCAAGAGCGCCCTGGATGTGGTGACCCCCGGTGCGTTGAAGGCAGTGCTGAACCTGCCCGCCGTGCAACAGGCAGCCGGTGCCGCCGCCGGAGATCTGGTGGTCAGCCTGCTCAAGGGGACGGCTCTGAACAACCCCCTGCTGGACTCGGTGTCCAGTCAGGTCGCCAAAGCGGCGGTCGACTCCTTGCTGGCCAACCCGGCAGCCCAGGAGCTGATCAGCAATATCACCCTCGACATCATCAACGGCACGCCGACCGACGAGCTGGCGAGCACGGTTGTGCAGGCCGTCGTCCACAGCCCACAACTGCAGACTGCCTTCGGCATGGCCGTTGGCCAGGGCATCGGGTCGCTGCTCGGTGACAATCCGGTCAGCTTCTTTGTCGGTCAGGTGATCGGCGTTGGGGCCGCACTGGCCATCGGCATGGCGTCGGGAGCGGCCCTGCTGGCTGAACGGGTCAGTTCGCTCGTCGGAGCGACCGCCGGAAGCCGCACGGCGAGCAGCCTGTTGGTGATCTCCGCGGCGGGCCTGACGCTGCTCGAAGACGGGCGAGGCGGCCGGGGGCTGCGCCACGCCACTGCGATCGGCAGCCCGCTCGTTCTCGTCGACGTGGCCGTCGCCTGACCCGCATGGTTTGCCGCAACGCTCCGCATGACGTCATCGCCGTGTGCTATACCCCTAGCTAATTAGCTTGCACGTCAACGTCGGGGTGGGTGTTATGGGACGGCAGGGTCGTTACGTCGGTCGAGTCGGAGCGTTGGCTGTGGCCTTGGGCATCGGCGGGGTGATCGTGGCGCTGCCCGCAGCGGCGTCGGCCGACTCCGATGCGGGGACGACGTCGTCGTCCGGGTCCACGGCGCGCCACGCCTCGAGCGGCAAGGCGAACCCGGCTGCCGGTAAACGTGCCACGCGAAACCCCGCGAGTGGGCTCGTGAAGCCGGCAACCGCGACCCCGACGACCGCGGCTGAGACGCAGCCGGTGCTGGCGACGGCCAAGCCGTCCGGGGTGATCGTGACGCCTATCCGGGCAGGGCTGGATGCGGCGCGCGGTGGTGCTGCTCCGCTGGCTCCGATCGCCGAGCCGCTGTCGTGGGTGGCGGTGGCGGCAAGTCGCCGCGAACTGGCGGGTGGTCGAATCGCACGCCCGGTAGGGCTGATCAACGACACGATCGGTCAGGGAGCCGTCGGCGGCGCGGCAGTGGTGGGCCCCAGCGATGGCGCGGTCACCGATCCGCCGGTGCTGGTGTCGACTCCGAGCGTCGACGCTCTGAGCAGCGCCGTGCGGAACTTCATCGACCGGCATCTGCCCGGGTGGAAGCCGATTGCCGACGAGCTGGCGCCGATCGTCGCCGACGGAATCCAGGACCTCCTGACCAACGGCAAGGTCAGCGCCGAAGTTCAAAGACTAGCGACTAATACCGCTGTGCTGCAGTTCTTTTCGGCGAAGGTAACGGCGGCGCTGGGGTCGTACTGGGGTGTGCCGCAGGCGGTGGGCACCGTCATCGGTGACGCCGCAGCCAACTTCGTTCGCAACACGCTGGGCAATACCGATGTGCAGAGCGCGCTGGATGTGCTGGCCCACGCCGTCATGCCGACACCGGACCAATCCGGAGTGATCTCGGCTGGTCTGGCCGGTGGCGACCTTCGGCCGCTGGGCGAGTACCTCACCTCGATGGTGCCGCAGTCGGCCGGCCAGATCACCACCTTCCTGAGCAACCCGACGGTTCAGGCCGCGCTAGCCTCCGCCACGTCCAACGCGGTTATCGACCTCACCCAGGGGGCGGATCTGCCCGCATGGCTCGGCAACCTGGTGGCCGGCTCGGTCTCGGCGGCGCTCGGTAGCAGCCCGGCGGCCACCGCCGTCGGCGACGCGCTGGGCAATGCGGCACAGGGTCTGCTGAGCAACACCAAAGCAATGCAGGGCCTGGCCACGGCGGTCGGCGCGGCGGTCCCAACCATCTTGGGCACACCGAACGTGGCCGCCGCGGTTGCCGATGCCGTCACCCAACTCGGCACCGGCGTCCTGAACGGCACCCACTGGCTCACCGCGCTGGACCAGGCCTGGCGGGGTCTGCGCTTCGACGCCTCGTTCCAATCTGCGCTGAGCGCAGCCGCAGGCGGCGCGCTGTCTTCGTTGGCCACCAACTCCGAGGTGGTCTCCGCGGTGGTGGCCGGCGTGGCATCCCTGATCGGTGACGTCGCCGCCGACCCGAGTGCCCGCGCCTTCGTCGGCGCGCTGCTCGGGCCCACGTATGGACCGACGCTGCTGAACACCCTGGCCGACCCGGCATCGGCGGCTCAACTGGCCGCGACGGCCGGCACGGTGATCAGCGGCTTCCTCGGCCAGCCGGGGGTCGTTGCAGCGCTGTCGACTGCGACGACCCAGATCGTCACGGTGTTGCTGGCCGGCACACCGCTGACCGACGCGGTGCTCGGCGCCCTGCAGGCACTGCAAGCCGATCCCGCGATCACCGCGGCGCTGAACGCCACACTCCCGGCCGCGCTCGGTTCGGCGCTATCCGCGCCGGCGGTGAAGCAAGCGATCAGCGGGCTGGCGCAGGGGATCGTCGGCGATCTGATCGACCGGACGTCGTTGAACAACACGGTCTTCGATCCGGCGGCGGGCCAGGTGACGAAGGCGGCGGTGGACGCCCTGCTGTCCAACCCGGCCGCGCAGGGTCTGATCAGCAGCCTGGCCGGCGACATCCTCAACGGCACGCCGACCAGCGACGTGGCGACCACCCTGATCAACTCCGTCGTGAAGAGCCCCGAACTGCAGGTGGCCCTCGGCCTAGCCGTCGGCCAGGGGATCGGGGCGCTCTTCGGCGACAACCCGGTGGGCTTCCTCGTCGGCCAGGTGGTCGGGGCGGCAGCCGCCTTGGTCATCGGCATGGTGTCGGGAGCGGCGGTGCTGTTCAACCTGGCCGGAGGTAGCGGCACCGCCACCGTCCCGGCGGCCAATTCCTACCTCGTCGTGTTGCGTCTGGATCAGCTGGGGCGGGTCGCGGCGGCCTGAAAGGGCGGACGCCATTCGGTTAAGGCTTGCTTAGGGTCTGGCTCTCGGCGTAACGCCGAGCTCATAACGTGGGATAGCGTTTCAGGAGTCGGTTTGATCCGGCGCGTTCTTCACGATAGGAGCACAGGTCGATATGCGGACCCTTGGCCGTGTCGCCACAATGGCTTCGGTGTTCTGTGCGGTGTTGGGCGCCGCACCGCTGGCCCACGCCGCCGACGATCTGATCTCGGGCACCTTCAACCTGCAGGGTCCGAATACGATCCTCGACACCTGGACCATCTCGAACCAGTGCAATGTGATCGAGGTGGGATGCCAGGCGAACGTGACCTCACCGTTGATCGAAGGGCAGGCCACCTATCGCGGGGCCCACACCTGGATGATGACGCTCAAGGGCCAGGTCCCGGTGTGCCCGGACAAGACCAAGACCAAGGGCGCGATGGTCTTCGTGTGGAATTCGCAGACCCTCCAGGGCCAGCTGACGGCCATCCAACAGGGCGTTTGCCAGATGACCCGGCCGGGCCAGGAACAGATTCCATTCACGCTCCAGCCGGCGTAGGGCCCGCTTTCGGTGCCGGCGCGCGCCTCGAGGATGGGTGGCCCGACGTGATTGGCTCCAAACGATGATGATCGGTGTCGCGGCGGCGCTGCTGGCGTGTATCGGTTACGGGGTCTCCTCGGTGCTGCAGGCCTACGGGGCACGCAGGTCGGCAGCCGCGGCCCGAGACCGCGGCGCGACCGGACATGTCACCGCGACCGGCGGCCCGACGCTGCGCTCGACCATGCGGGCCGCGCTGACCGCAGCGTTTATCGCCGGAGTTGTCCTGGATGTCGTGGGCTTCGCCGGAAGTGCGGTCTCGGCCCGGCTGATTCCACTGTTCTTGTCTCAGACGATCATCAGCGCGAACCTGGTGGTCACCGCCGTGCTCGGGATCGCGGTCCTGGGCATCGGCTTGCGCCGCCGGGATTGGATTGCCATCGGCACGGTCATCGTGTCGCTGTTCGTGCTCGGCCTCGGCTCCGGTGAGCGCGGCGGAGTGAATCCGGACCGGCTGGTCCACTGGGGCGTGTTGGCGGGATCGGTGCTGATCCTGCTCGGTGGGATCGCCCTCGTCCGGTTTCTCGGGTCCCGCGGTGCGATCATGGCCGGGCTGATCGCCGGTGTGCTGTTCGGCGGGTTGGCGATCGCCGTTCGGGTACTCGACGGTCTCGACCCGCTGCAGCCGTGGGTCCTGGCGGCCGACCCGGCCGCGTGGGCGGTCGTCATCAGTGGGGTCGGCGGCTTCTACCTGCACACGGTGGCGCTGCAACTCGGCTCGGTGAACGGTGCCACCGCGGCCCTCGTCGTCGGTGAGACGGTCGTGCCGGGAATCATCGGCGTGGTGTTCCTCGGTGACAGTGCCCAGCCCGGACTCGGCTGGGTGGTGGCCCTCGGATTCGTCGGTGCTGTTGCCGGCGCCGTGGCGGTGGCAGTCTTCGGTGCGGCCGGCCACGGGACGACGCAGGCGGGCGAGTCGAAAACTGAAGTCCCCGCCGAACGACTTTGACCTCTCGCCACGACCGAAGGCCACACCCCATGCGCATTCTGATCACCGGAGTCGACGCTGACGGTAAGACCGGCGTGGTCAGCCGGGACGAGCTCGCCATCAGTCAGGTGGCTCCCGGCTTCGCGATGGGCATCCCGTACGCCACCGCATCCAGCCCGCCGCCGCCACGGCCGCTCGGCGCAGCCGAACTCATCGACCAGTTCTTGCCCGCCGGCCACGTCCGGTGGATCGTCATCGACTACGGCCCACACTCCCGAACCCCCGTGCACCACACCGACACACTCGATCTTCAGACGGTGCTCAGCGGAACGATCGACCTCATCCTTGACGACGGCGTTCACCACCTCGAAGAGGGTGACATGGTCGTCATGCCGGGTGTCGACCACGCCTGGAAAGCCGGCCCGGACGGCTGCCGCGTCAACGCGGTGCTGATCGGCACTCCACCGCCACAGGCTCCGTAGAGAGCCGTGAAAGACACTGCCGCCGTCCGTTCTGCCATCACCCCAACGGTAGGCGTGGCACCCACATAAGCCCAGATCGGCATCCGTACAGGTGACTGCAAGGTTGCGCCCCGCCCGACGATGCGGCTTGTATGGGGTGATGGATCGCCGCCACATGCTGATGACGTCAGGGCTAGGTCTGCTCGCGGTCGCGGTCCGACTGCCATCGGCGCAAGCCAGCCCGTTACTGCCCCAAGCGCCGGCTCCCGCACCTGGAAACTACCTGTTCCACGACGAGTTCGACGGCCCAGCCGGTTCGGCCCCCGACCCGGCCAAGTGGACCGTCGCGCTGGCCCGCGAAACGATGGAGGACCCGACGTATTGGGAGCTACCCGAGCACGTCGGCCAGTACCGTGACGACCGCCGCAACGTCTACCTCGACGGCAACTCCAACCTGGTGTTCCACGCCGCCAAAGACGGCCCCACCTACTACAGCGGCAAGATTTTCGGCAAGTGGAACGGCGGTATCGGCCACACCTGGGAAGCGCGGATGAAGCTGGACTGTCTGACCCCCGGCTGCTGGCCGGCGTGGTATCTGTCCAACGAAAGTCGGGTCAACGGCGGCGAAGTCGACGTGATGGAGTGGTACGGCAACGGCAAGTGGGCGCCCGGCACCGCCGTGCACGCCAAACTCAACGGCGGTGAACACCTCAGCCAGACCATTGCCGTCGACAGCGCCTGGCATACCTGGCGGGTCCAATGGGACGACGCCGGTATGCGGTTCTGGAGGGACTACGTTGACGGCGCGGCGCCCTACTTCAATGTGCCGGCGCGCTCGCTGCCAGATTGGCAGTTCAACGATCCCGGCTATCAGATGTTCCCGGTGTTCGACCTCGCGGTCGCCGGGTCCGGTGGTGGCGACCCCGGGTCGGGCACCTATCCGGCGAACATGCTGATTGACTGGATCCGGGTCTGGTAGCGGCCCGCATTCGCAGCTGCGGGCCGGTCGTCAGCCTTGCCGCTGCGGCACGGCTCGCTCGGGCGCGGCGTCGACGCGACGACGGTCCGGGAACGCCAGCTTCACGATGGTCCGTTGGGTCTGCAGGAACTGCCGCGGCAGCGATCCCGTGGTGTAGGGCAGCCCGTAGCTGGCACACAGTGCCCGCACCCGCTTGGCGATCTGGGCGTAGCGGTTGCTCGGTAGATCGGGGAACAGGTGGTGTTCGATCTGGTAGCACAAGTTGCCACTGAGGAACGCCAGCACCCGCCCGGCCGTGAAGTTGGCACTGCCCAGCATCTGCCGCAGGTACCAGTCGCCCTTGGTCTCCTGCTGGATAGCGTCAACGGTGAATGTCTGTGCGCCATCAGGGAAATGCCCGCAGAAGATCACCGCGTAGGCCCACAGGTTGCGCAGGACGTTGGCGGCAGCGTTCGCGGTCAATGCCCGTCGCCAGCGCGGTCCGTTGAGGGCGGGAATCAGGACGTAGTCCTTGATCACCTGGCGTTTGATCTTGGCCTTGAATGCCTGCGTCTGGGTGGAGCGTTCGGCCGGGCTCGACGCGCGTTCGTGTTCGGAATGCAGACCGTGCAGGGCGATGCCCCACTCGAAGATGATCGCCAGCAGCGCGTTGCGCACCGGCTGCATCAGGTTGCGCGGGCGCCACGCCACGTCGCGGGTCACCCGCATGATGCCGAAACCGAGGTCGTCGTCGACGTCGACGACATTGGTGAACACGTGATGCCGGTAGTTGTGCGAGTACCGCCACTGCGAGCTGAGACCGGCCATGTCCCACTCCCAGGTCGTCGAGTGGATCTCGGGATCGTTCATCCAATCCCATTGCCCGTGAACGACGTTGTGGGCGATCTCCATGTTCTCGATGCTCTTGGCCACTGCCAAAGCCGCCACTCCCAGCCCCCACCCGGTGCGTGAGCGGCTACCGAAGATCAGCAGTCGGGCACCCACATCCAGCGCCCGCTGGAACATGATGGTGCGGCGGATGTAAGCGGCGTCGCGCTGCCCGCGGGATTCTTCGACCTCGGAACGGATCGCGTCGAGCGCGGTCGCGAGTGAGTCGATGTCGCGGCGGCTCAGGTGGGCATACTCGGCGACGTCTGTGATAGCGATGGTGGGTCCTCGAAAGGCGATTGCTGCGCGGTTGAGCTGCAACGGGGTTGGAGGACATGCCCGGCGGTGAGCGGGTGCTCGCGGCGTCGCAGAGGCGGGACACCGATCCGGGCCGGCTGTTGGGCCAGCACCTCAGAGTCTACCCGCGGATCACCGAGCCGTCGGCCGGTCCCGGCGCCGCCAGGCTTGGCGCGAATCCCAGCAATTGGGGGTGAACTAGGGGAGGCTGGGGTGATGGCTGCGCGAACGTTCAGTGCCGCACCAGTGGTCCATGCCGGGTTCGGTCTAGTTTGACGATCCAGGACCAGTTCGTCGTGGCTATGAACGGCCGGCGCGGAGTCAAAGCCGCCGACTCGCTCTGCGAGGCCTGTGTTCAGCTGCTCGACGTTGATGCAGCAGCCATTTCCTTGGTGTTCGAGGGTGCGAACACCGCCACGCTCGGTGCGAGCGGGCAGCTGGCGCGGGAGTACGACGAACTGCAGTTCATCTACGGCGAAGGTCCGTGCCTGGACGCGGTCACGGTGCAGGCCCCGGTCGTGGTGGCCGATCTTGCCAATCCCAGAGAGACACGCTGGCCCAACTACGGTCGGGCGATGCTGGACAAGCAGATCCGGGGAGTCTTCGCCATGCCGGTCCTGGCGGCCGGGGAGTACATTGGCGCTCTGGACCTGTTCCGGACTCACGCGGGTGCGCTGGCCGACCAACAGTTTTCGGGCGCGGCGGTCGCCGCGGAGTTGGCCGGCATACCGGTCCTGGATCTGCTCGCCGGCGACCTGCAGGCGGCCGTCGACGATCCCACCAGCAGCGCATGGGCAGAGTTGTGCCTGCTGAGCCGGGTAGAGGTCAGCCAGGCCACCGGGATGCTGGTGGCGCAACTGGACCTCGATCCCACCGAGGCGCTGGTGCGGCTGCGGGCCCACGCCTACGCCACCGACCGAAGCGCGACCGATGTCGCCCGCGACATCGTCGAACGGCGCCTGAGATTGGACGCGCATTGATGTACGGCAACGAATTTCTCCGATGGCCCGGACCGGGAGGCAAGCCATGGTGAACGATGACCTGCGCGAAACCCGCGTGCTGAGCGCGGTCGTATCGCTGGTGGACAGCCTGCTCGACGACTTCGACGTCGTTGACCTGCTCACCGAACTGACCGAGCGTTGCGCTGAACTGCTCGACGTCGCTTCCGCCGGATTCCTGCTTGCTGATCCGCTCCAGCGACTGCATCTGCTGGCGGCCACCTCCGAGCAGACCCGAGAACTCGAACTGTTCCAACTGCAGGCCGAGGAGGGGCCGTGCATCGAGTGCTACCGCACCGGAGAGCCGGTTCTGATCGCCGACATCGCTACCCAGATCGACAGGTGGCCGCGGTTCGTCCCGGCTGCGATCGAGGCCGGCTTTGCGTCGGTACACGCGGTGCCGATGCGCGCGGCCGGCGCCGTCCTCGGCGCGCTCGGCCTGTTCGGCACCCGGCCAGGCGAGCTCAGCGAGGCCGATCAGCTGGTCGGGCAGACCCTGGCCCACATTGCGTGTGTGGCGGTCCTGCAGGAGCACCCGCCCACCTTGTCCACGGTGGTGTCGCCGCTGCGCTCCGCCCTGGCCAGCCGGGTCCTCATCGAGCAGGCAAAAGGGTTTCTGAGCGAAATGCTCGGAGTGCCAGTCGATCACGCATTCCGGCTGATGCGCACCTACAGCCGGATGCGCGGCGAGCATCTCACCGATGTGGCGCGGCAGTTGATGAGGAATCGGCATACCCGGCCCGAGCTGGTCAGGGCACTGACCGAAATGGTTGGCGAACAGCGGTGAGCACCAGGTCACTGCTGGCGCGCACGAGCCCGTCGGACCGCCTCGTCGACCAACCGCTCAGCAACCTCGGCGAGTTTGATGTGTTCGCTCTGGCTCATCCGGGTGAGGCGGTCGAAGGCCTCCTGCGCGGTACCGCCCGCGCGACTGCGGATGATGCCGATCGCCTGATCGATCACCGCCCGGGTGACTAGGGCCTGCTGCAGTTGCGCGGTGCGCAGCTGGGTGCTGGCCAGCAGCTGCGCGTTGTACACCGAGACAGCCGCGGGCCCGGCGAATTGGGTTCCCAGCTGGACCGCGTGCTCGGCGAAAGCGTCCCGACCGTAGGCATAGGAGTTGATCGCGCCGATCGCCCGGTTCCCGATGATCAACGGCAGCGCCAGGACGGAGTGCACGCCCAGGCGTGCCACCGCGCCGCCGAAGCGCGGCCAGCGCCGGTCGCTGCCCAGCGAACCGCTCACCGCGGGCCGCCCGGACCGGATGCAGGTGATGCACGGCCCCTCACCAAGCTTGTCGTATTGCAGGGTGTCGATTGCCGCGACGAACTCCGCGGTGACCGAGCGCGCCTGGATTCGCACCTCGGTCCGGTCCGAGTCGATGGGGTGCGGATCTATCAAGGTGACGCCGGCGCCGTCGGCACCGGGAATGGCCTGTACCGCGAATTGTGCTACCTGAACGAGCATTTCGTCGACGCTGCTGGCGTCCGCGACGATCCCTGACACGCCGTTGAGCCCGGCGTACAGGTCAAGTTCATCGGCCTGGAGTTGGGCGGGGGAGAGCTCCGGTTCCGGGGGAGGTTTGCGGCCGGGTTGTGTGTCGTAGTCGGCCATCACCCGTCCTCCCCACCCACTGACTCACCAATGAATGTACTCGGCGCGGTCAGCTGACCAAGCTCAAAGCGTGTGCCCGCCGCAGTTTGCCCGATGGCGTTTTCGGGATGGTCCCCGGTGCGAGGACCACCACGCTGCGTGGCCGGACATCGACCTCGACAACGACCTCGTGAATGACTTGGCGCTCTATTCGGCGCACTTCGTCGTGGTTGTCGAAAGCCTTGGATTCCACTGCCACGGCGAATGACTCGCGGGAATGGCCGGAGTCGAGGCGGACGGCCACCGCGCAGCCCGGTCGGACGCCGTCGACGCGGGCGGCGGCGCGCTCGATGTCGGTCGGATAGATGTTGCGCCCGGCCATGATGATGACTTCCTTGACCCGGCCGCACACGACGATCTCGTCGTTCTCGGTGAGGTAGCCCAGATCGCCCGTGTCGTACCAGCCCTGGTCGTCCTGCGCCGAGATGAAGCCCGCGACGGTCGTGTAGCCGGGCGTGACGGGTTCGCCGCGGACCTGGATCACTCCGACCCCGCGGGCGGGCACCTCAGCCCAGGTGTGTTTCACCGGGGAGTGGGGCTCGCCGGTGATCATCCCGTTCATGCTCCACCGGGCGTTTCGGAACATCGTCTCGGTGAATTGGCTCACGGAAGCCTCCCCCCGCTGCGTGCGCACCAAGGCGCCAGGACTGCAGGTCGGCTTACGTCGGGCCGGGTTGCCGCTGCGGTGGGGGCTTACAGATCGCCACCGTGACGTTGCCGGGAAGCTGGTGGGTCAGCCGGGTCGACCGTACCGCGCGAAAGGCATTACGGTCGATGACTCGCGGGCGATTTGTTGCCGCCGGCGCAGTGCTGCTTAGTTCTCGCCGCCGTCAATGACGTGCATGGCGGCCTCCTCGGCTGAGGCCGCGCCGCCGTCGATGCCGACGTCGGTGGCAAACGCCTCGGCGTCGGTGTCCTCGCCGAACCCTGCGTCGGGGGCCACCAGCCGACCTGACCGGACCCGACCGACCTGGTCGTCCTCGCGAAAGTCGGAGTCGTCCGATGGTTCTTGATCCAGCTCGTCGAGCACGTTGTTCAGTCTGGAGAGCGGATCGGGCTCTTCCTCGGCGAGCAGCTCGTCGAGGGTCTCCGGGCCGGGGTGGTCCAGGACCGTCTTGGCGTACGGCCGCTCGGGCGGCGAAATGCCCTCGTCGAGGATGTCGCCGACGCCGCGGTCTTCCAGCGTGTCCTCCGGCTGGAGCTGATTGTCGTCCTCGACGCTGTAGTCGCCGGTCTCGGTGATGTCGTCCCAGGTGCTCACGGCTCCAGAATGTCACGATGTGACCGGCGGGCGGCGGGGTCTTTCGTCACCACCCGCCACGCCGAAGGCAATCTGGGCTGACCGGAGACGCCGCCATAGCCTGGGCCTATCCAGTTCTTTGAGCCCTTAAAGAAATGGTCGGCACCATCGACGGCATGGAATCACCTCGTTCCGGATTTCGCCGCGCGGCCCTCACCTCGTGGGCGTTGGCTGGGATCGGCATAGCAGGAGTGGCCGGCGTCTCCGCCCTTGCCTACGCCGATACGGTCAAGCCCGTACCAGCGGCGATCCCCGCCGCCGACACCGCGATCTCCGATCCGGCCCTGAACCTGCCGCCGGCCCCGGAGGCGCCACTCCCGCCGCCACCGGTGGATGCGCCGGCACCGGTCGTCACCCAGGCGCCGGTTGAGACGCAGGCTCCGGTTGAGACGCAGGCTCCGGTCGAGACGCAGGCGCCGGTCGAGACCTACACCCCGACCTACACGCCCAAGCAGACCTACACCCCGAAGGCGACGGTGCAGGAGCAGGCGCCCGCCGCGGCGCCTGCGACGAAGTCCCAGCCGGCCTTCCCGATCCGCCAGAGTCACGTCCCGTCCGGGGGTGGCTCGTCGGGTGGCAACAACTTTTCTCCCCACGTCACCGTTTCTCGCGGCTCATGACCAGCGAGGCGTTGTGGGCTCTCGGGCGCGGCAACGGCGTCGTCGCGCTGGCCTTCATGACCGTGTCAGTGGCGTTGGGTATCGTCACCCGGTCGGGGCGCCCCCTGGTCGTGCTGCCTCGGTTCGCGGTATCCGACGTCCACCGCTTCGTCGCCCTGGCGGCGACACTGCTGGTGGCGTTGCATATGGGCCTGCTGTTTCTGGACCCCTACGCCAAGCTGCGGCTCATCGACTTCGTGGTGCCGTTCCTCGGCGCCTATCGGCCGTTCTGGCAGGGCCTGGGCACGGTGGCCGTCGACGTGTTGGTCGTGGTGGTGGTTACGGGCCTGCTACGTGCGCGGCTCGGCTTGCGTGTCTTTCGCGTCGTGCACTGGGCGACCTACGCGTTGTGGCCCATCGCGATGGCCCACGCCCTGGGCAACGGCACAGATACCGGCAGGGTCTGGTTCCTGGCGTTCGCCGGGTGCTGTGCGCTGCTGGTGGCTGTCGCCCTGGTGTGGCGACTGCGCTCCAACTTCAGTGAGTACGCCGATGCCTAGCGCACCCAGGCTGCTCGCTGCCCGCGGGCCGTCCCTCGTCGAGCATCATGAGCACTTCGGATCCATGCCCGATATCAATGGGGCGCAACTGATTTCGTCGCTCAATCAAGCCCGGCTGTCGGGGCGCGGCGGCGCGGGCTTCCCCACCGGCCGCAAGATCGCCACGGTCACCGGCGACAAGCCGGTCGTCGTCGGCAACGGTGCCGAGGGAGAGCCGTTGAGCCGCAAGGACGCGCTACTGCTGAGCCGGGCGCCGCACCTGGTGCTCGACGGGCTCGACGCCGCCGCCGCGGCGATCGGTGCCAACGCGGCATATCTGTACGTGCACGCCGACGCGCTCGCCCCGGTGCGCGCCGCCCTCGACGAACGGCGGGCGGCGGGGCTCGATCCGCACAACGTCGCCGTCATCGAGGCCCCGGACAGGTTCGTCGCGGGCGAGGAGTCCGCGGTGGTCCGCCACATCGAAGGCGGACCGGCGCTGCCTCGCGATCGGATCGTTCTCACCGCCGTCTCCGGAGTGCGGGGACGTCCTACCCTGGTGAACAACGTCGAGACGCTGGCCCACATCGCGCTGATCGCCCGGTTCGGACCGGAATGGTTCGCTTCGGTGGGAGATCACGATGACCCGGGCACCATGCTGGTCACGATCTCCGGGGCGGTGGACAACCAGGGGGTGGCCGAGATTCCCACCGGCACCTTGCTCGCCGACCTGCTCGATCCCCGCGCGGTGCCCGCTGTCCTCGTCGGTGGTTACCACGGAAGTTGGCTCCCAGCTGGAACATTCGCCGGGACACGGCTCTCGCGGATGGGGATGAAGTCGCTGGGTGCCAGTCCGGGTGCCGGAATCATCCATGCGCTGGGCACGACCGAATGCGGGTTGGCCCGCACCGCCGAGATTGCCGGATACCTGGCCGGCGAGAGCGCCCGCCAGTGTGGCCCGTGCCGCAACGGCCTGCCGCGCCTAGCTGAGCTGCTCGATGAACTGGCCTATGGTCGCGCCAATGATCCTCTGGTGAAAGAGATTCGGCGTATCACACGGCTGGTCGACGGTCGCGGATCGTGCCGGCACCCCGATGGAACCGCGCGGATGGTGCGCAGCGCGCTGCGCACCTTCGCCGACGACATCGAACTGCACCACCGGGGACGGTGCAATGCAGCCGATGTCGTGGCTTCGGAGCGCGGCTAGGAGACGACGGAGCCAACGGTGTTGCGCGCCAGTACCGCAAGGCATGGGGCCGTGGTCTGCACGCCCCCGAGCCCGCGCCCAGCTGTCTCGGTCAGCAGCAGGACACTGACCAGACTCACCACCGTGAAGCCGGCCATCATCGCCGTGATCGACCAGCTGCCGTAGGACGCCAGCAGCATCGGTGACAGCACCGGCGGCAGGGCGCCGCCCAGGATGCCGCCGAGGTTGTAGGACAATCCTGCGCCGGTGTAACGGTAGCGGGTGGCGAAGATCTCCGGGATGAAGGCGGCCAACGGCCCCATCATGATTCCGATGACGGCGTAGGTGCCGACGATGGCCACCGCGTAGCGCACCGGGTCACCGGATTGGATCAGCGGGAAGACGACCAGGGTCCACGGCAGCGCCAATCCGGACCCCAGCGCCAGCATGGGCCGGCGCCCGTAGGTGTCGCTGAGCGTGGCCGAAGCGGCGACGGTCGCGATTGAGCACAGCCCGCCGAGCACCCCGACGAGCAGGATCAGGTCCTCGGAGTAGTGCAGGTGGGTGGCGGCGTAGTTGGGAAAGTACGTGCCTACCTGGAAGGCCAGCATGAACATGGCGACCACCGCGCCGGCCGCCAGCACCACCTCGCGGCCCTGATGGCGCATCGCCTCGGCGATCGGGACGCCGGTATGGCCCGCCCTGGCGGCCTCGGCGAACACCGGGCTCTCCTGGACGTGCAGCCGGACGTAGAGCGCAACCGCGAGCAGCACGGCGCTGAACAGGAACGGGATCCGCCAACCCCATTGCAGGAAAGCCGAACTCGCGGCACCGAAAGCTCCGTGCACGCCGAGGAACACCAGATTGCCCAGCACCAGCGCCGTGCCGAGGCCCAGCTGGGTGAACATGCAGTAGTAACCGCGCTTGCCGTGCGGGGCCTGCTCGGCACTCATCAGTGCCGCGCCCGCCCATTCGCCGCCGACCGCGAAACCCTGCAGCAGCCGCATGGTGATCAGCAGCAGCGGCGCGGCCACCCCGATCGTCTCGGTGCTGGGGATGAGCCCGACGCCGATGCTGGATACGCCCATGATCACCAAGGTGACGACGAGCGCGTTCTTGCGCCCGATGCGATCACCGAAGTGACCGAAGACGGCAGCGCCGATCGGCCGGGACAGGAAGGCAGCCGCGAAGGTGCCCAGCGACGCGATGCTGGCCATCAGCGGGCTCAGGTGCGGGAAGAACACGATGGGAAAGACCAGTGCCGCGGCTGTCCCGTAGATGAAGAAGTCGTAGAACTCGATCGCCGAGCCGACGTAGCTGGCGAGCGCGACCCGGCGCAGTGTGGCGCGGGTTCCCTGGCGGTTTTCCATGGGGCAATCGTCACCAGTGACAACGATCACGGGTATCCGCTGGGTGGCGGAACTTTGTGGTTGAGCGCGTTGTCCCCCAATTAGGGGACTACGAGCGCCCAGAACTTGCTGTTAGGGTCGGTGGCCAGCAGGTCCGGGGGGCTGTTTCCAGCCGACCGATGAGCGGTATTCTGCTGGCGCCATGACAGGCTCCCGCCCGCGGCCGTGCAGCCCGGCCAATATAGCCGGCGGCGAAGTCGTTGTTCGCCAAAGGAATTGAGGTCGCTCAGCGGCCCTTGGGATTGAAGATATTGTCGTTCGTCGAGGAGTCGGACTTGGCGCGCTTGTCAGCGCGCTTCTCTTTCAACGACTTACCGGACTTCTTCGCCATAGCCTGGCGAGGAGATTTGTCGGACACATGCGGCCCTTCGATTGGGGGCCTGCGATCGGTCCCGGTACGAGCGACTGTACGCGGGAATCACCGCCAGGATGCTTCGCTCGCGAGATCCCGAGTCGAATACAGTGAAGAGATCCGGGCGCCGGTCATGCTTCGGCCCCGTCGTCAGCGCAGGAATGAATGTGAGTGCAGGTCCTGGATGGGGGAATTCACCCAACTCGGTGAGGACGACGCCAACTTGCGTGCCGGTATCGGCGAACTCGCGGGTTTGGTCGCCGGCCGCCGTTCGCTGCCCGAATCGCTCGCCGATATCGCGGGTGCCGCGGTGCGCGCGATCCCGGGCGCAGACGGTGTCGGGGTAGCGCTGTTCCGGTCCGGCCAGCCAGGTGATGTCGTGGCGTCGTCATCGTCCGGTGCGGCCTTGGCGGCGCAATGCGACCGGATCCAATACGTAACCCTGCGGGAAGGACCCGCCTTCACCGCGGTGCGGGAGCGCACCGCGGTGCAGTCCGGGTCATTGGGGGGCGACAAGCGGTGGCCTCGATTCGGTCCGCGGGTCGGCCGACTCGGTGTGCACAGCGTGCTCGCGTTGCCACTGGTGGTGGCCGATCAAGTCGTCGGTGCGATCAGTGTCTATGCCCACGGTAAAGATGCCTTCGACCCGCATTCCGCGGATCTCGCTGAGCTGTTCACCACCCCGGCCGCTGTCGCCGTGCACAATGCGCAGGTTCTCGCACACGCCCAAGTTCTGACCGAGCGACTGCAGGCCGCGCTCCTGACCAGGCCGGTGGTCGATCAAGCAGTGGGCCTGATCCGGGGACGCACCGGGCTCAGCGCCGAGGACGCGCTCGAGCATCTGCGGGCGATCAGTCAAAGCGAACAACGCAAGTTGGTGGAGGTGGCCCAGAGCCTCGTCGACGAGGCGGTGCGTCGCGCCCGCGCCCGCACGTCACCAGGGCCTGCGGTGTAACGTTGAGGGTGTTGGAAATCCAGCCAGTCCGGGATAAGTCAGCCGTCCGCCGCTGAACTTGCCGAGCATTCGCTCACGCCGGGCACGTCGGTGACAACCGCCAGGCGGGATCACCTTGAAATTTCTTTCTGTCCTTCCATCGCTGCCTGCCGTTGCCTATCGGAGCGTTTCCGGCGTACCGAGCATCGGCATCCTCAGCACCTATCCGCCGACGGCCTGCGGGCTGGCGACCTTCAGCGCCGCACTGTCTCAAGGACTGCGGGCGAACGGTTCCGAGGTTTCGGTGGTTCGGATCGCCGATGGGTCACCCAGCGACGACGCGCATCTGATCGGAGAGCTGGTCAACGGCTCGCCGGCATCGGTGGCGGCTAGTGCCGAACTGCTCAATCAATCCGAGGTCGCCGTCATTCAACACGAGTACGGGATCTACGGTGGGACCGACGGTGATGAAGTCATCGATATCCTTCGCGGGCTTCGGATTCCCTCGATTGTCGTTGCCCACACCGTCCTCAAAAACCCGACACCGCAACAACGTTGGGTTCTGGAGACGATCGCTGGCCTGGCTGATCAGGTCGTGGTGATGAGCGCGGCAGCACATACGCGGCTCTCCGAGGGCTACGACGTCGACCGCCGAAAGATCTCGATCATCCCGCACGGGGCGGCCGTGGCGGGCAACGTTCAGGTGAAGCGCTCCGGTCGTCCGACCGTCTTGACCTGGGGCCTGTTGGGACCGGGCAAGGGAATCGAGCGCGTCATCGACGCGATGGACTCGCTCCACGACCTGCCGGGGCGCCCGCGGTATCTGATTGCCGGCCGCACTCACCCGAAGGTGCTCGCCGCCGACGGCGACGCCTACCGAGGCGCACTTCAGGAACGGGCGAAACTGCGTGGTGTCGGCGACTCGGTGAGCTTCGATGCGACCTACCGTGACAGCCGCTCGCTCAGCGCGCTGGTCCAGTCCGCGGCGGTGGTGGTCTTGCCGTATGACTCCACCGAGCAGGTCACCTCAGGTGTATTGGTCGATGCCATTGCCAATGGACGTCCAGTAGTGGCGACCGCATTCCCGCATGCCGTCGAGCTGCTTGGTGACGGAACCGGCATCGTTGTGCCGCACGGTGATACCGATGCGCTGCGATCCGCCCTGCATCTGGTCCTGACGCAACCGCGTTTGGCCGGAAACATGGCGGCACGGGCACGCCTCTTGGGGCCCACGATGGCTTGGCCGGTGGTAGCCAAGGATTACCTTGTCCTTGCCCGACGCCTTTGTGTCACCAGATCGGCGTTGGTGTGAGCGGCGACGTCTCGGCGCCGGTCTTCGACCATCTGCTACGGATGACCGATCACCGCGGAACTTTCGAGCACGCCTGCCTCGACGAACCGCGACCCGAGCACGGGTACTGCACTGACGACATGGCCCGCGTGCTGGTCGTCACCACCCGCCAGCCGGATTCCTCGGGACCGGTGAACCACCTCGCCGGAGTTGCCCTGCGGTTCCTGGGCGAGGCTCAGGCCCTCACCGGTTCGTGCCGCAACCGAATGGATGCCGCAGGCAAATGGGAGGACCAGCCCAGCCTTGAGGACAGCTGGGGTAGGTGCATCTGGGGGTTGGGAACGGCAGTCGCGCACAGCGACGTCGTCTGGGTGCGCAAATCCGCTCTTGTCCAGTTCGAGCGGGCTGCGCAGGCGCGCTCGAGCTGGCCGCGTGCGATGGCCTTCGCGGTGCTGGGCGCGGCGGAGGTCTTGACGGCCCACCCCGACCATCCGGCCGCCCTCAAGCTCGTTACCGACTACGCCATTGCGCTGCCCACACCCAACGGTGATGCCGCGTGGCCGTGGCCCGAGCCCCGGCTGCGCTACGCCAACGCGCTACTCGCCGACGCGATCATCGCGGCGGGAGTCTCGCTGCAGGCGCCGAAACTGTGGCAGCGCGGCCTGGACCTCCTGGCCTGGCTGTTGGACATCGAAACCGCCGGCGATCACCTGTCCGTGACGCCGGTGTCCGGGAGAGACCCGGGCGATCGCGGTCCCGCCTTCGATCAGCAGCCGATCGAAGTCTCGACGCTGGCCGACGCCTGCGCTCGCGCCGCCGCCGTCGACCCTGCCGCGATGTGGCCCGACGGCGTCCGCGCCGCTGCCGCGTGGTTCGAGGGCGCCAACGACTCCGAACAGCTCATGTGGGATCCGGAGACCGGCGCCGGATTCGACGGATTGTGCGCCGACGGGGTCAATCGCAATCAGGGCGCGGAATCGACGTTGGCTGTCATCTCGACCCTGCAGCACGCGCAGCGAATATCGTTGCTGCAGAGATGACATCGATAAAGGAAGGCCTCATCCGGCGTACGCCGCAGCGGCTGATGGCGGATCCGTCGCGAGTTGTCACCCGGCTTTTCGTGCCCGGTCAGGAAGGCTTCGAGCATCAGGATTCGCGCGCGGGAGCGGTGTTGGCGCGCATTCTCGCATTGACCGAGGACGAGGTGCTGTCGACGCTGGACGATGTCATCACCCGATTCGACAGCCGGCACCGCGACCTCGGCAGCACATTCCGCCGGCATGCACGCGAACTCGCTGATCGGCTGCGCCCCGACGAGCGACTAACCGAGGCGCGAATGTTGTTGTTGGGTGCGACATTCACCAGTGAGTACGCAATCGAGGGGGCTGCATTGTGCAACCCCAGCATCGTGGCCCACCCCGACCAGGTCGGAACGCCGCCGGGCAGCCTGCGCTTCGTGATGAGTGTGCGGGCTGTCGGGGAAGGGCACCGATCTTCGGTCGGGTTCCGCACTGGCGTGATCGATGCCGAGGGTTGCCCCCGCATCGACCAGGCTGCCGCGCTGGCCACTGTCGGGGGGACCGAGCCGACCCTGCTCGACGCCGCGATCTTCCGCACCGAGCTGAGCCGGATCGACGACGCGGGGGAGGCGGCCAGCTATGTCTTCAATGCACTCGGCGAGCGCTTCACCCGAGCCGACCTGGAAAGCCGGCTGACCATACTCCAGTCTCACCGAGCCACGCGGGGGCGGGCACAGGAGACTATCGCCGAGATCCGGGCAATCGCGGACCGGAGCTACGCCGTCGAATTCCCGCATCGGATCCCGCTTTCCGAGCGGGTGCTGTGGCCGGCAATGCACGCCGAGGCCGCTGGCATGGAAGACGCGCGCTTCGTCCGCTTCGTCGAAGACGACGGCTCGACGCGCTACTACGCCAGCTATACCGCCTATAGCGGGACGTACATCAGCCAGCAGTTGTTGGAAACATCCGACTTCCGCTCGTTCACCTCGCGGCCGATGGTGGGAAGGGCCGCGGCGAACAAGGGATTGGCGCTGTTTCCCCGTCGCATCAACGGACGTTACGCGGCCTTGTCGAGAGCCGATCGAGAGTCGAACTCCGTCACCTTCTCCGATCACCCGTTCGTCTGGACGGATGCGCGGGTGTGGCAATGCCCCGTTGCCGCGTGGGAGGTGCTGCAGCTGGGCAACTGCGGGTCACCGATCGAGACCGAGGCCGGCTGGTTGGTGCTCACCCACGGGGTCGGCCCGATGCGCACCTACCGGATCGGGGCCGTGCTGCTCGATCTCGACGATCCGACCAAGGTGGTGGGCCGGTTGCGGGAGCCGCTGTTGAGTCCCGCGGCCGACGAGTCGAACGGCTATGTGCCCAACGTCGTCTATTCCTGCGGCGCAATCGTTCACGCCGACACCCTGGTGTTGCCCTACGGGTTCGGTGATGCCGCGATAGGCTTCGCCACTGTCGCGCTGCCCGAGCTGATGGCGGCGCTGGGGGCGGGATGACGGCTATCGGCGAGTACCCGAGCCGGCTTTGACTTCGGCGACTTCAGCGCGGGGTGGCCGGACAGTGCATCATTGGCCCTATGAAGCGTGAGGTGGGGGCGGAACTCGAGGTTGAGATCACCGGCCCGACGACACTGGAGTTCCAGATCGCCGTCGCACCGCACCCGGGCACCTCGGTGTCCGAGGCGCTGTCGTTCGTCTTGAACGGATCGCCGGTATCAGCGCTGGAGATCAGCGGCGTGCACGGCAATCGCATCCACAAACTCGACGTTGGGCTGGGCACGCTGCGGGTTGCCTATGAGGCGACTGTCACGGGCCGCACCGACCCCGCGCCGGTGACCGAGTACGACCTGTCGATGTATCTGCGGCCAAGCCGATACGCGGAGGCGGACAAGTTTTACGGCTTTGCTGCAACGGAATTCGGCTGTTATCCCGATTCGGAGTCCCTGCTGGAGAAGGTTTCGGTGTGGGTGGGCACCCGCCTGAACTACGTGCCCGGCTCGAGCGACCCGATCGACGGCGCGGTGGACACGCTGCTCGCCGGGGCCGGTGTGTGCCGCGACTTCGCGCACCTGGTGGTGGCCCTGCTGCGGGCGGTCAACGTGCCGGCCCGGGTCGTCTCGGTATATGCGCCGGGCCTGTACCCGATGGACTTCCACGCCGTCGCCGAGGCGTACGTCAATGGACAGTGGCGGGTGGTCGACAGCACGTTGCTGGCGCCGCGGCAGAGCCTGGTGCGTATTGCCACCGGCCGTGACGCGGCCGATATCGCCTTCCTGGACAATCACAAAGGCTCGATCATGCTGACCAGGCTGCAGGTCATGGCGATCATCGCCGGCGATCTGCCCAGGGACTCGATCCATGAACTGGTATCGATCGGGTGAGTGCAATACAGGCACTCAGCCGGGCAGGGAGCCGCCGTCGCCTTCCCATCTCGCCTGTGCGGCCGAACGCTGTGAGCGGGATTCCCTCTCGCGCAGGCTGATCATCAGCAAGCCGTCGACGGTGGTGTCGTCGTTCGGGTGTGCCGCGGCCATCATGGTGGCGTGCGCGCGGTCCTGGTTGGTGTGCGGCGGGACGACCAGCAGAACGACCCTGGCGTCGTCGGCCCCATGGACTTCCATGGTGTTCGGCGGTTGGAGCCGGTAACCGTCGAGGCGCGCCGAGTGCGCTCCGATGGCCAGCGTGGCCGGTGCTGCCGCCCAGTCGCCCAACTTGTACACAACGCGGTCGATAGGCCCCAGCCGCACCGAGAGCACCGCGAGCAGGTCGGGCAGTTCCGTCGTCAGGACGTCGGTGTGCGGCCACCACGCGCCATCGACGAATCCGGCATGGGGCGCCTTGGGTTTCAGCCGCAGCCGTGGGACGTGGACGGGAGGTGCCGGGAGGGGGCGATTCATCCGGTTCGTCGTCGTCATCGCAGTTTCGCCCGCAATGCGCCGAGCATGGTGTGGTCGTCGGTTTCGGGGAGTTCGGTGCCCTCGTGTAGCTGCGGCTGGTGCTCGACGCGGGTGTCACGTTCTCGGTTGACGGACGCGGTTTCAAGCCTGAGTCGGCGGGCGTCGCGCTGGGCGTCGTGCGCGCGGGTTGTGCTGCGCCGCGTCCCGGCGAGCAGCAGGCCCAGGCCGATTGCCGCTACCGCGCCGACCGCGATTCCGAACAGGAACAGGGTGCCCGTTGACCCGGTGACGTGGTAGCCGAACACGGAGAAACTCTCGCCCAGCAGATGATCCGGCCCCGCGTTGCTCAGTATGCCGACGATTGCCACGATCGCGGCGACGAGCATGACGATCAGCCCAATGATGACAAGCATTTCGGTGCCTCTGATCCGCTAGTGGACCTCAAGTACACGCCCACCTACTGCGAATGTCAACACTGTAGACAGTAAGTGTTGACGTACAGTGTGGGACTCGACCCTGAAGGGAGTCTCCGCCGCATGCCGAAGCCACCCGTCGCCGCCGATGTTGCCGCCGACCGTCACGACGTTCAGGTCAGCCGCGCGCTGATCTTGCAGTGTGCGGTGCGGATCGTGGATCGGGACGGCGTTGATGGCCTGTCGATGCGCCGCCTCAGCGAGGAGGTGGGCCGCGATCCCACGGTGCTGTACCGACATGTACCGAACAAGGCGGCGGTGCTCGACGGCATCGCGGAAACCGTGTTCGGGCAGTTGCGGGTGGACACCACCGATCCGGACTGGGCCGCGCAACTACGAACTCTCGCCCACGACTTCCGGCTGTTGGCCCTAGCGCACCCAAACATTGTGCCGCTGTTGGTGACTCGCCCGCTGGCCACTCCGCTTGGCCGGCGCCCACCGGGGATGCTGCGCCCGCTGGAAGATGTGCTCACGCTACTGACCTCCGTCGGGTTCAGTGGCGAGGAGGCGTTGCGCATCTACCGGATGTTGTTCGGCTACCTGCACGGTCACATCCTCACCGAACTGCAGGAGGTCATCGAGCGCCCCGACGAGACCGACGACGTACTGCGCCTGGGCTTGCACCGGCTCGCGATCGCTGAGTTTCCCCAGGTGCGCGGGCTCGCCTCGGTACTGGGATCCTATGACGGCGCCGGCGAACTGGACCGGGCGCTCGACATTTTGCTGGCCGGCCTGGCCGCACCGGCACAACCGGCTGACAGGTCGGGGTGAGGCGACGCCTGCCCTATAGCGCGCGGGCGTGCGGATAGGCCTGCTGGCGGTGCTGAAACGACAAGATGGTGGGGTTCAGGACGACACCGTCACGAGTCTCGATCGCGCGCGAGATGGTCGGGTTCGCATCCCAGGCGGGCGGCCCCGCTAGAACTGTTGCAATGTTCGGCAACAGCGCCTCGCTGATCTCCCAGGTCGCCGAATTCCACAGGTAGGACGGGCTGTGATCAACCGCGTAGTAGTGCACGCCCGGGCCGACCTCGATGACCGGGTCGGTGAACGAGGTCGGTCGGGCCCAGCTGAACCCCATGCCGGTGTCGCAGGAGACGTCGACGATCAGACTGCCCGGCGCGAATGCGTCCAACTCGTCGGTGGTCACGAATACCAGCGGTGCTTCGGGGTCCTGCAAGACACAATTGACGACGATGTCGTTACCGGCTAGGAACTCCGCTACTGCGACGGTGCCGTCGGGGGTGTCGGCCCACGTGCGTGCCGGGACGTCGGTGTCCTGTCGCATGTTGAAGATCTGCGTGGAATGGATCGGCGAACCGACTGCGGCGACTGCCCGGTTGGTGAGAACTCGGACATCGTCGACACCGTGCGCGTTGAGTGCGGTCACCGCACCGCGAGCGGTCGCGCCGAAGCCGATGACCGAGGCCCGTAGCCGTCGGCCGTAGCTGCCGGTGACGCCGGCCAGCTGCATGGCGTGCAGCACCGAGCAGTAACCGGCGAGCTCGTTGTTCTTGTGGAACACGTGCAGCGCGAACGAGCCGTCGGAATTCCAGTGGTTCATCGCCTCGAAGGCGATGATGGTCAGCTTTCGGTCGATGGCGGCCTGCGTCAGTGCGGTGTCCTGAACGCAGTGGGGCCAACCCCAGACCGCTTGTCCGACATTCATTTCCGCGAGATCTTCGGCCTGGACCTTGGGCAGCAGGATGACGTCACACTCGGCGATCAACTGCTCGCGCGGCTTGATTCCGGCGACTAGGCCGGCCAACGCGGCGTCGGTGGTGTCGAAATGCTCGCCGTAGCCGCGTTCGAGGAAGATCCGTTGCCGAAGCCTGGGGTCGATCCGATCGAAATGTCCGGGGTGGATGGGAAGGCGTCGCTCGTTCCGCTTACGGGAATGAGCGAGTACACCCAGCGAAAGTTGTTGTCCTTCAGTGCTTCTTGGCATGCAATAAGACCTCGGTTTGGGAGGTCTGGTCGGCTTTGCCACGCTTGGCGGCGCGCTTCTCTTTGAGGGATTTGCCGGTTTTCTTCGTCATGGTTTGGCGAGGGGACTTGTCAGACATCACTGGCCACTCTGCTAATGCGGGCCCGTGATGGTCCCACTTGGTCAAACCTTACGCCCTGTGCCGGTTTCTGTGTCCGGGTCGCTGCCGAGCACTGCGGCATTCACCCTCGGGTGTAATGTCGGGAGTGGTCCGTTTCGCTAGTGCAGTCGTCGTGCCCCAACGGATCCACCTACCGATTCGTGAGGACCCGCGATGGAGCACTCCGACCTGTTTTCCGAGCCCGCTGATGTGGCCGAGGCCGTCTACGACAAGAAGCCGGGGCCAGTGGCCAATCCGGTGTTCTCCGATCGCGACAAGCCAAACTCGGCCTCCTGGTGAACGGTATGCGCGGGCCGCGTCGCACCGCGAGCCCGGTCCGTCTCACCCTCAATTCGCCATTGGGCGGCGCCATCGATGGCGCATGGTGGCCGCACACCAGTTCGCTGGCCAGTGAACTGCCAGAACTCATCGATTGTCTGCATGCCACGTTGGGGGAGATCGTGGACATCACGATCAACTGGTCGGCGACGGCCGGTGCGCCGATCATGGACGCCCAATCGTCGGCTGCGATGCGCAACATGCGCTGGAATGACAGTCGTCAGCGCATCATGGTCGTCGTCGGACGTACGGCCTGCGCCCGATTGCTCGTTGTCCCGAACATGACGACTCCGGCGTTGGGCCGGATGGTCCTGCGTCGTGCGGCGTCGATGCCGATCCTCGCCGAAGAACACGACACTGCCGAATACTCGGCGGCCGATCGGTTGGTGCGTGCGGCCGAAGCACAGAGTGCGTCCGCGCCGGCATCCACGCCGGACAAGCCTGCCGTCAAAACTCCCACCCGCTGAACCCAAACGCCAAGGGCTGGCACGGCATGCCGTACCAGCCCTTAGGTGGTTTGAGGTTCGATCAGACCGCGGAGACTTGCGTCGCCTGGGGGCCCTTGGGCCCCTGGCCGATTTCGAACTGGACACGCTGGTTCTCCTCGAGCGAGCGGAACCCGCTGCCCTGGATCTCCGTGTAGTGGACGAACAGATCCTGATCGCCACTGTCAGGGGCGATGAAGCCGAAGCCCTTTTCGCCGTTGAACCATTTCACAGTTCCCTGTGCCATCTGTCTTTCTTCTTTCATCAGGTGGATGCCCAAAGACATCCGCTGCTCGCCCCGGCGGGACCGCCGGGACGAAATCTATTTGGCGCCGACCGCGGAACGCGGGCGACGCGAGCGGCGCCGGCCGGCTTGACCGGCCTGCCCCGCATGTCCGGCACCCCGAGCGGGACGCGGCGGCGATGAACGACGAGCCGGAGCGGCGGTCGCGACGGCGACCGGTGCCTGGTAAGGGGCGACCTCGCCGACCAGTGCCTGGACTGACTCCGAGTCTGCCGACACCAGCTGAGGTGTCGCGGAAATGCCGGCCTTGCGCAGCAACGCCTGGGTGTCGCGGCGCTGCTCGGGCAGCACCACCGTCACCACATCGCCGGCCCGGCCGGCCCGCGCGGTACGCCCGGATCGGTGCAGGTAAGCCTTGTGCTCGGCGGGCGGGTCGATGTGGACCACCAATTCCACGTCGTCGACGTGGACACCGCGCGCGGCGATGTCGGTGGCCACCAGCACACGCGCCGTCCCGGCGGTGAACGCCGCCAGGTTGCGGTCGCGTGCGGGTTGAGAAAGGTTGCCGTGCAAGTCAACTGACGGAATGCCCGCCTCGGTCAACTGCTTGGCAAGCTTGCGAGCATGATGCTTGGTACGCAGGAACAGGATGCGGCGCCCGGTACCCGAGGCCAGGGTGTGCACCAGTTCCTTCTTCGCATCGGCGCTGGCCACGTGGAACACATGGTGAGTCATGGCGGCGACCGGCGAGGTGTCGGAGTCCACGGCGTGGGACACCTCGTTGCGCAAGAAGCGCTTGACCAGCTTGTCGACGCCGTTGTCCAGCGTGGCCGAGAACAGCAGTCGCTGGCCGCCGCCGGGCGTGGCTGCCAGGATGCGGGTGACGCCGGGGAGGAACCCCAGGTCGGCCATGTGGTCGGCTTCGTCGATCACGGTGATCTCGACAGCGTCGAGGGTGATCAGGCGCTGACGCATCAGATCTTCGAGACGGCCCGGGCAGGCCACAACGATGTCGACGCCAGCTTGCAGCGCCTTGACCTGGCGGTTCTGGGGAACGCCGCCGAAGATTGTGGTGACACGCAACCCTGAGGCGTCAGCCAATGGCTGCAGCGCGGCGGTGATCTGGGTGGCCAGCTCGCGGGTCGGTGCCAGCACCAGGCCCGAGGGTCGAGACGCCCGGCGAGTTCCGCCATTGGAAAGCCTGGCGATCAGCGGAATGGAGAACGCCAGCGTCTTGCCGCTGCCGGTCTTCCCGCGGCCCAGGACGTCGCGCCCGGCCAACGTGTCGGGAAGGGTGGAAACCTGGATTGGGAAAGGATGAACAAGGCCGTCGGCGGCGAGTGCGCGCACCAGCGGTGCAGGCACGCCAAGGTCGGCGAAGGTTGTTTCGGTTTGCATTGTGCCTTTCGGGCATCAAAAGAAGTGGCGAGATTGCCGGTGGGCAAAATCGATCGCCGCGAGACCGTGTGCTTCGGGGGCACTACATCAGCTGAACTCGGCTCAAGGGCCGGTGAAGTGAGGTGTTCCACGACGTGTTGGCGACACTGTCGTGAAGCCAACGTTGCTGCAAGCATAGCAGTACCGCCGTGCATTTGGTGTCCACCCGGACGGGGCATCCTGTCCGCCCTCGGGGCACGGGGCCAGAAACCGAAGATCGATTACCTGCCGAAGTGGGCAATCAATCGACCTGCGCGACCGGATCGGGGTACCTGGAGTCGATGGACCATGGTCGGCCACCTGTGGGTGCTGGTCGGATTCCTGCTGAGCGTTGTCGCCGTCGAGTGCCTGGTTCAGGCGCGCGACCGCAGGGCGCATCATCCCGCGTCGCCGATTCCCGAGAACGGGGAAGCGGCGTAGCCCACGGCCTATCGTGGGGGCATGCGCTGGCGCGGAGTGCACCACGTCGAGGTCAATGTCTTGGACTACGACAGGTCGATCGAGTTCTACGACGCGTTGTTCGGTTGGCTCGGTTTCCGGAGCTTCTGGACGCTGGACATCGAGTACCGGTCCACCTACTACATGGCACGGTTCCCGGTTCCGCACAGCTACATCGGGATCCAGCCGGCCGACACTGGACAGAAGTTGCGCCACACCGATCAGTCAGTCGGCATCAACCACATCGCGCTGTGGGCGAGAAGCCGCCGCGAAGTCGACCGGTTTCACGACGAGTTCCTGATTCCGCGCGCCGTACCCGTCGTCTATCCGCCGGCGGAGTACCCGGAGTACGCGCCCGGCTACTACGCCGTGTTCTTCGACGACCCCATCAACGGCATTCAATGGGAGCTGGCTCGGCTCCCGGCCATTCCCACGCCCGCGGCTGTTTGGCGGTCGTCGCGAGCCCTACGCGCCTTCCGGCGCGCCCACCCGCAGTGGAATCACTCCGTCGTCCGGGACGGCATTCGACCGCTGCCCGGCCGGCACCGGTCCGGATGATGCGATGACCGAGACAGACCGCGTCCGCTGGGACGACAGGTATGCCGGTCGCGTCGCGGGCGTTGCCGGCCCGCCGGATGTGTTCGCACCGTATGTCGACGCTTTCCCCGCGGCGGGGCGGGCACTCGACCTGGCCTGTGGACCGGGCGGGGCATCGGTGTGGCTGGCCGGGCGCGGCCTGGCGGTCTATGGCGTCGACGTGTCGCCGGTGGCCATCGAGCAGGCACAACAGCTGGCCGAACGCGCCGGCGTCCATGACCGGTGCCGGTTCGAAGTCGTCGATCTCGACGGCGGTCTGCCGCCCGGGCCGCCCGCTGACGTCATCGTGTGTCATCGGTTCCGCGACCCCCGGCTGTACCCAGCGATCCTGGCCCGGCTGGCACCGGGTGGCCTGCTGGCGATCAGCGTGCTCAGTGAGGTCGGTGCTCAGCCGGGGCCCTTCCGCGCGACCGCGGCCGAACTGGCCCTCGCGTTCGCGGGCCTCGACACCGTGGCCGCCGGTGAGGGCGGCGGAGAAGCCTGGCTGCTGGCACAGGTGATAGGGGATCGGTGCCGGCCGACTTCGTCGAAGTGACGTTGCGCCGGCCGGTCCCGCTCACGTTGCGGACCCCAATGCCATTGGCAATTACCAGTTCCAGCCGGACCCGTCACGGCCAATTGGTCCGCAGACCATCGCCGCCCCTTTCACGCTGACCAGGCTGTGTGCGGCCGAGACGCCCTAACGCAGCTTCACCATCCGGGTGGTGGAGCTTTCGTCGAGTTCCACCACATCGGAGCGTGACCGAAGGAAGTCGCTGAACGACTTGAACCCCAACGACTTCTCCGAGAACGACGGGTCCATCCGCTTCATCTGGGCCTTGACCGCTGAGTTGTGCAGCCACTCGACATCGTCTTTTTCCAGACCGATCTGCAGTGCCCGCGTCAGCAGCGCGGTCGCCGCGGTCTGCGCGTCCGGCGGCTCCGGCTCGGCGGACTTGGTGCGCTTGGCCCGCTGCGGCGGCTCGGTGGCCTCCGATGGCTCGAACACGGGCACCCCGGGCAGGGCGTCGTAGATGACGAAGTCGTCGCAGGCCGCCGCCAGCGACTTGCTCGACGAGCCGGCGACCCCGATGCCGACGACATAGCGACCCAGCCGCTTGCACCGCTGCGCGAGCGGGATGTAGTCGGAGTCGCCGGCGACGATCACCACATGGGTCAGGTCGGGCAGCCGGAACATGTCCTCGACGGCATCGACGGCCAGTCGGATATCGGCGGCGTTCTTGCCGTAGGCCGCCGCGGGGAACAGCTGTACAAGATCGACAGCGCGGCCCACCAACTGCTCGCGGTACTCGGCGTTGACGGTGGCGGACCAGTCGGCGTACGCGCGGGTCAGCACGACGGTGCCGAACGACGAGGCGAAGTCAAGGATTGCACCCACGTCGACACGAGCTCGGGCCAGTCGGGCTGCCTCCAGCCCCTTCGCCTTGTCGCGCTGAAATGAGTTGCGGCCGTTGACCTGGTCGTAGCGGGAGATGACGATGTTGTCGAAGTCGAGGTACACCGCGACGCGGGCCGCTCCGGGTTCGGTCATGTGCTCGAGTCTTGTCCATCTTGTGACGCGGCGCGAACCTTTGTCCGAACGCGGAGCCGCGGTACAGCGTCTATGCTTCAGGGGCCCGATGGATCATCGGAGTCCCGGCAACAATGGCCGACCTCATATTTTGTATGGAGTGAATTAGGTGACCTTCAGTCGTCGTGCCCGTGGCGCCTGCCTCGGGGTCGTCCTGGCGGTGCTGGCCGTGCTGGGCGGTGTGGTCATCTCCGCGGCCCCCCGTTGCCCCGAGCACTGCCGCACCGAGGCAGCCGCTCGCAACCCGCAGCCCGCTCCCTCGAAGGATCCGGCCCAGGTCACCATCGCCCCGGCCGACGGTGCCACCGACGTCGACCCGCTGGGCGGCATCACCGTCGTCGCCCAGACCGGCATGCTGACCGTGGTCACGATGGTCAACGACGCGGGGAAGTCCGTGCCCGGCGTCGTCACCCCCGACTTCAAGACCTGGAAGCCCACGGTGGCGTTGGGCTACGGGCGCACCTACACCCTCACCGTCGAGGCCCGCGGGCCCGGTGGTGTCCAGTCCGCGTGGGAGTCGACCTTCCAGACCCTGGTGCCGAGCAACCAGACCGAGGTGTACCTGACCGCTCCCGGCGGCCAACCGCTCGACGGTGGCACGTTCGGTATCGGCGCCGTCGTCGTCGCCCACTTCGACGAACCCATCGCCGACCGGGCTGCCGCCGAACGCCGCCTATCGGTCACCACCAACCCACCGGTGCACGGATCCTGGTACTGGGTTGACGACCAGAACGCTCATTGGCGACCGGAAAAGTACTACGCCCCAGGAACTTCGGTGACCGTGCGGGCCAATGTCTACGGTGTACCGCTCGGTGACGGCCTCTACGGGGAGGAGGACTCCTCGGCGACGTTCACCATCGGCGACGCGCACGTCTCCGTCGCCGACGACACCACCAAGCAGGTCAGCGTCTATGACAACGGCAAGCTGGTACGCACCATGCCGACCTCGATGGGGATGGGTGGCTCCGAGACGGTCGGCGGGCAGACCCTGACGTTCTGGACCCAACCTGGTGTCTACACCGTCATGGACAAGGCCAACCCGGTGATCATGGATTCCTCCACCTACGGTCTGCCGATCAACTCGCGGCTGGGCTACCGCGAGACCATCCCCTATGCCACTCGCATCAGTACCGATGGCATCTACCTGCATCAGCTCAACGCCACCGTGTGGGCGCAGGGCAACACCGACACGTCGCATGGCTGCCTGAACCTGAACAGCGATAACGCGGCCTGGTTCTACGACTTCTCGGTGCCGGGCGACGTCGTCGAGGTCCGCAACACCGGCGGGTCGCCGTTGCAGGTGTGGCAGAACGGCGACTGGACACTGTCCTGGAGCGACTGGCGCAAAGGCAGCGCGCTGCGGTGAGGCGTGGTCGCAGAGTGCTGGGATTAGAAACCGTTAATCAATAAATATTTGCTGCAGGTCGGGGCGCCGCTGGGCGTTTTCCGGTCCCATCGAGTGCCCGCGGACGTCTATGATTCAGGCGTCAATGGTGACGCCGATCCTTCATCGTCGACCAGTTCTGGAGTGATTTTCGGTGGTTTTCTCCCGTCGTGCCGGCACGGCAAGCCTGGTGGTGGCGGTGCTGCTCCTGGCGGTCCTGGGCAGTGACGTCGCCGGGTTGCCAGGCTGCCGCGACGGCTGCAAGACCGCCACTGCCACCGCGCAGGCGCAGCTGCCACCGCCTCCGCCGGAACCGCCGCTCCTGGGTGTCGCACCCGCCAGCGGTGCGGAGGATCTCAGTCCCCTCAGCCGCGTCGCCACGCGCGCCGTGGGCGGCAGCCTCACCAACGTCTCGCTGGTCGACGACTACGGCAACACGGTCGCCGGGGCACTGTCCCCGGACCGGACGGCGTGGCAACCGACCGAGCCGCTGAAGTACGGCCGCACCTACACCATGCAGGTCGCAGGCCAAGGGTCCGGTGGCTTGCCGCTGACGCGGACCACCACCTTCGAGACGGCAACGCCGGACTACCTCACCCAGGTGTATCTCGAGACTCCGGGGGGTTTGCCGATCCACAACGACATCCGGTACGGAATCGGGACCATCATCGCGGCGCGGTTTGATGAAGCGATCGCCGACAAGGCCGCGGCCGAACGCAACCTGGTGGTGACGACCAACCCGCCCGTGCAGGGGGCCTGGTACTGGGTGGACGACCGGACGGCGCACTGGCGGCCGGAGAAGTACTACGCACCGGGTACGACGGTCACCGTGGCGGCAAATATCTTCGGGGTGCGCCTCGGCGACGGGCTGTACGGCGACGAGAACGCGAAGGCCTCCTTCACGATTGGCGATGCACACGTCTCCATCGCCGACGACAAGACCAAGACCGTCAGTGTGTTCAACAATGGCAAGCTCGTTCGTGCCATGCCCACTTCGATGGGCATGGGTGGATTCGAAACCATCGCGGGCCGGACATTCTCGTTCTGGACGCCGCCTGGCGTGTACACGGTGATCGACAAGGCCGAGTCGGTGACGATGGACTCGTCGACGTACGGGCTGCCGGTGACCTCCTCGATGGGCTACAAGCTCAAGATCCCGTATGCCACCCGGATCAGTACCGATGGCATCTATCTGCATCAGCTCAACGCGACGGTGTGGGCGCAGGGCAACACCAACACCTCACACGGCTGCCTGAACCTCAACGGCGAGAATGCGGCGTGGTTCTACGACTTCTCCCAGCCGGGTGACGTGGTCGAGGTCCGCAATACCGGCGGCCCAGGGCTGCAGATCTGGCAGAACGGCGACTGGAGTCTGTCGTGGGGCGATTGGCTCAAAGGCAGTGCGCTGGTACCGAAGCCGTAAGCGCTGCATATTTCCGGCTGGCTGTGGCGGACGCTGCCTGCGCGCTAGAGCATGACGTTGGCGGGCGATATCAGGTCGCGGTGCGCGTGTGGAGCGGAGTCAGGACTGAGCTTTCTTGTTGGCGCCGCGGCCTGAGCCGGCGGTTCCAGCGTGCTTCTTCGCGGTCGAGGCGGTCGGTGAGCCTTTGGCTGTCCTAGACCCAGGGGGAGTCCGGTCCGCGGTCGTTGGAGCGGCAGCGGCGGCAACCTCGGTCGGTGCAGCCGAATGCCCGGTTGTGCTGGCGGTTCGTCCTGAGCCGGCCAGGCCGCCTGCGACGCGGCGCTCTTGCCGAGCCGCTCGCGGTGTTGGTGACAGTGTGGCAGCCGGAGTCGAAGCTGGTTCAGCAGCAGCCGAATTGGCTTGGGGGACGAGGGCGGACAGCTTGCTCGAGATGTAGGTGAGCGGACCTAACGCGTAGATCTGGACACCCAGCTTTAGAACGGTCGCCGTTGCGACGGGTGTCTGCCAGCCAGCGGTTCCGGACCCATAGATCACCAAGATCGCCGCGAAAGCAATGCTCCCCGGCAAGGTGATCGGGAAGGCTGCGTACCAGACCGGTGTCAGCGCCACAGCGATGGTGGCGTCCCAGAGGTTCTGGGGAGTCGGGCCCGAGGGGTTGGCGAGCGGTGTCGCCGCGGCGGTGCGGATGGGCGTTGCGATTGACTGCAGTTGTATAGCGGAGGCGCCGACCGTGCGCGGGTTGTGATGCTCGGTGCCGGTGGGCATTGACACCGTAGACAGCACGATGACCAGCGCGGATCCAGCCGCCGCGAGACGACGCGGCTGGTTGTGCGCGCGCAGTGACCCATTCATGCGATCCCCCGGGAGTGTCGGATGCCCAGGGGATCGTATCTGATCGCGCGCCCGGGCTGTGACCCGACTCACATTCGGCGTAGGCTTGGAACATCTCCGCAAGAAGGGAGATCGCGATGAAGGGTGCATATCGCGATCCGGTGGATCATGCTCGAACAACTCAACCTCACGCCGGTGAATCGTTCATCGACACGCTGTGGCTACCCGGTCTGCTTCTCATTGCCCTCGGTGTTGTTGGATTCGCGGGAACCGTTGCGGCCCTTGCCTACAACCGTCACGGGCTATTGATAGTGCTCGCGGCGGTGGTGGCAGGGCTGCTGATCGTCGGTGGATTGGCCATCATGGTCGAGCATCACCGCGTGCAGCGTGTGGAACGCCAGTGGCTTTCGGAACATCCAGACCACTGGCAAAACCGTCACTCGGTCTAGTCGACGGTTCGATGATCGCGCGCCCGGGTGGCCGCGTAATAGCGGCGACCCGTGTGGATCTTCCACGGCGAATTTGCTGAAAATATCCAGCATGTCAATTTGGCCAGGTCACGGTTGCGTATCACCCGACTGTGCGCCGCTGGCAACCAAGGGTGCCGTGAACAGGGAGGATCGCCGTCTGGCTGGTCGCTTCCTGTGAAGATTCGGCATGAACGCCGGTGATCCCCTAATCCCCTAATGGGGATTGCTGGACTACCCCGGTACCGCCTGTAAGAGGTAGGGGACCGTGCCCCATTTCAGGGCCGTGGCGTTCTCCATAGCGTGGCAAGCAATCACCGGGTGGTCCGGCGAGCAAGTGCTCCGAGAGACTGAGAAAGGAACTCCTGATGGATTCCCTGCTCCAATTCATCCTTGACCTGTTCAACAACGAGTCTGCTGCGCAGAGCTTCGTCGCGGACCCAAATGCGGCGCTGGCCAACGCCGGGCTGGCCAATGTCAGCCCCGAGCAGATCCAGTCGGTCGCAGCCTCCGCGGTGCCGGGGCTTGACCTCCTGGGCAGTGACCCGGTATCCGGTCTCGCGCAGGCCGTCTCCGACCAGTTCGGCTTTGCGCCGTCGGAAGGTGTTGCGTCGACTTTACTTTCGTCACCTGATGTCTTGTCTGGGGCGGACGCGGGTGTGATCAGCGATTCGGCCCTCAATCTCGGTGTCGACGGCGGGTCCGCCATTGCCGCTGGGTTGGGTGACGGCATAGGGATTGGACTCGGCGAAGGCCTCGGTGCAGGTCTCGGTGCCGCTCTGGGAGGCGGCACCAGCGTTGGTGTCGGTACAGGACTGGGTGGTGGCGCGGAGCTAGGTGGTCAGTCCGGTGTTGGTTTGGGTACCGGGTTCGGCGTTGGTGGTGGTGCTGAGGTCGGCGGTGGTTTTGACGCTGGGTTGGGTGCTGAGGTGGGTGCCGGTTTTGACGCTGGGTTGGGTGCTGAGGTGGGTGCCGGTTTTGACGCTGGGTTGGGTGCTGAGCTTGGTGGTGGTGTCAATGCTGGCGTTGGTGGCCAGTCCGGTGTTGGTGTTGGGACTGGCTTTGGTGGTGGTGCTGAGGTAGGTGGCGGTTTTAACGCTGGGTTGGGTGCTGAGGTGGGTGSYGGTTTTAACGCTGGGTTGGGTGCTGAGCTTGGTGGTGGGGCGGAGTTCGGTGGTCAGTCCGGTGTTGGTGTTGGAGCGGGTCTCGGTGGTGGTGCTGAGGTAGGTGGCGGTTTGATCCACCCCGGCATGTCGGGAGGTTCTCTTATCTGAGTGCCTCCTCGGTATGAGGGTGCCGTTGGCGATGGTAATAGAGGGCTTCGGCCCGGTCCGGAGTCAGGTCCTGGCAGTAGCCATTCGGTCGCTGCCGGTTGTAGAAAGCCACCCATTCGGCGGTTGCCAGCGAGAGTTCGGCGGCACCGGGATACGGCGGCTGGTGGTCGATGAGTTCGGTCTTGTAGCTGCTGTTCACCGATTCGGCCAAGGCGTTGTCGAAGCTATCGCCCACCGATCCGACTGAGGGCAGGATCCCTTCAGCGGCCAAGTGTTCAGTGAACGCTACCGCCGTATATTGAGAGCCCGCATCGCTGTGATGGATCAGATCATCCAAAAATGTTGCACCAGAACGCTTCCTGGTATCTATGGCGTGGTTGATCGCATCGGTCACCAGCTTCTGGGTCATCTCGGTGGCCACCTTCCAGCCTACGATCTTGCGGGCGTAGACGTCGGTCACGAACGCTGTGTAGGCCCAGCCGGCACGGGTCCGGCAGTACGTGAAATCGGCCACCCACAAACGGTCCGGCGCGCCGGCGACGAAATGCCGCGCGACCCGATCCGGAGCTCGCGTTGCTGCCGGATCAGCAATGGTGGTGCGCACCCGGCGGCGCTTGCACGCACCCCGCCAACCCATCTCCCGCATGACCCGCTCCACAACACACCGTGAGACATCGAGTCCGTTGGTACGCAACACAATCCACGTCTTACGGGCACCCAGAACCGCGAACAGCTTGTTGGATCGGCGCAGCCGCCAGATGGCGTCGATCACCTGCGCATCAGTCCAGTCCGCCTTCGAGGGGCCACGGCGGGCGCGGTGGGCGTAATACGTCGACGGGGCGATCACGACGCCGAACTCCGAGAGCACGGCGCACATCGACTCGACACCCCACTTGAGACCATCAGCGCCCACACGCATGTGCTGGTGGGCGCTGATGAACTCCACGACTACTGAGACGGCCGGTCGAGCTCGGCAGCGAAGAAAACCGACGCCGCCTTCAAAATCGCGTTGGCCCGCTTGAGTTCGGCGTTCTCCCGGCGCAGCTTGCGCAGGACCTCGGATTCCTCGCTGGTCTGCCCAGCCCGATCTCCGGCGTCGATCTCGGCCTGGCGGACCCATTTGCGCACCGTCTCGGCGGTACCGACGCCCAGCAGATCAGCAACCCGGCCCATCGCCTCCCACTCCGAGACCGTGTCGCTGCGCAGATCGGCCACCATCTGCACCGCTCGCGCCTTCAGCTCGTCTGGATACCGCTTCGATGACTTCGTTCCCACGTGCCCATCCTTCCCAACAGAAGAACTCTCCGGACACGCCGGGGCGGATCAGTTTTAACGCTGGGTTGGGTGCTGAGCTTGGTGGTGGTGCGGAGTTCGGTGGTCAGTCCGGTGTTGGTTTGGGTACCGGGTTCGGCGTTGGTGGTGGCGCTGAGCTCGGTGGTGGTGTCAATGCTGGCGTTGGTGGCCAGTCCGGTGTTGGTGTTGGAGCGGGTCTCGGTGGTGGTGCTGAGGTAGGCGGCGGTTTCAATGCTGGACTCGGCGGCGCGATCGGCGCAGGTGCGAATGCCGGCGGAAGCACGCAGTTCGGCGGTGGAGTTGGTTTGAACGGGCACAGTGGGTTTGGGGCCCAGGGTGGTGCGCAGTTGGGCGGCGGCAGCCAGTTTGGCGCCGGTGCACAACTCAACGATCGTGCCCGCGTCAGCAACGAGGTCGACGCCGACCGTCGCGCAACGGTCAACAGCACCGCGACCGCGGGCGGCGCCAGCACGCCCAACGTCGCCAATGGCGTGACTGCGCAGGAGAACGCGAACTTCGGCAGCACGTCCAATGTCGGCTTCAGCAGTCCGCTCGGCGGAGCCAGCCTCGGCAACCAGAGTGCCGCCACCGGTGGGGGAGCGATCGGCCTGGGCGGCGGTGGTCTGACCGCGGCCGGCAATACCGCCGTAACCAGCACGGCGGCTGCCGGACTGAGCAGCCCTCTGGGTGGCGCCACGCTGAGCGCGCAAACCGCGGCGAGCAACACCGCGGCAGTGAGCTTCCTGCACGACGACGGTGCGGCACTCGGCGGTCACACAAACGCCGGTGGGAGTTTCGTGGGACAGGCCAACACGCAGGTGGCTTCTCCCGTCGTGGAGGCTAGTGGGGCAGGCCATACCACTGTCAGCGCGGGCGCCGGCACCTCCGGTGATGGCGCGAGCTTTCTCAATCGCGAGGCGAGCACTCTGGGAGTCCACAACAGCGTTCAGGCACCTACTACCGTCAGCAGCGCTGAGGTGGCCGGCCACGCTGCTGGCGGCGGAAATGCCTTCGTCCAGAACAGTTTTGGTGGACATGTCGGTGGTCAGGGTGACATCTTGAGCCACGACACGGCTGCTCTGGGTGGGCACAGCACCATCAACACCGGTGCTACTGCCACCGCGGCGACGACAACTCACGCCTCGACGGCGACACCGCCTCAGGGCAGCGTCATCAACACCGGCGGGTCAGCTGCGACTGGTGCTGAGGTGACCACCAGCCCCCACAGCGGGTCGGTAATCACCAGCACGCATGGCAATGCCGCCGGTGGTGCAAGCTCGCTGGCTACCAGCCACGCGCCGACCACGGTCGACCAGCATGCAGCGATCGACTCGTCGACCCACGTGGCGGCGACTGAGACACCGGATCACACGGCCTATGACCCGTCCGCCCACGCGAGCACGGACTACTCCAGTCACTCGGTCTTCGATACGAGTCACGACCCGTCCGCATCGCACGCGCAGGCCAGCACCGATCTGTCCTCGCACAACCAGGTCGACCCACACATGGGCTTCTGAGCCGGGAAAAGACCAGACACGAATCGGCGGGGACCGCATGGTCCCCGCCGATGTGTCGGCTCTGGGCCAGCAGCGTTCTAGCCCAACGGTTTTACGAACTC
>NZ_SRLQ01000018.1 GCF_004745805.1 Mycolicibacterium sp. CH28 | reverse complement strand
CGCCGCAACCGACGTTAGGAGCCCCGCGGTCGCCAACCAGCATCGCGAGCCCCGGCCACGGCTATCGTGTCTTTCCGTGGCGGAATCCGGCAATACCAAGGACCACTCGCTGGCCTACTTCGTCTCCGACGGCCAGGTGCTGCTGCCCGACCCGGTCGCGAAGGGACCATGGGGTCCGACGATCAGCGGCCACGTCGTGGGCGGGGTACTGGCCCGCGCCGCGGAGCGGGCCACCGAAGTCGGCGACTTCCTACCCGCCCGGCTCACGGTCGACCTGCTGCGCCCGACCGCAATCGCACCCCTTGAAGTGCGCACCACCGTGCGGCGCGACGGGCAGCGGATCAGGCTGATCGACGCCGAACTCGTCCAGAACGGCGGCGTGGTCTCGCGGGCCAGCGCGGTGTTCTTGCGACGCGGCGAGCAGCCCACCGGCGACATCTGGACGTCGGCGGTCGCGATGCCCCCGTTGCCGCCCGATCCCGGCCCACTGCCC
This sequence comes from Mycolicibacterium sp. CH28, assembly GCF_004745805.1. Classification (GTDB taxonomy): domain Bacteria; phylum Actinomycetota; class Actinomycetes; order Mycobacteriales; family Mycobacteriaceae; genus Mycobacterium. The sequence goes on along the minus strand of NZ_SRLQ01000018.1, from coordinate 304,677 downwards.
GACGACCTGCCGATGTTCGTCTGGGGCTACGGGGGAGACGGCTCCTCGGGTGGCGAGTACGGGTTCGCCGAATGGCACACCGGCGGCCCGAAGTACGCGTGGGTGCGGCAGTTGCGCCCGCTCGTCGCGGGTGAGGTGACCAGCCCATTCGTCGAGGCCGCCATGGCCGCCGATGCCACCAGCGCGTTGACCCACTGGGGAACAACCGGATTGCGCTACATCAATACCGACTACACGCTGAGCCTGACCAGGCTGCCCAGGGGCCAGCACATTGGCCTGGCCGCGCTGGCGCACACCAGCCACGACGGAGTGGCCTCCGGGGTGGCGGCAGTCTTCGATGAACACGGGCCGATCGGCACCGCGATGGCGGTGGCAGTGGTGAAGCCGGCGGAGTCGTTCCAGCCGAACACGATGCGCTAAGGGGCCGGCGCGCAGGTCTAGACGACGGCTACTAGCCCGTCACGGCCACGGGCCGCCCACCGGCGGCCCGCCGCCCGGCGGGGACTGATTCTGCAGGATGCCCAGGCAGGTGCCCATCGACTTGCCCGGGATGCACGGGATGCCGCCGACGCTGGGCAGGCCGTTGGAGACAAAGCACTGACCGGTGATCGGATCCGACGAGTGCCCGATCGGGCAGGCGTTGGCCGGGGCCGCCACGACCACCGGCGCGGCCACGAACAACGCGCCGCACGCGGTGGCCAGCAGCGCCCTGGAGATCCGGGTCCGAACGGTCATCCTGTGAGCTTACTGCGAACGCAGGCGTTACACAGCGTTGTCGTCGCGGCCCCCGGGGATCATTCGTTTTCGATGTCCAGCACCGGCGTCGGGCGGCGGAAGCCCCTGGTGACACCCAACAGCCACAGGAAACCGATTGCCAGCCAGCACAATCCGATGATCAACGTCAGACCGGACAGGCTGGTCCACAACCACACGGTCAGGATGAAGCCGATGATTGGGAAGATCAGACTGGTGATCAGCTGCTTGCCCTCCCGCTCCCGCAGATCGATGAAGTAGTGCTTGATCACCGACAGGTTGACCGCCGAGAAGGCCACCAGCGCACCGAAGCTGATCAGCGAAGCCAGGGTGGCGAGGTCGATCACGACCGCCAGTAGCGAGATGACACTGACCACCGCGATGGCGTACACCGGCGTGCTGAAACGCGCCGACACGTGGCCGAACACCCGGCGCGGCAAGATGCCGTCGCGGCCCATCGCGAACAGGATCCGCGCCACCGAGGCCTGCGAGGTCAGCGCCGAGCCGAGCGCACCGGCGACGTAGGCAGCGGTGAAGAACGTCGACAGGAACTGTCCTCCGGCGGCCGTCATGACGTCCAGTGACCCGGAGTCGACGTCGGCGAACTTGTTCGACGGGAAGACCAGCTGGGAGACGTAGGACAGCAGGATGAAGATCAACCCGGACAGCAGCGTGGCGATCAGGATTGCCTGGGGCACATCACGTTTGGGCGCCTTGGCCTCCTCCGACAGAGTCGAGACGGCGTCGAAGCCGAGGAAGGACAGGCACAGCACCGCGGCGCCGGCGAAGATCGGTGAGATGCCGGTGGCGCTGCCGTCACCGGTGAACGGGGCCGCGATGTCGACGCTGCCGTGGCCGAAGACCTTGGCGACCGCCAGACCGACGAACGCGACGATGAAGATGGTCTGGACCGCGATGATGAGGAAGTTGGCCCGGGCCACCGAGACGATGCCGACGATGTTGAGCACCGTCACGATCGCGATCGCCACCACGATGAACACCCAGGTCGGCACGGCTGGGATGGCCGCCGCCAGGTAGATCCCGATGACCAGGTAGTTGATCATCGGCAAGAACAGGTAGTCCAGCAGCAGCGACCACCCGGCAAGGAAGCCGATCGGGGCACCGAAACTCTTCTGCGCGTAGGTGTATGACGATCCCGCCACCGGGTAGGCGACTGCCATCCGGGCATAGGACACGGCGGTGAACACCATCGCGATGAGTGTGACGATGTAGGCCAATGGCAACCGGCCACCGGTGGTCTCTGTGACGATCCCATAGGTGGTGAACACGGTCAGCGGAACCATGTACACCAGGCCGAAGAGCACCAGCGACGGCAGGCCCAGCGCGCGCTGCAGCTTGCCTTCTTCTTCGAACAGCGGGTTCGCCGCGGGGGAATTGGTCGGAACAGTCATAGGGGTGTCCTCTAGGTCGCGCTGGTGTAAGCGATGTGGCCGCGCAGATACGTCGCGCGGATGGGCAGGGTGGGCAGCTCGAGTGCGGGGGTACTGCGTGGATCGTCGGTTAGCCAGACGAAGTCGGCGCTTGCTCCGGGAGTTATTTGGCCCCAGTTGTTTTCGGCGAACGCCTGGTAGGACACAGCGCCGGTGTAGGCCGATAGCGCCCGCTCGATCGGGACGATCTCATGCGGGGTCCAGCCGCCTTCGGGTTGCCCTTCCGGGGTGCGCCGTGACGTCCCGACCGCGATGCCGTCCAGAGGTGCCCCCGAGGACACCGGCCAGTCCGAACCAAAGGCCAGGGCCGCACCGGTGCGGTTGAGGGTCTGCATCTGGTACTGCCGGTCGGACCGTTCGACACCGAGGCGGGGGATGGTCAGCACCGTCATCAGCGCGTCCATCTGGGCCCACAGCGGTTGCATGTTGGGGATGACACCGAGCGCGACGAACCGTTCGATGTCGGCCTCGTCCACCAGCTGGACGTGGGCGATCACCGGCCTGCGGTCACGTTTTCCGTTGTGCGCCTGCACGTATTCGATGGCATCGAGCGCTTGGCGGACAGCGGCGTCGCCGATGGCGTGGATGTGAATCTGCAATCCGAGCTCGTCGACGCGGCGGGCCGCCTCGGCCAGCGAGTCACCCTCCCAGTTCTGCATGCCCAGGTTTTCCCCCGAGCCGCTTCGCTCTGCCCCGCCGGAATGACTGTGCAAGCCGGAGCAGTAGGGCGCCAGCAGCGCACCGGTCTCGTTCTCGACGACGCCGTCGGCGAAGAACTTCACCGTCTGCGCAGTCAGCAGCGGGGATCCGGCCTCTTCGACCGCACGCCGCGACTCGGCGAACTGTTCCAGCTGCGAGTCGAAATGGCGCGGATCGGCATACAACGCGAGGTTGAACCGCATCCGAAGGGCGCCTTGGCGGGCGGCCGCGACGTAGGTGGCCACGTCGCCGGGCTCTACCCAGGCGTCCTGCACCCACGTCACGCCGCGGGCCAGGAAGTAGTCCGCGGCTGTCCCGAGGGCACCGATACGCTGACTTTCGTCGGCCGGCGGCATCACCGACATCACCAAATCGGTCGCGCCCCATTCTCGTAGCGTTCCGAGCACCGATCCGTCGGGTCGGTGGGGGATCTCGCCAAGGATCGGGTCGGGGGTGTCGGGGGTGATCCCGGCCCGTTCGAGTGCAGCAGTGTTGACCCACAGGGTGTGGTAGTCCCAGGCTCGCAGCACCACCGGCCGATCGGGGACCGCCGCGTCCAGCCAGCGGGCGTCGAACAGGCCGCCGGGGGCGAGGCTGCCGTCGTAGGACGCTCCGACGATCCACTCCGCATCGGGGTGTTCCTCGGCGTAAATCTTCACCGCCGTGACGATTTCGTCGATCGTTCCGCAGCCACGCACGGCCGGACCGACGGCTTCCAGGCCACCGTAGAGCGGGTGCGCGTGGCCGTCACCGAAGGAGGGCATCAAGAACCCGCCGTCGAGGTCGACATGGTCGCAGTCCAATCCGGTGGCCAGCTCGCGGGCCTGGTCGCCGAGCGCCGTCACAACCCCGTCGGTGACCAGCAGCGCGTCGGACTCGGTACCGGTTCCGGTCCAGATCACGCCGCCGGTGAATAGCGTCGCGCTCACTTGACCACCGCCGTGGCGGCATGGCCGGCACCGTAGGGCTCGGCGGTGACGACGGGTTGAGTCAGCGCGGCGTAGGTGTCTGGCCGGCGGGTGAGCAGGAAGGGAAACAGCCCAAGCCAGTCTCGACGTTGGTCCAGGTCAAGGTCGGTCACCAGTACTGCCTCCTCGTCGCGGGGCGCCTGAATCAGGACGCGGCCATAGGGGTCGGAGATGAACGACGAGCCGTAGAAACTCAGCTTGCCTTCGTCGCCGACACGGTTGGGCACCACCATGAACAGTCCGCTGTTGATGCCGTTTGCCACGATCACCTGCTGCCATAGCGGCTGGGTGTCGAAGTCGGGGAAGATCGGCTCGGAGCCGATCGCGGTGGGGTAGACGACGATCTCGGCGCCGGCTAGCGAGTAGCTACGCGCAACCTCGGGAAACCACTGGTCCCAGCACGTCGGCATGCCGATCCGGGCGTCGAGGCCGGCCGGGGCGTACACCGGGTACGGGTCGGCGGCCGGACCGGGCCGAAAGTAGGTGTCTTCGTAGTAGCCCGCCGAGATGGGGATGTGCAGCTTGCGGGTGCGGCCCACCAGCTCGCCGGCGGGCGACACCAGGATCGCGGTGTTGTAACCAAGGCCGCCACCTGCCTCCGCCGTCCGCTCGTAGAGCGAGGCGTGGACGAAGATCCCGTGGGCTCGTGCGGCATCGGCGGCCAGTGCGAAGGTGGGTCCGTCGGTCAGGTCTTCGGCCAGGGCTGCGGGGTTGGCCCCGGCCGGGGTATCGGCCGGGTAGCGCAGCAGGGTGATCTCGGGCAGGAAGACCACCGCGGCGCCCGCATCGGCCGCCCGGGCGATACCGGACCGCAGTGTCGCGACGAGGTCAGCAGGGTCGGGTCGCCACCGATGCTGGACCAGGGCGACCCGAATCGGGGCGCGCTGCGACGGGACCGAGCGGGACAGCGGCTCCAACGCGGGCGCGGTCAGGGTGATCATTCAGCTCCTAAACGAATCAGATTCGTTTAGTGTGAACTCGCTCATAATTCTTCGCAAGAGAAAGGCGAAATTATGGGGCGACCACCGACACCGCTGCTGTCCACCGACCGGATTGCGTCCGCTGCCATGGAGTTGGTCAGCGCTACCGGCGGATTCACCATGCCGGACCTGGCCCGCAAACTGCAGGTGAGCCCGTCGTCGCTGTACAACCACGTATCCGGCCGCGACCAGATCGTGGAGCTGCTGCGGGAGCGGGCGATGTCGGAGGTACAGCTTCCCGATGACCGGCCTGAACTGCCATGGACGGATGTGGTCGCCGACCTACTGCGCTCCTACCGACGCAGCTTCGCCCGCTATCCGCGGCTGATCCCCCTGCTGACGGCCTACCCGGTGAACAGCAGCGACGCCATTCAGATGTACAACGTCCTGGCGGCGACCCTGCGGCGGGCCGGATTCGACGCTGCCGACACACTGCGAGTGATCACGTTGATGGACTGCTTCGTGCTGGGATCGGCGCTCGACGTGGCCGCCCCCGAGGAGCCGTGGCACGCCGGCGATGAAGCCGGGCCGGAGTTCGCCGAAGCACTGGCCACCGGTGTCGGAAAGCCGGATCGCGCCGACGACGCCTTCGAGTACGGCCTGGCCGTGCTGTTACGGGGGCTGTCGGGAGGCTGACCCGTCCCAGCCACAGCCACCGACGCCCGGATCACTCGGCATTCGCCGACCGCGACTTACGCTCCCGCTTACGGGCGTAGAGGTCAGCATCCGCGGCAGCCAGCAGCGCGGTGAAATCCGCTGCACCACTGGGTCTCCCGACCGATACTCCAAGGGTGACCGGCACCGGGCCGGTATCGGACAAGGCTTGCGCCATCGCGCGGGCTCCGGCCTCGTCCTGACCCATCAGCAAGACGACGAACTCGTCGCCACCGAGGCGGCCCATCACCGCACTGTCCGGAAGCTGCTCGGCCCAGCGCTTCGTCAACGAGATGAGGACATCGTCCCCGGCCGCATGGCCGTCGCGATCGTTGACGAGCTTGAAGTCATCGACGTCGACTAGCAGTACTGCGAGTGGCTGTCCCTTGCGATAGGACTGGGCGATGAGCGCGTCGGCGTGTCGATCGAAACCCGCCCGATTCCAGACGCCGGTCAACGGATCGCGATCGGCGGTGTTGCGCAGGATCGCATGGCTAAGCCCGAAGACCTCGGCGGCACCACCGATGGACAGCAGGAACAACAAGGGCCACAACGGAGGTGCGGGTTGCGGGGCCATCAGCAAGCCCACCGCCGCCGCCAATCCGACCACGACGACGTAGATCCGGGTCACCATCGGCCGATGCCACGTGCGGACGAAGATCGCCAGGAACATCAACGGGATCAACGCCCACACTTGCGCGGCGAGATTGTGGTGGAAGAACAGCGCCGCCACCGGCGCTGCGCTCACACATGCCAGGCCCGACACGTACCGCCACCCCCGCAGCGGAGGAGTTACGCAGAGCAGCACCCCAACGGCACTGAGGCCCGCCGCGACGAGTTCGCCCCGAAAATCGGTTTGCTCCCTGTCACGGACCCACGCGATCAAACCCAGGCAGTAGACACCTGCACAGAAGAGGCAATAGAAGAGGAGCATTCGGCGTCGCAGCGCCTCATCGCGCTTGCCCACCGGCAGTCGGCCCACGCTCCGTATTGTGTCCTACGTAACAACGAGCAAGCAGCGGGGGAGAGGAAGTGGGCTAGCTCTCACTTAACTTCAGCTGCGACCGCGAGCATATTCACGCCTGGCGAGCGCACGGATCTTGTTGGGAAAACACTCATCTGACCCACAGACACGCTCCCGCCAGGCCGACGAAAAATTTGTTTAGCGCAGCTATGGTGATTCAGTACAGCTGCGGACGACCGCATTCACCGGGTCTCCGCTTGCGAGCGGTTGAGGCAGGAATTGGGTGTATGGATGTCGTCCTTGGCGTTGCGCTGACCGTAGAACGCGTCCAGCTGGTGCTGGTGGAGGGGCGACACGGCGAAGGTCGAATCCTCGCCCACGACGAGTTCCGTGTCGACCATCGTGGTGGGGTCGAAAGTGCAAGCACGACAGAACATGTCATCAATGCCGTCCTCGGCACCTATGCGGTGGCGACGGCAAACGGCAACACCGTGCACCGCATCGCGATCACCTGGACGGACGCGATGTCCATGGAGGCGGGGCTCCTCCTCGACGCCCTCGACGAGATCGAGTTGCCCGGTGTCGTGGCGGTGACCGGCTATGACGCGGTCGAGAGTCTCGCCGGCCAGATCGCCGTGGCGACCGGCACCCCCAGCGTGGCCGTCTGCCTGGCGGAGGGTCTGTCTGCGCCGGTGTGCTACATCGCGGTGGTACACAGCGAAGGCGCGGAGACCCTGCATATCCGCAGCCGTGCCCTGCATACCGCCGATCGTCGACAACTGGCCCTCTCCGTCCGCGGCGCCTGCGCCGAGCTCACAACCGATTTGGACCAGGGGCTAGCCGTGTTCGCCGCGGGCTCCGCAACGCCGATCACGGGAATGCTTGCCACCGAGCTGAATTCGATGATGTCCAGGCCCGTCACCATCCCCGAGGATGCCGCCTACGCATTCGCCCGCGCCGCCGCGCTCGCCAGTGGTGGTATGCATCGACAACGTTGCAGGACAGTCGATTCGGTAGGGGATGTCGTCGAGCTACGGCCGCCGGCCCCGTCGATCTTCGTACCGCGCACCGCGAAACTGCTCGATCTACCCGTCGGCATGCATACGTCCGCCTCGCCAGCTGCGTCCGACTCGGAGGCCAGCAAGCGCGTCCGGCGTCTCACCACAGTGGTCGCCGCCAGCGTCCTTGTCCTCGTCTCGTCACTGTCGATGGCCATCGGAGGCCAACTGTTCGGCGACACCACCACCACCGCACAAGCCACTCCGCCCCCGTCAGCGAACCAGCCGGAGCAGGCACCCGTCGTTCAGCAGGCGGCTCAGGACACGGTCGTGCCGGCCCAACCCTCGAGCGCCACTGCTCCACCGGCGCCCGAACCGGCCGCACCAGCTCCCGCCGCAGCCTCAGCCGTAGCCGCACCAACCATGCCTGCGGCACCGGCCCCGCCAAACAACCCACTTCAGCTGCTGGCCACCGTGGCCGGACCTCAGCTTGCGGCCATCAACCAGGGCCTCCACGGGGACGTACCACCGGTCGGTGATCCCGCACTCAACGGTGCGGCTCTCCAGGTCGCCCAAGCCGTCGCCCCACCGGTGATCGCGGGTGCGCAACAGCCGCTGGACGTCCCGGCCGTGCCGCCCCTGATCGACCAGCCGGTCACGCTGCCACCGATCAAGGACCTCATCGACAGCATCCGGCAGGACCGGCAGGGCGAAGACCAGCATTTCGGGGACATTCCCCCGCCGAGCACGCCCTACTACCAGCCACCCGCGCCCTGACCCCACCCGGTTCGTTGGCTATCTGCCGGTGCGTTCCCGATGTTTGCAGCCCGGCCAGCAGCAGGGTCGGCGTTTGCCTTCCAACAGCTCTTCCCGGGTGCGAGAAATCCGGCGCTCCCGGGTTGTCGGCTGCTTGGCATCTTCGACCCAGCAGATGAACTCGTTGCGGGCCAGTGGGGTGATGTCGTTCCACGCCGCGAGCGCGGTGCCGTCGGCGACGAGCGCGGTCCGCAGATCGGCCGGGAGTGCGTGCACCACTCCACCGGGGACCCGTTGATTGCCCACCCGACCAGGTTAGCCGCGTACCCTGTGCCGCGTCCGGCACACTGCGCTGGCAAAATTGCTGATGCAACTACTTGGCAACGGTCACCGAGGCGAATGGGGGTTGACAAGTGCTTCGCTGGGACCGCCTGCCGGGCCGTCAGCCCGATCAATTCGACTGGATCAGCGTCTACCTACATGACCGCGGCCTGCAACGGCTCTGGCGGATCACGATCGTGATTGCCACCGTCGCCCTGGCAGCGTCTACCGCCCTGATGGTCCGCAGTTCTTCGGGCCCCAACAGCCGAGTGACCGCAACTGTGTGTTTGGTCGCCGCCGGGCTGGCGACGGCCGCGGCGCTCCCGTTTGCGGTCCGCTGGCCGACCCGCCGGCAGTCGCTGGTCTTTTCGATTATCTCCACCGCGACCATCGCCGCGGCGTGCCTGTCCTTCTCGAACCCGTATGCGGGCTTGATGGGCTGCGCGACGTTCGCTGTGACCGGTGGATTCGTCGCCTATTTCCACACCCTGACCGAGGTCCTGATCAACGGCGCCGTGGCGCTGGTCTGCGCCACGGTGCTGGCCGCCCGGCTCATCGCCGCGACCGGCGACGTCTACCTGACGGCCGCGGCCCTGGCGGTGGTGATCACGGTCAACGTCACTCTCCCGTTCGGCATCCAGTCAGTGGTGCACACCATGCGCACGGATCTGCGCAGCTCCGGCCGTGACCCGTTGACCGGGCTGCACAATCGGCGCTCGTTCCAGCACTCGGCCTACGAGCTGATCATGCGCCACCACAACACCGGCGCCTTCCTGGTGATCACGGTCGTCGACCTGGATAACTTCAAGCAGCTCAACGACACCCACGGCCACGCCGCCGGCGACACAGCGCTGATCGATGTCAGCGCCGCACTAGAGGGCAGCTACCGCCGCTCCGCGGTGATCGGCCGGTCCGGGGGAGAGGAGTTCGTCGTCGCCGCCGTCGAACGCAACCCCGGGCCCTGGGCCAGCGCCGAGCGGTTGCGCCAAGCCATCGCTGACACCCCGGCCCCGGTCACTGCCAGCATTGGCGTCGCGAGTGCCTGCTTGGCCGACGGTGCGCCCCGCCCCCTCCTTCAGCTCATCGACGACCTCGTCGGCGCGGCGGATGCCGCCATGTACCAGGCCAAACGCGCGGGCGGAAATCAGGTCTGCCACGCCGGCGAGGTGACCGACGGACACCCTCGGAGCTACGACCCGTAGTTGACGGTGATAGTGCCGTCGCGGTTCACACTCGCCCCGGCCGGCGGATCCTGCTTGACGACCCGGTTTCGGGTGGCGTCGGGACCCGGGAGGTCACCACCGTTGAGCAACGGCCCCACCAGACCGAGCCCCTGCAGGTAGGGGACAACTTCCAGATAGGTCATTCCGATCAGGCTCGGCATCAGGATCTGATTGCCCCGCGACACCTTCAGTGTGATCGCCGAGTCGACCGCGACACTCGTTCCGGCCGGGGGATCGGTGGCTGCCACCTGGCCGGCAGGGAGTGTGCTGTCCGCGGTGCCGGTGAGAATGGTTGGGAAACCGGCGATCTTCAGATTCCTGGTGGCATCGTCGACGGTCTGCCCCGACACATCGGGGACGCGTCGGGCTTCTGGGCCGGCGCTGACCTCGATGACGATCTCGGTGGTGATGGCAGCGGTTTGGTTCACGGCCGGGACGGTATCGATCACCAGATTCTCCGCGACCGTGGACGACGGCACGCGTGTCTGCTTGGTGCGGGCGAATCCAGCGACGCCGAGCAAATGCGCGCAGTCCTGGGCAGTGAGGTTGGAACAGTTCGGCACGTCGCGCTGTTCGGGTCCAGACGACACGTTGATCGTGATGTCGTCCCCCGCCGCGACAGCGGCGTTGGCAGGCGGGTCGGTGCCGACGACGCGACCGCGGGGCACCGATGAATCGGATATCGAGACCGGTGCGCGGACCTTGAATCCGCGGTTCTGCAGTGTCGTGATCGCCTCTTGGGCAAGTTGGCCGCGCACGTCGGGCACCCGCTGGTCACCGGCGACGTTGACCGCGACCGTCACCACCAGAGTCAGCGCCGCCAGCAGCGCGGCCACGACCAGCCATCGGCGCACCGACCCGCCGCCAACCGGCTCGGGATCATCGCCACGGCGAGCTTGCGCCAGGTACTCGGCCGGAGAACGGGTACCCGACGACACCAGACCGGCCCGTTCAGCATTCGTGAATATCTTTGGTGCGGTTGGCTTTTCGCCATTACGGACGCGAAGGAGGTCGGTACGCATGTCCGCGGCACTCTGGTAGCGGTTGTCGGGGTTCTTGGCCAGTGCCTTGAGGATGACGGCGTCCAGCTCGGGTGAGATGCCGGCATGTTTCTGCGACGGCGGGATCGGGTCTTCGCGGACGTGCTGGTAGGCGACGGCCACCGGCGAGTCCCCGACGAACGGCGGTTCACCGGTCACGAGCTCGTAGAGCACGCAGCCCAGCGAGTAGACATCGGAACGCGCGTCGACCTTCTCGGCGCGGGCTTGCTCCGGCGACAGGTACTGGGCGGTGCCGATCACCGCGGCGGTCTGAGTCAACCTGTTGCCCGCATCAGCGAGGGCGTGGGCGATGCCGAAGTCCATCACCTTCACCGCGCCGGTCTTGGAGATCATGATGTTGGCCGGTTTGACGTCGCGGTGGATGATGCCGTGCTGGTGGCTGAAGTTCAGGGCCTGGCAGGCGTCGGCGATGATCTCGATGGCCTGGCGAGGTTCCATCGGTCCGTCGGTGTGCAGGATGTCGCGCAGCGTCACGCCGTCGACGTACTCCATGACGATGTAGGGCATCGGTCCGTCGCCGGTGTCGGCTTCGCCGGTGTCGTAGACCGCGACGATCGCCGGATGGTTCAGGGCCGCCGCGTTCTGCGCCTCCCGGCGAAACCGCAGATAGAAGCTGGGGTCGCGGGCCAGGTCGGCGCGCAGCACCTTCACCGCCACATCGCGGTGCAGACGGGTGTCACGAGCGAGGTGCACCTCCGACATACCGCCGAACCCGAGAACCTCGCCGAGCTCATAGCGATCCGAAAGGTGCCGAGGCGACGTCACGACCGCGAATCAATCCACATTGAGCACGACAAGCATCTGCTCCGCCGGAAAAGCCCGCGGCGCCGTCGCCTCATTCCGTGCGCGCGTCGCCATAGTCACCAGTATGAGCGTTGTTCGCTGTTACCGAGTGGCCGACGATGGGGACACCATACGCATGAAGCTTCACCGAACCTGTCACCCTGGAAGTCCTTGTCGCCACAAGGAACTAGTGCTGCGCCGTCAATAAAGGCGTTTCCTGCACTACCGGCGCTGGCTAGGGTCAGAACATGCAGTCAGTGGGGACGGTGCGCGAGTGGCATGGCGAGGAAGGGTGGGGAGTCATCGATTCCCCCGACACCCCGGGTGGCTGCTGGGTCCACTTCGCCGACCTGTGGAACGACGGGATCCCGCCGCCGGGCCCCGGTGAAGTCGTCCAGGTGTCCGGGGGCTACCGCGAGGTGTTCGAGGGCGAAACCGTGGACTTCGCCTGGGAGCCCACCGCGTTTCCCGGGGGCCAGGACGGTTACTCCTTCCGCGCCATCACCGCTCGGCCCCGTGGGCGCCAAGCACCGCATCGGGTCGTCGGCCGCTACCCGGCCGGTGACCATGACCATCCCCGCGGAATCAGCCTTCAGATAGGTCCCGAGCAGCAGCCCGACTAGTTGGACTTCACCGGGTCGCCGCTGGCGGCAGTGGTTTGCAGCGCCCGGATAGCCAGCCATGCGGTGGCCCGATCGTCGGGGTTGGCCATGGACATCCCGGTCAGCTCCTCGATCCGCCGGATCCGGCTGGCAAGGGTCTGCCGGTGCACCCGCAACCGCGTCGCGGTCGCGCCCCACACCCCGTGTTCGGCCAGATAGATCTCCAGCGTCCGGGTCAGCGGTCCGTGCCGGCCTTCCTCGTCACGAAGCGGGTCGAGCACCGCGGCGATGCGGGTGGTCGCGCTGTCGTCCAGATGCTCCAGCACATAGCTCACCGTCGCCAGCGATCGGTACCACACCACCGAACGGGCATCCACCACAGCCACTTCCAGGGCGTGCCTGGCCTCGGCCGCCGACCGGGCCAGCACCTGCGCCTTGGCCGGCGAGCCGATGCCCAGCCGCAGCGGCATCCGCGCGTCACCGCTGAGGCCTTCGACGATCGCGGCCAGATCGGCGGCACGGTCGTCACGGATGAACCCGAGCACCCTGCCGCGTTCTTCGGCCAGAACATGAACGGCGCCAAGGTCATCCAGCCAGCGGATCGCCAGCCGTTCGGGGTCGATGGCGCGCGATCGCGAGGCCACCGCGAATGCGGTCAGTGAGGTTTCGTGAACTCCCCAGCGCCGCAGGAGCGCCGAGGCTTCCGGGCCGCCGCGCAGCAATGTCGACATCATGACTTCCCGGCCCAGTCGCTCGGTGGCCGGGTCATCTGCCGTGCGCAACAGCAGATCCAGCAGTGCCGCGGCCTGCGAGGCCAGGTCCCGGCTGCGGCTGGTCGGCCCCCGCGCGCCGATCACCAAGTGCGCGCTGATGTCTTCGCCCTGACCCACCGGATGGACCTGCAGGCCCGGGTGCCGCACGCGCACGGGACGGTGGAAGGCCACCGCGGCGGCGTCACGCACGTGCAGCCCACCCGCCCCGGCGGTGGTGATCACCTCGCCACCGGCATCGAGCAGGACGGCCCAGCCGTCGATGCGATGCGCCAGTTCGGCCACCACCGCGACCACGCCGCCGCGGCGGGCGACCTGGGTCAGCACCTTGGTTCCGGTGGTGACGCGCCGGTCTTCGGCGGCCTGGTCCGTGGCGATGCGGGCGGCCAGGGTGGCATACACGACTTCGGCGGGGATCTCGGGCACGAAGATCGCGGTGATGTCCGCTTCGGCGAACGCGTCGGTCAGGCAGGGCCCGGCGTCCCCACCGGCGACGACCGCGACGCAAGTGGCCAGTGCTTCCTGGTGCGATCCGTCGGCCAGGGCGTCGGCGAACCCGTCGGGCGTGCCGACCACCAGGGTGGCGAACCCGGGCGGGCTGGCGACCACCAGCTGCGCCAGCCGGATGGCGTCGTCGACGACGACGGCCCCGTCCACGCGCCCCACGGCCAGCTCACTTGCCAGGAACGCGGCGATGGCACGCACGTCATACGCCATCCGTGCAGTGTACAAAATCGCTACTTAGACGACTTCATTCACACATTTTCACACTGCCGTCAGATCCATTCGCTCTTTAGCATTCGATGCGTTCATCGCTCGTTGTCCAGCCAGCAAGGAATCCCGTGAAAGCGATCGTCTTCCGTGACCACCACACCCCCATCGAGCACACCGATGTGCAGCTCGCAGGCCCCAAGGCGGGCGAGGTTCGGGTCAAGATCGCCGCGGCCGGGGTGTGCCACTCGGATCTGCACGTCAAGCACGGCGACTGGCAGGCGCCCGCGCCCCTGGTGATGGGCCACGAAGGTTCCGGCGTCGTCGTCGAACTCGGCGAGGGTGTGACCTCGCTGGCGGTCGGCGATCACGTGGTGCTGTCGTGGGTGCCGCCGTGCGGTGAGTGCCGCTACTGCCGGTCCGGACACGAGGCTCGCTGCCAGAAGGTGGCCACGGTGGTCGGGCCCAAGGGCGTGTTGTTCGACGGCACCTCCCGGCTCTCACGCGACGGCGAACCGCTGCACCACTACCTGGGTGTGTCCTCCTTCGCCGAAGAAGTCGTGGTGCCCGCCTCCGGTGCGGTCAAGGTCCGCGACGACGCGCCCCTGGACGTCATCGCCTTGGTGGGCTGCGCGGTCGCCACCGGCGTCGGTGCCGTGCTCAACACCGCCGCCGTCGAGCCCGGTGCCACCGTCGCGGTAATCGGTTGCGGCGGTGTCGGACTCAACGTCGTGCAGGGCGCGAAGCTGGCTGGGGCCGAGCGGATCATCGCCATCGACGTGCTGACCGAGAAGACCCAGCTGGCCATGCAACTCGGCGCGACCGACCGCATCGTCGCACCCGCCGGTGACGCCGTCGAACAGCTCCTCGCCCTGGTGCCCGACGGCGTCGACTACGCCTTCGACGCGTTCGGCCACACCAAGACCACCGAACAGGCCATCCAGATGCTGGGCCTCGGCGGGGCCGCGGTGATCGTCGGCCTGCCGCCGACCGGCGCCAAGGCGACCTTCGAGCCCCTGGTGCTCGCCGAAGCCGACCAGCGCATCCTGGGTTCCAACTACGGCTCGGTCCGTCCCTCGATCGACATCCCTGCTCTGGTCGACCGCTACATGGACGGCCAGCTCAAGCTCGACCCGCTGGTGTGGGCGCGCCGCCCACTGTCCGAAGCGGCCGCCGCGTTCGACGACCTGGAGTCCGGCGAGGCCCTGCGCACCCTCCTCATCCCCTGAGCCCCAACCACTTTCCCGATCTCTCCTAGAGGAGCATCCACCATGTCGACCAGCCCCAAGACTGCGGCTCCCACTGACGCGGGCCTGCGCCGCGGCGTCATGTCGGGTCCCGAACTGGCCGCCCAGGCGATCGCCAACATCGCGCCCAGCGCAGTGATCGCCTTCACCGCCGCTGCGATCTATCTCAGTGCGGGCAACGCCACCATCCTGTCGTTCGCCTTGGCCACCGTGGTGATCCTGGCCGTCGGCTACTGCGTGGTGGTCTTCGCCCGGCGCAACGCCTCGGCGGGTTCGCTCTACACCTACGTCGCCAAGGGGCTCGGGCCGTTCGGCGCCTACTTGGCCGGGGTGGCCCTGCTGATCGGCTGTTGGGGGATCGCGGCGGGCTCACTCGGCGGCGCGGTCTCCTACGCCAGTGACTTCCTGGTGTTGCTCGGTCTGCCGGTGGCGGGCACGGGCTGGCAGATTGTGCTGGCCGTAGTCCTGGGTGGGCTGGCGACGCTGTTCACCATCCGCGGCATCCGGCTCTCGGCCCGCGTATCGCTTGTGCTGGAGCTGATCTCGGTCACGATCATCACGATCCTGCTGGTACTCGCACTGGTGTGGGCGGGGCCGGCCGCCTGGGACCCGGCGCAGTTCTCGCTGTCGGACGTTCCGGCGCAGGGTGTGGCCGTCGGCATGGTGCTGGGCATCCTCGGCTTCGTGGGCTTCTCTTCGGCCGACGCGCTGGGCCGGGAGGCCCGCAACCCCTACACCGCCATTCCGCGGGCCATCATCTGGAGCGCGATCGTGGTGGGGGTGCTCTACGTGTTCGCCGCCTACACCCAAATCGCCCTGCTCAAGCAGGGTCTGGGCGAGAGCGCCAGCCCCCTGCAGGACATCGCCACCATGATCGGCATGCCGTCCTGGTTCACCCCCATCCTGACCTTCGGCGTCGGGGCGTCCTTCTTCGCCGTCGTGGTAGCGCCGCTGAACGTCGTCGGCCGGATCGTCTACGTCATGGGCAAGGAGGGGGTGGTGGCCGAGCACTTCGGCCGCACCCACGAGATGCATCTGACTCCGCACCGGGTGCTGCTCATCGCCGGCCCAGCGGCGATCGTTCTCGATGTCATCTTGCTGGCACTCGGCGTGCAACCGATGAACATCGTGGTGTGGGTGGACACCTATGGCACCTACGGCTACATGGTCGCCTACGCGTTGGTCGCCATCGCCTGCGTGGCCTACACCAAGCGCGCCGGCATGCCCAACAAGCTGGTGTGGACGGCGGCGATCGTGGCGGTGACCGCCATGGCGTACACGTTCTTCGCCAACGTCTACCCAGTACCGGCGTACCCGCTGAACATCCTGCCGTACCTGTTCCTCGCGACGATGGCCCTAGCGTTGGTCCGGTTCTATCAGCTCAAGCGGACTGCCCCGGAGGTCATCGCGCGGATCGGGCAGACCGAGACCGACATCCTCGAGGGCGTGGGCTGAGCGAGGCTTGTCGACGACCTCCATGCACAGGACGAGGTTGACCACGCAATCACTGACCCGTCCCTGACGCTAGAATCTGAGTTCGCGGCGGACAACCAACTAGCTGGCCTTAACACCTTCCGGATGGTTCGCTTTCCCCGCCCGAGACGCGGGAGTGGCGAATGGCTTGGCGGACATTCGGAACGAGTCGCGGATCCGATCAGTTCGACTGGTTCAGTGCCTACCTGAACGACCGCGAGCTGCAGACGACCTGGCGCGCAGCCACCTTCGGCTGCACTGTCCTGCTGGCCACGTTGCCCATTGCCATGATCTGGAGCCCGTCGGGTCCCGACACGCGTTTGACGAGGACGGTGTGTCTGGCCGCGGCGGGTTTGGGAGCGATCAGCGGGTTGCTGTGGCTTGTTCGATGGCCGACCCGTCGACAATCGGTTCTGTTCTCGCAGGTCTCGACCGTCGCGATCGCTGCGGCGTGTCTGTCGCTCTCCAATCCGTACCCGGGTCTGGCGGGGTGTACGACGTTCGCCATCATCGGCGGATTCGTCGCCTATTTCCACACCCTCAACGAGGTCGTCCTCAACTTCGCGGTGGCCGCGGTTTGCTCGGCTGTCCTCACAGTCCGACTGATCGCGGCTACCGGCGACATCGCCCTGGCAGGCGCTGCCGTCATCACCGTGGCCGTGCTGAACGTCGGGGTGCCGTTTGGAATCCACTCGCTCGTGCACACATTGCGTTCAGATCT
Organism: Mycolicibacterium sp. CH28; assembly: GCF_004745805.1. Classification (GTDB taxonomy): domain Bacteria; phylum Actinomycetota; class Actinomycetes; order Mycobacteriales; family Mycobacteriaceae; genus Mycobacterium. Next base: position 287,542 of record NZ_SRLQ01000018.1, on the reverse strand, counting down.
GCGGCTGTCTTCGCTCGACCCGCTGACCGGACTGCACAATCGGCGCTCCTTCCGCCAGTCGGTCTACGAGCTGATGACGCGGCCCCGCAGCGAGAGCGTCCACCTGGTTGTCACGATGATCGACCTTGACCGCTTCAAACAGCTCAACGACACCCACGGTCACGCCGCGGGCGATACGGCTCTGATCCACGTCAGCGCGGCCCTGGAACAGAACAGCCGCCGCACTGCGATCATCGGCCGGGCTGGCGGCGAGGAGTTTCTCATCGCCGATGTCGCACGCCATCCCGAGCCGGCGAACACCGCCGAACGGCTGCGGCAAGCGATCGCCGACATCCCGGCCGGGCTGACCGCAAGCATCGGCACCGCGAGCACCCTTCTGGACGACCGCTCAGCTATCCCCACCATGCAGCTCATCGACGACCTGATCAAGGCGGCGGACACGGCCATGTACCGGGCCAAACGTGCCGGCGGCAACCAGGTCTGCCACTTTACCGAAGCGCCACCCATCGCGTAAGAGTCTGTGATTCAACGAGATTGGCCACACCAGCGTGTCCTCGGATCGGGGGCCGCTTCCGGCCGCAGGCGGACCAGACGTCATGCCGAGGTGAAGAAGCCTGACTGTCCAGCGCCCGCGTTGAATCCACCTGAATTTCGGATGCCCGAGTTCTCGAAGCCCGAGTTGCCCAGGCCTTTCGTACCGTGCGCGTTCCCCGAGTTGGCTACGCCAGAGCTGTAGTCGCCCGAGTTGAAGAAGCCTGTGCTGTCGTGGCCCGAGTTCATCACGCCGACGTTATGGTCGCCCGTGTTCAGGACACCGACGAACAAGCCACCGCTGTCGCCGTAGTTGAAGAATCCTGTGCTCTTGCCGTCGCTGCTGGAGTTGCCTACACCCGTGTTGTATGCACCGACGCCGGAGTTCCCCCAGCCCGAGTTATACCCGCCGCCGTAGGCCGAGCTATTAGAGGAGTTGAAGAAGCCCGAGTTGTAGTCGCTCGAATTGAAAAAGCCGGAGTTACCCGTGCCCGAGTTGCCCCAGCCCGAGTTGCCGGTGTGGACACCGGTCCCACCGAAGCCCGTGTTGACCTGCCCTGAGTTCCACAGACCGGTGTTGCTGGTGCCCGAATTGAACAAGCCGGTATTAGTGAAGCCCGAGTTGAAGAATCCAGTGTTGCCGGCTTGTCCGATGCCCTGATTCATGGAAAAGAGGGGATTCTGGCCGTTACCGCCAGAATTGAAGGCACCGGTATTGTCGACGCCCGCGTTGGCAACGCCCAGGTTACCGAAGCCCGCATTGAACATGCCCAGGTTGTGGTTACCTGAATTGAAGACGCCGATGTTGTGGCCCAGATACTTGTAACTGCCACCGGAGTTCAAGGCGCCTAGGTTACCTGTACCGGAGTTCCCGAAGCCCACGTTCAGAGTGCCCGAGTTGAGGGAACCGGTGTTGGTGTTACCCGAGTTGAACATGCCGGTATTGCCATCACCGGCATTGCCGATGCCTGTGTTGACATTTCCCGAATTGACCGCGCCCCAGTTTCCGCTACCCGTGTTCGCGACGCCCACGTTGTTACTGCCGGAGTTGAACAGGCCAGAGTTGCCGCTGCCCGAGTTGAACAGTCCTTTGTTGCCCACCCCGGAGTTCCACCCGCCGAAGCCAATTTGGTTGTCACCGGTCAGGCCGATGCCGATGTTGTTGTTGCCGGTGTTCCCAAAACCAATGTTGCCGTTGCCGGTATTGCCGAACCCGATATTGAAGCTGCCGCTGTTGCCCAACCCGAAGTTCCACCCAACACCAATAGCGTTTAACCCACCAATGCCAATTTGGTTGTCACCGACCAGCCCAAAGCCGATATTGTTATTGCCGACGTTGCCGAACCCGATGTTGTTGTTACCGACGTTGCTAATGCCCCAGTTGTGACTGCCGATGTTGCCGATGCCCACATTCGATGTGGACGGGGTGGCATCGACTGCGGCGCTGATCAGATTTCCGTTGCCAAAGCCGATGTTGCCGGTGCCAACGTTGTTGAAACCGATGTTGTGGTCGCCGATGTTGCCGAAGCCCACGTTGTAGTTGGATGCGCCGGGATAGTTCAGGTAGGTAGCCGATTGCAGGGCCGCGCTGCCGTTGCCGGCACCGAAGTTGTAGGAGCCGTAGTTACCGAAGCCCACATTGTGGTTGCCGCCGCCGGTGACGGTGGGGCCGCTATTCCCACTACCAAGGTTGTAGCTGCCGATATTGCCGCTGCCAACGTTGTAGCTGCCGATGTTGCCGATGCCCAGGTTGAAGCCCGCCGCCGCCTGCGCAGCAGTGGCCTTCGGCGTGGCATTGGTCGACGAAACCGGCAGCGCTTTCGCAACTGTGGCCGCTGGCGAGGATGGGCGACTCGTCGGGTGTGCAGTCCCTGAACGCTTGTGGATGGAACTCACCGGGCCCGCCGATTCAGACGACGGGGAAGCAGTTTTCGCTGACGTGCTGCCCGTGTCGGCGGCTGCGAGTCCGGGCGCAGTCAGCGCCGCCAGGCCCACCCCAGCCGCGGCGGCACCGACCCACAACCAGCGCAGCGCCGACAACTCCTCTGTCGACAACCGCTCGCCTTTATGCGACCGGAGGCGTCGCACCTGAGCGATAGCCACGGACGGACCTCCTTCGGGGAAACAAGAACAGCGCCCTGACGGTACTGCGTCCAGCGCTGCCACGCGCGCAGAAGGCAGGTTTTTTCAAACAGCTCAACGACACCCATGGTCACGCCGCGGGCGATACGGCCCGGTGAGGCCAATCTCGTTTTCCTCGGATCGGGGTTGGTTCCGGCGATCGGAGTCGATCACCCTGCCCCAGTTGGTTCCGAGCAGGATCAGCCCCGCCCCGGCCGCACCGACGACGGTCACCGGATCACCGGCGATCATGACGCCGAAGCCGGCCGCCCACAGCGGTTCGGTGCCCAGCAGCAGGCTCACCCGGCTCGACGAGGTGCGCCGCACCGCCCACATCTGGATGACGAAGGCGAACACCGTGCACACCAGCGCCAGATAGCCGGTGATCAGCCAGCCGCGCAGGGGCAGGTCGGTAGCGACGTCGACGACACCGCGCCCGGTGACCAGTGACAGCGTCACGAACACCGTCAGACACGTGGCGAGTTGGACCAGGGTGACACGCGCCGAGTCCACGGTTCGGCGCGCCGACAGGTGGGCGATCACGGTGACGTGCACGGCCCGGGCGACAGCGGCCAGCAGGATCAGCAGATCACCCAGGCGCGGCCCGGTGGTAGCGCCGTTCTGCGTGAGCAAGCCGACTCCGGCGACCGCGATCACGGCGGCCCCGTAGAACGTCGGCGGTAGGTGGGTGTGGCGCACCCACCGTTCGAGCAGCGGAGTCATGACGATGGTCAGGGCGATGATCAATCCGGCGTTGGACGCCGACGTCATGCTTACCCCGAATGTCTCCAACCCGAAGATGGCGCTCAGGATCACCCCGAAGACCGCCCCCAGACCGAGCTCGGCTCGGGTGAGGCTGCCCAGCCGGGGTGCCAGGATGAGCGCCAGACCCGCCGCGGCGATGCCGAACCGGATCACCAGGAACGCGACGACGGTGTCGGCGGTGACGACGTCCTTGGCCGCCAGGTAGCTCGATCCCCAGACGACGGCCACGCCCAGCAGCGCTAGGTCGACGGCTCGATGGGTGGCCATGGCGGTGCTCGTCTCCGGGTGTGGTTGTTGTGAGTCCCGCGTGGAGACAGAGGTATTCACGCGGTGGGCGTGACGGATGACCAGCGCCCCGGGCTTGCTGCGGCTGCGTTGCGCGCGGTGACTCCATGATCGCCAGGTATCGATCCATTAGACAAGTGATTGTTTCTGCATATACCGATTAGGATCTCTACATGGATGTGGGGCGTCTGCGGCTGCTTCGGGAACTGGCCGACCGCGGCACCGTGCACGCGGTCGCCGAGGCGATGTCACTAACCCCGTCCGCGGTGTCCCAGCAGCTCAAGATCCTCCAGCACGAGGCCGGCGTCGACCTCCTGGAGCGCGACGGCCGCCGAGTTCGGCTCACCGAGGCCGGGCAGATCCTGGTGACTCGCATCGATGAGGTACTCGCCGCCCTCGACCGCGCCCAGGCGGACATGGACGCCTACCGGACGACGCCGAGCGGCACGGTGCGGGTGGCCATGTTTCCCTCCGGTGCGGCCATGCTGTTGGCGCCGTTGATCACCCGGGCAGCCGCTCGCGGGATTCAGGTGCTCGGGCGCGACATCGACCAGCCGGCCGCCAGCGCCCCGACCCAACTGGCCGACTACGACGTGGTGGTGGTCCACCGCGACGAGCGCGACGGTGCGACGTTGGGGCCGCGGCTGGAGACGACGTTTCTGCTGCGCGAGCCGCTCGACATCCTGCTACCCCCACACCACCGGCTCACGAGCCGCACTCGCGTGCCGTTGCGGGATCTGGCCGACGAACCGTGGATCGGCGTCGAGGGCGGGCTCATGGTCGACGACGTGCTGCACTCGCTGGCCGCAGTCTCCGGGGTTCAGCCGCGAATCGTTCAACGCGTCAACGACTTCCGTGTGGTCGAAGAGCTCGTCATGGCCGGGGTCGGGGTGGCGCTGCTGCCTCGCTACGTGCTCACCGCGCGCGAGGTGATCCGCAAACCGCTCAGCGGTGTGCGCATAGCTCGCCGCATCGAGGCCATCACCCGGGTCGGAGCCACCACCCGGCCCGCCATCGCCGCGGTCATCGACATCCTCACCGAGGTATCGCGCGACATTGTGGAGAGCGCGACGGTCTCGCGCGGGGCCGAGCTACGCCGCGCCGATCTGGTGGAGCACCGACCCGACGGCGGTGGCGACCGCCGCGGGCTGCTCTACCGGGATGAGGTGGCCGGAGCGGTCTGCGACAGCATGTGACGTCTTGCGGCGGGGTTAGTCGCTATGACCTTGGGCAGCATCGAGATTCACGGATCCTCCGTTTCGACCCCTGTCATCGGCGTGTCACGAGTGCCTGTCTGCTGGGAGTCGGCACCCAGTACTACCGGTCAGAAGTGCCGCCTTCTGTGATCCGAGGCGAAGAACCGTTCCTGTATCGCTGGCGAATTGGACGTCGTGAAAATTGGGTGCGTCCTGGAACACGGTGAGAGTTGTCGCACCGATGGTGCGAGCAGATTGAGAGGCGATGTTGTAGGCCTTTTTCCAGTCCTGTTCGGGGATCGGCACATCGGAGACGTAACTGGCTAGCAGGATCTCGTTTCCATCCGACTGCTCGTACGGGGGCGTGCATCCGCCCCGGCTCTCCTCCCGGCGCCACGTGAACACCACACCGGGCGCGATGGCTGAGATGCGTTGTCCGACTTGTTCGATGATGGCAGTCAGCTGTGCCTTTGTGTCTTCCAGCGTCGGCAGGGACGTCAGGGCGGCGGCAGCCTGATTGGCGTGGGTTGGATCGGTTGGCTGGTATGGCTTACTCACGTGACATCCTGTGCTAGTTAGGGCAATCGCGGTCGCACAAGCGAATACGCCAATTCGGCGGGCCCGGCGAAAGAGTTGCATGGTCATGGATAGCGTGCTCACTTCTGCGGTATGGGTGTCGTGCCGGCAATGACGGCGGCAATGTTGTAGCCAGTGGTGTAGAGCTGATTATGGGCGTCATCCCAGCGTGGGTAGTCGCTATGGCCGCTGGCGGCTTGCAGCGAACGTCCATCGGGAACGGTCACCGAGCCGGTTTGCAGGTGGGTGAAGTTCGGGTTTGCGGCGGGGTTGGGCCCGAAATCGCCTGCACCCGTGAGATCGGCGGCGCCGAGCCCGACTTCCGCCAAACCACCGAACGGTCCCGGCAGCGCAGGTGCGGCGCCACGTGCAATTTTCGGTCCGTCGTAGACCCATTGGATGGGATCGTCGGGGGTTTCCATGGTGAAGACGTGGCCGGGCTGGAGTCCCAGCTGTTGCGGGGTGGTCGCCTCGATGCCGGGGGAGCCGTAGAACAGGGCATTGTCAACGCCGTGGCTACCCGGTTCTTGCAGTGCGAGGCCCGTGGTCAGAGAGCCATACGAGTGGCCGATGGCGGTGAGGTCAAGCGGGCCCTGGTGGACGGCGGTGAGGCCGTCGTAGAACCGGGACAGATCAACAGCGCCCGCTTTGGCGACAGTATCGTGGCTGACCTCGTAGCCGCCTACCAGCGAAGCACCGATGTCGTCGGTGCCCGGCACTTGGGGTGGATCGTAGCCAATCCAGGCGATGGCGCTGACCGATTCACTGCTGCGGCCGGCCAGATCCAATTGGTGCATGGCTTCCTGGCGCACATGCATTGCTTCGTCTGCCATGCCGCCGATGGCGTCGTGGACGGTGGTGTTGAGCCCCGGAGCAGTGACCGACACATGATCGGCGCTGTCCGGGTCACCCACCGCAATCGCTGCCCGAGCCTGCCGGCCGGACTGCGTGTCAAGCAGCATCAACTTGCGGTCGGGGCGATCCTCTACCGCGTTGTTCACCGCCCGCAGATCCGAAAGGTACTTCGAGTCGTTCTTCGCATCGTTGAACTGACGGTGCCAGGCTGCATATTGCTGCGCATCGCCGATGTTGCGGGGAAGGTTCTTACCCTCGGCCCAATCGGGGTGCTGTGCGCGCAGTGCGTCGACTCGCGATTGCGCGGCTTCGGCGTTCTTCAGTTGATCGGCCAGGTTGAGCCGGTTGTAGTAGTCACTGCCCGGGTGTTCGTCGTCGCCGGCGGGCATGTTCGGGTTGTTGCCGATGTTGTGGTCGCGGTTATAGAGATAGTCCTTCTGTTCTTTGGACAAGCTGCGCCAATAATCGGCGAATTGCTTGGGGTCATCCGGTGGCGGCCGATCCGGAATCTCGGGGTGCGGGCCCGGCGGAGGGATGGCGGTCTTGCCGCTGGCCATGTTGATCGCGTTGGCCAGGGCCGTGTCGACGAGGTTGGCTTCGGCGACGATCTTGTCCAGGCGGGGCTGCAGCTGGGCCTGTTTGAGTTCGGCTTCCATCGGGTTGCGGACCTTCGGGCCGGGCAGCACGGTGCCCGCCACCGGGTCGATCTCCATGCCCAACGATTCGGCGTCGGCCTTGAGCGCGGCCAGTTCGGATTTGATCCGTTCGATGTTGTCCGCGGCGCTGCGGGCAGCATTGGCCACGGCGAGCGCTTCGTTGCCGTGCGCGTCGAGGTCCTTGCGGGTTTGGCCGATCGCCGCCTTGGCCGCCTCTGCTGCCTCACCGCCCCACGCCTCGAACCCAGGCAAGCTCGCCAACCCGTCGGCGGCGTCGAAGTTCGCCTGCGCGCGGCTGCTCGCCGCGTGAAACACCTCCCGGACATCACCGGGATTCCAACGCTCGATATCCAGGACGGTCAGGGTCACGGTGTCACATGGCGGTTTGGGCAGCGATCGTGTTTGCTGCGTGCGCCGGCTCGGTAAGCGCTTGGCTGTTGCGCTGCTCCATCTCCGCGAAACCTTGGGCACTGGCGTGCAAGCCTTGGGCGTGGTCGCTTAGCCGGGCAAGCTGAGCGCTCGTCGTGGCCAGCCACTGCTCGGACAGCAGCGTCAGCGCCGCCGCCGACAGCCCCCGCCAACCCGCCTGCGCAGCATCGATCCGGCTCGCCGCAGCCCCATGCCGCACAGCCACGTCCTCACCGTGGCCACTAACCGCTAGACCCGCGGTCGCCAGATCCTCAACATTGACCCGAAGCGACATGACAACTCCCTCCAGACCTGCTCAGTCATGGATACCAGCAAAGGCCAGGAAGACGCCAGTTGCCGTGTCCGCATCAATGGCCCGGACTCGGGTCGCCCCCTCCCCATGGCCTGCACCTGTGATGGGCCACATCGTCTACGACGGTTGCGGCGGTGGCGTGCGATCTGTTGACGACGGCGAAGGGCTGCCCGCTGGTCGAGTGCGTGATGGAGACGTGGGAGCACTGCGCGAGCATCTAGGCATCGAGCGGTGGCTGCTCCGTGGCGGCTAGGCCTCGATGTCAGCTTGGATGCGTTCGAGCGTGCGGCGGCAATTAGTGCTCATGATGGGGTTGCTGTCGACGTAGTACCAGACAGCACCCATGGCTTGCTGGAAGGCCCATCCGCGTCCCCGATGCCACTCTTCATCGTCGCACCCGAGGTGGTTTCTGAGCAGTTCGCGGCGTGGAGCGTCGAGCAGGTGCCAGGCACCCACCAGGTCCAGTGCGGGATCGGCGGCCTTGAACCCGCTGACATCGAGAATCCCTGTGAGGCAACCGTCGACGGTGAGGACGTTGGGTGGGATTAGGTCGCCGTGGTTCATGACGTCTGGGGTATTCCCGCGAGGCAGAGCGCGGACCTGGTCCCAGATCCCGCGCAAGCTTGGTACGTCGAGCAGGCCCTCGCTATTGACGAGGCACAACTCGATCCACTCGTCGTGGGATGCCAAGTCACCGCCGCGACCGCTGCCGTCATAGGTTCTGCCGCGGGTGTCGATGGCGCGCACGGCCAGGATGAATTCCGCCAAATCCATTGCAAACGAGTCGAACTGGGAGCAGCTATCAGCGGTGGCGGGATAGCCCGGTAGCCAGGTATAGACCGACCATGGCAACGGATAGCCCGCGCCGGGTTGGCCGATTCCGAGCGGAGTAGGGGTGGCAACGGGGGTGCGCCCACTCAGTTCCTCGGCGGCCGACGCCTCCAGCTCAAGCTCGTGCCGCACCGCCTCGATGTCGTCGCTGGGTTGCAGAGGAAACCGAGCAACGACGTTGTCTCCGACCCGGAAGATGGCGTTGACGGTGCCGGCGCTGGATACCGACTGGATGGGTAGACCCGCCCACTGCGGGAACTGCTGCGCGATGAGTGTCCCGACCGCTCGCGGGGAGACCGACAGCTGGCCGGGATGCATCTGCACGGCCGCAGCGTGGCACCAGTTCGGCGTGAACACAACCAAATATCCGACGCGGGTCTCGACAAGGAGGCAGCCCGACGTGACCTACAGGTCGAGGAACACCGCTGTGTCGTCGATCGACTTGCGCGGGACGTCGAGGTTGTTGGCGGGAAAGTCCTCGACGGCGTAGCCAATGGCGAGACCGCACAGAATCTCGTAATGGGGTGGGATGTGGAGTGCGTGGCGCACGACGTCGGGAAATCCCGCAATGAGCATCTGGACGCAGGTGCCCACCCCGCGGGCGGTGAGGGCAAGGATGAACGTCTGCAGGTACATGCCGACACCGAGACTGTCGACGTGGTGAAGGTCGCGGGGCATGCACACGATGCCGGCCAGCGGAGCGTTGTAGAACCTCCAGTTGAGTCTGATGGCCTTCTGGCGACCTTCGGCGTCGTCTCGGGCGATACCAAGGCTTCCGTAAAGTTTTTCTCCCAGTTCATATTTGAACACTTCGAAGTCGGAACGCAGTGGAGGTATCGCGGGCTCGCGTATCCGGGACTCGTTGACAAGCGCGGTGACCAATCGCTCGCGCGCAGCGCCTTCGGCGAACACGAGGTGCCAAGGCTGGGTGTTGGAGTTCGAGGGTGCGCGTCGAGCTAGTTCCAGCGCCTCGACGACGTCTGAACGCGGCACCGCCTTATCGGGGTGGAAGAGCCTGATCGATCGACGTGCCTGCACAACCCGGTCGAACTCGGCCACTCTGCGCGTCCCCTCGATAGCGTCCGGATGACCGTACCTGGGCCAGTTGGGGTGCTGGGCCATCGCGTGGCGGAACGAATGCATCCGGCGGATGTCTAGGTTCCAAACATCCGGGATGTCTCGCGTCGCGTCTTGTCTCACCTTGAGGGGTCGTCATCCGACCGTGCCCGCGGAACCTCGCTTCGCTTACAGCCCAGCGTCTTTGAAGGCGATGCACGGGAGTCTCACGGCCACGGTGCTAGCATCCGTTGTCGAGCAATCCTACGGAAGGACGTGCCAGAGATGTACCCCGTGATGTCCCGGTTGAGCACTACCACGTTCTTGACGGCGATAGCCCTCGCCACCATCGCAGTGGGTACCGCTCACGCCGACCAACCTGACATGTACGGCGCTAGAAACGACCTGCAGCAGGCAATAGGTTCGCTGCAATCCGCCCAAGACGACAAGGGTGGGCACCGCGTGTCAGCCATCAACCTGGCCCAACAGGCCATCGACCAAGTCAACCTTGGCATCCAATTCGCCGGCGGGCCTCCCGATGGCTACTTCACGCCTCCTCCTCCGCAGTTTGGACCCGCGATGGTCTCTGGCAACGGCTATCTGCAGGCTGCAGTGAACGAGCTGGAGTCAGCCACGGAGGACAAAGGCGGCCATCGCGTTGCGGCGCTCCGCCTAACCCAGGAAGCTATTGACGAGGTCAATGAGGGCATCCAAGTTGGCGGACCACTCTGACCCCCTGCTCTAGCAACCGAGCAGGCCCAGCTTCAGCAGGTGCACCAAGACATCGTCGGCCTACCGCACCCGACGCCCCGAGACTAGGTCGCGCTGAGCGCCGATCGAGCAATCGAACTGAGGCCGGTTCGCAATCATCCGCTATGCACGCCTAGACCGGAGGTGTGCCGCCAGCTTCAGCCAGCTGTTGTTGCCAGTGCCTACGCCGGCCAGTGCTATCGATCGCTGTTTGCCTCACTAGTTGAGAAGTTGGGCGGCGCACTTCCGGTCTCGGGTGCTACGCCTATCTCGCCGCCTGAGACAGCCTCGACGGACGCATACTTGTCTACGTGCTCGATCATGCCGAGGTGGTGCGGCTGTACGGCCCCTGGAAGGTTCGAACACCTCGCGAGGCCGTCGACTTTCTGAGCGGTTACTCGGGTCGGTGGTGGGTCGCCGGCGGTTGGGCGATCGATGCGTTCACCGGAACAGCGCGCGCGCACGGAGATCTCGACATCGGTATCCCACGCTCAGAGGCAGATAGTTTCATCGAGTTCGCGGGCACCACTTTGGATGTGTGGGCGGCGGCGGGAAGCTTGACACCGCTTTCTATCGACGGGTCAAGCATTCCAGAGGACTGCGGCAACCTCTGGTTGCGGCACAGCGGCGCCGATCCCTGGGAGTACGACGTCCTCCTCGACGACGTTCGTGAGCAGACCTGGGTCTACAAACGTTCTTCCCACATCACGCGGCCCCTCAGCGATTGTCTGTGGTCACGCGATGGCATCACGTACCTACGACCCGAGATTCAACTCCTCCTCAAAGCGATGCACTCCCGGCCGAAAGACACTCTCGACTTTGAGCGCTGCCTTCCAAGTCTCGACGACGAGAGCCGCACTTGGCTTACTCGATCACTGCGCCACGAAAACCCTCAGCACCCCTGGGTCGGCACACTGACCGACCCTGGCGATCCGCTGTCTCACTTCTAGATTCGAGGTCGATCAGGTCTTGTCTCGATTCTTCGCGGCTGCGGTGCGTTGGGGCGGCCGGGAGCCTGGTCGATCGTGTCTGAACACCCACCGGCGAACGGCTCGGGTTCGATCGGAAGGCAGCTGGGCCGGGCGGCGACTAGGAGGCGCCGCGACTATGTGCGATCGCAAATTGTCGGATGCAATCATTGACCTCGCCGGGATTCTCGGCAAATAGCGCGTGAGAATTGTTAGGCCACAGGCGATATCGCCACGTGGGGACCACCGACGCGAGTCGTCGTATCGCTTTACCTGAGTTGTGAAGAGTGTTGCCCGCCAATAGAACTTGAACGGGAAGGTCCACGGATCGCAGGAGGCGGTTACTTGCGTAACAGTAGCGGCGGTGTGTTCAGCGGCGGTCCGAAGGAAACGAATCCAGCTACAAAGAGGCTGGTGAGTGCGTCGAGGGGACCTCCCGTCGCGGGATGACCCAGTACCCACGCAGCAGCGCGATGCGCACGGGCCGAGCGCGGATTTGACAGCAGGAGTGCAAGGGTTCGCCAGAACCGCGCGAAGAGGCGGGCCACGGTGTGGGCCGGATCGACCAGAGTCAGCGTTGCCAACCGATGGGGTGCTCTCGCCGCCGCATGAGTGGCTAACCACCCTCCATACGAGTGCCCGACCAGGTGTACATCGCTTAGGTCCAGCTTCTCCAGTACCGCTGCGATGCAGCGTCCAGCATCTGAGGGGGTCGATAGTCTTTTCGTCTGGGTGCTTGCGCCCGGCTGGCCGAGCATGTCTATCGCATAGACGGTGAAATCACTGGTCAATCCGGCGACTTGCTCCCACCACATAGCCGAAGTCAGAAAAAACCCATGAACCAAGACGACAGGCTCACCGGCGCTAAGGCCGTGTTGGTACACCCGAACGGTCCCGAATTTGGTCTCGATGTCGTGCACGACATTTGGGTGCGGACTCAGCCCCCCGTACCTTGGCGTACACGGTTAAGTAGTGCTGCCTGGCGACCGCGTTCTTGAACCCACCATCAGTCAATCCCAAGAGATCCCCCAGTCGTTGGGACGCCGCAGTAACCAACCCACGGTAGGCAGAGCCCACCAGTCGGTCAATGACTCCTACTCAGATACGAGCGCGGAGGTCTCAGATCTAGAGAACTTGGACGGCTCGGTTCTTGTCATACTGTCGGGCCCGCTTCGAGCGAGTCCTGGGGAGCATCACTCAACCTGTTGCTATTTGTTTAGGTGAGGCCGAGGCCGCCGTCGAGGGTCAGGATCTCGCCGGTCATGTAGTCGGACTCGATGAGTGATAGGGCGGTGTCTGCCACATCGTCCGGAGTCGCTGGACGCCCCATCGGGGCCCGTTCGCGCCACAAAGCTTGCGCATCAGCCCAGTCCGCGGTCATCGGGGTGTCCACAAGGCCGGGTGCGATCGCGTTGACCCGGATGTCGGGGGCAAGGGTGAGTGCGAGGAGCTTGGTGGTGTGGATGAGGGCGGCTTTGCTCGCCGAGTACGGGATCGAGGCTCCTTTGGGGCGCATCCCGGCGTGCGAGCTGATGTTGACGACCGTCGAGGGCCGTCCCTCTCTTGCCGAGGCGCGCAAATGTGCTTCGGCTTCGGCGACGAGGCGAAATGGTGCGATCGTGTTGACCTCGTACAGGTTCCGCCACATCGCCGTCGAAGCGCTCTGAAGATCGGAGTGCGGTATCACCGCGCTCATCCCGGCGTTGTTGACTAGGACGTCAAGACGCCCAGCGGTGCGTATGGAATCTGCGACCAGCCGTTGCCTGTCCGCATCGTCCGCGAGGTCCGCTTGGACGTAGTAGGCATCGCCGAGTTCGGCAGCCAGTGCGTTTCCAGCCTCGGTCGACGAGCGTGAGTGCACGACCACGCAATACCCGTACCCGGCGAGGCGGCGTGCGATGGCCAGCCCAATTCCGGAGGTCGCTCCAGTCACCAATGCGACACGCCTGCTTTCGCTCACGATCACACGCTAGACCTGGTGGCAGAACGAGCCCGGACCAACCGCAAGATCGGATTGGTCATAGCGCAGCCAGTCACGAAAGAGCAGTTGGCGGCGTTCCCAATCGCTGCCCGCCGTGCATACGTGCACGTGCACCCCTAAATCTGGCGTGCGCACCATACGGTGCCCAGGCTCGCGGACCCTGAGCCGGTACCCAGCCGCGATGAGGTCAGGCAGGTAGTCCTCTTCGCGGTCGACATCCACGACGCCGAGGCCAATGTCGATGATGGGTTTGGCGGCAAGCCCAGGTACGGAGGTAGACCCGATGTGATCCACCCGCACGCCTTGACCCGAGAGTCGTCCCGATCGTTTCACGCTCTGCTGCGAACTTCGCCGGCCACGCAGGATCTGGCGGTACCACCTTGATGTCGCGCTTCTCCACCCCGCCGAACAGCTCTACGGATCCTGCCGAACAGCTCTACGGATCCTGACGGAAGGTGGGCCGCACTGATATCACCCACGCTCGGATTACACGATCGTGGTCGCGTCGTCTCGTTTGTAGAGAGATGAGGTCGATCGAATCCTGTTTCGATGTGAAGGCCTCTGGACCACTCGGTAGGTCACGGGCCGACTGGCCTGGAATGCGATCCGAAGGCGCACCCGCGGGGGCGCCTGGCTCAATCTCCCTCATGTATCGGGTACTCGGCGTGGAGATCGCCGTGGAACAGTCTCCCGTAGAAGGCGTTCATCTCCGCGGCGGCGGGTGCGTGCCGGGTCAGGATCGCCGCGACCGTCGGTGGCACGTCATCCGGTACACGTCCAGCGGCGCACTGGCGTACGTACTCGTCGTGGGCGACTGGGCTACCACTGGGCACTCCGCAGACATCGGTCACTAGCCAGTTGACGAGTCGCATGGCGGCGTAGCCGGCGTCATGCGTGACGTGTTGTGCAGTGAAGTCGCGCTCAGCGGGTGACAGGTCGAATTGCGGCGATGTGGCCAGCCCGAAGTCGCTGAGATAGATCCGCTCCATGTCGGTGCGGATATTGCCGAAGTGCCCGTCCATGTGCAGCAACTCCCGATCCCGCAGGAACGTCACGATCTCGGAAAGCTGCCGCTCGACTACGACAGCTTTGTCAGCCGGATTCGTTCGCAGCCAGTCCGTAATCGGGTGTGGGATGTACTCGCAGAACAGCACCAGGCTGCACGTCGCGGCGGCCAGCGCTTCGAGACGGGCCCGCACGGCCTGCGAACCGCCCTGGGCAGCGGCGGCGGCGTCGATGTCAAGGTGTTCGGCGGCGACTGGCGATCGGCCAGGGAGTACCCGCCAGTGGTAGAGGATCGGGAACGAATGCGTCTCGCCGGCCAGCACGGCGTCGGTGACGATGATGTTGGCGGTTAGCTCTCGCCAGGCGTTGAATCCTGGCCCGCCGATACCGTATTGGCAGAACATCGGTAGGTCGAACAGGTTCGCTGTGGAGCCCGAGTTGGCGACCTCCCGGTCAGTCAACGGGATCCGCTTGGTGAACACCGGCACGCTGTCGACGTCGACAAGTTCCGAGCCACCACCGACACCCACGCTGATGGCTCGACCGGTTCCCACCAGCGCCGCAAGCTCAACATCGCTACGGGATGCCAGTGACGCCGAGACTCTTTGATGAAGGGCAGCTCTGCCGGCTGTCATTGCATGAGTGTGTCACTCACCCGGAGATGGCAGAGTCGCCAAAGGCCACCGCGTTGTCTCGTTTCGAAAGATTCGAGGTCGATCAGTTCCTGTCTCGATTCTTCGCGACCGCGGCGGGTTAGGCCGCCGGTAGCGTGGTCGGTTGTGTCTGAAGGCCAGCCATTTCCCGAGCCGCAGGTGTATGATCACGGTCTGCTCGACGTGGGTGACGGCAATCTCGTGTACTGGGAGACCAGAGGCAACCCCCATGGTCGACCGGCGCTGGTCGTGCATGGCGGACCGGGATCAGGCAGGTCGCGCGGCGCCCACAAGGGGTTCGACCCCGAGGCTTTCCAGGTCGTGCTGTTCGACCAACGTGGATGCGGTGACAGCAAGCCTCATGCCAGCGACCCGGCAACGGTTATGGCGCACAACACCACCGAACACTTGCTCGACGACATGGAAGCACTACGCGAGCATCTAGGTATCGGCCGTTGGCTGCTCCACGGCGGTTCCTGGGCATCGACGCTGATCCTGGCCTACGCACAACGCCACCCCGACCGGGTGATCGGCATCGTCCTGGTCGGAGTGACCATGACCCGCCCCCAAGAAATCGACTGGCTCTACGGCGGGGTGCGTCTACTGTTCCCGGTCGAATGGGAACGGTTCCGCGCGGGGGTTCCCGACCGAGACCGCGACGGGAACCTCGTCGAGGCCTACCGACAGCTGATGGAGAACCCCGACATCGCCGTGCGGGAACAGGCTGCGCGCGACTGGTGCGCATGGGAAGACGCCGTCATCTCCCACGAAGCACTGGGCAGCCCCGGTCAGTACAGCGCAAAGCCCGACGCCGCGAAACTGGCATTTGTGCGGATATGTACGCACTACTTCGCCCATCGCGCGTGGCTCGAGGACGGTCAGTTACTGCGCGACGCGCACCGCCTCAGAGGAATCCCCGGAGTCCTGATCCACGGACGTCTCGACCTGTCGGGCCCGCTGCTCACCGCATGGGAACTCGCTCAGGCTTGGCCGGACGCCGACCTCAGGATCATCGAGGACTCCGGCCACACCGGCAGCCCTGCCATGGGGGCAGCAGTCCTCGACGCCATCGCCAGGTTCCACCCATCGCATTCTCATTACTAGAGAAACGAGACGACTCAGATGCGGTCTCGTACCGTCGGGCCGCCGGAGGCATTCTTCATCGACCGCGTTCATCCACCGGCGGACCTGAGCTGCTGAATTCTCTCGGGTGTGCCTAGTCCGTGCTGAGAAGGCGGGCGGGGTTGGCGTGCAGAAGCGTGTCGAGATCGGCCGTGCTGACGCCGCGGTCGGCGAGCAGCTCGGTGAACGTGGTTCCAAGGTAGGTGTAGCCGCGTTGCCCGTGCGTTTCGGGGTTCAGGGGGACTTGCGCTCCAACGAGGTCGTGGGACAACACGATCTGATCCCGGTAGCCCTGCTCGATCAGCGTGGCGAGCCAGTCGGCGCGGACGTGGTCGGCTCGAAAGAGGCCCCGCTTACTGAATTCTCCGTTGGCGCTCGGGATTCGGTACGGCTGGCGGGCGTCCCAAAACTGCTTGCCGATGGAGTCGAATCCTATGCAGACCCCGCGGTCCAAGACACGACGTACGTAGTCCAGGTCGGTGTGGTTGTCCATGTGGCCGATCACCACCCGCGACGGGTCCATTCCCTCGTCGACGAGGACGTCGACCTGTTCGAGGGCCATGGTGCCGTGCGTCGTGTGCGTGGCCAGCGCCAGCCCGGTCGCGACGGCGGCGCGGGCCGCGGCGCGGAGGCCCTTCTCGTCGTGGTCGGTGATCTCGTCCTCACTGGTGGGCTGTTCGCCGAGGATGCCCGCGCGGATCCCAGTGTCTGCCATTCCGGTACGTGCGTCGGCGACGAACCGTTCAGTGAGGTCGTCGATGCTGGCGTCGAGGACCCATTGCGGGCTGAACTCTCGGCGGTAGGTGGCCGTGCCGGCGACGACGTTGAGCCCGGTTTCTTCGGCGATCTGCCTTAATAGTCGGACGTTTTCGCCGTGAGGGTCGCGGCCGGCGTCACCGTAGGGACTCAAGTCGACCACGGTGCCGAATCCGAGCGCCGCCAGACCCGACAGCGCTGCGACCGCGGCGTCGACCTGCTGTCGGTGCAACTCGGCGCGGTCCACCAGCCGACCGCTCTGCCATGGACCGCAGAGCACCATCAGAAGGTGCTCGTGAAAGAGCACCTTCCCCAGCGACGACGGTGCGACCGTTCCCGTCACGGTGCAGACGTCAGGCATCCGACGAATGTAGCGGGTCGACTGGACATGGCTACGTCAACTCGAAACTGTCCCCGGTTGGCCGTTTAATCCGGCCCCTTAGGACGAGTTTGGTGAAGAGGTTTGCTTCGGGCCGGTGGAACAGTCCCTGCTCGGTGATGGTTCGCGCCAGATGTCATCGGCAGGCGCGTTCATGTACAGCGTTACGGACTGTCGCGTGCGTGAAGCCTAGACAGGCGAGGGAACTCTCAAAGGGGCATCGGCGAATCATTCGCATTCAACAGCGCAGTGTCTCGTCTCTAGAGAAACGAGACAGGCCCAGGTGTCCGAGCAGGCGCCTGTGGCGCCCCAGGTCGCGGTGTCTCATTTCTCGTCTCGTCGCAACCGGCGCACGTCGCATTCATGTGAAGTCGACGCCCCGGGATTCGGCGGGCGAGAACGCTGTCAACGGCAACCGAATTCTGACCAGTTGTCGGCAAGGTGGTTTCTAGCTGCTGTCGCAACACTGCCTTAGATTCTGGAGGTTGTGTTGGCATCGTCTCGTCGGGTGAGGAAGGGGCCGGGGCGTCGTCCACGCCAGGGCCGCAGCGCGGAGTTGGTCGATGAAATCGCGCTTGTGATGCTGGTATCCCAGCATGCTCATCCCAGCGACCGCAACGCCGTCCAGCTTCACCGCCTATAGAGTTCACCAACTCCCGGTGGGTACGAAGAAAGTCACGGACCGCAAGATTGCTCTCCCACAGAACGCCGAGGTGCCCAGGCGGTGGGAGGGGCGTCTTCTAATCGTGGCGGAGCCCCACGGGAGTGTGGCCCAGGGTCAGTGCCCAAAGTTGCGGCTGATGATCCATCCTGGGATGAAGATCAGCAGCGTCAGCAGTGGCGTGAGGCAGGCGATGGCGAGTCCGCGGCCGATTTGAGCGGTCCGGCCTTCCCGGCGGGTGAGTGCCCAGGCGATGAGGGCGTCGAGGATGGTCACGGGCAAGGCGATGACCGGTATGAAATACGGCGCGGTCGTAAGTAGCACCCAGGTCATGAATTGCAGCAGCAACACGTTGATCGCGAA
This sequence comes from Mycolicibacterium sp. CH28, assembly GCF_004745805.1. Lineage (GTDB taxonomy): Bacteria > Actinomycetota > Actinomycetes > Mycobacteriales > Mycobacteriaceae > Mycobacterium. The sequence goes on along the minus strand of NZ_SRLQ01000018.1, from coordinate 269,311 downwards.
CGCTGCGAAAGTGGTGCGGCCGTAGCGGGGCAGATCACTGAAGCCAGAGGACATAGGTCACCGCTCCGATCGCGAAGATGAGGGCGGATGTGGCCAGCCCGATGCCAATGCCGCGAGGTAGGGGACGTCGGCTTATGAGGAGCGGGGCGGATAGAGCCAGTGCGATGCCGGTGGCAGCGGCCGTCGCGGTGAGGGTCTTGTGCCCGGCGACGGTCGTGTCGTTGTCGCGGAGTCCGAGTCTGGTCAGGGTCAACATGGCGGCTAGGAACAATCCGCAGACCGCCTGGAACAGCAGCACCGCGGACCATGTTGCCGCGCGCCACATCTGTTCCGACGATGTCCGCGCTGTCATGGGAGTTTCATGTTCGCCCCTCACATCGGTACCCCGATGGCCGGTGGCGCTGCGGACGGTGGGTTGTCGACCGGGCCGAAGGGAGTTCCGGGCAGTGGTGTCGGCACGTCATAACGGGGGTTCCAGCCGCCGGTGTTGAACGGGACGAACGCTTTTCCACCGCTGCCGACATCGTGGTGGAAGGGCAAGTTGCTCATGGGTCCCTGCTGTCCACCGGCGGCGGCGTTGTCGATAAGCACGGTGCGCGTCATCCCGTTGGGCATGTCTTGGTAAACCTCCATCGACGGGTAGTCCGTGCGAGTGCCGTCGACGGTGACACCGCTGGCGCCTGGGGTGAACACCAGGTCGCCGTTCACCGTCCAGGGGTGGCCGGCGGTGATACTCGGGTTGCGGCTGATCTCGGGTGCGAAGGGATTTCCGGAGTCGTACTTGATCCGCACTGAGCCGTCTGCGAGTTGGGTCACCGTCCCAGAAGGGTGTCCGACTCGGACCTCACCTGGCGATCCATCGGAGTTCTCCAACACCGATGGGTTCTGACGAATGATGACGATGCCGTTGTCGTAGTCGATGATGGTGGTGACCTTGGTGTCCTCAGGGTCGAAGTTCGGGTTGGGGCCCCGGTTGTTGCCGAGGTCGTGCGACCAGGGCGGCGCCCCGCGGACCTCGCGATCGGGGATCCACTGCGACGACCGAACCACACCCTGCCCCGGCACGGGCTTGATGCGGACTACCTCGACATCGGAGTTGGTGCCCTGAAACTTCGGGTCGTAAGTGTGCGGATCAAGGCCAGCTGCGGTGGTCCAATCCCCTGGCGAGACCGGGTCGCGCCCGAAGACCCTGCGGAAGGCGTCGATCTGATTGTGGCGTCGCTCGTCTTCGCGCGGCGGTTGCGGTGCGAGCGGGAAATCCAGTGCTCGGGCGGTTTCGGGTGATTCAGAGAAGCCCCGGCCGTTCAGTTCCGTTGTTGCGGCGGTGATCTTCATGGCGATCTCACTGTCGGCCGCGCTCAGTGCGGCGGCGCGGGTGGCGATCGTTGCCGCGAACTGCTGCGCGGCGGCTACCCGAAATCCGCTGTACTTGCTGGCGTCGACGACCGAGAGGTCTTCTCCTACGCCGAAGCCCGCTTCGTGCGCGTCGTTGATAGCGTCGATGGCGTGGCGTTTGAGGTAACCCAGTTGATCGGCTCCGCGGTGAGCAACGGCCGCGGCATCGTTCAACGTGTCTGCCAAACCGCGGACCTTGACCAGATCACTGAACGTGCGCTCCTGGGCGGCCTCAGCGGCAACACCCTGCCATACGGTGCCGCCCGGTGACTGGGTTCCACCGTGCATGCGGGTGAACACGTCTTCCCAGTACTTGGCGGTGCTTAGCCAGTCGGACGCTGCCTGCGACAGGTGTGTGGTGTCCCAGGACAGGATTTGTGAGAGGCCGGGTAGGCCTGTGCCGACGGCAGCTGGCATCTACGGCCGTACCGGGGCATCAAGGGCGGTGAGGCGCTGAGTGGAGTTCTCGTCGAGATTCACGTACTGGGCCGACGCAATGACCAATGCTGCGCCCGTGGCCTGGATTCTGCCGGCCAGCACCGTCGCCGTTGCCCCGACCGCGGCGTACAGGCCGCTGACCGCCGCGCCGGTTGCCTGAGCGGGTGGCGTCAGCGCCACGCTCGGAGTCTGGGCGGCTAACGCCGACGCATCGGTTGAACACTGACCAGCAAGTGTGTTCAAGCCGACGCTGCAAACATCCAAAGTCGCCACGCCCCCAGTCTAGGAAAGGCGGACGCGACGTCCAGTCACGATGGCGCGCTGCCGCGACGAGCCCGCCGTCTCATATCTCGAGATTCGAGAGGGCTCAGTTCTTGTCTCGGTTGACCTGCCGGGTGAGTGGACCGTGCCTGCTTACGGCTGTTCCTCGAGAGCTGCTTCGGCCCAGTCCCAACGATCCACTGACAGCGGATCAGATGTCGGTGACATCTCTGCGAGCACAAGTCTGAACAACTGCTGACACCCACAGCCGTCTTGCGTGGTTAGTCGTGTAGCTGTCGTAACGACGGGGCGGGGATACTCGCCTTCCGAAACCCTGCGACGAAGGCCCCTCGCGTTTCGGATGCAGAGCACGGACCTTGCAGGACCGACCAACGATCTCGCTGGGGATTCGGACGAATAAGTCCCGCGGCAGTCGATGCGACCCGCACCTGGACTACCAACCCCACCAAGCACAAAGGTCACGAACCCTTTCGAGTTCGTGACCTTAGCGCTGCGGTTACGTACAACCGCTCAATGTGTGCGGATCTCAAAAGCAGGTCAGAGGGTCGTTTCGAGAGTTGATTCCACCGACTTTTCCCGTTGATTCCACCGACTTTAGCCTGGTCGAGCGGCTGAATCCGGTGGCGCCGCGCTGGCCTCCCGCCGCTCGCGTCTTGCGGCATCAACGGTCCTCCTCGCAATGCGACGTGGTGGTCGTCTCCGCTGGCAGCGGGCATTTTGTGGCGGCTCGTTGAATATCGATCGTTTAACTCCACCGACTTGTTTCTGGTGCGGACATGGCGATGGACCGCGCCTCGTTGACGCGGTCCATCGTGCGGGTAGTTCTAGGTCCGCGGCGGTGTCCGGGCGGGTTCGTAGCCGAGGTCGGTGGCGAGCTGACGCATCCGGATGTCGATGGACTCCTCTCTGATCCGCGCAGGATCGAAGTTCGACTGACTCTCCCGGTTGGAGGCAACGACGGCCATTGCCAGGATCAGCTTGATCATGGGGTCGCGTCGAGGCCCACTGGTGAGCTGCCTTAAACCCGTGACGTGGGCCGACTTGAGATGGCTGAATCGTTGTTCGGTGAGTGCGCGAGCGGCCTCGAAGTACACTGCGTGTTCCCAGCTCCCTGGGACCAGATCCCATTGCGCTCGTTTGAACTGGTCCGGGGTGAGGGTGACCGTGACGCTGGATTTGGCGCAGCATCCTCGTTCGTGGGCTTGCCACGTCGGCTCCGCGACGGGGACACCGTTACGAGCGCCCGTCATGGATTCCGGTTTGAGCGGGCAGGTGACGTTACCCATCGCCGCCGGGCAGACCAGCTTGATCCTGACAACCTGCTTGCGTAGGCGGCCCAGTTTGGGTCTGCCGTGCCCGCTTTGTGCGTAGAACGGCCGTGAGTTGTAACCCATGAGGTACGGCAGGATGCGGCGCAACCGCTTGTCGTGAAGGCGGAACTGGTCATTGTCCAGAAGGTGCTCCATCTTCGGTGTGCGGTGGCCCTTGATCAGAGCCAGGACAGCGGGGCAAAAGAACGCGCCCGCCCATTGCAATGCGCCTGGCTCGGGCTCGAAGTCCGGCGCCCCGGCAGGTTTCGTCGAGGGGCATTCGACTCCCCAGCCCTCTGGAAACCGTCCAACGAAGCTGTAGCGGTGTTTGAGCAAGATGTCGGCAGTTGCGTCCTTGGCGTTGTAGGCCATGTCGGAGGTCATGAACGGCCAGTGCGCACGGAGCCCTTTGGGGCGCCCGGTCAGTCCGTTGGCTTCGGCTTGTTCGAGCGCATCGGCCATCCCCTCCGGGCTCCCCGATGTTGCGTAGTGAACGGCAATGCCGACGAAGACCGGAGCCACGGAGTGCATCGCCGTCGGCTTGCCGATGCGGGTCAGTGCCGTCATTTCCAGCGTCATTCCCGCGTAGGTGATTTGGCGGGCGCCGCCAGTCCCGTCGCCGAAGCACTTCTTGTCTCGGACGTGGAAGTTCGCACCCGCGACGGCGCCGCGCATCTTGTCCTCGGCGACACCGATCGTGCCGTCTTGTTTGGCGACGAGGTAGTTGGTTCCATCGACGACGAGATCACCCCGGCAACCCTCGGGGTCCTTGTCCTCCACCGATGCGGCAACGAGGCGATTGATGGCGAGGTGCACCAGTCGTGCGGCGCGTTCGGCGTGCTCCCGCTGCTCGCCGCTGCGCTTTTCGAGGCGGACGTGATATTCGCCGTTGAGCATGCGTCGAGCGGGCAGGTCAGCCCAGGAGTCGAACGCCACGAGCCTGCGTTGCCACCAACTGGTGAAACGTGTGTACTCCGCACGGTGCTGTTGCCAGATCCGCGAGCAGTCCTGGCCATCCATCCCGACCGCCGCGAGTTGGGGCGGGGTGAGCTCCGTGATCGTCTGCAGGATGCCCGTCAGTGTGGGTGGGCGTTTCATCACCACCCTGATCAGCAACGAGACCAGAACCGCGGTACTTGTGTACGCGATGCCTCTGGGCCTTCGACCAAGCGTGCCGGGAGGGTACTGATCTTCGATCAGTTCAGCGACACCAGATTCCCACACCACCTGGCGGGCGTAGCTGAAGAGATCGTCGGCGATGGTGCACTCCGGCTTACGCGCAGCGATCATCGCAGACTCTCCTGCTGAATCGTGATGGCATGTCGAATCTTGTAATGTGGCAACTCTTTTCGCAGATCAGTCAGCACCCTCAGGTCATGCACATCAGCCAACTGCAGCAGCATCGCCGTAGGAATGCGTCGTTCAGCCATGTCGAGAATCCACCGGTTGCGGAGCGCCGCCGTCCGAACGGGGGGATAGCCCTTTTTCGTCAGCTTTTCGCTAATGCGGTTCACGATGTTGCGCTCGGCGAACTCAGCGTTTGGAGCCAACACCAGTCCGTCGCCGACACGGGCTGCCAGCTCGATCAACCGGGAGTTGATACCCGTATCGAGGACCGGTACCTGTCGCACGCCGCCGGCGGTGTTGGGCAGAGCCACCACACAGATCGCGCGTCCGTGCGAGCGCACGGTCGTGATCGCCGTTCCCCGCAGTACCTTCAAATCCGCGGGACGGGCACCGACGCCGTAGCTCAGATCCGCCAGCGCTAGCGCTCGCATCCCCAGCGGGGTCGGTAGCTCCCAAACGCACCTGTACAACGAACGGATCTCGTCGAAGCTGGCGGCTTTCCGCATCGTGCGCGGCACCGGGGTGACACGCTCTGGCGGGTACTCCCGGGGATGGAACAAGCGCCCGGCGTTGTAGAGGACGCATCGAACTTGCCGATGACCTCGGGGGCTCTGCGCTCCGGTGACCGCCAGTCTCTCCTCCACAGGACCCCGCTTGAGGGCTTTCTTGGCGTCCACGACTCCATCAATGGCAGCCCAGGCGAGATGCCTTGCCAACTCTGCGCAAGACGTCTTGTCCGTCGTTTCGCAGGTGAACTCGCTCATGCATCGGACTTTGGCGGCCTGCAAAACGGCCTCTCTGGCGACCTCCGGATCCGGGTACCGAATCGTGGTCGCGGTGAGTACGGCCATGCGCGTCGCGACGTCGGGTCCCGGCTCTGGCAGCGGTGTCAGGGCGGCGCGTTGCATGAACGCCGACGCCGCTTCGAGGGTCGGCTCCGGCGGCGCCTCGTCGGGTGGCGCCACCGTCGGATCGGCCGCTTCGTAAGTCGTGTATCGGGCCATTAGCGACCACCGCCGATGACGCGGCGTGGGCGGTTGACAATCGTGCGTGGGCACGCTGAAATGAACATGGTCCTCCTTGGAGGGTTAGAGAGCGTCGCAACTCTTTGTTCGTCTGGAAGCCGGGTTACCGCCCGGCTTTCGGCATTTCTGGGCGGCGGAGGCCGCGGGAAGTGCCGTTACTGCAGTGCCGCTAGGTCGTCGTTGTGCCTCCTGCCTTCGCCACGGGCACAACAGGATCCGATGCAGTCCCGGTGGCTTCGTCATGATCGCCCGTGCGCTCACTCAGAGCCAGCTTGAGGAGTTCGCCGCCAGCTTGCGACAACGAGATGTCGGCGGAGTCTGCATACGCATAGACGGCCTCGGCGAGTGCCGGTGGCAGGCTGAATTCGACCCGCACCCGTGAAAGGCGCCCGTTCCGTGGCCTGCCCATCGCAACTCCAATCGAGGGTCCCGGAGATTTGTCGAGAGATCCCCGGCCGTAGATTAACCGACCCAGTCTGACTAAACCTGTTGCTGTTGAGCGACTCTCGCGCACTCGCAGCGAGAACTTACCGCCTGTGGTGACTTTCGTATTCGGGGCGCCGCCGAGCCTACGAGAGCCCCCGTTCAGGTCCATTGCCCTACTTGCTCATGCAGCCTGTGCGCAATCCCTTGTTGAACAACGTATTTGCGGCGGGGACCACAGGCCGTGTTTGAGAATCGTTCGATTGCACGACCCCGTCAACGCCCACTCGAGGGACCCGACGACGCAAATCGCAACACGAAGTCCCAGTCTTGGAGAGATCTCCGCGGACAGCGTCGTGTGCGCGTGTCGCCGACGGTGTTGCATTGATGGACAACGGCGCCAGTAAAACCTGTTGCGGTGCCCCTCTGCGGCGGAGTTGACTCCTGCACGATGGTTCCCGAGAGGTGGTCTTCGCTCGACGATGAGGCGGCCGTCGCCGCTGAATTGTTCGGCTCCCCCGGCCATGAGCAGGTGGCGTCATGGCTCGAGGTCGAGGCCGCGCGAACGAATGATCGGGACTTCGCTCGCCAGTTCTCCGACCACATCGATTTACCGGGCATCTCGACCGACGACTACCTGCACCGCAACATCCACACGCCGAACGGGGATCTGCTGGGCGGTATTCGCTTCTACCGTCGCGACGTCCACCGACCCTTCGTCGAGGTCATCGCCCACGGCTTCGACAGCATCGATCGGCTCCGTGACTGCGTACGCGCCGAATGGTCGGCGTTCGGGCCCCTATCACTCCGGCTCTGCGCCCGGCCGGGGCGCATCAGCGGCCCAGGGGTGCTGTTGGACCAACACATCTACGTGGCTCGAAGCGGCGACCTGCGCCAGTCAGCTTCCCCGGTCTCGCTGACGCCGTTCGCCGACGCAGACGCCGCCATCGACATGGTCCGCCGCCGCTTCACACACATGGCCACCCACGATCCAGACCTGGCCCGCAGCGTCTCAGCGCAGTCCTCCGACGAGCTTCACAAGTGGCAACGCACTGGCCAATTGCAGGCAATCACGGTCGAGGGTGAAGCCGTTGGGGTCTTCGCGGTTGCCCCGGGCACCATCAGGTGGATCGACGGCGACGAGATCAAAGAGGAAGTCATCGACGTCCAGTACAGCGGACACGGTTACGCCGCCCTCGCTCAAGCCGCCTGGGCGACGGGCCCGGAGCGTGACCCGAATCGTCTGCTGATCGGCACCATCGACGGGCTTAACATCGCCTCCCGCACGACCGCCGAACGTGCCGGGCGCCATCGGGTGCTCGACCTGGTCTTCGTCGAGCTGTGACCAACCGTTCGGTTCTGCCGGTGGTGACCCGGGGAGCCTTACTGCAACAAAATGAGTCGCAGCCACCGGACGGAGGGCCGAGACTGGTCGGCGTGGACGAAGAGGGTGTGACGGTAGCTACGCGTCTGGTGGCGCGACGGTTCGCCGACGTACGCGCGGCGTGGCTGGGTGGGAGTGTGGCGGCGGGCCAGCAGACCTCGACATCGGATCTGGACATCACCGTGCTCTTGGCCGGCCCGCCGGCGCCGTACCGGTCTTCGGAAGTAGCCGACGGCTGGCCGGTCGAGTACTTCGTCCAGACCGAGGAGACGCTGCTGCGGTTCTGCGAGGTCGACCGCGACCGTCGCCGACCCACCACCATGCGCCTGGTGGGCTCGTCGATCATTCTGGTCGATCGAGACGGGTCGGGCCGTCGACTTCAGGCGGCGCTTCATCAGATGGACCTGGCTGGCCCCCCGGCGGTCACCGATCGCGACCTGGAAACCCGGCGGTACGCGATCACCGACCTGCTCGCCGATCTCACCGCTCCTCGCAGCGATGACGAGAGTCTCATGGTCGCATCGGTTTTGATGCGCGAGGTAGCGGAGTTCGTGCTGGCTGCTCACCGGAGATGGAGCGGAAGCGGCAAGTGGCTGCTCCGCGAACTCGTGTCCTTGGATCGGGACGCACACACGCAGTATGCGAAAAGCCTCACGGACGGATTGCACTCTGCTGCAACCGGTAATCCCACACCACTGCATGCCGTCACCGTCGCCGTCCTCCACGAATTCGGTGGCCCGGTGTTCGCCGGCTTCCGGCGGGATGCGCCACCCGCGGTAGCGCCATCGTTGTCCGACGGACTTCGAGTTCGGCCGATGACGGTTCGGGACGCCGAGTTGGTGGCGACGTGGCGTTACAGCGGCCCATGTGCGGTCTACGACGTGACGTCGGCCCAGCCGATCCTTGACGACCTGCCCGACTACTTTGCGGTCACGTCCGGTGAGCGGCTGGTGGGGTTCTGCTGCGTCGGTCACGCCGCTCGCATTCCCGGTCTGACGGAGCAGGTGGACGTGCTCGACGTCGGCCTCGGGATGGACCCAGAACTGGTCGGCCTTGGATGCGGTGATGAGTTCGGCCGAACCGTGCTGGCCTTCCTCGTCACGACCCACCCCGATCAGGAGTTGCGTGCCGTCGTCCAGGACTGGAACGAGCGCAGCCTTCGTTTGACTCGGCAATTGGGTTTCGAGGATGCCGGCGAGCTGACGGCAGTTCAGGGTGGCCATCAGATCGCTTACCGAATCGTCAAACACCGCGCGCATAAACGCAATTGACGAGGTTAGGCCGGCCTGTCGCGGATGAGATAGATGACCTCGCCGACGCCGTCGTCGTCGGTGGCGCTGTGATGGTCGCGGAAGCCGAGCCGCCGGCACACGGCTAGCGACGGTGCATTCCACGATGCAACGGTCGCCCAGATCCGGGTCCGTCCGGTGGCGAAGGCAGCATCGGTGACCGCCTGCGCTGATTCAGTGGCATAACCGTGTCCGTGATGGCGCCGCAACAGCTCGATGACGATCTCGGGCTCGTCGATGCTGCAGCGGCCGATGATCAGTCCGCAGTAACCCAAAGGCTGGTCATCTGATCGGCGGCGGATGGTTAGCAGCCCGATCCCCACTTGCAATGCGCGAATCCGTTGCTCACCCAGGCGGCGGCGCATGTCGAACAAATTGTGAGGCGTCGGGTTTGCGTGTTCGGCGAGCAGTTAGCAATTCCATTCGGCATCGTCTTCGTTGCGAAGATCGAGCCGCAGCCGGTCCGTCGTCATCGAGTAGGCCATCGGTCGGTACACCGTCGAGCTGTCGTCGACGGGCGGCGGCGCAGTGAGGTCGGCGACCATGGCCACGCCGAGGTCACCGCGCCCCTGCCCGGCCAAGCGGAATCCCCTGCGCTCATACAGCCGTTGAGCGGGGTTGCGGCGGTGGACGTTCAAGGCCACGGCGGGGTGAACGTTGGTGCAGCGGTCGATGAGGGCGTCGAGCAGCGCGGCGCCGACGCCGCGCCCGCGTCGGGCCGGTGTCACCGCGATCGCGACCTCCGGCACAGCCTTTCCGTCGTTGCGGGTGACCAGTGGCGGGTGATGGTGGAAGGTCCAGACGGCCCCGACGTCGATTCCGGTGTCTGGGTCGGCGGCGATTACGGTGACGTCCGCGCCGCGGGGTAGGAGGCTAGTCACGTCTTCGGAGTCGGCGTCCGGCAGTGGCCAGTCCTCGATGACGCAGGCGTGACGAGCCATGTCGACGATGAACGCACGATCAGCCGCGGTGACCGCGGATCGCAGGACCAGCAGTGGCGCCACCGTGTCATCATCGCGGCTCGCAACGCCCGAGGCAATGGCTCAGCCCGCTGCCGTCGGGACAGCTGCGCCCTGCGCTCATTTCGTCTCCAGGAAGACATCCCGAGTTCACGCGCCCGTCGGGGGCCTTACGCGGCGGATGCGGCCGGCCGGGCAGCGCCGCCCACATCTCGGCGTTTGGCTCGCTGCCCAAAGTCATTCGGCTCAGATATTCTCAATCATTCTTCAGTGCAATCGATTCCGGCTCACCGGCGATGCGGACTACGGTGGCGCGTTGCGCTTCGGTCAGCATGTCCTCGGTATAGCCGTCGATCGCGAGAGCCCACCACACCGTTTTGACGTTGGGGCAGCGAGGGCAACAGCGGGGGCCGACGACGCCGAACTGGCCCATCCTCGGCGGATAGTCCCACCCGAGGTCGAATGCTTCGCTGGGGGTCAGGATCTCCTCTACCCCACACACTTCGCAGATGTGCCGCCACTGCGGCTCGGTGTCACTCACATGCGTCAGTCTCACCCGCAGGGGTGACACGTGAGAGGCAGCGGAGGCAGCACGCCTGCTGTTCATCATCTGGGCTCGCGGCACGATTTGAATATCCGCCTCGTATCTCTCACTCTCACAGCGGGATACTTAGAATCCGCTTGGCGTATCGAGACGGTCGATCCCGGTCCGGTTACCTAAGATCGGTAGCACCTAGCAACGACCGACTCGCGTGACCGACGCCGCTACCCTGGGGTGTCGGTAGAGGCTGTCACGGGCCGAGTCAGAAGGAGGTGGAGACGATGGCGTCCGAAACGCCTTCGGCACCACGCGAGTGGCGGACATGGTCCGACATAGCCGAATTATTCGACGGGCCAAATGATCTCGGTTGGATCGCGGACCAAGACCGAGTCGAGAACGACGTCCGCGATCCACATAGCCGCCATCGAAGCGGCGCTTGATTGGCTGAGTGACGCGAAGTTGGCGTTACGGCCGTTGGTCAGTCCGTTGCGTTGATGTCGGGCATTCCAGCGCAAGTGGGCTCAAGACCGGGTGCAGCATCGTCAAAGGCCCACCGCATGGCGTCGGCCAAACTATGGACGTACTCCTGTTCGAGTGAGCTGTCGTGCTGGCGCCTGATCCAGGCAGGATGCTTGGCGAAAAGCAAGTAGGGCAAGCGCGGCTGCCGACCGCTCGGCGCACGGAACGGCCACGGAGAAACCCGCGCCGAGGGATAGAAGAATGACAGAACCCGTTTGGCGTCGACACCGAGCGCGATGACCAATCGCGGACGGACCATCTCGAGCTCGCGATGCAGATACGACGAGCAGTTCACTATCTCGTGCTCATGGGACCCACGGTTCTTGGGCGGGTGACAATGCACCACATTGTTGATGAATGTCTCACCCTTGGCGCGGCCAGCGAGCCGCAGGCTTTCGTTGAGCAAGCTTCCGCTTCCCTCGAAGAAGGGCTCCTGCGGCTTCATGCACTGCTCACAGAGGCTTTGACCCAAAATTACGACCGGGGAATACAGATTGCCCCAGCCCGGCGCAGCCTGGGTCACGCCTTCCTTGTTCATACCCGCGCAGCGCGAACAACTGCGGATCTCGTCGTCGAGCAAGTTCTTTCGCTGCTGGAGGGAGCCCTCAGAGTCCTTGCGGATTGTCACTAGGCTGCTTCCCCCGGAGTTACTACGAGGCTCCGACACGGGGCCTGGCTGACGCCGATCGTACGGCCCACTACCGACACCGGGGTCGGCTAAGTGGCTTGCTGCCGAAGAGCGCGGCGGCGCACGGAGTCTCTGGCGCCAAGAGTGTCTTGCCGTGCCAAAGGGATGCGCACTGGGGCGGCTGCTGCTTCGCGAGGTAGATCTTGACCGCCGCACAGCGCCGATGACGCGGAGGGACCGCCGGGCCCTCGCACCTGGCCGCGGCGCGGGTGGCGCCCACGCCTGGACGACCCTGCGCGTCCAAAGGACCATGACGCTTCCGGCGACAGTCACGCATTGAATCGATTACCCCTCTCATCAGTTGTGGACTCACGTCCTTCTCGACAACGGCACGGATGTCGGCGAGCACAGGAAAAATGGTGCGTGATGCCCTCCCCTGCTCTGTTCCGCGACCAACACCACCTGGACAATCTCGACGCGATCAGCACCGTCCTCGGGGTCGGTGTCGACTGGTGTCCGACGTGCGGAGTCCGTCTCGCGGGGCGTTAACTGGATGTAGGTGGCGCAGCCGGGCCCTCGGACTTGTCGGTGTCTGCCGCTAGCGTTCTGACATGCAACAAGGGGGGCGCGACGTGCTCGAATCCAGTGTTTGGGATTTTCCCAACTTCAGCCTAGTATTTGATCATGAGCGCTGACATTGGAGCGCGCGTCGGATCGCTCATCCCCGCAGGACAGCAGGGCCGTGTCGCTGATGCCGTGGGAATTCCGGCAGACGCGATGTCGCGCGGGGTGCGAGGGCAGCGCAGCTTCTCAGCCGTAGAACTGGTGCGGATTGCAGAACACCTCGGGGCGGAGGTGCACTGGTTGATCACTGGAGAGCCTGATCCGCAGCGGGTGACCGTCGTCGCGCGCCACGACTACGACCCGAGCACTGGCAACCGGACCATTCCGGGTCACAGCAACGACCGCGAAGTCCTTAATGACATCGCATTGGCGTATCGGCAAGCGGCAACCATGTCGTTGCCGAAGTGCAAACCGCCCACCGATGTAGCGGACGCGCGCGCGCAGTTGGGTCCCGATTTCGTGCAAACGCTCCTCGAGGATGTTGAGAAGACGTTCGGCATCAACATGATCCGGGTCGCCGAGTTGTCGACGGCCTACGGCTTCACGGTCGGCGAAAACGCGATCATTGCGATTCCCGCGTCCGGAAACTGGTTCCGCGAGAACTGGGACATCGCCCACGAACTCGGTCACTTCGCCTACGGGCACACCGATGCAGGTCTATCGGAAGAGACACGAAACCTCCACGAATGGGCGGCCAATGGCTTTGCCGCAGAGCTGCTCATGCCGGCCGCACGGGTACACGCCCGAGACTGGGCCTCCATGACAGCGGGCGAGCTGGCCGCGCTGGTCTGGGATTTCGGTGTGTCGACCGCAGCGGTGGGACATCGACTCGATTCGCTCCAGATTGCGGCATCGCCGGTCGTGGAGGAGTGGCGGACACAACCGACGCAACGCCTACTGCGACGCCACTGGCGACCGGCCGTATCCGGTGATCCGATCACCGCCCGCATGGACGCCGCGGCGCTTCGGCGATTCCCGCCTGCCATCCAAGACGCTCATCTGGAGTTGATCGCGCAGGGGCAACTGAGGAAAGCCACCCTTGCGTGGATGCTCGGAGTCTCGGCCGACGCCTTGGAGGTCGACCAACCAGCCGCACCGGAGTCCATCAGCAGCTCGGAACTGATGACAGCGCTGGCGATCTGAGCTGCCCCAGTGACTCTGGTGTTATTTCCCGATACCACCGCGCTCATCAACTTCGCCACGATCGAGCGGATGGATCTGTTGGAAAAGGTCGCCGCAGAGCGAGCGTGGTGTGGATCGGTGTCCGACGAGTGTTCCGCCTGGGCAGGCGAACCGGACCTCTCATCGATCCGGCGGGCGTGGGACATCTTCGGCGAGCCCTTACGCCCGGACACACCAGTCGAACACCTCACGACTCGGACGTATTACGAGCGACTTCGGGTGCCCGGCGAACCCCGCACCAAGAACCTGGGCGAGGCCGAGACGCTGGCGATCATCGAATGCCGCAGCCTCCCTGCAATTCTGTGTACCGACGATCACGCAGTCCGCGACTTGGTCGCCGGAATGGGTGCCGGCTATCCGAAAGTAATTGGCACCTGGGATCTCCTGCGCATCGGCTACAAGCGAGACTTCGCGGCCGCAGACGAGCTCTGGCAGTATTCGCGGATACTGCACCAGAAGCAGCGGCATACGCCGCCGACAGGTCCGTTCGACCGCGGAAAATTCAACTCCTGGCTCAACGGTTGACGATCAGCGCCGACCCGAGTCCCTATTCTCTTGCAGCTGTGCCACTTCCGCCTCGAGTTCTGCGATCCGTTTCTCTAGTGCTGCCCTCGTAGGCTTCCCTAGGGCAGGAGCCGGGGGTCGTGCTTCAGTTCCAGGCGGCGGGGCGGCACGACCGATAGCTCGGGCATCGACGATTGTCGCAGGGTCGCAGCCACATTCGGCACACCTGGTCGATCCTGTGAAGGCTGCGTGAACGGTCTTGTGGCTGGCGTGCGCCCGGCGCTCCACGGTGTGCCCACAGTACAGACGGAGCTGCCACACCATCAGCTCGTGGTCGGGGGTGGGTCTTCGCAGCAAGGTGGTGAGCCGGTCGAACTGCATCGGTGACAGCGGTGGCGGCGGGCAACATTTGCCGCAATGCTTTGTGAGCGAACCCGAGACGCCGTGGCTGTGAGATCCGCACGACGGGTGCGCTTCTTTGAATCGGGCCTCCTCGGCGTCATAGCGTGCGCGTTCGGAGTCCGAGAAGAACATGGTGCCTTTGGGCTCGAACGGTTCGGCATCGACGTAAGGACGGCCGCACCCCGGGCACGGTTGCCCGGCGCGATACTGCTCGTACCTCAGCGGCGCCACTTCGGAGTGCATGGAGTCGCGTAGTCGCTGTCGATCTCGTTGGTGGCGCTCGTCTTTGACGGTGACGGCGAATGGAGCGTCGAGGTCGCCGAGTCGCTCGTAGGCCTCGAGATCAGCAGACACCCCGGCGAAACTACTCGGTCGTGGTGTCGTTGTGGTTGCCCGATCGGGGCAGCGAGGTGAACGCCGTCCGCGGTGTTTCGCCGCCCAGGACGTTCTGCGGTTGGCGGGTCACACTGGTGGGATGGGTCCGCGGAGCATGCCGCCCAGGTGGGGGGATTCTGGGCCTACCGATCCCGACATGTCGATGAGGTCGTGCAGGTTGAGGTGAGAAACGTCGGCCACCGCAGGCGCTGATCCAGTGGGTTTGTCCGCGGCGCCCGGATCAAACGCCGACGGCGACCGACGGCTAACTTGCCGCGATTGCCGCAATCTCACAGATCTGGGTATTCGGCGTGGAGGTCGCCGTGGAACAGTTTCCCGTAGAAGGGGTTCATCTTCGCGGCGGCGGGCGCGTGCCGTGTCAAGATCGCGGCAACTGTCGGTGGCAGGTCATTCGTTACGTGTCCAGCGGCGCATTGCCGTACGTACTCGTCGTGGGCGACTGGGGCGCCGCGGGGCACTCCGCACACGCCGGTCACCAGCCAGTTGACGAGTCGCATAGCGGCGTAGTTGGCGTCATGCGTGACATGTCGTGCAGTGAAGTCGCGCTCGGGCGAGGACAGGTCGAATCGGGGCGATGTGGCCAGCCCAAAGTCGCTGAGATAGATCCGCTCTCCGTCGGTGCGGATGTTGCCGAAATGGCCGTCCATGTGGAGCAACTCCCGATCCCGCAGGAGTGCCACGATCTCGGAAAGTTCCCTTTCGACTGCGACGGCTTTGTCAGCCGGGCTCTCTCGTAGCCAGTCCGTTATCGGATGCGGGATGTATTCGCAGAACAGCACAAGGCTGCACGTAGCGGCAGCCAGCGCTTCCAGGCGGGCGCGGACGGCCGAGCTACCGCCTTGGGCGGCGACGGCGGCGTCGATGTCTGCGTGTTCGTCGGCTATCGGTGACCGGCCGGGTAGTACCCGCCAGTGGTAGAGGATCGGGAATGAGTGCGTCTCGCCGGTTAGAACGGCATCGGTGACGATGATGTTCGCCGCCAGCTCTCGCCACGCGTTGAACCCTGGGCCGCCGAGACCGTAGTTGCAGAACATCGGCAGGTCGAACAGGTTCGCTGTGGAGCCCGAGTTTGCGACCTCCCGGTGGGTTAGGGGGATCCGCTTGCTGAACACCGGCACGCCGGCGACGTTGACGAGCTCGGAGCCACCACCCACACCCACGCCGATGACTTGACCCGTTCCCACCAGCGCCGCGAGCTCATCATCGCTGCTAGACCCGAGCGCCGCCGAGACTCTCTGGTGACGAGCAGCTCTGACAGCTGTCATCGCACGAGTATGTCAGTGAGCGGGAATGGCAGCGTCCTGAAAGGGAGACTGCGATGTTTCAATTCTCGAGATCCGGGGCTGACCAGTTCCTTTCTGCCTCAGGGTATTCGGTCATGACAGTGACCTGTTCCCGGTTTACCGGACACAGGGAACCGGTCAGCTCGGGCCGGGGAGCGTGTCGGTGGAGCATGTTGGACTTACCTCGGAGACCGAGTGCGGACTGGCCGCGCCGGGACTGAAGCAAGGAGACGTCAGATGAGTAGTTCCGGGAAGTTCGTCCCCAACAAGGCCGGCATCGCCAAGCTGCAACGTGACCTCGAGAAGCAATTCTCGGCGGGGATCCAGATCCCCTTGGGCGGCACCGAGTCGGACGCCATCGACGAGGTCAAGAAGCAGATGAAGGGCATGGGAATCACACCCAACGACGCCGAGGTCCGCAAGCTCGTTCAGAAGCACCGAGGCAGCTGACTGTGGGCAACGCCGACCCAGTTCAGCTGGGTATCGAGACCGCAGAAGCGCTGCAACATGCACTCGCTGAGCTTCTCCCCGACGCGATGAACGTGCAGATCGCGACAGTCAACGCGAGTCCCGATCAGTTTGAGGTGCTCGGGCTCCGCGCCGACCTGCCCGATGGGTCCACGGTGCAGCGATCCCGAATCGTGATTCCCCGCAGCCGTTAGCCTCCGATGGTCGACTACTCGCACGCCCGTGCTGGGCCTGGAAGGGATAGCCTCGTGTCGGCGCCGGGCGTCAGCGGTTGTCAGCCCTCAGTGCAACCATCAATGGTTATGGGGAAACGGCAGCAAAAGCGTGCACGCCGGCAACGGCGCATCGCGAAGCGGACAAGGCAAACGGGCAGCGGTGCAGCTACGCCTCCGGGCAGGCCTGCCTTTCAGCCCACCGCGATGGAGCTACCCGACATGAGTGACCTCCCTCTCGGGGCGCAGCGTGTCATAGAGGCGATGCACGGGATGGCGCGGCACGCGATCACCGCGACATCTGTGGGACTGGTCCCGCTCGATCGGGGACAACGCCTCGCGCTGCTCTCGGACATCGACAGCACAGCCGTATTGGTAGCGCTGGGCGAGATGCAAGCCGAGCTCGACGCGGCGATGCTCAGCAGTGCGGAGACGTTGCCAACCGAGGCGATGCGCATCGTGGATTCGCAGTGGTACGAGCCGGTGCGGCAGCAGCTCGTGGCTGGGCATCGGCTGGCGCCACCGCAGACCATGGTCCGGCTCATGCGGGAGATCATCGAAGCCGGCGAGGGGCCCCACGTCGGTATCGAGGACGACGATGCCCTGCTCGAGCTGTTGCTGTCGGTGAACGAGGAGCACGACACACCAAGCGGCCGGGCAACTCGGTTCAACGCGATGGACATGCGCCAGATGGACGCTGAGATGCGGGGCATGTCGGAGGACGAGCTCATAGAGTTCGCCAACGAGATGGCGGTGGACGAGGCGGCGTCGATGATGTTCAACGCCTCTCGGTTGCCCGAGCAGATGAAGTGCATGACTCACGAGTTCTGGTACCAGCCATGGGCGGAGAAGGTGGGCGACCAGCTCGGTGCGACCCCCGCCGACACGTTCCGTGAAGCCACCGGGATCAGCATGGACGAGTTCCTGCGCGCGGGCGACGTCATCGTGTCGGTTCTTCGGACAGGGCGCGCCTGCTTCGACATAGGCGCACTCCACGAGCACGGTGTCAGTGACGAGGTGGTGCAGTACATCAAGCGCAACATGGTCCGCGACCTCGACCAATTCCGCGCCATGTCGCAGCAGGATCGCGAGCGCGGCGACGTCCGATCGCAGCGGTACACGTTCACGCGGTTCCCATTCCTCGACCTCGGCGACGGCGCGGTGCTCGCGCTTCGGGCGCAGTGGGGCATGGACCGGTTTTTCGGGAACGCCCCCGAGTTCGATGTTCAGCAGGGCTTCATAGAGCAGGGGAAGCCGGAGCGGGCAAAGCGTTTCCAGGATGCGGTCAAGCACCAGTTCGAGCAGATCGTCGGTCGCATCATCGCCCGCATCGCTGCGAACAGCGCGATGTTCGGATCGATCGTCGGTGAAGAGGACATGCAGGCCGCGTGGACAGTGAGCAGCGGCGCGAGGCCGAAGGCGTGCGATTGGATGCTGCCGACCGATAGCCGGTTCGCCTGGCTCATCGACGCGACGCACCGCCCGCTGAGGCAGCAGCTGGCCGAGGGATGGGGCAGCGGCGAGGACTTCGCCTCGAACCTCGAAGCGTTCCTGACGAGCAAGAAGGCGCGTCAGTTCGAGTCCGTGATCGACCACCTGACCGAACGCGGCTGGGACGGAAGATCGTTCACGGATACGACGTTCGCGCCCTTCGTCGTCGTGCCCGACGTGGGACTACCGAGCACTCCGACGTCGACGATGCTCGTCGGGATCTGTGCCCGCGAGATGATGGCGGCGTACGGGGGCAAGATGCTGGCGCCCGCTGTCGTCTCAATCTCCGATCTCCTGCTGCTGGAGGGCATGGCGGAGACACCCCGGGTTGAGGTGGCCAGCCTGATCCGGACCTGGCGGCAGGTGGGGGTGATGCCGCTGCAGCTCTACCTGGAGGCGTGCGGATTCCCGTACCGTCCATGCCCGCGGTTCATGGTCACAGCCGCCGCGGAGTTGGATGCGCGGATACGACAGGCACAGGCCGCGTGAGGAGCCGACTTCGGTGGGCGCGTTGACCTTGGAGTTGATTGATCTCCGTCCTGGCCCCTTGAACGATCGCTCGTGGAGGCCGCCTTTCGACGAAGCAGTGAACTATACGAACCCGCACTGGTGGAACCCGCTTTTCTACGACATCGAGCACCCCTGGTACGTCTAGATGCTGGAGGCCGGCGCCGAGGTGGCACGCGTTGAGCTCAAAGAGGACGTCGACATCGAGCACTACGCGAACGTGCCGGCCATCGGCTCCGAGAGGCTGGAGATCGCCTTCATTGAAGTAGCCACCTCGGAGTACGAATCCCGGGGTTGGCCCGCAGGTGGTTCGGGCGCTGGAGCGGCGGCATCGCGAGCAAGCCGACGGTGGGGCGCTGGCTCCGCGAGACCATGTCCACGCGCACAGCGATACGGTGGTGTTAGCGAACCTGTAGAGCAACCCTGGCTACGGAAATGAGCTGCGAGAGTTCACGTAAGGGTTCCAGGCAGGGCTCTCTCGATCGTAGCCGTCAGCTGATCGTGGGGACTGTGATCGGCACCGTAAAAGCTGATGACGTACGACAGAGCGTTGTAGTATGTCGCGACCGCCGCAGTGAGCAGTCGTTGAAGGTGGGCACTGTCCACGCGCAAGTTGAACTCGACGTAGTGACCGCGCTTCACCGGAACCCTGAACTGACGGGCAAGGTCCAGTGAGGGGTGCGTGCCGCTCGACAACAGCCCATACACGCCGCGCGCCTGGCCCGCGCTCAGCGAGCTGCCGGCCGACCGAGCCAGAAGCGCATACATCCACTCGACACCCGCCTCTGGCCCGAGGAAGACCTGCCCACCGAGCGTACGACCGGGTTTGCCGTCATTCAGGTCCTCAGCAGTGGCTCCTGGGAACGCAGCAATCGCCCGTCTACGAACCTCCTCCCATCGCCACTTCGCCGCAACGTAGTTCTCATCCTGTTTGGAGCCCAACCGGCTGGCAGCCGCTTTGGTGGCTTCAGCGCTGGCGAATGTCTCCAGGTAGGCGCGGGCGAGAATGTCGGTATAGCGAATAGGCGAATCGCCCAGAACCCACAGCACACGTGAGCTGTGTTCGACGACAGAACGAGCGACTGGCAGCGGCGGGAAGATCAGCTCCTGGGCCCTGTAAAGGGCCGCCAAGCCACCCAGATGCGCCGCGGCAATCTCGAGGTACGTGACGATCACCTCGGAGATCAAGTCGAAACCGGCCAACATGCCGGCGCTAGAGGTTGCCGGGTCACGTTGCGACAGAATAGTTTTCGCTCTCGCAGCTGGCGAGCCCACGCGCGGCTGCCAGTGTGATTCATCAGCTGTTGCGAAGAAGGAGATTCGGCATTGCTCGGCCACGTCGGCCAGTTCGTTGAGTCGAGCGGCGGCGCCACTGTTCGGATTCTGTCCTCTGTCCATTCGGTGGCTCCTAACGGCACGGCTTCGTCGGCGGTCGTGGTCTGCCAATCGACACACGGGTACGTCGTATATCGGGCCAGTCATCATGCTGCCAGTCTCATCCAGTTGCGGATCGCCTGTGGGCGCGCGGACGCGGAGAAGCACGACATCCGCTGGGCCCGCGGCTCCGGCGCCCGCCCATGCCTATCTGGTGAGCAACCCGCTCAGCGGTGGCCCTGACGGGTCGTCGGTCCCCGCCGGCGCGGCTGACGGGCGGCTACAAGACGGGCCTAGACGGATCGGAAGTCCCTCTTCACCAAGCTGCTGGCACCGCGCCTGGATGCGTCCAAGGCGCGGGGAGTGCGCAGTACAGTCAACGGCGTCGTTGCGGTTCGCTGTGCGTAACCGAGGAGGGCAGTGGCTTTGTTCGAACAGCACGCGCGGTGGCTTGAGGAACTGCGCGAGTACATCGATCGGAAGGAACCGGTCACCTGCCGTGCCGGCTACATGCCGCTGACCGCAATCACGCTGGAGATCATGGCCGCGGGCGCCGACCCCCGCCCACACGACGGCGTATATATCGATAGCTGGACCTCGATGGCCGCCGACTTGGCCGACAGCCTGCAGTGGATGGGCCCCGAACTTCTCGCCTTGGTCGACACAGCGGCGGTAAGCCTTCACCAAGCCATCACCAACAGTCTCCTGGTGCCGCGCGTGGGCGCCACCCGGCCGCGAATTGACGACACCCAGCGACCCGTCATCGCCAGGCGGGCCGCCGCGCTTGCGGCGTCACTGGATCGCGACGACACACTCGTGGCCGCGTGGCGCGACCTGGTTGCCGGCTGCCAGGACATCAACCATGTTCTGTACCCCAGCGAACGAATCGCGTTCCTGCGCGACACCGTGGTGGGCCTCAGCGAATACCGTCGACAGGATCGCGGCTATTCCAGCCCCGTCTCGACTGCCGTTCAGGTGCTCATGGGATTCGCCAGCAGCGTACAGCGCGCACAAGCCATGGTCGGCGATCCCGTCGACCCCCGCCTTGACGACCCTCAGGTTCGGGTCAACCTCACCGACATTGAACTGGCCGACCTTGCCGAGCGCTGCATCCTCAAGTGTCCCCCGACAGGTCAGTACGTGGTCTGGTTTCGCCTCAGCCCGGGGTATTTCCTGGGCACCGACCCGTACGTGACCCACGGTGATATCACCTTTTACGAAGCTCAGAGCCTCGCCACCTTGCTGATCCAGCAAGACCGGGCGCACGAGGTACTCGGGAGCGTCGTCCCTGAAGAATTGCTCACCGAGGAAATCCGCGAGCTTCAACTGTCAAACAAGGTCGACGACACCACGGGATTCGAATACCTTCCGGCCCTGGTCTATGCCCGCGTCGAGATTCGCGATGTCGAACGCCACCTTGCTATGGCGACGGCCAGGACGCACCTCGATGCGGTGCTCGCGGTGGTGGGCCATACGGACGGCATGTGGAAGGTCCTCGGTGGCGATCTGTTCTTCGACGGCTCCCCGTGGGCGCCGTCGATCCCTCGATGGGGATTGAAGCAACCTCTACCCGAGCCCGACTTCTACCAAAATGACCATTTCGTAAAGGATTTGGCGGATTTCACTGCAAAGGGTCACCTCATCACCGCCGACGTCGCTAATGCAGTGCAGCCCGCGTTGCGTCTGTCTGCGGCACTCAAGGACACGCCTCGCACAGACGCAGAAGGCACGGTGATGGCGGCGGTCCGGGCCATCGAGCACTGCAACACCTGGATCGCACCTACCGGCGGCCTGCGGTGGTACACCTTCATCGATCAGTATTTGACCGACGGATACACCCTCACAGTGTTCGCCCGACGAGTGGTGTTCGACGTCTTCGCAGCGGTGCGGCAGTACCGCCCCGACCACACCCCAGGTGCGTCAACTCCACCGGAACTCGCTGTGATCGAGGCGGACATCCTTCTCGACGGCGGATGGGGCACCCGCATTGACAGCCCCAAGACCATTGCCCATGTCGCAACCCTCCGGGGGGTATATGCCGATCACTGGCTGGCGCGCCGCCTCGCCGAGAGCGACGAGATCCTCACCTCGCCCGCGACGATCAGTACCGCGTTTGATGAGGAACGTCGACGCGTCGATGCGAGAGTCAACCGGCTCACCCGATCCCGCAACGCCGCGATTCATGGTGGCACCCTGTCGAAAGAGGCATGCGCAACCATCGCCGACTTGGCCGCGGTCTTGGCGCAAGACGCGCTGAACACCTCGATCTGGGCCCGCGTCACCGGACGACCACCCGAGGCTTACGCCATTAGTCGCGCCGACGAGCACCGACAGCGGATCGCCAACCTCAAGAACGGCGGAGACTTGGCCAATCTGTTCACCCTCACTCCGTGAACCTCTTGTCCTGGCCGCTACGCGATGCGGTGTCGCGATTCGTGGCTCCCGTAGGCGCGTCGGTCCTGATACCCGGCGGTCGAGAATTTCTTCGTTGGTGAAGCGGAAGTCAACCGACGTGTAGAAGGTGACACCGCCCGACTTCGGGCCCACTTCACGCGGAATGATCTTGTCCAACCCTTCGACGTCGTCGCGGCCCTGCGTCCACGGCGTCCACGGCGTCCATCGCCAAAGACGAGGACCTCGATCACGTCGCAGTCGGTGTTGTTGCTGCAGAGCAGGCGGCCCCGATCCGCGTCGCTCGCAGCGACGGCTGGAGTCGGGCGGCAACTGGCATCACCGCAGAAAAGACACATAGGGGTACCGGTCCGCGCCACAGGGGTGACATCTGCGAGTCGACCGGAACCTGACACTGTGCTCTCATGTGGCTCGAACCGCCGGTGTCTGGCACGCGGCGTTAGGACCGACACCCGGGCAACAAACTCCTCCAGCCGAACCGTCGACAAAGGTAGGCCGCCGAACCTCATCGCGACATACGGTCGATAGGTGCGAACCGACTACGAGGCTTTCTTCGCTGAGCTGGAGCGGCGCAATGCGTACATGCTGGCACTACCAGGTGAGCGGCTTAGAGAGGACATGGAAGCTATGAAACGCTGCCTGTACACCTTTGGGCGCAACGAAGTAGAGCTATTCTCGCACGTCGACAAGTTCGTCCACTCGGAAACACAGGCACCCGATGTGGATGGTGACTACGTCGACGAACTAGTCCGCTTGCTACATAACTTCCTCACCTCGGTTACCACCTACATCGACTCCCAACGGGTAGTAATGCGCCACCGTTGGCCCACGAAAGACGGGTCTTCGGAGTTCGAAGCCTCCGTTTACGCACCCAAGCGGCGGGATATTTTTGAGACCGGCGAAGCCGAGTTCATGACGAAGCTAAGGAATTACTGCACCCACTACAGCATCCCAGTGCCCGGACTCAGCACGTCGATCTCATGGGACGAGAACAAACGCGCCCGGCAGGCCAACAAGCTCCAACTAGACCGAGACGCATTGCTACGTTGGACCGGCTGGGACGGTCCCGCGACGAACTTCCTTGAAGGTCAACCTGAACAGTTCGACTTCCCCCCAATTATCGCGAGCTATGTCAAGGCAACTCAGGCATTTTTCGGATGGTTCTGGTGGCAGGTCCCCGATAGTCGGACCGCTTCGTTCTAGAGCCGTATGTGATTGATGTCAATCGATCTCGCAGCCGTCCACGGGTTGGTGGGTGTGGGTGCATCGGGCAGCGTACTCGGACGGCGTCAGGTAGCCCAGGGACGAGTGCCGGTGCCGGTGGTTGTGGTCGTCTTTGAAGTCATCGATGACGACCCTTGCTTCGAGCAGGCTGGTCCAGTGGTTGCGGTTGAGGCACTCCTTGCGTAGTCGGTTGTTGAACGATTCAATGTGCCCGTTGTTCCACGGCGTCCCAGGTGGGATGTAGCAGATGCCGATCCGATCACCGCAGAACTGCTGCAGCACATGAGAAATGAACTCCGGACCGTTGTCCATCCGCAACACCAACGGCGGGCCGCCCCATAACGCGAACGCCTTGTCCAACTCCTCGGTCAACCTCTGAGCGGTAATCGAGCGCTCCACGATGTTCATCAACGACAGCCGGGTGTGCTCGTCGATCATCGAGCAGATCTTGATGGCCCTACCGTCGACGGTGGAGTCGAACTGAAAGTCAAGCGCCCATACGACTTTGGGTGCATCGGCTTCCACCTGTGGGGTCGAGCTGACACCGGCGCGTTTGCGGGGGTGGTAGATCCGGACCTGCAGACCCTCTTCCTTCCACAGCCGGTGCACCTTCTTCTTGTTCACCGGTACGCCCTGGTCGTGCCTCAGGTGCGCCCACGCGCGCCGGAACCCGTGCAGTGGGTGTTCGCGTGCGTAGGTGCGTAGCGTGGCCCTCAGGCCCGCATCAGGATCGGCGGGTGTCTGCGCGATCGGGATGCGGGCGTAGGTGGATCGGGGCAGCCCAACTGCTCTGCACGCCAACCGTTTCGACAGTCTCATCGTTGTGACGAGCATGTCCACGGCGCGGCGCTTAGCGGCCGGGTCTAAAATTTTCCCCGCGCCACCTCCCTCAATGCGTCCTTCTCCAGCTCCGCGTCGGCGAGCAGGCGTTTGAGCCGGCTGTTCTGCTCGCGCAGCTCCTTGAGTTCCTTCGCTGCGTCGGTGTCCATCCCGCCGTACTGGCGGCGCCAGTTGTATAACGTCGCCGCCGACACCTCGAGCTCGCCGGCGATCTCCTCTTGGGTCTTGCCTGCCGCAGTGAGCTCGTCAGCACGCCGCAGCTTGCGCACGATGTCCTCAGCAGAGTTCCGCTTCCGTCCAGCCATCTCTTCATCGTCCTATCCGCCCAGGTCACGGGCAACAGGACTCTAAAACAAGACGGCCCCGTCTACTGGGGACATGCCACTGGGTCGCCATTAGCCGACATAGCGCAGCCCTCATTGAGGATCGCAACTCCAAAGCCGCCGAAATACGTCTGTGGATCGAGGAATACGCGCCTCCGCTGTTGGCCGGTACCACTGATTTAGTCAACACAGCTGGCGGCGTTCAGCGCCTCCGTGCCGAGCGACGAGCACGCCGGTACGCGCACGGCACCCAAGGCTTTCGCATCTCAACCGTGGACGCGAGCGGCAACATCGTCGTCGGGTCCACTGACTGGGCGTCGCTTCCTCTGTAAGCTCACCAACGGTCAAATTCGCGCCCAACCCAGCACCAAACTGACCGCACGCAGCAGTTCTGATGAACAGCTCCCTTGCATCGTCGCAGACCGTAACCTACCTACTCAAAGGGGGTTTTGCGTGGCTGTTCTTGGCATCAACGTCGCTGGCGCCGTGGCTTACTGCGCGATCCTCGAAGGAGGATCGATCATTGAGTCCGAGCCATTCAAATTAGAAGCCACCCCAGGAATGTCAGTCAGCGCAGGACTCAACGCGCTGGCCAATGACGTCGAGCTCCTGGTTTCGGAGCGAGCGATCACTCGGATCGTCATCGTCGGTCCGGAGAACAGCTACAAGGGGACTTACGTCGCGTTGGTGCCTCGCATTGGAGTTGAAACTGCGATCTTGATCGCTGGCGCCCGAACAGCGGTACCCACAGAGAGACTCTCGCGACCGGATGTGAGATCCAAACTTGGGTTGCCGATGGCTGGCAAGTTGAAGGATCTGTCGCGGGAAGTTCTTCCGGAGGCGGGAAAGTTATGGACCGATAAACGCGATATTGCAGCGCTCGGTGCACTCAGTGGCGGTCAACTGTCGTGACCCGGGCACTTCTGCACGGGGAACGCCTCGATAAACCCACGTATAAGTTCCTGGAGACAATCAACGAAGGCAACACGGCCGAAACCTACAAGTGCTGGCATGAGATCTTCCAGCGACCGGTTGTGCAGAAGACAGTCAGCCTTCTCGGCTTGGCCGATGCACTCGCGCTCAGTGAGCCGGGCCTGCTAAACAAGATCAATCACGACCATTTGGTCAAGGTCTGGGAGGCGCAGTGGACACCAGGCCGCGCGCCGAACCTTAAATGCATCACGTTCACGATGCCTTTCTATGCCGAGGGCAGCCTCCACAGCGTGCTGGAACGCTGTGGCGAGCTGCCACTGGGTCAGGCTTTCAAGATTGCTGCTCAGTTGTTGAAGGCGCTGCACTACTTGCACGTGGAGCAGCGCATACTTCACCGAGATATCAAGCCGGGCAATGTTTTCCTCGACGAGGGCTTCCGCGTTGCTTATCTGGGTGATCTGGGCAATGCAGCTCGCATGGACGAGTTGAACGAGGCCGACGCGAACGGGGGCACACGGCTCTATCGCCCGCCCGAATTGGCTGGCGAACGGTACGGCATAGCGGGTGACATCTACAGCATGGGTTTCACGCTGTTGGAGTTGTTCGGCGGGCCTCTGGACTACGCGGATCTAGACAATATCGAGATCACAAGGCGTCTGGACCGCGGCCTGCGGGCGGTCGCTGACCGGTACTTCCGTTTGGGTCCAACGATTCCCACAAGTCTGGAGCGGCTGGTGCTGGCGATGGTGTCGAGGAGCGTTGCCCGGCGGCCCAGTTCTGCTGCCGCGGCGTTACGAGCGCTCGGACGCATCAGCTTCATCGATTGGCTGCCAGCCGACTCGTTGGGAAGGCGCGAAGGCTTCTGGCCGCCCACCGCACCAAAAGTGGTTCTGGCCGTTGAAGAAAGGACTATTCGTTCCGGCCCCGATGCTGGCCTCGTCGAGCTCACCGTCCTGCATCGTAAAGTCCAAGCCCAGGAGTGGCGTCGGATTTCGCAGCTTTCCGATCGAGTTAGGCCTGACGACCGTCGCGCCCGTCGAGCGGTTTACGACGCAATCGTTGCGTTCTGTGCGAATCGGTGGGCGGTGCGCTGAAGAGCGGCGGCACATTCCGGCGCAAGCTGCATCAGTTCCCGTCGGATATGTGGCATGGAGTCATCCGCGAGTACAAACCGCGCCCGCTGGCCGCCCTTTGCATCCTCAACACAGAGCAGTTTCCCGTCGCCGACGAGGTTCCAGATTGCTCGCGTGATACCCCTCGCACGCCACCCCACGTCAGGATCTTTCACAAAGCGGAGCGCAGGTAGACCGGAATTCCTCCACATCGAACGATTTTCTGCACCCTGACTCAGCCAATCATCAAGGTCGCGTAGCGCCTGATGGAGAGGCCAGTGGTCACGAGCGTCTAGCGCAGTGCCCGGTGCACATGCCAGTATCGATTCCAAGAGGAATGACATATGTATCCGAGACATATTTCTAATGTAGCGCCGTGGTAGGACAGAAATTGGACGACATTCCAGTCGACCCTCACGAAGCCGTGACCCGCAGTCGCGACAAGCAGGTTGGACTACGGTTGCCGCTGGCCGTCGATCAGCGGATTGACGCATTACTTGCGCGGGCCACGGAGGCCGGTGAGAGGACCAATCGCAAGGAATTGATTGCCGCGCTTCTCGCGACTGCCGAACTGTCGGGTGAGGAGCTCGGCCGCATGCTGCGGCAGTACCGCACCTCGAAGGTCGGCGATGTGTTGTTGGATCGCGATGACTCCGAGGCCGACGTGATCCAGCTCGTGTCCCACAAGCCGGGCCCGCGTATCGCGCGTTGAGGCACAGCGGCACCGACGGCCGTCGCGAATACCGACCCACTTGGGGACGTAACCAAGCACATCCCCTCGGACCGTCGATCTCCCGGCAATCGAGCGTCTTAGTCCCAAAACACAAAGGTCACGACCTCTTTCGAGTTCGTGACCTTTGTGCCTGGAGTTCGTAGAACTCCTCAATGTGGGCGAAGGGGGACTTGAACCCCCACGTCCCGAAGGACACTGGCACCTGAAGCCAGCGCGTCTGCCATTCCGCCACTCGCCCAAAACAACCGGGGGAGCCTATCACGGTCGAGGGGGTGAACCTCAACTCGCGCCCGCGGCTGCCAATAGCCTAGCGATTGTCGTCACAATTTCCGCATCGGGGCCCTGACCTGGTGTAACCCGATTCTCAGAGTTCTCATGGTGACGGGCCCCCGACCTGGGCCGATACCATGCAGTGGACTGTTGGAGACCTCCGCGACACGCGGCGGACACGAGCGAGGCGGTGAGATGAGCAACCAGAAAGGTCTGGTTCAACGCATCGAACGCCGCCTCGAGAACACCGTCGGTGACGCCTTCGCCCGGGTGTTCGGCGGATCGATCGTTCCCCAGGAGGTGGAGGCGCTGTTGCGCCGGGAAGCCTCCGCCGGTGTGCAAACGCTGCCGGGTGAGCAGTTCTTGGCTCCGAACGACTACGTCATTACGCTCAGTGCGTCTGACTTCGCAAAGGTCAGCGCGGATCGCGATCTCACCACGGACACTTTTGCCAAACACTTGGGCGGATACATCCGGGAACAGGGATGGCAAACGTATGGTGATCTGGTCGTCAGGTTCGAGCAGTCGCCCAACCTGCACACTGGCCAGTACCGTGCGCGCGGTGTCGTCAACCCTGACGTCGACCCCCACCCGTTCGTTGCCACACCCGCCCCGGGACAATCGAACCAGGCGTACACCGCAGAACCAGGAGTACCAGCGATGAGCGACAACCCCACCTACCGCGGCGACCAGGGCCCGGGGCGGCCAGGCGACGACTACTACGACGAGCGCTACCCGCGCCCGCAGGACGAGCAGCGCCCCGCCGCCGAGCAGCGCCCGCCCTACCCGCCCGAGCAGGGTGGCTATCCGGCCCCGCCGAGCGAGCCGGGCTACGGACAGCGGCAGGGTTACCCGGAGCAGGGTGGCTATCCGGCCGGCCAGGGCTACGGGCAGGGCTACGACCAGCGGCCCCCCGCCGGCGGCTACGGCCAGGGCTATGACCAGGGTTACCGGCAGGCCCCGCCCCCCGGCTACCCGAACTACGGACCCCCGCAGGGCGGTGGCTACCCAGCCCCGGCAGCCCCGGCAGGCCCGCCGGCCAGTGACTACGACTACGGCCGGGCACCCGGCCGTCATGAGGAGCCCGGCTACGGCCGGCCCGAGGCTCGGCCGGGTTACCCCGACCAGGGCGGCTACGAGCAGGGCTACAGCCAGCCCGGCGGCGGTTACGGCCGTCCCGAGTACGGCCAGCCCGACTACCCCCGCTACGAGCAGGGCGGGCAGGGCGGATACGCCGAGCCCGCCGGCCGCGATTACGACTACGGCCAGCCCCCCGCCGGTTACAGCGGCTACGCCCAGCCGCCCGCCCAGGGTGACTACCCGGTCGCCGGCCGCGCGGTGACCCTGCAGCTCGACGACGGCAGCGGTCGCACCTACCAGCTGCGGGAAGGCGCCAACGTCATCGGCCGCGGCCAGGACGCGCAGTTCCGGTTGCCCGACACCGGTGTGTCGCGCCGGCACCTGGAAATTCGGTGGGACGGCCAGGTCGCGCTGCTCTCGGACCTCAATTCCACGAACGGGACCACGGTCAACAACGCGCCTGTGCAGGAGTGGCAGCTGGCCGACGGCGACGTCATCCGGCTCGGCCATTCCGAGATCATCGTCCGCGTTCACTGAGGTCTACGAGGCCGCGACTTGGACGATGCGGAGTGGCATGACCCGCACGCCCACCTGCGTCCAAGTATCGTGACGGTGCCGAAGTCGGCCCGGTGCCTGCTGGTATCGCCGGGGCGACGCCAGCGGCATGAGGACTGAGAGGACGCCGGATGCAGGGACTAGTACTGCAGCTGACGCGCGCCGGATTCCTGTTACTGCTGTGGCTGTTCATCTGGTCTGTGCTGCGCATTCTGCGCAATGACATCTACGCGCCGACCGGGGCGGTGATGGTGCGCCGCGGCCTGGCGCTGCGCGGTTCGCTGCTGCCGTCGCGCCAGCAGCGCCACGCGGCCCGCTACCTGGTGGTCACCGACGGGGCGCTGGCCGGCACACGCATCACGCTGGGCACCCAGCCGGTCCTGATCGGCCGCGCCGACGACTCCACCCTGGTGCTCACCGACGATTACGCCTCGACCCGCCACGCCCGGCTGTCGCCGCGCGGTCCCGAGTGGTATGTGGAAGACCTAGGATCGACCAACGGCACATACCTCGACAGGGCGAAGGTGACGACGGCAGTACGCGTTCCGATCGGCACGCCGGTGCACATCGGCAAGACGGTAATCGAGCTGCGCCCGTGACACTGGTCCTTCGCTACGCCGCCCGCAGTGATCGCGGTCTGGTCCGCGCCAACAACGAAGACTCGGTCTATGCCGGCGCCCGGCTGCTGGCCCTGGCCGACGGTATGGGCGGGCACGCCGCTGGTGAGGTGGCCTCTCAGCTGGTCATCGCCGCACTGGCCCACCTCGACGACGACGAGCCCGGCGGCGATCTGCTGAGCAAGCTCAACGAGGCGGTGCACGACGGCAACTCGGCCATCGCCGCGCACGTCGAGATGGAGCCCGAGCTCGAGGGCATGGGCACCACCCTGACCGCAATCCTGTTCGCCGGCAATCGACTTGGGCTGGTCCACATCGGCGACTCGCGCGGCTACCTGCTGCGCGACGGTGAACTGAATCAGATCACCAAGGACGACACCTTCGTCCAGACCCTCGTCGACGAGGGCCGGATCACCGCCGAGGAGGCGCACAGCCACCCGCAGCGCTCGCTGATCATGCGTGCCCTGACCGGCCACGAAGTCGAACCCACCCTGATCATGCGGGAAGCCCGCGAAGGCGATCGCTACCTGCTGTGCTCGGACGGCCTGTCTGACCCGGTCAGCTTCGAGACCATCCAGGAAGCCCTGCAGATCGACGACGTCGCCGAGAGTGCCGACCGGCTGATCGAGCTCGCGTTGCGCGGCGGCGGCCCAGACAACGTCACCGTGGTGGTCGCCGACGTCGTCGACTACGACTACGGGGGCCAGACCCAGCCGATCCTGGCCGGCGCGGTCTCCGGCGACGACGACCACGCCGCGCCACCCAACACCGCCGCGGGCCGGGCCTCGGCCATCGCGCCGCGCCCGGTGGCCGTCAAACGAGTGGTTCCCGAGCCCGAGCCCCCACCCAAGCCGCGCTCCCGCAGGCGGATGATCATCGCCGCTGCGCTGGTGGTGCTGCTGGCGTTGGTCGGGCTGGCGGTGGGCCGCCAGATCGTCCGCAGCAACTACTACGTCAGCGCCTACAACGGCACGGTGGCGATCATGCGCGGCATCGAGGGCTCGATCCTCGGTTATCCGCTGCAGGAGCCGTATCTGCTGGGCTGCCTCAACGACCGCAACGAGCTCTCTCAGATCAGCTACGGGCAGGCCGCCAATTCGCTGAGTTGCCAGCTGATGCGGCTGCAGGACCTGCGCCCCTCCGAACGCGCCCAGGTGTCGGCCGGGCTGCCTGCCGGATCATTGGACAACGCCATCGGGCAGCTGCGCGAACTGGCCCACAGCTCGCTGCTCCCGCCGTGCGCCCCGCCGCCGACCAGCACACCGACACCGACACCGGTCGCCATCCCGACGCCGGCTCCGAGCGCGCCCCCCGCGCCAGGGCCGGCGCCGACGTCCGCGCCACGACCGTCGACCCCGCCGCCCGCGTCATCCGCGTCACCGATCCCGACGACGCCGCCGTCCGCGACCCCGAGCGCGACGTCACCGTCACCGTCACCGTCATCGGATCAAAGTGGCAGCGCCACAACCACTTCCGGGACACCCACAGTTACGCCCAGCCCCCTGCCGACGGTGACCCAACTGCCGGCGCCCCCGCAGAAACCGGGCACCGACTGCCGGGCGGCGGCATGAGCACTCAACCGCAAGCGCCGGTCACGCTGGTCCCCGCGATGCCGACCCGGCGCAACGCCGAGTTGGCGCTGCTGTGTTTCGCCACGTTGATCACCGTCGTCGCGCTGATGATCGTGGAGGCCAACCAGGAGCAAGGCATCAGCTGGGACCTGGCCAGCTCCACGCTGGCCTTCCTCACCCTGTTCGTCTGCGCCCACCTGGCCATCCGCCGCTTCGCGCCCTACGCCGACCCGGTGCTGCTGCCGGTTGTCGCGTTGCTCAACGGGCTTGGCCTGGTGATGATCCACCGTCTCGACCTGGTCAACGGTGCGCTGAACGCAACCCAAGGACCCAGCGACCAACAGCAGATGCTGTGGACCCTGCTCGGTGTCGTCGGCTTCTCCCTGGTGGTGATCTTCCTCAAGGACCACCGGATCCTGGCCCGCTACGGCTACACCTGCGGGCTGGTCGGCCTGGTGCTGCTTGCCATCCCCGCACTGCTGCCGGCGCACTTTTCCGAAACCAACGGCGCGAAGATCTGGATTCGCCTGCCGGGCTTCAGTATTCAGCCCGCCGAGTTCTCCAAGATTCTGCTGCTGATCTTCTTCGCGGCCGTGCTGGTGGCCAAGCGCAACCTGTTCACCAGCGCCGGTAAGCACTTCCTTGGCATGGACCTGCCCCGCCCGCGCGACCTGGCACCACTGCTGGCGGCCTGGATCATCTCCGTCGGCGTCATGGTGTTCGAGACGGACCTGGGCACCTCACTGCTGCTGTACGCCTCGTTCCTGGTGATCGTCTATATCGCCACCGATCGGCTGAGCTGGGTGGTGATCGGGCTGGCCCTGTTCACCGCGGGCAGCGTGGTGGCCTACTACCTGTTCGGCCATGTTCGCGTGCGGGTGGAGACGTGGCTGGACCCGTTCGCCGACCCCGAAGGCGCCGGCTACCAGATGGTGCAGTCGCAGTTCAGCTTTGCCACCGGCGGCATCTTCGGCACCGGCTTGGGCAACGGCCAACCGGGCACCGTGCCGGCCGCTTCCACGGACTTCATCATCGCCGCGATCGGTGAGGAGCTGGGGCTGGTCGGCCTGGCCGGGGTCCTGATGCTCTACACCATCGTGATCGTGCGCGGACTGCGCACCGCGATCGCCGTGCGGGACAGCTTCGGCAAGCTGCTGGCCGCCGGGCTGGCCTCCACCCTGGCAATCCAGTTGTTCATCGTCGTCGGCGGCGTCACCGGACTGATCCCGCTGACCGGCCTGACCACCCCGTGGATGTCCTACGGCGGCTCGTCGCTGGTCGCCAACTATCTGCTGCTGGCGATCCTGGTCAAGATCTCCCACGCCGCGCGGCGACCCATCATGAACAACCCGCACGCCCCCATCGCGGCTTCGGCCACGGAGGTGATCGAGCGGATATGAACGCCTCACTGCGCCGCATCTCGGTGATGATCATGGCGTTGGTCGTGCTGCTGCTGATCAACGCCACGGTCACCCAGGTGTTCCGCGCCGACGGTCTGCGCGCCGATCCGCGCAACCAGCGGGTGCTGCTCGACGAATACTCCCGCCAGCGCGGCCAGATCACCGCAGGCGGGCAGCTGCTGGCCTATTCGGTGTCCACCAACGGCCACTACCGGTTCTTGCGGGTGTACCCGAATCCGTTCGTGTACGCGCCGATCACCGGCTTCTACTCGCTGCGCTACTCCAGCACCGGACTGGAGCGCGCCGAAGACGGCATCCTCAACGGCTCGGACCAGCGGCTGTTCGGGCGGCGGCTGGCCGACTTCTTCACCGGTCGCGACCCGCGCGGCGGCAACGTCGACACCACCATCGTGCCGCGCATCCAACAGGCCGCCTGGGACGCCCTGCAGCAGGGCTGCAACGGCGGATGCAAGGGCTCGGTGGTGGCGCTGGAACCGTCCACCGGCAAGATCCTGGCGATGGTGTCCTCACCGTCGTACGACCCCAACCTGCTGGCCACCCACGACACCGATGAGCAGGGCACAGCATGGCAGCAGCTGCGCGACGACCCGAGCTCGCCGTTGACCAACCGGGCGATTGCCGAGACGTTCCCGCCCGGCTCGACGTTCAAGGTGATCACCACCGCCGCGGCGCTGCAGGCGGGCATTACCGATACCGACCAGCTGACCGCCGCGCCCCAGATCCAACTGCCCAACAGCACCGCCACCTTGGAGAATTACGGCCACACCCCCTGCGGCAACGGCCCGACGGCCTCGCTGCGTGACGCGTTCGCCCGATCCTGCAACACTGCCTTCGTCGAACTGGGTATCCGGGTTGGTGTCGACGCGTTGCGCAACACGGCGCAGGCGTTCGGGTTCGACAGCCCACCGCCGCAGATCCCGTTGGAGGTCGCCGAGTCCACCATCGGCCCGATCACTGACTCCGCGGCGCTGGGGATGTCGAGTATGGGTCAGAAGGACGTGGCGGTGACACCTTTGCAGAACGCGTCGGTGGCGGCGGCGATCGCCAACTCCGGCGTGATGATGCAGCCCTACCTGGTGGACAGTCTCAAAGGACCGGACCTGTCCAACATCAGCACGACCGCACCGCAAGAAGAGCGGCGTGCAGTCTCGGCACAGGTCGCGGCTAAGCTAACAGATTTGATGGTCGGCGCCGAACAGATGACCCAGCAGAAAGGGGCGATCCCCGGCGTGCAGATCGCATCCAAGACGGGCACCGCCGAGCACGGTACCGACCCGCGTAACACCCCGCCGCACGCCTGGTACATCGCCTTCGCGCCGGCGCAGAGCCCCAAGGTCGCCGTCGCGGTGCTGGTCGAGAACGGCGGGGACCGGCTTTCGGCGACCGGCGGCGCACTGGCCGCCCCGATCGGGCGAGCGACCATCGCCGCGGCATTGCAGGGGGCGCAATGAGCCCGCGCAGGCGAGCGAAGCGAGGCAAGCAATGAGCCCCCGCGTCGGAGTGACCCTGTCGGGGCGCTACCGCCTGCAGCGGCTGATCGCCACCGGCGGTATGGGCCAGGTGTGGGAGGCCGTCGACAGCCGGCTGGGCCGGCGCGTCGCGGTCAAGGTGCTCAAGCAGGAGTTCTCCTCCGACCCCGAGTTCGTCGAACGGTTCCGCGCCGAGGCACGCACGGTGGCCATGCTCAACCACCCCGGTATCGCCGCCGTTCACGATTACGGCGAGACCGACATGGACGGCGAGGGCCGCACCGCCTACTTGGTGATGGAACTCGTCAACGGCGAACCGCTGAACTCGGTGATCAAGCGCACCGGTCGGTTGTCGCTGCGGCACGCGCTGGACATGCTCGAGCAGACCGGCCGCGCCCTGCAGGTGGCCCACTCCGCCGGACTGGTGCACCGCGACGTCAAGCCCGGCAACATTCTGATCACCCCGGCCGGCCAGGTGAAGCTCACCGACTTCGGCATCGCCAAGGCCGTCGACGCCGCCCCGGTCACCCAGACCGGCATGGTCATGGGCACCGCCCAGTACATCGCACCCGAGCAGGCGCTCGGACACGACGCCAGCGCCGCCAGCGATGTCTACGCGCTGGGAGTGGTTGGCTACGAAGCGGTTTCGGGTAAGCGCCCGTTCACCGGCGACGGGGCGTTGACGGTGGCGATGAAGCACATCAAGGAGACCCCGGCGCCACTGCCGGCCGATCTCCCGCCGAACGTGCGTGAGCTGATCGAGATCACCCTGGTCAAGAACCCGGGCATGCGCTACCGCAACGGCGGGCAGTTCGCCGACGCGGTGGCCGCGGTGCGAGCCGGCCGCCGACCCCCGCGCCCCAATTCCGCACCGACCATCCGCGCCACCCCCGCCGCGATCCCGGGCAGTTCACCGCGCATGCCCGTCCCGGCACCGGCCACCGGGATGCGACCTCGCGCCACCACCGGCAGCCACCGTCCGCCTCCGCCTCGGCGCACGTTCTCCTCGGGTCAGCGGGCCCTGCTGTGGGCTGCCGGGGTACTGGGCGCCCTGGCGATCATCAGCGCGATTCTCATCGTGCTGGCCGACCGTGATCGCAAGGACAACACCC
The DNA here is from genome assembly GCF_004745805.1 of Mycolicibacterium sp. CH28. GTDB lineage: Bacteria > Actinomycetota > Actinomycetes > Mycobacteriales > Mycobacteriaceae > Mycobacterium. The sequence continues at coordinate 233,656 of NZ_SRLQ01000018.1, read as the reverse complement.
CCGTCGAACAGACGGTCACCGACACCATCACCCCGACGGCCCAGTCAGCCCCCACGGGTTGGACGGACGGCCCAGGCACCGGCAATCCCGGCGATCAGATCGGGACCATCCGGTTCACCGCCCTGAGCGTGGCGATCCCCACGCTGCCCGAGCCTCATCCACACCGCGAGTCACCGCGATGAGCACCCCACCGCAGCATCTATCCGACCGCTATGAGCTCGGCGAAATCCTCGGCTTCGGCGGTATGTCGGAGGTACACCTCGCTCGCGACACCCGGCTACACCGCGATGTGGCGGTCAAGGTGCTGCGCGCCGACCTGGCCCGCGACCCCAGCTTCTATCTGCGGTTTCGCCGGGAGGCGCAGAACGCGGCGGCCCTGAACCATCCGGCGATCGTCGCGGTCTACGACACCGGCGAGGCGGAGACGACCAATGGGCCCCTGCCCTACATCGTCATGGAGTACGTCGACGGCGTGACGCTGCGCGACATCGTGCACACCGACGGACCGATGCCTCCCCGGCGGGCCATCGAGATCATCGCCGACGCCTGCCAGGCCCTGAACTTCAGCCACCAGCACGGCATCATCCACCGCGACGTCAAACCGGCCAACATCATGATCTCCAAGACCGGCGCGGTGAAGGTGATGGACTTCGGCATCGCCCGGGCGTTGGCCGACGCCGGCAACAGCGTCACCCAGACCGCCGCGGTGATCGGCACCGCCCAGTACCTGTCGCCGGAGCAAGCCCGCGGCGAGCCGGTCGACGCGCGTTCCGATGTCTACTCGCTGGGCTGCGTGCTCTACGAGCTCGTGACCGGTGAACCGCCGTTCGTCGGGGACTCCCCGGTGGCCGTCGCCTACCAGCACGTCCGCGAAGACCCGATCCCCCCGTCGCAGAAACATGCCGGCATCTCGCCCGAGCTGGACGCCGTCATCCTCAAGGCACTGGCCAAGAACCCCGACAACCGCTACCAGACCGCCGCGGACATGCGCGCGGACTTGGTTCGGGTGCACAACGGCGACGCCCCCGAAGCTCCCAAGGTGTTCAGTGCGGCCGAGCGCACCTCGCTGCTCAACGCCACGCCGCCACCAGCCCATCACGACTCCACCGAGCAGATCCCCCGGCAGGGGTCTTTCGTGGACAACGACCGCGCCGGCGGGTCGATCGGGCGCTGGCTGATCGCCGTCGCCGTGCTGGCCGTACTGACCGTGGTGGTGACCATCGCGATCAATATGGTCAGCGGCAGCCCCCGCAACGTTCAAGTACCCGACGTGCGCGGGCAGGCCGCCGCCGACGCGATCGCCGCGCTGCAGAACAAGGGCTTCAAGATCCGCACGCAGCAGAAGCCGGACAACACCGTCCCGCCGGAGAAGGTCATCGACACCGACCCTGCGGCCAACACCTCGGCCAGCGCCGGCGACGAGATCACCATCAACGTCTCGACCGGTCCTGAGCAGCGTGAACTGCCCGACTGCAGCACCGGCATGAGCTATGCCGACTGCGTCAAGAAGCTCACCGACGCCGGGTTCGGCAAGTTCAAGCAGACCACTTCGGCCTCAACGCCGGAGCAGAAGGACAAGGTGCTGTCCACTGTCCCACCGGCCAACCAGACTTCGGCTATCACCAACGAGATCACCATCGTCGTCGGCTCGGGGCCGCAGACCGCCGAGGTTCCGGTGGTCGCCGGACAGACCATCGACGTCGCTCAGCAGATTCTCACGGCATCGGGCTTCCTGAAGACCCTGCCGGTTCCCACCGACAGCACCCAGCCGTCGGGTCAGGTGGTGGGCACCGATCCGCCCAGCGGGCAGACCGTGCCGCAGGACACCGTGATCCAGATTCAGGTGTCGAAGGCCAACCAGTTCGTCATGCCGGATCTCAGGGGCATGTTCTGGACCGATGCCGAGCCGCGGCTTCGGGGACTCGGCTGGACCGGCACCCTCGACAAGGGTGCCGACGTGCAGAACAGTGGTCAGCGCTCCAACGCCGTCGTCACCCAGAGTCCGGCTCCGAACACACCGATCAAGTTCGGTGAGCCGATCACCATCAGCTTTGCGTCATAGCTGACCGAGTTCACTCCCCGGCCGGAACCGGCTCGCCGAGGGCGTGCCGCACCGTGTCGGCGACCTCCTGCTCGAGGCGGCGCACCAGCGTCTCCTCGGGAGCCTGGCCGCAGAAGCCGAGCCAGTTGGCCAGCACCCGGTGGCCGCCCTCGGTGAGGATCGACTCCGGGTGGAACTGCACGCCGTGGATGGGCAGCTCGACGTGGCGCACCGCCATGATGACGCCGCCCTCGGTGCGGGCGGTCACCTCGAGCTCGGCGGGGACAGTCTCGGGCAGGATGGTCAGCGAGTGGTAGCGGGTAGCGGTGAAGGGATTCGGAAGACCCTGCAGCACACCAACATTCGTGTGATACACGGTGCTGGTCTTGCCGTGCAACAGTTCGGGCGCACGGTCGACGGTTCCGCCGAAGGCCACCCCGATGGCCTGGTGCCCCAGGCACACTCCCAGTAGCGGTGTGCCGGTCGCCGCGCAGGCGTGAACCAGGGGGATCGAGGCTCCAGCCCGTTCCGGGGTGCCCGGGCCCGGGCTGAGCAACACACCGTCGAACTCGGCTGCCACCGTGTTGATCTCGGCCGCCCCGCCCAAACGGGCATCGTCATTGCGCCAGACCTGCGCGTCCACCCCGAGTTGGCCCAGATACTGGACGAGGTTGAACACGAAGCTGTCGTAATTGTCGACGACCAAGACCTTCACCAGGTCAGATTACCTGGGGCGATGAGATCAGTAGCCGACTGGACCGGCCGGCTGGGCGTAGCGCATCCGCACCGGCTCGGTGTACCCGGCGACCGTGACGTCGCCGCGGACCTGCTCGCTGTAGCCCAGCCCGAACCGGACCACGTACTGCTTGTAGAGCGTCACCAGGGGAGCGGCGGCCAACGCCGCCTGCATCGCCGACGCGTCGCCGATCGCGGTGATCGTGTAGGGCGGGCTGTAGGTGCGCCCGTTGAGCAGCAGCGTGTTGCCCACGCAGCGCGGCGCGGAGGTACCGATGATGCGCTGGTCCTGCATCTGGATGGCCTCGGCACCGGCACTCCACAGCGCGTTGAGGACCGCCTGGATGTCTTGTTGGTGGACCACCAGATCGTCGGGGGAGGCGTCGCGTGGGAAGCGTCCATTGGCGTCACGCTGGGCGTCAGAGAGGGTCACAACCAGGCCGGGGCCATGGACCGGATCCAGTCCCGCGTCGGCGGCCAGCTCATTGGCACGGGCCAGCATCGCCGCCAGTGCGGTACCGGCCGAGGCCCCGTGGGTGGAGTCAACCTGTGCCGCCAGCGCGTCCCGCTGCCCGCTGAGCCGGTCCACGGAGCTCTGGGCCTCGTGCACCAGGTCGACCAGCCGCGGTGAGTCGCTGCGGCGGATCTCACCACCGCCGGACACGCCGTGCGTGGTGGCCAGCAGCACCCCGGCCAGCAGGCACACCACCGGGACGCCGAATCGCCACGGCGAACGCCTCGCGTCCGTCGTCGCTGGGGCCGGAATTGTCTGGTCGCGTCGCCGCTGCGTTAATCTCATAGTCGATCTGCGCACCATCGTCGCACCGATTCCCGTCCCGAAGGTACCCATGCCCAAGTCCAAGGTTCGCAAGAAGAACGACTTCGCCGTTAAACCGGTTAGCCGTACCCCGGTCAAGGTGAAGGCCGGGCCGTCGAGCGTGTGGTTCGTCGTGCTGTTCATCAGCCTGATGCTGATCGGACTCGCGTGGCTGCTGGTCTTCCAGCTGGCCGCCTCCGGGTACGACACGCCCAGCGTGCTGCAGTGGATGGCGAATCTGGGGCCGTGGAACTACGCGATCGCGTTTGGCTTCATGATCACCGGCCTGTTGCTGACGATGCGGTGGCGCTGACCGGCCGCGAACACACTACTGGATCCGTGCCGGGCAATCAGCGTTTCGAGGCTGGCAACCTTCTGGTAATCCAATCACACGCGTGTGATTCATCCCCATTGTTAATAGCACCTGTGGATAACTCCATCGGCGACGGTGAGAGCACCGGAGGATCCCATGCAGCAGACTGAATGGGCCCCCAAGACAGCGGCAATCGCAGGTCTGGGCGTCGCTGGCAGTTTGATGGCTATCGCATGTGTGACCGTCGTCACAGATGCGCCCGGGCGCATCCTCACCGGATTTGCTGCGCTCGGCCTGTTCGCCTTCGCGATCGGATCATGGCGAGCGCGACCGCGGCTGGCAATCACGCCCGACGGGCTGGTCTACCGAGGGTGGTTTCGCACCCAGACGCTGCAGCGGGCCGACGTCACGCTGATCCGGATCACCGAGTTCCGGCGGATCGGTCGCAAGGTACGGCTGCTGGAAATTGAGACCACCGCTGATCGGCTGCTCGTGCTCAGCCGGTGGGACTTGGGGACAGATCCGCTCAGCGTGCTCGACGCGCTGACCGAGGCGGGTTTCGCGGGCTAGCGCGCCATTGCGCCGAAACCGCCGTTGTTGACGCCCCTATTCGGGAAACGCGTACAACAACGGCGGCCTCGGTGCGAAGCGAAGTCAGGAAATGGTGATCGACTCGATCACGACCGGCTCGGTGGGCCGATCATTGCGGTCGGTGCCCGTGGTGGCGATGGCGTCGACCACCTTCTGCGACTCGGGGTCGACGACCTCGCCGAAGATGGTGTGCCGCCGGTTGAGGTGCGGGGTCTTGCCCACGGTGATGAAGAACTGCGAGCCGTTGGTGCCTGGGCCGGCATTGGCCATCGCCAGCAGGTAGGGCTTGTCGAACTGCAACTCGGGGTGGAACTCGTCGGCGAACTTGTAGCCCGGGCCCCCGCGGCCGGTGCCGGTCGGGTCGCCGCCCTGGATCATGAAGCCGTCGATGACACGGTGGAAGACCGCACCGTCGTAGAAGGGTCCGGAGGTGCTGCCCGAGGCGTTCTCCGTGGAGTACTCCTTGGTGCCCTGAGCCAGACCGACGAAGTTGGCGACGGTCTTGGGGGCGTGGTTACCGAACAGGGCGATCTTGATGTCGCCGCGGTTGGTGTGCAGGGTCGCTGTCGCGGTCGCAATGGAGCTCGTCACGGGATCCCAGTGTGCCACCACCGTCGTGTGGCCCATCTCGCGGCCACCCCCCGCGCTGCTGTGGCAGTGTTGAGGCGAAGAACAGCCGCCAGGGCAGGGAGGATCACATGGGCCGCAAGACCGAACCCAAACTCACGTCGCGCGAGCGGCTGACTCGGGGTCTGCACTACACCGCCGTTGGTCCGGTGGACATCACCCGCGGTGTGGTCGGCATCAGCGTGCATTCAGCGGAGTCCGCGGCCGCCCGGATGCGCCGACGCGCCCGTGAAGCCCGGGTCGCCCAAGAAGAGTTCGCCGCCGCGCGGGAGGCCATCGCCAAAGAGGCCGCCGCGGTCAAGCAGGTCGTAGCCGAGCTGCCGCAGGCCCTGGCGGACGCCCGCAAATCCCCGCAGCGACGCCGGCGCCGGCTGTTCGTCTTCGGCTTCCTGGGGCTGGCGGCGGTGGCGGGGAGCGTGGTCGCCGTGACGATTGCACGGCGGTCCTCGCAGCCCGAACCCTCTGCGCTGCCGCCCAGCGTCGAGGTCACACCCAAGCTGTAGCCCACACCGTGGCCGTCAGCGTTTTCGACCTTTTCTCCATCGGAATCGGACCGTCGAGTTCGCACACGGTCGGGCCGATGCGCGCGGCCGCCCGGTTCACCGCCCGGCTCGCTGAATCAGGAGTGCTCGACGCGGTACATCGCGTGCAAGTCGAGCTGTACGGCTCGCTCGGAGCGACCGGCACCGGGCACGGCACCATCGGCGCGGTCGTCCTCGGACTGACCGGTGCCGACCCGGAGACCGTCGACCCGGACCGGGTGGACCATGTGGTGCAGTCCGTGCACGACGACGGCCGGCTGCTGCTGGCCGGCGACCACATGGTCGACTTCCGTATCGAGTCTGATGTGTCGATGAGCCTGCAGCGCTTGGACTTTCACAGCAACGGGATGGCCTTCGAGGCGCTCGATGCCACCGGCGCGGTGCTGGAGCGGCGGATCTACTTCTCGATCGGCGGCGGCGCGGTGGTCGACGAGGACGAGGCCTGTGCACCGCCAGCCGGTCCCGCCCAAGTCCCCTATCCTTTCGCTACGGCAAAGGAATTGGTGGCCTTGGCGGTCGACCGCGGCTGCAGCATCGCCACCCTGATGGCCGACAACGAACGGGCACTGGCCCGCCGTCCCGATCTGCACGACGGGCTGCTGCGGATCTGGTCGGTGATGCAGGAGTGCGTCACGGCCGGGCTGACTCACCGCGGGGTACTGCCGGGCGGTCTGGGGGTCCGGCGGCGCGCCGAGCAACTGGCCGCCCAACTGGAGGCCAACCCCGACGATCCGCTCTATGCCATGGACTGGGTGACCGTGTATGCGCTGGCGGTCAACGAGGAGAACGCCGCCGGCGGACGCGTCGTGACCGCGCCGACCAACGGGGCGGCCGGCGTCATCCCGGCCGTGTTGCACTACTACACCCGGTTCATTCCCGGAGCCGATGACGAAGGCGTCGTGCGGTTCCTGCTGACCGCGGCTGCAATTGGCCTGCTGTTCAAGGCGAATGCGTCGATCTCCGGCGCGGAGGTCGGCTGTCAGGGCGAGGTCGGCTCGGCCTGCTCCATGGCGGCCGCCGGGTTGACGGCAGTACTCGGTGGCTCGCCGGCCCAGGTGGAGAACGCCGCGGAGATCGGTATCGAGCACAATCTCGGCCTGACCTGCGATCCGGTGCGCGGGTTGGTTCAGATCCCTTGTATCGAACGCAACGCAGTCGCCGCGGTCAAGGCGATCACCGCGGCCCGGCTGGCCATGCACGGCGACGGCACCCACTTCGTCAGCCTGGACACCGCCATTAAGACAATGCGCGACACCGGCGCTGACATGGCCGACAAGTACAAGGAGACAGCCCTCGGCGGCTTGGCGCTCAACGTTGTGGAGTGCTGAAAAAAGTTCGCTAGGCGGCGAACTCGGGCCGGAAAGTGAATGCAACCGTCAGCGGCGTCCGCGCGGTATGACCGATGTGAACGGCCTCGGCATCGAGGCTCACGGTGACGCCGACAGGACCTGGTTGGGCCCCGGTGACGGTGCAGACGAGCCGCCCCTCACACAGGTACAGACCGTCGCGAGCGGTCGCGCTCTGCGCCAACACGCTGCCGGTCTGCCAGCCGACCCCCGGCCGGAAGTGTGTCCCGCCCGTCGGGTTCATGAACAGCCCCGACAGCCCGCCGATGATGCCGAGGGTCAACGTCAACGACAAGCCGGCGGCTGTGCCGATCACGAGGCCAAAGATGTTGTCCCCGAACAGGGATCCGATTCCCTGGCCGACGGACATACCCAAGGCGATCTGGACATCCGGTTGCCGGAGAACGGCGTGGATCAGGATGTCTTTCACCTGGCTCAGCGAGGTGCCGGTGAAGATGTCGACGACGATCTTATTGGCGAGATCCACGATTGCCGTCTTCGCCAGTAGCGCAATGACTGAGATCTTGGTGACCTGGGCAGCGACTCCGTCGAGGAACGCGTTGGTGATGCCGGCGTCTTTGAGGACGTTGAGGACGACAAGTGCGGCTGCGAGGCCGGCCGCCTGGCGCACCTCGGGGTTGGTCAGGATCTCTCGGATGGAGCTGGGGATGATGGCGTTGATCGCCGCCTGGAACTCCGGATTCGCCTGCAGTGCTTGCAATGCGGCCTTCAGTGCCGCGGACACCTGGGTGCCGTCTAGCACAGCATCGGCGAACTGAGCGACGGCGCCGGTGAGGGCGATGTTGAAGCCTGGGTAGGCCAGGAACTGGCTGATCGCCCCGCCGAGTCCGCCGGCCAATACATCGACGGCGGCCGAATTGGCCAGCAGGGCAGCGATGGCGCCGCCCAGGGGCGGCCCGAGTTCGTCGCCGATGGCCGTCCTGAAGATGGGGTTGCCCGCGAGTTGGGTGATCAATGTCGTGACGGTGGAACCCAATGCCTGCTGAACGGACGGGATGCTCAGCAAGGTGGTGTTGACCAAGTCGAGGGTGGCGCCGATGGTGGTTCGCAACGCCGCCAGGATCGTCGGGTTGGCGTGCAGGGCGGCCAGCACCTCGGAGAGCACGGGGGACAGGTCTTTGCCGGCGACCAGCGCGGCGGCGATCTGGCCGGCCGCATCTGCCAATGCCGCAGGCACTCCGGTCTGAGCGAACAGTTCCGGCAGAACCGAACCGATCACCACGGCCAGGCCGGTGCTGATTCCGGGTGCAGTCAACAACGTCTGCACGGCTTGGCCGAGGGCTTGGCTCACCGGGCCGGCGATGGGGTTGCCGGATAGCGCCGACGCCACCAACGCTGCGACCTGATCACCGGCGTACTGCTGCACCACCGCATTACCAACAAGCTGGTTGACCAACGTCGACACAGCGCTACCGACGGCCTGCCACACCCCAGCATCGGAGAGCATCGCCTTGACCGCCAACGTCGCGACAGTGCCAGCCGCCGCCTGAATATCGGAATTCGCCTGCAACGCAGCAACAACCGACGGCAACACCGACGACAAATCCCGACCCGCCGCCAACGCCGCCGCAATCACCCCCGCCGCATCCGCCAACGCCGCAGACACACCCGACTGCGCAAACACCACCGGCAACGCCGCACCCAACAACGCAGCCAGCCCACCACCAACCGCAGCATTCCCCACCAGCGTCGAAACAGCCTGACCCACCGCCACACTCACCGGCGAAGCGATCGGATTACCCACCAACAACGACGCCACCAACGCTGCGACCTGATCACCGGCGTACTGCTGCACCACCGCATTACCAACAAGCTGGTTGACCAGCGTCGACACAGCGCTACCGACGGCCTGCCACACCGCAGCATCGGAGAGCATCGCCTTGACCGCCATCGTCGCGACAGTGCCAGCCGCGGCCTGAATATCGGAATTCGCCTGCAACGCAGCAACAACCGACGGCAACACCGACGACAAATCCCGACCCGCCGCCAACGCCGCCGCAATCACCCCGGCCGCATCCGCCAACGCCGCAGACACACCCGACTGCGCAAACACCACCGGCAACGCCGCACCCAACAACGCAGCCAGCCCACCACCAACCGCAGCATTCCCCACCAGCGTCGAAACCGCCTGGCCCACCGCCACACTCACCGGCGAGGCGATCGGATTACCCACCAACAACGACGCCACCAACGCAGCGACCTGATCACCGGCGTACTGCTGCACCACCGCATTACCAACAAGTTGGCTCACCAGCGTCGACACAGCGCTATCGAACGCCTGCCACACCGCAGCATCGGAGAGCAACCCGCTCACCGCGGACGTCACAGTCACCTTCACGGCACTCTGGATGTCGGTACTGGCCTGCAAGGCGGCAAGCACTTCAGGCAGAACAGTCGATACGGTCCCGCTGACTTCTGCGGCCGCAATCTGACCGGCAGCGTTGGCCAGTGCCGCGACAACACCCGACTGGCCGAGCAAACCAGGTATCACCCCGCCGAGCACCGCGGCTAGTTCACCACCAACCACCGAGTTCGCCAACAGCGTCGAAACCGCCTGACCGGCGGCTACGCCCACCGGGCCTGCGATGGGACTTGCGGCGAGCAGGGCGGTCACCATCGCGGCGACCTTCTGATCTGCGACGTCTTGGATCGCTGCGTTCGCGGCCAATCCCGAAATTACGCTTGTGACAAAGGTTCCCACTGCCTGGGTAACGCTACTGCTGGACAGCAGCGTAGTGACCAGCCCGGAAACCGTTGTGTTAGCGGCCGATGCGAGCACCGCGGTCGGGTCAACCACCGGGGACGGGAGCGGCGTACCGTCGACAACGCTCAACAGGTAGTTGGCTACGTCGTTGGCCAGAATGTTGTTGACATTGGGTTGGCTCATGAACGTGGCGTACGCGGCTCCAACCGCGTTGGCCACGTCTCCGCCCGCCGATGAGAACAGCGCCACGACGGCATTGGTGACCAGGGTGCTCACACCAGGTGCGCCAGGATTGTCCTTGCCCAGCAACGCGACTGCGGCCAGCTGCCCGAGGTAGGTCGCCAGCGCCGTCGAGCTGACCGGTGTCGCCCAGGACGGAGAGGAGGCGCCGATCAGGACGTTGACGGTGCCAGTCAGCGCTGTGCCGAACTGCGCTTGGACGTCGGTGTTGGCGAAGAAGGTCCCCAGCGCATCCTCGACCGGCTTACCGATCATGTCCTGGAGGGTTTGCTTGAAGTTGAACCCGTTGAGAATGAAGTGGGCGAGCCAGTCGGCGAGGTTCAGAAAGCTTGTCGGCAGCGGGATTGCTTGGAAGACCGGGGTGAGTGCGTTTGCGACGGTCGAGCTGCCCAGTGATTGTTCGATGAAGTAGGCGGCCGCATTGCCGATGGTGGCCTGGACGTCGGCCGGCATGCCGGACAAGGCCGCGAGGCCCGCGACTTTCGACGAGATCCAGGTGAGCATCTGGGTGTTGGTAGCCAGATCCTGAACCGTCTGTGGCAGCAGCCCCAGGTCGTTGAACATCAACGCGTCGAGGATGGTGAAGAACGCGGACCCAATTAGCCGGGCGACGGGCCCCGCCGAGGGATCGAAGTCGGTGACCAGGCTCGCGATTCCGTCGATGATGAGCGGCTGGGCCAGCTTCATGGCCTCTTGCAGGACGTAACAGGCAGGGTCCCAGCCGCAGCCTCCCAACGCCAACGCTTCGATCGGCGCGGCGACCGATGCCGCGGCGAGCGATCCGGCCACCGCTCCGTCCTGTCCGAACAGCAGGCCACCTGCGCCGGGCGCGCCGCTGCTCGCCCGGGTGCCGGGATCGAGGCTCGATTGCCCTCCGAGTCCGGCGTTGCCGCCGTTACCGATCAGCAGTGCCGCCCGGCCGCCAGCGCCGCCAGCGCCGCCACCATCGGCGCCGTCACCGCCTCGGCCACCGGCACCGCCGTTACCCATGAGCAGGCCGCCGTTACCGCCGTTACCGCCACTGCCACCGTTGCCAGTGACCGTTCCGCCGGCCCCACCGTTACCGCCGGCGCCACCCGAACCCCGGATCGACAGCATGCCGGCGTTCCCGCCGTTGCCACCGCGACCACCGCTGCCGTTCGCACCGGCCGCTGCCCCGTTGCCGCCCGCACCGCCGTTGCCGAAGAAGAGCCCGCCGCGACCGCCGTTGCCGCCGGCACCATTGTTGATGCCGACGACGCCCGCTCCGCCGTCGCCACCGTTGCCGAACCACCCGGCCGCGCCGCCGTCGCCACCGTTGAAGCCGTTGCCGCCGTTTCCGAACAGACCGCCGCTGCCGCCGTTGCAGGCACCGCTGGTGCAGGCACCCCCGTAGCTGGTGTAGCTGTAGCCGTTGCCGAATAGGATCCCCGCGTTGGGGTGGTCGGCGGTTCCGTTTCCGACGAAGATGCGGATGAACTCGGCGAGTGGGTCGGTAGCCGCCGGTCCTGTCGCCGCCGAAGCGAGCTGATTGGCCGTCGGTTCACCCGTGGGCGTAGCAGGATCGGACGGCTCCGCGGTGGTGACGCCGGCCGCAGGCAGGGTCCTCGCGGTGCTGCGGGACCGTTCCCGCCTGCTGACCGCCAGGGCCGCCCACGCCAACGGCTCCCCGACGGGAGCGCTCGGATCGCTGCCGCCGAGCCATGCGGGCAGACCGCCGGTTGTGCCTGAGAGCGCGCCGTGTGGCTCGGCCGTCATCACTGCCGGCCGAGCGGTGCCCGCCGTGGCGGTTACGGTTTGGTGTTCCGTGGGTGCCGCCTTGCCAGCCGAGTCTTGGTTACCGTCTGGAGGCGATACCAGCTGTCCGACAACACTATTCGACGATGGCGTGTCAGCCGACGGCTGTGGGCCGGACGATGGAGCGGCGGTGTCGGCCTGGGCGGTCGGGTTTGGTGTGGACTTGCGGCCCGGCGTGCGGCGCTTGGGCGTCGCGGTGTCTGGGCTGGAGTTCGCATTGCCCGCTGTGGTTGGCCCGCGGCCGCTGCGCGCGTCGGCGGCGGGCGTATTGGCGCCCGAGGAGTCAGCGGGGGGAGCGCCGGCATCGCCGGCGCTCGGGGCCGACCGCGGCTTGTGTGACGGCGCGGCAGAAGTACCCGTTCCGCCCGATCCGGGTGACCCCGTCGTAGTTCCGGTGCCAGTGTCGGCGGCCGCTACGGCCGGCGCTCCGACGATGACGACGCCGACGCCGAGTGCGACGGCCAACGCACCCACCCGACCCACATGCGGTGTCGACCGACTCACCGGTGCCAACGTCCACCGGCCCAACTCGTCCTCTACCGGTCGAACCGTGCCGGTGGTAAGCCGATGCCGACCGCTGGCCGTGCGACCGCGACGCCGCGGTCCCGACGACGGAGCCCCAGAAATGTCGTCGCCGTTCATCCACGACCACCGGGACGGCCGGTCCAGGCGCTGCCACGTGCGACAACCCGGGTATCTGGGCACCACCGGGTGCAGCCCGTGGAATACAGCAACGATCCAGCCGTCATCGCGTCGCCTCCCCGGATGTGCACAGCAAATCCCACCAGAGAAATATCACACAATGACGAACGCAACACGTCGAATCGGGGGGCCTGGGGCGTCTGCGCCCGGCCTGCCGAACGCCAAGTGTCGAACCCGAGAGCGCGCGGTTACGCCCATCTTTCAGCTAAGGGACAGACGGCTCGCAGAGGCCGTCGTCGGCAACGTCCTATCCGCTGAAACGCTCGCGGTGGAATGAGATGGCGGGAAGATTGTGGAGCCTAGGAGATTCGAACTCCTGACATCTGCCTTGCAAAGGCAGCGCTCTACCAACTGAGCTAAGGCCCCGTCCGAATGCCTCGGTCGTCGAGAGAGTGCCAGACTTCGCCACGGCGATTTCGGACCAGCGCCGCGACCGCGGCGAGCACCGCAACCAGCAGCGCAATCCTCACGGGCGCCCTTCCCGTCGACCAGGACATCGTGGGCCTAGGAGGACTCGAACCTCCGACCTCTTCGTTATCAGCGAAGCGCTCTAACCACCTGAGCTATAGGCCCGTAATCGCATTACGACCGAGCGACGAGATTACCGTACCCACGCCACCGAACCCAAACCGCGCCGGTTCCCGCCGGCTTTCGGCAGTCCACACCGACACGACCGATGTCCGCGGGGCCCTCCTCACAGCGACGCCGCTCGACCGTGCGCTGTTGTCGCGCGAGGGCGGGCAAAGACCCCATTGCTCCCGAAGCCGGGACGCAAGGGGTCACCGCCGCGTACTAGTCCCGGTCGGCGAGGGTGACTTCGATGCCGCCGACGATGTCGGTGCTCAGGTTGTAGATGAATGCACCGACGGTGGCCATCGCGGTCAGCAGCACGATGTTCACCAGACCGATCAGGGCCGCGCCGCCGAAGATCGTGCCGCTGGATACCAGCTCGCCGCCACCACCACTCGTCGCGGTCAGCAGGTCGCCGACGTTGCTGTTGAGCTTGCTCCACACGCCCATGCCGCCGAGCACCAGATAGAGGAATGCGACCGCGATCATCCACACGAAGAACAGCGACACCGACAGCAGCAGCGACACCTTCAGTGCGCTCCACGGATCAATGTGCCGGATCTGCAGGTTGGCCCGCACCGGTCCACGGGAACGGCCGGCGGCGACCTGGATACGGGCGGCTGCGCCGGCTCCGCGGCCGGGTTGGTCGGCGGCCCGCTCGGGAACCGACTTGCGCGGCGCTGTGACCGGCTTGGGCGGGGTGGGTCCCGACAGGTCAGGCAGCTCGCTTGCGTAGGCCTCCGGGCGGGCAACCTCGGTGCGCTCGGCCCGCGTTTCAGGTCGCGGCTCAGGCCGCGGTTCCGGACGATTCGCCGGTGCGTCGGGCTCCGGTCGCGGCGGCAGCGACGGCGGTGGTGGTGGTCCACCCATCCCGGACAAATCCGGCGCCGCGGAGCCGGTGATGAACCGGTTCACTCGTGCCTCGATGTTCTGCGTGGGCCCCGCCTGCCGAGCGGGACCGTCACCGGCCGGTCGTTGTGGTGCGCCGGCCTGCCGAGCCCGCGCGCCGCCACGCTGCCACGGCGGGACTTCACTGGATCCGCCGTTGGCAGCCGGCCCGGGTCGGACACCGGCCCGCTCGGCCGAGCCGTTCCCGTTACCGAGGCCCTCGCCCGGTCCGGGTTGGCCCGGCTCGTTCGGTCCGCTCACCGCCACTCCTAACCTGTCGCCCCGCCGCGCTACGTCGCGTCGGATTCAGGGTCCAGCTCGGCCACTTCGTCCGTGCCGTCCTGCTCCTCAGCATTGCGGGCAATGGCTAACAGTGTGTCGCCCTCACCCAGGTTCATCAAGCGAACGCCCTTGGTCTGGCGTCCGGCCTTGCGGACCTGGCGTGCGGCGGTGCGGATCACACCGCCACCCGAGGTGATGGCATACAACTCACTGTCTTCATCGACCACCAATGCGCCCACCAGACTGCCACGCCTGCGGTCGTATTGAATGGTCAGGATGCCTTTTCCGCCACGACCCTGAGGCGTGTACTCCTCGATGGCAGTGCGCTTGGCGTAGCCGCCGGACGTCGCCACCAGCAGATACGTTCCCTCGCGGACGACGTTGAGCGACAGCAGCTGGTCATCGGCGTTGAACCGCATGCCCTGCACACCGGAGGTCGCCCGGCCCATCGGGCGCAGCGCCTCATCGGTGGCCGAGAACCGGATGGACTGGCCGTTGGCGCTGACGAGCAGCAGGTCGTCTTCCGCGGAGCACAGCACTGCGCCGACCAGTTCGTCACCGTCACGCAGGTTGACCGCCACGATGCCGCCGGAGCGGTTGGAGTCGAAGTCGGTCAGCTTGGACTTCTTCACCAGCCCGCTGCGGGTGGCCAGCACCAGATACGGGGCGTCTTCGTAGCTCTTAATCTGGATGACCTGGGCGATGCGCTCCTCGGGTTGGAACGCCAACAGGTTGGCCACGTGCTGGCCGCGCGCCGTGCGCAACGCCTCCGGCAGCTCGTAGGCCTTGGCCCGGTACACCCGGCCCTGCGTGGTGAAGAACAGGATCCAGTCGTGCGTCGAGCAGACGAAGAAGTGCCGCACGATGTCGTCCTGCTTGAGCCCCGCACCCTGCACACCCTTACCGCCGCGCTTCTGGCTGCGGTACAGGTCGGTCTTGGTGCGCTTGGCATAGCCAGTCTCGGTGATGGTGACGACGACGTCCTCACGGGCGATCAGGTCCTCGTCGGAGACGTCGCCGTCGGAGGCGATGATTCGGGTACGCCGGTCGTCGCCGTACTTCTCGGCGAGCTCGGCGAGCTCGTCGCGGACGATCGCGCGCTGCCGTTCCGGCTTGGCCAGGATGTCTTCCAGGTCGGCGATCTCGGCCTCGATCTTGGCGAGGTCGTCGACGATGCGCTGGCGCTCGAGGGCGGCCAGCCGGCGCAGCTGCATATCGAGGATGGCCTGCGCCTGGATCTCGTCGACGTCGAGCAGTTCCATCAAGCCAACCCGGGCGGCGTCGGCGCTCTCCGAGGCTCGAATCAGAGCGATGACCTCGTCCAACGCGTCGAGAGCCTTGACCAGGCCGCGCAGGATATGGGCCCGCTCGTTGGCCTTGCGTAGCCGGTAGGTGGTGCGCCGGATGATCACGTCGAGTTGGTGCTCGACGTAGTAGCGGATCATCTGATCCAGGCGAAGAGTCCTGGGGACGCCGTCGACGATCGACAGCATGTTGGCGCCGAAGCTGGTCTGCAGCTGGGTGTGCTTGTAGAGGTTGTTGAGCACCACCTTGGCCACGGCGTCGCGCTTGATCTCCACGACGATGCGCAAGCCGACCCGGTCACTGGACTGGTCTTCGATGTTGGAGATGCCGCCGAGCTTGCCGTCGCGGACCTGCTCGGCGATCGAGGTGATGAAGTTGTCGTGGTTGACCTGATACGGCAACTCGGTGATCACGATCGACGTGCGGCCGCGCGAGTCCTCCTCGATTTCCACGACCCCGCGCATCCGGATCGATCCCCGACCCGTCGTGTAGGCGTCGTGGATTCCTTGAGATCCGACGATCAGACCGTGGGTGGGGAAGTCGGGACCCTTGACCCGCTCGCGACAGGCCGCCAGCGTCGCCTCTTCGTCGGCTTCGTGGTTCTCGAGGCACCAGTAGACAGCCTCGGCCAACTCGCGCAGGTTATGCGGCGGGATGTTGGTGGCCATGCCGACGGCGATACCGCCCGAACCGTTGGCAAGCAGGTTGGGGAACCGGCTGGGCAGAACCGTGGGCTCCTGCACGCGCCCGTCATAGTTCGGGATGAAATCGACTGTCTCCTCGTCGATTTCACGCAGCATCTCCATGGCCAGCGGGGTAAGCCGGGCCTCGGTGTAGCGCATCGCGGCGGCTGGGTCGTTACCCGGTGAGCCGAAGTTGCCCTGGCCGTCGACCAGTGGGTAGCGCAGCGACCACGGCTGCGCCATGCGCACCAGGGTGTCGTAGATCGACGAGTCACCGTGCGGGTGATAGTTACCCATCGTCTCGGCGACCGAGCGTGCGGACTTCGCGTGGCCACGGTCGGGCCGGAACCCCGAGTCGAACATTGCGTAGAGAACACGGCGGTGCACCGGCTTCAGGCCGTCTCGCACCTCGGGCAGCGCACGCCCGACGATGACGCTCATCGCGTAGTCGATGTAGCTGCGCTGCATCTCCTGCTGGATGTCTACCGGTTCGATCCGGTCGCCGGCTTCTTCGCCAGGCGGCAGAGTGGTATCAGTCATGTGATTCCTCTTTTGTCCCTATGACGGGGTTAAACATCCAGGAAGCGAACGTCTTTGGCGTTTCGGGTGATGAAGCTGCGGCGGGCCTCGACGTCTTCGCCCATCAGGATCGAAAACAGCTCGTCGGCCGCGGCGGCGTCGTCCAGCGTGATCTGACGCAGCACCCGAACCGACGGGTCCATGGTGGTTTCCCACAGCTCCTTGGCGTCCATCTCACCCAGACCCTTGTAGCGCTGGATACCGTCGTCCACGTTGATTCGCTTGCCGGCTGCCTTACCCGCTTCGAGCAGGCCGTCGCGCTCCCGGTCGGAGTAGGCGAATTCCGGCTCGCTACGCTGCCACTTCAGCTTGTACAGCGGCGGCTGCGCCAGGAAGATGTGCCCGTTTTCCACCAGCGGCTTCATGAAGCGGAACAACAGCGTCAGCAGCAGCGTCGAAATGTGTTGCCCGTCAACGTCGGCGTCGGCCATTAGCACGATCTTGTGATAGCGCAGCTTGGCCAGGTCGAACTCGTCGTGGATGCCGGTGCCCAGAGCGGTGATGATGGCCTGGACTTCGGTGTTCTTCAGGACCCGGTCGATACGGGCCTTCTCGACGTTGATGATCTTGCCGCGCAACGGCAGGATGGCTTGGAACATCGAGTCGCGACCGCTCTTGGCCGAGCCGCCTGCGGAATCACCCTCCACCACATACAGTTCCGACTTGCTCGGGTCGGTGGAGCGGCAGTCGGCGAGCTTGCCGGGCAAGCCGCCGATGTCGGTGGCGCTCTTGCGGCGCACCAGCTCGCGCGCCTTGCGCGCGGCCATCCGAGCCTGTGCTGACGAAACCGCCTTATTCACAACGGTTTTCGCCTCGGTCGGGTTGGCCTCGAACCAGTGCGTCAGCTGTTCGTTGCAGATCTTCTGCACAAAGGACTTCACCTCGGTGTTGCCCAGCTTGGTCTTGGTCTGACCCTCGAACTGCGGCTGGGAGACCTTCACCGAGATCACCGCGGCCAAGCCCTCGCGGATGTCGTCACCGGTGAGGTTGGGATCCTTGTCCTTGAGGAGCTTCTTGTCCTTGGCGTACTTGTTCACCACGGTCGTCAGCGCCGCACGAAAGCCCTCTTCGTGGGTGCCACCCTCATGGGTGTTGATCGTGTTGGCGAACGTGTGCACCGACTCCGAATAGCCGGCGTTCCACTGCATCGCGACCTCGACCTCGTGGCCCGGGCCCTTACCCTCGAAGTCAATGATGCTGGGCTGGATCGAGCTCTTGGTGCGGTTGATGTGCTTCACGAAGTCCACCAGCCCGCCCGGGTAATGGAACACCCGGTGCTTGACCTTGTGCTGGGTGGCTGCCTCAGCCTTCTCCTCAGCCGACTTCGGCGCTTCGGCCGTATCGCTGACCACCTCGTCGACAACCTGTTCGGCGGTGACCCGCTCGTCGGTGAGCTCGATCGTCAGACCCTTGTTCAGGAAGGCCATTTCCTGCAGGCGGCGGGCGATGGTCTCGAAGTCATACGTCGTGGTCTCGAAAATATCCGGATCAGCCCAGAACCGGATGGTGGTCCCGGTCTTCCTGGTCGGCTCACCCTGGCGAAGGGTGCCCGGCACCGACCGGTCATAGGTCTGGAACCACTCGTGGCCGCCGGTGCGGACGTCGGCCTCCAGCCGAGTCGACAGTGCGTTCACCACCGAGACGCCCACGCCGTGCAGACCGCCGGACACCTGGTAGGCACCCTCTTCGAACTTTCCGCCGGCGTGCAGGACGGTCATGACGACGTCGATGGTGGGAATGCCGGTGGAGTGCATCGCCACCGGGATACCGCGGCCGTCGTCCGTGACCTGCACGCCGCCGTCTTCGAGGATGCGAACGTCGACTTTGGTTGCGAAACCGGCCATCGCCTCGTCGACCGCGTTGTCCACAACCTCCCAAACGAGATGGTGCAGCCCTCGTTCACCGGTCGAGCCGATGTACATGCCCGGGCGTTTACGGACCGCCTCCAAGCCTTCGAGAACTTTGATCGACTCGGCACCGTACTGTTCTTTGGCAGCCACTAGCGGAACGCTCTCCTTGGGGTTCGCAAGCGCACAATTCGCCGATCGCGCGCGGTTCTCGCACCAGTCTAGCGGTTAGTCCGCTTCGGACTGATTCTGTGGCGGCGTTTCTAGACACCTAGTTGACCCGTGCGCGGAATTTCTCGGATCGGCATACGTCTTGACGCTCGACACACAAGTCGACGACGTTCTCGTGGCCGTCAGCCGACTGTGGTAGGGGCCTTCAGCCGTAGGTGTCGCGCGGGCCACGCCCGGAGATGTGCAGTGGCCCTTTACGCCAGGACGGTGCGACCGGTCCGGTGATCTTCAACGAGGTCACCACCCCGTCGCCCACCGCGGTCGCGATCTTGGCCAGCAGCTGCGCCTGAACCATCCGAAGCTGCGTGGCCCAGGCCGTTGACTCGGCCGACACACTGAGCACACCCTCGCGCAGAGTGGTCGGCTGGGCATGCTCGGCGATCTGTTCGCCCACCACAGTCGGCCACTGCGCGAACACCGTCCCCTCGGCTACCCGCGGGGTCCAGCCTCGAGTTTTGGCCAGTTCGTTGGCGACCGTACCCAGCGGCTGCGGATCGCG
This sequence comes from Mycolicibacterium sp. CH28, assembly GCF_004745805.1. Classification (GTDB taxonomy): domain Bacteria; phylum Actinomycetota; class Actinomycetes; order Mycobacteriales; family Mycobacteriaceae; genus Mycobacterium. The sequence continues at coordinate 214,317 of NZ_SRLQ01000018.1, read as the reverse complement.
CCGATCCGGTCCGGGCCCTGACCAGGCTCTTCCTCCGCGCGCTGTGGTGCGTCGGACCCCTGGTGATCGCCGGCCCCGGCCGACCTCCTTGCCCTGGCTGCGGGCGGCGCCGCGCGCTTCCTCCAGCGCGCGACGCACCAAATCCATGCCGGGCACGTCCGCCAAGTGCTCGGGCGGGCCGGCCCCGGAATCCTTGTCGTCGGGTTCAGTCATGACACCAACACCGACATACGGCCACCCTCGTCGTCACGCAGCGCAATCCCGATCCGGGTCGCGTCCCAGTCGGTGGGGATGTCTTCGCCGACCGCGGCGGTGATCAACACCTGCTCCGCATCGGCGGCCACCCCGGCCAACGCACGCCGGCGGGCATTGTCCAACTCGGCGAACACGTCGTCGAGGATCAGCACCGGTTCGCTGCCCTCGGTGCGCAACAACTCATAGGACGCCAGCCGTAGCGCCAGTGCCATCGACCACGACTCTCCGTGGCTGGCGAAACCCTTGGCCGGCTGGTCACCCAGGCGCAACTCCAGGTCGTCACGGTGCGGACCGACAAGACACACACCGCGCTCGAGCTCCACGTCACGGCGCCGAGCCAGCCCGGCCAACAATGCCGCCTGCAGCGACTCGACATCCTCGCCGGTGTCGCCACCTTCCAAGACACTGCTGCGGTAGCTGATCGCCGCCGGCCGCGACGCGGGCGCCAACAGCTGATAGGCCTTCTCGACTTCCGGAGCCAGCAGATTCGTCAGTGCGATGCGCGCAGCCATCAGCTCTGCACCGTGCGCAGCCAAGTGACCGTCCCAGACCTCCAGGGTGTCCAGCACACTGCTGTCTCCCCGAAAGCGCGCTCCCGCAGCAGATTTCAACAACGCGGTACGTTGTTTGAGCACTTTTTCGTAGTCCGCTCGGATAGCGGCGATACGCGGTCGGCGCACGGTGGCCAGCTCATCGAGATAACGGCGGCGCTCCCCGGGATCGCCGCGAACCAACGCCAAGTCCTCGGGCGCGAACAACACCGCACGCACTGCGCCGAGCACCTCGCGGGTACTGCGCACCGGGGACCGGTTCAACCGCGCCTTGTTCGCGCGGCCGGCAGCGACCTCGATATCAACCGCCAGTTCCCGACCTTCGTTGACCACGATCGTCGAGATGACCGCGCGCTCGGCGCCGGCCCGAATCAGTGGTGCGTCGGTAGCCACCCGATGCGAGCCCAGCGTCGCGCAATACCACAGTGCCTCAACAAGATTCGTCTTGCCGTAACCGTTCGGACCGACGAACACCGTCCGGCCGGGCGCCAAATCGAGCTCGACGTGCTCCCAAGATCGGAAGTCACGCAGCGCCAGGCTCCGAACGAACATCGACCGTCGCTATCCCGACAGCGGGACTCGCTTGACCGCGTGCCCGCCGAACTGATTCCGCAGCGCCGAAACCGCCTTCATCGACGGTGAATCCTCTTGGCGTGACGCGAAACGCGCGAACAGCGAAGCAGCGATCACCGGCATCGGAACGCGATGACGGATGGCCTCTTCCACGGTCCAGCGACCCTCACCGGAATCCTCGGTGTAGCCCGAGATCGCGTCGAACGAGGGATCTTCCTTGAGCGCCTTGGCCAGCAGCTGCTGCAACCACGACCGTACGACGGTGCCGTTGGTCCAGGCCTGGATGACCGCCTGGGTGTCCTTGATCAATGGTTCGGCGGCCAACAGTTCGTAGCCTTCGGCATACGCCATCATCAGCCCATACTCGATGCCGTTGTGCACCATTTTGGCGTAGTGGCCGGCACCGACCGGGCCGGCGTGGACGAAACCGTCGGCCAGATCCCCCGGCGGTCGCAGCGTGTCGAAGATCGGCATCACCCGCGCGACATCCTCGTCACTGCCACCGACCATCAGGCCGTAGCCCTCTTCCAGGCCCCAGACGCCGCCCGAAACGCCGGCGTCGACAAACGAAATTCCCTTCTTACCAAGCAATTCCGCGTGCGGCGCGTCTTCGGTGTACTTGGAGTTGCCACCGTCGACAACCAGGTCACCCGCACTGAGAACCTCGGCCAGCGAACTGATGGTCTCATTGGTGATCGGGCCCGAGGGCACCATCACCCACACCACCCGCGGGGCACTCAGGGACTCGGCCAAAGCGGCCAGGGTCGGCACATCGCTCACCTCGGGGCGAGGGTCGTAGCCGATGACCTCATGTCCACCCTCGCGCAGCCGCTGGCGCATGTTGAAGCCCATCTTGCCCAGACCGACCAAACCCAACTGCATGTGTGCCCCTCTCGTTGATTGTCCCGGTCAGCCTGGGAGCCGGACCGGCATCAACAGGTATACGTAGTCCGTCTGAACAGCCGGGAACGGGCCGATGCCATCTACCTGGTCATCGGTATTGGCCGGGCGAAGCACCGCGGGCCGACTCCGCGTGGTGAAGCCAAACATCACCCGGTCCGAATGGAGCGAACCCAGTCCATCGGTGAGGTAGGTCGGGTTGAACGCGATCGTCAGCGGCTCGCCTGCGAAGTCGACCGGTAGATCTTCCTCGGCTCGACCCACATCGTCGGCCCCGGCCGACAGCCTCAGCACGCCGTCGCTGAACTCCATTCGGACCTGGGCACCGCGATCGGCGACCAGGGCGACACGTTTGATCGCTTCGGTGAGCTCGGCCACGCTGATCGTCGCGACCGCGGTGTGCTCGCTGGGCAGCAGCTGACGGAACTTCGGGAACTCGGCGTCGAGCAGACGGGTGGTGCTGCGCTTCCCGCCGCTGCGAATTCCGAGCAGCCCCTCCTTGCCGACCGAGGTCCCGGCACCCAATGCCAGGTGCACCTCGGCACCGGAGGTTCCGGCCTTGGCCGCCTCGGCCAAGGTCTTGGCCGGTACCAGGACCGCAGCCTCGAGGTCGGGGGAGGCGGTCGACCACGTCAGTTCCCGAACCGCCAGGCGGAACCGATCAGTGGCTGCCAAAACAACTGCCTCGCCAGAGATCTCCACCCGGATGCCGGTCAGCATGGGCAGCGTGTCGTCGCGACCGGCGGCCACTGCGACCTGACCGATTGCCTCGGCGAACAGGTCAGCGGAAACCACACCGGTCTCATCGGGCAATGCCGGCAGCGCGGGATAGTCCTCCACCGCCATGGTGGGCAGGGAGAACCGGGCACTACCGCAGGTCAGTGAGACGCGGGTCCCTTCCACCGTGACGTCAACCGGCTTGGCCGGCAGTGCCTTGGTGATGTCGGAAAGCAGCCGACCCGACACCAAAACACTTCCCGGAGAAGCGATTTCGGCTGGAACCTGAACCTCGGTCGAGACTTCGTAGTCGAAACCGGAAATCGTCAGACCGTCCTCGGTGCCGGTGAGCAACACCCCCGCCAGGACAGGCACCGTCGGCCTCGACGGCAGATTACGGGCAACCCAGGCCACCGCATCGGCGAAGTCCTCCCGCACCAGGCGGAACTTCAAGTCGGAGCCAACCGTCGTTGTCGCCACGTCCATAGTGTCCCTTCGTCACTGCACCAACTCCGACCAGCGTCCAGTCCAGTGCCGCGGCACTGGCGAGCGTGATCTGTGAGCGACAGCCGCAGAACGGCAGTCAGAAGAACAACCGTAGAGCGTCGGACGCCAACTTGAAAGCTAATCGATCGCGGTGACAAGGGCGCGGCCAAGCTGCGGCGAAGGCGCCTGTGCAGGAGCTGGTCCCCAACCCTGTCTTCAAAAATGAAATCTAAGGGTAGATAACCGCAATAGTAATAGGGCCTGTGCAACCTGTGGAGCACTCCACCGACGGCCTGCTCGGAGGTGGTGAGCCGATGTGTATGGGCTGTGTATCGGTGAATGCCAACATCGGCGACGGTGTGCACAGCCGAAGGTTGTTGTTTGTCATCCCCGTCGGTGCGACGGTTTGACGGCTGTTGTCCACAGCGATGTGCACAGGGATTTAGTGTTGCCACTGGTACGAGTGTTACTAAAGTTTTTTCGCCGCGTGCCCAAAGAAGGGCGAATCTCAGCGCTTGGAACGCTGGCGGATCCGGGTGGTGAGCTCCTTGACGTGATCGAACACCTCACGCCGGTGGGCCATTTCACCCCGGATCTTCTTTTCGGCATACATGACTGTCGTGTGATCTCGGCCGAATGCCTGACCGATCTTGGGCAGCGACAAGTCGGTGAGCTCGCGGCACAGGTACATCGCGATCTGGCGGGACTGGGCCAGGGCGCGGGTCTTACCGGGGCCGCGCAACTCTTCCACGCCGATGTCGAAGTACTCGGCCGTGGCGGCCATGATCGCCGCGGTGCTGATCTGCATGGTGCTGGCATCGGAGATGAGGTCGCGCAGCACGATCTCGGCAAGTGCCTTGTTGATGGGGGTCTTGTTCAACGAGGCGAAAGCGGTGACCCGGATGAGCGCACCCTCGAGTTCGCGGATGTTGCGCTCGATGCTGCTGGCGATGAGCTCCAGGACGTCGTCGGGGACGTCGAGACGATCCATCTGTGCCTTTTTGCGCAGGATCGCGATGCGGGTTTCCAGTTCGGGAGGCTGAACGTCGGTGATCAGCCCCCACTCGAAGCGGGTCCGCAGCCGGTCCTCCAGGGTGGCCAGCTGCTTGGGCGGCCGGTCGGAGGAGATGACGATCTGCTTGTTGGCGTTGTGCAGGGTGTTGAAGGTGTGGAAGAACTCTTCCTGAATGCCTTCCTTGCCCTCGATGAACTGGATGTCGTCGACGAGCAGCACGTCGATTTCGCGGTAGCTGCGCTTGAAGGCGACCTTGCGGTCGTCGCGAAGGGAGTTGATGAAGTCGTTGGTGAACTCTTCGGTGGAGACGTATTTCACCCGCATGCCGGGAAAGAGACGCTGGGCGTAGTTGCCGGCGGCGTGCAGCAGGTGGGTCTTGCCCAGGCCGGACTCACCCCAGATGAAGAGGGGGTTGTAGGCCCGAGCGGGTGCTTCGGCGATCGCCAGGGCGGCCGCGTGGGCGAACCGGTTGGAGGCGCCGATAACGAACGTGTCGAAGGTGTACCGGCGGTTGAGGCTGGTACCAGGCGCTTCGGCAGAGGTGCTGCTGCGCGGTCGCTCGATGAAGTAGCTCGGCCAAGTCTCGTGGGCACTGGCGAGCGCCTCACGGTCCTCGTCGACTTCGTCCAGATCGTGGTCCGGGGAGCTCGGATCGGGGGGCACTGGGTCGGTGTCCTCGTCGACGGTCGGCGGGGCAATCCGCACGCCGAGCTCCACCCGCTGCCCGAGCCGACGGCTCAGCGCATCGACGATCTGGGTGCGCAGATGACGCTCGATCTCGTTCTGGACGAAGCTGCTCGGCACCGACAGAAGGGCGAAACCTTCGGCGATTGTGAGCGGCTGCACCAGCTTTAACCAGGCTCTTTGCTGCGGTGTCAGGGGCGATTCGGCGCCGGACCCGTTGCCGGGACGGGACTGCTGATCGCCGTCTCCGTTCAGCTCGGCGACAACGGAACTCCATACGGAGGCGAATGCTGAACCGGGATCATCGGTCAACGACAGATCCCCCTGGTCCGCAGGTCGGCAACAAATAGAGAGACGACGACAAATCTGTCCACATAGTTATCCACAGGTGTGGACAGGACTGTTGTCCTCGCCTCGCAGCATATCGGCGCTGGGTGTCGGGCTGGCACGTAATCCGGTCAATCGATGTTGTCTGGATCGTCCCGCCGGCCGGTGCCCCCGCTTCTGATCGCGTACCGCTTCGGGCTGAAGCGGCTTTGGCAGAAGCTAACAGTTTTCCCGGCTAGTGCCAACCGTTCTGCAACATTCTGATCACGACGATTTCGGCTCTGTCCTGCACCGAGTGACAGTTGTGACACCAGTAAATTGGTTCGCAGATCGGCGCTCAATACAAGGCGGTTTGACCAGGCGAAGTGACGTCAGTACCCTCGAACAGTCGCCCGAACGTTGGCGGCACGGCTGCGACCGGGATTTCCGGGCCAGCGCCGGTTTCGAGCGAGACCAGAGCTTACCAACGGCAGTTGCGTTCGTCCGGGTACACCACGCGTGTCACCGGATCGGGACTGCCAAACGGAACAAGGAGAGACAGCCGTGGCCAAGGGCAAGCGGACCTTCCAGCCGAACAACCGGCGCCGGGCGCGGGTTCATGGTTTCCGGCTGCGCATGCGCACGCGTGCGGGGCGCGCGATCGTGACCGGCCGGCGCCGCAAGGGTCGTCGTTCACTGACTGCCTGATCCACAGGATCACGCAGCGTGCTGCCGGCCCAGTACCGGATGACGCGGTCTGCGGAGTTCGGCGCCACGGTCAAGCACGGGGTACGAGCGGCGCAGCCGGACATCGTCGTGCACGCACGTCGTGATGTGGACGGCGGACCACGGATCGGTCTGGTTGTCGCTAAGTCTGTTGGCACCGCGGTGCAACGGCATCGAGTAGCCCGGCGGTTGCGTCACGTCGCCCGTACCGTCCTGCCGGACCTGGACCCGCACGAACGGATCGTCATTCGCGCGTTGCCGAGCAGCCGCCATGCGATCTCGGCGCGATTGGAGCAGCAGTTGCGCACGGGTCTACGGCGTACCCATGAGTTGATGGAGAAGAGCCGGTGAGTGGACACAGCCGCCGGTCGATTCCCGCTCGTGGGTTGATCTTCCTCATCGAGCTGTACCGGCACACCGTGTCGCCGCTGCGGTTACCGACTTGTCGATTCACCCCCACGTGCAGTCAGTACGCCGTGGACGCGCTCACCGAGTACGGCCTGATCCGGGGGAGCTGGCTCACCCTGATTCGACTCGGGAAATGCGGACCATGGCATCGGGGAGGATGGGACCCGATACCCGAGCGGTGCCCGCAGGCGCCCGGGGCCAGTGTCGAATACGACGGCAGGAGCACGCGTGTTTAATTGGTTCAGCCTCGACATCATCTATTACCCGGTGTCGGCGATCATGTGGGTTTGGTACAAGCTCTTCGCCGCCATCCTGGGGCCGTCGAACTTCTTCGCCTGGGCGCTGTCGGTGATGTTCCTGGTCTTCAGCCTGCGTGCGCTGCTATACAAGCCGTTCGTTCGGCAGATCCGAACCACGCGCCAGATGCAGGAGCTTCAGCCTCAAATCAAGGCGCTGCAGAAGAAGTACGGTAAGGACCGCCAGCGGATGGCGCTGGAGATGCAGAAGCTGCAGCGCGAGCACGGGTTCAATCCGATTCTCGGGTGTCTTCCGATGCTTGCCCAGATTCCGGTGTTCCTCGGTCTCTATCACGTGCTGCGGTCCTTCAACCGGACTCAAGGCGGCTTCGGCCAGCCCCACCTGTCGCCGGAGTTGAACCGATCGCTGGGTAACTACGTCTTCAGCGCGACCGACGTCGGGCATTTCCTGGACGCAAATCTGTTCGGGGCGCCGATCGGTGCGTTCATGACTCAGTCCAAGGGTCTGGACGCCTTCACCGAATTCAGCCGGCCGGCCGTGATCGCGGTGTCGCTGCCACTGATGGTGCTGGCCGGTGTGGCCACTTACTTCAACAGCCGGGCCTCGGTAGCGCGCCAGAGTCCGGAAGCGGCGGCCAACCCCCAGACCGCGATGATGAACAAGCTGGCGCTCTACGTCTTCCCACTGGGTGTCGTCGTGGGCGGACCGTTCCTGCCGATCGCCATCATCATCTACTGGGTGTCGAACAACATCTGGACCTTCGGTCAGCAGCACTACGTGTTCGGCAGGATCGAGAAGGAAGAAGAAGCCAAGAAGGAAGAGGCGGTGGCCCGCCGGGCCGCGAACGCTCCGGCGCCGGGTGTGAAGCCGACGAAGCCGAAGAAGAGCACGCCTGCGGTGACGAACGGCGTGACGGCTGATGACGACGAGGCCGACGCACCCACCACCGAGACGGACGACGCCGCGGCCAAACCAGCTGACGGTAGTGCGCCCACCCAGGCGCCACGGCCGGGAGTCCGGCCCAAGAGACGTAAGCGTTGACCGGAGAACGCTCCGGTGGAAGAGGGAGAGACACATGGCTGATACCGACACCGCGGACCTGACCGACTCCGACGTCCCGGCTGGCAAGGCTGACGACTTGGAGGACCGCCTGGTTGCCGAGGGCGAGATCGCGGGCGACTACCTGGAGGAGCTGCTCGACTTGCTCGATTTCGATGGCGACATCGATCTCGACGTCGAGGGCAACCGTGCCATTGTCAGCATCGACGGCGGAGACGATCTGGCGAAGCTGGTCGGCCGCAAGGGTGAGGTGCTCGACGCACTGCAGGAGCTGACCCGCTTGGCCGTTCATCAGAAGACCGGCGAGCGCAGCCGACTGATGCTGGACGTGGCGAACTGGCGTCGTGGGCGTCGTGAAGAGCTGAGCGCTTTGGGTGACAAAGTGGCTCGGCGGGTGCTGGAGAGTGGCGGTCGTGAAGAGCTGGCGCCGATGACTCCGTTCGAGCGCAAGATTGTGCATGACGCCGTTGCCGCGGTCGACGGTGTCCACAGCGAGAGCGAGGGCGTTGAGCCTTCGCGTCGTGTTGTGGTGTTGAAAGACTGAAGTTACATCGATGTAGTTCGGTGTCCGGCTCGGAGATGACCGGAGGATGTTTCACGTGAAACATGGCGCGGCACCGCCGCCTCCGCCGGCCGCCGAGGCAGTCTTCGGCGAACGGTTGGAAGTCGCACGTCGGTACGCGGATTTCTTGGCCGGCCCGGGTGTCGAGCGTGGGCTGATTGGCCCGCGTGAGGTGGACCGTCTGTGGGACCGCCACATTCTCAACAGTGTGGCGGTCGCAGAAGTGATCGAGGCTGACGCGCGGGTCGTAGATATCGGTAGTGGCGCCGGGCTGCCGGGCGTACCCATCGCGATCGCCCGACCCGACGTTCGGGTGGTGTTGGTAGAACCGATGCTGCGACGGACAGAATTTCTCACCGAGGTCGTTGCTGAACTCGGGATCCCGATCGAGGTGCTGCGCGGTAGGGCCGAGGAGGCCGCGGTTCGCGAGCGTGCCGGCAACGCGGATGTCGTGGTCTCCCGCGCGGTCGCTTCCCTGGACAAGCTGTCCCGGTGGAGTCTCCCGCTGTTGCGTCCCGGGGGTCGCATGGTGGCGATGAAGGGCGAACGGGCCGAGGAAGAGGTCGCCGAGGGGCGGCGCGGGATGGCGTCGTTAGGCGCAACGGATGTGACGGTGGTGAGATGTGGCGTGAGCTATTCCAGTCCGCCCGTCACCGTGGTGATCGCGGTTCGGGGCGAGCGGGCCCCGAACCGGAAACGCCCCATGCGAACGTCGGAGAGAAGAGGACTATGACCGTCCCACCCAGTTCGGATCCCGCGGGGGCACGCACAGGACAAGCCGCGGGTGGTGCCGATGTTTCACGTGAAACATGGAAGACACCCGATGAATTCGACACCCCGATAGGGGCGGCCGCTAAGCGCGCGATGCAGGTGCTCCATACGGTGGCCGGACAGCTTCCGCGACCGCCTCATCGCCGGGTCTTCACTGTCGCGAACCAGAAGGGTGGCGTCGGCAAGACCACCACGGCGGTCAACCTCGCGGCCGCGCTTGCCGTCCAAGGTTTGAAGACCCTCGTGATCGACCTCGATCCGCAGGGCAACGCGAGCACCGCGCTAGGGATCGCCGACCGGCACTCCGGCACGCCGTCGTCCTATGAGGTCCTGCTCGGCGAGATCCCACTGCAGGCCGCGATCCGTCAAAGCCCGCATAGCGACCGGTTGTTCTGTGTGCCCGCGACGATCGACCTTGCCGGCGCCGAGATCGAACTCGTCAGCATGGTGGCTCGTGAGAACCGGCTGCGTACGGCATTGGCGTCACTCGATGACTCCGACTTCGACTATGTCTTCATCGACTGCCCGCCGTCACTGGGCCTATTGACGATCAACGCTCTGGTGGCCGCGCCCGAGGTGCTGATCCCGATTCAATGCGAGTACTACGCCCTGGAGGGTGTCTCGCAGCTGATGAACAATATCGAGATGGTTCGGGCACATCTGAATCCCCGGCTGACGGTGTCCACCGTCATCCTCACGATGTATGACGGTCGGACGAAACTGGCCGATCAGGTCTCGACCGAGGTGCGGCGATTTTTCGGCGACAAGGTTTTGCGCACCGTCATTCCGCGTAGCGTCAAGGTGTCCGAGGCACCCGGATACAGCATGACGATCATCGATTACGACCCCGGCTCACGCGGGGCCCTGAGCTATCTCGACGCCAGCCGGGAACTCGCACAACGGGCCACCCAGTCATCAGTGGAGGCACAGTCATGACACAGGCATCGCGTCGCGGCAAGGGCGGCCTCGGCCGTGGTCTGGCATCGCTGATCCCGACTGGCCCGGCCGATGGCGGTCCGCGGATGGGCGAGGCAGCGGCGGACGTGGTGATCGGTGGAACGCGGATCGACGCCGACGCCGTCGGGGCGGTGTACCGCGAGATCGACCCGTCGATCATCGAGCCCAACCCGCGCCAGCCGCGCCAGGTGTTCGACGAGGAGGCACTCGCCGAGCTGGTGCACTCGATCCGCGAGTTCGGATTGATGCAGCCGATCGTGGTGCGGGCGGTTCCGGATGCCGAACGTGGCGCACCGATCCGCTATCAGCTGGTGATGGGGGAGCGGCGTTGGCGCGCTGCCCAAGAAGCCGGCCTGGCGACCATCCCGGCGATCGTGCGGGAGACCGCCGAAGACAACCTGTTGCGCGATGCGCTACTGGAGAACATCCACCGCGTTCAGCTGAATCCCCTCGAAGAGGCGGCGGCCTACCAGCAACTGCTGGAGGAGTTCGAGGTCACCCACGATGAACTGGCCGCGCGGATCGGGCGGTCCCGTCCGGTGATCACCAACATGATCCGGCTGCTCCGGTTGCCGATCGCGGTCCAGCGGCGGGTCGCCGCCGGGGTCCTGTCGGCCGGGCATGCTCGCGCGTTGCTGGCTTTGGAGGCGGGCCCGGAGGCTCAGGAGGAACTGGCGGCGCGCATCATTGCCGAGGGTCTGTCGGTCCGGGCGACCGAGGAGGCGGTGACGCTGGCCAATCGAGCCGACCCCAAGACCCCCAACCAGCCGCGGCGCAAGCCGATCCAGATGCCGGGGCTGCAGGATGTCGCCGAACGGCTCTCGGGCACCTTCGATACGCGGGTGACGGTGAGCCTCGGCAAGCGCAAAGGCAAGATCGTCGTCGAGTTCGGCTCGGTCGACGATCTGCAGCGGATTGTGGACATGATGGACCGGCCGGCGGGCTGACGCCGCGGTTACGACGATACCGGCCAGTTACGTCACTGTGACGCCATCGCTCACCAAACTTCGCTGTCTCGCACTCCGAGTGAGGAATCCGCCGGTGCACCAACCGATCTCGCAGCGGGGGAGTGGTCGCCGTAGTTGCCCGATAGGTACTGGCAGGTTGCCCGCCAGCTCTCCTATTCTGGAAGGGCTGTTGTGCATGTCCGCACCGCGTGAAAGCCGGGGAGGCTAGTGTCCGTTCGCATCATGCCGCTGCGACTCGAGGCATTCGAGCAGTTACCGAAGCACGCGCGCCAATGCGTGTTCTGGGAGGTCGATCCCGCGACGCTGGGCAGCGGCGACTACCTTCCCGATCCGGAGTTCGAGAAGGAGGCATGGCTGTCCATGGTCATGCTGGAGTGGGGGTCGTGCGGGCAGATGGCCACCACGGCGCCAGCCGGTGACACCGAGCCTGACAGCGAAGAGCCCTGCCTCGGCTACGTGCTCTATGCGCCGCCGCGCGCGGTGCCGCGCGCGCACCGATTCCCGACCGGACCGGTCAGCGCCGACGCCGTCCTCCTGACTTCCATGGGAACCGAACCGGCATACGCCGAAGGATTGCCGCACTCGCTCGTGAGCCACGTGGTCAGTGAACTCGTCCGCCGCGGCGTGCGCGCACTGGAGGCATTCGGCCGCACCGTCGAAGCGAACGAGCTGCTCGACCCCGACGCCGTCGATCCCGAAATGCGCCCCGCGATCGAGGCGCTCGGAGACTGCTCCTTCGACCAGTGCATGATCGATGCCGACTTCCTACTCGACGTCGGCTTCACCGTCGTCGCCCCGCACCGGTACTTCCCACGGCTGCGGTTGGAGCTCGACAAAGGACTCGGCTGGAAAGCCGAAGTGGAAGCGGCATTGGAGCGGCTGCTGGAAAGCGCACAGCTGCAACAGCCGGTCGGCGCCGGCGTGGACGTTCGCAGCTAGAAATCTAGAGAGCGGGCCGGGCCTGCTCGACCGACAGCTCGTGGGCGAGCAACTCGGCGAAGGTGAAAGTACCGGTAGGCCGGTCGTTCTTGCCCAACAGGTAGAGGCGCTTGACCGCGGCCAGGATTCCCTCGGCGATGGCGTCACGAGTCGCGGGAGTCACCAGCATGCCGCGGTCTCGCGGATTGGTGATGTAGCCGACGTCGACCTGGACGGTAGGCATTCTGGTGAGCCGCAGCAGATCCCAGGTGCGGCCGTGGGTGCGGCAGTCACGTAAACCAGTACGTGCCACAACTTCCCGCTGAATGAAGTCAGCGAGATTGCGGCCGATCGTCGACACCGAGCCGTGCGAACTGCCGAAGTAGAACGAGGCGACACCGCTGGCCGACGGACTGGGCTGGGTTTCGCACCGCAGGCTGATCATCAGATCGGCGCCGACACTATTGGCCATGGTGGCGCGCTCGGCGTCGGCGGGGCTGCGATTAACCGCGCGGGATAGGAATGTCTCCATTCCGATGGCAGCCATCCGGCCCTCGAGCCGACTTGCCAAGTCCCACAAGATGTCAGCTTCGCTGATCGGCCCCTCGGGACCGTTGGTGATCAGACCGTGGTCGTTGCCGCCGCGGCCCGGATCGATGATGATCCGCTTCCCTGACAGCCGAGGTCCGGAGCGACGCACCAGCTCCTCTTCGCGGATCGCGTGCAACGAGCCGCCGGTCACCCGCGAACCGAGAAAGTACAAGGAGCGCAACGTCTCTGGACCACAGATGCCGTCCGCGGCCAGGCCATACTCACGTTGGTAGGACATCAACCCGTTGTGGGTCTGCAGACCGAAGTAGCCGTCCACCAGGGCGGTGTAGAACCCGAGTTCCTGGAGCTTCGACTGCAGCGTCGCTACGTCATCGCCGTACATCGGGGCGCCGAACTGATGCACCAGAATGCGGGCACCGAGCCGGTAGGAGGCCTCTTTGAGGGCGCGGTAGGTGGCCTCACCGACGATGCCGTCGACGAGTAGGCCACGGCGCTGCTGGAAGGCCCGTACGGCGTCGTCGAGGTCGTCGTCGAACACGTCGGCGGCCACGTGCTTTCCGGTGGTGAAATCCTCGTCCGGATTGTCCAGCAGCCCCAGAGCGGCCAACGAAGCCCTGATCTCGACGACGGCGGCGCTGCGGTCACCTCGGCGCAACACATCACCTCGGCCGTTGCGGTGCCAAGAAGCGTCGCTCCCGGCACCGTGGCTGAGATTCGACATACAGAGCCCTTCGATCACACCGTGGTCAGCTGACTAGAACGCGCTGACAATTGCACACAGGCTAGGCAGCATTCTCGCAGAACCCCGCCGCATTCCGAAAAACGGCAGGCGAAGCCCCCGGTAACGGAATCGTCTCGGTACGGTCGCGTCGACGATCAGATCTAGACGACGTCACCAATCTCGCGCAGAAGGGCAGCCTTGCCCTTGGCGCCGACGATGCGCTTCACGGGTTTGCCGTCCTTGAACAGGATGAGTGTCGGGATCGATACCACCTGGAAGTCGCGGGCGGTCGCCGGATTGGCGTCGACGTCGAGTTTGGCCACCGTAAGCGCGCCGGCCTTCTCGGTGGCGATCTCCTCGAGCACCGGGGCAACCATCCGGCACGGCCCGCACCAGGTTGCCCAAAAGTCAACCAAGACAGGGGTATTGCTGGCCAGAACGTCTTCGGCGAAGGAATCGTCGGAAACGGTTACGGTCGCGCCGCCGTCGCTCATTGCTGTGCTCCAATCATCTGGGTGGTTTCAGTCGTGTCAGAGGCCGTGTCGGCCAGCCAACGCTCGGCATCGATCGCGGCCGAACAGCCCATGCCCGCCGCGGTGATGGCCTGGCGGTAGGTGTGGTCGACCAGGTCGCCGGCGGCGAACACACCGTCCAGCGAGGTGGCCGTGGTGCGGCCCTGCACCAGCACGTATCCCTCGGGGTCGAGGTCCACGGCGTCGCGCACCAGAGCCGATCGCGGATCGTGACCGATGGCGACGAACACACCCGTGACGGCCAGGGTCGACTCTTCGCCGGTGATCTCGTTGCGCACGCGCAGACCGGTGACGGTGGTGTCACCCTCGACGGCGCTGACCGTGGTGTTCGTCAAGAACCGGATCTTGTCGTTGGCGCGAGCCCGCTCGATCATGATCTTGGATGCGCGGAACTCGTCGCGGCGATGCACCAGCGTCACGCTGCGGGCGAATCGGGTCAGGAAGGTGGCCTCCTCCATTGCCGAATCGCCGCCGCCGATGACGGCGATGTCCTGGTCCTTGAAGAAGAAGCCGTCACAGGTGGCGCAGGCACTTACGCCGCGGCCGAGCAGCTCCTGCTCACCGGGCACGCCCAGGTACCGCGCGGCGGCGCCCATCGCCAGGATGACCGCCCGGGCCAGGTGCGTCTCACCCTCGGCGGTCACTACCTTCTTCACCGGGCCGTCCAGGGCGACCTCTTCGACGTCTTCCATCCGCAGGTCGGCACCGAAGCGCAGCGCCTGCTCGCGCATCTCGTCCATCAACTCCGGACCGGTGATACCCGAGCGGAAGCCGGGGAAGTTCTCCACCTCGGTGGTGGTCATCAATGCGCCGCCGAAAGAGGTACCTTCGAAAACCAAGGGCTTCAGCTCTGCCCGCGCGGCGTAGATGGCCGCGGTGTAACCGGCTGGGCCTGATCCGATGACGATGACGTCATGAATATGGTTGGCGCTCATTGCAGCCTTTCTGCTCCGGGTCCCGGTGCTGCAGGCGAGAAGCCTGCAAAGCGGGTGCCTCATGGGCACCTGGTCAAACAACAGGGTAGGCCGCGCTGTTCCCCGCCGTGAACTATGGGCGGCGCACGGTGGTGTCCGCGATCAATCCGGTGTCAACCGAACTGCAGCTCGTCGCGACGGCCACCGCGACGAGCTCGTCAGGCCGCTCACCTTGCAGCACCAGGACGATGGCAGCCCGACCGTTGATCTGGACCTGTTGGGCGCCCAGGACCTGCGTGGAACCGGAATAGCCCAGCCCGCTCAGGCATGCAGCCCGCCGCCTCGGATCGGCCAGCGCGCCGAAATCTGGGCTACGGGCCACCAGCGCGGTCAGGTCCCGCCCCGACAGCGGCATCGTCGGCGTCACCGTGATCAGACTCGCACTCGTCAGCGTGCTGGCGGCGGGACCCGAGGAGTGCAACAGCGCCGCCGTACCGACCCCGATGGCCACCACGACGGCCAGCCCGCCGACCCCGGCGGCCGCCAGCCGTCCGGTGCGCGCCGATGGACGCCAGGCGTGGGCAGGGCCTCGAGTGGGTCCCGGTACCGGTGTGACGGTGTGCGAGGCGGTATCGGGGGGACGGGGATCCACCTGACCAGTGTGCCGGGCTAACAGGACCGCGCGGGCCCCCTCATCGCTGCAACAGCGGATCGCGTCGCAACCGGGCCCTGGCCCGGGCACAGCGGCTCTTCACGGTGCCTTCGGCGACACCGAGCAGCGCGGCGGCATCGGCGACCGAATAGCCCTGCATGTCGACCGCCAGCACTGCCGCGCGCTGTTCGACCGGAAGCCGCATCAGCGCGCGCCTGACCAGCAGCCCGGTCTCCACCTCCGCGGTGCGATCATCGACCGCGCCAGCCTCGGCCAGCCCGACGGCGGGATGGGTCCTGGCGCGGCGCAGCCGGTCCAGACAGGCGTTGACCACGATGCGGTGCAGCCAGCTGCTCACCGCGGCATCGTGGCGGAAGGTGGCGGCGCCGCGGTGGGCGGCCAGCATGGCGTCCTGCACCGCATCGGCGGCATCCTCAGGGCTGTGCGTTGTCCGGCACGCCAGCCGGTAGAGCCGGCGGTGGTGCCGGTGGTAGAGCTTGGTGAACGCGTGCGGATCGCCGGCCACGTGGGCGGCAAGCAGCTCGGTGTCGCTGCGGAGATCGTCCGGGGCGAGGAAGCTGAGCACGGCCCGGACAGTATTGACACCCGGGCCGGCGGGCACTTCACCCGCGAGCTTGCCTGTTAGGAAGCGGCCTTGACGGTCAGCCCGGAGATCTCGGTGCGGTTCTTACCGTCCGTGGTTCCCATCGTGGAAATCCACACCACCAGGTACGACGTCGGCGCCGAGGCATTGACCGCGATCGTGTTGGCGCCCGGCTTGAGGGCGGTGGGCTGGGTCAGTGCGGTGGTGTCATCGAGGCTGGCCGGATTGGCAGTGGTGGCCGAGCGGATCTGCACCTGGGTGCCGGTGCTCGGCACGGTCAGCGACACGCTGCCGACCGTGGTCGGCTGCGGCAGTTGCAGCATCAGCCCAACGCCGTTCTTGAAGTTCGGGAACGGGTTCGGGTCGGTGTAGGTGTCGGTAGCCCATCCCGTACCGGGCCCGCCGGTGAGAGCGAGATCGGCCTTGTCCGGGTTGTCCGCTCCGCCTTGCGGCGAAAACACCGTTGCCTTAACGGGTTTCACGGAATCGCCGGACGGTGTCGAGCTTGTCGGCGATGCCGTCGGGTTCAGGCCGAGTTGGTCACCTTTGAGGCCACCGCCGACATCGCCGAAAATGCTGCTGAGCACGGAGGCCAGCACCACCAGAGCCACCACGAGGACGGCCCCGCCGACCCCGACGCCGATGAGCAGATTGCGCCGCCGCCGGGCGTGGGCCCCAGGGTCCTCGTCAGCCCTCGGACGGCCTGAGGCCGGACCGACGGGCTCGACAGGATCGATCAATTCGGTGCGGTCAGCCAGCGCCGTCGCCTGCTGCAACAAGTTCAAAAGTGTTGGAGCTGTGCGAATCCCGCCACCAGCTTGCACCGATCGGGCGGCCGCCGCCGAGATCTGGAACGGGATGTTGCGGTCGACGGCGCGGGGTTCGAGTGCTTCACCGGCCGGATCGGTGTCGGCCGGCTGCAGGCCGCTGGGCACGCCGGCCTCGGGCAGTGGCCAGCGGTCGACCAGTAGGGCGTACAAGGTGGCGCCGATGCCGCGGATGTCACTCTCGGGGCTGGCGTCGGGCATCGTGGCCGGGAAGGCCAGCGCGACGTCGCCCTCGATGCTGACCCGCACCCGGCTCGGGTGGTCGATGGACAACGCGACGCCGGAGGAGTGGGCGGCGTCGGCGGCGGCCGCCAGCGACTGGACGGCGCGTGCGCCGCCGATCGGGGACGGTGAGGTGTCGGCCACTTCCTTCAGTGACCCGCCGCGGATCCACTCGGAGACCACCAGGCCGCCAGTGCCGGTGTTGGCGACGTCGAGCACCCGAGCCACACCCGGCCGCTCGATATGGCTGAGTTTCATTGTGCGGGACAGGATTTCGTCCACCTGCGCGCCGGACATGGTTCGGTCGGGGTCGATGAACGTCAGTGCAACCTGGCGGTCCAGCGCGGTGTCGAGCGCCTGCCAGAACTGCAGCCCGGGCGGTCCGCCGTGGCACACCAGCAGCCGGTAGCGACCGCCGGCGATGCTGGCGCCGGGGATGAGGTGCGGCTCGTCCCCCTGCACCGGCGAGGATTCGGTCGCCGGGTCCCGTGGCGGGTCAAACGCGATCGGCTCGCGGGTGGGATCACCGGCGAATTCGGCGTCGGGCCGCCTCGACAGGACGGGGACTTCTTCCCGGGTCGCTTCGCTCCAGCCCGCCGGGGTCTCTTCCCGGGTCGCTTCGCTCCAGCCCGCCGGGGGCGGCGTTGCGCCGGCATGAACTTCGGCCAGCACATCCGGCTGGAAGTCACCGGCGGCCTGATGCGGGATCTTCGTGGTCGCATCGCCGGGAGACTCGGCAGCGGGTGTACCCGAGGGCTGGTCGTCCACCTCCGGTCCTTTCCCCGTCGCTGCTCCGGCGATGGCAGCCGAAGCGTCATCCCGGACGGCCCGCGGGCCTGCTCCGGACGAATTTCTGTGCTCAGGGTACGTGACCGCGGTTTGGACGCGAGGCCGGTCGAGCGCGGCGACGGGGGTGACGGCAACCGGCGGGGTCCGGGAGATGCGCCGCCTGATCGCGCCCCATGCGGCGACGGCGTCGGGCACCCGGGCGGTCAGCATCACCCCGGCGACGATCGGCACCATGATCGCGGTGAGGATCAGCAGCCGCAGCAGCGATCCGGCGCTGCCGGCGCGCTCGCTCAGCGCTCCTAGACCCAACAACCGGTCCACGACATATCCGATCAGACCGGCCAGCAGGGACGCCGCCGTCGTGACCAGAATCGTCCGGATCACCTCGAGGTCGAGCAGGCGGCCCTTCGGTGGATTCAGCGCCCGACGCAACAGCACATAGCCCAGCACCGCTCCGGCCACGAACCCGAGCCCATTGGCCAGACCCAGATATCCGGCGACAAGCTCCCGGTCATTGGTGAGGTGCGGGGCTACCAGTGAGGCCGCGATCTTCACCCCGGTGATCGCAATGACGATCAAAATCGGTATCCAGGGTTGCTCGCGGGCGTAGAACACCCGCAGCTGCAACAGCACCAGCGCGTAGGGGATCAGCGTGAACGACGACAAGGCGATCGCCATGCCCAGGTAGTTGGCGTCGACCTCGCCGAACTTTCCGTAGGCGAAGAGTGCGCTACCTATCGCGGGTCCACCGACGGTCATCAGCGCGACGATCGGGATCAGCGTCACCATCGTCAACCGGGTGGCCAGGGACAGGTCGGCCAGCACGGCGGGGGTGTTGTCGGCGGCGGCATTGCGGCTCAGCCGCGGCATGACCACCGTCAACACCGTGACCCCGATAATGCCGAACGGGAGTTGCAGCACCAGCCAGGCGTAGTTGTAGATCGCCGGTCCGGATGCCGCCGCCGTGCTGGCGATCTGGTTGCCGACGATCAGGCCGACCTGGCTGATTACGACGTAGAGGACCATCGCGGCGGCCATCGCCCCGAACCGCTTGAGCCGGTCGTCGATACCCCACAACGGGCGCAGGCTGATTCGCTCGGCGCGGATCGCGACCAGCAGCACCGCCGCCTGGGCCACCACACCGAGGGTGGTACCGATGCCGAGCACCAACAGCTTGGCGTTGCCCATCTCGACGGGGTTCACTGAGAGCTCGCCCGGCACAAGTAAATACAGGCCCAAGGTCGCGATGGCGACAACGTTGTTGACCACCGGCGCCCACGCTGTCGGCCCGAACACGTTGCGGTTGTTCAAGATCGCCATGAACACGGACGTCAGGCCATAGAAAATCACCTGTGGCAGAAGCAGATACGCGAACGCGGTCGTCAGCGGCTGGTTCACCTGCGGATCTTGACCCAGCATCAGCCGAACCAGCAGCGGGCCGGCGGCCACCGAAAATACGGTGGCCACCAGCAGAAGTGCCGTCGCCAGGGTGACCAGTCGGCGCACGAAGGCCTCGCCACCGTCGGGATCGTCGCGCTCGGCGCGGGCCAGCACGGGCACGAAGATCGCGGTGAAGGTGGCCTCCAGCACCAGCGCGGCGATCATATTGGGCAGCTGGTTGGCGACGGTGAACGCACTCGAGAGAGCCGCGCCGAGGATGGCGGCCAGCAGCACAATGCGGATGAAACCGGTGATCCGGCTGACCAGGGTGGCCAGCGCCATTCCCCAGGACCGGGAGACCACAGCGGCGTCGGAAAGCTCGGTGCGGACAGCGCGAACGCCAGGACCCGGCCGAACGGAGGCGTCCGGGCGGCGTGGCGGGGTTTTCATTCCGGACCGCCGGGGGCGGTGGCCCGGCGTGGCCGGTCGAGGTCGGCCGGGTCGGGCTGACCCCGGAAGCGATGGTAAAGCCGACGTCCGACGAGCAGCGCAAGCACTGTGCCGCCGGCCAGGGTGATCGCGAACAGCACCTTGCCGTAGGCGTTGGAATGCACCGACAGCCGCACCGGTTCGCCGAGTTGCAGCCCGTCGGGCGTGCGCAGGGTGACGTCGACGGCGACCCGTTGGGTGAAGTGCACCTCGATGGGAATGCGCAGCGGCAGATAGCCGGGCGGGACCTCCTGGTCGCCCAGGTCGGTGACCGTCATGCCGGGTGGGGCATCGACCTGCAGCCGCACCCGGATCGGGACGGCCAGGTCGTTGCGCACCGCCAGTGGCAGCGGGCTGTGCTCGGTGGCCAACGTGTACGAGCCGCCGGGGTTGACGATCGTGACCGCGCCGAACAGGTCGTCGATCGTCGCGCCGACCGCGGCCAGCCGCTGTCGGGCCAGGTCGTTGCGGACCTCGGGCGGCTCGGTCTGACTCAGCGCCCGCAGCATGTCCTCGCGGAGTGGCGCGGTGTACTGCTGACCCGTAAGGCCGGTGCGCTGGTCGGTGGTCAGCGCCGCGGTCAGCCCCCACAGCCGGCCCACCTGGTTGCTGATCGTGCCGACGACCTCGTCGTTGAACCGGCCCCGGGCTTGGCTCGGCAGCTCGGCGCCGGGATTCTGGCCGCCGGCCGCGGTCGCTGATTCGGTGACCACCGCAGCCAAGGGCCGGGGGACGGCCAGCCCGGAGCGGATGGCGGTGGCGAGCGCGGTGAGCATCGCGGCGGCGTCGTCGGGTTGGGGACTCCATTTCAGTGGCGGCAGCAGAATCTGGGTGCGCGGCTGGGCGTCTGGCTGCAACGCCCGCCACAGCATGGATCCGACCGCGTCCTGGCGGCGGGCGGTCGACGAATCGTGGGTCAGCGGCACGCTCAGCGAGGAGTCGATGTAGGTGGGTAGGTCGGGATCGGTGCCGACGGCGGCCAGCGCAGCCCCGACGGCGGGGTCGAACGGTGCGGTCACCACCTGCGGCGACAACCGCCGCGGGGTGACGTCGGCGATCATCGGCTCCCCGGTCGAGGAATCCCGCGCGGTACAGTCGGCGGCCGCGATCGCCACCGTCGGACCCTGGGTGTTCAGCAGGTCGACAGCCTCAGGGGTCAGCGGGCCGTTACCGAGGATGGTGGCCCCCCGGACGGACGTGATGCCCAGGATCTGGTCGACGATCTCGCCGGCAGCGGCGGTCGCCGCCGCGTTCAGTCCCGCATCGCCGACCCGTCGCAGCGCGCCCAGGTCGGCTTGCGCGTATGGGGTGGGCGCCACACACATTCGGCCGGCCAGCGCACGCAGTCTGCCCAGCCACGCCAGGGCGGCGGCCTGTCCGGTGCCGGGATGGGATGCGCTGCCCAATCCGTTGGGGGCGTCGGCGACCGAGTAGCCGGCGGTCATTGCATTGACGGTCACCAGCAGGTCCGGGTCGACGGCCAGGCACAGTGACCGGGTGACCTCCCCGCCGGGATCGACGGCCGGGCTGGTGGCGAATTCGACCGCCGACAGTAGGGTTTCCAGCCGGCCGCCGGGGGCCAGCGACACCGCGAGGTCGTCGTTCATCAACCTGACCGGTGTGGTGCCGCCGGGGACGCCGGGCGCCAGGCGGGGTTTGTCGGCCAGCGGCCACAGCATGGTCACCGCCACCGGTTTGGTGGTGTCGGGCGGCACTGCGTCGGTCAGGGCGTCGCCGGAGGCGGTGGCCGGGTCGGGTGGCACACCGAGGACCGGCAGCAGGAACCGGGCGTCGTCGAGGCGAGCGGCGTCACCGTAATCCGGTGTGCCGTTGACGTTGACGAGCAGTGGGTAGACCCCGGGTCGCTCGATGCCGAGCGACGGGCTGGTGGCTGAGCGGATCGGATAGCTGAAGCTGAACCCGACGGCTTGTCCGCGCTGGATCTCGGTGGCGACATTGGTGAACTCGCCGACGGGTTGGTACTGGTCGTTGGCGCCGTCGAGGTTGGTGCGAAGACCTGCCGATGAGGTCACCGCGGCGGCATGTTCCAGGCGGGCGACCACATCGTGGACCGGACGGTCCCCGACGTTGGTGACGGTGCCGGTCACGGTGACGGTCGGTTCGCTGGTGGTGGTGATCGCGTCGGGTGTGACACTGTCGAGCCGAACCTGCAGGAACGCCGTCGACCCGGGTTCGCCGGCGGCGGCGGGCACGGCGGCGGTAGGTAGCGCGAGTAGGGCGAGCAAACCGAGGATCAACATGATCCGGGGCGGACCGCCGACTCGTTTCGGCACGGTCACGTCGCCGGTCCGGAGCCGTTCGTCCGCGGACCGGATTGACGCGGCCCGGCCTCGTCCGAGCGACGGTTACGGGTGTGCGAGTGCGTTTGGGGGCGCCGGCGCGGGTTCGTCCGCGGCAACGGCGGCAGTGCCGCCGGGCCGTCGGACTGTAGTAGTTCGATGAGTTCCCCGGCGACTTCGGCGAGCCGGCGTTCGTCGGCGTAGGCCAACCGCTTCGGCAGCTCGTGCACGGGCACCCAGGCCACCTCGGTGACCTCCACGTCTTCGTCGCAGAGCTCGCCGCCGGAGAATCGCATGAGGTAGTGGTGCACGGTCTTGTGGACGCGCCGGCCCTCGGTGACGAACCAGTAGTCGATGCTGCCGAGTGCGGCCAGGACGTGGCCTCGGATGCCGGTCTCCTCGGCGACCTCGCGGATCGCGGTCTCTTCGGCGGTCTCGCCCTGCTCGATATGCCCCTTGGGCAGTGACCACAGCATTCGGCCGCGCCGGTCGACCCGGCCGATCAGCGCGGCGACCTGAGTTTCGCGCGGACCTTCGAGGCCGTCGATGACGAGCCCACCCGCCGACGTTTCGTGGACTGTGCGCAGCCGCGCGGGGGTGCGGCGCTGCGCGCGCGGCCGATTGGGTTTGGCCGGTCGGGGCTGGTTGTTATCGGCGCTGGGCGCGGGGGAGGGGCGGCTGGCATCGGGGGTCTCCGCGGCGCTGGCGTCCGGTGTGACGTGCTGCGGCGGACCGGCAGCGCGACGGCCACGGCGCCGACTCCGGCGTCGTCGTGGTTTGGCCTGTTCGCCGTCCGACACCCAAGCGATAGTAGCTGGCACGGGATGGCGTCCCGCCCGCACTCGCCGGTAGGAGACCACTAGGCTCATGCCACGTGTCCGAACCCACCCAGGACGTCGAGCTACTCGCGCGAGCCCTCGTCGAACTCAACCGGCAGGGCGAACTGCTCCGTGAGATCGGCGGGTTGTTCGCTGCGGCGGGTCACGACCTCTATCTCGTCGGCGGCAGTGTCCGCGACGCCGTTCTGGGCCGGTTGACCACGGATCTGGATTTCACCACCGACGCCCGCCCCGAGCAGGTTCAGCGCATCGTCCGATCGTGGGCCGACGCGTTGTGGGACACCGGAATCGAATTCGGCACGGTCGGGGCGGGTAAGGCCGGCCAGCGCCTGGAGATCACCACTTTCCGGGCCGACAGCTACGACCAGGTGTCGCGCAACCCCCAGGTGCTCTACGGCGAGCGGTTGGAAGACGATCTGGTGCGCCGCGACTTCACCGTGAACGCGATGGCGGTGCGGATCACCGCCGACGGGCCTGGAGATTTCATCGATCCGCTCGGAGGGTTGGTGGCGCTGGGCAATCGGCTTCTCGACACCCCGGCCGCGCCGTCGGTTTCGTTCGGCGACGACCCGCTGCGGATGCTGCGCGCGGCGCGGTTCGTCTCACAGCTGGGTTTCACCGTGTCGGAGCGGGTGCGCGAGGCGATCGTCGAGATGGCGCCGCAGCTGGAACGCATCACCGTCGAGCGGGTGGCCGTCGAGCTGGACAAGATGCTGCTGGGTGCCGACCCGGTCGCCGGGCTCGACCTCATGGTGCAGACCGGTATGGGTGACGTGGTGTTACCCGAGATCGGCGGCATGCAGATGGCCATCGACGAACACCACCAACACAAGGACGTCTACCAGCATTCGCTGACGGTGCTGCGCCAGGCGATGGCGCTGGAGGAGCCCAACCAGCCCGATCTGGTGTTGCGCTGGGCGGCGCTGCTGCACGACATCGGCAAGCCGGCCACCCGTAAGCATGAATCCGACGGCGGAGTCAGCTTCCACCACCACGAGGTGGTCGGGGCCAAGATGGTGCGCAAACGGATGCGGGCGCTGAAGTACTCCAAGCAGATGGTCGACGATGTCTCCCAGCTGGTGTACCTGCACCTGCGCTTCCACGGGTACGGCGACGGCAAGTGGACGGATTCGGCAGTGCGCCGCTATGTCGCCGACGCCGGTCCGTTGCTGGCCAGGCTGCACAAGCTGGTGCGGGCCGACTGCACCACCCGCAATAAGCGTCGAGCGGCGCGGCTGCAGGCCAACTACGACGAACTCGAGGCGCGCATCGCCGAGCTGTCGGCCCGGGAGGATCTGGCGCGGGTGCGCCCGGACCTGGACGGCAACGAGATCATGCGGTTGCTCGACATTCCGGCGGGACCGCAGGTCGGACAGGCGTGGAACTTCCTCAAGGAACTGCGCTTGGACCGCGGCCCACTCAGCCATGACGAGGCCGTCGCCGAATTGTTGGCTTGGTGGAATGAGCGGAACGCGAAGGACCAACCCGGCGTCTGATCAGTTGTGGACTATTGCCTGGGACCTGGTGACGGAACGGCGGCGATATTCAGCGGGCGCCCCGAGGTGGACATCGACGGGGACGGCGAACTCGATGCGGTGCGGCTCGATATCGATGGTGACGGTGTCTTCGACGACACGCTGACCGATCTCGACGGCGACGGTCTGGCCGACCACGCCGCCCTGGACCTCGACGACGACGGCACCGCCGAAAGCGTCTACACCGATGACGGGTCGGGGACCTGGGCGCTGACCACCGCGGGTTCGGGTGGGCCACTGCGGTGGTTCGGCCTCGACGGGGTCGAGCACACCGCGGCCGGTCCCGTCGACGTCGACGCGGATGGCCGCGCCGACCGCCTGGTGGACATCGACCGCGACGGGTTGGCCGACCGTGCGCTGCGCAGCGGCGCGGACGGCGGATTCGACACCGGTTACGTCGACACCGACGGGGATGGCCGGTGGGACATCAAGCTGCTCGACGACGACGGGGACGGCACCGCCGACGAGGTCAGCGCGCCGTAGGACCGGGCCGTGGGCGGCTCACCGGCCCGCTCCCGGCGGGCCGGCGAAGGCCTGGGCGATCTGCAGCCATCGCTCGGCGTCAGCTCCCTGCGCGCGCACATCCAGCTCGGCACGTGGCCTGCGCTGGGTGACCAGGTAGCAGAAGTCCACCGCGGTCCCGGTGACGCGTTGGGAGGCGTCCTCGGGTCCCCACGTCCACAGGCTGCCGTCGGGGGCGGCCAGCTCCACCCGGAATGGCTCGGCGGGCGGGTTCAGGTCGTGGGCGCTGAACGCGAAGTCGCGGGTGCGCACGCCCAGGTGT
The DNA here is from genome assembly GCF_004745805.1 of Mycolicibacterium sp. CH28. Lineage (GTDB taxonomy): Bacteria > Actinomycetota > Actinomycetes > Mycobacteriales > Mycobacteriaceae > Mycobacterium. The sequence continues at coordinate 189,062 of NZ_SRLQ01000018.1, read as the reverse complement.
GCGATCGACTTCAACCGGGCCGACGGCGTTGTCGCGACGCCGAGGGTGTCGGCGACGTCCAGCCCGTGCGCCCAGGTCTCCATCAACCGCGCGGTCGCCATGGACGCCGCGCTCATCGGCGGGCCGAACCACTGCAGTTTGCGTCCCTCGGCGACGGAGCGCAGTGCGGTGTGCAGGTCTGCCCGGGTCCGGCGCCACCGGGCCAGCAGCTGGTCGGGTGGGGTGAGTGCAACCTCTTCGGCCGCCTTGTCCACGAAGTCGAACGGGTCGGCCGCCGCCGCGGCGAGCAGGTCGGCGAACGCGGCCTCGTCGACGATGGAGGTCAACGACACCTGGTCGGTCCACAGCAGGTGGGCGATCTGGTGGGCGATGGTCCAGCCCGGCGCCGGGGTGGGCCGGGCCCAGTCTGCCGGGTCCAGCGGCCCGACCAGGGCGTCCAGCGCGTCGCTCTCCGCGCCCAGGTCTTCGATGATCGAGTCGGCGATTGCCATGAGCCAACTCTAGATTTCGATCGGCCGCCGCCGGCCCACTATTGCGTGCATCGCCAGCCCGGCCAGGTAGATCGCCGAGCCAGCCAGCGCCAGGCCGGGAGAGTGCCCGTTGACCGGCATTGTCGCCGCGGCCAGGGTGGTCGCGGCGATGAACGACACCCAGAACAACGAGTCCTGCACGGCGAACACGTGGCCGCGTAGCGCGTCGTCGACGTCGATCTGCATGGCGGTGTCGGCGCACAGCTTGACCATCTGGCCGGCCAGGCCCAGCAGGAACCCGCACGTCACCATTACGGCCAGTTGTAGGGTGGCGCCGGCCAGCTGGATCACCGCGGCGAAGATCAGGGCGCCGTTGGCCGTCGCGTAGCGCCCCCACCGCAGGATGGCCCACGGGGCGAGCAGGTTGGCCAGGAATGAGCCGCCGCCGGTGGCGGCGACGAACACGATGGCGGTGCCCAGCCCGACGACGGCCTCGGTGTCGGTGTGGCGCACGATCACCAGCACCAGCAGTGTGTTGATCCCGAACACCATGCGGTGGGCGGCCAGCCCGGACAGGGTGGCGGCCACGCTCGGGGTACTCAGCACGGTGCGGGCGCCGTAGATCCAGCCGGTGGCCACGGCATAGAGCGCCGAACCGTGCACGGCCCGGGCGCTGTCGTCGGGGCCCAGCTTGTGTCGGGGAAACCGCAGCGAGAGCACGAGCGCGGTGCCGACGGGGATGGCCACCAGCAGGATGATGGTCGCCGCGCCGGTGTCACCGGAACCGAACAGCCAGCGCGGCAGCAGCATGAAGTTGGCGCCAAGGAAGGTTGCGGTGGCCCCGGTCGCGGTGGCCACCGAGTTCATCGTCACGACCTGCTCGCGCGGCACGACGTGGGGCAGCGCCGCCGACAGCCCGGAGGTGACGAACCGGCTGAACCCGTTGACGATCAGCGCGCCGCACAGCACGGCCAGATCGCTGGCCCCGACGGCCAGCTCCACCCCGACGGCGATCACCAGCACCAGCCGCGCCAGGTTGGCCCCGACCAGCACCGCACGACGATCCCAGCGGTCCAGCAACGCACCGGCGAACGGGCCCACGATCGAGTAGGGCAGGAACAGCACGGCGAACGCCCCGGCGATCGCCCACGGGTCGGCCGCCCGTTCCGGATTGAACAACAGCCCACCGGCGAGTCCGGCTTGGAAGAGGCCGTCGCCGAACTGGCTGGCCGTCCGAAGCTCCAGCAAGCGCCAGAACTCGGGCAGGCTGCGCACCGAACGCCATAGCGAACCGGCTGCGCGGGCGTCGACCATCCGACCAACAGTACAAATGTCCACGCGCGCCCGTTCACCACAGTGACGCCTTGGTGATGCCATGATGGTGAGGTGGCACAGCCGGAAGATCCCGAAGATTTCGTCGCACCCGCGGCGAACCGGGTGCGGGCTGGGACGTTGTTGCTGGCCAACACCGACCTGTTGGAGCCGACGTTTCGGCGCAGCGTGATCTACGTCGTGGAGCACAACGACGGCGGCACGTTGGGTGTTGTGCTCAACCGTCCCAGCGAGACCGCCGTCTACAACGTGTTGCCGCAGTGGGCCAAACTGGTGTCCAAGCCGAAGACGATGTTCATCGGCGGCCCGGTCAAACGCGACGCCGCGCTGTGCCTGGGCACCTTGCGGGTGGGTACCGATCCGCAGGGCATGCCCGGGCTGCGCCACGTCGCGGGCCGCATGGTGATGATCGACCTCGATGCCGATCCCGACGTCATCGCGCCCGCCGTCGAGGGGGTGCGGATCTTCGCCGGCTACTCGGGCTGGACGATTGGCCAGTTGGAGGGCGAGATCGAGCGCGACGACTGGATCGTATTGTCGGCGTTGCCTTCCGACGTGCTGGTGGAACCCCGGGTCGACCTGTGGGCGCGGGTGTTGCGCCGCCAGCCGCTGCCACTTTCGCTGCTGGCCACCCACCCGATCGACGTCAGCCGCAACTAGGCGGCGCGGCTCAGCCGGCTGGCGATCACCGCGCAGACGAAGAGCTGGATCTGGTGAAACAGCATCAGCGGCAACATGATCAGGCCCGCTGCGCCATGGGGAAACAACACCAGCGCCATCGGTAGCCCGGAGGCGAGGCTTTTCTTCGACCCGCAGAACAGCAGCACAATCTTGTCGCCACGGTCCAGGTTGGCCAGCCGCCCGGTGATCGCGGTGACGGCCAGCACGATGGCCAACAACACCGCGCTGACCGCCGCGACCGCTGCCACCCGCCACGGCTGCACACTGCTCCAGATGTGTTCGGTCATCCCCACCGAGAACGCCGCGTAGACGATCAGCAGGATCGACCCGCGGTCGACGACCCGCGTCAGCAGCACGTGCCGGGCCACCCACGGGGCCAGCCAGGGGCGCAGCGCCTGGCCGACGGCGAACGGCACCAGCAACTGCATCACGATGTCGAGCACCGCCGAGCCGTCGATCCGCGGCGCCCCGCTGATCGGCATCAGGGCCACCACAAGCAGTGGCGTGACTAGGACCCCGAGGATGTTCGACAGCGACGCGCTGACGATCGCCGCCGACACATGCCCCCGCGCGATCGAGGTGAACGCGATCGAGGATTGCACCGTCGAGGGCACCAGGCACAGGAACAGCAGCCCGGTGTAGAGGTCGGCGGTGAGCACCGACGGCACCAGCACCCGGGCGGCCAGGCCGAGCAGGGGGAACACCACGAACGTGGTGGCCAGCACGAGCAGGTGCAGCTTCCACTGCCGCACGCCTTCCCAGGCCTGCTGCGGCGAGAGGCGGGCGCCGTAGAGCGTGAACAGCAGCGCGATGACCGCCTTGGTGGCCACCGCGAGCACGTCGGCTGCCCCGCCGCGGGCCGGCAGCAGGCTAGCCAGGACGACGACGGAGACGAGCAGGAGCAGGAATGTGTCGACGGGAAGCCGGGACAGCTTCATCGCGTCGTAGTGCGGCTCACTTGCAGGACAGTGAGCAGCTGGCACAGCTGCCCACGCAGCTGGCTTCGGCTTGCCGGCGAGCGGCGTAGCGAGCGGCCTGCCATGAGCCGGTGGCCACCGTTCCCACGGCGCCGAGCACGCATACCACCAGCACCAATAGCCCGATTCGCGGCTGCGCTACCAGGGCGACCACGCCACCGGCGGCCAGCATGACGGCCGCGGCCAGCTGGGTCGGGGCGACCGCGCGCAACACCTGCCCGGTGACGTCCGAGCCGGTCGGGCGGGTCAGGGTCCACACGCCCGAGCCGCCGATCAGTACGGCCAGGCAGAGGCACACCACGCCGCCAAAGAACATGGGCCCCAGAATACGAGCCCCGGTTCAGCGCTGCGGAGCGGGCTCCACGGGGGCAGCGACCGGGGCGGCGGCGCCCGGCAGGGAGCCGGCCGCGTCGGATACCGGTGCCGCGGCCGGCGGGACTGCCGGCGCTGGTGCCGTGGGCGAGGTGACGCGGAAGCCGTTGACGATGGCGTCGGTGGCGTCGGCGGTGGCAACCACCTGGTTGGCCGCGGTGGTCACGTACAGCGACACCAGGTAGCGGTCGGGCCCGGACTGGACGATGACGTGCCGGCGACTGGTGTTCAGCGTCATGTCGTTCTCGCGGTAGGTGCCTTCGATGATCGACGACGGGAATCCGCCGAAGTCGGCAAGCGACGCGTCAGTGGACTGCCAGTTGAACAGCTGCTGGCTGTCGACATAGCCGTGGGTGATGGCGTCCTTGGGGTCGAACTGACCGACCAGTTTGAACACCTTCAGCTGGGCGTTGGAGGTGTACAACCCGTCGCCGCCGAGGCGGTCGGCGATGACGGTGAATGCGTCGGGGACGTTGGGGTCGGGTACGACGCTCCAGCCGCGCGGCATCGGCAGCACGATGTTGAGGGCGGTGAAGCCGGCCGCCTTCTGCGGCTCCATCGTGACGCCCTTGTCCTTGAAGTACTCGGCGAGTGTGCCGGACTCGGCTGGGGTGAGGGTTTCGGGGGCGACCGCCAACGCGGTCGGGGCAGCCGACGCGCCGGGCACCTGGCCGGCCGCTGGTGCAGCGCTGGCGGGAGCGGCCAACGCCGACGCTGCCTGGGGGGCGACGGTGACGGTCTGGGTGACGGTGGCCGGAGCCGGAGCGGGTGGGAGGGGAAGGGCCGGATCAGCCGACGCGCTGGCGCCGGAGAACCCGAGCACAGCTGCCGTACCGGCGGCCACACCAGCTGTGACTACCCGCCAGTTACGGGCATTCGTGATCATCGCAGTAGTCCTTCTCGACACGGTTGGGCCTGGTGAGACCCCTTGCCAGGGGCCGACTGTAACCGCCGGGCTTGGCCTACGGGTAGGGCCGGAACAGAGCTGGGACCAACCCCTGACCGCACTGCAACGCAACCGATACAGAGCCGCGCCCGGGGGCGCGACGAGGATCACAACCTGCGCCGGCGCCCCGCGGCAGTCACAGCGGGTCGTTGGCCGTGGCCAAACGGGTGGGCGCGGGCCGCGATCGGCCCTTATACCCTGTCTGCGTGACCGAATCCCCGACCGCCGCAGCGCAGGGCAACGCTGAATCCGACGCCGACCTGCCGCGGGCCCGCTATACCGCCGAACTTGCGGGACGGATCGAGCGGATCTGGCAGGACAACTGGCAGGAGTGGGGGACGTTCAACGTGCCCAACCCGGTCGGCTCGCTCGCCCCCGCCGACGGATCTGCGGTTCCCGCAGACAAGATGTTCGTTCAGGACATGTTCCCGTACCCGTCGGGGGAGGGACTGCACGTCGGTCACCCGCTCGGATACATCGCCACCGACGTCTACGCGCGGTATTTCCGGATGACCGGCCGCAACGTCCTGCATGCCCTGGGCTTCGATGCCTTCGGCCTGCCCGCCGAGCAGTATGCGATCCAGACCGGCACGCACCCCCGGGTGCGTACCGAGGCAAACATCGTCAATTTCCGGCGCCAGCTGGGCCGGCTGGGGCTGGGGCACGACCAGCGGCGCAGTTTCTCGACGACCGACGTCGACTTCTACAAGTGGACCCAGTGGATCTTCCTGAAGATCTACAACGCATGGTTCGACCCGGCGCTGAACAAGGCTCGCCCCATCGCCGATCTGATCGGCGAATTCGACAGTGGTGCACGCGTTCTCGACGACGGCAGGGACTGGTCACAGCTGTCTGCGGGGCAGCGCTCCGACGTCGTAGACAGCTACCGGCTGGTCTATCTGGCAGATTCGATGGTGAACTGGTGCCCCGGCTTGGGCACCGTGCTGGCCAACGAGGAGGTCACCGGGGACGGCCGCAGCGAGCGGGGCAACTTCCCGGTGTTCCGTAAGCGGTTGCGGCAGTGGATGATGCGGATCACCACCTACTCGGATCGGTTGCTCGAGGATCTCGAGGTGCTGGACTGGCCGGAGAAGGTCAAGGCCATGCAGCGCAACTGGATCGGCCGCTCGACGGGGGCGTCGGTGTTGTTCGATGCCGACGGCAGCGACATCGAGGTGTTCACCACCCGGCCGGATACCCTGTTCGGCGCTTCGTATCTGGTGCTGGCCCCCGAGCATGAACTCGTCGACACCCTGGTGGCCGGCCAGTGGCCCGACGGTGTCGACCCGCGGTGGACGGGTGGGGCTTCGACCCCGGCGGAGGCCGTGGCCGCCTACCGGCGTTCGATCGCGGCGAAATCCGACCTGGAGCGCCAGGAGAACAAGACCAAGACCGGGGTGTTCCTCGGCGTCTATGCGACGAATCCAGCTAATGGACAACAGGTTCCGATCTTCATCGCCGACTACGTGCTGGTCGGCTACGGCACCGGTGCGATCATGGCCGTCCCCGGTCACGACCAGCGCGACTGGGAGTTCGCCGCCGAGTTCGGTCTGCCGATCACCGAGGTGATCTCCGGCGGGGACATCTCGGCGGCCGCCTACACCGGAGACGGTGCCCTGGTGAACTCCGACTATCTGGACGGGCTGACGGTCGAGGACGCCAAGAAGGCGATCACCGCGCGGCTGGAAGCCGACGGCCGCGGGCGTACCCGCGTCGAATACAAGCTGCGGGACTGGCTTTTCGCGCGCCAGCGGTATTGGGGTGAGCCGTTCCCCGTCGTCTACGACTCTGACGGGCGAGCGCATCCGCTGCCGGAATCGGCGTTGCCGGTGGAGTTGCCGGACATCGCCGACTACTCGCCGGTGATGTTCGACCCCGACGACGCCGCCAGTGAGCCGTCGCCACCGCTGAACAAGGCCACCGACTGGGTGCATGTCGAGCTGGATCTGGGCGACGGTCTCAAGCCGTACTCCCGGGACACCAACGTGATGCCGCAGTGGGCCGGCAGTTCGTGGTACGAGCTGCGCTACGCCGACCCCTACAACGCTGATACGTTCTGCGCCAAGGAGAACGAGGCCTACTGGATGGGTCCGCGCCCGGCCGAACACGGCCCGGCCGACCCCGGCGGGGTGGACCTCTACGTCGGCGGCGTCGAACACGCGGTGCTGCACCTGCTGTATTCCCGGTTCTGGCACAAGGTGCTCTTCGACCTGGGCTATGTGACGTCGCGCGAGCCCTACCGTCGGCTGGTGAATCAGGGTTACATCCAGGCTTTTGCCTACACCGATTCGCGCGGCGCCTATGTGGCTGCGGCCGAGGTGGTCGAGCGCGATGGCAAGTTCTTCCTGCCCGGCGCCGACGGTGAGATAGAGGTCTTCCAGGAGTTCGGCAAGATCGGCAAGAGTCTGAAGAACTCGATCTCCCCGGATGAGATCTGCGACAGCTACGGTGCCGACACGCTCCGGGTCTACGAGATGTCGATGGGGCCGTTGGAGGCGTCGCGGCCGTGGGCAACCAAGGACGTTGTCGGCGCGCACCGGTTCCTGCAGCGGGTGTGGCGCCTGGTTATCGACGAAAACACTGGCAAGGCAAGGGTTTCCGAGCATGAGGCGCTCGACGAAGAGACCTTGCGAGCGTTGCACCGGACGATCGCCGGGGTGTCCGAGGACTACGCCGGGCTGCGGAACAACACCGCGGCCGCCAAGCTCATCGAGTACACCAACCACCTCACCAAGGAGGGCATCACCGCTCGAGCGGCGCTGGAACCCTTGGTGCTGATGGTGGGTCCGTTGGCCCCGCATCTGGCCGAGGAACTCTGGCAGCGGCTGGGGCACGCCGAGTCACTGGCGCACGGGCCGTTCCCGGTGGCCGATGAGCAATATCTGGTGACCGACACCGTCGAGTATCCGGTGCAGGTCAACGGGAAGGTCCGCGGGCACATCACCGTCGCCGCCGATCTCGACAAGGCTCGCCTGGAGGAGGCCGCATTGGCCGACGAGAAGGTGCAGGCGTTCTTGGCCGGGGCCACCCCGAAGAAGGTCATCGTGGTGCCGGGCCGGCTGGTCAACCTCGTCGTCTAAGGGATTTCGGCGCGCAAACCGTCGCACAGCGGCGGAAACCGCGCCCAAATCACGCCCGTCAGCGGGGCCGGACCACCACCTGGTGGGTGTGGGCGTCGGGCGGGGTGGCGATCACCTCGGCGACGATCCGCGCGACGGTGTCGGCCTTGAGGAAGTTCGCCGGGTCGTACTGGCGGCCTTCGTAGGCGACCAGATCGCGCTGCATCTCGGTGTCCACCCGGCCGGGGTGCACGCTGGTGACCCGCAGATCCGGCTCGTCGGCGCGCAGCGAGTCGGCGAAGGCGCGCTGGGCGAACTTGCTCGCCGAGTATGCCGCCAACCCAGGCGAGACGTTCAGGCCGGCGCCGGAGTTGATGAACACGACGTGCCCGCGGGCCGCCCGCAGGGCGGGCAGCAGCGCCAGGGTGAGTGCGACGGCGCCGGTCACGTTGACCTCGAAACTGGCCCGCCACTGGTCGGGGATCGACTCCTCGAAGCGCCCCGGATAGGCCACTCCGGCGTTGTGGACCAGCACGTCCAGCTGGGCCAGCGGTTCGGCGGCAGCCTCGATGGACTCTTCGTCGGTCAGGTCCAGCGGCCAGGTCGTGGCCCCGAGCCGGGTGGCGATGGCGTCGAGCCGCTTCGACGGCCGCCCGGCCAGCAGCAAGGTGTGGGTGGGGGCTAACGCTTCGGCAATCGCCGAGCCGATACCGCCCCCGGCCCCGGTGATCAGCGCGGTGCGCACCCCCGGTTCACTGCGTTCCTGCATGCTCGTCACCCTACCGATCTGCGTTTCGCCCCTGCGCGTCGCAGAATGAACGTGTGGCATTCGACCCGAGCTTTGGACCAACGCAGCTGGCGGCCCGCGCGGCCTACCTCTTGCGCGGCAACGACTTGGGTGTGATGACCTCGGCGGCGCCGCTGCTGTACCCGCACATGTGGAGCTGGGATGCCGCATTCGTGGCGGTCGGCCTGGCCCCGCTGAGCGTCGAACGCGCCGTTGTCGAACTCGACACCCTGCTGTCGGCGCAGTGGACAAACGGGATGATCCCGCACATCGTGTTCGCCAACGGGGTCGACGGCTACTTCCCCGGGCCGGCCCGCTGGGCGACCTCGGCGCTGGCAGCCAACGCCCCCCGCAACCGCCACACCTCAGGCATCACCCAGCCCCCGGTGCACGCGATCGCCGTGCAGCGCATCCTGGACCGGGCCCGCACCAGGGGCCGCTCGACCCGGGCGGTCGCCGAGGCGTTTCTGGATCGGCGCTGGGCGGATCTGGTGCGCTGGCATCGATGGCTGGCCGAGGCGCGGGATCAGAACGAGCGCGGCCGGATCACCGTGTATCACGGCTGGGAGTCCGGTATGGACAACTCTCCTCGCTGGGATCCGGCTTACGCCAACGTGATTCCCGGCAGGGTGCCCGAGTACCAGCGCGAGGACAACCACATCGTCACCGACGCCAGCCAGCGTCCCTCCGATGTCGAGTACGACCGCTACCTGTGGCTGCTGGAGGAGATGAAATCGGTTCGCTACGACGACGCTCTGTTGCCGAAGGTGATGAGCTTCGTCGTCGAGGACGTGTTCGTGTCGGCTATCTTCTCGCTCGCCTGTGATGTACTGGCCAATATCGGTGAGGACTACAAGCGGCCCAACGCCGACGTCCGGGACCTGTACTCGTGGGCGGATCGGTTCCGCGTCGGTGTTGTCGAGACGACCGACGAAAGAACCGGTGCTGCAAGAGATTTCGATGTCCGATCCGGGAAGTGGATTGCCACCGAGACCGCCGCGCAGTTCGCCCCGCTGCTGTGCGGTGGTCTGCCCCACGACCGCGAGCGTGCGCTGCTGCGGATACTGGAAGGGCCACGGTTCTGCGGGCATCCAGACCTGAAGTTCGCCGTGATCCCCTCGACGTCACCGGTGTCACGGGACTTCCGCTCGCGCGAATATTGGCGTGGCCCGGTGTGGCCGGTGCTGACCTGGTTGTTCTCCTGGGCGTTCGCCCGGCGAGGTTGGTCGGAGCGGTCACTGTTGCTGCGCAGGGAAGGCCTTCGGCAGGCCAGCGACGGCACGTTCGCCGAGTACTACGAACCTTTCACCGGCGAGCCGTTAGGCAGCATGCAGCAGTCCTGGACGGCGGCCGCCGTCCTCGACTGGCTCGGCTGACTAACCCTCCGCCTGTTCGACGAGACGCTCGAGCGGGCCGAGGGCCTTGGCCACCGTCTCCCGCTCCTCATCGGTGAGCTTGGACAGCATGGCGGCCAGGTGTGAACGGCGGGCGGCCAGGCCCTCGCGGTGCTGAACCAGACCCTGCGGGGTGACCTCGACGAGGACGGCGCGCAGATCCGAGGGGTCGCGGGACCGCTTGACCAGCCCCAGTTTCTCGAGCCGACGAATGGCGACGGTGGTGGTGGGGGTGCGCACACGCTCACGGGCAGCCAGCTCGGTCATCCGGATCGGGCCTTGATCGAGGAGCGTCAGCAGAATCGACAGTTGGGCCAGCGTGAGGTCGCCACCGGCGGTGCCCGGCTTGGTATCGCTGCGGCGCAGGACCGAAAACAGCTTGGAGAGGACCCGGTGCAGGTCCCCGGACAGGTCGGTGACCTGCGGTTCGGCCTCAATCATAATTCGCTAGTCTAACCTGTCCGCGCGTGTCAACCTCGGCGTTGTGCGGTATTCGTCGGTGTGGCGGATCAGAGGACCGCTCAAGACGAGTGCATTGTGGTGAACACACCACGGTGTTGCAGGTCGGTGATGACGACGTCGGCCATCAGGTCGGCCCGGTCGATGCATACCCGCCGTGCCGCCGCCGGATCCCGCCGCCGGATCGCGGCGATCTCGACCTCGGCAAGCGGCAGGAGTTGGGCCGGACCACTTGGATAGCTGGCCCAGAAGGCTTGCGACATGAGGTTGCGTGACACCCGGATACCGGCGGTCAAGCCTGGGCCGGCGTATTCGTCGACGAGGATGTCGCGAAAGATCTTCCCGCCGGTCAGGTATTCGCCGGGGCCGGCGGCGCTGCGCATCATCGCCATCGCGCGGTCGAGATCGTCGAGGACGCTGTGCCGGGGTTCGGCGGCGGCGCGGGCGGACACCGCGCCGGTCAGCAATCCGTGCACTTCGTGATGCTCGCGCAACGTCGCTTCGTCGAAATGTTGCACGAATGCTCCCCGGTGGTAGCGCGTCACCAGGATCCCGTCGTGCTCGAGCTGACCCAGTGCCTCCTGGATCGGGACACGGCTCAGGCCGAGCGTGGCGGCGATGTCGTTGCGATCCACCCGGTCACCGGATCGCAGCCGCCCACTCAGAAGCAGGTCGAGGATATGGGCGACGACGACGTCTTTGTCTTTGACCCCATAGCGTTTGGGCATCGTTCTCGCAGACGCATCCCGGGTCGACGATGGGGACGCTGGGCATCATCCTGCCGGTTAGGGCCGGCCGGCACCAGCGATTCGGCCAATCACCTGAGGAGGTCGGCTATCAAGCCCGATGGTGAAACTTCCACTGCCGTTGACGATCCGGACGGCGCGGGTACATCCCTGGCAGTCGCTGCCAGTGCAAATCAACCCCGGATGGTCGCGCCGTAACTGTACGCAACTAACTTCGTTTGGCTAATATATGTTTGCCTGGTGGAGGGAGGTTCGTCTGCTGCGGCTTGGTATATCGCTGGTGGGGAGGGGCTCGGCCATGGCAGGAAATGTAGGCGTCCGTGGGGTCAGCATCGTTGCTAGCCTGGCTGTCTTTGCGGTGGGCTGTGGGCATAAGGACACGGCTGCAACGCAGTCGAGTCCGACGACGGCAAGCACGGCCTCTGAGGTCGTCTTCCCGACGCCGACCGAGACCGATGTCAACAAGAACGGGATACCGGACAGCGAACCAACCGACAAGGATTGGCCCGGGAAGATGAACGTCGTCTACGAGGACGCGACGACACCGGAAGCGATTCGCGGTCGCAAGTTCATGGAAGAGAACAATCTGCTGCCGCAGCTTGCCGACGACATCAACAGCACCCTCAAACTACCCTTCGACATTCCCTTGAAGGGTTCGCAGTGCGGCGTGGCCAACGACTGGTGGAGCCCCGGCGACAAGGCGATGACGATGTGCTACGAGGACGTAGCGGAGAACCTGGATATGTTCCAGGAAGCGGGTTTCCCCGATCCAACGTCGGCCACTTTCCATACAGCGGTCGCAGTCAACTATCACGAGACCGGTCACATGGTGATCGACATCTACGACCTGCCGGCGACTGGCCGCGAGGAGGATGTCGCCGATCAGGCCTCGGTATATCTGCTCCTTCGCCCTGGTGACGACGGAAAGATCGACCAGGACAGCATCGATGCCATCAAGGATGCGGCGGCCTCGTGGAAACTGCTGAGCGACAAGAGCAATGGCGAAGTAACCCCGGATGACCTGGCCGACGTCCATTCGCCGAGCCTGGCCCGAATGGACAACATATTGTGCTGGGCTTACGGTGCCGATCCCGCAGCGATGAGCGACGTTGTCGCCGACGGTCGTCTGCCCCAGCAGCGGGCTGACGGGTGCGACGACGAGTACCAGAAGCTCGATCACGCCTGGAGCACGCTGCTGAAGCCCTACCTCAAGTAGGGTCGCCGTCAGCGGTTGTCGCGCCAGCGGATCAGGGCTTGCGCCGGGCCGAGGTCGTAGTCGGGTCCGTCGCAGCCGACCGTCATCAGCGTGACGCCCAGTCCGGCCAGCGCCTCGGCATTGGCGACCAGGGCGTCGGTGTCGTTGCCCTCCACGCCCGACGAGTGTTCGATAGTGGCCGGATCCCGGCCCACATCGGCGCAGTGCCGGTTGAGTGTTTCGGCCTTGCCGGGGTAGGTGTCGGGGTCGGTGAATCCGTGCCACTGGTCGGCATATTGGGCGACCAGACGGAGGGTCTTGCGCTCGCCTTGACCTCCGATGAGGATCGGGATCTCGCGGATCGGTGCCGGGTTCAGTTGGGCCAGACGCGATTTGATGCGCGGCAGCGCGGCCGCGAGGTCGTCGAGGCGGCTGCCGACCGTGCCGAACTCATAGCCGTACTCGTCATAGTCCTTCTCCTTCCAGCCGGATCCGATACCGAGGATCAGCCGGCCGCCGGAGATGTGGTCGACGGTGCGGGCCATATCGGCGAGCAGTTCGGGATTGCGGTACGAGTTGCAGGTGACCAGCGCCCCGATCTCCACGCGTGAGGTCTGCTCGGCCCAGGCGCCCAGCATCGTCCAGCATTCGAAATGCGCGCCGTCCGGATCGCCGAAGAGTGGGAAGAAGTGGTCCCAGTTGAAGACCACGTCGACGCCGATGTCCTCACACCGTCGCAACGCGTCGCGCATCTGGTTGTAGTCGGAGGAATGCTGCGGCTGCAGTTGCACGCCGATTCTGATGGGGAAGGCCACGCTTTAACCCTACGTCGAGTCGGGCGCCGAATATTCCCGCGCACCGAACAACGGGGAACCGGGTCAGCTATCCAGGACGTCGCGCAGGATCTGGATCAGCGCCAGCGGCTGGTCACCCTGCACCGAGTGGCCGGAGTCGGGCACGATGATCACCTGCTGGCAACCCGGTGCGCTGCGGGCGAATTCGGCGGCGTCGTCGTCGTTGACGAAGAACGAGTTGGCGCCGCGCACCAGCGTGGTGGGTGCGTTGAGCGCGGGGACGTCGTCCCACAGACCCTCGAAGCCTTCACCCTTGCGGAAGGTGTCGTACCGCCACGTCCAGCTGCCGTCGTCGAGCTGCTTGGAGTTGTGAAACACTCCGCGGCGCAACGAGTCACGGTCGCGGTGGGGTGCCGCGGCGACGGTCACCTCGAGCATGGCGGCAAAGCTGGGGAAGGTGCGGTCGTCTTTGACCAGGGCGACCGTTCCCATCTGGGCCTTGGTCATCTGTTCGTGGCGTTCCGGCGCGGATGGGGTGACGTCGACCATGACCAGTGCGCGAACCAACTCGGGTGCGGTGACCGCCAGCCGCATCGCCGTCAGCCCGCCCAGTGACATGCCGACCAGCAGGTCGGCGTCGGGTGCCAGTTCGCGGATCACCGGCGCAACGGTGTCGGCGTTGAGCTTGGGCCCGTAGTCGCCGTCCTCACGCCAGGCCGAGCGGCCGTGTCCGGGAAGGTCGATAGCCAGTGCAGGCACGCCGAGCCCGAGGATGACGGTGTCCCAGGTGTGCGCGTTCTGCCCGCCGCCGTGCAGGAACACCACCCGCACCGGCTCCGAACCCCAGCGCAAGGCACTGATCGGTCCGCGCTCGATGCGCTCGACAGGGAGGATGCTGGTGGCGCCCGCTTGCGCGGCGTTCTCGGGCAGCAACGCGAACTCGTCGAGTCCGATCAGTTCGTCATCGGAGATCACGTTCTCCATCTAACGCGAAACCGCGGCCGGATCGCGATTGGGAAGTCCCATTCGGATCTGGCCGCGGTTTCGCGTGCGTCCGGCGGTTACTGCTCGCCGGCGATGAAGTTCTCGAGCTCAGCGCGTGCGACGTCGTCGGGCAGCTGCTTGGGCGGGCTCTTCATCAGGTAGGCCGACGCGGCGACGACGGGGCCGCCGATGCCGCGGTCCTTGGCGATCTTGGCCGCGCGGACCGCGTCGATGATGACGCCCGCCGAGTTCGGCGAGTCCCAGACCTCGAGCTTGTACTCGAGGTTGAGCGGCACGTCGCCGAAGGCGCGGCCCTCGAGCCGGACGTAGGCCCACTTGCGGTCGTCGAGCCAGCCGACGTGGTCGGACGGTCCGATGTGGACGTCCTTGGCGTTGAACTCCTTCTGGAGGTTCGATGTCACGGCTTGGGTCTTGGAGATCTTCTTGGACTCGAGGCGCGAGCGCTCCAGCATGTTGAGGAAGTCCATGTTGCCGCCGACGTTGAGCTGCATGGTGCGGTCGAGCTGCACGCCGCGGTCCTCGAACAGCTTGGCCATGACGCGGTGGGTGATGGTGGCGCCCACCTGGCTCTTGATGTCGTCACCGACGATCGGCACGCCGGCGTCTTCGAACTTCTTGGCCCACACCGGGTCCGAGGCGATGAACACGGGCAGCGCGTTTACGAAGGCCACGCCGGCGTCGATGGCGCACTGGGCGTAGAACTTGTCGGCCTCTTCCGAGCCCACCGGCAGGTAGGACACCATGACGTCGACGTTCGCGTCCTTGAGCGCCTTGACCACGTCGACGGCGTCGGTGTCGGAGATCTCGATGGTCTCGGCGTAGTACTTGCCGATGCCGTCGAGCGTCGGGCCGCGCTGCACCGTCACGTTGGTGGGCGGCACGTCGGCGATCTTGATGGTGTTGTTCTCCGAGGCGAAGATGGCCTCGGACAGGTCGAAGCCGACCTTCTTGGCGTCCACGTCGAACGCGGCGACGAACTTGACGTCGCGCACGTGGTACTGGCCGAGCTTGACGTGCATCAAGCCGGGCACCGTGACGTTCGGGTCGGCATCCTTGTAGTACTCGACGCCCTGGACCAATGAGGACGCGCAGTTGCCGACGCCGACAATGGCGACGCGCACATCCGTCGACGCTCCCGGCGCGTTGTTCTCAGTCATGGACGTTCTCCTAACTCGTACTTCTGCTGGCTGTTGAGGTTCGGGTGGGTGGTGGTGTCAGGATTGGTCGGGGTGGCCTTGGGCCACCCGTTCCGCGGCGATCAGCTCGTTGAGCCACTTGACTTCCCGCTCGCTGGATTCCAGACCCAGCTGATGCAGTTGTTTTGTGTAGCGATCCAGCGAGTTGCTCGCTCGCGCGATGGCCTCCCGCAGACCTTCGCGACGCTCCTCGACCTGGCGCCGTCGACCCTCCAGGATCCGCATCCGAGCCTCGGCGGGGGTGCGGTTGAAGAACGCCAGGTGCACACCGAAGCCGTCGTCGGTGTAGTTCTGCGGACCGGTGTCGGCCACCAGTTCGGTGAACCGCTCTCGGCCGGCGTCGGTCAGTTGATAAACCCGCCGGGCACGGCGCAACACCGTGGTTCCGGCCGGGGCGGCGTCCTCGGCGATCAAGCCGTCGGCCTGCATCCGGCGCAGCGCCGGGTACAGCGAGCCATAGGAGAACGCACGGAAGGCGCCGAGTAGGCCCGTAAGTCTCTTGCGCAGCTCGTAGCCGTGCATCGGGGATTCCAGGAGAAGACCCAAGATGGCGAGTTCCAACACCGGGTCACCTCCTTTGCTCAGCCGTTACGGTGCGTCGACACCTCCAGCGATCGTATCGGAGCGATATATTCGGCGCCACTTGAGCGCAGTCGGCCCTGGTGGCGGGCGCACGGAATTACCGCGACCCGCCGGCAGATGGGGTTTCTGGACAGTTCGCGGTCTATGGAAGCGGTCTATGGATAGTTGATGTTCTTGGCAGAACCGTCGGGGTTGAGCTGGATGTACCCGCTGCCGAAGTCACTGGAGACGTAGATCGAAATCGCCACGGTTCCCGGCGCCGTCGGATCGCGGCTGGGATCGATGATCAGATAGGTGTTCTTGACGTCGGCGGGCTTGATGTTCAGTGTCTCGGGCGCGCCGCGCAGTACCCGGACGATGGCCTTGGTGTCGAACTTGCTCAGATCCACCAGGGTGGCGTCGTTGTCGGCCGCTGAGGTGCTGGGATCTGCCCAGCCGCCGCGGTAGGTGTAGCTCAACGCGCGACGATCGTCGCCGGGGTCCGGGCGGCTCAGCACCGCGTAGTCCGGATAGATCACCAGCCGGTAGCCGTTGGTGTCGCCGAACTTCTTCTTCATCTGTTCGAACAGACCAGTGAGGCCACCCAGTGACTGCAGCTGGCGCGGTGGGGTCAGGACGACGGGTGCGAGACCGTCGGGCTTGGCGCCGGGATCGGAGGTGAAGTTCAACGGCGAGGGTGTATTGCCATACAAACCCCAGCCGATACCCACTCCGAGCAGCACTAGGACACCGGCGGTCGCGGCGCGGAAGCCCCAGCCGGCGCGACCGCCGGGACCGGCCAGCCGCGATCGCGTCAGCTTGGGCAGTTGCACCGGCGAATTGCCGGTTTGCAGATCCGACACCAGTGCCCGCAGGTCGCCGAGCGTGGTGGCATTGGTGGCGGCCTTTACCCGCTCCTGGTGCTCGGCCATCGACAGCTGCCCCTCGGACAGCGCGGTGTCGAGAATCTGGCAGGTGTCGTTGCGGTCATTGTCTTTGGCTCGAGTGCTTGCCGTCTGCGATGTCGCCACGGCGATGATCGTAAGAGTTTGGGGATGTATTCGGGAGGCAAGAGCGCAGACCAGACGGCCAATCCGGCGCACCACGAGTCGGTTGCGCTTCGGTGCCCAGAGCACCGACGTACTCTGGTCATCGTGCGATTGCAGCGACAGGTGGTGGACTACGCCCTACGGCGACGCTCCCTGCTGGCCGAGGTGTATTCCGGCCGCACGGGTGTCACCGAAGTGTGCGATGCCAATCCCTATCTGCTGCGCGCGGCCAAGTTTCACGGGAAACCCAGTTCGGTGATGTGCCCGATTTGCCGCAAGGAGCCGCTGACGCTGGTGTCGTGGGTGTTCGGCGAGCATCTTGGCGCGGTTTCGGGGTCGGCGCGCTCCGCCGAGGAGTTGGTCCTGCTGGCCACCCGGTTCGACGAGTTTGCAGTACACGTTGTGGAGGTATGCCGGACTTGCGAGTGGAATCACCTGGTCAAGTCCTATGTGCTCGGGGCGCCCCGGCCCACCGACGGGACGCGCGGACGCCGTGGCGCCCGGACGGCGCGCTCCGGTGCGCGTACGGCCAGTGAATAGCGAAGGGCGTCACGACCGGCCTGCCACTGACATCCACAAGGGAGCAGGGGCCGATGGTGCGTCTGGCGCATCGGAATCGCCGACGTCGAAGTTCTCGGCCGCCGACGGTGTGGGGTCATCGAGTTCACCCCGAAGCGGACCTCGCCGTCAGGTCCCGCCCGACGATCGGCTGACTGCGATCATCGAACCGATCCGCGACGACACCGTGCCGTTGTTGCGCGATCCGATCGACGTAGTGAAGAGGGCGCTGGACGGCACGTCGCCGCCGAAGGCGCCACCGCCGCCGCCTCCGAGGGGTGGAGGACCGGGTGGCGGTCCGCCGCCGGCCAAGCCGCCGAGCTTCTCCCAGCAGATCAGCTGGAAGTGGGTCCGCCGGTCGCTGTATCTGGCCGCCGTGGTGCTGATCGTGCTGCCGATCATGACGTTCGGCATGGCCTATCTGATCGTCGACGTGCCTCAGCCGGGCGACATCCGCACCAACCAGGTATCGACGATCCTGGCCAGTGACGGTTCGGAGCTGGCCAAGATCGTTCCGCCCGAAGGCAACCGGGTGGATGTCAACATCGACCAGGTGCCCGTGCATGTCCGTAATGCGGTGATGGCCGCCGAGGACCGCGATTTCTACACCAATCCGGGCTTCTCGTTGACGGGGTTCGCGCGCGCTATCAAGAACAACCTGGTCGGTGGTGACCTGCAGGGCGGGTCGACGATCACCCAGCAGTACGTGAAGAACGCGCTCGTCGGTGATGCGCGCTCCGGTGTCGGCGGCCTGGTCCGCAAGGCCAAGGAACTGGTCATCTCCACGAAGATGTCGCGTGAGTGGTCCAAAGACCAAGTGCTGCAGGCTTATCTGAACATCATCTATTTCGGTCGCGGCGCCTACGGCATCTCCGCGGCCTCGAAGGCCTACTTCGACAAGCCCGTCGAGCAGTTGACCGTCGCCGAGGGTGCCCTGCTGGCGGCGCTGATCCAGCGGCCCTCGACGCTGGACCCGGCGATCGATCCCGACGGCGCGGCGCGGCGCTGGAATTGGGTGCTCGACGGCATGGTCTCGATAGGGGCGCTGTCCAAAGATGAACGCGGCCAGCAGGTTTTCCCGTCGACGGTGCCGCCGGATCAGGCGCGGTCGGCCAACGTCACCACGGGCCCGGACGGACTTATCGAACGCCAGGTCACCAAGGAACTGCTGGACCTGTTCAACATCGATGAGCAGTCGCTGAACACCCAGGGTCTGCAGATCACCACGACCATCGACCCGCAGGCGCAGAAGGCCGCCGAGAACTCGGTGTCGAAATACCTCGACGGTCAGATGCCGGATATGCGGGCCGCGGTGGTCTCCATCGATCCGAAAACCGGCGGGGTGAAGGCCTACTACGGCGGCTCGGACGCGCAGGGCTACGACTTCGCCCAAGCCGGACTGCCGACGGGTTCGTCGTTCAAGGTGTTTGCTTTGGTCGCCGCCCTCGAACAGGGCATGGGGTTGGGTTATCAGGTCGACAGCTCCCCGGTGAACCTCAACGGCATCACCATCACCAACGTCGAAGGCGAGGGCTGCGGCGTCTGCAACATCGCCGAGGCGCTCAAGCGATCGCTGAACACCAGCTATTACCGGTTGATGTTGAAGCTGAAGAACGGTCCGGCCGACGTCGCCGACGCCGCGCACCGTGCGGGCGTGGCCGAGAGCTTCCCGGGCGTGGACCACACGCTGTCCGAGGACGGCAAGGGCGGCCCGCCCAACAACGGCGTCGTGCTCGGCCAGTACCAAACCCGGGTCATCGACATGGCTTCGGCCTACGCCACGCTGGCCGACTCCGGCGTCTATCACAAACCGCACTTCGTGCAGAAGGTCGTCAACGCCCGTGGTGAGGTGCTCTTCGACGCCAGTACCGCCGACAACAGCGGTGAACAACGCATCCCGAAGGCCGTCGCCGACAACGTGACCGCGGCGATGCAGCCGATCGCCGGGTGGTCGAACGGCCACAACCTGGCCGGCGGCCGGGCGTCGGCGGCCAAGACCGGTACCAACCAGCTCGGCGACACCGGTGCCAACCGGGACGCGTGGATGGTCGGGTACACCCCATCGCTGTCGACGGCGGTGTGGGTGGGTACTACCGACGGCAGCCAGCCACTGGTGAACCAGTGGGGTGGGCCGGTGTACGGCTCGGGGATCCCGTCGGACATCTGGAAGGCGACGATGGACGGGGCACTCAAGGGCACCGACAACGAATCGTTCCCCAAGCCGACCGAGGTGGGCGGCTACGCCGGTGTACCTGCGGCGCCTCCGCCTCCGCCGCCGTCGCCCGCGCCGCCGAGCGAGACGGTCATCCAGCCCAGCATCGAAGTCGCGCCGGGCATCACGGTCCCGCTCGGCCCGCCGACCACCATCACCCTGCCACCGCCCGGCCCGGGTGCCCCGGAATCGCCGGCGCCGGTTCCCGGTGGTGACCCCAACGCGGCCGTTCCACCGCCGCCGCCGTGATCGACAGCGGTGTTGGTGGCGACCCACCGCAGGATTCTTCGGCCGACCGGCTGGCTATCGCGCCGGCCGGCGCTGTCTCTGTGGGTGCCGAGCGCGACACGGTTTCGCCGCAGCCGCTGGCGGCTGATCTCCGCAGCGTCGACGACCGCGATATGCCCAGCCGAACCGACACTCTCGGGGCGGCGCTCTCGGAGGTCGTGGGCGGCCCGGTGGGTCGGCATGCGCTGATCGGCCGGACCAGGGTGTTCACCCCGCTGCGGGTGATGTTCTTGATGGCGCTGGTGGTCCTGGCGCTGGGGTGGTCGACCAAGGCGCCCTGTCTGCAGACCGTTGGCAGCGGACCGCCCGACCAACGAGTGGCGAACTGGCAGAACCAGCGCGCTTACTTCGAGTTGTGCTACTCCGACACGGTTCCGCTCTACGGGGCAGAGCTGTTGAGCCAGGGGCGGTTCCCGTACAAGTCGAGCTGGATCGAAACCGATTCCAACGGTCGGCCGCAGACGCGCTTCGACGGCCGGCCGGCGATCCGCTACATGGAATATCCGGTGCTGACCGGGGTGTATCAGTACGTGTCGATGGCGCTGGCCAAGACGTACACCGCACTGGCCAAGATGATGTCGCTACCGGTGGTCGCCGAGGTGGTGATGTTCTTCAACTTCGCCGCGGTCGGTCTGGCGCTGGCGTGGTTGACGACGGTGTGGGCGACCTCGTGGTTGGCCGGCCGGCGGATCTGGGACGCCGCGCTGGTGGCGGTATCCCCGGTGCTCGTGTTCCAGATCTTCACCAACTTCGACGCCCTGGCAACGGCTTTGGCGATGGGCGGACTGCTCGCGTGGGCGCGTCGCAGACCGGTGCTCGCCGGGATATTGATCGGGCTCGGGGTGTCGGCCAAGCTGTACCCGGCGCTGCTGCTGCTGCCGCTGGTGGTGTTGGCCATCCGTAGCGATCGGATGGCCGACGCCGCCCGAACGGTGGTCGCCGCCGTGGGCGCCTGGTTCGTGGTGAATCTACCGGTGATGGTGCTATTTCCGCGCGGATGGTCGGAGTTTTTCCGGCTCAACTCGCGCCGCGGCGACGATATGGACTCGTTGTACAACGTGGTCAAGTCCTTCACCGGGTGGGACGGTTTCGACGGCAACCTCGGCTTCTGGGAGCCGCCGGTAGTGCTCAATACCGTCGTCTCCGTGCTGTTCCTGTTGTGTTGCGCGGCAATCGCCTACATCGGGTTGACCGCGCCGCAGCGGCCTCGGGTGGCTCAACTGGCATTCCTGACGGTGGCGGCGTTCCTGTTGGTCAACAAGGTGTGGAGCCCGCAGTTCTCGCTGTGGCTGGTGCCGCTGGCGGTGCTTGCCTTGCCACACCGGCGAATCTTGTTGGCGTGGATGACAATCGACATGCTGGTGTGGGTACCGCGGATGTACTACCTGTACGGCGAGGCCAACAAGGGCCTGCCCGAGCAGTGGTTCACCGCGACCGTGCTGCTGCGCGACATCGCCGTGATCGCGTTGATGGCCCTGGTCGTGCGCCAGATCTATCGGCCCGAACTGGACCTGGTGCGCTGGGACGGCCGGGTCGACGACCCGGCCGGTGGGGTGTTCGACGGTGCCGAAGACACTTTCCCGGCCCGGTTCCCGCGTTGGCTGCGACCGCGCGCCAGCGTCGGTGCCGGACCCGAGCCCGAAGTGGTCCGCGGGGACGCCCCCGTCTCGGCTTGAGTCGAGATGTGGAGCTGATTTCGCTGATCAGCCCCTCTTCCGGTAGCCTGGGCGGGTTGCCGACGCAGGCGACTCTCCTGCCACGGAACTACCGTGGCCGCTAACGACCATAGGAGGTGATGAGGTTCCCATGCGTCCATACGAAATCATGGTCATCCTTGACCCCACTCTTGACGAGCGCACCGTTGCTCCGTCTCTGGATACGTTCCTGAACGTCGTCCGCACCGACGGGGGCACTGTCGACAAGGTTGACATCTGGGGCCGTCGTCGGCTGGCGTACGAAATCGCCAAGCACGGCGAAGGTATCTACGCCGTCGTTGACGTGAAGGCCGAACCGGCCACCGTTTCCGAGCTCGACCGTCAGCTCAACCTGAACGAGTCGGTGCTGCGGACCAAGGTGATGCGGACCGACAAGCACTGAGTGACTCAGTGGAGAACGTCACCCGAGCGTCGTAGTAGTTACGTAGGCTCGCGGTGAATCCACCCGCCTATGCCAGGAGGACCTTGTGGCCGGTGACACGACCATCACCGTCGTCGGAAACCTGACCGCCGACCCCGAACTGCGCTTCACCCCGTCCGGTGCGGCCGTCGCCAATTTCACGGTGGCGTCCACCCCGCGGATCTTTGACCGTCAGAGTTCGGAGTGGAAGGACGGCGAAGCGCTGTTCCTGCGCTGCAACATCTGGCGTGAGGCGGCCGAGAACGTGGCCGAGAGCCTCACCCGCGGTTCGCGGGTCATCGTGACCGGTCGGCTCAAGCAGCGGTCCTTCGAAACCCGCGAGGGCGAGAAGCGCACGGTCTTCGAAGTCGAGGTCGAGGAGATCGGCCCGTCGCTTCGGTATGCCACAGCCAAGGTCAACAGGGCCTCACGTAGTGGCGGCGGCGGCGGTGGCGGCGGCGGCTTCGGCGGTGGCGGTGGTGGCGGCGGAGGTTCCCGTCCGGCGGCCAGCGAGCCTGCCGAAGACCCGTGGGGCAGCGCCCCGGCGTCGGGCTCATTCGGCGGCAGCGATGACGAACCGCCCTTCTGATCCAGAACGACATCCTTATTGCGCGCCACGCGCGCCTATGACAGAACGAAAGAGATTGACCCATGGCCAAGTCCTCGACCAAGCGGCGTCCGGCTCCTGAGAAGCCGGTCAAGACCCGCAAGTGCGTGTTTTGCTCCAAGAAGGGGCAGGACATCGACTACAAGGACACCGCGCTCCTGCGCACCTACATCAGTGAGCGCGGCAAGATCCGTGCTCGTCGGGTGACCGGTAACTGTGTGCAGCACCAGCGTGACATCGCGATCGCCGTCAAGAACGCGCGCGAGGTTGCCCTGCTGCCGTTCACCTCGTCGGCCCGGTAGAGAAGAACGGAAATAAACGACAATGAAGCTGATCCTGACCGCTGAGGTCGACCACCTCGGCGTTGCCGGTGATTCCGTCGAGGTGAAGGACGGATACGGACGCAACTACCTGCTGCCGCGCGGCCTGGCCATCGTGGCCTCCCGTGGCGCGCAGAAGCAGGCCGACGAGATTCGCCGTGCCCGCGAGGTCAAGACCGTGCGTGACCGTGAGCATGCCGACGAGCTCAAGGCCGCTCTGGCGGCGCTTGGCCCGATCACGCTGCCGGTGAAGACCGCCGCCGACTCGGGCAAGCTGTTCGGTTCGGTGACCGCCGGCGATATCGTCGCCGCGATCAAGAAGGCCGGTGGCCCCAGCCTGGACAAGCGCACCGTGAGCCTGCCCAAGATGCACATCAAGGCGACCGGTACGCACACCGTCGGCGTGCACCTGCACCCCGCGGTTAATGTCGACGTCGCGGTCGACGTCGTCGCCCAGAGTTAGCCGTTAACGTCGCAATCCCCGGGTGGTGGCCATCAGTGGTCGCCCCCCGGGGATTGCTGTATCTCCTGGCGAACTCTTTTCGGCGATGCCGCCGCAGCTAATCTAACCAGGCGTTAACCTTCTGCATAAGATCCGGCAATACAACACGCCCGGGACCGCAACCCAGGCCGACACGCCGATGAACTTGCCATCCACAGCACACAACCGGGGCTACTGTGCTCTGAGCTGGGTAGATACCGCGAAAATGCACAGCGATCCACAGGTTCTCCCCAACGACTCAACACCACTATCCCCAGCTATGCACAAGCCATCAACAGGTTGATCAACAGGCGCGGTTTGCGGTCGGCCCAGCAACGTCTAGCGTGAGCCGTCTGCGGTGCGGACCTACCTCATGGCGATCCAGATTGTCGGTGCGGTGAGGTAAAAGTCTGGACAGCGTCTTGAGCGCGCGTTCGGCATATGGGAGGTGGGGGTTACTCAATGGCGGTCGTCGACGATCTCGGTCAGTCCAGGATGGGTGGGCCCCCTCCCACCGAGGACTTCGGTCGCCAGCCACCCCAGGATCTCGCGGCCGAGCAGTCCGTGCTCGGCGGCATGCTGTTGTCCAAGGACGCGATCGCCGACGTGCTCGAGCGGCTGCGCCCCGGCGACTTCTACCGGCCAGCCCACCAGAACGTCTATGACGCGATCCTGGACCTCTACGGTCGCGGTGAGCCCGCCGACGCCGTCACCGTTGCCGCCGAGTTGGACCGCCGTGGGCTGCTGCGTCGCATCGGCGGGGCACCGTACCTGCACACCCTGATCTCCACGGTGCCGACCGCGGCCAACGCCGGGTACTACGCGGGCATCGTCGCCGAGAAGGCGCTGCTGCGTCGACTGGTCGAGGCCGGGACGAGGGTGGTGCAGTACGGCTACGCCGGGGCCGAGGGAGCCGACGTCAACGAGATCGTCGACCGCGCCCAGGCCGAGATCTACGACGTCACCGAGCGGCGGACCGCCGAGGACTTCCTGCCCCTCGAACAACTGCTGCAACCGACGATGGACGAGATCGACGCGATCGCCTCCAGCGGCGGCATCTCCAAGGGTGTGCCGACGGGGTTCACCGAACTCGACGAGCTGACCAACGGACTGCACCCCGGCCAGATGATCGTCGTCGCGGCCAGGCCCGGTATGGGGAAATCGACGCTGGGACTGGATTTTTTGCGGTCCTGCTCGATCAAGCACCAGCTGCCGAGCATCGTGTTCTCCCTGGAAATGAGTAAGTCCGAGATCGTCATGCGGCTACTCTCGGCCGAGGCCAAGATCAAGCTTGCCGACATGCGGTCGGGCCGGATGACCGATGACGACTGGACCCGACTCGCGCGCCGGATGAGCGAGATCAGTGAGGCACCGCTCTACATCGACGACTCGCCCAACCTGACGATGATGGAGATCCGGGCGAAAGCCCGCCGGCTGCACCAGAAGGCGGGGCTTCGGCTCATCGTGCTCGACTACCTGCAGCTGATGACCTCCGGCAAGAAGGTCGAATCACGTCAGCAGGAAGTCTCCGAGTTCTCCAGGCAGATCAAGCTTTTGGCGAAAGAGCTGGAAGTCCCGGTGGTCGCCATGAGCCAGCTGAACCGCGGGCCCGAGCAGCGCACCGACAAGAAGCCGATGCTGGCCGACCTGCGTGAGTCCGGCTCGATCGAGCAGGACGCCGACATGGTGATCCTGCTGCATCGCCCCGACGCCTTCGAAAGCGACGACCCGCGCGGCGGCGAAGCCGATCTGATCATCGCCAAACACCGTGCGGGACCTACGAGAACGGTCACGGTTGCCCACCAGCTGCACCTGTCGCGGTTCACCAATATGGCGCGCTAGCGCGCGACCCCTGTGGCTTCTCAAGTTTGATGTCCATTTCTCAAGTGAAACGTCCAATCGATGTCCAATTGGACATTTGAATGAGATTTCCGCCCATCGAGCCAGCGGTAGCACTGGTGGCCGGCCGCTGGTCAGCGCCGGGGATGGACCACTCCCACGGAAGCTGCGTGCCGGGCGTTTCGGACCCACGCCGATCTAAGTGGCGGCCGACGACACTGTCCGAGTAATCCACCCCAGCAGGGTGCGCCTATGCGTCACCCAAACTCGGCCGGTAGTCCGCCGCCTCGGCCTCAGCAGCGAGCAACGCACCCAATTCGCCCTCCTGCTGGGCGACAAACACACCGATAACCTGCCGGCACACCTCCGGCACGCTGACCCCGCGCATATCAGCAATACGTTTCAACCCGACCAGCATTGACGTCGACACGTGAAACTGCACGGCGAACTGACCGCACGAACCATCCTCGGGTGGTAACCCCGGGCCAACGACCACCGGATGATCTGACCCGAATTCGTCAAGATCAGCACCGCGAGCCCTCTCAACGGCCCCACAACTAGCGCCGCCAGCAACGCCGTCGTCCGGGTCCCGGAACTCCTCATGGCTGAACAAACCCATTGTGTCCACGCTAGACCTTGCAGAATGCCGAAGGCGCCAAGTGAGCAGGTGCGGCGTGCAGGAGACCAAGGCGGCGGCGAGGCGCTGAGGGGGCCGGAGGGTTGTGGTCGTGGTTCTCAGTACGGCTGGAAGGGGGTTCTCACTGCGTGGCCGACGCGGACACCACTTCCGACAGGCCGGCGTTCCGCCGCGTCCACGGCGCGCTCTATATGCCCAACAGCCCAGCTCATCGAGATCGCGCGCCGGGCACGCGTCGATGGCACGGTGCCTGAGTGCATCAAGAGCGGCCAGTATGTCGATACTGTGGGGGCCTGGCCACCGCGAACGGGGTTAACGCGACGCCCGACGTTCCGCATTAACGGCGAGGACTACACACCCACGACGCCCGATGCCCTCATCGCCAAAATCAAAACCATCACCGGCTAACCGATACCGGCCCGTGGGCTCGCACTTCTCGTCTCCGCAACCCGACTCGGCGACCTTGGATGTCTACCGCGATGACGATCGCGGTTATGCGCGATGGCTCGCCCTGTGGCTGAGCGGCTACGTCCTCAACATTGCGGCCACTTTGAACCCCGCGGACGCCAGAGTGCACACGGCCAACTGCTCGAGCATTCGGCCGCAGGACGGTGAGTCGGTGACGAGGGCTTACATCAAGGTGTGTGCGCCGCTGTTGGCTGAACTCCAGCAGTGGTCAGCCGATCAGGCGATGCCGCTACCCCCGCCGTGGAGGGATTGCCTCGCGCCGGACCTGTTGATGAAACCGATCTTTGACGAGGTGATCGCCGCTTTTCAAGTTCACACCGATAGCGAGGTCCTCGGCGACGTGTCCGACCGCCTAGCGACCACCCTGACCGTCGCCGATCCTGCAGAGATTGAGCGGCATCTGCGCGACGAGGGCCGCGCCGTGCCGGGGCCTGTCGATCAACTTGTGTTACCGCACGGGTCGGCGGGCATCGGGAACCCCGATGACCACTTGTGCATCGCGGGTCAGCTTCTGGCGGCCGAACCGGTTGATGGCCGCTGGGCTATCTGTGGTCGGGTGGTTGAAATGCGACGCATCCACTGATGGCTTCAGACCCGGGGTCGGCGCATAGGACGGCATCTCCGAGAACTACTGCAGTACAGATACTTTGGGGCGGTCTAGTGCCTTGCGGGCGGGAGACCGTGGAACTGCATCACAGCCACGAAACGAGACTGGTGTAAACATCTCTGTCGCAACGGGTTTGCAGGCTCGCATCCGCGTCATTGATGCAGTGGACATAGAAGTGAGAATTCGCGGAGTGGAGATTGAGTGAGAACGCCGATGACGTTGCAGGTCAGGGCATCGGGTGTGGACATGAAACTTGCGAAGCCACAACGAGCACCTCGGACTCAGTCGTTCACTCCAAGGGCACGGGCGTGAAGGTGACGTCGACACCGCCCACGGTCATCGTCACCTGACCTTCCATCACCATCACCTGCGCCGAGACCCGACGATCGACAGCCTGGGCCAGTTCCTGGACCGGCGCGTGCGGTATCTGCACCACCGATAGGTTCGGCAGCCGCGCCACTTTGGGTCCCACGGTGCGCCACCAGGTGGCCACGCCGGCGGCGAACGGGAACAGCACCACGTGCTCGGCCTGGCTGGCCGCCTTCCCCAAAACACGTTCATCGGGCTGGCCAACGTTGATCCACTCCAGGATCCGGCCGGCGTAGTCCGCGAGCCGCAAGTCCGGCACGCCAGGGGTGGACAGGCCCGCCCCGAACGCCAACTCACCGTCGACGTCGCTGAGCCGGTGCGCGCGCAGCCCAAACGCCAACACCCGCACGATCATCCGCTCATCGGTCTCACTGGGATGTCGGGCAACGGTCAGCGTGTGATCAGCGTAGTAGCCGTGATCGACATCGGAGACGCCAAGTTCGACTTTGAACACTGTTGCAGAAAGGGCCACGTCATAGTGTCCACCCTGGTGGTGATCCTCGATCAGCCAGGCCACTTCCAGTACTTGGGCCATCGTGGGGAGGCCCAGCGCCACAGGGCTCTCTTTCGACGCCCTGCCCGGGCGCGATCAGCGCTGGACCTCTTCGACCGGGCGCCGGGGGCTGAGGCGAGCAGTCCGGGCGGGGTAGCCGATGCGGAAGGACACCAACGCCTCCCCGCCTGCCGGGCCGAGTAGCTGGGTCAGCCGCGGCGAGAACGTCGCAGTAGCGCCGAGGATCGCTTCCCGGTCGATGCGTTCGGTGATCTGGTTCATATGTTGTAACGCCAGCGCGCGGCGGGTGACGTCGAGGTGAATGCGTTGCAGCAGTCGGCCCGCGGTCAGCCGGTGACCTGGGTCCGCAACGGAGGGGACGGTGATCACCCCGTAGGCGGCAGCGGTCTTGGTATGCACGGTGCGGGTCTGGTTGAGCCAGAACGTGTCTCCAGCGGTCCTGGAGGAGGCGGGCAGCAGCTTCGCCAGCGCCGTCATCATCGGGCTCAGACCCTGACCGTCCAGCGTCAGACCGTCTTTGTGTTTCTCGATGGCGTCCGCGCTCGAGCGGAACCAGAGGAACGCGTCCCGGGACTGCTGCTCATCCTCGGTGATCGCTCGGGCGGCATCCACCATCAGCGTCCCCATCGTGGCCACCTCACTCGGAGTGCTCAGCCACCGCACCGCGACATCGTCCAAGCCGGTGGTCTGACCGCCCAGGGCGGTGAGCAGATCAGCGGGCACAGCACGAGCCTGGTAGGGGCCGCGGTTGGAATGCCGGGACCCGATCGCCTGGTAGAGCGGCGATGCGATCCCGCCAGCTCCTGGCGACAGGGCGAGGTGTCCGACGTGAGTCGGGTCGCTGTCGGGCAGCAGAGTGAGGTCCGCGCGGTAACCGCGGGCCTGGGCTGCCAATACGAGATTCTCCAGTGCGCACCCGAGACCGACATACATCTCCCGCTGCAGGCCGTCGACAGTACCGGTGCCGCGGCTGGTGTCAGCGAACAGACCGATGCCGGTGTCGGTGACATGGAAACGCCACGCCTGCGCGTTGTGCGGGTTGGCCGCCAGGATGGCGGCGCCCACCATGCCGATAGGTCCCGGATCCGTCCAGTGGCGCCATGCGTCGAAGGCGCTACCGGTGCCGGGGTCCAGCGCTCGGGTGTCGAGCACCCGGTAGCTCGCCGCGCCCGTGCCCGCGACCACCACCGTCGCCCCACCGATGGCGATGCCTTTCACGACGTTGCGCCGTGATACGGAACGGCCACCAACGACCGTAGGCACGTCTGGTTCGCCGGCCGCGTCTCGGCGCGCATCGGCACTGATCATCGTCCACACTTTCTGCCGCGGGCATGGGGCGAGCACGTGGAGATACTCGCCCGCTCCTCAAGCTTTGTTCCAGACGGTCCTCGTCACAGGAGGCCAAAGTCCCCAACCGTGCAGTGCACACGGCACCTCGAATCGAGGGTCGAGTTCACGCTGGACCAAGCCGACGCGCGCCGATGTTGGTAGGGCTGTCCTCGGACGGCCGCGCTGCGCGATGCGCAGACCGCTGCCGGAACCGCGCGTACCGGCGATTTCGAGACGCTGGACATCGGGGTCGCTTCCCATTGCCCGCTACAGAGCGGCACGGCTGACCAACTGGCGGAACACCTTTCGACGCTGCCGCGCCGAACCCCGTCCAGCAGCTATCTCGCCAACACCACAGGCCGCACGCACCTTGTTCGCCGCAAAGGCCGTGTCGGACGACCTCGGGGCAGCGGTCGCGCAGACCGTGCAGTGGTTTGACGCCACCCGGTTGATGCCCGAACTCGGCGTGACATGCGCGGTGGAGATGTGGCCCGGCCATGTACTCACCCGGCTCAACGCCTCCAATGTGCCCGGTTTGACATCTCCGTCGCTGCAGGCCGACGGCCTCGACAACACGATCTCGCGGATCCACCGGTAGATTCGCTGACAGTCAACGGAAGCCGCATACGCTAGTCCGACGACGGGCCCCCTGGTACCCACTGTTCGTGAAGTTGCCAGCTAGTTCCGTTGTTCGTAATCGTGCAGGCTCACCCTGTCAATTGTTCGCAGTGGCACTGGCCAGTACGACCTGATTTCGCCCCGAATGTTTGGCTTCCCTCAGTGCCTTATCGGCGCGATTCACCAGTTCATCTGGATCGGGGTGGCCATCGTGGACTGCCACCCCGATCGAGACGGTGACGTCGAGAACCAGGTCCCCCAGCCCGAAACGGGCTTCGGTGACCCCCTTACGGATGCGTTCGGCAGTTGTAACGCTGTCCTGGCGTCCTGATTCCGCCAGCAGGACAAGAAACTCTTCACCGCCGTAACGGAATACGAAGTCTGTGGACCGCACATTGTCAGCCAGCACACCGGCCAGAGTGCGGATGACCGCATCGCCAGCTTGATGACCATGTGCTTCGTTAACACTTTTGAAGTGGTCGACATCGACCATCAGAACCGCCAAGCCCAACGAGGTGCGGTTCGCAAAGCCGATCTCACGCTGAAGAATCGCCGGAAGAAAACGGCGATTCAGTGTCCGTGTCAACGGATCACGACCGGTCTCGAGTTCAGACTGCCCCTGAAACAGGTCCCCGATCAGGGCCAAAATCCGATCGACCTCAACACCCAACGCTTGCAGTGCATCGACACGTCGAACGGCATCCTCGTTCCGTACCGCCGGCAACAGCGCGCCGTCGACACGGGCAATCGCATCGTTGATCTCCAGCAGCTGAGGGGCGCTCCCGAACATCATCTCCGCGCGGTGCCTCGTCCAGCGCCCGAACGGCGCCGATGCCAACTCGGTCTCGCCGGAACCGTTGGGGGGTTGACTGTGCAAGGCACTGAACAATGTCTCCTGCGACCACTCCAAGAGGCTGGCGCGCTGACGCTCACGTTCCAGGTTCATATCCTGATCAAGCGAGAACAGCCGGTAAGCCTCCTCCACCCGAGTCCGCTCAACCATTCCGTCGACGCCAGAACGAGTCATCGCTGCAATTGCTCGGCCGATCCACGCTTCGAACAGACGCATCGCGTCAAAGCGATCACCCCACGGCGCGTCGACACCGCGGACCAGGGCTGCGATTTGTGAGCACAACCTCAGCGCACCGATATTCAACAGGTGAACCGGAATCTTCATGCGCGCATGAATGTCACCGATGCGTTCCTGGCGCGCTTCGAAGGCGGCGGCGTCTCGAAACGCGTCGACAGAGAAAGCTCCGCGGATCCAGTCCACCAACTGAGCCTTCAGCCGATTCTCCACAACCGAATGGTCCAAGTACCGGTGCGCCTCGGGCCGTTGCAACAACGTCGCGTAGAAATCCTCGGCCAAAGTCTCGGCACTGTCGCGAATCAGTGGCAGATACGGCTTTGCCAGCTCGACCTTGTCATCTGATAGGGCATCTATGATGCGCCGGCCAGTTCCCGCCTCCCCCCGAATTGTCACATACGTCATCTTAGGTGACTGACCAGATGAGTCGGCGAATGGCGGTGAGGGGGACCCGTTTGGTGGTCCAGTCGCTATGCGGCTTGGGGTTGGTGGGTCGTGGTCCACTGTAGAGCGAACTCGGTCGGGGTGAGTTCGCCGTGGGCGGAGTGGGGCCTGTTGGCGTTGTAGTCGCAGCGCCAGTCTTCGATGATCACACGTGCTTCCAGCAGCGAATCGAAGCGCCACGAGTTGAGCAGCTCATCACGCAGCCGGCCGTTGAACGACTCGATCCAGGCGTTCTGCCACGGCGAGCCAGGATCGATGAAAAGCGAACCGGCGCTGTTGAATCGGCACCAATCACTCACCGCGTGGGCCACGAACTCCGGACCGTTATCGAAGCGCACGTAGTGCGGTGCCCCATGCTCGAGAACCAGGCGGTCCAGGACGGCGACTACGCCGTCGGCGTCGACACTGCGATCAACCTCGATCGCGAGGGCCTCGCGGGTGAACTCATCGATCACGTTCAACATCTTCATGGTGCGGCCATCAGCGGTGGTGTCGAATTGAAAGTCCATCGCCCAGATGACATTCGGACGAATCGGTGACATCGCGCCCACGGCGACACCGATACCGGTCAATCGCTTCTTCTTGCGGCGCTGCGGGACCCGCAGGCCCTCCTCACGCCACAGACGGCGGATACGCTTGTCGTTGACCTGCCAGCCCTCCCGGCGGGCCATCTTGGCTGCCCGTCGCCACCCCCAGCGCGGCCGGTCGGTGGAGAACTTGCGCAACCAGGCCCGCAACTCGGCCTCCTCGGTGCTGATTAATGGCGGGGTCAGTCGCATCGTGGAACGGTGCAGACCCACGACCGCGCAGGCGCGGCGTTCGGATACCCCGAACCGGTCGCGCAACGCCGTGACGGCGCTGCGCTTGCGGTTCGGGGTTAGAAGTTTCCCGCCGAGATCTCCTTGAGCATGTCGATGTCGAGGGCCTGGTTGGCGACCAACTTCTTGAGCCGGGCGTTCTCGGCCTCGAGTTCCTTGAGCCGTTTGGCCTCGTTGGCCTTCATGCCGCCGTACTGGGCAAGCCAGCGATGCCACGTCGACTCGGCGATCTGCAGGTGCCGGCACACCTCGCTGAGTTCCTGGCCCGACCCCAGGAGCTTCTGTCCCTCGGCGAGCTTGCGGATGATCTGATCCGGCGTATGCCGCCGGCGCTTGTTCGATGCCATGTCGTCGTTGATTCTTCCTCGCCCGAACACCGGGCAACAGAGTCCCACAACGACTGGACCACTACGACGGGCTCACCTCAGCGGTTGCAGATAAGTCGCCGACCCCCGCTTCGCGGCGCGCTGGATTCCGTTTGATCAGTTCCCCGTTTGTCTAGATACGAGACAGCGACGTCATCTGCTCGCGTGGCGAAAGATATCTACAGGGGAGCGCCACGCGATAGTCACCGTTTGTGAGCCAAGGACCCTGAACCGCGCCGGGATTGATGCCGGCTTCATGTTTGAGGCATCGCCAGTAGTCCAAGACGCTGTGCAGGCGGCGGTTGTTGAACCAGTCGACCCATTCCATCGTCGCCTACTCGACGTCGTCGAGGGTCCGCAACGGGCCGGATCGGAACGGTTCAACCATCACCTTAAGAAAGATAAGGCTAGGATTAGATATGTCTAAGAGTTGACTACCGCGCAAAGGGGTGGGCATGGCTGATCACACCGTGAAAGTTGATATCGAGTGTCGGCGCAGAACGCGGGTTGCGCTGGTCACGGGAGCCTCTCGGGGTATCGGGGCCGAAGTAGCCCGTCAGCTCGGGGCGCAGGGCCTGCATGTGGTGGTCAACTACCGCGAGAAAGCCAAACGGGCCCTCACCGTGGTCGAGGACATCCGGGCGGCCGGGGGACAGGCTTCGGCTGCCGGTGCCGACGTCTGCGATGACGGACAGGTGGAGGCACTTCTTGCGGAGGTCGAGGGGCGGTTCGGCAAGCTGGATGTACTGGTGCTCAACGCCTCCGGTGGTTTGGAGCGCGGCGCTGATCCCGGCTATGCGATGCGGTTGAACCGCGATGCGCAACTGAATCTGGTCGCCCTGGCCAGACGGTTGATGCCGGCAGGTTCACGGATCGTGTTTGTCACCAGCCACCAAGCGCACTTTTCTCCCGGCACACCGGTCCCTGCCGGCTACGAGCCCATCGCTGCGAGCAAACGGGCCGGCGAAGATGCACTGCTGGCTGCCAAACCCGTTCTGGCAGAACACGGTATCGAACTCAAAGTGGTGTCTGGGGACATGATCGACGGAACGATCATTGTCCGGTTGCTGCACCGCAAAGACCCGGCCGCGGTTGACGCGCGTCGTGATCAGGCACCGCTGCCCACGGTCGAGGAGTTCGCCACCGCGATAGCCGACGCCGCCCTGAACCCCGACGCGTCTGAGACGATCTACGTCGGCGGTGCCGACTATCTGTTGTGACGGGTCCACGTGGGAAATGCAGCGGTTCGTGAGACACGCGGGCTTCTTTAGGTTCTGGCGTCGGGCTTCAGAATCTCACCGCCGACTTCAAGTGGACTTCAGATGTGTAGATGTTCGTGAAGCATGCCGGTGAACCTACGGTGATTCGGTCGCGATCTTCAGATGCCAGCACACCTCAGTCAGCTGCTGGCCGGTCCCGAGCAGCTTTGGGGCGATCGCTTGTGAGAAGGGTGAGCAATGACCGGCGCAGCTCGTCGAGTTTGTCTTCGCCGAGCAACCGCTGCCAGTGGTGCTCCAAATCGACTGCGTTGGCGCGCATCACGCGCAACGCCTTGCGACCGCGCGCGGTGAGCTCGATGATGCGGACGCGCCCGTCAAGAGGATCGGGTGTCCGCATGACGTAGCCGTGTTGTTCTAGCGCGCCGACGGCTTGAGCGACCGCCTGCCGGCTCACTCCGAGTCGGTCGGCCAGAGCCGAGGCATGTAGTCCGCCAGCGACGAGCGGCGCCAAGGCAAACGACTGCGCCGGATGAATCCCGTCCAGGCCCGCCTCGGCGAACGCGGCACGCAGCCGAGGCCCACCGGAAGCCGCCACCATCTGCAGCAGCGCCGGCACGGTCGGTTCCCACTGGGTCGGGAGCGCGTCTCTCACAGTCAGTCAGTGTGCCACTCCAAACAAGATTGACAAGTTACTTGTCAAATATGGGTGTGGGGGGCACCATGAAATCCATGCCGACCCGATCCGCCCAAATGATCATCGTGTGTCTGCTTGCCGCCGTTGCCGCCTTACTGGGGGGCTGCCTGGGTGGCGGGCGCGCCGCTGGCGCTCCTGCTGCGCCGGGCCCGATTGCGGTGGGACAGTCCACACAGTCCATCGAGTTCGGGGGAATCACCCGGACATTTCACCTGTACCGCCCGCAGGGGTTGCCGGACCCGGCACCGCTGGTGGTGATGCTGCACGGCGGCTACGGCGACGGTGCGCAAGCCGAACGCGCCTACCACTGGGACAGCGAAGCCGACGGTGGGCACTTCTTGGTCGCCTACCCTGACGGCCTGGATCGAGCTTGGAACGCCGGATCCTGTTGCGGGCGCCCGCAGCGCGCCAGCATCGACGATGTCGGGTTTCTCAGCGCCATGGTTGCCGCGATCGAGCAACAGGTACCGGTCGACCCCGCAAGGGTCTACGTCACCGGGATGTCCAACGGCGCCATGATGGCGCTGCGCCTGGGCTGCCAAACCAGCTTGTTCGCCGCCGTCGCCCCGGTCGCGGGGACACTGTTGACCGATTGTTCGCAGGCACCACCAACGTCGGTGCTCCAGATCAACGGCACCGCCGATGACCGGGTGCCCTACAACGGTGGACCCGGCAAAGCCACCACGATGTCAGGAACCCCCATCGTCGACGGCCCCGCTGTCGCATCGGTCAACGCGACCTGGCGCGCGATCGATAACTGCCCAGCACCCACGTCGTCGTCGGCCGGCGACGTTACTACCCAAACGGCCGAATGCCCCGACGGGCGGACCGTGGAGCTGATCTCGATCGCAGGAGCCGGCCATCAATGGCCGGGGGGAGTTCCCAACCCCGCAGTAGAAAGACTTGCCGGCCTCCCACCACCGTCGGCGGCGCTGAACGCCACCGACACCATCTGGCAATTCTTCTCCGCCCATCACCGCTAACCACGACTCCAGTCCACCCGAGCCGCGCTACTCACCTCGCGCGGAGTCTCGTGGCGAGCCAGGCCCGCATAAAGGCCATTTCGGCCAAGTACCGCGAAGCGTGCACGAATGGGTGACGACCATTTCCTATTTGCCGACTACTCATGAGTGAGAGGTTTCACGGTCCGTGAGACGAATACGGGTGCGGACGCGAGCGAAGGCATCCGAGAGTGGACCGCGGCAGTAAGTGAGGCGATCAGCTAGCTGCCAGTGCTGCCAGTCGGACCGCAGTCTCGGTTCCGGGTGCGGCATGGTAGGTCTGCAGGTGCTGACCGTCTGAGTACGGGATGGGAAATCGAGTCCGGTGTAGTAGCAGTTCACCGACTATCGGGTGCTGCATGTGACTGGTGCCTGGCCGGCGGAAGCCGACATCGCCTTGGGTCCAGAGTGTTTGGAATCTCTCGCTACTAGCGCAAAGTTCGTCGACGAGGGCGTCGAGGCGCGGGTCCGCCGCATACCCGTCTGCGCTTTGGCGGATCCCAGCCACAACGCCGGCTGTCGCCTCGTTCCAGTCGAGATGTAGTCGGCGTTCGGCCGGGTCGAGCAACAGCTGCCGCAGCAGATTCCGACCCGGAGTGAAGTTCGGTGAGAGCGCACGCGCTAGTTGGTTAGACGCAAGGCAATCGAGGCATCTGCCGGCGACGAAGGCGGGAATGTTCAGCTGGTCGACGAGGGCGACGATCTGGTCGTCGACCTGCTCGACACCCTCGTAGACGCGCCGACCGTCGCGGGCGAGTTCATGCAGATGCGCGGTGGCGGGGGCGTCCAGGCGCAGGGCGCGTGCCAGGGCGCCGAGGATCTGAGCGGACGGGTGAGGTGTCCGTCCCTGCTCGATGCGCAAGTAGTAGTCGGCACTGATGCCG
This sequence comes from Mycolicibacterium sp. CH28, assembly GCF_004745805.1. Taxonomy (GTDB): domain Bacteria; phylum Actinomycetota; class Actinomycetes; order Mycobacteriales; family Mycobacteriaceae; genus Mycobacterium. Next base: position 152,564 of record NZ_SRLQ01000018.1, on the reverse strand, counting down.
GCCAGCGCTGCCAGCTCCTCCCGGCGTAACCCGTCGACCCGTCGGCGGTGCCCCGGCACCAGGCCCACATCTTCGGGCCGGACTTGGCCGCGGCGCAGCCGAAGATACGCACCGAGTGCGTTATCCCTGCTCACCGGCTAAGGGTAGCGAAAGGTGGGTTTGCCAGTACCCAGGATGACGTGGACCTATCCAGTTCCTCCGGCGCCGTTGAAGACTCATGGTGTGAGCGCACCGGTCGGGAGCGCACCGACCGAAAGCAGGTCGAACATGAGCTTCTCGGTTGCCGATCTCGTACAGGTCATCGCGCACGAGCGAGAGGGGCGTGACCGCGGCTGGTGGGACCAGATGGCCGACTGCTACCACGACGAGTCGCGCGTGCGGTCGATGTGGTTCACCGGCACCGGTCGCGACTTCGCCCAGGCGTCCCGCGGCATGGCGGCCCGTGGGGATCGTTCTCGGCACCGACTGGCCATTTCCACCGTGCATGTGCGGGGGGGATCGGGCGGTGGTGTCGACGCCGATGGCGATCGAGTTCCGCACCGAAGTACACGGTGTCGAGGCCGACCTGGTCAGCTACGTCCGGGGCATTTATCGGTTGGAGCACCGTGACGGCCGCGACGGTATCTGTGATCTGTCGACCGTGTATGAACGTGACAGCTTGTGGCCTGCGGTGCCCGGGGATGTGATTGCGCTCGACCGCGATCGTTTGGCGAGCATGCCCGCCAGTTACCGAATGCTGGCCTACTACTTCGATCTTCGTGGCTATGACGTCGACATGAACATGCCCGGTGAGGATCGACCCGAAAGCGCCGATGCGGTCGTCGCCGAGGCCTTCGATTGGCTGAACAGCTGAGCACCACTTCGTGCACTTTTCATCACGAGAACACCATCAGCACCCGAGAAAAGGAGAATCCGTCATGACAACAGTCCTCGTCACCGGCGCGAACAAGGGCCTCGGTTACGAAGCCGCCCGCCAACTCATCGCCGCCGGCCACACCGTTTACCTCGGTTGCCGAGATCCGCAGCGCGGCCAGGCCGCAGCCCAGCAACTGGGCGCCCGGTTGGTCCAGCTGGACGTCACCGATGACGCATCAGTCGCGACCGCGGTGCGTGTCATTGAGGGATTGGGCGGCTTGGACGTGCTGGTCAACAACGCCGGGGTCGAAGGCCGCAGTGAGAACAACTCGATCATCGGCGCCGAGGAAGTCACCGCAGACATGGTGCGAGAGGTCTTCGACACCAATGTCTTCGGTGTCGTCCGCGTCATGCACGCATTCCTGCCGCTGCTTCAACGGTCATCACACCCGGTGGTCGTCAACGTCAGTAGCAGCCTGGGATCGCTGAGCATGGCCGAATCCGCAGACAGCCCCGTGTACCACTATCCCGGCGTGGCTTATCCGGCTTCTAAGGCAGCCCTCAACATGATCACCGTTAGGTTCGCCAATCAGCTTCCCAACTTCCGGATCAACGCCGTCGAACCCGGCTACACCGACACCGACCTCAACGGTCATACCGGAACCCAAACGGTCGAGGAAGGTGCGCGCATTATTGTCAAGATGGCGCAGACGACCGCCGACGGGCCGACCGGGGGCTACTTCTCCGCCCACGGCCCTGTGCCCTGGTGACACACGGCCAAGCATCCAGTGAAATCAGAAAGGGGCACGACATGCGAACCCGGACTTACTTCACCGCGGTAATGACAGCAGCCCTGGTCTTTTCGGCTGCCTGCACGTCACCGACCACACCCATCAGCACGGCCCAACCCGCCCCGCCGGGGCCGAAGCCCACGGTGGTACTTGTGCATGGCGCGTGGGCCGATTCGTCGAGTTGGGACGGTGAGGTCACGGCATTGCAGGGCAGGGGATACGACGTGCGGGCCATCGCCAACCCGCTGGAGAACCTCACCACCGACGCAGCCGCAGTGGCAACGTTTCTCAATTCGGTGACAGGTCCGATCGTGCTGGTCGGGCACTCATACGGTGGGTCTGTGACCACCGAGGCCGCGGCCGGCAACCCCAATGTCAAGGCCCTGGTGTACGTCGATGCCGCGGCGCCCGACGTTGGGGAAACCAACGGGTCGTTGTCCGGGGCAGATTCGGTGCTCAAACAGCTGCCCGCCGATCAACTGTTCGACAAGCTGCCCATCCCGGGTGCGCCCGCCGACGTGTCGGACCTGTATCTGAAGAAGGACATCTTCGTTCGGCATTTCGGCAACGACCTGCCCGTCGATGTCGCCGCCCGGCTGTGGGCCACCCAGCGCGTCGCATCTACCGCGGCATTCGAGACGCCGGCCACCCAGGCGGCGTGGCGGACCATCCCATCGTGGTACTTCATCAGCAGCGGCGACCAGATCATCACCCCGGCGTCCGAGCGCAACATGGCAGGGCGGGCTCACTCGCACGTCACGGAGTTCGACGGCGGCTCGCACCTGACCCTCATCTCACATCCCGAGGCCGTCACTGCCGTCATCCAAGCGGCCATAGATTCGGTGCACTGACCGATGCGTCGCTGGGACTCGCGGCGTACCGCCAAGGCTGAACGAATCGCCGCCGGCCGCAACTACGTCGATGGGAAAATCATTGACGCCCAATACATCATCGACTTCCTGCACAGCGTGGTGCGAACGGGTGACCGCGCCGCACTCGAAGGTGACAACCAGAAGCAGGCCGATTTCCTGTCCCGCTCGCTCGCCGGTTGTGACCCGTCGCGGCTGAGCGACTTGCACATGCTGATCTCGTCGGTATCCCGACAGGAGCACCTCGACCTGTTCGACCGTCGGATAGCCGCCAAACTGGATCTGGCCCACGCGGGGCCGCAAAGTGTGCGCATCGCGCAGATGGTCGAGGACGGCACGGTCCAGATCGGCGCGATCCACACCTATGTCGAGTTGTATGCCCGCATGTTCGTCGACCTGGTACCCGACGTGGCGCTGCTGTGCGCGTCGGCGGCAGATCGCGACGGCAACCTCTATACCGGGCCCAACACCGAGGACACCCCGACTATTGCGGAGGCGGCGGCTTTTCACGACGGCGTGGTGATCGTGCAGGTGGACGAGGTCGTCGATTCCGGCGCACTTCCGCGGGTCGACATCCCGTGGGGTCCGACCGGCAGCGTCGGATTCGAGTTGGCGACAGGCATTCCCACGGCGACGGACGCGAGCGATCTGGACGTCATCGTGCGGGTTCGGCATGTCGACAGTTCGACACTGCAGCGACTGTGCGCCATCCACGACCGCCTGGCCCAGCAAGCCGTCCGCGTCGACTGCCAGGTAGATACACAGGCCGGCGCGATCGCGCTGGGCGAGCTGGTCTCCGCGGGCACTGAGGTCCTCGTTCGGACACCGGCTGGGCCGCGTCTGCTGCCACGGGCTGCCGCGCTTTCATGAGCCTGGCGTTGCTGTTCCCCGGCCAGGGCTCCGAGCAGCCAGGCGTGCTTGACGCCCTCCCCAAAGAACCCGCGGTATTCGCGGTGTTGGACGAATCGCGGGCCTGGCTGCAGCAACACGGGCTGAGGCCTGACATCGATGACACCGACACGTTGCACGACACCTCCAATGCTCAGCTCGTGCTGCTCATCGCCGGGGTGGCATGTGCACGCACTCTCATCGACGACTACGGCGCGGAGCCGCGATTCGTCGCCGGACACTCCGTCGGTGCGTTCGCGAGCGCGGTCACCGCCGGCGTGCTGACCCTCACCGAGGCGCTGGCCGCGGTGCGACTGCGGGCACGGCTTATGAAACAGGCGTGTGCACAGGGTGATTGGGGAATGGCGGTGATCACCGGTCTGCCGACCCGGGAGGCCTCGCAACTCGTACACAGTCTGGGCACCGATCTATGGATAGCCAACGTCAACAGTGCCACCTAAACCGTCGTCAGCGGATCACGCGCCGCGCTGCGCGATGCGCAGACCGCTGCCGGAACCGCGCGTGCCGGTGATTTCGAGATGCTGGACATCGGGGTCGCTTCCCATTGCCCGCTACAGAGCGGCACGGCTGACCAACTGGCGGAACATCTTTCGACGCTGCCGCGCCGAACCCCGTCCAGCAGCTGTCTCGCCAACACCACAGGCCGCGCCTTGCTCGCCGCAGAGGCCGTGTTGGACGACCTCGGGGCAGCGGTCGCGCAGACCGTGCAGTGGTTTGACGCGACCCGGTTGATGCCCGAACTTGGCGTCACATGCGCGGTCGAGATGTGGCCCGGCCATGTACTCACCCGGCTCAACGCCGCCAATGCGCCCGCGGTGACATCTCTGTCGCTGCAGGCCGACGGCCTCGACAACACGATCTCGCGGATCCACCGGTAGATTCGCTGACAGTCAACGGAAGCCTCCTGCGATAGTCCAATGACGGGTCTGAGCTGCATATCGCAGGGTCGATTTGGGCAGTGCCCATCGTCTCGAACGAGTGTGGATTGCCAGAGGCTCAGCCGGCCAGGTGATTCCAGGCATCGGCGAGATCCGTCCATGGCCCGATGGCCGCGATCCGGCCGTGGACGAGGACGACCACTCTGTCGGCTTCGGCCAGGGCGGCCCGCTTGGATGTGGCGCCGAGTACCGTCGCGCGCTGTGCGCGAAGGCTGGCCCACAGCTGGATCTCGGTGCTCGCATCCAAGGCGCTGGAAATATCGTCAGCCACAAGGAGTTCCGACCGGGTCGCCAGCGCCCGGGCCAGTGCCAACCGCTGCACCTGCCCGCCCGACAGCCGCACGCCGCGGTGCCCGATAAGCGTGCCGGGTCCGCCGGCGGCGGCGATATCGTCGGCCAGGCAGGCATTGCTGATCGCCGGGACAATTTCGCGGTCGCGGTGGTCCAAACCGATGTTGTCGGCGAAACTTCCCGATAGGACTCGCGGCACCTGGGCGACGTAGGCGATCTGTGCGGGTCGCAGGAATGTCTGGGTATCGGCGACAGGCACGTCGTTCCAGCGGATCTCGCCGGAGTTGTGCACCAGTCCGCACAGTGCCGCCAACAGGCTGGACTTGCCCGATCCGATCTGGCCCAGCAGCAGCACCAACTCACCCGCGTCGATAGTGAGGTTGATGTCGATGACGCCGCGGGTGCCGTCGTCGTGGATGGCGGAGAAATTGCGCAATTCGAGCCGTTGCAGCGATGTTCGGCGCACGGCGGTCGGTGGCGGGGCGGTTCCGGTCAGCAGGTCGACACCCGGCGGGATGTCCATCAGATCAGCGCCGCCGGCGAGCCGGCTGGTGGCCCGCTGCCAGGCTCGTGTGCCGGGTGCCTCGGTGACGGCGGCGCCAATGACACCGCCGAAGTAGTCGAATCCGAATACGGCACCGGAGACGAGCAGTGCCGAAGCCAGGCTCCAACCGCCGCTGAGGTACACCGCCCAGGCTGTCAGGACGCCCAAATGCACGGTCACTACGGGCACTAGCGCCAGGATTGTCTCTACGCGGTGTTCACGTACGGCCGCCGCGACCCGATCCTTGTCGACCCGAACGAGATGAGCCCGGACGTGGTCGGTAGCTGCAGCGAGCTTGATCGTGCGGGCGCACTCCAGGGCCGCGGCCAACGCCGATCCGAATGCGGCGCGCGACGCCGAGGCGGCTGCGGCTGACCGGCCGGCAATGGACCTGCCGGCCACCGACGCGGATCCCGACGCCAGCATCACCGTCAGCAGGATGGCACCGGCGATCAGTGTCCCGCTGAGCAGGGAGGTGATGGCCACGATCAACACGGCGCTGACCACTTCGTTCCATCGGTCCGCGTAGCGAAGGAATCGGTCGGCGTCCAATAGTCGGGTTACAACCTCACCAGGCGGGGTGCGGGTCAGCCGACGCTGTCGGGTTTGGGCGGCCAGCACCGCCATCCGGATCTGCAGCACACACGCTGCCCACCAGGGGGAGTAGCAGCGAACCGCCCAGGCCAGCAGGAACGGCTGCACCACGATAGTGATTACCGTCGCGAGCGTCAGCAGTACCGGTGTGGTGCCGGTCTGCAGAGCTTGGATGGTGTGCCCCCAGAAGTAGCCGGTGACGACGTTGGCGGGGTTGCCGACCAGCCAGGTCAGGAGAAAGACGACACTGCCGAACAGCCCCCACCGTGGATAGGCCAGCACCACACGTGTGATGCCCCGGGCGAGACTGGGTCCCGCGTCGACCTCGGCCGGGACGGCGGGCGACCCCTGCCGACGGGTCCCGCTGACCGGCGAGGTGCCCTCCTCGACGGATGGGGGTGCGTCCGTCGGGGCTAGTTCGGCGCCGGATGCGTCGAGCAGCCGCCGGAACGGACCTGGCCGTGACTGCAGTTCCAAGAGTGTGCCCGAATCGGAGATGCGGCCCTGGTCGAGGACGATGATCCGGTCGGTGCGCGCCACGGTCGAAAGCCGGTGCGCGATAACGATTCCAGTTCGGTTGGCCAGTAGCCGGTCGGCGGCCCGGATCATTCGCGTCTCGGTGAGGGGGTCCATCCGGGCGGTTGCTTCGTCCAAGATCACCACGTCGACATCGCGAACCAGCAGCCGGGCGAAGGCGACGAGCTGCTCCTCGCCGGCTGACAGTGTGGTGCCGCCGGGCCCGAGTCGGCTGTTCAGCCCTTCGGGCAGGCTGTTGACCCAATCGGTGAGCTCAAGTTCGTCGATCGCCGATTGAACCCGTTCACGCGGGATCTCGGCGTAGAGGGCAATGTTGTCGGCCAGTGTCGCGGCGATGATCTCGGTGCGCTGGGTGACCACCCCGACCGCTGCGCGCAACCCGTGCAGGTCCAGGTCGCGGATGTCTGTACCGCCGAAGTACAGCGAGCCGCGCTCCGGCTCGACTGCGCGGGAGACCAGCGCCGCCAGTGTCGATTTCCCGGAGCCGGTCCGTCCGACGACGCCGCACGTCGTGCCGGCCGGGATGTGCAGCTGGATGCCGCTGAGTGCGAAAGTCCCTTCCGCGTAGGAGAAATGCAGGTTGTCGAACACGATGTCGGTGGGCCCGCCGGGAACTGGCCGACCGCCGACGGGTTCGGATTCGGCCGCGAGGAACTGCCGCAGCCGGATGACAGCCCCCATGCCGGCCTGCAGGTCGGGTAGCTGGCGGGCGAGACCGGAGATCTCACCCACCAATGTCGCACTCACCAGCATCAAAGTCACCAGCTCAGCGACGCCCAGGTGATTGTCGGTGACCAGGGCGACGCCAGCGAGCACAACACCGGCAAGAAGTGCTTGAAGTACGCCGCCGGCACGGATGGTGACCCGTGATTCCACCGCGACGGCAGCGCGGAACCGTCGTTGGACGATGCCCGACAGCTCCGCCACCCGTCGCAGAACGTATGCCTGGCCGAGGCTGGTGCGCAGATCATCGCGCGCGGCGATGGCCTCCTCGACAACGGCGGCGTGCTCGGTCCAGGCGGCCTCCTCTGCGATCTTTCGGTCCTTCAGTTCCCGCAGCAACGGGCGGACGATCAGCACGGTGAGTGGCCCCGCCACCGGGAAGATGATCCACGCCGGCCACCACGTCAGACCCGCGACGATCCACATCGGAACCGCATAGGTCAACGTGCGCAACGCTTCCCACGCCTGGTGCCGAGCAAGCGCTCCGACGGCCTGAGCGTCGTCATCGACCCGATCGATGATCTCACCGACGGCCTGTTCGGACAGCCGGGTGAGCGGCTGACGCCATGCCGCGGTCAACAGGTCGCCGCGCAGTCGTCCTTCCGCGCGATCGGCCATTGCCGCCCAGACTGTCCGGCCCATGGTATCGGTGACGGCGCTGCCGATCAGACATCCAGCCAACACCGCGACCGTCGACCACAGCGGGTTGGCGGCAAGCTGCCCGATAATGATGGCGCTCAACGCTTGAAGCGCCGCGCCCAGCGCCATCGCGAGCATCGCGCGAAGGCCGACACCGCTACCTGCCGATACCAGTCGTCGCCAATCGACCGTGCGGTCCAGGTCATCGATCATCGCCGTCGAGCGATCCGATCGGTGCGCCGGCGCGCCCGGTTGAGGGGGTATGGCCTAGACACAGTCATCATGCTGGCCGCAGAGACCTGCAGTGCCAGTGTGCATCCCATTTTCGCCCCCCGTGACTGCGATGACTCTACCGACCGAGGAGACCGGACAGCACGTGGTTTTTGCGCGATCACGTTCGGCTACTGCACACAAGCCAGCGATCTAGCCGTGTTGGTGGCACGGGGTGGTGCCTGAAGTTCGGCGAGGATTCTGCGGGAGTGGCCGTCTGGCCCAACCGGGGGAAGTTCTTGGTGACGCTGCGGCGGTGCCGGTACCGCGGCTGAAGCAGAGGATCCTTCAGCGAGAGCCCGCCGATGCGGTGATCCACCGCCGGTATTGATTCGGGTGATCTGCCTCGGAGACGATCCCGAGAACTACCGCCTCAGTCGAAACAGTGATGCGAGACGGTATGTCCGCGGCAAGAGGAAGCCTGATTACGTCGAGGGGTTCGTGGCGCCGCAGGTGCAATTGGTGCCGCAGTTACACGACTTACACGTGCAGTTCGGGTTGTCGCAGCCCGTCGACTCCGTGGCCTCAGTCGTCTCATTGCTGATACCACCTTGATGTGTGGTTGAAGATGTCAAAGGACTGATCAGTGGGTGTGTTCCGCCACGCCGGTCAGCCTTCCCGCCGGTCGGGGTGGGTTCGCTCACTGTCGGTGTACATCCGACAAAGGGAGCTTGGTGATGACGTTCGTCAACGGCGAGATGCAAGCACAGTTCATGAGCCGGATTCGCGGGTTGGATCCGCAACGCTGTCTGGTCATACCGGTGGACGTCGGCAAGTCCATCGCGATGGCGTTGGTGGCCGACCACTACGGCGAGATCATCATCGCGCCGTTCGAGTTCGCCCTGACCGAGACCGGCTTTGAGGTGTTGTCTGCGGCGATCAGTCGCGCGCAGCACGAACGGGACGCCCTGGTCATCCGGATCGGGGTGGAGGCCGCCGGCCACTATCATCGCACCCTGGTCGCGCGGCTGCGAGCGGCTGGCCTGGAGGTCGTCGAACTCAACCCGCGCGCAGTCAAAGACGCACGCGGACAACAGCTATTACGGACGTTGAAGAACGATGCCCGTGACTGCGGGGCGATGGCCGAGCTGCTGATCCGGGGTACCGGTCGCCCACCACAATGCCGCGATGAGGCCCTGGCCGCCCAAGCCGCGTGGGTCGCACACCGGCGCCGCAAGGTTGCCGCCCAGGGCATGTTGGCTAACCAGATCCACGGCCAGCTCGATCTGATCTTCCCGGGGCTGACCGGCTGCTTCAGCCACGGTCTGGACGCCGCGTCGCTGCGGGTGTTGATCCGCGACCTGCCCGACCCGGACCGCATCCGACGCCTCGGCGTGGACGGGGTGGTGCGCTATGTGCGTCGCCGCGGAGTCCGGATGACTCGACCCAAGGCCGAGCAGGTCGTGGCGGCAGCTCAGGTGGCGCTGCGGTTGCCCGCCACCGAACGCCGTACACCGCTGGTCGTCCTCGCTGCGGATTGGGCGCTGTTCGAGGCCCTGGATCACCAGATCCAGGACGCCACCGCCGCCCTCACCGAATTGCTGCCCACCACTCCCGCGGGCATCCTGCTCGGCGTTCCCGGTGTCGGCGTGCTCACCGCCAGCGCGTACGGCGCGGCGATCGGTGACCCGAACCGCTACCGCGACGCCGCAGCCGCCTACCGCGCCTCTGGGCTGGTCCCGATCAGCTACGAATCAGCCGGCCGGGCCAGAACCCGCACCGGGATCAGTCGCGAAGGATCAGTCGAACTGCGAAGGGCCATCGTTGATTTGGGGCGCGGCGTGGGTCTGCACCACCCCGACTTCATCACCTACCGGCGCCAGCTGATCGCCCGCGGCAAGCCGCCCTTGGTGGCCCTGATCGCGGTCGGGCACCGCGCGCATCGCCTCGCGTTCGCCATGCTGCGCAGCCAACGCCCCTTCGACGCCGACCGCTGGGATCGCGCCGTCGCCGGGCACCGCCACCGCGTGGACGAGCAGGCCCGTCATGGCGATACCGCCGTGAGCGGCCCACCAGAGCGACGTGACCTGCCCGCCGAATCCACCCTCACCCATGCGGAGGTATCAAGCAACTAACGCACCGCAGCCCGTTGCCGGGGTGCGGCACGGTGGCGGGAGCCCGGACCGACGTCGACGTTTCTATGAGGCACGACCTCGATCTCTAGTACAGACGCCGGGCTCCTCCCACTGCGCGAGCGCGACAGTCATTACCTGAGGCCGAGCGGACATCCGCCCGAGTACGCGTAGGTCAGAGTGCGCCGCCGGGAACCACCAACAACGCCCCCACGTCGGTTTGCGCATTCCACATCACGCGGCCCCGCGGGACACGCGTCACCTCACCGACGCCCTGAGCACCCTTGACAAGTGTTCCCATTACTAGTCATGCATGTGACGATACGCCCGCGGGCCGTCCACCAGACGGGAGGTCGGCGCGTTTCGGCAGATGCTGCAGAACGAGCACCAGAGCGAGGAGGCCGAGCGGGAAGCACGGCTGGCCGTGCCGGGAAGGCAGCGCTATGTGTGTCTGGCAGCTTCCGGACGAGTTGCACCCGCGATGAGATCGCGGGTTTGCCTCGCCACACCATCTTCTGCACTGTTGCTTTAATCGCAGGTATGCCTCCTGATGTCGGCCTGCGTGAGCGCAAGAAGAATGAGACCCGCGCCGCCCTGAGCCGAGCCGCCCTGGAACTGGCGCTGCGCGACGGTTATGACGCGGTCACCGTCGATGCCATCGCCGAAGCCGCCAACGTTTCCACCCGGACGTTTCGCAACTACTTTTCCAGCAAGGAGGACGCCGTTCTGGCGCTGCTGGGCGACGTTGTGGACCGTCAGACCCAGTCCTTGCTGGAACGCGACGAGGACGAACCCATCCTGGATTCGCTGGAGGCGTGTGCCCTGGAACTCGTCGCGTCCGGCGAGGATTTCAACCGGGCCGTCTCGGTCACCCGGGTGATCACCGAGCATCCGGCGCTCGTCGCGCACGCCGCTGCGGCGCATCACCGGGCCTCTGAGCAGATGATCGTCGAGATTGGCCGGCGCCTGGGCGCGGATCCGAACACCGCAATTCAGCCGCGGCTGCTGTATCACGCGACCCGGGGCGTGCTCGCCACTGTCGTCGAGCTGGTCGCTGCCGGTAAGCCGCCCGGTCTTGGGGCCCAACTGGTCAAACAGTGTTTCGGCAGCCTTCGCTCGGGCCTCGGCGACACGCATCCTCAGTAACACCGGCCTCAACTGCACCAACCCCTCGGAGCCGGACACAAAAACACCTCGGCAATTGTTGCCAAAGACGGCAAGTTTGCACGATAGTGAACAGTGTGTCGCTCATGCGTGAGGGGAGACATCATGAAGAAGTTGCTGGCGGTGGTTGCCGCCGCAGGACTGATCGGCCTAGGTAGCATCGTCGCGGCGCCGCCCGCGCTGGCCGACGGCTGCGGACAGTTCGCCCTGTGGGGCAACGGAGGCGGTCAGTGCGACGGCCCGTACTACCCCGACGGCAGCTTCCAGCGCTGCGTCACCGTGTACGTACTCGGTATCGGCGGTACCAACTGCTTCATCGTCCCGGCAGGCGCACCGGCGCCTGCTGCTCTCGCCCCAGGTGCACCGCCGGCTTCGCAGCTGGCCTAATCAGGCAGTCGTGCAAACGCTTTGGTCTACCGCCGAAGGATGTCGGCCGGGGATGCGGTTTTGACGAATGCGCGGGCCGCTGCGGCGAGTTTGTCGTCTGCCGTGACCAGCGCGTCGGCTTGCAGTTGGGTCAGGGCGATGTACTCGACTTGGTGGATGTCGGGCCAGTTCAGTTGGACGGCTAATCGCCACGTGTGAGCTTCCAGTGACCGGTCGCCGAGGAACCGGATCCCTAGCCCGCGGATATCGTCGAGAATTTTCCGCCCAGCGCGTTCGTCGATCTCGCCCCGATGCACCGATCCGTAGACGACGGCCAGCACCTGCGAGCGCAACAGCGTGGGAGCCGTCAAGCTGTGCTGCGGCGGAATGGTCGCCCCGCTGGTGGCAAGGTCGATGGCCACGGCAGCGTCGATGACGAAGGTACGCATCTGCGAGCCCTCGGCTGCACTACCGGCGCTCCGCTTTCCGACGTGCAGCTCTACCCGCACACGAACACCGTCGTCGATACCTTCGGGGCGGCGTAGCGCAACTTTCAGCGGTACCAGGTACACACCGTCCTTGGGGATCAGTGACGTATTCACCTCGGTGGCGCCGATGCGCACCTGCGCCGGGATGACTCCCCACCCGTAGGTCAGCTCGCCGTGGTGAGCGTGCAGGAACTCATCGACATGCGCGGGTGTGGCGACGAAGAAATATGGTGCGGGGCCACGCCACTGGAATACCTCGGCCTCGAACTCCCAGTCCACGGCTTCACACTAAGGCCCATGGCTTTTCAGCGCGCGTAAAACCGCATGCAATCTCCTGGCGCGACCCGGCCAGCCGGTGCGCTCAGAAGCTGATGGGCTGGGAGGGCTCCTCAGGTGCGTGTCGTTGGCCGTTGGCCGTGAGTCTGCGCGGTGCACCGGCTATCTCGATAGCCTTGTCGGTGTAGACGCGATAGCCGAGATCTGGTTTGTAGCCGTGGATTTCGGGGGTGTCGAGGTCGCGGATGAACGACAGGATCTGCGCACTGAACATCTGCCCCGGGACCAGCACAGGAAAGCCCGGAGGGTATGGGGTGACGAAGGTTGCCGAGACCACCTTCTCACCGGCCTCGAGCTTGCGGTCGATCTCGTCGCCAGTGAGGTACTCACAGGTGGTGTCGTCATAGGAGAGGTAGAAGGCGCGCCGCACATCACCTTCCGGGGTCGGCTCGGCGCTGACGAAGTCGCGGAAGGCGGGGTGAAAGCCGCTGAAGTCGGGCATGGCGGGAGCGCGATGGGTCAGCCGGCGCACCCGGTGTTCGAACCTCTCTCGTTCCCCCATGCCCATATCGGAGATACGCTCGTCAAGCTCGCGGGCAATCTTGACCAAAACCTCCACCAGGAAGGCGACCGAACTTCGGGTGGTGCCGATATTGGTCATGAACAGCACCGTGTTTCGCGAAGTCTTGTTGATCTGCACACCGTGGCGATCCATGAGCTGCTCACGTTTGAACGTGTCGCCGTCGTAGCCGGTTCGCCCGATGGACAGCGTGATCCTCGAAGGATCGAGCACGAACTCGTCGCTGCCCCACGCGGTCACCATATTGCGCAATCCCGACCGCAGTGGCTGCGCGATCGCCGACGGCCGGAACGCCTCGGGAATGAGGTCGGAGGTGCGCAGGCAGGCCATGTACTTGCTCAGCAGCGGATGGTTGTCGATGGCGTCACGCAGCTGCATGGCGTTCTCGATCTGGCGTTGCACCAGTTCAACGCCTTCCAGGGACACTTGGCGGCGACCAAGATCCAGTGAAGCCAGGATCTGGTAGTTGGGCGAGGTCGACGTATGCGCCATGTAGGCCTCGTGGAATGGTTCGGCGACCTTCTGGTCGAAGTCCTGATCGAACACGTGGATCATCGAGCCCTGACGCAGCGAAGTGAGCGTCTTGTGCGTCGACTGGGTGGCATAGACCCGCACCCGCGCCCGCGCCGGATCGGGAATCAGACGCCGGTTGAGCAGATCCTCATCGGTCGCCGAGGCGAGGTCCTCGCTGTGGAGATGTGCTTGGTAGTGGCGCCGGTAGTCACCGTCCTCGAGCTTCTCGCGGAGTTGACGCGCCGCGGCCATCGCGGTCCGGGTCCGATAGACGGGGTGGAAGCGGGCGAACGCGAACCACGCCTCGTCCCAGAGGAAGACCAGGTCGGGTTTGATGGCCAGGCATTCCTCCATCACCCGTTGGACGTCGTAGACGATCCCGTCGAAGGTGCAGTTGGTCAGCGAGATCATCTTTACCCGGTCGAGCTTTCCTGCCCGCCTGAGCTCGAGCAGTCGCGCTTTGATCTCGCGGAGTGGGACAGCGCCGTACATCGAATACTCGTCGAGCGAATACGCCTCCAAATAAACGACGTTCGCGCCGGCCAGCATCATGCCGTAGTGATGGGATTGATGGCAGTTGCGGTCCAGGAGCACGATGTCGCCGGGAGCCACCAGCGATTGGGTGACGATCTTGTTCGCCGTCGAGGTGCCGTTGGTGACGAAATAGCTGTGCTTCGATCCGTAGGTCTCGGCTGCCAATTGTTGAGCATCGCGCAACGGTCCGACCGGCTCCAGCAGTGAGTCGAGTCCGCCACAGGTTGCCGACGTTTCGGCCATGAACACATCGAGTCCGTAGAACCCGACCATGTCTTTTATCCAGTGCGAGTTCACAATCGACTTGCCCTGCGAGATGGGCAAGGCGTGGAACACGCCCGTCGGGCGGTGGCTGTACTGCTTGAGCGCACTGAAGAATGGGGTCCGGTATCGGGCGGCGACGCCGTGCAGGATGCTCAGATGCAGCTCCAAAACTCCTTCCCGGGCGTGGAACACGCGCCGGAAGTGTTGGCCGAGTCGCCCCGCGATGCTCTCCACGTCGATCTCGGTCATCAGATACAAGTCCAGCTCGGGACGGAGTCCGTGCAATGAAGAAGCCAGGATCGACGCCCGCTCATCCGGGGACAGGTGCTCTGCAAGCTCGGCGGTGAGTTCGGTATCGACGAAATCCGCCAGCGCTGTCAGGTCGCGGTTCGACTGATGGGAAAATCGCCGGCGAATCACCGCGGCCTGCAGGTTGGCGTTGAGCCGCGCGGCGATCAGTGCCTCGTCCCCGCTCGACACCACCACCAGCTCGTAGACGAATTCGTCGTCCGGGTGACGCCAGCTGCGTACCTCCTTGCGCAGCGCCCGCTCCTGGGCCTCCGTCATCGATTCGACGACGAGCACCTCGAAGTAGAGCTGGTCCTTCTTGGTCGCGGGTTGATGCTCCAGTTGCCTTGGGTCGGTGGGGAACATGTCATGCTCGTCGAGCCCGGCGTGGTCGACGTCGGCGCTGCGATAGGACTCGGTGGTCAGTGCCCGATTGATCCGTCCAACGGCCTGGCCGAACTTGTCGTAACTGGCTGCGGTGAAAAGTCTTTGCACGCGGGCGAATTGCGGCGATCCAGGATAGGCCCAGTACGGTTCCAGCGGAGTCAGCGCGGCCAGCAGCTCGCCGCAGATCGCAACGTACTTGTCTTTGAGTGCGCCGGCCGTGGTTGCCCGGTTGAGGCGGTCAGCTGCCTCCTCGAGGCGACACCAGGTGTCGCTGCGCAGGTGCCAAACACTGTTGTACGCGCGGGAATTCTCTGCCATGTCAGCCCTCTCCGCGATACAGCCTGGCACCGCGTCGGGGTCCGACAAGTAGCTGTCAGGCGAACGCTATGCGGCGGTTCGGTTGCGAATAATCCGGGCGAGATCGCCGGGGGCTGGTCCGGACAGAGGTTGTCGGTGGATATCGCTGACCAGCCGCCCAGAGGGGAGGCAGGATCAGGTTGATCCCAACCAGGTCGTGGGTCGGGTGGCGCTGCTCGCCTCACCAACTAGGCTTCAGCACAGCACAGCACAGCCCAACCCGCTTCCGGAGTCGTCATGCCTAGCCCCGCCGCTCAGCCAACACATGGCATCCTCATGCTGAACTGCCCGGACACGCTAGGCATCGTGTACGCGGTCAGTGAGCTGCTCGCCCAGAATGGCTACACGATCCTGCAGAGCCAGCAATTCGGTAGCCGCGAAAGCGGGACGTTCTTCATGCGTGTCGAGTTCGCTACGGTCGATGACGCCCCGGTGGACCTGGAGGATCTGCGCATTCGCTTCACGCCGGTCGCCGAGAAGTTCGGCATGCATTGGCAATTGGCGGATTCCGCACGTCGGCTCCGCACTGTGATCATGGTGAGCAAGTTCGCCCACTGCCTCAATGACCTGCTGTTCCGAAACTCGATCGGTGAACTCGCGCTCGATGTCGTCGCAGTGGTGTCCAACCATCCCGACCTGCGCCCTATCGCCGACAGCTTCGGGGTGCCGTTCCGGCACATCCCTGTCACACCCGATACCAAAGCCCAGGCCGAACAACAGTTGGTTGATCTCGTCGACGTGGAGTCGGTGGACCTCGTCGTGCTCGCGCGGTACATGCAGATCCTCTCCGACGATCTGTGCAAGGAACTCGACGGTCGCGCGATCAACATCCACCACTCGATGCTGCCGAGCTTCAAGGGCGCCAAGCCCTACCACCAGGCCTACGCACGCGGCGTCAAGTACATCGGCGCGACCGCCCACTACGTGACCGCGGACCTTGACGAAGGCCCCATCATCGAGCAGGAATTGATCCGGGTGGATCATTCCCTCGATCCGGACGCCCTCGCTGCCCGCGGGCGAGAAGCAGAAACTCGGGCCCTCGCCCGTGCCGTGCGCTGGCACAGCGAGATCCGCGTCGCCTTGCTGGAGAATCGCACGGTCGTCTTCCAATGAGGTCCGGCGACTGGGGTGCGGCCGTCGCGCGTGACCGTAAGGTCCACCAGCCTGGTAACGCAGCTCCGCCCCTCGGCGATAATGACGGCATGGCTAATAAATCTGCAGCGATCCTGCTGACCATCGCTGCCCTTTCGGCAATTCCCGCGGCGATTGCCCCGCTGGCCCAGGCTGACGTGTGTGGCGATGTCAGCGGTCGGCACGTCGCCGTCGGTGGTTGTACCC
Organism: Mycolicibacterium sp. CH28; assembly: GCF_004745805.1. Taxonomy (GTDB): domain Bacteria; phylum Actinomycetota; class Actinomycetes; order Mycobacteriales; family Mycobacteriaceae; genus Mycobacterium. Next base: position 135,977 of record NZ_SRLQ01000018.1, on the reverse strand, counting down.
CGGGTATCGCCGGCGACGCCGTGGACGCGGCGGTGGGGGTCGGAGTGGCTGACGCGGTGGCTGGCGACTGGGTCCGCTACGGCTTCCCCGAGACCTACGCATACTCGCTGGTCCCGTCGTTCCCCGGTGAGGCGCCCTGCATCTCTCCGACCGGCCTGCCGTACTACACGCCCGGCGCGGAGCCCTGCTACGTTCCGTAGCCCCTGCCGTTAGTTGATGGCTCCGTTGATGACGGGCTTGTCGATGGCGCCGGCTTCCAGACCCCAGTTGTCGACAATGGTCTTGTAGTCACCGTCGGCGATCAGGTGCTCGAGCGCCTTCTGCAGCGACTGCGCCAGCGGCGAGCCCTTCTTCACCGGCCAGCCATAGGGTGCGGAGTCGAATACCGGGCCGGCGGCTTCCAGCTTGCCCTTGCTCTGCTTGATCGCCCACGCCGTCACCGGTGAATCCGCCGACATCGCATCGGCCTGACCGAGCACGACGGCGTTGGTCACCGCGTCCTGGCCGTCGAACGTGATGATCTGGATCTCCGGCTTGCCCGCAGCCACGCACGCCTTGCTCTTCGCGGGCAGTTCGTCGGTGACCTGGGTGCTGGCGGCCATCGCCGACACCTTCTTGCCGCACGCGTTGTTCGGGTCGATGCCCGCTCCGGCCTTCTGCGCCCACTGGCTTCCGGCGGAGAAGTAGGTGACGAAGTCGACCTGGTGCTCGCGTTCTTTGGTGTCGGTGAACGACGACATGCCGACGTCGAATGTGCCGCCCTCGATGGACGGGATGATCTTGGCGAAGTCCGATTCGCGGTAGTCGGCGGTCAGGCCGAGTGTCGCCGCCACGGCATTGATCAGGTCGACATCGAATCCGACGACCTTGCCGTCGGCGTCCTTGAACTCATTGGGGGTGTAGGGGATCGTCACGCCGACGACGAGCTTGCCGGACTTGCGAATGTCCTCCGGCACGGTCGCGGCGATCTCGTCCACCTTCTGCGGCTTGACCTCGACGGTCGAATTGGTGGGTGCGCCCGAGGTACCTGACGCGGAGTCGTTGTTCTTCGCGCAGCCCGAGAGGGCCAGGGCCCCGGCCAGGGTGACCGTTGCCGCGGCCCGCCACCAGCGCTGCCCGTCTTGTCCTGTGAACACGTCGACCCTCTCGGTGCGCAATCTGCCCGCATTATTTGCGGGCGCCTCAAGAAACTACCGCCGCGACATCGGGACCGACGCAATCCCGATCACGATGACGGAAAGCCACCGATCGCCGCCGCCATCGCGGCGATGTCGTCGGGCCGGACCCGGCAGCAGCCGCCGACGATCCGGGCTCCGGCGTCCACCCACTCGGTGGCCAGGTCGGTATCCAAACCCGGCGAACCGACCCACACGCGGTTCTCGCCGTCCCACACCTCGCCGCTGTTGGGATAGACGATCACCGGCTTACCGGTCACCCGACGGGCGGTAACCACGGCCTCCCGGACGTCACCCGGTGCGCTGCAGTTGACCCCGACGGCGATGATCTCGGGCACGTCGGCAGCGACGGCGAACGCCTCCTCGAGCGGCTGTCCGGCCCGGGTCCGGTCACCGTCGATGGTGTAGCTCAGCCAGGCCGGAACCCCGAGTTCGCCGACCAACCCCACCAGCGCTTCGGCTTCGTCGCTGTCGGGAACCGTCTCCAGCGCCAGCACGTCGGGATTGGCGCTGACCAGCACCTCGAGGCGTGGCCGGTGCCAGGCCGCCAACTCGGCGACACTGAGCCCGTAGCGGCCGACGTATTCCTCCCCGTGGGCGAGCATCGCGCCGTAGGGCCCGACCGAGGCCGCCACCCATCCGGAAGGAGCCGACGAGTCGCGCGCCGTTCGGGCGAGCTCGATGCTCAGGCGCATCAGCTGCTCGGCAGCGGCGCGGTCGATGCCGCGGTGGGCGAAGCCTTCGAAGGAAGCCTGGTAGCTGGCGGTTGTCGCGATCTGCGCCCCGGCGCGGAAGAACGACTCGTGCACCGCGACGATCTCACCGGGAGCTTCAGCGAGCAGACGCGCCGACCACAGGTCATCGGACAGGTCGTGCCCGCGGGCGTCGAGTTCGGTGGCCAGGCCGCCGTCGGTGATCAGCACACCGTCGGACGGCACGGTGAAACCCGAAGTAGTCATCGGCTCACTGTAAGGGCGCAGGCGATCCCCCTAGGCTCAGTGGATGAGCACCGCAACCAGCACGCAGCCCGTCGTCGTGGGTATCGATGGATCGGACACCGCGCTCGGCGGTGCCCAGTGGGCGGCAGAGTTCGCCACCAGGCACGGGCTAGGGCTGACGCTCCTGCACGCGATCCCACAGCTGGACTGGCATTTCGCCCGTGTCGAGGTGCCTGCCGAAGCGCAGCGGAACGCTGACGGGGATGCGGTGCTCGCCGCGGCGGAGAAGGCCGTGCGGTCGACGCATCCCGATCTCGAGATTCGCACGCTTGCGGTAAAGGGCGCGGTCGCCACCGCCCTGGCGGAGGCTTCGGAATCCGCTCGGCTCCTGGTGGTGGGCACGGGTGCGGAAGACCAGCGTGTGCTGGGCGGGCACGTCGTGAGGATTGCCCATCGGGCGAGTTGCCCTGTCGTGGTGTGGCGTCCCCCGGTCGCCCGGCGGACCGGAAAGCCACTGCCAGTCGTCGTCGGAGTCGATGAATCGGAGGCGTCGTCCCGTGCGCTCGCGGAGGCGTTCGACATCGCCCGCGGGCTGCATGCGCCGCTGACGGTGGCGCACATGTGGGAGATCGACGCGGCGGTCGGCATGGGTGATCTCGGCGGCCAGGGGTACATGGACTGGCCGTTGCTCGAGGTCCTGCAGTCCCAGCAGCGCCAACGGATGGACGAGCTGGTCGAACCGCTCGCGAAGAAGTACCCGAACGCCCATGCCACCGAGATCTTCAAAGACGTCAGCCCCGCGAAGGGCCTGGCCGACTTGTCGCGGGAAGCACAGCTGGTGGTCGTGGGCAGCCACGGCCGCGGCCGGCTCGCCGCGTCGCTGCTCGGCTCGGTCAGCCAGAACGTGATCCACCACGCCGAATGCCCGGTGTTGGTGGTTCGGTAGCGAATCGGCTGGCCTGGCCGCATAAGCCCGCGGTTGGACAATCTCAGCGCCGTTTTCGTAACCTTTCCGAGATCTAAGGCACGGGAGCCGGCAGCTCGACGAAGACGACGTCGACGGCAGTCAAAGGATGCGCAGTCGTGAAGTTTCACCCGCGTTTCGCGGCGAGATCGGGCTCCACCAGGACGGCGGTCGCCGCGATCGCGATCCTGACGGTCCTCAGCTTGCTGTGGACTGGCTCCGCTTTCGCCGACCCGGTTCAGGATGAACTGGCGAAGCTGGATGGGTTGACCAAGCAGGCGCAGCAGCTGATGGAATCCGTCCAGGCCGCCGAGCAAGATCTCGAGAAGAAGCTGCAGCTGCAAAGCGAAGCGGAGACGCGGCACGCCGGGGATCTGGCTGACCTCGAAGCGAGCAGGGTGCAGTTGGCCGCCTACCAAGCGACGGTGGATAGAGCAGCCGCCGCGGTCTACGTAACCGGACGCGCCGACAGTGTGGGTGCGCTCCTGTCCGCCGCATCGCCGAAGAGCCTCATCGATGAGCTCGCCTTCCAGCGAGCGATCGCCGACGAGATGTCCGGGCAATTGCGCGGCTTCCGCGAGGCCAAGCGGCAAGCCGAGACTGTCGAGGCGGCGTCGGCCGAATCCGCGGTCGCCGCCCACGCGGTTGCCGACGCTGCTGCCGTGTTGCGAACCAACCTCCAGAAGGTGCAATCGCAGCTGGAGACCCAGGTCAGATTGGTCAAGGCGGCCTATTCCACGCTGCCGTCCGCTCAACAGGCCTTGTTGGGTCCTGGCGGGGCCGTTCCTACGGTCGGGATGGGTGGTTTGGTCCCCAATGCGCGAACCCTCGCGGCTTACGTCATTGCCACCTACCCCGGTGTGCAGACCATCGGCGGGGTGCGCGCCGATTCACTCCCCGATCACCCGAGCGGTCACGCCATCGACATCATGATCGGCTCAGATATGGCGCTCGGTGATGCCATCAACGCCGACGTTCAAAGTCAGTCGGATCGCTTCGGTGTGAAGTACACGATGTGGCGGGTGGCCAACCACTTCAACCACGTTCACGTCACGGTCTCCTGACCGCGCCTGCAACACCTGCGCGCTGAGTCAGGGCCGCCCGTCGTCCGAGTCGCCGGCCTTGTTACGGCGGCGCTTGCGCGACTGCCAGAAGGCGATCACACCACCGAGGGCCAAGCCCGCAACACCTGCGGTGAGTATGGATGTCTTGGTGTCGGGTCCGTCGGCCGCAGCTTCAGCTGGTGGGGGTGCAGTTGTAGTGCTCGGCGCGGGGCTGGCCGATGGGGTCGGCGGCGGGGGCTGGTTGGCGGGACCGACGATCGTGAAGCTGTAGGAACCCGACACCGGGTGACCATCGGCTGAGACCACCCGGTAGCCGACGGTGTACGCACCGTTCGGGAGACGTTGCGGCCCGACCTCGGCGGTCAGCCGCGGCCCCTCGACGATGGCCTGACCGGCAACCCAATCGTGGCCGTCTGCGCTGCGGACGACGACGTTGGCGAACGCCGGGTTGATGTTCTCGCTGAAGGTCAACACGACGGCGGTCACGGGCGTCGAGATCTGGGCATCCCCGGCGGGATCCGAACCCACCAGCGCTGTGTGGGCAGCGGCGACTCCGGCTCCCCACGGGAGGAAGGCAAGCGCAATCAACGTTGCCACGACAGTGCGCATGGTCAGGTTCAACGGGCATCCTTTCGACGCGGCAAACGAGTGCGCGACACGGCAAGCAGGGCCGAGTGTACGTTCTCGGGTCATGCTGTAAGCACGGGCAGAATCCCCGGGCACCCGGCGATCGCCCGAGATGAGCCGGTCAGCCGGCGGCGTTTCGGTGAACGACTTGTCGGCTACCGCGCCTACCCTCGGCGCATGCGCTCGAACGAGGCCGATCCCGCGGTGGTCGATCGATGCCCGCACTGTGGGCAGGACACCGTGTGGTTGAGGGGGGTCAACGGTGGGTGGTCCCTGTTCGACGCGGTGATGCGCCGCACTCGAGACTGTAGCGACGGGAACCGGTTCGCCGTCGACAAACGGTCGCGGCTGTTCGTCGACCTCGAGGACTTCCGTGAGTCGCGGTGGCCGCTGAGATGCCTGACGCTGCACAAGTTCCAATGCCCGGAAAGTTCCAAGCCGGGTGGCAGATACCGAGGGCGCACCCACCAGGAAGACGATACTGACCTGTCCGATTTGTGGAAGAGGCTGGCCGCTGCCCGCGCCAATCCTACTGAGCTGGTCCTCTGACGGATACCCGCCGGTGCGCGACGACGTTCAGGTTCGTCTCCGGGCCGGCCAATACCACCTGGATTTGAGGATTGGTCATGTGGCGCAACATATCTCGCCATCTAGCACCGGTGATTCCGCCCGCGGTTGTCCTTCGTCTCACTGATGGCGCAGATAGCGCAGTGCAGACTGGGCGGCGTTGTACCCGCACATCCCGTGCGCGCCGACGCCAGGCGGGGTCGCGGCCGAGCAGATGAACATGCCGGGTATTCCGGTGCGGTACGGGTCGAGTGCCAGCCGCGGACGGATCAGGATCTGCTTGGGATCGTTTCGGCCGGTGGCGATGTCACCGCCGATGTAGTTGGGATTGTGGTTGGCCAGCGCGACGGGACCTCGCTTGTGGACGGCCAGTATCCGGTCGCGGAATCCAGGGGCGAAGCGCTCGATTTGAGCCACGATCGCCTCGGTGGCATCCCCGGTGTAACCATGTGGAACATGCGCATAAGCCCAGATCGGGTTGCGGCCTCCTGCGCTGCGACTGGGATCGGCAAGATACTGCTGGCACACCAGGACAAACGGCCGCGCAGGCATCCGTCCGGCCGCGATGTCGCGCTCGGCAGTGACGATCTCGGCGGCGGTGCCTGCCACGTGGACGGTCCCGGCCCGGCCGCAGTCCGGGTTTGTCCACGGGATATCGCCGTCGACTGCGATGTCGATCTTGAAGGCCGCGGAGCCGTGCCGGTAGCGCCGGTAGGCCCGCCGCACGTGGCCGGGCAGCACATCCCCGGTGATGTCGGCGACAGCCCGTGGCGCGAGGTCGAACAGCACGACGTCTGCCGGTGGCAGCTGGGCAAGGGAGTCGACCCGGATACCAGTTTCGGTCTTGCCACCCAGATCGGATAAGCGGGCGACCATGGCGGCGGCGATCGCCCCGGAACCTCCCTCGGCGACCGGCCAGCCGTAGCGGTGCCCCGCAGCGATGATCATCAACCCCACCGACGAGGTGGCCGGGCGCGTCAGCGGGTAGTACACATGCGCGGCCACCCCCATGAACAAGGCGCGGGCATGTTCGCTGCTCCATCGCCGTGCCAGTACCGTGGCCGGCGCCAGCGCCTGAGCGCCGAAGGTGCCCAACGCGATCGGGTGGCGCGGCAGGTGAGCGATGGGCCGGAAGACGTCGTCGCGCAGCCGGTCGAATCGTTTGGCCAGCGGCCCGAACACCCGCCACCAGACCCGGCCGTCGCGGCCGCCGAGTTGCGCTGCGGTGTCGGCGATCGACGTGTGCAGGGTCGCCGCGCTGCCGTCGTCGAACGGGTGAGTCATGTCCAGATCGGGGTAGCGCCATCGCAGCCCGTAGTCAGCCAGCGGCTGGCTCTGGATGAAAGGCGAGGCGGCGGTCATGGTGTGAATGGCCGAGCAGTCGTCGTGTAGCAAGCCCGGCAGGGTCAGCTCGCTGGTGCGGGTCCCGCCGCCCAACGTGTCGGCGGCCTCCACGACGGTGACGTCGACCCCCTTCTCGGCGAGGGTCAGCGCCGCCGCCAGGCCATTGGGACCAGAGCCGACAACAATCGCGGTGCTCACGGCGCGGCGGCCTGCAATCGGGACATGGTCACCCGAACGGGCAGCCGGTCGCCCGGGGTCGGCCAGGGCTGACGCGATGTCATGTCGGCCACTTCGACGTAACCCTGTTCCAGCACACCGGTCTTCGCGTCGACGATCCGGTAAGCCTGCCAGCCGCGGTGGATGGGCTGGCCTTCCAGCAGGACGACCCGCACGTCACCCTCGGCGAAGTCGCAGCGGCGTTGCAGAGCATCGATGAGTTGTTCGTTGTGCAGGTGGCCTTCGCCGAAGTTCCAGCCGACGATGGGCCCGGCCATGTACTCCCCGTCCCGGATGACGTAGTCGTCCTCGTTGGGGACGGCGCGGCTCACCAGTCCGTTGAGGGCACGGCCGTGGGTGTGCATGGCCCGCCAGGCCAGCATCTTGTCGAGCATCACCTCGGCGATCTCCGGCCCGTAGAGCTTGGCGAGCTGTCGGTTGGCCAGCGCGGAGGATTTGGTCACGTTCGCCTCGATCTTGTCCTCCACGCCCGGGCGCAGGCACCAAGCGCTGGCGGCCCAGTTCCCGGCGTAGTAGCGCATCGCCGGCAGGAAGGACACCTTGTGCGGCAACATGTTTCCCACGATCGGCACCACGACGAGCGATGCCGCCAGGATGGCAAGCAACAGCGGCGAATCGATGTCGGTCACCCGATAGTCGCCGTATCCGCCCCAGAGATAGAACAGCGAGATGATGAAGAACGCGTTCCACTCCAACGGGACTCCCATCGGGATGGTGGAGGCGATGGTGAGGTGGAAGCACACCATGTACAGAACTGCCACCCACAGCAATGGGCCGTTCGATGGGGCGAAGAACACCAAGTAGAGCGGGACGACGAACTCCGAGGTGGTGCCGCCCACATGGGCGAGCAAGTGGGGCAGCCGAGAGGGCCGCAAGTCGTTCTCCGGGTCACGCCACATCATCCGCTTGATCCGCTTGAGGGGGATCAGCATGGGGTTGTTGCTCATCATCACCGCCATCACGTACGGGAAGTGGTGATTGAGCTTGGAGGTGGCTGCGCCCCACCACAGCGCGAGCAGGATCAACTTGTAGGCGGCGATCTGATCGACGAACGGGAAGAAGAACACGATCAGCGTCAGGCCGTAGTGTTCGGCCCGGGCGGCCAGGAATACCGTTTTGTCGCGCAGCCCGAGCAGCAGCAACGCGGTCAGCGTGGGGATGACCAGGGTCGGGGCAAGCAGCCCGACGTCACCGTGCGCCGTCGCTGACCCGCCCGTGCCCCGGGCTAGCAGGGTCCACACCAGCGATATCAGCAGGATCGCGTACAGCGCGACGTCGACCGGGCCGCGGGTATCCCCTCGGGTGAACGGCACCTTGTCCGGCCACGGTGGCAGCCGGATGGTCCCGGGACGCAGCCAGTACAGGAAGCCGCCCAGAGGCGGCAGGAACCGCAACGTGAGTGGCCCTGAGCCGCAACCGAAACCGAGCACCTCGAACAGCAGGGTGAAGACCACCAGCTTCTGGTAGACGATCGGTTGGGTCCACCATGCGGTGATATCGGCGAGGGAGCCGAGCCCGGGTGTCAGCGAGATGACCGCCGCTGCGCCGGCGAGGTAGGCGGCAATCTTGACGACGTAGAGCACGTAAACCCCGTACGGGGTGCCAAAACCGTTGTCGGTCCAGTGCCGCGTCATAATCTGCAGCCGTTGCCACCGCGGCATCGTGGTCCACGTCGCGGGGTCGATATCTACGGGCAGGTTGGGCTTGGTGAAGCTCATCGGTGACCTAGTTCCGTGTCACGCGTGGGACGGGGTGGCTGTGCCGAGCTGACGGCGCAGTGCGGGTTTGTCGATCTTGCCGACGGCGTTCTTCGGGACGGTTTCGACGAGGAGGATCTCGGGCCGCTTGTACTTCGCCAGTGCTGCCTCGATGTGGGAGGCCATGTCGTGGGCCGTCGCGCCACTGTCGGGTTTGAGCACGACGAAGGCGACGGGAACTTGTCCGTAGACGGGGTCGGGCCGACCGACTACGGCGGCTTCATGGACGCCGGGATGTTGGTAGAGAACCGTTTCGATTTCCTTGGGATAGATGTTCTCCCCGCCACGGATGATCATGTCCTTGGCGCGGTCGACGAGCGTGAGGTAGCCATCGGCATCTAAGACGCCAACGTCACCCGTGCGGAGCCAGCCGTCGACGATCGTCTTGGCGGTCTCCTCCGGTTGGTTGAGATACCCGCGCATCACCGTCGGCCCTTGGATGACGACCTCGCCGGGCGACCCGTCGGTGACCAGCGATCCGTCGGGCGCCAGGATGCCCACCCGCTGTCCGGGCAGCGCGGTTCCCACCGTCCCCGCCTTACGGATTCCGTTGCGGGGATTGGTTGTCGAAGCGCACGTCGCTTCCGAAAGCCCGTAGCCTTCGACGATTGGCACACCGTAGCGATTCTCGAAGGCCGACATCACGGTCGGTGGCATGGGTGCGGCTCCGCAGATCGCGAACTGCAATGAACTGGTGTCGGGTTCGACGTCGGCGGGAAGTGCCGTCAGCATGGTGTAGATCGTCGGTACGGCCGAAAAATAAGTGGGACGGTACTTTTCGATCAGTCCGAAGAATGTCCTCGGGTCGAACCGGCCCGCGACGGTGGTCCGGCCGCCCGACAGCAATGGTGACAGGACGCTGACCACGATGCCGTTGACGTGGAACAGCGGCAGGATCAGCAGGGAATGCGTATCCGGGCCGCTGCCCATGGCCGCACTGATGGACGATGCCATCGCCATCACGTTGTCGTGGGTGAGCATGACGCCCTTGGGTCGGCCGGTCGTTCCGCTGGTGTAGACCAGCAGAGCAAGGTCGTCCCCCCGGCCAGCGGTCGCGGGCGCTGGCGGGGTGGCGTCGGCTGCGGTGAGGTCGGCTGCGGTGAGGTCGTTGACGGAGAGTCGCGCCACCCCGAACTCTTCGGTGTCATTGGTGACGAGGACTCGCGGGGCGCAATCGGCAAGTTGGTACTCGACTTCCGCGCGGGTCAGCGAGGGGTTGACGGGAGTCACCGCCGCGCCCAGTTGCCACGCCGCGAACAGGGTGATGATCAGTTCGACGCGGTTGGGCAGCTTGACGGCCACGACGTCGCCGGCCGAGACCCCCGCTGCGGACAGGCACGCGCGGGCGAGGTCGATGCGGGCCGCGGTCTCGGCGTTGCTCAAGGTCCCGTTGTGCTCATCTGCCAAGGCTGGCAGCTCGGATCCCTGCTCAAGTCGACGCTGGAAAAGATCGGCAAAGTGCATCTGGGTTCCTGACGTGCTGGTTTGCTTAGGTTGGCCTCACACTATGGGGGTCGTGTGAGCCGCGCCATATGCGCGATCCATGAACATCCGGGTTGACTTTGTGCGGAGCGCACGAAGATCATGGCCACGACCGGGACGCGTCGTTTCCTGACGAGGGGGTGGCAATGGCCGCTGACGGGTCTGCCGTCGTGTCGTGGCTCGCCCAGCAGATGGGTGCCCGCCGTGACGAGTTCATCGCCGGGCTGGTGTTGACGACGCGCTTGGAGATCAAGCTCCTCGACGATGACTCGCGAATTGTCGACCTGCTGTATGCCAGCATCACCGAGAATGTGGTCGCCGCGATCCATTTCTTGGAGCATGGTGGCGCGGTCGACGATGTCGAGGCGCCGAGTGCGGCACTGGCCTACGCACGTGCCCTTGCCCAGCGTGACGTCGCGCTCTCGGCGCTGATCCGCGCCTACCGGATCGGGCACAGCCGGTTCGTCGACGAGGCGATGGCACTGCTGGCGAGCCAGGCGGCAACCGAGCAGTCGTTGCCCGCTGCACGTGAACTGGTCCATCGTGCCGCGGCGTTCATCGACCATGTCTGTGACCAGGTTGGGGTGGCCTATGAACGCGAACGTGATCGGTGGGTCAGCAGCCGCAGTGGCCTGCGTCAGCACTGGGTGAACCTGGTGCTGTCCGGTGCCGGGGTCGACATCGGAAAGGCCGAGGAGGCACTGGAATACCGCCTGGATCGCGGCCACGTCGCGGCCGTGATGTGGCCGAGCGATTCGGTGGCCACCCGCGATGCCGCCAACGTATTCGAGAACGCCGGCGCGGTGGTCGGGGCGGCGCTTGGCGCGACCGGCCCGGCATTGATGGTGCCGACCGACGAAAGAGAAGCCCGGTTCTGGTGGCCGACCGACGGCGTCGACTTCGCCAGCCTGCATCAATCCGTGGCAGACGTCGACCTGTCGGTCAGGCTCGCCATCGGTGACGTCGGCCACGGTGTGGACGGGTTCCGGCGTTCTCTGCGCGAAGCCGAACAAGCCAAGGCCATCGCCCTCTACGGGGGGCCGAGTCTGGGTCGGCTGGTATGCCATGACGAGGTTGCGCCCATCGCGTTGATGGCTGCGAATGTCCGCGAGCTGCAACTGTTCGTTCGGCGCACCCTCGGCGGCTTGGCCGCCGACGATGAACGCAATCGTTGGTTACGCGAGACGTTGCGTGAGTTCCTGGCTCGCAACCGCAGCTACGCCGGGACTGCTGACGCAATGTTCCTTCATCGCAACACCATTCAGTACCGGGTGACGCAGGCGATGGAGGCGTGCGGCGCGAGCTTCGACAACTCGGACAGGATCGTGAAGATTCAGATTGCACTGCTCGCGTGCCGGTGGATGGGCAAGTCGGTGCTGACCCCGCCGGCGTGACGGCCAAGGCGCATGAAACTGCGCTGGAATGTGGTCATCCGGTGTTCAGCTACCGGTCTGAAACTCGGCGACGAATTCACCGATCGGCCCGGTGAATGTGGCGCTACGCTTTACGTTCTGATGCGGGTCGAACCCGAGGGGGAGTGGGTTAGTGGCGAATCACATCGCGCGGGCCGGGGCGACCGCGTTTTTGCTGGGAATGACGTTTACCGGGCCGCAGATCGCGGTGGCCGCGGCCGATTCCCCCAACACCGACTCGCCCGCCGCGTCGGCGGGTCCGGCGGGCCGGGACGGCAAGGAGACCGGATCAGTGGCGCCGCGGTCGGTTCGGAGCGGAGCCCGCGGTTCCCAGGCCCAAGCAGCGGCGACGGTCCACGGTGCGCGCGCGGCGGTGACTGCTGTGCGATCCCCGGCCAGCGCGGCGGCTCGACCGGCGTCGCGGCTGAGCGCTCCCCCGGAGGCGGCTGCACAGCCGGTCGCCGCCGCAGCGGCTGACCCCGTTGGGACCCAGTCAGCGGCCCAGGTGCAGCCCCGATCGGCGCACTTTGCTCCGCGGGCCGCAACAGCGCCGAGCGCGTCCGCCGCGTCGTCGACCGGCAACGCCGGGTGTGCGGTGTGCTGGGGAGCGACGGCTGCGTCGCCCGCCCAGGTAATCACCGCGGCCGTCAACCATCTGTTCAACTCGGCCTTCACCGGGTTGTCCGCCTTTCCGGCCAACCCGATCTCAGACATCGTCGCGGGAGCGCTCGTGCTGATTCGCCGCACGTTGTTCTTCGTGCCGGAGGGCGTCACGGCCAGCCTGGTCGGCAATTCGCTCACCGTCGCGGTCAACACCGGCAGTGTCGCCTACTTCCGACAGGACGGCTCCTCGCTTCAGATATCGGGCGACCCGTCGTTCTTCCGTGCCACCACATTCACCACGGGCTCCCAGACGACGGTCTCGGTGGGCAATCCGGGCAATGCGGGGTGTGCCGGCGTCGTCCTGGCCTCCGGGCAGATGGCGGGGGCTCTGACCACATCCCAGATCGACTCCGTCCGGTTCGGCGCTGGTGCGTCCGTGGCCGGCAAGGTGACCTTGGCGGTGACCAACGGCGACAGCCTGACGCTGCGCGATGCCGTGCGAGGCATGCAAGGCGTCGAGATCGATGCCCCGGTGATCCTCGCCAACAACGTCTCCGTCGAAGCGGGCAACCAGGACGTCAAGTTCGCCGGCACGGTAGACGCGGCGAAGGCGGGCAAGCAGTCACTGAGCGTGACGGCGTTGGGCAAGACCACCTTCGAGGCGGCCGTCGGCGGGGTGACCCCGCTGGCCAGCCTGCTCACGCAGGGTATCGCCCCGCTCGTCATACAGCAGTCCGCTGACTCGGTGACCATTCCGCTGCACTACCTTCCGGAGTTCAGCACGTCCGGCCAAGGGCAGGTCAAATACGGCATTGACGTGGCCATCGGTCACAATCCCTCGCAGATGTACGAATTCGACACCGGCGGTGTCGCGTTCTTCGCCGGCTACAACTCGGCGTTCTGGAAGGACACGCCGTTGACGTCCACCGGGGTCTCGGAAACCTATTCGTCGACCAACTATTACAACGGCGTCGTCGCCAATACCGCCATCACCCTCGGCCAGGGCTCACACACGGTGTCCACCCAGCCGATCCAGATCGCCGCCATCCTGAATGGTGGAAATACCAACGCAGGCACCACCTTTGACTTCACCAACCCCGATGCCCCGCCGGTCCAGGACCACTTCTTCGGTGATTTCGGAGCGTCGTTCAACACACTGGCCGTCCCCGGGTTGGCCAATCCCCTGGCGAACCCGCTGTTTCAGCTTCCGGGGAACCTGTCCAGCGGATTCCTGGTGCAACTCGGACCGATCGGTATCCAACCGCAGCTGACCGTCGGCGTCACCGACAGCCTGCGCAACCAGTTCACCTATGCCGTCCCGGTGACACCGGCGAGCAGCGGCGGAACCTACCCGGTCTCGGGCTATCAGGTGCTGAGCTGGTTCGGCTTCGCGCCCAGCTACACCGCGCAGCAGGGGGATCAGCCGGCACAGCAAATCGGGGTGGATTCCACCCTGCCCTCCCTGATCGACAGCGGCGCGCCGTCGACCGGGATCCGGACCCAGAACCAGGGCGGCGACCCGTATAACGTCAATGACCAGCTACAACCGGGCACGACCTTCACCGCGCAGTTCCCGACCACCATGGGGCGTGACCCGCTGACGTGGACCTTTGTGGCCGGCGACAACGGATCGGTCAACCTCGTCCACTATCAGGCCGGACAGCCCGGCGGCATCCAGAACGTCAACACCGGCCTCAACCTGTACAACGACTTCGACGTCATGTTCGACGTCGCGGACCAGGTCATCTGGCTGCGGCCCACCGGGGCCCAGGCGACGGTGTCGCTGCAGTCGGTGACCACCACGGGCTCGCAGACCTACCGACAGGCCGCAAACCTGACCGGCACTTACACCACCGGCGGTGGTGACTTCACCGTCGGCGGTGTGACGACCCTGCTCGGCAGTACCGTCGTCAACGCGGGCAGCGGGGATGTCACGTTCGCCGGTACCGTGGATGCGGGTGCGGGTGCAGCGGGTCTGGCGGTAAATTCCGGTGGCTCAACTCAATTCGTGCGTGAGGTGGGGAGCCTGCAGCCCCTGACCAGTCTGACCACGGACGCGGGCGGGACCACCAGCGCCGTGTCGGTGGCGACCACGGGCAACCAGACCTACAACGACGCCGTGTCGCTCAACGGCTTGTACTCGACGACCGGCGGGTCGTTCACGGCGGGCGGCGCCGCCACCCTGGTGGGGCCGGTCAGCGTGGCAGGTGGCGATATCACCTTCGGTGGCCGCATCGACTCTCAATCCGGCCGCGGCTACCAGCTGACGCTGACACCTGGCGACGGCAAGACGGCCCAACTGAACGGCGATGTCGGAGTGACCAACCCGCTGGGCGGACTCACCCTCGCGACGAGCGGCTCGAATGCCTCGGCTACCGTCATCGCGCCCCATTATGTCGCTCTTGCAGGCAACCTCGGCTTCTCCAACACCAAGGGCCTGTCCATCGGCGATGGGGTCACGGCCACTTTTACCGGCGGCGGGCTGATCGCGAACTTCACCGACAGCGGGGTCGTCATCGCACAGTCCAACGGGTCGACGATCCAGGATTTCGCGATCAGCGGTAACGGCGGCAACGGGGTTCAGCTCAACGAAACCACGGGCGCCTTGATCGAGAATAACGTGATCATCGACAACGGCTCCGATGGTGTCGTCGTCAGCACCGGCAGTGGGAACCAGATTCTGTCCAACTCCATCTACGGCAACGGCGGGACCGGCGGGCTGGGTATCCACCTGCAGACAGGTGGCAACAATGACCAGCCGGCGCCGGACGTGCAGTCCGCAGTGCTGAGCGGTACCAGCCTCACGGTGACGTTCACGGTCCAGCCACCGAGTTCCGGCCTGTACACGGTGCAGGTGTTCTACTCGCCGAGCACCGCGGGCAGCCCGGTGCAGGGTCAACAACTGCTGGACACGGTGACGAACGTCCAAGGGCACAAGGATGTCACCATCACCGTTCCGGGCACTGTCAGCGCCGGCGGGTTCATCACCGTCACCGCCACCAGTGCATCCGGTGATACCTCGGAGTTCTCGACCGCCGCGACGATCACGACCTAGGTTGGTTCCTAGAGCGCGGCAGTGAACTTCTTGACGACGTCCTGCAACAAGTCGGCAGGTCTGGACTTGGTAAGGCGGGGCGAAGCGCTCAGTCCTCAGCCTCACCCATGTTGATCGTCAGCGGCCGGCGGAAGAACCGCGTCAACCACACCAGCACGACAATGCCGATGACAAACCAGATGATGCCGTAGCGGGTCGACTCAGCCGAGAGATACACCCACAGCAGAACGGTGCATGCGACCCCGATCGCGGGCAGGACGATGTTGCGCAGGATTTGGCGCGCCCCGTCGACTTCGCGTCGTCGGTAGGCGAAGTAGATGATCACGGTGAGGTTGACGAACGTGAAGGCGATCAGGGCGCCGAAGTTGATCAGCGAGGCCACGAAGTCCAGGTTGAACGCGATCGCCAGCAGCGACACCGCGCCGACGAAGATGATCGCGTAGGCGGGGGTCTGGAAGCTCGGATGCAGGTACCCGAAGAAGCGTCCGACCGGGCCCCGGCCGTTGCGGCCCATGACGTAGAGCAGGCGCGACACCGACGAGTGCGAGGCAAGGCTGGATGCCACGGTGGCGGCGAATGCCGCCGAGGTGAGCAGGATCTTGAACAGGTGCCCGCCCACGTTGAAGGCGATCTCGGGCAGCGCGCTGTTCTGCAGTGATTCCTCGCTGAATCCGGAGACGTCCGGGAACAGCGATTGGGTGAAGAAGGCCGAGACGAAGAAGATCGCGCCGCCGATCAGCAGGGCCAGCAGGATCGCCTTCGGCACCGTGGAGGTGCTCTTGGCCTCCTCGGTGTACATGGTGATGGCGTCGAATCCGATGAAGGAGAAGGCGACGATCGTGGCACCGGTGATCACCAGGTTGAGGTGGACACCGTCGTGCCACAGCGGCTGAGTCGAGAAGATCGTCCCGTTGCCCATGCCGTCGATCAACGACTTGGCGGCCAGGATCAGGAACACCCCGATCAGCACCACTTCGAACACCACCAGCAGCATGTTCACCCGCGAGGTGTTGGTCATGCTGAACAGGCACATCCCGGTGATCGCCGCGACGTAGACGGCAACCCAGATCCACCCCGGCACCGACGGGAAGAACGAGAACATGTAACTGCGGATGATCAGTGCGTTGACCAGGGGCAGCAGCAGGTAGTCGAGCAGCGCTGCCCAGCCGATCAGGAATCCGACGTTGGGACTGATGGTCGAGGAGGTGTAGGTGTAGGCCGAGCCGGCCGACGGGAAGATCTGCGTCATCCGGCCGTAGCTGATCGCGGTGAACGTCATGACCACCAACGCGAAGATGTACGCGGTGGGCACGACGTTGCCGGTTTCCACCGAGACGATGCCGAAGGTGTCGAAGACGACGGTCGGGGTCATGTAGCCCAGGCCGAGCCCCACAATCGCCCACAAACCGAGCGTTCGGGCCAACTTGGTGGTGCCCTGCGCCCCGGAGGCAGCCTGCGTCATTTTGCTCCCGCCATCGTCAAGTCGCGCCAAACCGTACCCCTGGGGACTTACCACAACGCGGGCGACCCCGACCGTGTTTGGTCGGCGCCAGGTGGTGTGTGTCGAGAGCCGGAAACGCCTCCGCAGACCCCCCCTTCCGGGGTGGTCCACCCGTGTTAGCGTCACCAACCATGCGGTATGTCGTCGGTTATGGACCTCGCCAGCGCGGTCTCGACGGGGTCAACCTCGCGGCAACCCTGGCCCGGACGTCAGGTGCGACGCTGGACCTGATCACGGTATTGCCCAGCGATGCCCCGACCTTCCAAATGTATTCACCCGACCAGGCATTCAACGCCGAGGTCGAAGAGCAGGGCCGCGAATGGCTCGCTGACGGGCTGGCCCGAGTGCCGGACGGTGTGCGCGCGGAAGGGCATGTTTACCGAGCGGACTCCATCACCGAAGGTCTGCTCGACGCGGCGACCGATCTCGACCGCGGCGAGGCGGAACTGATCGTCGTCGGCACCTACCATCGGGTTCGGACCGGGCGGTTCGGGTTGGGCAGCCTGGCTGATGCGCTACTACACGCGTCGACGGTGCCGGTTGCCCTGGCCCCGGCAGACTACGAAAGCCATCCCGGCATCACCCGGATCACCTGTGCGGTCGGGATGCGGCCGGGTAACGAGCACCTCCTCGACAACGCGATCCGCCTGACGGCCCAGTGGAAGGTTCCGCTGCGGCTGATGTCGCTGGTGGCCGTCGGTGAGGGCGGCAGCCAGGATCGGCAGCAGGAGTGGACCGCGCTGGCCGAGGAGCACGCGGCGAAGCTGGTGGACAAGGCGACGGCGGCGCTTCCCGCCGGCTCCTCGGTGACCAGTGTGGTCGGCCACGGTGACTCGCTGGAGGATGCGGTGCGGGGATTGAACTTTGCCGACAGCGAGGTGGTGATGATCGGCTCCAGCCGCCTGGCGCAGCCGAAGCGGCTCTTCCTGGGACACTCGGCCAGCAAGATCATGCGGGAACTGCCGGTGCCGATGATCGTCTGGCCGCGGGGCGACGGGACTGTTTGAGTCGGCGCTACATTGGGCGCGGCATGGTGAACTTGGGGTCGGCTCCGATCTCGAAGTAGTTGGCGGGTCCACCGCTGCGAAGGATGGGCCGGGGTCCGGCCGTGTCGTACACGCCGTCGACGAGGTGGTCGCGGTCGATGTGGACGGCCACGACCTCGCCGAGAACGAGCCAGGTATCCAGCGCGTCGCCGTCGGCGGTGTTGAGTTGGATCGGTTGTGCCAGCCGGCATTCGAAGTTCACCGGACTTTCGAGCGCCATCGGTGAGCTGATCATGGTCGCTGGAAATCCAGCCGATCGGACGCGGCCCGACGATGGCGTTGAACGGGTCATGCGGAAGCCCAGTGCCTTCCGATGGGCGGTAGTAGGGGGCGTCACTGCGGGCCATGTAACTCCTGATCGGTTAGCAGTACGTCAGCTATCCGCGACAGTAACTCGATGATCAAGGTCCCGCAGGGGCCTCTGCGTCGGCGTCGGGTCGACGGCCCGATGTCCGGAGCGCGCGACGAGGTGTCGACCCGACGGCCCGAGGCAGGAGCCGGATCAGCGGGAGCCCGACGATGATGACGGGGATCACGATGACGAGTTTCGTGCCACCCAGGCTGCTACCGGCGATGAACACAGTTGCCCAGAGTGCGGCGGCGATGGTCGAGAATGTGAGGAAGGGAACGATGGGCTCCTTGGCGACTCCGAGGAGCATGGGAACGAATCCACGGGTGGGGACGATCCAGCGTTGGATGACCAGCGCACCCAGCATCCCTCGCCGTCGCACGGAGAGGTGGGCCCCGATGATGCGCCGCCGTTGTCGCGCAACAATCTTCGAGCGAAGCAGCCTCGGGGCGAACCACCGCCCGAGGCCGTAGGTCAGAACGTCGCCAGCCACGGCTGCAATCATGGCCACGACAAACAGGACGGCGAGGGACATGCGGTTGGCGCCGGTCAGGATGACTACGGCCATCAAGATCGGCTCGGCGGCGACGACCAATGCCAATACCGGAACCGACGACGCAATAACGATCGCCGCCAAGCAGAGATAGAGCATCGGCCCGGTCGGCAGCGTCGGAAGGTAGTCGAACGGGATCATCGCACTCCTCGGCGGGCGGGTGGTAGTTCAAGGACGGACTCGCAATACTGGGGATCAGCAGTCCGGTGTCACACGTAGGAGTCGCACCCCATGCGGACCAAGGGTTTTGGAACTCAGCGGACCCGATGTCGAATGGGTCTCGTGGGTCCAGGGATCACGGCTGGTGTAGCACGCGGACGGCGACAGGCCTACGCCGAGCGCCGATGTCGAGATCTCTGCGGCGGTCTCCGAGGGATTGAAGAACGCGACCGCCACGGATCCATCGGCCAGAGCCTTCGCCCAGACTCGCGGATCGCCGACCGTCTCGGGCGGAGCTGACAGAGGGTCCTGGTCGATGGCGATGACGTCGCGGTTGGTCAATATAGACCGAGTGGTGGCCGACATCGATCGCACGTCGTTGCCTGCCAGCAATGGTGCCGACAGCATCGCCCACAGAGTGAAGTGGGTTCGTTGTTCATCCTCGGTGAGGCTTGGTTGCGCGGTCGACATCCAGTGCACGGTGGCGGCCGGCATGGACAGCATCGGTTCGACCATCGCGCGTTGTGCGGGACTCAACGGAGTCGTCTGCGCCGTCTGTTTCAACTGCTCGCGGTGGTTGATGAAGAATTCAGTCCAGGTGACCCCGACAACGAGCATGTCCGGATCGCGCACGTACGACGTCCGGCCAGGGTGTGCTGCTGCACGGGCGAACTGGTCGGGCACGCCGGCGAACATCCCGACGGCGAAGGGGTCAGCCGGCCCGATCGGCGGTAACACGTTGCGCCACAAAGGCGTCAGATCACCCGATGTGCGGACCACGTCGGCGACACCCGACCAATCGAAGCGGCTTCCCGCTACAGGGTCGCTGGAACTATTCGGATTGATTGCGTAGACGATCCGGCGCCCGGTTGCCTGCAGGGCAGCACCCATAGCAGTGAAGACGCGTACCTGTTCGGTGTGCTCGGCATCGTCGCGGCACCAGTCGTATTTGAGGTAGTCCACGCTCCAGGTCGCGAATGTGGCTGCGTCGAGCGCTTCGTGGCCCAGGCTGGCGGTGGGAAGGGCCTGCCCGCAGGTCTGATTGAACGGGCTGGAATAGATTCCAAAGAGCAATCCCTTCGCGTGCGCGTAACGCGCCAACGGCGCCAGGCCACGGGGAAAGCGAACCGGATCGGAGACCAGCACTCCGGCGGAATCACGTTCGGGCGCGGCCCATCCCGCGTCAAGATTGACGTAACGGTAACCGGCGTCACGCATCCCTGTCGAGACCATCGCATCGATGGTCTCGAGGACAGAACGTTCGGTGAGCTCCATCCCGGAATTCCACGAATTCCACCCCATAGGCGGCGATATCAGCGCTGCCGACAACGGCGCCGGAACCGCGACGTTGGGCAGCAGCGCCGAACACCCGGCTAGCAGGGTGATCACCGCAGCCCCGGTGGCGGACAGCAAGATTCGCATACCAGGTTCTCCTGGGACGATAGAGCGGACGGCGGTCGACGTCGTCGTCGTGGTGCCGGAACGGGGCTGGGTGTTGCGGCGGGATCAGGTGGCTCGGTGGCGGGCCAACGGGTTCAGTGACCGATAGGGGTCGTGGGCACGAACCTCCAACAGGTTGGCCAGGATGGTCTCCAAGTCGGTCTGAGTCCGCTTCTTGACCTGTGCGATCCATTCGTCCTCGGACACACCTGCCGGAGTGGTGGTGTCGATGGGCGCTCCAAAGCGCAAGTACATGCGCTGCGGGCTGGGAATCAGCGTCGGTCCTGCGCCACGCACGAGGGGGAAGAACATGTCCGGCCGGCCGGTCAGCTTCGCGCTGATGGCGAGAATCGCCTTGCCCATGGCGCTGTCCCGGGTGGCGACGCTGTGATAGATATCGTCGCCACCGACGTGGCCGACGGGGATGATCGGATAGTGGTTGGCGATCGCCACACGAGCGAACCCGGATCTGCCTTCCCAATTGAGCCGGTACTCTTCGCCTTTGAACTTGCCTATCTCGCGCCCGCCGCCGGGGAACACGAGCACGGTCTCGCCGTGAGCCATGAGCTCGCGGGCGTTCTCCGGTGAACCGACCACGGGTCCGTAGGCTGCAGCTAGGTCGGCAAGCGGTCCCGGCATCCGCGCCACGTCACGCACGGCCAGCGGTCGAACCCGGGCGCCAATGGCCTGTCGCACGACCAGGCTGGTCAGCCACGCCTCGGCCATTCCGGTTTGAGTGTGGTTGCCCACCAACAGGAATCGGCCGTCGCGGGGAAGGTTCTCGATGCCGTCGACGTAGGGAAGGGACGCGTCGACGAGTGGGGCGATGGCGTCGAGCATCGTGTCAACCACGCGACGAAGCGCTTTCACGCGCGGGGGCTGGTCAACGAGTTGAGCGGTGTTCGACAGTGCGTTCATGGTCATTCGGAGTCTTTCTCGGCGGGGATTTTCGAAGCGGTGGCCGGCCGGGAGAACACCACGGTCAGCGATGGTGAACCGAAGCCTGCCCGGGTCGGGGCCAAGAACTCGACGTTCATAGTCGGGTCGGCAGCCTTGCCGAGCGCCACGAAAGCCGAACGCGAATAGGCCCGCAGTGAGCTGATGAAGCCGTCGTGCATCATCGGGAGGATCGACGATGGCGGCATGATCGCCAGCGACAGCGGGCCCATCGCCAGCGTCATCAGCAGCATGGCCAGCGGCGAGGAGCGTGGCAGGTCGATGACCAAGAAGCGACGGGCAACCCGGGTGGCCTCGGAGATGGCCCGGCACGCCTGTTCGGGGCGCAGGTGGTGGAATGCCATCGCGAACAGCACGAGGTCGTACGTGCCGTCGGCAGAGTCGATGTCGGTGGCATCGATGACCTGGGTACGCGCGCGGGGATGGGACCCGAGTGGTCCGGTGGACATATTGACCACCGAGGTCGGGTCCAGGTCACTGGCCGTGATGGTTGCGGTGGGGTGCAGATCGAGGATTTCCTGGGCGAGTTTGCCGTGGCCCGAGCCGAGTTCGAGGATCCGCGGATTCGGGATGTCGGAGACGACGTCGAGGGCGACCCGGGCGTACGACCGGTGCGTGCCGAAGCGTTCACCGATGGCATCCAGCCCAGTGATCACCCGTTGCTTGAGTGCGTCGGATACATCGCTGCGGTCGGTGTACTCCAACGCGTCGGTTTCCAACAGCTCGTCCAACCACGAGGCGTTGGGACCGCCCCGGGGCATCGCACCAACCGCCATGGCGGCATGAGCTTCACTGTTCACCGCGCCTCCTTGCAGCATCGAGTCTTTCAACTCCACCGTAGCGAACGAACCATTTCGTTTGTTTATGATGTTGCTGTGAGAACCGGTGAGGAGCTTCGCGACGAGATCCTGGCAGCTGCCCGAATTGAATTCGCACAGTTCGGTCTGGCAGGCGCCAGGATCGACCGAATCGCCAAGGCGGCTCATGCCAGCAAGGAGCGTCTGTACGCGTACTTCGGCGACAAGGAGACGCTGTTTCGTCAGGTGGTCAGTGCCGACGGCGCCGTGTTCTTCGACTCTCTTGCAGTTCGGCCCGAGGCGCTCGCTGAACTCGCCGGTGAGATCTTCGACCTGGCCCGTTCCCGCCCCGAACACCTCCGCATGATCACCTGGGCATGGCTGGAAGGCCTTACCATGCCGGCACCCGAATGGGAGGGCCGGACAGTCCAGGAGCGTGACATGACCACGATCGCCGAAGCACAGGACCGGGGCCTGGTCGACAGCCGGTGGGAACCCGAACGCCTACTGGTCATGCTGCTCGGCATCGGATTGGCCTGGGCGCACTGGCCGGGCCCAGATGCCGGCGTTGACGAGACCGTTGTGGCGTCCCGGCGCGCGGATGTGGTCGAAGCGGCGGCGCGCATCATCGCGCCGCGCGAGCAGTGAAACCGCCCGCGGCGCCGATCGAAACCGGTATGGGTCGCGCGCAGGCCTCCCAGACGCGGACACACTGACGTCGGCCGGAGCTGAGAGGTCCTCGCTCAGAGCCCCTTGATCAGAACCGGGGTGGAGGCAGCCCACAGGGGATGAGTGGCAGGCACAAGCCCGCACCGCCCCCCGGCGGCGGTGGCCCGCCTGGTCCGCCGAATCCCGGCCCACCCATCGGCGACGGACGTGGCGGTGGGGGACAGCGCCAGCGGTGCCCAGCCCGACCGCCCCACTGCCCAACGCCAGTCCTCCTGACAAGAGGGCGATGTCAACGAGTATGTTGTGTCGCTTCACGCTTCACGCTTCACGCTTCACGCTTCACGATCCCCTCGATCCGAGAAGACCGAACAGTTCTACGCATTCCCGGCGAGCGTGTATGCGGACTGTGACCAAGCTGGGGGATCAGTTATGTGCGGTCGTGCCCCAAGCAGCGTGGCCGTGAATCGTGCAAAGAACATAGCTTGTACAAATAATTGGCCCACGTCCCGCTCATGTCCGGGCACCAGGATCATTCACATGACCAAGATGCTGATCGACTCCGCGGTCGCCGAGAGTGGCCTGTCCACCGCCGGCCGTTCGAGCGTGCTGGCCGATGCCGCTCGCCGCGGCGTCCCGGTACTCGATGTTGTGGTGCCCGTCTACAACGAGGAGGCGGCCCTGTCGGGTTCGGTGCATCGGCTTCACCGCTACCTCGCCGAGACGTTGCCCTACCCGGTTCGCATCACGATCGCCGACAACGCCAGCATCGACGACACACCGCGCATCGCCGCGCAACTTGCCGAGGACCTCGACGGGGTCCGGGTGGTCCGGCTGGAGCAGAAGGGCCGCGGCCGAGCGTTGAACGCTGTCTGGTCGAATTCGGATGCTCCGGTGCTGGCGTACATGGACGTCGACCTGTCCACGGACCTGGCTGCACTGGCGCCTCTGGTGGCTCCGCTGATCTCCGGTCACTCCGACTTGGCGATCGGGACAAGGCTGGCCCGCACCTCCCGGGTGGTGCGGGGGCCGAAGCGCGAGGTCATTTCGCGGTGCTACAACCTCATCCTCAAGACGACGATGTCGGCGAAGTTCTCTGATGCCCAGTGCGGCTTCAAGGCAATTCGTGCCGACGTGGCGCGGCGGCTGCTGCCCCTGGTCGCTGACACGGGATGGTTCTTCGACACTGAACTGCTGGTGCTGGCCGAGCGATCCGGCCTGCGTATCCACGAGGTGCCGGTCGACTGGGTCGACGACCCCGACAGCCGGGTCGACATCGTGGCGACAGCCACCGCCGATCTGAAGGGCATTGCGCGGATGCGCAAGGGATTCGCCCTGGGCCGCATCCCCGTCGACGAGGTGGCCGCCGACCTGCGGACCGGCCGAGCGTCGATTGCGCCGCCGCGGAGCGCGCTGCACCAGCTGGCGGTCTTCGGCACGATCGGCGTCGTCAGCACCCTGGCGTACCTGACCCTCTTCAGCGCACTTCACCTCGTGGTGGGTTCGCAGGCGGCCAACTTCCTTGCGCTGCTCATAACCGCGATCGGCAACACCGCCGCCAACCGACGGTTCACCTTCGGTGTCCGCGGGCAGGCCGGCCGGGCCCGTCATCACGGCGAGGGCCTGCTGGTCTTCGCGATGGCGTTGCTCATCACCAGCGGGTCGCTGGCCAGCGTGCACGCGCTGGTCCACCCGACCCCGCATTGGCTGGAACTGGGCGTCCTCGTCACGGCTAACCTGGTTGCCACCGTGCTGCGCTTTATTGCGCTGCGCTCCTGGGTATTTCACCCCAACCGCTGACCCGTTTCCCCCAACCTCACCCGGAAAGAGACCGATGACCGCCGCAGCAGACAGGACCGAGCGCAGAGCCGACGCTGCCCGCCCCGACGACGTCACACCGGACCCGCGGTGGGCCCGGCCGGGGATCATCGCACTGCTGCTGGCGACGGCCGTCTGCTGGACGATCGGGCTGAGCCGCAACGGCTGGGGCAACTCCTTCTACGCGGCCGCCGTGCAGGCGGGTACGCAGAGCTGGAAGGCAGTCCTGTTCGGCTCGTCGGACGCGGGTAACGCGATCACCGTCGACAAGCCGCCCGCGTCCCTGTGGGTGATGGAGATCAGTGCCCGCCTGTTCGGAATGAACTCGTGGGCCCTGCAAATCCCGCAGGTGCTGCTCGGTGTGGCCTCCGTGGCATTGCTATACGCCGCGGTGCGAAGGACTTTCGGACCCGGTGCGGGCCTGATCTCCGGTGCGCTCTTGGCGCTGACGCCGGTGGCCACCCTTATGTTCCGCTACGACAATCCCGACGCCCTGCTGGTGTTCCTGATGGTGGCCGCGGTGTGGGCTCTGCTGCGCGGCCTGGAAGATGGGCGCACCCGCTGGATCCTGTTGTGCGGCACGCTGATCGGCTTCGGGTTCCTGACCAAACAGCTGCAGGTCATGTTGATCACCCCTGGCCTGGCCCTGGCCTACCTCGTTGCCGCGCCGCCGCGCTTGCGGGCGCGATTGCTCCAACTGCTCGCCGGACTCGCCGCGGCTATGGTGGCCGCCGGATGGTGGGTCGCGCTGGTCGAACTGTGGCCGAAGTCCGATCGCCCGTATATCGGTGGCTCCACGAACAACAGCTTCCTGCAACTCACGCTGGGCTACAACGGCCTCGGCCGCATCCTCGGCGGCGGTGCCGGCGGTGGCGGTGGACTTCCGTCCGGCGGCGGACCCGGTGGGGGACACGATGGGCCCGGCGGGCCGATGCTCGGGCAGGCCGGCATCACCCGGTTGTTCACCACCGAATCTGGCACGCAGATCTCCTGGTTGCTGCCCGCCGCGTTGATCCTGCTCGTCGCCGGCCTGGTGCTGTGTGGGCGTGCGG
Organism: Mycolicibacterium sp. CH28; assembly: GCF_004745805.1. Lineage (GTDB taxonomy): Bacteria > Actinomycetota > Actinomycetes > Mycobacteriales > Mycobacteriaceae > Mycobacterium. The sequence continues at coordinate 110,414 of NZ_SRLQ01000018.1, read as the reverse complement.
CCAGAACCGACCCCAAACGGGCGTCCTATATCGCCTGGGGCGGGTGGCTGGTGGTCACTGCCCTCACGTTCAGTTACATGTCGGGCATCTTCCATGACTACTACACCGTGGCGCTGGCGCCAGCAGTGGCTGCGGTGGTCGGCACCGGCGTCACACACCTATGGCGAAGCCGCGAAAAGTGTTGGGTAACTGCGGTGCTGGCCTTGGCAGTCGCGCTGACTGCGGCCTGGGCATGGGTCCTGCTGGGCAAGGCACCCAACTTCCTGCCGTGGTTGCGCTGGGTTGTTGTGGTGGCGGGAGCCGCTGCGGTCGTCCTGTTGCTCGCGTCGTCGATCCGGCCCGGCCTGGCCGTCGCCGCTCGCGACCTGAAGGTGTGGGCAGCGGGACTCGCTGTAGTCGCTGCCATGGCCGGACCGGTGGCGTACTGCATCCAGACCGTGAGCACCGCGCACAGCGGCCCCGTGATCACCGCCGGGCCGCAGTCGAAGAACAGCGGCATGCCCGGCATGCCGCCGACCGGGGCCGGAGATCCGGGGGCACCCGGCGACGCCTCCGGCCATGCCCAGCGGGGTCCCGTCGGCGGTACCGTGTCCAAGCAAGTGGTGGCGCTTCTGTCCGCGAATGCCGATGATTACACCTGGGTTGGTGCGACTACCGGTTCACTGGGCGCCTCCGATTACCAACTCGAGGCCGGTCATCCGGTGATGCCGATCGGTGGATTCGGTGGTGGCGATCCGGCACCGACCCTGGAGCAGTTCCAGGGCTACGTCAGCGACGGGCGTGTGCACTACTACTACGACTCGTCGAGCCCGCATATGCCGTCTCCCGGTGGTGAGTCCGCAACGAAGTCGGAGTCCGAAAGGATCCGGGACTGGGTCAAGCAGCACTACACCGCGACGACGGTCGGCGGCGTCACGCTCTACGACCTGACGTCGCCGGCACACTGAGTTCCAGCTGCGTAGGCGTGGGTCCGGCGGTGGAGGGGCGACGTCTCACATGCGAAGGGACGCAGCCGCAGACCGCAACCCCGTCGAGGGCGGAGCACCCTGCAGGGGAGACGCCGGTTTGAAGACATATCCGACTCCCCGCAGGGTGTGAATCATCGGGTCCCTGCCGTCGTCGATCCGGCGGCGCAGATAGGACACATACAGACGGACCTGAGAGGACTGGCCGGTGTAGTCGTAATGCCACACTCGCCCAAGGATTTCCCGGGTGGTCAGGGTGCGGCCGGAGTTGCGGACGAAGTAGCGCATGAGCGCGAACTCAGTCGGCGTCAGGACAATGTTGTCGCTGCCACGCCACACGAGGTTGCGTTCCTCGTCTAGGACCAGATCACCGACGCTCGCTATCGGGCGCAGCGATTCGTGGTCGATACCGTTGTTACGCAGAGCGCTCCGGACCCGGAACATCGCGTCCTCGATGCTGAATGGTTTGAACAGCCAGGCGTCGCCCCTGAGGTCTCGCGTGGGTCGGTAACGGCCCGTGGGCTTCACGTGCAACGAGATGGTAGGCAAGGACGGCCGCCGTTCGAGGAGGCGCTGCAGCAGCGCGGGTCCGTCAGTGTCGGGCAGCCGGTAGTCGAGGATCACCAGATCGGGGTCGAAGCAACGCGCCACCGACACGGCGCTGGCGCCATCGGATGCGGTCATTGCGTGAATGCCGTCGCCGTTGAGTGCGATTGACAGCATCTCCGCGACAACGCGTTCGGCGTCGATGATCAACACCCGGGGCTGTCTGCCGCCGAGGTGAGTCCGCGGTTGGCGCACCTCCGGCGTGATGGTTGATTGGCGCGACGCGGCGCCGCTGGCGGTGCTCACACGTACAGAATCACCGGTCCTCGTAGGCCGTTGCTGTCAAAGTCGTATCTGCCTCATGTGAGTGCCGGGTGACCCGCACCGGCATCGTGGCGGCAATCGACTCGGTCGCCCCGGGCGGCGCCGGGCTTGGGAAGGTCATTGTGAACGAGGTACCACGGTGGTCGCTGGTCATATCGATTGTTCCGTTGTGCGCCTTGATCACTGCCCAGGTGATGGCCAGTCCGAGTCCAGTGCTGCCGGATGCTCGCGACCTGGAGTCGTCGCCTCGGGCGAACCGCTCGAAGACGTTGGGCAGGAGATTCTGTGGAATTCCGGGACCGTGGTCGGTGACGCTCATGGCGACCGAGTCGTCGTCGTTGCGCGTGAGGGACGCGACGACTTGGGTTCCGACTGGAGTGTGGATCCGAGCATTGGACAACAGATTGGCCAGCGCCTGGTGCAGTCGCGACCGATCCCCGGTGATTGTCACGGCCTCACCGGGAAGGTCAACGGCCCAGCGATGATCGGGGCCTGCGATGTACGCGTCGCGCACGGTGTCGATGACGAGTTCGGTCAGGTCGACGTCCTCGCTCTCGATGGGTCGGCCGGCGTCGAGACGGGCGAGCAGCAACATGTCCTCGACGAGTTGGCTCATACGCAGGGATTCGGCGTGGACTCTGGCCAGTGCACTGCTGAGGTCATGGCGGCGGTGTACATCGACGTCCTCATCGACATCTTTGAGGAGTCGTTGGGCGAACTCGGTGTAGCCCTGGATGGAGGCCAGCGGAGTGCGGAGCTCATGGCTGGCGTCGGCGACGAACTGGCGCACCCGCATCTCCGTCGCATGGCGGGTGGTCAGGCCCTCGGCCACCCGGTCGACCATCATGTTGAACGCGGTACCGAGCCGGCCCACTTCGGTGTGCGCGACCGCGGGGTCCACGGGTTCCAGGGGAGTGGGCAAACGGACCTCGCCGCGGTCCAGGGGTAAGCGTGCGACCCGCTCGGCCGCCTGCGACATGCGCGACAAGGGCACCAGCTCACGGCCGATGATCAAGATGCCCGCCACGACGGTGCCCAGCAGGGCTACCAGGGAGAATCCGCCGATGATCCAGGCCGCCGAACGCAACGTCGCCTCCGTTTCCGACGTCGGCAAACCCGACAACAGAACGACGTCGCTGCCGGCAACGGCCTCGGCGTTGACGCGGTATGTCCCCACCCCGTCGAGGTCGACGCTTACCGTCTGGCCGGTCGGGACTCGAGCCAGCCGCGCCTCAGCGGTAGCCGAGAGCGCCTGCCGGTTGCCGCTGGGAGTGATCACGGCGCCCTCGTTGACCGTGTCGCCGGTTCTGACCGCTCCGACGGTTCCCGAGGACTGGCCCGGTCCGTCGAGAAACATGGGGCCTGGCCCAGAGAAGCGGATGAAGGGGGGTCTGCCCATGGCGTAGAACATGGCCGACCGTGATTGAGCTTCGAGCACCTGGACGTCGAGCTGGTTGATCAGGTAGGTGCGCAACGCCATGACCGTGCCCGCGCTGACCGAGGCACACAGCGCAATCCCCAACATCGCCACCACACTGACCAGTCGGATTCGCAGCGGCCAGGTGCGGGGCTTCCATAGCCGGATCACACGTTCCCGGCCGGTTGCGTTACTGGGGTTTGAGGACATATCCGACACCCCGGACGGTGTGGATCATCGGGGGTCTGTCCGCATCGACCTTCTTGCGCAGGTACGAGATGTAGAGCTCGACCACGTTGGAGCGACCGCCGAAGTCGTATTCCCAGACGTGACGTAGGAGTTGGGCCTTGGTGAGCACGCGGCGGGGGTTGAGCATGAGCACCCTCAGGACGGCGAACTCGGTCGCGGTGAGGCTGATCTCCTCGCCGGCGCGCGTGACCTCGCGGCTGTCCTCGTCGAGCACCAGGTCCCCGACTACCAGCTGGCTGTTGCCGCCGACGACACCGTGCCCGGAACGCTTCACCAGGGCGCGCAGTCGCAGGAGTGTCTCCTCGACGCTGAAGGGTTTGGTGACATAGTCGTCGCCGCCGGCCGCCAAACCCGCGATGCGGTCCTCCACAGTGTCCTTGGCGGTGAGCAACAGTACGGGTAGTTCTGGCCGAATACGGTGGAGCTCCTGGAGAACGTCCAACCCGCTCATGTCGGGCAGCATGATGTCCAGAACGACGACGTCGGGACGGCCGACGGCGGCGTGGCGGATGGCGGCACTGCCGTCAGACACGGTGCTGACGTTCCAGCCCTCGTAGCGCAAGACCATCGACAGGAGATCGCTCAGGGCCGGTTCGTCGTCCACGACCAGCACCTCGATCGGTGAGCCATCGGGGTGGGTGATGCGCCCAGACGCTGCCAGGGTCGACGGTCTAGACGCTATTTCCCCAGTGTTCGACACCTGATCAATTCTGTGGGGGTTTCGTAGCGGGCTGCTGTGTCAACTTTATGTGCGAGCTGTGACTGTCATTGGTGCGCCCGGTAGCCCACGTCGCGGGAATTCCATCAGCAGCGCATCGGCACACACCAGGCGAGTGATCTCGGATCTCAGCCCGGCGTCGGCGAGATGACGATCGATCCCGTATGCCCGTTCACCTCTGGCTGCGGGCGTGGCCGTGCCAAAATGCGGCGCCGGCGGGCGTTGCGCGCGAACTCGTTGCACCTGAGTTCGAGTGTCCCGGCGATGCCGGTGACGCTGGTGGGGTCGGCGATCAATGCGAAGAACGCGGCTCAGCGGAAACGGATGTTCATCGTCGCCAGGCCGAAGATCTTGCGGCCGTCCGACTTCGCACCGACGATGACGACACCACTGCGGCTAGCCGCGTCCAGGGACTTGACCCGGCCGCTGAACTCGATGTCGGCGCCCTCCTTGGCAGACACGATCGCCGGCTGGGACAGTCGCACCGAATAGCGGGTCACCGCACCGGGGTCGCCCGACCATGACGACGCGAATCCGGCGCCCAGACCCATGGTGAGCATGCCGTGGGCGATCACATCGGGCAGCCCGGCCAGCTTGGCGATGTCCTCATCCCAGTGAATCGGGTTGGCGTCGCCGGCTACACCGGCGTAGTTGACCAGATCGCCCCGCGACAGCCGGGTGTGGTGCAGCGGTAGCTCGTCGCCGACCTGCACGTCGTCGAAGGACGGGGTCGCGGTCCGGCGGGTCAGCCCACCCTGCGAGATCCGGATCTCGCCCGCGGGTCGCAGCTCCTTCGCGTACTCGTCATGCGATCCAGGAAGGTCGAGGATGTTCATGTCGTGCATCATCGCCTTCTGCACCGCGGCCTTGACCCCGGCGTCGATGTCCTCACCGGTAATACCGACGACGGTGGTGTGCAGGGTGTGCACCCGCTCGCCGGCGGTGTCGGTGAAGGTGTTCGTGACGGTGATGAAGTCTCGTCCCGCGGTCCGGCGGACCGATGTCAGCTCGACGTCGATGACCAGTTCGTCACCGGCCACGATCGGGCGGTGCTGTTCGAAAACCTCTTCGGTCTGCAGGTAGGTGTCGTAACCGACGACGATCTCCTCGAACATGCGGCGATTGCATTGCATGCCCGGCGCCGAGGTGAAGGTCAGCGGCGCTATCACGTCCGCATAGCCCAGCTCGGCAGCGGCGGCGACGTCCCAGTGCGCGGGGTGGTAGTCCTGCACCGCGCGGGCGTATTCGCGCAGCTTCTCACGGCCGACCAGGTACGTGCCGTCCATCTGGTAGTAGTGGCCGACCCGTGCCTCGAGCGGAGACGTGTCTGCTGCTGCTGTCATGACTGTGCCAACTTTTCTATCGCCCGGTTCGATGCGGTCGATAAATGCACCCTAACCTGCGGACACCGTCGCATCCCAGCTGCTTGACCGGTTCTGCACCGGTGACCGTCAATGCCAGCCCGGGTGTCCATGACGCACACTGTCCGCTATGAGTGCACGTGCCCGGCTTCATCACTGGGAACATCGGGCCGAATGGCCCCTGGCGGCGATCGCTCTGGTGTTTCTCGGCGCCTACACGGTCGAAGTCCTCGCCCAACCCCGTGGGCAAGCCGAGCTGTGGGTGGATATCGTCACCAAGGTCTGCTGGGCGGCCTTCGCTATCGACTACTTCACCCGGCTGTGGTTGGCCGACGATCGGCGCGGCTGGTTCTGGCGACATCTGCTGGATCTCGCCGTCGTCTTGCTGCCCATGCTGCGGCCACTTCGGTTGGTGCGGTTGGTCGTCCTGGTCACCGCTCTGCAGAAGGCACTCGGCAACGCCATCCGCGGACGAGTGGTCGTCTACGCCGCGGCGGGAGCGGTCCTGCTCGTCTACGTCGCTTCGCTGGCTGTGCTGCAAGCAGAACGGGGCAACCCCGCCGCCACCATCACCAGCTTCGGTAACGCCCTGTGGTGGTCGGTCACCACCATCACCACCGTCGGCTACGGCGACGAATACCCGGTCACCGCGACCGGCCGGTTCGTCGCGACCCTGCTGATGATCGGCGGCATCAGCCTGCTCGGCACCATCACCGCCACGATCGCATCCTGGATCGTCCAGCGCGTCGCCGAGGAAGACTCCACCACCCAGGCGGCCACTGCGGCACACGTCGCCGAGCTGCACAGTGAAATCGCCGCTCTGCGCGAACAACTCAGTGATTTCCAGCGGTCGGTCGACCTGGCGTCCGTCGGCTCGGGAGGCGCGAGGGACTTCCACGCCTCGGAGTCGAGGTAGGCCGACGATGAGTCGGTGGCGCCGTCGACGGTCGGCTGGCCATGGGCCGGCGGCCTGTCCGTATTGCGGTGCCGAACTCGACGCTGGTGGAACGTGTGCACGCTGCGGCGGTGTGCGGACGCCCACCGCGCCTACCGGGTGGCGCCCGGATCCCACCGCACGGTACGAGGGCCGGTACTACGTCACCGGGCGGCCGACCAACCGAGTGCGCAACGGTCGGCTCGAAGCAACGGACTCGGCCGGCGGCCAGCTGCTGCCGGACTATGTCGAGTTGCCGTCCGCACGATCCAGCATTCGCTCGACATGGCTGGCGACTGGCGCGGTGACCGCGATCATCGTGATGGTGGCGGCGGTGGCATGGGGGCTGCTCTGGTCCAGGTATCGGGCGGCGCCGCCACCGGATGTCGGCTATCTGCAAGCACTGCAGACGGCAGGCCTGAGCAACCAATTCAGCTCCGACGCCAATGCCGTCGCCCATGGCCACGACGTCTGCCGTCAGCTCGAAGGTGGGGGACCCCAACAGGGGCTGCCGGCCGACAAGATCGCCGTCGATTCGTTCTGCCCGCAGTTCAACGAGGGGTTTCGGGTCCTCGAATCGGCAACGGTGTCCGGGGTTTTCGTCCTCACCGACGGCCTCGGCATCGGCGCGATCGCCGTCGACGGAAGTTCGTGCCGAGGAACCGACGGGTACTCCGACGTGGGCTCGTCGACTCCGGTGACCGTCAAGAACGGCAAGGGGGAAGTCCTCGCCACCACTGCGCTCGGTGTGGGGACCGGAAACGCAGCCAGCTGCACGTTCTCATTCACCTTCCCCATCACCGAAGGCCAGGATCGTTACATCGTGTCTGTTGGCCAACGCGGGGATTTCAGCTACACCTTCGAACAGCTCCGGTCGCGCGGAGTTCAGGTCCACCTCGGTCACTGACCCGGCGGGCGCCCGTGGTCAGCGCCCAGCGAGCTCGGTGACCTTCCTGGCCAATGCCGCTGCCGTAGTCAGCTCGTAGTCGCGCCCGTTGATACGCACCGTCGGGGTGGCGTTGACGCCTTCGGTGGACGCCAGATCCTGTGCCATCGCCAGATATCGCTTGCCGTTGATGCAATCGGCGACGGCACCGACGGCGCCGGCCTGACGGGCGATCGCGGCGAACTGTGAGTCGGTCGGGAACGTTGCCGAAAACTCGTCCGGTTGATTCGCGAACAACGCGGAGTGGAAGCGTAGGAACGCATCGGTCGAGTCGTCGGCGACGCAGTACGCCGCGCTGGCGGCCCGCGACGAGTAGTTCTGGTTGTTCGGGGAGTCCAGGATGGCGATCATGTAGTAGTCGGCGGCCACTGTCCCCGAGGCGATGAGATCACTGATCGTCGGCCCGAACTCCCGTTCGAAGTGGGCGCAGTGCGGGCACAGGAAGTCCTCGTACAGCGACAACACGACCTTGGGCTGGTTGCTGCCCTCCTTGGTGATCAGCCGGCTCGACGTCACCCGGACCGACTTCGCGTGGTCCGATGCGGTCTCGCCGGCGACCGCGTGACCGGTCACGGCCCGGTCACCGGATGTCATGACGTAGAGCACGGTGATCACCGCGACGACCACCGCACACGCGGTGAACGCGATCTGGAGCAGCAACCGGCGGCTGCCGTCCGCGGCTGGGAGCTCATCGCCGCGAAAGCCGTTCGGACCATCCATGCACCCAGACTAGGGGGCACATCAGGCGATTTCGCACCACCGGTTCACGGGCACCACTGTGCGAGGTGGCCGGGTGCCCCCTTCGGCGCTAGACCACGGTCGCGGCGTAGCACCGAGATGCGCGAAGCGTTCACGTCACAGGCTGCGATGAAGTCGGCGGCCGGTTGATCACCGTATTCGATCTCGATGACGTGCGGACCGTAAACGTTGGTGTACAAGTCGCATTCGTCGTAGTGCTGACACTCTTCGGCGATGGCGAAATCGAAGCCGGCGTCACGAGCGCGCTGGGCAAACTCGGCGGCATTCTTCTGGGCCACCGCCAATCCGTTCTGGTGGGCTCGGGACACCAGTGTCCGGGCCAGCGCCAGGTTGTCCTCCGGCGACAGGTACCCCTCGGAGCGGGTGAACGAGTCCAGATTGTCGAGTTCGACGGCGCGAAAACCGGCGTGCCCGCACTGGTCGATCCAGTCGTTCACGACCTGAGCGATGGCCGACCGGCGGGTGGCTGTCGAGGTATCCAGCAAGGCCTCGTCCCAGTCGTGGTCCACGACCCGATGACCGTCGTGATCGCGTAGCGTCAGGTCCTGCCCGTTGATCGTCCAGTTGGCAGCATCGCCGGGTTGGGCCTGAAATGCGTTGAGATAGCACACGTTGTACAGGCCGGCGGCCGGCTCGGCGGTCCGGTCCCGGACAACGACCTCGACACCCGGATCTGGCGGGTAGGAGCCGCCCAGCTGATAGTCGACCCGGACCCCGACGGCCGGTGTGACTGGGCTCGTCGGCGCGGAGGCGCACGATGACACGAGGCAGACGGTAACGATCGTCAGACATGCCCTTCGCGTCATGCACCCGAGTGTGCGCCCCGCCGGCCCGGCCAGCGGGCGCCGACGGACAATTGGCACTTATTGACGAGCCGCACTACTTTTCTTTCGGTGATGTCCTCAGCTGCTGGTGCAGTCGCGCGTTGGATCGCCCCTTTCGTCACCGTCGCCGCCATTGCCGGGACGGTTGTCGCTACCGAACCGGTGGAGCCCACCCAGACGCCGGCGATGCGCCTAGCCGGGGATGCCAACCCGCTGGCCGGTATGCCCCTGTACGTGAACCCCAATTCGGCGGCCATGCGCGCTGCGCACGGCGCGAATCCGCCGATCCCGGAGTTGGACTACATCGCCAACACACCGCAGGCGTACTGGATGGACCAGTTGTCGACCCCGTCGGTGGACGCGAAGTACATCGCCGCGGCGCAAGCGGCCGGCACCATCCCGCTGCTGGCGCTCTACGCCATCCCGCACCGTGACTGTGGCAACTTCGCCGCGGGCGGATTCGGGTCGGCCGACGCCTACCGGGGATGGATCGACAGTGTTGCCGCCGCCATCGGGCCCGGGCCGGCCGCTGTCATCCTCGAACCCGATGCGCTTGCCATGGCCGACTGCCTGTCGGGGAGCCAGCGACAGGAACGCTTTGACCTGATCCGGTACGCCGTCGATACCCTGACCGCCAACCCGGCCACCGCCGTCTACGTGGACGCCGGCCACTCGCGCTGGGTGAACGCCGGCGAGATGGCGTCGCGGCTCAACCAGGTCGACGTGGGCAAGGCGCGCGGCTTCAGCCTGAACACCGCAAACTTCTTCACCACCGATGAGGAAATCGGATACGGCGAAGCCATTTCGGGTCAGACCAATGGCGCCCACTACGTCATCGACACCTCACGCAATGGCGCCGGCCCGGTCGAGGGCGACCCGATGTACTGGTGCAATCCGAGCGGCCGGGCACTCGGCGTCGCACCGACCACCGATACCGGGAACGGGCACATCGACGCCTTCCTGTGGGTGAAGCGTCCCGGCGAATCCGACGGATCGTGCGGCCAAGGCGACCCGGGCGCCGGGCGCTTCGTGAACCAGTACGCCATCGATTTGGCCCGCGACGCCGGTCACTGACGGGGCCTACCCGCTCACCCCTTGATGAAGGTGAGCAGGTCGGCGTTGATGACGTCGGCGTGGGTGGTGGGCATGCCGTGCGGGAATCCTTGGTAGGTGATGAGTGTGCCGTTTTCCAGCAACTCGGCAGACCGGGGACCGGACGCCACGTAGGGCACGATCTGGTCGTCTTCGCTGTGCATGACCAGCACCGGGATGGTGATCTTCTGCAAATCCTCGGTGAAGTCGGTTTGGGAGAACGCGACGATCCCGTCGTAGTGGGATAGGGCGTCGCCCATCATCCCCTGCCGCCACCAGTTCGCGATGATGCCCTCGGAGGGCTCGACCCCCGGCCGGTTGAAACCGTAGAACGGGCCCGATGGCAACGCCCGGTAGAACTCCGAGCGGTTGGCGGCGAGCTGGGCTTGCAGGTCGTCGAACACACTCTTGGGCAAGCCCTGCGGGTTGGCCTCGGTCTGCACCATCAACGGCGGCACCGCGCTGATGAGTGCGGCCTTGGCGGCACGGCCCTGGCCATGGCGGGCCAGGTAGCGCACCACCTCACCACCGCCGGTGGAGTGTCCGACGTGAATCGCGTCGCGCAGATCCAGGTGCTCGACCACCGCCGCCAGATCGTCGGCGTAGTGGTCTGCGTCGTGCCCGCCGGGGGTCTGGGTCGAGCGACCGTGGCCGCGGCGGTCGGCGGCGATCACGCGGTAGCCCTGGGCCAGGAAGAACAGCATCTGGTTGTCCCAGTCGTCCGATGAGAGCGGCCAGCCGTGACTGAACACGATGGGTTGGCCCTGCCCCCAGTCCTTGTAGAAGATGTCGGTGCCGTCGGAGGTGGTGATGAATGCCATTGCGGTGCCTTTCGGTTGGCGATCAGTCGACAGGATTGGAGCGGGTGACGATGAGCGGGTCGGCGGGGGTGAACGGGAAGGTGGGCAAATCGTCGATGTGGGTATTGAACGTCGCCGCAAGGACCTCGCGGGAGTAGGCGCTCGCCGAGGCGCGGTAACCGATATCGGCGGGGAAGGGCTGGTCGAAGAAGATCAGGAAGTGCCACTCGTCGGTGCCGATGTTCTCGATGTGATGTGGGTAGGCGCGCGGGATGAAGTACATGTCGCCGCGGTTGAGCTGCCACGTATCAAGGCTGCCATCGGGATTCATGATCGTCATGCGTGCGTTACCGTGCTGGACATAGCCCATCTCGGCGGTGGCCGGATGCCAGTGCGGTTCCCGCATGCCGTCCTCGGTGACGCGCAGTGAGTACATCGAGATGTCTTTGAGGATGGGCCAGAACTGATCCCGGGCGAAGCGCGCATTCCCACTGACATAGTTGAGTCCCGGAGCCTGGGCCTCGATGTCGAACTTATGCGGGTCCTTGAAGTGAGCGGCGGCCGGGATCGCCGGATCACCGACCCGGGCAGCCAGCCTGTGATCGGTCGTACTACGGCGGATCGTGGCGAAGTCGGCGGCGGGCAGGTCGTAGGTGTTGCCCAGCACGGCGTCAGTGAACGCTCCCAGGGTGGCGCCGAACCCGAAGTCCTCGGGTCGTTCGCTGCGGAAGGCGATGATGAACTCGGCGACATCGTCACCGATGTTCTCGATGTGGTGCAGCGAGCCGGAGTTGGCGTGGAACATCTGGCCGGCGGTCACGATGAACGTGGAGAACTTGCTGCCGTCGTCGAGGATCGAGACCAGGGCGGTGCCGGACACGCAGTAGGTCAGTTCGTTGCAGTTGGCATGCCAGTGCGGGGTGCGCATGGCGCCCGGGTTGAGCAGCACCCGTTTGATCGACAACCCCTTGAGGATGGGGAGGTTGTCGGCGGTGACGCGCCGCATCGAACCGAGCTCGGACTCCTCGACGATCTCACCGTCCAGAAGCGAGATCGTGTGATTGCTGCGGGTGGGTGTTGTCGGCACGGGATCCTCCTGGGGGCGGGTAGCCAGCGTGGGCGTTGTCGTCGACTCGGGTAGGTGCGACACCCATTGTCATCGAAGCCGGCCGCGACAGGTGATCCGGGCTCGCCGACTCAGCTGGCGTAACTGTCTGCGGTTGTGTCGAGTAGTGCTGGAATGCAAGGACTTTGACGGAATCCAAGACCTCTCAACCACCGTCGGCGAGGGTGGTGGCGGCCGGGCAGTTCCCGCTGCAGATTCCCGCGAGATTGGGGATCATGCAGCTATGACATTCGCCAGCGGCGTCGTCCGCCCGCCGGATCTCGACGTCGACGCCATCCGGGTGTGTTTTCCGGCGCTGAGGTCGGGTACGGCGTTCTTCGACGGCCCGGGCGGGTCGCAGACCCCCGACGTCGTCGCCGACGCCATCCGCGACGCCATGCTCGGCCCCCTGTCCAACCGGGGCAGCACTACCGCCTCCGAACGCAACGCCGAGGCGATCGTGCACACGTTCCGGCAGTCCATGGGCCAGCTGCTCAATGCCGACCCGCGCGGGGTGATCTTCGGGCGCAGCATGACCGCACTGACCTTTGACCTGGCCCGGACGGTCTCGGCCACCTGGCAACCCGGTGACGAGATCGTGGTGTCCCGGTTGGACCATGACGCCAACATCCGGCCTTGGGTGATCGCCGCCGACCGCGCGGGCGTGACCGTGCGATGGGCGGACTTCGATGCCGACACCGCGGAACTGCCGGCCGAGAACGTCGCGGCCCAGCTCAGCGACCGCACCCGGCTGGTCGCCGTCACGGCGGCATCCAACCTCATCGGCACGATGCCCGACGTCCGCACTATCGCCGCCGCTGTCCACGAGGCGGGGGCCCTGCTCTACGTCGACGGCGTGCACTACACCGCACACAGCGTCGTCGATGTCGCGGATCTGGGTGCCGACTTCTTCGCGTGCTCACCGTACAAGTTCCTCGGGCCGCACTGCGGGGTGCTCGCCGCCCGGCCCGATCTGCTCGAGGGTCTACACCCGGACAAGCTCAAACCGTCCACCGATCAGATTCCGGAACGCTTCGAGCTCGGCACCCTGCCGTACGAGATCATGGCCGGGGTCAGCGCCGCGGTCGGCTTCCTGGCCGGGATCACCGGCTTCGACGGAGACCGCCGGGCTCGCCTGGTGTCGAGCATGACCGCGCTCGCCCGCCACGAAGACCAGCTGCGCGTCGTCATCGAGCAGGGCCTGCGGCAACTGCCCGGGGTCACCATCCATTCACGGGCCGCGCATCGGACCCCGACGCTGCTGGTCACCTTCGCCGGACACCGCTCGGCCGATGTCAGCGCTCGTCTCGCTGATGAGCGCATCAACGCCCCGGCCGGCTCGTTCTACGCCTACGAGGCGGCGCGCCACCTCGGTCTGCCTGACGGGGGTCTGCGGATCGGCCTGAGTCCCTACACCAACATCGACGACGTGGACCGGCTGCTCGCGGCGTTGGCCGCCTGCCTCAGCGGGTAGCCGACGGGCTCAGTTGTCCCCGGCGGCGACCAGCGAACGCAACACCACGCTCGGGTTGTCCTGCTGGAATCCTTGCAGCCGCCACCGGGTGGTGAACAGCGCGAGCATGACGCCGTCGGAGCGGGTCAGCACCTCCGCCGACACCTGCTTGCCGACGAACTCCGCGTCGTCGGGGTCGACGGCGCGGGCCACCGTGTAGGGCAGTGGTTCCAGCGAGATCGGCGCGTTGAGTTCGGCTGCCATCCGATGGCTGGCGACCTCGAACTGCATCGGGCCGACGGCGGCGAGCACCGGCGCCTGATCGCCGCGCCGATCCGAGCGCAGCACCTGCACCACGCCCTCCTGCTCCAACTGCTCGATGCCCTTGCGGAACTGCTTGTGCTTGCTCGGGTCGGTGCCACGGGCGACGGAGAAGTACTCGGGGGAGAAGCTGGGTATCGGTGGGAACTGCACGGGCACGTCGCGGAAGAGGGTGTCTCCCGGGCGCAGCGCCGCCGCGTTGGCCAGCCCGATCACGTCGCCGGGCCACGCGTTGTCCAACGTCGAGCGTTGTTGCCCGAACACCGACTGGGCGTACTTGGTGACGAACGGCTTGCCGGTGGCGGCGTGGGTAAGGACGTCCCCCCGCTCGAAGGTGCCCGAGCAGACCCGCGCGTAGGCGATGCGGTCACGGTGGGCCGAGTCCATGCCGGCCTGCACCTTGAACACGAACGCGCTGAACGCCGAGTCGACCGGGCGCAGATTGCCGTCGACGTCGAGCTGTCCGCTGGGCGCGGGTGCCAGGCGCACCAGGTTGTCCAGGAGCTGGTTCACCCCGAAGTTCAGCGCGGCCGAGGTGAACAGCACGGGCGTCGTCACGCCGTGCAGAAAGCCCTCCTGGTCGTGATCACCGCCGTCGGCGGAGAGCAGTTCACACTCTTCGACCGCGTTATCCCAGTCGATACCTGCGGCATCGTGGGCACGTTCCGGCGCGATGTGCTCCTCGGGTGCCGCGGTGGCACCGCCGGCGGTGCGGGTGAACCGAATGAAGTTGCCGGTGCGGCGATCCAGAACGCCCTTGAAGTCGCCCGCAATTCCGACCGGCCACGTCAGCGGGGTGGGTTTGAGTCCGATCCGCTGCTGGATCTCGTCGAGCAGCTCCAGTGCGTGGCGACCAGGGCGGTCCCACTTGTTGATCACCGTGAGGATCGGCAGGCCGCGATGCTTGCAGACCTGAAACAGCTTGAGGGTCTGCGGTTCCAGACCCTTGGCGGCATCGATCAGCATGACCGCACAATCGACGGCGGACAGCACCCGGTAGGTGTCTTCGGAGAAGTCGGCGTGCCCGGGGGTGTCGAGCAGGTTGATGACGCAGTCCTGCCCGTCCGGGGAGGTGTAGGGGAACTGCAGCGCCGTCGAGGTGATGGAGATGCCCCTGGCCTGCTCCATCTCCATCCAGTCCGACACCGTCGCGCGTCGGCCGGCTTTGCCGTGGATGGCGCCCGCCTCGGTGATCACCTTGGCATGCAGAACCAGAGCCTCGGTCAACGTCGACTTACCGGCGTCGGGATGGCTGATGACGGCAAAGGTTCGTCGGCGGCCGGCTTCGGTCGTCAGGCGGGTTGCCGCGGTTGTCGCGGCCGAGGACGGGCGTACGTGCAGGTCATGATCTGTCATTGCGCTGTCGATGGTATTTGCCGCGGACCCCAAACAGCCAATCGTGCCCGTATCGCTGCGACGCCCGATCCAGGGTCAGGTCGGATCGCAGGCGTGCTGACGGCTCTGGAAGGACGGGTGCCTGCGCATGGCCGCGTTCACTTCTTCGGAGTATCGCTGGGCCGACTGCCACAGCGGGTGTGCTTCCAGGTTGATGACGACCGCGTCGGCGGTTTTCTTTCCCATTACCAGCGCCCTTTCACAGAGCTTCACGGTTGTTCCGTTAGCACCCAGCCTCCTCCTCGAAGCTGAGGTAGACAGTCGGCTTGGCCATGAATCTGCTAAGGAACTTTCGCGCACCGGCCTGACCAGGCGCGGGGCTAGTCGAGGCGACCGGCGTCGGCCACCCGCAACACGGCGGTCCCGGCCTCGTCGGAGGCCTCCAGGTCCACTTCCACCTCGATACCCCAGTCGTGGTCGCCCGCCGGGTCGTCGAGAATCTGGCGCACCCGCCACACCCCGGGCTGCCGGTCGATGATCAGCAGCGCGGGGCCACGGGCGTCTGCACCGGTGCCCAGGTCGTCGTGCTCGGCGAAATAGTCGAGCCCGACCTCCTCCCAGCGCTGGGAGGTCCAGCCGGAGCCGCCGTCGAGCTCACCGAGGTCATGCCAGCGGTGCCGGGCGAACAGCTGCACCCGCCGAAACAGCGCGTTGCGGACCATGGCGGTGAACGCGCGCTCGTTTCCAGTGAGCGGGCGTGGCCGGGCCGGCACCGCCACCGGGGCATCGTGCGGCTGGTCGGGGCTGGTCAGCTGCTCCCACTCGTCGAGCAGGCTGGAATCCACCTGACGTACCAGTTCGCCGAGCCACTCGACGATGTCGGTGAACTCCTCGGTCCGGGCAGAGGCCGGCACCGAGGACCGCAGCGCCTTGAAGGCGTCGGAGAGGTAGCGCAGCACCGCTCCCTCGGAGCGGGTCAGGCCGTAGACGCTGACGAACTCCCGGAACGTGAACGCCCGCTCCCACATTTCGCGGACAACGGATTTGGGGGACAGTCGGGCGTCGGCTGCCCAGGGATTGCTTCGCAGGTAGACCTCGAAGGTGTGGCCGAGGAGCTCATCGAGCGGTTTGGGGTAGGTGACATCGTCGAGCAGTTCGATCCGCTCGTCGTACTCGATACCGTCGGCCTTCATTGCGGCCACAGCTTCGCCCCTGGCCTTGTTCAGCTGTGCCGCCAGGATCTGGCGGGGATCTTCCAGCGTTGCCTCGATCACCGAAACCACGTCCAGCGCAAAAGTTTCCGATGCAGGGTCGAGGACCCCGACCGCGGCGAGCGCGAATGTCGACAGCGGCTGGTTGAGGGCGAAATCCGGTGGCAGGTCCACGGTCAACCGGTAACGGCGCCCGTCGGCCTGCGGTTCGTCGAGCCGCTCGAGCACCCCGGCCTGCAGCAGCGAGCGGGCGATGCCGATGGCCTCCCTGATGTGCTGCAGCTGCCGCTTGCGCGGCTCGTGGTTGTCGGTGAGCAGCCGGCGCATGGCGACGAACGGGTCGCCGGGGCGGTCGACGACGTCGAGAATCATTGCCGTCGACACCCGCATGTTGCTGGTCAGTGGTTCCGGGGTGGCATCGACCAGCCGGGTCATGGTGGACTCGCTCCACGGCACCATGCCCTCGGGGACCTTGCGGCGCACCAGTTTTCGACGCTTCTTCGGATCGTCGGCGACCTTGGCGAACTGCTTGAGGTTCTCCACCTCGTGGTCGGGTGCCTGCACGACGACGGAGCCGGCGGTGTCATAGCCGGCTCGCCCGGCCCGCCCGGCGATCTGGTGGAATTCGCGGGCATTGAGTAGCCGGGTGCGAGTCCCGTCGTACTTCGACAACGCAGAGAACAGGACCGTCCGGATCGGGACGTTGATACCGACACCCAAGGTGTCGGTTCCGCAGATGACCTTGAGCAGGCCGGCCTGGGCGAGTTGCTCGGTCAGCCGCCGGTATTTGGGCAGCATCCCGGCGTGGTGTACGCCGATACCGTGCCGGACCAGTCGCGACAGCGTCGAACCAAAGGCCGTCGAAAACCGAAACGCGCCAATCAGATCGGCGATCGCGGCCTTTTCGTCTTTGGTGCTCACGTTGACGCTCATCAGCGCCTGCGCCCGTTCCAATGCCGAGGCCTGGGTGAAGTGCACGATGTAGATCGGGGCGCGCTTGGTCTCGAGCAGGTCGGCGATCGTCTCGTGCATGGGTGTGGTCGCATAGGAGTAGAACAGCGGGACGGGCCGCTGAGCGTTAGCGACCAGAGCCGTTGGGCGGCCCGTGCGCCGGGTGAGGTCATCGCGCAGGAATGTGACGTCGCCGAGCGTGGCCGACATCAACAGGAACTGGGCGTGCGGTAGTTCCAGCAGGGGCACCTGCCAAGCCCAGCCGCGGTCGGGGTCGCCGTAGAAGTGGAACTCGTCCATGACCACGAGGCCGATATCGGCTTCTGCACCTTCGCGCAGCGCGATGTTGGCCAGGATCTCGGCGGTGCAGGCGATGATCGGGGCATCCGCGTTGACTGCCGCATCGCCGGTGAGCATGCCGACGTTGATGGCCCCGAAAATCTCGCACAGCGCGAAGAACTTCTCGCTCACCAGCGCCTTGATCGGTGCGGTGTAGTAGCTGCGCCGTCCGGCTGCCAGCGCCGCATACAGTGCGCCGGAGGCCACCAGGGACTTTCCCGATCCGGTCGGGGTGGCAAGGACGACGTTCGCGCCACTGACCAACTCGATCAGTGCCTCTTCTTGAGCCGGGTACAGCGTCGTTCCGGCTGCCTCGGCCCAATCCGCGAAGGCGGTGAACAGTCGATCGGGGTCGGAGCCGATGGCCCGCAGGGTGGACAGGTCGCCCGGATCACCGAGCAAGGAGGCGGAGGCGGTCATGGGAGATACCGCTACAGCCTATCCACCGAGGCCCCCGCCTCGGTGATGTCGGCGGTTTGATCGGGCGCGGGACCCGCATCGCTCGGTGCACCAGCTCTGGTTCCTTCTGCGCGGAACGAAAAACATGCCGCAACTGGGTGCTGGGCAACGGCGGACGGTGAAGGCATCGGTCGCGGCTAGGAGCTGCAGAGTTTCTCGTGCTACTTCCGCTTCGACCGGGCCCCCGCGATCGACCTGGTGGAGGACGCCGAATTCATCGAGTTCGAGCACTGATGGCGCGTCGGCCGCTAGCGCGTTGATCCGTGCACGTAGCTGTGGTGACAACGCCTCAGGGTTGTCGGCCGAGTCGAGGGCCTCGCGTACGACGGCGCGCAGCTCGACGAGCCGGTCCAGCGGCATCTGGGCCAGTCGACCATCCGACACGTGCTGCCGCCACCGTGCCGTCAGTGCGGGATCGGCGAAGAAGTCGAGGTCCGCACTGCGGCTCGGCGCGACGATCACGGTATTCGCCAGGTCGAGCGCGCGACCTTCCCCGATCCACGCCATCTCGTCCACGTCACGGATCACGCGTCCCACCCTAACGGATACAGGACCGCAAAACCGTGATACTTTGTCACGGTCTTATGAAACTGAAACCGTGACAATTCTGCTGGAGGGTGACCGTGGGTAACACAGTTGAGTACGTGCGATTCGAGGCCGCCGACCCGGACGCCCTGGTGGCGGCTCGTGGACGGCTGGTGGCGGTTCTCGAGGAGCGTTACGGCAGCGACTTCCTGGGTGCCTACCTCGCCCAATCCGACGACGGATCACTGATGGACTTTCTGATCTGGGCCTCGCCGGAAGCCGCCGAGCGTGCGGCGCGGGAGATGCCAGAGGAGGGTCGCGTGCAGGAGTTCTTCCGGGAGATCGGTGACGTCCACGAGATGCGGCACGCGACCGTCCTGCACACCGCATAAGCCCAGGACGCCAAAGAGGGGAGTGCCGTGCCTACAGCGGACGAACTGTTGAACCCGCGGACGGTCGAGGGGCTGGCCGACTGTCTGGCACGGGCGCACGTGGGGCCGGTTCCGCGGCTGCTCGCATGCCGCACCGAACTGTCCGGTCTCCGATTCTCGGAACGTGTCGGATTGATCCGTGACGCTCTTCTTTCCGACCTACCCGCGGACTTCGACTCGTTCGCTGCGCTACTGCGTAGCGCGCTCGATGACGAGGAGTTCGCGGGTTGGATGATCTTCCCGGTCACCGAGGCGGTCGCTGTTCGCGGCATCGAGTTCGTTGAACCCGCACTTGGGCTCCTGGCTGACCTGACGCCGCGACTGACCGCGGAGACGGCCGTTCGCCCGTTCTTGCGGGTTGCCCAGGACCGCACACTTTCGGTGGCCCAATCCTGGACGCGTCATCCCGATGCCCACGTCCGACGCCTTGCGAGCGAGTCCACTCGACCCCGATTGCCGTGGGCTGTTCGGGTTCCCGGCCTGACCGCGGATCCCCGACCGACGCTGCCGATCCTCGACGCCCTGTATCGCGATGAGTCCGAATACGTACGACGCTCGGTGGCCAACCACCTCAACGACATCAGCCATGATCATCCGGACCTGGCCGTCGCCGTCGCCACTCGATGGTTGGACAATCCCGGCGTGCACACCGGGTGGGTCCTCCGTCATGGATTGCGCACGCTCGTGAAGAAGGGGCACCCGGGAGCTCTGGGACTATTCGGGTACTCCGCCGACACGCCCGTACGCGTCGCAGGACCCGTAGTGCGGACAGAGTTGGTCGCCATCGGCGAGAGTCTCGAATTCGACTGCACTATCACGAACACGGGACAACGTCCGGCCGCCTACCTCGTGGACTATTGCCTACATTTCCTTCGGGCCAACGGATCCCATGGGGCAAAGGTGTTCAAACTCTCGAAGCACATTCTCGAGCCCGGAGCCGAGTGGTCGATCGTCCGGCGTCACAGCTTTGCGCCGATCACGACGCGGCGCTACTACCCAGGAACGCACTACCTTCAAATACAGGTCAACGGCGTCTCATACCCGAGGGCCAAGTTCGGCCTGACCGTTGGCGATTCGCTGCGCCGTGCCTGACCGGCGATCCGCATCGACGTGACATACGAGCGACACCGACCGGATCGACTGATTTATCGCCAGGGCAATTCCTTGCTGTAGTGGCGCGCTGGGCCGCGCCCCATCCGGATTTCGCTGACGATCTCCCGAGCCCCTGTCGGAGCAGAATAGCGTGGGCGACGACAACACGGATCGGCCCTGAGATGGTGCGACCGGAACGGCAAAGAGGAGTTCGGGGTGAACTGGCAACTGATCCAGCCATTCCTGGTGGCATTGGCCATCGGACTGCTGCTCGGTTTCGAGCGGGAGCGCAGTCACGCGCGCAAAATCCCGGCCGGTTCCCGCTCCTTCGCGCTGCTGTCGCTGGCCGGCGCCGTCGCCGCAAGCTTCAGTCAGTGGGCAGTGGCCGCCGGGCTACTCGCGGTCGGGGCACTGCTGGCACTGGCCTACCTCCGCACCAGTGCCGACGACCCCGGCACCACCACCGAGATCGCGGCCGTCGTCGCCTATCTCCTCGGGGCGCTGGCCTACACCCGACCCGCCCTTGCCGTGGCGCTCGCCGTCGTCGTCGTCGTCCTGCTGGTTTCCAAGGCCCGCATTCATCGCTTCGCCCGCGACATCGTCAGCGAGATCGAACTCGAAGACGCCATCAAGTTCTTCGTGGTCGCGTTCGTGATCCTGCCGCTGTTGCCCGACCAGCAGATCGGGCCCTACGGGGTGCTCAATCCCGCCAAGGTATGGCTGCTTGTCGTCCTGCTCACCGGTATCGGGTGGCTGGGCTACATCGGCGTCCGGGCACTGGGCCCGCGCCGCGGGCTGCTCGTCACCGGTTTGGCCGGCGGGTTCGTCTCCGCGAGCGCGACGACCGCCTCGATGGGCCGGGCCAGCCGAACCACCGCCGATGTGCGCGCGCCGCTGGCCAGCGCACTGTTGGCCAGCGTGGCCACGTTCGTGCAGCTGCTGGTCGTGATCGGTCTCGTCGACGTCGAGGTGCTGCGTCGCCTGTGGCTGCCCGTCGCCGCGGCGATGCTCGTGTTGGTGGGCATCGCCGCATTCGTCTACCGGGGGGCGCTCAAGAGCGATCCGGACAGAGCCGGCGAGGGCGAGGGCGAGGGCGGCGAGTCGGCGAGAAGCCGCCCGTTCGCCCTGCGGCCTGCCCTGATCTTGGCCGCGGTGCTGACCTTCGCGCTGCTGGTCGGACGGTGGGGCGCCGACGTGCTCGGTCCCCAAGGGGCGGTGCTGGCGGCGTTCGCGGCAGGTCTCGCCGATGCGCACGCCGGATCGGTGGCGGCCGCCACCCTCGCCGCCAAGGGGGACATCACCGTCGACACCGCGCTGATCGCCGTCGCCGCGGCACTCGGCTCCAACCTGCTGGTCAAGACCGTACTGGCGTTCACCGCCGGCGGTCGCCGCTTCGGTCTCGGATTCATCGCCGGCATGGCCGCACCCGCCGTCGTGTTCGGGGTGGCCCTGACTCTGGCCGTCACCATGGCCTGAGCCGCCGCGTTCTTGAGCAAATCTTCACACAACGACCATCAAATTCCCTGCCGGTGCGACCCACGCTGGGGGTGATGAACCGACCACAGCGCACCGCCCACCCCCTGACGCGCCGCACCTTCCTGATGGCCAGCGTCGTCGGTGGCGCCACGTTGGTCGCCTGCAGCGGGCGCACGGAACCGATTGCGGGCAACCCGCAACGTCGAGACGCGATCGCCGCGGCCGAGGCGGCTCGCCCGCATACCGGCCGGACCGTGACCCGGAGCTTGACAGCGGGACCGGCCGACATCGACCTGGGTGGCCCGATCGCCCGAACGCTGGCCTACGACAACCACGTTCCGGGGCCGCTGCTCCGTGCAAACGTCGGTGACGAGCTGGCAGTCAGCGTGACCAACGCGCTGGACCACCCCTCCTCGGTGCACTGGCATGGAATCGCGCTGCGCAACGACATGGACGGCGTCGCACCGGCAACACCGAACATAGGCCCGGGGGCAACCCTCACCTACCGGTTCAGCTCTCCCTATGCGGGCACCTACTGGGCCCACCCGCACACCGGACTGGACACCGACTACGGGCTATACCTGCCGGTGATCATCGACGACCCCACAGAACCGGGCGGCTATGACGCCGAGTGGATCGTCATCCTCGACGATTGGACCTCCGGAGTGGGCAACAGCCCGCAACAGATCTTCGACGAGTTGCGGTCGACGGGTATGTCGGGACGCCACGGCATGCCCGGGATGCCGGGCATGGGAGGTATGGGCCCGATGGGATCGATGCCACCGCCCGCTGGCGGCGCGACCAGCGGGCTGCTCGGTGGTGACGGGGGCGACGTCAGCTACCCCTACTACCTGGTGAACGGGCGGATACCCGCTGCACCAACGACATTCGCGGCCAAGCCGGGCCAACGTATTCGTATCCGCATCATCAACGCCGCGGCCGACACCGCGTTCCGGGTGGCGCTCGCCGGGCATCGGATGACGGTGACACATACCGACGGATTCCCCGTCGTGCCGACCGAGGTCGATGCGCTTCTAGTCGGGATGGCCGAGCGCTACGACGTCATCGTCACCGCCGGTGACGGCATCTTCCCGTTGGTGGCGTCGGCCGAGGGCAAGAACGCAGTCGCGCGAGCACTGCTGTCGACGGGCACCGGCACTGCTCCGAGCGCAGGCTTCCGCCCACCGGAACTCAACGGGCGGGTCGGGACGGTCGACACATTCACCGCTGCCCCGCAGGTTGTATTGCCTTCGGGCAGTGGCGATGTCGCACTGACAGCCCGGCTCACCGGGTCGATGATGGGCTACACCTGGATGATCAACGGCCGCACCTTCGACCAGACGGTACCGCTGACGGTCCGCCGGGGTGAGCACGCGACATTGACGTTCACCAACGCCACCATGATGTGGCACCCGATGCATCTGCACGGCCACACTTTTCAGGTCATCGGACCGGGCGGGCGGCCAGGGCCACGTAAGGACACCGTCATCGTCAAGCCGATGCAGAGCGTGGCCGTCAGGCTGGTCGCCGACAACCCGGGAATCTGGATGTTGCACTGCCACAACGGCTACCACATGGAGGCGGGAATGATGACCATGCTCGACTATGTGGGTTGAGCCGGCGCCGGACCCCATTCTCCTCGCCGCAGGATGTCGAACGCCCGCCGGATCAGTTCGACTTCGCCGGGGCGTGCGTCGGCATTCAGGCTCAACTGCCAGTGCCTGATTCCCGCGCTGCGTAGCGCTGCCACCGCGCAGCGCGCCAGGACCTGGGTGGCGAACTCCTGCTCGGGGCCCTGATGGCCACTGCGGTGCAAGCGGTCGGTGAGCGCATCGACGATCTCCTGCTCGAAGCTCAACAGCAATCCCGGCGTCGACTTGGCCAGCTTGGGCCCGGGGGGGCCGTCGTGAAACAACCAGGACAGGTTGGGACGGGTCTCGCGGAGTCGGTCGAACATGGCCAGCAGCGAATTCTCGACGGCATCCAGTGGGGTCTCGGTGACGGGCCGCTGCCTGATCTCGGTGCCGAGAACCGGCAGCAGCTCTTCGATGTCGCGGACCAGTAGGGCTTCCTTGCCGGAGAAGTAGCGGAAGAAGGTTCGTTCGGTGACGCCGGCGGCATCGGCGATGTCCTTGATCGTGGTGTCCGCGTAGCCACATGAGGCGAAGAGCGCCATGATGGGCACCCGTGGCATCTGGCACGACGGGTGGTTCGCCAATACCGTTCATCCACCGACTTCGGCGACGCCGGGACTCCCCGGCTGGTCGAAGTTCGGCCACGACCGGTGGGAGTTGTTCCGCCCTTTCGGTGTGGTCGGCGACGTCGTGCTGACCATCGACGACCACGTGGTCGGATCGCTTGCCGGAATGCAGATGGCCGGCTTCGACCCGATGCAGACGGTCTCTGCCGGTCGCAGCGTCGCCTACTCGGTGACCGCCGACTACACCTCGCCCAACCCGTTCCACGGTGGTGTGCTCGATCATGTCGCTATCGACTTCGCCGAGGGCGGTGATCACCACCCCGACGCCATCGTCGAACTGGGCTTCGCTCGCGACTGATCGGCTGCCGCGCCGGCCGACACCCGTTACCCGATCCGCCCGCAGGACCGGGTTACGATGAGCGCGCTTTACGGTGAGTTCGCTCGGTTCCGATTGCGGGGTGCCTGTGAGACTGCGCAAGAAGGCCGTGACTCTCCTAGCGCGGGCCGGATGGGTGCTGTTGAGCCTGCCGCTGGCCGCGCCGGCCGGGGCAGAGCCCGCCGTGGGCCAGCCAATGCAGTGGATCGTCGTCGGCGTTCCCGCCGCGAACGCGACGACGGGGACCCTGACCGCCTTCCAGCGGGTCGGGCAGGACTGGAAAGTGGTATTGGGTCCGACGCCGGCCAAGGTGGGTGAGCTCGGCGTCGGAGCACCCGCCGACGGGGTCTACCGCACACCGGCGGGGACCTTCGCGTTCGACCAAGCCTTCGGCCGACAGGCCGACCCGGGCACCAAGATGCCTTACTTTCAAGCAACAGAGGAAGATTGGTGGGACGAGGACGCCAAGTCGCCGACCTACAACACCCATGTGCACAGCCCGGGCAAGCCGTCCGGCATCGCCGAGAACCTCTATGACTCCGGACCGGTCTACGACTATGCCGTCAACATCGCCTCCAATCCCCAACGCATCCCGGGGAAGGTCGCCGGTATCTTCCTGCACGTGACCGACGGGAATCCCACCTGGGGGTGCGTGGCCATCGGCCGCGACGAGATGCGCTCGATTCTGACCTGGTTGGACCCGGCCGCCGATCCGCGCATCACCATCGGCGTGGGAGCCCCGTCGCTGATCCCCAACCAGTCGTGACGCCATCGGCTTCACGCCGAGATGTGCTCAGGTACGCACTGGCGACGCTGGCCGTCCCGGGTGCGGCTGCCGCCGCCCTAGGCGCGCCGGCGGCATCGGCCGCCGGCTTGCAGCTGGTCGACTTCGCAGAACGGTTGGTCGCCCCGGAGCAGATCAAAGCGGCAGGCTACGGCGGGGCCCTGGTGTATGTGTCCGAGTTGCGCCCGGGTGCCACCTTCGATTTCAAGCCGGTCACCCGCGAGTACGCGGACGGCCTGCGGGCGCTCGGGCTGCACGTCGTCAGCTGCTATCAGTTCGGCAAACCCGGCTGGCCCACACCGTCGGACTTCACCCGCGGATACGACGGAGGCGTCGCCGACGCCCAGAGGGCCCTTTCGCTCCACGCCGCGGCCGGGGGGCCGGATTCGGCGCCCATCTTCTTCAGTGTCGACGAGGACATCGACGACGCCACGTGGGAATCGATGGCGATCCGGTGGTTTCAGGGCATCAATTCCGTGCTCGGTGTCGAGCGCACCGGCATCTACGGTGGAGCCCGTCAGTGTGCATGGGCGCTCGGCGACGGGGTCATCGGTCATTCCAGCAGCCCGGGATACCGGTGGGCGTGGCAGACCAAGGCTTGGTCGCGGGGGAGCGGGAGCCCGCGGCCGTGTTGTTCCAGTCCGAAGTCGTCACCGCGTCCGACCCGGGCGTGCTCATCGACGGTGTCCACGTCGATGTCGACGACGTACTGGCACCCGATTTCGGCCAGTGGGACCGCTGATCGGTTCAGCTGGTCCGGAAGGCGACGTTGTGGTCGAGCGGGGCGCGCGGCACGGTGATTCTGTTGGTGGCGAAGTCGGGATCGGGGTAACCGATGGCGACGCCGCAGAGGATCCGCATGTCCTCGCCGATACCGAGGTGTTCACGCAAGACCTCCGGGTAGCCGGCCACCGACACCTGCACGCAACTGCCGAGCCCGCGTGAGGTCAGCGCCAGCAGGAAGGTCTGCAGGAACATCCCCACCCCGACGGCGTCGACGTAGCCCAGGTCGCGGTGCATGCAGACGATGCCAGCCAGCGGGGCGCGAAAGAACTCCCAATTGCGCAGCACTGCAGCGCGTCTGGATGCGGCGTCGTGGCGGTCGATCCCCATGGAGCCGTAGACCAGTGCGCCCAGGTCGCTGCGCAGGTGGGCAAAGCGCTGTGGGAGTATCGGGACGTTCGGGGCGGCGACATCGGCCTGTTCGAGCAGTGCCTCGGCCAGGCGGTCACGGGCCGGGCCGGCTGCGAAGACGACGTGCCACGGCTGGATATTGGAATTCGAGGGTGCCCGGGTCGCCAGTTCCAGCGATTCCATGACCAATTCCTCCGGTACTGGCTTGTCCCGCAGGAAGAGTCGGATCGACCGGCGCTCGGTGATGGCCTGCTCGAGGTCGTGCATCGATCCCTGCCTCTGCTAGTCGCGGACCACGAGGACGGTCTTTCCTGGCCGGCGGCCCGGCCGGTGCCCGCTCTCGAATGCGGCGCGCCCGTCCCGCAAGGGGAAAGTGTCGGCGATCGGGATTCGTATCCGGCCGGTGTCGACCAGATCCGACAGATGGGTGAGTTGGGCGCGATCCGGGGTGACGATGAAGAACGTGGCGTCGACCTCGAAGGCCTCCGCCTTGCCTGGTGGCGGCGGCGCAGACAGGGTGACCAGTCGTCCACCGGGGCGCACGATTTCAAAGGAGCGCTCCATGGTCCGGCCGCCGACAGTGTCGATGACGACATCGTAGTTCGCGTCCGGACCATCGAATGGTGTAGTGCGGGTGTCGATCACGTGTGCGGCTCCGAACCCGGTGACCAGATCGTGCGCGTCGCCGCGCACGGTGGCGGTAACTTCGGCTCCCAGGTTCGCCGCGAGCTGCACGGCGAGCGCGCCGACACCGCCGGCCCCGCCGTGCACCAGGACCCGCTCACCCGACTGGACGGCGGCATGGTCAACCAGTGCCTGCCACGCGGTAAGCCCAGCCAGCGGCAATGCCGCCGAGAGCACGTGGGACACGGTGTTCGGGCGTGGCGCTAAGCAATTGGCCGGCACGGCGACATATTCGGCCGCGGCCCCGTCACGGTCGAAGGGGATCAGCCCGTAGACCTCGTCGTCGCGACCAATATCGGTGACGTTGGGACCCGCGGCCACGACAACCCCCGACACCTCGTGCGAGGGGATCGTCGGTGTGCGGTCGACGCCGCCGCACACCCAGGTCTCCTCCCAGGTGAGTTCGTCGAAGGTGATGGCGGCGGCGTGCACCGCGATCAGGACCTCGTCGGCGGCCGGCTGCGGGATGGGTGCCCGTTCGAGCACCAGCACCTCGGGTCCGCCGCGGCAGGGTGCCCGCAGAGCGGTCATGTCGGCCACGATCAGAACCCCTTCCGGGCCAGCCAGCCGAGCGTGACATCGGCGACGTCCCGCCAGCCGTTGTCGATGGTCAGCGAGTGGCCCCGCCCTTCGAACTCATGGAATTCGGTGTCCGACCCGCCCTTGGCGTACATGGCGTACACCTCCCTGGTGACCTTGACGGGAACCGTGTGGTCCTCGGTGCCTGACGTCAGCAATAGGGGCCCCCGGTCGACGAGGTGGGTGTCCACCTTGGCCGGCGACGTCCTGACGAAGTTGGCGGTGGCATCCTCGAACAGCGGGCGGCCCGGGCCGGGAATGGTCCAGTTGCGGTGCAGCTCGTCGGATTCCTGTTCGGTCAGGGCGTTGCCGAACGCGAAACGGAACTGTTTGGCATTCAGCGTCACGGTGCGGTGTCGATTGGCTGGGTTGCCGAGCACCGGCAGCGCCGACCGCAGCTGCACCAGGGGCAGCGACTTCACTCCCTTGATGGGGGCCGGATCGATCGCGACGGCGGCAGCGGCATGACCGGCAGCGAGCAACTCCTGCGCGATGAGCCCGCCGAAGGAGTGTCCGACGATGACCGGTTTGGTTTCATGTTTGCCACCTGCATTGATCAGGTCCGCGTAGTGGTCGACGATCTGGGCGATTCCGACATCGTTGAGCGCGTCAGCATTGTCTCGGGTAGCGGCCACTGTCGCGCCGTCGCCGGGCCAGCCGGGTGCGGATACGGTGTAGCCGCGGTCGGCGAACAGATCCATCCACGGCTGCCAGGCGCTCGCGTGGATCCAGAGGCCGTGGATGAAGACGACGGGGTTGGGTTTGGTGCTCATTGGGATGATTCCTTTCGCGGGATCAGAGTGCCGGCATCAGAGAGTGGTGACGTAGCCGCCGTCGATGCGGATGTCGGCGCCGGTGATGTTGGTCGAGCGGTCGGCAGACAGGAAGACGGCCAGGTCGGCGACTTCCTGCGGTGTCGTGAAGCGGCCGGTCGCCGAACCAGCAACCACGGAGGTGACCACCTCGTCCGGCGTGGCCCCACTGGTCTGCGCGAACTGCGCGGCGACGCCGTCCTCGGCCAACCACAGATCGGTCGCAACCGGTCCGGGGCTGATGGTGTTGACCCGAATGCCGTTGCGACCGAACTCCTTCGAGAGGCTCTTGGCGAAGTTGGCCAGTGCGGCCTTGGCTGCGCCGTAGTCGACGATGTTCGGCTCGGGCAGTGTGGCGTTGACCGAACCGATCATCACGATCGAGCCGCCACCGCGGGAGAGCATGTGCGGGACCGCTTCCCGGGTGATGCGCACGGCCGAGAGGAAGTTCAGTGCGAGCGCGTCCACCCAGTCGTCATCGGTGACCGACATCAGTCCGCCGAACCGCGGCGTGACCCCGCCGGCGTTGTTGACCAGGATATCCACCCCGCCGCGTTGGACAGCGGCGGCGATCAGCGCCTGAGGTCCCTGCGGGGTGGACAGATCGGCGGCGATGAAGGTCGCGGAGCCGGCCGACTCCAGAGCCTGCAGTTCCGGGCTGTTGTGTCGGGCGCCGGCGATGACGTAGGCGCCCGCGGCGGCCAGCGCCTGGCTGGTGGCCAGTCCGATGCCCTTGCTTGCGCCGGTGACGACGGCGATCTTATTGGTGAGGTTGTTTTCCATGACTGCCACAGTGCACCGGGCGTCACCGGGTGAGCATCAGTCAAACGACTGCACTGGCGGCGACGTTCGCGCACCATGTTGGCGTTGGATGCAGTAGAACGGTCATGTGAGCGTGCGGGCCGGCCTCGTCGGCCGCGACGACGAGCTGGCCCGGCTCGACCGGTTTTTGTCCGATTCAGGTCGCGGCGCGATGGTCATTCGTGGGGAGGCTGGGGTCGGCAAGTCGGCGTTGACCACCGCACTGCGCAGCCGAGCCGATCCCGCTGGATGGCGGTCGCTACAGGCGACGGGGGTGGAGGCCGAGCGGTCGTTCGCGCTGGCCGGGCTCAATCAGATGGTCTTCGGGCTGCGCGAGGAACTCGCCACTCTCGACGCCCACGCACAGGATGTGCTGGCGCCGGTCTTCGGTGCTGATCCGGCGCAGTCACCGTCGCCGATCGCATTGACGGTGGCACTGCTGGACCTGCTGGCTGCGGCTGCCCGGGACCGGCCGGCGCTGTTGATCGTCGAGGATGCGCATTGGCTTGACGAACTCAGCGCCACCGTCCTCAGCGCTGCCGGCCGACGCGTGGCACATCCACGACTGCGGATAGTGGCTACGATCCGGCCGCGCACGGGTGCGGATTTCTCGGCGGAGGGCTGGGACGAGATCGAGCTGCGACCATTGTCGGCCGCCGACGCGTCCCGGCTGATCGACGAGCTCCCGGTTGCGCTGAGCACCACGGTGCGCACGACGATCCTGGACCTCGCCGAAGGTAACCCGCTTGCGCTCGAAGAACTTCCGCGCTCCGCCGGGCAGCTGGACGCGACCACGATGGCTATGCCGTTGACCGATCGGCTGGTGGCGGTGTTCGGCAGTCGGTTGAGGCACCTCGAATCCGCCACCCGCACAGAGCTGCTCCGCGGTGCCCTCGACGGCGCGGGCGCAAACACCGGAAGCGACTCCGGCCCGCGCTACACGATGGTCGACGTTGAGCCCGCTTTCCAGCTCGGTCTGTTGGCACGCGGGCCGTCCGGCGATCCGGTCTTCCGCCACCCGCTGGTGCGGGCGGCGGTAATCCACCAGGCCGGTGTCACCGAACGACGGGACGCTCACGCACATCTGGCCCGGGTGTATGACGACATCCTGGTGCGCAAGGCCACACATCTCAGCGCGGCGACGAGCGGCCCCGACCAGTCGGTGGCCGACCTTTTGGGTGAGGCTGCCCGACAGTCGATTCGCCGGGGCGGTGCGACGGTGGCAGTGGACTGGTTGCATCGCGCTGCCGACTTGTCCACCGACGTCGTGCGACGGGAAGTGCTTCGTGCAGATGCCGCATTCGTGGCGTCGCAGGCCAGCCGATTCGACGACGCCCAACGGTTGGTCGAGGAATCCCCGGCCAGGGCCGAGTCCGCGGCCGGGGTGCTCACTGGCGCCTACCTGGATCTCTACCGCGATGGTGAGGTCGTCGAAAGCCACCGCCGGATCGTGACTGCGCTGCGCGATGTCGACCGTCTTGACGAGGCGACGGTGCTGCGCCTGGTCAAGGTGCTGCTCGCTGTCAGTCTGTATGCCGGTGATCAGCAGCTGTGGCAGCAGACCGACGATCTCGTCGACCGGCTGGCGGGGCGACTCGACCCTGCCACCCTGCTCTACCGCGATGCCTGGGGTGACCTCGCCCGGCGCGGCCACACGGTGCGGCCTCGGCTCGCCGCCGAGCGAAATCGACTCGCAGCGCTCGACCCGTGGGATGTCATGCGCCTTGGCGTGACGGCTCACTACATCGACGCGTTGGCACAGTTGCGACCGGCGCTGACGCGACTGTTCGAGCGGGAGCGTGATCGCGGCGCGGTGACCAACGCCATGACGATGCTGCACCTGTTGCTCTTGGATCAGATCCGTTCGGGGGAGTGGCCACAAGCTCAGGAATCGGTGCGAATCGGACTGCAGCTCAGCGAGACCCACAACAACCCGTTGTTCCGGTATCAGTTCGTCGCCTACGACGGTCTACGCGCCGCGTGTACCGGAGACACCGAGACGGCACGGCGGTGTGCGTCGGAGGTCACGGCGTGGGCGGGGCCGCGCCGGCTCGGCCTGCTCCTCGAGTTCGCTCATCGCATCGGCGTGCTGACCGCACTCGGTGAAGGTGACTACGCGGGGGCATACAGCGTGTCCTCGCGCGCCGCTGGATTCCCGCGCTACTCGCACGAGACGATCGACGGACTGTTCGACGTCATCGAAGCGGCTGTCCACGCGGGCCAGCTCGAGGCCGCACGTGCCCATGTCGCCGAGGCGACGCGACTGCGGATCGGGGATATCTCCCCACGGCTGAAGGCGGTAAGCGAGGCCGCACGGGCGATGACGGCGACCGATGCCGAGGCCGACGAGCTCTACCGGTCCGCACTCACCGTCGACGGAATTGGCGCATTCCCGTTCGAGCACAACCGAATACGTCTTGGATATGGAGCGTGGCTGCGACGGCAACGGCGGACCACGGAAGCCCGTGAAGTGCTGGCGCAGGCCGCGGATGGGTTCTCGACACTCGGCGCGCAGCCGTGGGAGACGCGTGCCGGAGCTGAACTGCGCGCCGCGGGTGCGAACGTGAAACGGGCTACCGGTGACGCCGGTGCGTTGACCGCGCAGGAGCGAACCATCGCCGAACTAGCGGCCAGCGGGCACTCCAACAAGCAGATCGCCGCGCAGCTCTACCTCTCGCCGCGAACCGTGGGAGCCCATCTCTATCGGATCTTCCCCAAACTCGGTGTCACCAGCCGCGCAGCACTCGGGCATGCGTTGCGCGAGCTTGACGGCGAAAGCTGACGCCGGCCGACGCCTACTTCCGTGGCAGGCCCAGGATCATCGAGGCGATGATCGTCAGCTGGATCTCTGCCGTGCCACCGCCGATGAGCTCGGAGGGCATGTCGAAGTACGGGCCGATGATCGCGGGATCGGAATCCTCCAGCATCCCAAGGCGTCCGGTGAGGCCGAGAGTGGCCGTTGAGGCCCGCCGCAGCAGCATGACCATCGCGTACTTGGCGATACTCGAGGTGGGACCGGGGCCCTGGCCCTGCACCAATCGCAGGGTTTCGCGTAGCACCATGGCCTTGATGGCGGTGGTGTGGGCTTCGATCCCGCCCAGGGCCTGCAGGATGGCGTCATGATCGGGTCCATCGGCATCGGCCATCCGCCGAAGTGCCTCGGAGCGGTCGATATTGACGTAATTACCGATCGCGGTGCGTTCGACGGCCATGGTGGCCACGGCCAGATCCCACCCGTCGCCGGGGTTGCCGACCAGCATGTCGTCGGGGACGAAGACGTCGGTGAGGAATACCTCGTTGAAGTCGAAATGCCCGCTAGCCTGCTTGATCGGGATGACATCGACGCCCGGCGAGGTCATGTCGATCAAGAAGTAGCTGATACCACGGTGTTTGGCGGCATCAGGATCGGTGCGGGCCAGCAGCGCCCCGAACTGTGCGCGGTGTGCCGACGAGGTCCAGATCTTGTGCCCGTTGACCAGCCATCCGCCGTCGACCTTGTGTGCGCGGGTGTTCAGCGCCGCTAGATCCGAGCCGGCCCCCGGCTCGCTGAATAGCTGGCACCAGCGCTGAGTGCCCCGCAGGATCGGCACGGCGAACCGGTCACGTTGGCGGTCCGTGCCGCTGTCGAGGATCGTCGGGAGGATCCACTCGGCGATGCTGAGTGAGGGCCGCACCAATCCGGGCCGCTTGCCGAACTCCTCGGCGATGATCACTTGCTGGACTGGCGAAGCCCCAAGGCCCCAGGGCGGTGCCAGGTGTGGGGCGGCCAGGCCCGCCTCGGCCAGAAGGTCACGCTGAGACCCGTAGGCGAGCCCTGGGGCTCGGCGGTCGTCAGTGGGCGTCTCGTTCTCCAGGGTCTGCGCGCGGTCCAGGACAGCGGCTACTTCGGCCCGGAAGTCCGCCTCCACATCTCCGAGATTGATTGCGGTGGAACGGCTCAGAGTCCGGGCGAGCTCGCCGGCCTCGCGCCCCCATCGGGTGGCGGGGCCGAGCGACGCCGACAGGCTGGTGGCGCGGCGCCAGTACAGGTGGGTGTCGTGCTCCCAGGTGTAGCCGATAGCGCCGAACATCAGCAGGGCGTCGAGCATCAAATCGGGTCCGGCGCAGACCGCCATCAGCGCGGCTGACGCCGCGGCCAGCCGGTGTTGCTCGATGCTCTCGTCCAGGGCGCGCACCGAATCCCACGCGACCGCGGCGGCCAACTCCGCGTTCACCAAGAGGATCGCGGCCTTGTGCTGCAGCGCCTGGAATGAACCGACCGGCTTGCCGAACTGTTCGCGAGTACGGATGTAGTCCACCGCCGACTCGACACCCTTGCGCACCGTGCCTGCCGACGCACAGGCCGCCAGAGCCGCCACGACGCAGCGAGCACGCTCGGCGGGGATCCCGGATACCACATGGTCGGCGGCGACAGCGTGGTCATTCAGGGCGAGTGTGCCGACGTCGGTGCTCAGGTCGGTACCGCGCTGCTGCTCGACGGACAGGCCCGGGCCGGGGGACTGGGTATCGAGCGCAAACCACAACTGCGTGCCGCCATCGTCGCGGGCCGCCACCAGAATGCGTTGTGCTGCACAGAGTCCCAGCGTCGTGCTGGTCGATCCGCTTAGTCGCCAACCGGTACCGTCGGCGACGGCGTGCACGCCGGAATCCTCCGGCAACACGACGGCGGCGGTCGCGCCGGCAGCCAGATCGGCTAGTAGCTCAGCGGCCGAGGCATCGGCCAGCGCGGCTACCGCGCTCGCGGTCGCGGTGCTCAGCAACGGGCCCGGCAGCAGCGCCGCCGCTGCCGCTTCGATGACGCAGGCCATGTCGGTGAGCGTGCCGCCCTGGCCGCCAACCTCCTCGGGGAGGTGCACCGCGTGGAAGCCGTGGGCGGTGAACTCTTCCCACCAGGTCGGCAACTCGCCGGCCGCGATCGAGTCGAAGGCCGCCCGGGTCTTGTCCACCGGGGCATGCCGGGCCGCGAACTGCGTTACCGCCGCTGCCAGTTGCTCCTGCTCAGTCGTGATCGCCAAAGCCATGGGGTGTCAGTTCTCCAGTCCTAGAATTCGAGCGGCGTTGCCGTAGAGGAACTTCGGCCAGACTTCGTCGTTGAGCGGCACGTCCGGGAGGTCACTGAAGATGCGCTCCAGCGACAGGCCCATCGGGAAGTAGCCGGCGTAGATCACCTTGTCGGCACCGCGGGAGTTGGCGTAGTCGAGGATGGCCTTCGGGTAGTACTTGGGCGCGAAGGCCGATGTCGAGTAGTAGAGATTGGGCCACTTCAGCATCAGCTTGACGGCGAGGTCTTCCCACGGCTCGCAGCCGTGGCGAGTGACGAACACCAGATCGGGGAAGTCGAACATCACGATGTCGATGCGCGAAACCTCCTGAGGTGCGAAGGGAACCCGCGGACCGGGCACCCCTGCACAGGCGAAGATCGGGATGCCGAGCTCGACGCAGGTGGCATAGATCGGGTACATCTTCGGATCGTCGATGGGCACCTGGGGCAAGGCGCCGGCGGGGAATACCGACGTCGCGCGGATCCCGTACTTCTCGTAGTCGCGGCGGATGCCCGTCACCGACCCCATCACGTCGTTGGGGTCCGTGATCGAGCCGGACGGGATGAACCGCTCCGGGAACGTCGTCACCGCCAACTGGGCTGACTCGTCGCTGACGCTGACCATGGCCTTCTCGATGCCGAACCGGTCCATCTGCTGCAGCAGCAGCGATACCGGGTCGTCGGTGGGCAGCCCCTTGGGCACGTCGGTGAACATGTACTCGACGGGAAACTCGAAGCTCTCCCTGGACTCGCGATCCTTCGTCTGCTTGCGGATGAAGTCGTACTGAGCGAAGCCCTTGTGGGGGAATCCGATCATCGTGTCGATTACCGGCAGGCCGGCCGGTCCGGCCATCGTGTCCCTCCCGTCACAACAGCGCGACGACAACGCCGCTGCGTCAATCGTGAAACACGGTTCTACTCAGTGTCAAGCGTCTAGCTGGGAGAAGGGTGTGACGGCGCCTCGACATCGCGTAATATCGGAGAAGCACGTTCTTGATCCGTTCTCGTATCGGGTCCGAATCGGAGGTGGCATCGTCAACACCCCAGCCGCCGACCTCGCGCTCTCTGCCGGTCGAGTCATTCCGCTATCGGATATGACCAGCGGTCAGCTCGCGCGCCGGGCCAGGATCATCGAAGAAGTAGTCGACTTGATCGCCGAGGTGGGTGCCGACGCGGTTCAGATGCGTGACGTGGCGCAACGTTCGGAAGTCGCGCTGGCCACTCTCTACCGCTACTTCAGCTCGAAGGAGAACTTGCTGGCCGCCGCCCTCGAGGACTGGCAGAAACGCCTGACCCGGCGCGTCCTGTCCCGTGGCCCCTCCGGCAGCGATCCGCTGCCCGGGGTTCTGGACTACCTACGACGAGCCCAGCGCGCGTTCAACCGTAACCCCGAGATGACGGCGCTGATGCTGCAGATGATGACCTCCACCGACCCCGAGGTGAAGTCGACCATCGACCAGATGCAGCGCACCAACGTCGAATTGCTCGATCGATTGCTGCAGGGCGTGGCACCAGAGGCCATTCCGAATGTCAGTTTCGGCCTTAATGCCGCGTTGAGTGCCGCGCTGGCCGGTTTGCGGGCTGGCCGGTTGACATTGGACGAGTCACTGAGCCACGTCGAGTGGGTCACGCGGGTCCTGCTGGCGGCGGCATACCCCGGCTAGGCTCGGCGGACATGCCCCTGTCTGCTCAGCTGTGGTCCGACAATGCCGATCTGGCGTCCCAGGTGCTGGCACACCCATTCGTGCGCGGAATCGCCGACGGCACGCTGCCCAAAGCGCGTTTCGCCGCCTACGTCGCGCAGGACGCCTTCTTCCTTGAGTCTTTCGCTCGCGCCTATGCCGCGGCCCTGGTGCGCAGCCCGGATACGCCGACGCTGCTGGCGCTGGCTGATCTGATTGCCGGTGTTCGGGCGGAGTTGGGACTGCACGCGTCCTACGCCGAGTCCTGGGGCATCGACATGGCCGGGGTGGAGCCGCTCGGGGCGACGTCGGCATACACCGATTTCCTTCTCGCCACCGCGGCCACCCAGGAGCTCGGCGTGACCTTCGCGGCGATGACGCCGTGTATGCGGCTGTATGCGTGGCTCGGTCAGTCGCTCGACGCCGATACGGCGGGGGTGTACGCGCAGTGGGTGCAGACCTACGCCGCAACGGAATTCGAGGCCGTCGCACGGCTGTTGGAAGGGCTGCTCGACGAGCAGGCAACAGCCACCGAGCCGGTGCGCACTGCCTATCGCCGAGCCATGCGCGTGGAACTGGCGTTCTTCGAATCAGCCTGGAACGCCGCACGCTGACCGGCGCTCAGAATTCGGCCGGGTCCGGTCGGATGATCGAGCGCGGTGTCAGGTCCAGACCGCGGACGTGCGTGGCGATCTCGCGCAGCGGCGCCACCCACACGTCCGAGCAGGACGCCACGTGTTCGACCAGTTCATCGAGGGCGGCGGCGCGCGAGGGCCGGCCGGACAGGAACGGGTGATTCGTCAGGACGAAACAACCACCGACCGCGCGTAAACCCTCGAACTCGAGCCGCCAGATCTCGGCGGCCTTGCGGGGGCTCTCGATCAGCCCCGTGCCCGACACATCGGGGATGTAGCAGTACTGCTCCCAGTCGTCGAGGGCCCACTGCACCGGGATCTCGACCAGCCGGCCCCGGTCACCGGCGCGCAGCTCATAGGGGTGGTCGGCGTCCATCAGGCTGGTGTCGTAGAGAAATCCGCGCTCGGCCAGCAGGGCCGGAGAGTGCCAGTTGAGCTCCCACATCGGTGCCCGGAAGCCCACCGGCGCTTCGCCGGTGAGGGCAGCCAACGCCGCGCTGCCGCGGTCCAGGATCGCGGCCTCCTCCTCGGGTGTCTTGCCGGTGAGCACCTCGTGCAGATAGCCGTGGTGAGCGACTTCGTGTCCGGCATCGACGATCGCGCGCACCACGTCGGGATAGCGGACCGCGGTGTAGCCGGGGACGAAGAACGTCGACCGCACGTCGTGGCGGGCCAGCATCGCCAGCAGTCGCGGTACCCCGACCAGCGGGCCGTAGGCCTGATGGGACATCACCGACATCCGGTCGGCGTGTGCCGCATCGATGTTAAGAATCGCCGATTCGGCGTCGACGTCGAAGGTGAAGCAGGCGGCGGCGCGTTTGCCGTCCGGCCAGACCACCGGTGCGGCTGGTGTCACGGTCATGCCTTCCTCGCCAGAAGCGACACGAGCTCGTAGGCCAGGTTGGCGGCCGCGATCCCGGTGATCTCGGCATGGTCGTAAGCCGGTGACACTTCGACGATATCGGCACCGATGAGGGCGAGTCCGTCGAATCCCCGGACGATCTCCAACAGTTCACGACTGGTCATTCCGCCAGCTTCCGGCGTTCCGGTCCCGGGCGCATGCGCCGGGTCGAGGACATCGATGTCGATCGAGACGTAGAGCGGACGGTCGCCGATGGTCTGGCGCAGCCCGTCGATGACGTCGTCGATGGAACGCCGAAGAAAGTCCCGGCAATGCACGATGTGGAAGCCCATGCTGGCGTCCTCGCTGAGATCGTTCGGCGAATACAGCGAGCCACGGATGCCGACGTGGGCGCTGTGCCCGGATACGAACAACCCTTCCTCGGCCGCCCGGCGGAACGGTGTCCCATGGGTGAGCGGTGCGTTGAAGTAGGTGTCCCAGGTGTCGAGGTGGGCGTCGAAGTGCACGAGAGCGACCGGGCCGTGAATCCTGTTGACGGCCCGCAGGAGTGGGTAGGCGATGGTGTGATCACCGCCCAGGGTGACCAGCCGGGCGCCGTCGCGGATCAGTTCGTAGGCGCCCTGTTCGATTTGCTGCATCGCGGTGCTGATCTCGAACGGGTTGAACATCAGGTCGCCGGCGTCGACA
This sequence comes from Mycolicibacterium sp. CH28, assembly GCF_004745805.1. Taxonomy (GTDB): domain Bacteria; phylum Actinomycetota; class Actinomycetes; order Mycobacteriales; family Mycobacteriaceae; genus Mycobacterium. The sequence goes on along the minus strand of NZ_SRLQ01000018.1, from coordinate 72,504 downwards.
ACCTGCTGGTGGGCGAACGGCTCGACGTCCAGCGCCGGGTTGTAGGGCTTGAGCAGCCGGGATGCCTGCCGGATGTGGCTGGGGCCGAATCGGGCACCCGGTCGGTAGGTCACCCCGGTGTCGAACGGTGCGCCGACGACGGCCACGTCATGGCGGGAGACATCCTCGATGCGCGGCAGGCGGGCGAACGTCGAATGGCCGGCGTAACGCGGTACCTGCAGGCCGTCGACGGGTCCGACCGGGGCCGGGGGGTTGCTCATACTCGGCATCGGGTGGATCCTCCATTGATCTGGATGGTTTGCCCGACGAAGGCGCCGGCCTGGGCAGAGGCCAAAAGCGCTACCGTGTCGGCGATTTCGTCGGGCCGGCCGATCCGGCCGGCGGGGATGTCCTGGGCGTAGCGCCGGTGCATCTCGACCAGGTCGACACCGGCGTCGGCGGCGTCCACCTCCAGCTGAGGTGTGTCGATAACGCCCGGGGCCACCGCGTTGACCCCGATGTTCTCTCGGGCGAGTTCGCGTCCCAGGGATTTGGCTAATGCAATCAGACCCGCCTTCGACGCCGCGTAGGCCGTCGCCCGCGGCCAGCCGGTGACGCCCCATTCCGAGGTGACGATCACGATGCGGCCGCCGCCGAGGCGCCGCATCCCGGGCAGGACCGCCTGGATGGTGTGGAAAGTGCCACCGAGGTTGGTGTCGACCACCTTCCACCAGTCGGCTTCGTCGTGGTCGGTGAGGGCGGCCATGGACATGTAGGCGGCGTTGCAGACCAGGACCGCGATCGGGCCGTGGCGCTCCTCGACGGCTGCCACGGCGGTCGACACCGCCTCGGGGTCGGACATGTCGGCGGGCACCGCGAATCCACCGACCGCGGTGACGACATCGCTCATCTGTTGGTTCTCGCGGCGGCCGTTGATACCCACGAGGTGGCCGTCGGCGGCCAGCCGCTCGGCGACCGCGCGGCCGATGCCCTGGGTGGCGCCGGTGACGAGAGCAACCTGGCGTGAGCTCATCAGATCACCGCTCCGCAGTTGGGGGACAGCACTTCTCCGACACAGAACCCCGGCCCGTCGAGCAGGAAATGAACGGCGTGGGCGACTTCCTGTGGCGTGCCCAAGCGGCCCGCGGGAAGGGTGGCCAGATAGGCGGGATCACGCCAGGGTGAATCCGGTGCCAGCATCGGTGTGTCGGTGGGGCCGGGTGCCACTGAGTTGACGCGCACACCGTAGGGCGCGACCTCGGCGGCCAGGCTGCGTACGAAGCCGACGACGCAGCCCTTGGCAGCCGCGTAGTGCGCGTCGCCGTCGCCGCCGCCGATCGCCAGCTCCGAGGAGATCGCGACGATGGCTCCGCGGCGGCGCTCGATCATCTCCGGCAGCACCGCATGAACCGCATTGCGCAAGCCGCCCAGATGGACGCGCAACATCGTCGTCCACGCCGCGGGACTGATATCCGAGACCGGGGCCATCTCGTAGAGTCCGGCCGCGTTAACCAATGCCTGGATCGGCCCCAGCTGCTCGCGGATGGCGCCGACCGCCCGGTGAACCTGCGCGGAATCGGACACATCGACCGCGACGGCGGCGGGCAGCTCCTGGGCGGGCTTGAGGTCCAGGCCCGCGACGGTCCACCCGCGCTCGGTGAGCAGGGCGGCGACGGCGGCACCGATACCCGATGCCGCCCCGGTCACCAACGCGACCGGTGCCATCAGAGCCCCGGGCCCGACTGGTACTGCAACCGGTCGGCCAGCGGTTCGGATATCTTGCGGCGCAGGTTCAGATAGATTGCGCCACCGATGATTCCGAGCACGACGGTGGTGATCACCATGCTCCAGTTGATGTACCACGGTTGACCGGGCTGCACGCGCGGCCAGGCGACGTTGACGGTCTCGGCGATGATCCAGACCGCGGCGAAGTAGGTGACCGGCGCACCCCAGCGGCCCAGTGAGAACTCGCCTGGCGTCCACCGTCCGGTGATCCGCGACCAGGCGGCACCCAGCACCGGAATGCCGAACGCGATGTAGAAGCCGATGACGGTGAAGTTGATCAGGATGTTGTAGAAGTCGGATCCGGCCAGCAACACCAGCGCAGCGGCCACCACCGCGGTCAGTCCGATCGCATTGATCGGCATGCGCTCGGGTCCGGCGAGCTTGCTGAACAGGGTCGAGGCCGGCAGGCCGCGGTCACGCGCGGTGCCCCAGATGCACCGTGACACCGCGGCCTGGACCGCGAGGAAGCTGGAGATGAAGCCGATGACGAACATGATCAGAAGTGGTTTGGCGATGCCGGCGCCCAGGTGCGCGGTCAACGTGTCGGCCACCGGGTCACCGGACTGGCCGGCCAGGACCTGGTCGAGGTTCGGGATCGCCAGGATCAGTGCGGCACTGGAGAACATCACGATCAGCGCGACGCCGACCAGGCTGCCGATGATGGCCTTGGGAACATTGCGTGACGGGTTCTCGACCTCCTCGGCGATCGAGCCGGCGGCCTCGAATCCGACGAAGGCCCAGCCGGTGTAGGCCACGGCCAGCAGCATCGGGCCGGCGGCCCACCCGCTGGTGCCGGGCAGCCCGTCCAGCAGGGTGGAGAACGGGTTCTCCCGGTAGAACAGCAGCAGGACGGCACCCAGGCCGACCGAGCCGACGATCTCGCAGGTGATGCTGGCGATCACCATGACCTTGAGGATCTGGCGCCCGATCATGTTGGTGGCGGTACCGATCACGATGATCGCGATGGCCAGCAGAGCCGTCGTCCACCGGCCCGCTTCGGCGACCCCGAAGACCTCGAGCAGGAATCCGGCCGCGGCGTAGGCCAGCGTGGCCAGCGCGATGGTCAACCCCCACATGTAGGCCCAGGCCGCGGCCCACCCGGACGTGGTCCCGCGCACGTGTCGGGCCCACTGGTAGACGCTGCCGGCGAAGGGCCATCGCGACGACAGTTCGCCGAACACCGCCGCCACGGCCAGCTGGCCGATGAGCACGATGGGGAAGGCCCAGAAGAACTGCGGTCCGGCGGTGAACAGGCCCAGGGCGAAGATCGCGTACATCGCCACGATCGGGGAGACATCGGCGAAGGCCAGGGAGAACGCCGAGCGCAGGCTGAAGCCGCGGTGCAGGCGTTGGACGTCGTCGTTCGGATGGTCGAGTTGTGGGTCGTCACCACCAGGCGATGGCAGAACTGGCTGCATGCGGACTCCTCAGCTTGTCGTTGAGGGATGACTATCCTGCGGCACCCCCAGCCCGTGAATACTCATCTAGTATGAATTCCAGTTCAATTACTAGCCTGCAGTACAGGTCGGAGCGTTGCCCATGGGCCCCACTGTCTTGGATCTCGTCGAGATGCCACACCTGCGGCTCAAACTCCGCGCCGGCGGTAAAGGGGTAAACCGCCAGGTCACGTGGGCGCAGGCGTCCGATCTCGACACCCCATGGGAGTGGATGACCGGCGGCGAGCTGCTGATGAAGAACGGCCGGACCCTCCCGCCGGACGCCGACGGACAACTGGCGTTGTTGCGGGGACTGGCCGATCACGGCACGGCGGGACTGATCCTGGGGATGGACCCCGACACCCCGGAGCTGCATTCGGTGGCCACCGACGCGGCCGACGAGCTGGGCCTGCCGATTGTGATCGCCCCATTCTCGGCGGGCTTCGCCGCGATCGGACGCGCGGTCGCCGAAGCGAACCTGTCCGACGAGGGTCGCCGCCTAGCGATGACCGAACGGGTCTACACGCTGATCCAGCGGTCGGTGCTGCGATCCGGGCGGGGCGGGATCCTGGACCAGTTGTCCCGGGAACTGCGCTGCCGGCTGGTTCTCCTCGACGCCGACACCGGACTTCCGGTGCTCGACGGCAGCAGTGCACCCCCGGAGGGTCTGCGGCGCGGGGTCGTGAGCCTGATCGCCGAGCGCGGCGGCGTGCTGCCAGGTGTGCTGCATCTGGATGCCGAAGGTGTGCGGGGGCAGATCGTCGAAGTTCCCGACGAGGATCCCACTGTCTTGGTGACCTACGATTTCCGTTCTGCCCCACCGGATCTGGTGCTGCTCCAGCATGTCGCCACCGCCGCTGCGGTGCTCCTGGTACAGCAGGATATCCGTCGTGAGCACCGCCGCCGGCTTGGTGCGGAGTCACTGGCCAACCTGCTCGATCTGCGGCTCGGTGAGCATGAGCTGTCCCGGCAGCTCCACGAGGCTGGGCTTCCGCCGGAACGGGCGGTGCTGGTCGCCATCCACGGCGGGAGCACCGCGGGTGAGCGGCACCTGCACCTGAGCCTGGACCGTCACCGCATCCCGAACCTGCTGCTGCGCCGGGCCGGTCTGCTCTATGCGTTGGTGCCGTCCACTCCGCAGACGATAGCGGTTCTGCAGCGCCGGTTGGGTCCGGAGGCATTGTTCGGGATCAGTGATCCCCTGGTGTCGGCGAGCCGGGCGCCCGCCGCGGTGCGTGAGGCGAATTGGGCTGTGCGAGATGCCCAGAACGCCGCCGATCATGTGAGTCGATACGCCGACGCGACGTTGCTGTCGGTGCTGCGCGACGCCGACGAAGCCCAGCTTGTGGTCGATCGCGTGCTCGGTGAGTTGCTTGCCTACGATGCGGCGCACGGCACCGATCTGACCGACACACTGGATACGTTTCTGCGGCTGGACAAGTCGTGGAAGTCGACGGCCGACGCGGTCGGTGTCCATCGCCAGACGGTCGCCTACCGGTTGCGCCGGATCGAGGAGATCACCGGCCGCAACCTGGCGACCACCGCGCACACCGCCGAACTGTGGCTGGCGCTGCGCGCGCGTGATCTGGTGACGGCGCCCGGCGGGTAGACCCCGTGTCAGCGGTCTGCGGTGATGAGACGTCCGCGTGAGACCAGAGACCCAGCCTGTTTGAGCCGGGTGGTGCGGACCCTGACGTCGTAACTCTCGATGTGATCGACGGCGCCCAGCTGTTCGGTGACGTAGCGGTAGAGCTGATCGACGTCCGGAACGATCACGACGGCCATGAGGTTGTTGTGGCCGCTGATGGCCACCACCGACGCGATTTCGGCGTGGCCGACCAGCTGTTGGCCGACTCGCTGGACGTGGCGCGGCGCCGCCTTGAGCAACACCACGGCGTGGACCGGAAAGCCGAGCTTCTCCGGCAGCACGTCGACGTCGTAGGTCAAGGTGGCCGATGATTCCAATGCCGTGATGCGCCGCGTCACCCGAGCCGGGGACCACCCGGTGAGCTCGGCCAGTTGTGTGTGGGCCACACGGCCGTCTTCGGCGAGGGCGTCCAAGAGCAGCCGGTCATCGTCGCGAGGAGGAACGGGGTCACCCACTGCCGCGGGCCTCGCGGCCTGCAGCGCGGCCACCTGGTGGGCGTCGAGCGCAGGGCCGTAGCCCGTCCACACCGCGTCGGCGGGATCGCCGAAGACGTGCAGGACCAGCTCGACATCCACTGCCAGAACCGAGGACGTCCGCGGCAGGCGGTGCAGAAGTCCGTCGCCGCTGGCGTTGAGCGGGGCTCGCACGACGCACATCAGCTCCGTCCACCCCGACAGCACGTTCGCATGTGTGACCTCAGGTCGGCGAGCCAAGGCATCGGCCACCCTCGGCAGGTCGTCGGGTTTGGTGTGAACGCGCAGGATCCATTGGCTTTCGCCGTACACCCGCGGATTGACCAACCCCACCACGCGCAGCGCGCCGTCGCGGCGCATCTTTCGGTACCGGCGGGCGACAGTCTGCTCGGGCACGCCGATGACCTCGCCGACCCGGCGAAACGGCACCCGCGGGGACAGCTGGAGTGCGTGCAGAATCTCGCCGTTCAGCCGCGACAACATGATGAAAACACTACGTATGGAACCGCAGTCGTGCCGATTCACGACGCGATACGGAGAATGAGTGGGCACGGTGCCCGCCGGCGACCGATGCTGGTGCCTCGACGACGCGAGGAGAAGTGCCATGGAGATCGGCATCGGATTGCCCAGTCACATCGCCGGTGTAGCGGGCACGGTGATAGCGCCGTGGGCACAGCGGGCCGAGGACCGGGGGTTCGAGTACGTGACCACCATTGATCGGCTGGTGTACCCGAGCCTCGACTCTGTCGTCGCACTGACCGTCGCTGCGGGCGCCACCACAGCGCTTGGGCTGGTCACCAATGTTCTTCTGGCGCCGCTGTATCACCCCCTTGTGCTGGCCAAACACTTGGCGAGCCTGGCGGCCTGCGTGGGCGACCGGCTCCCCATCGGCATCGGTGTGGGGTCGCGGCCCGACGACTACACCGCGGTCGGAGTGGACTTCGCGGGCCGCGGCCGGGTCTTGGATGAGCAGATCGCCGTCATGCGAGGGGTGTGGCGCGGCGAGCCCGCGCTGTGCCCGGCGCCGGTTGACATTCCGTTGCTCTTCGGCGGTCGCTCACCGGCCACCATCCGGCGTGCCACCACCCTCGGCGACGGCTGGGTGGCCGGCGCGGTGCGCGACTTCCCGACGCAATCGGCGTTCGCCGACCGGATCCGGGCGGGTTGGCAAGCGGCCGGGCGTTCTGGAAGTCCGCAGATTCATGCGTCGGTGAACTTCGCGCTCGGTTCCGATGAGATCGTGGAGTCCGGTCGCGACAACCTCGCCCGCTACTACGGATTCAAACCGGACTACGCGAAACTCAACGTTGATGACATGGTGTGCACCGCCGAGGATGCCCGGGCTGCGGTCAAAGCGTATCGGGATCTCGGCTTCGGCCGGCTGCTATTCCACCCTGCTGTCTCCTCGATCGACCAGGTCGACCGGCTGGCCGACGCTGTCCTGTGACGGTGCCTGCGCACGCATGGCACCGGTCCTAATGGAGCCGGGAGATCACCTCGTCGCCCAGTCGCTCGACCCAACCCTGCGGGTCGGGGTTACCGGGCATCGGTGCGGTGGTGATCAGGTCGACGCCCAGCTCCGAGTAGCGATCAAGGACCCGGAGATAGGCATCGACGTCGGCGAACGGATCATCTAAATATGCTGTAGTGAGCCGTATTTCACTGAAGTCGCGCCCCGCCGCGTCGCAGTGTCCCCGCAGCACGTCGAGTTTGTGCGGCAGCCCGTCGAGTGGAGTCGAGCTGTGCCAGGCGTCGGCGTACTGTGCCACCAGACGCAGGGTCTTCTTCTCGCCTTCGCCGCCGAGCGGGATCGGCGGACGGCGCACCGGCTGCGGCTGGCAGATGGTTTCGGCGAGCTGAAAGTGCTTGCCCTCGTAAGGCCCGTCGTTGTCACTCCACATCTGCAGGCAGATCTGCAGCGTCTCCTCCAGCATCTCGAAGCGCTCGCGCAGCGGGGGGTAGGGAATGCCGAGGGCGTGATGCTCTCGGTCACGCCGGCCAGATAGCCCAGCGAGGTGTAGCCCTCCAGGAACGGGTCGGTGGCGTTGCCCAGATTCTCCATCTGGAAGAAGTGGTCGGCCAGGGTAAGTACTTCCACCCCGCCGTCCTCGGCGGCCGCGACCAACATGGGTCCGAGCCGACCAGGCTCGCCGGGCAGGAAATCGACGTAGTGCACACCTAAGTTCATTGTGATTCTTCGCCTTTCGCCTTTCGCCTTTCGCCTTTCGGCGAGTCGCCCGAGCAGCGCCAGAGCCTCGTTGATCACGCGGCGTTCACGCTCGGTGTAGCGGTCTTGCATGGCCTGCACCAACCACTCCTCGCGCACCTTGCGGTCACTTTCAGCGCGTCGCCGGCCGAGGGTGGTCAGCGTGATGAGTTGTCGGCGGCCGTCATGGGGGTCGGGTAGCCGCTGGATCAGTCCGTGTCGGTCCAGTCCGGCCACGGTGGCCGCCATCGACTGTGGCCGAACCCGTTCCGCGCCAGCCAGCTCACTGGTCGAGGCCGGGCCGTTCTTGAACAGCCGGATCAGCACCGATGTCTGTGGTGGAGTGAGGTCGTCGGCGGTGGCAACCTCACGCAGTCGGCGGCGCAATCTGCCGACCACCACCCGCAGGTCTCTGGCGGCCTGTACTGACGGCTCGTCTACCGTCCCCATATGCACAGCCGAAACTGTTCAGTTTGAACTGTCTAATTTGCGGACGCGCGGTCATGCCGGCCGATGATCTGGGAGGCGGCGGAGGGAGTCAGTTCCCGCCACTTTCAACGTATAGCGCACTGGGGGGCTTGCGGCAAGACCCCTGTCGTATCGCAAAATCGCTGGCCGAAGCGGAAACTCGCCGAACCTGGGGGTATGCGGATGCGTCAATTACACGACACGGGCGACCACGCGGTGCTGATCGCGGGGGGAGGGCCGACGGGACTGATGCTTGCCGGTGAGCTGGCGCTGGCCGGGGTCGACGCCGCCATCGTCGAGCGGCGGACCAGTCAGGACGTGCTTGGTCAGCGGGCCGGCGGTCTGCATTCCCGGACCATCGAAGTGCTTGATCAGCGCGGGATCGCCGATCGCTTCCTCGCCGCCGGGCGGCCCATGCAAGTCACCGGCTTCGCCCAGATTCGCTTGGACATCAGTGATTTCCCGACTCCACACCCATACGGTCTGGCGCTGTGGCAGAACGAGATCGAACGTATTCTGGCCGAGTGGGTCACCGAGTTGGGGGTGCCGATCCAACGCGGGACGGAGGTGACCGGCTTCGTCCAGGACCACGCGGGCGTCGATATCGAATTGTCCGGCGACCGGTCGCTTCGCGCGCAATACCTCGTCGGGTGCGACGGTGGACGCAGCCGGATCCGCAAGGCGGCGGGCATCGAGTTCCCCGGATGGGACCCGACGACGAGCTACCTGCTCGCCCAGGTTGAACTCGCCGACGAACCCGATTGGGGAATCCGGCGCGACGCCATCGGCATCCATGGCGTCAACAGGGAAAGGGACGGCGAACCGGTACGAGTCATGGTGACCGAGCGGACGCTCAGCCCCGCAGCCGGCGAACCGAAGCTGCGTGACCTGAGCGAGGCGCTGCACATGGTGTACGGCAAGGACTTCGGAATTCACAGTCCCACCTCGATCGCCCGGTTCACCGATGTGACGCGGCAGGCGCAGACCTACCGGGACCGGCGCGTCCTGCTGGCCGGCGATGCCGCACACATCCACCATCCGGCAGGCGGGCAGGGACTCAATACCGGCGTGCAGGACGCGGTGAACCTGGGCTGGAAGCTGGCCCAGGTGATCGAGGGGGTGTCGCCCGACAGCCTGCTGGACACCTACCACGGCGAACGCCACCCGGTCGCTGCGCGCGTCCTGCGGGCCACGATGGCGCAGGTCGCACTGCTGCGCACCGATGACCGTACGACGGAGCTGCACGGCGTCGTAGCAGAGCTGCTCGGCATGGACGAGCCACGTAAACGATTGGCGGCCAGAATGTCCGGTCTGGATATCCGCTATGACCTCGGTGACGGGCACCCGCTGCTGGGGCGGCGCATCCCCGATCTCGTCCTGGACACCACCGACGGTCCGACGCGGATCTTCGACCTGCTGCACCAGGCCCGACCGGTGCTACTCACCCTCGGCGAGCCGGGCGACCTCGACATCGCCGGTTGGGGTGGTCGAATTCGTCTGGTGCAAGCGGGCTTTGACGGACCGTGCGACCTTCCGGTGATCGGGACGGTGGCCGCCCCGAGCGCGGTGCTCATCCGCCCCGACGGTCACGTCGCCTGGGTGGGTGTCGGCCGATCCGGCATCGGCCTCGCCGACGCGCTCACCACCTGGTTCGGGTCGCCCGCCGTGCCGGCGTAACGGCCGACGGCGGTCGAAACGATCTACCTGGTGACAACCTTGGAGGAACACCATCGTCATGCACCGTGTGGGAGCGGCCGTACTCGCCGCAGGGATCGGATTGGCCGGCCTGGCCACCGGGACCGCCGCGGCAGACGGGGGCTGCGCCGATTTTCACTGGATCGGCGCGGCCGGATCCGGACAACGTGACGGCGCCGGACTGATCGCCAACGGCGGTATGGGGCCGGTGGTTTACCAGTCCTACCAGCAGTTGAAGGCCCAACTCAGCGCCGACGGTAGAACCGTGGACGCCGAAGCGGTGCAGTATCCCGCCGCACCGGTGCCGTTGGCGGGCGGACTCAGCGGTTGGCTGGACTTCCTCGGCAGCGTCGGAGATGGCACCGACGCGACCGCCAAGCAGTACAAGGCGTTCACCCAGCGCTGCCCCGACAGCAAGGTGATCCTGGCCGGCTATTCCCAGGGCGCGATGGTCGTACACCGCAATCTGTACGACCTCGCCGATGATCCCCACCTGGCCGCCGCATTGCTGATCGCCGACGGCGACCGGTTGCCGGTCGATACGACGATCAAGTTGGGATCGACGGCGGTCAGCCAGGGTCTCGGCGAGGGTGTTGCCCAGGAGCACTCGTTCCTGGCCTCGACCAACACCTCGCCGCTGCCCCCGGAGGTCGGGGCCCGCACGATCAGCGTCTGCGACGTGGGTGATCCGGTCTGTGACTACGATCCCGACACCGGCAAGGTCTCGCCTGCGGCGATTGCCATCCACACCGCGTACGCACCCGCCTCGGCCGGCCTGCACGGCTGGGGCGCGCCGCTGTACAACCTGGTGACGAGCGCCAGTCCGGCACCGTCGGTCGATCTGGCGGCGCCCGGCACCGCCTGACTCGCGCCGGGACCGCACGGCACGGGATGAGTCTGCGCCGCCCCGTCCGTTCTCGCCGTCAGGGAGCTGTTCAGCACCTGACAGCCGTGAGAATAAGGAGACTCGTCATGAAGATCGTCATCATCGGTGGCACCGGCCTGGTGGGGTCGAAACTGGTGCACGCCCTGCGGACGCGCGGCCATGAAGCCGTCGCCGCCGCACCCTCGACCGGGGTGAACACCATTACCGGCGAGGGCCTGCCGGAGGTCCTCGCCGGTGCCTCGGCCGTCGTCGACGTCTCGAACTCGCCGGCACTGGACGACACGGCGATGGATTTCTTCCGCACGGCGACGACCAACCTGCTGAGCGCCGAGAAGGACGCCGGCGTCGGCCACCACATCGCACTGTCGGTGGTCGGCACCGATCGGCTGGCACCGCAGAGCGGATACTTCCAGGCCAAGCTGGTGCAGGAGACGATGATCAGCGAAGGCCCGATCCCATTCTCGATCGTGCACGCGACCCAGTTCTTCGAATTCCTCGCCACCCTGGCTGACTCCGCAACCGTCGGCGACACGGTGGTGCTGCCGCCGGCGCACTTCCAGCCGATGGCGGCCGCCGACGTCGCCGAAGGTGTCGCCATCGCCGCGCTTGCGGACCCGGTGAACGGGATCGCCGAAATCGGCGGGCCCGAGATGGTTGCCCTGCCCGACCTGATCAGGACCGCGCTGACCGCCCGGGGGGACCGCCGCGCGGTCGTCGCCGATCCCACCGCCCAGTACTGGGGCGTCGACATCGATGACCGGACCCTGGTACCCGGGCTCGGCGCAACCCTGTTCGACACCCGCTTCGAGGACTGGGTGCTCGAAGCGGCCGCGACGTCGTAGATACCCGACCGGGGATGTCTCCGACGTCCTGACCGCCCTGCTGGGCCGGGCACTCGCTACGATCGACACGGAAACCGATGAAGTCCGCTGGGGGCAGACACGGTGGTGCCGATTCCGAGCGAGCGCTGGGGTGCGCAGTTGTGTGGCCGGGCAACGGAACGCCGGGTGTTCGACGAGCTGATCGCCACCGTTCGATCGGGTGGCTCCCAGGTGTTGGTGGTGCGCGGTGAGGCCGGGGTCGGCAAGACCGCACTGCTGGGTCAGCTGGTCAAGCAGGCGTCCGGCTTCCGCACTCTGCATGTGGCCGGAGTGCAATCGGACATGGAGCTTGCCTTCGCCGGATTGCAGCAGCTGTGTGCCCCGCTCATGGACCACCTCGACGAGCTGCCCGAACCGCAGCGTGACGCGCTCACGGTCGCCTTCGGCCGGGGCACGGGCGACGTGCCGGATCGGTTCCTGGTCGGGTTGGCCGTCCTGAGCGTGGTGGCCGCCGCCGCGCAGCGTGACCCGCTGCTGTGCATCGTCGACGACGCCCAATGGCTCGATCAGGTCTCGGTGCAGACCCTCGGCTTCGTCGGCCGCCGGTTGCTCGCAGAACCGATTGGGCTGGTGTTCGCCGTCCGCGACGCCGGTACCGAGGTGCTGGCCGGGTTGCCGGAACTCGTGATCGGCGGACTGTCCGACACCGACGCGCGCGAGCTGCTGGAGTCGGTGCTGCCCGGCGGTATCGACCCACCGGTGCGCGACCGCATCGTGGCCGAGACGCGCGGTAATCCCCTTGCGCTGCTGGAAGTTCCGCGCAATGTCTCGGCGACCGAGCTCGCCGGCGGGTTCTGGCTGTCGGGCGCGTCGTCCGCACCCGGCGAGATCGAGCAGAGCTATGTGCGGCGCATCCAATCGCTTCCCGCACCGACCCGGCGACTGCTGCTGGTCGCGGCCGCGGAGCCGGTCGGCGACGCGGCGCTGTTCCTGCGCGCCGCCGCACAGCTGAGCATCCCGGTCGATGCCCTGGCGCCGGCCGAAGCCGCCGGAGTGATCGAGTTCGGGCCGCGGATGCGCTTTCGGCATCCGCTGCTGCGGTCGGCGGCCTACCGTGCCGCCGATCTGTCCGACCGGCGAATCATCCACCGCGCGTTGGCCGATGCCACCGATCCGCAGGCCGACCCCGACCGCCGGGCCTGGCACGCCGCCAACGCCGCTGCCGGACCGGACGACGCGGTAGCCGCCGAGCTGGCGGGCTCGGCTGCCCGCGCCCAGCGCCGCGGCGGTGTCGCGGCGGCGGCGGTGTTCCTGGAGCGCGCCACCGCACTGACCGCCGACCCCGAGCTCCGTGGCGCCAGGGCGGTGGCGGCCGCGCAGGCCAAACGGGACGCGGCCGCCCCTGCTGCGGCGCGGGAGTTGTTGGCGCTGGCCGAACTCGGACCGCTCTCCGAACTGCAGCAGGCACACGTGGCACGGCTGCGGGCCCAGATGGACTTCGTCCGCAGCCGCGCCGGTGACACCGGGGCGCCTCCCGTGCGCGACACGGCGCAATCGCTGCTCGACGCCGCCCGGCGGCTGGAGGGCCTGGACGACGACGCGGCACGGGAGAGCTACCTCGAGGCGCTGGCGGCGCTGATGTATGCCGGGCGACTCGGCGAACCGGAAGCGTTCACCCGGACGGCCCAGGCCGCCCTGTCGGCTCTCGGCGGGCCGGCCGACCTGACCCGCTCGGTCGACTTCCTGCTCAAGGGCATTGCCGAGCGGATCACCCATGGCGTCAACGCCGGCTCGGGCGCGCTGAGGACCGGGCTGGACCACATGTGTCGGCAAGCCGTCAGTGACGACCGTCAGGTGCTGCGCTGGATGGTGCCGGCCTTCCCGATCCTGCAGGAATCAGCCGCCCACGAGCTGTGGGACGAGCAGGTGGTGGGCCAGCTCGCCAGCGCGGCGGTCCGACAGGCCCGGGCGGCCGGTGCGCTGGCCAGCCTTCCGCGGGCCCTGGTCTACCAGGCCGGCGTTCGCCTGTTGGAGGGCGAATTCCGCACCGCCGCAACCCTTATCGAGGAAGCAGAATCGATCACCGCGGCGACCACCTACCACGGGGCCGTCAAATACCATGCGCTGATGCTGACGGCGTGGCGGGGCGACGAGGCGGCGGCCCTGTCGATGATCCAGGCGGCCGCCAACGACGGAACGGCCAGGGGTGAAGGTCGGCTTCTTGGGCTGACCGGCTATGCCACCGCGGTGCTCTACAACGGGCTGAGCCGTTACGACGAGGCGCTTGCGGCGGCCGAGTCCGTCTGTGAATACGAGGATTTCGGATTCCACGGCTGGTCGCTCTACGAACTGGTCGAGGCCGCGGCCCGCAGCGGCAAGAAGGACCGGGCGGGCGGGGCCCTGCAGCGACTGGCCGAACGTGCCGGAGCCAGCGGAACGGACTGGGGGCTGGGGGCGCTGGCCAGCGCCCAGGCCCTGCTGGCCGATGACGAGGCCGCCGACGCGCAGTTCACCGAAGCCATCGAACGGCTCGCGCGCACCACGGTCGTGGTGCACCGCGCCCGCGCCCATCTGGTCTACGGAGAGTGGCTGCGACGGGTCCTGCGGCGTCTCGACGCCCGCAAGCACCTGACCGAGGCACACGCGATGTTCACCAGGATGGGGGCCCAGGCGTTCGCCGAGCGCGCCCGTCGCGAGCTGGTAGCCAACGGCGAGAAAGTGCGCGTCCAACAGTCGAATTCGGGTGTCGAGCTGACGGCCCAGGAGGCCCAGATCGCGCGGTTCGCCGGTGAAGGCTTGACGAATCAGGAGATTGGGGCCCAGCTGTTCATCAGCTCGCACACCGTCGAATGGCATCTGCGCAAGGTATTCGCCAAGCTCGGTATCACCTCACGCAGGCAATTGCGGTCGATGTCCTGGGACGGTTAGGTGCCGGGCGCGGCGGTGCGGAATCTGTCCCGATAGGCCCGCGGCGACAGCCCGAGGTGGCTGACGAAGACTCGTCGCAACGTCTCCGGGCTGCCGAATCCCGCCAGTCGGGCGCTTTCGGCGACGCTGTGCCCGACTTCGAGTGCCGTCCGCGCCACATCGACGCGCACCATCTCGACGTAGCGCGCCGGCGTGTTGCCCAACTCCGACTGGAACAGCCGAGTGAGCTGGCGGGTGCTCAAGGAAGCTTGGGCGGCAAGGTGTTTCACACTGTGATTCGCCGCCGGATCAGCGGCGATCGCGTCGGTGACCGGGCGCAGCGCGGATGTCGGCGGCGGGTCGGCCTCGACCAGCACCGAGAACTGGGACTGCCCACCGGACCGCTTCAGGTAGACCACCAACGACCGCGCGACGTCACGGACCAGCGCACCGCCGTAGTCCATTTCGACTAGGGCCAGGGCCAGATCGATGCCCGATGACACACCTGCCGAGGTGAACACGTTGCCGTCACGGACGAAGATCGCATCGGGCTCGACGCGCACGTCGGGGAAGGCGCGGGCGAGCAGTCGGCTGTGGCGCCAGTGGGTGGTGGCCCGGCGTCCCTCGAGCAGGCCGGCCTGGGCGAGGATGAACGATCCGGTGCAGACCGAGGCCAGCCGGCGGGTCCGGTCCGGCACTGATTTCAGCGCCGCTACGAGGTCGGGGTCGATCGGGCGGCCCACCAGCACGTCGCCGCCGGCCACCACGACGGTGTCAGCGGCATCGATCGCCGAAATGGTTTGGGTGACGGCGAATCGGGTGCCGATCGTGGTGGTCACGTCGCGCCCGTCCACCGAGGCGATCTCCAGCCGGTAATCGGCCCCGAACCGGTTCGCCTCGGCGAACACCTCGGCCGGGCCCACCGCGTCCAGCAGCTTGACCCCGTCGAAGACGACGATCACCACCAGCCGGGGACTGCCACTGTCCGCCATGTACCCATTGTGTCGCTTTCTGTGGGAAAGGCGGCGCACCAGCCAGCTGCCCGCCGCAGCTCGACGGCGCAGGGTGGCACTAGCAGTCACCAACCTGAGGAGCCGACAATGACCACCAAACTGGGCGAAGCCATCGCCGGGATCGAGATCCCCAACACCCCACTGACCCGCGACGTCACCGCGTTCATCCGCGACGCCGAGGACGACCTGCTCTTCCACCATTCCCGTCGGGTGTTCCTGTTCGGGGCGTTGCAAGGCCGGCGTCTCGGGCTTCGGCCCGATCTGGAATTGCTCTACGTGGGCGCCATGTTCCACGATCTCGGGCTCACCGAGCCCTACCGGAATTCTTCGGCGCTGCGCTTCGAAGTCGACGGGGCGAACGCGGCGCGCGACTTCCTGGTGCAGCGCGGCGTCGACGAGGCCGCCGCGTGCAAGGTGTGGCTCGGCATCGCCCTGCACACCACTCCCGGCGTGCCCGAGTTCCTCGACCCCGAAACCGCGCTGGTGACCGCAGGCGTGGAGACCGACGTGCTGGGCATCGGCCGCGACGCCCTCGACCCCGACGCGATTGCGGCGGTGGTTGCGGCCCATCCGCGTCCCGACTTCAAGAACCGGATCCTGCACGCGTTCGTCGAGGGCGTCAGAGGCCGGCCGGCCACCACCCAGGGCACCATGAACGCCGACCTGCTCGACCATTTCGACAGCGGCTTTGTCCGTGCGGATTTCGTCGAGTGCATCCGGGGTAACAGTTGGTCGGAATAGCCGGCCCGGGACCACGGGCCCCGGACTACGGGTTCTCAAGGGTTCGCTTTACCTCGGCGGTCGTCAGGCTGATGTCGACAGCCAGGCACCGCCCCGAGGAGATCCGACCATGACCGTCACGTCCGTAACCCGCGCATCCGGTGAGGATGCCGCCACGCGGTTCGCCCGAGACGCCGAACCCCTGCTCGATGCCCTGTTGCGCCGAGCCCGTGGGCTCACCCGGACCTCCGCTGACGCCGAAGACCTGCTGCAGGACACCCTGTTGCACGCATTCATCGGCTTCCACACCTTCCAGGACGGCACCGATTTTCGGGCCTGGCTGTACCGGATCCTGCACAACCGGTGGGTGAGCGCCTACCGGTCCAAGCAGCGCAGGCCCGTCGAGGTACTCGTCGACGACGTGACCGGGGCCGACCTGGCCGGCGGAGTGGCCCGGCTGTCCGGCGCCGCTCGCTCGGCCGAGACCGAGGCGCTGAACGGTTGGCCCGACCACGACATCAGATCGGCCATGGCGACTCTCCCCGAAGGATTCCGGACCGCCCTGTTCTACACCGAGGTGCAGGGCCTTACCTTCACCGAAACCGCCGCGATCCTGAACGTTCCACGTGGCACCGTGATGTCGCGGGTGTCGCGCGGCCGGCAGCGGCTGCGCGCTGCGCTTGCCGACACCGTGCACGCGCCGATCGCCCAGATCGCATGAGCCGCGAGGACGCCATGGAACTGACCGGCCGCAGCGCACTTGTCACCGGCGGCACCGCCGGCATCGGCCTGGCGTGTGCCCGGCTGCTCGCCGGGGCCGGTGCATCGGTGATCGTCACCGGGCGGGATCGGCACCGCGGCGAGCGGGCCCTCGAGCGGATCGGTGGTGGCGCGCGGTTCATCCGGGCGGACCTGTCCGACGCGGATTCGGTGAGATTGCTCGTGGACCAGGCCGGTGACGTGGACATCCTGGTCAACAACGCCGCCAGCTTCCCCGGAGCGCTGACCATCGAGCAGGATCTGCCGGGTTTCGAGAGGACCTTCGACACCAACGTCCGCGGCACCTACTTCCTGACCGCGGGCCTGGTCCGCGGAATGCTGGATCGCGGGCGCGGGAGCATCGTCAACGTCACCTCGATGGTCGCCGTCAAGGGCGTCGGCGGTGCGTCCACCTATGGTGCGTCCAAGGCCGCGGTCGAATCGCTCACCCGCGCATGGGCTGCCGAGTTCGGATCTTGCGGAGTGCGGGTCAACAGCGTGGCCCCCGGCCCCACCAGAACCGAAGGCGTCCAGGCGGAGTGGGGCGCCACCAACGACGAACTCGGGCGCGCGCTGCCGCTCGGGCGCACCGCCGAACCCGAGGAGATCGCCGAAGCGGTGCTCTTCCTGGCCTCACCCACCGCGATCGAGTTTCATCACCGGCTCGACACTGCACGCCGACGGCGGCGGCAGTGCCGTCTGACAGGAGAAGATCATGACGAAAACCTATGACGCCCAATGGGAGAACGCACTCACTGTTGTCCAGGAAGTACACCCGCCCTTCATCCCCGACGGGGCGGAGGTGATGACGGTCGTCATCGAGTACCCGCCCGGCAGCGCCGGGGCCCCGCCGCATCGCCATCCGAGCGGTCCTGCCTTCGGCTACATGCTCGACGGGGAGATGCTGTTCGAGCTGGAAGGCGAGGCACCCCGCGTCATCCGCGCGGGCGAGGCCTTCTGGGAGCCCGGCGGTAACGTCATCCACTACTCGGACGCCAACAACCGCGACGACATCCCCAGCCGGTTCGTGGTCACCATGGTCTGTGTCCACGGCCGGCCGATGCTCGAACTCGTCGACGACGACGAACTGGTTGCCCGCGCTCACCGGCGCGTGCCGGCCGACCCCACTCCCGGAAAGAACTGAACTGGCGATGTCGCGAATACTGCTTCAGACCACCATCCCCGCCCACCCCGACGACTGGGACATCACCCGGTTCTGTCTGGTGGCCGCCGAACTACGCGCCGCAGGCCACGACGTCGTCGCTCGTAATCGCACCGCACGGGGCCAGGACGACCCGGTCCTCAGCCACCTCGACGAGCTGCCCTTCGACCAGGTGTGGTTGATGGCCGTGGACACCGGAGACGGCCTGACCGAGGCCGACGCCGACGCGATCCTGCGGTTCCGCCGCCGCGGCGGCGGTGTGCTCACCGCCCGCGATCACCAGGATCTCGGGTGCTGCCTGGCCCGGCTCGGATCGCTGGGCGTGGTCAACGTCTTCCAGGACACCAGCGTCGACCAGAGCCACCTGTGTGACGACCGGGACACCCCGACGATCGCGTGGCCGAACTACCATTCCGGCGCCAACGGCGACTATCAACCGGTACTCGTCGACCCGCCAGGACACGAACTGCTGCGCACCGCGACGACGGCCAGCGGCCGCATCGAGTGGTTCCCGGCCCACCCGCACGAGGGGGCGGTCTCGGCGGACATCGCCTGCGCCACCGTGCTGGCGAAGGGACGCAGCACGGTCACCGGCCGGCGTTTCAACCTCGCCGTGGTGCTCGACGGCGAACGGGACGCCGACGGCGCCCCGATGGGCCGGGCGCTGGCCGAGTCGACGTTCCATCATTTCGCCGACTACAACTGGGATTTGGATTGCGGAGCCCCGTCATTCGTCAGCGAGCCGCCGGGCACCCAGATCAGAGCCGACCCGGCTCCGCTGGCGGCCTTCAAGGACTACGTCCGCAACATCGCGCAGTGGTTGCATCCGGGCGCCCGCACCGCCCACGACGAGGCCGGCAGGGGTAGGCCCGCCGTGCTGGCCTAATCTGGAGACGCTTCAAACACAGGAGGCACAGTGAGCGAGCACGAAGTCAAGATGATCATCCTGTCGACCGACGACCTGGATGAATCGATCCGGTTCTACAGCGACACGCTGGGCATGGCGGTCAAGTTCCGCGATGGCACCCACTTCGCGGCCCTGGATGGCGGCGCGGTCACCCTGGCGTTGGCCACCGAGATCGACCACCCCATTCCTGGCCAGGTCGTCGTCGGCATCAAGACCGCCGATGTCGACGCGGCCGCGAAGGCCGTCGAGGCCAGCGGCGGCGGGATCGTCAAGGGCCCCTACGACGACGCTCACGAGCGCCGTGCCGTGGTCTACGACAACAAGGGCAACGGCCTGGTGTTCTACAGCCCGCTGGCGCGCAAGTAGTCGTACGCCTACACCGTTGGGACATGTTGGACCTTCTGGTGCGCTAGGCCACCGACTCTGTTCCGCAGCGTAGGGCCGGAGTTCCTGCCGGTGCGCACTGTTTCTCCGTTCGCCGGAATTTGACAGCGCATCCTGACTAAACGGCTGAGAAGTGCACGACTAGCCAGGATCGCAATCTCACGAAACCCGGTCACGGAGCGTCTACACACTGTGAAAGCCAATCAACCCTTCGAGACGGTGGTCACTGACCACGGCCCCACGGTGTTGCGCGTGTGCCGAGCGATTGTCGGACCGATTGACGCCGACGACGCATGGTCGGACACCTTTCTGGCTGCCATGAAGGCGTACCAGGACCTTCCCGCCGACGCGAACGTCGAAGCCTGGTTGGTGACGATCGCGCACCGCAAGGCAATCGATATCACCCGCGCGCGGTCCCGACACGCAATCCCCACCGCCACCATGCCGGAAACTCCCACCGCACCTGCGCCGGAGCGCGACGATGATCTCGTCGACGCGTTGAAGCTCTTGCCCGACAAGCAGAAGCATGTAGTGGCTTATCGCTATCTGGCCGGTCTGCCCTACGCGGAGGTCGCTGCGATCGTGGGCGGCAGCACTGATGCGGCCCGCCGCGCCGCAGCCGACGGCATCGCCGCCCTCAGGCGCACATATCGCGTATCAGCACGCCCGGGAAAGGAGTAGCCCATGAGCGACAACGACAATCCTTTCGGCGGTGACGCCGCCCTCGTCCGCGACCTGGCACGGATCACCGACGGTACCGACACGATGGCTCGTCTACGGGCCCGATTGGCCGCCGCCGCCGAACGCGACGGTGTCCTCGATATCGCCTACCGAATCGTTGACTCGCCGGTGGGGTCCCTACTGGTAGCAGCCACCGAGCAGGGTTTGGTCCGTGTCGCCTACGCCCGCGAGGACCACGACGCCGTCCTGCAGCATCTGGCCGACAAGATCAGCCCCCGCATCCTGCATGCACCCGACCGTTTGGACGCCGCGGCCCACGAACTCGACGAGTATTTCGCCGGCACCCGGCGCGACTTCGATATCCCGCTGGACTGGCGGTTGTCGGCAGGATTCCGCAGCACCGTGCTGCACCACCTGCAGGAGATTGGCTACGGGCGTACCGCCAGCTACGCGGCTGTCGCCGCGCTGGTCGGGAACCCGAGAGCCGTCCGCGCGGTGGGCACGGCGTGCGCGACCAACCCGCTGCCAGTCGTAGTGCCATGTCACCGGGTGGTGCGCAGTGACGGCGGGATGGGCGGCTACCTCGGTGGGGCGGAGGCCAAGCACTTCTTGCTGGCCTTGGAGGCCGCCGCGTGAGCCCAACCCAGCTGGACGTTGTCGGTTGCGCCGTCACGGGCGACCTCACGTTTTCGGTCGGCGGATCGTCTACCTCTCGATAGGGCAGACACCGAAAGGACCGAACACCAACAATGGCCGCTGACAACGTCCCCGCCGAACCCGCCATCCTGTACATGGGCACTCCAGTGATCCTCAACAGCACCGAAAACCCGGACGGATCCTTCAATCTCGCGCCGATATCGTCGGTCTTCTGGCTGGGGTGGCGTTGCCTACTGGGATTCGGATCATCGGCGCAAACCGCCAAGAATCTGCTTCGGACCGGCCAGATAGTCATCAATCTCGTGGAGGACAGCCAAGTCGAAGCGGTGAACCGGCTGTCGATGCTGACTGGCTCGAACCCGGTGCCAGACGGCAAATCTCAGCGAGGCTACCGCTACGAACCCGACAAGTTCGCAGCGGCAGGCCTGACCCCCGTGACGTCTGAGACTGTCCGACCGCCACGGGTACAGGAATGTCCGGTGCAGATGGAGGCCGAGCTAGTCAAGGCGATACCCGTCATGGCTGACGGGGACAACTACTCTCAGCACGAAGATGCCGCCGGCAGCGCTGTCGCGGGGATCCTGTGCTTCGAAGTCCGGATCAAACGCGTCCACGTCGATCCGCGAATCCTCATGCGGGACAACCCGGACCGCATCGATCCGAACGCATGGCGCCCGCTCATCATGAGCTTTTGCCGCTACTACGGACTCGGCCCCGAACTCGTCGAATCGGAACTCGCCCGCATCCCCGAAACTCAATACCGCAGCCCCGATATCGATCGCGCACGACGCGAGCTGCGAACCACCTAGTCACACGGGAAGGTCGCGAGCCCCGCCCGCGCGACGCAGGGGAGTACCCGACAACTGTCGGGGCGCTCCCGGAGAAGTCGCCGATCGGTGCCGCTCTATGGTCAATCGGTGACGATCAGTTATGACGAAGGGCTGCGCGACCGGATCAGGGGCCACCTGGCCGGTCACGACCGCCGAACCGTAACCGACCCGACCAAGCGGCACGCCGCGGTCGCGGTGGTGGTCGTCGACTCGGAGACCGGCGAGGATCGGGTGGATCCGGCACCCGTCGACGATTGGATCGCCGGCCGGCGGATGGAGTCAGGTCTGGACGGACGCATGATCGATGTGTCCGGGGGTGCGGCTTTCCTGTTGTGCCGCAGGGCATCCCGCTTGAGCTCACACGCCGCTCAGTGGGCGTTGCCCGGTGGGCGGTTGGATCCGGGGGAGACCGTCGTCGACGCCGCGCTGCGGGAACTCGATGAAGAGGTCGGTGTCGCGTTGCCCGACTCGTCGGTACTGGGTCTGCTCGACGACTACCCGACCCGCTCGGGCTACGTCATCACCCCGGTAGTGATCTGGGGCGGTGGGCGGCTCGATCCCCGGCCCGCGCCCGACGAGGTGGTGGCCGTCTACCGGGTAGGCCTGCACCAACTCCAGCGCCCGGACTCGCCGCGGTTCATCACCATTCCGGAAAGCCCGCGTCCGGTGGTGCAGATCCCGTTGGGCAACGACCTCATCCACGCGCCGACCGGTGCGGTTCTGTTGCAGCTGCGCTGGCTCGGCCTGGAGGGCCGCCACGACCCGGTCGACGAACTCGAGCAACCGCTGTTCGCCTGGAAGTGACCCCCTAAACGCAAATACCGCGCGGCCGGAACGGCAGCGCGGTACTTGACGTGGACATCGTCAGGCAGGTGGGGTCAGGCAGGCGGGTAAACGCCCATGCCCTTGGCCTTCTCGGTCTGCCAGAAGATGTCGGAGATCTTGTCGATGGTCTCCAGCAGCTTCTCGGCCACAGCGGCGTCGGTCGACTTCTTCACGTCGCCGGCTCCGTGCACGCCGTCCCAGAACAGCTGGTGCAGGTTCGGGAACTGCTCGAAGTGCTCCTTGGTGAAGAAGTCCGCCCACAGCACCATCAGGTGATGCTTGACCTCTTCGGCGCGCTGCTCCTTGATGATGATGGCGCGCGTCCGGAAGTGCTCGTCGTCGGAATCGTTGTACTTCTGGATCGTCTTGAGGCAGGACAGCGCCTCGATCTTGGCCTGCGCGGGGTCATAGACACCGCAGTACAGATCGCAGTGGGCATGGGCGGGGGTGGCGTTGGCGAAAAGTCGATGCAGCATGGCCTTAACTTACCCTTTCAAGGTGGGTGACAACCATGGGCTCCGGCACTGGCCGCTGCGCCGATTCGTGGTGGTGGAGGACTCGATGCGCCCGACGTTGCGCCCGGGTGACGGGTTGTTGTCGCTCCGGGGTGGCACTGTCCGGCGCGGCCAGCTTCGGGTGTTTCCCGATCCCACCCTGCCGTCACGCTGGCTGATCAAGCGCGTCGGCGACGTGCGTGGACGTGGGAGCGACACGGCGTTCGAGGCTCGCTCGGACAATCCCCGTGCCCCCGGCGTCGTCGATTCCCGCCAGCTCGGCTGGATTCCGGCGGCCGGGTCCTACCGGGTGCTGTGGACGGTGCGTGGTCGCTGAGGTTTCGTCCCGGCCCTGTCGAGGTACCCGGGTGCGGACCACAGTCAACGCATGTCAATGGGAAAGGGGCTCTTCATGGGCGTCTCCGACAAGATCAGCAACAAGGTCGAGGACATCGCCGGCAAGGCCAAGGAAGTCGCAGGCCGCCTCACCGGTGACGAGAGCACCGAAAACGAAGGCAAGGTCGATCAGGTCAAGGCGAACCTGAAGGACGCCGGCGAGAAGGTCAAAGACGCCTTCAAGAGCTGAGTGTCGCAACGTTCGGTATGAATCACTGCGGATGGGCGGCCAGGTACTCGCCGACCGGCACGGGTGTGTCCGCGGCGTAGCCGATGGGCAGCACCACGTCACCGTCGGCGGTGGTGCAGTAGACCTCCCACCGGTAGTAGCCCGTGAACGCCGCGGGATCGGCGGCCAGTGTTGCCGCGTATTGCTTGACCGCCGCCACGTACTGGTCGGCATGGTTGTAGCGGTAGATGGCGTGATCGGGGTCGGCGGTGAATCCGTTGGCAGCTAGATATCGGCCCGCGGCCAGGATGCTGTCGCGGGGCGCGCGGATATCGCCGCCATCCCCATAGGCGGCGAACGTCGAGGGCAGGAACTGCATGGGACCTTCGGCGCCGGCGGTGCTCACGCCGACGATGCTGCCCAGCCTCGTCTCGACGAGGTTGATGGCGGCCAGATAATTCCACCCGACGCCGGTGGCCGCTTCGGCCTCCCGGTAGTAGCCGAGGAGTTCGTCGGCGGGAGCCGGGGGCTCGATGTGCCAGGCCGGCAGCGTGTCGCGCACATGCGCCATCGCCCCAAGCTGCCGTCGGGCGTCGACGTTGCGGCCATAGATCTCGGCCAGCGACGCCGGGATCCGGGGCTGGATGATCGAGTCCCACTCTGGATGGCGTCCGATGCTGCGGTAGGCAGCCTGCTGGCGGTGTGCGGCGGCCACCAGCCCCGCCTCCGGTGTCGCCGAGTCGCGCAGCGCAAGCTCGTCGGCCACCAGGTCGTCGCCGAGTTGCGCGGGGTCGGTGGCCAGCCGGGGCTGCGCACCCGACGGCTCGGCGTCGGCCGCAGCCGTCGTCGAGACGAGCGCCGCGGCGGGCACCGACGACGCAGCAGGTCCGGTCACACTGGTCGCCGTCGGCGGGGCGGCCGGGGCAGCACAGCCGGCGACCGCGAGCAGGGTCGCGCCGGCGGCCAGGGTCCACGCTCGAATGCGCACCGTCAGAGTCTGGCGCATCGGCGGCGATCGACGCACCCGATTGTCGCCACAACAGCCCCTGCGGCGATGATGGGTGGGTCATGCGGATGAATTTCACGAACACCGCCACCGGATTGGCGAGTGTCGTCACGACCGCGGCGGTGGCACTGAGCGCCGCCGCTACGGTGCCTCCCGCTCCTCGAATCAGGTTGGCCGACAACACGGTTAGCGTCGATCCCCCGGCGACGGCGCCGGGCGACGGTTCGCTGGCCGACGGCCAGGTCCTCACCCCGTTCGACGTGGCGAACCCGGCCGTCGGGCGCCTCGATCCGCGTCTGCTCGACGCGGTGCAGCAGGCCGCGACCGCGGCCGCGGCCGATGGCGTCACCATGACCGTCACCTCCGGATGGCGCTCGCCGCAATTCCAGCAGCGGCTCCTCGACGACGCGGTGGCGACCTACGGCAGCCTCGCGGTCGCGCGGCAGTACGTCCAGACGCCCGAGGCGTCTAAGCACGTCATCGGTGAGGCCGTCGACGTCGGAGGGGTCGGCGCCGACCAGTGGCTGATCGCCAACGGTGCGCGGTTCGGGTTGTGCCAGATCTACGCCAACGAACTGTGGCATTTCGAGCTGGCCACCGACGCGGCAGGCAACTGCCCGCCGCTGCTGCCCAACGCTGCCGGCTGACTGCCGGGGCCTGGACCGGGATTGCATCCCGATCTGGCCCGCAGCGGGCTTCGGCGTAGTTTGATCGGCACTATGAGGAGTCTGGACGAGATCCGTGCTGCGCTTGAGGCCTGTTACACGTCGATCGAAGGCCTGTGTGCCGATCTGAGTGACGCCGACTGGAAGGCGCAGTCACTGTGCCCGGAGTGGGACGTTCGTAGCGTGGTCCAGCACGTCACCAGCATCGAGGCCGTCATGGTCGGATGGCTGCCGCAGGACAACACCACCCCGCCGCCGCTGGAGCGGGCGGCGGACTTCCTGGCCGGGACCGACGATCCGGCCGTTCTGGTCGAGAAGGTCCGGGCCGTCTTCGCCGCCAGGCGCCGGGACCTGGCCGCGTTGACCGCCGCCGATCTGGAGCGCCCGTCGTGGATGCCCGTCGGCCCGGGCACTTACGGGCGCTTCCTGCAGATCCGGGTCTTCGACTTCTGGGTCCACGTCCGCGACATCACGATTCCGCTTGGACGTACGACCGACGATGCCGGGGTGGCCGCCGAGATCGCGCTGGGTGAGGTCGAGAGCTCGATCGGCTACATCGCCGGCAAGAAGGTCGGTGTCCCCGACGGCGGCAGCATCGTTTTCCGGCTCACCGGGCCGATCGAGCGCGAAATTGCCGTCGCTGTCGATGGGCGAGCCAAACAGGTTGCCCACCTTGATAATCCGGACGCCACCCTGGCAACGGACTCGACAACGTTCATCATGCTCGCGTGCGGTCGGATCGACCCGCAGGCTCAGATCGACGCCGGCGCCGTCAGCTGGACCGGCAACGCCGAACTCGGGGAGCGGGCCGCCCGCAACCTCAGGTTCACGATGTGACCGGCCGGCCGGAGTCCATCGACTTCCACTTCGACGTCATGTGCCCGTACGCCTACCAGACGTCGCGGTGGATGTGCGAGGTCCGCGACCGAACGGACCTGGTGGTCAACTGGCGCTTCTTCAGCCTCGAAGAGATCAACCGCCAAGAGGGTAAGAAGCACCCGTGGGAGCGGGACTGGTCCTACGGATGGTCGATGATGCGCATCGGGGCGTTGTTGCGCCGCCGGTCGATGGCCGACCTGGAGGCCTGGTACCAGCGCGCCGGTCGGGCCCTACACGTGGACGGCCACAAACCCCACGACCCGGCGGTGGCGCGGCATCTGCTCGAGGAGCTCGGTTTCGACCCGGCCCTGGTCGACCAGGCCATCGCCGATCCGACGACCAACGACGAGGTGCTGGCCGATCACCGCCGGGTGGTGGCGGCCGACGGGTACGGGGTTCCGACCCTGTTCTTCCCCGACGGCCAGTGCCTGTTCGGGCCGGTCCTCGTCGACCCGCCGACCGGGGCGGCGGCAGTGCGGCTGTGGGACGCGGTGGTCGCCTGGACGGAGTTCCCGCACCTCTATGAGCTGCAACGGCCCAAGACTCCGGCCGACGAGCAGCTGATCGCCCAGACCTTCCGCCCGTACTTGGAGGCCCGCGACTGGGTGTCGATCAATCGCGGAGAGGTCATCGCGTTCGGAGACTAGCGCGCCAGATGACACGATCCGGGTAGCGGCCCTACTGCGGTTGCTGCTTCTTGCGGCGCCGGTATTCGGCGGCTTTTGCGCGGTTGCCGCATTCGGCCATCCCGCACCAGCGGCGCGAATGGCCTCGGGATAGATCGACGAATAGCCGTGTGCAGTCGGGGTTCGCGCACTCCTTGACGTTGTGTCTATCGGCGGACCCAATCAGGTCGATCGCATCGCGCGCCAACAGGCTCGCCAGGTTCTTGAACGTTCCCGTGCTGCGTGTCGTCCCTTGCGGCGTCAACGTCAGGGCCGGCAACGGCTGGCTCGCCAAGTCGTTGATGAGGACCACGTCCGCAGGCGACGGCGCTGACGCATTCGCGACTGCGGCGCTGATGGCGGAGTAGATCGCTTCGCGAATGCTGATGGCATCGGCCAAGTCTCGGGCTGATGGCGGAGCCATGTCGTCGACTAGACCGGCTTCCCGTCCCCACGTGCGCACATCGTCCGGCTCTTCCAGCAGCTCGGTTCGTCCGGTGCGACGCCACAGCACGGTTCCCGCGAAGTCCAGGCAGTGCCGACCGCTGACGTAGACGAACTTACCCACGTCACCATCTTGACAGGTGACGCCCGGCACTCCAAACTCATTCGGAGCGTCACCACCTAAGACGGTGACGCAGCCCGGGTCAGTCACACCGCAATCGCCAAACGATTGGGCCGATCACACTCATCCCCTGCTTAGGAGCCCTGTATGCCCGACGACGTACGCATTCCCAGTTCGGGTCCGGCTGCGATGCCTCGCGCGGACGTCGCCGGTGTTGCGGCCCGCATGGAGCGCCTGCCGTGGTGTCGTTTCCAGCGAAACCTGTTCCTGGTCATCGCGACGGCGTGGTTCTTCGACTCGATCGACCTCGGAGCCATGACGTTCTTGCTCTCGCCGATCAGCCATCACTTCGGGCTCACCCCGGCCGTGACCGGTTTGGCTGGCGGCGCCAGCTTCGCGGGAATGTTCGTGGGCGCCATCTGCGCCGGTGCCATAGCCGACCGCCTCGGGCGGCAGCGGGTTTTCAAGTACAGCATGGTCATCTGGGGCCTGGCCAGCGTCGGACTTGCGATGGCGTGGAACATCGAATCGCTGATCACCTTTCGCTTCCTGCTCGGCATTGGAATGGGGGCCGAATTTCCGGTCGCGGCAGCGATTCTCGCCGAGTTCATGCCAGCGACTCGACGCGGACGCTATGCCGCCCTCCTCGAAGGAGCCTGGCCGCTGGGATTCATCACCGCCGGTGCAATCGCTTACCTGCTGACGGCAACCACCTCGAGTTGGCGGGCGTTCTTCGTCATCCAGGCCCTCCTCGCGGTGATCGCATTGGTCCTGCGGCGCAATCTTCCAGAATCACCTCGATGGCTGACATCGCGGGGCCAGACCGACGAAGCTCATCAGACCCTGGTGCGTATCGAAGACGCCGTCCGCGAGGCCGCGGGCCGTCCGTTGCCGGAACCTGTGCCCGTCGACCGCGTGCACGCCGAGGGCACCCGAGCGAACGGGGGGCTTTCTGCGCTCTTGTCCCGACCTTGGCGGGTGCGCACACTGACGGTGTGGGCGGTGTGGTTCTGCCTGATGACCGGCTACTACGGCCTGACCACCTGGATCGGCAAGTTGCTCACCGACAGTGGACTCGACGTCGCCAAGAGCATCGGCTTTGTCCTCGGGATGGCGCTGTGGGGCATCCCGGGCTTCCTCTCGGCGGCCTACCTCATCGAACGCGTGGGGCGTCGGTTCTGCCTGACGGGCTACACGGTCGGCTCGGGTATCGCTGCCTTCTTCTATGGCCAGAGCTCGGGAACTCTGGAACTTATCGTTGCCGGCTCCTTCATGCAGTTCTTTTTCTTCGGCATGTTCTCGGCGATTTTCGCCTACACGCCCGAGCTCTTCCCGACCCGCAGCCGTGCCGCCGGCGTGGGATCGGCCACTGCACTCGGCCGACTCGGCTCGGTATTTGGCCCCATCGCCGTTCCTGTCCTCCTCGCTGCCGGCGGCACCAGCCTTGTCTTCACCACTAGCGCAGCACTATTCGCAGTCGGGGCGTTGATCGTCGTCACCCGGCTGCCCGAGACCAAACATTCTGTCCTAGAACAACTCCCATAGTCCCAGCAGCCAATCACGGGAAGGTAGCTATAGTGAACATCGACGAATATCTCTACTTCCTCGACCGAGCGTTTAACGGCATGATCGCTGCCCTGAACGTTCTGGGCGACGACCACGCCAATCAAGCACCTCCGCTGCCGGGAGCCAACGCACCCTGGGCCGTCACCTATCACAGCGTGCAGGTAGCGGAGTACTGGATCGGGCATCTGATCGGCGGTCGGCAGAGCAATCGCGATCGCGCCGCAGAGTTCACGACACGCGGATCCATAGCCGAACTCGACCGGATGGTCACCGACCTTCGCGCCCGCGTACGGCGCGACCTCGCCGACTTCGACCCTTGCTCCCCGCTCGCCAATACGCCGCCAACCGACTACCAGGGACCCGACAGAGAACTGACACCCGTTGGTGTCCTTCTGCACGTTCTCGAAGAGCTGGCTCAGCACCACGGACAGGTCGAAGTCTCGCGTGACGTCCTATTGCACGCGGCGGCCGAGGCAAGTCTGTGATGACGTCACGACACCCAAGTGGCATCGTGGCCGGCTTCGACGACCTCGAACTCGCCACACTGCGTCGGCGGAGCGGAGTGAAGTGGGCTCGCGCCGAGGGGGTAAACGCTCTTCCCGCGTGGGTTGCCGACATGGACTACCCGATGGCTGCTCCGATTCGGCAGGCACTGATCGACACCATCGAGTCCGGCGATATCGGATACCCGAACTGGCTCAACGGAACTCCGCTACGGTCGGCGTTCGCCGACCGCATGGAGAACCGCTACGGTTGGCGGCTGGATCCGACCGCGGTGCGTGAACACACCGACCTCATCCAAGCACTCCAGTTGGTCTTGCGGCTGAGCACTCGTCCCGGCGATGCCGTGGCCATCCAGACACCGAACTACCCACCGTTCCTCGCCACTCTTCACCGGATGGGCCTCACCGAAGTCGACGTCCCGTTCACCGACACCGAATCGGGCTGGACCATCGACTTCGGCGAGATGGAACGCACCTTCGCCCGCCGGCGGCCCAAAGTGCTCGTCTTGGTCAATCCACACAACCCAACCGGACGAGTCCTTACCCGTTACGAACTCGAACGCTGTGCAGAGCTTGCCGAACAGTTCGAGATGTTGGTGATCAGCGATGAGATCCATGCCGAACTGACCTACGCGCCCCACCGTCACATCCCGTTCGCGTCGGTGAGTCAAGCCGCGGCCTGCCGCACAGTAACGCTGACCTCCGCGGGAAAAGCCTTCAACTTGGCCGGCTTGCGCTGTGCGGTGGCCCACTATGGATCGCCGTCACTGTTGGCTTCTCGTGACGCCGAGCCGCCTGATATCTACGGTGCGGTGTCGATTCCCGGCGTCGTCGCCACGTTGGCGGCCTGGCGACATGGCGACGAATGGCAAGACACCTTGACCAAAGTGCTGGACCGAAATCGCACACGTCTGCACGACGCCCTGCGCGCGGTGCTGCCCGCTGCCCGGCATCATCTTCCGGAAGCCACCTACCTGAGCTGGGTCGACGTGTCGGCGATGGGCATCGACAACCCGGTTGAGTGGGTCCTCCACAAAGGAGCCGTGATGCTCGACGGCGGAATCCCGTTCGGGGAGGCTTCAGGGCAACGAATTCGCATCAACTTCGCGACCTCGGAATCCATCCTCGAGCGGATCATCGTCGGCATCACCGACGCTCTCAACCAGGGTGCAAGTCTGAGCCAAGGACAGAGCTTGTGACGGTCTCTGTCACTCCGTCAGCGGCCCCGAGCGCGCGCCACCTTCACCACCAGGCGATACCGAACTCGACCACCGATCGCTGCACCGTCGGCGCCGGCGATCCGGCTGTACAGTCACGCCACCTTGCGCGCGCAGGCCCCTAGTTCTGCTTGTCCTTGTCGTGTTTGCGTTCGACCGGATCTGACAGGGACAGCGCGAAGATCAGCGACATCAGCCCGAAGATGATGGCCGCGGAACAGATGTCGAACCACTGGAACGGAAAGAACGCGCCGTCGATCGAGAGCACCAGGAGGGTCTCGATCAAGCCGAAGAGTGCCAAGAATGCGCCGATACGAAAGCGCGACAACGCCCGATGCCATTGGGTCCGGCGCAGTTCCACCGCCAAGGTGAGTAGCAGCACCGGCAGCACCTGGGCCAGGGTGGCCGCCGTCTCACTGTCCACCAGCACGATGCGTTGCGCCACGCGCACAGTGTGCCATCACCGTGCGCGGGTCAGGCGGCTCGCGCGCGTACCCCCAATACCGGCTGCCGGCTTTCCCGATCGCAGAAGTCGCCGGCCCACGGCCAACGACCGCGGCCGTCGGCCCAGACCAGCTGCTGGGCGCGCACGTCGGCGCCGTACAGGGCGATCGCCATCGCCATGTGCGCATCGGGATGCTCGACCTCGACCACCTCCAACAGCGGTCCGCCGCAGAGGGTGAACTGCTGGCCCGGGGTCAGCTCCGCGCCGCGCAGGATGTGCTCGGCCGATCCATTCAGAACCCGCGCGGCGCGTTGTGGTGACACGTTGGTCATCAGCAGTTCGGGCACGTCGTAGTCGCTCAGCCCCACGGTGTAGGCGTAGGGCATCTGGGGGTCTTCGACGTACTGCACCGCCCAGCCCCGCCGCAGGATCTTGGCCCGCACCTCATCGAGGTAGTCGGTCACGGTGCTGCCCGGGTGGTCGCACATCCAGCACATTGCGGTGCCCCTTTCGTCGGCTGGCTCACTGACACCATGCACCGGGGGTACGACAAGAATTCGAACACACATTCGCCCCGGCGCCCCGGCGCGACGGGGACCGCTAGCCGGTCGGGGTGGCGCCCAGGACGCGCTGCAGGTCGCCCTTCATCGCCTGCAATTGAGAACCCCAGTAACCCCAGCTGTGGGTACCGCTCGGCGGGAAGTTGAACACCGCGTTGCGCCCGCCGGCGGCCAGGTAGTTGCGCTGGAATTCCTTGTTGGTATTCAAGGTGATGTTCTCCAGATAGCCGGCCGTGAAAAGCCCCCCGAGGCTGGGGGCATCGCTGTTGTCGAGCTCGGACGGCGCGCCGGTCCCGCAGTAGATCCACACCGCGGTGCCGTTGGCCACCAGCCTGGGAATGTTGACCATCGGGTCGTTGCGCTGCCACGCCGGATCGCCGGGCGGGCCCCACATGTCCCGGACCCGATAGCCGCCGCCGTCCTTCATGGCCAGCCCGATCAGGGTCGGCCACAGGCCCAGCGACGGGTTGAGGAATCCGGAAAGCGAACTGGCGAAGATGAATTGCGTGGGATGCCAGATCGACAGGGTCAGGGCCGCGCTTCCCGACATGGACAGGCCGACGACCGCGTTGCCGGTCGGTGCGATACCCCGGTTGGCGGCCAGCCAGGCGGGCAGCTCCTGGGTCAGGAAGGTCTCCCACTTGTAGGTGAGTGTCCCGTTCGTCCCGGCCGCCGGCTGATACCAGTCGCTGTAGAAGCTGGACTGACCACCGACCGGCAGCACCAGCGACAGACCGGATTGGAAGTACCACTCGAACGCGGCGGTGTTGATGTCCCAGCCGTTGGCGTCGTCCTGGGCGCGCAGGCCGTCCAGGAGGTAGACCGCGTGCGCGCCGCCGCCCTGGAACTGCACGCGGATGGCGCGCCCCATCGCCGGGGAGGGCACATCGAGCTGCTCGACCGGTAGGCCCTCGCGGGAGTAGGCGGCGGCGGTGCCCGACTGCCCGCCGACGGCCAGCGCAGCGAGGCTCAACACGGTCACGGCAGTAACGACAGCCCACCTGGTCAGCAGATCCTTGGCAGATGTCGACACCACGGCAAGCTAGCAGCGGCGTGCGCATTCGTCTCGCCTGCCATGCGGGCCGTAATGCCTTTGTTATCAAGGTATTAGGGCAATGGCGCAGCTTCGGCCGTCCACCGGCCGGCGTACAGGACGTCGGTTACGGACAGTTCTGCGTCGAGCACCACCAGATCGGCGGGCCCACCGGGGGCCAGTACCGGTGAGGCCAACCCAAGGGCGCTGGCGGGATTGACCGAGGACTGCCGGACTGCCAGCAGTAGCGACTCGTCACGCGGCAAGCCGCTGTGGGCGACCGCGAACCCGAACACCCGGTCCATCGTCGTGGTACTTCCCGCGATGGTCGACGTACCGGCCAGCCGGGCCACCCCGTGCGCGACGTCGACGGCCATCGGCCCGATTTCGTAGGGCCCGTCGGCCACCCCGGCGGCGGCCATGGCGTCGGTGACGAGCGAGAGGCGATCCGGCCCGACGGACCGCGCCACGTGCCGGTACAGGGCCGGATCGACGTGTACACCGTCGGCGATCAGCTCCACGGTCACCCGGGGGTCTTCCAGCAGGGCGATCACCGGACCGGGCTCGCGGTGATGGATCGGGCGCATCGCGTTGAACAGATGCGTCCCCACCGTCGCCCCGGCGGCGATCGCGGTGCGGGTCTGCTCGTAGGTCGCCTCGGTGTGGCCCACCGCGGCCACCACTCCGGCGTCGACGATCCGTTCGATAGCCGCCGGCGCACCGGCTCGCTCCGGCGCCAGCGTGATCATCCGAATGGTGCCGCCACCGATCTCGAGCACCCGGTCGAGCTCGCCGGCGTCCGGATCACGCAGCAGCACCGGATCGTGGGCGCCGCAGCGCGACGCGGCTAGCCACGGGCCCTCCAGATGAATACCGGCGATCAGCCCGTCGCGAACCTGGTCGGCCAGTACCTCGACTTGTCGCAGCAGGTCGGCCGGCCCGGCCGAGACCAGCGAGGCCACCAGTGTCGTGGTTCCGTGCCGGCGATGCAGCCGCACCGCCGACGCGGTGGCAGCTTTCGTTGCCGCCGAGAAATCCGCCCCGCCCCCGCCGTGCACGTGGGTGTCGACGAAGCCTGGCACCACCGTGTCCAGCTCTCGGTCGGCCGGACCGGGCGCGGCGCCCGATCCGATCTGGTGCACCCTCGCACCGGAGACCTCGATCCAGCCCGGCCGAAACAGCTCCCGGCCGGTGAGAAGGGTCCGCGCGGTCAGTAGCACCTAGCTGCCTTGCCCCGCAGTTGTGGGCCTACTTGCGGTGAAAAGTGCTGAGCCGGTGGCTATTCGAGCGCGACTAGCGACGGCGTCGGCTACCGCGACGTTACCGGGCTCACGCTCGTCCATGACGACGACAGGGACGAGCGGATTAAGGCCGGCCGCGACCACCGAGGGCACGTCATAGGTGATGACCGGCTGACCGGCGCTCACAATGTCACCCTCGGCGACCAGGGCGGTGAATCCCGCGCCCTGCAGCGTCACGGTGTCGAGGCCGAGATGAACCAGGATCCCTACATTGTCGGTCGTCATGACGATGTAGGCGTGCGGCATCAACTTGAGGATGCGACCGCTGACCGGCGCGACCGCGTCGATGACCTCACGCGGTGGATCGACGGCTGCGCCGTACCCCACCATGCCCTGGGAGAAAACAGGATCGGGCACGTCGCCGAGGGCGACGGCGCGTCCACCGACCGGTGCGAGGACGGGCGTGCTGGTCACTTCAACTCCTTTTGCTGGTGGTCACGAGGATAGAGAGTCGGCGCGTCCGGCCATGGCCGAAACCAGGTCTAGCGTGCGAGGTGTTGTCTAAGCTTCTGCTTGGCTGCGACAAAGGGAGGACAGTCGCTGATGGGCGAATCCACTAAAAAGGCTGGGGCGCAACGAAAGTCGGGACTACATATCCCGGGCTTCGCCCAGTTGCAGCGGCTCGGCAAGAGCTTGATGCTACCGATCGCCGTGCTGCCCGCGGCGGGCATCCTGCTGCGGCTGGGGCAGGACGACCTGCTGGGCCGGATCAAGGCACCGGTGATCGGACCGTTCTTCCAGGCGATGAGCGCCGCCGGCGGGGCACTGTTCACCAACCTCCCGTTGCTCTTCGCCGTGGGCGTCGCGATCGGATTCGCGCGTAAGGCCGACGGGTCGACAGCACTGTCGGCTGTGGTGGGGTACCTGGTCATGCAGGCGGTGTTCAAAACGATGTCGCCGGTCGTGCTCGCCGGCCAGCTCGACAAGGCAGGCGACCAAGCGCAGATCAACTACAGCGTCTTCGGGGGCATCGTCGTCGGTCTGCTCACCGCGGCGCTGTTCGACCGCTATCACACCATCGTGCTGCCGCCCTATCTCGGATTCTTCGGGGGCCGCCGGTTCGTCCCGATCGTGGTGTCGCTGGCGGCCCTGGTGGTCGCCTTCGCGATGAGCTATTTCTATCCGATCTTCGACGCCGGATTGACCGGGCTCGGCAAGTTCATCGGTGGCGCAGGGGCGTTGGGCGCATTCGTCTACGGCTTCGCCAACCGCATGCTGATTCCGCTCGGCCTACACCACATCCTGAACTCCTACGTGTGGTTCATCTACGGCAGCTACCCAACCTCCGACGGCCATGTCGTCACCGGCGAACTCAGCCGGTTCGCCGCGGGTGACCCGAGCGCGGGGCTGCTCACCTCGGGCTTCTATCCGATCCTGATGTTCGGCCTGCCGGCAGCGGCGTTGGCGATGATCCACGTGGCGAACGCCAAGCAGCGCAAGGTCGCCTTCGGCATCCTGTCGGCCGCCGCGCTGACGGCGTTCCTCACCGGGGTGACCGAGCCGCTGGAGTTCGCTTTCATGTTCGTGGCGTTCCCGCTCTACGTCGTGCACGCGGTGCTGACCGGCCTGTCGCTGGCGATCGCCTACCTGCTCGACATCCACCTGGGCTTCTCGTTCTCGGCGGGGCTGATCGACCTGTTGCTCTATGGCACGGCGCCGGCAGCCAAGAACATCCCGCTGCTCATCGTGATGGGGTTGGTCTTCTTCGCGGTTTACTACCTGCTGTTCCGGTTCGCCATCACGAAATGGAACATGCGCACGCCAGGGCGGGAACCCGAAAGCGAGTTCGAGGCCGAGGAGAGCACCAACCTCAGCGAGGGCGGCGAGTCGGCCACCGCGGTGGCCGCCGGAAGCTCGGTGGATGCGCCGGCAATCACCGCGGCGGCCGGCGACAGCAAGGCTGAGCAGCTCATCGCGGCCTTCGGTGGCCGGGACAACCTCCGCACTGTCGACGCCTGCATCACCCGCCTGCGCATGGAAGTCGTCGACACGGCCAAGGTGGACCAGGACCGGTTGCGCAGCCTCGGGGCCGCCGGGGTGATCGAGGTCGGCAACAGTGTGCAAGCGGTGTTCGGTACCCAGGCCGAGGTGCTGAAAAACGAGATCACCGACGCGTTGTGACGCTGGTGTCAGAGCCCTGGCGGCGTCGCTGAAACTCGGCAGCGTCGCACGCGCAGCGCACAGACAACGCAGGGGAAACGCATAGGCGTCGAACCTTTATGGATCCGTGTTCTTACTGAGACTCAAGTAGCCCATTGTTATCGAAGTGAAATTTGTGCGCTCTTGTTGCTGACACCAACCAGTCGGGGTAGGACCAAGATGACCGTTCAGACATTCAGTGCCGACATACTTGCCGTGACCGCCGGGGTGTTCATCGCCGCCACGGTCTGGCCGGCTTCGGCTCACGCGGACCCGATCGACCCGGCGGGCAGCGGTCTCCTCAGCACGGTCGGCATCGGAAACGGTGGGCCCATCAGTCAGTTGATCGAGCAAATCGGATTACAGATCTGCCCTTTGATCGTCAAGCCGGGCGGCAGCCTGGTGTCCAACGCCACCACCGCGAGCGGCCATGGTGGCCTCGCTTCCCAGGTGACGGGGTTCGTGGCGGAACAGGCCATCCAGTCCCAGTGCCCCGGGGTCATGGCCCAACTCGCGAACGGGAACATCACGCCGCTCGTACAGATGCTGAACACCGCCAACCAGGCGTCGAACACGCTCAATCAGCTGGGTGGCGCGACCACGCCGTCATTGCCATCGATCACGTTGCCGCAGGCCGGAGTCCTCAGCCCGTAAGGCCGCTCGCCGGGCCACTTCATCGCGGTTAACACTGGTAGCCGCGGCGCCGATAACGTGGTTAGGTGGCGGTAATCCCTCGATGTGGAAAGCGCGTGACGGTGAAACGACGACGGATCTATAGCGCGGCGTGTGCGGTGGCGCTTGGCCTGGGCTCGGTAGCCTTCGCTGCGCCGGCATCTGCCGACTGCCCGAGCGGGACGGTGCCGACCCGGTTTCCCGGGGTGTGCGTGGCAGGCCAGTCGGGTGGGCAGATACCCCAAGCCGTCGGTCCGTCGGACGTGACGTCGAACTTCCAGCCGAATCAGATCCCCACGATGAACGGGGTGCCGTGCAACTTGGAGCACTGGGGCACCTGCTGGGGGATGGCCCAGAACGGCGGGTAGTGCTCGGCGGGGGTCGACCCTGGTGTCAGGACGTCGGAACCAGGCCCGCGGCGGCCTCCAGCTGGGCCAGCGCCGGCTCCAGAGCGTCGGTGAAATC
Source organism: Mycolicibacterium sp. CH28 (assembly GCF_004745805.1). Classification (GTDB taxonomy): domain Bacteria; phylum Actinomycetota; class Actinomycetes; order Mycobacteriales; family Mycobacteriaceae; genus Mycobacterium. The sequence goes on along the minus strand of NZ_SRLQ01000018.1, from coordinate 35,522 downwards.
GTTGATGTCCGGGGCGATTTCGGGTGTCGTCGACACGCCGAAATCCAGTGAGCCGCAGTAGCTGAGGCAGGTCACGTTCAATCCGACGTCGAGCATGAGCGGCCCAATCGGCACCAGGGTGTCGACCGGCGCACCCGCCAGATACAGCCGGAAGTTCGGGCCGGGGACGTTGGAGATCACCAGGTTGATCGGCACGACCCGGTCGCCGAGGTGGGCAGCGGAATAGGCCCGCACCGCCAACCCGAGCAGGCCCGGTGGCGTCGTCTCGGTCAGGCCGACGATCTGGTGATCCAACAGTGTTCGGGCCAGTTCCTTGGCGCCCTGGGAGTTTTCGTAGATGGTGGTGAGTCGCTCGGCGGCGTCCTCGACATCGGTGGCCAGGCTGATCGTCGTCGATACCATCTGGTTGCCGCCGGTCGAGGCTTCGGTGTGTGTCGACACCGGGATCTGCGCCACCAACGGCCGGTCGGGAAGTTCGCCCCTGGCGTCCAGATACTCGCGTAGTGCACCCGAAATCACGGCGAGCACAACATCATTGAGTTTCACGCCGTAAGCCTGCTTGACGACCTTGACCCGGTCGAGGGACAGGCTGGTGAAGGCCACCCGGCGCTGCGCGGTGAGCTGGGTGTTGAACCGGGTGGCCGGTGCATCGAAGAAGTTCGGTGGCTTGTTGGGCACTGACCGCGCGGCGAGCCGCTGGGTGACGGTCTGCTGGACCACCCGCAGCACGCGGTAAGGGGTCATGACGGCGATGTTGACCAACGCCCCCAGCGCGCGGCGTTCGATACCGGGCAGGCGCGCGCTGGTGTCGGGCACCTCGGTGGTCGGCGGCCGGGGTTGCGGGGTCACGTCGAGCAGGATCTCGCTGAGACCTGCCCCCGAAACCCCGTCGATGATGGCGTGATGCATCTTGGTCAGGTAGGCGATGCGGTCGCCTTCCAGACCTTCGATGAACCACAGTTCCCACAGCGGCCGATCGCGGTCCAGCGGGTAGGACATCAGCCGCCCGACCAGTTCTTCGAGTTCGCATCGCCCGCCTGGGGTGGGTAGCGCGACACGCCGGATGTGGTAGTCGATGTCGAGTGCGGTGTCCTCGACGAGCCACGGCCGGTCCAGGCCGTGGCTCGCACCGGCGATCCGGTGCCGCAGGATCGGTAGTTCGGGCAGCCGGGTCGCGATGAGGTCGCGCACGGTGTCGAAGCTGAAGTCCGCCACGGCGACGGGGTCGCAGATGCCCAGGGCACCGATATGCATCGGGCAGGTGTGCGTGTCTGCCCACCAAAACGCGGCGTCGAGGCCGGAAAGGCGCTGCATGGCGCCAGCGTAGAGCGCACCGGGTGTTACCACCGTCACAGTCGGCAAACCTCGGCGCAACGGGCGCTTTCAGGAGGCCCACAGCATTGCGAACCCGGGGCGAGCGGGGCTGCGCTGATACGCTGCCAGGGTCGCCGCTGAGGTATCGCGGCGGCGGCGGGGTCCGGCCCGTGGGGACGATGTGGCGTCGATATGCAAGCAAGAGTCGGAAATGAGTGTTGTGCGAACCGGAGAGATCAAAGCGCTGACCGGTCTTCGCATCGTCGCCGCCATGTGGGTGGTGTTGTTCCACTTCCGGCCCTTGCTGTGGGAGTCCTCCCCGCGGCTCAAAGACGATCTTGAGCCGCTGCTCAACTCCGGTGCCCAGGGTGTGGACCTGTTCTTCATCCTCAGCGGCTTCGTGCTGACCTGGAACTACCTGGACCGGATGGGGCCGGCGTGGTCCAGCCGGGCGACCATGCACTTCCTGTGGCTGCGGCTGTCGCGGGTGTGGCCGGTCTATCTGGTGACGATGCATATCGCCGCGGCGTGGATCATCTTCACGCTGCACGTCGGCACTGTGCCTTCGCCGGACGTCGAGAAGCTCACTGCCATCAGCTACGTGCGCCAGCTCTTCATGGTCCAGCTGTGGTTTGAGCCGTTCTTCGACGGTACGAGCTGGGATGGGCCGGCCTGGTCGATCAGCGCGGAATGGCTGGCCTATCTGGTGTTCGGCCTGGCCGTTCTGGTGATATTCCGGATGTCGAAGGTGACTCGGGCCCGCACGCTGCTGGTGCTGGCCTTCCTGGCCGCGTTGCCGCCGGCAGTGCTCTTGCTGGCCAGCGGCCACTTCTACACCCCGTGGAGCTGGCTGCCGCGCATCGTGGCCCAGTTCCTGGCCGGGGCGCTGGCCTGCGCCGCGGTGCGCCGCCTGCGGTTGAGCGAACTCAGCCGCCGGTTCGCCGGCTACACCGCGGTCCTGCTGACCGCTGCGATCGTCGGCATCCTCTACTACTACGACGCCAATCCGGTCGCGGGGATGATCGACCCCGGTGGGCTGGTCGACGTCTTGTTCATGCCGCTGGTGGTCACCCTGGCGATTGGGGTCGGCAGCCTGCCCGCCCTGCTGTCCACCCGGCTGTTGGTCTACGGCGGCCAGATCTCGTTCAGCCTCTACATGGTCCACGAGCTGGTCCATACGGCGTGGAACTGGGCAGTGCAGCAGTACCACCTCGACTTGTCCAAGCCGGTGCAGAAGGTAGTGGTCGTCGGCCTGATCGCGACGGCGGTGGGTGGCGCGATGCTGCTGTTCCACTTCGTCGAGGAACCGGCCCGGCGTTGGATGCGCAGGATGGTCGATTACCGCGACGTCAAGGCCGGGCAGGACGGTGCTAGCGCGCCGCCCGCCGGCGGTCGGCTGGCCTCCATCGATCAGGCCCGTGACGGCCGGCCGTCGTCGTCGGCACGCGCCGGCTAGTCCAGCTTTTTTGCCCAGCCCCGCTGTGCGGCAACGTCTTCCGCGTCTTGCGGCGGCGCGTTGGTGGGCGACCGCGGGTCGCGGGCAGTAAGCTGCCAGGGTCGGGCGCGAATCAGTGAGGTGCCATTTTGACCCGCAGGGAAGCGTTTTTCCGCGTTATCACCACGGGCCTGTCGGGCCTTGTGGTGCTCGCCGCCGTCATCGGTTACTTGCGAGCGCCGGGCGGCTACGAACTCGCCAACCGCGGGTCGACGCTGACCCACATCGCGGTCATCGGCGACTCGTATACGACTGGCACCGACGAGGGCGGTCAGGGAACGCAGTCCTGGACCACGCAGGCCTGGCGGATGCTGGCCAATCAAGGTGTGAAGATCGACGCCGACGTGGCCGCCGAGGGCGGGGCGGGTTACGGGATCCGCGGCAACCGGGGCAATGTGTTCGAAGACCTCACTGTCAGAGCGGTCAACCGCGACGACGTGCTGGTGGTGTTCTTCGGTTCCCGCAACGACCAACCGGTAGATCTGCAGAAGTATCCGGTCATGGTCAACGAGACGTTCCAGATCGCGCGTCGGGTGGCGCCCCAGGCGAAGTTCCTCGTGATCGGACCGCCGTGGCCGACGGCCGACCCACCGCCCACAGTGCTGGACCTGCGGGACGACCTGAGCGCGCAGGCCGCGATGGCCAACGCGGTGTTCATCGACCCGATCGCCGAGGGCTGGTTCGTGGGACGGCCCGACCTGATCGGCCCGGATGGTGTCCATCCCACCGACCAGGGCCATCGGTATATGGCCGAGAAGATCGCGCCGCTGATCCGCAGTCAGCTGACTATTCCGCTCTGAGCGCATCGCTGTCGCACCGCTAACGAGGCGGTTTGCCGGGGGAGGGAAGCGCCCGGCGCGGGCCCCCGTCACTGCGCTGCGACGGGCAATGACCGCGGATAACGGTATGGAATCGACTGCGCCGTCACGGCCGAGACCGCCGACTTGTCGTGGTAGACCGATTAGCTGATGCTGAGTGGCATGTGGGTGCGGCGTTCCGGGACGCTTCGGTGGACGCCGCTGCTGGCGCTTCTCACCGTCGTCATGATGGTGTTCGCGGCCGACCGTGCGACGCCGCCGTTGCCGTTCGACGCCATCACCGGACCATTTGCCCGATTGCTTTCGCAGGCGGTTGACCTCGGGCCCGCCCGCACCGACCGGGTTCAAGTGACCGCCGAGCTGCACGGCACCGCCGAACCGGCAGCACTGAGCGCGTGGGCCGGCAGCCGCGGGATGTCCGTCCGGTGGCGCGACGGCGACTCGTGGGCGATCGTGGAGGGCTCACCGCGGGCGGTGGCTCGTTCCTTGGACGTCGCGGTCCACGACTACCGCCGCAGGGGTGGGGGCGACGTGTTCTACGCCTCGCCCCAGCAGCCCCTGGTCCCGCAAGAGCTCGCCGGGGAGGTCGCCGGGCTGGGCCGCATCCTCGGGTACACGCCATGGCACGAAGGCACACCGCCCAACGTGCCGCTCGACGTCCCCGACGGGGGATTGATGCCGACCGAGCTGCTCACCGCATACAACGTCAACGCCTTGACGTCGGCGGGATACACCGGCAAAGGGCAGACGGTTGCCGTCTTCGCCTTCGACGGGGTGGATCAGCGCGACCTGGATCGGTTCTCCGACTGGTTCACCCTGCCCAAGGTGAACCTCGAGGTGATGGGCGAGATGCCGCCCGAACGTCGCGGGGAGGCGTCGATGGACGTCCAGTTCATCCATGCGATCGCGCCCTCGGCCAAGATCGTGCTGGTGAACGCTCGGGTCACCGCCGAGGGGGACGCGGCCTACGTCAAGCTCGGCAAGTTGATGGAGGCGGTCGACCGCCGCTACCCCGGCGCGGTGTGGAGCTTTTCGATCGGCTGGGGCTGTGATCGCCTGCTCACCAGGGCCGACCTGGCGCCGGTACGGTCCGCGCTGGCCCGCGCGCATCGGAACGGAACGACGGCCTTCGACGCCAGCGGAGACCTCGCCGGTCTGGAGTGCAAGGGCGGGCACGACTGGTCCGATCCACCCAGCCCCGACGACGTCGGCGTCGATGCCGTTGCGTCGCTGCCCGAGATGACCAGCGTCGGCGGGACGACGTTGTCGACGGACTCCGAAGGGGTGTGGCTGGCCGAGCAGGGCTGGTACGACGTCCCGTTGACGCAGGGCAGCGGTGGCGGGGCGTCCACCCTGTTCGCCCGCCCGTCCTGGCAGACCACCGGTGAACGTTCCGGCCCCCGCGACAAGCGGCTGGTTCCCGACATCGCCGCGGTGGCCGACCCGTTCACCGGCGTCAAGTTCGTGTTCAACGGGCAGATACTGGTCGGTGGCGGGACGTCGCAGTCCGCGCCCGTGTGGGCCGGGCTGGCGGCGGTGATGAACCAGTTCCTGACCGCGCGCGGGTTGTCCCAACTCGGGGATCTCAACCCGCTCATCTACGAGATCGCGAACAGCTCCACGATCCCGGCGTTCCGGGACATCAACCTCGGCGCCAATGCCGTCACGCCCGTCGTACCCGGCTACGACATGATCACCGGACTGGGCACCCCCAACGTCGAGAACCTCATCAAGGCCCTGCTGGTGCTGAAGTCGGTGAACCGGTGACCGGGGTGGCGGACGCCCGCGAGGACGCCGACTCGTTCGCGGGTTACGCGGTGCCTGGCAGGCGCTACCGGGCTCGCAAACAACGCGGCCCCGCCTACTTCGTCACCCTGGGCATCTGGGTCGTCGTGCTGGTGGTGGCGATGATGGCGTTGAGTGTGGTGGCGACGCGGCTCGTTGAGGCGCCGGTGAAATACCACTGCCCGCCGGACTGCGGCAGGCCGCCGACCGGGCTGCCGGTGGCGACCAACCCGCGGTTCTCCGCCCCGGACGGATCGTTCTCGGTGTCCTACCCGGCGCCGGGCGCTGCCTACGACGTCAAGACCGACAACACCGGCGTGACGGCCGAGCTGAATATCGGCGACGGTGGGACGCTGCGGTTGTTCAGCGAACCGGCCCATGGCCGCGACGCGCGGACGGTGGCCGCCGATCTGCTAGGGCAGATGTATCCCGACGCGGTGAAGTCCTACGAACTTCCCAATGCGATCCTGGGCTACGAACCCGGCTACGGCGAAGTCGCCGACGACTGGCCCAAGGGCACCGCCACCGACGACGACCATCTTCGGATCATGATCATCGTCGCGGTGAAGAACGACCTGGCGCTCATCGCCGGCGCTGTCGGTCCCTTCCACGAGTTCGGCCCGGATGACGGGCCGGGGCCGCCGTCACCGGCGAATCTGTTCCTCGCCAAGGACATGGGCAAGTACGTCAACAGCTTCATGTGGCGTGGCGACCCGCCACGCTGACGAGCGCCGCGCCGGTCAGTCCTGCACCGCTTTGGCGACCGCGATGCACGTGGTCAACCAATCCTTATCGGTCTGCGGTCCGTCAGTCAGCGCCCACATCGCGTTGATCACCATCCGGACGATCACCCACGCCCGGGCCCGGTCCTCGTCGAAGCCCGCTGCGTCGACCAAGGTGTAGAAACGGCGGCGCACGCCCTCGCGGACGTCGCCGGCCAATTCGTCGAACCGGTTCCACAGCATGGGTGCGATCTCGTAGTGCGGATCGCCGTTGACCGGTTTGGGGTCGATGACCAGCCAGGGTTCGCGATCGGCGCCCAGCACGTTGCCGTAGTGCAGGTCGCCGTGGACGACGGCGAGCGCTGCGCGGTCGGCCGTCAGGTCCGCGGCGGCAGTGATCGCCTGTTCCACCAGTCGATGCGGGATCGGGGCGCTGCGCGGCAGCGTGGCCAGTTCGCCGGCCCAGCGCTCGACATAGGACGGCAGGGCCCGCAGCTGGGGCATAGCGGGTACGTGGATACGCCGGTAGAGGCCGGCGACGACCACGCAGGCCTCGACGTCGGTGAGCGCGGTCAGGTCCTCGGGCCGCAGCCGCTCCAGCAGCAGCGCTCGGCGGTGCGAGTCGGCACTGAGCAGCCGAACGGCGCCGTTGCCGGCCCAGCGCCGAAGCGCCAGGTGCTCGTGTTCGGACTCGTCGTCCGGGAAGCCGATCTTGAGGACCGCCGCCGCGCCCCCAGGCGTGCGCTCCGGCAGCACCAGGGAGCAGTAACCGTGGACTGCGGGGCCGTCGGGCCGCAGCTGCCATTGCGCGAGCACCGCACGGGTCAATTGCGGGAGTGCGGCGACCCAGCTCGCCCAGTCGGGTCCGCGCGCGGCCATCGCCCGCACCCCGGCGGGCAACTCGGTCACGTGTCGGGATCGTCCTGCTGCTCGGTGGGTGGCGGCGGCTTGTTCAGCCAGTCCTTGAGCCGAAACAGTTGGCTGGCCACGATCCCGAGGCCTACCAGGAGCAGGCCGACGACGATGGCTATGGTCAGCAGCGGGGTCATCGCCTTCCGAGCCTACGGCCTATCCTGGCGCGAGTGTCCGAAGCGTCTGTCGACCAGGTTCGCGAGGTGCGTCAGTTGCGTGGCCGCCTCGACGGTCTGACGATCCGCGACGCGGCCCGGCTGGGGCGCCGGCTGAAGTCACTGCGCGGTGAGGTCGCACCGGACAAGCTGCAGCAGATCGCCGATCAGATCGCCGCGGGAGAGGCGCTGGTCGCCGCCCGCATCGCCGCGGTTCCGACGATCACCTACCCCGATCTGCCGGTCAGCGAGCACCGCGGTGAGCTGGCCAAGGCCATCAACGAGAACCAGGTCGTCGTGGTTGCCGGCGAGACCGGATCCGGCAAGACCACTCAGCTGCCCAAGATCTGCCTTGAGCTCGGCCGCGGGATTCGCGGCACCGTCGGCCACACCCAGCCGCGCCGGCTTGCCGCCCGTACCGTCGCGCAGCGGATCGCTGACGAATTGGGTTCCCCGCTGGGTGAAACCGTCGGGTACACCGTGCGGTTCACCGATCAGGCAAGTGACCGAACGCTGGTCAAGCTGATGACCGACGGCATCCTGCTCGCCGAGATCCAGCGCGACCGGCGCCTGCTGCGTTACGACACGCTGATCCTCGACGAGGCCCACGAACGTAGCCTCAACATCGACTTCCTGCTCGGCTACCTTCGGGAACTCCTGCCGCGGCGGCCCGACCTAAAGGTGATCGTCACCTCTGCGACGATCGAACCGGAACGTTTTGCCGCGCACTTCAACGGTGCGCCGATCGTCGAGGTGTCGGGGCGCACCTACCCGGTGGAGATCCGCTATCGACCACTGGAAGTAACTGTCGCAAAAGATGATTCGGATGATCCCGACGACCCCGATCACGAGATCGTGCGCACCGAGATCCGCGACCAGACCGAGGCCATTGTCGACGCCGTCGGCGAGTTGGCGGCCGAACCGCCCGGCGACGTGTTGGTGTTCCTGTCCGGCGAGCGGGAGATCAGAGATACCGCAGAAGCGTTGCGGGACTTGAAAAACACCGAGGTGCTGCCCCTCTACGCCCGGTTGCCGACTGCCGAGCAGCAGAAGGTGTTCGCGCCGTCTCGGGCCGTCCGGCGGATTGTGTTGGCCACCAACGTCGCCGAGACGTCACTGACCGTACCCGGTATCCGCTACGTCATCGACCCCGGCACCGCGCGCATCTCGCGCTACAGCCGGCGCACCAAGGTGCAGCGACTGCCGATCGAACCCATCTCGCAAGCCTCGGCCGCGCAGCGGGCAGGCCGGTCCGGGCGTACCTCGCCCGGGGTGTGCATTCGGCTGTACTCCGAGGAAGACTTCGCGGCGCGACCCCGCTACACCGATCCCGAGATTCAGCGGACCAACCTGGCCGCGGTGATGCTGCAGATGGCGGCCCTGCAACTCGGTGACATCGAGAGTTTTCCGTTCCTCGACCCGCCGGACGGGCGCAGCGTCCGCGACGGTGTGCAGCTGCTGCAGGAACTCGGGGCCTTCGACTCCGGGGGCACGATCACCGATCTGGGCCGCCGGCTCGCACAGCTGCCGGTCGACCCCCGGCTGGGGCGGATGATCCTGCAGGCCGACGCGGAAGGCTGCGTGCGCGAGGTGCTGGTGCTCGCCGCGGCCCTGTCGATCCCCGACCCCCGCGAGCGGCCCACGGACCGGGAGGAGGCGGCCCGCCAGAAGCATGCCCGGTTCGCCGACGAGCACTCCGACTTCGAGTCCTACCTGAACCTGTGGCGCTATCTCGGCGAGCAGCGGAAGGCGCTGTCCGGCAGTGCCTTCCGGCGGATGTGCCGCGAGGAGTTCCTGCACTACCTGCGGATTCGGGAGTGGCAGGATTTGGCCGGTCAGCTGCGCAGCATCGCCCGTGACATCGGCATCCGGGAGTCCGGTGACCCCGAACCGGCCGACCCGGCGCGGGTGCACGCCGCCCTTGTCGCGGGCCTGCTGTCGCATGTTGGCCTGCGAGAAGGGGATTCGCGCGAATACACCGGCGCCCGGAACTCCAAGTTCGTACTGGCCCCGGGATCGGTGCTGACCAAGCGGCCACCCCGCTGGATCGTGGTGGCCGACCTGGTCGAGACCAGCCGGCTCTATGGGCGGATCGCGGCCAGGATCGAACCGGAGGTGGTCGAGCGGGTCGCCGGCGATCTGGTGCAGCGCGCCTACAGCGAACCGCACTGGGATGCCAAGCGCGGCGCGGTGATGGCGTTCGAGCGGGTGACGCTGTACGGGCTTCCGCTGGTACCGCGGCGCCGCGTGGGATATGCCAACGTCGACCCCGTGGTGTCGCGGGAACTGTTCATTCAGCACGCGCTGGTGGAAGGTGAGTGGCAGACCCGTCACCACTTCTTCGGTGACAACGCCCGACTGCGGGCGGAGTTGGCCGAACTCGAAGAGCGGGCCCGCCGCCGCGATCTGCTGGTCGGCGACGACGAGATCTACGCGTTCTACGACAGCAGGATTCCGGCCGACGTGGTCTCCGTTCGGCACTTCGACGGGTGGTGGAAGAAGCAACGCCATCGCACTCCGGACTTGCTGACGTTTACCCGCGATGACCTGCTGCGGGTCGATGACGACGCCGAACGTCCGGACAACTGGCGGGCCGGCGATCTGTCCCTGCCGCTGACCTACCGCTTCGAGCCCGGCGCCGCCGACGACGGGGTGACCGTCCACGTCCCGGTGGAGGTGCTGGCCCGGCTGGGCGGTGACGAGTTCAGCTGGCAGGTGCCCGCACTGCGCGAGGAGCTGGTGACCGCGTTGATCCGCTCGTTGCCGAAAGATCTGCGGCGCAACTTCGTTCCCGCCCCGGACACGGCCCGAGCAGTGCTGGCCGCCATCGACCCCGGACGTGAGCCGGTGCTCGAAGCACTGCAGCGTGAGCTGCACCGGCGCACCGGCGTCCTGGTGCCGGTCAGCGCGTTCGACCTGGAGAAGCTGCCCGCGCACCTGCGGGTGACCTTCGCCATCGAAGCGAACGACGGCACCGAGGTGGCCCGCGGCAAGGACCTCGACGTGCTGCAGCGGCAGCTGGCCGGTTCGGCCCGTCGGGCGGTGGCCGAGGCCGTCGCCAGCGACCTGGAACGGTCCGGGTTGCGCACCTGGCCCGATGACCTCGACGGGTTGCCGAACACTGTCGAACGCACCGTCGGCGGCCACGTCGTGCGCGGGTACCCGGCACTGGTCGATGCCGGGGCAGCGGTGGATATCCGGGTGTTCGCCACCGCCGCCGAACGGGAGCCAGCGATGGCGGCGGGCACGCGGCGCCTGCTGCGCCTGACAGTGCCCTCCCCGGTGAAATCGCTGGAGAAGGGTCTGGATACGCGCACCCGGCTGGTGCTGAGCGCCAACCCGGACGGGTCGCTGGCCGCGTTACTCGACGACTGTGCCGACGCGGCGGTCGATATCCTGGCGGTGGCGCCGGCGTGGAGCAGAGGCGACTTCGCCGCTCTGCGCGACCGGGTGGCCGCGGCGCTGCCGTCGACCACCCGCGACATCCTGGGCCGGGTGCAGAAAGTGCTCACCGCGCTGCAGGAGGCGCAAGTGCTCCTGCCGGACCGGCCGTCGGCGGCCCAGGCCGACGCCGTCGCCGACATCAGGGAACAGCTTGGTCGTCTGGTCCCGAAGCACTTCGTCACCGCCACCGGAGCTGCCCATCTGAGCGACCTGGCCCGCTACCTGACCGCCATTAGCCGCCGACTCGAACGGCTGCCTCACGGGCTTCAGGCCGACCGTGACCGCATGCTCCGCGTGCACGCGGTGCAGGGCGCCTACGACGAACTGCGGCAGGCGCTGTCGCCGGCTCGTGCCGTGGCGGCCGACGTGCGTGACATTGGGTGGATGATCGAAGAGCTGCGGGTCAGTCTGTGGGCCCAGCAGCTTGGCACCGCCAGGCCGGTCAGCGAGCAGCGCATCTACCGCGCCATCGACGCCGTGCTGGCCTGACCTTCCGCCAACACAAAGGGGCACCCGAATCGGGTGCCCCGTGCGTGGAAAGCGTTTGACGATCAACGGCTTCCGTGAACAGTTGTATCGACGTGCGGCACGATTGCCGTCGGAGCGATGTTGTTTACCCAGTCGTTGTGACCGAGATCGGCCTGCGCGGGCGCGGCAAGGCCCAGAACTGCTGCAGTCAACGCGCCGGCGATAGCGGTGGTGATGGTGATCTTCTTCATGTCTCTTCCCTCTTCCTCAACGGCCGGAGTGGATTTCCGCGCCGCTGACTGGACCAACGCCGGTCGGTCCGGGATTTAGTTCCGATGGCAGGAGATGATCGGCCGTTGGCAGGAATTGAATGCTGGGGAAGACACCGTTGCCGGATCCGATTACCGGGCGGCTGAATGGGCTCTGGCTTGCCCGGCGGACGGCTTCGCGGACGCGTCGCCCGCCGCGCTGGCGCTTTGGGCAGCGCCGTCGGCATTCCGGGCGGTTCGGGCTTTCGCCCGTCCTGTGTCGTCGGCACCGCGGGTCGGGTGGACTGTGTCAGCGGTCGACTGCGTAGCGGACCCCGCGGTGGCGCTGCTGTCAGGGGCGGCCTCAGATGTGTTGTTCGCTGATGTCGCGGCTACGCTCGCCCGCTCGGTCGTAGCGGTCGTCGCTGAGGTCGTCGTTGAGGTTGTCGTGTTAGTCGACGCCGTGGCCTGCAAAGGTGTTGCAACAGGAGCCGGCGTCGGGGACCACGGTGTCGGAATCCCCGAAGGAAATACGAACGACACCGTAAATGGGGGGTTGCTAGGCACGGGCACATCGGTGGCCAGTGCATCGGTGATCGCGTCCCTTACCGTAATGAGGGTTTGTCGGATGCTGTCCACTTGGCTGTAATACTGCCCGCCCGGATAGACGTACAGCTTTCCGCCTTCACCGATCGTCTGGTTGATCAGCGCGTCGGGGATCGTCGGGGTGTTCGGGTCGGAAGACGTGCCCAGCAGTCCCACGACAAGGGCATTCCAGACCCTCTCGGGGCTGAGCGTCTGAACCCCGTAGGCGACATTTTCGACGACGCGTCCCGCCGCGTTGAGGACAAGGGTGGCGCTATCGGCGAGGTTGCGGATCGCTGTGGGGATCTCGTCGGTGATGGCAGTGAGCACGGCGGCAGCGCGAGTAGTCACACCGCCGAGCACGTACACACCGGAATTCAGCGTTTGGTAGAGAGCAGCCTGAATGGGATTGATGACGGCGAATTGCACGGTCTGCAGCGCTCCGACGAGGTTCCCGGAGAAAGCCTGCTGCGCCGCGTAGACAATATTGGCCGGCAGCGCGTCGGCCGCCCATGCCAACAGTCGCAGCGCCCCCGGGTACTGGGTGTAGACCGGGTCGTAGTCGCGGATCAGATACTGGATGGCCTTGTTGATGTAGTCAGAGGCGTTGAGGAAGTACTGGCTGAGGATGGGCGCGCCTGCGGCGAGGAAGTCCGGAATGAAGCCGGCCCGGTCGAACGTCGTGGTGGGTGGCTCGGCGATCGAGAACGTGTAGAGGTTGACCTTCTCGAGGGTGTCGAATATCGGCAGCAATGGGTTCGCCAATGCCGCCAACTCGACACTTGCCACTGCCGGAACTCGGAGCGACGGGTGGTGGAGGTCCGTGGTCGTCACTCCACTCGTCGCGATGGCGCACACGCTGACCGCAGCAGCGGTGCCGGCGATTAGCTGAGAACGGACCGTGCGGGCCCCGAACCGTCCGACTTGACCTGCCACGATGATCTCCTCCCCCGAGGTCGCAGCGACCTCATATTGTCCTAATGCGGTGGAACAATACAGGCCGGCAGCGGGTCGCGTCGACGTTAGTCGGGCGGAACTGCCGAAGGGGACTTTCCGGCGAACGAGACTTTGCGGACCGGGGTCGTGCAGGGTCCCTTTTCCTTACGCGCCGCCATCGCGACAGCCGGTGTCCCCCGATCGGGGGACACCGAGTTCATCCCTCTGGAGGGCTGGTCAGCGGACAGACATCGCCGCTGTGGTGCGAGATCGTTTACTCACCGCCGGCACACCGGCGAAGGCACGAAGAGAACGAGCACCACGACTCATGACCATCACGACCACCACCACATCCACCTCTGTCTGGTTCAAGCGCATCGCCGCAGGCACTCTGCTGGCCGTCGGCCCCGCATTGGTCGCCCTGGGCGCCGCCACAGACAGCTACGCCGATGCCGCTTCGACGAACGCCGGACCGAACATGAGCCACCCCGCCCCGCACCCGTCGTTCCCGGGGCAGAACAACCAGCCCCAGCCGGGCACCTCGATCCATCATCACCATCAGTGGAACCACGATCGCGGCTGACGAGCCGGGCACACCACTGAAGCAGCTCGGGCGGAGAAGTTCTCAGCACTTCTCCGCCCGAACGCTATTCGGCCCAGACTCAGCCCGGCAACCCGTCGGCCACTCCGGCACCGCCCTCGGCCATGGCGGTGTCGAGCACGAAATCGGCCACCCGGGAGCGGTGCTGCTCGGCGGTGCCCAGCAGTGCGGCGTCGGTGGCGGCGCGTTTGAAGTACAGGTGCGCCTGGTGTTCCCACGTGAAGCCGATACCGCCGAGCACCTGGATGGTGTCGGCGGCGATGCGGCTCAACGCAGCCGACGCCGTCGCCTGCGCGATGCTGGCCGCCAGCGCCGGCTCGTCGGAGCCGTCGGTCAGCGCCCAGACCGCGTGATACGCCGCCGAGCGGGCGTGCTCGAGATCGACGAGCATGTCGGCCAACTTGTGCTTGATCGCCTGGAACGAGCCGATCTGACGGCCGAACTGCAACCGGGATTTGGCGTAGTCGACAGCAAGGTCCAGCAGATGCTGCGCGGCACCGACCTGCTCGACGGCGAGTAACGCCGAACCGACCTGCAGCGCATGGGTGATCACCCGCTCGGCCTCCTCGGGCCCGGCCAGCAGGCGGGCCGGGGCACCGGCCAGGATGATCGTGGCCTGCGGACGGGTCAGGTCCAGGGTCGTCAGCGGGGTGCGCCGCACCGCGGACGCAGCCACCGCGTACAGGCCGATGCCTGCGGAACCGCTTGCTGCGACCAGGATTTCGTCCGCCGCGGCACCGTCGATCACCCGCGCGACGGTGCCGGTCAGCGTGTCGCCCTCGGCGATGACCGGCACTGCTGCCGAGTCGAACGCGCCGGCCTTGTCGGTGACGGCGAGCGCGGCGGTCTTGGTGCCCTCGACCAACTCGGCGAGTAATTCGTTGCGAGCCGGGCCCGCCGGGCAGGCCACCAGCGCGGGGATGGCGAGATACACGGTGCCGAACAGCGGGCCGCAGGCCAGCGTGGCGCCGAACTCCTCCACGGCGACGGCCTGGTCGACCAGCGAGCCGCCGGCACCGCCGTCGGCCTCGGGCACCGAGAGCCCGAGGACGCCGAGCTCGGATCCCAAGCGGTGCCACACCTTGGCGTCAAAGGGCACTTCGGACTCCATCAGCCGTCGCACGGTCTGCTCGTCGAAGTTGTCCGCGCAGAACTTGCGCACGGCGGTGCGCAGCTGCTGCTGCTCCCCGGTGAACGTGAACTCAGCGCTGTCTGCGGGCTGATCCGCAAGCTTCTCAGCGCTGTTTGCGGGCTGATCCGCAAGCTTCTCAGCCACGGGGGATCTCCTTCCACGGCATGCCGGCATCGGCACGCAGGTCACCGGGCAGGCCCAGCACCCGCTCGCCGAGGATATTGCGCATCACCTCGGAGGTGCCGCCTTCGATGGTGTTGGCGCGGCTGCGCAGGAACCGTTGCTGGATCGGGCCGCGCCAGTCGCCGCTGTCTCCTGCCCCGTCGCGCGTTGTGTAGCCGTCGTACAGAATCCCTTCGGGCCCAAGCAGATCCATGCACCACTGATAGATGTGCTGATTGAGTTCGGCGCCGACCAGCTTGCCGATCGATGCCTCCGGGCCCGGTCCACCCGCGGTCGCCGAGGCCCGGGAGCGCTCCGCGGTCAGGCGTTGGGCTTCCGAGCGCAACCACAGCTGTGACAACCGGTCCCGCAGCACCGGGGTGCGCAGGTCCGGGCGCGACGCCCACAGCGCCACAGCGTCTTTGATGGTTCCGCTGCCGCGCCTGCTGCCGCTGCCGCCCAGGGCGCTGCGCTCGTTCATCAGCGTGGTCATCGCCACCCGCCAGCCGTCCCCGACCGCGCCGAGGCGGTGGCTGTCGGGGATACGGGCATCGGTGATGTAGACCTCGTTGAACTCGGCCTGCCCGGTCATCTGCCGCAGCGGCCGGGTTTCCACGCCGGGTGTGTGCATGTCGAGGACGAAGTAGGTCAGACCCTTGTGTTTGGGCATGTCGGGGTCGGTGCGGGCGAGCAGCAGACCCCAGCGTGCCCGATGCGCCAGGCTGGTCCACACCTTCTGCCCGTTGATCACCCACTCGTCGCCGTCGGGTACCGCCGACGTCGCCAGCCCGGCCAGGTCCGATCCGGCTCCGGGCTCGGAGAACAACTGGCACCAGATGTGCTCGGTGGTGGCAAGCGGTCGCAGCAGCTGCTTCTTGAGGTCATCGGTCTGGGCGTGTTCGCGCACGGTCGGCGCGGCCATGCCGTACCCCATCGGGTTCAGGCCCAGGGGCACCGGCCCGCCGGCGCCTTGCAGAATCCGATCGGCGACGGCCTGCACACCACGCGACAGGCCAAGGCCACCAAGACCTTCGGGGAAATGTACCCAGGACAGGCCGGCGTCGTAACAGGCGCCGAGAAACTCTGGAATCGGGACACTCTTCGGGTCGTGGTCGGCCACGACCCGCCGGGCCAGGTCCGCGACCCGGTCGGCATCAGCAACGGTGCTCATTCCGCCACGATAGGGAACCGCTTGCCGGCAGTTGTTGGCAGGTGTCAAGTATGGTCCCGTGCAACTAGAACGTGTTACAGTTCGGCCGCGGTCGAACACGTGCGCGTCATCTGTGCCACGTTGATCTAGGAGGCTGCGGCATGGTCAACCGGACCAAGGCGCGCTCGTTGTGGCTGGTCACCGTGGCCTATGTGGTTTCGGTCGGGGCCGGCGCCGCCTGGCTCCTCTTCGGGCCGTCGGCAACCGGCCGGCTATGGCTGGACGCCCTTACCGCCGATGTGCTGGCCACCCTGGTGTTGTTCATCTTCAGCCGTGCCTACCGCAATTCCAGCTTCTACGACGCCTACTGGAGCGTTATCCCGCCGCTACTGCTGATCTATTGGTGGGTCGCCGGACCACTTGGCCTGGATTCGTTGCGCTGCTGGCTGCTGACCGTCGTCGTCATGTATTGGGCGATCCGGTTGACCGGTAACTGGGCCTACGGATTTCCCGGCCTGCATCACGAGGACTGGCGCTACCCGCTGCTGCGCGAGGGTGCCGGAAGGTGGGAGTTCTTCGCCGACCTGTTCGGCATCCACCTGGTCCCCACTCTGCAGGTGTTTCTGGGGATGCTGCCGGTGTACGTCGCGGTGACCACTGCCGGCCCGGACCTGGTCTGGTTGAGCTGGACCGCCTTCGCCGTCGGTATCGCAGCGGTGACCCTGGAACTGGTCGCCGATACCCAGATGCACCGCTTCGTCAGGGCCAAGCAGCCCGGCGCGGTGCTGGACCGCGGCCTGTGGGCGTGGTCGCGGCACCCGAATTACTTGGGGGAGATCGGCTTCTGGCTGTCGCTGGCGCTGTTCGGGGTGGCCGCGTCGCCGGGTGACTGGTGGTGGCTATTCATCGGGGTCGCGGCGATGACGGCGATGTTCCTCGGTGCCAGCATTCCGTTGATGGAAAGGCGCAGCCTGCAGCGGCGACCGCAATACCAGGACGTCATCGACCGGGTGTCGATTCTGTTTCCCCGCCCGCCACGGAAGGTCACGGTATGACTCGGCCCCGGGTTGTCATCGCGGGATTCGGCGACAGCGGGGTGCTCACCGCGATCCGGCTGGCCCCGCACGCCGACATCGTCGGTATCTCGGTCAAGCCGGCCCTCGTCAGCGGCCAGGAGCTCGGGGTCCGGCTGGCCCGGCCGAAAGACTGGGCGCGCGATAACTGGATCCCATTCGAGAAGTTCCGAGCCCTCGACACCGTGCGCACCGTGCAGGCCACCCTGACCGGCGTAGACCTCGAACACCGCGTCGTCTCTGCCACCGCCACGGACGGTTCACCGGTTGACGAACCGTACGACGTGCTGGTCATCTCCACGGGCGTGAGCAACGGCTTTTGGCGCCGGCCCACCGTGCAGACCCCCGAGGAGATCGCCGCGGACCTGGCCGCCGCCCATGAGCAGCTGGCCGCCGCAGAGTCGGTGATCGTCATTGGTGGTGGGGCGGCTGCGGTCAGTGCTGCGGGAAACATCGCGACGGCCTGGCCTGAAAAGAGCGTAGACCTTTACTTCCCGCAGGACCGGGCCCTGACCGAACACCATCAACGAACGTGGGAACAGTTGCAGCGCAAGCTAATTTGCCTAGGCGTTGGACTGCATCCGGAGCATCGCGCGGTGATCCCAGACGGATTCGCCGGCGATGCGATCACCGACGCGCCGGTGGCATGGAGCACCGGGCAGCCCACTGCCTCGGCCGATGCGGTGCTCTGGGCGATCGGCCGAGTACGGCCCAACACTGACTGGCTGCCGCGCGAACTCCTCGACGACCACGGCTTCGTGAAAGTCACCCCCGAGCTGCGGTTGCCCGGCCATCATCGGATCTTCGCGATCGGCGATGTTGCGGCCACCGACCCCCTTCGGGCGTCGGCTCGGGCCAGGGCCGACGGACTGCTGGCCCACAATATCCGTGCCGCGTTGGCTGACCGCCCACTCAAGGCCTATCGGCCACCGCGGCGGCGCTGGGGCTCGGTGCTGGGAATCCAGCCCGATGGACTAGAAGTGTTTGCGCCCAACGGCACCGCCTACCGGTTCCCGGTGTGGTCGATCGACCGGGTGCTGATGCCGTGGATCGTGCGCCGCGGCATCTACAAAGGAGTGCGCAAGAACCAACCGCTGACCTAGCGGCGGCTGGCCGTCCCCGACTCGACGACTGACCATTTGCTCAGGATTCGGATACGCGGGCCCCTTGGCCCCCCTGGCTCGAACGCCGGAAGTGCTGACTAATGGGCGCGGTACAGGTATTTTTCTCAATCTAAGAGAGCGGAGGGGAACATGAAGAAGTTTGCGACAACGATGTTCGTTGTGGCGGCTCTGTCGGTGGGTTCGCTCGTGACGGCGTCAGCTGCCGAGGCCGACTGTCGCGGGGTGTGTGGACCCGGCGGACCCGGCGGTCCTGTCGTTGGCCCCGCCGGCCCGGTAGGCGTCGGCGGCCTCGGCCCGGTCGCGGGCCCGGTGGGCCCGGTGGGGGTGGGCGGTGTGGTAGGTCCGGTCGGCGTGAATCCGGTCGTCTACGCGATTCCGCCTGCGTACCCTTTGGCGCCCGCCTACATCGGCGAGCAACCCTGCTACACACCCGATGGTCAGCCCTACTACACCCCCGGTGCGGATCCTTGCCTGTGCTTCGCTCCCACCGGTGCCGCGGTGCCCTGCTAGCCGGGCGCTGACCGACTTCACTGCATCGTCGCAACGGCCCGCTCCTTGATCGGGGGCGGGCCGTTGTGATGCCGGGCAACGGCTGCTGTCCTCATGGCGCCGAGCGCGCGGCGAAATCGCGCATCGCATCGAGGACGCCGGCCGCGTACAGGCTGCGAGGAGCTGCGATCGCCACGATCGTCAACAGCGCGGTGTCGCGCTCGATCCGTGCGGGCACCATCGAATGCGTCGCGGTGGCAACGTGCATCACCTGCAGCGACTGCTGGTCGGGCAGCAGGGCTCGGTATCCGCGCTCAGTATCGGCGACGTCGACGTTGACATCGCGCCCACCGAGTAGCAGCAGTACCGGAACGTGCACGCGGGTTAGGTCCGCCGACGCGTCGGCCAGATAGTTGAGTCCGACGAATCGCCAGCGGGCGGGGGTGAAGCCTGCCGCCGCGCCGGCTTTCGCGGCGTCGGCGAACGATGCCCCGGCACGAAGGTAGGTCAGTGTCGTCGTGCGCTGCTGCAGTGCCTGCGCCACCTCGGCAGGAGAGGTTCCGTCGGCAGCGAGCTGGGCGCGGGTGTTGTACTCCCCCTGGCGTAACCAGTTGATGGCGGGCGAAACGGCAATCATGAACCGTATTCGCGGATCTTGCGCTGCGATCATTGGCAGCACCCAGCCGGCCTGGCTGGCGCCCCACATCCCGATCCGCGTGCCGTCGATGTCCGGCTGACGTCGCGCCCAGGCGATCGCCGTCGCGGCTTCCGCGGCGCGGACGGCCATACTCTGTGCCAGCCAGTCACCGGGAGCGCCGTTGACCCCCGGCTTGTCCCAGGACAGCGAGGCGAATCCAGCCTGCGCCAAGGATTCCCAGATCGGTCGGTAGAAGGTGTCGTGGGTGGCGTCGATGGGCCCGTCGCCGTGGACGAACACCACCAGCCCGACGGGACCTCGGCCCTTCTCGGGCAGCGCCAGAACGGCATGCAGGGGGTTGTCGCCGTTGTCGATGCTGACGTGTCGTTCGACGATCGCGTAGTCGTTCTGGTACACCACCCAACCGCCGATACCAGTTGTCAACAGGAGTGCGGCCAGCAAGCTCCGGGCCAACCCGTACCAATAACGTTCATTCACGATACGATCGTAACGTGAATGAACGATTCGCTGTGACGGAGATCCCGACTCGCATCCTGGTGGAGGCGTTGGTGCCCGCCGACGGACCCATCGACGCCGCGCAGCTCTACGCCGTCGGAAACCGGCTTGGCATGACCGACCAGCAGGTCCGGTTGGGCATCCGGCGCGCTGTGGCGGCCGGACAGCTCGAACTCCAGGGCCGCGGCCGGAACGCGCAGGTGCGGGCCACTGCGGCACTGCGCGCCGCGCTGGAACCTGACGCGCAGTTCCTCGGCCACGCGTACGCCCAGGACAAGGGGTCGGCGCCGTGGGACGGGCGCTGGCACGTGGTGTCGTTCGCCATCGCCGAAACCGAGAGGTCCGCACGGGACGCCATGCGGGCGGGCATCGTCCGGCTCGGCGGGGCGGCTGTGCAAGGCGGGGTGTACCTGTCTCCCAATGCCTGGGAGCCCTACATCGCGCGGCTTGCCGTACAACTCGGCACCACGGGCAGCGTGAGCACCCTGACGACAACCGACCTGCGGATCGGAGGGGTCGGTGAACCCAGGCGGATCGCGGCTCGGCTGTGGCCGCTGTCCGACATCGCCGCCGCCTATGAGCGGCTTCTGGAGGCCATTGGCGACGTGGAGGCACGGCTTCCCGCTGCCCGCCAGTCACCGATTGAGCGAACGGTTCTCGCGCTGCAGCTCGCCTACGCCTTCACCCGCGCTATCGAACCCGACCCGCTGCTGCCGCCCGAACTGCTACCCCAGCCGTGGGCGGGCCGTCGGGCCAGGGCCGCCTTCGCCGAGACCTGGGGGCGTCTGGAAGCACTGGCCGCCGAACCCGCCGCGAAGC
Organism: Mycolicibacterium sp. CH28; assembly: GCF_004745805.1. Lineage (GTDB taxonomy): Bacteria > Actinomycetota > Actinomycetes > Mycobacteriales > Mycobacteriaceae > Mycobacterium. Next base: position 14,937 of record NZ_SRLQ01000018.1, on the reverse strand, counting down.
TGTTCACGCTGTACGGAACTGTCATCCCGGCGGCGGGGCGATCGTCGTGAAGATCGTGGCGATCGGCGGCGCGGGCGCGGTCGGCACTGCCGCCCTGCGCGCTGTCATGGCGATGTCCGGAAGCCACGAGATCGTCGTCGCCGACCGCAACCCCGACGCCGCCCGCACGTGCGCCCGCCGCCTCGATGCCGCCCCGCTCACGGTCGACGCCACCGACAGCCGGACGTTGCGGGCCGCACTTGACGACGCCGACATCGTGCTGAACACAGCCGGCCCGTTCTACCGGCTCGGTCCGCTGGTCCTGCGTGCCGCGATCGACACCAGGACCCACTACCTCGATGTGTGTGACGACTGGGAACCCACCCTCGGCATGCTCGAGTTCGACGCGATGGCCAAAGAGTCCGGCATCACCGCCGTGCTCGGGATGGGTGCCAGCCCGGGGTTGTCGAATCTCATGGCGGCGCAGGGTGCCGCCGAGCTGGATACCGTCGACCAGCTCTACACCGTGTGGCCGGTGGATCCACCGGGCTATGTCGCCGAGGATGCCGCCGAACTGCTCACCGCCGCCGACGGGCGGCCCAGCGCGGCGGCATTGCACTGGCTGCAGCAGCTCAGTGGCACGATCCTGGTGGTTCGTGGCGGTCGCCGAGTGACGCAGCGGCCGATGCACCCGATACGGCTGCGTCTCCCGGGCAGACGATCCGGCACGGTGTACACCGTCGGCCATCCCGAACCCATCACCTTGGCCTGCACCGTGGCACCCGGCGCCGACATTGCCTGCGCGATGTTGCTCAAACGCAGCACCGTCGCATTCCTCGATGACCTGCGGAACCGAATCGACAAGGGCCACAGTACAATCGAGGAGGCTGCTACCCGGCTCATCCGGCCGGGCCTGCTCATGATGGCACGCGCCGTGCTGCGAGCCCCGGCCTGGCCCGGCCCGGGCAATCTGCCTCCCTTCTTCGCCGTGGCGTGCGGAACCACGGCGGGCGCACCGAGCACCGTTGTGGTCACCCCACACCGCAGTCTGCACGGGCTGTTCGGGGACATGGCCCGCGCGACAGGAATCCCGTTGGCGCTGGGCGCAGCTCAAGTGTGCGGTGGCGCGGCCCGCACACCGGGGGTGCATCCACCCGAGGCCATCATCGACCGGAAGGCGTTCTTCGCCGCCTTTGCACAGTATTGTGGCGGCGAACGCAGCGTGACGGTGGCGCGCGGATGAACAGCCACGGCCCGATCTGCAGGTCGCCGGCCCGGCGGCGTCTCGGCCGAACTGACAGCTCAGCGATCGACGGTAGGCTTTCGCCGTGGCGATCTTCGGTCGGAACACGGCGCGCCGGCGCCTGAAGAGGGCGACGCAGCAAGCCCTCTCGGTGCCGACGTTCGACGCGCCCGCTGACTGCACACCGTGGGTGATCGGCGGGCTGTGGCCCGCCGAGCTGGAGACCGTCACCCCGGCCACAGCGCCGGTCGCCGAGTACCTCAAGAACGATCTGCAGCGCATCGCCGACTCGGCCAACCAACGGCTGCGGGCGCTGCACCATAGTGGTCTTCCCGAGGCCGGCCGCCGAGCCGAGGAAGCCCGGATCATCAACGTCGGCAGGGCCTTTGCCGTGCTGCGGGTGGAATCAACGGTTCGGCACCTGCGGTCTGGAGCGCTCGGCTTCGTCACCGAGTCGCTGAGCCTGAGCGCCGCACCCGATACCAAGATGCTGCGCCGCCCGGTCATTGAGGACACCCAGGTGATCGAGGCCGTTGTCGACGTCACCGACCCGATCATCGAGGACGACGAGCACACCGGGCCGCAGGCCGTCCAATCGCCGCCGGAGGTAGAGCCCGATGCGGAGCCGGTCGAGATTCGGCCGGTCCCAACCCCCGTCGTGACGGCTGAACCCGAGCCCGACGACCGGCGCCTGGCCCGACTATTGGCGTTCGTGGCCCGCCAGGAGCCCGGGTTGCGCTGGGCGATCGGGGAGTACACCGACGGGACGACCGTGCTGGTGACGGACCTCGCGTACGGCTGGATCCCACCCGGTGTCGACTTGCCCGCCGGGGTTGGGCTGGTGGCTCCGGCCAGGCGGGGCGGTCGGGTGGCCGAACTGCTCGGTGAGGTGGTGCGATCCGCGGTGTATCACCCCGGTGACCCATTCGCTCCCATCCCGCATGAGCCGACGGTTGCCTCGTCGCAAGGCCGTGCGGTGCCCCCGGTCGACGACCTTGGCTGGAAACTGGTCGAGGCAACCCACTGGCGCGACGGTTTGCCCCGGATGGTGCACACGCTGGCCAAGGCCGGTGCGGCCCGCACCGGGGTGGTCGAGGCCGAGGTGGAGGTGCTGCGAGTGCACTGCGATACCGCCCGCTATCAGCTGATGGCCCAATATCCCGACGTCGACCCGGCCATGCTGAGCAACTGCCTGCTGCTGGCCGCGACCGAGGCGATCGCCGTCGGCGACCAGCTGTCGGCCAACTATCACTTCGCCTGGTTCGAGGCGCTGAGCACGCCGCCGACCAGCCGCTGGGGCGCCACGACGTGACTGGTGAGGCGAACTGAGGTTGCTGGGACAATCCGCGCGGCCGTCGGCGCCGTCCCTGTGAAGGTGAATTGACGCAGGTAGTGACGCTCGACATACTGGCAAGGTGGCGGGGTCCGGTAGTGATCGCGAGCTTAGCGACAAAGATCTCGTCGATGCGGTCTTGCGGGAACTGAGCGAGGCGGCCGAGCGGTGGGAAGCTCTCGTCGCGCAAGCCGAGACCATCACCTATAGCGTCGACATAGGGGACATTCACGCGGTGGCGAACTCCGACGGCAAACTTATCGAGCTCACCTTGCATCCAGCGGTCGTGACTGATTACAGCCACGGTGAACTCACCGATCGGCTCAACCTGGCGTTCGACGCGCTCCGTGAGGAAGCCGAGATCGACAACCAGGCGCGCTATGGAAGTGGATTGCGGTGAACCCCGCAGCCGTCGTCGTCGCTCGCGCTGAGTTCGTGGCAGGAGGACACCGCCCGTGCCGCTGAACCTATCGAACCGGGATCAGAACTCCGGGCACCTGTTCTACAACCGCCGATTGCGGGCCGCCATCACGCGGTTCTCGGTGCGGATGAAGCACGACGATCGCAAGCAGCAGGCCGCGGTGGCGCTCTCGCTGGTCTTCGTGCTGATCGGCTGCGGTTGGATGGCACTGCTGCACTTCATGAAACCCGCCGGACTTGTGGGCCAGTCGAGCATCATCGGCAACCGCGACACCGGCGCGCTGTACGCGAAGATCAACGACCGGCTGTTCCCGGCGCTGAACCTGACGTCGGCCCGCCTCGCGACGGGTAACTCGGCACCGCCGACTTGGGTCAATGCCAAGGAGATCGCCAAGTATCCAACCGGTCCGATGATCGGGATTCCCGGCATCCCCGACGATCTGACCATCTCGGCCAACCCGGTGTCGGCGTGGTCGGTATGTGACACCGCTCCCGCGCGCGGTAGCGGCTTGCCGCCGGTCATCACCGCGATCGCCGGGGAACTCTCGCCGGGCGGACGTGCGCAGGCGATGCGCGCGACGCAGGCGGTCCTGGCCACTCACGGCGACGGCACGTATCTGATCTGGAACGGTCAACGCACCCAGATCGACCCGGCGGACCGCTCGGTCACCTTCAACCTCGGCCTCGACCCGGGAGCCACCCGCGCGATCCAGATCTCCAACGCCCTCTTCGACGCCATGCCGGCGACCGAGCCGCTTGTCGTGCCGGTGATCCCCGACGCCGGCACCCCGTCGCGTTGGTTGCCGGATTCGGTGGTCGGGCGGGTTCTGGAGACAAAGGACGCCAATGGTGCTGTCAGCGGCTTCTACGTGCTGCTGCCCAACGGGGTGCAGAAGATCACCGGGTTCGTCGCGGACCTGCTGCGTACCGCCGACAGCCAGGGCACGACGACACCCCAACTCGTCTCGCCCGACAAGCTTGTCAACATTCCCGAGGTGACCGTACTCAACGTCGACTTCTACCCCAACGGAAAGCTGGATTTCGTTGACACCGACGCGAATCCGGTGACCTGCGTGGGTTGGCAGAAGCAGACCACCGACCGCCAGGCGACGGTGACGTTCTTCAGCGGACGCGGCCTGCCGACACCGGAAAGCATGGATTCTCACATCGTCGCGCTGGTGCGCGACAACCGCGATCCGGACTCGGTCGAGGCCAACCAGACTCTGATGCTGCCCGGCGCAGCCAACTTCGTCGCATCCACCAGCGCGGCGATCGCCTCCGATACCCGCGAGAGCCTGTATTGGGTTTCCCCGCAAGGTGTTCGGTACGGCATCGAATGGGATCAGAGCACCCTGCAAGCACTGGGGCTGGATCCCCGCCGCGCAGTCCAGGCGCCGTGGCCGATGCTGCGGACCTTCGCCGCCGGCCCGGCGATCAACCGCGCGACGGCGCTGCTCGCCCGCGACACCATCGATCCGGGTGGGGCGGTGGCCCCGGTGGCCGCGGCAAACCAACAGAACGCAGGAGGGTAGCGGTGTCGAAGAGGGGATTCGTCCGCGGCGCACGCAAACCCGCGCCGAGCGTTCCGCCGGTGCGGGTGGCCGTCCCACCGCCGCTGGCGCTGCCCGAACGTGAACCGCGCAACATCATGTTGATGATCGCGCTGCCGGCGCTGCTGGTCGGCATCATCGGCACGCTCGTCGTGATGTATGCCTCTGGGGTCCGTTCACTGCAGTCCGGCTTCTTCCCGCTGATCGGTCTGGTTGGCTTCGGCGCGTTGATGTTCAGCGGTCGGTTCGGCCGCGGTCGCAGGATCAGCTGGGGCGAGCAGGAAAAGCAACGCCGGATGTATCTGCGCCAGCTCGACGACGACCGCGACGAGGTCCAGCGCGCCGCCCAGGATCAGCGACGCAGTCAGCTGTTCGTGCATGGTGATCCTCAGGAACTGGACACCGTCATCGGCGGCCCCCGGATGTGGGAGCGCCGGCCCACCGATGCCGACTTCCTCGATGTGCGTCTGGGGATCGGCGTGCAGTCTGCCGCCGACTCCGCGGTCTCGCTGCAATGGCCGGAGGTGCCTGTCGGCGAGGAGCTGGAACCGGTAACCGGGCGGGCGTTGCGCGACTTCATCTTGGAGCAGAGCAAGATCCGCGGGATCGGCAAGGTACTGAGTCTGCGCTCGCGGCCGGGATTCAGCTTCGTCGGCGAGGAGCCCGACGAGTTGCATGCCTTCATGCGGGCGGTGCTGTGCGAGCTGGCGGTCTACCACGGCCCCAACGACATCAAATTGATGGTCGTCACACGCCATCCTGAGCTGTGGTCGTGGCTGGTCTGGCTGCCGCACAACCAGCATGACGAGATGTTCGACGCGTGTGGGCTGCGACGGCTGGTCTTCACCTCACCCACCGAGTTGGAAGACGCGCTGGATTCGGAGCTGCACCGCAAGGGTCGCGGGCCGTGGGCACCGCCGAGCGGGTCCAGCCCGACGACCATGCTCTCACCCATCGAGGCGGCCTCCAGCGGCGCGCTTGGCCCGCACTGGGTGATCGTCGACGACAACGTCGGCACCCCCGAGCAGTGGGAAGGCATCACAGGACAGAAGGGTATGGCCGGAATTACGGTGCTGCGCTTGGCAACCCGCTCCGGAATCGGTGTCGGGTTCGCCGACGAGGAAGAGCGCTTCGAGTTGCGCGAGGGGCGGCTGCGCCATCGCGGAGCGTTCTACGCCGTGGCCGATATGCTCGCCGAGAGCACCGCCGACCGCTACGCCCGCGCGTTGGCCCGATGGTCGCCGATGAGCGCGGGGGAACTGTCGGAGACCGACAGTCAGGGCGGTGAACTGTTGCGCGCGTTGGGCATAGCCGACCCACGGCGTCTCGACGTGGATCGGTTGTGGGCGGAGAGCCGCGGCCGTGGCGACCCGAAGTGGGCCGTGGTGCCCGTCGGCGTCAAACCCGGCGGCGAGCTGCAATACATTGTGCTGCGGGCCAAGGACTTCGGCGGCTTCGGCTTTCACTCGGTGGTGATCGGTACCTCGGGCTCGGGCAAGTCGGAGTACTTCCTGTCGTTGTGCAACGGGATCGCGCTGACGCACTCGCCGGAGACGTTCATCGTGATCTTCGTCGACATGAAGTTCGAGTCGGCCGCCCAGGACCTAGAGGGTCTGCCGCATGTGGCGGGGTCGCTGTCCAACCTGGGCAAGGACGACCGGCACCTGGCGGAGCGCATGCGCAAGGCTGTTGACGGCGAGATTGCCCGCCGATACCGGCTGTTCAAGGATGCCGGTGCGCGCGACGCCAACGAATACGAAGAGATGCGGCTGGCCGGCCGGGATCTCGAGCCGGTGCCGATTCTGTTGGTCATCATCGACGAGTACCTCGAACTGTTCCACCACCACCCCGAGTGGATCGAGCTGGTCATTCACATCGGCCAGGAGGGTCGCGGCTGTAACGTCTTCTTCACCCTCGGGGGTCAGCGACTGGACTTGTCGTCGTTGAGTAAGGCCAAGAGCAACATCGCTTTTCGCGTCGCGCTACGCGCAGAGACCGCGGAAGACTCACGTGACGTGATCGGCAGTGACGCGGCGCTGCATCTGCCCTCCAAGGAGGCCGGCTACGGCCTGCTCAAGGTGGGCCCCCGCGAGTTGGAACAGTTCCGCTGCTTCTACGTCTCGGCGCCGTTCGTGGTGCCCAAGAAGGTGGTGAACACCGACGCCACAGTGGACGTCAGCTTCACCCAGCCGCGACCGCTGACCTGGGAGTACCAACCGCTGTCCACGGAGGACAGCGTGGCGCTGGCGGTCGCCGACGCCCCAGAGGAACCCGACGAATTCCTCTATCACACAGATGGTTTCAAGAAGAAGAAGCTGCTCGACGTCATTCGTGAGTCGTTGGTCTCGCATCCGGCGCGGGCGCCGCATCAGATTTGGTTGCCGCCCCTGGAGGTCGGCGAAACGGCCGACGCGCTGGTGCAGCGCTGGCGGGGTAAGCCCTGGTGGGTGGACTACGGGCAGAATCCGGGCCTGGTGTTCCCGGTCGGTATCGAGGACTTCCCGGAGGAACACGCCCAGCGGGTCCACGTCATCGATGCGGAGATGGACAACGTCATGGTGGTCGCGACCGCCCAGCGTGGGAAGTCGACGACGTTGATGACGCTGATCACGACGGGCGCGCTGATGTATGCACCCGAGCGGGTGACGTATTTCTGCCTGGGCGCCTCGCTGTACCCGGTCGACGACCTGCCGCACGTGGCCGGTGTCGTGAGTCTCACCGACAGCGAGGGTGTCTCGCGCACCCTGGCCACCGTCGAGGGGATCATCCGCGCCAGGGAAGCGTCGTTCAAGCGCTACCAGATGGACATCTCCGAATTCCGCGAACGTCGGTTCGGGGCGGCCGGTGGCGGCGGGACCGACCCCGAGGACAAGTTCGGCGACGTCTTCCTCGTCATCGACAACTTCGGCGACCTCTACGACAAGGACAACGGGATCGGGGATCGCGCCATCTCGATCGCCCGCCAGGGTCTGTCCTATGGCGTGCACGTCGCCACCAGCGCCAGTGGCTGGCTGGTCGGTCAGAAGCAGGCGCTACTCAACGTCTCCAACGCGCGGATCCAGCTGCGGCTGAGCAATCCCGACGAAACGCAGATGGGCACCGGCATGGAGCATCGCCGGGCCGCTCGTAACACGTTGGACCGTCCCGGTTTCGGTGTGACGCGGCTGGGTCATGAATTGCTGGTGGGCTTGCCCGAGATCGTCGGTCCCAACAGTGAGCGGATCACAACCCGCCAGGTCGGCCAGGCGATCGCCGCGCAGACCGGTGTCGGCAAGGTGGAGACCCTGGCCCGGCTTCCCGAGCGGATCGCGCTGCGCGACATCATCGCGGCCTACGGTGCGACCGCCGAGGCGGCCGACGATCTGGACATCCCCTTTGCGCTCGGAGAGAGCGCCCTGCAGCCGGTGGCACTGCCGTGCCGGCAGGCGCCCAATCTGCTGGTCGTGGGCCGGCAGGGTTGCGGCAAGACCAACACGCTGGCGGCGTTCGGCCAGGCCATCGGCGCACGGTTATCCCCGGAGCAGGCGCAGATCACCATCATCGACCCGAAGACGTCGTTGATCGGCAAGATCCGGGGTCCGCACGTGCGGGCCTACGCCTACACCCCCGACGACATCGACCAGGTCATCGCCGAGCTGGCCGAGATGATGCGAGACCGGCTGCCACCTTCGGGCCTGACGCAGGAGGAGTTGCTGGCGCGTTCGTCGTGGACCGGCCCTCAGCACTTCGTGCTGATCGACGACGAGCAGGAGTTGCGGCCCAGCGGGGCCATCGGGAAGCCCGCGGCCACCGCGCCGCTATGGCCCCTCATCGAACGCAGCCGGGAGATCGGCCTGCACGTGATCGCCACGCGCTTGCCCGGCAACTGGGCCGGCGTATCCGCCATGAGCCCGTTCTTGCAGAAGCTGACCGGCTCTCGCGCGCCGACTCTCTTCATGGATAACGACCCGCAGACGGTGAAAGTGTTCGGCCGTACCAGCGCTCAGCAACTTCCGCCGGGACGCGGTCTGCTCGTGACAACGGACGGCGTGATGGAAGGGGTTCTGGTGGGAACGCCGGACTGAGGTTTGCCAGGGAGTTAGCTGTCAGCTCAGTTGCATAAGTCGACTTAGGTCGCCAGCACACTCTACAATATGGCAATATTGCAGGCACGGCCTGTAATCAACGGAGGGAGAGCAACATGGTTCTGAATGTGAACGCCGCGACCGTGTCGACGTCCGCGGCAACCGAGACGGGAATCAGTGCGGAGATGGGTGCTGCCACGTCGGCCGCGTCCGCGGCGCTGGTCGGAGTCCTGCCGATGGGTGCCGATCTGGATTCCGCCCAGTTCGCCGCCGCCCTCAGTGCGGCCGGCGCCTCCTACATCGGCACCGCGACTGAGCACCTGACCAACCGCGGCATGTTCGCCGGCTCCCAGGACCTGGCGGCGGCCACCTACACCGCCACCGACGTCATCAACAACGGCCTGCTCGGCGCAGGCTTCTAGTCTCATGCCTGATCCTGCATGGCCCTGCTCGTCGCCTGAAACCAACTACCTGCGGCTGATTGGGCCGGGGGCCGGAGGTACCGCGACGACCATGGCCAGCGGGGCGGCCTGGCAGGCGCTGATGGGCAGCAACGAGCTGTCCTTCTCGCTGTCGCAGTTGAACACTGCCGTCACCTCGCTGGATTTCGAGGGTGTCGGTGGGCTGAGTTCGATGACGGCTGTCACCGGACTGAACACCGCATTGCAGCTGCTCGCGGGCTGGGTACAGGAGAAACCACCGATCGCGGCCAGCGCAGTCGCGGCCTACGAGACCGCGGTGTCGTCGATGATCCCGGCCGAGGTGTCGCTGGCCAACCGCACCGAGCAGGCGGCAGACGTGAGCATCAACCCGATGGTGTGGGGTGCACTCACCCCGGCAATCGTCGCCCTGGATACCGAGTATTTCGGCGAGCACTGGCCGCACAATGCCGGTGCCGGCGCCACCTACGGCGCTGCCCTGGCCGCGCTGGTTGCCGCGCTTGCGGTGCCGCCCCCGATCGCGCCGCTGGGGGCCTCGCCCGCCGCGCCCGCCGCAGCGGCTGCTGCCGTCGCTCAGGCCGCCGGAACCACCGGGATGAATGCCGCGACTCAGGGGACTGGCCAGGTCACGCAGATGGCCGGTCAGACGGCCGCTGCCCCCGCTTCGGCCGCGGGGGACATGAGCTCGATGATGATGCAGCCGATGCAGGCGGCAATGGGCGCTATGCAACCGCTGATGGGGATGTTCCAGGCCCCGATGCAGGCCTTTCAGGGTCTGTCGAGCCTGCCGCAGTCGATGATGGGTTCACTGGGCGGGATGTTCAACGGCATGAAGGCCGGTGACGCGGCAATGCCGGCGGCCGACCTGGTCAAGGCCAGCGCACCCGCTGCCGGCGGCGGCGGTGGCGGCGGGGGTGCCGGTGGCGGTGGCGGCGGTGGTGGTCTTCCCGGCGCGGGGATGACCAGCTACACCCGGCCCACGAGCAGCTTTGCCCCGGAGAACTCCGGCAGGCCGACCTCGCTGAAGACCGGGCTGCTCAGTGCCGCCGAGGTGCGGGGCCCTGCATCGACCGGCATGGGCGGTAGTGCGATGCCGATGTCGCCGGCCCACGCAGGCATGCTCGGTCAGGGCAAAGGGGAAAACAGCAAAGACGACGTGGCGCACGCCCGCATCGTCGTGGAGCAGGGTCCTCAGCGGGATCCACGGTTCAGCTAATGGTTTGGCTGGAGGGGGTGGGCCCGTCAAGGTTTGCCAGTGGGTGAAGTGACAGCCGGTCTGTAGCACCCGATACTCGTCAGTACATCCCCGAAAGGGGAGCACAGTCAGCAAAAGGAAAGTAAGGGGAGAATTACATGACACTCGTCGTCACTCCAGAGGTGCTGCGCAGCACCCAGCAGGCCATCGAGTCTGCGCTCGAGCACGCGACCGCCATCGCCAACGGATACCTGAGTAGCCACGAAGGGTTGGGTTCGGCGGTCTGGGGCGGCCAGGCCCAGCTGGCGTCGGTCAACACCGCCGCGCAGATCAACCACGACCTGCAGCAGACCATCACCGGCGGCACCCGCTTGGCCCACGGCCTGAGCCAGGCGGCTTCGATGATGGAGCAGCATGAGGCCGACGCCGCGCACAGCCTCACCAGTTTCGCCGCGAACGCCTGATCCCCAGACCATCCACGGAAGGACTTCAACCATGTCGGACAACATCACTTACAACCATGGCGGGGTCGCCGACTTCGCCTCCGACGTCGGCTCCCGTTCAGCGCAGCTGATGGAGATCCACGACGACATCCTGCAGCGCACCAACGCGATCGCCGACTTCTTCCAGGGCGCCGCGGCGGGCTCGTTCCACGAGGCTCAGATGCAGATGCTGCAGGGCCTGCAGGGCCTCGTCGAGACGATGAACCAGCACGGTTCGACGATCAGCAGCGTGAACGACAGCGCGCATCAGACCGACCTCATGATGGGCAACCTCTTCTAGCCGGAATCTGTCAGCGGGGCGCACTGTGGGTGCGCCCCTGCTGTCGTGTTGGGGATGACTATGTTGACGACGACCGTGGACGGCCTGTGGGTTCTGCAGGTGTTGTCCGGCATCGAAGTGCTCGCACCGGAACTCGGGCTGCGACCACACCTGCCTAGTGTCGAGACCGTCCAGATGGCGCTTGCCCATCCGGTGGCCGACGAGTTGCGTGCCGCGGGCGTCATCGACGACTCCGGCGCCGTCGACGAGGCGGTGCTTGAGTGGCTGACCGTGTTGTCCCGCCGGGACGTCGCCCTGCTCGTCTACGCGCAGACCCCTACCCACGAGGTCGAACCGGAACGGGTCCTGTTGGCTCGCTTCGCCCAGTGGTGGGTGGCCCTGGAGCGCAACGGCATCCTGGTGCGGCTCAGCGGCGTCGGCACAGCGTCCTCCGAGGAATCGGCCGGCGTGCTGGTCAACTCCCAGATCGTGCGGCTATGCGGGGAGATGAAGCCCGCATCGCTGCGACCGGTGACCCTGGATGTGCCCGAACTGCTTGCTGCCGTTCATGATCGGGCCAGTCTGCGCACCTTCATGCTGGACCAGCGGTTGGACGCGGATCAGGTCGCGCTCCTGGCGATGGCCGCCGACACCGATCAGTCTGCCCAGGCGTCGGTGGTGGCGATCCAGTCCGGGGTCAGCGGCGCGCCGGCCCGCTCGCACATCGATCAGGGCGCGGTCACGATCATTGACACCCCACAGGGCAGGCTGGTGTCCGAACACGTCAGCCGTGGCGGAAGATCGTGGATGATCATCAGTCAGGGATCTGCCGCCAACATCGCATCCGCGGTGTTGAAGATGGTCCGCCGGCTTCCGGCCGAAGACGAGTGGTACTCGCACAGAAAGGTTGTCTAGGTGACGAATCCCTGGAATGAGCCGGGGCGTTCCGCCGATCCCCGCGATCCCGCCGGCCGGGAGGGCTTCGGTGCTCACCACCGCACGCAGCAGGACTCCGTTTCGGGGACGCTGCGGATCTCGGACATGGTGGCGCCGCGCAAGATCCCGCCGGGGTCGGGTTGGCGCAAGTTCATCTACAACATCTCGTTCAAGACCATCAACCTGGGTGAGTCCCCGTCCGAGCGGCACTATCGCGAGCTGCGCGAACGCATTCGCCGCCACATCCGCAAGCAGTACGTGATCGCGTTCGTCTCCGGCAAGGGCGGGGTCGGCAAGACGACGATGACGGCGAGCATCGGTGCGGTATTCCGGGAATGCCGTCCGGAGAACGTGGTGGCCATCGACGCCGCACCAGGCTTCGGTACCCTGGCCGGCCGGATCGACGAGGCACCGCCGGGTGACTACTCCGCGGTGCTCAACGACACCGACGTGCAGGGCTACGCCGACATCCGAGAACACTTGGGGCAAAACCAGATCGGGCTGGACGTGCTGGCCGGCAACCGGGCCTCCGACCAGCCTCGTCCGCTGGTCCCCGCGATGTTCACCGGGGTGTTGTCCCGGCTTCGCCGAACGCACAACGTGATTCTGGTGGACACCGCCGACGACCTCGAACACCCCGTCATGAAGGCCGTGTTCGACGCCTGCGACACCCTGGTCTTCGTCTCCGGCCTGACCGCCGACACCTCGCTGCCGGTCACCAGATCCATCGACCTGCTGCGCTCGCTTGGCTACCACGAACTGGTCTCGCGCAGCATGGTGATCCTCAACGACAGCCGCAACAACCACGATTCCGATGCCCGCGCCTACCTGACCGAACGGTTCAGCCAGTCCGGTGCCACCGTCGAATTCATGCCCTATGACCCGCATCTGGCCAAGGGCGGCATCATCGATGCCCAGAACGAACTGCAGAAGAAGACGCGGCTGCGGTTGTTCGAGATCACCGCGGCGCTGGCCGACAAGTACATTCCGGACGCCGACAGGCCGCGTTGATGGCGAAGGTCTCATTTCCGGCTCGCTGCGCGGTCGCGGTGATCTGTGGTGAACACCTTGTCTCCCAGGTCTATCCGGCCTCGGTTCCGGTCGAGGTCTTCATCGACAACGTCGTCGAACTGCTCAATGAGGAGCTCAAACGACGCGGTGTGACCGGACTGGACCCCGGTGTCGGCTACGAGTTGAACCGGGCCAACGGAACCCGGCTCGACGTCACCAAGACGCTCGACGAACTCGGGGTGGAGGACGGCTCCACCCTGGTCCTGGTGCCAGCTCAGGAGGGTGAGTCCTTCGAGCCGCAGTACGAATCGCTGTCGACCGGGCTGGCCCGGGTGGGTAAGCGGCTGTTCGCTCCGGTGACCGCCGAGACCGCCGCCCACACGGCGATGGCGGTGCTGGCGATGGTGTCGTTGGCGGTCCTTGGACTGAGCATCCACACCCGGCTGCACACTGATTCGCTGATCCCGGCGATCGTCACCGGGACGGTCGGACTGTTACTGGCCGTCGGGGCCGGGTCGGTGTGGCGGTGGTGGCCGCAACGTAGTGACTTGCTCGGCACCTTCGCCTGGCTCGCTGTGCCGCTGCTGGCCGTGGCGTTCGCCGCGGCAGCCCCCGGCCGGGTCGGCGCTGCCCACCTGTTCATTGCAGGCCTGGCCACCGCAGTGCTGACCGCAGGTGCGGTCACCATGACTCAGCGGCACGTCACCGTGGCGGCAGTCGTGATGACGCTGTGCGCCGTCGGCGGACTGGTGGCCGTGGCCCGGATGTGGCGTCCCGTACCCGCCCAGTGGCTGGGTATGTGCACGCTCGTCGGACTGCTGCTGCTGCTGACCCTCGCGCCGACTTTCGCGCTGTGGGCGGCCCGAATCCGGCCACCGCACTTCGGTTCCATTACCGGGCGAGACCTCTTCCGCCGCAGCGATGGCCTGCCCGTCGACACCGTCTCGCCGGTCGACGAGGACGCCGAGGATGAGCCCAACCCGGACACCACGCCGCCCGGCGCGGTCGTCACCGCAGCCGCCAAACGGGCCAACAGCGTGCTCACCGGCATCTGCGTGGCCGCCGCGATCGCGCTGCCCGCTGCGGTCTGGGCGACGTTGATGCCGGGCCGAGCCAAGAGCAACGCCGCCGCCGTCCTCGCCGGGCTGTTCGTACTCATCTTCATCAGCCGCGGGCGGGCGTTCGCCGACAAGCGCCAGGCCGTCGCATTGGTCTGCGGCGCCGCTGCCGCGCTGTGCGTCGGGGTGATCCGGTACGTCGTGGATGCGCCGGCGGACTCCGGGACGGCACTGCTGTGGGGAGTACTCGTCCTGGCGGCCTTCGCCGGGGCGGGTCTGGCCGCCGCACTCCTGGTTCCGGTCACCCGCTTCACCCCACTGGTGCGGATGCTCGCCGAGTGGTTCGAGCTGGCTGCCATCGTGGCCGCGTTCCCGCTCGCGGCCTGGATCGGTGGGCTGTTCACCTGGGTCAGAATGCGATGAGCCGCACGACGGGTGATCGCACGCAACGGATCGCCGCGACGGCGATGGTGATCCTGCTGACCGCCATGATCGCCAACATTCCGGCGGCGCAGGCCATTCCGCCGCCGTCGGTGGATCCGACCTTGGTGCCGCCGGACGGTCCACCCCGGCCTGACCAGCCCATGCGGCAGAGCAATGTCTGTGCCCGCACCATCACCGTGGCCGATCCGAATGTGGCGCTGCCGGCGCCGAATCTGGCGATGATGAACATCGGTAAGGCCTGGCAGTACTCGACCGGCAATGGTGTGCCGGTCGCGGTGATCGACACCGGTGTCAACCCCAACCCGCGGCTGCCGGTGGTGCCGGGCGGGGACTACATCATGGGTGGCGACGGTCTGATGGACTGTGACTCCCACGGCACGATCGTCGCCTCCTTGATCGCGGCCACGCCGCAGGGTGGCCCGCCGCCGGCGCCGATGCCGCCCACCCCGGCGTTCCCGCCGCCGGCAGGGCCGCCGCCCGTCATCGCCGCCCCGCCCCCGCC
>NZ_SRLQ01000017.1 GCF_004745805.1 Mycolicibacterium sp. CH28 | reverse complement strand
CACGGTGGTGTCCTTGCGGCCGAAACCGCAACGCTCACCGGCGAATCGGTTCAACGTGCGATACGGCACCACGCAGCCTTGGCGGGCCAGCAGGGTGTGGATCTTGGTGATCGTCAACGGGCGCTGCTCACCGTCGCCGGCCACCCACGCGGTGATCTGCTCCTCGAACCCCAGCAAGTGTTCCCACGCCGCGCCATGGCCATCCGGGCGTACGGGTCGTACCGCGTCGGCGACCGCCCCGATCAACCCGTCGTCGACAGCCTCGACGCTGTCGCTGCGGCGCAAACCGGCCGTTTGCGCGGCCTCGACGTAGCGGCGCACCGTTTTGCGGTCCAGGCCGCAATGCGCGGCGATCGTGCGGTAGCCCGGTGCCGGTAACCCGGCCACCCCCAGCCACACCCGTAGTACTTCCCTGATCTCGTTCACACTGACCTCCCGAAAAGCCATGCCCGCTGCCTCCGTGACTTGAACCGTCACGGCGATCGAACGAACAAATGAAGAGACCACCGACGCGACGCGCCGGTGGTCCCATAACTGGCAATCCAGGTGGTCCCATCACCCTGGCAAAATCAGCTCACGCTGGCCCCATGCTCCTGGCAGGCGACAGAACTGAGCGGCCAATTCGATGGCCTTCGGCCCGGGGTTTCTCGGCCTATTTGATGCTCTCCGTCAAAAGTGGATGTCCCGGTGTATGTTGTTCGCCGACACCTTAGGACGCTAATCGTGCTGGAACTCGGCTAGTAAGGGCGAAGGTCACAATGTGTTGGGCCGATGGTCCCCCGGGTGCGTTTGAGTGGCCAGCCTCAGACCTGGTCGGGCTAACCTCGGCTTGAGGTCTCGACCACCACGGGCCGATTCCCGCAAGCCAGGGATGAGTAGACGCTATGAGCGATATCGACAAGGCGAAGAACAAGATCCAAGATGTTGGTGGTCAGGCCAAGGAAGCGCTTGGCAAGGTCACCGGTGACCAAAGTGCTGAGCGTGAAGGGCAACGCGATCAAGCGAAGTCTCACCTCAAGGACGCCGGGGAGAAGGTCAAGGAGGCTGGCGAGAAGCTCAAGGAAGCCGGCGAGAAGGTCTTCGACGTCTTCCATAAGAAGTAGGAGCCTCGTCGCACCGTTAGGGCCGACGCCTCGGCGGGAAACTATGAATCCACCAGGCGCTGAAGGTTTTTCAGGCTCTCTGAGAGTGATCTTGCAACTTGGCGGGCCGCGATGCGATCGGCGATGAGGCCGAGCAGACCGCCATCGGAGTGGTAGGCGAGCCGGAAAGTCACGAGGGTTCGGCCCGGCCCCGCATCGCGCAGCCGGAACCGGCCACGCTGAGTGACGCCGGTGATGCTGATCCAGGCGAGGTCCCGCGCCGCGTCCAGATCCACCACCTCGATGACGCCTCCCACCGGTATCGAGCCGATCTTCCACAGCACGGTGTAGCGCGATCCGACCTGCGGCGGGCCCTCGGTAAGGGGCTCCCAGCGTTCCAGGTGGGGCAGCAACGACGGGTAGCGGTCCGGGTCGCCGAGCACCTTCCACACGGTCTCGCGATCGGCATTGAGGGTCGTCCGGCGTTCGACGCGCATCAGCCGAGGACCGGGAATCGTCGTTCGGCGGCCAACCGGTCCACACCTGCCTGCAAGCTGGCCACGACCTCGTCATACACCGCCTGGTCGTCGTGGGTGACCGTAATCGGGTCTTGGACCTCGATGACGATCTTGGCCGGCAGCGGGATGTGGCCCAACCAGTCGGTGACGTTCACCCCCCAGGGCAGCGCCACCGATATCGGAACACTCTTGAGGCGCAGAAGTTTGTCGAGCATCAACACCCGGGCCAGCCACTGCCCACGTCCGAGGAACAATGCTGTTTCCTGGCCGCCGACGCTGGCCACCGGAACGATCGGCACGCCGGTCTCGCGGGCAAGTCCCACGAACCCTTTGCGACCGCCGAAGTCGACAACGTGCCGCTGCCACGACGGGCGATACACCTCGTAGTCGCCGCCTGGATACACCAACACCGCGGAGCCGGACTCCAAAGCCAGTCGGGCGTTTTCGGGACTGGCCGCCACGGTGCCGAACTTGCGTAGCCAGCCCAACATCGGGTACACGGCGACAAGGTTGTGCACGAGTTGGTAGAAGGGCCGCTCGACGCCGAAGTAGGAGCAGAACGCCAACGTGAACACGAAGGTGTCCGGAGGAACGTTGCCGCCGCTGTGGTTGCCAACCAGCAGCACCGGACCTTGCGCAGGAATGCGATTCAGTCCACGAACGTCGGCCCGGAAGTACAGGGAGGCCAGCATCCACAGGCCGGGCAACTGGTCTCGGATGTAGTCGGGGTCGCGCTGGTCCAGGTCCGCCTTGGGGACCCGGGCGATGATCCGCTGTCTGGCCCATTCAAGGATGTCGGCCCGGCCCGTCATTACCCCAGCCTGGCACAGCTGGGCCGATTCGGGGTGGGGTCTTCATGACTAGGACGTGCCAGGCCGCGGCCGGCAGCGGTGATCGCGGCGGCGATGCAAGGGTTGGCCACGAGGTTGGTCGTGAAGTCCGGCTCCGGTCAGAATGTCGGCAGTCGGCGGTTCCTCGAGGTTCGCGGGTGCGGCTAGTGCGCCGCGCCGACGAACGGGATGGACGGGGGTGTGACGTGCGGGTGAGCGCCGTCGAATAGGCCGCGCTCACGCAGGATCGGCACCACGCCCTCGCCGAACCAGAAGAGTTCCTCCAGGTGCGGATATCCGGAGAAGATGAACTCGTCGATACCGATCTCGGCGTACTCGGCGATCCGGTCTGCCACATCGGTGTGACTGCCAACCAGCGCGGTCCCCGCGCCGCCGCGCACCAGGCCGACCCCGGCCCATAGGTTCGGAGCGATCTCGAGGCTGCGCGCGTTGTGCCACGAGCCGTCCGTACGGTTGGCTTCGTGCAGCGCGAGCATTCTGCGCTGTCCCTCGGACTGGCTGCGGCCCAGCCCGGCCTGCGCCGATCGGACGGTGTCCTCGTCGAGGGCGGCGACGAGCTTGTCGGCCTGTGACCAGGCTTCGTCGGCATCGTCGCGTGAAATGGTGTGCAGCCGGATCCCGAATCGCACCGTGCGGCCCTGCTCGGCGGCGAGTGCACGGATCCACTCGATCTTCTCCCGCACGGCGGCAGGTGGCTCACCCCAGGTCAGATACACGTCGGCGTGGTGAGCCGCGACGGGACCGGCGGCTGCCGAACTGCCGCCGAAGTACAACGGCGGCACCGGGTTTGGCGGGGTTGCCAGCGAGGCGCCCTCGATACTGATGTGGTCGCCGTGCGCGGTGACCGTCTCACCGTGCCAGAGCCGTCGGACGACGTCGAGGAACTCGTCGGCCCGTTCATAGCGGGCGTCCTTGTCGAGATGGTCGCCGAATGCCCGCTGCTCATGGGCCTCTCCACCGACGACGACGTTGAGCAGGATGCGACCGGGGGCGTGCCGTGCGAACGTGGCCGCCATCTGCGCCGACAGCGTGGGGCTGACCAGTCCGGGCCGGAATGCCACCAGAAAACCCAGCGAGGTGGTCTCGCGCGCGAGCAGCGCGGCGGTGATGAACGCATCCTCACACCACGCACCGGTCGGGATCAGCGCTGCGGTGAAACCGAATGTCTCCGCGGCTCGCACAATTGAGGCGAGATAGTCGATCGAGGCATCCCGATCGCTGTGTGCGACCCCCGCCGGCGTGCCGTGGCCGCCGCCGACGATGAGCCGGCTGTCACCGTAGGTGGGCAGGAACCAGTGCAGCTTCACGGACATGCGACGACCATAACCAACTTGGCGCGGTCACCAACTTCACCGCAGACGCAGCGGCGGTAGGTCTTTCGCCGATATGTTGACGCCGGGGCGCCTAATGGGGACGTCGCAGCGTTGGCGGACCGAGCGACGCCGTCCGGACCCTGCCCACACGGGATAGAATCGCGATGATTTCATAGCTCCCACGGCAGGTTTCGCTGCGACAGTGCGGTGAGCATGCCTCCGGGCAACGCCGAGGCTGGCTACCAGCCGCCGACCCAGCCGTCGAATATCGCATCGGGTTCATCGGAGGGATTCTGGGAACGGCCGACCAGGAAGTCGAAGTCACATCCGCGGTCCGCTTGCAGGACGCGTTCGACGTAAAGGGCTGCGTAGCCGCGCACCGGGGTCTTGGGTGCCGGACCTCCCGACTCAGCACGGCGGGCCGATAGTTCGGCATCGGTGAGCAATACCTTTAGCGTGCCCGCAGGTGCATCGAGTGCGATGACGTCACCGTCGCGCACGAGGGCGAGCGGGCCCCCGGCGGCGGATTCCGGACTGACGTGCAGAACGCATGTCCCGTAGGCGGTTCCGCTCATCCGGGCGTCGGAGATACGGACCATGTCCGTGACACCCTGTTTGAGGAGTTTGGTGGGGATGGGAAGCTGACCCCACTCGGGCATGCCGGGAGCCCCTCGGGGCCCGGCCGATCGCAGGACCAGGACCGAATCCGGCGTCACATCGAGATCGGGATCGTCGAACCGCCGCATCAAGTCGTTGATGTCGTCGAAGACGACCGCGGGTCCTTGGTGGACCAGTAGCTCGGGGCTGGCGGCGCTGCACTTGATCACCGCGCCGTTGGGGGCGAGGTTGCCCCGGACTACCGCCAGACCCTGCGGCGGCTGAAACGGCGCGTCCAGCGACGCGATGACGGTGGTGTCGGCCGCCGGGACGGAGGGCAGATTGTCGCCGACCGACTTGCCGGTGACCGTCAGGGCGTCGGTGTGCAGCAGCGCCTCGATCGACTTCATCACCGCCGGTATCCCGCCGGCGTGAAAGACCTGTTCGACGAGGTGCTCACCGGCGGGCCGGACGTTCACCACCAGCGGGGTGCGGGCCGACAGTTCGTGGAATCGGTCTAGCGACAACGGCACGCCGACGCGACCCGCGATGGCGAGCAGGTGCACGATCGCGTTGGTCGAGCCGCCGACGGCCAACATGAGCGTGATCGCGTTGTCGAACGCCTCACGGGTCAACACGTCCGAGGGGCGCAGTCGCTCGGTGGCCAGGCCCACAGCCCGCACCCCGCACTCCTCGGCCACCTGCAGCCGGCGTGAATCCATCGCAGGCACTGCCGCGGTTCCGGGCAGGGTCATGCCCAGGCCCTCGACCAGGGTGGCCATCGTCGATGCCGTTCCCATCTCCGGGCAGTGTCCCCGTGACGGTCCGGCGGCAGCCTCGAGGCGGTCGTAATCGGTCATCGACATCCGACCCGCCCTGACGTCGTCGATGTAGTGCCACAGGTCGGTTCCCACGCCGAGTTGCTTTCCGCCGAATACCGCTGGTGAGGCCGGTCCGCCGGTCACGACGATGGCAGGTACGTCGGCGCTGGCCGCACCCATGAGCTGGGCGGGCACGGTCTTGTCGCAGCCACCGAGCAGAACGACGGCATCGAAGGGATAGGCCCGGATGGATTCTTCGACGTCCATGGCCATCAGGTTCCGGAACAGCATGGTGGTGGGCTTCATCAGCTGTTCACCGAGTGAGATGGTGGGGAACTCCAGCGGGTAGCCGCCGGCGGCGAGCACGCCTCGGCGCACCGAATCCGCCAATCCGCGAAAGTGCATGTTGCAGTTGACGACCTCCGACCAGGAGTTGCAGATCCCGACGATCGGCCGACCATCCACCGCCATCCGGGAGAAGCCGGAGGCACGCATGGCCGACCGGTGGACGAATCCGGGGACGTCGCGACCGGAAAACCATTTGGCGCTGCGTAAGCCGGGTGACGACTCGGCCATCGGTTCTTCTCCTCGGGTAGGCATGGTGGCGGGCGCTAACGAACCCGCGCGGCGTATGCGGTGATCTTGCGCAGCGCGGGCTGGCGAGCAGCACGGTATCCGAGCCAGCGACCGGGCCTGGTGGACATCAGGCTGGCCACCAGCCGCTGTTGCCACGGCGTGGTGACGGCGCGGGTCCCGCCCCCGGTGGCGCGGGCGGGTGCGGTGATGCCGGCCGCGTCGTCGAGGGCCGCCTTGGCGGCGTTGTGCCCGTTGGCTCCCATCACGCCGCCGCCGGGGTGGGTGCCGGACCCGCACAGGTAGTAATTGCGCACCGGCGTACGGTAATTGGCTAACTCCGGAATCGGGCGCGCACCGAACAACTGGTCGAGCATCATGCTGCCGTGGAAGATGTTCCCGTCGGTGATCAGGTATTCGTTGTCCAGGTCGTCGGGCGTGATGATCACTCGATCGAGGATGTGCTCGCGCAGGTTGGGCGCGTAGGTGAACAGGTCCTCGAGCACCAGGTCGGCCCATTTCTCCTTCTCCGCGGCCCACGTCGTCCCGGTGAGTTCGGAGGGGAGTTGTTGAACCCCGAGCGTCATCGTGTGCAGTCCTTCGGGCGCCAGGGTCTCGTCGGTGACCGACTGCGTGACGGCCTCGATGACGAAGGTGCTCGGGAAGGTCCCGCGGCGTTGGGCTTCGAATGCCTCCTCGAAGGCTTCTCGACTGGGTCCGAGCAGCTGATGTCCGTGGTGCTGCGGCCCGGCTGTGGCATCCGGGAATGGAAGGTATTGGGGCAGTTCGTCGATCAGCAGATGGATCCGGGCCATCGACCCGCGGGTGTCGATGTTCTCCACATCGCGGACGAGCCCCGCCGGCAGCACGCCGGGCTCGATCAGCCGCAGCAGCGATCGCTTCGGGTCGGCGTTGGACAGGACTTGCGCGGCGGTGATCACCGAACCGTCTTCGAGTCGAACCCCGGTGGCGGCGCCCCGCTCGACGAGCACCTTCTCGACCGGCGTTGCGGTGCGGATCGTGACACCGTAGTGCCGAGCTGCGGTCGCCAGCGCCTCGCTGATCGCCCCCATCCCGCCGCGGGCCAGACCGAACTGTCCGAAGTTGCCGTTGAATTCACCCCAGGAGTGATGCCCGTAGGTATACGCGGTACCCGGCGTCGAGGGGCCGCCGAAGATCGACACCATTCCGAAGAAGGTGAGCATGCTCTTGAGGCGCTCGTCCTCGAAATAGCGGTCCAGCAGATCGCGAACCGACAGCAGGGTGAATTCGTTGAAGAGGGTCTGCTCCCCGACGGCTTCGAAAAGGGCTAGGACCTCGGAGCGTTCGGGTGGAGCCGTCAGCAGATAGGGGGTGACCAGACCCGCGAACCGCTGCAGCCGAACCCCGAACTCCAGGAAAGACTGGGCGTCCTGCTTGTTGAGCTTCTCGATCTCGCGCAGCGTGCGGTCGGTCTCCTTCCACATCGTGAACGCGGTGCCGTCACGGAAGAGGGTGAACGACAGCGCGTCGCCCTGGTAGAGGTCCAGCCCGAACCTCGCAAGTTCGAGTTCCTTGATGATCTCGGGCCGGAGCAGTCCGGCGATGAAAGCGCACGACGACCATTTCGTACCGGGGATCAACTCCTCGGTCACGCAGGCACCGCCGACGATTTGGCGCGACTCGAGTACGAGCACCCGCTTGCCGGCGCGCGCCAGATAGTTCGCCGCGACCAGCCCGTTGTGGCCGGCACCGATGACGATAGCGTCGTAGTCCGGTGTTGTAGACATGTCAGATCTCCTGAATAAGGGGCGAATTGCGAGTGAGAAGCGTCGACACGCTTCCGGGTTCGACCAGTTCGTCGAAGCGTTCGACGACGGCTTTGAGTTCTGGGGCGTTGTCGCGCAACCGTTCCCACGCCGGCCAGGACGCGACGGTCATGATCTCGATGACGTCGATGTCGGCGGGATCGTCTTGCTCGACCAGGAAGACGTCGAAGCCGAGCACCACGTCAAAGGACAGACACGTCGGGCGATCGAGATCGCGGGAGAAGATCTCGAACTCGGTGGTCGTGACACCGGGTCGGAGCCGGAACGTGTTCACCGCGCTGACTGCCATGTCAGGCGATCTCGCGGTTGATCATCACGTGCTTGATCTCGGTGTATTCCTCGAGTGCATAGACCGACATGTCTTTGCCGTTGCCGGACTGCTTGAATCCGCCGTGAGGCATCTCCGGGGTGACCGGCAGGTGGTCGTTGATCCACACGGTGCCGAACTGCAGCTCGCTGGAGGCGGTCATCGCTCGGGAGATGTCATTGGTGAACACCGAAGCGGCAAGGCCATATTCGGTGTCGTTTGCCCAGCCGATGACATCGTCGTTGTCGCCGAACGTGGTCACTGAGGTGACCGGACCGAACACCTCGGTGCTGACGATCTCGTCGCCCTGGCGGGCTCCGACGACCACCGTCGGGGCGGTGTAGAAGCCGGTGCCGGGATTGGTGCCCTGGATCAGCTCGGTGTGACCGGTCGCCTTGGCCCGGGCGATGAAGCCCTCCACCCGATCCCGGTGCGCCGCGGTGATCACCGGTCCCATCGCGGTGTTCTCGTCGCGGATGTCCCCGAGGTCGAGCTCCTTGACGGCTTTCTCCAGGCCCGATACCAGGTCGTCGTGCACGGCCTCGTGGACGTAGAGCCGCGAAGCGGCCATACAGTCCTGGCCGGAGTTGCAGAAGGCGCCCTCCATGATCTTGCCGACGGTGAACGCGACATCGGCGTCGGGGTAGACCAGCACCGGGGCCTTGCCGCCGAGTTCGAGGTGCAGCCGTTTGAGGTTGGAGTCGGCCGCCGCGCGCATCAGGGCACGACCGGTCTCAACCGATCCCGTCAGAGAGGACATCCGCACTGTGGGATGAGCCACCAGCCTTGCGCCGACATCCTTGCCGTGACCGGTGACGATGTTGAGAACACCGGCGGGGAACAGGTCTTCGGCGAGTTCGGCGAGCCGCAGTACCGAGAACGGCGTGTGCTCGGACGGCTTGAGCACCAGCGTGTTTCCGCTCAACAAGGCCGGTGAGATCTTCCAGATCGCCATGAGCAGCGGGTAGTTCCACGGTGCGATCGAGCCGACGACGCCGAGCGGGTCGCGACGGATGATGCTGGTCTTTCCTCGGACGAATTCGGTGGCCGCACGGCCTTCCATGGTCCGGGCGCCCCCGGCGAAGAAGCGGAGATGATCGGGAATCATCTCCATTTCCTCGAGCGCAAGGCTGATCGGTTTGCCGACGTTCTGCGATTCGATCTCGGCGAGAGTGCGCTGGTCGGCTTCGATCCGGTCGGCGAGCTTGAGGAAGGCCCGCGCCCGCTCGCCTACCGGTGTCTTGGCCCACGCCGGGAATGCGGCATGGGCGGCGGCCACGGCACGGTCGACGTCTTCTGTTGTGCCGTGGGCGATTTCGGCGAAGATCTCGCCGGTTGCCGGTGCGGGTAGTTGGTCGACGGCGCCGTCGGAGGCGTCTGTCCAGGCGCCGTTGATGAACATTTTCCGGGTGAATGGCATGACTGACTCCTACTTCATTGAGTGAAAAAGTACTTCATTAAATGAAAACTGTAGCGCAGCCATCGGTGCTGCGCCAGCGCTAGCGCGCGGTGGTTTTCCGGGGTGATGTCGATCCGGTGCGGGGCTGCGGCATCGAGTCGAGGCTCGCGCCTGCGCTGACTGCGGTGGTGAGCAAGGCGCGCACCTCCTGCTTCGAAATCGGTTGTTGGGCAATGGATATATGCACCATCAAGCCCTCGACGACGACGTCGACCAGTCGGGCGGTGGCGCGGTCGAAATGTTGCGCTAACGCGTCTTCGGCCCGAACCATCCACTGCTGGGTGAGGCGCTTGTTGTCCGGCCGTCGCACCGTGTCGCCGTACAACTCATAGGTCACGGCGAGTTCGTTGGGGTGAGCGGCCAAGTCGTCGGTGATGGCCGAGACGATGCACTCGATGACGTCGGGTCCCGACTCGCAGGCAGCCAACCGGTCCTCGAAGCGGCTTGCCAACCGGTCGACGTGGGTTTGGAAGGCTAGGGCGACGATGTCGTCGAGGGTGGCGAAGTGATAGGTGATCGAACCCAGGGGGACATCGGCGGCGGTGCCGATCGCCCGGTGGGTGATGCCGGCGACCCCGTCGCGCGCGAGCACGAGGAGTGCCGCCTCCACGATGCGTTCCTTCCTGTTCGGGTCGTGTCGGCGTGCGCGCCGCGGAGTGGAAGGCATCGGCAATCCCTCGTTAGGTACGTTTGTACGTATCGATGCGTACAAACGTACCTAACGATTCGGACGCTGTACAGGGATTGCTAGAGCGCTTCGGGCGCGGGGTCGTCGAGTTCCCGCTCGTTGAGGGCGTGCCCGACCAGCGCGTACTTCGCCGGGGCTAGGAAGCGTAGGTAGACGCCGTAGGCCGATCCGGCCAGGAACGCCACGAACACCAGCGAGAGCATCAATGCGGCCATGACGCCGTGGACGCCCAGCAGCACGTCCAGGCTGTCCAGGGTCAGAATGAAGAAGGCGCCGAGGCCGATCACAGCGAGAATCGGCGCGATCACCGTGTTCCAGCGACGCTTGTCGACATTCGAGCGGCGGAAGAACACGAAGATCGCCACCCCGGCGACCAGCTGGGAGAGGATCACGCCGATGGTTCCGATGCCGGTCGCCCAGGTGAACAACGTGGCGAAGGGGTCCTGGTGGAACAGTGCGAACAGGGCGATCACCACCCCGACCATCACGCTCTGGACGACCGACGCTACCCAGGGCGTCTGACGCGCGGGCAGAGTCCAGCCCAGCGGCTTCCATATCAGCCCTTGTCGGCCGAGGGAGAACAGGTATCGGGAGACGTTGTTGTGGAAGGTGACGATGGCGGCGAAGGTCGCGGTCACGATCAGGGTCTGGAACACCAGTGAGATGTTGTGCCCGATGATGGTGTCGCTGGCGACGAAGATGAAGTTGCCGCCGGTTTCGTTGGCGATGCCGACCACCTTGTCCAGCCCGAGCGCGTTCATGATGAGCCAGCCCGACACCGCGTACAGAATGCCCATGAACGCGATCGACAGATAGGTCGCCCGGGGAATGGTCCGAGCGGGATCGCGCGCTTCCTCGCCGTAGATGGCCGACCCCTCGAACCCGATGAACGAGGCGTGGGCGAACATCAGGGCGACACCGAGGGCCCCGCCGAGAACGACGCTCGGGCTAAACGGTCGCAGCGAGAACTCCGACACCGGAACGTTGTCGCCGGAGAGACTGAACGCGCTCAGGACGGTGATCATGGTGACTTCCAGCGTCATGAACAGCCCGAGCACCTTGGCCCCGGAGTGCACGCCCTGTACGCCAAGCCCCAGACACAGCACCAGAGCGACGAACGCATAGACCCACCAAGGGATCTCGACACCGATCCGCGGGTTGAACAGTTCGGATGCGTAGTATCCGAAACCACCGTAGAGCCCGGCCTGAATCGCGTTGTAGGCAAAGATCGCCAACGAGGCCGAACCTAGTCCGGGGATCCGGCCGAGGCCGAGGGTGACATATGCGTAGAAGGCGCCGGCGTTGGTCACGTGGCGGCTCATTGCCACGTATCCGACCGCGAAGATCATCAGCACGGCCGCGGCGATTACGAATGCGCCGGGCATCCCGACCCCGTTGCCGACGCCGATGATGATGGGATACAGCGCCACCACGACCGTCAGCGGCGATGCCGCGGCGATGATGTAGAAGAAGATGCTCGGAACGCCGAGGCTGTCCTTCTTCAGTCCATGATTGTGCCGCCCGCCGGGCGGAGGGCCTTCGGCGGACAGGGGTGGCGGCGTCTCGGCCGGCCGTACCGGTGGCTGCAGCGATTGGGTGACGTTGTCCATAATCGTTCATCTCTCGTGAGTTGGGCGGTTAACGATCCGTGATGGCCAACCTTTCGTTCTCCTGCTGGCAGGAGTGAGGGCGAACTGAGGCTGGTGAGAAAAGGTGTCTCACCTCCTCGTCTGCAGAAAGTCGTCAGTGAGGCGGCCCCGATGGTGCTGTGCCACTGTGATATCCATCCCTGCCGAGCGGTCGTGGATCGGTGCTCAGATGGTCAGGGTGTGGGCGGCGGTGCGCGGGCGCGGTGAGACCGCCACATCGGGCGAGCTGCTGCGGACCAGTTCGTTCAGAATCGCGGCGTGGCGCACCTTGTGCCGGACGAGCTCTTCGTGGAACTCGGGCCGAACCCAGCCGTTGTACATGACGGCTTCGGATTCGCCCGGCTCGATCTTGAAGTAGACCGGGCCAGCGACGCGGGCGATATCA
Organism: Mycolicibacterium sp. CH28; assembly: GCF_004745805.1. Taxonomy (GTDB): domain Bacteria; phylum Actinomycetota; class Actinomycetes; order Mycobacteriales; family Mycobacteriaceae; genus Mycobacterium. The sequence goes on along the minus strand of NZ_SRLQ01000017.1, from coordinate 202,894 downwards.
CCGGCTTCCCACAGCCGGTTCATGCCACCGAACGACTCGAACGTTTCGGCCCAGATGTCGAGTGGTAGGTCGACCGTCCGACGGATGGCACCGAGCATCGGTCGACTCAAGTCACCGACCGGGTTGACGCTGTCGGCGCCGAGTTCCTGCAGGATCTTGATGGCGGCCGGATTCGCATGGCCGGCGTACACCGAGATCTTGAACTTGACGTCGGCGGGGATCTGCCCGGCGTCGCGGGCCTTGTTCAAGATGTCGAGGACGCCCTCGTCCCAGACCAGCGCTCCGCGGATGCCCGTCGAGAAGATCCTCAGGTAGTCGTCCAACAGGTACCGGACGTTGTCGAGACCCCGCACGCGGCGACCGCCTGCCTGGCCTTCACTGCTGAGGGCCTGCCGGCCAAGGTCCCATCCGGTCCGCGGTCCCGGCACGGCGATGAGTTCGATGTCGTTCTCGGCGGCCAGGGTCGCGACGTCACGCAGCTCGCCTGTGCTGAGCAGCGTCGTGCCACCGCCGAACGCGACGATGCGGTGGATGAAGACGTCCTGCTTGTCGGCCTCGTCGAGAAGGGCGGTCAGCGTCGAAAGCCGTTCTACGCCGGAGATCTCCAGCCGGTACTTGCCGCCGTCGTCGAAGGATTTCGTGGACGGGGCGAGCGAGTAGTCGTCGGCGGGCAGGAACCCTTGCGAAGCAAGAATGCTGGCCCCGTCGATCTTCGGTGAACGGCTGTCGGCTACGGCGGACATCAAATCTCCTCGAGGAGCTGGTGGAATCTGAAACAGAAATTTCACTGACTGATAAGCGGTTGCGCTGTATGAAATCTAAAAGACGGGTGGGCACCTGTCAACACGGAGCGCTGCGAAGGGTGGGCCGCGGTAGCGGCGCCATCACCTGGTACTGGTATCCTCCACTGGGTGAAAACCGAGACGCCGCCGGAAAAGAGCTCGAGCCTGATCGGTGTCGAACGCACTGCGCGCATCCTGGATGCGGTTGCCGACGGCGAGGTCTGCAATCTCACCGAAATCGCCAGGCGCACAGGCCTTAGCGAGGCAACCGTGCTGCGCTACTTGAACAGTCTGTCGTCGCTGGGATACATCGAGCGGTTCAACGCCACCCAGTACCGTCTCGGCTGGGAGATCTTCCGACTGGGTCAGCGCGCGTTCTCCGGCCAGGTGCCCTCCGACGCGATACTGCCCACCATGGAGCGACTCGTGCTCGAGTTCAATGAAACCGTGAACTTCGCCGTCCACAAGGACAACAGCGTGGTGCTCCTGGAAGTTGTCGAGGGGCGGCGTGCGGTCAAGAAGGTCAGCGACGTGGGCCAGTCCGATCCCTGGCATGCCTCGGCGTTGGGCAAGGCGCTCCTGGCGGGGATGCCCGACAGCGTCTGGCGCGACATCGTGGCCTCCCGGGGGCTGCCCCCGTTGACCCCGCACACGATCACGTCGATGAAGAAGCTAGCGGCCGAGATCAAGGAGATCCGGGAGCAGGGTTTCGCCGTCGACCGTGAGGAAGCCGCCGAAGAACTCACCTGCGTGGCTGCCGCCGTACCGACTGCTAATGGTGAGCCGCCCCGCTATGCCCTGAGCATCAGCTTCCTGACTCACCGATTGACACCGGAGAATCTCGAACATGCTGCTGCGCAGGTGATTGCGGGCGCCCGCGAAATCTCGCGCAGACTGCCGTGACGACGCTGCCGGCAGTGCCGGGCGTGGCTGGGCGAGCTGTCGCCGTCGTCGTGTGGCGATACCAGGACCGCCGAACCTTGATTCCTGCGCCGATCGGATTAGCCTGCGGTCATGAACATTGACCCGAAGACCACCGCGGTCGTGCTGATCGAATATCAGAACGACTTCACCACCGACGGGGGAGTCCTGCACGAGGCGGTGTCGGAGGTGATGGAGAAGACGGGCATGCTCGGCCACACCCGCGAGGTCGTGGCGGCAGCCCGCAATGCCGGGGTGACCGTCATGCACGCCCCGATCACCTTCGCCGAGGGCTACGGCGAGATCACCAAACATCCGTACGGGATCCTCAAGGGGGTCGTCGACGGCAACGCCTTTGTCAAGGGCTCCTGGGGCGCGGCCATCGTCGACGACGTGGCGCCGGCCGATGGAGACATCGTCATCGAGGGCAAACGCGGCCTGGACACGTTTGCCAGCACCAATCTGGACTTCATTCTGCGCAGCAAGGGCATCACGACGATCGCCCTCGGCGGATTCTTGACCAACTGCTGTGTCGAGTCGACCATGCGCAGCGGCTACGAGAACGGCTACCAGGTCATCACGTTGAGTGACTGCGTGGCCGCCACCTCGGTGGAGGAGCACGAGAACGCGCTGAAATACGACTACCCGATGTTCTCCCGGCCGATGACCGCCGCCGAGTTCATCGCACAGCTGCCGTGACGGCGATGGCACGGGTGCAGGTGGCGGTGCTCGACGACTACCAGGACGTCGCGTTGAAGATGGCCGACTGGTCTGCGGTATCCGACCGTGCCGACATCACCATCTTCAACGATCACATCTCCGATCCCGACCAGCTGGTCGCCCGGCTGGCGCCGTTCGATGTTCTCTTCGTAATGCGGGAACGAACACCCCTGCCGCGCAGCATCATCGAACGCCTGCCGCGGCTGAGGATGATTGCCTCCACCGGACCGTTCAATGCCTCCATCGACATGGACGCCGCCGCCGAGCGCGGCATCCACGTCGGGACGACCGGCGGCACGGTGGCATCGACGGTGGAGCTGACCTGGGCGCTGATCCTGGCCGCATCCCGCCATTTGGTCGCCGAGAGCCGCTCGGTCCGCGACGGGGGGTGGCAGATCTCGGTCGGCCGCGAGCTTTCCGGTCGCGTGCTCGGTGTCCTGGGCCTGGGGCGCATCGGCGCCCGGGTCGCCAGGATCGGCCAGGCCTTCGGTATGGAGGTGATCGCCTGGAGCCAGAATCTCACTCCGGAGGCGGCGGCCGAGGTCGGCGCGACCTACGTCGGCAAGGACGACTTGTTCGCTCTGTCGGACGTGCTGACCATCCACATGAAGCTCAGTGGACGTTCTGCCGGGCTGCTCGGTGCACCGGAGCTGGCTCAGATGAAGCGAACTGCGCTGCTGGTCAACACATCTCGTGGGCCGATCGTCGATGAAGCGGCGCTGGTGGAGGCGTTGCGCTCGGGCGTCATCGGTGCGGCCGCGCTCGACGTGTTCGACACCGAGCCGCTACCGGACGCTCACCCGCTGCGGACCCTCGACAACGCCATCGCCACCCCCCACATCGGGTACGTCGCAGACCGTCCCTACCGGATCTTCTACCGGGATGCTGTCGCGGCCATCGCCGACTGGCTAGACCAGCACCAGAGCTGAGCTACTCCGCCACTTTCGGCAGCCGCCGTTTCAGGCTCGCGCTCCGCAGCATCCGGATGCCGAGGTTGGTGGACGTCACCATGGGAATCACACCCAGGAACGTGCGCTCGGACGGGGTCGCCCCATGCAGATGCTCGAGGCTGCCGAACACGTAGAAGCACCCGATGCTGAAGATGGTCAATGGAATGCACAGGGCCATCCAGGACCCACGATCCGAAACCGACTGCCGCGCAAGGGTCAACTCGTCGTCGGTCAACGGTTCGTTCTTGCGCACCTTGCGCAACACCCCGGGAATGGCGTTCAATTCGTCGCTGAGTGCCAGGCTGGGCCGGCGTACCAGCCGGCTGACGAATACGGCGGCGATTGCGGCGAACATCAACACGAACGCGAACGCGATGATCGCCAGCACCGCCCACACGCTCATGACGCCACCCGCACCGACGGTCGGCGCACCGGCCTGGTGCGCACCAGGGTGGGCCACCAGAACCACGGGCCGAGAAGCCGCAACAGGCACGGCACGATGAAGGACCGCACCACGAGGGTGTCCAGGAGCAGCCCGATGCACACGGTGGAACCCACCTGGCCGATGGTTCGCAGATCGCTGGTCAGCATCGCGAGCATGGTGAAAGCGAAGACCAGACCGGCCGATGTCACCACTCCACCGGTGCTGCCGAGCGCGCGGATCAGGCCGGTATGTAATCCGGCGCCGATCTCTTCTTTGACCCTGGCGATCAACAGCAGGTTGTAGTCCGAACCGACGGCCACCAGGATGATGAAGGTGATCGGCAGTACCAGCCAGTGCAGGGGCAGCCCGATCAGGTGCTGCCACACCAGGACCGAAAGGCCGAACGCGCCGGCGAACGAGAAGGCCACGGTGCCCGGAATTACCAACGCGGCGATCAGGCTTCGCGTGAGGAACAACATGATCAGGAAGATCAGGATGAACGCGGCGATCGCCACGATCAGCAGATCGGAGGCCGCGTAGAGCTTGATGTCCTTGTTGTTGGATCCCGCGCCGCCGATGTAGATCTTGGCTCCCGCCAGTGAGGTTTCCTTCAGCGCGATCTTGATGGCATCGGGGAACGAGTCGACGTGCGCGATGCCCTCCGGTCCCATGGCATTGCCCTCGTGAGTGACGATGAATCGCGCCGCTTTACCGTCGGGCGACATCATCAGCTGCATGCCGGTTTTCACATCGTCGTTGTCGAACGCTTCTCTGGGCATGTAGAAGTAGTCGTCGCTGCGGGACTTGTCGAAGTCGTTGCCCACGTTGATCAGGTCGTCGAAGGTCTGGTCGGTCTGGGTGGATTGCAGATGCGCCGGCCCGTAGGAGTGCACGATCACAGCCTGTAACGCCTGGGTGTTGTCCATCATTACCTTCAGCTGCGAGATCAGTTGCGGCAGAAGGCGGTCGACGGCTTGCAGATCGGTGACGGCGTTGGCGATCTGGGCGTCGAGCGCATCGATCCCGTCGAGACCGTCGAACAACGACCGCAGCGCCCAGCACACCGGAACATCGAAACAGTGCGGCTCCCAGTAGAAGTAATTCTTCAGCGGTCGCATGAAGTCGTCGAGATTGGCGATGTCCGCATTCACGTCGTCGGTGACCTGCTGCAGGTTCTCCATGGTGAGCACTGTTGAGTGCAACTCGTCCGACATCTTCTGGGTGAGTTCGATCGTCTTCGCCAGCACCGTCACGGAGTCCGCCTGGATCTGGGCCTGCTCGTCGGTGTCGGCGTTCTGTTGCTGGTTGAAAGGCAGCTGCTGGCCGCTTCCGCTGCCCTGGGTGGTGAACAGGTAGGGGATCGTTGCGCGGTCCAGCGGACGGCCGAGCGGCCGGGTGATGCTCTGCACCATGGCAACACCCGGCAGGCGGATGAGGGCCTTGGCAACGCGGTCCAGTGAGATGAAGTCCGCGGAATTGCGCATGTCGTGATCCGACTCCACCATCAGCATCTCGGAAAACAGCTTGCTCGGCGGGAAATGCCGGTCCGAGGCCTGGAAACCCTGGTTGGCCAGGCCATTGGTGGGCTGATACTGACGGTCGTCGTAGTTCACCCGATAGGTCGGCACGAAGATCGCGCCGATCATCACGATCGCGCAGCTGGCCGCCAGGATCGGCACCGGCCAGCGCACCACGCTGGCGCCGATGCGCCGATACAGCTGGCCCCGCGAGGGCCGCTTGGGATCGAACAGGCCGAAGAGACTGCCCACCGTCAAGATGGCCGGGCCGAGCGTCAGGGCGGCTGCAATGGTGAACAGCATGCTGATCGCGACGGCCGGCCCCATGGTGTGGAAGTAGTCCAACCGCGCGAAGCTCAGACAGAAACCGGCGCCGGCGATGGTCAGGCCCGAACCGATGATGATGGGGGAGACGCCGCGATACGCGGTGAAGTAGGCGTCATCCCGGGTCTGGCCTGCCTGGCGGGCCTCGTGGTAGCGGCCGAGCAGGAAGATCCCGTAGTCGGTACCGGCGCCCAGGGTCAGTGACACGACCATGTTCACCGCGAACGAGGAGAGCGGGATGACACCGAAGTGCCCGAGCGTTGAGACGACTCCCTTTGCGATGAGCATTTCGAACAGGACACTGGCCAGCGGAACCAGTAGCGCGCTGGGCGAGCGGTAGACCAGCAGCAGCATGACGATGATGAGGATGATCGTCACGATCGTGATGTTGTTCAGGCTCGCATTGGCGATGGACAGGGTGTCCGAGGCGAGCGGCGCCGCGCCGCTGACGTAGACCTTCAGTCCTGGCGGTGGGGTGTCCTTGGCGACAATGTTGCGCACGGCATCGACCGACCGGTTCGCCTGGATCTCGCCGATATCACCAGCCAGCCGGAGTAGCACGTAGGTGGACTTGCCGTCGACGCTCTGGGCTCCGGCCGCGGTGATCGGCTTGCCCCACAGGTCCATGACGTACTGCACATGTGCGGTGTCGCTCTTCAGCCGCCGCATCAAGTCGTCGTAGTAACGGTGATCGCCGTCGTCGAGGGGGTGGTCGGCCTCCAGCACGACCATGGTCAAGCTAGTCGAGGTGGACTCGTGGAACTTCTCGCCGATCCGCAGCATCGCGACCTGCGATGGGGCGTAGGTGGGAATCATCGGGCCGGCCAACTCGGCGGCCACGTCTTCCACTTTCGGGATGAAGGTGTTCGTCGTGACCGCGATCAAGCCCCAGAAGACGATGATCGGGATGGCCAGAAGGCGGACGGTTCTGGCGAAGAACGGCCGCCCCGCGCGGTGTGCGCTCATGCGGACTTCACCCGGCAGGTGACGTCGGCGTCCTGCCGAGTCGCCGACTGCTCATCGCGGACAACGCCGTTCACCAGCATTCGGCAGCCGACCTGACCGCCGTGTACCTGCGCCGAGATACTGCCGGAGACCACGGTGAGTGTGGTGGTCTCGGTGTGCGACCACGGCAGCGTGGTGATGTCGACCCTGTGTGGATGTCCGTCGATATCGATGTAGTCGAGGATTCCTCCGCTTCCGACATCGCCGAACAACTCGTAGGTCAGTTGTTTCGGCACGAACTCCTCGGGCGCTTGCGCAGGATTGACGGCCAGGACGGGTCCCGGCGCCGACGCCTGATGCACCTTCCACATGCACACCGCCGCCAAACCCACGGCCATGACGGTGACCAGCGGCAGCCAGCCACGCTCGAGAAGGGCCTTTCCCTTCGAACTCCGGCTCACCGGCTCACGCCCGACGGAATCCCCCGCAGTAAAACCTGCACGGCCATGACGCGATTTATATCGTATGCAGAATGGACTGCTCAACTGGTGTGAACCTGCTGTGAGCCATTGACGGTCGAGCAAAAACCCGCTAACCAGGCGCATAGTGGGCAGGATGGGGTAGGTCTGCGCCGGCCGATTGCGACGGCGATAAATCGTGTTAGTGATATAAAGCCAGCATGGAACGAGCAGTCGCCGACGGCGCTCAGGCCGTATCCGAGATGATCGACCTCACGACGGATCTGACGTGGCGGTACCTGATCGACCGCGAGGGCCTCAGCGCCAGTGCGGCTCTTGTGCTCAACCGGCTGTACCGGGAAGGCCCGATGCGGTTGACCGCGCTGGCGTCGGCCGAGGGGGCCAGCCAGTCGGGGATGACGCAGTTGGTGCAGCGCATGGAACGCCAATGCTTGGTCGAACGCTGGAGTGATCCCCAGGACGGCCGGGCGTCGCTGGTCATGCTGGGCGAGGAGGGCCGACGGCTTTGGGAAGGGCGCAGCGATATTCGCCGCCAGCGCATCGAGACGCTGTTGCCCACACTGGCCCACGACGACCTGGTGGCATTGTGGCTGGCGTCCCAGGTCGTGGTACGCGTCCTCGGGCAGCTGCGAGACACGGCGTGTTCACCCGCGTCGGAGGCTGCTCAGCCCGGCGAATGAGCCTGCGGTCAGTACGCGTCTGGATCCAGCTGGACAGCCGCCGGAACGGGATGCTGGTAGAGGCGGGACGCGTTCTCCCAGGTCACTTTTCGGATGATCTCATCGGGTAGCCCGCTGATCTGCTCGCGAATGGTGCGCTGGGTGTGCGGCCAGGTTGAGTCGCAGTGCGGATAGTCGGCCTCCAGGAGAATGTTGTCTTCGCCGATGCGCCGGTATTGGACGAACGAGGACTGGTCTTCCACGGCGCAGAACCAGAAGTTACGCGTGAACACCTCTGCCGGCGTCAGTGTCTCGCCCAGATCCTTCCACGTGCCGTACATCTCGTGATAGCTCAGCATGTGGTCCAGCCGATCGAGAAGACCTGCCACCCAGCCTATTCCGCCCTCGGACAGGCAGATCTTCAGTTCCGGATGCCGGCTGCACACACCCGAGTAGAGCCAGTCGACCGCAGCGGTGATGGCATAGGCGAAGAACAGCACGCCCTGGACGTCTGGTGGTGCGTCGTCGGTGGTCGACGGTGAGGTGCCCGAAGACCCGATATGCAGGTTGACCACCGTGCCGGTGTCCGCGCAGGCGGCCATGACTGGTTCCCAGTAGCCCGAATGGATGGTGGGCAGGCCCAGCATCGCTGGGTTCTCACTGAACGTCACCGCATGGAACCCGCGCTCGGCGTTCTCGTAGATCATCTTCGCGCCTACCTCGGGGTCCAGCAGCCAGGGCAGCTGACAGGGGATGATCCGGTCAGGGTAGGGCCCGGCCCACGCCTCGAGGTGCCAGTCGTTCCAGGCCCGCACCGAGGCCATCGCGAGCTCGCGGTCGGTGGTCACCTGCTGGAGCCGCTGACCGGCGAACCCGGGCAGGAACGACGGGAAGTTCAGCGACGCGTAGACCCCGTTGAGGTCCATGTCCTTGATGCGGGCGTGGATATCCCATGCCCCACGGCGCATCTCGTCGAATCGGGTCGGTTCGAAGCCGTACTCCGACACCGGCCGGCCGACGACCGCGTTGAACCCGACGTTGGGCAGCGACTGCCCGTCGTACATCCAGGTCTGGCCGCCGTCGTCGGTGTCGACGACCCGCGGCGCCCGGTCGGCGAACCGGCGCGGAACGCGGCCCTCGAACGTGTCCGGCGGCTCGACGATGTGGTCGTCGACGGAGATGACGGTGTAATAGCGCAGTGCCCGTTCGGGTTCGGGCAGGAACGTCACCGAGCGACCATCGCCGGTCTTGGCGGTGGTGAAGTTCAGGTTCGCCGACATCTCGTCGATGGACGCCATCGTCACACTCCTTCAGTCGAGTACGCTGCGGTCGGCCTTGATGGTCATCCGTGCCGCGCCGGCCCAGTACACGTCGGCGGCGCGCTCGATCAGTGAGGCCCGCATGCCGATCATGTCCGCGCGGTTCATCTGCGACGGGGTCCGCCCGGTAAGCAGCACGTCGTACGCCAGCCGACACACCCGCTCGATCGACACCGCCCGATAGACCGCTGCGGCCAGATCGTTGCCGGTGGCGATGACGCCGTGGTTGGCAAGGATCACCAGATTGGCCGAGCCGATTTGGCCGGCGAGCTCCGCGGCGCGCCAGGGAGCGTCGATCTCGCCGTCATAGGTTTCCACCAGATACATGTCGTCGAGGAACAGGGATCCAGTCTGGTGCACCAGCTCGGGCAACATCCCGAGGGCCGCGATGAGACTGACGTAGTAGGGGTGGTTGTGGATCACCACCCGGGCGTCGGGGCGTTGTCGGTGAATCTCGGTGTGGATGTGGATGGCCGGTGTGACATCCCAGCGGCCTGCGACCACGTGTCCGTCCTGGTCGACGACGCAGATGTCGGATGCGGTCAGCTCCTGCCACCACAGTCCCCACGGGTTGACGTACATCCGGCTCTGCCCGTCGGGTTGCCAGGTGATGTGCCCGGCCATGTTCTCGGCGAACCCGATCGAGGCGAGATGGCGGAAGGCCACCGCCATCTTCTGCTCGTCGGTGAGATCGATCCCGATCGGCGGCACCGCCGACGGCGCCCACACATCCAGACCGCCTCGGCGCGCTGCGGGTGTGCTCATGTCCGCTCCAGTATCGATCGAATATGTTCGCGAAGTTGGCCTTTGGCGATCTTGCCGCCGGAGGAGCGGGGCAGCTCATCGAGAACCTCAAGTCGTTCCGGGAGCAGTTCTTTCGACATTCCCTGTGCCAGAAGGTGTTTGGCAAGCGCAGGCAGATCGAGGGTATCGCCGGTATTTCTGAGTTCGGCGAACACGCAGACCCGCTCCCCGAAGACATGGTCGGGCATCGCGACGGCGGCGGCCACCGCGACCGCCGGATGAGTGGCCACCATCTCCTCGACCTCCACGGCGCTGATGTTCTTGCCGCCGCGCAGGATGAAGTCCGACGTGCGGCCGGTGAGCCTCAGGTAGCCGTCGGAGTCCAGCTCGCAGATGTCACCCATCCGCATCCAGCCGTCCGGTGTGTACAGCTTGTCGTGATCGGTGCCGCTCAGATATCCCAAGCTGGTCGCCGGACCGCGGCAAACCGGTTGTCCGCGACCGGTATCCGTCACATCCTCGTCGCCGTTGAACAGCCGTACCCGCATCTCGGGGACGATGCGCCCCGCGGTCCGCAGCCGATGGTGCAGGGAGTCGGCGGTGGTGGTGGCACTGAGCATGCCGGTCTCGTTGGAGCCGTAGAACTGCAGGATCGTGGCCCCGGTCAGCTCTTCGAACTGCGCGGCCTGCGTGTAGGGCAGCGGCTCACCGCCGGTGAACACCACCCGCAGGCTGCTCAGGTCGTAGTCCCGGGAGGCCGGGTTGGCCACGATCATCATCAGTTGGGTGCTGACACAGCACAGCACGGTGACGCGGTGGCGCTCGATGGCCGCACACGTCGCCGCGGAGTCGAAGCGGGCGATACGCACCGTCGTCGCCCCGAGGTTGATGGGTGTGGTGTGGGAAGTCCAGATCCCGAAGCCGAACGGGGTCGGGATGACCGGGAGGATGACGTCCTCGGCGGTGAGTTCTCCGTTGGCGACGGCCTTCTGGTGGAAGTAGTACCAGCGATTCTGGTTATGCACAACGCATTTGGGCAAGCCGGTGGTGCCGGATGTCGAGTTGATCAGGAACGGCTCATCGGGCCCGATGCGGGTCAGCCCCTGCGCGACACCGGGTTGGTGAGTGGTGTCGATGACGAGATCGTCGGATACGTCATCGAGGACCGCTGTGCGCAGAGCCGGATCGGCGTCGCCGGCAGCCTCGGTGGCCTGCTGTCGCCGGTCGGCGTCGCTGACCAGGAGCGACGGCCCGGCGCTGCGCAGGATTTGGGCTGCCTCGCGGACCCCTGCGCGGGCTCCGAGCCCTACGGCCACCGCACCGCAGCGCTCGATCGCGACCAGCAGGACGTGGATTGGCGAGCTGTCGCCGTGCCATACCGCCACGTGATCGCCGGGCGACACACCCCGGTGCTGGAGCTGCACGCCGAGGTTGGTGGCGGCATCGTCAAACTCCGACCAGGTCAGCACGCGATCCGTCGCGTCGAGGGTGACGTCGGCGTAGGCCGGCTTGTCCGGGGTCGATGTGGCATTTCGGCGCACACAATCGGACAGCGTGGTGTCCGACCACCAGCCCGCGGCGCGGTAGAGCGCCGCCTCGGCGTTGGTGGTGGCGGCGTCGACAGCCATCACCAAATCATATGAAAATAACGCGGCGCGTCAATGGTCCCGGTTACGCACCATCGCGGGGTCGACGACGCCGTCCGACCCCGGGTAGTGCTGCGCGGTGATCAGGTGGGCGGCGGCCAGATCGTGGGCGCGCCGGGCGTCGCCCGCTTCGATGGCGTCGATGACCTGTCGATGCTCTTCGAGGACGGCCAGGCGTTCCTCGAACGGGACCACGCCGGGGTCGCCCACCCGCGTCGACCACCCCTGCTCATGCGCCGACCACAGTGTCTCGAGGGCTCCGGCCAGGATGATCATCGTCTGGTTTCCGCAGAGCGCGACCAGCGCTTCGTGGTAGCGCCGGCTGGCCGAGATGGCTCGCGCCAGGTCGTCGGCGGCGTCCACGGCCTCGGCATGCAGTTGACGCAACACCGGAACGACCGTGCTGTCGCGGTCGGCGCGCTGCGCGCACAGCGCCGCACACGCCGGCTCGACCTGGCGAAGTGCACCGCCGACGTCGGACAGGCTCACGTCCTGGGACCCGAGCACGAGGCCGATCGTGTAGGCGACGTTGGCGGCGTCGGGCCGGCGCACCACCGCGCCACCGAGCTTGCCGCGCCGCACCCGCAACAGACCCTCTGCCTCCAAGATCCGCATGGCTTCGCGCAATGAGGGCTTGCTTACCGGGAATTCGAGAAGGAGCTCGTCCTCTTTGGGCAGGATGCTGCCGTCGGCGAGTTCACCCAGCAGGATGCGCCGCCGCAGCTGGTCGGCGACCTGCTCGGCGAGCCGGCGGAACTGAACGGTTGGCTCGGACACTCGGTTCTCTATGCGCTCGGGAAATTCGCTTGGGAGATTGAAGTGCATCGTACAAGCGCCAACTCGTCGACTGCGGTGCGCGCCGAGCAGGCGTATGCTCGGAGTTCGCGTGGGGTGGTATCGCGAACGGGGGCTTGAATGCCCAGAAGGCGCATCGGATGACTTACTGTGTCGGCGTAATGCTCGACAAGGGAATGATTTTCGCCTCCGACTCCCGCACGAACGCCGGCGTAGACAATTTCGCCAAGTTCTGCAAGATGACGGTATTCGAGCAGCCCGGCGACCGCGTCATCGTCCTGCTGAGTTCAGGAAACCTGGCCGGAACTCAAGCTGTGATCAGCGTGTTGACGCAGCGTTGCGCGGACGGCGCCGCGACCACGAATCTGCTGGGCGCCCGGACTATGTTCGACGCTGTGCGGTTGGTCGCCGACGCGATGCGTGATATCGAGAAGCGTGACAGTGGATACCTGGCACAGAACAACATCCGCTTCAATGCCTCGTTCATCGTGGGCGGACAGATCCGGGGTGAGCCGGTCCGCCTGTTCCGGATCTATGCCGAAGGCAACTTCATCGAAGCCGGGCTCGACACGCCATTCTTTCAGACCGGGGAGACCAAGTACGGAAAGCCGATTCTGGACCGCGTCATCACCCCAGATACTGCCCTTGCCGATGCCACGAAATGCGTTTTGGTGTCCTTCGATTCGACCATGCGTAGCAACCTGTCGGTGGGCATGCCGATCGACCTGATCTGCTACGAGCGCGACACCCTCGAACTACGACGGCGGCGGCGATTCGACGAGGGGGACCCGTATTTCACCACCCTCAGCGACGAGTGGGGTGAGGGCGTGCGTCAGGTGTTTCGCCAGTTGCCCGACCTGCGTTGGTGAGGTCGGAACCACGATGGACACCTTCATCATGACCTGTGGAGGCGCGGTATGAGAACATTTTCCCTCACTCACGGCCGTCGACCGTGCGCCGGCTCAGCAACCGATACCGGAGACCGACGGTGAGAATTCATGTCGGCTTCGAAATGATTTACGACTGCCCGCAACCAACACCGATGATATTCAACCTCAACGTCCACTTCACCCGCGTATCCGATCTCATCGACCGTGACGCCCTGGTGATTGACCCGCCCGTCCCGATGGCAGCGTATCGAGACAGCTTCGGCAACTGGTGCACTCGTATCGTTGCGCCCACGGGACGCACGCGTGTGTCGGTCGACGCGCTCGTCCGCGACTCTGGTCTGCCCGATGCCATTGCTCCTGACGCGCAACAGATTCCGGTGCCGGACCTGCCCGAGGAGACGCTCGTCTTCCTGCTCGGGAGCCGCTACTGCGAGACTGACCGGCTGTCCGAGACGGCATGGCAACTTTTCGGGCAGGTTCCACCGGGCTGGGTCCGCGTCCAGGCGATCTGCGACTACGTTCACCAGCACATCACCTTCGGTTACGAGTACGCGCTCAAGACGCGAACGGCGCTGGACGCGTTCAACGACGGAATCGGTGTGTGCCGCGACTTTACGCATCTTGCCATTGCTTTCTGTCGGTGCATGAACATTCCCGCGCGCTACTGCACGGGCTACCTCGGCGACGTCGGTGTGCCGCCGACGGACGATCCGATGGATTTCTCCGCCTGGTTTGAAGTGTTCCTCGGCGGGCAATGGCATACCTTCGATGCGCGCCACAACACGCCGCGCATCGGCAGAGTGTTGATCGCGCGCGGGCGTGATGCCGCCGACGTCGCGCTAAGCAATACGTTCGGCCCCAACACGTTGACGAGCTTTCGGGTCTGGACACACGAGGTTCCGGTCGACTAGCTGGGCTGGCGCACCATGGGTACACCCCGGCAGCCAGCGCCCACCCGCCACGGGGCCGGCCCGGGGTCAAAAGACTCTGTTGGGAGGCGGCATGAACGCGGATGCTGGAATATGTGGGTTGGATGCCATGGCGACACCCGTGCCCGGGTTCCAGTCGCAGTAGGCGGACCGATGGGTGAGGCAGTCCGCATTCGGACAATGAGGAGTGCGACCACGGCTCAGACCTCTGAAACGGCCAAGGACGGCAAGAATAGCGAAGGCGCCGACACCACTGTGGACGGCCGTTCGCCCACTGCGCCAGACGCCCGTTGGCGGTGCCCTTGAGCTTGCGAATCAGCTCGTCACGACGCAATACGAGTTCCTGCACAGTATCGAGCGCAGAGCGCGGACCGGACGTTGAACACGCCACACGAGGCAAAGGACTGAACGACGAGCGCCGGTAGCCCCGCGACTGGCCGTAGATCATTCGATCTATTTCCCGTAGCCGGAATCGCGAGTAAGACGACCACCACGACAGTGTTGGTGGCGTTCTTGATGAACGTGCTTGTCGCGGTGGCCAAATCGGTTGCAGCTGTGCTCACGGGGTCGGCCTCGATGCTGGCGGAGGCGGCGCATTCATGGGCGGACAGCGGCAACGAGATCTTTCTCATGACCGCCAACCGACGTTCTCGACGTCCGCCCGATGCCAAACACCCCATCGGTAGTGGGAAAGAGGCTTACGTCTGGTCGCTAATTGCAGCACTCGGGCTACTTTCCGCCGGCGGCGCAGTCTCGATCATGCGTGGTGTTCAGGAGCTGTTGGAACCGGCCACGGCCGGTGACTTCTTCGTCGCGTATGCGGTGCTCGCGGTTTCGTTTGTCTTGGAGTCGGTTTCGTTTGCGCAGTCGATTCGGCAGTCCAAGCCCGAGGCCGAGTCGATGCATCGGGATTTGATCGAGCACGTCCTTGCCACCTCTGACCCCGCGCTGCGCGCAGTCGTGGCCGAGGACGCCGCGGCGTTGGTCGGTCTGGTTTTGGCCGCAGGTGGCCTGGTGGCAAGTGAGCTAACCGGGTCGTCGACGCCTGATGGCATCGCATCGATCCTGATCGGAGTGCTGCTCGGAGCGGTCGCGGTCGTTTTGATCAACCTCAACCGACGGTTCCTGGTCGGGGAGGAGGTCGACCCCCGGGTGCGGGCCGCCGCCCTCGGAGAACTTTTAGCCATGCCCGAGGTGGCGCGCGTGACATACCTTCGCTTGGAGGTCGTCGGGCCCCGTTCGGTGTTGATCGTCGGCGATGTCGATCTCGTCGGTGACGACGTCGAATCGCTGCTATCCGTGCGTTTGCGGGCACTCGAGGCGAAGATCCGCGATTCGCCCGCCGTTGCGGGCGCAGTGCTGAGCCTGTCCGCACCGGATGAGCCGTCACTGTCGGTCTGAGCCGCCGAATCACTCGCTGCGATCTGCACGATTCTCCACGATTGGAGTCACTATGACGGGCTTGCCGACGGACCTGGGCAGATCGTCACCGCTTTGCAGGCGCGGTCTGAGGACTGCCGGATGGCCGTCCACTCCGCGGACGACGTCAGCTGCGTGTTTTAGTGACTTGCTCTGCCGGGGCGGGAGTTTCACTTGAGCCCGGCCGAGTTGCCGACGTCCGGTCCGACGTCGCCGTCGCCGAGCATGGCGATGATCAGCGTGGCGGCGGTTTGGCGGTCGGTGCCAGCATTGGCGGCTCGGGTGTCGATTTGTCTATCGGCCTGCGCGGGGGAGAATCCGCGGCCAATCAGGACGCCGACGGCCTGGTTGACGACTGACGCCGTCGCAACGCGTGTACCGCAGCGCGAATCGGTCGGAGTGGTGGTGTTTTGGTCGAGAACAAAGTCGCTCGGAGGGAGGGCGGTCAGCCAGGCCAGATCGGCAGCGAGGTCGACGAAGGCTCCCGGCAACCCGGCATAGAAGGTTAGCGCCACCACCGACGGGGCTGCTCCGTCACCAACGCCCGGCAGCATCAGCCTCAGCGACGTGGCGATGGTGCCCGTGCTGGCACCATCGGCGAGGTCGGTGAATGTGAACAGGGGATCGGTGCCGCTCACGCTCACGCTCAGGCCGAGGTAGCTCGGTACCGCCGCCTTGGTGTCGGCGGCCAACCTGAGCAGACTCACGGCGATATCGGCGCCGGGTTCGTCGAGTGCCGCGGTGAGCAGCCGCAGATCCCGGGCCAAGCCGGCATCGATCGTCATTGTGATACTGCTCCGCTCGGCGCTCCCGAGCGCGGATCAAACCTGCTGGAGCCGAGCGGGGCAAGTCGCCCTAACGGTGGGGAAGCCGGGACGCGAGTCAGGACCCGTCCGGTGAGTGTTTCCTCGGCTACCAACCTACGCTCGTTGGCCAGGGCGGCGAGGACTCGACAACGCAGAGCCCGATTCAGTCCGGGTTGTTGCGGGCGCGGGCGCGGCGGACGGCTTCATCGACCATGCGCTGGGCCACGTCTGCCAACTTGCGGTGCTCGGCCTGGCTGATGGCCCGAAGTTGCGCAAACGCTTCCTCGGCGCTGCGCCCGCTACGCCCCCGGATCAGGCCGATCGCCTGATCGATCACCGGCCGGGTGGACAGAGCCGTCTGCAACTGGACGGTCAGCGCCACAGCTTGGGCGAGCACCTGGCCATTGTGCACCGCGACGGCGGCGGGTTTGGCGAACAGCTCGCCGAGCTCGGCGGCGTAGTCGTCGAAAACGTCCTTGCCGTAGGCGTAGACGTTGATGGCTCCGACTACCTGACCGGGCAGTAGCAATGGCAGCGACAACGCGCTGTGCACGCCGAGCCGGCCCACCCGCGGGCCGAACCGCGGCCACATCTTCTCCCCGCCCAACGACCCGGACCGAACGGTGCGTCGTTCGAGCGCAGCGGTGATGCACGGCCCCTCATGGAGGGTCCGGTACTGGAGGTCGTCAATCTCGGCGACAAACGGAGCGCTCGCAGCCAAGGCCTCGACCATGTTGTCGGCCCTGTCCATTCGCAACAATGTCACCCCGGCCCCGTCAGCACCGGGAATTGCGTGAACAGCGAAACCTGCAACGGCAGAAAGCAGTTCGGGTAATCCCAGGCCGTCGGCGACCAGACCGGCAAGGCCGTCGATGCCGGCTCGCAGGTCGACGGCCTCGGCGCTGGCCGACAGCGAGTTCGGTGGATCCTCCAGCGAGCCGGGCCCGTCCTTCGCGAAATCCGTCATGGGCGATACCTGTGCTCACATCCTGCCGGTGCCCGTACCCGCACCGGGCCGTGCGAGGTATCCACGGCGCACCCGCCGCAGGCTGATTGCCATCCTAGGTGAGCCGCGGAACCGCGGGTATGGGTCTGGCCAGATGGGCCGCCCGGAGTCCGCTATACACCGTGGTCGAACGCCGGCCGAGGCACTCGGCACTTGCGGTGTCGGAGCCACTGAAAAGGTGTAGCGTCATCTGTGGTTGGGACTTCAACTGGTCCGGGATGAGTTTGGCTGTCCGCCGCCGAACCCACGGAGCGTTCGCTTCGGGCCCGCACGTCGACGGTGATCGTACAGAAATGGATCACCATGACAATTTCCACAGTCCGCTGCGCTCACTCGGCGAATGTCGCCTGTGGCTGGCTGACTTCCTCGGTAGCCGGCGTCAGCGTCTACGGCGACGTGGACGCCTCGAACGCCGATGTCCTGAGCGAACATTCATGCGCGCATGTGATGCGTTGCCACGGGCTCATCGTCGACCTTCGCGGCGTGGATTTCTTCGGTTCGGCAGGCTTGCTGGCGCTGGAGGTGGTCTCCGACCGCTGTGAACGCGCGGGAATCGGCTGGGCGATGGTGCCCGGCCCGGCTGTGTCCCGGTTGCTGCGGATCTGTGACGCACGCGATTCGCTGCCTGCTGCCCGCACCGTCGACGCCGCGCTGGCCACCATCCTGGGGCTGTCCCAACTCGACGGCGCAGTGAGAAGCGCACTGTCGTGACTGCTCGATCGCACTGTGCCTCGCCGGCCAACACGAGGGGTGCACGGCGATGAACACACTGATTGCGGCACTGGCGGTTTTCGTCGCCCTGTGCCTGTTGGGCGCGGCGATGTCGGTCCGTATCGTCAAACAATACGAGGTTGGTGTGCTGTTCCGGCTGGGTCGGGTGGTCGGACAGCGCGCACCTGGATTGCGGGTAATCATCCCGTTTGTTGATGTGCTGCATCGGATCTCGCTGCGAATTGTAACGATGCCGATTCAGTCCCAGGGAATCATCACTCGCGACAATGTCAGTGTCGACGTGTCTGCGGTGGCCTACTTCAAAGTCGTCGATGCGGTGAAATCCGTCGTCGCGATCGAGAACGTGCATGCCGCGATCGACCAAATTGCGCAGACCACACTGCGGAAGGTCGTCGGCCAGCACACTCTGGACGAGACGCTCTCTGAGACAGACAAGATCAACCTCGACATCCGTGGCATCCTCGACGTGATCACCATCGAGTGGGGCGTGCTGGTCACGCTGGTGGAGCTCAAAGACATTCAACTTCCCGACAGCATGAAACGGGCCATGGCGCGCCAGGCCGAGGCGGAGCGGGAGAAACGCGCGAAGATAATCAACGCTGAAGGCGAATCTCTCGCCGCGGCGGCGTTGGGGGACGCCTCGGACACGATGATGGCCCATCCGTTGGCTCTGCAGTTGCGCAACTTGCAGACCCTCGTCGAGCTCGGCGTCGACAAGAACACCACAGTCGTCTTCCCCGCGCCACTGATGTCCACGATCGCCGAACTGGGGTCGTTCCTAGCGCGTGAAGGCGTTGCCGCTGCCGAGCCGAAGCCACAGCCACCGATCACTGTCTCCGCACCGGCCGCACCGGTGGCCAACGGGACGGCCACGCCAGCCCGCCCGTGGTGATCGTCGCGGTGGCTTACCCAGCATCCGCACCACGCGAGCTCCTGGCATTCACCTGCCCTGGGGAGCCGCGACTTCGGCTGCGGCTCGGGTCCGGACGGACCCCGCCCGGGACCGGACCTGGACGGCGCCTGGTGGCCCCGCTCGACTGAGCTGGCGGCCGAGCTACCGGCTCTACTCCCCGCAGCGTCGTCGAGCACGACGATGGGGTAGTCGATCTGTTGGATTGACGAATATCCATGGGGCACTGACTGTTCGACAGACTGCCAAGGACTGCATCGTCGTCGGTAGATGACATTCGGAGTTGGGGAGGCCGTAGTGTCGGCTGACCCGGCGACAGCCGGCCAGCCTCTGCTGCGGCGGTGGGCGCGCCGCAGCCTTACTTGTGTGCGGGGCGCTTCAGCAGGAACTGAAGCCATCGAACGTCGATCAACATGAGATTCAACCTAGGTCCGAATATTAAGGTGGCGACCCTCTAGCGGTAATACGTCGCTAAGAAAATTTGCCAGACGGCCATTATGTTCCCGACCGCTGCGGCTAATCCACCGGCCGGCCTGCGACGAAGTCCTGCTCGCGTCACCCGGCGGCGCCCCCTTGCCGGGACACCTCGAGGGCACCGGAGGTTGCCAGCGACCCCGCATCGGGATGGGGTCGGCGGCCGTTGCGGAGCAGCCCCCGACCTCAGGTATGGAAACGAGGGCAGTTGCACCGCAGGCTTCGCGGCCCAGGGCCGATGACGGCAGCGTATGCAGCCCGCAAGGTGACAGCGGCAGCCCTGGTTTCGTGAAGAACGCCGACGGAACAGTAGGACGCGGTCGGAATCCTGATGTCCTCACCCGACGGCGACGACTACACCACGTACTTCACGCTGGTGCACCCATTGCTGACGCAGTGGGGACTGCGGATTCTGCCTTGATCTCAGGCGGGCTGGCCGTAGACCGCCGCCACTGAGCGGTCCACGCTGGTCTCCGACCACACTCCGATCGCGGTGTTCGCGCAATCTGACATGACCCGTAAGTCGACGGGTCGTCGTACCACTGGTTGATGACGTCGAGGTTGGCCGCCCCGCCGGTGAATCCCGCTGCAGCGGCGCGACTCTGGACGGTTCAGCCGTTTGAACCGAGGTCCCCGTCGAGCGACCGGTTGTTGAGGACGCCATTGGCTTGCCACTGCGCGGACGGGCTACGGCCTTACTGCGGAGAGGGCACCCAGCCCGCTGCGGACTGCCGTAGCTGCCAGATCTGGGCGGGACACAACTCCTGCGATGCCTGGCTGAGCAGGTATGTCGCCTGGAAATCGTCACCGGTGTTGAAGTCGGATTTCACCGTGTTGACCAACTGGTTGAACGAAGTTCCGGCGGCAATCTGGTCGCACAGGCCGTAGCCGTAGGACAGCGCCGCGTCGGGGTTGGGGAAGTTGTAGCCGGGTCGCACGGTCACGTTGACGAGATAGCCCACGCTGTCGGCGGTCGCGGTCTGCGCGGTGGCCAGGCCTGCGACCGCGGCACAGACAACGGCGGCGCCCGCCACGAGAGCTCTTGTGGAAACTGCAGCAGGTATAGCCATGGACGTGAGTCTAAAGCCATCGTCGCGTGCCTCGTGCTGTTCTACGATTCGGCAATGAAGCGGCCAGTCCTGACGTTGTCGGCGGTCTGTATGGCGGCGCTGGGCAGCGCCGTCGGCGGGGGCACGGCGCACGCCGGCCCCGATGCGCCGTGTACCTATACCTTGTCCCCGCCTGAGGTCTCCGGCGACACCGTCAGTTCCACGGCGGTGATCGCCGGGTGCGGCGCCGCCGCAGGCCCGTACTCAGCGGTCGCCTGTATCCAGCCGTTGGTCAAGGACTCGGTGATCCAGTGCTCGCAGGCGCGCGGTGCAGATCCTGCCACGATCTCGGTGCCCTATCACCCGGGCACCACCTACATTGCCACCGGACGCGGATGCGCGGCCTGGGCCCTGCAGCCGGCCTCCCCGCCGTGCCAGATCCTCGGCCCGTTCACGGCGACCCTCTAGGCATGGCTGTCGACCGCGCCGCGCTCGTCGCGGGCAGCATCCGACTGGCCTCGGGGATCCAGTTCCTCGCCGACCCACTGCGCGCCAACAAGCTCTGGGGCGCACCCAACGATCCGGGGCCGTCCGCGCGGTTGCTGCTGAGGTCGATGGGCTATCGCGATGCCCTGATCGGTGGCCTGCTGGTGTCGGCGAGCCTTCGGGGGCGCGACACCCGAGGCTGGTTCTTGGCCTCGGGCGGCGCCGATGCCGCCGACCTGGTGGGCGGTATGAGTGTGCACCGCGAGCTCACCCGGGGTCAGCAGGTTATCGGTCTCGGCGGCGCGGTCGTGGGCATCGGCGTCGGTCTGTGGGGTGCCACCCGGCGTCGCACCACGGCGCCGGAGCTAGCCCGCTAGCTTTATCGGGACCACGGCTCTCAGGCGTGCCGGCCGTTGGCCAATGCCTCGCCGAAGGCGATCAGCGCCGAACGGCCGATGCTCAGGATGTCCTCGTCGAAGTCGACGTCGTCGCGATAGGACAGCTCCAGTATTCGGTCGGCCATCTCGACGGCGACCAGCATGTTGCGTGGGTCGGTGTCGCGGGGGATCAGCCCGGCCTCGACGAGGATGTTGTGCAGCCGGTCGGCCAGGGTCTGCATCCGCATGTGAACGTGTTTGGCAACGGCGGGGGAGGCGCGCCCGCCCATCCACAGCCCGGCGGCGCTGGGGTGCCTGCGGTAGTAGTCGACGTGCAGGTCCATCTCGTTGTTGAGCAGTTCGGCGATCGAGGTGATGGTCCAGATTTGCTCGGCAGCCACGCACCGGGCGTCGATCTCGGCGCAGTGCAGCTTCATCAGCTCGTCGAGCACCGCGTCGCGGTCGGCGAAGAAGCGGTAGAGGGAGGGGTAGGCGACCCCGGCGCGGTCGGCGATCGCGCGGGTGGTCGCGGCGTCGACACCCTGTTCGTCGGCGATCGCTGCGGCCGCCTCGAGGATGCGTGCCACGGTCTGCTTGCTGCGGGCCTGGACTGGGGCGCGACGCGGAGCCGAAACAGTGGTCATCGAACACCTCCTCAGCAAAGTCTTGACAGCCGTCCGCAAAACTATAACACTAGTCGCGTTACAGTTCTATTGCTCGATCCGGAGAGTGCCCGATGACCGTGAACTCGCTCAACCACGCCCGCCCGACCCAGCCGCTGAGCGGTCACGTCGATGTGCTGATCGTCGGTGCCGGTATTTCCGGCATCGGACTGGGGCATCACCTGGCGACCAGGCAGCCGGGCAAGACCTTCGCCATCGTCGACAGCCGCGACACCATTGGCGGCACCTGGGACCTGTTCCGATACCCGGGTATCCGGTCGGATTCCGACCTGCACACCTTCGGCTACGAGTTCAAGCCCTGGACCAGTGACAACGCCATCGCCGACGCGCACGAGATCCTCGACTACCTGCACGAGGTCGTCGACGAGGACGACCTGGCGCGCCGGCTCTATCTGCACCACAAGGTGTTGCGGGCCGACTTCGACTCGCGGACCGCGCAGTGGACGGTCACCCTGGAACGGGACGGTCAGCAGTGGGATGTCACCTGCGACTGGTTGTTCGGCGCCACCGGGTACTACGACTACGCCGGCGGCTACACGCCGCACTTCGAGGGCCAGGAGGACTTCGAGGGTGTGGTCGTGCACCCGCAGTCCTGGCCCGAAGACCTTGACTACACCGGCAAGAACGTCGTGGTCATCGGTAGTGGCGCCACCGCAGTGACGCTGATCCCGGCGATGGCCGACGCCGCTGGGCACGTCACGATGCTGCAGCGATCGCCGTCCTACGTCATGCCGCTGCCGCGCAAGGACCCGATCGCTAACGGGCTGCGAAAGGTGTTGCCCGCCAAGGCGGCCTACGCCGCGACGCGCCGATTCAACATCGGCAAGGGGCGGTTCATCTATAACTTGTGCCAGCGCCACCCCAAGCTGGCACGCCGCATCATTCACACGATCAACGTCAAGGCGCTGCCCGAAGGCTACGACGTCGATACCCACTTCAACCCGAAGTACAACCCGTGGGACCAGCGGCTGTGCGCGGTGCCCGATGCGGATCTGTTCCGTGCCATCTCCCAGGGCAAGGCGTCGGTGGTCACCGACAAGATCGTGCGCTTCACCAAGACCGGCATCCTGCTGGAGTCGGGCCGAGAGTTGAAGGCCGACGTCATCGTCACCGCAACCGGGCTGAAGCTGCTCCCGTTCGGTGGAATCCAGGTCTCCGTGGACGGGCAGGCCAAGGACCCGCATCAGTCGCTGGTCTACAAGAGCTTCATGCTCTCGGGCATCCCGAATCTCGCCTTCGCGTTCGGCTACACCAACTCGTCGTGGACGCTGAAGGTGGATCTGGTCTGCGACCACCTGTGCCGGATGTTGGGGTATATGGACCAGCACGGGTACAGCACGGTCGTGCCGGTGGTCGACGATCCGACCATGCCCACGCGTCCGATGCTGGACTTCCCGGCCGGCTACATCATGCGCGCGATCGACGACTTCCCGCAGCAGGGCACGAGCGGCCCCTGGACCATCGAGATGGACTACTGGTCGGATCACGCCCGGTTGCGCAAGGGCCCGGTCGACGACCCGGCGCTGCGCTTCGGTACTGCCGTTGCGGCGAAGGCGGTTTCGGGGCTGGCGTCGGCATGAGCCGGCCCGCCTTCGTCGAGGTGGACGGTAGGCGTACGCGCGTACGCCTAGACGGTGACCCGGGCAACCCGCCGGTGCTGCTGGTGCACGGTATCGGCCGCAGCATGGAGGATTGGTCGCCGCAGTACGAGGCGCTGGCGAGGTCGTATCGGGTGATCGCTCTCGACGTCCCGGGATTCGGGTTCTCCGAGCGCCCCCGGGAGGCCATCACGCTGGCCGGTCTGGCCGACGGTGTCGCCGCCACTCTCGACGTTGTCGGCGAGACCAGGCCGGTACATGTGGTCGGTAACTCGCTGGGCGGCGCAATCGCTCAGCAGCTGTTGGCGTCGCGACCCGAGCGGGTGGCGAGCCTGGCCCTGATCAACAGTGCCGGCTTCGGCAGTGAGGTCACCCCGCTGCTGCGGATGCTCACCATTCCGGTCCTCGGGCCGCTGAGTATCCGTCGGCCCACCCGATTGAATGCCGTGCTGTTCGAGCGCGCCATTCACGCCGACAAGTCGGTGGCAACCAAGGCACGCATCGACCACGCGGTCGCCGTGGGTGCACAACCCGGAGCCGGCGCGAACCTGCGCGAGACCGCACTCGCACTCGGGACACCCCGCGGCGTGAAGCCACACTGGCGCCGCGAGCTCGCCGCCGCCGTCACCCAAACACCGCGGCCCACCCTGATCATGTGGGGCACCCGCGACCGTATCCTGCCCGCCAAGCACATCGGTGAGGCGATGCGGGTCTATCCGCACGCCGAGGCCCACCTGCTCAACGGGGTCGGCCACATGCCGCAGATCGAATGCCCCGCGCGGTTTGCCGATCTCATGCTGCCGTTTCTGGAACGCGCCAACGCTTAACCCGTGCTCAGCGGGAGTTGATCGGGACACGGCGCGCATCATCCGGTGCGGGGCCGGCTCGCTAGCCGTCGGCGATGCCGGCGCCGGCGAGCGCCGCGACGCTGTCCTCGGGATGTAGCACCGACCGCGTCCCGGACTTGAACCGGTCGAACAACTCGATGATCGTCTGCCCCTCCGGGGTGTGGCCCCAGATGCTGATGCCTTGGTGAGTGGATGGCTCCCAGGTGGTTTCGTCGACGACGATCGGATTCCAGCCGACTTCCCACTCGAATCCCGACGGTGTCATCGCGTAGTAGGACAGTTCTTTGTCGTTGGTGTGCTGGCCGACCGAAAGGGCCAGCTGAAATCCGAGATCTCTGACCCGCTGATAGGACGCTGTCATGTCATCGAGTTCGGCGACCTGGATGTTGAGGTGCTGGATCCTGGTCCGAATCGGATTGATCGGCAGTCGGTTCACTGACGCGATCGCCACGGTGTGGTGGCGTTCGTTGACCCGCAGGAATCGGATCTTGAACTTCAGGCCGCTGATCGTCTCGTCGATGTAGTCGGACAGCCGAGCGTCGAAAACGGTGGTGTAGTAGCCGCGCATCTGGTGCGGCTGTTTGGTGGCGATAGCGACGTGGCCCATACCGCTCTCGCCGGTGACGAACCCGCCGGCGGCCACCAATTGCAATGGATGCGAACCATGGCGGGCGGCAACGTACATCTCCTGGACCAGGCCGTTGGGTCCTGGGAACCGGACGAGCCGCTCCACACCGCGCAAGGCGACTTCCTCCGAGGATCCTGCGCTGACCGGCACCCCGTGGCTGCGAATACGCGCTTCGATGGTGTCGAAGGTGTCGTGGTCGTCGAGCTCCCAGCCCAGTGCCGTGACGTCCTCGGCCGGACCTCGCTGCAGCAGGAAGCGGCATTCGTTGTCGTCCAGCCGGAACCGCATGACCCCGGGCAGCGTCTCGTCGAGGTGCATGCCGATGGCGTCGCGCCCGAAACGCTTCCACTCGGCGAACTTCTCGGTCTCGATCACGACGTAGCCGAGGTGTACCTTGCCGAAGACGTCGGTCGTCATGACCGTGCCAACCGCGAGTCGGGCGCCAGGAAGTCCGCGACGAGCTGGTTGAACAGATCGGCGCGTTCCCACTGCATCCAGTGCCCGGTGTGCGAGGTCATGACCAGCTCGGCGTTGGGCATCAGGCTGAGCAGCAGCGGGCCGCCGGACGGGCGGTTGACCTTGTCGTCGCGCCCCCACAGCACCAGCGTCGGGTTGGGCAGGTTCTTGAGTCTCCGGTCACGGGTGAGGTCCATTCGCCACAGCGTGCGCAACCCGGCGGGCCGCTGCAGCGGCGGGTTGGCCACCACCTCCGGATCGATCGACGCCTGGTAGCGCAGGTCGATGAGATCGTCGGGGACCGCGGCGCCGTCGTAGACCAGATAGGCACGGATGAACGTCGCGAGCTTGTCGCGGCTGGGCCCGTCACCGCCGTAGTAGGACAGCAGGCTTTTGAGGCCGTCGGTGGGCAGACCGCGGGTGGTGCCGATGCCGCCCGGACCCATGAGCACCAACTTGCCTGCGCGCTGTGGGGTGTCCAGTGCGAGCCGCAGCGCGGCAGCGCCGCCGTAGGAGTTGCCGATGAGATGCGCTGTCTGGATGCCTAATTCGTCGAGAAGGCCGCGGATCTTGTCGGCGAGGTAGCCGAAGGGATCGCTGTGGTCGACGTGCTTGTCCGAGCGACCGTAGCCGGGCATGTCGGGAACGATGACCCGGTAGGACTGGGCCAGCGCATCGATATTGCGCGAGTAGTTCGAGACTCCCGAGGCGCCCGGGCCGCCGCCGTGCAGCATGACAATCGCCGGCCCGTCTCCACCGGTGTCGGTCAGGAAAATGTCGGCGTCGTTGGCGCGGACGGTGTACTCGGAGTAGATCGTTGTTCGGCCTAGGTCTGGCCTGATGTCGTCGGTCATGCGTGGTCCTTCACTGGATAGAGGTGCGAGGCGGTATCGGGGTGCAGGGATTTGAATCCCGCCGGGGGCGGGGGGAGCGTCTGCTCGCCGCCGGCGGCGTAGACGAAGCCGTCGGGTCGCACGGCCACCACGGCGGCCTTCTTCCGCTGCAGCCAGCGGGTGAGCCTTGCGTCGCTATCGATGACGCAATCGGGGGAGGGTGTGCTTCCCGCCGAGGCGATTCTGACGACCGGAACTCCGGCGGAACGCCAAGCGGGCCAGGGGGCTGCCGCGCCGGTGTGCAGGATCGTCCAGCTGCCGCCGATGACATCGTCGAGGCGCACCCGGTCGCCGTTCTCGTCGATGACCCAGGGCTGCGGGATGAGCCAGCCGGTTGCGGCATTGCCGTTGCCGGCCAGAAGTCCGGTGCCGTAGTGCGCGTCGGGGATCCAGCGATGGTCACGTAGCCAGGTCATGAAATAGGGGACCTTGCTGGCGGTTCGGAAGAAGTGATTGCGTAGCGCGGCGCGCACCGGATCGCGTTCGACGATGAGCTTGCCGGTCTTCACGGCTCGGCTCGTGACTTCTTTGACGTGCGGCAACCGCTCGACCTGATAGGTGTCGAGCACAGACTCCGGCAGTGAGCCGGTCAGAACCGCGGCTATCTTCCAGCACAGGTTCGCGACGTCACGGACACCGGCGCACATGCCCTGGCCGATCCACGGCGGCATCGCATGGGCCGCGTCGCCGGCGAGAAACACCCGCCCGACCCGCCACCGGTCGGCGAACCGGACATGGTGGCTGTAGCACGCGAATCCGATGATCTCGACATTCGACTTGTCGATTCCCTGCGAGCGCAGGACATTCCAGATGGCGTCCTCGGTCAGTAGATCTTTCTCGTCCTCCTCGTCGCGCACCGGGAACTCCCAGCGGTGGTGCCCCAGCGGGGTGGGGCAGTCGACGGTGGGGCGAGCGGGATTGCAGTGGAACCGCAACTGGTCGTGGTCAGGCCACTCCTCGAGCACCTTGGTGTCGATGACTATCCAGCGCTCGGAGAAGGTACGTCCACTGAATCCGATGCCCAGCTGCGCGCGAATCGAACTCGATCCGCCGTCGGCGGCGATGACGTAGGTGGCGCGGATTCGCTTGAACTCGTCCTTGGTCAGGTCGGCGAGCATCAACTCGACACTGTCGGCGCGCTGGATGAGGCGGAGGCACTCGTGCTCGAGCAGCATCGAGACGTTGGGGAAGCGGTCCACCCCTTCCCGCAGGACCTTGTCCACCGCGGGCTGATAGATGAACTGCTGTGGCGGGTGCCCGTTGCCGCGGTCGGCGGGCATGAGCTTGGCGAACGGCACGCCGTCCACATCGACGAAGTTGGCGCCCGCGCCGGGCTGCATATCGGCATTGAGACGGTCGGCCAGCCCGACCTGTTGCCAGATTCGGAGTACTTCTTCGTCGGTGGAAATTGCCCTGGCGCGGAAATAGATGTCGGGATCACGTTCGATCACAACGACGTTGAGTCCCCGCTGCCCCAGCAGGTTGGCCGCGGTGGCACCCACCGGGCCGTATCCGACGATGGCCACGTCATACGTCGGGGCATCACTCATAGCTGTCTCTCAATCGTTGCGGTCCACGTCGACCGGAAACTTGTTCTGTAGTGACCGCTACGCTAATGTAGCGATCGCTACAGAGTCAAGAGGTGGGAACCTGATGGCCATGAAGGACGCGAACGACGAGCCCAAGCGGCGCCAACGGCGCGCTGACGGAGAGCTGTCGCGGAACCGGATCCTCGATGCGGCTACCGAGATCGCCGCCGAACGGGGATACGAAGGAACCAGCATCGGCGCGGTCAGTGCCAAGTGCGGACTTCCGGCCAGCTCGATCTACTGGCATTTCAAGGACAAGGACGACCTGATCGCTGCGGTCATCGAGCGCAGCTTCGCGCATTGGCTGAAGGTGTGGCAGCTGCCCGGCGATGTTGACGCCTACGACCGCCTGATGGAGATTGCGACGGGGACCGCCAAGGCGGTGATGGACTCGCCGGATTTCCTGCGGCTGGGACTGATGCTCGCCCTGGAGCGCCGGCCGGTCGAACCCCGGGCCAGGGCGATGTTCGTTCAGGTCAGGGATCGGGCGTTCCAAGCGCTTACCCGCAGTTTTGCAGATCTGGCGCCGGGCCTGACCGAGGAGCAGGTCCGACAGCTGGCGACCTACGCGATCGCCGGGGCCGACGGACTGTTCATCGCCAAGGAGGTCAGCGGCGACAGCGTCGACCTGCTCGCTCTGTTGGCCATGCACGGCCAGGCTCTCTACGACACAGCGCAACGTCTCGAGGCGGAGAACGGGGCACGATGATCCCCGGCATGATCCAGGAGGCGGCCGACATGGTGTTCGCCGCCGCGGACGCTACCTGCCCGCCCACGCAGGCAACCTCGACACCATGACCTCGGCGGCCTTGGTGCGGGTAGCCACGCATTGCACCGAGGCCGCATCTGTGCCGAACATATAGGCGCGGCAAGAGAACTCGGCATGGACGCGGTCGGGTTCCTGATGATGAGCCACCTGACCACCCCCGCTGCTCTGGCGAGACAGGCCAAACTGATGGAAGGCTTAGTCGACCGGCACATCCAGGATCGGGCGCTGCACCCCGGCCCCAGGCCCGTCGAAATGCCACCATTCCCCGGAGTACACGGCAAGGCCGCCGTCGGCCATCGCCGCGCGTAGCCGGTCCCGGTTGGCCTGGGCCGCCGTACTGACGCCGTCGGTGGCGTAAGCCTTTGCACGAGATGAGAAGTCGTCAAAATCGGTGCCCATGTCGATCAGCCGGCCCTGCTCGGCAATGGTGACGTCCACCGAACGCCCGGCTTCGTGGCTGCGCGCGTACGGCCCGGGCTTGGCCACCCACGCCGGGTTGGGCACCGCATCGAACATCCGGACCTGGACGTCATGGGGGCGATAGCAGTCCCAGAACACCAATACCTCGCCCTGGGCGCGCAACGACTCCGCCGCCTTCGCGAGGCCCGGCGCCATGGACTCGTGCACCAGGCAGCGGGCATCTGGCGGATACAGCGGGACGCCGACGAAATTGTCGGCCGTGGCGTAGCGCAGGTCGATGATCGCGTCGGGGACCACCGTGCGCACGTCGACGAAGCCGGCCGCCGCGGCTTGGGGGCTCACCGGCGGTACGCCGCCGTCCGGGGCCGCGCCGGCCAGTGGCGCGGCCATCAGCGTGGCCGCCGCGGCAGCCAGCACCAGACGAAAATCGGTCATGTCTGCATTCTCCCGGGCAGGTCCAGAGACTCGGCGCCGGCGCGGTACCGCGGATAACTAAGCCGGCCCCGGGTCCACACCAGGAGCACCCCCGCCACCAGGACGGACACGATCAACACCCCGAACTGGGCGCTGAATGCGGCGGCATCGGTGCTGATCACGCCGCGGTCGGCCAGTCGCTGGACATAGGTCGCCGTGCCGTCGATCGATCCATGCAGCAGGATCGCCAGCAGCAGGCTCGCGGCCGTGTTGTTCGACAGCCAGGTGAACAGCACGGTGATGCTCACGGTGAACACCACGAAAATGGCGGCGGAGATCAGCGCATCGACCGGTCCGGCCCGCAGCCAGGACGGCATGTACAAGAAGAAGTGCCAGCCGCTCCACAACAAGCCGAGCAACAGCGAGCCCCGTAGCGGCCCATAGCGGTGCTGCAGGCGCGGCAGGGCAAACCCGCGCCACCCGGACTCCTCGAAGAGCGGACCGAAGATGAAATGTGCGAGGTAGGAGGCTGGGTACAGGGCCAGCGCCGACGGGCTCAGCGCCCGCAACGCGTCCGGGCTCACCAGCGCGGCGGTGATGAGAATCTGGCCGAGCGGGATCAGGAGCACCGCGACCGCATACCAGCCCAGCCCGACTCGCCACCACATCAGGCGGCGCAGCATTCGCATGACGCCGGGGCGGCCCTGGGTGAGCGCGGTCATGGCGAACGCCGTGCCGGTGACCCCGATCGCCACCGCAGGCAGGGCGCCCAGTGACGGCGTGTGGGTGGTTGCGGAGAACGCCGGGACCCCGGTGAGGACCAGCGGCGCCCATAACAGCCAGGTGATCGCGTACGACAGGAGGAAAAACCACATCAGCGGCCGCGCGCGCAGCATGTGCAGCATCACGGGAGCATAGAGCCCGCCCGGTGTCAGCTCGGCTGTGCCTCGGATGCGGCGCCGTGGCGCCGGTCGGCGGTCAGCAGCAGATTGTCATAGGCCGACCGCACCGGCGCCGGATCGGTCTGGGAGAGGGCGACGAAGTCGGCGACCACCCGTTCGGCCAGCAGCCGCAGCTTGATGTTGCCTTCCTGGGACCGCCACCGAAGCAGGTCGAACGCTGCCTCGGCGTCGATGCCGTACACCACCATCAACATGCCCTTGGCCTGCTCGATCGTCGCGCGGTTCTCGGCGATCTCGGCGACGGCCTCGGTGAGCTGTCTTTGCTGTTGGTGTTCGGTGGGGGTGATATCGAGGTAGAAGCCGTGGGTGCCGACCACCGCGCCCGACCGGTCCTGCAGCTTGTCGGCCACCACGATGACGTGATGGATCCGGCCGGCGGTGTCGACGATGCGATGCCTGGTGCTGAACGCCTGATGGCGCTGGCGCACGTCGTCCAGCGTCGTCACGATTTGCAGGTAGTCGTCGGGATGTTTGTGCGACAACACCAACTCGGTGGTGGGGGAGACGGTCCCCGGCTCATAGCCGTGCATGGCCTGCACCTCCGGCGACCACTCCCAACGCTCGTCGTCGAAGTAGAAGCGGAACCAGCCGACCTGGTCCGAACGCGCGTCCACCACGTCGGGTGTCGGCTCCTGGCCGTCGTGCGACGGTGATGGACTCTCTTCCGCAACCATGGACACCTCCCGCCCGAACAACTTGTTGCCGCCATTGTCTTGTTGCCGCCATTGTCTGAAAGAAGTGTCGCGCACGACGGGTATGGCCGAGGAGCGCAATCAAACCAGAACCAAACGCCATCCCAGGTTCTGCGGGCAGGAGCGCCGTACGTCCGGTGAAGCTGGGTATCTGCTGGTCTGCCGACGACCTGGCCAAAGTTACGCGGTCCGATGCTGTGGTGCAGATGTGACTGGTGTAACAAAACGGGTTCGTCAGCGGAATGACCGGTATAGGGCGTTCACCGGTCGACCCAGGGGACGCCACCGTGGCTGACCTGCGGAGGACATGACGTGAAGATCACGATGTACGCGCCCGCCCATATCGGCACTCTGGCGAGCCGGATCTGTCTGGGACTGGCGGCGGCAGGGGTTTCGGTGGCGCTCCTGGGCGCGCCCGCGGCGTTCGCCGACCCGGCGGCTCCGGTCGATCCGGTGCCCCCGACCGCGGTGCCCGCCGACACCGGTACCCAGGCGATCGCGGCCGGGCCCGCGGTGGCCCCGGTCGCCGTACCGCATCTGTCCAGCCCCGACAACCTGCCACCGGGCACCACCGACACCCCGCCGGAGGGACGGCTGAACTACCTGCGCGACCTGTGGCACGCCATTCGCACCCAGGACGTGTCAGGTAGCGACGCGCTGCTTCTGCTCGCCCAGCGTCCGCTCGACGCCAACGCCACTCCGCCGCCCGGGATGGCGGCGGGCCCCACCGGACCGGTCGGGTCCTCGGCCGTCGCGCCTCCCGCCGCCGGACCGGCGACGCCCTGACTCAGAACCGGTCGACGGCCTCGACGGCCGCATCCAGGTCGGGTTGGTAGCGTCCGTCCGCTTCGACCTGATGCCACCACTCGGTGCGAAGCACCATCTGGTGGGCGCGCTCGGGTAGCGCGGTGAACATCAGGCGGATTCCGGCCCCGGACAGTTCAAGATCGAGGTCGACCAGAATATGCAGCACGGTCGATTCCAGGACGGCCTGGCGCACCAGATCCAGCACCACCGCCGTCGGCTTCGGTTGCTCCCGCAGCGCGGCGTCGCGGATGGCGGCGATGTTGGGGCGAACGTTGGCCGCGTACAGCGGGACAAGGCAGCGCAGAACCAGCGGATCGGCCGCGATCAGCTCGGCGTTCTCCGGCCGTTCGACCCAGGCTCCCTTGTCGTGCCGCACGACCTGCACCACGTGCGGCGAATTGACCACGTGCAGCACCACGAGCAAGGTGACCGCCACGGCGACGACCACGGCGGGGATCAGCCCGAACGCCAGCCCGACTGCCGCGACGCCGATGGCGCCGATGCACTCGCGGGGATTGAGGCGGTAGAGCCGGCGCAGGGCGGCGATGTCGACGAGGCGGGTGACCGCGACGACCACGACCGCACCGAGCACCGCCTGGGGCAGCAGGTCCAGGATCGGCGCGACGAACAGCGCGACCAGGACCGCCAGCACCACCATCACCAGGCCGCTGATCTGGCTTCGCGCACCCGAACGCAGGTTCACCGAGGTCTGTGCGAACCCCCCGGCGGGCGGTAATGAATGGAAGAACGCGCCCGCGACCGACGCGAGGCCAAGCGCGAGCAGTTCGCGGTCCGGCTCGATCGGTCGGTCACCGGGGTGCCGGGAGGTGCGTGCCACGGCAATGCTCTCGAGGAACGCCATCACCGCGATCGCCAGCGCACCGGGCAACAGCGGCACGATGTGATGGTCGAGGTGTGGAAGCTCCGGCACCGGGAAGCCGGACGGCACCGCTGGGATGAGCGCGACACCGTGGGCGGGCAGTGCCACGACACTGCTCACCGCGATCCCGCCGGCGATCACCACCAACGGTCCCGGAATCCGCGGGGCCAACCGTGCCAGCGCGAGCAGCACGGCTAGGCAGACGACCGACACCGCCACCGTTGCGAGGCTGGCGTGGGGGATGTCGGAGAGCGCCGCCCACGCCACCCTGAAGAATCCGGTCGTGTGGGGGTGTGGTCGCACGCCCAGCAGCTTGGGTAACTGCGCCGCCATGACCGTCAGCCCGACGGCGACCTTGATGCCGGTCAAGGTCATATCGCTGATGTTGTCAACCAACATGCCGAGCCGGAACACCCGGGCGATCAACAAGAACAGGCCCACCAGCACCGTCAGCGTCACCAGGTCGCCACGCTGGTCCTCGGATCCGATGAGTACCCCGCCGGCCAGCATCGTCGAGGCGGTCAGCGTGGACACCGTCGACGTGGTGCTGATGCTGGCTACCCGTGAGCCGCCGATGAATGTATAGACCACCACCGGGACGATGCAGGTGTAGAGGCCCATCTGGACGGGCATGTTCGCGACAGTGGCATAGGCCATCGCCAACGGGATGACGACGGCGCCGGTGCTGAGGCCGGCCAGCACGTCAGCCCGCAGCCAGCCGGCGCGATACGGGACGATCGCCGGGGCCAGCCATGCCTGGGCAGCACGGGTGAACACGACCGGAATTGTGACATCTCCGGTTTCCCCGAGCAGGCTCTCCGGTGTCAGGGAGCTTTCGCGAGGGTGAACTGATCGACGTCGATGTAGCCGGTGCGGAACATGTTGGCGCAACCGGTGAGGTACTTCATGTAGCGGTCGTAGACCTCGACCGATTGAATCTCGATTGCCCGGTCGCGCTCGGCCTCGAGCGCTGCCGCCCACAGATCGAGGGTTCGCGCGTAATGCGGCTGCAGCGACTGCACCCGGGTGACCGTGAAACCCGCTGCGGTAGCACGCTCTTCGACCATCGAAATAGACGGCAACCGGCCACCCGGGAAGATTTCGGTGACCATGAACTTCACGAAGCGGGCGAACTCGAACGACAGCGGCATGCCGCGGGCGGCCATCTCCTTCGGGTGCAACCCGGTGATGGTGTGCAGCAGCGTGACGCCGTCATCGGGCAGCAGCTCGAAGGTCCTCGCGAAGAAGCTCGCGTAGCGCTCATGCCCGAAGTGCTCGAACGCGCCGATAGACACGATGCGGTCGACAGGCTCGTCGAAGTGTTCCCAGCCTTCCAGGAGTACTCGCGTGGAGCGTGCACTGTTCGATGCGTCGAAGAGCTGCTGGACGTGGGCGGCCTGGTTCTTGCTCAGGGTCAGCCCGATGACGTTGACGTCGTAGTTCTCCAGGGCGCGCAACATGGTGGCGCCCCAGCCGCATCCGACGTCCAGCAGTGTCATGCCGGGCTGCAGGCCCAGCTTGCCCAGGGCCAGGTCGATCTTGGCCAGCTGGGCCTGCTCCAGGGTCATGTCATCGCGCTCGAAATAGGCGCAACTGTAGGTCTGGGTGGGATCGAGGAAAAGCCGGAAGAAGTCGTCGGACAGGTCATAGTGCGCCTGGACGTTCGCGAAGTGTGGCATCAGGTCATTTTCGGGCGGGTGTTTGCCCATGCGTTCACCTAATCACGTATTCGCAGCCACGCCCACCACAACTTCGTTGCGACGACAGAACGGCAGCGTCCATGGCGGGTCGTAGAACCAGGCCAGCGGATTGCCGACCGGTTCAATACCGTTGCGATACAACGTCTCTATCAGCTGCCTGGTGCGCGTCGCGACCGCTTCCGGCTCGATCGATCCATTGAACCGCAGCACCGCCACCGTCTCGCCGGGCACTGGCACCAGCCGGACCCGGTCGTCGTTCGGGATGGGCAGCGTCGCCAGGGTGTACTTCGAGGGCACGAAGAACCGGATGACCCATTCGCCGGAGGGGGTCTGCTGGGTGGCCACCGGGGCGGTCATCGCGATCTTCTCGCTGGGTTGTTGGGCCACTGGGGTGGTCATCGCGATCGTGTCTTTGCCGGAGTTGGCGCCGAAGATATAGCGAGCCAGTCGGCGAAAACCCTCGTTACGGGCGGACTCCTCGTCGGTGGCGACGGTGGTCTCGGCGGCCACCCGCGGCCCATACCGCCGGAGCTGCACGCCGTCGAACTCACGTTCCACGGTGAAAGCCGCCTCCTCGGTGCCGTGCCGGATCCCGACGATCGAGCCCCCGGCCTCGGCGACCTGGGCCGCGACGCCGGCGATCTTGTTCAGCATGCGCACACTCCCTTCCACACTCCAGTCAAGCCATCGGGGCCCGGATTGTCAGGCGGATGGCGGTGACGAGTTTCTGACGGGCCTGGCTGACAACGGTGCCCGCGTGGCCGTATACCGTCCGGGCATGACTCGGGTTTCGGTAATCACCGGCGGCGCCGGCGGCATGGGCCTGGCCACTGCGAAGATCATCGGCGCAGATCACCGACTGGTGCTCTGCGATGTCAGACAAGATCGGCTCGACGCCGCCGTGGCCGCGCTGGGCGATCTCGGTATCACCGCGACCGCGCTCCATTGCGACGTCACCGACCGGGCTGCCGTCGAGCGACTGTTCGCCACGGCAACCGACCTCGGCCCGATCGCATCGGTCATCCATACCGCCGGCGTCAGTCCGAGCATGGGCAGTGCCGACTACATCGTGACGACCAATGCGCTCGGCACGCTCAACGTCAACGAGGTCTTCTTCGCCTCGGCGGGCCCGGGTGCCGCGATCGTCAACGTCGCGTCGATGGCGTCCTATCTGGTCCCCGAGGAACTTGTCCCGGCCAGGTGTTTCGACCTGGCAGGCACCGATCAATCCCGGTTCCGCGCCGAGATGCAGGCGGCCTGCGACATCGCCGGCGAGGCGATGCGTTCGGGGTTGGCCTACAGCATCAGCAAGGCCTTCGTCAGGTGGTACAGCACGTCGCAGACCGAACGGTTCAATGGGCGAGGGCTGCGCATCGTCTCGGTTTCCCCGGGGTCGGTCGACACCGAGATGGGCCGGCTGGAGGAGCAGGCCGGTGCCGGCGCGATGGTCGCCGACGCTGCCGTGTCGCGCTGGGGAACGGCCGAGGAAATGGCGCAGCTATTGGCCTTCTGCGCCGGTGACCGCGCCGGTTACCTCACCGGTACCGACATTCTCAACGATGGCGGCGTGGTCGCCTCGATGCGCGAGCGCGCCCGGGTCGCCGCCGAAAGGACTTAGGGGCGAGTTAGTTTCGGGTAACCCGACAAACCAGACAGCCGACAAGCGCGGGTGGTTCTTCGGGTCAGCCGACTACTGTGATCTGCGGTGCTCATTGACTCAATGCGCGCGCGTATTGAGTGGAGTCGACGACGTCGGCCTCGATGGGCAGTACTTTGTCCAGCAGAACACGGTTGACCTCCGGGTCGGAGTCCGTGACGCAGTCGGCCAGCACGATCACCCGGTAGTCGAGGTCGGCGGCGGCCAGGGCTGTCGATGTCACGACGCCGCTCGTGGCGATGCCCGTCAACACCACAGTGTCGATGTTTCTGGCGCGCAACAGAGCCCGAAGCGCCGGAGCGCTGAGCGCGCCTACTTCGTGCTTGACGATGACGGGTTCGTCTCCGACGGGAGCGATCTGATCGTCCAGCCGGGATTCGGGACTTCCCTCGATCATTTTTCCGGTGCCGGGGATGCCGGCGAAGGTCTTGTTGCGCGGCGACACTTCGGGATAGCCCGGGGCGAAGGCGGTCTCGACG
Source organism: Mycolicibacterium sp. CH28 (assembly GCF_004745805.1). Classification (GTDB taxonomy): domain Bacteria; phylum Actinomycetota; class Actinomycetes; order Mycobacteriales; family Mycobacteriaceae; genus Mycobacterium. The sequence goes on along the minus strand of NZ_SRLQ01000017.1, from coordinate 166,116 downwards.
AAGATGACGCTCACCCCGGCGCGTCGGCTGGCGCGTTCAGCGGCGGCGGTATTCATCAGCGTTGTTTGGGCGGGTTGGCCGGCCATGCCGATGACGGCCCGTTGCATATCCATCACCAACAACGCGGTGCGCTTCGGGTCCAGGGTGAAAGTGCTGTGCCTGGGGGCGTCCGGAGCGCTGTGCACCGGTGCCGGCGGCGTAGGACTGTGACTGCAGCTCATCGCGATCGTCGCTGCCGCTACGCACGGGATCGCCTGAGCAAGAGCCCTTCTCGGGATCGTCATGGTGTCAGTTGTGTTCGGCAGCAGCAGGTGCCGGCCGTGGTTCTGCCGGGAACAGGCCGCCAAGGTCGGCGACGTCGATGACGGCTGTGTGCCGGGGAAAGATCACGTCGGTGAGGAAGTCGTGGACGGCCGGGTCCTGGTCGGCGGAGGCGTCGTTGAGAACGATGATCTCGTAGTCGAGGTCCATCGCCTCACGCACCGTACTCAGCACGACGCCGCTGGTGCTGATGCCAGCCAAGATGACGGTGGTGATCGCGCGGGCTTTGAGTCGCTGGTCGAGGTCGGTGGTGCTGAAGGCGCCGACGCGGGTCTTTCGGACGGTGATGTCGTCCGGCTGTGGGCTGAGCCGGTGGTGAATCTGCGTTGCCGCGGCGTCGGCGTGCAACTCGAGGCGGCGGTTCGGTGTTGCCGCACGCGCCATGATGCTCAGGGGTGGAATGGCATCGAACTCGTCGTCGTCGAATCCCATTCGGACCCAGACGATGTGCCCGCCACGCGCGCGGACGACGAGGACGGCGGTCGCGACGTGGTCGAGCAAGGCCAGGGCTGCCGGGAGGCGGTCGACGAGGCCGCCCTGGTAGTCCATGACGAGCAATGCGGTGCGGCGCGGATCGAGATCGAGGTGGTGGTGGGTCACGCGGTTACCCTTCCCGGGTTGTGTTGATGGGCCGTCGGTAGCCGCCTTGGTAGTGCGCGTCAGCGACCGGTCGAGCACGTTGATCAGAAGGAACGCGAGGCTGACACCGACGAGGAACATGGCTAGGTGGTGCATTCCGACGGTGTCGGCGTGTCGGCCGTAGAAGCCGCCCTGGGCGGCGGAGGCGATGATGGCTCCGAGATAGCCGAAGGTTCGCAGCAGACCCGCGGCGGCCCCGATGTCGTCGGGGTCGGCTTGTCGATAGACCGCGTTCTGCAGCGCGATGCTGTTCAAACCCTGCGGGATGCCGAAGATCAGCATGACCACGACGAGCACCCATATTGGGCTGGCGGGGTGCAGCAGCAGAAGCAGCGCACACGCGACGACCTGCCCGAGGGCAGCGAAGATCAGTTTGCCGCGCAACTCTTCGCGGCGTCCGGTGACCGCGGAGACGACGATTCCGGTGACGAACACAGGTAGCGTCACCAGGCCGGCCTGGCTGGCGGGCAGGCCGCGTCCGTCCTGCAGCCACTGGCTGATGCCGTAGAGCACGCTGTAGGACACGACGTAGGCCAACAATGTTCGAACGTAGGTGAGCATGAGTGGCACGTTGGCGCCTAGTACTCGTACGTCGATGAACGGGTCGTGGTGGCGTAGTTCGCGCACCACGAAACCGATTGCGGCGGTGCCGCAGATGACGAGCAAGTACCAGGAGTTGGCATGGGGGTTCATCAGGAAGAGCAACAGTGCGACCAGCGTGCCCGCGAACAAGGCCATGCCAGCGATGTCGAGGTCGAGGTTGTTGTCGCCGCTGCGACCACGAGGATGATCTCTGGGTAAGCGTCGCCACCCGAGTACGAAGGCCACCGCGGCGAAGGGGATGTTGACGGCCAGGGTCGCTCGCCATCCGCCCAGTCCAATCAGCAGCCCACCCAGTGCGGGACCGACCACGGAGATGGTCTGCGTCGCGATTGCCAGGATGGTCAGCACTACGGCGGGGCTGTCCTTGCCTGTGCGGTCGGCTTCGTCGTGGATCAGGCGCATGGCGGCGGGGTAACCCGCGCAGGTGCCGAATCCCAGGACGGCCCGGGCCACGATCAACACGGTCAAGTTCGGAGCCGCCGTGCCGATGAGACCGGCAACGCCGACGAGGGCTGTCGCTGGAAGAAACAGACGTCGCGGTCCGAAAGTATCGATCAGCCGGCCGACGACCGGCTGACCGACGGCGGTAGCCAGGTACAGCGCTGAGATCAACCATGCCGTCGCCGCGGGTGGCTCACCGAAGGCGACCCCGATCGGCACCAGCGCAACGGACACGATGGTGGAGTTGATCGGGTTCAACACCGCACCAGACACCAGGGGTGCGATCAACGTGCGGTCGAACCCATCGTCAGGACTCAGCCACCGGCGAACCCGGTCTGCCATCGGCCGATGTTCATCGGTCGCCCGGACGGAGCTACCGTCCTCACCGCGGCGGGCTGGTGTCATGGCAGCCGGACCGAGTCTGAGCAGGGCAGCAGGCCGTTGGTAGTGGGAAGAGGGCCGTTGCGGCGCCCCGTTTCCCCGATCTGCAACATGCGACCCGCCTCCGTGTCCTCGACGCCTTGGCCCGCGTGCAGGTGATCCACTCGGGTGCACCTGGGGGACAGGGGTTTCGTGACGTCACCGTCGCCGGCATCGCGACAATTGACAACCTAAATTGCGCAACATAGATTGTCAATCGGAGTTGATGGACTCGACCGCGATGGCGAGAGCCTCTTCGCCGTCCGGGACTGTCCGTCCCTCTCGGAAGACGAAAAGTCATGGATCCTCGGCCGTACCGCGCGCACGGTCTTGAACTGGGAATCCGGATCATCCAGGATTGACAATGATAATTGCGCAATCTAGGTTGTTTATATGGCCCAATCGCCCGACGTGAACGAGCTAGGGGCGCAGCTGTATCGCGACATCGCCCTGATTGTGCGCCGGATCAAGCGGCTCCAGGTGCCCGGTCAACTCACCTTGCCCGAGCGTGCGGCTCTCTCGCGACTGGACCGGGGCGGTCCTGCCTCGGCGGCCGAGCTGGCGCGCGTCGAGCAGATCAGTCCGCAGGCGATGAGGGTCACCCTCGCCGCTCTGGAAACACAAGGCCTGGTGCAGCGTCAACCCGATCCCAGCGATGGTCGGCGCATCGTCATGTCGCTGACCAGTTCGGGTGTGAAGCTTGTGCGGCACAAGCGGGATGCGCGAACACGACTGTTCGCACAGGTGCTCGCCGAGGAGTTCACCGACGACGAGCTGCGCGCCCTTGCCCAGGCAGCGCCGCTCCTCGGTCGTCTGGGAGATCGGCTCTGATGGACACGGCGACGGGATAGCCGCAGTACGCGCGGTCCTCGGCGCCGACGTGAACGGGTCCGCGTCGAATTGCGCGGGAGTGGTGAACAAAGGGTCGCCGCCTGGCGGCCGGGTAGTGCTGATGGATCGTGAGACCACGTACAACCCCGATGAGAGGACAGGCCTAACCATGGAAACAGGAATACACTTCGTCGACTTCCTTCCAGGTGCCCCGGAGAAGCTGGGCCCGACGTTGGCGACCGTTGCTCGGACTGCAGAACAAGCTGGTGCCACGCTGTTCACGCTGGCCGATCACTTCTTCCAGATGCAGGCCGTCGATGCTCCGGCGGAAAACCCGTTCCTGGAGGGATATACATCGCTGGGCTTTCTTGCCGCAGAGACCGAGAAGATCGACCTCAGTCTGTTGGTGACCGGGGTGACCTACCGATACCCCGGAATTCTTGCGAAAATTGTTGCAACGCTGGATGTTCTGTCGCAGGGACGTTCAATGTTCGGCATCGGTGCGGCATGGTATGAGCGCGAGCATGTGGGGCTCGGTGTGCCCTACCCTCCGCTTGGGCAACGATTTGAAATGCTCGAAGAGACCCTCCAGATTTGCGCACAGATGTGGAGCGCCGACGATGGCCCCTACCAGGGACGGCATTACCAGCTCGCGGAGACGATCTGCCAACCCCAACCGATCCGGCGTCCACCCATCGTCATCGGCGGGGACGGTGAAAAGAAGACGCTGCGTCTGGTCGCCCATTACGCCGACGTATGGAACAGCGTCACCGAGGATGCCGAGGTGCTGAAGCACAAGATCGATGTCCTTCACCGGCATTGCGACGCCGCGGGACGTGATCCTGATGAGATCCGTATGACACTCGGCCTTGGTCATCGCACCGAGCCGTTCACCGATCCGGCCGCGTTCATGCGGGCCATGGAGAGCTACGCCGCACTCGGTATCGACATGGTCAACATCGGTGTCTTCACCGGAATCTCGGATCCCGTCGGCTACGTGGCCCGCCTCGGTGAAGAGGTGATCCCTCAGCTGGCGTCACTGGGCTAACGACGTCTCGCCGCCTGCACGCCAACCCGTTCCGCAGCGCCTAGGCGGAGGTCACTTTCGCTCCGGCGGGGAGCATCGTGCTCGAGCTAGCCCGCCTGGAAGGCGAAAGATATTAGGGTCGGGTCAGTTTCGCGTACCGCGCGCGGTGGAAGTCGGTGGTTCCGAACTCGTACTGCAGTGCGGTGAGCCGTTTGAAGTAGTGGCCGATGGCCAGTTCCTCGGTCATCCCCATACCGCCGTGCAGCTGGACGGCGTTCTGGCCGACGAACCGTGCCGCCCGCCCGATCGTGGCCTTGGCCGCCGACACCGCGCGTGCGCGAACATGCGGCTCGGCCTGCAGGTTGAGCACGGCGAGGTACTCCGCAGCGACGGCCTGCTCGAGTTCCATGTACATGTCGACCATGCGATGTTGCAGAACCTGGAAATTGCCGATCGGCTGACCGAACTGCTGGCGCTGCTTGCAGTATTCGACGGTATCGGAGAGCACCTTTCGCATGGCGCCGACCGCTTCGGCGCATACCGCGGTCGCCCCCTCATCGCGAGCCTGGGCCAGCGACGACCGGGCGTCGCCGTCCAGTAATGCCCCGGCGGGCAGCCGCAACCCGTCCAGCATCAGGTCGGCGGCACGCCGGTCGTCGATCGTCCGGTAGCTGTGGACGGTCACGCCCGGCGGCGGCGCGGCCGGGTCGAATTCCGTCAGGAACAGCGAAAGTCGTTCCTGTTCATCGCCTTCGCCGCGCGCGGTGATGAGCAGGTGGGTGGCCAGCGGTGCGGCGACGACGACTGCCTTGGCGCCGGTGAGCACCCAATCCGATCCGTCCCGGACGGCTCGGGTCGCGACCTGGTGATCATCGGCCTCGGTGCCGGCGAGGGCGACGATGGCGGTGCCCTCGATGATGCGCTCCAGCAGTGCCGTTGCCGCCGGGCCGCCGGCCCGGTGCAGAAGTCCCGCCGCCAGCACCACGGTGTCGATGAACGGCTCGATCACCAGCGCCCGACCCAATTCCTCGGCGATGACCATGAGTTCGACCGGGCCCCCGCCGATTCCACCGACTGATTCGGGAAGTGCGGCACCGAGGATGCCCAGTTCGTCGGCGAAACCACGCCAGACCTCTGGTTGCCAGCCCGGACCCAGCTTGGCCGCGGTGCGGCTCTTCTCCAGGTCGTAGCGGGAAGCCAGGAACTTGCCAAGGCCGTCGCGTAGGAGTTCTTGTTCCTTGCTCAGATTGAAGTCCATTACAGCCCCAGAGTCGCCTTGGCCAGGATATTGCGCTGAATCTCGTTGCTGCCGGCATAGATCGATCCGGCCCGATCGTTGAAGTAGCGCAGCGGCGCCACCGCCTGCCACGCCTGGCCGCTGAGGTAGCCGTCGGGGGGTGGCTCGAAGTCGGCGACGGGGCCGCCGGGTCGGGTGCCGTGCGGCTGGTACACCCGCCCGCGCGGACCCGCCGCTTCCATGGCCAGTTCGGTGATGGCCTGGGAGAGCTCGGTGGACAGGATCTTCAACATCGACGACGCTGCGCCTGGGTTGCGGCCTTCGGCAACCGCTGTCAGGACCCGGTATTCGAGGATCTCCAGCACCTCGGTGCGGATGCGGACATCGGCGAGTTTCGCGGCGAAGGCGGGGTCGTCGATCAGTGCGCCCCCGGCGGGCCCTGGCTGTTCGGTGGCCGCGGTGGCGATCGACTCGGCCATCACCTGCAGCGCCGGTGCCGTTGCACCGCCCCCGCGTTCGAATTCCAGCAGGTACTTGGCCACCGTCCAGCCCTCGTCGATCTGGCCGATCACATTCGCCTTGGGCACTCGGACAGCGTCGAAGAAGATCTGGTTCTGCACCTTCTCGCCGGAGGTCATCACCAGCGGCCGGATCTCAATACCGGGTGAGGTCATGTCGATCAGGACGAAGGTGATGCCCTGTTGTTTCTTGGCCGAACGCGCTGTCCGCACCAGCGCGAAGATCCAATTGGCTTCGCCGGCATGGGTGGTCCAGATCTTGCTGCCGGTGCAGATCAGGTCGGTACCGTCGTCCACCGCTGTCATCGACAGCGCCGCCAGGTCTGAGCCCGCCTCGGGTTCGGAGTAACCCTGGCAGAAGAACACCTCACCGGTGAGGATGCGCGGCAGGAAGTAGTCCTTCTGCTCAGGCGTGCCGTAGGCGATGATCGCGTGGGCCACCATCCGGATGCCCATCGGTGACAGCGACGGCGCCCCGGCCAGGGTCGACTCCCGGCTGAAGATGTAGTGCTGGGTCAGCGTCCAGTCGCAGCCGCCGTACTCGACCGGCCAGGCCGGTGCCGCCCAACCGCGCTCGTGCAGGATCGCCTGCCAGGCCATGCTGGCCTCGTGATCGGCGTAGACACTGGTCATCAGCCGTCCCGCCTGGCGAAGGTCCGGCGTGAGCTTCTCGTCGAGGAAGGCCCGCACCTCATCCTGGAACTGCTGATCCTGCGCCGACCACGACAGGTCCATCAGGTTTCCCCTCATCTGATCACGGCGGTTTTCAAATCTCACGGTAGACCGTTCGGGGCGGGTGAGCCCGCGTAGGGTTGTCGATCGTGGACCTGTTGCTCGGCATCGATATGGGGACCGGGAGCACCAAGGGCGTCCTTGTCGACGCCTCGGGCATCGTGATCGCATCCGAGACCATCGCACACTCGATGAACCTGCCGCGGCCCGGCTGGGCCGAGGTGGACGCCGAGGCGATGTGGTGGGACGAGGTGTGCCGGATCTCGGCCGCGCTGATGGCGCGGCTGCCCGCGGGGGCACGATTGGCCGCCATGTGCGTCAGCGGCGTCGGCCCCTGCCTGGTGCTCTGCGATGCCGGTCTGCGCCCGCTGCGACCAGCCATCCTCTACGGCGTCGACAGCCGGGCAACCGAGGAAATCGCGCTGCTGACAGCGGAATTCGGCGAGAAAGCCATCTTGGACCGAGCCGGGACGCTGCTGAGCAGCCAGGCGGTGGGTCCCAAGATCGAGTGGGTACGCCGGCACGAACCGGCCGTGTTCGCTGCGGCGGCCGGCTGGTACGGGTCCAACTCCTACATCGCCGCGAAGCTCACCGGCGAGTACGTGCTCGACCACCACACCGCCAGCCAGTGCGACCCGCTCTATGCCACCCGCGAGTTCGACTGGAATCGGGACTGGGCGGCGCGGATCTGCGGGCACCTGCCGCTGCCGCGGTTGGTCTGGCCTGCTGACGTCGTCGGTGAAGTGCACGCCGAAGCCGCCGCGGCCACCGGAATCCCGGCCGGTACACCGGTGGTCGCCGGCACCGTCGACGCCTATTCGGAGGCCTTCTCGGTGGGGGTGCGCCATCCCGGCGACCAGATGCTGATGTACGGCTCGACGATGTTCCTGGTCCAGGTCATCGACGAGTACCACAGCGATCCGGCGCTGTGGACGACGGCCGGCGTCGAACGCGACACCTTGGCCCTGGCCGCGGGCACGTCGACGGCGGGCAGCCTGATGAGCTGGTTGCAGACGGTGACCGGCGGTGCGCCCTTCGAGACGCTGATGGCCGAGGCCAAGGCCGTTCCGCCGGGCAGCGAGGGGCTGCAGGTGCTGCCCTACCTGGCCGGTGAACGCACCCCGGTGTTCGATCCGCAGGCCCGCGGGGTGTTCGCCGGGCTGACCCTGCGTCATGGCCGTGGGCACCTGTTCCGCGCTGCCTACGAAGGAATTTCGTTCGGAATCCGGCAGATCCTGGAGCGCTTCGACGACGCCCATTCCGGCGCGCGGACTGTCGCGGTCGGCGGCGGCCTGCGGAGCCCGATCTGGGCACAGACCCTCAGCGATGTGACGGGGCGGGCGCAGCTGGTTCCCGAGCAGGCCATCGGCGCCAGCTACGGAGACGCGCTGCTGGCCGCGATCGGAGTGGGCCTGGTGCCACCGGACACGGACTGGGCCAGGATCGCCCGCGAGATCCAGCCCGACCCCGCCAACGTCGCCCGCTACAACGAGCTCTACGCCACCTGGTGCGAGCTGTATCCGAGCACCCGCGACGTGGTGCACCGGCTGGCCGCCTCGGACGGGCCGGCTCAGCCCATCGTGTAGCCGCCGTCGACCGGGATGTCGACACCGGAGATCATGCTGGCCGCTTCGGACGCCAACCACAGCACGGTCTCGGACACGTCCCGGGGAATGGCGAACCGGCCCAACGGGATCCGGGCCAGCATTGGTGCAGCCTTGGTCTCCTCGCCCCACACCCGCTGACCCATCTCGGTGAGCACGACCGTAGGGCATACCGAGTTGGCGCGGATGCCGTGTGCGCCGAGTTCGCGGGCCAGCACCTTGGTCGCCATCACCAGCCCCGCCTTCGACGCGCAGTAGGCGTAGTGCTCGGGCAGCGGCGCCAGCGCCGCGGCGGACGCGACGGTGATGATCGAGCCAGCGATGTGCTGACGCACCATGTCGGCGCCGACCGCGGCGGCGAGCAGCGCCGGCGCCCGCAGGTTGATCGCGATGGTCTGGTCGAAATGCGCGGGGTCGGTGGCGATAACGGCTTCGGGGTGGGAGATCCCGGCGTTGTTGACCAGGATGTCCAGTCCGCCGAAGGCCGCACCGGCGCGGGCGGCGAGTTCGGCCGGCGCCTGCGGTTCCGCCAGGTCGATGGGCGCTACGGCCACCTCGACGCCGAAGTCGGCGGCCAGTGCCGTGCGGGCGGCGTCGAGCTCGGCGTGGTCGCGCCCGGACAGGACCAGGGTGGCGCCGGCGGCGGCGAACGTCCTGGCGATGTCGGCGCCGATGCCCTTGGTGGCGCCGGTGATCAGCGCCCGTTTGCCGTCCAGGCGCAGTGCGGTGGTGTGCTCGGGATCGGCGATGGTCGTCACGGACGCTCCTCGTCTGGTGTGTGCAGGCTCGGGCTGTCAAGAATGGCGCTCGCGGTTCCCGGGTCGGTGACGAGCTGGTTGAAGTAGCCGCCGCGGGCGCCGCCGATAATCGATTCGATCTTGTCGGTGCCGACCGCTACCGCGATCGTCACCGGAATATGGCGCAGCGCTTCGAGTTCCACGGCGATGAGCCGGTCACTGCCCTCGAATGCGACCGGCTGGCCGGCCCGGTCGTAGAAGCGGGAACAGACGTCACCGACTGCGGCACGCAGTGAGTCCGAGCCGGTGGGGACGAATTGCGGTATGTCAGAACGCATCAGCGGCGGCGCGCCGACACCCATCAGTGCGCAGCGGGCTCGCGGCCACAGGTGCAGCACCCGCTGGATGCTGGGATCGCGCAGCAGCGACGGGTAGAGGTCCGGGCCCGGCAGTGCCGGGGCGAACAGGTAGCTGGCGCGCCCGCTGACGCGGTTGGCCACCAGTCGGGTGATCTCGTTGGTCTGATACCACTCCTCGGGCTGGTCGTTGCCGCCCACGGTGGGGGCGACCACGACGCCGGGCAGCGCGGTGAGTTCGAACTGGGCGACTTCGTAGGCCGTGCGCCCCGATGAGACGAGCAGGACATCGCCGGGCAGCAATTCGGCCGCGGCCAGCGCCTGTCCGACAGCAGGAGCCAGGGCGCCGCCCATGACGTCGATGATGGTGCGCCCCGGGCCGGGGTTGGGCAACGGCAGGCTCAGGTACACCTTGGCCAGGCTCAGGGCGCGGGCCAGCCGGTCGGCCAGGTCACCCGTCCTGGCCTGATCGGGCGGCACCACCTCGATGCGCACGATGTCCTGCCGCTTGGCTTCGGCGAGCAGCCGGCTCACGGTGGCGCGGCTGGTGCCCAGCTGCGCGGCGACCTCGGCTTGGGTGGCGTCCTCGGTGTAGTAGAGCTTGGCGGCCGCGTACAGCAGCGACGGCGGGAAATGCCCGGTCTCGACGTCGGACGCGGAGCCCTCGACGCCGGTCAGGCTGCTGCGCTGGGCTGGCCTCGGCATGCCAACGAGTATGGCACTGAACATTTGTTCCGGGCCATAGAATCGCTGAACATTCGTTCTGGACATATGTGCGGCAGCGCGTTAGTGTGACTGGAGCCACACCGGGGTAGGCCATCGTCAAACCCGTTGAGCTGCCGACCCCCCGAGAGGAGCCCTGTCGATGCCCGATCAGATTCCCGAGAAGATGCAGGCCGTGGTGTGCCACGGGCCGCACGACTATCGGCTCGAGGAGGTCGCGGTACCCCAGCGCAAGCCGGGTGAGGCCCTGGTCAAGGTCGAGGCGGTGGGCATCTGCGCCAGCGACCTGAAGTGCTACCACGGTGCGGCCAAGTTCTGGGGCGACGAGAGTCGGCCGGCCTGGGCCGAGACCATGGTCATCCCCGGCCACGAGTTCGTCGGCAGGGTAGTCGAACTCGACGAGGTGGCCGCCGCACGCTGGAACATCGCGGTGGGGGACCGGGTGGTCTCCGAACAGATCGTGCCGTGCTGGGAATGCCGGTTTTGCAAGCGCGGTCAATACCACATGTGCCAGCCCCACGACCTGTACGGCTTCAAGCGGCGTACCCCGGGCGCCATGGCCAGTTACATGATCTACCCCGCAGAAGCGCTGGTGCACAAGGTTTCTCCCGACGTCGCCCCGCACCATGCGGCCTTCGCCGAACCCCTGTCGTGCTCACTGCACGCTGTCGAACGCGCCCAGATCCTGTTCGAGGACGTCGTGGTGGTCGCCGGCTGCGGCCCGATCGGACTCGGCATGGTGGCCGGTGCCCGGGCGAAGAACCCGATGCACGTCATCGCCCTCGACATGGCCCCCGACAAGCTGAAGCTGGCCGCGCAGTGCGGGGCCGACATCACGATCAACATCGCCGAGCAGGATCCGGTGGCGATCATCCGCGACCTCACCGGCGGCTACGGCGCCGACGTGTATCTGGAAGGCACCGGCCACCCGTCGGCGGTTCCGCAGGGGCTCAACGCATTACGCAAGCTCGGCCGCTACGTGGAATACGGCGTGTTCGGCAGTGACGTCACCGTCGACTGGAGCATCATCAGCGACGACAAGGAGCTGGACGTCCTCGGGGCGCACCTCGGGCCGTACTGCTGGCCGGCCGCGATCAAGATGATCGAGTCCGGGGTGCTGCCGATGGACCAGATCTGCACCCACCAACTGCCGCTGACCGAGTTCCAGAAGGGCCTCGACCTGGTGGCCAGCGGCTCAGAGTCCGTGAAGGTCTCCCTCATCCCCGCCTGAGAACAAGGACGTCCGTTCAATGACTGCACAGGGCAGAATCACCGGGCCGCAGCTGTCGCGGCGCAACATGTTGGCGGCCATGGGCCTAGCCGGTGCCGCCGCGGCGAGCCTGCCGCTGCTGAGCGCATGCGGGGTGGGCGGCAAACCCAGCCTTCCCAACGGTGCGGCAGAGGTCAACGGTGGGTTCGACTGGCGCAAGGCCGCCGGCTCGACGATCAACATCCTGCAGACCCCGCATCCGTACCAGAAGTCCTACCAGCCGTTGCTCGGCGAGTTCACCGAACTCACCGGGATCACCGTCAACGTCGACCTGGTGCCCGAGGCGGACTACTTCACCAAACTCAACACCGAACTGGCCGGTGGCTCAGGCAAACACGATGCCTTCATGCTGGGCGCCTACTTCATCTGGCAGTACGGTCCGCCGGGCTGGATCGAAGATCTGCACCCGTGGTTGCAGAACACCTCGGCCACCAGCGCCGAGTACGACTTCGAGGACATCTTCGAGGGCCTGCGCACCTCCACGCGCTGGGACTTCACCCTGGGACACCCGCTGGGTACCGGCGGCCAGTGGGCGATCCCGTGGGGTTTCGAGAACAACGTCGTCGCCTACAACAAGGCCTACTTCGACCAACACGGCATCACCAAGCTGCCGGACCGCTTCGACGACTTCATCCAGCTGGCCGTCGACCTGACCGATCGCTCGGCCAACCGCTACGGCATCTCCACCCGCGGCTCCAAGTCGTGGGCCACCATCCACCCCGGCTTCATGACGCAGTACACCCGCGAAGGGGCGGTGGACTACACGTTCAACGGCCGGGAGCTGGTCGCCGCGATGGACAGCGACAAGGCGATCGACTTCACCAAGAAGTGGATCGACATGCAGCACCGGGCCGGCCCGACATCGTGGACCACCTACGACTATCCCAATGCCACCGGCGATCTCGGAGACGGCAAGGCCATGATGGTCTTCGACGCCGACAGCGCCACCTACCCGAAGAACAAGCCGGGAGCCAGCAAGGAAGCCGGCAACCTGGGCTGGTATGCCGGCCCGGCCGGCCCGGACGGCAACTACAAGACCAACCTGTGGACCTGGAGTTGGGCGATGAGCGCCAACTCCCGCAACAAGCTGCCGGCCTGGTTGTTCATCCAGTGGGCCACCGGCAAGGAGTCGATGAACAAGGCGGTCGAAGGCGGCATCTACGCCGACCCAGTGCGAAAGTCGGTGTTCGACACCACCTTCAAGCGTGTCGCGGCCAACCAATTCGGCTACCTCGAGGCGTTCGAGACCGTGATCGGGGAGTCGAAGATCCAGTTCACCCCGCAGAAGAAGTTCTTCGACACCACCCAGAACTGGGCGGTCGCGCTGCAGGACATCTACGGCGGTGACGACGCGGCTTCGCGTCTGCACAGCCTGGCCAAGACCAACACCTCCAAGGTCAATCTGTAGGAGAGGCGGCTATGACCACCCAGACCCCCAAGGCGCCGGCCACCGCGGCCGAGCAGCCGGCACCGGCCAATCGCCGTGCGCTACCCGAGATCCCGGTGTGGCGGCGCAAGCTGCGTCCTTACCTGCTGTCGATTCCCGCCCTGGTTATCGTCATCGGAATCCTGTACCCCTTCTTCGTCGGCGCCTACTACGCCTTCCTGAACTACGCGGCGGTCAATCCCAATCCGCAGTTCGTCTGGTTCAAGAACTTCGCCTCGGTGCTCGGCGACCAGGTGTTCTGGCAGAGCGTGAAGGTCACCGCGATCTTCGCGGTGGTGGCCACTGCGGTGGAAACCGTGTTGGGCGTGGGGCTGGCACTGCTGCTCAACCGGTCCAGCATCATCGGCAAGATCTTCGAGAAGGTGCTGATCCTGCCGTTGATGATCGCACCGGTGATCGCCGGCGTGATCTGGAAGCTGATGTTCAACCCGCAGTTCGGGATCCTCAATCACGTTCTGGGTCTGGGCAACACCTTCGACTGGCTTTCGGGCACCACCGCGCTGTGGTCGGTGATCCTGGTCGACGTGTGGATCTTCACCCCGTTCGTGGCGATCCTGGTGCTGGCCGGGATCCGATCGCTACCCCGCGAGCCGTTCGAGGCGTCCGAGGTCGATGGTGCCGGATGGTTTTATATGTTCCGCAAGCTGATGCTGCCAATGCTGTGGCCCTACATCCTGGTGGCGGTGATCTTCCGCTTCATGGACAACCTGAAGGTCTTCGACCACATCTTCGTGCTGACCGCGGGTGGGCCCGGGGTGGCCACCCGCACCCTGCAGATCGGTGCCTTCGAGGACTCGATCATCAACCTGGACTACTCCCGGGGCAGCACCTACATGCTGCTGCTCTGGATCATCGTGTTCATCACCGCGCGCTACCTGGTGAGCGTGCTCGGCAAGGCGCAGCGCCGCGCTGCGGGAGCGGAGTCCTAAACCATGGCACTGTTGACGCGACGTGAGCTCCTGCCAGGCCAGAAGCGGTTCGCCATCGGATCGGTGGCCGCCGACATCGGCTTGATCGGATGGTTCATCTTCTCGCTGTTCCCGATCGCCTGGATGGTCATCCTGGCGCTGAAGAACACCGAACAGCAGACCACCACCTACTTCTCGTTCAGCCCCACCTGGTCGAACTTCGCCACGGTGCTGTCCAACCGAGGCACCGAGATGACCAGCGTGGACTTCAAGTCCGCGATGTTGACCAGCCTGATCAACTGTGGCGGTGCGGTGATCGTCTCGTTGGTGATCGGCATTCCGGCCGCCTACGCGGCTGGACGCTGGAAGTACAAGGGCAGCGAGGACCTGATGTTCCAGATGCTGTCCTTCCGGTTCGCCCCCGAACTGATGGTCATCGTCCCGCTGTTCGTGATCTACAACCAGATCGGGCTGTTCGACACCAAGGTCGGGATGATCTGGGTGCTGCAGCTGGTGACCATGCCACTGGTCGTGTGGATCCTGCGGTCTTATTTCCAGGACCTACCCGAGGATCTCGAGCACGCCGCACTGCTCGACGGCTACACCCGGCGGCGGGCCTTCCTCATGGTGGCCCTGCCGATGGTGCGCCCCGGCATCGCCGCGGCCGCTCTGCTGGCGTTCATCTTCGCCTGGAACAACTACGTCTTCCCGCTGATCCTGGCCGACACCAACGCCGGTACCGTCACCGTGGCCATCACCAAGTTCCTCGGCGGCGGCGGACAGGCCTACTACAACCTCACGGCGGCAGCGGCAGTCATCGCCGCACTGCCGCCACTGATCCTCGCCCTGACCATTCAGCGGTATCTGGTTCGGGGCCTGTCCTTCGGAGCGGTGAAAGCCTGATGGCTACAGTCTCTTTGGCCAACCTGCGCAAGACGTACGGCAAGACCACGGCAGTCGACGGGTTGACCGTCGACATCGCCGACGGCGAGTTCTTCGTCATCCTTGGCCCCAGCGGGGCGGGCAAGACCACCACGTTGAAGTCCATCGCGGGCCTCGTCGACATCGACGGTGGGTCGGTGCACATCGGCGGCGTCGACGTCACTCAGGTGGAGCCCTACCACCGCAACGTGGCCATGGCATTCGAGAGCTACGCGCTCTACCCGCAGAAGACGGTCAGCGAGAACCTGGCTTCGCCGCTGAAATCCGGGCGGACCGGCAGGTACACCGACGCCCAGCGCGCCGAGCGCATCGATCAGGTGACCACCACATTGGGAATCAACCATCTGCCCAACCGATTTCCCCGTGAGCTGTCCAACGGACAGCGTCAACGGGTGGCACTGGGCCGCGTGCTGGTACGTCCCGCCGACGTCTACCTGCTCGACGAGCCGCTGAGTCACCTGGACGCCAAGCTGCGTGCCGCGATGCGCGCTGAACTCAAGCAGATCGGCGCGATGTCGAGCACCACAACCGTTTACGTCACCCACGACTACCAGGAGGCCTTGGCGCTGGGCGACCGCATCGCGGTGCTGCGGCACGGCGCGCTGGTCCAGATCGGAACGCCCGAGCAGATCTGGCGCGAGCCCGCCGACACCTTTGTCGCCCGGGCGCTGGGCCAGCCCGAGATGAACATCCTCGATGGGGTCGTCGACGACGGGCGGATCCAGCTGGGCGACGGCAGCATCGACATTCCCGTTCCGTCCGGTGCCCGGGTCGGCCGCGGGGATCGGGTGCGAGTGGGGTTGCGGCCCTGCGATATCAACGTCGTCGCCGGTACCGCCGCCACCGCGCAGCTGCGCGGTCGGGTCAAGCTTGCCGAGCGGCTCGGCCGCAATGTCGAACTGACCGTCGACCTGGGCGGGGCACAACTGATCGTGCTGGCGTCGGGCCGCGACGGCGTCGGCGAGGGGGCATCGGTGGCGATGGCGATCGCTGACTCCGACATCCATGTCTTCACCGCCGGAGACGGACACACCGCCAGCCTGCGGGCCGGCGACCGCGACACCACGTTGGAGGCAGCGCAGTGAGTATCACCACCGAACAACCGCGCCCGGTGACCGGCAGTGCCGCGGGTGCGGCCAAGAGCCTCACGCTCAGCGACCTGGTGAAGACCTACTCGTCGCGCGGGCGCGACCACGTCACCGCCGTCAAGGGCATCAATCTGTCCATCGCGGCCGGCGAATTGGTGGCGTTGTTGGGGCCGTCCGGCTGCGGCAAGACCACCACCCTGCGGATGATCGCCGGGTTGGAAACGGTGACCAGCGGTTCCATCCGGATCGGGGAGCGAGAAGTCTCCCAGCTGCCGGCCGCCAAGCGCGGCATCGGCGTCGGGTTCGAAAGCTATGCCCTCTACCCGCCGATGTCGATCCGCGACAACCTGCTCTACGGACTGAAGGCGCGCAAGGTCAAGGGCGCCGAAGCCATGGTCGCCGCGATCAGCCGCAGGCTGGAGATGGACGAGCTGATGGACCTGCGCCCCGCCGGGCTGTCATCGGGCCAGAAGCAGCGCGTCGCGCTGGCCCGGGCCCTGGTCCGCAACCCTCCGGTGCTGCTGCTCGACGAACCGCTGAGCCACCTCGACGCGTCGGCCCGCCAGCGAGTCCGGCGTGAACTGAAGATCCTGCAGCGCGAATTCGGATACACGACCATCGTCGTGACCCACGACCAGGTGGAGGCGCTCTCGCTGGCCGACCGGCTGGCGGTGATGGACGCCGGGGTGGTGCAGCAATTCGGAACGCCCGACGAGGTTTTCGACGACCCGGCCAACCTGTTCGTCGCCCAGTTCGTCGGCGAACCGCAGATCAACGTCCTGCGCGGCATCGTGCGCACCGACAACGGCCAGGCACACGTCGAGATCGGTTCCGGTGCCGGGCGGCTGGCCACCACCGTCACCGGCGTCGGCGACGGCACCCGCGTCACGGTGGGTATTCGTCCCCAGGATGCGGCGATCACCGCCGCCAACGCTTTGGGAGTCGGGATCGGTTGCACCGTAGCCTATTTCGAGCATCTGCTGGAGTTCGGACTGGCCACGAGCACGGTGTCCGGGATGGAAGAGGGCATCGTCGTCCAGACCCCGCCGCAGGACACCTACGAACCCGAGCAGAAGGTCGTGGTGACGGCACCGCCGGAGCGGGTGTACCTGTTCGATGTCGACAGCGGAGAGCGACTGCGATGACCAAGCTGTTCAACGATCCAGCCCGGTTTACCGAGGACATGCTGGTCGGATTCCTCGACGCCAACGCCTCCTACGCCATCGGGGTGCCCGGCGGCGTGGTGCGGGCCAACGAGACCCGGCCCGGCAAGGTCGCCGTCGTCATCGGGGGCGGGTCGGGCCACTACCCGGCGTTCTGCGGGACCGTCGGGCCCGGGTTCGCCGACGGCGCCGTGGTGGGAAACATCTTCACCTCACCGTCGGCAGAGGACGCCGCCGGCGTCGCCCGGGCCGCGCACGGCGATGCCGGGGTGCTGCTGACCACCGGCAACTACGCCGGTGACGTGATGAACTTCGGCCTGGCCGTCACTCAGCTGCGCAGTGAAGGCATTGCGGCCGAGTACTTCGCCGTCACCGACGACGTCGCCAGCGCCCCGAAGGGCGACGAGAGCAAAAGGCGCGGCATCGCAGGCGATTTCACGGTCTTCAAATGCGCCAGCGCCGCCGCCGAGGAGGGCCTCGACCTGGCCGGAGTGGTCGGCGCCGCACACGCGGCCAACGCCGCGACTCGCACGCTCGGGGTGGCGTTCGACGGCTGCACCCTGCCCGGCGCACACGGTCCGCTGTTCACCGTTCCCGACGGCAAGATGGGCCTGGGCCTGGGTATCCACGGCGAGCCCGGCGTTGCCGAACAGGACATGCCGACGGCCGCCGAGCTGGCGGCCACGCTGGTCGACGGCGTGCTGGCCGACGCGCCGGAGAGCTCGTCGCAGCGGGTCGCGGTGATCCTCAACGGGCTGGGCCGCACCAAGTACGAAGAGTTGTTCGTGGTGTGGGCCGACGTCGCGCGGTTGCTGCGCGAACGTGGTTACACGATCGTGCAACCGGAGGTCGGTGAACTGGTCACCAGCCTCGACATGGCCGGCTGCTCGTTGACGGTGATGTGGCTCGACGACGCTCTGGAGCGGTACTGGACCGCCCCCGCAGACACCCCGGCCTACAAGAAGGGCAGCCGCGCAGGCGATCCCGAGACCGGTGCCCGGCGCACCGATGAGACCGGGGCCGTTGCGGTCGCCCCGGATCCGGCTGATCTGTCCGACGACGACGGCCGCGACGGCGGCCGGCTGGTGGCCCGCATGTTCGACGCGCTGGCCGCGATGCTCGCCGACGCCGAGGACGAACTGGGCCGCATCGACGCCGTCGCCGGCGACGGCGACCACGGCCGCGGCATGGTGAAGGGCTCGGCCGCGGCGCGGCGGGCCGCCAACGACGCCGTCGCCCGGGGAGCCGGGCAGGGGTCGGTGCTGACCGCGGCGGGCACCCAGTGGGCTGCCAAGGCCGGTGGCACGTCGGGAGTCCTGTGGGGCGCGCTGCTCAGTGCGCTGGGCGCCCGGCTCGGCGACATCGGCCGGCCCGAGCCGGCCGCGATCGCCGCCGGGATGCGCGTCGGTTACGACGCCCTGATCCGGCTCGGCGGCGCCGCGCCGGGGGACAAGACCATGCTCGACGCGCTGCTGCCGTTCGTCGACGAACTCGAGCGGCGAGTGGCAGCGGGGGAGAACTGGCAGGACGCCTGGCGCTCAGCCGCCGAGGTCGCCACGCAGGCCGCGCGGGACACCGCAGACCTGCGCCCCAAGGTCGGCCGGGCCAGGCCGCTGGCCGACCGCAGCGTCGGCACCCCCGACGCCGGGGCGACATCGCTGGCGATGTGCGCCCGCACCGTAGCGGAGTGCTTCACGCTCACAGCCAAGGGAGACAACCGATGAGTGACGGACTTCGGATCGTCGTCGGATCAGACGACGCCGGATACGAGTACAAGCAGGCCCTCAAGAAAGACCTGTCCGCCGACCCGCGGGTGACCGAGGTGATCGACGTCGGCGTCGGGGCCGAGGAGGACACCGCCTATCCGCACGTCGCCGTTACGGCCGCGCGGATGATCGCCGACGGCAAGGCCGACCGCGCCCTGCTGATCTGCGGTACCGGACTGGGCGTGGCGATCAGCGCCAACAAGGTGCCCGGTGTCAGGGCCGTCACCGCGCACGACAGCTTCTCGGTGGAACGCTCGGTGCTGTCCAACAACGCGCAGGTGTTGTGCTTCGGTCAGCGGGTGATCGGTCTGGAGCTGGCCCGCCGGCTGGCCAGGGACTGGCTGGGGTACCGGTTCGATCCGGCCAGCGCCTCGGCGGAGAAGGTCGAGGCGATCTGCGGTTACGAGCCTGTCGCGCAATAACCGGCGCAACGGTGTTTGAAGGTTCGACCGGCTGGGAACAGACTCGGAGGGCGTGGCCCGGCGCCCCCGAGACGTGACACTGAGAGGCCCGGTCCCTGAACAAGGGACCGGGCCTCTCGTTTGCCCGGGGTAGGTTTCACAGCATCGTGTCTGCCGTTGAACTGCTGGTTGCCGAGGTATCGGCGTTGTTGGACGCCGCGCCGGGGCGGCTGGTCGTCGGCATCACCGGCGCGCCCGGTGCGGGCAAGTCGACCGTGACCGAGGCGTTGGTCAGCCTGGTCGACGGCGCGTCCTGCGTCCCGATGGACGGGTTCCACCTGTCCAACGCCATGGTGGACCGGCTTGGCCGCCGCGAGCGCAAGGGGGCCGTGGATACCTTCGACGCAGCGGGGTACGTGGCAACCCTGCACCGGGTGGTCGAGGAGTACGGCCGCCGCGACGTCTACGTGCCCGCGTTCGATCGGCGTCTGGACGAACCGGTCGCCGCCGGCCACGTCGTGCCCGCCGACAGCCGCCTGGTGGTCACCGAAGGCAACTATCTGGGTGTGCCCGACGGCGACTGGGCACGCGTCCGGCCGCTGCTGTCCCGGTTGTACTACGTCGACTGCTCAGCCTCGGTGCGTCGGGACCGGCTGGTGCGACGTCACATCGACGGTGGGCGTACCGCCGTGGCCGCCGGGGCGTGGGTGGACACCGTCGACGAACCCAATGCCCGCCTGATCGCAACGACGCGACAGTTCTGCGACGCGGTGTTCGACGGCTGCGACGAAGGTGTCACTCGCCGAGAGTAACCAGGTGGCGGAAACCGGCTGGGTTTTCCGCCATGGCGTTACTGTCGGCGACCGGCTAGCAGCAGCGTGGGGTCGGGCTGGTGTCGGTGTTGTGGTGGCGCATCCGCCAATATTCGGCTTCGGTGAGCACCGGTTCGCCCGGGTGGGTGCGTCCGCGGTGCTCGACGTACCGGCGGTAGTGGCTGTCGCCCATCAATGCGCCGACGTACCAGCGGATTTGGCGTGCGGCGCGGGTAGCGCGTCCCATTGCTTCTGCACCTCCTTCTCCGCCGCGGTGCTGATCAGGCCGGACGGCCCGAATATCTTCGAGGGCACCGGGGTTTCCTCGGCCAGTGGCCGGCCGTTACTGCGGATGGCGCGCAGGGCGGTGACCACCCCGGCGATGACCACGATGATCACCACCGAGGCGAACACGATCGACAGCGCGCCCTGGATGAACGTGTTGCGGATGACGTCGTGAAGTTGATCGGCGTTCTTGGCCGAGCCGAAGGATGTCTTCCCGGCCGCCTCGGCGGCGCGGTACTGGAAATGCTGGGTCCAGTAACCGAGCTTGGGATCGCCGGAGAAGATCTTCTGCCAGGACGCGGTCAGGGTGACCGTCAGGTCCCACACCAGCGGAACCGCCGGGATCCACGCCCACCTCAGCAGGCCCTTCTTGATCACTACGACCGTCACCACGGTCAGCGCGATCGCGGCCAGCAGCTGGTTGGCGATGCCGAACAGGGGAAACAGCGTGTTGATCCCGCCGAGCGGATCGGTGACACCCATCAGCAGGATGGAGCCCCAGGCCGCGACCACGATCACGCTGCACGCCCAGGCCCCCGCCCGCCAGCTCGGGTTGTGCAGCCGCTTGAACGGGCCACCGAGATTGGCCAGGCCGTCCGAGAGCATGAACCGGGCCACCCGGGTGCCGGCATCGACGGTGGTCAGGATGAACAGCGCCTCGAACATGATCGCGAAGTGGTACCAGAACGATTTCAGCGCCGCGCCGCCGAACACCTGGTGCAGCACCTCGGACATGCCGAAGGCCAGCGTGGGCGCGCCGCCGGTGCGCGAGACGATCGATTTCTCGCCGACGCTGTCGGCGGCCTCGGTGATCTGGTCGGCGGTGATCGGGGCGCCGGACAGCCCAAGCCCGTTGACGTACTTCGCCGCGGTTTCGGCGGTGGCGCCGGTCTGGGCCGATGGGGCGTTGATGGCGAAATACAAGTGCTGGTTGAGGATCGCGGCGGTGATCAGCGCCATGATCGCCACGAACGACTCGGTGAGCATGCCGCCATAGCCGATCAGCCGCATCTGGCTTTCCTTCTCCAGCAATTTGGGCGTGGTGCCCGAGGAGATCAGCGAGTGGAAGCCCGACAGCGCGCCGCAGGCAATGGTGATGAACAGGAAGGGGAACAGCGAGCCGGCGAACACCGGGCCCGCGCCGCTCTTGGCGAACTGGGAGATCGCCGGTGCTTCCATGATCGGCCGGGCCAGCACGATGCCGACCGCCAGCAGCGCGATGGTGCCGACCTTCATGAACGTCGACAGATAGTCGCGTGGAGCCAGCAGGAGCCACACCGGTAGCACGGAGGCGGCCAAGCCGTAGATGATGATGCACCAGGACAGGGTGACTTTGGACAGCGTGAACCAGTCTGCACCCCAATCGGTTCCGGCGACCCAACCGCCGCTGGCCACGGCCAGCAGCAGGAGCGCGACGCCGATCAGGGACACCTCCGAGACCCGGCCCGGCCGGAAGAATCGCAAGTACAGGCCCATGAAGATGGCGATCGGGATAGTCATCGCAATGGAGAACACACCCCACGGGCTTTCGGCGAGCGCGCCGACCACCACCAAGGCCAGCACCGCCAGCAGGATGACCATGATGACCAAGACACCGATGATGGCGGCGACCCCGCCGACGGCGCCGAGTTCGTCGCGAGCCATCTGTCCCAGCGAGCGTCCGCGCCGGCGGGTGGATATCGACAGCACCAGGAAGTCCTGGACGCAGCCGGCGAAGACGGCCCCGAGGATGATCCAGATCGTGCCGGGCAGATAGCCCATCTGCATGGCCAGCACCGGCCCCACCAGGGGGCCTGCGCCGGCGATGGCGGCGAAGTGGTGGCCGAACAACACCCGCCGGTCGGTGGGCATGTAGTCGGTGCCGTTGTCGAATATCTCAGCGGGTGTGGCGTGGTCGTCGCGCGGCCGGACGATCTTCGTCTCGATCAGCCGCGCATAGAACCGGTACCCGATGACGTAGGTGCAGATCGCTGCGATGACGAACCACACCGCGTTGACGGTCTCGCCGCGGAAGAACGCGATGATCGCCCAGGCGATCGCCCCCAGCACTGCGACGGCGCCGAAGATCAGTTTGTGCCGGGTCGTGATCGGTGACCGGTCGATGATCGCGACCGGCGGCAGATCCTTGCCGGTCCGGATGTAGGTGACGTCGCCCCTGGTTTCCACGATGTGTTCCGACGGCGTGGTGGTCGGTGAAGCCACAGATGTTCTCCCTTGCCGAGACGTAGCGGCGTGAGCGTAGCGACGGGAAAGTCGCGGTGTCAGGCCGTGTCCTGATCTTTTCATTCACAGGTGAGCCAGTTCGGGGAACGCGGAAACGCCGCGCCGCTATTGGGCTGGGTACGTACCGGTCTTCTTAGTGTTACCACAAGTTTCTCTTAATATTCTTAGAATTGGGGTACGGTTGCTGCACAGCGCGTTCGAACGGAGGTGGTCGCGATGGCCGAGCAGAGTTCACGAGCGGTGGTTCTCGGAGCGGGTGTCGGGGGGCTGCTGGCGGCACGCGTGCTCTCGGAGTTCTATTCGTCGGTCACCATCGTGGAGCGTGATGCGCTGCCCAGTCGCGCCGAACAGCGCACCGGGGTACCCCAGGGGCGGCACCTGCACAGTCTCCTCAGCCGAGGCACGCAGGGGATCGGCGAGCTGTTCCCGGGCATTCTGGACGAACTTGCAGCGGCCGGGGCTGTCGTCGATGACGGCGACGACCTGTCACGGTTCTACCTGCGGGTCGGACGATATGAGCTGAATCCCGCTGGCCGCCTTGCCGATCCGAAGTCTCTGGCGGCTTATCAGGCCAGCCGCCCCTTCCTGGAGCTCCACCTCCGCAGGCGCGTCACCTCGCTGGCGAACGTCACGATCCTGGGTCGGCGGAACACGGTGTCACCGGTGATGGCGGGGGAGTCCGTCACGGGTGTGCGAATCATCGACCGCGACAACGGCATCGCCTCGACTCTGTCGGCCGATCTGGTGGTCGATGCGACGGGGCGCGCGGGGCGGGTGGCGCACTTCCTTGCCAGTCAGGGGTTTGGCGCCGTGGCGGAAGACCGGGTCGCGCCTACCGGGGGATATTCGAGTCAGCTGTTGCGCATCCCGCCGGGACGCATCGACGAGCGAATGTTCTTCGTCAACCCGGGCAGCCGGGCGCCCGGCGCCGCCCTGGTCGCCTATGAACACGACACCTGGATGTTGGCGATCTCTGCTCCTGCAGACTCTGGCGGTCCGCCAAAGGATTTCGCCGACATGCTGCAATCGGCGCAGCGTTTGTTGCCGGCAGACATCGCGGCCGGCCTGCGCGACGCGACGTGCCTGGGGGAGATCTCGATTTCCCGAAACACCGGCGCCGTGTGGCGGCGCTACGATCGCATGCCACGCCTACCCTCCGGCCTGGTGGTCCTTGGCGACGCATTGTGCAGCCTCAATCCGCTGCACGGTCAAGGCATGACGATGGCCGCACTGCAGGCGCTCTGTCTGCGGGACTGTCTGCGGGTGGGCAACGCAGATCTGCCACAGCGCTTCTATCGTCGTGCGGCCGAACTCATCGGGCCGGTCTGGGCGGCCAACCGGGCTGCCGACCGGCCAGCGCCGTCCGCCGGCGGACGTGCGCCCGCTCGAACACTGAACGCCTGGGTACAACGGGCGGTGTTGCGGGCGGCGAGCGTGGACATCGCGGTGACCGAACGGATCATGCGAGTCCGCGGACTCATCGATCCGCCCGCGCGGCTGCGGGATCCGTCGCTCTTCGCGCGAGTACTGCTCGCCAACCTCAGATACCCGCTGCCCGCGCTGAATGG
Source organism: Mycolicibacterium sp. CH28 (assembly GCF_004745805.1). Taxonomy (GTDB): domain Bacteria; phylum Actinomycetota; class Actinomycetes; order Mycobacteriales; family Mycobacteriaceae; genus Mycobacterium. Next base: position 142,054 of record NZ_SRLQ01000017.1, on the reverse strand, counting down.
CGCAGCGGCGCAACTACGACCGGTGAGGGAGCTGTTCTCACATGCTTGAGACGACGTATCGCATGGCGCGCGGTCGAGTGTGCGAACTTGCCGCCACCCTGAGCGACGACCAGCTCCGCTTGCAGGTGCCGGCCACGCCGGAATGGACCGTGCACGAGTTGTTGGCGCACCTGGTCGGCGGCGCGGCCGACGCCGCCAGCGGACGGTTGGACGGAGTGCCCGGCAAGGCGTGGACGGCCCGGCACGTCGGGGAACGCCGGCACAACTCGATCGAGGAATTGACCGCTGAGTGGCGCCGCGTCGCCGGGGCCGCCGATGCCACCGTGACCGACGACCAACGCTACGGACCCAACCTGGCTGCCGACGCCATCTGCCACGAGGCAGACCTGCGCGAGGCATTGGGACTTCCCCGGGTGGACCGCGAACACTGGCAGTCCTTCCTGGAGGTCGGGATGCTCTATCTCCGGAAGAAGCTGCGGCACAGCGCATCGCTGCTCATCAGCGACGAGCGGGGACAGCAGTGGAGTTGCGGTGAGGGGCAGCCCGCGACACTGCTGCAGGTCGACGCCTACGAACTGCTGCGAGCGAGCCACAGTCGCCGCTCCCGACGCCAGATCGCCGCATGGGAATGGTCATCGACACCCGCCGAGGAGATGATCGACTCCTTCGGAATCTTCGGCACCCGCGAGGATGACCAGCCCATCCCATCTACCTAGTCACGCTCGTAGAGCGCCCGCACCGTGTCTATCGTGTCGGCCTCCGCCGGGCCCTTGTCGTCGCGGTAGCGCAGCACGCGGGCGAAACGCAACGCCATGCCACCGGGGTAACGGCTTGAAGCCTGCACTCCGTCGAAGGCGATCTCGACGACCTGTTCGGGCTGGAGCGGGACGACGTACTGGTCCAGCGGACCCGTCGCCAGTTCGGTGAACCGCGCCGTCTGCCACTCCAGCATCGCGTCGGTCATGCCCTTGAACGTCTTGCCCAGCATCACGAAGCCGCCGGTCCGCGGGTCCCGGGCACCGAGGTGGATGTTGGACAGTTTGCCGGTGCGCCGCCCCGAACCCCACTCCACGGCCAGTACCACCAGATCCAGGGTGTGCACGGGTTTGACCTTCAGCCAGCCCGAGCCCCGTCGGCCCGCCTCGTAGGGTGAGGCCGGCGACTTGGCCAGCACCCCTTCATGGCCGGCGGCCAGGGTGGCCTCCAGAAAGCGCTGCGCCGCAACGGCGTCAGCGGTGACGATGCGGTCCACGCGGTGCTGCTCCGGCACGATCGTGTCGAGCGCGGAAACCCGCGCGTGGGTCGGCTCGTCCAGCAGGTCGACGCCGTCGAGATGCAAGATGTCGAAGAAAAACACCGAAAGTGGTTGCTCCGCCCGAGCCGTGGCCACGTCGACGCTCCTGCCGAACCGCGACGCGGTGACCTGGAATCGGTGCGGTCGCCGGTCGGTCCGCAGGGCGATCGCCTCACCGTCGGCGATGAGATCGGTGACCGGCAGGGCCAGGGCGGCCTCGACCACCTCGGGCAACCGGGCGGTGACATCCTCCAGGCTGCGGGTGTAGACCGTGACGGCGTCACCGCTGCGGTGGATCTGCACCCGGGCCCCGTCGAGCTTGGCCTCGAAAATTGCGTCACCGCCGAGCCGTTCGAGGGCGTCGGCCACCCCGGTCGCGGTTTGGGCGAGCATCGGACCGACCGGTCTGCCGACGCGCGGCGTGAACTCGCCGAGCGCACCCGCGCCGCCGGTCAGTGCCGCGGCGGCGACGGCAGGCAAATCACCGCCGAGCATGGCGGCACGGCGGACCACGGCGGCGGGCAGGCCGGCCGCCGCGGCGACCGCGTCGGCCATCACCCCGGCCAACGCGCCCTGGCGCAGCTCACCGCCGAGCAACCGGCGTAGGAACAGCTGCTCGGATTGGGTGGCCGCGGCGAACAGGCCCGCGATCAGGGCGGCGCGCCGGGTCTGCGACCCCTTGCCTGCGACGGCCCCGATGTCGGTGAAGGTGGCGTCGACCTCCGGCACGGTCAACGACGGCTGGGCGGCCGGATCGGGCAGGGTACGCAACGCCGCCCAGCCGACCCCGATCTGACGTTGCGGGAGCTCCCCGGACAGCCAGGACACCACGATCCGCACCACGGCCGGGTCGCCGGCCGAGGCGAGCAGGTCGGCGATGCGTCCCACCTTGGCCAGCCGTGACGACGTCGCCGTGACGTCGAGGGAGGCGGCGGCGACATCGCCGAGCAGCAACATGGCTCCAGGTTGGCACGGCCCCCCGACACGAACCGTCAGGTGACCCCGAAGGACACCGAATGCCAGCCGGTCGCGCCGTCGGGAACCGGGAGGGCCTGGTCCTCGGTCTGCACCGCGCCGGTGTTGTCGGTGGCGCGCACCGTGATGGCGTGGGTGCCGCTCTGGGTGGCGTTCCACGGGAAGCTCCACAACCGCCAGGCGTCGTTGGAGTAGGCGGCGCCGAGCCGGGCCTGCTGCCAGGGCCCGTCGTCGATGCGCACCTCGACGGACTTCACGCCGCGATTCTGGGCCCAGGCCACCCCACCGAAGGTGACCGGGCCCTTGGCGACCGTCTGGCCGTCGCGCGGCACGTCGATGCGCGACTCGGTCTTGATCGGGCCGCGCTCGGACCAGCCGAGTTTCGTCCAGTACGCCTGGGCCCGGTCGAATCGCGTCAGCTCCAGATCGACCACCCACTTGGTGGCCGACACGTAGCCGTACAACCCGGGCACCACCAGCCGGGCGGGATACCCGTGTTCGACGGGCAGCGGGACGCCGTTCATCCCGACCGCCAGCATGGCGTCGCGTCCGTCGGTCAGCGCTTCCACCGGGGTGCCCGCGGTGAATCCATCGGTCGATGTCGAGAGCACCATGTCGGCATCCGGGTGGATTCCGCTGTCGCGCAACAGGTCCTTGATGCGGTATCCGGTCCAGGTGGCATTCGAGATCAGGTCGCCGCCGACCGGGTTGGACACGCAGGTCAGGGTCACGACCAGCTCGATCGGCTCGAACTTCTTCAGATCCTCGAAGGTGTAGGTGATCTCGCGGTCGACCATGCCGTGGATGCGCAGCCGCCAGTCGGCGCGCGACAGCTGCGGCACGCTCAGGGCGGTGTCGATCCGGTAGAAGTCGGCATTGTTGGTGATGAAGCTCGGCAACTCGACACCGGCGGGTGCGACATCGGCGGGTACCGGCGGCGCCGGTGACGGCACGGACGGCAGCGCGAAGTCCTCCCGGTCGCCGGACACCGAGTGCAGCTTGCGGGTGATCACGACCCCCGCGACGCCGCTGAGCAGGCCGAGCCCGGCGAACCCGAAGGTCACCAGGGATAGCCGCCGGCCGGGATCGACCCCGGCGGCCTCGGTGGCCGCGGTGGCCCGGCCCTCGGCGATGCGGCCGGAGGTCAGCAGGCGCAGCACCGCGATACCGCAGGCCGCGCCGACGAGCGTCGGGATGATGTCGGCCGGGTTGGCCCCCGGGCGGGCCAGGACGGCCGCGCTTCCGGCCACCGCGCCGGCCAGGATCGCCAGCGTGCCCACCGGCACCCGGGTGCGTTCCCAGATCGCTGCGACGGCGGCAAGCACCGCGGTAACGGCGAGGACCGCCACCGTCAGGAACAGCTTGTCGGCGGTGCCGAACGTCTGGATCGCCCACTCTTTGACCGGGCCCGGCGTGAGGTTGATGACCGCGGTGCCCACGGCCGTGCGCGCATCGGCAACCGGCGGGAAGAACACCGCAACCAGACCGGCCACGCCCACGGCTACCGCGGCAGCCGCCACGCCGGCACCCATCCGCAAGCCAACCGAGGTCTGGGCCATGTGGCCAACCTACCGGCCACTGAGACTTACGTGGATTACCGACTGATGACGAGCGGTAACGTCCGTACCGCTTGGGCGCCAACGGGGTGTCCCACGAATGGCAATGCCGCACACCTGCGCCGCACGCGCCGTGGATCGGGCGGCGTCGACGACAGGAGAATTCGATGGAGATCTCGGGCAAGAAGGTGATCGTCGTGGGCGGCGCGTCGGGCTTCGGACGGGCCAGCGCCGAGCTGCTGTCCTCCCGCGGGGCAGCGGTGGCGATCCTCGACCGCGAGGAGAGTGACGGCCCGGAGGTCGCGGCCGGCCTCGGCGGCTCGTTCTTCGGAGTCGACGTCACCGACTTCGCGGGCACCGAGAAGGCGCTGCAGGCGGCGGTCGACGCGCTGGGCGGACTGCACGTCGTGCTGACCACCGCGGGCGGCGGCGGCGCCGAGAAGACCCTCGGCAAGAACGGACCGCACAGCCTGGAGACCTTCCGCAACACCATCGACCTGAACCTGGTGGCCAGCTTCAACATCAGCCGGCTCGCCGCCGCGCACATGGCCACCAACGAGCCCGAGGACGAGGAGCGCGGCGTCATCATCAACACCGCCTCGATCGCCGCGTTCGAGGGTCAGATCGGCCAGATCGCCTACACCGCCGCCAAGGCGGGGATCGCCGGGATGTGCCTGACCATGGCCCGCGACCTCGGTTCGCTGGGCATCCGGGCGCTGGCCATCGCCCCGAGCCTGTTCGCCACCGGCCTGACCAAGGGCATTCCCGACGAGTTCGCCGCGGCGCTGACCAAGGATGCGGCCTTCCCCAAGCGGCTGGGCCGGCCCGAGGAGTTCGCCAAACTGGTCGCCGCCATCGTCGACAACCCGATGCTCAACGGCCAGTGCATCCGGCTGGACGCCGGGCAGCGTTTCGCGCCCCGGTGAGATCGCGTAGAGCCCCGTCGTCGGCGGCTGTGGTAAGGCAGTAGGCAAGGCACCGCCGCCTCGAGGAGGACCCGATGGGTATCGCACTGACCGACGACCACCGTGAACTCGCCGAGGTGGCGCGTTCGTTCCTGACCGCGCAGAAGGCCCGCTGGGCCGCCCGCGAACTGCTCGACGCCACCGACGAGGCCCGGCCCGCGTTCTGGCCGGAGCTGGCCGAACTGGGTTGGCTCGGGCTGCACGTCGACGAGCAGTACGGCGGCTCGGGGTTCGGCCTGCCGGAGCTGGTTGTCGTCATCGACGAACTCGGCCGTGCGGTGGCGCCCGGACCATTCGTGCCGACCGTGGTGGCCTCGGCCGTCATATCGGCGGTGGGCGGCGACGAGCAGAAGGCCCGTCTGCTGCCCGGCCTGGTCGACGGGTCGGTGACCGCGGGCATCGGATTCGGTGGTGCCGTCACCGTCACCGACGGCACGGCCTCCGGCGATGCGGGCGTGGTGCTCGGGGCCGGGCTGGCCGATCTGCTGCTGCTGGTTGCCGGGGACGATGTCCTGCTGGTGGAGCGCACCGCGGATGGGGTTTCGGTCGACGTGCCGGGAAACCTCGACCGCACCCGGCGCTCCGGGCGGGTGGTGCTGCGCGACGTGCCGGTGGCCGGCGGCATTCTGGCCGGCGCGCGTTCGGCGGCGCTCGCCCACGCGCGCACGTTGTTCGCGGCCGAGGCTGTCGGCGGGGCATCGGACTGCGTGGACACCGCAGTCGAATACGCCAAGGTGCGTGAGCAATTCGGCCGCACCATCGCGACGTTCCAGGCCGTCAAGCACCACTGTGCCAACATGCTCGTCGCCGCGGAGTCGGCGGTCGCCACCGTCTGGGACGCGGCCAGGGCGGCCGGCGAGGCCGGCCGGCAGTTCGAGCTGATCGCCGCCGCCGCAGCCACATTGGCCTTCGGAACCTACGTCCGCAACGCGGAGCTGAACATTCAGGTGCACGGCGGCATCGGGTTCACCTGGGAACACGACGCGCATCTGCACCTGCGGCGGGCGCTGACCGTGCAGGCCCTGCTCGGTGGGGACGGCCCGGCCGCCGATGTGTTCGACCTGACCGCGGCGGGGGTGAGCCGGGCCAACAGCCTCGACCTGCCCGCCGGGGCCGAGGAGCTGCGCACCCAGATCCGCGCGGACGCGGTCGCGATCGCCGGACTCGACGAGAGGGCGCAACTCGACGAGCTGATCGCCACCGGATACGTGATGCCGCACTGGCCCAAGCCGTGGGGACGCGCGGCCGGCGCCGTCGAGCAGCTGCTGACCGAGGAGGAGTTCGCCGCAGCCGGGGTCGCGAAGCCTGATTACGGCATCACCGGCTGGGTGATCCTCACCCTGATCCAGCACGGAACTGCCTCGCAGATCGAACGATTCGTGGAGAAGGCGCTGCGCAAGGACGAGATCTGGTGCCAGCTGTTCTCCGAGCCGTCGGCCGGTTCGGACGCCGCCGCGGTCAAGACCCGCGCCACCCGGGTCGACGGCGGCTGGAAGATCACCGGACAGAAGGTCTGGACCAGTGGTGCGCACTACTGCAAGCGCGGGCTGGCCACCGTGCGTACCGATTTCGACGTGCCCAAGCACGCGGGTATCACGATGGTGATCCTCGACATGGAGGCGCCCGGGGTCGAGGTGCGCCCGCTGCGACAGATCACCGGCGGCTCGGAGTTCAACGAAGTCTTCTTCAATGATGTCTTCGTTCCCGACGAGGACGTGGTTGGGGAGCCGAACGCCGGCTGGACGGTCGCGCGTGCCACGCTCGGCAACGAGCGGGTCAGCATCGGCGGAGGTGCAGGTGGCATCGCGCCCGCGTCGGCCTGGCTGGTCGACCTGACCAACCGCAACGGTGACCGGGTGGTCGGTGCGAAGCTGCGGGTCGGCCGGTTCCTGGCCGAGGACCATGCGCTGCGCCTGCTGAACCTGCGCCGGGTGGTGCGCAGCATCGAGGGCGCCGGCCCCGGCCCGGAAGGCAATATCACCAAACTGAAACTGGCCGAACACTTCCAGGAGCAGGGGGCGATCGCTGCGGCGCTGGTCGGTCCCGAGCTGGCGCTGGAGGGCGGCGAAGGCGAGCTGGCGGCCCGCGCGGCGATGGGGGCGCGCGGCATGGCCATCGCGGGCGGCACCTCGGAGGTCACCCGCAATCAGATCGCCGAGCGGATCCTCGGTATGCCCCGCGACCCGCTGATCAAGTAAGTCACCCGCGTCGCGCGCAAGCGCTGAGCGCAGGTGTTGGCCGCCGGGTCAGGGATTGGGGAACAGCTGTGGGAACAGCTCGTGGAGCCGGCTGCGCAGATCGGGTTCGGTGTTCGGCTCCGCCGGGGGAATCACCGGCGGTGCGATCACCATCGTGGAGGCGGTGGCCGTCACGCTGAACGACGTCGAAGGCGCGGTCGACGGGGCCGGTGAGGAAACAACCGACGGCGACGGCGACGGCGGAGCCGCCGTGGCCGTGGTGGTCGTCGCGATGGGTGTCAGGGCGGGAGCCTGCTCGGTCGGCTTCGAGGAATCGTCGGCAACGGTGATCACGGCGATCACCAGGATGACCACGACCAGCACGGCCAGCAAGCCCAGCAGGGCGGTCGTCCAGCGCTGCCGCGGAGTTCGGTCGGGTGCCCGGTTGCCCGGCTCGTCGAGGTCGACGGCGGGCAGCACGCGGGTTGTGTCGTCGAAAGAAATGGGTCCACCTCGCGTTCTCGTCGGCTCCAGCGTAGTGACGTGCGCCAAAACACCGTCGTGAACAGATCATCAATCGTGTCTACATCGTCGTGCGTCGGGCATGCTGCGGCCGACCAGTTCGACCCGCGCTATCGACGGCCTACCGGTGCAGCGTCGCTACGGCGACATCTTCAGCCGACGCCGGCGCGACCGCGCTTGCTGAGCACACCGACGGACCCGCACCATCCGCCGGACGGTGTCGCCCGGCGTCCCTAGTGTGGCGATATGACTGCGATCGACATCCGCGTGCGCGGCGCGCACACCGCGACGGTGCGGCCCGAACGGGGGACCGTCCACGCTGCACTGGCGCTGGAGGGGCCACAGCCCGAGCCGGTGTTCCGCGCGGTGAGCGCTGCACTGGCCGATGTCACGGCCTCGATCGAGACGTTGCACCACAAGAAGCGCGGGCCGGTGACGTGGTACTCGATCGACCAGGTGCGAATGGGCTCGCGGCGGCCCTGGAATACCGAGGGCAAGCAACTGCCGCTGGTGCACTCCGCCGCGGTCACGATCGCGGCCACGTTTCGGGACTTCGACGAGCTGGCCCGGTGGGTCTCGGGCAGCGCCGGTGTCGAGGGGCTGAGTATCGGCGCCGTCGAGTGGGACCTGACCGGGGCCACCAGGCTCAAGATTGAACGCGAGACCAGGCAGAAGGCGGTCCGGGACGCCCAGCGGCGCGCCCAGGACTACGCCGACGCACTCGAGCTCGGCACTGTCGCGGTCCGCAGCATCAGCGATCCCGGCATGGCAGCAGTGGCGCCCGTCGCTCGGGCGGCGCTGGCCTCCCAGGGCGTGGCGGCGGGCGGCGGAGCTCCGGAGTTCGCTCTGCGTCCAGAAGATGTGGAGATCAGGGCCGAGGTGGAGGCCGCTTTCACCGTCTCGGCCGGCACGTGAGAGATAGGGCAACGCAATCGCCTTTGGCAGATTCCGCAGGTGAGGGCGGGTCGGGCCGGGCGTCCGACTCGGAATTTTGCCCAACCATGGCTACCCTCATGACGTGCGCCTGAGGCGGTTGCTCCGCGGTCTCTCTGGTGGCCCCGCGTGAGCGGATCCAGCCGGCGCGATCGAATCGGGTCCGCGATCGGTGTGTTCGGCTGGGTGACCCTGGCCTACCTGGCCGGAGCTGTGGTGTCGTGGCGGGTTTTCGGCGCGGGGATCGGCCCGGCGTTCTTCCCGCCGGCCGGGATGACGGTGGCGGCCATGCTGCTCACCCGGCGCCGGCTGTGGCCGGTGATCGTGGCCGCGGTCGTGGTGGCCGAGTTCGCCGTCGACTTGCGGTACGGGTCGAACATAGCGATGGCCGCGGGATTCGCCGCCGCCAACTCGGTCGAACCGTTGGTCGGGGCCTCGCTGGTGCGAGCATGGTGCAACGGTCCTCCTGACCTGCGAAGACGGTCCGACCTGGCCAAGTTCGTGGCCGGAGCCGGCGTGCTGGGGCCGCTGGCCGGGGCGCTGATCGGCGGGTGGGGCATCGCGGTCGCCGCAAATACCTCGTGGCCGACGGCCGTGCTGCATTGGTGGGCCGGCGACGGGGTCGGCGTCTTGGTGACCGGTGCGCCGATCCTGCTGTGGCCCTTGCAATCCCGCTTTCTGCGCGAGCGCGCGCTGGAGACCGTAGTGGTGCTTGTCGGCACCGCGGCGCTCGCGCTCTTGGCGTTCCGGCTCGGGATCCCTCCGGCACTGTTCCTGCTGCCGGTGATGGCCTGGGCGGCATTGCGGCTCGACGTGATCGGAGCCTCGCTGGCCGGGACGGTGCTGGCCATCGTCGCGAACCTCATGACCGGCGCCGGGTACGGAACGTTCGCAGATCTCAAGTTGCCCCCGGCGGGGCGGTTGGCCATCACCCAGGCATTCATCGCCGTCGTGGTGCTGGTGGCGCTGCTGACTGCGCAAGAGGCTGCCGGCCGAATCACCGCCGTCCGGCAACGCAAGGCCGAACAACGAGAACGTGCCCGACTCGAGACGTTGGCCAATCTCGGCCAACTGCTCTCGGGTGCCTTCACCCAAGGTCAGATCGGTGACGCTGTCGTAGGGCAGGTCATCAACGACGCGGGTGCGCAGGCCCTCACCGTCGGGCTGGTCAACGCCGACGGCACCGCACTCGACTGGGTGGCGATGGGCGGCCACTCCGACGCGATCCTCGACCGGTTCGCCGGGGGTGTGCCGTTGAGCGAACCCAGCGCGGCCACCGAGGCGGTCCGCACCGCCCGACCGGTGGTGATTCGGGCGGTCGCCGAGTACCGCCGGCGGTACCCCCACCACGCTCGATGGATGGCCGAAGGCGGCGGCGCGTCATTGGTCAGCTGGCCACTGACGGCCGGCGGTAAAGCCATCGGGGTGCTGGTGCTGGCGTGGGGCGAACCGCAGCCGCTGGATACCGCGCAGCTCGCCTACACCTCGGCGGTGGCCACCATGATCGGTCACGCTCTGGTGCGGGCGCGGGTGTACGCCGACGAACACGCCCGCGCGGCGGTCCTGCAGGCGGCGGTGCTGCCCAGCAGCCCGGTGCCCATCGCCGGGGTGGACGTCGGAGTGAGCTATGAACCCGCCGACGTCGTGCAGGGGCTCGGCGGTGACTGGTACGACGCCCTGGCACTGCCGCAGGGCCGAATATATGTCGCCGTGGGTGATGTGGTCGGGCACGGTCTCCCGGCCGTGGAGGACATGGCGCAACTGCGCAGCGCCGGGCGGGCGTTGGCGCTGCAGGGCCTGCCGCCGGACCAGCTGCTCGTCGAGTTGAACAGGTTCACCCGCTACGCCAGCAACGGGAAGTTCGCGACGATGGGGGTGGCCGTGCTGGATCCGGCTTCCGGGACACTGGCCTACGCCTCGGCGGGGCATCCACCGGCCTTCCTGCGGCGCGCCGCCACCGGTGCGGTGACCCGGCTTGCCGCCGCGCACGGGCCGGTGCTGGGCCCCGTCGACGACGCCTCCTACGTGCAAGACGTGGTGGGAATCGACGACGGCGACCTCCTGGTCTTCTACACCGACGGCCTCATCGAACGGCGCGGCCAGGACATCGAAACCGGAATGGTGCGGGCGCAAGGCCTCATCGCACAATGGACCGGGGAGGAATCCCTGCCTGCCGCCTGCCGGCTGCTGACGCAGACCCTGGCGCCGCCGCCCCGCACCGACGACGTGTGCGTGGTCGCGGTCCGATTCCGCGCTATCGGCGCGCCGCGTTCACCCAATCCAGCGTCCGCGCCGTAGCCGCCGCCAACGCGGTGACGTCGTCGTCCTCGAGTTGTCCGCACACCCAATCCCAGTGGGCGGCAACGGTATCACCGGGGTTGGGGGCCGGAGCCAGGGAGATGCCGGCACGGCTCCAGCGCACCGTCTCCTGAATCGGATCGCTCAGGCTCAACCGCTGGCCGTCGAATGCCAGTGTCCTGGCGAGTAGTACGACGTGCTCGTCGTCCACCGAATCGACGACCCCCCAGCGGATCCGGCAGGCCTGCAGAATCCCCAGCGGCGTCGCCGGGTCGGTGTCCAGGAACCGGATCCAGGGATAGACCACGAATACGTGAAAGCTGTGGTGGGCCAGGATCGGGCCGTCGAGCCTGTCGAGCAGTCCGGTGGGCTGGTTGGCGAACACCGAGCGCAGTCGGCGGGTCAGCACGGCGGGATCGACGGTGTCGAGCAGCGGCCCGCCCACCCAATAGCTGCGGACGACCTCGGCGTCCAGCGGGTCGCGATTCCCGGAGGCCGCAGCGATCTCCTCCAGGTAGGGCCAGGCGCCGTCGAATCCTCTGGCGTGTCCGGCGATCGGGGTGTGCCCACCGCCGGATAGCAGGACCGAGGCGTCCGGTGGCCCGCAGTAGCCGAGCTCGTTGGGTGGGAACGCAAAGCGCGCGAACAACTCCCACCCGTGGACCGGCAACCGGGCGCTCACGGGCCCTCGTCGAGTCCGCTGCCCATGAGGCGCAGCCCGTCCAGTGCGGCCTCGGCGCCCCGCTGATCGGTCTTCTCGACCACGAAACCCATGTGGATGATCACCCAGTCGCCCGCGCTGAACGTCTCCTCGGGCAGCATGCCGATGTTGACCCGCCGGTGCTCACCGGCGACGTCGACGAGGGCCAACTGGTTGCCATAACCCTCCACCATGGCGACCACCCGGCCGGGGATGCCGAGGCACATCGCTCATCCCTCCCATGTCGCGGATTGGCCATCCAGCATCGCCAGCGCGGTGCGCACCGCATCCACCGCATCGGGCACTGCCGCCCGCACCGGCTCGCTCAAACCGATCCCGTCGGTGGTGTCGGCGACCTCGCAGCCGATGACGACGGTGCGTGGCGGGATGCCGCCCAGTGCCCGAAGGCTGGCGAACACCGTGCCCGGGTCCATCCCGTGCGCATCCAGTGCCGCTGTCGCGCCGACTGATTGGTGGTCGGCTTCGAATACGTGCAGCATCCCGGGGGAACCGCGGTCGGGCAGGGCGTCCACGAGCACCAGCGCCGCCCAGCCGTCCAACAGGTCGTAGGCCAGGTGCATCCCACCGATGCCGTAGTCGGTGACCCGAATATCCGCGCCGGAGCTGAACGCGTCGCCGAGTGTGCGTACCACCTCGGATCCGAAACCGTCGTCGCCGAGGAAGATGTTTCCGATCCCGGCGACCAGGATGCGTCTTGTCATCGAATCCCTACATGTGCCGGATCCGCATGTAGCGCTGGATGTCGGGGATCGACCGGATCCCGATCACCACGCCACCGAGAACGACCAGGCCCACCGCCACGGTGGCGATCCACCCTACGACGTTCATCTCGAACTCCCTTCTGGGATAGACGGTTCGGGGCCGAGCGGTTCGACCTCGTCGGGCGCGAAGTAGAGGTAGCGCCCGTACCAGTCATGTAGATCCGCGGCCGGATCGTCCTCCACCACGACACCGACATGGGTGTGACCGTCGACGTCCTCGTGAACGGAGGTGACCCGGGCGGTCTTGCCGGTGACGAAGATGTCCTGGGCGTCTGCCCGGCGGTTCGGCCGCAGCCGCACCCGGCTGCCGCGGGCCACCGCGACACCGCCGATAAGAACGGCGTCGAGCTCGGGACGGACCGCGTGGTCCGCCGACGGGTCCCACCAGTCGAGGCCGTCGGGCACTTCGGGAACCAGCCCGCCGGTGCGGGAGCCGGTGTGCGGGTCGCGCAGCACGCCGTGCAGCCGCTGCATCGCCTCCGGCGACATCGCGTCGCAGCGGTCGATGATCGCCGCGGCAAGTGGATCGGTCGCGCGGGCCTGGGCCTTCTCGTCGTCGGTCATGGTGATCACCCGCAATGTGAGGATCTCGTCGATCTCGGTGGAGTCGTACAGTGCGCCATCGCTCTGCTCGGCCACTTCCGGGTGGTCGTAGAGGATGATCGGCGAGACCAGCACCAGGTGTTCTTCACCGGGCGCGCCGGCCAGCACCGGGAAGCACCGATGGTGCCGACAGCGGGCCGCCGCGGCAGCGGCTCGCGGGGGCGGTTCCAGCAGCGACACGAACCGGCCACCGCGGATTTCGGCGATGACGTGGGTCCCGATCATCGAGGTGGCGATCGCCGCAGCAGTGTCGGCGGCTGGCTCGGCGGTGTTGGCCACCGTCAGGCTGATGCGGTTCAGGTCGGCGTCGATGGCGTCGATGTCTACGGTCACCGTGCCGCGGGTAGCGCGACGGGTGCGGACCAGGCGACCGCCCTCGACGTCCTCGATGTCGCAGCCGCCGGGAGCTACCAGCGGTAGCGTCCACGACCGTGGCGCCGCGGCTAGATCCAACGGCCCGAGCGTGATTTCGCATTCGACGGCCTCGTCCCAGCTCACCCAGCTGCCACCGGGGGTGACGAGTTCCTCGACCGGTATCAGCCGACGATCGAGGTCGGCGCGGTGAGCCTGGCGGTGCTGCAGATGCAGGAAGCGGACGACGAGAGTCAGCGTATCTCCGCCGTCGGCGAGCAACTGGGTGGCCAGCGTGGCCTCTTCGCCGATTCCGGCCTCGGCGGCGCCGGGCGGTCCGAGGACGCCGAACTGCCAGCGGCACTGGTTTTTTCGCGATGATGCTCGATAAGGATAGAGCAGATAGCCCTCGTAGAGCACCGCGTCGGCAATGGTCCGTGCCCGATCCCAGCCGGCGCTCATGGCGTTGACTGTCCGGATCCGTTGGTACACAGCGCCGGTGTGCTCGTGTCGCCGAGCAGAGCGACGACGGCCTCGTCGAGGCTGAGCAGTCCGCGCGCCGACTTGAACGCGCACAGGGCGGTGATGGCCTGGTGTGACAGACGGACCCAGCCCGCATCGGGGTAGTGCTGTGCCATCAGTTCGTGCCACACCGCGACCGGCATGTCGTAGGAGTCCTCGCATTCCCAGGACACCTGCCGCACCCGCAGATTGCGCTGTCCGGCGTCGAAGATGGTCCCGCTGAACAGGAACTGCAGCGGAACGATCCCGTCGTGCAGGGCGTGAAAGTACTTGGCCGCGGCGACTTCGACGTCATAGGTACACGGCAGCGGCAGCGTCACCTGGGTGGTGCCGGTGAAGCCGGGCACCATGGCTGCGGCGTGCAACCACAGGAAGCTGCGCTGAGTCGCCGACCAGCGTTCGCGAGGACCGAACAGATCCAGCAGTCCGGCTGACTCCTCGTCGGTATAGGAGCGGCGCAGCGGCTCGATGCGGACCTGACAGCGTAGTGCGATCGCCTGGATCGGCTCATCGCTCGCGGCGGTGATTCCGATCTGGGCGTCCAGCACCGGCGTCACCGCGTAGGGTTCCGGCGCCACGCCCAGCACGCTGAAGGTCACGTCTGCGGCGGTCATGGCAGCTGTGCCACGCTGCGTGCGGCGACCCGGGCGAAGAAGCCGTCGATGAACTCGCGAGCCGGTGTGCCGCCGTCGAACCCGTGCCACAACCGGCGCAGCCCGCCGACGAATTCGTAGCAGGTGTCGATGGGTACCAGGAAGCAGTCTGGAGCCGGAAGGCCGGCGACGCTGGCGATCTGAGCCGTCGTGTCGTCGGGTATCCGGACCAGCAGTGCCTCCACGTCGTCGGCGAGCAGGCCCACCCGCGGATCGCGGCTCACCGCCGCCCAGGCCGCCATGTCCAGTTCGGATTCGGTGGCACCGGCCGGTCCGGGATAGAACGCAACGGTGCGGTCCAGGCCTGAGTTGTGGAAGAAGAACGCCACCCCCACCGGGATCTGCAGTGCCTCCCATTCCCGACGGCCCAGCGCGAAATCGGGAAACGACAGGTAGCGGTCGGGCACCGCGCGGTACCGCAACGCGGCATGGGCGTCGGTGAAGAGCAGGTAACAGCCGCGGCACACGCACATCAGCTGGCGGGCAGCGACATTGACGACGTGTTGGTGCTCACCAGGCATCGGCTCGGCACACATCTCGCAGCATTCGGCGGTCGATGCCGGTGGCCGCGTGGCGGTGCGGATCTTGGCCAGCACCGCGATCGGTGAGGTGGTCATGCCGAGGCTCCGATCGGTTCGCCGGCCAGCGCCAGCGACAGCATGCCGTCGCGGGTCAGGACCGGCACGGGTTCGAGGTGCCCGGGGGTGTCGGCTACGCCGATTCCGGCGCGGACGACGTCGTAGCGAGCCTGGCAGCGCGGACAACACAGCACCGGGCCGGACAGTGCGGCACCGGCCAGCGACCCCGCGCAACCGGGGCAGTGGTCCATGTAGGCCAGCACCTCGTCGCCGGCTCGGCAGGCCAGCACGACGGTGTCGGCCACCGCGAAACCCGCCACCTCGCCTGGGGCCAGTGCGGCGAGTTCGGGCACCGGCCACCAGGTAGTTTGGCGGTGGCCGGCGCTCTGGATCCGTGACAGCAGCGACTCGGCCGGAATGACGGCCGCCACCGGTTCCGGGGAGAGCACCTCGATGGCGGTCACCTCCGGCGCGGCGGCCCGAATCGCGTCCTCAACCGTTAGCTCGAGGGTGACCGCCGACGATGGGCAGCTCTTGCAGCTTCCCGAAAAGGACAGTCGCACAACCCCGTTGTCGACATCGAGCAACCGGACGTCGCCGCCGTGCGAACCCAGATAGGGCCGCACGGTGTCCAGGGCGTGAGCCACCCGCCTGGTCACGTCGTGCGGATGCAGGCCGTGCACCAGCAGCAGGCTGGCCACCAGATCGTCGGCGGCCAGCCGGTCGGCCAGGCTCGGATCGCCGGCCACCTCCATCACCCGGGCAAAGGCCGCCCCGTACAGCTCGACCACCTCGCGCACCAGCTGCTCGGCGCGGGCCGCGGCGACGGGTCCGCCGACTGCGCTGGCGTCCAGGAGGTTCTGGATCCGCTCACCCGCCGTGCGCCAGTACGCGTCCGCGGCCATGTCTCACTCCCCGGTGACCGACTGCGTCGGCGAATGCAGCTTGTCCAGGGACTTGCCCTCGCCGAGGTACATGTGCACCCCGCAGGGCAGGCACGGGTCGAAGCTGCGCACCGTGCGCATGATGTCGATGCCCTTGAAGTTCTCTCGGTCGTTCTCCTCGAAGATCGGCTGGCCCTGCACCGCATCTTCGTAGGGTCCCGGCGTGCCGTAGCTGTCGCGTGGGTTGGCGTTCCACGGCGTCGGGGGATAGGGGTGGTAGTTGGCGATCTTGCCGTTGCGGATGACCATGTGGTGGCTCAGCACGCCGCGCACCGCCTCGGTGAACCCGCAGCCGATGCCCTCGTCGGGCACATCGAAGCGCTCCCAGGTTTTGGTTCGCCCGGCGCGGATCTCGACCAGTGCCTTCTCCGCGAAGTGCAGTGCGCAGGCTGCGGCGTAGGCCTGGAAGTAGGTGCGGGCCCGGTTGCGTTCGATGGTGTTGCTGCCGTGCGCCGGTACCCGCCACTCCAGCTCGACGGGACCTTTGAGTGCGGTCTTGGGCAGGTTGATCTGCACGCTGTTGCCGGTGGCCTTGACATAGCCGACGTCGACCAGCCCGGCCAGCGCCGTCGACCACAGCCGGGCCAGCGGCCCGCCCCCGGTGTCCAGGGCCAGATGATCGGTGCCGTCGAACCACCGGGGGGACATCACCCAGCTGTAGTTCTCGTCGAAATCGCGCTTCTGTGGTCGCGGGTTGGTGTGCTGATTCCAGGGATGACGGCGGTCCACCGGGTTGCCCAGCGGGTCGGTCTTGACGAACATCTCCTGGTCGGTCCAGTCGTCATAGTAGGAGTGGCCCAACAGGATTCGAATGCCGAGGTTGATGTCGACCAGCGATGTGGTGACCAGCCTGCCGTCCACCACCACCCCCGGCGTCACGAACATCTTGCGCCCCCACTGCTCCATGTCCTGGTAGGAGAAGTTGCAGTACTCCGGGTCTTGGAACGAGCCCCAGCAGCCGAGCAGGGTGCGGCGCAGGCCGACCTTCTCGTAGCCCGGCAGGGCCTCGTAGAAGAAGTCGAACAGGTCGTCGTGCATCGGCACGACCTTCTTCATGAACTCGACATAGCGCATCAACCGGGCCATGTAGTCGGTCATCAGCTGGATGGTGGCGGAGGTCCCGATGCCGCCGGGGTACAGCGTCGACGGGTGGACGTGCCGACCTTCCATGAGGCAGAACATCTCCCGGGTGTAGCGGCTGACCTGCAGTGCCTCCCGATAGAACTCGCCGGTGAACGGGTTGAGCGCCCGCATGATGTCGGCGACGGTGCGGTAGCCGTGTGCATCGGCGTGTGGGGCCGCGGTGTTCTCGGCCTTGGCCAGTACCCCGGGATTGGTCTCGGAGACCATCTTCTCGCAGTAGTCCACACCGACCAGATTCTCCTGAAAGATGTTGTGGTCGAACATGTATTCCGCGGCCTCGCCGAGGTTGATCAGCCACTCACCGAGGTGCGGTGGCTTGACCCCGTAGGCCATGTTCTGCGCGTAGCACGAACAGGTCGCGTGGTTGTCGCCGCAGATACCGCAGATCCGGCTGGTGATGAAGTGCGCGTCGCGGGGGTCCTTGCCCTTCATGAAGATCGAATAACCGCGGAAGATCGACGAGGTGCTGTGGCACTCCACCACTTCGCGGTTCTCGAAGTCGATCTTGGTGTAGATGCCGAGGCTGCCCACGATGCGGGTAATGGGATCCCAGGCCATCTCGACGAGGGAGCCCGGCTCGTTCTTGATCTGTGACGGCTCGGGAATGATGGTTGTCATCGAACGTGCACCTTCGATTGTCGGTGGGCTACCAGGTGCGTCGGGCGCCGGTAGTGAGTTCCTTGCCTTTGTGCCGCCAGCGCGGCTCCTTGTCGACGGTGCGGCCGGTGATCTCGCGCAGGTTGCGGATCACCGATCCGTAGAGTCCGGAAGCGGTCGTGGAGAGCTTGCCGCCGGGCGGCTCGTCCATGAACGGCATGAACTTGTCCGGGAACCCGGGCATCGTGCAGCCGATGCAGATGCCGCCGACGTTCGGGCACCCGCCAACTCCGTTGATCCAACCCCGTTTGGGCACATTGCATTTCACGACCGGTCCCCAGCAGCCGAGTTTGACGATGCACTTGGGCGAGCCGTACTCGGTCGCGAAGTCGCCCTGCTCGTAGTAGCCGGCCCGGTCACACCCCTCGTGGACCGTCCTGCCGAACAGCCACTGCGGTCGCAGCGCGTCGTCCAGTGGGATCATCGGTGCCTGCCCGGTGGCCATGTAGAGCAGATAGGTCAGCGTCTCCGAGAGGTTGTCCGGCTGGATCGGACAGCCCGGGACGCAGACGATGGGAATCCCGGCCTTGCTCTTCCAGTCCCAGCCGAGATAGTCCGGAACGCCCATGGCGCCGGTGGGATTTCCCGCCATCGCATGGATGCCGCCGTAGGTGGCGCAGGTGCCCACCGCGACCACCGCGGTGGCTTTGGGTGCCAGCCGGTCCAGCCACTCGCTGGTGGTCATGGGCTGGCCGGTAGCCGGGTCGTTGCCGAAGCCGCACCAATACCCCTCGTCGTGGAGTGCTTCGTTGGGAATGGAGCCCTCGACGACCAGCACGAACGGTTCCAACTCGCCGCGGTCGGCGCGGAAGAACCATTCGAGGAAGTCGTCGGCGCCGCCATTGGGTCCGCACTCGAAATCGATCAGCGGCCAATGCACCGCGACCTGCGGCAGGCCCGGCAGGGCGCCGAGGGCGATCTCCTCGATACTGGGCTGGGTGGCGGCAGTCAACGCCACCGAATCACCATCGCAACTGAGTCCTGCATTGATCCAGAGCACGTGGATCAACGTCTGTTCTGCCTTGACTGCTGCTTCCGTGGGCATGTTCGCAGCTTCCCGGGACAGGGGCTGACCGTCCCTGACGTCGCCGGAGTCGACCGTCGGCCCTCTTGCGCGGCGTTGGTTCTGGGTCTACTCCCGGCTCACGGTGTTGTCAACGCTTGCTGGGCCGTCGACGAAAGCCGGCTCGGGCGACCGTGGAATCTGATAGACCGGAAAAGGCGGATTACCGCGGAAATGTTTGCACCCACGTTAATTTCAAGTGCGCGGGTGGGTCAGGCGGTTGACCCCGACAGGAAGTTGCGAAGCCAACCGAACCACGCCGGCATCCCCTCGCCGGTACGCGCGCTCACCGGCAGGATCGTCGCCGTCGGATTCACCTCGCGGACCCGATCGATGTAGAGATCGAGGTCGACGTCCAGATGCGGGACAAGGTCGATCTTGTTCAGCAACACCACGTCGACCGAGCGGAACATCACCGGGTACTTCAGCGGCTTGTCCTCACCCTCGGTCACCGAATACACCATCGCCTTGGCGTGCTCGCCGACGTCAAATTCCGCCGGGCACACCAGGTTCCCGACGTTCTCGACGATCACCAGGTCCAGGGTGGGCAGCTCCAGCCCCTGCAGCGCGCGGTTGACCATCGGGGCGTCCAGGTGGCATTCGCCGCCGAAACCGTTGTTGGTGTTGAGCAATGAGATCTGGGCGCCGCGACCGCCGAGCTTGGCGGCGTCGAGGTCGGTGGCGATGTCACCCTCGATGATTCCCACGGCGATGTCACCGGCCAACTCGTCGAGGGTGGCGGCCAGCACCGTCGTCTTGCCCGAACCCGGCGAGCTCATCAGGTTCAGCGCCCGGATCCCGTTGCTCTCGAATGCGGCCCGGTTGATATCGGCGCGAGTGTCGTTCTCGGCGAAGATCGCTTCGAGCACCTCGACGCGCTCGGTTCCGGTGGCATATCCGCTGTGGTCGCCGTGGTCGCCGTGTTCGTGTTCGTGGTCGTGCCCGTGGCTGTGCTCGGTGCCATCGTCGTGGCGGTGAAACCTACCCATGGTGAATACCTTTCGCTTCCAGGTCAGGTCAGGTCAGGTCAGGTCAGGTCAGGTCAGGTCACGTCGAGGGAGGTGACCAGAAACTCGTTGCCACGCACCACCGTGACGTCGCCGCTGTCGCACTGCGGGCAGCAGACCGACCATCGAGAGGTGATCTCGGACTGCTGGCCGCAACTGCGGCAGGTCACCTCGGCGGCGACGAGCTCGAGTTCCAGCTCGGCTTCGGGCATGCTCTCGTGGTCGCGGACCAGCGTCCAGCAGAACGACAGTGATTCCGGCACCACCTGACGTAGCGCCCCGACCTGTACGCGGACCACATCGACGCGCCGGCCGGCCGCGTAGGGCTTGACCACACCGGCGATGGCGTGGCACAGCGACAACTCATGCACTGTCGGGTCCCTCCGTCTCGCCAGCCTCGCGTCCAGATCGCGCAGGCCCGCACCATACAGCCCCGCGTTGGGGCGACTGGGCTGATTCCGGGCGGAAAAACGCAGAGTTTCGGTGCGAAATAGTGATTGTAGTCATAGGGGTACGGGACTAGCGTGGTGTCCACCTACCGGGGCGGACAGCCCACCGTTCCGGGCGGCCGTCTTCTGCTCAGGAGGTTCATGAGCACCTTTCTACTCCTGCGTCGCGCGGGCTGAGGCGAGGTCGACCCGATGAACGTGCGGGTGCGCCTCGACATCACCGGTGTGGTGCAGGGTGTCGGGTTTCGCCCGGCCGTCGCGCGGATCGCCGCCGAGTTCGGACTTGGCGGTTTCGTGTACAACGACGCCGGGTCGGTTCACTGTGAGCTGGAAGGCCCAGTCGTGAACGTCGAAGCGGCGATCGCGGCCATCCGGCACCGGCCACCGCCGATGGCGCGTATCGACACCCTGCAGAGCCGGCGACTGCAGCCCAACGGCGACAACGGCTTTGAGATCGTCGGCAGCCGCGATGGGGACGACTCGCGCACCCTGGTCCCGCCCGATATCGCGGTGTGCCAGGACTGCCTGGGTGAGATGCGCGACCCGGGCGACCGCCGGTACGGGCATCCGTTCATCACCTGCACCAACTGCGGCCCCCGCTACACGGTGATCACCGACCTGCCCTACGACCGGCCGAAGACCACGATGGCCGCCTTCCCGATGTGCCCGGTGTGCGCCACGGAGTACCAGGATCCGCTGGATCGCCGCTTTCACGCGCAGACGATCGCCTGCCCGGACTGCGGGCCCCGGCTGAGCTGGCGGGCCGGCCCGGGACCGCTGGAGTTCGGAGACCCGATCGGAGCGGCGGTGGACGCGCTGCGGGCCGGGCTGATCGTCGCGGTCAAGGGGATCGGCGGGTTCCACCTGGCCTGCCGCGCCGACGACGACGCTGTCGTCGCCGAACTGCGCCGGCGCAAGACCCGCCCGGCCAAACCGTTCGCGGTCATGGTGGCCGACCTGGCCGCCGCCGCGGCCGTCGCTGAGCTCAGTGAGGCGGCGGTATCGGCACTCGCCTCGCCCGCCGCCCCGATCGTCCTGGTACCTCGCCGGCCGGGGCTCCTTGCCGAGCAGGTGGCACCCGGGCTGGCCGATCTGGGCATGATGCTGGCCTACTCGCCGGTGCACCATCAGCTGTTCGACCGGCTGGGCCCCGTCCCGCTGGTGATGACCTCGGCCAATCAGGGCGGATCGCCGATCGTGTTCCGAGATGCCGACCTGGCCTGGATCGACGGCCTGGCCGACGCGGTACTCGGCCACGACCGACCCATTCACGTGCCCTGCGAGGACTCGGTGATCACCCTCGACGATCAGGGCGAGCAGCTGCCGCTGCGCCGCTCGCGCGGGTATGCACCGTTGCCGGTTTCGGTGCCAGGACCGCGGCCCGATGCGGTCATCCTCGCCACCGGCGGGGACCTGAAGACCACCTTCTGCCTGTTGGGTGGCGGCCATGACGGGGTCGGGCACGCGCACATGTCTGCGCATCTGGGCGATATGGCCGACCCCCGCACCCAGGATTGTTTCGAGGCCGCGCTGGAACACCTGGCCTTCATGACCGACCGCCGGCCCGGTGTGATCGCCCGGGACATGCACCCGGGCTACGCCACCACCTGGTGGGCGCAGCGCTATGCGGCCGGCCGACCCGTCATCGCCGTCCAGCACCACCACGCGCACGCGGTGTCCCTGCTCGCTGAGCATCGAAGACTGGGCACCCCCGCCATCGCGGTCACCTACGACGGCACCGGTTATGGCACCGACGGCACCATCTGGGGCGGCGAGCTGCTGGCCATCACCGACGCGGCCCGGTTCACCCGGGTCGGTCACCTGCGTTCCTTTGCGCTGCCCGGCGGTGACGGCGCGGTACGGCAGCCCGCCCGCATTGCGCTGGACCTGCTCACCAGGGCCGGTGTCGAGTGGACCGCCGACCTGGCGCCGGTCGCCGCGCTCGATGCGACCGGACTGCACATCCTTGGCCAGCAGATTCCCCGCGGGCTGGGCTGTATGCCGACCACCAGCATGGGTCGGCTCTTCGACGCGGTGGCTAGCTTGCTCGGCGTGTGCCAGGAGGTCAGCTACGAGGGTCAGGCCGCCGTCGAGCTCGAACACCTGGCCCGGCGCGGGCGCCCGGCCGCCCTGGACTTCGACGTCGTCGACGGAGTTCTGGATCCCGCGCCGCTGATCGCCGGCCTGGTCGACGGGCTGCGCCGCGCGACACCGACCGCCGACCTGGCCGCCGGCTTCCACGACGCGGTGGTCAGGGCGACCGCGACCGCCGCGACCGGCTGCGCCCGGGCCGCCGGCATCACGGTCATCGGGCTGACCGGCGGGGTGTTCGCCAATCGTCTTCTGCTGCATGGGCTTCGGCGTACGCTCTCCGAGCGTGGTTTCGAGGTCCTCAGCCATCGGATCGTGCCCTGTAACGACGGCGGCTTGGCGCTCGGCCAGGCCGTCATTGCCGCTGCGACGCTCAACGAGGCGGACGCGGCGGCTGTACCGGAAAGGAATGGCATATGTGCCTCGGAATCCCCGGCAAGGTGATCGAGATCTGGGAGGAGTCGGGAACCAGGATGTCGACCGTCGACTTCGGTGGTACCACCAAGACGGTGTGCCTGGCGTATCTGCCGGACATGGAGATCGGTGAATACACGATCGTGCATGCGGGTTTCGCGATCACCCGACTCGATGAGGCATCGGCCAACGAAACGCTGAGGATGTTCAAGGACCTCGGCGTGCTCGACGAGGAGCTGGGTGGCACCGAGGGGCAGAGCAGGAGGGAACCGGCATGAAATACCTCGACGAGTTCCGCGACCCGGTGGCGGCCAAGTCGCTGGTCGATGCGATCCGGCGTCGCGCGACGCGACCCTGGACCATCATGGAAGTCTGTGGTGGCCAGACACATTCGATTATCCGCAACGGGATCGACCAGCTGCTCGACGGCGCGGTCGAGTTCATCCACGGACCGGGGTGCCCGGTCTGCGTCACTCCGCTGGAGATGATCGACCGCGCGCTGGAGATCGCCGGCCGCGACGACGTGATCTTCTGTTCCTTCGGGGACATGCTGCGGGTGCCCGGCAGTCGGCAGGACCTGTTCGGCGTGCGGGCCCGTGGGGGAGACGTGCGCATCGTCTACTCCCCGCTGGACGCCACTCGGGTGGCCGCCGATAACCCCGACAAGCAGGTGGTGTTCTTCGGGGTCGGGTTCGAAACCACCGCGCCGGCCAACGCAATGTCGGTGCTGCACGCGCAGCGGCTGGGCCTGACCAACTTCTCGGTGTTGATCTCCCACGTGCTGGTCCCGCCTGCGATGACGGCGATCCTGAGTTCGCCCACCAACCGGGTGCAGGGTTTCCTGGGGGCCGGCCACGTCTGCACGGTGATGGGCACATCCGAGTACGGGCCGCTGGTCGAGGAGTACGGCGTGCCGATCGTGGTGTCCGGTTTCGAACCGCTGGACCTGCTCGAAGGGGTGCGGCAGCTGGTGGACATGCTCGAAGACGGTCGCGTCGAGCTGCGCAACGCCTATCCGCGGGCGGTCTCCGACGCCGGTAACGCCGTCGCGCAGCAGACCCTGGCCGATGTCTTCACCGTGACCGACCGGCAGTGGCGCGGTATCGGCATGATCCCGAAGTCGGGCTGGACGTTGTCGCCGCGGTACGCACAGTTCGATGCCGAGCTGAAGTTCGGCGTCGGTCACCTGCAGGTGGCCGAGTCGGCCGAATGCCACAGCGGGGAGGTGCTGCAGGGCCTGCTCAAACCCAACCAGTGCCCGGCCTTCGGGAAGACCTGCACACCCCGCACTCCGCTGGGCGCCACCATGGTGTCCAGCGAGGGCGCGTGCGCGGCGTATTACCAGTTCCGCAGATTGGAGACCGGCGCCCATGTCTGATCCGGTGGGCAGGAGCGAAGCGACCCGGGGAATAGATCCGGTGGGCAGGAGCGAAGCGACCCGGGGAGTGGATCCGGTGGGCAGGAGCGAAGCGACTCGGGGAATAGATCCGGTGGGCAGGAGCGAAGCGACCCGGGGAATAGATCCGGTGGGCAGGAGCGAAGCGACGGCAATCGACCCGTCGGAGTGGGTGTGCCCGCTGCCGCTCCGGGAAACCAAGCGCATCCTGCTGGGCCACGGTGGTGGGGGAATTCTGTCCGAGGAACTCATCGAGAACCTCTTCCTGCCTGCGTTCGGCTCACTGGGCGGACCGTCCCGTGATTCGGCACTGCTGAGCGTTGCTGGCGGTCGCATCGCGTTGACCACCGACTCCTATGTGGTCAACCCACTGTTCTTCCCGGGCGGCAACATCGGTGATCTGGCCGTCAATGGCACGATCAACGACCTGGCATGCAGCGGCGCGCAGCCGCTGGGACTCACCGCCGGCTTCATCCTCGAAGAGGGCCTGGAGATCGAGGTGCTGGGGGCGATCGCGCAGGCCATGGGCAAGGCGGCCGACGAGGCCGGCGTCGGCATCGTCACCGGTGACACCAAGGTCGTCGGAAAGGGCAGCGCCGACGGGCTCTTCGTCAACACTGCCGGCGTGGGCGTCGTGCCCGACGGGGTCCGCATCGGACCCGAACAGGCTCGCCCCGGTGACCACGTGATCGTCTCGGGCAACCTCGGCGAGCACGGGGTGGCGATCATGAGCGTGCGGGAGGGAATCGACTTCGGCACCACGGTGACCACCGACAGCGCACCGCTGCACCGGCTGGTGGCCGCGATGCTGGCCGCGGTGGAGGACCCCAACGTCGTCCACACGCTGCGCGACCCCACCCGTGGTGGCCTGGTCGCCGCCACGGTCGAGATCGCCCGCGCCGCCGGCGTCGGAATCGAACTCGACGAACACCGGATCCCGGTTCCCGACGCGGTGTCCTCGGCGTGCAGCTTCCTGGGACTCGACCCGCTGCAGGTGGCCAACGAGGGCAAGCTGGTCGCCTTCGTCGACCCCGCGCACAGCGAAGCGGTGCTCGCCGCGATGCGCTCGCGTCCGGAGGGGGCAGGGGCGACCATCATCGGCAGGGTGGTGGCCGAACATCCCGGGATGGTGGTCGGGCGCACCC
Organism: Mycolicibacterium sp. CH28; assembly: GCF_004745805.1. GTDB lineage: Bacteria > Actinomycetota > Actinomycetes > Mycobacteriales > Mycobacteriaceae > Mycobacterium. The sequence continues at coordinate 116,836 of NZ_SRLQ01000017.1, read as the reverse complement.
CCTTCGGCACTACCCGAGTGATCGAACGCGAACTGGGCGAACAACTTCCACGGATCTGCTGACCTTTGACCAGTGCCACGCAAGTGCCGGGCACACTCGACGCCGCGGCCGTCGCGGCACTGTCGGGGTGGGTACGTGCGCTGGGCATCGGTTCGGCGGTGACCGATGTCGAGCCGTTGGCCGGCGGCACCCAGAACGTTGTGGTGCGGTTGCGGGTCGACGGCCGGCCGCTGGTGTTGCGTCGCCCGCCTCCGCACCCGCGACCCAATAGCAACCGCACGATGCAACGCGAGATCGCGGTGCTGCGCACCCTGGCCGGAAGCGCCGCGCCGCACCCCGAGTTCGTTGCCGGCTGCGAGGACCTCGGTGTGCTCGGCGTCGTCTTCTATCTCATGGAGGACGTCGACGGATTCAATCCGGCCACCGAGGTCGCCCCGGCCTACGCCGCCGATCCGGCGATGCGTCATCGGGTCGGCCTGAACTACGCGGCCGCGTTGGCGGGGCTGAGCCGGGCCGAATGGCGGGGCCGCCCCTTGCAGGCGCTGCAGCGCCCGGGGTCCTTTCTGGCCCGCCAGGTCCCCAACTTCCTGGCGCTGCTGGAAAGCTACCGGCACGAGCATTACCGGCCGGAAATTCTCGAGGTCGGCCGGCTCGCCGACTGGCTGGATGCGCAGCGCCCGCCCGATGCCGAGCCGGGCATCATGCACGGCGACGCGCACCTGAACAACACGCTGTTGCGCCGTGCGGTCCCCGAGGTCGCGGCCTTCATCGATTGGGAGATGTGTACCGTCGGTGACCCGCTCTTGGACCTGGGCTGGATCCTGGTGTGCTGGCCTGACGACCCCGACCCGATCAACGCCGGGCGGGAACTGGCCGAGCTGGGCGGTCTGCCGAGCCGCACCGAACTGGTCGCCGCCTACGCCGACGCCGGTGGTCGGCCCACCGAGCGCCTGGATTGGTACGTCGCGATGGCGTGCTTCAAGTTGGCCATCGTCATCGAGGGCACCTACTCGCGGTATCTGGCCGGTCAGGCGCATCGGGATGCGGGGGAGCGCCTGCACGATTCGGCAACCCGGCTGATCGGGCTGGGCCTGCGGGTCAGCGCCGGCGACAGCCCGTTCAGCTGACGCGGGCGCTTACCGGTGCGGCTGGTCGCCCTGCCCGCACGTGCACTGCTGCGCGGGCGGGACGGTCCGCATCACCTGGTCGACGTGCTCGCCACAACCACCCCAGGTGGTCTTGTGGCAGCGCGGGCAATCAACGGGATAGCACATGGGATAACTCCTTCGGGTTGCGAGACTATGCGTTGGCGTCGGCTTTGCGGGCGGCAATCGCCGCACGCACATCATTCATGTCGAGCGCTTTGACCTTGGTGATGAGTTCCTCGAGAACCGCCGGCGGCATCGCGCCGGGCTGGCTGTAGACGAGTACTCCCTCCCGGAAGGCCATGATGGTCGGAATCGACCGGATCTGCAGCGCTGCGGCCAGCTCCTGCTCTGCCTCGGTGTCGACCTTCGCGTGCACCACGTCGGGGTGGGCCTGCGCGGACTTGTCGAAGACCGGGGCGAAGGCCCGGCACGGTCCGCACCAGCCGGCCCAGAAGTCGACGAGCACGATGTCGGTGTCTGAGACGGTCGACTCGAAATTGTCGAACGTCAGGGTGACCGTGTTCATGGTTGTTCCTTTCTGATATCGGTTAGGTCTGATGTCGCTTCAGGCGGCCACGTGGGCTTCTGCCCAGGCGTTGTAGCCGCCGGCCAGGTCGGTGACGTTGTCGAAACCTTGGGCTCGCAGCAGCGAAGCGGCGACGCTGGAGCGCCAGCCGCCGGCGCAGTGAACCACGATCGGCTTGTCGGTGGGGACGTCGGCCAGTCGAATACGCAGCTGCGCCAACGGGATCGACAGTGCTCCGGGGATCACCCCATGGTCCCGTTCGCCGGGGTTGCGAATGTCGATCACCGTCACCGCATCCGCGGCGATCAGCTGGTCGAGGTCGGCGACGTTGGTGCGGGGCGCGGTGCGAACCAGGTTGCGCAGCGCCGCCGGGAACCTACCGTCGCGGTCGACATTGAGATAGCCGACGGCGTTGTCCGATCCGATACGGGCCAGCCGCAGCGCGGCGTCCTGCTCTTCGCCCGGGTAGGTGACCAGCGCGATTCTCTCACCGACCTCGGCGACCATGCCGCCGGTCTCGGCGAAGCGGCCGTCGAATCCGACATTGACCGAACCGCGCAGGTGACCGGCGGCGAAATCCTCCACCGAACGCGCGTCGACCACCCGAACGCCGGTCTCTAGCGCGTGGCGCAACTCGGCCGGCGTCAGCTCGGGTATCTGGCGTGCCGCACTCAGCAACGGGTGGGTCCGCTTGTTCATCGCGGCGTTGGCCGAGAAATAGGCGGGTGCGGCCGGCTGGCCGTTGGTGACCAGCTCGACGAACTCGTCGACACTCATCGGCTGCACCGAGGGGTTGGTCCGGCGTTGCTCGCCGATCGTGGAGGTGAGTTCGGTCGACAGGTTCTTGCCGCACGAGGACCCGGCACCGTGTGCCGGCATCACGATCACCGAATCGGGCAGCGCGAACAGCGTGTCGTGGATCGAGTGATACATGGCCCTGGCCAGGTCGGAGGTTGAGCTGTCTCCGATGTTGACCAGGTCGGGGCGCCCGACGTCGCCGATGAACAACGAGTCGCCGGTCAGCACTGCGCTCGGGGTGGCGCCGGGCTGCGGACGCACCACAACGCTGATGGATTCCCAGGTGTGGCCCGGCGTGGCGAGGATCTCCAGGTCCACCTCGCCGAGCGAGATGTGTTCGCCGTGGCCCAGCCGACGGATGGGGTAGTCGGTGTCGGCGGCCTCGCCGAATCCGATCCATGCACCGGTGGCCTCGACGAGTTCGAGGTGACCCGAGACGAAGTCGGCATGGAAGTGGGTGTTGATGACGCCTTCGATCCGCAACCCGTACTTCTCGGCATCGTCCAAGTACTCGGAGATGTCGCGGCGCGGGTCGACCACGATGGCGCGTCCGGTGGTCTGGTCGCCGATCAGATAGGACGCGTGCGACAGACACTCGATGTAGTACTGCTCGAGGATCATCGTTGAGAACTCCTTGTTTCGCGCCCCAGTTGGTGGGGGCCTCGCACCCACTCAACATACCCTATGGGGTATATATTCCGGCCGCTCAAATACCGGCAGGGGTATCGCTATTCCGGTTCGGAATATGCCGCACCGGGTATGCCTGACGAGCGGGGAAACGCCGAAGTGTGACGCTGAGGCCGTCCTCGAGCAGCTCGTCGCGTCGTCGCCGGCGACGGGGGTATGAAACGCCGCGGCTGTGGCGTTATACCCCCGCGGGTAAGCTTTACCTATCTACCTCGAGGAAGGTGCCCCATGGTTGGTGACGAAGATGCCATTGCCGCGGTTCTCAACCGACTGCGCCGCGCGCAGGGACAGCTCGCCGGCGTGATCTCGATGATCGAGCAGGGCCGGGACTGCAAGGACGTGGTCACCCAGCTCGCCGCGGTCTCTCGGGCACTCGACCGGGCCGGCTTCAAGATCGTCGCGACCGGCCTGCGTGAGTGTGTCACCGGTAGCTCTGCCAACGGTGACGCCCCGATGACCGAGGCCGAGTTGGAGAAGCTGTTCCTCGCGCTCGCCTAGTACGGCACAGTGGTGAACATGGATATCGCGCTGTCGACCACACTGCACGGCTCATTCGGCGATGCACTCACCCGTACCCGTCAGGCCCTCGCCGGCCAGGGCTTCGGTGTGCTGACCGAAATCGACATGAAGGCCACGCTGACGGCCAAACTGGGTGAGGCGGCCGGCAATGCCGTCGGCGACTACGTGATCCTCGGCGCCTGCAACCCGCCGCTGGCGCACCGCGCCGTCACGATCGACCCGCAGATCGGGCTGATGCTGCCGTGCAACGTCGTGGTGCGGGCCGACCCGACCCACGCCGGAACCGTCCACGTCGAGGCGATGAACCCGCAGCTGCTGGTGAGCGTCACCGGTCAGGCCGAGTTGCAGCCGGTCGCCGATGAGGTGACCGCCAAGCTGCAAGCGGCGATCGACGCCCTCAGTGGCTCCTAGCTCCGCTGCTACACCGGGTTATCGCGCGCTCGTCGTCGACGACGAGGTCTCGCTGGCCGACGTGGTGTCGGGTTATCTGGAGCGAGAGCATTTCGAGGTCGTCTCGGCCTCCGACGGTGCCGAGGCGCTGCGGTTGGCGCGTGAGAACGATCCTGACGTCGTCGTGCTGGACCTCAGCCTGCCCGGTATCGACGGGTTGGAGGTTTGCCGGCAGCTGAGGACGTTCTCGGACGCCTACGTGGTGATGCTCACCGCCCGCGACACCGAGGTGGACACCATTGTCGGGTTGTCGGTGGGGGCCGACGACTACATGACCAAACCCTTCAGCCCGCGCGAGCTCGTGGCGCGCATTCACGCCATGTTGCGCCGGCCCCGGGTGGTCTCGCGGCTCGCGGAGAAGACCGCAGCCGAGCCGCCGGCCCGGGTGTTCGGCGACCTTCGCATCGACGTGTCGGCCCGTGAGGCGTCGGTGGGGACCGGACCGATCAACCTGACCCGCACCGAATTCGATGTGCTCGCTGCGCTTTCGGCGCGCCCGGGACTGGTGTTCACCCGGCGTCAGTTGCTCGAAGCGGTGTGGGGGGACGACTGGTTCGGCAACGAGCACCTGATCGACGTCCACATCGGACACCTGCGCCGCAAGCTGGGTGACGACCCCGCCAAACCCCGGTACGTGCTGACCGTGCGGGGTGTCGGCTACCGGATGGGCAGCGGCCGGTGAGTCGTTCCTCTGGTCTCAGCACCCGGCTTCTGCTGGCGCAGGCCTTGGTCCTGATCGCGGGGGCGCTGACCACCGCGGTGGTGGCCATGCTGGTGGGCCCGCCGCTGTTTCGCGAACACCTGCGTAGGGCCGGGGTACCCGCCGATTCTCATGAGCAGTTCCACGCCGAGCAGGCCTACCGGTATGCGACGGCGATCTCGGTTGGTGTGGCGATTGCGGCTGCGGCGCTCACCGCCTTGGTCGTGACCTGGTATGTCAGCCGGCGGCTGCAGCGGTCACTGTCGGAGGTGTCGGCCGCCGTCACCCGGATCGCCGACGGCCGCTTCGACTCCCGGGTATCCTCGCCGGGCCTCGGTGCCGAATTCGACGCCCTCGCTGCGGCGGTCAACGCCATGGCGACCCGGCTGGAGGACATCGAAGCCACTCGGCGGCGGTTGCTCGGTGACCTCGCCCATGAGATCCGCACGCCCGTTTCGGTGATCGAGGCTTACCTGGAGGCGCTCGAGGACGGTGTCAAAACGCTTGATGCCGACTCGATCTCGGTGATGCGTGATCAATCCAAGCGGCTGGTGCGGTTCTCCGAAGACGTCGGTGCACTCGCTCACGCCGAGGAGGGGCAGGCGATCTCGCGGGAGTGGGTCGATGCCGAGGAGCTCGTGGCGGCGGTGCTGGCCGCGGTGGCCGACCGCGCCGATGCGACCGATGTCGCGCTGGGTGCGCGCGTCGACCCGGGTGCCGGGCGGCTGTGGGTTGACCCGCAGCGACTCGGGCAGGTGCTCGGCAACCTGGTCGACAACGCGCTGCGTCACACCCCGGCCGGTGGGCGCATCGACGTCGAGGTCACGGCGGCCCCGGGTGGCACCGTCATCACCGTCGTCGATACGGGTGAAGGTGTTGAAGCACAGCATCTTCCGCACCTGTTCGAGCGGTTCTACCGTGCCGACCCGGCGCGACTGCGCGCCGGGGCAGGCAGCGGCATCGGCCTGGCGATCGCCAAGGCGATTGTCGAGGCGCATGGCGGACGGATCGGCGTTCGCAGTGCCGGCCCCGGCACCGGCACTGCGTTCACGATCGAATTGCCCTCAGCGGCAAGGAGCTAACCGTCAGGGCTTGCCCATCGGAATGGCGTCGCTGTAGGGGGCGGTGCTGCGGTCATGCAGCGGGTGCACAGCCATGTACAGCAGGCCGATACCGACCACGACGGCCGCCGACAGCGCCACGATCCAGTTGTCGTACCAGGGGGCGTCCGGCGTGCGCGGCCACACCATGTTGACCATGGCGGTGACGCCGTAGATCAGGGCTGCAATGTTGATCGGGAGGCCCCATTTGCCCAGTGAGTACTTGCCGCTGGGCACCCAGCCCTTGAGCCGGGCGCGTAGCGCGGCCAGGACGACCATCTGGAACCCGAGGTAGATCCCGAAAGCTGCGAAGCTGATGATCTTGGTGATGGCATCGGTCGAGAATTTCGATCCGACGACGATCACGGCCGGCACCACGGCGGCCACCAGCAGCGCGTACGGCGGGACGTGCCGGCTGGCCGAGAATTTCTTGAGCAGTGAACTGCCCATAATCATCTCGTCGCGCCCGTAGGAATAGGCCAGGCGGCTGGCGGCGGCCTGCAGGCTCATCGCACAGGACAGGAAAGAGATCAGCACGACGGCCAGGACCGCTTTCGAGCCCCCGCTGCCGAAGGCCTCGGTCAGCACGGTGCTGACCGGGTCGGTGTCCTCACCGGCGATGACGGCGGGGATGTCGGTCACCGCCAGCACGAGAGCCAAGCACACGAAGGTCGCCGCGGCGCCGCCGACGTAGATGGTGCGGCGCATGGCCTTCGGAATGAGTCGCCCGGGATCGGGGACCTCTTCGGCGACGTCGCCGCAGGCCTCGAAGCCGTAGTACTGGTAGACGCCGATCAACGCTGCCGCGGCGAACGCCCACAGGTAGTTGCCGTCCCCACCGGCGCCGAACCGATCGAAGAGAATCCCGAGGTTGTGCTCGCGGTGTGCGATCAACAGCCATCCACCGACGGCGAGGGCGCCGACGATCTCCGCGGTGAATCCGATGATTGCAGCGGTGGCAAGGACTTTGGTGCCCATGAAGTTGATGGCGGTGGCCACCGCAAGCAAGATGAGGGCGAACACGATGGTGTTGTTCACCGTCGCCTCGAAGCCGAATGTCGCTGCGACGTAGGGGCCGGCGCCGTAGACCACCGACGCGATCGTCACCAGTAGGGCCACCATGTAGACCCATCCCGTCATCCAGGCATAGCGGCGCCCCCACAGCCGCCGCGCCCACGGATATACCCCACCGGCCACCGGGAATTGGGCCACGATCTCGCTGAAGATCAGCGCGACCAGCAACTGGCCCACCCCGACGATGAGGAAGCTCCAGATCATCGGTGGACCGCCGGTGGCCAGGGCGTAGGCGAACAGCGTATAGACGCCGACGACGGGGGATAGGTAGGTGAAGCCCAGAGAGAAGTTGGCCCACGGGCTCATGTCGCGTTTGAACTCGGACTTGTAGCCCAGGGCGTGGAGGTGCCGAACGTCGTCTTCGTCGTGGAAGTCGTAGTAGCCGTCGGCGGTCGGTTTGGAGGGAGGAGACGACGCACTGGATGTGGACATGGATTGCCTTCTTCCGTAGGTCCTGGCGTGGCCGAAAAACTACATATCTATTGTTTAACCGGCAACCGGAACGGCGAAATTCGTCCAAAATCAGGTAAGTTGCCGACGTCGGATCCATCGGCGGGATGCGTGCGGAGGAGGGCCCGGTGTCATCGTTGTCGCCGCTCGTCGCGCCCGAGGCCCCGGTGAGCCGTGCCGATGAGATCGTGCAGCGCATCACCGAGGCGATCCACCTCGGACTTCTCGACGATGGCGAGCGGTTGCCGGTCGAGGTCGACCTGGCGGCCCAGTTCGGCGTCGCACCGATGACCGTCCGGGAGGCGCTGGCGACCCTGCGGGAACAAGACCTGCTGGAAACCCGCCGCGGTCGCAGCGGGGGTTCGTTCGTGCGCCGGCCCGAGGGCCCCCCGGTTGACCAGCTCACCGCGCGGCTGGCCGCGATGAGTGCCTCTGACCTGCGCGATCTCTTCGACGAACACACCGCTGTCGCCGGACAGGCGGCCCGTCTGGCGGCCGAGCGGGCGGCATCGTATGCGGTGCGGCGGCTGTTCGCCCTGACCGACCAGCTTGGTACCGCCGGGACCTTGGGGGACCGGATCCGCGCGGACAGCAGGTTCCACATCCAGGTCGCGGTCGCCTCACAGTCGGCCCGGCTGGCCCGGCGCGAGGCCAATCTGCAGGCCGAGGTGGCCGGGTTGATCTGGCTGCCGATCGGCCCGCCGGCCGACGTCGCCGCCCATGTCGAACAACAGCACGCCATTGCCGCCGCGGTCGCCGCCGAGAAGCCCGATGAGGCGCGCCGGCTGGCCGAGGAGCATGTCATGGGGCAACTCGCGCGCTTGACCAGGATCAACCTCGATCTGTCGACGGAAGGGGCGGTCTCGTGACCTCGGCCCCGTCGGCGCGCCGGCTGGCCGAGCAGGCGACCCAGACGCTGGAGCCGATCTATGAATTGCTCGGCCGCGTCGCCGAGGAGGTGCTGGCCAGCCGGCCCGCGCGCGCGGCTCTGACAGAGGCGCACTTCAGTGGACTGCAACGCCTGCTCGCCGATCTCGTGGGGCGCGACCCGGGGATCGGGGGGATGGGATTCGTCGCGGCGCCCTTCGTGGTCGACGGTCTCGAGCGATACATGGCGTGGTGGCAGCGGCAGAACGAGCGGGTGGCCCGGCTCCGCCTCAACTTCGACCCGACCAGCATCGACGTCTACGACTACCTGCAGATGGACTGGTATCAGCTGGCTCAGCGCGGCCAGGCGCGGGTGGCGTACGGCCCGTACGTCGACTACAGCGGCTCGGACATGTACACCATCACCGCGACGATCCCGGTCATCGCCGACGGCACCTTCCTCGGCGTAGCGGGGGCGGACCTGGTTGTCGGGCGGGTGGAGCGCAGGCTCATCGACGTGTTGCGACAGACCTCCGAGGACGCCGTGGTGGTCAACGCCGAGCGCCGGGTCATCGCGGCCAATACTCCGCGCTGGATCGTGGGTTCTCGGCTGGCCGCGATGCCCGCGGCCGGCCCGGCCGCCGATCCCGGCGCGTTCCGGGAGGTCGCCGAGATGCCGCTGGGCACCGGATGGGTGCTGGCCATCGCCTGGCCTACCCGCGACTGACCTGCGGTTCGACCCCTTCTGATCGGTGCGGGACGTTCAATGTGCGCCAACGGTTGACAGTAAGACTCTATTCGTAGAGTATTTACCGACATTCGAACGCAAGCACTTCGGAGGTAGCGCGGATGTCGTCTCTCACCCTTGGCCCGGTACCAGCTTTTGATGTCACCGACCCGGCGTTCTCGATCACGTCTGAGGACGTGCACCGTGCCCGTGAGCAGAGCTGGTATGCGACCACCCCCTACGGGATCGCCGTCCTGCGGTACGAACACGTCAACCGGTTGATCAAGCACCCGAAGCTGCGGCAGGGCAGTGTCGCGTGGCCGGCGCACAACGGCATCACCGAGGGGCCGTTCGCCGAGTGGTTCGCCAGTTGGATCCTCAACAAGGAGGGCGAGGAGCACCATCGGCTGCGCCGGTTGCTGAACCCGGCGTTCTCGCCCAAGCTGATCGGCTCGCTGGTGCCCAGATTTCAGGCCCTGGCCCTCGAACTGATCGAGAACTTCGCCGAACCGGACCGCTGCGAGTTCGTCGGCGAGTTCGCCGAGCCCTACGCGGCCAGGGTGATTGCGATCATGCTGGGCCTGCCCGAATCGGAGTGGAAGGTCATCGCCACCGAATCGGCGACCGTCGGGCTGGCCATGGGGGTGACCCTGCGTGAGGACCTCCCCAAGATCGAGGCTGCGCTGCAACGGCTCTACGCCTTCTGTGACGACCTGATCGCCGACCGGCGGGCCCGGCCGCAAGACGACTTCGTCACCGCACTGGTCAATGCGTCGCGCCCCGACGACGGCCGGCTGAGCGACACCGAGCTTCGCGACGCCATCGTCCTGCTGATCTTCGGCGGCTTCGACACCACCCGCAACCAGCTCGGCCTGGCGATGCAGACCTTCATGGCGCACCCCGATCAGTGGCGGCTGCTCGCGCAGCGACCGGAGTTGGGCGGCAACGCCGTTGAGGAGGTCATGCGGGTCAACCCGACGGTGCGATGGGTGACTCGCGAGGTGCTCGAAGACTTCGAGTACGAGGGCCTCGCGCTGGCCGCGGGCACCACTGTCCACCTCTACAGTGAGGCGGCCGGTACCGACCCGCGGGTCTTCGAGCCTGGCTTTGACATCACGGCAGAGCGACGGCCGCACTTCGGTTTCGGCGGCGGCGCCCACCACTGTCTCGGCCACTTCGTGGCCCGATCGGACATGAGTGAGGCACTGCCTCTGCTGGCCACGCGTCTGATCGACCCACACGAATTGCCGGGCGCTTCATGGCTTCCCGACTCGGGCAACACCGGGCCGATCCGGCTGCCCATCGGTTTCACGCCCAACCCCTGACCGCTGCGTCAGCCTACGAGAGGATACCCATGCGCGTCACCGTCGACCTCGCCCGATGCCAGGACCACGGCCAGTGTGCCATCGCCGCCCCAGCCGTCTTCGTCATGAACGACGACGGAAAGCTGGAATACGACGGCAATCCCGACGATGCGGAGCGTGACTACGTCGAGCAGGCCGCCGACGTGTGTCCGGCCCAGGCCATCCTCATCGAGGACTGAGGAAAGGACACTCGATGGTATCGACACCACTGGACCTGCACCGTCAGGCCAATGCGACCAGCGCCGACCTCGCGGCGGCGCTCTCGACGATCTCCGAGCGGGGTGTGCAGTTCGTCTACTTCCAGGCGATCACGATCACCGGTCGCGTGGTCGGAAAAGTCGCCCCGGCAGCACATTTCGAACGGCTGGCGGTCAAGGGCGTGCAGCAGCACCAGACCGCGATCGCCAACCTGCAGGGCACCCGCGAGGGCACCCTGCTCGCCGGCGGGGTGAACGCGCCCGAGTACACCGCGGTGCCTGACCTGGACACGTTCGCGGTTCTGCCGTGGGACACCAGCTTCGCCCGGGTCTTCTGCCGCCTCTACGAACCGGACCATCTCAGCGAGGGGGCGGGAGCGGAATTCGCCTGCGATACCCGCGGATTGCTGCGCCGCCTGCACGCCGGCTTCACCGACCGGACCGGCTTGGAGCTGCGAACCGGTTGCGAACCCGAGATGACTTGGCAGGGTGAGGGTCTGGAAGCGCACTTCCGCCCAGGGGCCAGCCCGGCCTATCACATCGAACACCTGGAGCGGAACCGGCCGATCGTCAAGAAGGTCATCGAGTACGCCCAGGCGCTCGGGCTGGACATGATCGAGGGCGACTACGAGGACGAGTTCCAGGTCGAGCTCAACTTCATGTACGACCGCGCCGACCTGACCGCCGACCGGCTCACCACCTACCGGCAGATCTGCAAGCAGGTCGCCCGTGAGCTTGGTATCCAAGCCAGCTTCATGCCCAAGCCGCGCACCGGGATGATGGGCAACGGGTGCCACCACAACTTGAGCCTCTGGCGAGACAACGTCAACGTGCTGGCCGACCCCGGCGTCGCCGAACTGCATCTGTCCGAGGTCGGGCGGCACGCGCTGGGTGGTCTGCTGTCCCACACGTCCGGGGCGATGCTCGTCAACGCCTCCACTGTGAACTCCTACAAGCGCTATTGGGATGCTGGGCAATTCGCGCCGTCACGGATCAACTGGGGCCTGGACAACAAGACCTGCACCGTGCGGCTCTCGGCGGTCGGACGCCTGGAGTACAAGCTGCCCGATGCCGCCGTGAACCCCTACCTCTCGCATGCGGTCATCCTCGCGGCGTGTGAGGACGGTATGAAGAACGCGATCGATCCCGGTGCCCCGACCCGGGGATCGTCCTATGACAGCGTCCGGGACGACCGGTTCCCGGCACTGCCGTTGACCCTCGGCGAGGCGATCGAAGCTTTCCGGGCCGACGACACACTGACTCAGGCCCTCGGCCTGGAACTCTCGGAACTGCTAGTCGACTTCCACGCCGACGAGTGGGCCCGATTCTGCGGATACGTCACTGATTGGGAGCGTGATATGTACTGGGATGACACACCGTGACCGCGCCGATCCGACTGGCGTGCCTCGACGCCGAGGCGCCACCGCTGTTCTCGCTGTGGACGCCGGAGCGCGGCCGGACCGGATTCGAGCCCGGCGTCGCCGAAGCTCTCGGCGCCGAACTCGGCCGGCCCGTCGAGTGGGTCCGCGTGCCCTGGGTGGACATGATCCCCGCGGTGCAACGCGGTGACGCCGACGCGGTGCTGTGCGGGCAGGGGATCACCGCCGAACGGCTGAGCCAGGTGGATTTCACCCGGCCCTATGCGATCTTCCACGAGGGTGTGCTGGTGCGTCGGGGCGCCGGGATCCACACGCCCGAAGACCTGGTGGGCCGACGGGTGGCCGCAATCGAGAACAGCACGAACATGTCGCTGGTCGAGACGTTCACCGGGGCGGTTCCGGTGCCGTTCGGGCCGGGCTCCGACGACGTGTATGCCGACATGCTGGCGGCCTTGCTCGCCGGGGATGTCGACGCCGTCGTCGACGACGACGTCGTGTTCGTCCCGCTGGGCGCCACCCACCCCGACTACGAACTCGCGTTCACGGTGCAGACCGCCAACAAGTGGGGAATCGCGGTGGCCAAGGACCGGCCGGAGGTGTTGGCGTCCATCGACGGGGCGCTGAGCCGGTTGATCGATTCGGGGCGCCTGCGCGAGGTGTGGACGCAGTGGCTTCCGACCCTCGAGTACCCGTTCGGGAGTTGAGTGTGCGGCGTCCGCTGGTGGCCGTCGTCGGCCGGCGGGCCGACCACGTGCCCATCCTGCGGTTCTCGGCGACCGTGGTGGCCGAGGCGATCTGCGAAGCGGTCTGGGCCGCCGGCGGAGAGCCGACGGTGCTGCACGGCCCGGCCGCCGAACCCCAGGGCGAAATGCCGCACCGCTTAGCGCGTTTCGATGGTGCGATACTCCCGGGTGGGGCCGACGTCGAGCCGCACCGCTACGGTGCCCGGCCGGCGCCGCAGACCCGGGACACCGTCGCGTTCCAGGACGACTTCGAGTTGGCCGTCACCCAGGCGGTCATCACGCTGGACCTGCCCGCGCTGGCGATCTGTCGCGGGATGCAGATCCTCAACGTCGCGCTCGGCGGCACGCTCGTGCAGCACGTGCCCGAAACCTCAACACCTCACCACGACGGCATCCATGACGTCACGGTGGTTCCGGGAACACGTCTGCACGCCGCTGTCGCAGCGGAGCGCATCGATGTGTCGTCCTACCATCACCAGGCCGTCGACAAGCTGGGCGCCGGCCTGGCTGTCTCGGCGGTCGCGGCCGACGGCGTCATCGAGGCGATCGAGCACCGCAGCGCCGATATCGTTGCCGTCCAATGGCATCCGGAGGACCGGCACGCCACCTGCGGTCCGGATGCCGCCCTGTTCCGTGACCTCGTCGACCGAGCCGCCAAACGAATGGAGTGCCGATGACCACCGATGTCCGGGTCCGCCGTGAAGATGTCATCCCGGATCTGCCGACTCCCAGCGTGATTCGCGCGCATGTCTGCGTGCTGGCCTCGCTGAACTTCCCGGGCATCAGTGCCGCCGACGTCGAACTCATTCGGCGGTTCACCCGGCTGGCGCTGACCACTTTGGTCCAGCTGGGCGCCACCTACGAACTGTGGGACACCTCGACCGCGCTCGACGACCCAAGCGCCGCAGCCAGTTTCGACGGACTGCTATTGCTGGGCGGCGGGGACGTCGACGGCAGTTGCTACGGCGCCACGGCGCCCAACCCGGCCGCCTACGGTGTCGACGTGCGTGCCGACCGTGACGCCTTCACTGCGATCGCGACCGCCGAGGCCGCGGATCGCCCGATCTTCGGGATCTGTCGGGGATCTCAACTGCTCAACGTCGTGCGGGGCGGCACCCTCATCCCCGATATCGCCGACTACGCGCTGCACCACGGTGGCCCGGGCGAGCCGGAATTCGTGGACGAGCCGATCGACATCGTCGCGGGCACCCGGCTGTCCTCGATTCTTGGCGCCGACCGCGTGATCGGCCGCTCGGGCCATCACCAGGCTGTCGACCGGGTGGGCGACGGTCTGGTGGTCGCCGCCCGCGCCCTGGACGGCATCGTGGAGGCGGTGGAGGATCCGGGCCGCTTCTACCTTGGCGTGCAGTGGCACCCGGAGGACGAATACGGTCCGGAAGCCGACCGGATGCGGCTGTTCTCCGCCTTCGTCACCGCCGCCGAGCAGTCCCGTCGCAGCCTCACAGCGTCGCCAGGATCGCGTTCATCTGGTCGATCTCCTTCTGCTGGCTCCCCGTGATCGACTTGGCCAGCTCGACGGTGGCCGGGTACTGACCCGAGGTGATCTCCTGCTGCGACATCGTGATCGCACCCTGGTGATGCTGGATCATCTGGGTCAGGAATAGCTTGCTGGCCGCCACACCCTGCGCGTTCTGCAGGGCCGTCATGTCCGCGGGCGACATCATGCCGGAGCCCATGTCCATGCCCGGCATCCCGTCGTGGCCCGGCATCCCCGGCATCCCCGTCGTGCCGTCGTGCCCGGGCATGTCACCCATGTCGCCGGGCGTCATCGGCATGGCCGGCACCCCCCACTGGGTGAGCCAGCCCTGCATCTGGGTGATCTCGGGGCCCTGAGCCGCCTTGATCTGATTGGCCAGGGCGACCACTCGCGGGTCGATACCCTGCTTGGCCAGGATGGCGTCGCTCATCTCGATGGCCTGCTGGTGGTGGGGAATCATGCGCTGGGTGAACTGGACGTCGGCGTTGTCGTGCGCCTGATCGCCCGCGGTGGTGGTGGTCGCCACCGCGGTGGCACTCACGGTGCTGCTGGTCGCCGTTTTCGTCGGATTGCCACAGGCGCTGAGCGCAACCGTTGCCGCCAGCGCGCTCGCTGCGAGCACCAGGGACCGGGTCTGCATCGTCGATGTGTCCTTCCTCGTTCGCGCGGGCAGGGTGCCGCACGCGTCGTCCTCTCCGAGAGTGGTCGCCGCCGATAGGGCTTCCCTAGTCCTTCGATGAAGATTCGATGAAGGCCGTACCGAAACGTGTTTGCACGGTTCGCGCGGCGAGGTCTACCATCGCGAACGTGCACAGTGCGCTCGTCGTAGTAGCTACCCGCAGCGGGGTCTGATCCAGACCGACCCCCCGCTGTGGGTCGAAGCTACGACGTCGGTCACCTCAACTCGACGAGAAGACCGAATCCATGACTCCGCACAGCACTCCCATTTCCGATTGGACACCTCGTTTTTGCGCCCCGCTGCCCAGCGGGCTGCGCGAACATGTCGAAGGCATGCCGTGGAGCGCGTTCGTCGCCGCCTACAGCCCGAGCGGTGGGCCGGTTCGGCTCGGCTCCTGGCAGTGCGATGACGCCCACCGCTCGGCGTCCCGGCTGGGCCCGCAGCCGCGCCGGTTCCGAGCCACCCTGGCGATCGGTGACCGGATCGAGACCGCGATCGCCCATGCCGGCGGGCCGGTCGCCGCGCTGACCGCGATGCTCTACGAGCGGGGGATCGGGGTGGAGATGACCCGCTTTCACCAGCTGGCCTCCGGCGCGGACACCGCGACCTTCATCCAGGGCTGCGACGGGCAGCGCCGCGAATGGGCGATGGGCTGGTCCGAGGACCCCACCCAGTCGGCGTTACGCGCGGTCATCGCCTGCACGAATCGCCTGCTCACCCAAACTCACGTCTCGCCAGGGAAAGTCGAGTAGATCCCGATAGTTCGTCGATCTCGGCTGGTGAACGTCAGTGCAGCGGGCGCAGCACGATCGGCATGCCGTCGATCGGCACCGGCATACCGGCGTAGTCGTAGTGCGGCTGGTAGCCGGGGTGGGGCAACTCCAGCCGGTACTTGCGCAGCAGTCGGTGGATGACGGTCTTGATCTCCAGCTGCCCGAACACCATGCCGATGCACTTGTGCGCACCACCGCCGAACGGGGCGAACGCGTAGCGGTGACGCTTGTGCTCGGAACGGGGTTCGGCGAAGCGATCCGGGTCGAACTTCTCCGGATCGGTCCACAGTTCCGGTAGCCGGTGGTTGAGCCCGGGCCAGACGTTGACGTTGGTGCCAGCCGGGATGAAGTAGCCCAGCAACTCGGTGTCGCGGATGGCTTGGCGCACGTTGAACGGCAGTGGGGTGACCATCCGCAGCGACTCGTTGATCACCAAGTCCAGCGTTTCCAGCTTCTCCAGGGCCTCGATGTCGAGTGGACCGTCGCCGAGCCGCGCCGACTCGTCGCGGCAGCGCTCCTGCCACTGCGGGTTGGCGGCCAGCTGGTGGACCATCGTGGTCAGCGTCGACGTCGACGTGTCGTGAGCGGCCATCATCAGGAAGATCATGTGGTTGACGATGTCGGCATCGGTGAAGGTGTTGCCGTCCTCGTCGGCGGTGTGGCACAGCACCGTCAGCATGTCGGTGCCCTTGGCGTCGCGGCGTTCCTTGAGCCGCTCGACGAAGTAGTCCTCCAGCGCCTTGCGGGCCTGCAGGCCGCGCCACCACTTGAACGGCGGCAGCGACGTGCGGATGATCGCGCCGCCCGCCCGGGTGGTCGTCGTGAACGCCTGGTTCACCTTGGTCACCAGCTCGTGGTCCGAACCGGGCTCGTGGCCCATGAACACCACCGAGGCGATGTCGAGGGTGAGCTCCTTGATGGCCGGGTGGAACAGGAAGCGCGGGTCGTTGGTCACCCAGTCATCGGCGATCACCTGCGAGGCGACCCGGTCGATGTGCTCGACGTAGCCGGACAGCCGAGTGCGGGTGAACGCCTCCTGCATGATCCGGCGGTGGTACATGTGCTCTTCGAAGTCGAGCATCATCAGGCCGCGATTGAAGAACGGGCCGATGACCGGGTGCCACCCCTTCTGCGAGAAGTCCTTGTTCTTGTTGGTGAACACCGCCTGGGTGGCGTCGGGTCCCAGCGCCGTGACGGCGGGCAGGGCGGGCGAGTAGGCGTAGTGGATGGGCCCGTACTTGCGGTAGACGTGCATCAGGTAGTCCGGCCCGCCGCGGAATGTCTCGACCATGTGGCCCAGCAGCGGCAGGCCGGAATCGCCCATCACGGTCTTCAGGCCGCTGCCGGCGGGGGCGTCGGCCAGCCTGAACTGCGGCCAGTCGCGCTCCCGCAGCCGCTTCTCGACCGCACCCATCCCGGGGATCGTGTTCAGCGTGGGAGTGAACCTGCGGCGGGCCTGGTCCAGCAGGTAGTGCGGGGTACTGATGGTGGCCATCAACGCTCCTCGATCAAAGGGGGACGGGCGGTCCGGGCCGGCTTGACGTGTGGCCGGCACCACACGTGGCCCTATCCTCACCAACTTTCTTGACGCATGTCAAGTTTTCTTTCGGCCGTGGCGTGGTGCAAGGTGAACGGGTGACCGCCCGACAGGACTCCGTCGAGGCGCCGCGACGCCGCGGCGACAAGCAGCGGCATGCCATCGTCCAGGCCGTTCGCGAACTACTCCAGGAAAAACCCTTCGCCGAACTATCGGTCAGCACCATCAGTGACCGCGCCGGTGTCGCGCGCTCGGGGTTCTACTTCTATTTCGACTCCAAGTACGCCGTGCTCGCCCAGATCCTGGGTAAGGCCGGACGGGAGCTGGAGGAGCTCACCCACTCGTTCGCTCCCCGCGGAGCCGAGGAGACGCCGACGGCGTTCGCCAAGCGGATGGTGCGCAGCGCCGCAGCGGTGTACGCCCACAACGACCCGGTGATGTCGGCCTGCAACGCCGCCCGCCACACCGACGCCGAGATCCGCGATTTGCTGGACGGTTTCATCGACAAGACCGTCAACCAGATCGTGCCGATCGTCGAGGCAGAGATCCGCAACGGCACCGCCGACCCGATCACCGACGACATCCAGGGTCTGGTGCGGACCCTCGTCGCGACGACCGCCTTCACGTTGTCCAGCGAGAGCCCGTTCATCGGACCCGACCGCGACGTGGACCGATCCGTGCGGATCCTGGAGCAGCTGTGGCTGCATGCCCTCTGGGGTGGGCAGGTCGGCGACTAGCCCATGGTCGACAACTACGCGGGCAAGCGGGTGTTCATCACCGGCGCGGCCAGTGGCATCGGCCGGGCCACCGCACTTCGGCTGGCGCGCGCCGGCGCGGAGCTGTATCTGACCGATGTCAACGCCGACGGCCTGGTCCAGACCGTGGCCGACGCGCGGGCTCTGGGCGCCGACGTGCCACAGCATCGTGCCCTCGATATCGCCGACTACCACGAGGTCGCGCACTTCGCCGCCGACATCCACACCCGCCACGGCGCCATGGACGTCGTGATGAACATCGCCGGGATATCGGCGTGGGGCACCGTCGAGCAGCTGACCCACCAACACTGGCGGTCGATGATCGACGTCAACCTGATGGGGCCCATCCACGTCATCGAGACGTTCCTCCCGCCGATGATGGCCGCCGGTCGCGGCGGACACCTGGTCAACGTCTCCTCGGCGGCGGGCCTGGTGGCCTTGCCGTGGCATGCGGCCTACAGCGCCAGCAAGTTCGGGCTGCGGGGCCTCTCGGAGGTGCTGCGCTTCGACCTGGCCCGGCATCGCATCGGGGTGTCGGTGGTGGTCCCCGGCGCCGTCAACACCCCACTGGTGGACACGGTGCACATCGCAGGCGTGGACCGCGAGCACCCGAAGGTGCAGCGGTGGGTGAGATTGTTCAGTGGCCACGCGGTGACCGCAGAGACGGTCGCCGACAAGATCCTGGCGGGGATCGCCAAGAACCGCTACCTGATCTACACCTCGCCGGACATCAGGGCCTTCTATGCCTTCAAGCGGCTGGCGTGGTGGCCCTACAGCGTGGCGATGACCCGGGTGAACGTGTTCTTCACCCGAGCGTTACGGCCCCGCGGGGCGAACTTCCTGCCGCCGACATAGCGGTTTCGGCGCGGTTTCGTTCGCTACGCGGCGGTTTGCGCGCCGAAATCACAGTAATTCCAGGCGCACACCCAACAGGCGTACGGGACGGTCGAGCTCGAACAGGTCCAGCACCTGCAGGGCCGCGGCGGTGATGACGTCGGCGTCGGTGCTGGGCTGCGTCAGCTTGCGGATCTTGGTGCGGGTGTAGAAGGTGTTGGTACGCACCGTAACCGCAACTCGGGTGACCATCCGCTGTTGGGCCACCACATCGGCCAGCGCCTGACGAGCCAGGTCGACGACGGCGGCGTCCATGTCGGCGCGCTCGGTCAGGTCGTGCGGAAATGTCGTTACGTGGCTGCGCGAGCGGGGGATCCACGGATCGGCGCTGACCGTCGAGTCCCCGCCGCCCTTGGCCAGCAATAGCAACCACAGTCCGGTGCGGGGCCCGAATGCCGCGGTGAGGCGTTCGGCATCGGTGTGCGCCAACTCCCACACCGTGGTGATGCCAAGGCCGCCCAGCTTTTTCGCGGTCTTGGGGCCCACGCTCCAGAGCGCGTCGACCGGCCGCGCGCCCATGACGTCCATCCAGTTGGCGTCGGTGAGTTGGTACACGCCATCGGGTTTGGCGAATCCGGTCGCGACCTTCGCGCGCTGCTTGTTGTCGCTGATCCCCACTGAGCACGCCAGCCCCGCCTCGGCCGTGACCACCGCGCGGATGCGCTCGGCCAGCTCCACCGGATCGGCGACCCTGGCCCCGATATAGGCCTCGTCCCAGCCCCATACTTCGACGGGATGGCCCAGATCGCGCAGCAATCCCATCACCTGATCCGATGCCTCGTCGTAGGCGGGCGGATCGGAGGGCAGGAATGTCGCCTCCGGACAGCGACGTGCCGCGCTGCGCAACGGCATTCCGGCGTGCACGCCGAAGCCGCGGGCTTCATACGATGCGCAGGTCACCACCTTGCGGGCTTCGGTGGGATCACCGCTGCCGCCGACGATGACCGGCAGTCCCACCAATTCGGGATGGCGGCGCAGCTCGACGGAGGCCAGGAACTGATCGAGGTCCACATGCAGGACCCAGTCGCGGGGCTCGGCGGTGCTCACTTCCCGCACAGCTTGCGTGCGACGCCTTCCCAGGCGTCGCCGAGGCTGTCCAGAGTCTGGCCGCGATCGAGGAGTTGGTGGGTGACGTAGTCGGCATCGAGGAGCGCCTGTAGTGCATCGGCTTGGGCGTCGAGATCGCCGGTGGTTCCCGCGGCGGCCAGCAGCACCCGGATGTGGGTGTGTTGGACGGCGAATGGTGCGCTGTAGCGGGTTTCGGGGTCTCGGTTGGTCTCCGAGAGCAGGGTGCTGTGGGTCTGGACGAACCGAAGCCGCTCGCGTCCGAAGGCCACCAGGCGATCCAGCGGCGGAGCGTCGGGACCCAGCGGCGGGGGTCCGAAGAGGAACGCCTGCTGGATGGCGCGTTCGTCCTCGTCCAGCAGCACCATCATCAGCCCGGCCCGGCTGCCGAAGCGGCGGAACACAGTGCCTTTGCCCACACCCGCGGCGACCGCGATATCGTCCATCGAGACGGCATCGGCGCCGTGCTCGGCGATCAGCGTACGGGCGGCGTCGAGCAGCAACAGCCGGTTACGGGCGGCGTCGCCGCGTTCTTGCGGCGCGGAGACCGGCAGTGCATTAGCCCGGTCGGTGGCGCTCACCCCACACACTTTAGCTCAGCGGGAAATAAACCGGACCATGGTCCGGTTGTGTCGTGCGAAGATCGGGACAACGGAAGGATTGCAGAGATGGCAGACGTCAAGGTGCTCGCATTGGTGGGAAGTCTTCGGGCCGCGTCGGTGAACCGCCAGCTTGCTGAGCTTGCGGTGGAGTCGGCTCCGGAGGGCGTCACCGTCGCCCTGTACGAGGGCCTGGGGGATCTGCCGCACTACAACGAGGACATCGACACCGAAGATGCGCACCCCGCCGTCGCGGCATTGCGCGCCGCGGCCGCTGAGGCTGATGCCGCGCTGGTGGTCACTCCCGAATACAACGGCAGCATCCCGGGTGTGCTGAAGAACGCCATCGACTGGCTGTCCCGCCCTTACGGCGACGGCGCGCTCAAGGACAAGCCGGTAGCGGTCATCGGGGCGGCGCTGGGTCAGTACGGCGGGGTATGGGCGCATGACGAGACGCGCAAGTCGTTCGGGATCGCGGGACCGCGCGTCGTGGAGGATGTGAAGCTCTCGCTCCAGACGACCGCGTTCGACGATAAGCACCCCCGCGAGAATGCCGAGGTAGCCACCGCGGTGCGCGATGTGGTCGGCAAGCTCGCCGCCGAGGTGGGCTGAGCACGGCTTCGGTGCGACGGCGATCGGCTCGTCGCCTATCCATTGTTCGACGGTGACCAGGCGCCGTTCCGGTGCCGGCCGGCCGGCGCGCACCGAGGTGTCGCGGCCAGTGGCCGGCAGCTAGAGTCATCGCTCCGCGGGTAGCGGCTTGGGGTCGTCGTGGCGCCGATGTCGGTACCCGGTGGTAGACCTGGGCCCTGGAGCCGCCGATCGGCGTGTTGTGACATGCGACACGCCGGATCGGGGGCCGGATAGGTGGTTACGACCAGGGAATTTCAGAAATGTTATTCAGAACATGTTGTACCTCTTCTCGCTATCGGCCACTAGGTGTAGTGTCTGAGAGGCCGACAGACCCGAGAGTCACAGGTCCGCCGGAGCGCCTGAATCGGAGCTGAGATGCCGGTCCGAGCGACTTCGCTGGGCAGGGATTTCGACGTCCGAAAGCTCGCTGAAAGTTCGTGAGTGCCTGCGCACAGCCTGTCCTGTGACCGACCTGAGTCCATCTCCATGTTTCGCTGAGGAGCCCACCGCAGATGACCATCACCGTCTACACCAAGCCCGCCTGCGTGCAGTGCAACATGACCTACAAGGCCCTGGACAAGCAGGGCCTCACCTACGACGTCGTCGATATCAGCGAGGACGCCGATGCCCGCGACTACGTGATGGCGATGGGGTACCTCCAGGCGCCGGTCGTGGTTGCCGGCGGCGACCACTGGTCCGGCTTCCGGCCCGACCGCATCAAGGCCCTCACCGGCGCCGCGCTCAGCGCCTAGCGACCCGGGCGCCACTGGGGGAGCACGATGGATCCGGATGGCAGCCCGAGCCTCGGCCGCCCGGGGCGGCTGGTGTACTTCTCCAGCGTTTCGGAGAACACCCACCGTTTCGTGCAGAGGCTTGGCCTGCCCGCTATCCGGATTCCACTACATGACCGGATCGAGGTTCACGAGCCCTACGTACTGCTGCTGCCGACCTACGGCAGGGGCAGGGGTGACGGCCCGACCTACGACGCCAAGGGGTATGTGCCCAAGCAGGTCATCGCCTTCTTGAACAACCCACACAACCGGTCTTTGATCCGTGGCGTGATCGGAGCCGGCAACACCCAATTCGGTGCCGAGTATTGCTTTGCGGGGGCGCTGGTCTCCCACAAATGCCAGGTGCCGTTTCTCTATCGCTTCGAAATGATGGGGACCGCCGAGGACGTGGAAGCCGTTCGTGCGGAACTCACCGAATTCTGGAAGGACAAGGACACGTGCCACCAACGGTCACAGCTACAGAGCCTGTAGCGTCGACGCACGCGTTGCCGGGGGAGACCGACTACCACGCCCTCAACGCGATGCTGAATCTGTACGACGCGAACGGCAAGATCCAGTTCGACAAGGACGTGCTGGCGGCCCGCCAGTACTTCTTGGAACACGTCAACCAGAACACCGTGTTCTTCCACAACCAGGACGAGAAGCTCGACTACCTGGTTCGTGAGAACTACTACGAGCGTGAGGTTCTCGACCAGTACGCCCGTAACTTCGTCAAGTCGCTGCTGGATCGCGCCTACGCCAAGAAGTTCCGTTTCCCGACCTTCCTCGGCGCGTTCAAGTACTACACGTCCTACACGCTGAAGACCTTCGACGGGAAGCGCTACCTGGAGCGCTTCGAGGACCGCGTGGTGATGGTGGCGCTCACCCTGGCCGCCGGCGACACCACGCTGGCCGAGAAGTTGGTCGACGAGATCATCGACGGCCGGTTCCAGCCGGCTACCCCGACGTTCCTCAACTCCGGCAAGAAGCAGCGCGGCGAACCGGTCAGCTGCTTCCTGCTGCGCATCGAGGACAACATGGAGTCGATCGGTCGCTCGATCAACTCCGCGCT
Source organism: Mycolicibacterium sp. CH28 (assembly GCF_004745805.1). Classification (GTDB taxonomy): domain Bacteria; phylum Actinomycetota; class Actinomycetes; order Mycobacteriales; family Mycobacteriaceae; genus Mycobacterium. Next base: position 93,832 of record NZ_SRLQ01000017.1, on the reverse strand, counting down.
GCAGCTGTCCAAGCGCGGCGGTGGAGTTGCGTTGCTGCTGACCAACATTCGTGAGCACGGCGCGCCGATCAAGAACATCGAGAACCAGAGCTCGGGCGTCATCCCGATCATGAAGCTGCTGGAGGACTCGTTCTCCTACGCCAACCAGCTCGGTGCGCGCCAAGGTGCGGGCGCGGTCTACCTGCACGCCCACCACCCCGACATCTACCGCTTCCTGGACACCAAGCGGGAGAACGCCGACGAGAAGATCCGGATCAAGACGCTCTCGCTGGGTGTGGTGATCCCCGACATCACCTTTGAGCTGGCTCGCAAGAACGAGGACATGTACCTGTTCTCGCCGTACGACGTCGAGCGCGTCTACGGGGTGCCGTTCGCCGACATCTCGGTCACCGAGAAGTACTACGAGATGGTCGACGACGCGCGGATCCGCAAGACCAAGATCAAGGCCCGTGAGTTCTTCCAGACCCTGGCCGAGCTGCAGTTCGAGTCGGGCTACCCGTACATCATGTACGAAGATACGGTCAATCGAGCTAATCCCATTGCTGGCAAGATCACCCACTCCAACCTGTGCTCGGAGATCCTGCAGGTCTCGACGCCGTCGGAGTTCAACGACGACCTGTCGTATTCCAAAGTGGGCAAGGACATCTCGTGCAACCTTGGCTCGCTGAACATCGCCAAGGCGATGGACTCGCCGGACTTCGGCCAGACCATCGAGGTGGCGATCCGGGCGCTGACCGCGGTCAGTGACCAGACCAACATCACCTCGGTGCCGTCCATCGAGCAGGGTAACCACGACGCGCACGCCATCGGCCTCGGACAGATGAACCTGCACGGATACCTGGCGCGCGAACGGATCTACTACGGGTCCGACGAGGGCATCGACTTCACCAACATGTACTTCTACACGGTGCTCTACCACGCGCTGCGGGCGTCGAACAAGATCGCCACCGAACGCGGGACGACGTTCAAGGGCTTCGAGAAGTCGAAGTACGCCAGTGGGGAGTTCTTCGACAAGTACACCGAACAGGTGTGGGAGCCGGCGACCGAGCGGGTGCGCCAGCTGTTCGTCGAGGCCGGCATTCGCATTCCGACGCAGGAGGATTGGCGGCGACTCAAGGAATCGGTGCAGACCAACGGCATCTACAACCAGAACCTGCAGGCTGTTCCGCCGACCGGATCGATCTCCTACATCAACCACTCGACCAGCTCCATCCACCCGGTGGCGAGCAAGATCGAGATCCGCAAGGAAGGCAAGATCGGCCGCGTCTACTACCCGGCGCCGTACCTGACGAACGACAACCTGGAGTACTACCAGGATGCGTATGAGATCGGCTACGAGAAGATCATCGACACCTATGCCGCGGCCACCCAGCACGTGGACCAGGGCCTGAGTCTGACGCTGTTCTTCAAGGACACTGCCAGCACGCGCGATGTGAACAAGGCGCAGATCTACGCCTGGCGCAAGGGCATCAAGACGCTGTACTACATCCGGCTGCGCCAGATGGCTCTGGAAGGCACCGAAGTCGAGGGTTGCGTGTCCTGCATGCTGTAGGGCTCAACAGCATGACGCTTTACAACTGAATTTGCCGAAACGCCGACTACGGTTGGCGTCCCTGGGAGGTGGTGTTCTCAGGCTGACGATGGCAGCCATAGTGTTCATGACCGTTGGTCCTCTGGGGTTTCTCGTGGACTTCGCAGTATCGGAAGTTATTGGATACGCGTCAACGATCATTGCAAAGGGGGTCACGCGTATGAGGAATGCAATTGTGAAATGCGCCGAAGGGCGTACGGATAAATCCGGTAAAAGCCACCTCCTGCCCTACAGGGTTACCCTGCTGACGAGCCTGTGCAAGTCAGGCGAAAGGGCGAATTTCGACTCGGAAGTCAGAGGACTGTTTGCCTGGATAACCGGAGTAGCCGAGCGCCCCGGCGAGGATCGCGAACTTGATCAAGGCCGCCACCTGGGCGATACGGGCGTTCATCGCGATGTTCTGTCCGTCGAGAACGCGGATCAGCGCGACTCCCTCAACTGCGTCGCCCACGACGGCGCTGGCGGCCAGGGCCGGTAGCCATGCCGGGTGGCCGCGTCGTCGACGGCGATGCTCGATGAGCAATCCCAGTAAAGCTCCGTAGCTGCTCATGTACCCGAAGTCGAGCCACATTGACTGGCGCGCTGCCCGCTGGCCCGCCTCACCCCATCGGACCAGGATTTCTTCCGCTTTGGCCGCGCTGCCTGCGAGCTCCAAGGGGATAATTCCTGGACCGCCTGTGGCGCGCATCCGATTATCCAGCCTGAGCATCACCGCCGAGTAGCCGACGTAGACGACGGTTGCCGCCGCAATCGGATTCCTGCGCACCCATTCAAGTGGTGAGGTCATCTGCGGCAGCGTACCGGTGCGTCGAGTCGGAACCGAGAGCGATGATTCTGCGATTTTTGCGCGGTCAGCCCTTGCGAGCTTTCTCCGCATGCAGCGCCTTCAGCCGTCGCTCCTCGCTGAGCACGTTCTGATAGCTCTCACGCTCGGCGACCAGCCACTCCGGCTTGTCCTCCAACAGCTGATTGATCTGCTCGGTGGTCAGCGCTTCGGTGATGCCACCGCGCGTCAGACCGGAGATCGAGACGCCCAGTTTGGCGGCCACGAGGTTCTTCGGGTGCGGCCCGTTCTTGCGGAGGTCCTTGAGCCACTGCGGCGGATCCGCCAGCAGGGCGGCCACCTCGTCGCGGGTGATCGCGTTCTCCTGGAACTCCGCAGGCGTCGCGGGCAGGTACACATCCAGCTTCTTCGCCGCCGTAGCGGGTTTCATGGACTGCGCGTTGGGCCTGCTCATGGAATCACCCTATCGGTAGCCTGATGCCGTGACCCAGCCCTCGCTCACCCTTGGGTACGTCCCCGGGGGGACGCCCGCGAAGTGGGCGCGGACCTGGGCCGAGCGCCACCCCGACGTTCGGCTGACATTGCGCGCCATCGCCGCGGCCGACGCGGCCGCCGAAGTGCGGGCCGGGATCGTCGACGTGGCGTTGCTCCGGCTGCCGGCCGACACCTCCGCGTTGGCCGTCATCCCGCTCTACGAGGAGACGACGGTGGCCGTGGTGCCTACCGACCACCTTCTCGCCGCCGCCGACGAAATCACCTCCGCCGACCTCGACGGCGAGCCGATCCTGCTGCCACTCGACGACGTCGTCGCCTGGGCGGACGCTCCTGGCACACCGGTCGATCACCGCCCCGAAACCACCGAGGATGCAATAGAACTCGTCGCGGCAGGGCTGGGTGCGCTCATCGTCCCCCAGTCGCTGGCCCGGCTGTATCACCGCAAGGACCTCACGTATCGCCCGATCGCCGACGCACCGACGTGTGCTGTGGCGCTCGCCTTCCCCGAAGGGCCACCGTCGGCATTGGTCGAGGAGTTCACCGGGATCGTGCGGGGCCGTAAACCCGGTTCGTCGCGGGGGCCTGCTCAGCCGGCGCCCAAGCGCACCGCGCGGGAGAAGACCCTGGCCAAGCAGGCCGCCCGCGCCGCAGCGGGGAAGGTCGCCCGCAAGCCGCTCACGACCAAGCGGCGCCAGCCGTAACGGGTGTGTGACGCCGTTTTACCTGGTCAACACACATGTCCCTCGATAATTGAGCCATGACCGCGTTGACGCATGTTCCGGCCACCACGTCCCCGGCCGACCTTGCCGACCACCTACGCCGCGACGGCTACGTCATCGTCGACAACCTGGTTCCGGACTCGCTGATGGACACCATCACCGACGAATTGGCGCCATACCTCGACGCGACACCGATGGGCTACAACGCGATGATCGGCCACAAAACCCGGCGCACCGGTGCGCTCATCGCCCGCTCGTCGGCCTGCCGCACCCTGATCCAGGACCCGACCATCCTGGGGGTTTGCAACGACTTCCTGGGCCACGCCAGCGCTTTCCAGCTGATGCTGACCCAGGTCATCTCGATCGAACCCGGTGAATCGGACCAGGCATTGCACCGCGACCAGAACGCGTTCGACTTCTACCCGTTTCCCGACGACTACCACGTGCAGTGCAACACGCTCTGGGCGATGACCGACTACACCGCCGAGATGGGCGCCACCCGGGTCGTGCCGGGCAGCCAGGTCGGCGACAAGAAGCCGACCGATTACACCGACGACGAGTGCCTGCAGGCCGAGATGTCGCGCGGTTCGGTCCTGCTCTACTCCGGCAAGATCGTGCACAGCGGCGCCGCCAACCGCAGCGACAAGGTCCGGCGTGCCATCAACGTCAACTACTGCGTTGGCTGGGTGCGCCAGGAGGAAAACCAATTCCTCTCCGTACCAACCGAAGTCGCGCGGACCCTCGACGACGACCTCCTCAAGCTGATCGGCTACCAGGAGGGTGCATGGGCCATGGGTTACTTCCGCGACTTCGAGGACCCGCTGCGCGCCATCCGGGGTGACGAGGTCGGCTACGGCTTCGACGCCGCCAAACTCAAGGGCAGCGCAAGCAGTGCGTACACCGACCAACTCACCCATAGCGAGTGATCCGCAACCGGAACAGATCATGCCGTTCCACGGTTAACTAGATCCATGACCGCACCCATGCCGGCCGCGTTCATCGGGCACGGCAGCCCGATGAACGCCCTGGAGCTCAACCGGCACACCTCGGCGTGGCAGGCATTCGGCCAATCGGTGCCGAGGCCGCGGGCCATCCTGGCGATAAGCGCGCACTGGTACATCAATGCCACCGCCGTGACCGCGATGGCGGTGCCACGCACCATCCACGACTTCTACGGCTTTCCCGCCGACCTCTTCGCCGTGCAGTACCCGGCTCCGGGCCTACCGGAGTTGGCCGAGGAGATCGCCGACGTGGTCAAGCCGACCTGGGTGGGGGCCGACCTGGACAGCTGGGGCATCGACCACGGCACCTGGTCAGTGCTCGTGCATGCCTTTCCGGACGCCTCGGTGCCGGTGGTGCAGTTGTCCATCAACGCCTACAAGCCCCTCGAATACCACCTGGAACTGGGCGCCAAGCTGGCGGCGTTGCGCGAGCGCGGCGTGCTGATCCTGGGCAGCGGCAACGTCGTTCACAATCTGGGCCGTATGGATCCGGTCTTGGGGGACAAGGGATTCGACTGGGCGCGGCGCTTCGATGACACGGCGCGCGCGCAGTTACTGAATGCGCCCGCGGAGTCCGTCCGGCTGCGTGAAAACGCCGACTACGCCGCCGCGGTGCCCACCCCGGATCATTTTCTGCCGCTGCTGTACTTCGCGGGGCTGGCCGCCGTCAGCGGTGGCGATGTCGACGTGCTCACCGAAGGCTGCACGTACGGGTCACTGTCGATGACGTCCTACACGCTGGGGCTCGGCCAGACCAGCAATGGGCAATGACTCAACCGATCAGGTCGGACCAGAACCGCACCGTCGACGTCGCCAGCTGCGACGTGCCTGGCTCGATATACCCGAACTCCCGCTCGATATAGGCGGAAATGTCACTGCCGCAGCAGGTTACCTCGGCCTGGTACGCCGACAACACGGGGTGGCCGGGACCGCCGCGGCCGGCGGGAAGGTAGTGATGGGACCGCACCGGCACCAGCCGCGGCGCCCGTGCCAGGTGGTAGTTCGCGCTGCGCAGCGCGTCCTTCATCCGGGCCGGGCGGACTCCCCAGTCGGCACCCCAGAATTCCCGCCACTCGACCGCGAACAGGATTCCCTCACTGGGGAGCTGCAACCGCTGCTGCAGGCTCCGCCGCGGTGCGTCCCGCCAGTCGGGCCATGAATCGCCAATCGGCAGACCAGTGGCCAGAAACGATCGATGGTCGTCGGCGAATTCGAAGTCGAACTCATCCTCGATCCGGGTCAGTTCGTCCTCGGTGAGTCCGGGTGTCATCGTGACCGTACCGAGCGCGGCGAGCCGTCGGGACGCCCGAATGCCGATCTGGGCGCCGTCGTCGAGCATGCGAGCAGCCTAGGTGTGCTGCGGGCTCTGCTGCTTCTTGTACAGCGACTTGAGCAGGAAGTCGCGGAACGTGTGGTTGTCGAGCAGCTTGAGCCCGGTCTCCGAGACCTTGGGGTAGCCGGCGAGCTTGTTGAAGAACCGTCCACGCCGGTACTCGCGTCCCCAGGCCGCCTCCATGCGCAGCTGGTAATTGGTGAAATCGTCCGGCCCACCGTTTTCCAGCGCCGCGATCGCGCATTCGCCGGCGGCCAATCCCGATTCCAGCGCCTTGGAGATACCCGCCCCGGACACCGGCTTACCCGCGCCCAGCGAGTCGCCGGTGAACAGCACCCCGGGACGCCACGGCGGCCAGGCGGTGAAGCCCATCGGCAGCCGCCAGGCCCGAACCGTCTTGTTCTTCTTCAGTTCCTCGACCGAGGGGAGTTCCCACTCGCGCGGCAGGCTGTTCAGGAAGTCGCCGAAGAAGTGGGTGGCGTTGATCGACTGCCAGTTCTTGTAGCTGTTGACATAGCCCAGGCCGATGTTGAACCGGCCCCCGCCCATCGGGAAGATCCAGCCGTAGCCCGGCAGCTGGTCGCCCTGGAACAGCAGCTTGAGGTAGATCTCGAAGCGGTCGGAGTCCGGCCGGTTGGCGTGCATCTCCGACCGGATGGCGATCGCGGAGTAGCCGTTGTAGTCCGAGTCGATCTTGAGCGCCCGCTTGATGGGGGAGTAGGCCCCGTCGGCGGCGATGACCGCGTCGCCGAAGACCTTCTCGCCGCTCTTGAGCACCACCCCGACCACCCGGCCGCGCTCGTCGAATTCGGGCCCGGCGACTTCACTGCCCTGACGAACGACGGCACCGGCCGACTCGGCGTGTTTGAGCAGCAGGGTGTCCAGTTCGGAGCGGCTGGCGGTGTGGCCGTGGTCGGGCATGCCGGGGCGCTTCGGGAACGACAGCTCCCACTCCGAGGGGCTGTAGACCGTCACGCCGTTGATGCGGTGGAACTGTGACACCTCGTGGGCCAGGCCCATCTTCTGCAGGTAGCTGACCGCACGGGCGGTCAGTCCGTCGCCGCAGGGCTTGTCCCTCGGGAAAACCGCTTTGTCGAGGACTACCACTTTGGCGCCGGTCTGCGCGGCCTGCCATGCCGCTGCGGATCCCGATGGCCCCCCGCCGGCTACCACCAGGTCGAATCGCTCGGTCACTACTTCTCGTCTCGCTTCGATGGTCGGATCGCACCAATGTTATCCGAGAACGCCGTGCCGCTCAGGGTCGCTGACGGTGACATGAGTGTGATCCCGCGCGGACGCCCTGGTCAGCGCACCTCGGCGGGTACAGTGCTTGACGTGCGCAGAGTGCCCAGATCGCGATCCGGCGCCGAGCCCGTCAAGGTCGACGCTCGCAGTGAACGCTGGCGCGAGCACCGTAAGAAGGTGCGCGCCGAGATCGTCGACGCCGCGTTCCGGGCCATCGACAAGCGCGGACCCGATGTCAGCCTGCGCGAAATCGCCGAAGAAGCCGGCACCGCCAAACCCAAGATCTACCGGCACTTCACCGACAAGTCCGACCTGTTCCAGGCGATCGGCAAGCGGCTTCGCGACATGCTCTGGGCCGCCATTTTCTCCAATCTGGACTTTGCCGCGGACCCCACCCGCGAGGTGGTGCGTCGCAGCGTGGCCGAGTATGTGAGCCTCGTCGAACAGCACCCCAACGTTCTTCGGTTCATGTTGCAGGGCCGCTTCCCGGAACAGTCCGAGTCGACCCAGCGCGCGCTGAACGAGGGCCGCGAGATCACCATGGCGATGGCCGAGATGTTCAACAACGAGCTGCGCGAGATGGAGCTGGACCCGGCCGCGCTGCAGCTGGCGGGGGCGGCGACGTTCGGGTCGGCCTCGGCGGCGACCGACTGGTGGCTGGGGCCCGACCCGGACAGCCCGCGGCGGATGCCGTCGGAGGAGTTCGTCAACCACCTCACGACGATCATGCTCGGCACGGTCAAGGGCACCGCCGAGCTTCTGGGGATCCAGCTCGATCCCGACCGGCCGATCCACGCGGCGGTGCCGTTGCGCGCCGCGGCCGGCTGAACACGCTTCATCCGATACCGGCGGTATTAGGTACTTTGGTGGCATGACCGCTGTCGAATCCACCGCCGAGGCCAATATCTCCGCAACCCCGGTGCGCACCCGCGCGCTGGTCATCGGGACCGGGTTCTCCGGTTTGGGCATGGGCATCGAACTGCAACGCCGCGGGGTCGACTTCCTGATCTTGGAGAAAGCCGACGAGATCGGCGGGACGTGGCGCGACAACAGCTATCCCGGCTGCGCCTGCGACATCCCTGCGCACATGTACTCCTTCTCCTTCGAACCCAAACCCGACTGGACCTATATGTGGTCGTTCCAGCCCGAGATCCTGGACTATCTCAAGGGCGTCACCGACAAATACGGGTTGCGCCGCTACATCCGTTTCGGTGCTCACGTCGATCGCGCCCACTGGGATGAATCCGAGTCGCGCTGGCATGTCTTCACCAAGGACGGCCGCGAGTACATCGCGCAATTCCTGATCTCCGGGGCCGGCGCGCTGCACATCCCGGCCGTCCCCGAATTCGAGGGCCTCGACGACTTCACCGGTCCGGCATTCCACTCCGCGCAGTGGGACCACGGCGTGGACATCACCGGCAAGCGGGTCGCCGTGATCGGCACCGGCGCCAGCGCGATCCAGATCGTGCCGGAGATCGTCGGCCAGGTCGCCGAGCTGCAGCTCTACCAGCGCACCCCGGCTTGGGTGATGCCGCGGCCCAACAATGCGATTCCGGTCCGGGTGCGTCAGCTGCTGGCCACCGTCCCCGGGGCCAGGGTGCTGCTGCGTGACGGCATCTACTGGGCGCACGAAACCGTCGGATTCGCCATGACCAGGCAGCCGGCATTGCTGAAGATCGGTGAGCTGCTGGGAAAGTGGAACATCCGCCGCCACGTCCGTGACCGTGACCTTCGGCGCCGGCTCACCCCGGACTACCGGGCCGGCTGTAAGCGAATCCTGAACTCCGACACCTACTATCGCGGGGTCGCCGATCCGAAGACGACGCTGGTGACCGACCGGATCAGTCGCATCACCCCGACCGGGATCGTCACCGCCGACGGTGTGGAGCGTGCGGCCGACGTCATCGTGTTCGCGACCGGATTCCACGTCACCGACTCCTACACCTACGTCGATATCAAAGGCCCGGGCGGCGAGGACCTGGTGGATCGGTGGAACCGCGAGGGCGTTCAGGCCCATCGTGGTATCGCCGTCGCCGACATGCCGAACCTGTTCTTCCTGCTCGGGCCGAACACCGGGCTGGGGCACAACTCGGTGGTGTTCATGATCGAGTCGCAGATCCGCTACGTCGGACAGGCGATCGCCGCCGTCGACAAGGCCGGAGCTCAAGCCCTGGCGCCCACCCGGCCGGCCCAGGACGCGTTCAACGCCGAGTTGCAGCACAACCTCGAGCGCACGGTGTGGAGCACCGGCGGCTGCAGCAGCTGGTACCTCGACGAGCACGGCAAGAACCGGGCGCTGTGGAGCGGTATGACGTGGCAGTACTGGCTGGCCACCCGGTCGCTCCAACGGTCGGAGTACACATTCTCGGGGTGAAAACCCCGACACGCCGGTGCGGTCCGCGACGCGCGCCGGGACCTGTGCGTTCGATGCCCGAAAAACACAAAGTGTTGTGCTGGCACCGGTTGTCGGACCCCAGGGGTAGTGTTTTGGTCGTCAGCCGGAAACGGGCATACATCGTGGTGAAGTGGGGTTTCGGTGAGCGATGGAGCGAAGCTGATCGACCGGGCAACGGCGATCAACTGGAACCGCGTCATTGATGAGAAGGACGCGGAGGTCTGGGATCGCTTGACCGGCAACTTCTGGTTGCCCGAGAAGGTCCCGCTGTCCAACGACCTGCCCTCGTGGAACACGCTGACCCCCGCCGAGAAAGAACTCACCATGCGGGTGTTCACGGGGCTGACACTGCTGGACACCATCCAGAGCACGGTCGGCTCGGTGAGCATGATCCCCGACGCGATCACCATGCACGAAGAGGCCGTGCTGACCAACATCACGTTCATGGAGTCGGTGCACGCCAAGAGCTACAGCTCGATCTTCTCGACGCTGTGCGCGACCACCGAGATCGACGAAGCCTTCCGCTGGTCGGAGGAGAACGTCAACCTGCAGCGCAAGGCGCAGATCATCCTCGACTACTACCGCGGTGACGACCCGCTCAAGCGCAAGATCGCCTCGGTCTTCCTGGAGGCGTTCCTGTTCTACTCCGGGTTCTACCTGCCGATGTACTGGTCGAGCCGGGCCAAGCTCACGAACACCGCCGATCTGATCCGGCTGATCATCCGTGACGAGGCCGTGCATGCGTACTACATCGGCTACAAGTTCCAGAAGGGCTATGCCCTCGAGAGCGACGAGCGCAAGCAGGATCTCAAGGAGTACGCCTACGAGCTGCTCTACACCTTGTACGAGAACGAGATTGAGTACACCCAGGATCTCTACGACCAGGTCGGGCTGACCGAGGACGTCAAGAAGTACCTGCGCTACAACGCCAACAAGGCGCTGATGAACCTGGGCTTCGAGGCACTGTTCCCGCGCGACGAGACCGAGGTAAACCCCGCGATCCTGTCGGCGCTCTCGCCCAACGCGGACGAGAACCACGACTTCTTCTCCGGTTCGGGTTCGAGCTACGTCATCGGCAAGGCCGTCGTCACCGAAGACGAGGACTGGGAGTTCTGACGCCGGGGATCATCCCGACAGATTGAATCCGCCCCCGCCGCCGTAGATGGCCAGCGAGACCAGCAACGTGACCGACACGACCGCCACCAGCGACGTCCGTACGGCGTCGCCGGTGGCGATCCCGACACCGGACGGCCCGCCGGAGGCGAAGAATCCGAAGTAGGTGTGGATCAACAGGATCGCCAGGGCCATCAGGATGGCCTGGAGGAATGACCACAGCAAGTCGATCGGGTTCAGGAACGTCGTGAAGTAGTGCTCGTAGAGCCCGGCTGACTGTCCCAGCAGGATCACGGTGGTGAACCGGCTGGCGACGAACGACAAGATCACCGCGATCGCGTAAAGCGGTGCGATGGATACCATCCCGGCGGCGATGCGGGTGCTGACCAGGAAGGCGATCGGTCGAATGGCCATGGCTTCGAGGGCATCGATCTCCTCGTTGACTCGCATCGCACCCAGCTGGGCGGTCACCCCCGCACCGAACGTGGCCGCCAACCCGATCCCGGCCACCACCGGCGCCGAGACCCGCACGTTGATGAACGCCGCCAAGAACCCGGTGAGTGCCTCGATGCCGATGTTGCCGAGCGAACTGTAGCCCTGCACCGCCAGGGTGCCGCCGGTGGCCATGGTCAGAAATCCCACGACCACTAGCGTTCCGCCGATCATCGCCAAAACGCCGGCGCCCATGCTGATCTCGGCAATCAGGCGGACCACTTCGCTGCGGTAGTAGCGGACCGCGTACGGGACAGCAGCGATCGCCTTGGCATAGAACAGTGTCTGATCACCGATCCGGCCCAGGACAAACCACGGTCGCTCCAGGGCGTGGGTCACGCGGGGGAAGACGGCTCGATGTGTCACCGGCGCCACCCGATGCCGACCCGAGTGCGGCTGCTCTCATCGCTGCGACCGCACCGCCGGTGTTCTCCTGCCACCTAGCTCAAGGTCCTCGTGCACCCAGCCGCGTTCTAGGGCCGTTCGTCCCAGGCGGGGGGAGCCGAAGGGCTCTCGGGTGGGGGCCCGGGTGGTGAACATGGCGTGAATCGGCAGCGAACTGTGTGGCCGGTGGTGGCGCTGGACAATCGCAACCGAGAGACTGAATCGGTGACCGCTACGTCGCTTGTCCACTCGATCATCAGCTGGCTGCGTGCCGGCTACCCCAACGGAGTTCCTGGCCCAGACCGCGTGCCGCTGTTGGCGCTGCTTCGGAGCACACCGTTATCTGAGGACCAGATCAACGAGGTCGTAGCCCATTTGACTGCGCCGGACTCGCCCGCGCTGGCCGACGGCGAGATCAACAAGGACGAGATCGCCGAGTTCATCAAGGACGTCAGCCACCATGACGCGGGCCCCGAGAACGTCAATCGGGTCGCCGCCACGCTGGCCGCGGCGGGTTGGCCGCTGGCCGGCGTGCAGCACGACACCGCCGAGAACTGACCGCTACGGGGTGCGCAGCGATGCGGTATCGATGACGAAGCGATACCGCACGTCGCTGGCCAGCACCCGCTCGTAGGCCTCGTTGATGTAGTCGGGTGCGATCACCTCGATCTCCGGGGCGACATCATGCTCGGCGCAGAAGTCCAGCATCTGCTGGGTCTCGGCGATGCCGCCGATCATCGAACCCGACAGGCTGCGACGCCCGCCGGCCAGCGGGAAGGCCGGGACCTGCATCGGGTGCTCGGGGATGCCGAGTTCGACCAGGGTTCCGTCGATGGCGAGCAGGCCCAGGTACTGGCCCATGTCGAGGTTGGCCGACACCGTGTTCAGGATCAGGTCGAAGTGGCCCGCCAGCTTCTTGAAGGTGTGGGGGTCGCTGGTGGCGTAGTAGGCGTCGGCGCCCAGCCGCAGCCCGTCCTCCATCTTCTTCAGCGACTGGCTCAGCACCGTCACCTCGGCGCCCATCGCGTGGGCCAGCTTCACGCCCATGTGCCCCAGACCGCCCAAGCCGATGACGGCGACCTTCTTGCCCGGGCCGGCATTCCAGTGCCGCAACGGGGAATACAGCGTGATGCCGGCGCACAGCAGGGGCGCCGCGGCGTCGAGCCCGATGCTGTCCGGGATCCGCAGGACGTAGTTCTCGTCGACGACGATCTCGCCGCTGTAGCCGCCGTAGGTCGGCTGGCCGTCGCGACCGACGGCGTTGTAGGTGCCCACCATTCCGGTGCCCGTGCAGTATTGCTCGATTCCGGCCTTGCAGTTGTCGCACTCGCGGCACGAGTCGACGAAACAGCCGACGCCGACACGGTCGCCGACCTTGTATGCGGTGACGTCACTGCCGACCTCGGTGACGACACCGGCGATTTCGTGACCGGGCACGACGGGGTAGTTCGGCTGACCCCATTCGGCTTTGACCGTGTGGATATCGGAGTGGCAGATGCCGGCGAAATGGATGTCGAACCGGACGTCATGCGAGCCGACATCGCGACGGGTGATCTCGGTCTTGGTCAGCGGTTCAGTGGCGGAAGTGGCCGCATAGGCGGTGACTGTGCTCATCGTGTCCTCGTGTTCGCGTTTTCAGGCAGTACTGATCAATCAGCGGCAATGGAAAGAAGTGTCGCGACGCTGCGACCTGTATGCATAACCCCACAACGGGGGGTGCCTAATCCCGCTCTACCAGATTTATAACCCGGCTGCGCGAATTCCGCCGTTGAAGGACAGCCGTTGGTAGCTGACGATCCCGGCCAACGTGTATGGGTCGCGGTCGATGACGTCCTGGGCTTCTTCGACGGTGATATCGCCGGTGATCAGCACACCGCCGGCGCCCGATTCCTGACGGCCCGCCAGCAGGATGCGCCCGGCGGCGACCTCGTCGTTCAGCCAGGCCAGGTGGGCGGGACGGGTCTGGTCGATGACCTCGATCGGCTTCTCGTACGAGATGGTCAGCACATGGAACACGGCTGGCAACGCTACACCGATTGCCGCTCAGTTGATTGGGGCGTTGAGCCAGCGCAGGTCGTCGAGGATGCCCCGCGCGGCGACCAGGCCCTGCCCGGTCTGCCAGACCTCGTTGTTGACGATGAACACCCGGTTGTCGCGGTTGGCTGACAGTTTGCGCCACGGCGCGCTGTCGAGGATGGTCGGGGCGCGGTCCTTGGCCGCCGGCGACGCGAAGGACAGATAGATGACGTCGCCGTCGGCGGCGGAGAAGTCCGGTGCGCGGCCCAGATCGGTGTCGGTGGTCCCGATCTCGATGTAGGGCTTGTCGGTGAACCGTTGTGCGGCAGGGCGATCCACATCGACATCGGCCAACACCGAAGCCGCGAAGTTGTCCAGGCCGTAGACCCGCATCGTGGAGTCGGTGAACTGCACGATGGAGGCTTGGAAGTGCGGGGCGTCGACGGTGTCACCGGTCCGGTTGGCCCGATCGGTGAAGTCGGTGATCAGATCGCCGGCGGCCTCCGAACGGCCGGTCGCCGCGGCGACCGTGCGCAGATTGTCCTGCCACTTGGCGCCGGGGGAGTCGGTGAAGACCGTCGGGGCGATCGCCGACAGGCCCGGGAAATCCTGGGGGGTCAACGCCTGCGAGCCCAGGATCAGGTCCGGTTTGGCGGCGGCAATCGCGGCGAGATCGGGTGCGCTGCGGGTCCCGGCGCCCGGCAGATCGTGGATCACGGTGCCCAGATATGAGGGTTGAGCCGTGGAGCCGTCGGGCAGCGCGGCCGCCACGATTCGGGACTGCAGCCCCAGCGCGCACAATGCGTCGAGTTCGTCGCCGGCGAGCACGACGATGCGCTGCGGGTCCGGTACCACCGCGGTCTCGCCGGCAGCGTGCCGGACCGGTGCCGGCGGCGCGGGGTCGAGCCGGGACGGCTCGGCTGCGCAGGACTCGTCGGGGCGGCGCTGGTTGCCGAGCACCCCGGCGCCGGCGATCTTGGTCGTGCTGGTGACCAGGGTGCGCGACGCGGTCGGCGCGGGGGACTGCGACGAACTCGAGCACCCGCTCATCACCGTCATCGCCACGGCCGCCAGCACAGCCGAGGTGGCTATCACGACGCCCGGACGCACACCGCGGATCAGCACGACGCCGACGGTAACACTGCGCGTCCGCACCGCCGCTGAGCTGCGGCCCAGGGTGTTGCGGTGACGAATACGACAGAATGTAGGTCCCAGGCGCCGTCGGGGTCGGTATGAGGCTAGGATCAGTTGCACGTTCTCGGGGTGCTAACTAATTTGGAGGACTGTTGACTGCTGTTGTGCCTTCGCAGGGAGAACTCGAAGCCACTCGGCCCATGCCAGCGCGCGTGGGCCCTAAAGGCAACTTGGTCTACAAGCTGATCACGACGACCGATCACAAGCTGATCGGCATCATGTACGTGGTTACCTGCTTCGCCTTCTTCGCTCTCGGCGGATTGATGGCGCTGTTCATCCGCGCCGAGCTCGCCGTCCCCGGTCTGCAGTTCCTGTCGAACGAGCAGTACAACCAGCTGTTTACCATGCACGGCACGGCGATGCTGCTGTTCTACGCGACGCCGATCGTGTTCGGGTTCGCCAACCTGGTGCTGCCGTTGCAGATCGGCGCGCCCGACGTGGCCTTCCCGCGGTTGAACGCACTGTCGTACTGGCTGTTCCTGTTCGGTGCGCTGATCGCGATGGCCGGGTTCATCACCCCCGGCGGCGCCGCGGACTTCGGCTGGACCGCCTACACCCCGCTCAGCGATGCCATGCACAGCCCGGGTGCCGGCGGTGACCTGTGGGTGCTGGGGCTGGCCGTCGGTGGTCTTGGCACCATCCTCGGCGCGGTCAACATGATCACCACCGTGGTCTGCATGCGCGCCCCCGGCATGACGATGTTCCGGATGCCCATCTTCACCTGGAACATCTTCGTCACCTCGATCCTGGTGCTGATCGCCTTCCCGCTGCTCACCGCCGCGCTGTTCGGCCTGGCCGCCGACCGTCGCCTCGGGGCACACATCTACGACCCGGCCAACGGCGGTCTCACGCTGTTCCAGCATTTGTTCTGGTTCTTCGGGCACCCCGAGGTCTACATCATCGCGTTGCCGTTCTTCGGCATCGTCTCCGAGATCTTCCCGGTGTTCTCCCGCAAGCCGATCTTCGGCTACACCACCCTGGTCTACGCCACGATCAGCATCGCGGCGCTCTCGATCGCGGTGTGGGCGCACCACATGTACGTCACGGGTGCCGTTCTGCTGCCGTTCTTCAGCTTCATGACGTTCCTGATCGCGGTGCCGACCGGTATCAAGTTCTTCAACTGGATCGGCACGATGTGGAAGGGCCAACTGACGTTCGAAACGCCGATGCTGTTCTCCATCGGCTTCCTGGTGACCTTCCTGCTCGGTGGCCTGTCGGGCGTGCTGCTGGCCAGCCCGCCGATCGACTTCCACGTCAGCGACACCTATTTCGTCATCGCGCACTTCCACTACGTGCTCTTCGGCACCATCGTGTTCGCCACCTACGCCGGCGCGTACTTCTGGTTCCCGAAGATGATCGGTCGGATGCTCGACGAGCGGCTGGGCAAGCTGCACTTCTGGCTGACCTTCATCGGTTTCCACACCACCTTCCTGGTGCAGCACTGGCTCGGCGATGAAGGCATGCCGCGCCGCTACGCCGACTACCTGCCTTCGGACGGGTTCACCACGCTCAACATCGTCTCGACGATCGGCGCGTTCATCCTTGGTGTCTCGGTGCTGCCGTTCTTCTGGAACGTGTTCAAGAGCTGGCGCTACGGCGAGGTCGTCACCGTCGACGATCCGTGGGGCTACGGCAACTCCCTGGAGTGGGCCACCTCCTGCCCGCCGCCGCGGCACAACTTCACCGAGCTGCCGACCATCCGCTCCGAGCGCCCGGCGTTCGAGTTGCACTACCCGCATATGGTGGAGCGGATGCGGGCCGAGGCCCACGTCGGTCGCGCTCACGCACCTTCTGATGCTCACGCATGACGCGGCTGGCCGAGAACGTCCGCACCTAAGCGCTGCAACCAACCGCGGCATCGGGGTATGAGAATGTCCAAGGTGTCGGTGCTGATCACCGTCACCGGTGTCGATCAGCCCGGGGTGACCTCGGCGCTGTTCGAGGTGCTGTCCCGCCATGAGATCGACCTGCTCAACGTCGAGCAGGTCGTCATCCGGGGCCGCCTGACGCTGGGGGTACTGGTTTCGGGTCGCGCCGAGGTGGCCGACGGGCCGACATTGCGCGCCGACGTCACCGACGCCATCCATCGGGTCGGGCTGGACGTCACGATCGAGCGCAGCGACGACCTGCCGATCATCCGCGAGCCGTCGACGCACACGATCGTGGTGCTGGGCCGGCCCATCACCGCGGCCGCGTTCGGTGTGGTGGCGCGTGAGGCCGCCGCGCTCGGGGTCAACATCGACTTCATCCGCGGTGTTTCCGACTATCCGGTCACCGGCCTCGAGCTTCGGGTGTCGGTGCCCACCGGTGTCGGCGGCGAACTGCGTAGCGTGCTGGCCCGGGTGGCGGCCGAGCAGGCGCTGGACATCGCCGTCGAGAACTACTCGCTGGAGCGGCGGGCCAAGCGGCTCATCGTGTTCGACGTCGACTCGACGCTGATCCAGGGTGAAGTCATCGAGATGCTGGCCGAGCGGGCCGGAGCCGGGGAGGCGGTGGCCGCTGTCACCGAGGCGGCCATGCGCGGCGAGCTGGATTTCGCCGAGTCGCTGCACCGCCGGGTGGCCACCCTGGCCGGGCTGCCGGCTGAGGTGATCGACGAGGTGGCCGATCAGATTCAGCTGACCGCCGGGGCGCGCACCACGATCCGGACCTTGCGCCGCTTGGGTTTTCACTGCGGCGTCGTCTCAGGTGGCTTCCGTCAGGTGATCGATCCGCTGGCGCACGAGCTGATGCTGGATTTTGTTGCCGCCAATGAGCTGGAGATCGTCGACGGCAAGCTGACCGGGCGGGTGGTCGGCGAGGTGATCGACCGCGCCGGAAAAGCCAAGGCGCTACGCGATTTCGCGCAGGCGGCCGGGGTTCCGATGGAGCAGACGGTGGCCGTCGGCGACGGTGCCAACGACATCGACATGCTGGCCGCCGCGGGCTTGGGTGTGGCGTTCAATGCCAAGCCCGCCCTGCGTGAGGTCGCCGACGCGTCGTTGAGCCACCCCTACCTGGACACCGTGTTGTTCATCCTCGGGGTGACCCGCGGCGAAATCGAGGCCGCCGACGCCGTCGACGGTGTGCTGCGCCGGGTGGAGATCCCGCCCGAGTAAAGCAGCGATTTCGGCGCGAAAACCGCCGCTGAGCGAACGTTTTCGCGCCGAAATCGCTAGATCACCACGGCCGTGGCCCTGGGGGTGGCCGACCCAGTGACACCGCGCCAGGCTCGGCCGAGTAATTCGATGGCCTCCGTCAGCTCCGCTTCGGGTAGGGCGAACGGGATTCGGACGAAACGCTCCAGCGTGCCGTCGACCCCGAACCGCGGGCCGGGCGGCAATTCGACACCCAGGCGGGAGGCCGACGCGCACATCGCCGAACTGACCGGGGCGGGCAGCTGCACCCACATCGACATCCCGCCGGTGCCCGGCAGTGGGCGCCATTCCGGCAGGTGCTCGTCGATCAGTTCGAGCAGCAGCGTGCGACGGCCCCGCAGGATCTCCCGGCGCTCGGGCAGCACATCGTCGGCCCGTTCGGTGAGAAGCCATGCCGCCGCGAGCTGTTCGATCACCGAGGTTCCCAGATCGATCGACGGACGAACCGCGCGGATGGTCGCCAACACGCTCGGCTCGGCCCGGATCCAGCCGATCCGCATTCCGCCCCAGAACGACTTCGACATCGAACCCACCGTGATCACCAGGTCGGCGCGCGATCCCATCGAGGCCGCCACTGGCGCGGGCACCGGTTCGTCGAGCCAGATGTCGGTCATCGTCTCGTCGATCACCGTGCGAGTCCGGGTCTCGGAGATGATGTCGCATAACCGCTTGCGGTCGGCAGCCGACATCGAGAAGCCTGTTGGATTGTGGTTGTCGGGCACAAGATAGGCCAACGTCGGAGCGAGCTGGCGCACCGCGGCGTGGATGGCGTCGAGGTCCCAGCCGTCGTTGGTGATCGGTACGGGGACGGGGCGGGCGCCGGCGGTTGCGATCGCGCTGAGTGCGCCGTGGTAGGTGGGCTGCTCGACGAGCACCCGATCGCCGGGCTGGATGTAGGTCGCCAGGATCAGCGCGATCGCGTGTTGCGCGCCGCTGGTGACCATGATCTGGTCAGCAGTGGTGGGAAGCCCTCTGGCGCAATAGCGTTCGGCGATCGCGGTGCGCAGCGTCAGCACCCCGTGCATGTCGTGACCGGTCTGCTGCAGATAGCAGGCGGACTGCCGGGCCGCCTCGCTGAACGCCTCCTGCACCGCGCTCGCCGGTGCGGCCAGGGCCGCCGCGGCCAGATTGATGACGGCCGGGCCGTCCACTGTTGCGGCCACGGGTGTGCGGGGCAGGGCGATCGTGCTGCGCGCGCCGCGGCGGGCATGCAAATAGCCGCTGTCACCCAATTCGGCGTACGCGGCGGTGATCGTGGTGCGCGACACGCGCAATGCCTCGGCCAGCGCACGCTCACTAGGCAGGCGCGACCCGACCGGCAGCCGCCCGTCGACGATCAGCATCCGCAGCCCGTCGGCCAGCCCCTGATAGGTGGGCCCGCTGCGGGTAGAGGTACGCCAGTTACCCAGTTCTCGGGCCACAAGGTCCGCACTCAGTGCTCTGGCCGACATTGTCGAGGTCATTTAGGTGCCAGTATGCGTCAACTGGCTATTGAAGAGCAAGCCAGTGCGTCGAAATGATGGGTGTCATGAGTACATGGTTTTCCCGAGTCGGCCGGCGGTTGTCGGCACTGCTCGACCCCACCGCAGGTCTCTGGAACTCGCCGTCGTCGGACTGGAACGACGCGGATGCCGACGCTCGCCGTTCGCGCAACGACCTGGATGCGATCCGGGTGCGCTTTTCCGATCACCGGTGAGCGCGACCCTGCGCGGGGCCACACTGCTGATCGGTCTGGGCTGCTACGGCTTCTCGATGGCGATGATGGTCCGTGCTGGGCTCGGCCTCGATCCGTGGGATGTGTTCCACCAGGGGTTGACTCGCCATACCCCGATGACCATCGGGGTGGCCTCGGCGGTTGTCGGCGTCGTCGTGCTGCTGGCCTGGATTCCGTTGCGCAACAAGCTTGGTGTCGGCACCGTCGCCAACGTCGTCGTGATCGCCGTGACCGTCGATGCCGGCTTGGCGGTGCTGGCTGCGCCGGTGTCATTGCCGGCCCGGGTGGCGATGATGCTCGGCGCCGTTCTGCTCAACGCGGTGGCCACCGCGTTGTACGTGGGTGCAGGTCTGGGCCCGGGTCCCCGCGACGGACTGATGACCGGGCTGGTTGCCCGCACCGGCCTTTCGGTGCGCCTGGTGCGCACCGCCATCGAGGCCACCGTGCTGAGTGCCGGCTGGCTGCTCGGTGGCAGCGTTGGAGTGGGAACCGTGATCTACGCGTTGGGTATCGGCCCGATGGTTCAGCTGGTGCTGCGACTGACGCCGCGCCCGGTCCTGGCCTGCAGTGGATGGGCGACGGTCGTCAGGGATGACGGGCGGAACGCCGAGCCGGACGTGGCGGAGAAATTAACCCAGTCGAAACAATAAACTCAATCTGTATACAGAGTATGCATTACGTTCAACGGCGGGATCACCCCTCGACGAGATCAGAGGACCGCCATGGCGACACAGGACAGCTCTACCACTTCACAACCGGGTTTGCGGGCGGGCGCGCTGCGTGCCGGCGACGTCGTCGTCATGGCACTGGCCAGCTCGGGTCCCACCCAGAGCGTCGCGGTCAGTCTGGCCGCGATCCTGGCCACCGTCGCTTATGCGGGCTTCCTGCCTATCCTGATCTGCTTCATCCCGATGCTGGGCATCGCCCTCGGATACCAGCGGCTGCATGCCTGGCAACCGAGCGCGGGTGCCACCTACTCCTGGGTGGGACGGGTACTGAACCCCCACATGGGCTTCTTCGCCGGGTGGATCATGCTGCTCTACTACACCGTCGGCACCACGAGCCTGACGATCCCGCTGGGAACGTATCTGCTCAGCTTCTTCTCCGATGACGCGGCCAACAACTCGGTGGCCGTCGCTGCCGTCGGGACGGTGTTCAACCTGCTGGTCCTGGCCATCGCAGCAATTGGCGTGCAGCTGTCGTCGAAGTTCCAGTGGATGTGGGCGATCTTCGAATACGCCCTGGTCATCGGCTTCGCCATCGCCGCGGTCATCTACATCGCCGGCGACCACCCCGGTGTGGTCCACATCGACTCGTCCTGGTTCACCATCGAAGGCGCAGGCGGATTCAAGGCGCTGGTCTCCGGTGTGCTGCTGGCGATCTTCCTGTACTCCGGGTGGGACACGGCCGCCTACGTGGGCGAGGAGTCAGCGGGGAAGCGGGCCGGCCGGGCCGCGGTGACCAGCGTCGTGCTGCTGTTCGTCATCTACTCGGTGTGCATCCTGGCGTTCCAGGGCATCGCGCCGATGCAGGAGATGCAGGACCACGCCGCGAACATCCTGGCCTTCGTCGGCGAGAAGATCGGCGGCGGCTTCTGGGCGCAGGTCATGATCGTCGCCGTCCTCGGCGGGACGCTGGCCTCGCTGCTCGCCGCGATTGTCAGCTCGTCGCGGATCGGCTACGCCATGGGGCGCGACCGGGTGATCCCCGCCTGGTTCGGCAAGACCAGCGAGCGTTACCAGACCCCGTGGAACGCGACCATCTTGTTCGGCCTGCTCAACCTGGTGTTCCTGTGGGGCTCCACCCTCATTGACTCGATCGGTGCCGCCCTGGCCGACGTGGTCAGCACCCTGGGTCTGATGGCCGCGATCTTCTACCTGCTGACCGCGACCACGGCGATCTGGTGCTACCGGCACCAAATCACCGCCAGCGCCACCGATTTCGTCGTCGGCGGCTTGCTGCCGGGGCTGGGCGCCGCCTTCATGGCCTTCGTCGTCATCTACTCGGTCGCCTCCGGCTCGCTCAACGGCGTCGAACTCTCCTTCGGGGTGGGACTTGCCCTTGTCGGAGTGGTTCTCTCCTTCATCTCGGCCCGTGTCGGGCACGCCGAGTTCTACACCGATCCGCGCCGCGCCTTCGACACCGACGGGTCCTGACTGTCGGCACCGCGACAGGCCCCGACAGTCGGGACCGCCGAGGGCGAACTCGCGGCCAACCCACACCGACCGTCCTCGGCGGTATGCGGCACGATGGTGCAGTGCCCGACGCTGCCGATGAGGTCGACCCCGACCTGCTGATCGACTTCCGGAAAGTCTCGCTGCGCCGTGGAGGTCGCGTGCTGGTGGGACCCATCACCTGGCAGGTCGAACTCGACGAACGATGGGTGGTGATCGGTCCCAACGGGGCCGGCAAGACCTCGCTGCTGCGCGTCGCCGCCGCGATGGAGCACCCGTCGTCCGGCACGGCCTACGTGCTGGGGGAGCGGCTGGGCCGCGTCGACATGGCCGAGCTGCGCCAGCGAGTCGGCCTGAGCAGCTCGGCGCTGTCGCAGCGGGTGCCCGACGACGAGGTGGTGCGCGACCTGGTGGTGTCGGCGGGCTACGCCGTGCTGGGGCGGTGGCGGGAAAACTACGAGGACCTCGACTACGCCCAGGCCGTCGACATGCTGGAAAGCGTTGGCGCCGAACATCTGGCCGAGCGCACCTACGGCACGCTGTCCGAAGGTGAGCGCAAGCGGGTGCTCATCGCCCGGTCGCTGATGACCGATCCCGAGTTGCTCTTGCTCGACGAACCGGCAGCCGGGCTCGACCTCGGCGGTCGCGAGGAATTGGTGGCGCGACTGGCTGACTTGGCCGCCGACCCGGACTCGCCGGCGCTGGTGCTGGTCACCCACCACGTCGAAGAGATCCCGCCGGGCTTCAGCCACTGCCTGCTGCTGTCGGAGGGGCAGGTAGTGGCCGCAGGGCTGTTGCATGACACTCTGACAGCCGAGAACCTGTCCACCGCGTTCGGGCAATCGATAGCGCTGGACACCATCGACGGCCGCTACTTCGCCCGGCGGGTGCGCAGCCGCGCGGCCCACAGGAGGCGTCTGTGAGTGACAAACCCGAACCCTTGCCGGCCCGACCCGCGGCGACGGTGATGCTCGTCCGCGACACCCGGGAGGACGGTGTCGAGGTCTTTCTCATGCGGCGCCACCACGCGATGGAATTCGCCGGCGGTGTGATGGTGTTCCCCGGCGGCGGGGTCGACGACCGCGACCGCAACTCCGATATCGCCTGGTACGGCCCGCGACCGGACTGGTGGGCCGACCGGTTCGGCATCCAGCCCGACCTGGCCGAAGCCCTGGTGTGCGCGGCGGCCCGCGAGACCTTCGAGGAGTCGGGCGTGCTCTTCGCCGGACCGGCTGACGACCCGGACGGCATCGTCGCCGACGCCTCGGTCTACGGCGATGTCCGTGCGGCCCTGGTCAACCGGAGCCTGTCGTTCTCCGACTTCCTACGCCGGGAAAACCTGGTGCTGCGGGCCGACCTGCTGCGGCCCTGGGCCAATTGGGTCACCCCCGAGGAAGAACGCACCCGCCGCTACGACACGTACTTCTTCGTCGGCGCCCTGCCGGAGGGCCAGCGCGCCGACGGCGACAACACCGAAACCGACCATGCGGCCTGGGCCAGGCCCGAGGCGGCGATCGAGGACTTCGCCGAAGGGCGCAGTTTCCTGTTGCCACCGACCTGGACGCAATTGGACTCACTGGCTGGGCGTACCGTCGGCGAGGTACTCGCGCTGGAGCGTCAGATCGCGGTCGTTCAACCGAATCTCACTGTGCGCAACGGTAATTGGGAGATCGAGTTCTTCGACGGTGACCGCTACAACGCCGCCCGCAACCGGCGCAGCCCGGCGGGCAGCGGCGAAGCGAGCGGGCAGTAGGCGTGCGCGAGTTCGTCAGCATCCACGTCGGTGAGCAGCATCCCGGGGTAGGTGTCCTGCTGGTAGCCCGGCCACCGACCAACGCCCTCACCCGGCAGACCTACCGGGAGCTGGTGGCCGCGACAGATGAGCTGGCCGATCGCGACGACATCGCGACGGTGATCCTGTTCGGCGGTCACGAGATCTTCTCCGCCGGCGACGATGTTCCCGAACTGCGCACGCTGGACCGCCGCGAGGCCGTGGCCGCCGACCTGCTCCGTCGGCAGGCGATCGACGCCGTCGCGAACATTCCGAAGCCGACCGTGGCCGCCATCACCGGGTACGCGCTGGGCGCCGGCCTGAGCCTGGCCCTGGCGGCCGACTGGCGAATCAGCGGTGACAACGTCAGGGTCGGCGCCACCGAGATCTTGGCTGGGTTGGCCCCCGGCGGTGGCGGGGGCGAACGACTGGCCCGCGTGATCGGGGCGGCGCGCGCCAAGGAGATGGCCTTCAGCGGCCGATTCGTGGACGCCAAGGAGGCGCTGGCGCTCGGGCTGGTCGACGAGATGGTCGCCCCCGACAGCGTGTTCGACGCCGCCGCCGCGTGGGCGGGCCGGTTCGTCGGCGCCAGCCCCGGCGCGCTCGCGGGCGCCAAAGCCCTGATCGACGGCCGGCTCGACGCCAGTGAGCAGGCAGAACGCTACGGCCAGGTCTTCGCGGCCGGCGACGCCAGTTAGGCTGCCCTGCATGACGGAGATCAATACCGCCGCCGACGAGCTGGCCCCCAACCCGCACGCCACCGCCGAACAGGTCGAGGCGGCCCGCCACGACACCAAGCTCGCGCAGGTGCTCTACCACGACTGGGAAGCCGAGTCCTACGACGACAAGTGGTCGATCTCCTACGACCAGCGCTGCATCGACTACGCCCGCGGGCGGTTCGACGCCATCGTCCCCACCGACGAGCTCCGCACACTGCCCTACGATCGGGCCCTCGAGCTGGGCTGTGGTACCGGCTTCTTCCTGCTGAACCTGATCCAGGCCGGTGTGGCACGGCGCGGATCGGTGACCGACCTGTCCCCGGGCATGGTCAAGGTCGCCACCCGCAACGGGCAATCGCTGGGCCTCGACGTGGACGGCCGGGTCGCCGACGCCGAGGGCATCCCCTATGACGACAACACCTTCGACCTCGTCGTCGGCCACGCCGTGCTGCACCACATCCCCGACGTGGAGTTGTCGCTGCGTGAGGTCGTGCGGGTGCTCAAGCCGGGCGGGCGGTTCGTCTTCGCCGGCGAGCCCACCACGGTGGGCAACGCCTACGCCCGTCGGCTGGCCGACCTGACCTGGAAGGCCACCGTCCGCGCCATGCAACTACCCGGGCTGAGCAGCTGGCGGCGCCCGCAGGCCGAGCTCGACGAGAACTCACGTGCTGCGGCGTTGGAGTGGATCGTCGACCTGCACACCTTCGAACCGGCGGATCTGGAGCAGATGGCAGCCAATGCCGGCGCCGTGCAGGTGCGGACCGCCAGCGAGGAGTTCACCGCCGCGATGCTGGGCTGGCCGGTGCGCACGTTCGAGTCGACGGTGCCCCCGGGCAAGCTGGGTTGGGGCTGGGCCAAGTTCGCGTTCAACGGCTGGACCACGCTGTCATGGGTCGACGCCAACATCTGGCGCCGGGTCGTGCCGAAGGGCTGGTTCTACAACGTCATGATCACCGGGGTCAAGCCGTCCTGAGGTTCGACCGTGCCGACGTCGCCTACCTGACCAGTGCTGCGGGCGGGGCGGCCCTGGCCGAGGTGGCCAGCTACCCGCTCAGCGACGCCAGCCGGGTGGCCGATGTCGCTGCCATCCGTGACCGGTTCGCCGGGCACGCAACCGCGCTGATCGAGACCACGCTGCTGCGCCGCAAGGCTGTCACCAAGCTGGACGGTCTGGCTGAGGTATCCGGCTGGCTGTTCACCGACGACGCACTGCAGCAGGCCACCGCAGCCCCGGTGGCCCGACACCGGGCGGCCCGGCTGGCCGGCGCGGTCGTCCATGACGCGACCTGCTCGATCGGTACCGAGCTGGCCGCGCTGCGGGACACCGCGGCCGACCTCCTTGGCAGCGACATCGACGAGGTCCGGCTGGCGATGGCCGCTCACAATGTGGCCGGTGTGCCACTGTGCCGAGCCGACGCGTTGCGGCCGATCAGCCGCGATGCCGTGGTGCTGCTGGACCCGGCCCGCCGCAGCGGCGGACGCCGTCGGTTCGATCCGCGCGGCTACACCCCACCCCTGGACGAGTTGCTCGACGTTTACCGGGGCCGGGCCACCGTGGTGAAATGCGCGCCCGGTATCGACTTCGACGGGGTGCGACGGCTAGGTTTCGACGGCGAGATCGAGGTGACCTCCTCCGGCGGTTCGGTTCGGGAGGCATGTTTGTGGTCGGCGGCGCTGGCCGAGCCGGGGGTGCGTCGCCGGGCTTGCGTTCTGGACCGCGACGAGGTGATCACCGACGCCGAACCCGACGAGTGCCCGGCCGGCCCGCCCGGGCGCTGGATCGTCGATCCCGATGGTGCGATCGTGCGCGCGGGCCTGGTTCGGCACTACGGCGCCCGGCACGGGCTGTGGCAGCTCGACCCGGAGATCGCCTACCTCAGCGGCGACCGGCTACCCGCCGGGGTACGCGGATTCGAGGTGCTCGATGAGCTGCCGCTGCGGGAAAAGGTTCTGCGGCATGAGCTCTCGCAACGAGACTGCGGGCCGCTGGAGATCCTGGTACGCGGTGTCGACGTCGACCCCGACGCACTGCGCCGGCGGCTGCGTCCGACCGGGGGCACCGCGCTGTCGTTGGTGATCACCCGCATCGGTACCGGTGCCGGCGAGCGGACGGTGGTCTTCGTCTGCCGAGCCTGCGCTGCCGCTCAGTAGCGCGGGTACGCTGGCGGCGACGGCGCCGGTGCCGTCTTCACGGCGCGAGGACAGTTGACGGATGCGCATTCTCGGCTTGGCCACATTGCTGGCCGCGGGCTTGCTGATCGCCGAGCCCACCATCGCGGTGTCCAGCGCGCAGGACGCGTGTGCGGTGCTGGGCGGAACGGCCGACGGCGACAACGTCTGTCATGTGCACGCGTCGGCGCCGGCCTACGCGATGGATCTGCGGTTTCCCACCAACTATGCCGACGAGCAGACCGTCGTCGACTATGTGACGCAAAGCCGCGACGGGTTCCTCAACGTCGCCCAGACCCCCGCGACGCGCAACCAGCCCTACGAACTGGACCTCACCACAGAGTCGTTCACATCCGGACCGCCCTCCGCGGGTACCCAGAGCGTCGTGCTCAAACTGTTCCAGGATGTCGGTGGCGCCCACCCGATGACCTGGTACAAGGCGTTCACATTCGATGTGGGCAGGAGCAAACCGGTCACGTTCGACACGCTGTTCGCACCCGACGTCAAAGTGCTGAACGTGATATTTCCGCTCGTGCAACGTGATTTGGAGCGCCAGACCGGGCTTAGCGGCGTCATCGCCACCAGTGACGGCCTCGACCCGTCGCACTATCAGAACTTCGCCGTCACCGACGATGCGGTGATTTTCTATTTCGGGCAAGGGGAGCTGCTGCCGTCGGATGCCGGCGCACGGTCGGCGTCGGTGCCGCGAACCGCCCTACCGCCGCTGCAACTCTGAGCGTCCTCAAGTGGCCGGGTCGAAGCTGTACACCTGGCCGGCGCTGGTGGCCACGACCACCCGGCGATCATGGCTCACCGACACCCCGACCGGGAAACCGTCCGCCTGGGGTATCGGATAACTGTTGACGGTGTGACCGTCGGCAGGGTCGAAGACCAACAGCGACAGGCCCGACGGCGGGTCGGCGACGACCGTATAGGCGACGTCGGCACCGGCCTGGCTCGACGTGGCCAGGGGCGTGACGTCGTCGCGGTGCCACACCACTTCGGCATGGTCGCCACCGTCCTTGAGCGCCACCAGGCGGGTGTCGGGCCCGCCGCCGGAGACGATCAGCCCACCGGGTGTCACTGACGGCGGTGTCTGCGGTTGAAAGCCAAGCGGCACAGACCACTTCGCCTTGCCATCGGAGGTGTTCAGTGCCCACAGCTTGCCGTCGCGGCCGTTGACGTAGACGGTCTTGCCGTCGGCGGACAGCACCGGCGCGGCCAGGACCCCGGCACCGACGGCGTCGCTGGTCCACTCCCGGGTGATCAAGGGAGTCTGGCCGGGGTGGTACCCCAAGCCCACGAGCGCCGAGGCTCTGGCGCCGGGCTGCCACAGGCTCACCACGATCATGCTGGTCGACGCGGCGAAGGCTGGTGGCGCGGCGACCGGGCAATGCGGCAGCGACTGCGCACAATCTGTCAGCCCCCGGGTGGAGTCGGTCGGATCGAGGCCTTCGACCAGATCCAGCGGCGTGCCCATCACCGTGCCGCGATGGGAATCGAACACCAGCACCTGCCCGAGATGGGTGATCACCAACAGCTGTCCCGCGCCGAGGAACCTTGCAGTGGTGGGCATTCCGATGACATTCTGCCGCCAGCGGATCCACTGGGTGGGCGGGTACGACAGCATCAGCCCAGGCTGGCCGATGAACAGATTGTCGAACTGATCGAACAGCGGGCTGGTGAAGCCGCCGCCGAGCACCATTCGGGTGCACCACCGCTGGCGGCCGTTGTTGTCGTTCTCCCACACCATCAGCGAGCAGCCGCCCGCGGTCTGCCCGTTGACGGCCAGATAGTTGCCCGCGCCCAGCGCGGCGCCCGCCCCGAGTTCACCCTTGACGGAGCGACTCCAGCGCAGCTTCAGGGCTGAAGCACCGCCGGTCGCGGTGTAGCTGCTGTTGGCGGCATCGCTGTACTGGGCGGACCAGCCCGGCGCGGCGCTGGATTCGACCCATGTGTCGGTGTTTCCACAGCCGGTCAACCCACTGACGACCAGCAAGGTCGACGCTGACGCCAGCAATCGCCGCAGCACCCGTGTCACCTTCCCATTACGTCATCGCGCCACTGCGACAGTACAGGCGAGGGTAACCCGAGTGCGTCAGGCGCTAGGCTGTCCGGCCATGACGTCCATGTGGGGTTCGCCGATCCACAAGCGCTGGATGGGTTCGCGGCTGCGCGACCCGCGCCAGGCCAAGTTCCTCACCAGGGACTCGCTGCGGTGGGTCGTCGCCAACCGGGCCTACACACCCTGGTACCTGGTGCGCTACTGGCGGCTGTTGAAGTTCAAGCTGGCCAATCCGCACATCATCACCCGCGGCATGGTGTTCCTCGGCAAGAACGTCGAGATCCACGCCACTCCGGAACTGGCGCAACTGGAGATCGGGCGGTGGGTGCACATCGGCGACAAGAACACGATCCGCGCCCACGAGGGCTCGCTGCGCCTCGGCGACAAAGTGGTGCTGGGTCGCGACAACGTCATCAACTGCTATCTGGACATCGAGCTGGGCGACTCGGCGTTGATGGCCGACTGGTGCTACGTGTGCGACTTCGACCACAAGATGGACAACATCGAGATGCCGATCAAGGATCAGGGCATCGTCAAGAGCCCGGTGCGGATCGGCCCGGACACCTGGATCGCGGCCAAGGTGACGGTGTTGCGAGGCACCACAGTCGGACGTGGTTGCGTGTTGGGTGCCCACGCCGTGGTCAAGGGCGACATCCCGGACTATTCGATTGCGGTTGGCTCACCGGCCAAGGTGGTCAAGAACCGCAAGCTGTCGTGGGAGACCTCGGCCGCGCAGCGCGCCGAGCTGGCGGCGGCACTGGCCGACATCGAGCGGAAGAAAGCCGCCCGCTGACCTCTCCGGCGGCTGGGCCATAGGTCCCACGACGGTGGGTCCTTGGGCACTATGGCCGGGCGTCCCCGCGGGGTTATGCAGAGATTCCATTCACTCGTCGGGGAGGCACTGTGAAGATCTCTGCACTCATCAAGCCCATGCTGGCCGCGCTGCTCAGCGTCATCGTCGCCGTGGCCGTCGCGCCGCTGGCATCGGCGGACTACCCGATCGTCGGGAAGCTGGGCAGCACGCTGAGGATGACCGACAGCGTCGGCCAGGTCGTGCTCAGTTGGACCGTCAGCAACCTGAAACCCTGTAACGACGTGATGCCGGGCTATCCGGTGGCCGGCCGGCTCTGGGAAGCCACCGCCACCGTCAATGCCATCAGCGGCCCGGTAACCCCGGCAATCTCACAGTTCAACGCCGTGGCCCCCAACCAGGCGGCCTATCGGGTGCTGTGGCAGGTCGCCAGCCCGATCAACATCAGCGGCGCCACCATCCCGCAGGGCGCGCAGGCGACCGGCAAGATCCACTTCGACGTCACCGGCCCGGCGCCGACCACGGTCACCATGAACAACGGCATGCAGGATCTGCTGATCTGGACGCCCTGAGTGCCGTGATTGTCCGCGGGCGATCGTCGGAGCTGCGTGCTCACACCGGTCGTGCGGCGGGCGCATCCGGCGGCGGGGTGGGCCCGCCCGCGATAGTGGTGCGGCCGGTGAGGACCGCGGTCATGACGCTGACGAAGCCAGCGGAGGTGAGAAAGGCCAGCCCGACTGCGACCATCAGGATGCCGAAGGCGACGAATGCGAGCCAACGCTGGGCGTCTCTGAGGACGTTCACCAATGACGGGACATCCACCGGGAGGCCTTTGTTGGTGCCCGCGCCGGCTGCGGACGCACCGCAGACCAGGACGGCGTGCTCGGGATCCGGCGAGCGGGTGTGCGCATCCGACGCGGCGGCGGGTGGACCGGAGCCAGGGTTCAGCTCCACAAGAAGACACTGGTCGGGGTGGAGTTGGGTGGCGACGCTCGCCTCACCGGGATGCTGAGTCAGCCCGTACACCCCGATGCCGGCACCGCCGACGACCAAGAACACACCGATGGCGAGTAACCATTTCGCGATGAGCATCAGAACTCCCTCTTCATCAGCGGCTACGACACCCCGGGTCGTCGGACGGTTCCCTGCTGCCCCGTGCTCATAGCCGAACTGTGACCCTTCTCGCCCAGTCGTTCACATGCTGGATCGCATGGTCGAGATGGGTTTGTCCCGGTAGGGCGTCCTCGGATTCATAGGTGACGTGCGCTCGGGTGATCGGGTGGTCGCAGGCGAACTTCAGACCCAGGATGGCTGCCTGGACGGCCGCCGCGGGACGGGTGAGATCTCCTCCGGCGCCACCACCGAGGCCGGCGAACACGCCGGTGAGAAGCTGCAGCAGCAGTGTCATGACGGCGGGAGCCAGCATGTTGGCGTCGAGGTTGGCGGCGGAGCCGAAGACGGGGATTTGGATCCCGGCGTCCTCGACGAGCTTGAGCAGCTCCGGTACCAGTCTGCGTGCCGTCTCGACGGGGTCGCAGACCCTCGTGTCCATGACCGCTCGGTAGGCATCGGTGCAGATGACGCCAGCTTGGCCGAGGGGCACGTTGGTGTACAGATCGTCGGCATCAGCTTCGTCGCACCAGTCCCAGGTACAGCAGGACTGCGGTAGTTGGAAGGTGGAGATACCGTGGCCATAGGGGATTCCACCGAGATAGAACGTGTGACCAAACGCGCGAGAGGGGTTCCCGAACGTGAACCCACAGACGTAGTTGGGCTTGTATTGCTCAAGTCGCCCACCGGGTTCCAGTTCCGCGCGCACGCGGCTGGCCGCGATCGCCCCAAGGCTGTAACCGCCGATGACGAATGTGCGGGTCGGGTGTTCGACCAACCACCTCACTGCCTGTTCGATCGCAACGTCCACAGATTCGTTGCCCGATGGTGCGTTGGGATCGGTCGCCGAGCCCACCGGTATTCCACCCATCGATGCCGGATACGCGATGACATGCTCTTCGACCACCGACGAGCATGCTTGGGCGACACGGGAGGTGTAATCCTGGCCCACCACCCCGCCGCAGCCTCGGAACGTCAGGCATGCGTGCCGCGGCGGTTCGTCGGACGGCGGCGGTGGCCAGGCCCCCAGTCGGACCTGGGTGGCGAAATTGGCGACGCCAGCGACGGCGGTTCCGGCGGCGGTCATTCCGGCCCGATCTTGAAACTCGGCCACGACGTCGCGGGCTACTCGGTCATAGGTATCGCGGGTTTCGTTGTCGTGCAGAGATTCTGCCAAACCCGGCCACTGTTTTGCCCAGGTGAACTTGCTGAACAGCTTGTCCTTGATTCGTCCGATTTGTGGGTCACGCATCGGTGGCTCAGTCAACTCATAGCCGCGCCAGCTCATGGCGTCACTTCGATTTCTTGGTCGCGGGCGTGGTCCGCGCGGCTTCTGCCGCGGGCCGTGGAATCTGCGTGCGTTGTTCCCGACTCTTGGTAGTGGCGGTCGGCCCTGGCGCTGGGGCGTCGGTTGCCTGCCATCCGAAAACCGCCGCCAGGCGCTCGGCTCGGGCCTGGACGATCCGTGCACGGTCGATCGCCCACTCGTTGGGGGAACCGTCGATGTTCCTGGCGCCAGGGCCGTGTCCGTCCGCGAGGCGCCGAATCTTCGCCAAGGACACCGGATCGCCCATGAGCGCCTGGTTCTCGATCAGGATGTCGTAGGTGCTGGCGTCGATGTTGAGCAGCATGCCTATGGTGTCGTCCACAGCGTGGTCGTCATCGCGGTATACGGATCTCGACGGCCACATCCCGAGGATCTTGCGGGCCGCGAGCAACAACTCGTGTTGCTCGTCGGCGGTGAGCGCCCTCGCTGGCGCCGGAGATCCCGTCACCACTGCGCTCGCGCCCGCCATGGTGTCGCCGACGAACGACTTGACGTCGTCGGCGAACACGTCCCAGGGGAAGTTCGGTCCAACGTCGGTATGGGTGTTGCCGTCCTTCAGCGCCACCGTGCAGTACTTGTGATCGCTGATGCCGGCACATCGCTCGTACGGTGGCGGGTTGACTTTGGCGGGAATGCCGTACTTTTTGCAGTCTTGCACGGCGAGCCATGCCGCGATCTGAATCGCCTTGCGCGCGTTCGTGATCCACTCATCACGCGACCATTTCGCCCATGAGTGCCCGAACGCGAGGTTGATCGAACGACGGTTAGCGTCACATGCGCTCCACGCAGCGAGATCAGTGTCGACAAGGTCGTAGACCGTGTTGCCGTCTGCGTCATTGTCGACAATGTAGTGGTAGGAGCGCTCGCCCTTGCCTTCCATGAACTGGATCAGCGCTTCGCCGCCGGCCCCCTCGCTGGTATGCAGCAGGAAGAGATCGACCTCGCAGTCGCAGCGGGGCTCGCATTGAGTGGATATCTTTCGTTCGCCGATCAGGTTGAGTTCGATGAACTGCGGTCTAGCCGATGGAGTTTCGGTCTTCTGCTGGCCCGCGGTGGGCTCGGCGAGCGCGCGCTCCAAGACCTCGTGGGCCTCATCCCACTTGTCCCGGTACCGCTCTCCGAAAGCGCTGCGTTGCACAGCCTGGGCAAACTCGCCCGCTCTTGCGGGGTCGCCTTCGGCGGTCACGTAGTTTGGTGATAGCGCCTTCAAGAACATCTCGGCGGATTCACCCAGCGTCATGCGCCTCCGGGCACCGTTGACGTCCCCGTATAGTCCGCCCCAGCCCCAAGGCTTCTCAGTCGAGCCAGGGCGCGACACCTGCTGTTGGAAGTAGCCGGACGAGAGACCGTCGTTGGATTCGGAATCGTGGGGGAACCGCTCGGATTGCGGGTCGGCCTTGTTGAACGGGCACCACCACTGGCGATGGCCGCTCGTATCGTTTGCGCCCACCTCGGTGGAGATCGTCATCAGGGCGATGACGGTCGCAAGCTCGTCCAGCCCGAGCCGCGTTGCCACAGCGTGAACTTCGCGCGCCACCTGTTCGCGCGTCCTCAGTGGTTTGTTGTCCAGTGACACAAAACTCATGAGAAAGTCCCCTGCATGGCAGACGGGGCACCCCAGACCGACGTACTACGGGCGGTCAACCACGGTCGACGGGCGTGCACTACTTTCGTGCCGTCGGTGCTGCTGACAGTTGATTCGACCACGCGGGCTGTGGGGCGGTAAGGGGCCGAAAGTCATCTTTGTCGGGACCCTGATCATCCCCGCATCCACTGACGGGCGGGTGCTGGTGCACCAGTTGTCTTGTGGGTGGCTGTGGCCGCGAAGCGTCAGCGTCCGGGTAACGCCTGCTCGATGATCGGGCGGCGCGAGTGCGGCTCGCGTTCTCGCCGCTTCGCGGCCAGATAGATCTGGGCGGTCTCGGCGGCCACGGTGTGCCAATCGAAGTCGGAGGTCAGACGTTCCCGGGCGGCAATCGCCCGCCGCTGGGCGGCCACGGGATCATCGAGCACGCGGCGCACGGCGGCGGTCAGCGCGGCGACATCGCGTGGTGGGCAGGACACCCCGGTCTGACCGTCGATCACCGCCTCACCCAATCCGCCGACGTTGGATGTCACCAGCGGGATGCCCGCGGCGGCGGCCTCGAGGGCGACGATGCCGAACGGTTCGTAATGGCTGGGCAGCACCGCCGCGTCGGCGCGGTGCAGCAACGCCAGCAGCTCGTCGTGGTCGACTTGGCCGACGAAGTGAACCGCTTTGAGCACCTTGTGCTTTCGGGCGACCTCGGCCAGCCAGTCGCGCTGCGTTCCTTCACCGGCGATGGTCAACGTCGTCCCCGGGTGGCTGCGGCGGACGCGCGGCAGCGCCGCGATGGCCTCGTGCACACCCTTCTCGTACTCCAGCCGGCCGAAGAACAGCAGCTCCGCCGGTCCGGGGTGAGCCCGGCGAGGGGCGAACTGCCAACGGCTGGAATCGATTCCATTGCGGATGACGGCGATCTCGGCCAGGCCCGGGCCGAAGAGTGCGGAGATCTCGTCCGACATCGACGCGGAGCAGGTGATCAGCGAATCGGAATCCCGGACGAACCAGGATTCGATGGCGTGCACCTGACGGCTGATCTGCCCGGACACCCAGCCGGAATGCCGGCCGGCCTCGGTGGCATGCACGGTGGACACCATCGGCACGTCGAAGAATTCGGCCAGTGCAACCGACGCGTGGGCGACCAGCCAGTCGTGGGCGTGCACCACGTCGGGCTGCC
Source organism: Mycolicibacterium sp. CH28 (assembly GCF_004745805.1). Taxonomy (GTDB): domain Bacteria; phylum Actinomycetota; class Actinomycetes; order Mycobacteriales; family Mycobacteriaceae; genus Mycobacterium. The sequence goes on along the minus strand of NZ_SRLQ01000017.1, from coordinate 59,314 downwards.
ACCCCTTGGCGTGCAGCGACAGTCCGGCGCGAATCATGGCGTGGCCCATGGCCAGTGTCCATGCCATCAGGTCACGGCCGAAATCGAACTCGTGCGGGTCCTGCGCGGCGGCGATGACCCGCACGCCCTCATGGACCTCATCGGTGGTCGGGTGCGTGCTGGGATCGGTGCCCGATGGCCGCCGCGACAGCACCACCACCTCGTGACCGTCGGCAGCCAGCGCGGTGGCCAGCTGGTAGACGTGGCGGCCCAGGCCGCCGATGATCACCGGCGGGTACTCCCACGACACCATGAGGATCTTCACGGCAGCCGCCGGGCGTCCAGCGCGCCGAACAGCCCGTCGGCGCGGTTCCAGCCGGCGGCCAGCCGCTCGGCGGCGTCGCGGCGACCCGAGGCCAGTGCGTCGGCGATCTCGCGGGTGGCGTGGGCATGCAGGTGGGCGCGGTAACGGGCGTAATCGGCCGCGGAGTCCTTGCTCACCATGAACGGCCAGTCACTGGAGACGGTGAGCAGCGTCTCGCGCAGGATCTGATCGGCGACGAGGTCGCGGGTGGGCGCGGTGTTGGTCTGTGCCAGGGCCTTGTCGACGGTGCTCAGCGCGGTGTCGACCACTTCGGCGTTGAGCTGCACCAGATCGGCGACCTTCTCACCGGCCCACACCTGCCAGTCCTTGCCGGACCCCCACGAACTCGGCGGCAATTCGACCGGCGCGCCGACGAACCCCCCGGCCAGCGCGTCGCGCAGGGTGCCGACCCGAACCCCGGCCTCGGGCAGCGCGCGCAGCAACCGCTCCAACCAGACCGGGCCCTCGTACCACCAGTGGCCGAACAGCTCGGTGTCGAATGCGGCCACCACGTGGGCGGGACGGCCGATGCGCTCGGACTCCGAGATCAACCGCTGCCGCACCACACCGACAAAATCGGCGACATGGGCATCGATTGCCTTGTCGGCGCGCTGCGGGTCGTAGGGCGCCTTGGTGTCGGAGTCGACGTTGCGGCCGGTCACCCGGGCGGGCTTGAGCCCGGTCACGTGGTCGTAGGTGTGGAAGTCGCGGTAGGCGGCGTGGCCGGGGTAGCCCGACTTCGGTGACCACACCCGGTAGCTGACCTGCAGGTCGCGGCCGAACGCGACGACGTCGGTCTCGCCGACCGGCCGGCCCAGCGCAGTCTCGCCGTGCAGGGACGGTCCGTCGACCATGAAGTGGTCGACTCCGGCGGCGGCGTAGCCGTGCTCCATACCGGGGGCGTAGGCGCATTCCGGCGCCCAGATACCCGAGGGTGTGTGGGCGAAGCGCTGACCGGCATCGGCCAACCCCTCGCGCAGCGCGAACTCCCGCAAGCGGGGGTTGAGCAGCGGCTGGAACGGGTGCGCCAGCGGGCCGCCCAGCAGCTCGACCGTGCCGGCGTCGATCAGCTCGCGAAGAAGCGGACTGACACCGTGGCGCCAGAGCGTGCTGAACTCCTCGATTGCGCGGCCGGCTTCCTCGTACTCGCGAATGCCGAAGCTGGCCAACGGCTCTGGCAAGGTCGTCGCCTCGAGTGCCCGCAGCTGCCAGTTGGCCAGCCAGCGGTGCATACCGTCGAGGCAGTAGGGGTCGTCCAGCTGGGCGGCGACCACCGGCGTCATGCCAAGGGTGAGCATCCCGCGTCGGTCCTCGGCGGCCAGCGTCCGCAGGACGCGGAAAAGCGGCAGGTACGCCGCCGACCACGACTGGTAGAGCCATTCCTCGCCGACCGGCCAGCGGCCGTGATGGGCCAGCCACGGCAGGTGGGTGTGCAGGACCAGGGTGAACTGGCCAGGCACCTGGTCGGGGATGGGCGTTGCGCTCACGGGCGCACCGCGATCGCCACCAGATCCAGACTCTCGTCGATGTCGCGTTCTCCCGGCGGGGAGGAGCGAAGCGACCCGGGGATTGGTTCCGGCGGGCAGGAGCGAAGCGACCCGGGGATTGGTTCCGGCGGGCAGGAGCGAAGCGACCCGGGGATTGGTTCCGAGCCGATGATGTCGAAGTCCTCGCTCCGCACCGCCGCGACGTCGGCCAGCAGCTCGTCGGACCACGGCGCGTCGGCCAGTGCCCGCGCGATCTGGGCGTCGATGATCGAGCCGCCGTGGCGGGCATCCATCGCGGTCAGCCGTGGGCCATGAAACACCCCGTACATCCCGTCGATCGCGAACCCGCCGTCGGTGAGCAGTTCGGCCAGCTCGCGGGCGTTGAGCTCACGGGTGTGGAACGGGTTGACCGGGGTGTCCTGACCGGGGGAGAAGGTGATCCGGTTGGGCGTCGACATCAACAGATGGCCGCCGGGACGCAGTACCCGCAGGCATTCGGCGACGAACTGTGGCTGATCCCACAGATGCTCGATGACCTGGAAGTTCACCACAACGTCAACCGAAGCATCGGGTAGTGGCAAGGACGCCAGATTGCCGGCGACCACCTGGACCCGCGGGTAGCGGGCCCGGACGTGTGCCACGGCGGCGGCGTCGTAGTCCACCGCGATCACCTGGCGTGCCACCGAAGCGATCAGGTCGGCGCCGTACCCCTCTCCGCACCCCGCCTCCAGCACGTCACGACCTGCGCACAGGTCGGCCAGGCGTAGATACACCACCTCGTGGCGGCGAAACCAGTAGTTTTCCTTCGCCAGCCCGGGGACGGTCCGCTCGCCGGTCAGCGGTAAACCGCTGTCACCTGCGTCAGTCACGAATGCGCTCATTGGAAGGCAGGCTAACCCGAAGTCGGCGGTTCGCGAACTGCTCGGTACCTATGGGCTGCTAGAACACAAACTTCGACCAGCTATGGTGTTTCTGCGAACCACTCAAAGTTACTCGTCAGTAACATGGTGTGAGTTGCGAAAGTGACCCAAAGTCTTGCGTCCTCTCATGGCCGCAGGACGCCTGCCAGGAGGACGTAGGAAGACTCATGACGAACATCGTGGTCCTGATCAAACAGGTCCCAGACACGTGGTCCGAGCGAAAGCTGTCCGACGGAGACTTCACGCTTGATCGCGACGCTGCCGACGCCGTGCTGGACGAGATCAACGAGCGCGCCGTCGAGGAGGCGCTGCTGATCAAGGAACGTGAAGGCGACGCCGCCGGCACCGTGACCGTGCTGACCGCCGGCCCGGAGCGTGCCACCGAAGCCATCCGCAAGGCACTGTCCATGGGTGCCGACAAGGCCGTGCACCTGCTGGACGACGGCTTGCACGGCTCGGACATGGTGCAGACCGGCTGGGCACTGGCGCGTGCGCTGGGCGCGATCGAGGGCACGGAGCTGGTCATCGCCGGCAACGAGGCCACCGACGGCACCGGCGGTGCGGTCCCGGCGATCATCGCCGAGTACCTGGGCCTGCCCCAGCTGACCCACCTGCGCAAGGTGAGCGTCGAGGGCGGCAAGATCACCGGCGAGCGGGAGACCGACGACGGTGTGTTCACCCTCGAGGCCTCGCTGCCCGCGGTCATCAGCGTCACCGAGAAGATCAACGAGCCGCGTTTCCCGTCCTTCAAGGGCATCATGGCCGCCAAGAAGAAGGAAGTCACCACCCTGACGCTGGCCGAGATCGGTGTCGACGCCGACGAGGTGGGTCTGGCCAACGCCGGCACCACGGTGCTGGCTTCGACGCCCAAGCCGGCCAAGACCGCGGGCGAGAAGATCACCGACGAAGGCGACGGCGGCAGCAAGATCGCCGAGTACCTGGTTGCTCAGAAGATCATCTAGCAGACAATTCCTTGGATCTGAAACACGAAGAGGCTGAACACTAATGGCTGAAGTACTTGTGCTCGTGGAGCACTCTGAAGGTGCGGTGAAGAAGGTCACTTCCGAGCTGCTCACCGCCGCCCGCACGCTGGGCGAGCCCGCCGCCGTCGTCATCGGTGCCCCGGGCACCGCGGCGCCGCTGGTCGAGGACCTCAAGGCCGCCGGTGCGGCCAAGATCTACGTCGCCGAGTCCGACGACGCCGCGGGATACCTCATCACTCCCTTCGTCGACGTCTTGGCGTCGCTGGTGGAGTCGGCCAGCCCGGCCGGCGTGCTGCTGGCCGCCAACGCCGATGGCAAGGAGATCGCCGGCCGGTTGGCCGCCCGGATCGGTTCGGGTGTGTTGTCCGACGTCGTCGAGGTCAAGGAGGGCGGCAAGGGCGTCCACTCCATCTTCGGTGGTGCGTTCACCGTCGAGGCCCAGGCCAACGGCGACGTGCCGGTGATCACCGTGCGTCCCGGTGCGGTCGAGGCCGCGCCGACTGCCGGTGCCGGTGAGCAGGTCACCGTCGAGGTTCCCGCGCAGGGCGAGGGTGCCACCAAGATCACCTCGCGCCAGCCCGCTGTCGCCGGTGACCGTCCGGAGCTGACCGAGGCCACCGTCGTGGTCGCCGGCGGCCGTGGTGTCGGCAGTGCCGAGAAGTTCTCGGTCGTCGAGGCTCTGGCCGACGCCCTCGGCGGTGCCGTGGGCGCCTCGCGTGCCGCTGTCGACTCCGGCTACTACCCGGGCCAGTTCCAGGTGGGCCAGACCGGCAAGACCGTGTCTCCGCAGCTGTACATCGCGCTGGGCATCTCTGGCGCGATCCAGCACCGGGCCGGTATGCAGACGTCCAAGACGATCGTCGCGGTGAACAAGGACGAGGAAGCACCGATCTTCGAGATCGCCGACTACGGCATCGTCGGCGATCTGTTCAACGTCACCCCGCAGCTGACCGACGCGGTCAAGGCGCGCAAGGGCTGATAGCGCTTCACCAGAAGACCCCGGTCACCCCGACGTGAGGTGGTGGCCGGGGTCTTCTGCGTCTATTCGTCATGAAGCGTGCACTAACACGTCACGCGGGCGTTGACCTCCCGCCGAACGCCTCGGCGACCGTGCAGCTATGAGCAGTGCATCTGTACTCATAGCTCCCGACCAGACCGACCCCGCCGCGCTGCGCGGCCCGCGTTACTCGCTGCTGCTGTCCACTGACCCCGCCCTGATCGAGACGGCCCAGCGGCTGCGCTATCAGGTGTTCACCACCGAACCCGGTTTCGCACTACCGGCCGACGGGAGCGCCGGCGGCTTGGATGCCGACCGGTTCGACGAGTTCTGCGACCACCTGCTGGTGCGTGAAGACGTCTCCGGAGAGCTGGTCGGGTGCTACCGCATGCTGCCCCCGCCCGGTGCTATCGCTGCTGGAAGCCTCTACACCGCAACGGAATTCGACGTCAGTGCACTGGATGAACTGCGGCCCTCACTGGTGGAGATGGGTCGCGCGGTGGTGCGCGCCGATCACCGCAACGGCGCGGTGGTGCTGCTGATGTGGGCCGGCATCCTGGCCTACTTGGACCGCTGCGGCTACGACTACGTCACCGGATGCGTCTCGGTGCCAACCCATCCGGTGGATCCTGCCGGTGCCCCCGGCAGCCAGGTCAGGGGGGTGCGCGACTTCGTCCTGCGCCGCCACGCCGCCGCGCCCGAGCACGCGGTCTACCCCTACCGCCCGGTCGTCCTCGACGGGCGGACCCTCGACGATATTGCACCACCGGCTCGGCCGACCATCCCGCCGCTGATGCGCGGCTACCTTCGCCTGGGCGCGCGGGTGTGCGGTGAGCCGGCACACGACCCGGACTTCGGGGTCGGAGACTTCCCGGCCCTGCTGGACAAGCGGCACGCCGACACCCGCTATCTGGCGCGGCTGCGGTCGGTCTCGGCGGCCAGCGAGATGGTCGACGGAATCGGAGAAGCCCAGTGACCGCTCACGAGCACGCCTGGCTGCCCCGGGCGATGTGCGACGAGAGCTGTGTGCGCGCCGGCGGTGCCGCGCCGGGACGGCGGGTGCCGGTCGCGGTGCGCGCGGGCCTGCGCATCGCCATGGTGCTGTTGATCCTGCCGTTGGTGCCGCTGCTGGCGCTGCCGGTTCCCGGCCGGGGACGGGTGCAGCGGTTGTACTGCCGAACCTTCCTGCGCTGCCTCGGGGTGCGAATCACGGTGTCCGGCGGCCCGATTCGCAACCTGCGAGGCGTGCTGGTGGTCAGCGGGCATGTCTCCTGGATCGACATCTTCGTCATCGGCTCGGTGCTGCCGGGTTCATTCGTTGCTCGTGCCGACCTCGTCGACTGGCCGGCTGTCGGCCTGGCGGCCCGCATCATGAAGGTCATTCCGATCGACCGCGGCAGCCTGCGCAGACTGCCGCAGGTGGTTTCGGCCGTGGCCGACCGCTTGCGCAACGGGCAGACGGTGGTCGCATTCCCGGAGGGCACCACCTGGTGTGGTCTGGCCTACGGGCGGTTCCGTCCGGCGATGTTCCAGGCCGCCGTCGACGCGGGCCGTCCGGTACAGCCGCTGCGGCTGACCTATCACCATCGCGACGGGCAACCCTCGACGGTGGCCGCGTTCGTCGGTGAGGACTCGCTCTGGCAATCGCTGAGCCGGACGGTGCGGACCCGGCTGACGGTGGTCGACATCGAGGTGGCGTCGCTGGAACTGCCCGGCGGTGACCGCCGTGAGCTGGCCGCCCGCTGCGAGGTGGCGGTGCGCGGGCAGGTCACGCGGCACTTCGAGCACACCCACGCACTGGCGGGCTGACCGGCGCGTATCGCCCAGTCGGGCTGGTGGCGTTGCTGCCGGTATCCTGGACAGGCCATGAGCCCGACCACCGATCAGGTGTATCTCGATCACGCTGCCACCACCCCGATGTATCCCGCTGCCATCGAGGCGATGACGGCTGCGCTGGGCACCGTCGGTAATGCGTCGTCGCTGCACACATCCGGCCGCGATGCGCGCCGACGGATGGAGGAGGCGCGGGAGAGCATCGCGGCCCGACTGGGGGCGCGGCCCTCGGAGATCATCTTCACCGCGGGCGGCACCGAAAGCGACAACCTCGCGGTCAAGGGCATCTACTGGGCCCGCCACGACGCTGATCCGCGCCGGCGGCGCATCGTCACCACCGCTGTCGAGCATCACGCGGTTCTCGACGCGGTCACCTGGCTGGCCGAGCACGAGGGCGCCGAGCTGACGTTCCTGCCGACCGAAGCCGACGGGTCGGTGACCGCCGCCGCACTGCGCGATGCGCTCCATGAGCACGATGACGTGGCACTGGTCACAGTGATGTGGGCCAATAACGAGGTCGGCACCGTCATGCCGGTCAGCGAACTCGCCGCGGTCGCCGCCGAGTTCGAGGTGCCGATGCACAGCGACGCCGTTCAGGCGGTTGGCCAGGTTCCGGTCGACTTCGCCGGCTCGAACCTCTCGGCGATGAGCATCACCGCGCACAAGTTCGGCGGGCCCACCGGGGTCGGTGCCCTACTGCTGCGCCGCACCACGGCCTGCGTGCCGCTGCTGCACGGCGGCGGGCAGGAGCGCGATGTCCGTTCCGGCACACCGCATGTCGCCGGTGTGGTGGCGATGGCGCTGGCCGCGGACCTCGCCGTCGAGTCCCTCGGCGAGACCAGCGCACGGTTGCGTGGCCTGCGTGATCGGCTGATCGCCGGGGTCCTGAACACCATTTCCGACACTCACCTCAACGGCGCGACCGGTGTTGCGCGGCTGCCGGGCAACACGCATTTCACTTTCCGCGGTTGCGAGGGTGATTCCTTGCTGATGTTGTTGGACGCCAACGGAATCGAGTGTTCAACCGGCTCGGCATGTACCGCCGGCGTGGCCCAGCCTTCGCATGTTCTGCTGGCGATGGGCGCCGACGCCGAGGCCGCCCGGGGTTCGCTGCGGTTGTCGTTGGGCCACACCAGTACCGAGGCGGATGTGGACGCGGCGCTGCGGGTGCTGCCCGCCGCCGTCGAGCGGGCCCGTCAGGCCGCGCTGGCCAGCTCGTCGCTGGGTGTTCTGCGATGAGGGTGCTGGCCGCGATGAGCGGCGGGGTGGACTCGTCGGTAGCTGCCGCGCGGATGGTGGACGCCGGCCACGAGGTGGTCGGTGTGCATCTGGCGCTGTCCCGTGAGCCGGGCACCCTGCGCACCGGTTCCCGCGGTTGCTGCTCCAAGGAAGACGCCGGCGATGCCCGCCGGGTCGCCGATGTACTCGGAATCCCGTTCTACGTCTGGGATTTCGCAGACCGTTTCGCCGAGGACGTCATCGAGGATTTCGTCTCCTCCTATGAGCGCGGGGAAACCCCGAACCCCTGCGTCCGGTGCAACGAGAAGATCAAGTTCTCCGCACTGGCGGCCAAGGCGCTGGCCCTTGGCTTCGATGCGGTGGCCACCGGTCACTACGCACGGTTGTCGCAGGGCCGGCTGCGCCGCGCCGTGGACCGTGACAAGGACCAGTCCTACGTGCTCGGTGTGCTCACCGCCGAACAGCTGCGGCACGCCGCGTTCCCGGTGGGGGACACCCCCAAGCCGGCGATCCGCGACGAGGCCGCGCGCCTGGGCCTGTCGGTGGCGGAGAAGCCCGACAGCCACGACATCTGTTTCATCCCCTCCGGTGACACCCGGGCGTTCCTCGGCGCGCGCATCGGGGTCCGGCGCGGAACGGTGGTCGACGATGCGACCGGCGCGGTGCTCGCCGAGCACGACGGGGTGCACGGTTTCACCATCGGACAGCGCAAGGGCCTGGGCATCGCCGGGCCCGGCCCCGACGGCACGCCGCGCTATGTCACCGCGATCGACGCCGATTCACAGACGGTCCGGGTCGGCGCCGTCGAGGATCTGGAAGTGCGGTCCTTGACCGGCGGGCGCCCGGTATTCACCTCCGGCGCCGCGCTGCAAGGGCCGGTCGAATGCGAGGTTCAGGTCCGGGCCCATGGCGGCATCGTGCCGGCGGTGGCCGAACTGGTCGGCGAGGAGCTGACGGTGACGCTGCGCACCCCGCTGCGCGGGGTGGCGGCTGGTCAGACGATGGTGCTCTATCGGCCAGATCCTGACGGTGACGAGGTCATCGCCAGCGCGACGATTCTCGGCCGCCCGGAATCCTGCTGACGATATCGGCCATGACGATCTCGGGCACCGAATCTGGAAGCGCGCAGAACGTCACGTTAGCCCCCCGGCTCGCCGTGGCATTGGGGCTGTCCAATACGGTTGGCCGGTGAGTGATTTCGCGGCGGCCACCGGGATCGGTTCGTGGCCGGGTTCGGCGCCGCGAGAAGCCGCCGAGATCGTGGTCGGCGAACTGCACCAACTGCCGCATCTGGTGGAGCTGCCCGCGCGCGGTGTGGGTGCCGACCTGATCGGGCGCGCCGGTGCGCTGCTGGTCGATATCGCCATCGATACCGTGCCCCGCGGCTACCGCATCGTGGCCCGGCGCGGTGCGGTGACCCGCCGGGCGATCAGCCTGCTCGGCGAGGACGTCGACGCCCTCGAGGAGGCCTGGGAGAAGGCCGGCGGTCCGGGCTCGCAACGCTGCGTCAAGGTACAGGCGCCGGGGCCGATCACGCTGGCCGCCCAACTGGAATTGGCCAACGGCCATCGGGCCCTCACCGACATGGGTGCCGTGCGGGACCTGACCGCCTCGCTGGCCGAGGGCGTCGCACGGCACCGGGCGGAGTTGGCGCGGCGGCTGGCCACGACGGTGGTGGTGCAATACGACGAACCCCTGCTGCCGGCCGCGCTGGCCGGCCGGCTGACCGGGGTGACCGCACTGAGTCCGGTGCATCCGGTCGACGAGGTCGTGGCGATCGGGCTGATCGACGAGTGCGTGACCGCGGCGGGCGGTGCCGTCCTACTGCACAGTAGTGCGGCCGAGCTGCCGTGGAATTTGTTGCGGCGCACCGCCATCAGTGCGGTCTCGGTGGACGTGCAGACCCTGGCCGACGCGGATTGGGACGGGCTGGCGGAGTTCCTGGACTCGGGCCGCACCGCGGTCCTCGGCTTGTTGCCGACGAGCGCGCCGACGAAGCGACCGTCGGCCGAGGAGGTGGCCACTGCGGCGGGGACGATCGTCGACAGGATCGGCTTCCCGCGCGCGGTGCTGCGCGACCGGATCGGCGTCAGCCCAGCATGCGGTCTGGCTGGTGCGACCGCCGAGTGGGCCCGTAGCGCAGTCGGTTTGGCCCAGCGGGCTGCTGACGCCCTTGCCGAGGACCCGGACGCGGTCTGACCGACGGCTCGTCGACACGGCCCACCCAGCGCGAGTCTGGTGGTCGGTCGGTATCGACTGTGCGTTCACGGCTTCGACTGTGCGCCCAGGGCGGGATCAGCTCGGCCACGTCCGCCGTGGACGCACACTCAACGCCGTGGACGCACACTCGGTCGGCCCGAACCGGTGGTTATGGTCGGCTGTCGAGCAGGCGTACCAGCCGCGCCGGGGCCTGTAGTCGGAAGGACGCGTCGACCAGTTCGGTGACTTCGGTCCAGTCGACGTCGGCGGCGTCGAAGTCCAGGCCCAACCAGCCGAACGGCCCCAGATAGGCCGGATAGAAGAACCGGGGGTCCTGTTGCAGGGCCTGCTGTTCGCTGCCGTCGACCTTGACCAGCAGCGCGTGGTCGTACCGGGTCATCGGACCGCTGGTGTTCTTGCGGCTGCCGCCGTAGACCGCGAACATCTTGGGCGCGCCGAACGTCGGGCGGCCGTGGGAGATCTTCTCGGTCGCCTCCGGGAAGGCCAGGGCGATCGCACGGACGCGGGTCAGAATCGGGTCGCCGTCGTCGAACATCACCGGATGGGGCATGGCATCACAGTGCCACGGCTCAGTCGTCAGAGCCCTCCGATAGCCTGCGAGAGTGGCTCCAGAGACATCCGATCCCGCGGCTGACCCCATCGATCCGGATGTGCGTCGGCGCTGGCAGGAGCTCGCCGACGAGGTGCGCGAGCATCAGTTCCGGTACTACATCAAAGACGCGCCGGTCGTCTCCGACGCGGACTTCGACAAACTCTTCAACGAACTCCTCGCTCTCGAGGAGAACTACCCCGAGCTGCGGGTAGCGGACTCGCCGACCCAGCTGGTCGGCGGCGCGGGTTTCGCCACCGAATTCACCGAGGCTGCCCACCTGGAACGGATGCTGTCCCTGGAGGACGTGTTCAACACCGAGGAACTGGTGGCGTGGTCCAACCGCGTGGAAACCGAGATCGGCCGCGACCCCCAATACCTGTGCGAGCTCAAGGTCGACGGCGTCGCGCTGGCCCTGGTGTACCGAGCCGGCCGGCTGGACCGCGCGGCCACCCGCGGCGACGGCCGGGTCGGCGAGGATGTCACCAACAACGCGCGGACCATCGATGACATCCCCGAAACCCTCACTGCGTCACAGGAGTATCCGATACCCGCGGTTCTCGAGGTGCGCGGCGAGGTCTTCTTCATGGTCGCCGATTTCGAGAATCTCAACGCCAACCTGGTCGCCGACGGCAAGGATCCGTTCGCCAATCCGCGCAACAGTGCGGCCGGCTCATTGCGGCAGAAGAATCCGGCCGTCACCGCGAAGCGACCGCTGCGAATGATCTGCCACGGCTTGGGTTATAGCGAGGGCTTTGACCCGGTGACTCTGCACGACGCCTATTTCGCGCTGAAAGCCTGGGGCCTGCCGGTGTCCGATCACACCGCGCGGGTACAGGGTCTGGCCGCCGTCGAGGAGAAAATCACCTATTGGGGCGAGCGGCGCCACGAGATCGAACACGAAATCGACGGCATCGTGGTCAAAGTCGACGATTTCGCGCTGCAGCGCCGCCTCGGCGCCACCTCGCGCACCCCGCGCTGGGCGGTGGCCTACAAGTACCCGCCCGAGGAGGCTCAGACCAAACTGCTCGACATCCAGGTCAACGTCGGCCGCACCGGCCGGGTCACCCCGTTCGCTGTGATGACCCCGGTCAAGATCGCCGGGTCCACCGTCGGCATGGCCACCCTGCACAACGGCTCGGAGGTCAAGCGCAAGGGTGTGCGGATCGGTGACACCGTGATGATCCGCAAAGCCGGCGATGTCATCCCCGAAGTGCTGGGACCCGTCGTCGGTCTGCGCGACGGTACCGAGCGGGAATTCGAGATGCCCACCCACTGTCCGGAGTGCGGCACGCCGCTGGCCCCGGCCAAGGAGGGTGATGTCGATATCCGCTGCCCGAATTCCCGGTCCTGTCCCGCGCAGCTGCGCGAGCGGGTATTCCACCTGGCTGGTCGCGGCGGGCTGGACATCGAGGGGCTCGGCTACGAGGCAGCGACCGCGCTGCTGACTGCCAAGGTCATCGGCGACGAGGGCGACCTGTTCACCCTGACCGCCGACGACCTACTCACCGCGGACTTCTTCCGGACCAAGGACGGCGCGTTGTCGGCCAACGGCGCGCGGCTGCTGGCCAACCTGCATCAGGCCAAGGACCGGCCGCTGTGGCGGATCCTGGTGGCACTGTCCATCCGCCACGTCGGCCCCACCGCTGCGCGTGCGCTGGCCGCCGCATTCGGCAGCCTCGATGCGATCATGGCGGCCACCGAGGAACAGCTCGCCGACGTCGAAGGTGTCGGACCGACCATCGCCGCGGCGCTCGTGGAGTGGTTCGACGTCGACTGGCACCGGGCAATCGTCGAGAAGTGGCGCGCGGCCGGCGTCCGGATGGAAGACGAACGTGACGCCGACATCACGCCGACACTGCAGGGCCTGTCCATCGTGGTGACCGGGTCGTTGCCGGGCTTCTCCCGCGACGAAGCCAAGGAGGCCATCATCACCCGCGGCGGCAAGGCGGTCGGGTCGGTGTCGAAGAAGACCTCGTTCGTGGTGGCCGGGGATTCGCCGGGGTCCAAGTACGACAAGGCCGTCGAACTCGGTATCCCTATTCTCGACGAGGACGGGTTCCGCGCGCTGCTGGCCGAGGGGCCCCCGGCCCAGACCGACGCAAGCCCGTCGCAGGAGCCCAGCGCCGGGTGAGACCGCGCCCGGTCGTCCTGGCTCAGCGCAGGATGGTGGCGACGATGCCGGCCAGGTAGCCGAGCCGGGCCACTTCCGACGGACGGAACAGCGGACCGCCGGGCCGGCCCAGCAGCACCGCGGTCTGTTCGTCGCCCAGCGGCGCAGCGGCCAGCGTGGTGTCCATGTCGCGCCACACCTGCGGCACCCAGTCGGCGGTCCCGTCCAGCGCCTCGGCCCGGGTGATCGGCAGCCACGGCGCCGACGTCGCCTGTGTCTCGGGTGCCCCGGGACTGCCGACGATGCGCTCCAGGCCCGACTCCGACAGGTACGCCACCGTGCACCAGCCCACGCGCAGCACACGTGGCGCCTCGTCGGCGAGTACCTGCAGCTTGGCCAGCCGGCCGGTGGCCGCGGCGATGTGGTCGATCAACTCGAGCTCGCGGTGGGCTTCCAGCAGGCCGGTGTGCGGTCGGATGGTGTCCACCCGCACCCCTTCGAGCCGCTCGGCGGCGGTGATCAGCATGTCGGGCATGGCCCCTTGCGGCAGTTCGACCACCAAGTCGTCGATAGCGTATCCGGATCCTCGCTCGACGACATCGAGCGAGAGGATGTCGGCGCCGACCGAGCCCAGGGCGACCGCGAGCGAGCCGAGGCTACCGGGCCGGTCGACCAGCTGGACCCGCAGCAGATACGAAGGCACGCGGACACTGTTGCACAGCAGCCCGGACTCAGCACCCTGGCAGATTCGACCGATCAGCCTCGCAGGTGGGCCGTGTGAGGGAACGTATCCCGGCCGACCACGAGTCGAAGCCGCACGTCGGAGTCGTGATCTGACCACGGCTGGGCAGACCCGAAGCAGTCCCCACGGCACGCGCATCCCGCCGCCATCTAGGCTTGGGCACCGTGTCCCAGATCTCCCGCGACGAGGTCGCCCGGCTGGCCAAGCTGGCCCGGCTGGCCCTGACCGACCACGAACTCGACAGCTTCGCCGGCCAACTCGACGCAATCCTGGGCCACGTCAGCCAGATCCAGGCCGTCGATACCGGTGACGTGAAGCCGACCGGCAATCCCTTGAAGGACGTCAACGTCACCCGGCCCGACGTCGTCGAGTCATGCCTGACCCAGGAGCAGGCCCTGGCCGAGGCGCCAGCCGCCGTCGAGGGCCGGTTCGCCGTGCCCCAGATCCTCGGAGAGGAGCAGTGAGCGATTTGATTCGCCTCGACGCGGCCACGCTGGGGGAGAAGATCGCGGCCAAGGAGGTCTCCTCGGTCGAGGTCACGCAGGCTTGCCTGGACCAGATCGCCGCCACCGACGACCGCTATCACGCCTTCCTGCATGTGGCCGCCGACGAGGCCCTGGCCTCTGCCGCGCGCGTCGATGCCGCGGTGGCCGCCGGCGAGCAGCTGCCGTCGCCGCTGGCCGGCGTTCCGCTGGCGCTCAAGGACGTCTTCACCGCCACCGACATGCCGACGACCTGCGGGTCGAAGATCCTCGAAGGCTGGGTGTCGCCCTACGACGCCACGGTCACCGCCCGGGTGCGGGCGGCCGGCATCCCGATCCTGGGCAAGACCAACATGGACGAGTTCGCGATGGGCAGCTCCACCGAGAACTCCGCTTACGGACCGACCCGCAACCCCTGGGACACCGACCGGGTGCCAGGCGGGTCCGGCGGTGGCAGTGCTGCCGCGCTGGCCGCGTTCCAGGCACCGCTGGCGCTGGGCTCTGACACCGGCGGCTCGATCCGCCAGCCCGCGGCACTGACCGCGACGGTCGGGGTCAAGCCGACCTACGGGACGGTGTCGCGCTACGGGCTGATCGCCTGCGCGTCCTCGCTGGACCAGGGCGGCCCCTGTGCGCGCACGGTGCTCGACACCGCGCTGCTGCACGCGGTGATCGCCGGACATGATCCGCACGACTCCACCTCGGTCGAAGCCCAGATCCCCGATGTCGTCGGCGCCGCCAGGGCCGGTGCCACCGGCGACCTGAAGGGTGTCCGGATCGGTGTGGTCAAGCAGCTGCGCAGCGGCGAGGGCTACCAGCCGGGTGTGCTGGCCTCGTTCAACGCCGCGGTCGATCAGTTGAGCGCGTTGGGTGCCGAGGTCAGCGAGGTCGATTGCCCGCACCTGGACTACTCGATGTCGGCCTACTACCTGATCCTGCCCTCGGAGGTGTCGAGCAATCTGGCTCGCTTCGATGCCATGCGCTACGGCCTGCGGGTCGGTGACGACGGCACACACAGCGCCGAAGAGGTGATGGCGCTCACCAGGGCCGCTGGGTTCGGCCCAGAAGTCAAGCGCCGCATCATGATCGGCACCTACGCGCTGTCGGCCGGCTATTACGACGCCTATTACAACCAGGCGCAGAAGGTCCGCACGCTCATCGCAGGCGATCTCGACGCCGCCTACCGAGAAGTGGACGTGCTGGTGTCGCCGGCGACCCCGACCACCGCATTCCGGCTGGGGGAGAAGGTCGACGATCCGCTGGCGATGTATCTGTTCGACCTGTGCACGCTGCCGCTGAACTTGGCCGGGCACTGCGGAATGTCGGTGCCGTCGGGCCTGTCCGCCGACGACAACCTGCCGGTCGGGCTGCAGATCATGGCGCCGGCCCTGGCCGACGACCGGCTCTACCGGGTAGGTGCGGCCTACGAGAGTGCGCGCGGTCCGCTGCCAACAGCGATCTGACGAGGCAGGATAGGTCCCATGCGCATTGGAGTACTCACCGGCGGTGGTGACTGTCCCGGCCTCAACGCGGTGATCCGTGCGGTCGTGCGGACCTGCGACGCCCGTTACGGATCCTCGGTAGTGGGCTTCCTCGACGGTTGGCGGGGCCTGCTGGAGGATCGCCGGATCCAACTGCACAACGACGACCGCAACAACCGGCTGCTCGCCAAGGGCGGCACCATGCTCGGCACTGCCCGCACCAACCCCGACAAGCTCCGCGCCGGGCTCGACGACATCAAACAGACGTTGGAGGACAACGGGATCGACGTGTTGATCCCGATCGGCGGTGAGGGCACGCTGACCGCCGCGCACTGGCTGTCCGAAGAGGGCGTGCCGGTGGTCGGGGTACCGAAGACGATCGACAACGACATCGATTGCACCGACGTCACCTTCGGTCACGACACCGCCCTGCAGATTGCCACCGAGGCCATCGACCGGTTGCACAGCACCGCCGAGTCGCATCAGCGGGTGATGGTCGTCGAGGTAATGGGTCGCCACGCCGGCTGGATCGCGCTCAATGCCGGGCTGTCGTCGGGTGCGCACATGACGCTGATCCCGGAGCAGCCCTTCGACGTCGAAGAGGTGTGCCGGCTGGTCAAGAAGCGCTTCCAGCGCGGCGAGTCGAGCTTCATCATCGTCGTCGCCGAAGGCGCCAAACCCGCCGAGGGCACCATGGCGTTGCGCTCGGGCGGAACCGACGAGTTCGGCCACGAGCGGTTCACCGGGGTAGCCCAGCAGCTCGCCAACGAGGTCGAGAAGCGGATCAAGAAGGAAGTCCGGGTCACCGTGCTGGGCCATGTCCAGCGCGGCGGCACTCCGACCGCCTACGACCGGGTGCTGGCAACCCGGTTCGGGGTCAATGCCGCCGACGCCGCCCACGCCGGCGAGTACGGGATGATGGTGTCGTTGCGGGGCCAGGACATCGGCCGGGTTCCGCTCGCCGACGCCGTGCGCCAGCTCAAACTGGTGCCACAGTCCCGCTACGACGACGCTGCCGCCTTTTTCGGCTGAGATCCCGGTTGGCCGTATCTCGGCGGATCGGTTCACGGCTGGATGCGCTGCTGGGGCGCGACGTAGTGGCGCAGATTCAGGCGCACCTGAGCAACGGCGGGCAGCACGGTGCGGTGTTCGACACCGGCGGTCTGCAGCTCATCGTGCGGCTTCCGGGGTCGCCGAGACGGTGACCGTCAGTCTCGGTGTGCTGACCGCCCGCCGTCCGTTCGATCAGCGCCACATCTTGGCTGCCGTCGACTCCCAGCTCTATCGCACCGCGTGACGGACGCAATCGCGCAGTAATGGGATTGGGCTGACCTCCACCCGACTGGCAATAGCGCACAGCTTCGGCGCATACGTTGGCCCGTTGTGAGCGCTGTGCCCCAATCTCGGTTCGACACCCGCCGCTCATTGCGCGAGGTGGTGGTGAGCATCGGGCCGTCGCTCGGGGTCTTCTACGGGATGCGGCTGATCGGCCAGCCGGAGCTCGCCGCGCTGATCGCGGCCACCGTGGTGGCCGGCGCGCAGGTGTTGGTGAAGGTGATCCGAAGCCGCACGTTCGATCTGCTTTCCGGATTTCTGCTGGCCAACTTCGGTCTGAGTCTGATCGTCGCTCTGGTGACGGGGGACCCCCGCGTCGCGCAGGTGTCCAACACCATCCCGGGAGTTGTGCTGGCGTTGTTCTTCTGCGGCAGCGCCGTCGTGGGTCGTCCGCTGACCGAGTCGCTCGTCGAGCGCCTACGGCCCGGCCGTATCGCGCAGCTCAGTGCCGAGCAGGCCTGGTCACCGCGCTCCCAGCGGGCATATCACCGGATGCACCTGCACCTGAGCTTCTGGTGCGGCATCGTGAACCTGCTCGTGGCGGGGTTGGCGGTCGCCGTGATCTACAACTTCTCGGCCGATATCGCGCAGGCGGTCAACCAGGTGGTCTCGCTGGTGTCGACGTGTGCGCTCATCATCGGCATCGTCGTGGTGATTCGCCGCTACCTGCACCGACTCGGTCTCAGCGCCCGGCTGGCTGATGGGGCGGGGTCGGCTGAGGACGCGCCGAATAAGATCGAGCCATGACTACTGTGCGCACTTCGCCCGCCGAGGCCGAACTGCTGGACTACGACGACGTCGTGGCCCGGTTCGACCCGGTGCTCGGTCTGGAGGTGCACGTCGAGCTGTCGACGGCCACCAAGATGTTCTGCGCCTGTTCCACGACGTTCGGCGCCGAGCCAAACACCCAGGTATGCCCGGTGTGCCTCGGACTGCCGGGAGCGCTGCCGGTGCTCAATGCGGCCGCCGTCGAGTCGGCCATCCGCATCGGGCTGGCATTGAACTGCCAGATCGCGCCGTGGTGCCGCTTCGCGCGGAAGAACTACTTCTATCCCGACCAGCCGAAGAACTACCAGATCTCGCAGTACGACGAACCCATCGCGTTCGACGGTTACCTCGAGGTCCCGCTGGACGACGGCACCACCTTCCGGATCGCTATCGAGCGTGCCCACATGGAGGAGGACACCGGCAAGCTGACCCACATCGGCAGCGATACCGGTCGTATCCACGGCGCGACCACCTCGCTGCTCGACGTCAACCGTGCCGGGGTACCGCTGATCGAAATCGTCACCAAGCCCATCGAAGGCGCCGGGGACCGTGCGCCGGAGGTGGCTCGCGCCTACGTGACCGCGCTGCGGGACATGTTGCGCGCGTTGGGTGTCTCCGATGTGCGGATGGACCAGGGATCGTTGCGTTGCGATGCCAATGTGTCGCTGCGGCCGATCGGGCAGATCGAGTTCGGCACCCGGACCGAAACCAAGAACGTCAACTCGCTCAAGAGTGTCGAGGTTGCCGTTCGCTACGAAATGCGCCGCCAAGCAGCCATTCTCGACGCCGGCGGAAAGATCCACCAGGAGACTCGGCACTTCCACGAGGACGGCTACACCTCGCCGGGCCGGGACAAGGAGACGGCCGAGGACTACCGCTACTTCCCCGAGCCCGACCTGGAGCCGGTAGCGCCCAGCGCCGAACTCGTGGAGCGGTTGCGCGGCACCATTCCGGAGCTTCCGTGGTTGGCGCGCAAGCGGATTCAGCAAGACTGGGGCATCTCCGACGAAGTCATGCGTGACCTTGTCAACGCCGGTGCCATCGACCTGGTGGCCGAGACCGTCGCGCACGGCGCCAGCAGCGAGTCCGCCCGCGCGTGGTGGGGCAACTTCCTGGTGCAGAAGGCCAATGAAAATGGGGTGGCCGTGTCCGATCTGGGGATCACACCGGCCCAGGTTGCCAAGGTGGTGGCGCTGGTCGACGAGGGCAAGCTGTCGAACAAGCTGGCCCGTCAGGTCATCGAGGGTGTGCTCGCCGGGGAGGGTGAGCCCGAGCAGGTGATGGCCGGTCGTGGGTTGGCACTGGTGCGTGACGACTCGCTGATCCAGGCCGCCATCAATGAAGCTCTCGAGGCTCAACCCGACGTCGCCGAGAAGATCCGCGGCGGCAAGGTCCAGGCCGCCGGCGCGATCGTCGGTGCGGTGATGAAGGCAACCAAGGGGCAGGCCGACGCCGCCCGGGTACGTGAGCTCGTCATGGCGGCCTGCGGCCAGAGCTAGGGCCCGCCTGTCTAGGCGCTGAGCCGGGTGTGGTCGATCCACCACCGCTCGTGCAGCCGGCGACATCGATACGCCGTCAACGGCTCGGCGCAGGCGTATCTGTCCTGCACCGCCGCCGCGCCGGCGGCGTCCCGGCCGTGGAAGTGATGACTGCTGACCACGATCGTGGCCAGGCCGGCCGACCGCGCGGTGCGCAATCCGGCCAGGGAATGCTCGACGGCCATCGCGCTGGCCGGGTGCACGCCCAGCTCGTGGAGCGCCCGGTGATACACCTCGGGATCGGGTTTGGGTCGTGCGACGTCGTCCCCGGTGATCATCACCTCGACCACCCCGTCCCCGATCAGCTGCCGGACCAACGGTTCGATCCGGGCCCGCTGGTCCGCGGCGGTGATCCCGACCCGGATGTTGTCGCAGTGCAGGCTCCAGATCAGCTCACGAAACATGACCGCGTCCTGCTCACAGGCGCCGCGCCGGGCGTCGAAGTCGAAGATGACGGCCTCGAGCACAGGCACGTCGGCGTGCGCGCAGCGAGCCCGGTCCCACCAGAACGTACGGCTCCGGGGAAGGGTGTCCAGCGTTGCCACCACGCGGGCAGTATGGACCCGCCAAGCGGGCTCGGACATCCCCCGATCAGGGGATTGGCGGGCACCTATCTGTCTCCGGGTTTGTCCCCGTCTCACCGCGCGGCGGCCAGCACGTGGTGCAGCAGCAGCATCTGGGTGATGGCAAGCGGCGTGCTGCGCTCGTCGGCGCCGATCCGGCCCAGCGCCTCCGGCGGCGCCGAACCGTCCAGGCCCAGGGCATGCCACACCATCTTCTCGGCGGTGGCCCGGTCCTCTGGGCTGGCATAGCCGTGCACGTGCACACTGTCGACCGGTCGCCCGTCGGCGTCACGGGCCAGGCGCATATGCATGGTGCGGGCCATGCCCGGTTGCAACGCTTCTGAGAGATCGGGCTGGCCGACGGTGGTGCGCATCAGCAACGCTGCCGACAGCGGGGTGCCGGGCGGGTCGTCGCGGGCCTCGATCGGGGCGAAGCGCACGACGATGTCGGCGTGGGCCCGCTGCGGGCGGATGAAGGCCGCCGATTCCGGCTCTCGCTCGATCAGTTCCGCCAGTACCTGCTCCTCGGTGTACCCACGCGTCGTGGTGTCGCGGGTGACCTTCCAGCCCCGGCGGATGTGCTCGGGAGGGTCCAGGTAGACGGTGATATCGAAGCAGGCCCGGGCCAACTTGCTGTGCAGGGGTAACAGCCCCTCGACCACGATGACCTCGGTTGGCTCGACCAGCTGCGGGCGGATCAGCCGGCCGGTGCTGTGGTCATAGACCGGCTTGAGGATCGGCTGGCCGGTGGCCAGCAGTTGCAGGTGCTGGGCCAGGATCCCCAGGTGGTGGCAGTCGGGATGCAACGCCGTGAACGGCTGGTGGGCGCGCTCGTAGCGGTCATAGCGGTGGTAGTCGTCGGTCGACAGCAGTGTGCACCGGTGCGGGCCAAGGGCGTCGACGATGCCCTTGGCCACCGTGGTCTTGCCGGCTGCGCTGTCCCCGGCGATCGCCAGCAACACCGGCCGACGGCGGTCCTCGCGTGAGGAGCGGCGAACCCGAATCATCTTGTCAACCATTGACATCTGGGGGAACTCCGGCCGGTCGGCCGAGGGTACGCAATGCGGCGTCGGCCACCGCGGTCGCCGACAGGCCGAGGTGTTCGGCGACCTGCGGGCCGGGGCCGCTTTCGCCGAAGCGGTCGATCCCGACCACGGCGTCGCGGGGGCCGGCGATCGCTCGCCAGCCGACCGGCACACCCGCCTCGATCCACACCACCGGCACATCGGGCCATCCGCTGGATCCAGCGCGCGCCGCCGCTTCGAACCGTTCCCGGCACATCACCGACGCGACCGTGGCATTGACCTCGTGCCCGGCCAGCAGATCGGCGGCCTGCAGGGCCAGGGCGACTTCGGAACCGGAGGCGGCCAGCACGACATCGGCAGGCGCGGGTGCCACCCGGACGATGCGCGCGCCGTGGGCGCGAACGTCGTCGAGGCCGTCAGCACCGAGCACCGGTAGGTCCTGCCTGGACAAGACGAGCGCCGTCGGTCCGTCCAGGGTGGTGCTGGCTAACTCCCAGGCCAGGGCGGTCTCGGCGGCGTCGGCGGGGCGCAGCACCGTCAGCCCGGGGATCAGCCGCAGCGATTCGAGCTGCTCAATCGGCTGGTGGGTCGGGCCGTCTTCACCCACGTGCACCGAGTCGTGGGTGAACACGTAGATGACCGGTAGCCGCATCAGCGCCGAGAGGCGCAGCGCCGGGCGCAAGTAGTCGGCGAACACCAGGAAGGTACTGCCGAACGGCCGTAGGCCGCCGTGCAGTGCGATGCCGTTCATCACGGCGGCCATCGCGTGTTCGCGTATCCCGAAGTGGACCGTGCGGCCGGCGTAGTCGCCAGGGGCGACATCCCCGCCGGGGATCGCGGTATTGGTCGACGCCGCCAGATCGGCCGAGCCGCCGATCAGTGCCGGGTACGCCTCGGCCAGTGCAGTCAGCGCCGCACCAGATGCCTTGCGGGTAGCCATCTTCGAGCCGGGGGTCGCAGTGGCAAGCTCGGCGAGCAGGGCGGGATTGGTGGGTGCGGGAACGCCATCGAGTGGGAAGTGCTGGGCAAGGCCGGGATTCGCTGCCGCCCAGTCGGCATGCATACCTTCCCACACCGCGCGGGCCGCGCCGCCCTGTGCGGCGGTTGCCGACGCAGTGGCGGTGACCGACGTCGGCACGTGGAACTGTGCGTCGGGCCAGTCCAGCCGCGCCCGCATCGCGGCGAGCGTCTCGGGACCCAGCGGGCTGCCGTGCGCCTTCGGGGTGCCTTCGACACCCGGGGCCCCGTAGCCGATGGTGGTCGTCACCCGGATGAACGTGGGGCGGTCCTCGTTGTCCCGCGCGCGGGCAAAGGCGCGGTCCAGTGCCGGCACGTCGTTGCCGTCCTCGACGCGCAGCACGTGCCAGCCGTAGGCGGCGAACCGGGCTTCTACGTCGTCGGCGCAACTACGTTGCGCCGGACCGTCGATGGTGATGTCGTTGTCGTCGAAGATCACTGCCAGCTTGCCAAGCCCGAGGCGCCCGGCCAGTGACGCCGCTTCGTGGCTGATGCCCTCCATCAGGCAGCCGTCGCCGGCCAGCACCCACACCCGATGATCGACCACGGTGTGCTCGTCGGTGTTGCACCGCGCGGCGAGCATTCGCTCGGCCAGCGCCAGGCCGACGGCGTTGGCCAGTCCCTGCCCCAACGGCCCGGTGGTGGTCTCCACTCCGGGGGTGTGGCCGTACTCGGGGTGTCCGGGAGTGCGCGAACCCAGCTGCCGGAACCGGCGCAGCTCGCTGACCGGCATGTCGTAGCCGAAGACGTGCAGCAGCGCGTAGAGCAGCATCGAACCGTGTCCGGCCGACAGTACGAACCGGTCCCGGTCCGGCCACTGCGGATTGGTCGGATCGTGGCGCAGATGCCGGGACCACAGCGTCCAGCCGATCCCGGCTGCCCCGAGCGGCAGGCCGGGGTGGCCGCTGTTGGCTGCCTGCACGCCGTCGGCGGCAAGGAACCGCAGCGTGTTGACGGCCAGCGCGTCGAGCTCGCTGGTGCGGGCCTGGTCCTCGATTCGGTTGGGTGCCAAGGTCATCGCAGAACCAGCCTCTCGGTTGCGGCGGCGCGTAGCTCGGCGGTGCGGTCCGCCATGGTGCCGGAGCCGCTGAACAGCGCCGAGCCGGCGCAGAACACGTCGGCGCCTGCGGCGGCTGCCGCGCCGATGGTGGCCGGGCTGATGCCACCGTCGACCTCGAGCTCGATATCCAAAGCGCGGTGATCGATTTCAGCACGGGCGGCGCTGATCTTGGCTTCCATGCTGGACAGGTAACGTTGACCGCCGAAGCCGGGATTGACCGTCATCACCAGCAGCAGGTCGGTCAGGTCGAGCACGTTGACGACGGCCTCCAGCGGTGTGGCCGGGTTGAGCGCAACACCCGATCGGGCGCCCAGATCCCTTATCTGCGAGAGAGTTCGATGCAGGTGGCGGCAGGCTTCAGCGTGGACGATGACGATCTGGCAGCCCGCCTCGACCCAGCGATGCAACATCGGGTCGGGGTCGTCGACCATCAGATGCGCTTCGAACCCGATCGTGGTGCGGTCGCGGTTGGCGGCGATGACATCGGGGCCGAAGGTCAGGTTCGGGACGAACGAACCGTCCATCACATCCCATTGGATGCGGTCGATACCAGCCTTCTCGATCGCCGCGACATCGCGGCCCAGCTCGGCGAAGTTGGCCGGTAGCACCGAGGCCACCAGCTTCGGCGCCGGCATCGTCGTCACGCTCATCGGGTTTACCTCCTTGTGTCTGGGCAGATGGTAGGGCGGCAGCACCGGGCCTGATGTCCCCCGAAGGGGGGACCGATCGAGTTAAGTGACGGGGTAGGACAGGGTCGGTGGCCTATCGTGGTCGCATGACCGCCGGCGACGATGCACAGCGCAGCGATGAGGAGGAGCGGCGCACATGACAGCGCCGGAGACGAACGGACCTGTGCGGGTAGTTCTCGTCGATGACCACGAGATGGTGATCGAGGGCCTCAAGGCCATGCTCGGCCCGTTCAAGAACAGGGTGCGGGTGGTGGGCGAGGCCGTCGGCGTCGAGAAGGCGCTCACCGTCATCGCCAGTCTCAAACCCGACATCGTGCTGTGCGATGTGCGGATGCAGGGCGCCAGCGGACTCGACGTGTGCCGGTCGGTGCGCGAGCGTGACCCCGAGCGCAAGGTGATCCTGCTGTCGGTCTACGACGACGAGCAGTATCTGTTCCAGGCGTTGCGGGTGGGTGCGTCGGGCTATCTGCTCAAGGGAATCAGCAGCGACGAACTCGTCCGGCAATTGGAGTTGGTGCACAGCGGCGCGACGGCGATCGATCCCGGGTTGGCCGCGCGGGCGGTCGACACTGCCGCGCGGCTGCAGCGTGACGAGTTCTGGCCCGGTGCCAGGCACGGTCTGACCCAACGGGAAAGTGAGATCCTGTCGTTCGTGGTGACCGGGCTGTCCAACCGCGGCATCGCCAACAAGCTGGTGATCGGCGACGAGACGGTGAAGAGCCACTTGCGCTCGATCTACCGCAAGCTCGGAGTCGGTGACCGCACCAGTGCCGTGGCCACCGCATTGCGGGAGGGCATCTTCCAGTGACGCCGACCGGGGGGTTGGGCGCCAACGACGTCCACGGCCTGGTCGACGCCGACCGTGAGGTCGCTTTCTTGCTCGACATCATCGCGGCGACCTCCAGTGGTCCTGGCGTGGAGCCGATGGCCGCCGCGGTCGCGCGGATGATCACCGCGGCCACCGCATCCGATGTCTGCTTCGTGCACGTTCTCGACGACACCGACCGCTCGCTGACCCTGGCCGGTGCCACCCCGCCGTTCGACGAGCAGGTCGGCCGGGTGCGGCTGCCGCTGGGTTCAGGTGTGTCGGGTTGGGTGGCCAGTCACCGCGAGCCGGTGGTGATCGTCAACAACAAGGAAGACGACCCGCGGTATGTGCCGATCGAGTCGTTGCGGGGTTCGGACTTCACCTCGATGGCCTCGGTGCCGATGGAGACCGAACCCGGCGGGCTGGTCGGAGTGCTCAACGTGCACACCATTTCTCGGCGCGACTTCACCCCCCGCGACATCCAGTTGCTCCTGGTGATCGGTCGGCTCATCGCCGGTGCGCTGCACCAGGCCCGGCTGCACCGGCAGCTCAGCGCCCGCGAACGCGCCCACGAGAACTTCGCCGAGCAGGTGATCGCCGCCCAGGAGGGCGAACGCCGGCGGCTGGCTGCCGACATCCACGACGGCATCTCACAGCGGCTGGTCAGCCTCACCTACCGGCTGGACGCCGCGGCCCGCGCCGTCGACAACGCCGAGACGGCAGAGGCGGCCGAACAGATCGAAAAGGCGCGCGATTTAGCCGATCTGACGTTCGCCGAGGCTCGGTCGGCCATCGGGGGCCTGCGCCCACCGGTGCTCGACGACCTCGGCTTGGCTGGCGGTCTGGCCAGCCTGGCGGCCTCCATCATGGAGGTCGACCTGGACCTCGAGCTCGCCGATGACCGGCTGCCCGAGCATATCGAGGTGGCGCTGTACCGCATCGCGCAGGAGAGTCTGCAGAACGTCGTCAAACATTCCCGCGCGCTGACGGCCACCGTCCGCTTCACCGTCGCCGACGGGTCGGCGCGACTGGAAGTGTCGGACAACGGGGTTGGCTTCGACCCGGCCGCCGACCGGGTGCCCGGTACCACCAACGTCGGTGGGTATGGCATGTTGTCGATGACCGAGCGCGCCGAGCTTGTCGGCGGTCGCCTGGCGGTGCGGTCCAGGCCGGGCTCGGGAACCACAGTGACGGTGGCGATTCCGCTCGATATGGTCGAAACCTCAGACTGACTGAAGCTGCGGGCGCAGCCGCAGCGCCGCGGCGTTGGCCGCCACATGCTCGGACAGTGCCGCCTGGCCGGCGGCCACTCGGTCCTCGTGGCCGCGCCATGCCGCCAGCGCCGGGGACACCAGCGCACGCCCGAACGAAAAGGTCAACGGCCACGGTGTCTGATGGCTTTGCATCGCCGCCAGGTTCGCGGTTGCCCGCTGTGGGGGCTGACCGCCGGACAGGAATGCCACCCCCGCGAGGTCGCCGGGCCAACTGCGCAGCACCTCCACCGTGGCAGCAGCCACCTCTTCGGGTGTCGCGGGCTGCGGGTTCTCCGAACCTTCGGTGACCATGTTCGGCTTGAGCACGATCCCGGCCAGGTCGACATTGAACAGCGCCAGCTGTTCGCGCACCGCCTGTTGAACGGCGGCGGTCACTTCGGCACACCGCCCGATGCCGTGCGTGCCGGCCATCAGCACCTCGGGTTCGACGATCGGCACCAGGCCGGCTTCCTGGCAGGCGGCGGCGTAGCGGGCCAGCGCGTTGGCGTTGGCCTCGATGGAGCCGCGGCTGGGGGTGTCGTCGGTGATGGTGAACACCGCGCGCCACTTGGCGAACGCGGCCCCCTTCCCGGCATAGCCGGCCAGTCGATCGGCCAGCCCGTCGAGCCCTTCGGTAATCGTCTCACCGGGCAGTCCGGGGCAGGGCTTGGCGCCGGTGTCGACCTTGATGCCCGGCAGGATGCCCCGCTCCCGGCAGCCCTGGGGGAACGGGGTGCCGTCGGAGAATGACTGGTTCATGGTCTCGTCGCAGAAGATGATTCCCGAGACTCCGTCGGCCAAACCCGGTGTGACCGCGAGCAATTCTCGGTAGTCCCGACGGCTCTGTGCGGTGGGGTGGACACCGGCCTGCTCCAGGCGCGACGACATCGTGCCGATGCTCTCGTCGGCGGCCAGGATGCCCTTGCCGAATGTGGTCAGCTGTTGGGCGATGTGGCGAATCGTGGTCATGGTCTCCCTTTCTCCTGGGCGCGAGCGGACGCAGACTCGTACGAAAACGCCAAAGAATGTGCGATTTTGCGTCTGCTCGGCATGTGGGGGAACCGTAGGACCGGCCGGACGGCGGGTGCCTCACCCGGCGGGTGGATGCTGCGGGGGAGGCGTCAATACTTAAGTAAATGGTTCAGAGTTAAGGCAGAATTCTATATAGACAACTTCAGTGTTTGGCGGGCAGCATTCGTGGCATGACGGACAGATGGAACGCGGGGGTCATTCCCTACGCAGAAATGGGTTACTGGCAGCCGGACTACGTGCCGCAGGACTCCGATGTCCTGTGCGCCTTCCGGATCACCCCGCAGGACGGGGTGCCACCCGAGGAGGCCGGCGCCGCAGTGGCGGGCGAGTCCAGCACCGCCACGTGGACGGTGGTGTGGACCGACCGGCTCACGACGTTCGACCACTACCAGGCCAAGTGCTATCGGGTCGACGCGGTGCCTGGCACGCCCGGGCAGTGGATTGCATGGATCGCCTACGACCTCGACCTGTTCGAGGAGGGCTCGATAGCCAACCTCACCAGCTCCATCATCGGCAATGTCTTCGGGTTCAAACCGCTCAAGGCGCTGCGGCTGGAGGACATGCGGATCCCGACGCACTACGTCAAGACGTTCCAAGGCCCGGCACACGGAATCGTCATGGAGCGTGAGCATCTGGGCAAGTTCGGCCGCCCGCTACTGGGCGCGACGACCAAGCCCAAGCTCGGTCTCTCGGCGCGCAACTACGGCCGGGTGGTCTACGAGGCGCTGCGCGGTGGACTCGACTTCACCAAGGACGACGAGAACATCAACTCCCAGCCCTTCATGCGCTGGCGAGACCGGTTCTTGTACTGCATGGAAGCGGTCAACCGGGCGCAGGCCGCGACCGGTGAGATCAAGGGTCACTACCTCAACATCACCGCCGGAACCATGGAGCAGATGTACGAGCGGGCCGATTTCGCCGCGGAGTTGGGCTCGGTGGTCGTGATGATCGACCTCACCATCGGCTACACCGCGATCCAGTCGATGGCCAAGTGGGCCCGCGACAACAGCGTGATTCTGCACCTGCACCGCGCCGGGCACGGCACCTACACCCGGCAGAAGTCCCACGGTGTGAGCTTCCGGGTGATCTCGAAATGGATGCGCCTGGCCGGCGTCGACCACATCCACGCCGGCACGGTGGTGGGCAAGCTCGAAGGTGACCCCAACACCACGGCCGGTTTCTACGACACCCTGCGCCTGGACCATATCGATGCCGATCCGGTCAAAGGCCTTTTCTTCGACCAGGATTGGGCGTCCATGCCCGGCGTCATGCCGGTGGCCTCCGGCGGAATCCACGCCGGGCAGATGCACCAGCTCATCCACTACCTCGGTGAGGATGTGGTGCTGCAGTTCGGTGGCGGCACGATCGGGCACCCGATGGGTATCGCAGCCGGCGCCGAGGCCAATCGGGTGGCGCTGGAAGCGATGATCAAGGCGCGCAACGAAGGCCGTGACTTCTACAAGGAAGGCCCGCAGATCCTGAAGAAGGCTGCCGCCGGCAACCGGGCACTGGACACCGCGCTGGCGACCTGGGGTGACATCACCTTCAACTACGAATCCACCGACACCCCCGACGTCGTGGCCACCCCCACCAGAATCTAGGGAGACGAGCATGCGAATCACTCAGGGCACCTTCTCCTATCTGCCCGACTTCACCGACGAGGAGATCACCGCGCAGATCGAGTACGCGCTCAATCACGGCTGGCCGCTGTCGGTGGAGTTCACCGATGACCCGCACCCGCGCAATATCTACTGGGAGATGTGGGGATTGCCGATGTTCGACCTGGCCGATCCGGCCGGTGTGCTCTTGGAGGTCAACGCCTGTCGCGCGGCCTATCCCGAGCACTACATCCGGCTCAACGCCTACGACGCCAGCCTCGGGAGGCAGACCACGGCGCTGTCGTTCATCGTGAACCGGCCGACGGAGGAACCGGGCTTCCGGTTGGACCGTGCCGAGCGTGCCAATCGCACAATCGGCTACACCACCCACGCCTACGCGACCGATCGCCCGGCCGGGGACAGATACGGAAACCCGTGACCCGCAGCGCGTTCGGCGTCCGGCCCGTCGATGTCGATCCCGACATCCTCGGGCCGGATGCCGTCGTGGATCTTGCTGCCGCACGCCATGATTCGGGTATCGACGACGTGCTGGCCCGGCTCGACGCCGAACTTGTGGGCCTGGAGCCGGTCAAGACCCGCATCGCCGAGATCGCCGCGCTGCTGCTCGTCGACCGGATGCGGGCGCGGTTTGGCATCGACGCGGTGCAGCCCACCCTGCACATGTGCTTCACCGGAAATCCGGGCACCGGTAAGACGACGGTCGCGTTGCGGATGGCCGACCTGCTGCACCGGCTGGGCTACCTTCGCCGCGGCCACCTGGTCAGCGTCACCCGCGACGACCTGGTGGGCGAGTACGTCGGGCATACAGCGCCCAAGACCAAGGAGGTTATCAAGCGGGCGATGGGCGGCGTGCTGTTCATCGACGAGGCCTACTACCTGTACAAGGTGGAGAACGAACGTGACTACGGTTCGGAGTCGATCGAAATCCTGCTGCAGGTCATGGAGAACAACCGTGACGACCTGGTGGTGATCCTGGCCGGCTATGCCGACAAGATGGATCAGTTCTTCTCGGCCAACCCCGGGATGCAGAGCCGCATCGCCCACCACATCTCCTTCCCGGACTACACGGTCGGCGAACTCGGGCAGATCGCCACCCTGATGAGCAACGCGATGGGTTACCGGTTGTCC
Source organism: Mycolicibacterium sp. CH28 (assembly GCF_004745805.1). GTDB lineage: Bacteria > Actinomycetota > Actinomycetes > Mycobacteriales > Mycobacteriaceae > Mycobacterium. The sequence continues at coordinate 30,050 of NZ_SRLQ01000017.1, read as the reverse complement.
GACGAAGCCGCCTCGGTGTTCGGTGACTATCTGCGCCGGCGGGTCGAGCAGCCCTGGTTCGCCAATGCCCGCAGCGTGCGCAATGCGCTGGAACGGGCGCGGCTTCGACACGCGCGCCGTCTGCTGGCCGAGCCGGGAGTGGTCGGCCTGGCAGAGTTGTCGACGATCGAACCCGCGGACCTGTTGAGCAGCCGGGTGTTCGTCGGGGCCGCACGGACCGGGATCGAGGAGACGCAGTGACGACCAAGGCCAGGTTGCGTGCGCTCGTGGAACTCGCCGACACCGGATCTGTGCGGGGGGCCGCCGAACGGCTGGTGGTGACCGAGTCGTCGATCTCCTCGGCGGTGCGGGCGTTGTCGGCCGAGATCGGCATCGCGCTGATCGACCGGCACGGCAGGGGAGTGAAGTTGACCCCCGCGGGCCAGCGCTACGTCGAGTACGCGAGGCGCATCCTCGGCCTGCACGACGAGGCGATCTTGGCGGCCAGGGGCGAGGCCGATCCCGAGAACGGTTCGGTGCGCCTGGCCGCGGTGACCACGGCTGGGGAGCTGTTGATCCCCGCTGCGCTGGCGTCGTTTCGTGCCAAGTACCCGGGCGTGGTGCTGCACCTGGAAGTGGCCTCGCGCAACGCGATTTGGCCGATGCTGGCCCGCCACGAGGTCGACTTGGTGGTGGCCGGACGCCCGCCGGATGATCTGCGTAAGAAGGCCAGGGTGCGCGCCGTCAGCCCGAACACCCTGATCGTGGTCGGGCCGCCGGCGATGGCCGGCGATGTCGAACCGGCGACGGCGACCTGGCTGTTGCGCGAGCCCGGCTCGGGCACCCGCTCGGCCACGACGACGCTGCTCGACGAACTGGACGTGAACCCGCCGCTGCTGGTGCTCGGATCGCACGGGGCCGTGGTCGCCGCCGCCGTGGCCGGGCTGGGTGTCACGCTGGTGTCCCAGCAGGCCGTACAAACCCGGCTCGACAGTGGCGAATTGGTGCAGATCCCGGTTCCGGGCACGCCGTTGAACCGGCCCTGGCATCTGGTCAGTCAGACCGCGCCGACCATGTCGACCGAACTGCTGCTCACACATCTGGTCGGCAACCGAGACCTGGGCTGGCGGCCGATCGGCACGGTACGCAGCGCCGCGTCGTGATTTCGGCGCGCTAACCGTCGTCTAGCGAACGTTGGCGCGCCCAAATCGCTCAGCGCCGCAACGTCTCCGACGGAGCCTCGCCCCATCGCTTGCGGTATTCGACGGCGAAGCTGCCCAGGTGATTGAAGCCCCAACGCTCGGCCACCTGCGTCACGGTCACACCGTCGGAGGGCAGGGCGTCGGTCAGCTCCTCGTGCGCTCGTTCCAGCCGCCGTTCGCGCACGAAACTCATCGGGCTCATGCCAAGTTCCTCGCGGAAGCCCTGCTGGATCGAGCGCACACTCATGTGCACGGCTTTCGCGACGGCATCCATCGTGATGCGTTCGGCCAGGTGGTCCTCGATGTAGTTCATCGCATCCTGGACGACAGCGCGGCGTTGATCCGGCGGCGGCGGGGCCAGGAACTCTTCGTGGTAGTTCGACGGCTGCAGCTGGAGCAGGCTGCTCATGACCAACTCCTCCACGGAGCCGATGCCCTGGCCGCGCTGGATCAGCGAACCCTCGTGGAACACCTCGGTGTGGATCAACTGCACCGCGGCGTGCCAGCGCGTCGCGGCTTCGCTGGAGATGTCGAATTCGGGCGCGAACACCAAAGGGCGAGTGAGGCTTCGGCCCAGCAGACGGGTGAGGTGGGCAGCCATCGCGCGTTCCTCGACCCGGATGATCAACTGCGGTGAGTCGTGGTCGAAGGCCATCCGCAGCGACACCCCCGGGCTGGTCACCGCGGACCGGATGGTGTTGGCCTCGAAGGTGTGACCGCGGTGCTCGATGATCGCGCACCCGTTCATCGGCATGTGTACCCCGTAGTAGGGGCCGAGCATCGGGATGTCGATGGCGGCGGCGACGTGGACGTCGAGGTAGAGCATGCTGACGTTGCGCAGCCGCACCCCGTGCATGGTCGCGGCGAAACCCTTGACCTCGTCGGCGCCGACGGTGAGGTTCAGCGGGCCCAGCGTCTTGGCGATCAGTCGCGAGGCCTCCGAGACGTCCTCGGTGTAGAAGATCTCATTGTTGGCCAGTGCCGGCGGAACGCCGCGCGACCGGACCTTGCGCCGGACGGGATCGCTGGTGCGGCGGACATCGATATACCCCAGCCGAGTTAGCCGGTGCATTAGCGCTGACCATGTGGTTCCCGACCGGAAAGTGAAATTTTGATTAAAGTATCCGCGCTAATCACGCAAGCCTCCCAACATCTGGGCGCGCGCCAGCGCGCTGAACTCTGCGTAATCCTGACAGCTCCTGCGCGAAAGCGATAGGCATGCCGCCGGCATCCGGCTAGCCTGTGACCGAGGCCACATTTGCCAGCAGGAGGTTTGCATGACGGCTAACGGGCAGGCGGTCGCGGTGTCACCCGCCGATCAAATCCGTGACAGGCTCGACGACCCCAAGGTCGCCGCATCACTGAACAACCTGCTCGACCACGCCGATCTGCTGGCGGTCCTGGTCACCGGTCTGGACGGATTCGTCCGACGAGGCGACGCGATCACCGACTCGTTGTCCTCGGCGGTCAACGACTTCAAGGGAGCCGCGACCGCAGGCGCGTTGCCGGGCGCTGAGGCGCTCAAGGGTGTCGACCTACAGGGCCTGGCGCAAAGCCTTGCCACGCTGTCGAATTCGCTGGTAGGTGCCACCCCGGCCATCAACACCCTGCTGGCCTCCCGGCTGACCGACCCGCAGGCGGTCGAGGTGCTGGCTGCGCTGGGTCAGGCGCTGGTGGACGGCAAGGCCGCCGCGACCGCCGACCCGGGTGGCCCGAAGGGTTTGTTCGGCTTGTGGAAGGTGACCAAAGACCCTGACGTGGTGCGCGGCCTGGGATTCATGATTCAGGTCGCCCGGGCCTTCGGTCGCCAAGTGGGTCAGTAGTGACACCTGCTTGTCCGTCGCGCCACCGATTCGTCGTTTCAGCCAGCACATTTTCGGCCTCGCCCTGGGTCGTGATCTGAGAGGAGTTCCGCATGGCTTCCGTTCTGTGGTTTCAGGGAGGGGCATGTAGTGGCAACACCATGTCGTTCCTCAACGCCGAGGAACCCAACGTCGTCGACCTGATCGTCGACTTCGGTCTCGACCTGATCTGGCATCCGTCGCTGGGCCTGGAACTCGGGAAGAACGCCCAGAAAGTTTTCTGGGACTGTGCCAACGGCGATCGCCCGCTGGACATTTTCGTCTTCGAGGGCAGCGTGATCGAGGCCCCCAATGGCACCGGCCGGATGGACATGTTCGCCGAGCGCCCGATGAAGGACTGGGTCACCGACCTGGCCGCCGCCGCGCAGATCGTCGTCGCGATCGGGGACTGCGCCTGCTTTGGCGGCATCCCCGCGATGGAGCCCAACCCGTCGGGGTCGACCGGCCTGCAATTCCACAAGCGCGACAAGGGCGGATTCCTTGGACCGGACTTCCGCTCCAAGATGGGCCTGCCCGTCATCAACATCCCCGGCTGCCCGGCACACCCGGACTGGATCACCCAGATCATCGTCGCGCTGGCCACTGGCCGTGCGGGCGACATCGCCCTCGACGAGCTGCACCGGCCGGAGACCTTCTTCAAGACCTTCACCCAGACCGGGTGCACCCGCGTCCAGTTCTTCGAGTACAAGCAGTCGACCATGTCCTTCGGTGAGGGCACCCGCACCGGCTGCCTGTTCTACGAGTTCGGCTGCCGTGGCCCGATGACCCACTCGCCGTGCAACCGCATCCTGTGGAACCGGCAGTCCTCGAAGACTCGCGCCGGCATGCCGTGCCTGGGTTGCACCGAGCCGGAGTTCCCGCACTTCGACCTGGCGCCCGGGACACTGTTCAAGACCCAGAAGGTCGGTGGAGTGATCCCCAAGGAAGTGCCGGAGGGGTCCGACCACCTCACGTACATGGCTCACGCCGCGGCGGCCCGGATCGCGGCCCCGCAGTGGTCCAAAGAAGACATGTTCGTGGTCTAGCCATGCCGAAACCATCAGCCCTGGTTCAGCCCATACCTTTTGGAGGACTTTCATGACCGCGCTCGACCTATACGTCAGCCCACTGGGCCGTGTCGAGGGTGACCTCGACGTCCGGGTCACGATCGACAACGGTGTCGTCACCTCGGCCTGGACCGAAGCCGCGATGTTCCGCGGCTTCGAGATCATCCTGCGGGGCAAGGATCCGCAGGCGGGGCTCGTGGTGTGCCCCCGCATCTGCGGTATCTGCGGCGGCAGCCACCTCTACAAGTCGGCCTATGCCCTGGACACCGCGTGGCGCACCCACATGCCCCCGAACGCGACGCTCATCCGCAACATCGCGCAGGCATGCGAGACGCTGCAGTCGATTCCGCGCTACTTCTACGCGCTGTTCGCGATCGACCTGACCAACAAGAACTACGCCAAGTCCAAGATGTATGACGAGGCCGTGCGCCGCTTCGCGCCCTATGTCGGCACCAGTTACCAACCGGGCGTGGTGCTTTCCAACAAGCCCGTCGAGGTGTACGCGATCTTCGGCGGCCAGTGGCCGCACTCGAGCTTCATGGTGCCCGGCGGTGTGATGTGCGCGCCGACCTTGTCGGACGTGACGCGTTCGATTGCGATCCTCGAGCACTGGAAAGACAACTGGCTCGAAGGTCAGTGGCTGGGCTGCAGCATCGACCGGTGGCTGGAGAACAAGACCTGGGAAGACGTCCTGGCCTGGGTCGACGAGAACGAGTCCCAGTACAACAGCGATTGCGGCTTTTTCATCCGCTACGCGCTGGACATCGGACTGGACAAGTACGGCCAGGGTGTGGGCAACTTCATCTCCACGGGCACCTACTTCGATCCGACGCTGTATGAGAACCCCACCATCGAAGGGCGAAACGCTGCCCTGATCGGTCGCGGCGGCGTCTACGCCCAGGGCCAGTGGTACGACTTCGACCAGGCCAACGTTCGCGAGGACGTCACCCACTCCTTCTACGAGGGCAGCCAGCCGCTGCACCCGTTCGACGGAGAAACCATCCCGCTGGACCCCGAAGACGCCAAGAAGCAGGGCAAGTACAGCTGGGCCAAGTCGCCGCGCTACGCCGTCGGCGATCTCGGCAACATTCCGCTGGAGGCCGGCCCGTTGGCCCGCCGGATAGCCGCCGGTGGCCCGAACGCGGCACCGCACCAGGACAACGACCCGTTGTTCGTCGACATCATGAACAAGATCGGCCCGAGTGTGCTGACCCGTCAGCTGGCCCGGGTGCACGAGGCGCCGAAGTACTTCAAGTGGGTGCGGTCTTGGCTGGATCAGCTGGACCTCAAGGAGAGCTTCTACACCAAGCCCACCGAGTATGCCGAGGGCAAGGGTTTCGGCGCGACCGAGGCGGCCCGCGGTTCGTTGGCCGACTGGATCGTGATCGAGGACAACAAGATCAAGAACTATCAGGTGATCACGCCGACGGCGTGGAACATCGGCCCGCGCGACGGCAACCAGGTCCTGGGCCCGATCGAGAAGGCCTTGGTGGGTTCGCCGATCGTGGATCCTGAGGATCCGGTCGAACTGGGCCACGTGGCGCGCAGCTTCGACTCCTGCCTGGTGTGTACCGTGCACGCCTACGACGGCAAGACCGGCAAGGAGCTCTCGAAGTTCGTCATCAACGGAATGGTGTGATCCCGGCGGTCGAGCCTGGGTCACCCGACACCCGAAGCGACCCAGGCGGTTTCGATGTCCAGACCCCTCATCTGGACATCGAGCCGCCTGGGTGCGCGGTCTTGGTGGTGGGCTGCGGCAATCTGCTGCGCGGCGACGACGGTGTCGGCCCGGTTCTGATTCGCCACCTGTGGGAGCGCGGTGTTCCCGTCGGCGCGCGGCTGGTCGACGGGGGTACCGCCGGCATGGACGTGGCGTTCCAGATGCGTGGCGCGCAGCGGGTGGTGATCATCGACGCCTCGGCTACCGGTGCCGCACCGGGGACGGTGTACCGCGTTCCCGGCGAGGAGCTGGCTGACCTGCCCCCGCTGCAGGGTCTGCACACCCATTCGTTTCGGTGGGACCACGCGATCGCCTTCGCCCGCTGGGCGCTGGGCGAGGCATGTCCGACCGACATCACGGTGTTCTTGATCGAGGCGGCCGGGGTGGAGCTGGGGACCGAGCTTTCCGAACCGGTCGAGACCGCGATGGAACAGGTGATCGGACTGATCGAGCACGATTATCTGGGTCCGCTGCGCCCGCAGGTCGGCGACGACCTCGCGGTGGACTTCACCGCCGACGGCTACCTGCGCCTGGACGCGGCGCTGGCCGCGGCACGCTTCCCGTCCGACGCCGTCGCTGCGGTGCTGCGGGATGACGCGCTGTGGTTGATTCCGCTGCGGGGCCCGCGCAGCGGCGGGCTGTTGCTCAAGCAGCGCAACCCGGCCGGCGACCGCTCCCTATTGGTCCGCGAGGTACTGGCAGACATCCCCGTCACGGGCGTTCGTCAGGCATTCTGGGATGATGCACAGCACGCCTTGCGGATCCCGTTGGGGCCGGCGCGGTGATCCTCATGTGTGACGAGCCCCGGCCCAAGACCTCCGTACCCAAGGACATTTCCACCGACGAGGCGCTGGACGTGCAGACCGTCGTCGTCGAGGAGCGGGGCCGGTGGGCGGTCGACATCGTCGTGGTGTTCGCCGACGGTGTCGTGCGCAGGCGCATCGACACCCACCACACGAAGAGTCGCGCCGAGTTGTCGGCCCGATTGATCAAACGCGCCGCCGAGCGCGATATCCGGGGACCCATTCACGGATGACGGAAGGGATGTCGTGACCGCACTTGCCAACTCCGAGCTGGCGGACACCGCTGTTCTAGCGGTCCGGCCGCAGCCGTTGGGCGCGTTCCCGTTGCCGCTGGGCTACCTGCTGATTCCCGCCGCCCCGGAGACCGAGGAAGCTCGAGCGGCGCTGCTGGCAGGTCAGGTCCCGGCCTGGCCCGAGGCATTGCGCGCCCATGAACTGGCGCTGGCCGGTGACCGCGACGCCGCCCTGGCGTCACTGACCGGAGCCGACCCGGTCAGCCGCTACAACCGGTTCGTGATGGATCCCGACGGGGACGATCCCGCCGAGTTGCGGTCCGTACTCGGCGAATTCGGTGTCCTGGTGGATGTGGTGCTGTTTGCGCTGGGTCGCTCGGACGTCCCGCCTGCGGTCGGCTCGGCCACCGCCGAGCTTTCGGCGCTGGTGCTGTCCACCCAGGCCAGCAAGGCCTTCAACGACGGCGACGGCGCACTGGCGACCGCGTTGCTCGACCAGGCGGCCGACGAAGCGGCCGACGTGTCCAAGCCGCTGAGCGGTGTGCTGCTCGGCGCGGCGGCCTCGATCGCCGCCCACGACGGGCATCCGGATGCCTACCGGCGTTTCGAAACTGCGATCAAGGCCCTCGACGGGGCCGACGGCCTGCGCGTTACCCGTGCCGAACTGCATCTGCACCTGGCCGGCCTGCTGCACGAGCAGGCACCGGAGCGGCCCGAACTGCTGGCCGCCGTTGTGCCGCACTACCATTCGGCGCTGCAGCTGGTGTTGCGGGAGGAGGCGCCGCTGCTGTGGGCGTCGGCGCACGCCAACCTGGCGACCGCCTACCTGACGATGCCGATGACCGAGGCTTCGGGCCAGCTGCGGCTGGGCATAGCCGCGCAGTCTCTGCGGTCGGCGCTGAAGGTGTACACCCGCGAGGACTATCCCGAACAGTGGGCCAGCGCTCAGCTCAACCTTGCCAATTCGCTGGTGTACACGCCCTCGAAGCACCAGGCCGACAACCTGGTTGAAGCGGTCGAACTCTACGAAGCGGTGCTGGCCGCCCGCGACCGCGACACAGACCCGATGGGCCGGGCCCGCGTGCTGGCCAACCAAGGCAACGTGCTGGCCCATCTCGGGGCCTTCGATCACGCCAAGGCCAAACTCTACGAAGCACGGTTCCTGTTCGAGGAACTCGGCGACGAGGACTCGGTGCGCACGGTGCGCGGTGTACTCGACGAGATCGCCAGGCAGACCACACTGAGCCGAACCGGGGAGCCTGATGTCGACGACAACTGAACGGACGGTGACCGAACCGAGTTTCGAGGCACTGGCCAAACGCGTCGACGACGCCGTCGCGGCGCTGGCGGAGCTGGACCCCGCGGCGCGGGCAGTGGCCGAAGAACTCAAGTCGGCAATCGAGGAGATCCACCGGGCCGGGCTGGTGACGCTAGTGCGTCGGATGCGGGCCGACGACTCCGCCCGCGCAGTGCTCTTCGACGCGGTCGACGACCCCACCGTGCATCTGCTGCTGTCGCTGCACGGCATCGTGCGCCCGGATCCGGTCACCTACGCCAACCAGGTATTGGCCTCGGTTCGTCCGCAACTGAACAGCCACGGCGGGGACGTAACCCTGGTCCGGGTTGAGGACGCGACGGCCTTCGTCCGCCTCGAAGGAGCCTGCAACGGGTGCTCCATGTCATCGGTGACCTTGCGCAATCTCGTCGAAGAGGCCTTGGTGCAAGGAGTTCCGGCGATATCGGCCGTCGAGGTGCTGCCTGCCGAGCCGACACCGACACTCATCCCGCTCGAGGCGTTGCGGATCGGACGCGACCCGGCCGCTGAGGGGTGGATCAAGGTGGGACCAGCTGCCGACGTTCCCGTCGACGACTTGTCGTCGTTGAGCCTGACCACCGCCGGCGGAGCGCGCGTCGAAGTGATCGTGGTCAACGCCGCTCAACGACTGTCGGCCTATCGCAACGAATGTGCGCACGAGGCGCTGCCGTTGGACAACGCCGTGCTCGATCTGAGCAACAACACCCTGACCTGTCCCTGGCACGGCTTCTGCTACGACGCGACGTCGGGGGAGTGCCTGAGCGCGCCCGGTGCGCAGCTGGAGCAGCTGCCGCTGCGGGTCGATGACGGCGTGCTGTGGGTTCGCGTCGAACTGTGATGGTCCCACCGGCGCAGGTATCAGCCCGATGAGCCGCTACACCGTCCGGCACAACATCAGCGGCTTGGGGACCCGTGCCGACGTCATCCCGACCGTCGACCTCCGTGGCGGCTGGTCGCCGGCATTGTGGCTGGGGGCGCCGGCGCCGGGCGGCCTGGCATTGCCGCCGGCGACGCCGTCGATGGCGTGGATGTACTCGCCGCGCGGGGTGTTCCTCGGTGACCGGCACGTCGTGGTCGCGGACTCGGGCAACCATCGGGTGCTGATCTGGCACGGGATTCCCGAGAGCGACGAGCAACCCGCCGATGTGGTGCTCGGGCAGCCCGACGGCGAATCAGAGGGGCACGGGGCGGGCGGGCGCGGTCCGGAGCGGGGGATGAACCTGCCGACCGGGGTTCTGATCCACGATGGTCGGCTGATCGTGGCCGACGCGTGGCACCACCGAATCCTGGTGTGGAACACCGTGCCGGAGAGCAGTGACATTGCGCCGGATGTCGTACTCGGGCAGCCAGACGCGTCGTCGGTGCAAGAGAACCGCGGCGGCGAATGCTCGGCTGCCACGTTCTACTGGCCGTTCGGTATCGCGGTCGTCGGCTCTGCGTTCTGGGTCGCCGACACCGGGAACCGCCGAGTCCTCGGTTGGCACAACGGGATTCCCGAGCCGGACCAGCCTGCCGACGTGGTGCTGGGGCAGCCCGACCCGGCGTCCCGGGAGGAGAACCGCGGCGGTGTGGTCGGGCCGGCCAGCTTCCGCTGGCCGCATGACATCACCGGGTCCGAGGATCTGCTGGTGGTCGCCGATGCCGGGGATCATCGCCTGCTGGGCTGGTCGCCACTGCCGGGCGCGGACCGTGATGCCGATCTGGTCCTGGGCCAGCCGGACTTCGACAGCGCGCTCGAATGGCCCTATGGGCCGCATACCTCGGATCGTTTCCGGTTCCCGTACGCCGCGTGCCTCGACGGTGGGCGGCTCGCGGTGGCCGATACGGCCAACAACCGGATCCTGTTGTGGGACGCCATGCCCGAGGACGGTCGCGGCGCCGACCATGTGCTGGCTCAACCGGACTTCGGCTCCAACGGCGAGAATCGCTGGACATCGGTGCAGCGGGACACGTTGTGCTGGCCGTACGGGCTGTCCCTGCGCGGCGACATGCTGGCGGTCGCGGATTCCGGCAACAATCGGGTGATGATCTGGCGGCGATCCTGATGCGACCCCGCATCGTCCAGACGGACGACCAGATCGGTTTCTTTTGGGCGACATCGGCGGGAGCGCCGACATCGCTGCAGGCGCTGGTGACCGTCGATGACGAACCCGACCGGCTGGTGGCGACGCATCTGGAAGCCCTTGACGACGCGTTGATCATCGCCGCGGGCCGGTTCGGCGAGATTCTCGGTGGCGGCAGACCACCCGCGGATGCCGCCGAGCGCGATGGCCTGGTCGAGTTGCACCGTGCGTTGGACCGGCTGTGCTTCGAATACGCCGCGGCCCTGGACCAGACCGGCCTGAGTGCCGACCTGCGGGCGGGCAAGATCATCGGTACCGCGGCGCTGTTCTCCATCCGTGCCCGGTCGCCGCTGGACCTACTCGGGCCCGCGCCGTTCGACGGCGAGCTCGATGACCCCTCGCTGGGCGTGATCGGTGGCTTCGGCGAGTTCGTGCACGTCGATCCCGACAGGCCCTGGAAGGGGGGGCGCTGGGTGGTGCGCACCGAAGCGGGCCAACGATTTCCGTTGACGTTGTCGATGCTGTTCTTCGACAGCTCAGGGGTCAACAAGGATGCCGCCCGAAAGGAGCACCGCGACGCGTTGCGGGGGGTGGTGTCGGCGGCACGCGCACCGGAGGCGGACCCGCTCACCGTGACCTGTGCGGTGGATTGGCTGTTGTACGACTGGTTGATGGCACATCGGGAGAATCCCGACAGCGCTGAGATCGTGTTCCCCAAGGGCTATGAGGAGGACGCCGCGCTGGTGGTCTCCGCTGCTGCCGCCTCGGTCGCCGCTCGGGCCACGTTCGACCCGGGGCTGGTGGGTCTGATCGCTTGATCGTGGCCCTGCGGCGGCGTCAGCGATCCGCTGTGGCGGCAGCCAAGAGTTCCAGCACGCTTCTGTCGAGGCGTTCGGCCACCCGTCGCGCCTCATCGGTGATCTCACCGCTGGTTGCCGACACCATGGTGTCGTAGCGGCAGTGCACACCGTCGGCGGCTTCGAAGACCAGAATCGTGATGGGCGCGAACGCGCCGGCGGCGGGAGTGGTGCGTGTCATCGCGGCCATGGTCGCCGGGTTGCCGGCGATGATGCGGACCACCCGGTAGGCCGCGGTGTCGGGAACCCGCGCCAGCACGGCACCGAGGTCGAGTTCGAGAAAAACCATCAGCCCTGAGGCGCCGATGTTCTCCTCGATCAGTTCGGTGAATGACATCCAGTCGGTGCGTGTTTCGAGCTGACGTTGGAGCGCCGTGAACTCCGGGTGGCCCAGCGCGGCATTGATCTTCTGGTGAACGGTGTCGAACGAGGACCGCGAGACGAACTCATGTCTCTGCAACGGAACGGTCCAGACGGTCTCGGTCACGGTGATCCTCCGCTCTATCCGCACGCCTTGTATGGGTGAGCATCTCCGGCGGGTGGAGCCTACCCAGGCTGAGTATATATCACTATATCTAGATCCATCAATGGGGCGACCGCTGTGACCACACACGCTGGCGGACAAGGGAAATCTCCCCCATCGGATCACCTGGCGTATCCCCCGTAACGGGGGATACCTCAGCTGTCCCAGTCGGTAGACATACGCCTATCCGCAGCCGTCACCGACAGGAGGCATGGAGTGGATCTCTATATGCCCATTTTGGTGTTGGGGGCTATCGCGGCGGGTTTCGCGGTGGTGTCTGTGGTGATTGCGTTGGTGGTGGGGCCGCGGCGGTTCAATCGGGCCAAGTTGGAGGCTTACGAGTGTGGGATTGAGCCGGTGGCTGATGTGGTGGGTCAGCGGTTTCCGATCAAGTACTACCTGACGGCGATGTTGTTCATTGTCTTCGATATCGAGATTGTCTTTCTGTATCCGTGGGCGGTGGCGTTCGATCGGCTTGGGACGTTTGCGCTGGTGGAGATGCTGATCTTCATGGCGACGGTGTTCGTGGCGTATGGGTATGTGTGGCGGCGGGGTGGGCTGGAGTGGGATTAGAAGAACAGCTGCCGGGCGGCATTTTGTTGTCCACGGTGGAGAAGGTCGCCGGGTTCGTTCGTAAGGGGTCGTTGTGGCCGGCGACGTTTGGGTTGGCGTGTTGTGCGATCGAGATGATGGCGACGGCGGGTCCGCGGTTTGATATTGCCCGGTTCGGGATGGAGCGGTTTTCGGCGACGCCGCGGCAGGCGGATTTGATGATTGTGGCTGGGCGGGTGAGCCAGAAGATGGGTCCGGTGTTGCGGCAGGTGTATGACCAGATGGCCGAGCCGAAGTGGGTGTTGGCGATGGGCGTGTGTGCCTCCAGCGGGGGGATGTTCAACAACTACGCGGTGGTGCAGGGTGTGGACCACATCGTTCCGGTCGACATCTACCTGCCGGGTTGTCCGCCGCGGCCGGAGATGCTGCTGCACGCGATTTTGGCGTTGCACGCCAAGATCGCCGAGATGCCGTTGGGCGTGCACCGCGACGAGGTTATCGCGGCCGCCGAGCAGGCCGCGTTGGCTGCCCCGACCACCCTGGAACTCAAGGGGTTACTGCGGTGAGCACCGGCGGGCAGGAGCGAAGCGACGCGGGGATCGGGCCCAGCGACACCGACAAGGAAGTCATCGAAGTGCGCCGCGGCATGTTCGGCATCAACGGCAGCGGTGACACGTCCGGATACGGCAGGCTGATTCGCGAGGTCGCATTGCCGGGCAGCACCCTGCGGCCCTACGGCGGCTATTTCGACGAGGTCGTCGACCGGCTTGCCGAGGTCCTCGGGGCCGACGTGTTCGCCGCCGCCCTCGAGCGGGTGGTGGTGTTCTCCGACCAGCTCACCCTGGACATTAACCGCGAGCACCTGCCGACGGTCGCCAGCGCGCTGCGCGACGACGAAGCGTTGCGGTTCGAACTGTGCTGCGGGGTCTCAGGTGTGCACTACCCGCAGGACTCGGGCCGGGAGTTGCACGCCTTCTATCCCCTGATGTCGATCACTCATAACCGGCGCGTCCACCTGGAGGTGGCGTGTGCGGACGCCGATCCGCATATCCCGTCGCTGTTTTCGGTGTATCCGACCTGCGACTGGCATGAGCGGGAGACCTACGACTTCTTCGGCATCATCTTCGACGGTCATCCCGGGCTGACCCGTATCGAGATGCCTGACGACTGGGTGGGCCACCCGCAGCGAAAGGACTACCCGCTGGGCGGAATACCGGTGGAATACCACGGCGCCCAGATCCCCCCGCCGGACGAACGCAGGTCGTATCACTGATGAGCACACACATCGACGATGAGGACGGCGTGGTCGTCCTGGGCGGACAGGACTGGGACGAGTTGGTGGCCGCCGCCCGCCAGGGCGAGGTCGGCGAACGGATCGTGGTGAACATGGGTCCGCAGCACCCCTCGACCCACGGGGTGTTGCGGCTGATCCTGGAGATTGAGGGTGAGACGGTCACCGAAGCTCGGTGTGGGATCGGCTATCTGCATACCGGGATCGAGAAGAATCTGGAGTACCGCAACTGGACGCAGGGTGTGACGTTCGTGACGCGGATGGACTACCTGTCGCCGTTCTTCAACGAGACCGCGTATTGCCTTGGTGTGGAACGCCTTCTAGGAATCACCGACGATATTCCTGAGCGGGCGTCGGTGATCCGGGTGCTGCTGATGGAGCTGAACCGGATTTCCTCGCATCTGGTGGCGCTGGCCACCGGCGGGATGGAACTGGGTGCGATGTCACCGATGTTCTTCGGCTTCCGCGACCGCGACCTGATCCTGTCGTTCTTCGAAGCGGTGACCGGGTTGCGGATGAACAACGCCTACATCCGCCCCGGCGGGGTGGCCACCGATCTGCCCGAGGACGGCCCGGCCCGCCTCGAAGAACTGCTGGGGGTTCTGCCGGGGCATCTCGACGAGCTCGGTGATCTGTTGACCGAGAGCTACATCTGGAAGGGCCGCACCCAGGGCATCGGCTATCTGGATCTGACCGGCTGCATGGCCCTCGGTATCACCGGGCCGGTGTTGCGGTCCACCGGACTGCCCCACGACCTGCGCAAGACCCAACCCTATTGCGGCTACGAGACCTACGACTTCGAGGTGATCACCGACACCGGTGCGGACTGCTACGGGCGATATCTGATCCGGGTCAAGGAGATGTATGAGTCGGTGAAGATCGTGCGCCAGTGCCTGGCCCGGCTTGAGCCGGGCCCGGTGATGATCACCGACAAGAAACTCGCCTGGCCGGCCGACCTCACGCTGGGCCCCGACGGGTTGGGCAATTCCCCGGAGCACATCGCCACGATCATGGGCACCTCGATGGAAGGTTTGATCCACCACTTCAAACTCGTCACCGAAGGGTTCCGCGTCCCGGCCGGGCAGGTCTACACCGCGGTCGAGTCGCCCCGCGGGGAACTCGGGGTGCACATGGTCTCCGACGGCGGCACCCGCCCCTATCGGGTGCACTACCGGGACCCGTCGTTCACGAATCTGCAAGCGGTCGCGGCGATGTGCGAGGGCGGCATGGTCGCCGACGTGATCGCGTCGGTGGCCTCGATCGATCCGGTGATGGGTGGTGTCGACAGGTGAGCATCGACCTGGTGTTAGGCCCGCGGCCCGACGAACCCGGCCCGCCGGTCGGTGGGCACGACGCCTACCCGGCCGACGTGGTGGAGCGCCTGTCGGGAGATGCGGCGACCATCGTCGCCCGCTACCCGCAGCCCCGCTCGGCGCTGCTGCCGCTGCTACATCTGGTGCAGGCCGAGGACGGTTACCTCACCACCGCCGGCATCCGCTTCTGCGCCACTCGGTTAGGCCTCACCGACGCCGAAGTCACCGCAGTGGCGACGTTCTACTCCATGTACCGACGCACGCCGACCGGCCAGTACCTGGTCGGCGTCTGCACCAACACGCTGTGCGCGATCATGGGCGGGGACGCCATCATCGAGGCTCTCGAAACCGAGCTGGCCCTGCACCCCGGTCAGACCACCACCGACGGGCGGATCACCCTCGAACACATCGAGTGCAACGCCGCCTGCGACTACGCCCCAGTGGTGATGGTCAACTGGGAATTCTTCGACAACCAAACCCCTTCGAGTGCACGCGAACTCGTGCAATCCCTCCGCGACGGCAAAACCGTCACACCCACCCGCGGCGCCCCGCTATGCACCTTCCGCCAGACAGCCCGCACCCTAGCCGGCGTCGTGCCGGTCCAGCCGGAGGCGGGATGAGATGACGTTCACCCGAGTGCTGACCCGCTACTGGAATGAACCGCAGTCGTGGACACTGGCTAACTACGTGCGCCACGACGGCTATCAGGCCCTTGCTAAGGCCTTGACCATGTCTCCTCGCGACGTCATTGCGGAGGTCAAGGAGTCCGGGCTGCGCGGTCGCGGGGGAGCCGGGTTCCCGACCGGGGCGAAGTGGTCGTTCATCCCGCAGGATGACGACAAGCCGCATTACCTGGTGGTCAATGCCGACGAGTCCGAACCCGGTACCTGTAAAGACGTTCCGTTGATGTACGCGACACCGCACGCCCTCATCGAGGGTGCGATCATCGCGGCGTATGCGATCCGGGCCCACCACGCGTTCATCTATGTGCGCGGTGAGGTGGTGCCGGTGTTGCGGCGGCTGCAGAACGCCGTCGCCGAGGCCTACGAGGCGGGCTATCTGGGCACCGACATCCTCGGCTCGGGATTCGACCTCGACCTGATCGTGCACGCAGGCGCCGGCGCCTACATCTGCGGTGAGGAGACCGCGCTACTGGACTCGCTGGAGGGCCGTCGCGGCCAGCCCCGGCTTCGCCCGCCGTTCCCCGCGGAGGCGGGCCTCTACGCCTGCCCGACCGTGGTCAACAACGTCGAATCGATCGCCACCGTCCCCCACATCCTCCGCGACGGCATCGGTTGGTTCACCTCGATGGGTACCGACAAGTCACCCGGCTGCACGATCTACTCCCTGTCCGGACACGTCGCTCGCCCGGGTCAGTACGAGGCGCCGTTGGGCATCACCCTGCGCGAACTGCTGGAGTGGGCCGGGGGTGTCCGGGCCGGGCATGAGCTGAAGTTCTGGACTCCCGGCGGATCGTCGACACCCCTGCTGACCGCCGAACACCTCGACGTGCCTTTGGATTACGAGGGGATGGCCTCGGTGGGGTCGATGCTGGGGACCAAGGCTCTGCAGATCTTCGACGAGACCACGTGTGTGGTGCGGGCGGTGCGCCGGTGGACCCAGTTCTATGCCCACGAGTCCTGCGGTAAATGCACGCCGTGCCGGGAGGGCACCTACTGGCTGACCCAGATATACGCCGATCTGGAGAACGGTCGGGCCACTTACGCGGATTTACACAATCTTCTCGACATCGCCGACACGCTCAACGGGAAGTCGTTCTGCGCCTTGGGTGATGGTGCCGCCTCGCCGATCATGTCCTCGATCAAGCACTTCCGTGGCGAGTACGAGGCACACCTCACCGGGGGCTGCCCGTTCGACCCGTATGCCTCGATGCTGGCCGCACCGGAAGGGGTGGGAGCGTGACGCAAACCTCGGACCTGTCCACCGATGAGGCGCCGCCGGTGGAGTTGGTCACCCTGGTGATCGACGACGTCGAGGTGGCGGTTCCCAAGGGCACGTTGGTAATCCGGGCCGCGGAGTTGATGGGGGTGCAGATCCCGCGGTTTTGCGATCATCCGCTGCTGGATCCGGTGGGGGCCTGCCGACAGTGTCTGGTCGAGGTGGAGGGCCAACGCAAGCCGATGGCCAGCTGTACCACCACCGTGTCTGAGGGAATGGTGGTGCGCACCCAGCACACCTCCGCTGCCGCCGACAAAGCCCAACACGGCGTCATGGAACTGCTGCTGATCAACCACCCGCTGGACTGCCCGGTCTGCGACAAGGGCGGAGAATGCCCCCTGCAAAACCAGGCCATGACCAGTGGGCGCACCGAAAGCCGTTTCGACAAGGTGAAGCGGACCCATCCGAAGCCCATTCCGCTGTCAACGGAGCTTCTGTTGGATCGGGAGCGGTGTGTGCTGTGCGCCCGCTGCACCAGGTTCTCGGAGCAGATTGCTGGTGATCCGTTTATCGCCCTGGTGGAACGCGGTGCCCTCCAGCAGGTGGGCATCGGCCCTGGGGAGGCCTTCGATTCCTACTTCAGCGGCAACACCATTCAGATCTGCCCGGTCGGCGCCCTGACCGGGGCGGCCTACCGGTTCCGCGCCCGACCCTTCGACCTGGTCTCCAGCCCGAGCGTCTGCGAACACTGCGCCTCAGGCTGCGCCCAGCGCACCGACCACCGCCGCGGCGTCGTGCTGCGCCGACTCGCCGGCGACGACCCCGAAGTCAACGAGGAATGGAACTGCGATAAGGGTCGCTGGGCGTTTGCCTATACCCGCGCGGGTGACCGGCTCCAGACCCCGCTGGTGCGCGACGAGAGCGGAGCGCTTCGTCCGGCGTCGTGGTCGGAGGCGATCGGGGTGGCCGCCGCCGGGCTCACCGCCGGGCGCACGGGTGTGTTGGTGGGGGGTCGGGTCAGCCTTGAGGATGCCTACGCCTATTCGAAGTTCGCCCGGATCGTGCTGGGCACCAACGATATCGACTTCCGTTCCCGACCACATTCGGTGGAGGAACAACAATTCCTTGCCGCCCAGGTCGCCGGGCGCCGCGACGTCTCCTATACCGACCTGCAATCCGCGCCTGTCGTGGTGTTGGCCGGGTTGGAACTCGAAGAAGAGTCGCCGATCGTGTTCCTGCGGCTGCGCAAAGCGGTCCGCACACGCGCCCTGACGGTGATCAGCATCGCCCCGTTCGCCTCGCGGGGCTCGACCAAACTTGCCGCCCAGATCGTACTGACCGCACCCGGAGGGGAGGCCGCCGCCCTCGACAAGTTGGCTACCGAACTCCCACCCGGGGCCATCATCATGCTCGGCGAGCGACTGGCCACCAGCCCCGGCGCCCTCTCCGCCGCCACCCGATTGGCCACCCGCACCGGGGCCCGCCTGGCCTGGATCCCACGCCGCGCCGGCGACCGCGGCGCACTCGACACCGGCTGCCTACCCAACCTCCTCCCCGGCGGACGCCCGATTCAGCACGCGCGTGCGCGTGAGCGCGTCGAACGAGTCTGGGGGACAACCGGTCTACCCGGCACTCCCGGCTTGAATTGCGCGGAGATGCTCACCGCAGGCATCGGTTCGTTTCTCGTGGGCGGGGTCGATCCGGCAGACCTGCCGGATCCGCATGCCGCGCTGGCCGCCATCGAGGCGGCCGGGTTCGTGGTCAGCCTGGAACTGCGGGAGTCGGCGGTGACCGCGCTCGCCGATGTCGTCTTCCCGGTGGCGCCGGTCGTGGAGAAAGCGGGATCGTTCGTCAACTGGGAGGGCCGGATCCGACCGTTTGGCGCGGCGCAGCCCGGCAGCAGCGACTCCGACCACCGGATCCTGCACAACCTCGCCGGCCAGATGGGCGTCGACCTCGGCACATCCAATGTCGAGGCGGTGCGGGCCGAGCTGGCGCGGTTGGGCACCTGGGACGGCGCCAGCCCGGCGATCGACGACTGCCGGTCAACGCCACCGGTCGGGCTCGCACCAGGGCAGGCGGTGTTAGCGGGGTGGCGGATGTTGTTGGATGGTGGTCGGTTACAGGATGGGGAGCTGTTCTTGGCGGGGACGGCGCGTGCCCCGGTGGTGCGGTTGTCGGCGGCCACGGCCGCTGCGATCGGCGCGCATGACGGGGATGTGGTCAGCGTGTCTAGCGGGCGCGGCGCGATCAGCCTGCCACTGACGATCACCGACATGGTCGATGGGGTGGTGTGGCTGCCCCTGAGGTCCCCCGGTAGCGCGGTGCATGAGCAACTCGCCGTCACCACGGGCGCGGTGGTTCAGATCGAGCGGGAGGTAACGCCGTGAGCTATCCGGACCTGAGTGTGTTCGGCCTGGATCCGTGGTGGCTGATCCTGGTCAAGGCACTGGCGATCTTCGTGTTCCTGCTGCTGACGGTGTTGGTGGCGATCCTGGCCGAACGTAAAATCTTGGGCCGCATGCAAATGCGGTACGGCCCCAACCGGGTCGGGCCGTTCGGATTGCTGCAGTCACTGGCCGACGGCATCAAACTCGCTCTGAAGGAGGGGCTGATCCCGGCCGGGGTGGACAAGCCGATCTACCTGCTGGCCCCGATCATGTCAGTGGTCCCGGCGATCACCGCGTTCGCGGTGATTCCGATGGGTCCGGTGGTGTCGGTGTTCGGGCACGCAACACCATTGCAGTTGACCGATCTGCCGGTGGCGGTGCTCTACATCCTGGCCGTCACTTCTATTGGGGTGTACGGCATCGTGCTGGCCGGCTGGTCGTCGGGCTCCACCTATCCCTTGTTGGGGGGGTTGCGCTCGACGGCGCAGGTGATCTCCTATGAGATCGCAATGGCGTTGTCGTTCGCGGCGGTATTCCTCTACGCCGGCACCATGTCCACGTCGGGAATCGTGGCCGCCCAGGACAAGACCTGGTATGTCTTCCTGCTGCTGCCCAGTTTCGCGGTGTATGTCACCGCGATGGTGGGGGAAACCAATCGTGCCCCGTTCGACCTGCCCGAGGCCGAAGGCGAACTCGTCGGCGGGTTTCACACCGAGTACTCCTCACTGGCCTTCGCGATGTTCATGCTCGCCGAATACGTCAACATGACCACCGTGTCCGCGCTGGCCACTACCTTGTTCCTCGGCGGTTGGCATGCCCCCTGGCCACTCAGCCTGATCCCGGGTGCCAATGCCGGGTGGTGGCCCCTGATCTGGTTCATCGCCAAAGTCTGGACCTTCCTGTTCGTGTTCATGTGGCTGCGCGCCACCCTGCCCCGCATGCGCTACGACCAGTTCATGGCCCTGGGCTGGAAACTGCTGATCCCGGTCTCCCTGGTCTGGATCATGATCGTCGCGGTCCTGCACACCACCGGCCACACCGGCATCATCCCCAACCTCATCGCCGCTGTCTTGTTGCTCGTCGCTGTGCGAACCAGCATGAGGGCGGCCCGGCGCCCGCGAATGAACCAACCAGTCGGGGGCGCAGCCGAATTCGACCCGCTGGCCGGTGGCTTTCCCGTGCCGCCCCTTCCCGGGCAGCGGATCCCCGAGGTGTGGGTGACCATCGAGGTCGCTCCGGCGCCTATCCGGAACGGAAAGCACGTCCATGAAAAGGTCGCGATCGCACGACGGGGGAGCAGCGATGCCTAAGTTCCTTGATGCCGTTGCCGGGTTCGGGGTGACGTTCGGCACGATGTTCACCAAGCCGATCACCGAGGAGTATCCGGAGAAGCCGGGCCCGGTGGCGCCGCGCTATCACGGGCGTCATCAACTCAACCGCTATCCGGATGGGTTGGAGAAGTGCATCGGCTGCGAATTGTGCGCCTGGGCCTGCCCCGCCGACGCCATCTACGTCGAAGGCGCCGACAACACCGAGGCCGAACGCTTCTCCCCAGGGGAACGCTACGGACGGGTCTACCAAATCAACTACCTACGCTGCATCGGTTGCGGACTGTGCATCGAAGCCTGCCCCACCCGCGCCTTGACCATGACCAACGTCTACGAAATGGCCGACGACAACCGCGCCGACCTCATCTACGGCAAGGACAAACTCCTGGCACCGCTACAACCCGGCATGCAACCGCCACCGCACCCGATGGCGCCGGGCACCACCGACGACGACTACTACCTGGGACGGGTTGGCGGGCAGGACTCGGGGACCAGAACCACAGCATCAGAGGAGGTGGCCAGGTGATCACGCTGCTGGCGGCCGAAACACTCACCCGCACCTCGACATCGGAGGCGGTGGCGTTCTGGATCCTCGGGGCCATTGCCGTGGGTGGTGCCATCGGGGTCGTCGCCGCGCCGAAGGCGGTGTACGGGGCGATCTTCCTGGCCATGACCATGATTGCGCTGGCCATGATCTACGTGGCCCAGGAGGCACTGTTCCTCGGCGTCGTGCAGGTCGTGGTCTACACCGGTGCGGTGATGATGCTGTTCCTGTTCGTGCTGATGCTCATCGGTGTCGACTCCTCGGAATCCCTGGTGGAAACCATTCGCGGACAACGCGTTGCGGCGATCGCCGCGGGTCTCGGGTTCGGCATCGTGCTGATCGCCGGTATCGGCAACGTAGCCACCACCGGGTTCACCGGGCTGACGCAGGCAAACCAGGGCGGCAACGTCGAAGGCCTGGCGATGTTGATCTTCACCCGCGACCTGTGGGCGTTTGAGGTGACCAGCGCATTGTTGATCTCGGCGGCGTTGGGAGCGATGATGTTGGCGCATCGGGAACGGTTCGAGCGGCGCAAGTCGCAGCGCGAGATGGTCGTCGAACGGTTCCAGACCGGGGCGCGGGCCACTCCGCTGCCCGCGCCCGGGGTGTATGCCCGCCATAACGCCGTCAACACGCTCGCTCGACTACCCGACGGTACCGACGAGGAATCGTCGGTCTCAACGATCCTGGCGCCCCGCTCGATGTCGACCACCACCAGGGACGGTCAGCGATGAACCCGGCCAATTACCTCTACCTGTCGGCGTTGTTGTTCACCATCGGCGCGGCCGGAGTACTGCTGCGGCGCAACGCCATCGTCATGTTCATGTGCGTGGAACTGATGCTCAACGCCGCCAACCTGGCCTTCGTCACCTTCTCCCGCATGCACGGCCACCTCGACGGCCAAGTCGTCGCGTTCTTCACCATGGTCGTAGCCGCCTGCGAAGTAGTCGTCGGGTTGGCGATCATCATGACGATCTTCCGCACCCGACGCAGCGCCAACGTCGACGACGCCCACCTGCTGCGGCATTGAACGGCACCGGCATGCAGACGCTTCTGTTCCTGACCATTGCGCTGCCCCTAGCCGGGGCAGTCGTCCTACTCCTCGGCGGCAAGGCCACCAACGCGTGGGGGCATCTGCTGGGCTGCGCCACCGTGATCAGCGCCTTCGCCTGCGGCGTGGGGTTGTTCACTCACCTTCTGGGCCTGCCCGCCGAGGAGCGCAGCGTGCACGAGGTCCTGTTCTCCTGGGTGCCCGTCGGGGCCTTGAAGGTGGACTTCGGCCTGCAACTCGACGCGCTATCCATGTGCTTCGTGCTGCTGATCACCGGGGTCGGCGCGTTGATCCACATCTACTCGGTCGGCTACATGAAAACCGACCCCGGCCGCCGCAGGTTTTTCGCCTACCTCAACCTGTTCATCGCCGCCATGCTGCTACTCGTGCTGGCCGACAACTACCTCGGCCTCTACCTGGGCTGGGAAGGCGTCGGCCTCGCGTCCTACCTGCTGATCGGGTTCTGGTCACACAAACCGTCCGCGGCGACCGCGGCGAAGAAAGCGTTCGTGGTCAACCGGGTCGGCGACATGGGCCTGGCGATCGCGCTGATGGTGTTGTTCGCCACGGTCGGCTCGGTGACCTACAGCACCGTGTTCACCGCCGTACCCGCCATGACGAACGGCGCGCTGACCGCCGTCGGCCTGCTGCTGCTGCTCGGCGCCTGCGGCAAGAGCGCCCAAGTCCCGCTGCAGTCCTGGCTCGGCGATGCCATGGAAGGCCCCACCCCCGTCAGCGCGCTGATCCACGCCGCCACCATGGTCACCGCCGGGGTGTACCTCATCGTCCGCTCGGGGCCGGTGTTCACCGCCGCCCCGGCCGCCCAGACCGCCGTCGTCACCGTCGGCGCGGTCACCCTGCTCTTCGGCGCGATCATCGGCTGCGCCAAAGACGACATCAAAAAAGCCCTCGCCGCCTCCACCATGAGCCAGATCGGCTACATGGTCCTCGCCGCCGGCCTCGGACCGGCGGGCTACGCGGTAGCCATCCTGCACCTGCTCACCCACGGCTTCTTCAAAGCCGGCCTATTCCTCGGCGCCGGCTCGGTCATGCACGCCATGGACGACGAGACCGACATGCGCCGCTACGGCGGCCTGCGGACGCTGCTACCCATCACCTTCGTCACCTTCGGCCTGGGCTACCTGGCCATCATCGGCGTCCCACCCTTCGCCGGATTCTTCTCCAAAGACGCCATCATCGAAACCGCCCTCAACACCGGCGGACTCACAGGGTTGCTGCTCGGCGGCGCCGCCCTGCTCGGCGCCGGCATCACCGCCTTCTACATGACCCGCGTCATGCTGCTCACCTTCTTCGGCCAGAAGCGGTGGAAACCCAACACCCACCCCCACGAATCCCCGCACGTGATGACGTTGCCGATGATCGTCCTCGCGGTCGGCTCGGTCGGCGCCGGCGCACTCCTAGCCATCGGCAACACCCTGCAACACTGGCTAGAACCCGTCGTCGGCCATCACGAGGCCGCACATGTCTATCCGGCCTGGATCACCACCACCACCGCACTGGGCGTCGTCGCGATCGGCGTGGCCGTCGCGGTACGGATGTATCTCGGGCGTCCCGTTAACCAGGTTGCCTCAGAATGGGTTTCGCCCGTCACGGCGGCAGCGCGTCATGACCTCTACGGCGACGCGTTCAACGAAGCGGCCTTCATGCGCAGTGGTCAGGCATTGAGCCGCGCCCTGGTCACCATCGAGCGGCGGGGGATCGACGGCGCGATAGAAGCCATCGCCACCGCCGTCGGCCTGACGTCCACCGCGGTACGTCGCGCGCAGAACGGGTTCGCCCGCTCCTACGCCCTGTCGATCTTCGTCGGCGCCACGCTGGTGGTCGCGATGCTGGTGATGGTGAGGCTGTGATGAATCACATTCCGTGGCTGAGTCTGATATGGCTGCTACCTCTGGCCGGAGCCGCAGTGACGGCGCTACTACCGGCCGGCAGCGGCAAGCACGTCAAGTACGCCGGGCTCGCGTTCTCGGTGTCGGTACTGGCGGTCGCCGTCGTGATCGCGATCCGCTTCGAACCGCGTGGACAGCAGTTTCAGTTCGTCGAAAAGCACTCCTGGATACCGACATTCGGAACCAGCTATACCCTCGGCGTTGACGGCATTGCGCTGGTCCTGGTGGTGCTCACCGCCGCGCTGGTGCCGCTGCTGCTCATCGCCGGCTGGAACGACGCCGAAGAACGCTCTCGTTCCACCCACGCCTACGTCGCGCTGACGCTGGCCGTCGAGGCCATGGTCTTGGTATCCCTGGTGGCCTTGGACATCTTGCTGTTCTTCATCTTCTTCGAGGCGATGCTGATCCCGATGTACTTCCTCATCGGCGGCTTCGGCGCGGCCGGCGCCGAGAAGTCCCGGGCCGCACTGAAATTCCTGGTATACAGCCTCTGCGGGGGGCTGGCCATGTTGGCCGCCGTCGTCGGCCTGTACGTAGTCACCGCTGGCAGTACGGTGTTCGACGGGGGGACCTTCGACTTCCAGCAGATCGCCGACGCCGTCGCCACCGGCAGACTGACGTCGAATCCCGCCATCATGCACTTCCTGTTCCTTGGTTTCATGGTGGCCTTCGCGGTCAAGGCGCCGCTGTGGCCGTTTCACACCTGGTTACCCGGCGCGGCCGTCGAGGCCACACCGGCGTCGGCGGTGTTGATGATGGCGGTGATGGACAAGGTCGGCACCTTCGGCATGCTGCGCTACTGCCTGCCCCTGTTCCCCGACTCCGCAATCCTGTTCCGCCCGATCATCATCGCCCTCGCGGTGATCGGCATCATCTACGGCGCCATCCTGGCCATCGGCCAGACCGATGTCATGCGGCTGATCGCCTACACCTCGATCAGCCACTTCGGCTTCATCATCCTGGGCATCTTCGCCATGACCAGCCAGGGCCAGGCCGGTTCCACCCTGTACATGGTCAACCACGGCATCTCGACCGCCGCGCTGTTCCTGATCGCCGGGTTCCTGGTAAGCCGCCGGGGCACCCGCGTCATCGCCGCCTACGGCGGGGTGCAAAAGGTCGCCCCGGTGCTGGCCGGCACCTTCCTGGTGGCGGGCCTGGCGACACTCGCTCTTCCGGGTCTGGCACCGTTCATCAGTGAATTCCTGGTCCTCATCGGCACCTTCACCCGTTACCCGGCCTTCGCCGCCATCGCCTCCGCCGCCCTGGTCCTCTCCGCCATCTACGTGCTGTGGCTCTACCAACGAATGATGACCGGCCCCGTCACCGAGGGCAACGAACACGTCCACGATCTACGGGCACGCGAACTCGTCGTGATCGCCCCACTGATCGCCCTGCTGATCGGACTCGGCATCTACCCCAAGATCGCCCTCGACGTGATCAACCCCGCCGTCACCGCCACCCTGACGTCAATCCACCAGACTGACCCGACACCGACCGCCGAATTGTCTTCGCGCGAGCCCTCATCCCCAGCGGAAGGGGCACGGCCATGACCCCACCCAGCATCGAATACAGCCAACTCTCACCGATGTTGATCGTCTTCGGCGCGGCGGTGGCAGGCGTGCTGGTAGAAGCACTCGCCCCGCGCACGAGCCGCTATCCCGTCCAACGTGCATTGAGCCTGACCGGGCTGGCAGGTGCCTTACTGGCTGTCATCGTGATGTGGGGCACCGCGGGTTCGGCGGTGGCCGGGGCTGTCATCTCCGATGGACCGGCTTCCTTCCTGCAGGCCGTCATCCTGGTCGTCGGCCTCGCCGCCATAGCGCTGGTGGCCGAACGAGATCACGACGGTCGCTCGTCTGCGTTCACCCCACAAGCGTCGACGGTGCCGGGCAGTGTCGCCGAGAAGATCGCCACCAAAGCCGCACTGGCACAGACCGAAGTCTTCCCGCTGACGATGTTCGCCATTGGCGGGATGATGCTGTTCCCGGCCGCTGGCGACTTCCTGACGATGTTCATCGCGCTGGAAGTGTTCTCCCTGCCGCTCTACTTGATGTGCGGGCTGGCCCGCCGCCGACGTCTGCTGTCCCAGGAAGCCTCGCTCAAGTACTTTCTGCTGGGCGCGTTCTCGTCGGCATTCTTCCTCTACGGCATCGCCCTGTTGTACGGCTACGCCGGCACGATGAACCTGACCGGAATCCAGCAGGCCATCAGCACCAAGCCGGGAGACACCACACTGGCGCTCGTCGGGACCGCCCTGGTGACGGTCGGGTTGCTGTTCAAGGTCGGTGCGGTGCCGTTCCACTCGTGGGTGCCTGACGTCTACCAAGGAGCTCCCACCCCCATTACCGGCTTCATGGCCGCCGCCACCAAGATCGCCGCCTTCGGCGCCATGCTGCGCATCTTCTACGTCGCACTACCCGCGCTCAACCACGATTGGCGCCCAGTGCTGTCTGTGGTCGCGATGGCGACCATGATCGGGGGAGCGGTGCTGGCGGTGGCCCAGACCGACATGAAACGGCTCCTCGGGTATTCCGCGGTCGCACAGGCCGGTTTCGTCTTGACCGGTGTCGTCGCGGGGGGCAGTGCGGGCATCGCGGCGACCTTGTTCTACTTGGCGACCTACGCGTTCACCACCCTGGGCACCTTCGCTGTGGTCAGCCTGGTCCGCGGCCCGGGCGGTGGTGAGGAGACCGAGATCGCCCACTGGGCTGGGCTCGGGCGGCGACATCCCCTCACCGCCATGGTGTTCGCCCTGTTCCTGCTTGCCCTGGCCGGCATACCACTCACCAGCGGCTTCATCGGAAAGTTCGCGGTGTTCGCCGCGGCAGCGCACGGCGGCCAGATGGTTCTGGTGCTTGCCGGTGTGATCGCCAGCGCTGTAACGGCTTTCGTGTACACCAGGGTTGTGGTGCTGATGTACTCCCGCGAAACACCAGCGCAGAGCACGGTTGTTCACACGCCGAGCCGGCTGACCAGGGTGGCCATCGTCGCGGGTGGGGCCGCCACCGTGGTGTTCGGAACCCTGCCGGCGCCGCTGCTGGAACTCGCCCACCGCGCCGGCGGGTTCGTCGGCTGAATCAGCGCGCGGCCAGCTCAGCCTTGCGACGTTCGAACAGCCGCATCACCATGGGTGTGAAGATCAGCTGCATCGCCAGGTCCATCTTGCCGCCCGGACACACGATGGTGTTGGCCCGCGACATGAACGAGCCATGCAACATCGACAGCAGATACGGGAAGTCGATCCCGTGCGGGTCGCGGAACCGGATGATCACCATCGACTCGTCGGCTGTCGGGATCGACCGGGTGATGAACGGATTGGACGTGTCCACCATGGGAACCCGTTGAAAGTTGACGTCGGTGTAGGAGAACTGCGAGCAGATGAAGTTCACGTAGTCCGGCATCCGGCGCAGGATGGTGTCGGTGACGGCCTCCGAGGTGTATCCCCGGGAAACCTTGTCGCGGTGCAGCTTCTGAATCCACTCCAGGTTGATCACCGGGACCACCCCGATCTTGAGATCGGCATAGCGCGGCACGTCGACGTCGTCGGTCAGGATCGCTCCATGCAGCCCTTCGTAGAACAGCATGTCGGTGCCGTCGGGCAACACCTCCCACGGCGTGAAGGTGCCGGGTTCCTGGCCGTACGGTGCGGCCTCGCCGGCGTCGTGGAGGTACTTGCGCACCTTGCCGGTTCCGCTCTCGCCGTACGAGCAGAACAGGTCCTGCAATTCGGTGAACAGGTTGGCTTCGGGGCCGAAGTGGCTGAAGGTGTGGTCGCCGCGGGCGTAGGCATCGGCAATCTGCACCTTCATCTCGGCCCGGTCGTAGCGGTGAAAGCTGTCGCCCTCGACGTAGGCGACGTTGACGCCCTCCCGGCGGAAGATCTGATCGAACGTGCGCATGACGGATGTGGTGCCGGCCCCCGAGGAGCCGGTCACTGAGATGATCGGATGTAGACGAGACATCGGCTGTCCTCCCTAACCCACCGACGACCGGAACAGGCCGCGAACGCCATACAGCGGCAATCCATCCGGTGGGTCGTTGCTATCGGTGTGGTAATGCTCAACTCGCCGCACCTCCTCGGCGGCTCCGAAGATCAGCGGAACCCGCTGATGCAGTCCGGTCGGGGTGACGTCCAGCAGTCGGCCGCGGCCGGTGCTGGCCAGCCCACCGGCCTGTTCGACGAGGAAGGCGATCGGGTTGGCTTCGTAGAGCAGCCGCAACCGACCCGGCTTCGACGGATCTTTCGAATCGCGGGGGTACAGGAAAACCCCGCCGCGGGTCAGAATGCGGTGGGTCTCGGCGACCAGCGATGCCACCCAGCGCATGTTGAAGTCCTTGGCGCGCGGACCCGTCTGGCCGGCCTGGCATTCGTCGATGTAGCGCTGAACCGCCGGCTCCCAGAACCGCCGATTGGAGGCGTTGATCGCGAATTCCGAGGTGCGCTCCGGGATCCGGACCGACTGACGGCTCAGGAAGAACTCGCCGAGGCCGGGATCCAGCGTGAAGGCGTGCACGCCGGTTCCCACGGTGAGCACCAGCATGGTCGACGGACCGTAGATCGCATAGCCGGCGCAGACCTGCTCGGTGCCCGGCTGCAGGAAGTCCTCCGGGGTCGCGTCGGCGCCGGGGTTGGGCGCACGCAGGATCGAAAAGATACTGCCGACTGAGACATTCACGTCGATGTTGGAGGAGCCATCGAGCGGATCGAAGATCAGCAGGTACTTGCCGCGCGGGTGCTGGATCGGCAGACGATAGGGATCGTCGATTTCCTCGGAGACCATCCCGGCCACCTGCCCGCCCCATTCGCAGGCCCGCAGAAAGTACTCGTTTGCGAGCACGTCCAGCTTCTGCTGGACCTCGCCCTGGACGTTGACCACATCGGCCGAACCCAGAACATCACCGAGTTCGCCCTGCGCGACTCGGTTGGAGATCGCCTTACAAGCAAGTGCCACATCGAGGATCAGGGCGTTGAGTTCCCCACTGGCCTCTGGGTGGCGGCGGCGCTCCTCGATGAGAAATCGCACCAGCGTTGTGTGGTTGGCAAGCATGACCTCAGCTCCTCCCGACCGATCCGGGTGCATGGCACAGCCCACGACGTCCGGTCACGTCGATGGTCGCCGGGCAAGAGCAGCCGACCATCCCCCGGGCGGGTGGACAGGTGGGGGGACGGCGGGCAACATCGGTCACCTCAGTGCCCGCCGGACCTACCATCACGTCATGACAGCGCCCATGACCGTGCTCGTGTACAGCGACAATCGCGCGACACGCGAACGCGTTATCGCAGCGCTGGGGCGCCGCCCGGCCGCGGATCTAGCGGAGTTCGACTATCTCGAGGTAGCCACTCATCCGATGCTGGTACACCGCATGGACGCCGGCGGCGTGGACGCGGCGATCCTGGACGGCGAGGCCACCCCCGCCGGCGGTATGGGACTGGCCCGGCAGTTCAAGGACGAACTCCCCGCTTGCCCACCGCTTGTCGTGTTGACCGGACGGGCAGCTGACGGTTGGTTGGCCCGCTGGTCCAAGGCCGAGGCGACGGTGCCGCACCCGGTTGATCCCGCGGCGTTGACCGAAGCCGTCGTGCGGGTGCTGCGACCATGTCTGGCGGGCAAGACGATTCAGGTCGGACGACCGGCTACGACGCACCATCTTTGAACGGGTGACGTGCGACGGGCCGCTCGTGGTGGGCGGCATCGGCAGGCGTGTGGGCGGACCACGCCGTGCCTTCGCAGACCAAATCGTGGGGCACCGGGATCTGTTCGGGCAGCAGGGCGCCGCCGGGTACCGCGTCGACGAGGGCCTGCACCGGAATCGGCGGCGCCAGCGCGGCGGCGTCCGGCAGCGTGGTGAGGGCGGCGGGGATCGGCGGGGCCGCGGCAGGCGCAGGAACCACCGGCACCGGCGCCCCCAGTGGAACCCCGGCGGGCGGCACCACCACGGGGACCGCCGCCGGCGGAGCGCCGACGGGGGCTGCGGCAGCCGAGTCGATGACCGGAGCCGCCAGGGGAACCTCGGCGGGCGGGGCGACGGCCGCCGGGACCGGCGCCGCTGCGCCCTCCGCTAACGGTGCGGTGACCGGCTCGCTAGCCGGCACGGGTGCGGCGGGCACGGGTGGGGCGGGTGCCGGTCCGAGTGCTGGGGGAGCGGCGGGTGCAACCGGCGGGGTGGC
>NZ_SRLQ01000016.1 GCF_004745805.1 Mycolicibacterium sp. CH28 | reverse complement strand
CGCGGTCAAGTGGTCGGGATTGATCGCCGAGCAGGTACGCACGCTGCTCGGAACCCCCAGCGCGGACCCGCCGTTGGAGGTCGACGCCAACTTGCGCCCCGAGGGCAGGCAGGGCCCGCTGGTGCGGACGCTGTCCTCCTACGAGGCCTACTACACCCAGTGGGCACAGCCGTGGGAGATCCAGGCCCTGCTTCGGGCACACCGGGTGGCCGGCGACCCGGACCTAGGACACCGGTTCCTGCTGATGGTCGACAAGACGCGCTACCCCGCCGGCGGTGTATCGGCCGAGGCGGTCCAGGAGATCCGCCGGATCAAGGCCCGGGTAGACGCCGAACGGTTGCCGCGCGGCGCTGACCCGAACACGCACACGAAGCTCGGCCGCGGTGGGCTGGCCGACATCGAATGGACGGTGCAGCTGCTGCAGTTGCGGCATGCCCATCAGGTGCTGGCGTTGCACAACACCTCGACCCTGCAGGCCCTGGACGCCATCGGCGCCGCCGAACTGCTCGCCGAGGAGGACGTCGACCTGCTGCGCCAGGCCTGGTTGACGGCTACCAAGGCGCGCAATGCCCTGGTGCTGGTGCGCGGCAAGGCGACCGATCAGCTGCCGGGCCCGGGCCGGCAGCTCAATGCTGTCGCGGTGGCTGCCGGCTGGCCCGGCGATGACGGCGGCGAATTCCTGGACAACTATCTGCGAGTAACGCGCCGCGCAAAAGCAGTGGTGCTCAAAGTTTTCGGAAGTTAGAGGACGGCCGCTTCGGTATGGACATCGACTGGGACTTCATCAGCGAGGACGAGCACGAGCGGGTCGGTGCGGTGCACAAGCCATTGACCGAGGCCGTGCGCAGGCTCATCGAAGCCAGCATCCGCACCGGCGCTGACGTGGATGCGATCGAGCGGGCTCGCCAGGCCATCGACGAGGTCAGCCGGCAGCTCGAGAGTGTGCCGCCGAGCCGTCCCCGGATGTTGCGGCACGTCGAGACCGGCCTGCCGGTGGTGTGGGGGAATCCCGCTGCGGGGCAGCACAATCCCGTCGCACCGCCGATGACGGCCCGCCACGAGGGCGACCGGTGCTGGAGCGAGTTCACCCTCGGCCCGGTCTACGAGGGCCCACCGGGTCTGGTGCACGGTGGCATCTGTGCGCTGCTGCTCGACCAGCTGCTCGGGGAGGTCGCCACCGAGCAACTCAGCAAGCCGAAGTTGACCGGCACGATCACGCTGAAGTACCTGCGCGGCACCCCGCTCGGCCCGCTGAGGGCCGAGGCCTGGGTGGAGCGCACCGAGGGATACAAGACCTACGCGCGAGGGTTTCTTGCCGACGCCCAGGGAACGACCGTCGAAGCGGAAGGTGTGTTCATCATGCCGGCGTGGGCACGGGACGGCGATTGGCAGGAGCGACGCGACACGGGGGTCGTAGCAGGATGAAGTTCTACGTCAGCGTCGCGTTCTTGCAGACCAGCGAGATCATCGAGATCGCCAAGGCGGCAGATGATCTGGGTTATGACGGCCTCGGCATCCCCGATCATGTGGTGAATCTGGAGACCCTGGCCACCCCGTACCCGTACACCAAGGACGGCGAACGGCGCTGGCCGCCGTTCACCGACTGGCCTGATCCGTGGGTGCTTGTTGGCGCGCTCGCGCAGGCCACCGAGCGGTTGAAGTTCGTGACGACGGTGTACATCCCGGGGATGCGTGATCCCTATTCGGCGGCCAAATCGATTGGCACGGCGGCGTATTTGGCCGGCGGTCGGGTCGAGCTCGGTATCGGTGTGGGCTGGTGCGAAGAAGAGTTCACGCTGATGGGCCAGCAGTTCGCCAAGCGCGGCAAGCGCACCGACGAGATGATCGAACTGATGCGGGCGCTGTGGCAGCCGGGCTGGACGGAGTTCGACGGCGAGTTCTACAAGACTCCGCGCCTGGAGATGATGCCGACGCCGCCGCACATCCCGATCTACAGTGGCGGGCTCTCCGATATCGCCCTGCGGCGCGCGGCACGCCTCGACGGTTGGATCGGCGACCTCATCAGTCTTGATCAGGCGATCAGGCGTGTCGAGACGTTGCGTTCGCTGCGTGCCGAGAGCGGTTTGACCATGGACGGCTACGAGATACTGACACCGCTCACCGACGCGTTCACCACCCCACACTACGAGCGGGCCGAGGCGGCGGGGATCACCGGCATCGTGACGATGCCGTGGATGTTCTACTCCGGCATGCATGCCCCGGTCGCCGACAAGATCGACGGATTGCGGCGGTTCCGCAAGGATCTGGCGCTGGACGCCTGACCGGTCAGGCAGTGCCGTCGGGTGCCCTCAGGGGTCCGTATCTACTGGCTATGAGCTCATCTCCGTCGGCGTGTGGCGTCCAGCGCGTACGCACCGCCGCCGGTGAACACCAGTAGGAAGAAGGCGAAGCAGTACAGCACCGACAGTTCACCGTTGTTGGTCAGCGGTATCAGTCCTTCCGGCTGATGCATGGTGAAATAGGTGAAAGCCATTGCGCCAGAAGCGATGAAAGCTGCTGTGCGAGTGAATAATCCGATTGAGATCAGGAATCCCGTCACGAATTCGATGATGCCGCCGTAGAAGTCGGGCCAAGCGCCGATCTCGGCGGCGGGTCCGGAGGGCCAGCCGAATAGCAGGCTTGTCCCGTGGCCGGTGAACAATAGCCCGAAGACAGCACGAAAAAGACTGAGCACGGCCGGCGAGTACGAACTGAGTCGGGTGTCGAGGTTTTGTGCCATAGTCCCGACCCTACTAGCCAGCCGGTGGACGGGTGGTGCTCCCGATCTGGCGTCAGACTGAACGTTCAGGGGCTGCGGCGGTCTAGCGCCGTCGGCGTGCGGCGTCGAGTGCGTAGGCGCCGCCGCCGGTGAACACCAGCAGGAAGAAGGCGAAGCAGTACAGCACCGCCAGTTCGCCGTGGTTGGTCATCGGGATCCACCCACTGGGCAGGTGCTGGGTGAAGTAGGCGGCGGCCATCTCGCCGGATGCGATGAATGCGGCTATGCGGGTGAACAATCCGAGCGTGATGAGCACCCCGGCGACGAGTTCGATGATCCCGGCATAGAAGCCGGGCCAGGCGCCGATCTCGGCGGCGGGCCCGGCGGGCCAACCGAACAGCCAGTTCAATCCGTGGCAGGTGTAGAGCAATCCGAAGACGACCCGGAAGAGGCTGAGCACAGCGGGGGAGTAGCTAGTCAGGCGAGTGTCGAGGTTTTGGGCCATGCCCAGACCCTACTATTCGGACTGCGGTCCGGATAGTGTCGGGTCGGTGTATCGCGGGCCGGATACCAACGAATCCACCCGCCCGGCAGCGATTGCTCACTGCCGAACGGGTGGACTCGATCGGAACTGCTGACGACTCTTTACACGTCGTAGTAGAGCGCGAATTCGTACGGGTGAGGCCGGATCTGGACCGGCAGGATCTCGTTCTCCCGCTTGTAGGCGATGTACGTCTCGATCAGGTCGGGGGTGAACACGCCGCCCTCGGTGAGGTACTCGTGATCCTCCTCGAGCCGGTCGATCACCGCAGCCAGCGAGGTGGGCGCCTGCGGGATATTGGCGGCCTCGTCCGGGGGCAGCTCGTAGAGGTCCTTGTCGACCGGGGCCAGCGGCTCGATCTTCTTCTTGATGCCGTCGATACCGGCCATCAGCATTGCCGCGAACGCCAGGTACGGGTTGCCCGAGCTGTCGGGGCAGCGGAACTCGAGGCGCTTGGCCTTCGGGTTGTTGCCGGTGATCGGGATGCGGACGCAGGCCGAGCGGTTGCGCTGGCTGTACACCA
Organism: Mycolicibacterium sp. CH28; assembly: GCF_004745805.1. Classification (GTDB taxonomy): domain Bacteria; phylum Actinomycetota; class Actinomycetes; order Mycobacteriales; family Mycobacteriaceae; genus Mycobacterium. Next base: position 31,760 of record NZ_SRLQ01000016.1, on the reverse strand, counting down.
GGTTGATCGGAGCCTCGTAGCCCGGCACCAGACGCTTGTAGGAGTTCGTTGTCGGGTTGGTGAAGGCCAGCAGCGACGGGGCGTGGTGCAGGATGCCGCCGATGTAGTGGCGCGCGATATCGGACAGGCCCGCGTAACCGGACTCGTCGTGGAACAGCGGCTTGCCGTCCTTCCACAGCGACTGGTGGGCGTGCATACCGGAGCCGTTGTCACCGAACAGCGGCTTGGGCATGAAGGTGACGGTCTTGCCGTTCTTCCATGCCGTGTTCTTGATGATGTACTTGAACAGCAGCACATCGTCGGCCGCGGCGAGCAGCGTGTTGAACTTGTAGTTGATCTCGGCCTGGCCGGCGGTACCGACCTCGTGGTGGCCGCGCTCCAGCGTGAAGCCGGCGTTCTGCAGGTTGGTGGCCATCTCGTCGCGCAGATCCACGTAGTGGTCATACGGCGCGACGGGGAAGTAGCCACCCTTGGGGCGGACCTTGTAACCGAGGTTCGGGCTGCCGTCGGCCTCGAAGGGCTCACCGGTGTTCCACCAGCCCGACTCTGAGTCGACCTCGTAGAAGGTGCCGTTGATCTTGGAGTCGAAGGAGATCGAGTCGAAGATGTAGAACTCGGCTTCGGCACCGAAGTACACGGTGTCGGCGATGCCGGTGCTGGCCAGGTAGTTCTCGGCTTTGCGGGCGACATTGCGGGGATCACGCGAGTAGGCCTCGCGGGTGAAGGGGTCGTGGACGAAGAAATTCAGGTTCAGCGTCTTGGCGGCGCGGAACGGGTCGATACGCGCGGTGTCGGGGTCCGGCAACAGCATCATGTCGGACTCGTGGATCGACTGGAAGCCACGCACCGACGAGCCGTCGAATGCGAGGCCATCCTCGAAGACGCTCTCATCGAACGCGGACGCCGGAATCGAGAAATGCTGGACGACGCCAGGGAGGTCGCAGAACCGAATGTCGACGTACTCGACGTTCTCGTCCTTGATCTGCTTGATGATGTCGTCAGCGGTCTTTTCTGCCACTTACCACTCCTTCGTGCGGCCTGTCTTGCGCATGTCTAGGCACATGGGTTGGTTATCCCGCGGCTGACGCTATGAAGCTGATGTTGCCTGCCCGTCAAGCCCATGTTGCGCCAACGTTACGCATCCTAGGTCCGGCGCGCCGCGGGGCTCCGCCGCAGGCCCGCATATCCTGGGGGCCATGGCACGCGAGATCGGATCCTGGCTATCCGGACCGGAACCGATGAAGCCCGGTGAGGACAGCGGATATCCCGGCCAGGCGCTGGGACTGCCCGAGACCGGCCCGCGCTCGCTGGCCCGAATGGGGCGGCGGCTCGCGGCCCTGCTCATCGACTGGTTGATCGCCTATGGGCTGGCTGGGCTGGGGATCACGCTCGGGATCATCACCACCGGCACGCTGTCGACGGCGGTGTTGGTGATCTGGTTCGTGCTCGGGGTGCTCGCGGTGCGGCTGTTTGAGTTCACGCCCGGCCAGTTCGCGCTGGGGTTGATGGTGGTTCCGGTGGATAACCGCCTGCACGTCGGGACGGGCCGCGCCATCGTGCGCGGGCTGCTGATCGCGCTGGTGATTCCGCCGCTGTTCACCGACTCCGACGGCCGGGGCGTGCAGGACCGGCTGACGGCGACCGCTGTAGTGCGACGCTGACACCGTCCTAAATCTGGTGGCGGACCTGTCCATTCATCATCGTCATGGTCACCGTCGCCGCGTGGATGCTGTGCGGTTCGGCGTCAAAGATGTTGGTGTCCAACACGATCAAGTCGGCGAGCTTACCGACCTCGACCGATCCCACCTTGTCGTCCATCCGCAGTTGGTAGGCCGCACCCATGGTGTTGGCATGGACGGCTTCGGCGACGCTGAGTCGCTGATCGTCCGGCGCCAGCACCGGTGCACCCTGGTTTCCGATCAGCTGGCGGGTCACCCCGATCTGAATGGAGTCGAGCGGCTTGTAGGTGGAGAAGTAGCCCGCCGCCGGCCAGTCGGTGCCCAGTGAGATCCGGCCACCCGATCGGAGGACATCCTGCGGGCGGTACATCAGGTCCTGGCGCGGCCGGCCATAGCGGGCGGCCATGTTTTCGAGGGTGTCTGGGTCGGCCGAGAGCCAGTTGGCCGAGAACTGGGCGACGACACCGAGCTCCCCGAACCGCCGGTTGTCGGGATCTTCGACGTAGACGAGATGGGCGACCGTGTGCCTGCGGTCCCGCGGGGCGTTCGCCGCGATCGCCCGCTCGATCGAATCGAGCGCGGTACGCACGGTGCGTTCACCACAGGCATGGACATGGACGTCGAACCCGGCCGCGTCGACCTCGCCGATGAGCTGGTGCCACTGCCCTTCGGTGAACGGTGACCCGCCGACGGAATCGGGTTTGTCGGCGTAGGGCTCGATGAGCCACGCGGTGTATCCGCCCTGGGTGCCGTCGCCGATGACCTTCACGACGTCGACGCGGACCAAATCGGTCGAGATCCGGTTTCGGAGGTCGGTCAATTTGGCCACCGCGTCACCGACCGGCGGGGACTTCACGCTGTAGGAAGCCACCACGCGGAACGGCAGCGCATTGCGGTTCTCGAGATCGGTGTACAGGCCGATCACGGCGCCCTGGTCGTCCCCGATGGGCGGCACTCCCGCGTCGAAGACCGTGGTGATGCCGGCCGCCGAGGCTTTGGGCAGCCAGGTCTCCAACAACTTCTGCAAGGAAGTCGCCGATATCGGTTCGACCTCGTTCACCACACCCAAGACGGCGTTGACTTCGAGGATGTAGCCGGTCGGCGTGCCGTTCTCGTCGCGGGCGTAGTAGCTGAATCCGGGGATCGGGTCGGGGGTGTCGCGGCTCACGCCGGCCATCTCCAACGCTTTGCTGTTGGCCCACAGGCTGTGTCCGTCGATCGAGAAGAAGAACCCGGGCCGATCAGGGAGGATCCGGTCCAGATCGGCCCGGGTGGGCCCGTCCGGACCGAACATGTCTACGCGCCAACCGAATCCGCGCACCGGCCCTTCGGGGTGGGCGCGTGCGTAGTCGGCGATCGCCGCTAGCGCATCGTCTCGGGTGGGCACCTGTAGGTCGGCGCCGCTGGTGAGGAACGCGCCAAGGAGGGGGTGAATGTGGCCCTCCACGAACCCGGGCATCAGTAGCTTCCCGCCGAGGTCGACCACCTGCGTCCGCGAGTCCGCGTGCGCCATGGCGCCCGCCTCGTCACCGACGAAGGAGATCATGGTGCCCGTGACGGCGACTGACTGCACCCACGGCCGATCGGGAGAGCCGGTGTAGATCGGCCCGCCGCGGAACACGAAGTCGGCACTCTGCTGTGCGGCCGGCCCGGGCTTCGTCGCGCATGCACTTGCCGTTGCCGCGGCGGCGGCGGTGACCGCGACTGCGCGTAGTGCTGTCCGCCGGGTCAGGCTCGTGGTCTGGATGGCCGCAAAGTGTGGTGCCCACTTGCACGCGGTACACATCGTGATCTCCCCCCGAAGCGCGCGATTGGCTGCTGTCCTATCCGGTCAACGCCGGCGCACGCTGCGTTGCACGCCCTTCATCTTGGCCTGCGCGGGCAGCGGGCCCTTGGGCATCGCGGCCGGGCCCATCCGGGTGCCCAGGGCGGTCAGCTTGGATTCCAGTGAGTCCATCTGCTTGACCGTGATGTTGGCCGGCAGCCGGGTCAGGTGCCGCTCCAGCTTGGACAGCGGAACCTCGCCCTCGCCGTTGCCGACGATGACGTCGTAGATCGGGACGTCACCGACCAGGCGCGCGGTGCGCTTCTTCTCCTGAGCCAATAGCGGCTTGACCCGGGTCGGCGATCCCTCGGCGACGAAGATCACTCCCGGGCGGCCGATCACCCGGTGCACCGCGTCGAAGTGGCCGGTGGCCGCCACGCCCGGCGTCACCCGCCACTTGCCCCGCAGGTTGTCCAGGGCCCAGGCCGCTGCGCCGGTCTGGCCTTCGGCCTTGCGGTAGACGGACTTCTGCGCACGCCGGCCGAAGATGATGAACGCCACGAGCGCGCCGAGCACGACGCCCAGCGGTATGAGCATGTACATCGTGAATCCGCCGACCAGCACGCCGACGACCACGGCGGCGGCCACGATCAGCACAAACGCACCGACCATGTAGGGCAGCAGCCGCTTGTCTTCCTTGCGCTGCATCTGGAACGCCTGCCACAACTGGCTGCGGCGCTGCTTGGACGCGGCCTTGCGGGCAGCCTTTGCCTCGGCCTTGGCCGCCTTCGTCTCGGCGGTGGAACGGGATTTCGCCATAGCTACCAAGAATACGGATGCGTAATCAGCGCTGACCCGCGGTCACCGGGTCAGCTTGTGAGCGGCTTCCCCAACCTGACGGGCCTGTTGGTAGAGCCGGCCGGCCCGGTAGGAGGAACGCACCAGCGGACCCGAGAGCACGCCGGCGAATCCCAGGCCTTCGGCATGGGCGGCCAGCTCGACGAACTCCTCGGGTTTGACCCAGCGTTCGACGGGGTGATGCCGCAGCGAGGGACGCAGGTACTGGGTGATCGTGATGATGTCGCAGCCCGCGCCGTGCAGATCGGCCAGCGCGGTGTGCACCTCGTCGATGGTCTCGCCCATGCCCAGGATCAGGTTGCTCTTGGTGACCAGACCCGCCTCCCTGGCGGCGGTCAGCACATCGAGGCTGCGCTGGTAGCGAAACGCCGGCCGGATCCGCTTGAAGATCCGCGGCACTGTTTCGACGTTGTGCGCCAACACCTCCGGTCGCGATGCGAAAACCTCGGCCAGCTGCTGCGGGTCGCCGTTGAAGTCCGGGATCAGCAACTCCACACCGGTGTCTGGGTTGAGTTCCTTGATGGCGCGAACAGTTTCGGCGTACAGCCACGCTCCGCCGTCGGGCAGATCGTCGCGGGCCACCCCGGTCACGGTCGCGTATTTCAGACCCATCGCCGCGACACTGTCGGCGACCCGGCGCGGCTCGTCGCGATCCAGCTCGGTGGGCTTGCCGGTGTCGATCTGGCAGAAGTCGCAGCGCCGGGTGCATTGCTCACCACCGATCAGGAAGGTGGCCTCCCGGTCTTCCCAGCATTCGTAGATGTTGGGGCAACCCGCCTCCTCGCACACCGTGTGTAGACCTTCACGGCGCACCAGGCTCTTCAGCTCGGTGTATTCCGGACCCATCCGGGCCCTGGTCTTGATCCACGGCGGTTTGCGCTCGATCGGCGTCTCCGCGTTGCGGACCTCCAGACGCAGCAGCTTGCGGCCTTCTGGAGTGATAGTCACGTCGCCAACGATACCGGCAGGCGGCCGTCGAGCGCGTCGCACACGGCCTCGGCGACCCTGCCCCGGACGTCGCCCACGCCCACCTGGCGGCCCAGTTCAGCGCTCAGCGACGTCACGCCGGCATCGGAGATCCCGCACGGAACGATCGCCGAATACGCGCCCAGCTCGCAGTCGCAGTTCAGCGCGAAACCGTGCAATGTCGTCCCGCGGGCGACCCGAATGCCGATCGCGGCGATCTTGCGGGCCGGGCGACCACCGCCGGCCGGTAGCCACACACCGGAACGGCCCTCCACCCGGCCGGCCTGAAGCCCGTAGTCGGCGCACACACTGATCAACGACTCTTCGAGTCGGCGAACGTAATTCACAACATCAAGCGGCTCGCCCAACCCGATGACGGGATAGCCGACCAGCTGGCCCGGCCCGTGCCAGGTGATCTTCCCGCCCCGATCGGTATCGACCACGGGGGTGCCGTCGACGGGACGCTCGTGGGCTTCTGTGCGCTTGCCTGCGGTGTAGACCGCCGGGTGTTCCAGCAACAGCAGGGTGTCGGGTCCGCCGGACACCCGGACGTCGGCCACTTCGCGCTGCAACTGCCAGGCGGCCTGATAGTCGATGACGCCCAGCTGGCGCACCTGCACCGCCGCTGAGCTGGATCGGATGGACTCCCGCACCCGACCAACCTACCCCTGGGCGGACGCGGTGGCGTAGGCCAATGCCTCTCCGATGGTGTTGTGATGAAAGACGAAGCCGGCCCGTTCCAGCGCGGCGGGGATCGCTCGCTGACCGCCGAGCAGTCCCTCGTCGGCGAACTCGCCGAGCAGCGTGCGCAGGGCGAACCCCGGTACCTGCCATGGGGTGGGCCGGTTCAGGGCGCGGCCCATCGCGGCGGTGAACTCGGCGTTGGTTACCGGTGCCGGGCCGGTGAAGTTCACCGGCCCGGACAGATCGTCGTTGTTGATCGCGAACAGCAAGGCCCGGATCTCGTCCTCCATGCTGATCCACGGCATGTACTGGCGACCGCCGCCAAGCCGACCACCGAGGCCGAGTGCGAACAACGGACGTAGGCGGCTCAGCACCCCGCCGCCGGGGGAGAGCACCAACCCGGTGCGGGCCAGCACCACCCGAACACCGGCGTCCTCGGCGGGCAGCGTCGCCGCCTCCCAGTCCTCACACAGACGGGCCAGGAAACCCGTTCCCGGCGGGGCGGTTTCGTCGACAACCCGGCCGCGGGTGTCGCCGTAATAACCCACTGCGCTGGCATTGATCAGCACCGGGACATCGGCGTCGACGACGGCGGCCGAGATCACCTCGGTGGGTGCGATGCGGCTGTCGCGCAGGATCTGCTTGAACGAACCCGACCACCGCTTGTCGCCGACGTTCACGCCGCACAGGTTGATCACGGCGTCGACGCCTGCCAGTCCGGCCGGATCGAATTCGCCGCTGTCGGGATTCCAGTGCAGCTCGTCGCTGGTGGCCGGCGCGCGGCGCACAATGCGCAGCACCCGGTGATCGGCGGCGCGGAGTGCGGACACCAGCGCCGAGCCGATCAGGCCGGACGAACCGGCGATCGCGACGGCGAGCCCGCTAACTGGCTGGCCCATGTCGTCTAAAGCCCGAGGTCGGCCTCGAACGCACCTTCTTCGAGCCGCCGCTTGACCGTGGTCAGGAACCGGCCGGCGTCGGCTCCGTCGATCAGCCGGTGGTCGTAGGTCAGCGGCAGGTAGCAGATCGACCGCACGCCGATCGATTCGTTGCCGGAATCGTCGACGATGACCCGCGGACGCTTGACGATCGCTCCGGTGCCCAGCATGGCCGCCTGCGGCGGCACCAGGATCGGGGTGTCGAACAGGGCGCCCTGGCTGCCGATGTTGGTGATCGTGAAGGTGCCGCCGGAGAGCTCGTCGGGCTTGAGGTTGCCGCTGCGGGCCCGGTCGGCGATGTCGTTGATCGCGCGTGCCAGGCCGGCCAGCGACAGATCGCCGGCGTTGTGCACCACCGGCGAGAGCAGCCCCTGCTCGGTGTCTACCGCGAAGCCGAGATTCTCGGCGTCGTAGTAGGTGATCTCCTTGGTGTCCTCGTTGTAGCTGGCGTTGATGTTCGGATGCGCCTTGAGGGCGTCGATCACCGCACGGGTGATGAACGGCAGGTACGTCAGGTTCACGCCTTCGCGCTCGGCGAAGCTGGCCTTGGCCTTGGCCCGCAGCGCCACGATCTTGGTCATGTCGACCTCGTGGGTCTGGGTCAGCTGCGCGGTGGTCTGCAGCGACTCCCGGGTCTTCTTGGCGGTGATCTGCCGGATCCGGTTGGCCTTCTGTGTCGTGCCGCGCAGATGGGCCAGCGGCGAGGGGGCCGCTGCTGCCGGGGTGGCCGTGGCCGGTGCCGCAGCTACAGGCGCGGCCGGTGCGGGCGCCGCCGGCACCTTCTTGGCTGCCTCCTTGGCTTCAGCGGCGGCCAGCACGTCCTGCTTGCGGATTCGCCCGCCCACGCCGGTGCCCTTGACGGCAGCCAGATCGATTCCGTTCTCGGCGGCCAGCTTTCGCACCAGCGGCGTGACATAGGGGCTGCCGTCCTCGGCCGCACTCGCGGTCTCCTCGGCAGGTGCGGGCGCCGGCTTGGGTTCGGGCTTGGGTTCCGGTTTGGGCTCGGCCTTGGGTTCGGGCTTGGGTTCCGGTTTGGGCTCAGGCTTGGGGGCGGGGGCGGCCGGCGCGGTCGCGCCGGCATCGCCGACCCTGGCCAGCTCGCCGCCGACCGGAACGGTCACATCTTCCTCAGCGGTGATGCTCAGCAGGGTTCCGGCCACCGGCGACGGGATCTCGGTGTCGACCTTGTCGGTCGAGACCTCCACCAGCGGTTCATCGACGGCAACCGAGTCGCCGACCTTCTTCAGCCATCGGGTCACGGTGCCCTCGGTGACCGACTCGCCCAGCTCGGGCATCGTTACCGGCGTCGATGAGCCCGACGACTGCGGTGTGGCTGCGGGTTCCGGCTCGGCTACGACCTCTTCGGCGGCTGGTTCGGGCTGGGCCGCCGGCTCCTCGGCGGGCTTCTCCTCGACAGCGGCCGGCTCGGGTGCGGACTCCGCTGCCTCACCCGCTTCACCGATCACCGCGAGCTCGCCGCCGACCTCGACGGTGTCGTCTTCCTGGGCGACGATCTTGGTCAACACGCCCGACACCGGTGAGGGGATCTCCGTGTCGACCTTGTCGGTCGAGACCTCCAACAGGGGCTCGTCGACTTCGACGGTGTCACCCTCCTGCTTGAGCCACCGGGTGACGGTCCCCTCGGTGACGCTCTCACCGAGTGCCGGCATCTGGACGGAGACGGCCATTGTTTTGACTCCCTCGAACGGTCAGTCGTGTAGGTCGGATTTGTGGCGTACCACAGCGTCGTCTACCCATCCTGTCATTGCCGAGCCACTTACACGCACTCAGGGCGATGTGTCTTTTCTCTGGCACCATCGATACAAAGAATCGCCGAGAGGAGTTCACCCAAGTTGGGGCTGTTCGACAGGTTCCGGCCTGATCGCCGGGGCGAATCAGACGCAGCCGCCGATCAGAGGCATCTGCGTGAATGGGCGACGCAACGTAGCGGTGTGGAGGCGTTCGTCGAGCCCAAAACCAGCGTGACGCCGATGACGATCGTGCTGGTCGCGGCCGACGGTGAGTGGACCCGCAGGCCTGTGGGCGGTGCCGCCGGCGCCCGGCGGATCGGCGAGCAGCTCGCCATCCCGGTCTACGACGTGCAGAAACTCGGCTATCCGCAGCGGATGCGGGACTACGACGCCCGGCGCCGGATCGAGCGCCGCCGTGCGCTGCGCGAGGAACTCGACGAGCGTTGAGTGTGGTCTTGACACCTGTGTCGCCGGGCGGCAGGGTCAAAAACGGCCGATACCAACGGTATGAGCTACTGGCCGTCACAGTTATTCGGGGCCACTAGGGAGTTCGAGGGTCTGATGACTACGCGCTATGTCGAGAGCAACGACGGAACCCGCCTCGCGGTGTACGAGGAGGGCAACCCGGACGGGCCGACCGTCGTACTCGTCCACGGGTGGCCCGACTCGCATGTGCTGTGGGACGGCGTCGTGCCCTTGCTGGCCGACAAGTTCCGCATCATCCGCTATGACAACCGCGGTGCCGGCGCCTCCTCGTCGCCCACTGAGGCATCGTCCTACCGGATGACCGACTTCGCCGACGACTTCGCCGCCGTCGTCGTCGAGCTCAGCCCCGGCCGGCCGGTTCACGTGCTGGCACACGACTGGGGCTCGGCCGGCATGTGGGAGTACGTCACGCGTCCGGATGCTGTCGACCGGGTGGCCTCGTTCACCTCGCTGTCGGGTCCCTGCGCCGACCACTTCAGCCGCTACGTCCGCGACGGGCTCAAACGGCCGTATCGGCCGAGACTGTTCTCTCGCGCGCTTTCCCAGGCTGCGCACCTGAGTTACATGGCGGGTTTCTCGGTGCCGGTGCTGGCCCCGGCGCTGATGCGTGCCGGCGCCACCCGGCTGCGGCCCGTGCTGACCCGGCGAATCCCCGCCGACCATGTGCATCACGGCGACACCTTCACCTCCGACGCGGTCAACGGCCTGAAGATCTACCGCGCCAACTTCTTTCGCTCGCTGGCCCGGGTTCGGTCCGATCGCCGCGTCGACGTGCCGGTTCAGCTGATCGTCAACCTCGACGATCCCTACGTGCGCCCCTATGTTTACGACGACACCCACCGTTGGGCTCCGCGGCTGTGGCGGCGCGATATTCGTGCCGGGCATTGGTCGCCGTTCTCTCATCCGCAGGTGCTGGCCACGGCCGTCACCGAGTTGGCCGAACATCTCGAGGGCAAGCCGCCTGCCCGGGCGTTGCTACGCGCCCAGGTGGGCCGGCCCCGAAGGCGCTTCGGCGACATGCTCGTGTCGGTGACCGGCGCGGGCAGCGGCATCGGGCGCGAGACCGCGCTGGCCTTCGCTCGAGATGGTGCCGAGCTGGTCGTCAGCGACATCGACGAGGTAGGCCTCAAGGAGACGGTGGCCCGAATCGGCGCGCGCGGCGGCGTGGCGTATCCCTACCTGCTCGATGTCGCCGATGCCGAGGCCGTCGAGCGGTTCGCCGACGAGGTGTGCACCGACCACGGTGTGCCCGACATCGTCGTCAACAACGCCGGTATCGGCGCGGCCGGAGCGTTTCTGGACACCCCGTCCGAGCAATTCGACCGGGTACTGGACGTCAACCTCGGCGGTGTGGTCAACGGCTGCCGGTCCTTCGCGCGTCGCCTTGTCGAACGCGGCACGGGCGGCCACATTGTCAACGTCGCCTCGATGGCGGCCTACGCGCCGCTGCAGTCGCTCAACGCCTACTGCACCTCCAAGGCCGCGGTCTACATGTTCTCCGACTGCCTGCGCGCCGAACTCGACTCTGCGGGAATAGGTCTGACGACCATCTGCCCAGGCGTGGTGAACACCAACATCGTGTCCACCACCGACATCCACGCCCCGTCAGGCAAGCAGGCCGTCGTGGCGGGCCGGCGTGCACAGTTGGAGAAGATGTTCGAGTTGCGCCGCTACACCCCGGACAAGGTGGCCAACGCGATCGTGTCGGCGGTCAAGAAGAACACGCCGATCCGGCCCGTCACCCCGGAGGCCTACCTGCTCTACGGCACTTCACGGGTGCTTCCTCAAGTGCTGCGGAGCGCCGCGCGGGGCAAAGTCGTCTAGCGAACCGGCAGCGGTTCAACGATCGGCAGTTGGCTCATAAGTGCGTCACACAGACGGCACAGCAAGCGCACAGTAACTGGCCGATACCATAGCGCGGGTGCGAGAAACGAGCCCACGTTTGGAGCCAGAGCCGTTAAAATCACTTGCAGCCGAAGGATTTTGGGCCGGTTATGGCCGACCCGCGGGGTAGCAGCGGCCACGGATCCGCACGCCCACTCACATTCGGAAGCCGATCTCTGATCGAATTCTAGGTGTTTTACCGCTACGTTCTGGACAATCGACGCAAGAATTAGGTCGGGCAGCGATCCATGGTTGCAGTGCTGTGCCGACACGGTGACCGGGCTCGCACGCTCATCGGTGACTACGAACCACGGTCTTGATACGGGGGTTATTGCTCATGACGATTCCACGCCTTTACCTGTCACGTCCCGCGACTGTGATCCCGGATGCGGCGGTCGACAACGATGAGGTGCTGTCGCGGGTGCGCGAATCATTCCGCGGGCCGGCCGCCGAATGGGAGCCAATCGAGCAGACCATCCGCTACGTCTTCGACCGATGTAATAGCAAGACTCGCTACCTTGAAGCGGACACCGCGCTGTCGCCGGGCGAGTTCGCCGCCCGCGCGGCAAGCGCGTGCCTGCAGAGCAACGGCGTCGCGCCGACCGATATCGACCTCCTGATCTACGGCGGGATCGCCCGCGACGCATTCGAGCCGGCGACCGCGGCCGAGGTGGCTGGGCGCCTGGGCGCGAAGCCGCTGCACGCGTTGGACGTGACGTGCGCCTGTGCCGGACTCATCGAGGCGCTGCACGTCGCCGCCGGCTACTTCGCTCTCCACGACGAGCTCCAAACGGCGCTTATTTGCGCTGGTGAAATGACGCGCGACCGAATCAATTACGACATCCAGTCACTCGAGGACGTCGCCGCCGACGTCGCCGGTCTGACGCTCGGCAATGCCGCCGCCGCGTTTCTTCTGACCCGGGAGCCGCTGCCGAGCGGTGGGGCGCGACTCGAGGGGCTGGTCCACAAGACACTCTCCCAGCACTACGCCCTCTGCCGGGCGCCGGTCGATGGGCATTTCACGTCGCAGTCGAAAGAGCTGTTTGCGCTGGCGGTCCACGTGCCGCCCGAGCTCCGGCGCCTTCTCGCCGACGTCGGCTGGTCACCGGAGGATGTCGACCACTACGCCCTTCATCAACCCAGCGAGGCGGTGGTGGAGCGAGTTCTGGCTGAGCTCGGTGCGCGTCCGCAGGCGGGGGTGCACACACACGCTCTGTTCGGAAACACGGCCAGCACCTCGTGGGTCCTCGCGCTGGACTACCGCCTGATGCATGCCGCCGTGCAGGCCGGCGACAAGATCGTTCTGGCGAGCGCCGCAGCCGGCTTCACCATCGTGGGCGCCGCCGCGGTGTGGGAGGGGGAATGAGCAAGCATCTGCGGCTCTACCGGATCATCACCAAGACGTTCGGCTTCTGGTTTCGGCCGCTCGGTGCGTTTGTGCTGCTCCAGGTGCGGCAGGCGATCTCTGCAACGACCCTCGGCCTCGACCACCTGGTTTACCCGCGCCACCGCGCGCAGCCGATCGACCGGCCGATCTTCATCATCGGCAACCCCCGCAGTGGCACCACATTCCTGCACCGACTGCTCCTGGGCGCCGGTGGGATGGCCGCCTTCGAACTGTGGGAGATGCTCTTTCCCGCTATCACCGCTCGCAAGCTGCTCGGCCGCATCGTCCCGCGCCTGGACCGGCTCTCGCCGGCGCGTTACCACGCGTCCGACGTACACGACACAAGCCTGCGTGGTATCGAGACCGACGACGTAGCGTGGTTCTTCCGGACCCTCGACGGCCCCTTCGCGTGGGCGTATTTCCTTGCCTGGCAAGACACCTGGGGCAGCGAGCTGTCTCAGCGCGAGTTCGGCATCGACGCGGTGCCCCAACGCGATCGAGACCGCTTCTTTCGTTACTACGAGGCGTGCTGGCGACGGAACCTGATGTACAAGCGCTGCACCCGCATCCTGGCCAAGACCAGCATGCTCACCTTCCGGCTCGAGGAAGTGCTCAAGCGTTACCCCGACTGCAAGCTCGTCTACATCATTCGCGATCCGGTCGAAGTCATACCGTCGGGTATGTCGCTTCTGGCAAGCGTGCTCGAGAACGGCTACGACGTGTGGAACCGCACAAGCGAAGAGGATCAGCAGCGCTGGATCGAGAACCTCTACCAGGCCTCCTGCGCCATGCTCAGCACGTTTCACGAGGCGCAGTCGGCCGGTCTCATTCCGGACCGCAACCTCTGCGTAGTGCGCTACACCGACCTCCTGGACGACCTCGAACCAACCATCGCGCGCATCCTCGACTTCCTCGAGATCGAGCCCACCGCGGCCTTTCAGGAGGAAGTGCGCGCACAGGCCGAGCGGCAACGCAACTACCAGAGCCGCCACCAGCACTCGCCAGATCGGTTCGGCCTCGACCCGGACCGCATTCGCAAAGACCTCGCGTTCGTCTACGATGCCTACCGCCTTCCGCGACCCGGCCATCCGAAATCGGTTGCAGGCGAACGCGATATCGCTGCCCTTGCTGAACAGGACTAGACGGTGAGCGCTGCCCGATATGTCGGTTGTGTCGGAGCATTCGCGGTCCTCTGCGGGGTGGGCGCCGGGGTCTTGACGGGCTGCGCAGTCGCCTCGGCGGATACTGGTTCTGCGGATTCGTCCAAGTCGGCGGCCAGCAACTCGGCGACCGGGGGCAGCGCACGCTCGCGCACCACAAAGAGTTCCTCTACCGGCACTCAAGCCTCGAAGTCGGTCACGGCTGCTTCGACCACGTCGTCGACCCTGTCGACATCCTCAACCGGGCACAGTGCCCGGGGGAAGAAAGGCGCCACCACAGGCGCAACAGACACGACAGGCAGTACCGACCAGACCTCGACCTCGACCTCGACGGAGACGACCGGTACCACGGCAACGCAGACGACGGGGACAGCGACGGAATCGACCGCGTCGGAGACGGCAAACGCGAGCAAGACGACCGCCACGGCCAGTTTGACGGCAGTCGTGACGGCGATCGAGACCAGGTTGGCCGCGACCGCGACGGCGCTCGAGACCAATTTGACCGCGACCGCAACCGCCGTCGAGGCGAGCTTGAACACGGCCAGGTCGAACTTGACCACGACCGCAGAACTCGTAACCCTCGCCCTCACCACTGTGGTCGAGGCCGCGTTCACCGCGGTCGTTTCTGTCGCCACCTTTGCGCAGAACAGCGTGTCGGGGGTGACCACATCGCTTCAACTGAACGGCTACAACCTGGCGCCCAGTTCCACCGAAGTGATCACGTCATTTTATGGAACGTGGACGTATCTGCCGGGCGCGCCGAGCCTGATTCAGGGGGAACAGTCCTTCGATATCGTCGACCCGAGTACTGGTGAGACGGTGGGGAGCTTTGACGCCCTCGTGAGCAGGGGCAACGGTTACCCCTACACCGAAATCCTCGTCACCGCCGACGACGGAACCAATGTGGGTACCGGCGCCGGACAAACTCCGCCGGTCGGTTCGTTGATCGCGACCTTCAAAGTTGCCGGCTGGGGCTGGACCTACACGTCGATGCCCACGGATTCCGGCGACGTGAACTCGTTCAAGATCGTGACCCCGTTCGGGGACATTTCGATTCCCCTGTCGTTCGATGCGGCGGAAGGTATCGCCGACCATACGGTGGACAACAGAGCCATTGGTCTCGGGAACGGCTATTACATCGCTCCGGCCGATCCTGATGGCGAAACCACAACCGGGATAAGCGGAATACTGCCTGGCTATGCGACCGTTCAGGGATCGCAGGTATTCAATATCTACGATTCGGACGGCAACGTAGTGGGGAGCTTCGAGGGCGTCTTTACGGTCACTTCGGACATCACCGGCCTGTATACCGAAGCAATCCAGGTCACCTCCAACGACGGAACCAACGTCGGGACCGACGCTGGACAGGTCCCGACGGTCGGCACGGTCTACAACGTCATCTATGAGGGCTCGGACGACAACTACGTTCTGTACACCTCGATGCCCTCGGAATCCGGTGACGTGATCTCGGTGATACGAGTGACTCCCGACGGGGCCACCACAGTTGCCGAGGATTATCTGGATGCGTCATCAGAGCCGACGGGCCATTCGCTATCAACCCCCAGTGGCCTTGTTTTCGTTGCCGCTTCCGATTTGATAGTCAGCGGTGTGAACGGGCTGCCGCCCAGGGAAGTGCAGGTCCAGGGCCATCAGCAGTTCGACATTTTCGATTCGAACGGCAACCTGATCGGGACCGTCGATGCTGATGTGTCTAGCCAATGGGACTGGCTCGGCATTTATAGCAAAGCAATCCTTGTCACGAACGTCGTCGAGGGCACCGACGTCCCGGGGGTTGGTTCGATATCCAACTTCATTTACCTGGGTGACACCGGCTTCGGGCTTTCACACTCGGTCGTAGCCACGGCGTCGGGTGACGTGACCTCGTTGAAAATCATGACGCCCGTCGGAGATTTCACCGTCTCAACGTTTACTCGGGAGGACCCCGATCGGTCGCCCGTCGATTTCTACGATCCCTACGTAACCGTCTGAGCAGCGGCTACCCGTTCGCGGCGATGTCCTCCAGGACCGCAAACATCGTCCGCGTCGGCACCCCGGTGCCGCCCTTGGGGGTGTAGCCCCACGGACCCGAGGTGTTGTAGGCGGGCCCGGCGATGTCGATATGGACCCACTGCACACTGTCGGCGACGAACTCGCGCAGGTACACCCCGGCCACCAGCATGCCGGCGAATCGCTGCGAGCTGACGTTGGCCAGGTCGGCCACTGTCGACTTGAGGTCATCTTTCAACTCATCGGGTAGCGGCATCGGCCACGCGTTCTCGCCTTCGGCCTGCGAGATCCGTGCCACCCGGTCGCGGAACTCGTCGCTGCCCATCACCCCCGGCGTGCGCGCCCCCAACGCGACCGTCTGCGCGCCGGTCAGCGTGGACGTCTCGATCAGGTAGTCCGGGTCGTCCTCACAGGCCCGCACGATCGCATCGGCCAGGATCAGCCGGCCCTCGGCGTCGGTATTGAGCACCTCGACGGTGATCCCGCCGTACTGGGTCAGCACGTCGCCGGGACGCTGTGCGGTCGACGACGGCATGTTCTCGGCCATCGGCACGGTGGCGATCACGTCGATGGGCAACTCCTGCTGGGCCGCCAGCACGACGGTGGCGATCACCGCGGCGGCCCCACCCATATCGGAGGTCATGTGATGCATGGAGGCGGCCGGCTTGATCGAGATGCCGCCGGTGTCGAAGGTGATGCCCTTGCCGACGAGCGCCACGGTTTTGTGATTGCGGCCCTTGCCGCCCCGATAGGCCAGGCGCACCAGGCGCGGCGGGCGCGCCGAACCCTTGCCGACGCCGACAATCCCACCGAACCCGGCCTTGGCCAGTGCCTTGTCGTCGAGCACCTCGACCTCGAGGCCGGTCGCCTCGCCCAAAGCCTTGGCGCGCTTGGCGAATTCGGCCGGGAACAGGTGGCTGGGCGGGGTGTTGACGAAATCGCGGGCGGTGGCGACGGCGGTGGCGATGGCCGCGGCCCGCGCGGCGTTCTTCTTGGCGCCGGACGCCGTGCTCAACGCGGTGATCTTGGCCAGGGCCGGCTCCTTCGGCGCGGTCTTGGCGCTGCGGAACTCGGTGAACCGGTAGCCGCCCAGGATCAGGCCTTCGACGGCGGCCTCCAGGTCCAATTCCGTCAGTGTCGTGACGACGGCCTCCACCCCGGACAGCGACCGGGCCGCCACGCCGGCGGCACGCCGGATGAGGTCGGCGGGCCACTCGTCGCGCGGGGCGCCCAGGCCGACGGCCAGCACGCTGCCGACCGCGAGCGAGGGCACGTGCAGGCGGGTGACCTGCTCGGCTCCGGCCTTGGCGCCCAGGGCGCGCAGGCTGACCTCAATCTCGCCGATCGCCTCGGCGTCCAGGAACGGGCCGCCGACGACCGTCGGCGAGTCGCTGTTGTCCGAGCCGGTGACGACCGGGACGATCAGCACGGCCGATCCCATGCCGCGCTTGGGCAGGGATGTCGCGACACTGACGGTGGGGGCTGAATAAGCGGGTTGGGTGCTCACGAGGATCAACCCTAACGATGGGGGATTAATGTTGTTCGCCGTGACCGACAATTCCGAGCTGTTGCACGGGCCCCTCGAGAGCCAACACCGCGAGCTGGGCGCCACATTTGCGCCGTTTGGCGGCTGGCTGATGCCGGTGGCCTACGCCGGGACCGTCGGTGAGCACACCGCGACCCGCGAGGCGGTCGGTCTGTTCGACGTCAGCCATCTCGGCAAGGCGCTGGTGGTAGGTCCGGGGGCCGCGGAGTTCGTCAACTCCGCGCTGACCAACGACCTGCGCCGGATCGGGCCCGGCAAAGCGCAGTACACGCTGTGCTGCACCCCTGACGGCGGCGTGATCGACGACCTCATCGCCTACTACGTCAATGACGACGAGATCTTCCTGGTGCCCAACGCCGCCAACACCACCGCGGTCGTCGCCGCGTTGAAAGAATCTGCACCGCAGGGTATTTCGATCACCGATGAACACCGTTCGTTCGCCGTTCTGGCCGTGCAGGGGCCGCGCTCGGCGGACGTACTCGGCGCTCTGGGCCTGCCCACCGAGATGGACTACATGGGCTACGCCGACGCCACGTACTCCGGTGTGCCGGTGCGGGTGTGCCGGACCGGATACACCGGCGAACACGGGTTCGAACTGCTGCCACCGTGGGACTCCGCACCGGTGGTGTTCGACGCGTTGGTCGCCGAGGTGCAGGCTGCGGGCGGACAGCTGGCCGGGCTGGGCGCCCGCGACACCCTGCGCACCGAGATGGGCTACCCGTTGCACGGGCATGAGCTCTCGCTTGACATCTCGCCGCTGCAGGCCCGCTGCGGCTGGGCGATCGGGTGGAAGAAGGACGCGTTCTGGGGGCGCGAGGCGCTGCTGGCCGAGAAGCAGGCCGGTCCGCGCCGGCTGCTGCGCGGACTGCGGGCAACCGGGCGAGGCGTGCTTCGGCCCGACCTGACCGTGCTCAACGGGTCGCAGCCGGTGGGCATCACGACGTCGGGGACGTTCTCGCCGAGCCTGAAAGTCGGTATCGCCCTTGCCCTCGTGGACACCGACGCCGGCATCGAGGACGGCGCTCTGGTGACTGTCGACGTGCGCGGCCGTGCGCTGGAGTGCGAGGTGGTCAAGCCACCCTTCGTCGAGGTCAAAACTCGCTAGCGGCCCGGTCTACAATCGCCGTATGACCAACGGCCCCCTCAAGTTCACGGTTAAGCGCAACGCGAATCCGGCGAGCGACGAGGTACGCGCCAACATTCTGGCTGACCCCGGCTTCGGTCGTTATCCCACCGACCACATGGTCTCGGTGCTCTACACCGACGAGCTCGGCTGGCACGACGCACAGGTGATCCCGTACGGGCCCATCGAACTGGATCCGTCGGCCATCGTCCTGCACTACGCGCAGGAGATCTTCGAAGGCCTCAAGGCCTACCGCTGGGCCGACGGCTCGATCGTGTCGTTCCGGCCGGAGGCCAACGCGGCGCGGTTGCGCGCATCGGCGCGCCGGCTGGCCATCCCGGAGCTGCCCGAGGAGATGTTCCTCGAATCGCTGCAGCAGCTGATCGCGGTGGACGCGCAGTGGGTGCCGCCCGCCGGTGGCGAGGAGTCGCTCTATCTGCGGCCCTTCGTGATCGCCACCGAGCCCGGCCTGGGCGTGCGGCCGGCCTCGGAATACCGCTACCTGGTCATCGCCTCACCGGCCGGTGCGTACTTCAAGGGCGGGATCAAACCGGTCAGCGTGTGGCTGTCCACCGAATACGTGCGCGCCAGCCCGGGCGGGACCGGTGCGGCGAAGTTCGGCGGGAACTACGCGGCCTCGCTGCTGGCCCAGGCCGAAGCCGCCGACCACGGCTGCGACCAGGTGGTGTGGCTCGACGCGATCGAACGCCGCTACATCGAGGAGATGGGCGGGATGAACCTGTTCTTCGTCTTCGGCAGCGGGGGCTCGGCACGCCTGGTCACCCCGGAGCTGTCCGGCTCACTGCTGCCCGGCATCACCCGCAACTCGCTGCTACAGCTTGCCAGCGACGCCGGCTACGCCGTCGAGGAACGCAAGATCGACATCGATGAGTGGCGCAAGGGCGTGACAGCCGGGGAGATCACCGAGGTGTTCGCCTGCGGCACTGCGGCGGTCATCACCCCGGTCTCGCACGTCAAGTTCGGCGAGGGCGAGTTCACCGTCGCCGACGGCGAACCGGGCGAAGTGACGATGGCGCTGCGCGACACGCTCACCGGCATCCAGCGCGGCACCTTCGCCGACACACATGGCTGGATGACCCGGCTCGGCTGACGACGCGCTGCTCAGGTGGGGTGCGTAGCGATCCACGGCGGCCCGGTAGTCTGACGGCTCACCCGAGCGCCGGAGGAGCTGCAGTGTTCAAGGTCAACGAGTACTTCGACGGTGACGTCGCATCGATCGCCTTCGCGACCGCCGACGGCCCGGCGACCGTCGGAGTCATGGCGGTGGGGGAGTACGAGTTCGGGACATCGCAGCTGGAGATCATGAACGTGATCAGCGGCGCGCTGACGGTTCGGCTGCCGGGCCGTGACGACTGGGAAACCTTCGCTGCGGGAACGCAATTCACCGTTCCCGCGGAGAGCAGGTTCGCGGTGCGCGCCGACGTGGAGACCGCCTACCTGTGTGAGTATCGCTAAACCGCGGTGCACACCGTGTTTCGGCCGGAGCGCTTGGCCGCGTAGAGTGCGCCGTCTGCACGTGCGACCCACGAGGTCAGGTCGTCGCGCGGGTTGAGCTGGGCGACACCGATACTCACGCTGACCGTGCCGACGTCGGAGAACGGTACGTTCGCGATGTCGGCGCGAATCTTCTCGGCGATGCCCGCCCCGTCCCACAATGTGCAGTCGCGCAGCAGGATGACGAATTCCTCGCCGCCCCAACGGGCGACCATGTCGGTGCTGCGGCACTTCCGCACCAGCCGCCGCGCGATCTCGACGAGAACGGAGTCGCCGGCCTGATGCCCGTAGCTGTCGTTGATGGACTTGAACCAGTCGATGTCGAGCATCAGCAGCGACAGCGACTGATTCTGCCGGCCGGCCGGAACCAGGTCGGCGCGTAACAACTCCTCGCCGTGGCGCCGGTTCCACACCCCGGTCACCGGGTCGGTGACGGCCAGCCGGGTCAGTTCAGCCTCGAACTTCTTGCGCTCGCTGACGTCACGGGTGACGCCGAGGATCTCCAAGACCCGCCCATCCTGATCGAGGTGGGGGATGACCTGCATCTCGCCGACCATGATCGACCCGTCTTTGCGATAGCTCTCGTACTCCGCGCGCAGCACCGGCAGCTGCTTGGTGTGGTCCCGGATCGCGGCGTGCAGGCTGTGAAAGTAACTCCGGACGTCGGCTGCCGCGTCCGGGGGGTAGATTTCGTCGACCGTCTGGCGCATGGCCTCGTGGACGCTGTACCCGCGCATCCGCTCCACGGCGGGGCTGACGTAGGTGACCTTGCCGTCCACCGAGGCGGTCCAGATGATCTCCCAGGCGTTCTCGGCGAGTAGACGGTAGCGCTCCTCGGACTGGCGCAGTTCGGTCTCGGCCTCGTGCAGCGCGGTGATGTCGCGCGTGCTGCCCTCCAGCACCACCGAACCGTCCTCACGCTCCCGCGAGCGCACCCATGTCCGGGCATGCACCGGCCGGCCCTCGTGGTGCTGCCAGGTCAGTTCGAGGACGGTGCTGTTCCCCGGCGGCAGCGCCAGCGCCTCGGCCAGCCGATCGGCGTGGTCGGCGTCGACCTGGCCGAGCACTGACTTCGGATCGGCGAGGCCATCGGCGACCGAACAGCCGATCTGAGCCTCGATGGCGTCGTTGAGGTACTCGAACGCCAGGTCCGGCTGGACCCGCAGGACAAAGAACACCGTGGTGCTGCCGTTGGCGATCGCTTCGAACCACCGCGCATCAGGGGGGCCGTCCGAGGTGCCCATCCAACCAACCCCCAAAGGCAAGA
Organism: Mycolicibacterium sp. CH28; assembly: GCF_004745805.1. Classification (GTDB taxonomy): domain Bacteria; phylum Actinomycetota; class Actinomycetes; order Mycobacteriales; family Mycobacteriaceae; genus Mycobacterium. Next base: position 10,744 of record NZ_SRLQ01000016.1, on the reverse strand, counting down.
TTGACGACAATGTCATAAAAGCCCCGGCGGGGCCGGTCGCGGTGCCCCGACTTCTGACAAATCTATGTCGAACGCGCGAGGCTCACGGACGGATCGCCAGACCGATGACGGTCAAAGTCGTCGCTACCTCGATCGCCGCGCCCAGCACGTCACCGGTGATACCCCCGAAGCGGCGCACGCAATGGGCCACCAGCAGCACGGTCAGCCCCACCGAGGCCAACACCACCAGCGGCCCCTGCCAGGGCCGTAGGGTAGCCAACGTAGCGAGCCCAGCGGCCAGCGCGACCCAGGCCAGGCCCACCCAGACCGGCTGGCTGTCCGCGACCAGCCCGCCGAGCGTGCTGCCGGCAGCCGCGGGCACCCCGCGGCGACAAGCCAGCACCGCGGCCACCCGGCCGGTGGTCAGCGCGGTGACGACGGCGACCACCCCGGTCGATCCGGACGGCACCTCTGCGAACGCACACGCCTGCGCGGTCAGCACGACGACGACAGCTGCCACCCCGAACGGGCCTGCCGTCCCGTCGCGCATCACGCGCAGCGCCCGCTCCGGGGGGCCGTAGCAGCCCAGGCCGTCGACGGTGTCGGCCAGCCCGTCGACGTGCAACCCGCGCGTCATCAGCAGCGTCGCGGCGACGGCGAGCACCCCGGCCAGTGTGCTGTGGGTGCCGAACGCCCATCCGCCGGCGCACAGCACCGCCGCGGCGAGCGCGCCCAACGCCGCACCGACCAGCGGCATGACCGTCATTGTCGACCGCCCGACCCCCGCGCCGCGGGTCGGTACGGGTAGCACCGTTCCGAACGCAAAAGCCGTTGCCAGCGAACGGATCACGGCTCAGTCCGGGGCGCGTTCGGAGACGCCGGCGGCTTCGAAGGTGGCCATCGAGGCCAGCGTCGCGACGGCCGCGCGAAGCAGCGGCAGCGCCACCACTGCGCCGGTGCCTTCGCCCAGGCGTAGGCCGAGGTCGACGATCGGCTCCAGCTCCAGATGAGCCAGCGCCAGCGTGTGCGCCGGCTCGGTGGAGCGATGCCCGGCCTGCCACCAGGCCCGCGAGCCCGGAGCCAGCCGATCGGCCACCAGCGCGGCCGCCGTCACCACCACGCCGTCGAGCAGCAGGGGAGTGCGCCGCACCGCGGCCTGGGCGCAGAAGCCGACCATGGCCGCCAAATCCGCCCCGCCGCACGTCCGCAGCAGCCCGACCGGGTCCGAACGAAGTCGCCGCCCCCGGTACATCGCATCACGCACCGCGGCCGTCTTGCGGGCCCATGTCGCGTCGTCGATGCCCGTCCCGCGGCCCACCACCGCCACCGGCTCGGTGTCGGTCAGCGTTGCTATCAAAGCTGTTGCGGCAGTGGTGTTCCCGATGCCCATATCGCCGGCGATCAGCAGGTCGGCGCCGGCATCGACCTCGTCGTCGGCGATCTGCCGGCCGGCCTCCAGCGCGGCGATCACCTCGTCAGCGCTCAGCGCATCGGCCTCGGCGATGTTGCCGCTGGAGCGACGGACCTTGTGCGCGCCGATGGCCTCCGACGCTGGTTCGGCACAGTCCACGGCGATGTCGACCACCCGCACTGTCGCGCCCGCGACACCGGCCAGTACGTTGATCGCCGCACCGCCGGCCTCGATATTGGCCACCATCTGCGCGGTCACTTCCGGCGGATAGGCAGACACGCCAGTCCGGGCCACGCCGTGGTCACCGGCGAACACCACCACCCTGGCTCGTTCGAACTGCGTTGGCGGACAAAGCCCCTGGCAAGAGGCCACCCACACGGAGAGGTCCTCCAGCCGGCCCAACGCACCGGTCGGCTTGGTGAGAATGTCCTGCCTGCGCTGGGCCGCCGCGGCGGCCCGGTAGTCGGGCGGTGTGACCTCGGGAAAATCCATCAGCTCGAAGCCTTCGTCGGTTTGACCCAGACCGGCAGCCCGGCAACCACCAGGACCACCTGCTCACAGCACTGGGCGAGTCGTTGATTCAGTGTGCCGAGTTCGTCGGCGAAGCGCCTGCCGGAAGCGGTCGGTGCCACCACGGTCAACCCGACCTCGGGGCTGACTAGGGCCAGTGGGGCGGCGAACCTGTCGACCGCTGTCACCAGATCGTCGACGTCGGCGGCCACCGAGCCGCCGTTCCAGCCGCGGCGATCCAGGGCGGCGGTCAGCCACCCGCCCAGATCGTCGACCAGGGTTGCGGTGGCGTCGTCGTCACGCAACAGCGTTGCCACATCGGTGGTTTCGATCGTTTGCCACGAGTCGGGTCTGCGGTCGCGGTGCGTGGCGACCCGCTGTCCCCAGTCCGGGTCGGCGTCGGCGGCCGGCCCGGTTGCGACGTAACGCACCGCAACATCGCCGGCGATCGCGGTCTCCGCCCATCGTGACTTGCCCGACCTGATCCCGCCGAGCACCAGCGTGCGCACTGTGTGGAATCGGCTCAGACGACCTTGGCGCCGCGCTCGACCTGAGGCCGAGGGGCGCGCATGCGGCGCATCTGCGAGGCGCGGCCCGCTGCGTACAGCCCGAGCTTGAAGCCACCTTCGGTGTTGTCCGGGAACTTTGCGTTGACCGCCTTGTTGACCTTGCGGCCCAGCAGGATCCCGTCGACGGCCATGATCGCCATCAACACCAGCATCGCCGGGGAAATGTAGAGCTGCACCTGCGGGACGGCCAGCATCACGAAGATCAGGAACAGCGCTGCGGGCATGAACAGGCCGAGCACGTTGCGCCGCGCATCGACGATGTCACGCGCGTAGCGGCGAACCGGGCCGCGGTCGCGGGGCAGCAGGTAGGCCTCTTCGCCGCCCATCATCCGCTCGCGGCGTTCGTTCATCGCCGCCCGGCGCTCGAGTTTGTCGACCCGGCGCTCTTCCTTGGTCAGGGTGGCTCGCATCTCCTTGCGGCGTTTGCGGGCCTCCGCCGTCGTCATCGGAGCCGGCGCGACCGGCCCGCGGCGCTTGGCGGTCTCGCTGCGCTTAGGAGTGGGTCGCCCTTTGGGCGCGGTGGTACCGGCGGAGACGGCAGGCACGTCGACATCTGTCGGTTCGGCCTGCTTGGCGTCACCGTCGTCGTTCTTACGGCCCAGCAGCTTCACGCCTGTCAGGTTACTTCGCCACGTCGCCCGCTCGGAATGCACCTCGGCGTGACCGGGCTTACGCTGCAGGAATGCGGGTGCTGATCGCGCCGGACTGCTACGGCGACAGCTTGACCGCCGTCGAAGCCGCCCAGTCCATCGCCACGGGCTGGCGGCAGGCCCGGCCTGCTGACGAGATCACCCTGGCACCGCAGTCCGACGGCGGACCCGGTTTCGTCGGCGTGCTGGCCAGCCGGTTCGGTGGACTGCGGCAGACCCGGGTGTCGGGCCCGTTGACCGGCGCCGTCGACGCCGAGTGGGTGTATGACCCGCGAACCGCCACCGCCTACATCGAGTGCGCGCAGGCTTGCGGTCTGGCCCTGCTCGGCGGGCAGCCCACCCCGGACACTGCGGTCGCCGCGCACAGCCGTGGGGTGGGCCAACTCGTCGGTGCCGCGCTGGATGCGGGCGCGGACACCATCGTCGTCGGTCTGGGCGGCAGCTCGTGCACCGACGGCGGGCGCGGGCTCATCGAGGCGCTCGGCGGGCTTGCCCAGGCCCGCGACAAGCTGGCCGGTATCCACCTCATCGCCGCCACTGACGTCGAACATCCGCTGCTGGGACCGATGGGTGCCGCCCGGATCTTCGGGCCGCAGAAGGGCGCCGACCCGGCGACGGTGGAGATCCTCGAGCAGCGGATGACGGCGTGGGCGGCCAGGCTCGACGCGCTCGCCGGCGACACGGTCAGCCCGCTGCCGGGGGCTGGCGCGGCCGGGGGACTGGGTGCGGCCCTGCTGGCGCTGGGCGCTCGACGGGAATCCGGCGCGGCCGTCATCGCCGAACACACCGGGTTGGCCGACGACATCGCGGCGGCCGACATGATCGTCACCGGTGAGGGCCGGTTCGACGACCAGTCGCTGCACGGCAAGGTGGTCAGCGCGCTGGCCGGCGGGGCCGCACCGCGGGGTATCCCGGTGGTGGTGCTGGCCGGGCAGGTCACCCTCGAGCCGGCCGCATTGGCCGAGGCCGGCATCGTCGCCGCGTACGCCATTGCCGATCACGCCGGATCGGTGCAGCTGGCCATCGACGACGCCGCCAATCAGCTGGCCGGGCTGGCTCGCGTGACCGCAGCCGATTTGCGCTGGCTGACTCGGGAATAGCCGCCGGACAAGGTACCGTTTACCAGGTGGGTTAAATACCTCACGGCAACCCACACAGACATCTGCTTTAGGGAGACCGCAATGACTGTTTCCGATCAGTCGACCACGACCGAGACCGAGACCCACGGCGCGGTCCTGACCGACGCCGCTGCCGCGAAGGCCAAGGCGCTCCTGGACCAGGAGGGCCGCGACGACCTGGCGCTGCGGATCGCCGTCCAGCCGGGCGGTTGCGCCGGCTTGCGCTACAACCTGTTCTTCGACGACCGCACCCTGGACGGCGACCTGACCACTGAGTTCGGCGGCGTCACTCTGACCGTCGACCGGATGAGCGCCCCCTACATCCAGGGCGCCACGATCGATTTCGTCGACACCATCGAGAAGCAGGGCTTCACCATCGACAACCCGAACGCCACCGGCTCCTGCGCCTGTGGCGACTCGTTCAACTGAATCTGCGCTCGACCCACGGATGGCCGCCCGGTTAGTACTGGGCGGCCGTTCGCAATAGATACGAGCACACCAGCAGCTGGTTGCCCTGGCGCAGCACCTGCGCCACACCCTGCTCATCGCCGCGACCGCCGCGCGCCCCCGACGTCGGGGCCACCCGCATGGTGAACAAGACTTGGGCCTGATAGTTCGACCACGGCACGATCGCGTCGATCGAGGAGACCTCGGCGGCGGAGAATTGCCTGCTGAACGCGTCGCTGGCCAGTCGAGCCAGCGCCAGATCGGACTTGCGGTCCTTCACTCCGTCGTACATGCCGCACAGGTTGTTGCGCGCGACGACTTCGGTATCGCCCTTGGACAGCGCGCTCAGATAGTTCTGGATCGCCGCCTTGGTCGACGACTCGGTGAAGGGGGCACCCGAGGCTGTAGCGGGTTGCCCGGTGCGAATCGTCAGTACCGCCGCCACCACGGCCCCGACCAGCACCAGCGCCAACCCGCTCAACCACAGCGCCTTGCGCCGGCGCGGCTTGGCATAGGGCAGCGGCGGCGGCAGCGCCCCCGGATACACACCGGGATAGGGCCCCACTGGGGGCGGCGAGGCTGCCCGGCCGAACGGTTCGTCGGGGTAGGGCTCCGAGTACGCCGGCTGGCCGGGAACCGGTTGACCCTGGGCGCCGACCTGTTGGTGCGGCGGAATCGGGCCAGCCATCGATATGTCTCCTGGGGGTCATCGGGGCCCCGAACATCAGGTCCCGGCCGCAGCGCGGCCGAAACCGGGGCCATATAGTCGGCTCTCGTACGCAGGCTAGCGCACCGGGGCGGAAATGAACGGCCAGCAATACCCGGGTACCGTTACCTAGACTCTCTAGTGAATGAAGGGCGGACGCTCGTGACCATCGCGGTGACCGGATCGATTGCCACCGACCACCTGATGCGTTTTCCCGGGCGGTTCTCCGAGCAGCTTCTGGCTGAGCACCTGCACAAGGTGTCGCTGAGCTTCCTGGTCGACGACCTCGTCGTGCATCGCGGGGGCGTCGCCGGCAACATGGCCTACGCGATCGGCGTGCTGGGCGGCAGCGCGGCCCTGGTGGGCGCGGCGGGTATGGACTTCACCGACTACCGGGAATGGCTGGAAGCCGCCGGAGTCGACTGCGACAACGTCCTGATCTCCGATACCGCCCACACCGCGCGGTTCGTCTGCACCACCGACGTGGACATGGCCCAGATCGCATCGTTCTACCCGGGCGCAATGTCGCAAGCGCGAAACATCAAGCTGGCGGGAGTCGTCGAAGCGATCGGTGCACCCGAGCTTGTCATCGTCGGCGCCAATGACCCCGACACGATGTTCCTGCACACCGACGAGTGCCGCAAGCTCGGCCTGGCCTTCGCCGCCGATCCCTCCCAACAGCTGGCCAGGTTGTCCGGCGAGCAGATCAAGCAGCTGATCGACGGTGCGACCTACCTGTTCACCAACGACTACGAGTGGGACCTGCTGCTGTCCAAGACCGGCTGGACCGACGCCGACGTGCTGGCCCAGGTGGGACTGCGGGTCACCACACTCGGTGCCAAGGGCGTCGACCTGATCGACGTCGACGGCACCAACATCCATGTCGATGTCGTCCCCGAAACCGCCCAGGTCGATCCGACCGGCGTCGGCGACGCGTTCCGCGCGGGTTTCCTGACCGGGCGCAGTGCCGGGCTGGGTCTGGAGCGCTCAGCCCAGTTGGGTTCGCTGGTGGCGGTGCTGGTGCTGGAGACCACCGGCACCCAGAACTGGACGTGGGATCCGGCGGTGGCCAAGACCCGGCTCGCCGGCGCCTACGGCGCCGCGGCCGCCGAGGAGATCGCGACCGCGCTCGGTTAGAGCCGGTCTGCCTAGAGTTGCACCGGGTAGTGCGGCTCGCTGATCGCCGGCGTCACGCTGTGCTCCACGAAGATCGCGTGCCACAGCATGAATATCAGCACCGTCCACAACCGGCGGCTGTGGTCGCTGTCGCCGGCCCGGTGCTCGTCGAGCATCCGGCGCACCGCGGCGATATCGACGAGGTCGCCGGCCTGCGAGGTGCCGATCATGCCGTAAGCCCAGTCCATCAGTTCACCCGAGCGCAGCCAGTGCCGGATCGGCACCGGGAAGCCCAGTTTGGCCCGGTTGAGAACGTGCGCCGGAACAATCGGCTCCAAGGCCCGGCGCAACGCGTACTTCGTGGTGGTGCGGGTGATCTTCTGGTCGAACGGCAGCCGGGAGGCCACCGCGAACACCTCGGGATCCAGGAACGGCACACGCAGCTCGAGCGAGTTGGCCATCGTCATCTTGTCGGCCTTGACCAGGATGTCGCCGCGCAGCCAGGTGAACAGGTCGACGTGTTGCATCCGGGCGACCGGATCCCAGCCGGCCGACTCGGCGTACAGGCCGGCGGTGACGTCGGTGTGTGTCCAGGCCGGGTTGAATCCCGGTAGCACCGCGCGGAGCTGCTCGTCGGAGAAGCTGCGGGCGTTGCCGTAGTAGCGCTCCTCGAGCGACATCGAGCCCCGATGCAGCAGGCTCTTGCCGCGCATACCCTCCGGCAGCGGACGCGACGCCCGGCCCAGTGATTTGCGGACCGGTCGGGGGAGATAGTCGAAAGGCTTGAGCGACAACGGTTCCCGGTAGATCGTGTAGCCGCCGAACAGTTCGTCGGCGCCCTCGCCGGACAGCACCACCTTGACGTGCTTGCGGGCCTCGCGGGCGATGAAGAACAGCGGCACCAGGGCAGGGTCGGCGACCGGCTCGTCGAGGTACCAGACGATCTCGGGCAGCGCGGCCACGAACTCGGATTGGGTGACCACCTTGGTGACGTGGCGGGCACCGATCGCCTCGGCCGATGCCACCGCCACGTCCACCTCGGAGAAGCCCTCGCGCTCGAAACCGGTGGTGAAGGTGATCAGCCGAGGGTTGTGCCGGATGGCCAGCGCGGCGATCGCGGTGGAATCGATCCCGCCGGACAGGAACGCCCCGACAGTGACATCGGCGCGCATGTGCTTGGCCACCGAGTCCTCGAGGACCGCGGTGATCTCGTCGTATCTCGCCTGTTCACTGCCCGCGGTGAACGGGCGCGCGGTGAACCGTGGCACGAAGTAACGACTGACCTGGGGGCGCTGGCCGGGTCGGATCACCGCGTAACACCCGGACTCCAGCCGGCGGATGCCGCGGTGCAGCGTCTCGGGTTCCGGCACGTACTGCAGCACCGTGTAGTGCTGGACGGCCCGCTCGTCGATCTCGGTGTCCAGGCCCAGCTCGGAGGCGAGGTCCAGCAGGCACTTCTTCTCGCTGCCGACGGCGGTGCCGGCCGAGCCGGTCGCCATGAACAGCGGTTTGATGCCGAATGGATCGCGGGCGCAGAACAGCTCTTCGGTCTTGGTGTCCCACAACGCGAAGGCGAACATGCCACGCAGCCGGGTCAGCGACTCGACACCCCAGTGGTGGTAGGCGGCCAGGATCGCCTCGCTGTCGCCATCGGTGGCGAAGACCGCGCCGTGCTCGGACCGCAACGCCTCGCGCAGTTCGAGGTAGTTGTAGATCTCGCCGTTGAACACCAGCACGTAGCGGTCCGGCTCGTCGGGCGGTCCCCAGCGCAGCGGCTGATGGGAATGGGCGATGTCGATGATCGACAGCCGGTTGAAGCCCAGGACGACCCGTTCGTCCGACCAGGTACCGGGTTCGTCTGGACCCCGGTGACGCATCAGGTGCGACGCGCCGGCCACCGCCTCGACCATCTCGGAGTTGACGCCGGTTGCCGGATCGATAACCAGGGCCAGCAGTCCGCACACCGGCCCTAGTATGCCGTAACCGGTAGGGGCTGCCGACAGCGCGCCACACCCCGTTTTCGTCTGCCGTCCATCACCCCGGATCGTGGCGACATCGTTGACTCGACACCTGAATTGGAGGTGTGTCGGGCCTGGGGAACCCTCGTGGTCTACGCTGCGTAGTATTCGATTCGCGAAAAGTTCCCGCGATAAGAAAAATGCGGTTCATTAGGGCCAAGAGCTGGACCTGAAACAGGAGGCGCCAAAGTGAAGACCCGCGGTTCCCGCTTCCGGGTGCTGGCGCTAGCCGTCACCTTCGGTGCGCTGGCGCTAACCCTCAGCGGGTGCAGCTGGCAGGAAGTGCTCGGCCTGGGCTGGCCCAAGGGCATTACCCCCGAAGCACACGCCAATCGCGACCTGTGGGTCGGCTCCGTGATCGCCGCGCTCGTCGTCGGCGTCATCGTGTGGGCCATGACCTTCTGGACCATGACCTTCCACCGCAAGAAGAAGGGCGACGACGAGTTGCCCCGCCAGTTCGGCTACAACATGCCGCTGGAGTTGGTGCTGACGGTCATCCCGTTCCTGATCATCTCAGTGCTCTTCTACTTCACCGTCGTCGTGCAGGAGAAGATGACCCACCGGGATCCCAATCCCGAGGTCGTCATCGACGTCACGGCGTTCCAGTGGAACTGGAAGTTCGGGTACCAGAAGGTCGACTTCAAGGACGGCACGCTGAGCTACGACGGCGCCGACCCGGCCCGCAAAGCCGCGATGGTGTCCAAACCCGAAGGTGTCGACGCCCACGGTGAGGAGCGCGTCGGTGCGGTGCGCGGCCTGAACTCCGAGGACCGTACCTACCTCAACTTCGACAAGGTCGAGACGCTGGGTACCAGCGACGAGATCCCGGTGCTGGTGGTGCCGGTCGGCAAGCGCATCGAGTTCCAGGTCGCCTCCGCAGATGTCATCCACTCGTTCTGGGTGCCGGAGTTCTTGTTCAAGCGTGACGTCTTCCCGAACCCGGAAGCCAACCACTCGGAGAACAAGTTCCAGGTCAGCGAGATCGACCAGACCGGCGCGTTCGTCGGGCGTTGCGCCGAGATGTGCGGCACCTACCACTCGATGATGAACTTCGAGGTCCGGGTGGTGTCCGCCAATGACTTCAAGGCCTACCTGCAAGAGCGCATTGCCGGTAAGACCAATGCCGAGGCGCTGCAGGCGATCAACCAGTCGCCGGTCGCGACCAGCACCCGCCCGTTCGACACCCGTCGGGGCCAGCTAGTGATCCCGCAGGCGAGTAAGTAGGGGACCGCAGATGCATATCGAAGCCAGACTGTTCGAGATCCTCACGGGGTTCTTCGTCCTCGCCGCGGTCATCTACGGCGTGTTAACAGCGCTCTTCGGCCACGGCGGTATCGAGTGGGCTGGAACCACGGCCCTGGTGCTCACCGCCGGTCTGTCGCTGATCATCGGTACCTTCTTCCGCTTCGTGGCCCGTCGCCTCGACACTCGGCCCGAGGACTACGACGACGCTGAGATCAGCGACGGCGCAGGGGAGTTGGGCTTCTACTCGCCGCATAGCTGGTGGCCGATCCTGGTCGCGCTGTCGTTCTCGACCGCCGCTGTCGGCGCCGCGCTGTGGCTGCCCTGGCTGATCGCCGCCGGTGTGGCGTTCGTGCTGGCCGCTGTCTCGGGCCTGGTGTTCGAGTACTACATCGGCCCCGAGAAGCACTGATCCGCTCGGCGAAGGTCACAATCCAGGCATCACTTGGCGCCCGCGGGTGTCCTGTGCGAACCTCGCCTGCCCGGTTGGGTAGGGTTTCGCCAGGGCAACGGGAGCCGTCGGCGTGCTGCGTGTCAGTCCTTGGCCCGCGCGCTGCGGTGATGTAGTCGAAAGAGGACAGGCGAGCATGAGCGGGCCGAATCCGCCAGATGAGGAGTCGGGCGGTCAGCACTCGGATCAGCCGAGCGAGGAATACCGGGGCGAGAGCAATACCGGCACGGGCTTTCATGCCTATTCAGCGCCGGAATCCGAGCAATACACCGCCGGACCGTACGTTGCGCCGGACCCGGCACTCTACGACTACGACAGTTACGAGCCGGGCACCGAGCTGATCGACGATGCCAGCCCACCCAAGTGGCCGTGGGTCGTCGGCGTCACCGCCATCGTCGCCGCCATCGCGCTGGTGGTGTCGGTGTCACTGCTGGTGACCAGCACCGACACCAACAACCTGGCCACCCCGGCGCCGACCACGACGGTCAAGGCGCCGCCGGTGCAGGACGAGATCACCACCACCGAGC
>NZ_SRLQ01000015.1 GCF_004745805.1 Mycolicibacterium sp. CH28 | reverse complement strand
GACACATGGCAATTCGACGACGCCACACCGTACAGTTCGCCCGATCCGACAAACTGTTCACCCGGCTACGCGCCGCCCGCCTCGACAACACCGTCGACACCGAGATCCGCCGCCTGGCCACCATCGACGTCCTCATCATCGACGACTTCGCCCTGCGGCCCCTCGGCGCCACCGAAACCAGCGACTTCTACGAAATCATCGTCGAACGACACCGCACCAAGACGACCATCGTGACCTCCAACCGAGAACCCGCCGAATGGCTCACCATGACCGCCGACACCCTGCTCGCACAATCAGCCATCGACAGACTCACCGCCACCGCCCACACCCTCGTCGTCGAAGGACCGTCCTACCGGCAACGCACCCGACCCGCCCAGCTTGACCCAGACCACCCCGACGAGCATCCTCAATAACGCGCCACGGTGGTCCCATCCCCCTGGCAATCAGGTGGTCCCATCACCCTGGCAAGCGACAGACGTTCACCGCTACGCACCGGGCGCGACCACCGCCGGGCACACGAATGTGTGCGACGCCGACGGCCACGGTTTCAACAGCCGATGCTCACGATCCGGGGTCGGCCTTTCCCGGCCGTCGACCGGTCTGAAGCCGGCCACCGGGAGGGAGATCTCATCATCGGTGACAACCACCTCTCGGCGATCGGGAGCCATGTTGGCATTGGCTCGCTGTACGTCCTCTAATACGTTCGCTCCCTACGAGTCACGGTCGTCGCGCGATCGGTGGCCCGACGTGTTTCCTCGTCGGTCTTCCGGCATACGGGGGAGTTACGAATTCGAGACCCCAAACCCGCGCGGACCGTTGACCATGATGCGTGTGTACGACCAGTGCATCGATGTCCGGCGTGCTCTGGCGTCGCAGAGCTGCGGCCGGCGTGCCGAGTTCCAGCGCTTGGAACTGGCGCTATGGTCGCGATGTGCGTGGGGTCACACTTTCTGGGTACGTGTCGCTGACCTGCACTTGGTCGGCGGACACCGATGTGCCTGCGTCGTTGACCAGGATCGATCGACCGTACCCCGTTGTGAGGTAGCCGGTGGCCCACAGCCAAACTCTCCTCGTGGGAAGCTCAGGAGGCGTCATCCCCGTGATCAGTGATCTGCCCAGTACCATCCCCGCGACATTGCGGGCAACCGCCGCGCGTCATCCCGACGTGGAGGCGATTGTCGATGCCGATGTGCGGTTGACCTACCGTGACCTCGACCGGGCCGTGTTGGAGGCCGGACGCGCACTCATCGGGATGGGCGTCGCCCCCGGGGACAGGGTGGCTATTTGGGCTCAGAACTGCTGGCAGTGGTGTGTGATCGCGCTCGCGACCGCAACCGCTGGTGCAGTCTGCGTTCCGATCAACACACGCTTTCGTGGCGGCGAGGCCGCGCAGTTGATTCGCGACAGCCAAGCGGTGGCACTGTTCACCTCGACGGGATTCCTCGATGGTGACTACCCCGCAATGCTGCGCCTGGCGGCCCCCGACCTTGATGCGCTGACCACGGTCGTCATGGTGGGCAGAGCTGCCGATGGGGATCTGTCCTGGGACGACTTTGTTCGAAAAGGTGCGGCGATCAGCGAATCGGAGATCCTCGCGCGCGCCGAAGCGGTCACTGCCGACGATATGAGTGACGTCGTGTATACCTCGGGCACGACCGGGTTCCCCAAAGGAGTAGTGCAGACACACGGCAACGTCATCCGGGCGACCACCGCGTTGAGCACAGCCTGGACGTTGACGGCGGGCGACCGCAACCTGACGGTGATTCCGCTGACGACGACCTTTGGGTTACGCGGCGGCCTTCACTCAGGGATCATCGTGGGAGCCACCCTCGTATTGGAGTCGGTGTTCAGCGTTACCAACATCTTGGATGTGATTGAACGCGAGAGGATTACAATCCTGCCAGGGCCACCCACCATCCTCGATGCTCTGCTGTCCCCGGCCGCCGATGATCGGGATCTCTCGTCGTTGCGAGTTGCGTTTGTGGCATCCACCGTCGTGCCCGAGGAACTGATCGTCAATCTGTTCGCCAAGAAGATCTTCCGACACGTCCTGACCGGCTGGGGATTGACCGAGGCCTGCGGGCCCGTTGCGCTGACCACCATCACCGACACTCCCGCACTGATAGCTAGTACCGCGGGCAAGGTCGTCGAGCAGATACGCCTGAAAGTCGTCGATGAACGCGGCGCTTCGCTCCCACCGGGCACGCCCGGGCGATTGCTGGTACACAGCCCGTACAACATGAAGTGCTACCTCGGAGATCCCGCGCGCACTGCCGAGGTCCTCGACGCCGATGGATGGCTCGATACGGGAGATGTCGGCACCGTGGATGAGTTGGGCTACGTGCGAATCACCGGCCGCAGCAAGGACATGGTCATCGTGGGCGGGTTCAATGTCTACCCCGCCGAAGTCGAAGTCGCTATTCGCACCCATCCTGGCGTGCAGGATGTCGCCATCGTCGGCATGCCCGACGCCCGCCTCGGCGAGGTCACCGCTGCTTTTATCGTCGCCCCCCCCGGGGGCTAATCTCGACGTCGAGGAGTTCTTCGCTTGGTGCCGCACGCAGATGGCCAACCATAAAGTGCCTCGAGCGGTAGTACAGGTCGATGCGTTGCCCCTGAACCCCAGCCTGAAAGTCGACAAGCCTGCACTACGCGAACGGGCCGCCGCTTTACGCAAACCCACTCCGAACCGGGCCTGATTGCCACGCGCTTCCCGCGGTCGTTCCTGCCTGCGGTCGTGTTGACGAGCACCAACATTCGCGTGCCTACGACATTGCGGGCTTTGTGGGCGCGTAAGGCCGGTGTCGGAAAGACGGATGGGCTTGTTGGACCAAGGCACCGGAGCGGTCGCGAGATACGTGACGCGATGCTGCCAGCGCCAGGCGGTGCGAACCATTTCTTGCGCAACGCGTTCGGTAGCTAAGCCACCTACTCGCCGGCGGCACCGAAGAACATCACGAGTTCCTCTTCGGGGTCCTGCGCTGCGCTTGTGTGAGCTGACTCCTCCAACGCGATGCGGGTCAGCGCAGCGGCGAACCGGTCCACGAATGCGGCATCCTCCATGCGCGCGCCGAAGGTGGGTTCGGTCAGCGCCGACAGCGAATACACCGCACCTGCCGCACCGATTACTTGAAGCCACCGGATCGCGGTCTCGACCGGTATGGGACCCGACAACTCGGCGAGATCGCTGAATACGCTCATCGCACGCCTGAGGTGTCGGATCAATCGTTCACTGCGTTCGCTTTTGACGTGACCCTCGATGACCAGGATCCGGTAGAACTGGGGATTGCGTGCGTTGAACCGTGCGTAGGCCATGAGCATCGCCGACACTCGCTCGCGTTTTGAGACATCCCGCAATGCGATGCGCAACGTTTCGAGTTCGGTCGCATACTGCTCGAAGAGTGCGTCGACAGCGCGGTTCCACAACTCCTGCTTTGTCCCGAAGTGATATCCGACAAGGCCGCGCTCGACGCCGGCCATGCGTTCGATCTGGCGGGCCGAGGTGCCTTCGAATCCCGCGGTCGCGAAGGCTTCGAGCGCAGCGCGCAGCAAGCGGTCCCCGGTGCCGGGGTGACCTTTGGTAATGGTTCCCACCGTCGGCGTAGTCATCTCCGCATCCTCACCAAATTTTGTCACGCAACAAAAATACCAACGAGAGTTGCCCAGCCGCCCACCCGTGCTTGGAGCAGGATGCCAGGTGCCGGTGAGCTGGTTGCTCTGTTGTTCCGCATAGCTGAAGCGGCGGGCTACGAGATCCTTCGAACTCTCTCAGTTGTGGCGGGTCAATGGGTGCGGACGCAGTCCTGCGGTGCGGACCATTTCGGTCGGGCGGACAACGCCGCGGTTCGCGACGGGCTAGCGTGTCAGGTGCTTGCGATCGAGAGCAACTGCGGAACCGTCAATTGAGCCAAGACACTATTTCGCTGGCGGCTCGGCGCACGGCCAGGCTGTCGCTTTGAAGGGTCGGCTTGCCTCCAACCCTGGTCACCGACACCGCGGCAATCGCCCGTCCAGACTGCAGTACCGGTGCCGCCACGCAGAACACGCCGGGTTGGACTTCCTCGTTGTCGAAGGCGAGACCAGTCTGCCGGACCTTCTCCAGTTGGTTGAGCGCCATGCGCGGCGAGGCGATGGAATGACGCGTCATAACTGGCAACGGTTTTGCCAGCACCGAGTGAAGCGTGCTGCGATCCGAGTGGGCCAGTAGCGTCTTACCCAGCGCCGTACACAGGGCAGGTTTGCGTCCGCCTACCCTCGTCGTGACCGCGGTGCCGCCGCGGGCTGTCAACTTCTCCAGATACAGTACGTCTTCGCCGTCGAGGACGGCGAAATGTACGGTAGCTCCGGTCATTTCGAAGAGTTTGGCCAACGGCCTACCCGCGAGACCAGCCAACCTCTGCCATTCCGACGAACTGAGCACAGATTGCAGTTCAAACCAGCCCGGTCCCAGCCTGTAAAGCTGGTCACAACGACTGACCAGGCCCTCGCCGATCAGAACCGATAGCACTCGGTGGGTGGTGCTTTTCGGCAGGTTGGCGAGAGCCGCGATGTGGGTGACGCCGTCGGCCTGGCCGCCGGCCTGGGCGAGGGAGCGCAAGACCCGCACCGCCTTGGCGATCGACGACGGTCCCGTGTCAGGTCCAACCTCTTCGTCCTGTTCAACTCCGACCGTCATCAGAGTGCCTCCTACCTCGACGTAGAGCGATCAGTCACACCAGCAGCACTTGCCGTATGACAAAATCCTACGTCGATGGTTCGGACATGTACAGAAATCGGTGGAAGAACCTTGATTCAGGACAAGTTGGGGCGGCATGGAGAGACGTGCGGTTAACCGAGACTTGTTGGGCGATATCAGTTGGCGCACCGATGCCTCATCGATGACATCGACGTTCGGAAAGGTGAAGTCGCGCCAGATCGACATCACGTGATCGTGGCTGTTGTACGCGGTACCAGATGCCGGTGAATGATCGTCCACCACCAAAGAGCCAGATACGTCGCCGCTTGCACTCGATGTGCTTCGGCCTCGCAGTAATACGGACCATCGCGGTGAATAACCTGGCCGCGTCTGCGCACTACGACATCAAGTGGATGCACGGCCTTCATCAGCACTGCATGGTCCCCAAGCGGGGACAGCAATCCCCAGCAGCAGAGAATCTCAGTCCAGCCCCGGCGGCGTGCCTCCACCCTGATGTCATAGTCGCCGACCGCGGCGCTTCGGCCTTCCGGCGCGCCGGTCACCGAACTCTGGCGTCTACCAGGCCATTTGGCGATCATATCGTCCTCGGTCTCGTGCTGCCACGACTTGAGATCGGGGCGATTTCGCCATCGTGAGCCAGTGCGAACCCGTCGGCGAAGGCACAGTTCCGGCGAATGGAATTGCCCATCCGATGAAGCCGCCCGCAGTGGCCGTTCTGTTCTGCGGAACTCGCAGCAGGTGTGCCGGTGGGGCCCGTCCTAAGCTGCGTCGGTCCATGGCATGGCGCAGGGAAAGGACAACACCGATGACAGCAGGCGTGTCTCCCGGCTCGAAGTCCGATTTTGACGTGCTTGACGAGCAGTTCGTCGCCGATCCACACGCTGTCTACGCACGACTTCGGAGCGAGTGCCCCGTCGCACACGCCGACCGGTACGGTGGCTACTGGCTGATCAGCCGGTACGACGATGTTCGCGAGGCCGCCCGCAACACCGATGTGTTCAGTTCACGAGGCGGCATTGTCATACCCAGCGTGGACAACCCATTGCCCTTCCTGCCGATCGAACTGGACCCGCCCGAACACTCGCAGTTCCGAAAGCCGCTGCAGGGTTGGTTTTCCATGAGTCGGCTCATGGCTTTGCAGGACGACATCCGGGGGATGGTTGTCGAGCGGCTGGATTCAATCGTCGACCTGCGGTGTGCCGACCTTTGCGCCGAGCTGGCCGGTCCGATTCCGCCCATCGTCATCGCTCAGCTGCTCGGCTTGGACAAGTCGCACTGGCCGGTGTTTCGCGCCATGGCTGAGCAGTTGGTGACTGCAGCCGAGCGCGGTGATTCCGCGGCCAACATCGAGGCAATGGGGTGGCTGTTCACTTTCATGGCGGAGCAGATCGCCATGCGCAAGAACGAGCCCCAGGACGATCTACTGACATTCATGAGCCAATTGCAGATCGACGGCGCGACCATCACCGATCAGGATGCCATCGGGCTCGCCCTGTTCACTTTGATCGCCGGGCATGAGACAACGACCGGCGCGGTCGGGTCGATGCTGCTGCATCTGGCTCGTGACACCGCTGCACAGCAACGGCTGCGGGAGGAACCGGCCTCTATCGCGAAGGCCGTGGAAGAGGTGCTGCGGTTGGATCCACCGGTGCCCAATCTCGCCCGCACGGTGACACGGGAGGTCACTGTGGGCGGCGTCGACCTTGTTCCAGGCGATCGCGTGCTGCTGAGTTGGGCGAGTGCCAATCGAGACGCTGATGCCTTTTCCGAGCCAGACACATTGGTTATCGACCGGCCCAGCAACAACCACCTGGCATTCGGCACCGGGATACACCGCTGCCTCGGCGCCAATCTGGCCAGGCTCGAGATGCGGATCATCATTGAAGAGGTTCTGGCCCGTATCCCGACGTTTCGTATCGCAGACGAAGCTGAAGTGGTCGTGGGCGGGGTCCTGGCCAGAGGACCACGAGTATTACCCATCATCTGGTGAGACTGGAGTTCCAGCGATTGCCGGCGCCACGACCGACCGGGCCCCGCGTGGAGATTGCCCGGCCGGTGGCCTGTTGATACGTCAGATCAGCTGGAAGGTGCGCGCGGTTATTGCCGGTGGTAGCAGTCGGCTGACCGCGCTCACCAGGTACCCCGAAAAGCCAACGGTCACTGACGATCGGCCGCGTCTCAGCGCGGTATAGCCCCGTTGCGCCACGGTCGTGGCGTCGAGACGCTCGTGGGCGTAGAGCCGACCCAATAAGCTGTTGTGCGTGACCTCGGCGGTCGCGGCGAACTTCGAGTTGAACGACCCTGGTGTGACCACGGTGACTTGCACACCCGAACGGCGCAGCTCAGATGCCAATGACCAACCAAAGCTATTGGTGAATGCCTTTGTGGCGCAGTAAGCCCCGAGACGTGGCGTCGGAGCGAGTCCTGCTGTCGATCCCATGATCAGGATCCGCCCCGTTCCGCGTCGCTTCATGCGCCTGCCCACCAAGACCGCGAGTTTGAGAGTTGTCACCACGTTGAGGCCGATCATGGTCTCGACGCGCTCCAGGTCCACTTCGGTTGGTGCACCGTACACTGCGAATCCGGCATTGTTCACCAGCGTGCCGACCTCAAAGCCCTGGTCGTCACACCATTGCACCAAATCCTCAGCGGCCCGTGGTCGGCTGAGGTCGGCCTGGCGAATGACCAGACGTTGACCGTCGGGGTCGAGTTCGGCCTGTAAACTTGCCAGTTCATCGGCGAGCAAGCTCACCGCGACGACAGTGGCGGAACCCTCGGCCAGTAACAGCCTCGTGTACTCCCGTCCCGTGCCGGATCCCGCTCCCGTGACCAATGCGATTTCAGTGCTCATCCAGGGTTCCTCTTCCTTGCGGGCCATCGGATTCACGCCAATGCGTCTCGGGGGCAGGCGCTCACACAGCCGAGCCAGGCTATCAACATCCGCCATCGGCACCGCACCGGAAATTCCAGTCCCTGGAATCGGCTCCGGTGCAAGGATTTACGTACGTCGCAGCCGACGCGCGACCGACGCGCCCCAGAGCCGGTTCGCGAGCCGCAAGCCACCGGTGAGGCCTGGACGGAAGGGGGGGCTGAGCGCGGATATGGCGCTGTACGACCTTGGTGAGACTGCAACTGCTCGAAGGTGACTGAACGTGTCGAAACCAAAGCGCCCGTGGTAGTAACCCGACCCACTCTGGCCGACTCCGCCGAACGGCAGCCCGGGTACGGCGGCGTGCAAGGCGAAGTCGTTTCGCGTGACCCCGCCCGTCCGCGTGTGCTTGACGAAGGTGCGAAAATCCGCTGAATCTGGACCGAACCAGTAGGCCCCGAGTGGGCATGGGCGTGCGTTGACGAAATCGATCACTTCCTGCACATCGGTGTAGGTCAATATTGGCAGGATAGGTCCGAAGATCTCCTCGTTCATTACTGCCATATCCGGTGTGACCCCGGTAATGACGGTCAACGGTATGCGGCGCGTCGCCGGCGCAGGCGCTATATCGCCTGGAGACAGTAGTTGATGCACCGTGGCGCCACGCCGGCGCGCATCGTCGACCAGACCCATCACCCGGCGGTAGTGGTCATTGTTGATGATGGTGCACACATCGGGGTGCTCGCCGAAACTCGGCAGCTTGGCGGACGCGGTGTCCAGTAGCGCCTTGACGAACTGCTCGTGCTGACTGGTCGGCACGAACACGTAGTCTGGGCTGAGACATATCTGTCCGCTGTTGATCATCCGCGCCTTGATGATTCGTGAAGCAGCATGGGGCAGCGTTGCGTCCGACGCGACGACTGTCGGGTTCTTGCCGCCCAGCTCGAAAGTCAGTGGAGTCAGATTGTCGGCAGTTGCGCGCTGGACGTGCTTGGCCACCGCCGCTGATCCAGTGAAGAAGAGGTGGTCGAACGGCAATGCGCTGAATGCCGCTCCGACCTCGGGTCCTCCAGTGATCACCGTGATTTCCTCGGCGGGGAAATACCCGGACAAGGCGGTCCCGATGGCCTCCGCGGTGCGCGGAGTCAGTTCGGACGGCTTGATCATGACTCGGTTGCCGGCGGCAATGGCTGAGGCCGCCGGTTGGACAGCCAGACCCAGCGGGAAGTTCCACGGTGCGATTACCCCCACGACGCCCAGCGGTGTTGGCTCCACCCAGGCATCGATGCCCAACGCACGCATGTAGCGGGGCTGCGGGCGGCGCGGGCGCATCCACTTCCTCAACTGGCGCCGCGCCATCCTGATCTCTTCGAGCTGCAAGAGAACCTCGAGACCGAACGCCCCTGCGGCGGGGCGGTTCCCGAAGTCGGCGCTCATGGCGGCGGCGAGGTCTTCGGCATTCTGAGACACCGCCGTAGCCAGCCGGTCGAGTCGATCAAGCCGGGTGTCGGCGTCGGGTGGGCCGTCGTGCAGGAACGACTGCAACTGCGCCTCGTGTAGCGCCCGCATCTGTTCGACAGTTATGCCGTCGGCCGGCGGTGCAGGGGCCGACACCGACGCGACGCCGCGGACTGACTCGCCGGGAACTTCAACGCTCACGGTCCTGAACCTGCTCTCATGCCGACGATCGTGTCAACCCCATTTGCCAGGGGCTGGAAAACGCCCGCACAGCACAGGTTTGATCGCCATCGGCGGCTTGCGTCGATGTTCCGGTCGTCGGAACATCGGGTACCCGGGCGGATCGCGCCTGACGAGTATCGATTCGAGCGAACCTGTCGAAGGAGATCCAGTGCCTCAGTCAGCAATAACCACCACGAAAGTCGCGGTGGGCGAACACGAATTCCACGTCAACCACTCCGGTGAACGCACCAATCCCGCGGTCGTGTTCCTGCATGGTTCCGGGCCAGGAGCGACCGCTCTGTCGAACTGGGAGGCGGTGCTGGGCGAACTTGGCGATGAATACTACTGCGTGGCGCCCGACGTCATCGGCTTTGGTGATTCGAGCCATCCCGACCCGGCGCCATTGGGCTTGGTCGAGTTCACTCGGCTGCGGGTGCAGACACTGGTTGGCCTGCTGGACAAGCTGGAACTCGAGAAGGCCACCTTTGTGGGCAACTCGATGGGTGGTGTGTGGTCTCTCGGCATTGCTCAACACGCACCCCAGCGCGTTGACAAGTTGGTGCTGATGGGCGCGGGCGGTGCACCGGTACCCACCGGGCCCGCATTGCCTGGACTGTCCGATTTCTACGCCAACCCCTCCACCGACGCACTCACCGCCATGCTGGAAGCGTTCGTCTACGACCCGGCCGCTTTCGGGTCCAGGCTGCGCACAATCGCCGAAGCCCGTATGCCGCAGGCTCTTCGACCCGAGGTCCAGCGCTCGCACACGGCGACCTTCTACGGATTCGACCCGACGCGGCCATGGGCGCTGAGCGAACAGGACGCGGCAGCAATCGAGAACGAGGTTCTCATCATCCACGGCCGCGAGGACCGGTTCGTGCCATTCGCGGCGGGCGCCTGGTTCTTCGAGCACCTCCCTAACGCCCGCTTGTACGGGATCGGTCATTGCGGTCACTGGACGCAGATCGAGCAGCAGACGCGATTCGTCACTGCGACGCGAGCGTTCCTCGCCGGCCAGCTCTAACGGGTGTCAGGAGAAGAGTAATGGCCGAGGTCATCGGGTTGGGCATGACCCACTACCCCCTACTGCTGAGTCCGGATAGTCAAATGTCGTTGCTCTTGCGCATGACTTTGACCGATCCCGATATACCGGAGGAGTGCAAGGACCCAAACAACTGGTCGGCGGAAGCTCGCAGGCAATGGTCGGACGACGAAGGAGTTGCCGCCGCGACCCAGCATCGTAAGGAGCTACTCGACGGACTGGCCTACTGCCGTAGCAAGATCGACGAGTTCCGGCCCGACGTGATCATCGTGTGGGGAGATGATCAGTACGAGAATTTTCGTGAGGAGGTTGTGCCGCCGTTCTGCGTCCTGGCCTACAGCGACGTCGAGGTTGAGCCGTTCGGAGTGTTGCGGCGTGTCGGGGCGCCCAACGTATGGGGCCTGCCCGACGACACTACGTACACCATGCACGGGGCACCCGACTTCGCCAAGAAATTGGCAACCGAGGTGCTAGCCGACGGAATCGACTGCGCGTACTCCTACCAGCCGCGAACCGGCATCCATTTCCCACACTCGTTCGCCAACACCCAGACCTTTCTGGACTACGAGAACGCCGGTCGGAAGTTCCCGTATCCGATCGTGCCAATCGCTGTCAACTGCTACGGCGAGCACGTCATCGTCCGACGTGGGGGGGTGGCCAGATTCGCTGAAATCGCTCGTGAAGATGTACTCGATCCACCCGGTCCGAGCCCACGCCGTTGCTTCCAATTCGGTCAGGCGATCGCTCGATCGGTCGCCGAGACCGATCAGCGGGTCGCGATGGTTGCTTCGTCGAGCTGGTCACACGCCTTTTTGAATGACAAGGATTGGCATATCCATCCTGATACCGCCGCGGACCGTCGCCTCTACGCGGCATTGATCGCCGGCGACTATGACGCGTGGAATGCCACGACGACTGCTGAGGTTGTCGGCGCGGGGCAGCACGAAATACTGAACTGGTTCTGCCTGCTGGGTGCGATGTCGGAACTAGGCCTGCCCTTGCGGTGGAGCACTTTCGTCGAATCCGAGATCTTCAATTCCAACAAAGCATTCGCATACTTCGGCTAAAGGTGACGATGTCGGTCCTAATCGTCGGTGCCTCGGTGGCCGGCATACGTGCCGCAATGGGTCTGCGGGCCCACGGCTACGACGGTGCGATCACCGTCGTCGAATCTGAGTCCGAGACTCCTTACGACAAGCCGCCCTTATCCAAGGGCATGCTTCTTCCGGACGGCATACCGACACCGGTTCAGCTGGTCTCGGCCGACGAGCTGTCCGCGCTGGACGTGGATTTGCGGCTTGGTACGACCGCCCTCGCGCTCGACCCAGAACGGCGGATTGTCAGCACCGCCGATGAGAACGTGGCCTACACATCTCTTATCGTAGCCACCGGCGTCAGGCCGCGGAGAATAGCGGGAACTGAAGCACTCTCGGGTGTCTACACGTTGCGCCAGGCCCGCGATGCGCGCGCGCTGCGGGCAGCATTGCCCGCAGCCCGGAACGTCGTGATCGTGGGGGCCGGATTCATCGGCGCCGAATTTGCTAGCGTTGCAAGGAAATACGACTGCAGCGTGAACATCGTCGAAACACAGCAGACGCCGTTGGAGCACTTGCTAGGTCGATGCGTGGGAGCAGAGATCGCGTGTCTGCACGAAATGAACGGTGTCGCGGTACACACGGGTACGAGTGTGGCTGGATTCTTGGGTTCGTCTGCTGTCGAGGGCGTTCGCCTCTCCGACGGCAGGTGCCTTCCCGCCGACCTCGTTCTCGTGGGGATCGGCGCCGAGCCGGGCACCGAATGGCTACGCGGTTCAGGACTGCCTATCCAGAACGGTATCCAATGCGACACCAACCTGCGTGTGATCGGCTTTCCTGGCATCTATGCCGCCGGCGACGTGGCATTGCGCTACCACCCGCTTTATGGTTGCGAGTTGCGGATCGAGCATTGGACCAACGCCGGCGAGCAGGGCGCGCTGGTTGCGGCGACCATTGTCGGTGCGACAGCGCCGGCGCCACAACTGCCGTATGTGTGGTCAGATCAGTACGGGCGGCGTATTCAGATCATCGGGCGTCCCGCACTGGGTGAATTGACCTGTCAGCGTGGCGCAGTCAGACAGGGCCCTTACCTTGCGGTATACGCCGATCATGCCGGTACGCTTGTCGGCGCCGTTGCGGTCGATGACACACGAGCGCTGATGTCCTGCCGTCGCGCGATTGCCGCACGTCAGCCCGCACACACTCTCCTCAGCGAGGCCGGCCCCCGCCTCGCAGATGTTTGACAGATCTCCACGCCGCATCGGGCGCGATGCGGCTGACGACGGACTGTCAAGTCCCACAGATGGAAACGATGGCCACCTGCACCACCGCGTCGGCGTACATAAACAAAGCGGCTTGGGTGCAACGTAATAGAGGAGTCGCGATGCCCGCCGGCAGAACTAATTCAATGGCTGATGACCTGCTCATCGAGCGGGATCTGCCCAGCGAGGAGGTTTGGCGTCGGGCCGAAGAGCGGTTGGACTGGCCGATTTCCAGAGGCCTCAACAGTGCCCACGAGGCCTGTGATCGCTGGTCGGGCGATAGCCAGCGGGTAGCTTTGATCGAATGCCATCCAGACGGCACGAGTAGCCGGTGGACCTTCGCTGAATTAGCCGAAAAAGCAACGCGATTGGCAGCGGCTTGGTCAGCGGCAGGCATCCGACCGGGGGAGCGGATAGCCTCCCTGTTGGGCTCACGCGTGGAGGCCTACATCACCGCACTCGCGGCGTGGCGATCTGGATTGATCTTTCAACCGCTGTTCGCTGGATTCGGCCCGTCGGCAGTGGCTGAGCGCATCAGCAGTAGCCAGCCCGCTGCTGTGGTTGTCGACCCCCCTCTGCGCGATCGAGTGACCGCGGCATTGGCGATTGCCAACTGCGATCCGCTCATCTACACGGTTACCTCCACCGGCGGTGTCGGTAGGTTGAGCGGTGATCGCGACTTCTGGCAGGAGGTCCAATCCACGCAGCCCGACCATCGCATGGTCGTGACGGCACCGTCTGACACCGCAACATTGCTTTACACAAGCGGGACGACTGGCGCGCCCAAAGGCTGCATGATGCCACACAGCACTGTCCTTGCCCTGCAACCATTTGTCCGACACGTGCTCGGCCTCGAAGACTCCGATCTACTATTTTGCGGGGCGAGCCCCGGCTGGGCCTACGGCCTGTACGCATTGGGCTTCGGTGTCATGGCACTGGGGCATACGGTGCTGATCTACACGGGCAAGTTCAAGCCGGAGGCTTGGCTGCAGGCCATGTCCGAGCACCGACCGACAGTGATCGCCGCGGCTCCCAGCGCGTTTCGTCGTTTGGTTGCGGTCGCAGAATCCACGGGGCTGCCGAGCTCGCTGCGTTCGGCGACATGTGCTGGGGAGCCATTGGATGCACCACTGGTGCGGGCTTGGCGTGACCTCGCGGGATTCGACCTGCGGGATAGCTTCGGGCAAAGCGAAATGGCAATGGTGCTGGGAAATCTCGCCCACGATAAAAGGCCTGTGGTCGGTGGTTCGCTCGCTTCGGTGATGCCTGGACTCGACGTCGCCTTAGTCGACGAGGACGGCGTGCCCCAAGGTGAACAGGGCATCCTTGCATTGCGCAGCCCCAGGTATCAGACCTGTACCGGCTACCGCAACAAGGACGAACTCTGGGCGGAGCGGTGGCGCGGGGACTACTTCCTCTCCGGCGATATCTTCCGCCGCGATGAGCAGGGCCGTTACTGGTTCGTCGGCAGACAAGACGATCTCATCGTCACCTCCGGTTACAACGTCGGACCCGCTGAGGTCGAAAACATCATCATGGCTCATAATGGGGTCGCCGAGGCTGCCGTCCTGGGAGCTCCCGATCCTGCTCGTGGCTCGGTCGTTCGCGCTGTAATCGTGCTCAACGGTTCCAGCCCAGCCGATATCGTCGACGAAGACGTTCGGCGTATGGTCGCTGACCGCCTCGGCCACCATGCGGCCCCGAGGATCGTCGACTTCGTCGATGCGTTGCCTCGCACCGAGACTGGCAAAGTGCGTCGCAGTGAACTACGCACGGTCGACTGACCTGACGAGAGGGTCCCAGTTCGTACCCCGATCGCAACGTATTTCGACGTCGATCCGCTTGGGCTCGGCATCGTCGTGCGACCGCATGCCGGCTACTCGGCCGGTTGGGACGGGGATCACTGGTTCCAGCGGCTGGAACGTGCGATGGTGGCCCGGGCGGAGCGGTCGCATGCTTGCTAGCCATGGCAGGCATCTCTGACGACCCGGTTGCGGGCCTTCCGCGGCTGCAGCCTCGGCGGCATGATCTGACGGTCGCCGCCGCGTGTACGGTGCCAATTGCCGAGATCTGCCTCGGCCCGTTCCCGCGTGGTGCCGTGCTCATCGTGTGTGATGCCGACACCTTCATGGACGTCGACGGGCAGATGAACGCGCTCGCCGAGCACGGATACGAGTCGCTGGCTGTGGGCATTCCGCCGGGACCTCCGGCCCAAGACGACGCCACTGTCGACGTGTTGCTGCGGCGGCTCGGGGAATGGCACTGGGAGCTCGAGCAGATCGGAATCCTGGGCTACGGCGTTGCAGCACAGAGCGCGTTGCGCGCTGCCGGCCGTTACGCGCTTGGTGCCGCCGTGACCGTCGTGGATCTGGGAGCGGCCGATCAGCGGGAACAGGCCTGCCACGCGATGGCAGCTCTGCTTACACCTTGGCTGGGCCTGACGTGTGTCTCGCCAGCCGGACCCGAGCGTGGTGCGTTGGAGCGACTCGCTCAGAACTGGGCAACACAAGCGCCGGTCTACACCGACGTCATCGGGTATACCGATCTGCCGCGGCAGTTTTACCACGACATTGAGGACGCCCTCTCGCATGCCGCGGCATTCGACAGCTGGCAGCGCACCGTCGAGTGGCTCAACAACCATGTGATGCCTCGACTCACACCGGCAACGCTTGCTTGGCGCTCGAGATTGCCTGCGAATTGCGGCATGCCGTGACGCCAGCCGTTGACTTCCAGCGAACGGAACCCGGACATACCGCGTGACTCCGAAATGAGTCACCCTTGGTCTCAACAGCCTGGAAGGAGCCGAAACCGATGTCCGAATATGTCATCGATGATCGCACGATGCCCCGCTTTCTCGTGAACCGCAGGGCGATGGTGGAGCAGGATGTGCTGGCCGCCGAACGAGAGAGGATTTTCGACAGGACGTGGCTGTATCTCGGCCATGAGACCGAATTGAAGAAGCCCAACGACTTCAAGACGCGCACTGTCGGAGGACGTCCGCTGATCTTCGCCAGAGACGCCAAGGGGAACATTCGTGTCTGGGTGAACTCGTGCCCGCACCGCGGCGCCATGTTGTGTCGGGAAAATGCCGGGAATGCGCGCTTTCTCACCTGCTTCTACCATGGTTGGAGTTTCTCGACTGGTGGTGGACTGGTCTCGATCCCGGGCGAGGACGCGTACTCAGCCGAGTTCGACCGACCCAATCTCTCTGCGCCCGCGCGGGTGGACACCTACCGCGGGTTTGTCTTCGTCAGCTTCGACCCAGAAGGCATCGACCTGCGTGAACACCTCGCCGAGGCCGCTGAGTACCTCGACTTGGTTGCCGACCAGTCCGAGGTAGGCATGACGGTGATCGATGGCAGCCACCAATACTCCATCAAGGCAAACTGGAAGCTCCTTGTGGAGAACAGCATTGACGGCTATCACGCGGTGTCAACGCACCAGCGCTATTTCGAGATGGTCCTTGCAGCACGTGGCGCGGTCGATGTCGCGGCCCTGAACAAGTCCGTTGGTATCGACCTGGGCAACGGCCATGCGGTGGCTGCTGGCGGGCCCTCAACTGGTGCGCTGTTCGGTCGCCCACTATCGGAAGCCGGGCAACGCGAAAGAGACGACCGATTCGACCGGTTCCGTAGCAGCTATGGCGAGGAATGGGTCGACCGGATGACGGGCAGCCGAAATCTGGTCATCTTCCCCAACCTGGTGATCATCGACTTGGTGATGGGCGTGATCATCCGCACTATCGAACCCATTGCGCCCGACTACGTTGAAGTCAACGCATGGCAGCTGGTGCCCCCGGAGGAGGGGGAGGAGTTGCACCGGCAGCGACTGGACAACTTCCTGACGTTCTGGGGCCCGGGCGGCTTGGCATCTCCTGACGATGTGGAAGCGCTGGAGAGCTGCCAGCGCAGCTTCGCGGCAATCAAAGAGATGCCTTGGTCGGACATTTCGCGTGGTATGAACCATCCTGTCGCGGTCGGGTCTGACGAGTTGCAGATGCGATCGTGGTGGCGGCGATGGAACGAGCTGATCACCGGTGAGCGGCTACCTGTCGAGGAACACGATCCAATCGATCGCGTCTTTCTCGGTCGCCGGATTGACGCCGCGCACACCTGAGGCGCACGCCGCGCTGATCGGCACACCACACCGCTCGAGAACCGCGGTTGCAGCCCGCCGCGGCTGCGGTTGTCGCTCGAGGCGACCGAAATGTCGCTTGAAAAATGATGATTCGGAGAATGACATGACTGAGACCGATATCGAACCGTCCATGCGAGAGGCCGCCGACAGCGTTGTTCGATCCGTCGAGCGGTTCCTATATCTAGACGCGGATCTGCTCGATCGCTGGCAACTACATGAATGGTTGCGCTACTTCGATCCGAGTGGGCGGTACCTGGTGCCTTCGACGGACAAGCCTGACGGCGATCCCACAAGGGACTTGTTCCTCATCCAGGATGACCGGTTCTTGCTCGAACAGCGGGTGAACTCGTTGCTGACCCGGGCCGCCCATGCCGAGTATCCCCGATCGCGCACGCGCCGCATCCTCAGCAACATCCAGGTGTGGCATGACAGCGACGGACTTCTGGTCCACGCCAACTTCGCGGTGTTCCGGATGCGTAATCAGACCATCGATACATATGTGGGTGCCTACCGGCATGTCCTGATTCCCGACGATGCCCTCGGATTCCGTTTCGTCGTGCGAAAAGCCGTACTGGACCTGGATGCGCTTCGCCCGCACGGCAAGGTATCGATCATCCTATGACGGGCCGCTTAGCCGGCAAGGTTGCCGTGGTCACGGGTGCAAGCCCAAACATCGGGGGCGCCATTGCGCGTGGACTTGCTGCTGAGGGCGCCGCAATCGTGTGCGCTGACCTCGACGAGCGCACAGCACAAGCATGTGCCGACTCGATCGCTGAAGCGGGTGGCGCAGCACTGGCCGTCGCGGGTGACGTCACCGATGCGTGCCATGCCGACGCGGTCGTCGCCGCCGCGACCAAGGCATGGGGGCATGTCGACATCTTGGTGAACAACGCCGTCTGGTTCAATCGCAAAGGGCTACTATCAGCGACCGTTGAAGAGTTCCGGCGCCAGGTCGATATCATTCTCAGCGGAGCATTTCTCCTGACGAAGGCGGTCGCCACCGCGATGATCGGTCAGGGCGCCGGCGGGAGCGTTATCAATGTCCTATCCACGGCCGCGTGGCAGGGCGAACCCGGCAATATCGGCTACTGTACCGGCAAGAGCGGCCTGATCAACTTCACCCGCTCGGCCGCAATGGAGCTGGCGCAGTACGGCATTCGAGTCAACAACTTCACGCCAACGGCGACCTTGCCGACAGACCCCAAACGTGCGGCGGAGCTATTGGCGGCGATGTCAGCGAACCCTCAGCCCTATCCGATGGACTTCGTCGAATCGATACCCATGCCGCGGCTGCCCACCCCTGCCGACTACGTCGGCGCCGTCGTCTATCTCGCTTCCGACGAGGCGGCAATGGTCACTGGCACCAATATCACCGTCGATGGCGGGGCCACTGCACGGTACTGGCCGTGGACTCCCCACCGATCCGCCTGAGCACAAGGAGGCACTCACATGGACCGACGATTCGCGTGCCGCGTCGATGACTTGCCGAAGGGCTCGTCGATGACCATCCCCGGCGAGGAGCCGATTGCTTTGTACCGCACCGATAATGGTGATTTCTATGCTACTTCCGATAGCTGCACGCATGAGCAATGGTCCCTCGGCTCTGACAGCGAATTGGAGGGTACCGAAGTGATGTGCCCGTTGCATATGGCGCGCTTCTGCGTCATCACCGGCAAGGCGCTGTGCTTTCCGGCCACTCGCTCACTGAGTACCTATGTCGTGGAGATCGAGGACGATTCGGTATATGTGCTCGTCTGACCGGTCGTGTCAATCAATCAGCATCCGGTAAGCAAGTCAAGTGCATTGCTGGACAGAATGGCCGCAATGTCCGCTTCGGTAATAGCTCCGGTGGCGGCGGCAGTGCGTACGAGCTGTGGTACCGCAGTCAGTTGGCCTGGCACAAAGGGATGGTCACTGCCCATCACGATGTGATTGGCGCCAAATCGATGTGCGAGCAGACCCAAGTGCACCGGATCGAAGACCAGCGAATCTACCCATAGTGCGCGGGTGAGCTCATCGAGTCGCTCCGGTTTGGGACCGTCGACCATCTGGCTGCCCAGACGGAGCCGTGGGTACACCCACGGGTAGCTTCCGCACCCGTGGGCGAGCAAAATACGTAGGCCGGGATGACGGTCCAGGACGCCACCAAACACCAAAGCTCCGGCTGCCAGTGCGGTGTCGGTGAGCATTCCGATCCCAAAATCAAAAGGCTGGCCCTCCCGCCGGATGACACCCGTTCCGCCGTCCATGGGATGAACGGCCAAGACCGCGCCGAGCTGCTCAGCTGCTTCGAAGAATGGTCGGAAGTCGGGATGGTCGAGTTCACGTCCCTCGATCACGGTGCCGATCTCTGCCCCTTCGAGGCGCAGGTCGTTGACAATGTGTTCGAGTTCAGCGATTGCGGCACCCACATCCTGGAGGGGCACGGCACCTAGCCCGCGTAGCCGGTCACGGCTGTTGGCCAGCTCTACGGCGATGGCGTCATTCACGGCGCGGCAGTAGCGCCCGGCCGCACGCGGCTCCGCCCAGTAGGCCAATGTCACCGGAACCGGTGACACCACCTGCACTCCTATGCCGGCGGCATCGAGTTCCCCGAGTCGGGACTCCAGATTCCAGAGCGCAGGCTTCACACGCCGAAATGGTTTGCCGCCGCGCAAAATCAGACCTTCATCGCTGCCGGTTACAAGCGTGGGCCAGCCAGCGTCGCCGGTCAACTGGTAGAAGTCGGGGACTCCGTCAGGATAGATATGAGCATGAAAGTCGATCACCTGTATACCGGTCGCGGAGTCTTCTTGTTCCTTCATCGGCCCGCACGATAGCGACCGACGAGCCTCGGCCGTGAATGTCTGTTCCGCCCGGCGGAATCGAGCCAGATTTCGGGCCCCCGCTCGGGCTAGCATCTCGTCCAGTGAAGCCCGCCGAAACACCCGTCCGCGAAGACGTCTCGGACGCTGATGCCCCTCCGTCGATCTTGACGAAGGCGTTCGACCTGTTGCGCGCGTTCAACTTCAATGAGCGCGTCATGACGCTTACCGAGCTTGCCCACGCGAGCGGATTGCCGAAGTCGACGGTCCACCGCCTGCTGGCGCGCCTGATCGAGCTCGGGGCAGTGGAGCACCATCGAGGCAGTTACAAGATCGGTATCGAGATCTTCCGCCTCGGGGTCACAAGCCCGGTGAGCAGTATGCGTGATGCCGCAAGTTCCCACCTCGCCGCGCTGCACCGGCAGACCGGCCAGAATGTGCATCTAGCTGTCCTGCGGCAACATGAGGTGGTGCTTCTCGAACGTCTGTCAGTGCAGCGCGTTTGGTCGCCCTTATTCGGTGTCGGCGGGCGGCTCCCTGCCCAGTGCACGGCGCTGGGCAAGGCCATGCTGGCCTTCGAGGATCCCGCCGATCTCCGCGCGACCCTGCCCGACCCGATGCCGCGGCTGACCGCTACCTCGATCAAAGATGTTGCTGTGCTCCTCA
Organism: Mycolicibacterium sp. CH28; assembly: GCF_004745805.1. Taxonomy (GTDB): domain Bacteria; phylum Actinomycetota; class Actinomycetes; order Mycobacteriales; family Mycobacteriaceae; genus Mycobacterium. The sequence goes on along the minus strand of NZ_SRLQ01000015.1, from coordinate 116,701 downwards.
GAGAGCTCGCAGAGGTCCGCCGCGCCGGAGTAGCGCGGCAGTGCGGTCAGGTGCAGCCAGGATTGGCATGCACAGCCGTACCGTTGATGGTCAATGGCGCTGCTGTCGGTGCTATCTCGATCTCTGCGGTTGGCGTCGGCGACGTCGACCGCCGTCACGACGCCGCTCTTAGGGCGACGGGCGCTCTGGTCGAACGTGAGGTCTTCGAACGCCTAACTCAAGGTCGTATGCACTGGTTTCCGAAGGAGATGTGAGGTGGGAGCCGGGTAGGGATCTGCTGACACCGCTGCGGTGCAGCGGGTTAGGGCGGTACGGCCGTAGTTGCAGATGATGCTGATCGGTGCCCGGCCATAGATGGTTCGTGAGCGGAGTTCCATGCATTGGAATCCACAGTGCGTCCCGGTGCGACGACGCGCGATTCTGTCCTTCGCGACACCGGTGCTGATGGATCACCAGGACAGAGCAAAAGGAGATTGATGGAAACCGACGCGGCGGCAGTGAGTCCAGTATGCAGCGTGGTGCGGCTCGATTCGCCGGACGGCACAACCACCGTCGTGCACGATTTCGGAGGTGAGGGCCCGGTGCTGTTGTTCGTGCATGCCACGGGATTGCACGGCTGGGTATGGAAACCTGTCGCAGATCTTCTTGTTGATCGGGCGCATTGTGTTGCGGTCGACCTTCGTGGCCACGGTGACACGACGGTGGCAACCGGCTCACAAATCTCATGGCAGGGTCTTGGAGACGATGTCTTGGCTGCGGCCAACTACTTCGGAACGGGCGAGGTGATCGGTGTGGGCCATTCACTCGGTGGTGCCGCACTCGCAACGGCCGAACTGGCCGCGCCGGGCACGTTCAAGCGCCTATATCTCTATGAACCTGCGATTCCCGTTGGGATGAGCGACGAAGAGCGTCAGTCATTGGCCCGGGTTTCCGACCACATGGTAAGAGTCGCGGGCCGCCGGCGCGCACGGTTTGCCTCCCGGCATCACGCGCTGGCGAACTACGTCGCTAAGCCACCGATGGCGTACTTCCAGGCTGCGGCACTGGATGCCTACGTCAGCTACGGATTCTCCGATGTCGACGATGATCCCGAGGCTGTGCAACTCAAATGCACGCCGCAGATCGAAGCCAGCATCTATGACGCGGTTGTCCATGCACCGGCCCCCTCAGTCAACGACATTTCCTGTCCCATTACGGTGGCGACGGGAGCTGATTCGGACACGTTCGAGCACTCCGCGGCGCAGCGATTGGCTGCCGAGCTCGCCATCGCGCCGGTGACCCTCGCCGGGGTCGGTCATTTTGCGCCTATGGAATCGCCGAAATTGTTCGCGGCATCGGTTGCCACGCATTGCCTTTAGGCGTCGGCTTCTAGCGTCAGGCTGGCTGTCCGTAGACCGCGACGAGAACAGAGCGGTCGAGACTGTTGACCGACCAGACGCCGATGGCTGAGTTGGCGCAGTTGGACATGATCGCGAAATCGGCGGGCTCGTAGTACCACTGGTTGATGACGTCCAGGTTGTTGATCGCCAACGCCGGGTTGATCGCCACAGTCTGAGCCACCTTGCCCCTGAAACCGGCCGCGACCGCCCGGTCCTGCGGCGTGGAGCCGTCGGATCCGAGGTCACCGTCGAGGGCGCGATTGTTGAGCATGTCGTTGGCGTGCCACTCGGCCGCCAGCGTCAAAGCCGGGTCCTTCTTGAGGTTCGTGGTACACCCCGCCTGGTGCTGAACGGTGTAGACGTTGGCGACTACCCCGTTGTTGAGCCGATTGTTGTCGGCATGGGCGGCCGGCGCGACGATGGTGGCCAGCAGGGCGGCTGCGGCCAATGCCGATACAGGGTGAGTAGATCGAGCCATCAAAGTCCTTTCTCGACTATGGGAACGGCGCGCAGCCGATTGTGGACCTACCGACAAGATACACAGCCTGGGGCTCGTCGTTGGCCGAGAAGTCAGACTTGGCGTTGTGTCCCGAGGATATAGCGCGGTTCGTCGGAAAGTGCTGCGATCCAAGGAATATAGTGCGACACACGCGGATACCGTGATTCGTGACGACACTGTTTGCCGCAGATGGTGAACTTCCCGGTGTCGTAGTCCATGCCCGCCGACCACTTCCTGCGTGCTGAATCAATCTGGTGGGCAGTATGTTCGGTTCCACCTGCTGGAATATTCCGTTGGCCGTTGGATCTCGGAAATTGGATGCTGGAACCGTGCCACAAGTTGCTGAATCGGATGATCTGGAGTTACTGCGGTCTGCCGTGCATGACCTGGCTGACCACCTCATTGCTTCCGATGCGAATAGCCCAGACCATACCGGCGAAGTACCGACACCGGCGCTCGACGCCCTCAACGAGATGGGATTGTTGACGCCATCCGACATCGACGTCGGTGGTCAGGGTATCCCGAGCCATCTGCAGTGGTGTGTCATCGGCGAAGAACTGGGAAAGGTCGACGCCGGTACTGCTTTCGATGTGCTGAACGGGGCCTACGCGGCGATCATTGTTGACCGGTGCGGGACTGCTGCCCAGCGCGAGCTCCTCAGGGCTGTCCGCGCAGTCGAGGGTTCGACGCGAGGGACGCTTCTGTATTTCGAGGGGTTCGGACGGTCAACCGTGGAGCTGTCCACCACCTTAGATACGCACGACGGCAAAGTAGGTGTGTCCGGCCGCAAGAATGCCGTTGCTCACCTGGCCGACAGTCGGTACGGCGTTGTAGTCGGCAGGCAGGGCGCCGAGACGGCGGCGGCAGTGCTCTCCAGTGAAAGCCTCACCTCGCTGAGAGTGGTTCGCGACGATACGGCGGCAGGAAAAATGGGCGCACGTTCAGCTCCGACCGCAGTTGTCGAGCTCGTCGATGCCGAGGCCGAGCTCCTCCCTCGCGGGGGTATCGAGCTATCCAAGGTCATCGCCGGGTTCCGCATCGCGATCGCAGCCATTGCGATAGGCGTCGGGGAGGCCGCCGTGCAGTACGCGGCCGCGTATGCGGCGTCGCGTGAAGCCTTCGGCCAGCGCATCGCTGATTTCCAAGGAGTCTCCTTTCCATTGGTTGAGGCCTCGCTCAAAATCGATAGTGCTCGATTGTTGATCGCGGATCTGGCGATAGCTCTCGACGGTGACACCTACCCGAACCGGCTCGATGAGCAAGTCTCCGCGGCAGTGGCTGCCGCGGGCCAGGCCGGAATGGCGGCCACAGTTGCGGCGGTCAATACCCTTGGTGGTCACGGCTACCTCACAGATCACCCCATGGAGCGGCTGTATCGGGATGCCAGCGTGCTCGCGGCTGTCGACTTTGATCCACTGCTGACGGACTGGTCTGTCACCTGACGGAGGTTCTTCTGAACGGGCAACTGGGCATCTGTTTGTCGAGTAACACGCGTTGGCAAGCATCGTGAATTCTGTTGTCCCTTGGTATGCGAGGCCGGCACTGACGACAGATCGCCGACGTCCACCACGGTCGCGATACCTGCGGCCGGATGAAATCGTAAACAGACCACTAGGAGTTGGAACGGTGTCAACTTTCGTCTCGCCACAGTTGAAGACCCTCGCAGACGATGTGCGCGAATGGTCGCTTGCGGAACTGCGCCCGTTGGGTCGTCAGGCTGATCGTGAGCACACTCCACCGCCCGAAGCCGTCAAGGCGTTTGACGTTGCGCCGTTCTTCGGCAGCCCCCTTTCAGGGATACTCGAGCTCGACCCGAGCCGGGGAGTTCCCGACGGACGCTACTTGGTGGCCACCACCGTAATTGAGCACGGTTGCTACGGCGACATCCTGTTTGTGATCGCTTCGCCCGGCGGTGGCATTGGTGGCAGGGTGGTCGAGCTGATCGGTACTGCCGAGCAAGTTGACCGGTGGACCGGGGGGTTGGCGCGTGGCGACTTTCACTTCAGCGGATTCGGACTGACTGAACCCGGTGCTGGATCTGATGCCGCGTCGTTGCGGACATCGGCTCGCCTCGAAGGCGATCGGTGGATAATCAATGGGACGAAGATCTTCTGCACCGGTGGGGCGGTGTCGGACTTCGTCGTCGTGTTCGCGACAGTCGATCCGACCCAGCGTCACCGCGGTATCAGAGCTTTCATTGTCGAGAAGGACGCTCCTGGGTTCGCGGTGAGTAAGGCGAACGAGAGCAAGCTCGGTTGTCGGTCCCTGCTTACCTCCGAGTTGGTGTTCGACAATGTGTCCGTTCCGCTCGATCACTGCCTTGGGCGCCCGGAGGACCAGACGAGGTCGTTCGCCACGGCGCTCTCGACGCTGAACTCGACACGCCATCAGGTCGCGAGCATGGCTTGCGGCATTGGCCAGGCGGTGCTCGACGAACTGACCCCCCTGCTTACCGAGATGCGGCTCAGCTTCGCACCTCACCGATGGAGTCGAATTCAATCCGATATCAGCGCAATGAATGCCGCCCTCGAACGAGGGCGACTGCTCGCTCGGCGTGCTGCGTGGCACATCGACCACGGTTTGGCGTTCGACCGTGAGGCCGCCATGGCCAAGGCATTCATCCCGCCCTTGGTTGAGCGCATCACGCTGCGTGCTGTCGAACTTCTTGGTCCCGACGGTTGGAGCGAGGACCTGCCGTTCGAGAAGTGGCATCGCGACGTCAAAATCATCGACATCTGGGAAGGTACGGGCAACATTCAGCGCCGAACTGTAGCCCGTGCGCTCATGCCTGCCCGTTGAGGGCCCGATTCTGCCGAATGCCCGCTGACGTGCGCGGTGGATTTCATTCGGCTGCCGAAGAGCGAGAAGGGCATGGACGGCGGGACCCGCACCCATCGGCAACGTGAACAGAATGCGATGAGGCAGGCCATAGCACCATTGGGGGCGCGAGCTCGACGTCGAACTACCGCCGGCGCAACCAGTCGCCGAGGGACCGCCGGAAGCCCGGCGGATTGGCGACCAGGCCGAGCCGACTGCAGCTGCTCACGTGTACAGGAGCCGTCGGCAGTGCGATAGGTCGAGCTACCTCTCTATCGCCGTGCTCGACGGGGCGGTCCGGCGCCATGTGGCTAAGTCCTCACTGCATCACTGGACATGCTGTCCGGGGCGGCTGGTTGGTCAGTTCAGCTAACGGCGACTATAACACCGGCGTTCGCATCATTGCAGCACAATGGGCCCACCGCCATCTTTCGACCACCCGTCGGTTATCTCTGCGAAGGGGTTCAGCTGCATTTTCTGCAGGTTCCGAAGGTTGCCGACGGTATTGACAGCGACGGAGATCACGTCGGGCGTCCAGGTCAGCCGGAGGTGGTCCCGGCAACGTCGGAAACCAGTGCCTTGGTGAACACCACCCCGGGGTTCAAGATGCCTGCCGGGTCGAAGCTGGCTTTGATGCGCTGCATCAGCGCGAGTTTGGCCGGATCTTCGAGTTCGCAGAAATAGCTCGCCTTGGCCCGCCCGACGCCGTGTTCACCGGAGATCGCGCCACCCAGCGACATGCCGAGGGCGAAGATCTCGGTGAGCAGCTTCGTCCGCAGCTGCGGATCTTTGCAGAACAGCACACCGTGGACGTTGCCGTCGCCGGCATGACCACAGCCGCTCATCCCGGCGCCTTCGGCCGCCGCGATATCACGGGCACGGCGCAGGAACTCCGGCATCAGGGCTCGCGGTACCACGACGTCGATGATCTCGTCGACGCCCATCGCCTTGGCGGTCCAGAACACGTTCTCCCTGGCCTCGATCAGTCTGCGAGCCGAGTTGCCCTGCAGCACATAGGCATCGAGAGCGCCCCAGTCGCTGAGTAGCCCGCCCAGGGTCTCGGCGTCCTCCTCGAGCCGGTCGGCGTGGTTGTTCTCCAGGGCCACCACGAGATAGGCCTGGCAGGATTCGCGGATCTGCTCGGGGATACCGAGTTCCAAGCTCTCGGCGTAGACGATCGCGGCCATCACCACGTTGTCGATGTACTCCACGATGGCCGGGTTGAGCCCGCTGGAGATGATCTTGGGCACCGCGGCCATGGCTTCGTCGAAGTCGGCGAACGGGGCCAGCACCGTGGCACCATGCGCCAGCCGGGGAACCAGCTTCACCGTCACCTCGGCGACCAGGGCCAAGGTGCCTTCCGAGCCGATGATCAGCTGGGTCAGGTCGTAGCCGGTGGAGATCTTCGACATCTTGCCGCCGGTTCGGATGATCTCCCCGGTTGGCAGTACAGCCTGCAACCCGAGCACATTGTTGCGGGTGACGCCGTACTTGACCGCCCGCATACCGCCGGCGTTGGTGCCGACGTTGCCGCCGACGCTGGAGGACAGCTCACCCGGGTACACGGTGTAGCTCAGCCCGACTTCGGCTGTCTTGGCGTCCAGCTCGGTCAGGGTGACACCGGGCTGAACCACCGCGACGTGGTTGGCGGCGTCGATCTCCAGCACCGCGTTCATTCGTTCGAACGAGATCACCAGGCCGCCGGCCACCGGCTGGGCCGCCCCCGACAGGCCGCAGCCCGACCCGCGCGCGGTGACGGGCACGCCGTATTCGGTGGCCACGGCCAGCAGCGCGGCGATCTCGTCGGCAGTGGCCGGCTTGGCGAGGTAGGCCGGGCGCTGCGGCGCGATGGTCAACGCCTCGTCGTGGCTGTAGTCCTCGGAGATGTCGTCGCCGGTCAGCAGGTGGTTGTGCCCCACAATCTCCGACAAGCGTGCCGCCAGATCGGCCATGGCCAGTCTCCTCTGTCTCTCGACGGCAGCGTAGTCCGGCTCGGACGCGGGATCGACGCTTTGGCGTACCCGGTTCGGGGCCGAAAGTCCCTTACCGCAACGGAGCTGGCTGGCGATGATGAGGGAATGAGTGATGAGGCGGTCGAAGTTGTTTCGTGGGATCCCGAGGAGAACACCGATCTACCCGGCTTCGCGCACGGGCTCAGTCGCTACGGGAGCCACTGGTTCGACGTGGGCGTGTCGATCGTGCCGGGCGAGACTCCCGCGCTGGAGGCTCTTGACAAGGTCTTCGCCAAGCTGAAGGAACTCATCGCCGCCGAGGCCCCGACCGTCTCGTACTTCAGCGTCGACGTGCGGGTCGCGTCCAAGACGCCGGTGCCCCACCCGAAGTGAGTGCCGTGATCATTTCGCCGATGCCCACGGACCGCCGATGACGCAGGTGACGCCCGGATACTGGACGTTGACGAACAGGTAGCGGCCGTCGGGAGTGAAGCACGGCCCGGCCATCTCGCTGGCGCCGGTCGGTCCGGCCTGCGGAAAGTCGCCCGACTGCCAGTAGTGCAGGTCCAGCGGCGCAATGACCTGAGCCAGGTTGGCGATGTTGCCCGAAGGGGTGAGTACCCGCAGCCAGTTGTCCCCGCCGTCGGAATCCCCGTTGCCGTCCTCGGCCATGATCACCGCCCCGTTCGGGGCGACGGTGATTGCATCGGGCTGGTTGAGGGTGGCCCCGTCCGGCGACTCGTACATCAGCCGCAACGTGCCGCTACCCGGATCCTTGGGTTCGTAGCGCCAGACCTGGCCGTTCTCGGCGTCGCCGGCTTCGCTGGCCACGAACGTCACCCCGCCACCGGCCCAGGCCGAGCCCTCCAGTGCCAGGAAGCGCGCCCCGCCCTTGTCCCGCCCCTGCGAGTAGACCGAACCGGGGTTGTCTTCGGCGTCGGCTGGGTCGGCGTTGTCGATATCGACCCAGTGCACCTCGAGCGCCTCACCAACTCGCTGGCCCTTCGTGGTGTCATAGGTCTTCTCGCCGGTGACGGCCAGCATCTGGAGTTTGCCGCCCGCGGCGAGCTGCCCGGGCCGGTTGGGGATGAATCGGTAGAAACCGTCACCCGGGTCGCCGTTGTCCTCGGTCATGTAGACGATGCCGGTTCCGGGGTCGACGGGTGCGGTTTCGTGCTCGAACCGTCCCATCGCCGTTAGTGGTACCGGGGCGACGAGTCCGGTTGCATTGGAGGGGATTTCGAAGACGTAGCCATGTGGCTTCTCGAACCCGGCGCCCTTGCCGGCGGTGGTCTCCTCGCAGCTGAGCCACGACCCCCACGGGGTGGCCGCCCCGCTGCAGTTCGACAGCGTGCCGTTGAGAACCAGGAAGCTCTCCACCAGCTTTCCCGATTGGGTGTCATAGAGCGACGAGGTGACGCCGGCCGGGGCGGCGCGGTCGTAGGCGAGGCGGTCGGCGAGGGCCTTCTGCTCGATGCCGGGGATGTCCATGTCGATCTCGTGATTACGGATCATCCGATAGCGCCCGTTGCCGGCCGAGAACAGCGCTTGGCCGTCGTGGCATCCCGGTGTCGGCCGGCCGTCGGTCATCGGCGCACCGGCCACGCCGAAAGTCTGGTAGGAGAAGCCCTTTGGCAGTGCCAACTCCTGGCCGGCCTTACTCAGCGGGCCCCAGCCGGCCTCCGGCGCCGCGCCGGAACCGGCAGGTGCCGGCTTGTTGCCGCACGCGGTGAACGCGCCGGCCAGGCCCGCGCTGACCAGACCAAGGCCGGAAAGGGCAAGCATTTCACGACGATTCAGTGCCACGGGGCTCTCCTCGATCGGGCCTGGCGCCCGGACCGATGAAGGTTGCCATTCGCCCGTTTCGGCACGGCGACACCCCGGTGAATGCGCGGTGTTGTGGAGCTGAAGGACCCGTCGGCGGCTAGTCGCGCAGTACCGTCGCCAGCGCCGACAGCGGGATGTGGGCTTGGACGGTGCCGCCGTCCATGAACCACTGCATGACCCCCGGGTTGAAATTCAGCGGCTCGTCGTGGCCCACCGGATAGTCCGGCAGGTAGAGGATCAGCTCGTCGGGGGTGATGGCCCACGCCTTGTACCCGCCGGAATACACCTTGTCGGGTGTCCAGCGGTCGACGACGAACGGATAGGTTCCGGGGGCGTGCTCCGGGGGCGCCTGGTCGAGCGCTGCTTCGATGTAGGGCTGCCCAAGCGACGGAATTGTGGTGTGGGGGTCGGAGATCACGTCCGAGAGCTGCAGTCGCCGCCCACTGGCCATGTCGAACGTGAACGTGCGGTAGGCGTTGTTGGGCCTGGGCCCGTCGGCGTGATAGTCCTCGTGGAACACCGCACTGAGCAGGGTGCCGTGGCGGAAGATCTGGTAGTTCTCCTCGCCGAAGCTGTCGGCCACCATGTGCGCGCCGACGGCTTTCCAGTTGTTGACCAGGGCGCGCAGATAGTCGCGCACCAGCGGACCCGTCGTCGGGTCGTCGATGAGCTCGCCGGGTACGGCAATTTTGATGTCGCGGACGGCATTTCGCTCTGAGGTGACTGTGGTGTGGCAATACTGGCCGTCCCAGTCGCCGGCCAGCTCACCGCAGAAGGATTCGGCCGAGGCCCATGCGGGGACCGCGCCGGAGATGACTGTCGCGCCCAGCAGCAGCGCCGTCGCCGCGAGTCGGATCAGCATCGTCGCCGCCGTCTCAGAGCAGTTGCACTTTGCTTGCCAGCCAGCGACCGTCGACCTTATCCATGGTGATCTTGATTCTGCTGCGGTCGATACGCGGATCGGGCACCGCCGTGTTGGTGACGGTCTGATCGATGAAGACCAGCACCACGACCTGGTTCCTGGATTCGGATTGGATGGCCGAATCCACTACCACGCCGTGGGCAGTCGCCTTGTTGTCGATCAGCAGCTGCCGAAGCTGCACGCTGGACTGGGTGTACATGTCTTTGAATTCCCCGGTCGCCCCGTCGAGCACCTCGCGGAAATTCTGGTCGACGTTGGTGGAGTCGATACTCGTCAACACCTGGGCGTACGTCAGGGCGGCCTGGAGGGCCTGTTGACCGGCCTGCTCGACCTGGTGGTACTGCCACTGCCGCCATCCCAGGAACCCGGAAACCGCAAGCGAGGCAATCAACAACACCGGAAGCACGCTGCGGCGCCGATACCGGCCCCACGGCCGTCCGGCCTTGCCGGGGTCGTCCTCGGCTTCCACCTCGACGGTGGGTACTTCGGCGTCTTCGGTTGCGACGTCGCTCTTTTCGTCCTCGGTGTCGAGGTCCTGCCCGGTCGTCGTGGTCACCATCATCTCCTCGGCTGGGGGTCTCAGTGCGGCGGTTCTATCGGAAGTACGGGGCCCCCGTAGGGGGTGGGAATCGTGTAGCGGCCGGGGGGCGTCGGATCGGTGCGCCGCCCGAGGTCCGCCCCGGGCGGCGGCCCGGCGGTGTCGTCGCCGGCCGGTCGCGGCGCGTTCTTGGCGGCGCGGATCCCGACCGCGGGATCGTCGTCGCGGCAGTAGGTGTACATGAAGGGCTCGGGATAATCGGCGGCAGACGGTGCAAACGCCGGCGTCCCGTAATCGCAGGCGTAGCGCGGGTAGACGTCTACGGTCGCCCAGATCCCGTGGTCGTGAATGGTGCTGTTCAGGGCGTCCAGCAGCGATCCGCGGTAGTCGGGGACGAGCGCGTTGAGCGCCGGCACCCGCAGGTAGAGAAGTTGTGCGCTGGTGGCGGCGCTGCCGAGCAGCTGCACCATCGTCTCGGAGTTGTCGGCGAACAGGTTGTCGACGGCCGACAGGGTGTGCGGTGCCTGGCTGATCAGGCGGCGGTAGCCGGCCTGCATCCCGCTCACACCGGCCAGCGTCTGATCGAGTTCGCGCGTCATCGCGGCCAGGCCGGCATTCTTGTCGGCGGCCAGATTCAGCACCACCCGGCTGGTCTTGATGAGGCTGGTGGTCTCGGGCAGCACCGAGTCCAGGGTGGACAGCAGGAACACCCCGCCGTCGACAATGGCGGCCAGCTTGCGCGGGCCCTGGTCGGACACGCTCAGTTCCCGCTTGATGATGTCCATCTTGTGGGGATCGACCTGCGCCAGCATGCCGTCGGCGTCGGAGAGGAACTGCGCCATGCTCAGTGGGACGGTGGTCCGGTCCGGTCCGATGGTGCTGCCGTCGTGCAGATACGGCCCGGCGTCGGATTCCGCTTCGAAGTTGAGGGTCTGCTCGCCCCCGGCCGACAGCGCCGAGACGTGCACGGCGCTGGACGCCGGGATCTTCACCGCCGAGGTGATGTCGGCGACGGCACGCACACCGGTGCTGGTGATCTGTAATGACTGCACGTGGCCGATGCGGACACCACGCAGCGCGACATCCTGATTGGGCAGCAGCCCACCGGAGTCCGGTAGCTGCACGGTGACGCGGTAGGACGACGCGAACGGCGTCACCCGCAACGCCCCGGCCAGCAGGTACGCGGTCGCCAGGATCAGAGTCAGCCCCAGCCCGGCCACCGACAACCAGGTCTGGCGCCGGTGGGCTGCTCGCACCACCCGGACGGCGGTGTTGGCGATCGCGTCGATCACGGCTGCGATCCCGGTGGTGTGGGGGAGGTGGCGGGCGGGGCGATCGCGATCGCCCCGGGAGTGTCGGGGTCCGGAATTACCGGCACCTGAGGCGAGTTCGGCCCCCGGCCCACCACCCGTTCCTGTAGCCGCCACAGTGTGTACTTCAACGAGCCGGCGAATTGATTCCAGTTGTACCGATGGGGTCCGTGCAGCCCGATGTCGCCGGGGAATCCGATATCGGGTGAGGATCCGAGGACCAGGCGGTCCAGGCTGCCGCTGCCGGCGACGGCGAAACCCGACGTCGATTTGATCAGCGGCGGCAGCATCCGGTTCAGCGCCAGCCAGCTGGTATCCGGGCTCACCGCAACGTCGTTGACGGCTCCGGCGACGGTGTTCAGGTCGGCGATCATGCTGCGTCCGCTGGTGTCGTTGCCCCCGATCGACGGGAACCTGGCCAACAACGTCGCGGTGTCACCGGCCTGCACGGCCAGGGCCGACAGTTGGGCTGTGTTGGCGGCCAGGGCATCGGTGGCGGGGCCGGCGGTCGCCATCACCTCGGTGATGGCGTGCTCCTTGGCGTTGAGTTGGTCAGCGAGGTGCGACATTTCGCTCATCGCGGTCGATATCTGCCCGGAGCGGGCATCCAGTGTGCCGAGCAGCTGATTCGACTTGCCGATCAGGTCTGCCAGCGCCTGGCCCCGGTCACCTGCGGCCCGGCCGAAACCGTTGACGATATTGGTGAAGTTGCGGATCGATCCGCCGTTGACCAGCACCGCCGCCGAACTCAGCGCCGACTCGACCGTCGCCGCCGATGTCGTCGAGTCCAGGCCGATGGTGTCGCCGTCGTGCAACGTGGGTGCGTTCGGCCCGGGTGTCGCCGGCGGCTGCAGGGCGACGAAGACATCGCCAAGCGGTGTCGCCGTGCGCAATTCGGCGGTACTGCCCACCGGCAGTTGGACACCCGTGCTGATGCGTAGCGTGGTCACGGCGGTGTAGTTGTGGGCAACCATCGATTCGACCTGGCCCACGTCGGCACCGGCCAGCTTTACCTTGGCCTTGGTCGGCAGGTTCAGCGCATTACCGAACACCGCGGTCAGCCGATACCCGGCAGAATCGAGGCCCGGGGCCGGAAGGGGAACGCTGGCAAGCCCGTTCGTGGCGCATCCCGAACTGACGACGGCAGCAGTCAGGACGACGGCGAGGGTGGTCTTGCCCCGTGCGGCCATCACTTCTGTCCCATCGCGGCCATGCCGTCCAGCACGTAGGTCAGCCCGAAGTCGGGTCCGAAGTCCTGCAGGGTTCCGGTGCTGCAGCCCAGCTGCCGTAGGCCCATCAGGTTGCAGACCTCTTTGGTCCACTGGCTGTCGAACACGATCTTGTCGACGAGCGCGTGACCGCGTAACGCGCCGTTGGTCTGGTCGATGCTGTTGTAGATGTTGTCGGCCACCATCGGTGCCAGGTCCAGCAGTTCGGCCATCTCGCGTTGGTTGTCGGTGGCCGTCTTCGCCGTCGTGTTGCCGTTGCGGATGGCTTGCCTGATGGTGTCCCGGTGGGCGTCGAGCAGGTCGGCGGCCTGCTGGACGAGCTGGTCGAGTTTCGTTCCGGTGCTGCCGGTTCCGATGTCCTCATCGGCCAGAATCTGGCTGGCCAGGCGCAGCGTTGACGCGAATTCCCGCAGTTTGGCGTCATTGGCGGCGGCGGCCTCGAACAGCGAGCTGACGTTGCGGACGATGCTGGTGATCTGCTCACGGGTCTGGGCGCCGCCGTCGCTGCTCAGCCGAAGAGCCGTGGACAGCTCGTCGAGCGCATGCTTGATCTGTGCCCCGTTGCCGTCGACGACAGCCGCACCACTGTTGATCACGTCGGCGAGCGGACCTCGACCCTGACCGTCGCCGCCCAGCGACTTGGTCACTCGGTCGAGAACGCCCAGCACCCGGCTGAATTCGACCGGTGTCTTGGTGCGGGTCAGACCGATGGTGTCGTGGTTCTGCAGGGTCGGCCCGTCCCGGTAGGGCGGGGTGAGCTCGATCTGACGGTCGGTCAGAATCGACGTGGACACCGTGACGGCCTGGACGTCGACGGGGATCTTGACATCGCGGTCGATAGTGAACTCCACCTCGACATAGCCACCCCTCGGGGTGATCTTGGTGATCGTGCCGACCGGCATGCCGAGCACCGCCACCACGTTGCCCTCGTACAAGCCTGAGGCGCTGTCGAATTGGGCGGTGACTGTGATCGGTTCCGGTTTGGCGCCCCAGTACCGCCATCCCAAGCCGACCCCGGCGAGCACGGTCGTGACCGCCACGGCAATGGCGGCGATCCGGATTCCGGTCCCGACCCGGCCGCTCACTTGCAGTCCTTGTAGTAGGGGATCATCCCGAACTGCCCGGCGCGACCGCTGATGGCGCACATCCACGAATCGACAAGCGCACCGGCGGGCGCGGTGAAGCTGATGGCGTTACCGTCGCCGCTCATGTTGGCCACCTGCCGCAGCATGACGGGACTGACCTGCAGGATGTTGCGCAGCAGGTCGTCGTGCTCGGCGATGAGGTCGGTGAGCCGCCGGGTGTCCCGGACGAGGGCGTCCACCTGCGGCCGGTCGTTGACGACGATCTTGTCCAGAATCTCGACGAGACTGGTCAGGGATTGCATCATCGCGTGGAAAACGACACGGCGCGAGACGAATTGGCTCAGCAGGTCCTGCCCCTGGTTGACCAGCGCGCCGAGATTGGCCTGCTGGCTGCGCAGCGTATTGGTGACTTGCTCGGTGCTCCGCAAGAGCTGACCCAGTTGGTCGCGGCGCTGCGCGATGATCGAGGACAGCGTGTCGATGTTGGCCATCGCCTGCGGCACCACCGCGGGCATGCCCTTCAGCTGCTTGCCCAGCAGGGTGAGCGACTGGGCGAACCGGTCGGAGTCGACCTGCTCGAAGGTGGTGGTGGCGTCCTTCAACGCGGCCTGCAAGTCGTAGGGAACATCGGTGTGCGCCAAGTCGAAGGTGCTATTCGGCAGGGAGCCGTCGCCGCCGGGCTCCAGCGCCACGTACCGCGAGCCGAGGATGGTGGCCACCTTGATCACGGCCTTGGAGTCGTCACCCAGCGCGATGTCCTCGCGGATCTTCAAGCCCGCCTCGACGTGGTCGCCGGCGAGCTTCATGCTGCTGACGGTGCCGACCGGTATGCCGGCGACGGTGATCGGATTGCCGACCCGCAGCGCGGCCGCCTGCAGGAATTCCGCGGTGTAATGCCGGAACCCGACGCCGACGGTGTGCACGAGCACCATCGCTCCGATCACCACCGCGACCACCACCACGGCGATGGATCCAAGCCAGGTCTTGTTGTAGCTCTCCAGTGGGCGATTTCGCATGCGCCACAACCGCGATTCAGCCATTACCGGTGTTCCTGCACTTCGGGGTGTGCTGGGCTTGGCCGCCCGGGGTGGCGGCGTTGACGATGATCGGCACGACATCGTTGAGGCCGGGGAAGAACCCGAGGACATTCGCGTCGCAGGCGTAGCCATTGCCGTAGGCGCCCTGATTGCCCATCCGGGTGAGCCCCTTCAACACCAGCGGAATGTTGTCGGCGAAGAACGCCACCTGCGGCTCGACGCTGAGCAGGTGCTGCACCATGCCGGGTTGACGTTCAATGAGTTCGGCGAACGACGGATACACGTCGTTGGCCGATGTCGACAGGCGGTTCATCACCCGCGCCATCGATCCGGCCGCCTCGACGAGTTCCGGCCGGCGTCGGTCGAGGGCGGCGACGGTGTCATGGGCCGAGGTGATGATGCCGTCGAGGTTGGCGTTCTGCTGGGCCAGGTTGGACACCACCTTGTTGAGGTTGGTGATCACCTCGCCGAGCGCCTGGTCCTTACCGGCGAATGTCTGTGTGAGGGTGGTGGTCTGGCTGATCAGCGTGGCCAGCGATGTGGTGTCGCCCTGCAGCGACTGGATCAACGCCTTGGTGAGGTTGTCGGCATCGCGGGGGTTCAGCAGGCTGAACAGCGGCTCGTAGCCGTTGAGGAGCGTGGTCACGTCGAAGGACGGTTCGGTGCGTTCCGGCGGGATGACGCTCCCGGGTCGCAGCCGCTCGGGGCTGCCCGCCGAGCCCAGCGACAGTCCGAGATAGCGTTGTCCGACGATGTTCTGGTAGGTCACCGAGGCGACGGTGTTTCCGAACAACGGCTGATCGTCCTGGACCACGAACGAGACCCTGGCCAGTTTGCCCTCGAGGTCGATCTTTTCGACTCGGCCCACCCGCACCCCGGCCATGCGGACGTCGTCACCTTCCCGCAGCCCGTATACGTCGGTGAAGACCGCCGAGTACGACGCGGTGTTCCCGCCGACGTCGCGCCGGAGGCTGACGAACACCAGCCAGGTGACGGTCAAGGCAGCGACCATGAAGAGCGACAGGCCGATGGCCGACGTACGAGATCTCACTTCGGCCCTCCGGGGTCGGGGGAGTAGGCCAGCGACACCGTGGTGCCACGGGCGACCGGGCCCAGGAGCAGTTCGGTGGCTGCCGTCGCGGGCCGGCCGGTGATGACGCTCAGTGCGTTTCGCTCCTGTTGGCTACCGACCGGGCCGACGGTGCCGCCGAACGAGGACGGTGTGACGGATGCGTTGCCGGGGTCGGCGCTGCCCGGCACCGGCGGGGATGGTGTCACCCCCGGCGGCAGCGGCGGATTGGGGTCTTGCAGGTTGGGGATCGGATTGATCAGCGGCGGCCCGACGGCAACCAGGTCGCCGTCGGGCCCGACGACGGTCCCCGCCGGCGGCGCGAGGTCCTTGGGTGGTTGATAGTTCTGTGGCAGAAGAACTTCCGGCAGATCAGGGCGGACCGGAACCAGGGGTGCGGTGTAGCAGCTGGGGCCCTTCAGTTCGCCGTACCGGGGGCAGTCGGCGCGGGTGTAGGAGTAGGAAGGGGTGAACGCAATGTTCAGGCGTGCGTTGACCACTGCGCGGTCCGGCATCCACACCTCGTTCATGAACCTGGTCGCCAGGTTGTCGACCTTGATGGCGGTCGGAAGAAGGGCATCGGACTTCAGTGCCAGCACGCCCAGGACGGGGGTGAAGTCGGTGGTGATGCGGATGAGTTGGTCGACGTGGTTGTTCAGCGCTCGCTGTGTGGTGCCCAGCGTCTGATCGAGGCCCGACAGCAGGGTGGCCAGTTGGCCGCGTGTCTCGGCGAAGGTCTGCATCGGCACGACGGCTTGGTGTAGCGCGTCGACGAGCTCGGGTGCCGTTGCCGAAAGGCCGTGGGTCGCGTCGACGAGCGCGGACAACGTCGACGGGCCGGTGTCGTCGCTCACGATCGAATTGAGTTGATCGAGAAGGCGGTTCAGGCTCGTTCCGGCATCCACCAGCGCGACCCGGCGGTGGTCGGTGGCCGCGGCGACCGCGGCCATGATTCCCACCGACTTGTCTTCCCGTCCACGCCCGGTCGCGGCGAGCAGGTCGCGCAGCTTGCTGATGGTGGTTTGGAAGAGCACGGTCGGCAGCGCGGTGTCTTCGGGTATGTGGGTGCCGGGCCGGATCGCTACGCCAGGATCTCTGGAGCCGTTGTCCACCAGCTGGACCGACGACACGGCGAAGATGTTGCTGGGTACCACCCGGGCGCTCACCCCGGCCGGGATCGAGGCGGCGTATTCGGGTTTGAGATCGATGCTGACGTAGTTCGGCCGTCCGTAGGCGGCGGGGACCACGCCGTTGACCGTGCCGACGAGCAGGCCGTGGTACTTCACGTCGGACTTCTCCGGGAGCCCGTCGCCGACGTTGACCAGATCGGCGACGACCTGCACGTACTGGTTGAGTCGGCCGGTCGACTTGTAGAGCAGGGCCGCGGTGAGCAGGCTGGCTACCACGAGAACGGCTATGCCGCAGCTCATTAGCTGCCGGTCGGACGGCCCGCGCCCGTCGAGTTCGAGGGAATTGCCCATCAGCCGCCGAACCTTGCGCCCGAGTCGACGCCGTAGAGCGCCATGGTGAGCAGCATGTTCACCATGATGATGACGGTGATACTGGCCCGCATGCCGTGCCCGGCGGCCACTCCCACGCCCGCCGGGCCGCCGCTGGCGTAGAAGCCGTAGTAGCACTGGATCGTCGAGGCGATCCACACGAAGACGATGGCCTTGAGCAACGAGTACACGATGTCCTTGCCGGCCAGCATCATCGAGAAGTAGTGCAGGTAGGAGCCGGTCGACCCGCCGCCGGACAGGCCCACCACGAGCTCGGTGCTCAGGTAGCTGATCGCCAGGCACGCGGCGTAGAGCGGGACGATAGCGACCATCGAGGCCAGCAGCCGGGTGGTCACCAGGAACGGGATCGGTCGGATGGCAAGCGATTCCATGGCGTCGATCTCTTCGTTGATGCGCATGGATCCCAGCTGCGCGGTGAACCGGCAGCCGCCCTGGATCGCGAACGCCATCGAGGCCATCAGCGGGGCCAGTTCGCGGGTGTTGACCAACGAGGAGACGAAGCCGGTTGCGGGGCCCAGGCCGAGCAGGTCCAGGAAGTTGTACCCCTCGATGCCGACGAGCGTGCCGACGCTGATGCCAAGGACGACGGCCACCCCGGCGGTGCCGCCACCGGTGACCAGTGAGCCGTTACCCCAGGTGATGTTGGACAGCAGCCGCAGGAACTCGGCGCGATAGTGGCTCATGGCGATCGGTGCGGCAGCCAGCGCCCTGAAGAAGAAGACCAGCATGTGCCCGACCTTGATGATCGGCCGGGTGGCCCTGCGGTACAGCCGAGCTGCGCGCAGCGCGATCGGTGCCAGGGG
Source organism: Mycolicibacterium sp. CH28 (assembly GCF_004745805.1). Classification (GTDB taxonomy): domain Bacteria; phylum Actinomycetota; class Actinomycetes; order Mycobacteriales; family Mycobacteriaceae; genus Mycobacterium. Next base: position 98,714 of record NZ_SRLQ01000015.1, on the reverse strand, counting down.
CAGATAGGTGGAGGTCGTCACGTCACAGGCCGGTCCTGGGCGAGAGCATGACGTCGAGCTGGCTGATCGCGACGTTGACGATCATCAGCACGAGGATCGCCTCGACTACCGCGGCATTGACCGAGTTGGCGACTCCGGTCGGTCCGCCTTTGGTGGACAGCCCCTTCTGGCTTGCGACGACGGCGACGATGGCGCCGAAGATGACGGCCTTCAGCAGCGCGAGCATCATGTCGGCCGGTGTCGCGAAGGAGGCGAACGTGGCCACGAAGCTGCCGGGGGCGCCGTTCTGGAAGTACACGTTGAACATGTAGCTGGCGAAGAAGCCGACGAAGCACACCACCCCGGTCAACGCGAAGCTGATCATGATCGCCGCCGCGAAGCGGGGCACCACCAGCCTGCGGATGACCGATATCCCCATCACCTCCATGGCGTCGGTCTCCTCGCGCATCGTCCGGGAACCGAGGTCGGCGGTCATCGCCGAGCCGACCGCCGCAGCCATGAGGAGCGCGGCGACCAGTGAGGCGCCCTGTCGGATGACCGCGAGGCCGCTGGCGGCGCCTGCTAGCGACGTCGCTCCCACTTGACCGGCCATCAACGCGAACTGCACGGACAAGGTGACGCTGATCGGCAGCGCCACCAGAATCGTCGGCAGCACCGCGGTTCCGGCCATGAAAGCGCTCTGCCGGACGAACTCCTGCCACTGGAATCGGCCGGTGAGCAGATCCAGGAAGAAGTACTGGATGGTGCGCACGCCGAGGACGAACTGTTCGCCGACCGTCGTCAGTGCCGCCAGCGGGTGCCGCCGGACGTATCCGACGGCCCAATCCTCGATTGCCTCGACCCCGTCGGGCTCGCGTTCGGCGAGTGCTGCGGGCTCCTCCCTGGTGGTCATCGGGCGGCGACCGACGCTGTCTCTAGCAAATCGATCTCAGCGATCGTCCGGTTCCAGCAATGGAGTGGGGGAGGCTGGGTCCCGGGGAGCGGACCACTTCGAATAGTGCGCACACACCTCCTGCGATCATCACTTTGGCGGCGCACTCCAGTGGGGGACGGATTGCGAGCCAGGGGTGATGCCGACACTCCAGCAAACGAGATGCTGGTGGGCACCAGCGGAACAGTGAGCTGAGCTTACATATTTGGTAGGCAACGCGACGGCATTTTGCCGAAGGAGAATCGGCCGGCGGGTGCGATGCGCACCGGGTGTGCCACGAAACGACGAAAACCCTGCCTAGGCAGGGTTTTCGTGTTGTGCGCCGTCAGGGTTTCGAACCCCGGACCCGCTGATTAAGAGTCAGCTGCTCTACCAACTGAGCTAACGGCGCTTGAACCGCGTGAGCGACAATAACAAACACCACCGCCGAAGGTGAAATCCCGTGGCCGGTCGCACTGATATTTACGGTCGCCAGCGCTGTCTGGGTGCCCCTAGACTGTTGCCCAGAACCCCCAGCAAGTACACAGCTAGCGAGGTGGAGGGCGGTATGTGGCAGGTCGGCTCAGTTAACCGGTCGCGGTATCGGGTCCGGCTGGCCGCACTCGCGCTCATTCCGGCCCTGGTGGTCGGTCTTGGCGCCTGCAGCAGTGAGCCGACGCCCGCGCCGGTCAAAGTCATCGCCGACAAGGGCACACCGTACGGCGACCTACTGGTTCCCGAGCTGACCGCCTCGGTCAAGGACGGGGCCGTCGACGTCGCCGTCGACCGGCCGGTGACGGTCAGCGCCACCGGGGGCGTGCTCGGCTCGGTGACGATGCTCAACGAAGCCGGCAAGCAGGTGGCGGGCAAGCTCAGCGCCGACGGCGTGAGGTGGTCGACGAACGAGCCGCTGGGCTACAACAAGAGCTACACACTCAGCGCCCAGTCATTGGGTCTCGGCGGGGTCACCACCGAGAAGCTGTCGTTCGAGACGCAGTCGCCGGAGAACCTCACGATGCCCTACCTGCTGCCCGGTGACGGCGAGGTCGTCGGCGTCGGTCAGCCGGTAGCGGTCCGCTTCGACGAGAACATCCCGAACCGGGCGGCCGCCGAGCGGGCGATCAAGGTGACCACCAGCCCGCCGGTCGAGGGCGCGTTCTACTGGCTGAACAACCGCGAGGTGCGCTGGCGCCCGCAGAGCTACTGGAAGCCGGGCACCACCGTCGACGTAGCGGTCAACACCTACGGCGTGGACCTCGGCGACGGGCTGTTCGGCCAGCAGAACCTGACGACGCATTTCACCATCGGCGACGAGGTGGTCGCGGTCGCCGACGACGCCACCAAGACGCTGACCATCCGGCGCAACGGCGAGGTCGTCAAGACCATGCCGATCTCGATGGGCAAGAACAGCACTCCCACCAACAACGGTGTCTACATCGTCGGTGACCGGTTGTCGCACATGATCATGGACTCGTCGACTTACGGCGTGCCGTCGAATTCGCCGAATGGTTACCGGACCGAGGTCGACTGGGCCACCCAGATGTCCTACAGCGGCATCTACGTCCATTCGGCACCGTGGTCGGTCGGTGCACAGGGCTACTCCAACGTCAGCCACGGCTGCCTGAACGTCAGCCCGAGCAATGCGGCGTGGTTCTACAACAACACCAAGCGCGGTGACATCGTCGAAGTGAAGAACACCGTCGGCTCGACCCTGCCCGGCACGGATGGGTTGGGCGACTGGAACATTCCGTGGCCGCAATGGAAGGCGGGTAACGCCAACAGCTGAGGGGCGGGCGGGCCCCCTCAGCTACGGGGTATGTACCGGCCCAGCGCCCAGCTTCGCTTACCGGGCGGCTCCATCACCGACACGCGCTGACCGTCTTTGAACATCTCCTCTTGGCGAACCAGCCCTGACTCGATCGCCTCTGTCCACGCCCGCATGGGGCCGATGCCCCAGCTGAGCCAGGGGGTCAGATCGTCCATGACCACCGCGGTGTTCTCGGTGCAGAACTGCGCCATGTTCGTGATGTCCGCCTTGGCCACCTCGTACTCATGTCCGCCGTCGATGAACACCAGGTCGAAATGCAAGTCGGGATTCTTGCTCCGGTGGGCGGGAACCGTCTTCGTCGAATCTCCGACGATGAGGGTGTGCCGATCGGGGAACTTCTTGTCGATGAGTTTCTTTGCCACCGTGGAGTAACCGTGTTCGCCGAGGTCGAACGACACCACCTGGGTATCGGGGGACGCGCTGAGGAACGCGAAGCTGGAGAAGCCTGCGTTGAATCCGATCTCTCCGATCAGGCGTGCACCGGTTCTCGGCACCAGATTCGCGAGGTAGGTCAGCTCCTCCACGGAGGTGGACCCCTCGGTCGGGGGGCGACCACGCAGCCACAGGAATCGCAGGATCTCTCGCCTCATCCGCTTCACGTCCTCGGGGGAGATGGACGTGGAACGGGTGTTCGGCTCTCCGTTCGCCATATTTCGTTGTGCCCTAACGGTCGAGTTGGTAGGAGGTATCTCCCGGCTGCACTTTCGTCACAATTGAACCATCCCGCGTCTGATGCTCCCGCGGTCGCGAAGGCAGGCGGGCGAACGCCAACGCCTAGCTGTGGTGCGCTTCGCGGTAACCCTTCACGAACGCGAGCACTCGCGGCGCCAGCCTCGGATAGGGCAGTGCGCTACCCAGCTCGCCGATGCAGTCCTGGCGGCTGCGCAGAGCATCCACGCCTCTTCCATTGTCGAACCGACCTATCATCTCTTCGATGACCGCCACGTCCGCTGCGACGTTCGGATACATGATCGAGTCCAACTGCCCTTGAAGTGCAGTGATTTTAGGGTGTACCGCGGTGACCATGTCCAGCACGCTGGGATCGGTGCGCATCGCGTCCAGCTCGGCCGCCGTGAGTCCCTTCGTCTTCGTCTGCGGGGTGAACCGCAGCATGGCTTTGCGGTCCATGCGGACGTTCACTTCGGACTCGCCGTGGCGTCGCGGCGTGAACTCGTACCAACAGGCGTCGACGGCGCCGTCCTCGAACGATGTGCGCAGGATCTCGAGCCAGCGGTAGCCGAATGAGGATCTCTTCAAGTCAGCGAAAAGGTCCTTGACGGCTTGCGCCGCGGCGCTGTCGTGGCCGAATATCCGTATCGCGGTCTTGATCGTCTGATCCTGATGGATCTGCAGTGCGCTGGTGAACGAGATCAACGCTGAGCGGATCTTGCGCTCGCACTCGTCGGTGGCGTCCTCGTCCAGCAGCGAGATTCGCTCGGCCTGCAGATCGCCGGCGATAGCGTGGACAACGCCGGTGAGTTCATCGTGCTGATCGCAGATGTGTTGCAACAACTCCTTGTCCAGCATCGTGCGGAGCCGGTCGTACGCCTCCCGATACCGCCTATTCTCGGCCTCGGTCAGCAGGCACGCTCGGTCGAAGAGGATCCCGATGTCCAAGGCCGAGTCGTCGTCGGACCGGTCACTCGACTCCGTGACGTCTCTGAGGCTGGCCAGTACGGTCGCGCTGCGGGCCTTGACCGCATCCGTCGGCGGCAGGCCCTCGGCCAACCAGCGCTCGCATTCATCCTTCACATCGGTGAGCCGCCGGCCCAGGGAGGTGTGGACGGCCGAAAGGTTGAGCCGGTCTAGGGCATCGGGCGTGCTGTAGTAGGCCATCGTGGCCGAGGCGGTCTCGTGCGCCAGAGCCTGGAGGACGTCGAGGACGACGAGCATGGCGCAGCTGGGTGCCGGTGGGGGATCGGCCACGACGGCGCTGTGCCAGATCTGCCTGGCGTCCTCGCAGAAGTTGAACGGATCGTCGGCGTCGATCGCATCCAGCGCTGAAACCAGAGCACATAGCCGGTCGTCCCACACTCTGAGAAGCTGAGTCCCCCCGGAATCAGCGAACCCTTCGGACCCATCGCCGAACTTACCCATGTATCAGCCCTCCCCAGCCGAATCATGTAACTGATCTCAGACTGTAGCCCGACCGGCCCCGGATATCCCGATTACGAACAGTGTCGCCAAAACGCGAAGTCTCAACCCCGCGCCACACCGCGCTGGCCCGTTGTCCTGTCAAGACGGTGCAGGAAAAGGTCTGGCCGCTCGGCTCCTAGCCGGCGAGGGTCGCGTCAATCGCCTCCGCGGCGGCTTTACCGTCCGCCGCCGGCCCTGGCGCCTGCCACCCGTCGCCGACCTCGCCGTGCGATCCCGGCGCTGATTCACTCAGCCCGATCCGATCGTGCAATCTGGCAAGCCACTTGGGTGCCCACCAGTTCAGCTGGCCCATGAGATGCATCAATGCCGGCACCAGGACCGCTCGGATGATTGTTGCGTCAACCAGGATTGCCAGTGTCAGCCCCACGCCGAACATCCGCATGAACGACACATCTGCGGCAGCCAATGCGGCAAATGAAATCGACATGATGATGGCGGCCGCGGTGATCACCCGTCCGGTTCGTGTCAGGCCCAGCGCCACACATTCGTCGTTCGCTGCCGGCGTCCGGTCGGAGGCCAGCCAGTACTCCCGGATCCGAGATACGAGGAATACCTCGTAGTCCATGGAGATCCCGAATGCGATGCAAAACAACAAAACCGGCATGGCCGCCGATAAGGTCCCGGTGGCTGTGGTGCCGAAGCCACCCAGATGACCCTCTTGAAACAGCCACACGATTGCGCCGAACGCGGCGGTCAGGGACACGACATTGAGCAGCAGTGCTTTGAGCGGTATCACCACACTGCCGGACAGGAGGAACAACAGGACGAACGTGACCGCACCGATGAGGCCGAGAACCAGCGGTAGCCGTGAAGTGACCGCGTGGGCGTTGTCGCGATTGGTCTGGGCATCCCCGGTCAGAATCACTCGCGCGCCAGCCGGCGCCGGTACTTGGTGCAGCTGGTCGAGTTGGCGGTCGGAGGCGGCCGAATAGAGCGGGGCGCTACTGGCGACGGTGAGGAACGCGCTGTCGTCCGCCAGTCCGGTTGCGCCCGCCGCCGGACCGGTCAATGTTCCGCCGGCGAACGCACCGGCGGGCGCCGAGACCGACAACACGTTCGGTACCTGAGACAGCCGCGCGGCGTAGTCGGCCAGCTCTTGATCGCTGACTCGTGCGGTACCGCGGATCACGACGGTCACGTCGGTTGTCACGTCCACGGCGAAGCCGCCGCGGATCTGGTCGCCCACCTGTCGTGCCGAAGCGGTTGCCGCCAGTACCCGGTCATCGGGTGAGCCCCACTTCAACCCGAGGAACGGCGTGCCAGCCAGCACGAGAAGCGCGACTACCACGACAGCGATCGGTACCGAATGTCGGATGACCACATTGGCTGACCGATACCAGAAGCAGTCCTCCACAGCCGCATCGGGACAATGAAGGTCTGGGAAGCGATGGCGACCGCAGCGAGGGATTCTCGACGGGGATGAAGTTCGCTGCCGGGAGCGCCTCGTGCCGAGCCGTCTGAGGTCCAATGCGTCCAAGCGTGGCCCGAGGACGACGATCGCTGCGGGTGTCACCACCAGGGCTGCGATGGCGGCGAAGGACACCACCGCAACTCCGGCGTAGGCGAAGGACTTCAGAAAGTACATCGGAAACAAGGCCATTGGCAGCATCGCGAGTCCGACCGTGACGGCGGAGAACACCACCGTCCGGCCGGCGGCCTCCATGGTGCGAACCAGTGCGACGTCGCGGTCGGCACCGGCGGCCAGTTCGTCTCGGAACCGGCTCACCAGCAGGAGGGTGTAGTCGATCGCCAGAGCAAGCCCCAAGGCCACGCTGAGGTTCAGGGAGAACACCGATACATCGGTGAAGGACGCCACGCCCCGCAACACCGCCATCGAGCCGACGATCGCCAGGATGCCGACCATCAACGGCACGGCGGCGCACAGCAGCCCGCCGAAGACCCAGACCAACACCAGGAAGCTCAGCGGAATGGCGATCGCTTCCATGCCGTGCAGATCACGTTCCGTTTGGCGGCTGATCTGTGCGTAGACCGCTGCGGGCCCGCCGAATCTGACTGTGACGCCATCGCGATCGTGGGCCAGCTCCTCGTCGAGCGTTTGCGCGTACCGCTGCGCCGCGTTGTCGTCGCCGGTGATACCAGCGATGATCAGACCGGTTTTGCCGTCTTTGCTGATGAGCGGACCGGCCGCGTCAGAAGGCACCGTCCATGGCGAGGTCACGTCGGCTACGTGGGGCGACTGCTTCAACTTCGCCACGATGTCGGTTCCAGCAGCGCGGGCGGCGTCACTTTGAGCGCCGGCATCGGAGGTCACCGCAATGAGGACCTTCATGTCGCCTTGATGAAATCTGTCGGCCAGCAGCCCGTCGGCTTCCGAGGATTCCGAGGACGGATCGTCAAAGCCCCCAGCCGAAAGGACCTTGCCGACCGGAACCCCGAAAACCGCTGCGGCGACGGCCAGCATCGCTGCCATGAGCAGCATCCGCTTGGGAGCCGCGAGTGCCAGCCGGGCAATGCGGTGCAGCACGTCGCGGTCCCTTTCCGTAGAACCCGGCAAACGTATCAGTACATTGCGGTGCTCCGAGGTATAAGAAGCCTCGCCTTACGAGGTTTGGGATGCGAAGGGGTCTGACTCGATTCTCGGTCAAATACCCTCTGCGAGAAAAGATTCCAACCGACTCGATTGAGTCAGTCCATACGCCCAGTGCGTGCGACTTGCTGGGAACTCCCTGTGGCCGGACGTGGCGCGGCGAATTCGCTCGGCGCTCGGGGCTGGGGCCTGCGACACTTCGGGCATGCCTGTGCCGCCTGGCCAGTATGTGTTGCGCAAACTGCCCCACATCACCGCGCTGTTCTGGGCGCTCAAGATTCTGGCCACCACGCTGGGGGAGACGGCCGGTGACTACTTCTCGCAGACATTGGGACTGGGTACGCTTCTCTCCGCTGGGTTGCTGCTGGCAGCCTTCCTTGTCGCGGTGTTAATTCAGTTGCACGCCAGGATGTTTCATCCTGCTTTGTTCTGGACGGTGGTTGTCCTCACCAGCACGGCTGGCACCACGATCTCGGACTACATCAACTACACGTCTCGCCTCGGCCAGGTCGCCGGCATGCTGATTCTCGGTAGCGGGCTCGCCGTGGTGATGCTGGTCTGGTGGCGCAGCGGCCAGACACTCAACGTCGAGAACGTCGCCACCTTCACTGGCGAGGTTCTGTTCTGGATTGCCGTCGTATTTTCCAACAGCCTCGGCACGTCCACCGGCGACTACTTGGCGGGCGGGCTGGGGGTGGGACTGCGATCTGCCGCACTGGTCCTGACTGCGGCGATGCTCTTGCTGCTGGCCGCTCACTACTTCACTCGGATCAACTCCATGCTGCTGTTCTGGATCGCCTTCGTCCTGACTCGACCCTGGGGTGCTGAAGTGGGCAACATCCTGAGCAAGAGCCGCGACCACGGCGGGCTGAACTGGGGTAACGCCGGCGCATCGGCGGTGCTTATCGCGGCGTTGGTGGTACTGGTGGCCTACCAGACTCTCGAAATCCGACGCCATCCCCTGCCGCCGCTGCCGCTGCCCACCAGCCGCCGCACCGGGCAGCCACAGCGGCCCAACGGGGAAGTCGTCACCGTCGTGGCGGGCTGATCAAGCCCACTGGCAGGACATCGTGGGAACTCTCCCAGGATGCCCGCAGGCGGGCTGTCCAACACGCTCGCACGGAGTGCCGACGTGACGACGCAAGCAGGCCAATACCGCCTGATCAGGCGGTGATTCGGTGGGGATTGGCCCACGGTTCGTTGGGATTCGCTCGGGCGTTGTGCGGGCCTTGGGTCATCGGTCTGACTGAGCGGAAAGGTCCGTGAATGCGGTACGCGTTGGTCTGAATTTGGGCTGCTCTAAGAATTCCGGGGTTCACTGCGCTCGAAGGCCGGTCGGGGGAGGACGCCGCCGGGACATACCACGAGAGGAACCCGACGACGATGTCAATGCACCCCAACTCCGCACAGTTCCAGCCGGGCCGCCACACGCGGCTCAAGGCGTTCGGCATGATCGTCGCCGCAGGCGCTGTGCTGGCGGCAGCGTCGTTCACCCTGGCTCATCCCAGCACTGTCGACGGCGGCGGCCCCAGCGTCGACGTCGCGAGCGGCAACCACAATTCAACCTACGACCCGCCCGCAGTTCCCGGCATGAACATGGGCGCCACGGTCACCGACACGACGCCGTCTAGTGCGCTGCCGGTTGAGAAAGCCGTCCCGCCAGTCAAAGCCGGTCACTGACCGATCAATGAGTCAGGGGCCCGGGGGGCGGGGTTTCGGTCAAGATGGCTTATCTCGCATTGGCATGGAGTGGTCGGGTTACGTCTGCGCCGGGTTGCCCACGGTGACCTTCTCGATGCGAACGGGTGTTCATGGGCGTTTGTCGTCGTCGAGGCCGTTGGCTCCGTTAAGAACCCGCAGGTGAATAGGTTGGGCGCGTTGGCGAATGCAGACTGTTGTCGGGGATACTGCGGACGCCGCGACAAACCTTCGAACCAACGACGGTTCCCTTTGGCTTATTCTTCGACGAGCTCGCCAGCCCAAGCTTCACGACCCTCGTGGATGGCGAAGGCGGCGATGACGAATCCGGCCACTGGGTCGAGCCAGGCGGCTCCGGTGAGTTGGAACAGCCCCAGGCCGAGCAGAGTCGAAATGCTGAGCAGCATGCAGATTTTGGTCTGGGCGGCGTCGGCGAGGATGAGGTTGTCGCGCAGAGCTATCCCGACTCTTCTTTTCGCTGCCGCCAGAAGCGGCATGACGATCAGTGAGGCGACGAGCAGAATCACTGCCACCGGGGAGGGGTGGGGTCTCTCGCCGCTCGCGATGTTGCGCGCGCCTTCGACGCTGACGTAGGCGGCGAGGATGAAGAAGGAGATGGCGACGAGTTTGAGCGCGAGGCGTTCCTTGCGCTCATCGGCGACGCCATGGCGCAGTCGCGCGGACAGTCGCAGGGCGACCAGGACGGCGGCCACGGACTCAATGGCCGAGTCGAATCCGAACCCTATGACCGAGATGAGTCCGGCGGCCAGTCCGGCGGCGACCGCGATGGCGCCTTCGGCGATGTTGTAGGCGATGGTGAACTGAGCCAGCCGCAGGCCCCGCCGGGTCAGCCGATGTTCCTGCTCGTCGGCGTGGGGGTCGCCGGTGTTGGTCACAGTGTGCTGGGCGAGTCGTCTACCCCATATGTCGGGCAGTCGGCCACGGCGTGACCCGTCGCGTCGAGCACGGCCTGGGCGGAGGCCAGAACGTCGATGAGCGCGGGTTGTGTCAGCCGGAACAGGGAGGCGCGGCCCACTGGTTCGGAGTCCACCAGCCCGCACTCCCGAAGGCAGGCAAGGTGTTTGGAGACGGTGGACTGTGCCAACCCCACTGCCTGGACAAGCTCGACGACTCGCGCCGGCCCTGCAGCCAGTCGGCGCACAATCGCCAGCCGAGTGGGATCACCAAGGGAACGGAATAAGGCCGCCGCCGGAGCAAGCTCGACCCGTTGCACCTCCGCCGAGGCGGCCATCATCGCCATCCGGCGATGTTATAGCAGTTTGGTGGAGTTAGGGACTATCGGCCCTACACCCGGTCACAGTGGCGGCGCATGCTCGCCAAAGGAGTGTTCTCGGCTAACGACTGATGTGTGGGGAGGCAGCGATGTGCGGATACGGGTCGGGTCACGGCTGGTATGGCGGCTGGGGCTGGGGCGGCGCGGTGATGAGCGTGCTGATGGTGCTTCTGGTGATCGCCGTAGTGGTGGCGATCATCTTCGCCGTCCGCTATCTGTCGGGCAGTGCGAGCCTTCATCACCGGGGCGGCGGCGTGGGTCCCGAGGGCATGCGCGCCGAAGATCGGCTGGCCGACCGTTTCGCGCGAGGTGAGATCGACGGTGACGAGTTCAGGCAGCGTATGGCGTTGCTGCGCGAGCACCGTTGACCGCCGATGAAGGCTGATCGCAGGTCGCGTGACTTGGCTATCGCTATCGGGGCGGCGGTCGTCGCCATCGCCTGTGCTGTGGCATTGAGCATCGGAATGGCCATGCGGCAGAACCGCATGGCCGGGAGCATGCTCTACCCACCGGGCTTCGGCATGGGTCCGGGCATGATGGGGCCTGGGCGGTCTCCCGCCTTTCCCTCCTGTGCAGTACCGGCGTTGCCGGGCGCCGTCGTCGATGTAACCCTCACCGATATGCACGGCATGATGGGGCCAGGCCAGAATGGCGGTCAAGGCGCGCCGATGGGAATGGCGGGGATGATGCGGATCGTCCTCAATCCGGCCACAGTCCCGCCGGGTCAGGTGTCCTTCCGGGTGACCAATGCCGGCGCTCTGAACCACGAATTGGTGATCTTGCCTCTCGCGAAGGGCCAGTATCCCGGCCAGCGGGCCATCGGTCCGGACGGCAAGGTCGATGAGGCGGGCAGCCTTGGCGAAGCCTCACGCACCTGCGGTGCGGACAAGGGTGACGAGAACGCCGCCAACGCCGGCATCGCGTCAGGAGCCAGTGGGTGGACCACCGTGAACCTCACGCCGGGACGCTACGAGTTGATCTGCAACATCACCGGTCACTACTGGACCGGCATGTATGCCGAACTGGATGTCAGCCCAGCCCGATAACTCATCGGGAACACCCTCGCGTCGAGGAGAAGGGGTGAAGATCATGATCACCGCCACCACCTGGACGACCAGCAGTGCGGCCATCCTTGCACTGACCGGCTCGGTTCTTTGGGCCGCTCCCAGCGGCGGCGCCACCGGAAGAGACCTCCAGGCACCTGCGCCGGCCTCAGTCTCTACAAGTCGCTATCCGGCGCAGGGTCCCAACCCGTTAGACCCGCCGGGATGTTGGGACGCCGACGGCACCTGGCATCCCGACTGCTGGGGTCCCGGACAGTGGGCACCTGGGCAGTACGGCCCTGGGCAGTGGGGGCCCGGAATGATGGGACCCGGCCAGTGGGGGCCCGGAATGATGGGACCCGGCCAGTGGGGGCCCGGAATGGGACCCGGCATGATGGGTCCCGGACCGTGGGATTACTGAGACCAGGGACTTAGCGCCGCGGCGCGATGCCGCGCTCGCCAAAGTCCCGAAGGGGCGCAAGCTCCTTGCGCGCAAAAAAGTCAGGCCCCCTCGAAAGGGGGCCTGACCTGCAGGGTGGCTGACGGGACTCGAACCCGCGACAGCCAGGATCACAACCTGGTGCTCTACCAACTGAACTACAGCCACCATTGCCACCCCGAAGAGCGGCGCCGTCGATACTAGCTGCTTTCGGGCCCGACAGCCGAATCGGTATCGCCGACCTGGTCGATCTCGGCCGCCGCGACGGCAATCTCGCTGGTCGACGGCCCTGGGAGCGGCACGAAGGCGGTCCGGCGGTAGTACTTCAGCTCGCGGATCGACTCCTGGATGTCGGCCAGGGCGCGGTGGGCCAGCCCCTTTTCCGGCTGCCCGTAGTAGATCCGGGGGTACCAGCGCCGGCACAGCTCCTTGATCGAACTGACGTCGATCATTCGGTAGTGCAGGTAGTTGTCCAGCGTGGGCATATCGCGGGCGATGAAGCCGCGATCGGTGGCAATCGAGTTCCCGGCCAGCGGCGCGGTCTTGGCCTGCTTGACCTGGGTGCGGATGTAATCCATGACCAGTGTCTCGGCGGCGGCCAGATCGATGGTGGAGGCCTGCACCTCCTCGGTGAGCCCCGACCGATGGTGCATCTTGGCGACGACCTCGACCATCCCGCCCAGCGCCTCGTCATCAGCGTGGATGACGACGTCGATGCCCTCGCCGAGCACGTTGAGCTCGGCATCGGTGACCAGCGCCGCAATCTCGATGAGCTTGTCGGTCCGCAGGTCCAGGCCTGTCATCTCGCAGTCGATCCACACCAATTCGTCACGCACAGCGGTCAACATTAAGCCCATGCCGCAGGCCGCAGCGTTCCACCCTTTCCAGACGGGGTACGCCAAGTAGTGTCTTAGCGGCCATCACGTGAGCAATGACGGAGGTTGCGGCCTATGACGACCGAATCAACAGCGACTCCAGCCCAGCAGATCGCGGCCGGCTACGCCACCAGCGGAGACGCACTCGACCTCGGTTCGGTCGTCGTCGACGGCGCCGTCGACCCCACCGCGCAGGTCCGCATTCCGCTGGCCATGATGAACCGCCACGGCCTGGTGGCCGGGGCCACCGGCACCGGCAAGACCAAGACGTTGCAGGTGATCGCCGAGCAGCTGTCCGCGGCCGGCGTGCCGGTGATGATGGCCGACGTCAAGGGTGATCTCTCCGGGCTGTCGCGGCCGGGGGAGACCAGTGAGCGAACCCTGCAGCGGGCCAAGGACACCGGCGACGATGGCTGGACCGGGGCGCCGTTCCCAGTCGAATTCCTCTCGCTGGGCACCGGTGGCCTCGGTGTCCCGGTCCGCGCGACGATCTCTGCGTTCGGGCCGATTCTGCTGTCAAAAGTGTTGGGGCTCAACCCCACTCAGGAATCGACCCTCGGGCTGATCTTCCACTGGGCCGATCAGCAGGGGCTGCCGCTGCTGGACCTGAAGGATCTGCGCTCGGTGATCACCTACCTGACCAGTGATGAGGGCAAGGAGACGCTAAGGACCATCGGCGGGGTGTCCTCGCAGACCGCCGGGGTGATCCTGCGGGCGCTGGTCAACCTGGAGGCCGACGGCGGCGCGACATTCTTCGGTGAACCCGAACTCGATCCGGCCGATCTGCTGCGCGTCGACGCGCAGGGCCGCGGCGTGATCAGCCTGCTCGAGCTCGGCGACCAGGCCGCCCGGCCGGTGATGTTCTCGACGTTCCTGATGTGGGTGCTGGCCGACCTGTTCACCTACCTACCCGAGGTCGGCGACGTCGACAAACCGAAGCTGGTGTTCTTCTTCGACGAGGCGCACCTGCTGTTCAACGACGCGTCCAAGGCTTTTCTGCAGCAGGTCGAGCAGACGGTCAAGCTCATCCGGTCCAAAGGGGTCGGAGTCTTCTTCTGCACCCAACTGCCCACCGACGTCCCCAACAACGTGCTGTCCCAGTTGGGCGCGCGCATCCAGCACGCGCTGCGCGCGTTCACCCCTGACGATCAGAAGGCGTTGTCCAGGACGGTGCGCACCTACCCGAAGACGCAGTTCTACGACCTGGAGTCCGACCTGACGTCGCTCGGCATCGGCGAGGCCGTCGTCACCGTGCTCTCCGAGCGGGGTGCACCGACCCCGGTGGCGTGGACGCGGCTTCGGCCGCCGCAGTCACTGATGGACACCATCGGCCCGGACTACATCAAGGCCGCGGCCCAGTCCAGCCCGCTGTTCCTCAAGTACGGCCAGACCATCGACCGCGAGTCGGCCTACGAGATGCTGGCCGCGAAGATGGCGCCCCCGCCCGCGGCGGACGTCGACCTGCCACCCCTACTGCCAACCGGCATCGACGTGCCGCCGATGCCCAAGCGGGTGGAAAAGGCCGAGCCCGGTGTGCTCGACCAGGTGATGAACAGCCCGGCGTTCAAGAGCGCGATGCGCTCGGCCGGGACGGTCATCGGTCGCGAGATCACCCGCAGCATCTTCGGCACCGCAAGGCGCAAGCGCTAGCTATTCGCCGCCGAGCTTCTTGTAGACGGCGCCCACGATCGGGGTGACGATGGCCCGCGGCGCATATCCCGATGCGACCGACATGGCCTTGGACGTCACGCCGGGCACGATGCGCATCTTGTTGCGCTCCAAGCCATCCAGCGACAGCCGCGCGGTGTATTCGGTGTCGATCCACAGGAAGTCGGGGATCAACCGCTCCACCAGCGACTGCTCTGCCGGGTCGGGCAGCTCGGTCCGTACCGGGCCCGGTGCGAGCACGGTGACGTGCACGCCCGAGTCTTTCACCTCGCCGCGCAGCGACTCGCTGAACGTGTTGGCGAACGCCTTGGTGGCGGCGTAGGTCGCGTTGTTCGGGATCGGCGAATTGCCGGCCGCCGAACCGGAGATCAGGATTCCGCCGGCCTTGCGGGCCAGCATCCCGGGCAGGACGGCCAGCACCAGGTCGTGCACACCGAGGACATTGAGCTGAACCTGCGCGCGTTCAGCGGCCGGATCCAGTTTGGCCACCGGCCCGAAGGTGGCGGTGCCCGCGTTGGCGCACAGGATCGAGATGTCTCGCCCGGCAAGTTCGTCGGCGAAGGCCGTCCGCGCCTGCGGGTCGGCCAGGTCGACGGGGCGCACCTCGACCACCACGCCGTAGCGCTCGGTGAGGCGGGCGGCCAGCTCGGCGAGCACCTCGCCGCGCCGGGCCGTGATGATCAGGTTGTGGCCGCGCGCGGCGAGTTCGGTGGCCAGCGCCTCACCGATGCCCTGGGAGGCACCGGTGACGACGGCGCGGCTGTCCGGTGAGGGAGCGGGTACTGGCATGCGGCAATCGTAGGGGGAATCGCTATTGTGGCCCCAATGAGTAGGCCCCCGGTTGCCCGGACCGCCGGCCGGTCGAAAGTTCTCGCCTGGGCGCTGTGGGACTGCGGTTCCACCGGTATGAACGCCATCGTCGCCACCTTCGTGTTCTCGGTGTATCTGACCAGCACGGTCGGCCACGGGATGCCCGGTGACACCTCACCGGCGAGCTGGTTGGGCCGTGCGCTGACCATCGCCGGACTCACCGTCGCGGTGTTCGCCCCCGTCACCGGAGTGCTGGTGCAGGCGCCCCAACGCCGGCGCGCCGCGCTGACCATCTTGAGCGCACTGGCAGTGCTGTCCACGGCCGCGATGAGCCTGATTCGCGCCGATCCGGCCTACTTCGCCCTGGGCCTGGTGCTGCTGGCCTTCACCGCGGCGTGCGGGGACCTCGCCAGCGTCCCCTACAACGCCATGCTGCGACAGCTCACCACGCAGGAGAACTCTGGGCGGATCTCCGGACTGGGCTGGGCAGCCGGCTATCTGGGCAGCGTCGCGCTGTTGCTGCTGATCTACGTCGGCTTCATCGCCGGAAGTGGTCCCAGCCGCGGTCTGCTGAGCATCCCTGTCGACGACGGCCAGAACGTGCGGGCGGCGATGTTGTTGGCGGCCGGCTGGTTCGTTGTGTTCGCGATGCCGCTGTTGGTGATCGCCCACACGTTCATCCCAGCCACCGAGCCCGACACCCGAGCCGTCGGCCTCCTCGGCGGATATCGCCGGCTGTGGCAGGACCTGCGCGCCGAGTGGCGCCGCGACCGCAATCTCGTCTACTACCTGGTGGTGAGCGCCATCTTCCGGGACGGGCTGGCCGGCGTGTTTGCCTTCGGCGCGGTGCTCGGGGTCAGCGTCTACGGAATCTCCCAGGCCGACGTGCTGATCTTCGGCGTCGTCGCCAGCACGATGGCTGCCTTCGGCGCGGTGGCCGGCGGTCACCTCGATGATCGGCTCGGGGCCAAGCCGGTGATCGTGGCGTCCCTGTCGGCCCTGATCGCGGTGGGTATCACCCTGATGTCGCTGTCCGGGCCGGTCGCGTTCTGGGTATGCGGGCTCTTACTGGCGCTGTTCGTCGGGCCAACGCAGTCCGCGGCGCGCACCCTGCTGCTGCGGATGGCCAGCGACGGCAAGGAGGCCGTCGCCTTCGGTCTGTACACGATGACCGGCCGGGCGGTGGCGTTCATCGCGCCGTGGCTGTTCTTCGTCTTCGTCGACGCATTCCACAGCGATCGCGCCGGGCTGGCTGGGCTGTGTGTAGTGCTGGCCGCCGGCCTGGTGGGGATGCTGCTGGTCAAGGTGCCCGGCCAGCAGCGGGGGACTCGGGTCTAACCCGCGCCGGTGCAGATGGTCAGGCCGCGGCCGGTGCGCTCGCGAACCGACACCCCGTTCACCGAGACGCTGCAGGTCACGTCGCGTCCGACGTTGACGACCGCGACGCTGGCTGAACCCCGTGCCGGCGCCGACAGGCTCACCTCTTTGCTCCACGGCAGCAGCACGTTGAACTCGGTCTGCATGATGCCGCCGGTGTCGACGTAGGTGATGTTGATCGCCCGGCCGTCGCCGGAGACGTTGTAGACGACGGTGTCGGTGCCCGTCGGGCTGGTACCCGCACCGGGCAGGGTGGGACTGCCGGGGGCGGTACTCGGCGTCGGCAATGGGGACAACGTCGGCGTCGGCAGCGAAGTTGTCGCTCGGGGGGCGGACGGGGTCTCCGACAGTGGAGGCAGCGGGGCCACCACGGTGGACTCCCGGGCCGAGCTCATCACGATCACGAGGGCGATCACCAGCCCGATGACCAGCAGCACCGCCACCGCGGCGGCGATCCACAACCACTTGGGCGATTTGGGCGGGCCCGGCGGCGGCTGCGGCGGCTCGCTGGGCGGATAGCCGCCCCCGTGCTGCCAGTAGGACGGCAATTGCTCGGTCGGTTGCGACACGGGCGGCACGCCAGGCTGGCCGTAGGACGGTGCCCCGTAGCCGGGTCCGTAATACTGACCGGCGTAGGCGGGATCGTTGCTCGGCGCGTAGCCGTTGCCGGCCGACTGCGTCGGTTCAGACCACTCTGGTCGACGCGGATCGTTCATTCCCACCTCATGGTTGCAGGCTACCCGCGTACGGCAGCCCCTTCTCGTCAGCTGTTGGCTCGACAACGTGTTTACCACTGGCCGGCGACGTGGAACGTGATACCGAGGTAACCGGGTGGTGATGGGAAAGTGAGGTGGCGTGGAACACGAGGTGCGGGCAACCTATGGCGCCTCGTTGTCGCCGGATGGGACGGCGTTCGCGCACATCGTCGACGACGGTGGATATCCGCGTGCCGTCCAACGATTCCTGCGCGGCTGGCGGGCCAGTTCGTCCCGTGATGTCGAACTGCCGGTCGAGGGCCCGGTCACCAAGGTGGTGCACTCCGCCGACGGGCATTGGCTGGCGTGCCAGGTCGCACCCGAAGGCAGCACCCGCAGCCAGATCTGGGTGGTCACCACCGACCCCGACGACCGGATGGCCCGCCGCGTCGACGGCATGGACTTGGACGGTATGGCCGGCACCGCGGAGCTGATCGCCTGGGACGGCACCCGGGTCTGCGCGATCCGCACCGGCGAGGACGGCATCGGCCAGTCCACCCTGATCGATCCGGTCGACGGCAGTTTCATCGTGCTGGACCGCCGCTCCGGCGGGCGACTCGTCGACACCTGGGCTGGCGCGACGCTGATCGGGGTGGGCCCCCGCGGCTACCGAGAGCTGATCATGCTCAAGGGGCTTACCGAAATCGCTTTGCTGCCTTCCGATCCAGGCTCTTGCACCGATATGGGCGTGATCCTCGACGACCATCACCCGCGACGGCTGCGGTCCGGTTTGGACGGCGAGCACACCAAGCTGTACCACCCCGCGCACACCTACGGGCCCAACGGCACCGACGGTTACGTGCGGGCGCTGATCCGCAGCGACAACGGGGCGTCGCACAGCCGTCTGCTCGAGGTGACCGTCACCCCCGACGGGGTCGCCTACCACGTGGTCGCCGAGCGGCCGGGTCACGATTTGGACGAGTTCGTGGTCAGCGACGATCTGTCCACGGTGGCATTGCTGTGGAACATCAACGGCTGCAGCGAATTACAGATCCTGGAATATGCCGACAAGACGCTGAGTGAACCGATCCCGCTGCCCAACCGGGTCGCCGGTGAACTGTCGATCAGCGCCGGCGGGTCGATGGTTGCGATGACGGTTCAGGGGGCGGACATGCCGCGCACCGTGGAGCTGGTCGACCCGCGCTCGCGGGAGTGGGAGCGCATCGACCGCAAGCCGAGCATCGGACCGGTCTGCGCGCACCCCAGGTTCCACACCGTGACCGCGCGCGACGGCCGGTCTCTGTCCGGGTGGCTGTACGGCCCGCCGGCCGGCGTGGAGCAGATCGGCATGATGATCTACCTGCACGGCGGGCCGGAGGGTCAGGCCCGCCCCGGGCACAGCGAGATTTTCCCGGGCCTGCTCGACGAGGGCATCGCGGTGTTCGCGCCCAATGTGCGGGGTTCGGGCGGGCACGGGCGCGAATTCGTCCACGCCGACGACAAGGACAAGCGGTTCGCCGCGATCGATGACGTCGCGGACTGCGCCAGCTATCTCGGTGCGCACGGCCTGGCCGATCCGGGGAGGATCGCTTGCGCCGGTTGGTCTTACGGTGGGTATCTGACGATGGCGGCGCTGGCGTTTCATCCCGAGCTGTTCGTTGCCGGTGTCTCTATCTGCGGGATGAGCGATTTGGGCACCTTCTACCGCAATACCGAGCCCTGGATCGCGGCCGCCTCCTACCCGGAATACGGCCACCCGATCGCCGACCGCGAGCTGCTCGATGCGCTGTCCCCACTGCAGCGGGTGGACTCATTGGTGGCACCCCTGCTGGTAGTGCACGGCGGCACCGACACCAACGTCCCCGTCAGTGAATCCGAGCAGATCGTGGAGGCACTACGTGAACGGGGCCGCACGGTCGGCTATCTGCTCTTCGAAGATGACGGGCACGAGATCGTCAAGCGCGAGAACCACGCCGCGCTAGCGCATGCGGTTGCCGACTGGCTGACGGCGGCATTTGACCGGAGTGATGTTTAGGAAACTGTCGAGCGGGTAAAACCTTGGGCGCCAAGTGCTGCGGACGATCAAGGAGGATCACCATGCGAGGGCGCGGAATCATAGGTGCAATCGTCATCGTGTGGCTGGTGATCGGAGTGTTCGCTACCTGGCAGCGCGGTTACTTCTCCAACAGTCAAGCTAACTGTGCGACTGCTGGGTCGATCGCGTTGACCGTCGTGGCAGGCCCACTGAACTACGCGGGCGTCAATCCCAAGGTCGCGAGCTGCAACCTGCCACAGCCAAGCCAATAGGCAAGGCATTCAAAAGAGTTCGGCGAGAGACTATCTGGAGGAAACAATGATTGTTCTCGGGGCAATCCTGCTCATCCTGGGCTTCGTTCTGAAGATCCAAATCCTGTGGACCGTCGGGGTCATTCTGTTGGTGATCGGTGCCGTGCTGTGGGTGCTGGGCGCCGTTGGCCACCCGGTTGGCGGAAGGAAAGTCTGGTATTAGCTGCTGTGGCGTGAACGGTGGTCGGCGGATGCCGCGGAAGACAGCGCCGCCACCGTCATCGCCCGCAGTACCTCGCGCGAACGCCCCGGGTCGGCCGACTTGGCCGCCAGGGGCTTCATGCTGTGTGGGGTCGAATTGAGTAGTCCGAATACCGCATGCGCCATCAATCGGGCGTCGGCATCGGGCAGGTCAGGATGTACTTCCCGGAGTGCCTCTACCCAGACCTCGACGTAGCTGCGCTGCGCCCGCCGGACCTGACGCTGTGCCGAAGCCGGCAGGTGCGTCAGATCGCGGTCCTGAATGCGGATCAGATCCGACTCGCCCAGGGCGAAGTCGAGATGGAACTCGATCAGCCCGTTCAGTGCCGATCCCGGATCGCAGGCCTCTGACACGACGGCACGCGCACCGGCCAGTAGTCGGGTGCTGATGCCGACGAGCAGTTCCACCAGCAGCGCTTCCTTATTGGGGAAATGCCGATAGATCGCCGGGCCGCTCACCCCGGCCGCCGCGCCGATGTCCTCCAGTCGCACCGCCTGGAAGCCCTTTTCCGCCATCAGCCGTTCCGCGGCGGCCAGCAATGCTGACCGGCGGTCCGACTTCTGCCTGCTGCGGCGACTCTGCGTTTCGATGAGGTCCCTCCGGGGAACGTGTCTGGACGTTTCGGTTAATCTCCATTAACCTTACCCGAGTTAGTCGTCATTAACTCAATTCGATGGGACATCGACGATGGCATCATCGGCCGTCAACGGCGAGGTGCACCGGCAGCTCGTCGCGCAGTTGCGCACCAAGCTGGCCGCGGCGGCGCTCGGTGGATCGCCGCGCGCCCGGGAGCGACACGTCGCGCGCGGCAAGCTTCTTCCCCGGGACCGGGTGGACGGGCTGCTGGATCCCGGGAGCCCGCTGCTCGAGATCGCCCCGCTGGCCGCCGACGGCATGTACGACGACGAATGCCCCGCGGCCGGGATCATCACCGGCATCGGCCGGGTCTCTGGGCGCGAGTGCATGATCGTGGCCAACGACGCCACCGTCAAAGGCGGCACCTACTACCCGGTGACGGTCAAGAAGCACCTGCGTGCTCAGGAGATCGCGCTGCAGAACCGGCTGCCATGCCTCTACCTGGTCGACTCTGGCGGCGCCTTCCTGCCTCGCCAGGACGAGGTCTTTCCCGACCGTGACCACTTCGGCCGCATCTTCTACAACCAGGCCACCATGAGCGCCGCCGGCATCCCGCAGATCGCCGCGGTCCTGGGATCGTGCACCGCCGGTGGCGCCTACGTTCCCGCGATGAGCGACGAGGCCGTCATCGTGCGCAACCAGGGCACGATCTTCCTGGGCGGCCCACCGCTGGTGAAGGCCGCCACCGGAGAGGTGGTGACCGCCGAGGAACTCGGCGGCGGCGACCTGCACTCCAAGGTCTCCGGCGTCACCGATCACCTCGCGCACGACGACCGCGACGCCCTGCGCATCGTGCGGCGCATCGTCGCCACTCTGGGCCCACGGGAACCGAGGCCATGGGACGTTCAGCCCGTCGTCGATCCGATCGCCGACCAGCACGAGCTCTACGACGTCGTTCCGGTCGACGCCCGGGTGCCCTACGACGTCCACGAGGTGATCACCCGCATCGTCGACGGCGGCGAATTCAGTGAATTCAAGGCCGAGTACGGAACCACCCTGGTGACCGGCTTCGCCCACATCCACGGCCATCCGGTCGGCATCGTCGCCAATAACGGCGTGTTGTTCGGCGAATCCGCCCTCAAGGGAGCACATTTCATCGAACTGTGCGACAAGCGGATGGTGCCGCTGCTGTTCCTGCAGAACATCACCGGTTTCATGGTCGGCCGCGACTACGAAGCCGGTGGTATCGCCAAGCACGGCGCCAAGATGGTGACCGCGGTGGCCTGCGCGCGGGTGCCCAAGCTCACCGTCGTCATCGGCGGCTCCTACGGCGCGGGCAATTACTCGATGTGCGGGCGGGCGTACTCGCCGCGGTTCCTGTGGATGTGGCCCAACGCCCGCATATCGGTGATGGGCGGTGAGCAGGCCGCCTCGGTGCTGGCCACGGTGCGCGGGGAGATGACGGCCGAGGAGGAAGACGCCTTCAAGGCGCCGATCCGGGCCCAGTACGAACACCAGGGCAATCCCTACTACTCGACCGCCCGGCTGTGGGACGACGGCGTCATCGATCCCGCCGACACCAGAACTGTTCTGGGGCTGGCACTCTCGGTGACCGCCAACGCTACCGTGGAACCGGTATCCTACGGCGTCTTCAGGATGTGACGATGTTCAGCAGAGTCCTTGTCGCCAACCGTGGTGAGATCGCGGTGCGCGTCATCCGCACGCTTCGAGCCATGGGCATCGAATCGGTGGCGGTGTACAGCGATGCCGACGCAGCCTCCCGCCACGTCGCCGAGGCCGACGTGGCGGTCCGGATCGGTCCACCGCCGGCCCGGCAGAGCTACCTCGACATCGATGCCGTCGTCGCGGCCGTGCTCGCGACCGGGGCGCAGGCCGTGCATCCCGGCTACGGATTCCTGTCGGAGAACTCCGCATTCGCCGCGGCGCTGCAGCAGGCCGATGTGGCGTTCATCGGGCCGCCGACCGCCGCGATCCGCACTATGGGCGACAAGATCGCTGCCAAGGCCGCGGTGTCGGCATTCGGCGTGCCGGTGGTACCCGGCATCGCGCGGCCCGGCCTGACCGATGCCGAACTCATCGAGGCCGCCGACGGTATCGGCTATCCGATCCTGGTCAAACCGTCGGCCGGCGGTGGCGGCAAGGGGATGCGCCGCGTCGACGCCGCCGCCGAGCTGCCCGCGGCGCTGGCTTCCGCACGGCGCGAGTCGGCGGCAGCCTTCGGCGACGACACCCTGTTTCTGGAGCGGTTCGTCCTGCGTCCCCGGCACATCGAGGTCCAGGTGCTGGCCGATACGTTCGGCGCCGCGCTGCACCTCGGTGAGCGTGAATGCAGTCTGCAGCGCCGGCACCAGAAGGTCATCGAGGAGGCGCCCTCACCGCTGCTCGACGCGGCGACCCGGGCGCGGATCGGCGCCGCGGCCTGCGACACCGCCCGCAGTGTCGACTACGTCGGCGCGGGCACCGTGGAGTTCATCGTCTCCGCGGACCGGCCCGACGAGTTCTTCTTCATGGAGATGAACACCCGGTTGCAGGTCGAGCACCCGGTCACCGAGATGGTCACCGGCTGGGATCTCGTCGAATGGCAGGTGCGTATCGCGGCGGGGGAGAAGCTGCCGGTAGCCCAGGACGACATCGAGATGCGCGGCCACGCGATCGAAGCGCGGGTCTACGCCGAGGATCCGTCGGCAGGTTTCCTGCCCACCGGCGGTCCGGTGCTGGGGCTCATCGAACCGTCTGGTCCCGGCGTGCGGGTGGATTCGGGCCTGTCGCAAGGCATGACGGTCGGCAGTGACTATGACCCGATGCTGTCGAAGGTGATCGCCCACGGCGCGGATCGCGGCGCCGCGTTGGGCACGCTCGACCGGGCGCTGTCGGAGACCGCGGTGCTGGGGGTCGGCACTAACGTCGAGTTCCTGAGGTTCCTGCTGGCCGACGACGACGTAGCCGCCGGCCGGCTCGACACCGGCCTGATCGATCGCACGGTCTTCACCGCCAAGCCGGCCGATGACCGGGCATTCATCGCCGCGGCTGCCTATCGCTGGCTGACCCGCTGGCCCGCAGGCGTGCCGGACCCGTGGGATGTGCCGTCGGGCTGGCGCATCGGCGCGCCCGCCCCGACCAGCATCCGGCTGCGCTCCGGCGCACGCACCGAGCACGTCCACATCACCGGTACACCCGGCACTGCCCTGGTGCGGATCGAGGACGGCGAAAGTTGCTCACTGTCAGCGCGGTTGGCCGACGACACGCTCTCGGTCACCGTGGACGGGCTCCGCAGCACCTACACCGTCGCCGCCGACGCCCAGCAGATCTGGCTGGCCGGTGACGGCCGATCGGTCATGATCGAGGAGATGCGCGAAGCGCCGGTCCGCCCCGACGACGAACAGCGCGGCGACGCGGAGCTGGTCAGCCCGATGCCAGGAGCTGTTGTCGCCGTTGGTGTTTCCGGCGGCGATACGGTGACTGCTGGAACAGTGGTTGTCGCCGTCGAGGCGATGAAGATGGAGCACTCGCTGGCCGCGCCGGTCGACGGGGTGGTCGAACTTCACGTCGCCGTCGGCGACCAAGTCAAGGTGGGGCAGCTGCTGGCCACGGTCACAGCCGCCACTGAAGAAGAGAAAGCGCAATTATGACCGATTTCCTGTCCACGGGGATCCTGCCCGACGAGTATGAGCAGCTCGCCAAGACGGTGCGCGACTTCGCCCGCGCCGTCGTCGCCCCGGTGGCGGCCAAGCACGACGCCGAACACTCCTTCCCCTACGAGATCGTCGCCGGCATGGCCGACATGGGCCTGTTCGGTCTGCCCTTCCCCGAGGAGTACGGCGGCATGGGCGGCGACTACTTCGCGCTCTGCCTGGCGTTGGAGGAACTGGGCAAGGTGGACCAGAGTGTGGCGATCACGCTGGAGGCCGGCGTGTCGCTTGGTGCGATGCCGGTCTACCGATTCGGCAACGAGAAGCAGAAGCAGGACTGGTTGCCGCTGCTGACCAGCGGCCGGGCCCTCGGGGCGTTCGGGCTGACCGAGCCCGGTGGCGGCACCGACGCCGGTGCCACCAAGACCACCGCCCGCCTGGACGACGGGCACTGGATCATCAACGGCTCCAAGCAGTTCATCACCAACTCCGGCACCGATATCACCAAGCTGGTCACCGTTACCGCGGTGACTGGAGGCGCCGGCGCTCAGCGCGAGATTTCCTCGATCCTGGTGCCGGTGCCGACCCCCGGTTTCACCGCCGAGCCCGCCTACGACAAGGTCGGCTGGAACGCCTCGGACACCCACCCGCTGACCTTCGAGGATGTGCGGGTGCCGGAGGAGAATCTGCTGGGTGAGCGCGGTCGCGGCTACGCCAACTTCCTGCGGATCCTCGACGAGGGCCGGATCGCGATCGCCGCGCTGGCGACGGGTGCGGCGCAGGGGTGTGTCGACGAGAGCGTGAAGTACGCCGGCGAGCGGGCCGCCTTCGGCCAGCCGATCGGTCGGTATCAGGCCATCGAGTTCAAGATCGCCCGTATGGAGGCCCGCGCGCACGTAGCCCGCACCGCCTACTACGACGCCGCGGCACTGATGCTGGCGGGCAAGCCGTTCAAGAAGGAAGCCGCCATCGCGAAGATGATCGCCAGCGAGGCGGCCATGGACAATGCCCGCGATGCCACCCAGATCCACGGCGGCTACGGCTTCATGAACGAGTTCACCGTCGCCCGCCACTACCGGGACAGCAAGATCCTCGAAATCGGTGAAGGCACAACCGAAGTGCAGTTGATGGTCATCGCCAGGCAGATGGGACTGTAATGCCCGACGAGAAGGTCGTCGTGCAGCGCGGGCTGTGGTTCGAGGAGTTCGAACTGGGGGTGCGCTACGTACACAGCCCCGGGCGCACCGTCACCGAGGCCGACAACGTGCTGTTCACCACCCTGACGATGAACACCCAGGCGCTGCACCTGGACGCGGCGTTCTCCGACGCGCTGCCGCCGTTCCATCAGCGGCTGGTGAACTCGATGTTCACGCTGTCGACGCTGGTCGGGCTGTCGGTGGCGCAGCTAACCCAGGGCACCATCGTCGGCAACCTCGGATTTTCCGAAATCGCCTTCCCCAAGCCGCTTTTCCATGGCGACACCATGTATGCCGAGACTGTCGTCACCGACAAGCGAGAGTCCAAGAGTCGCCCCGGTGAAGGTATCGTCACGTTTGCTCACACCGCCCGCAATCAGCACGGCGACATCGTCGCCACCGCGACACGCAAGACGATGGTCAGGAAGAAGCCCGCCTGATGGCACTGGACAACCCGGGACCGGCCTGGCTTTTCTGCCCCGCCGATCGTCCGGAGCGATTCGAAAAAGCCGCTGCCGCAGCCGATGTCGTCATCCTCGATCTCGAGGATGGGGTGGCGGCCAAGGATCGTGAGGCCGCCCGCGAAGCGCTGGTGGCAACGCAGTTGGATCCGGCCCGCACCGTCGTGCGGGTCAACCCTTCGAGCACCCCTGACCACCCCCGCGACCTGGAAGCCCTGGCCCGCACGCCGTACACCACGGTGATGCTGGCCAAGACCGAGTCCGCCAGCCAGGTGGCAGCACTGGCACCGCTGGACGTGGTGGTGCTGATCGAGACACCGTTGGGCGCGCTCACCGTGGCCGAGACGGCGCGGACGGACAACACGTTGGCCGTCATGTGGGGTGCCGAGGATCTGTTCGCCGTGCTCGGGGGCACCGACAACCGCTACCCGGACGGCTCCTACCGCGAGGTGGCCCGGCATGTGCGCTCACAGAGTCTGCTGGCGGCCAAGGCCTACGGCCGGCTGGCCCTGGACTCGGTGTTCCTCGAGATCCGCAATCTCGACGGGTTACGGGCCGAGGTGGACGACGCGGTGGCGGTCGGGTTCGACGCCAAGGTCGCGATCCACCCCAGCCAGGTCGCCGTCATCCGCGACGGCTATGCGCCCAGCGCCGAGGCCGTGGAGTGGGCACGACACGTGTTGGCGAAGGCTCGCGAGGAACGGGGCGTCTTCCAGTACGAGGGCATAATGGTGGATGCCCCGGTGCTGCGGCGAGCAGAGCGCATCGTCCAGTTAGCGCCCGACCCCGGCCGTTAGCTGGCAGCTCGTACAACGGGTTGCTCTGGCCGCCCCCGCACTGAGCGGACTGGAGGCGGCATGGATACGGTGCAGCTCATCGCATCGGATGGAACCGCGACAGCGGATGACCGATATCGGCATGAGCTGCCTCCGGAAACCCTGATCTGGCTCTACGAGAACCTGGTTGTCACCAGGGATCTCGACGGTGAATTCGTCAACCTGCAACGTCAGGGCGAACTCGCGCTCTATGCCTCCTGCCGCGGTCAGGAGGCCGCGCAGGTCGGCGCAACGGCGTGCCTGCGCAAGACCGACTGGCTCTTTCCGCAGTACCGCGAGCTCGGTGCGTTCCTGGTGCGCGGCATCGCGCCGGCGCAGATGGCCGCTGTGTGGCGAGGTGCGTGGCACGGCGGGCTGGACTTCACCGCAAAGTGCTGCGCGCCGATCAGCATCCCGATCGCCACCCACGCGTTGCACGCCGTAGGCGCAGCGATGGCCGCCCAGCGACTCGGTGAGGACTCGGTGACCGTGGCCTTCCTCGGCGACGGCGCCACCAGCGAAGGCGACGCCCACGAGGCGATGAACCTCGCCGCCGTCGACAAGGTGCCGTGCGTGTTCTACGTACAGAACAACCAGTGGGCGATCTCGGTGCCGGTGACCCGCCAGCATGCGGCCCCCAGCATCGCCCATCGCTCGGCCGGCTACGGGATGCCCGGCGTCCGGGTCGACGGCAACGACGTCTTGGCCTGCTACGCGGTAATGGCCGAGGCGGCCGAGCGCGCCCGCGCCGGAGCGGGACCCACCCTCATCGAGGCGGTCACCTACCGGATGGGGCCGCACACCACGTCCGACGATCCCACCCGCTACCAGCCGGCGCAGGAGCTTCAGGAGTGGGCGGCCCGGGACCCGATCACCCGCTACCGCAGCCATCTGCAGCACGACGGAATCCTCACCGATCGGGTCGAGCAGCGGATCGGCGCCCGCTCGGAGCGGCTGCGCGCCGAGCTTCGCGACGCGGTGGTCAATGCGCCGGATCCAGACGTGGATGAGCTGTTCGACACCGTCTATGCCGAGATCACCCCCGTGTTGTCGGCGCAGCGCGAGCAGTTGCGCTCCGAGCTGGCGAAGGAGGCGTGAGATGACCCAGATCGTCGAACGACCACCAAAGTTGACCGCCCTACCCGAGGTCACCGGCCTGACCATGGCGCAGGCGATCAACCGTGCCCTGCACGACGCGATGGCCGGCGACGACCGGGTGCTGGTGTTCGGCGAAGACGTGGCTGCCCTGGGCGGAGTATTCCGGGTCACCGAGGGACTGGCCGAAACATTCGGCGAGCAAAGGTGTTTCGACACCCCGCTGGCCGAGTCCGCAATCATTGGTGCCGCGGTGGGTCTGGCCATCCGCGGTTTCGTGCCGGTCCCGGAAATCCAATTCGACGGCTTCTCCTACCCGGCGTTCGATCAGGTGGTCAGCCACCTCGCCAAGTACCGGATGCGCACCCGCGGTCAGATCGACATGCCGGTGACGGTCCGGATCCCGTCATTCGGCGGTATCGGTGCGGTGGAACACCATTCGGAGTCCACCGAGACCTATTGGGTGCACACCGCCGGGTTGAAGGTCGTTGCGCCGTCGACACCGTCGGACGCCTACTGGCTGCTGCGGCACGCGATTGCCGCCCGCGATCCGGTGATCTACCTGGAACCCAAGCGGCGGTACTGGGTTCGCGAGGTCGTCGACCTTGCCGAGCCGGGCCCTCCGATCGGGCGGGCAACCGTCCGGCGGCCCGGCGAGGACGTCACGGTGCTCACCTACGGCGGCCTGGTCGGCACCGCGCTGAGTGCGGCAGACATCGCGGATTACGACCTCGAAGTGATCGATCTGCGCTCGCTGAGCCCGCTGGATTTCGATACCGTCGCGGCCTCGGTGCGCAAGACCGGTCGTGCGGTGGTGCTGCACGAGGGGCCGCGCACGCTGGGCTTCGGGGCCGAGCTGGCGGCGCGGATCTCCGAAGAACTGTTCTACGACCTCGAGGCACCGGTGTTGCGCGCCACCGGATTCGATACGCCTTACCCGCCGGCCCGGATGGAGAAGGTCTGGTTGCCCGGCGTGGACCGGCTGCTCGACTGTGTCGAGAAGACGATGCGACGACCATGAGCGACTTCCTGGTGCCCGACCTCGGCGAAGGCCTGCAGGACGCGACGATCACCGGCTGGGCGGTGGCCGTCGGGGATGTCGTCGAACTGAACCAGCCGCTGTGCACGGTCGAGACGAACAAGGCCGAGGTCGAGATCCCGAGCCCCTACGCGGGTCGCATCGTCGAACTCGGCGGCGCCGAAGGCGAAACGCTCGCGGTCGGAACGTTGTTGGTGCGCATCGACACCGGGCCGGTCGAACCGGTCCGTACACCCGTGCTGGTCGGCTACGGAACCGACAACGGCATGGACCGCAGCCGCCGGCCGCGGGCCGCCCCCAAGGTGCGCAAACTGGCCGCCGACCTCGCGGTGGATCTGTCCGGGCTGCAACCCGGTTCGGGCACCGACGGGATCATCACTCGCGAAGATGTGCTGGGCGCGGCGTCGACGCCGGCCGACACCCTCGTCGTGCGTGGGGCGCACGCCCGGATGGCCACCCAGATGGCGTTGTCGCGCAGCCGGATTCCGGATGCACACGCCAGCGTGCAGGTCGACTGTTCGGCGCTGCTCCGGTTGCGCGACCGGCTGGATGTGACGCCGTTCGTGCTGACATTGCGGATGCTGCTCATCGCCCTGGGACGGCATCCGTTGCTCAACGCGACATGGGTGGACGGCGATGGTGGCGCTCAGATTCGCCTGCACTCCGATGTTCGGCTGGGGATCGCGGTGGCCTCCGAGCGGGGTTTGGTGGTGCCGGTGATCGCGGATGCACACCGGCTCACCACCCGCCGGCTTGCCGCCGCGGTCGAGCAGCTCGTCGGCAAGGCACGAAACGGTTCGTTGTCCCCGGCTGAGTTGGGCAATTCGACGTTCACGGTGTCGAATTTCGGCGCCCTGGGCCTCGACGAAGGGGTCCCGGTCATCAACTATCCCGAGGCGGCGATCCTGGGTGTCGGCTCATTGCGGCCACGTGCGGTCGTGATCGACGACGAAGTGGTGGCCCGCCCCACGATGACGCTGACGTGCGCCTTCGACCACCGGGTTGCCGACGGCGCCCAGGTCGCAGCGTTTCTCACCGATCTGCGCGGACTGATCGAAGCACCGGAGATCGCGCTGTTGGACTGTTAGGCCTGCGGATAGGGCCAATAGCGCTTGTTGTAGCCGAGCTGACGCGCCGCGATCTGAGCCTGCCGGTCGTACGGGATCGCTGGCAGGTTGAGCTGACTGATGGGCACCACATATGAGCTCACGGTCGGGTCGGTGGTGTTGGCAGGGTCGAAGTCCTGGAAACGGATCGAAATCGTTCCCTGATTCAGGCCGCCGGTGGACACCCAGTTGACGAAGCCCGGATCGGAACGCGAGACCACGATCGTGTAGCTGCCGTCGCCGTTGGCGACCGCCTGGCTGACATTGAGGCTGGTCTGCTCGTCCCAGTAGTTGTTGGTGATCGTCCAGTCGTTGGTCACCGGCACCACGAAGTACTTCGCGTTGTTGGGCGTGATGGTGATCACCAATGCGTCGTCGTTGCCGAGGTGGAAGTAACCGGTGCTCTGCAATTGGGTGGACAGGAACTCCGCGTTGTGGGCGGGATCGGTGAGCACATTCGGCGCCTGCTGGGTGGCCACCCCCATGTACTTGTCCTCACCACTGATGCCGAGCAGCAGCATGATGGTGGCGGCCTCTACGGACTGCGGGATGCGGGGCGCGGGCAGCGGGGGGATAAGTGAAACCAGCCGTGTCAGAAGCGGATTGGACGACACCAGCGGACCGATACCCGGGATGGCGAAGCCGCCGATCTGGCTGAACAGACTGTCCGGCAGTCCGCTGACACGCAGGATCGACAGGCTCATCGGCTCTTCGCTATTCCAGTCCGCCAACGTGTTTCGGGTCGTGATGAGTGTCGTGCCGGGCGGCAGGTACAGATGGTTGGTCTGGCCCGGCGCGGTTGGCGTGGAATCGACGGTGATGGTGAACGAACCCTCCGAATCGACGACCAGGTCTTTACCGTTGAGGTTGTCGGCGGTCGTCCCGCTCAGTCCGGTCAGCACGCTGAAGTTGGTGTCGGCCGGTAGTGACCCGTCGAACCGTCCGGTGATGACGTACTTCGAGGCGTTGTTCACCCCGACGAACCGGTAGATCGTGTCGGGGTTGTCGTACCAGATCCGCGCACCGGAGAAGCTCTGCACGTACCAGTCGTGCGGCGGATTGACCTGCTGCAGGATCTTCGGACTGTTCGAGTTGAGCAGCAGCACTTCGATAGCCGCCTGGTTGGCGTACTCGGTGACGGCCTGGTCCAGCTGGGCCAGGTTGGCCTGATCCGGCCCGCCCACCGCGGCGAAGTTCTTCTGGGCCGCCAGCCACCATCCCGCTTTGAGGATGATCTTGGCCAACTGCATGATCGGCGAGTTCGTGATCTGGGCGACGAGTTTCTCAGCCTGGAGTTGATCGGCGGGGGCGAGCACAGTGGTCGGGAATGCACTTCCCGGGTTCTCCAGCACGGTCACCTGTTGGGTGGCGGTGGCACCGCCGTCGGGTGCGAAAAGCGTTGCCAGTCCGTGTCAATGGGGCGCGTTACCCGGACGGTCGTCGGCCGTCACGGTGAACGTGTCGGTTCCCCCGAGTGTCGTGAAGTCCGGGTCGGGGGAGTAGGCGAACGTCCCATCGGCGTGGATCTCGACATCGCCGTGGGCGCCGCTGGCGGTGTAGGTCAGTGCGTAGCCGTTGGCCTGGGACGCGTTGAGGGTGCCGGTGATGACGCCGTCGGGGGCCTGGACGTTCTGGGCTGCGTTGTAGGCGAGTACCGGGGTCTGGGCGAAGAAGGTGTTACCGATGCTGGGGGCGGGTTGAGTGGTGGTCTGGGCCTGTTCGACTTCTCGGCGCGCATAGCCCACGAGATAGATCGGTCAGTGATGTCGCGCTCGTCGGGACTACGGGGCGGCGCGGGCTGGCGACGGCCGTGCTCGGGCGCGCGGTCACCTGCATGACGCGCGTGCGTTTGGGTCCAGGCCGGTTGTCAGCGGCCTTGGTGGGCTGCCGCGCAGAATGCGCCGTGGAGCTTCCGGTGTCGGCAGCCGCGATTCCGGGAGCGTTGGCGATCGCAAACCCGACGCCGAGGGCGAAGGCGAGCGCCCCGGCCCGTCCGATATGACGGGAGCACCGGCCGGGTGTGGTGCAAGTCACATTGCGGACTCTAGCGACCGGTTGCGCCGACCGGTCGCGAATTGTCGGTAGGCATATTTAGGATCGAATGTATGTTCGATGAATTGCTGGAAATCGACCTGACTGCCGGTGAAACGGCGCTGGTGGAGCGTATTGCGGTGTTGGAGCGGCTGAAGGCGGTCGCGGCGGCGGGTCAGGCTCGGTTGGTGGCGGCGCTGGATGGGGCGCGGCGGTCTGCGGAGGCGGCGGCGGGGGTTCCGGCGGCCAAGCGCGGGCGTGGTGTGGCTGCTGAGGTGGCGTTGGCGCGCCGGGATTCCCCCGCGCGCGGAGGCCGCCATCTCGGGTTCGCCAAAGCGTTGGTGTATGAGATGCCGCACACCCTGGCGGCATTGGAACAGGGCGTGCTCTCGGAGTGGCGGGCCACGCTGGTGGTGCGCGAGTCGGCGTGTCTGGATGTGGCGGATCGCCGGGCCCTGGATGCCGAACTGTGCGCGGACCTGAGCACGCTAGACGGTCTCGGAGATGCGGCTCTGACTGCGGCCACCAAAGCCATTGCCTACCGGCTCGATCCACACGCGGTGGTCGAGCGCGCGGCGAGAGCCGAGGGTGATCGCACGGTCACGATCCGCCCGGCGCCGGACACCATGACCTATCTGACTGCGCTGCTACCGGTGGCCCAAGGGGTGTCGGTGTATGCGGCGCTCAAACGTCAGGCTGATAGCTGTGGTGATGGGCGTTCGCGGGGTCAGGTCATGGCCGATGCGCTGGTGGAGCGGGTGACGGGCCGGCCTGCCGATCAGCCGGTGCCGGTCGCGGTGAACGTGGTGATCTCCGATCAAGCCCTACTCGGGGTGGCCCAGGGGGCGGCGGTGATCGCCGGTTACGGCTCGGTGCCCTCGGCGGTGGCGCAGGCCATGGTGCTGGATGCTGTCGGCGACGAGCGGTCGCGTGCCAGCCTGCGGCGGTTGTATGCCTGCCCGGCCAGCGGTGCGCTGGTGGCTATGGAGTCCAAAGCCCGCATCTTCCCGAAGAGTCTGGCGCAGTTCATCGTGTACCGGGATCAGCGCTGTCGTACCCCGTATTGCGATGCTCCGATCCGCCACACCGATCACGCCAAGCCCCGTCGGGGTGGGGGTGCGACGAGTGCGGACAACGGGCAGGGATTGTGCGAGGCCTGCAACTACACCAAAGAAGCCCAGGGCTGGCGAGTGATTGCCGGGCCCAATGGGACCGGCAGGCACACCGTGGAAATCACCACCCCGACCGGCATGCACTACCACTCGGTGGCGCCACCGGTACCGGGCACACCGAAATTCCCGCGCAGTTCCGCCGAGCTGTATCTCAACGGCGAACTCTTGAAAACCCTCGCCGCCTGACCTCACCGCCGCTGAGCGGCGGCCAGCCGGGCTTTGAACTCGGGGGCCTCGATCGAGGTTGCCTGCGGTCCGAGCTCGATGTCCTTGGCGGCCTGATGATGATCGGTGTCGAGGAATCCGGGAATCGCCGTGGCGCGCATCGACGCCTTGGTCGACAGGACGACCTCGCGCGGCGCCGACGCCGGGCCGGCGGCCAGTTCCAACGCGGCCGCGACGGGATCGTCGGCGATCTCGAGCGCCAGGCCGTGGCGGACCGCGGCCTCGGCGTCGAACCGCATCCCGAACAGCAGCGCGGCGCGCGCCACCTGGGGGCCGACGGCTCGCTGCAGCATCCAGGTCGCTCCGCCACCGGGGTGGATGCCGAGCTTCTGGAACCGCGGGTCGAAAAGGGCGTGCGGCCCTGCGATGCGGACGTCGGCCGCCAGCGCCAGATTGAGGCCGGCGCCCACGGCGGCGCCGTTCACCGCCGCGATGGTCGGTAGCGTGCAGCGGCCGACCGCCATGAAACCGGCATAGATCCGCTCGAGGCCTTCACGGGCGGCCGCCCCGAGAGCCGACAGGTCGGCTCCCGCGCAGAACGCCTTACCCGCCCCGGTGACGACGACGGCATGGGCCTCGGCTTCGGCGGCCTCGACGGCGGCCCGCAACTGCTGCGACATCGCATCGGTGACCGCGTTGCGGCGGTCCGGATCGTTGACGGTGATCAGCGCGACACGGTCGCGCACCTCGTAAAGCACCAGATCAGGCATAGCAAACCTCCACGATGGGCAGGCTAACAGTTAGGGTCGATTCACTATGACGGCTCCGCACGAACACTCCGTTCGCGTAGCGGTGTTGGGTCCCGTCCGAGCGTGGATTGGTTCGCTACCAGTCGAACTGGGCGGTCCACGGCAGCGATCCTTGCTAGCCCGCCTGGTGCTGGCCCAAGGACATGTCGTCTCGGTGGACCGGCTCATCGATGACCTCTGGCAAGGTGAGCCGCCCCCGAAAGCGCTCTCGGCACTGCAGGCGTACGTCTCACATCTGCGCCGGGTGCTCGAGCCCGGTCGGCAACGGCGGGGCCCGGCAACCGTCATCGTCAGCGAGGCGCCCGGGTACCGTCTGCGACTGCCGGCCAATGCCGTCGACGCATGGCACGTCGACGACGAGGTCCGCAGGGCACAGGCCGACGACGATGCGACACGGCGCGTCTCCGTGCTGACGTCAGCGTTGGAGTGCTGGGCCGGTGATCCCTACGCCGAGGTATCCGACGCCCGGTGGGCATCGGCCGAGGTGGCCAGGCTGGCCGAATTGCGCTTCACCGCAATCGAGTTACGCGCACAGGCTTATCTGTCGCTCAACCACGACGCACTAGTCGTCGGCGAGTTGGAGGGGCACGTCCGCGCACATCCGACCAAGGAGGGCGCCGCGGCGATCCTGGCTACCGCCCTGTATCGCACGGGCCGGCAGGCCGACGCGTTGGATGTCCTGCGCCGCGCCCGCAGCCATCTCGCCGAGGAGCTCGGACTGGAACCAGGCCGCCCACTTCGGGACCTCGAAGACGACATCCTCGGCCACGCCCCCCACCTTGACTCCGGCCGGCCAACGGTCGCCCCTGCCCAGCCGGCGCAGGCGCCAGCGAGGACCGCCACGGAACTCCAAGCACCACATGGCCGTTCGCGAGAACTCGCCGCCATCGATAGTGCCGCCGACGAAGCGCGCCGCGCAGGCAGCCGGATGGTCTGGTTGGGCGGTGAGGCCGGTTGGGGAAAGACCACGATTGCCGCAGCGGCGGCAGCCCGATTACGGGCCGCGGGCTGGACGGTCGCCGAGGGGCGGTGTCCCGAGTTTGACGGCGCTCCACCCGGCTGGGCGTGGACCGAGGTGCTGCGCCATTTCGGCGACGCCTACGTACCCACCGAACCGCGCCATCGCGATGCCCTCGCGCCGCTGCTGCACCACGACGGGTCAACCGAAGCCGACGGTCACAGCACGTTCTGGACCGCCCATTCCGTGGCGGCTCTGGTGGCGCGGGCAGCCGACGACGGTCCCGTCGCCGTTCTCCTCGATGATCTGCACCGCACCGACGGCTTGACCCTCGAGCTGCTGCGCCTGGTGACTCACGAACTGCGGGACCGCCCGCTGCTGGTCGTCGCCACCTATCGACCGTCGGAGTCGAGCAATGAATTAGCCTCCGCACGAGCCGCATTGGCCGCGCGGACCGCAGCCCATCTTGCCCTCGGCGGCCTCGACGACGCCGCGACGGCGGCACTCGCCGCCGACTGCGGGCTGCCGCATCTGACCGGGGAAGCGCTGCGGACGCTGCATGATCGCACCGGCGGCAATCCGCTGTTCGTCCGGGAACTGGCGCGCCTGGCGATGTCCGAGGGGGCTGATGCATCCACGGTGGCGGTGCCCGCAGGAGTCGGTGACGTGCTGCGCCGCCGCCTCAGTCGGCTGCCCGGTGCCACGGTGACCGCGCTGCGTCAGGCCGCCGTGCTGGGCCGTGAGGTCGACGTCGATCTGCTGGCCGGGTTGGCGCACCGCGAGCCCGACGATCTCCTCGACGCACTGGAGCCCGCGGTCCTGGTCGGCCTGCTCGACGAACCCGCCCCGGGGCGGGTCCGGTTCGCCCACGCCCTGGTCCGCGACACCCTTTACGAGGACACCTCGCTGCTGCGACGGTCCCGGCTGCACGCCAACGCGCTCAGTCAACTTCTGCAGCAACGCGAGACCGCCGATCCGGCGGCACTGGCCTATCACGCGGTGGCCGCCGCGACCCCGGCCACCGCAGTCGAGGCGGCCGACTTCGCCATGGCGGCCGCGCGTGACGCCGATCGGGTCGGCGCACCGGTCGAGGCGGCGCGGCAATGGCGCGCCGCGGTGCGCATGCTGCAGCTGGCCAACTGGGCCGAATC
The DNA here is from genome assembly GCF_004745805.1 of Mycolicibacterium sp. CH28. Classification (GTDB taxonomy): domain Bacteria; phylum Actinomycetota; class Actinomycetes; order Mycobacteriales; family Mycobacteriaceae; genus Mycobacterium. The sequence goes on along the minus strand of NZ_SRLQ01000015.1, from coordinate 62,600 downwards.
CGGCCAGGACGAAGCCGAACGCACCCTCGAGGCCTACTGCGGGGTGGTGTCGGCGTCGGCGCGCATCGGTGACGTCGTGGCCGCACGCGAGGCACTCACCCAAGCGCTGCCAGTTGCGGCGGCATCGACCGAATACGCCGTGCGTCTGCTGACCGCCTGGGACGCACCGTTGGTGTGGCGGACCCGCATCATTGACAGTGCCGATGCCCAGATCGTCGCCGCCATCCACCGGGCGCTGGCGGCGAGACCGACGGCCGAGCAACGGGTTCGGCTGCTCGCCCTGCTGTTTGCGGAGTTGGAGGGGGCCGACCAACCGGGTGCTCTGGACGCCAGCGCGGAAGCCCTGGCCCTGGCCCGAGACTTGCACCGGCAGGACCCCGCTGCGCATGGCCGCACGTTGTGTATGGCTCTCAACATCGCGGCCTACGCGGCTTTGGGCCCGGATCAAGCCCACAACCGCCAGATGCTGACCGATGAATTCCTTGTGGCCGCCGATGGTGCGACCGCCGTCGACTACCAGGCCGTCGCCCATTGGCTGGCCTTCCTCACGGCGGGAGGACGCTCGGATCTTTCTGCGGCACAGCGGCATGTCGAGTTGGCGGTGGCGCGGGCCGGAACTGGCCAGCTCGCGCAGTTGCTGACCGTGCTGGAGGTGTTCAAGGCGCAGCTCACCGTGCTCGGAGGTGACATCGATGGGGGTGAACGGGGGTACCACGCCGCGGCAGCCACGTTCGCCGAACAGGGTGCCGCCAACGGGGGCGTGATCTCCGTCGTGGGCCAGGTGACCGCGGCGCTGGCGCGCGGTGATCTCTCGGCGCTGGCCGATCAGCTGCTCGTGGTGCATTCCGACGTCTCGGCCTCGATCGCAGAGGCCGCCGTGCTGGCGCTCCTCGACGCCGGTCGAGCCGACGAAGCCCGCATAATCTGGGCGACCCGCAGCCCAGTCGAGCGGTCCTACTACTGGCTGTCCATCACGACGTTGCGGGCTCACGTCGCGGCCCGACTCCGCGACGCTGACACCGCGGCACAGTGTGCGCAGGAACTGCGGCCGTACTCTGGACGGATGGCCGGGCTCGACAACGGCAGCTTCCTGATCGGGCCTGTCGACGATGCCCTGGCCGCCGTTGCCGAACTCCTCGGTCATGACGAGGAGATGCGACGCTACCGTGCCGACGGTGCCGCGTTGCGGTCCCGGCTGTCGGCCGAGGCGAATACCGTGCGCTCGAACTTGCGGTAGCGGCGGGCAGCCAGGCCCATCACCACCCGCATCACCGGGCTCAGCTGGGTGATCATCGTCGCGCGCTCGTCGTCGGTCATCACCGCCAGCATTCGCGGAAGGTCGAACGACAGCCGTCCGGTGCGTTGTGCAGTCTCCTCGACGGCCTGCCAGCTGGCGACCGACAGGTGGTCGCGGATCACCGGGAAGATGTCGCGCTCCTCCTCGACGATGTGTTCGGTCAGCAGGGTCAGCAGATTCGACAGCTCTGCGGCCAGCAGCCCGGCGGTGCGGACATCGCCGCCAGCGACGCGAAAGCCGTTGGCGCGCCTGCGAATGACATCCAGGCGCGGATCCAGCGCCGCGTGGTCTTCCGTCAGCTCCGTCAGGTCGATCATGTCGCCGGCGCTGGCATCGATCACCGGCCACAGCACCTCGTCTTCGACGGTGTGATGGTGGTGGATCGAGTCGCACATCAGCTCGGTATAGCGGGCGATCGCCCGGGCTCGTCCGGGGTTGCAACGCTGACCGTCGCGGATGGCGGCGACCGCATCGATCAAGCGGCCGACATCGTTGAGGAGCGCCCGATGAGCCAACGCGAGGCCGCGGACATCCGGATCAGGTTCACCGGGCTGGCGGGGGACGACTGTGACGGGGTGCATGGTTTTCATGCGGTCAACCCTGCTCAAGGGCACTTGCGATGCACTTGTGGTCGACTTGTGGCCCAGCTCAGCTGCGCGGAGCGATCGCCTGTTCGGCGATCATGCCGAGCACGGGCCCCAGTGTCTGGGCGTAGGGGACGGTGATGTGGTTGTCGTCGCGGAACACCAGATCCCTGCCGATGATCACCGGGCACACCGCGTCGGTGCAGAACAGTGGCGACAGGTCGGCGTACTGGCCGCCGCCGGTGTGGACGGCGGCGCGTTCGGCCGCAATGCCGGTGGGGTCCATCGCGACCGGCCGAGCCGGGGTGCAGGCGCGGGTATCGGTCAGGTGGGCGGACAGGCAGACCGGCACGGCCGAATGCGGGTCGGGTACTGGTCCCAACACCAGCACCCGGGCGCCCGTGGTCGATCGCAGTTGGATGACCAGGGCCTTGAGGCTGTCCAGCCACCCCCGGTCGTAGGTGGTGAACCCGAAGTCGGCGCCGTAGCGGCGGGCCATGCTGACCACGATCAGCTTGGGCCGCTCGGCGCGCAGGCGGGCGAACACCTGCGCGCGCCAGGTCCGGCACTCGGTGTATTCGCGTCCCAGGTAGGGGCTGGTGATCTCGGCGCCCTGGATCGGACAGGTGATCTTCGCCATCGTCTCGAGGCGCCAGTGCTGTTGCCGGGCCGTGTCTTCCAGCGCCGGCTGCCACATGGCGGCGTGGGAGTCGCCGACCAGCGCCACCGTCGTCGGCGCCGCAACGTCCCCGGACGCGCACTCGGGCACGCCGGTGTCGAGCCAGGACCGTACGCACCCGTTGACGAACACCGACGGCTTGTCGGCGACCGCGTCGTCCAGCGGGGGAGTGAGGTTGGACGGGACGTCGTGCCGCTGCGCGGAAGCGGCCACCGCCGCGGCGATCCCGGCGATCGCGTCGGCCAGCGGATCCGAACCCCGGACCTCGACCGCCGCGGTGGGGGCCGGGTTGCCGTGGCCGACCGAGGCCGGCACGAACACCGGCAGCAGCAGGGCTGCCGCGACTGCCGAGGCGGTGACTGCACTTCCCAGGGCCAGGCTGCGACCGGCCGAGCGGCGCAGCGGTATCGAGCGGCGCACGGGTCGCTCGATGTAGCGCAGCGTGAGCACGGCCAATGCGAATGACGCCGATACCGCCACGAGCCGTCCGATCACACCGAGCTCGCGACCGGCCAGGATCGGCACGAAGATCAACACCGGCCAGTGCCACAGGTACAACGAGTAGGACAACCTGCCGAGCTCTCGCATCCACGGCAGCGACAACCACCGGCCCGCCCCACCGATCGGCGTCGCGCAGCCGGCGCCGATGACGAGAGCTGTACCCAGCACCGGGAGCAACGCCGCGGTGCCTGGATAGGGCGTCTGCTCGTCGAGCTGCAGACAGGTCGCGGCGATCAGGGCCAGCCCGCCGATGCCCGCCACTGCGGCCGGGCCCGATCCCAGCCGCCGCCACAGCGGCGCCGACAACGCCACCAACCCGCCGGCGGCCAGCTCCCAGGCCCGCGACGGCAGCGAGAAGAACGCCCACGGCGGCGACGTCTGCGTCCACACCAGCGCCAGCGCGAAGGACGACACGGCGACTACGAGCAGCGCCCCGGCGAAGTACGGCACCGAAGCGCGGCGGCCGGCCCGTCGCACCAGCCACGCCGCCCCCAGGATCACCGCCGGCCACAGCAGGTAGAACTGCTCCTCGACGCCGAGCGACCAGTAGTGCTGGAACGGGGAGGGCAACGTGTCGGCTAAGTAGTCGGTGCCGTGCGCGGCAAAGCGATAGTTGCCGACGTAGAGCGCACTGGCCAGCGCGTCACCCAACACCGAGCGAGCTTGGACCGGCGGCAGCAGCGTCGCCGCCGCGACGGCGGTGACCACCGCAACGGTGCCGGCGGCGGGTAGTAGGCGGCGGGCCCGCGCACCGTAGAAGCGGGCCAGGTTCACTGTGTCGGTCGTCGACACCTCGGAGACCAGCAGCCGGGTGATCAGGAATCCGGAGATGACGAAGAAGACGTCCACCCCGATGAATCCGCCGCCGATGCCCAGGCGGGCGTGGAAGGCGACGACTGCGACGACGGCGACCGCGCGCAGGCCTTCGATATCCGGGCGAAAGTCGCTTCGCGACCTCCGGTGGGCCAGCGCCAAGATCTCGTTTCTTTCGTGGTGGGCAGAAACTCGTTACCCATTCTTGACGTTGCGGGTGCCGCCGCGGTGTTGCCACGCCCGCGCGGCGCGCGAATATTCGCCAGTTGGGTTTCAATCATCAGATGCCGACGATCGATGCAGAACCCTTTTCGCTGGACTTCGATGTCGCGAGCACGGCGCTGGTCATCATTGACATGCAACGCGATTTCGTCCTACCGGGCGGGTTCGGTGAGGCGCTGGGCAACGACACCTCGTTGTTGCTGGCCGCCGTCGGACCGATCGAGCGGGTGCTGACGCGGGCCCGCGAGATCGGGATGTTGGTGATCCACACCCGCGAAGGGCACCGCCCTGACCTGACCGACTGCCCGCCGGCGAAGCTGCACCGCGGCGGTAAGACCTTCATCGGCGAGCCCGGCCCGATGGGTCGCATCCTGGTCCGCGGCGAGCAGGGCCACGACATCATCGAGCAGCTATATCCCATCGACGGTGAACCGGTGATCGACAAACCCGGCAAGGGCAGCTTCCACGCCACCGACCTGGCCCAGATCCTGTCCGACCGTGGGATCAAAACCCTGCTGGTGTGCGGGGTGACCACCGAGGTCTGCGTGCACACCACCGTGCGTGAGGCCAACGACCGCGGCTTCGAATGTGTGGTCCTGTCCGACGGTGTGGCCTCGTACTTCCCGGAGTTCCAGCGGGTGGCCCTGGAGATGATCAAGGCCCAGGGCGCCATCTTCGGCTGGGTCTCGGACTCCGATCGCTTCCTGGCCGCGACGTCCTGACCGATGAGCACCAGCTCGCGCTGTTACCCCAACCTCTACAAGGACTCGGTGTCCTTGATGACGGTGTCGGCCCAGGTGACCTCGGTACCCGGTATCGAGGCCGCCTCGGTGGTGATGGCCTCGGCCACCAACGTCGACAACCTGGCCCAGGCCGGCCTCGGCAGCTTCGAGGTCCGCCCCAACGATCTGGTCGTCGCGGTCGCCGGTAGCGAGCAGGCCTGCGACGAGGCCCTGGCACTGGCCGACAAGCTGCTCTCGTCCGCACCCGGTGACGGCGGTGAGCAGACCGGCGCTGTCGCCCCGACCACCAGCATCCAGATGGCGGTTGCCAAGGATCCGGCGCTGAACCTGGCACTGGTCTCGGTGCCCGGCGACTATGCCGCTGCCGAGGCGATGAAGGCCCTGCGGTTGGGGCTGGACGTCATGGTGTTCAGCGACAATGTCAGTCCCGCAGCGGAATTGGCGCTCAAGGAGTATGCCCGCGACGCCGACCTGATGGTGATGGGCCCGGACTGTGGCACCTCGATCGTCAATGGCATCCCGCTGGGTTTCGCCAACGTCGTGCGGCGCGGCCCGATCGGCGTGGTCGGGGCATCCGGCACCGGCACCCAAGAGGTGACCGTCCGGATCCACCAGAACGGATCCGGGGTGTCGCAGGCGCTGGGTACCGGCGGCCACGACCTGGCCGACGCTATCGGCGGCATCTCGATGCTGCACGGGCTGGCCGCTCTCGACGGCGATCCGGCGACGAAAGTTATTGTGCTGGTGTCCAAGCCGCCGTCGGAGGCGGTCGCGGCGAAAGTGCTTGCCGCCGCGCGGGGCAGCGCGAAGCCGGTGGTGGTCATCTTCCTGGGAGCCGACCCGGCGTCGATCACCGGCAACGGCGTATACGGCGCCGCCTACCTGGCCCAGGCGGCCGACATGGCCGTCGCGCTGGCCAGCGGGGAACAACCGAGCTCTGGCGAGATCGCTGTCGCACCCGAAATGCAGTCCACGCTAAACGCTCTCGCGCGCGCGATGGCGCCGAGCCAGCGCTACGTCCGCGGTATCTTCTCGGGCGGGACGTTCTGTTACGAGGCGCAGTTGGTGCACCGCTCCCGCGGCATCCCCGCCCACTCGAACACCCCGGTGCGCGGCAACACCGCACTCGCCGATATCAGGACCAGCCTGGAGAACACCATCGTCGACATGGGTGACGACGAATTCACCCAGGGCAAGCCACATCCGATGATCGACCCGTCAGGTAAGGACGCCCGCATCCGCGACGAAGCCGTCGACCCGACCACCGCCGTGGTGTTGTTCGACGTGGTGCTGGGTTACGGCTCGGCCAACGACCCGACGGCCGAACTGATCTCGGTCATCGCGGAATCCGCGGAAACGGCCCGTGCCGAGGGCCGGACCGTGGCGTTCATCGGTTACGTGTGTGGCACCGACCTGGATCCGCAGGACCGCGCCGGTGTCGTCGCCGGGCTGGAAGCGGCCGGGGTCCTGGTCGCGTCGAGCAATGCCGAAGCCGCCGTCTGGTCGGCCGCCGTGATCACCGAACGCAGCGGGGGCGGGCAGTGAAGAAGCTCTTCGACCAAGACCTCAAGGTCGTCAACGTCGGACTGCAGGGATTCGCCACCAACATCACCGCCGCCGGCGGGCAGGTCACCAACCTCACCTGGGCGCCGCCCGCGGGGGCCGACGCGGCCCTGGGATGGACACTGGCCACCCTCGTCGGCGACCCCCGCATCGAGGCGGCCAACCGCACCGCCTATGAACGCTATCTGGCCGCCCAGCCGCGGCTTGTCGACCTGGTTCGCGCTGGGGAGGCGATGCCTGGGTTGGGTCCGGGGGAGCGGCGGATCCTGCATTCCGGCCCGCCGATCGCCTGGCCCGACATGTGCGGACCTCAGCGCGGCGCCATCGCCGGCGCGATTCTCTACGAGGGGTGGGCCGAGGATCTCGAGTCCGCCGAGAAGCTCGTCGAAAGTGGTTCCGTGGCACTGGCACCGTGCCACGAGCACGGTGCGGTCGGACCGATGGCGGGCATCATCAGCCCGTCGATGCCGGTGTGGGTGGTGGAGAACACCGCCGCGGGAAACCGGGCGTTCTGCAACCTCAACGAAGGGCTGGGCAAGGTGCTGCGGTTCGGCGCCAACTCACCCGAGGTGTTGGACCGGTTGCGGTGGCTGGGCAGCGACTTCTTCGCCACCATGCAGGCGGGGGTGCGCGGGCTGACCGACCCGGACCTCAAACCACTGATGGCCCAGGCGTTGCACATGGGCGACGAACTGCACAACCGCAACGCCGCCGCCTCGGCGCTGCTGTTCAAGCGGCTGACGCTGTCGCTGCTGGAGTGCGGGGTGCCCTCAGATGCGGTCCGGCGGGCGTTGGAGTTCGTCGCCGGCAACGACCATTTCTTCCTGAATATCTCGATGGCGGCCTGCAAGTCGATGACCGACGCCGCCGCAGGCGTGCCGGGCAGCAGCATGGTCACGGTGATGGCCCGCAACGGCGTCAACTTCGGCATCAAGCTCAGCGGAACCGGTGACCGGTGGTTCCAGGCCCCGGCCAACCCGGTCGACGGCCTGTACTTCCCGGGTTACACCGTCGACGACGCTGCCGCCGACCTCGGCGACTCGGCGATCACCGAGACCAACGGGCTCGGCGGGTTCGCCATGGCCGCCTCACCGGCCATCGTCCAGTTCGTCGGTGGCACACCGGCTGACGCGACCGCCAACAGTCGCCGGATGCTGTCCATCACGCTGGGCAGCAATCCGGCGTTCACCCTGCCCCCGCTGAACTTCGGCGGCACCCCCGCCGGCATCGACGCACGCCTGGTGGTCGACTCCGGCGTGCTGCCCATCATCAACACCGGAATCGCGCACCGCCTCGCCGGTGTCGGCCAGATCGGGGCCGGTATCACCACCGCGCCCATGGAGTGTTTCACTGACGCGCTGGCCTCGCTGGCGCCTGCCCTGGAAGCCGAGAAATGAGCATCGCGATCGTCGCGTTCGGCGGCAACGCCCTGGTCACCGACGCCGAGCACGACTCCATCCCGCAGCAGTACGAGACCGTCACTGCAACGGTCCCACCCTTGATCGACATGGTCGAGGAGGGATTCAAACTCGTTGTCTCCCATGGCAACGGGCCGCAGGTGGGGTTCATCCTGCGGCGCTCCGAACTGGCCGAGGGCGAGGTTGATCCGGTGCCGGTCGACTATGCCGTCGCCGACACCCAGGGCGCGATCGGCTACATGTTCGTCAAAGCGCTGCGCAACGAACTGTCCCGGCGCGGGCTGTCCCGGCCGGTGGTGGCGGTGGTCACCCATTCGGTGGTCAGTCTCGACGATCCGGCCTTCGACAACCCCACCAAACCCGTCGGCGCCTTCCTCGAGGAGGACCGGGCCAGAGCAATGGCGGCAGCCCTGGGCTGGACCATCGCCGAGGACGCCGGTCGCGGATGGCGGCGCACCGTGGCATCTCCGCGACCGACGGCGATCCTCGAGACCGACGTGATCCGCCGGTTGCTCGACGACGGCGCCATCGTCGTCGCGGTCGGTGGCGGTGGCATCCCGGTGGCCGTCGAGCCGGACGGCGCGGTCGTCGGGGTGGAAGCCGTGGTGGACAAGGACATTGCCTCGAGCCTGTTGGCCCACGAGTTGGGTGCGGACCTGCTGATGATCCCGACCGGGGTGTCGCGGGTCGCTATCGGCTTTGGCACACCCACCGAGACGTGGCTGGACACCATCACCGTCGACCAGGCGCGCGACTACATCGCGGCCGGCCAGTTCGGTAAGGGCTCGATGGAACCCAAAGTTCAGGCCGTCGCCGACTTCGTGGCCACCACCCCCGGTTCGGTCGGCGTGATCGGCGCCGCCGAGGAGATCCCCGCCATCCTCGCCGGCACCTCGGGGACTCGGATCGTCGGCGACCCCGGAGCCGTGCCGCCCGCCGGCCGGAACGACGGCAGCGCTGTGCTGTTGGCAGTCAACGGCACCCTCATGCGGGGGCTGAAACTATCGCCGAACATGGCCGCGGCCGGTGCCACGTTCGTCCGCGAGGCCGTCACCGAACCGGTGTACCGGCTGTGGACGATCAACGACGATCATCCCGCGATGATCCGGATGACCGACGGGTCGGGCGTCGGGGTGGCCGTGGAGGTGTGGTCGGTACCCGCGGCTGGGCTGGCCGGGATCCTGCTCAATGAGCCGCCGGGGCTCTCGATCGGCAAGGTTCGCCTCGACGACGGGTCGACGGTACTCGGGGTGATCGGTGAGCCCGCCCTCGTCGAGGGCCAGCACGAGATCAGCCGGCACGGGGGCTGGCGGGCCTACACGGCGGCCGAGGGGATTTCCTGACTCGCCCCGGTCTGGTCAGAGTCAGTCCCGCCCGATAGCATCGGGCGCCACACATCTATCGGCCACGACGCGAGGGCTATCGCATGGGTGAACGAGAGTTCGCCATATCGACGACAGTGCTGCGCGCGACCGGCTACCAGGGCGCCATCCGGATCTTCATCGGAGTCGCCTGCATCAGCCTGGGGTTGCTCAGTGCCGTGGAGCAGTTCCACAGCGTGCAGCCGCTAGGGCCGCACGGCTGGGGACCGCGAGCCGTTCATCTCGTACTTCTGGTGTCGGCGATCGGGATCGGCATCGGGTGGTTGGTGAGGCCGTGGCCGGAGTACCGAGTGGCGATCGGGTTCGTGGTGTGGGGTGATGTCGCGCTGGCGGCGTCGGCTGCGGTGCTCGCTGTGCCCCAGGCTCGTCTGGCGGGCACGGTCTATATGTGCCTGCTCGGGGTGTTCGCGGCGGTGCTGCTCGGGTACCGGGTGCTCTTCGTGCATTGCGCCTACGCCACCGCGACGATCGCTGTGTTCACCTGGGCCGGTGTCCACTACAACGGTGTCAGTCTGTCCGAGTTGTCGCTGTATTTCCTGCCTGCGCTCACGACAGTGGTCGTCATGCCGGCGGTCGCCGCCGTGGCCATCGAGGGCACCCGCCGTGGTTTGAGCGCGACGGCCGATGCGGCCAATCGCGATCCGCTGACCGGCCTGCTGAACCGGCGCGGGCTTTACGGTGAAACCCAGATGACCCTGACCCGGTGCCCACCGGGTGCGGTGCTGGCGGTCGTACTCATCGACCTCGACGGGTTCAAGCAGCTCAACGACAATCATGGGCACGGCACCGGGGATGCCACCCTGCGTGCGGTTGCCCGCCAGCTGGCCACCACCGTGCGGGCCGGTGACATTGCCGCGCGAGTTGGGGGTGACGAATTCGTGCTTATCGCCGGGCTGTCCACCGCAACCGAACTCGACCGGTTCATCGACCGGGTGCGCGGCCTGAAGCTACGCGATGCGCACGGCTCCAGGTTGCGGTCCAGCGTGGGTGTCACCTGGGAGCGGGTGGAGACCGCCGACCTGGATTTGGAGCCGATCCTGCACCGCGCCGACGAGGCGATGTACCGGGCCAAGCGGGTCGGTGGTGGCGGCGCCGTCGTCGTGGAACCTCCGTATGTCGGTGGGGGATAGTCGGTGCTGTGAACGAGTCTGGGTTGCCGCAGGGGCTTGAGTTTCGCTCAGCGACGGTCGCCGACGCCGCGGCGATCACGTCGTTGCCCTTCTAGGCCTTGACTACCTTTGGCCACAGCTCGGCCCGCTTCTTGGGGGTGGCCGTGCGCGCCCGCATCGGCGGCGACCCGATCGGATTTCTGCAGGGGACCACCTTGCGGTGCGGTGTGGAGCAGGGGCTAGCGGCCCGTACCCTTTGACGGTGACTGAGATCGACCCGGACAAGCTCGCCACCTGTCTGCAGGTGCTCCAAGAGGTCCGGTCCCTACCATCCGAGCACCCCGACGCAGTGCGGGTCCGCCGCGCCACCGCGGGCATCTTCAAGTCGGTCAAACTGGCCCGCCGGCACGCCAGACGGGACGCCGTGGCCGCCGCCGACCGAACCGTCGTCGCCGCCACCGCCACCGGAGCGCCCGGGCGGATCGACGACGAAACCCAGGGTCTGCCGTTGGTGTCCACGGCCGCCGGCGCCAGTGCCGGCACCCTGATCCGATCCCGACCCTGCTACATCTGTAAGAACCACTACACCGTCGTCGACGCCTTCTACCACCAGCTCTGCCCGGACTGCGCGGCGCTGAACCGGGCCAAGCGCGACGCCCGTACCGACCTGACCGGCCGCACAGCGTTGCTGACCGGCGGTCGCGCCAAGATTGGCATGTACATCGCGCTGCGGCTGCTGCGCGACGGCGCGCACACCACGATCACCACGCGATTCCCCAACGACGCGGTTCGCCGGTTCGCAGCGATGGACGACAGCGCCGACTGGCTACACCGGCTGAGCGTCGTTGGCATCGATCTGCGCGACCCCGCCCAGGTAGTCGCGCTGGCCGACGAGGTCGCCGGCCGGGGACCGCTGGACATCCTGATCAACAACGCAGCGCAGACGGTCCGCCGGCCGCCGGGCTCGTACAGCGCCCTGGTCGAAGCCGAGCGCGCGGCACCGCCGGAACTCGTGGACGTCATCACCTTTGACCATGTCAGCGACGCGCATCCACATGCGTTGGCCGGCAGCCTCGGCGAGCATCCGGACCCGCACGCCGTCACCGAGCTGGCGCTGCAGGCCCGCAGTGCCTCACCGGAGCGGATCGCCGCCGGGACGGCTATCGACGCCGGGGGGCTGCTGCCCGACACCAGCGCGGTGAACAGCTGGACGCAGCGTGTCCACGAAGTCGATGCGATGGAGTTGCTCGAGGTGCAGCTGTGCAATCAGACCGCGCCTTTCATTCTGGTGAGCCGGCTCCGCCCGGCCATGGCGGCCTCGCCGGCGCGGCGCAAGTACGTGGTGAACGTGTCGGCGATGGAAGGGCAGTTCGGCCGGCGCTACAAGGGGCCAGGGCATCCACACACCAACATGGCCAAGGCCGCGCTGAACATGTTGACCCGCACCAGTTCTGGCGAAATGCTGGAGAGCGATGGCATCCTGATGACCGCCGTGGACACCGGCTGGATCACCGATGAGCGGCCGCATCCCACCAAGCTGCGGTTGGCCGACGAGGGCTTCCACGCCCCGCTGGATCTGGTCGACGGCGCCGCGCGGGTGTACGACCCGATCGTGCGCGGCGAGGCCGGCGAGGATCTGCACGGCTGCTTCCTGAAGGACTACGCGCCGAGTAGCTGGTAGCAATTGTGCCTGTCCTGCATGGATTTCGATTCCTCCGGCCGCGGAGATGTGGCTGCTGGCCCTGACCGGTCCTAACCCCCGTTTCAACGCCGGTCCGGCAGAACTCGCCGACACGCCGAAGCGCTGGGGAATGGGACGAAACCAGCCGGAAAGCGCCTGTTTGTGCTGGGAGATCGCGGGTTTCATTTCTGACTGATTCGGTCTCGGATCGGCTGAATCCGGACGATTCTTGGTCATAAGCGCCGAATAAACGGCAACGCCATCGCGGTGTTGTGCCGCCGGCTGATCGTCACTGCTTGCGGTAGGCGTCGGCGCGACTGAAGACACCCATACCTCGGTGAGGGTTTCCCGCCTCGGTGAGCGGGAACTGCGATCCAGCTGGAGGCCACACTGTCGACGGGAACCGCCCCTACGCCAACCGGTTCATTTCCGTGATCACCCTGCGGGACCGGCAGATCGTGCACCGGCGCGACTACCTCAACCCCGTCGCGGTGTTCAGTGCACTCGGGTGGCCGGAGCGCTATTGAACTGATGCCGCGCCAGGCTGACGCCCCGTCAACTCGCTAACGCCGGCGTCGATGTGGTCGGCGTGAAAGAGGGCCTGGCTGAGCAACCGGTGGACGTGCTGGTCGGCTGCGGAGTAGTACACGAAGGTTCCTTCACGGCGGCCTTTGACCAGGCCCGCGAGCCGTAGCTTGGCCAGATGCTGGCTGACGACTGTTGGTGCTACGTCAGCCAACTCGGCCAGGCAGGCCACCGAGGACTCGCCTTGCAGCAACGCCCAGAGCACCTTGATCCGGGTCGGGTCGCTGAGCATTCGAAACGACTCCGCCGCCAAGTGCACCTGTTCCTCGTTGGGCATCTGGAAGTCCGGAAGCGAGGTGTGCATCTGGCGAGCTTAACGCGGGAATCGTCTGGTCAGCTGCACAACTGACTGCCTGTATGTGTACATGCGAATATGCGCGTATTCGCATGTAGGATGCTCCGGGTGAGTGCTCAGATGCGGGTTGCTGCCCGCGAACGAACGGCCGATTCCGGTGAGGAGGTCCGTGGGTGGCGGGCGCCGCGGTCGAGCGCGTGGTCGCTGCCGGAGGTGCGGTGGGCGCTGATCGCGGCCGTGCTGTTCGCGATGGGCGGGCTCGTGCAACTCGTTGGGGCGCCGCCGTGGCTGTACTGGACGCTGTGTCTGGCGTGCTACGCCGCGGGAGGCTGGGAGCCGGGATGGGCGGGGCTGAAAGCCTTGCGGGGCAAGACCCTTGACGTCGATCTGCTGATGGCGGCAGCGGCGATCGGTGCGGCTGCGATCGGGCAGGTGTTCGACGGTGCTCTGCTCATCGTCATCTTCGCGACCTCGGGCGCATTGGAGGCTGTCGCTACCAAACGCACCGCGGATTCGGTGCGGGGGCTGCTCGATCTGGCACCTGCGACCGCGACCCGGATCACCGACGACGGGGAGGAAGAGGTGGTGGACACTTCTGTGCTCGACGTGGGGAATGTGTTCATGATCCGTCCTGGTGAACGCATCGGCGGCGACGGCCTCGTCGTCGACGGTGCCAGCGAGGTCGACCAGGCCACCATCACTGGCGAGCCACTGCCAGTGGACAAGGCCACGGGTGATGAGGTGTTCGCTGGCACCGTCAACGGCACGGGCACGCTGCGAGTTCGCGTTACGCGCCCGGCCGCGGACACGGTGATCGCGCGGATCGTGGCGATGGTCGCCGAGGCCAGCGCGAGCAAGGCGACGATGCAGCTGTTCATCGAGAAAATCGAGCAGCGCTATTCGGTCGGCATGGTGATTGCCACCGTCGCCCTGTTCGTGCTTCCGCTGGTGTTCGGCGCCGACCTGCAATCCACACTGCTACGGGCGATGACGTTTATGATCGTCGCCTCACCGTGCGCACTGGTGCTGTCCACCATGCCGCCGCTGCTGTCGGCGATCGCTAACGCCGGACGCCACGGCGTGCTGGTGAAATCTGCCGTCGTGCTCGAAAGGCTCAGCACTGTAACCCATGTCGCGCTCGACAAGACCGGCACCGTCACCGAAGGATCTCCCCGGCTGATGCAGATCCGCCGGGTGCCCGACGTCGCTGTCGACGACACCGAACTGCTGGCACTTGCCGCCGCTGTCGAGAACCCGTCCGAGCACCCGCTGGCCCGGGCCATAGTCGCCGCCGCGGGTGCGGCCGGCCTGCCGCTGCGCCCTGTCGAGGACTTCGCCTCCGCCCCTGGCCGTGGTGTCCGAGGGCGTGTCGGTGACACTTTCGTCGAGGTCGGCAACCCGACTTTGCTGGCCGAGGACCGTGGCGTAGCCCATGACCTTGTGGATGAGCTCGAACAGGTCGGGTACACCGCGGTTGTCGTCCGCCGCAATGGTGCCGTGGCCGGGGTGTTGGGCCTGACCGACCGGGTACGCGAGGCTGCGGCGGATATGGTGGCCGCCCTGACCGCACTGACCGGGACGCGGCCGATCCTGCTGACTGGCGACAATTCCCGGGCCGCGGCTGCGCTCGCCGCTCAGCTCGGTATCGCCGATGTGCGTGCCGAGCTGCTCCCGCAGGACAAAGTCGCGGCCGTGCGCGAACTGGAAACCGTTGGCGCCAAGGTGATGTTGGTCGGCGATGGTGTCAACGATGCCCCCGCCATGGCTGCCGCGACCGTCGGCGTCGCGATGGGTCGTACCGGGTCCGACCTCGCCCTGGACACCGCAGATGCCGTGATCACCCGTGACGACCTGTCCGCCATCCCCGCCGTCCTGGCTTTGGCGCGTCGGGCTCGCCGCCTCGTGATCGCCAACCTGGCCATCGCGGCCACGTTCATCACCGTTCTTGTGGCCTGGGACCTCCTCGGTCACCTGCCGCTGCCGCTCGGGGTGGCCGGCCACGAAGGTTCGACCGTCCTCGTCGGACTCAACGGCCTGCGCCTGCTGCGAGACGCTGCGTGGCCGTCGGAGCGGTAGAGGCCACGAGATTCGGGACAAGACGACGACGGCAGGCGCGCTTCTGGCTTATCTGAAGTCAACGGTGTCCGTTGACTTCACTTAGGTTAATAAATGAAGTTACAATCGACCGGTGACTTCACTTCGCCCCATCACCCACGAGGACGTTCAGTGGGAGCCGCAGGGCGGGCGGCCCGCGGGCGGGGCACGGCCCAGGTACGGCATCTATCACCCCGCTGTGCCAGCCACCATTGCCGACCTGGTCCTAGACCTACCGCCGTCGGTGTTGGCAGACGCCGAGTCCGCCAGCCGTGAGATCGCACGGTTCGACGCCGAACTCGGCGGTGAGATCGCGCCGTTTGCCTCGGTGTTACTGCGGTCGGAATCCGCCGCGAGCTCGCAGATCGAAAACTCGACCGCGCCGGCGCGCGCCATCGGGGAGGCCGAGTTGCCCGGCGGCAAGGCCAAGCGCAACGCGGAACTGATCGTCGCCAACACCGCCGCGATGCAAGCAGCGGTCGCCTTGTCGGACGCGCTTGACGCGGACGCCATCCGGGCGATGCACCACGCGTTGATGGTCAACGATTCACGCCACACGCCGGGTGGCTTCCGCACCGAGCCAGTGTGGATTGGCGGTGGGCCCACGCCCATCGGCGCGATCTTCGTCGGCCCGCGCCATGAGTTGATCCCCGCCGCGATCGGCGACCTACTTGCCTTCGCCCAGCGCGCTGACCTTCCTGTGCTGCCTCAAATCGCTGTGAGCCATGCGCAATTCGAGACGATTCACCCCTTCGCCGACGGCAATGGCCGCACGGGCCGCGCGTTGGTGCAAGCGATGCTGCGCAACAAGGGTCTGACGCGTCAGGTCACGGTGCCTGTCTCGGCTGGGCTGCTGGCCGACACGAATGCGTACTTCGCTGCGCTGACGAGCTATCGCGATGGCGACGCTTCGCCGATTGTCGAGCGCTTCTCGCGGGCCACGGTCCGGGCCATCGTCAATGGGCGACAACTGGTCACCGAACTTCGCGAGATCCGGGAGGCTTGGAACGATGTGATCACCGCGCGGTCCGACTCGGCGGTGTGGAAAGTCGCTGATTTGTTGACCCGCCGCCCGGTCGTCAACGCTGTACTACTCGAGCACGAACTGGGTATCGAGTCCACCAACGCGCACCGCTACCTCAACCCGCTCACCAGGGCCGGAATCCTCGTCGAGACGACCAACGGACCCCGCAACCGAGTGTGGCGTTCGCCCGAAGTGCTCGCCGCGCTCGATGCATTCGCCGAACGTGCTGGGCGGCGAGGCTGACCACTGACTAGGTCCCGCCCCGAATCTGTAAAGACTCGCGAGAGCAAAGACGTGGTGTGGGTCGCGGTCTATCGCGTGGTCGGGCCAAAGGTACTTGGCGCGGGCCACGGCTGGTCCATCAGTTGCAGAGTGCAGCTACATACACCCTCTGACCAGCGCCCCCGGCAGGAATCGAAACTGCCATTGCGTACGAACGTAGCTATTGCGTTGACGTGCAGATATGGCCGTTGAACTGGTGTTTTCCGGCTTCTGTCGGCACGGCAGTATCGTACACTGCCGGACATATCCCGCACTACAGTTGCACGAAAATTGCATGTAATGTCGCTGCTCATGGCAAGGAAACGAAGGGGATTCGGGCGGCTTCGGCAACTACCCTCAGGCCGTTGGCAGGCGGCCTACGTTGGTCCCGATGGCAAGCTACACACCGCCGGGAAGACCTACGCACAGGAGTCGGACGCGGAGGGTTGGCTTGCCTCCGAGCGACGCAAAATCGATCTGGGAACCTGGGGAGCTGTTGAACGCTCGGATGGTGTCACCCTCCGCGAGTACGCCGACCGGTGGATCGAACAGCGCCAGTTGCGCCCACGGACTTCCGCGCATTACCGCTCGATGCTGAAGCGCTTGATCCTGCCGGATCTCGGGGACGCGAGGATCGTCTCTGTCACCCCGGCGAAGATCCGCGAGTGGCACCACGGTCTGGGCAACGATCATCCGACCCGCAACGCCCACGTCTATGCGTTGCTCCATGCGATCTGCGCGACCGCCGTCCAGGATGAGGTGCTCGACGCCAACCCGTGCCGGATACGGGCTGCAATGCAGACAAATCGAAAGCGGGACGTTGACGTGCTCACCCCGGCGCAGGTCGACAGGCTAGCGTCAAAGATGCCAGATCGACTACAGGCCAGCGTCCTACTCGCGGCGTGGTGCGGGCTGCGGTGGGGAGAGACTTCGGAGTTGCGGCGGGGGGATCTGGCCGCCGACTGCTCGGTCATCCGCGTACGTCGAGCAGTGACCTATCGGGATAAGACCTTTACGGTAGGACCACCTAAGACCGCCGCAGGCATCAGAGACGTCGCGGTGCCGCCGCATATTCGTCCTGCCGTCAAGACGCATCTGACCGAGCACGTCGGCCGGGAACTGGACTCGCTGCTGTTCCCGGCCCGGGACGGGCGTCATATGCGGGACGGCGAGTATCGGACAGATTGGGAGAAGGCCCGCGAGGCCATCGGTAAGCCCCGCCTCAGGGTGCACGATCTCCGCCACGTCGGCGCGGTTCTTGCTGCCCAATCGGGCGCGACAACAGCCGAACTCATGCACCGCCTAGGGCATACGACGCCATCAATGGCGCTGCGATATCAACACGTCGCCGAAGGCCGCGACGCCGAGATAGCCGAGCGATTGTCGAGGCTGGCCAAAGGCGACAAGTAGGACAAGAAGCCAACAAACTGCAGTAGAACGCCGACAAGGTGTCGTACTCGTTCAACAACGCCGAGCACGCCAAGGAGAATGCACCGAACTTCCTGCATTCGCCTGCGCTGAGCGATGCACCCGCTGGTACCGGGTGCATAAAGTGACTGGTCAGAGCGGTGGTGGTGTGGCCGACATGATCATTCGCTCAGGGTCGGCGCCTACGCCTACTACACGCCCTAAAGACGGTCGACCTGCGCAATTGCCCCTCGGTGCCCGCCAATCGGGCACCGATCAGGCCAGTGGCGTCGGGTGCCACCCATACCGTTACCGCCATGAACACATCACACACAACGGCGGCGTTGCCGCCCTGGATAGCGCCCAAAGACGTTGCCGCACATCTCGGAGTCTCCGAGCGAACTGTTATCCGTCTGTGCCGCTCCGGTGACCTCAAGGGCCGGCGCATCGGCAAGCGGCTCTTGAGGATTGACCGCAACTCGGTTCTGAAGATGACGGGTGAGGCGTGAGCGCCGCTGTCTACGACCTCGACTCCTATCGCCGCGCGCGCCGCTTCACATGCCGCGGATGCCGGTGCGCCGAACACGAGTGCTCGCCAGAAGATCAGCCGGACGGGACATTTGCGTGCTTCGCCCAATGCCCTGGCTGTGAACCCTGGTGACGGCGGGTGCCCAAGATGATCGTCGAATCATTGCCACCAAGGACGGCAAGTCAAAAAACGGCAAGGACAAAAAACTAGAGACCGAGGCCGCCGAATGGCTGGCCAGGGATGTCGGCCCGAACAAACGCTCCCTAGACCGCGATATCGAGAAGATGCAGTACGAGTTCGGGTCGGCCACCCGCAACGAACTTGGACTCTATGACCCTGACAACGATTGGGACGCGCTCGATTCGGCCTTTTCGATTTTCGTCAGACCGGGCGCAGACATCACCCCGTCACTGTGTACCGCGGACGACGGGAACGTCCGCGCACGATCGCGTGAAGACCCCAAAACGCCCGCAGGAGTGTGGGGGAGGGCCGGCGAGGAAGAGCGGCGTGGATTGTCGCGTCATGTCGGTGATGACGACGACTGGGGATCGGCGTACGAAAAAGAGATCCCGCCACTCGGGAAAAACGAGCGGGAACCCGGCACCGGCAAACGATGTACACGCTGCCAGCTAGTCAAGCGCATCGACTACTTCGGACCTGATAAACGTAATTCGGATGGACTGCGGTCCTCGTGTAGACAATGTGACCGCGACACAGCAAAGGCTGCTTACGCGAGAAAAGCCGGATAACCGCAGGTCGCAATTGAACCCGATAGTGGAGAGACATTCCCGCTATTTTTTTGCCCACCCGTGCTGTTGCAGCACGTCCACATCATTCTTGAGAGGGGGACGATTTGTCCTGCGAAATTCACCCACCCGGCGACGTTTACGGAAACGGTCGTTGCCGATCCTGCGACCGCGCAAATCAGGAACGCCGTCAAAAGCGCATCAAACTAGCGGTTGCATTGCTTGATGCCGCCCTGGCCCGCGGTCTCAGCGGTACGGAAGCCGTTGCCGCCCTTCAAAACATCGACTACTGGACACTTCAGGAATGCGTGAGTCGGGGCATCAAGTGAACCTCGGCCGGCGCGCTCATCGGATCGATTCGTGACGAGCGACAGCGCCGCCGAGATCGTGCGGGAAATCAAGCGCGCCATAGAGATTCAAGGGGAGCCAGAGCTGCGCAGGGAGCTTCGGAAGGTCGCCGAAGAGGTCAAGGAATACGCCATCGCGGAGTCGCCGTACGACCCCACCGACGAGCCTCCCCACTATCGCGATCAGTGGACGGCGAGACTGCGGACTCTGAAAGGTCGCCTGCCATCGGCGCGGGTCGAGAACAAGTCGCCCATAGCGCATTTGGTCGAGGACGGAACCTCGGAATTTGAACGCCCGCAGGGCGGTTCAAACCCGGCCGCCCACGTGGCAGCCCGGACGGCGTTTCACTTCGGCGGCACCGTCGATGGCGTCGCTGAGGATGAGCCGTGAGAGTCGACATAGGCCGGGGCGTACCAACATTCATCGCACCACGCCGTGACGGCGGCGTAACGATCCACCAGGGTAAGAGCCACATCATGCTCGCACCGGATGAACTCGCCGCCGTACTCGATGCCATCTACACACTGTCAGGACAGAGCAGCCGCGCAGCGGCAGAGAAGACGACCGAAGTTGACTACCACCCGTAAGAGCACCGATGACATGTCCGCGACCGACCCGGCGGGTATTCACTACTTCTCGTTCTGGGACGGTCGCGCGCAGGATGCCTTACTGCCGTTGTGGCTGCGGGTGGTCTCGATGGCCTACGGCAACCACACCAAAAACGGCCACGCCACATTCTACCTGGGTGGGGAGTCGACGCTGCCGGAACTGCTAGGCAAGAGCAAGCGCCACGTACAGAACGAGATCCGCCAGGCCGTCAAGCTCGGGTTCCTGGCCAGCGGGTCGAACATTAACTGTCTGGTGTTGCCGGATGAGATCTGCGGCGGGGCGAGGGGTCACAAGTTCGCTGAATGCAGGCTGCACCCGTAACCGAATCGGTGACGCCTATTGCTCGGTGAGCTGGGGAAATACCGGATTCCGTCACCGAATCGGTTACTGCTGTCACCGAATCGGTGACGAGCATAGGTCTTGACCTGCGCAAATGCGGAGCGCTTTATGACTCTCTCTCAAGCTAACCATGGCACAAGGTATGCCGGGTAACTCGATACAACTTCCGGCGTGATCGTCGGACGGAACAGAGCGCACAACTCGGGGGCTTCGCCCCGGTACCCCCGTGGGCGAGGGGGGTGGGTTCCCCGCTACGTCCGAATGATCCTGCCGGAACGCACTCCTCGCGGGTGGTGATCAGGCCCGAACACGAAACCACCAGGGGGACAACCTGAAGATCGACACCGCGCCTGGCCGCCCTGCAATCCACGTCCGCGTGGACGCCCGTGGTCGGGTCACCATCTCGAAGGCGAATGACGACGCACCGCCGACACGCATCCGCTTCGACGCCACCGAAGGCCGTCAGATCGCCGACCTTATCCACGACGGACTCGACACGTGGGAGGGCCGGTGAACGTCCCCACCGATGACGAGCGCGAACATCGAATTTGTATCAACGCCCGCAACCGAGGTGGCGGGGTAACCGTCTGCGAGTACGCCGGTGGGCCCAAGCCGACCCGCATCCGCCTGACCCGCGCCGAGGCCTTGCGTGTCGCGGACGCCTTAGTGGACGTGGTCGAGCAGCGCGACCTCCGACGCACCGCCGCCATCACAGAAGAGGAACCGAATGATTGACCGCACGTTGGCCCTCCTCGTGGTCGGCCCCGATGGTACGACCACGACCCACCACCTGCGCGCCGGCTCGTGGTCGGGCAGCGGCTACCGCGCCGCGGTCGAGGTGGACGGCACGCGTTATCTGATCCACGTCGACACCACCCGAACAGGCCCGTTCACCAAGTAACTTGTTGACCGCGCCACGCGAGGGAGCCCACCACAGCCGCGGCCTTGGTGGAGGATTTTCGAGCATCGGCACTTGAAAACTGGGCTGGTTCCAGCCTAATTGATTCCTTAGCCGCATTCTGGTTACCGACGGGAGCGCCAACCTTGGCCACCTCGGCATAGCGCTTCTCGTACGACAACGCCAGGAATGCCCGCCGGCCCCGTTGCTAGCCGGTCAGACAACGACTCTGGATCCAGAGTAAGCGCTTTCTGCTGGTCAGGACCACGCCAGGAATGCCCGCTGGCCCCGTTGCTAGCCGGTCAGACAACGAGTCACGATCGTGACTAATTGATTCCTTAGCCGCACTCTGACCTCCGGGTCCTACTTCACGCGAGCGTCCCTTTCTGCACTCGCGTGAACCCCCGCCGCCGTAGTAGCCGTTCCTCCTTAGGCGGCTCACCGCCCCGTGCCCCCGCTTCTTTTGCGGTGTGGGCGGTCGGCGGCGGGGCCTCAACTTCTGACGTTTGCTGATTATTCGCGACGTCTATCTACTCCGATTCTAGGAGAGCATTATTGCCATTCACTTAGATGTACTCCTGAATTTGCAGGATCGTGAGCTAAAGCGCGACGCCGACAAGCTTCGCCGCGACGTCGACCGCGATATGACGGCTGGGTTCGCGCAGATGGGCGCCCGGTCCGGCGCGGCGTTCGGTCAGCGCTTCGAGAAGTCCGCGACACCGGCGATGCGCAAGGCCGTACAGGCTCAAAAGCTTGTCGAAATGCGCGAACTCGGGATTGAGACCGCCCGCCGAAGGGTCGACGCCGCAACAAAAAGCGCGCTGCGGACTGAAGCGATGATCCATGACGCTCGCCGTGGGCATGTCCAAGACCTGGATCGCGTGACCGCGCTTGAGAGTCAGCATGCGGCGAAACTTCTGCAGGTCTCTCGTGCCGCTGAGGCTGCCGCACGCGCCGAGGCGAAGCATACCGACGCGATCAACGCTCGTGCCGATGCCGAACAGCGTCTCCACCGTGGCCGTCGCGATGAAGCCTCGCGGGGTGGTGTCGGTAGCAACCTCGCTGCGGGCGGAATGTCGCTCGCATGGGCGGGCGCGGGGCCTGTTCTGCTCGCTGCCGCCGGTGCCGCTGCCGCCGCCACGGGTGCGCTGGGACTTCTGCCTGGTGCCGCCGCTGCCGCCGGTGCCGGAATCGGCTCACTAGTGATCGCCACGCGTGGGTTCTCCGATGCGGTGAAAGAGACCGACCCCAATAAGTTCGCCGCTGCCCTACAAGGCCTCTCACCGAACGCCCGCCAGGCGGCGCAGTCCATCAAGAGCATCGCGCCCGCGTGGCACGATCTCCAGCAGGCCACCCAAAACAGCCTGTTCAGCGGCATCGGTGATGAGCTGCGAAGCCTGACAACGACGTTCAAAGCGCCAATTCAAGACTTGACGACCAGCATCGCTGGCTCGCTCAACGCGACCACGAAAACTGTTGGTGCGCAGCTCATGAAGCCGCAATCGATGGCGTCCATACAGACGATGATCGACAACATCGCCGCGTCGTTCCAACAGATGGCGCCAGCGTCTCGGGCGTTCACCGACGCGATGGTGCGCATCGGTGAAGTCGGATCGAGTTTCCTGCCGGGCCTCGCCAAGGGTATCAGCGATGCCGCACTGAAGTTCTCCAGTTTCATCGAAACAGCGCAACGCACCGGTCAACTAAAAGCATGGATCGCTGACGGCATCGACGCCTTAAAGACGTTGGGTCACATGGCCGCGGATGCCGGCAAGGCGTTTCTTGCGTTAGCGGACGTGGGCAGAAAGTTCCTACCTCCGGTCGTTGCAGCGGTACGCGAAGTCTCCGAGGTGCTGCGGGATTACCCTGGGCTGGCTGCGGCTGCGGTCGCCGGGTTTGCGGCGTGGAAGACGATTTCTGGAATCGCCTCGCTGACCACGGCGTTGCGCACTGTCTCAACGCTTCTCGGGACGACCATCCCGGCGTCTGCTGCTGCTGGTGCCGCTGCGACAACCGCGGCGTGGGCACCCTTCCTCGCATCGCTAGCGAAGTACGCACCACTTCTGGGTGTTGGTGCGATGCCGGATCAAAAGAACGCCGCCGACCTCGGTTTGATCCTGCCCGGTATCCCGCAACTCGGCGGTGGTCCTGGTGCGCAGCGTCAGCGCCGTGGCGCCGACGAACTCCCCGGCACGAACCTACCCGCACTCCCGACCGGCCCCGGCTTCCTCGGCGGATCGGTTCTCACACCCACATCCGGCGGATGGACCCCGAACGGTCTGTTCAGCTCGTCATCGTCGGGCGGTGGTGGGGGAGAGGCAGACCGCTACGCCGGTCTCAACATCGCGGACTACCTCCCGCAGGGCCTGCCGACCGGCGGATACCCCGGTGACGCCATGCTCTTGGGTGGCATCCCTGCTGGAACCTACGACGCCTCCGGTGATCTCGCCAAGGGCCTCGGTGACTGTTCCTCTGCTGTAGAGGATCTCGTCAACATCATGGATGGCGCATCAACCGCTGGCCGGAACATGTCCACCGGCAACGCTGCGGAATGGCTTACCGCTCATGGCTTCCAGTCGGGATACCTACCGGGTGCGTTCAATGTCGGGTTCAACGACGCCCACATGCAGGCGACATTGCCTGACGGCACTCCGTTCAACTGGGGGTCCAATGAGGCTGCCGCCCGTCGTGGTGTCGGCGGAACCGGTGCTCTCGATCCGGCGTTCAATCAGCATTACTACCGCCCTGTGGGGGCTGGCGCTGGTGATTATCAGGACGTCCAGCGGGCTGGCTACGACCTAGCCAGGGCACGTTTGGATGAGGTTGCGACAAACCGCGACCCGAAGGCAGGTCAGTTCGACAGGACCGACGCACACCAAAAGGTTGTTGAGGCCGGATGGAAATACGAAGAGTCGCTTAACAAACTGCTCACCGCCCAGACCGGGACCTACGACAAGTTGTCCACATCGGCGGACAAGTTCGCAACCGGCATGCAGCAGCTCGGCGCGAAGATCGATGACGACTTCGGCATCTCCAAGGGCCTTCCCGGCATCGCGGAGAATATCACCAAGTTCCTCGCCAACCTTGCTTTCGCGCCCGTGCTCGGCGCCTTGAGTGGTGTCACCGCGGCGAATGGTACGGCCGGATCTGGTACGGGTCTGTTGGGTGCATTTGCACCGCGGCAGAACATGTTCGGGCAGGACATGCCGAACGTGCTCGGGCAGATCATGCCGACCAACGCGCAGACACCGGGCGGGTACAGCCAATTCGCCAATGCGCCCGTAACGCCGATTCCCGGCGGTATTCCGGGCATTTCAACGGCTCCCGGCATGGGAACACTCGGAACACCAGGAACGTCGCCCTACGCGCCGCTGAGCGGACCGCAATTGACCAACCCCGGTCTCACCAGCCCGACACCGCTCGGACCAATGGTGGGTTCACCGGGCCAGGGCTATCCACTGCCGTGGAGTCCGGCATTGTCGACCGGTAGCCGCAGCACCCCGTCGATGGGCATCACGCCAGGCGAAGGCATGCCCGCATCGCCGGGCATCGGTATTGGCAGTGGTGGTCTGTTGGGCCTGGCCGGCTCCGCTGTCAGCGCCGCCGCAGGACTCGCGGGTGGCATGGGATCGATGGGTGGCGGTGGCGCTGCGGCTTCGGCTGCCGCGCAGATCGGCATCGACGAAATCAATCGGGCGATCGGCTTCGGTGCTCAGGCGGTCGGAATCGGCGTGCAGGGACTGATGGAGACGTTCACGCCCGTCGAGTCACAACTCGCAGACCCGATGCGCGGGTGGTTCGGTCGCATCCTTGGCGGTATCGCCGGCATCCGCCCCGCGGCCCAGAACCTCGCCGGCAAGCAGACTGCCGAGCAGAAGAACGACCAGCCGTTGACGCCAGAGCAGGTCGACAAGCGCGATAAAGAGCGTGCGAGCCAAACCAACAACAACACCACCAACAACGTCAACGTCAACGCCGAGCTCCACGGGTCGCCCGACGCCAACGCCGAGGCGCTAGCACGGGCCACGTGGGCGCAGAACGCGCCGTCTGGTGCCCGCCGATGAACCGACGCTGCCTGACGCCTGGCTGTAATCGGCTGACGCCGAACACCCGATGTCCGCCATGCACTCGTGCACGACGGCATGCGACGTACGACAGCGCGGCCTATCGTGCCCTCGGTCGTCCCACAGGGCCGTGCACGCTGCGGCTGCCGGGATGCACCGGCATGGCTGACTCGTGGGACCACATCCTTCCCGTGTCACGTGGTGGTGGACATGAGCGGTCCAACGTCAGACCCGCGTGCATGACGTGTAACGACAAGCGGGGCAACAGATAGACCGGGACGGGCGGCGCGTATGGGTAGGGGTACCCGACAACCGCGCCGCCCGATCCCTCTTGGCCTACGTGCGCTTAGTTGATCAGGTTGATATAGCAGTCCGGGACACTACAGCCGGTCTCAATATTCCTGTCATACGGGTCATCAGATTGCACCACGTAGTAGTAGACGGTTCGCTCAATCCGCCAACCACTGCAGTCCGAAATCTCGCACCGCTTATCAGTCCTGCGCCACGGCGAAACTCGAATGGTCATAACAGCCCCTTTCTGGGCCAACGCGAAACAACAGGTTCGGGCTGGGTCATACAGGTTCGGGCTGAATCCTCAGTCTACGGTGGGCCGCCGCGATTATGTGCGCACGCCACGCCGCAGTTTGCAAATCGACTAAGCCGTTGCTTGATCCCTGGCTAGCCCGTCCGCAGCAAACTAAGCGACTAAGCGAGAGCTGCTGCGGCAGCGAGCATTTCGGTCCAAAAAGTTGGAAAGCCGCAGGTCACAGACCACCCCGGGGTCAGGCTGCACATTTTTAGCCAACCGCCCCAGAATCACAGCAAACCGCAGGTCAGGTGGCAAATCCTCGCTGCGCTGAGGCGTTGACATAGCTCGATATCCGCAGGTCGCAAATGCACTCGACGGTCGATTTAGAGAGGTTGAAAGCAATTGGCCGTTGGTGGCAATGCGCGTACGAAGTTTGAGGATCTATCCGAACCGCCCTGGTATCGCTGGCGCGAGAAGGACCCGGCAGAGCGGTGCATCCGGTTCGTTGAGCTGTACTGCCGCAGCCCGAAGGGCGAAGGCCACAACAGGCCGATCAGGCTGGCCGAATTCCAGAAGGCTTGGATACGGAAGATCTTCAAACCCGGCATCCGCGAAGCCGTCTTGCAGGCCCCACGCGGGCAGGGAAAATCAACGCTCCTCGCGGCCATCGCGGTATGGGCGGTGTTCGACCGCAACCCCACCGGCCAGCCAATCGTTCCGATCTGCGCGACGACTGTCGGACAGGCCGTCCGCAGCGTCTACGGCGTCGTCACGAAGATGATCGCCAAGGAGCCGGAACTTAGTAAGCGCTCAATCGTCCATACCGCCTTCTCCACAGCGATGGTCCTTGTCGGCTACAACGACGGCGAGTGCTTTCCCATCGCCAACGACACCGAGACCTTGAAGGGTCTCGACTTCACCGTCTTCATTATGGACGAGGTTGCCGACCAGCCTTTCGAGGCCTGGAACGACGCCTCTGGCGCAGGCGGTAAACGCAGCCAATCACTCATGGTGGGCATCGGCACCCCGTCGCCGAAAAAGGATGACTCCGCTCTATGGGAGCTGCGTCAGAATCATCTAGAAGGCAACGCATCCGAGGCGTTCTCGTTTACTGAACTGTCCGCGCCGGATGATTGCGATATCACCGATGAGGCGATGTGGCGACTGGCCAACCCCGCCATCGACGAGGGTTACCTCGGCATCGACGCCCTACGCAACGACGTACGCAACAAGCCCGAATCCTGGTTCAGAACATACAGATTAAGCCAGTGGGTAGAGGGTACGGACTGTTGGCTTGGCGTGGATGGCCGGCGTGTCTGGCGCGACCTCAAGAGTGACTACAAGATGGTCGACGGCGCAGACACCTACGTCGGCGTGGACATCGGCCAGGAGCACGACACCACCGCGGTAGTGATCGGCCAGAAGACCCCAGACGGCAAGCTGCACACCACGGCAAGAATCTGGAAGCCCACTGACGACATGTCCGTTGACGTGTCGGCAACCATGCAGCACATCCGCGATCTCGACGAGAAGTATCACCTTGTCAAGGTCGTGTTCGACCCGCGGCTGTTCGAATTCCCTGCAGCTTTGCTCGCCGCCGAAGGCCTGCCGATGGAACCGTTCCCGCAGTCAATCGCGCGCACCGTTCCCGCGACGGGAAACCTGTATGAGGCGATCATGCGCAAAGAGATATCCCACGACGGCGCAGCCGATTACGAGCGTCAGATTCTCAACGCCATGCTGCTCTACGTAGATGACGGGTTCCGGCTGGCCAAACGCAAGTCTCGCGGGCACATCGATTCGGCCATCGCTCTGATGATGGCCCACGACCTCTACCTACATCCACCCCCACCTGTCTACCCGCTCGTCTGCCTTATTGCAGGAGGATAAACAACTTTGAGCTTCCTTTCGCGCGCATTCTTGCGCGCACCCGTTCCGCCGGAACAACGCGGCATCAGCACGTCTGATCCCGGCCTCGCCGCGTTCCTCGGTGCCCTTCAGCCCACGCTATCCGGCATTCACGTAACCCCCGAGTTAGCAATGGGATTGAGCGCGGTATCAGCGTGCGTCAAGTTGATCTCTGGGGCCATCTCCACCCTGCCTATGCGCACCGTGCAGACCAAACCCGATGGTACGACGCAGAGAATCCGCTCCTGGCTGGATGATCCCGGTGGACCGGACGGCCCGACCGATGTCGAATGGATCGAATTGGTCGTCATGGATCTTCTGTTGCGCGGCAACTTCTTTGCGGAGAAGGTCTACAACGGCGCTGGACAACTGTTGTGGCTCACGCCGTTACCAGCATGTTCGGTGAACATCGAAGTGGAGAGCGGTCGCAAGCTCTACCGGGTTCAGTTGAACGACGGTAGCTCGCAGGTCTTCGGCGATAGCAAGATCCTGCACATTCCCAACATGCCGCTCGACGGCATTCGTGGCGCGTCCCCGATCACCTCTGCCCGCGAAATGCTCGGCGGCGCAATCGCGGGAGAACGCAGTGCTCATCGTCTCTACAAGTCTGGGTTGCTGGCTTCGGCCATCGTGACGCCAACCGCCCCGGCGGGTCTATCACCCGAAGCGACCCACGACATTCAGAAGAACCTGAACAAGATGGTGGCCGGAGAAGTGAACGCCGGGGCTATTGCCGTGCTGAATCAGGGCCTAGCGGTTCACCAATGGCAGATCTCGCCTGCGGATGCGCAGTTCATCGAGACCCGCAAGTTCGCTGTTGAAGAGATCGCCCGCATGTTCCTCGTGCCGCCTCACATGATCGGTGACGCGTCCAGTTCCACGTCGTGGGGCTCGGGCTTAGAGGAGCAGGTTCGGGGTTTTCAAAAGTTCAACCTAACGCCATGGACTTCCAAGATTGAGGCGAGGCTGTCTCGGCTTCTGCCCGAAGGCCAGAAGGTCGAGTTCGACTACCGGAAGTTGATCGGCGGCGATCCAAAGATGGAAACCGAACTGCTGATACTGCAGACCGGTCGGCCCATCTTGACCGTCAACGAGGCGCGGGCGATGCAGAACCGCCCGCGTCTCGACGGCGGGGACGAACTGCCTGGAGGCCTTCCACAACAGGGGGCGGCAGCATGACTGATATCGAACGCCGGTTCGCCACGCTCGAAACGTCCATAACCCGAAACCGGTTGGTCGGGTATGCCGTGGTCTATGACCAATTGACGGATCTAGGTCCGTGCCTGGAACGCATTGCGCCAACGGCATTCAACGCGGTTCTGACCAAGCCGAACCTTGATGTTTTGGGCCTGCTCAACCACAACAGGGTGCAACTACTGGCCCGCATGAGCAACGACAGCCTTCGCCTGTCTAGCGACGCGCACGGGCTGGAGTTCGAAATGAAGCTCCTAGAAACAACTCTCGCCAATGACGTCCGCGCCATGGTCGAGTCGAAGCTCATCACCGGATGCAGCTTCGGTTTCTATCCGGGCGAGGCCGATTGGTCTGTCCATGAGAGTCGAGAACTGTGGACGCATACCAGCGTCGCAGGACTGGAAGACGTGTCGGTTGTCAATGACCCGCAGTATCAAGGCACTTCGGTGTCGCTGCGCTTCAAACCGCCGACCAAGCCATACGCCCCTGATCTACGCACACAAGTCGCCCGTATCACGGCGCATTCGAAAGGATAATTTTTTGAAGACTATTGAAGAGATCAACGCTGCCCGCCAGGCAATCGTTGACACCGCCGCCGCCGAAGAGCGCAACCTCACTGACGAAGAGTACGCCGAGTTTGCGGCTCTGGAGGCTGAAGGCGAGGCGACGCGGCGGACCGAGGAGGTCCGCGCTCGGCAGGCAGCGTACATGGCTCCGAACGCCAGTCTGCAGGTCGCGGCGCACGTCGCCCCGCCCAAGGACGATGACACTCAAACGCGCGCCCTGGAAGCGTATTTGCGCTCCGGTCGGATCAACGCGGACCTAGAGACCCGCGCCCAGAATGAGGGCACACCCTCTGCCGGTGGCATTCTCATCCCTTCGATGATTGAGACCGAGATCCAAAAGCGGCTCTTGACCTATGGCGGTGTGGAGAACGAGGCCAAGGTGCGTAACGACCCCGATGGTCGGCCGTACCAGATCAACTACAACGACGACACCGCGAACAAGGCGGTATTCGTTAGTGAGCTTGCCACCCCGACGACCGGCGGCGCTGACATCGTGTACGGCGATCCGGTGGTGCTCACTTCCCACGCGATGACCACGACGGGCGCGAATCAGAATCCGATTGCCCTGTCGTTCCAGCTGGCCGAAGATCAGCCCGACATCGTCTCTGATATCACCGACCAGATCGTTGAGCGGTTCGGTCGCGGTCTGGCTGCGGCGTGGGTGAACGGCAACGGTATTGGGCAGGTCCACGGCATCACTACCAACACCGTCACCGAGGCGACGTTCACCGCCGCTGGGCCTACCAAGAATGAGTTGATCGATGCGAAGCGCGCTGTTGACCCGGCATACCGCACCGATGCGATCTGGATTTTCAACGACCAGACCCTGGCCGCAATCGAGAAGCTGGAAGACGCGAACGGGCGGCCACTGTGGACACCTGCTGCGCAGGCGGGTCTAGAGACTCCCATCGGCGGAATGCTGCTCGGCCATCGGGTCGTAATCGACCAGGGCTTCGCGGACTACACGGACGGCAGCACCAACCGATGGGGCGTGTTCGGCTCAATCAAGCGCGGTTACTTGTGCCGCCGCGTGGGCGGTATGCGACTGGTCGTTGACCAGTACAGCGGCAAGAGCAAGGGCCAGATCGAGTACACCGCCCACATCCGCGTGGACGGCGCACCACTGCAGCCCCGCGCCTACGCAGTCCTGAAGAACTCCTAAGCCAAAACCACTCTAGAACAGAGGAATTCACTTTGCCTATTAATGATCTCGCCAGCGCCGGCCTTCGCCCCCTGGGGTCGGCCAAGGTCGCCATCAACAGTGCCACCACGACCAATTTCGATTTTGGAGCCGGTGACCTGAATCTCCCCGCGTTGGCCAACTACAAGCACGGGGACAAGATCCTGGTCGTGCTGTCGTCGACCAGCTCTAGCGCCACGTCGACCATCTCGTTCGCGGTCCAGGACGCCCCGGACAACGCCGGAAGCATCGGCACGCCTGCGGCTGCCGTCACCGATGGCAACCTGACCGGCGGAACTGGCGACCAGTACACGCACACGTTCGTACGGGTGCAGTACGGTCGCCCGTGGCTTCGGCTGTCGGTCACCAACTCTGGCACCAACGCCCACACCGCCGTGGCGCGCGTGTTCGCGGTGGGGCCGGCGGTCTAACTTGGACGAGCTGACGGCATTCGATGTCGAGCAGTACACCAAGGGTCGTCTCTCGGCCGGTGATCCCGAAACGCAGCGCGCCCTCGACGCCGCGCTAGCTAGGGTTCGGAACCACTGCTATTGGCACGTCTCGCCCGTCAAGGCCGACACCGTCACGGTTCGCGTTGAACCGAACCGGTACGGCTCGTCAGGCTATGGCTGGTCGGGTTGTGGCGTCGGCGTTGGCGACTACGAAATTGCCTTGCCCACGTTGAAGCTCGTCAGCATCGACTCGATCACCGAGGACGGCCAACCAGTAGACCTGGACAGCATCACCGTCCGCCGCAACACCCTGACGAAGACGTCAGGGTGTTGGCGGGGCGACGTTGTTATCGCGTTCACCCACGGCTACACCGCCGACGAAGCCCAAGACTTCCGTGACGTGGTCCTCAAGATCATCGACCGGGAGTCGGCCAACGTCGGCGACGGCGGGTCTGGTGCTCTGGTCTACAAACAAGTCGATGACATCCAAGCCCGCTGGGCGGGCGGGACATTCGAGGAACTGTACGGCGACGTCCTACGCCCGTACCGGCGGGTGTGCTGGGCGGCGTAATCGCCTTCTCCTTGACCGATGCGTTGACTGCGGAAGACGGAAACGCGGCCACCCCGGAGGCGAACCCCGTGGTGGCCGCGTTCGGGCCTAGGCGCTACTTCCCCTTCGCGCCAGTCCCTGAGCCGTTCTTTGTCAGATCCGGCTTGCCGTACGACTGGCCCGCCTTGGGGGTCGGCGGCAGCGGGTTCCCCTTGACCGAGGTCACCTCATCGCCAGTCTTGCCGCCACGCGGCCCGATGACCGGATACTGCCCCGAAGCTGGGGTGATGTTCCCAGGCTTCAGGTTTTCATTTTTGTTGGCTCCCATTTCTGAGAATCTCCTTACATTGCAGTGAGCACTGCCTAAGGATCAGTTAGAGTCGGAGCCCTAGTTCCGCAACTAGACGCCGAGCCCTGGTCGATCCAACCCCGGATCTTCCGGGGCTTCGGTGCTCACAGGGAAGTCTAGGGGTTGCGGCCGACACACGTCGGCGTGTCGCGCTTCGTTTCTGTGCGGCGTTGCGCAGGCACGACGCCTCAGCCGTACGGCTGGTCGACGCCGCGCAGTTTTTTGCCCAAGGTCCGTTCTACGACCTGACGGGCAGCCATACAAGGGGTCACCGTGGTTGGTCGGCGCGTCGGCTGGCTAGGTCTCTTAGATCTCTTCTGCCGAGAACCAACGCTGCACAAGGTCCACGCCCTTGGCGGTCAGGCGATAGCCCTCCTGCGCTGGAATACCCATAATCGCTACTGTCGCTTGGAGCTGCGCGGCCTCGATGATGCCGTCGCGGAGCAGGTACCAGTACATCATCGCCATCCCGCCCGGTACGACCAACGTCGAATTGGGTGGGTGGCCCTCGCTTATCGCTTGCGCAAAGGCCTCGAGTAACCGGATTTCCATCGGTGCGTAGCGGTTCGTCAACAAGCCGAGATTGGCCTTGTACTGCCTCATCGCTTTGCGGTCGATGTCGCCTCGGTCGTATCTGGTATGACACGTCGGGCAGAGGGCGATGAGGTTTAGGAACGTGTGCTCTTGCACCGTGGCCCATGGGTCGATATGCGCCAGCTCAACTGGAACGCTTCGGCACGTGGGGATTGCGCAGCGGTGGCCAGCTTCAACGAGAACGTCTCGTTTCAACTGCGCTGGTATGCCTGGTCGGCCTTCGGGCATTGTCGTTCCTCACCTTCTCCGGGTGGCCGTCTCAGCTCTTGAATCCTCGGCGCGCTTGGTCCAATGCGGCTAAGTGGTGTCGCCGTGCTTCGACTGCCTCGCCATTGGCCGTCGCTTGATCGGCCATTGCCTCTTGTGCAACTGCTCGCTTCCAGGCTGCCGGGATCTTTTGGCCGGCAGCCTGCATGTACTGCGCAGCCTCAAGCAGGTCGGCATCCGCCTGGTCGTTGTATCGCAGCGCGAGTTCTTCTGCTTCCTCCGAGAGGAACATCTCGGCAAACCGGATGTTCTTGCGCGCAGACGTTATCTTCTGCTCGGCTTCGTAGGCCGGGTTGAATCCCCATACCGCTTCCATGACTCAGACTTTACGAGGCACCCCCGACAATCTTTCGATGCTGCTGTCGCGGCCGAACGGGGATTCGGCAAACGAAACCACCCCCGGCGTCATCGCCGGGGGTGGTTGTCGGGTAGTTGTTTGTTCAGTTACCGGTCTCGACCGCGCTCAACTCGCCCTCGGCGAACAAGAGGCTGTCAAAAAGACGTCCAGATGCTGCCTGGACGCCACCGATGACGTACCACGGGCCGTTGCGTCCCTGGTCGTAGTCCACGAACCTGCTGATGGTGCCGGTTGTTCCGGCTTCGATCAGGTCTGAATACGGGTGAACGGGCGCGGTGATCACCACCTCTTGGCCGATGGTGAATTTGCGGGCTTCGCTCATTCCCGCCACCAATCCTCAGCAGTATCTGCGAGACGATTCAGGAAATCTTCCTCATCCTCGCGGGCATTGTTGAACCGATACCGCGATACATCGAAGTCGTATTCGGACCCGTCGCTAGGCAGAAGCATCGGAACCGTCAGATCGATGTCGTGCTTGGTGACCAATCCCAACAGCTTGCGCAGTGCGGGGGTGTCGTCGTACGCGACGTCGTTCGAGCGGATTTCCTCGGCGAATCGCCTTAGCTCGTAGGCGCTCCGCGCATTGCGCTCGTCTTCCGGGTATTCCTCCGCCACGCGCTCACGGAAACTCGCCGCCGACTCGAATTCGCTGGCCAGGTACGCGCGGATGTCCGCGAGTGGTTCTTTGCTCTCAATGGTCTTCATGTGGTTCCTCTCGTCCAAGTTGTTGCTCTCTTCCCATGGTCCTGACGCTGTTGCGTTTGCGCTATTCCTATTTTTGGGAATAGTCCTGATCTGCGCTTTTAGTGCAATCGCGCCAGCGAGTAGTGCGTTTCGAAGTAGAACAGCGGGCGATGACACACGCACACCCCCACCTGATCGGCGAACCACAAGCGAAGTTCGACCAAGTGCTCGGGACAGACTGCGTAGTGCCGATCGTCACCGCACGCCTTGGACAGCACCGCAGCCGTGTTGGGGCAGTAGGTGTCCCACTCGCAGAAAACGTTGGGGGCTTCGCGCTTGACGGTGGCCAGCCAGTCGATGCACCGCTGACGAGCCACCGCCTCGGTGGTGGCGCCAGTGACGAACCTCGCTGCACGGCCGGCTTGATCGCGGTAGTAAAGCGTCCACCCATGGTTGGCGTGGCAGACGAGTAAAGGGTGCTTACCCCGCCTCGGTGCGCGGCGGTAAACCTTGTCGCTGACGGCGAGGATCACCGCGCCACCACCACATCACCGGGCGCCACCCCGAACGCGCGGCACATGGCGGCGATCAAGATGAGCGACGGCGTGCCGCGCCATTCGTCATCGAGCCCGCGGTACACGGTGGACCGTGCCACGCCCAACGGTTCGAGTCGATGCGCCAGTTGCAGCCGGGAGTGGACGCCGTTGTTAGCCATGAGGCCTGCGAGGTCGGCCGACCAGTGCAGCGCCAGCCGCGTGCAATCGTCGGTCATGTGGCGGTCGAATACGTCGCAGCGAGAGCAGTAAGTGAGCGTAAGAGTCGTCATCGCGCCATCCGGCCACGCGCACGGGCGGTGAGGCCGCCGTACACGCCGAAGCGCATACCGCCCTCTTCGTGCGCAAGAGCGTGAGCGAGGCAGGCCGCCTTGACGGGGCAGGACTCGCAGACCGTGACGGCAATCTTGTAACCGCTGCCGCCTTCGGCGAAGAACGCATCCTTGGCGTCCTCGGGGAGGTCTCGGCAGACCGCGCCGTCGAGGGCGGGATCTGGTCGAAAAAACAGCATGGGCGGTGGTCCCTTCGATAGGGCCACGTCGCACGTATATTGCAGGCTGCTGTATCTACGCAGGTCACACAGCGCCCCCGGCAGGAATCGAACCTGCGACCTAGGGATTAGAAGGCCCTTGCTCTATCCAACTGAGCTACGGAGGCAGCGCGCCCGATAGTTTAACCGGCAGAGTTTGCCGCACGATCCCGGCGTGAATTTGAATCTCGTTGAGCGCAGCTCGGCCACGCGCTCAATCAAGGTCGAACCGGGCCTGTAACCCGTCCAGCATTCCCTGTACTTCCTTGATCTTCTCGCGCAGCCGCAGTACCGGCTCGGGGGTGCGCGAGCTGCCCCAGCCCGCGTCGCGGCGGCCCGACCAGCGGCGCTGCGCGACGGCCATGAGGTCTTCGAGGTCGGCGATCTCAGCCCTCATGAGCTCGCTGAATAACCGTGCTTGAGCTGCGTCGTTGGGATGGGACGGGCGCGCCGTCGACATGGCCGGAACCCGCAGGCGGCTCAGGCCGGACGTGTTGGAGACGGCCGGTGACACGATGCGCGGCGACCAGCCACCGATGGCGCCGGGATCCCGATCCTCGAGAAGCATCCACAAATACTCAGGTCATCTGCTTGGAGTTTCCTGGGAGTCGACTCGCGGAACGCCCCTGAGTCGACAGTTGTTCACTTTGCCGTCACGGTCCGACCGGGCCCGAGCTATCTAGCCCTGTGTCGTAATCTCCTGACCTCTGGCCTGCAGGAATTCCGCCGCCACCCGTCGCCGCGCCCGAAATTTCCTTGTTACAGCCCCCTTTGAGTTACTGTGTGACGGCCGGCACATATCCGCTCCGTGCGGCACTGCCGCAATCTGGCAAACGCGTTAGGTCGGCTAAGGACGAGGGAGTCTGATAGCTCATGAGCAGTCCGATCGAAGAGGTCGCTGCGCGATGTACCCGGGCCTTCCACACCGGTTCGCTCCTGCTGCGTGGGTCGCCCGCGGCTGCCGGTTGGCTGCTGGGCTGGCTCTCGACCGAATTCGCGCCGCATGTCCTCACCGGGCACGCCCTCGCCGCGGTGCCGTCGCCCCTGGAGAAGATGGCCTCCACGCTTGCGGTTCAGCGCGCCGACACGGTGCTCGACACCGCCCTGCAGGAGACCTTCGGCGAGGGCTACACCGCTTCGGTCCACCATCCGCTCGAGCCGTACACGGCGCGCCGGCCCCACGTGGCCGCGGTGCTCGACGCGATGCGGCACCGCCGTCGCTACTCGGCGACGACCACCAACATCGCCTACGGCCCCGGCGGTCGCAGCCACCTGCTGGACATCTGGCGCCGACCCGACCTTCCCGCGGGGCGCCGGGCGCCGGTACTCATCGAGGTGCCCGGCGGTGGGTGGTCGGTCAACGACAAGCGTGGCCAGGCCTACCCATTGATGAGCCGGATGGTCGAGCTCGGCTGGATCTGCGTGGCGATCAACTACAGCCGCAGCCCGCGCAATGCCTGGCCGGCCCACATCGTGGACGTCAAGCGCGCCATCGCGTGGGTTCGCGAGAACATCGCCGACTACGGCGGCGACCCGGACTTCATCGCCATCACCGGCGGTTCGGCCGGTGGGCACCTGTGCTCACTGGCAGCGCTCAGCTCCGGTGACCCGGATTTGCAGCCCGGCTTCGAGGCCGCCGACACCAGCGTCCAGGCCGCCGCACCGTATTACGGCGTCTACGACCTGACCAACGTCGACACCATGCACCCCCTGATGATGCCGCTGCTCGAGCACGTGGTGATGCAGCGCCGACTGGCCGATGACCCCGCGCTGTACCGGGACGCCTCGCCGACGCACCGCGTCCATCGCGACGCGCCGCCATTCTTCGTTCTGCACGGTGAGAGCGACGCCGTCATCCCGAGCTCGCAGGCTCGCAACTTCGCCGCGGCTCTGCGCGGGGCCGGCGCCGACACGGTGTCCTACGCCGAGTTGCCCAACGCCCACCACGCGTTCGACACCATCGCCACCCTGCGCTGCCAGCTGGCCGCCGAAGCCGTCGCGACGTTCCTGGGCATCACATACGGCCGCCACCTCACCGCGAGCAGGCGGGACGGCCGCGCCGTCGGTTCGGCGAGCTGACAGCCGACCTCTCCAATACCGCTGCGCACGCACAATCCCCACGCCACGGGCCCGTGCCGACTAGCGTGGTCCTGGCGTTCGTGGATCCGCGAACAGGAGGGGAGTCGGTGTCGATGAGGAGGGATCGATGAGCGGCCCTGTCGATGAAAACGGTTTGCCGACCGAACTCGGTGCGCTCGACATGCTGCTGCATCGCGGGGAAGCCAACCCGCGGACTCGCTCGGGCATCATGGCGTTGGAGATCCTCGACCGCACCCCGGACTGGAACCGATTCCGCGCCGCTTTCGACAACGCCTCGCGCAAAGTACTACGCCTACGTCAGCGAGTCGTGGTGCCGACCTTTCCGACGGCGGCCCCGCGCTGGGTGGTGGATCCCGACTTCAACCTCGACTTCCACGTGCGCCGCGTGCGTGTCCCCGAACCGGGCACCCTGCGTCAGGTGCTCGATCTGGCCGAGGTGAGCCTGCAGTCGCCGATGGACATCTCCCGGCCGCTGTGGACGGCGACCCTTGTCGAGGGACTCGAAGGTGGCAAGGCGGCCACCCTGCTGCATCTCAGTCACGCGATCACCGACGGCGTCGGTGCCACCGCGATGTTCGCCGAAATCTATGACCTGGAGCGCGAACCCGCGCCACGCCCAGCGCCGCCGATGCCGGTGCCGCAGGACCTCACGCCCAACGACCTGATGCGCGAAGGGATCAACCAGCTGCCCGGCGCCATCGTCGGCGGCCTGCTCGGCGCGGTCTCCGGTGGCCTCTCGGTGGTCGGGCGCGTGGTGCGCAACCCCGGCACAGCGGTGTGGGACGCCGTCGATTACGCCCGGTCCGGACGACGGGTGATAGGCCGCGCTGCCGAACCATCGCCACTGCTGCGGCGGCGCAGCCTGTCCTCACGCAGCGAGGCCATCGAAATGCGGTTGGCCGACCTGCGATCGGCCGCCCACGCGGCCGGCGGATCCATCAACGACGCATACCTAGCCGGGCTGTGCGGGGCGCTGCGGCGCTACCACGAGGCGCTCGGCGTGCCGGTCAACAGCCTGCCCATGGCGGTGCCGGTGAGCCTGCGCGCCGAGGCGGATCCCGCCGGCGGCAACCGATTCGCCGGGGTGAACCTCGCCGCACCGATCGCGGTCGCCGATCCCGCGCTGCGCATTCAGAAGATCCGCAAGCAGATGACCTCACGGCGCGAGGAGGCGGCCATCGATCTGATGGGTGCCGTCGCGCCCGTGCTCGGCCTGCTGCCCGACGCCGTTCTCGAGGCGATGACCGGTTCGGTGATCGGCTCCGACGTGCAGGCCAGCAACGTACCCGTCTACGCCGGCGACACCTACATCGCTGGCGCAAAGGTTCTGCGGCAGTACGGACTTGGACCGCTACCCGGTATCGCGATGATGGTTGTGCTGGTCTCGCGAGGCGGCTACGCGACGGTCACCGCGCGCTACGACCGGGCCTCGATCCTGCACGAGGAGCTGTTCGCGGAGTGCCTGCGCGGCGGTTTCGACGAGGTACTGGCGCTGGCCGGTGACCCACCGCCGCGGGTGGTGCCCGCATCGTTTCCCGACCCCGTCGACGACTCCGCCTCCCACACCCCGAACGGATCGGTGGCCTACTGATGAGCGACCTGCAGATGCGCCTGCCCGGATCGGTCGCCGAGGTCATGGCCAGCCCGCCCGGTGCGAAGATCGGCGCATTCTTCGACCTCGACGGCACCCTGGTGGCCGGATTCACCGCCGTCATCCTCACCCGCGAGCGGTTTCGCAGCCGCGACATGGGGATTGGCGAGCTGATCACGATGATCGCCGCCGGGCTCAACCACCAGCTCGGCCGGCTGGAGTTCGAGGAACTGATCACCAAGGCGTCGCAGGCCCTGCGCGGTCGCGCGCTGTCGGACCTGCAGGAGATCGGCGAGCGACTGTTCGTTCAGAAGATCGAGAAGCGCATCTATCCCGAGATGCGCGAGCTGGTGCACGCCCACCTCGAGCGCGGTCACACCGTCGTGCTGAGCTCCTCGGCGCTGACCATCCAGGTCGAACCTGTCGCCCAGTTCCTGGGCATCCAGAACACACTGACCAACCGATTCGAGGTCGACGACAACGACGTCCTGACCGGCGAGGTGATCCGGCCCATCCTGTGGGGTCCTGGTAAGGCCAATGCGGTCCAGAAGTTCGCCGCCGAGAACGACATCGACCTCAAACACTCCTACTTCTACGCCGACGGCGACGAGGACGTCGCGCTGATGTACCTGGTCGGCAACCCCCGCCCGACGAACCCCGAGGGAAAGATGGCCTCGGTGGCGCGCCGGCGGGGCTGGCCCATCCTGCAGTTCTCCAGCCGTGGCAGCGGCGGCGTAATGGGCCAGGTTCGCACGCTGCTCGGTGTCGGTTCGCTGTTGCCGGCCGCCTATGGCGCGGTCGGCTGGGGCCTGCTGACCCGGAGCAGACGGCGCGGCGTGAACTTCTTCACCACGGCGTTCCCCAATCTTCTGTTGGCTGCCAACGGCGTTCGTCTCAACGTCCTTGGCGAGGAGAACCTCACCAAACAGCGGCCCGCGGTGTTCATCTTCAATCACCGCAATAACTTCGACCCCGTCATCTCGGCCGCCCTGATCAAGGACAACTGGACCGGGGTGGGGAAGAAGGAACTCGAAAGCGACCCCTTCATCGGCACACTGGGCAAATTGGTCGACACGGTGTTCATCGACCGGGAAGACCCGAAGGCCGCGGTCGAGTCGCTGCAGCATGTCGAGGACCTCGTCGCCAAGGGCCTGTCGATCATGATCGCACCGGAAGGCACCCGCCACGACACCAGAACGGTCGGTGCCTTCAAGAAGGGTCCGTTCCGGTTGGCGATGGCCGCCGGTGTGCCGATCGTTCCCATCGTGATCCGTAATGCGGAGGTGATCGCCTCGCGTGACTCCTCGACGATGAACCCCGGTGAGGTGGATATCGTTGTCTACCCACCACTTTCGGTCGCGGATTGGACGCTGGACGACCTCTCCGAGCGAATCGCGGAGGTGCGCCAGCTGTATCTGGACACGTTGAAGGATTGGCCGGAGGGCAAGCTGCCGGTGCCGGCTATCTACACGAAGGCGCCAGCGAAGAAAGCCCCGGCCACAAAAGCCCCGGCCAAAAAGGCCCCGGCCGTCAAGAAGACGGCCGCTAAGAAAGCACCGGCCAAAAAGGTCGCCCCGAAGACCGTCCAACCGCCGAGCGCGAAGGGGTAGCGATGACTGCCTCCGACCACCTGACCGACTTCAGCACCACCGACGACGCGCTGGTGCTTGCCTCGGTGTCGTCGAAAGCCGAGTTCGAGCTGCTCAACGACTGGCTGCATGCCCAGCGCCGCGCCCACCCCGACACCAAGGTCGAGGTGCTGCAATTGCCCGCGGGGGACCCGCCGCCCGGAGCGGTAGCCCAACTTGTCGACGAACTTCGCATCGGTGAGGATCGGCTGGTCGTCCCGGTCCGGGTGTTCTGGGTGCCCGGCGGGCTGCCCACTCGAGTCAAGATCGTCGGCCTGGTATCCGGCCGAGACACCTACCGTCCGCCAGAGATCCTGCAGCGCAGCATCCTTCGCAAGGATCCTTCCCGGGCACGTATCGTCGCCGGCGAACCGGCCAAGGTTTCCGAACTGCGCCAGCAGTGGCAAGAGAAGACCGTCGGCGGCAGTCCCCGCGACTTCGCGCGTTTCGTGCTGCGCCGCGCGACACTGGCCATCGAGCGGATGGAATTGCGGCTCCTCGGACCGGAGTACAAGTCGCCGCGACTGATCACCGACGAGTTGATGGCCTCCACGCGCTTCATGGAGGGAATGGAGCAGATCCCCGGCGCCGACCCCGCCAAGGCCGAGGAGATGCTCAACGAACTCGCGACCGGGTGGAGCAGGTTCTCGGTCGATCTGATCCCCAATCTCGGCCGGGCCATCTTCAGCCGAGGTTTCGACCCCCGGATCGACTACGACGCAATGGAAATCGAGTCCATGCGTCGGGCCCTCGAAGACCACCCGGCGGTGTTGCTGTGGTCGCACCGGTCCTATCTCGACGGCGTCATCGTGCCGGTGGCGATGCAGGAGAACAAGCTGCCCCCGGCGCACACCTTCGCCGGCATCAACCTGTCGTTCGGTTTCATGGGCCCCCTCATGCGCCGATCGGGCGTCATCTTCCTGCGCCGTAAACTCGACGACCCGCTGTACAAATACGTGCTGCGCCAGTTCGTCGGCTACATCGTGGAGAAGCGGTTCAACCTCAGCTGGTCCATTGAGGGAACCCGGTCGCGCACCGGAAAGATGTTGCCGCCCAAGCTCGGTCTGCTTGCCTACGTCGCCGATGCCTACCTTGACGGCCGCAGTGACGACATCCTGCTCCAACCGGTATCGATCAGCTTCGATCAGCTCCACGAGACCACCGAGTACGCGGCCTACGCCCGTGGTGGCGAGAAGACGCCCGAGGGCGCGGAATGGCTTTACCGGTTCATCAAGGCCCAGGGGGAGCGCAACTACGGCAAGATCTACGTCCGCTTCCCCGATGCGGTGTCGATGCGCCAATACCTCGGCGCGCCGGGCGGTCCGATCGCGTCGGATCCGGCCGCAAAACGGTTGGCCATGCAGAAGATGGCGTTCGAGGTGGCCTGGCGCATCCTGCGGGTGACACCGATCAACGCCACCGGGCTGGTGTCCGCGCTGCTGTTGACCACCCGGGGGCGTGCGCTGACCCTGAGCCAGTTGCATCACACGATGCAGGATTCACTGGATTACCTTGAGCGCAAACAGAATCCGATGACCAACAGCGCGCTGCGGCTGCGCACACCCGAAGGGGTGCGGGCCGCCGTCGACGCGCTGTCCAACGGTCATCCGGTCACCCGGGTGGACGGTGGTCATGAGCCGGTGTGGCGGATCGCCCCAGAGCGGGAACACGAAGCGGCCTTCTACCGCAACACCCTGATCCACGCGTTCCTGGAGACGGCGATCGCCGAGCTGGCACTGGCCCACGCCGGGCGGGCTGTCGACGGCGATCGGATCGCGGTGTTCTGGGAGCAGGCGATGCGGCTGCGCGATCTGCTGAAGTTCGACTTCTACTTCGCCGACTCCACCGCGTTCCGTGAGCATCTCGCCGAAGAGATGTCGTGGCAGCAGGATTGGGAGATCCAGGTCGAAGCCGGCGGCGACGCCGTCGACAAGTTGCTGCGCGCCAAGCGGCCGTTGATGGCCCACGCCATGCTGCGGCCGTTCTTCGAGGCCTACGAGATCGTCGCCGACGTGTTGTGCGACGCACCCACCGACATCGGCGAGAAGGAACTGACCAACCTGGCCCTGGGCGTCGGTGCGCAGTACGCCGCCCAAGGGCGGGTCCGCAGCAATGAATCGGTATCGGCGCTGCTGTTCGCCACCGCTCGTCAGGTGGCCGCCGACCAGCACCTGCTGGAACCGGGGCCCGACCTCACGGACCGGCGGCGGGCTTTTCTGCATCAGCTGCGCAGCATCCTGAAAGACATGGACCGCATCAGCGTGCTGTCCTC
The DNA here is from genome assembly GCF_004745805.1 of Mycolicibacterium sp. CH28. Classification (GTDB taxonomy): domain Bacteria; phylum Actinomycetota; class Actinomycetes; order Mycobacteriales; family Mycobacteriaceae; genus Mycobacterium. The sequence continues at coordinate 20,104 of NZ_SRLQ01000015.1, read as the reverse complement.
GGAGCAGTTCGCCGCCCGCGAGCTGAAATTACGTCAGCAAGACCGATGACCATACGCTGAAGCCATGACTGCGCCCGCCGACCGCAGCACCGCGGTATGGCCCGTGCTATCCATGGTCGCGGTGCTGGCCGGCATCACCGCCGCCGGCATCGGTGCCCTGTCGCTGTCCGATGCGCTGACCGTCACCGGCCTGCCCGACCCGGGCCCGGTCACCACACTGGGCCTGCCGTTCGTGCGGGCCGCCGGTGAGATCGCGGCGGTGCTGGCCGTGGGTGCGTTCCTGTTCGCGACGTTCTTCGTGCCGCCCCAGGACAGCGGGGTGCTCGACGCCGGCGGCTACCGCGCCCTGCGGCTGGGTGTGGCCGCCTCGGGGGTGTGGGCGGTATGCGCTGCCCTGCTGGTGCCCCTGACCGTCTCCGACGTGTCGGGGCAGCCGCTGCGCGACCATCTGGACCCGGTTGCGCTGTGGTCGGTGGCCAGCATGGTGGACGCGGCCGACGCGTGGCGGTGGACGGCGGTTCTGGCGCTGGTCGTCTCCCTCGCCGGAAGAGCGGTGCTGCGCTGGTCGTGGACGCCCTTCCTGCTGGCCGGCTCCCTGCTGACGCTCGTGCCGCTCGGACTGACCGGGCACTCGTCTGCGGGCGGCGCACATGACCTGGGCACCAACAGCCTGATGATCCACCTGCTGGCGGGGGCGGTCTGGGCCGGCGGGCTGTTGACCCTGCTGGCGCACGCCATCCGCGGCGGTGATCATGCCGACCTCGCCGCGCGCCGATTCTCCGCGGTGGCGTTCTGGTGCTTTATCGCGATGGCGTTTTCCGGGGTGCTCAACGCGTCCATCCGGATGCGGTTGGGCGATCTGTTCTCCACCGAGTACGGCTGGCTGATCGTGGCCAAGGTCGCCGCCCTCTCCACGCTCGGGGTGATCGGCTGGCGGCAGCGCCGCGGTCCGCTCGCGGCGCTGCGGGCCGACCCGCAGGCCCGCGGGCCGCTGGTCCGCCTGGCGCTCATCGAGGCGCTGGTGTTCGGACTGACCTTCGGGGTGGCGGTGGGTCTGGGTCGCACCCCGCCGCCCGCGCCGCTGAACACCAATCCGTCCATCCCTGAAGTCGCGATCGGCTATGACTTCGCCGGGCCGCCCACCGTCGCACGGCTGCTCCTGGACTGGCGCTTCGATGTGATATTCGGCACGGCGTCCCTGGTGTTCGCCGCGGTGTATGTGGCCGCGGTGATACGCCTGCGCCGACGTGGTGACCAGTGGCCGGCGGGTCGGACGTCGGCCTGGCTGCTCGGCTGTGCTGTGCTGCTGTTCACCACCTCGTCGGGGGTGGGCCGCTACATGCCGGCCATGTTCAGCATGCACATGGCCGCTCACATGCTGCTCTCGATGCTGGTGCCAGTCCTGCTGGTGCTGGGCGCACCGGTCACGTTGGCGCTGCGGGCATTACCCGCCGCGGGCAAGGGCAACCCGCCCGGCCCTCGCGAGTGGCTCCTGGACGCCTTGCACAGCAGGTGGTCGCGGTTCTTCACGCACCCGGTCGTGGCCACCGTGGTGTTCGTCGCCGGCTTCTACGGCCTGTACTTCGGTGGCATCTTCGACGCCGCGGTGAGCAATCACGGGGCGCACGTGCTGATGAACCTGCACTTCCTGATGAGCGGCTACCTGTTCTACTGGGTGGTCATCGGAGTGGACCCAACCCCGCGGCCGTTGCCGCCGGTGGCCAAGATCGGGATGGTCTTCGCCTCGCTGCCACTGCACGCATTCTTCGGTGTGGTCCTGATGGGCACGCCCCAGGTGCTGGGGGAGAGCTTCTACCGCTCGCTGAAACTGAGCTGGCATACCGACCTGGTCGGCGACCAGCATCTCGGCGGCGCAATCGCTTGGGCCGCAGGCGAAGTGCCACTCGTGCTCGTGATGATCGCGCTGCTGGTCCAATGGAGCCGCAGTGACCGGCGCACCGCCACCCGGCTCGATCGCGCCGCCGACCGTGACGACGGCGCGGACCTGGCTGCCTACAACGCGATGCTGGCCGAGCTGGGCCGCCGCGACGGTGGCGGCGCCGACCGCTGATCCACAGTTCGGGTTTCATCCACAGCCGGTGTCCGGCCGGTGCCGTTTCGGGCTCGGTTGTCGGGGTGCCGCGGCTGACTGGTGGCACAGAACGCACCGATTGGAAAGGACCCACAGCCATGTTCGAAACCCATCTGACCGTCGTCGGCCGCATCGTCACCGACCTCCGCCGCCGGATCGTCAACAATCAGGAGCTGATCAGCTTCCGGGTGGCCAGCAACTCCCGGCGCCGTACCGGGGACGGCACCTGGGAGCCGGGCAATTCGTTGTTCATCACGGTCAACTGCTGGGGCAAGCTCGTCACCGGTGTCGGCGCCGGCCTGTACAAGGGCGCCCCGGTCATCGTGGTGGGCGACGTTTTCACCAGTGAGTATGAGGACCGGGAGGGGGTCCGTCGGTCGTCGCTGGAGATGCGGGCCACTGCCGTGGGCCCCGATGTGTCGCGGGCGATCGTGCGCATCGAGCAGCCCCAGCCCAGGCCCGTGGAGACACCGGCCGACGAGGTGGTTTCCGAACCTGATATCGAGGATCCGGCCGCGGTTGAGGAACCCGAGGAGGTCAGCGCCCTGGTGTTGTCGGCGTGATGGACCCGGCGGTCGCGCTGGTGGCAGCCAGCGCGGCCGCTCGGCGTCGACTTCGTGGCGCCTAGGATGGTCCGCGAGCAATACACGCAAAAGACGGAAGGCGACACCGCGGCAATGGCGGAATTCATCTACACCATGCGGAAGGTCCGCAAGGCCCACGGCGACAAGGTCATCCTCGACGACGTCACGCTGAGCTTCCTGCCCGGAGCCAAGATCGGCGTCGTGGGCCCCAACGGCGCCGGCAAGTCCAGCGTCCTGCGGATCATGGCCGGCCTCGACCAGGCCAATAACGGCGATGCGTTCCTTGCCACCGGCGCCACCGTCGGCATCCTCATGCAGGAGCCGAAGCTCGACGAGGCCAAGACGGTCCGCGAGAACGTCGAAGACGGTGTGCCGATCAAGGCCAAGCTCAACCGGTACAACGAGGTCGCCGAGCTGATGGCCACCGACTACACCGACGAGCTGATGGAGGAGATGGGCAAGCTCCAAGAAGAGCTTGACGCCGCCGACGCCTGGGATATCGACTCCCAGCTCGAGCAGGCGATGGACGCGCTGCGCTGCCCCCCGCCCGACGAGCCGGTCACCCACCTCTCCGGCGGCGAGAAGCGCCGGGTGGCGCTATGCAAGCTGCTGCTGAGCAAGCCCGACCTGCTGCTGCTCGATGAGCCCACCAACCACCTCGACGCGGAGAGCGTGCTGTGGCTCGAACAGCACCTGGCGGCCTATCACGGCGCCATCCTGGCGGTCACCCACGACCGCTACTTCCTCGACAACGTCGCCGAGTGGATCCTCGAACTCGACCGCGGCCGGGCCTACCCGTATGAGGGCAACTACTCGACCTATCTGGAGAAGAAGGCCGAGCGCCTCGAGGTACAGGGCAAGAAGGACCAGAAGCTGCAGAAGCGGCTCAAAGAGGAGCTGGCCTGGGTGCGTTCCGGCGCCAAGGCCCGCCAGGCCAAGAACAAGGCTCGCCTCGGGCGCTACGAAGAGATGGCCGCCGAAGCCGAGAAGACCCGCAAACTCGACTTCGAAGAGATCCAGATCCCGACCGGCCCGCGGCTGGGCAATCTCGTGGTCGAAGTCGAGCACCTGGACAAGGGTTACGACGGCCGCGTCCTGATCAAGGACCTGTCCTTCACCCTGCCCCGCAACGGCATCGTCGGCGTGATCGGACCCAACGGCGTCGGTAAGACCACCCTGTTCAAGACGATCGTCGGGCTCGAGCAGCCCGACAGCGGCAATGTGCGGGTCGGCGAGACCGTCAAGCTGAGCTACGTCGACCAGAACCGTGGCGGGATCGACCCGAAAAAGAACGTCTGGCAGGTGGTCTCCGACGGGCTGGACTACATCGAGGTCGGCCAGAACGAGATTCCGTCACGGGCATATGTCTCGGCGTTCGGATTCAAGGGTCCCGATCAGCAGAAGCCGGCCGGTGTGCTCTCCGGCGGTGAGCGCAACCGGCTCAACCTGGCGCTGACCCTCAAAGAGGGCGGCAACCTGATCCTGCTCGACGAGCCCACCAACGACCTGGATGTCGAAACGCTGTCCTCCCTGGAGAACGCGCTGGAGAACTTCCCGGGCTGTGCGGTGGTGATCTCGCACGACCGGTGGTTCCTGGACCGCACCTGCACCCACATCCTGGCCTGGGAGGGGGACGCCACCAACGAGGCCAAGTGGTTCTGGTTCGAGGGCAACTTCGGGGCCTACGAGGAGAACAAGCTCGAGAGACTGGGAGCTGAGGCGGCACGTCCCCACCGGGTCACCCACCGCAGGCTCACACGCGACTAATGTTGTCGGCTGCGGACCAGCGCGGGTTCGCAAGCTGATCAGGAGCGGCGGGTATGACGGTTGATCCCACAACTACCAGCCTCGACTTACCGGTCGAGTGGAGCCATCTCAGCCGAGATGCCGTCGATGAATTGACGGCCTCGATGGGTGAGGCCTATGTGGCCACCTACCGCGGACCGCACGGCGGTGCACCCGGGACCGACGCCGATGCCGCCGACACCGGGCCATTGCTCGCCGGCGCCGCACGGCGACTCATCCCGCCGGCCCTGATCGCCGCGCACGAGCGCCTGGCGCACGGTCGCCCGCCCGGGGAGACCCTCGTCGCGGTCTACGGCGCTGACGGCCCCGACGGGTTCGGCCCCGCCCTGCAGATCGTCACCGACCAGGCCACGCTGTTGCTGGACTCGGTCACAGTGCTGATGCACCGCCTCGGGGTGGCCTACGTGGCGCTGATGAACCCGGTGTTCCGGGTGCGGCGCAGCCCGGCCGGTGAACTGCTCGACGTGCGGCCGATGTCCGACGGACCGGCCGGCGACGCCATCGAAGAGTCGTGGATCCACGTCCAGCTGTCCCCTTCGGTCAACCGCAAGGCGCTGGCCGAGGCGGAACGGATGCTGCCGATGGTGGTTGCCGACGCCCGCCAGGTCGCCCAAGACTCGAAGGCGCTGAGCGCCGCGCTGCGCAACCTCGCCGGCGAACTCGACATCGATCCGGGCACGCGATTCCCGGGCCCCGATCGCAGCGATGTCGCCGATCTGCTGCGCTGGCTGTCGGAGGGCAACTTCGTGCTGCTCGGCTGCCAGAGCTGCACGATCAGCGACGGCATCGCCACCGTCGAGGAGTCCAGCCGCCTGGGCGTGGCGCGACTGCGCACCCAGGTGCTGCCAGAACTGAGCAGCCAGGGGGAGTTGCTCGTACTCTCGCAGGCCACGATGCCCAGCTTCCTGCGCTACGGGGCATACCCGTACATCGTGGTGGTCCGCGAACAGGGGGGCACCGGCGGGCAGGAGCGGAGCGACTCGGGGATCGATACCGGGCAGGTGATCGAGCACCGGTTCGTCGGGTTGTTCACGGTGGCAGCCACCGGCGCCAACGTCCTCGACATTCCGCTGATCGCACGGCGGGTGCGCGAAGCGCTGGCGTTGTCGCAGAACGACCCCAGCCACCCGGGGCAGCTGTTGCTCGACATCATCCAGACGATCCCGCGCTCGGAGTTGTTCTCGTTGACCGCCGAGCAGCTGCTGGACATGGCGACCGCCGTCGTCGACCTCGGCTCGCGGCGGCGGGCCCTGCTGTTCCTACGCGCGGACCAGCTCGGCCACTTCGTGTCATGCCTGGTCTATTTGCCCCGCGACCGGTACACCACTGCGGTGCGGCTGGCCATGCAGGACATCCTGGTGCGCGAATTCGGCGGGCTGAGCATCGACTACACCGCCCGGGTCAGTGAATCGACCTGGGCTGTGGTGCATTTCACCGTCCGACTGCCGGACGACTCCACCCGCCAGTCGATCGACGCCGACGAGGCCAACCGGCACCGGATTCAGGGACTGCTCACCGACGCGCTGCGCACCTGGGGTGACCGGCTCATCGGGGCGGCCCAGAGCGGCAAGATCGACCAGCTGATCGCCGAGCACTACGCCGTGGCGCTGCCCGAGGAGTTCAAGCAGGTCGTCAACCCGTCAGAGGCCATCACCGACATCGGGTTCATCGAAGCGCTGCAAGAGAATTCGGTCAAACTGCAGTTCGAGAACGGCGACGAGGGCGGGGAGGCCTTCCTCACCTGGTATCTCGGCGGGTCGACCGCGTCGTTGAGTCACCTGCTACCGATGTTGCAATGCATGGGCGTGCTGGTGCTCGAGGAGCGCCCGTTCACCGTCGTGCGCCCGGATGGGCTGAAAGTCTGGATCTACCAATTCAAGATCCGGCCCGACGCCTCGATCCCCGACGCCGCCTCACCGGAAGAGTGGGAAGACACCGCACAACGGTTCGCCGACGCCGTCACCGCGATCTGGCAGGGACGTGCCGAGATCGACCGGTTCAACGAGTTGGTGATGCGCGCCGGGCTGACCTGGCAGCAGGTGGGAGTGCTGCGCGCTTACGCAAAGTACTTGCGGCAGGCCGGTTTCCCCTACAGCCAGGCGCACATCGAGTCCGTCCTGAACGGGAACGCCGGCACGGCGCGTTCCCTGGTCGCGCTCTTCGAGGCGCTGTTCGATCCGGATTCGGCCGCCAAGGGCCTGGACGCCCACGCGGCGGTCGCCGCGGTGACCGCCGATATCGACGCGCTGGTCAGCCTCGACACCGACCGGGTGCTGCGGGCATTCGCCTCGATGATCCAGGCCACCCTGCGCACCAACTTCTTCGTCGAGAGCCCGGACTCCGCTCGCGCCCAGAACGTGTTGTCGGTCAAGCTGAATCCGCAGCTCATCGATGAGTTGCCGCTGCCGAGGCCCAAGTTCGAGATCTTCGTCTATTCGCCGCGGGTGGAAGGTGTGCACCTGCGGTTCGGCCATGTCGCCCGCGGCGGCCTGCGCTGGTCGGACCGCCGCGAGGATTTCCGCACCGAGATCCTCGGTTTGGTCAAGGCGCAAGCGGTCAAGAACGCCGTGATCGTGCCGGTCGGCGCCAAGGGCGGGTTCGTCGTCAAGCACCCGCCCGCCCCGATCGGGGACCCCGCCACCGACCGGGATGCCTTCCGGCACGAAGGTATCGCCTGCTATCGGCTCTTCATCGCCGGGCTGCTCGACCTCACCGACAACGTCGACCGGGCGACCGGGCAGGTCGTCGCCCCGGCAGGGGTGGTGCGCCGCGACGGCGACGACGCCTACCTCGTCGTCGCCGCCGACAAGGGCACCGCGACGTTCTCCGACATCGCCAACGACGTCGCCAACTCCTACGGCTTCTGGCTCGGCGACGCGTTCGCCTCCGGCGGTTCGGTGGGCTACGACCACAAGGCCATGGGGATCACCGCCAAGGGCGCCTGGGAGGCCGTCAAACGCCACTTCCGTGAGATGGGGGTGGACACCCAAAGCGAGGACTTCACCGTCGTCGGCGTCGGTGATATGAGCGGTGACGTCTTCGGCAACGGCATGCTGCTGTCCCAGCACACCCGGTTGATCGCGGCCTTCGACCACCGGCACATCTTCGTCGACCCCGATCCGGACGCGGCGCGGTCCTGGCAGGAGCGACGGCGGCTGTTCGACCTGCCGCGCTCGAGCTGGGAGGACTACGACCCCAGCCTGATCAGCGCCGGCGGCGGCGTGTTCAGCCGCCAGCAGAAGTCGATCCCGATCAGCCCGCAGATGCGTGCGGCGCTGGGCATCGAGGACCCTGCCGACGAGGTGACTCCACCTACGCTGATGCGCGCCATCCTGCAGGCCCCGGTCGATCTGCTGTTCAACGGCGGCATCGGTACCTACATCAAGGCCGAGTCGGAGTCCGACGCCGACGTCGGCGACCGCGCCAACGACACCGTGCGGGTCAACGGAAATCAGGTACGGGCCAAGGTCATCGGTGAGGGCGGCAACCTCGGTGTGACGTCGCTGGGCCGCATCGAGTTCGACCTGTGCGGCGGGCGGATCAACACCGACGCGATGGACAACTCCGCCGGCGTGGACTGCTCCGACCACGAGGTCAACATCAAGATCCTGGTTGACGCACTGGTCACCGCGGGCAAGGTCAGCGTCGACGAGCGCACCGACCTGCTGGCCTCGATGACCGACGAGGTGTCGCGGCTGGTGCTGGCCGACAACATCGACCAGAACGACCTGATGGGCACCAGCCGGTCCAACGCGGCGGCGCTGCTCAACGTCCATGCCCGCCAGATCCGTGAGCTCGAGGAGCGCCGCGGCCTCAACCGCGGGCTGGAGGCACTGCCGTCGAACAAGGAGATCCGTCGCCGTCAAGAAGTAGGAATCGGTTTGAGCTCACCGGAACTGGCGACCCTGATGGCGCACGTCAAGCTCTCCCTGAAAGAGGATGTGCTGGCCAGCGAGCTGCCCGATCAGGAGGTGTTCGCCGCCCGGCTGCCGCCATACTTCCCGAGCCAGCTGCGTGACCACTTCACCACTGAGATTCGCAACCACCAGCTGCGCCGCGAGATCGTGACGACCATGCTGGTCAACAATGTCGTCGACACCGGTGGCATCACCTACGCCTACCGGGTCACCGAAGACGTCGGCGTCGGATACGTCGACGCGGTGCGCACTTTCGTGGCCACCGACGCGATCTTCGGGGTGGGCGAGGTATGGCAGCGGATACTCGACGCCAGCCGGCACAACGGCCTGCCGGTCAACATCTCCGACCGGATGACGCTGGATCTGCGCCGCCTGCTCGACCGGGCGTCACGCTGGTTGCTCAACTACCGCCCGCAGCCGCTGGCGGTCGGCGCCGAAATCAACCGGTTCGCAGCCAAGGTCGCCGAACTGACCCCGCGCATGCCGGAATGGCTGCGCGGGGACGACAAGGCCATCGTCAACAAGGAGGCCGGCGAGTTCGCCGCCCACGGTGCGCCCGCCGATCTCGCGTACGCGGTGGCCTCCGGCCTGTATCAGTACAGCCTGCTGGACGTGATCGACATCGCCGATATCGCCGACCGTGACGCGGCCGAGGTCGCCGACACCTATTTCGCGCTGATGGACCACCTGGGCACCGACGGGCTGTTGACCGCGGTGTCCGGCCTGGCCCGCGACGACCGCTGGCATGCCCTGGCACGGTTGGCTATCCGTGACGACATCTACGGCTCGCTGCGGGCACTGTGCTTCGACGTGCTGGCTGTCGGTGAGCCCGGGGAGACCGGCGAGGAGAAGATCGCCGAGTGGGAGCACACCAATGGATCCCGGGTGGAGCGGGCCCGGCGCACGCTCGCCGAGATCTACGCCGACGACGAACGTGATCTGGCCACGCTGTCGGTTGCGGCGCGCCAGATCCGCAGCATGACCAGGACGAGTGGAACAGGATCAAGTGGGTAACGGATTCACCACCGGCGTGCAGGTCCGCTGGTCCGACATCGACATGTACCAGCACATCAACCACGCCACCATGGTGACCATCCTGGAAGAGGCGCGGGTGGACTTCTTGGCCGAGCCCTTCGCCGAGGACATCGCGACCATCGGGTTGCTCATCCACGAGGTTCAGGTGCTGTACAAAGGCCAACTGCGGCTTGCTGATTCACCGCTGCAGGTGACGATGTGGACCAAGCGGCTGCGTGCGGTCGACTTCACCCTCGGCTACGAGGTGCGTTCAGTCGGTGCCGACCCCGAATCGCGGCCCTCGGTGATCGCCGAGACGCAACTGGCCGCGGTGCACATTGCCGAACAGCGACTGGTCCGGCTGTCGCCCGGACACCGGGAGTACCTGCAGCGCTGGCTGCGATGAGCCGTCTGCTGTCGATCCCCGACGCGGTCGGGCGCAACGATCTGGTGGTGTTCGTCGAGCGTGCCCTGCGCCTCGACGAGGCCGCGGTGGTTCGGTTACGTGCTCGCCCCGACGGGCTGGTGACGGCATGGGTGGCGACGGGGTTCGATGTGCTCGCCGTTCGCGCGGTGCCCGGCGGGCTCACCCCGGCCGATTTATCCTGCGGTGCCGATGAATTGGCCCGCGGATTGCGCGACGCCGATGTATCGGGCGATGTCGATCCCGGCTATCCGATGGACTCCGCGTGGCGCGGGGTGCTGCCCCCGGACACCGGCTTCACCCATCTCGATGACGTACCGGCCGCGGTGCTGAGCGATTTGACCCGCCGTGGTGCCGGCCTGGTCCGCGAACACGCCGGTGCCCACGGGCCGCCAGCCTCGCTGCTGGATCAGGATGTGCTGCAGGTGAGTTCGGGGGAAACTACCGTCGGTATTCCGATGCGGTGTGTATTTGCCTTGACGGCAATGGGTTTCGTTCCGGACGAGCCGCCGGCTGACGAGATCGTACGGGTGCGGTTGTTGCCGGCATGGTTACGCATCGACGCGCGGTTCGGGTCGGTGTATCGCCGCCGCGGCGATCCCGCGCTGGTGCTGCGGTGAACCTCACCGCACAGCGCCGCGACAGTAACGCCACGGCGGTGAAACCGGTCCCGGACCTCCATGAGGTTACTGTCGGCGACAGATGGGGGAGCGATGGCTGAGAGCGAACCTCGCCGGCTGTCGTTCTGGCACAGCCCGGCCGCGCGGGTCGCGGTCGGCGGGGCGATTGGGGTGGTCGTCGCGGCGGTGCTGTGGGGACGCAGCGGTGCGCTGTCGCTGCTCGCCGGCTGGAGCGCGCTGGCGTTGGTCTTCACCGGCTGGACCTGGCTGGCGCTGTGGCGGTTCAACCATCATCGCACCGCGACGCACGCCCGCAGCGAGCAGCCGGGACACCTCGCCGTCGTCACGCTGATCCTCGGCGGGGCTCTGGCCAGCCTCGCCGGCGTCGCTGTCCTGCTACGCCGCGCCGACGATTTCGGAGCCGGCTGGCTGGCAGTCGGCAGCATCGTGCTGTCGTGGCTGACCATCCACACACTGTTCGCGCTGATCTATGCCAAGCACTACTTCGACCCTGAGCATCCAGGCGGAATCGACTTCAACGACCCCGAGCACCATGACCGGCCCAGCTTTTCGGACTTCCTATACGTGGCCTTCGCGGTCGGAATGAGCTTCGCGATCTCCGACACCAACCTGACCACCACACGGATGCGCAGAACCGCGCTGGGACATGGTCTGCTGTCGTTCGTATTCGGGACGATGATCATCGCCTCGGTGGTCAACGTGGTGTCCTCGACCGGCTAGGCCGTCTGGATCCAGGCCGCCGAATCCGGTTGCAGGATGCCGTCGTTCACCGGTGAACTGGAGGCGATCAGCGCGCCCACGGGCAGGGGAAGCGGGCGGGCTCCGGTGTTCAGTACGCACAGCACCCCGCCGGACAGAAACGCCAAGACATCCGATCGCAACTGCAGCCATTCAACATCGTTCTCGGTGAAGTGAAACCGAGCGCGCCGCAGTTCCAGAATCGAGCAGTAGAAGGCCAGCGTGGAGTCCGGATCGGCGAGCTGGCGTTCGACGGTCAATGCCGCCCACTCCGGCGGGATCGGCAGCCAGGTGTGCGAATTCGACGAGAAGCCGAACGGTGCGTCGGTACCGGCCCATGGCAGCGGCACCCGGCATCCGTCACGACCGCGTTCGGTGTGCCCGGAGCGCTCCCACACCGGGTCCTGCAGCACCTCGTCGGGTAGATCGACGTTGGGCAGGCCCAGTTCCTCACCGTTGTAGATGAACACTGCGCCGGGCAGCGCCAGCATCACCATTGCCATGGCGCGGGCGCGCGCCAACCCGTTGGCGCCGCCGCCGTAGCGGGTGACCTCGCGCTCGACGTCATGGTTGGACAGAGTCCAGGTGGGGCTGGCGTCTTCGATGGCGGCCGCCGCCAGCGCGTTCTCGATCGCGCCGCGGATGCTCGTCGCGTCGAATTCGGCTCGCACCAAACGGAAATTGAACCCCATGTGCAGTTCGTCGGGGCGCAGGTATTTGGCGAAGTCCTCGTTCTCGAAGACCCAGATCTCGCCGATAGACACCGCGTGCGGGTAATCGTCGAGCACCGAACGGATGCCGCGGTGGATGTCGTGCACGCCCTCGTGGTTGAACCGAGGATCGTCGTCCTGGGAGGTCAACATCTCGATGTCGGGGTTGGTCATGTCGGGCAGTCCGGGAGGTTTGGACATACCGTGGGCGACGTCGATGCGGAAGCCGTCCACCCCGCGGTCCAGCCAGAACCGCAACGTCTTCTCCAGGTCCTCGAATACCTCGGGGTTGTCCCAGTTGAGGTCGGGCTGCTCGGCATCGAACAGGTGCAGGTACCACTGCCCGTCGGGCACCCGGGTCCAGGCCGACCCACCGAACACCGACACCCAGTTGTTCGGCGGTCGCTCTCCGGAAGGCCCGAGCCCGTCACGGAAGATGTAGCGCTCCCGCTCGACGCTTCCCGGCGCCGCCGCCAACGCCGCCTGGAACCAGGCGTGCTGCGAGCTGGTGTGGTTGGGCACCAGGTCCATCGTCACCCGGATGCCGCGGGCGTGCGCTTCGGCGATCAGCCGCTCCAGGGCCGCCAGCCCGCCGAAGAGCGGGTCGACGTCGCGCGGGTCGGCCACGTCGTAGCCGTGATCGGCCATGGGGGAGACCATCACGGGGTTCAGCCAGATCGCGTCGACGCCGAGGCGGCTGAGGTGGTCGAGGCGGTCGGTGACGCCGTCGAGGTCGCCGACGCCGTCACCGTTGCTGTCGGCGAACGAGCGGGGATAGATCTGGTAGAAGACGGCGTTGGCCCACCACCGTGTTGCCGGTTCGGTCATCAGGCGCTCAGAGCGGCGAGTTGACCATGGCCTCTGCGGCCATCTCGAGGTATGCCACCAGCTCGGCGCGATGCTCGTTGTCCAGCGTCTGCGCGTCGATCGAGGCCACCGCGGTGTGCATACAACGCAACCAGGCATCCCGCTCGATCGGTCCGATCCGGAACGGGACGTGACGCATCCGCAGTCGGGGGTGCCCGCGCTGGTCAGAGTAGGTGCGCGGGCCACCCCAGTACTGCTCGAGGAACATCCGCAGTCGGTCCTCGGCGCCGTCGAGTTCGTCCGGTGGGTAGAGCGGGAGCAGCACTTCGTCCTCGCGAACCAGCTCGTAGAAGCGGGACACGATCTTGCGGAACGTCTCGGCGCCGCCCACCGCGTCGTAGAACGTCTGCGGATCTTCCGTCACCCCACCATTGTGTACGCCCGTGCCTGAGCCGGCAGACGTCACCCGATGTTCACGGATTTGACCAGCGAACTCAGCCCAAATTGTCGTGCGGGCGGCGGCGATCCGTGGTGGACTGGTGGCTGGAGGACGTATGGCTCAGCGCAACCGGAACCGCGGTCACCGCACCGCGGCGGGCCCGATCGGGTCGCTGTCGAGCTCTGGGCTGCTCGCCGACCCTCACATACCCAGCCCGGCCGACGGATCAGTGTGGGGGCGTCGCCGGGTGTTGTTGCTGAATTCGACCTACGAACCGTTGACGGCGTTGCCGATGCGCCGGGCGGTGATCATGCTCCTGTGCGGCAAGGCCGACGTGGTGCACGACGACCCCACTGGCCCCGTCATCCACTCCGCGACCCGGGCCATCGTCGTACCGTCTGTGATCCGGTTGCGCAGCTACGTGCGGGTGCCGTACCGGGCGCGCATCCCGATGACCCGGGCCGCGTTGATGCATCGCGACCGGTATCGGTGCGCGTATTGCGGCGGCAAGGCCGACACCGTGGACCACGTGGTGCCGCGCAGCCGCGGCGGCGAGCATTCCTGGGAGAACTGTGTGGCCGCCTGCGCGCCCTGTAACCACCGCAAGGCCGACAAGTTACTGGCCGAGCTGGGCTGGTCGCTGCGGCTGGTGCCGATGCCGCCGAAGGGCCAACACTGGCGGCTGTTGTGCACCATCAAGGAACTCGACCCGGCGTGGGTGCGCTACCTGGATGAAGGCGCGGCCTGACTGCTACGGTTTGCATCGTGAACGGTGCTGTCATCCACCTGTTGTTCGTCGGAATCCCTTTGGGGCTCGTGGCCGTACTGGCCCTATTGACCTTCTCGCGCAAGGGCAACCACCCTGCGACGTATCAGTTGTCCGAACGGTGGACGCACGAGCCGATCCTGTGGGCAGCCGTCGAAGAAGTGGTTCCCGGCGACGGCCATCACGGCGCGACCGAGACGACTGTGGGAGGTGGAGCAAGTGGCAAGTGGTGAGCACGCTACCGCGGTAGCGACCGTCGATCCGGCGGAGCTGCCCTACGGCTGGGCGGTGACCTCCAGCGGACGGGTGTCCGGCGTCACCGAGCCCGGTGAGCTGTCGGTGCACTACCCGTTCCCGATCAAGCAGCTCGTCGAGCTCGACGATGCGCTGAAGTACGGCAGCCGGCAGTCCAAGGCCCGCTTCGCCGTGTACATCGGCGACCTGGGCAACGACACCGCCGCCCGCGCCCGCGAGATCCTCGCCGACGTCCCGACCCCCAACAACGCGGTGCTGTTGGCCGTGTCCCCGGACCAGCGGGCGATCGAGGTGGTCTACGGCGCGGACGTGCGTGGCCGTGGCGCCGAGTCCGCCGCCCCGCTCGGGGTGTCGGCGGCAGCGTCGGCGTTCAAGGAGGGCAACCTCATCGACGGGCTGATCAGCGCCGTGCGGGTGATGTCGGCCGCCATCGTGCGCCCGTAGCGATTTCGGCGCGGAAACGTTCGCACAGCGAACGAAAACGCGCCGAAATCACGCTAGGTCCGCGCGGATCTGAACGTACCGTTCGAGGAAGCCGCGCTCATCGAGTCGTTTGCGGCGCATCCAGCCGGTCACCTCGTCATTGCACTTGCTCGCATTGCACGCTGCGCAGGCGGGCACCACGTTGTCCACCGTGTACCTGCCGCCCCGCGATATCGCCATGACGCAGTCCCGCTGCAGCGGCTTGTCCGTCGCGCCGCAGTAGGCGCAGCCGTTCCAGGCGGCTCTGATGGCGACCCACTGCGCTTCGGTCAGGTCGTTGACCGCGGCCTTGACACGCCTGGTGCGCCTGCGCGCCGCGCGGGCTCGCCGACTGTTGGGGGCAGCCATGGCCGAAAGCGTAGGTGACAGAGGCGCGGATACCGGGGAGGTCAGCTCGCGTCGAACTCCCGCGCCTTCAGGGAGCGTTCGACGCCGGCGCGACCCTCGAGCGCCAGGCGGCGAAGCGCCGAGGGCAGCTCTCCGCTGAGGAACGTGTCGGCGGCCCGCAGGGCGTCCGCGCTGATGTCCCAGGACGGGTACAGGCCGACGACGACCGTCTGCGCCACCTCACTGGACCGGCGTTCCCACACCCCGGTGATCGCGTCGAAGTAGCGCGCGGTGAACGGCTGCAGCAGCGCACCCTGACCGAGCTGGGCGAAGCCGCCGATGATGGCCCGGGCGGTGGCGTTGGCCAATGTGTCGTCCTCGACGACCTGCTGCCAGGCCTGCTCCTTGACCGTTGCCTGCGGGCGGGCCGCGGCGGCCGCGGCAGCGTTGCGCCGGCCGGCGGCCGTCGGATCACGCTGGGCCTCGGCGTCGATGAAGGGACTTTCGGGACCGTCCCCGTCGATGTCGCCGGAGGCGGCCAGCGCGGTGACGATGCGCCAGCGCAGATCGGTGTCGACGACCAGGCCGGCCAGGTTCACCGCCGCCGGCTCGTTGTCGAGCAGGGTGGCCAGCACCGCGACGTGATTGGGCGACAGCACCGAGGTACACAGCGCGTTGACGAACGCCAGCTGGTGATCCGAACCGGGCTCGGATTCGCCCGCCAGGTCCAGTAGCCGGTCGGCGAAGGCGGGCCAGCCGATGTTGCGCGCCCATTCCGGGTCGGCATAGGAGTTCAGCGCCGTCTGTGCCTGCAGAAGCAGACGCTGCGCCACGCCGACCTCGGTCTCGGCCTGGATGCCGCTCATCACCAGTGTGACAAAGTCACGGGCCTTCATCTCGGCGTCGCGGGTCATCTCCCACGCCGCCGACCACACCAGCGTGCGCGGCAGCGGCTCGGCGATATCCGCGATGCGAGCGGTGGCGATTCGCAGTGATTCCGGATCCAGCCGCGCCGAGCAGTAGGTCAGGTCGTCATCATTGACCAGGATCAGCTTGCCGCGCGAAACTCCCTGTAGCGCAGGAACTTCGGTGATCGGTCCGGACACGTCGAGTTCCTCGCGGTGCACCCGAACCAGCTTGCCGGTCACCGGGTCGTTGTCGTAGATGCCGACGGCAAGGCGGTGCACCCTGGTCTCGCCGGCGCCGGGCTTGGCCCCGCCCTGGGCGATCGCGAAGCGGGTGAACTTTCCGTCGGCGTCGACGTCGAAATCGGCGCGCAGGGTGTTCAGGCCGGTGGTCTTGAGCCACTGGCGGCCCCAGTCGGACAGGTCGCGGCCGGATGCCTTCTCCAGCGCACCCAGCAGGTCGTCGAAGGTCGCGTTGCCGAACGCATGCGCGGCGAAGTAGTCACGCAGGCCGGCCAGGAAGTGCTCCAGGCCGACGTAGGCGACCAGCTGCTTGAGCACGCTGGCGCCCTTGGCGTAGGTGATGCCGTCGAAGTTGACCTCCACCGCGTGCAGGTCGGGGATATCGGCGGCCACCGGATGGGTGGAGGGCAGCTGGTCCTGGCGGTAGGCCCACGACTTCTCGACGTTGGCGAAGGTCGTCCAGGCCTCGGTGTACTCGGTGGCGTCGGCCTGGCACAGCACCGAGGCGAACGTCGCGAACGACTCGTTGAGCCATAGGTCGTCCCACCACGTCATAGTCACCAGGTCGCCGAACCACATGTGCGCCATCTCGTGCAGAACTGTCTCGGCGCGGCGTTCGTAGCTGTAGCGGGTGACCTTCGACCGGAAGACGTAGTCCTCCAGGAAGGTCACCGCGCCGGCGTTCTCCATTGCGCCGGCGTTGAACTCCGGCACGAACAGCTGGTCGTACTTGCCGAACGCGTAGGGCACGCCGAAGTTGCGGTGGTAGAACCCGAAACCCTGTTTGGTCTCGGTGAACAGCCGCTCGGCGTCCATGAACTCCGACAGCGAGGAGCGGCAGAACAGACCCAGCGGGATCTCGCCGTGCTCGTCGGCGTAGACGTCGTCCCAGCGTGCGTACGGTCCGGCGATCAGCGCCACCAGGTAGGTGCTCATGGTCGGGGTGGTGGCGAAGGTGTGGACCCGAGAAGATCCGGCCGCGCCGTTCTCCTCGACCGAGGCCGCCGCGCCGTTGGAGATCACCTGCCAGTGCGACGGCGCGGTGACGGTCACATCGAAGGTGGCTTTGAGGTCGGGTTGGTCGAAGCAGGCGAACATGCGCTTGGCATCGGCGGTTTCGAACTGCGAGTACAGGTAGACCTCGCCGTCGACTGGATCGACGAAGCGGTGCAGCCCCTCGCCGGTGTTGGAGTAGCGGCAGTCGGCCTCGACCACGAGTTCGTTGCGCTCGGCCAGCCCGGTCAGTGCGATGCCGGTGGACTCGTCGTATCCCGAGACGTCAATCGGCTGGCCGTTGAGCACCGCGCTGTGCACGGTGTCGGCGGCCAGATCGATATAGGTGTCGGAACCGGCGAGGGCGGCGAACGTCACGGTGGTGACGGAGCGGAAGGTCTTCTCGCCGGATGTCAGGTCCAGAACGACGCGGTAGTTGTCGACGGTGACCAGAGCAGCGCGCTCGATGGCCTCGTCACGAGTCAGATTGGGAAGTGCCACCTGTCCAACTTATCTTGATCGGGAACACTCGATGCAGTTCATGAGTTGTGCTCGACGTCATAGCCTTGACCCGGAGGAGCCTCGCATGTCCGAGAAGTCGCGCGCCGATTTTTGGTTCGACCCGCTGTGTCCCTGGTGTTGGATCACCTCCCGCTGGATTCTCGAGGTGGAGAAGGTCCGCGATATCGATGTCAGCTTTCAGGTGATGAGCCTGGCGGTGCTCAACGAAGGTCGCGATCTGCCCGAGCAGTACCAAGAGTTAATGAAGAAGGCGTGGGGTCCGGTGCGGGTCGCCATCGCCGCCGAGCAGGCCCATGGCGCCGAAGTGCTCGGGCCGCTCTACACCGCGATGGGCACCCGCATCCACAACCAGGACAACAAGAACCTCGACGAGGTCATCGCGCAGTCGCTCGACGAGGTCGGCCTTCCCTCCGAGTTGGCCAAGGCTGCGACGGATCCGTCGTATGACGAGGCTCTGCGCAAGAGTCATCACGCCGGGATGGATGCCGTGGGCGACGATGTCGGTACGCCGACGATTCACGTCAACGGGGTTGCGTTTTTCGGTCCGGTGTTGTCTCGCATCCCGCGCGGCGAGGAAGCCGGCAAGCTCTGGGATGCCTCGGTGACGTTCGCGGCCTACCCGCACTTTTGGGAGCTGAAGCGGTCTCGTACGGAGGCGCCGCAATTCGACTGAACGCCTGGCTGTACCCAAATTACGTTGCGTGGGCGGTGTTTTGGGGATTTGATCTCGGGTTTGACGGTGTGGGGAGGCCCCAGCCTCCCCACACCGCCTAACCGATCAGCGCTAACCAGCTGGTCTGTGCGACCTGCAGGGTTAGGTGACAGTCGTGGTGGTGAGCGTCGGAGAAGGATTCGGGTAGCACGAGGTTGCGACGTTACCGAGAATTGGAAGGTTGGTGTTGAAGGTCATGCCGGGGTTGGAATAGCTGGTGCCGGCATAGTTGCTGGTGACCGTGCCGGGAGCGGTGGCCGTCACGTTGATGGTGACGTCGGGCGGGGTGTATGTCGTGCCGCCGGGAATTGGGCCGGGAATGGTAAGCACGACATTACTGCCCACGAGGGCCGTCGAGCCCGGGTAGAGCCCACCGCCGGACGCGCTGGAGGAGACGTATGTCGAATTTGCCGGGACCGGGATGAGCATCTTCATGTTGTTGATGTTATTGATCGTCAAGCCGAGCACCGTCGACGGAACCGTCGATGAACCCGGTGCAATGTTAATGGCCACGGCAGAACCCGCGGTCACCGAGCTCGGCGCGGTGCCGGTGACCGACGTCGTCTGGCTCGACGTCCCAGCCGACGCCTTGCAAGACCAGTTCACAGAGACGGCTGCATGTGCCGTCCCGGCGAAACAAAGTGCGGCGGCAAGGGCCATCGGAGTGATGGCGCCGGCGCGAAGCAGCGTGGATGTATTTGATCGCATATTCTTCTCCATAGGGTGAAGGTAGCGACGTAGCCGTGGTGCCGCGCCGCGGATAAAATGTAACTTGTGTCCGCTGAAATTCCCGGCTCATTTTGAGCACGTTTTGATGGCAGTGTCGCATTCATTATTCGCTATTGATAATTCACGAGAGTGATTATTCGTTATTGATTATTCGCGAAAGAAAGCTATTACTACAAAGGCATTCAAGAGGACTGTCGCGGACACGCACTCTGGGGTGCTGCGCGAAGGGTCCAGGACCTGTCGAGGTGCACGTTCGCTCTGGCAGATGCGTCACGGTTCGCCGTCGAACGTCTCGCCTTGTCGACGTCCAACCTGACTTAGGTCATGGTCGGCTCGTTTGTGATTCCGCGATCCGTTGACCTGCGGGTTCAGTGGGCTTAGTGCCCCGTTTGGGGCACTAAGCGGGTAAGTTCGGGCGGTGGCGTACGTGCGGAAGGTGCGCACCGCCTCGGGCGCTGTCGCGGTGCAGGTGGTACGTAAACACCGAGGTCAGCGCACGATCCTGGCTCATGTCGGTTCCGCGCACACCGATGCCGAGCTGGGGATCCTGGTCGAGGCGGCCCGCCGGATCGCCGCTGCCGATCAAGGTGCCCTCGATATCGAGGTGGCTGCCCGAACCCAGCGGGTCGATGATGTCGCGGACTGGCGTACCGGCACGCTGAGCCTGCCGACCGCTGGTGTTCCCAAGGGCGCCCCGGTGCCGCCAGGGCGGACCACTTCGACGTGTTCACGCCTGCTCTACGACACCCTCGGTGCGGTCTATGACTGGCTCGGTTTCGATGCCGTCGACGACCCGGTATTCCGTGATCTGGTGATCGCCCGCCTGGTGGAACCGACCAGCAAGGCCGATTCCGCCCGCGTCCTGACCGATCTCGGCGCAGAGATAGTGTCCTACAAGACAATTCAACGCCACCTATCCAAGGTCAACACCGGCAACTACCGGGATGTGATAGCCGGAAAGTGCTTCACCCATGCCTCGAATCGGGGCGGGCTGAGC
>NZ_SRLQ01000014.1 GCF_004745805.1 Mycolicibacterium sp. CH28 | reverse complement strand
GCCGCAAACGCTACCTCGACCGCGACATCGCTCGACTGCGAGAGGTTTTCAGCGACACCTACCTGCGCCAGCCTGCGGCGGTGGAGAACGCGATGGGCATTCACCTGTCCGCGCTGCTGGGGCAATTCGAAGCGGCCTGCACCGCCGCCGACGCGCTCGCTGAGGCGGCGATCGCCCATTTTGAGCGGCACCCGGACGCCGACATCATTACCAGCTTCCCCGGACTGGGCATGCTCACCGGTGCCCGGGTGCTCGCCGAAATCGGTGACGACCGCTCCCGGTTCACCCAAGCCCGCGGACTCAAAGCGTTCGCCGGGTCGGCGCCCATCACTCGCGCCAGCGGAAAGAAAACCGTTGTCCTGCACCGCCACATCAAGAACCGCAGACTCGCCGCTGTGGGCCCGATCTGGGCCCTGGCATCGCTGCGCGCCTCGCCCGGAGCCCGCCGCCATTTCGACACCCGCCGCGCAGCTGGAGACTGGAACCACCAAGCCCAACGACACCTGTTCAACAAGTTCCTCGGTCAACTCCATCACTGCCTCCACACCAGCCAGCACTACGACGAACACGTTGCGTTCCCACCTCCTCTCCAACTCGCGGCTTGACTCTTAACTCCGTGAGATGTCTTTCGTTACCTTTTCTGTGCTCGGCCGATACCGGCGTGCGACCCAAGAGAATCGAGGTCCGGCATCGGCGTGTCGCGGCGGCCGGGCACCGGGCGCGCCTGCCCGCATGGCTATCCCGTTGCTCTACGCTGCTCAGAATGGCCACTAACGAGGACCAAACAGGCCAGCCGGGGCCCAGTCGCGCGGACCGCATGCTCGGCCATGCCGAGGGCTCGATCTCCGAGGACACCATCGTCGCAGCCGCAAGGGAGCGGGCTGTCGACGCCGGTGCCGGAGCGGTGACGCCGGCCGTCGGGGCCCTGCTCAGTGTTCTGGCGCGGCTATCCGGCGGCAAAGCCGTCGTCGAGGTGGGAACCGGCGCCGGCGTGAGTGGGCTGTGGCTGCTGTCGGGCATGCGCGACGACGGCGTTCTGACGACCATCGACATCGAGCCCGAGCATCAGCGCATCGCCAAGCAGGCGTTCAACGAGGCCGGAATCGGCCCATCACGCACCAGGCTGATCGCCGGGCGGGCCCAGGAGGTCCTCACCCGGCTGGCCGATGAGTCCTACGACTTGGTGTTCATCGATGCCGCACCGGCCGACCATGCCGACTTCGTGACCGAGGGGGTGCGGCTGCTGCGTCCTGGAGGCGCCATCGTCGTGCACCGAGCGGCGCTCGGAGGTCGCGCTGGAGATCCGGCCGCCAGCGACGCCGAGGTCACAGCGGTACGCGAGGCCGCCCGGGTGATCGCCGAGGATGAGCGACTCACCCCTGTGCTGGTACCCCTGGGCGACGGGATCCTGATCGCGGCGCGCGACTAGACGGACGGGCCACCGCAGCGTCGCGCGTGCGGTGAAGGCTGTCGTTGCTGCCGATGGCGCCGGGAACTCCCATGATGATCTCCGACAGCCGGGCCGTAGCCCGGCTGACCTCGGCCAGCGGGCGAGAGGCCAGATAGACCACCCAGAGCACCTCCGTCGTCAGCTCCACCCGGGATAGGGCGGGCATCCGGCGAGCCTCGCTGTCGGGAATGATCGCGCTGCCCATTCCGCGCCGGACCAACTCGCCGATCTGGGGAAAACCCAACATCAGTTCGTGTTGGAGCGGCGCTTCGAGGCCGACCGCGTGGAACGCCTCGTCGACGACACTGCGCAGCCCGAATCCCGGCGGGAAGCCCACCAGACCTTCTTCAGCCAGATCGGCGATCTCGACGACCTTGCGCCCGGCCAGCGGATGGTCGGGGCGGCAGACGAAGGTGAGCGGGTCCTCGAAGAGCAGGCTCATCTCGAGCTGGGGTGGGAATCGCTGTGGCGCCGAGATCAACGCCAGGTCCAAGGTTCCCTCGATCAGCTCCGGCAGATAGGCCCACGAACCGGTCTGCGACATATGCGACCGCACCCGCACCCGGGGGTTCTCCTCGACGAAGTCACCCAGGGCCGCCACGAAGTCGAGTGGACCCCACGAGATCAGCATGCCGATGTCGATGGTGCCCGAGACGCTCGCGGTCTGTTCCAGCACCGATTCCCTCGCGGCGGTAGCCGCGCGCAGGACCTCGGCGGCCCGAACGCGGAACGCCTCGCCTGCGACCGTGAGCTTGATCCGCTGACGACTGCGGTCGAACAATTGCACGCCGAGTTCGTGCTCAAGTTTGCTGATACTGGTCGATAGCGCAGATTGCACGACGTTGGCTCGTTCGGCCGCCCGGGAGAAACTCATCTCACCAGCGACAACGATGAAGTATTCCAACTGGCGAAGTTCCACCTGAGGAACTTATCAGACAATATGACGCGGCGCCGAGAATTTGCTGTGCGTACAACTAATGGGAATCTAGCAAATTCATAACCGCGCCTATATATCGCGCCAAGAAATAGTTTCGATCTACAATCGTGATGTCATCGCGATCAAGGATGACTCGTATCAATAAAAGTCATTGGACTTGCAATAACTACTCTGGTTGCATCGTTCTTGCTAGCCAAAGACGGTGTAAGGCAAGGGCAATGCCCGCAGACCGTGGGCATGGCGCATGTGAGTGCGCGGGGCATATCCGGGGGGGGACTCATGGATCCACGAATCGGCCCCATTATGGCGGCGGCATTGTTCGCGCCATTTGCACTGGCCTTAATCGCGGCAGTTGCACTGGACTTGTCGCAAAGCAATCGTGATCGCACGGACGGTGTCGCGGCAAGCTGGGCCGAACTCCGCATCACGCAGGGGTTTCTCATAGTGGGCCATCACCGGACAGCCCGGCGAATTCCGCTGGGCGGGCTCAAGGTTACCGTTACCGAGACCGGCTCGCCCGGCGATGACCCCGGATCTCACCGCGTTCTCCTGACGATCGACGGCCTCGACGACGAACCGATCCAGCGCTCCCAGCCGTATTCCTCCGGCGCGGCCACGGCGGCCCGGATGTTCGCGATCCTGGCCAACCGCGCCAGCTGGCAACAATCGACAGCCGACACCGCCGGCCCGACCTTGGTGGATCTCCCCCGGGCGGCCTGACCGCCAGACCCAGCCCGACCGCAGCCAGCACTGCCCCTTGACCGCTGATTGAACGCGCGTTTAGCATCCTAAACATGCGTTCAGCCGATCTCACGACGGCGGCCCGGATCCGCTCCGCAGCAATCGACCTGTTCGGTGCGCGCGGCTTTGACGTCGGGGTACGCGCCATCGCTGAGGCGGCCGGGGTGAGCCCTGGACTGGTCATTCACCACTTCGGCTCGAAAGAAGGCCTGCGCAGGGCCTGCGACGACTTCATCGCCGAGGAGATTCGCAGCGAGAAGTCCGACGCCATCCGCTCCACCGATCCGGCCACCTGGCTGGCGCAGGTGGCCGAGATCGAATCGTTCGCCCCGCTGATGGCCTACCTGGTGCGCAGCATGCAGTCCGGCGGCGAGCTCGCCAACCACTTGTGGCGGACGATGATCGCCAACGTCGAAAGCTATCTCGACGACGGCGTCCAAGCCGGCACCATCAAGCCCAGCCGCGACCCGGCAGCCCGAGCCAAATATCTGGCGATGGCCGGCGGCGGCGCGTTCCTGCTCTACCTGCAGCTGCACGACAACCCGACTGATATCCGGGCAGTGCTGCGGGATTACGCCAACGACATGATGCTGCCCGCCCTCGAGATCTACACCGAGGGCCTGCTCACCGATACCACGATGTTCGAGTCATTCGTGGCTCAGGCTGAGTCCGCGTCCACAACGCAAGGAGAGACTGATGACAGCGGCATCGGCACCAACGGCGCGCACTGAGATCGCCGCAGTAGAAATCCGAAGCCTCACAAAGGCTTTCGGGAACACCCAGGCGCTCGACGGCCTGGACCTCACCGTCAAGGCCGGATCGGTAACCGGCTTCCTCGGACCCAACGGCGCGGGAAAATCCACCACCATCCGGGTGTTGCTCGGCCTGTTGCGGGCCGACGGTGGGACGGTTCGGCTGCTCGGCGGCGATCCGTGGCATGACGCCGTCGTCCTGCACCGGCGGATCGCGTATGTCCCCGGCGACGTCACCCTGTGGCCCAACCTCACCGGCATGCAGGCCATCCAGTTCCTCGACGGGTTGCACGGCGGCGCCGACCCGCGCCGGCGCGACCAACTGATCGAGCGCTTCGACCTCGATCCACACAAGAAGGCATGCACCTACTCCAAAGGCAACCGGCAGAAGGTCGCGCTGGTCTCGGCGTTCGCCTGCGACGCCGATATCTACATCCTCGACGAGCCCACATCCGGCCTCGACCCGTTGATGGAGCACACTTTTCAGCAGTGCGTCCGCGAGGCGGCCGGCCGCGGCGCGGCGGTACTGCTCTCCAGCCACATCCTGGCCGAGGTCGAAAAGCTCTGTGACACAGTCACGATCATTCGCGCCGGGCGGACCGTGCAGTCCGGTTCACTGGCCGAGCTACGACACCTGATGCGGACCACGGTGACGGCCCGGACCCGGCGCGACCCCGCCGAGGTGCGCCGCTGGCCCGGGGTCCACGACGTGGACATCCGCGCCGGACAGCTCCGCTTCTCCGTCGACCGCGACGCGCTGGATGCCACGATGACGCACTTGAGCCGGCTGGGTATCGCGGAGCTGACCGTCACCCCGGCATCGCTGGAGGATGTGTTCCTGCGCGAATACCGAAGCGCCGCACGATGACCGCGACGGCGACCGCACACAGCGGCCGACACCAGGCCGCACCGCCGTCTTCGTCGGTAACCGGAGTGCCCGCCCTGGTTCGCTTCGCGCTGCGGCGCGACCGGCTGCGGCTCTCGGTGTGGGTGGCGGTGCTGACCTTCATGATGGTCTACGCCCCCACCGGGATAAAGCTGGCCTACCCCGACGAGGCGCAGCGCCAGACACGGGTGAACCTGCTCAAGACACCGGCCGGAATCATGCTGGGCGGCCCCATGTTCGGGGGCAACGAGACCGACCTCGGCGCGATGATGGCCAACGAGCTGATGCTCACCCTGATTGTTGCGACGTCGATCCTGTCGATCATGACGGTGGTCCGTCATACCCGCGCCGAGGAGGAGAACGGCGCCGCCGAACTGGTGCTGTCCTCGATCGTCGGGCGCCACGCCCGTACCGCCGCGGCACTGCTGGTGATGCTGGGCGTCAACGCGGTCCTGGCTGTGACCATGACGCTGGCCATGGCGGCAACGGGTTTCGCCGTGGTGGATACCGCAGCAATGTGCCTGGGTATCACCTCGGTGGCCACCGTGTTCGGAGCACTGGCAGCGCTCGCCGCTCAGCTGTGGCGGCAGGCCCGTACCGCGACCGCCGCGTCGATGGCGGTGCTGGCCACGGCCGTGCTCGTTCGCGGGGCCGGGGATGTGATCGACAACGCCGGCAGCCCACTGAGCTGGTTCTCCCCCATCGCCTGGGCCCAGCAGATGCGCCCGTTCGTCGCCCTGCGGTGGTGGCCGTTGGGGCTGTTGGTCCTGCTGGCCGTCGGGCTGGTAGGCACCGCGGTGCTGCTGGAGAACCGGCGCCAGTACGACGACGGTGTCCTGGCGTCCTCGGGTGAGCATCCCCGGGCACGGCCGGTCGGCGGGGTGTTCGGGTTGCAGCTGGTGATTCACCGCGCTCTGACCGTCGGCTGGTCGGTCGGGCTGCTGTTGGCCGGCGCGGCCTTCGGTTCGATGACCAAATCGCTGCTGGATGCCGCCCGCGGCAACGAACTGCTGGCGCGCGTGCTCACCGCACAGGGCACCGACGGCGTGTACACGACGATGACGCAGTTTCTGGCGGCGGCGACAACGGCCTACGTGGTGACTGTGGTCGTCCGGCTCAGCCGCGACGAGGAATCCGGGATCGCCGAAGCGGTCCTGGCCGGCTCGGTGTCGCGGTGGGTGTGGCTGTTGTCGGCGGTCGGGGCGGCACTGACGGGTGCGGCGCTGCTGCTGGCCTGTGCGGGCCTGGGCAACGGACTGGGGGCGGCCCTGACGCTGGGGCAACCGCAGACGATCCTTCGGCTCACCGTGGCGGGGTTGGCGTTCCTCCCGGCGATGGCCGTCGTGGCCGGCGTGGCCGCACTCGGGGTGGCGCTGCGACATCCCGGAATCGGTTGGCTGGCGGTGACCTTTGTCGTGGCCGCCCTGTACCTGGGTGCTCTGCTCCGGCTGCCGCGGTGGCTCATCGATGCGTCACCGGTGAGCCGGACAACTGCGCCGTCGTCGTATTCCGTTGCGGCCCTTGCGGTCATGACCGCTGCCGCGGTCGCACTCGCACTGGCCGCCGGCTGGCTGTTTCGCCGCCGCGATGTGACGTAGGGAGCAATCTTGAATGCGATTCGGAACCTGATGTCGACGGTCCTGGGATTCGCAGCCTTCGCCGTGCTGCTGTTCTGGCCCGCGGGCACTCTCGGCTACTGGCAGGGCTGGGTCTTCCTCTCGCTGTTCACCGTTGCCAGCCTGGTATCGACCGGCATCCTGAGCCGCATCGACCCCGCCGCCTTCGAGCGGCGCACCCACGCCGGGCCCGCCGCCGAGACCAGGACCGTGCAGAAGGTGGTGATCGTCGGCACGGTCGTCGCCTGCGGGGCGTTACTGGCCGTCTCGGCCCTCGACTGGCGGATGGGATGGTCGCAGTTACCGGCCTGGGTATCGGTGCTCGGCGATGTCCTGGTGGTCGTCGGCCTCGGGATGGCGATGCTGGTCGTCTATCAGAATCGCTACGCCGCGGCCAACATCACCGTCGAGGAAAACCAGCCGCTGGTCAGTACCGGCCTGTACGGCGTTGTCCGCCATCCGATGTACCTCGGCACCCTCATCCTGATGATCGGCATACCGCTGGCCCTCGGCTCGTACTGGGCGCTGCTGATCGTGGTCCCCGGCTGCGCACTGCTCGTGGTGCGCATCCTCGACGAGGAGAAGCTGCTCAGCGAGGAACTCGACGGCTACCGCCGGTACATGCAGACCGTGCGCTACCGGCTGGTGCCGCTGGCCTGGTGATCAATCCACTCCCCGAGCGATGCCGACGCGCCATCCTGTACGGGGAACAGTGCCCACGAAGGAGGCCCGGGTGGAGCTGATGACCGGTTTCGGCCTGGCGACCGCGGCTGGCCTCAACGCCTACATCCCGCTGCTGGCCATGGGCCTGCTCGGCCGGTTCACCAACCTGATCGCCCTGCCGCACGCTTGGTCCTGGCTGGAGAACGGCTGGGTCATCACGATTGTCGCGATTCTGCTGGCGGTCGAGATCGTCGCCGACAAGATCCCGGCCCTGGACTCCGTCAACGACGCGGTGCAAACCTTCGTCCGGCCGACCGCCGGCGGGATCGTGTTCGGCTCGGGCACGGCTGCGCAGACGGCCGCCGTCGCCGATCCCGGTGACTTCGCCCGGACCGGTCAGTGGGTTCCGGTGGCGATCGGTGTGGTGACGGCGCTGGTGGTGCACCTGACGAAGACGGCGGTGCGCCCGGCGGCCAATGTGGCCACCGCCGGCACCGCGGCACCGGTGCTGAGCACCGTCGAGGACGTCACCAGCGTCGCCCTCGTGTTCATCGCGATCCTGATTCCGGCGCTGGTACTCGTGGCGATGATCACGCTGGGGTGGGCGGCGGTGGCACTGCTACGTCGGCGCCGACGTCTCAGAGCCGCGCGAAGAGCCGATGGCGCGGGTTAGATCCAGACACCCTTGCCGACGGCAACCACGCCACCGGAGCTGATCGCGAAACGTTCACGATCCTTCTCCAGGTCGACACCGACCATCTCGCCGGGACCGACGACGACGTTCTTGTCGAGGATCGCGTGCCGGACCACCGCGCCGCGGCCCACCCGAACGCCGGGCATCAGCACGCTGCCTTCGACGATCGCCCCGTCTTCGATGGCGACATTGCTCGACAGCACCGAATTACGCACCGACGCCGCCGAGATGATGCTGCCCGCGCCGACCACGGACTCCTGCGCCGAGCCACCATTGACGAACTTGGCCGGGGCCAGGTTCTCCGACTCCCCGCGGATCGGCCAGCGCTTGTTGTACAGGTTGAACACCGGGTGCACCGACACCAGATCCATGTGCGCGTCGTAGAACGCGTCCAACGTTCCGACATCGCGCCAGTAACCGTGGTCACGCTCGGTGGCCCCGGGAACCTCGTTGTTACGGAAGTCATAGACCGCGGCCATGCCATCGGACACCAGCCGCGGAATGATGTCGCCGCCCATGTCGTGGTCGGAGTTGTCGTCGTCGGCGTCGGCGCGGATGGCGTCGATGAGCACCTTGGTGGTGAAGATGTAGTTGCCCATCGAGACGAAGGTCTGCTCCGGGTCGTCCGGCGTGCCGGGCGGGTCGGCCGGCTTCTCGACGAACTCGCGGATGCGTCCCGACTCGTCGGCGTCGATGCAGCCGAAGGCGTGCGCCTCCGCGCGCGGCACGCGGATGCCGGCCACCGTGGCGCCCGCCCCGCTCTCGATGTGGAACTTCACCATCTGCTCGGGGTCCATCCGGTACACGTGGTCGGCGCCGAAAACCACGATGTAGTCCGGATCCTCGTCGTAGATGAGGTTCAGCGACTGATAGATGGCGTCGGCCGATCCGGTGTACCAGCGCGGCCCGAGGCGCTGCTGGGCCGGCACCGGCGTGATGTATTCACCGGCCAGACCGCTCAGCCGCCAGTTCTGCGAGATATGCCGGTCCAGCGAATGCGACTTGTACTGAGTGAGCACACAGATGCGCAAGTAGCGGGCGTTGACCAGATTCGACAGGACGAAATCGATCAACCGGTAGGCACCGCCGAAGGGAACCGCGGGCTTGGCCCGGTCCGCGGTCAGCGGATACAGCCGCTTGCCCTCTCCGCCGGCCAGGACAATGCCCAGCACATGTGGCAACTCCCTCATGCTGCAAACCTAATGGCACGCGCATCAGACGGCTAGGCCATTGGCACTTTTGCAGGTCGCTGTGTCGCGGCCGGATCGAGTTTTTGTGCTCGCGCGCAAGCACGTTGACCACAAAGCTGCGCCGGAGGGCCGCTGCTACTACGGTCGGGCGTATGCGGGTGGCGATGATGACTCGGGAGTACCCACCCGAGGTTTATGGCGGGGCGGGCGTGCACGTGACGGAACTCGTCGCGCAGCTGCGCCGCCTGTGTGAGGTCGACGTGCACTGCATGGGCGCCCCGCGCGCGGGAGCGTTCGTCCACCAACCCGATCCAGCGCTGCGGGGCGCCAACCCCGCAGTGTCGACGTTGTCGGCAGATCTGGTGATGGCCAATGCGGCGGCCGAGGCGACCGTCGCGCACTCGCACACCTGGTACACCGGGATGGCCGGGCATGTGGCCGCGCTGCTGCACGGCATTCCGCACGTGCTGACCGCGCACTCCCTCGAACCGCTGCGGCCGTGGAAGGCCGAGCAGCTCGGCGGCGGCTATCGGGTGTCACTGTGGGTGGAGCGAACCGCCATCGAGAGTGCCGACGCGGTGATCGCGGTCAGCTCCGGGATGCGCGAGGACGTGCTGGATGTCTATCCCAGCTTGGATCCCAACCGGGTTCACGTCGTGAAGAACGGAATCGACACCGACGTCTGGTATCCCGCTCCTCCGGAGCGGGGTGAATCGGTGCTGGCCGAACTCGGAGTCGACCCATCCCGGCCGATGGTCGCGTTTGTGGGACGGATCACCCGACAGAAGGGCGTGCCGCACCTGATCGCGGCCGCGCACCGCTTCGATCCCGACATCCAGCTGGTCCTCTGCGCCGGTGCGCCGGACACACCGGAGATCGCCGCCGAGGTCAGTGCGGCCGTACAGGAATTGGCCGAGCGGCGCAGCGGTGTGTTCTGGGTGCAGGAGTTCCTGCCCATCGGCAAGATCCGTGAAATCCTCTCGGCGGCTGCGGCATTCATCTGTCCGTCGATCTATGAGCCGCTGGGGATCGTCAATCTGGAGGCGATGGCGTGCGGCACGGCGGTGGTGGCCTCCGACGTGGGCGGCATCCCCGAGGTGGTCGCCGAGGGTGCCACCGGGACGCTGGTGCACTACGACGCGGCGGACCCGGCAGGTTTCGAAGCCGGCCTGGCCCAGGCGGTCAATGCTCTCGTCAGTGACCCGGAGCGGGCGCGCCGCTACGGCGTGGCAGGGCGGGCGCGCTGCATCGAGGAATTCTCCTGGGCGCACATCGCCGAGCAGACGTTGGAGATCTACCGCAAGGTGTCGGTGTAAGCCGACAATCAAACCGAAACCCCGCGTGGTCACGCGGGGTTTCGACGTTGGATCAGTTAGCTGGTGACGTTCTTGAGCTCGTCGCCCAGGGCGGCGGCTTCGTCTGGCGTCAACTCGACCACAAGCCGTCCACCGCCCTCCAGCGGTACCCGCATCACGATGCCGCGCCCCTCCTTGGTTGCTTCCAGCGGACCGTCACCGGTCCGGGGCTTCATCGCCGCCATCGAGTACTCCCTCCAGGTTCGAGCCGGCCCGTCTTCGTGGACCCGATCCGTGCCGGCACTTGGCTGGTGCGTCCGGCACTGAACTGCTTGTTTTCGTCTCCATTGTTCCTCATTGACGGGCATGGGTGTGCAAGACCCGAGCGAGCGCCTCGATTTCCGGCGTTCAGGGGGCCCCAGCCGGGGGCACCCAGCACGACTCGACGTGGTCGTCGACCATGCCGGTGGCCTGCATGAGCGCATAGGCAGTGGTGGGCCCGACGAAGCGGAAACCGCGCTTCTTGAGGTCCTTGGCCAGGGCCTGAGATTCCGGGTTGAGCGAGGGCACGTCGGCCAGCGTGGCGGGCCTGGGACGCGGCGGCGGGGCGTAGGACCACAGCAGATCGGACAGATCCACATCGAGGTCGGCGGTCGCCCTGGCGTTGGCGACGGTGGCCTCGATCTTGGCGCGGTTGCGCACGATGCCTTCGTCGGCCATCAGGCGGGTGACGTCCCGGTCGCTGTAGCCCGCGACCGTCTCGATATCGAACCCATCGAAGGCCCGCCGGAAGTTCTCGCGCTTGCGCAGGATGATCAGCCAGGACAAACCACTCTGAAAGGCCTCCAGGCTCATTCGCTCGAACAGCGGGTTGCGACCGCGCAGGGGCTGGCCCCACTCCTGGTCGTGATAGTCGCGGTACAGCGACGGCTGGGGCCCCGCAACGGTCCCCTCAGCCCATTGACAGCGGGTTCGGCCGTCGTCGCTCACCCCGCCTCCTCTTCGGTGCCGGGGGCCGCGTGGTGGGTGACGACCGGCTCGTCGAAGCCGGCGGCGGCCCGGACGGCGGACAGCTCGCCACGGAGCTGGTCCAGCTCGGCGGCGAGCCGGTCGAGTACCCAGTCCACCTCGCTGGTCTTGTAGCCACGCAGCACCTGGGTGAACTTCACCGCCTCGACGTCGGAGCCGGTGACCCCCGAGGCCGGCAGGACGGTCGCCGTCGTCGCCCGGGGCAGCGGAGGCAGCTCCTCGCCCCGGCCGAAGACCAGGCTGGCCACCCCGAACAGGACGACGCCGATGAGGATCAGCACGACCAGGTACAGCAGGATCAGACTCACGTCACAAATATTGCCTTAACCGGCTGACAACCTCGGTGTGCAGATCGACGTTGGGTCAGCGCAGGGTGTTCATCGGCGGGCGGTCGGCCAGCGAGACCGTGGTGGTCCGTGGCAGGTAACCGTCCTCGCCGTCGGGCAGGAATTGGGTGAGCCCGACACCGGAGTCGGTGATGCCGCAGCGGGACAGCAGGGTGGCGATGACCTGGCGGCTCATCGCGCCCAACTCCGTCAGTGGGCGGTTGCGGTGGGTCCGCACACCCAGGTTGACCTGGGCGATGCCGTCGAGCCCGAGCCGGTCGTAGGTGTCGACCAGCAGGCCGATCTCCACCCCGTAGCCCGGCGCGAACGGCACCGAGGTCAGCAGCTCGCGGGTGCCGGCGTATTCGCCCCCGAGCGGCTGCAGCACGCAGCCCAGCTCGGGGCGCAGCGCGGCCAGCAGCGGACGGGCGACCAGCTCGGTGACCCGGCCACCGCCGTTGGCGTCCTCGCCTTTGCCCACTTTCAGCGGTCGCCGGTAGAAGCCTTTGACCAGGTGAATTCCGTCGCCGGTGAGCAGTGGGCCGACCAGT
The DNA here is from genome assembly GCF_004745805.1 of Mycolicibacterium sp. CH28. Taxonomy (GTDB): domain Bacteria; phylum Actinomycetota; class Actinomycetes; order Mycobacteriales; family Mycobacteriaceae; genus Mycobacterium. The sequence goes on along the minus strand of NZ_SRLQ01000014.1, from coordinate 414,096 downwards.
CGCGGTACGAACATCGGGTCGGGGTCGATCAGGTCGGAGTCGATGAAGACGATGATGTCGCCGGAAGCGGCGGCCAACGAGCGCCAGAGCACCTCACCCTTGCCGGGCTGCGGTTCGATCTCGGGCAGCGCCTGTTCGCGGCTGACGACCCGGGCGCCGGCGGCGATCGCCTCGATCTCGGTGCCATCGGTGGATCCAGAGTCCAGCACGATCAGCTCGTCGACCAGACCACCCAGGAGCGGGCGGACGGTCTCGATCACCGAGCCGACGGTCTCCTCTTCGTTGAGCGCGGGCAGCACGACAGAAATGGTGCGGCCCCGTTTCGCGGCCTCCAGTTCGGCGACGGTCCAATTCGGCCGGCTCCAGCTGTGGTCAGACAGCCAGGTGTCGCCGGGAAGTGTGTCGTTGGCGATGAGTTCGGTCATGCCAGTCCCCTCACCGTCCGCGTCGGCGGACGCTCACCGTGGATCGACGCGACCATTTCCAGCACGCGTCGGGTGGGACCCACCTCGTGCACTCGGAACATCCGGGCGCCGTCGGCGGCAGCCAATGCCGTCGCCGCCAGGGTGCCCTCGAGGCGTTGGGTGAGCTCCACACCCAAAGTCTCCCCGACGAAATCCTTGTTACTCAGTGCCATCAGGACGGGCCATCCGGTCTTAACAAGATCTTTTACGTGGCGCAACAAAGTAAGGCCGTGATAAGTGTTCTTGCCGAAATCGTGGGTCGGGTCGATCAGAATCGCGTCCCGGGCAACCCCGAGGGACACCGCGCGCTCGGCGGCAGCGGTCACTTCAGCGATGACGTCGTCGACCACACCGGTCACAGTGGTCCCGTAGTTCACCCGAAAGGGCCGGGTGCGCGGGGTGGCGCCGCCGGTGTGCGAACACACCAACCCGGCCCCGAACTCCGCCGCGACCTCCGGCAAGGCCGGGTCGGCACCGGCCCACGTGTCATTGATCAAGTCCGCACCGGCCGCACAGGCCTGCTTGGCCACGGCGGATCGCCAGGTGTCGACGCTGATCAGCTGGTCGGGGTATGCGCCGCGCAGCCACTCGATGAACGGAACCACCCGGGCGATCTCTTCGTCGGCGTCGACCACCGCCCCCGGTCCGGCCTTGACCCCGCCGACGTCGACGACATCGGCACCGTCGGCGATGACGCGATGCGCTGCGTCCTTGGCGGCCTCGTCGGTGAAGGTGGCGCCCCGGTCGTAGAACGAGTCCGGGGTGCGGTTGACGATCGCCATGATGAGCGCCCGATCACCGGCCACCGGGCGTCCGCAAAACGTCGACGTCACCCCACTATGGTGCCTGGCCGCGCCGAGATCGACGAAACGGTGCCGTCGTCTTCTCGCACTTCCGCGCCGAATCGTCGGCTTGGGCTGACTCAGCCGGGGCGCTTGCCGGCCGCGACTTCTCCGGGATACTCGCGGTAGAAGGGCACGTATCCCTCGTCGCGCCCGGCCAATACATACAGCGGGTCCGCAATCTCCTCGCCGCCGGAGCCGTAGGCCTGTTTACGCAGATCGACCTTGCGGCTCTTGAACGTCGACGTGGTCTCCAGGGACTCCACGATCCGAATGAACAGTGGGGCGGCATAGCTGGGCAGGTTGGCGTACACGGTCTGCGCCAACGCCTTACCGTCGAACTCCACACCGTCGCGCAGCTTGATCGCGGCCATGCCGGCCCGGCCCCCGGTGTCGGGCACCTCGACACCGAAGACCGTGGCCTCCTCGATGTTCTTGTCCTCGGCCAGCGCCGCCTCGACCTGGGTGGTGGCGACGTTCTCGCCCTTCCAGCGGAATGTGTCGCCGAGGCGATCGGAGAACGCGGCGTGCCGCATCCCCTGTGGGTTCATCACGTCGCCGGTGTTGAACCAGACGTCGCCCTCCTTGAAGGCGTTGCGCACCAGCTTCTTCTCGCTGGCTGACTTGTCGGTGTAGCCGTCGAACGGCGAGAGCTTGTTGACCGGGCTGATCAGCAGGCCGGGCTGGCCGGCCGGCACCTTGCGTACCCGGCCGTTCTCGTCACGTACCGGATCGCCGGTCTCCGGGTCGAATTCGACGTAGGCCAGCGGCAGTGGACTGATGCCGGTGGATTTGGGGATGTTGAAGATGTTGATGAACGCGGTGTTGCCCTCGCTGGCGGCGTAGAACTCGGCGACCCGGCCGATGCCGAACCGGCGGGTGAACTCTTCCCATATCTCCGGACGCAACCCGTTGCCGGTGATGACGCGGATCTTGTGGGCGCGGTCGGTGTCCTTGGGTGGCTGGTTGAGCAGATACCGGCACACCTCACCGATGTAGATGAAGGCGGTGGCCTCCATCTGGATCACCTCGTCCCAGAACCGAGACGCGGAGAACGACTTGCCCAACGCCAGTGTGCCGCCCGCATTGATCACCGACGACACCGCGACGGTCAGCGCGTTGTTGTGATAGAGCGGCAGCGGGCAGTAGAGGGTGTCGCTGCCTTTGAGCCGCAGTCCCAGTCCGCCGAAGACGGTGAGCGCGCGCAACCAGCGGTGGTGGGTCATCACGCTGGCCTTGGGGTGCCCGGTGGTGCCGGAGGTGAAGATGTAGAACGCGGTGTCTTTGGCCTGAACCTCCGAGGCCGACGCGGGATTGTCGGTCGGCTTGCCCTCGGCCTGCTCGACGAGTTCCTCGAGCGTGGTCAGCTGGGCCGCCTCGGCACCGCTGTCCTTGATCGGATCGATCAGATCCGACTCGGCTATCACCACGGTGGCGCCGAGCAGACCGATGCTGTGCGCCAACACATCTCCACGCTGGTGGTAGTTGAGCATGCCGGCCACCGCACCGCACTTGACTGCCGCCAGCATCATCAAAACGGCGTTGGGCGAGTTGCGCAGCATGATGCCGACAACGTCACCGCGGCCTACTCCCTTGTCCGCCAGCACCGCCGCGTAGCGATTCGCGGTCTCGTTTGCCTGCCGGTAGGTGACGTTCTCCTCGCCGAACCGGATGAACACCCGGTCTCCGTAGCGGGCAGCCCGCTGCTGGAACACCTTGCCGATCGAGGCCTTCGAGGTCGGCAGTGCCAACAGGCCGGTGATCGCGCCGCGCACGATCACCGGGGCATCCATCACCACCGCCGGCAGCCGGGAGGCGATGTCGAGCAGTCCGATCGACTGCCGGGCCCCGGAGTCCCGCGAGCCGGATTCCGCACTGGACATTGCTGCCGCCTTCCGATCGTTGCCCGCCACCGTCGGCGGTCAGCCTAGCCCCGGCCCGTTGCGCTCCCGGCCGCGCAAATCTCCAGGGCCGCATCGACGTCGTCGACGACCACCAGCCGGTCCAGAGCGGCCTGCGCGACATACCCCGTGCCGACGAGGGTGGACAGCCAGGTCCGCAGTCCGTCGTAATGGCCGGCGGGGTCGAGCAGCACCACCGGCTTGTCGTGCATTCCCAGGTACCCAGCGGTCCACGTTTCGAAAAGTTCCTCCAGCGTGCCGATCCCACCCGGCAGAGCCAGGAATGCGTCGCTGCGGTCCTCCATGACCTGTTTGCGCTGCCGCATGGTGTCGGTGACGATCAGCTCGTCGGCCTCGACGTCGGCGAGCTCGCGGTGCACCAGTGCCTTGGGGATGACGCCGACGGTGCGCCCGCCCCGGGACCGCGCCCCGGCGGCCACCGAGCCCATCGCCGAGACGTTGCCGCCGCCGGAGACCAGCGTCCACCCGCGTTCGGCGATCGCCTCCCCCACCCGCTGCGCGAGGTCGAGCAGTTCGGGATGGCGCGGGCCGGAGGCGCAGTAGACGCACACCGCCCACTCGGTACGGGAGTCAGGTTGAGGCTGCACCTACAGAAACCTAGCGCAGAGTCCGCGCGCGCCGATCAGCGCTGGAGCGCGGAGCATTTCGCCCTGCCCGGCGGTCGCCGAGCCATACACTTCGGCGGTGTCACTGTCGCTGGAAGCCACGCTCGCCAAAGCGCAGGAGCTGGCATGGCAGGGCCTTGGACGCGAGGCGGCCGACGTTCTGGCCGGCGTCGACCCGGCCACCCTCACCGAATCCGAGCTGATGGCGTGGGCGCTGCCGCGGGCGGCCAATCAGTTCTGGATGCTCGACGAGCCCGAACGCGCGACGGTGTTCCTGCGCAGCCTGCGCGGTCGGGTGTCACCGGGCCCAGCGGTCGCGACCCTCGACGCCCTGCTGGGCACGTTCGCGATGAACGCCGGCAGTCCGCAACGCGCGATGGAGTTGGCCGGCGCCGTGCTCGGATCCCCCGACGCCGACGATCAAGCCGTCGGGTGGGCGGCCGCGGCGGCCGCGCTGTGCACCGCGCGGATGGGCACCTTCACCGACGTCGAAGAGCTCGCCGACCGGGCCATCGCGGCCGGGCATCCCGGGCTGCTGCGGTTCACCTCCGCCTTCGGCCAGACGACGGCGCTGGTGGTCTCCGGCGAGCTGGATCGGGCGCAGGCGCTGGCCCAGCAGCTGGTGGACGACGCCCACGGCGCCCAGCCCGCACACGCGATCGCCACGCTGCTGGTCGCCGACGTGCTGATCGCCCGCGGCGATCCCGCGGCGGCCGCCGACCTCCTCGAGGAGTCGGCCGCCGCGCTGGCGCCGACCGGCTACTCCTGGGGACCGCTGGCCTGGATGCTGCTGGCCCGCGCCGTCGCCCAAGCGGGCCGCCTCGCCGACGCCGGCCGGATACTCGCCCGCGCCGAGGCCAAGCACGGCCTGAAGTCCATGCTGTTCGCGCCGGAACTGGGGCTGGCGAAAGCATGGACGGCCGCCGCCCGCCGGGACGGGCCGGAGGCGATCACCGCGGCGCGCGACGCCGCCAGGACCGCGGAGCGCGGCGGGCAGACGGCCGTGGCATTGCGCGCACTGCTCGACGCGGTACGCCTGGGTGACACCCAGGCCGCCGACGCACTGGACCGGCTCACCATCGACACCGTCGTCGGACGCCTGGCCGTCGACTACGCCAGGGCGCTGCGCGCACGCGACGGCGCCGGACTTCTCGCGGTGTCTGCAGGCTTCGACGGCATCGGGATGGCGGGCGTCGCCGCGGATGCCGCGCGGCAGGCCAACGACGCTGGCGGCCCGTGAGTTCGGGCTCTACCCGGCCAGATAAGCGCGGAGCACCTTCGTCACCGCGGCGATCTGTGCGACGGAGACGCGCTCATCACGCCGGTGCGCCAGATTGGGGTCCCCGGGACCGTAGTTGACCGCCGGGATGCCCAGTGCCGCAAAGCGCGCCACATCGGTCCAGCCGTACTTGGCGCGCACCAGGCCGTCGGCCGCCTCGACGAGTGCGGCGGCGGCCGGGTGGTGCAGACCGGGCAGCGCCCCGGCGGCCACATCGGTCTGCTCCAGCGTGACGTCCAGACCGTCGAACACCTCGCGCACATGATCGAGGGCCCCCTGCGGTGAGCGGTCGGGGGCGAACCGGAAGTTCACTGTCACCGATGCCGCATCCGGGATGACGTTACCGGCCACTCCCCCGTCGATCCGGACCGCCGACAACCCCTCCCGGTAGATGCAGCCGTCGATGTCGACGATCCGCGCCTGGTAGCCGGCCAGCCGATCCAGGACCGCACCGAGTTTGTGAATGGCGTTGTCGCCCAGCCACGATCGGGCGGAATGTGCCCGGGTTCCGGTCGCCGAGATCACCACCCGCATGGTGCCCTGACAGCCAGCCTCGATATAGCCGCCGGACGGCTCGCCGAGGATCGCGACGTCGGCGGCCAGCCAGTCGGGCAGCTCGCGTTCGATGCGGCCCAGACCGTTGGCCGAGGCCTCGATCTCCTCGCAGTCGTACATCACCAGGGTGATGTCGTGCACCGGGTCGGCGACGGTGGCGGCCAGGTGCAGGAACACGGCGTCACCGGACTTCATGTCCGAGGTACCGCAGCCGAACAGGTGATCGCCGTCGAACCGGGACGGCACGTTGTCGGCGATCGGCACGGTGTCGAGGTGGCCGGCCAGCAGCACCCGCGACGGCCGGCCGAGGTTGGTGCGGGCCAGCACCGCATCACCGTTGCGGATGACCTCGAAGCCTGCAGCCTGCTCGCGCAGGGCGGCCTCGACCGCGTCGGCGATGCGGGCCTCGTGGCGCGACTCGCTGGGGATATCGACGAGCGCCGCGGTCAGCGCGATCGGATCGGCGCTCAGGTCTAATACAGGGTCCGGCACAACTTCCCAGGCTAGCGGGTCACCGGCATGGACTAACCTCTAGCACCGTGACTGCTGCTGCTGGCGTGGGATTGGCGACCGTGACCGACGACGGCACCGTCCTGGACACCTGGTTTCCCGCCCCCGAACTGGGCTCCTTCGGACCGGCCGGGACCACCCGGTTGTCGGTGGCCGAGGTGCCCGAGGACCTGGGTGCGCTGGCCGGACCGGATCCCGCTCGCGGCGTCGAGACCGTCGTGGTCCGCACGGTGATCGCCGACCTGGCCGACAAACCCGCCGACACCTACGACGCCTACCTGCGGCTGCACCTGCTCTCGCACCGGCTGGTCGAGCCGCACGGGTGCAACCTCGATGGCATCTTCGGCGCGCTGACCAACGTGGTGTGGACCAACTACGGGCCGTGCCAGATCGAGGGTTTCGAGGAGGTCCGGCTGCGGCTGCGCGCCAGGGGCCCGGTGACGGTGTACGGCGTCGACAAGTTCCCGCGGATGGTCGACTACGTGGTGCCGACCGGCGTGCGGATCGCCGACGCCGACCGGGTGCGGCTGGGCGCGCACCTGGCTCCGGGCACCACGGTGATGCACGAGGGGTTCGTGAACTTCAACGCCGGCACGCTGGGTGCCTCGATGGTCGAGGGCCGGATCTCGGCGGGCGTGGTCGTCGGCGACGGTTCCGATATCGGCGGCGGCGCCTCGATCATGGGGACCCTGTCCGGTGGCGGCACGCAGGTGATCTCGGTGGGCAAGCGCAGCCTGCTCGGCGCCAACTCCGGCCTCGGCATCTCGCTGGGTGACGACTGCATCATCGAAGCCGGGCTCTACGTGACCGCGGGAACCAAGGTCACCACCCCGGACGGGACGACGGTGAAGGCCCGCGAATTTTCCGGCGCGAACAACCTACTGTTCCGGCGCAATTCGGTGACCGGCGCGGTCGAGGTGGTGGCCCGCGACGGCAAGGGCATCGCGCTTAATGAGGCGTTGCACGCCAACTGAGGCGGCGCCCTATTCGGCGGCGAGGATGCAGAATTCGTTGCCCTCCGGGTCGGCGAGCACGACCCAGCTCTGCTCACCCTGACCGATGTCGACCCGGCGCGCCCCCAGGTCGAGCACTCGGTCCACTTCGGCCTGCTGGTCGTCGGGGGTGAAGTCGAAGTGGATGCGGTTCTTGACCACCTTGTCGTCGGGCACCGCCAGGAACAGCAAGTCCGGCCCGGCACCGGCGGGTGCCCGCAGCGCCACGTCGCCGTCGTCGGTGGCTTCGGCCGGCCAGCCCAGCACCGTCGACCACCACGACGACAGAGCGTGAATGTCTCGGGCGTCGATGCAGATCTCGGTGAACCTCATCCCCATGACATGAGCTCCTTCTTGACCACCTTGCCCATCGCGTTGCGGGGCAGCGCGTCGACCAGCCGCACCTCCCGAGGCCGCTTGTGTACCGAAAGCTGCTCGGCGACAAACTGAATCAGCGCGGCCGGGTCGGCGTCGCCGACCACGAACGCCACGATCCGCTGCCCAAGGTCGGCATCGGGCAGGCCCACGACGGCCGCCTCGGTGACTCCGGGATAGCCCAACAGCACCGTTTCCACCTCACCGGCGCCCACCCGGAAGCCACCGGACTTGATCAGGTCGACCGACTCGCGGCCCACGATGCGGTGCATGCCGCCCGCGTCGATGACGGCGGCGTCGCCGGTGCGGTACCACCCGTCGGGGCTGAACGCCTCGGCGGTGGCGTCGGGCCGGTTGAGGTAGCCGTCGAACAATGTGGGTGCCTGAACCTGAAGGCTGCCAATGGTTTCCCCGTCGTGCGGGACGGGCGATCCGTCGTCGTCCACCAGCCGGGTCTGCACGCCGGCAAGTGGCAGCCCGACCCAGCCGGGCCGGCGCTCACCGTCGGCCCTGGTGCTCAGCGTGATCAACGATTCGGTACTGCCGTACCGTTCGACGGGCGCGTGCCCGGTCAGCTCGACCAGCCGGGTGAATACCGGTACCGGCAGCGGCGCGCTGCCCGAGACCAGCAGTCGAGCCGAGCTCAACGCCGCAGCAGCCTCGTTATCGGCCGCGACCCGAGACCACACCGTCGGCACGCCGAAGTAGAGCGTGCCGCGCGCGGCGGCATAGCCCGCCGGTGTCGGTTTTCCGGTGTGCACGAAGCGGTTTCCCACCCGCAGCGAACCGAGCAGCCCGAGCACCAGGCCGTGCACGTGGAACAGCGGAAGCCCGTGCACCAGTGTGTCCTCAGCGCTCCACTGCCAGGCCTCGGCCAACGCGTCGATGTCGGCGGCAATCGCCCGGCGGCTGATCAGCACGCCCTTGGGCAGCCCGGTGGTGCCCGAGGTGTACATCACCATCGCGGTGGCGTGCGGCGGCGGCTCGGGGTACCGGTGCCAGGATCTGGCGTGCACCCGGACGGGCACGTGCGGCAGGCCGCCGAGGTCGGCCGGCTGCTCACCGAGCCAGGCCTGCGCACCGGAGTCGGTCAGGATGTGCGCCCGTTCAGCCACCCCGACATCGGCGGGCACCGGCACGAACGGCACCCCGGCGATCAGGCACCCGGTGACGGCGAGCACCGTGGCCACCGTGGGGGTGGCCAGCACCGCCACCCGGTGGGCCCCGCCGATCCGCTCGGCCACCGAGGTGCCGGCCCCGACGAGGTCACTGCGCGACAGCACGGCGCCGTCGATGCGCACGGCGTCGCCGATGTCGGCTCCGCCTGCGACGACGGCCGGATTCAAGGAGGCCAGCAGCACGCCAGCGACGCTACCCCGATACTGACGTGGTGCAGCCCATCACCCAGGTCTCGTCGCGCGAGGTGTACAGCAACGCCTGGATGACGGTGCGCGAGGATGTCATTCGCCGCCCTGACGGTTCCACCGGCATCTATGGCGTGATCGACAAGCCGGCCTATGCGCTGGTCATCGCCGTCGACGGGGACCGGGTGGCACTGGTGGAGCAGTTCCGCTATCCGCTCGGGGAGCGCCGCTGGGAGTTCCCGCAGGGCACCGCCCCGGACCGAGCCGAGCTGGAACCCACCGAGCTGGCCGCCCGTGAACTGCGGGAGGAGACCGGGCTGAGTGCCGACTCGCTGGTGCTGCTCGGCAGCCTCGACATTGCGGCGGGGATGAGCAGTCAGCGGGGCTGCGTGTTCCTGGCCACCGGCATCACCGAGGGCGATCCGGACCGCGAGCACGAGGAGCAGGACATGCACTTCGCCTGGTTCTCTCGCGCCCGGTTCGAGGAGATGATCCGGACCGGGGAGATCACCGACGCCCAGTCGATCGCTGCGTATGCACAGTTGCTGCTCGCCGAGCGGGCCGGATCCTGAACGGCGCGCCGTGGGGCTGATGTGACGGGTGAGGTTTACTGACAGCTACGCTGAGTGTTCGCGTCGAGGTATCGAGGAGCCATGAGGTCCGGCCACCGCAGTTTGGGTGTCACGCTCTTTGCCGTGGCGACGATCTGTGCCGCCGGACTGCTGAGCCCCGCCTCCGCACACGGTCAGCCGCAGGCCTGGACCGGCCGCTACCAGATGGTCACCTACGCCTCGCAGAAGGCCGGCACCAGTCCGGCCAACCGCCAGAAGGAAAACGACTTCGGCGCGACGTTCGCGCTGACGACCGCGTGTTCGAGCGGCGGATGCGTAGCCACCGTGGTCGACGGTCCCGCGCCCAGCAATCCGACCATCCCCCAGCCCACGCGCTACACCTGGAACGGCTCCGAGTGGGCCACCACCTACGACTGGGTGTGGGATTGCTTCCTGGGCGACGGTTACCAGAAGGCATGGAGCCCGGCGACGTCATGGGCGTTCTACGCGCCCCAGCCCGACGGTTCGCTGCGCGGCACCTGGCACACCGATATCGCGCAGGGACCTTGCCGGGGTAGCGTCGTCATGCCGGTCGCGGCGTTCCCGGCCTGACCGCAGCGGCCAAGCTCCGCACAATGGAGGGCGATGCCCCAGCTACCTGAGACGACGACGGTGGCGCGCACCCCTTCGATGGATCTCTATCGGGTGGGCGCCCTGTTGCTCATTGTCGTCGGCCACTGGATGGCCGCGTCGCTGACCTTCTCCGACGGGGGCTTCTGGCGGGAGAACCCACTCGTCGACATGCCCTGGACTCAGTGGCTGACCTGGATCTTCCAAGTGGTGCCGGTGTTTTTCGTCGTGGCCGGCTACGCCAGCGCGGTGTCATGGAGCCGACGGCGTGACGACGAATCCACCCAGACGTGGCTGCGCCGACGGCTGAGCCGGCCGCTGGGGCCGACGGCGGTCTATGTCGTCTCCATGTTGCTCGTGGTGGTGGCACTGCGGGCCGCCCGGGTCGCCGGTTCCGAGTTGGACTTCGGCGCCTGGGCGGTGGCCATGCACCTGTGGTTCTTGGGCATCTACGTGCTGGTGGTGGCGCTGACACCGGTGGCTGCGGTCGCGCATCGGCGCTGGGGGCTGTGGGTGCCTACCGCGATGGTGGCCGTCGTCGCCGCCCTGGATCTGGCGTCCATCGGGGCTCACCTGCCCCGCGCCGGCTGGCCGAACTACCTGCTGGTGTGGGCGGTGCTCTACCAGCTCGGCATCGCCTGGCACGGCGGACTGTTGCCCGCGCGCCGGACGCTGCCGCTGGCCGGCGGTTGCGCGCTCGTGCTGGCGCTGCTGGTTACCGTGGGCGGCTACCCGGTCAGCATGATCGGGGTGCCCGGCGCCGTGGTGAACAACACCGGCCCGCCGAACCTGGCGCTCCTCGCACTCGGCGGCATGCAAGCCGGGTTGGTGCTGGCGGTCGCCCCGGTCGTGGATCGAGCCTTGAAATCGGTTCGCGCCCAACGTGTTCTGACGGTGGCCAACGACAACGTGATGGCGCTCTACCTGTGGCACATGGTGCCGGTGGTAGTCGTGGCGCTGGCGGGCTATCCGACGGGTCTGTTGCCGCAGCCGACGCTCGGGTCGGCTGCGTGGTGGACCTTCCGGTTGGAATGGGTGGCGATGCTGGCCGTGGTGGCCGCCGCGGAGCTGGCGCTGCTGTGGTGGGGTCGACGGTTGTTCTCGGCGTCGTTGCCGACCGTCACCGTCGCGGTGCCATCGTGGGGCGGCGCCGTGTCGCTGTTCGCCGGCACCGTCGCGGTCGCCGTCACGATGACGGTGTTCGCCTCGCTCGGGTTCGCGCCGGAGGGGCGCTTTCCGGTCGTGGCGTGCGCCGGGTTCCTGATCGGCGTGGCATTGGTGGCGCTGACGCCGTCCGTCATCGGTACGCGTCGATCGCCAACTTGACCGCCAGCACCAGGCCGGCGAGACCGACGAGGATGCGCAGCGGGGTGGCCGGGGCATGCCGTACGACGACCGGCCCCAGCCGAGACCCGATCAGGCAGCCGGCGCCGAGCGGGATGACCGCCAGCCAGTGCACCGGGGCGAACACCGCGAACAGCACCGCGGCCACCAGATTGGCCAGCCCGAGCAGGATGTTCTTCGCGGCGTTGGCGTGCGCCAGGCTGTCGGCGCCGGCGTTGAGTAACAACGCCATGAACAGCACACCCGCCGCTGCCCCGAAATAGCCGCCGTAGAGCGAGATCACGAAGATGGCCACCGCCTCGGCCACCACGACCCGACGCCGCCGTGGGCCCGGATGGGGCGCACCGCGCGGAACGACGATGGCCAGCGAGGCCAACGCCAGCAGAACCGGCACGACCTTCTCGAAGGCACCTGCCGGGGTGGTCAGCAGCAGGACGGCCCCGACCGCGCCACCCGCCACCGCCACCGGCGCCATTCGGGTCAGCCAGCGCCACTGCCCGGCCAGTTCCGGTCGTGAGCCCCACGCCGAACCGATCCCGTTGAATACCAAGGCCACCGTGTTGGTCACATTGGCGACCACCGGAGGCAACCCGAACGCCAGCAGCGCCGGATAGGTGGACACCGAGGCCAGCCCGGCGATGCTGCCCGCCAACCCCCCGATCACACCGGCGACGAGCAGCGTGACAGCCTCCACTGCGCTCAGCGCGAATCCCTCTCGACCGGGGCACACCCGATCTTCAGTTGCGGTGCGCCAGTGCTCGTAGGAAGAACATCAGGTTGGCGGGGCGTTCGGCAAGTCGGCGGACGAAATAGCCGTACCACTGGGTGCCGACCGGCACGTACACGCGGACGTGGTTACCCGCGTCGGCGAGCCGGCGCTGCTCGGCGTCGCGGATACCGTAGAGCATCTGGTACTCGAATCCGTCGGCGCCCCGGTGGAATTCACGTGCCAGGCCCGGCACAGCGGTGATGATCGCCGGGTCGTGCGAGGCCACCATGGGGTACCCGTCACCGGCCATCAAGATCCGCAGGCACCGCAGATAGGAAGCGGTGACCGCGAACGGGTCACGGTAGGCCACCGATGCCGGTTCGTCGTAGGCGCCCTTGCACAGCCGGATCCGGGCACCCTCGCGCGCGAAGTCGGCACAGTCAGACTCGGTGCGCCGCAGATAGGCCTGCAAAACCGTTCCCAACCACGGGAATTCGGTACGCAGTTCGCGCACGATCGCCAGTGTCGAGTCGGTGGTGGTGTGATCCTCGGCGTCAACGGTCACCCATGCGCCGACCTGGTGGGCGCGTTCGCAGATGGCGCGGGCGTTCTCCAGTGCGATCTTGGCGCCGTCGCTGGGCAGTGCTTGGCCGAGGGCGGACAGTTTCAGCGAGACCTCCAGCGGTCGCACTGCCTGCCCCGTGTTCTCCGATCGGGCACCGAGTGCGTCGAGCAGTTGCAGGTAGGCCTTGACGGTGGCCTCGGCCGCATCGGCGTCGGTGACGTCCTCTCCGAGATAGTCGATGCTGACCAGCCGGGCGGAATCGCGCAGCTCGGTGACGGCCGACAGGGCGTCCTCGACGGTCTCGCCGGGAACGAACCGGTGCACGACATCGCGCGCCAGGGGCATCCTTTCAGCGTTGCGGCGCAACAGCTCCGAGCGGCTGGCGGTCAGGATCGCAGGCCGGGCGACGCGGTTGAACAGGCCACTCATCACTCCACCTCCATGTGCGGGTAGGTGTGGTTGGTCGGCGGGACGAAGGTCTCCTTGACGGATCGGGCCGAGGTCCAGCGCAGCAGGTTCAACGGCGAACCGGCCTTGTCGTTGGTACCCGACGCCCGCGACCCGCCGAACGGCTGTTGCCCGACGACAGCACCCGTCGGCTTGTCGTTGACGTAGAAGTTGCCCGCGGCGAATCGCAGGCGATCGGCGGCGGCCTGGATGGCGGCGCGGTCGTCGGCGATCACCGCACCGGTCAGCGCATAGCGCGATCCGCCATCGACCACCCCGAGGATGTCGTCGAACTGTTCGTCGGGGTAGACGTGCACGGCCAGGATCGGCCCGAAGTACTCGGTCGAGAACGCCTCGTCCGTCGGATCGTCGGACAGCAGGACGGTCGGGCGGACGAAATAGCCTTCGCTGTCGTCATATTCGCCGCCGACGGCGATGGTGACGCCCGCGGCGCCCTTTGCCCTCTCCACGGCCCGGGCGTTCTTGGCGAATGCCCGGGCGTCGATGACGGCGCCGCCGAAATTCGTCAGGTCGGTGACGTCGCCGTAGCTCAACGCTTCGGTGGCAGCGAGGAAGTCGTCGCCCATCTTCTGCCACACCGACCGCGCGACGAATGCCCGCGACGCGGCCGAGCACTTCTGCCCCTGGTAGTCGAAGGCGCCACGAATCAGCGCGGTGCGCAACACGTCCGGGTTCGCCGACGGGTGGGCGACAACGAAATCCTTCCCGCCGGTTTCGCCGACCAGACGCGGATAGCTGTCGTAGTCGGCGACGCGGGTTCCGACCTCGCGCCACAGGTGCTGGAAGGTGGCTGTCGAGCCGGTGAAGTGGATGCCCGACAGGCGACGGTCGGCGAGCACCACATCGGATACCGCGTACCCGTCCCCGGTGACGAGGTTGATCACGCCCGGCGGCAGCCCGGCGGCCTCGAGCAGCTGCATCGTCAGGTAAGCGGACAACGTCTGGGTGATCGACGGCTTCCACACCACGGTGTTGCCCATCAGCGCCGGTGCGGTCGGCAGATTGCCGGCGATGGCGGTGAAGTTGAACGGGGTGATGGCGTAGACGAAGCCGTCCAACGGGCGGTAGTCGGTGCGGTTCCACACACCGGCACTGCTGACCGGCTGCTGCGCGAGGATCTGCCGGGCGAAGGCGACATTGAAGCGCCAGAAGTCGACCAGCTCGCAGGGTGCGTCGATCTCGGCCTGGTAGGCGGTCTTGGACTGGCCCAGCATCGTGGCCGCGGCGATCTTCTCCCGCCACGGCCCGGCCAGCAGGTCGGCGGCCCGCAGGAACACCGCGGCGCGTTCGTCGAATGAGGTCGCGGCCCACTGGTGCTTGGCGGCCATCGCCGCCTCGATGGCATCGGCGGCGTCGGCGGGGACGGCGTTGGTCAGCGTGCCCAGTCGGGCGTGGTGGCGGTGCGGCTGGACGACATCAATGCGTTCACCGTCGCCGAACCGGTGCCGGCCGCCGATGACATGCGGCAGTTCGATGGGGTTGTCGGCCAGATCATGCAGGGCCGCGGTGAGGCGGGCCCGCTCGGCGCTATGGGGCGCGTAGTCGTGGATCGGTTCGTTGGCGGGCACAGGAACGTCGGTGCGGGCATCCATGTCCATAAGGATCGCCGCCCCCACCGTCGAATCTATTGGCCGATCAGACAGCACTTTCTGGCGTTACTAGTAGGATCGGACAACATGCGCACTACCGGCGTCGGGCTGGGTCAGCTGGTGTTGGCCCTGGACGCGACGCTGGTCCGGCTCGTCGAGGCGCCACGGGGGCTGGACCGTCCGGTGCGATCGGCAGCGCTGATCGACTCCGACGACGTGCGGCTCGGATTGTCGGTCAGTGCCGGGTCGGCAGACGTGTTCTTTCTGCTCGGCGTCGGCGAAGCCGACACCACCCGCTGGCTGGACCGCCAGAGCGCCGCGCACGGCCCGCCGGCGGCGATCTTCGTCAAGGAACCCTCCGAGGCGGTGGTCGCCCGCGCCGTCGCCGGGGGTACCGCCGTCGTCGCCGTCGAGCCCAAGGCCCGGTGGGAGCGGCTATACCGCCTGGTCAACCACGTGTTCGAGCATCGAAGGGCCGACCCGCTCTCGGACTCCGGCACCGATCTGTTCGCGTTGGCGCAGTCGATCGCCGACCGCACCCATGGCATGGTCAGCATCGAGGACGCCCAGTCGCACGTGCTGGCGTATTCGGCCTCCAATGACGAGGCCGACGAGTTGCGTCGGCTGTCGATTCTGGGCCGCGCCGGGCCGCCCGAGCATCTGCGGTGGATCGCTCAGTGGGGAATTTTCGACCGGCTTCGGGCCGGTCAAGACGTGGTGACCGTGGACGAGCGTCCCGAGTTGGGCTTGCGACCGCGGCTGGCGATCGGCATCCACCGCCAGGACGGTCGGCCCGGTTTCGACGGGACGATCTGGGTGCAGCAGGGGTCTCGGCCGTTGGCCGACGACGCCGAGGAGGTGCTGCGCGGCGCGGCGGTACTGGCTGCTCGGATCATGACTCGGCTGGCCGCCCGGCCGTCGGCGCATCTGCTGGCCGTTCAGCAGGTGCTGGGGCTGGCCGACGCCGACGGGGCGGACGCGGCGAGCCTGGCCCGCGACCTCGGTGTCGCCGTCGGCGGGCGGGCCGCGGTGATCGGTTTCGCCACCAAGGCTGTGCACCCACCACTGGCCGATGTTCTTGCGTTGAGCGCCACAGCTTTTCGCCCCGACGCGCAGGTCGCCGCCAACGGCTCACGGGTGTATGTGGTGCTGCCGGACTCGGGCAAGAACGCCCCCGTCGTGTCGTGGGTCCGCGGGACGATCGCCGCGCTGCGCACCGAACTCGGTCTGGAACTGCTCGCCGTGATCGCGGCTCCGATCGCCGGCCTGGCGTCCGTCGCCGCCACCCGTCGCGAGATCGACCGCGCCCTGGACAGTGCCGAGCGCCACCCCGCCCTGGGGCAGGTGACCCACCTGGCCGAGGCGCGCACCACGGTGTTGCTCGACGAGATCGTCATGCTGGTGGCCGCAGACGAGCGGCTCGTGGACCCGAGGGTGCGCCGGCTGCGCGAGCAGGAGCCGGCACTCGCGCACACGTTACGGGTCTATCTGGACAGCTTCGGCGACATTGCGGCGGCAGCGGCGGTGCTGCACGTCCACCCCAATACGGTGCGATACCGGGTGCGACGCATCGAGCAGGTGATGGCCACATCGCTGGCCGATCCCGACGTGCGGCTGGTGCTCGCGCTGAGCTTGCGGGCAACGGCCTGACGGCCGGCGAGATGACCGTGCCGTAGTGGCGACGGATCTCCCTAGAAAAAAATCTCACGAATCGGTAACGCTGTGGCTTTTGGTGCCGATGAGGCTGTTGTCATGATTGGTTGTGAGCCCCGTCACGCGGTGATCCGCGCCGGGTCACACCCCCGGTCCGGGCATCCAAGAAACCTCGGTGAACCGGGCCCCCCGATTCACCGTCGAACCACTGAGCACCAAGGGGTCAGCATGAAATACATGGGTCGAGTGCTGGTGGCGATGATCGCCGCCATCGCAGCGCTATTCGTCGGGACAGGTACCTCGCACGCAGGTTTGGACAATGAGCTGAGTCTGGTTGACGGCGGTGGCCGCACGATGACCGTTCAGCAGTGGGACACCTTCCTCAACGGTGTGTTCCCCCTGGACCGCAACCGGCTGACCCGGGAGTGGTTCCACTCCGGCAAGGCCGTCTACAGCGTCGTCGGCCCGGGTGCCGATGAGTTCGCGGGCACCTTGGAGCTGGGCTACCAGGTCGGCTTCCCGTGGTCGCTGGGTGTGGGCATCAACTTCAGCTACACCACCCCCAACATCCTGCTCGACGACGCCAACATCTCTCCCACGGGCTTCAACCCGCTGGGCTCGGTGATCACCCCGAACCTGTTCCCGGGTGTCTCGATCAGCGCTGACCTGGGCAACGGCCCCGGCATCCAGGAAGTCGCCACCTTCTCGGTCGACGTCTCGGGCCCCAACGGCTCGGTGGCCGTGGCCAACGCCCACGGCACCGTGACCGGCGCGGCCGGCGGCGTGCTGCTGCGCCCCTTCGCCCGGCTGATCTCCAAGGCCGGTGACAGCGTCACCACCTACGGCGAACCCTGGAACATGAACTGACACAGGCGAGTCCGACCCCCGCTTGGGTGGGGCGGTTGAGCCGGTCCTAGCTCAGCCGCTCCACCGCGGCGGCGATTCGTTCGTCAGTTGCAGTCAGAGCCACCCGAACGTGCTGCGCACCCCGGGGCCCATAGAACTCCCCGGGAGCGACGAGAATGCCACGCTCGGCCAGCCAGGACAGCGTCGTCCGGCACGGCTCGCCGCGGGTCGCCCACAGATACAGTCCCGCCTCGGAATGGTCGACGGTGAAGCCGGCCGACCGCAACGCGGCCAGCAGCACCTCGCGGCGGCGCGCATAGCGCTGCCGCTGCTCTTGTTCGTGCGCGTCATCGTCGAGGGCCGCGAGCATCGCCGCCTGCACCGGGGTGGGCACCATCATCCCGGCGTGCTTACGCACCGCCAGCAGCTCGGCGACCACGTCCGGGTCGCCGGCGACGAACCCGGCCCGGTACCCGGCCAGTGACGAGCTCTTCGACAGCGAATGCACCGCGAGGAGCCCGGTGTGGTCGCCGTCGCTGACCGAGGCGTGCAGCACCGAGGTCGGCACTTCCTCCCACCCCAGCCCGAGGTAGCACTCGTCGGACACCACCAGGGTGCCGCGTTCCCGGGCCCATTCGACGACCTTGCGCAGGTGGTCGCGCCCCAGCACCTTGCCCGTCGGGTTGCTCGGCGAGTTGATGAACACGACGGCCGGCGACTCCGGTCCCAGCTGCGTCACCGAATCGGCCGCCAGCACCCGCGCACCGGCCAGCAGCGCACCCACCTCATAGGTCGGGTAGGCCAGCTCGGGAACCACCACCACGTCGTCGGCGCCGAGCCCCAACAGGGTTGGCAGCCAGGCGATGAGTTCCTTGGTCCCGATGACCGGCAGCACTGCCTGCTCGGCAAGTCCGGTGACACCGTAGCGGCGGTTGAGCGCAGCTACGGCCGAAGCCCGCAAGGCCGCGGTGCCGGCGGTGGTCGGGTAACCCGATGCCGAGCTGGCCGCCGCGAGCGCCTCACGGATGACCGCAGCGACCTCGTCCACGGGGGTTCCCACCGACAGGTCGACGATGCCGCCCGGATGGGATTTCGCCGTCGCCGTCACTGCGGCGAGGGTGTCCCACGGGAACACCGGCAACGCCGCCGACAGCGGCCGGCGGCGTGCACGCAACGGGCCGGGAGGCGTCAGTCCTCTTCCTTCGGCGGCAGGTCCTTGACCACCTGGGGATCGTTGTCGGTCTGGCCGACCTTCGATGCGCCGCCCGGCGAGCCGAGCTCGGCGAAGAAGTCGGCGTTGATCTGGGTGTACTGCGACCACTGGTCCGGGACGTCGTCCTCGTAGTAGATCGCCTCGACCGGGCAGACCGGCTCGCACGCACCGCAGTCCACACATTCGTCAGGGTGGATGTACAGCATGCGTGCACCCTCATAGATGCAGTCGACTGGGCACTCCTCGATACATGCCTTGTC
Source organism: Mycolicibacterium sp. CH28 (assembly GCF_004745805.1). Lineage (GTDB taxonomy): Bacteria > Actinomycetota > Actinomycetes > Mycobacteriales > Mycobacteriaceae > Mycobacterium. The sequence goes on along the minus strand of NZ_SRLQ01000014.1, from coordinate 395,360 downwards.
TTTGATGTCGACGCAGGGTTCGGCAATCGTGTACGTCACGAAGGTTCTCCTCGATCTGCTATTCGGTGTGGCTGTGGTCTCACGCGGGCACTGCGAACGCCTAGTATCCGATGCCGGTCCCCGGATTGCCGACTCAGTGTGCCCTAACTTGTTGTCGTGCCCTAACCCGTTTCACGCAAGCGTTTCGCGTGGTTACTGATACTAGACGTCGCATCTATTAGCCAGCCCATGCACAGCGTCACCGGGCGCGCGTCGCTGGCTGACCGGCCGGCGCGTCAGGCTGCACGCGTGGCGTACGTGGTGGTCCGTTGGCGGGTTGGGCGGCCGATGCCTTCGGCAATGGCGACGAGTTCGGCGACGGTCTTGGCCGAGCCGAACTCGGAGCCGGCCATCCGGGAGATGGTTTCTTCCATCAGGGTGCCGCCCAGGTCGTTGGCCCCGCCGTTGAGCATCACCTGAGTGCGTTCGATCCCGAGTTTGACCCAGCTGGTCTGAATGTGGGAAATCCTGCCGTGCAGCATGATCCGCGCCAGCGCGTGTACTGCGCGGTTGTCGCGGTGGGTCGGCCCAGGCCGCGAAGCCCCGGCCAGATACAGCGGCGAGGACTGGTGCACGAACGGCAGCGGGACGAACTCGGTGAAGCCACCGGTGCGGTCCTGGATCGAACGCAGCACGTTGAGATGACCCACCCAGTGCCGAGGGGTGTCGACGTGGCCGTACATCATCGTCGAGGACGAAGGCAGCCCCACCTCGTGGGCGGTGGTGACGATGTCGATCCACATCGAGGTGGGCAGCTTGCCCTTGGTCAGCACCCAACGGACCTCGTCGTCGAGGATCTCGGCCGCCGTGCCCGGGATGCTGCCCAAACCCGCCTCGCGCAGGCTCTGCAGCCATTCCCGAACACTGGTCCCGCTCTTGGTGACCCCGTTGGCGATCTCCATCGGGGAAAAGGCATGCACATGCATCGAGGGCACCCGGGCCTTGACCGCGCGCACCAGGTCGGCATACCCGGTGACCGGCAACTCCGGATCGATACCGCCCTGCATGCACACCTCGGTCGCCCCGGCGACGTGAGCCTCCCAGGCCCGGTCGGCCACCTCTTGGGTGGACAGGGAGAACGCATCGGCGTCCCCCTTACGCTGAGCGAACGCGCAGAACCGGCAGCCGGTGTAGCAGATATTGGTGAAATTGATATTGCGGTTCACCACGAACGTCACGTCATCGCCGACAGCATCGCGACGCAACGCATCAGCAAGAGCAGCAACCGCATCCAGCGCCGGACCGTCAGCGGTGGCCAGCGCCAGATACTCGTCATCCGAGCAACCACCAGGATTGCGCTCGGCCGAGCGCAGCGCGGCCAGCACATCGGTGTCGATGCGCTCAGGGGCCCGGGCGGCCAGCTCGGACACCTTCTCCCGGATGGACTCCCAGTCACCGAATGCGCTGTCGAGATCGCTGCGGGTCTCGGTGTGGCGGCCCTCGGAATCGATGGCGGTGTGCAGATCGGTGCGGCCCAGCGACTCGGTCGCCTCGTCAGGTTCCTGCCAGGGCCGGCCTACCGGCTTCACATCCAGCGCCAACCCGGTGTCCGGGTCGGCCAGCGCGTCGACGTGACCCCGCACCCGCGGATCAATCCAGGCCGCACCGGCCTGCACGTAGCGCGGTTGCGCGGTCAGGCGAGCCACCAGGTCATAGCCAGCCTCGGCGGTGATCGACGCCAGATCATCCAGAGCGGGCCAGGGCCGCTCGGGATTGACGTGATCCGGGGTCAACGGCGAGACACCACCCCAGTCGTCCACCCCGGCACCGATCAACGCCAGGCACTCCGAGCGCGACACCAGGTTCGGCGGGGCCTGGATCCGCATCCCCGGCCCCAGCACCAGCCGCGTCACCGCGACAGTGGCCACGAAATCGTCGATACCGGCATCGGGCACCGACGCCATCGCGGTGTGATCCTTGGCCCGGAAGTTCTGCACAATCACTTCCTGAATGTGCCCGAACGCCTTGTGGGACTTGCGGATCGCGTGCATCGTCTCGGCCCGCTCGGCCAGGTTCTCCCCGATACCGACCAGCAGCCCCGTCGTGAACGGGATCGAGAGCCGCCCCGCATCGTCGAGCGTGCGCAGCCGGACCTCGGGATCCTTATCCGGGCTGCCGTAATGCGCCATGCCCTTGGTTTCGAACAGCCGCCGCGACGTGGTCTCCAGCATCATGCCCATCGACGGCGCCACCGGCTTCAGCCGCGACAGCTCCGCCCAGCTCATCACCCCGGGATTCAGATGCGGTAGCAGGCCGGTCTCCTCGAGCACCCGGATCGCCATCGCCCGCACATAGTCCAGCGTGGAGTCATAGCCCCGCTCATCAAGCCACTGCTGGGCTTCCGGCCATCGCGCCTCCGGGCGATCCCCCAGCGTGAACAGAGCCTCCTTGCACCCCAGCTCCCCACCACGGCGCGCGACATCGAGAATCTCGTCGGGCTCCATGAACATGCCCTTGCCCTCGGCCCGAAGCTTGCCCGGAACCGTGACAAATGTGCAGTAATGGCAGGTATCGCGGCACAAATGCGTCACCGGGATGAACACCTTGGGCGAATACGTCACCGGCAAACGCCCACCCGGCCCTCGCCGGCCCGCCGACTCCAGACCGGCATCACGCACCCGCGCCGCGCTGGCGCACAGATCGGCCAGGTCCTCACCGCGGGCGGTCATCGCGATCGCCGCTTCATCGACATTGAGCCCAACCCCGTCGCGGGCACGGCGCAGAACACGCCTCAACGCCGCAGGTGATGGCGCATCAGTTTTGGGAGGAACCACCGGAATGGGCAACCGACTACCGGGCTGCGAGTTCAAGGCCACTACCGGGTAACCGTCGGCAGCTGGAAAATCATCCGCGCGTCTCACAATCTGAAACTCGGGCGACTGACATGATCGACACACTAGCCCTCACCGCTGGTGGCGTGCCCGTGGCCGTGCGGGACGATCAGCAACCACGCCACACTGTGGATTGCCTGTAACGCCAGCCTGACGGAAACGTAATTTGTCATTGTTAGCTGTACACCACCAGGGGGTTCCCGCCATGACTGTGTCCGCCCGTTCGTATCTCACCGCAGGGGTCGCGGCGCTGGCCGCAACCGCCGTGGTGATCGCTCCGGTCCAGCCGTCGGCGCCCGCACCGGTCACGGCGGCAGCCGTCCGGCTCAGCGCCGCGGTGCAGCCGCTGGTCAACCCTGTTGCTGCCGCGGCGGCGGTGTTGGGTGCGACCGCCCCGTCGGCGTCGTCGAGCGCTACGTCCCCGCGGACCGCACTGGCGGCCGCAAGCGCCAACAACACCGCCAGCGACTGGGTGATCTCTGCCTGGAACTGGGCCGACTACTGGATCACCTACGCCGCCAACCTCACCCAGTACGTGCTGGGCTGGGTCTGGCCGCTGAGCGTCATCGGCGACCAGGCACCCCTGCTCTGGAACAACCTCGGTTCACCGATCGGCGACGCGATGGTCTACGGCCTGATCGCACCGGTGCTCAACGACCCGCTGAACCCGGCAGTGTGGTCGGCCGGGCTTACCGTCGTCGCGCAGACGACGGTCACCGCGCTGGTGAACACGGCGGTCGCGGAGTTCAACTACTTCATCGGCTGGATCATCCCGCCGCTGCCGCCGCTGCCGTTCCCGCCCCTGCCGTTGGCCGCCGCTGCGACCGCCAAGACTGCGGCGGCCACGTCCGGCGCCGGAGCGACCGCCGAACCGCAGTCCACCACACCGGCCGTCACCGCCGGGACCGGGCATTCGGCCCGCTCGCTGGTCGTCAAGCAGCCCGCGGATGCGCCCAGTGCCGGGACGCCGACCGCCACCGCGGTCAAGGCTGCCGCGCTGGATTCGTCCGCCACGCCGACCGGGGTCCAGAAAACCGCCAAGGACAACGGTCCGGACGCGTCGCCGAGTACGGGCGGGGCTGCCAAGCCGGCGCACGATACCACCAAGCAGACTCGCTCGACGGGCGGCTCCGCGCGCGGTCACTCCCAGAAGGCCAGCACGGGCGCAAGCGAGTAAGCCGGCCGGCGGGCCGACGACGGTCTCAGCCGGCAACGCGACGGCCTCATTGGCATCAGCGTCGACGAGCTTTGATGTAGGCCAAGACGAAGTGTGCGGCGTTCGGTTTTCACCGAACGCCGCACACGTGCACTCATCTCAGCTGGCGCGGAGCGTGTCAGACGATGTGGCCGTTGCTTCCGTTCTGGCCCGCTGCGCCCTGGGACCCGGCCCCACCGCCGGTTCCGCCGGCTCCGACGGTGGGTGTCCCGTTCGGTGCGCTGACGTTGCCGCCGTCGCCGCCATTGCCGCCGTTGCCGCCCGCACCAGTTGCGGTGCCGCCGTCGCCGCCGTTGCCGCCGGTGGCGTCTCCGAAAACGATGCTGTACGAATAGCCGCCGGAGCCGGCGTTGCCGCCATTGCCGCCGAGGCCAGCGGCGTTGCCGCCGCTACCGCCGGTGCCGCCGGTGGCGGTTCCACCATTGGGCGTGAATCCCACGCCGCCGGTGCCGCCGGTGCCGCCATTGGCGTTGACCGCTACCGCGTTGCCGCCGTTTCCGCCGTTTCCGCCGTTAGCGGTGCTGCCGGCGAGGATTCCCTGGACGTTTCCGCCGTTGCCGCCGTTGCCGCCGTTTCCGCCGGTGATGGCGGACTGGCCTGCCGCGCCGGCCACGCCGGCGGTGCCGCCGTTGCCGCCGGTGCCCGCGAGGCCGCCGGCGGCGCCGGTGCCGGCTATCGCGGGGGCCCCGCCGTTGCCACCGTTGCCGCCATTGACCGGCCCAACAGCGATGTCACCATCGGCGCCGTTGCCACCGTTGCCGGGGGTTCCGGCGTTGCCACCGTTGCCACCGTTGCCGCCGTTGCCGTTGGTGCCGTCGCTGCCGGTTCCCAGGGCCAGCCCGGCATTGCCGCCGGTGCCGCCGGTGCCGCCGTTACCGCCGCCCCCCGCGTTACCACCGTTTCCGCCGGCCTCGCCCGCGGCGACCCCGGCAGCGCCGGAGAGGCCGTTGCCGCCCAGGCCGCCATCACCGCCGGTGCCGCCGGTGCCACCCGAGCCGCCGTCGCCGGAGACCGACCCGCCGCTGCCGCCGGCCCCGCCGTTGCCGCCAGTGCCGCCGTTGCCGCCGTCCGTACCGCTCTCGCCAGGATTGTTGCCATCCATGCCCACGGTTCCATATGCGCCGTTGCCGCCGGCTCCGCCGGTGCCCCCGTTGCCGAGCTTGCCGCCGTTACCACCGGTACCTCCGTTACCGCCGTTGAGCGCACCACCGAAGGTGGGATCGGCGCTCCAACCGGCTCCGCCGGTGCCGCCGTTGCCGCCGCTGGTGACGGAGTGGCCGGCTTGACCGTCGCCGCCAGCTGCACCTCCGCTGCCACCGGTTCCGGCTTGGCCTCCCGTGCCGGCGCCACCGGCTGTTCCCGGGTCGCCGCCGTTACCGCCGTTACCGCCGGTGGGGGCGGTGTTGTCGCCGGCGGCGCCGGCGCCGCCGTCCGCGCCGCCTTGGGCGGCGCCACCGTTTCCGCCGGCGCCGCCGCTGCCGTTGGTACCGCTGACGCCGGTTCCCAGGGCCACCCCGGCGTTGCCGCCGTTACCGCCATTGCCGCCGGAGCCACCGCCACCGCCGTTACCGCCGTTGCCGCCGGCCTCGCCTGGGTTGGCGCCATCGGCACCGGCAAGACCGATTCCGCCGTCAGAGCCGGTACCGCCATTGCCACCATTACCGCCGCTGCCACCATTGCCGGAGACCGATCCGCCGTTACCGCCTGCGCCACCGGTACCACCGTTACCGCCGTTACCGCCCGCACCCCCGTTGTCGCCAGGATTGTTGCCGTCTATGCCGGGGTCACCGACGCCGCCGGCGCCGCCGTTACCACCGCTGCCACCGTTGCCGAACTTGCCGCCGTTACCGCCGGCGCCACCGGTACCACCGTTGCCGCCGCCCTGGTCGTCGTAGCCGTGTCCGCCGTTGCCACCGTTGCCGCCGGTGGTGATGGCAGCACCGGATGACCCGGTGGTGCCGGTGGTGCCACCGGTTCCGCCGGTGCCGGCTTGGCCGCCGGTCCCGCCGGTGCCGGCGGTGCCGGGATCGCCGCCGTTGCCGCCGTTACCCCCGGTGGGAGTCCCTTGGTCGCCGGCGGCACCGGAGCCGCCGTTGCCGGCCGCGCCGGCGTTGCCGCCGTTGCCGCCGTTGCCGCCCTTGCCGTTGACGCCGTTGGTACCGGTTCCGAGGGCCAGGCCGGCGTTGCCGCCGGTGCCGCCGGCCCCGCCGCTGCCGCCGCTGCTGCCGTTACCTCCGTTGCCGCCGTTGTCGCCAGGGTTGGCGCCGTCAGCCCCATTACCGCCGTCGGCGCCATTGCCGCCGGTCCCGCCGGCCCCTCCTGCTCCGCCGACACCGCCGTTACCGGAGATCGATCCGCCGTTACCGCCTGCACCGCCGTTGCCACCGTTGCCGCCGGTGCGGCCGGCGACGTCGGGATTGAGCGAGGTGACTCCGGTGTAGCCGTTGCCGCCTGCGCCGCCGTTGCCGCCGTTGCCGGTCGATCCGCCGTTGCCGCCGGCGCCGCCGTTGCCGGCGGCCTGGGTTGGGCTGGTGCTGCTCCAGCCGTTGCCGCCGTTGCCGCCGCGGCCTTGGCCGATGATTTGTGAGGACGCCGAAGCCGAATCGGCGCTCGCGCCGCTGTTGGTGCGGCCGTTGCCGGTGACCCCAGCCAGGCCGGATTGACCCGCGGCGCCAGTGTTTCCGCCGTTGCCGCCCTTGCCGCCATCGGGGTGTTGGGCATCGCCCGCGGCACCGTTGCCGCCGTTCCCGCCGAGGCCGCCGGCCCCACCGCTACCGCCGCTACCAGCGCTACCGGCAAGCCCGGTGGTGGTGAACAGCAACAGGAATTGAGCCGAGCCGGCGTTGCCGCCGTTGCCGCCGTTGCCGGCATTGCCGCCGGTGCCGCCGGTGCCGCCATCGGCACCATCCTGGCCGGCGGTGACACCGTCGGCGCCGTCAATGCCGGTCGTACCAGTTGTGCCGTTGCCGCCGCGTCCACCGGCGCCGGCGTTGCCGGCCCCACCGAAGATCAGGCTTCCGCCGCCGCCGTTACCGCCGTTACCGCCGTTACCGGCGCCCGCACTCGCGGTGCCGTCAACACCGACGCCACCGGCCCCGCCAACGCCCCCGTGCCCGACAAGGAAACTGCCCGCGCCGCCGCCACCGCCGTTGCCGCCATTGGCGCTGGTACCGGTGAGGTCACCGTTGCCGCCCGCACCGCCTGCGCCACCGGCGCCCCATATCGACAGCCAGCCCGCGCCACCGCCGTTACCCCCGTTGCCGCCGCTCCCGCCGGCACCACCGGCGCCGCCATCGCCGACGACCAGGCCGCCGTGACCACCACTACCGCCTTGGCCGTTGGCACCACCGACTCCGCCTGCGCCGCCGTTACCCAAGATGCCCGCGGATCCACCTCGGCCACCGGCCCCACCGGTGGAGCCTCCGGTCCCGCCGGTCCCGCCGGCGCCGTAGATCAATCCGCCATGACCACCGTGGCCACCCTTGCCATTGGCCGAGCCGGCTCCACCGCCGCCACCGACGCCGAACAGGCCGGCGTTACCGCCGGCGCCGCCGTTGCACGCGGCCTGCACGCATCCGGCTGCGGCGTCCCCGCCCCGGCCGGCCGCACCCCAGAAGAACCCCGCACTGCCACCGTTGCCGCCGTTGAAGCCGTTGCCGCCGTTGCCAATCAGCAGACCAGCGCGACCGCCTGTGCAGCTGGACGTACCGGTGCAGCTGTCCGCAGTGAAGCTGTAGCCGGTGCCGATCAACAAGCCCGCATCTGGATGGGCAGCCGTGCCATTGGAGATGAAGAACGAAACGAAATCGCCGGGCGTCCAACTCGGCAGAGAGATCGCCGAGGCCACCGCTGGCACCGCTGACGCCGAGGCCGACAGGCTGGCGCCCGACTGGGCTGACTGCGAGCTCGCCGCATACGCCGTCGTCGCAACCGCGGTCGCCGATGCGGTGCCGGCCGAGTGCCGCTGGCTGCCGACGGCTGCCGCGCGCGGCGCCCCGCCCGCGGCCGGTGAAGCCAGCCGCACTGCGGTGCCCGATCGGGCCGAGACCGCGGTGTTCGTCGATCGATTGCCGGCCCGACCAGCCGCACCCGTGGTCGTACCCGCATCGGAATGGTCGCCACGGCGGGTTGAACCAGTTCCGGAACCGCCCGCTGACCCTGTCGACTTCGTTGAACCACTCCCCGTGCCGCCGGCAGCGCCCGCATCGGCATGAGCCACCGCCGGCCCTGCCAACACCGCGCCCACGCCCACGGCCAGCGCCGCTGCCCCCAGCCACGCATACGGCTGAATCCGACGAGTCTTCCCCTGACGGCGGCTTGCCCGACGACGGCCCGCGACCTGCTCCGGTGGGCTCACCACCTCCGCGTCGACACGCCGACCCGCCTGCGCCACAACTCCGTTGCTCTCACCCATCCGAACCGACCGCCTCCCTCGCGCCGGATTCCCCACCGCGGAGAAGCCGACCCGAAATTTACTGCCTCGTCAGAAACGATGAACCGGGTTCAGCGCGTCGAGATCGCAAGACCCCGGAGGTCCAGTCTCACCAAACGGATTTGCTGGGTCGCGAAATCGAGGTTGCCGCGGTTAGCGTCGCCGATCAGAAATTCCGTGGTCGAAAGCCCGCGCGATCAAAACACTTTCGTTAACTCCGCAATTGGCCAATAGCGGAAATTGGTCAACTGTGACTTTCGTCACAATCCATGTCGCGACGCACTCGGGCGCAACGCCTCACACGTCTTAACCTCAGAGGCGCCAATGCCACGTTCCGCCGTGTCCGGGAATCAGCCCCTCGACACCTTCGTTTGCCAGAAGGCTGGACGTGCAGCCCCCGGACTGCCCGTTTGCGCGCGAACTCACACGCTGCTCAGGGATGTTCAGATGCCTTTCGTGCCCGATTTGCGTAGCTCCGACACCGATTGTCAGGCCGATTCATCAGCCTGACTTCTTGGCATCCCCGTGGGGTAATACCGCCGAGATTGGTTCTTCGTCTCCGGGATTGCGCTAACCGACTAAAGCCGGATTGCGTCGCCAGCACACACTCATCCCATGGCCGCGCTTGTGACGACCATCGAGGTCAAGGACCGCGGTCCCAACGCCACTCGGTCGCAAGCAGACCCCGCTTGACGGCCGGCTCAGGCCGGGCGACCGCGCCACCACAGCAGCAAGCCCGGCGGCAGCGCACCCAGGAACAGGAACACCAGCACCGAATAGGCCATCACCCCGGGACCGCCGAAGACGATGTCCCCGCCCGGGCCGCCCAGGGTGAGTACGGCCACGGTGACCAGCCAGCTCAGCAGCGGCGCGGCGGTAAGCCGGGCCGAGTCCGTCCAGTACGAGGCCGCCCAGACCAGGGCGAGGTTGACCAGCCCACTGATCAGCGCGCTGATCGGAAACGGCACCTGACCCAGATAGAACGGGAGCAGCAGCGCACCGGCCACCGCCGAGAGGACACCGTCGACAGCAAGCGCGACGAGGACGACGGTCCGGATGGCGGGATCGGTCGGGCCGGGATCGTCGACACGAGGTCTCGTGGCGGTCGGGCCGGGATGCTGTCGAACAGCGCGACCGGCGGGCCGGCCGGCCATTACCGGTCGACGTCGAGACCGGCCAGAAGGTCGGTCTCCCAACCACGCTCGTCGAGCGGGCCCGGCGTGCCCGCGACGAGTACGTAGTGCTCGTCGGCCAGTACCGGCAGGATGAGTTTGTTGGACAGCGTGAACGCACGCGCGGTGGGACCCACCAGCATCTGGGTGGCGTGAGCGGCGATGGCGGCGGTTTTGGCGGCCACCTGTTCCGGCGCCTCGATCACTGCGGTGATCCGGTCGTCGGAGAAACCGAACTCGATGTCGCGGGGCGGCCAGATCCAGTCCGGCAATACATCGGCATCGCCGAGCGCGGCAACGCCGGCCCGAAAAGCACTGGCGCCCATGACCGCCCAATAGAATTTGGGGACCTCCCACGTCGCAGCGGCAACGGCGGCGGTGGTGACGCGGTGGGTCTGGATGTGATCGGGGTGGCCGTAGCCACCGTCCGGATCGTAGGTGGCCACCACGTGCGGGCGCAGCTCGTCGATCACCTCTGCCAGCAGCGTGACGGCTTCGTCGAAATCGGCGTCGACGAACTTGGTGTGGCGGCGCGCCGGGGTGCCGGGCATCCCGGAGTCGCGCCATCGGCCCGCGCCGCCCAGGAATCGTGGCTGCTGCAGGCCGAGCGCGCGCAGGGCGGTGCTCAGCTCGCCGATGCGGTAGCCGCCGAGCTGGTCGGCCTCATCGACGCCGAGGCGCATCCACCGGTCGTCGATGATCTCACCCTCTTCACCGAGGGTGCACGTGACAACGGTGACCTGGGCGCCGCGCTGCGTATAGCGAGCGATGGTGACGCCGTTGTTGATCGTCTCGTCGTCGGGATGGGCGTGCACGAACAACAACCGCGGAGTTTCCTGCGAAGCCACCCGGCCACCCTACCCACCGGCGGACGTCTGGTTGTCCGTCGCCGGCGTCTCCGGTGACATAGATTTCCCTCGTGAACCGGCGCCACCTCGAGTTCGGCTGCGCGGTCATAGCGATCGGCTTGTTGGCTGGCCTCGCTGGCGCCGCGACGACGGTGTTGCTGCACCTCGTCGAGCACCTCACCTACCACTACAGTTTCGGCACACTGCTCGACGGTGTCACCGGGTCGAGCCCGGTCCGGCGTGCGGTGGGCCCCATGATCGGCGGCGCGCTGGCCGGCCTGGGGTGGTGGCTGCTTCGGCGGCGCACCCGGGTGCCGGCGCTGTCCGACGCCATCGAGCGGCCGGGGCCGTTGCCGCGGCTGGCGCTGTCGGTGGATGCGGGGCTGCAGGTGCTGCTGGTGGGTACCGGCGCCTCGCTGGGCCGCGAGGGCGCCCCTCGGCAGTTCGCCGCCGCATTGGGCGATCTGGGCACCTCCCGGTGGATGCTGACCCCCGCCGACCGTCGGATACTGCTCGGCTGTGCGGCCGGTGCGGGCCTGGCGGCGGTGTACAGCGTGCCGCTGGGAGGTGCGCTGTTCGCGATTCAGATCGTGCTGCGCAGCTGGAGTGTGCGTGCGGTCGGGACAGCGCTGATCACCTCCAGTCTGGCCGTCGCGGTGGCCGCTCCGGTCACCCGTCTCGAGATTCCGTTGCACTGGCCCCACCCGGCGCTGTCCTATCTGCTCACCGGGTTCGCGATTCTCATTTCCCCGCTGGCGCTGGCGGTGGGAACGGCGTTCAACCGGCTGATGGATCGCGCGCGGACCCACCGGGTCGCCGACTCGTGGCTGTTGATCCCGGCGGTCGCCGGGGCGGGTCTGTTGGTCGGCGTGTGCTCGCACTGGTGGCCCGAGCTGCCGGGCAACGGCAAGAGCGTGCTGACCGTAAGCGTCGGCAGCGGTCTGACCCTGACCTCGGCGCTGGCGATCCTGCTACTCAAGCCACTGCTCACCGCGGTCTTCCTGCGCGCGGGGGCGGTCGGCGGCATGCTGACTCCCGCGCTGGCTACCGGCGCAGCGACGGGTTCGGCGGTGGCACTGGCGGTGAACGCCTGGACACCGCTGCAGGTCAACGTTCCTGCCGCGGCACTCGCGTGCGCGGCGGGCGTGCTGGCGATCACGCAGGGCGCACCCCTGTGGGCAGCATTGTTCGTGTGGGAGCTGGCGCACCCGCCGTTGTGGCTGCTGATCGTGTTCGCAGTGGCAGCGGCGGCGGCGAACCTGCTCGACAGCATGGTCAGGGGCCGCGGTCGCACCCGGAGCGGGGACAAGCCGGCGCACTGAGAGCACTCACACTGTCTGATGCCGGGCGGCTGGGCGCAGGGAACCGCGATATTGTTTGCTGGTGGCTTTCCCAGAATGGATTGACACGTAGGAAATACCCCTCAATCGTGCCCCACCCCGAGCAGAAGCAGAAGCAACACCTCGGGCTGCGCAAGTGCGGCATTCTTTATCGCTATCAATGGCTTTCTCGCCCCGAAAATGGCAGCACCCCCGTTGGCCGTGGAGCCCCACCCTCGTGCCACTTGCTACCTAGCCTTACTGGCCTTTTAGAGATCTGGAACACATTCGGCGTACGGGTGCACGGCTCCGCCCGCCTAGGTTGACGAGTTGCCTTATCGGCATCCCCCATAGGAAGTAGACGAGACCGCTCGAACACTGGCGTCTGATTGATCGATAAATGCGACAACCTATCGGTGGCGCCAATTTGATACCGCCCGACATCCGGTTTGCCACAACCACCCAGGCGTACGAATATGGCGATCTGCATCGCGACATATCCCCGTGCATTAGCCGCGTCGCGCCACCGGAGCCGGCCCGGAATACTATCGCGCGCGACCTAGCCGGTCAGGACAGCTGCGAAGTCACTGAGACGTTCCTAAGTTGGCCGACCTCCCGGGTTAGGTTGGCCCCCAAGGTTTTTCTGCGGTTAACGGCCCGGCCAGAGCTGCCGGCAGGCCGAAATTCTCAGGAACAGCCCTTAGCCTTATCAGGCTGCTCTCAGGTATCGTCGACTTAGCCGGTGCCGCCGATGGCGGCGGAGGGAGACGGCATGCGACGGGCGATGGGGCCATTCCTGACCACAGGAGTGGCATTGGTGGCGGCGGCTGTAGTCGTCGCCAACCCCGTCACGCCGCCATCGCGCGACATGCAGATCTCGACCACACAGCTGTCGACGAGCCCCGGAATGCTCACACCGTTCGACAAGTCCCTGCTCAATGCGATCGTGCCGCAGTTCCCGCCGGCCGGGATCGGCCCCGCGCTGGCACAGATCCTGGCCGCCCTGGCCGCTGACGCCGATCGCATCAGCCGGGAGGTCAACTCCGGGGCGGCTGCCGGGGACCCGATCACGGCCGCCGCGTCCGAGCTGGCCGGGTATCGCCAGCCGCCGGCTGAAGCCCCGCCGGTCGAGTCCGTGGGTGCCACGCCTGCGCTCGAGGCGACCGGTTTCGCGTCGCCGATCAGCAACCCCGCAGTGCAGGCCGTGGTGTCGGGCCTGGTTGCAGACACGTCCTATCTCGGCGGAAAGGTCGTCGAGGCCGCGTACGCGGCGGTGGACGCCATCATCCGGGTGCCCCAAGTCCTCATCACCGCGGTCGCGGCGTTGCTTCAGGGCAACATCGCCGGCGCGCTGGACACCATCGAATCGACGGTCAAGGACTTCATCGGGTCTGGGCTGATCCTCCTCGACGCGATCAGGGACGTCTTCTTGAACCACCTGCCGCCGTTGCCGGTCGCGGCCGCAGCGGCGGTCACCACGACCGACGTCGGTGGCGCGGCCCTGGCCGTCGGCGCTGATCAGCCAGCCGGTTCTGATCCGGCGCCGGCCGCAGACTCCGGCAGTTCACCGGCAGTTCCGGGGGGCACCGGAACCGGCAGTTCGGCACGCAAGCGCACGCCGGCCGAGTCGCTGGGCGCTCTCCGTGCGACGTCGTCGATGCCGAGGTCGCGCGCCGGGGGCGCGGCGGGCCAGGCGACGACGGCCGCCCCCTCCGATCCGGCGAGCCCGCCAGCTCCCCCGTCCCCCGCCACCACCAGGGCGACGGCGGGATCTGCCCGCACCGCCACGGCATCGGGCTCACAGCGAAACCTGCGGCCCGGCGCCAAGGCCGATTCCGCGGCACACTGATCGCACCAAGCGTTGTACCGATATGCCGCCCGGCAGTCGAATTGACGGACCCGACAGCGTCCGCCCCACCCGCACTCCGCGCCCACCGCGACCTAAAGTCGCAGACAGCGACCTTGCCTCACCCGGAATACCCGGTCTAGTTCAGGCGCGCTTTGTTGCGAACGCAACCAACACCTCGTCGCTTGACGCCAGCCACCCTTTCCTCAGGTTGTTCTCAGGTAAGGTTTCGCCACGTCCGGTACGGCACGGCGAAGGAGCCCGAGATGGCCGCTGTCAGGTCTGCATATAAGACGAGCATCGCACTCGCCGGAGCGGCGGCCATTGCCGTGAGCCCCCTGATCCCGGATCAGGACACGGCGCTGCGGACCGTCACCCTCCCCCAGATCCAGCTCACCGACCTGACGATTCCAGCGATCGGGGCGATTCCGTACCAGATCGGCATCAACGCGCTCGGCAACATCCTGGCTCTGGCGCCGATCTTGATCGGCAGCACCGAGCAATGCCAAACCGTGTGCCTGGGACCCAATACCCCCTCCCCCGCGGCCACCTACGCACCCTTCACCGGCTGGGGTCTCGTCGGCCTCGGAGTCGGACTGATCACCAGCCCGATCGCGCTGGTGAAGGCCCTGGAAGCTGACAAGAACCTCGGGCAAGCCCTCGGTGCGGCATTGCTGGACATCCAGGTGCCCATCACGAACACCTTCAACCTGCTCCTTGCGCCGCGGGTGCCGCTGGGTGGATTCGCCCTTGATGCCGCGCTTCAGCGGGTTTTCACCGCGTCCCGGGACGCCCTCGTCGCCGGCTACGACATCGTGGCCCAGGCGTTGGTGACCGGCCCGGTCGCAGTGATCGGGGGTGTTGTGGCCGGCGCGACCGCCTTCGCCGGGACGCTTGCCCAGACCGGCGATGTCATTACGGCGCTCAATGCCGGCCGGGCACCCATCGAGCAGTCGGTCAATGCCGCCCTCACCGACCTCACCATCAAGATCGACACCGGACGCGCGCGCGTCTACGCCGATCTGACCGAGCCCCCCGGCGTGGCCACCTCGCCGATCCCGACCGTCCCGCCCGCTGGAGCGGCGGCGTCCGCCGTCAAGGTCGTCACCTCCGCGAAGGCCGTACCCGGCACGACAGCCCGTGCCGCCGCGGCCACCGACGGCAACAGCTCGGCGAAGGCGCCGGACGATGCGGGCGCAGCGTCACACGCCACCACCTCGAAGAGCGGTGTCGGCGGGTCCAAGCGCCAGCACAAGGCCGCCTCGGGCGACTAGCGCTACTGCGCGGTCTTGGCCCAGCGGGCGGCGTCGCCGACGATGCCGACCGGCACCGCCCCGCTCAAGCTGACGTTCTGCACGCTGGGCCCGACGGCGACGATCGTGGTGTCCTGCAGGATCGGCAGTACGGTCGCCAGGTTCCACAACCGCGGCTCGACCAGGTTGATGACGTCGTCGATTTTGGCCGAACCATCAAGGGCGGCATCGATGTTCGGTTGGATGCTGCGATCGCAGATGCCGGTGAGGTTCGACGGCGCCTGCACCAACTGACCGCTCTCCGGCACCGGCGCGGTGGTCGTGTTCGTGGGGGTCTGCCGCGTCGGGATCGGCCGTGTCGGGGTGGTGCTCGTCGGGGTCGGCGACGCTGATGGGGATGCCGACGGGGATGGGGTGGCGCTCGCCGGAGCCGTCGAGACCGCAGTAGCTTCCAGGGCCGGGCAGCCGTAGCGGGACGCAAGCACGGTGGCCAGATCCCCACCTGCGGCATGCCAGCCGACAATCGCGTCGACCCGGTTGTTCGCCAGCGCATCGCCGTACAGCACCGGCGGATCGAGAGCCAATACCGTCGCGGCGATTCCGACACTGCGCAGCTGGTCAGCAGCAGTGTTGGCGACCGCCACCGATGTCGGGTCGTTGGCGGCCACCCCGATCACCAGCGACAGCGTCTCGCCGTCCTTGCTGATGCGCCCGCGGGTGATCTCTGGCGGCCCCGGCTGCTGGGGGGTGGTGCGCGACCCCGCCGACGGCGGCGGCTGCACCGGCGATTCGGTCGGTGTGCGGTCGACCTGGAAACCGGCCTGTTCGAGCAGTCCCAGCGAGCGCTCCTTACCCAGCACGGGCGGGGCGGTGGGCACATAGCCGGGATCGCTCGGGGCACGAACCTGGGCCTGGGCCAGGGTCACGGTGTTGTCGCTGCCCGCCCCCACCGCGGCCAGCAGATCGACGTCGAGCAGCCCCAGGATCGCCTTGCGAACCGCCGGATCCGACAGCTTGTCCTCCTGGGCGCGCAACGTCAGCTGCATCACCCGTGGTGTGACGATCCGCGCGGTGCGCACATCCGGGATGGCCGACAGCTGCGCGAAAGCCGCTGCGCCACCGTGTACCTGAGCCACCTGGGTGTCGCCGTTGCGGATGGAGTCGGCCAGTGCGGCCGGTGCCCCGGCCCGCCGGAAGAGGATCTGGTCGGGATGGGCGGGTGGCCCCCAGAACCGGTCGTTGCGGGCCAGCAGGATCTCGTCGCGTTGCGGGTCGATGTTGTCCACCCGGAACTGCCCGCCGGTCACCGGCATGGCGCGGGCCAGGCCGGCCGGGAATCCGCCCGGCACATCCTTGACGATGTGGGCGGGCAGCAGATCGCTGAATAGCTCCCGCCAGGCCGGATAGGGCTGAGCGAACGTGACCACCGCAGTCTTGCCGCCCTCGATGGACTGCACCCCGGTGATCAGGTCATAGCCCGCAGGATCCACCACGCCGGGCTGGCTGACCATCTGACGCCACAGGTACCAGAAGTCGTCGGCGGCGATCGGAGCATTGTCTGTCCAGGACGCCTCGGGACGGATCTTGTAGGTAACGGTGAACGGCTCGGTGTTGGTCACCTCTGCCGATACCAACAGCGTTGGATCCATCTCCCAGCGCGAGCCGGTCGGCGTGGCCGCGTCCGGGACAGGCCGGAACGCACTGGGCAACACCAGCGCGCTGATGGCCGCGTTCACCGGGGATTGATCCGACAGTAGATGCGGGTTGAAACCGGCGCCGATGGAGTCGATACCCATGATGATCTGGGTGGGCTTCGGCGGCAGCGGTGCCGGCAGGTTCGACGTCTCGGTGCTCTGCGGGGCGGGCGGCGGCTTGACCGTGCACGAGGCCGTGACCAGCACTGACACCAACACAACCAGCGCTTGCAGGCTGCGATGTCGGTCTGGCACGTCCTTCAGAGTAGCGATACGGCCGCCGGCCACCCGGTCAGCTTCGATTGGTGGCCTTGGCCCGGGATCGGGACCGAGCGCGGCTGGTCGCGTCGAGCTCGACCTTGCGGACCCGGACGATTTCCGGCGTTACTTCGACGCACTCGTCCTCGGCGCAGAACTCCATCGCCTGCTCGAGTCCCAGCTCCAGCGGACGGGCCAACGTCTCCATGACGTCGGCCGTCGACGACCGCATGTTGGTCAGCTTCTTCTCCCGGGTGACGTTGACGTCGAGGTCCTCGGCGCGCGGGTTGATCCCGACGACCTGGCCCTCGTAGGTGTCGTCGCCGGGCTCGACGAAGAACTGGCCGCGGTCGGCCAGCTGGATCATCGCGAACGGGGTGACCGCACCGGAGCGATCCGACACCAGCGAGCCGGTGTGTCGAGCCCGGATCTCCCCTGCCCACGGCCGGTAGCCGTCGAACACCGCGTTGGCAATGCCGGTGCCCCGGGTCAGCGTCAGGAAGTCGGTGCGGAAACCGATGAGCCCGCGGCTGGGCACGATGAAGTCCATCCTGACCCAGCCGGCGGCGTGGTTGGCCATCTCTTCCATGCGGCCCTTGCGGGCGGCCATCAGCTGGGTGACCGCGCCGACGAACTCCTCGGGGCAGTCGATGGTCATCGCCTCGAACGGCTCGTGCAGCTTGCCTTCGATCGTCTTGGTGACCACCTGCGGCTTGCCGACGGTCAGCTCGAAGCCCTCGCGGCGCATCTGCTCGACCAGGACGGCCAGGGCCAGCTCGCCACGGCCCTGCACCTCCCATGCGTCGGGCCGGCCGATATCGACCACCCGTATGGACACGTTGCCGACCAGCTCCTGGTCCAGGCGATTGCGGACCATGCGCGCGGTCAGCTTGTGCCCGGACACCTTTCCGGCCAGCGGGGAGGTGTTGGTGCCGACGGTCACGGAGATGGCCGGCTCGTCGACGGTGATACGCGGCAGCGCATGGGCGTGCTCGGTGTCGGCCAGGGTGTCGCCGATCATGATCTCGGGCATGCCCGCGACGGCGACGATATCGCCGGCGACGGCCTCGTCGGTCGGGTTGCGCTCGACACCCACGGTGGCCAGCAACTCGGTGATCTTGGCTGTGGTGACCACGGGTACGCCGTCCACCTCGCGCATCCACGCCACCTGCTGGCCCTTGCGCAGCTTGCCGTTGTAGATGCGGATGAGCGCCAACCGGCCGAGGAACGCCGAGGCGTCCAGGTTGGTCACCAGTGCCTGCAGCGGGGCCTCCGGATCGCCGCTGGGCGCCGGGATGTGCTCGAGCAGCACGTCGAAGAGCACGTCGAGGTTCTCACCGGCGGGGTTCTCGCCGTTGGCGGGCTCGACGGTGCTGGCGATGCCCGCGCGGCCCGAGGCATACAACACCGGCAGTCCGAGCGCTTCCTCGGCGGCCTTCTGCGCCTCGTCGTCGAGGTCGGAGGCGACGTCGAGCAGCAGGTCATGGCTCTCGGAGACCACCTCGGCGATCCGGGCATCGGGACGGTCGGTCTTGTTGACGCACAGGATCACCGGCAGGTGCGCGGCCAGCGCCTTGCGCAGCACGAAACGCGTCTGCGGCAGTGGACCCTCCGAGGCGTCGACCAGCAGCAACACCCCGTCGACCATCGACAGGCCGCGCTCCACCTCACCGCCGAAGTCGGCGTGGCCGGGGGTGTCGATGACGTTGATCACCGTGGTGCTGCCGTCGGCGTTGACCCGGTGCACGGCCGTGTTCTTGGCCAGGATGGTGATGCCCTTTTCCTTCTCCAGGTCACCGGAGTCCATCAACCGCTCGACGGCGTCGTCGCCGCGGTGGGTCAGGGCGCCGGACTGCCGGAGCATGGCGTCGACCAATGTCGTCTTGCCGTGGTCGACGTGGGCCACGATGGCCACATTGCGGAAGTCGGGCTTGTTCACGCTGGTCATTGTCTCAGCGCAGGGCCCGATTCGCGAAAACGGGGAAGGACGAGCAGCGCCGCCCCCAAAAAGCACAGCGCTCCGAGGAAGGTGCCGAGGTTCGCCAGCAAAGCATCCTCGGTGACCCCGTTGCGCCGGACGAACGCACCCACCGCGGACACCCCGAAGGCGATCGACCCGATCATGTTGATCCACTCCGCCTGCCAGTCGCGTGACCCCAGCGCGATGAGCCCTATCGCGATCGTGGCGGCGGCCACCCCCAGCGCCGCGCTCACCAGGAAGGCAAGTGAACCGAAGGCGTCCGGCGCCCACACGTAGTGGCGGCGGACCCCCGTCGCATGGGCCCACACCGCCGCACCGGTGCTGATGTTGAACAGCACGGTCCCGGCGAATTGGACTGCCGCCGAGAGCCATTCCAGCTTCCGCGCCGGCCGCGCGAGCACCAATTGCATCCAAGCGGCGGTCGTGAAGAACCAGGAGCCGACAAAGCACAGCGCGTTGGCGGCGCCGGCGCCGGCAAGGGCAGAGAAACCGGGCAGGGTGGCCGCGGCGAAGAAGGCCGAGCCGACGGCGAACAACCAGCATTGTCGCGACAGGGTCACCAGGGTCGCCACACTCGGCATTCCAGCAGGCAATCCACACCCGACGCAAACCCGGCGGGGTTAGCCTGGAATCCGCACCGTCAATTGGGAGGTCGTTATGACGGTCTATGAAGTACTGACCATCGCGCTCATCGTCGTCCTGGGGAGCGCCGCCACCGCCGCCGTCTATCTGGGGCTGCTGAACTGGATCGGCGGGGCCTACATCGTGCGGTGCGCCGGCTGTCGCCACCTGACGGTGTCCGCGGAGCGTGCCCAGCCGCAGAGTTGTCCACATTGCCGGCATCCGGTGTTGCTGCATCCGGTGCATGCCGCGCACCACCCACGTCGGTTCGCCGATGTGCGGGTGGCGCACGACCGTCTCAAATACTAGGGCTGCACCCATCCGCCGCCGGGCATCATCGGTAAATGGTTGCCGTAGGGGTGAATTCGACGGGCATGGCGTCCAGCCCACTGACGAAGTTGGCCGGCCGCAGCGGCAGCTGCGCACCGTCGGCCAGCCGAAGATCGGGCAACCGTGCCAGCACCCGCCGGGTCATCGTGGTCAGCTCGAGGCGGGCCAGCTGGTTGCCCAGGCAAAAGTGGGTACCGAAGCCGAAGCTGACGTGGTTGTTCGGTGTGCGGTCGATGCGGAATTGATCGGGGTCGCCGAAGACCGACTCGTCGAAGTTCGCCGACTCGAACAGCAGCAGGATCTTCTCGCCGGCGCGCAGACGGGTGCCGTGAAAGTCGTTGTCGGCGGTCAGGGTTCGGCACATGTTCTTGACCGGTGAGGTCCAGCGCAACATCTCTTCGACGGCACCGGCGATGAGCTCCGGATCCCCGCGCAGCGCCTGCCACTGGTCGGGGTGGCGGGTCAGTTCGGCGATTCCACCGGACAGGGTGTGCCGGGTGGTCTCGTCACCGCCGATCAGGATCAGCAGGGTCTCGGCGGTGATCTGTTCGTCGGTGAGTCGTTCGCCGTCGGCCTCGGCGGCGATGAGCACGCTGACGAGGTCGCCGGTGGGGTTCCGGCGCCGCTGCGCGATGGTGGCCCCCATGAAGTCGTTGTAGGCCATCAGTGCCGCGACGGAAGCGGCGAGGGTTTCCTCCGACGCTGTCGAACTCAGCGCCACCACCAGGTCGTCGGACCACGCCAGCAGGGTGGCCCGGTCTTGCGGCGCCACCCCGAGCATGTCGCCGATGACGGCCATCGGCAGCGGGGCGGCCAGATCGCGGACGAAGTCGCACTCGCCACGCTCGCAGACCTCGTCGATCAGCGTGTCGCACAACATCTCAAGGGACCTGGCCTTGCTGCCGACCTGTTTGCGGGTGAACCCGGCGTTGACCAGTTTGCGGCGCAGCAGGTGCGCCGGGTCGTCCATGTCGATCATGTGCGGCAGCGGTGGGCTCGTCGGCCGGATCCCGCCGGCGTTGGAGAACAGTTCGGGCCGGCGTTCGGCATCGATCACCGCGCGGTAGGTCGCCGCGGCGGCAAGTCCGTTGCGGTCCCGGAAGATCGGCTGGTGGGCACGCATCCACCGGTAGGCCTCGCGGGCTGCGCCGCTGGCGTAGAACCGACCGTCGGTGAGGTCGACGTCGGCGGTGACGTCCGTGGGCACGCCCCAGATCATAGGGTGAGGTGCTCACGCACCAAGGTGTTTCGCAAGCTCCGGTAGCCAGGCCCGGTCGGCGGGAACCCAGTCCAGCGATTCGAGCTCGGTTGCGCCGACCCACCGCAGCGCGCGATGGTCGTGCGGGTGCGGTGTGCCCCCGGTGTGCGTGACGAGGTAGGCGCGCAGGATCAGCGACTCCCCGATCACGACGTCGGCACCGAGGCGTTCGCCGACGACGACGTCGACCCCGAGCTCTTCACGCAGTTCCCGCGCCACCGCGGCGCCGTCGCTCTCGCCCGCTGTGACCTTGCCGCCGGGCAGTTCCCACAGCCCGGCCAGTTCCGGCGGTCGCCGGCGCTGGGCCACCAAGACCGTCGCGCCGGAGATCAGCGCTCCGGCAACGACGATCTGGGTGGGCATGGGGTGCAACGATATACGGTCAACCGACGCACCCCCTTGGCAATCATGTGGCGGCGGGGTTGACGACCGTCAGCTCGTAACCGCTGGTCTTCCAGGAGGACAGGAATGCGGCTAGCGACACTTCCATGCCTGCGCCGATTGGGTTGCCCTGTGCGTCGGACGCCGAGCTGTCGTTGACGTAGACCTTTCCGGCTTTGCGATCCACGGCAACCACGACGATCTCGTGGTCGAGATCGGTGTAGTTCGGGTTGCCCTGGTTCGACGCGCCTGGGATGGCGTTCCACATCAACGACGCGGAGATGGTGACCATCGTGGCGTTGCCGTAGGCCAGGTTCGCCTGCAGGTCGGCCATGGCGTCCGGACTATCGCCGTAACGCGTGGTCTTGGCGGTCAAGTTGTAGTACTTCGCCATCAGCACGACCGCGTCCGCGACATCGACACCGTCTTCGGTGTTTTCGTCGAGGTACATCTTCGCCCCGGGCCTGACAACGCTGTTGGTCTGCTGGGCGAGATCGACCATTCGTTGCTCGTTGGGCATCTCCTGACCCTTGGTCGCCTGGCGAATCGCTGCCCCCGTCGCGTTCAGCGTGCAATTGGAGTAGCTCTGGTTGACGATCGCGTACTGGCTGTTGGATTGGAGACCGTAGACGCCGTCTCCGAGCACCTTGACGGTAAACGCCTGCTCGTAGGTGTCGGCCTTGGCCAGGCCCACTTGGATCGCGAGCGAATGCAGCGTGTGCTGAATCAGCCCGGCAATGCCGGACAGCTGCGCACCGGCGCCGTTGTCGACGACGATGGTGAAGCTGTCGGTCACGCCCGGCGTGACCAGTGCCGTTTTCGGGACGTAGGTGTATGTACCGGTCGTCGGGTTGAAATCCTTCAACTCGCCGTACTTGGGAGGAGTCCCGATGGAATACGTGACCGTGTAGGGATTGTGGCTGACCCCATACAGCCGCCCGCTGATGGAGCCGTCTTGCGGGTTTTGTGGATTCGTGCCGTTCGTCACGGTCGGCGCGCCGTTGAACAAGATGTAGGTCATCTGGTTGGCGAAGTCGGTCCACAGCGACTGCAGCGACGGCAGGGCTGATGCCGATGCCGATGCGAGCGCCGCAGGGACGTCGACGACGGATCGCGCCGCTACCGCTGAAGCGGCGGGAACGGACGGAGTTCCGTGCCCTCCGGGCTCACCCTGCGGGCCGTTGGCGGCCTGCGACCCATAGACCCCGTTCTCCACCTGGTAACCACCCTGACCGCCCTGGCCAAAGTCGCCGCCGGTACCAGCCTGTTTGCCGCCGTCACCGCCGCGGCCCCCGTCGCCACCGCGACCGCCGACAGCGGGGACACCGTTCAGCTTGGTGTAGCCACCGGCTCCACCGACACCGCCCACACCGCCCTCACCGCCGTTATTGCCGGCTTGTGTGCTGCTGCTGGCTCCGCCGTTTCCGCCGGCGCCGCCGTCACCTCCGACGCCCGCGGCGCCTCCGGTGCCGTTTCCGTAGCCGCCGCCTCCGCCGGCACCGCCGTCGGCGCCGGTTCCGCCCTGACCGGCAGGGCTGATGTCTGTCGCAGCTCCGCCGTTTCCGCCGGCACCACCCGTACCCCCCTTGCCACCGGTGCCCCCGACCGCAGTCACGTCTCTGCTGGTGCCACCCCAGCCGCCCGCGCCCCCGACTCCGCCGTGACCGCCATCTCCGGCCGCACCGGCGTCGCCGTTGGACGAGATGAAGAACAAGTACCGGCCGACGCCCGGGGCACCACCGACGGCGCCACCGTCGCCACCCCGGCCGCCGACTCCGCCGTCACCGCCGGGTAGGCCGTTGCCGGTGAGTTGTTCCTCGGCGTCCGTGCGGCTGTATCCCTTGCCGCCGACGCCGCCAACTCCGCCCTCACCGCCGGCACCGCCATCACCGCCGACACCGAACACCAGACTGCCGGCGCCACCGTTGCCACCGCCGCCACCTTGACCACCGGCCTCCCCATCAAGGCCATAGATACGGCCGATCACACCGTTGCTGCCCGGAGTGCCGGTCTGGCCCACACCGCCATCGCCGCCGTCACCGCCGCCACCGAGGAGCGAAAGCAGCCCGACATTGCCACCATTGCCACCGTTGCCACCGCCTCGGCCGCCGGTACCGCCGTCCCCACCGTTACCGAGCCAGAGGCCGCCGGTACCGCCGTCGCCACCTCGGCCACCGTGGTAGGTCCCGTAGCCCTGAATTGGACTGTAGCCACCCTCGCCGCCGGCGCCGCCGATGGAGAAGATCGACAACGCTCCACCGCTGCCGCCATCGCCGCCCTGCCCACCGGTCGCGGCGTTGCCGCCGGCGCCGCCCGCACCTCCAGTGCCGTTCAGCGACAGCAACCCCGTATTGCCGCCGTGACCACCAACGCCGCCGACACTGTCTTCGGGGATCGCGGCCCCTCCGGTGCCTCCGGCGCCGCCGTTACCTGTGAGCAGCCCACCGCTTCCACCGCGCCCGCCGGTCCCGCCGGTAGCCCCGGGGAAGGGGCTGTCTGCAGCAGCGCCCCCGGCTCCGCCGTCCCCGCCGTGTCCGAAGATGACGGCAGATCCTCCATTGCCGCCGGTCCCGCCGTGGCCGAGATACTGTGCGCCGGCACCGCCATAACCGCCGTTACCGCTGATGACGCCGCCTCGACCGCCATTGCCGCCACGGCCGGCACTCACGGCCTCGACGCCGTCACCGCCGTCTCCGCCGTTGCCGAACCAGCCTGCGGCTCCGCCATTTCCGCCGTTGAAGCCGTTGCCGCCGTTACCCAGGAACCCGCCGTTGCCGCCATTGCAGGCCGATCCGGCATCGCATGTGTCGGCAGTCCACGAGTAGCCGTTGCCGATGAGGATTCCGCCGTTGGGGTGCTCGGCGGTGCCGTTGCCGATGAACAGGCCGAGTACAGGTCCGAGATTCGGCAGGGTGCCGACGGCGGCCGCGCTGGGCGCCTTCTTCGCGGCGGCTTCTGGAGTCGTCGACACCGCGGACTGACTGTCGCTGTCGTTGACTGCGGCACTCGGGGTGTGCACCCGGTTCACCGATGATCGTGAAACACGGCCGGATGCAGCCCTATTCACGGATCCGACAGTGGACTTCACGGATCCGGCAGTGGGTGAATCGCTATCGGACGCGGACGAGGGAGCCGTGTCGGACGCCTGCGAGGCGCTCGACCGATGACTGCCCGTCGCTTTGGTCGGGCCCTTGGCCGACGCGCTGCCCGAGCTTGTCCCAGCCGAGCCGGTGGCATCGGCCGATGCCGTCGCCGGAGTGGCAGCCAAAGCAGCGCCGATACCCAGGGCGATGGCCGATGCACCCACCCAGGTGGCCAGGCGAACGTGGCCCGAGGCAGGCTTGAATGCCGCCATTCCGCCGAATTTGACTGGCAACGACCGTAATTCGGCCGTCGAATCAAGATTGTCCAGCCCCCAAGAGTCTTGTGTGGACATGCGAACAGAACCCATGCTCTACCCCCCGCCGCCGCCACAGCCTCTCGCTGGTGCGATGCTCCGACCCTGCTATGCCAATGGGCATCCTAAGACCAACTAAGTGTCACGTCTACGGAAACTGACGAATCGGCTGATTTCCCGTCGTCCGCTATCCGGTCAATCGCAATCGTTCGTCGACGGCACCGACGTGGCCCGCCGCAGAGCCGGGCTCGCCGAGCCGGGCGGGCGGAACGATCACCACCCCGATATCGACATCAGCTGGCGGACAGACACTTTCGCCCCAAGAGACCGTCACACCTCACACGCTCAGGACTTGGCGGTGACTGTGGTCAGCTCGTACCCGTCGGCCTGCCAGGCGGACATGAAGGTGGTGATTGACGCTCTTCGGCCCACGAGTAGCCGTTGCCGATGATGATCCCGCCATTGGGGATGATCGGCGATGCCGTTGCCGACGAAGAAGCTCACCACGGACTCGAGTGGGCTGCCCGATGAGAGGGACCGGGCCCCCGGACCCGACGGGTTGTGACATCCCGTCGACGTCGACGCACCGCTCGAAGCGGGCCCTGCGCCGACGCCACCCTCTTGACGTTTCGCCCGGCGAGCTTTCGGCGACACTGATGTCATGACTGTGTTGACCGATGACGAAGTACGCCTCGCCGTCCGCGATCTGCCCGGCTGGGAACACTCCGACGGCGCGCTACGCCGCTCTGTGAAATTCGGGTCGTTTCTCGGCGGCATCGACGCGGTCCGCCGCGTGGCCGAGCTCGCCGAGCACAAGGATCACCATCCTGACATCGATATACGCTGGCGGACAGTCACTTTCGTTCTCGTGACGCATTCCGAGGGTGGCATCACCGACAAGGATGTCGACCTGGCCCGCGAGATCAACGAGGTTGTCGGCGACCAGTAGCCACAATCCAGGCCAACGTCGCCAACGTGGCCACCAGGTAGATCAGGCCGGCCCAAGCCAGGTACCACGGCCGGTCGATCTGCCAGATCGTCGGCTGAGCGAAGCTCAGCAGCCACGGCACGCCGATGATGGTCAGCACCAGCCACCCCCACCCGAGCCAGCGTGCACCCGGACGCGTTCGCCATGGCCCGTTCAGAAGCCAGATCATCAACGGCACCAACCACACCCAGTGGTGGGTCCAGGAGATCGGCGAGATCGACAGCCCGAAGAGCTGCACCACCAGCAATGAGCCCAGCCGGTCACCGCCCAGCGCCCGCCAGGCCAGCACCGCCAGCACTGCGGTCACCGCGATCGCGGCCAGAACCAACGGTCCATAACCGGCATCGTGTCCGAGGATGCGGGAGAGCGCGCCGCGCCAGGACTGGTTGAACGAGGTTCCGATCGGCCCGATCCGGCCGGCATCGCCGAGCAGATCGGTGAAGTAGTAGCGGGCCTGCTGACCGATCACCGCGACGGACAAACCGACCGTGGCGAAGAAGACCACCGCCGAGAAGACCGCCGCGGCCCAGCGGCGCATGCCCAGGAAGTACAGCCCCGTGACGGCCGGAGTCAGTTTGATCCCGGCGGCCAGCCCGACCAGCAGCCCCGACAACCACCACCGGCTGCTGTAGGCCGCGCACAACACGCCGAGCACCAGGACGACGTTGATCTGGCCGTAGTCGAAATTGCTGCGCAGTGGCTCGATCCAAATCGCGACGGCGGTCCACAACATCGCGAGGTGATGCCCCCGGCGGGCGGGCACTCCAAGTAGCCGCTGGCTCACCCGCACCACGCCGTAGAGCGCCGCGATGATGCCGAGTTGCCAACAGAACGCCACGACGCCGAACGGCAACAGGTGCAGGGGGTAGAACACCAGCGCCGCGAACGGCGGATAGGTGAACGGCAGTGGGAAGTCGGGCGTCTGGTCGGCGTAGACGTAGGAGTAGAGCGTGCCGGGATGGTCCAGGGCGCCGGCGCCGCCGAGGTAGACGTGCAGGTCGACGAAGTTGGCCCCGTTGGGCACCAGGTAGGTCCACGCCAGCCTGGCGGCCACGCTGGCGGCGAGCAACACCGGGGCCAACCAGGCTCGCCGGGCCACCGGGGCGCTCGTGTCCACGGTGCGACTGTAGCGACGGGCGCAACTTCGGCGCGCTGACGTGCGGCTGGCGCACGTCAGCGCGCCCAACCGACGCGCGGTCGCCGTTTCCGGCGCATCACCGTTGGCCATCACGTCCGTAACGGTTGAATAACCACCACACGTGTCACTTGAGTAACTCTAGTAACGGACTACCTTCGGGTTCAGACCTGCACTCGAGGGATTGGGATTGCCATGCCACGTATCACAAAGTTGTTCGCCGCCAACGCGATTGCGGCTGCCGGGCTGTGCTCGGCCGCACTCGCACTGAGCCCGTCGGCCGCCGCCGACCCGGCCGGCGTGTCGCCCGCCGTCCCCGGCGTGCCCGGTCTCGCCATGCTGCAGCAGTTCGCCACGAATCCGGCCAGCGCGGCGGCACTGCTACAGACCGCCGCGACCGCACTGGGCGGCGCGTCGTCCATCGCCGGTGCGCCGGCGACGTTGCCCGTCTCGCCGATCGCGGGGGCTCCAGCCACCGCACCGCTGCCCGGCGCCCCCGCCGCGGCGGCTCCCGCGCCGGCCTCCGGCGGCATCGCCGGACCGATCCTGCCGCTGCTGAACCAGCTGGGCGTGCCCGGTGACCTGGCCAACCTGACTCCGTCGGGGATGCCGTTCCCGGTGCAGGTCGGCGACAACCTCAGTGTCGGCAACGCTCCGGCGATCGCACCGCTGCCGGCGCCACTGGCCGGACCGGCCGGGGTTCCGCCGGCCAGCAACCCGCCGATCGCCCCGACCACTCCGGGCGGTGCGGGCCTCGGCCAGTTGTTGCCGCTGTCCGCCCTGCCCTGACCGCCCACCACCCGATGAGGGAGTTCACCGTGCCGCAGATCGCCAAGTTGGCAATCGGGCTGACCACCGCCGTAGTCGTGGCCGCAACCAGCCTGGTGTTGAGCCCGGCTGCATTCGCCGACCCGACAATTCCGCTGGATCCCGGCCAGCTGCCCGGCCTCGACGCCGTGCAGAGCCTGAGCCCGGTGATCCAGCAGGCGGCGGGGAACCCCTCATCGGCGCAGTCGCTGCTGCTCGCGGCGGCATCGCAGCTGGCCGGCAATGCCACGACGCCCGAGGGCTCGATGGCGCTGGCCCAGCAGGTCACCAAGTTCGTGCAGGAGGGCGGGGCCGCCGGCCCGTCGGCCGCAATGCCCGCGTCGGCTCCCCCCGCCACGCAGGCCCTGGTCGGCGTCGCACACGGCACTACCCCGCTGATGACGCCCGGTACCGGAAACGGCCCCGCCCCCCTGCCCCAACATCTCCCAGACACCGGCGCCGTCCCGGGCGCGATTCCCGGCACCGATGCCCACCTGCCGACCGGCATCGACCCGGCGCACGTCGTCGGGCCGGTGCCCGACGCACTACCCGAGGTCCCGACCCCGGTCACCACGGTGACGCCGGCCGCGACGGCGGCCGGCAACTCGATCAACGTCGCGACGCCAGCCCCGGCCCCCGCCGCCGCCGCCCCGAACTACGACCCGGCCAGCCCGCCCACCCAAGACTTCATGTATCCGTCGATCAGCAACGGCTGCCTCAAGGACGGCGGCAACGTGATCGCCACGGCGATTTCGGTCGCCGGGCCGGCCAAGATCCCCACACCCGGACCGGCCGCCGGCCAGACCGCCTACGTGTTCACCGCCGTCGGGACCCCGGCCCCGGCCGCCGAGCAGAAGCTCCCGCTGAACGTCACCTGG
The DNA here is from genome assembly GCF_004745805.1 of Mycolicibacterium sp. CH28. Lineage (GTDB taxonomy): Bacteria > Actinomycetota > Actinomycetes > Mycobacteriales > Mycobacteriaceae > Mycobacterium. The sequence continues at coordinate 366,676 of NZ_SRLQ01000014.1, read as the reverse complement.
GTCAACCTGACCACCGGCAAGTCCGGCAGCGTCACATTGAAACCCAATCCCGACATCAACGCTGCGGGACCGACAACGCTGACCGCCATCGCCGACACCGGCTCGGGCAGCATCATGTCGACCATCTTCGGCCAGGTGACCACCGTGGACAAGCAGTGCACCTTCATGCCGACAATCGGTTCGACCGTCGTCCCCTGATACCCCTCACGGCCGCGTTAGGCTGGGAAACCCCAGGCCTGGCGAAGGGCGGGTTCGATCATGGAGACGCTCGACCCCATTGATGCGTTGATGCTCACTGCCGAGCTGCTGTCGAGTCCGATGCACGTCGCCGCGGTGCTGATCATGAGCCCGCCGAAGGGCGTCAAGAGCCAGGCCTTCGTCGACGATCAGTACGAGCGGAGCCTGACCGCCGGTGACCGGATCGACCCCCGGCTGCGCCGTCGCCCGTACCGCGGGGTGGACACCGGTGGCATGTGGGTGTGGCGCGATGTCGACGATCTCGATCTGCGCCACCACCTGCAGCGGCGGACATTGCCGCGGGGCTCGGGAACCCCGGCGCTCTGGGAGCTGATCTCCGAGTTGCACGCCGAGCGGCTCGACCGCTCGGCGCCGCTGTGGATGGCCTACACGATCGACGGGCTCAAGGCCGGCCGGTTCGCCCTCTATCTCAAGGTGCACCACATCCTCATCGACGGCGTGGCGGGCCTGCAGCTGATCGCCGACTCACTGAGCACCGATCCCGCCCAGCGCTCGATGCCGCCGTTCTACACGGCCCCTGTCCCCCAGGACCCGCCTGCCCCAACCCGCTCGGGCCGGCTGCCCAACCCGCTGTCGGCTGTGCGCGGCATCGCGGGGACAGCGGCGGCCGGCCTGAACCTGGCCCGCCACGTCGTGGCCGGCGAGCTGGCCAATATCGTCGGCGGCCTGATCTCCCCCAGTGTGGCGCCGCCGTTCGGAGCCCCGCACACCCGCTTCAACACCAAGCTGGGACCGCACCGGGCGGTCGCCGCAACAAGTCTGGACCGCAAGCGAATTCGCGCCGTCCAACAGGCCGCCGGGGTCACCGGCAACGATGTGGTGACTGCGGTGGTCTCCGGCGTCGTGCGGGCCTGGCTGGCCGATCAGGACGAGTTGCCGCGCCAGTCACTGGTGGCGATCTGTCCGGTGACGGTACGGGATCGCGATTCGGCCGCTTCCGACGAACTCGGCAACCAGTTCGGCCTCGGGCTGTGTCCGTTGGGCACCAACATCGATGACGTCGGGCAGCGGCTTAGCCTGATCCACCATGCGATGGACAACGTCAAGCATCAGGTGGCGGCGCAGGGGCCGGGCGCGACTCTGGTGGTGCTGATGCCGGCCATCGGGCCGACGGTGTTGCTTCCGCAGCTGCCACTGACGTCGTGGGTGCCGCCCAGCTACAACCTGCCGATCTCCAATGTGCCCGGCCCACCCGAGCAGATGTACTTCAACGGCGCGCGGGTCGACGAGATCTATCCCGTTTCGGTGGTCTACGACGGGATGGCGCTGAACGTGACGGTCTGCTCGTACGCCGACCGGATCGGGGTCGGCTATGTGGCCGACCGCGACGTGGTGGCCGATATCGACGAACTCATTCCGCTGACCGAGGCGGCACTGACGGAATTGGAGGCCGCTGTCGGCGTGGTTTAGCCTGCCGGCTCAGTAGGCCATGAACAGGATCTCGTCGCGGCCGTAGTCCATGCCGGGATGTGCCGAGGCGAGATGAGCCTTGGTGAGGTCGACGAGCTCGTCCTCGTCCTTGGCGCTGATCGCCTCGCCACACGGACAGTTGATGTGGGTTTTCATTGCTGCCTCCGTAGTTGTTCGCTTCGGCCGAGCCGACTGCTCAGGCTTTCGCCTTCGCTGCCGCCTTCATCTTCTTCTTGTACGCCCGCACCTCGTCCAGCGACCCCTTGTCGACCACATCGGCGATCGACATGTGGGTACCGGCCTTGCCGTAGTCACCGGCCGCTTCCCGCCAGCCCGCCGGGGTCACGCCGTACTGCTTGCCCAGCAGGGCCAGGAAGATCTTGGCTTTCTGCTCACCGAAGCCGGGCAGCGCCTTGAGCCGGCGCAGCACCTCGGCACCGTCGGGGTCGCCGTCAAGCCACAGCCGGGCGGTGTCGCCGCCGTACTCGTCGGTGATGGTGCGCGCCAGATCCTGTACCCGCTTGGCCATCGATCCCGGAAAGCGATGAACTGCAGGAGTTTTCGCGAACATCTCGGTGAACCGCTCTGGGTCGTAATCCGCGATCACCCGCGGGTCGATCCCGCCGATGCGCTCGACGATCTTGCGGGGCCCGGCGAATGCGGTCTCCATCGGAATCTGCTGATCAAGCATCATCCCGGTCAGCAAGGCAAACGGATCCTCGGACAGCAACTCGTCGGACGCGGGATCCTGAACGAGGCAAAGTTTCCGGGTCACCGCGTCACCTCTCGCCAGCAGCGGACTGTTCGTCCGTGTCATCACACAGAAGAGATCGTAGGACAATGGGAATCAACATTTGGCGAATGACTCGGGCCGGGGATGAACTGGTGGAGCTAGGCCAACAGGTTCGGAACATGGACATCAGCTACGTCTCCTCGACCGGAAGTGGTAACTCGTCTGATCTCCCGCGACCGTTTGAGCAGGGACTATGACGATTTACCCGTACCTCTCCTATCGACGGCTGCGACAAATGCGCATGCGCAGCACCGCCCGTCCACACGACTGGAAGTGATGTCCAGTTCCCGCCGCCGTTCACTTAGAAAGCGTGCTCCAGTTGGGAGGCACGGTCGGCCCGTCAGTTCGAACGTCCACCGATCGGATGACCCGGGTTTCGATCGGAACAACGACCGGAAGGGGGACAGCTCCGGAGTCACCTGCAGGCGATAGTTGATCCATCAGTGCTGTCGCAGAACAGCATTCCGACGGATGAAAGGAGACCTCGTGAGTCTCAACCGGAACTCAATAGTGGCCCTCATCGGCGGCGCGCTCACCGCGACCTCTCTAATGCTCGCCGTGCCGGCCTCCGCCGATCCCGGGCACGGGGCGACCGCTTCGTCGTCGAACTCCGGCTCCGCGTTGCACAGCAGCAGTCAGACCGGACCGGCCACGTCGGTCGGCGCACCAAAGACCAACGCCACCAACCCGGGTCGCGTGGGCGCCCAGTGGGTCGTGCCGGGTTGGGACGAAGGGATGTGATGCCGTCAAAGGCGCATTCAGCTCCATCGGAGACGTCACCCGGCCCAGCCTTCGACCGTTGGTGGTCCAGACGAATGACGCACTGACGGAGAAGTTCTCATCGCATCGACACTTGCTAGTCGAGCAGCATCCCGGTCAGCAGGGCAAACGGGTCCTCGGACTGCAGCTCATCAGAGGCGGGATCCTGTACGAGGCAGAGTTTCCGAGTCACCGCGTCACCTCTCGACAGAAGCGAACCTAGTGGTCCGCGTCATTACCAGAGGAAATGGTAAACGTGTTGGCTACGGAAAGGGTGACTAAGCAGGACCAGTTGTCATTACTGCGCGGACACGACGACCACTTCCCTACTTAGAGAGGACCCCGGCCCGGCCGCGGGTACTTTCGTTCCCTTCCGCCGCCGCTTAGCCGAGGGACACTTTTGCGCCGCCCGAGAACGCCGAGTCATGCAGTACCACCGCTGACGGTTGGGTCCCGGGCGGCACGTCGAACGGGACCTTGACGTTAAGCGTGAATCCCGGATTGAGGTCGATGGCCATCGAATCTTCGTTCATGCTCAGCGCCGCCATGGTGTCCGACGCGTACTCGCGGCCCGCTGTGTCGATTAGTTTCTGATTGCCGGCGAAAAAAGACTGCGGCTCATTACCGCTGTTGGTAACCGTCATCGTCACTACGATGAACTCGCCGCGCGGTTTGGCCAATCCCGTCCCGGTTGTTCGGGTGTCGACGCTCTTTACGACGAAGGCGAACTTGCCGTCGCGGACTTCCTGACCGATCCCGGCGCTCGAGGAACCTCCACTGCTGCCCTTGTGATCAGAACTGTTGGACCCCACGTTGGACGTGATGGAGGCACACATGGTCGCGCATCCACCGAACAAGAGGATGACCACCCCGATAACCACCCAGGGCCAAACTCTGCGCGTCGCTGGAGGGGTAGGGGCGGCCGGCGTTCCTGGGGCGACTGGACCCCATGTAGCGCCGTCCCAGTATCGCTGTCCTGGTGAGCCGGATGGGTCTGGATACCAACCTGGAGCTGGCTGCGTCATGAATCCCCGATCTCTGCTCGCTGCGCCCGCTCACAGCTTGCGGACAGCATAGCTACAGGATCCTGCAAGACACGCGGGTACAGAAGAGGTCGGGCGGTGATATTCGTTTCCCGAATTTTTGTTTCACCGATCATCCGGTGGGATGTCACCCCGTTCATCTATGGTTCTTCGCAGCCATGAATTAGCTGGATCGTCGGACATCAGGTTAGAGGGGTCGGGGATGGCATTTTCGGACGGACTCGCGGCATTAGCTAAGAAAATCCGTGACTCCAAGGATTCGGTGCAGACCGAAGAGGCAACCAAGAACGCGTTCATCATGCCGTTCATCTCGAATGTGCTCGGTTACGACGTGTTCGACCCGTCCGAGGTTGTGCCTGAATTTGTCGCAGATGTCGGTGTGAAGAAAGGCGAGAAGGTCGACTACGCGATCTTCAAGGACGGCCAGGTCCAGATTCTGATCGAGTGCAAGAAGATCGGCGACCTGCTGGATCTGCGCTACGCGTCGCAGCTGTTCCGCTACTTCGCGGTCACCTCAGCGCGGATCGCGATACTGACCAACGGTCAGCAATATCACGTCTATACGGACGGTGACCTCCCAAACCGTATGGACGAAAAGCCTTTCCTCATCTTCGATTTACTCGATATCGACCGGACCCTGGTTCCCGAGATCCAGAAGTTCTCGAAGGAATCGTTCGATATCGAGTCAGTCGTCAGTGCTGCCGAGGAACTCAAGTACATCGGCGGTATCCGCCGGATCATCGCATCAGAGGTAAGAGAACCATCGGAGGAATGGGTGCGATTCTTCGTGAATCGCATCTACGAGGGGCGCACCACCCAGCGCATCCTCGACCAGTTCCGCCCGCTGGTTGCGAAGGCGTTAAACCAGTACGTCGGGGACCAGGTGAACAGTCGATTGAAGACCGCTCTGGGCGACGACGCGCCAGACCCGAATCGTTCGACTGAGCTGACGACGCCACCTCGGGCCGAGCGGCCCGTCGGGCAGGCAGCAGTCGCGGATGCAGCAATTGGAGCGGACGTGGCAGACCCCGACGTGGTCACCACCGATGAGGAGCTGGAGGGCTTCAACATCGTTCGCGCGATAGCAGTATCAGAGGTGGGGCCGGAGCGTATCCATCACCGGGACGGGAAGACTTACTTCGCGATCCTGTTGGACAACAACAACCGCAAGCCAATAATCCGCCTGCACCTGAATGGCAAGAGCGTGAAATTTGTAACTACATTCGAGGCTGGAAAAGAAGGCACCCGCCGGGACATCGCTTCTGTGGTTGACATCTACACCGTCGCCGCTGAACACATCAGGCAGGTGATCCGCCAGTATGAGAGCGGAGGAGCTTTGGCTGCGCCGCCGCAGGAGGACGAGGTAGGCCGGTCGGCCTAGCTAAGCCGACCGAAAGCCGCTTCCAGACCATCGAGCGCCCAATGATCCTGCCGTTCCGCCATCACGCCGTACCACCTAGCCACGATCGGACGCACCGGTAGAGCTTCATGTCCGTGGCTGAGACCTGCCGACGCAACTGCGCTCGGGCATCCGGGGTGGGACGTATCGGCCACCGGTTGTGAGAACGCGCGCACCACAATGGTGACGGCATAGAGAGGAGACGAGATGTCGGGTGCGGTAGCGCTCGCGCTCACCGTCGCCCTGGCCGGGGTCGCCCTGATCATCGGCACCGTCGCCGTGCTGACCCGCCGGGTGGTGACCACCCCGGCCGAGCGCACGGTGCACGCCGCCCTGCACACCGCCGCGCAGGCCGCCCGGTCGCTGCGCAAGGGCCTGGACGCCGATTCCGCGGCCGGCGCCGCGCCCCATCTGCGCGGCCTGACCGGCTCCGACGGGGTCGCTCTCTACGGCGGTGACGGGACGCTGCTGGCCTTCGACCCGCCGGAGGCCCCGATGTGGACGCCGGGGGCACTCGAGATCTGTCACCACACCGCCCGGGAGTCGATCGCCGGGCAACGCCGGGTGCTGGCGCGCGACCAGACCCCCGCGGTGGTGGCCCAGCCGCTGCTCGACGATGACGGCGCGGTCATCGGCGTTCTGGTCGTGGTCACCGCCGACGAACCGTCGCCCGGCATGCTGGGCGCCATCGGAGAGGTTGCCCGCTACGCCGCGAGTCAGCTCGAGCTCGCCGAACTCGACGCGTCCCGGGCCCGCCTCGATCGCGCCGAGGTGCTGGCCCTGCGTGCCCAGATCAGCCCGCACTTCATCTACAACGCGCTCAACACGATCGCCTCGTTCGTCCGTACCGACCCCGACCGCGCCCGCGACCTGATCCTGGAGTTCGCCGACTTCACCCGCTATTCGTTCCGCTCCGCCGGCCCGTACACGGTGCTGGCCGACGAGCTGCGCAACATCGACCGCTACCTGACCCTGGAGCGGGCCCGCTTCGGCACCAACCTGTCGGTCACCCTGCAGATCGCCCCCGAGGTGCTCACCGTCGTCGTGCCGTTCCTCGCTCTGCAACCTCTCGTCGAGAACGCGGTACGCCACGGCCTGGCCGGCCGGCAGGGCGGCTCGATCGAAATCGTCGCTCGCAACGAAGGATCCGACTGCGTCATCAGCGTCGAGGACGACGGTGTCGGCATGGATCCGGAGATGCTTCGGTCCGGGCACGGCGACATCCTGGCTGACGGTGAACAGGCCGCCCATGTCGGCCTGAGCAATGTCGACCACCGACTGCGCGCCGCGTTCGGCAACGACTACGGTCTGGTGGTCGAGACCGCCCCCGAGGCAGGTACGAAGGTCATCATGCGAGTGCCCAAGTTCCGGGCCGGCGTGCGCGCGTAGAGGAGGTGGTGATGGCAACACGGCTCTGGGTGCTGGCGGTCGACGACGAGGCCCCCGCCCTCGACGAGCTCACCTATCTGCTCGGCGAGCATCCCGACGTCGCCGAAGTCGTCGGCGCCGCTGACGCGACCTCGGCGCTGCGGATCATCAACGAGCGCACCGTCGACGCGATCTTCCTCGATATCAACATGCCGGGGCTGTCCGGGCTGGAACTGGCCAGGCTGCTGGGCAACTTCGCGCAGCCACCGGCAGTCGTGTTCGTCACCGCCCACGACGACAAGGCGCTGGCCGCCTTCGAGGTCGGGGCGCTGGACTATCTGCTCAAGCCGATCCGCAAGGAGCGCCTCGACGAAGCCGTCCGGCGGGTGGTGGCCGCCCGCGCGGCCGAACCAGCCCAGCAACCGGAGGAACCGGCGGCCGAGACCATCCCGGTCGAGCTCGGCGGAGTCACCCAACTGGTGCGCTGCGACTCCATCGGGTGGGTGGAAGCCGAGGGCGACTACGCCCGACTGCACGCCACATCCGGCTCACATCTGGTGCGAATTCCGTTGAGCACGTTGGAAGATCGCTGGCGCAACCGCGGCTTCCAGCGCGTGCACCGGTCCTATCTGGTCGCGCTGAACATGGTCACCGGGCTGCGCACCTCCGGGGCCTCGACGATGGTCCGGCTGCGCGCCAACGGCAGCTCGCCACCGGTCGAGTTGCCGGTCAGCCGGCGCCAGGCCCGCGAACTGCGCGACCGACTGATCCGCGACCCGATGCGAACCTTCAAGCCCGGCGGCGGCAATGACTAGACCCGGGCGCCCGCAACGCCAGCGGGTCGTCCTCGCGCACCGACGCGGCACCCGCGCGGTGCACACCCGCGTCGAGGTTCAGGAGCAGACCGAGGTCGGCGACGCACTCGTCCGCGGCCTGGTGCGCGCCCAGCTCGGGCTCGCCCTACGGCTGGCCGTGGTGGTGGCCGGCGGGATGGCCGCACTCCCCCTGATCAACGCCGTCTTTCCCGAGTTGTCCGGCGCCACAGTTTTCGGGATGCGGCTGAACTGGCTGACCCTGGCGGTGGTTGTCTACCCGGCGCTGTACGGGGTCGGCCGGCTGTTCATCCGGCTGGCCGAACAGGGCGAGCGTGACTTCATGGGTGTGGTCGACGACGACAGTCCGCCGCGGTGAGCACCGCGACAGCACTGACCGCCGGCGGCCTGCTGGCCGCAGCGGTGGCGACCGTGGCCGTCGGTGCCTACGGGGTTCGGTTGTCGCGCACCACCTCCGATTTCCTGGTGGCCTCCCGCACCGTCGGCCCGCAGTGGAACGCCGCCGCGATCTCCGGTGAATACCTTTCCGCGGCTTCCTTTCTCGGTGTCGCCGGGCTGATCGCCAAGTACGGTGCCGACGCGCTGTGGTATCCGGTGGGTTTCACCGCCGGCTATCTGGGGCTGTTGCTGTTCGTCTCGGCGCCGCTGCGCCGGTCCGGCGCCTACACGGTGCCGGACTTCGCCGAGTTCCGACTGGGTTCGGCGCGAGTTCGCCGGGTGGCGATGCTGGTGGTGGTCACCATCTGCGTGCTCTATCTGGTCCCGCAGTATCAGGGCGCCGGGCTGGCCCTGAAAGCGCTTCTGGGCGTGCCGGTCTGGATCGGCCCGCTGGCCGTGGGCGCGATCGTGATCATCAACGTCGTCGGTGGCGGGATGCGCTCCATCACCTTCGTGCAGGCGTTCCAGTACTGGCTGAAGCTGACTGCGATCGCGGTGCCGGCCGTCATGCTGGCCCTGTCCGGTGCGCACCGGGCCGACCTCGGCGGGCCGCTGCCGCCCACCGTCGACAAACCGACCACCGTCACCGTCGACACCGACGTGCTGGTATCGGTCAGCGATGCCACCGGGGTGACGGTCAGCGGCCCGGGCCACAACGGTGCGCTGCCCGGCCCCGGCCAGTACCGACTGGACCGGGGCACCACCCTCACGCTGGCCACCGGTGCCCACACCCCGGTGGTCACCGGCGCGCCGACCAGCGGCTCCGCCTGGATCGCCTCCGGCGGCGGCCTGGGCGGAAAACACCCCCTTTACCAAGTGTTCTCGATAATGGTGGCCACCTTCCTCGGAGCCATGGGCCTGCCCCACGTGCTGGTGCGCTTCTACACCAATCCCGACGGGCGAGCCGCGCGGCGCACCGCCCTGGCGGTGATCGCCCTGCTGTCGTTGTTCTATCTGTTCCCGACCCTGCTCGGGGTGCTGGCCCGGCTCTACGTGCCGCAACTGCTCGTCACCGGCAAGGCCGACGCGGCGGTGCTGCTGTTGCCGTCGGCCGCGATCGCCGGACTACCCGGCGAGCTGGTCGGCGCGCTGGTGGCCGCGGGCGCGATCGCAGCGTTCCTGGCGACGTCCTCGGGGCTGCTGGTCAGCATCGCCGGCGCGCTGTCCACCGACGTGCTGCGCGGCCGGGTCCGCGACTTCCGGCTGGCCGCCCTGATCGGCGGGCTGATCCCGATCCCGCTGTCGCTCATCTCCCCGGTCCTGGAACTGTCCCGCGGTGTGGGGCTGGCGTTCGCCGTGGCGGCGTCCACCTTGTGCCCACTGCTGGTGCTCGGGATCTGGTGGCGCGGGCTGACCCCCGCGGGTGCGATCGCGGGTCTGGTGGTCGGCGCGCTGGCCTCGGGACTGGCCATCCTGGTCGCAATCACCGGCTGGGTCGACGACGAGGCGCTCGGCGGCTGGGCGGCGACGCTGATCGGCTATCCCGCCGCGGTGACCGTGCCGCTGGCGTTCGCGACCATGGTTGTGGCCAGCCGACTCTCACCGGCGGGTGTGCCCCCCGACGTCGCCCGCATCTTCGCGCGGATGCATGTGCCGGAGCGGCTGGGCATGGGTGTGGAGCGGGTGCCGCGCGGCTGACCCCCGGCGGGCAGGAGCGAAGCGACCCGGGGATCGAACCCGTGGTCGGCGAACCGTTCAACGCCGGGCGGCGACCGTTCACCGCATGCTCTGACAGTTCAGCTCGCACCCCTAGGGCTGTGACGCACCTCTCAATACGCTGTGAATTCGATACCAGTTCACAACCACTGAAGGCTAGGAGCGCGCCGGTGCCCTCAACAGACATCCCGCCGCGGGAGATCCACCCCAGCGGCACCCAGTACCTGGCTGTCCAGGCCAGCCCCGAGTTCCAGGACCTGCGGCGCACCCTGCGCCGGTTCGTGTTCCCCACCACCGTGTTCTTCCTGTTCTGGTACGCCATCTACGTCCTGCTGGGCGCGTTCGCCCACGACTTCATGGCCACCAAGGTGTGGGGCAACGTCAACGTCGGGCTGCTCCTCGGGCTGGGCCAATTCGTGACGACGTTCCTGATCACCGGGCTGTACGTGCGGTTCGCCAACCGCGATCTCGACCCGCGCGCCGAAGCCATCCGCGTCGAGATGGAAGGCACCGCGCGATGACCACACTGCTGGCCGAGGGCACCAGGATCGGCAACCCCGTCATCAACATCAGCATTTTCGTCGGCTTCGTGCTGATCACGCTGTTCATCGTGATCCGGGCCGGCCGCTCCAACACCAATGCCACCGAGTTCTTCACTGCCGGCCACGCGTTCTCCGGTCCGCAGAACGGCATCGCGATCGCCGGCGACTATCTCTCTGCCGCAAGCTTTCTGGGCATCGCCGGCGCGATCGCGGTGTACGGCTACGACGGCTTCCTCTACTCGATCGGTTTCCTGGTGGCCTGGCTGGTGGCCCTGCTGCTGGTAGCCGAATTGCTGCGCAACACCGGCAAATTCACCATGGCCGACGTGCTGAGCTTCCGGCTCAAACAACGGCCGGTGCGGCTGGCAGCGGCCACCTCGACGATGACGGTGTCGCTGTTCTATCTGCTGGCGCAGATGGCCGGGGCCGGGGGTCTGGTGGCGCTGCTGCTCGACGTGCACAGCCGCAGCGCGCAGTCACTGGTGATCGCGGTCGTGGGCGTGCTGATGATCGTCTACGTCCTGGTCGGCGGCATGAAGGGAACCACCTGGGTGCAGATCATCAAGGCGGTGCTGCTGATCGCCGGTGCCGCGGTCATGACCGTCCTGGTGCTGGCCAAGTTCGGGCTGAACTTCTCCGAGATCCTCGGCTCAGCGCAGAACATGGTGCACGAGGCCACCACCAAGGGCGTCGCCAGCCGCGATGTGCTGGCGCCCGGCGCCCAGTACGGCGCGTCGACCACCTCGAAGATCAACCTGCTGTCGCTGGGTCTGGCGCTGGTGCTGGGCACCGCGGGTCTGCCGCACGTGCTGATGCGCTTCTACACGGTGCCCACCGCCAAGGAAGCACGCCGTTCCGTGGTGTGGGCGATCGCGCTCATCGGCGCGTTCTACCTGTTCACGCTGGTGTTGGGCTACGGCGCCGCGGCACTGGTCGGGCCCGACAAGATTCTGAAGGCACCCGGCGGGCAGAACTCCGCGGCTCCCCTGCTGGCCTTCGAACTCGGCGGGGTGATCCTGCTCGGCATCATCTCCGCGGTGGCCTTCGCGACCATCCTCGCGGTGGTGGCCGGCCTGACGATCACCGCGTCGGCGTCGTTCGCCCACGACGTCTACGCCAGCGTGCTCAAGAACCACAAGGTGACCGAGGACGAGCAGGTTCGCGTCTCCCGGATCACCGCGGTGGTGCTCGGTATCGCGGCGATCGGGTTGGGAATTCTGGCCAACGGGCAGAACGTCGCATTCCTGGTGGCACTGGCGTTCGCGGTGGCGGCATCGGCCAACCTGCCGACGATCGTCTACTCGCTGTACTGGAAGAGGTTCAACACCCGTGGCGCACTGTGGAGCATGTACGGCGGTCTGATCAGTTGCATCGTGCTCATCGTCTTCTCCCCGGCCGTCTCGGGCAGCAAGACCGCGATGATCCCCGGCGCCAACTTCGACTGGTTCCCGCTGGCCAATCCCGGCATCGTGTCGATCCCGCTGGCCTTCATTCTCGGCATCATCGGAACGCTGACGTCCTCGGACACCGGCGATCCGGAACTCAATGCCGAGATGGAGGTGCGGTCGCTGACCGGCGTCGGCGCCGAGAAGGCCACCCATCACTAGTGGGTCCAAGAAAATGAGGTGAGAATCTCGCCGGTTGCGGGAATGGTGGTGACGTGCCGATGACGTTGACTTCGACATGACCCCCGGTCGCTACGCTCCTGCCCCACCGGGCCACATGACCCGCACCCGGCGAGACTTCGCCTTCGCCCTGCTGGCATACGCGTTCGTCGTGATCATGCTGGGCACCACACTGCCCACGCCGCTGTATGCGCTGTACTCGGCACAGATGCACTTCTCCGTGTTGACGACGACGGTGATCTATGCGACCTACGCCGGTGGAGTGTTGGTGGCCCTACTGGTGTTCGGCAGCTGGTCGGATGCCATCGGCCGGCGCCCGGTGCTGCTGGCCGGCACCGCCTGCGCGCTCGCCAGCGCCGTGGTGTTCCTGACTGCCGACTCCGTGCCGCAGCTGCTCGTCGGTCGGGTGCTCTCCGGACTGTCGGCCGGCCTATTCACCGGGACCGCCACCGCGGCCGTCATCGAAGCCGCGCCGCCGCGCTGGCGCACCCGCGCCCCCGCGGTGGCCACGATCGCCAATATCGGCGGCCTGGGCGCCGGGCCGATCATGGCCGGTGTCCTGGCGCAATACGCCCCCGCTCCGCTGACGCTGGCGTTCGCTATCCACATCGTGCTGGTGGTGCTGGCCACGATCGCGATCCTGCTGGTTCCGGAGACCTCGAGCCGATCCGGAAAGCTCGGTTTGCAACGGCTTTCGGTGCCCCCGAACGTGCGCCCGGTGTTCGTGACCGCCGCACTGGCGGCGTTCGCGGGCTTCTCGGTCACCGGGCTGTTCACCTCGGTGGCGCCGTCCCTGCTGACCAATGTCATCGGGATCGGTGACCACGCCCTGGCCGGGTTGATGGCCGGATCCATCTTCGGCGCCTCGGCGATCGCCCAGATCGCCGGCGCCCGCATCGCCCCGCGGCGCGCGGTTGCCCTCGGCTGCGCGATCCTCACCGCCGGCATGGGCATTCTGGCTGTGGCACTGCACTATTCGTCGCTGACCGGCTTGATCGCCGCCGCGGTGGTCTCCGGCATCGGCCAGGGCATCAGCTTCAGTCGTGGCCTGGCCGCGGTGGCCGAATGCACCCCCTCACAACGCCGGGCAGAAGTCAGCTCGACCTACTTCGTGGTGGCCTATATCGCCATCTCCATCCCGGTGATCGGCGAGGGATTCGCCGCCCAGGAGTGGGGACTTCGCACCGCCGGTACCGTGTTCGCGACCGCGGTCGGTGTCCTGGCGCTGTGCTGTCTGGCCGCGATCCTGTGGCAGGAGTCGCGGACGAAACCAGGCAAATCTGCCTACGCCGAAGCGAGCTAGATCTGCCGGCATGCACCTGGCATTCCCCACGCCGGCCGAGGTCGCCGAACAGACTCCACGGTGTTGGCGACCAGAAGATGTTCTGCAGCAAGGCTTTTAGGCGCGAATGCCGGCTAACCGCTCTTACGGCGGAACTCCCGGCGGTTCTCCACCGGGCCGTGGGCGCGGGGCTGCTTGTTACCGGCATCCTTGTGACCGGCCGAGCTGGCCGACTTCGCCTTCTTGCGCTCCAGCGCCTCGCGGAACTTACGCTTCGTGTCGTCGTCCTGCGGGTCGGACTCGTCCTTGGCCATGGTAGTCAGACTAACGCGGTCTGGCCCCGGCGTCGTGAACGCCACCTCCCGTTAGACGAGTTCCTCGGCGGGCCGGCCGACAACCACGGTGCCCCCCGGTGCCGGCACCGCGGTAGCGCTCGGAGTTGTCGGCTTGGGGATGGTGCAGTTGGTGCAGTCCGTCTCCCTGATATCGGCCTCCGGACTGCGGGTCTGGTCAGGGTTGGTGAGGGTGACGTTCTTCATCGTGATCGTGGTGTTGCCGAAGTTGATCACCAAGTCGCCGGTCACCTGCCAGATCGGAGCCTTGATCAGCAGCGACACCTGCTTGTATGGGGCGGCGTTGATCTCGTAGGTGTCTTCCCAGGTTTTCGACGCGGTGAGTTCGGTGCCGTACTTGGCGGCCAGCTCCAGGCCGATCACGTCCTTGACGAAGGTGATGTTCAGTTTCGAACTGAACTCGGTGGTGGTCTTGGACGACTCGGTCACGGAATACTTGATGATCCGCTTCTGCGCGACGCTGCTGCCGTTGTTGAGCACCGACGACACCCCGTTCGCCGTCTGCGGTGGCCGGTACTCGGTCCAGGTCTGCACCGCGGCACCCTTGGCCGTGAACTGGCAGGAGACCCCACCGCTGGTACACAGGGTGTTCATCAACGTGGTCTGGTCTTTGGTCGGCGACGTGATAGTGGAATTGGTGCCGGGCGATTCGAGCAGCGTGACCTGGTCACCGAGGCTGTATCGCCTGATCCCGAGGAACTTGGCCTGGGGTGTCACATCACCGGCGCCACGCACCTCGCCCTTGACCAGGTAACTGGTGTTGATAGTCCGATCATATCGAAGGTAAGCAGTCCAAGTCGTACCCGCGGTGTTGGCGAGAACAATCTTGATGTTGTTCTGGGCCAGCCAGTTTGGTTCAGGAACCAGAACATCCAGGGAGCCGCCGGGCGCGATGACCGTGCCCGCCGGGGGAAAGCCGTTGAGCGGCCGATCCTCTCCTTCGTATCGCACGAGTGTGACGGAGCTACTGGTGAGGTTGTAGACCTTGAAAGCCTTGGTCGTCACGCCCGAATTGGGTCCGGCGGGTGTCGCGTTGGCCGCGGCGATCGCCGCCGATTGTGCCGCCGCAGAAGGGCGCTCGACCACAGCCGCGACCGGTTGGAAGCTGCCCACCGCCGGGGAATCTAGCGTGATGGGGTCAACAGAACCGTCCACCGCGCCGGCCACATACAGCTTTCCGTCGGCGCCGATCGCGATACCCGCGGCGCCCTCGGCAACGTTGTTGACCGAGATGGGGCTACCGACCAGACTGCCGGTTTGCAGATCGACCACCGACACGGTGCCCATGTTGAAATCGGTGACGTAGGCCCTGGTGCCGTCTGCGTCGAGAACCACATTCGTCGGAAAGTCCCCGACCGAGATCTGACTGCCGATCACCGCGAGGGTGCCGGCATCGATGACTGAGACCGAACCGTCACCATCGACGGTCGACGAACCAGCGTTGGCGACCACCACCCGTCCCCCACCGGCGGCGATGCCCGTCGGGTGATCCCCGACGGCCACAGTCGCGATCACCGTGTTGGTGGCTGTGTCGATCACCGACACCGTGTCGTCGTACTCGTTGGTGACGAATACCTTGTTGCCGGCGACGGCCACCCCGAACGGATTGTCGCCAACCTTGATGTAGGTCCGCTTGAACGTTGTCGTGTCGATAGCCGCCACGGTGTCGTCATTGGTGTTGGTGACATAGACCTTGCTGCCGTCGGTGTTGACCGCCACGCTGGTCGGCGAATTCCCCACGTAGAGATTGCCCAGCACCGTATTGCCGGTCGTATCGATCACCGAAACGGTGCCGTCACTGGAGTTGACGACGTACGCGCGTCCGTCGGGGCCGACGGCGATCCCCCATGGGGACTTGCCCACCGCGATGGACGACACCACAGCCTGTTTGGCGATATCGATCACCGACACCCGGTTGTTCGCGGTGTCGGTGACGTAGGCCCGCGTCCCGTCCACACTCATCGCCACGCCGTACGGGGTGCCGCCGATACCCAGCGCATCACCGCCCCCGACGGTGACGGCGACGGTGACCGAGGATGACCCCGGCTGACTGAGGAGCCGAATACCCACGTCCCGCACTTCGACCGTGAAGGAGTCCTGCCCCCCGTTCGCGGCCAACGCCACACCCGGGGTGTAGGTGTAGGTGCCGTCGGCGCCGACCACCACCTCGCCGTACTTGGGACCCTGGGTCACGTTGTATGTCAACGGGTCTCCGTCGGGGTCGACAGCACCCAGAACTCCGACCACTTCGCTCTTCGCGTTCTCCCCGATCTGCAGTGCGTGCGTCACGGGTGCGCGGTTGAAGACGAGCCCGACGATCTGTCGGCGAGCCGAGTCCAACGCCCCCAACAACGTCGAGAAGTCGAACGGTAGCTGCGGGATCGTCTGCGGCGCAGACACTGCCTTGGCCGGTACCGTCGCGGACCCGACGACGCTGTCCGGCGTCGCGATCGCGGTAGCCGCTGGGGCATCCGCCGCTGCCACGGGGACAGAAACGGTCGTGGCACGCTTGGCGGACCCGACACCGGCAACCGGACCCGGATCGCCCGATCGAATCTGCTGCCCGACAACCCGCGTCAGCGAACCGACGCGACGGCTCGCCGGCGCGTCCACGTCGGAGACGTCCGTGCCACCGTCCGTTGCGCTGGCGGCACCCGGTTTCGTCCGCGCGCGCGGACCCGCCGACGATTCACGATGAGCCCGCACACCCGACGAGCCGGTCGACGCGTGCGCAGCCGACCCGCCCGCCGTCGAGTCGTCCGCCCACGCGACAGGCCCGTTGGCCATCGCCACGCCAACGCCCAATGTGACGGCCAGTGCCCCCACCCGACCGACATAGCTGCTGCAACTCATAGCAACGCCTCCCCCCGATGTGACCATGCCGGCGGCGCCGATTTCTCGACGAGCGGACGCCGCGCCAGCTCAGAGGGTAGCCGTTTGCCGGGGTCAGCCTGCGCCCCGTTCTTCAGTCGTTCCGCAACCATAAATGACCCGGTTCCATACGCTGCCAAGTGTTCATGTGACGCCAACGGCGAGTACACACATCGCGTTATTCCGGTTCAGACCAACACCATTGCCGCCACTTCAGACAAAGTGTCATCATGCGCAGAATGTGCCTCACAGCGCGAAGGCCGGGCGGCGGCGCCGACAACGAGTCAGCGGATACCCGGTGGCATCCCGTACAGGTGCGAAATCGGCATGGTGAGCAGCACCCGGCGGTCGGTGACCATGGCCCGGCGGTAATCGTCCCAGTCCGGGTGTTCCCCAGCGATGTTGCGGTAGAGCGCGATCAATGCCTCGACGGTGTCGTCGTCAGGTGCGGCGGCCGGTGGAGTCAGTATCGCGTTGCCCTCGGCGACCGCGTAGGACCAGCCGTCGTCGGAGGAGACCAGGATCGACGCCCGCGGGTCGCGGCGCAGGTTGCGGGTCTTGGCCCGCGGCTCGGTGATCGAGACTTGCACGACGAGCGTGCGCGGGTCGAAGTGGTAGGTGACGTTGGACAGCTGCGGGCGGCCGTCACGTTTGATGGTCGCCAGAACCCCCAGGGAGTTGCCTGCGATCACCGCCAGAAGTTTGTCGTCGAACACCTGACGCGCCATGACGTCGAGCCTACGCGGTGAAGTCCTGGATACCGTGTCGATTGCCATCGGCTCCGGCCACCCCTGGAGCCGACGACCACGGTGATCGCGGCGAACCCCGGTCAAGCCGGCCGCCGTGGATACCCACCGCGCCAATCGCCGGTGAGGCATGTCGCGTGGGGCCCACCCGAGCCAGCCACCAAGACCGTTGCTGCTGCGACCGATTCACCGCAACGAGCAATGGTATTTGCTCCGGCGATGCTCACGTTGACGATCTTCGTGGCTGGCGTCAGGTTCAGATGCCGGCCCTCGTCGGCGCCCGACACGCGATCATCCCCTGGTCCGGGGATAATCGAGCGGCCACCCACGCCGA
The DNA here is from genome assembly GCF_004745805.1 of Mycolicibacterium sp. CH28. Taxonomy (GTDB): domain Bacteria; phylum Actinomycetota; class Actinomycetes; order Mycobacteriales; family Mycobacteriaceae; genus Mycobacterium. The sequence continues at coordinate 348,966 of NZ_SRLQ01000014.1, read as the reverse complement.
GCAATCGAAACGGAACCCGAGATGGCTGCCAGCCCAGAGCGCGATGCATGTCCTGAGACGTCTCTCCACGAGTCGAAGGCGGTCCGGAACCCGGATACGAGCGCGAGCCGGCCACTCGGACGATAACTGAACCACTGATGGTGTCCACGATGCCCGCTCGAGCCGCATGACGGCGAAGTTGCTGATACGGCAGCATGTTTGGAGCCGGTGTGCGATCGCCTCGGCAATACTCTTCGCGGTCGGGTTCAGTGTTGTCCACGCCGTCCCGCCGAGCGGTACCGTCGTTGCCGATTGCTTTCAGCGCGGTGGCTACAACCCCCCGCCGTGCGCCACTCCCGCTCCGAAGGCGGACGGCGCCAGTCAGGCTGCGGATGGCTCGGCCGGCACCAGTCCCGACGCGAATCCAGCCGGGACCGGATCGCCTGACTCCACACAGAGTGCGAGCAACTCGCAGGGCACGAGTCAGAATGGGACCGGCTCGGTCGGCAACAGTCCGGACACTGGTCAAGCCACGAACAGCCCGCCAGATTCCGGCAGTACCGCCTGCCAAAACCAGAGCGCCATGCCCACCGCCATCGGCCTACAACCCACCCGCTGCCCGGCAACCCAAGGTCCGAACACCCCACCAGACTCCGGCGACACCGCCTGCCAGAACCAAAGCGCCATGCCCACCGCCATCGGCCTACAACCCACCCGCTGCCCGGCAACCCAAGGCGCAAACACCCCACCAGACTCCGGCCAAACCGCCTGCCAAAACCAAAGCGCCATGCCCACCGCCATCGGCCTACAACCCACCCGCTGCCCGGCAACCCAAGGCGCAAACACCCCACCAGACTCCGGCCAAACCGCCTGCCAAAACCAAAACGCGATGGCCACCGCCATCGGCTTGTTACCCGCCATCTGTCCCCCCAGTTCGCGTAGTTGAATCACCCTGATTCAGGAGGAGAACCGCGAGTCCGGGGCCGGATCAGGCCCACCACGCCGATGCCACACGGTTCTAAGATCGGCGACATGACGCGCTACGCGGCTTTCCTGCGGGGAGTCAACGTCGGCGGGGTGACGCTGAAGATGGCCGACGTCTCCGCGGCCCTGACCGACGCCGGGTTCGACAACGTGCGAACCGTCCTCGCCAGCGGCAACGTCATACTCGACGCCCGCGGATCGGCGGCGGCTGCGCGGGCGAAGGCCGAAGCGGCGCTGCGCGATGCGTTCGGCTACGAGGCGTGGGTGCTGGTCTACCCGCTGGAGACGGTCCGGGTGATCGCCGAGGACTACCCGTTCGAGGCCGAAGTCGAAGGCCACCACTCGTACGTGACGTTCGTCAGCGATCCGGCCGTGCTCGATGAACTCGCGGCGCTGGCGGCCGACGCCGGGCCCGACGAGAAGATCGCCCGCGGCGACGGCGTCCTGTACTGGCAGGTGCCCAAGGCCTCCACCCTGGATTCGTCCATCGGCAAGACGATGGGCAAGAAGCGCTACAAGTCGTCGACCACGACCCGCAATCTGCGCACCCTAGCGAAGGTACTGACATGAACAGCGCCAAGATCGACGCCAGCCAGCTCGGTGGTGTCTCCGAGACTGCGCTGCTGACGCTCAACGGTCGCGCCCATCAGGCCGGCCTGCCGGGGGCCATTCTGCACGATCCGATGGCCATCAAACTGGTGGACTCCATCGATTTCGACTTCGACAAATTCGGCCGCAAGGGCCAGGAGATGGCGCTGCGCTCGTTGGCCGTCGATGGCTGCGCGGTGCGGTATCTGAGCGCGCACCCCGGGGCCACCGTGGTCGCGCTGGCCGAAGGTTTCCAGACCAGCTTCTGGCGGGTGAGCGACGCGCTGGCCGATCCCCAGTTCCGTTGGGTGTCGGTGGATCTGCCCCCGGTGATCGAGCTGCGTCAGCGCCTGCTGCCGTCCTCACCGCGGATCACGAGCCTGGCGCAGTCCGCGCTCGATTACGGCTGGATGGACCAGGTGGACAGCTCCAACGGCGTGTTCATCACCGCCGAAGGGCTGCTGATGTATCTCCAGCCGCATGAGGCGATGGATCTGATCGCCCAGTGCGCCAAGCGCTTTCCCGGCGGCCAGATGTTCTTCGACCTGCCGCCGGTGCTGGTCAAGAAGCTAGCCCCGAAAGGGTTGCGATCCTCCAAGCACTACCGGGTGCCGCCGATGCCGTTCAGCCTGACCGCCGACCAATTGGCCGACCTGGCCAACACCATGCCCGGCGTTAAGGCCGTGCACGACATCCCGATGCCCAGGGGCCGCGGCTTCTTCTTCCAGAAGGTCTTTCCGGCGGTGTGGGGTTTTCGCCCGACCCGGAACCTGCGCGGGTCCTACGCCCTGCTGGAATTCGGCTAGTACCTCAGCCGAACGCCGAGTCCAGGTAACGCAGCGCCTCGTGCTTACCGAGCCCGAGCGCACGGGCGGCCTCCACGTAGGCGTTGGCCGCGGCGGCCATCGCCGCATCGGCCGGATCTGCCCGGGCCACGAACGTCCCGAACCGGCCCCGCGTCTCGACGATCCCGGCGGTCTCCAACTCGCGATAGGCGCGCGCAACGGTGTTTACCGCCAGGCTCAACTGACCGGCCAACTCCCGCACCGTGGGCAACCGCGTACCCGGCGACAACCGCCCCTCCCGCACACCCTCGATGACCTGTGTTCTCAGCTGATCGAACAGCGGCTGCGCCGCCTGCCCGTCGACGTGCAACCAATCCCCCAACTCCGACACATGCTAAGTATCACTTAGACCGGCTAGTTTGGTGGACGTGCGTATCACGGTGCTTAGCGGCGCGGGGATCTCCGCCGAAAGCGGGGTCCCCACGTTTCGCGACGACAAGACCGGTTTATGGGCCAAATACGACCCCTACGAACTGTCCAGCACCGAGGGCTGGCAGAGCCATCCCGAACGGGTGTGGGCCTGGTATCTGTGGCGCCATCACCTGGTCAACCAGACCATGCCCAACGACGGGCACCGCGCGGTGGCAGCTTGGCAGGACTACACCGAGGTCACCGTCGTCACCCAGAACGTCGACGACTTGCACGAACGGGCCGGCAGCCGGCCGGTGCACCACCTGCACGGCAGCCTCGCCGAGTTCTGGTGTGACACGTGCGGTTCGCGCTACCACGGACCGCTGCCGGACATGCCCGAACCGGAACTGGAGAAGATGCCGCCGAGCTGCGAATGCGGCGGGCTGATCCGTCCCGGCATCGTGTGGTTCGGCGAGCAGCTTCCCGACGAACCGTGGCAGGCCGCCGTCGAGGCGGTGGCCACCTCCGACGTCCTGGTGGTGGTCGGCACCTCGGGCATCGTCTACCCCGCGGCAGGACTGCCCGAGGTGGCGCTGGCCCGCGGCGCGATCGTCGTCGAAGTCAATCCCGAACCCACGCCGCTGTCGGACGACGCGACGCTCGTGATCCGGGAGTCGGCCAGCACGGCGCTGCCCACCCTGCTGCAGAGGTTGCCCGAACTCCTAGGGAGCTAGCGCGCGGCCCAGCGCGACTTCCTGCACCGGCAACGGCACCCACGCCGGGAACGTCGCCTCGTGGCGGGCGGTCTGGATGGAAAAGCCCGCGCCGACGATCGCGCGTTCGGTGTCGCGGTGGGTGTGGCAGTTACCGGCCATCCGCGGCCAGATCGTCGCATCCGCCACCCGCTGCAGCCCGCCGCGCCAGCCCGGCTGGGCGATGTGCTCGAAGTAGCGCAGCTCACCACCCGGCTTGAGAATCGACTTCAGTTGGCGCAGAACAGCATCCGGGTTCTCCACCGAGCACAGCACCAGCGAGCACACCACCGCGTCGAACGGTTCGGCAGCAGGCATGGTCTCGACCGTAGTCTCGAGCACGGTGATCGGAACCTGCGCGGCCGCGGCAGCCGCCCTGGCTTGAGGGGCCAGCCGGGTTTCGGGCTCCAGGGCGACGACCTCGGTGACGGTGTCGGGATAGAACGCGAAGTTGGTTCCGGTCCCGGCGCCGATCTCGAGCACCCGCCCGCTGAGGCCGGCCAGGTTCTGGAGGCGCATCTTCTTCATCGCACCCGACTCGTGGGCGGACATCACCGTCCAGAACCGCGCGAAGAACGGGTGGTCGAACGTCTGTGTCGTCATGTCCGTGTTGTCCTCCCTGCCGCGGACCAGCTTGTCACACGGTCATAACCTCTCGTGCAAGCGCGCCAACGGTTTGGGCGCCCACCAGTTCCACCGGCCCATGACGTGCATGAACGCCGGCAGCAGCGCCATCCGCACCAGCGTCGCGTCGACCAGGACGGCCAGCGTCAGGCCCAGCCCGAACAGTCGCATGAACGACACCTGCGCGGCCATCAGGGCGGCGAACGCGATCGACATGATGAGCGCGGCGGCGGTGACCACCCGGCCGGTATGCGCCAGCCCCAGTGCCACGCTCTCGTCGTTGTCGTCGCGGGTTTTCGACGACGCCAGCCAGTACTCGCGGATCCGGGCGACCAGGAACACCTCATAGTCCATCGATAACCCGAAGGCGATGCAGAACAGCAGTACCGGCATGTTGGCTTCCAGCGTCCCGGTCGGGGTGGTGCCGAACGCACCCAGGTGTCCCTCCTGGAAGATCCACACCAGGGCGCCGAACGCGGCCGACAATGACAGCACGTTGAGCACCAGCGCCTTGAGCGGCAACACCACGCTACCGGTCAGCAGGAACAGCAGCGCGAAGGTGATGGCCCCGATCAGGCCCAGTACCGACGGTATTCGCGAGATGATGGCCTGCACACTGTCGCGGTTGGTCTGCGCGCCGCCGCCGATCAGGACGTCATGGCCGGCCGGCGGAGGCACCGCGTGCAGCGCGTCCAACTGCATCTTGGAAGCCGGCGAGAACAACGGGGTGGTGCTGCGCACGGTCAGGAATGCGCTGCCGTCGGCAACACCCGCCGGAGCGGATGGCGGGCCGACGTTCCGGCCGCCGACGAATGTCGCGGTGGGCGCGGAGACCAGCGAGACGTCGGGAACCCGGGACAGGCCGGCGGCGTAGCGCTCCATCTCGGCAGAGGTGATGCCGGCCGCGTCGGGGATCACCGCGGCGACCGCGGTGTTGAAATTGCTGGCGAAGTCCGTGCGCAGTTGGTCGCCGACCTGGTGTGTTGATGCACTCTTGGGCAGCACTCGGTCGTCGGGGTTGCCGAACTGCACCTGCAGGAAGGGTGCACCGAGCAACAGCAGCAGCACGATGATCGCCACGCCGATCGGAATCGCCCGTCCCATGACGAATCTCGTCGACCGGTACCAGAACATCTGGGATAGCGGATCGGCGATCGGCTCTGGACGGTTGAACACCCTGCGCAGCAACCGGCGAAGGTCGAACGCGTCCAGCCGGCCGCCCAGCAGCACGATGGCCGCCGGGGTGACGATGATGGCGGCGGTCGCCGCAAAGACCACGGTGGCAATGCCGGCATAGGCGAACGACTTGAGGAAGTACATCGGGAACAGGACCATCGCCGACATCGACAACGCCACCGTGGTCGCCGAGAACAGCACGGTCCGGCCCGCGGTGGCCATGGTGCGCACCAGTGCGCTCCGGCGATCGGCGCCGGCCTCGATCTCGTCGCGGTAGCGGCTGAGGATCAGCAGCGTGTAGTCGATCGCCAGCGCCAGCCCCAACGCGGTGGTCAGGTTCAACCCGAAGATCGACACCTCGGTGACGAAGGTGATCAACCGCAGGACGGCCAGCGAGCCCACGATCGCCATCAGTCCGACCGCCAGCGGCAGCGACGCGGCGACCAGGCCACCGAACACCCAGACCAGCACCACGAAGCTTAACGGCACCGCGATGAACTCCATCATCACCAGGTCGCGCATCGTCTGTTCGGTGATCTGCGAGTAGATCATCGCGGTGCCGCCAGCCCGAACGGTGACGGCGCCGCTGTCCCGGACAATCTGGCCGACCAGCGCTTTGGCGTACTTCTGGGCGTTGTTCTCCCCGCCCTCCAGGAGCGCGACGATCAGCCCGGTCTTGCCGTCCTTGCTGAGCAACTCCCCCGCCGCGGCCGGCGGCGATGTCCACGCCGAGCTGACGCCGATCACATGGGGCGAGGCCGACAGGGCGCTGACGATGCCGGTCGCCACGGCTCGCGCCGCCGGTCCAGTGGCACCGGCCGGATCGTTCACAGTGATGAGCAGCTGCTGATCGCTCTGGCCGAACTTCTGGTCGAGCAGTCGCGCGGCATGGCTGCTTTCTGAGGTCGGGTCGACGAAGCCGCCAGCCGAGAGACTGCCGGCCACCGGGATCCCGAACACCGCGGTCGCCGCCATCACCAGCACCGCGACACCGACAATCCGCTTGGGCGCGCGAATCGCCAGGTGAGCGATGGTTTGCAGCACGGCTCCATCCTTCCCGGCGGCACTCGGGCGGAAGCCGGGGAATCGATGACGCAAGCGTGACTTCTAGCCCGACTGGGGACGACCTGACTCAGGAGTAAGAATTGCCAGGGTTTTCCGAATCGTGACTCAATGAATCCTTAATGGTGACCCATAGAGTCCTGAGTATGTGGATCGACGACACCAGTGCAGATGTCATCAAAGTCGACTTTGACGCGCTCTATCACGGCGACTTGTTGGTGGAGGGTGACACCTCGGAGCAGTTCGAGGATCTCCCCCCGCTCGCCAACGCCAGCTGAGCACAACGCCGAAGGGCGCCGTCGCCGCTGACTTGCGGCGAGGCGCCCCCCGGGGTTGATGTGCGTGAGTAGTGCCCGCCTGGGATCAGGCGGGCACTTTTGCGCCCTGGCTCGCCGCGATCACCGCGGCCAGCCGCCCGCCGATGATCTCCTCGGCCTCCGTGACAATGCGGCTGACCAGCTCGCCGACCGTGGGGATGTCATGGATCAGGCCCATCACCGTGCCGACGGTCCAGATGCCGGCATCGATATCGCCCTCGTCGAAGACCCGCCGCCCGCGGACCCCGGCGACCAGATCCTTGACATCCTCGAACTGCCCGCCGCCCTTGAGGATCTGCACGACCTCTCGGGAGACCACGTTGGAGGCCACCCGGGCGGTGTTGTGCAGGCTGCGGAAGATCAGCTCGGTGCCGCGCTCGTCACCGGCCACGATCGCGTCCTTGACGTTCTGGTGGATGCAGGACTCCACCGTGCACATGAACCGCGTTCCCATGTTGATGCCGTCAGCACCCAGCGCCAGCGCCGCCACCAGACCTCGTGCGTCGGCAAAGCCGCCGGAGGCGAGCATCGGGATCTCGATCTTGTCGGCCGCCGCCGGGATGAGCACCAGGCCGGGCACGTCGTCCTCGCCCGGATGCCCCGCACACTCGAAGCCGTCGATGCTGATCCCGTCCACACCCAGGCTCTGCGCCTTGACCGCGTGGCGCACCGACGTGCACTTGTGCAGCACCTTGATGCCGTTGTCGTGGAACATCGGTAGGTGCGGCGCCGGGTTGGAGCCCGCGGTCTCGACGATCTTGACGCCCGACTCGACGATCACCTGGCGGTATTCGTCATAGGGCGGCGGGTTGATCGAGGGCAGGATGGTCAGATTCACGCCGAACGGCCTGTCGGTGAGGTCGCGGGTGCGGGCGATCTCGTTGGCCAGATCGGCCGGGGTCGGCTGGGTCAGCGCGGTGATGAAGCCGAGCGCCCCCGCATTGGCAACGGCCGCAACGAGTTCCGCGCGACCCACCCACTGCATACCACCCTGGGCAATCGGATGCTCCACACCGAACACCTCGGTGAATTTGGTCGTGAGCGCCATATCGGTGCGCGCTACCGCGGAGCCATGCGGATCGCGCCGTCGAGGCGGATCACCTCACCGTTGAGCATCGGGTTCTCGACGATGTGCACGGCCAGGGCACCGTATTCGTCGGGATCGCCGAGGCGCGCGGGGTGCGGAACCTGCTGGCCCAGCGACTTCTGGGCCTCTTCGGGCAGCGAGCCCAGCAGCGGCGTCTTGAACAGTCCCGGCGCGATGGTGACGACGCGGATCAGGCTGCGCGACAGGTCGCGCGCGATCGGCAGGGTCATGCCGACCACACCGCCCTTTGACGCCGAGTACGCGGCCTGGCCAATCTGGCCGTCGAATGCCGCGACCGACGCGGTGTTGATGATGACACCGCGCTCCTCACCGATCGGGTCGGTCTTGGCGATCCGCTCAGCCGCGAGACGCAGCACGTTGAACGTGCCGATCAGGTTGACCTCGACGATCTTCTTGAACTGGTCGAGCGGGAATGGACCGTCCTTGCCCAGCGTCTTGATGGCGTTGCCGATGCCCGCGCAGTTGACGTTGATGCGCACCGGGCCCAGCGACTCGGCGACATCCAGCGCCTTGCCGACCGACTCCTCGTCGGTGACGTTGGCCGCGACGAACTTCGCGCGATCACCAAGCTCGGCCACCACCTCTTCGCCCTTGAGGTCGATGACGACTACCGATGCCCCGGCGTCGAGCAGTCGCCTGGTGGTGGCCAGGCCCAGGCCGGAGGCACCGCCGGTTACGACCGCGACAGAGTCCTTGATCAGCACAGATGTGTTCCTTTCGGTTTGTCGACCTACTGGTTGGTTGGGGACTATACCCAGTCGCGGAGAACGGCCTCGGTGTCGGCTCCCGGAACACCCGGCGCGGTCGGCGCATCGGGCACCGTGCGCGAGAACCGCGGGGCCGGGGCCGGGAACAGCGAGCCGTTTTCGCTGTAGAACGTGTCGCGCTCGGTGTTGTGCGCCTCGGACGCCACCTCGCCGAATGACAGCACGGGCGTGACACACGCGTCGGTCCCGGCGAAGACCTTGGCCCAGTGATCGCGGTCGCGTTCGGCGAACTTGGCCGTCAGGATTGCTCGCAGCTCCGGCCAGCGGGTCACGTCGTTTTGATCCGGCAGCTCAGCGGGATTCAGGCCCAGCTTCTCCAGCAGCTCGGCGTAGAACTGCGGCTCGATCGAGCCAACCGCGACGTGGCGCCCATCGGCACACTCGTAGGTGTCGTAGTAGGGAGCACCGGTGTCGAGCATGTTGGTGCCGCGCACGTCGCTCCACATCCCCATATGCCGGAACGCCCACATCATGGTGGCCAGCACGCTTGAGCCGTCAACCATGGCGGCGTCGACAACCTGGCCCTTGCCGGAGCGCTCCCGCTCCCACAACGCGGCCAGGATGCCGACGAGCAGGAACATCGAACCGCCGCCGAAGTCACCGGCGAGGTTGAGCGGCGGAACCGGACGCTCGTTGACCCGGCCGATGGCGTGCAGCACGCCGTTGAGCGAGATGTAGTTGATGTCGTGGCCGGCCTGCTGGCTGCGCGGGCCGGTCTGACCCCAGCCGGTCATCCTGGCATAGATGAGGCGGTCGTTGACCTTGGCGCAATCCTCCGGTCCGAGCCCGAGGCGCTCAGTGACGCCGGGTCGATACCCCTCGATGAGCACGTCGGCCTTGGCGATGAGGCCGAGCACCGTATCGCGGTCGGCGGGGTCCTTGAGGTTGGCGGCCACCGAGCGGCGGTTGCGCAACAGATAGTCGTTGCCGGCCTTGGTCGGGACGCCCGGCCCCTTGCCCGGCCGCTCGATCCGCACGACGTCGGCGCCCAAGTCACCGAGGATCATCGCGGCGTGCGGGCCCGGGCCGATGCCGGCCAATTCGACGACGCGCAAACCGTGCAGTGGTCCCGCCATAGTTCCCTATCCTCCAGTTGATTGATCGCCGCCTTACTATCTACACCCGTGCCGCCCCCCTGCGGGCCGGGCCCCCTTCGGCGCTTAAAGTGCAGCCATGGCGTCCATCGATACGTACGTAGGCATCCCCGAGCTGACGGTGTCGCTCGACGACGGGGTGCTGTCGGTGACCTTGAACCGCCCGGACAGCCTGAACGCGCTGACTGCGCCGATGCTGCGCACGCTGGCCGACACCCTGGACCGCGCGGCCGACGACCCGCACGTGCGGGTGGTCCGGCTCGGCGGGGCTGGACGGGGCTTCAGCTCCGGTGCCGACATCGGTGCGGACAGCCGCCCGGCCGCGTTGACGACTGAGGATGATGTGCTCACCGAGGCGAACCGCACGGTGCGTGTGATCACGAGTCTGCCCAAGCCGGTGGTGGCGGTGGTACACGGGCCGACTGCTGGAGTCGGGGTGTCGCTGGCGCTGGCCTGTGACGTCGTGTTGGCCTCGGAGAAGGCCTTTTTCCTGCTCGCCTTCACCAAGATCGGGTTGATGCCCGACGGCGGCGCTTCGGCGTTGGTGGCCGCCGCCGTCGGCCGGATTCGGGCGATGCGGATGGCGCTTCTGGCAGAACGGATTTCGGCCGCCGAGGCCTACGAATTCGGGCTGGTGAGCGCGCTCTACCCACCCGAGGAGCTGGACGCCGGGGTGGCCAAGGTGATCGAGACCCTGGCGTCGGGACCGGCCGTCGCGCTGCGCAAGACCAAACAGGCGATCAATGCCGCGACCCTCACCGAACTGGACGATGCCATCGGCCGGGAATCAGACGGGCAGCTGATCTTGTTGGCGTCGAAGGATTTTCACGAGGGCACCAAGGCCTTCCAGGAGCACCGGTCGCCGAGCTTCACTGACTCCTAGCCCGCCGAGGCCAGCCCGGGCATTCAGAAATTCATTGGACTCGGCCGTGATCCGTCAGGGAGCATCGAGCCTATGAGTACGCCCTGCGATGTCGGCGAGCCGGAGATGACCACCGGCCGCTGGCGCGTGCTCGCGCCCTTCGAGTACCGCGAGTATCGCCTGCTCATCTCGGCGATGTCGATATCGCTGTTCGCCGAGGGTATGTGGACCGTCGTGATGGCCCTTCAGGTCATCGCCCTAGCCGACGACCCCGCGGCGCTCTCGCTGGTGGCCGCCTGCATGGGCGTCGGCATGCTGGCCTTCATCCTGGTCGGCGGCATCGTGGCCGACCGTGCCCCGCAGCGAGCCATCATCATCGCCGTCGAGACGGCCAACGTCGCCGCCACCGGCACGGTGGCGGTCCTCGGTCTGCTCGGCGAACTGCGGTTGTGGCACATGGCCGTCGCGGCAACCGTGCTCGGCGTCGGCGCGGCGTTCTTCTTCCCGGCCTACAGCGCATACCTGCCGCGGATCCTGCCGGCCAGTCATCTGCTGGCCGCCAACGGTGTCGAGGGCGCGATCCGCCCGACCCTGCAACAGGCGATCGGGCCTGCCGTCGCCGGTGTCCTGATCGGACTCACCTTCCCCGCCCTGGGCACGGTGACGGTGGCCGTCCTCTTTGCGGTCGGGCTGACCCTGTTGGTCGCGATGCGTCCGGGCGACGGCGACCACATCGTCATGGCCGTCGAGCGCGAAAAACCGCATCCCCTCACAGATCTGCGGAACGGCCTGAGTTTCGTGGTCCACACCGCATGGCTGCGCTGGACGCTGCTGTTCGCCAGCACCTGGGTGTTCCTGGCGCTGGGCCCGATCGAGGTGCTCCTGCCGTTCATCGCGCGCAACCGGTTCGCCCACGGCGAGCAGGTGTACGGCCTGCTGCTCGCGGCCTTCGGGCTCGGCAGCGCGCTTGGCGCGCTGGCGGTGTCCTCTCGGCGGCTGCCCCGCCGCTATCTCACGGTCATGATGACGATGTGGGGGCTGGGCTCGCTGCCGCTGGTGATCGTGGGGTCGACGTCCTCGCTGCCGGTGATGATGGTTGCGCTGTTCGTGGTCGGGGTCACCGATGGGGCGGGCATGGTCATCTGGGGCACGTTGCTGCAGCGGCGGGTACCGCCGGAGATGCTGGGCCGGGTGTCAAGCCTGGACTTCTTCGTCTCGCTGGCGTTCATGCCGGTGTCGATGGCCGTCGCGGGCCCGCTGTCGAAGGTGGTGCCGGTGGAGCTCATCTTCGCCGTGGCCGGTGTCGCACCGATGGCACTGGCCGCGATCGCGCTCGTCGCGGCCCGGATGCCGCGCGACGAGATCGACCACCCGCTGCGCTAACCCCACAACCCGAACATCGGCGGCAGTGCCAGCACCATGATCAACCCCCACACCACATGGGTGAGTACGGGTGCCAGCACTCCGCCGGTGGCTCGGCGTTCCCACCCGCACACCGTGCCGAGGACGATCGCGGCGAAGCCCAGCATCGGGTTGCCGCTGGCCGAGGTGACCACCGCGTAGAGCATGGTGGAGATGAGCACCGGGTGGAACCCGCCCAGTGCGGTGTAGAGGGCGCCGCGGAAGAACAGCTCCTCGGCGAATCCGTTCACCAGGGTGATCGTCACGACCAGGAGCAGACTGCCGTGGTTGGCGAACTCGAGCACCCGGGTGATCCGCTCGGCCACCGGCCCGATCTCACGGGCCACCAGGGCGCCCGTCACGAACACCCCACCGAGCGCCAGCCCGACCACAAGCCCGGTCAGGACGGGACGCTGGTTGCGCCCGCGCCACCGGATACAGCCCAGATGCACCGGGCCGGACAGCACCGTGCCCAGCGCCCACACCGCCGCCAGGCCCAGCGTCAGCCAGTAGAACGTCGCGTCACCGGGTGTGCGGGTCAGTGAGTAGCCGAGCAACGCCGCACCGACAACCATCACGACGCACACCACAATCCGGCGCCGTCGTACCACTGACGGCCATTCCTGATGCGGCACAGCGACTTTGGCCGCCGCCTCGCGGATTTCGGTGAGCACCGTCATGGGCGGTGGGCCTTCACCAGCAGATCCGGGCCGGTGCGCAGCGGGTCGCGGGTGGCCGCGACGATGTCACGCCCCTGGTCGACCAGGCGGGAACCGACATATCCGGTAGCACCGGTGACCAGAATCCGCATTGCCTCCACGGTACGAAACATCCGCCGTCTGGAGGTGACGCAAACCTGACGTCACTGTGAGATGGGTCCCTCGCTGGCGCGATGCAGGTCGATGAGGTGTTCGTAGACCGCAGCATTGGTGCGGTTGCCGGCCAGCTCGTCCTCGCTGAGCTCGCGCCGGACCTTGGCCGGCACCCCGGCCACCAGCGAGCCGGGCGGCACGACCATGCCCTGCGGCACCACTGCGCCGGCCGCGACGATCGAACCTGCCCCGATCACCGCCCCGTTGAGCACGATCGCGCCCATCCCGACCAGGGCGCCGTCCTCGACCGTGCAGCCGTGCAACACCGCGTTGTGCCCTACCGTCACCCCGCTGCCGATCCGGGCCGGGAACCCCGGGTCGACGTGCACGGTGGCCCCGTCCTGGATATTGCTGCCCACACCGACCTCGATCGACTCGGCTTCGGCGCGCAGCGTCGCCGAGTACCAGACGCTGGCCCGCGAACCGAGCACCACCCGGCCGATCACCGCCGCGTTGGGGGCGACCCAGGACTCGGGATGCAGTTCGGGGGCGCGCCCGGCGACGGACATGATCAGTGGCTCGGCCATGGCCGTCATCGTAGGTGGAGGCGCTGCGGCTTCCCCGTCGGGTCGGACCGGCCTGTCCGACATGCAGGCCCCTGAACTGGCCTTTCGACCTCGCTTTGAGGCAGAGGCTTTGCTGCAAGTACGATTCGTCCGGCGTCGCGGCACCCGGGGAGCCGCGATATGCCCACTCCACTGAAGACTCAAGGAGCCGAAGTGAGCACTCGTACCAAGACCCTGGGCGTTGCAGCAGCCCTCGCCGCGATCGCCGTCGCCATCCCGACAGCTGTGCAGGCCTACGCCGATCCGACGACGACCACCACCTCGGCGGCGCCGACGACGTCGGAGATCCCCGCGCCGAGCATGAGCCAGCTACCCGACCCGCAGGGCTCGGGCTGCGACGCCTACAAGAACAAGATCCCCTCCGGGCCCGGCTCGTTTGCCAGCATGGGCAACCAGACGGCGACTGCGGCCATCGCCGCCAACCCGGACCTGAGCACCTTCAGCGCGGCGATCTCCGGCGGGCTCAACCCGGCCGTCAACATCACCAGCGTGATCGACGGCGGCCCGTACGTGGTCTTCGCGCCCACGAACGACGCGTTCGCCAAACTGGATCCGGCAACGCTGGCCCAGCTGAAGGGCGACCCCGCGCTGCTGACGTCGACGCTCTTCTACCACCTGGTGCTCGGCTACCTCGGCCCCGACGACCTGCACGGCAAGATGCCGACGCAGCAGGGCAGCACGGTGAACGTGACCGGCAAGGGCGGCGACATCAAGATCAACGACACCGTCAAGGTGGTGTGCGGCTACACCACGCGGGCCGCCTACATCTACATGATCGACACGGTGCTCAACCCGGCCGATGCGCCGCAGCCCAATGCGACGACGCCCACATCGACCACCAGCGCGTCAACCACCTCGACGACGCCAACCTCCGCCGCGCCGACCTCCGCCGCGCCGAGCGCCTAGTTTCGGGCGCCCGGCCCGGCCGGGTTCAGCGCGCCTTCCAGACCGGCTGGCGTTTCTCGGCGAAGGCCAGCGGGCCCTCCTTGGCGTCCTCGGATTTCATCAGCGGGCCGAGCTCGCGCATGGTGCGGGTCCAGCCGGCCTCGTCGGCGGTGATGGTCCCGTCATCGGCACCGACCGCGACGCGCTTGCTGGCCTGCACGGCCAGCGGTGCGTTGACGGTGATCCGGTTCGCCAGAGCCAGCGCGGCCTCGACCGCCGTGCCGTCGGGCACGACCTCGTTGATCAGGCCCCACGTGAGTGCCTCGGCCGCGGTGATCGGCTCGCCGGTGAACAGCAGCTGCATGGCGACCTTGCGGGGCAGCTGCTCGACGATGCGGAACACCCCGCCGGCCGCGGCGACCAGACCGCGCTTGACCTCGGGCAGCCCGAACTTCGCGCTCTGCTCGGCGACGACAAGGTCACTGGCCAACGCCAGCTCGGTGCCGCCGCCCAGCGCGGTGCCGTTCACCGCCGCGATGGTCGGCTTGTCGATGAAGTGCCGTACGTAGCCGGCGAATCCCCATTCGGGATGCTGCGGATGAAAGAGATTCTCCCGCCGCGAGATCGCCTTGAGGTCCGCTCCCGCGCAGAACGACTTGTCACCGGCTCCGGTGATCACCACGACCCAGACGTCGGGGTCATCCTGGGCGCGCGCAAGCGCGTCGCCGACGGCGGTGCTCACGGCGCCGTTGACCGCATTGCGGGCATCGGGCCGGTTGATGGTGACGAGCAGGACGTTGCCCCGCCGCTCGGTGAGAGCGGCGGGGGTCTCGACGTCAGTCACTACAGCAGCTCGAGGATCGTGGCGTTGGCCTGGCCGCCGCCTTCGCACATCGTCTGCAAGCCGTAGCGAATCCCGTTGTCCCGCATGTGGTACAGCAGCGTGGTCATGATCCGCGCACCGGAGCCGCCGAGCGGGTGGCCGAGCGCGATCGCACCGCCGTTGGGGTTGAGCTTCTTCTCGTCGGCGCCGATCTCCTTGAGCCAGGCCAGCGGAACCGGGGCGAACGCCTCGTTGACCTCGAAGGCGCCGATGTCGTCGACGGTGAGGCCGGATCGCTGAAGTGCCTTCTGGGTGGCCGGGATCGGCGCGCTCAGCATGATCACCGGGTCGGCGCCGGCCAGCACCGCGGTATGTACCCGGGCAAGCGGCTTGAGGCCCAACGATTTGGCCTTCTCCGCCGACATGAACAGCAGCGCGGCCGAGCCGTCGGAGATCTGCGACGCGTTACCCGCGTGGATAACACCGTCCTCCTTGAAGGCCGGCTTGATGGCAGCCATCTTCTCGAGGGTTCCGCCGCGGCGGATTCCCTCGTCCTTGACCACGAGGTTGCCGTCGGCATCCTTGATGCCCACGATCTGGTCCTCGAAGGCGCCGGCATCCTGTGCCGCAGCAGCCTTCTCGTGAGAATCGAGGGAGAACTGATCGAGTGCGGTCCGGTCGAAGCCCCACCGCTCGGCCATCATCTCCGCGCCGACACCCTGGTTGGGCGTGCGGTCGTAGCGGCTCTTGAAGCTGGCCGAGTAGGGATTGCCCCCGTTGGCCAGCGATGCGCCCATCGGGGTGCGCGACATCGACTCGACACCGCCGGCGACGACGACGTCGTAGTGGCCGGCCACCACGCCGGCGGCGGCGAAGTGCACGGACTGCTGGCTGGAGCCGCACTGGCGGTCCACGGTCACCCCGGGGACGGTCTCGGGCCAGCCGGCGGTCAGCACTGCGGTGCGGGCAATATCGAGGGCCTGTTCCCCGGCCTGCATGACGCAACCCCAGATGACGTCGTCGACGATCTCGGGATCGATGCCGGCCCGCTCGGCCAAGCCGTTGAGCACCTGGGCCGACAGCTCGGCGGGGTGGACTCCGGACAGTCCGCCATTGCGCTTGCCGACTGGTGAACGCACAGCCTCGACAATGACCGCTTCAGCCATCGACCTTCTCCTTTGGTGAGACGAATTAACTGGTCTTCGATTCTTAGCACCGAACCTCAGACCACCCCACAGCGGGGTCAACCAACCGTTCGGTCAGTCGCCTACCGCCCCCCGGTGACGTGCACCGGCAGGGTGTCGTCCCAGGGCTGGCGCGCGACCATGTCGCAGACAGCGACATAGCCGGTCTCAAACTGGCCGGTGGCGGCGTCGACGAGCCGGTAGTCCTGGCGCTGCTTGTGGAGGGGCTGAGCGTCGAGCAACACCACCCTGACCTCACCGGGTTCGAACTGGCAGCGCTCCTGCATCGCGGCGATGAGCTGCTCGTTATGCATGTGCCCGTCGCCGAAGTTCCAGCCGAGGGCCATGCTGCAGATGCGTTCTCCGTCGGTGATGGAGTAGGCCTCTTCGTCGACGTCGTCGCTGCCATAAGCCATGGCGCGGTGCGCCAGGGTGAACAGCGCCTTGCCATGGGTGTTGAACGCCCGGAACGCATACCCCATGTAGATCGGGATCTGGGCGGCCTCTTTGCTGCCGTAGAACTTCTCCAGTTGGGCGGCCGGCATGTTGGCGATCGACACCAGGTTCTTCTCGATCTTCGCCTCGGCCGACGGCTTCACGCACCACAGGGTCGTGTCCCAGTTGCCGGCGTAGTAGCGCATGCCCGGCAGGAAGGACACCTTGCGCGGGAACATGTTTCCGATCGCCACCGTGCCCGCGAGCACCAGGAACAGCACGATCGGCCACGGCGTCGTGATGTCGGTGATGCCGATTCCGGCGTGCGCGACGAACAGCGACAGCACCGAGAAGATCATGAAGACGTTCCACTCCAGCGGCACACCCATCGGGATGGCCGACAGGATCCCCAGGTGGAAGCAGACCATCACGAAGGCGGCGACCGCAGTCGGCCAGCCGCCGTGGGAGAAGAACAGCGCCAGCGGCACCAGCGCCTCGATGGCCGTGCTGATATGGGCCAAGACGTGCGACATCCGCCCGGGCCGGAGGTCGTCGGGGAAGCGCGCGAAGAACATCCGCTTGAGGAACTTCGGGCGCATCACCGGGCTGTTGGACATCATCGTGGAGATGACGAACGGGAAGTGCCGGGTGAGTTTGGAGGTCGCCGCGCCGATCCAGATCACCATGCACACCAGCTTTGCGGCGACGATGATGTCCGCCCCGGCGAATAGGAACGCAACCGCGAAGGCGCCGTACACCTCGCCGCGCGCGGCCAGGAAGATCACCTTGTCGCGCAGGCCGGCCAGCGCCAGCAGCGCCAGGATCGCGACGATCTGCCAGGTGGGCAGTAGCCCCACCGTGGTGCCCAGCTCCGGAATGGGCCCAGTGCCATTGGAGAACAGCGCGACCACCAGCATCACGATCAGCGCCCCGTAGAGCGCGACATCGACCGGGCCGCGGGTGTCCCCCTTGGTCAGCGGCACCCGGTTGGGCCACGGTGGCAGCCGGATTGTCTTGGGCCGCAACCAATATAGGATCGAACCCATCGGCGGGAAGAATCGGTTGTTGAGCGGCCCGAAGCCGCAGCCGAGGCCGACGACCTCGAAGAGCATCGTGTAGAGCACGGCCTTCTCGAACACGATCGGCTCCGACCACCACGACCCGATGTTGGTCAGCCCGTCGATGCCCGCGGTCGCCAGACCGAACAGCGCGCCGACGAAGATGTACAGCAGGATCTTCACGACGTAGAACAGGTGCAGGGCCACCGGCGTCCCGAAGCCCACCTCGGCCCAGTGCCGCGCCATCGGTTTGATCTTCTCCGCACGCGTGCCGCGGCTCCACGTCTCGAAATCGATGACGGGTGTTTCCTGCTTCAGAAATCCCATGTCCGCCAGACTAGAACGTGTTCTAGTCTGGCGGAAGAAATTCCCCGCGGTTAGCTCAGGCCTTGGCCGGGGGCCGGTAGAAGATCGCCAACTGGCCGATGCCGCCGCCCAGGCCGAGCGCCACCGCGATGGCCAGGCCGCACCAACCGTGCAGCAGGCCGTAGAGCCCGGTACCGGAGAACAGGGCGTAGTCCAGGCTCAGCTTCCCGGCCCCGGTCGCGGCCAGCGCGACGGCCGAGGCGGCCAGCACCAGGTTGTACTCCCAGCCTTCCTTGACGATGAAGAAGCCGTTGTGCCGGTGCACGGTCCAGGCCGCGACCACCATCAGGGCCACGAAGCCGGCGGCCGGCACCGGAGTGAGCAAGCCCGCCGCCAGACCCAGCCCGGCAGCCATCTCGGTGCTCGCCGCGACCCGAGCGTGGAAGGTGCCCGGCTTCATGCCGATGCTCTCGAACCAGCCCGCAGTGCCTGCGATCCGCCCGCCGCCGAAGAACTTGTTGTAGCCGTGGGCGGCCATCGTCAGGCCGAGTACCAATCGCAGGATCAACAGTCCGAGATCGTATGCAGCCACTTCGATAATCTAGATCACTGCACCGATCAGGGCGTGACCGCCGCCGACTTTCAGACGTCCAGCGCGGCCCGCAACCCCGCCAGATAGTCGTCGACGTCGACGTTGCCCGGATCGGCGTGCACGCTCAGCGCGATCGTCTTGCCGATGCCGTGCACGCCGTGGGTCAGGCTCATCATCGGGGACAGCCCGGGAAATCCCGCGGTGAGCACCACCGGGCACCCGCCCACCGACAGGTCGGCCGGTCCGCGGTTCACACTCGACACCACGGTGTTGCCGGTGACGGTGTCCGAGCGCGCATCGGCGTCGAGCTGCCCCACTCCCCAGCGCAGCAGCGGCGCCGGCACCGCCGCGAAGGAGGCCGCCGACGTGCGCATCGCCGGATGCTGTCCGCGCCGGCGCTGCACCGCCAGGTCGCCGGCGATGGCCGCCGCCCGGCCGGGCCGCTCCAGATCGGGATACAGCCCGATGCCGACGTTGCGAAAATTGTTGTGCGCCAACGCGCGATCCGCACCAGCCATCGGCACTTCGGCACCGAGCCGGGACGGGTCCTCACCGCGCCGAACCAGATAGCCCGCCAGCGCCTCGCCGATCACCGCCAGCGCCGCGACGGTCACCGTCGGCCCACCCAGCTGGTCACGGCGCAGCGCGATCGTCCGGATCACCGGGACGGCACGGGGTCGTTGATTGACGCTGAGCACCGGGCGCGGCGGCATGGGTGGCGGCATGAGCCCGGCCTCGATGTCGCGGACCAACCGGCGGTGAGCGCGCGCGGCCGCGACAGCGCGTATCGGCAGGAACCCGCGGCGCGCCCCGGCGGGCACGGGCACCGGCCACGAACGCCCCAGCAGCACACCGGCCAGCGCGGCCGAGCGGTTACCGTCACCGAGGGCGTGGCCGATCTGCACCACCACCACCGAACCGGCGCCGTCCACACCCGGAACACCGGCTACCCGCGGGAAAATGTGTGCGCGCCAACTCATGTGGTGAAGGTCGAGCTGATCGTGCGTGAGTCTGCCCGTCTCGTCCAGGCAGCCCGCCCAGTCAAGTCCACCAGTCCCGTGCACGGCGAACTGATCATCGCCCACCGCACCGCGTTGCCAGCGCGGGTAGCGCAGCGCGCCCTGCTCGACCACCCGCAGGCGGAGCTCGTCGCAGGCCTGAGCCCGGCGGCGCAGCTCGCCGACGACCGCGCCGGGGTCGCCGAGCGCACCGTCGAAGGCATACAGCAGGAACTGATCGTTGGGAATCGTGGCCGAGATCCACAACATCTGCGCGTCCACCGCCGTCATGGCTCTGCTGGCCCGCACCCACCCGGGGCTCAAGAAGTAGCGGCCAGGAAGTCGGTGATCCGCCGGCCGACCGCGTCGGGCTGCTCGAGCTGCAGGAAATGCCCAGCGTGCTCGACGATCGCGACGTCACTTCCGGCTGGCAGCACGTCGCACACCCAGGGCGTGAATTCCGCTGTCATGCATCCGTCGTCGTTGCCGTGCAGGTACAGGGTGGGCAACCGCGGTGGTTCGGTCCACCACCGGTGCAGCTCGGTGTAACGGGCCGGCGGGCGGGTGTTGCGGATGGTCGCCCGATACGGCCCCAACGCGGCGCGCCAGCGTGGCGCGACACCGATCGCGGCGTCGACGCGGCGCAGGTCCTCGGTCGCGTCGTAACCGGGTGACCAGTGCCGCCACAGCAGCGGAACGATCCAGGACGACGAGCGTTCCGGCAGGACCGGCAGCTGGAAATAGGTGATATACCAGCTGCGCAGAACCTGAGCGGGCAGCAACCTCAGCAGACGACCCCGGTTGGCCACCGGGCCGCCCGGTCCGCGCAGCGCCGCCGACGGCGGCACCGACATGATGACTGCCTTGGTGAACGGGCTGTCCGGCATGGCGGCCAGCCCGGTGGCGGCGATCGCACCCCAGTCGTGGCCGATGACCACGTCGCGGTCGGTGGGCTCGCTGGCGGCACGTACCTGCAGCGCATCGTCCATCAGCGCCCCGATGTGATAGCTACCGTCGGTCGGGATCGACGACGGCACGTAGCCGCGCATGAACGGGGCGATGACGCGGTATCCGGCGGCCACCAGATGCGGCGCCAGCTTGCGAAAGCCCCATGCGGTGTCGGGAAAACCGTGCAGACACAAGGCGATCGGGCCGTCTGCCGGGCCCCAGGTGAGCGCGCGAAGCTGGACTGCCGGCGTTGAGACGTCAAGCCAGCGTGGTTCAGTCATGGCCCCCCCGGGCTAGATCGGATCGAAACCGGAGATCAGCCAGCGACTCCCGACCTTCTCCAGGGTCACCCGGACGCTGGAGGCGGTGTTGGTCGGCGCGTCGGAGCCGACGACGACGGTCTGGTCGACGAACAGCAGCACCACCGCATGGTCGGGCTTGGCCGACACCGATGCGGCCGCCGGCACCTGCGCCACCGCGGAGATCTTCTTCTCCTTGGCGCCGGGGATGACGACGGTGTTCACCAGCTGGGTGTAGGCGTCCAGGAAGCTCCCGGTCAGCCGGTCGCGAGCGGCGCCGAGATCTTTCTCGACGGTGTCGGGCTTGTAGCTCAGCAGGGCGACGGTGGAGTCCTTGGCGGCCTGGACGGACTCGATGCGGGCGGTGTCGGCGTCCCGGCGCGAGGAGTCCTGCCACTTCAGGAATCCCGCCCCGGCGGCCAGGAGTAACGCCAGGATCGGCAGTACGCCGAAGGCCACCGCCCGGGCCAGGCTGAAGCGCCGCTTCGGCGCCGCGGCCGGGCTGTTGTCCGGCTCGCTGTCGGTGAGTTCGACCGCGGTGGTCTCCGTTTCGACAACCTCGGGATCGGGGGTGTCGGGCTTGTCGTCAGTCGTCACGGTACGAACTCCACTTTCGAAACCTTCGCTTCGTCGTTGCCGGTCTTCTTGACTGTCAGCCGCATCCGCCACGACCGCGGTTGTTGTTCTGCCGCACCACGATTAGAGGTCTGCACGGTGACCGCGACCAGCACCTGCCCCTCGGTGCCGGTCACCGACTCCAGCCCGGCCTCGGTGACGGTGCCCACCGACTTGGATTGCGCCTGCTTGACGACTTCGACGAAGGGCTGCGACCGCTTGGCGAAGTCGTCGTAGAACTGGTCGGTAGCCGAGTCGAGGATGCGCTGCACGTCGGCCTCAGCGTGCTCGAAGTTGATGGTGGTCAGGTTGATCGCGCCCTGGCGACCGACGCTGACCAGCAGCTCGTCGAGCTGATCTGCGGTGCGGATCTCGTAGGCCCGGTAGCCCAGCCACCCGGTCAGCGCGCCAAGGGCGACGACGACCGCCACCCCGACGATCAGCGCCAGCCGCACGTGCGAGCGCTCCGATTTCGAAGCTTCTTCCGTCGGTGAGTCGTCTGGTGCGTCGTCGGCGACCGTCTCGTCTGCGTAGTCGGCAGCTTCTGCTTCGGCGTCGACTGCGGTGCCGGCCTCATCCTCGGGCACGGCAGGCTCGTCAGCCATATCTCTCCTCTGCGGCGGTACGGGCCGATTCACCCGCACTTGGAGCGAAAGGCTACCGGTAACCACTGTGAAAGCCGTCACGGGTACTGCAGGCGCCCCGCGCGCGCCGGGGTGGACACGTCTTCGCGCACATCGGTAGGTAACGTGCTTTCCAGGTTCGGTCGAGAGGATGCCCGTGAGCAACACGAAGAGCGGTCCGCAGACCGTCGAGTTCCGCGGTGACAAGGATCTCGCCCTGGTGGCCGACGAGTGGAGCCGCGGGGCACCCGCCGCGGCCGAGCAGCCCACAATCCTGATGCTGCACGGCGGCGGGCAGAACCGCTTCTCGTGGAAGAACACCGGTCAGGTGCTGGCAGAAGCCGGTTTCCACGTGGTCGCGCTCGACGCCCGCGGGCACGGTGACAGCGACCGCGCCCCCAACGGCGAATACTCCGTCGACACGCTGAGCACCGACGTGCTGCTGGTGCTCGAGCAGATCGGCCGACCGGTGGTACTGATCGGGGCCAGCATGGGCGGGCTGACGGGCATCCATGTGGCCGAGAAGGCCGGGCCGCAGACGGTGACCAAACTCGTCCTCGTCGACGTCGTGCCGCGGGTCGAGCACGAAGGCACTGCCCGCATCCGCGACTTCATGTTCAGCCATGTTCACGGGTTCGACACGCTGGAAGAGGCCGCCGACGCCATCGCCACCTACCTGCCGCACCGCAAGCGGCCGAGGAACCTCGACGGCCTGAAGAAGAACCTGCGGCACCGCAATGGCCGGTGGTACTGGCACTGGGATCCGGCGTTCCTCACCGCCCCCTCCGGCCAGGACGACCCCTTCGTCCAGGTGGATCGCCTCGAGCAGGCCGCGGTCAACCTGACCATTCCAATCCTGCTGATCCGCGGCAAGCTCTCCGACGTGGTGAGCAGCGAGGGCGTCGCGGACTTCCTGGCCAAGGTGCCACGGGCGGAGTTCGTCGAGCTCGCCGACGCCGGCCACACCGCCGCCGGCGACGACAACGACGCCTTCAGTCAGGCCGTCGTCTCGTTCGTCACCGGCTGACCGCACTGCGCGCGAATACCAAACGAGCACCTGTCGCGCAATGGTGATCGGGGGAAACCCCGAGTGGGGTTGGCGACGGTGCACCGGGCGCGCGTCTGGGGAAAGATCGAGGCATGGGCCCCGAAGAGGTCAACCAGATCTACCAGATCGCGACGATGGAGGCCCTGCTGGGCGGCATCTACGACGGCGACGTGACCATCCGAAAGTTGTTGAGCCACGGGGATTTCGGCCTAGGCACCTTCAACGGTCTCGACGGCGAACTATTGATGCTCGACTCGGTGTGCTACCAGCTGCGCTCGGATGGCAGCGCAACCCCGGCAGGTGCAGACGAACTCGTTCCCTTCGCGGTGGTGACCCGATTCCGGCCCCAGCAGACCATCGAGGTGACCCAGGCACACGATCGCGCACAGGTCACCGCCCTCATCGACGCAGCGGTGGGCAGCCCCAACCTGATGGTGACCGTCCGGGTGAACGGTGTGTTCGAGATCATGCGCACCCGCACGGTCAGCCGGCAAGAACCGCCCTACCGGCCGTTCACCGAGGCCACCCATGATCAGCATGAGGTTGCCTTCACCGATATCGGCGGAACGCTGGCCGGGTTCCGGATGCCGCAATGGGTACAGGGCATTTCGGTGGCCGGGTATCACGCGCACTTCATCGACGCCGGCCGCACCCGCGGCGGCCACGCGCTGGACTACCGGCTGCTGCGCGGCACCGTCGACATCAGCGTCGGCTCGGAGCTTCACCTCAGCCTGCCTCGGACACCGCAGTTCGAGCAGGCCGATCTGACCGATGTCGACGCCGACGGACAGATCCGCCGGACCGAAGGGGGATGACGTGGATACGCCGAGACGTTCCGCACAGCGAGTGGTCGACACACTGTCGGCGTTCGGGGTCCGCTACATCTTCGGCATCCCCGGAGCCAAGATCGATGCGGTCTTCGACGCCCTCAGCGACGGCGGGCCGCAGCTGGTGGTGTGCCGCCACGAACAGAATGCCGGCTTCATGGCCGCCGCCGTGGGCCGGCTCACCGGCATCCCGGGCGTGGCGTTGGTGACATCCGGCCCGGGCACGACGAATCTGGCCACCGCACTGGTGACCGCGAACACCGAGCAGGACCCGATGATCGCGATCTGCGGATCGGTCGGTCGGGACGACCGCCTCAAGCGAACCCATCAGTCGATGAACGCCGCCGCATTGCTGGCCACGGTTACGAAGTACACCGGCGAGGTCACGCACCCGGACAACGCATCCGAGGCGGTCACCAATGCGCTGCGCGCGGCCACCACGGTGCCGCACGGTGCTGCCGCGGTGGTGATCCCATCCGATGTGGCGGCCGAAGCGACCACGTCCGTGATCGCCACGCCGGCCCCGGCTCCGCGGCTTGGCGCCGCTGCACTCGAACAGATTTCGCAGGCAGGCGACCTCATCCGCAAAGCCCGGCTGCCGCTCGTGCTGGTCGGCATGCGCGGGGGCGACCCCGGTGCGTGCGCGGCGCTGCGGGACCTGCTCAGCGTCACCGAACTACCCGTGGTCGAGACGTTTCAGGCGGCCGGTGTGGTGTCACGCACCCTTGAGGAGCACTACCTCGGTCGCGTTGGCCTGTTCCGCAATCAGCCCGGTGACATCTTGCTCGATCGCGCCGATGTCGTCGTGACCGTCGGCTTCGACCCCGTCGAGTACGACCCCCGGTTGTGGAACAGCGACCCGGCCCGCACCCTCGTCCACCTTGACGAGATCGCCGCGGACATCGACACGCACTACCAACCCACGCTCGAACTCCGCGGCGACATCGAAGCCACCGTCCGGGCATTGCAGCCCGCGCTCGCCGGGCTGACCCTGTCCGAGTCCGCCGCCGCGATCGTCGACGAGCAACGAGCCGCGCTGGCCGGCATCGACGAGGACGCCGCCGCCTACCCCGATTCCGAAGCCGGCGTCAACCCCGCGGCGCTGGTCCTGAAGATTCGGGACCTCATCGACGACGAGACCACCGTCGCCTGCGATATCGGATCGAACTACATCTACACCGCCCGCCACCTTCGTGCGTACGGTCCGCGGCGGCTGCTGTTCTCCAACGGGCAACAGACTTTGGGGGTCGCGCTGCCATGGGCCATCGCGGCCGCCCTGGTACGCCCGGACAGTCACCCGGTGTCGATCTCCGGTGACGGCGGATTCCTTTTCAGCGCACAGGAATTGGAGACGGCAACCCGGCTGGGGGTGCGTTTCACCCACGTCCTCATGCGCGACAACACCTACGACATGGTGGGTTTCCAGGAAAAGCTGAAATACGGCCGTGAGTCCGGGGTGCAACTCGGCGACTACGACATCGCGCACTATGCCGCGGCGTTCGGCGCAACCGGGGTTCGGGTGGACAACCTGCACGACTTCGAGAACGCGTTCACGCAGTCGCTGGAGAATCCGGGCATCACGATCATCGACGTCCGCGTCGACTACCGCTCCAACACCGACCTGGCGGCACAGCTGCACCATGGCGTCCTCGACTGACCGCTCGCCCCAATCATCGCCCCGCAGAAAGGATGTCGCCATGACACCGGCTGACCCGCAGATCCTGGACATCCCGATAGGCATCGACGCGACGGGGACCCGCACCGAATCGGACTCGATGGGCACCATCGACGTGCCTGCCGGCCGCTACTGGGGAGCCCAGACCCAACGGTCCCTGATCCACTTCTCCATCGGTAACGACCGGATGCCGAAGGAGGTCTACCACGCCTACGGCTACGTCAAGAAGGCAGCGGCTCGGGTCAACGCCCGCGCGGGCCGGCTGCCCCAGTGGAAGGCCGACGTCATCAGCAAGGTCTGCGACGAAGTGATCGGCACGAAACTCGACGAGAATTTCCCGCTGTACGTCTTCCAGACCGGCTCGGGAACGCAGTCCAACATGAACGTCAACGAGGTGATCGGCAACCGCGCCATTCAGCTGCTCGGCGGGGAACTGGGCTCCAAGAAGCCAATTCATCCCAACGACGACGTCAACATGGGGCAATCGTCCAACGACACCTTCCCGACGGCCATGAACATCGCCGCGGTCCTGGAGATCCAGGACCGCCTGCTGCCGCGGCTGAAGGCGCTGCAGTCGGCGATCTCCACGACCGGTGCGCAATGGAACGACCTGGTCAAGATCGGGCGCACACACCTCGAGGACGCCGTCCCGCTGACCGTAGGCCAGGAGTGGTCCGGGTGGGCGGCCCAACTGGACACCGCCATCGGCCGGGTCGAGGACGCCCAGCACGAGCTCTACCGGCTGGCCGCCGGTGGCACGGCCGTCGGCACCGGACTCAACGCACCCCACGACTTCGGGCCGGACATCGCGACCGAGATCGCCGCGCTGACCGGCAAGCCATTCGTGACCGCTGCCAACAAGTTCGAAGCGCTCGGGGGCCTGGACGGCATTGTGGCCGCGAGCGCGGCCCTGCGCGGGCTCGCAGTGGCGTTGATGAAGATCGCCAACGATATCCGCTGGCTGGCGTCCGGCCCGCGTGCCGGGCTCGCCGAACTCCGGCTGCCCGCCAACGAGCCCGGCAGCTCGATCATGCCGGGCAAGGTCAATCCCACCCAGTGTGAGGCCATGGTGATGGTCTGTATCCAGGTCATCGCCGACGATTCCGCACTCGCCATTGCCGGCTCGCAGGGCAACTTCCAGCTCAACGCGATGCGGCCGATCATCATCAACGGATTCCTGCACTCGGCCCGCATCCTGGGCGACGCCAGCGAGAAGTTCCGTGAGTACTGCATCGCGGGTATCGAGGTCAACCGCAAGCAAATCACCGATTTCGTCGACCGCTCCCTGATGTTGGTGACGGCGCTGTCCCCGGTGATCGGCTACGACAACGCATCGGCGATCGCCCATGACGCCGACCGGACCGGGCGCACACTGCGAGAATCCGCGCTGGCCTCGGGACTGATCAGCGCCGAGGACTTCGACCGTATCGTCGTACCGTCCGCGATGGTGGGGCCGTTCTAGGGAGGGGCACGCGTGAGTGAGCCGAACACCGGTGACCAGGTCGAGCGACCCGACCCGTTGCGCACGGTGCTCGACGCCGCCGTGCTCCTGCAGAACAACGGGCAATCCACCAGCACCACGCTGCTCGCGGTGGATCGGCTCAACTCCGGTCTGGGCGTCCACGGCGTGCTGATCCCCTCGTGGGCGGCACTGATCCTGGACGGCACACAGGACCGCTCACCGGCCCTGGTGGCGGCCGTGACGCCGACCGGGATCAACATGCGCCGAGTCTCGGCCGCGATGCGCACCATCGACCGCGCCGAGGACGGTCCCCTCGATCTCGCCGAGGTGCGAACCGGTATCGCTGCCGCCGCGATCCTGCCGCCTGCCCATCCCGCGGCATTCGCCATGGCCTGCGCGACCGGCGCCGGTGCACTGGCGGTGATCTTCGGTGCCGCGGATGCCCGTGCGGTAGCGCTTGCGGCGGCCAGCGCGGCCGTGGGCGGGATGATTCGCCGCGCATTGGGCCGATACGGTGTCGGGGTCCTGGTGCAGGCATTCGCCGCTGCAATGGTGGCCGGCATTGTCGGGGCCGTTGCGGTGCGACTGCACCTGGATGCGTCGGCAGGTGTCGTCGCGGTGTGCCCGGCCATGGTCTTGGTCCCGGGGCCGCACATCCTCAACGGTGCGCTCGACCTCATCTCGTTGCGAATATCGCTGGGCCTGGCCCGATTAGGGTATGCCGCGATGGTCCTGACGGCGATCGCCACCGGCCTCATCTTCGGTTTGCACATCTGCGGCCAGGGGCTTCCCGTCACCGGCAGCGTGGCGGCGGCGGCCTTACCCGTCGACGTCATCGCGGCGGCCGTGGCTGCCGCGTCGTACTCGGTGTACTTCTCCATGCCCTATCGCATGATGGTGTGGCCGGTGCTGGCCGGCATGCTCGCCCATGGCGTTCACTGGTGGGCACTGAGCGTGGCCGGCACCGGGGTGGCGGCTGCCGCCCTGATCGCCTGCCTGCTGGTCGGGATCACCTTGGTGCCGCTGTCCCACTTCTTGCGGATGCCCTTCGCCGCAATCGGTTTCGCAGCCGTGGTCGCACTGGTTCCCGGTATGTACGTGTTCCGGACGCTCAGCGGCATCCTGCAGCTACAGGCCAACGCCTCCACCGAACTACTCGCAGCCACCGCCTCGGACAGTGCCGTGGCGGTCAGCGTGACCGCCGCCATGGCGGTCGGGCTGGTGCTGCCGATCTGGGTGCGCGACATCCTGGTCCGGCGGGCAGACCACCGGCAGCAATGACGTCACCCACCGCAACGGGGTCTCACGCGATACGGTGCACTTCGGCGATGTAGCCACCGGGGAAGCCGAGCACCGCACTGTCCACGCCGCCGACCTGTCGGGTGGGCACCAGCACCGTGGCGCCCGCCGCGACCGCTTTCCCGACGGTGGCGCCGACATCATTGACCGCGTACCCGGCTGTCTCACGTCCGAACGGGTAGGGCAGGTGCCCATCGGTGACCGAGACGACCGTATTGCCGAACGGTGCGGTGATACGGATCTGGCGGAAGGTGGTGCCCGGCTTGCCGATGACAGCGCCGTCCGCCTTGGGATCGTCAGCCGTGACCGTGCCACCGGTGAAGCCGAGGTAGGACGTGAGGAAGGCGGCTACCGCGTCCGGCGAGAGGTAGAGCCGATTGTCCGGAATCGTCTGCAGCGCAGGATAGGACGGTGCGGTTTTATGCCAGTACAGCTGCGCATTGATCCCGCCGGGAAAGGTCACGATCGCGTCGCGCCCGATGGGGTCGTCGAATGGCGCGACCTGCAGCACCGCTCCGCTCGATCGCGCCTGCTGCACTCCGGCGTCGAAATCCCGCATCAGCCAACCGGTCCGCTCCGATCCGAACGGATAAGGGGCGGGGGTGAGGAATCCGAACACCGACAGCGTGCCCACCGGCGATAGCACCAGCTGGGACTTGGTCTGGCTCGCGGTAGGCGTGACGTCGACTACGCCCGCTGGTTTGGACGTACCGCCGAACGTGGCCAGCCAGCTGTGGACGAAGCTGTCGAACTGCTCGGGCGCGACGTAGACGTGCACTGAATCATACTGGGGCCCAACAGCTTGGGATGGCGGGGGCGCTGCCGTCGGCGCGGATCCGCAGGCCGCCGTGACGAGTACCGCCGCCCCCATCGCCACTACCCGCGCGGCGGACCGCGGCAGGGTCACAGTAGACCGGCTAGATCGGTGCCAACCCAGTCGGCAAAGGACTGCCAACCGATCTGCGGATACCTGGCATGCAGCTCTGGGATGTCAACCGTGTAGCCGCCGCGCGCCAGGAACCCGAACATCGCCCGCATGTCCGCCGAACCGATATCTGCCGGATCATGGGTGACCAGCTTCATCGGCCGTCCAACGACACCGGCCAGCACCGCCGCCATCTCTCGAGGTGTCGGGCTGTCCGAGGCGATATCGATGCGGGCGCCGCGGAACTGCCCGGGATCGGCGAGGACGGCGGCTACGAAGCGGCCGAGATCGCGCCGGGACAGCTGCTGCAGGCCGACATCGGCAGGCAACGGAAGCTCGAGGACCCCAGTCCGGATGCTGTCGATACCACCGAAAATGTTGTCGTAGAAGTAAGTCGGCCCGACGATGGTGTAGGACAATCCGGACTCCGCGAGCGCCTTCTCGACCACGGCCTTGCTGTCGAAGTGGGGAATGCCGGTGCGCTGGTCGGCGTCGGCCACCGAGGAGAACACCAGGTGCGGTACCCGCGCGGCGAGCGCGGCGCCGATGATCGTCGATCCCTGCGCCACCTCTGCAGCCGGGCCATCCTCGAACGGTGTGGTCAGCGTGTATGCGCCGTCGACACCGGCGAACGCCGCTGCCACCGATGCCTCGTCGGAGAGGTCGGCGGCTACCACCTCGACGCCGGCCGCATTCAGGCGCCGGGCCGCGGTCGAGTCGGTGCGTCGGCTGATGCCCCGCACTCGTGCGCCTCGCTCGAGCAATGCCGCCACGACAGCACCACCCTGCGCGCCGGTGGCTCCCAGTACCGCGTACAGCCCCTGCATCGTCTGCGTCTCCCTGTGTGGATTGATGATCGGACCGGCCCGGCCACGTCCATTGTGATGCTTCCGAGCGCCCGTCGACACCCGCGCCGCGAAGCGGAAGGATGAAGCGGTGATTCGAGCCTATCGCCTCTACACCGGCCCCGATGGCAACTCCCACGTCGAGCGCGGCAGCATCGCCGACGCGGCGCTGGTCGACGCGGAATCGGTGCAGTTCAAGGAAACTGAGCCGCATTCGTCGTTCGACTGGCACAACGACCCGATCCCCCAGTACGTCATCACCTTGTCTGGGGTCCTGGAGTTCACCACGGTCGGCGGGGAGACGTTCACCATTCACCCCGGCGACGTCCTGCTTGCCGTCGACCACACCGGCACCGGGCACAAGTGGCGCCTGCTCGACGACGCCCCGTGGAAACGCGCCTATGTGGTGTTCAAGACCGGCGCCGACACCCATTTCGTGCCGGACCCAACGTGACGTCGGGTCACTAGCTGACCGGTGTGACCAACCGCCCGGTTGTCAGGAACTCTTCCAGGTTGCGCACGGCCAGCCGGGCCATGGCCGTCCGTGTCCGGGCCGTCGCGCTGCCCACGTGTGGAAGCAGCACCACATTGTCCAGTTCCCGCAGCACGGCGGGCACGTGCGGTTCATGGGCGTAGACGTCCAGGCCCGCACCGGCCAGCCCGCCGGAAGCGAGCAGGTCGATCAGGGCGTCCTGGTCGACGACGCTGCCGCGAGCGATGTTGACCAGATAGCCCCGCGGGCCGAGCCCGGTCAGGACGGCGCGATCCACCAGACGGGTGGTGTCTGGACCGCCGGCGGTGGCGACCACCAGGACATCGACCGATTCGGCCAGTTCCACCGGCGATGCGGCGTAGCGGTACGGGCTGCCTGCGACCGGGTGGCGGTTGTGATAGGCGATGGCACAACCAAATCCGAGCAGCCGGGTGGCAATCGCCGAGCCGATGCGACCCAGCCCCAGAATGCCGACCGTGCTGCCGCTGACATCCCGGGTATAGGGAAACGGCCCCTCGGCAGCCCACCGCCCGGCCCGCACATAGCGGTCGGCCGCACCGAAGCCGCGCATGGTGTCCAGGATCAGCCCGAGCGCGGTATCGGCGACCGTGTCGTTGAGCACATCAGGGGTGTTGCTGACCCCGATCCCCCGCTGCCGCGCCGCGGGCACGTCGATGGCGTCGACTCCGGCGCCGAAGTTCACGATCGCGGCCAGGTTCGGCAGCGCATCCATCAGCGCGGCGTCCACACCGGGCCGCCCACCGCACAGGATGACCGTGACCTCTGCCACGGGCTCACGGAGAAGCGGGTAGCGGCCGGCCAGCTCCATCTCCAGTGACGGTTCGAGGCTGCCGACGGCGAGAATAGCCATGCCGCCAGTCTGCTACACCAGCAGCGGCACGGCGCCGTGGGGCCGATTGGTGAGGATCTCGAACATCGCCCGCCGCGATGCCCTCAATTCTGTATAAAACCCGTTGCCGGACAACGTTATTCGGCAGTCGGCCAGGGCCGAGTTGTAGCAGAACTTGGTAGCGCCGTTGGTGTCGGTGTAGGTCAGGCCGATCACGTCACGCGGGTCGGCGCGGATCTCGCCACGCAGCTCCACGCCGTCGACGCGTCCGCCGAACGACCAGGTGAAGGGTTCGTAGGATCCGGTGGTGTGCCGGGCGGCGAGCACCGAGCGCACCGCGATCTCGCGGCCCTCGTGCCGCAGCACGAACAAGGTGGCCGCCGGCAGCCGCAGCGGCCCGATTCCCGCGCGGGCGGTGACCACCTCCAGGCTGGTGTCCGGGTGGCCGTCGAAGCCGCACACCTGGCCGAAGGCATAGGCCGGGGTGTGCTTACTGCCCCAATTGTGGTTGACGCTGCCCGTCCACGACTCGAGCGTGAACGCGGTTTCGCCCAGGGCGACGGTCCCGTCGAACCGGGCCAACGGATGGCGCACCTGCGTCTTGGCGGTCGGGAATTTCGCCCGGTAGGCCCGGTCGGTGAGCAGCTTGACCGCGGGCTGGGCCCCCGGGGTGATCGTCACGTCCCAGTGAGCGCCGTCCAGGGTCCCCCTGGCACTCACGTCGTCAATCGCCGTGTCGGCGATCCCGGCCGACCACGGGTGCTCGCGGTAGTCGGCGGCCCGCAGCGGATGGGGCACCTTCAGCGCGCGGTTGCCGGCGCCCTCCGGGTCGAACGTCATCACCCAGACGTCGGCCACCGGCACGCCGGGCTCGGGCAGTAGCAGCGTCCAGCGCAGCCATATCGCCTGGGCGCGGTCGGGATGGTTGGCGCGAATGAACCTGCTCTCGTAATAAGGGGGCATCATCACTTCAGGATTCCCGACGGGAGGGCGGCGCAGGGGTGGGTTGGACGATCGCGGTCGCGGCGCTGGCCCTAGTGGCTGTCGCCGAGGCGGTGGTACTGCTGGTGCTGCGGTCGCGGCTGCAGGCCAGCCGCGGCGAAGCCGAGGAACTGCGCGCACGCCTAGAGACCCGCAACCTGCTGTGGACGGGCGGTCGCGAGGCGGTCAAGACCGTCTGGCAGACCGCCAACCTGGTGCGCACCCACGGCTTCGGCGGTGCGGTGCGGTCCTCGATCGAGGAGCTCGCCGACTGGGCCGACGTGGAACGTCCCGACCTGGCACGGCTGGCTCCGGATGGCAACCTGGTGGTGATGTTCTCCGACATCGAGGAGTCCACGGCACTCAACGAGCGCATCGGTGACCGCGCCTGGGTCAGGCTCATCGGCAGTCACGACCGGCTGGTGCGGCGCCTGGTCAGGATGCACGGCGGGCATGTCGTCAAGAGCCAGGGTGACGGATTCATGGTGGCCTTCGCCGACCCCGGCGCGGCCGTGGAGTGCGCCACGGCGATGCAGCGCGCACTGGCTCGCGACGCGAAGCAAATGCGGCACAACAGTATTCGTGTGCGGATCGGCATCCATATGGGCAAGTCGGTGCTGCGCGGCGATGACGTGTTCGGCCGCAACGTGGCGATGGCGGCCCGCGTCGCCGCTCAGGCCGACGGCGGCGAGATCCTGGTCAGCGAGCCGGTGCGCACTGCGGTGGGCGGCGGTCAGGCTTTCGACGCGGGCCGGGAGGTCGAGCTCAAGGGGTTCGCCGGTACGCATCGCCTCTTCGCCGTGTCGGCTTAGGCTCCGGTAGGGCCACAGTTGCACGCAGAAGGCCTCCGGCGAGTTTCATGGTACGAGTGTCGGTTTGGACGTGCACGCGCTTTCGGTGGTTGCGCATGCCGTCGATGAAGAAACGGGTCGGGTCGAGCGGGCGCGGTTGTGCCCGGTGGGTTGGCGATCACTCCGGTCGAGCACCCGAGCACCGTGTGACTGCCTCAAGCGCAGGGGGCAGCGATGTGATTCCGTCGGTCGCTAGAAAGTGGCCCGCTCCGGGAACAACGACCGCCGATGTTTGTAGGAGCTGGGCAAGACGATCCGTATGTCCGACCGGGACATACGGGTCATCGTCAGACCGCAAGATCGTAAGGGACCCGACACGATCCCGTATCCCCGACAAGTCCACACCATCGCCGATGAAGTTGTTGAGGACGGGTAGCGCGGGCAGCCTGTCGACGAAACCCGAGACGAGCACGAGGGTCCCGAGCGACCACGGCCCGTCTTGCGAGGCAAGATGGCTGAGCACGGCGATACAACCGAGGCTGTGCGCGATCACAATGGACTCACGCCCTGGCACTCCGAGTGCAGCCGAGACCGCCTCGCGCCAACTGTCCCGACGCGGAGCCGCGGGATCTGGCAAGGCAGGGATCTGCGCGGGTATTCCTGCGTGGTTCAGCTGTCTAGCGAGCCATCCGAACCAGTGATCTTCCGGTGTTGCGCGGTAGCCGTGGAAGATCGCGGCTCGTCTTGAAGTTGTCAACGTCATGGGGCTGGACGATAGGCATTGACGCTAGGGTGAAGGTCAAGTTCGAAGGAGTGAACGTGCTGATCAGCGAGTTGGCTGCCCGGACAGGGGTCTCGGCTCGGGCGCTGCGCCACTACGAAGATCGTGAGTTACTGGTCGCGCAACGAGATGCCAACGGGTACCGGCACTATGCCGAGTCCGACATTGTGCGGGTGCTACAGATCAAGACAATGATCGACGCAGGCCTCGGAACGAGAATCATCCGTCAGTACATCGACTGCGTCAGGGCGGGACATCACGGCATCACGCTGGAGATGTGCCCAGACCTTCGGGCGGAAGTAGACAAGATCTCCGTTCGTATCGACCGGCAGCAGAGCGTGCTCAACGAGACGAAGCATCGCCTCTGTGCTCTCACCTCGACCAACTGACCCGACCGTCAACAACCTCCCGGCCGGCAACACCTGATATGTGGAGAAGTTCGCCAAGAGGCAGGGTGGGGAGCCGTCGGGAGCCGCCCTGACGGCGCCTCTTTGCTTCCTCGACGAGTCTGGATGGTGAGCGTGTCGTTGGCGACGCGCGGTCAGACTGATAGACGCGGATTGGCTACCGCAGGAAAGCATTTCGGCTGGATCGCATCTGCGTGTCTAGCATCGAGCGTCGCCACGGGGCCGCTCATGGGTGTGTCACGGGTCGATCCACGCGCTGCCACCACCGGCCTCGACGAGGAAAGCAGGGCCTCCCCACTCGGTAACCCACGAACATGGGTGAGTGAGGCCCCGGCCCGCAACCCCCAACTCAACGCCGACGGCCGCCCATACCAACTAGCTGTCGATGGCTGGCTGGGCGGCTGACGCCTCGTCGTGGCGCTGATGCAGCCGGGCCCGGATCTCGTCGGGGGTATAGGCCTTGCGACGACGTTGATCCCGCGCGACCAGCACGCCACCGGCGACGACACCGGCCGCGCCGGCCAGCCCGATCCACTTCCAGATAGTGCGCATGGGAATCACACTAAGCTGCGCTGATGGTCGAGCACACCGTATCGCTGACGCAGGCGCTGAACGAGGCGCGCACCGGCGACGTCTGGCTGTTCCGCGGCGGATCCGGCCCAGACCGCGCGATCCAGGCCCTCACCAACGCGCCGGTCAACCACGTCGGCATGACGGTGGCGATCGACGACCTGCCGCCGCTTATGTGGCACGCCGAACTCGGCCACAAGCTGCTCGACCTGTGGACGGGGACCAACCACCGCGGCGTGCAGCTCAACGACGCCCGGGAGGCCGTCGAGCAATGGTTGACCCACTACGGCCAGCGCTGCTGGCTGCGCCAACTCCACCCGCACGCCAACCGCGAGCAGGAGGACCGGCTGCTGAAGGTGATCGCCCGCATGGACGGCACCCCGTTTCCCTCGACGGCGCGGCTGACCGGCCGCTGGCTACGCGGCCGGGTCCCCACCGTCAGCGATTGGACCCGCGGAATCCCGTTCGTGCACCAGAAGGTTCGCGAATCAGCGGAGCGACACAAGGCGGCCCGGCGGGAGGCCGGCCTGCAGACGGCCTACTGCGCCGAGACGGTGGCCATCACCTACGAGGAGATGGGCCTGCTGGCCACCGAGAAGCAGGAGAACTGGTTCGACCCCGGACGATTCTGGAGCGGTGACACGCTTCCCCTACTCGGGGGCTACCGGCTCGGCGACGAAATCGAAGTGATCGCCGACTGATTGGCACAACGCCGGTCAGAATCCGATACCGACGCCGATGCCGACGGGAGCCTGCTGACGCGGGCAGGCCAGGTCGACGTAGACCGTGGTCGCGGTGGTCGCGTCTCCACCGGAGTCGTCCGGGTTGTGGACCGCCACGACGTGACACGTCCCCAGTGGAGCCCCGGTGTTGCCGTCCACCCAGTTGATCGCGACGATGTAGCCCTGTGCCTGCAGGTCGTCGATCGTGGCTTGGGCCGAATCAGCCTCGGCCACTGACGTCGACGCCATCAACGCCACGGTGAGGCCCGCCACCACGATGACCGAACGCAGCAGCATTGATGGCATCGCGCTGACCTCCCGGATTCGACCCGCCTCCAGGATGCGCCGGATTGTCGCCGCTGACTACCCCGCCGCCCAGACCGCCAGCATCGCGCCCTTGGGATCACGCAGCCCGATCGCGGAAATGGTCTGGCCCTGCGGAACGTCGTAGGCGACATGGCCGGCGACCTGCTGGCCCTGCGGCAGCTGCCCCGAGGTGATTCCCGGCCGGACGGCGCCGACCGCCGGAGCGATGGTCGAGCCATCGGCCGCGCGGGCGACGAAGTAGAACCCGTTGTAGGTCGTCGTGCCGGTCTTGGCGACGATCGTCACGTCGACGGCGTACATCGCGCCCTTGGCCGGGATGATCTGGGCGTCGGGCGGTACCGGCCGGAGGTTGTCGACGGTGTAGGTCGCGGTCCCGGTCGATGAGGTGATGTCGACCGGGCTCCCGAATGCAACCGCCTGCTGGGTGGGCGGCGCACTAGAGGTGGCGGTCGCAGTGCTGGTGGACTGTTGGGCGGTTGAGCCCGATCCCCCACACCCAGCAGTGAGCAGTGCGACGGCGACAACGCCGAGAAGAACCCTGGACACCCCTATTCCGCGCATCTGCGGATGTTAGCGCGGATCAGACGCCGAATTTGGCACGGGCCCGATCGACGGCACCGGCTACCTCGCTGCGCCCTCCGATCCCCTCGCTCAGCCGAGCCCATGACGGCCGGATTCCGGTGCGCCCGTGCTGGTTTGCTAGGTCCGCTGGGCACCGCTTGCCAGAGCGTCACCACCGCTCCGCATCCGAACCAGACCCAGGCTCCGCCACATCATTGTGAGGTCACGCCGTCGTCAGTTGGGCTCCGGCCAAATCCTCAGAGCCCGAACTTCACGCGAGCCTCGTCGGTGACTGGCGTGAACAAATTGACCAAGTTTCCGTCCGGGTCGCGAAACAGCAGAGCGCGATTACCCCATGGCATCGTCGTGGGTTCGGTCACCACTTCGCCGATGTTCCCGCGGAGCCGCTCATACTCTGCGTCCACATCGTCCACGATGAACTCGAGGATGGCCGTTCGATTAGCCGCTGGCTCGGCAGACCCTAGGCCAAACAGTGGGACGGTCTTATCGCTGCCAACAGCAATTGTCCCGACTGGCGTCGGGATCTCCGCGAAGAGTTCGTTTCCCCAGACCGCGGCGGTTTCGGTGACCATCTCGTAGAAGGCAACCAACCTGTTGACGTCTGCTGTGATTATGCGGGTCGAAACGAATTTCACCGGGTTCCTCCTGAGGGGTTTGCCGAATCATCGGCGGATGCTTGAACGCCCACACGCTAGGCGCGCACCCCGACAGGTTCCCGCCAGTTCGTCTTCCGCGGGCCGCACGTTGAAGCGGAACTCGACCACAATCCGGCACCGATGAACGTCACGCGCTACCGGGGTGTCCGCATCGCGTTTTCGTTGATCGCAATTGCCGCCGGTCAGACGACCTTCTTGACCACGCTCGACTTGAGCTGCATGCGACCGAAACCGGGGACATTTGCATCGATGTCGTGATCGCCGACGCCATCGGAGATGAGCCGGATGCCACGAACCTTCGTACCGGCTTTGATGACCCCGCCACCGCCGCCCTTGACCTTTACGGTCGTCGCGACGATCACAGTGTCTCCGTCAGCGAGGACGTTGCCGACCGAGTCCTTGACCGCGCCCCCGGCATGCACCGGATCGACATCGGACACCTCATCGGCCGACCATTCGTGGCCGCACATCGGGCACACCAAGAGCGCCCCCTGCTCGTAGGTGAACGCCTCGCCGCACGCCGGGCACGGCGGCAACTGATCTGACATTGTGGCGGGACTCCTTGCTCGGCGGTTTGGCGTGGGCAGCGTTGCCTACACGTTGAAACGGAACTCCACGACGTCACCGTCGACCATGACGTAGTCCTTGCCCTCCATCCGCACCTTGCCCGCCGCCTTCGCGGCGGCCATCGAACCGGCCTCCACCAGATCGTCGAAGGACACGATCTCGGCCTTGATGAAGCCCTTCTCAAAGTCGGAGTGGATCACACCGGCGGCCTTGGGTGCGGTGTCGCCGCGGTGAATCGTCCACGCGCGCGCCTCTTTCGGGCCCGCGGTCAGGTAGGTCTGCAAGTTCAGAGTGTGGAAACCGGCCCGCGCCAAGGCATCCAGGCCACGTTCGGTCTGCCCGATCGACTCCAGCAGTTCCATCGCGGATTCGTCGTCGAGTTCGGCCAGCTCCGCCTCGATCTTGGCGTCCAGGAACACCACGTCAGCCGGGGCGACCATCTCACGAAGCTCGGCGATGCGCGACGAGTCGGTCAGCACCGACTCGTCGGCGTTGAACACATACAGGAATGGCTTGGTAGTCATCAGGTTCAGTTCGCGCAGCAACGACCAATCCTGGCCGCTGGCGAACAAGGTGGTGCCCTCGTTGAGCACCTGCTGGGCGGCGACGGCCGCCTCGTGGACCGGCTTGCGCTCCTTGTTGTTGCGAGCTTCCTTCTCCAGCCGGGGCACCGCCTTCTCCAAGGTCTGCATATCGGCCAGGATCAGTTCGGTGTCGATGACCTCGATGTCGGACTTCGGGTCCACCCTGCCGTCGACGTGGACCACGT
The DNA here is from genome assembly GCF_004745805.1 of Mycolicibacterium sp. CH28. Classification (GTDB taxonomy): domain Bacteria; phylum Actinomycetota; class Actinomycetes; order Mycobacteriales; family Mycobacteriaceae; genus Mycobacterium. The sequence continues at coordinate 310,275 of NZ_SRLQ01000014.1, read as the reverse complement.
CGTCGTCGGCGAACACCCGCACCACCTGACAGATGGCGTCGCACTCACGGATGTTAGCCAGGAACTTGTTGCCCAGGCCCGCGCCCTCCGACGCACCCTTCACGATGCCGGCGATGTCGACGAAAGTGACCGGGGCCGGCAGCGTCTTCTCGGAACCGAAGATCTCGGCGAGCTTGTCCAGCCGCGGGTCCGGCAGCGGAACGACACCTTCGTTCGGCTCGATCGTGGCGAACGGGTAATTCGCCGCCAGCACGTTATTGCGGGTCAACGCGTTGAAAAGGGTCGATTTTCCCACGTTGGGCAGGCCGACGATCCCGAGACTGAGGCTCACAGGGTCCACAGTCTAGGAGAAGCCGCCGACCGGTCGGTCGGCACGCGGCCCCGCCGCCAGTCCACATTCATCCAGAAACGGTACGGTCTACGTGTGTCAGCACAGCGGACCAGGTCGTCGGTGGCGACCGCAGATCGCTCCGCGCACCCGAACCTCTCCGGTGTGCCGTGGTGGGCCGCCGTCTTGATTGCTGTGATCGCCACCACAATTGGCTTCGCCGTCGACGCCGGGTCCGGTAACAAGGAACTCGGTGGCGTATTCGCGGCGCTGTACGCCCTGGGCTGTGTGGTCGCGGTCCTGGCGGTGCGCCAGTCCAGCATCTTCACCGCCGTCATCCAGCCACCCCTGATTCTGTTCGTGACGGTGCCCGGCGCGTACTTCATGTTCCACGGCGCCTCCTTCACCAGCCTCAAGGACACCCTGATCAACTGCGGCTACCCGCTGATCGAGCGCTTCCCGCTGATGCTGTTCACCTCGGCGGGTGTGCTGCTGATCGGGTTGGTGCGCTGGTACTTCGGGATGCCGGGCCGGGCGGTAGCCGCCGCACCGGCCGACGCGGAGGCCGCCGCGCCCAGCATGTTCGCCGGGCTGGCAGCCAAGGCCGCCGCACTTTTCAACCGCGCCGAGTCCGATGAAGACGCGGAGGACAAGCGGGCGCGCAAGCACAGCATCGACCGCCCGGCCACTGCCGAGAAGCGTTCTCGCCCGAGCCGGCCCGCCAAACGTCCCGCACCGACCCGCTCACGCCACGCCCGTCCCCCGCTGGAAGACATCACCGAAGCTGCGCCGGAACGTCCGCGCCGTCAGCCCACCCGGCGCCGGACAGCACCGGAGGGTGAACCGGTCGCCCGCGACGAGGTCGACGCTCCGCGCCGGCGCACCCGCCAGCCGCGCGACCCGGGTTCGCGCACCCCTCCCCCGTCACGGCGGGAGCCGCGGGAACCACGAGAGCCACGGATGCCTCGGGAACCCCGCGAACGTCGCGATCCCTACGCGCCGCCCCCGCGGCGAAGCTCCTTCGAACCGTACGAGCCATTCGAGCCGTATCCGCCCTACGAGTCGCAGCCGCGGCATCCGCAGTACGAACCGCAGCCCCGGCGACGGCCGCCGTCAACCCCCAACGGGGACAGCGGCTCGCGCCACCCGGTGTCCCGGGTGCGCTATCGGGGCGACGGCCCGGAGCCGGCCGAGCAGGCCAGGCCGCCGCGCTCGGAATGGGACGCTGAATCGTGGCGTTCCGACCGCTGACCGGTCAGGCGCGGGTCGGACGGATCTCTCGCGGTAGGGCAAACACCAGCGTCTCGTTGGCCGTGGTCACCGGCTGCACGGTGTCGTAGCCGAACTCCGCCAGCCGCTCCAGCACACCGCGCACCAGCACCTCCGGAACCGAGGCGCCCGACGTCACCCCGACGGTCGTGACGCCGTCGAGCCAGCCCGGGTCGATGTCCTCGGCGTAATCCACCAGCTTGGCCGCATTGGAGCCGGCGCCAAGGGCGACCTCGACCAGGCGCACCGAGTTCGACGAATTTCGCGAGCCGACGACGATCACCAGCTCGCACTCCGGAGCCATCGCCTTGACCGCGCCCTGGCGGTTCTGGGTGGCGTAGCAGATGTCATCGCTGGGCGGATCTTGCAGCGTGGGGAACTTCTCCCGCAGCCTGCGCACCGTCTCCATGGTCTCGTCGACGCTCAGCGTGGTCTGGGACAGCCAGATGACCTTGTTCGGGTCGCGCACGGTGACCTTGTCGACGGCGTCCGGGTTGTCGACGACCTGGACATGGTCCGGTGCCTCACCGGCGGTGCCGACGACCTCCTCGTGGCCTTCGTGGCCGACCAGCAGGATGTCGTAGTCGTCGCGGGCGAACCGCTTGGCCTCGTTGTGCACCTTGGTGACCAGCGGGCAGGTGGCATCGATGGTCTTCAGATTCCGCGCGGCGGCCTCCTCGTGGACCGTCGGCGCGACACCGTGGGCGGAGAACACCACGATGGCGCCCTCGGGCACCTCATCGGTCTGCTCGACGAACACCGCCCCGGCCTTGGCCAGGGTTTCCACGACGTAGCGGTTGTGCACGATCTCGTGCCGCACGTACACCGGGGCGCCGTGCTTCTCCAGCGCCCGCTCGACGGTCTCGACGGCTCGGTCCACCCCGGCGCAGTAGCCCCGGGGTTCGGCGAGCAACACCCGCTTGCTCCCGACAGTTCCCGGGTCGCTTCGCCCCTGCCCTCCGAATGCACCCCCAGCCACCGAGCTCGATGCACCGGGAATCCCCATGTTGACAGTTGGCGGCATGGTTTCAGGGTACGTTCCGCCAACCCGGGCGGGCCAGCCGTAGGCTTGGGCCCATGGCAACAGCACCGTATGGGGTTCGTCTGCTGGTCGGGGCCGCCGTGACCGCCATCGAGGAGACCCGCAAGCTGCCGCAGACCATCCTGATGTACCCGATGACGGTGGTCAGCACCGTCGCGCACGTCGTGATGAAGGTGCAGCAGGACCTGGCGGACCTGGTGATCAAGGGCGACGCAACGCTGGAGAGCCTGTTCCCGCCGAAGGACGAACAGGCCGAATGGGCGACGTTCGACGAGGACCTGCCTGACGAAGCCGATGTGCCGCCCGTCGATGGCGAGCGCCTGACCGAGGGACGGTTCGCCCTGTATTCGGTGACCGACGGGGTCGACACCAAGGCCGCCGAACCGGTGGTCACCGAGCCCGTCTCGGTGACCGCACCGCCGATTGCCGAGGAACTCGACTACGAATCGCTGACCCTGGCCCAGCTGCGAGCCCGGCTGCAGTCGCTGAGCGTCACCGATCTCGAGGCTCTGCTGGCCTACGAGGAAGCCGCCAAGGCCCGCGCGCCCTTCCAGACCTTGCTGGCCAACAGGATCACCCGCGCGACCGCCAAGTGACCGCGTCGGGCAACTCTGCGGAGAACCCGTTCCCGGTGCGCGCCGTGGCCATCCGCGTCGCCGGCTGGATCGACAAGCTGGGCAGCGTATGGGTCGAAGGTCAGCTGACCCAGATCAACGTGCGGAGCTCGACGGCCTACATGGTGCTGCGCGACCCGGCCGCCAACATGTCGCTGGACATCAGCTGCCCGCGCGACCTGGTGTCCTCGGCGCCGGTCAAGCTCACCGAAGGCACCCAGGTGGTGGTCTGCGGCAAGCCCACCTTCTATACCGTGCGCGGCTCGTTCTCGTTGCGGGTCAGCGATATTCGCGCGGTCGGTGTCGGCGAGCTGCTGGCCCGCATCGAGCGGCTGCGTCGCCTGCTGGAAGCCGAGGGACTGTTCGATCCGCGCCTCAAGCGCCCACTGCCGTTCCTGCCGTCGACCGTCGGGCTGATCACCGGGCGGGCCAGTGCAGCTGAGCACGACGTGACAACGGTGGCCGCGGCGCGCTGGCCGGCGGTGCGCTTCGCGATTCGCAACACCGCCGTGCAGGGGGTCAACGCGGTCGCCCAGATCGTCGAGGCCCTGCGCGACCTCGACGCCGACCCCGAGGTGGACGTCATCGTGATCGCCCGCGGTGGCGGCAGCGTGGAGGACCTGCTGCCGTTCTCCGACGAGACCCTGTGCCGGGAGATCGCGGCCTGCACTACCCCGGTGGTCAGCGCCGTCGGCCACGAGCCGGACAATCCGCTGTGCGATCTGGTCGCCGACCTCCGCGCGGCCACCCCGACCGACGCGGCCAAAAAAGTGGTTCCCGACACCGCCGCCGAGCTGGCCCTCGTCAAGGAGCTGCGGCACCGCAGTGCCCAGGCACTGCGCAACTGGGTCGGCCGCGAACAGCGCACGCTGACCCATCTACGTAGCCGCCCGGTATTGGCCGATCCGCTGCGTGGGCTGGCCCAGCGCACCGACGAGGTCGCGCGGGCCCGCGCCGCCGTCCGCCGCGACATCACCCGCCTGGTGGCCGTCGAATCAGACCGGATCGGCCACCTGGCCGCCCGGCTCGCCACGCTGGGACCGGCGGCCACGCTGGCGCGGGGATACGCGGTGGTGCAGGCGATTTCCGAGGACGGCGCCGACATCTTGCGTTCGACCGCCGACGCACCGGCAGGCACCCGGCTGCGGATCCGGATTTCCGATGGCGCGGTGGGCGCCACCAGTACCGGCCCGACGGATGGACCCGCATGAGCGAACAACAACAGACGAAGCCCATTAGTGAGCTCGGCTACGAACAGTGCCGCGACGAACTGATCGAGGTGGTCCGTGTCCTCGAACAAGGCGGGCTCGATCTTGATGCGTCGCTGAAACTGTGGGAACGCGGCGAGGAGCTGGCCCGACGTTGTGAGGAGCACTTAGCGGGGGCCCGCAAGCGCATCGAGGACGCGCTAACCGCCCGGGACGACGCCGAGGAGTGAGCGACTACCAGCGGCGTTGACAAACTGGAACGTGTTTCAGTTATCCTCGCCGACATGGGTGATGCCACGCTTACCACCGAACTCGGCCGCGTTCTGGTAACCGGGGGCGCCGGGTTCGTCGGCGCCAACCTGGTAGCCGAACTACTCAAACGCGGCCACTTCGTCCGCGCGTTCGACCGGGCGCCCTCGCAGCTGCCCGCACACGAGCGACTCGAGGTGCTCCAGGGCGACATCTGTGACCCCGATACCGTCGCGGCGGCCGTCACCGGAATCGACACGATCGTCCACACCGCGGCGATCATCGACCTGATGGGTGGCGCATCGGTCACCGAGGAGTACCGCAAGCGCAGTTTCGACGTCAACGTCGGCGGCACCAAGAACCTGGTGCACGCCGCACGGGCCGCCGGAGTGCAGCGGTTCGTCTACACCGCCTCCAACAGCGTGGTCGTCGGTGGCCAGAGCATCGCCGACGGCGACGAAACCATGCCATACACAGCACGTTTCAATGATCTCTACACCGAGACCAAGGTGGCCGCCGAGAAGTTCGTGCTCAGCCAGAATGGTGTGGACGGCCTGCTGACCTGTTCCATCCGCCCCTCGGGCATCTGGGGCCGCGGCGATCAGACCATGTTCCGCAAGCTCTTCGAAAGAGTGCTCGCCGGCCAGGTGAAGGTGCTGGTCGGCAGCGAGCGCGCCAAACTCGACAACTCCTACGTACACAACCTGGTACATGGGTTCATCCTGGCCGCCGAGCATCTGGTACCCGGCGGCACCGCGCCCGGCCAGGCCTACTTCATCAACGACGGCGAGCCGATCAACATGTTCGACTTCGCCCGCCCCGTCGTCGAGGCCTGCGGCGAGCGATGGCCGACGTTGCGAGTGCCTGGACGTCCGGTGCACGCGGCGTTGACCGCTTGGCAATGGCTGCATTTCCGGTTCGGCCTGCCCCAGCCGCCGCTGGAACCCCTTGCGGTGGAACGGGTTTACCTGGACAACTACTTCTCCATCGACAAGGCCCGCCGCGACCTGGGCTACCGGCCGCTCTACACCACCGCCGAGGCGCTACAGGACTGCCTGCCCTACTACACCGAGCTGTACGCGCAGATGAAGGGCCAGGCCAAGGCGCCGGTCAGCGCTTAGCAGTCGCGGGATACCGTCAGTCCGCCCAGGGCAGCAACACAACCTTGCCGGTGGCCGGCCTGCGTCTCGATGAGGCGATGAGACATAGCCGGCCAATGCGTCCAACGCCTCTCGTCGGGCAGGGGTGGACCGTGTCGCTGTCCGCAACAACGCACTGTGCGTAGCCGCCCGGTTGACAGGGCATGATCAAGCACGCTCTATATGTGATCTATTTCACTAACTGACCGAACGACCAATCTGGTCAGTATTGTCGAAGGAGAACATGTAGAGAGGCGGTAGCGTTGTCACGCTTGGATGAACTGCAGGTATCGGCGTGGCGGCACGTGCTGAGAACTGGTGCCGACAGCGCCCAGCCGTTGATGGATCTCTACCGCCCTTACGTCGACGGCTTGGACAACCTCCCGGCCGATGGGCGGTTCCTGTTAGTCGGCAATCACACCCAGATGTCGGCCTGCGAGATTGTCTTGATTCCCTACTTCGTCCGACGGCAGGTCGGAAAGCGCGTGCGGGCCTTGGCAGATCGCCAATTCGGCCGCGCACGCGGGCCTCAACGACACCTGATGGACGCCTTCGGCGGTGTCGTCGGCTCGCCCGAGTCTGCATCGGCGCTGATGCGCGAGGACGAGCCGATCCTGGTCTTCCCTGGCGGCGGTCGCGAAATCGCGAAGTTCAAGGGCGAGGAGTACAAGCTGCGATGGGAAAACCGGGCTGGCTTCGCCCGAGTCGCGATAGCGCATCAGTATCCGATTGTCACCGCAGCCCTGGTCGGAGGCGACGACGTCTATACCAGCATCACCGAACGAGACAGCCTGTGGGGCAAAGCAAGCGGTCGGATTGCCAAACGGCTCAGCGGCCGAGACGACATGGCGATGCCCATCGTCCGCGGGATCGGCCCAACGCTGGTGCCGCGCCCGCAGCGGATGTATCTGCGATTCGGCCCCGCCATCCCGACCGTCCGGCCGCGGAACGTGGCAGCCGACGACTGGACACAACAGGTCAAGATCCGCGTCCAATCCCAGTTGGAGAAGGATCTCGGCGATCTGCAGGAAGTTCGACGTCGCGACCCTTACCGCAGCCTCAACCCCGCAGCGCGGCGTTCGGCGCTGACACCTGAGACGACCGAGGCGCAGTAGCGATGTCGATCGTGAGCGGACTCGGCTCCGGTGACGAGGTGCTGGCGCTCGCTGAACCCGGCAGGTACTTCGGCGACATGTTGGACATCGGACGCTCCGATGCCGTCCTCCTCGTCGTCAGAGTCGCGGACGACTGCGCCATCATCGCCCTCGAAATATCGCCGGAATCACTGGAATCGGCGTGCCGGCAGGCCCGTCGCGGAACATCGCGCTCCGTCACTCTGGCTATCGCCGAGATCAGCCAGATTCTCGGATACGGCAGCCAATGGGCAGCCACCCTCGGGGTCCAACTGCCAGCTTCGAGCCAAGGTATCGCCCGGTTCGCCGTCGAACTCGAGTTGGAGCCGATAGCGCCGGACGCACCCTCTCCGGCACCATCGGCGTTACGGGAGTTGATCGGGCGAGGCTGGTCGATCGACCACGTCAGGACAGCCCGCATTAGCCGACCGTTGTGGTCTGATGAGGTCGATTTCGAAGCTCCGCTAATCGCGTGGTTACTCAGCGTGCACCGTGAGCGATGATGTTAGGCAGCATGAAGCCGAAGACCGAGAGCCCGCCCGCCGCGAACCCGCCCGCTCTGCCTGAATCACACTCCCCCAAGGCAGCTCGCATCCTTGCCTCCGCGACCGAGTTGCTCCTCAATCGCGGCTTCAAGGGCCTCACCATCGCCGACGTCGCCCACAAGGCCTACGTCGGAAAAGGTACTGTCTACCTGTACTGGCCGACCAAGGAAGATCTGCTGATCGGACTGATTGGTCGCGACTTTCTCAGCACCACAGACGAATTGATAGCGAGACTGGTCGCTGATCCCGACGTCGCGCGCCCGTCACGGTTCTGCCCCGTCATGGTGAGCACAGCGCGGAGCCGGCCCCTCATGACGGCCCTGCATGATCACAACGACGACGTCCTCGGACTGCTGACCACCCATCCGCGCGCCGCCGCGCTCGACGCCGCGATCGGCCCCCGAGCCACGATGCGCGTGGCGCTGCCGTCCTGGCGCGCCCACGGGATGGTCCGAACCGACTGGGATCCCGAGGAACAGGCCATGGCCCTGACGGCGCTCACCGGCGGCATCATGATGTCGCTGGTCCGCCCCGCTTTGAGCGAGGGCGTTGACACCTTGCGAGTATTCGCCGCAGCTGTCACCGCCCTGCTGGGCGAGAACGAGGTCGGGGAAGACCAGGTACGGGCCGCCGCGGCCGATCTGATCGACTTCTTCCGGCAGGGTCGCTCCGCCATCATCGAGACGATCAGCTCCGCGGACACCTGAACGCGACGCGACGCTAGCCGCTCACCGCGCTCTTGATCACCCGCCCGTAGGCGGCCTTCTGCTCGCTGGTCATTGTCGGGGTGAAGATGACGACGATGTCCTCAACCTGCAGCATGTCGGGCATTGAGGCGGCGTACACCTCGGCGCGGCCCGTGCTGGGGAACTTCAGGATCGACACCGTGTCGGTATCGGTGGCCTGCACACAGCCCGCGGCCGGGCACGTCGAAGCCGTGGCGTCACGTGGGTTCACCGCCGGGAGTTTGGCCTTGTTGATGGCATCCACGACCGCAGCGACGGAGATGTCGTTCAAGATCACCGGACCCGCCACGGGGCCGGAAGCCCTTGGCGCGTTCGAATCCTGGCCACCGCAGCCGGCCAAGACCGTGGCCAGCCCAACGCCCGCGACAAGCAGTCGGCATCTCCTCGGCATGGGTTGAGCGTAGTGCCACCATCAGGACGCCCATGGGTCGCGTCCGTACACTCGGTGGTCGTGTTGACCCGCTTCCTGTTTGCCGCGCTGTGCGCGATGCCGGCATTGCTGGCAGGGTGCGCACCCGGTATCCCGGACCGCGGTGCTGAGGCCCGGGCCCTCACCGCGCAGATCCGCTCCCTACCGGGCGTGGCCGCAGCCAGCAGCGACATCGCGGACAGCCCGGCCCAGGGCATGGTGTTCTTTCGGCTCTATGTCGACCTCGCCGATGACATCACCGCCGATCAGGCCACCGACATCACCTCGCGCTACCTGCGCAACATTGCGAGTGGCAGGTATTCGGGTTATCGCCTCGAACTTGACCTGCGCAGGGGCTGGAATCTGTTCGCCGTCGACAGCGGGCAGTTGCCCATCGCCAATCCGGCTCAGGTGATCTCCCAAGCCCGCGACTGGGTCGCGGTGCGTCGCGAATTCCCTGCCGCCACAGTCCGATTCCGGGCCACCATCACCCATCCCGGCGGCCAGAACCCCGACCAGGACACCGGCCACTCGAACCTGGTCACCCTCGATCTGCCCGACGCGGCCGACTACACCGCCGCCAGCGCGGTCGCGCACACCCTGGCCGAGCGGTTCCCCCAACTCGCCACCCTCGACTGGACCATCGACGCCGGCAGGGACCACCTCGCAGAGATCAGGACCTCGCGCCGGCTGCCGACCGCCGCCGAACTGACGGTGTTCAACCGGCTCAACGCCGACCAGACGATCCCGCACATCGACCGGCTACGGATCAACGCCCCGGCGACGACGCCGGTGTGGTTCGCCGAGCAGACCACCGGATCTCGAGATACCGCCGTGGCCGTGGCCCTGGCGCGGGCGCATCTGCCGGTCGTTGCCACCCTGCCGGGCCAGGTGCTCTACACCGCCAGTGACGAGTTGTCCGGGCATATCGGCGCCCTCGGGTTCGCCCGTGGCCCGGTGGCAGTGACCGTCGGAGGGTGCACCCGACACGACCCGCTGGTGTACCTGCCGATCCCCGAGGAACGGCGGCTGATCGCGAGGTACGAAACCTGCTCGTCCTGAGAACGGGCGGGACAACAGCCCGGATCACGCGGTCCGTCGTGCTTCACTAGAACAAGTTCTAGGTCCGGAGAGGGAGCTCGATGTCTGACGCTGTGCTGGTAACCGGCGCATTCGGGTTGGTGGGTAGCGCCACGGTCAAGCACCTGGCAACCGCCGGCCGCCACGTGATCGCCACCGACCTCGACACCCCCGCCACTCGGAAGGCCGCGGCGAACCTGCCTGCCGGTGTCACGGTGCACTGGGCCGATCTCACCGACGCCGCCGCCGCCGAGCGGTTGCTGGCCGACATCTCCCCCGTCGCGGTTATCCACCTGGCCGCGGTGATCCCGCCGCTGTGCTACGCCAAACCCGCCCTGGCCCGCAAGGTCAACGTCGAGGCAACCGCCAACCTGGTGAAAGCCGCTGAGACACAAGCCAAACCGCCAAGACTGGTGCAAGCCTCGAGTATCGCGGTGTACGGTCCGCGCAACCCGCACCACATCACCGACGTGCTCACCGCGCAGACTCCGGTCAACCCCTACGACAACTACGGCAAGCACAAGGTCGAAGCCGAAGCCATCGTGCGCGCTTCGGGGCTGGACTGGATGATCCTGCGGCTGGGCGGGGTGCTGACTGTGGAGCTCAACCTCGGTATGGATCCCAACCTGATCTTCTTCGAGGGAGTACTGCCCACCGACGGCAGGTTGCAGACCGTCGACGTCCGCGATGTGGCGCATGCGTTCGCCGCGGCCACCACCGCCGACGCCGTCGGGCAGATCCTGTTGATCGGCGGGGACGATTCCCATCGGCTGGTGCAGGGCGACATCGGCCAGTCCACCACGGCGGCGATGGGTCTGGTCGGCGCGCTGCCCCGCGGTCGCAAAGGCGACCCCAATGACGACTCCGCATGGTTCGCCACCGACTGGATGGACTCGGCGACCGCCCAGGAGGTGCTCAAGCATCAGCATCATTCGTGGCCGCAGATACTGACCGAGACGGCGAACAGGGTGGGCTGGAAGCGTTACCCGTTGCGGCTCCTCGCGCCGCTGGCACGCGAATACCTGCGACGCCAGTCGCCCTACTACGGCCGGCCCGGCCAGTACGCCAACCCGTGGGAGGCCGTCCGAACCAAGTGGGGCGCCCCGGAGAACGAAGGGACGACAGCATGACCGATCGGGTAGCCGTGATCGTCGGCGGTGCCTCCGGAATCGGCTGGGCGACGGCGCAGACGTTGGCCGCGCAAGGCGACCGGGTGACGATCGCCGACCGCAACACCGATCTGGCCCGCGAACGGGCCGCGACGCTGGGAGATCCACACACCTGGGCGGCCGTCGAGGTCACCGACGAGACGACGGTGGCAGCGCTCTTCGACGATGTGGTGGCCCGCGAGGGCGGCCTGCACGTGGTGGTGAACTGCGCCGGGTTCAGCGGGTTCGGGCTGATCACCGAGCTGGACGCCGAGCAGTTCCGCTCGGTGATCGACGTCTGCCTCAACGGCGCGTTCCTGGTGATCAAGCACGCCGGCCGTCATCTCGGCGAGGGTGGCGCGCTGGTGTCGCTGACGTCGCTCAACGCCCGCCAGCCCGCGATCGGGATGAGCGCGTACTGCGCGGCCAAGGCGGGCTTGTCGATGCTGACCCAGGTGGCCGCGCTGGAGCTCGGCCCGCGCGGTATCCGGGTCAACGCCGTCGCGCCCGGCTTCGTGCACACCCCGCTGACCGAGGGTGCGGCCCTGGTGCCCGGGGTGGTCGACGAGTACGTCGAGAACACCGCGCTGGGGCGGCCGGGGACCCCGGAGGACATCGCCGAGGCGGTGGCATTCCTGTGCTCGCCGCAGTCGTCATGGCTAACCGGAGAGATCCTCGACCTCAACGGCGGGGCACACCTCAAGCGATACCCCAACATCCACGAGCACCTGACCCGGCTGATGAATCAGTGAGGTTCGCAGGCTGAGCCGCGACCGGCCCGGCTAGTGTTCACCTCGGTGAACACTGAATTCACGCAGACACAGAAGCGGGCCCTGGCGGTCATCACGGTGATCGCCGTGATGTTGGGTGCCTACTTCCTGCGGCACTACTTCATCCTGGTCGTGATCGCGGCGATCGTCGCCTACCTGTTCACCCCGCTGTACAACCGGTGCCGGCGCCGGTTCAGCACCGGGCTCTCGGCGACCTTCACCGTGCTGGCCGCGCTGGCGACGGTGATCGTCCCGGTGGGCGCGTTGTTAACGCTTGCGGTGCTGCAGATTTCGCACATGGTGGTACACGTCGCCGACTGGGTGCAGACCGCTGATCTGTCCACGCTCGGCGACAAGACGCTGGCACTGACCAACCGCCTGCTGGCCAAACTGCCGTTCGGTCATTTCAGCGTCACCGCGGAATCGCTGCGCCACAGCATGGTGACGGTGTCCCAGAATGTCGGCCAGTGGCTGCTGCATGCCTTGCAGGGCGCCGCCGGCGGCGCGATCGGCGTGATCACCTCGGCGATCATCTTCTTGTATGTGCTGATCTCGCTGCTGACCAACCAGCAGGAAGTGCTGACGCTGATCCGCCGGCTCAATCCGCTCGGCGAAGAGGTCACCGACCTCTACCTGGCGAAGATGGCCGCCATGGTGAAGGGAACCGTCAAGGGGCAGTTCATCATCGCGCTGGTGCAGGGCATCATGGGCGCGGTGTCGATCTACATCGGCGGCTTCCACAACGGGTTCTTCATCTTCGCCATCTTCCTGACCGCGCTGTCGATCATTCCGCTGGGCAGCGGTGTCGTCACCATTCCGTTCGGCATCGGGATGATGTTCTTCGGCAACGTCCCCGGCGGGCTGTTCGTGGTGCTGTTCCACCTCATCGGCGTCACCAATATCGACAACTTCCTGCGACCGATCCTGGTGCCGCGTGAGGCGCGGCTGGATCCGGCGCTGATGCTGTTGGCGGTGTTCTCCGGCATCGCGATGTTCGGGTTCTGGGGCATCGTGCTGGGGCCGGTGCTGATGATCATCATCGTCACCACGATCTCGGTGTACCTGGCGGTGTACAAGGGCGTGGAGATGACGTCGCACGAACCACCCGAAAAGCGCCGCAGCCTGTTCCGCCGGCAGAGCAAGACCGGGACGGTCACCGAGCAGTGACGACACGCGCCGGACAGTCGAGCCGACACTGGGTCGACGGGAACGCAAAGCCCTATCTGGAGGCCGACGGCATGATCGCCGCGCTACGGATCGTCGATGGGCAGGTGGAGGCGTAGGAGCGGCTCGGGGTGACGGCCCGCTCCGACGCGGCGATGTATCGAGCCAAGCAGGCGCGCCGCAACACCGTCGTGCGCATCTAGACACCGATCAGAACGGCGGCGGATCGTCGTCGTCCCCCGACGGCGGGGCGGGACCGAAGAGCACCCCGTGACGGACCCGTCGTTGCATGCGGTTTCGGGCACGCAGGGCGGCGACGTACTGGGCGCGGTTCTGCGCCCGGGTGGTCTTGCGCCGGGGCATCATCGGGGTGCGATCGCCCACCGACTCGATGGCCACCGGCCGGCTCGGCGCCGGGGTGGGCGCCATCAGGCCGGGGAACAACAGGGCGCTGCCCGGTGTGGTGACGAAGATCTGCTCGTCGGGCAGGGTCCAGATCACCGTGCCGTCGGCCAATTGCCGGTCGCGCCAACCCCAGAACGTCTTGAGGATGTGGTGGTTGCGGCATAGGCATTTCAGGTTGCCGGCGTGCGTCGGCCCGTTCGGCCACGGGACGGTGTGGTCGAGGTCGCAGCGAGTCGCCGGCTTGTCGCAGCCAGGGGCGCGGCACGTCAGGTCGCGTGCCCGCACGAAATCGGCCAGGGCCCGGGACGGTCGGTACCCGCGTTCGGCCGGTGCGTCGGCGGGGTGGATCAGCGGGGTGATCCGGGCCCGCTCGGCGAGTTCGGCCACCAACTCGGCGGGGATCAGCGCATTGGCACCCAGCAGGTAGGCCGGCTCGTCGGAACGACCGTCCAGTGCCGCCCGCTCGGCGACCACGTGGATGACAACCGCTGCGCCGCAGTGCTGTTGAACCGCAGGACAGTCCGGTTCACCACAGCGGCACGCCAAGCCATCGCCACCGGCGGCGAGGACGCCGAGGGCGTCGGCACGACGTTGCGCGACGGTCCGCGGATCACCCGCGCACACCGAGTTGGCCAGCACGTCGAGCCGTTGGTCGAGGGCCTGGGCATCAGTGGCGAACAGCCGGCCCATGAGCTCGGTGCAGCCGTTCTCTGCGTCACCGAAGACCACCTCGCGGTCACGGGCGCGCTCACGCACCCGTTGCACGGCGTCCGGGTCATGCTTGGCCACAACCCGGTCCACCTCCGACGCCAGCCGCCCCCTCGTCATCGAGGGCCAGCGGACCGCCCGCTCGGCCAGCCGGCGGTCGACCTCGGCCATCACGGCGTCGTCGTCGATCAAACCGGTGCGGTAGACGATGGTCTGGAACATCTGCATATCGATGTCGCCTGCGACGAAGACCGCGGCGACCTCGGGGAGCCGCTTCATCGCGAGGCCGTAGTTCATGTAGCTACCGGCCTTGGCCAGGCTGATCCGCAGTGCCGCGGCCACTTCCGCACCGACCGCCGCCCAGGTGTCGACCGCCCAGTCCTCGCGCTCGCCGCGTTCCTCGCGGCGCAGCTCGAACAGCTCGGCAATCGCGCCAAGGCGGCGCGCCACCGCCTGGTTCTCCGCGCGGGCGCAGGCACCGATGCTGGCCAGCAACGCACGCGATTCGGCCGTGTCGGACGGCTCGAAATAGTCGTGCAGCTGACTTCCACCGAACATACGTTCGATGATGCCATGGGGCACCGACAGAACTGTCGGCCCGACTAGGTGAGGCGCTCCTTGAGGAACTGCACCACGCGCTTGCGCGCCTCGTAGGCGGGGTGGTTGTCCACCTCGCGCACTTCCAGCGTCAGCACCGAGTGCGCCATCCGCCCGAAGCCGTCCTTGTTGCCGCGCGACGAGTCCAGCTCGATGACCTCGAAGGCATCGCCGAGCCGATCCTTGAGGGTTTTGAAACGCTCGGCTGGGGCCAGCGGATCACCGCTGAACCGCAGGCCGAGTGCGCACAATCCATCCTCGGCAGCGCGCTTCTCGATGACCTTCATCTCGCCCTCGGACAGGCCGGGATCACGCTTCTGCTTGGCAGTCAGCCCGATCGGCACCGACGGCTGGCTGAGCACCGGGGCCAGCACACTGTCGTCCACCGCGGCCGCAAGGGCGAACCCACCGGAGAAGCACTGACCGATCACCCCGACGCCCTTGCTGCCGGTCTTCTCCTTCAAGTCGCGTGCCAGCGCCCGCAGGTAGTGCGACACCGGGCGTTCCTTGTTCGTCGCGAACGCCGCGAACTCCTTGGCTACACACCCGCGCGCCATGCTGCCGATCGCGCCCACACTCACCGCCGGCGCGCCGGGCGTCCCGTACAAGGACGGGATCGCGACGGTAAAGCCGTTGTCCACCAAGTAATTCCCCAACGCCAGCACACCGGGATGCGCACCAGGCATCTCGGGGATCAGCACCACGCCGGGACCATCGCCCTTGCGGTAGACATCGTGGGTGAAACCGGCCGCGGCGAACGGCTCCCGACTCCATCCGGTCAGATCGGCTTCGGGTCCGGGCATTGATTTCTCCTAGGGGCCGGGCGACAGGGGCTGCTGCGTCTGCGTGGCAAGAGCAAGCGTACGGAAGTCGTCGCTGCCAGCGGCGCCGGTTATAGCCAATTGAGCAGGACCGGCCGGGCTGTCCAGGCGGGTGGTCCACACCGGTTCGGTGCCCTCCCCACCTTCGTAGACGACCCACTTCACGCCGTCGACGTCCTGCGCACCGGTCGGATACATCGACTGGTGGATGGAGCCCACCAATGCCTGCTCGTCGGCGTTGCTCTGGGTGAGTCGCACGTACATCTTCGACGGGGCGATATAGCCGACGGTCGAGGACACCGCCCGGACCCGTTGGCCGGTCTTGGGATCGATGCGTCCCGCTTCGATGCCGCCGCGGGCGCCCGAGTTGGCCTGCCAACCCTGCGGCAGCTGCGGCAGCCGGATCGGGATGGCCAGCGCAGCCGCGTCGGCCTTCAGCGCGGCGGGCGCGTCGTAGGACGGCACCGCGCCGCCGCCGGGGCCTTTCGGCTGGAAGGAACACATACCGACCAGCCCGGCCAGCACGATGCAGGCCAGCACGAGCGGGGCCAGCGACCAGAACATGTCGCGGCCGTCCTGCAGCAGCCTCGGCTTGGCTTCCTTGGGCGCCGGGGTTGCCTGCGGCTCGATGGTCACGCCTGCCAGTATCCCAGGTCTGGACTACTGGGAGCCTTCTGGGACAATCTCAGCCATGCCAGAAGCCCGTCGCCGTGAAGCACCCGATCGCAACCTTGCCCTGGAATTGGTCAGGGTTACCGAAGCGGGCGCCATGGCCGCCGGCCGCTGGGTAGGCCGAGGCGACAAAGAGGGCGGCGACGGCGCGGCCGTCGACGCCATGCGCCAGTTGGTCAACTCGGTGTCGATGCGCGGCGTCGTCGTCATCGGCGAGGGCGAGAAGGACAACGCCCCGATGCTCTACAACGGCGAGGAAGTCGGCAACGGCGACGGGCCCGACTGCGACTTCGCCGTCGACCCCATCGACGGCACCACCCTGATGAGTAAGGGCATGCCCAACGCCATCTCGGTGCTCGCGGTGGCCGAGCGTGGCGCCATGTTCGACCCGTCGGCGGTGTTCTACATGAACAAGATCGCCGCCGGTCCCGATGTCGCCGACTTCATCGACATCACCTCGCCGATCGGAGCGAACATCCAGCGGATCGCCAAGGTCCGCAAGGCGTCGGTCTCCGACATCACCGTCTGCATCCTGGACCGGCCCCGCCACACCAAGCTGATGGCCGAGGTCCGTGAAGCCGGCGCCCGGATCCGGCTGATCTCCGACGGCGACGTTGCCGGCGCCATCGCGGCGTGCCGGCCCGAGTCCGGAACCGACCTACTCGTCGGCGTCGGCGGCACCCCGGAGGGCATCATCACCGCCGCGGCCATCCGCTGCATGGGCGGCGAGATCCAGGCCACCCTGGCACCCAAGGACGACGAGGAACGCCAGAAGGCCATCGACCGGGGCCACGACCTGGACCGGGTGCTGACCACCACCGATCTGGTCTCCGGAGAGAACGTCTTCTTCTGCGCGACTGGCGTCACCGACGGCGACCTGCTCAAGGGCGTGCGGTTCTTCGGCGGCGGCTGCACCACCCAGTCGATCGTGATGCGCTCGAAGTCCGGCACCGTCCGGATGATCGAGGCCTACCACCGGCTTTCGAAGCTCAATGAATACTCCGCGGTGGATTTCACCGGGGACAAGTCCGCGGCCTACCCACTCCCCTAAGAAAGGCATTACATGACCGACAGTGTTGTCGAGGGCGAATACCGCATCGAGCACGACACCATGGGCGAGGTCCGGGTTCCGGCCAAGGCCCTCTGGCGGGCTCAGACGCAGCGGGCCGTCGAGAACTTCCCGATCTCCTTCCGGGGGCTGGACCGCAACCAGATCCGCGCCATGGCACTGTTGAAGGGCGCGTGCGCCCAGGTGAACAAGGACCTCGGCAAGCTGTCGGCGGAGAAGGCCGACGCGATCATCGCCGCCGCCGGGGAGATCGCCGACGGTCTGCACGACGACCAGTTCCCGATCGACGTCTTCCAGACCGGGTCGGGCACCAGCTCCAACATGAACGCCAACGAGGTGATCGCCTCGATCTGTGCACGCGAAGGCGTGACGGTGCACCCCAACGACGACGTCAACATGTCGCAGAGCTCCAACGACACCTTCCCCACCTCCACCCACATCGCGGCGACCGAAGCCGCAGTGCGCCAGCTCATTCCGGCGCTGGAAGTGCTGCACGAGTCGCTGATCAACAAGGCCCGCCAGTGGCGCACCGTCGTCAAGTCCGGGCGCACCCACCTGATGGACGCCGTGCCGGTCACCCTCGGCCAGGAGTTCGGCGGCTACGCCCGCCAGGTCGAGGCCGGCATCGAAAGGGTCAAGGCCACCCTGCCGCGTCTCGGTGAGCTCGCCATCGGCGGCACCGCGGTCGGCACGGGCCTCAACGCGCCGGACGGGTTCGGCGCCAAGGTGGTCGACGTGCTCGTCGTCCAGACGGGTCTGGCCGAATTGAGCACGGCGAAAGACTCTTTCGAGGCTCAGGCCGCCCGCGACGGATTGGTCGAGGCCTCCGGCGCTCTGAAGACGATCGCAGCATCGCTGACCAAGATCGCCAACGACATCCGGTGGATGGGCTCGGGCCCGCTGACGGGCCTGGCCGAGCTGCACCTGCCCGACCTGCAGCCGGGCAGCTCGATCATGCCGGGCAAGGTCAACCCGGTGCTGCCCGAGGCCGTCACCCAGGTGGCCGCCCAGGTCATCGGCAATGACGCCGCCATCACGGTCGGCGGCCTGTCGGGCGCCTTCGAACTCAACGTCTACATCCCCATGATGGCGCGCAACCTGCTGGAGTCGTTCACGTTGCTGGCCAACGTTTCCCGGCTGTTCGCGGAGCGCTGCATCGACGGCCTGGTGGCCGACGAGGAGCGGCTGCGCCGGCTCGCGGAGTCGTCACCGTCGATCGTGACGCCGCTGAACTCGGCAATCGGCTACGAAGAGGCCGCCGCCGTCGCCAAGCAGGCTCTCAAGGAGAAGAAGACCATCCGGCAGACGGTCATCGACCGCGGGCTGATCGGCGACAAGCTGTCGGAGGAAGAGCTCGACAAGCGCCTCGACGTGCTGGCGATGGCGAAGGTGAAAGACGGCGAGTAAGGGGTGCGCTAGGCCGCGCTGTTTGCGGCGCGGCCATAGCGGCGGATGCCCAGTGGCGCGGTGAGACTGTGCAGCGCCAGGCTCAGCGTCACCGCGACCACCCCAGCCTGAGCGATCAGATCGGCGTGCTGGATGTCGCCGCGGTCGATCACCAGCAGGCCTAGTACTACCGTGCCGATCCCCCGCGGCCCGTGCCAGCCGATGAATGCCCGGCTGTAGCCAGGGAGATCGGTGCGGATCAAGGCCACCGCAACTGCGGCCAGACGCACGCCGAACAACGCCACCACGCAGAACACCACGATCTGCCACGTGACGTGGGACCAGGCGTCGATCACGGCGAATGCGCCGAGCATCGCGAACACCATCAACTCCAGCAGCTGCCCGGCGGCGTCCGAAACCTGGCTGGACACTTGGGTATTGGTTCGCCGTGCCACTAGGGCGAAAGCCAACCCGCCGGTGAACGCCGCGACGAATCCACTGGCGTGGACGCGCTCGCCCAACTCGAAACAGATCAATGCGACAGCCAAGGTGGACAGCTGCGCCCAGGTGTCACTCATCCAGTCCCGCCGCCGCGACCAGGCGATGACCGCCGCACCGAGCAGGCCGACCGCCGCACCGATGACCACCGACAGGAATTCGGTGCGAACGACGAACAAGCCCCAGTCCCGGGGCCGTGAATCGGTGTGCGCCGACGCCAGGGCCATCGCGGCCAGCAGCACTGCCAACGCGAAACCGTCGTAGAAGCCGCTCTCCACCGATAGCGCGTTGCGCACCCGCTCAGGGATGCGGTGATCTTCCAGCAACGCGTCGATCAACGCCACTTCGGTGGGCGCCACGATCGCGGCCAGGCACACCGCCTCCCACCACGGCAGCACCGGCAGCAGCACCACAGCGGTCAGCGTGCCCAGGATCAACGTCAGCGGTATCCCGACCATCAGCAAGCGGAATGTCACATGCCCGCGGCGCAGCACGGCACCCGGATCCAGCTTGGCCGCCTGGTTGAACATGATGACCGTCAGTGCCAGCTGCGCCAGCACCGTGTAGCCCTGGGTGCCCGCCCCGGCGTCGAGCAGGTCGAACCCGAACGGTCCGAGCGCCATACCCAGCCCGACGAAGATCAATGCCGGCGCGACGTACCACCGGTTGACCAGTCCCGAGACCACGGCATAGCCGAGCACCAGCAAGGTCAGGACGAACGAGGTGACGGAATGCACTACGCGTCGGCCCTAAGCGCCGTTGTTGGAACCGCCGGAATTTGCCCCGGGGATGTCGGTGATCGGAATGTTCGGCATCGGCTTGGGCGACGGTGTGGCCGGTAACGTCGGAATGTCACTGGCGGGGATGTCCTGCAACAGGTTGACCGGCGGTCCGTTGTCCCGCGACCCGTACACACTGCCCGGCTTACGCGGGCCCAGCATCTGGCTCACGGTGACCAGGTGGTAGCCGTTGGCCTTGAGCACCGGGATGAACTGGTAGACCAGGTCGACGGTGGACGAGTAGACGTCGTGAAAGAGCACCACGGAGCCGGGCTTGATCTGGCTCATCAGCATGTAGCGGGTGGCGGCGGTGTTCGAGTCGTTCATCCAGTCGAACGGGATGACATCCCACAGGATCGCGGCCAGACCGTACTGGGCGGCGATCTGGTTGACCGCGTCGTTGGTCAGCCCGCCCGCTGGCCGCCACAACACCGGCGTCTGGCCGGTGGCCGCCTTGATCGCGTCGTTGGCCTTGCTGAACTGGGCCGGTACATCCTCGATCGGGATCGTCGTCATGTTGGGGTGTTCCCAGGTGTGACTGCCCAGCTCCATGCCGGCGTCAACCACCCGCTTGGCACCGGCCGGGTTGGCCGCCACCTTGTTGCCGATCTCGAAGAAGGTGGCCTTGGCGTCGGCGTCGTTGAGGATGCCCAGCAGCCGGTCGGTGTACGGCGACGGCCCGTCATCAAAGGTCAGCGCCACGCATTTGACCACCGAGCAGTCGACGGCGTCAGCCTTGGCAACCTTGACGTGACCGGTGAATCCGCCGATGACGATGACGGCCACTCCCGCGCAGACACCGATCACGGTCCGCAAATAGGACCAGGACAGGCTGTCGGGATAGCGCGGCACGTCGGTGAGTTTACCGGCCGTAGCTGGCCGGTCCCTGTTCACGCGCGGTACCGCTCACGGGAGCGGCACCGGGTGCGACTCAGGCTCAGGGCAGCGCGGCGGGGCTGATCTCCTCCAGCATCTCGGTGACCAGCGCCGCGATCGGCGAGCGTTCGCTGCGCATCAACGTGATATGAGCGAACAGCGGGTGGCCCTTGAGCTTCTCGATGACCGCCGCGACGCCGTCGTGGCGACCGACACGCAGATTGTCGCGCTGGGCCACGTCGTGGGTGAGCACCACTCGTGATCCGCTGCCCAGGCGCGACAGCACGGTCAGCAACACATTGCGCTCCAGCGACTGGGCTTCGTCGACGATCACGAAGGAGTCATGCAGCGACCGGCCACGGATGTGAGTCAGCGGCAGCACCTCGAGCATGCCGCGGGACTGCACCTCCTCGAGCACCGCGGGGCTCGCCAGCCCTTCGAGGGTGTCGAACACAGCCTGCGCCCAGGGGCCCATCTTGTCGCTCTCGCTGCCGGGCAGGTAGCCCAGCTCCTGCCCGCCGACGGCGTACAGCGGCCGGAACACCACGACCTTGCGCTGGGTGCGCCGCTCGAGCACGGCTTCCAGACCGGCGCACAACGCCAGTGCGGACTTGCCGGTGCCGGCCTTGCCGCCCAGCGAAACGATGCCGACGGACTCGTCGAGCAGCAGATCCAGGGCCACGCGCTGTTCGGCCGACCTTCCCCGGAGGCCGAACACCTCGCGATCCCCACGAACCACCTGGACCTTCTTGTCGGCGTTGACCCGGCCCAGTGCGCTCGAGCTGCCACCCAGTAGTCGAATGCCGGTATGGCAGGGCAGATTACGGGCCTCGGCTAGGTCGACCTCACCCTCGGCGAACAGCGCGTCGATGTCCTCGGCGGCGACGTCGAGCTCGGACATCCCGGTCCAACCCGACGTGATGACATCCTGGGCGTGATACTCGTCTGCCGTGAGGCCCACCGCGCCGGCTTTCACCCGGAGCGGTATGTCCTTGCTGACCAACGTGACTGCCTTGCCCTCGGCGGCCAGGTTGGCGGCGACCGTCAGGATTCGCGCGTCGTTGCTCTCGGTCCGGAACCCGGCGGGCAGCACCGCCGGATCGCTGTGGTTCAGTTCGACATGCAGCGTTCCGCCTTGCGTCCCAACCGGAATGGGCTGATCCAGGCGACCGTGCTCGATGCGTAGGTCGTCGAACAGCCGCAGCGCCTGTCGGGCGAACCAACCCAGCTCGTGGTGGTGGCGCTTGGCTTCCAGCTCGCTGATGACCACCAGTGGTACCACCACTTCGTGTTCGGCGAACCGGGTGCACGCCCACGGGTCGGACAGCAAGACGGAGGTGTCGAGCACATAAGTCCGAATGGGCGACTGCGAATCGATCACTGGGCGCTCCTACAACCCGCGCGGCCCCGCACGAGCAATCCGGCGGACGCTGCGGCACCAGGACCGGGGCCGGTCCTGTCGTAGAAACGATAGGTGCCGCCCGGACAGCAGAGCATGTCGCTAGCCATCACCGGGGACGCTACTCCCGTCGGCGCCCGCGCGCCGCTCAGGCGCGCCGCCGTGTCAGACGAGAACGAACTTCTTCAGCACGGACTCGCCGTCGAGGCCCCAGGCCTTGATGCGATCGGAGACCACCTGGCGCGCGTCGTCGAAACTGAAGATGCCGGCCTGGGCAACGTTGTGCAGCTTGTCCTGGTACTCGAAGATGTCGCCGCCGACGACACCGAGTCCGCCTGCGCGGCGCGCCACCGCGGCGATCGTCGAGTCGCGGTGGGTCTCCAGGCAGTGCGCGACGAGGTTGTGGAAGACCGCCTCGTGACGCTCCTCGTCATTGGCGATCCGGCCGATCAGACCCTTGAGCACCGGCTCGTCGAGCTTGGCTTCGAGGTTGCGCAGGAACACCGCGTGGGCGCGCTCGTAGAGCGCCATGAACACCAGCGTCTCGATCTGGGTGTAGTTGTCGGCCCGGTACCCCCGCATGACGTGCGCGACGCGGACATCCTCGTTGGCGGTCGGGTCGAAGTTGCGGGTCACGACCAGGTACTCGCGGATCGCGATGGCGTGCAGGTTCTCCTCAGCGGTCCACCGGCCCATCCAGCGGCCCCACTTGTCCTGGAGGATGAAGTGTTCCACCAGCTCACGGTGGTATCCAGCGAGGTTGTCTTTGGTGACGAGCATGATCTCGCATGCGTCAACGACAGCGGAGGGCAACGTCACCTGGGACGGGTCCCAGTCCTTGCCACCGAGGAAGGCGAAGTTCTCGCCCTGGTCGAAAGGAACGAAGTCGTGGGCGTACCACTCGTCGGCAGTCTCCAGAAAACGGGCCAGGTTCTCGGCGACAACCGGCTCCAGTTCGAGGGTCAGCGCGTTGGGGACAGGTAGCTGTGCCATGCGGTAACTGTAACTCACAGACACGGCTGTCGAAAAGTCAGCCGCCCGGCGTTTCGCGCGTCTAGAGCGTCAGTCCTGGATACAGCGGATTGGCGTCCAGCAGCTCCGCGGCGGCGGCGTGTACCCGGTCAGCCGTGCCCTCAGCCAGCGTGTACTTGGCTTTCGAGGTTCCGTCTGCCTCGGTGTTGGACAGCACCTCCACCACCAGCTCGGCGACCCGGTCGAACTCGGCCGGACCGAACCCACGAGTGGTCAATGCCGGAGTACCGAACCGGATGCCGCTGGAGTACCAGGCACCGTTCGGGTCGGCCGGGATGGAGTTGCGGTTGGTAACGACACCGGAGTCCAGCAGAGCGGACTCGGCCTGGCGACCGGTCAACCCGAAGGACTGCACGTCGAGCAGCACGAGATGGTTGTCGGTGCCGCCGGTGACCAGCCGGGCCCCGCGCTTGAGCAGACCCTCGGCGAAAGCCTTGGCGTTGTCGGCAACCCGCTGGGCGTAGGTCTGGAACGAGGGCTGGCGCGCCTCGGCCAGCGCGACGGCCTTGGCGGCCATGACATGCGACAACGGGCCGCCGAGCACCATCGGGCAGCCCTTGTCGACGGCGGGTGCGTATTCCTCGGTTGCCAGCACCAGTCCGCCGCGGGGACCGCGCAGCGACTTGTGTGTGGTCGTGGTGGTGACGTGGGCGTGCGGCACCGGATCCTCGTCACCGGTGAACACCTTGCCTGCCACCAGGCCGGCGAAGTGCGCCATGTCGACCATCAGGGTGGCGCCGACCTCGTCGGCGATCTCGCGCATCTTGGCGAAGTTGACCCGGCGCGGGTAGGCCGAGTACCCGGCAATCAGGATCAGTGGCTTGAACTCGCGGGCGGCGGCGGCAACGGCGTCATAGTCGATCAATCCGGTTTCGGGATTGGTGCCGTAGCTGCGCTGATGGAACATCTTGCCGGAAATGTTGGGCCGGAAGCCGTGGGTGAGATGACCGCCGGCGTCCAACGACATTCCCAGCAGCCGCTGGCTGCCAAGCTTGGCCCGCAGCCTCTCCCACTCGGCCTCCGAAAGATCGTTCACGTGCTTGACGCCGAGATCCTTCAGCGCCGGCGTCTCAACCCGGGTGGCCAGGATGGCCCAGAACGCGACCAGGTTGGCGTCGATGCCGGAGTGCGGCTGGACGTAGGCGTAGGGGGCGCCGAAGAGCTCGCGGGCATGCTCGGCGGCCACGCTTTCGACGGTGTCGACGTTCTGGCAGCCCGCATAGAACCGGTGCCCGACGGTTCCCTCGGCGTACTTGTCGGACAGCCAAGTGCCCATCGTCAGCAGCACGGCCGGCGAGGCGTAGTTCTCACTGGCGATCAGCTTGAGCGAATCGCGTTGATCGGCAAGCTCTTTGACAGTGGCCGCGGCGATTCGCGGCTCGACGGATTCGATGACCTTCAGTGCCGCGCGGTAGGCCTCGCTGGCGGTGGCGGCGTAGTCGGCGCCCGGGGCGGCGGCCGAAGTCGAAAGCGTCGAGTCAGCGGTCATGGCATAAGCCTATCGGCGCACGTCGACACGCAACGCCGAGGGGATCAGCGGCTCGTCGAGCAGCCGCCCGAACCGCTCGGTCAGCCCTACTCCGGCGGGCCGGTTGTCGAGCCACGCGCGCAGCAGCCGGTACCCCTCGACGTAGGTGGAGGTGTAGGTCCGCCACAGCGGGGAGGACAGGAATCGCAGCATCTGCCGGGCGCGGGTGTCGTTGACCAGCAACCAGCGCTGCAGGAAGGCGGCGACCTCGTCGACGTCGCGGTGCTCGTCGTGCAGCATCAGGGCCGCGTCCTGACGCACATCGGCCAGCGCAGCCGTCGCTTCCGACAGCGCCTCGGCGCGCTCACCGTCGAACCGCAACCCCAGGTCGGCATAGATATCGGTGGCCCAACGCCCCCACCCTCCGTTTCCCCCCGCCGCTCCACTCGACCCGCCCCCGACCGCCGCATACAACGCCAGATCGGCCAGTCCCTCAGCCATCAGGCACTGCGGGGTGTTCACCAGGAAGATGGTCTGCTCCTGCTGGTCGCCGCCCGCCACCAAGCCGGCCTCCTTGCGGCAGTGCTCGGTGTGGTGCCCGGGATAGGCCTCGTGCGCGACCAGCCGCGGCAGGTTTGCCATCTGCTGTTTGAGATCGGCGTTGACCGCGACCCTGGAGCGATAGTTGCCCTCGTAGTAGTTGAACCCCGACCACGGCTTGTCGCTGACCACCTCATAGACGATCGTCTCGGCTTCCGGCAGTGGGTAGGTCGCGCGGACGGTGTCGCGCAGCGCGCTGGAGAACGCGTGGATGGCTTCCTCGAGACGCTCGGGCGGGATCTCGTCGGCACGGCGGTGGGCTTCCATTCGCTCGACCAACGAGCCGGTCCCGCCGAGCGCCTCGTCGATGCGGACGTGGGCAGCGCGGTAGCGCTCCTCGTCCCCCTTGCTGATCTCGACGTCGAAGTAGTTGCGAACCTCGTCGACGAAGCCCACCGGCTCGCCGGCGAACTTGCGCGCCGAAAAAGCGAGCGCACGCAGGTGCGCGCCGATAAAGTCGGCCCGCTGGTCGGTGAAGCCGGCTTCGCGCGGCACCTGCGGCAGCTCGGCCAGTAGCCGATCAGCCTGCCGGGCCAGCTCGGCCGGCTCGGGAGCGGGCTCGTCAGCCACGGCGCGCCGCAGTTCGGAATCGCCAGTGAAGGAGTCGACGTACCCCTCCTCTATGCGGTCGAACCGCAAGCCGAGCATGAGGTAGTCGCGGATGAGGGTGCCGGGCTGCATGCCATCCACGCTAACTGCAAGACTGTGCCCATGGCGCGGCTGAGCGAACCCAGCCCCTACGTGGAGTTCAACCGGAGCGAGTGGCGCGGACTGCGCATGTCGACCCCGTTGAAGCTCACCGCGGAGGAGCTGACCGGGCTGCGCGGTATGGGCGAGCAGATCGACCTGCTCGAGGTCGAAGAGGTCTATCTGCCGCTGGCCCGATTGATCCACCTGCAGGTGGCCGCGCGCCAGCGGTTGTTCGCCGCGACCGCAGAGTTCCTCGGCGAGCCGCAGCAGAATCCCGACCGGCCGGTGCCGTTCGTGATCGGCGTGGCCGGCAGCGTGGCCGTCGGCAAGTCGACCACCGCACGCGTGCTGCAGGCGCTGCTGGCACGCTGGGAGGACCACCCCCGCGTCGACCTGGTCACCACCGACGGATTCCTCTACCCCAACGCCGAGTTGGATCGTCGAAACCTGATGCACCGTAAGGGGTTTCCGGAAAGCTACAACCGCCGTGCGCTGATGCGGTTCGTCACGTCGGTGAAGTCCGGCGCCGGTCAGGCGTGCGCCCCGGTGTACTCACACCTGATCTACGACATCGTCCCCGGCGAGAAGCACGTCGTCACCCACCCCGACATCCTCATCCTCGAGGGGCTCAACGTACTGCAGACCGGTCCGACGCTGATGGTCTCGGACCTGTTCGACTTCTCGGTATACGTCGACGCTCGCATTGAGGACATCGAAAAATGGTACGTAGACCGGTTCCTGGCGATGCGCGCCGGCGCGTTCGCCGACCCGGCCTCGCACTTCCACCACTACGCCAGCCTGACCGATCACGAGGCTGTCGCTGCCGCCCGTGACATCTGGAGCTCCATCAACCGGCCGAACCTGATCGAGAACATCCTGCCGACCCGTCCTCGGGCAACCCTGGTGTTGCGCAAGGACGCCGACCACTCGATCAACCGGCTACGGCTGCGCAAGCTCTGATCAGTTGGCCGGCATCCCGGTCAGCGGGTTGAGCCGCAAGACCGGCAGCGGGAACGAAGATTCGGCCTCGACGGCCTCGGGATGATCGTAGAGACCGACGGTGTAAACACCCGCGGAGTACACCGTCATCGGCAGCTGGTGAGCGAAGACCCGGAACTTGACCGGCACTCCCGGGTTGTCCGGCCACTGCCAGGCGAACTCCAACAATCCCACCCGCTCCCCGTCCGGAGACTTGGCGATGATGAAACGGCGCGGCTCGTAGTCACTGCCGCCTGCGGTGTGCACCGCCAGCACCAGGGGAACGGTGATCTGCGCGGGCAAGCTCTCCACGTAGCAACTGGTCATCGGGAAGCCTTCGGCGGTCACGCCACCGGCCTCCTCTAGGACTGCCCTACGTGCTGCCGCGAATGCGTCGACCTGCATGCTTGCCTTCCGAAGGGTGAACTGGCCCGAACAGACGGACTCACTCTAGTCAGGTCAGGCCTTGAGACGCCGCACCCCGAGGCATTGCAGGTCGGCGAACACCAGGGTGTACACCCCGCCTGCGCGCACCGCGACCACACCGGCGGTGGTCAGCCGCACGAACTACTGCCCGAAGCGGCGGTGGCGTCGGCTGTAGTCGCGCAGCGCGCGCAGGAAGTCGACCCGGCGGAACGCCGGCCAGTGCGCCTCGGTGAACCACATCTCCGAATAGGCGCTCTGCCACAACAGGAATCCGGACAGTCGCTGCTCCCCCGATGTCCGGATGACCAGATCCGGGTCGGGCTGCCCGGAGGTGTACAGGTTCTCCGAGATGCCGTCGATGGTGACGGCCTCGATCAGCTGCTCGGCGGTCGCGCCATTGGCCACCTGCTTGCTCAGCAGGGCGCGCACGGCGTCGACGATCTCCTGGCGACCGCCGTAGCCGACGGCGACATTGACGTGGAACGACGCGGGCGGCAACCCGGCGGTGCTGTCCACGGCGTCCCGGAGCCGCCGCGCAGGCTCATCGCCAAGCAGTTCCAGGTCCCCGACCGTCCGCACGCTCCACCGGTTCACCGGCGCACAGATCTCCTCGACGACATCGGTGATGATCTCGATCAGGCAGGACAGCTCGCCAGGGTCGCGCTGCAGGTTCTCCGTCGACAGCAGGTAGACCGTCGCCATCTCGATCCCGGCATCGGCGCACCAGCGCAGCATCTCGGCGATCTTCTTCGCGCCCATGAGGTAGCCGTAGCTGACGTCGTCGTGACCAGCGTCACGAGCCCATCTTCGGTTGCCGTCGCAGAGCACCGCGATGTGCCGCGGTAGCTCGGACTTCGAGCGCGCGAGCTCCTGACGCAGCCGCATCTCGTAGAGCCGATAGGCCGGCTCCTTGAGGCGCGGGGGAATGATCTCCACGAAAAACAAGACTACTGTGAGCTTCAGGTACCACCCGGTGCGAATGGAGGTCACATGACCGCAAGCGTCGACACCACCGACCCCCGCCGGTCCCAGTCACCGGACAGCGGCGCCGCCGAAGACTTTCCCGAAGCTGTCGTCGACGCCGCCGCCCAATTCCTCGGAAAGCCCCGGTTACGGGGCTGGATTCACGTCTACGCCGCCGTCATCGCGGCGATCGCGGGTGCGGCCCTAGTCTCGGTGTCGTGGTCGGTGGAGTCGACCCGGGCCGGCATCGCCACGTTGATCTACACCCTGACGATCGTGGCGATGTTCACTGTCAGCGGCACTTACCACCGGGTGAACTGGACGTCGCCGAACGCGCGCAAGTGGATGAAGCGGCTCGACCACTCGATGATCTTCATCTTCATCGCCGGCAGCTACACCCCATTCGCGCTGCTGGCCCTGCCCGAGCACAGCGGCTGGATCCTGTTCTGGATCGCCTGGGGTGGCGCGGCAGCGGGTGTGCTGCTCAAGATGTTCTGGCCGTCGGCGCCGCGCTGGGTCGGGGTCCCGCTCTACCTGCTGCTGGGCTGGGTCGCGGTGTGGTTCATCGGGCCGATCATGAACGGTGCCGGCGTCGCGGCGATGGTGCTGCTGATCGTCGGTGGCGCGCTGTACAGCATCGGCGGCGTGCTCTACGCGCTGAAGTGGCCCAACCCGTGGCCGACGACGTTCGGCCACCACGAGTTCTTCCACGCCTGCACCGCGGTCGCGGCGATCTGCCACTACATCGCGATGTGGTTCGCGGTCTTCTAGCCTGCGGCCAGCAGGACCCTAGGCGAACCGGGGCCGGCTAGAGCTGGGTGACGTTCTCCGGGCCCCAGTAAGCCTTCATCGACGTGATCTGGCCGCTGCCGTCGAACGTCATCACTTCGATCGGCTCGATCCGCATCGCGCCGCCGACCGTCAAGGCGAACACGAACGCCGCCTCGTGGCCGCCAGAGCGGAACGTCAGTAGCTCCGTCGTCAGACCGGCGCCCTCGACCACCTTGTAGAAGCCTTCGATTGCCTGCCTGCCGATGTGGACTTCGCCGCCACCGACCGGATCCTCCAACGTGGCGTCCTCGGCATAGAGGGCCGCCACATCGGCCGCATTGCCCGCGGCGACGGTATTCAGGTAGCGCGTAATGAGGGCTTCGAGATCGAGGGCATCGCTCATGTGCGGCACGCTACACGGACGCCCCGAGCGCCTCGGCCAGTTCGGCGGTGCCGGTCACCGGTAGATCGCATACTTGGCCGCGACACACATAGGCGGCGTCGCGCCCGCCGACTCGGTCCCGGCCGACCAGCAACGGCACGGAGTCGACGGTGCCCCCGACGACGATCGTGCCGCCGGGCGCCAGTCGCCGCGCAGCCAGAAGCAATTCAGAGGCCGGGTCTTCGCTCGCGACGGCCACCTGCAGCGGGCCACGTACCGCGGCCTCGGCCACGGCAAGCCAATGACCGGCCGAGCGAGGCGCGCGGGCCAGCAGCGGCGAGTAGGCCCGCAGGGTGGCTGCGGCGGCCTCGGTGTAGCGGGTGACCTGGTCGCCGTCGACCAGGTGCGCAATGGTCAGCAACGCCTCGGCGATCAGGGATGCGCCCGCCGGTGTCGCGCCGTCGACCGGGTCCGCGGGCCGCACCATCAGCTGCTCGGCGTCATCGGCGGTGTCGAACCAGCGGCCCGGGCGGTCTGGGTCGGTGAAATGGCCCAGCGCCAGCTCGATCAATTCCGCGGCGCGCGCCAGCCACGACGAGTCCCCGGTCAGCTGATAGAGCGCCAACAGCCCGGTGGCCAGCGCGGCGTGATCTTCCAGGATCGCCGCGCTGTCACCGACCACTCCGCCGAGGCTGGCGCGACGCAGCCGGCCGTCGACCATGTGCAGCCCGACCAGCGCCGAGGCGCACCGCCCCGCTACCTCCAGTAGTTGCGGATCATCAAGTGCCACACTGGCTTCGGCGAGCGCAGTGATGGCGAAACCGTTCCACGCGGTGACGATCTTGTCGTCGCGGGCAGGTTGCACCCGGGTAAGCCGGGAAGCCAGCAGCGCGGCCCGTACCCGCTCGAAGCGCTCGGCGTCGTCGGGGTCGGCCAACAACTGCAGCACCGATGCCCCGTGTTCGAAGGTGCCGCGCTCAGTGGCCTCGAAAACCTCTGCGGCCCAACGACCGTCGTCCTCACCCAGCACCCCACGCAGCTGCGCGGGCGTCCACACATACGTCGAGCCCTCCACACCAGCGGCGTCGGCGTCGAGCGCGGAGGTGAACATGTCACCGGCAGCGAGATCGTTGATCAAGAACGCCGCGGTCTGTCTGGCGACCCGGCGGGCCAGCGGATCGCGGGTGCGCCGCGCCCAGTGCGCATACGCCCGCAGCAGCAGCGCGTTGTCGTAGAGCATCTTCTCGAAGTGCGGCACCACCCACTCGGCATCGACGCTGTAGCGCGCGAACCCGCCGGCGAGTTGGTCATAGATGCCACCGCGGGCCATCGCCGAACCGGTACGGGCCACCGCGCTCAGCGGCACCGGCGAACGGGTGCGCTCGTGGCTGCGCAGCAGCGCCTCCAGCAACGCCGACGGCGGAAACTTGGGTGCGCGACCGAAGCCCCCGCGTTCGATGTCCTCGTCGCGCAGGATCGCCGCGACGGCGCCGTCGCACAGCGCGGGATCGACGTCCGGCCCGCCGCCGGACAGCCCGGAGGCCATCCGCCGCAGCTCGCCCGCCACCTGGTCGGAGGCCTGCTCCACCTCGTCACGGCGGGTTCGCCAAGTGTCGGCGACCGCGGCCAGCAACTGCAGGAACTGCGGCTTCGGGTAGTAGGTCCCGCAGAAGAACGGCCGGCCATCGGGTGTCAGGAAGCAGGTCATCGGCCAGCCGCCCTGCCCGGTCATCGCCACCGTGGCATTCATGTAGACCGCGTCGAGATCGGGGCGTTCCTCGCGGTCGACCTTGATGCAGACGAAGTCGGCGTTCATCGCCGCGGCCACCTCGTGGTCCTCGAAGGACTGGTGGGCCATCACGTGACACCAGTGGCAGGCGGCGTATCCGATCGACAGCAGGATCGGTACGTCGCGGTGAGCGGCCTCGTCGAGCGCATCAGCCGTCCATTGCTGCCAGTGGACCGGGTTGTCGGCGTGCTGACGCAGATAGGGACTGGTCGCGGCGGCGAGGGT
This sequence comes from Mycolicibacterium sp. CH28, assembly GCF_004745805.1. Classification (GTDB taxonomy): domain Bacteria; phylum Actinomycetota; class Actinomycetes; order Mycobacteriales; family Mycobacteriaceae; genus Mycobacterium. Next base: position 278,897 of record NZ_SRLQ01000014.1, on the reverse strand, counting down.
ATTACCCGCCGGACTCACTCGCGGGCTTCCCGGTCTCGACGTCGGCGGCCCCCTCGGACACCGTCTCGGCAGGTTCCTCATCGAAACTCTTGGGCAGCTTCTTCAGATGCCGGTTCATCGACCACACCAGGACGAATACACCGATCAGCAAGATCACCACGACCAGCAGACCGATCGGGCTGGCCTTGCCGAAGTCGGGCCCGGTGTTCTTGGGCGGGTCGGCCAGCACCGCTACGGCCGTCATCAACAGGTCATTCACTCAAAGATCTCGATTCCGGCGAACAGGTCGTCTTCAGGCAACTCGGCGGGTACCCGCGAACGAGCCAGCTCGAACTCCTCGGTGGGCCACAACCGCTGCTGCCACTCTATTGGCGTCGCGAAGAAGAATCCGTCGGGGTCGATCTGAGTGGCATGGGCCTTGAGCGCCTCATCGCGCTGGTGGAAGTAATCCGAGCAGGTCACCCGAGTAGTCACCCGACCGGCGAACACGTCGATTTCCGGATCCCACTTCTCCAGCCAGCTGGCGAACGGCCCCTCCTGACCGTTCTTGGCGAACTCGTCCTGCAGGAGCTGCAGCCGGGCGCGCAGGAACCCGTGGTTGTAGTACAGCTTGCTGACCTCCCACGGCTCCCCAACCTCGGGATGCAGCCGCAAGTCGGCGGCAGCTTCGTAGGCGGCGACCGAAACCTGGTGGCACCGAATGTGATCCGGGTGCGGGTAGCCACCGTTCTCGTCGTAGGTCGTCATGACGTGGGGACGGAACTCGCGGATCAACTTCACCAGCTCTCCGACCGGCTGATCGAGCGGCACCGCCGCGAAACAACCGTCTGGCAGTGGCGGCAGCGGGTCACCCTCGGGCAGCCCGGAGTCGACGAAACCCAGCCACCGGTGCTCGACGCCGAGGATCTCGGCGGCCTTGGCCATCTCGTCACGGCGCACATCGGCGATGCGTCCACGCACCTCCGGCAGGTCCATCGCCGGATTCAGGATGTCGCCGCGCTCGCCGCCGGTCAGCGTGACCACCAGCACCCGGTGACCTTCGGCGGCGTAACGCGCAAGTGTGGCCGCACCCTTGCTGGACTCGTCGTCCGGATGGGCATGTACGGCCATCAACCGCAGTTCGGTCACTTCTCCCCTGTACTTGTTTCCGCTCTTCGTTGGCTTACGTCGTGCTGAAACACTTTCAACACGTCCTATAGTCCAATAGTTCCATCCGCGGTGTGGATACCCGTAATCCAGCCTGCTCACGAGAGACGCGTCGCAAACCCATGACCCAGATTCCCGCGCAGCCCCCCGAGTCGCGATACGGGCGGCCCGGGCTGCGTCCGGCCACCCGCCGCCGGGTGGCGTTCGCGCTGGGTGTGCTGGCCCTGGCCGCCGGCATCGTCCTCGCGCTGATCGCCTACCAACGCTTCGAAGGCAACGACGTAGACGGCAAGATGGCGTCGTACGAGGTGCTCGACGACCAGACCGCGGCCGTCACGATCAGCGTGACCCGAAAAGACCCGTCCCGGCCGGTGCACTGCATCGTGCGGGTGCGTTCCCACGACGGCGCCGAGACCGGCCGCCGCGAGATCCTCGTACCCCCAGCGACTGAGGCGACAGTGCTGGTCACGACCACGGTGAAGTCGTACAAACGGCCGTTCGTCGGCGACATCTACGGGTGCGGCACCGACGTTCCGGGCTACCTCATCGCCCCCTGATCGGCCGGCGCACAACCAACGGCGAACTGCGAATGAATGAAAACTGCCCGCCGGTGCGGTGGTAGACTTTTTCGATACACGGTTCCTGCTGGGGGCCGTGTATTGCTTCATTTGCGCGTTTGATCGCGGCTCTTCGAAGGCAATACACGCGGAATCGCCAGCAAGTTCCCGGCAGTGACGACAGACTGCAACGCAAACATCGCGGGATCAACGAATGAGGAGCGCGACGAGATGACCGATACCCAGGTGACCTGGCTTACCCAGGATTCGCACGACCGGCTGAAGAACGAGCTCGACCAGTTGATCGCCAACCGCCCGGTCATTGCCGCCGAGATCAACGACCGCCGCGAAGAGGGCGACCTGCGCGAGAACGGCGGCTACCACGCCGCCCGCGAGGAGCAGGGCCAGCAGGAGGCCCGGATCCGTCAGCTGCAGGAGCTGCTCAACACCGCCAAGGTCGGCGAGGCACCCAAGCAGTCCGGCGTCGCGCTGCCGGGATCGGTGGTCAAGGTCTACTACGACGGCGACGAGTCCGACACCGAGACCTTCCTGATCGCCACCCGCCAGGAGGGCATCGACCACGACAAGCTCGAGGTCTACTCGCCCAACTCGCCGCTGGGCGCCGCCCTGCTGAACGCCAAGGTCGGTGACACCCGCGAGTACATGGTGCCCAGCGGCAAGACCGTCAAGGTCGTGCTGGTCAGCGCGGAGCCCTACCACCCGTAGCGTTTCGACGCGTGGCGCGGATCGCCGAAGACCTTCTCCTGCTGCTGCTCGACAACGCTTCGGCGCAGCCCGGGCTGGAGCGTGGCCGGCTGCAACGACTGCTGGCTGCAGCGGTCCTTCTCGACCTTGCCTACGACTGCCGGATTCGCCCGGCACTGCCGCAGGAACCGGTGCCGCCCGACCGGCTGGTCGTACTGGCCGGTCCCCTGGTGCTGGATCCGGTCATGCGACCAGCCCTGAGCCGGTTGCAGCAGGCGCCGATCACCGCGACCGCCGCCATCGCGAAACTACGCAAGCACACCGAGGACGACGTGCTCGACCAGCTGCTGCGCACCGGGCAACTGCACCAGGTTGCGCTGTCGGCGCACCGGTTCCGACGCAATTCCTATGCCTGGCCGCTGGCCAACCGCGCGCGGGTGGACCGGGCCCGCTCGGCACTGCTGGCGGCGCTGTTCGACGGACAACGTCCCGATCCAGCGACGGCCGCCATCATCTCACTGCTGTCCGCGACCGACAGCCTCGACGCACTGCTGTCCCTCAACGACCGCGGCTGGTACTGGGTGAGCGCCCAGGCCAGTGAAATCGCAAGCGGCACATGGGTTGACGACACAAAGTTGGCCGACGTCAACCTGGCGGTGACTACCGCCGCGGTGCGGGCCGCGCTAGCTTAGGGCCTGCTCCAGATCACCGAGCAGATCCGCCGGATCCTCGATGCCCACCGAGAGCCGGACCAGGTCGTCAGGCACCTCCAACTGCGAGCCCGCCGTCGAAGCGTGGGTCATCGCGCCGGGGTGCTCGATCAGCGACTCAACCCCACCCAGCGACTCGGCCAGAATGAAAACCTCTGTGCGCGAGCACAATCGGCGCGCCGCCTCGGCTCCGCCACGCATCCGCACCGACACCATGCCGCCGAACCCACGCATCTGGCGGGCCGCGACCTCGTGACCGGGGTGGTCGGCCAGCCCGGGATAGAGCACCCGGCCCACCGCAGGGTGATCGGCGAGGAACTCGGCGACCTGGGCGGCGTTGGAGCTGTGCCGTCGCATACGCAGCTCGAGCGTCTTGAGGCCTCGCATCGTCAGATAGGCGTCGAACGGGCCGGGGACCGCGCCCGCACCGTTCTGCAGGAAGGCGAACTTCGTGTCGAGTTCCTCGTCATTGGTCACCAGCGCACCACCGACCACGTCGGAGTGCCCGCCGATGTACTTGGTCGTCGAATGCAGCACGATATCGGCACCCAGGGTGAGCGGCTGCTGCAGCGCCGGAGATGCGAACGTATTGTCCACCAACACTTTCAGCCCCGACGCCGACGCGATCTCGGCGATCGCGGAGATATCGGCGATCGACAGCAGCGGGTTGGTGGGCGTCTCGACCCAGATCAGCCGGGTGCTGCCGGTGATCGCCGCACGCACCGCGTCGAGGTCGGACAGCGCGACCGGGGTGTGCTGCACGCCCCACTGGGCGAAAACCTTGTCGATGAGCCGGAAGGTCCCGCCGTAGGCGTCGTCGGGGATCACCACGTGGTCGCCGGGACGCAACAGTGAGCGCAATGCGCAGTCGCTGGCCGCCATGCCCGAACTGAACGCCCGCGCGAACGTACCCTCCTCGACCGCGGCCAGGACGGCCTCCAGCGCCGCGCGGGTCGGGTTGCCGGTTCGGGCGTATTCGAATCCGCCGCGCAGCCCGCCCACGCCGTCCTGGGCGAACGTACTGCTGGCGTAGATCGGCGCGTTGACCGCGCCGGTCGCCGGGTCGGGCCGGTAGCCGGCGTGGATGGCCTTGGTTGCGAATCCCTGTACCCGGTGCCGGTCTGCGGCACTGCGCTGCTCACTCATCACCAGAAGCCTATCGGCACCGCGGCGGGCACGAAAAAGGCGCCCACCGGCCGGTGAGCGCCTTTCGCGAATCTCTACAGCGGCAGGCAGACCGTCGTCATGATCTTGTCGGCCAGTGTCTGACGCTTGGCGTCCCACAACGGGAACAGGTACCCGATGTAGCAGATGATGCTGTCCACGATGTGGGCCAGCTGCCGCACGATCGAGAGCCCGAACCCGATCGGCTGACCGGTCTTCTCGCTGACCACCTTGAACTTCAGCACCGACTTGCCGATGCTCGAACCCGTGGTGCCCTGCCGGTAGCCGTAGTTCCATACCGCGAAGGCCAGTGCGGCGATACCGAACACGAAGGACAGGATCAGCCCGAGCGCCGACGGCTGGGACGTGCAGTACACGCCGTAGCTGTTGCCAGTGCTGTCGGACGTGCAGTTGTTCTCGCCGGTGGCATACATCAGCCCCTGGCCGACGCCAGACAGGATGGCGATCGGGATCGAGTCGATGACCCACGCACCGACGCGCTTGATCCACGGCGTGTAGGTCTCTTTCGGCAGCGCACCGAAGGGGGCACCGGGAGGTGGCGGCGGGTAATTGCCGCCGGGCGGCGGCGGATAGTTCCCCGGCGGTGGCGGCGGATAGTTCCCCGGCGGTGGCGGCGGGTAATTGCCGGGCGGGGGCGGCGGGTAATTACCGCCGGGCGGGGGATAGTTCCCGGGCGGCGGGTAATTCCCGGGCGGCGGGGGCGGCGGTTGTGTCATTGATGTCCTTTTCTCTACAGCGGCAGGCAGACCGTGGTCATGATCTTGTCAGCCAGAGTCTGCCGCTTGGCGTCCCACAACGGGAACAGGTATCCGATGTAGCAGATGATGCCGTCAACGATGTGGGCTAGCTGCCGCACGATCGACAGTCCGAACCCGATCGGCTGACCGGTCTTCTCGCTGACCACCTTGAACTTCATGATCGACTTGCCGATGCTCGAACCCGTCGTACCTTGCCGGTATCCGTAGTTCCACAACAGGTAAGCCAGACCGATCAGCAGGCAGACGCTGAACGCCACCACGCCCAGGGCGGAGTCGCTCGTGGCGCAGAACTCACCAACCTGGTACTCGGACTGGTCGGTGACACAGGCGGTCTCCTGCGTCGCGGCTTCGATGCCGTAGCCGATGCCGACGATGACCATGTACGGCAGGTAGTCGATGACCCAGGCGACCACCCGGGTGAACCACGATGTGTAGGCCGCCTGCGGCAGCTGGGCGATCGGTTGTCCGGGCGGTGGCGGTGCCCCGAACCCGGCTCCGGGCGGCGGGGGCGCGTAGCCGCCTTGCGGCGGCGGGGGCGGCGGGTAGCTGCCGCCTTGCGGCGGGGGCGGAGGCGGGTAGTTCCCGGGCGGCGGCCCAGGCGGTTGTTCAGTCATGACGCCTTCCACTGCGGGGTGATCAGCTCAGGTGAAGCGGCACAAATCTACCTGAGAAGACGCTGCGTATTCGGTCAAAGCGCAATCTTCACCTGCTCGACACACGGCTACGAACGAGCCGTCGAGCCGAGACACCGGGATTTGCCAGACGGGCAAAGTCAGCGTCGGCCAGATCCGTTCGAGAGGAAGCCGAGCAGGTCGTGTCGGGTGATGACGCCGACCGGCTTGCCCTCCTCGACGACCATCAGTGCGTCCCAGTCGCGCAGCGATTTCGCCGCGACGCTGACCAGCTCCCCGGCCCCGATCAGCGGCAGGGCTGGACTCATGTGCAGCGCCACCGCGTCAGCCAGGTTGGCCCGTCCTTCGAAGACCGCCGAGAGCAGCTCTCGCTCGGACACGCTGCCGGCGACCTCGCCGGCCATCACCGGTGGTTCGGCCCCGACGACCGGCATCTGGGAGACGCCATATTCGCGCAGGATGCCGATCGCGTCGCGCACCGTCTCCGACGGGTGGGTGTGCACCAAGTCGGGCAGCTCACCGGACTTGCCCCGCAGCACGTCGCCGACCGTCGGCTCGGGCACCGTGCCGTCGAGGCGAGTGCGCAGGAAGCCGTAGGAGGACATCCACGCGTCGTTGAAGATCTTCGACATGTAGCCGCGACCGCCGTCGGGCAGTAGCACGACCACCAGCGAGTCCGGTCCGGCCTGCTGGGCCACCTTGAGGGCGGCGACCACCGCCATGCCGCAGGAGCCACCGACCAGTAGGGCCTCTTCGCGGGCCAGTCGCCGGGTCATGTCGAAAGAGTCCGCGTCGGAGACGGCGATGATCTCGTCGGGCACCGACGGGTCGTAGGCAGAGGGCCAGAAATCCTCGCCGACACCCTCGACGAGGTAGGGCCGCCCGGTGCCGCCGGAGTACACCGACCCCTCCGGATCGGCACCGACCACCTTCACCGTTCCGCCGGACACCTCCTTGAGGTAGCGCCCGGCGCCGGTGATCGTGCCGCCGGTGCCCACCCCCGCGACAAAATGCGTCACGGTGCCCTCGGTGTCGGCCCAGATCTCGGGACCGGTGGTCTCGTAGTGGCTGGCCGGCCCGTTCGGGTTGGAGTACTGGTCCGGTTTCCAGGCGCCCTCGATCTCGGTGACCAGCCGATTGGAGACGCTGTAGTAGCTGTCCGGATGGTCCGGCGGGACGGCCGTCGGGCAGACGACGACCTCGGCGCCATACGCGCGCAGGACGTTGCGTTTGTCTTCACTGACCTTGTCGGGGCAGACGAACACGCACTTGTAGCCGCGCCGCTGGGCCACCAGGGCCAGTCCGACGCCGGTGTTGCCCGACGTGGGTTCGATGATGGTGCCGCCGGGTTTCAGGTCCCCGCTGGCCTCGGCGGCGTCGATCATCTTGATCGCGATGCGGTCCTTGGCGCTACCTCCTGGGCTGAGGTATTCGATCTTGGCCACGACACGTCCCGAACCCGCCGGGACGACAGAGGTCAACTCGACAAGTGGGGTGTTTCCGATCAGCTCGCTGATGTGCGACGCAATTCGCATGCCTACATCGTGTCAGGCTCGCGCAAGGTCGTCGTCAGCCGGTCGCTTCCCGGATGTACTCCCCGATCTGACGCAGCGACCGGGTGGCTTCGGGAACCAGCGGCGCGGCGAGCTGGAAGTCGTGGATCTGGCCGGGCCATACCCGCACCTCGGTCGGCACACCGGCCGCGGCGAGCCGGCGGGCCGCCAGCCGGGCGTCGTGCAGCAGCACTTCCGATCCCGACACATGGATCAGCGTTCGCGGCAGCCCGGGCTCGATGTGGTCGAGCGGTTCATAGACGCCTTCGGGCTCACCGTCGACGACTTGCTTGGCCGCTGCCCGGGCGACAAGGGCCACAAGAGCGTCAAAAGCCTTGGGCGGGAACATCGCATCGGTGTGGGCGTTCGGATGGGCAAGCTTGGGTTCGTGGTCGAGTTGCAGCAGCGGTGAGATCGCGACCAGTGCGGCGGGCTCCTCCCCGTCGGCCTGCAGCCGCTGGGCCAGCGACAGCGCCAGGTACCCGCCGGCCGAGTCGCCGGCCAGCACGATCTGGTCGGGTTCGTAGCCGCGCAGCCGCAGCCACTGGTAGGCGTCGTAGCAGTCGTCGATGGCATTGCCGATGGTGTGCTTGGGCACGAGCCGGTAGTCGACGACGAGCACTGGGGAATCGGCGAACTTGGACAACGCAGTTGAAATCCGGCTGTGTGAATTGACACCACAGGTCAGGAAGGCACCGCCGTGCATGTAGAGCACGACGCGGCGGCTGCCGTCGGCGGGCAGGACGCCGGGGGCGCGGACCAGTTGCGCCGACGCGTTGGGCAAGCCGACGGTGGCGCGCACAGTGCCGGGGGTGGGCAGCAGCGCCCTTGCCACGAAATCGACCAGCCCGAAGGGCCACGGCCAGTGCGGGACGTGGCTCAGGACGGCGAGGGTGGGCCACATCGTGACCCGGGTGCCGACCGAAACCAGCCGCGCGGCCATGCTCGGCCCGCTTTCGACCACCTCGACGGGGGCGCCATCGCTGACCGGGTAACGACGCGCGCCCTGGCCGGCGGCCGGGTGAACACGGTGGGGCGCCGAGGCGCGGACCTTACTGGGTGCGGTCATCGTCAACACTCCCTACGTCGATGTAGATCCGTGTCCCGGGCCCGCGAGCGAACCCCGGCTACTTAGCTTGACACCTGCATTACATACAACAACTAACGATCTGATTTCTTACCGGATCTGATACCTGTCTGTAATCGCGGGTCCACTGTGACGACCCGATTCCTGCCCCATCAGCACCTAGACTTGCCGTGTGGGCATACGCGCTCCACGCCGGTCGACGGCGGCACTGGCGGTGGCGGGAGTTCTCGCATCCACCGGTACGGCCGTGCTGAGTGCACGCAGTCTGCTCAGCGAGCAAGCCGAGCAGGCGCGCAGCGTCATCCCCAAATCCTGGGACGTGCCCCCACGAGCCGACGGCGTCTACGCCCCCGGCGGCGGACCGGTCCAGCGCTGGGAACGCGGCATGCCGTTCGACCTGCACCTGATGGTGTTCGGGGATTCGACGGCCACGGGCTATGGCTGCCGCGACGCCGACGAGGTTCCCGGCGTGGTGATCGCGCGGGGCCTGGCCGAAGAATCCGGCAAGCTGATCCGGTTGTCCACCAAGGCCATCGTGGGCGCGACATCCAAGGGCCTGTCCGGACAAGTCGACGCGATGTTTGTCGCCGGTCCCCCACCGGACGCTGCGGTGATCATGATCGGGGCCAACGACATCACCGCTCTCAACGGCCTGGGCCCGTCGGCCCGGCGGGTAGGCGCCGCGGTGCAGCGGCTGCGCGCCTCCGGCGCGGTGGTGGTTGTCGGGACGTGTCCGGATTTCGGTGTCATCACCGCTATCCCCCAACCGCTGCGGTGGGCCACCCGCTCGCGGGGTCTGCGTCTTGCACGCGCTCAGGCCGCCGCGGTCCGCGCCGCCGGCGGCCTGCCGGTCCCGCTGGCCGACCTGCTGACACCGAACTTCCTCCAGACCCCCGAGCTGATGTTCTCCGAGGACGGCTACCACCCGTCTGCGACGGGATATGCGTTGGCCGCCAATCAGTTACTGCCCGCGCTGTGCCACGCACTGGGCGAATGGACCGGGGCCACGGTGCCCGACCTGCCCTGGGCGACCCGGTCGGAGGGTATGGCGCTGACCGACCGGCTCGGCCCGCTCATGAGGCTATTGCGACGCCGGACCACCGGGGTACCCGCACCGATCGTGGTGACCGCGAGCTAGGTTCGTGGGCAGTTGCCGCATACCTATGCATACCGAGGAGCCCCTATGCCCGAAGCCGTCATCGTTTCCACCGCCCGCTCGCCGATCGGCCGTGCCATGAAAGGCTCGCTGGTCGACATCCGTCCCGACGATCTGGCCGCGCAGATGGTGCGCGCCGCGTTGGACAAGGTGCCGTCGCTGGACCCTCGTGAGATCGACGACCTGATCATGGGATGCGGTCAGCCCGGCGGTGAGTCCGGGTTCAACATCGGCCGCGCGGTCGCGGTCGAACTGGGCTATGACTTCTTGCCTGGCACCACGGTGAACCGGTACTGCTCCTCGTCGCTGCAGACCACCCGGATGGCGTTCCACGCGATCAAGGCCGGCGAGGGCCACGCGTTCATCTCGGCCGGCGTGGAAACCGTGTCGCGGTTTGGCAAGGGCAACGCCGACGGCTGGCCGGATACCAAGAACTCGCTGTTCAACGAGGCGCAGGAGCGCTCGGAGGCGGCCGCCGCCGGTGCCGACGAGTGGCACGATCCGCGCGAAGACGGCCTGATGCCCGACGTGTACATCGCGATGGGCCAGACCGCAGAGAACGTGGCGCTGTTCACCGGGATCAGCCGCGAGGACCAGGACCACTGGGGTGTGCGCTCGCAGAACCGCGCCGAGCAGGCGATCAACAGCGGTTTCTTCGCGCGCGAGATCGTGCCGGTGACGCTGCCCGACGGCACAGTGGTCAGCACTGATGACGGCCCCCGCGCCGGCACCACCTACGAGAAGATCAGCCAGCTCAAGCCGGTGTTCCGGCCCAACGGCACGATCACCGCGGGCAATGCCTGCCCGCTCAACGACGGCGCAGCCGCACTGGTGATCGTCTCCGACACCAAGGCCAAAGAGCTCGGTCTGACCCCGCTGGCGCGCGTGGTGTCGACCGGGGTGTCCGGGTTGTCGCCGGAGATCATGGGCCTGGGCCCGATCGAAGCCGTCAAGAAGGCGCTGGCCAACGCCAAGCTGTCGATCTCCGACATCGACCTGTACGAGATCAACGAGGCGTTCGCCGTACAGGTGCTCGGTTCGGCGCGGGCGCTGGGGATGGACGAGGAGAAGCTCAACGTCTCCGGCGGCGCAATCGCGCTGGGCCACCCGTTCGGGATGACCGGTGCGCGGCTCACGGCCACGCTGCTGAACAACCTGCAGACCTACGACAAGACGTTCGGCATCGAGACGATGTGCGTCGGCGGTGGCCAGGGCATGGCCATGGTGATCGAGCGCCTCTCCTAGGTTGCATCGAGTCAGAACTCAGCGCGACGATTCAGCCAGTTTCATCGCCCTGAGTTCTGACTCGACGCCGATCCACAAGCGCGGGCACACGACAAAGCCCCGGCTCCTCGAGGAGGCCGGGGCTTTGCGTAATGAGGCAACTAGTCGTTCTGGAAGTAACTCAGCAGACGCAGGATCTCCAGGTACAGCCACACCAGCGTGACGGTCAGGCCGAGGGCAACGCCCCAGGCCGCCTTCTCCGGTGCACCGGCGCGGATCATCTGGTCGGCGGCGTCGAAGTCGATCAGGAAGCTGAATGCGGCGAGCGCGATGACGAACAGCGAGAAGGCAATCGCGATCGGGCCGCCGCTGCGCAGGCCCATGCCCTCGCCACCGCCGACACCGAACATCGCGAGCACGAAGTTGCCGAGGATCAGGACCAGCACGCCGACCATGCCGGCGACGATCATCCGGGTGAACTTGGGGGTCACCCGGATCGCGCCGGTCTTGTAGACGACGAGCATGCCGAAGAACACACCGATGGTGCCCAGTACTGCCTGGCTGATCATCGCGCCGGCGTTGGCACCGGAGACGACGACGTTGGCAAAGACGAACGAGACGGCGCCGACGAACAGGCCCTCGAGCGCGGCGTAGCTGAGCACGATGGCCGGGTTGTCCTGCTTGCGGCCGAAGGTGGCCACGAGCACGAGCGCAAGGCCGCCGAGCGCACCGACAAGGGTGAACGGCATGGCCAGCGCCACGTTGGTAGACACCAGGAAGTACGAGATGACGGCGACCACGGACAGCACGGCCAGCGTGATGCCGGTCTTGGTGACGACGTCATCGATCGTCATGGGCCGTGAGACACCGGTCTGGGCCGGGTACTGCGTGGTGTACGGGTCGGTCTGGTAGGCCACCTGCTGAGCACCGGCGACACCGGTACCGAATTGTGCGTATCCGCCCTGCTGTTTGGGCAGCGAACGAAATACCGGGTTGCTGGTCTCCCGCACCGTCGGAATCCTCTCGTGGAAGTCGAATAACACACCGTGAACGAACGGCACCTCGGTCCGGTTCCCAGGAAGTCCACAATTTCGGGTTCCGTGAAGGTCCGGGCGTTACGAAGCCCGACCTTACCGGGGCCGGGCGGCCGGTGGGTGTCGATCGTCTGGCCGGTGGTAAAACTAGGACGTCCAACCTTTTAGCCACGGACGGAAGGACCGCACTGTCGTGACGGCCGATACCGACGAAGTCTTGATCCGCATCGACGGCGGGGTGGGCTTTCTGACCCTCAACCGCCCGAAGGCGATCAACTCGCTGACCCACCCCATGGTCACGGTGCTGGCCGAGACCCTCACCCGGTGGGCCGGCGACGATCGCATCAGGGCGGTGGTGCTCGACGGCGCCGGTGAACGCGGCCTGTGTGCGGGCGGCGACGTGGTAGCCATCTACAACAGCGCCCGGGCCGGCGGCGACGACGCCCGCAAGTTCTGGTTCGACGAATACCGGCTCAACGCACAGATCGGCAGCTTCCCCAAGCCCTATGTCGCGATCATGGACGGCATCGTGATGGGCGGCGGCGTGGGCGTAGCCGGGCACGGCAATGTGCGGGTGGTGACCGACACCTCCAAGGTCGCCATGCCCGAGGTCGGCATCGGCCTGATCCCCGACGTCGGCGGCACCTATCTGCTCTCACGCGCGCCCGGGGGGCTCGGCCTGCATGTCGCGCTGTCCGGCGCGCCGTTCTCAGGAGCCGACGCCATCGCACTGGGATTCGCCGATCATTACGTGCGGCACGATGCACTCGAGGCGTTCACCGCCGCGATCGTCGGCGAAGGTGTCGAAGCCGCGATACGCGCCTTCGCCGTCGAACCGCCGCCAAGCAATCTGTTGGCGCAACGACAATGGATCGACGAGTGCTACTCGGGCGAGACCGTCGCCGACATTGTCGCCGCCCTGCGCGGTCACGACGACGATGCCGCCAAAGACGCCGCCAACCTCATCGAGTCACGCTCCCCCATCGCGTTGTCGGTCACGCTGGCCGCGGTTCGGCGCGCGGCACAGCAGCCGAGCCTGGAAGACGTTCTGGTGCAGGAGTACCGGGTGTCGTGCGCGGCGGCGCGCTCCCATGACCTGGTGGAGGGTATCCGCGCCCAGATCGTGGACAAGGACCGCAACCCGAAGTGGGACCCGCCGTCGTTGACGGCGGTGACCGAGGAGGATGTGCAGCAGTACTTCGCCCCAGCAGACCCGGACCTGACCTTCGAGGAGGACAAGTGAGCCCCGAAACGAGCTTTGAGACCATCCTGGTGGACCGCGAGGAGCGGGTCGGCTTCATCACGCTGAACCGTCCGAAGGCGCTCAACGCCCTCAACAGCCAGGTGATGAACGAACTCACGACGGCCGCTGCCGAATTCGACGCTGATCCCGGTATCGGCGCGATCGTCATCACCGGCAACGAGAAGGCCTTCGCTGCCGGTGCCGATATCAAGGAGATGGCGTCGCTGTCGTTCTCCGAGGTGTTCGACGCCGACTTCTTCGCGGCCTGGGGCAAGCTGGCTGCAGTGCGCACCCCGACCATCGCTGCGGTGGCCGGTTACGCGTTGGGCGGCGGTTGTGAACTGGCGATGATGTGCGACCTGTTGATCGCCGCCGATACCGCGAAGTTCGGCCAGCCCGAGATCAAACTGGGCGTGCTGCCCGGCATGGGTGGTTCGCAACGCCTGACCCGCGCGATCGGCAAGGCCAAGGCGATGGACCTCATCCTCACCGGCCGCACCATCGACGCGGCCGAGGCCGAACGAAGCGGGCTGGTTTCGCGCGTGGTCCCGGCCGACGACCTGCTCACCGAGGCCAAAGCCGTGGCGACGACGATCTCGCAGATGTCGCGCTCGGCGGCGCGCATGGCCAAGGAAGCCGTCAACCGTGCCTTCGAATCCACCCTGGCCGAGGGCCTGCTCTATGAGCGCCGGCTGTTCCATTCGGCGTTCGCCACCGACGACCAGACCGAGGGCATGGCCGCCTTCACCGAGAAGCGCGCTCCCAACTTCACCCACCGATAAAGTGCTGTAGGTGAGCGAAGCCGAGGTCCACACCGAAGAGCCCGCCCCGCCCGCCCCAGCCCAAGCGCCGAAACCCGACTGGTGGCAACGGCGCTATACGTTCACCGGCACCGCGGTGGGCCTGGTGTTCCTCTGGTTGTCGCTCACGCCGTCGCTGCTGCCGCGCGGACCGCTGTTCCAAGGTCTGGTCAGCGGCGGCGCCGGAGCCATCGGGTACGCGCTCGGCGTGTTCGCGGTCTGGCTGGTGCGCTTCATGCTGTCGCGCCCGAGCAGTCCGCCGCCGCCGCGTTGGGCCTGGCCCATCCTGGTCATCTCCGGTCTCGTCGGCCTGATCTTCGCGATCTACTTCTTCCACATCTGGCAGGACCAGGTCCGCGACCTGATGGGGGTGCCGCGGCTGACCTGGTACAACTACCCCCAGGCAGCGATCATCGGCGTGGTCGTGTTGTTCATCTTCGTCGAGATCGGTCAGCTCGTCGGCAAGCTCATCCGCTTCCTGGTACGCAAGCTCAATCGTGTTGCACCGCCGCGTGTTTCGTCGATGATTGCGGTTGCGCTGGTACTGGGGTTGACGATCGCCGTGCTCAACGGCGTGGTGATCCGCGGCGGCATGAGCTTTCTGAACAGCACCTTCGGCGCCGTCAACGACGAGCTCGATCCGGACAATCCAGCACCCACCACGCCGCTTCGCTCCGGCGGGCCCGGCTCGCTGGTCAGCTGGGATTCGCTCGGCCAGCAGGGCCGCATCTTCGTGGCCGGCGGCCCGAGCGTGAAGAAGCTGACGACGTTCAACGCCAAGCCCGCCGTCGAACCTATCCGCGCCTACGCCGGTAAGAACTCCGCCAATGGCATCAAGGCGACGGCCGAGCTGGCCGCCCGGGAACTGGAGCGCGCCGGCGGATTCAGCCGCAAGGTCATCGCGGTCGCAACGACGACGGGAACCGGCTGGATCAACGAGGCCGAAGCATCAGCCCTGGAGTACATGTACAACGGCGACACCGCGATCGTGTCCATGCAGTATTCCTTCTTGCCGAGCTGGCTGTCGTTCCTGGTGGACAAGGAGAACGCGCGACAGGCCGGTCAGGCGCTGTTCGAGGCGGTCGACAAGCGGCTGCGGGCGATCCCCGAGGCGCAGCGGCCCAAGATCGTGGTGTTCGGCGAGAGCCTCGGTTCTTTCGGGGGTGAGGCGCCCTTCCTGAGCCCGAACAACATCATCGCCCGTACCAACGGGGCCCTGTTCTCCGGTCCGACGTTCAACAACACGATGTGGAACGACGTCACTATCAACCGCGATGCCGACTCGCCGATGTGGTTGCCGACCTTCAACGAGGGGGCCAACATTCGGTTCGCCGCCCGCCCCGACAATCTCGGCCGACCCGACACGCGGTGGGGTAATCCGCGGATCGTCTACCTGCAGCACGCCTCGGATCCCATCACCTGGTGGAATCCCGACCTGCTGTTCACCGAGCCGGATTGGTTGCGAGAACCGCGTGGCTACGACGTGTCGCCGGACATGAACTGGATCCCGATCGTGACGTTCCTGCAGGTGTCGGCCGATATGGCGGTGGCCATCGACGTGCCGGACGGACATGGTCACCGTTACGTGCGTGACGTCGTCAACGCTTGGGCGGCAATCCTCGAGCCGCCTGGGTGGACGCCGGCAAAGACCGACCAGCTGCGCGGGATCGTCCAGGCTCCCGAGTAGCCCGGGACCAATTGTGGTGCCCAGTCGCCACGCCGATCTTCGGCGCCTTAGACTTTGCTGACAGTCCGCGACGGGCGCGGGGGTCGGTGTCGAACCGGGGGTAAGACTTCATGATCGGCAAACTCAGCGCTGCCTTCTGCACCGGCGTCCTGGGCTTGGGAGTGGTCGCGGCGGTAGCGACACCCACCACTGCGGTCAATGTCCGCTCGGCCGATGTGAGCCTGACCGCGACGGCACTCATCATGGGCGGAGCCAATGGCGGCGGGCACATCGGCGACGACATCATGCTGAGGACACTGGCCGGGCGTTACGCCAACGACACTCGGATTGCCGTGGATTGGCCGGCTGAGATCGCCCCGGTTTACGGCACCATCTCGATGGGCGAATCCACCCGGATCGGTGCGGACAACCTCGAGGCCGCGATCCGCGAGCAGGTGGCGAATGGCTCTGAACCCGTCATCGCCGTCGGCCTGTCCCAGTCGTCTGAGGCGTTGGACGAGGTGATGCGCCGGTTCGCCGCGGATCCCGCTCACGCCCCGTCGCCCGATCAGGTCTCGTTCGTCGTACTCGGTGACGCCGACCGTAGCCTGATGCTGCACTTCCTGGGCCTGCCAACGCTGCCGCTCCTGGATTACGCCGTCCAACCGGTCCCTGTCACGCCCTACAACGTCACGGTCGTGGCCGGGGAGTACGACGGGTTCGCCGACTTCCCAGACCGGTGGTGGAACATCCTGGCGGTTGCCAACGCCGCCGCAGGAACGGGCTTCTTCCCTGGGTTCGGCTCCGTGCACGAACAAGCGCTGTACAGCAACCTCAACGATGTCCCCGCCTCGAACATCACCACCTCGACGAATTCGGCCGGTGGCGTGACAACCAAGTACGTGGTACCCACCGCCGACCTCCCGCTCTTGCGTCCGCTGCCGAGCATGGGCGTGCCGCAGAACGTCGTCGACCAGCTCAACGTCCTGTTGCGACCCATCGTCGACTCTGCGTATGTCCGCAACGATCCGCGCTCGGTGGGGAGCGGCAAGAGCCAGCCGGTGACAGCCGCCTCGGTGGACACATCGGTGTCACCGGCCGCGGGGGTGGGATCGGCGAAGAAAGCGGCGGCAAGGGCAGTATCGGCGGCGACGCCGAAGCCGCGGAGCACCCCGAAGGCAACCGGCACAGCCGGAAGTAAGCGTCAGGCAACCAGCTCCAACTCGACCAACTAATGAAGGGCTTCCCGAGCATGGCTGAAAGAGTGGCTCATCGAGCCGCGGCAGTACTGGCGGGTGTAGCCCTCACCGCCGCAGTGACAGCGGCCGTGGCCGCTCCGGACCGTCGCGTCCCCACCGTTGCTGCGCCGGTGACGTTGAGCGCGACGGTGCTGGTTATGGGCGGGCTCGGCTACGAGGACCTCGACCCGGAGCTCATAAAAGGCCTGCTGGGCGGGCGCTACACCAACGAAACGTGCGCCAACGACCCCTGCTTGCGGGGCCTATCGTGGCCGGGTTCGTTGGCCCCATCGCTGAACCAGTCGGTGGAAGTCGGCATCGTGAACATGGACACGGCGATCCGCAACACCCCGGGGCCGAAGATCGTCATCGGCGCTTCGGGCAGCACGTTGGTAGTGGACGAGGAGATGCGTGCCCTCGCCAACGACCCGACTGCGCCACCGAAAGAGGAACTCTCGTTCGTGGTGTTGGGCGACGCTAACCGCGGCATATTCAAACAGCTTCAGGGCATGAAGCTCCCGCTCTTCGAATACACCGTCCCCGAAATTCCAGTGACCAAGTACGACATCGTGGTGGTCGCCGGCGAGTACGACGGCCTCGGGGACTGGCCTGACCGCTCGTGGAACCTGCTGGCCGACTTCAACGCGCTGGCGGGCACCAGCTTGTTCCAGCAGGTACTGCCGAAAGAAATCGTCGATGCCTTGCACCTGGAGGACTTCGGTTCAGTACACCGGGTTGCCATGGACGCGGACCTCACGAAGGTGCCGGCGAAGAACATCACCACCAGTACGAACGCGCTCGGCGGGGTCACCACAACCTATCTGGTGCCCACCCCCGATCTGCCGATGCTGCGACCGCTCAAGGGCCTGGGTGTTCCGCAGCCTGTCATCGACGGCCTCGAGAAGGTGTTGCGGCCGATCATCGACTCGGCCTACGTCCGTAACGATCCGCCGAGTCTGGGCTCCTCGCCGCGGGCCGATACCCCCGCGGTCGACGCCGCCGCCGGGACCGCCGGTCCGCCGTCGGCCTCGGCCGTTCGGACGGCGGGGACCGCGCGGGTTTCCGGCAGCAAGTCGGCAGCCGCGAAGCCCGAAACGAAGGCGTTGGCTGCCAAGCCGGCTGCCGCAGGCTCTGCGCCAACCGCGTCCAACAGCAACCCCAATGCCAACACCAACAGCGGCTCGAAGGCCGGCGGCGGGGTCGGTAGGAGCGGTCGCAGCGGTTAGCTCAGGTCGGCCAGTACGCCCATGCTCGCCAGGGCTTCGTAGCCGCCGACGATATCGGTGGCCCGGTGTAAGCCGAGGTCGAGCAGTGCGGCGGCGGCCAGGCTCGAGGTGTAGCCCTGCGAGCACAGCACGACCCACTCGACATCGTCGTTGACGGCCTGCGGCAGCCGGGCATCGCTGGTGGGATCGCAGCGCCACTCCAAGACGTTGCGCTCGATCACCAGCGCGGCCGGGACCTGACCTTCGGCGGCGCGTTGGGCGGCTGGACGGATGTCGACCAGTACCGCGCCACGGTTCACCGCCGCCGGGACGTCACCGGGTTCCAGCCGAATCAGCCGCGCCCGGGCGTCGGCCAGGATGCGATCGATTCGGCTGGTCATTCAGTCACTGTCCTTCGGGTTCTTGGGTCAGCTCGGTGCGGGTGCGCCTCAGGGTGTCGCGTTCGGTCACTTCGTAGTAGGACATCGCGGTCAACGGCGGTGAGTAGGCGTGCACGCTGAGCGTCGTCGACGCGGGCGCGGCGACGGTCGGAGCTCCGACCACATCGTGGACCCACCCCAGCGGGAACGCGGCCTGGTCGCCCGCGTCGAGGCGACGCCGATGCAGTCGCTCACCGTCCCAACGGAATTCATGCAGCGCGCCGGAAAGCACCGTGAGCGCACCCAACGAGCCGCCGTGGTCGTGCAACTCGGTGGTGTGGCCCGGCACCCAACTGATCAGCCACACGTCGAGTTCGTCGCCGGCGTGTAGGCGGGTGAACCAGCGCCGATCCGCCGGCGGACCGCCGGCGGGCAGCAGGTCGTCGAACTGACCTCGCAGCACCCGGTCCGCGTACTGGTCGGTGGCGTGCAAGAGGTCGGGTAGCCGCAGCCGGGTGGGCGCCGAGACGGCGGGGGCGATGGACGGAAACATGGCAAGTGAAGGGGCAGAGCCCGAGTAAGGCATGAGAAGAACTTTCGAGGTTGCACGGACGATTCGGGGGCGGCTAGCGCCGACAACACTCCCGAAACCCGATGCACTCCGTCATGGCGGCCAGTGTTGCATAGATTGAGGCCATGCGCAGGTACCCGGGCTGCTCGCTGTTGACCCTCGTGGGAGTGGCTGCCGCGCTGGCGGCGTGCTCATCGGGCGGCGGCGGCCACGCCACCTCGACCACGGCGACACCGTCGAGCGCAGCGCGACCGACGACAGCGAGCGCTGGCCCGATCGGTGTGTCGCCGGGCGGTGTGACCACCAGAATCGACGTGCCGGCCGAGTCGACCGAAGAGCAGTACGGGCAGTCCTGCCTGGCCACCAAGGCGTGGATGGAATCCAAGGGCGGCGATCCGACGACGCTGATCGAGCCGTTCCTCAAGGAACTGCAGAACGGCACGGTCACCGGACGCGCGACGTTCAACACCACCTGGGCGCAATTGTCGCCCGCGCAACGGGCCGCAGTGATCATCGCGGTGCGCGCCGCCGCCGAGGGCGGCTGTTAATTCCAATCACGGCCAGCAAAAATCGTCGCGGCATTGGGTAAGGTCGAGCCGAGGGCCCAAGGGGGTTGGCGACATGATCGACTTACTGTCCAGGTTCACCGGCACGACGCTCGCCGGACTCGCAACCGTCGCCGCGCTGACCGTGCCCACTGTCGAATACCAGCTCACCGCGACCGCACTGATCCTCAGCGGCAACGACTATCCCGTCATCGACGACGGGACGATGGCTGCGATCCTCGGCGGCTACTTCGGCAACGACACCCGGGTCAACATCTACTGGCCGGCTCAGACCTGGCCGGAATCGGGCTGGGACTCGTTGACGCTGGGCCAGTCGATCGCCGTGGGTGTGGCCAACCTCGATGACGCCATCCACTCCACGCCGGGCCCCAAAGTCGCCGCCGGCATCTCCGGTAGCTCGCAGATCATCGACGAGGAGATGCGCAGGCTGGCCAACGACCCGAAAGCGCCTCCGCCCGGGGAGCTTTCGTTCGTGGTGATCGGTGACGCCAACCGCGGCATGCTGCGCTCGTGGGAGGGGCACTACTTTCCGGGGCTGGACTACGTCCCGACCGTGCCGGTGACCCCCTACGACGTCACCGTGGTCGCGGGCGAGTACGACGGCTTCGGCGACTGGCCGGATCGACCGTGGAATCTCCTCGCCGACCTCAACGCATTCGCCGGTACCGGCACCATCCCCGGCTTCACCTCGGAGCACTATCAGAGCATCTGGGCCGACCTGTCCAAGGTGCCGGCCAAGAACATCACGACCACGACGAACTCCAAGGGCGGCACCACGACGACCTATATCGTCCCGACCGACGAGCTGCCGCTGTTGGGCCCACTGCACGATTACGGCGTGCCGGACAAAACCATTGCGGCCCTTAACCGGTTCCTCAAGCCGATCGTCGACGCCGGCTACACCCGCAACGACATCCGATCCACCGGCAGGCCTCGCCGCCCGGTGACAGTGACAGCAGCCACATCGCAGCACAAGCGTGACGCAGCGCCCACCCGTTCAGTCGGTCACCTGGCGAAACGCTCGGCGCACACTGGCTGAAGCGCCGGTGGCAACGACGGATTCCTGCCAGTCCCCGCTCAGTTTCTGCCACCGGAATTATTTCCCTGACCTGCCGGTTTACACGTTCGTACCACTGCGGAAACACCCGCTGGTAGGGAGAGATAGGAAAGATGGCAACACATTTGACCAAGTTCGGGATCGCGGCTCTGGTGGGTACGGCGTTGAGCGCGGTCGTCATTGGCTTGGCCGCTCCGGCGGTCGCCGCCCCAGGCCCCGGTGATACCAGCACGGTCGATTCGTTGGGCTACACGGTGGGCAACGACAAACTCGGAACCGTCGACGCGGTCCAGCGCGACTGACCGAGTGCGCGATGACGCGCGACCGACGACGGAAGGGCACCCCGACGGGGTGCCCTTCCCTCTTTGGGGCCGGCGAGCAGAATGGAGCCATGGCCGGACAATCCCCGACTGCCCGGGTCGCGTTGGCGCTCGGAAGTGGAGGCGCGCGGGGTTACGCGCACATCGGCGTCATCAACGAGCTGCACAGCCGCGGTTACGAGATCGTCGGTGTCGCCGGCTCGTCGATGGGGGCGCTGGTGGGCGGTCTGCACGCCGCCGGATCGCTCGACGAATTCTCGGACTGGGCCAAGACATTGACGCAGCGGGCGGTGCTGCGCCTGCTGGACCCGTCCATCACGGCCGCCGGGGTGCTGCGCGCGGAGAAGATCCTCGACGCGGTGCGTGACATTCTCGGCGAGGCCACCATCGAGAGCCTGCCGATCCCGTACACCGCGGTGGCCACGGATCTGATCGCAGGCAAGTCGGTGTGGCTGCAACGCGGGCCGATCGATGCCGCGATCCGCGCCTCGATCGCGATACCCGGCGTGATTGCGCCGCATGTACTCGACGGCCGGCTGCTGGCCGACGGCGGCATCCTGGATCCGCTGCCGATGGCCCCGCTCTCCGCGGTCAACGCCGACCTCACCATCGCGGTGAGCTTGTCCGGCACCGATGCCCGCGGCACCCAGGATGAGCCCGGTGCTGCCGATGCCAGGTCCAGCACCGAATGGCTCAACAGATTGCTGCGCAGCACCTCGGCGTTGTTGGACACCAACACCGCGCGCAGCATCCTCGACACCCCGGCGGCCCGGTCGATGTTGAACCGGTTCGGCACGACCTCCGACGTGGATCCAGCCGACGACGCCGAGTCTGGCAGCGAGGACCAGCTGGTCGACAGCCCGAGTGGGACCGCGATCCCCAAACTCGGCAGCTTCGCGGTGATGAACCGCACCATCGACATCGCGCAGTCCGCGCTGGCTCGCCACCAGATGGCGGCCTATCCCCCCGATCTATTGATCGAGATTCCCCGAACATGTTGCCGCAGCTTGGATTTCCACCGGGCCGCCGAGGTCATCGGGCTGGGGCGTGAACTGGCCGCCCGGGCCTTGGACGGCTACAGCCATGACGGTCCCGGGATCATCACAGCGCCAGAAACTCCGTGACGGCAGTCGCTACCCGGCGGCCCTGTTCTCGGCCTGCGACAGCGGACGGGATCCGGCAGCGCGGGTCGAGCGGGTTGGGCCCGAACGCCGCCAGTGACCCGTCGTCGGCGAAGACTGCGAAGGTGCTGGCGCCGAAGGCCGCGATCTCGGCGACGGTGCCGCTGCTGAACGGCGATGGCGCGTTCTGCCCGGCCGGCACCAGCACCACCGCAGTCGAGCAGTCGTCGGCGACGGCCGTGTGGACCGCGCTGCTGACGCCGCCGTCCATGTAGCGCCGGTCGCCGATGGTCACCGGCGGCCAGGTGCCGGGCACCGCGCAACTCGCGGCGACGGCGTCGACCAGCTCCACGCTCGACGACGAGGTGAACACCACGAGCTCCCCAGTCGCGGTGTCGATCGCGGTGATCCGCAGGTCCCGGCCGGGCCAGGTGTGGTCGGGCAGGCGCGCTTCGATGACCTGCCTGCGCACCGGCTCGGGGACGGTCGGGGTGTTCAGCGCGACTGTCCCGATGCTGCGCAGCTTGTCGACGGCCTCGCCGGGTTGCGACATCGCCGTCACGAACAGTTCGGTGATGGCGTCGATGTCGACGGCGGGGTCGATCTCGGACGAGGCGTCGGCGATCTGGCGTTCGTAAAGCTCCTCGAGTGAGGCCCGGCTGCTGATCTGCGCGGCGACGGTCGATCCGGCCGAGGTGCCTACCAGTACGTCGGATTCCACCAGGGCTCGGGCTGTTTCGGGGGCTTCATCGGCAATTCCACGCAGGATGCCGGTCTCCCACGCGATACCGGCGATACCACCACCGGCCAGGATCAACGCCCGTTTTGTCGTCATGTCGTTCGAGTCTGCCAGCCTGGCGGCGTGGGATTCTGGACCGGTGGTGGACGTGATGATCGCCGATGCCGACGAACTGACGCACGATGATCTGCGGATCGCCGAAGCATTGGTCCGATCGGCATTCGGGAGCAGTTTCCGTTCTCACGACTGGCTGCACGGCGTCGATGGCGTGCATGTGCTGGTGAGAGAGTCTGGCGAGCTGCTGGCTCACGCGTCGGTGGTAGCCCGGAATCTGCGCTCCGAGGACGAAATCTTGGCCACCGGCTACGTCGAGAGCGTCGCGGTGCGCGCCGACCAGCAGGGCCGCGGATTGGGGCGTGTGGTCATGGATCACGCCGAAGCGATCATCCGCGCTCAGCATCAGCTCGGCGCGCTCAACGCTGTCGAGAGCGCCGCATCGTTCTACGCCGCCCGGGGCTGGCAACTCTGGACCGGGCATACCCAGGCCGACACCGCCGACGGCGTGGTCGACACCTATCACCCGGATGATCGAATATTCATCTTGCCAACGGCCACGGCCGGTCATCGACTCTCGACATCCTCACCGCTGATCTGCGACTGGCGCGTCGGCGATCTCTGGTAGGTGGATCCGTTGACCTCATGGAGATTCCCTAGTACCTCCATGACGTCGTAGCAGTTCGGCGGCCTCGGATTGGTAGGCATGCTCGGCCCAGTCCAGCGGTGTCGTCCGGTGGCGCAGGTCGACCGCGTCCGGATCAGCACCAGCGTCGAGCAGCTGTTGCATCAGTGCCAGATCACCGCTCCAGGCTGCGTGGTGCAGTGCGGTGGCACCATCATCGTCGCGGATGTTCGGGTCATCGGGAATCGAGGCAATGGTCAGCTCGGCGCCGGACACATCCACACCGTGGCGTGCCAACAGGTCGAGTCGATCCGCGAACCCATGCTGGGCGGCCCAGTCGATCTGGCGCTGCCACATCTGGTCACGGGTTTCCATCGCCTCGCCGAGCCGGCGTTCCCATGGGCTGGGCCCGGCCTCGCCGAGGCCGTGCCGAAAGAGGAGTTCGAGGTGGGAGTCGTCGGCACGGAACATCCGGTTGTAGAGCGTCTGGTGGTCGACGGGATGCGCACCGCGTGCCAACAGCAGGCCGGCCAGTGCGGGGGCGAACCGGTGCCGCGGCTGGCGGCCCGGACCCTGTTCTCCTTCGCCGAACACCCCGGTCAGTGCCGTGAACGGGGTGGCCATGGCGCGCCACAGATAGCCGGCATTGGGATCGGCGCCCGCATCGAGTAGAACACCGGCTGCGGCCAGGACTTGATCCTCGTTGTGCGGCAACGGCACTCGCGAATAGCACAGGTACAGCAGCGGAACCCAGCCGAAGGGCCCGCCAGCGGTGTTGGCCAGATCGGGCCGGGCGCTGATCTGTCGGTGCAGCGCCGCCGGATCGGCGGCCGTGGCCGCAGCCCACACATGCTGTTGCGGCACATCGGGATTCGCTTCGAGCAGATCGGCGGCGGCCTGCCATCGAGGCGGTGCGTCGGTGTGGTCGTAGCGCAGCGAGGCCAGCGCGCAGAATCGGTCGGCACTGCCAATGGCGTGCTCGTCGACCCCGCTGGGGTCGACGGTGAGGTCGGCGGCGATGTTCAGGTAGCCGACCAGCGCGGGCCAACCGCTGAACCCGTAGCTGCGAGCCACCACGAGTTGGGCGTCATGCAGACGGAATCGCCGCTGTAGCGCGATGTCCGGGCCCGGATGATGTCGGCGGATCGCGTCCACGACCTGGCGGTCGCCGGATACAGCGCCGCGCTGCAGGGCGCGCGCCTCGACGCGCAGCCGGTCCAGCGATGGATTGTCGGGCAGGGTGCTGGCCATACGGCCTCCTCTCAGGAGCCCTGCGTCCGCGAGGCCGGGCCGAGAAGGAGGTCGGTCGAAATCACGTATCGAGAACAGGGAGGCTGAGCCTCTTCGAGCGGACGTCGGGCGGTCCTGCGCGCCCGATCAGGACGCTACCAGCCCGACGCCGTCAGCGGGTGCCGGTGTAGGCGCGCGCAACCCGGGTGACGAACTGGTAGACACCGTCCTCGTCGGGCGCCAGTGGCCCGGGCCGGGCATGCGGGGAACTCAGCCCGCGCTGCACCGATTCGCATGCCGCCCAGTCCTGCCGGTTGGTCAGGTCCCAGAAGTCCACCGCATAAGACGGGTCGAAATCCGGCTTCTCCAGCGCTTCTTTCGGGAACGCCCATGCGCATTCGACGTGGGTGCGATCAACCGCCAACGGGGTCATCATGTGGGTCATGACGTAATCGGGGTGCAAGCTCACCAACAGGTTGGGGAAGCCCACCAGGTACATCACGGTACGAAGCTCGTGCTCCGACAGCCCCTTGATCGCCACCCCGCCGCTGCGCCCGCTCAGCGACATCGTCTCGGCCTCGTCGATCATGCTCATCCAGCCGCCCATCCAGTCGCCCGGCAGGTCGATGTTCTCGCCGCTAGTGGGCGGGCTGATCTTCGACAGCTCGGGGTGGATGGCCGCGCAGTGGTAGCACTCCTGGTAGTTCTCGGCGATGACTTTCCAGTTGGTCTCCAGTTCGTAGGAGTGCCGGGCCACCACCGTCAGCTCCTCGGGGCGGTACGGGCCCACGATGTCTTCCAGCCCGGCGACATGCAGGTCGAAATCGACGTCGGTACCGCTGGGGTCGACGAACAGGTAGCCGTGCCAATTGACCAGTCGCAGTTCGGTCAGGCCGAACCGGTCGGGCTCGAATCCAGCGGTGGCGTCGAATCCCGGCGCCTTACGTAGCTGCCCGTCGAGCTTGTACGACCAGGAGTGATAGGGGCAGACGATGCCGCGCCGCTTGGCGCTACCGCCGCAGGCCAGCATCTCGTGACCGCGGTGCCGGCACACATTGGCGAACGCGCGCACCTGGTTGTCCTCGCCGCGCACCAGCAGGATTCCGTTCGGGCCGGAGCCGACGGCCTTCTGCGCGCCGACGCCATCGAGGTCGGCAGCGTGCCCCACGCAGTGCCAACCGGAGAAGATGTTGTGCTTCTCCCACTCGAAGACCGCTGGATCGACGTAGGCCTCCCGCGGCAGCATCCGCGACTGGCCGAACGGCGCCAGTGCGGCGGCGAGATCGTCAGCCGGTACCGGGGCGGGATACTGTTTGAACATACAGTCAGACTAGTCGCTGCGGCGCTACCGGTCCAGAGATGAGCACGACTCAGGCCTCGCCGGCGAACGCCGCGATGCCACCCCCGGCGGTGTCGTCGCCGCGAGTCATCCTCCGGTACACCAGATATCCGACCGTCACCGCGATCAGAGCGAGCACCAACAGCAGCGTGGCCAGCGCGTTGAGCGCCGGAGTCGGTGCGGCGCGGGCGGTGTTGTAGATCTTCACCGACACCGGTTCGGTCGAGGAGTTTCCGGACAGGTAACGCACCAGCACGAAATCGTCGATCACGTCGGCGAACACCAGCACCGTGCTGGCGAAGATCGCCGGGACCAGCATCGGCACCGTCACCCGCCGCAGTGCCTCCATCGGCGAGGCACCCAAATCCATTGCAGCTTCCTCGTATTGGTTGCCGATCGTGGCCAGCCGGGCCCGCACGAGCACCGCCGGATAGGCAATCTGGAAGGTGATCAGCCCGATCACCTGTGCCGAGGTCCCCAGCCCAATCGGCAGGGCCAGCGAAGTCATCACAAACAGCAGTGCCACGGCCAACAGCACCTCGGGCACCACGAACGACACCAGCATCAGCAGGTTGGCCCCGGCCGGCAACCGGCCCCGCCAGCGGTCGATTCCGATGGCGAACAGCACGCCCAGCGGCACGGTGATCGCGGTGGTGATCACCCCGAGCTTCAGGGTCTGCAGCAGCGCGGTGTGCAACGACGCGTCGTGCCAGACCGACCGGGTGGCGTCGCCCCAGTACCACCGGAACGAGAAGCCCTGCCAGGTGGTGCGGGACTTGCCGTCGTTGAACGAGAACAGGATTGCGATCAGCACCGGCAGCAGTGACCATGCCAGGTAACCCACGGTGACCGCCATCAGCACCCGTGGTGGACGCCATGGGTCCTTCCACCAGGCCAGCGGGCCTCTCACGTGGACACCTCCCCGCGCGCGGTGACCCGCACGTAGTAGAACATCGGGACCACCGTCACGATCAGCACCAGCATCACGAACGCTCCGGCTTGCCCGGTCTGTCCTGGCGCCTGCACGCTGTCGTTGATCAGATTGCCCACCATCGCGGTCTTCGGGGAAGCCGACAGCATGTCGGAGGTGAAGTAGTCGCCGAGCATCGGCAGGCAGGTCAGCAGCGCCGCCGCCACGATCGTGGGTCGGCACATCGGTAGCGTCACCCGCCAGAACGACTCGAATCGGTTGGCCCCCAAGTCCCGGGCGGCCTCCAGCGTCGACTGCGGTAGCCGGTCCAAGCCGGCGTACAGCGGCAGGATCATATAGGGCACATAGCCGTACACCAGGCCCAGCACCACCACCAGCGGCTGGCCGGTCAACCAGTGCACGTTGACATGAAATAGCCCACCAAGGCTGAAGAACCGATTGACCAGTCCGTCATCTTGAAGCAGGTTGACCCAGGCCAGCATTCGCATCATGTAGCTGATCCAGAACGGTGCGATCAGTGCGGCAAGTAGCACTCCAGCCCACCGGCCCGACAACCGCGCCGTGTAGTAGGCCACCGGGAACGCAATCGCAAGACACAGCACGCTGGCCAGGACGACGTACACGGCGGTACGCAGCAGCGCGGGTCCGAACACCCCGTTTTCGCCGACGATATGGGTCAGGACGTAGTTGAACTGAGAAGGGTCCCATTCCAAGGGGTTCCACACCGGGACGGGGGTGCGGAAGATCGGGTCCACCTGGCCGAAGACGATGGCCAGCACCACGTAGAGCGGGGCCAGGAAGAACAGCAGCAGCCAGATGACACCGGGCATGGCCAGCGCGGGCCACAGCGCGCTGGCGCGCTCCCGCCTCGACGGCGGCGCGGCGGGAGCGGGGGCCTCGGCGAGGCTCACTGGGGTCAGGACCCTCCGGCCTTGAAGCCACGCCAGACGTTGTGCCAGGCAGCATCATTGGCGGCATCCAGTTCGAGCAGCCGGTACCCGACGTCGAAGTACTCCGGCCGCACGATCGCCGACCTGAGGTTCTCCGGGACCAATCCGTCGGCCACCAGGGAATCGGGATTGAGCGACACCTGCGGCGGCTGATAGCCGATCTGCTGGAAGTTCTGCTTAGCGACCTCGGTCTCCAGCATGTGGTTGAGGAACAGGTGCCCCAGCACCGGATTCTTGCCTCCGCGCAACAGCACGATCAGATCGTTGTCCACCAACCCCTTACCGTCGGCGGGGAACCAGTAGCGCAGGATGTCGGGCTTGGTTCCCTCCGGCAGGTAATTGACCGCGTTGATGATGTCCCCGGACCACATCTGCGACAGGCTGATCTGGCCAGCGGGCAGGTCGCTGTACATCGTGACGGTGACCTTCGGCGAGGTCGCGGCCACCAGCGCCGTCAGCTCGTCGCCGAGCTTCTTGAGGTCGTCGGCCGAGGAGGTGTTGACGTCGGTGATGCCGAGTTTGAGCAACACCATGGCCATCGCGGTATGCCAGTCATCGATGACGGCGGTCTTGTTCTTGTAAGACGGATCCCACAGTGCCGCATAGGGATTCTGCAGTCCGCCGATATCCGCAGGCACCTGGTCGGCTCGCCAGCCGAGCCCGGTGGTGTAGACGGTGTAGGGAACGGTGTAGCGCCATTCCTGGTCGTACCACGGGTTGGCGAAGAACGGCCAGACGTTCTTGATGTTGGTTATGTAACTGTGGTTGAGCGGACGGACCAGCCCCCCGGTGACCAGCCGGCTGATCTGGTCGTAGCTGGGAAAGAACAGGTCGTAGTCGACATTGCCACCACGGATCTTGGTCAGCGCCTCGTCGGTGTCGTTGAACGTCGACACCTGCACCTTGACGGCATACTGATCCTCGAAGGACTTCAGCGCATCCGGGGCGATGTAGTCGGCGTAGCTGTAGAGCTGCAGCGTCGCACCCTTCTCGGGGGCAAGCCCGTCGGCGATCGGCTGGTTATCCCCCGCAATATCCCACTTGACCGGATTCTGCGGTGACGCGATCTTCAGGGCCGGCGCCGAACTCGATTGCCCCCCTTTGGAACACGCGTCGAGAAATGCAACGAGCGCGGGTGTTCCAGCTGCCAGTAGGGCAGCCCGCTGCAGGAACTGTCGCCGATTCGGGCCGGGTCCGTTGGGTGCTGACATCCGCGCCTCCGTGGTTTCAAGTCTTGTAGCTCCTTGGACTCTGACATAGACTGAATGCTCAGTCAATAGCTGCGCCAGCGCTTTTTCGCAGGTCCGCTGGGCAATCGAGT
This sequence comes from Mycolicibacterium sp. CH28, assembly GCF_004745805.1. Classification (GTDB taxonomy): domain Bacteria; phylum Actinomycetota; class Actinomycetes; order Mycobacteriales; family Mycobacteriaceae; genus Mycobacterium. Next base: position 249,794 of record NZ_SRLQ01000014.1, on the reverse strand, counting down.
GGAGGTTTTCCCGTGGCTTCATCGACCATCGAGAGCCCGGTTCACGACGCGGTCGATCAGTTGATCGCCGACGAGGAGAGCGTGTTCTTGGCGCGCCAGCCACTCAGTACCGAAATGATCTCCCGCGCAGGCGAATACCTTGCCGGTGGCGCCACCTCAAACTGGCAGATCGCCCAACCCCAAGCCGTGTGGATGAGTCACGGCGCGGGCTCCAAGGTCTACGACGTCGACGGTAACGAGTACGTCGACATGCACGGCGGCTACGGGGCTTCCATCGCCGGGCACGCGCACCCCGCCATCGTCGAGGCGGTCAGCCGACAGGTCCGCCGCGGCACTCACTTCGCGCAGCCCACCGAGGACGCGATCTGGATCGCCACCGAACTCGCCCGCCGATTCGACCTCCCGCTGTGGCGCTTCGCCAACTCCGGCACCGAAGCCACCATGGATGCCGTGCATCTGGCCCGCTGCGTGACCGGGCGGGATCTGATCATCAAGGTCGAGGGCTGCTACCACGGCCATCACGACTCCGTCGAGGTCTCGGTACTGCCCGAGGCGGACCAGGTCGGCCCCCGCGACCACCCCATCGGAGTGCCCGGCAACAGCGGTATCCCGGCCGCAATCCGCGACTTGGTCGTCGTGGTGCCGTTCAACGATCCCGGTGCGGTGGCGCGCGCCCTGGCCGAGCACCGTGACCAAGTGGCCGCGATGATCGTGGAGCCGGTGATGATGAACGCCGGCATCATCGCGCCCGAAGACGGGTATCTGGCCGCAATCCGCGACCTTCTCCACGCGGCCGGGGCACTGCTGATCTACGACGAGGTCAAGACCGGCTTCACCACCGGCCCGGGCGGGGTTACCGCGATGACCGGAGTTGTTCCCGATATCGTCTGTCTGGCAAAGGCTTTGGGTGGCGGTATTGCCGTCGCTGCGATCGGCGGGACGACTGCGGTGATGTCGGCGATCGCAGACGGACGCTATGAGCAGGTGGGCACCTTCAACGGAAATCCGTTGGCGATGGCGGCCACCAGAGCCACCCTCTCCGAGGTACTCACCCCGGCCGCCTACCAGAAGATGACGGCGCTGGCCGCGCGTTTGCGTGGCGCTTTGGAAGCGACGGCGGCCGAACACGGTTACGGTTGGCATGTGGTCAGTGTCGGAGCCAAGGGTTGCGTGACGTTCAAGCGCGAGCCCGTCCGCGACTTCCGCGACTTCCTCCAGATCGACGACCGATTGGGTCATTTGCACTGGCTCATGCAACACAATGGCGGGGTATTCCTGCCGCCATGGGGCAAGGTGGAGCAATGGTTGCTGTCTGTTCAGCACGACGAGGCCGATGTCGACCGTTTCGCCGCGAATTTCGCCCGGCTGGCCCAGGCGGTGGCGAGCTGACCGCCTGCTGTCAGGATGCCCGCCGGTGACCGGCGGCGCGATCCGGCTGCATCAGCTTGCGAAGTCGTTCGAGGGAGTTCCGGCCGTAACGGGTATCGACCTGGATATCCCAGCCGGCCAGTTCTATTCGCTGCTCGGTGCGTCCGGATGCGGCAAGACCACCACCCTGCGGATGATCGCCGGATTCGAGAAGCCCGACTCGGGGCGGATCGAGCTCGATGGCCGCGATGTCGCTCAGGATCCGCCGCACAAGCGTCCGGTCAACACGGTCTTCCAGACCTACGCGCTGTTCCCCTTCATGAGTGTGTGGGACAACGTGGCCTTCGGTCTGCGCTACCAAAAGACCCCCAAGGATGAGATCAAACGGCGGGTGGGCGAGGCGCTCGAACTGGTCCGGATGGGCGGATTCGCTAAACGACGGCCCACCCAGCTGTCCGGCGGCCAGCAACAGCGCGTCGCACTGGCACGTGCGCTGGTATTGGCGCCGCGGGTGCTGCTGCTCGACGAGCCGCTGGGTGCGTTGGATGCCAAGCTGCGCAGGCAACTTCAGCTCGAGTTGCGCGCCGTGCAGCGCGAGGTCGAGATCACGTTCGTCTACGTGACCCACGACCAGGACGAGGCGCTGACGATGAGCGACCAGATCGCCGTGCTGGCCGAGGGGCGGGTCGAGCAGGTCGGTCCCCCACAGGAGATCTACTCCGCCCCGGCGACCACGTATGTGGCCGGATTCCTTGGCGCGGCAAATATTTTCGACGCCGATGTGCTGGAATGTGCGGCCGGCTCGGCGGTGTGCTCGGCGCTGGCGACACGCCTCGGCGCCGCGGTGGACAGCTCGTGTCGGCCGGGGCCGGCCGCCATCGTGATCAGGCCGGAGCGGATCACGCTGCAGGCCCCCGAAACCCCGGTGTCACCTGGATACAACGCGATCAGCGGCACCGTGGCCCAGGTCGTCTACCACGGCGCGTCGACTCAGGTCCACGTCAACGTCGGCGAACCCGCAGCACTCGTCGTCGACGTCCCCAACCAATTCGGGCCGAATTCGGTTGGCTACGCCGCGGGGATGCCGGTCACCTGCGTGTGCACCACGGACGCGGTGCGGGTGCTTGCTCGTAGCTCCGCAACCGTCGTCAAGGATCCCGCCGCCGACCTGATCGCCGGCCCGATGGAGGCGCTCAGCACTATCTGAGACGACTCAGAGCGAGCGCCTACCGCTGCCCGCCGCGACCGGGCGCCGCTTCGCGCCGGGCAGGTTCAGCTCCCGCTCGGCGAACCGCATCGCGATATCGTAGGCCACCTTGGAGTCCACCTCCGGATCCTCCAGCGCGACCTGGATGGACAACCCGTCCAGCAGTGCGGAGAACTCCAGAGCGAACATCCGGGCGTCGATGTCAGATGCCAGCTCGGCCGACTCCACCGCGTCGACGATCATCCGCCGCCAGCGCGCATCGAGTTCGACCCGACCGGCTTTGACCTCGTCATGCCGAAACGCTTGTGCCCACAGGTCGAACCACAGGCCCCACGCGCCGGGGATCTCATGGTGCGCTCCCGGAGCCGCCGGGCCGGCGACATCGGGCCCGGGGACACAGGTCCACTGGATCAGCAACGACAGCCGATCACGCAATGCAGGGACCTCGGCGAGCATCCGCTCGGCGGCCTCGTAGAACGACTCCTCCGAATAGCGCAGGGCGTCGACGAGCAACCGATCACGAGTACCGAAATAGTAGATCACCAACGCCGAACTGACGCCCGCCCGTTTGGCGACATCGGAGATCCGGGTCTCAGAGAAACCGCGCTCACAGACGAGCTCTGCTGCGGCGCGCAACATCTGGACTCGCCTCGCCTCGTTGTTCTCGGTCGCGGGTGCGGGTTCAGCCATCGTGTCGTACTCCCCTCAGCGGTGCCTGCGCTGGCACTTGTTGAAAGCCTAACACTTGGTTAGATTGAACAGTCAGTCAAACAAGCCCGCTCGGGGCGGACGAAAGTGGGGCGCCATGTCGAACACCTACGACGCCATCGTCATCGGCGGCGGACACAACGGGCTCGTGTCAGCGGCCTACCTAGCCCGCTCGGGCGCCAGGACTGTGGTGCTGGAGTCGCGCGGCTCGCTCGGTGGCGCGGCCACGACAGAGGCGCCGTGGGAGGACGCCCCGCACCTGCGGGTGACGCGGCTGTCCTACGTGATGAGCCTGATGCCGCCGACGATCGTGCGGGATCTGAGCCTGGAGCGGCACGGCTACAAGGTGCATCCGATGGGCCCGTACTACCAGGCATTTCCCGAGGGCGGTTCGCTGATCATCTACGAGGACGACCCGGCCCGCACCCACGAGCAGCTGGCCAAGTTCTCCAAGAGAGACGCCGACGCGTGGCCGAAGTGGAACGCCTGGCTGGAGGGCATCGCCGACGTGATGGGCCCGCTGTTGACGCAGGTGCCGCCCAACATCGGATCGCGCAAGCCGTCGGATCTGCTCGACCTGGCCAAGCTGGCGTGGAGCCAACGCGGCATCACCCCCCGCCTGACCGCCGACATCACCCGCCTGCTGACGATGAGCATCGCCGACCTGCTCGACGATTGGTTCGAATCACCACAAATCAAAGGCGCATTGGCGGTCAACGGCGTGATCGGAACCTGGGCCGGCCCGTACGAACCGGGTACTGCCTACGTTATGGCGCACCACTCGATCGGTGACGTCGGCGACGGTCAGCTCGGCAGCTGGGGCTACCCCGAGGGGGGCATGGGGGCGGTGTCGGAGGCCATCGCCCGCTCGGCGCGCAGCTTCGGGGCCGAGATCAGGACCAACGCCCGGGTGTCGCGGATGCTGGTCCGCAACGGCCGTATCGAGGGCGTGGTGCTGGACAACGGCGACGAGATCCGGGCGCCGTTGGTGGTCACGACCCTGCACCCGCGGATCGCGTTCCTGGACCAGATTTCGCGCCACGAACTGCCCGACGACTTCGTCACCGACATCGAACACTGGAAGTCGCGCAGCGGCGTGGTGAAGATCAACCTGGCGCTGGGCGAGTTGCCCAGCTTCACCGCCAACCCCAGCAGCGGCATCGCCGAACACCTCACCGGCTCGGTGGAGATGGCCCCGACCATGGACTACATCGAGGCCGCGTTCCAGGATGCGCGTGCGGGTCGCCCTGCGCTGGCGCCATTCAGCGACGGGGTCATTCCCACCACGCTGGACAAGACGCTGAATCCCGATGGCACCCACATCATGTCGTTGTTCACCCAGTGGGTGCCGGCGGAGTGGGCCGACGAGCCGCATACCGAGGAGCTCGAGGCCTACGCCGATCGCCTGGTCGATCTCTACGACGAGGTGGCACCCGGTTTCAAGGGTTCGATCCTGCATCGCGACATCGTCGGCCCGCACGAGATGGAGGTCGAGTACGGGCTCGTCGGCGGCAACATCTTCCACGGTGAGCTGTCCCTGGAGCAGCTGTTCCATATGCGCCCGGCACCGGGATTCGCCGATTACCGCACTCCGATCGCCGGCCTCTACAACGGCAGCTCGGCCACCCATGCTGGCGGCGGGGTGTGCGGCATCCCCGGCTGGCAGGCCGCCAAGGCAGCGCTGGCCGACAAGAAGCGCGGCGAGCACCGGTTGCTCTCGAAGCTGGGCCGACACTCCTGACCGCGGTGAACGCGGTCGCCGCAATGCTGGGCGCCCGGTCGGTGGCGCTGGTAGGCGCCAGCCCGCGCCCGGGCAGCTTCGGGGAGCGGATGATCATCGAGGCCCGCCGCAGCTCCGCGCGCATGCACCTGGTCAATCCGCGCTACCAGCAGATCGACGGCATCCCCTGTGCACCCTCGCTGGCCGCCCTCGACGAACCCGTCGACCTGGTCCTGCTGGGTGTTCCCGATGTCGCCTTGCTTTCGGAGTTGCAGGCCGCCGCGGCGGTCGGCGCGCGCTCGGCGGTGATCTTCGGCTCCGCCCACGGCAGGCACCTGCGCGAGGCGGTCACCGCCACCGCCACCGAGGCGGGGATGGCGGTGTGCGGCGGCGGGTGCATGGGCTTCGTCAACAACGTCACCGGCCTTCGGGCGCTCGGCTATCTCGAGCCGGATCCGCTTCCCGCCGGGGGTGTTTCGCTGATCACCCACTCCGGGTCGGCATTCTCAACCGTCCTGCGGGCGCAGCGCGGCTTCGGGTTCCGGCTGGCCGTGTCCTCGGGTCAGGAGTTGGTGACCAACACCGCCGACTATGTCGACTACGCCCTCGACGATCCCGGTACCTCGCTGATCGCGCTGCTGTTGGAGACGCCGCGGGCGGTGGGTCGGCTGCGCGCGGGGCTGCGCCGGGCCGCCGAGCGCGATATCCCGGTGGTGATCCTGCCGGTCGGTCACTCACCGCGGGGCCGGGCCATGGTGGCCGCGCACTCCGGGGCGCTGGCCGGCGATGCGGCGGGCTGGCAGGCGTTCTGCGCGGCCACCGGTGCGATCCGGGTCTCCGATATGGCCGAGTTCGTGGACACCATCGAACTCTTCGAGGCGGGCAGGCGCCGCCGCGCGGGTACGCACGGGATCGCCACGGTGCACGACTCGGGTGCCGAGCGTGCCTTGTGCGCCGATCTGGCCCACGATCTCGGCGTGGACTTCACCGAGCTGGCCGAGCCGACGCTGGTTGCGATCGCAGAGCTGCTCGACGAGGGTCTGGCCGCAGGCAATCCCCTCGACGTGTGGGGAACCGGGGCCGACACCCGCGAACTGTTCGGCGCGTGCCTGCAGGCGATCGCCGACGATCCCGGTGTCGCGGTCACCGCGCTGGCCATCGACCTGGTGACCGAATACGACGGCGACACCGCCTACGCCGATGCCACCCTCGACATTGCGACCACCACCGACGCCCCGCTGGCGGTACTGACATCGGTGCCCGCCGCCATCGACCTTCCCACCGCGGAACGGCTGCGCAACAACGGCATTCCGGTACTCGAGGGTGCCCGCAGCGGTATTGCCGCGCTGGGCCATCTGGCCCGCTGGCCGCTGCCGTTTCCGGCCGGGGCGCCGCCGGTCGACGATGACCGCACGCGGCGTTGGTCGACGCTGACGGCGTGGGATGCCCCCACCGCTTTCGAACTGCTCGCCGACTACGGCATCCCGGTGACGCGGTCGCGCGTCGCGCGCGATGTCGCCGAGGCGCTGGCCGCGGCGGCGACCGTCGGTTACCCGGTGGCGGTGAAGACCCTTGGCGCCGAACACAAAAGCGATGTCGGAGGGGTGATCCTCGATGTTGCGGACCCGGCATCGCTGCGGGTGGCCTACCACGGGATGACCGAGCGGCTGGGGCCAGAGGTCAGCATCGACGCGATGGCCCCTGCCGGGGTGGAGATCTCCGTCGGGATGGTGCGCGACGAGAACTTCGGGCCACTGATCGTCGTGGCCGCCGGTGGCACGCTGGTGGAGCTGCTGGCCGACCGCGCGGTGGCCTGCCCGCCACTGACCCGGGAGTCGGCATGCGCGCTGCTGCGCTCGTTGCGCACTGCCCCCCAGCTGGCGGGCTGGCGCGGCACCGCGCCGGTCGATATCGACGCGCTCGCGGACGTGATCGTCGGATTCTCCCAACTGGCAATCGAACTCGGCGAGCATTTCGACGCGGTGGAGGCAAATCCGGTCATCACCTCGCCCGCCGGCGCGGTGGCCGTCGACGCTTTGGTGATCCCGCGCGGTCGTTAGGCCGAAAGCGCCGCCGCCGGGTTGTCCAGTAACGGCGCGAATGCCAGCTCAGCCGCCCCGATCATCAACACCTCCGCCCCCAGCGTCGCCGGCACGACCCGCACCAGTTCGTGCGCCGCGCGCAGGCTGTGCCGTGCCATCTCGGCGGACAGCACGTCACCGACCAGTTCGGGGAACACCCGCAGGAAGCCACCGAGCACGATGAGCCCCGGGTTGAGCATGTTGACGGCATTGCCCAGCGCGATACCCAGGTACCGGGCCTGCCCTTCGACACTCTCGCCGGTTTGGCTGACCTGAGTCTCCAGGCAGCCACTGTTGCCGCAGTGGCAACGTCGGTCCCCGCCGGCATAGGTGTGCCCGAGTTCGCCGGCGTAACCGGCCAGTCCCTGCAGCAGTTCGCCGGCCACCACGAACCCCGCACCGATGCCGCCGGCACCTCCGTTGACGTACATCATGTGGTCGGCGTTGTGATGCCTGCCGAAGATGTGTTCGGCGATGGCTCCGGCGTTGGCATCATTGGCGGCGAACACCGGCAGCCCCGTCGCCACCGTGAGCAGGCGTCCGAAGTCGGCGTCATGCCAGTCCAGGTGCGGCGCCAGCCGCACTGCCGAGCCGCCGTGCACCAGCCCCGGTACCGCGGCGCCGATCGCAACGATGCTGCACCCTGGCTCCAGCTCTGAGCGCAGCTGTTCGACGGCGCCCGCCGCGGTGGCCACCGTCTCTGCCACGGTCGGTGCACCGCCGGTGGGATAGCGGCGGGTCGCCAACACCGTTCCGCCCAGCCCTACCAAACCCACCGTGATGGCGTCGATTTCGGGGTTGACGGCGACGCACAACGATTTGGCCTGCGGGCATACGATCGGGCTTGGGCGGCCGACCTGGGTGGCGGGCGCGGCCTGGACCTCGACGACCAGCCCGAGCGCGACCAGTTCCTCGACCAGATCCTTGACGGTGGAGCGGGACAACCCGGTCCGGCGGGTCAGCTCGGCACGACTGAGCGCCCGATGCCGGTGGACCAGGGTCAGCACTCCGGACAGGTTTCGCCGCCGGACGTCGTCGGTGCTGGTGCCGATTCTCGCTGCACGGGTCACCCGAGCCACCTTTCCGCTTTTCGGCGCGTCTGCCGGCCACAAGCATTGACAGTGACACGCGCCACATCTTATGTTCGGAATCAGAACAAATCTAGGTCAGGAGTTCGCCATGTCCGTCCTCGAGTCACGTGCTGCTGCCGCGGAGCTCACCGCCCAGCCGTCCGACAAGTTCTCCTTCGGCCTGTGGACCGTCGGATGGACGGCCAACGACCCGTTCGGTGTCGCCACCCGTCCACCCCTGGACGCCGTCGAGGCCGTCGAACGCCTCGCCGAGCTCGGCGCGTACGGACTGACCTTCCACGACGACGACCTTTTCCCCTTCGGCTGCACCGAGGACGAGCGCCGACGCGCCATCGATCGACTCACCGACGCACTGCAGGCCACCGGCCTCGTCGTGCCCATGGTCACCACCAACCTGTTCACCCAACCCGTCTTCAAAGACGGGGCGTTCACCAGCAACGATCGCGCGGTCCGGCGGTTTGCGCTACGCAAGACCCTGCGCAACATCGACCTGGCCGCCGAGCTGGGCGCCCAGACGTTCGTGCTCTGGGGCGGCCGAGAGGGCAGCGAGTACGACGTCGCCAAGGACGTCCGGGCCGCGCTGGAGCGCTACCGCGAGGCAATGGACCTGCTGTGTCAGTACGTGCTGGACAACGACTACAACCTGCGGTTCGCCATCGAACCCAAGCCCAACGAGCCCCGTGGTGACATCCTGCTGCCGACCGTCGGGCACGCTCTGGCATTCATCGAGACCCTCGCCCACCCACACCTGGTGGGCGTGAACCCGGAGACCGGGCACGAACAGATGGCCGGACTCAACTTCATGCACGGCATCAGCCAGGCGCTCTACAGCGGCAAGCTGTTCCACATCGACCTCAATGGTCAGCGCGGCATCAAGTTCGACCAGGACCTGGTGTTCGGGCACGGCGATCTGGCCAATGCGTTCGCCCTCGTGGACCTCCTGGAGAACGGCGGACCGGACGGATCGCCGGCCTACACCGGCCCGCGACACTTCGACTACAAGCCCAGCCGGACCGAGGACATCGAGGGCGTCTGGACATCGGCAGCGGCCAACATGCGGATGTACCTGCTGCTCAGGGAGCGCGCGACGGCGTTCCGCACCGACCCCGAGGTCGCCGAGGCCCTAGCCGTGGCCCGGGTAGGCGAGTTACGCAGGCCCACCCTCAACCCCGGGGAGACCTACCGGGAGCTGTTGACAGACCGGTCCGCCCACGAGGATTTCGACGCCGAATCCTATTTCGGCGGAAAGGGTTTCGGATTCGTGCGGTTGCAGCAGCTGGCGATCGAGCACCTCATGGGCGCTCGCTGACCCACCCAGCGCCACAACTCTGGACGTGACAGACCGAAGGAAGGCGATCGAAATGAACACACTGCGCGCCCTGACGTTCGCCGTGGTGGCCAGCACCGCGCTGACGCTGACCGCCTGCGGGGGCGGCGGCAGCGGTGGCGGGGGCGGCGGACAGGCCCAGAACGGCAAGATCGGCGTGATCCTTCCCGACACCAAGTCCTCGGTGCGCTGGGAGACCAAGGACCGCCCCGCTCTGGAGTCCGCGTTCAAGTCGGCTGGAATCCCGTTTTCGATCCAGAACGCCGAGGGTTCGGCCGACAAGATGGCGACGATCGCCGACGGCATGATCGCCGACGGTGTCACCGTGCTGGCCATCGTCAACCTCGACTCCGACAGTGGTGCGGCCATCCAGCAGAAGGCGGCCGCGCAGGGGGTTAAGACCATCGACTACGACCGGCTGACGCTGGGCGGCTCGGCCGATGCCTACATCTCCTTCGACGGCACCAAAGTCGGCGAGCTGCAGGGCCATGGCCTGGTCGACTGCCTGGCGGGAAGACCGTCGAACGTGTTGTTCCTCAACGGCTCTCCAACCGATAACAACGCGACACTGTTCACCACAGGGGCGCACTTGGTCGTCGACAAAACCCCGTCGATCACCATCACCGGCGAACAGGCGGTGCCGGACTGGGACAACGACAAGGCGGTCACCATCTTCGAGCAGATGTATACCGCCGCCGACGGCAAGGTCGATGGCGTCTATGCCGCCAACGACGGTCTGGCCGGATCGGTGATCTCGATCCTGCAAAAGAACCACCGCGCCGGACAGGTAGCCGTCACCGGCCAGGACGCCACCGTCGAAGGGCTGCAGAACATCCTGGCCGGCACCCAGTGCATGACGGTGTACAAGTCGGCCACAGAGGAGGCCAACGCGCTCGCCGACGCCGCAATCGCGTTGGTCAGGGGCGGCCAGCCCAAGACCAACTCAACCTCGCGCGACGACAAGGGCAAGCGCGATGTGCCCTCGGTTCTGCTGACCCCGAAGTCGATCACCAAGGACACCGTCGGCGAGGTGTTCGCCGACGGGGGCCAGTCCAAGGACGAGGTGTGCACCGGGCAGTTCGCCGCCATGTGCAGTGCGGCCGGGTTGTAGGCCACCATGCCCGAACCCCTCCTCGAGCTGCGGGCCGTCAACAAGAGTTTCGGTGTCGTCCACGTACTGCACGACGTCGACTTCCAGGTGTACCCCGGCGAGGTGACCGCGTTGGTCGGCGATAACGGCGCCGGCAAGTCGACCCTGGTGAAGACGATCGCCGGAATCCATCCGATCGACAGCGGCAGCTACCTGTTCGAGGGTAGGGCGGTCACCGTCCATGGCCCCAATGACGTTGCGGCCCTGGGTATCGAGGTCGTCTACCAGGACCTGGCGTTGTGCGACAACCTCGACATCGTGCAGAACATGTTCCTCGGGCGGGAGATCATCAAACGCGGTGTACTCGACGAGGCCCGGATGGAGACCTTGGCCCGGGAGGCGCTGACTTCGCTGTCGGTGCGCACCATGGCATCGGTACGCCAGACGGTGTCGAGTCTGTCCGGTGGCCAGCGCCAGACCGTTGCCATCGCCAAGTCGGTGCTGTGGAACTCCAAGGTGGTGTTGCTCGACGAACCGACCGCCGCCCTGGGGGTGGCCCAGACCCGCCAGGTGATCGACCTCGTACGCCGGCTGGCCGATCAGGGTTTGGGCGTCGTGCTCATCTCACACAACCTGGCCGACGTCTTCGAGGTCGCCGACCGGATCTGTGTGCTGTACCTGGGCCGGGTCGCCGCCGAAGTCACGACCTCGGAGGTCACCCACAGCCAGGTTGTCGAACTCATCACGGCCGGTCGCTCGGGCAGCCTCGGGCTCGCCCCAGCCGAGGCCGCCCAGTCGATGTGAAGGAGCGCCGGATGACCACCGTCAGCCCCAAACCCAAAACCGAACTCGCGGAGTCGGATTTCGCCGCCGACACGCGTTCGGAGGAGACCGTCCTCGATGCCGCGCGCGGCTACGCCCGACGGGTCCGCGGCGGAGACATGGGATCACTGCCCGCAGTGCTGGGGCTCATCGTGTTGTTCGCCGTGTTCGGGTTGGCCAACGAGCGGTTCACCTCCGCGCTCAACCTGGCCAACCTGATCACCCAGGCCGGTTCAATCTGCGTGCTGGCCATGGGGTTGGTGTTCGTCCTACTGCTCGGCGACATCGACCTGTCGGCGGGGGTGGCCGGCGGGGTGTCGGCATGTGCGATGGCCTTGGCGATCGCCGGCCGCGGCTGGCCGTGGTGGGCTGGTGTGCTCGCCGGGGTGGTGTCAGGCGCGCTGATCGGGCTCGCCATCGGCATGCTGCGGGCCAAGCTCGGGATCCCGTCATTCGTTGTGACACTTGCCTTCTTCCTCGGGCTCCAGGGGGTGACTCTCAAGCTGATCGGCGAAGGGGGGTCGGTGCGGGTGGACGACCCCGTCATCCGCGGTATCACGATCACCAACATGCCGGTGCCGGCGGGCTGGGTCGGTGTGGTGCTGATCGTCGCCAGTTTCGCCGCGCTCGAGTTCTACCGCTACCGCAGCATGGTGGCCCTGGGCTTGCACCATGCGCCGTTCGGTGTGGTGGCGGCACGCATCGCCGCAGTGGCGGCGGTCATCGTCGGGGTCACCTACCTGATGAACGTCAACCGCAGCGTCAACCCCCACGTCGAGATACGCGGAGTGCCCTATGTGCTCCCGCTTGTCGCGGTGTTGCTGATCGCGTGCACGTTCGCCCTCACCCGTACCGCCTACGGCAGGCACATCTATGCCGTCGGCGGTAATGCCGAAGCCGCCCGCCGTGCCGGCATCAGTGTCGACCGGATCCGAATCTCGGTGTTCGTGGTCTGCTCGTCGCTGGCAGCGCTGAGTGGGATCATCGCCGCGTCCTACGGTGGCAAGGTATCGGCGTCGTCGGGTGCGGGAAACACGCTGTTGTATGCGGTGGGCGCGGCGGTGATCGGTGGCACCAGTCTGTTCGGCGGCCGGGGCCGAGCTCTCGACGCGGTCATCGGCGGCGTGGTGGTGGCGACGATCGCCAACGGGCTCGGCCTGCTCAACCAGTCGTCTTACATCAACTTCCTGGTGACCGGCGGAGTGCTGCTGCTGGCGGCAAGCGTCGATGCGATCTCCCGGAGGCATCGCTCAGCGACGGGCGTCGGCTGAGCGCACCCGATCAGAAGATCGAGTAGGCCTTGCGCAGGGTCTCGTGGATCACCCAGGTGCCGGTCCAGCCGATCGGGAAGACCGCCAGATCGCCGGCGCCGACCTCGCTGGGCTCACCGCCGTCGGGGGTCACGGTCATCCGGCCGGAGACCACGTAGATGACCTCGTTGGTCTCGAGCGTCCAATGCGACGGCCCGGGCGCACACTGCCAGATGCCTGCCGACTTCTCGCCGTCGACCCAGACCTCGAGGCCATGGGTCGCCATGGGGTGGTCGGTGGCCTCATCCAGCGGGCCCCAGTCTTCCAGTTCGGCGTCGGCAGCATTGGCAAGGACGGTGGTGAGCACAGCAGCGGTCACGGTCGAAACCCTTTCGTAGTCAGGCGTGTTCGGGGAATGGCAGGGAGATCGGTTCGGGCGCCAGGCGGCTGTTGCCGTCGGCGTCGAACCGGTCCAGCCCCAGGTCGGTCAGATCGAGCCAGTCGCACTCGCCGGTGAGGGTGAGATCGGCCGCCGCTTCGGCGACCGCCGGGCCCCACATCATGCCGTGACCGGCCGGACTGGCCACCACGGTGCCGTCTATCGCACCGTCGTCGGTGAGCAACGGGCCCAGGATCGGCAGGTGGTCGTTGGTGTAGTCGATCGTCGCGGCCCAGGTGCGCCGCAGGCCCAGACCGCGCACCGGCGGGAAGAGCGCCTCGATGCGAGCCCGCGCCTTCTCGTAGTAGGCCCAGTCGAATTCGGTCGCCTCACCCGGCTGCTCCTCGGGGTTGCTCATCCCCCACAGCACACCACCGAATTCCCCAGGCCGCCAATAGATTCCCTCGCTGACATCGAACACCATCGGCAGGTCGTCGATATCGGCGCCACGCAGCGGCTCGGTGACCACGACCTGGTGGCGGGTGCCCCCGGCGGGGATCCGACCGCCGGCTCGGGCGCCGACGTCGCCCAGCAGTGGGCCGCCGGTGAGCACCACCCGGTTGGTCTCGATGAGCCCGTCGGCGGTGTCGACGCCGATGACGTGACCGTTGGCCACCCGCAGACCGGTGAACGCGCACCGCTCGCGGACGACGACGTTGTGGGCGGTCAGCGCGGCGGTGTAGGCCAGCACGTTGCGCGGTGCGTTGATGTATCCGTCGCCGGGCGCATAGGAACCGCCGAGCGTCACCCCGGGCGCCATCCCGGTATCGCGGTCGTCGATGTCGGAACCGGACAGCCATTCCACGTCGAGTCCCAGCTGGCGCTGCAGCGCGATCCGCTCGTGGGCCTGCTGCACCTCGGCCTCGGTGAAGCACGGCATCAGGTAGCCCTGCGCGACGAAGCCGCAGTCCAGCGGATAACGCTCCCCGCTAGTGGCGTAGAACTGCTGGCTGCGCAGGCCGAGCCGGATGGCGGTCTCGGTGCCGCCTTGGGCGCGGACCATGCCCGAGGCACGGCTGCTGGCACCGTCACCGAGTGTCCGGGCTTCGAGCAGCACGACGCGACCCGAGCCACGCTCGGCCAGCTGGACCGCCGTCCACGCCCCGACGGTGCCGCCACCGACCACCACGACGTCCGCACTGATGCTGGTCATACCCCAAGACGGTGACATAGACTGAACGCTCAGTCAATAGGTTCCAGGGAGCGGAGAACGCGGCGAATGTACGGTTTGACAGCCGAAGACCTACGGATCCGGGACACCGCCCGCGCGTTCGTCGAGACCTTGATCCCCTACGAGGTCGAGGCCGAAGCCGCCGGCGGCCAACTCCCCGCGGAGCTGACCGCCGCACACCACGCCCGCGCCATCGAGCTGGGCCTGTATGCCACCAATATGCCCGCATCGGTTGGCGGTCCGGGATTCACGGCGCTGCAACAGGTTCTGGTGCAGGAGCAGGTCGGCCGGGTTACCAACGCGATCGCCTGGGTCATGCACACTCCGCCGCAGTGGTGGGCCGAGGTGGCCACCGACTACCAGAAGCAACGCTGGCTGCTACCCGCGGTTCGCGGCGAGAAGCACGAGGCCTACGCGATCACCGAGGAGTTCGCCGGCTCGGACGTCTCCGCGCTGGAGACCACCGCGCGCCGCGACGGCGACGAGTACGTCATAAACGGGATCAAGTGGCATGTCACATCGTTCAACCTGGCCGAGTACTGCTTCGTGCAGGCCGTGCTGGATGGCGGCCCGCACGAGGGCGACCACGTCCTGCTGGTCGTTGACCTGCCCTGGCCGGGCGTGGAAGTTGTACGCACACCGCACTATTCGCACAACATCCCCGACGAGCACCCGATCGTGTCGTTCACCGACGTCCGGGTGCCGGTCAGCCATCTCGTCGGCGCCGAGGGTGAGGGCATGACCTTCACCCAGGACTGGTTCCGTTTCGAGCGCCTCATGGTCGCCTCCCGCTGCGTCGGCGCGGCCCAGCGACTGGTCGACGAGGTGACGGCGTTCGCCAAGAACCGGATCGTCGACGGCAAGCCGCTCGGCGAACACCAGCTGGTTGCGGGCATGCTCGCCGACAGCGCCACCGAACTGTTCGCCGCCCGCAGTCTGCTCTACGAGGTGGCCCGCGGTATCGACGCCGGCCTGGACCGCAAGGCGCTACACGGTCAGGCATCGATGGCCAAGCTGTACTGCTCGGAGATGGCCGGACGGGTCGCCGACCGGGCCGTCCAAATCTTCGGCGGTCGCGGCTACATGCGCGAGAACGTCGCCGAGCGGATGTTCCGCGAACTGCGCGTAGAGCGAATCTGGGAGGGCGCCAGCGAGATTCAGCGCATCATCATCGGGCGCCAACTGATGCTGCGCGGCCCGGAAGCGGTGCTGGAACCCCGCTGAGTCACACGCGGACAGTGGAGTCGTTGGCCGACCCGCTGAGGTCCTCGCGGCGTAGCTGATGTCGCGGCGGATCGGGGAAGGCCAGCCGCCGAGTCACGTTCAGGTCGGCGTCGACATGGATCAGCTCGCCGGCGTCCAGGAGCCGCCAGCCCGGGTCGTCGTCCATGGGCTCACTGGCGAGCACCACCGAGCCGTGGCTGTGCAAGTGCTCACTGCGGGCATGGATGCGGTGGGTTCGCAGATCGAAAGTCCTTGCGGGATAACGTCGGTCGAGCACATACAGCTGATGGGTGTCGGGGTAGCGCAGTGCCCACATGTCGGTTGCGGTGCTCAGCAGGACGTTGACCGCATACACGGGCAGGTGTTCGGCGACCCAGCCGATGGCGTCGAGCAGTCCGGCGCCCACCTCTCCTCCCCTGGCCGCCACCGATGCGGTGATCAGAGCGAAGATCCGCTCGGAGTCGGTCTGCCCCTTGACCAGTGCCGAGACCCCGAGCGAATCCAGGCGCTCGTCGAGCGCGTCGAGGCCCTGCACGACGCCGTTGTGAGCGAACAGCCGGCCGTCCTGCAGGAAAGGGTGGGTGTTGACGACGTCGAGGGACCCGGTGGTCGCATAGCGGACATGGGCTAGGAAGGTGGTGCCCGTCGTCTCCTTTGCCTCGCAGGCGAATTCGCGGTCATGCCAGGCTGCCATGGGTTGTTTGCGAAGGTCTGGATGCCCCAGCGCGTCGAAAACGCCCAGCCCGGTCCCGTCCGGGTTGCGCCGGCTCTGGTCAGCCAGGTTGTCCGGCGCGTCGAGCAACCAGAACGTCGCCGTCACCGCGTTGCGGCCGGCGTGCAGGCCGAACAGTCGACACATCGCGCTAACCCAGCAGGTGGTCGGACAGGGTTTCCAGCGCCCGGTTGGCATAGCCACGCCAGATCCGGGCGAAGACCGGCAGTGCCGGGGCGCTCAGTGCCGACCTGGGGTGCAGCGTCCAGCGCCACGTCACCAGGGTGCCGGTGCCCTGCGGGCTGAACTCCCAGGCACCCTCGACGTGGTCGATCAGCGGCGCCATGGCACCTCGGACATCGGTGAGGGTGTAGCCGAAGGAATGGGGCGCATCCACGGCGGTCAGCGTCTCGCGCATCCCCCCGCCGCCGACGAGGGCGACGGTACGGGTCTGCCCGGCGGTCGACCAGTCGCCGGTCTGGTCACGCACGGCCTTGATCGGCGGGATCGGCCCGTACCACCGGTTGAACAGGGCGGGTAGCGGGATCGGCAATGTGTTGGCGAACGCGTCTTGCGGCGCCACGGGTATCGCGCGGGACTTCTGGACGACGATCGGGTGAGCCATCCACCCGATGGTAGTCAGCGCGCCAGTTGCGGTGCGGCGCGTCCGGTGATCAGCGGCAAGTCGAAGAAACTCGCGATGCCGGGGGCGGCCGCGCACGTTGCCGGGATCGAGTTGACGCAGTGCGCGGCGGTGGCCACCACGCCCGGGTTGCTGATCAACCCTTCCTCGACGCTGTCCGGCTGCCAGCCCTTGACCGTGACGAAGGTGTTCGGGTTGCCCCGCACCTCCATCTCGTAGCGCTCCCCCGCGGGACCGAAAGACCATGCGGGGTTCAGGTTCTCCTCACCCATCAACCAGTTGACGCTGATCCGCACGACGACGGTATTGGTCACCACGGCGTCCCAGCGGAAGCGCCGGCCGGCGACCTGGCCGGGCTCGATGACACCTATCGGCGACTCGATCGGGGCGGTCGCCACCGCAACCTCCTGGGAGGTGCGGATCTTGGGCTCGGCGGCGAAGCCGAGTCGGTCGACTATCAGCCGGACGGACTGAAAGAAGCCGCCGTCGAGCAGCTTCTGCATCGGCCCGCTCAATGCACTCTCGGGAGTCCCCCCGAAGCCCATCACATGGCGCAGCACGTCGGGCGCGCCATAGGTGCGCAGGTCGGAGAATTCTTCGGCGCGCACATGGGTGACGCCGGTGGACATCACCGACAGCAGCAGCGGGAACAGCTCGGTGGCCGCACCCGGGCCGATCCCGGCGCCGTGCAGGGTGGCATGTCCCGCGCGGGCGGCGGCTTCCAGCGGAGCGGCCTCGTTTTCGCTGGGATAGAACCAGCCCACCGGGCTGACCACGTTCTTGCCCGAGCGCAGCAGCGCCGTCACCTCATCGAGGTTGGGCAGCAGCGGCGCGTAGATCACCGCGTCCGCGTCCAGGGCGAGGATGTCGTCGATGCTGTTGGTAGCGGTGATGCCCAGCGGGGCGGTGCCGATGATGTCGCCGACGTCCTTGCCGGCCTTGCTCTGGGAATGCACCCAGCAGCCGGCCAGTTCGAGCTCAGGATGCTCCAGCACACCCTTGATCGCGGCGACCCCGACGGAGCCGGTGGCCCACTGCACGACTCGCAACGCCATTGCTGCACCTCCGCCGAAAACTAGAACGTGTTACAAATACATCTACACGAAGTGCTCGCGAGCAGACATAAACTCGCATTATTCCGGCCTCCGGTATGCGATTCTGCGTCTGCTCGGAAATGTACTCGCAACGATGCGCCACGCAGGAGGACCAGCCATGCCGAACAGGGTGTTCGTCGTCGGAGTCGGGATGACCAAGTTCGAGAAGCCGGGTAGCCGAGAAGGCTGGGACTACCCGGACATGGCCCGCGAGTCGGGCACCAAGGCACTGGCCGACGCCGGCGTCGACTACGGCCAGATCGAGCAGGGCTTCGTCGGCTACTGCTCCGGTGACTCCACCTCGGGCCAGCGCGCGCTCTACGAACTGGGCATGACCGGTATTCCGATCGTGAACGTCAACAACAACTGCTCGACCGGCTCGACCGCACTGTTCCTGGGTGCGCAGGCGATTCGCGGTGGGCTCTCCGACTGCGTGCTCGCCCTGGGCTTCGAGAAGATGCAGCCCGGTTCGCTCGGCGGCGGCGCCAGTGATCGCGAGACCCCGCTGGGCCGGCACGTCAAGGCGCTGGCCGAGATCGACGAGTTCGCGTTCCCCGTGGCGCCCTGGATGTTCGGTGCGGCCGGCCGCGAATACATGCGGCAGTACGGCGCCACCGCGGAGCACTTCGCCAAGATCGGCTACAAGAACCACAAGCATTCGGTGAACAACCCCTACGCCCAGTTCCAGGACGAGTACAGCCTGGAGGACATCCTGGCGGCGAAGATGATCTCCGATCCGCTGACCAAGCTGCAGTGCTCACCGACATCGGACGGCTCGGGTGCGGTGGTGCTGGCCTCGGAACGCTTCGTCGACGACCACGGGTTGGCCGGCCAGGCGGTCGAGATCGTCGGCCAGGCGATGACCACCGACTTCGCCTCGACCTTCGACGGCTCGGCCAAGAACATCATCGGTCACGACATGAATGTCCAAGCCGCACGCCAGGTTTACGAGCAGAGCGGCCTTGGACCGGAGGACTTCCAGGTCATCGAACTGCACGACTGCTTCTCGGCCAACGAGCTGCTGCTGTATGAGGCCCTAGGCCTGTGCGGCGAGGGTGAGGCACCGAAGTTGGTCGACGACAACGACACCACCTATGGCGGTCGTTGGGTGGTCAACCCCTCCGGCGGGCTGATTTCCAAGGGGCACCCGCTCGGCGCGACCGGCCTGGCTCAGTGCAGCGAGCTGACCTGGCAGCTGCGGGGCACCGCCGACAAGCGTCAGGTGGACAATGTCAGCGCGGCGCTGCAGCACAACATCGGCCTCGGCGGGGCCGCCGTCGTGACGGCCTACCAGCGCGCCGAGCGCTAGCGACGACGGGGGCCCGCGCCGGCGTCAATTGCGGTGGCTGGCGTGGGTCACCTGCCGCAGCGGATTCTGCAGGCGTGCCGGTAGCCCGGGTAAGCGCCAGTCGCCCTTGATGATCCAGTCACAGAGCTCGACAATGTCCGCGTCGTCGGCGATGGGGCCGATCCAGCGTGCGGGCCCGGCCGGCGAGCGGTCCGCCAGGCAGGGCTGGAACATGGCGATCACGCCGCCGCCCGGCCGGGTCGCACAGAAGGTCGACCCGAGCAGACACGTGGTGGACACCAGCATGCCGTGCGGGTACAGCCGGACGACGGCTCGCAGCCTGTCTATCCACGGGTTGTCCGCCGGAGCATCGCACCCGACGCAGACCACGAGCGTGAAGGCACGCTTCGTGGACACTCCTACTTCGACTTCGGGTAGGGCAGCAGCGCCATCTCCCGGGCGTTCTTGATCGCCATCGCGACCTGGCGCTGCTGACCGACGGTAAGCCCGGTGACCCGGCGGGACCTGATCTTGCCGCGCTCGGAGATGAACACCCGCAACGTTGCGGTGTCCTTGTAGTCGACCGTCGTCAGGCCCATGCCGGTCAGCTGGTTGCGCCTCGGCTTGGTGTCGGTAGCCGGGGCCGTGCGCCGCCGGGACTTGTTCGCCTTCACCAGCTTGCCTTTCGCACTCCGGGCAGCTGGCCCTGATGGGCCAGCTCGCGCATCCTCACCCTGGACAGCCCGAACTTGCGTAGGTGTCCCCGGGGTCGGCCGTCGACGGCATCACGGTTGCGTACCCGCACCGCGCTGGCGTCGCGGGGCTGGCGCGCCAACTCCTGCTGCGCGCTGATCCTCTGGTCGGCAGAACTCTGCGGCGAGGCGATGATGCGTTTGAGCTCGGCGCGCCGCTCGGCGTACTTGGCGACGATCGCGATGCGCTGCTCGTTCTTGACGATCTTGGATCGTTTGGCCATCTCAGCGCTCCTCGCGAAACTCGACGTGGCGCCGGATCACCGGGTCGTACTTGCGCAGCACCAGACGATCGGGGTCGTTGCGCCGGTTCTTCTTGGTGACGTAGGTGTAGCCGGTTCCGGCCGTCGACCGGAGCTTGATGGTCGGCCGGATCTCGTTGCGTGCCATCAGATTTTCTGTCCTTCTCGGCGAAGCCGTGCGACTACGGCCTCGATCCCGTCGCGATCGATGACCTTGATGCCCTTGGCGCTGACCCGGAGCCGGACGCGGCGGTCCTCCGAGGGCAGGTAGTAGGTCTTGAGTTGGATGTTGGGCGACCAGCGCCGCCGGGTGCGCCGGTGCGAGTGAGACACCGAGTTACCGAAACCCGGTGCGCGCCCGGTGACTTGGCAGTGTGCGGACATGACGACCTCCCGCGAAGTAAGGTTATTGAAAATGCTTTTCGACAAGCGGCGCATCGCACTGTAGCGTGTGATCGACACTAATGGAAATCGTTTTCAATACTGGAGGTGTGGTGCGGACCCCCGTACTGCTCGTCGCGGGACAAGGCGACACCGACGTCGTGGCCAGAGTCCTGCTACGACACGAGAGAACAATCGTCGTCCGGCATCGATTCGACGGGCATGTGGTGCACCGGTTGGTCACCAACGTGCAGAACGAGATCCTGACCACGTCGGATTCCGTCCTGGAACTGTTGCACGGGTGCGTGTCCTGCACGGTGCGCAATGACCTGCTCGTCCTATTGCGCAGGCTGCACCGTCGCGACGATGTCGACCGGATCGCCGTGCATCTGGCGCCGTGGCTGGAGCCTGAGCCCATCTGCTGGGCCATCAATCATGTCCGGGTGCGCATGGGACCGGGCTACGCCGACGGCCCCGCGGCCCGCGACGTCGAGATCGCCGGCGTCATCACCTGCGTGGATACCTCGGAGTGGTTGCCGAGCGCGCTGGGCGAAGACGAGCTCGACGACGGGCGCACAGTGGCCCAGGTCGCAGTCGGGCAGACCGAGTTCGCCGACATCGTCGTCGCACCCCAGCTGGACCCCCGGACGCTGGCGGTGCTGCGCCGGCTGGCGCCGCGGGCATGGATCGTGCAGACCGAGGACCATGTCGAAGAAGCGGTGGCCAACCTCGACGCGACCGCCCGGCGCGGCTGCAGCGACGACCCCTGCGGGCCGTTGCTGGCCGGTGAGCCACCGCTGGACCCCGACGGGGACATCAGCATCGTCGAGTTCGACGCGGACCGGCCGTTCCACCCGCAACGCCTGCATGACGCGATCGACGTTCTGCTCAGCGGTGTGGTCCGCACCCGCGGGCGCCTGTGGTTGGCCGGTCAGGCCGAACAGATGATGTATCTGGAGTCCGCGGGTGGCGGGCTTCGGGTCAGTTCCGGCGGAAAATGGCTTGCGGCGATGGGTGATTCGGAGATCGCCTACGTCGAGCCGGAGCGACGGGCACTGGCGAGCCTGGTCTGGGACGCGCGCCACGGAGACCGCCGCACATCGATGGCGGTGCTGGCCTGCGGAGCCGACCGCGACGAGATCATCACCGCACTCGGGGCCGCCCTGCTCACCGACAACGAGATGGACCACCCCGAAGACTGGGCCCACTACGCCGACCCGTTCGGGGACTGGCACGAAGACCCATGCGAAGACTCATCGACTCATGCCGAATTGTCTACCCCTTCAACCATGTACGGAGACGAACAGTGAAACCTGGCATCCATCCGGACTACCGCCCGGTGGTCTTCCAAGACGCCACCACCGGTCGCACGTTCCTGACCCGCTCCACCATC
This sequence comes from Mycolicibacterium sp. CH28, assembly GCF_004745805.1. Classification (GTDB taxonomy): domain Bacteria; phylum Actinomycetota; class Actinomycetes; order Mycobacteriales; family Mycobacteriaceae; genus Mycobacterium. Next base: position 227,791 of record NZ_SRLQ01000014.1, on the reverse strand, counting down.
ACCACCTCGCGGACGATCGACCTCGAGACCCCTGACGGGGTGCGCACCTATCCGCTTGCCGTGGTGGAGGTCACGTCGGACTCGCACCCGTTCTGGACCGGAGGGCGCCGGATCGTGGACACCGCGGGACAGGTGGAGAAGTTCCGGCGCCGGTATGGGCAGCGCCGTTGACGGAGGAGTGGCGACTGCGCGCTCGATGCCGGGGCATGCCGCTCGAGATGTTCTTCCTGACTTCGACCGAGAAGGGTTCGGTACGCGCCGCGCATGAATCCAATGCCAAGCGAATCTGCCTACCCTGCCCGGTTCGCCAACGTTGCTTGAGCTATGCGATGGAAATCGGTGAGCAGCACGGCATCTGGGGCGCGACAACCCCGGCCGAGCGCACCGCGATGCGCAAAAGAGCTGTGTCGTGATTGACCGACGGTGATCGTCTCAGAGATAGGTGGATGATGATGGTGTGGCATGCAGCGGTCGCCAAGGCCGCGACGACGGTGGCCACCGGAGTGGTCGGAGTAGCGGCATTCGAGGTGCTGCGCAAGGCATCGGCCAAGTTCCCGGCCCGGCAGGCGGCGGTGAACGCCACCGCGCTCGGCCTGCGCGGAGTGCGCGCCGCCGAAGCCAACGCTGAGCGTGCTCGGCTGGCGATCGGCGACGTGGTGGCCGAGGCTCGCGAACAGATCGGTGAGGAAGCGCCGGCACCGGTGGCCGGCGAAGCCGACCATGACCATGACCACTGAGCTACCGGCGTGATAGCCGTCGTATCGGATGCCGCCGGCCGGCTCCGGGTCACCGTCTCCGGCCTCAGGAACAGCCCCCGCCACGCGGTCCGCATCGAGGATGACCTCGCCCAGCTGCCCGGGGTGCGCGCGGTCCATGCGTATCCGCGTACCGGGTCAGTTGTCGTCTGGTACACGGCCGCGCGCTGCGGTGCCGCGTCACTGATCGATGCGATCGGCGATATCGCCAGCCAGCCGGTCGACTCGACGACAGCAGTGGTCCCGCGTTCGGCGGAGGTGGCCAACGCCGACGTGACGCGCATGACCCTCGGTGCGCTCGCACTGGTAGCACTGGCCGCGCGGCGCTACATCTTGCGCCGTCCGCTCCTACTCGGGCCGACCAGTCGCCTGCTCGCCTCGGCGGTGACGATCGTCACGGGCTACCCGTTCCTTCGCGGCGCCCTGGCGTCACTGCGCGGCAAGCGCTCGGCCGGAACGGATCTCCTGGTGTCGGCAGCCACCGTCGCCAGCCTGATCCTGCGCGAGAACGTGGTCGCCCTCACCGTGCTGTGGCTGCTCAATATCGGCGAGTACCTGCAGGATCTGACCCTGCGACGGACCCGGCGGGCGATCTCGGACCTGCTGGCCGGCGAGCAGGACACCGCCTGGATCCGGCTGCCCGACGGAACCGAGGTCAAGGTCGCGTCGGACACCCTCCGCATCGGTGACGTGGTGGTGGTCCACGAACAGGTGGCCATACCGGTCGACGGTGATGTCGTCGACGGCGAAGCCATCGTCGACCAGTCCGCGATCACCGGCGAGCCGCTTCCGGTGAACATCGCCGCGGGCGACCGCGTCCACGCCGGTTCGATTGTGGTCCAGGGCCATATCGCGGTGGCGGCGACGGCGGTCGGGACCCAGACCGCCATCGGCCGGATCGTCTCCAGGGTGGAGCAGGCGCAACGCGACCGCGCGCCGATCCAGACGATCGGGGAGAACTTCTCCCGCCGATTCGTGCCGGCGTCGTTTCTGCTCGCCGCCTTGACGTTCGCGATCACCGGGGATGTCCGGCGGGCCATGACCATGCTGCTGGTGGCCTGTCCGTGCGCTGTCGGACTTTCCACACCGACAGCGATCAGCGCCGCGATCGGCAACGGTGCCCGCCGTGGAATTCTGATCAAGGGCGGCTCCCATCTCGAGCGAGCCGGTGACATCACCGCGGTGGTCTTCGACAAGACCGGAACACTCACATTCGGGCGCCCGGTGGTGACCAATGTCATTGCCTTCCACAAGGATTGGCAGCCTGAACAGGTGCTGGCCTACGCAGCCAGCTCCGAGATCCACTCGCGGCACCCACTGGGCCAAGCCGTCATTCGCTCCACCGAGGAGCGGCGAATCTCCATCCCGCCACACGAGGAGTGCGAGGTACTCGTCGGACTCGGTATGCGCACCCGCGCCGACGGGCGGACGTTGCTGCTGGGTAGCGGCGAGCTGCTGCGCCGCGAGAACGTGCGCGTCACGAAGAAGGCCGCCGACTGGGTCACCCGATTACAGCGGCAGGCCGAGACGCCGCTGTTGCTCGCAGTGGACGGCAAGCTCGTCGGATTGATCAGCCTGCGCGACGAAGCCAGACCGGACGCCGCCGCGGTGGTGGGCGAGCTGCGCCGACGGGGTGTTCGACGCATCGTGATGTTGACCGGGGACCATCCGGACACCGCCCGGGCCGTCGCGCAACTGGTCGGGATCGACGAATGGCAGGCCGAGGTACTTCCCGAGGACAAGCTCGACGTCGTCCGCCGATTGCGGGACGAGGGGTTTGCGGTGGCGATGGTGGGCGACGGCGTCAACGACGCTCCCGCGCTGGCTGCAGCCGATATCGGTATCGCCATGGGGATGGCGGGAACAGACGTCGCGGTGGAGACTGCCGACGTCGCACTTGCCGGCGACGACCTGGGACGGATTCTCGATCTCCAGACACTCGGCGGACACGCGGTGACGGTCATCCGACAGAACTACGCGATGTCGATCGCGGTGAACGCCGTGGGGCTGTTGATCGGCGCCGGCGGTGCGCTCTCGCCGGTGCTGGCGGCCGTCCTGCACAACGCCTCGTCGGTGGCCGTCGTGGCCAATAGTTCTCGCCTGATCCGCTTCCAGGTCGACCCGCGGACGTAAAACGCGACCACGACTGGCTTTGTCAATTGGAAATGATTATCGTTTCCGTCATGTTCGCACTCCGCCCTCATCCCACCCGCCTCGCTGTCGCAGCGCTCCTCGCACTGACGCTTCCCCTCGCCGCCTGCGGGTCGGAGAAGTCGTCGGATCAGTCGAAGGCGAGCTCGACCCCGGCGGCCACCGCAGGGAGCGCGACCGCACCGCAGGGCTGCCCGACCGCGCCGGTTGACGTCGTCGTCAGCGTGGACCAGTGGGGCGACATCGTGTCCCAGCTCGGCGGTGCGTGCACGACGGTCAAGACGGTCATCGCCAGTTCGTCGATCGATCCGCATGACTACGAACCCTCGCCGTCGGACGCCTCCACCTTTGCCGGGGCCAAGCTGGTGGTCCTCAACGGCGCGGACTACGACCACTGGGCATCCGACCTGGCTGCCACCTCCGCCGCCTCGGCGCCGGTCGTCAGCGCCGCCGAGGTAACCAAGACACCGGACGGCGCGAACCCGCATCTCTGGTACAACCCGACCGCCGTGACGGCCGTGGCCGACGCGGTGACGGCCGAGTTGAGCAAGATCGACCCCGAGGCGGCCGACTACTTCAAGGGCAAACGGTCGGAGTTCACCACGTCGCTGCAGCCTTACGAGACCCTGATCGGCAAGATCAAGGCCGCCGCGTCAGGCAAGTCATATGCGGCCACCGAAGGCATCTTCGACTACCAGGCCGCGGCCATGGGCTTGGTCAACAAGACGCCCGAGGGCTACCAGAAGGCCTCCGCCAACGAGTCCGACCCCACCCCCGCCGACATCGAAGCTCTCCGAAATGCGTTGGCCAAACACCAGGTCGACGTGCTGATCTACAACACCCAGACCGAGGGTTCCATCCCGGAGCAGATCCGCACCGCCGCAGAACAAGCCGGCGTCCCGGTCGTCAACGTCACCGAGACGGTTCCGCCGGGCGTCACATCGTTCGTCACCTGGCAGGACGACCAATTGACGGCACTGGCTAAGGCGCTCGGTGTCGCAGTCTGACCACAGCGGTTCACCCACCGCACTGGCGTTCACCGACGTCAGTGCGGTCCGCGGTGGCCGGCTGATCTGGTCGCAGGCGACGTTCACCGTTCCCGCCGGCGGAATCGTCGCCGTGATCGGCACGAACGGCGCGGGCAAGACCACCCTCTTGCACATGGTGCTCGGTCTACTGCCGGTGGGATCGGGCGAGCTGAAGGTGTTCGGGCGCAAGCCCGGTGAGGACAACGACGGGATCGGCTACGTTCCCCAGCACTACGCAGCCACCGCCGGGGAGGCCATCCGGGCCACCGATACGGTACTTCTGGGACTGACCGGTAATCGCTGGAAGCTCGGCCGGGCCACGGCGGCGCAGCGCCGCCAGGTCGACGAAGCCCTGACCGCGGTCGAGGCGGATAGTTTTGCCCAGGAACGGCTTTCAGCGCTATCCGGCGGACAGCGCCAACGGGTCGCGATCGCCGAGGCGCTGGTCTCTCGGCCGCGGATGCTGATCCTCGACGAACCGTTGGCGTCGTTGGACCTGCGCAGCCAGCGCGAGATCATCTTGTTGCTCGCCCGCATCCATCGCGACTTCGGCGTGACGATCCTGCTTGTTGCTCACGACATCAATCCGCTGCTACCGATTCTCGACAGCGCCATCTATCTGCTGGACGGCCACCCACACTACGCACCCATCGGCGACGTGGTCGATGACAGGTTGTTGACTCATCTCTACGGCACGCCGATCCAGGTGGCGCACACACCGCAGGGCGAGCTGTATATGAGGAGCCAGCTATGACAACCACTTTGGTGGCGATGGGATACCAGGACAACTGGTGGGCGATCCTCACATCGCCGTTCATGCGAAACGCCGTCATCGGCGGCACCATCGTCGCCCTGGCAGCGGGGTTGATCGGCTACTTCATCGTGGTCCGGCAGACCGCGTTCGCGGCGCACGCCCTGGCGCACATCGGGCTTCCCGGTGCCACCGGGGCCGTATTGCTGGGCATCCCGCCGGTGGTGGGCCTCGGCGTCTTCTGTCTGGGCGGCGCGGTCGTGATCGGCGCGCTCGGCAAGCGGGCCACCGACCGCGATGTCGTCACGGGAACAACGCTGGCCTTCGCCACCGGCCTGGGACTCTTCTTCAATTCGATGGCCACCAAGAGTTCCAACACCATGACCAACGTTCTGTTCGGCAATCTGCTGGCGATCTCCACCGACCAGTTGCTCACCTTCGCAGGGCTTTTGCTTGTTCTCGCGCTGAGCGTCGGCGCCATGTACCGGCCGCTGCTATACAGCTCGATCAATCCGCCGGTCGCCGAGGCCAAGGGCATTCCGGTGCGCACGCTGTCGATCGTCTTCATGTTGCTGCTGGCACTGGCGGTGACTATGGCGGTTCAGGCGGTGGGCACCCTGCTGTTGTTCGCGCTACTCATCACCCCCGCGGCCACGGCGATCATGCTGACACCACGACCGGTCGTCGCCATGGTGGTCTCGGCCGCGGTCAGTCTGCTCGCGGTCTGGACCGGGCTGATCGCTTCGGCGATGTTCGACATGCCACCCAGCTTCTTGATCGTGACCATCGCCTGCGGGATCTGGTTGGCGGTTTGGGCACTGACCCATTACGCACGCCGGATGACCCAGCCCGATCGCCGAGCCGCGGTGAGCACGTCCTCCGTGCCGACCACGTCGGGGACGCAGGCCGCGCCGACGGTATGACCGACGGCCCATCAGGGTCTGGCCCCACCGGACCGAAGCGGCGCCGCAGTACCGCCAAGCAGCGCGCGGTGCTGGAGATACTCAGCACTAGCGACAATTTCCGCAGTGCCCAGGAACTCTATCTGCAGCTGCGCGCTCAGCGCCCGGAACGGATCGGCCTGACCAGCGTCTATCGGATTCTGCACACGCTCGCCGAGGACCGGGTCGCCGAGACCCAGCGAGCCGAAGACGGTGAGACGCTCTACCGACTGCGCACCGAGGTGGGGCATCGTCATTACCTGGTGTGCAGAAAGTGCGGCCTGGCAGTCGGATTCACCCCGGCCACCATCGAGGAACACACCGCCCGGTTGACACACCAGCACGGCTTCACCGATGTCACCCACTACGTGGATCTGTACGGGGTGTGTCCGCAGTGCCGGCGGGCCGAAATGGTCAGCCCACAGCCTTAGCCGGCACGATCGATGGCCGCGGCGACGGGCGTCAGTCCGTCGCCAAGACGACCTCATAGGTGTCCTCGGCATAGCGCGCCCGGATGGTCTTCTTGTCGTACTTGCCGACGCTGGTGCGCGGGATCTCATCGACGAATGTCCAGCGTTCCGGCAGCCACCACCGAGCTACCTTGTCGGCCAGAAAATTCCGCAACTCCTGCGCAGTGACCTGCGCACCCTGCTGCACGACGACCGCGGCGAGCGGGCGTTCCTGCCACCGCTCATCGGGAACCCCGACCACCGCGGCTTCGCGCACCGCCGGGTGGGCGATCAGGTGGTTCTCCAGGTCCACCGAGGAGATCCACTCTCCCCCGGACTTGATGACGTCCTTGGCCCGATCGGTCAGCGTGATGTAGCCCTGCCCGTCGATGCGGCCCACGTCGCCGGTGCGCAGCCAGCCGGACTGGAACTTCGATTCGTCGGTGTTGCGGTAGTAGGAGCCGGTGATCCACGGGCCGCGGACCTCCAATTCGCCGACCGACTCACCGTCGGTGGGCAGCACCGCGCCCTCGTCGTCGACAATGCGAGCCTCGACACCGCACATCGGACGGCCCTGCGTGCCGCGGACGTCCCACACCTTGTCCTGCGGCGTGTTGGGCGCCGGCCAGGCCAAGGTGGCCATCGGCGAGGTCTCGGTCATGCCCCACAACTGGCGGATCTGCACGCCGTACCTGTCCTCAAAGGTCTTCATCAGCGAAACTGGCACGGCTGATCCGCCGCAGGCGACCAGGCGAAGCGACGAGATGTCATGTCCCTGTTCGCAATCCAGGTAGTTCATTACATCGTTCCAGATGGTCGGCACCGCGCCGGCCACGGTGGGCCGCTGGGTCTCGATCAGGTTCACCAGCGACTTGGCGTCCATGAAGCGGTCGGGCAGCACCATGTCGGCGCCGGCCATCAGCGCGGCGTACGGCAGGCCCCAGGCATTGGCGTGGAACATCGGGACGATCGGGAACGCCTTGTCGGAGAAGCTCAGTCCCATGCCGTTGCCGCTGCAGACAGCCATCGAGTGCAGGTAGCTGGACCGGTGGCCATAGACCACGCCTTTCGGGTGGCCAGTGGTTCCGCTGGTGTAACACATTGCGGCGGCAGATTTTTCGTCGACATCAGGCCAGTCGAACTCCGACGACTCGGCGGCGATCAGCTCCTCGTAGCGCAAGACCTTCTTGCCCGACTTCTCGAACGGGGCGAGGTCCCCGGAGCCGACGGCGATCACGGTGTGGACCGTCTCCATCCTCGGCAGCACCGGGGCCAGGATCGGGGTCAGTGAGAGGTCGGCGATCACCACGCGATCTTCGGCCTCATAGGCGACGAACTCGATCTGCTCGGGGAAGAGCCTGATGTTGAGCGTGTGCAGTACCGCCCCCATCGAGGGCACCGCGACGTAGGCCTCCAGGTGCTCCTGGTTGTTCCACATGAACGTGGCGACCCGGTCGTCGCCCTCGACCCCGAGCCGACGCAAGGCGTTGGCCAGCCGCGCCGCCCGCTCGCCCACCTCTCGGTACGTCGCGTGTCGGTAACCGCCCTCGCCGGTTGCGGTGGTCACCGACCGGTCGCCGTGGACGCCCACCGCATATCGGAGAATTGCCGAGACCGTCAATCCGAAGTCTTGCATCGTGCTCTGCATGGGGCCGAATGCTATCGCGCGCCGTCGGCCAGCACGGAATTTCGGTCATGCCATGCTCACGTGGTGACCGTGCTCAAGTCGATCATGCTGTTCGTGGCCGCCGCATTCCTCGAGATCGGGGGCGCGTGGCTGGTGTGGCAGGGGGTTCGCGAACACCGTGGCTGGCTGTGGGCCGGGATCGGTGTAATCGCCTTGGGGGCTTACGGATTCATCGCCACGCTGCAGCCGGATGCGAACTTCGGCCGGATACTGGCCGCCTACGGAGGGGTGTTCGTCGCCGGGTCGCTGGTGTGGGGAATGGTTGCCGACCGGTTTCGCCCCGACCGCTGGGACGTGATCGGGTCGGCGATCTGCCTGGTTGGGGTGGCATTGATCATGTACGTCCCGCGCGGGGGATGAACGCAAGCGAGCCCAGCCGGAACTACCGGCCGGGCTCGCCGCTGGCCGCTGGCCGCTACTGGTGCGCCTCTTGGCGCTTCTCGTGAAGCTTGGCCTCGGCGCGCGCCTTGTCGGCTTCGGCTTCCTTCGCCGCCGCGTCACGCTGAGCTTCCGCCTTGTCCTGCTGAGCCTTGCCTGCTTCGGTGAGGTCACCTCGCCCGGTGACCGTGCCGATGGCCTCCTTGGCCTTGCCCTTGACGTCCTCGACGACGCCCTTGACGCCCTCTGCGGGTCCGCTGTGCTCTCCCATGGGTCCTCCTCGAGACTGTGATTTCTGTTCAGGATGAGGCGCCTGATGCGCCATCACATCCCCGTACAGCGGGCGAACGCTTCAACCAAGACGTGCATTCATCCGGCTGCGCCAGCCGCCCACGCTGGGTGAATTCCCCCTGGCGCGATGAGTAAACATGTTCGGCACGAAAGCAATTCGTTCAGCACCGAGCAACGGCCGCACCAGGGCCGACGCACCCCGGGTTCCGCTGGGAGCGAAACCACCGGCCGCGTGACGGAACGTTTTCGCAAGCGACGACGATGTACCTGGAGGATCATTAGGTCGGAAACGAGGAGGCGCGGTTATGCGGACCGCACGGACGCTTGCCGCGATAGCGGCAATAGGTGGCATTGTCGCGGGGCCGGCCGCAACGGCGTGGGCCGACGATTCGGCACAAAGCACCATCAGCCAGCTGCAGCAGCAGGGCTACACCGTCAACATCGACCGGATCGGGACCGGTCCGATGTCGAAGTGCGTGGTCACCAGTGTGCGAAATCCACAGACTGTCACCCAGTGGGTGCCATACGTGGGCCCCGGACGCGGTAACAACCGGACCATTCTGGTTCCTGTCGTGACCAGCCAGACCATCTCGGTGTCGCTGGACTGCACCGCCCACTAGCAGCGTTCAGCCGGCGAAGTCCACGCGGATGGTGAGCAGGTTGTCTCCCATCGCGCGCACGGCGCTATTCATCCGGGGAAGAGTTGCCAGCCTCGCCCTCGCGTCGTCATCCGGCAGCAGCGTGGCGGTGCCGTCGTGCCAGCGACCGCCGACGCGTACCCGGACCTGGGGGTTGGCCTGGATATTGCGGACGTGCTGGGATCGTGCGCCGAACTTGGAGACCAGCCAGAACTGGTTGCCGTCCAGCCGGCCGCCGATCGGGGTACGGCGCGGCTGCCCGGATTTGCGCCCGGTCAGGCAGAGCGCAGATCAGGACGCGGCGGCCGTCAGCTGTGGTCGTTCCGCCGTCATCTCGACCCGCAGCGCGGTGATGCCACCGGCGTAGTCGGCCACGTACACCCGCTCACGCACCGGGTCGGCCGCCAGGCAGGACAGCTCGGGACCCAGAACGATGCTGTCGACGATCTCCGAGGTAGCGGTACACAACACCGCGATCTCATTGCGGTCCACCACATAGGCGCATTCGCCGCGGCGGCTGAGCACCAGCTGGGTGGGCATACCGCCGACCCCGATGGTGTCGGTGACCCGACCGCCAGCGACGTCGATCACGTGGATGACGCCGCCGAACTCAGCGTCCCAGCCGGTCGCGAAGACGGTGCGACCGTGCGGAGCCACGGCGATATCGCCGATCGAACCGGCGATCGCGACGGTGCGCTCAACGGCGCGAGTCCCGGTGTCGACGATCGCCAGCGCGGCACCGGTGGGAGCGGCCAACGCTGCGAACAGGCGGGTACCGTCGGCACTGATGCGCAGGGCCACGACCGAGGCTCCGGGCGCGGCCGGGATCTCGATCGCGGTGATATCGCCGGACTCGGTGTCGATGGCGGCGACGTCGACGTCGTCTTCACCGGTGCGGGCGACGTAGAGCATGTCGCCGGCCGGGCTGACGGCCAGGCCACTGGCGACCATGTCGAACTTCTTGGCCGCCAGCGGGACGCCGGTGCGGGTGTCGACCGCCACCACGGCGTCCTGGTCATTGGAGGCTGCGCTGACGTAGGCACGGTCGGCCACGACCACGCTGCCCGGCTCGCTGATGCCGTCGATGGTGGCGGACACCGACAGTGTCGCGGTGTCGATGAGGCAGACCACGTCGGCGCCGTAGTGGGCGGTGATGAGGTAGCGACCGTCGGGGCTGACGGCCATGTCACTGACCGGTCCGTGCCCGGCAGCGAGCGTTCCGATGACGGCGACCACCGGTGCGGCGATCGGCTCGGTCAGGGGCTCGAGGGCGATACCACCCAACAGCTTCGGCAGTAGATCGCCGATGGGAGTGCGGCGAATCGTCGGCAGCGACGACAACCACAGGGAGTGGGCAGCAGCGACCCGCTCGGCTACCGCAACACCGGCACCTTCCGTAACTCCTGTTGTGTTTGCCATGATCCCGCACCTCCGTCGGCCTGCATTCAGCCGAGCTTTGTCTTGAGTCGTTTCGCGTTACCTGGCGGTAACGGTCCTCGTCGAGTGTAGCGAGCCAATTCACGGAGAATTGGCGGCTTTTCAGAACCTAATTCGCAACCCCGCCCGTTGTCTCAGCCCGCCCTAAGGTGCGATCGTTATCAATTCGTTGCATTAGCGCGAAGCCGTCCGAGAAATGCTGTCTGACGTGCAGTGATTCTAATTATCAAGATCGCCGCCGAGGGCGCCGATATGCCGATCCGCTGAGAAACTCTTACCGCACCAAAGCCAGAAGAGGCGCAGATCACAATGCCCTAGTTGCGTCTAAAATCCTAAGGGAAACCCTTAAGCAAATGGCGCACCCCGGGGCGCAAACACCGACATTCGGATATCGCAGTGATCTTGAACACCGCCAAGTTCGCTGATCGGCGGTGTTAGCAAGACAATCAAACCACTTCGCCAGTGGTCCAGATCACAGCGGCGTTTCGACGGTTTCGGCCGGCGCTACCCCGACGGAGCGGCCCATACCGCGGCGATTCCGGCGACAACGTTGAGTACCAGGATCGTGATGATGGGACCGACGACCGCGGCGTTCTGGGCCACCGCACCGAGTGCCGCACCGAGCAGTGACGATTCAACGGCGATCAGCAGCGATCCGAACCCGAGCAGCGTCGCCCGATGAAGTTCGGCGGCGAAGGCACCGACCCAGGCCAATCCCGCACTGAAGATCGCCTGATTGGCCATTGTCGCCAAGATGAACACGATGCCGTAGATCCAGATGTGGTTCAGGTCGTCGCGGTACTCCATCACCACGCAGACCGCCGCCGCCGCGGTGCCGAGCAAGGCACTGTTGATCAGCATTCCGCGCACACCCAGGTAGCGGCTGACGAAGCGCCAGAACAGCGAGCCGGCCACCATGCCGATGCTCGACGAGATCACCAGCACGTGCAGGCTTCCCGCGGTGTCGCTGTGATTGACCGATGCGTGGATGCTGTAGAACGACGTGCCCAAACTGACCGGGACGAACAACAATTGGATCAGGGCATAGCGGCGGAACCACGATTGCGACCTGGCCGCGCGGACACCGTCGCGGTAGGTGTCCCTGAACGTCACCCTGGTGTCGGCCGAGGCGGGTACCGGCCCGATGAACACCGCGGCGATCGCCGCGGCGAGCAGCCCTGACGAGCCCAGCCACAGCAGGTCGAGGTGGCTGTGCTGCGGGTCGCGCTGGGCCAGGAAGGGCAGCAGTACCAGGGTGGTCGCGATGGCTCCGATCGCACCGATGGCACCCTGGGTCAGCACCAGGTCACTGCGGCGGTGATCTTCCAGCTTGCTCGAAACCACCTCGGAGTAGGCCACTTTGGAGATTCCCGACACGACCCCGGTGGCCAGCGAGACCGACAGGAAGATGCCCGCGACGAACAGCCGAGTCCAGGCCGAGAAGGCACTGATCACCACCAGCGCGGCCATCAGCCCGGTGGTGATGGCGATGACCAGGTGCTTGAGATGGCGGGCCCGTTGAAGCAAATAGGGCGACAACGAGTTGCCGACCACGACGCCGACGCTGTAGGCGGGATAGAGCAGACCGGCCGCCCAGTAGTAGCCCTCCTGGGCGCAGATGAAGGGCAACACCACCGAAACGTTGGCCAGCTGAGTGCCGGTGGTGTACAGCGTGCCCTGCGTCAGGAGCACTCGATAAGCACGGCCCGGTGCGCGTTCGGCCGTCACATCGGTCATTCAAGCCTCACCGAATCAAGATTATTTCCGGGTGGACGGTATACCTCCGCACCGCGGATGGCGGGCGAAATGCGCCGACCGCCCCCGGGTCAGGCTCCTGTCCGGCTCAGCGAGCCGGGCAACCCGCAGAATCGCGCAGCAGTCCGGTCAACTCGCCACACCCGACGTCACATCCGGCCGTGCAGGATCGCCTCGATGTTGCGTTCGGCAATAGCGGTGATCGTCATGAAGGGATTGCAACCGAGATATCCCGGCAGCAGCGACGCATCGTTGACATAGAGCTTGTCATAGCCTTTGACTCGCCCGAAGGCATCGGTGGCCATTCCACGGACACAGCCCCCCATCGGATGAACGGTGTTGGGCGCGAAGACTTTCCCTTGGAACAGGTCGTCGCGGTAGTCCACGCCATTGGCAGCGGTGACCTTGTCGAACACGACTCGGGCACGTTCGATGAGGTTGTCGGTGAAATCCTGCGGCCAGTCGATGCCGATGGAGTCCGAAACGCGATCGTAGGTCACCTCGGCCCGGTCGTCAGTCTTGACCATCACGTAGTAGCCCAGGGCATGCGTTTCGACCGGCAATGGGATGGCGAACATGCTGGCGTACACCGGATTGACCGGGTCGTTGCGGCCGTCGAGGTTGATCAGACCCATCAGGGACTGCCCGGTGCCGGCTGGATCGCTGTCCTTGAGCGTATGTCCGACCATGATGTCGCCGTTGTTGCCGTATCCCCGACCGATGTTCTCACTCAGGTCGGGCAGCGCTCCGGTCTCGCGAGCCCGTAACAGTAGCTTCGTGGTACCCAACACGCCCGCGTTGAGATGAAGTTGTTCGCAACCGAATTCACGGCGATGAAGTTCGCGGCCCCACCGGTCGATCTCACGGGTCGACACCACCCATTCGCCGGAGGGCTCCCGACGGATGTCAGTGACCTCGGTAAGGGGTTTGATCGTGATGTTGCCCGTTGCCAGGGCGGCGGAAATGTAAGTCTCGTCGACGCTGCCGATACGGCCGTAGTTGTTCCCGTACTGCTGCTCGAAATTCAAGGCCGAGCGCGGAACCTCACCGGCCTCCTCCCGCCGCAAATAGTCGAAGGAGTAGGCGCTGCCGTTGTAGTCGACCGGATAGCCGGCGGCGGCGGCATAACTGCGGCCCACGCGGGCGAACTGTAGGCAGGGGGTCTGCTCGAACCAGCCCATGTCGCGGTAACTGATCCGCAGCATGTATCGGGCACGTTCGAAGTAGGTACCGGTGAGCTCGCCCGGATCGATGTCGGGGAAGGCTTCGCGCAACTGATTCGACGTCGGGATGGCCGCGATTGCGGCATTGATCAACGACCCGCCACCCACGCATGCCCCGCGGAAGACGGTGTGCGCCCCGTAATCGAGTTTCTCGCAAATGCCGGCCTGGATCGGCTGCGGGGAGCTGGCGTGCTGAGCCACCGCTTCGATCGTGACCCCTTGGAAGGACGACACCAGACTCGGCGCGACGGGAGCGAACCAGCCGGCGCGGGTATCGGGCGGCAGCATGCGGGTGAAGCGCTTGTCGTCGTAGTCCGGCTTATCCCAGAGTCGACCCCGCTCCAAGATGAGCGTCTCGATCCCGGCCTGCCCAAGCCGAAGCGCCGAGACTCCACCTCCGTAACCGCTGCCGATGACGATTGCTCGATAGTGCGGCCGATCGGCAGGACGCAGGCGATCGGACAGCAGGGGGAACCGTGTCGCGGCCCCGGCTGCGAGGGCGCCGACTCCCATCGCGCCGAGGAACTGGCGGCGTGAGAGCGATGTCACGGGGCGCCGCTGTCATAGCCATAGGCCGAGATCGGTACCGCGTGGCAACCGATGGCTCCCATACCCCTCCGATCACATGGTTGCCGCATCCCCCACAGCAAAACATACCGCCGTATGGTTCTTGCCGAAAGAGAATCCCAACTCGTACCGGCATCAAATACTAGCGAGCGCGCCCGTCCAAGGTTCGCTACAGCCTCGCCAACATGCGATACAGGCGTCATTACTGTCTTTGGCGTCAATAAATCCCGGTTCCATCGCCACCGCACCGATCGACACCGCCCACTCGATCCGCGACAGTCAGCAACACCTTCTACGACGTCACGGCAAGAAATGGCAATCACGTAATTATTTGCGAGATTCGCATCAACACGCTAAAAATACTCATGCCATTCGCGGCGCTCCCTCACTTCCGAGCGGCCGGCACTGATTCCCCGAGCGCACCGCGTTGGCACGATCCGAAGCGTCATCTATGGCTGTTGGGCACGGTCGTCCCCGGACTCGTCGCCCTCTCGTGGGCCTGCGTGTATCTGACCGGAGATCCCGCCTTCTGGTGGCTCGGGGCGGCGGTGACATTCGTGATCATGCCCACCCTCGATCTACTGTTCGGCACCGACGCCGCCGGCCCCGACGACGCGGCGCTCGACTGGCTGGAGCGCGATCCGCTTTATCGATGGGCGACCTATCTCTACCTGCCCTGCCAGTACCTTTCACTTCTTCTGGCCTGCTCAGTGTGGGTGGGCGGTGGCTTGGTCACGGTGGATTTCTGGGGCAAGCTCGGCCTGATGGTGTCCGTCGGAATCGTCGGCGGCTGCGCGATCAACGTCGCCCACCAACTCGGGCACACCCGAGCGCGGTCGGAGAAGTGGCTAGCCAAGATTGGCCTCGCACAGACTTGCTACGGCCATTTTTTCGTCGAACACAACCGGGGTCACCATGTCAGGGTGGCGACCCCGGAGGACCCGGCCAGCTCACGACTCGGCGAGAGCCTCTACGCCTTCATCCCCCGGTCGGTGGCAGGCGGTGCGGCGTCGGCCTGGCAGCTGGAGGCCAAGCGTCAGCGCCGACGCGGCTACTCCCCCTGGACGCTGCGCAACGACGTACTGAACGCGTGGGCGTTGAGCGCTGCGCTCTATGCCGCGATCATGCTCGTGCTGGGCCCGGCCGTCCTGCCGTGGCTGGCGGGCCAAGCACTGGTGAGCATTGCGCTTCTGGAAACGGTGAATTACATGGAGCACTACGGGCTTCGACGCCAGAAACTGCCCACCGGGCGTTATGAACGGGTGGGCCCGCAACACAGTTGGAACAGCGACACCGTGGTCGCGAACGTCTTCCTCTTTCATCTCCAGCGCCACTCCGACCATCACGCCAATCCACTCCGCCGTTATCAGGCGCTGCGGCATGCGCAGGACGCGCCACAGCTGCCTGCCGGTTACGGCAGCATGCTGGTGCTGGCCATGGTCCCGCCGTTGTGGCGCAAGGTCATGGACCCGCGAGTCCTCGCCCACTACAACGGCGACATAAGCCTCGCCGCGCTGCACCGTCGGGCGTAGGCCGTCCGGCGGGGCGCCGGTTTGCACCGAGAACATCGAAATCAGGCGGCGAGCGGGTACCGACCGTCATAGTTGATCCATGATCTGGCCGAGAATCAGAATCTGATGAATCCAGACGACGATCCCGAGAAGCAGATCCGGCAACTCGAACGCCCGCTGACCGACCTGGCCAAGACCTCCGAGCTGGGGGCACCCGCGCCTCCCGGGGAGTGGCCCTCGCCGCCGGGGTATCTCGCCGCACCGCCGCCGCCCTCGTCGGGCATGCGCATCGGCTGGATTGTGTTGGTGCTGCTGGTCCTTGGGCTGGTGGTGGGCGGTGCGGCGATCGTGGCGACCAACATGTTGTCCACCACCCGTTCGTCGTCGGGCACGCCGACGACGCCCGGCATCTCCGGCGGCGGGGGCGCGTTCAGCCCGACCAGCCGGCCTTCCGCACCCACCCCGGTCCCGACCGAGGCGCCGTCCACACCGGCAGCCACGGTGCAGACCGCGCCCCCCGGTGGCGACATCAGTGTGGCCGGAATCAATGAGAACAAGACGATCGCCTGCAACGACGGCATCGTCAGCATCAGCGGCATGGACAACACCGTGGTGCTCACCGGTCACTGCCAACGACTCACGGTGTCGGGGATGAACAACGTGGTGACCGTCGACGAAGCCGACACCATCGACGCCTCAGGAATGGACAACAAGGTCACGTTCCACTCGGGTTCGCCGCAGGTCGGTAAGTCGGGGTTCTCCAACACCGTCGAGCAGGGCTGACTATCGCGCGCAGACGTCCGGAGTCGGCAGTTACACAGCACGCAGCGCGCCGGGGCACTAGCGTGATTCGCACCCCAACTGGCCGAGAACGGGAGGCGAACACATGCCAGCCGCAAGGTTACGGCGACGACCCTCATGGACCACCGCACGGACTGCTGCCGCGTTGCTGGCGGCGCTGCTGCTCACTTTGCTCGGCACAGGTGTGTTCTCCCCCGCTCGCGCATCGGCGGACGGAGAGAATTATCAGATCGCCACCGATATCACGTTCGCGCCGTTCGAGTTTCAGGACAAGGACGGCAACTTCGTCGGTATCGATATCGATCTGATCAACGAGATCGCGAAGAACCAGAACTTCTCGGTGACCATCAAACCCCTCGGCTTCGACGCGGCGCTGCAGGCCGTGCAGGCGAATCAGGCCGACGGTGTGATCGCGGGCATGTCGATCACCGATGCGCGCAAGAAGGTCTTCGACTTCTCTGCACCGTACTTCGAGTCCGGCGTGCAGATGGCGGTGTTGGACACCAACAACGACATCAAGTCCTACGACGATCTGCGCGGCAAGAAGGTGGCCGTCAAGAACGGCACCGAGGGCGCCACGTTCGCCGAGTCGATCAAGAACAAGTACGGATTCTCCACCGTCTACTTCGCCGACTCCGCCTCGATGTACGACGAGGTCCGCACCGGCAACTCCCAGGCGATCTTCGACGACTACCCGGTGCTGCAGTACGGCATCGCCCAGGGGAACGGGTTCAAGACGGTCACCCCCAAGGAGAAGGGATCCAGCTACGGCTTCGCGGTCAACAAGGGCCACAATGCCGAACTGCTCAAGAAGTTCAACGACGGCCTGAACAACCTGCGCGAGTCGGGGCGCTACGACGAGATCATCAACAGCTACCTGGGCAAGGGCGCCGCCGAGACGGACAACTCCTTCTTCGGGCTGCTGAAGAGCACCTTCCCAATCCTGATGGAGGGGCTGAAGATGACCGTCCTCCTGACGGTCATCTCGATCGCGATCGCGCTGGCGCTCGGCATCGTCTTCGGACTCTTCCGGGTATCCCGGGCGATCTGGCTGCGGGCCATCGGCACCACCTACGTCGACATCTTCCGTGGTACCCCGCTACTGGTGCAGGCGTTCTTCATCTACTTCGGCATCCCCTCGGCGCTGGGCTTCCAGATGTCGGCCCTGACCGCGGGCATCATCACCCTCTCGCTCAACGCCGGCGCCTACATGACCGAGATCGTGCGTGGCGGCATCCAGTCCGTCGACAAAGGCCAGATGGAGGCGGCCCGCAGCCTGGGCATCGGCTACCTGTCGACAATGCGGAAAGTGATCCTGCCGCAAGCTATCCGCACCATGATCCCGTCCTACATCAACCAGTTCGTGATCACCTTGAAGGACACCTCGATCCTGTCGGTGATCGGCATCGCCGAACTCACCCAGACCGGGCGGATCATCATCGCCCGTAACTTCCAGTCGTTCAACATGTGGCTGATCATCGGCGTCATCTATTTCATCGTCATCATGGCACTCACCAAGCTCTCGGATCGCGTCGAGAAAAGGATCGTGAAATGACCGAGCTCGTTCCCGATTCCGCCGCCGCGGAACCTGCCGACACCGTAATGATTCACATCGAGGGACTGAAGAAGGCATTCGGCGAACTGGTGGTCCTCGACGGCATCACCACCGACATCAAACAGGGCGAGGTGGTGTGCGTCATCGGACCGTCCGGCTCCGGCAAGTCGACATTCCTGCGCTGCCTGAACAAGCTGGAAGACATCACCGCCGGCAAGGTGGTGGTTGGCCACTTCGACCTCACTGACCCGAAAGTCAACCTGGACAAGGTCCGTCAGCACATCGGCATGGTGTTCCAGCACTTCAACCTCTTCCCGCACATGACGGTGCTGGAGAACATCACGCTGGCCCCACTGGTGACCAAGAAGATGGACAAGTCCGCCGCCGAGAAGAAGGCCAGGGACCTGCTCGACCAGGTCGGCTTGGCCGACAAGGCCGACGTCAAGCCGGCCACGTTGTCGGGCGGCCAGAAGCAACGCGTCGCGATAGCCCGCGCGCTGGCGATGGGCCCGTCGGTGATGTTGTTCGACGAGGCCACCAGCGCACTGGACCCGGAGATGGTGGGCGACGTCCTGGAGGTGCTGCGGGAGCTCGCCGAGGGCGGCATGACGATGGTGGTCGTCACCCATGAGATGGGGTTCGCCCGGGAGGTGTCCTCACGGGTGATCTTCATGGCCGACGGCAACATCGTCGAAGATGACACCCCCGACGAAGTGTTCGGAAACCCCAAGAGCCAACGGCTGCAGGAGTTTCTGTCCAAGGTGCTCTAGGCGGCCGGTCGGGCTCGGCGGCCCACGGTCAGCACGCGCGCCAGCGCGCTCGGTGAACTGCGCGCTTCAAGTTCGGATCAGACTAGTTGTGCACAACTTAATTGTGTCCTATAGTTCTGGCATGACCGCTCCCCGCCTCGACGACCAGTTGTGCTTCGCGTTGTACTCCGCGTCGCGCGCTGTCACGGCGGCATACCGCCCCCTGCTCGCCGAACTCAACCTCACCTACCCGCAGTACCTGGTACTGCTCGTACTGTGGGAAGAGGACCGCGCCAGCGTCGGCCGGCTATGCCAGCGGTTACACCTCGATTCGGGCACACTCTCACCACTACTCAAGCGCCTCGAGGCGGTCGGGTACGTGACGAGGGAACGCGCCGCCGATGACGAACGTCGCGTCGACGTGGTCCTCACCCCCACCGGGAAACGGTTGCAGACCAAGGCATCCTGTATTCCCGAGCGTCTACTGGCGGTGTCGGACATGAGCCTGGATGAGATCGCCGCTCTACGCGACGCAGTACTGCGTCTGAGCGACACACTGCTCACCAACCAATGAACGAAGGGAACGGACATGCAGGTTCTGTACACCGCGGAGGCCCTGGCCACCGGAGAAGGTCGCGACGGGCACGGCCGCACCTCCGACGGCAAGGTCGACGTCGATCTGAGCATCCCCAAGGAGATGGGAGGTTCGGGCGTCGGCACGAATCCCGAGCAGCTTTTCGCTGTCGGCTACGCCGCCTGCTACCACTCCGCACTGCGGCTGGTGGCCCGTCAAGAGAAGGCCGATGTCTCCGATTCGGCTGTCGGAGCCAAGGTTTCGCTGGGCAGCAACGACGCGGGTGGTTTCATCCTGGCCGTCGAGCTGGAGATCGTGCTACCCAACGTCGACCATGACACGGCCGTGGCATTGACCGACAAGGCCCACCAGGTGTGCCCCTACTCCAATGCCACCAGGGGCAACATCGACGTCAAGCTGACCGTCACCGACGACTGAACACCTCGTCGACAGACGCCGCTCGGAATGAGCATAAGGTCATCGATTCCGGTGGCGGCTGGTCCGGATCAGGAGAAATGGGTCTTCGGCCGCGCCAGCCGCACACCGTCGACAGTGATGTCGAGCTTTTCGTTGTAGAACGCGACCAGATTGGCGATGGGTGCGACAGCCGGCAGCGGTGTGTCGTAGGTCCAGGCAAGATCGGCGTGCAGGCCACCGTTGACGCGCACCGACCAGTAGCCCGACGTGACGCCCTTGTACGGGCACAGTGTCTGGGTGGAAGTTGGCTCGAGGTGGCCGAACCGTACGTCGGTGCGGTCGATGTAATACCGCGTCGGCAAGCCGGTTTCGAACAGCAGCACCGGGCTGGTGGTGTCGGCCAGCAACACGCCGTCAAGTTCAACGGTGACATGGCGATGTGAGCGCAGCGCATCGACCCGGACGTAGGGGTTGCGCGGATGCCCGTAAACCGGCTCGTCCTCCTCGAACCAGCTCAGTACCGCCCAGTCGAAACGGACCAGGCCGGCGACCGGACCCTCACCTGCGTCGAAGACCCGCGCCGCCGAGGTGTGTGTCTGCCCGGCCGCCGCCAAGGTGAACATTCGCGAAGCGCCGAACTGCACGCGCTGGGGGTGGTCCTCGTCACGAAGGAAGCCGGGTCGCACGTCGGCCAGCGGGATGTAGTACTGCGGGTAGTAGGGCACCTCCCACACGTAACGCGCCGCCGTCGTGTCGAACACCAGTTGATCGTCCACGAAGCCGCGGACCCGCCGCGGCGCCGGTTCGATACGACCGCGAGCAGCCGCGGTTTGGGGATAGTCGGTCGCTGGTTGCTCGGATGCAGTGCTCACGTTCGGACTCCTCGCGACGGCTCACGTCGCCTTCCATCATGACAAGCGACGGGGCGGGAATCCAGCACTCGCAGCGGCGGCCAGCCAGGGACCGGCGCCTAACGCCGACCACCGCCGGACAGCACACCTGAAATGTGCTGCCCGACGGTAATTTCGGGGCGGCCTGGACTACTTGCTCTCGTCCGGGGAAGACCCGAGCGCACGATCCGCACTGCGGATGAGGTTGCGGTTGAACTGATACTGGGCTGTGACGAGCTTGTCTGCCAAGTCGATCGCGGCATCGACAAGCTTGGTGCGCAGCGGCTGCAATGCCTCCGGCACGGTTTCGTTGACCGTCTCGCGGAAAGTCCGCAGTGCGTCGGCCGCGGCGTTCTGGCCGACCTTGGCCGACTCATGAACCTCTTCGAGCAGCTCGCTGGACGGCGACGGTTCGGTGTGCGTTTCGGTGGCGTTGGTCATGTAAGGACCTTTCTCCGGGGATGGTGACACCAACGCTATTGCGCGGCGGTGGTCAGCCACTACGGACGAAGGTCCCCCAGGCTTGGGAAGAAGGCCCCCATCGCCGATCTCCAGCCAGTCGCCGACGCCATCCGATGACCGAGTCAGCAGAATTCGTACTGCACATCCCAGTAGCCCGGGACCGGTACCCAGTGAGCCGAGAAGTGCCCGCCCAATTGCGGGTTGGCGTCGTTGATCATGCCGCCCCCACCGACCCCCGGAATGAAGCCAGGCGAATCCCAGGTGATCGACAGCGGGTCGCCCGGTGTCGCCGGCGTGCACCCGATCTGCTTGAGGAAGTAGCCGTCGGTGATCGTCCATTCCGCGCTGCCCTGATCGGGGCTTGGCGGGGGCGGGGCGGCCTGCGCGGTCGCCGCACCACCGATGACGACCGCAGCGCCGACCGCGACCGCCAGCCCAAGACTGCGTCGACCCCTCATCGCCCGAACCTCCTTCACTGATTCCTCGACCACGCTAGACCAGGTCGGTGCTGGCTGCGCCCCTTCGGCGGCCGGCACTCGCACTCAGCGGCGCACGTCGGCGGGCTCCATGCCGGCTGTCCCGGCGGCGATTACCGCGCGATTTCGCTCCGCCACAACCGGAATCGATATTTTGACCAGCCACCGGTCATAGCTGAGAAATCCGTTGACCTCGTTCTCCACGTCGGTGGTCTGGGTGTAGATGGCACCCGAGAGTCCGTCTCGGCGCACGATGTCTTCCAGAGCACGGCTGACCTGGACGTAGCGTTCGGTCAGGCGGGCTGGGTCGTCGGCCATCTCGTAGGCCTGTGCCCGTCCGGGCCATCGGTTCTTGTCCAGCACCAACCCGAGGCCGCCGTACTCACCGTCGACCCGTACCCGGTTGTCAATGACCACCGGGGTCTTCTCGTGAGCCTTGCTCCGATCGCCGGGCACCGCCGGCCGGCCGGGACCGACGTAGGTGTGATCGTCGTAGATGTCGCCGACCTTGCTGTCCGTCCGCGATTTGCAGCAGTTGACGCCACTGTTGGCGTTCACCATCCGCGTCGGATCCGCGGTCTTCACCAGATTGGCGATTCTGGCGGTGTCGAATTCGCCCCAGCCCTCGTTGAACGGCACCCAGCCGACGATCGACGTCACGCTGCGCAACTGGTCGATCATCGCCAACAGCTCGCGTTCGAAATTCGCCTTCGCCGCCGGGGCCGGGTCCGGGGCGGGACCGACCGGAATGTCGAGCGAGACGTCCAGGGACGGCATGTCCTGCCACACCATCAGCCCGAGCCTGTCGGCCCAGTAATACCACCGCGCCGGTTCGACCTTGCCATGCTTGCGCACGAAGTTCATTCCCAGCTCTTTGATCCGCTGCAGGTCGGACTTCAACGCATCGTCGGTCGGCGCGGTATAGATGCCGTCCGGCCAGTAGCCCTGATCCAGCGGGCCATGAAGAAAAGTGATCTTGCCGTTCAACGCAATTCGCGGCCTACCTCGCTGATCGCGCACGGTGCCGATCGTGCGAAGCCCGGCATAGCTGGAAACCGCGTCGACCACCTTGCCCGACGGGTCCAGCAGCGCCACCCGCAGGTCGTAGAGGTACGGGTCGTCGGGTGTCCACATCCGTGGATTGGGAATGGGCACGCGGATCGTGTCCCCCGCCCCGGCGGACGCGACCGCGACCACCCGCCCGCCGGGCTCGGCGGCGAACACCACGGTGCGCTGGCCCTTCGTCCCGGCAACCCGTGGCGTGACAAACAAACTCGTCAGATCCGGGGTGATGTCGAGCTTATTGATGTAGGTGCGGTTCACCGGTTCCAGCCACGCCGTCTGCCAGATGCCCGACGCGCCGGTATAGAACAATCCCTCGGGGGCGTTGCGCTGCTTGCCGACCGGAAACGGGTTGGCCTCGTTGCGGTCCTGAACCCGGACCGTGATCTCCTGGTCCCCTACCCCCCGCAGTGCCTCGGTGATGTCCACACTGAACTCCGCGTAGCCACCTTCGTGGCGGGCCACCTGTTGGTTGTTCACCCAGACCGTGGCGATCTGGTCGACGGCGCCGAAGTGCAGCAGTACGTGCCGACCGCGCCAACCGCTCGGGAGTTTGACGACCTTGCGGTACCACATCTCGTCGTCATGGCGAGCGATGCCCGACAGCGCCGACTCGACCGGGTACGGGACGAGGACCTGCTCGCGATATGCGGCCGGGGGTGGGGGCGCCGCCAGAATCGATCCCCCGGATCGACCCAGGTAGGCCCACACCCCATTGAGGTTCAACCAGGCTGAGCGGGCCATCTGCGGACGCGGATAGTCGGGTAACGCGTTGTCCGGTCCCACCAACTTCGTCCACGGCGTGGGCATGAGTGCAGCCTTCGGGTGCCACATCACGACCGCATTGGCGGGCACGCTGCCGGTCACGACAGCAGCCACCAGCGCCAAAACCACTGCCACCAAACGGCCGAGCCACACCAGCCAGCGACGGGATCGTCTGCGCTGCGACAGCCCGATGTCACCGGCCATGACTGCTCCCCCACGATAGAGACCTACGCGCGGTCCGCGCCCCCGCACGGCACCGCGTCCTGAACGACAATCGATCGGTCCGCCCGCGACACGATTCGATCCGGCCGGTCTCTGCGGTGTGCCCCCGAGACGACCGATACGAAGCGATTGCCGACGGCACTGTATCCCGTCCGGCTCAAGATCGCCAGCATCGCGAAACCTGTTCAAGATGATCAGTTTTCACGTCGAACAGCTACATCGCCGCAGACGCGCCGAGCGTTTCACCGATTGGCCGGAAAAGCGCGTCAGGATCAACCCGCGGCGATGCGGCGCGGGGTCCCACGCCAAGGGTTCGGGACTGAAGCCCCTTCTGGACCAGTCCCGACACAACACGCTCGATTGAGCCTACGTGCGATACCGGACACCGGTACCCGGACACGCCCCGAACGCATCGGTCGACATGCTCAGAGGTCGACGACAACATCCTCGGACGGCTGCGCGATGCACAGCAGCACATTTCCCTCGGCGGGTGACTCCAACGGGTCGGGGTCGTAGCGGACTCGACCGGACAGCAACGCCGTCTCACAGGTGTGGCACACCCCGGTACGACACGACCACCGGGTAGGCACGTCACAGGCTTCGGCGAACTCGAGCAGACTGGCGTCGGTGAGCCGCCAGGGCGCTGTCAGCGCACTGCGCGCGAACTGGACGTTCGGCCCGGGCCCTGGCGGGCCGTCTGGGAGGTGCGGGGGCGCCGCGTCGGCGGCAGCGATACCCGGCGTGATCGCCGCGTGGGCACCGAATCTCTCGGTATGGACGTTCGAGGCCGCGATCCCGCATGCCACCAGCCCCTTGGTGACGGCGTCCATGAATGCCTCAGGCCCGCACACGAAGACCTGTGCGTCAACCGGTAGACCCAGCTCATGCAGCGCCTGCGCGGACAACCGTCCCCGCTGGTCGTAGTCGGCGCCTGCGCGGTCAGTTGCAGCGGGCCTGCTGAAGAAGATGCGAGATCGACTGTTGGGCAGCCGCTTCAATTGCTCCCGCACTTCCCGGACGAAGGCGTACTCGGAGCCGTCGCGCGCACTGTGAAGCCACCAGACCGGCCGATCGGCGTGTTGAGCCAATGCGTAGAGCATGGACAACACCGGTGTGATGCCCACCCCGGCCGAGATCAGCACTGCCGAAGAGCTGACGTCGTCGAGAAAGAAGCTGCCCCGTGGCGCCGCCACCTCGATGACATCGCCGGCCTTGATCTGGTCGTGGATGTAGGCGCTGACGGTCCCCTGTGGTTCCCGCTTGACCCCGATCCGGTAATCGGTGGACCCGGGCGCATTCGACAGCGAGTAGTTGCGCACCAGCGGCGCCCCGGCCGGCCCGGCGGGAACGCGCACCACAACCGATTGCCCGGCAAGCCATTTCGGCAGCGGCGAGCCTTCGGAATCAGCCAGCAGAACGGAACGGACGTGGCGGCTCTCATCATGGACCGCACTCACCCTCAGCGGACGGAAGCCCGGCCATGCCGGCGGCGGCGCGGCCATACCGGTCAGCCCGGTGTTGCCCGACGCCCCGGCTTGCTCCGGACCCTGCTCGAGCAGACTCTGCAGCGATGACTTCCATCCCGGGCTCAGCGCCGGGATACGCAGGGCACGTTCGAGGGCGTCGCGGGGATGGCCCGGCAGGTAGAGCAGAGCGTCGATCTCGGCGACACTGACCCGGTGCGGCCCGTCGGCGACCTTCGCGATGTCGGCGCCGGCCTGCACATCGCCCTCGGCCAGCACGCGGCAATAGAAGCCAGGTCGGTGATGAGACACCAGCAGCGCGGCCATCCGCGGTTCCCCGAGGCGCATCCCGACGCGGTAGCAGGTCACCCGGGGCTGCGTCACCTCCAAGATCACCTCACCGACGCGGTAGCGATCACCGATGCACACCTCGTCGTCGGGCAGTCCGTCGACGGTGAGGTTCTCCCCGAACGCTCCCGGGGTCAGGTCGTCCCGACCGAGCACACCGGACCAATACCGATAGGAGGCCAGTTGATACACCAGCACCGCGCGGTTCTCGCCGCCGTGGCCACCGAGGTCGCCTTGGCCGTCGCCGTCGACGTTGAGCCGGTGAACCGTGCGGGGCCCGTCCACCGGCGCCTTCCACGCGCCGGTGTGCACGGTGCGGCCTTTCCACGTGACGTCCCGAGGCATCCCGACGTTGACCGACATCAATCTGGCCATCCCGGTCACCTGCTTGCGTTCTCGAGTTGCTCGCGCAGGCGGGTGTTCTCGGTCTGCAGCGCGGCCAGCTGGCTACGCATCGGCGCCAGAGCCCCCTCCAGTTCGGCAGCGGTGTAGCGGGGAGTGATGTGCTGTTGGCAGTTCCAGTCGTAGGCCTCCACGCTGACGACGACGGCACGCTCGATCACCGCGTCGTAACTATCGTCAGCCAGAGAGCTCACCAATTCAGAGTCCTCATCGGCCGTGACGATGCGGGCGTGCCCGAAGATCTTCAGCCGACGCTGTTGGGCGTAATCCAGTGCGATGATGGCAATGCGGTCGTCACCGGTGACGTTGCCGGTGCTGATGTACTGCAGGTTGCCGCGGAAGTCGGCCCACCCGATGGTGTGGTCGTCCATGATGTGCACGAATCCTGGTGGACCGCCGCGGAATTGCACATAGGGCCAGCCGCTCTCCCCCACCGAGGCGAGATAGAAGCCGTCTCGCTCGCGCAGGTAGTCCTTCTCGAGTTCGGTCAGTGGATCAGGTCCAGGTGTTGCCTTGCCCGCGACGAATTTGCGGCCGTAGAATCCCTGGCTGCCGTGCTCGGCCTGTACGGCGCGGACATCGTCGGTGAACGCGATGGCGGCGTAGCGCTTGCTCATGTCGTCTCCTATCCGGCGCCGTCGCAGCACCGTCACTGCAACGCGATGTCCCGACCACGTTCGCCGTCGGGGCGCGGTCCGAAGTACCGCCGTTCGGACTCTTCGATGGCAACGTCGTTGATGCTGGCCTCGCGCCGACGCATCAGTCCATTGTCGTCAAACTCCCACAGTTCGTTGCCATAACTGCGCCACCACCGGCCCTCCTGGTCACGGCATTCGTACTGGAACCGGACGGCAATCCGGTTGCCGTGGAAGTCCCACAGACTTTTTCGCAACGCGTAGTCGAGTTCGCGTTGCCACTTGGCGGTGAGGAATTCGACGATCTGGTCGCGGCCGGTGACGAACTGGTCCCGATTGCGCCATACGCTGTCCGGCGTGTACGCCAGGCTGACTCGGTGGGGATCGCAGGTGTTCCAGGCGTCTTCGGCGGCCTGCACCTTCTGCAGTGCGGTCTGCAGGTCGTAGGGCGGAAACGGCGGGCGCGATTCAGTCACGGACCGGACCTTTCGTCGGCGGCACCATGGCTGCTACCGCCTCACTCGTAGTAGGAACAGCGTGCGCCAGAAAGGCGAAGTTCACCAGTGCGGCCTGGTAACCGTCGCCACGGTCGGGGTGTCGCGGACCCGCGGTCGCGTCGCGGACGACCGCGACCTCGAATCCCTGCTCGAGCAGGTCTCGTAGATGCGATTCCACGCACATGTTGGCGAGCATGCCGCACAGGATGACCTTCGCCATCTTGCGCTTACGTAGTTGCAAGACCAGATCGTTGGTCTGCGGACCCCACACCTTATGGGGGCTTGCCACGATGGTGGCCCCGTCATCGATGAACGGTTTGAATTCATCGAGCCAGTCGGCGCCGGAACCGGTGAAGCCGTCCAGGGTCAGCGCGCCGCGCCGAGCGAAGGTGTCGGTGCGCAGCTCATCGGATTCCAGCGGCCCGTTGAACAACCACCGGTGGTCGGTGGGATAGAAGTAGTGCGGCGAGATGAACACCGCGAAGCCGCCGGCCTTAGCGGCGGTGAATATCTCCACCAGATGTCCGACCGTCTCGTTCTCGGTCACGCTGGCCTGCAGGACCTCCCAGTTTTTACCGGTCGGGCTGAGCACATCGTTCTGCGGGTCGATGACGACGACGGCCGTATCGGCAGGGTCATAGTCCATTGTCAATTACTACACCTGTGGCGACGCCACCACTACGGGCCCGGCGCCGGCCGAGGCATGGGTTCGTGCGATGCCCGGCTCGCGGTATCCGCCGTCGTTCATCGCGCGCCGGACCGCGTCACCGACCGCCTCGATGTCCTGGGCGGCAACCAGCGCGATCACGCAACCCCCGAACCCTCCGCCCGTCATCCGGGCACCGAGCGCCCCGGCCGACACCACCACGTCGGCGATCCGGTCGATCTGCGCCGTGGTGATCGCGAAATCGTCGCGCATCGAGCGGTGCGAGTCGGTCATGATCGTCCCAGCGCCGGAGAAGTCGGAAGCCGCTACGGCGTCGACGAATTCGAGCACACGGCGATTCTCCGTCAGCACATGGCGGGCGCGGCGGGCGTCGAGCGGATCGGCCACCGCGTTGAGGACCTCCATGCCGCGGTGCTGCACCTCCCGCAATGAGCCGACTCCGAGATCGCGGGCCGCCCGTTCGCAGGAAGCCCGCCGTGCCGCGTACTCGCCGCCGGCGTGGCGGTGCTGGGCGCGGGAGTTGATCACCAGCAGTGCCAGCCCGGCGGTGTCGGGGTCGAACGGAACCGGGCGCACCGAGCTGTCCTGGAAATCGATCAGCATGGCTCGGCGCGGCTGCCCGTACAACGCTGCGAGTTGATCGAGCAAACCGGTTGGCGCACCGACATATTCGTTCTCCGCACGCTGGGCGATGCGCGCCTGCTGCAGACGATCCAGGGTGATCCCCTCTGCGGTCAGGACGGCGCCGAGGACCGCGCAGCCCAGCGCCGCCGAGGACGCCAACCCCGACCCGGCCTCCACGTCGCTGGTGATCGTCATGGCGCCCCCGCCGACGCGGTGTCCGGCCTGGCCCAGCGCCCAGATGACGCCGGCCACGTAGGCCGCCCACCCGTCGGCGTCCCCGGGACGGGTGGCCACCGGGATTCGCACCGGATCGCCCTCGCGATCACTGCGAACGGTGACGGCGTCGCTGCCGTCGGGCCGAAAATGCGCAACGGTGCGTTGCGGCAACGCGATAGGCAGCGCGTACCCGAAGTTGTAGTCGGTGTGCTCACCGATCAGGTTGATCCGGCCCGGCGCCGCGTAATGCACGTCGCCCGCGCTCATCGGGCCAGCTCCCGCAGCCATTGCGCCACAACCTCGGGAGTGACATCGCTGATGAACACATCCATCGCCGATTCGGAGCCGGCCAGGTATTTCAGCTTGGTGGCACTGCGCCGGACCGACATCAGTTCCACGTGGAAGTACCCCAGGCGCTGGGTGTCGGTGTCGGAGTACTGGTGCAAAGCGCTGATGTAGGGAAGGGGTGTCGGGTACATCCGGTCGAAGCGGCCAAGCACATCCAGGTAGAGGGCGGCGAATCCGTCCAGCTCGGTCTCGTCGAGTTCGGTGAGGTTGTGCACAAATCGATTCGGGTAGATGTGGACCTCCACCGGCCACCGCGCGGCGAAGGGCACGAACGCGGTGAACAGCTCGTTGCGGGCGATCACCCGGGTGCCGTTGCCGACCTCGTCGGCAAGGATGTCGGCGAACAGATTTCTCCCCGTGCGGTGCTCGTGCTCGCGGGCGCGAGACAGCATCGCGGTAGTGCGCGGGGTGAGGAACGGGTAGCCGTAGATCTGTCCATGCGGGTGGGTCAGCGTCACACCGATGTCCTCGCCGCGGTTCTCGAAGCAGAACACTTGGGCGATGCCCGGCCGGGACAGCAGATCTTCGGTGCGGTGGCGCCACGCGTCGACGACCAGGCGAGCCTGCGACGGCGCCAGTCCGGCGAAGGAGCCCCGGTGGTCACTGGAGAAGCAGATGACCTCGCAACGGCCGTGTCCCGGCGCGGCGACGAAATCGACGTCGGTGCTGGGTAATTCGAATGCCTGCCCGGGGTGTGCGGCTGCGCCGGCCAGGCTGGGGAACCGATTCTCGAAGACCACCACGTCGTAGGCGGGTGCAGGCACCTCCCCCGCCAGGCCCGACGGATCCGGGCACAACGGACACTCGTCGGGAGCCGGCTTGTAGGTGCGCTCCTGGCGCAGCGCGGCGACGATCACCCACTGCCCGGTCTGCCGGTCGAAGCGCAGCTGTGTGCTCTGGTCGCCGCGGCCCGGCAGCGGCCGTCGGTCGGCCACCGGTGCCGGCTGGTGACCCTGGAGGGCGAAGAACAGTTCCTCGCGCCCGTCGGCCAACATCCATGGGGTGGGGGTCGCCGCGCTCATCGGTGAGTCCCCGCGCCGGCGATCACGAGCTCGTCGACGCGCCCGGCGAGCGCCACACAGTCGGCATCACCCAGGCCGTCGTCGACGATGAGCGTGTCGACCTGTCCGAGGTTGGCGAAGACGTTGGTGCCGACTTCGCGGTACTTGGTGTGGTCGGCCAGCACCACTAGGCGCGCCCCGACACTGATCAAGGCTTTATTGGTCTGCGCCTCAGCGATGTTCGGTGTCGTCAGCCCGGCATCGGGATCGAATCCATGCACGCCCAGATAGGTGGCGTCGACCCGAAACGCCGCAATCGCATTGTCAGCGACGGGGCCGACCAGGGCGTCGGACGGGGTACGCACCCCGCCACTGAGGTACACCACCGGAGCGGCGCTGTCCTCGTCGGCGGGTTCGGTGAGCACGTGGAACACGCTCAGGGAGTTGGTGACCACGGTAATCGAGGAGCGTTGGCGGAGTCGTCGGGCGAACTCGGTGGTGGTGGTGCCGGCGCTGATCGCAATGGTCATGCCGTCCTGCACGGTGGCCGCCGCCGCAGCGGCGATCGCCGCCTTCTCGGGGAGCTGCTGGCCGGCCTTCGCCGTTGACCGCGGCTCCGCGCCCCTGTTGTGCTGGGCAACCGCTCCGCCGTGGACCTTGCGCAGCATGTTCTGCTCGTCGAGCACGTCAAGGTCGCGGCGCACGGTCATCTCCGAGACGGCGAGATCGGTGGCCAGGTCCGACACCCGTACCGCTCCGCGCGCGTCGAGCGCCTGCAGAATCGCCTGACGGCGTTGCTCCGCGAGCATCGGATCACCCTCCGCCTGATGTCAGATCGCACACTATCAAACATCCATCCCGTGTTTTATCGCAGGATAATGTTTGATTATGTGATATTTGGCGGGATTCGGACACTGGGCGCTGGAGC
Organism: Mycolicibacterium sp. CH28; assembly: GCF_004745805.1. Classification (GTDB taxonomy): domain Bacteria; phylum Actinomycetota; class Actinomycetes; order Mycobacteriales; family Mycobacteriaceae; genus Mycobacterium. Next base: position 197,127 of record NZ_SRLQ01000014.1, on the reverse strand, counting down.
CCGCCGATCGCCGCGAGCCGGTCGACCCGGTCCAGATAGAAGGCGATCGTTGCAAGCGTGCTGCAGCGCGATGCCGTCGGCCTCGTCGAGATTCCCCAGGCCCGGGGTGGTCAGCGAGAGCACCTGGGTGTCAGCTCGCCATCCAGCGACAGCGACGGGCTCGGGTCCTGCCATCGCCGATCCGCGTTCCGCCAGGCTTCGACAACGTCTTCGGTGACGTAGTGCTCTTCTAGACCAACAATTCTCATAGCACAGTCGTCATCTTGCTCGCCCGACCGGCACCGGTGAAATCGGCGCCTCACCATCCACGGTAGACCACGGATGTGGCACCATCACCGAATGGCCTCGACGCCCCTACGGGACCGCCGCACGGCGATCCCCGTCATCGCGCTCACCGGCTACCTGGGTGCGGGAAAGACCACACTGCTCAACCACGTCCTGCGCACCCCACATGCCCGGATCGGCGTGGTGGTCAACGACTTCGGGGACGTCAATGTCGACGCCGGATTGATCAGCGGACAGATCGACGAGCCCGCATCGATTGCCGGCGGGTGTATCTGTTGCCTTCCCGACGACGGCGAACTCGGCGCGGCGTTGACGAAACTGGCGAACCCGAAGCTGCGGCTCGACGCGATCGTCGTCGAGGCCAGCGGCCTTGCCGACCCGGCCACACTGGCACGCATCCTCGGATTCAGCGAAGTCGAGGGGATCCGGGACGGCGGCGTCGTCGACGTCGTCGACGCCGCTCGACACTTCGACACCGTTGACTGCGGCGGTGTCGCGCCGGCTCGCTACGGTGCAGCGACGTTGGTCGTGGTGAACAAGCTCGATCAGCTCCCGGTGGAGGAGCGCGACGCGGCGGTACGCCGGGTCGAAGGCAGGGTTCGGGAACGGAACTCCCGCGCCCAGGTCGTCGGGGTCACCGACGGGCGGATCGATCCCGCGCTGCTCTACGACCTAGCGGCGGCGACCGACGAGACCGGCCAATTGTCGTTCCGGGACGCCATTTTCGAGGAGTCGACCGGCGCGCACCACCACCACATCCACGCCGATGCGGTGACGGTGGCGGGCGCTGGCGACGTCGACCCGGATCATCTGCTCGACCTACTGGAAGACCCGCCTGCCGGGGTCTACCGGATGAAAGGGTGCGTCTCCGTCCGGCACCGCGGCGGGGCCCGGCCGTATGTGGTCAACGTCGTCGGCCCCTCGGTGCACATCGCGCGCGGTGCCGCATCGGCCCGACCGCCGGCCTGCCTGGTGGCGATCGGGATGCACCTGGACACCCGCGCGGTCCGCGCCAGCATGTCCGCTGCGCTGCAACCGGCAGACTCGTCGCCATCGGCGGCCGCGACCCGGCGCTGGCAACGCGCCGTCCGACGGTGACCCGCACCGGGACGGCTTGTCGTAGTGCCCGATCAGTACGGGACGGCTGAGGCAGCCGCCGCGGTACCGCGCCTGCGCGATGGGGGCACCTCCGCCGCCTCGGGTGCCCCCTTCGCGGCTATGACTCAACGACTCTGCTGGACGCTGGTGCTGACGTGCGGCACGCTCGCACTCTGGCCCACCTCGTGGTTGACCCACCAGTTGTGGCCGGTGTCGGCGTGAGCTGGGCTCGCCAGCCCCAGGACGGTTGCCGCCAATCCGCTGGCGATGAGCGCTGTCAGTGCTGATTTCTTCATCGGTTTGTTCTCCTCTTCCTGTTGTGACTTCGTAGGTCGGCCTGAATGCGTTTGCCGCTGCAGATCAATCACCTACGTTCCATCTGAAGTCGTTGTAGTGGAATGTATTCAGCCTGCAGTCTGGAGACGAACATCCTCTGGTTGGTTCGTGAAGATTCGGAAATACCCTCGCGCTCTGCGCAATCCCTACTGGCATCGAGACGTCAGACATTGTCTGGGCAGGAAATGTCGACGTAGACCGTCGTGAACGCGAAGGGGTTGGTATCGGGGCTGGACGAATCGACGGAGTCGGGTAAGCCCTCGACACCGGTGGTTATACACCGGGACAGCGGAACGCTGGCGCTGCCGTTGAGTTGCACGGTGTAGCCGTCGGACTCCAGGGCCGCCACGGTATCGGCTGCGTTGCCGCCTCCGGTTGGTGTCGCTGCCGCGGCAGCAGCCGAGCTGACCGGGGTTGCGGTGAGCGTGACCGCGGCCGCCAGGGCAAAGCTGATCTTCTTCACGGAATTCTCCTTGCCGTTGGTGCAATTGCTGGGCGGCCGAAGGACCGGAGGGCACGCACAGTCTCGTTGCGTACCTTTCGGCCATCGCCGTTGGGACACTTCGAGTCTCAGCTTCTTGTTCAAGCATTTGACGTTCGGACGATGAAGAGATGGTGTTGCCATCGGGAGGCAAGCCGACCGACCGTGGCTGGGCGTTGCTATAGGTTCGGCAATCGACTTCTGAAGATTCGGTGAAGAAACCGGCGGAAAGCCGACATTGTCGACCGCGTCCCGTTTTCGCGGGCACCATAGCGGTATGGATAACGCAGGCCCTACTGATGCGGCCCTGAATCTGCGCGCGCTTGTCGTCGACGACGAGTTACCCCTGACCAAGTTGGTGGCGAACTACTTGAGCCGAGAGTCGTTCGAGGTTCACACCGTCAACGAAGGGGCGGGCGCACTGATGTTGGCTCGCGAAGTCGATCCCGACATCGTTGTCCTCGACGTCGGCCTACCCGGCCTGGACGGCTTCGAGATCTGTCGACAGTTGCGGACCTTCTCCGATGCCTACGTGATCATGCTGACTGCCCGTGACACGGAGGTGGACACCGTCGTGGGTTTGTCCGTCGGTGCCGACGACTACATGACCAAACCGTTCAGCCCCCGCGAACTCGTGGCGCGGATCCGCGCGATGCTCCGACGACCCCGGCGAGCACCTTCATCGGGTCAGCAGGTAGAGCAGACCCCTCCACGTGTATTCGGTGCACTGCGTATCGATCTCACGAGCCGCGAGGTGCACGTCGATGCTATTCCAATTACGCTGACGCGCACGGAGTTTGACCTGTTGGCCACACTGTCTTCGCGACCGGGCGCGGTGATGAGCAGACGCCAGTTGCTCGAATCTGTCTGGGGCGACTCCTGGTTCGGCAACGACAACATCATCGATGTACACATAGGTCACCTTCGCCGTAAGCTCGGCGACAACCCTGTCCAGCCGCGCTACGTCAACACCGTCCGCGGCATCGGTTATCGGATGGTCAACGGCTGATGGCGACCGTTGCGCTCCACCCCCAACCTGTCCGATCCCGTGGTCAACGCCTCGGTATCCGCGCTCGGCTGCTCGCGGCCAATTCGGTGGTGGTGATCCTCAGCATCGCGACGACAGTGGTGGCCGCCGCCGTGGGTCCACCGATGTTCCGGCGGATCATGGACCGCGCGGTGGTCCCCGGACTCAACGCCGACCACCCCTACGAGCGAGCGTTCCGGGACGCTACCGCGCTGTCGGTGGGCACAGCGCTCGCCGTCTCCGCGCTGGCCGCGATGGCCATGAGCTGGTACCTCAGTCGACGCATGCACCGTTCAACCACCGAGCTGTCCCAGGCTGCGACCGCAATCGCCAACGGACGCTACGACATCCGCGTGTCACCTCCGCGTCTGGGCAAGGAGTTCGATCAGATCGCGCTAGCGTTCAATACGATGGCCCAGCGCCTCGGCGAGGTGGAGTACACCCGCCGTCAAATGCTGGCGGACCTCGCGCACGAGATCAGGACTCCCGTGTCGGTCCTCGAGGGATACATGGAGGCTCTCGAGGATGGCGTGCAGTGCCTCGACCAGGACACGATCAGCATGTTGCGCGATCAGACCCGCCGCCTCACGAGGTTCAGCGTCGATGTGAACGCATTGTCCTCAGCCGAGCAGAACACCACCTCCATCGACGCCCGGTGGGTCTCTGTCGAGGAGGTGATAGCCGGCGCGCTCGCGACCTTCGCTGCGAGCTACGCCGCCAAATGTGTTGCCCTGGATGCTCGGGTCCCAGCAGGGCTGTCGCCGGTGTGGGCAGATCCCGAGCGGTTGGGCCAGGTATTGAGCAATCTCCTCGACAACGCACTGCGTCACACCCGCCGAGGTGATCGTGTCCAGGTTGTGGCGGAGTCCACCGACCACGACATCACGATCAGCGTGTCCGATACCGGTGACGGTGTGCCCGCCGAGCATGTGACGCGCCTGTTCGATCGTTTCTATCGTGTTGACGGGGCGCGTGACCGTCAACACGGAGGTGCCGGCATCGGGCTCGCCATCGCCAAAGCACTGGTCGAGGCGCACAACGGTCACATCGTCGCGAGCAGCGACGGTGTCGGTGCCGGTTGCACGTTCACTCTCATGCTGCCCCGCCAGCACGCGACCGTCTGCGCTGCCAGACCCACGGCAGATTTCAGGTGAGACCGAGCCTCCGCGACGTCCTGAGATCTCGAGGTCCTCGTGGCCACCCAGCCACAACCAGGAGCGGTCGCCCATTCGGAGTTCAGCCGAACGTTCGTCACATTCTCCGGTGGCACCGAACCACTCGCAGCACCTGGTTGGTAGACGAACAGGCCAACCCTCCCGACGTAGTACCGTCAACAAGTCCCTGGAGCGGATCCTGATCGGCGAGTCGTTGCGGCGACTCTCACCGGACCACCGCCAGGTGATCACAGCGCTGTACCTGGATGACCTCACCGTCGCCGAGGCCGCCGAACGGCTTGACATCGCGGTCGGGACGGTGAAATCCCGTAGCTACTATGCCCTTCGTGCGCTGCGCGCGGTGTTCGACGAAATGGGGTTGCTGTGAGCGACGAGGCGCACCTCGACGCGTGCGCCCAGTGCCGGGCCGAAGCCGCCGATTTCGCGCCATTACCCGCGCTAGTGACCAAGGCCGACCCGGCAGATCTGGAACCCGAGCCCGAGGTGTTCGGCGCGGACGCACTGATGCTGCGCAAAGCGCTCACCGCGCGACGCGCCGCGCGGCGCCGCAACCGCCGGATGCTGGTGAGCGGGGTGGTCGCCGCCGATGTCACCGGTGTGGTGACGCTGGCACCACGACCCTGGGGTACGGCGATTTCCCTTGACCTGCAGAAGCTTCCGACGGCCGGCCTGTTCACGTTGCGCACCATGGACAACGGCGGACGCATGCACCCCGCGGCGAGTTGGGCCGCCACTCCCGACGGAGTGGGCCTCGTCGAGGGTGCGACGTCGATCCCGATGCCGAAACTGCGCAAACTCAACATCGTCGACGCCGAGGATCGGGTCCTGGCAACCATGGAACGGTGACGCCGGGGGTAGGCCCTCATGCGGCGTCACCTCGGCTGCGCTGGGCGCGGTGCGCGAGCAGCGCGCCCATCTTCGCCGCTTCGAGTTCTGTGAACGCAACGGCCGCGGCCTCGCCAGTCAGGGCAAGGTCGGGGTCAAGTCCATCGCCGAGCCGTTCGAGCTGCATGTTGTGCCACGGTTGGATGTGGAGCACGTCCAGAGCTGGTGTCGGCAGGCGGTCGATTTCGCCGGCAAGCAGGCGTCGGACCGCCGAGCGATCGGCGATCAACGGCCGCCCGAGTCCAACGACGTCGAGGTCCCCGCTCGCGAGCGCATCGACCATCCCCGCAACGGTTCGAAATCCGCCTGTCACCATCACGGGCATGCTGGCGACCTTGCGAACGGCCCCGGCAAAGGCGACGAAATAGCCTTCGCGCGCAACCGTACTCACGCGTCGGCCATCTTCACCCTCGTCCTTGAGCGCAACCCCGACCACCTTGGGCTGTTCCAGCGAGCCCCCCGACAGTTCGAGGAGATCGAGCCCGACCCCGTCGAGCATCTGCACCAGCTCTACACACTCGGCATTGGTAAAACCACCCCGTTGGAAGTCGGACGCATTGAGCTTGATGCCCATCGGAAACTGTGGCCCGACTGCACGACGCACCGCGGCGATCACGTGGATGAGAAATCGCGCACGGTTCGTCAACGCCCCACCCCACTCGTCGTCGCGCCGATTGGACAACGGGCTCAGGAACTGGGAAATCAAGTAGCCGTGAGCAGCATGCAGGGACACCCCCGTGAAGCCAGCCCTCTGCACCTCGACGGCGGCGAACGCGAATTGCTCGATGGCGTGCTGAATCTCGCTCACCGTCATCGGCTTTGGACGGGCGAAGTCGAGACCCGCGTCCCGAGTGACATCGACATCGACGTCGGATGGCGAAAGCGGCGCGGTGTTGATCTCGCTGCTGACCTGGCGCCCGGTGTGGCTCAGCTGGACCCAGAAGTGGGCGCCACCAGAGCGGCCTGCTTCGGCGAGCCTCGCGAGCTGAACACGGCCGGATTCGTCATCGATCACGACGTTGTTCGGCCGCTCCAGGTGGTGGCCGTCGACCTGGAAATTGCCCGACAGCAGCAGGCCCACGCCAGAATTCGCCCATCGCCGGTACAGCGTCTCCAGTCGCGGCGTCGAATGATTGGCGGCGTCGGCCAGGCCCTCGCTCATGGCGGCCTTGGCGAGCCGGTTAGGCAAGGTCGCGCCGGAAGGCAGGAAAAGTGGTTGGTTGAGCGGGTGCGACACGGATGTCTCCCTTCAGCTATCGTAAGGTTACGACAGCGACCGCTGTCCTACATACGACAGTGATCGCTGTTGCATCTCTTGTCAAGAGCAATCGGAGGTGGTGATGGTCAAGACCTGGTCGGCGGACAATCCGAAAGCCGCGCTGATGGCGCGGAAACGTGCCGCGATCGTCGACGCCGCGTTGCACGCATTTCTCAGCGCGGGTTACGCGGAGGCGTCCGTCAACGCCATCGCCGCCTCTGCCGGCGTCTCGATCAAGACCCTGTATCGACATTTCGAGAGCAAAGACGAGCTTTTTGCCGCCGTGATGCAGGCGGCGTGCGCCGCCTCCGGCGGCGACGGCTCAACGGACGACACTGCACTGGAGACCCCGGCCTGGTACGACGTGCCTCCTGCCGAGGCACTTCCCGAAGCCGGTCGGGAGTACCTACACAGTGTCCTATCCGAAGAGCAACTGGCGTTGTACCGGGTCGTCGCCCGCGATGCCCACCGCTTCCCTGAACTCGGCAGGCGCTACCACGAGGAGACGACCGGTACCCGCGACGCCAAATTCGCACGCTATGTCGATCTGTGGGCGACGCGTGTGGGTTGGACCGTGCATGACAAGCAGGCGGCTGCCCAGGTGTTCGCCGGTCTGTTGAAGGCCCGCATCTTCGATGCGGCGTTGTTGGGGCTGCGCACGCCGTCGAGCGCCGAGATAGCACTGAAGGCAGGCGACGCCGCGCGGAGCATGCTCGTGCTGCTCGACGCGGAGGCCTTCTGACCGGACCACGGTGCGGCGTCGACGCAGAGGAACAGTCGCGGCCTGACGTTCGAGCAAGGGACCTACTCAGGCCGGCTCGGGTCCTTACGCTGACCGCCAGCGGTCTTCGTGGGTGTGTGCGGTGTCATCCCCGCATGGACGAGCGCGGCGGCGTTCGGCGCGGCGCACCGTGCGGCCATCCGCCTCATCAATGCCGACTCGGCGTGGATCCGAAGACGGCGGCGGCGAAACGTTCACCGATACGGCGGTGAGCGTTGGGACCAGGGTGCAGGTTGTCGGCAAGGGGCATTTCCGCGGAATCCCTGGGCCCGTAGAGATCACACCCGTCGAGGTAGCGCAGCTGCGGGTCATCGCCACTGCGCTGCCGCACAATGGCGGCAAGGTCGTCGCGAATCACGCTGAGGGTGAGCTTTCCGGCCGCTTGTTCGGCGGGGTCCCCGGTCGCGACGAATGTCAGCGTCTCACCGTCGAACTTCGGGGCGACCGGGCCCGGCGTGTGCTCGTGGATGGGACAGTGGATCGCCGAGACGACGACGATCGGAGTGCTCGGATGCCCGTCGCGGATCGTGTCGAGGAAGCCGTGCACGGCGGGGCCGAATGCGCGCCGTCGCATCACGTCGGCGTTGACGATGTTGATCCCGAGCTTGACGCTGATGAGGTCGGCTGGGGTGTCGCGCATGACCCGGGCGGTGAAGGGGTCCAGCAGTGCCGACCCGCCCATGCCGAGGTTGATCAGGTCGACGCCGCCGATGGCTGCCGCCAGCGCCGGCCAGGTCGCGGCGGGGTGTAGCGCATTGGACCCATGACTGATGGAGCTGCCGTGATGCAACCACACCCGCCGGCGCGTGGGGCACGCCGTGATCGGCTGATCACCACGCAGAGCCACCAGTTCGGTTATCTCGTTGTGCGGCAACCAGATTTCGACGTCCTTGAGCCGTGCGGGCAGGCCGGCGAAGCGGACGGTGCCGACCGGTCCGGCCTGCCGCTCGACCGTCCCGGTCGCCGGGTCGATCATCAGCACATTGCCGCCGGTGAGCGAGGCCTGGGCCGCTAAACGACCGTCCACCAGCACGTCGTAGATGCCGTCTGGGCGCAGCGGCAGACCGCGGTAGGCCGGGCGGGTGCGCATCGCGTCCAGTTCGATCACCGTGCCGGCGGTACGCAGGGCCAAACGCACCCCGGCGGGCTGGGATTCGGCCATGGCCAGCTGAGGATCCGGACATTGAGCCCGCGCCCAGCTGGGCAGCCGGTGCGGCAACAGGCCCCGCTCGGTCTCTTCCAGTTCAGCCGCCCCGCGCAGGAGGTCCGCAGTGATCGGGATGGACAGCAGCGGCGACATCTGTTCGATTCTCCCTCGGTCGCCGACCCGGCGGGATCGCAGGGGCGACTACCGCTGCGGCGGGCTACCGTCAGACCGTGACAACGGAGCTGGTCGAACGGGCACGCGAGATCGCCGACACGGTGTTGTTTCCGGCAGCGCTGGAGGTGGATCGCAGCGGCCAGGTTCCCGACACCCATTGGGAGACACTGACGCAGGCCGGGTTGTATGGGATCGCCGCACCCGCCGATTTCGGCGGCCCGGGGTTGGGCCTACCCCACATCGTCGAGATTCTGGAGACGATGGCCAGCGGCTGCCTGGCCACTGCATTCACCTGGGTGCAGCACCACGGAATGCTCGCCGCACTGTCTGTCACCGACAATCACGCCCTGCGCGACGAGATCCTTCCGGGTGCCGTTGCCGGGCGGATACGCGGCGGCGTCGCCTACGCCGGGGCGGTGCCGGTGCCACCCCGGATGCGCGCGCAGCGGGTGACCGGCGGGTGGCGGTTGTCCGGCCATGCCCCGTTCGTCAGCGGCTGGGGCATCATCGACGTCATCCAGATCTCGGCCGGCGACGTCGAAACCGGTGACATCGTTGCGGGTTTGGTGACCGCCGCCGTCCAACCGGGTATCACGGCGGTGACGCCCCAGCCGCTGTTCGTCGCCGACGCCTCACATACCGTGGCCCTGGAGCTCGATGGCCTGGTCGTGCCCGATGACCGCGTCGTCAGCCGGGTGTCCCGCACCGACTTCATGACCAACCAGAATTTCGGGTCGCGGCTCAACGCGACGCTACCGATCGGCGTGGTCCGCCGATGCACACTGCTGCTCGACGATGCCGGAGAACACGACGCGGCGGTCGCGCTGCGGCGCCAGGCCGACGCGGTACGAGAGCGGCTCGACGAGGCAATGAGCGACGCGTCAGCTTTGTTGCGAGCCCGAGCCGAGGGCTGCGTGCTGGCCACGCAGGCAGCCAACGCACTAGTCGCGGCGCATGGCGGTCCATCGCTGCTGCGCTCGTCACCGGCACAGCTGCTGGCCCGCTCGGCACTGTTCACCCTGGTGGCTGCGAGCCGGCCCGAGCTCAAACAGGCACTGATCAACCAGATGTCACACGCCGACTGCTAGGCCGCTGCCGACGAGCGGGCGTCGCCGACCATCCGCGCCGTTCAGCAAATTCCCGGCATCATCACTTCTTCGACGGCGGATAGACCAATTCGCGAAGGGCAGCCTTCGCCAGGATCAGTCGACACCGACAGGTCGATCCGGAAAGCCCACGCGGAACACCCTCTTCCTAGGCTAGATCCACCGCCGCCGGTGCCGGGACGCCCCACGGCAACGAAAGTTAACGCCACCCAAATCAAGGGCGGACGTCTTCCACCACAGTCCACGAATTCGAGCTAATTATGGACGCGTTCATGAGTTCGGCCTAGGCTCCTGTCTTGCTGCCAGCGATCCGAGCACTGGTTGTCGATTCAGGTAATGGCCACTACCGGGGGAACTTGCCCAATGAGTTCGATCGAGCGCGACGAGACTGTCACCCATGCCAGTGGGGCCCTGCGAATGCTCCCGGCCGAGTTCGGCGGCATGACGACACCAAAGTCCGGGTCATCCGGCCAACTGCGGTTGTTGACCTGGTTCGGCGCCTCAGCGATTGCCCTCGGCGTGGGTGCGGCGATCGCGTCGATGCCGGCGGTGGCCTCCGCCGACACCGGCGGCTCGGCAGCCTCGAGCGGCTCGGCGTCATCGAGCAGCTCGTCAGCCGGCCCAGCATCGTCGAAGTCGACCGGTGGCGGGGGGACGGCGCGGTCGAAACCCCGTCCACAATCCAAGCTTTCGACATCGGGATCAGCGAGTAGCGCGAAGGCAGCCTCGAAGCCGGCCTCCGCCATCAGCGCCGCGTCGGCGCGATCGGCTCAGGTGAACACCCCTGTCCCGGCTGCCGACACGAGCACCGACCTGGCCGCAGCGACTCCGGCAGCCTCGGTCGCCAAGACCCCGAAGGCTGCGCAAATCGGCGTGGGCGGTGGCATCGACTCGCTGTTGAGCGTCTTCTTCAGCAACGGCACCGCCGCGCACCCCGACGCCGGAATCCTCATGGGTAACGGCTTCTCTTACACGGCCGACACCTGCCCCGACAGCGCCTGCAACGGTGGCCGCGCCGGCATCCTCGGCAACGGCGGTAATGGTTTCAACGGCGGAAACGGCGGCGCGGCGGGGTGGTTCGGCGACGGCGGAAGTGGTGGCGCCGGCGTGGCTGGCGTCAACAACGGAGCCGGCGGTCGCGGAGGTAATGGCGGCCTGGTCGCGGGTAACGGCGGTGCCGGCGGCAACGGCACCCAGACTGAGGCGGGCGCGAACGGCGGAAACGGCGGATCGGGGGGATTGTTCGGTAACGGCGGAAACGGCGGAAACGCCGGCGTCGCTCTGGGCGCCGTGGGCGCCGACGGTGGCAGGGGCGGTAGCGGCGGGGTTTTCACCGGCAACGGAGGCAACGGCGGCATCGGCGGGAACGCGATCGAGTCCGGTGGCAAGGCAGGCGCGGGCGGTGACGGCGGTGACGTCGGCATCATGTCGTTGGGCGGTATCGCCGGAAACGGTGGCACCGGTGGGCGGGGCGCATACGGCGGCAACGGCGGAAACGGCGGGAACGGCGGCATGCTCGCGCTGTACGCCGCGGGCGGCAATGGCGGCATTGGTGGTGAGAGTCCTTGGCAGGGCTCCGAAGGCGACCACGGTGGCGACGGCGGACACGGTGGGCGCGGCGGGCTCTGGATGGGCAACGGCGGCGCCGGCGGCGCCGGCGGGTACGGCGGCGGTGACGGCGGCAACGGCGGTGACGTCGGGGCGCTGTCGGTGTTCGGCCGAGGCGGAGCCGGCGGTGCCGGCGGTATCGGCCAGCAGGGTCGGCCCGGTGACAACGGAACCGCGACCGATCCAGACGGCTATGGCGGTTTCGCCGGCGCTGAAGGCGGAAGCGGCGGCAACGGCGGCAACGGCAGCCTCGTGTTCGGCGTTGGTGGCAGCGGTGGAAGTGGCGGCAAGGGCGGCTGGGGCGGCGCCGGTGGCTACGGCTTCAGCTACTGGACATCGTCCTACACCGTAAGCAGCGGCAACGGTGTCAACGGCGGAACCGGCGGGACGGGCGGCGATGGCGGACCCGGTGGAGCACTCGGCGGGAAACCCGGCCAGGGCGCCTATCTGTTCGTGATGCCGTCGAACGGGTCGGCGGGGTCCAGCGGTGTCGGCGGCCAGGGCGGCAAAGGCGGAAACGGCGGAAACGGCGGGAATACCAACGACCCCAATGGAACTGGCGGCACGGGCGGGGTCGGCGGTCAAGGGGGCGTCGGTGGCCAGGGCGGTGCGAGTAGCGACGGCGGCAAAGGCGGTTGGGGCGGCACCGGCGGCAAGGCCGGCTGGGGTCAGGGCACCGGCGGCCAGGGCGGAAACGGCGGAAACGGCGGCACGGGCGGAGTCGGCGGTTCGGGGACCGCTACCACCACGGCCGGTGACGGCGGTGACGGCGGAAGGGCGGGGGCCGGCGGCCAGGGTGGCCAGGGTGTCAACGGCGATGGCGGAAACGGCGGCAACGGCGGCAACGGTGGTGACGGCGGAAGCGGTGGGACCGGCGGCTCCAGCGATAGCAGCGGCGGTGGCGGCGGCAACGGCGGTGGCTACGGCACCGGCGGGACGAGCACCAACGCCACCGCCGGAAACGACGGCGAATCCGGCAACAACGGAAACCGAGGTGAACCTGGCTCGGCCGCAGCGGCATCCGCTGCCGCAGCGTCGATAGGTGGCAGTGCTCTGATCGCAGCTACACCAACGCCGGCCGCAGCGGTGACGGCCGCAGCGACGCAGGCCGCGGTGTCGACGGCCGTCGTGTCTCCGCTGGCGGCGTTGCAGTCGATGTGGAACGCGATGGCCAGCCAGCTGTCCTACATCTTCTTCAATCAGGCGCCGACGGCGGCGCCGAGCGTGTGGAGCCAGTGGGGTCCCAACAAGCAGATCACCGTCGACCTGAGCGCCGTGAGTAACAACGGCTTCCCGGTCACGTATTCGATCAAGACCCAGCCGAAATACGGCACGCTGTCGTTCGACGCAAGCACCGGCAGATACACCTACACCCCAAACGCGGACTTCGTGACGCCGGGGATCAGCGATACCTTCACGATCACCATCAATAATGGGGCCAGCGCCGCGTTGCCTGGCTTCGCCGGATTCGTGCAGGGTGTGGTGCACTCCCTGGCTGTGGCTCTGAACATCGCCAAGCCTGACTCCATCGACCAGCAGATCAACGTAACAGTCACCGGGACAGGGGTTTACGGTGGCGACGTTGCCCAACTCGCCGAGCTGCACCGGCAGCAGAACTACTGGAACTGCGTGTTGATGTCGTCGGCGATGGCTGCGGCCCAGGTCACCAACACCCTGACCGAGGACGAAGACACCGTCGTCGCCTGGGCCAAGGAACTCGACAGCATTGTCAGCCCCGGCCGCAAGATGTTCCTCAGCGAACGACTCGAGATGGGCGCTTGGCCCAAGGACGCTGTGCGGTTGTTGGAGCAGCATTGGGCGGTCACGGCCGTCAACACCACCTATGCGACCTACGACGCGAACGGTAAACGCATTGCCGGGGCGACCGCGGCGGATGGCCAGCGCGCACTCAACGACCTGGATGCGGCGCTGGCCCAAGGCAGCGCGATCACCGTGGGCATCAACAACAACGCGTTGTATTCGTCGGTTCCCGGCTGGAAGCCCGGCTCGGCGAACCCGAACTTCACCACCTATAACCACCAGATCCAGGTGCTGCGGGTGGATGTGGCTAACGGCAAGGTGTGGGTCAACGACAGCGCCCTGCCATCGGGAGGCACGGAGTTCTCCCTGAGCGCGTTCATGAAGTCGTGGCAAGCCTCCGACTATGACCTGACCGTCGTCTCCGCGATCCCTCAGGCCGGCAGCGCCTCCGCATCCACCGCGGCCTAACCGGTCACAGCGTCCCGCTGCGCTCGATTCGGTATGAGCCTGCATCGCTGACCAGTTCGACAGTGTCGCCGACGTCGATGGTGACGGCATCTTCGGCCGGGCGCCCCATGAAGGGGATGCCGAGCAGGCCGTAGAAGTCGTCGGTCATGACGAAGGTGTGCGCCCGGGCGAACAGCGGCTGCGCGTCGAAGACCCGCACCCGCAGCTTCTCCCGGCGCAGCCGCCCCAGTTCCTGTCCGGATTCGGGATCGGTGATCACCGGACCGGTGTCGGCGTTGACGACGAAGACCATGCCCGCCACTACCCCGGCCTCGGTACCGCGGTTGATGACCAGCGTGTGGTCATCCTCGATGAGTGCGACCTGCCCGGTGATCGTTCCCCCGGTCACGATGCCGCCAACGAATTGCTTTCTCGCAAGGCTGATGTCGATGCGGACCCGGCCCGGATCCGCGGTCGCAGACCGTAGTCGTCGGCGCGCAACGGGACGTCGGCGTAGCTCGCGGTGTCCTGCTCGGTTCCCAGCGTGAGCTCGACGGCCGTCTTCGCCTGGAAGAGGGCAATCACCGCCTGCTGATGATGGTCGGTGCCGAACGAGGTGAGGGCCACCGCAAGCTTTCTGTCGACGTATTCGACGGAGCGTTGCAGGTCCGAGGCGGCCGGCGCAGCGGGGTTGGTGTCGGCCCGCTGGGGTGCCGCGGCGATTCCGCTGTACCAGCGGTGCCCGAGCGCTCCGAGGATACCGGCCGAGACCGGGATGACCACGACGGTGCAGACCAAGCCGAGCGTGCTGTGCAGTGCGATCGCGCCGACCACACCGAGCAGCATGAGGACGCCCGCGACGGCGAACAGTTGCAGGGCGGCCGGCACCGCCTCGGCCATGCGCCAGAGCCGCCGGATGGCGCCGGCACCGAATCGGGCGACGGCTGCGATCGCTTTGCCGAGCGCCGTGACGATGGTGAGCGCGGCGCGGCCAAGCTGGTCGGCGTGCTTGCGGGTGACCGGGGACTTCGGCATCGACCAGGAGCGCTTCGGTGCGGCGGCGACCGCCGTCTCGGGTACTGCCGTCGGCTCAGGTGCTGCGGGCGGCTCGATGACCGGCGCCTCGGCCCCGGTTGGCGCGGCGGGTTGCTCGCCACACTGTTCGGCCGCCGGCTCCACGTTAGTCACATTCGCATCAACAGACACATGCGTATCATCTCGCCAACCGGCCGGATCGCCGCCCTGGCGCGCCGAGGCGACCGCGAGTTTGGTCGATTACCCGGTGGCCGCGGCGGCGATATCGGCGGGGTTGATACCGGACAGGTCGGGGACGTTCTGCATGAGCTCGATACGGGTGCCGTCGGGATCGGTGAGGTAGATGAACCGGCCCGAGGTGGGGTCCGCAACGTCGCCCAGGACGGTGCGGGTTGACTCAACCAGCTGCCCGCCCGCAGCGAGGATCGCCTCGGTCAGACCGTCGACATCCTCGACCCGGAACGACAGATGGGTGAAGCCAAGCTCGGTCATCGGCTTGCGCTGACCCGACCCGGTCATCGGGACGTCGACCCACTGCAGCAGTTCGATCCGGATGTCGTCGCGAATGAGCATCGCCGAACGGAATCGGCCCTCCTGCTCCATGGTCACCGCGACCTCGTTGTTGTCGAAGTCCAACTGGTAGAGCACGACGAAGCCGAAGACCTCGGTATAGAAGCGCAGCGAACGGTCGAGGTCGGTCACACAGATGCCAACATGCGAGAAGCCCTGGATCATGCGCGCAGTGTGACAGAACGGGGCCGCACCGAGCTCGCGCAAGTACCGATGACCGGGAGCGGGGTCACCCGCCGGCCGCGGCCCGCTTGGACCGCCCCGTGGACGCCTTGCCGGAATCGCCGGCTCCCCCGTTGTCGCGATCCATGCTGCCGGCAGAGCGGTTGACCGCAGGACTGCCGGAATCCGAAGTCGCTGCCGCGCGAACTATCTTGTCCGGCAGGGTGTATCGCGACCTGATCGAGCTGGCTGTACCGCCGCGAGTGGCACCGGCGGACGTGGTGGCCGGGCTCGGCGTCTGGTCAGCACCCGCGCCGACCGCAATGGTGAGCGGTGCCCTCGACGTGGCGCCGGAGTCCAGCACGGAGCGGGGCACCTCATTGGCCGCGGCCAATGAGGTTTGCGCCGCCGCCGCGGCGGTTCCGCCGTTCCAGCCGATGGCCGTCGCGATCGACCTCGCCAGCTCGAGCATGGCGCCGATCGGCCCAACCGCCGTGCCCGTCGCGAGCGGGACGTGGATGTGGAGCAGACCGAGCAGGTTGTTGTCGTAGGCGAGGTCGAGTGCGTTGAATATCGAGCCGCCCGGGCTGAGCAGACCGCCGAGGGCGACGCCGACCTGCACCCCATCGGGGAAGGTGACACCGATCGACGGCCCGAGCGCCTGGGCCAATGCGGTGAGGTCGACATGCTGCCCACCGTTGAGGAAGGCGTCGGTCATCGCCGCGGGATTGGTGGCCAAGGTGCTCAGCGCACCGGCCAGATCCGGGGTGCCGGCGTTGACCTCGGCGGCGATCGATCCCAGGCTGGATTGCAGCACCAGAAGCGGACCCAGGACGGGGCCGGCCAGGCCGAGCAGCACCCCGCTGAGCGCCGTTGTTGAGAACGCCAGCAGCTGTTGGCCGGTCGCAGAGATGTTGAATTGCAGCAGCGCTGGGATACCGGGGACCTGCAGGACTGCCGGCAGCAGTTGATACAGGGTTCGGTGAGTGGCGTCCAGCGTGGTGGGGTCTGCCGTCAACAATGCGCCGAGCGCGCGCTGGGTGTTGGCCTGGATCTGGGTGCCGATACCCGCAAGGTCGGGCAGTTCGGACAGGTACTTCTGCAGATTGGCGACGATCTGTTGCAGGATCGGGGCCGGCGCCTGCGCCCAGGTGTCAGACAGGGCCGCGGCGTTCTGGCCGGCCTTGGCGAAAATCGTCTGCCAGTCGGTGGTGGCGGCCAGCTGGATTGCCGCGGTGGCGCGAATGTCCGGCTGCGGCAGCATAATCGGACTTATTGCGATGGCAGTGGCACCCACCATTGCCACACTGGCGGCCACGAAAGGTCGAGAGGTCGCACCCATATTGTTTCCCCGTCCGTTGTGTCGCCCCCGACCCAGAAGAAACCGTATCCGAGACAGCGCGCTGACCAATTTGAAATCGCGAGGAAAGCCGAGGTTTCGACCCAACCGGCCGACCGCGTGGCGCGAAGCCAATCGGTGCTGATCGGCGCGGCGCGGGCGCCTCGGAGGCGACCGCTGCACCGCCCTCGAGAGCCAGTGCGCGGGTAGGAATTTGCTCGCTCGGGCCGAAAGACCCTTGGGCCCGTGTCCGCCGTTTGCCATACTCGGCTCACAGTTTGCGACGACCCGCAGATGTCGTTGGCAAAGGGGGAAGATCATGGTTGACACGTTGGCTCGGCGTACGGCGGCTTTACTGGCGGGGGTGGCCGTCACGGCCTCGGTGGTCACAGCCGGCGTCGCCGGCCCCGACCATCGCACTGCGGCGCTGACAACACCGGTGACATTGAGCGCGACGGTGCTGGCCATGGGCGGACTCGGCTACGAGGACGTCGACCCGAATCTCATCAGGAGGGCCCTGGGCGGCTACTTCGCCAACGTCGATGACGTGGTCGGCCTGCCCTGGCCGGGGCAGATGGCGCCGTGGAACGGCACGCTGACGCTGGGCCAGTCGGTGGCGGTCGGGTTGGAGAACATGGACGCGGCGATCCACAACACCCCTGGGCAGAAGATCGTCGTCGGCGCATCGGGCACCACGCTGGTCGTCGACGAGGAGATGCGCCGCCTGGCCAACGATCCGAATGCACCACCGGCCGATCAACTTTCGTTCGTGGTGATGGGTGACGCCAACCGCGGAGCGTTCAGATTCTTCCCGGGAGTGACGCTCCCGATCTTCGACTACACCGTCCCGCAGATCCCAGTGACGAAGTACGACGTGCTCGTGGTCAAGGGTGAGTACGACGGCATCGGCGACTGGCCGGACCGGTGGTGGAACGTGCTGGCCGACCTCAACGCGTTGGCCGGCACCGGGTTGCTCCAGCAGATCATTCCCGAAGAAATCGTGAACCAGTACGCACTGGACGAATGGGGTTCGGTTCATTACGACGCCATGTTCGCCGACCTGTCCCAGGTGCCGTCGAAGAACGTCACCGTCTCGGTGAACGCCGAGGGCGGGACCACCACCACCTACCTGGTGCCTACCGCCGACCTGCCGCTGCTGCGACCGCTGAAGAAACTGGGCGTGTCCCAAGACGCCATCGACACGCTCACCAAGGTGCTGCGGCCCATCATCGACTCCGCCTACTACCGCAACGATCCTCGCAGTGTCGGGACATCGGACCGGCCGCCCGCCACGTCAACAGCCACGTCAACAGCCACGTCAACAGCCACGTCAACAGCGGCTTCAGCTGCCTCAGTGGCGTCGGCCTCAGCCAAGCCGAGGGCGGCCAAGAGGCCGGCGGCCAGTGCGTCGGCGGCGAAGTCGACGGGGGCACCGACCGGCAAGGCCGGCAGCAAGCGCGCGCGGGCCGGCGCGCGATCCGCCGGATAGGGCAGCACACCCTTCGCCATCAACCGGCACAATGAACGCCACGAGCGGTCAGGGCACCGGTACCCCGAGGATGGGGTTCGCGATCGATGGCACTGGCTCGCTACCCGGCGGCGAAGGAGACGGTTGCCCGTGCGTGTACGCGGCAGGAACAGCCCTAGTCCAGAACGACCGGCTGACCGGGTGCGATGACGCAGTCGACTCCCGACCCCGAGCAGCCAGACGATTCGATGCGGGGAGCGGTCCTCATCTGCTGTACCGCGGTGGTCGCGGGGGTGGTCATCGGGTTCGTCGGTGGCGCATTCCGCTGGTGTCTGGAATGGGCCGATCGGCTGCGCATCGACCTGGTGGACTGGTCGCATCAGCTGCCGGGCCCGGGGTGGCTGGTGCCGATCGCGGTCGCCGCGGCCGGTGCCATGCTGGCAGCCCTGATCGTGCAGTGGATGCCGCTGGCCGCGGGCAGCGGCATCCAACACGTCGAGGCGGTATTCCATCGTGAGGCCAAACCGCCCCTGATTCGGCTGCTACCGGCGAAGTTCATCGGCGGTGTGCTGGCGATCGGGTCCGGGCTCGTCCTGGGCCGTGAGGGACCGACCGTCCACATGGGAGCGGCGATCGGCGCCGAGGCGGCGCGGCGGGTGCGACTACCCGACTCCGAGGTGCGCATGATGCAGACCGCCGTGGGCGGTGCTGGGCTGGCAGTCGCCTTCAATGCGCCCATCGGGGGTGTGCTGTTCACCCTCGAAGAGGTGACGCGGTCGTTCCGGGTCAAGACCATGCTGGCGACCCTGTTCGCGGCCGTGACCGCCGTCGCCTGCGGGCGTTTCGTCCTCGGAAATCATCCAGACTTCCTCGTCGCACCCGCGCACGCCCCCGACCTGGTGTGGCTGCCACTCTTCGTGGTGTTCGGCTTGCTGACCGGCTGCCTGGGTGCGGCATACAACTGGCTGGTGTTGTGGTTCCTGGACCATGTCGCGGCGTTTGCCCGAATCCCGAAGGCCGCAAAGGCAAGCATCATCGGGGCGATCATCGGACTGGCCATGTTCGTCTACCCCCAGGCCGTCGGTGGTGGTGACAGCCTGACGCAGCTGATCGTCGGGGGACAGCACATCGCGCTGCCGGTGGCCGCCGGCTATCTCTTGGTGCGTTTCATCGCCGGTCCGCTGTCGTACTCCGCGGCCACCCCGGGAGGATTGTTCGCACCCCTGCTTGCGGTGGGCGCGCTATGGGGCCTGCTGTTTGTCGGAGTGGTCAACCTCTTTTGGCCGGGAGATATTGCAGGGCTGGCCATTCCGATGGCGCTGGTTGGCATGGCGGCACTGTTCGGAGCCGCGGTGCGCGCGCCGTTGACCGGCATTGTGATCGTTATCGAGATGACGGCGACGACATCGGTGGCGGTGCCGATGATGGCCGCGACCGCCGCCGCGGTGCTGGCCGCCTATCTCGTCGGATCGCCGCCGATCTACGACAGTCTGCGCGAGCGCATGCCACCCGAGGAGGACTCCGCCGAGCGGGTATGAGTGGGGCCGCGCACGTCACGCCGCTACCAGATGCGGATCCAGTCGACGAGCATCGACGCCGGGAAGGCGCCAAGCGAAGGGTCGCCGCCGCCGGGCCCCCCGACTGCGAGGGTGAACATCGGGGACATCCAATAGCCGGGATTGTTGAACGGCCAGCGCAAGTCGGTAGGGTTGCCGTGGACCGGGATGGGCTTGGGCGGCACCGTGAAATACGGAGCCGCGCCGTCGACGTAGTCCCGCCAGAACTTGAACCCGTCGTCGTCCCAACGCATCCGCCAGGTATGCCAGGCGCCGTCGATCAACCCGGCGATCGATTTGCTTTCCCACGTCTTGCCGTTCGATGCGGCGTGGACGGTGGTTCCCGGGGCCCAACTGCGGTTGCCGTAGAACTCGAAGATGTCGACCTCGCCGTCGGGCAAGGGATCTTCGTTCACGGCCCAGTACGCGGGCCACGCTCCCGAAGTCAGGCAGTCGAGCTTGGTCCGCGCTTCCCAGGTGTGGCCCATGGGGACCCGCCAGTTGCCCCGCACCTTGCCGCTGAAGTACTGATCATCCTCTCGAGTCGCCATGAGTACGAGATTCGAGTTTCCGTCGAGGAAGACGTTTCGCCGATCGTCGCGGTACTGACTGTCGACCGGTGGCCACACGTCGTCCTGCCAGTTCTGGACCGACCAATTCGCCGGGTTGGGGGCCGACCCCGTGGGCCCGTCGAAGTCGTCCTGGAAAAGGTAGGCCGATCCGCTGCCCGGGGGCGCCTTCGGGTACGGCGACGGACTCGCCTCGGCGCTCGGGAGCGGGATTGCGGCCGCCAACAGGCCCAGCCCCGACATCAACATCATGCTTCGACGATCCAATTCGGGCACGACTCGACTCTAAGGTCATTGGCCGCCGGCGGACGGCTGAAGCGCCGAATTCAGCTAGTGCTCGACCAGCTCCGGGTGGAACGTGGCCGCCATCCGGCGCATTCCGTCGCGCCAGTCGACGGTCATGGCTCCGACTAGCTCATGCATCTTGTTGACGTCCAACGGATTGCCGCGCAACGCCTGATCGCTCTCTTCGAATACCGGTTGCTTCCCGATCAGCGAGCCGAGATAGGTACACCACTGCTGGATGCTGACAAACTGGTCGCCGCCCCAGTTGACGGTGGTGACCGGGACTGACGCCGCCTCAAGCAGTTTCGGGATGGTCGCGATGATGTCGTCCTCGTGTATCGGGTTGTAGACGGCTGGTCCGCCGGGCGGGACGGGGATCGGTGCGCCGGCAAGCATCAGCTCCATCTGATAGAGCGGCCACCCACCGTTGTCGCCGTAGGGGACGTTGAGGCGTGCAATCGTGGCCGGCACGCCGAGCGCACGCGCCATCGTCGCGACGACGACTTCCCCGGCGATCTTGGAGATGGAATAGGTAGGAAGCAAGCTCTTGTGGTTGTCACCCAGCACGGTGCGCTCGGTCCGAGGTTCACCGCCCGGCGGATCGTAGACTGCCCCGGATGAGCAGTGCAGGAACGCCTTCGCGCTTCGGCAGTGCGCCATGAGAAGCCCTGCCGATTCCGCATTGGCCGCAAGGTCTTTGTCCCACCGACCACTCTTGGCCACCGCCAAGTTGAGCACGTAGTCGAAGTCCGACGGCAGCCCGGCGAACTCCCCCGCCGCCATGTTGGCGGTCTCGCAGCGCACACCGGCCTTCTCGAGACGCTCGCGCGTCGCCACGTCGGTGAAGCGGGCGATGCCCCACACCTCGTTGTCGGCCGCGAGGGCCATGGCAACCGGGGCGCCGACCTGGCCCGTTGGTCCGGTGATCAGGATTTTCGATCCGCGCATCGGCTGATGGTAGGCATTCGAAGCGTTAGCGGCACCGGTTTTGCGGTGTATACCGAAGCCGGTACCACCTGATCGGCGTTCGCAGCTGAAGTGCCCACGATCGGCCACTGACCGCGACTGCACAGATTGCGTTTCCGGAGAAACACTTTCGCGTGCCACAGCCGAATGCTCGCCTATCCACCTGCCTGCCGTGCCAGCAGAACACACCACTCCGCTGGACGCAACCGCTGCCGGAAACTCAGCTCGCTGGCGCGGTGTCCACCGAGCCTTGAATTTCGCTCGTGTTAAGAGTTCAGACTTCGGCACGCCCCGTGTTGCGCGGTCGAATGAGCCGCCATACGTTCGGCAGTAAGCGACTCGTTAAGTCGCTCTTAACGAATCGAGGCGCGTGTTTACTGAACCCCCGATTACCGCCCCCGACATCGATGCGGCGGCTCGCGGCATGCTCGGAAATCGCATCCGGCAGACCCGTGAGCGTGCCCGACTGTCGACACGGGAACTCGCGGCGCGGGCATCGGTGAGCGCGGGTTTCATCAGCCAGCTGGAGAACGGTAAGTGTGGCGTCTCCGTAGGAGTGCTCAAGCGCATCTCCGCGGCCGTTGGCGTCTCGGCCGCCGACTTGCTCTCCGATGAAGCGCCCGTGGCGCGGCCCGTGTTACGGGCACACGAAAGACCCATGTTCTCCAGCGAGAGCGGACTTCAGAAACTGCTGCTGTTGCGCCCGCCGATCCAACGGCTCGAAGTGTATGAAGGCACATTCGAAGTGGGCGGCTCGACCGGACCCGAACCGTACGCGCACGACAACGCGCAAGAGCTGTTCTACGTGCTCACTGGCCACATCGAAATCTCGATCGCCTCCGAGAAAATGATCCTCGGCCCCCGAGACAGCGTCGAGTATCTCTCCTCGGTTCCGCACCGTGCAGTGAACGTCGGGGCGACCACGGCCCAGGCCATGTGGATCACCGCGCATGTCACTCCGCCAATCGATCCCAATCCGCTCAGCACACGAACCACGCACGACATGGAGGACTGACATCATGGCCACTCCCAATCGCCTGCTCATCACCGGCGGCCACGTCTTCACGCCCGCCGGCATCGTCGAAGAGCCCGTCCTCATCCAGGACGGCATCATCACCGCGATCGGTGCCGCCGCGCTCACACCCGCCGGCGCGGTCGAGATCGACGCGGGCGGTGGGCTCGTCTCCCCGGGCTTTCAAGACAGCCACATTCACCCGTATCACGCCGGCCTGGACATGCTTGCCTGCGATCTGACCCCGTACGTCACCGTCGACGGATACCTCACTCGCATCGCCGAATACGCTGCGGCCCATCCAGAGTTGGACTGGGTCAGCGGTGGAGGCTGGTCGATGGACTCCTTCCCCGGCGGGCTGCCGACCGCGGCAGCACTCGATGCCGTCGTTGCCGACCGGCCCGCTTACTTCCCCAACCGCGACGGTCACGGTGCGTGGGTCAACTCGAAAGCGCTCGAGATCGCAGGTATCGACGACACGACACCGGACCCGTTCGACGGTCGCATCGAACGCGACGCCGACGGCCACGCGGTCGGCGCGCTGCAGGAAGGCGCCATGCAGCTCGTCGCACGCCACATTCCGCTGCCAAGCCAGGACGACCTGGACGAGGCCCTGAAGCTGGCGCAGCAGCAGCTGTTCGCGTGGGGGGTGACCGCCTGGCAAGACGCCATCGTCGGCGCCACGAACGACACCCCAGACCCGCTCGATTCATACCTACGCGCCACCGCGTCCGGCGTGTTGAAGGCGCACGTCGTCGGCGCACTGTGGTGGGACCGCAACCGTGGATTCGAGCAGATTCCCGAACTCGTCGCCAAGCGCACTCGCGCTCTGGCCAGTGGCTTCAGAGCCACCGCGGTCAAGATCATGCAGGACGGTGTGGCCGAAAACTTCACGGCGGGAATGCTCGAACCATATCTCGACTCGTGCGGATGCCCGGGTGAGAACATGGGCAAGAGCTTCGTCGACCCGACCACCCTCAAGGAGATCTCGGTCCAGCTCGATGCCTTGGGCTTCCAGCTGCATTTCCACGCCCTCGGCGACCGGGCCGTACGCGAGTCGCTCGATGCGGTCGAGGCGGCCCGTGCAGCCAACGGGGACAAGGATCTTCGCCACACCTTGGCGCATATTCAGGTCATCCACCCCGATGACATCCACCGATTCGCCGATCTCAAGGTGGTGGCGAACATGCAACCACTGTGGGCCAGGCACGAACCCCAGATGGACGTGCTGACGGTCCCGTTCCTCGGTGCTCGGCGGGCCGCCTGGCAGTACCCGTTCGGGGCACTTCAACGGGCGGGGTCGCTGTTGGCCTCTGGAAGCGACTGGCCAGTGAGCACGGCGAATCCGCTCGAGATCATCCACACGACGGTCAACCGAGCACCCGCAGGAGCGACCGGCCCGTCGGAGCTGCCCTTCCTCGGTGAGCAGGCACTGTCCCTGGCCGACGCGCTGATAGCGCACAGCCTCGGCACTGCGTACCTCAACCACGACGAGCAGCGCTCGGGAACCATCGAACTCGGCAAGGCCGGCGACATCGTGATTCTCGACCGCGACATCTTCGGCGCCCCGGTCGCCGAAATCGGTTCCGCCACAGTCGCCTACACGATCATCGGTGGCGAAGTCGTCTACGATTCGTCGTCATCCCTGGTGTCGGCATGACCGCCGTGAATCTGGCCACCGAAGCCCCCTCGCCACTGACCGCCGCACCCGGTGGCGTCGAACTGCGCTCGCTGACCAAGTATTACGGCCCGGCTGTTGCCGTGGACAACGTCAGCCTAACCGTGCAGGCGGGCGAGTTCCTCAGCCTGTTGGGACCAAGCGGGTGCGGAAAGACGACGACGCTTCGCCTGATCGGGGGATTCGAGCTTCCCGACGACGGTTCCATCCAGATCTCGGGCCGCAACGTCGAGGACCTACCACCGCATAAGCGCCCGGTGAACACGGTATTCCAGGCCTATGCGCTGTTCCCGCACATGAAAGTCGCCGACAACGTCGCCTACGGGCTGCGCCTCTCGGGCGTGCCGAAGGCCGAAATCGCCCAACGAGTGAGCCGAGCCCTCGACATGGTGAGAATGGCCGCCTTCGCCGGCCGAAAGCCGGCGCAGCTCTCCGGAGGCCAGCAGCAGCGCATCGCCCTGGCCCGAGCTCTGGTGAATCGGCCGGCCGTCCTGCTGCTGGACGAGCCGATGAGCGCACTGGACCGCAAGCTTCGCGAGGAGATGCAGGTCGAGCTGAAGCTACTGCAGCGCGAAGTCGGCACGACGTTCATCTTCGTCACCCACGACCAGGAGGAAGCCCTGTCGATGAGTGATCGCATCGCGGTGATGAAGGACGGACGTATCGAGCAAATCGGCACGGCCTCAGAAGTTTACGATGCGCCGGAGTCAGCGTTCGTGGCCGGGTTCATCGGCCGGCAGAACTCCTTCGACGGCACTATCTCACGCTTCGACAGCACGGGGGTGAGCGTGCACACCGCCGGTCTCGCGCTGTTCTCCGCACGTCCCATCAAGGGCGGCGTTCCCGCCGCGAGCGGCGCACAGGTCACCGCAGCGATCCGGCCGGAGTCGGTGGCGGTCACCACCCCAACCAACGCCCCGGCTTCCGCGTCCGATACCCCGGTCAACTCGATCAGCGGCACCCTACTCGGGGTCTCCGAACTCGGCCACAGCCTGCAATTGGTCGTCAACACACCGAACGACGACCAGATCCTGGCCCGTCTACCGCGCGCCGCCAACCCGCCCACCGAGCTGGGATCGCCAGTGCTGTGTTCGTGGTCGGCCGACGCCGTCCGCATCTTCACGTCCTAGCCCCGAATCCCGCCCCTTCCTCCCCTCGCCATTCAACCCGAAAGCAGAAACATGAATCAGCCACAGAACATTCGGGCTCTCGTGCCTGAGGCAATGAAGAGCAGGCTCAGCCGCCGCACATTCCTGGGCGGAACTGCCGCGCTCGGGGTCGGCGCCGTCCTCGCCGCCTGCTCCAAATCGCCGGGCGGCGGCAGTTCATCGTCGAGCAGCCTCAACATCTACACCTGGGGCGAGTACGACGACCCCGCCGTGCTGACCGATTTCACCTCCGCCAAGGGCCCGAAGATCACTCTCGACTCCTACGGCTCGAACCCGGAGATGATCGCCAAACTCAGTGCGGCCAAGGGCACGACGGGCTACGACATCTGTGTTCCCACCCACTCCTCCGTTCAACAGATGGCGACTGGCGGCCTGCTCACTGAACTCGATCACGCCAAGTTGCCCAACATGAAAAACCTCAACGCGAAAGTCGTCAATACCCCGTTCGACCCCGGCAACAAGTACAGCGTCTGTAAGGACTGGGGCTCCACTGGTTACGTCTACGACACCACCGTCATCAAGCGCCCGTTGACGTCGTGGGCGGACTTCCTCGACGCCACACAGAAGGAGGCGTCCGGAAGCACGTCACTGCTGGAAGATCAGGGTGAAGTGGCCTTCACCTATTTCTATGCCAACGGAATCGAACCCAACACAACCGATCCCGCCCATATCGCCGCGTATCGCTCGTTCATTCTCGAGAAGATCGCGCCGCACGTGCAAGCCTTCGAATCGTCGACCAACGCCTCGATCTCGTCGTCGGCGCGCACCCTGATCCACTGCTGGAATGGCGATGCCCGCCTGGGCATCCTGGCCAACGCCGAACCCGACAAGTACAAGTTCGTCTGGCCCTCGGAGGGCGCGAACCTCTGGCAGGACAACTGGGCGATCGTCAAGGGCGCGCCGCACGAGGACGCCGCGTATGAGTTCATCAACTACGTGCTCGACCCGGTCGTGTCCCTCAAGGAGCTCACCTACATCGGCTACAACACCGGGATCAACGGGGTCGAGGAAGCAGCCAAGAAGGCCGATATCAAGCGGCCCGACCTGGTGTTCGTCAGCGACGACGTGATGAAGAAGCTGGTCTACAGCCAGATGACCTCGGCCGACGGCCAGATCATCGCGATATACGACGAGCTCAAGGCTGCGGCGGGCAAGTGACCGCGGTAGGCGACCAGAAGGCGGCGGTGGAGGCAACCGGCGCAGCGTATCCGCAGCGCACCCGGCGGCTGCAGCTGCCCGGATGGCTCGGGGCCCTGCCCATCAGCATCTGGATGCTGATGTTCTTCCTCCTGCCTATCGCCTTGGTGGTCTGGTATAGCTTCGGCTACAAGCCGGGCATCTACGTCACCCATGCCAACGACGTTCTCTCCCTCGACCGCTACGGCGAGGCAGCGTCGGCCACTTTCATCGCGATCTTCTTCCGCACCCTCAAGATCGCGGCGCTGGGAACCGTGATCTGCCTGGTGATCGCGTTTCCGATGGCCTACTGGATGGCGGTCAAGCTGGCCCCGAAATGGCGCGGTGTGGTATTGGCTCTGGTCCTCATCCCGTACTGGACGAACTTCCTCGTCCGGACGATCGGTTGGCAAATATCCTTGAGTCCTTCGGGTTTCATATCCAAGACGATGCAGTGGGCACATCTGACCGACGGGCCTCTGCACGTGCTCTACACCTCGGCTGCGGTCCAGCTCGGGGTGGTCTACAACTACCTGCCGCTGATGGTCCTGCCGCTGTACGTGGCACTCGAGCGTCTCGACCCGAAGTTGCTCGAAGCCAGCCGTGACCTCGGTGGAA
The DNA here is from genome assembly GCF_004745805.1 of Mycolicibacterium sp. CH28. Lineage (GTDB taxonomy): Bacteria > Actinomycetota > Actinomycetes > Mycobacteriales > Mycobacteriaceae > Mycobacterium. Next base: position 169,955 of record NZ_SRLQ01000014.1, on the reverse strand, counting down.
CGGCGTGGGACACGCTGTGGCGTGTCACGGTTCCGTTGGCTGCGCCGGGGGCGACCGCCGGGCTGCTGTTGGTGTTCGTCCCGCTGATGGGCGATTACATCACCCCGACCGTTCTCGGTGGCGCCAGCGGCAGCATGGTCGGCCAGATGGTGGCCGCGCAGTTCCAGAGCGCCCAGAACTGGGCACTCGGCGCGGCGATGGCAGTTCTGCTCATGCTGGCCATCTTTGGGACGAGCGCCGTGGTCGGCGGACTCCTGAAGGCGGTCGGTCGCCTGGCCACCGCCATGACCTCTCTGAGACTTCCGACGAAGGAAACCGCATGAGCGGGGCAGCACCGGTGGCAGGCTCCCGCCGTCGGCGCAGGATTCGTCCCGCCGACGCCTTCTTGAATGTCTGGGGAACGCTGAGCCTGCTGTTCCTCTTCTTCCCGATCATCGTCATCGTGGTGTTCTCGTTCAACTCCGGGCGCACGCTGCAGACTTTCGAGGGATTCAGCTTCCAGCCCTATGTTGCGGCGCTGAGCAATCCGGCGATCACCAACTCGATCACCGTCTCGTTGATCACCGCCGCCGGCACCGCCGTCGTCGCCACCGCGCTCGGCACCTTTGCCGGCATCGCCCTAGCCCGTCGGCCGGGCTGGTGGGCACCTGCGTTGCTGGTGCTGCTGGGCTTGGTGATGGTCACTCCGGAGATCGTCAGCGCGATCTCGCTGCTCCCCTGGTTCGTCACCCTCGGGGTCGACTGGGGATTCGCCGGCTTCAACATCGGTCAAGTGCGCCTCATCATCGCCAATTCGCTCTTCGCAAGCGCGGTCGTCACTTTCATCGTGCGAGCCCGGGTGACCGGGATGAACGAGACTCTCGAGGAGGCTGCCGCCGACCTGTACGCCCCGCCGTTCCGGCGGTTCACCGATATCACGCTGCCGTTGATCCGACCTGCTGTCATATCGGGTGCGCTGCTGGCCTTCACCCTCAGCCTGGACAACACCGTCGTGTCGTCGTTCGTGTCGGTCGCGGGTTCGACGCCGTGGCCGGTGTACGTCTTCGCGTCGCTGAAGGCGTCGTTGCGGCCGGAGATTGCGGCGATGTCCACGCTGGTGCTGGTGCTCACCCTGATCGTTCTCGGTATCGCTGCGTTGATACTGCGCCGAGATCCGAGCGGATCCGATGGCGGCGCCGCCGGCCTGACCGGCGCGATGGTGGGGCGATGATCTAGGCGGGGAAGGTTGGGCGGGGCCGACGATCGCCGTCGCTGTAATACGTTGCCACCCAATCGATCACACATGCCCTGTTCATCCCGTCAGGTGGTGTAGCCGATCGCGTCGAGCACGGCGATGTCGACGCTGGTCAGCGAATTGGAATTCGCGTCCACATAGGCGTTGAACGGATCGGTGACCGTCAGGCTATTGGTCGCCCAGTCGCCGTAGTCCGAGGTGTCGCTGTAGTCGGCCAGCACCGTGGTGCCGCCGTCGACCGAGAAGTATTGAAGGTGCGCCGAAGTGGCCACCGCGCCGTTGCACACCAGCACACCGGGAGACGAATACCGGGTGAGGTCCAACGGTGTGACGTCCTGGCCGTCGGCCACCGACCCCCAGCCCGAGTTACGGCCCATCGCGTGGGTCAGTTCGTGTAGCGCCGCCGCGAGCAGGTCGGCGCTGGGCCAATCGGTGGAGAAACCAACGTCGCCATCGAGTTCTGCGCCGTTCGCCGGGACGACGCCAAAGACCTTCAGCTGGGCTGCGGACACGTCATAGGTGAGCGATCCGAACGGGTTGGACGCGGGAAGGTGGGCGACCACCGACTGGCCGATGGGGGTCGTATCGCAGGTGCTGAGCTGCTGTTTGACCACGGCGTAGCTCTCCTGTTGACTGCCCAGCGCCTCCCCCTCGGACGTGCCCGAACCGATGGGGGTGCCACCGATCTCCCCGTAGCCGACCGCGATGTTCAGCGTGATGTTGTTGGTGACAGTCGCCTCGATCATCTGGGCAGCCCGCTGCACCGTCGGTTTGAAGGACGGCGGTGCGCTGGCGACGCTGGAATCCCAGATCAGATTGATCACCAAGCCCGTGTGGCCAGGATCCGTCGTGACGCCGGGGGTGGCCGTTCCGATGACCGGGACGGTAACGACTTCGTTGGTAGCGGCCACCCCATCGCTGGCAGTCACCGTGAAGGTGTCGGCGGTGGCCAGCCGTGCAGCGGTGGTCGGCGTGTAGGTGAAAGCACCCGCCGCGGTGACAGTGACTATTCCGAGCGCGGGGTTGGTGGAGACGGCGTAGGTGAGAGGTTGTCCGGCCGGCTCGGTGAATTCCACCGTGCCAGTCACCACCCCGGTCGTGAGGTTGGGGGTTCCCACCGTCGGGGTCCCTGTCACCGGGACCAGACCGTAACGGTTCTCGACGCTGCGCAATGCCCCCCACACCAACCCGCCCAGCGGGTTGGCCGGCGCCGTCGGCGTGTTCAGTCCGAACGCCGACAGCACTCCGGCGAGCAGTCCGAGGAGTGAGTTCGCCGCTGCGGCAGGTGTTGTCAGCGCCGCGACCGGGATCCGAGGGGAGGCGGTAACGGTGGTTCGGATACCGGGGCTGGCGGTCGAACGCCTGGCCGTCACCACGGTGCTCGGCTGCTTAGGTGGGGCTGTCGCCCCGGCGCTGTGCTGATCGGCGGCGCTGGTGGTAGTCGCGGACGACTGGAGCGGCTTGCTCGACCGACCGCTGTGGGCTCCGGTGGATGACGCGGGCTTGCTGGCATGGCTCGACGACGAGGACCCACTCGCCGACGCAGTGCTGTCGGCGTGGGCCACCCCCGTCCCGCTGGCAATCGCTGCGCCGAGACCCAGCGTGACCGCACCAGCCCCCAGCCAGGCGTAGGGCTCGATCCGACGTTGCGAGGCGCGACGGTCGCCCTTCCGACCCCGGCCCTCACCGTCCGCTACGCGCACCGAGTTCCTGGGTGCCATGCCGCCCCGACCCACACCTGCCACGCCTTATTGTCACAGCAACCTCGCCCTTGCGCTGCTGGGAAAACGCTGTCAGCTGGGCGGTGGGCTAAAGCAATAGCGCACCCGCAGTCCACGCGACTACCGTGCCCGACCATGAAACCTGACGCTGTCGCCTTCAGTGAGCGCTGGGTCGCGGCATGGAACGCACATGACATCGAGTCGGTCCTACTGCATTTCGACGACGATGTGGTGTTCACCTCGCCCGTGGCTGCCAAACTCCTGCCACACACAGCCGGAGTGATCAGAGGCAAAGCGGCACTGCGCGACTACTGGACCCGAGCACTCCAGCACGTCGGCAACCTTCACTTCGAGGTCGAAGGCGTTTACGCCGGGATCGACACCATCGTCATCAACTATCGCAACCAAGACGGCGGCCAGGTCAACGAAATCCTGCGATTCAAGGACGGCCAGGTCATCGAAGGCCACGGAACGTATCGCGTCGTGACCTGACTGGCGGAAGCCCACCCGGTGATCACCTACCCGAGCTCGAGCGCCCTGCGATCACACCTGGACGCAGCCATCGCCGAGAGCGGCTCCGACGTCACCGTCAACTACGTCGCCAACGACGTTCGACTACAGATCCCGTTCGCCCGTCAGGGGGTCGGCGTGGCGATCTGCGCGGATTCCGGTCCTGCCCGGCAGGATTGCCCCGACCTCGTCATCCGCTCCCTGACACCGACGGTCGACTTCGACAAGATCCTGGTGTGGCGAAACGACATCGAGCCCAACGCACCGCAGCCCGCGAATCGGCGTGAGGCGGTCGCGTCAGAACCGGGCGAATTCGAGAAGGTCGGCGTTGATGGTCTCGGCGTCGTCATTGGTGGTGATGGCCGGCGTGGCGCTCCTCCGGGTTCGGTCGGTCATCGGGTCTGGTCATGTTGAACATCGCGTCGTGGGTGATGCCCGCGTAGGCGGCCGGTCCCCCGGCGCGCAGGATCGGTTCAGCGGCAGCGGTGTCGTAGATTCCGTCCACCAACAATGTCCGGTCGATGTGGACAGCGACCACCTGCCCGATCACCAGCCAGCTCGCCGACTCAGTTCCGTCGACATCGGTCAGGTGGATGAGCTGAGTCAGTCTGCATTCGAAGTTCACCGGACTCTCCGCCACCCGGGGCGCGCTGATCAGCCGACTCGGCTGGGCTGTCAGACCGCTGCAAGCGAATTCGTCCACGGCGGACGCAACGGAGGCCGACGTCAGATTCATCGCCTCGGCGAGCGTGCGGGTCGCCAGGTTCCAGACGAACTCACCGGTTGCCTCGACGTTGGCCACCGTGTCTTTCCAGCCGATCGACGAGAACCCGATCAGCGGCGGGGTATAGCTGAAGGCGTTGAAGAAGCTGTAGGGCGCCAGGTTGGCGACGCCGTCGACCCCGCGAGTGGAGATCCAACCGATAGGGCGCGGACCGACAATGGCGTTGAACGGATCGTGCGGCAGCCCATGCCCATCGACGGTTCGGTAGAAATGCGTGTCCTCGGAGGTCATCAGCCGGCGACCGCCGCGACCGCCGCACCGATCACCGCGTCGTCGGGGTGGGACAGCATCACCAGGTGCGACGAATCGACCTCGGTGACGATCGCGCCGGCTCGTTGATACCCGAAGCGTTGCACTTCCGGGTTGATCGCATGGTCGGCGGAGGCGACCACGGCCCAGGCGGGCTTCGACCGCCAGGCCGCGACGGGCGCGGGTTCGACGAAAGCGGTGGCGGCCAGTGGACGCTGCGAAACTGCCAGTGTCGCAATCAGACCGGCCTCGACGTCGGCGCCGATCACCGGCCCGAAACGCTCCGGCACCACCGTGACGTCGACTCGGGCCTCGCCGGAAACCGATTCGGGCACGCTGGTCTGCACCAGCGCGGGCGGCAGTTCCGAATCCGGGAACCGGCCCTGCAACTCGCCGAGGCTCTCGCCCTCCGCCAAGGCGTAGCCGGCCAGATACACCAGACCCACGACGTTGTCGGCGGCTCCGGCCACCGTGATGACGGCGCCACCGTAGGAATGCCCAACCACCAGAACGGGGCCGTCGATCTGCTCTATGGCGAACCGAATTTCGCGTGCGTCGCCGAGCAGGCTGCGATTCGGTACTGCGGGCGCTACCACCGAAATGCCCTCATCGAGAAGCGCTTTGGCGACCGGAGCATAGGTGGATGCATCGGCGAACGCGCCGTGGACCAGGACGACAGTCGGTAGGGACAAGGTGGGCAGCTCCTCGATAGTGCGGAATCCGGATCGGTCGCTGTCGCCTCAGCGTCGCAGCAGGTAGGTGTGCTGGCCAGCGAGCACCAATTCGCCCCGCTGATTGTGCACGGTCGCCGCGGTCGTCACGCGGCCCAGTTCGCCGGCGTCGGTCAAGGCGACGATCTCGAGCTGCGGGTACAACGTGTCACCGGAGTGGACCTCGCCCAGGAATCGGCAGGACACGGTTTCGAAGCTGACGAATACCTCGCCGATGATGTGCGGGAAGAGCGTGGCGCCGGGGGCAGTGAATGCCAGCACCTGCAGACCGTGCACCACCGGGGCGGCATGGCCGTGCGCGCGTGCCCACTCGACGTCGTAGTGCACTGGGTGGTTGTCGGCCGACACCGTCTGAAACGCCGAGGCGTGCGCGTCGGTGACAGTCCTGCTGGGTGCGCGAAATATCTCGCCGACCTCGAGCTGGTCGAATGTCCTGGGCGCTACCAGTGTGAAGTTGTCAGCCGAGAACTCGGATTGCGACATGCAGCGATCTCCTTCGGAGCGTCTCTTCGGACAAGCCGAGCGACGTCGACCTGCATTGCTGACCTCCTCAACGCTGCCCAACTCAGACGGTGATGTCCAATCGAAATGAGCGCACCGTGCCATAGGGATTCCCGATCGCTCGACCAGGTTCACCCGGTCGACCCGGCTGACCAGCAGTTTCAACGCCCGCATGCGTTCGTCGCTTTCTGTCGCCCTGCTTGCCGCGGAGCAATGATCAATACCTGTGGATGAGGCTCGGCGAGGCGGCGTGAAAGTGGGCGCACCTTCCCGAGGACGATCATCACGGAATCAGGTATTCGATCAAGACCGGCGTTGGCGCGCTGGTTGGGAAGGTACGCCCATACTCGCCGTAGTTCACAATGCTGATGAGGCCAATGGCAACGAGGCCGCCAAGCGTTCGCTGCTTGATGAGATTGTCCGCGACCGCGCCGCGGGTCAACGACCGGCGGGTAAATCCCGTTTCTGGTGAGCGGCTGAGGTTTTCCTCGGCGATCCTGCCGTCCTGGGCGCGCAAGTCCCCGCAGATGGCCGAGGTGCTGCCGCTGCTGTACCTGCATGGGTTGTCCACCAACGACTTCGGGCCGACGCTGGAGCAGTTCCTGGGCTCGGGTGCCGGCTTGTCGGCCTCGACGATCACCCGGCTGACTGCCCAGTGACAAGACGAGGCGAAGTCCTTCGGTCAGCGCGATTTGTCGGGCACCGATTACGTGTACCTGTGGGTCGACGGCATCCACCTCAAGGTGCGGTTGGAGCAGGAGAAGCTGTGCCTGTTGGTGATGATCGGGGTGCCTGCCGATGGCCGCAAGGAGCTCGTCGCCCTGGCCGACGGGTATCGGGAGTCCGCCGAGTCGTGGGCCGATCTGCTGCGGTGGTGTCGCCGGCGTGGGATGGCTGCCGCGTCGCTGGCCGTCGAGGATGGCGCGCTGGGGTTCTGGAAGGCGGTTCGCGAGGTGTTCCCTGCCACGCTTGAGCAACGGTGCTGGTTTCATAAGCAGGCGAATGTCCCTGCTGCACTGCCGAAGTCAGTACATTCCGGGGCGTTAGCCGCGATCAAGGAAATCTACAACGCCGAGGACATCGACAAGGCTCAGGTCGCGATCAAGGCATTCGAGTTCGACTACGGTGCCAAGTACCCCAAGGCGGTCGCCAAGATCGTTGACGATGCCGATGTGCTCCTGGAGTTCTACAAGCATCCGGCCGAGCATTGGATCCACCTGCGCACCACCAATCCGATCGAAAGCACTTTTGCCACCGCGCGGTTGCGGACCAAAGTCACCAAGGGACCCGGCTCCCGCGCCGCGGGAATTGCCATGGCCTACAGGCTGATCGACGCCGCACAGGCCCGCGGGCGAACAGTCAACTCACCACATCTGGTCGCCCTCGTCCGCGCCGGCGCCGTATTCCACAAAGGCAAACTACTCGAACGGCCCATCGGCATCACACCCGCTGAACCCGGTGAGTCAACCGGTACCGTTGTCGCCTGAAACATCGGCGTGGTGGCCTTGGTGATGCCTATCGCTCGTCGTGCAGAAGTGCTGCGAGGGCACGCGCGGCGTGGTCGAAAGGTTCGATGCTGCCCGCCGCTCGACACAAGACGTGGGCACCCTCCAGAATTGCCAGCAGCATCTGCGCCAGGTCGGATGCAGCGTTGTCGTCCATGCCCGCTGACGCGAGGCGCTCTGCGAGTTGATCAGCCCACGAGGACAAGGAGGCTGCTGCGACGGCTCGTAGCGGGTCGGACTCACCGGCAGAACCAACAGCGACGGCCGCTACTGCGCACCCTCCGCCCGCAGCGGACGCCTCGACTACGGGCCGGATCCCGTGAACGAACGACTCGACCACGCCGCGTGGAGTCGTCGCCTCCAGAGCGGCAAGGTATCCGCGGACCTGTCGCCCGTTGGCCTCCGCGGCCTCCGCCACCATCTGCGTCTTGCCGCCCGGAAAGTGGTGGTAGATCGCGCCTCTGGCGGCGCCGCTGCGCGCCAGGACGTCGCTGAACGACATGCCCGACAGTCCGCGCTGTTGGAGTTCCACGATGGCGGCATCGATCATTCGCCCTCGAGTATCGCGCATGGTTGGCCCTCTTCAAGACTTGACTAGTACGCACATCCTAGTACTCTTTGGCTAGTACGCACATCCTAGTCCGTGACCTTGGAGCCTTCATGCCGATCACAGTCACAGCCCCGGCCGGAGTACTCACCCACGACGGCGAACGCGCGGTGATTCCTCGATTGACTCACGCCGTGCTCGATATCAGCGGTGGCATCGGAAATGACTTCTTCACATCGCTCATCGGCGGCGTCCTCAACATCCTGCCCCCCACGACCATCTATGGCGGTGGGGTCAATCGACCGATAGTCATCGTGGAACTCAAACTGCCCAACATCGGGCTGCCGTCAGTGGAAAACCGGCGCGCGTTCATTGACGCCGCGACCCGAATCGTCGCCGAATCGACACGCCCCGACCATGATCCGAAGAACATCTGGGTCAACGTGATCAACGCGCCTGACGGCGGCTGGGGCATCGCCGGGCAGGCATACACAGGCGACGAGCTGATCCACTCGATCGCCGGTCAGGCTAAGGCGAACTCGGTGATCGATTCCCCATCATGAGCGCCGCCGACGAACGTCCCGCCGGGTCGGCCTGCTGGATCGATCTTGGTACGCCCGATCCGACGCCGACGGTTCGATTCTACGAAGCGCTGTTCGGTTGGAACGTCGCTAGTCCGGATTCCGACGACTATCGTCTCGCCACTCTGGAGGATCACCTCGTTGCCGCGTTCGGGCCGGCAGCAGATCCCGGCGCACCGTACTGGACCGTCTACCTCCACACCGACGACGCTCACGCAACCGCGCGCCGCATCGTCGATGCAGGCGGATCAATCGTGACCGCACCAGCGAAGGCGGGCGACTCCGGAGTCGCGGCCACTGCACAAGACCCGAACGGCGCGACGTTCGCACTATGGCAACCGACCGGCCACCGTGGGTCGTGGGTGTCCAAGAGGCCGGGGACCCTTGCGGGTTTCGAGCTGACAGTAGACGACGCCGAGATCAAACGGTTCTGGAACGCCGCCACCGGCTGGACATTCGACGACTCCGGTTCCATCAACTGTCAGGGAGCGGTCGTCGGAACCTGGCGACCGTCGGCACTGAACGTGGAGTCCACGTTCAGCTCACCATGGCTGATCAACCTCCGAGCCGGCAATGTATCGGAACGGATGGCGCACGCAATCACCCTGGGCGCCATAGCCATCGATCCCGATCGAGGGATCCTTCTCGACCCTGCCGGCACTGCGTTCAGGCTAGTCAGCTAGCCTCGGCACCGTGGCCGCCTAAAGCCCAATCCACAGGTCTTGACAATATCTCCTCGCTGCGGCCCTGTTCTTCCCACCAGGTGTCGGCGCTGACCCGATCCCCGCAGCGGACACCGCGATCGCCAAGGCCGAAAGTGCGTTCGGGTCAGACATGTTCGGCCCGTGTATGGCGACGGGCACAACATCCAGATCCTCCCGAGTCCCCCTGTGGGATACGGCTGGATTTTTCGAGAGAGACGGTCGCTCTGTTGAGGAACGCAACGTTCCACCCGTGGGCCACAGCGTCTTACATGAAGACCAAAGCGCCAGCCGGCCCCTCCGCATCAGGAGCCGACTGGCGCTAAGAGGTCAAACTTACTTGCTGGCCCTACCGGACCTGCCGGACTTGGCCGACGAGCCCTTCTTGCCGGCGCTGGCCTTCGAATCGTGTCCGCCGGTCGCCGAGGGTCCCGCCTTGGTGTCGGTCGACGAGGAATCGGAACCGCCGCTGGCCGAATCGGTTGCGGGAGCGGCCGTCACGGCCGGGGTGGCCTTGGTGCTGTTTGACGTCGAACCGGTGCCGCCAGTCGAGGATTCGGTCGCGTCAGCCTCGGTGGTCGCGGCTGCGGCGGACACAGCCGCGCTCGCCGACACCGCCTTGGTGGCACTACGCGCCGTCCCCGCCTTGCCGAGAACCTCCGGGGCGGCGGTCGACAGGGTGACCGTCTTGGCGGCGGTGGGCACCGTTGCCGCTGCGCTGGTGGTGGCCGCCGGGGGCGGTGGGGTGGCTCCGATGGCCTGGGCAATGACGTCCCGCAGCTGAATGAGGCTGGCGATCGGTCCGCTGCCCAGGAACCCGAAGTCGGGGCTGTAGGGCGTCAGCAGGCCTGGGGTAGGCAGGAATCCGAGGACCGTGCCCGAACCGTTGAGGAAGCCGCCGACCAGATTCGCGGGGAGATTCACCAGAGTGTTGATGACGGCGCCAGGGTCGGAGGCGACCACTCCGTCATACACATCCTGCGTTGCCTGAACAACGACGTGGATCGTCGACACCAGTGGGAAGGTCATGGGCAGCACCACCTGGAACACGGCGTTGGGCAATGTGGCGAATGCCTTGGCGAAGTTGTTCACCGTGTTGACCAGAGGGACCGTCGAATCGGACAAGGCCTGAATGCCCGCCAGCGCGAGCGGGATCACGATGTTGTTGTTGATGGTGTCGGCGGCGCCCACGATATCGCCACTCTGGAGCTGGCCGCGAGCAGTATCGATCGCACCCGGGGCGCCGTCGAAGATCAGCTTGACGGTTGCCGCGTTGCTGTTGAAGGCCGTCTGCAAGGCCTTCAGGCTAGCGATTTGGTTGGCGACGATCTGGCTGAGGATCGGGGCGGGACTGGCGGCGATCTGCTGGCCGATCGTAACGATATTTGCTGCAGACTGCTGGAAAACCTGTACCCAGTTCTCGATCGGGTTTACCGCGGCGCTGAGCTCGACGCCGACCGACGACACCGATCGCTGCACGGCCTGGACGTCGGGCATCGGGGGAGCCAGCGGCGAAATCGCAATGACACTCGCTCCCAAGAGCGCCACACCAGCGGTGGCGTACGGACGAACAGCAGCGTTCATGACTGACCTTTCACTGACAATTACCCCCTTAGTGCCACAAGGTAGCGCACCCTACTCGTCAGTAAGTAGTACTTCCGGAAACTTTCTTTGAGCCCGGAACAGGCCTAGATAGCTGCACTAGGTTCTGGATCCGTACGCCATATGCACTGTTCACGCCAATATTGACGGCTTCGCAAGATTGCCAGCCGACAAACAGCCGAGGGTGATCAGCTACCGTTACCAGCTCGTGACCCTACTTCCGGGTAAGGTGAGCCCGTTTGCTGAGGCCGTCTATGAAGTTACTTTCGAGTAGCAAAACCCGGCTTAGGTAAATCTCAGACTTGTTTGCGCGGTTGCCCGATTCCGAGGCGACCGCCGCACCAGCTCCTGCTGCGGCCCGGAACCGAGGGCAGGCCCGCACCCCCGCTCGGCCCCAGCCATCCCGCGCGGTCGACACGAAGGCAGGGCGAGTTTGCTGAGCCGCCGGAAGACTCATGGCGTGCGGTTGCACGGCGGTCGTCGGATATGCGGCGCTAGTGGCTTCTTCATGCTCGGGGCGTCGCGGTCGGCGAAGAAGCGCCGAGCATTTCGGCAGTGAGTGCCCCCAGTCGGACTCGAACCGACACTGTGCGGATTTTAAGTCCGCTGCCTCTGCCAATTGGGCTATGGGGGCGTTGCAGCTCAGAGGATACTTTTAGGCGGCATCCGCCTCGCCCTCACGTCCCAGATGCTTCGGCGCTGCAGCCGTGCTGCCGTTGAAGGTGTACGCGTTCCGCCCACCACGACATCGCCATATACCGACCACACACCTACATGTGGGTCCAGCCTGCAGACCAGTGTCACTGAGGCGGAAGGCGTACTCCCGGCGGAAGCGGGCCGTTGGGATCTGCGTAGCGGCGCGGTTCCACCACAGGAGGGGGGCTGTGGTCGATCCACGCCGGGTCTGGAGGTGGTGAGGCGTAGCGGTAACTCTCGGTTAGCTGGGAGAGATGGTCTGGCAGGTGTGTAAGCGGGTATCCGCGCCACCAGATCAGATCGTCATCTTCTCCGGGCTCTCGGGATTCTGCGCCTGGCCAATCTTCTTCTAGATCTAGTAGGTAGTAGTACAGCGCTGGGTTGTCGGCCTGGTTCCATGGGCCGGGGTCTATGAGTGACCTGCGGGTCTCCCGGGCCAAGCCCCAGGTGCGATCCGAGGGAGGCGTGGTGTAGACCAGGCGAATTGACGAGCCATCGGTCCACGCATGGGACACCAGGAACGTGCACCGGCCAGGCCCCGGATAGGCAGCGGCGTTAGCGTTGCGCACCTCAATGCGATGCAGCAACTCACGGAGAACCCTCGCCGCGAACTCGCAGTCCGCGTCGGTCGGAGACCCGACTGGCGGTTCAGTTGATGGGTGCATAGTTGTTCACCCCCGCCAGTGCCAGCAAGCCTTCGCTGCAAACCTCCAAGGCCATGGGCAGAGTCTAGGACGAACCGCCATCCCGCGATTACACAAACCGGCCGAGGTCGACGCCTGAGAACATGCTGTGGATCTGACACCTGTTCTACCAGGCGATTTACGCTAAACCCCTTGCAGCCAAGCACATTTGACGCATTCGACAGTTAACCCGCGTCACGGCCCGCGCTATGGTGGGAAATGCGACCTGATGGCCTCGGCCCCAGTTCACGGGAAAGCCCGGCGACCCCCCCGACCAGCCGGGCTTTTTCCGTGTCGCGACCACCCCCAACAGCACGACACCCCGGGGGCCAGGGCCGTCCCGGGTTGTCGTGAGCACCGGATCAGGCGGCGATCGCCTCCTTGTGCTGTGACCGCGAGTGATCGTTGTCGAGCATGGTGACCTCGTCGAACGGATCCTTACCCGAGAGCACCGAGTTGACCTTGACCATGTCGACGGTCTTGGTCCACGAGCCGACCAGCAGGGTGGCCACCGCGTTACCGGAGAAGTTGGTCACCGCACGCGCCTCGGACATGAACCGGTCGATCCCCACGATCAGGCCCACCCCGTCGAGCAGCTCGGGACGATGGGCCTGCAGCCCGCCGGCCAGCGTGGCCAACCCGGCCCCGCTGACCCCGGCCGCACCCTTGGACGCCACCATCATGAACACCAGCAGACCGATCTGCTGCCCCACCGACAGCGGGCTGCCCAGCGCGTCGGCGATGAACAGCGAGGCCATCGTCAGATAGATCGCGGTCCCGTCGAGGTTGAACGAATATCCAGTCGGCACAACAACACCCACCGTGCTCTGCTGCACACCCAAGTGCTCCATCTTGGCGATCAGCCGCGGCAGCGCCGACTCCGAGGAGGATGTCGCGAAGATCAGCAGGTACTCCCGCGCCAGGTAGCGCACGAGCTTGAAGATCGACACCCCCGACACCATGCGCAGCAGCGTCCCGAGCACCCCGAAGACGAACACGATGCACGTCACGTAGAAGCCGAACATCAACGTCAGCAGGTTGGTCACCGCGCTCCAGCCGGTCTGGCCCACCACATTGGCGATCGCGCCGAAGGCACCGATCGGCGCCAGCCACAACACCATTGCCAGGATCTTGAACACCAGCCGCTGCAGGTGCTCCACCCCGCGCAGGATCGGCTCGCCGGTGTGCCCCATCGCCTGGATGGCGAACCCGACCAGCAGCGCCACGAACAGCGCCTGCAGCACATTGCCCTCGGTCAGCGAGGAGAACAGCGACGTCGGGATGATGTGCTGGATGAAGTCCATGACCCCGCCGGACTGGTGGGCCTTCTCGGCCAGCTCCGAGCCCTTACCGGCCGCCGACTCGGACAGCTTCAGCGTGCTGCCGGGATGCAGTAGGTTGCCCACCAGCAGGCCGATGGCCAGCGCGACCGTCGACATCGCCAGGAAGTAGACGAACGCAAGACCGCCCACCTTGCCGACTGTGGCCGCCTTGCGCACCGACCCGATGCCCAGCACGATCGTGCAGAAGATCACCGGAGCGATCATCATCTTGATCAGGCTGACGAACATGGTGCCGAGCACGCCGACCTGCTTGCCAACCCCCGGGGCAACCAAGCCCACGATCACGCCACCGATGACCGCTGCGATGACCGCCAGGTACAGCCAGTGGGTCCGGTCGCGCCGCTTGGGCGAGGCGGGCGTGTCGTCGCCTCGGGGACGATTCAGAACCGTGGTCATGAGCGGTTTCCTTCCGAGTCACCTGCATTGGGTCTGCAAGGATGGTCAAACAGCACGTGAGCCAGGTCACGCTTTAGTTCATTACGTTCAACCCGAAGGTGAGCAATGGCCGTACTCCCCCGCTCGCTGGCCGGGCAGGCGTTCGCCCTGCAAGCCGCGGTGATCGTGCTGGTGGTGCTCGCCGGCAGTGCCGTCGCCCTGTTCGACGCGCGCCGCGATGGCGACGCGGCGGCCCGGGAGAAGGTCACTGCCATCGCCGTCTCGCTGGCCGACTCCCCCTCCACCGCGCGAGCCATCGAAAGTGGCGACGCCGCAGAGGTTCTGCAGCCGGTCACCGAGGCCGTCCGCAAGGGCACCGACATCGCCTTCATCACGATCATGGCTCCCGACCGCACCCGATTCACCCACACCAATCCCGCCCTGATCGGCGCGCCCTATATCGGCACCATCGAACCGGCCCTGCGCGGCGAGACGTTCACCGAGACCTACACGGGCACGCTGGGCCCGTCGATTCGCACCATCGCACCGGTGCGTGACGGGCAAGGACGGATCATCGGGCTGGTGGCCGCGGGCATCACCCGGGAAAGTCTGGCCGCGCGCTGGCGCGCACAGTGGCCGGCGATCGCAGCCTTTGGCGTCGCAGCCCTGGCATTGTCCTTCGTCGGCATCTGGGCAATCCGGCGACGGATCCTGCGCCAGACTCGCGGCCTGGCACCCGACGAGCTGCGCGTCATGTACGACCATCACGACGCGATCCTGCACTCGGTCTCCGAAGGGCTCATCGTGCTCGACCACGACGGTGTGGCCCTGGCCAACGACGAAGCCCGCCGGCTGCTGACCCTGCCCCCCGGCCCGATCAGCCGCGCCGACCTCCCGGAGTTCCTGCGCGGCAAGGACCCCGGCGTGCGCGACGAGGTCCGCCTCACCGAGGACCGGGTGCTGGTGGTCAACCGCAGTCAGGTCAGCGCCTCGGAGTCCGAAGTGGTCACCATCCGCGATCGCACCGAACTTCAAGGCGCACTGGGCGAATTGAGCTCGCTGCAGGTGTTCGCCGACTCGCTGCGCGCCCAGGCGCACGAATCGGCCAACAAACTGCACACCGTGGTGACGCTGGTCGAAATGGGCCGCCCCGAGGAGGCCGTCAAATTCGCCACCCAGGAACTGGCGCTGTCCCAACAGCTCGTCGACCGGATCTCCGACGCCGTCGGCGAACCCGCTTTGGTCGCGCTGCTGCTGGGCAAGACCGCCGAAGCCGACGAACGCGGTGTCGAGCTGACGATCACCGAGGAAACCCACCTTCCGGCGGAGTCGCTGCTGAGCCCGCAGGAGATGGTCACCGTGCTGGGCAACCTCATCGACAACGCGATGGACGCCTGCGACCGCGACGACCCCTGGGTGGAGGTCACCGTCACCCAGACCGACCAGCGGCTGCTGATCCAGGTCGCCGACAGCGGCCCGGGGATGGACCCCGACACCTTCGGCCGCGCACTGCAGCGCGGCTACTCGACGAAATCCGTCGGCGACGAAGGACATCAGGGACTGGGGCTGGCACTGGTCGCCCAGATCGTCAACCGACACGGCGGCACGCTGAGCGCCGACGTCACCTACGGCTCGGTGGTCACCGTTGCCATCGACGGGACCGACCGATGATCCGGGTGCTGATCGTCGAGGACGAGCCGCTCATCGCCGAGGCGCACCGCACGTATCTGACTCGGCTGGAAGGGTTTACCGTCGCCGGGGTGGCCAACACGGCACGTGACGCGATGCGGATCGCCGCCGAAGCGGACTCCCCCGTCGACCTCGTGCTGCTCGATCTCGGCCTGCCCGATGCCAGCGGCATCTCGCTGGCATCGGCGTTGTCGGGTCTGCGCCCTGCCCCCGACATCATCGCGATCACCTCCGAGCGTGACCTGGAGATGGTGCGCGCCGCGGTCGCGCACGGTGCGCTGGCCTACCTACTGAAGCCGTTCACCTTCGCGGCCTTTCGCGACCGGCTCGAGCGTTACCGGCGTTACCGCAGCGCTCTGCCGGCCGGAATCGACGCGGCCAGCCAGGCCGAGGTGGACCGGGCTCTGGCCGAACTGCGAATCAGCACCGACAAGACGGTGTCCCCCAAGGGAGCGGCGCCGGCCACCACCGACGAGATCGCCCGCGCCGTCCGCGACCGCGCCGAGGGCCTGACCGCCGACGAGGCCGCCAAACTGGTGGGCGTCTCGCGGGTGACCGCGTGGCGCTACCTGGAACGCCTCGCCGACGACGGCACGCTCACCCGCCTCACCGAGTACGGCAAGACCGGCCGCCCCTCTACCCGCTACCAGTGGCGCTGAGGCACCGGACAGTCAACCGAACCGGGCGACGACGATCCTGTCGACGACCACACACAATCCGTACAGACCCAACGCCAGCGCCATGGTGGCAACGACGGCCGCCCACATCGTCGGCATCTGATAGTTGCGCATCGCGACGAGCAAGATCGGACCCACACCCCCGTTGCTGCCGAACCATTCGCCGATCACGGCACCGACGATC
This sequence comes from Mycolicibacterium sp. CH28, assembly GCF_004745805.1. GTDB lineage: Bacteria > Actinomycetota > Actinomycetes > Mycobacteriales > Mycobacteriaceae > Mycobacterium. Next base: position 153,642 of record NZ_SRLQ01000014.1, on the reverse strand, counting down.
GCCAGTGGCATCGCCACTTTCATGCCGGTGGTCAGCACCGGCAGCCCCGCCGGGATCCTGGCCCGCAACAACACCGACCACCGCGACGCTCCGAGCACCGTCAGCAGGTCGATCGCGCTACGCGGACCGGCGGCCAGACCGGACACGAAAGCCAGATACAGCGGGAAGTACGCCGTGCACGCAGCCATGGCCGACGGCACCATGTCGCGGTCGAACAATGCCAGCAGGATCGGCGCCAGCGACACGAACGGAATAGCGCTCTCGATGGTGCCCAACTGGTCGCTGCCGCGACGCACGACGGGCACCAGCGTGGCGATCAGGGCGACGATCGCGGCGGCCACCAACGCCCACACGAAGCCCTGAAGCGACTCCAGCATCGTGACCCTGACCCCCGCGAGGAGGGTGGCGCGGCGCTTGTCGTCCGCGAGCACCCGCAGCACCGCCGTGGGCGAGGACACCGTCGACCCGAAGACCCGGGAGACCGCAACGACGTGCCACACCACAACCATGACGAACAGGCCGATCCCGGCATAGACCCGTGCGCTGACCGCCCGGTCCACCCCGGCCTCAGCCACCGCCGTCCGGCCTGGCGCTCAGGGTGTCGAGGTCGGCGGTCAATTCGTCGACCATGGCGTGGAATTCCGGTGACCGGGTCACCTCGGTGGTGCGGGGCCGGGCGAACGGGACGTCCCGGATCTTGCTGACCCGGCCCGGCCGAGGCGACAGGACCACCACCCGGTCGGCCAACAGCAGCGCCTCGTCGACGTCGTGGGTCACCAGCACCGTCGTGACCGGGTCGGCCATCCAGATCCGTTGCAGCTCGGCGTTGAGCCGACGCCGGGTGACCGCGTCCAGCGCACCGAACGGCTCGTCGAGCAGCAGCACCTCCGGCTCCAACATGATCGAGCGGGCGATCGACACTCGTTGCCGCATACCACCGGACAGTTGCTTGGGCCGGGCGTCTTCGAAACCCGACAAGCCCACCAACGCGATGAGTTCGGCGATCCGTTGTTTGTCCACCCGCCGGCGCGCCACCCGGAACGGCAGGGCGAGGTTGTTGTAAACGGTCAGCCACGGCAGTAACGCGTTGTCCTGGAAGGCCACGCCGAGGCGGTGTTTGGCGGCCAGTTCACGCGGGTCGGCACCACCGACCCGAACCGCACCGGTGGTCGGCTCCTCCAACGAGGCGATCATCCGCAGCAGTGTCGACTTACCGCAGCCCGACGGGCCGATCAGCGCGATGAACTCGCCGGGCTTGACCTTGAGCGCGACGTCACTGATCGCCTGTACCGACCGCCCCCGCCGCATCGGGTACACCTTGCCGACGTAGTCGATGTCGATCGCGGCGCCACGAACCGTCTGCTGCCCGCCGGGCTCGTGCGTGGTCACAGTCACTATGAGCCGCTGTGCAATTCACGCAGCAACGACATGTCGACGACCTTGCTGGGATCGGTCGTCTTCAGACCGGATGCCTCCATGCCCTTGTAGATCGGCCCGGCCAGGTAGGTTTCGTCGATCCACAGCAGGCCGTGTTCCTTGGTCGCGTCACTGCTCGCCAACGGCACGTAGGCGGCGTTGTGCTCGATCTCGCTGTCCAGGGACAGGCCGGCATCTTTGCCGTAGGTATCGACGGCCAGCTTCGGGCCCGCCGTCGGGTCGGCGATGTCCTCGGCGAAGCCCTTGAGCGTCGCCGCGAGGAACCCCTTCAGGGCATCGCGCTTGTGGTGCAACGTATCGGCGGTGACGAAGATCGGCAGGGTGTAGGCCGGCAGGCCGGCGTCGGTGAAGGACAAGATCCCCGGCATATGCCCTTCGACTGCCTTGTAGGACAACGCTTCGTCGGTGATGAAACCGGCGAGCACATCACAGTCGCCGTTGATCAACGCGTCCGGGCCGTAACCGGTCGGGATGAACGTGTAGTCCGGCGTCATGCCATTGAGGGTGAAGATGGCGTCGAACTTGCTCTGTATGCCCTGCGGCCCGCCCATCCGCTTGCCCTTGAGCTCGGCGACCTTGGTGATCGGCGTCTTGTAGTTGGACATCAGCACGTTGAGATTGCTCTGGTAGAGCGCACCGATGTTGACCAACGGGTTGCCGTCGGCGGCAGCGGCGACAACCGTGGTGATGTCGGTGGCGATACCGATATCGGCCTTGCCCCCGGCGACGATGCCCTCGATGGCACCGATGTCCGAACCACCGGGGATGAAGGAGACCGCCACATTCTCGGCCTTGTAGTGGCCGTTGGTGTCGGCCAGGAACAACGGGGCGTACTCGGTATCGGGAACCCAGGCCAGTTGGATCGAGAGGTTGGTCGTCGCCGCATCCGACGCCGCGGCCGAGCTTGCCGACGCCCCACCCCCACTCGGGGATCCGCAGGCGGCCAGCAATGGCGTCGCGGCTACGGCGACACCGCCCATACCGAGGGCACCGAGGAACATCCGGCGCGATACGGGGGCGGGAAGGGCTCGACGAGAGTGGCTGATTGACACGGGTGCTCCAGATCGTGGGTCGAGGTGTTGGGGTTAGTCGAATCGCTCGCTGACCAGACGACATAGGCTGGCGACCAGGGAGTAGAGGAGAACCGACAGGGCGATCGACACTGCGGAGCAGGCCCACGCCTCTGCGGTGCGGTACGAGGACTGCGCCACGATCAGGCGGTAACCGAGACCGTCGGTGCCCATGATCCACTGCGCGAGCATGGCTCCAGCCACCGCCGCCACGATCGACAGCCGCAGCGAGACAAGGGTGCGCGGCAACGCCGCCGGTGCAGCCAACCGAATGAACCGCTGCCAGCGCCGCGCCCCCAGGACCGTGAACAGGTCCGAGGACCCGGGAGGCACTGCCAGCAGTCCCGACGTGGTGAACACCAGGACGGGGAAAAAAGCGATCAACGCGGTGATGATCACGATGGTGGCGGTGCTGTACCCGAAAACCCTTGCCAGGATGGGTGATATCACCGCCACCGGCAGACACTGGGTCAACAGCGCGGGTCCGCTGATCATCGCCCGCGCCGCCGGCGAGAACCACGACACCGTAGCCAACAGTGCCCCGGCTACGACCCCGAGCACCATGCCGCCGACCACCACCTCGATGGTGTGCCATGCGTCGGCCGCGAAGCTCCTCGGCTGGTGCGCGATGTAGGCCAGCACATCCGTCGGGTCGGGCGCCACCGCGGGCGGCAGGTTCGCCAGACGCACCCACAACCACCAGGCCAGAAGCAGAAGTGCCAACGGCCACAACGCATCCAGTGCGACACGCGCCGCCCTGCCGACTGCCTTCCGGGCCGGCGATACCGCCCGCCCCGCAGCCGACGTCGGGGCGACGGCGGGGTCGGCCCCCAGGACGAGCTGTGTCACGTTGGCTCCGTCACGAATCCGGCGTCCCGATCAGCCGACGGTGGCGAGCAAGTCGGCGTAGCGCGGGTCGAGTTCGGCGGCGTACTTCAGGTAGCGCAGCGTCAGCCACCGGTTCATCTGGGGCAGGGTGCCTTCCTGCCAGCTGTAGCGACCACGCTTGGTATACCGGGAGCGCTGTCCCCATTGCATGCGGGTGTTGGAGTAGATGTCCTGCTCGTTGATCACCTCGTTGACGGCGTTCTGCATATCGAACGCCCACTGGAAACCCGGTGACTTGATGGAGCTTTCGGGAAACAGCCACGCCATCCGCAGGGTCATCGAATTGGCCGACTCCGGGGTGATCAGGAAATAGAAGACCTGATCGGGGCTGAGCGCGAAGAACACCGTCGGCAACACCGAGGCGAACACGATGCGTTTGCGGCGCTCTTCGGACAGGTTGGGCAGGATCGGCAAGATCACCTTGCCGGTGGGGTTGAACCCGGCGTCCATCCAGCGGTAGCGGGTGGGGTGCATGACCTGCCCGTCGGTGTCATCCCAGGGTAGGAACTCGGCCATCGAGGCCGGCGCCATGTCGTGGTAGCCCTGATGCACGAACGACGTGTGGTACGGCTCGAGGGCGTTCTCGTGCATGCCCTTCCAGTTCCACGGCTGATTCTTGTATTCCATGGTCTTGACGACCTGGAGGTTGCCGACGTCGTAGGCCTCCATCTCGGTACCCAACTTGCCCAACGTCGGTGCCAGGGCAGCCGCATCGGGGTTCATGTTGGCGAAGATCATCCCGAACCAGATCTCGACCTTGAGCTGCGGCAGAGCCGTCTCACTGCGTAACTGGGCCAGCGGGCACGTCCGTGTCATCTCCGGGGCGGCGATCAGATCGCCCTTCAGGTCATAGGCCCAGTAGTGGTAGGCGCAGCGGAACTGCTTGGCATTGCCCTTGTCACCGTCGACGGTCACCGGGTAGCCGCGGTGCTGGCAGATCGACGACATCACCCGCACGACACCGTCTGAACCGCGCACGACGATCAGCGGCTCGTCGGCCACCTGGATGGTGAAGTAGTCACCCTCATTCGGGATCTGGCTGACATGTCCCAGACAGAGCCACTCCCTGGCGAAGACGGCCTCCTTCTCGAATTCATAGAACTCCTCGGAGGTGTAGACGCCGGCCGGCATGGTGCGCGCGGTCGTGTAGTCGGTCGATTCGGCGTCCAGTGCGCCGAGGATGTCGTGCAGTTGGGCGGACAGCTGGTTCATGGCGGAGGCTCCTAGGACAGGGATGGTGTGTGATCCGCTCAGACGACGTTGACGACAGCGGGCTCTTCGGCATTGCGCGCCACCACGCACAGGCACGGGACGTCACCGGGGTTCTCTTCGCGGTGCACCAAACCTCCTGGAACAACGACGATCTGGCCGGGCCCTGCGGTGAAGTCCTCCTCACCGTCGGGGCCCTCGACCAGGAACCGCATGGCACCGGAGATGATGCAGACGATGGTCGTCTGCCCCTGGTGGTGGTGGGCGACGGAGTGATGGCCGGGGGGAAGCGCACTGACCCCCATCCACATCCCGCCTGCCGCGGCGGCGGTCCCGCGGGAGAGCGCCCCGGAGGCCCCACCTGCGTCGGCGGCGTTGTCGGCTTCCATGGCCGCGGCGCTGACCACGCGGCTGCCACTGGGGAAGGCGATCTGTTCAGCTGACGAACTCATCGGTGACTCCCGGTTGGTGGGTTGTTGCGATTCCTTCGATCTCGATCAGGAATTCGGGGCGGACCAACCGGGCGACTACCAGAAGGGTGTTGCCGGGTGGATGCCGTTGGGGGTAGAGCTCGGCGAAGATGTCTTCACGAATCCGGTAGAAGTCGTCGATGTGTCCGGGGTCGACCAGGTAGGTCGTCATCTTGGCCAGTTCACCGAAGGAGCTCCCGGCGGCCGCCAGGGTCTCACCCAACAGCCGGAACACGGTGCGCATCTGGAATTCGAAGTCACCCGCTCCGACGGTCGCGCCGTCACGATCGACCGACAGAACACCACTGACGAGGACCAGCGACGCCGACGGAGGGCAGATCACCGCCGGCGAGTAGAAGCCAACCGTCTTACCGCCCGTTCCGGCAACGGTGTTGGCGCCCATCAGGATCCCGCCCCGGAGACGGCCGCCATCGACTCGCTGGTGCGCGCGACGACTCGGTTGCGCAAGGTGCCGACGCCGTCGATGACGGTCTCGACGATGTCACCGTCGGCGAGATACCGCGGCGGGGTCTGCGCAAAGCCGACACCCGAGGGCGTGCCGGTGGCGATGACGTCACCGGGACGCAAGGCCACGTATTGGGAGATCACTTCGATCTGTTCGGCGATCGGGAAGATCATGTCGCGGGTGTTGGCCTGCTGCATCAGGTCGCCGTTGATCCGCAACGCGATGTCCAGCTCGGGTGGATGCCCCAACTCGTCGGCGGTGACGATCCACGGTCCGATCGGTGTCGACCCGTCGACGTTCTTGCCCAGGTGCCACTGCTTGTGCCGGTGTTGGACGTCGCGTGCTGTGATGTCGTTGACCACGGTGTAGCCGAAGATGTAGTCCGCGGCCCGTTCCCGCGGAATGTTACGCCCGGCTCGACCGATCACGACGCCGAGTTCGACCTCCCAGTCGAACTCGGTCGAGATAGCGGGGGTCAGGTTGAGGGTGGCGTAGGCGCCCGTCACTGCCGCCGTGGTCTTGAAGAAGACGATCGGATGGTCGGGCACCTCGGCGACGAAGACGTCGGCCGACTCCCGCTGGTGTTCGAAGTAGTTGATACCGATGCAGAGCACGCCGCGGCAGTTGGCGGTCAGCGGCGCCAGCAGCTCGACGTCGGCCAACGGGATCGGCGTTCCATCAGGGCCGGCCAGGGGCTCGGGAACGCACCCCCCGATCAGTTCGTCGAGCGACTGCCGGACGGGTTGGACGGCACCGCCCGTCACGACTCCGGCCATCGTGGTGCCGCCGTGCCGAAAGCGCGCGATCTTCATCCGGTTGGTTCCTCCTGCGGTCGGGGGTGGACGTGGCGGGCTGGAGTCAGGACTCCACCGGGGGATCCCACATCCGGCTGGCCAACCAGCCCTCGTCGTAGGGGGTTCGGAAGTCCAGGGCCAGGCGCAGGTGGGAGAACTTCCACACCCCGTCCCGGCGCTCGAAGTCGTCGACGTAGACACCGGCCTGCCAGAATGCGCGGTCTCGACCGGAGTTACAGGCTTGCAACAACTTCCACCTGCCGACGGCGTGATCGCCGTCGACCGTGATGTCCTCGTTGGTCAGGAAGTGCGCGGTGAACGACATCGCCGCCGCGGCCGCGACGAAGGACTCCGCGATGGACTGGCGCCCCACGATGTGCTCACCGGCCCGAACGGGCTGCTCCCCTTCCAGCGGGCGATCAGGCAGCCCTTCCCAGATCGCGTCCTCCCAGAAGAGATCGGCGACCCCGCCTCGCAACCGGTCGTCGAGGCCCTGCATATAGCCGGCTTTGAGTCTGCGGATGGCGTCTCGGGACTCCAGGGCGTCGAGGCGCTCGAGGAGGGCGGTGGGCGTCGGCGCAACACCCGCCGGGACCACCGTTTCTCGTAACATATAAAAAGTGAACCATCGCCGCACCAAGGCGTCTACCCGCGGACTCACAGTAAACACGAAGTTTACGAAGACGAAATAGACTGTGTTGCAAGGTCAGAAATGCTTCTGAGGGGCTGAATCCGACCGACTGCTACCGTCCCGCGCAAAAGCCAGCCAAGCGCCGAGAGCGCCAGATCCTATAAAATCTGGCGATCACACCGGCCCTCATCCTCGAACCGAACGGTGGTACCCGTGCCAGAGAGCTACACTCCGGTCCAGCTGACCGACGTCCTCGATCCGTTCACCGGCGAGCGATCGGACATCACCTTCGATGTGCCGACGCCGTCCGGCAGCACAGGTCAGTCAGTGATCGACGGTTCCGAACTGTGGGCGCTGCCCGGCCTGTTCGACGCCGACGCCCATCTGCCGGTCCTGGGGCGCGGCGTTCGTGAGACGGATCGCTGGCGCGCCCTCGCCGGTGGCGTCACCTCGTTGAACACCGCGGTGTCGTGGCAGGACATCCAGTCCCTCGACCTCGACGCGGTCACCGCATTCTTCGCCGCGACCGACTTTCCCCGCATCCTGCCGATCCTCTCGATCGCCGACGCCCCGTCGAGTGCGGACTTCGCGACCTGGCTCGACAAATTCGGCGAGCAGATCCGCACCACGTGGGCACCGATCATCAAGATCTACTCCAACGACCCGCACTTCTGGCCGAACCTGGAGGCGATCTGGGCGTCGGGGTGCCGCGCCGCCATCTACTTCTACGACGAACAGTCCTACCGGCAGGTGCTCGATTCCGCCGGCCCGGTGCACTTCCGGCACACCATCAGCAAGTCGATGGCCGACGAAGTCCGAGCCCGACCCGACTCGACCTGCCAGACGTCCCCGCACTTCCTCCTCGACCTCCCGCCCGAGCGGCCCGGCGAACTCCATGTGCTGCCCCCGGTCCCCGGTGGGCAGGCCCGAACCAGCCTGATCACCGTCCTTGCCGACGAGGTGGACCTGATCGCCAGCGACCACAATGCACCGATCCTGGGCAACACCGGTCCCGGCCTGGAGATCCAGCAACACCTGCTGCCGGCGCTACTGACACTGACCGAGCAGGGCGCTCTCGACCTGTCCACGGCGATCGAGAAGGCGACGAGCGCCCCGGCCGCGGTCTTCCAGCCGGCAGCCACACTGTCCGCCGCTTCCATCATCGTCGACCCGCGCAGCGCCGGGCCTGTGGGACTATGGCCCGGTCAGGAAGCGCGACGGGCCGCCTTCTTGGGCATCCCGCTCTCGGGCACCACCGTCGCGGTCCACGAACACGGCCGCGGCTTCTTCCTGTGACCCGCCGACTCGATCCGGCCACCACGGAGGAAGGCGCCACGCAGTGAAGTCGACGAGGAGCACCGAGAAGGTGTCGAAGCCGCGGATACCCGGGCTCGGCCTCAGTACCGCCCGCACCGCACATCGCGACGTCGCCGACCGGCTGCGTCAGGCGATCGTCTCCGGGGTGTTGCCCAGCGGCACCCACCTCATCCAGGTCGAGCTCGCCCAGACCATGAACGTCAGCGTCACGCCCGTGCGGGAAGCACTGCGCGAGCTGGAGAACGAAGGGCTGGTCGACTTCGACCCGTTCCGCGGCGCGACCGTCCACGGCGTCACCCTCGACGAGCTCGAAGAGATCTACGAGCTGCGCCGCGTCCTGGTCCCCCTGGCGATCCGCGAACGCATTGCAACCATCACCGACGAGGACCTGGACCGGGCCGACAAGATCGCCCGCAGCATGACGTTGCGGATGAGCGACTCGGAGTGGGTCGACGCCAACCGCGAACTCCACGCGGTTCTCGACGGAACACCGAGCCAGCCGCATCTACGCAGCTTCCTGCGCCGGTTGTCGGACGTATCAGCCTTGTACGTCGGCATTTCCGTGCAAACCGATCCGGAGCGACGCAAACGCGCCCGCGATGACCACAATGCGCTGATCGCCGCCTACCGCACCCGCAACGCTGACGCGGTCACCGCCATCATGGTGCGACACCTCAACGACACCGCCTCGGTTGCCGCATCCGCGCTGCGCAGCCAGCTCCCCGCGGACGAGCAGATCACCGTCGGCTGACATCTCTGTCACCGAGTCTGCACACAGATCGCATTCGAGCGCTCACCTGAGTCTCGCTGCACCCTTGCGGACACCCGGCGCGAGTTACTAGGATGTCCTAGTATTCAGCGGCCAGGTCAGCCAAGGGGCAGTTCATGAGCACAACCATTCAGCACTTCATCGACGGCAAGCGCAGCAATCTCAGCAGCACGCGCACCGCTGACGTCTTGAACCCGAGCACCGGCGAGGTACAGGCCCAGGTACTCCTGGCCAGCACCGCCGACGTTGCCACCGCGGTGGCCTCGGCCGTCGAGGCACAGAAGGAATGGGCAGCCTGGAACCCGCAGCGGCGCGCGCGGGTGATGATGAAGTTCATCGAGCTGGTGAACAAGAACATCGACGAACTGGCCGAGCTGCTGTCCATCGAGCACGGCAAGACCGTGCCCGACTCCCGCGGCGACATCCAACGCGGCATCGAGGTCATCGAGTTCGCCATCGGCATCCCGCACCTGCTCAAGGGTGAGTTCACCGAGGGCGCCGGCGGCGGTATCGACGTGTACTCCATCCGCCAGCCGCTGGGTGTGGTCGCCGGCATCACCCCGTTCAACTTCCCCGCGATGATCCCGCTGTGGAAGGCCGGCCCCGCCCTGGCGTGCGGCAACGCCTTCATCCTCAAGCCCTCCGAGCGCGACCCCTCGGTGCCGGTGCGCCTGGCCGAGCTGTTCCTCGAAGCCGGCCTGCCGGCCGGTGTCTTCCAGGTGGTCCAGGGCGACAAGGAAGCCGTCGACGCGATCCTGCACCACCCCGACATCAAGGCCATCGGCTTCGTCGGCAGCTCCGATATCGCGCAGTACATCTACTCCACAGCCGCGGCCAACGGTAAGCGCTCGCAGTGCTTCGGCGGCGCCAAGAACCACATGATCGTCATGCCCGACGCCGATCTCGACCAGGTGGTCGACGCGCTGATCGGCGCCGGCTACGGCAGCGCCGGTGAGCGCTGCATGGCCATCAGCGTCGCCGTTCCCGTCGGCGAGGAGACTGCAAACCGGTTGCGCGCCAGGCTCGTCGAGCGGATCAACAACCTGCGCGTCGGCCACAGCCTGGACCCCAAGGCCGACTACGGCCCACTGGTCACCGGCGCCGCCCTCAAGCGGGTCCGCGACTACATCGACGCCGGCGTGGCGGCCGGTGCCGAGATCGTCGTTGACGGCCGTGAGAAGGGCGCCGACGACCTGACCTTCGGCGACGCCAGCCTCGAAGGCGGCTACTTCATCGGCCCCACCCTCTTCGACCACGTCACCACCGACATGTCGATCTACACCGACGAGATCTTCGGACCGGTCCTGTGCATCGTGCGGGCTCATGATTACGAAGAGGCCCTGCGCCTTCCGACCGAGCACGAGTACGGCAACGGCGTGGCGATCTTCACCCGCGACGGCGACGCCGCCCGCGACTTCGTCTCCCGCGTGCAGGTCGGCATGGTCGGCGTCAACGTGCCGATCCCGGTCCCGGTGTCCTACCACACCTTCGGTGGCTGGAAGCGCTCCGGTTTCGGTGACCTCAACCAGCACGGCCCGCACTCGATCCTGTTCTACACCAAGACCAAAACTGTCACCGAGCGGTGGCCGTCCGGCATCAAAGATGGGGCCGAGTTCGTCATCCCCACGATGAACTAAGACTGCAATGAGCTTCTTCGCCCTCGACGACGACGAACGCGTGATCGCTGAAACAGCGGCCGCGTTCGCCGCCAAACGCCTTGCACCCCATGCCCTGGAGTGGGATCACACCAAGCAGTTCCCGGTCGACGTCCTGCGGGCTGCCGCCGAGCTCGGCATGGCAGCCATCTACTGCGCCGAGGAAGTCGGTGGCAGCGGCCTTCGGCGCATCGACGCGGTGCGGATCTTCGAGGAGCTCGCCGCGGCCGATCCCGCGCTGGCGGCGTTCATCTCGATCCACAACATGTGCGCATGGATGATCGACACCTACGGCACCGCCGAACAACGTGCGATGTGGATTCCGCGGCTGGCGTCGATGGAGGCTATCGCCAGCTACTGTCTGACCGAGCCCGGCGCGGGCTCGGATGCATCAGCGCTGCGCACCCGTGCCGTCCGTGACGGTGACGAGTATGTGCTCGACGGTGTCAAGCAGTTCATCTCGGGCGCAGGCACTTCCGACGTGTACGTGATCATGGCCCGCACCGGCGCCGAAGGCCCGCGAGGAATCTCCGCATTCGTCGTCGAAAAGGGCACGCCCGGGCTGAGTTTCGGACCCAACGAGGAAAAGATGGGCTGGAACGTTCAACCCACCGCTCAGGTGATCCTCGAAGGTGTTCGGGTGCCGGCGTCGGCCCTGCTCGGCGGTCCTGAAGGTGAGGGCAGCGGCTTCGGTATCGCGATGAACGGCCTCAACGGCGGTCGGCTCAACATCGCGGCCTGCTCGCTGGGCGGGGCCCAGGCCGCCTACGACAAGACCGTGGCCTACCTGGCTGACCGAGTGGCCTTCGGCGGCCCACTGCTCGACGAGCCGACCATCCGCTTCACCCTCGCCGACATGGCCACCGCGCTGGAGACGTCACGGTTGATGCTGTGGCGCGCGGCGATCGCCCTGGACGGCGGCGAGCCCGACAAGGTGAAGCTGTGCGCGATGGCGAAACGCTACGTCACCGATGCCTGCTACGAGGTGGCCGACCAGGCGCTGCAGTTGCACGGCGGCTACGGCTATCTGCGCGAGTACGGGCTGGAGAAGATCGTCCGGGATCTGCGGGTGCACCGAATCCTGGAGGGCACCAACGAAATCATGCGCGTAGTCATCGGGCGGGCGGTCGCGAGCGGTGCTCGCAATCGGACCGAAGCCGCCCGGGTACGCGCGACGGCATAGGGCAAAGGAGCCTGCACATGACGACGATCGCATTCCTGGGGCTGGGCCACATGGGCGGGCCGATGGCGGCCAATCTGGCCAAGGCGGGATACACCGTCCGCGGCTTCGACCCGGTGCCCGCATCGCGAGCTGCGGCCGAGGAAAGCGGGGTGACCGTATTCGCGACGGGCGCCGACGCAGTAGCCGGTGCCGACGTCGTCATCACCTCATTGCCCAACGGCGCGATCGTGAAAGCCTGCTACGCCGAGGCACTTCCGGCTGCCACGGCCGGGACGCTGTTCATCGACACCTCCACCATCTCGGTGGACGACGCCCGCGAGGTCAACGCGCAGGCGACTGCGGCCGGCATGAAGCAGCTCGACGCACCGGTCTCCGGCGGCATCAAAGGCGCGACCGCCGGCACCCTGGCTTTCATGGTGGGCGGTGAAGCCGACGCACTGGACAACGCTCGCCCGGTACTGGACCCGATGGCCAGCAAGGTGATCCATTGCGGCGACTCCGGCGCCGGCCAGGCCGCGAAACTGTGCAACAACATGGTGCTGGCAGTGCAGCAGATCGCCATCGGCGAGGCATTCGTGCTGGCCGAGAAGCTGGGTCTTCCTGCGCAGTCGCTGTTCGATGTGATCACCGGGGCCACCGGCAACTGCTGGGCGGTGCACACCAATTGCCCTGTGCCCGGCCCGGTTCCGACCTCGCCGGCCAATAACGACTTCAAGCCCGGTTTCGCCGCCGCGCTGATGAACAAGGACCTCGGGCTGGCGATGGACGCAGTGTCCTCGACGGGCGCTTCGGCTCCGCTGGGCAGCCATGCCGCCGACATCTACGCCGCATTCGCCGCCGAGCACGGCGACCTGGACTTCAGCGCGGTCATCGAGACGCTGCGCTGAGCGCCGGCCCGCCCTCGCCCGGGTGAGCGATCACCATCACGACATGGGCGGGTTCGCCGTCGACCAGTCGCCAGCGGTGACGGATCGAGGCCGGGTGGGTGACGAAGTCGCCGCTATGCAGCCGAACGCTGGGATGACCCTCGACGTCGACCTCGAGCACGCCGCTGACGAGATAGAGGCCTAGCTCCCCCGGTGAGGAAAACCACTCCTCGACATACTGCCCGGGGCTGATCCGATACTCGATGACCTCGAGAGGGTTGGCCGGCTGCATCAGGATCGCCCGGCCCACGGCCGCGTCGTCACGGTTGGCCACCGGTATCGCCCGGCCCTCGTCGGCGCGCACGACGGTAACCCTGCTGGGCGTGAGCGCCGGCAACAACGCACCCGGAAGAATGTCGAGGGCATCCGCCAGCCGGTAGATGGTCACCATCGACGGTGCGCTCACCCCGCGCTCGATCTGGCTCAGAAACGGCTGGCTGACCCCGGCGCGCCGGGCCAACTCCCGCATCGATAAGCCTGACTTCTCGCGCATGGTCCGCACGGCCTCGCCGATGAGGACGTTCAGCGTCCGGTCGTCATCGTCCATGCGGTAACACCCCAGTAACCAAATCTGAACGCTGATGACATTCAAATCGCCCAAAGTGATTGCTCACAGCTATCGCACTGATGCGGATGGCCGTCCTCCTCACTACACGCAGCGCCAGGGAGACCTCGATTATGACCGCAGACGCCACCGTCGCCCTAGCCGGGCAGACCGAACCCCCGATAACCGCAGTCAGTCAGCCGCTGATCGAAAAGCACGGCATCGACCTCATCGACCACGGTGAACGGCACGGCACCGCCCGACAGATCGGCATGATGTGGAGCGGCCTGGTACTCAACGTCCAGGTCGTCGTCTACGGCGCGCTGCTGGTGGTCTTCGGACTCAACTGGTGGCAGTGCGTCCTGGCGATCCTGCTGGGCAACCTCACCTGGGTACTGACCGGGTTATGCAGCCTGGCCGGGCCGGCCGCGGGCACCACCACCTTCACCATCAACCGCGCGCCGTTCGGCCACCACGGCAATCGCCTGCTCGCCCTGTTCAACTGGGTGATGCAGATCGGGTACGAAGTCCTCGACCTCGCCTTGATGTCCCTTGCGGCCATCGCCCTGTTCGGCCTCGCCGGGGTCACGCTCACCACCCCCGGCACCGTCACCGTGGTCCTGGTGCTCGCCGTGGCGCAGAGCCTGCTGCCGATCCTCGGACACCGGGCCATCACGAAAGTGCTTCGCAGCCTGATCATCCCGTTCACCGCGTTGTTCCTGGTGCTGGCCTGGCTGACCGCGAGCCGCCTGGAGGTCACCGCCGTCGCACCCGGAAGCCTCGCGGTGTTCCTGGGCGGGGTCGCATTGGCGGCCAGCGGCTCCGGACTGGGCTGGTGCCCCAACGCCGCGGACTATTCGCGCTATCTGCCGCCGACCGTCTCCAAGAAGGCGCTCGTGGGATGGGTGTTCGTCGGCGGCGCAGTGCCGCAAAGTGTGCTGATGCTGCTCGGGGTGGCCGTGGCCATGGTCATCCCCGCCGCCACCGATCCGATCGGCGGGCTCACCGGCGGATACCCGGCCTGGTTCGTCGTGCCCTACCTGGTCTTCGTCGTCGTCCAGATGATCACGGTGAATGCCGTAGACCTGTATTCCTCCGGAGTCACGCTGCAGGCCATGGGAATTCGCATCGGACGCTGGCAGGCGGTGGCCGTGGACGGTGTCATCTGCGCCGTAGTCGGACTCATGGTGGTGCTGTCCGGGTCGTTCAACGCCTTCCTCGGCAACTTCCTGCTGTTCATGATTGTCTGGTTCGCGCCATGGGTCGGCGTCTTCATCGTCGACTACCTGCTGCGCCGTGGTAGCTACGAACCGCGGCTCCTCACCGGCGGCGGACCCGGATTCGGCTACCGCGGCCTGGCCGCCCAGGCGGCCGGCATGATCGCCGCAGCGCTCTGGCTCAACACCACCCCCTTCGTCGGCCCGCTGTCGGCCGCCGCCGGTGGCATCGACCTGAGCGCGCCGGCCGGCCTGCTCACCGGCGCGCTCACCTATTTCCTGCTGTCGCGACGTATGCCCCTGAGCACCAAGGAGATCTGACGATGATTCCCCTCGTTGACATCCGCCCGTGGCGGACCGGGTCGAGCACCGACAGCACGGCGACCGCCCGCGAAGTCGATGACGCCCTGCGCACGTCGGGGTTCATGATGCTGACCGGACATGGGGTCAGCGCCAGCCTTGGCGACGACATCCGCAGCGCGGCACGCCGGTTCTTCGCCCTGCCACACGAGACCAAAGCGCGCTACGCCGCGCCCGTCTACGGCCGCGGTTGGGTCGGGCAGGGCAGGGAGACCAACAGCTTCTACGGCGAGTCGACCGACAACACCCCCACCGACCTGAAAGAGAGCTACACCATCGGGCGACCGCTGCGAACCGGCAACCAGGACATCGACCGAGAGTGGTTCGCCGAGAACATCTGGCCGGCCGAAGTACCTGAGCTGCAACCACTGTGCGAGCGGTATGCGGCCGACATGCATGCGCTCTACCTGGATCTGCTGCGCATCTGTGCCGCCGCCCTGAATCTGCCCACCGACTGGTTTGTGACCCGCTCGCTGGCGTCGCCACACACCTTCAACATCAACCGGTATCCACCGCTGACCGCGACCGGGACCCCGGCGCCGGGCCAGTACCGGATCGCGCCGCACACCGACTGGGGAATCCTCACCCTGTTGGACCGCCAGCCCGGTTACGGCGGACTTGAGGTCCAGATGGCCGACGACACCTGGGTGCCGGCCCCCTACCTCGACGGTGCACTCACCATCAACATCGGAGACCTGTTGGCCCGCTGGACCGGTGATCGCTGGCGCTCGACCCGCCACCGCGTGCTCCCGCCGCAGGACGAAGCACCCGACGAGGACCTAGTGTCGTTGATCATGTTCTGCGAAACCGATGTCGACACCGTCGTCACACCCATCCCGGGAGTCGGCCACGCCAAGTATCCACCGGTGCGCTCCGCGGACTACCTACTCGAGCGCGGCAGCGCGGCAACCGTCGCCTGAAACGGAAGGACACCACCCATGGCCAGCGCCAGAACCACCGACGGACAGCTCCACATCCCCACCGTCGACATCACCGCCTATCGCGATGCCGACGCCGGCGAGCACGACCGCGACGTCGTTGCCGCCCAAATCGACCGGGCAGCAAGGACAGTCGGCTTCATACAGATCACCGGACACGGCATCAGCGCGGGCACGCTGGCGGCGTTCACCGCGGCCACCGACGCGTTCTTCGCCCTCGACGCGGCCACCAAAGCGGCCTACCGCTGCCCTCCCTCGGTGAACCGGGGCTACAGCCCACCCAAATCCGAAGCGCTGGCCAGCAGCCTCGGCCTGGTCACCCCCGCCGACCTGTTCGAATCGTTCAACATCGGCAGTCAAGCCCGCGACTTTCCGGATGTCGCCCTCCCCCAGGAGGATTACCCGGACAACATCTGGCCCGTCGAGATCCCCGGCTTCGCCGTCGCCGTGCAGGATTGGTTCGACGCCGCCGGCGGGGTGGCGCGAACGCTGGTCCGCGCATTCGGCCGCGCCCTCGGCGTCGGCGACGACGGTCTGGCCGGATTCACCACCCACTCCATCGACACCCTGCGCATGGTCAACTACCGTCTGCCCGTCGCAAACCCGGTCGTGGAACCCGACCAGCTCGGCATGGGCGCGCACACCGACTACGGCATCGTCACCGTGCTGTGGGCCGACCAGGTGCCCGGATTGGAAGTGCTTGGCTCCGAAGGATTATGGCATCCGGTTCAGCCCGCACCTGGCGCGCTTCTGGTCAACCTCGGTGACGCGCTGGCACGGTGGACCAACGACGAGTGGGTCTCGACCATGCACCGCGTCGCCGCACCCGTCGTCGACGGGGTCTTGGTGCCCCGCCGCTCGGCGGCGTTCTTCCACGACGGCAACGTCGGCGCTGTCATCGCCCCGCTGCCGACATGCGTCGACGCGGCATCGCCGGCGCTCTACGAGCCGGTGACTGTCGGGGAACACCTGCGCGCCAAGCTCGCCGGTTCGCGCAGCCAGATCCCGACGGCCGGCGCCCAGCGCGAAGCCGCCCGCCTGGCAAGCCGCTGACCCTAGAAGTCGCCGGCGTGGTGGCGCAGCGTCTCGATCGAGGACACCAGGGCATTCGCTTGCTCCTCGGACATCCCGACGTCGGCGAACACCTGCACGTTCAGCGTCGCGGTGGCGTCCTCTACCGTCGAACGGCCCAACTCGGTGATCTGCACCAGCGTGGTGCGCCCGTCGGTCGGATGCGGCACCCGCTTGACCAAGCCGTCGGCCTCCAGCCGGCGGATGGCATGGGTGACGCTGGTGACATGCACCTGCAGCCGGTCGGAGGCCTTGGTTATCGGCAACGAGCCGGTCCGGCTGAACGCCAGCAGCCGCAGCAGCTCGAATCGCGAAAAGCTCAGATCGTAAGGCCGCAGCGCATTTTCCACCCGGGCCAGCAAGATCTGGTGGGCCCGCATCACCGACGTCACCGCGACCATGCCGTCGGCGACATCACCCCACCCGGCGCGCTCCCAGTTCCGGCGCGCCGCAGCGATCGGGTCCGACTTCTCCGCCGGTGCTGAATCGGGCATCCGCCCATTCATACCGCATCGCGGCCCGCTAGAGGTTGCGCTGCAGCAGCACGTCTCCGGTGTCGGCCGACACCACCTGCACGGCGGCGATCTTCTCCATCGGCATCGACGTGCTTCCCGTCGGCGAGGCCGTCGACCCGTCGTGTGCCATCCAGGTGGCCAGCTGGACCCGGCTGCCGTCGCGGCCCACCGCGTACATCGCCAGCTTGTTGCCGCCGTCAGCCCCGGTGCCGCCCACCTCCTGACGGTAGGTGCACGTCATCGACACATGGGTGCCCCACCCCATGGGAGTCACCTGCACGGTTGCCTCGAACGACGAGGGCATCACCGTCGTCATAGTCAGCTGGGCCGCCGATACCTGCGGCGCCGGTGTCGGCGCGCCGAACGGGGCCGGTTTGACCGCGAGCAGCACCCCGACCGCCAAGACGGCCGCGGCAGCCGCGGCCACCGTCCAGGTAACCCACCGCCCCCGGCGACGACGCAGCCGGACCGCACTCAGCACGTCGTCGAGAAGTTGCGGCCGCAACGGCGGCGGTTCCAGCCCGTTGTCGTCGATCGCGGCCATCTCCGCAGGCCCCAACATGGCCAGCAGCGCAGGCATACCGCTGAGCTCGCCGACCGCCGACCGACATGACAGGCACGACCCGAGGTGACTCTCGTACTCGCGGCGCTCGCTGCTCGACAGCGACCCCAGCACATAGGCGGCGTCCCACATCGCATACGGATCGGTCACCGGGTCACCCCCATCTCCTGCAGCGTCAACCGAAGCGCACGCACCGCGTAATGCAGCCTCGACTTCACCGTTCCCTCGGCAATCTGCAAATCCGCCGCGATCTGCGCCGTAGTCCAGCCCAGATAGTAGGAGCGGCGGACCACAGCACGGTGATCAGGCGACAACTGCGCCAAGGCATCCCCGAGCAATAACCGATCCAGGGCCGCATTCACCTCATCGGGTCCGGCGTGTTCCGGCGCCCCCTCGGTGTCCAGCGAGTCCGTCTCCCGGCGAACGCGCGCGCTACGGCGGTCGTCGATGATCATGTTGCGGGCGACGGTGAACAGCCAGGCCCGCGCCGGACGCTCGGCGTCGGCAGCCACCTCGGGATGTTGCCAGGCCCGCAACAACGTCTCCTGCACCACATCCTCGGCGCGGGCACGATCCCCCGTCAGCCGCATGGCATAGCGCCAGAGCGCCGCGGCATGCTCGTCATAGAGCACCCGCACGAGCGCGGCTTCCGGGTCGTCCATCCTGCACCTCCGGCCAAGACACGAAACCGGTGAGGGTTTGGTTCAACTGTGCGCCCGCTCGGCGCAAGCCCGAGGCTAGACGGTGAGAATGCGCGGACCGTCGTCGGTGACCGCGACGGTGTGCTCCCAGTGCGCAGCGCGGGTTCCATCGGCGGTGACGACGGTCCACTCGTCGGCCAGCACCCGCGTCTTGGTGGTGCCCAGGGTCAGCATCGGCTCGATCGCCAGCACCGAGCCGACCACCAGGTGCGGCCCACGGCCGGGCTGGCCTTCGTTGGGCAGGAACGGGTCCATGTGCATCTGTCGTCCGATGCCGTGACCGCCATAACCGGAAACGATGCCGAACCGACGGCCGTAAACCCGTTCGGCCGCGCGAGTGCCCATCTCGATCGCATGCGAGACATCGGTGAGGCGATTGCCGGGGATCATCGCCGCGATCCCGGCTTCCATAGACTGCTTGGTCGCCGCCGACAGCGCCTCATCCGCCTCGATGAGCGTGCCGATCCCGAAGGTCACCGCCGCGTCGCCGTGCCAGCCGTCGATGATCGCGCCACAGTCGATGGACACCAGATCGCCCTCGGCCAGCTTCTCCTCGGCCGACGGAATGCCGTGCACAACCCGGTCATTGACCGAGGAGCAGATGCTCGCCGGGTACCCGTGGTAACCCAGGAACGACGGAATGCCGTTCGCCTCGCGGATCACCGTCTCGGCGACGTCGTCGAGGTCCTTGGTGGACACCCCGGGACCGGCGGCTTCGCGGACCGCGCGCAGCGCGGCGGCCACCACGCCGCCGGCAGCGGCCATCGCATCCAATTCACCCGAGGTACGGGCAGGGACAGTTTTGCGACTACGCAGGCCGGGCAGCGAGACCATCGAGAATCAGCGACCGAGTGCGTGTAAAGCCCGCGCGAACACCTCATCGAGGCTGCCCACGGCGTCGACCGTCTTGAGCTCATCGCTGTAGTAGTCCAGCAGCGGGGCGGTCTCGTCGCGGTAGACGTTGAACCGATTGCGGATGACGTCCTCAGTGTCGTCGGCGCGACCGCGGCCCTTGAGCCGTTCGACCAGCTCGTCCTCGGGGACGCGGAACTCGACCACCGCGTCCAGCTTGAGATCACGCCGCTCGAGCATCTGCTGGAGCGCCTCGGCCTGCTCGACCGAACGCGGGAAGCCGTCCAGGATGAACCCGCCGGCGACGTCGGCCTGATCGAGCCGGTCATCGACCAGCGCGTTGGTCAGGGTCGCCGGGACGAGGTCGCCGGCGTCGAGGTACTTCTTGGCTTCCAGGCCCAGCTCGGTGCCGGTGCTGATGTTGTGCCGGAACAGGTCGCCGGTGGAGATCTGCGGGATCCCGAGCTTCTCGGCCAGCTTGACGGCCTGAGTGCCTTTACCCGCCCCGGGCGGCCCCAACAAAACGATTCTCACTTCAGGAACCCTTCGTAGTTGCGCTGCATCAGCTGGCTCTCGATTTGCTTAACAGTGTCCAGACCGACGCCGATCATGATCAGAACCGCGGTACCGCCGAACGGCAGGTTCTGGACGCCACCGCCGTTGCCCATCTGCAGGAACACGTTGGGCAGGACCGCGATGACACCCAGATAGATCGAGCCGGGAAGGGTGATCCGGTTCAGCACAAAGCGCAGGTAGTCGGCGGTGGGCTTGCCCGGACGGATACCGGGGATGAAGCCACCGAACTTCTTCATCTCGTCGGCACGCTCATCAGGGTTGAACGTGATCGACACATAGAAGTAGGTGAAGAAGATGATCAGGCCGAAGTAGATCGCGACGTAGACGGGATCCGCCGGGTTGGTCAGGTAGTTGGCGACGAAGCGGTCCCACCACCCGTTGCTTGGCGTGCTGCGCCCACTCTGGATCAGCTGGGTGATCAGGTGCGGGATGTAGATCAGCGACGAGGCGAAGATGACCGGGATGACGCCGGCCTGGTTGACCTTCAGCGGCAGATACGTCGACGTGCCGCCGTACATCCGCCGGCCCACCATGCGCTTGGCGTACTGCACGGGGATACGGCGCTGACCCTGCTCGACGAAGACCACGCCCACGATGATGATCAGGGCAGCCACACAGACCGCGGCGAAGATCATGCCGCCACGGCTGTCCAGGATGGACTTACCTTCGGCGGGGATGCGGGCGGCAATGCCGGCGAAGATCAGCAGCGACATGCCGTTGCCGACGCCGCGCTCGGTGACCAGCTCGCCCATCCACATCACCAGGGCGGCACCCGCGGTCATCACCAGGACGATGATGATCAGCCCGAAGATGCTCTGGTCCGGGATGATGTCCAGCGTGCAGCCCTGCAGCAGGCCACCGTTGGCGGCCAGCGCCACGATGCTGGTGGCCTGCAGAATGGCCAGCGCGATGGCTAGGTAGCGGGTGTACTGGGTCATCTTGGCCTGTCCGGCCTGACCCTCTTTACGCAGCTGTTCGAAACGCGGGATCACCACGGTCAGCAGCTGCACGATGATGCTGGCGGTGATGTAGGGCATGACGCCGACCGCGAACACCGTCAACTGCAGCAGCGCGCCGCCGGAGAACAGGTTGATCAGCGAGTAGATCTGTGCCCCGGAACCACCGCTCACCTGCTCGATGCACTGGTGCACGTTCTTGTAGTTCACACCCGGGGACGGCAGGGACGCGCCGACCCGATAAAGGATGACGACGCCCAGGGTGAACAAGATCTTTCGCCTCAGGTCGACCGTCCTGAGTGAAGAGATGAAAGCCGAGAGCACTCTTCCTCCTGGGCAGCCGGACTGGAGTCTCAGCGTGCCAATGTGGCTGGACTGGCCAGCGTTCGGGTATTGCTGCCTTGCGTTGATCGCCGCGAATTTCTCACCTGCGGCATCGCGCCTTCAAACAGTCTACGAGAGTAACAGTTGGCCCAGGCAGGGCGGGAATCCCGCACCGCGCCGGGCCCGCTGCCGCTCACAGCGGGAACATAGCGGGGTCGGCGTACAGTCAATACTGGTTATATGGGCTAAGCAAAGTTTCTGCGAGCGAGGGTCGACGATGACACGTACCGACAACGACACCTGGGATCTGGCCTCGAGTGTGGGCGCCACCGCGACGCTGGTCGCCGCCGCTCGCGCCGCGGCAAGCCGGGAAGCCGACCCGCTGATCGATGACCCCTTCGCCGAACCTCTGGTCCGCGCCGTCGGCGTCGAGTTCTTCACCCGGCTGGCCAGCGGCGCCCTCCCCACCCCCGACGATCAGGCGGCGATGGGCGTGAGCCGGATGATCGACAGCATGGCCGTGCGGACCAAGTTCTTCGACGAGTTCTTTCTGGCAGGAGCCGCCGGGCCGGCGACATCGGGTGCAGGAGCCGCCGGGCCGGCGACATCGGGTGCAGGAGCCGCCGGGCCGGGCGTCCGGCAGGCGGTGATCCTTGCCTCCGGCCTTGATGCTCGGGCCTACCGGCTCGATTGGCCCGACGGCATGGTCGTCTTCGAGATCGACCAGCCCGAGGTCATCGCGTTCAAGACCGAGACCCTGGCCGGCTATGGCGCGGCCCCGGGGTGTGAGCGTCGCGCCGTGGCCGTCGACCTGCGCGACGACTGGGCCGGCGCCCTGCGCGCCGCCGGCTTCGACCCGCAGGCACCCACGGCATGGAGCGCCGAAGGCCTGCTGGGCTACCTGCCCCCGGAGGCACAGGACCGGCTGCTGGACGCCATCACCGAGCTGTCGGCGCCGGGCAGCCGGGTGGCCATCGACTGCGTGCCGCGGTCGAGCCAGGAAAAGCAGGACGAGTCCCGCAAGCGGATGGAAGCCACCGCCGAGCACTGGCGCGACCAGGGGCTCGACCTGAACTTCGGCGACCTCGTCTACCTCGGCGACCGCAACGAGCCCGGCGCCTACCTGAGTAGCCACGGCTGGCAGGTCGGCAGCGCCTCGATCAACGAGCTGCTGAGCGCCGGCGGGCGAGCCACCTTCGACGAGGACGAGCCGATGAACCAGCTCTACTACATCAGCGCCAGCTACGGTGGCGCCCGATGAGCCGCGCCGACGCCGACTCCTGGGATCTGGCCTCCAGCGTGGGCGCCACCGCCACCATGGTGGCCGCCGCCCGGGCCCTCGCCAGCGCCGAGGACAACGCGATCATCGACGACCCATTCGCCGCGCCGCTGGTGCGCGCCGTCGGCATCGAGGTGTTCACGAAAATGGTGGACGGCGAGATCGCCCTCGCGGCCGTCGACCCAGAGGGCAGCGCCCGGACGATGACCGACGTGATGGCGGTGCGCACCCGCTTCTTCGACGACTTCTTCACCGACGCGACCGAGGCCGGCGTCCGCCAGGCCGTGATCCTGGCATCCGGGCTGGACTCGCGGCCCTACCGGCTGAACTGGCCGGCCGGCACGGTGGTCTTCGAGATCGACCAGCCCAAGGTCATCGAGTTCAAGACGCAGACGCTGGCCGGGCTCGGCGCCTCCCCCACCGCCGAACGGCGCACGGTGAGCATCGACCTGCGCGACGACTGGCCCGCCGCGCTGCGGGCCAACGGTTTCGACGAGACCACACCGACCGCGTGGAGCGCTGAGGGCCTGCTGGTATACCTGCCGCCCGACGCCCAAGACCGGCTGTTCGACAACATCACCGCCCTGTCGGCACGGGGCAGCCGGTTGGCCACCGAGTACCACCCCGATGCCGGCGCCGGGCTGGCCGACCGGACCAGCCGGGTCAGCGACCGATGGCGCGAACTGGGACTGGACCTCAACCTGGCCGACCTGTTCTACACCGGTGAGCGCAACGCCGTCGTGGACTACCTCGAGGCGCGTGGCTGGGAAGTCACCGCCTGCACCCGGCCCGAAATGTTCGCCGCCTACGGCCGGACCTTCCCCGCGGGGGACCTCACCGCGGGGCTGCGTAACTCACTGTCCGTCACCGCAATCCGGAAGTAGCAGCATGAGCGAATCGATACGACACGACGGCGACACCTGGGACCTGGCCTCTAGCGTGGGCGCCACCGCGACATCGGTCGCGGCATCGCGGGCGCTGGCCTCCCGCGGACCCGACGCGCTGATCCACGACCCTTACGCCGGCCCTCTGGTCGAGGCCGTCGGGCTGGAACCCTTGATCCGGCTGGCCAGCGGTGAGGTGAACGTCGAGGACGACCCGATGCTCAGCCGGCGACACATGACCGAACAGATCGCCGTGCGCACCCGCTTCTTCGACGACTTCTTCACCAACGCCGCCCGTGACGGCGTGCGCCAGGCGGTGATCCTGGCCTCCGGCCTGGACACCCGGGCCTACCGGCTGAGCTGGCCGGCCGGCACGGTCGTGTTCGAGCTCGACCAACCACAGGTCATCGAGTTCAAGACCCAGGTGCTGGCCGACCTCGCGGCGACACCCACCGTCGACCGTCGTGCCATCGGCGTCGACCTGCGCGACGACTGGCCGACAGCGTTGCGCGACAACGGTTTCGACGTCAACCAGCCGACGGCGTGGATCGCCGAGGGGTTGTTGATCTACCTGCCGCCCGATGCCCAGGACCGGTTGTTGGATAGCGTTACCACCCTGTCGGCGCCCGGCAGTCGATTCGCCACCGAGTTCATGGCCGCCGGAACCACGTTGCCCGACAGTTGGAGGCAGCGGTTCAAGGATTGGTCGACCCGGATCGGCTCCGATATCGACCTGCCGGCTCTGATCTATGACGGCGACCGCAACTCCGCGGGCGACTACCTCGCCGAGCGCGGGTGGAAGATCAACGTCCGCACCGCCCGGGAGTCCTACGCCGTCAACGGTTTCGCACTTCCCGACGACGAGACGATGGCCGCGTTGAGCGATACCAGCGGCTATCTCACCGCAACTCTGGCCCCAACCCATTAGGAGTACCCGTGGCCCGCACTAACAACGACAGCTGGGACCTAACCTCGAGCGTGGGTGCCACGGCGACCATGGTGGCGGCCGGACGCGCCATGGCCACCAAGGATCCGCGCCATCTCATCAACGACCCGTTCGCCGAGCCGCTGGTCCGCGCTGTCGGCATCGAGTTCTTCGTCAAGATGATGGACGGTGTACTGGACACCTCACCGTTCGGCGATGTCACACCCGAGCGGGTTCAGGCCATGGTCGCCGGAATGGCGATGCGCGCCAAGTTCTTCGACGAGTACTTCATCGCGGCGGCACAGACTGGGATCCGGCAGGCGGTGATCCTGGCGACCGGCCTGGATTCGCGCGCCTACCGGCTGCCGTGGCCGGCCGGGACCGTCGTCTACGAGATCGACCAGCCCAAGGTCATCGAGTTCAAGACGCAGACGCTGGCCGGGCTCGGCGCCTCCCCCACCGCCGAACTGCGCACGGTGAGCATCGATCTGCGCGAGGACTGGCCCGCCGCACTGCGCGCCGCCGGCTTCGATCCGGGTGCACCGACCGCCTGGCTGGCCGAAGGCCTGCTCATCTACCTGCCGCCCGAGGCCCAGGACCGGTTGTTCGACACCATCACCTCGCTGAGCGCACCGGGCAGTGCGGTGGCCACCGAATACGTGCCCGGGATCATGGATTTCGACGCCGAGAAGGCCACGGCCATGACCGCCAGCGTTCGCGAGCAGGGCCTGGACCTCGACATGGCGTCGCTGGTCTACCCCGGCCCGCGAAGTCACGTGATGGAGTACCTGCGCGGCAAGGGCTGGCAGGTCACCGGGACTCCCGGTGACGAGCTGTTCGTCCGCAGCGGTCTGCAGCCACCCGACCGGGACGGCTATGACCCGCTCGGCGAAATCGTCTACGTCAGCGCCACTTTGGGCTGAGAGCTAGAACCGGCTGTCCCCCAGCCACAGCACACTGGTGCCGGTGAGCACCCGTTCCCCCTGCGCCAGCACGCCCCTGATCGACTGGCCGAGGACCGCCGCGACGGCCTCGGGCACCGACGCCGCCGCCGGCTGCGACGACTCCTTGGGGCGAAGGAAATCCCACAGCGAGTTCGCGGGATACCCCCGCAGCTCGACGTCGGCATCGACGTCGATGCCGGCGAGCACCTTGGCCCGTCGCACCGCCGTCCGCAATCCGCCGAGCTCGTCGACCAGCCCATGCTCCAGCGCGTCGGCCCCGGTCCACACCCGGCCGCGCGCCACCGCGTCGACCGCCTCGACCGACATGTGGCGTGCCTCGGCCACCCGGTGCACGAAATCGGTGTAGAACAGGTCGGCTTCAGCCTCGACCAGGGCGTGCTGTTCCGGGGTGAACGGTGCGTCGACCGACCAGGCGTCGGCATTGTCGTTGGTGCGCACGCTATCTGAGCCGACTCCGAGACGATCCTTCAATTCCCGGGCGACCAGCTTGCCGGTCAACACCCCGATCGACCCGGTGACGGTCCCCGGGTTGGCGACGATGGCATCGGCTCCCATCGCGATGTAATAGCCGCCGGACGCGGCGACGGCGCCCATCGAGGCGACCACCGGCTTGCCCTTGGCCCGCACCCGGGTCACCTCCCGCCAGATGGTCTCCGAACCGGTGACCGCTCCGCCGGGACTGTCGACGCGCAACACCACCGCGGCGATATCGTCGTCGGCGGCAGCCTCCCGCAGCGCCGCGGCGATGGTGTCCCCCCCTGCGCTGGGACGCCCCAGCGGCAGCCCCTGCGGGCCGCCCCGGCCGCTGACGATCGCCCCCGCCACCGTCACCACCGCGAGCTTGGGGCGCTTCTTGCGGCCCGGGATGGACGGCAGCGCCGGCACCGGCACCGGGGATCCGCCCTTGCGGGTATGGGCGTATCGGGACAGGTACAGCCGCGGCGGGGCGTTGTCGGCGGAATCCGCATCACCGGTCTCCGGGGAAATGCCCTCCGGAGGGCGGGAGCGAAGCGACCCGGGAATGGATTGAGCACCAACAAGTTCAGCGATGCGGCTGTACGCCTCGTCGCGGAACCCGATGCGGTCGACCAGGTGGCCGGTGACCGCGTCGTCGCGCAGCAGCGGCGCGCGGTTGGCCAGTTCGTCCACCGCGGCGACATCGATATGCCGCGACTCGGCGATGGCCTGCCACACCTGGGTGTGCAGGCTCTCGATCAGCCGGGAATCGGCCTCGCGGTGGGCGTCGGTGTAGTGAGCCTGGGTGAACAGGTTTGCCGCCGACTTGTATTCACCGCGAGTGACGAACTGCGCCTCGATCCCCACCTTGTCCAGCGCGTCGCGCAGGAACAACGCGTTGGTGGCGAAGCCGACCAGGCCGACGGTCCCCGACGGTTGCATCCACACCTCGGTGAAGGCCGAGGCCAGGTAGTACGACAACGTGCCGGGGTACGTCTCGGCCCACGCCACCGCCGGCTTGGCCTCGGCGAAAGCGGCGATGGCCGCCCGCAGTTCCTGCACCGGCCCAGGCGGCGCCGCCGCGAGCTGCACACGAGCGACCATCCCGGCCACCCGCGGATCCTCGGCCGCGCGGTGCAGCGCAGCGACGGCGTCGCGCAGCAGCAGCGGTCGTCCACCGCCGGTGATGAACGTCAGCGGATCGAACCCGCCGGTCTCCGGCGGGACAGACTGCACATCGAACTCGAGGATGCAGCCGTCGGGCACACCGTGGTGGCGAGCGGTGTCGATGCGCCGCAGGGCGTCCCGGATGTCGTCGGCACCTGGGATGTCGGGCAGGAAAGCGAACATACCGTCGAGGCTACCGGCGCCGCTGCCTGCGCCCGTCGGACCGCTCGTAGGGTGAACCCATGAAGTTCTCCATCTCGATCCCGCAATTCGATGTCGACGGCTTCGACGCCGACGGGCTGCGAAGCTATCTCAGCCGCGCTGAACAGCTCGGCTTCGAGGGGGGCTGGGCAATGGAGGAAGTCATCGGCTCGGCGCCGATGATCGCCCCACTGGAGCTGCTCGCCTGGGCGGCGGCCGGTACCACCACCCTGCGCTTGGGCGTTGCCGTGCTCATCACCTCCGTGCATGACCCCCTACAACTGGCGGCGTCGGTGACGGCGGTGGACCGGCTCAGCCACGGGCGCCTCGAACTGGGCGTTGCGACCGGCGGTGGCGGTCACGACTTCGAAGCCTTCGGCGTCGACCCGGCCACCTTCGTCAGCAACTTCACCGAGGGTTTGGAGTTGATGAAGGCGGCCTGGTCGGATGCGCCACGGGTGACATTTCACGGTCGCTTCCGCACCCTCGACGATCTCCCGATCCAACCCAAACCCGTGCAGCGCCCGCACCCGCCGATCTGGTTCGGCGGCAAGGCGCCTCGCGCGCTGGCCCGCGCCGTGCGCCATGGTGACGCGTTCATGGGGGCGGGATCGTCGAGCACGCAGGCATTCGCCGCCGCAGTCGAAATACTCGATGCCGAACTGGCGAAGCAAGGCAAGGATCCGGCGCGGCTCAGGATCGGCAAGCGGGTGTACCTCATCGTCGACGATGACGCCGCCCGGGCGCGCGAGCGCGTCATGGCCGGGCTCGACCGGATCTACGGAACGACCACGGGGTTCGAGGCCGCACCGGTGTCGGGGACACCGGCCGACGTCGTCCGCGGCCTGCGGGAAGTGATCGACGCCGGAGCGCAGACAATACTGCTGCACCCGGTCGGCGTCGATGTCGCCGAGGACCGCGAGCAGATGGAACGCCTTGCCGCCGAGGTCATCCCGCAGCTGAGCTGACAACGGAAAAAGCCCCCTACCACGCAGTGCGGGCGGGGGGCCTTCTCCTTGGAACGTTGGTCAGAGCTCGGTGGCCGAACCACCGGCGGCAGTGATCGCCTCACGGGCGCTGCCGCTGAACTTGTGCGCCGTCACGTCGACCTTGGCCGACAGCTTGCCGTCGCCGAGAACCTTGACAAGCACGTTCTTACGAACCAGGCCCTTGTCCACCATGTCGCCGACACCGACGGTGCCGCCTTCGGGGAAGGCCTTGTTGATCTCGCCGACGTTGACCACGCCATACTCGGTGCGGAATCGGTTACGGAAACCCTTGAGCTTGGGCAGCCGCATGTGGATCGGCATCTGCCCGCCCTCGAAGGTGGACGGCACGTTCTTGCGGGCCTTGGTGCCCTTGGTGCCGCGACCGGCCGTCTTACCCTTGGAGCCCTCACCGCGACCCACGCGGGTCTTGGCAGTCTTCGAGCCGGGCGCCGGCTTCAGGTCATGGAGCTTGATAACGCTCATTAGTTCGCCTCCACCGCTTCTACTTCGACGAGGTGGTGCACGACCTTGATCAGTCCGCGTGTCTGCGGGGTGTCCTCGCGAACCACCGATTGGCGAATCTTCTTCAGGCCCAGGGTCCGCAGGCTCTCACGCTGATTCCAGCGTGTACCGACGGTGCCACGCACCTGAGTGATCTTCAGCTCTGCCATCGTTATGCGCTTCCTTCACGCGCGGCCGACCCAGCAACGTGGGCGGCCAGCAATTCACTCTCACGACGCGCGCGCAGCATGCCCGCCGGCGCAACATCTTCGATCGGCAGTCCGCGTCGAGCGGCTACCTCTTCGGGACGCTGCAGCAGCTTGAGCGCGGCAACGGTGGCATGCACCACGTTGATCGCGTTGTCACTGCCCAGCGACTTCGCCAGCACATCGTGCACGCCGGCGCATTCCAGCACCGCACGCACCGCACCACCGGCGATAACACCGGTACCGGGGCTGGCCGGACGCAGCATGACCACACCGGCCGCCGCTTCGCCCTGAACCGGATGGGTGACGGTGGAACCGATCATCGGGACGCGGAAGAAGTTCTTGCGAGCCTCCTCGACACCCTTGGCGATCGCGGCGGGAACCTCTTTGGCCTTGCCGTAACCGACACCGACCAGGCCGTTGCCGTCGCCGACGATGACCAGCGCGGTGAAGCTGAACCGGCGGCCACCCTTGACGACCTTGGAGACACGGTTGATCGTGACCACGCGCTCCAGGTAGTTGCTCTTCTCGCCGCCGTCGCGGCCACCACGTCCACCACGGTCGCCGCGGTCGTCACGGCCACCACGTCCACCGCGGTCGCCACGTCCGCCACTGCGCTGTACGTCGGTACGGGTGCCGGCTGAGGGGGCCCCGGTATCCGGCGCACTGCCGGCTGCGGTCTGCTCCGCCATCATGCGGTCCTTCCGTTGTAAGCAGTCATCAGAATTTGAGTCCGTTCTCGCGAGCCGCGTCGGCCAGCGCCGCGATGCGTCCGCCGTAGCTGTTGCCACCGCGGTCGAAAACCACGGCCTCGATGCCGGCTGCCTTGGCGCGCTCGGCGATCAGCTGTCCGACCCGCACGCTGTGGGCCTTCTTGTCACCCTCGACGGCGCGGACGTCTGCCTCGATGGACGACGCAGCGGCCAGCGTGGTGCCGGTGCCGTCGTCGACCAGCTGCACGTGGATGTGCCGCGAGGAGCGGTTGACCACGAGGCGGGGCCGCTCGGCGGTGCCGACGACCTTCTTACGCAACCGAGTGTGCCGGCGCAGTCGCGAAACCCGGCGCGCGGCCGAGACGCTGGTGCCGACCGGGGTGCGGTCGGTGGCTGCTGTCTGTGCTTGAGCCATGGCTTACTTACCTGTCTTTCCGACCTTGCGGCGGATCTGCTCACCCTCGTAGCGCACGCCCTTGCCCTTGTACGGGTCCGGGCGCCGCAGCCGACGGATGTTGGCCGAGATCTGGCCGACCTTCTGCTTGTCGATACCCGAGACCGAGAACTTGGTGGGGGTCTCCACCGCGAAGGAGATGCCCTCCGGCGCCTCGATCACCACGGGATGGCTGAATCCGAGCGCGAACTCGAGGTTGTTGCCCTTGAGCTGCACGCGGTAACCGACGCCGAAGATCTCCATCTTGGTGGTGTAACCCTCGGTCACACCGGTCACCAGGTTGGACACCAGGGTGCGGGACAGCCCGTGCAGCGAACGGCTGCGCCGCTCGTCGTCGGGCCGGCTGATCACGATTGCGCCATCGTCGTTGCGCGCCACGGTGATCGGCTCGGCGATCGCCAACTCCAGGGTGCCCTTGGGGCCCTTGACCGACAGGTTCTGACCGTCGATCGTCACATCTACACCGGCAGGAATCGTCACCGGCTGCTTACCAATACGCGACATGTCTGCTATCCCCTCACCACACGTACGCGAGGACTTCGCCGCCGACGCCCTGACGGGCGGCCTGGCGGTCGGTCAGCAAGCCGGAAGACGTGGAGATGATCGCCACGCCCAGCCCGCCGAGAACCCGCGGCAAATTGGTGGATTTCGCGTACACCCGCAGACCGGGCTTGGACACCCGACGCAGCCCCGCAAGGCTGCGCTCCCGGTTTGGGCCGTACTTGAGCTCAACGACCAGCGCCTTACCGACCCGGGCATCCTCGGTGCGGAAGTCGCTGATATAGCCCTCTTTCTTCAAGATCTCGGCGATGTTCGCCTTGATCTTCGAGTGTGGGAGGGTCACCTCGTCGTGATACGCCGAATTGGCGTTGCGCAGACGTGTCAAGAAGTCTGCGATCGGGTCCGTCATAGTCATGACTGGGCCTGTCTACCTTCCTCGCAACGGTTCCCTGCGGCGAAATCTCCGCCGGGCCTGCTGCGCACCTGTTCTGTAGGGGTCTGTTACCAGCTGGACTTTTGCACGCCGGGCAGTTCGCCGGCATGGGCCATCTCACGCAAGCAGATTCGGCACAGGCCGAACTTGCGGTACACGGCGTGCGGGCGACCGCACCGGTTGCAGCGGGTGTATCCGCGCACGGCGAATTTCGGCTTCTTGTTGGCCTTGTTGACCAATGCCTTCTTTGCCATCTGCTCAGTTCTCCTTGAACGGGAAGCCGAGGGCTCGCAGCAGCGCCCGACCTTCGTCGTCGTTCGTCGCCGAAGTGACGACGGTGATGTCCATGCCGCGGGGCCGGTCGATCGAGTCCACGTCGATCTCGTGGAACACCGACTGCTCGCCGAGCCCGAAGGTGTAGTTGCCGTGCCCGTCGAACTGCTTGGGGCTCAGGCCCCGGAAGTCGCGGATACGGGGCAGCGCAATGGAGACCAGCCGGTCGAGGAACTCCCACATCCGGTCGCCGCGCAGGGTGACCCGCGCACCGATCGGCATACCCTCACGCAGCTTGAACTGAGCGATCGACTTGCGGGCCTTGCGGATCTCCGGCTTCTGGCCGGTGATCAGCGCTAGGTCGTTGACCGCGCCGTTGATCAGCTTCGCGTCGCGGGCGGCGTCGCCGACACCCATGTTCACGACGACCTTCACCACGCCCGGGATCTGCATCACGTTGGCGTAGTTGAACTCTTTGTTGAGCGCGTCCTTGATTTCCTCGCGGTAGCGCGCCTTCAGCCGGGGCTGAACTTTCTCTACAGTCGTCATCGCCTTCAGATGTCCTTGCCGTTGCGCTTGGAGATACGGACCCGCTTGCCGGTCTCGTCGTCGACCCGGTAGCCGATACGGGTCGGTGTGCCGTCGGAGTCGACGACCATCACGTTGGAAACGTCGATCGGCGCTTCCTGGGTGACGATGCCGCCCGAGGACGCGCCGCGCTCGTTGGCCGACTGCGCGGTGTGCTTCTTGATCCGGTTGACGCCCTCGACGAGCACCCGGTTCCGGGTCGGGTAGGCCTTGAGGACCTTGCCCTTGGCACCCTTGTCCTTGCCGGCGATGACCAACACGGTGTCGCCCTTATGGACCTTCACTTACAACACCTCCGGAGCGAGCGAGACGATCTTCATGAAGCGCTTCTCGCGCAGCTCGCGCCCGACCGGGCCGAAGATGCGGGTACCACGCGGGTCGTTGTCGTTCTTGATGATCACGGCGGCGTTCTCGTCGAACTTGATGTAGCTGCCGTCGGCGCGGCGACGTTCCTTGACGGTGCGAACGACCACGGCCTTGACCACATCACCGCGCTTGACGTTGCCGCCGGGGATGGCGTCCTTGACGGTCGCCACGATGATGTCGCCGATGCCGGCATAGCGCCGAGACGAGCCACCCAGCACACGGATGCACAAGATCTCCTTGGCACCCGTGTTGTCGGCGACCTTGAGCCGCGATTCCTGCTGAATCACTAGATCTCCTTGGATCTGGTAACTGTGTGCACGACAAAATCCTTCTAGGCAAGCCAAAGGGAACTTGTCGTGCGCGGTCTTTGTCACCCAAAGAGCACGCGGGGCCAACGGTCAACCGTCAGCCGAGGTCTGCCCTAGGCAACCCCTAGATACTAGGTGACGAGCTGGAAAGCTCCAAATCCGCGCTGATCACGGCCCCTGCCAGGCCGTCGCGCCGGACTCCACGAGGCGTCAGACGCCGACGGCGACGAGCTCCACCTCCACCGGCGCACCCGAAGGTAACGCCAGCACACCGATCGCGCTGCGGGCAGGCAGCGCCTGCTCACCGAACCTGGCACGAATCTCTTCGGAGGCGCCGTCGGCAACCGCGGACAGCTCGGTGAAGTCCGGCGTACACGCGACATACACCGTCATCTTCAGGCATCGCAGGCGCGCGCCGTCGGGCAGCGCGGCACCCGCGGCAGCCAGCGCATTCGCAGCCGCCAGCCGGGCGGCCGAACGTGCCTGCGCAGGTGTGACATCGGCGCCGACGACCCCGGCGACCGTCAGCCGGCCGTCACGTCGCGGTGTCATGCCCGCGGTGTAGACGACACCGTCGTGCACGACGGCGGCCCGGTAGTCGCCGCGCGGCGCGGGCGGGGCGACGCGGTCAATCGACACCGAGGGCCACACCTTCCTGTCTGGGGTCGGCCGCGCCCCAGAGGATGCCCCGCTCATCGCGGGAGATGACCTGGGCACTGCCACCCGCCGCCAGGGTCGGCTGAGCGACGACCTGGTGGCCGCGCTCACGCAGTGCAGCCAGGACCTCCTGGCCGACGGTCTCTTCGACCCGCAGTTCGTCGGGTGCCCCGATGACGTCGGCATCGGAGCCGGGGAACACGGTGAACCGCGGCGCCGCCACCGCGGCAGCCGGGTCGAGGCGGTGATCGAGCAGGTGGGACAGCAGCTGCATGTTCCACTGCACCTGACCGTCCCCACCGGGAGTGTTGCCGACGTGGCGCAGCTGTCCGCGGTGGTCGGTGACCAACCAGGCGTTGAGGGTGTGTAGCGGTTTGCGCCGCGGCGCCACCTCGTTGGGATGACCCGGGATGAGGTAGGCGCCCCGGCCCAGCCGGTTGTTGAGCACCACCCCGGTGCCCGGCACGGTGAGCTTGGCGCCGAAGGTGAACGCCAGCGAATGGATGAAGCTGACCGCCCGGCCATCCCGGTCAACGGCGACGGTCGAGGTGGTGTCACCGGCGTGCACCTGGAACGCGGCGCGGTTCTCGGTCCCGGCCGCCAGCTGATCGCGCTGCTGGGCGATCCGGCTGGGACAGAGCACATCGTGGGGGCCGGGGCCGTCGCTGCCACACAGCCGCAACCGATCCTGGAACGCCATCCTGGCCGCGCGCGCCATCCGATCGATGGCCGGTGCCGACATCCAAGGCCATGACCCCAACGCGCCGTCGCACAAACCGGCCTGCTGCAGCACCATCCACCCCGGGGTGGGCAGCCGAGTCTGGTGGATCGTGGCGTCGCCGTAGTGCCCGGTCAGGGCCGGCTGCGGCACGACGTCACCGGTGGCAGCCCACTCCTCGCCGCTGAACGGCGCCCCCAGATCGCGCAGCGTGTCGACGGCACGCTGGGCCAGGGTTCCGGTGTAGAAACCGGCCGGGTCACCCGCCAGCAGACGGATCGTCGCCGCCAGCTCGGGCTGCGGCAGCCGGGTGCCGACGGCAGGCACCGATCCGGTGGGGGTGAACACCGCCGCCATGCCGTCGTCGCGGCCGATCAGTTCCAGCACCTTGTGGACATCGCTCGCCGTGTTGGCCGAGCACGGCAGCCCGCGCTCGGCCAGCCGGGCGGCGGGCTCCCATAGCTCGGAAAGGCCGATCGTGGCGCCGCCGGCGTGCAGCGCCGCCAGCGCCGCCGGTGCGCCCGGCACCGCCACCGCCAGCGCGCCGGTCAGCGGGATCGCGGCCAAGCCGCGGTCGAGATAGAACTCCGGGGTGCCCCCGTCCGGACCGTAACCCGAACCACCGACGGTCCACACCCGTCCGTCGGGCTCGCGCACCACCGCGAACGCGTCGCCGCCGACCCCACATTGCCCGGGCAGCGTCAACCAGGTCAGCGCTGCCATCGCCAAGGTGGCATCGACGGCGTTACCACCGCGCGCCAGCACCCGGGCACCGGCCAGGCTGGCCGCCGGATGGCTGGTGCTGACCATTCCGCCACCGGACAGCACCGGGGCGATCATGACGAGCGGCGCAGCCGCCGCCGGGGGCCCTCGGGCAGTTCGTCGGCCGCGATGCCGACGAAGATCTCGCCGTCGCGCTCCTCGACCGGGTAGGTCTTGATCGGCTCGGTGGCCGGCGGGCAGATCGGCTCGCCGGTCTCCAGGTCGAATGCGCTTCCATGGCAGGAACATCCGATGCCGTCGTGCCTGAGTTTGCCCGACGAAAGCAGACAGTCCAGGTGGCTGCAGTAGTTGGAGGTGGCATAGGCCTTGCCGTTCAGCCGGGCCACCGCGAATTCGTATTCGCCGGCGTAGAACCGCCGCACGATCCCCTCCGGCACCTGACCCGACCGGGCGACTCGTTTGAATTCCATGTCATTGCTCCGTATCTGGTCCGCGGTCACGGCACGGGATTGAGGTAGACGGTCTTCTCGGCGGTGTAGAACTCCATCATCGACGCGCCCGCCTGCTCTTTGAATGTCGCGCTGCTCGATGCCTTGTAGCCACCGAACGGCGCGTTCATCGCCATGCCGGTGGTGGGTTGGTTGATCTTGACCAGCCCGCTGCGGGATTGCTGGGCGAACCGTGTCGCGGCGGCCAGATCGGTGGTGACAATGGCTGCGCTGAGCCCGAATTCGGTGCCGTTGGCCAAGGCGGTGGCTTCGTCGAGGCAGCCGGCCCGCTGGAACGCCAGTAGCGGTCCGAAGACCTCCTCTTGCACGATTCGCATCCCGGGGTCGGCATCGGCGAACACCGCGGGGCGCACGAAGAATCCACCGTCGTACCCGTCGACGGTGACAGGACCCCCGCCGCAGAGCAGTCGCGCCCCGTCGTCGACACCGGCCCGGACGTAATCCAGGAACTTGTCGCGCTGGGCGGCGCTGGCCAGCGCCCCCATGTCGACGCCGGGGCGCGCCCCCGGCCCCACGCGCAGCGACTCCGCCATGGCCACGACTCGCTCGAGCAGCCCATCGTGCACCTGGTCGACGGCGACCACCCGGCTGGTGCCGGTGCAGGCCTGGCCGGACAAACCGAAGGCGCCCTTGACGATCAGGGCGGCGGCCGCATCGAGGTCGGCATCGGCGGCGACCACCACCGGGTTCTTGCCGCCCATCTCCAACTGCACCCGCCGGTGCGGCCCGGCCTGGCCGTGGATGAGCCGGCCGACCCGGGTGGAACCGGTGAAGGTGACCGCGGCCACGCCGGGCTGGTCGGTCACGGCCGCACCGGCACCGCCGTCGCCTTGCACCAGGGCGATCGCGACCGGTGGGAGGCCGCCGGCCAGCAACGCCTCCACGAGCCGTTGTCCCATCAGCGGGGTGATCTCGGAGGGCTTGAACAACACCGGGTTGCCGGCGGCCAGTGCGGGGCCGAGCTTTCGCGACGGGATGTTCAGCGGGAAGTTCCACGGGGTGATTGCCGCGACGACACCGACCGGTTCACGCAGGGTGTACACCAGGTTGGGCCCGGCGGCCGGATAGGTGAGCCCCGTTGCCCTGGTCGCTTCGCCGGCGTAGAACCGCAGGTTGGCCGGCGTGCGGCTGACTTCGTTCCTGGCCTCCACCAGCGTCTTGCCCTCTTCGCGGACGAGTTCGCCGACCAGCTGCTCGCCCATCGATTCCAGATGCGCCGCAGCGCTTTCCAGGATCGCAGCGCGTCGCTCCGGCGAGGTGGCGGCCCACTCGGGGGCGCCCTTGTCCAGAGCCTGCACCGCCGCGCCGACATCAGCGGCATCGGAGGCCGGGAACACGCCGATCACATCGGTCGGGTCGGCCGGGTTGCAGCGCACGAAGGTCCGGCCGGACAACGCCGGCACCCAGGACCCGTCGATGAAGTTGAACCCCTCGGTCGTCACGAAGCCACCTCTTCGGTCTCATACAGCGTCCACAGGTCGACGTCCTGGTCGGCCAGCACGCCGGGTTCGATGGTGCGGCCGATCAGCTCTCGCGCGGCCATCACGTCCTCGCCGCGGTCGATGCCGAACGCGCCCACCAGGACGCCACCATCGGTGTAGAACGCGGCGAAATCCATCGATTCGACATCCCCTCGGATGATCGGATCCACATTCGAAGCAGCTCCGCAGAGCTGAATGTTGTGGTCGTACTGGTCCGACCAGAACCAGCCGGGATCATCGGCGACCGCGTCACGCCCGAGCACGGCGTCGGCGACCGCGGCGCCCTGTCGGTTGGCGTTGTCGAAATGTTCGGACCGCACATGTCGCCCGAGCCGCGCCGAATAGCGCCGGGCCACATCGCCGGCGGCATACACCTCGGGGATCGAGGTCCGGCCCTGGCCGTCGACGACGATTCCGCCGTCGACAGCCAGACCCGAAGCAGCCGCCGCCGACACGTTCGGGGTGACGCCGACGCCGACGATCGCCAGATCAGCCTCCAGCACGGTGCCGTCCGCGAGTTCGACCACCACCGTGTCGGAGGTAGTGCGCAGGGTCTGCACCACCACCGAGGTCCGCACCTCCACCCCGTTGCGGCGATGCAGGTCGGTGCACAGTCCGGCAATACGCGGGCCCAGGATGGCGCCCAACGGCAGTGGTCCCGCTTCCAACACCGTCACCGAAAGGCCTAACCGCGTTGCGGTCGCAGCGATCTCCAGACCGATGAATCCGCCGCCGATCACAACGGCGCGCCGGGCGCCGGACAGCGCACGCTGCAGCCGACGTGCATCGTCGATGGTGCGCAGCACGTGCACCAACTCCGGGCGCGGGCCTGCCACCGGCAACCGGCGGGGCACAGCGCCGGTGGCGAACAGCACGGCATCGGCGCTCACTTCCGACCCACGGTCCAATACGACTGTGCGCGAGGCCTTGTCGATGCGGGCGACCGTGGTCCCGGTGATGATGTCGACATCGTTGTCGGCCAGCCAACGCTCGGTGAGCAGCCACAGCGAGTCGACCGATTCGGCACCGGAGAGGAACTCCTTGGACAGCGGTGGCCGCTGGTAGGGAGCATGGGGCTCGTCACCGATCAGCACGATCCGGCCGTCGAATCCCCGGCGCCGCAGGGTGCGAGCCGCCACCGCGGCGGCCTGTCCGGCGCCCACGGTGACGAAGGTGCCCACGGTCATGCGCGGGCCTCCTCGCCGGGCAGCACCGCACCAACCACCTGCGCCGTCACGTCGACGTAGACCGTCTCGTCCTCGACCCGCACGGGGTAGGTCGGCTGGCAGCGGTCCTGATCGGCCTCGTAGCCGGTTTGCAGGTCGAACTGCCACTGGTGACCGGGGCAGACCACCTTGCCGTGCAGCAGGGTTCCCTTGAACAGGGACCGCTGCTGGTGCACACAGAGGTCGTCGAGGGCGAAGACCCGCCCGCCGGCGTCGAAGAGCACGACGGCGCGACCGTCGACCTCTACCCGCAGCTTGCGCCGCCGCGCGATCTCTCTGGTGGACGCCACCGCTACCCATCGCTCGGTCATGGGAACTCCTTACATCGGAACGGTTTTCACCGTGCGTCTGCGACGCACTCAGACAGCGGTGGACTCCAAGTCCGGTGCGACATAGGTGTCGTAGAGACCCTTGGTATAGGAGAAGCGCATCTCGGCTCCCCAGCGCACCAGCTGCAGACAACGCTGCTGCAGCTGTGGGGTGTCGGCGTGGTCGAGAACGATCTGGTAGCCGCGCTCGCCGTGCACCACATCAGAGGTGATGTGCAGGTCGAAGAACTCGATCTCGTCCTCACTGAAGCCGTACACCTCACGCAGCGGGACAATCTGCTTGGTGTAGATGCTGGGCACCTGGGATTCCAAACCGACCACGAGTGCGGCGGTCGCGACCACGAAATGTTCGCGCGCCGACACCGCATAGCACCAGGCCTGCAGTCCGCGGGTGACCGGATTCATGTTGGAGGGATCCTCGATCCGCTCCCGGGTAGTGCCGCACGCCTCACCGAACTTGATGAGCAGGTCGGTGTGGCGGATGTCAGCCAGCTCCTCCTCGTACATGTTCTGCAGCGTGAAGTCCTTGGCGTTGGTGAACTCATCGGGGGTGTTGGCGTAGATGTTGGCCAGGTAGTCGGCAAACGGCCCGACATAGTGGTAGTGGTTTTCGGCCCAGCGGGCGAAGTGGTGCTTGGCCAGGGTGCCGTCGGCCCACGCCTTGCTGAACGAGGCGTTCTTGGCTTCCCGACCCTTGATGGCGTTCTCGAGTTCGGCCCGGAACTCCTCACGCGTCAACAGCTCGGTCATGTCTGATCCTTCCTGCAGTCTTGTCGTACGAACGTTGTTGTGATGGTGGACTTTCCGCATCATCGCGGAACGTTTCGAGATCGGTGACGCGAAATCCACACCGCGCCAATGACGTTAGTGCGGTTGCCGCAGTCGACCGAGGGGCACAGTCTCCCAAGATCGGCATCGACCTGGGACAACATGCACAGCCATCCGTCCTCAGCGAGCGGCGACCGAGGCGGTCAGCGCGGAGAACTCGGCCAGCATCGCCGCGCCGACCGCCTTGTCCTGTTCGCCGTTACCGCCGCTGATACCGACGGCGCCCACGATCTGCCCGTCGAAGACCAGCGGAAAGCCGCCAACGAAGATCGCGAACTTGCCCGGCAGCATGTGGCTGATACCGAAAGCCTCGTTACCGGGTAGTGCGGGTCCATTCGGCGGTTCGTTGAACAGATGGGTCGCGCGTTCGTGCCCGGCAGCGGTGAACGCCTTGGCCATGGCGATCTCGACACCGGTGAGCCGGGCGCCGGGCAGGCGGTGCAGCGCCAGGACGTTGCCGCCGTCATCACAGACACACAACGTCTGCTTGACGCCGATCTCCTCCGCCTTCGCACGGCCGGCCGCCAGCAGCGGTAGCGCATCGTCGAGGGTTATCCGGTGGACCTGGTGCATGAGAAATCTCGCTTTCTGGATCGGACTGGGGCCGCTGCAATCAGGTCTACCAACGTCGGCCGGCTGAAGGCAGGGTCAAGATGACTGGTCTCGACCCCGGTGCGACGGTCAAAATGCACATACGCTTGGCGGGCAGGGATCGGGTAGATCCATAACCTGAACCGACTTACCAGCAGATCGGGCCGAGCGTGTCAGAGTCATCATCAGCCGACGGCAGGCGCTTGACCGTGCGCGGCCTGCTCAACGAGGCACTCATGACGGCCGCGAAGGTGGTCGCCGGGGAATCTCACCTCGATGCCGAGCTGAACTGGGTTCTTCCACTCAATGAGGTTCTCCCCCAACCGGATCCGTTGAGCTCCGTCGCCATCTACACGCGCCCTGAGGCACTCTTGGGCAACGCCGGTGCGCTGACCGCACTGAGCGCCCGCGGCGCCACAGCGCTGATCGTCGACGGTGCACTACCCGCCGATTTCCGCCATGCCGGCTTGACGGACGGACTGGTGGTCATCGAGCTGGCTTTCCCGGTGGGTTTCGCCGCGCTGAATCGGCTTCTTGCCGAACGCACGCTGAGCCATGAGGTGCACGTCATGCGTTACGCCACGCACGTGCACGGCTCGCTGGCCGGGCTGTTCCACCGTGGCGCCGGTCTGGAGATCCTCGTGCGGGAGGTGTCCAACCTCAGCCGCAATCCGGCTCTGGCCCTGGATACCAAGGGAAACGTGGTGGCGTACAACGGCCTTCCCGCCGACAGCGTCGATCAGCTGGCCGAACCCACCATCGGGCTGCTCACGACGGACGTCCCGGCCGCCGAGCGAAGGCCCGGTCACCACACCCGCGTCGGCACCGTCGCTGGGCCGCACGCCAGCCATTGGACCTGCGTGGCCAGCGCGATCCACCTGGGTAAGACGCTCGAAGGCTGGGTGGTGATCCTGGTTCCCGGCCCCAGGCCCGGTGACCACGATCTCGACCGGCACATCATCGTCACCGAACAGGCAACCGCGATCGTCGGTTCGGAGATGTTACGCCAGCGCAGCGTCGACGAGGCCGAAGAACGTGCCCGAGGGGATTTCGTTCAGGCCCTGGTGCATGGCAGCTTCTCCAGCGAACACGACATGCGGGCCAGGGCCGAGCATCACGACATCGACCTGGACTCACAGTTCGGGGTCTTCGTGGCCCCCGCGGTGGTCCCCACCGCTATCGACAACCCGGCGGCGGCCATGATTCGCCTGGCTCGCTACGCGGCCGGCGTGGCGCCGCATCCATCGGTGAATACCTACGTCACCGTGATCGGTGACGTCCTGGTCGTGGTGCGCACCCTGCATAGCCCGCCCGGTGCGGCCACCGACAAGGAGATGGCCGAGTACGCGCAGGCGATGTCCGCCGAACTGGAGAGCCGGCTGGGCCACCCGGCGCCGGTAGCCCACAGCCGCCCGGCCCGCGGCGCCGCGGCGGTCCGGGAGAGCTATCGAGAATCCCGGGTGGCACTCGGCATCGCCCGACGGCTTCGCTACACCGGCGCGACGGCCTATCAGGAGCTTCGCGGGTTCACCGTGTTGGCACAGGTGGCCGATACCGATCAGGGCCGGCAATTGGTGCGGGAAGTGCTGGAACCGCTGCGCACGGCACCTGACTTGGGCGAGACGTTGATCGCCTATCTTGCCCAGGGCGGCAACATCAATGCCGCCGCACGCACCCTGCATGTCCACCGGAACACCATGCTGGCAAAACTGGATCGGATCTCACGGCTGATGGGGGTGGACATCCGGATGCCTGAGCATCAATTCACCGCTTGGTTGGCGATCCGTCTGGATCTGCTCGCCGAGGTGCACGCCGCCGTGGATCGAGAAGCCACCTTCCGCTGAGTCACGCCCGTTCGGGGTTCGGTCCGACGAACGAACCCGCCAGCCCGACGATCACCACGACGGCCGTCACCACGAACACCGTCGGATACGACGAAACATCCAGGGCCACAGCCACCCAGGCAGCGCCGATCGCCGATCCGGTGAACCTGATCAGGTTGTAGAGACCCAGGCCCGTACCCCGCGCACCGGCGGGCGAACGTGTCGCCCCGGTTGCCGCCGGGGTCTGCACCAACGCAATGCCGGCACCGGTCAACACGAGCGCGACGAGCAACACCGCCATCGGAGGTCGATGACCGGACACCATGACGGCCATGGCGGCCTGGGTGGCGGCCAGCGCCACCAGTCCGATCCGCAACACCCGCCGTGGGCGCAGCCGATCCAGGCAGCGTCCGACGAGCGGGCCAAGGACCGCCATCGTCGCCGGCACGGCGAACAACACCACGCCGGCCAGCGAACCGGAAGCACCATTGGCGGTCAGGTACAGCGGCACGGCCAGCAGCGTCGCGCCCAGACAGAACATCTGTGCAAAGGCCGCCAAACAGCTTCGGGCGAAGCGTGATTCGGCGACCAGCCGAACATCGACGAACGGGGCGGGCACCCGCGCGCAATGCCAGACGAACCAGACCAGCATCGACGCGGCCCCGATAGCCGTGCCGATCACCGGCCAGCGGGGGGCGGCCGGCGAGGAGATCAGGCCCAACGCCAGCACCAGCAGCGCGGTGCCGAAGGTCAGCGCCATCGCGCCGAGGAGGTCGAACGGAATCGGCCGGCCGGGCACCGCCGGCACATAACGCAATACGCCGGCGAAGCCGATCAACGCCACCGGGACCAGCGGCACGAACACCCATCGCCAACCCCACGCGTCGGCGAGCACACCACCCATCGTCGGCCCGATGGCCTGCCCCATGCCGTTGACCGACGCCCAGGCTCCGATCGCCGTGGCACGCCGACGCGCATCGAACATCCAACGGATCAGACCCATCGCAGCCGGTGCGAACGCTGCGGCCGCGGCACCACCGAGGGTGCGCCACACGATCAGCACCGGCAGCGAGGGTGCGGTCGCCGCACCGACGGCACACGCCGCGGTGCCCAGCAGCGCGACGCAATACACCCGACGCAGGCCGAAGCGGTCACCGATCCATCCCACCA
Source organism: Mycolicibacterium sp. CH28 (assembly GCF_004745805.1). GTDB lineage: Bacteria > Actinomycetota > Actinomycetes > Mycobacteriales > Mycobacteriaceae > Mycobacterium. The sequence goes on along the minus strand of NZ_SRLQ01000014.1, from coordinate 110,947 downwards.
GCGGCATCGCGGCCGCCAACGCAAGCAGAAAACCGACCACGACGAACACCCCGCCGCCCAGCGGCGCCCCGAAATCGGTGAGAATCGCGGTCAGCGGCACGTTGACGACATTGTTGCTCACGGTCCCGACGAGGGTCCCGGCCAGCACCGCGGTCAAGCCGAGCGGAGTACCCGCTTCACGCTGTGCGTCAGCCGGTGGGGCAGATAGGTCCGTCATCGTCGCCGGTGCCGTTCTGTCGGGAAGGGTCCTGGGATGGCCTCCACTGTGTCATTGGGGCGGTCGCCGCACGAGCCTTCGGCATGGGCCATGATGCACACCAGTTGCGGTGCGTCACTGGGCGAAGTGCACTACGCGGCGGGATTCCCAGCGGATTGTTACGCGACGGAAACACGGGGATATGCCCGCGTCAAGAGGCCAACATATTGCACAGGGTAGGGGCGTGGCGGCTGTGCACTGTTGGCGTTGACCCAGGTGGTGAGCGCGCCCACCATTCTCCCAATCGGCTGCACAGCCCGCAGCCAGTTTCGACGTAAGGAACCGTTGGCATGGATGTACACCTGAGCGCCGCGCACTGGGTCTATCTCGCCGGGATCCTGGTGATCCTGGCGACGATGGCAGTGCGCAAGAACATCGTGGTGCCCGCGGTGACGGCCACCCTGCTCACTGCGTGGGCCTTCTCGGGCAGCGTCGTGACCGGCCTGGCATCGGTGTTCAACGCCAGCCTGACCGCCGCCAAGGAACTGTTCAACATCTTCCTTATCATCGCGCTGGTGACGGCGATGCTCGGGGCGCTTCGCCAGATGGGCGCCGACCGGTTGATGGTCACACCGTTTCGCCGTGTGATGCGCAATGGGACAAGTAGTTTCATCGTGCTGGCCGTCGTCACCTACGTGATCTCGCTGTTCTTCTGGCCGACTCCCGCAGTCCCGCTGGTCGGTGCGGTGCTGATCCCAGTCGCGATCCGGGCCGGCCTTTCGCCATTGTCGGTCGGCATGGTCGTGGCCATCACGGGCCAGGGCATGGCCCTGTCGTCGGACTACATCATGAAGGTAGCGCCGGGGATATCGGCCAAAGCCGCCGGCGCAGACCCGGATGTCGTGGCCGACAAGGCGCTCGTCCTCTCGCTGATCGTCGGTGTGACCGCACTGGTGATCACCTTCGCATTGCAGCGGCGAACCTGGCGCAAGCCGTCGGCGGAACTCCTCGCCGAGTGGGAAGACAAAGCAGACCATCTGCTGGCCGAGCAGTCCGACACCCCGGAGCCGGACGCCGGCGCACGCCCGGCCGCCGCTCCAATGCCCGACAGCGGCACCGCTCCGACGACCGCGGCAACCGCCGTCCTGGCGCGTCCCCAGACACTGCACACCGCATCGGAGCCACAGGCGCTGCGCGCCAAGGTGTTTGCCTTGCTGGTCCCCATCGTCTACCTCGGGCTCATCGTGTACCTGATGCTGGGCAAGTTCACCGGACTGGTTCCTTCGCTGGGTAGCGGCGAAGCCGCGGCCATCGTCGGCGGTATCGCGGCGCTGATCCTGTTCGCCGCCTCCGCCGCCAACGACAAGCGGGACTTCCTCGAATCCTCGTCGGCGCACGTCGTGGACGGCTTGGTGTTCGCGTTCAAGGCGATGGGGATCGTCCTGCCGATCGCGGGGTTCTTCTTCATCGGCAACGGTGAGTTCTCCGGGCCCATCCTCGGGCTGGCCGACGACGCCAAAGGGCCGGCCTTCCTGTTCGACCTCATCAACGCCGCCCAGTCACACCTGTCCCCCAACCCGTTCGTCACCGCCTTCGCGGTGCTCCTGGTGGGGCTCATCGCCGGACTCGAGGGTTCCGGCTTCTCGGGTCTGCCGTTGACCGGCTCGCTGGCCGGCGCGCTCGGTCCGGCCGTCCACATGGACCCCTCGACGCTGGCGGCGATCGGTCAGATGGGCAACATCTGGTCGGGCGGCGGCACCTTGGTGGCGTGGTCGTCGCTGGTGGCCGTCGCCGGTTTCGCCCGGGTGCCGGTGCTGAGCCTGGCCCGGAAGTGTTTCCTTCCGGTCGTCACCGGCCTGGTGCTGTGCACCGTCTTCGCCATCCTCGTCTGGTGAGGACGCTGGCCACCGACCGGCAGCGACTGGCCCTGGCGGCGATGATCGCCCTGACGTTCGTGACCGGCGTCGTCGACGCGGTGGGCTATCTGGGTCTGGATCGCGTCTTCACCGGCAACATGACCGGCAACATCGTGATCCTCGGCATGGGCGTAGCCGGCTCCGACGAGCTGCCGGTGCTCGGGCCGTCGGTGGCGCTGGCGGCGTTCACCCTGGCCGCATTCGCGGCCGGGCTGTACCTGCGCCGGCCACCGCACGGACCGCAGGGGTGGCACGACCGCATCACCGCCCTACTGTCGCTGGGCGCCACGGTACTGGTGGCGCTCACCGTCGTCGCGGCCGTTGCCGGCAATGACGACGTCGCACCGGTGCTCGGGGTCGTCATGGCGGCCGCTACTGCGGCGGTGATGGGTCAACAGGCGGTCGTCGCGCGGGCCCTGGCCATACCGGACATGACGACCGTGGTGGTCACCTCGACATTGACCGCTCTTGCCGGTGAGACCTGGGTGCGCGGGCCGTCCGGTTCGCTCGCCAACCGGCGCGCCGGCGCCATCGTGATGATCTTCCTGGGCGCCGTCACCGGGGCGCTGACCCTGCGGATCCACATGGCGGTCCCCTACGGTGTGGCGGCCGCGCTAACGGTGTCGGTGATCGTGGTAGGCCACCGGCACCTGCACACCGACCGACTCAGCGGCTGACCACGCAGCGGAACCCGATATGCGTGGTGGAGCTGTCCTGCGACTGCGGCGAGCGCGCCGCCGGCCGATAGCGGTGGCAGTATTCCGGCGCACACAGGTGCGAGCCACCCTTGAGGGTCTGGCTGACGCTCGGGTCGGGGTTGGCCGGCGGCGGGCAGCAGGAGCTGGCCTGCTCCCCGAGGTGGTGCGCCGAGAACGGCGTGGTCGTCCACTCCCACACGTTGCCGATCATGTCCACCAGGCCCCAGGCGTTCGGTGGGAAGGTACCCACCGGTGAGGTACCGACCCACCCCAGCGCGCCGTCATTGCGATAGGGAAACCGGCCCTGCCAGGTGTTGGCCATCAGCTGTCCGGCGACGGTCGGCTCGTCGCCCCAGGCGTAGGTGGTGTCGCAGCCGGCCCGCGCCGCGTACTCGAACTCGGCCTCGGTGGGTAGCCGGCGCCCGGCCCAGGCTGCGTAGGCCGCCGCGTCCGGGTAGGCCACCTGCACGACGGGATGCTCCGGCTTGTCGTCGACGCCACTGCCGGGACCGAACGGCTGGCGCCAGTGCGCGCCGGGGGCCCAGTCCCACCATTGCCGCCAGTCACGCAGGTCGACCGGGCCAGGAGTGGGACGGAAGATCAGTGCGCCGGGCAGCAGGTCGGCCTCGGCGACGCCCGGATACAGCGCTGGATCCAGGGGGCGTTCTGCGACGGTGCGGTAGCCGGTGGCGGCGACGAACTCGGCGAACTGTGCATTGGTCACCGGGTGGCGTTCGATCCCGAACGCACTCACCGTCGCGGTGTGGATCGGTGCTTCCTCGGGATAGAAGCTGGTGGATCCCATCCGGAACGAGCCGCCAGGCACCTCTACGAGCTCGGTGAGCATGGCTTCAGGGTATGACGATGCTGAATTCGCCGGTCAACACCGACGCGGCAGTGTCGAAACCCGGTGTCCCCGAGGGCGCCTCGACGTGGATGGCAACCAAGTAATTCTTGCCGTTGGTCCAGATGTGGGCGATGCGATCCCGGTATTCGAGGGACTGGTCGGGATCCTGCGCCCAGGTGCCCATCAGTTTCTGTCCGCTGTACCCGCAGAAGTCGGCGGGCAACAGGCTCAGCGTGCTGATCGGATACTTGGCCATCACGTCGTCGGCGTACCGCGTGAAGGCGCCGGCCGCGTCCATCGGCGTGGCCGTGATGGTGACCTCGGCGACCATCTCGTCGGGACCGGCCAGCAGCGCACCGACGTCACCGCTGCCCGGGCTCGCCGACCATCCCTGCGGCATCGCCACCGTGATCCGCGGTGCGGCCGGGTCGGCGACGGTGGCGACCGCCGTCTGCCCGGTCGGGGCCTGCAGACACACCAGCGCATTGGGCGGCACCGGTTCGCGGGTGGTTTCCAGTACACCCGGCTCCGCCGATTCGGGGGCGTCTCTCGAGTCGGCCGACGCGGGAGCGGTCGGCGACGCGGTCTTCGAGATCGATGCCTTGGCCCGCACCGCCGTCCCGTCACTGTCGTGCGCACATGCGGCAATACCGGGAACGGCCAGCACGACCACCGCCGCAGCGGTCCACACCAGCCGAGTCACCTTCCTAGTATGACGTGGCTGTCAGTCCTTGGCGAAGGCCACCGCGAGTTCACGCTCGGCGTCGACGTAGGGCGTGCCGGATACATCGACGATCACCCTGGCGATCGATCCGCCGCGGAAGTCGAACGGCGCCCGGTAGGCCACCGACACCGGCTGCCCCAGATTGCGGCCGACGCTGACCCCGCCACCGGCGAGCCCAAAGGTGAACGGGTGCGCCTTGACGCCCGCCAGCGTCGCCACCGCGGCGCCGTCGACGTACAGGGTGGCATCACCCACCGGGGTGTGGCTGCCCTCGACCGTGCCCGTCCTGGCGTATCCGACACCCAGGATGTGGTCGCCGACCGGCACCGGGTCCGGTGCGATCAGGCGCTGCTCCTCTTCGCCGAAGAAGTTGTAGACGAACTGCAGCCGGCCATCGGCCACGAACAACGCGTACCCGCCGTGGCCCGCGCCCTGTTTGAGCAACATGCCCTCGACCTCGGGCCCGTCGATGCTCACCTCGGCCAGGACGGAGAAGGAGCGACCGCCGATCATCACGCACGCGCCCATCGGCACTGCAGCCGTGTGCGGGTAGTAGACGTACTGCGACCGGTCACCGGCCATGCCCGGGCGCCACCGGCCCACCATCTCGAACACGTTGAGGTCCGATAGTGGTAGCCCGTTGAACTTCTCGGCCTCCGAAAACCACAGCGCCTGCAACTCGGCGAGCTTGTCCGGGTGCTCGCCGGCCAGGTCGTGACATTGGCTGCGGTCCTCGGCGATGTGGAAGAGCTCCCAGCGATCCTGATCGAAATGCGACCAGCCAGACGGGGCCGCCGGGTGCACGGTGTTGGCGAACCAGCCCTTGTGCCAGATGCCGCGAGTACCCAGCATGGTGTAGAACTGCGTTTCCTTACCGGTCTCCGCTGTCGGATCAGCAAGGGCTGCTTTGAAACTCACGCCGTCGAGCGGCTTCTGCGGAATGCCCTTGACGGTGTCCGGCTCGGTGATGCCCAACAGCTCATAGATCGTCGGGGTGATGTCGCAGACGTTGACGTAGTTGTCGCGAACCTCGCCGTGAGCGGCAATGCCGTTGGGCCAGGACACAATTGCGCTGTCGGCGATACCCCCCTCATGCGAGGCGTAACGCTTGTAGAGCTTGTATGGCGTGTTGAACGCCATCGCCCACCCGATCGGGTAGTGGTTGTAGGTGGTCGGACCGCCCAGTTCGTCGAAGAACCGCATGCTGTCCTCGACGGTGTCGATGTAGCCGTTGAAGAACTTGGCTTCGTTGACCGAGCCGTTGGGCCCGCCTTCACCGCTGGCGCCGTTGTCACAGATCACCACGATGATCGTGTTGTGCAGCTGCCCCGAATCCTCCAGATAGTCCAGGACTCGGCCGATCTGGGCGTCGGTGTAAGACAGGAAACCGGCGAACACCTCGGCCATCCGGGCGAACAGCCGCTTCTCCTCGTCGGACAACGAATCCCATGGCCGCACGGTGTCCTGCAGCGGCCACGGCTCGCCGTTGGGTCCAGTGACGTCGCCGTAGGGGTTCACCGCAGACAGTTCGGCCTCGGGCGGCACGATCCCGAGCTTCTTCTGGTTCTCCAGCACGATGTCGCGGTAGCGCTCGTAGCCCATGTCGAAGGTGCCGGCGTAGCGGTCGGCCCACTCCTTGAAGATGTGGTGCGGGGCATGCCCGGCACCAGGGCACAGATAGGTGAACCAAGGCTTGTCCGGAGCGACCATCGTCGAGTCGCTGATGAACTCGATCGTCTTGTCCGCCAGGTCTTTCGAGAGGTGATATCCCTCGTCCGGGGTGGCCGGCGCCTCCACGGGATGGTTGTCGTAGACCAGCTCGGGGTACCACTGGTCGGTCTCTCCGCCCAGAAATCCGTAGAACCTCTCGAAGCCGCGCGAGAGCGGCCAATGCCGGCGGGTGGCGGCGAGGTTGGACTCCTCGATCGGGGTCAGATGCCACTTGCCGACGCAGTAGGTGTTGTAGCCCCGCTCCGCGAGCACCTCCGAGATCAGCGCGGTGTCATCGGGAATGCGTCCGTTGTTGCCGGGAAAGCCCTCGGTGAACTCCTCCACCATCGCCATACCCACCGTCGTGGCGTTGCGGCCGGTCAGTAGAGACGCGCGGGTCGGCGAACACAGCGCGGTGGTGTGAAACTGCGACAGCCGCACACCCCGCTCGGCAATCCGGGACATGGCCGGCATCTGCACCAGGCCACCGAAGCAGTCCCAGGTCGCGATGCCGATGTCGTCCCACACCAGGTAGAGCACGTTGGGCGCGCCCTCCGCCGCGGTGGGCGCCTCGTACGGGCCCCAGTCGGGCTCGGAATCACGAATGTCCAGTTCGATCTTGCCGTTGAATGCCGTCGCCATACGCTCTCCCCAATCGTCGAGTCGACCGGACATTACGTGTACCAGCTAAGAATCAGCTGTGTCGAGCGCCGGACGACGACGGCTCAGCTGCCCCGGCGATGGTTGGAGCTGGCGTCCGGTGAGCGCCGGGCACTGATGACGATTGCGCCGACCCCCGCGGCCGCCACGCCGACCACCGCCGCTGCGACCCACCAGGCGGAGTCGTAGCGGTAGCGACCTGATGCCGTCGCGCTGGCCTGGGGTGCCGGCGCGTCCGGACCGTAGACGCTGACCGGGGTGCGACCCGCCACCATCGCGGGCGTGCGCCCGGCGATGGCCACGATGGCGCTGCCGCGCAACTGTGACCACCGAGAGCGGTCCGCGTTCAGCCACCGCAACAGCCCGTCGAGCTCACCCGGGGCGCCATTCGACGTCGCGATGAGCAGGGAGCGATGTCCGTCGAACACCGTCTGCAGCGACCCGAACCGCACGCCCGGGTCGAGGGTGAGGCTGGTCTCGTCGTCGGGACCCTGGCCGGCCAGCGTGATGCGGCCGGCATTGGCGCTGACCGGCAAGGTGATGGAGCTGTCGGTCCACCCGTCGGCGCTGATCAAGACGGCCGGGTCCTGGCTGGCAAGGGCTTGATCCAACGAGGTCACCGCCGTACGCAGCGGAAGGGCACTGAGGCGTTGCAGGCCGACGACAATCTGGCTGGCGCGCACGGTGTCGGTGAACGCGTCCTTGCCGATACCGACCTGAATGGTGGGCATCAGCGCCTGCGGCAGCGAGCCGAAGCCGGGCGGAATGGGCGGAACGGCCGGGCTGCTCTGCACGACGCTGCTGCCTGCGATGGTTAGCGTCATCGGGCGGTAGTCGTCGCAGCCGCCGCGGTCGCCGGTGGTGTTCACCGCCACCTGCAGCTCGGTGTAGCGGGCCAACAACCGGTCGGGTACGTCGACCCAGCGGTCGATGGAACCGGCCGCATCGGTGGGCCAGGAATCGATGACCTCACCGTTGACGGAGGCGGTGACCTGCGAGCCGTAGGTGCTTGGAAGCGGCGTGTAGGTGCCCGCCAAGTGCACGCGGATCCCCTGCACCGGGCGCCCGAACCGGGTCTGGTCGAGCCCGATGTTCACCTGGGGAGATTCCGCGGTGGAAGTCAGATTCGTCCGGCCCAACTGCGCCACCGTCGTCTGGTCACCCGGCAGCCGAAGCAACCGAGCCGAGCCCAGATTGTCGGGAACCACGCGCGGTGCCGCCGCCAGGTTCAACGCGCCATCGGTGAGAAGCCGGGTCTCATTGGTGAGCTTGTTCGCAGGCCCGGATATCACCAGCTGCGGAACGCCCACCGTGCCGGACAGCGCGACGGCTTCATCCGGGCCTTCTTTGATGACGACCTGGCGTTCCAACGGTGCACCGGGGAGGGGAATCCCCGTTGCACCGTCAGGAAGCGAGACGACCGCGATGTCGTTGAGCTGGCTGCCGTAGCGCTTCACCAGCGCCGCGGCGAGCTGCACAGCAGCGTCGGACTCTGCCCGTGACGGGCTGGCCGGCACGCCGATGGTGAGCTTGCGCAGCAGAGGGGGCAGGAAGTCCGCCACGGTGGTCGGCGGGATCTCGGCGCCGGCGAAGGTGACCGAGCCGTTGATCAGGTTGATCGGATTGAGCCGGTCCAGGCAATAGCCGTCGTCCGGCCGGGCCGCGAGGGTCAGTGTGACCGTGGCTACATCACCGACGACCCGGACTCCGGACAGCGGAATGACCAGCGGCGCGAGGTCAACCACCGGCAATCCCTGTTTGCTGACCAGAACGTCACCCTGGCTCGCGGTGACCTGCCCGGAGCGGATGTTGAACGGCAGGTCGAGGGTGACGTTCAGCGCCGTCGGGGTCAAACCAGCGGGTACCGGAAACGAGACCTCAGCCGAACTCGTGCCGCCGTAGAAGGAGACGGTGCTGTTCGCACCCAGGTCGGTGAACGACAAGGTCGGGGCGGTGAGGACCGCGCCCCCGATGTCGGCGGGCGGACGATCGGGCTCAGCGAACGCGCATGGTGCCGTCCACAGCAATGTGGCAACAACGCCTGCTGCCGCCCCGAGCCGACGTATTGCTGACCACCGCATCGCACGAATCGTAGGCAGTTCGATCTCCTGACATCCGCGAACCAGAAATCTACGTCAGCGCAATTAAAACCTACCGCCGGACAATGCCGGCGGTAGGTTTTAGATGCTTCGGAAGCTACTTGGCTTTCTCGAGGACGTCGACGAGCCGCCAGCGCTTGGTGGCCGACAGCGGTCGGGTCTCCATCAACGAGACCCGGTCGCCGACACCGGCGACACCGTCCTCGTCATGTGCCTTGACCTTCTTGGTCGTACGGATGATCTTGCCGTACTTCGGGTGCTGCACACGCGACTCGAGCTCGACGACGATGGTCTTCTCCATCTTGTCGCTCACGACGTAGCCGATCGCCGTCTTACGACGGTTGCGGGGCGTCTCCGTACGCGGGGTGTAGCTGGGGCCCTTAGTTTCTGCCATCACGATTCCTCACCAGCGGGTCCGGAGGCCAGACCCAGTTCACGTTCACGCAGCACCGTGTAGATGCGCGCAATCTCTTGACGCACGGTGCGCAGTCGGCGGTTGTTGTCCAGCTGCCCGGTGGCCATCTGGAAGCGCAGGTTGAACAGCTCTTCCTTCGACTCACGCAGCTTGTCGGCCAACTCGTCGTCGGTCAGTTCGCGCAGTTCGCCGGCGCTGACGCCCACGGCCATCAGAACTGCTCCTCTCGGGTCACGATGCGTGCCTTGATCGGCAGCTTGTGGATCGCGCGGGTCAGTGCTTCCCGGGCGATCTTCTCATCGGGGTAACTCAACTCGAACAGCACGCGGCCCGGCTTGACGTTCGACACCCACCACTCGGGGCTGCCTTTACCGGATCCCATGCGGGTTTCAGCCGGCTTCTTGGTCAGCGGACGGTCCGGGAAGATGTTGATCCACACCTTGCCGCCACGCTTGATGTGCCGGTTGATGGCGATACGAGCGGACTCGATCTGCCGGTTGGTGACGTAAGCGTGCTCCAGTGCCTGGATGCCGTAGTCGCCGAACGTCACCGACGTGCCGCCGCTGGCAATACCACGCTGCTTGGGGTGGTGTTGCTTGCGGTGCTTGACTTTGCGGGGAATAAGCATGATCTAGCTCTCCGTGGTCTCAGCGACGGGCGCCTCGACAGCCGGAGCCTCCGCCGTCATCGGAACCGCGGACTCCGCGGTCTCCTCGGTAGCGGCGCGACCGGCTTCGGTGCTCGTCGCGGTGGTGCCCGATGCACCGCTGCGGCGCGGGCGGGTGCCCGTCGGACGCTCGCGACGCGGACGATCGGCGGCAGGTGCGGCGGCGGACAGCTCACGCTTGCCACCGACGATGTCGCCCTTGTAGATCCACACCTTCACACCGATACGACCGAACGTGGTCTTGGCCTCGTACAGCCCGTAGTCGATGTCGGCGCGCAGCGTGTGCAGCGGCACACGACCTTCGCGGTAGAACTCCGACCGGCTCATCTCGGCGCCGCCGAGGCGGCCCGAGCACTGCACGCGGATGCCCTTGACGTTGGGCTGCCGCATGGCCGACTGGATGGCCTTGCGCATCGCACGGCGGAACGCCACACGGTTGGACAGCTGCTCGGCGACACCCTGGGCGACCAGCTGTGCCACCGACTCGGGGTTCTTGACCTCGAGGATGTTCAGCTGGACCTGCTTGCCGGTCAGCTTCTCCAGGTCGGTGCGGATGCGGTCGGCTTCGGTGCCGCGGCGGCCGATGACGATGCCCGGACGCGCGGTGTGGATGTCAACGCGGACCCGGTCACGGGTGCGCTCGATTTCCACGTCGGCGATGCCGGCGCGCTCGAGTCCGGTGGCCAGCAGCCGCCGGATCGCCACGTCTTCCTTGACGTAGTCGGCGTACTGCTTGTCGGCGTACCACCGGGACTTCCAGTCGGTGGTGATACCGAGCCGGAAGCCGTGGGGATTGATTTTCTGGCCCACTACTCCGAGCCCTCCTTCGTCTGGTCGGCCGTCTTCTTGGCGGCCGGAGCCTTCGTGGCCGCCTTCTTCACGCTGCCCGAAGCGGCCTTGCTGCCCTGGGCGCGCCGCGAGCGAGCGGCACTGGCCGAGGCCGATGCACGCTCGTTACGAGCCGGACGGCTCTCAACGACCACGGTGATGTGGCTGGTGCGCTTGCGGATCCGGTACGCACGACCCTGCGCGCGTGGCCGGATGCGCTTGGCGGTCGGGCCCTCGTCGGCCATGACGGTGGCGACCACCAGGGTCGCCGGGTCAAGGCCGTTGTTGTTCTGCGCATTGGCGGCGGCCGAGGCGATCACCTTGGCGACCGGCTCGCTCGCCTGCTGGGGCGCCCAGCGCAGGATGTCCAGCGCCTCTTCTACCGACTTGCCGCGAACCAGGTTGATCACTCGGCGCGCCTTGCTGGCCGAGATCCCCACATATTTCGCAACAGCAGTGGCGGAAGGAAATTCAGTCGTCGTCATCGCCGCTTACTCTTCCGGTCGTCCTTGATGTGACCCTTGAATGTGCGCGTCGGTGCGAACTCGCCCAACTTGTGGCCGACCATCGCCTCGGTGACGAACACCGGCACATGCTTGCGACCGTCGTGGACGGCGAAGGTGTGACCGATGAAGTCCGGGATGATGGTCGAACGACGCGACCAGGTCTTGATGACCTGCTTGGTGCTCTTCTCGTTCTGGACGTCGACCTTCTTGAGCAGATGGTCGTCGACGAACGGACCCTTTTTCAGGCTGCGTGGCATCGCTATCTACTCCTAGCGCTTCTTGCCGGTGCGCCGGCGACGGACGATGAGCTTGTCGCTCGGCTTGTTTGGCTTGCGGGTACGGCCCTCAGGCTTACCCCAGGGGCTGACCGGGTGGCGACCACCGGAGGTCTTGCCCTCGCCGCCACCATGCGGGTGGTCGACCGGGTTCATCACCACACCACGGACGGTCGGGCGCTTGCCCTTCCACCGCATGCGGCCCGCTTTGCCCCAGTTGATGTTGGCCTGCTCGGCGTTGCCGACCTCACCGACGGTGGCGCGGCAGCGCACGTCGACGCGGCGGATTTCACCCGAGGGCATACGCAGGGAGGCGTAGGCGCCTTCCTTGCCCAGCAGCTGGATGCTCGAGCCGGCCGAGCGGGCCAGCTTGGCACCGCCACCGGGACGCAGCTCAACGGCGTGGATCACGGTACCGGCCGGGATGTTGCGCAGCGGCAGGTTGTTACCGGGCTTGATGTCGGCGTTGGCGCCCGACTCCACGATGTCGCCCTGCGAAAGACCCTGCGGCGCAATGATGTAGCGCTTCTCGCCGTCCAGGAAGTGCAACAGTGCGATGTTCGCCGTGCGGTTGGGGTCGTACTCGATGTGCGCGACCTTGGCGTTGACGCCGTCTTTGTCGTTACGCCGAAAGTCGATCACCCGGTAGGCGCGCTTGTGCCCGCCACCCTTGTGCCGGGTGGTGATTCGGCCATGCGCGTTGCGTCCACCCGTGCTGTGCAGCGGACGGATCAGCGACTTCTCCGGAGTCGAGCGAGTGATCTCGGCGAAATCGGAGACGCTGGCACCGCGGCGACCGGGGGTCGTCGGCTTGTACTTGCGAATTCCCATATCTTTTCCTGAGTTCTTTCGTTGCCGGCTTTAGGCCGGTGCTCCGAAGAGGTCGATCGGCTTGCTGCCGGGGGCCAGGGTCACGATCGCGCGCTTGGTGCTCTTACGCGTGCCGTATCCGGCGCGGGTGCGCTTGCGCTTGCCCTGCCGGTTAGCGGTGTTCACCGAGTCGACCTTGACCTTGAAGATCTTCTCGATAGCGATCTTGATCTGGGTCTTGTTCGAATCGGGGCGAACGATGAACGTGTAGACGTTGTCCTCGATCAGCCCGTAGGACTTCTCGGAGATGACCGGCGCCAGGATGATGTCGCGGGGGTCAGTGATGTTCACCATCAGGCCGAAACCTCCTGCTCCTGCTTGGTGTTGGAGCCGATGTAGGCGTCCAGCGCTTCCACGCTGAACACAATGTCGTCGGCGTTGAGCACGTCGTAGGTGTTGAGCTGATCCGGCGAGATCACGTGCACACCGGGAAGGTTGCGCACGCTCTTGGTGCCGACCTCGTCGCTGCGACCGATGACGATCAGCACCTTGGAGTTCTCGGTCAGCGTCGCCAGGAACGCCTTGGCGCTCTTGGTCGACGGGGTCTGCCCGCTCACCAGCTCGGTCACCGCGTGGATCCGCTCGTTGCGCGCCCGGTCCGACAACGCGCCGCGCAGCGCGGCGGCGATCATCTTCTTCGGGGTGCGCTGGCTGTAGTCGCGCGGCTGCGGGCCGTGCACGACGCCACCACCGGTGAACTGCGGGGCGCGGGTCGAACCCTGACGGGCACGACCGGTTCCCTTCTGCCGGTAGGGCTTCTTGCCGCCGCCGGACACCTGGGCGCGAGTCTTGGTCGCGTGGGTGCCTTGACGCTTGGCCGCCAGCTGCGCGTTGACCACCTGGTGCATCAGCGCGATGTTGGGTTCCACGTCGAACAGCTCGGCGGGAAGCTCGATGCTCCCGTCCTTCTTGCCGCCCGGAGTATGGACGTCAATCTTCAGAGTCACTTCTCACCTCGTTTGACTGCCGTGCGAACCACGACGAGCCCACCGGTGCGCCCGGGGACTGCGCCCTTGATCAGCAGCACGCCGTTTTCGGCGTCGACCTTGTGGACCAACAGGTTCTGCGTGGTGACGCGGTCACTGCCCATCCGGCCCGACATCCGCGTGCCCTTGAAGACGCGGCCCGGGGTGGCGCAGCCACCGATCGAGCCTGGCCGGCGGTGCACTGCCTGGGCACCGTGGCTGGCGCCCTGGCCCTTGAAGCCGTGACGCTTCATGGTGCCGGCGAAGCCCTTGCCCTTGGATGTGCCGGTGACGTCGACATAGGTGCCGTCGGCGAAGATCTCCGCCGTCAGCTCCTGGCCGACCTCGTACTCGGCAGCCGCGGCCTCGTCATCGAGACGCAGCTCGGCCAGATGCCGGCGCGGGTTGACCCCGGCGGCGGCGAACTGACCGGACACCGGCTTGTTCACCTTGCGGGGGCTGATCTCGCCGTAGGCCAGCTGCACTGCGCTGTAGCCGTCACGCTCAGGCGTGCGGATGCGGGTCACCACGTTGGGTCCGGCCTTGACGACCGTGACCGGGACAACCCGGTTGTTCTCGTCGAACACCTGGGTCATGCCCAGCTTGGTGCCCAGAATGCCTTTTCTCGCCATTATTCGTCGACTCCCCTACTACTGGATATTCACGTCGACGCTGGCCGGCAGATCGATGCGCATCAAGGCGTCAACGGTCTTCGGCGTCGGGTCGAGGATGTCGATGAGTCGCTTATGTGTGCGCATCTCGAAGTGCTCCCGCGAGTCTTTGTACTTGTGCGGGGAGCGGATGACGCAGTACACATTCTTTTCCGTCGGCAGCGGCACCGGACCAATAACGCTCGCACCGGTACGGGTGACCGTCTCCACGATCTTGCGCGCCGAGGCATCAATGGCCTCGTGGTCGTAGGCCTTGAGCCTGATGCGGATCTTTTGTCCCGCCACGCTTCTCCTACCTTCATTCCTGCTTGGTCCCCGCAAGGGGACACGGTGGTCATGCGCTGCGTATGCCCGGCCTTTTGGCCGAACACCCAGCGCTGGCTGTCGCCGCCGCTCTTTACCTGTCCTGGTGCACCGGCCCCCGCGGTCGGGCGTGTCGCCTTCACGCAGCCTCGCAGGGGCGGAGTAAATCCGTCACGCTCCGAGGATGGGACCGGACGCGCCCGTGTGGGCGCCGGTCGTACACCTTGGGCGGCACGCTCCCGAATGGGGGCGAACCCGGCTCAAGGCAACCCGAACAGTATGCCTTAGATCCCGGCACCAGCCAAATCAGGTCGCAGCACCAGCCAAATCCGACCGGAGCCCGGCCCGATTTGCTGCATGGCCTGCTCAGCGCCGGTCCGGGGAGGGTGCCGTCGCCGGGCCGGAGCACTGATCTTACCGCAGAGTAAGGTCGGCGCCCATGGCTGCGATGACCTCAACATTCCGGGCCTGGCAACGCCTGGCCGGCCGGCCGGGCGGGAGCCGGATCTTCTCGGCAGCCGCCGTGCTGCGGGTGCCCTACTTCGCGACCGTCCTGCCCCGGGTCGTCGTCATGGAACCCGGGTACGCCGAGGTGAGCGTTCCGAACTGGATCATGGTCCACAACCATCTGGGGACCGTGCACGCCATTGCGATGTGCAATGCGGCCGAACTCGCGATGGGAATGGCGATGGAGGCCACCCTCGCGACGGATCACCGGTGGATCCCCAAGGCGATGACCGTGCAGTACCTACACAAGGCCACCACCGCGTTGCGGGCTCGCGCCCACCTGACGCTGCCGGATCAGATAGGCGACGGCACCGAGGTCACCGTCGCAGTCGGGGTGTTCGACCGCAACGACACCGAGGTCGCCCACGCCGACATCACCACGTGGGTGACACCAGTACGAAGTTGATGACAGTTACTGCCAACTCGGCATACGATGCCGCGATGTATCGCGTGATTCAGTGGGCAACCGGCGGCGTCGGCAAGGCAGCCATCCAGGGCGTCCTGCGCCACCCCGAACTCGAGCTCGTGGGCTGTTGGGTGCACAGCGCCGACAAGAACGGGCGCGACGTTGGTGAGCTGATCGGCGACTCCCCTATTGGGGTCACCGCGACGACCGATATCGACGAACTGCTGGCGCTGGACGCCGACTGCGTCATGTATTCCCCACTGCTGCCCGACGACGAGGTCGTCATCAAGATCCTGCGGTCGGGCAAAAGCGTGGTGACCCCGGTCGGCTGGGTTTACCCCGACCGGCAGAGTCCAGCGGTGCAGGCCATCGAAGAGGCCTGCACCGCCGGCAACGCCACATTGCACGGCTCTGGCATCCATCCAGGCGGGATCACCGAGCGCTTCCCGCTCATGGTTTCTTCGCTGACCTCGGCGATCACCCACGTCCGGGCCGAGGAGTTCTCCGACATCCGCACCTACAACGCCCCACTCGTGGTGCGGGAGGTGATGGGCTTCGGGTTGCCCCCCGAGCAGGCGATGAGCGGGCCTATCGCCGCGCTGCTGGAGGCCGGGTTCAAAGCTTCGGTCCGAATGGTCACCGACCAGTTGGGCTTCCGTGCCGAGCCGCGAATTCGATCCACCCAGGAGGTCGCCGTTGCAGTCACCGGGACCGACGAACTCGTCGTGCCCATGGAGGCCGGCACCGTCGCGGCCCGCCGGTTCCAGTGGGAGGCGATCGTCGACGACAAACCGGTCGTCACGGCCGCGGTCAACTGGTTGATGTGCGAGGTGGAGCTGGACCCGCCGTGGACGCTGGGCGACGAGGGGGAACGCTTCGAGGTGGAGGTCACCGGCGATCCCAGCGTCTCGCTGACCTTCAAAGGCCTGCAACCGGAGACCGTGGCCGAAGGCCTGGAGCGCAACCCGGGTGTGGTCGCCACCGCCAACCACTGCATCAGCGCGATCCCCTACGTCTGCGAGGCCGCGCCGGGGATCAAGACCTACCTGGACCTGCCGCTGATCGCCGGCCGCGCCGCCCCCGACCTGGCCGGGTAAGACATGGAAGCCCTTGGCGACCTTCGATTTTCCCACCTGGTGGTCGGGTGACCGATATGGACCAGGCATTGCAGTTCCACCGCGGGCTGCTCGGCATGGACGTGGTGTTCGACCAGACGATGACCGGCGCGCCCTTCGATCACGCGCTCGGCGGCGACGCCGGACACCAGGGCCGCGTTGTCGGGGGCCTGATCGGCGGGGGCATGCTCGAACTGCTGTCGCTGGGAGCCGAGGGCCGGCCGTACCGCCGGTCCGTCATCGGCAACCAGAACATCTCACTGTCGGTCACCGATCTCGACGCCACCTTCGCCACGGCGGGACACCATGCCTCCGGCAGTGGAACCGGCGACCAGAGGACGTTCGGATCGTGTGCCCGTTCGCCAACTCCGACGGCGTCGCGAACTGGAGTACCGCGTTCCCCGATGTCTACGGCAAGGTCGTGAAGGGTATTCCGTTGCGGCGCATCGGCGATACCCACTCCGACATCGGCGCGATGGTGGCCTTCCTGGCCAGCGCCGACGCGTCCTACCTCACCGCACAGACCATCAACGTCGACGGCGGAACGGGATCGTTCCGGTGACCACCCCGCCCGCCGAGCGACCGCCGACGCTGCGCGACCGGCAACGGGCCCAGGTGCGCGCGGACATCCACGCCGCCGCCTACCGACTGTTCGCGGCCCGGGGATTCGCCAACGTCACCACCGAGGACATCGCCGCCGAGGCATCGGTGTCACCCCGGACCTTCTTTCGCCATGTGGCGACCAAGGAAGACCTGCTGCTGGGCGCGGTCCAGCGCGGAAACGCCGCGATCGCGGCGCTGTTGGCGCGGCGACCGTCCGGCGAAGCACCCGAGGCGGCACTAGCCGCGGCGATCGTGAGCCGGGTCGGTTCGTTCGACGATGCCGATCTACAGACATGGCGGGCGGCCATGCTGACCGCTCCCGAGCTACTCGACCGCGCCACGCTGCTGGCCGCCGCCGACCGCTCCCGGCTGGTCGAGTTGGTCGCCACCCGCATGGGGGTGGACCCGGCCGACGACAACCGGCCCGGACTTCTCGTCCAGCTGTCCTTTGCGGCAGCAGATTTCGCCTTCGCGCAGTGGGTCCGCGATTCACGACACCGGGCATTGGCCGCCGATGTGGCCGAGGCCCTGGCCGTCGTCGCCCACCCGCGCTGGAGCGGCTAGCGCTTCCCGGCCAACGATGCCCAGAACGGGCATTGGTGGCGGGCGCTGAAGTCGGTGGTGATCGAGAGCTTCCCGGTCTGCAGCGACATCCGCTTCGCCGTGCTGGCATCGGCACCGAGCTGGGGCCAGACGGGCTCCCCCGTCACCTCAGGCGCTCCGGTCTTCACGAACTGGCTCCAGTAGGCAACCATCTGGTCGGACAGCGCGCGCTGCGCCGGATCCAGCGGCGGCGCCCCGCCGACGTCGAACAGATAGCGCAACTCCAGCGAATGACTGGCGCCCACCGGGAACGGAGCCAGGCGCAGCACATCGGGAGCGGGCGCGCTTCGGTCGTTGAATTCATAGCCGTACACCGGCCCGGTGCGCGCCAGGTCCGAGGCGACTCGGTCTGCCGGACAGGCGAATACGCTGTCGGTGACCGCGGCGGAGTAAGCCACGCCAACGTTACCGCCGAACCGTTCGACGGGATAGCGCTGCGCCACCGCGGTTGCATCGGCGCCAAAGGCACGGGTCAGCAGCTCCGGGTAGCGGCGCATTCGATGTTCCTTGAGGTACTCGATTGCGGCGAACATGGCGAACTCGTCGCTGTTGCTGCCGATCAACACCGGCGTCCGGGGCACCCGATTGCGGCCGAATTCGGTCATCGGGTCGACGGGCAGCCGAACGGTTCCGGTCACCGGCCCGGTCAGCTCGTCCGGGCCGAGGCCGACGTAGAGCGGCGGGCGTTGCAGGTCCCTGGCCGGCAAGGACCGCAGGCATGCCGCGACCGTCGCGGGATCTGTGCAGCCGGCATGCGCCGCATACGCGGCGCTGACCCGCTCGGCGACGGTGCGGCCAGCCTGCGCCTGACAAGGTCCGCTCTGCAGGATCGCGGCCCGAAACAGGCCGGCCGATTCCGGCGCGACGAGATGATCGCACACCGACATCGCGCCGGCGGATTCACCGGCGATGGTCACTTTGGTTGGGTCGCCGCCGAATTCGGAGACGTTGTCACGGACCCACCGCAGCGCGGCCTGCTGGTCGGCCAGGCCGTAATTGCCGATGTCACCGCCGAGGCCCAACGCCGGATGCGCCAGGAATCCCAGCGTCCCGAGCCGGTAGTTGACCGTGACGACGACGATGCCCCCCTGAGTCGCCATCCACCGCGCGTCGTAGATGTCGGCGCTGCCGTTGAGGAACCCGCCGCCGTGAATCCACACCATTACCGGCAGCCGGTTCGACGGGGTGGCGCCATCGGGCGTCCAGACGTTGAGGTTGAGGCAGTCCTCACCGGTGGGCCGCCCATAGTCGGGGTCGTTGCGGACGTCCTGCGGGCAGCGCAGACCGGGTTTGGTGGCGTCGCGCACCCCCGGCCACGGCAGTACTGGTGCCGGCGGCTGCCAGCGCAATGGACCCACCGGCGGCGCGGCATACGGGATACCGTCGAACACCCGGTATCCCGGGCCGGCGAAGCCTCGAACCGCACCGCCGGCAGTGTGCACCACCGTCGGCTGGGGCACGGAGGTCGGTGCCTGCACAGGTTCGGATTGACCGTCGCGCCTCACGCAGGCGGCGACCAATAGCAGGGTCATGAGGACCGCGGCGGCTGCCCGGAGTCGACGGGGTGAACGGGACAGCACGGAAACCGAGAGTACGCGGAAGTCGAGGCAAGGACTTCCGACCCCAATCGCCCGAAATGCCTTCCCCGCCGGGCGACGATCGCCCACACTACTAACCTGACACCCGTCAAGTTTTGTATGAGTGAGCTTAGGAGACCCGGTATGACCACCCGGATCATGGACCCAGCTGCGCGTGTGCTGGCCGACCCGCAGGCCTACACCGACGAGAAGCGGCTCCACGAAGCGCTGACCCACCTGCGCGCTCACGCGCCGGTGTCCTGGGTCGAGGTCGGCGACTACCGGCCGTTCTGGGCGATCACCAAGCACGCCGACATCATGGACATCGAGCGGCAGAACGACCTGTTCACCAATTACCCTCGCCCGCTGCTGGCCATCGCCGAGGCCGACGACAAGCTGCTTCGCGATCTCGAGGCCGGCACCGGACTGCGCACCTTGATCCACATGGACGACCCCCATCACCGCGACGTCCGCAAGGTCGGCGCGGACTGGTTCCGGCCCAAGGTGCTCAAGGCGCTCAAAGCCCGGTGCGACGAGCTGGCCAAGATCTGGGTCGACAAGATGGCCGAGAAGGGCCCGGAGCTCGATTTCATGACCGAGATCGCGGTCAATTACCCGCTCTACATCATCCTGTCCATGCTGGGACTCCCGGACTCGGACTTCCCCCGGATGCTCAAGCTGACCCAGGAAATGTTCGGCGGCAATGACGAGGAGTTCCAGCGTGGCGGCGACGTCGACGACATGCTGGCGGTGCTGATCGACTTCTTCAACTACTTCTCCGCACTGACGGCCTCACGCCGCGCGAACCCCACCGAGGACCTCGCGTCGGCAATCGCCAACGCCAAGATCAACGGCGAACCGCTGTCGGACATGGACACGCTGTCCTACTACGTGATCGTCGCCAGTGCCGGACACGACACCACCAGCGCCGGCATCGCCGGCGGCCTGCGGGCCCTGCTCGAGCACCCCGACCAGCTGGCCCGGTTGCAGAACGATATGTCGCTGATGGGTACCGCGGTCGAGGAGATGATCCGCTGGGTGGTCCCGGTCAAGGAGTTCATGCGCACCGCACAGGAGGACACCGAGGTGCGCGGCGTAAAGATCGCCAAGGGCGAAGCTGTTTATCTGGCCTATGTTTCGGCCAACCGTGACGAAGAGGTGTTCGCCAATGCCGACACATTCGACGTCAGCCGCGACCCGAACAAGCACCTGTCGTTCGGCTACGGTGTGCACTTCTGCCTGGGCGCCTCGCTGGCCCGGATGGAGATGCACAGCTTCTTCTCCGAACTGATCCCCCGGATCAAATCCATCGAACTAGCCGGTGCGCCCGAATTGATGGCCACCACCTTCGTGGGCGGCCTCAAGCACCTGCCGATTCGGGTCGAGCTGAAGTGATTTCGGCTATGGGCTTGCGGTGCACGGCCAGGAAGCCGTCCACCGCGGCTCGCGCGCATTCGCGGTAGTCGAAGTCGGCCAGGGTGCTGATCCGGCCGGCGACCAGCGGACCGATCAACAACATGATGGCCTGGGCGCGGTCGACGTCAACGAGTTCGGCCTGCGCGTCCGGGCTGTCGAAGATCGCGTCGAACGGCGCCCCATACTGCTGGGCGATCCGTTCGCGAAGCGTGCGCACCTCCGGACTCTCGGCGTCACCCGCCACCCCGGGCAGCCGCTCCATGTCCGGGCCCATCGCAAGCCAGTAGGTCGCCGTCAACAGCACCGGTGTCTCGGCGATCAGATCGGCTTGCGCCTGGACCAGCGCCACCATGCGCTCCCGCAGCGAACCGGACTCCGGCGGCATCGGCGCCGGAGGGATGAGGCTGTGGAACGCCGCCGCCAACAGGTCGTTACCGCTGGGGAAATGCCGGTACAGGGTCGCGCGTGCGACGTTCGCCCCGCGGGTGACCGCGTCCACGGTAACCGCGCTGGGACCGCCCGACCGCAGCAATGCTGTTGCCGCGTCCAGCAACCGGGCGCGCGACCGCGCAGGTCGCGGATCGCTGCGTCGGCCCGTCATGGCCCAGTCCTCCCCGTCCCATCGCTCGTATGCCGAACCCGGCTGGACACCCTGATCCGGCTCGACCAGGGTACCCACCGCCGGCCGCCGCGGTGTCTCACCCGGCGGGTGACGCTAGCCGATGAACTCGGCGGCACGGTGTCCGATCATTGCGATCGTGGCGTGCGGACCACGCCCGGTGATCCGGGGCAGCACCGACCCGTCCACCACCCACAGCCCGTCGATCCCGCGCACCCGGCACCGCGGGTCGACGACGGCCGCCTCGTCACCGTCGGCCCCCATCGGGGCCGTACCACACAGATGCTGCGACGTCGCCCACATCGGATCACCGATTTCAGTTGTGGCACTGAGCAATTCCGAAGCCAGCCGGCAACCACGCCGCAGGTCCGCCACATCGTCGGCAACACTGTCGTAGTGATGTTCGATGTGCGGCGGCACCTGAGGATCCGCCGAGACCAGCGACACCCTGCCGTGGGAGCGGGGTCTCATCAGAGCCACCCCCAGATGCGGCCAGTCCGGGTGCCCAGCCGTCGCGTCCCCGACCATCGCGATGAAACCTCCTGTGTAGGGCCGGATCTCCAGCCCGTCGACCACCAGGACCACCTCGAGCACCGGACGTCGGGCAGCGACGCTCCACGTGGTCGGGATCACCCATTCGGGATGATCGGAGGTCCGCTGCCCCACCGGGAGGTTCGCCAGAACCGGGATACCCGCGTCGCGCAGAGCCGCCGCCGGCCCGATGCCGGAGAGCATCAGCAAATGCGCCGAGCCGATGGCACCTGCCGAGAGCACGATGCGGTCGGCGGTCAGAGTTACCGGTCCGCCGGGCCCGACCGCATCGACGCCGACCGCACGGCTACCCGCGACGACTACCCGCAGCACTCGCGTCCGGGGCAGCACGGTCAGGTTGGGCCGGGTCATGGCGGGCTCGAGGAACGCCGCGCCCGGGCCGACTCGAACACCGTCGACGATGTTCAGCGGCACCGCACCGATGCCGGGGGGAACGTTGTCACCGGTGGGCTCGGCATTGAGGTCAGGCAGCCACGGTAGACCCGCGTCTCGGGTGGCGGCAATGAAAGCCGCTGTACTTCCGACGAATTCGTGAGTGCGTCGGATCGCGATCGGCCCGCCGTCGGCCCGCTCGGGGAAATCGAGGTCGGTCTGGATGGCCCGGTAATGCGGGAGCACATCCAGCCAGGACCAGCCCGGCACTGCGGGCCCATCGAAGTCGGTGGGCAGGGCGCGGCAGAAGTAGCCACCGTTGACCGCCCCGGAGCCCCCCACGGTCGCGCCCCGCACGATGTCGGCGGGCCGGGGCGGGTCGTCGGTCAGCCGGGTGCGGTAGCGCTGCACCAACGGGCTGGCACCCCCGATCGGCAGTTGGAGCCCGTTGCGGGTGAAATCGCGGACCCCGGGTTCGGCCGGGCCGGGTCCAGTCTCGACGACGGTGACGCGGCGAGCCGGATCGGCGCAGAGACGTTCGGCCAGAACGGATCCGGCGCTGCCTGCGCCCACGATCAGAACGTCGCTGTGGGTGGTGTCGTCGGCCACCAGGTCAGGTCTTGATCTGCGGCTTGAGCGGTCGCAGTGTGCGCTCCCGGATCACGCCCGCCCACAGCCCCGCGCCGTAGGCCAGGTCGTCGAGGCGCTTGAGCAGCAGATAGGCCAGCAGACCGATCGGTTTGCCCTCGGCGTCGGTGTTGCGGTTGCGGCTGATCCAGTCCTGCACGCCGTCGAGCACCGCGGCCACCAGCACCGCCTGGCGACAGCGCGGGGACACCAGAGCGGCCACCAGGGCCAACGGCCAATAGTGCCGGCAGATCGCCGAGGACAGCTGCAGCGCCGCCGCGCCGATGCCGCGCAGCGCCAGGAACACCACGTCGACCACACCGGCGTCGGTGTTCTGCATGGCCTTGGCCATCCGCCGGGTGGTCAGCCCGGCGAATACCAGCGAGGCCAGATAGCCCGACGCCGATCCCAGCGCCATTAGCAGCCAGACCAGCAGGCTCCAGGCGGAGATGACCACCGGTGCCGTCTTGTCCGGGTGCCGGATCGAGAGCGGGGCAGCCGAGCTTCCGTAGAAAGCTTTGCGGCCCAACCACGCTCGCATCTGGGTGCGGTGTTCGTGGGCGACCAGGGCGATGGGCTCGTAACGCAACCGGGACCCGGACTCGATGAGCCGCCAGCACAGGTCGATGTCCTCCCCCGCGGACAGCGTCTCGTCGAAGCCGCCCAACTCGAGCAGTGTGCCCCGCCGACAGATGATCGCCGCGCTGGGCACGTAGGACACCGACCCGTAAGGCACCACCGGAGCCTCCCGCTGGCCGAGGTCCAGCGACGAGCGCACCGCCTCGTAGCGGGCCACCAGCTGGTCGCTGTGCCCCAGCCCAACGATGCGGGGGGCGACCAGCGCCACGGCCGGGTCGCAGAAGTGTCCGAGCAATGCCTCCAGCCAGCCGCGCCGCGGGACGACATCGGAGTCCAGGAACGCGATGTAATCGGTGGTGCATGCCTTCAGCCCGGTGTTGCGGGCCGCCGCGGGGCCTTTGCTGCGCGGGTGCCGCAGCACCTCGATATCGCAGCGGGCGCCGGTGAAGTCATCCGGTTGCACCGGGGTGACCGAGCCGTCGTCGACCACGACGACACGCATGCCACGTAACGACATCACCAGCCGGTAGAGCCCAAAAGGGTTGTCGCGCACTGGTATGACAACGGTGACATCGCGGTGCGACGGACCGCCGGCCGGCCGCGGATGCGCCACGGTGGCGTCCAGGAGAGTGCGGGCCAGCTGTGCGCTCACCGCGTCGCGAACCTCCAGACGACCGCCGTCCAGCAGCGTCTGGGCCGACGGGGCGAGCCGCAGCAGGCGGGTGGGGGAACCGCCGAGCAGGGCAGCGCCGGCGCCCAGCGTGCGAACCCGGCGGTCGACCTGCACGGCGAACCCGTCGGGCAACCGAGGCTGGGTCATGTCAGCATCCCGTCACCGGCCGGTGCCCACCGGCCGATGCGCCGAGAACACTCGCCGACCATCTGCTCGAAGATCCGCGCACCCTCCACCGGAGTCGCCGTCGTCGGATCGCCCAACACGCCCACCTCACTTACCGCAGCCACCCCCCCGTGACGCATCTGCGGCAACAGGGTAGCCAGCGGCGCACGGTTGCCGCTACACCAGGCGTCGGTGTGCACCTCGGCCGGTGAAATATGCAGCAATACTGACGTTTCCGTGTGACCGGCGTGCGCGTCGCCACCTTCGGCCAGGCACGGGCACCAGGCCGCGTCGCGGCCTTCGACCCGCAGCCGGGCCACCGCCGCGCGCAGCGCCTCGAGATTGCCGCCGTGGCCGTTGACGAAGACGATCCGCCCGGCCCATCCGCATGCGGAGCGGCCGTACTCGATCAGCAGGGTGGTCAGCGCCTCGGTGCCGATGGAGACCGTCCCGGGGAAGCCCTCGTGCTCACCGGAGGCGCCGTAGGCGATCGCGGGAGCAAGCAGGTACTGATCCGGATCGGGCTGGTTCAGCTCGTCGGTCGCGGCGCGGGCCACCGCCGTCGCAATCCTGGTGTCGGTGTCCAGCGGCAGGTGCGGACCGTGCTGCTCGGTCGAACCGACCGGGATCACGATCGTGGGCGCGGTATCGCGAAGCTGCCTCGACGTCTTGACGCCCAACTCGCTCCGCACAGCCACGCGCCGATGGTAGGCCGAATTCACCTGCCGTGCGCCAATTGTTCGAGGAGTAGCCGGAATTCTTTCGCATTCCGGACCGCCCGACTCGTCCGTCGGGTTCACCGCCGTCCCGTCAGTCACGCCAGCACCACGGGACCGCACTCGGACGGGTCAGCGCGCCCCGCCGCCGGGCACGCCGAGCGCGCGGGTGAAGTCGGCCGGCATGAGGACATCCTCGGGTGTCAGGTCGTGAATCGAGGCCTTCCCCAACCCGCGCAGCACCGAGTCGATACCGCCGGTCATGATGTCCAGGACGTTCTCGACACCCGTCTGCCCGGCCGCGGCCAGGCCCCACAGGTAGGCCCGGCCGATCATCACCGCGCGGGCGCCCAGGGCCACCGCCTTGGCCACGTCGCTGCCCCGGCGCACGCCGCCGTCCAGCAGCACCTCGATCTGGTCCCCGACGGCCTCCACGATCGCCGGCAGCGCCCGGATCGAAGCCGGTGTTCCGTCCAGATTGTTGCCGCCGTGGTTGGACACCGAGATCGCCGAAACACCAGCGTCGACAGCACGTTTCGCGTCGTCGACGCGCATGACGCCCTTGAGCATGAACGGCCCGCCCCACAGTTCGCGCAACCACGCGATGTCGTCCCAGGTGGGCGGGGGGGTGCCCATCCATTCGCCATAGGCGTTGAAGAACGGCGGACCGGCCTCGCCCGGCCCGGCCTGGTTGGGCACGCTCAGCGTCGGCGGGCGCAGGGTCTTGGCCCATTCCAGGAACCAGCTCGGGCGCACTAGGCCCTCGGGAGACATCCGCACCATGGTGCGCAGGTCCATCTTCTCCGGGATCTTGGGGCTGCCCCAGTCCCGGCCGTGCGAGAAGCTCCAGTCGGTGGTGACGATCATGCCGGCCGCACCGGCGGCCCGGGCCCGCTCAGCGCGGGCGGCAATCGCGTCCCGGCCGCCGAGCCAGTAAATCTGGAAGAAGGTCTTCGGGTTGGCGGCGACGACCTCCTCGATCGGCTTGCTGGCGAAGGAGGACAGCCCCATCGCGGTGCCACGCGCGGCGGCTGCACGGGCCACCGCGACCTCACCGTCAGGGTGCACGGCCTGCACGCCGGTCGGCGAGATGATCACCGGGAGCGAGATCTCCTGCCCCATGACCGTCGTTGCCAGGTCCCGCTTTTCGCAGGCGCCGATGACGTGCGGAGCAAACCCGAGCTCACCGAATGCCTCGACATTGTCCGAGAGGGTCAGCCCCTTCTCACTGCCCGCGATCAGGGCGGCGTACACCGATTTCGGCAGGCGCTTCTTGGCGCGCTGCTGCGCGATCGAAACGGTTTCGAACCAGGTATCACGTGCCATGACTAGATCGGACTTTCGTTGCAGGGCTTGGCCGGCGGCCGAGTGGACAGGGTCAGCATGATGGGCTTGCCGCGGGAGTGGTCGGCACTGGGCCGGGGCTTGTCACGCTCGAGTGCCAGGGCCGGCGTGCCGTATCCCTCGACGCACTCCGGGTCGGGGCCGTCCAGCGGAAGGCCGGTGAAGAACTTCGCCGCCATGCAGCCGCCCCGGCACGCGTCGTAGTGCCCGCAGCTGCCGCAGGCGCCCGCCGACTGCGGCTCACGCAGTTCGCGGAACAACGGAGCGTTCTTCCAGACGTTATCGAAACCGTTGTCGGACACTACGTTTCCGGCCAAGAATCGGTCATGGATGGCGAACGGGCAGGCGTAGACATCGCCGACCGGGTCGATGAGGCAGACCACCCGGCCCGCACCGCACATGTTCAGACCGGACAGCGCGCCGGGCGCACCCAGCCCGGACAGGTGGAAGAACGAGTCACCGGTGAGCACCCCCTCCCCCTTGGCCACCAACCAGTTGTAGAGGGTGACCTGCTGTTCGGGCGTCGGATGCAGCTCGTCCCAGACGTCGGCACCACGGCCGGAGGGACGCAGTCGGGTGATCCGCAGCGTGGCGCCGTAGCGGTCGGCCAACGCCTTGAAGTCATCGAGCTGGTCGACGTTGTGCCGAGTGACGACCACCGAGATCTTCGGCCTTCTGCCTCGCTCCTCCTCCGTCTCGTACCTCGACGGCATCGTCGACTCGGCGGCGTCCGCGAAGCCCGCCGCGGCGAGGTTCTCCAGCGCGCGCACCGCCATCTCGAACGAGCCTTCGCCCCGGACGGCATCGTTGACCTCAGCGGTGGCGCCGTCGAGTGAGATCTGCACGTCGACGTAGTCACTGGCGGCCAGCCGAGCGGCCACCTCGGGGGTGATGCGCAGCCCGTTGGTGGAGAACTTCACTCCCACGTGGTGGGCGGTGGCGTAGTCCACCAGCTCCCAGAAGTCCGGCCGCACGGTGGGTTCCCCGCCGCCGATGTTGACGTAGAAGACCTGCATGCGCTCGAGCTCGTCGATGATGCCCATGCACTCAGCCGTGGACAGCTCGCGGGGATCACGTTTGCCCGAAGACGACAGGCAATGCACACAGGCCAGGTTGCAGGCGTAGGTCAGTTCCCAGGTCAGGCAGATCGGGGCCTCGAGGCCGCGCTCGAACTGCTCGATCAGCCGGGGTACCGGTGCCACCGAAGTCATTGGGAATCCTTGCAGATCAACATGTTCGAGGTCACCAGCACGCCAAGAGCGTGCAGGTAAGGCACCTCGTCGGGCTCGTCGACCCCGGCGGACCGTAGCGCGGAGCGCACGTCGGGATGGTCGGACAGTGAATTCACCACGGCCAGGATCGTCCGGTTCTTCAGGAACGACAGCTTCCGGGTGCCGAAGTGGTACAGCAGCGCGCCGAAGGGCTCCGGGCGCACCGCCACCTGTGGATGCAGACGCCAGCTGAGTGCCGGGTCGAAGCCCGACCCGGCCACAGCTGGATCGCCCACAGCGTGGGCGGGCACGGTCAGTAGACCCCGCACATTCCGTCGATGGAGACCTCTTCGACTAGGGTCTCGGTCACCAGTTCGGTTTCGGTCTCGGCTGCGTGGCTCGGCTCCATGAAAAGCACCCTTTCGTTGCCTAGGTTCTCGACAATTGTGATCGAGGTCGCAAGAATATGGCATTGAGTGCCGTAAAGGAAGAGGTGAGTCGATGACGACTGGTCCGGCCGGTGCGCCCGGCCCGAGAGTGGGCCGGCGTCGATCCACCACCCAGGACCACATCACCGACGTCGCCCTGGACCTGTTCGCGAGCTACGGATTCGGCTCGGTCAGCGTCGACGATGTCGCCCAGGCCTCCGGGATCGCCCGCCGCACCCTGTTCCGCTACTACTCGTCGAAGAACGCGATCCCCTGGGGGGACTTCGACACCCACCTGCAGGACTTCCGCACCCTGCTCGACGAGGCCGACCAGCAAACCCCGATCAGCGCCGCGCTGCGGTCAGCGCTGTTGGCGTTCAACACCTTTGACGAATCAGAAACCGAGCGGCACCGCCAGCGGATGCGGGTGATTCTGCAGACCGCCGAACTGCAGGCCTACTCGATGACCATGTATGCCGGCTGGCGCGGCGTCGTCGCGGAGTTCGTCGCCGCGCGCGGCGGCCTGCGCGCCGGAGACCTGGTCCCGCAATCGGTGGGCTGGCTGATGCTCGGGGTTGCGCTCTCGGCCTACGAGTACTGGCTGGCCAACGAATCGGTATCCCTGCCGCAGGCCCTCGGCAACGCCTTCGACGCCGTCGCGCACGGGATCGACGGCCTGGACGACCACCGGAAAGACTCTTGACCCGAACCCGTCGGAGTTGAGGCCCGCCCCGAGATGATCAGGGCGGCCCGTTCTACCTCGGCCGGTCCTGAGCGACCGGGCTCGACTGTGCAGTGACGGCGTCGACTGTGCGTCAGCGGCGGGATTTCTTCGGATCCGACGCCCTGATTACACAGTCGACGCCGTGCTTACACACTCGATGGCATCCAGACTCAGCCAAGCACCTCGGAGATCGGCGCGCCGGCGGCGATCTTGGCGCGGACCTTCATCACCTTGCCGGGCATGCCGCCGCCGACCACACCGGCCACCACGCCGTCACGCTCGTAGAACGCCAGGAACTTGCGGCCGTCGTCCTCGACGATGTGCACGATGTCGGTGGCCTCGGGCTCACCGAGGCACTGGATCTTGACGTCGTACTGATCGCTCCAGAAATAGGGCACCACGACGGCCGAGGGGGGCTCCTGTCCGAGGATCGCCGGGACGATCACCCGGGCCTGCTCGGCGACGTTGCTCCAATGTTCCACCCGCGCTTGATGGCCCGTGGCATCACGCCACGATGCGACATCGCCGAGCGCCCACACGTGGGATGCGCTGGTGCGGCCCGCTTCGTCGCAGACCACCCCGTTGTCGACCTCGACGCCGCTGCCGTCCAGCCATTCGGTGGCCGGGCGCGATCCGATGCCGACCACCACCAGGTCGGCGGCCAGCTCGCTGCCGTCGGAGAGCACGACGGCGCTCACCCGGCCGTCGTCGCCGCGGACCTCGGCCACCCCGACGCCGGTGCGCACGTCGACGCCCTCGGCGCGGTGCAGCCGGGTCACCAGATTGCCGACCTGCTCGCCGAGCACCGAGGCCAGCGGCGCCGGCTGCGGCTCCACCAGCACCACGTCGACCCCGAGCTTGCGCAGGCTGGCGGCGACCTCACAGCCGATGAAGCCGGCGCCGATGATGACCGCACGCCGGGCCGAGGCCGCGTGGGCGCGCAGCGCCAGCGCCTCGTCGAAGTTGCGCAGCACCCGGATGCCGTCGAGATCGGGGAAGGACGGAATGCGCTTCGGCACCAAGCCCGTCGCGATGATCAGCTCGTCATAGCCCAGGACCGAGCCGTCGGCGAGGGTCACCGTCTGCGCGGCGGTATCCAGCGATTGCGCCGCACTGCCCAGTCGCACGGTGACGTTGTTCTCGGGGTAGAACTCCGCCGGTTTGAGGGCCACATCGTCGAGGTCGGCGTGCAGCACGTCTTTCGACAGCGGCGGACGGTCGTAGGGCAGATGCGTCTCGTCACTGACCAAGGTGATCGGGCCGGCGTAGCCCGACTTCCGCAACTGTTCAGCAGACCGAGCGGCGGCCAACCCGCCGCCGATGATGACAATCCCGTGTTCGCTCACGTGGTGTTCTTACACGATTCGCTCCGCAAAGTGGCGCCCAGGCTGGGCTTACCGACCACGCAGGGTCAGCACGGGTGAGCGGGCCGGGCCGACGGGGGGTCGTCCTCAATTCGTCGTTGTCCGTTGGCATCTCCGGCGAGATGACCGGAGCGACGAGTTCTCGCGTTGCGGTTGCCGTCCCCCGACACCTCACCTACTGTATCCAATCATGGCAAACCATCCAGGTGATTCCACGACTCGATCCAAGAAAAAGCCTCTATTGGATACAGTCAAGCCGTCGAAGGCCCAGGAGATCCACGCGGCCCTTCGGGAGCAGATCGTGTCGGGACTGCTTGCACCTGGCAGGCGGATCGTGCAGGAGAACATCGCGGCCGAGTTCTCGGTCAGCCGAATCCCCGCCCGCGAGGCACTGCACCTGCTGGCCGCCGAGGGCCTGGTCACCATCGAGCCAGACGTCGGTGCCCGCGTCGCACCGCTGAATCCCGAAGAACTGCGTGAGGTCTACTTGATGCGTGAGGCACTCGAGCCGATCACCGTAGCCGCCAGCGTCCCCCTGCTCACCGCCGAAGACCTGGAGCGTCTCGGCGAGCTGGTCGACGAAGGCGACGAGCTCGCTGCCAAAGGCGATATCGCCGGATACCTTCGCATGGACGCGGAGTTCCACGAGCTGATGTCAGCCCGCAGCGGCATGACCAGGATCAACCGTGAAATCCAACGGCTCAAGGAAGCCAACCGGCAATTCCGCGGCGTCTACTCACTCCTGCCGGCCAGCCTGCCGCAATCCAATATCGAGCACCGCAACCTTGTTGAGGCCTGCGAACGGCGCGCTGCCGAAGATGCCGGCGACCTGCACCGAATCCATATCCGGCGCACTCGATTGACCCTGGACAACCATCCGGAGTGGCTGCGCTCCGCCGGGACACATCCGGTTGGCGCGCAGTGACCGCCGCCATGCAAACCACCGTCGACCAGGCATGGCGAACCTTCCAACGCCGGTTCACTGCCGAGACACCGAAATCGCGCGAGCTCACCGAGCACGCCAAGGCCGTGCTTCCGGGCGGCAGCACCAGGACGGTGGGCTGGTTCGCTCCCTACCCGATGGTCTTCGAGAAGGGCAGCGGCCCCTACCTCTTCGATGCGGACGGTCGGCGATACATCGACATGTTCTGCAATGGTCTGAGCCTCATCCACGGACACGCCTATCCACCAGTGGTCGAAGTGGCCGAGCGCATATTTCGCTCCGGCACCGCATGGCCGGGCACATCACACAGTCAGATCGCTTTCGCTGAGCTTCTTTCCCAGCGAATTCCCTCACATGGGCTGGTCAGGTTCGCCAACACCGGCACCGAGGCCGGGATGCTCGCCGTCAAACTGGCGCGCGCGTACACCGGACGCCGCTCGGTGCTCAAAGCCTGGGCCGGATACCACGGTTCCTACGATGTGCTGGAGGCCGGACTACACGGGCAGGGTGAAGATCCGGGGCGCGCCCGCCTCGGGGAGTTCAACGACCTGGAGAGCTTCGAGCGGGCCTTCTCCGAGCATGGCGAAGAAATCGGGGCAGTGATCCTCGAATCGGTCATGTACACCGGCGTGGTGACCGCAGCTGAGCGCGAATTTCTCTCCGGAGCAAGGGAACTTGCGCACCGAAACGGCGCTCTGTTCATCCTCGACGACTGCTTGATGTTCCGGCTCGCCGAGGGCGGATCGGCGCAGTACTACGGCGTCGAGGCCGACCTGACCATGCTCGGCAAGTTCATCGGTGGAGGGACGCCGGTCGGCGCGGTAGTCGGGCGCCCTGACATCGTCGGCAAGCTGGATCCAAACCGTCCCGACCGCGTCTACCACGGCGGCTCGTTCAACGGCAACGTCTTGGGAACCGCCTGCG
This sequence comes from Mycolicibacterium sp. CH28, assembly GCF_004745805.1. Lineage (GTDB taxonomy): Bacteria > Actinomycetota > Actinomycetes > Mycobacteriales > Mycobacteriaceae > Mycobacterium. Next base: position 79,129 of record NZ_SRLQ01000014.1, on the reverse strand, counting down.
GAACCGTCGCGGTGCGGGACCTGACCGCGACGGTGATCGACGCCATGGACGTTCGCGCCCAACGCATTCGCACGGCGCTGGAATCCGCCGCCGCGCAACGGGGGCTGCCCATGGTGACCACCGGAATCGGCAGTGCGTTCGGTGCCTACGTGACAGCCACGGTTCCCTCCCCCGTCGGGCCCCGCGAGGACCTCGGCATGTCGCGGCTTTTCCACCTGGCGGCTGTTCGCCGCGGAGTGCTCATCGGGGACGGCAATGAATTCGCCCTGTCCTCGGTGGTGGACGACGCGGTCGCCGACGAAGTGATCGAACGTCTCAGCGCAGCACTCGACGACATCGCCGAAGAACTCAGTCACTAGCGGCATCGGAAGGTAACGCAGATGGGTATCACTCGATCGGCATCGGCCACCGGCGGTAGCTACAGCGACATGGTGACCGTCAGCGGGCCGGGCAGGTGGTTGCACCTCTCCGGCCAGGTGGCCTTCGGTGCGGATGGCACCGTCACCGGATCGCTCTACGAACAGACCCACGGCTGTCTGGACCACATCGAAGCGCTTCTGATCAAAGAAGGCGCAACACTCGCCGACACCGTGCGCATGACCGCATACCTCGTGGGTCTCGACGACTACGCGGAGTTCGCCAGGGCACGAGCGGAACGCTTCGGCGACGAGCTTCCGGCCAGCGCTGCGGTCGGAGTCGCGCAGCTACTGATGAACGCCCGCATCGAGATCGATGCCGTCGCCTTTCTGCCCGCCTGAACCAGAGGAGGATGCGATGCCTGTACGAATAACCGTCGACATCGGCGGAACCTGCACCGACCTCGTGGTGTCGGGTATGGGTGAGCAGATCGTCGTCGGGAAGGCGCTCACCACCTTCGACGCGCCGGAGGGCGGTCTGTGGGAGGCGCTTTCGGATGCGGCCCGGCAGCTGGAAGTCAGCCCGGAACGACTCTTGGGCCACACCGAGCTGTTCGTCTACTCGACTACGAGAGCCACCAACGCGATCCTCGAAGGCACTACCTCGCGCACCGCGTTGCTTGTCACCGAGGGATTCCGCGACCTGCTGGTTCGCAAAGAAGGTGGCCGTCTGCGGCCCTACGACTTCGCCACCCCGTTCCCAAAGCCCTACATCCCTCGCCACCTCACCTTCGGCGTCCCCGAACGAATCGCCGCAACAGGCCAGGTAGTCCGGGCGCTCACGGAGGAAGCCGTCGACGAACTCGTCGCCAAGATCGCGCGCAGCGGCGTCGAAGCCGTCGCTATCGCACTGCTGTGGTCGATTGTGAACCCGAGCCACGAGCAATACCTTGCCGAACGACTCGACACCGACCTCCCCGGTGTCGCGGTGTCGGTGTCCCATCGGCTCAACCCGGTCATCCGCGAATTCCGGCGAGCCTCCTCGGTGGCTCTGGATGCCTCGTTGAAACCGCTGATGCAGACTCATCTCACAGCGATCGAGCACTGGCTGCGCGGGGTCGGATACGCGGGCCGACTGGTCGCCGCGACATCGCTGGGCGGCGTGCTGTTCTTCGAGGACATCATCGAGCGGCCCATCTATCTGGCGAAGTCCGGTCCCGCCCTGGCACCGATGGCCGGCTTGGCCTATGCCCGCGCCGAGATCGACCGTGAGCGCGACATCGTCGTGTGCGACACCGGCGGAACCAGCTTCGACGTCAGCCTGATCCGCGGCGGGCGGCCCGTCGTCACCCGCGAAACGTGGCTCGGCGAACCGCATATCGGCCATCTGACCGGGCTCGCTTCGCTGGACGTCCGCAGCGTCGGCGCCGGCGGCGGATCCATCGCCAGGATCGCACCGGGCGGACTGCTGCAAGTGGGACCGCGCAGCGCCGGCTCCGACCCCGGACCCGCGTGTTACGGGCTGGGCGGAGTCGAGCCCACCGTCACCGATGCGGCCGCTGTGCTCGGATACCTCGACGCTGAATCCTTCCTGGGTGGGCGGGTACGTCTGAACATCGACGCCGCCCACGAGTCGGTCGGCAAACTCGGGGAACAGATCGGACTCAGTCCGACCCGTGCCGCCGCAGCGATCCTCACCGTTGCCGGGGAACGCATGGCCGACGCTATCCGCGAGATCACCATCAATCAGGGCGTAGACCCCCGCGAGGCGATCATCGTCGCCGGTGGCGGCGCGGCGGGCATGACGATCGTCCCGATCGTCGAAGCAATCGGATGCGACCAGGTCCTGCTCCCGCCGACGGCCGGCGCGCTGAGCGCCGCAGGAGCCCACTTCTCCGATGTCCTTCGCGAATTCAGCCGAAGCCACCCGACCTCGACGACGCACTTCGACCGGGCCGGGGTGCTGGCGGCCAAGCGCGATCTCGACGCTGCGGCAAAGGAGTTCGGCAACCGGCTGACGGACGCCGGCGTCACCCGATTCGAACACGACTACATCGTCGAAGCCCGATACGCCGAACAGATCTGGGATCTCGAGATTCCGTTCACCGACCAGCTCCTCGACGCACCCGACGCCGACCATCTCCTGCGGCAGGCATTCGACGCCGAGCATCAGCGGATCTTCACCGTCTCCGATCCCGCAGAAACGGTCGAGTTCCTCGCTTGGAAGGTCCGGGTCCGCGGCGTTCTGCATCACCCGGCCATCGCGGACGTGGCCCCGGCGAAGCAGACGCCGGTCCAACGGCGATCAGCCGTCTTCGACGGTCAGCTCGTCGACACCCCCGTGCTGCGCCCCGACCAGCTGTCCCCCGAATCGTCGACACCCGGGCCGGTGCTGGTGCAGCTGGACACGACGACGATCGTCGTGCCGCCACGATGGGCATTGCGCTACACCGATCGCGGCAGCTTCATCCTCAGTAAGGAGGAATCGTGACCGACCTCATCCAAACACAGTCAGAAGTAACCGATTTCGATCCGGTCCTGCTACCTGTGCTGGCAGGCCGGTTCGAGACGATCGTCCGGGAGATGACCAACACCCTGTTCCGGACCGGTCGTTCCTCCGTGCTCAACATGGCGCGCGACTTCTCGTGTTGCATCGTCACCGCCGACAACGAGCTGTTGGCGTGCGCCGAAGGACTACAGGTGCACGTCCTGGGCGCCGGGATGCAGACGGAGTCGATGACCCGACTCCACCCGGAGCTGGCTCCGGGCGATGCCTACCTGCACAACGACCCGTTCCTCGGCAACACCCACACAGCCGACCACACCATCCTGGTGCCGGTGTTCTACGGCGGGGAGCATCTGTTCACCGCCGCGGCCAAGGCGCATCAGGGTGACTGCGGAAACGCCGAGCCGACAACCTACATGGCCTTCGCCGAGGACATCTACGCCGAAGGTGGACTCAACTTCCCGTGCGTGGCCATCCAACGCGACTACACCGACGTCGACGACATCATTCGGATGTGCCGCCGCCGTATCCGGGTGCCGGACATCTGGTACGGCGACTACCTCGCAACGCTCGGAGCGGCCCGCGTCGGCGAACGCAGGATCATCGAGTTGCTGGACAAGTACGGGGTGCACACGGTGCGCCGCTTTGTCACGGAGTGGCTGGATTACTCGGAACGTTCGATGGCGGCGGCGATCTCCCGACTGCCGGAACGGCAGCTGATCGCATCCAGCACCCATGACCCGATCGACTGCGCGCCCGAGGGCATCCCGATCACGGTGCGGCTCGACATCAAACCCACCGAAGGCACCATAGTCGTGGATCTTCGGGACAATCCGGACTGCATCCCGGCCGGCTTCAACCTGTCGGAAGCCACGGCGACCAGCGGCGCCATCATCGGGATCCTCAATGCCATTCCCGAGGATGTGCCACGAAACTCCGGCGCGTTCCGCCGAATCGAGGTCCAGCTGCGCAAAGGGTGCATCGTCGGCATTCCGCCCGAACCGGTGTCCACCTCGCTGGCCACCACCAATGTGCTGGAGCGAGTGATCAACCCGGTCCAGCGCGCCTTCGCGCAGCTGGGCTTCGGACACGGTCTGGCCGAAGGTGGCGGCGCGTGCGGAGCGGGCTTCGCAGTCATCAGCGGTGTAGACCGCCGAACCGGCGACGAGCGGCCCTACGTCAACCAACTCGTGGTCGGCTCCAACGGCGGTCCCGGTACGCCGACCTGTGACGGTTGGGTGACCTACTGCATGCCCGATGCGGCGATGGTGGTGTACAGCGACAGCGCCGAGGTGCTCGAACAACGGTTTCCTGTGCAGGTGAACCACATTCGACTGCTTACCGACAGCGGCGGGGCCGGGCAGTTCCGGGGCGCACCGGCCACCGAGGTGGCGTTCGGCCCGATCGACACCGACATGACGGTCTACTATTTCGCCGACTTCGCCCAGCACCCCGCCCTCGGCGTGCTGGGCGGTCAGCCGGGCAGCGCGGTCACCCTGTCCCGGCTCGATGCCGACGGTACGTCCACCATGCTGGATCCGATCGGCGACACCACGCTGGCCGCCGGCGACATCGTCATCGGTGCGGAGGCCGGCGGCGGCGGATATGGCGATCCGCACCACCGCGACCCCGCGCTCGTCCTCGACGATGTCGTCGAAGGCTGGGTCAGTCCCGGAGCCGCCGCGGCCGAATACGGCGTCGCCGTAATCGCCAGCGAGGACGGCAGTTTCACCATCGACGAAGAGGCCACCCGGGCTCTTCGCGCCAGGTAGTTCACCGACGAGATATCTGCGTCTCTTCCAGCCACCACCCTGAATGGAGTTCGCAATGACCGCTACCAAACCCACAGAGCCACAATCGGATCGGCCCGGTTCCGACGAATCCCACCTGAGCCACTTCGGCTACAAACAAGAGCTCTCCCGTGCACTCGGGAAGTTCTCTTCCTTCGCCGTCTCGTTCAGTGGTGTCGGTATCTCAGCGGGCATCTTCATCACACTGCCGGTGATCTGGGCCAGCTCGGGCACATTGGGTATCTGGTCCTGGCTGCCGTCGAGCGTGGGAGCTCTGCTGGTCGGCCTGATCTTCGCCGACCTCGTCGGGCGGCTGCCCATCGCGGGCTACGCCTATCAATGGTCGACCAGGCTGTCCAACAAGACCATCGGCTGGATGACAGGAGTCGTCGGCTTCATGGGATTCGGTATCGGCTCGGCGGGGACGATCTACGGCGTCACCCCCTACTTCCTGTCCATCTTGGGCATCGAGACAACACGCAACACGAACATCCTCGGCGGCATAGTTCTGACCGCCGCGGTGTGCACGGTGCTGATCGTCGGAACCCGGGTAGCGGCCTGGGTGAACAACGCGGCGGTGTTCGTCGAGGTGCTGTGCGGCATCGTGGCCGCCGTCGTGCTGCTGGTGGTCGCCGTCATCCGTCATCCGCAACCGGTGTCGGTGCTGTTCCAACCGGCACCGGGAACCGAAGGGCAGCCCTACGGTTACGCCTTCCTGCTGGCCTTCCTCCTCGGCGCATTCCTCTACGCGGGTTGGGAACTACCCGCAGACATGGCCGAAGAGACCAAAGACGCACCCAACACCGCGGCCCGCACCATGCTGTGGTCGATCGGGGCGGTCGCGGTATCGGGTATCGCGATGGTGATCGCGTTCAGCTACGCCTCCCCCGGATTGGCGGAGACGCTGCAGTCGGCTACGCCCGCGCTCTCGGTGGTGGAGTACCAGTTCGGCCACACCGTCGCCGAGATCTACAACGCACTGTTACTGGTCACCTTCTTCGCCGTGGCGCTGCTGATCACCGCGGGCGCCACCCGGCTGCTGTTCAGCATGGCGCGCGACGGATTGCCGCCCGGGGCAGCGCTGTTCAAGAAGGTCAACTCGCGCAAGACGCCGGCCGCCGCGACGATCTGCGTGGGACTGTTCGCCATCACCATGTTCACCGTGCCGCAGCTGTATTCGACGAATGTCCAGAACACCATCTTCGGCACCGCCTCGGTGGGCTACAACCTGGTGTACACGTTGGTGGCCGCGATCTTCCTGTACAAGGCCACCAAGAATGAACTGCCGAAGAGCTTCGGGAAGTTCTCGCTGGGCAAGTGGGCCAAACCGGTGGCGCTCGTCGCGCTGGTGTGGCAGCTGTTCGTCGTGGGAACGCTCACCTTGCCCGCGGCGAACCACCAAACAGCCTGGACCGCACTGCTTATCATCGGCCTCGGCGCGCTGTGGTACCTCGTGTGGATCCTGCCCCGAAGCCGACGCGCAGAACATCAGAACGGGTGAGCCCGGTCGATCCCGCGCAGCCGTTGTGGTCACCGAACCCGGATGCCCGGCAGACCAGTGCCATCGGAGCGTTCACGGACTTCATCGAGCGCACCCGGAACCTCAGCATCGGCGACTACCGCGATCTCTGGGCATGGTCGGTCTCCGAGGTGGGCGACTTCTGGGCGGCGATCTGGGAGTTCTTCGAACTGGGTGCGGTCAGCTCCTACGACAGAGTCCTTACGACCGACACCATGCCTGGGGCCACCTGGTTCTCCGGCGCACGAGTGAACTTCGCCGAGTATCTGCTCGGCACGGGGGCCGCCGGCCATCCAGCGGTGATCTCCGTCGACGAAACGGGTGCGGCCGAAACGTTGACGTGGGATCGGTTGCGCGATGAGGTCGCGGCGGTCACCGCTGGTCTGCGCGAGATCGGCGTGGGCAGCGGCGATGTTGTTGCCGGCTATCTGCCCAACACCGCCGAGGCGGTGATCGCATTCCTGGCCACCGCCTCGCTCGGAGCGGTCTGGGCACTGGTCGGCCTCGACTACGCCGCACCGGCAGTGATCGACCGGTTCGCGCAGCTACACCCCAAGGTGCTCATCGCCGCCAGTGGATATCGCTACAACGGAGCGCTGCACGACTGCGCCGACGCGATCGACGCCGTCGCCCACGCGCTGGCCCCAAGCCTGCTCGCCACGGTCGTCGTCCCCCGCGCCGGGACGCCCATGCCCGCGGCAACCACGATCGACTGGGACGAACTGCGATCCAGGTCCATCGGCGATCCCAGTGCACCCGTGCGGGTGGACTTCGATGATCCACTGTGGGTGCTGTTCACCTCCGGTACCACCGGGATACCCAAGGGCTTGGTGCACTCCCATGGTGGCATCCTCGTCGAGCTGCTCAAACAGCTTGCCCTGCAGTGGAACATCACCTCGTCCGACCGGATCTTCTGGTACACCTCGACGAGTTGGGTGATGTGGAACCTGCAGGTGTCAGCGCTGCTGCAAGGGGCCACCATCGTCTGCTACGACGGTTCACCGGCGTACCCCGACACCGCGGCGATGTGGCGACTGGTCGAAACACACGCTGTGACGTTCTTCGGTACGAGCCCCGGCTACCTGCACGCCTGCGCCAAGGCCGGCGTGAACCCGCGCAGCGACTTCCAGATTGGCGCCCTGCGGGCCCTCGGTTGCACCGGCTCCCCCCTGGCTCCCGACGTCCACCGATGGGCTCTCGAGCACGTCGGGCCGCTGCCGCTGTGGTCGATGAGCGGTGGAACCGATGTGGCCAGCGCCTTCTGCGGCGGGGCGCCAACCGTCCCGATCTGGCCCGGCGAGTTGTCCGCCCCTTGCCTCGGGGTGGCCGTCGAGGCGTGGGACGAACACGGCGAAGCTGTGCCCGCTGGACAGGTCGGCGAACTGGTCATCACCAAACCCATGCCGAGCATGCCGACCCGACTGTGGAACGATGCCGACGGCACCCGCTACCGCGACGCCTACTTCGCCATGTACCCCAACGCGTGGCGGCAGGGCGACTGGATCACCGTCACCGAGCGTGGTTCGGTCATCATCCACGGCCGCTCCGATGCCACCCTGAACCGCAATGGGATCCGGATGGGCAGCACAGACATCTACGCCGCGGTCGAGGCCTTCGATGAGGTGGCCGAGGCGCTGGTCGTCGGAGTGGACCGGATCGACGGTAGCTACTGGATGCCGCTGTTCGTGGCGATGGCGCCGAACTCTCGGCTCGACGATGCCCTGATCACCGATATCAAGGCGGCGATCGGCCGTCGCGCATCCCCACGGCATGTCCCCGACGATGTCATCCAGGTGCGCGCGATTCCTCACACTCGCACGGGCAAGAAGCTCGAGATCCCCGTCAAACGCATCCTCCACGGTGCCGCCGTGGAGTCGGTGGTGTCACCCGAATCCGTCGACGACGCGTCGGTGTTGGCAGACTTCGCCGAGATCGCCGCCTCCCACCGACCGGCGAGCCGATCAGGACGGTGAGCGGTCGATCAGGTTCGACAGCACCACGATGCTCTCGCTGCGCTCGATGTCGGCGCTGGACCGGATCCGCTCCAAGGCCGCCTCGAGGTGCCGCATGTCGCGGGCCAACACGTGCAGGATGGCATCCGACGTGCCGGTGACGGTGGCCGCGCTGATCACCTCGGGGATGTCGATCCAGGCCTGCCGCAACTGATCTGGCGCGATTGTGCCGTGGCAGTACACCTGGACGTAGGCCTCCGTGTTCCAGCCGACCGCGCTGCGGTCGATAACGGTGGTGAAGCCGCGGATGACGCCGCTGTCGAGCATGCGGTCCACCCGGCGCTTCACCGCGGGCGCCGACAGATTCACCCGGGCTCCGATCTCGGCGAACGTGGCGCGAGCGTGCTCGGCCAGCTCGGCCAGAATCCGCTCGTCGGTGTCGTCCAGCCGGTCCATTCGGGAGCCCCTCCACTCGCAGCGCAACAAATCACCGCAATGCTAGTCGTGGTGCAACAGATCAACCATAGACACGCAATGACTGGCGATTGTTTGCGTCTAGGCCCGGCCATATCGTTGATTCATGACGCTATCGCCCGATATCGCCGCCCAGTCCACCGCCAAGCCGCGCACCCAGCGACTGCGGCACTACGCCATGACCCCGCCGACCTACTTCGCCGTCGAGTACGCGATCAACCCGTGGATGGACACCACCACCCCGGTCGACGTCGATCTCGCCGTCGCGCAGTGGGAGAACCTGCGTGACACCTACCGCCAGCTCGGCCACACCGTCGACCTCGTCGACCCGGTGCCGGGCCTTCCCGACATGGTCTACGCCGCCAACGCGGGACTGATCATCAACGGCAGCGCGATCGTCGCCCGGTTCAAACACGCCGAACGCCACGGTGAATCCGCCGCCTACGCCGCCTGGATGAACCAGCGCGGCCACCGGCCCGTGCACGCCAGCCATGTCAACGAAGGACAGGGCGACCTCCTGGCCGTCGGCACAACGATCTTGGCGGGCACCGGTTTTCGCACCCACCCCCACGCACACGCCGAAGTGGCAGCACTCACCGGCATGCCGGTGGTCTCACTCGAGCTCGTCGACCCGCGCTTCTATCACCTCGACACCGCGCTGACGGTGCTCGACGACACCACCATTGCCTACTACCCGCCGGCCTTCACCGATGACGCCCGCGCCCGGCTGCGCGACCTGTTCCCCGCCGCCATCGAGGTGTCCAGCACCGATGCCTACGTACTGGGCCTCAACGCGGTGTCCGACGGCAAGCACGTTGTCTATCCCGCCCCCGCAACCGGTTTCGCCGAGCAGCTGCACCAGGCGGGCTTCGATCCCATCGGCGTCGACCTCTCCGAACTGCTCAAGGGCGGCGGCTCGGTCAAATGCTGCACCCTGGAGGTGTTCTCATGACAATCGCCGATGCCGTCACGAGTGCGACGGCCGAGGCCATCGCACTGGACAATGCCTACGTCGCGCACAACTATTCACCGCTACCGGTGGTAGCCACCAGTGCCAGCGGCGTATGGATCACCGATGTCGAAGGGCGCCGCTACCTCGACTGTCTGGCCGCATACTCGGCGGTCAACTTCGGCCACCACAACGACGAGATCATCGCCGCCGCCCACCGCCAACTCGATGCACTCACCCTGGTGAGCCGGGCATTCCACTCCGATCAGCTCGGTCCGTTCTGTGCTGCGCTGGCCGGGCTGTGCGGCAAAGACATGGTGCTGCCAATGAACAGCGGCGCCGAGGCGGTCGAAAGCGGCCTCAAGGTGGCCCGCAAATGGGGCGCCGACGTCAAGGGCGTACCCGAAGGCATGGCCAACATCATCGTCGCGGACAACAATTTCCATGGCCGCACCATCAGCATCATCAGCTTCTCCTCCGACCAGAGCGCGCGCGGCGGGTTCGGCCCGTTCACACCGGGATTCCGCTCGGTGCCCTTCGGTGACGCCGACGCCGTCGCGACCGCCATCGACGAGCACACCGTCGCGGTGCTGGTCGAACCGATCCAGGGCGAGGCCGGGATCATCGTCCCGCCCGACGACTACCTGCCCCGATTGCGCGAGGTGTGCACCCGACACAACGTGCTGCTGATCGCCGACGAAATCCAGTCCGGCCTGGCCCGCACCGGCCACACCTTCGCCTGCGACCACTGGGGAGTGGTTCCCGACATCTACCTGCTCGGCAAGGCCCTCGGCGGAGGCGTGGTGCCCTTGTCGGCGGTCGTGGCCAACCGGGACGTCCTGGGGGTGCTCAATCCCGGCGAGCACGGTTCGACCTTCGGCGGCAACCCGCTCGCCGCGGCTATTGGCACCACGGTGGTCGGCATCCTTGCGCGCGGCGAATACCAGTCCCGCTCAGCCGAACTCGGCCTGCATCTGCACTCCCGGCTGCGCTCGCTGATCGGGCGCGGGGTGTTGGCGGTACGCGGCATGGGGTTGTGGGCCGGCGTCGACATCGACACCCGCCTTGGCACCGGCAAGAACCTCAGCCTGGCACTGGCCGAACGTGGTGTCCTGGTCAAGGACACCCACGGATCGACGCTGCGGTTCGCTCCCCCACTGGTGATCACCGCCGAGGAGATCGACTGGGCTGTTGACCAGTTCGCGAGCGTAATCGCCGAGGCGGGCCCATAATCGGCTAAATCTTCGCCAGCGTAGGAGACGCTCATGACGGCCCCGCCGATCAATCTGACCGAGCAGATGTTGCGTCGACGGCCCGTCCTCGGCGCCCCGGTCGCACACGGCGCCTCCGATCACCTCAAGCGCAGCATCGGCACGTTCCAGCTGACGATGTTCGGCGTCGGCGCCACCGTGGGCACCGGTATCTTCTTCGTGCTCTCCGAGGCGGTTCCGGAGGCCGGGCCCGGCGTTGTCGTCTCGTTTCTGATCGCCGGCATCGCGGCGGGCCTGGCCGCACTGTGCTATGCCGAACTGGCCTCGGCGGTACCGGTATCCGGCTCGACCTATTCCTACGCCTACACCACCCTGGGCGAGGTGGTAGCCATGGGTGTGGCCGCCTGCCTACTGCTCGAGTACGGGGTATCGACCGCCGCGGTGGCCGTCGGCTGGAGCCAATACGTCAACAAGCTGTTGGACAACTTCTTCGGACACCATCTACCGCAGGCGATTTCGGCGGCACCCTGGGACACCACGCCCGGCGTCGTCAACCTGCCGGCGGTAGTCCTGGTGGTCATGTGCGCGCTGCTGCTGATCCGGGGGGCCAGCGAGTCTGCCACCGTCAACACCGTCATGGTGCTGATCAAGCTCGGGGTGCTGGTGATGTTCGCGGTGATCGCATTCACCGCGTTCGACGTCGATCGCTTCGCCGACTTCGCCCCGCTGGGTGCCGCAGGGATCGGCTCGGCCGCCGGGACCATTTTCTTCTCGTATATCGGCCTGGACGCGGTGTCCACCGCCGGAGACGAGGTGAAGAATCCGCAGAAGACCATGCCCCGCGCGATCCTCGCCGCGCTGGTGACCGTCACCGCGGTCTACATCCTGGTCACCGTCGCCGCCCTCGGCGCACAGAACTGGACCGCGTTCGAGGGGCAGGAGGCGGGCCTGGCCACCATCTTGGACACCGTCACCGACGGCCACTACTGGGGCACCGTGTTAGCGGCTGGCGCGGTGATCTCGATCTTCTCGGTAACGCTGGTGACGCTGTACGGCCAAACCCGAATTCTGTTCGCCATGGGCCGCGACGGATTGTTGCCGTCGATGTTCGCCCAAGTCAACCCGCGCAGCATGACGCCGGTGAACAACACCATCATCGTGGCGGTTGTGGTGAGCATCCTGGCCGGCGCCGTACCGCTGAACTACCTGGCCGACATGGTGTCGATCGGCACCCTGGTCGCCTTCATCGTCGTCTCGGTCGGGGTGGTGATCCTGCGGGTGCGCGAACCCGACCTGCCGCGCGGGTTCCGGGTGCCGGGGTACCCCGTGACCCCGGTCCTGTCGGTGCTGGCCTGCGCCTACATTCTGTTCAGCCTGCACTGGTACACCTGGATCGCGTTCTCCGGCTGGGTCGCGGTGGTGCTGGTGTTCTACTTCGTCTGGGGCCGGCACCACAGCGCGCTCAACGGTGGCGGCAGCGGGATCACCAGTACCGCAACGGGAATCGCGGACGTCGAGGTCATCACCCCGTCCGGGGATGCGCCATGACGGTGATCGTCGGTTATCTGGCCGGCAAAAGCGGCACCGCGCCCCTGCATTTGGGGCTCGGGGCGGCACGGACCCTGCGCACATCGCTGACCGTGGCCACCATCGTGCCCAAACCCTGGACTACGCCATCCCCGGCCCGCATCGACGCCGAGTACGCCGCCTGGGCTGATCAGCTGGCGGCGGATTCGGCCGCCGAGGCACGGCGCTACCTGGCGACCGTGTCCGACGCCCCTACGATCGGCTATCACAGCCACGCGCACCGGTCCGTATCCGGCGGGCTCGTCGAGGTGGTCGAGGAACTCCAGGCCGAGCTGCTGGTGTTGGGATCCTCGGCCAACGGTCAGCTGGGTCAGGTCGTGGTGGGGTCTACAGCCGACCGGATGCTGCACTCGTCGCCGGTGCCCGTGGCGATCGCCCCACGCGGCTACCGGGGCGCCCGGTCCGGCAGGCTCACCCGGATCACCTGCGCATTCCCCGGCACGCCGGAGGGCGTGCACGTGGTCAAGCGGGTCGCCGACCTGGCCAAGCAGTTCGACGTCCCATTGCGGGTGATCACCTTCGCTGTCCGCGGTCGCACGATGTACCCGCCGGAAGTCGGCCTGCACGCCGAGGATTCGATCCTGGCTGCATGGGAGACCCACGCCCGAGAGCTGCTGGCGCAGATGAGCACCGACGGAGTGGTGGGTGACGACACCGTGCTGCAGGTGGTCAGCGGTAACGGGTGGGATCAGGCACTCGATGCCGCCGAGTGGGAGGAGGGCGAGGTCCTGGCGCTGGGCACCTCGCCGCGCGGCGACATTGCCCGGGTGTTCCTGGGCTCGCGCGGCTCGAAGATCATGCGGCACAGCCCCGTTCCGGTCCTGGTAATGCCGGGCTGAGCCCGCTGCGGCGCATCGTCGCGGTTAGTACTTCATCACGCCGCGGTCGACGTTGATCTGCGAGCCGGACAACGTCGCGGAGTTGTCGCCGGCCAGCCACACCACCACGTCGGCGACCTCCTCGACGCTCATGAAGTCGGACCGCTTGCCGGTCGCACTCTGGCCGGTCGGTAGGTACGGCATCGGCGCAAACCCGTGCAGATAGTTCGGATGCGCGGCGAAAACCCCCATCATCGCGTCGTTTTCGGTCATCGGGGTGGCTACCGAGTAGGGATGGATGGAGTTGACCCGGATCCCGTACTCGCCGGCCTCCAGCGCAAGGGAATTCGTCAGCGCGGTCAGGCCGTGTTTGGACGCGGCGTAGTGACTGTTTCCGGGGGTGGCCTTCACCCCGGCCGACGAGCTCACGACGATGATCGAGCCTCCGTTGCCCGCCTCGATCATCGCCGGTACGACGGCGCGCAGGGTGCGCCACGTGCCGGTGAGATTGGTGTCGATGACGGTGTTCCACTGCTCGTCGGTGAGCTCCCACAGTCGGCCCCAGGACAGCACGCCGGCATTGGCGACCAGGATGTCGAGTCGGCCGAACTGCTCGACACCGTCGGCGACCAGCTGGCGCAGCGCCGCGTCATCGCGGACATCGACCTCGCGGGCCAGCGCCTTACGCCCCTGCGCCTCCACCAACCGCACCGTCTCCGCAAGTTCCTCGGACGTGGCCCCGGGATAGGGGACGGTGTCGCTGACGGGCGCGCAAATGTCGGAGATGACGACGTCGGCACCTTCCTGCGCCAGGCGCACCGCGTGCGCCCGGCCCTGGCCGCGGGCGGCCCCGGTCACGAATGCCACTCGCCCTTCAAGCGTCGCCGACGATGCTCCCACTGACCACTCCTGTACTTGTCTTCAGGGCCGTCAACGGCCCGTATCGTCGTCAGGCTAGCAGCCGAACTGGAACGCGTTCTAGATGTCCCCGACCTCGCGCCCGGTCACCGGGCCACCGAGTCACCGACGACCGGACAGGTCACCCGGCGACCGCGATCAGAGATCCGACAGGATCTGCTGGCGCTTCGCGGCGTATTCAGCCTCGGTGATAGTGCCGGTGGCGCGCAGCGTCTCGAGCTCCTGCAGGCGCTGCGCGGTCGACATTTCCGGCATCTGCGGCAGATAGGGCTGCGGCGGAGCGGGCGGCGGCGTGGCCGCGGGCGGGGCGGCCGACGACGCCGCGGCCCGTCGAACGACGTCCATCACCTGACGGCGCACCAGCGGATTGGACCGGATGTCGATCGTGCCGTTCATCGGCACGTTGTTTGCCCGCAGGATCTGCAGGATCTCCATCAACGGCCCGGCCTGCCCGCGTAGATCGTAGGTCTTGTTGTCCTCGGCGACCGCGAACTGTGCGGGAACCACGCCGGCGATCAAAGCGCTTGCATTCCAATCAATCTCATACTTCTGCGTTCCCGGCTCGACGAGCGCTACCAACTTGTGGGCGTTGAGGATCTGCATGCGCACCGGGCTGGAGGCCAGCGTCTCCTGCGCGTCGAAACCCGGCTGACCGGGCACGTCGAAGTGCAGGTTCACCTTGATCATCTGCTGGTCGTTGACGAACCAGGAGGTGTCGGAGATACCGGTGATCTGCGCCAGGACCAGGACACCGCGCTGGGTCAGCTGCTCGTGGGTGGCTGCCGATTTGGCGCCGGCGTTGGTCAGCCAGAGGGCGGCCAGCACGTCCGCGGCGGTGATGAGCAACCCCACCCAGAACATCCAGTTGATGTACGGCCGCGCCATCGGGCCCAGCGCGAAGTAGACAATCAGGAAGATCGGACCGACGAGACCGCCGAACAGCAGAACCGTCATCTGCGCCTTGAGATACCGAACCAACATTTGCCCAGCCTCCCTCGTGAGCAGCACACGCCGGGACCTAGAGTAGCGCCACCGGACACGCTCCGGACCGGATGCCGAAAGCCGGGCAGCACCGTGCACGCTCGGCTCAGGGTGCGGGTTGCGTCAGCCGATCGAGCGCCGGGAACTGCGGGATCAACCGATCCAGGAAGCCTTCGAAGCTAGTCTGGGTCGCCGTTTCCCCGGCCACCGTCGGCGCGCTCGGCGCGGCAGGGAAGGCGGGGGCGGTCGGGGCGGGTCGCGAGGTGCGGGCGTCCCGCGACAGGTGCGGACCGTCGACGCTGGCGGCGCTGACCATCAGGACCGACACCACAATCGCGGCGAGAACAGCGACCAGCACCGCGCCGCCGGCGAGAACCGACGGCGGGTACGGCCGTGGCCGAAAATCGTCGTCCATCTGCCCACCCGCTGTGAAGATGCCAGAGCATAACAGCCTGGCCATCGGCCCGACATGCAAACGAAAACGGCGCCCACCCGAAGGTGAGCGCCGCTCTCGTGTCTAACTGGTTCAGATCACTTGATGATCTTGGTAACCCGGCCGGCGCCGACGGTGCGGCCACCCTCACGGATCGCGAACCGCAGGCCCTCGTCCATGGCGACGGGCTGGATCAGCTTCACCGCGATGTCGGTGTTGTCACCGGGCATCACCATCTCGGTGCCCTCCGGCAACGTCACCACACCGGTCACGTCGGTGGTGCGGAAGTAGAACTGCGGACGGTAGTTGTTGAAGAACGGCGTGTGGCGACCGCCCTCGTCCTTGGACAGGATGTAGACGCTGCCCTCGAACTCGGTGTGCGGGGTGGTGGTGCCGGGCTTCACGATGACCTGACCGCGCTCGACGTCCTCGCGCTTGACACCGCGGACCAGCAGACCGACGTTGTCGCCGGCCTGGCCCTGGTCGAGCAGCTTGCGGAACATCTCGACACCGGTGACCGTGGTCTTGGTGACACCCGGGCGGATGCCGACGATCTCGACTTCCTCGTTCACGTTGATCACGCCACGCTCGACACGACCGGTCACCACGGTGCCGCGGCCGGTGATCGTGAAGACGTCCTCGACGGGCATCAGGAACGGCTTGTCGGTGTCGCGGACCGGGTCCGGGATCGACTCGTCGACAGCGTCCATGAGCTCTTCGACGCTCTTGACCCAGGTCGGGTCACCCTCGAGGGCCTTGAGTGCCGAAACCCGGACCACCGGGGCGTCCTCGTCGAATTCCTGGGCGGCCAGCAGTTCGCGGACCTCCAGCTCGACGAGCTCGAGCAGCTCTTCGTCGTCGACCATGTCGGCCTTGTTCAGCGCAACCAGGATGTAGGGCACGCCGACCTGACGGGCGAGCAGCACGTGCTCACGGGTCTGGGGCATGGGACCGTCGGTGGCGGCGACCACCAGAATTGCGCCGTCCATCTGGGCGGCACCGGTGATCATGTTCTTGATGTAGTCAGCGTGGCCGGGAGCGTCGACGTGCGCGTAGTGACGCTTCTCGGTCTGGTACTCCACGTGGGAGATGTTGATGGTGATACCGCGCTGACGCTCCTCGGGCGCATTGTCGATCTGGTCGAATGCGCGCGACTCGTTCAAATCGGGGTACTTATCGTGCAGAACCTTGGTGATTGCTGCAGTCAGCGTGGTCTTGCCGTGGTCAACGTGACCGATGGTCCCGATGTTGACGTGCGGCTTCGTCCGCTCGAACTTCGCCTTCGCCACTTCTGTGTCCTCCTGGACTTGTTGGTGCTTGCTAAAGCAGTGTTGATGTTTTCAGTTGTGTTGCCAGAGCAACGGACTACTGGCCCGACCCTAATGGGCCGTTCACTTCGTTCACTGGCCCGTCGCCTTCGCGATGATCTCCTTCGACACGTTCGCCGGAACTTCGGCGTACGAGTCGAACACCATGGAGTAGTTTGCCCGGCCCTGTGTCTTCGACCGAAGGTCGCCGACATAGCCGAACATCTCCGACAGCGGCACTTGCGCCTTGACGACGCGGGCACCGCTGCGCTCCTCCATGGCCTGGATCTGACCACGGCGGGAGTTGAGGTCGCCGATCACATCACCCATGTAGTCCTCGGGTGTGGTGACCTCGACGGCCATGATCGGTTCGAGGATGACCGGCTGTGCTTGCGCGGCAGCCTTCTTCAAGACCTGCGAACCGGCGATCTTGAATGCCATTTCCGACGAGTCGACGTCGTGGTACGCACCGTCGAGCAGGATGACCTTCAGGTTCACCAGCGGGTAGCCGGCCAGCACGCCGTACTGCATGGCGTCCTGCGCACCGGCATCGACCGACGGGATGTACTCGCGCGGGATACGACCGCCAGTAACCTTGTTCTCGAACTCGTAGGTCGCGCCGTCCTCGCCGACGAACGGCTCGAGGGCGATGAGGACCTTGGCGAACTGGCCGGAGCCACCCGTCTGCTTCTTGTGGGTGAACTCGACCTTGTCGACCGCGCGCTTGATGGTCTCCTTGTAGGCGACCTGCGGCTTACCGACGTTGGCCTCGACCTTGAACTCGCGGCGCATCCGGTCCACCAGGATGTCCAGGTGCAGCTCGCCCATACCACCGATGATGGTCTGGCCGGTCTCATGGTCCTGGTTGACCTTGAAGGTCGGATCTTCCTCGGCGAGCTTCTGGATCGCCAGGGACAGCTTCTCCTGGTCGCTCTTCGTCTTCGGCTCGATGGCGACCTGGATAACCGGGTCCGGGAACGTCATCGACTCCAGGACGACCTGGTTGCTCGGGTCGCACAGGGTGTCACCGGTGGTGGTGTCCTTGAGGCCGATCACCGCGTAGATGTGGCCAGCCGATGCGGTCTCCACCGGGTTTTCCTTGTTGGAGTGCATCTGGAACAGCTTGCCCAGACGCTCCTTCTTGCCCTTGGTGGAGTTGATGACCTGCGCACCGGAGTCGACCTTGCCCGAGTAGACCCGGACGTAGGTGAGCTTGCCGAAGAACGGGTGCGTGGCGACCTTGAATGCCAGACCGGAGAACGGCTCATCGACGGAAGGCCTACGGACGACCTCGACGTCTTCCTTGCCGGGGGCGTGCCCGACGGCCGGGGGCACGTCCAGCGGCGAGGGCAGGTAGTCGATCACCGCGTCCAGCATGGGCTGAACACCCTTGTTCTTGAACGCGCTGCCGCACAGCACCGGGTAGGCCTCGGAGTTGATGGTCAACTTGCGCAGCGCGCCCTTGACCTCTTCGATGGTGAGTTCCTCGCCACCGAAGTACTTCTCCAGCAGTGCCTCGTCGGTCTCGGCGACGGCCTCGAGCATCTTGGTGCGGTACTCGGCGGCCTTCTCCTGAAGGTCGGCGGGGATGTCGACGACGTCGTACTTCTCGCCGAGCTTGGTCTCCCCGCGCCACACCTTGGCCTTCATCTCGACCAGGTCCACGATGCCCTCGAAGTCGCCCTCGGAGCCGATCGGCAGCTGGATCGGAATGACGTTGGCGCCCAGGCGCTCCTCCATGGTGCGCACCGAGAAGTAGAAGTCGGCGCCGATCTTGTCCATCTTGTTGACGAAACAGATGCGCGGAACGTCGTACTTGTCGGCCTGCCGCCAGACCTGCTCGGACTGCGGCTCCACACCCTCTTTGCCGTCGAACACGGCCACCGCGCCGTCGAGCACGCGAAGGCTGCGCTCGACCTCGACGGTGAAGTCGACGTGGCCGGGGGTGTCGATGATGTTGATCTGGTTGTCGTTCCAGAAGCAGGTCGTGGCAGCCGAGGTGATGGTGATACCCCGCTCCTGCTCCTGCTCCATCCAGTCCATCGTGGCGGCGCCGTCGTGCACCTCACCGATCTTGTAGCTGATACCGGTGTAAAAGAGAATGCGCTCGGTCGTTGTCGTCTTGCCGGCATCGATGTGCGCCATGATGCCGATGTTGCGGACCTTGTTCAGGTCGGTGAGCACGTCCTGTGCCACGGCTAAATTCCCACTCTTTCGCTTCTCAGTTGGGTGTCAAGTCGCCGCGCGCGGGCCTCTGCGCATGCCGACGGCGGTGTCATCACCAGCGGTAGTGCGCGAAGGCCCGGTTCGCCTCGGCCATCTTGTGAGTGTCCTCGCGCCGCTTGACTGCGGCACCCAGGCCATTGCTGGCGTCGAGGATCTCGTTGGCCAGCCGCTCGACCATGGTCTTCTCGCGGCGCGCCTTGGAGAAGCTGACCAGCCAGCGCAGGGCCAGCGTGGTGGAGCGTTCCGGGCGAACCTCGACGGGCACCTGGTAGGTGGCACCACCGACGCGGCGGCTGCGGACCTCGAGGGCAGGCTTGACGTTGTCCAGTGCCCGCTTGAGGGTGATGACCGGATCGGTGCCGGTCTTGTCGCGAGCCTGTTCGAGCGCACCGTAGACAATGCGTTCGGCCAGCGACTTCTTGCCATCCAGCAGCACTTTGTTGACCAGCTGGGTGACCAGCTGAGACCCGTAGACCGGGTCGTTGACGAGAGGACGCTTGGGAGCGGGGCCCTTGCGTGGCATCAGCTCTTCTCCTTCTTCGCGCCGTAACGGCTACGGGCCTGCTTGCGGTTCTTGACACCCTGGGTGTCAAGCGACCCGCGGATGATCTTGTAACGAACGCCCGGCAGATCCTTCACACGACCGCCGCGCACCAGCACCATGGAGTGCTCCTGCAGGTTGTGGCCCTCACCGGGGATGTAGGCGGTGACCTCGACCTGGCTGGTCAGCTTGACGCGCGCGACCTTGCGAAGCGCCGAGTTCGGCTTCTTCGGCGTCGTCGTGTACACGCGGGTGCACACGCCGCGGCGCTGCGGGCTGCCCTTGAGGGCCGCGGTCTTCACCTTGGCGACTTTGTCGCGGCGACCCTTGCGGACCAGCTGCTGAATGGTTGGCATCTACCGGCTTTCTGTCTCTATTCGTCTTGCGGGCGAGCTTTAAGTCTCTGTACTGCAGTTTCCGCCCCACCACGTCCCCCGCGGCCGGGCGTGTCGCACGCACTGTGCATCGGTCGAATCCGATGCATACTGGACATGCGAATTGGCCCGGCGTGCGCGCATGCGTCCCCGCTTGCGCCCCTATTGGCCAGGCACGAGCTTCGACGATACCAGGCGCGGCACGGCCCACCAAACTCGGTGTACGAGGCCTTTACCGGGCCTTACTGCAGGTCAACGGGTGAATGGCGGGAGTAGTTCCCAACAGCAGGGTTATTCGGGTGCCCGTCGCCGGCTTCTGGGTGAGCCTTCGCGGGGCCTCAGCCGCCAGCGCCGTTGCGGTGCGCCATCCCGGTGGCCAGGCGCATCACCATGTCGGAGAACACCGCGTCGGCGTCCACCTCGTTCATCACTCCGGTCATCTCCAGCAGCACAAACCCGTGCAGTGCCGCCCAGAACTCCAACGAGGCATAGAACGCTTCCTCGCCGTCGAGGTCATAGGAGGCCAGGACCTCGATGACGGGAGCCGCCGCGGCGCGCGCGGCGACCGCGAATTCCGGATCGTCACCGTCGAGCGGCATCCGGGTGAAGGCGGAGTAGCGACCCGGGTGATGGTGCGCGTAACTGCGGTAGGCGCTGGCCATGGCCATCACCGCGTCGTCACGGGTGCGGCCGTGGCCGACCGTGACCAGCATCTGCAAGATGTCGCCGACCACATGCATCCGGAGGGTCCGGCGCAGATCGTCGAGGCTGTGGACGTGGTTGTACAACGACGGACCCTTGGTCCCCAGCTGGTTGGCCAGCGCGTTGATCGTCAACCCGTCCCAGCCGTCGCGGTCCAGGAACGTCAATGCCGCATTGACGATGACGTCGCGGCTGAGCTTGGCAGACCTCGCCGGCGTTCGGCCCCCGGCGCGCGGCCGGCCGCCCGCCGCGTCCGCTTCCGGCTGAGATGGCATCGATAAGCCCTTCAATGTTGGATCGTCGAAGAACTCTAGTTGACTGATGGGCAGGCCCGTGGCCGCCAGCCAGGCTGGGAGCACTCGGCCGACCTGCCGTGACCGCGTTGGCGGCGGGAAACATGCGCCGCCCGCGGCATGGTGTCGGAGAACGGTGACACCCAGGGTGATCGCCGATACCGTCGTGAACGACAGCACGGTCAACGGTCAGGATCAGACGGTCCGGGCGTGACACCACGTGACACCGAAGGAAGTTTTCCGATGCACTCCCCCATCGTGATCGCCGGCATCGGCGTTCTGAGCGCCCTCGCACTGGCAGGCTGCGGATCCACCAGCAACGACAGCACCTCACCGACAGCCACCGCCGGAAAGTCCGGAGCTCAGGTCGAGGTGGGCAATACGATCAACTACGGCTCGTTCGGCACGACCACCGAGATCGACTGCGCCGACGGCAAGTCACTCAACGTCGGCGGTTCCAACAACACCCTGACGGTCAAAGGCTCCTGCGCATCGGTGAACATCGGCGGCGCGGATAACAAGATCACCTTCGACAAAATCGACAGCGAACTCTCCGTCGTCGGCCTCAACAACACGGTCACCTACAAGGGCGACCCGAAGGTCAACAACCTCGGCTCGGGCAACACCATCAACAAGAGTTGACGCCCGTCCTCAGCCGAGGACGATGCAACCGGGATCAGCCCTATTGGCCGTGACGACCTGCGCCGTCGGCGAACCGCTTTGCGCCGGCAAGTGACTCGGCGGCCACCCGCGAGAGGCTCGCGAATTCGAAATCGATGGCGTCGGCCTGCGATTGCCCCCACTGGTGCAGCGCCGACAGGCGATCCGAGCGCAGGCACCCCTGCGGCAGGGCCGCCAGTTCGGTAGCCAATTCTTCGGCCGCCCGGCGAGCCTGGCCGGCGGGCACCACCCGGTTGGCCAGTCCGATCGCCAGCGCTTCCGCCGCGTCGACCGCCCGACCGGTCAGGATCATGTCCATCGCCCGGCTGTGCCCGATCAGTCGGGGCAGGCGCACCGTGCCGCCGTCGATCAGCGGCACACCCCAGCGCCGGCAGAACACCCCGAACACGGCGTCCTCCTCGACGACGCGCAGGTCACACCAGAGCGCCAGCTCGAGGCCACCGGCCACGGCGTAGCCGCTGACGGCGGCGATCACCGGTTTGGACAGCACCATGCGGGTCGGCCCCATCGGACCTGGCCCACTGCGATGCGTCGGATTGCTCTGTGGGGTGCCGATCGCCTTGAGATCGGCACCAGCGCAGAATGTTCCGTGATCACCCCACAGAACAGCCACCGATGCCGTCTCGTCGTGGTCGAACTCGTCGAACGCATCGAACAGTGCCATCGCGGTCGGGCCGTCGACGGCGTTGCGGGCATGTGGCCGGTCCAGGATCACCGTCGTCACCGGGCCGTTGCGTTCCACCCGAACCGCCTGCGTGGGCTCGCTCATGTCGCCTCCACCAGTCGTGCATCGTCGCGTCGCGCGCCCAGTTCGGCCGCGAAATCTTGGTAGGCCGCGCGCAGTTCGGCGCCAGGCCAGTTCGGCGGCAACAACTCGCCCGGCAGCACCGGGTCGGTAAGCAGGTGTCGCACCATGCCCGCCGCCGCAACGAACCGGTGCGGGATGTCCCGAGCGGACGCCATCTCGGCGAGCAGCCGGTGGCCGGTGTGCGACCAGCCGTCCAGACCCCACAGGAGCTGCGCCAGCTCAGCCGGGTCGTCGTCACGCGCATGCAGTACCCGCACACGGCCGCTGACCTCGGCCGGCAGTTCGTCGTCGAGGTTGTCCGGCCGCATCCACACACCTTCACGCAACTCACCGAACCGGCTGAGCTGCAGCGTGTTCCGCATCGCAGCGCGAGCTCGCGCGTCCATGCCCACCGCGATGATCACCACGGTGATCCAGCTTCCGCCCCATTTACGCGTCCGCGGATTCAGCGCACCGTCCTGACGGCGCTGCCGGTCCGTCAGCCGGTCCGAGAGGCGATAGCCGTCGTCGGAGCGCACCAGGTCACCGGTGGCGACCATCCGCGTCAGAGCCACCCGCAGGGTCTGCTCGCGGATACCGAAGTCCGCGGTGAGCTGCAACAGCTCGGCCGAGGTCGCCCACGCCGGGTGGGCGCCGAGCAGCACGCTGAGCACCACCGAACGCGCGGTCATCTTGGACAGGGTCGCCGGCATGATCACACTCCGGACGCGCTGCGACCGTAGTCGCCGAACGGTTGGTCGCGGTGGCGTACTGCCTCGCGGAATCCGTGGGCGCGGGCGTCGGCGACGAATTCGTGGCCCTCCGGCGTGTGTCGTGCGATGCCGTCGAAGACCGTGCTGACCATTCGACTGGTCGCCACGCCCTGCTGGTAGAGCGCGGTGTTCATGGCGAGCTTCACCATGATCAACTGGTTGACCGGCATCGCGGCGATGCGCTCGACCAGCCGCTCGGTGCGCTCGTCGAGGTCTGCCGGGTCCGGCGCCTCGACCGCCAGACCCCACTCGGCGGCCTGCGCACCGGTAATGCAATCCCCGGTCAGCAGAAGACGTTTCGCCCGCTGGTCGCCGAGCCGGTGGGCCCACAGGCCGGCGGCGGGCACCCCCCACACCCGGGTCGGCGGATAGCCGATCTTGGCATCGGCCGCGGCGATCACCTGGTCGGCGTGCAGCGCGATGTCGGTCCCGCCGGCGACACAGTAACCGTGGATCTTGACCACGGTCGGCTTGTCGGCGTGCATCAGGCTGGCGAAGCCACGCACGAATCGGCTCATCATCTGGTAGTCGATCATCGGATCCCACGGCCGGTCCGGGCGGTGGTTGTCCGCCTGCGTCCGGCCGTCGAGCACGGTGCCCGCGTACCCGCCTCCGCCCGCCGATGAGGACCCGTCGGCGTAGGCACTCAGGTCGAAGCCCGCGCAGAAACCCTCACCCCGGCCGGACACCAGGATCACGTGGACGCTGGGGTCGAGATCGGCCCGCTCAACCAGTGCCGCGAGCTCGAGCGGGGTGTCGGCGACAATCGCGTTGCCCTTGTCGGGGCGGTTGAAGGTGATCCGGGCAACCCGATCGGTGACCTCATAGGTCATCGTTTTCGGATTGTCGGGGTCGATCATCCCTTCACCAGGCAGCGTTCCAGGATCGGCGCGAGGTCCAGCCCGGTGGGCAGTGTGCCGAACGCGCCGCCCCAGTTGCCGCCCATCCGGGTGGCCAGGAACGCCTCGGCGACCGCCGGGTGGCCGTGCCGAACCAACAATGAACCCTGCAGGGCCAGGGTGATGTCTTCGGCGACCTTACGGGCGCGGTACTCGACCGCATCGGTGTTCTGCAACTCGGCACGCAACTCGGCGACATGGCCGTCGAGCCGCGCATCCTGGCCGGCGGTGACGGCCAGTTCGTCGAACAGCACACCGATGCATTCCGGCCGGGTTGCCATGGCGCGCAACGTGTCCAGCGCGCTGACGTTGCCCGAGCCTTCCCAGATGCCCATCAGCGGGGCTTCTCGGTAGAGCCGCGGCATACCGGAGTCTTCGGCGTAGCCGTTCCCACCGAGGCATTCCATGGCCTCGCCGGCGTGCGGGGTGGCGCGCTTACACACCCAGTACTTGGCGGCGGCCAGCCCGATGCGGCGCAGCAGGTTCTCCCGCTCGTCACCGCGGATGGCTCCGTCGGTGGCGCCGGCCATCCGCATCGCCACGACGGTGGCCGCCTCGGCCTCGACGGCGAGGTCGGCCAGCACGTTGCGCATCAGCGGCTGGTCGATCAGGTAGGCGCCGAATGCCTTGCGGTGCTGGGCGTGGTGTACGGCGCGAGTCAGGCCGCTGCGCATGCTGGTGGCGCTGCCCAGGGTGCAATCCAGCCTGGTGAGATTGACCATCTCGATGATGGTGGGCACTCCGCGGCCCTCTTCGCCGACCAGCCACGCGACGGCACCGTCGTACTCGACCTCGCTGGAGGCGTTGGCGTGGTTGCCGAGCTTGTTCTTCAAGCGCTGCAGGAACATCCGGTTGCGGGTGCCGTCGGGCAGCACGCGCGGCAGCATGAAACAGCTCAGCCCACCCGGTGCTTGCGCGAGCACCAGGAAGATGTCGCTCATCGCCGCCGAGGTGAACCACTTGTGGCCGGTCAGGGAGTAGCTGCCGTCGCCGTTGGGGACGGCCTGGGTGGTTCCAGCCCGCACGTCGGATCCGCCCTGCTTCTCGGTCATCGACATGCCCGCGGTGATACCGGCCTTGGTGGTCGGCACCTTCAGGTCCGGGTCGTATTCGCGACTGGTGAGCAGCGGCTCGTAGACCTTGGCCAGGTCCGGGTTGTGGCGCAGCGCAGGCACGACGGCATAGGTCATCGAGATCGGACAGACGTGGCCGGGTTCGGGGGTCCACACCGACATCTTGGCCGCGCGCACCACATGGGCGCCGGGACGGTCGTCGGCCCACGGGGCGGCATGCAGGCCGTGGGCGATAGCCGTGCGCATCAGTTCGTGATAGGCCGGGTCGTACTCGATTTCGTCGACTCGGTGGCCGTAGCGATCGTGGGTGTGCAGGATCGGCTGGTTGCGGTCGGCGAGGTCACCCCAGCGCTGGGCCTGGGCGCTGCCCGAGATGGCGCCGAGCTCGGTGACTTCGTCGACGCCCCACTGCCCGCCCTCGCGGATCAGTGCCTCGACCAACACCGGGGAGGTTGCCGGGTTGTGGTCCAGTAGCGGTGGGACCTGGTTGCTGACGACATGAGTGTCCGACATGACTCCACTGTTACACTATTCCGACAGCTGCACAAGATTTGTAATATGGCATCCTGCTCTCGTGAAGCAAAACTCTGCCGTCCACGCCGCCATCGAGTGGCTCGAGCACGAGCCGGTGCCCGCCGAACAGTCCCTGGCCGGCGAACCCCGCACCGGCGTAGCCAGGCTCGGCGAGTTCGGCGGGCTGGAGGTCGGGGTGTGGGAGATGACCCCCGGAGTGATGAGCGACGTCGAAGCCGAGGAACTGTTCGTCGTGCTGTCCGGTGCAGCGACCGTCGAATTCGACGACGGCAGCCCGACATTGACGTTGGGGCCCGGCGATGTGGTGCGGCTCGCCGAGGGCGCCAAGACCGTGTGGACCGTGAGGGAAACGCTGCGGAAGGTCTACCTGACCTGACCCGCACGACACCGGGTGCCCGTCGGGTCAGTCGCCGAGCGCGGCGCAGACCTTGCGAAGCAACCCGGCAAGAGCGGCGCGCTCGGCCTCGGTGAGCCCGGCGATCATCGCCTCGTCGTCGTCAAGGCGGCGAGGCATTTCACTGTCGACCACCGCCCGACCGGCCTCGGTGAGCGCCAGCAGGACCACCCGTCCGTCACGTTCGGACTTCCGCCGCTCCAACAGGCCCCGGCGGGCCAGGCTGTCGGCAATCTTGGTCACCGACGCCCCGCTGAGCAGCGTGGTCGAGACAACCTCGCTGGCCCGAAGTGGCCGATCCACGCGGGCCAGCGCACCCAACACAGCAAATTCGGAGCGGGTTACGCCGTGGCGTTCCAGGTTGGAGTCAAGCCGTTGGTTGCACATCGACGCGATGCGCTGAATGCGGCCGAGTATCTCGATGGGCGCCGCATCAAGGTGCGGGTAGGCCGACTCCCACTCCCAACGAATCCGGTCGACGGTATCGCTGAGGGTACTGGCTTCGCCGCGTCGGGGCACGCTGTCATAGTAGCGCCCAGTTCATTTACTAGTAAAACAGTGCTAAATTACTCCGGTGGTAGCTCCGCTCGCTCAGCACCTCAACCTCATGTCCGGCGCGTTACGCCATGCCGTCCGACCGGCGGCCTGGCGTGGCGCCCTGAATGCCGACCTGCGCAAGGCCAGGATTGCCGCACCCGCGCGGGTCGGTATCGCAGTAGCCCTGATGTTCGTGGTCGGCGGACTGACCGGCCACCACGACGTCGCCGGGTTCGCCGCCCTCGGCGCTCTGGTCTCCGCGTTCTGCAGACCCGATCCGTACCCGGTACGAGTCGGTCGGCTGAGCGTCCTTAGCCTCATGATCGTTTCGTCCATCGCAGCCGGTGCCGCGCTGGGGGCCTGCGCCTCTCCGGTTGCCATCAGCGTTGTGGTGATAGCGCTGATCGCCGGGACTGCAGCGTATTTCGTCTCCGCCTTACACGTCGTCGGCCCTGGAGCCGTGGTGCTGGTGTTCGCCGCTGTCGGCGCAGAAGCCTTCGCCCACGACATCCACGACGCCCTGCAAGCGGTGGCGGCGAGCGCTGTCGGAACGGTGACCGGGATGGTCGCCTCGCTCGCGCCGTGGCTGCTCGGCCTGGCGCGGCAAGGAGTGACCGGGCGGGCCGGCACCGCGCCACACTCCGAATCCGGCCGGGCACGCCGCGAATCGGTGACGGTCACGCTGATTCGGGCGCCGCACGTGGCGCTGCTCAAGAGCAGTGCCCGCATCGCCGTCGCCGGAGCCCTCGGCGCAGCGGTCGCGTTGGCCTTCGGATTACCCCACTACATGTGGGCGATGATGGGCGCAGTAGCCACCATTCAGGGCGTTGCCTACCACGTCGCGATCCATCGCGGTGTGCAACGCCTGCTCGGCAACATCGGTGGTGCGCTCCTGGCCGCAGGCCTGCTGGCTCTCCCGCTCGGATACTGGGGAACGGCCGCGGCGATCGTCTTCTTCCAGACCTGCGCCGAGGTCGCCGCAACGGTCAACTATGCGCTGACCTCACTGGCTGTGACGCCAATGGCCCTGCTACTCACTGGCCTTGGTGCTGGGTTAACGCCAGGAGCCGCCCTCGATCGCGTTCTGGACACCCTCGTCGGCGTTGTTGTCGGCGTCGTCATCGGAGCCCTGACCATCAGCGGTGCAGACAGCGAACACCTGCGCACCGCCGGCCGCCATTGAAGCGACGCCTGGCGATCATCCCGGGTGGGCAGCGAAGAAGTCCCACATTCGCTGCGTGGCGAACGACGGCCATTCGTGACCACCGCCGGCGACCGTGATCAACTCGACGCTGCGCCCACTCGGACAGTCAGCCACCGACGTCGTCAGTCCCCCGTCGACCGTCGTCTCCGGAGGTTGGCACTGGTCGACGGTGCGCCAGAACGCGTTCAGGTCGGGCGGCGGCGGAGTCTTGATAGGGACGGCGGTGCCAGGCTCACCGTCGTAGCGGATCAACCGGTCGCCGGTGCCATGGATGTGCAGCACCGATGTCGGGTGCGGCGCCGGACAGGCATCGAGCTGAGTCGCCGAGTCGGGACCGATGGCCGCGAATACCGCACTGTCACAGGCCAGTTTGTACGCCAGCATGCCACCGTTGCTGATTCCGGCGGCATAGATGCGGGCGGGGTCGATGCCCACGTTGGCGACGATCTCGCGGACCGCGGCGGTGACGAAGCCGACGTCGTCGACACCGTCCCTGCTGGCGCGTCCGCAGCAGCCGGCTTGATCCGATGTCGGCGACCCACCGGCTCCGGCATTCCACGAGCCCCCGACCCCTTCGGGGTAGGCGACGACGAACTTCGCAGAATCGGCGAGCTGATTCCAGCCGTACACCCGTTCAGCCTGCGTCGCGCTGCCCGTCCAGCCGTGCAGCATGACGACCAGCGATGCCGCCGGCGGAAGCCCCGCCGGGATGTACAGCCGATAGCCACGGTCGACGCCGCCGACATTGATCGTGTGCACGCTGGCCCCCGGGCCGAACGGTCGCGCGACCGCCCCCGACGGTCCGCAAGCCGCTACCAGCAGCAATGCCCCCAGCAAGGCGATTCCGCGGGCCCGCACGGCTAGCCGAGGTGTTCGCGCAGGAAGGCGATGTCGTCCTTGCGGCCCTCGTCGGCCGTCTCGCAGATCACCGGTGCATCGGCGGCCTCGACGACAGCCACCAACAGCTGCGGATCGATCTGTCCCGCACCGAAATTCGCGTGCCGATCAGCGCCCGAGCCCTTGCCGTCGCGGGAGTCGTTGCAGTGCACCAGATCGATACGGCCGGTGATCGCCTTGATGCGTTCGACGGCATCCAGCAGCTCTTCGCCAGCCGCCCACGCGTGGCAGGTGTCGAGACAAAACCCGATGCCGGTGTCGCCAATGCGTTCCCAGAGCCGGCCGATGGTGTCGAAGTGGCGGGCCATCGCATGGTCACCGCCGGCGGTGTTCTCCAGGTACACCGGCACGTCAGTGTCCAACTGTGCCAGCGCTTTAGCCCAGCGCTCGAAGCCGGCTTCCATATCGTTGTCGTCGGCGTGACCGCCGTGCACGATCACCGCCGTCGCGGCGATCTCGGCGGCAGCATCGCAGGTGTCCTGCAGGATCTTGCGCGACGGGATACGGACGCGATTGTTAGCCGAGGCCACGTTGATCAGATACGGCGCGTGGACGTAGATCGGGACGGACGACGTGCGCAGCAGCTCGGCGTCCTCACGGGGCTTCGGCTTCTTCCAGCTCTGCGGGTCGCCGAGGAAGAACTGCACGACTTCAGCATCGTCGGACGCCGCTGCCGCCAACGGATCGTCCGAGCGGACATGGGAACCGATGAGCACGAATCCGAGTCTAGGCGCGGTACACATCCCGCCCAAGCCCGTCGGCGTTCCCGGCGCGCAGAAAAGGCCCCGGCCGAAGCCGGGGCCTTTCCTGTGGTGACTAGCGGTAGTCGCTGTAGCCGTAGTCGTCCAACGGAACTGCGGCACCAGTGGCCTGGCCGAAGTCCGGGCTGTAGTACTGATCCTCGTAGGACGGGATCGTGTACGCGGCGGCCCGAGCCTCCTCGGTCGGCTGAACCTGGATGTTGCGGTACCGGTTGATACCGGTACCGGCCGGGATCAGCTTGCCGATGATCACGTTCTCCTTCAGACCCTGCAGCTTGTCGCTGCGGCAGTTGATCGCCGCATCGGTCAGCACGCGAGTGGTCTCCTGGAACGACGCCGCCGACAGCCACGAGTCGGTGGCCAGCGACGCCTTGGTGATACCCATCAGCACCGGACGGCCGGCCGCGGGCTCGCCGCCCTCGGCAACCACCCGACGGTTCTCGGTCTCGAACTCGCCGCGCTCGGTCAGCGAGCCGGGCAGGAACTCCGTCGCACCCGAATCGATGATCGTGACGCGACGCAGCATCTGGCGAACGATGACCTCGATGTGCTTGTCGTGGATCGACACACCCTGCGCCCGGTAGACCTCCTGCACCTCCTTGACGAGGTGGATCTGCACCTTGCGCGGGCCCTCGACACGAAGCACCTCGTGCGGGTCGGCCGAGCCCTCCATGAGCTGCTGGCCCACTTCGACGTGGTCGCCGTTGACGAGCAGCTTCTCGGTCCCGTCCTCGTGCTTGAAGACCTTCAACCGCTGCCGCTTGGAGAGCTTGTCGTACACGACCTCCTCGCTCCCGTCGTCGGGAACGATGGTGATCTTGTAGAACTTGTCGGTCTCCTCGAGCTGCACCCGCCCGGCGACATCGGCGATCGGTGCGCGGTTCCGCGGAACACGCGCCTCGAACAGCTCCTGCACACGGGGCAGACCACCGACGATGTCGGCGCCACCGGTAACACCACCCTGGTGGAAGGTACGCATGGTCAGCTGCGTACCGGGCTCACCGATGGACTGCGCGGCCACGATGCCGACGGCCTCACCGATGTCGACCAGCTTGCCGGTGGCCATCGAGCGGCCGTAGCACATCGCGCACACGCCCGAGGTGCTGGTGCAGGTGAGCACCGAGCGAACCTTGACCGAGGTGATGCCGGCCTCGAGCAGAGCGTCGATCGCCGGATCGCCGAGGTCGTGTCCGGCCACGACGATCACGTTGCCCTTCTCGTCGACCGCGTCGGCGGCCAGCGTGCGGGCGTACGCCGAGGTCTCGACGTGCGGATCGCGGATCAGCGCATCACCCTGCAGCTCAGCGAGCTCGACGATGATGCCGCGCTCGGTACCGCAGTCATGCTCGCGCACGATCACGTCCTGCGACACGTCCACCAGACGACGGGTCAGGTAACCCGAGTCGGCGGTGCGAAGTGCGGTGTCCGCCAGACCCTTTCGGGCGCCGTGGGTGTTGATGAAGTACTCCAACACCGTCAGGCCCTCGCGGAACGAGGACTTGATCGGGCGCGGGATGAACTCACCCTTCGGGTTGGTCACCAGACCCTTCATGCCGGCCAGGGTGCGGGTCTGGGTGAAGTTACCCGTCGCACCGGACTTCACGATCGTGATGATCGGGTTGTCCTCCGGGTAGTGCTCCTCCAGAGCCTTACCGACCTCTTCGGTGGCTTCCTTCCAGAGCTCGACGAGTGCGTCGTTGCGTTCCTGCTTGTTCAAAGCACCGCGCTGGTACTTCTTTTCGATGCTCTCGGCCTCGGCCTCGTAGCGCTCGAGGATCTCCGCCTTCTCCGGGGGCACGATGACGTCGGCCATCGAGACGGTCACACCCGAACGGGTGGCCCAGTAGAAGCCGGCGTCCTTGAGCTTGTCGACGGTCTGCGCGACGACGATCATCGGGTAGCGCTCGGCCAGATCGTTGATGATCCGGGCCTGGACCTTCTTGTGCATCTGCTCGTTGACGAACGGATACCCCTGCGGCAGAAGCTCATTGAAGAGCACCCGACCCAGAGTGGTCTCGGCGGTCCAGGCATTGCCCGGGCGCCAGCCGTTCTCACCGAACAGCGCGTTCTCGACATCGTGCGGCGGACGCAGCTGCGTCAGACGCACCTTGATCTGCGCCCGAGCGCTGAGCACGCCACGATCCATCGCCATGATGGCCTCGGCCGGCGAACTGTACACGCCGCTCTCCGGGGTGTCCGTGGCCGCCGCGGTGTATTCGCCGATCTCCCCGGGAATCAGGGTGGTCAGGAAGTACAGCCCGGTGACCATGTCCAGACGCGGCATGGCCAGCGGCTTGCCCGACGCCGGCGACAGGATGTTGTTCGAGGACAGCATCAGGATGCGAGCCTCGGCCTGCGCCTCGGCGCTCAGCGGCAGGTGAACCGCCATCTGGTCGCCGTCGAAGTCGGCGTTGAACGCCTCGCAGACCAGCGGGTGCAGCTGGATGGCCTTGCCCTCCACCAGCTGCGGCTCGAAGGCCTGAATACCCAGGCGGTGCAGCGTGGGCGCACGGTTCAGCAGCACCGGGTGCTCGGCGATGACCTCTTCGAGGACATCCCACACCTGGGGACGCTGACGCTCGACCATCCGCTTGGCGCTCTTGATGTTCTGCGCGTGGTTCAGATCGACCAGACGCTTCATCACGAACGGCTTGAACAGTTCGAGTGCCATCAGCTTCGGCAGACCGCACTGGTGCAGCTTGAGCTGCGGGCCGACCACGATGACCGAACGGCCCGAGTAGTCGACGCGCTTACCGAGCAGGTTCTGACGGAACCGGCCCTGCTTGCCCTTGAGCAGATCGGACAGCGACTTGAGCGGACGGTTGCCCGGTCCGGTGACCGGACGTCCACGACGGCCGTTGTCGAACAGCGCGTCCACCGACTCCTGAAGCATGCGCTTCTCGTTGTTGACGATGATCTCGGGCGCACCGAGGTCGATCAGTCGCTTGAGCCGGTTGTTGCGGTTGATCACCCGGCGGTACAGGTCGTTGAGGTCGGAAGTCGCGAAGCGACCGCCGTCCAGCTGAACCATCGGGCGCAGCTCCGGCGGGATCACCGGAACCGCGTCGAGCACCATGCCCATCGGCGAGTTGCGGTTGGTCTGGAACGCCGCGACGACCTTCAGCCGCTTGAGGGCACGAAGCTTCTTCTGCCCCTTGCCACTGCGGATGGTCTCGCGCAGCGATTCGGCCTCAGCGTCGATGTCGAAGTTCTGGATGAGCTTCTGGATCGACTCCGCGCCCATCGAGCCTTCGAAGTACTCGCCGTAGCGGTCGACAACCTCGCGGTAGAGGTTCTCGTCGACGATGAGCTGCTTGGGGGCCAGCTTGGTGAAGGTGGTCCAGATCTCATCGAGCCGGTCCAGCTCGCGCTGGGCCCGGTCGCGGAGCTGACGCATCTCACGCTCGCCACCGTCGCGCACCTTGCGCTTGACGTCGGACTTGGCGCCGTCGTCCTCGAGTTCCTTCATGTCGGCTTCGAGCTTCTGGGCCCGGGCCTCCAGATCGGCGTCACGCTGATCGGCGACGGCCTTCTTCTCGACCTGCATCTCGGCTTCGAGCGTGGAGAGCTCGTTGTGGCGCATCTCGGTGTCGACCGCGGTGATCACGTAGGCCGCGAAGTAGATGATCTTCTCGAGATCCTTCGGGGCCAGATCCAGCAGGTACCCCAGGCGCGAGGGCACGCCCTTGAAGTACCAGATGTGGGTGACGGGAGCGGCCAGCTCGATGTGGCCCATCCGCTCGCGACGCACCTTGGCGCGAGTGACCTCGACGCCGCAGCGCTCGCAGATGATGCCCTTGAAGCGGACCCGCTTGTACTTGCCGCAGTAGCACTCCCAGTCGCGAGTCGGTCCGAAGATCTTCTCGCAGAACAGGCCGTCCTTCTCTGGCTTGAGAGTGCGGTAGTTGATGGTCTCCGGCTTCTTGACCTCGCCGAAGGACCAGTTACGAATGTCCTCGGCGGTAGCCAGGCCGATCCGGAGTTCATCGAAGAAGTTGACGTCTAGCACGTAACTCCCTTTCCCCTTTCGGGACTAGAAATACTAATTAGGCGAGATCTTCGACAGAGGCAGACTCGTTGCGGGACAGGTTGATTCCGAGGTTCGCGGCAGCCCGCTCCAAGTCCTCGTCGTCACCGTCACGCATCTCGATTGCCGCGCCGTCCGAAGACAGCACCTCAACGTTCAAGCACAGCGACTGCAGCTCCTTGAGCAGCACCTTGAACGACTCCGGAATGCCCGGCTCGGGGATGTTCTCGCCCTTGACGATCGCTTCGTAGACCTTGACCCGGCCGACGGTGTCGTCGGACTTGATGGTCAAGAGCTCCTGCAGCGTGTACGCCGCGCCGTAGGCCTGCATGGCCCAGCACTCCATCTCACCGAACCGCTGACCACCGAACTGCGCCTTACCGCCCAGCGGCTGCTGGGTGATCATCGAGTACGGACCGGTGGAGCGGGCGTGGATCTTGTCGTCGACCAAGTGGTGCAGCTTCAGGATGTACATGTAGCCGACCGTCACCGGGTACGGGAACGGTTCACCACTGCGGCCGTCGAAAAGGTTGGCCTTGCCGTCGGCATTGACGAGAACCTCGCCGTCACGGTTGGGCAGCGTCGAAGCCAGCAGACCCTGCAGCTCCTCTTCGCGGGCACCGTCGAACACCGGCGTGGAGACGATGCTGTTGGTCGGCGCCTCCAGCAGATCCTCGGGCAGGTTGCCCGCCCATACGGGAGGATTGCCGGCCCCGTCCTTTTCGACCTGCCAACCGGCCTTGGCCACCCACCCGAGGTGGGTCTCCAGAATCTGGCCGATGTTCATACGACGCGGCACACCGTGGGTGTTCAGGATGATGTCTACCGGGGTGCCGTCCGGAAGGAACGGCATGTCCTCGATGGGCAGGATCTTGCCGATGACGCCCTTGTTGCCGTGGCGTCCGGCGAGCTTGTCGCCGTCGGAGATCTTGCGCTTCTGGGCCACGTAAACGCGGACCAGCTCGTTGACACCGGCGGGCAGCTCGTCATCGTCCTCGCGCGAGAACACGCGGATACCGATGACCTTGCCCGACTCACCGTGCGGCACCTTCAGCGAGGTGTCGCGAACTTCGCGGGCCTTCTCGCCGAAGATGGCGCGCAGCAGGCGCTCCTCCGGGGTCAGCTCGGTCTCACCCTTCGGGGTGACCTTGCCGACCAGGATGTCGCCGTCGCGAACCTCGGCGCCGATGCGGATGATGCCGCGCTCGTCGAGATCGGCCAGCACCTCGTCGGAGACGTTCGGGATGTCCCGAGTGATCTCCTCAGCGCCCAGCTTGGTGTCACGGGCATCGATCTCGTGCTCTTCGATGTGGATCGACGTGAGCACGTCCTCCTCAACCAGGCGGTTGGAGAGGATGATCGCGTCCTCGTAGTTGTGGCCTTCCCACGGCATGATCGCCACGAGCAGGTTCTTGCCGAGCGCCATCTCACCGTTCTCGGTGCACGGCCCGTCGGCGAGCACCTGGCCCGACTCGACCCGCTGCCCGGCATCCACGATCGGGCGCTGGTTGGCGCACGTGCCGTGGTTGGAGCGAGCGAACTTGCGCATCCGGTAGGTATGCCGGGTGCCGTCGTCGGCCATCACGGTGATGTAGTCGGCGGAGACCTCCTCGACCACACCGGTCTTGTCGGTCACGACCACGTCGCCGGCGTCGATCGCCGCACGCAGCTCCATACCGGTACCCACCAGCGGTGCCTCGCTGCGCACCAGCGGAACCGCCTGGCGCTGCATGTTGGCACCCATCAGGGCGCGGTTGGCGTCGTCGTGCTCGAGGAACGGGATCATCGCCGTCGCGACCGACACCATCTGGCGCGGTGAGACGTCCATGAAGTCGACATCCACGGCGGCGACGAACTCGACCTCGCCGCCCTTACGGCGAACCAGAACCTTGGCCTCGGTGAACCGGTTGTTCTCGTCGATCGGCGAGTTGGCCTGCGCCACGATGTGGCGGTCCTCCTCGTCGGCGGTCAGGTAGTGGATCTCGTCGGTAACGACACCTTCCACAACCTTGCGATACGGCGTCTCGATGAAGCCGAACGGGTTGACCCGCGCGTACACCGACAGCGAGCCGATCAGACCGATGTTCGGGCCTTCAGGGGTCTCGATCGGGCACATCCGGCCGTAGTGGGACGAGTGCACGTCGCGGACCTCGAGGCCGGCGCGCTCACGGGACAGACCACCGGGGCCCAGCGCCGAGAGACGGCGCTTGTGGGTCAGGCCCGACAGCGGGTTGTTCTGGTCCATGAACTGCGACAGCTGGCTGGTGCCGAAGAACTCCTTGATCGCCGCCACGACGGGACGGATGTTGATCAGGGTCTGCGGCGTGATCGCCTCGACGTCCTGCGTGGTCATCCGCTCGCGGACGACCCGCTCCATGCGGGACAGGCCAACCCGGATCTGGTTCTGGATCAGCTCGCCGACGGTACGCAGGCGACGGTTACCGAAGTGGTCGATGTCGTCGACGTCGACCGGTACTTCAACACCGCCGGGCGCGGTCATCGACACCTGGCCCTCGTGCAGGCGCACCAGGTACTCGATCGTGGCGACGATGTCCTCTTCGGTCAGCGTCGAGCTGGTGATCGGCTGCCCGGCGTTCAGGCCCAGCTTCTTGTTGACCTTGTAGCGACCCACCCGGGCCAGGTCGTAGCGCTTGTCCTTGAAGAACAGGTTCTCCAGCAGGGTCTGCGCCGACTCCTTGGTGGGGGGCTCGCCCGGTCGCAGCTTCCGGTAGATGTCCAGCAGCGCCTCGTCGGTGCCGGCGGTGTTGTCCTTCTCCAGCGTCGACATCATGATCTCGGAGAAGCCGAACCGCTCCCGGATCTGCTCGTTGGTCCAGCCGAGCGCCTTCAGCAGCACGGTGACCGGCTGGCGGCGCTTGCGGTCGATGCGGACACCGACGGTGTCGCGCTTGTCGACGTCGAACTCCAGCCACGCACCGCGGCCGGGGATCACCTTGACGCTGTGCAGCGTCTTCTCGGTGGACTTGTCGATGCTCTCGTCGAAGTACACACCCGGCGAACGGACCAGCTGGCTCACCACGACACGCTCGGTGCCGTTGATGATGAAGGTGCCCTTCTCGGTCATCATCGGGAAGTCGCCCATGAAGACCGTCTGGCTCTTGATCTCGCCGGTGTTGTTGTTGATGAACTCGGCCGTGACGAACAGCGGGGCCGCGTACGTCATGTCCTTGTCTTTGCACTCGTCGACCGGAGCCTTGACCTCGTCGAAACGCGGGTCGGAGAAGCTCAGCGACATCGAACCCGAGAAATCCTCGATCGGCGACAGCTCGGCGAGGACCTCTTCGAGGCCACCCACCGGGTTGACGTCCCCGCGCGCCTCGGCGATACCGCGCCAGCGCGGCGAGCCGATCAGCCACTCGAACGACTCCGTTTGAACGTCGAGAAGCCCGGGTACTTCCAGGGGCTCGCGCAGCTTGGCGAACGAAATTCGCTTTGGTGCTCCGGGAACGGAGTTAGAAGTAGTAGTCGTTTTGCTCTGGCTAGAGACTGCCAAGATGCATCCTTCCAGCACCTAATGCGACTGCCCGGACAACGTCCGTATGGCCGCGATATCTGCGTCGGTTCGGCTGGCCTACTCGAGGCCCGTCCCCGAACACACGACACGCACATAGGTCTCTGAGCTGGAAAGTCAGGGCTCAGGCTAGGGACCGCGGTCAGGTGCAGGTTGAGGTGGGCAGGAGGCAGCCAGCGCAACGTCCAACAATAGCGCAGAACGGCGCATTCCTCAACCACCGCATGCTGGGCGGACTGACGCTGGCTGGCGATCTCACTACCCGTACACACATGCTGGTCAACAGACTGACCCGTTTGCGGCTTTCCGTCAAGCGTTAGGACCGTGTTTGGTGTGGAAAAGTCCCGCGGGGCTCAGACGGCTATCGCGGCGGAATCCTGACGGGTGGGCGTGATGGGCCCCCACACCCCGAGTTGCCGGGCCCGGGCCACGAGTGTGTCGTACTCTGCGGCGGGGACCGTCTGGTCGCGGGTCAGGATGTAGCCGCTGAACCCGGTCGGGTCACTGACAATTGCCCAGCTGTAATCCGGGGCGTAGTCCAGGATCCAGTAGTTGCCTGGCTCGGTGTTGCCGGGTGTGCCGAAGAAGAAGCCGACATTGAGGCGGGTGTTGAAGGCCGGGTTGACCGGCACCGCGGTGCCGACGATGTTCACCCGCGGCCCGTTGGGTACCAAGAAGTTGCCCGAGTTTTCCACCTTCACCGAGCCGTCCGGGTTGACGCTGTAGGTGGCCGTGGTGTTGGTCAGACCCCACTCGAACGGCAACTTGACGCTGCCCTGCTCGTACCAGGGTTGCCCGTTGGCGTACCGGGCGACATCGACCGGCGGCGGAGCGGGCACCGTGGTAGCCCCGGCTTCACCCAAGACGATTGACTGGTTGGGGACGTATGTCCCGTCGTTGGGGTTGCCGTAAGTGCCGTAAACCGGGTCGCCCGGGCCCGTGCCGGCGTAGATGTCGTTGATCCACCCGGTGGCAAGCGTGCGCACCGCGGCCTTGGCCCCCGGCGGGGACGGTTTGACGATGATCGCGCTGGCGATCTCGCCCAACCACGCGAAGAGGTTGTCGCCCGCGATGACGTCGGTATGCGAGCCGTTGTCGATCTGGACCCCGGTGAACTGCCCGGGATGCAGCAGGGCGTACTGCTCGGTGGTGGCGCCCCAGGCGTTCCAGCTCTGCGGCGCCCCCGCGATCTGGTAGTCGGGGATGCCGGCCGCATCGAGGTAGCCGATCGACTGGGCGAAGAGGTCGGCCTGGGCGACGCCGTCGAACATCACCACGCCGAGAAGGTCGGATATGGCGCTGTTGTTATTGGCCGGGTCGGCGATCAGGCCTGCGACACCGGTGGCGAAATTACCGCCGGCGGAGTGCCCGGTCAGGATGAACTTCTGCGGGAGCGCGCCCTGGAAACCGGCGGCGTTGGCGCTGACGTTCAACGCCGAGCGCGAACCCTCGAACATGCTGGCGACGGCCTCACGCATCTGCTCCCCGCCCAGGTAGCAGCCCGGGCACAACGGAGTGTTGAACCAGAAGATGTCGGGGGCGACGACGATGCTGTTCGTTTGTTGGGCCAGCTGCTGGGCCAACGTGCCGTACCAGTCGTTGAAGCCGAGGAAACCGTGCTGCAGCCAGATGACACCGTTTGCCTGGACGGTGCCGTCCGCCTGGGTCGGGAAGTACCAGTTGGCCGGCGCGACGTAACCATAAGGGCCGCAAGGGATGTCGAGAACTGACGAGCCAGTCCGCACGCCGGTAACGCCGTTGGTGTTCGGCGGCTTTACGACGGCAGTGTT
This sequence comes from Mycolicibacterium sp. CH28, assembly GCF_004745805.1. Lineage (GTDB taxonomy): Bacteria > Actinomycetota > Actinomycetes > Mycobacteriales > Mycobacteriaceae > Mycobacterium. The sequence continues at coordinate 40,303 of NZ_SRLQ01000014.1, read as the reverse complement.
GGGATCGAGTCCGTTGTTTCCGCTGTTCACCGGGGCGGGCAGCTGGAATCCGAAGAGGCCACCCACGGTGTCGATGAGGCTCTTGACGATCTTGTCGCCGAAGGAGAGCTGGTTGGCCTGCGCGGCGGGCAGACCGAAGGCGGCCGTGGGCCCCATGATGATCTGCTGGTTGGCGGCGGCGTAGAGGCCGTACTTCGGGTCCTCGGGGGTGGCACCCGCATACATGTCGTTGATCCACCCGGTGCTCAGTGTGTAGGTGGCGGCGGTGTTGCCGGCCGGCACGGGCTTGGTCACCAACTGCAGGACGGCGTCGAACAGCGGGTTGACCCCGAGCATGGAGTCGACATGCGAGCCGCCTTGGAGGACAACACCGATGAACTGGCCCGGCCGCGCAGCCCCCAGCACGTTGGTAGTCGCACCGAAGAGGTTCCAGCCCTGTGCCGGGGCGGCGATCTGGTAGACCGGGACGCCGTTGAGCTCGGAGAGCTGCTGGGCCAGGCTGCCGTCGAGGGCCCCGTTGGAGACACCGTCGAACATCACCACGCCGGCCAGATTGGCGTCTTGGGCAACCGGGCTGCCGGTGATGAAGTCGGCCGCCGTTGCGGTGGCAAACCCGCCGCCGGCGGAGTGCCCGGCCAGCACGAACCGCGTCGGCAGTGCGACGCCGGTGTAACCCGCCGCCAGCGCACTGTCGAGCAGCGCCGTGCGGTTCGGATCTTCGAACATCGCGGCGGCGGCCTGCTGGGAGCTCACACACGTGAGACAGCCGCCGGAGAAGGTCAATGGGAGGGACGACAGCGTGGGCGCCACCACGATGCTGTCGGTCTGCTGCGCCAAGTTTGTGGCGAGCGCGGAGTAGAAGGTGTTGGTGGCGGCGAAACCATGCTGCAGCCAGATCACACCCTGCGCCTTCACACTGCCGTCGGCCTGGGTCGGGAAGTACCAGTCGGCGGCGACGGCGTTCCCGATGAAGGCACCCGGCATTACCAGCGTGGAATGGCCGACCAGCACTCCGGTGACCCCGTTGGTCGGTGCGGCCGGCAACAGGGGCGCCGATGTGGTCACCGGGGCCAACGCCGTGGTGGTCGTCGCCGCGGTCTGGCGGGGCTGGACCGCAAGACCCGAGAGCAGACTGAACATCGCGGTGGCGGCCAGGCCGGTAGCAGGCTGAGCACCCGAGGTGGCGGTGACGGTGCCGGCCGAGGCGATCAGCTGGTTGATCTGTGCCTGGCGGGCGGCGGCCACGACGGCGCGGCGTGAAACACCCAGCCCGGAGGCCGCCGGTGTCGGCTCGACGGCGATGCTCGGTGCCGCAGACACGGCGGCGGCCGGCGTCTCGGCGGCGCTGGGCGTGCTGACGGCGGCCGGCTCCGGCGTGGTCGCTCCTGGGGTCGAGACCGCCGAGGTGGGCTTCGGCCGGGTCGACGCGGCGGCTTTGGCAGTCGCACGGTTGGAGCGCCCCGGCCGGTCATCCGTCGCCGTGGTGTCCGGCTGGTTGGCGGACTGCGCCCGGCGGCTGGTGGCGGTCGACTTGCCGCGCGCGGGACTCGACGTGCCGGAGGAGGCTTGTGCCCCACCGGAACTCTCTCCGGCTCCCCCGCTATCAGCGTGAGCGAGCGCTGGGCCGGATAGCAGAGCCACACCCAGACCCAGAACCACCGCACCAGTGCCCAGCACAACCCGCCGCTGCGTCATCCCTGACCCGCTTCCCGTGTTGACGATCGGGAAAACGTACTCACTGACCGGCGCGGCCGTCTGCGGAATTTGGTCAACCGCGCCGGGACGTCACCGATTCGTCAGCCGGCGGCGCCCAACATCCCGCTTCGGACTTACTGCTCGCCGTCGTCGTGATGAACGGCGTGAGCGGGCTCGCCGACGAAGGTGTGGGTCGGCAGCTGATGGGTGCCTTCGAGGTCGTCGAGGATGGCCTGCTGCGCCACCGGGGGCAGCGTGTGCAGGATCTGGCGCACCCGGGCCTGACGGCGGGCGACCGCCTTGCGCTCGGGCATCCCCGGAGTGGCCTGAATCTGCGGCGGCACGCCTTCGATCTCCTCCACGCCGCCGTCATGGTGGCCGGCGTCGGCAAGCGCCTGCTCCTCGGCCATCGTGCCCTCGTCCTTCTCCTCGGACATGCCGATGGGGCCAAGGCGACGGCCGTTGAGGAACTGCTTGACCACGGGCTCGTCACTGGTCAGCAACACCTCACGCGGACCGAACATCACCAGATGCTTGCGGAACAGCATGCCCATGTTGTCAGGCACGGTACGGGCGATGTTGATGTTGTGCGTCACGATCAGGATCGTGCAGTCAATCTGGGCGTTGATATCGATCAACAGCTGGCTCAGGTAGGCCGTACGCACCGGGTCCAGACCGGAGTCGGGCTCGTCGCAGAGGATGATCTTCGGGTCGAGCACCAGGGACCGGGCCAGCCCGGCGCGCTTGCGCATACCGCCGGAGATCTCACCGGGGAACTTGTTCTCATCCCCACCCAGACCGACCAGATCCAGCTTCTCCATGACGATCTGGCGGATCTCGGATTCCTTCTTCTTCGTGTGCTCACGAAGCGGGAACGCGGTGTTGTCATACAGACTCATCGAGCCGAACAACGCGCCGTCCTGGAACATCACGCCGAACAGCGTGCGGATCTCGTAGAGCTCCTTGGCCGAGCACTCGATGATGTTGGTGCCGTCGACGATGATCTTGCCGCGCTCGGGGCGCAGCAACCCGATCAACGACTTCAAGAACACCGACTTACCGGTACCCGACGGGCCGAGCAGAACACTGACCTCGCCGGCCGGGATATCCAGGGTGACGTCCTCCCAAATACGCTGGGATCCGAACGACTTGGTCAACCCCTCGACCTGAATACCAATGCCCACGCGAGATCCTTCCGCCCACACCGATCACCACCGCCGTGTCGGCCTGTGGTTTGAGTCACTGTAGCGCACGCGTATTTGCGCCACTGAGTTTGTGTACCGACCTGTGATCGACGGCCCCGGCAGCCGGGTGCCGGGGCACGATCAACGAAAAATCCCCCGCGGGCACAGCCGGCCCGCGGGGGATTTTTCGTGGTCTGAACTACTTGACGCTGACCGTGGCGCCGGCGGCCTCGAGCTTGGCCTTGGCGTCGTCGGCGGCCTCCTTGTTGACCTTCTCGAGCAGCGGCTTGGGGGCGCCGTCGACGAGGTCCTTGGCTTCCTTGAGGCCCAGGCCGGAGACGATCTCGCGGACGACCTTGATGACGCCGATCTTCTTGTCACCGGCGGCCTCGAGGATGACGTCGAATTCCGACTGCTCCTCGGCGGCCTCGGCGGGAGCAGCAGCACCCGGGGCGGCGGCGACGGCGACCGGGGCGGCCGCGGTGACGTCGAAGGTCTCCTCGAACGCCTTCACGAACTCAGAGAGCTCGAGCAGGGTCAGTTCCTTGAACGCGTCGAGCAGTTCTTCGGTGGACAGCTTTGCCATGGTGGTTCCTTTTCTCTATCGGTGTGGTGTGGTTTGGGCGGACTCAGGCGGCGGGTTCTGCTGAACCCTCTGAGGCCTTCTTCTCTTGCAGAGCCGCGGCCAGGCGTGCGACCTGGGACGCGGGGGCCGCGAACAGCGCTGCGGCTTGGGCCTGCTTCGCCTTCAAGGCACCGGCGACACGCGCCAGCAGCACCTCGCGCGACTCCAGGTCGGCGATGCGCTCGACCTCGGAGAGGCTCAACGCGCGGCCGTCCATGTAGCCGCCCTTGATGACCAGGGCCTTGTTTTCCTTGGCGAACTTCTTGATCGCCTTGGCGGCGTCGACGGGCTCGCCGTTGACGAACGCGATGGCGGTCGGACCGGCGAACAGTTCGTCGAGCCCCTCGATCCCGGCTTCCGCCGCGGCACGCTTGACCAGCGTGTTCTTGGCGACCGTGTAGGTGGCACTGCCGGCCAGCGAGCGACGCAGCTCGGCCAGGTTGGCCACGGTCAGGCCGCGATACTCGGTGACGACAGTGGCCGTCGAGGCCTTGAACTGTTCGGCGATGTCGGCAACTGCGGTGGCTTTGTCAGCCTTGGCCATACATGCCTCCTTGTGGTGGGTACTGGGGTGCACCACCTCGAACGCAGGCCGGGCCTGGAAACGACGAACGCCCCGGGCGCAGAACGGCCGGGGCGTACAGACGAACGCTGACGCGCAGCATTCGAGCCTCGTCCTCCTGCGTGGGTCGCCGGGATTTCCCGGACCTTCAACCGATTACTCGGTGACCGACGGTCTTCGGTGGAACTGAGCAAGGATAGCGCGGCCTCCCGCGATCAGCCAAAACGCGTGCACACTGCCTGCGGTTCTCTAGCGCGAGCAGCAGCGCTACCCGCGCAGCAGTGCGGCGGCGCCGACCAGCCCGGCTTCCCCGCCCAGCGCGGCGGGTACGACGCGCAGCCCGGACAGAAAATCCAGCCCGGTGTAGGCATGCAGGGCCTCCCGCAGCGGGTCGAACAGGACTGGTCCGGCCTTGGCCACTCCACCACCGACGACGACGAGATCCACGTCGCACACGGCGCCTACCGAGGCGATCATCGCCGCGATCGCGCGCGCTCCCCGGTGGAACGCGCGCTGCGCGATCGGGTTGCCGGACGCGGCGTCATCCGCCAGTTCCTTGGCGTCGGCGCCGCTCCAGCCCTGCTCGCGCGCCCAGCCCGCGAGGTGCGGACCGCTGGCGATCGCCTCGACGCAGCCGCGGCCACCGCAGGTGCACGGCGGCCCGTCGGTGTCGACGACGACGTGCCCCACGTGGCCCGCGTTCCCGGTCCGTCCGCTATAGGGCGCGCCGTCGAGGACCAGTCCCCCGCCGATACCGGTGGAGACCACCATGCCGAGCAGGAACGCCGCACCCTGTCCGGCTCCGCGCCAGTGTTCGCCCAACGCCATGCAGAGCCCGTCCCCAGCGAGGCGGACCGGGACATCCGGGACGGCGGCGGCCACCCGGTCACGGATCGGGAAGCCTCGCCAGGCGGCGATGTTGACCGGGCTGACGGTGCCGTCGGCGGTGTGGATGGGGCCGGCCGACGAGATGCCGACACCATCGACGGTGCCGTCTGCTTCGGCGAGCGCGTCGGTGATCGTGCGCCGCGCGGCGGCCCACACCACTTCGGGATCACCGGTGCGCGGGGTGGCCTGGCGGGTCTCGAAACGTAGCCGGCCTTCGCGGTCGACGAGGCCGGCGGCGATCTTGGTGCCGCCGATGTCGAGAACCAGCGCGCTCGGGCCGGATGTCGCTGCCATCAGTGTTGGTGGGTGTTGTCGGGTTGACGCGGGTCACCGGGGTGCTCGTAGCCCGGCGCCAGCCAGACGAGGTCGGCGCGGCGCTGGTCGAGCCATATCCGGAAGCCACGTCGGCGCGCCGAGCCGCGCAGGTGGGCGGCGATCAACGGCCGCGCCTCGGCAAGATCCGGTGTGGAGCCGATCCGCCAGCCGACGGCGCAAGCTCCTCCGGCACCAGTGCCGAAGCGTTGAAACCGGCGTGGATTGCGGGCGTGGTACGCGGCGACGATCTCCTCGTCGACGTCGATGTCCCGGGTGACGTGGGCGAACACCGCACGTGCGACCGGGTCGGTCAGCACCGCGGCGGCGACACTGCCGATTTCGAGGCGTGCGGTCGGGTCGGGTAGCAGGTCCTGTTCGCCGGGGGTGGCGGGCGTGACGGCGACTCCGAGCATCGCGGCCTCGCGCGCGATCACGCGTTCGGTGACCACCAGCTGCGTCAGCCATCGGCGCAGTTGCCGCCCTTCGCTGGTGCCGGGCCGGGGCAGCGCGACGACCTGGGGCGTGGCCCGCAGGGCTGCCTCGCGGGCGTCGACCTCGTCGACGCCGACTCCCACCCCGGCGACGGTGGCGGCCAGACTCATCGGACCGTCACCGCCACGGTCGGGGAGTACAGCAGCCGACCCGCGCAGCCAATCCGGATCAGCGCCCACCACCGGCCCGGCGACGCCCACGGCGGCGGGGCGATGTCGAAGGCCACTTCGACGGTGGACCGGGCCCGCAGCACCGCCCCGCACGCCGCCGGCCCTGCCCACTCCCAGGTGCCCCATGGGCTGATGAGGTGTGCCTCCAACGCAAGGTCGGCGAAGGCGTCGCTGCCGACGGTGACGGCCAGCCGGGCGCGGTCGCCGGCGGCGACCACGACATCGGACGGTTCGGTGACCAGCCGCACCAGCCGTTCGCCGGGGGTCCCGACCGACACGACGCAGATGTCCTCGACGGTCTGCCGCCAGGCCGGCGGCACGTCCCCGGCCAGCGTGAGTTGGGCTCGTACCGGATAGTCGCCGGGTGCCGCGTCGGCCGGGACGGTGACGACGATGTCGGCCTCGCGGTGGTGGCCGGTCGGTAGTTCGAATGCCAGCTCGCCGGGTCCGGTGGTCCAGCCGCGGGGGCCGCGCAGCCGTACGGTGCCAGTCAGTGTCGCGTCGCTGCAGTCGCTGGCCGCGGTCAGCCGCAGCCGCACCCGCTCCCCCGGCTCGGCGGTGACGGTTTCGGGATGCAGATGGGCGACGGCGGGTAGCCCGCCGAGCGGGGCCGGTCCCCGATTGTGCAGCCAGTACCGGGCGTAGAGCGGTTGGGCGTCCTCGCTGTCGGGTGCCAGGGCCGTGCCGCCAGCATCGAGAACGGTGGGCACATCCAGTCGGGCCAGCAGGGTGGCGATCTGGTAGCCATGCATCCGCAGCGGGGGTTCGCCATCGCTGCGCGCTGTCTCCAGCAGGTCGGCCGACACCACCGCCGATACCCTGCCGACACCGCAGGTGATGCTGACATCGGCTGCGCCACCACGGGTTTCGACCAGACGGATCGTCACGTCCTCGGGATCGGCGGGCGCCGAGCTGCCGGTTGCGGTGGGGTTGCCGCCGATCTTGAGGGCCGCCAGCTGGACCGCGCCGGCGGGTTCGACCGTGAGTAGCGTCCCGTCGGCAGGCAGCGTTCCGGCTCCGTCGGCGGCGACGACGCATAGCATCGGATGGTTGAATTCAGCACTGCGCGTCGATATTTCGCCCGTTCGCCAGTCTCCCGGGGTGCTCACCAACGCGAAGTCGAAGGTGTGCGTCCAGTGCTGCAGCTGAAAACTGGAGTCGTCGGGCGCCTTACGTTGCGGCGGGTCGATCCATACCCCGGACGGCCAGCCCGTGCATGAGCGCATGAGGGAACTGTGCAGGGTCTGGTCGGGTTCGATGGCGAAGCCGGGAACACCGCGGTTCAACAGGGCTACCGTGCGGGATTCGAACTGCTCCAGGCAGGCGGGGGCGTCCTGGGTGACCTCGATCTGGGCATCGTCGAGATCGTCGACGAGGGCCGTGATGGCGTCGGCCAGCCCGCCCGCCCAGTGCCCGGCGATGATGAGGACTGGCAGGGCGCGGATGTCGCGGAGGTCGGCGTCGGGACGCCACACCCGATCCAGCGGTTCGACGGCGGGCACCCACACCCGTGCCTGCCCGGTGGCCGAGAGCTGGCGATGCAGCTCGAGGGCGTAGGTGTGGCCTGCCGCCGCGAGCACGTCGGCGGTGAAGGCGTTGTCGTCGGGGCCGCCGAGCGCGATCCGTGCGTCGGGGAGGTTGGAGTCGACCTCGAGGTGGCCGTAGCGGGGCTGGGCCGCGCTGCCGCAGGTGGCGGTGACCCCGGCCCGTACCAACGCGACCATCAGGTCACGGGCCCACGCTGTGTCCTCGGCCGGAACCACGACCTCGGCAACCGATATCGCGCGGCAACCATCACCGACGCGGACCCGCGCGGCCGAGGACAGCCCGAACCAGCCGTGGGCCGGATTATCGAGTGTCCATGGGTGTTTCGCGGAGTCGACGGCGAGATCGGCACCGGAATCGTGGTCGTGCAGCAGCCCGAACCCGCGGCCGATGACGGCGTCGCCGACCTCGCTGACCGGCAGGGCGCCGGGTACCGGGCATGGCCAGCGCAGCCGGACCAGCTGGTCGGCGCCGGTGAACTCGTCGATGGTGGTGCTGGTGTCCACCCGGTCGATGCCGTGCCACAGTGTCAGCACCTGGGTGTAGCGCAGCACCTCACCGATCCGGCCGCGCACGACGAGGCGCTCACCGAGCGGGCAACGATAGGCCTGCACGGAATCCGCTTCGGCGGCAGAGGAACACCGCACCGGCCCGGCGGGCAGCAGATGCCACGGCCCCTCCCCCGCCTGCGGGTGCGCGGAGTACTCGTCGTAGACGGCGAGCTCGTTGCCGACACGGCCCTGCGCGATCAGTTCGCGATCGGCGGCCAGCTCGACCAGCGACACCACCCCACCGCCCCGCGTGGGGTCCACGCGCAGCCGGTGGTGTTCGTTGGCTATCTGGACCCCGTCGACCGGCTGCCATCCGGTGGCCTTGTTGGTTGCGCCCGTCGGGATCAGCCGGTAGCTGCGCCAGCCCAGGGAGCCGACGTCGGCGGCCCGCCAGCTCACCTGGTGGCCGTCGCCGGAGACAACCGCGGGAATCGATCGGCCGGCGGCGTCCACCACCGTCACGCCCGGGCCGACGGGCGTCTGCAGCGCCGCAGTAACGATGTCGGTTCGATTGTGCCCCAAGGGGTTCCACACGACGATCGTCTCGGGACCAGTGGCCACCGCCCGTGAGAGCAGGTGCAGCGAGGCGGACCGTGCGGTGCGGCCGAGTTCCCACGCGTCACGCCAGCCGGTCAGCAGGTCGAGGTAGACCTGATCGGACTCCGAGCCGGTGATGCCGTCGTGGTGGGCTCCGTAGGCCAGCTGCACCCATGCTTTGGCCAGCGCGGCCTCCGGGTAGCGCGCCCCTGAGAGTAGCGCCGCGAACACCGCGAACCGCTCGGCTCCCAGCACCGCGTCCTCGGCGGCGCGGTTGGCCTGTTTGGTGTCGATGTAGGAGACGTCCTTGCCGGTGTAGATCGGGTTCATGTCGCGGGTCTGCGGCGAGGGTGTCAGTCCTCGTTCGGACGATTCCGCGCGCACGGCGGCAAAGAACTCCGATGGCAGCGCGCAGACGAATCGCGGCCAGGTGTAGCGGGAGTTCCAGTCCCGGTGGATCTCGGTGACCCAGGTGTTGGGTGGGGTGTAGTCGGTACCGACCGGCAGCAGCACGTTGCGAGTCAGCGCCACCGCTTTCAGCGCGGTGAACAGTTCGAAGGTCGCCCGCTCAGCCTCGGCCAGTGACACCGCAGAATCCATCCACCAGCCCGCCGAGTAGTGCGCCGGCATGTAGTGAGTCAGCAGCCCCAGGCCCGATGGCGCAATCCACTCGAATTCGCTGCGGAACTGCATCCGCCTCGGGTCACCGGCCTGCCCGTCTTTGGCGGCCATCGGCCCCCACTGATGATGCGGACCGCGAGCCCAGGAACTCGACGTCAGGCCGGCGTCGACAGCCATGCCGGGGAACTGCGGGTCGTGGCCGAACACGTCGAGCTGCCAGGCGGTGGCCGGATCGGCGCCCAGCACGTCGCGCTGGTAGCCGATGCCGTGCACGAAGTTGCGGATCGCCGTCTCGGCGCCGACCAGGTTGGTGTTGGGCTCGTTGTAGGTTCCGCCCATCACCTCCACCCGGCCGTCGGCGATCAGCCTGCGCAGATCGGCCCGGTCTTCGGGGTGGGTGTCGAAATAGGGCTTGAGATAGTCGACTTCGGCGAGCACGAACTTGTAGTCCTGATCGCGGCGCGCCATGTCGAGGTGGGCGGCCACCAGGGCGAAACCGTTGTTCTGCCGGGCCCGGCCGGGCGGGTTCTCGGTCCACAGGCTGGTGTAGGCGCCCTGGGTGTTCCACCAGACCGGGTCGTAATGGAAGTGGCTGATCATGTACATCGACCAGCCCGGCTCGGCGACGGTGAACTCGAAGGGGAACTCGGCGCCGGCCACCACCCGCGCCGTGCGGCGCTGACCGACGACCTGGCGCGCGACCCGTACCGCAATCTCGACGGCCCCGTCGCCCGGGCGCACCGCGGTGTCCTCGGACTCCAGCCCGTCGCCCAGGACGGCGACGACCTCGGATCCGGTGGCCTCGCTGTGGCCGACCCGTACCAGCTGCAGCGGCGCGTCGGGCGGCCCGACGAACAGTTCCGTCGACTCCGCGGAGGTCACACGCACGCGAGCAATGTACGGCCCAGCCATGGCCCAGCGGAGCGACACGGCGATGATGACGGGCAATCACCGCCTGATCGAACCGCTCAGCAATGCGGCCATCGCGACCGCGGCGTCGGCGACCGCCGCGGGTTCGAGTACCTCGAATTCGATGCCCGGAGTCGCCAGATGCAGCACGAGCTGGTGTGGGTCGTCGGCACCGGCAATCACGATGCACGCATCGGGACCATCCGCCTCGACGGTCGCCACAGTGGGCAAGAAATACTGAGCGAGAACATCTTTCGACGAAAGATAGCGAACCCGGGCGACGTGACGGTAGGGCGAGGCGGTGATGGCCCGGCCGATGTAGTCGGCGGCGTCAGGCGCCGGTCGTGCGGTGAAGGTGGTACCCCGGGCCTGGACATCGGCCATCCGGTCCAGCCGCAGGCTGCGCCAGTCTTCGCGATCGCGGTCGTAGGCCAGCAGATACCAGCGACGGCCGGTGGTGACGAGTTGATAGCACTCGAGTCGGCGGCTGCTCGGCGCGCCGGCGCGATCGACGTAGCGAGCTGTGACGTGCTCCCGGTCGCGGCAGGCCCGCGCCAGCGTCATCAACACCTCCGGGTCGACGGGCGACTCCGCAGCCGGTGTCAGGGTGACAGTGGCGTCGTGGACGGCCGCGACCTGGGATCGCAGTCGCGCCGGCATCACCTGGTCGAGCTTGCTGAGTGCCCGCAACGCCGACTCGCCGACCCCTGCGATGCTGTCGCCGGCGGCCAGCCGCAGGCACACCGCCACCGCGACGGCCTCGTCGGCGTCGAGCAGCAACGGCGGCAGGACCGCCCCGGCACCGAGCTGATACCCGCCACCGTGCCCGGCGCTGGCGTGGACGGGGTAGCCCAGGTCGCGTAGCCGCTCGACATCGCGGCGCACGCTGCGGGTGGTGACGCCGAGCCGCTCAGCCAGCTCGGAACCGGACCAGACCCGCCGGGACTGGAGTAACCCGAGCAGCTGGAGCACCCGGCTCGTCGTCTGCGCCATGGGAACAGTCTCGCGCGGTCTGCGGACACAACCTGTCCGCAGTGGGTGCCAGCCTTATGGCTCCAGCCCACCGGACCTATCTCCCGAAAGGACCTCATGCCCACCCTCACCCCACCCGTCCGCGACGAGCGCCACGCTCTCCGCGAGTTCCTGGCCTGCCACCAGAGCGCATTCGTCGCCGTCGCCTACGGCCTCACCGACGAGCAGGCCCGATCCACCCCGACGGTCAGCGCGTTGTCGGTCGGCGGGCTGGTCAAACACGCCACCGGGGTCCAGCGCAGCTGGACGGAACGGATCGCCTCGGCCCCGCAGGCGCCACCACCCGACGACCGCCCGTTCGAAGAGCGGATTCAGGAGTACCAGGACCAATACGTGATGCGCCCCGACGAGACCCTTGCGCAGCTCCTGAAGGCATTTCATACCCAGAACGCCGCGACGCTGCGGCTGGTCGAAACGGCCGACCTCGACGCCGCAGTGCCGGTGCCGCGGGACGCGCCGTGGTTTCCCGCCGATGTCGAGGCCTGGTCGGTGCGCTGGGTGGTGGGCCACCTGATCACCGAGCTGGCTCGGCATGCCGGGCATGCCGACATCATTCGCGAAAGCATCGACGGCGCCACGATGTACGAATTGGTTGCGGCAGCGGAAAACATGGCTGCGCAGCCATGGCTGACGCCGTGGGTCCCGAAGTGACTACTGGCCCGCTGGCAAACATCGGGCTGTGACCGGCGTCGCTGCGCCAGCCCAAAATTGGTGGTATGGACGGCGCGTTTGGCACACTGGAAAGAATGAGTTCGACCAAGCACCGCGAAGTAGCCAAGCTCGATCGCGTTCCGCTGCCGGTCGAGGCGGCCCGAATCGGCGTGACGGGGTGGCAGCTCACCCGCACCGGCGGCCGTGTGCTGACCAACCTGTCTGGCCGAGGCCGCTGGCAGGACAAGGTGATCCGGCAGATCCCGCAGGCCTTCGCTGACCTGGGCCCCACCTACGTCAAGTTCGGTCAGATCATCGCCTCCAGCCCGGGGGCGTTCGGCGAGCCGTTGAGTCGCGAGTTCCGCGGTCTGCTCGACTCGGTTCCACCGGCCGACACCGCGGAGGTGCACCGGTTGTTCAAGCAGGAACTCGGCGCCACTCCAGGTGAGCTGTTCGCCACGTTCGAGGAAGAGCCGTTCGCCTCGGCGTCGATCGCCCAGGTTCACTTCGCCACGCTGCACACCGGCGAGGACGTCGTCGTCAAGATCCAGCGCCCCGGGATCCGCCGCCGAGTCGCCGCCGACCTGCAGATACTCAAGCGATTCGCCCAGATCGTCGAGCTGGCCAAACTGGGTCGCCGGCTCTCGGCGCAGGATGTGGTGGCCGACTTCTCCGACAATCTCGCCGAGGAACTCGACTTCCGTATCGAGGCCCAGTCGATGGAGGCGTGGGTCTCGGGTCTGCACAGCTCGGCGCTGGGCCGCAACATCAGGGTCCCGCAGGTGCACTGGGAGTTCACCGGCGAGCGGGTGTTGACGATGGAACGCGTGCACGGGGTGCGTATTGACGATGTCAAGGAAATCCGCAAGAAGGGCTTCGACGGCACCGAGCTGGTCAAGGCGCTGCTGTTCTCCACTTTTGAGGGCGGTCTTCGGCACGGCCTGTTCCACGGCGATCTGCACGCGGGCAACCTCTTGGTCGACGACGACGGCCGCATCGTGTTCCTGGACTTCGGGATCATGGGACGCGTCGACCCGCGCACCCGCTGGCTACTCCGCGAGCTGATCTATGCCCTGCTGGTCAAGAAGGACCACGCCGCCGCGGGCAAGATCGTTGTCCTGCTGGGTGCCGTGGGAACGGTCAAACCCGAAGCGCAGGCCGCCAAAGACCTCGAGGCGTTCGCCACCCCGCTGACGATGAAGACCCTGGGCGACATGTCGTACGCCGACATCGGCAAGCAGCTGTCGACGCTGGCCGACGCTTACGACGTCAAGTTGCCGCGCGAGCTGGTGCTGATCGGCAAGCAGTTCCTCTACGTCGAGCGTTATATGAAGCTGCTGGCGCCGAACTGGCAGATGATGAGCGATCCACAGTTCTCCGGCTACTTCGCCAACTTCATGGTCGAGGTCAGCCGCGAGCACCAGAGCGACGTCGAGGTCTGATGGACATCCGCACGGGCACCGCGCCAGTCGCCTGGGAGGGCGACGACCTGGATATCTACTACGAGGACCTGGGCAATCCCGGCGACCCGCCGGTGTTGCTGGTGATGGGATTGGGCGCACAACTTCTGTTGTGGCGCAACGGCTTCTGCGAGAAGCTGGTCGACCAGGGCTACCGGGTGATCCGCTACGACAACCGGGATGTGGGGTTGTCGTCCAAGCTGCACGGCCGGCGCGCGGGCGGGGCGCTGGTTCCCAACCTGGCGCGGTCCTTCCTTGGCCGGCCCAGCCAATCGGTCTACACACTCGAGGACATGGCGGACGACGCCGCGGGGTTGTTGGACCACCTCGAGATCGATCGGGCACATGTGGTCGGCGCGTCGATGGGCGGGATGATCGCCCAGATCTTCGCGGCCCGGCATAGCCAGCGGACGAACGCGCTGGGAATCATCTTCTCCTCCAATAACTCTGCGTTGCTGCCTCCCCCGGCGCCGCGGGCGCTGCTGTCACTGATCACCGGCCCGTCGCCGAACTCGCCGCGCGAGGTGATCATCGAGAACGCGATCAAGGTGGGCAAGATCATCGGCAGCCCGGGCTACCCGGTATCCGAGGAGCAGGCGCGGGCCGATGCCATCGAGTCCTATGAGCGGGCGCACTATCCGCAGGGCATCGCACGGCATTTCGGTGCGGTGCTGGGCAGCGGAAGCCTGAAGCGTTACGACCGCCAGATCAGCGCGCCGACCGTCGTCATCCATGGCCGCGCCGACAAGCTGATGCGGCCCTCTGGTGGACGTTCGATCGCCTCGGCAATTCCCAACGCCCGGCTGGCCCTCTACGACGGGATGGCCCACGATCTCCCCGAGGCCTTGTGGGACGACATCGTCGGCGAGCTCAAGACCACATTTGCCGAGGTCAGCTAGCGCGCCCGGCCGCTGAGGCGCCCGTGGCCAGTCTTCTGTCGTTTCGCCGACGACGACGGTCGCACGCGTCGCCGAGGACAGGTCTCAGGTCCCGTAGGCGGCCATGAACCATGGGTCTTCGACTCGGAGGCGACGAGCGACCGCGGCGGGCATGCTTGAGCACGAATCGGGGTTCGCGCGCTCGTCTCGGTGGTCGCCGGCCGTGTCGGTGATACCCACAGATGCGACGACCGACTGCCAGCCATCTAGCTCCTCGAGCTCCTTCGGTACCCAATAGTTCGCCGCGCCATTGAAGTTGTCGATCGTGTTGGGGCCCGCGTCGGGCCCGAAGGCTATTCCGCCACCGGGAGCTCGGCGGAACAGGTCCGGCATCGGCAGCAGTGCGACGAGCTGAGCCGATTGTTCGGCGTCCATGTTCCAGGGAGCCTCATTGAAGTAGTACCAAGTCGCCGCACAGATCCCGAAGATGCCGGGGCCCAGCTGAGCGTAGTTAATGTAGAGCTCGAGCATCCTCTTGTCCGAGTTTGTGTATGCGAATTCCTCGGCGAGCACGGCTTCAGCGATCTTGCGAAAGGGGTTTTGTCCCGGCCACAGGAAGATGTTCTTCACGAGTTGTTGGGGGATAGTGGAGCCGCCGTGATCCTCGCTGGTGGCCAGGAAGTGCTGTGCCCGTCGGATCATCACCCCCCAGTCGAATCCACCAACCCTGGGGCCGAGGTATTGATCCTCATGTACGACGACGGCAGCCAAAAAGAGTCTGCTTACGTGGTCGATCGAGACGAACTGATACTGCGGGCGAGAGCTCTGTTCGAGCATGAACGCCGTCGTCGGCGGCGTGTACCAGTGAAATAGGACCACCGTGAGCATATTGATAATTAGAGCGATAAAGGTCGCCCTCAGCGATACGCGCCGAAACCTCTTGAAGATGGAATCTGCTGTGTTGACGTAGTTGTCGAGTGATGCGAACGACTCGTCGCACCCGTGGTTGTCTGAGGGGATTGAATCTGTCAGGTCATAGTGCGCGGTCATGACTAGCCTTAACTTTTCCGATAGCCCACAGTTGAAAGCCGAGGCCCGTAGGCGTTATTAGGTAGCCCGGACGGAGCGGGCTTTCTGAGCCCTCCCCGCTCGGAAACCAGGTCGTCCAGATCGTGCTGGTCCCGGGCATGGTTTAAGGGGTACCGGCTCGGCAGCAGCAAAACCACAGTTCAATAGCCATTTTCCAACGGCGGTCTTAAGGGGTGCCGGTGGCGTGATCTCCCGCTCCAACGGCGCGATCTTGCATCCCGCCGTTGGCGGCAGCCGCTTCGGCCAGCGGTTAAGCTACGCTGGCCGATTTCACGGAAAGAGGGCTCAGTCGAATCATGGCGTCTTCCGCTCCCCTGGCCCGTTTCGACGAGTTGCCACCGAATCTCAAGCGCGCAGTTCAGCTATTCAAAGAATGGGCTGATCTCCACCCGGATAACGCTGCCCACGAAGATTATTCAATTCACGAACTGTTCCGTAACCTCAAGCCCCTCATGCCGCACAGCCCCCCTATCGCGGGGCAGCAAGTCATCCAGCGCAATCACGTCGCGACATACCTGACTGCCGCAAAGACGCGCAACCAGCCCTGGTGGGCCCTGTGCTTCTGGGCATTACAGCTCTATGACCACGAAGATGCCGCCCCTGCACCTCTGCGGTACTTCGCAGCGGAGTTCGGCAAACGGCTGCAGTGGCCCGCGCCGACCAGGCCGCCTACAGCCGGCGAAGAAACAAGTGATCCGGGGGACGTCGCGGCAACGGTGGCCCGGTTGCGGACGACGCTGCAAGAGTATGCCCTGCAGGGCGCGGAGGCCGACCTTACCGGAATGACTTATGCTGCAAAGTATCTCGCCCCTTTGCTTCTGGCGGAACTGACGAGTAACGCAAGCCAGGACGCGTATCACGCATTGAACACCGAGGCTGTTCTAACGGCCGAGCGGCTTTGCAATCTCGCTGACGTGGTCATCATTCGGGTCAACCAAGCAAGTCCTGGCGAAGTAACCGACAATATTCGCCGCTGCTGCGCCGAAGTATTTGATGCCGCAACGCAAGCGCACCGCCGCTTGGCGCGAACACCAGGTCGTGAAACCCAGGAAATCGGTATGCTCGCGGCGCTGCGTGAGAGCGATATTCGTATCACTGAGAGTATCCGTACCGACGTCGAGCGCGTGTTAATGCGCTACCACAGCCACCATTCCAAGTCTCTGCTGCGTGGGCGCAGAGACCACCAACTGCTGGCAGAAATTGCTGCCGCGCGCCGACTGGTCTCCGAGCTCACAGCGATTAAGAAGGCGGCGGGTCCCGCGTTCACGGTGGTGCGGCTTGGATCTCGCCGGCCCGAGCTCGACGGGACGATCGATACCGACCGTCTTGTCGGCGTGGCATGCAGACTTGCGTGCGCCGCCGCGTGCGCGGTTGACGATGGAGCCAATGCCGGAGTGAATTTCGACGAGCTGCGCAGGTCCCTGGTTAATCTATTCCCCCGAGGCCAGGATCGTCACGACGTCAACTGGCTCCTCAAACTCGCAGCCGGTCCGCCCGACGCTGTCTATGGAGCGTCTGAGGTACTACGTATCGCGCGCATCCGCGGTATCGGAGATTATCTGCTAGCCAGGATGTTCGTCGCCGCCAGCTGTACCGACTACGGTGCGGTGGGCATCCTTCATCGCGACAGGTATCGGTTGTTCCACCCGCTTGAGGGCGATCTCGTACGACGGGTGGCGTCTCCCGGTGAACAGCGGCTTGTAGATGAGACGAGGGAACAGTTTTTGGCCCGTCTGCGCGAGCGTCGACGCGTGGTCATCTTGCAACGCGCCGCGGGCTTGTACGCACGAGCCATCGACTGGCTGCGCGAGTCTGGAGCGGCAGGTCAGCTGCGCGCACGCGCTCAAGCCGAACTTGCCGCGATAGATGGAGCCCTGGACCCCTCGTTGCCTTCCCACGACCCCTTGGCCGTCTTGCACGCCCTCAGCGGCCTTCGCCGCCGCGTTCATGAGATGACGATCGACGGCTTCCTCTGGGCGGATATTGGCGCCAGTACCAACATGAATGACCCCAAGGTCGCCTTTTCAGCCACTCTGCTGTTGGCAGCGCTGGACCAGGCCCAGCGTTACCTCGCCCAACCGGAATTGAGCTCCACCGCCGAGACCTAAAGCTAATTTCCGTCCGTTCCAGCGATTTCGCCGCGCGTCGATACGGGCTAGCATCGAGTGTGCAAACGCGGTGATCGCCATCCAGTCGGGGGGATACGTGGTTGCTGCCTGAAGCATTCGATGCGAAAGGCCCGCTGTCATGTCCAAGCGGCTCCAACCCCATTTCGAGGACGTCCAGGCCCATTACGACTTGTCCGACGACTTCTTCCGGCTCTTCCTAGATCCCACCCAGACCTACAGCTGCGCCTATTTCGAGCGCGACGACATGACCCTGGAGCAAGCCCAGCTGGCCAAGATCGACCTGGCGCTGGGCAAGCTGGGCCTGCAGCCCGGAATGACGTTGCTGGACATCGGATGTGGCTGGGGTGCCACCATGCTGCGCGCCCTGACGGAATATGACGTCAACGTCATCGGGCTGACCCTGAGCAGGAACCAACGCGACCACGTCGAGCGGGTCTTCGCTGAATCGAACAGCCCGCGGACCAAGCGAATCGAGCTCAAGGGCTGGGAGGAGTTCGACGAGCCGGTCGATCGGATCGTGTCGATCGGTGCGTTCGAGCACTTCGGCTTCGACCGTTACGACGACTTCTTCGCGATGACCTACCGGCTGTTGCCTGCCGACGGGGTGATGTTGCTGCACACCATCACGTCCTTCACGTTCGACCAGCTGGCCGCAAAGAAGGTCCCGCTGACGTTCGAGGCGGCCCGCTTCGCGAAGTTCATGCTCACAGAGATCTTTCCGGGCGGCCGGTTGCCGACGGTCGAGAAGGTCGAGGACCATTCGACCAGGGCCGGCTTCACGCTGACCCGGGTTCAGTCGCTGCGGTCGCACTACGCGCGCACACTGGACTGCTGGGCCGAAGCGCTGGAAGCCAGCCGCGAACGGGCGATCGAGGTGCAGTCCGAAGAAGTCTATGAGCGATACTTGAAGTACCTCACGGGGTGTGCCCGTGGGTTCCGGGTCGGCTATATCGACGTCGATCAGTTCACGTTGGAGAAGCAGCCGAAAGGAACGTCCAGTTAACGGGCGGTTTGACGGCCGTTCCGATGGGGCAAGACGGTATGGTCCAGATCACATGATGCATACTGGCGCGCAATGCGACCACATGCGGGGCCGTGGTGCAGGAAGTAAAGAACCATCAGAAAGGCGCAATCACTCATGCCCGAGGCAACCGATACCAAGGACATGCGGCCCCATTTCGAGGAAATACAGGCACACTACGACCTCTCGGATGACTTCTTCGGGGTGTTCCAGGACCCGACCCGCAAGTACAGCTGCGCCTACTTCACCGGTCCGGGCGCCTCGCTGTCCGAAGCCCAAGTCGCCAATGTCGACCAGCACCTCGATCGGTTGGACCTCAAGCCGGGCATGACCCTGCTCGAGGTGGGCTGCGGTTGGGGGCTGACGTTGCAGCGCGCGATGGAGAAGTACGACGTCAACGTCATCGGCCTGACGCTGTCGAAGAACCAGCAGGCCTACTGCGAACAGCTGTTGTCGAGGGTGGACAGCGACCGCACGTTCGACGTGCGACTCGAGGGCTGGGAGCAGTTCGATTCACCGGTGGACCGGATCGTCTCGGTCGAGGCCATCGAGCACTTCGGCTTCGATCGGTTCGACGACTTCTTCGCCAGGTGCTTCGCCATCCTTCCCGACGACGGCCGCATGACCATCCAGAGCAGCTGCGGCTACCACCCCGACGATCTGATAGCCCGTGGCAAGAAGCTGACGTTCGAGTTGGCCCGTTTCGCCAAGTTCATGGCCGAAGTGATCTTCCCGGGGGGCCGTATCCCGAGCACCAAGATGTTGGTCGAGCACGGCGAGAAGGCCGGGTTCGTGGTGCCTGAGCCGCTGTCGCTGCGCAACCACTACATCAAGACCCTCGGTATCTGGGCGGCGCGGCTGGAGCAGCACAAGGACGAGGCCATCGCGGCGGCCGGCGTCGAGAGCTACGACAACTACATGAAGTACCTGACCGGCTGCCAGTACTACTACCTCGACGAAACGCTCGACGTCAGCCTGGTGACCTACCTGAAGCCGGGTGCTGCGGAGTAACGCTGCGCTACCTCCGCGCCGAAACCGACAGACGGCCGGGCTCGTGTCGGATTCTCAGGGCGCCGTTCGTCGGATAGGTAGAGAGTGAGACCAGCCGGGTTTCACTCCCCTACCCGGGAGGACATGACTATGTACTACTTCGCTCTGCTACAGGTGCGCGAGCGCGACATCACAGCCGAAGAAGCCGGGCGCGAAGTGCAGGCTTACCTCGACTTCCACGCGCGTGAGGCGACCGCGATTCTGGCCGGCGACGCGCTGGGGTCGGCCGCCGAAGGGGTGCGGATCAGCGGCGGTGCGGACGCACCGGTGGTCACCGACGGTCCGTTCGCCGAGGGCACCGAGGTGGCCGGTGGCTATTACGTGTTCGAGGCCGACAACCTCGACGAGGCGTTGCACCTGGCTCGTCAGATCCCAGCCGCCACGCACGGCTGCGTCGAAGTGTGGCCGATGGTGCACTGGAATCCGGTCAAGCGTCCGACGACCGACAGCGATTGGTTCGCACTGCTGCTCGAACCAGCCGATCGGGTGGCCGCGCCTGGCAGCGCCGAGTGGGAGGCTGGGGCCCGCCAGCATGTCGAGTTCGGTCAGGCGGCTGGATCGCAGATCCTGGGCGGGGCACCGTTGCACTTGCCGTCGACGGCGACGACGGTGCGGGTGCGTGACGGCGAGGTACTGCTGACCGACGGGCCGTTCGCCGAGGGCGCCGAGGTGGCAAACGGGTTCTATGTCCTGTCCGCCGCCGACCGCGACGACGCGGTGAAGCTCGCGTCGATGATTCCCGCGTCTGGAGTCTCCCTGCGCCGGCTGGCGGGCGTGTCCGGGCTGTAGATGGGTTCCCTGGACGGTGTCTTTCGGCGGGAGTGGGGTCCCGCGGTAGCCGCGCTGGCGCGGTGGTCGGGTGATCTGAGTGTCGCCGAGGACGCCGTCCAGGAGGCCTGCGCCGAGGCGCTGCGCGCATGGCCGCGTGACGGTTTGCCGGACAACCCTGGTTCGTGGTTGGTGACGGTGGCCCGCAACCGCGCCAGGGATCGCCTGCGGCGCGAATCAGTGCGTCCCGGAAAGGAATTGGCGGCTGAAATGATCGCCCCGACCGGCGCCGACGAGGTGCCGCATCAGGTGCGCGATGACGAGCTGCGGATGATGTTCACCTGTGCGCATCCTTCTTTGGAGCGTCTTTCGCAGCTGGCACTGACACTGCGCCTGGTGTCGGGCCTGACGGTTCCGGAAATCGCCCGGGCGCTACTGGTCAGCGAATCTGCGGTGGCTCAGCGGATCACCAGGGCCAAACACAAGATCCGCCATGCCAACATCCCGCTGCGGGTGCCACCGCCGGAACTGTTGGCCGAACGCACTTCACATGTATTGGCGTGCATCTATTCGGTGTTCACCGAGGGGTACTGGTCCACGGCGGGTCCATCGGCCATCCGCGACGAACTCTGCGACGAGGGCGTTCGACTGGCTGGTGAACTGTGCTCGTTGATGCCCGGCTCACCGGAGGCGCACGCGCTGTATGCGCTTGTCCTGCTGCATGATTCTCGGCGCTCGACTCGGGTCGACGGTTCCGGCGCGTTGGTGCCGCTGGAGGAGCAGGACCGGCGGCATTGGGATCGGGGCAAGGTCGCGCGCGGGCTGGATGCGCTACGGCGCGCCGATGGGTCGCCGGGCCCCTACCTTCCGCAGGCGGTGATCGCAGCGGTGCACGCGACGGCGCCGAGCTGGGAGCGCACGGACTGGGCGACGATCTGCCGGGCATACGACCGGTTGCTGCAGCTGACGGATTCACCGGTCGTGCGGGCGAATCGGGCGCTGGCGATCGGTCTGCGCGACCGCCCGGATGTTGGTTTGGCCGAGCTGGAGAAAGTGGCACACGATCCGAGGTTGACCCAGTCGAATCTGGTGCCGACGGTGCGCGCGGATCTACTGCGCCGGGCCGGGCGGCGCGACGAGGCGGCGCAGTGGTACCGGAAAGCGATGGAAATCAACGGCTCTGAGCCCGGGAAGGATTTTCTCCGTCGGCGAATCGCCGAATGCGGCGGGTGATCGCGGGCTAGGGTCTGGCCCATGCTTGCTGGCCGTCTCGCCGACCCGAATCGCACCCTCGGCACCGATCCCCGGTCCGACCCCCGGATGGTGGCGGCGTTCGCCCCGCTCGGCTTGGCCGACGTCCTGCCCGACGCACCGCTCACCTTGGACTCACCGCTGACGGACCGGCTGGCCTATGCCGCCGCAGCCGAGGAGGCCGTCGGAGGAGTGCTCGACATGTTCGCCCTGGCCGCGATCGCGCCGGCCGGGGTCACGTCGACGACGGTGACGATCCCGGGCGACGGCGGCAACGAGCTGACGTTGTTCATCAGCCGGCCGAACCGAGCGGGTGGCCCGCTGCCGGCGGTGGTGCATTTCCACGGCGGCGGGATGGCGATCGGCAGTGCCGCCGACGCGACGTACCGGTACCTGCGGGAGAGCCTGGCAGCCACCGGGCTGGTGGCGGTCGGGGTCGAGTTCCGCAATTCGGGCGGTCGGCTGGGCACGCACCCGTACCCCGCCGGGCTGAACGACTGCGCGACCGCCGCCCGGTGGGTGTACGCCAACGCCGCGGAGTTGGGCGTCAGCCACCTGATCGTGGCCGGCGAGTCCGGCGGCGGAAATCTGACGCTGACCGTGACCCACAAGGCCAAGCGGGAGGGCTGGTTGGGCGAGATCGCTGGCGCATACGCGCAGTGCCCGTTCATCTCTCACCGCTGGCTGAACTACCCCGAACACCTGCCGTCGCTGCGCGAGAACGACGGCTACTTCATCAGCTGCCAGCAGGCCGCGCTGCTGGGGTCGATCTACAACCCCGACAACGCGCACGCCGACGACCCGACGTGCTGGGCCGGGGTGGCCTCCGATTCGGATTTGGCGGGGTTGCCGCCACACGTCATCTCGGTCAACGAACTCGATCCGCTGCGCGACGAGGGCCTTCTCTACTACCGGCGACTGGTCGCGGCCGGGGTTCCGGCGGCGGGACGGATCGTCGTCGGCACCTGTCACGGCGGAGACCTGCTTTTTCCGGCCGCGATGCCGGAGATCTTCGGTGCGACGGTGCGGGATATCAGTGGGTTTGCGTGGTCTTTGGGGCAGTAAGGCTCCGGCTGCCGGAGCCAGGGGCTGCCGGACCCTCACGCGGGGAGCCGGAAACAGGTTGTTGCCAGGTGAAAGTCTGCCACTGAAGTGCTGCGTTCCGTTGACGCCCCATCGGATCCTGGGTACTATCAGCTCACTGCGCGTCAACTTAAGACGTCGGGCAATACGGGGGTTTGGATCATGTCTTCTGCGCTATCCAAAAAAGTTCAGGTTGGCTTAGCTACTGTCGCATTGAGCGCCGCGGCCACGCTGTCGCCAGTCGTTGCTCATGCGGCACCGGGCTTAGCCCCTTTCGCCCAGGATAAGACTGGTTCTGGGGCCGGGGAAAAGTCCAATTCCTCCAGCAGTGGCAGCTCGTCCACCGGCGGCAGCTCGTCCACCGGCGGCAGCTCGTCCACCGGCGGCAGCTCGTCCACCGGCGGCAGCTCGTCCACCGGCGGCAGCTCGTCCACCGGCGGCAGCTCGTCCACCGGCGGCAGCTCGTCCACCGGCGGCAGCGGACACTCTGCCCGTCCAGGAAGCTCGAGCTCTGGTTCCGGGTCCGCAGGTTCTGGTTCGTCGACTCCTAGCGCATCGGTTCCCGGTTCGGGCACCTCGACCGCGCCAGAGGCTGCCGTAAGCGGTCCGACCGCGCCGAGCAGCGCGAGGACGGCGGCGCCTAACGCCAGCGCCAACGCCCTGGGTCCGATTGGGACACTGGCGAAAGTCACCGTCCAGATCGGTGCGCAGCTAGTTTGGGGCTTTCTCGACACCACAGCTGGAGTCATAAAGCTCGTCGGCGAGGCCATCGCCATCATCCCGGTCATCGGCCCGCCCATCGGTAATTTCTTCACTGCGGTTGCTGACGCCACTCACAACGTCGCCTACGCCGTCGCTCAGAACTTCAAGGTCGGCCCGTACCTCAACTCCTAGTAACGGTTTCTACCGCAAGAACTACTCGCCAATTGGCCTCGCCGCCAACTGACGAGTAGTTTTTGGCTTGGAGCCAGCGGGTGTGGCTACGCTCGCCGAGTACCGACCACGTTCGAGCAGGGAACTTAACTGAGTGGGATTTCATACGCGACGTTCGGCCAGCGGCGATGTCATTTTGACCCATGAGAGCGATGGCGAGCACCCGTGGTTCAAGCGCCGCGGTGTAGTTTGGCCCTCGCTCGCGGTATTGATCTTGCTGGTCGGGCTTGGCGCTTGGCTTGGTATCCAGGCGTACGCAGCAAAATCAAATCTCGAACAAGCACGCAATAGCGGTCAGCAGTCCAAAAGCGCACTGCTGCAGGGGAATACCGCCGATGCGTCACGCTTCGCTGCCGATGCACAGTCCCATGCCCAAGCGGCGCGCGACGCAGCGCACTCGTTGCCATGGGACATCGCCGCTGGTGTGCCCTGGCTGGGCAGCCCGTTCAGGACGGGTCAGCAGATTTCGGACGTGGTGCTGAACTTGGCTACCAACGTACTGAAGCCGATCGCAGATGCGGGCACATCAGTTTCGCCGAACCATCTGCTCACCGATGGCCGACTGGACGTGATAGCGCTCCGCAATGAAGAGCCGGTGTTGCGCAAGATTGCGGCAGATGCCGCCCAGATTAACACCGAGTCCCAAGCGATCTCAGAGCCCGGCTACCTCGGCGCCATCGACAAGGCTCGATCCCAACTGCAGGCGCAGACAAAAGATTTGGCAAAACTCCTAAACAACACCGCTCTCGCGGCGCGCCTGGCACCATCAATGTTGGGCGCGGATGGTCCACGTAGCTATTTCATAGGCTTCCAAACCAACGCGGAAGCTCGGGGTACTGGCGGCCTGCTCGGGGGGTTCGGGGTGGTGCGTTTCGACGACGGTAAGCCGGATGTGGACACCCTGGCCCCAAACACCGACTTCAACAGGAACTTCGCGCCTATCAGCCTCGGCCCCGAATTCGACAACCAGTATGGGTTCACCAACCCGTCCACTGATTACCGAAACTCCAATCAGAGCTCGCATTTTCCGTACGCGGCGCAAATTTGGAAATCGATGGCCCAGCAATCCGGTATCAACGTCGACGGGGTTATCGCGATAGACCCGGTCGCGCTGAGCTACATTCTCGGCGCTACCGGCCCCGTCGTGTTGCCGGATGGGGAAACCGTAACGAAGGACAACGCAGTCGAGCTGACGGAATCTACCGCCTATATCCGATATCCCGGAGAAAAGGATCAGACCGCACGCAAGAAGTACCTCCAAGCCATCGCGGCCGAAGTAGTCAAACAGATCGTGGGCAAGGTGAAGTCCCCGCGGGCACTGCTCGAGGCCCTAGGCAGGGCGGTCAGCGAGCGCCGAATCGCGGTGTGGAGCTCTTCCCCGGAGGAGCAGGCGCTGCTGGAACAGACGCCGCTGGCACACACGATTCCCGACGATCCGGCACCGTATGCCGAAGTCGTCCTCAACAATCTCGGCGGCAACAAGCTGGATTACTATCTGGATCGGCACATCGAATACGTCGCCACTGGGTGCTACGGCGGTACCCGGAGATCGACTGTGACGGTTCGGTTGACAAACACCGTATCCGATCCGGAATCCCTGCCGGATAATGTTGCGGGACGGCTTGGCTTCTCCCCTAAGCACGGCGCAGGACTTATTCCTAAGGGAACCATGTTTAGTTCCGTTCGCCTGCTGGCTACCAAGGGCGCTAGACTTATCAGCGTAACGGCTAACGGCAGTGAAATTGTTATCTACAATAACACCGAGCGGGGCCACCCGAGCTTCGAAGCTCAGGCGGTGATACCTGCCGGACAGACGGAAGAGTTCGTCTTCCACCTCTCCGAGCCCACGGTTCCGGGTGCCCCGCGTGTTCCCATTCAGCCGCTGGTAGGTCCCATAAGCACAAAGGTCTCGGTGCCGCAATGCGCAGGATGAGCAACAGCGCCGATGGCACACACCGAGAGAGCGGCAAGCGTCAGTGAATCTTCTGGACTACGTCAAAGCACTGCGGACACGGTGGATTACGGTCTGCGCGACGATGCTCGTGGCAGTCTTGGCCGCGATCGCGTACACGCTGACGACAGCCCCGCAGTACCAGGCATCGACGCAGCTCTACGTCTCGGCGTCTGCTGGATCATCGATGACGGATCTATACCAGGGAAACCGTCTTTCTCAGGAACGGGTCCTGTCCTACACCCAGCTGCTCATGGGCGAAACCCTGGCGCAGCGCACTATCGACCGTCTCAATCTAGACATGCCGGCTAGCGCTCTGCGGGCCAAGGTCAAAGCCTCGTCGAAGCTGAACACCGTGCTCATCGACGTCTCGGTGCTTGATACATCCCCCACGCGCGCACGTGACGTCGCAAACGCGCTATCTGACGAATTCGTGCAAATGGTCCGCGAATTAGAGACTCCCCCGGGAGGGGGCACTATACCGAATGCGCGTGTAATCGTCGAACAACGGGCGACTCTTCCTACCAGTCCCGTCACACCCAAGAAGTTGCGCAATCTGTTGGCTGGCATTGCTGGGGGCCTGGCGCTCGGGGTGGGTCTCGCTCTCGTTCGGGACCGATTGGACAACACCGTCAAGGATCGGAGCACCCTTGAGACGATCACCGGTGTCGGAGTGGTCGGCGCTATCCCAATTGACAAGGAACTTCGCCGAAAGCCTGCAATCTCGTTCGAAGGAAACATTTCGTCAGTCGCGGAATCTTTCCGCAAGCTACGCACGAATTTGCAGTTTCTTTCGGTGGACAACCCACCACGGGTGATCGTGGTCACCAGCGCGTCTCCCGGTGAAGGCAAGTCCACCACAGCGATAAACGTTGCGTTGGCGCTCGCTGAGGCCGAACACGACGTCGTGTTGGTCGACGGCGATCTGCGCCGGCCATCGGTCGACAAATATCTCGGCCTCGTCGGATCGGTGGGGTTCAGCACCGTGCTTAGCGGTTCGGTCGCTCTGTCTGAAGTTCTGCAGACAACCACTTTCACCAACTTGACGGCCTTGACCTCGGGCGTAACTCCCCCGAATCCGAGCGAGCTTCTCGGATCACAAGCCGCCAAGAATGTCTTGGGTGAACTGCGGGAGCGATTCGACTACGTAATTATCGATTCCCCGCCGTTGTTGGCGGTCACCGATAGTGCGTTACTTTGCGCTACCTCAGACGGCGCGCTAATCATGGTGAGGCAGGGCCAGACCAAGCGGGAGCATCTGGCGCACGCTATCGGGAATCTCAGGGACGTTGGAGCGACGGTGCTGGGTGCCGCATTCACAATGACATCCGCGCGAAGCGGTACCGAGTACGGCTATAGCTACAGTTACTACCGCCCCGACAACAGCTGGCGGGAGCACGCCAGCACACCTTCCACGACCGAGCGCGTAGCTGACCTAACGCTGCATACCGATGTGGTGGTTCCAGATCACGCCCAAGCAAATGGCAACGCGATTGCCGATCGGGATATGGCCAAGCTTCGCGAGCCTTCCAAAGCCAATACACCGGATTCTGAAGACCAATGAGCAAGCGCGCACTGATCACTGGCATCACAGGACAAGATGGATCCTATCTAGCAGAACTGTTATTGAGCAAAGGGTATGAGGTCCATGGCCTGATACGCCGCGCCTCAACCTTCAATACGTCTCGTATCGACCATTTGTACGTCGACCCGCACGCGGCCGATGCGCGGATGTTCCTACACTACGGCGATCTCAGCGACGGCGCCCGCATGGTCTCCCTGCTCGCTCGTATCGAACCTGACGAGGTATACAACCTCGCCGCGCAATCGCACGTCCGAGTGTCGTTCGATGAACCCGAACACACCGCTGATACCACCGGCACCGGAACCGTCCGGATGCTCGAGGCTGTGCGTCTGTCTGGTATCGAAACACGCTTCTATCAGGCATCGTCCTCAGAGCTCTACGGCGCGACGCCGCCACCGCAGGACGAGAACACACCGTTCTATCCGCGCTCCCCCTACGCAGCTGCAAAACTGTACAGCTATTGGATTACCAAGAATTACCGCGAGGCCTACGGCATGTTCGCAGCAAACGGAATCCTGTTCAATCACGAATCGCCTCGCCGTGGCGAGACTTTCGTGACACGCAAGATCACCAGAGCTGTTGCTGCCATCAAAGCGGGGCTGCAGCAGCACGTCTATCTGGGCAATCTCGACTCGACCCGAGACTGGGGTTATGCACCTGAATATGTCGAAGGTATGTGGCGGATGCTCCAAGCTGACGAACCGGCCGATTACGTCTTGGCGACCGGCACAGGCATTACGGTCCGGAACTTCGTTGAGGAAGCATTTGGACATGCCGACCTCGCATGGGAAGACCACGTCCGCTTTGACGAACGTTACATCCGTCCCACCGAAGTGGACGCGCTGATCGGTGATCCCAGCAGGGCACGCGACCGACTCGGATGGACCCCCACAGTGCACGGCCGGCCGCTCGCTCGCCTGATGGTCGACGCTGATATTGAAGCGCTTAAGCATGCCGGTCAACCGTGGGTGGATAAGGTTCAACTCCCCTCGTGGCACACGCCGACGATCACTGGCTCAATCTGACGACGATCGACGGATTTTCATGAGTCGAGATTTTTCATCTCGGGGCTCCGCAGTCATGCACCTGATCTCCTCTCTTGAGGTCGGCGGTGCCGAGCGTTTGCTGATCGACTTCATCAAGAGTTGTGCTGGGACGCCGGAGATTCCACAAATTGTCGTCGTTATGAACGACCGTGTCGATCGTGACTTGGCCGCGGAACTCGATTCAACCTCGGCGCCCACATACTATCTCAGCCGGCCAGAGAGCAGCAGAAATCCAAGATATCTACTCGATCTAATAAGGATTATTCACTCGCACCGTGTATCCGTTATACATTCCCACAACCATGGATCGAAATATTGGTCGGCACTCTGCCGAGTTCTAAAATTCGATGTTAAATTGGCGCATACGCTTCACGATACGAACATCCGCATAAATCCTCCAGGCGTACTGTTCCATAACTCAATGATCGACGTGACTATCGCGATCTCGCGAGCGGTTGCCGACGAGGCTCGCTCGCTAAAAATCGAGCGGGTTGAGCAGATTGAAAATGGAGTGCCAATTTCGCTCTTCAGTTCCGTCTCGGCTCAACCGTTGGGGACGAGGGTGAAAATAATATCTGTTGGGCGGCTTTTCCCGGAAAAAAAGGGGCAGGACGTACTCCTCCGAGCACTCAAGCGGTGCGTTGATCGCGGGCTAGACGTCGAGTGCACATTCGTGGGCAGCCCTGCGACCGGCGATTTGCGGACGATGCCGATGCTGGAGGCATTGACTTCCAGTCTGCAGTTGAGCAGTCGAGTTCATTTTGTACAAGGCAGAACCGACATAGCGACCCTACTCGCCGATGCGAGCATATTTGTTTTGCCGTCTCGGTGGGAAGGCTTTGGGCTGGCGCTAGTCGAGGCGATGGCCGCAGGCCTGCCGGTCATCGCCTCGAACATAGACGGCCCCGCGAATATCGTGACCGACGGGAAGGACGGGCTACTTTTCGAATCCGGCTCCGACGAGCAGCTCGCCGAGAAAATAGCGACGCTGATTCAGTCTCCCCCGCTAGCCGATAAACTACGCAAGAATGGCAGGACAAAATCGTGGGAATATGACATTTCCACGATGCGTGACAAGTACATGGCGGTCTATGGGCGCCTAATGATTGCCGGGCGAGTCAGCCAGTGATCTCACCGATCCCAGCAGCACGACCAACCCCGCGATACGCGAGTAGCAATTCTCTATCACTCAGCGTCGCTGAACTTTTGCGACCAATGAACCAATATCCGGAAGCCGCATCCAAGGACGCAGAGTTATCAATGGTCAAGTAGTCGAGGTATTTCAAAAAAAACGAAGTAAACGCCGCAAATGTTGCAAGCAACTTACGTGCAATTTTATTATTCGTCATGCTCATCAGGAAGAATTTGTAAGACCAGGCCAGTGCCATGCCCGTGCCGCACACAGCTCCACTGCCAATCTCGTCGAATTTTCGGAACAAGCGCCGATGCCCTAAGTGCGTAAATCGAGTGAAATCGTACGGCCCACCATGAACCTGCTGCATGAAAGGCGTATCTGAGTATACGATTCCGTCGTCCTTCAACACTCGGTGTATTTCATCGACAACCCTGTAGGGGTCAACTACGTGCTCCAAAACCGCTTGCACAATTATCCCATCGAATGAGCTGTCCGAGAACGGAATGGCGTGCCCATCCAAGATGATGCCCGTGCGCGGCCCGAAGGCGACATCCGATTCAACGAACTCAATATCCGAACGACTCAGCAAAGAGCCCATTCCCTCGCCCATGATACTGCCGCCGAGGATCAGCACACGTGGCTTGGCGGCAGCGGCACTTTCCCTCAGGAGGCTTGCGAAGTTGGCGTAGTTTTCCTCGGCCTTGATGTTCCGGCTCAATGAAGGAATAAAGCCGCGCAACCTCTGCTTGAGCGGCGGGCTGGTGGAAAAATACGTGTCTCGCCGTGACACAAAATCGCTGACCGCGAACACACTATTCTTGTCGTCTATCAGAATTGGGATTCCGTCCACGATCGGAAATTTCGCTTGACAAGATTGACAAGTGATGAACGCTCTTGCTGAGGTAGCCAGTTCCCCTCTGCAGCAGGGGCACACAAGTTGGGCAACGACAACGTCACTCAATTTTCGGCAAGCTAACGCTTCAGTCTTCATAACGATCTCTCGGCTCCCCTCACCTTGTGGCTTCACATTACGGTTCATTCAAGCGAACCGCGCTGGTCCATCGCCATGAGAATCAATCCTCGAGCAGCGAGAGCAAGCCCAGTTGACCTCACCACCGCTACCACGCTATACCTCGATAGCTCTCGCTACGAAGCGCACAGTGTCCACGACGGCCGGGGTCTGGAGTTGCGCAACGGCCAAGGTGCGCAGCAGGTCGTTTCCCTGAGCACGGATCCAACAACAGCGGCGCCGGGAGATGCGTGTAGTCTGCTACCGCGCGTGGCGAACAGTACCTTTGGCACTGTGGATATCGAACGGTCTGATAACGCACGCAGGTGGGCACGGATCAACGAGCCCGCTTGTCCGCCGCTGTCCACCAACCTGCTCCACGCCACTGGACACAAACTCTTTACCTGGACCTTCCCACTGAGCCACAAGCTAATCCCAGGAACCTAATTTATGCCTTTCACAGCGCGCGTGGCGATGGCAACACCGTGGACGCCGGCCGCACCGATTCACACGTGAGCAACTGCTGGCGGTGAAGTCGGTTCACGAGCTACCCACATGTCAACCTATGGCCGGGTGCCGTTGGGGAATTCGGCGTAGCCGACCAGTCGGCCGCTGATGTCGACAACCGCTGCGCGACTGGTCGCTGCGTGCTCGGCATCGCACAGCTGCCGGCGCGCCGCGAGCGAGCACGCTCCTAGCAGGGCACCCCCTTCGTGCGGACGCCCGAGGTTGATACGTGGTGCACGCCGGTCCGAGGCGCGACATGTCCCACGAGAGGCACACGATCGGAAGTTTCGGCATCACAACCTCAGACCCGTGTCGAAGCCCAGATTGAAGCATCCCGCTGGTGGCCAGTTAAGACTAACCACCCGCCGACTGCCTTATCCTGGCTGCTCAGCGCGGAGACACCGAGACACCGGTCCGGGACGCCGAAGCCCGCGGCTGGAGGTGTCGGCGCGGAAGTTGGGGCAGCGTTCGCAGATGTTGGCGTAGGCGCAGGGGCCAGGTCGGCCAGCACCCGCACCAAGACCCCGCCGATCCCGGCCAGTGCATCCGCGATCAGCGCTAGCGTGGTCGAGGCGCGTTGCTCGGTGGCGAACCATACCAACCGCCACGCCGAGAACGCCAGCACCGCGCAGAACAGAAACAAAACCCGGTGCGACTTGAGCCCAGTCGATCACCAGGCACTCGCCCGGTTCCCACACCGCCGGACGCCGGCCTCGATGATTGGTGCTGCGCCACAACGCTTTCTCCTCCGCGACGAGGCGACGGAAGTTCCGTGCCGAGCCCTCGTAACCAGCCACTCTCGCGATCGGCAGCAGCCGCTTGGCCGAGGTGCGACCCGTCGATTTGTCCACACGCTCGGCGGCCAGATCGGCCACCGCATCGTAGTTGTGCGTTCGTTCGGCCCGTCACCGCGGCGGCACGCCGGCCTGGCCGGCTTCGAACCTGTCCACGATCTGCTTGACGGTGCGGGCGGCACAAGGCCTCGACGCGAGGCTCCATACATGCCGTTGCAGCATGTAATCCGCGCATTCCGGCGGGGGCGGCACCGATTTGTCTACGGAATTGTCAAGACATCCGGGACAAGGATTGCGGCGCTCATTCGCGACACCGATTCCCGCGCTGCCAGCGCCGAGACCGAGGAGGCGATTTCGGCGGCCCTTACGAATAATTCTGCGCGATCAGCCTCCACCCGCGCTCCGTTCATTCCGGTCTCAACAAGACCATTCGGCTCGCCGCCGGGGGTCGTCATCACCGGGAGTCCTGAGGCCAGACCCTCAACGACCGCATACGGATACCCCTCAAAGCGTGATGTCATCAACAACAGGTGATGGCTACGCATTGCGGCTCCCATCTCCGCCTTTGGGATCGCGCCCACGAAGGTGATGCGCTTGGCCGCCGGCGAATGTTCGGCATGCCGCCGCATCGATGATTCCAGAGACCCCTTGCCTGCGACGGTAAGAGTGTATCGCTCCGGTAGAGCCGCGATGACCTCGATTGCGAGTTCCGGATTCTTCTGCGGCTCAATGCGGGCCGGCCAAATAATCCGGGACTTGACAGCTCCCTCCGCTGGTGCTGGGAAAAACTCTGCAGGGTCATACCAATTGGGCGAGAAACGCACTCGCGCGGATATCGCCTGCAGTCGTTCGGCGCCCATCTTATTGAACACCACGGTATCAACGGTGCGCGGAATTACTCGACGCTCAAGACCGCGGAATGCGAAGAAGGCGTACCGGAACATCGAGACGCTGCCTGTTTTGAGGTCGTCAACGCCGCTGCCGTGAAGGTACTGAACGAGCCCAGCGTTCGGATACAAGCGCATGGCCACCGCGCCTAGGTTCAGCCGGTGAGTATTGACCGTGTCGGTGTCACGCGCCGGACGGTACTTGCGTAGCCCCAAGGCAACCCGCGCGGAGTGCGGTCGCGATGCCCGGAGATTCGAGTGATCCAGTCGTGCGACTGGCATGAATTCGACTGTGCGACCGCCGATGTCGTACTCAGCCCACGCCCCGAGCTGCTTGTTCCCGACGGCGTCGACGCCGGCAATCCTCAACTGGATATTCGGTGGACAGTATCGGACCAAGCCTCTGATGCAGGTATCTATGCCACCAGGCTTCGGATACTCAGGATCAAATTGCTCAACGATCAGACGTCGTTCCATGAACTCCTCCGAGTCTGCGGGCGTCCGTTTGGAAACAGGTCACCCAGGCGCAGGATGCCTCAGCCGACGACAGCTCCGTTGTGAGCTTAACCGAAGGACCTCTCGCTGTCGCACGCCTCTGGCACATCTAGCCTCGATCTTTCGTGGGCGGCTTCGGCGGCTATTGGTTCGCTCGGTTGCCGCGGGTGATGGGTGAGGGGCGTAAAGGGTCTACGGGCAGATTCGCCGGTTCGCCTGTCCTCGGCGGTAGGGGCTGGTAAGTCGAGTTCACCTGAGCGCAAGAGGTTTCGTTGACCGCTGATCAGTGGGTCTGACCAGAGCCAGCACTGATTCAGCCGCGCGGTTCTGCGGTGAATGCTGGCGATGATCCGAGCGACAACGCTGAGCGGCCGCAAGCGCCCGCGCTTGAGCTCCCACATCTGTGCGGGCGGCCGGTCCAGGCCAGTAGGTGGGTCCAGGTCATCAGTCCGTGCACAAGGGCGGCCAGTTCGAGCCCGGTCTCGTTCTTACCGAACGCCTTCAGCGGCAGATTAGTTAGGCCAGTGTCTTTGGGAGTGCGGATGCGGTCCCCAGCGCGAAGCGCGCAGCCAGTTGCGTACTTCGAGGTCAGCAAGAAGGCCACCGGTGGTGTTAGTGGCGAACACTGTGATTCGCCAGCCATGGGAATGCGTTATTTGCAGCTGGGCGCCTGTATGAGTGCCTCCCATGCGAGAAATCACCAGCATTCCGGATGCCGCCCAGCCGACGAAAATGGCCGGTAGCCAACGGGTCAGCTCGGCGACCTGGGCGCGGTCGCGACCCTGACAGTCGGCATCCGGTGCCGCTCGCCAGGCCTCACGCGGCAGCGCCGCCAGCGCGTACGGCACGGTTTGGGTGCGAGGCCTGGGGTTGAGTGTGTGGGTGACGGCTTCGATTTCCTCGGCAGACCACCGTGAGAGATCAGTGCCTTTCGGAAACTGTTGGCGCAGCACACCGTTGGTGTCTTCATCCGTGCTGCGGTGTCACGGCGATTGGGGGCGGCGAAGAAGACCGGGCTGCCGTATCGATCTTGAATTGGACGCGGGCCGACATTTCCTTACGATAGTCCCAGGTCAGCGACCGGGTGAGCTATGCCGGTGGGGACGACACTGTGTCAGCCAGGTCGTCCTTCATGGTGATTGCCCCGCGATCGGCCAGGTGCGAACCGCTTTTCCGAGTTTCCTTGTACCGGATAGCCTCCTCCCGGGGCAGGTGAACCAGCACGGCGAACCTGGCTGCACGCTCGACGACGGTACCGATCCCCGAGCAGCCGAGTCAACGAGTAGATCACCTTCCCGATGTCCGGAAACCGCCCGCTCGGCGGCTTCCGCGGGCCGCAGACTGAGTGGAGCCTCCGGGATGATGTGGGCCCAGGCCTTCTCCGCGATCGTTCCCGTGGTGCTCGCAAGCACGTCCTGTAAGCAAGCACCAGACTAGTTCCCGTTTGAGTGCACTACGGCCGTGGACATAGAGCGATTCGTAGATCTCCTCGTGGCCGTCACGCATGGACCTGTCTGCGGGGAAACCAACTTTGAGCCGTTTGGCGATTTGCCCTGCACTCCGCGGTAATGACCAACGCCGATCCTTGCGGTGGGTTGTTTGCGGTCGGTGAATCGTGGCGACCGCGATCTGCCGGTGATGTTGCCGTCGGGGCGGTTGATATGACCCAAAAGTCGTTGCTGTACATAGTCATGCAGTTGCGGGAAGGCGATCAGTTTCGCAGTCTTGGGTCTACGTACGGCCATGTCGGCCTTCCGCTGTGCGAGCAAGGCCCGGTACTCCAGCTGCCCGCTACGGATACCAGCGCTGCGCCGGAGTTCGCGCGAAACCGTGAAAGCGTCAGGTCACGTCCAATCGCCGAGCAATCTGCCGAGCTCCGTCGCCCTGAGCCTTCAAGAAGACAACCTCCACGCTCAGCGAAGGACGGATAGCGGCCCATTGGCTGAAACTTGACATCACACTGCAATCGGAGTGAATGACCCCACCGGCCTGCACCTCGCAGGAGCTCATGTCCATGCCCAGGGCGTTAGTGACCCGGTCTAGTTGGAATCGAGCGACCACCCCACCAGCCGGCGGGAGAAAGTGTCGAGCACGACGGCTCAATACACTTTGCCTTCACCGGTGCGACATTCAGTGATGTCGAGGACCCACAATCGATTTCGCGCCTCCAGGGTGAACATCCGCTCTACCAGATCGGCGACCAGCGGTGTCCCCTGGCGAGGTAGAGGGCGCCGAAAGACGGGGCATCAGCACAGTTTCACAGGTTCCCGGCAGCATGGCACTAATTCGCCCCTCAAACATCGGAGTGAGGCCGCCGCCGAGCGACTCCATCTTGTCGGTTACGCTGGCCGGTAATCCAGATTGACATGGAGGCGAGACTTTGATCAAGCTATTAGCAATCCGCGCAATCTTGCCAACGATATTGAGGTTACCGAGTGAGAATCGCATAAAGGGAAAAAACTCGGCCACCGGAGCGTGCGCCCGCAGAGCGCATCATATCTTGATATTGGTCGAAAACCTGTCGGTTCCGTTTGATAGACGGGTGTGGCAGGAAAGTTGCGCGCTCGCCGATGCGGGTTTCCGGGTCACTGTCATTTGCCCGGCGGGGGCAACTCGTGACCAGGAACCCGAGGTAACCCTCGAGGGAGTTCGGATTCTTCGCTATCACCTGCAGCCCGCTGCGGGCGGCCCAGTCGGATATCTGCGCGAATATGCCGGTGCCCTCTGGCATACCAGCAGGTTGGCGATAAGAGTTCGCCGCGAAATGCCTGTCGATGTGGTTCAAGCATGCAACCCGCCGG
The DNA here is from genome assembly GCF_004745805.1 of Mycolicibacterium sp. CH28. GTDB lineage: Bacteria > Actinomycetota > Actinomycetes > Mycobacteriales > Mycobacteriaceae > Mycobacterium. The sequence goes on along the minus strand of NZ_SRLQ01000014.1, from coordinate 4,654 downwards.
ATCTGTTGTTTTTGGTTGCGCTGTTGTTACGGCCATGGGGTGCGCGGTTCGTCTTCGACCATCACGACCTCGTCCCGGAACTATTTCTGTCTAGATTTCCAGGCAAACGCCCCCTTTTGCATCGGTTGACCAAGGTCGTAGAACGGCTCACCTTCGCCTCTGCGGATGGCGTCATCTCGACTAACGAGAGCTACCGGCAGGTCGCAATCACGCGTGGTCACGTTCCACAGGACGCCGTCACGGTCGTCAGAAGTGCACCGGACCTGAATCGCTTCGTCCCTCGTCCGCCCGACGAGGGCCTGCGGCGGGGCAAGCGCTTCCTGCTCGCGTATCTCGGAGTTATGGGACCCCAGGACGGCGTGGATTACGCTCTGCGAGCTCTGAAGATTCTGCGCGATCACTTTGGCCGTAATGACGTGCAGGCGATATTCATGGGCGCAGGCGACGTGTACTACGAAATGATCGCATTGAGCCAGGAACTAGGAATTGATGATTTTGTAGAATTCCCGGGGCGCGTTACAGATGAATTCGTCCAAAGATGCCTCTCCACAGCGGACATATGCCTTTCTCCGGATCCGCTCAACCCTCTCAACAACGTTTCAACTATGAATAAGGTAGTTGAATACATGGCAATGTCAAAGCCAATTGTATCCTTCGACCTTGCCGAAGCGCGAGTATCGGCAGGTGAGTCCGCACTCTTTGTGCCCGCTAATGACGAGGCAGCATTTGCCTCAGCAATTGCTGATCTTTTGAACCACCCCGAACTGCGTACCCAAATGGGGGAAATCGGGCGAGCGCGGGTCGAAAGTCAATTGTCTTGGGACGTGTCCCGCCGGAATCTCGTTGCCTTCTACGAACACTTGCTCGGTAAACCTGCCTAGACCACTACCGGCGTTTCGGATATAGTTCCTAGCCAAAGGTCGAATTAGCAGAAACGAGCGTTGTGAGCGACTCCCACAGGACGGTGGTCAGCGTCCACGGACTTGGCTACGTCGGCTGTGTCTCAGCTGTCTGCCTGGCGTCCTTGGGCCACCGAGTAATCGGCGTCGATGTCAACCCCGACAAGGTGGACTCCCTTGGCAGGGGTATCGCTCTAATCGTCGAAGATCGAATCGGGGACCTCACTGCAGACGTCGTTTCGGCCGGAATGCTGACCGTTACGACTGATGCCCGGTCCGCTCTGGCGGAGTCGGATGTGTCGTTGATCTGCGTTGGAACACCCTCCGCCCCAACAGGAGGATTGGTGACGACGTACCTGGAACAGGCCACAGCCGAACTCGGCGCGGCCCTCGCGGTCACCGACCGTTGGCACACAGTGGTGTACCGCAGCACGATGCTTCCGGGCACCTGCGAGGACCTCTTGATTCCCCAGCTGGAAGAACTGTCGGGCAAACGTGTCGGCGTGGACTTCGGCGTGTGTGTCAATCCCGAGTACCTGCGCGAGGGAACCAGCGTCAGCGATTTCTTCGACCCGCCCAAGACGGTCGTCGGCGCCAGTGACGCGCGCGCGGCTAATGCAGTCATGGAATTGTATAGCGCGATCCCCGGAAAACGTTATGTTGGCCCCATTAACATCGCGGAAATGACGAAGTACGTAGACAACTGCTTCCATGCACTCAAAGTATCTTTCGCCAATGAAATTGGCGCAATATGCTTGTCACTCGACCTCGACTCACACGAGGTTATGGATATATTTCTCTCCGACACGAAGTTGAATCTCGGGCCCTCATACCTTCGCCCCGGCTTTGCATTTGGAGGTTCCTGCTTGCCTAAAGACCTTCGTGCACTTACGCACGTCGCCCGCCGTAACGTCGTTGACATTCCCTTAATAGAGAATATCCTGGTCTCCAACAAGAGCCATCTCGAGCGCGCGCTGAATCTCGTTCTTAATGATGGGCGACGCAGGATAGGACTTTTTGGGCTGGCGTTCAAGAGCGGCACGGATGACCTTCGCGAAAGTCCGCTGGTCGAGCTGGCCGAGCGCCTCATTGGAAAAGGCTACGACGTCAAGATATTCGACGCCAACGTATCGATGTCACGGCTCATCGGAGCAAACCGTGCATACATTAGTCAACGTCTTCCACATCTGAGCGAACTACTGGTGGAGGACGTTGACAGCGTGCTTGATCATTCTGAGATCGTCATCGTGGGCTCACGGCTCCCAGACGTCGTAGATGCGGTGTCGCGCTGTTCATCCGAGCAACTGATCATCGACTTAGTTCGACTGCCGGAAGCAGACCAGTTGCGTGGCGCCGACAATTACAAAGGGATCGCGTGGTAGATACTCAAGCGCCCAACCTCTTCTTCAAACTCGTCTCGAACCGATACGTGAGCTCCGAGTGAATCTTGCTGGGTAGCCTGTCCCGGTTGCAAGAGAGCAGGTTTGCTGGGTTGCACCGCGATGGTCACCACCGCGCAACCTGCCCAACCCATGGCCTGAAACCAGGCATGACGACACTATTATCCTGGGTCGTATCAGAGCCTCCGCACGCGCCAGGTCGGATCTAAAAGTACCTCCGCGAGCAATGCTCCCGCGGTCGACGCGATGCTGCAGTCCGCCGCTCATGACGTTTTTCCGATCGGGAACTGTCGAGACTGTTGGGAATTCGCCGGGTAAGCCGTTTGGGCGACGTTGGCGTTGTTGGCCAGGCAATGAGGGGTGCAGTGCCGAGTCGCCGAGTCAAAGTGCTTGGTTCACAATATGCCAGTTACACCGCGGGGAAACGCAGGAGAATAGGGCGATGAGACGACGACTGGCATTGTTTACGGTGGAAATGCTGCTCGCGGGCTGGATGCTGTTCACGCCGGCGGCGACGAGCGCCGCCGCGCCGCCGGCCGATCTGGATCCGGATTCGGTGCTCCACATCATGGCCTCGGCGGCCGACTGGCAGCTGGCGCACCCGTCCACGCACCCGCTCGACGACTGGACACAGGCGACATTCGACGCCGGGGTGATGGCGCTCGCCGAGGTCGTGCCCGACGGAAAGTACCTCGACGCGATGCGAAAAATGGGCGAGACGAACCAGTGGCGTCCCGGACCGCAGAAGCATTACGCCGACGACTGGGCAGTGCTGGCCACCTACGCAAAGTTGTTCATGGTGGACAAAGACAAACGGATGCTCGAGCCGGGACTCGACCTCTTCAACTTCCTGGTCACACAGCCTTTCAACGAGCCGCTCATATGGCAAAACGACATCGTGACCCGCGAGCTGGCGTGGTGCGATGCGCTCTTCATGGGGCCGCCCGCATTGTCGGCGATGACGGTGGCCACCGGTGACCAGAAGTACCTCGACCTCGCCGACAGGCTCTGGTGGAAAACGACGGACTACCTCTACGACAAGCACGAGCACTTGTACTTCCGCGACAGCCGCTACTTCGACTCGCGTGAGCCGAACGGACAGAAGGTGTTCTGGAGCCGCGGCAACGGCTGGGTGCTGGCCGGTCTTGCCCGCCTCCTGCAGGATATGCCGGCTACTTACCCCGACCGGCCCCGCTACGAGGCGCTATTCAAGGACATGGCGGAGAGAGTGGTATCGCTTCAGGGTCCCGACGGCTACTGGCGCTCCAGCCTGCTCGACGCGGAGAGCGTGCCGAACCCGGAAACGAGCGGCACCGCCCTATTCACCTACGGCCTGGCCTGGGGCATCAACGCGGGCCTGCTCAACAAGGCGCACTACAAGGCCGCCGTGCAGCGGGGCTGGCCCGCCCTCGTCAACGCAATGCACCCCGACGGGATGCTGGGGTGGGTTCAGCCGATCGGCTACGAACCCGCCACGACGACCCCGGACCTGACGGAGGTATACGGAGTGGGAGCTCTGCTCCTGGCCGGATCCGAAGTCTACCGCCTCACCTAGCGACAAGCCGAGGGTCGTCGCGGAATCCGTGGGGGGTGTAAGTCGGCGTGGGGAAACAGGGGAAGGTTCCGGCGATGCCATACTCCTTCTCCACCTGGCAGGTCCCCGTTTCGGAGTCCACCCGTTTCTAGAGTCGGGTTTGTTTGATCCAGATTCAGTTGATGCTGCAGGTCACGGGGGTGTGGCTGCATGTGCAGACAGCAGCGTACTCGGCCGAGGTTCGGTAGCCCGGCGATGAGTGGCGGTGTCGGTGGTTGTGGTCGTCCTTGGAGTCGCCAATGACCACGCGCCTGAGTTAGGACATTTGGCTTAGTGCCCCGGTTTTGGGATGCCGAGGGTGGTCAGGATTTCTTGTTGGGTTGCTGGGATTTCCGGTGGGAAGGTCTGGCTGGCGCCGTTGATGGCGATGGTCGCCGAGCGCAGTGGCCGCAGGGACTTGATGACTTTGGCGATGGCCAGGCCGCTGCGGTCCTGGACGTTGTGCGCGACGGCCAGGGCGGTGAACACGATGGTCAGGTGGGCTTCGATGGCGTCGCGGGTGCGGTGGAACATTGGCCGGGCGCGAAGGTCGCTCTTGGACATCCGAAATGAGCGTTCCACATGCCAGAGGTCGTGGTACTTGGCAATGATTTCTCCGGCGGGCATCACGGTGGCGTCGATGTTGGTGACATAGCCCTTCAGTCCGACCAAGGATTGGGCGCGAGCCAGGCTGGCCTCATCGAGAACACGGTCACCGGCGCGGGTAGTGACGAAGCGAGTGGACTTGGCGGCACGCTCACCGCTGATGACCGCACGAGCGC
>NZ_SRLQ01000013.1 GCF_004745805.1 Mycolicibacterium sp. CH28 | reverse complement strand
TAGATCACCCGGCCAGTTTCCCGCAACGCAGCCATCCACAGACCGTGGTCGATTTCGATGCCGACCGGGATCGGATCGGCGGCACTGTCGCCGGCTTCGGCCAGCAGTGTCAACAACGCGGAGAAACCGGGCGCGTCGTTGCTGACTCGTCCGCGGGCCACTACATGTCCGTCGCTGTCGATGATGGCGACGTCGTGATGGTCTGTGGCCCAATCAATTCCGCAATACAGTCCCAAGGTGTCATCACTCCTTCGTTCGATGGTCATGCCGTTACCGGTGGATTCACGCGGCGCCCTAATCGCAGGACTCCAAGGTCCGTCATCTCACTAGCCGTCCGTGACTCCAGCACGCCGCAGGACTTCGTTCTGTCGAAGAGCTCAGGGCTCGGGAACAACTATCGGGAAGTCAACCCTGCGGCGGGCTCGGGCAACGGAATCCCACCACCATCGAACAGGGGTTGCCGCCAGGCGCGCCGTTCTTTCGTAAGACGTCGTACGCCGGGACCAACCAGGCATCACCTGGCGGCAGACCCTTCAAGAAACGGGACCGGCCACCGGCCGGAACCCATCCCTACAAACGATTAGGACCCCGAGGTCACCGCGATCATGCACGAGCTTGCCACGCTGACGCTCACCACAACCGATCAGTACTACATCTTCCTCTGGGTGGGTGTGACGGTCATCTGCCTGCGCCCGACCACCCAGCTGGTCAAGAACAATCCCTTCCCGCGGTGGTGGGGTTACCTGTCCATCTGGATCACGATCATGTTCGAGGCCGGGGCGTTCGCGTTCGTTCCCCGCAGCGGTCCGCTGGCATGGAACGGTCTGTTGGTGTTCTGGTCGCCGCTAACCCTGTTCGGAGTGTGGATCTCGGTGCAGTCCTGGTTGATCTTCCGTGCCTTGCGCCTACAGAGCCAGGATCCCGATGAGGGTGCGGAATTCGCGGGGCGACCGCAAGCCGGTGTGCTCTGACGGGTACACCGCACCGAACGCCACTACGGGTATGCCGAGGGTATGCCGAGTCGCCGATGGGTTCTAGGGCCGAGCCGCGTCAAACACGACGTCGACAACGGCATGCGCCCGCGTCCCGAAGGCACGGTCGTTGAGCAAACCTGCGGTCCACTGGTGGATCGTCCCGATCAGGCCGGCGGCGAGCACCTCGCCGTATTTGCGGGCATTGACGTCCGGTTTGAGGGTGCCCTCCTTCACAGCCTGGTGAAGACAGTCGATCAACGCGACGGTGGGATCGTGCTGCAAGACGAGACCGCTCTGGCTCCAGCCGGCCAGCAGCTGGCGGAACACGTCGGGATCCGACCGCAGAACACACACCACCTCTTCTACGATGGCGTGAGCCCGTTCCCGCGGATCCTCCACCGTGACCGAGGACGGTTCAAGGCTCTGTATCGCACGATCGGCCATCGCGTTCCACAGCTGATCTCGGTTCCCGATGAGATTGAAGACAGTCATCGGGGCAACTTCGGCTCGAGCCGCCACGCGGTCCAACGTGAGATTCTCCTCGGGATTCTCGCGCAGGATGTCCAAAGCCGCATCAACGATCCGATCGATACGACGCTGCTTACTACGCTCCCGCAGGCCCGCGGCCGGCTTATCCTTCGCTACAGCCGATTTCGCCTCACCTGCCACCATAACCCCCTTCGGCCCAGCGGTCGGTCAGAGTCTTGGCGACATCCGGTGCGCCAGCCGCGGCCGACCCGAACGGCATGATGCTCATTTCCTCACGGCGCGATTGCACCGATTTTAGGGGCACGCCTACGAAACGTAGAGCACGACGTGCTGCGTTGCGCACAAACCCGACTGCCCGCGACAGCGAAATCCGCATCACAGGCCCGCACACCCGCTGACCACTACCCCGTCGATGAGACCGCGCCCGGCACCGCGGCGGTCCTGGAGGAACCGTCGACGACCATCGTTCCCCGAACTTCGTTGCAGGGTCTTACCGTTGCAGTCAGTGACCCGGACTGAGATGAAGGCCATGGTGCGCCCGATGCGATCCACGGCCGCGTGGAAGGTGATCGGCGGCATGGCTGGCCGCAGGAAGTCGCTGGTGAATGTTGCCGTGGCCGGAACGGTCTGGGGGTCCAGCAATGTCGTTGCGACGAGGCCAAATGTGTGGTCGGCACAGGCTATGACGATGCCGCCGTTCACTGCGCCATTGAAATTGGTGAACCAATCTTCACCGTCCAGGACGAACGTGGCGCGGCCGGCCTCAACGTGGGTGCACTTCAGATTCAGGCCCTTGGCCACCGATAGCTCGGATCCCCACGCGGCCCAGTCCTGCCAAGTGCCGCCGAAGGGCGGTGGAATGGACCTTGACAACGTGTAACTCCTCGTCGCAACTCAAGCCTGGCGCCAGTACTGGATATAACTACAAAATTAGATTAACATATAGATAGTCTGGCATCGTCGCGGCCACGCCAGGACAACGTCGCCCGACCAGTGATCCCCCGCACGGCCAAGCCAGCCGTGCGGCGTCGTCGGTGCTCACCATGGGGACGAGGAGTCGCGCATGGATCCCGCCGCATCGCGGTCAAGCTCCCTGTTGAGCCTGACCAAACTGCAGCACTTTCGTGTCCTGGCCCGCAACCGCAATTTCGCTGCGGTCGCCGACGAACTCGGCATCACCCAACCGGCGCTGTCGCGCAGCCTGGCATCCCTGGAACGCGACTGCGGCAGCCGGCTCGTACAGCGGTCGCGAGGCGTCGCCTCAGTCCACCTGACCGATGTCGGCCTGCAACTTCTCACCGAGTCGGAGCAACTGCTACGGCATGCACGCCGCGTGACCGACAGCGTCATGGCACAGGCGGGAGGTGTGCAAGCCCACATTCGGATCGGCATCGGACCGCTGCTGTTGCAGCAGATCATGCCCGGAGCGCTGCTAGCAGTCATGCGACAGTTTCCTCGGGCCACGTTTGAGACCGTCTCCGAGTCGCCAGCCCAGATGGGGGTTCGTCTACACCGGGGCGAACTCGACATTGTCGTCGCTCCATTCCAGGTGCGGCCCGCCGACGACGCCATCTCCGCCACACCGCTTGGCGGCCAAACCCCTACATTCCAGGTGCGGCAAGGTCACCCGCTGGCCGGCGCTCGCCTGGTGACCATGCAGATGCTCGCCGACTACCCCCTCGTAGCCGGAACCGTGTGGAATGAGATGGCCCCACTGCTCGCCGCGGACCTGAGTGTGCGACTGGCAGCGAGCGTTGAGGTTGACAACATCGATGTACTCGGGGCGATCGTGCGCGGCTCAGATGCAGTATTGGTCTTCTCCATCGCAGAACTCGGGCGCAACTTGTGCACGCTGAACGTCGACATTCCACCGCGGATGCGGTCGTGGGCTAGCGGGCCGATCGAGATGCTGACCCGCAAGGACGTCGAGTTGCCGCCACCGGCTCAGGCGATGATCGCGGCACTCCGCACCGAGTTCCGAAACGTCTTCCGCCCCGTTGATAACAAGAACTCATTACCCGCTGATTCACATGCATTGGACACAAGTAGTTCCGCTGCTACACCATCGACTAAGCCGACCCAGAGATTGTGAGCGAATATGTCCAACAGTCCAATTCGAGTTCTAGTGTGGGGTCCTGGCGGGCTGGGGAAGGTGGCGATCCGCCAGATCGCAGCTCGCACGGACTTTGAACTAGTCGGACTACTGGCGTACTCACCCGATAAAGACGGCGTGGATGCCGGTACCCTGGCAGGGATTGATCGCCGACTCGGCGTAGCCGCCACGACGAGCCTCGAGCAGGCCCTATCCATCAATGCAGACGTCGTACTGCATGTCACCCGCGACTTCGGTCGTTACGGAGATGTTCCGCTGATCGAGCAGTTCCTGCGCGCCGGCCGCAATGTCGTATCGGTGCACCCCTACCATCACCCCGAGGCCATGGCTTGGACATCCGCACCTGACGACGTCGTCGCGGCCATCAACGGCGCGGGCGAGGCCGGCGGTGCGACGTTCACCGCGACCGGAATCCACCCCGAGTGGATCGCTGATCGGATGGCGCCTGCGCTCAGCGGAATCTGCGCTGACATCCGACATGCGCTGATGTACGAGAACTGGGACATGAGCCACTACGACAGCAAGACACTGTCGGTAATCGGGTTCGGCAAGGACCCGTCCGTCATGGAATCAAGCCCAGCGCTGGCACAGATGACTGACAACTACTGCCTGCAGAACCTGTATGGCTTGGCGACCAGCCTCGGAATTGAACTCGACCGTATCGAGCCGGCGCACGAGTACGCCACCGCACCCGTAGACCTCACGTTCTGGTCGCTTTCGGTAGCTGCCGGTACGGTCGGCCGACTCACGCACACGTGGCACGGATACCGACAAGGTCAGCATTCACCCGCAGTCACCGCGGAGGTCAACTGGATGCTTGGCCGCGACCACATGGTGCCCGCACAGTACGACCCCACGCACTACTACGGTGTCCGCATCGAAGGCACACCCTCAGTCGCGATGGGCATCTCGATCATGGACTCACTCGACGATGAGAAGCCCCGTTCCGTCACCGATGACCCCAGCTCCGAGCCTGGCTATACAGCAATCATCGCGGCGTGCCTACAGGCGATGCCACGCACCATTGCCAGCGCACCTGGATGGCTACAGCCGGTGCGCCCAGGAGTCCACTGGGCACCGGACTTCCGCTGTCAAGACGCTGAGCCACTGCACTCAGCAACCGGACCACGTCACGTCTAGCCCAACGGCAGCAGCCGAACTCAGCCGCCACGCACCTCGTCAAGGAACGCGCGGACGGTCGCCTCGGAAGCCGATGCGGGCAGTCTGACCATGACCCGGTCGATGACGCCGTCGCATCTCGTCCGCAACGCGGCGGCCAATCGGTCGACCGGTGCGACAACGGCGAAGGCCTCAAGGATCTCGTCATCGATCAGAGTGGCCATGGTGTCCCACTGGCCCTCGATCGACAAGCGGTGCAGCTCGGTCTGCAGATCACCCCACCCGTGCAGCTCCAGGACCGTGCGGTAGGCGGGTGTCGAGGCGTAGAAGGCGATCTGCTTACGGGCGCCGGCCGCGGCAGCCGCGAGCTCCGGCTCCTCACTGCCGGTGACCACGAACACCGGTGCCATCACCTGGAATTCATCACGCGGGCGGCCAGATTTGGCCATCCCCCGGCTCAGCGCCGGCAAGGTCACCTCGTCGAGATACCGCGTGGTGGTGAAGGCGTGCGCAATCAGGCCGTCGGCGACCTCACCGCATTTCTCTGTCATCAGCTCGCCGACCGCGGCGATGAAGACTTTCGGCGAGCCAAATGGCTGCGGTTCGGGGGTGAACATCGGGGTCATGAGCCGATGGCTGTAGAAGTCGCCGTCGAAGCTGAGCTTGGTGCCGTCGTGCCAACAGTCCCAGATCGCTCGCAGGGCGACCACGAACTCCCCCATCCGTTGCACCGGATGGCTCCAGGGCATGCTGAACCGCTTCTCGATGTGCGGCTTGATCTGGGTGCCCAGCCCCAGCAGCATCCGACCCTGTGAGTACTCCTGCAGATCCCAGCCAACGTTGGCCACCGTCATAGGGTTTCGGGCGAATGCCACCGCGATGGAGGTCCCGATCTCGACGTTCGTGGTGTGCTCCGCGGCCAGCGTCAGCGGAAGGAACGGGTCGTGGTTGATCTCTGCGGTCCAGCAGCCGTCGTACCCGAGCCGCTCGGCCTCGCGGGCCGCGCCGGCGACCCCGGCGAGCCTGCTCATGATCCCTCGGTCGACCTTGAGTTTGCCGACCTCACGCATGGCGGCAGAGGCTACAGTAAGCAATTCAGTACGGTCAATGCCGCCACGGTTAGGACACGTCGATGAGCTATGCGCAAGGCTGGCAGGAAACGCTCCACGACCTCGATCGCCGGCGCCAGCACGCACACGCCATGGGCGGAGCGGACCGTCTGGCCAACCACCACAGCAAGGGAAAGCTCGACGCCCGCGCCCGGATCGACCACCTTCTCGACGCGGGAACCTTCCAGGAGTTCGGCACCCTGGTCGGCGGCGATATCGCGGCCGACGGACTGGTCGCCGGGTCCGGCCGTATCGACGGAACGCCGGTCATGATCGGCGCGGAGGACTTCACCACACTCGCCGGGACCATCGGGCCGGGCGGCAACGCCAAGCGTTACCGACTTGCCGAGCTCGCGCTGCGGAACAAGATCCCCCTGGTAATGCTCTTGGAGGGAGCCGGGTTCCGGGCCGCGACCGGTGAACAACACGGCCGCTCCCCGGTTGACCTGATCGCCCAGACGCGGTGTTCGGGCAAGGTCCCCACCGTGGCGGCTGTTCTGGGGCCGTCGGCCGGCCACGGCGCACTCGTGGCACCGGTGTGCGATTTCTCGATCATGAGCAGCCGCGGTGCGATATTCACCGCCGGACCGCCGGTGGTGAAAGAGTCCACCGGCGAAGACATCTCGAAAGAGGAACTCGGCGGTCCCGAGATCGCGTTGCGGAGCGGGGTGATCCACAACGTCGCCGACACCGACGAGGCCGTGCTCGACGAGATCCGGCGCTACCTGTCCTACTTCCCGTCCAGTGCGTGGTCCTATCCCCCGACCAGGCTGCTCGACGAAGCCGCGAGCCTTCGCCCGACCCCGGAACTGCTGGATGTCGTCTCCCGCGACAACCGGCGCGGCTACGACATGCGTGCCGTCGTGGACATCGTCTTCGACGAAGCGGACTGGCTGGAGGTCCAGCCGAAGTTCGGTGCGGCGATCATCTGCGCGCTCGCTCACCTCGGTGGCTATCCCGTCGCCGTCGTCGCCAACCAACCCACCAGGCTTGCCGGGTCCATCGACGCCGACGCCGCCGACAAGGCAGCGCATTTCATCACGGTGGCCGACTCGTTCCACCTGCCGATCGTGTTCTTGGCCGACAACCCGGGCATGCTTCCGGGCAGCCAGTCGGAACGTAGCGGTGTGCTGCGCAGCGGCGCGCGCATGTTCGCGGCCCAGACCGCCGCCACCACCCTGAAACTCCATGTGACGCTGAGGAAGGCGTACGGGTTCGGCTCCATGGTGATGTCGATGCTCGGATTCGACAACCAGATCGCGACATTCGCCTACCCGGGCGCCACCATGGGGGCGATGAGCGCGGCGGCCCTGAGCCACGCCTCGCACGTCGACGACGACGTCGCCGAGACCCTGACGAACATGGAACTCGACGCCTCGTTCCGCTCGGCAAGCACCCTCGGCTTCGACGAACTGATCTCTCCGGAGGAGACACGAAATGCCCTGGTGCTGGCACTCCAGCGCGGCATCTACAGCAGGCAGGAACCCGCCGAGCCGGTAGCGCGCACCGTCATCACTCCGTAGCCCGGTAGGCCGCCACGATCGGCTCGAGCTCGTCCGGTGTTGCGCCGTGCATGATCAATGCGTCGGCACCGTAGGCTAATTCCTTGCGGATCCGTTCGGCACACTGCTGCGCCGACCCGGTCGCCGACGGCTCCAGCCATTCGTCCGGAATCAACGTGGCGATGTGCTCGATCTGCTCGGCAGTGGCCTTGTGGTCGATACCGCCCCCCACTGACTGAACCACAGAATCCGCGCGGAAACGTTCCAGCACAGCAGGATCCCAGCCATTCGTGGTGACCATCAGATCTCCGTAGCCCTGCAGGTAGGTCGCCAGCCGGGCGACCGTCTTCTTCAGCCGCAGCTCTTCGGGAAGATGATCACCAACCGTCGCGAAGCACGACCACACCCGGACACTGTCGGGGTCACGCCCGGCCTGCTCGGCGGCGTCCTTGACCGTCTTGACGCAGCGCTGCAATGTCTCCGGGGCGAAGTAGGTGTGCAGGATGACGTCATCGAACACCCGCCCGCCCAGCTTGAGGGTGTTGGGGCCGAACGCCACCAGAGCCAGCCTGATGTCCTCGTCGAAGTCCGGGTCCAGGAACAGAATCGGATACTTCCCCATGGGTCCGTCGTGGTTGAAGATCAACTCGCCGTGCCACAGCCGGCGCATGACCTGAGCGAAATCCTCCATCTGGGCGGTGGTGACGGCCGGCACGCCGAACGCCGAGTAAATCGCGGCGATGCCACGCCCGATGCCCAGGGTGAACCGGCCGCCGGAGAGCCGGTGCATGGTGGTGGCCCACGAACCGGTGATCAAGGGGTGCCGGGTGTTGTGATTGGTTGCCGCCGTGGCGATCTGCATTCTGCTGGTCACAGCGCACGCCGCGCCGACAAGTGAGGACGCTTCCTTGAGGTTCCACCGCTCGGAGATGAACGCGGTACCGAAGCCGAGTTCTTCGCCGCGGCGGGCCTCGCCCATCAGCGCCGCCGGCCCCTCCCCGCCGGCGCCCGCGAGCAGGTAGTAGCCAAACTCGTCGAGTACGCGCTGACTTATCCCCATGTCGCTCACTGCCAGACTCCTTGCTTGTAGCCGCAGTTCCAGACCTCGGTGATCCGGCCACCGCCGGCGACGACCAGGCTCAGCTCGAAGCGAATGGCGGAGAACATCTCCCAGGTATCGGCGGGGCGTTGCACTGCCTGCTCGTGGGTGAGCACGCACGCTTAGCCGACCTCACGTGCGGTTCGGCTCATCCAGCTCCTCATCGAGTCGACAGAGCAGCAATCTACAACTCCGCCGAGAACCGTTCGGTCTCCGCTTCCACCGAGCGAGACAACGGCGCGGTGGCCAGTTCGCCGGGTCTGGCTCTTTACCCCGTCAGCGATATCCGGTGGAATCTAGGCCATGGCGACAACCAGCGACCCGCTCGACAACCAAGTGGACATCTTTCGCAGGGCCGGCGACCATGCGGTGTCGCTGGTAGCCCAGGTCCCACCGGATGGGTGGGAGACGCCCGCGCTTGGGACCTGGACGGTTCGAATGCTGGTTGGTCATATCAGCCGCTCGTTCGTCACCGTCATCGAATACTCGGCCCGGCCCGCGGACGAACGACAGATCCGCAGCGCCGCTGAGTACTACCGTGCGACGGCGACCTTCACCGATCCCGAGGTCATCCGGGTTCGTGCCGAGCAGGCGGCGCTCGCGCTCGGTGACCAGCCGCTCGACACGATCCGCGAATTGCGTGATCGCGCGGTCACCGTGCTGGTTTCGGTGGGCAACCCGCTGATCCACACCATCGTCGGTGGCATGCGCTTGTCGGACTACCTGCCCACCCGGATCTTCGAATTGGCAGTGCACAGCGCCGATCTCGCCCAGGCGATCGGGCAACCCGACACGCTGCCGGCCGACGTCGCGCAGAGTGCACTCGACTTGGCTGTCGGGATCGCCGGCCCGCGCGGCGACGCCGCGACGGTGCTACTGGCCTTGACCGGGCGCGCACCATTGCCGCCCGGGTACTCCGTGGTCTGAGCCGATCAGTCGCCGCGGTGAGCAACCCGCTGCGCCACGCCCTGGCGCACCAGGTGTTCGAGCAGCGGCGTGGCCCCGGCCGCCAGATGGTCGGCCATCGCCGAGCGGGCCCGATCCGCGTCGTGGGCGGTGAGCGCGGCCAGGATGCGTTCGTGGTCGGCGATCGACTTGGTGGGCCAGCCCTCGATCGTCGGGAACACCGATTCCGGCGCGTACCGGGTGATCTGCGACATCAGCTGCGCCAGCTTCGGGGAGTCCGCGGCGACGTTGATGGCTCGGTGGAATTCGTGGTTGAGCCGCACCGCGCGGTCGGCATCATCGGCGCCGTAGGCCGCGATCAACTCGCCGTGGATCGCCGACAACGCCTGCAGCTGCTCGGCTGTCATGTTCAGCGCAGCCCGCGCAGCCAGCTCACCTCCGACGTGCGCCTGCAGATTCGACACGTCGGTGATATCGCGGTCGGTGAACGGCAGCACCACGAAGCCGCGTCGCGGCAGCTGATCAAGCAACCCTTCCCCGCGCAGTTCGAACAGCGCCTCACGCACCGGCGTCACGCTGATCCCGAGCTCGGCGGCCAGCTGGTCCAGGCGGATGTACTCGCCGGCAGCGTAGGTGCCGTCGAAGATGCGCTTGCGGACGAAGCGCGCGACGTCCTCGGCAAGCTGCGGCCGGGGAGCGAAGTCCGGGGCACTCATCGTCAGATCCGGTAGTCGGCCAGCAGCCGCTTGCTGATGATGTTCTTCTGGATCTCGCTGGTGCCCTCGCCGATCAGCAGGAACGGCGCGTCACGCATCAGCCGTTCGATCTCGTACTCCTTGGAGTAGCCGTACCCGCCGTGGATGCGGAAGCTCTGCTGGGTGACCTCCGAGCAGAATTCGCTCGCCAGGTACTTGGCCATTCCTGCCGCGACGTCGTTGCGTTCCCCGGAGTCCTTCAGCCGTGCGGCATTGACCATCATCAGATGTGCGGCTTCGACTTTGGTGGCCATCTCGGCCAGCTGGAACGCGATGGCCTGGTGTTCGGCGATCGGCTTGCCAAAGGTACTGCGCTGCTGGGCGTAGCGGACAGCCAACTCGAACGCGCGGATGCCGACACCGCAGGCGCGCGCGGCCACGTTGACGCGGCCGACCTCGACGCCGTCCATCATCTGGAAGAAGCCCTGTCCGGGCTTGGCGCCGAGCACATTGTCGGCGCCGGTGACGTAGCCGTCGAAGATCAGCTCGGTGGTATCGATGCCCTTGTACCCAAGCTTGTCGATCTTGCCCGGGATGGTCAGACCCGGGGCGACTTCGCCGAAGCCTGAGGGCTTTTCGATCAGGAACGCCGTCAGGTTGCGGTGCGGCTTGTCGGCGCCCTCATCGGTGCGCACCAGGGCTGCGACGAGTGTCGAACTGCCACCGTTCGTCAGCCACATCTTCTGGCCGTCGACGGTGTAGGTGCCGTCGCCGTTATCGCGGGCTCGGGTGCGAATGGCGGCGACGTCGGACCCCAATTCGGGCTCCGACATGGAGAAGGCTCCGCGGGTCTCGCCGGTCGCCATCCGCGGCAGGAAGCGCTGCTTCTGCTCGTCGGTGCCGTGCTGACGAATCATGTAGGCGACGATGAAGTGGGTGTTGATCACCCCGGAGATGCTCATCCAGCCGCGGGCCAGTTCCTCGACGCACAGCGCGTAGGTCAGCAGCGATTCGCCGAGGCCGCCGTACTCCTCGGGCACCATCAGGCCGAACAGACCCATCTCCCGCATCTGATCGACGATGCCCTGCGGATAGGTGTCAGCGTGCTCGAGCTCCTGGGCGTTGGGAATGATCTCCTTGTCGACGAATTGCCGGACAGTGGAGATTATTTCGGCCTGGAACTCGGTCAGCCCGAGCGTCTGCGCGAGTCTTGTCACGCGGTGATCCTCTCGAAGACGGCGGCCAATCCCTGGCCACCGCCGATGCACATGGTCTCCAGCCCGTAGCGGGCTTCGCGCCGGTGCAACTCACGGGCCAGGGTCGCGAGCATCCGTCCGCCGGTGGCGCCTACCGGATGCCCCAGCGAGATGCCGGAACCATGGATGTTGGTGCGCTCCTTGTCGGCGTCGGTGAACTTCCACTCCCGCATGACCGCCAGGGCCTGGGCGGCGAAGGCCTCATTGAGCTCGATGACGTCGATGTCGGTCAGCTGCAATCCGGCTTTGCGCAAGGCGGCCTCGGTGGCCGGGACCGGGCCGATGCCCATCACATCGGGGCCCACCCCGGCACAGCCCCACGACACCAACCGCACCAGCGGAGTCAGTCCCAGCTCTGCGGCTTTCTCCTCGGTCGTGACGATACACATCGACGCGGCGTCGTTCTGCCCGCTGGAGTTTCCCGCGGTGACGGTGGCATCCGGGTCTTGTTGGAGCAGAACCGGTTTCAGCTTCGATAAGGATTCCACCGTCGTATCGGCACGCGGGTGCTCGTCGGTGTCGATCACCTGCTCGCCGCTGCGGTTGGCGACGGCAACGGGGATGATCTCCTCGGCGAAGATGCCGCTCCGCTGGGCGGCGACCGCACGCTGATGCGAGGCAACCGCGAGTTCGTCCTGCTCCTGGCGGGCGATGCCGTACTGGCGGCGGAGGTTCTCGGCGGTCTCCAGCATTCCGCCCGGCACCGGGTAGTGCTTGCCACCGGCCGTTGTCCGTCCGCGCACCAGGCCGTCGTGGACCTGCACCCCGGTCCGCCCGCCACCCCAACGCATGTCAGTGGAGTAGAAGGCGACGTTGCTCATGCTCTCCGCACCACCGGCGACGACCAGATCGTTGTCACCGGCGGCGACGTGCAGGCACGCCTGGATGACCGCCTGCAGACCAGACCCGCAGCGCCGGTCCACCTGCATACCCGGCACCGTCACAGGCAGGCCGGCGTCCAGCGCCACGACACGGCCGATCGCCGGCGCTTCACCGTTGGGATAGCAATGCCCGAGGATCACATCCTCGACGGCCTCCGGCATCACCCCGGTGCGCGCCAGCAGACCTGTTAGCGCTGCCACGCCGAGGTCGACAGCCGTCAGCGAGCCGAGCATGCCGCCGTAACGCCCGATCGGTGTGCGGACCGGCTCACAGATGACCGCTCTACGGATCACAAGTGCCGCCCGCCGGTGACTTCCAGGACCGTTCCGGTCATGTACGACGAAAGGTCACAGGCCAGGAACAGCGCCACCTTGGCGACCTCGGCGGGTTCGCCGGCGCGGCCCATGGGCACCTCGGCAACCTTCGAGTCCCAAATGCGTTGCGGCATGGCCTCCGTCATCGCCGAGCGGATCAGGCCGGGCTGGATGGCATTGACTCGCACGCCGAGGTGGGCGAGCTCCTTGGCGGCGGCCTTCGTCATACCGACGATGCCGGCCTTGGCCGCCGAGTAGTTGGTCTGCCCGATCATGCCGACCTTGCCGGATATCGACGACATGTTGACGATCGCACCGCTCTTCTGCTCCCGCATGATCGACGCGGCCTTCTTCAGGCCGTTCCAGGTGCCCTTCAGGTGCACCGAGATCACCTGGTCGAAATCCTCTTCGGTCATCTTGCGCAGGGTGGCGTCGCGGGTGATGCCGGCGTTGTTCACCATGATGTCGAAGCCCCCGAATCCGTCGACTGCGGCGTCGACCAACGCCTCGATGTCGGCGTAGGTGGTGACGTTGCAGCGCACCGCGCGGGCGACGTCGGCGCCACCGAGCGTGTCAGCGGCGGCCTGGGCGGCCTCGAGGTTGAGGTCACCGAGCACGACGCGCGCGCCCTCGGCGATGAACTGTTCCGCGATCGCAAGACCCAGGCCTTGCGCTGCACCGGTGATGACTGCGGTCCGGCCGGCCAGCAACGACATCTGATCTCCTGTTTCCGTCGACGGACCCCCGATTTGCGCAAATCATATTTCATATATGATCGCTGCCGACCGGCGCCCCACCCCGAAGGAGCTCTGATGGCTGACGTCAGCGACGACGATTTCCGCGAGATCCTCGCCCAGACGCGTCATTTCGTGCGCACGGCCGTCGTGCCCCGGGAGGCCGAGATTCTCGCCGAGGACAAGGTGCCCGACGATCTGCGTGACGAGGCCAAGGAAATGGGGCTGTTCGGGTACGCGATCCCGCCGGAGTGGGGCGGTCTCGGCCTGAACATCGCCCAGGACGTCGAACTCGCGATGGAACTCGGCTACACGAGTCTGGCGTTGCGCTCGATGTTCGGCACGAACAACGGCATCGCCGGGCAGGTGCTCGTCGGGTTCGGCACCGAGGACCAGAAGGCACGGTGGCTCGAGCCGATTGCCTCCGGCGCCGTCGTCGCATCGTTCGCCCTCACCGAGCCGGGCGCCGGCTCCAACCCGTCGGGCCTGAAGACGAAGGCCGTCCGCGACGGCAGCTCGTGGGTTATCAACGGCCGCAAGCAGTACATCACCAACGCGCCGGTGGCGAACCTGTTCATCGTGTTCGCCCGCACCCGGCCCGCCGACGACAACGGGCCGGGCATCGCGGTGTTCCTGGTGCCCGCGGATACTCCCGGCGTCGAGATAGGGGTCAAGGACGCAAAGATGGGCCAGGAGGGGGCCTGGACCTCCGATGTGAATCTCACCGATGTCCGGGTCGGCGACGACACCCTGATCGGCGGCAGCGAGGACGTCGGCTACCGGGCGGCGATGACCTCCCTGGCGCGCGGGCGTATTCACATCGCGGCGCTCGCGGTCGGGTCCGCCCAGCGGGCCCTGGATGAGTCGGTCAGCTATGCCGCGACCGCCACGCAGGGCGGCACCCCGATCGGCAGTTTCCAATTGGTGCAGGCGATGCTGGCCGATCAGCAGACCGGTGTGATGGCCGGTCGCGCGCTGGTCCGCGACGCGGCACAGAAGTGGCTGCACGACGAGGACCGCAGGATTGCGCCGTCAGTGGCCAAACTGTTCTGCACCGAGATGGCCGGGAACGTCGCCGACCTCGCCGTGCAGGTCCACGGCGGAGCCGGATACATGCGCGGGGTGCCCGTCGAGCGGATCTATCGCGAGGTCCGGCTGCTGCGGCTGTACGAGGGCACCAGCGAGATTCAGCGCCTCATCGTCGGCGGCGGTCTGGTCAAGCAAGCGCAGCGCGCGCGCTCCTAGGGAGCGATCAGCTCGAGGGTGCCCAGCTCGCGGATCGCCCGGCAGCCGCGGCGCAGCATGGCCGCCATCATGTCGTCGCCGCGTTCTGTTTCCACCGAGAACGCGCACCCCAGCGCCGAGATCAGCGGAACCTGCAGCATCCCCAGCCGGTAGTCGTGCCAGCAGGTCGCCAGATCGTAGTTGCAGACACTGGCGTCGAGCAGCGCCCGGTGATAGTCCGCGACCAGCTCCTGCTCGGCGGCGGCACGCAGGTCCGGCTCCAGACTGGTCCCGGTGAAGTAGGCCAGGTCGCGGGCGGCCAGCCCGACGCCGAGGGTCTGCCAGTCGACGACGCTGACCTGCTCGCCGTCGAAGAGCAGGTTGTCCAGCCGATAGTCGCCGTGCAGCAGGGCGAAACGATCCGGCGCGGACAGCAGCCACGGCGTCACCAGTTCCATTGCCGTGACCAGGGTTTCGGCATCGGCCTCGGTGAGCTTGGCGCCGAGCTTGTCCACCGTGATACCGCCCGCCATCTTCGCGATATCGCCGAGACCGCGGATGGCGTCCTCCCCGTTGAAGGACATCACCAGTCCCGGGAAGGTCTGCCACTGCGGATCGCACCACGTGGGGCCATGCAGCCCCGCCAGTGCCCGGACCGCCAGGCGGGCTTCGGGAAGTCCACAGCCGACGATCTGGTCCCCCTGGACGGCGGGCGCCTGGTCGGCGAGCAGCAGCGCATAGCTGGATCCCTCGTCGGCGATGTCACAGTGGTAGCACTGCGGAATGGGGATCGTCACCACGTCGGCAACGGACTGGTAGAACGCGCACTCGCTGCGGTAGCCCAGCATCACCCGGTCGCGGACCGCATCGTCGGTGGCGGGCAGTTTCAGGATGAAGCTCGCGGGCAGACCGTTCGGGTTCTTCGCATAGCTGGCCGAGACCCGGAACGTGGCACCGGTCTGGCCGGTGCCGACGGGTGCCACGTCGACCGCGCTGACCTCGACCGGAGATCCGGCGCGGCCGAGAACCTCGGCCAGCCAGGCGCCGGTGACGTCGGAGGGAAAGCGGGGAATCGCGGTTACGGCGCTCATGGTGTCAGGTGCCTTCCCTACGCAGTGCGCTGTCGGGGCAACGAGGCGGACGACCATCCAGTCAGGCTGGCGTGCGGCGTGAGCTGAGGCGTGACCAGCCTCGTTGGGTTCGATGGCCCGCAGCGTATCGGCGGTCAGCCGGTCGGGCTAGCGAAAGTCTCACTGCTGGATCGGGGATCGAGCCGGCGACCTTCCGCTTTTCATGCGGACGCTTGTGACCCACGGTCGTTCTTACTGCTCAGAGCGTTGCAGGACATCGGTTCGCTCGAAAATTGAGCAGGGGATTGTAGAAGGTGGCCACCGCTGTGGTCAGTGCCCGCGAGAACGTCATCGAGCCACCTCGAGCGGCTACAAGTAGCCTGAGGTGCCGCTCAGTGGCAGGTAGGACACAGGCCCAGCAGCGACGACGCGTTCAGCCCGCCGATGCGGGCGATGTCGCCATCGGGGAGTCCAGTCAATATCGAACCGGTCATGTCGGCTTGGGCCGGCAAGGGATAGTCGGTCCCGAAGAGGATGCGGTCGGACCCGAGCCGTTCACACAGGTACCGCAGGTTCGCCTGTTGGTAGACGACGCTGTCGACGAAGACATTGCGCGTCAACTCTTCGGCTTTCGTGTCGGCCTGTTGATCCCACATGAAAGCAATACGCGCGAGAGCCCAGAAGAAGGTGCCCCCACCGTGGGCAAGGCACAGCTTGAGTTCGGGGGCGTCTTTCACCACACCGCCGAAGACGAGCCGCGACGCAGCGATGGCGGTATCGGTACCCATGCCCAGACCGAACGTGACCGCGCCCCCGGCGATCCGTAGGGCCGAGTATGCATCCAGACCGAGAGCCAGCGGGTGAACGAAAATCAACATCCCAAGCTGTTCGGCGGCCTGAAAGAACTCTCGCAGGTCTGGGTCGTCGAGTTCACGCCCACCTGCGGACGTCCCGATCTCCACGCCCACCAGGCCGTCATCGTGTGCCCGCTGCAGAACCTCGATCGCGCGGTCGGGATGGTGCAGAGGCACCGTTCCGAGTCCGGAGAACCGGTTCGGATTGTTGGCGACCAAGGTCGCGATGGCTCCGTTGAGATGCGTCGCCCATTCGGTCGCCGGCGCGAGGTCGCCGAAGTCGCAGATCAACGGAGGGATGGGGGAAAGGACTTGGCGGTCGACGCCCGCGGCATCCATGTCCTCGATTCGGCGTTGCGGTAACCACGCCGACGGCGCGACGCTACGCACAACCTGCCCATTGCGAGTCAGCCGCCCCTCCTCCCCGTGGAAGTCGAAGGTGGGCCAACGTTGATCCCCGAAACGGCGGGCGAAGTCCGGAAGATCGACGACAACATGGGTGTGGAAGTCCACCCGCAAGTTCTCACCCATGGATCAACGTCCGATCTGCCAGGACCACCGTCGCGGCGGGTAAGTCCCCTGGCGTGGTGGGGTTTCGGGAGCTGGGGCCGTCGGGGCGGGGTGTGTCGCTGACGTCGTTGGGGTGGGCCATCGCGTAGTGGTCAGTGAGTTACCTACCAAGTGACTCAACAGGAAGACACGCCACGCGATGACCCAAGATCATTCTGCCCTGCTCGCCCAACTTGATGCGCTCAAGTCCGCCGATGCCGGGGCGGTGTTCGCCGAGTTGATCCGCGCCGGGCTGCAGGCGCTGATCGAGGCCGAAGCCACCGAGGCGATCGGCGCCGGCCGCTACCAGCGCACCGACGGGCGCAGCACCCATCGCAACGGGCATCGCCCCAAGACGGTGTCGACGACGGCCGGTGATGTGGAGGTGGCGATCCCCAAACTGCGAGCTGGGTCGTTCTTCCCGTCGCTGCTGGAGCGGCGCCGCCGCATCGACCGCGCGTTGCACGCGGTGATCATGGAGGCCTACGTGCAGGGGGTCTCCACCCGCAGCGTCGATGACCTCGTCACGGCGATGGGCGTCGAAACCGGAGTCTCCAAGTCGGAAGTCTCGCGGATCTGCGCCGGCCTCGACAGGGAGATCGAGGCGTTTCGGACCCGCAGCCTGGCCCACACCACGTTTCCGTACGTCTTCTGCGACGCCACCTTCTGCAAGGTCCGCATCGGCGCCCACGTCGTCTCACAGGCCTTGGTAGTGGCTACCGGGGTGTCCCTCGATGGCACCCGCGAAGTCCTGGGCACCGCCGTCGGCGACAGCGAGTCCTTCGAGTTCTGGCGCGAGTTCCTAGCCTCGCTCAAGGCCCGCGGCCTGGCCGGGGTGCATCTGGTGATCTCCGATGCCCACGCCGGGCTGAAAGCGGCGGTGGCCCAACAGTTCGCCGGCTCGTCGTGGCAGCGGTGCCGGGTGCATTTCATGCGCAATCTGCACACCGCGGTGGCGGCCAAGCACGCACCGGCGGTGACCGCAGCGGTCAAGACGATCTTCGCCCACACCGACCCCGCCGAGGTCGCCGGCCAGTGGGACCGCGTCGCCGACACCCTGGCCGCCAGCTTCCCGAAAGTCGCGACCATGATGGGCGAGGCCAAAACCGACGTGCTGGCGTTCACCGCGTTCCCCAAAGCGCACTGGCAAAAGATCTGGTCGAACAACCCCATCGAGCGGCTCAACAAGGAGATCAAACGCCGCGCTGACGTCGTGGAGATCTTCCCCAACCCCGCGGCGTTCTTACGCCTGGCCACCGCCGTGGTCATCGAATCCCACGACGAATGGCAGGTCACCCGCCGCTATCTCTCCGATGTCTCCATGGACGAACTCCGCGCCGTCATCGCCGCCAAACACGCGGCCGCAGCACTAGACAAACAACACCAAATCACCTAGCGTTCAACGAGACTCGTTGATCACGATGCGTAAACCACGCCCGATCCGAAGTCCACCACTCCTTGGGACGCTATCGTCGCGGCGCTGGTGATGGCGACTGACTGAGCACTGCAACCCTCCCTCTGTTTCTCATATGTTCGGGCCGAGAGCCTGGTAGATCCGCGGGCACGCAGGATATGTGAGACCTCACCTGCGTGCGGCCGGGTAATGGCGCTGACGCAGCACTACCTGTGCCGCCCATGGGGACAGTGTCCGCCTGTCGGCACTGCTCGCAGAGCGCCTGTTCCCTTGGCCGGAACCGCCAACGCTGTATCCCGCGACGCTGGCACCGCCTTCGGAATGCGCAGGAGCGGCCAGTGGGCACACCCGCGGGTGTGCCCACCGTTCGGCTCCGCTCGTATCCAGGCTGGCCTCGTCAGGGTGTGGCAGTGCCACCATCAATCGGCAGAGCCACGCCGGACACCCACCGTCCGGCCGGCGAAGCGAGATAGACGATCGCCTCTGACACATCGCCCGGCTCGACATACGGATTCCGCATAGGCGACATGGCCGCTGCGCGCTGAAGGAAGACCTCCGTGGACGGTTCTTCGGCGTCGGGAACGTAGAGGCGTCGGATTCCGTCGTTGTCGAACATCGGGGTATTGCAGTTGCCCGGCATGACCGCATTGACGCGAATCTGGTAGCGCCCCAACTCTTTGGCCATTGTGCGCATCAGGCCAAGCACCGCATGTTTGGACGCGACGTAGCCCGCCAGATTGGGGATGCCCGACACTGACGCTCCGGACCCGGTCAATACGACGCAACCCCCGGTCCCCTGCTCGATCAGATGAGGTACTGCCGCCTTCACGGTATGCCAGACGCCCAGGATGTTGACATCGAGCACATTGCGGAAATCGTCGTCGTCGATCAGCCAGGTCTTCTTATAGTTGTGAATGATCCCGGCGTTCCCCAGAACGATGTCGAGTCGACCGAACCGGTCGAGACCTGCGCGTAGAACGGCGTCGACCTGGTCCTGGTCACGCACGTCGGCGACGGCGGCGAACATCTCACTGCCGGCTTCAATCACCAGGCGCTCGGTTTCGGCCAGATCGTCCGGTCCCGACATCTCGAACGGAACCGTGCTCACCTGCTGACAAAGATCAAAACCGATGATCTTGACGCCTTCTTTGGCTAGACGTACTGCGTGCGAACGGCCTTGCCCTCGCGCAGCACCCGAGATGAATGCGACGGAGCCTTCCAGTCCACGTGTGTCCGCTTGTGTCACCCTTACTCCTTCAACTCTGTCAATCAATGACTATAGTTAACACTAATGGACGCACTGACGAACTAGTCGAGGGTCGCCCTCGGCTGCCGCACTATCGGCGTCGACCGGGCCGCGCCCGTCGCCACCACCTCATGGCGACAAGGCCTCATGTTCGATCACCTGACCTGTCCACAACCGGTCGCAGTTGCATCTTCTCACGGCTTCTGGCTGAGTCTATGTGTCGACATACACTGCACCCCAAGGGATATCGGAACTCGGTCTTCATTCCGGACGCGTCGCGTGCCGATGTGGTGTCATTTCCTTGTCGAGGTCGTCGAGGATGGCCTGCTGCGCTACCGGGGGCAGGGTGTGCAGGATCTGACGCACCCGGGCCTGACGGCCCGAACAGTGCGCCGTCCTGGAACATCACACCGAACAGCGTGCGGATCTCGTAGAGCTCTTTGGCCGAGCACTCGATGATGTTGGTGCCGTCAACAATGATCTTGCCGCGCTCGGGACGCAACAACCCGATCAACGACTTGAGGAACACCGACTTTCCGGTACCCGACGGACCGAGCAACACACTGACCTCGCCGGCCGGGATGTCCAGGGTGACGTCCTCCCAAATGCGCTGGGATCCGAACGACTTGGTCAACCCCTCGACCTGAATACCAATGCCCACAGGTCATCCTCTCCCCTCGGTACTCTTGTGTGCGCTGGTGATTTCAGAGCTGCCGCTCATGCAGATGTCTGCCGGCGCTGGCACGACCGTATTCAGCCTCATCGAGCTGACCAGCCGATACGATGTACGTTTCACGCCAGCACCATTGGGATCGTTCCCCGCCTGGGGCTCATTTGATGGTGGCGATCAGATCGCCCGACATCGCGGCCAGCTGCGGACCCCAACTCGACCAGTCGTGCTGGCCGCCGGCCGGGATGTCGAAATGAGCATCGTGGCCGCCTGCGGCCACGTAGTGGGCGAAGAAGTTGCGGTTGCTACCTTGCGCCTGGTCGCAGTAGCCGATCATGGCGGCGGGGTCACTGCACGTCAGGGTGGCCGGACTGTATACCCACAGACGGGTGTGGTTGTCGATCAACAACTGGAGGTGAACGTCGGGGTCATGCCATTTCCAGCGGCCCAGCTGTGGGGGTCCCCACATACTGCGGGTGTCGACTCCGCCGTACTGCGCCAGGCCGGCGGTAATGGCGCCGTTGAGCGTCGTGGCCGATGGCGTCAGGAAGCCCGACAGCGAGCCCGCGAACCGATATCGGTCGGGGTGAAACGCCGCCATCATCATCGCGCCAGTACCCCCTTGTGCCGCTCCGACGATGCCATGCCCGCCCGGCGCCAGGCCCCTGTTGGCGGCCAGCCAGTCGGGCAGCTCGCTGGAGAGGAATGTCTCCCACTGTCGACTGCCGTCCTGCTCCCAGTCGGTGTAGAGGCTCCATGCGCCACCGGCTGGGGCGACGACCGAAATTCCCTTGCCAGCGAGGGTTTTCGTCGCATTGCCCGCCGTCACCCAGTTGCTGACATCGGGTGCGGCGTCGAACGCATCGAGGAGGACCACAGCGTGCGGACCGCCGGCTTGGAAAGCGACGGGAATGTCGCGGCCCATCGCCAGGGAGGGGACCTCGAGCATCTCGACGGGGTTGGCTTTGGCGTGCGCAGCCGTCGACAGGGACAGCCCAACCACGAGAACCAACGCTGTACAAAATAGCCTGACCGCGATCATGTTGCGTGGACTCCTTCGCGCTTCTGTCGATGTCAACTTGCTACGCCCGCTTGCTTCGGCGCTTCCCGCCCGACGAGAAGGCTGCCGTAGGGATCCCACGAAGGCATGCCGTTCAGGATGTCCCGGTCGGCTGTCGTGATCACGGGAAGGCCGCGATTCAGCCGGGTTGCCCGTACACCGCGACCACGACCGTGCGGTCCAAGCTACTTTCAGACCACACACCGATTTCTGTGTTGGCGCAGTCCTGCATGATCGCCAGGTAGGCCGGGTTGTTATACCACTGGTTGATCAACTCGATACCGCTGATGGCCAACGCCGGATTGACGGCCACCGTTTCGGACACATTGCCGCGGAACCCGGCCGCAGCCCCGCGGGCTTGCGGTGTGGAACCGTCGGAACCGGTGTCGCTGTCCAGGCTTCGGTTGTTGAGCAGATCGGCGGTGTGCCACTGTGCCGCCAGGCGCAGCTGCGGGTTGACGTGAATGTCCGTCGTGCAGCCGGCTTGGTGCTGGACCGTGTATACGTTGGCGACTACGCCGTTGTTGAGTCGCTTGTTATCCGCGTGCGCTGTCGGCATGGCGACCGTCGCGCCCGACGCAGAGATCGCCGCGACGAGCCACGCCACGCAACGGCCCTTCGATCCGACCCGTCGCAATACCGGAAACACACTCATCTCTTCTCCAAATCCAATGCGTGCGGCCGACTTCGGAGCCAGGCAGGAAGTCACCTGGCGAAGTCTGTCGTGATGTCGTGGGCAAGATCAAGATCAGATCGGATCGAACTTCGACACCAGCCAGTGACCGTCGACGTTGTCGAGTGTCACCCGAACAGTCGAAGCGGTGTCGGTGGGCGCATCGCTGCCCGCCGTCGCGGCCTGGTTGACGAAGACGAGAACAACCCCATGATTGAGGTCCGCCGACACCGATGCTGCAGCGGGGACGGTGGCAACTGTCGAAATCTGTCGTTGCTTTGCGCCCGGGATGACGACGTCGCGGATGAGGGACGAATAGGACTCCTGGAACGCGCCGGTCAGCCGGCTGCGAGCCGCGCCCAGTTCCTTTTCGGCGGTATCGGCTCCATACGACAGGATCCCGACAGTGCTGTCCCTGGCAGCCTGTACGGACTCCATCCGGGCAACGTCGGCATCTCGGATCGAGGAGTCCTGCCACTTGAGAAACGCTGCAGCCAAGGCGAGAACGAGCGCAACTCCAGGCAGCACGCCGAAGGCAACGATGCGCGATCCAGACTTTCTGCGGCGCGAACGATCAACGGTGTCACCGGACGGGGTCCCTACCGGCTCGCCTTCGGTGTCACCGCCGGACCCATCGTCGACATCCTCGATCGTCGCCACGGTTTGCACAGCCATCCTCACGGCACGAACTCAACATTCGACACCTTGGCGTCCGCGCCGGCTCCGCTCACCGAGATGCGCATTCGCCACGCTCGCGGCTGCTGGTCGGGCGCACCTGCGGCGGTCGTGTTGACGGTGACGGCGACCAAGACCTGGGCGTCATTGCGGCCCAAGGACTCCACACCTGCTTCGGTCACTGTTCCCACCGATTTGGATCGGACCCGCTTGACCACGTCGATGAATGGCTGGACCCGTTTGCTGAAGTCGTCGTAGAAGGCACCGGTAGCCGATTCCAGGATTCGCTTGACATCAGCGTCTGCGTGTTGGTAGTCGACGGTCGTCAGGTTCACGGCACCTTGACGGGCAACCTGCAGGACGAGATTTCGTTGCATCTCGCTCCGATGAGATTGGTAGGCGCGCACTCCGAGCTGTCCGACCAGTCCGGCCAGCGCAAGAACGATGACCACGCCCACGATGCTCGCCAGCCGAACGGGCGCCCGCATGGCCGTCCGCACTACCGATGTGCGATTCGGGCTGGGCTCGTTCCCGAACTCGGTCTTACATGAGTCGTCGACGGCGAGGGAGTGTGCCACCGGTGTGCTCACCCGGCCGGTGGAATCATCATCGACTGCCATGTCTGCTCCTTGCCGGGACTTCGCGCCAGATTGCTCTGCGTGTAGACATGCCCATCGGGGCCCACATACGTCCCGGTGGCCGGGTCGTACGCGGCCGTAGCCAGAGGCGGTGGGGGCGTCTCGGCCGGCGGTGGAGCGGTTGACCCCGGCGGCGACACCAGCTGCGGAACGGACTGTCCAGACAGTGTGGCGTTGGGGTCGCCCTTCCAGTTGAAGCCGTCGTTGAGCGGCACGTAGTTCTCTTTGCTCTCGCACATCTTGACCGTCGGCGCCCGCTTGCCAGGCACGGTGACGCACGGCGTATTTCGTACTCCTCGGACGTTGAACGTGGAATCCTGCGGCACGCGGCAGTACAAATCGCCCGCCGGGCGCGGCGGATAGTCCACATCTGACGGAATACGCTGCTGTTGTGTCGGCAGGAAGCCGGTGGTGCACGTGGGCGGCAGGTTGAGGTTCAGATTGAAGCTGAGGAAAGCGCCCCGGTAGGGCTGTTTGGTGTTCCGGTTGGGTACGCCGATCGCTTGCATACTGGCGGCGCCCTGGGGCAGTAGCACCAGCAATTGCTCGAGGTTGTCGCGGTAGGTGACCGCTACCTGTCCGACGCTGACGAGGTTGGCCAGCACGATGGGCAGTGTTGGCTGCAGCCTGTCGAACAACTTACGGCCCTCGTCGGCGGCTCCCGGGCTCCTCTGTAGAACTCCCTGCACCGCATCATCTTTCGCCCTCATCTGTGCGGTGAGGTCGGCCAGGGATGCCGCCCAGGCCCGGATCGAGCTCGACGTATCGTTCTGCGAGTCGAGGACCGGTTTCGCGCCGTCGATCAATGTAGTCAGCTGGTCCAGATTGGCGCGGGCGTCGATCGCCAACCCGGTCGAACCTTTGATCAGTCGCGCAAGATCCGGCCCGAGACCTCCTACGGCGGCGTAGGACTCGTCGACCACCGTCTTGAGGTTGTCGCCTGGAATGGCCTGCAGCCCTCGACTCGTCGCGTCCAGTAACGAGCTGATGTCCGGGGGCACGGTGGTGCGGTCCATCGGTATCACGTCGCCGTTTCGCAATGGGGCAGAGCCCGCGTCGCGCGGCAACAGAGCGATGTACTGTTCACCGATTGCGGTCTGACTGTGCACCTGGGCGTCGAGGTCGGACGGGATCTTCGTATCTGACCGAAGCGACATCACGGCCTGCGCGCCGTGGTCGGTAAGCTCAACCGACGTCACCTGACCAACTTCGGTGCCTCGGTACGTCACATTGCTGCGCTCGTAAAGACCACTCGCGTTGGGCAATTCGACCGTGACGTCGTAGTGGCCGATGCCGAACAGCAGCGCGGGCGCATGAATAAAGCTGATGGTCATAACGCCGCCCGCAATCACCGCTACCGCGACGAAGACGACGAGCTGGATCTTGATTCTGCGTGTCAGCACGGTGTCAACGCCCCTGGTCTGTGTGATACGGCACGACAAGCGGGTTCCCCGCCGTATAGGGACTCGGCATCTGTCCGATGGTGCGACCCCATTGCATCTCCAACTCCGTCAGATTGCCCTCGAATCGGGTACCGGTGAAGAACGACGCGTCCAGTCGACTCAGGGTCAGGTCGATGATCGCCGTCAGGTTGGCGTAGTCGCCCCGAAACCATTTGGTCAGAGTCTCCTTGGCGAACGGGAACGTGCTGTAGAAGCTCAGCGACCGGGTCAACGCAGGGCCCGCGTTGGCCAGTGATTCCAGCACCGGACCAAGGTCTTTGAGCTCCTTGACGAGCGCATCCTTGGTTTGGTTCGTCGTGTCGTTCACGAGGGCGGCGAACTTTCCGAGCATGTCGACGGCGTCGGAGAGGTGCTGGCGCTGGTCCTTCAGGGTGCTCAGCGCATCAGGAATCGTCTGGAGTGCCTTGTCGACGACGGCCTTCTGATCGGCGACCTGACTGACGAGATGGTTCAGGCTGTCAGTGGCGGCGATGATGTCGTCGGTTTGGCTGTTGACATTGGCGATGAACTGGTCGAGTTGCTCGATGAGGCTGCGTAGGTCGTTCTCCCTACCGGAGAAGGCCGTACTCAGAGCCGCGGTGATCTCCTGAATATGGCCGATTCCTCCCCCGTTGAGCAGTACCGATATCGCGGCCAGAGTCTGCTCGGTGGACGGATAGCCACGTCCCGACGTCAGCGAGATCAGCGACCCCGAATGGAGTTCTCCTTGCGGCGCAGCGTTGGCCGGTGCTGCCAATTCGATATGCAGGGAGCCCAGCAGGCTGGTCTGACCGATCGTCGCGGTCGCGTTGGCGGGCAGCTTCACGTTGCCGTTGAGCGTCATAGTCACCAACGCGTGGTCGCCCTGCAGCTCGATTCCGGTGACGTTGCCGACTGTCACGTCGCCGATCTGCACGCGCGAATTGGGCTGGATATTAGCGACGTTCGGCAGTTGAGCTTGCACCGTATACGCACCGGGACCGCCACCTTCGGTACCTGGCAAAGGCAAGGAGTTCAACCCGCGCCAACCACAACCAGGTAGTCCTGCGGTGACTGCGAGGAGGATGAGTCCACCGGTCAGCCGCTTGCTGAATCCCGTAGTCATGATCCTCCTCCGGGAGGCGCCATCATGCCCCTCAACCCTTGCTCGGGACTGGTGGGTTGCGCTTCGGCAGGCAGCGGCGGACTAGCAGCACCGCTGGACGGGGACGCCGGCGCATCTGACGGCGCCGCAGCGGGAACCGGCGCCGGCGGTACGTAGTCGGGCCGCATCCAATCCTCGCTGTAGGTGACCTCGTTGGGCCGCGCCGAGGCGCCGACGAACAGGTTCTGACCGAGCGGAGGAAAGTTGTACTGGCGGTTCTTGATGATCGGAGCCAGATACTGCACGCACAATTTCGCCGATTGTTCGGCGCTCAGCCTCGAGGCTGCTTGGATCGCGCCGCAGAGGAAGCTGATCGGATTGGCGAAATTGTTGATCGCCAACGCCCCGGACAGCGTGCCCTGCGCGGGTTGGTAGATATTGACGTAGTTCTGAAGGGTTCCCGGCGCGACGTGCAGCGTTTGCTTGATGTCATCGAGGCTGTCAGTCAAGGCGGTCGTCACCGACGCCAGCTTGTCCGAGGTCGTACCGATCGTCTCTCGATTCTCGGAGATGAAGCTCTGCACATCGCCGACCGCCGAGTCGATCGACGACACGGCGTTTCCTACCTCGTTGTGATCATCAGTGAGCAACCCCGTTGTCGCAGCGAGGTTTCGATTCAGCTCTCGCATGAGATCGGTGCTCGACTGGAGTGCCGAAACCAAGATGGAGAGGTTCTTCACGGTGCTGAAGATGTCCTTACTGTGGTCTCCGAGCGCCGAGAATGCCTGCGAGAGCTTGACGATCGTGTCGTGGATATCTGCACCCTGGCCACGAAGATTGCCCGCGGCGGTGTTGATGAAGGAGCCCAGGGTGCTGACGCCTCCCGGCGCGGTGGGTTGCAACGTGTCGGTCAGCCTTTCCAGCTGACGCCGGAGGTCGTCGAACTCGACCGGCACCGCTGTGCGACTCTCGGGGATCACCGCGCCGTCCTGCAGAACGGGGCCCCCGCGGTACGCCGGGGTCAACTGAATCGCGCGGGAGGTGACCAGCGCCGGCGACATGATCACTGCCTTGGTGTCCGCGGGAATCTTGTACTGGCCATCGACCGATAACGTGATCTTGGCACGTAGCGGCTCCGGTTCGATGCTGTCGATTCTGCCGACGGCCACGCCGGCGATACTGACTTCGTCTCCGACGAAGATGCCGTTGCTGTTGGCGAAATAGGCTGTGATTCGCGTCTTGTTCGCCGCCCGTGTGAGGTCGAACGCGACGAACGCACCGCAGATGAGGACTCCGACGATGAACATCACCGCGATACTGCGGCCACGTCGTGACGATTGACTCATTGCCCTGCTCCTGCCGGCGATTGTTGCTCTGGGCCAGCCTCATTCGGCACCGGCGGGACCGGGGACCGCGGCCCGGGCTCCACCAGGACGGGGCTGGGAGTCGGTCCAGGTGTCGAGCCCAGGCCGGCGGGGGCCGGGGCCGGCGGGCCCGGTGGCGGCCCGCCGGGCGGCGGAGCCGGTAATGGCGTTCGGTACGGGTAGCAGCCTGTTGGGCCGGGCAACGGCAGCCCGGGCGGGCCGCATCCCTGGTCGCCCTGCGACCCGGTAATCGCGTCCGGCAAAGTGAGATTCGGCTCTCCACCCTGCCCCGTACGCGGGTACGGCACCGGCAGTGCGGGTGTGCCCGGTTGGCCGACGGGCGGGTCGACCCGCTGGGACGGCAACAGCACGTTCGGATCCAAACCAAGGTCCGAGAAAGCAGCGTCGATGAACGGCTGCGAGAACTGGCCCGGAATCAGGTTGACCACATAGGCCTTGAAGAAGGGGCCCGCCGACACAGACTCCCCCAGTGACATCGCATAGACGTTGAGCCCCTTGATGGCCTTCTGGACCTGCTCTTTGCGGTTGTCGAGGATGGCGAGTACGCCATTGAGCTTCTCCAACGCCGGCTTCAACGTGTGTCGATTGTCGCCGATGGCGCCTTTGATCTGATCGAAGAACGCCGTCAGATTGGATGACAACTCATCCAGAGCGTCGCTTTCGGTGCGGAGTTGAGCCAGAAGTGCGTTGGTGTCCTCGATGAGGCTGACGACCTGGCGGCTTCGCTCAGCGAGCACGCCCGTGGCGTTGTTGGCATTCTCCAACAGCTTGCGAAGTTTGTCGTCGCGCCGGTTCAGCGTGTCCGAGAATCTGGCGACCCCCTCGACGGCGATCTTCAGCTCCGGTGGTGTATCCGCAAAGGTGGCCGACAACACCGCCAACGAATTCGACACTTGATCGGTGTTGAGCCCGCTAATGGCCGTGGTGAGATCACCTAGTGCATCAGGCAATTGGTACGCCGGTGTGGTGCGGTCTTCCGGTATCGGCCCCGATTGACTTCCGTCACCCCGCGGGGCGATCTCCAGGAACTTCGTGCCCAACAGGCTCTTCGTCTTCACGGCCGCCTCGGTGCGATCGCCGACCCGGATGTCATCGTCGACGTCAAACTTGACCAAGACCTGCGGTTCTTCGAGTGAGATGCTCTCGACGTGTCCCACTTCGGCTCCCGACACCTCTACTGCTGCACCCGGCTTCAACCCGCCCGCTTCGACGAAGTACGCCGAATAGCTCTTGCTCTGACTGATGAAGGGCAGGCTCCTGTAGTTCAACGCGGCAAGCACCACAGCGACCGTGAGGATCAGGCCAACCGTTCCGACGACGAGAGGGTTACGTTCACTGAATGGCTTCATCGGGGAGTGCACCGCCCCGAAGACTGGCCGGCAACTTTGATGTAAACCGGTTGTCCGCCCTTGCCATTCACCTTCAGAACCACGTCACACAGGTAGAAGCTGAAGAAGTCACCGTAGAGGCCTTGACGGTCCAGCGCCGCATACGCGTCGGGCAGTGTTTTCAACAGATCGTCGAAGTAGTCGTGATCGGCCACCACGATGCCCGCCGTACGGTCGAGTTCGGTGACAACCTTCTTCGCCGGCGTCCGCAGCTGGGAGAGCATGTCGGCCAATGAGGCCGAGGCGGCGTTGCCGTGCGCGATCGCATTGCTGATATCGACTCGCCGGTCGGCCAGGGTGCCGACCAAGGTGGACAGCGAGTCCACGGCCTTGGCGAACTGACCGCTCTGATCACCGAGCGAACCCAGCACGATGTTGAGGTTCGTGACGACCTCGCCGACGAGTTGATCGCGATTGGCCAAGGTATTGGTCAGCGCGGCGGTCTGACTCAAGAAGGAGCCGATGGTGCCGCCCTCGCCCTGGAGGACCTGGATCAGCTGGCCTGACAACGCGTTGACCTGTACCGGATCCAACGCCTGAAACAACGGCCGAAATCCGCCAATGAGGGCGTCAAGGTCGAGCGCAGGCGCGGTCCGGGTCAGCGGAATCGTTTGACCCGGTTGCAGTCTCTTTGTGCTACCGGTGCTGTCCTCGATCGCCAGATAGCGACCGCCGATGAGGTTGTCGTAACGGATGACAGCTCTGCTGCCCTCGGTGAGTACCACCGGATCGTTCACCTTGAACCGGACATTCACGGTCATGTCGCGATTGACCGCGACTTTCTCGACCTTGCCCACCTCGACGCCGGCGATTCGAACGAAATTGCCGCCCTTCAGTCCGGTGATGTTGCTGAAGACGGCGTTGTAAGACTCGCCGCTGTCGAATCGCAACTGCCCGAATATCGCGATGAGCGCGACCGTACCGGTCAAACAAACAGCGACGAAGATGACCAGGCGCCAGACGGCGCCCCCCAGGTTATCTCTCACGGTCCGAGCCTTTCGAGTCTCGTTTCACTGCGACGATCGATCACGACGGCGGCGTTCCCTGATCGGCCAGCGGCGGGTTCGCGGTGGGTGTTGGTTGCATCTGGCCGGGCACCGGGACGACGAACGGCTCCTGTCCGGGAACCACCGGGTCTTCGCGGGGCGCGCCTGGCGGTGGCGCCGGCGGAAGGCCCGGATACAGCGGCGTTCCGTCCGGCGCATACTGTGCTGCACCGTATGGGGGCGCCCCCGGATACGGAACCGGTCCCGGCGCTGCACCTCCCGGATTGCGGATACTGGGCGGCGCGGGCACCCCTCGGGTGGAGGGGAAGTAGTCCGCGTAGCCGGGGAATCCGATTCCGGGGTTTGGCCGAAGATCCAGGCCTGTGCCCCACCCGGTGTTCGTGATCAGCTGTCGCTGCGGATAGTTCTTCGCGACGTCGGGCAGTGAGCCGCATCCCGGCTGCCCCCCAGGGCCGCCCTTGGCGCCGACGATCGGAAGGTTGTCGGGGTACTTGTATGGGTCGTCGCCGAGGAGTAGTGCGGCATCGACCAGCAGGCTCTTCCCGTCACCCCCACCAGCCTCCTCATAACCGCTGAGGTCGACCGCGTTCCTGCCGCCGACGAGTAAACAGGTGAGCTCGGGGTTGTACTTCATCAACAGCCGCGTCGTAGGCTCAGCGACATTGATGGCCGTGACGAGGTTGTCCTTGTTCGGACCCAGCACGCCAATGCCACTGTGGGCGAACCCGGTCGCATTGAGTAGCAGAGCATCCAGTGCGCTGGCGTTCCTGGTGATGGTGGTGCTCGTCGTGCTGGCGGCGTCCAGCACGGACAGTATGTTCTGTGCCGCTGAGGCATAGGTGTCACTGAAGCCCTTGAAGGCCTTCCAATCCTCACGGGAAGTCTCATTGCGCGCGTTGAGCGCTAGCAGAACCTGATTGGCGTCGGTGGTGGCCTCACCGATTCGCCCGCCCTGGCCGCGGAGGCCTTCGGCAATTGCACCGAGAACGGCATTCAACTTGGCTGGATCGATCTGGTGGATCACGTTCACGAGATCCTGGAAGACCGTGTTGACCTCCGTGCTGACGTTCTCGGACCGGATCACAGCGCCGGCGGAGATCCGTTGCGGGCTAGGGTCGTTCGGCTCAATCAGGTCGACGTACTTCGATCCGAAGGCTGTGCTCGCCTTGATCCGTGCCTCGACATTGGCGGGGATGTACTTCACCTGGCTGGGGTCGATGTCCAGGTGCAGGCTGACCGAGTCGTTCTGAGCGCCAATGGTCGTCACTCGACCCACTTGGACACCGTTCAGCTTGACCTTGTTCCCGGGGTCCATCACCAGCCCCGCGCGATCGGAGGTCAATGTCACTGGCACCGAGGAGGTGAAGGATCGCGTGAAC
Organism: Mycolicibacterium sp. CH28; assembly: GCF_004745805.1. Taxonomy (GTDB): domain Bacteria; phylum Actinomycetota; class Actinomycetes; order Mycobacteriales; family Mycobacteriaceae; genus Mycobacterium. Next base: position 150,389 of record NZ_SRLQ01000013.1, on the reverse strand, counting down.
AGCGCCGCGCACAGCACGACGGTAAGCACGATGCAGATCAGGAGCGCCGCGGTCCACCACGCGGGGTGGATTCTGTTTTCTTCTCGTCTTGATTCCATGTCGTTACCCGGAGAGGTTGAAGTTGCCGGTCTCGCCATAGATCGCCATGGCTGCACCGACACAGACGTATGTCGCCGCGATCAGCGAGGTCCGCACGGCGCGCCCGACCGCCTCACCGACACCGGCGGGGCCGCCGGATGCGTTGTACCCGTAGTAGGTGTGGACGAGCATGATGACCGCCGCCATCAGGACCGCCTGCAGGAAGGACCAGACAATGTCGTACGGGTTGAGAAACGTACGGAAGTAGTGGTCGTAAACGCCTGCCGACTGACCGTAGATGACAGTCGTTCCGAAACGGGCTGCCATGAAAGACATCAACACCGCGACGGAGTAGATCGGCATCACGACGATCACCCCTGCCACGACGCGGGTGGACGCGAGATAGGCGATGGAGCGGATGCCCATCACGTCGAGCGCATCGATCTCTTCACTGATCCGCATTGCGCCGATTTGAGCGGTCGCGCCCGCACCGATGGTCGCAGCCAGCGCGACCCCGGCGGTCAACGGCGCGATCAAACGGACGTTGACGAGAGCCGATACGAACCCGGTCAGCGCTTCGACGCCGACATCGGCGAGCGAGTTGTACCCCTGGACCGCGACCAGAACGCCCGTCGATAGCGTCAGGAAGCCGACGATGACGACGGTGCCACCGATAATCGCGAGCGCCCCGGTGCCCAAGCTCATCTGCGCGATAAGCCGAATCATCTCGCCCCGGTAGTTCACGAAGGCATCACCGATGGAGCGAAGCGTCCTGCCGTAGAACTGGGTCTGTACTCCGACACGGTTCCAACCAGCAACTCCGTTGTCTACGATGCGGCGGAGCCGTGGATTCCGACGACTGATGACACCCTGAGTCATTTGCTCACCTGCACTCCTACAGCGGTTGCTATCACATTGATCACGAACAGGGCCATGAAGGAAAACACCACTGTTTCGTTGACGGCATTGCCCACGCCGGCCGGTCCGCCACCCACCGATATCCCCTTGTAGCAGGCGATCATTCCGGCGGCGAAGCCGAACAGTGCGGCCTTGATCAAGGCCACGACGACATCCTTGAGACCGACGATGAGGGTTAGGCCAGCCACGAATGCGCCGGGCGAAACATGCTGGAAGTACACCGAGAATGCGTAACCCGCGGCCAGGCCGACCAAAGTCACCAAGGACGACAGCAGCAACGAGACGAGCGTTGCTGCCAACACCCTTGGAGCGGCAAGGGCTTGAAGCGGATCGATACCGAGAACCCTTAGCGCGTCGAGTTCTTCGCGGATCGTTCTGGCCCCGAGATCGGCGCACATGGCCGTCGCTCCCGCCCCGGCGATGACCAGCACCGTGACTATTGGTCCAAGCTGTGTCACCGCACCGAGTGCCGCACCACTACCGGAGAAGTCAGCTGCCCCGAACTCGATCAAGAGGATGTTCAGAATGAAGGTGGTAAGCACGACGAACGGTACGGCCAGCGTGAGCGTCGGCACGATGGAAACCCTTGCCACGAACCATGACTGGAGCAAGAACTCGCGCCACGCGAAGGGCGGCTTGAACATGGACACGATGGTGTCCAAAGCCATGCCGTAGAAACTGCCCAGTTCGCGCACTGGTTTGACCGCGGCGTCCCACATTGTCGATACCTACGCCCTTCCACGTCAGCTTTGCCCGAAGTCGCGCAACGAAGGTAACCGTACTCAGCACTTATGTCCGTGTCTTGAAATTTCTGATATTCATAGCCATGGTTAGTCAGACATCACAAAGGCCACGCAGGCCCTGAGATCCTGGCAATACGTTGGGGGTAAACGGATTACCTGAATCCGCATCGACCGCAGTGCACCGAACAGTCGGTGCCGCGATGTCTCCCGCACACGGGCAACCGCTCTAGGTGTGAGACCTGGTCGTCGATGGATGAACGTACACAGCTGCCCTGCCCACGCCTCCGGCGGCGGCGAATTATGTTGGTAACGAGATGATTTGACTTATACGCCGCGTCGGCGGCAGCTGGCGACGGTCACCTGCCGAGTCCCCACCGCCGGCGCCGCCGGGGAATAGATCCTCGTAGAGCTGGTCCACGTCGTCATCCCTGGAGTACAGGTCACTGGAAAACGATGACCGGCTTGATGGTTCGACCCGCCTGCATGTCTTGAGCGGCCTGCTCGATATCGGCGAACTTGTAGGTATCCACCAGCCGATCGACCGGGAACCGGCCCTGATTGTAGAGCTCGACAAGCGCCGGAATGAACGTTTGCGGGTCGGCGTCGCCCTCGGTGACCCCAACGATGTGGACCATCGGGAGGAAGGTCATTTCGAAGGGGGCGATCGAACCCGGGGGTGCCACCGCCAGTGCGGCGACCGTTCCCTGGGGAGCCATTGCGCTCAGCGCCGCCATGAAAACCTCGGGCTTGCCAGTGGTTTCCACGGCGCAGTCCACGCCGCGCTGCCCGGTGTGCTCGCGCAGAGCGGCTGCCAAGTCGGTGGTCGCCGGGTTGATGGTGGCCGTAGCGCCGAGCTCGCGCGCGAGCTCGAGCCGTGTCTGGACCACGTCCACCGCGATGATCGTCGTCGCGGCGGTCAAGCGCGCTGCCATGATCGCAGCCAATCCGACCGCACCGACGCCGAGGACCGCCACGCTCGCCCCCGCCCACGGTTGGAGCACGTTCAATATTGCACCGGCGCCGGTCTGCACACCGCAGCCCAGTGGGGCCAGAACCTCGGTCGGTACATCGCCATCCACCCGCACCACGCAGCGCTCGTCGGCCAGCGCCAGGGTCGAGAACGACGACTGCCCGAAGAAATGCCCATTCACCGCCTCGGCGCCGTCGTGATAGGAAAGCGAGCCGTCGGCACGCGCCGGCGAGAAGTTGCGCATCAGGAACTCGGCGCAATGTGCCGGATGCCCGGAAGCACACGTGCGACAGGTGCCGCACGAGTTGAAGGTCAGCACCACGCGGTCACCGGGCGATACCCTGCTCACCGCTTGACCTACCGCCACCACCACTCCGGTTCCCTCATGGCCGAGGACCGCCGGCAACGCGGCTGGCAGGTGCCCATCGCGGGCGGCGAGGTCGGAATGGCAGATGCCGACGGATTCGACCTTCACCAAGACCTCGGCCGGCCCGGGATCGGCCAGCGCCAGATCCCGCACCTCGAACTGGCCACCGAGCTTGTCAATGACTGCGGCTTGAACGTCGTGACTCATGCCAGCTCCCGGATCGTGTAGCTGATGGGAAGGTGCTTGACACCACTGATGAGGTTTCCGGCGGTGCGCTCCACGGGGCCGGTGATCTCGATGGACTCCAGCCGGGACAGCAGTTCGGTCAGGAACGTCTGCAGTTCCATCTTGGCCAGCTGGACCCCGAGACAGAAGTGCTTCCCGAAACCGAACGCGATGTTCTTGTTCGCGTTCGCGCGGGTGATGTCGAACCGGAACGGGTCTTCGAACACCGTCTCGTCGCGGTTGGCCGACGGATAGGAAAGCAACACCATCTCCCCGGCCTTGATGGTGATGCCGTGCAGCTCGTAATCCTCTTGCGCGGTGCGGGTGAATCCCCTCAGCGGGCTCGTCCAGCGCACCATCTCGTCTACCGCGTTGGGGATTAGGGTTGGATCCTCCTGCAGCCGGCGCAGCGCGGCGGGGTCGCGGATGATCGCCTCCAGCCCGCCGGACAGCGTATGCGAGGTGGTGTCATGACCGGCGGTGAAGAAGAGCATGAAGTACGACAGCGTCTCGATCACCCCGAGCGGCTCACCGTCGATCTGGCCGTTGGCGATCGTCGACGCGATGTCCGACGTCGGGTTCTTCCTGCGCTGCTCGACCAATTCATTGCAATAGACCATGAATTCGATGAGCGCCCCCGACATGTCCTGGGCGGTCGCACCGTCCTCGCGTGCGAACTCCGGGTCCTCCGTCCCCATGGCCTCCTTGGCCAGCCGGAGGATCCTCGGCTCATCCTCCTCGGGGATGCCCAGCATGCCCAGGATCACCCGCAGCGGGTAGTAGTCGGCGATGTCCGACGCGAAGTCACAGGACCCACCCATGTCCGCCATGCGATCCACGTAGCCGCGGGACAGCTCCTTGATGTGGCCGCCCATCGTCTTGCGGACGGCCCCCGCCTTCAACCACTCCGTGGTGAGGCCGCGATACGCCGAGTGCTCGGAGTCGTCCATGTGCACAAGCGTCTTCGCGTCGGTACCCGCGGCGCGCCTGGCCTGGATGGTCTCGTTCGAACTCAGGACCACTTCCATCGTGTTGAGGAAGACGTCGTGGCGGCGCTCGATCTCCGTGACGTCCGCGTGCCGGGTGATCGCCCAGAACGGCCGGTAGCCGTCGGCCTCCACACGCAGCACCGGCATGTTCCGCCGTAGTTCGGCGGCCATGGCATGCCAACGGTCTTCGTCGACGTATGCCGCCCCAGAAGTGAACATCGTGCCGTAGTCGGTGTCCGCGAATGCTGTCATCGGTGTCGAAGGCCTCTCGTTGGACGTGATCCACCGTGAGGCTAGGTCCCTGCCAATTAGTGACCAACGACACGTTCCAGCCGCTGGAAATCCGCGGTGACTAGCGGCGCGGGACCCAGGGCCAGTACTTCGCCGTGGCGCCGCCGTCGACGGTGATGTTGCTCCCCGTGATCATCGACGAATCGTCCGAGGCGAGGAATACGACCGACGGGACGTAGTCGGCGGGAGTGGGAAGGCGGCTCATCGGCATGAGGCCGTAGAAGTCATTCGCGTAAGCGTTGTCAGGCGAATTCGCGGCACGGAGCATCGTCTCGTGTTCAGGCGTTGCGGGTTGTGTCGCGGTGGGGGTGAACCCGTTGACCCGAATGTCGTGGACCGCGAGCTCCATCGCTGCGGAGCGGGTGAAGTTGATGAGCCCGCTCTTGGCCGTCGAATAGCCGATATTGCCCGCCTGTCCCTGCCAGGCCGCTGTCGAGAGGACGTTGATGATGCTGCCTCCGCGTCCTGCCGCGATCATCGGCTCGGCGACCGCCTTGGTGAACACCAGTGCGCCCGTCAAACAGACGTCCACTTGCCGCCGGAACTCCTCGACGGGCATCGTCAGCACGCCCTTGAGGTTGAACACCATCGCGTTGTTCACCAAGACGTCGACGCGACCCCACCGCTGCATCGCAGCCCGCACCACGTCGAGCGCATGTGCGGTGTCGGTAACGTCTCCGCCGACGGCGAACGCCTCGCCGCCGGCGTCGACGATGGCCTGCGCCGTCTCCTGTGCGACGGACTCGACAAGGTCGGTGCACACGACCCGCGCACCTTCTGCCGCCAGACCGGCCGCCAGCGCACCGCCGATATTGGCACTCGCGCCCGTGACGATCGCGGTCCTGCCGTCCAACCTGTTCACAGAATGATGCTCACCTTGCCGTGGGGGCGCAGCGCGTCGAGCACCATGACGGACTTGCGGCTGACGAACTTGAAACCGGTCGTCTCGTCGCGCTCCAGGATGTGGCGGTATTGGCCCGCGTAGGTATCGAGCACACCGGACCTGACGCGATAGACCGCGAAGTTGGCCAAGACGTGCAGTCGCCCCTCGTCGGCTTCCATCGCCCGAACGTTGCTGATCATGCGCCGCGTCGCCGAGTGCGGATACTCGGCGTGGGCGGAACGGGTGAGCAACGAGTTGACGCGCTGCTCGAGCAGAAACCGGTCGTCATGGACGAGAAACAGGTCACGAGTCGGGTCCCCGTCGGGCCGGTCGGTGGCCGGAATCTCGTAGTAACCGCCGGGGGTGAACAAGTCGAGCCATTCGTGTAGACGCCATTGGTCCAGCATCTCGGCCTCCTCGAACAGGAACTGCTCGACGTCGGTCAGCACCTCGCGCGAAGCCGTCGACCGAACTGCGGCCTGTGTCGTCAAACCCATCCTGCCCATTGCCCTGCCTCCGCCTTCTCGCACCGTGTCTTCATCTCGCGTCAGCCGGCAAGCCGGCCGACGAGTTCGCGGGCGACGATGATCCGCTGGACCTGGGCGGAGCCTTCGAAGATGTCCAGAATCTTGACGTCGCGGTACCACTTCTCCAGTAGGAGTTCCTTGCTCGTCCCCTCGGGTCCCAACAGCTGCATGCACCGGCGGATGATCCGGTCACACGTCTGGGGCGCGTAGCTCTTGGCGATCGCCGGGCTGTAGCGGTTCGGGGTGCCGTGGTCGAGGACGAAGGCTGCCTTGTAGTTGACCCGTCGGGCGCGGTCCAGTGCGGCGTTCATGAGGTCGAGGTTGTTGCTCACAGCTGCCCAGCGCTGAGGCGAGAACCCGCCTTGACGTTCCTTGAGGATGCCGGTGGCGACGTCGATCGACGCCTGCGCGAGACCGATCGCCATCGACGCCATATTGGGGCGGTTGTTCGACAACGCGGTGAGCGCGCCGCCGCGACCCGAAACACTCGGCGCCGTATCGACAGGTCCGGCGCTGTTCCAGCCCAGACGATGGTCGATCGGGACGCGGCAGTCCTCGAACAGCAACTCCGAGGTGACCCAGGACCGGATGCCAAGCTTCGACTCGTTGGCCTTGGGGACCGTAAATCCGGGCGTACCCTTCTCCACGACGAAGCATGCGATGCCGCCGGCGCCGAGCGCCTTGTCTGTCGTCGCGAACACCGTGATGTAGTCCGCCCTGGCACCGTTCGTGCAGTAGATCTTGGATCCGTTGATGACCCACTCATCCCCGTCCCGGACCGCGGTCGTCGCCACCAACGACGTGTCCGAGCCGAAGTGCGGCTCGGTCAGGGCAAAACCGGTCATCACCTCACCCGCGATGACCGGGTCATACCATCGCTCGATCTGCTCGGGTGTGCCCATTGCGTCGACGACGAGCTGACCGATCCCGCGGGTGAGCAAGGGCGCCGCCCAGATGTCGCCGTAGTTGAGGTTCTCGTAGAACGCGAGCTGCCCCGCCCAGTAGCCGTCGGAGAAGACCGGCAGCGAATCGCCCTCGATGTCGATCCTGCCGATCGGAACGGGTGCGGTGTCGAAGATCTCGCGCCAGTTGGCGGGAGCTAACTTGGCGGCGTCCGCGGCCTGCGCGTAGGGGCGAACCTCGGCGGCCGACCATTCACGCAGCGCATCGCTGTGCTTGCGCAACTCGGGGCTTAGTTCGAACGTCGTGGTGCTCATGGGGTGTCCTTGATAGTCAGAGGTTGCTTAGAAGGCCGGCTGGAATGACGAGGCAAGCGGGTCGAAGTCGAGCGCGGACAAGAACGCCGCCGTCCGGTACCACTGCTCGACTGGGTAGTCGGTCATGAACCCGTGGCCGCCGAGGATCTGCACGGCGAGGCGGGTCGTCTCCGCCGCGTTCTCGCTGGCGTAGGCCACCGCCGCGGATACGGCGGCCGACACCCGGTTCGGATCACCGCCGTCCGCCATGAGGCTCGCGGCGTCGAGGATCTCCAGCCGAGCCTGCTCCGTACGCGAGAATGCCTCCGCCAGTGGGAAGGAGATGCCCTGGAACGACGCGATCGGCTTGCCGAACGCGATGCGCTCCGAGGCGTACTCGGCGGCGTACTCCATGGCGCGCTGCGCCATGCCCGTCTGCGCCGCGGCCACCATGAGCCGCATACGCTCAACAGTCATCCCAAGGCCGTTGCTGTCGAGCAGATTGGCCGCTGGAACCGTGACGTCGAAGGAGACGCTGCCCAGACCGGCCGCATCGAGCGCCAGCCCCGAGCCGGTCGCCGTCACGTCGATCCCATCGGTGGAACGGGGAACGATCACGGCCCGCAACCCGCGGTCAGAAGGGTCCACACCGATCACGATGATCGACTCGGCGGTAGCAGCGAAGGGAACGGCGACCTTCTGGCCGACGACGCGCACTACCCCGTCCTGGACCGCCACGGTCGTCTCCAGCTCGCTCGCACCACGTCCGAAGCCTTCGTACAGCGCAACCGACCCGCGGGTGTCCGGATCGCCGGCGGAGGTCAGCAAGGTCGCCTGCTGCGCAGTCGTGCCGTGCTCCGAGATCAGCAGCGACGGCGCGCCACTCCACAGTGCCGCCAGCGTGATGCCGGCATCGCCGTAGGCGAGGCTCTCCACCGCGGCCACCTGGGTGACGACTCCCGGTACACCACCGCCACCCAACTCCTCGCTCACCGGCGCGGTCAGTCCGGTCTCCACGATCGTCCTCCACACCGCGGGGGGCACGGCACCCGCGGCTTCGGTTTCCTTCGATGCCGGGTACAAGACGTCGAGCCCCAGGCTGCGCGTCATCTCCGTGACGGCTTCCTGTTCTTCGTCCGGTGCCAGGTTGATCATGAACCCTCCTCGGTGAAATCTGTGCGTAACCAACGCTCGTCACTGATCGTGCAGCCCAGTGGCCGCGGCGACAATCTGCCGTTCCGTTCGTCGGAAGCCGACCGTCAGCGGGCTCAACGCGGTCACGAAGGCGCTCCGCTGCACAGCGTTCGGCATCGAGGCGTCCGTCCTCAGACCAGCACGAAGACTCTGCCGTCGGAATCGACCTCGACCTCGAAGGTCCGCAGGGCGATGGTTGCCGGGAGGCAGAGCGCGGCGCCGGTCCGGATGTCGAACCGGGCCATGTGCAGCGGACAGGTCACCTCGTTGTCGTCGAGATCGCTGTCCTCGCCGAGGGACCAGTCCTCGTGTGTGCAGTTATCCGCCGTGGCGAAGAACTGCCCAGCTTCGTTTCGGAACAGCGCGATGGCCGGGTCGCTCTTGATCGCCATCGAGGAGCCGGGTGCCAGGTCGTCGGCCGCGCACGCGAAAAGCCGTTCCATCGTCGGAGGTCCTCCCTTGCCAAACTTCACCATTGCCATCCGGCAAGACGTATGCCGCTCAGAGCAGGGTCCCCGCAAGAACGTGACGACTCCAGCAGTGATTTCAGCGGCTGGAACGCCATCCGTCTCACCGCGAGCGGTGTTCCGGTGCCCGGGACGAGGCATTCCGCCGCGTCGTGAGGCTGGGTGAGCATGTCTTCGCACCTGATTCGGCGCGGTGAAGACAGGACGACAGACTGCCAGGAGGTCAGCTCACATGACACCTGCGGTGTGGATCGCTCCCGAGCGACACGGTCTCGCAACGGTCCTCGGAACGGTGGAAATAGAGCAGGTCAACCTGGGCGGTATTCCCCGTGGAGCTGTCCTCGTGATGACTGCGGACGGAGACTCCGAACACCGGGCCGCGCCGATCCTCAACGATCTCGCCGTGCACGGCTACGAGAGCATCGCGGCCGACATGACCCCCGTGCAAGGAACTGACGACGCCCTCATCGAGGTGGTAGCCCAGCTGGTACACCACATTGGCAAGCGAGGGTGGCAAGGCGACCAGATCGGCGTCATCGGGTACGGCCGCGGTGGCCGGCTCGCCCTGCTGGCGGCGTCGCAATTGGGGCTCGGGGCGGCGGTGAGCATTTCGCCCAGTCACTTGTTCACATCCGACGGTCAATTGTCGCCGGAGATCACCCAACTCGCAGAAACGGTTCGTACGCCGTGGCTCGGAATGTACGGCGCGAACGATCCCGCGGTGCCCGCCGCCGCGTGCGTCGAGCTGGCCCGCACGATGGGCCGCTCCGCCCCGGCCTACACACGAGTCGTGCGCTATCCGGGTGTCGGTGGCCACTTCTACCGCGAGTCGAGCGAGTCGCTCGCCATCGCGGCCTCCTTCGACTGCTGGCAGAGAACGGTCGAATGGCTGAATCAACGCGTGGCGCCCCGCCTCACTCCCGACGCCGAGGCGTGGCGTCACCGTCATCCGGCCTCATAGGCCAAATACAGACTGGCACAAAGGAAGAGAGAACAGACATGTCGGACTACGTCGACGACGACCGCAAGATGCCAAGGTTCAGGGTCAACCGCAAGGCGATGGTCGACACGGTCGTCTTCGCGGAGGAACGCGCCAACATCTTCGACAAGTGCTGGCTCTACGTCGGCCACGAGTCCGAACTCAAGAAGCCCAACAGCTTCAAGACCCGGAGACTGGCCGGCCGGCCCATCATCTTCGCCCGTGACGGCAAGGGCGAGATTCGGGTCTGGCTCAACTCGTGCCCACACCGCGGTGCGATGGTTTGTCGCGAGCCAGAGGGCAATGCCCGCTTCTTGACGTGCTTCTACCACGGGTGGTCGTTCAACATCGCCGGCGAGCAGGTGTCGATGCCGGGCGATCAGGCATACGGTGAGAACTTCGAGCGACCCGGGCTGGCCAAACCCCCGCGCGTCGATTCCTATCGCGGATTCGTTTTCGCCAGCTTCGATCCCGACATCGTCGACCTCGACACGTACCTGGCCGGCGCGAAGGAGTACATCGACCTGGTCGCCGACCAGTCCGAGGCCGGCATGGAGGTCTTGGAGGGCACCCACGAGTACTCCTGCAAGGCCAACTGGAAGCTGCTGGTCGAGAACAGCTTTGACGGCTACCACGCGACGTCCACCCACCAGCGATACTTCACGATGGTGATGGCGGCCCGCGGGGAGATCGACACCTCCCTCGTCATCGGCAAGGATCGCGGCATCGACTTGGGCAACGGTCACGCGGTGATCGCGGCGGCCCCGGGCGGCGACGAGGTGCTCGGCCGCCCGTTGTCCCCGGCAGGTCAAGCGGAGCGGACCGCGCGATATGCGGCCATCGCAGAGAAATTCGGCCTGGACTGGGCGCAACGGTTGCGTGGCAACCGGAATCTGGTCATCTTTCCGAACCTCGTCATCATCGATCTCGTCATGGGTGTCGTCATCCGCAAGATCGATCCCGTCACCCCTGACTACATGGAAGTGACCGCGTGGCACATCGTCCCGCCGGAAGAGGGCGAGGATCTCCGCGCCCAGCGCCTCGACAACTTCCTCACTTTCTGGGGTCCTGGCGGACTCGCGTCGCCGGACGACGTCGAGGCACTGGAGAGCGCGCAACAGGGCTTCGCGACCCGTAAGGAATTGCCATGGTCGGACATCTCACGGGGCATGGCCAGCCCGGTCAACACCGGACAGGACGAGTTGCAGATGCGGACCTGGTGGCGCCGGTGGAACGAGCTGATGACCGGTGAGGTTCTACCTCCGGAAGTGAAGGATCCCGTCGGGTTGCCGTGGTCGGGCAAGCGGCTCGACTCGTCACGGGCCAACGAGGAAGCCACGACGGCCTGACGGCCCGCGCCGCTCAACTCGACGATCGCTCGTGGGTCAGAAGTGCGGCGCGGCGCCGGCCACGGCACAACCATGTACGGCACATGTGGAAGCGCTTGGAATGCCCGACATATCGCGCGGGACCGATGACAGGACGATCAACCTTCAGTTCCGCCGCCGTCCGGGTCATACAAAGCAGATAGGCCGCATAGCCGTCGCCATGTGCTTCGTGCCCGTCCGAAGTGGTTCCCTCAGTAGGGCATTCAAGTCGGTAGACGGTGGCCCCAGCGTCAACGAGCAATTTGCCAAAATAGGCGCTCGAAGTACGGGTTCCGGCGTCGATCACCACGATGTCGCCAAGCACGACTGGACTTCCTCGCGCTCGTCCGGCGTGCCCGGTCGCACCGATGGAAAACGAGCTTGCCCAAGGGTCCGGTCCCACCTCCAGGCAAGCAACGTGGCGGCCCAGCGGTCGGAACCGCTCGGATCTCCCGGCCTGTTCCGGCCGACGGGACGTGCTGTTTGCGAGCCGTCCCGCGACAGCCACAGTGACCCTGAGCCGCCAAGAGCCGGAGCGGACCTCTGAACGGCGCACACGGCAAGAAGTTGGTGGAACATGGGCGAGCTCGAACTGTTCGGTCGGGACACATCGGTCACAGGCAGTGCTGGCGTCCAACGCCTTCGGGGTGAGCGCACCCGCCGGGTCCCACCAGCCGGCGTCGCGGAGCAACGTGGCTGACGTCGGCATACCCAGCACCGCCTCGGAGCTTTCCGGGCATACGGCGCTCGTCACCGGCGGGAGCCGGGGCCTTGGTTTGGCCTGCTCGCGTGCGCTGGCCGCTGCGGGCGCACACGTCATCATCGCTGCGCGGGACGCGAGCGCGATCGTTGCCGCAGTCGAGAACCTCCGGGCGGCCGGCGGAACCGCCAACGGCTACCCGGTCGACGTTTCATCGGTCGACGCCATCGAGACCATGTACGGCTGGCTCGACGATCAGGACCTCACCGCGGACATCGTCGTGAACTCCGCTGGCGCTTACCGGCACGGATCGATCGCACGGACGACCGCGGCCGATTGGCACGACCTGTCGGCCGTCAACGTCACCTCGACCCTCGTGTCGTGCCAGCTGGCCGTCGCCCGGATGCAGCCCAAGACCTGGGGGCGGATCGTGAACGTCTGCTCGGTGGCCGGCGCCTTGCGCGGAGCGCCCGGCGCGATCGCCTATGCGATGAGCAAGGGTGCCGTCGCCGCGCTCACCCGCAGCCTCGCCGTCGAGGTTGCCGCAGAGGGCATCACCGTAAACGCCGTCGCTCCAGGGATGTTCGAGACGGAGATGACCGACGTCTTCAGAGTCAACGACACCCGGGAGCAGTACGCGGTGTCTCGCTCACCGACTGGCCGCTGGGGGCAGCCCGACGAGCTCGCCGGCCTCGTCCGCTATCTCGTCTCCCCCGCCGGGAGCTTCGTCACCGGCCAGATCCTCGCCATAGACGGAGGGTGGACTGCATGAACGACGTGTTGATACTCGACGAGCCCCGGCCCGGGATCTGTCGGCTCACGCTCAATCGCCCAGCACGACACAACGCGCTGTCCCACGAGCTCGTCGCCGCGCTACTCGTGGCGTTCGAGATGGTAGACGAGGACGACCGGTTTCGCGTCGTGGTGCTGCGCGGCGCAGGCCGATCCTTTTGCGCAGGCGCCGATCTCGGGGAGCACTTCGACGCCGCAGAGACCCGTCCGGACATCGGGCGCAGCGGCCTCTGGGAGCGCATCGAACAGCTCCGGGTTCCGGTGATCGCAGCAGTGCAGGGCTGGGCAGTCACGGGTGGATTCCTGCTCGCGTACTCCTGCGACCTCATCGTCGCCGCCGAGTCGGCCCGCTTCCGCGACACCCACGCGGCACTCGGCCTGCTGCCCACGGGCGGCGAAAGCCAGCGACTGCCTCGGCTGGTCGGCCTCACCTTGGCCAGAGAGCTGATGTTCACCTCGCGCCCGCTACTCGCCGACGAGGCGCTGCGCACCGGCTTGGTGTCCCGGGTCGTGCCCGACACAGACCTGGATGACGCAGCACTGAGTCTCGCCGAAGCGATCTGCCAGACGAGCCCCCGTTCGGTGCGCACCCTCAAGCGGCTCATCAACGACGGGGCGCGCAGCGACTTCGCGGCCGGCCTGAGGTTGGAGGCCGAGCTGAACGGAAACGGTGCCGCCAACGACCTGCCGGACGCCGAGCGCGAGGAACGTCTGCAACGTTTCCGCGAGACGGGACGGGTCTGATGCGGGTCGACATCTCGTTGCCGTCCAGGATTCGCGAAGGGCTCGCCGCCGCGCTGGTCGCCGACGGATCCTGCGACGGCATCGGCTGGGTGAGCGAAACGTCCTCGGATCCCACGACGGTGGCGGCGGCGCTGCTCGCGGCCACCTCGGAACTCCGTGTCGGTACCGGTGTCTCCGTCGCGTTCGCCCGGTCACCCTTCGTCCTCGCGCAGGCCGCCTGGGAGCTCGCGCGCGCGTCGGAAGGTCGTTTCGTGCTTGGCCTCGGCACCCAGGTGAAGGCGCATCTCGAGCGTCGTTTCGACGTTCCCGCCGACCGACCACTCGACCGGATGCGCGATTACGTGAGCGCGCTGCGCTCCATCTGGCACAGTTTCCAGACTGGCGCAGTGCTGCGACACGAGGGGCCGTTCTATCGGCACACCCTGCTGACGGACTACTTCAACCCCGGGCCCATCGAACATCCCGACATCCCGGTCTTCCTCGCCGGCGTCAATCCGCGGATGGTCTCGCTGGTGGGCGAGATCGCTCAGGGGTTGTTCGCGCACCCGCTCCATTCGCGCCAGTACCTGGCTGACGTCGTGGCGCCCGCCCTGCAGAACGGACTCTCGGCAGCTGGGCGCCCGCGCGAAGCCGTGCAGGTGCTCGTACCGGTGTGGGTGGTCACTGGGCGAGACGAGGCGGAGACTTCCGCCGCCCGTGAAGCCATCCGGGCGCAGATCGCCTTCTACGGCGCTACCCGCACCTACCGCGGGGTGTTCGAGATCCACGGCTGGGGTGACGTTCCGCCACGGTTGCACGCATTGCTCGCAAGCGGCGACAGGACCTCGATGCTCAGGCTCGTCACTGACGAGATGGTCGAGACCTTCGCAGTCTGCGCCGACCCAAACGCGGTGCCGCAGGCCGTGTTTACGCGACTGTCGGGGGTCGCAGATCGCGTCCTGCTGTACGACCCCGTGCCGGATGCACTCATGGGTGGGCTGATTCTGCCCACCCAGTGACATCGACACCACGGCAATACCGTTCTTTCTCGACAGCTTGGCCGCATCGATCACACCCTGACCGCCCCGCACATCATCGACGACAAGGACCCCTACTATGAGAATCTTCGCTAGCCGAGCACAGGTCGAAGCAGCCGTCGGCGAGGACCTGGGTACCAGCGGATGGGTTCAGGTGACGCAGCCGATGATCGACTCCTTCGCCGACGTCACCCGCGACCACCAGTGGATACACGTCGACAGAACCCGCGCTGAAGCCGGTCCATACGGCGCGACGATCGCGCACGGCTACCTGACCCTGTCGTTGCTGCCGGCATTCCGGCAACAGATATACGACATTCCGGAGGCTCGGGCGCAACTGAACTACGGCCTCAACAAGGTGCGCTTTCCCGGCATCGTGCCAGTGGACTCGCGGTTGCGGGGACGAGCGCGTCTGGCCGACGTCGTCGACCGCGGCGAGGCGGTCGACGTCATCGTCGAGTACACCGTCGAGCGCGACGGCGCCGACAAGCCCGTCTGTATCGCCGAGTCGGTTGTTCGCGTGTTGTTCTGAACGATCCCGCGCCAAGACACCCCGTGCGGCAGGAGACTTCGGGGAACCGGCGCGGACCTGGTCAGCTCTCGACGATCTCGTCGAATGGTAACCATCGTTCGCGTGAGACGGCGTGACCGGTGGCATCGACGGAAAGGCGTCCGGCCGTGTGCCGGACGGCACCTTCGATCTTGGCGACATCCGGTGAGCCGGTTGGGAAGGTGACCGAGATGGCGGCGATCGCACGCGGCGCCAAGCCCTGTTTGATGATGGGCGCCGCGATGCAGGACATCCCGGCCTGTGGCTCGTCGACGGCGTAGGCAAGACCGCGGGCTCGGGCCTGATGCAGCTCGGCGATGAAATCGTCGACGTTAGAGGTCGAATGCGGGCTCAGCTGGGGCAGCGGCGAAGGCAACTCTGCCTTCAAGTGATTCAGATCCTCATGAGCCAGTAACGCCCTGCCCAACGCAGTACAGTTCACCGGCAATCGAGCTCCGATCGCGGACAGTGACTCCGTGCGGCCACGGGGCGACAGCCGGTCGAGGCACACGACCTCGAAATGGCGCAGCACGCCCAGATGAACCGTATGCCCAGTGAAGTTCAGCAACGCACCGAGGTGCGGCGCAGCCAATTCCCGGAGCCCGGCAGCCGGTGTCGTCGCGCCCAGCTGGATCATCGACAGACTCAACCGATAGCCCTGCGTGTGATGCTCGATGACGTCGAGGTCAACGAGTCGCGCCAGCAAACGGTGAACGGTCGACTTGGGCAGGTTGGCCGCGCGTGCGAGCTCACTGAGCGTCATCACCCGGGCCGACTCGTTGAACGCCCGAAGCAGATCGAACGCCTTCGACAGGATGGACGGAGGCTCGGGCTCGACGAGGCCGGCCGCCGAGGCCACCGCAGTGTGCACCATTTCGGACGCTCCTATCCACGCGAAGTGTGAGTCGAACCACTCACGCTATCCACTCGAGTGTGGCCCACACCACGCGGAGGTGTCCAGCGTATGGAATCGAACGCGTACATCGTGCGCTGGCCCAGCCATCCCAACCGACGTGCTTTCGTCGGGCGTTCCAGCCAGTGGCAACGCCCGTTGCGGCGCCCAACCCGGCCCGATGACACTGCGTCGGTGTCGATCGTGATCGTAGGTGCATCCGTCGCCGGGGTACGGACCGCCCAGGCCCTCCGATCGGGCGGTTTCGAGGGGTCGATCACCCTTCTCGGCGAAGAGCTCCACCACCCCTACGACAAGCCGCCCATCACCAAGGCCATGCTCGACGCGAGTGGCGATCGGGCGCCGATTCCGCTGCTCTCCGAAGAGAGCCTCACCGCGCTCGACGTCAACCTGCGGCTCGGCGAGCGCGCCGTCGCCCTGGACCCAGAGCGCCGTATCGTCACGACCGCCACTGGGGCGGCTCTCACCTACGAGCACCTGGTCATCGCGACCGGCGTCGTTCCGCGGACGCTTGGCGCGATGGACGCGTTATCTGGTGTGTACGCGATGCGGACAGCAGACGATGCGGCCGACGTGCAAGCTGCGCTGCCCCACGCCGAGCATGTCGTGGCGATAGGCGGAGGTTTCATCGGGGCAGAATTCGCCTCGGCGGCAAAGAACTACGGATGCAGCGTCACGGTCGTCGAGGCCCAACCGATCCCAATGGCCCACGTCGTCGGATCGGAAGTTGGTGCACTGCTAGCCGAACTGCATACCGCCAACGGAGTGGAGCTGCTTACCGGAGTGGCCTTTTCGCGCTTCGAGGGCAGCCAGAAGGTCAGCGCGGTCGTCCTGGATGACGGCCGCTCGTTGCCTTCCGACCTTGTCGTGGTCGGCATCGGCACCCTTCCGAGCACGCAATGGCTGGCGACATCGGGCTTGCCGATCGCAGACGGTGTCGAATGTGACGAGCAGCTGCGCGTGGTCGGCTTTCCCGACATCCACGCCGCTGGCGACATTGCACGATGGCCGCACCCGTTGTACGGGACGAGCATGCGCATCGAGCACTGGACGAATGCCAACGACCACGGCGCCGTCGTTGCCGCCAGCATTCTGGGCCATCCGGTACCCGCGACACCGGTCCCCTACGTGTGGTCAGACCAATACGGCCACCGGATCCAGATCGTCGGCCGGCCCAACGCCGGTGAGCTCGCCCTGCGGGTCGGCGATGCCGAGGATCATTTGGTCGCTCTCTACGCCGACAAGGACGGATCGCTGATCGGTGCAGTCGTCGTCGACGATCCACGCCTTCTCATGCGGTGTCGCAAAGCGATCGCCAAGGGAGCGCGGGTGGACGAGGTGGACCTGGCGCCACGCAAGACATCAATTGGCACATGACAATACGAAGGAGGCCGCGACATGGCATTGACCGATGAGGGCATCATCGAGGTACCGGGCATGGCGAGTCGGTGGGTGCGACTCGGCAGTGGCGCAAAGGCGCACTACATGACCTCAGGCGACAGCGGACCGGCGGTGCTGCTGCTGCACGGCGGTCTACCCGGCTCGTCCGGCACCGCCGGTTGGCGCTTCATGGCGCCGTTCTTGGGACAGAACGGCTTTCGCGTGTACGCGCCCGATATGCCCGGATACGGCTTGTCCGATTCGTCCCCGGAGCATCGCCCCAAGGGCTTGCACACGCAGGTTGACTTCATCCACGAGTTCGTCACCGCGCTTTGCCTGGACAAGTTTCATATCGCGGGGAACTCGATGGGTTGCATGAACTCGGCCAATTACCTTGTCGCACACCCGGACAGGATTCTCAGTTTTGCCTTGATCGCCGGGGAACTCGGTGACATCACGGCGCATCTGACCCGACCGCGCGGGGACGCCGTCGTCCCGATGTATGACGGCACTCCGGAGAGCATGCGGGCCATGATGAGTGCGATCATCTATCGACCTGAAGCCATCAGCGACGATCTGGTGACGATGCGTCATTCGGCGTCCGTGGTACACGCCGAGGCCGCTCCAGCGTATTTCGCCGCGATGATGGAATACGTCAATCAACATATCTCGGATCCGAACATCGCGGCTCGCCTGTCGACGAAGGGTCGACTCGACAAGCTCACGATTCCCGGTGTGTACCTCTATGGTCAAAACGATGTGTTGACCCCGGTCGAGTGGGGCCATCAGCAGGAGACGGTCCTGCCGAACGTGCAGTTCTTCTTCCCAGCTGAGTGTGGTCACCAGGGTCAGACGGATCAGCCCGAGCTGTTCAACCAGCTGTTCCTGGAGTTCTTCCGCGACGGCAAGATTTCGCGGCAGACTGCGGATGCGGCCGGCATCTCGAAGCACCGTCCCGAGAACGCGAGCATCGTCGCCCAGTCGTGAGCTGATCGCAATATCGCGTGTAGTGGCCATGGTCGAATTCCGGGCGTAATTCACTAGTTGTGATGTCCAGGGACGTTGTCCGGTTGGGTATCGGTGAGCCTGTGTGACAGGTGAAGGCCTCCGGTTGTGAAGTGGAGCTGTCTAGGAACCGCTTCACTAACCAGGAGGCCCTCGTGTCCCACGCTAACGCGGCATTGACCCCGCGTGCTCGTTTGCGGCTCGCTCGGCTCGTCGTTGATCAGGGCTGGACATACACCGCGGCAGCCAAGATGTTTCGTGGTCTCGGGACGAACAGCCAAGAAATGGGCTGATCGGTACCGCGCCGAAGGCACCGCCGGGATGCTCGACCGCAGCTCACGCCCCCGTATGAGCCCGGCCAAGACCAGCCCGCAGATGATGCGGCGCATTGGGGCGTTGCGGTGGCGCAAACGCCTGGGGCCAGTCCAGATCGCCGGCCAGCTCGGCGTGCCGGCCTCCACCGTGCACGCGGTGTTGACCCGGTGTCGGATCAACTGGCTGTCCCACATTGATCGGGTCACCGGTGAACCGATCCGCCGCTGCGAACATGCCTATCCCGGATCACTGATCCATGTCGATGTCACCAAGTTCGCCAACATCCCGGACGGCGGCGGACACAAGTTCGTCGGCCGCCAACGCGGCAGGCGCAACGCCATCTCGACCGCTCACCGCGCCGGCGAGCGCGGCGATAGCGCTCATGGTTACCGACCGAAGATCGGAATCACGTTCCTGCCTTGGCTTCCGGCGTCGGAGTGATGAACCAACCCTGTTGTGGTGAAACGGAAGTCAGTTCTACGACGAGTGAACACGGCTTGTTCCAGGACGCTGGTCACCAATGGTGTCGCCTTGGTCGACATCACCCGCCATCCCAGAATCCGGCGGGAGAACACATCGACGCAGAAGGCGGTGTAGACGAATCCTTGCAGTGTCCAGATGTAGGTGAAATCGGCGACCCACCACTGGTCGGGCCGGGCCGGCTGGCCCCATTGTCGCTCGATGAGATCGGGATGGCGCACTGCCCCCGGGTCTGTAGTGGTGGTGATGGTGCGGTGCTTGCCGCGCACCGCCCCGGAGATTCCGCAGATGCCCATCAGCCGGGCCACCTGGTCTCGGCCCATCGCGTGACCAGCGTGTTTCATGGCATGCCACATCTTGCGGACGCCGTAGAGGCCTCTGTTAGCCACGTAGAGGCGGTGCACGGTGTTGGCCGCGTGTGCTTGGGCCCAGGCGCTGTCGCTGACCGGGCCGCGGGCTTTGGCGGCGTAGTAGGTGGACGGGGCGATCTTGACGCCGTGGCTGGTGAGCACGGTGCAGATCGGGTCGACCCCGAACTGGTGACGGTGAGCGTCGATGTAATCGACGATCACCGAAGTCGGCGGTCGACCTCCGCCGCTGCGAAAACGCTGACGCAGTCTTCACAATCTCATTGGCCCTGCGCAATTCGGCGTTCTCGCGGCGCAGGGCCTTCAACTCTGCAGACGGATCACCTGGCGTGTCGGCAGCTGTCGACTCGCTGCTGCCGTAGCGATTCTCCACCCAGTTGCGCAACGTGGCCTCGTTGATCCCGAGGATTTCACCGACATACCGCCGGGCCCCTCGCTTGGAATCCCCGGTCTGACTAATCCGGTCCTGATACATCCGTACCGCCCGCTCACGGGTCTCTGGGTCGAACTTCCTCGGCGCAGCCACAACAACATCCTCCTGGTGCGATCAAGGACTCCACCAGATCCAGGACGGTTCAACCACCGACAACATCATCGGGGCGCCATCACCCTCACCGGGCCCGCCGAAAGCCTCAAAGTCACCGACAGCGACAGCGAAACACTCACCGAGGCGTCGTTGGCCTGCCCACCCACGAAGCCGCCACCGGATGTCCCGCCGTGTCCTGGGCCAAAAGGGGAACGCGCCCAATGGTGGTGGTACACACCCTACGAACCACCGCCGACCACGACGAACTAGGCGCACTTGCCCGAGCCGGTCCGGTGCGGGCGGTGCCCATTCCTCAATGGGCGACAACTAGTCTCTGATCTGCACGGCCCCCCATAGCCCAATTGGCAGAGGCAGCGGACCCCACCAGTCGTCAGATCTGGCCTCAGCAAGAAGAACTAGGAAGACACGGCGGAGCCACCCGCTTTTGTTGTTCCGACAGCCAGAACTCGGTCGCGGAGCGGGGACGACCTGTCGCTAGTGTTCGCGAATCAAGCACAACGACCCTGTCTGAATCGCAACACATCGGGTTGCGTGCCAGCGTCGTGACGAAGGAGGAGTCAATGAAGACGACCGCAGCAGTGCTTCACGAGCTAGGTGGTGAGTGGAGCGTCGAGGAGATCGACTTGGACCCGCCCAAAGCCGGAGAGGTATTGGTCGCGATGGGCGCGACGGGGTTGTGCCACTCAGACGCGCACTTGATTACGGGCCACATGCCGACCGAACTGCCAGTCATTGGCGGACACGAGGGCGCGGGAACCGTGGTCGAAGTCGGTCCCGATGTCAAAGGGCTCAAGGCCGGTGATCGGATAGTCCTGGGTTTCATCCCATCGTGCGGCCAGTGTGAGGAGTGCGCTCGTGGCCGACAGAATTTGTGCGTGCTCGGTGCGCACATCGCCTTCGGCCGGCAGATCTCCGACGGTGGCTCGCGTCATCACACCGCAGGAGGACAAGACATCAGCATCTTCTGCGTTCTGGGTGCTTTTGCGCGACACACTGTCGTCAGCGCAGCCAGTTGCATCAAGATCGACGAGGGGATCTCACTGGACCTTGCCTGTTTGGTCAGCTGCGGCGTCATCACGGGGTGGGGTGCCGCTGTCAACGCGGGTGGAGTGCGCGCCGGCGACACAGTGGTCGTTGTCGGCGTTGGTGGGGTTGGCGTGAACGCGGTGCAAGGTGCTGTTATGGCTGGTGCGACCAAGGTCATCGCCGTAGACCCGGTGGAATTCAAACGGGAGAAGGCGCTTGAGTTTGGGGCGACCCACACTGCTACCAACAGTGAGGAGGCAATTGCGCTCGTCACTGATCTGACCAAGGGGCGCGGGGCCAATGTGGTCGTCAACGCGATGGGCGAAGGAACGGGCGACCAGATTGGAAAGAGCCTCGCGATGACAGGCAAGGGCGGCACCGTGGTTGTCACCAACCTGCACGCCTTCCAGGAGTCCAGCGTCCACATGTCGGCGTTGGAACTCACGCTGATGGAAAAGCGCGTCGTAGGTTCTCTGTTTGGGTCGTCGAGTCCGCGCCGCGACATTCCACGCTTCTTGGACATGTACCAAGACGGACACCTCAAGCTGGATCAGCTCGTTACAACTACTTACAAACTCGACGACATCAACCAGGCTTTCACGGACCTCCACGCCGGTCGCAACCTACGCGGAGTAATAGCCTTCTGATGCGTGAAGGGGTCTGCTTCAGGAGAGCACCGAGACGATCTATCAGGCGCGCTATGTACATGCCCGTGGCGGGCTCAAGCGCGAGCTGACCAGCGGGTTGCGGCGTGTGGTCGTGGAGTCGGTAAGCCTCAGAGGGGATCTGATGCGCAGCCGCTGCGGTTCGTCGGTCCTATGGCCACGAGGTCGAGCACCTGGCGCCGGAACTCTTCGGGTAATGCTTGGGCATCACACGGCTCCTTCGGTGGCCTCGTGGCGAGTCCCCGTCTCTGAGTCCACCTTCTTGGAGTCGGTTGGTGTGATCCTTAGGCCCAGCTGCCAAGCGCCGAGCCGTCGACATGCTCAAGGATATGTTGGGCAGGTCGGAACGGCTGGCATGCAAAGCCGTTGGGCTGGCCCGCTCCACCTGCCGTTGCCGCAGACACCCGCCGATTGAACCGTCCTGGTCTGGATGGAGACCTTCGGTTAGGCCACCTCCGGTGTGGAGGTGACGGTGTCACGGTAGCGGTCCTCGTAGGCGGTCGGCGAGAGATAGCCCAGGGAGGAGTGCAGGCGGGTGGTGTTGTACCAATTGACCCAGGCCGCGGTTTCGCGTTCCACGTCGGCGCGGCCGGTCCAGGATTTCTCTCGATTGATCAGTTCGGTTTTGTAGAGCCCGATCGCTGATTCCATCAACGCGTTGTCCAGGGCTTGACCGGCTAATCGGGGTCGATGGACCCGCATTTCGGGCGGAATGGTTCATCGTCGGGATGGTGGTTTGGTGATTCTGCGGAGTTGTTCTTCGTGGCGTTTGACGCCTTCGGCGAGGGCTTCGACGGCGATGCGCAGGTGTGCGACTTCGGTGGCGAGGCCGGTCAGGGTTCGGGCGTCGGTTTGTCGGGTGCGGTGTTCGTCGACGATGGCGCGTAGTTGTGGGTCGCGGTAGAGCGTGGTGCGGCTGATCTGGGCCTGTTGGGCGACGGTGGTGAAGGTGATTGGCTGGCCGGTGGTGGTGAGGTCGGTGCAGACACGTTCGACCCTGATGAGGGAGCTTTCGGTGGTCATGCGGGCGCCGATTGTGCGATGAGGGTGTCGAGTCTGGCGATGAGCTTGCGATGCCGGTCTGCCTCATCGATCCAACCGCGTTGTTCTGCGTCTGTGGCCAGGTCGTGGGCGTCGATGCGTTGGGCGGCAAGGATTCCGAGGTGGGTGGCGTCGGTATGAAAGCTCGGGCAGTGTTCGCAGATGTTGGCATACGGGCATGAGCCTTGTGCGGCGGCGCGCAGGCAATAGCCGCCGGCGAGCCGTGATTTGATCGCTGGTGAGTCCTTCCAGCTGGCGCCGGTGACATCGGTGATCGGGAGCTGGCGGCCGGTGGTGGGCAGCCCGCCGATGTGGCTTTTCGCCAGGTCCAGTGCGCGTTCGTATTCGGCGCGCACGGTGTGGTCGAAGAGGTGTGCATAGCGCAGACTCATTTGCGTGGAGACGTGGCCGAGCAGCGCCATCAATGCTTGCAGTGACACTCCGGCGTTGATCAGGGCAGTGGCATAGGTGTGTCGGAGTTGATGCGGGGTGATGTGCCCCAGGCCCGCGGTGTCGGCGGCCCGGTTCAATTCCTCGCGTACTGCGTTCTGCGAGAGCCGTTTTCCATGGTGGGTAAACAGGAAGTCCGCCGGTGCCCCGGTGCGGGGATGGATCATGGGTCGACCGGGTGAACGGGTCGTGGTGATGCGGTCGACGAGGGTAAGGACTTCTTCGTCGAGTGGGACCATGCGTTCGGAGTCGAGTTTGCCGAGCGGGACCTTGAGCCAGGATCCCTGTCCGGGGATCTCATGGATGCAGTCGAGTTCGAGATCGAGCAACTCGCCGATCCGTAACCCGCATGCGCGTTGCACCAACAGTGCATCAGCGGCCAGCCGATAGGGTGAACTCGACAGTGCCGCGGTGAGTTTGCGGTCCGCGTCAACGGGGAGGTATCGGGGCAGGAAGCGTTGCGGGCGAGGCAGATCGGTGCGGAAGATCAAGCGTCGCGGGGGTGCGTCGTCCCAACCCCACTCGGTGATTTCAGCGAGGAAGTTCCCGACCGCATGGACGCGTCGGATCCGGTCTGCGACGGTGATTGGTTCGCCGGTGACGCTGTTGACGGCGGTGGTCAGCGAGGTGATGAACGGTTCGATGTGGCGGCGGCGGTCCAGTTGCGATAGTGATGTCAAGGTGGGGTCGACGGCGGCGAGGTATCTGCCGAACTGCGCCAATCTGGTGGCGAGGCTGCTGACCGTTTTGGGCACGCAGGTGGCGTGTTTGCGGTTCAAGTAGGCGACGAACGCGGGGCGCAACGTGGCAGGAACGTCGGCCATGCGTTCCTCGAGAGACAACGCTGTGGCCGCTGGTGGTGCTTGTGTGTCGAGTATGCCGAGGTGGAAGAGAATCTGGCGGGCACTGTGGGTGGTGCTGCGATAGTGTTTCGCGCCGCGCCCGGTCCGCGCCTGGCGAGTATCGCAGGCGTGCAGCAACTCCTGTAGATCACTTTCCCGCAGATCAGAGAGAGGGCGGCCGGTCTGAATCAACAGTCGAGCGATGATCTGCGACCCGATCGCTGAGGAAACCCGCTCACTGAATCCCAATTCCATTGCGGCGGTCATGAACTGATCGAGATCGGGTTGCAGGCAACTGTCGGTCAGTTCGTGCCACAGGCTGCAGAGTTTGCGACATACGAGGTAGTCATAGCCCGGTCGTAGCCGTCTGCTGACCATCAAGAAGGTGACGAACGGCCGGGTCGAACAGTTCGCCGCCAACTGCTTCTCCAGTGGGATATCCGCCCACGTTTGGGCTTGAGGCCAGCGCCGCAAAAACGACCTGGCGGCTTGGGTGTAGGCGGTGTTGCCGCGGTCGCGTCGTTGCAGGTGCACCAGGTAGGCGGCATAAATGTCCGCCGGCGTCTCAGGTGCGGGCGCGTAATCGTGTGCGGGCAGCATCGAATTCCGCCTTGACATATGTTGGCGCCAAATGGATGTAGCGGGCTGTCGTGTCGACGTGGGCGTGCCCGAGTAATGCCTGCATCACCGCCAGATCCACCCCGGCCTCGGCCATCGCGGTACCGAAGGTGTGGCGCAGGGCGTGCGGGTGACCGGCCAGCACCCCTGATTTGAGCCGGTGGTATCGGAAGATGGTGCGCAGCCCTGCCGCAGTCAACGGCTGGCCCCTGTTCGGCCCTTTGGCCACCAGGAACAATCGGGTGCTCGTCGACTCGGGTCTCTCGGTGAGCAGATAGGTTTGGATCAGACCCGCGACCTCGACATCGAGGGGAACGCGGCGTTCCTTGGCGCCTTTGCCCATCACTCGAATCCACCGTGCACCGATGTCGACGTCGGTGACGTTCAGAGTGAGTAGTTCCCCGGATCGCAACCCGGACAACAACATCAGACCAGCTAGGGATCGGTCCCGCCATGTTCGTAGGCTCGACAACAGATCGGCGGTTTCGCGGCGATTCAGTGCCCTGGGAAGCCGGCGCGGTTCGCGCAGGCGTAGGGCTGATCGCCGTTTCGGTCGGACCAGGTGTCCGAGCAACCCGTTGCGTTCTTCGGCGCTGACTCGGCGGGCCTCGCGTCCCGTGGGGATCGGATTGCGCAGATCGGGTTCAGATAGCGTGCGGAAGGTGAACAACCCGGTCAGGGCAGCGAGACGGTGATTGATGGTCGTCGACGAGTAACGGTCGAGCCGCTTGCCCGTCATCGACACCACATTGGCCGGGCGTCCCTCGATTGGTGTCTGGCGGCAATATCGCATGAAGTCGAGCACAGTGTCGGTGGTTACCGACGCTAGGTCGAGGTCGACGGTGTCGAGCCAACGGCAGAATGCGAGCAGGTCGTAACCGTAGGCACGCAGGGTTCGGGGTGAATAGTTCCGATCGGCGAGGTAGCCGAGGTATTCGTTGACCAACAGGTACCTGTCGGCGCCAGGCCCGGACAATACCCACGGGACTTCGGTGCCGACTTCTAGACGCAGCTCGTGCTGATTCGTCATAAGACAAGTGCAACCCCGCCGCCCACCGCGCGTCAAGCATTTCCGTTGTCGGCGTGTCATTTACGCGCATCAATCACCACCGATTAGCCGGTTAACAGGCAGTCACCGACCGAGCCGATCGAGCCGGCGATGCCGGACTGGTGGAGTGCATCGGTGAAAACCAGTGAGGTGTATTGACGATCGACGATCACTCCCGGGTGGCCTATGCCGAAATCCGCACCGACGAGAAAGCTGCCACCACGCTCGGCGTACTCCAGCGCCGAGCTGTTGACGCCGATGTGCCGCAAATCCCAACCAGCCGACGACATCAACCATCACCTGCTCTTGGCCATGCTCCTGGCGCATGGCGTGCCTTCGGCCGCGGTAGACGACGAGAATGCGTCCGTTCAATGGTGGGGTATCGGTGCCAATGAAATTCAGTGGGCGACCGCGTCGTCGCCTCCACCATGACGAAACGCGCGTCCAGCCGGGCACCTACGAGTAGCCACCTTGACCGCACGGTGGTGCGAACACAGGCGGTGCCATGCGAGAACCAGTCATGAACACGCCGCGCAGCGTTCGTACGTCGAGCTAACTGCCGTCGAAGGTTGGCGCTCGGCGGGTCTGGAACGCCTCGAGACCCTTCTTGAGGTCGTCGGACTCGACGATCTCTTCGTGGGCACGCAGGCTCTCGGCCCAGAGCTGGTCTTCGGGTAGCGAGAACGCCCGGCTGCACACTCGAAGGGTGGCGCGTACCGCCGTGGGCCCGTTCGCCGCGATCAGCTCGGCACGGCCCAACGCGGCGGCGGTCGCGTCGGCGTCGACCAAGGTTCCGACGAGACCGAGCTGGTACGCCCGTTCGGCATCGATCGGATCGCCGGTCAGCAGCATGTCCATGGCTGCGGGTCGGCCCACCGCCCACGCGAGCCGAAACAGTCCACCAGCGGCGGCGACCAGGTTCCAGCGCACCTCGGCCAGAGCGAAGGACGAGCGGCGTGTCGCGACGACCAGGTCGCAGGCCAGTACCACTTCCATTCCGCCCGAGGTCGCCAGACCGTCGACGGCGGCGATGATCGGCTTCGTCCGCGGATACGACACGAAGCCTGCGAAGCCGCCCCGCTCCGTGACGGCGCCGTCGCCACCGTTGAACTCTTCCTCGATCTTGGTGAGATCATGACCCGCACAGAACACTGGCCGGGGCTCCGTTATCGCCGCTGCAAGCACCGACACCTGAACGCCCGGGTCATTCTCTACGGTGTCGATCGCCTCGCCAAGGGCTCTGGCCATCGGCCCGTCGAACGCATTCCGGACTGACGGCCGGTTCAGCGTAATCACAGCGATGCGGTTATGGATTTCGATCTCGACGATGGCCATACATCGAACCTAACCCGCTGGGAAGCGCTTTGGTCCTCTGTGTTCTTACTGCCGGAACGGATTTGGGCGTCCGGCCTGCATCCCGGCGTTCGTCGTGTGGTCCCACGCCGCAATTACGGTGTGGCGCGGCGGCTTCCACCATCCATGTACAAGACCGAGCCGAAGGTGTAACTGTTCGCATCGGAGGCCAAGAAGCACACTGCTCGCGCGACCTCTTCGGGGTTCGCAACGCGGCCTGCGGGTAGCTGCGAGGCCAGATGCGCGATGGCGTCCTCGACCGTGATGCCCTGTGCGGCAGCATACTGGCCCAACAGATCGGTGGCGCGGTCCGTCAGCGTGAGTCCGGGACTGACGATGTTCACCAGGACTCCGCGGCCGGCGAGCTCATCGCTGAGCGACCTGGAGAGATTGTGAATCGCGATGTTGGCCAGACTAGTTGGCAGGTTGTCTGCTGTCGGGCTCGTTCCGGCCACACCGGAGATGTTGACGATGCGCCCCCAACCCCGCTCGGCCATGGCAGGCGCCACCAACTGTGCCATCCGAAGATAGCCGTGGAATTTGAGACCCAGAGAGTCGTCGACCTCGTCGCGGGTCAGCGACAGAACATTGCCCATCGGGGCCGCACCCGCACAGTTCACGAGCACGTCTACGCGCCCGAGCTGACGCACCGCCTCCGCGTATGCCCGTTCGCATCCTTCAGTGGTGCTCAGGTCGCACGCAGCGAACGCCACACCGGTGGCGGCGGCCAGTTCCTCCAAGTTCTCGGCAGTCAGAGCGACCGCGAACACTTGGGCGCCTTCGGCTAGCAGCGCCTCGACGCAGGCTCGGCCAATCCCCCGGCTGGCGCCCGTTACCAGGGCGACCTTTCCTTCCAGACCCAGGTCCATTTCAGCCCCGACTTCTACTCGCGTCGAACCGACGCCCCTGCACGGTCTGAATAGCCATATCTGTTCTCTCCCTTTGGTTTTGCCGGTTCGACGACGCCCGCCGATTCCCAGCTTTGCCTAACCACCGTCGAATTCGGCCGATCCGGCATTGGCACCGTAGCGCAGGTGTGGACGTCACCATGAAGGGCGAGTTCCATTGATTGGAAAGGTGATTGACGAGCGAGGCCTGATCAACTGATCCGCGCGACGGCCCATTCAGCTGAACGACGAAGGGAAGTTAGGTAGGTCGCGCCGACGACTGTCCACTGAGCTTGCCCGAATCGCGCACTCTCATCGCCTAGCTTCCGGCGACCGGAATGGCGCGTTGTGCACCGTCGGCGGGCGGGGTTGCACTGCCCCGTCACCATGGGCGACCTCCATTGACGAAGATGACCTCCCCCGTCGTGTAGGATGCTGAATCTGAAGCGAGATATATTGCAGCGCCTACCATTTCGTCGGGCCGCCCCAGCCTTCCCATCGGGACCAGGGGCAATAGCCCGCGATAGACTTCATGATCGGCCTGACCTTCTGGCGGGACGATTCCCGGGCACAGTGCATTCACTCGAATGTTCGGTGCGGCTTCAACGGCGAGGTAACGAGTCATCATCCACAGTGCCGCCTTGCTCACTCCATAAACGCCCATGTTCGCAGTCGGCAAGAATCCCGATCCCGATACCAGGTTGATGATGCTGCCGTTCTCGCTCTTCTCCAGTTGCGGTGCCAGTGCCCGGGACAGACGCATGGGCCCGAGCAGATTCGTCCGCAGGACTTCTTCCCATACGGTGTCTTCGGTCGCGAGGATCGGAGCCAGCGAAGACCCCGCAGTGAACGCGTTGTTGACGAGGACGTCGACACCGGACAACATCCGGCTGGCAAAATCGGCTATCTCGTTACCAGCGTCAGGCTGACCGACGTCGCAGACGAGTGTTTCGATTCGGCGGTTGGTGCGGGCTCGCAGCTCATCGGCCACGGCGTTCAAGCTCTCGCTTCCCCGCGCGATCAGCAATAGGTCGGCACCGGCCTGCGCGAAACCCCGCGCCATCGCAGCACCGATGTTCTTGCTGGCGCCAGTGATGACAACTGTTCTCCCCCGGAGACTGAACCCGCTCGATTCCCCTTGTGGCTCAAATCCTGTGACATGTTCAGGCACAACTATGCCCTCCCTTTCATTGCTCGAAAGTAGACGGAATGAAACGCGAGGCCGACGACTCCGGTCTTGCCGAACATCTTGGTGACAGTGGATCGCAGCAGGGCGTGGTCACGGTGTCTTTCCGTACCACCCCACGCCGCGGGCTCCACATAGAGGATGGGCACGGGTAGTATCGCCGTCCAGGCGACACGTGTCGCGAGAGGCAGCCCCGGTACCGCGAAGACGAGTGTCCGACAGGTCCAGCCAGCACCTCTGTCGCCCTGTGCTTTGCCAGCTCGCGATTCGCGCGACTCTCGGTCGGGGTTCCACCGTCGCAAAGTCATCAACACCCATCTCCTGACTCGTCGGCGATCCGAAACCCTCAGACAAACCAATCCAGGTCGTCGGCGGGTGGCCACTCCGGCGTGCCCGTAAATGTCTTCGTCGACCGAAGATCTGGAAACGGTGCGTCCCAGCGAACGGAACGCGGACGCACAGTACCGCGTCCGCGGAGATGTCCAGTCTCCTAAGAGCCGGATGCGGCAGTCCGCGCGTGGCGCGGCGGCGACCAGGAGCGATTTCCTGCGGACACAACTCGGACACTTCGAATTGTTGCCACTCCCGATCGCCGACGTCGTCACGGTCTACAGCTCGGGAGTTCTTCAGACCGGGCACGCCCCCAGGCGACGCAAGATCCGCACCGGCGACCTCGCTTTCGAATGCGGCGCCGCGCCACGGACAACACACCCGAGCATGACTGTCGCTGTTACCCGCCTTCCGCCAGTACATCTACAAGATCTGCAATATCCGAGCGTTGTCGAACTGCGACTTCAACGACGTGCGGTTTCCCGATGTCGCGCCAACGCATTCCCAACCAAGAGGACGAGCGCGCCTGGCCGCCCTCGCGGCCGCCGAACCGCCCGCCGGCGGTATTCACGACGCGGCTACTGTTCCGGCCAATGGCAAACATCGTTGTCCGGCCCGGAGCCACCGGCGATACTGCCTGTGTGTCAATCCTCGTCGTGGGTGCGTCCGTTGCGGAAATACGAGCGGCTCAGACCCTACGGTTCCGGGGGTTGGCGGAGTCAATCACGATGCCGGGCAAGGGAATTTACCTCCCCTACGACGAGCCCCCGATGGTCAAGGCCATGATCGGGCCCGGCGGTGAAGGGGTGCCGACGCCGCCTAGTTCGGCGCAATGACGGACTACGTCAATCAACGCATCTCGGACCCAAATGCCGCGGCTCGACTGTCGACCAAAGGCCAACTGGACAAGCTCACGATACCGGGCGTGTACCTCCATGGCCAAGACAACGTGCTCACCCGGTCGAGCGGGGTCATCAGCAAGCGACGGTCCTGCCGAACGTGCAGTTCTTCTTCCCGGCCGAGTGCGGTCATCAGGGTCGGACCGATGAACCCGAGCTGTTCCTGGAGTTCTTCCGCGACGGCAAGATCTGACGCCAGACAGCGGATGCGGCTGGCATCTCGAAGCACCGCCTGGAGAACGGGCAAATCCTCGCTCAATCGTAACCGTCGATCCGATGTAGAAAGGAGCACCCATGGTCGAGATCCTGGGAGCGTCGGCCAGCGCCGAACTGCCTAGCATCCGCGAGTTCACGGCCACTGAGATCGCCGATGCCCTGCTAGTGCAGCGCACGGCGTTCCTGCGCGACGAGTCACCATCGTTGGCGCTGCGCCGCAATCGAATAGACCGACTGACCGCGCTGGTATTCGAGAACGCCGGTGCCTTCACGGAAGCGCTGAACGCGGATTTCGGCTCCCGCCCCAGCCATACCACGGCGTTTCTCGATGTTCTGGGCCCGCTCGGTGATTTCCTGTACACCCGCCGCAATCTCGGCAAGTGGATGAAGCCGCGCACAGTGATGGGCTTTGCTCGACCACTGGGTCTGCGCACCACCGTGCACGCCCAGCCTCTCGGGGTCGTTGGTGTCATCGCGCCGTGGAACGCCCCGATAAATCTCGCGGTGATGCCCACCATCGCGGCTCTTGCCGCGGGCAATCGGGTGCTGATCAAGGCGCCCGAGGCAACGCCACGAACGTCTGAGTTGTTCGCAAGCCTCGTCCGACGGTACTTCTCGCCCGACGAGCTGGTTGTCATCACCGGAGGGCCGGCCGCGGGGGCCGCCTTCTGCGGTATGGACTTCGACCACCTCTTCTTTACCGGGTCGACTCGCATCGCCAAACACGTGCAGCGGAGCGCGGCCGACAACCTGGTGCCGGTGACGTTTGAATTGGGCGGTAAGAACCCGGTCGTCGTCGGCCGCGACGCCGCCATCGCCACCGCGGCCAGCCGGATCGCCCGGGCGCGCCTGATAAACGGCGGCCAGGTCTGCCTATGCCCGGATTACGTCTTCGTGCCGGCCGACCGGTGCGACGAGTTCGTGACGGCAGTGGAGCGGCAGTTCCGGGTGTCTTTTCCGACCATCTCAGGAAATCCGGACTACTGCAGCATCATCGATGACAAGAACTTCCAACGGGTAGTCGACCTCGTGGAGGACGCCCGCGCCAAGGGTGCCACCGTCATCGAGACGACGCCGCCGGGTGAGCAGTTGCCGTCGGCTGCAGAACGCAAGATCGCGCCGACCATCCTGACCGGTGTAACCCCGGAGATGGCGGTCATGGCCGAAGAGGTGTTCGGACCGGTGCTCAGCGTGCTGCCCTACGACAACCTCGACGAGGTCATCGACTACATCAACGCCCGGCCGTCGCCGCTGGCGGCCTACTGGATGGGCAAGGACTCCGATGACTTCCGTCGCTACTGTGCCCGGACTCGCAGTGGTGGTGTCACCCGCAACGACATGGTGCTGCACTGCGCCATAGACGGCGCTCCGTTCGGCGGGGTCGGCGACAGCGGCATGGGCGCCTACCACGGCAAGGACGGGTTCGACACGTTCACCCACTACCGCACCATCACCGAGTCACGGCTACGCGGCGCCCTCGCGGCGTTGTCGGTCCCACCAATCCCAAAGGCGGCGACCGTCGGCATGGACTGGGTGGTCGCCACACAGGCCAAACGGCTCCGGAAGCGTATCGACCGCTACCGGTAGAGCGCACGGGGGCAACGCGTTGCGCCGCCAGACCCCGCGGTGGAAGACCGGTGTTCTCACTGATTTTCCCGATACCAGCTGTCCGGCGCCGGTCACCGCCAGCTGCGGTCTTCGCTGTGCCCGGTCCCCTCGCACCGCTCGTTTCGAGGAAGCCGGCGACGTCGACCGCAGTCAAAGTGGCGTGTTCCCGCTGAATGAGCCCAACTGATCTGTACCCGCTGTTTCGAGCCACGATCATGCGAGTTGCGGGATCGAATAGGTGGATGTTCAGAGCGTTTCGAACTCTGTCGGGCTGTTGTTGCCGAGGTAGCTGTGGCGGCGCTATCGAACCAGTCGCCCACAGTCCCGAACGAGCCGAGCAGGCCCCATCGCCCCATTTTCTCCCCGAAGCTCCTTGATGTAGATCGCGGGCCGTGATCGGCGTTCAGAATCGTTGAGCCACTTCGGGTCCTGCTGTCTACGGCCATGTTCACCGCATTGTTGACCAATGCGGTGTCTGCGGTGGGTGGAAGGTGCGGGCCACGATCATGCGTGAGAAGCAGTCCAGGATCGCACTGCAGTACACCGTGCCACAATGCCCTTGGATTCCAGCAGTCCGAAGTACAGCGAGGAGCAGAAGGAAGAGCTCTTCAGCGTGCTCGGACATGATGGAGTTGACGAGTTTGTGGTTGACGTTCACGTCGTAGTCGGCCAGCGGCGCAACGCGCAGCCGTAGGTACCGCGGGACCGCTGATAGATCTCGGTGATCGTGTCAGCCACAATCAACCGCCCCACCTCACGGTCCGGGACAGGGCGGCGCCGGTGGCACTGCAGCAGTGATCGGCCAATCTCGTTATCCGGCAGGCGGACTGGGATGAGCCTCCCCGCGCGATCAGCCCTTCAGCGATCGCGCGGCGGCATTTTGGGGGCACTACCCACGATGACCCCGGCATCGCTGAGTGCTTGACGTTTCCAACGGCATAGCGTCACCAGTTTCGGCAGCCACCACGACTACCGATTCACCCGACCGGAGCCGGGCAACGACTTGCCGGCGCACCCACGACGAATACTGACGGGGCATGTGACCTCCCGATGATCACCCTGCCTCGACTCTCACAACCGTGGACCAACAACACGGTTACAGATCAGCTGGACTCAACAACGGGGACTCGCCAGACCGACCCGCGCCGGTGAGTCCGCAGCCGACTATTACCGCCTCGGTGTGGTCCTACCCGTTCGAGGTGGCTGAGAATGTAACGCAGACGCTGCCCAGCCCGGTCAACGTCGCTTCGAAACGATCACCGTGCTCCACCGCCGCGAAGGGGCCCAAGGCGCCGGTGATGACGACCTCACCGGCGCGTAGAGGGTCGCCATTGTCGATGGCGACGTTGGCCAGCCAGTACAGCGCAGTCAAGGGGTTGCCCAGGCATACAGCACCAGTCCCCGTGGAGACTGCATCGCCGTTGCGGTACAGCACCATCTCCACGGCGGCCGGATCGATGGCCGCGATCTCTACGCTCTGCTCGCCGAGCACGTACATCGCATTCGACGCGTTGTCGGCGACGGTGTCGGCGACGGTGATGTCCCAATTGGCAATGCGGCTGTCCACGATCTCCAAAGCCGGACGTGCGACTCCCACCGCCGCGGCGACGTCATCGAGTGACGAGACGCGATCGCGAATATCCCGAGCAAGGACGAAGGCGATCTCGGCCTCGATTCGCGGCTGCAACAATCGGCTCAGGTCGACGATTCCGTTGTCTTCGATATGCATGTCGGCGAAGAGGACACCGAAATCCGGTTGGTCGACTCCAAGAAGGGCCTGCACGGCTGGGGAGGTAATGCCGATCTTTCGGCCTGTCCGGCGATGACCGTCAGCGATCCGCGCATCCACCAGAAGACGCTGCACCGCGTAGGCGCGGGCGACGTCTTGCCCGTCGATTACGTCACGGATCGGTGCGCAGGGAGTGCCTGATCGATGAGCGGCGTCCAAGCGCTGGAACGCTCGAACGACGTTGGGATCGGAATCTGCCATCGGCCCGGCGTCGGGGTTGGATATATCGGCGTCGAGTTCCATAGAGTCATGGAAGTCGTTGCCCAGACTTCGCGCCACCGGTGGTTCCGCCGATCAGAACACTCATCGACGCGTTGCGCGATGGTTTGTCACAAGCCCGGCGAGGTGCTCGGCCGTCCGTCGTCCTCGGAGGGTCGGGATAGCCCAAGCGGAGAGCCCCAGCATGTGACAGACGCCGAAATACGTTGTGCACCAATTGGATTCTTCGCGCAAAAGAGTGACCGGCGACATCGTTGATCTGTGCGCGTTCATCGCCGGACATGCTCGGGTCGCGGTGGTTCCGATCGCCCGAGAATCTCCTGCACCCGGTTGGCCCGATGAGCATTTCTTGCGCAAATCGGGGCCCCGTAGTACCGGTCGCCAACGATGTTAGTTCATCGAACTAAGGAAGGACATCTCCAGGGACGCGACAGAGCCCGGCGGCGCTACAGCAAGGGCGGCAACCCGTCCTCTGGGCGCCATCGCGCTCAACGCGGCCATGAATACCTCCGGCTTCCCGGTGGTCTCCACAACGCAGTCCACACCCCGCTGCGCAGTGTGCTCACGCAAGGCACTCGCCAGGACGACCTCCATCGGATTGATGGTCGCCGTCGCACCGAGTTCCCGCGCCAGCTCGAGTCGTTCCGCCACCACATCCTCCGGGATGATCGTGGTGGCGGCAGTCAGGCGTGCGGCCATGGAGGAAATTGAAGACTGCCCGAAGAAATGCCCGTTGACCACCTCTGAGCCGTCCTGATAGGAGACCGAGCCGTCGCCCCGCGCGGATGTGAAATTGCGCATCAAGAACTCGCCGCAATGGCCGGGGTGACCCCCAGTAGAGGTGGAGCAACTGCCACCGGAGTTGAAGGTCAGAATGACGCGGTCGCCGGGCGAGACTCTGGTGACGCCTTGCCCAACGGCCACCACGACTCCGGTGCCCTCGTGACCGAGGACGGCGGGAAAGGTGGCCGGAAGGTGTCCGTCCCGAGCAGCCAGGTCGTGTGGCAGACTCCCACGGCGTCGATCTTGACCAGCACCTCCCCAGCACCGGGCTCGTCGAGGGCAAGGTTGCGAACCTCGAACCGACCACCCATCTCTGCGACCACTGCGGCCTGCACGTGATGATTTATCCGGTTCACCGCAGCCGGTAACTGATGGGCAGATGCTTGATCCCGCTGATCAGATTGCCCGCAGATCGCTGCACCGGACCATTGATCTCCACGGACTCCAGCCGGGAGAACAGCTCGGTCATGAACGCTTGCATCTCCATCTTGGCGAGCTGCGCACCGAGGCAGTAGTGCTTTCCGAATCCGAGCGCCAGATTCCTGTTGGCGTTGGCGCGCGTGATGTCGAACCGGAACGGATCCTCGAACACCGCTTCGTCGCGGTTGGCCGACGGATACGACAGCAGCACCATGTCTCCGGCTTCGATCGTGACGCCGTGGAGTTCGTAGTCCTGCTGAGCGGTGCGCGTGAATCCCCGCAACGGGCTCGCCCAACGTGTCATCTCGTCGACTGCGTTGGGGATCAGCCCCGGGTCGGCCCGAAGCTGATCGAATGCACCGGGAGTGCTGATGATCGCTTCCAAGCCACCCGAAAGCGTGTGTGACGTGGTGTCGTGACCCGCAGTGAAGAAGACCATCAAGTACGACAGTGTCTCCAAGACACCGAGCGGCTCACCATCGATCTGGGCGTTGGCGACCGTCGAAGCAATATCCGCCGTTGGCGACTTCCTGCGCTGCTCGACCAATTCGTTGCAGTAGACCATGAATTCCAAGAGTGCACCCGACATGTCCTGCGCCGTCGCACCATCCTCACGGGCGAACTCCGCGTCTTCGGTACCCATGGCCTCATGGGCCAGCCGGAGAATCTTCGGCTCGTCGGCCTCGGGGATGCCAAGCATGCTCAAGATGACCCGCAGCGGGTAATAGCTGGCAATATCCGCGGCGAAATCGCATGAGCCACCGAATTCCGCCATGCGATCCACGTAAACCCGCGCCAGGTGCTGGAGCTGATCACTCATCGTCCGACGCAGCGCCCCTGCCTTCAGCCAATCCGTGGTGATGGCGCGGTAAGCCTTGTGCTCCGGATCATCCATGTGCACGAGTGTCTTGGCGTCGGCACCCTGCTCACGTCTGGCCCGAATGGTCTCATCCGAACTCAGCACAACTTCCATGGTGTTCAGGAAAATGTCATGGCGGCGCTCAACTTCCATGACGTCCGCATGCCGTGTGAGCGCCCAGAAGGGCCTGTAACCCTCAGCCTCCACGCGCAACACCGGACAGTTACGCCGCAACTCTGCGGCCCTCTCGTGCCAACGCTCTTCATCGATATACGCCGATCCCGACGTGAACATCTCGCCATGATCGGTGTCCGCGAATGACGTCACGGGGACCTCCTGTGGTGTCGGGTTGCTGTGTGACACAGGCTAAATCCCACCTACGAGCGTGAGCGAGGTCATGTTCTAGCGAACGGAACACTGTGTGGGAACCGTGCCTCAATCCGGCTTCGCACGCCGCCCCACGCATACACACCGATGCGAGTCGTCAACGTCTGGCAGTTGCGGCGCGGCGATCAAGGCGCCGGGCCGACGCGGACACTTCGCCCATCGCCGAGCCGAGCGCGTCCCAGCGGCCGGAACACGCGACGCCGGCAAAACGGGGCGCCACGTAGCCTCTGCCCGTAACCCCAGGAGAGGCGCGCCATGGATGGACAAGTCAGGGTCGAGCAGACCGATCGGGTGGCCTGGTTGACCCTCGATCGGCCCACCGCGAAAAACGCGCTCACCAGTTCGATGCTGACTTCGTTGCGCGAAGCCGTTGACCGGCTTGCCGACAACGATGACGTCGACATCGTGGTAATGCGCGGCGCTGGATCGGATTTTTGCGCCGGCTCCGACCTCGGTGACATCGCTTCGGTCCTGGAGGCACAGTCAGACACCCGCTTGTCGACGTTCGCGGAGGGAATGCGGACGGTGATCCATCCCCTCACCATCGCGCTTCTCAATCTCAAACAGCCGCTGATTGTCAGTGCGCGCGGGCATGCTGTCGGCCTCGGTGCGCTCTTCGTGCTCGCCGCCGACTTGGTGGTGCTGTCTGAGACCGGCAAGATCACGATGCCGCAGGTGCGCCTGGGGCACACTGTTGATCACGGCGAAAGTTGGCTTCTCCCACGCCGAGTCGGACCGTCGAAGGCCATGCAACTGTGCCTCCTCGGCGAACAGATCGGCGCCACCGACGCCGAACGGTTCGGCCTCGCGAATTGGGCGACCGAGGACGCCGAGCTTGAACGCAGAACCGAGGCAATCGTCGCGGACCTGCTCGCCGTCGCACCGATCCCGCTACTCCGGACGAAGGCGCTGCTGCGCACCTCTCTGGAGACCAGCCTCACCGCTCAACTGCGGGCCGAAGTCGACAGCGCGAGCGCATGCGCCGCGACAGATGACTTTGTCGAGGCGGTGTCGGCCCAGATCGAGCGACGATCAGCAACCTACACACGGTCTTGACGCACCCCGGAAGCTCACCAGCTATGCCGATCTAGTTGTGGCGCATCCCTCGGCCCCCGTGCCTCACTGTCACCATCCGAGGCGGGGACGGGCGGAACCGTAACGCGGGCAGCGCTACTGACAATCGTGCCTGACAAAGTCGATGACGGCCTCGACCACGCCTTGGCAATTCAAACAACGTGCTCGTCAGCGGCTGCACTCCGCGTTCATTGCTGTGGTTGGTGCTGGCGCTGCGCGAATGGCAGTCCGAACGGCGACTGCCCAAGTGCTCCCGCCGCATCCAGCGTGTCAATCTCATCGGAGCTGAACCCCAGTTCGCCGAGCACTTCGCGGGAATGTTCACCGAACAACGGGGTTGGGCGATCAGACGATGCCGTCGGAGCATGGCTGAATCGCGCCGGCAAGCCGATGTACCGTGCCGGGCCCACGATCGGGTGTTCGAGAGCATAGACGCGCTGGCGGGCCAGCAGCTGTGGATGCTCGGTCAGGTCCGTGCCCACCTTCATCTCTGCCGCCGGGATGCCGAGCGCTCGCAGGGTCGATACAAGGTGCTCCGCGCCGTGTTCTGCGCATAGGTCCGACAACATCTCGTCGAGGTCGCCGTGTCGGAGCATTCGTTCCGCGTGCGTGTTCAGACTGGCCTCCGCGGCCCAAGCCGGTACGCCGGAGATACCGGTGAGCGCACTCCATTGCTCGTCTGTGGTAACGCTGATCGCCACCCACCGCGCATCTGATGTGCGATAGATGCCTTGAGGCGCGATCCCCTCGCGCCGATTGCCCGAACGGACGGGCTGCCGTCCTTCTGAAGCGGCAGTGATGTGTGGTGCTGAAACCTCCAGCGCCACATCACAAAGCGCGATCTCGAGCTGTGCACCCAAGCCGCTGCGGAGTTGGCGGAGAATCGCGGCAAGCGTGGCGGCGGTCGCCGTGATCGCTGCTATCGGGTCGAAGACGGTTCCTGACAAGAGGGGTTCGCCCTCCGGGTAACCGGTCATCCAGCTGATACCCGAGGCGGCGTTGGCCGTAAAAGTGAATCCCGGTTGGTCCCGCCAGGGACCGGTGGACCCCCATGCCGGCATCCGGGTCATCACGATCGTCGGTTGTAGCGCCTTCACTCCGGCGTAGTCCAGCCCGCGATCATCGAGTACTCGAGGCACGTAGTTCTCCACGAGCACATGGCTGGACGAAATCAGCCTGTCGATGATCGCGCGACCTCGGGGGTCGGTGAGTTCGGCGGCAATGGACCTCTTGTCGACGTTCACCCCGGCAAACGGGGCGGAGCGCTCCCAGAATCTGTCGACGGTCGACGGGGTTCCGGATAACCGCATCACATCGGGTCTGGCTGTCGATTCGACCCGGATGACGTCGGCACCCAACGCTGCGAGATATGAACCAACCAACGGACCTGCCTGGAAGCTGGCGATCTCGGCGACCCGCACCCCCCGTAGCGGTCGCTGTGGGGTGCCCGCGGCGGTCGTGAGCGCCCCCGCACCTGGTGCACTGCTGCCGATGTCTGCACGGATGGGGCTCCGGGGGCCCGCATAACTGCCATCTTCGTTGGTAATGAGACGGTTTCGCTCCGCATACGGACCGAAGTCACCGGCTGTGGCGGGCTCGGTGACGGGGGTGATCGGAAGCCGATTCGCAGTACCCATGGCCACCAGCTCGGCTACGGTGTGGCGCCGCGTGAACTCGTGGAGGATGGGCCGGACTTCCTCCGCCAGCCGTATGCGCTCGACGAGCAAGTCGAAGCGCGGATTGTCGAGACGCGAATCCGAAGCGAGCTGCTTGAAGGCGCTCCACTGCTGCGGACTCACCGCCACGACGCACACCCAGCCGTCCTTGGCGGGCTCGATGCCCGGCACCGCCATCTGCGGTACCGGATAGGCGTAGCTGTCCGGGAACTGGGCCATCAACCAGGGATACTGCAACACCGAGACGACCGACTCGAAGCGTGACACGTCGACCTCCGTGCCAGGGGCCCCGCGTTCCACCGCGAGCAGTCCCGCTAGCGCACCGATGACGGCCCAGCGGCCCGCTAGCTGTTCGGCGAGGTTCACCCCCATGCTGACGGGCGGCCCGCCGTGCGTGGGATGGACCGCAACGATTCCTGCTTCCGCCTGAAGGGTGAGTTCGCTTGCGGGTGTGCCGGCCATTGGCCCGGTGGTGCCGTAGTCGCTCACCGACACGACGACGAGCCGCGGATTGTCCCGCCTGAATTCGTCGGCCAGCCGGCGTCCCTCGTCGTCGTCGTAGATCAGGACGTCGAGCTTTGTGCTAGCACCGATCTGACCCTTCCCGCGGTGCAAGAACGCGCTGTAGGCGCCGGTCTCGTCGACGGGATTCCATCGCACGACCTTGGCGCCTAGGTCGGAAAGCACTCGACCGGACCACGCGAGGGCTTCACTACGTCCGACCTCGCCTACGGTGACGTCATCGAGCAGCGGAGCGTCGTCGGCGATCACCGTTGCCCACCCACTCGAACATCGACTGAACCAATCGCTGCGATCAACCGGTCTCCGGAAGACGCAACTGTCTTCCGAGCAGTGCTGCTTTTCGACATCTCTCTCCTTCGATGCGCCCGCGGACGCGCGTTCTGACCATGCGCGTTACCTCACCAGAGGTGAATATGTGATTCCGGCGGCCGGAACAACGCCGCTTCATCGGGGGCAGAGACCTTTGGCCGGTGACGCCGAATAGTGTCAAAGTATCTGCATCGCAGCGCAATACGGATGGACGCGGGTCGCCGCATCCGCTGTGGGCCCAGACCTGCCGCAAGGGGAACAAGGGACCTACCACGGCAAGACAGGGGTCGACACGTTCAGCCACCATCGCACCGTCACCGAGACGAGGTTGCGCGGCACCGTTGCCGCCCTGACGGCGCCTCCGATCGATCCCCGCCCCAGCGACCGCCCTCGTCGATTGGGTGGTGGTCACAACAGCCGAAGCGTCTCCACAGGTAGAGAGTGCCCTCGGCCTTCTCTAGTAGCCGACCGTGAATCGCTGGCGGACGAGCGTCGGGTTCTCGAGCTCGTCGACGATAGCGATCGCGTAGTCGTCGTAGGAGATCGCGGGCGGACCGTAGGGCCGGGCCAGCAGCTCGTCACGACCGACTCGGAACACCCCGGTACGCTCACCTGGCCCGATACCGGGAGGCGGTGACAGGAACGTCCAGTTGAGCTCGGTTTCCTGACTGAGGCGCTCGAAGAACCGGGCGGCCGCCACGGCGGGCGGCGCGAAGTCGGCCGGGAGGTTGGCCGACAACAGCGTAGGCAATAGCGTTTCGACACAAGGTGATCGGCTCGCCGGCGGTCAGGGTGCGACGAGGTCGAGCGCGATGTCGACGAGCAGATCCTCTTGGCCGCCGACCATTTTGCGGCGGCCGGCCTCGACCAGGAGGTCACGCGCGGTGAGGCCGTACGTTGCCGCGATCCGCTCCGCGTGAAGTAGGAAGCTCGAGTACACGCCGGCATAGCCAAGCGACAGCGTCTCGCGGTCGACGCGCACAGGCCTGGTCATGAGCGGCCGGACGATGTCGTCGGCCGCGTCCATCAGACCGAACAGGTTGCACCCGTGATTCCAGCCGAGGATGTCGGCGACGGCGATGAAGGCCTCCAACGGGCAGTTGCCGGCGCCGGCGCCCAGACCGGCCAGCGACGCGTCGACGCGGTGCGTGCCCTCCTCCACCGCGACCACCGAATTGGCGACGGCCAGACCGAGATTGTGATGGGCGTGGATGCCAATGGTCGTGCTCGGGTCGAGTACCGCGCGGTAGGCACGTACCCGGTCCCGCACGTCTGTCATCGTCAGACGACCACCGGAGTCTGTGACGTAAACGCATTGGGCCCCGGAGGATTCCATGAT
Organism: Mycolicibacterium sp. CH28; assembly: GCF_004745805.1. Taxonomy (GTDB): domain Bacteria; phylum Actinomycetota; class Actinomycetes; order Mycobacteriales; family Mycobacteriaceae; genus Mycobacterium. The sequence goes on along the minus strand of NZ_SRLQ01000013.1, from coordinate 108,839 downwards.
CTTGGCTTGGTCAGCGAGCACCGACGGCGTGGCCATGTGACTCATCATCAGGAAGCCGGCGACGTCCAGGCCGAGGTTGCGCGCAGTCGTGATGTGCTGGATGGCGATGTCGGCCTCGGTGCAGTGGGTGGCGATCCGCACCGAGGTCACGCCAAGGTCCACGGCGGCCTTCAGGTCGGCGATCGTGCCAATCCCGGGCAACAGCAGGGTGGTGAGCTGCGCGTGCTTGACGACCTCACGCGCTGCGGTGATCCATTCCGCATCGGTGTGTGCGCCGGGACCGTAGGTCAAGCTGCCACCGGCGAGGCCGTCGCCGTGAGCGATTTCGATCGCAGCAACGCCCGCCTGATCGAGTGCGACCGCAATCGTGCGGACATCGGAGATCGACAAGCCGTGGGAGACCGCGTGCATACCGTCGCGCAGGGTGACGTCCTGGACGTAGACGCCGATCTCACACACAGGTGCTTCGGGGGCGGCGGCGCCGTTGCCGGTCATGCGCGCACGGCCTGAACCTCGGCGACCCGCAGGGCGGCTGACGTCATGATGTCGAGGTTGCCCGCATAGGAGGGCAGGTAGTGTGCCGCACCTTCGACTTCTAAGAACACGGTGACCTGGAGCAGATCGTTGCCCGCCGACTCCTGAGCAACCAGGCGACGACGAGGATCGTTGGAAGCGACGGCCTCGATCTGAACCTGTTGTCGCAGACGGTATCCCGGGACGTACTTCGCGACGTCGGCCACCATCGCCTCGATCGAATCCCTGATCGACTGAGGATCGACAGCTTCGGCCAAGGCGAGCACGGTGTCCCGCATGATCAGAGGCGGGTCGGCGGGGTTGAGCACGATGATCGCCTTGCCCCGTTTCGCGCCGCCGACCTGTTCGATCGCGCGCGCTGTCGTCTCGGTGAACTCGTCGATGTTCGCCCGTGTACCGGGGCCCGCGGACAGCGAAGCGATCGAGGCGACGATCTCGGCATAGGGCACCGGAGACATCCGCGCGATGGCGGCCACGATAGGAATGGTCGCCTGGCCGCCGCAGGTAACCATGTTGACGTTGCGGCTGTCGATCAGGCTGTCGAGGTTGACGGCGGGGACTACGAATGGGCCAATCGCCGCCGGGGTCAGGTCGACGACCTTGACGTCGGAGAGCTGCAACGCGGCGTCGTTCTTCAGGTGCGCGCCCGCCGAGGTGGCGTCGAAGACGATGCCGATGTCACCAAAGTTGGGCATCGCGAGCAGCCCGTCGACGCCGTCGGTGGTGATCGGAACTCCGAGCCGGTTGGCGCGAGCCAAGCCGTCGCTGGCGGCGTCGATGCCGACCATCGCCGCGACCTCCAATGATTCCGACAACCTCATGACCTTGAACATCAGATCCGTTCCGATGTTCCCGGATCCGATGATGGCTACCTTGGTTCGCGCAGACATGGTGTCCTTATTTCGACTCGGCCGGTGAGAAGGTTGCGCTGACGCTGCCCACGCCTGTCAACGTAGCTTCGTAGTGGTCCCCTGGCCTTACGGCGACCATCGGGCCCAGGGCGCCGCTGAGGATGACCTCGCCGGCCCGAAGATGGTCGCCGTATTCGACGGCGACCCGTGCCAGCCATTGCAGGGCGGCCAGCGGACTGCCGAGACACGCGGCGCCGGTGCCGGTCGACACTTCTTCACCGTTGCGGCGCAGCACCATCGCTACGGCAACGGGGTCGATGGCGCCAATGTCCACGCTGCTTTCGCCGAGGACGTACTTGGCGCTCGATGCATTGTCGGCGACGGTGTCGGCAATGCTGATATCCCAGTCGGCGATGCGGCTGTCCACGATCTCCAGGGCGGGCAGTGCGGCGCCCACCGCCGCGGTGACCGTCGAGAGGGAGGGATTCTCCTCGTCGATGTCACGAACCAGGACGAACGCGATCTCGGCTTCGATGCGCGGCTGCAACAGACCGTCGATCTCGACGACTGCGTTCTGCTCGACGCACATGTCGGAAAACAGAACCCCGAAATCCGGTTGATCGACCCCGAGTTGAGCCTGCACGGATGGGGAGGTGATGCCGATCTTGCGGCCCACCCTGCGGTGGCCTTCGGCGACTCGCGCGTCGACGAACAAGCGCTGTATGTCATAGGCGCGGGCGATGTCGTCGGGTCCGACGAGCTCTCGGATCGGCGCACACGGGATACCGGCGCGCTGAGCCGCATCCAGACGCCGGCGTGCCTGCACGACACCGGGATCGAGACTCGCCGGCGATGTGACGTCGGAGGTGTGCAGTTCAAATCCCATGGGGACCATGGAAGTCGGTGCGCACCACTAGCGCCAATGGCGGTTCCGCGGATTAGAACATTTGAGCCGCAGGGCTTCTCACACCAGTGGCGCAGGCGATCAGACGTCGACCGCAGCGCCGTCCCGCTTGGCGACCAAAGCTCTCAATTCGAGTTTGCTGACCTTCCCGCCAGCGCTTTTCGGGAAGTCCTCGAAGATCTCGACGCGTTCAGGCAGCTTGAACGTCGCGACGCCGTGCTTGCGCAGTTCGGCGAGCAGTTTCGCGTCGGACAGCTCAGCACCCGGCCGGAGCACCAAGCAGGCGCAGACCCGCTCACCGAACAGCTCGTCGGGGATGCCGATGACGGCGACATCCGCCACTTCGGGCAGAGCGATGATCAGATCTTCCAGCTCGCGGGGGCTTATGTTCTGACCGCCCCGGATCACCAGGTCCTTCACCCGTCCGACGATGCTCAGGTAGTTCTCGTCATCGAGGGTGCCGAGGTCCCCTGAGCGGTACCAGCCGTCCTCGGAGAACGCCGCTGCGGTTCGTTCGGGCTCGTTCAAGTAGCCAAAGCTCTTGGTGGGGCCACGCCAGATGATCTCGCCGACCGCGCCCGGCTCCACGTCATTCATGGCGTTGTCCACCAGGCGCACTTCGTTGAATTCGGAGACTCGACCCACCGTTGTATACCGCTTCTCCGGCGGGTCGTCGTAGCGAAGCATCGCCAACGAGCCACCGTCGGTCGCCCCATAGCAGACGTGCTCGATGCAGCCGAAGACACGCTCCATCTCCCGGCCCGCTTCCGGGGGCATTGCGGCACCGGCATTGGTGAAGGTGCGCAGCGAGCCGAAGTCGCGACCCTTGATCGACGGCTCATTGAGCAACTTCAGTATTTGCGTCGGAATGGCAGTGGCATGGGTCGCCCGGACCGACTCGAGCAGATCGAGCCCGTTTTCCGCCGTCCAGTTCTCGAGCAGCACCGACGTCGCTCCACACAGCAGGGGGCCAAGGACGGGAAAGACATAGCCCACACCGCCGGTGCTGGCGGGCGCCATCCCGAGCGCAACGTCGCCGGCTGCCATCTGCGTCGCCGCAACGTACGTCGACATGAAGTACCACAGGTTGTTGTCCGACCACAGCGACATGTGCGGCAGGCCGGTCGTCCCCGAGGTGACCATGACGAAGCGGGGCGCATTGGGATCACGCGATGGCGCAGCGAACGGCCGATCCGTAGTGCAGATCGCGTCGAAGTCGAAATCCCCGCCAACGCCGTCCATGCCACCGACCAACCGCAGGTGCGGCAGGCTGGGGCGCAGCTCTGCCACGGTGGCCAGGTAGTCGAAACCCTTCAGCGGCGCTGACGCGACCAGCACCTCGGCGCCAGAAGCACCCAGCAGATGGGCCATCTCCGACCGACGCCAGCCGCTTGACAGGGGGATGAAGACCAGGTCGGCGCGATCGCACGCCAAGTGCGTCACCGCCAGCGCCGTGCGGTTGCCGCACTGAACCGCCACTGGCGCCCCCGGCGCCAGATCCTGCGCCAACAGCCAGGCGGCGAGGTTGGAGCTGCGCCGGACGAGTTCGGCGTAGCTAATTTGTTCGTGTTGGTCGGCGACCGCGACCGCATCCGGTGTGCGCCCGGCGATCTCGTCGACGACTCCGTAGAGCGGCCGGTCCTGCCAGATACCGGCCTGGCCATACCTGTTGACCAGTTCTGCAGTCAATTGCACGACAGCCACGACAGTTCAGCTCCTCTGATGTGCTGTGACGGACGGGAACGCGGGCGCCCGCCTCTGCTCGAATGCCGCAAGGCCCTCTTGAGCGTCGGGTCCGGCGACCACGTGCACCGCGGCATCGAGCTCGTGCTCGAGCCGCTCGTCGGTGACCTGACCGGATGCGGTCATCGCCTTCATGAACGCCAGTGCAGGCGCGCTGCGGCTGCTCAGCGTCTCGGCGAAATCGGCCGTCCAACCGTCGAGTTCGCCGACGGGCACCACGTGCTGCACTAGGCCGAGAGCCAGCGCGGTGTGCGCATCCACCGTGGCGCCGGTGTACATGAGCCAACGCGCGGCCCGGGTGCCGAGTGCGTCAGGTAGTCGCCGCGTTCCCCCGCCGCCGGGCACGAGGCCATAGGCGATGTGACCATCACCGAACTTTGCCCGGTCGGAGGCGACGATGACATCGCACGACAGCGCAAGCTCGAGGCCGCCGGCAATGGCCAAGCCGTCGATGATCGCGATCACCGGCTTCGGACACCGTTCCATATCCCGGAAGAGGCGCAGCCAGCTGCTGAGCCCTTCGCGGAAGATCGCCGGCGACGCAAGGCGTTCCCTGGCCTCGATCAGGTCGGCACCTGCCGAGAAGGCGCGACCGTTGGCCGTCACGAAAACCGCAGCGACAGCGGAGTCGTCCTTCGCTGCCTGTATCCCGGCTGCGAGCGCGTCGATCACCGCACTGTTGAGCGCGTTCATCTGGCCAGGACGGTTCAGCCGCAGCTCCATAACACGTCCGCGCCACAACTGCTCTACGACTACCTCGGTCACCGACACTGCCACGCGCCCCTTCTACGAATTCATGGCCATAGTAACCATGTCCATGTAGAGGATCGTCGAACTTGGTCGCATCGCTGGGTCGCTGTACCGCTCACCGGAACCCATGACGTCATGTTTTACGACGGGATCATGAACGCTTGGGGCCGTGCAGCCCAAGGTCTGCCGTTCGAAGCACCAACGACCTTGTGCCTCACGGCTTTCGATCTGGCGCAGACGCCAATCTAGGACTCAGCTACCCCAGCGCAGCGGGTCGGAGAACAGGTGAGCGTACTTGCGCTTCCAGTATCGGCCGGCCTCGTCCAAGTGCTGGGTCATCGCCTGCTCCGCGGCAACCTCGTCACGCGCCCGCAGGGCGTCGACGATGCGCTGGTGAGCTTCAGCCACGGCCCGACGCCGGTTCGGCGTGTAGCGCACACCGAGGAGCGCACCATCGGCGACGGTCTTGAGCGTCTCGGCGAACATCCCGAGGACGACGTTTCCGGCGACGTCGGAGACGAGGCTGTGGAAGCGCTGGTTCTCCGCGCGGAACAGGTCGTGGTTGTCCAGATCGCCCATCATCAGGTCGACGGAATCTTGGAGTTCGGCGATCCGCTCCTCGTCGATCCGGGCGGCGGCGAGCCGGGCCAGCGTCGGCTCGAGCGCGACGCGAGCCTCGAACACCTCTCCTAGCGGGCTCTGCTCGAACTCGAGGATCAACGTGAGAGCTTCGCTGAGGTCGGAAGCCCGCGGCCGACGGACGACGGGTCCTCCACCTGGCCCAGACTTGATCGTGATGACTCCGCGGGTCTCGAGAAGGCGCAGGGCCTCGCGAAGCGTAGTACGGCCGACGCCGAAAGTCTCGATCATCTCCCGTTCGGGCGGAAGCATGGTTCCGGGCTCGAGGTGGTTGTCGACGATGCGACTGGCGAGAACGCGCGCGATCCGCTCGGAGGTCTTCAATTGGCGTTGTTTGTCGCCACTGGGTGGCCGCATTGCCTCATGCCCGGATGTCGAACCTGTCGCTCGTGGCTTGACCACCGGCGAAGTACCCCTCCCTGCGTCGACGGCCAGCGGGCTCCGCGCTTGCCAAGTCTGTGGCGATCATATCCCTAGATACCAGCGGTAGGAGTATCACACGACGACTTCGCGAACAGGGCTGCCTCGCACGAGGCGGCCCTGAGGTGCACGCCGACGCCGTGGATATCTATGCATATCATAGCTATGTTTACGGAACTTTGATTGGAGGGCACGTGCTCGACAGGACATCGGTTTTGCTGGCCAACATGGCAGACGCCAAGGGTGTGGTCGCGCTTGCTCAGAGGATGGACGAGCTCGGCTATCGCCGCGTCTGGCTGTCAGAGAACTGCGTTCTCGACGCCGCCTCGATCGGAGGTGCGATCGCCGCGACGACCAACATGGAGATCGGCACCGCGATCATCCCGGTGTACAGCCGAACTCCCGCGCTGCTGGCCATGACCGCGGCGACCCTGTCCCGTCTTTCGGACGGCCGGCCGATGCACCTCGGCATCGGAGCGGGTGGGCAGGTGACCGTCGAGCGGTGGCACGGAATGCCCTTCGAGAACACGGTCACGACAGTCCAGGAGACAGTGGCGATCCTCCGGCAGGCGCTCGCGGGTGAGAAGACCGAATTCGCGGGCACGACGCGCCGATCGGCCGGTTTCCGCCTCGCCGAGGGCCCGCCGCACTCCGCGCGCATCCACATTGGGGGCATGGGCCCGAAGATGCAGGCGTTGGCCGCGCGAGTCGCTGACGGGCTCATCGTCACGTGGCTGTCGCCGCGCATCCTCACCGGCTTCGCGGCGAAGTTCGACGAGGCCGTTCGGGCTGCCGGACGCGACCCCGCCGAGGTTGACTTGATCGCGCGGGCCTACGTCTGTGTCTGCGACGATCCGGATGCCGCCCGCGAGGCGGTGCGCCGCGAACTCGTCGAGTACATCGTGTCCCCGCCCTACGGCAACTACTTCGCCTCGGTCGGCTTCCACGATGAGGTGACGGCGGTGCGCAACGGATACGAGGCCCGCGATCGCTCGCGCGCCGTCGCCGGGGTGAGCGACCGACTGCTCGACGAGGTGTTGATCTGCGGCAGCTCGGCCAGCGATATCGAGCAACCGCTGCGCGCGTACTTCGACCAAGGGGCTGACCACGTCATGGTGCAGCCCGTCGCCAGCGAACGCCACGGCGATCCGGCGGCCACCATCGAGGCGGTCGCCGCGGCGCTCGGCTGAGTAGCCCCTAGCGCCGGGAATATGGAACGAACGCGCGCCCGAACAGTTCCCGAGCGATGATGATCTTCTGAATCTGCGCTGTGCCGTCGGCGATCTCGACGGCCATGATGTCGCGCAGCCGCTGCTCCAGGGGATTGTCGGTGGTGTAGCCGTAGTGGCCGAACATCAGCAGGCAGTCGTGGGCGGCCTCGACTGCCGATCGCGGACCCAACCATTTGCACATCGCCGCCAGCGCGGTATGGCTTAGACCCTGGGTACGCCGCTGTAACGCCTGATAGCACAGACTGCGGGCCGCGAGCAGCTTCGTCGAATGCTCGGCCAGCGGAAAGGAGATACCCTCGTTGCTGGCAAGGGGAGCACCGAACGTGCGCCGCTGCTGCACGTAGGCCACCGCGTCGTCGATCGACGCCTGTGCCGCACCGATCGCGGTCAAGGCGAGCAGCGGTCGGGTGAAATCGAACCCGGCCATCACGTTGGTGAAACCCGCACCTGGCGCACCGATCATCGCCTCGTCGGGCACCAGTACGTCGTCGAAGGCGATGCTGCCGCGCCCGATAGCCCGCCATCCCGGGTCCGGGATCACGGCTTGGCTGATGCCGGGCAAGTCGAGCGGAACGAGAAACGCGCTGACACCGCGGGCCCCGTCAGGCGACGTACGAGCGAACACGATGCACGCCTGGGCATGCGGTACCGCCGTGATCGAGGTCTTCTCGCCACTGATCCGCCAACCGCCCTCGACCCGAACGGCTTTCGTGCTCAGCGCCGCGGCGTCAGAACCGGTCTCGGGCTCTGTCAGGCCCAGAGCAATGTACGAACGACCCGCGACGAGATCGGGCAACCACTGGTTGCGAAGTTCGTCGGGGGCGAACTCGGTCAGGATGTAGGAGGTGATCAGCGTTGGGATGAGGAGGTTGGCGACGTTGAAGTCGGCGTATGCCAGTTCCTCGCAGGCAATTCCAGCACCGACGTACTCGGGCCGCTCCGGTCCGCCATAATCCGGGGTGGTGAGCAGAGAGGTCAAGCCAAGCTGAGCCAACGAAGCCAAGACGTCCCACGGAAATTCGCCGGCCGCTGACCGGGCGAGGTAGGTGGGTGCATATTTCTTACGCGCGAGCTGACGCACCGCGGCGCGCAGGCTCTCTTGCTCCTCGCTCGCTTCGAAGCCATCTGTCTCACCCATGCGCCGTCACCCCCGATCACGAGATCTTAAATGCAGCGCGCGCTGCATCACCGATGAACAGCTGCTTGGCCTCGTCCTTCAGCCCAAGCCCGTCGATGGCAGTAAGCGCATCCTTGTAGTCCATCACCGGGTAGTCGGTGCCCCACATGACCTTGCCCTTGCCGCGAGAATTGGCGAACGTGATCAGGGCCTTGTCGACGTACTTCGGGTGGTGCGCTGAGGTTCCGACGTAGACATTGCGGTGCTTCCACGCCAGCGCGATCATCTCCTCGACCCACGGCCACCCGGTGTGCGCACCGATGATGGTGAGTTCCGGGAAGTCCAGCGCGATGTCGTCGATGAGGATGGGGCGCCCCAGCTCCGAAGGCATCCGCTCGGCCGAGTGACCCACCTGCATGACGACCGGCACGCCCAGCTCGGCGCACTTGGCGTAGAACGGGTAGTACTTGCGGTGGTTGAGCGGCAGGCCGAAGCCGTAGGTATGCAGGTGTGCCCCGACGAACACACCGTCACCGACCGATTCGTCCAGTCGGCGCACCCCGGTCATGCCTTCATACGGGTCGATGCCGAACAGTCCATAGATTCGGCCCGGCGCCGCCTCGGCCAGCTCGCGGACCTGTTCCTCCTGGACATTCCAGATCAGCTGGCGCGTCTGGTAAGACGCCATCTTCGCCGACGGGATGAGCACCTGGTCGACGTTCGCGTCGTCCATGTAGGCGATGAACTCCTCGACGGTCTTACCTACGAACTTCAGGCCCCACCACTTGACGACGTCGGCCACTTCTGGCGGATCCTCGAACGTGTGCTTGATGCCTTCGTCGGTGAAGATGTTGCACCAGTAGTCAACTGCACCCATGGCAGCGTTTCCTTTCTATCGGTGGCCGGACCTAAACGGGTGACCGGCGGACAGCGGCGTGACTCATCGAGGCAGCCCGAGGACCCGCTCGCCGAGAATGTTGCGTTGGATCTCCGAGGTGCCCCCGGCGATCGTGGCGCCGTGCGAGCCGAGGAAGCTCTGGCGCCACCCCTGATGTTGCGGGTCGAGCGCCCAAGCACCACGGTGCGCGTCACGAGCCAGCCGGCCGACTTCCTGCTGCAGCTCCGAGGAGACGAGCTTGAGCACCGATGTGCGCGAGTCGATGTCGCTGCCGCCCGCGCCGGCCTCGGACAGGAACCGAAACCAGGTCCATCGCAGCAATTCGACCCTGGTGTACACGGCAACCCAGCGGTCGCGGAAGAGGGCGTCGTCTCGACCACTTCCCTCCAACTGCTCACGCAGGCGCCATAGTTCGTTCTTCAGCCCGATGGCCACCGAGCCGAGCATCCGACGTTCGCTACCCAGCACCGACAAGCCGACCTTCCAGCCGTCCCCCGTCGCACCGAGCAGATCCTCCGACGTCACCCGAACGTCGGTGAGGTACACCTCGTTGAACTTGTCCTCACCGTCGAGCTGGCGGATCGGGCGCACCTCGATGCCGGGGCGGTCCATGGGTAGCGCGAAGCAGCTGAGCCCGCGGTGCCGTTGCAAGGAGGGATCGGTCCGCGCCAACAGCAGGCCGCAATCGGCGTAGTGCGCTCCGCTGGTCCAGATCTTCTGGCCGTTGACCAGCCAGCCGTCGCCATCAGGTGCCGCGACGGTACGCAACGAGGCGAGGTCAGACCCCGCCGAGGGTTCCGAGAACAGCTGGCACCAGATCGTCTCGCCCCGCACCATCGGCGCGACCATGGTGTCGACCTGTTCCGGCCGGCCATGTCGCAACAGAATCGGCCCAGCCAATTCGATGGTGACGAAGCTGAGCTGACGAGGCAGGTTCCGGCGAGCCATCTCCTCAGCGAAGATGGCTTGTTCGGCGGGTGAGGCGCCACGTCCGTGCGGGGCCGGCCAGGACAGCGCCGCCCAGCCGGCATCGGCGAGCTGACGTTGCCACAGGCGAGCCGGTTCCACGTCGTCTGCAGTAGGAGTGGAACCGAAGTCGCGCAGCCCGTCGGGCACCTCGGCGCGATCGAGCCACGTGCACAGCTCATCGCGGAAACGGGCCTCGTCGGCGGTCAACCGGAGGTCCATGTCAGCTCGCCATGTACAGGCCGCCGTCGATGCACAGCACCTGCCCGGTGACATAATCGGCGGCGGGACTGGCGAGGTAGGCAAAGGCAGAAGCAACCTCGGCCGGCTCGGCGAAGCGCCCCAGCGGAATGTTCGCCAGGTAACGCGCCTGCAGCTTTTCGTCGGTGCGGATGGTTGCAGTCATCGGCGTGGCGGCGACCGGTGCGACGGCGTTGACGCGAATTCCGTAGCGGGCCAGCTCCTTTGCGCCCGACTTCGTCATCGCCGTGATCGCACCCTTGGCCGCCGAGTAGTTGATCTGACCGATCGTGCCCTGCAGGCCTGCCGACGACGTGACGTTGAGGATGCAGCCGCGCACCTCGTTGTCGATCATCTGCCGTGCGGCGGTGCGCAGCCCCAGGAAGGTGCCGCGAACATGGACGTCGAGTACCGCGGTGAAATCGGCCACCGTCATGTTCTTGAGCATCGCCGGGCGGCTGATACCTGCGTTGTTGACCCACACTCCGACGGGTCCGAACTCCTCGAGGCAGCGCGCGGCGAGCACCTCGACGTCGCTCTCGCTGGCGGCATCCCCGCACACACCGACCGCCCTACCACCGGCGGCGCGGATGGCGGCCGCGGCCGCCTCGACCCGCTCGGGGTCCACGTCGGACAGGACGACCGGGCGCCCGGCTGCGGCGAACGTCGCGGCGATGGCTTCACCAAGGCCCTGGCCTGCGCCTGTGACGACTGCAGCGGTGCCGGTCATCGGGTCGCCTCCAGGATCGTGACGGCCGAAACGGCCGTCGGGCCGCCCACGTTCTGTGCCAGACCCCACCGCGCGTCGGGCACCTGGTTGGCGGCATGGCCGCGTAGCTGCTCGAACAGCTCGACGCACTGGGCAACGCCGGTTGCGCCCGGCGGATGGCCCTTGGCCTTGAGGCCACCGCTCGGGTTGACCGGCAGCCGCCCGTGCAGGTTGGTCTCCCCGGCCTCGATCAGCTTGGCGGCTTCACCGCGACCGCAGAAGCCGAGATCTTCGTAGTTCATCAACTCGATGCCGGAGAAGCAGTCGTGAACCTCGGCGACGTCGATGTCGGCCGGGCCGACCCCGGCCATCGCGTAGGCCGCCTTCGCGGCCCGCACCGTGGAGGGGAACATCGTCATGTCGTGCTTGTGCGCGTGCATCACCCGGTCGAGTGCCAGTCCGAAGCCGCGCACCCAGACGGGTTTGTCGGTGTAACGGCCGGCCAGCTCCTCGGCCACCAGGATGACGGCCGCAGCGCCGTCGCTCTGCGGGGCGCAATCGAGTACGCCGAACGGTCCTGCCACGCGCGGCGCGGCCAACACCTGACCGACGGTCACCTCGAAACGCAAGTGGGCCATCGGATTCGAGACGGCGTTGTGATGGTTCTTCACCGCAACAAGGGCCAGATGCTCCGGGCGTACCTGGTATTCGTGCATGAATCGGGCGACGTGCAGCGCGAAGCTGGCTGGCGCGATCAGACCCAGCGGGTAGTCCCACGCCTTGTCCCGGGCCATTCCCATCCAGTCCCAGAATGTCGACAGGGTGGAGGTCTCCCGGGTCTTGTCAGCCCCGACGACCAGTGCGATGTCGACCTGGCCGCTGCCGATCGCCATGGCTGCGTTGCGTACCGCGTCACTGCCTGTGGCGCACTGGTTTTCGACCCTGGTGACGGGGATGTCGAGGAGCCCGCACGAGTCGGCGAGCACGCCCGCGGGGAAGCCGTCGCTGGGTTGGAGGTTGCCGAACCAGGCCGCCTGCAGTTCGTCGGCGGTCATGCCGTTGTCGACTGAAGCAAGCGCGGCAGTCATAGTCTGCGGCAGCATCTCCTTCATGCCGGTCTCGAAGAGTTCGCCGAACGGCACCATTCCGGCGCCCACGATTGCCACGGACCTCATGCGCTCGTCACCTCCTTGCTTTCATCGGACGCATCGGGGCGAAAGGCATAGCCGTAGTCGGGCACACCTTCCCGTACGGCCACCAGCCGCAGTAGCAGATCACCGGTAGCACCTATGGCACAGCCGTCGGCGACGGTGTCGGTCACGTGGGCCAACACCCGCACGGACGTGGGCGGCAACGACACCACGGCCAGCCCGCGTGGCGTCGGGATACCTGGGACCGGCGCGTGGACGGTCACCACCGAGTAGACCTCGCCGCGCCGCGGCAGCGCGAACGGTTCACTGCCCTTCATGCGGCGACAGCCCAGGCACAGGTCGCGGCGCGGATAGGCCTCCGTTCCGCAGTCCGGACAGCGCCAGCCGATCAGACCGACCTTCTCCTCGACGGCGCGGCCATAGCTGGGCATCGACATCGGAATCGTCAGCGGCGCACCGACGAGTCGCGGGCGGCGCGCGGCTGGTACCGCCGAACAGACGTCGTGCACGACGCGCACGGCACCGTCGGCGGCTACCGTGGCGGCGACGCCGATCCCCGAGTCAAGCGCGACGATCCGGCCGGTCTCGAGTCGTTCGGCCATCCGGGCCAGCGCGAACAGTGCACCCGCCGCGCCTTCGGGCGCATCGGTCGCGGGACGGCCGCCGAGGCGCCCGGCCTCCTTGGGCGGAGGGCCCACCAGCACCGGAGGCTCGTCGCCGGCACCGACCAGTTGTTCGAGCACTGGACGCCAACCGAGTTCACGCTCCACGCGACTATCGGCATAGACGTCGACGCCGGCGGACCCGGACGCGTGCACGCGCATCGGCAAGCTGTGGTTGACCGAAACCGGCTGCTCTACCCGCAGGCCGCCGGTGCCGACGAGCGCGGCAGCGGCGCCCGGCCGCCTGCCGGTCTCCACACCGATCACCACGGTTCCCGGATTCGACTGGGCGGTGGCGTCCAACGCGGCGGGAGCTCCACCGACCCGCAGTTCGACCGGGATGCCCACACCCAGGCCTAGTCCCCGCGTCAAGATCGGCAACGGTGCGCCGGAAAGGTAATCCGGCTCCGCGCACACCAGCACCACACGCGATACCGCCGACTCGTCGGCGCCCGTCAGGGCCGCACGACCGGCGGCAACCGCAAGGGTGAGCATGTCCTCGTCGGGACCCAGGACGCGGGCGCCGCCGTCCTCCCAGATGGGTAGATAGGTCCCGAACGACTCGATCGCGGTCACGCCCGCGCTTCTCTCGGCGACAGCAGATCCCTGGCGATCAGCGTGCGGTGTATCTCGTTCGCGCCTTCGACGATCTGGAAGACCTTGGCATCTCGGTAGGCGCGGCCCACCGGAAACTCGTCCGAGATCCCGTAGGCGCCATGGATTTGCACGGCCTCGGTGGCCGCCCGCTGGAATACATCGGAGGCATACATCTTCGCCATGCTCGTCTCCTGGCGGGCGCGCTCACCGCGGTCGAGCGCGTCGGCGCAGTCCTGCACGAGCAGCCGGGCGGCACGAATCTCAGTGGCCATGTCGGCGATCTTCTTCTGGATCATCTGATGTTCGCCGATCGCCTTGTTCCGCACCACTCGCTCGCGGGCGTACTTAACAGACGCATCGAGGCAGCTCTGGGCAGCACCGACGGCCCGCGCGGCCACCGACAGTCGCCCCTTCTCCACGGCGGTCATGGCGACCGCGAAGCCACCACCGATGTCGCCCAACCGCGCCTCCTGGCCCAGCCTGACCTCGTCGAGCACGAGCTCGCCCGAACACATCGGACGGAAACCCATCTTGTTCTTGAACGGGTGGACCGAGACACCGGGTGTGTCCCTGGGCACGATGAAGGCAGTGATGCCGGCCTGCCGCAGCGACGGGTCGTGGGTCGCGAAGGTGACGAAGAACGAGGCGATGTCCAGATTGGAGATCCAGGTCTTCGCACCGCGCAGGACGTAACCGCCGCCGTCTTCTACGTAGGTGGTGCGTAGCCCAGCGACGTCGGACCCCGACTGCGGCTCGGTCACTCCCGCGCCGCCGAAGATCGTGCCTTGGGCGAGCGGTCGTAGCCAACGCTCCTTCTGCTCATCGGTACCGAAGCGTTCGATGCCTCCACCCACAAGCGCGGAGGGCATGCTGAGAAGCACACCGAGGCAGTGGTCAACCCGCGAAATCTCTTCGATGACCGCGGCGAAGGTTCGGTGGTCCAGCGCCGCCCCACCCCACTCTTCGGCGATGGTGCCCCCGAAGAAGCCCAATTCGGCCATCTTCTGGAGTATCTCGATCGGGATGTGCTCGTCGCGGTCGTAGTCGCGCACGCGTGGGGCTACCTCCCCCGCCGCGAAATCGCGAACGAGTGCGACCAGCTGCTCCCGATCGGTGTCGGTCAGCGTCACGAATACTCCTCGTCGTCGAACGGCCCCCTCGGCCAGCCAGGGGAGGACCTAACTATAGCTACTATGTTCATAGATACCTAGTTCTGCGTCGAACGCTCAGGCCGGATCAGGTCATACCTCTGGGCCTGGCCCACGGAATCATGCACGGCCGCAAGCAATTCGGCGCGCCCCAGATAGACGTGGGCGGGATGCTCCCAGGTGAAGCCCATCCCACCATGCAGCTGGATACAGTCCCGCACGGCCTGCTGGAAGACCCTGGTGGCGACGTCCACGGCCGCGCGGCTCGACAGCTCGCTCGAATCATCGCGCGTGGCAAGCTCACAGGCGGCCAGATATACCGCTGATGCCGCCAATTCGGTCTCGACGAGCAGATCCGCAAGTCGATGCTTCACCGCCTGGAAGGCACCGATCGCAGTGCCGAATTGTTCTCTCTGAGTGGCGTAGAGGACGGTCATATCGAGGCAGGCCCGAGCGCCCCCGAGTGCCTCGGCGGCGAGCACGACCCGCGCCCGTCGCCGAGCCCACGCCTGTGCCTGGTCGACGCCGTCACGCAGTACGACCGTGGCGGGCGCGCCAACCAAGCAGACCTGCGCTGAACCCGCGGACGGGTCAATGCCCGCCAGCGCTGTGATCTCCGCACTCGCCGCGTCGATGGTCACCAGCGCCGACCCGCCCGACGTGTCGGCAATCGCCACGATCGTCTCCGCACCGACCGCACCAACCGGTGCGACGAACGTTCCCGTTACGCCGAAATTCTCATCGAGAGTCAGCTGAGTCCGCGGGCAGTCAGGCGCCGCGCCAAGCATCAGTCGCCTCCCGGCAACGGAATCGGCCAGCGCCTTCGCCGCCGACCCGCCCGGGCCCTGCAATCTCAGCGCCTCGATGAGCAGCCCCTGCGCGAGCGCCACCCCACCGGTGAACGCTGCCGGCGCGACCACTCGCCCGAGCTCCTCGGCGATGATCGCCAACTCCACGGCCGACAGACCTAGCCCGCCGGCATCTTCGGGGACATCCGCCGCCACTGCCTGCAGATCGTTGACCAGAAGCGACCACGCCGGGTCCGTGGCCGCCCCGGCATCGGACTGCAACCACCGTGACACGGGCGCCCGGTCAGTCAGCGCGGTCCGCAGCGTGGCAGCGAACTCCCGTTGTTCACCGTCGAAGGAGAAATTCACAGCCATACCTCCGGATGCCGGCCTATCGCGAGATCGTTTACATCGCTCATTTCATGATTATCATAGTCATTAATATGTGCCATGACCGGGCGGCCAAACAGCGGTCCGATCCTTCTCTTTCGAACGAGGTTGCACGTGCCGAATAACTTGCTACGCCGGGCAATTCGACCTGGAAGCACCGTGGCTCTCGCCGACGGCGCGGGCGCACCTTCGGAGGTCTGCGCCGATCTTTGCGCCGCGGCACGTGAGGCGGGAGGCGTCCGCCTCATCACCGGGTGGCTACTGGAACCACCCCCCGGTCTGGACTTCACCGCCTTCGCCGAGGTGCGCACGTTCATGGCGGGGTACGGCACTGCGGCTGGAATAGCCGACGGCACAGTGCAATACGTGCCCGCGACCGTTTCGCAGCTGCCAGCTCTCCTTGCCGGCGCCTGGCGGCCCGACACCGTCGTCCTCAGCGCCCGCCGAACCTCGCGCGGGCTCGCACTCGGGAGCGAAGTGTCCTGGATCGCCACAGCCGCCGCGAACGCCCGGCACTGCCTGGTGGAAATCAATGACGATCTGCCAGACGCCGCGCGTCCCGGGCTGGTGGACACCGAGAAACTCACGGTTGTGGGCGAAACCCGGCGCGCGCCCATCAACGTCGCCCGTGCACGCCAGAACGAGGCCACCACACGCATCGGAGCCGAACTCGCCGAGCTCGTACCGGCTGGCGCGGCGATCCAATTCGGTCCGGGCGCCATCGGCGAGGCCCTCGTTGGAGCCCTCAACCGGCCGGTGGGCATCGATTCCGGCATCATCACCGATGCCGTCGTGGACCTCGCCGATCGCGGCCTTCTGATTGGCCAACCGCTCGGCACGTACCTCGTGGGATCGCCTCGGCTGTACGAGTGGGCCAGCGGCCGGGAAGTGCTGGACCGCATCGAGGTGACACACGACTCTTCCCGGCTCAGCGGACGCGACCTCGTCGCGGTGAACACCGCGCTCGAGATCGACTCGCTGGGACAGATCAATGTCGAGGCGGTCGGGACGCGACGAATATCAGGCATCGGCGGACACGCGGACTACGCGATCTCTGGCAGCCGCGGGGTGCACGGTCTGAGCATCATCGCGCTGCCTTCGGTCCGTAATGGTCGCTCCACCCTCGTCGATCGCCTCTCAGCACCGGTGTCCACCCCGCGCTGGGCCGTCGACGTGGTCGTCACTGAATTCGGGCGCGCCGACCTACGCGGGCTGACCGACAACGAGCGAAGGACCGCGATCGGCGCGCTGTTTCCCGGCGCTATTTGAAGACCGCGAAGGCCTTGTTCGAATTGAAGATCTCGGTAGTGACGAAGTCACTCCATTCCAGCTTCAAACCGAGCTGGGAAACCGCACCGAGCAGGCAGAACCAGTTGAGAATCTCGTGCTGGCCCGCAGCCACGACTTCCTTTGTCGTCACCTTGGTCCAGGCGTCATAGTCCCCCGCCACCAGCGCGTCGTAGAGCACCTGGTCGGCCTCGGTGTCGGGTCGCATGTGCCATTCCTTGTCGTTGAGGAACGCATGCGACCAACTCGACGAAGCGACCAGAGCGACCCGCTTGTCGCTGTTCTGAACCGACTTCGCGACAGCTTGACCAAACTCGAAGCACCGCAACGGTGTGGGTCCGGGCGGGTCCAGGGTCTCACCCTCGATCGAAGCGAACGGCGCGAAGCCGCCTCTGCGGGCGATGACATGTTCGCCGTAGCAGTTGACCGCGAGGGCCACGATCGGATAGGGGAAGTTCGCACCGGCCGAGTCCCAATCCAGGAAGACCTGGGTGTTCGCGAACGCATGAGGAAAGTTGAGCCCCTCGCGTTTCTCGTAGGAGTACGCCACGTCGACACCGTGGCCCAACACGTCTCGGGCCAACGATTTGGCGAACTCCGGGGAACCCTGGATCTCGAGCTCTTGATCGCTCGGCAGACCCCACACGTTCGGGATCTTCAGGAAGTCCAATGGGCCGAACGGCTTGAACCGCGTGTTTCCGTAGACCAGGACACAGAACGACGGGATTACTTCTTCACGGAAGTTCTCGTACTGATCGTCGCCCCACACCAGCACGACGTCGGGTTTGAAGGCGTCGAGCTCTGCACGGCATCTCGTCAACCCGTCCAGCAGACGTTGCCGGTGGACACCGGCGGCCTTCGTCCCACCGTCGTCGCCCCACTCCTGCTGAGCCAGCGGCTTCCAGTTAGCGACATCCTTCGCCTCGGCGGGGATATCCGGGTCCTGCAAGGCAGCCTTGAGCAGGTCGGCCATGTGTTCGTCCACTCCGGCCAGAAGTGGATAGTGCGTTATGCCAAGCCCGAGTGCGTCACCCATGAAAACTCCTCCACCGCAGTAGTCGGACACTGCGGCCCAACGCACCGCTGTCCCATCCACCTACTCGTATAACAGTGGGCGACGAGCTCCAGCCATGGCGTGTTCTATCGTCCGGAAAGGCGCGTCACGGCCTCGCCCGCAGCCGTCTGACGTCCGTGGGCAGTGGAACCTGCACGGGTTGATGGGACCGATTCGTCGGGCGAACCAGTGCTAGGTGACTTGGCCGCTGGCCGGCGCGTCGTTGGGACTCTGAGCAATCCACGCATCGCCTCTGGCCTAGATTTCGGCCGCCGCGCTGGCACTTCGCTCGGGCTGGAGTCGACCTCAGACCCACGGAGACTTGGTCCTGATTTGGCCTTGAAGACGCCATCTCGACGTCTCCGCTGAGCGGGATCGTCTCTCAAGAGACCGCTAACCAACCGCGATGCTTGGTGGCCAGGGCCGGGATCGAACCGGCGACCTTCCGCTTTTCAGGCGGACAGGATAGCCGCTGACCTGCGGTTTATTTGATTCTGTGCGTCGTATGCGCCGCATTGAGCTGCGCTGACGTAGTCAGTTCGTCTGACGAACGGACATAAACCGGACACGGTGCTTGCGCTCCCGACCAGGAGCTGTCGTGCCGCCGATTGCGTTGCGGGCGGACTCAGCGGCTCCGGGGAGCAGGTACCCCGATGCCCTTCGTCACATCATCAACCACCGGGTCGACGTCGTCGATTGGCGGCTCAACATCCGGACCTGACGGCCCGCCATTGTGGCCCTGTTCTCCGGGTGCCTCGGTGGACGGGAGGTCGCGAGCGCCCGAGGCCGCCAGGCCGCAGTGCGGGAGAGCGCCAGCGGTCGGCCGTACGTCGACCGAGGCACCCGTCCTCAACCCGGCGGCGGCCGGCGGGCTTGTTATATGTGCCGAAAATGTCCGCGAGTCGGTCGACGACGGGACCGCGACTGGGGAACTGCGGGCGCTCGACGCGTTGGGGCTGCGGTTCCCGAGCGCCGAGATGGTCACCGCTGCTGCGGCATTGTTCGAACCGGCGGCACCGTGGGCATCTGGTGCTGCCCGTCGCGGGGTCGAGCCGGAATCCGGACGGTTCCGCATCACCGTCGGGCCTGGTGTTGTGCGACTCAGTTGGACCAATCCTGTTCGTGTCGAGAAGACCGCCGAACGGGCCGTCGCGCATCACCAACGTGACGTTGACGATGCCGAACTTCGAGTCAAGGACGAGCTGGCAGCCGGGGACGATCATCGGGCCGTCGTGTCTTTGACACGACGGAGTCCTACGGGAAGCGAGCAGTCTGGTACTGGCGCTGTCATCACAGAGTGGTCCCGAAAGTCACGGTCGTCGATGTGCCGCACCTTCGCCGAACTCGACTACACACCACTGGTCGAATCCGGCCGCGTCCCTGCGATGGTCACGCTCACCTACCCCGGCGACTGGGAGATTGTTGCCCCAGACGGGGCCAGCGTGAAGCGGCACATGGTGCTGTGGCGCAAGCGCTTCCAACGCGAGTACGGCGAACACGCACGCTACATCTGGAAGCTGGAGTTCCAGCGGCGCGGCGCCCCGCACATTCACCTATGGATGGCTCCGCCACTTTCGCCAGGCCGTTCGGGGCGAGGCTTCGCTCAATGGCTCTCCGACACCTGGGCACGAATCGTCGACCATCCCGATCCGGTGCAGAAAGCTAGGCACCGGCTTGCCGGAACGGCCATCGATGTTCGAAGCGGGCTGAAGGCGTGCGACCCGAAACGGCTGGCGATCTACTTCACGAAGCACTCATCGCCAAACCTGCATGGCTACAAGGAGTATCAGCACATCGTGCCGGAACTATGGCGGCAGTCCGGCCGCGGGCCGGGCCGGTTCTGGGGTGTTTACGGACTCAAGAAAGCCGTTGCCGTCGTGGAGGTAACACTAGACACGTACTTGACTGCGCGACGCATCGTGCGGCGATGGTCGCGCAGCCAAGCGGTGTACAGCGATTCGGCTAGCCGCTTCCCCACTGCCGTGGTGCCGCGCACGGCCACGCGCCTGGTCCCGCGCGTTGATCGTGAAACCGGCGTTGTGGCGCACCGTCTGGTTCAGCGACGTCGAACGCTCTGCAATCAGGGTGGCCTCGCCGGCGGCTACGCGTTGGCGAACAACGGACCGGCCTTCGCCTCCCAACTCGCGACCGCCTTATTTGGTGCGGCTACGACGAGTCACCCGTCTCCTCAGCGCGGCGTCTGCGTGTGACTGCGCATGACCTCGATGGCGGCTTGCGCTGCGCCACAGGCATCGCGGAACGCACGCTGAGCGTCATCGAACGCGCCCAACACATCTGGCCAGTGATCCAGGTCGATCAGTGATCGGTCCAGCTTCCCGGATACAGAGTGGAGTATCTCGGCGATACTCAAACCCGTGCCAGCCAGCCGGATGACAAGGTGATTGACCACCGCGGGATCGCTGACACGGGTTCCGAAGTCATCGATATCGCTGGCCAACGTGCACGTTTTCGAGTACAGACGTTCGGATAGTGCGACAAGAGGGGCTGCCTCGCCCCATCGTGGGAAGTCAGGCACGCCTGGTTCAAGGTGTCCGCTCGGAGCTGTGGGCCAAAGTTGTTTATCCATGGTCCAACCGTATGGGCACAGACATACGTTTAGCGCCGCCCCAAAAAAATTGAATCGCTCAGCTGGGTCGCCTACCCGCTCGTGCCGCCGTCATCGTCGAATTGAGCGGAGGCCGTGGAACGCGGCGCGGGTTTGCGCCGGGGCTCTAGCCCGGTCGCCTCGCGGAATCCACTCTCATTTGCGCACTTCTTGATCAGCCAGTTGACGCACGCCTCGGTATAGAGATAGTCGCTGTGGGCAGTGTCGTAGACGCACCACTCGGCTCTGGTGTTCTTCGGGTTCGGGTCCTTCTTGGGCGGCCTGACGTTGTGCTTCCGCCAGAAGTGGGCCATCTCGTGTGAGGGTTTGAATCGGAACGGGATCGCGGATTCGACTCGCTCTGCAACCTGCCCGGGTTTGAACTTGTCGGCGTTCGTGACGACTTGGGTCCTGGTCTTTGTGATGACGAGACCGCCGTTGGCGGCGATCTCCTCGGCGGCGCGCTGCTGTTCCGGCGTGAGGTCGCGCTGGTTGACGAACTGCAGGGAGAGGTCGCCCTTTCGGTTACCGCTCTCCAGCAGGACGGTTAGCCGCATGCAGTACCGGGGATCACGCGACACCTCGTCACCGAGTCCTGCGTCATACTCGGCGAGGAATCGCCGCAGGTCTGCGGGCAGGGTCTTCGTGAGCTTCAGCAGATCCGCCTTTCCCTGGTCGGTGAACCCACCGATGAACACGGGGAAGTGCAGCCTGTGGGCCAGTGAGTGCTTGGCTCCGGCAAACTCGGTGATGAAAGCCTCGTAGTTGAGCAACATCGCATGGCACTCGCCGTTGACCACCGTGCGCAGAGCTTCGTCGCTTCCCGTGTGACGGTGCTCAATCTTGTTCCGCAGCTCTATGAAGAACTCTAGGTTGGCCCGCACAGCGGCGCTGCAGGCAAACTCCTGCTTGACGAACCACTCCACGGATTGGGACATGCGCTCTCCGTTGATGTACTTGTACCTGCGGGGCTGCTCGCTGAGCAGAACGTGGTAGTCCCTTCCCGCACGGAGCCACTTCGCCTGAAACGCATAAGTCCACGCGATGTGCATATGGATGATGAAGCCCTCAAGCGCCCGCTCGCGGCCGGGGTCGTTGAACAACGAAACTGCAAGCAGGGCCTCCTGCTGCGACGCCCGCAGGAGCAGCTCCCACCGCTGAGGTCTCGCCATCGGCCCGCCGTCCCTCCCCGAGCCGACGCTCGACGTCCGAATGATTCCACGGCGAGGGGAAAGTTATGGAGACCGGCCGTAGCGTCCGAGGTGTGTCTCGGCCCCGAGGGCGCGGAGGAGGACGGCGAAGACGATTAGTGACTCCGGGCCGCATGGGACTGAGTGGCTCGCGAGGAGTGGATTCCCCAGTAACGCGAGCGGTGCTCTACTGCTCGACATAGTTCAACCCCAATCGCTTTTCGTAACTTTCGTAACCCTGCTACGATCGGTTGAGTTCCAGCGGTGAGATGAAAGGATGTGAGACCCATGAGCAGCGCCTCCGCGGAGATTGTTAACCCGGTTCCGGCCGATGCGAATGGGCTTGCCGATGTCCTCAGCTTCATGGAGGCGCACGAGGCCCGTCACGGGACTTCTCCCGAGCCTGCCTTCTTTCTGTCCGGCGCGGGCGAACACGATCGTGTCGAACTGACCGAGCAGCTTTACGACGTTCTCAAGCGTGTCGCCCACGCACTCAGTCACGGCCAGTCGATCAGCATCCTGACCCGCGACCAGGAAATCTCCACCCAGCAGGCCGCCGAGATCCTCGGTCTCAGCCGCCCCACGGTGGTTCGCCTCATCGAGGACGGCGAGTTGCACGCGCACGTACCCGGCGCAGTGCGTCGCAAGCTGCGGCTTGCCGATGTCCTTGCTTACCGCGAGGAGCTTCACGTCCGGCGCAACCGGTTCATCACCGAGAGCTCGGCGGAGTTCGCGGATGCCGACGCCGACGAAGTCGCCGAGTTACTCGCCGAGGCGAAACGCAAGCGTTGACCGTCCCCGGCGTCTGAAAGACTCGCCCACGTGTATCGCGCCGTCCTCGACACCTGCGCCCTGGTGCCGAGCCTTCAGCGCGACTTCCTGCTGCAGCTGGCCACCGAAGAGGCTTACGCGCCCGTGTGGGGATCCGGGATCCTCTTCGAGCTGGACTACGTACTGGCCGGCCTTCACGACAAGCGCGGGATCACCGATAGTGCCGGCCGCCGACGGCGCCTTTTAGATCAGCTGAAGCAGGCGTTTCCGGGCTCGGAGGTCAAAGCCCCCAAGGACCGGGAGTACAGCTACGGGCTCAACGATCCTGATGACGGCCACGTCGCCCACGCCGCGATCATTGGTAAAGCCGACGCCATCGTCACCGACGATCGCCGGGCCGGGTTCAGTACAGCGAGCGTGCTCGTGGAGGCCGACATCGAGACCGTGCACCCACATCAGTTCGCCGCCAACACAGTGTCGGCGCACGCCGATGCAGGAGTACGTGCGTTGCGAGAGATGTCGAATCGCAGGGCCAATCCTTCACAGACCCCGGAACAGATCCTGGAGTTGCTGGTGACACGACACAACATGACCGAGGTCGCCGAGATCCTGCTGCCGCTGCTGGCGGAGGGCACCTGGCAACTTGGTTAATGAGCGACACCCCCGAGCCAAGGCCTGAACGCCAGGAGCGTCGGCTGCTCGTCCCGACAACCTGTCGTCCGGGTCCGCTGCGCGATCACTTACACATCGGCGTGCCACCGGCCACGGCTCTGTGCGGCCATCGTCGACCGTCTCATCTTCGGAGGCACCATCATCGAAACCGGCACCAGCTCAAACCGCCTGCCCACACCCGCAGCCAGAACACCCGCTAGAGAGTTCGCTTGCACCTGACACCGTGTCATGGGCCAAGGTGATCACCATGTATTCGATAGGGGCGTTCGCCGAGCTAGGCGGGGTGAGCCTCAGGATGTTGCGGCACTACGACAGCATCGGCCTCCTTACCCCAGCCCACGTTGATCCCGCGACTGGCCGACGATCCTATGGAAACGATCAACTGGCACAACTGAATCGGATCGTCGCACTGAAGGAACTCGGTTTCACGCTGCAGCAGGTCAAGCGGCTCCTCAACGACGGCGTGGCACCTGCCGAGCTGAGCGGGATGTTGCGCATGCGGTCTATCGACCTGGAATCCCGACTGCTGCGTGATCAACAAACACTCGACCGGGTCCGAGCCCGCTTACGTCTGATCGAAAGTGAGTCGACCATGCCAATCACCAACGTTCAACTCAAAAGTGTTCCCTTGCAACGAGTAATCGGTCTAAGCGAGAGGATCGACCCGGACACCGATGCCGACGTCGAAGCCCTCTTTGATCGGGTGATCGCCCGCATGGCCAACGCTTCAGCTGATCGCGCCGCGCCCATCTCATGGCGCCACCACGTAGAGGATGACACTTTCAATCTCTACGTCGGATACGTGGCACCCACCGCAACCGTTCTTGGGCTCGAAGTTCACGATCTACCCGCCGCTACCGTGGCATCGGTGGTCAGGCGTGGTGCCGTCGACGGGATGAATGAAGCCCACCAGGCCATCGCGCGGTGGGCTGAAGCGAACGGCCACACAACCAGCGTCAGAAACGCACGATGGCGCGAAATCTACCTAGAAACAAACGACGCCGACTACTCGGACTGGCTCATCGAAGTGCAGCTCGAGCTGTGATCGACGTTCAACCGGACAACGGCTGAGGCCCAATCCACCACACCAGCTGGGCACCAATCAAACCGTCCCCGTAGTCCCTAACGAAGTTGCCGGCAGTGCTGCCGGAACTACTCCAGCAGCACGACGTGAGGTCTGCGTTCTGGAAGGGCCTGGATCACCCAGTCAACCCCCGCGACCGCGAGACGTAGCCTCGGGCGCACGGATCGTAAGGTCTCCAGTGGCCCGAGACGAAGCAGCCGCACTGGTGCAGTGGCCGAAGCGACAGTCCCTACTGCGATCCGTCACGCGTCATGGGTACTTCATGCCCTCCGCGGCGAAGATCGCCTCGATCAGCACCTGGTTCGTGGCCTCTGCGAGCCGCTGTCCGATGCCGGGTGTCGTCAGGTCCAGCGCCCGCAGCTTCCCATCGACCTTCGCGACTGCCAAGCAGCGGCGGACCCGGTCCTTGTGGTCCTGCGCGTATTGGGACAAGGCCGACCACTTCGCTGAAGTGTCCGCGAGATCAAACCGGTGGGGGTCAACGATGTCCATTACGTAGTCGCCGTCGCCGTCGTCGTGCCAGAACAGGAAGTCCGGGTGCATGAGCTGGTACTTGCCACCGAACAGGTAGTACACCGCGAGAGCGTGCCGGCCAGATGACGGGTTCCGATACCAACCCACAAGCGTCTGGGCGGCGAGCTCCGCTGCGAGAACCTCCCTCTCCCACGACGAGCCTGAGGTGTCCACCGGGAACTGCCTGGCGTTTGGCATTCCGTCGGGGATCACATACAAGTGTGCGGGGTACGTGTCAATTGGCATAGTCGCGTTGCCACGTACCTTCTCCGTCGCCACCGCGGACACCTCGCGCAGCTCGACGGTTGTGGGCAACATCGGCACTCCGCCGACATGCCACAGCGGCTCGATCTGCTCACGAACATGCCTTGGCCGGCGGGCGACCTCCGACCGGTACTGCTCCCGCCACGACGTGATGAGAGCCTCGGCCTGCGCCTCGATGACGTCCTTGAACCCAAGTTCGGCCATGGCCGTCAGGCGTGCCGAGGCATCGATCTCGTCTTCCCCGGAGTCGCACAAGTCGTTGAAGTACCAGCTCGCAGAACCGTCCGGCAGCAGCCGTTGAGCGCGCCGGAAGTAGCTTTCCAGGTCGCGTTCGCTGGTCGCTGTATCGGACTTGCCGACGCTCTGCATGACCGTCTCGCCGAACGCGACCATCGTGGTCGAGACGGTCAGCGACATGATGTCCGCGACTTTCGCATCGATCTCGCCGCTGCGCTGACCGTCCGCAGCACGCATTTGGTCGACGATCCACTGTTTGGCCTTAGCCGAACCTTGCGAGACCAGGTCGTACTCGGTGAGCGCAGCGGCAAGGCGCATCAGCTGAGCAGTGCGGGAGCTGAACGTCGCCTTCTGCCTCGTATAGGAGGGCAATGTGTCGAGCAGGTCGAACAGCGCGGTCGGCACCGTCAACGACTGCTTGCACAAAACGGGTGCCACGAGGACCTCGACCTCGACCGTCTCGTCGTCGGTCAGCGCGTTCACGACACGGGCGACATGCTCGGTACGGAAACCGGGAAGGTAGGCCGACACCTCATTCAGCCGGTCGTCACCGTCCACTCGTTTCGCCAACGGGGTGCGGACGAGTCGACCGATCAGCTGCGCGATCTCGGTGTAGCTGTCCTTGTTCTGGAAGGAGATCATCACCTCGGCCCGCGGACAGTCCCAGCCCGTCGTCAACGCCGACTTGAATAGAACCACACGGGCCCGGTCATCCCCCGAAATCGCTTCGGGAGGAAGGTATCTCACATTCCGGTAGCCCACTTTGAGCGGGCCGTGCGGATCGCCGAAGGCGTGGGCTACGGCATAGTCGCTGAGCTCCGGCCACGCTGACTCGATAACCGACAGCAGCTCCACTAGGCGCGCCTCGGTCACCTTTGGCTCGACCTGAACCACCAGCAGCGGCTCGACCAGCCGGTCCCCGGTGGCCTCGTGATGAGCACGCCACGCCTTATCGGCGGTGCGCAGGTCCTCGACCGCGAGAGCGAGCATGGTGTTGTCAGCCGACTGCGACTCACCAACGCTGCGCAGCAGGATGCGGTCCTTCAGGAGTCCGGACTCACGAACGTCGCCGGCTTTGACCTCGACCAGGCGCATGGTGCGGTCCGCGGCCTGCATCGCAGCCTGGAACCGATCGGGGGTGGCGGAGATGCCGAGCACTACAGGCGCTGGCGGTTGGATCGTGCCTATGTTCGTCACGCCGCCGCCCACGATGGTGCCGGCGATCGACTTCCGTTCCGTGCCCTTCGTTCCGGAGCCACGATGCGCCTCGTCCCAGATCACCAGGAAGTCCTCGCCGCGTTCGCGAACCGTGTTGGCGATCATCTCCCAAGCGCCATGAGTACGCCTGTCATTGTTGGTACCGTCGGGGCGAGCCGCGTGCAGTGTGGAGTTCTTCTGCATCGCCTGAATGTGGACGAAGTAGATGAGGCCGGGTTCGAGCGTTCGCTGATCCGTGTCACCGAGGAACCGGATGTCGTTGATGTCGATCTGCCCTGACGCCTGGTGAATCTTGTTGATGGTCTGCGCATTGAGCGCGCGGTCGTCCGTGATCCACAGGACGGTCACGTTCGGATTCGGTGCCCGTGTCGGGGTGCCCTTGTAGATACCTTCGAGCACTGCGGTGGCGATCACCGTCTTGCCGGCTCCAGTGGGGGCGGTGAGACCGACAGCTGTGCGCTCGCCGTCTTCCAGATAGCCGGCGCGAGCCTTCGCAAGGTTCGACAGCACTGACTCGACAGCCGTGCCTTGGTACGGCTCTAATTCCAATCTCACCGGGCACCGCCGACGGTGTTGATGGTGTAGTTCGACAGGTAGTCCTCGTACAGCTGCACCGTCTCGATGCCAGCGGGCAACCGCTTAACGGCCTGCTGGTACTCCGCGGGAGAGTCGGTGATGATGAACAGCGCCAACGGAGTTCGGTCGCCGGTCGCGGCTACGGTGACCGCCGCGGCGAATGCATTCAGCATGTCGAAGTCGAACAGCACGCCATAGGAGTCCGTGAGCGCCCAGCCCTGCTCGGGGACTTCCTCGATCCGCTCACCGCGTGCGCCCGCTTCGAGCCAGAACAGCGGGGCGACGGACTCGAACTCGTGTCCGCGGCGGACCATCCCGGGGTCAAGGTAGGTCAAGTCGAACATCTCCACGTTCGCTTCGAGACCCTCTGAGTAGGTTGAGCCGTCGGGCCGCGTACCGGTCACCACGGTCGAGATTCGCGGCCGGCAGACGTACTCGAAGACGCCCCGGGACTCCCACTCGGGATCACCCGGATGAAGCCCCGCCTTGCGGAGTTTCTTCGCCTCAGTCGCCCCAATCTCGTTGTTCGTCACCAGGATTGCCTGGCGTGTTCCGCCGTCCTCGGCGTTGAGCTGCATCACCGCTTCGGCCGTGGTGCCGGAGCCGCCGAAGAAGTCGAGGATGATCGCGTCCTCCGGTGCCGCGAGCCTGAACCAACGCATCAACACTCCGTGGTCCTTGGGGAACGGGAACCGCTTATCCCCGAACACTCCCTCAAGATGCCGTCCTGAGTGGATCCTCTGTCGATCGAACACCGACGGCGCAACGCTTCCAGACGAAGATTCGAGTGGCCGCTTGAACCGGACATAGTCGTTGTGGGAGCCGCGGAAGATGATGCGTCCCTCCGCGATCATCTGGTGCATCTTCTCCTCCGAGTACGCCCACCCATTCGGGTGCATGCGGCAAGGCTTTCGAGTAATCGGATGGAGTAATTCATATCGGAGATTTGGGCGAGGACTAGGGCTCCTGGTGTCTGCGTCGCCACAGAGCGTCCCGTCGGGCAGGAAGTAAATATTGCGGGAAAGTGCTTGCACCGGTGAGTCTTTCGACTGCGAATTGAACCATGCCCTCATTGCCGCCGTTGCGGCCTCCTCGTTGGGGCCATGTTCGCCCCACACCAAGTGGCCCTGTTCGAGGACCTCGTGAACGCCAGGCTTCTCTTCACGCCACCGGATCTCTCGCGCAGCCAGTGCTGACTCATCACGTGCGTAGATCAGCATGTAGTCAGCGCCGTTGGAGACGTACCGAGAGTCGTTCTTCCGCCCGCCCTGCCATACCACATCGGAGATGAAGTTCGCGTCGCCGAAGATCTGGTCCAGCAGCATCCGCAGCCGGTGATGCTCCTCGTCGCCGATCGCGACGACGATCACGCCGGTCCGCTTCAGCAGGTCCTTCGCGATCAGTAGCCGGCGTTCCAGGAACGACAGCCACTTCGACGACTTCGCGCGGTCGTTCTGATCGACGTACCGGTCGTTGTAGATCCAGCCGTCGTTGCCGGTGTTGTACGGCGGATCGATGTAGATGAGGTCCACTTTCTCGCGGTGGGTGGACCGCAGCGCCTGCAACGCGTGAAAATTTTCGCCGTTGATGACCGAGTGCCACGGCGCGTCTACGGGACCGTTGGCGATGCGCTCTACCGACCGCAATCCGGGGTAGATCGGCTCACCGAACTCGCGAATGACGATCAGGTCCGACACCAGGCGTTCGCCGCCGTCACCGCTGAGTACGGCGACCTCGCGGGTGCGGTCGGTGAATCGCTCCACCGTCCACGTGTCGGCGGACGACTCATCGCGCAGCGCGACCCGGATGCCTTTGCGGATCGGGTGCTCTGTCAGCCGGACCGACTCGGGCAGGTGGCGGTCGAAGACCATCCCGAAGCGCCGCGAACCCCGAAGCAGGTCGACTTCGCGGGCGATGCGGTCACGAAGCGCTTCACCCTCGATTCGGCCGATGAGTTGATCGAGGACGTTGGTCTCATTTGCCACCAGGCCCGTCCCTCCAGCTCCATGTTCATCGGTCCTCGGAAGCCTATTAGGACCCGCGTCGCAGTTGTCCAGGTGCTCCCCCCGTTTCGCCGGTCTGCCGCATTCCAGTGACCGGGTCGATGCGAACCCGCAATCAGGTGATCGTGACCGTGTCAGGTATGTCGATCGGCAACACCCCCGCGGCGGACGCATAGGTTCGAAGCTGTGACCGCCGTGCCTCCGTATCAGGACCTCCTCTGGCCCGCCGTTCTCGCGATGCGCGACCTCGGAGACTCTGGATCCATTGACGAGATCACGGAGCGCCTCCTCGAACGTGAGGACTACTCGGAGGACCAACAGGCAGTCCTGCATGGTGACGGGCCAGGAACTGAGATCGCCTATCGCCTAGCCTGGGCGCGCTCGTATCTCAAAGGCATGGGGCTGGCCGAGAACTCCCGACGAGGGGTGTGGAGCCTCACCGGAGCGGGCCGAACGGTCACTGAATCCGAGATCGAGCCGCTACGGCAGAAGTACATCGCCGCGTCTCGCAAGCGCAAGCGCAAGACCGACACGCAGGACGAGCTCTACGAGTTCTTCGAGACGACACAGAGTTCGTGGCAGGACCAGCTACTCGACGTGGTGATGCGGATGGAGCCTGCGGCCTTCGAGCGGCTCGCGCAACGACTGCTCCGCGAAGCGGGATTCACCAACACTCGGGTGACCGGGAAGTCTGGTGACGGTGGGATCGACGGCATCGGCGTGTACCAACTCTCCCTGGTCAGCTTCCCGGTGTTTTTCCAGTGCAAGCGCTACGTCGGGTCGGTCGGAGCGGGCGCAGTTCGCGACTTCCGCGGTGCGATGACGGGCCGCGGCGACAAGGGCCTCATCATCACCACCGGCACGTTCACCGCCGACGCCAAGGCAGAAGCCGCACGTGACGGTGCACCGCCGCTCGACCTCATCGACGGGTCCAGGCTGTGCGAGCTTCTCAAGGAGTTCGACATGGGAGTTACCACGCGGATACGGCAGGTGGAAGACGTATCGGTTGACAGCTCATTCTTCGAGGGGATCTAGCTGGTCCGTCGCTACCCGAACGCCCCACCGACCGGCTCGATCACGTCGACTCCCGGCGTCTCGATAGGTGGCGACGTTACTCGGAGCTACCGACGTCGAGGCCGGCCATGGCCCGCACTCATCAACACTCGCCAGTGTGTACGAGGCCGCACATTGTGCAGGCGACAGGGCGTGCGGCGGTGGCGCACCCACACCGGTGACAGTCTGGACACTTGAAGTCCTGGCAGGTCTCGCACCTGCCGCTGGACCGGTTCAGCTGGAATGTCGCCTCGCACACCGGATTCGAGCACTCCTGTGCCGGGAAGGTCCAGGTTCCCGATCCGTTCACGGTCGTGGGCCGCAGGGCAATGAAGACGTACCTCTCCTCATGGTCGAGTGCAGCCTCGACGCGCATGCCGTCGAGCACCGCTCCGGTCTTGTACTCGATGCCCTCATGAAATTCCCGCCGGACAGCCGACTCCAGCGCCTCGGCTGCAACACGCCTGAACCCCTCCTGCGCAAAGCCTTTCGGTGGCTGCGGGTCGTCGTAGGTTCTCGCAGAGGTGATCACGACCCCGTCGAGGTCGGCGACCGCCAGGAGCCAGCGGGAATCGGTGGGGAGCATCTCGCGCACGCGCTGCAGGACCGCGGAACGGGAGGCCTCCCAACGGGCGAAGAGCCCGGCCATCACATCCGCCGGGTGGAACGATGCGTCACGGAGGTCTGCGCCACCCACCGGCATCAGGATCTGAGCGGCGAACTGGTCGGACACTTGCTCCTCGACCTTGCGACGCTCCCGGTCGGCCATGTCGATGAGCGCGAACCCCCACTGGTCGTGCGACTGCTGCAGATGGTGGCCGAGCTCGTGGAGCAGAGTGAAGTTGTCGCGGCGCGAGGTCGCCGGGTGCAGGTGGATCGTGGGCGGCGAAGGACGGTAGTAGCCGCCTCCGCCACAGCCCGTGTTCGCGAGGCCGTCCTCGATCTCCACCGTGATCTCGGTGCTCCGCACCAGTGTCCCGAAGGGATCGTCGCGCAGGGCCGCCAAGTTGAAGGTTGTGGTCTCCTCGATGATGCGAGCTGCGATCGCACGGGCGTCGCGCCCGGCTGCTAGGTCGTCCCACCCGTCCACAGCGCCTACGTCCTGCCGCGTCCGGCCCGGTTGATGGCGTCGCGCAGCTTGATCTCCCGCAGTGCGTCGCTGTCGTTGCGCGCAGCGAGGGCGAACTCACGACGGGCGAGGCGGCGGATGTCCGCCTCCCCGATGCCGGTCGCCTCGGCACGCGCCACGATGTCGTGTTTGTAGCTCGGCGAGGCGATGTCGCTCACGACGCCAGCGAGGGGGTCGGCTCCGACGAGGGAGTCGCCGTCGACCCCGAGGCGCTCCGCGACCGCGGTGAGCTGCTCGGCGGAGATCGGTTCGACACCGTCCATAAGCGACCGCAGCTCCGGCAGCGCCAGTCCCAGCACCTCACCGACGATCCGCGAGTTGCCGCCGGCCTGCTTGACCTTCTCCGAGTTGACGAACAAACCCTCCTCGGCGCCGCCGGCGTTGAAGCACAGCTCGGTCCAGTGATCGACCATCAGCCGGTCGGCGTCGACGTTCGCGGCGTCGCGGGCCGAGCCCGATGCGAAGGCCAGTCCGGGGTTGTCTCCGTCGTCCAGCGCGAAGGAGATCCGTGGGATCCGATCGGGTGAGAGCAGCCGGCCCAGGCTGCGATCCAGGAGGTGGTTGCCGATCCCCGTCTCCCGTGTAGGCCACACGTTGACGGGCACGCCGAGCGGCGAGTCCTCCACGACCAAGCCGGGCGAGAACGCCACCTCGCCGGGAAGCGTCACGGGCCACGCCAACACGAACCCGTTCTTCGCGGCGGCGATCAGTGCGAGCCCCACGACCCCGCCGTCCCAGGACAGGATCCACAGGTCGCCGGCGCGGACCTGTTGAGTTTGCGCGCCGCGGTCCCAGAGCTCGTGCGCAGATGCCGGAATGCCAGCCGGACGATCACCACTGCTCACTGCTCACCTCCCACGGTCGTCGCTGCAAAAAGAATCGCCAGAGTACAGGTCATGAGTCGTACAGCCGGCCCCGGTAGACCTCTCGGGCCACCTTCACCTCGTCCTTGGGCAGCTGGCCCAGGTACTCGCACTTGCCGGCATGCCCGGTGACCGCCTTATAGACCGGGTGGATGTACCGAGCCGTCCACCACCCCTCAGTGCCCAGGCGGGTGGCGTGGATCTCGGGCATCGCCTTGCTGGGCCGATCCTCCGGCTTCTCGTCGCTGGTGATCCGGGGCAGACCGGCCCACGTGGTGTCTTCGCGGCGCTCCGCCATGCACGCCATCGGCCTGACCGGTTTGCCGACGCGCGCCGGGTTCTCGGTGGCCTCCTTGGTCACCCAATAGACATCGCCGAACTCGGCGTCCGCACCTGGCATGGGCGGCAGCCTACAAGCGCGTGCCGACAGCTCCGGTGTGCCGCGCTGCGTGCGCCGATACGTCCCGAGAGGCCTCCGCGTCGTCCGCCTCCCACCCAGGGGCACCCCAAGCTCGGCGCGCATCCGCAGCTCGGGACGGGGCCAGCCTCGAAGGGCCGTGACTGTCCGGGTGCGGCGATACGCTCCGCGCATGGCGACGGACGAGATGAGTGTGGCGTGAGCCTTTCGCGCCAGGAGGTGATCAAGGTCGTCAACCGCTACATCGGTGTAAGCGGCGGATACCTCGGCGACTTCACGTACAACTCACACGCCGACTTCTACCCGGAGTACTGCGACCTCGACATCGACCCGTATGCCTACCCCGGCACCACCCGGGAACGATTCATCGAGATCCTGTCCACGCAGTCGGCGCACGACCAGGCCAAGATCCTGCGCGGCGTACTCGACCGATTCGACGACAACGCCGAGCACCCGAACCGGTCTCGACTCCGTCCGGAGCTGGAGGGCTGGATCGCGCGGCTGGAAGGCGCAGCTGTGGTTGGGGTGGACACCCCCAAGCAGACTCGGGCCGTCGTCGTCCGTGCACTTGCCGACGCCGACGAGCTGATCCGCACCAACGGCGCGACGAGTGCCGTCGACCGGATACACACCGCTCTGCATGGGCACGTTCTTGCCCTGTGCGAGGCGGTGGGCATCGAGGTCGATCGTGAGACCACCATGACCAAGGCCCTGAAGCTTCTTCGACAGAGTCATCCAGCGCTGGCGGCCAGCGGCCCACGCGGCGACGACGTCGCGAGAGTGTTCGGCGCGATGGCGACGGTGCTCGATTCCCTCAACCCGCTCCGCAACAACGCGAGCGTCGCCCACCCGAACGAGGAGTTGCTCAACGAACCCGAGGCGCACCTGGCTATCAACGCGGCGCGCACGGTGTTCGCGTTCCTCGACGCAAAGCTTGGCGCTACGAGTTGAACAACTCAGCCGACCACGCCGCGACCGTGGACTCAAAACGCTCAGGGAGGTAGGACTCTTCGGGTCGTGTGGCACCGGGCGCGCGTGATGCTGCCTCGAAAAGACACACCGCACATTCGGCCATGTTCAGCGTCACCGCCAGGGCGTCCGCGGTCAACGGGAACACCGTGCCACTGCGGCCGTAGTCCGTCATCCACTTGTAGCCGTGAATGAAGCTGGAGCCGTAGGAGTAGAACTGCCGGGCGATGTTCTCCACACCGCTGTTGGCGATCTCACCATCGTCGTGTGCCGGTACGTGGGAGTCGACCCACTGCGCCGACTCCCGGATCATCTTCGTGAACGGCGGGGTCTTCTCGAATGTGTAGGCGGCCTTTGCCGCGTTCAGCATCGCGTTGTACTTGCGGCGGTGCTCCGCGTTCTCCACGACCATCCGCTTCGGGTAGCGGGAAGGGCGGGCGGTCTCGTCCTGTTCACCGATCACCAGGAACCGGCGCCTCTGTTCCAGTTGCTCCATCTCCTCGGCCATGCAGCGGTCCCTGCGCACTTCGCGATCAGGGTCGCCCAGCAGCCAGATGGTCAGCGCCGCGCACTCCATCGACACCCTGCAGAGTTGGAAGATCTCGGTGACGTGCGGTTGGCGGTGCGACTTGCGTCGTGCAACCAGAATCCCGACCGTGTGCAGACTCTCCGCGGCGCTCATCGCCGGGAACAACGCGTGCTCGGTGACGGCCTGCGGTCCGGCCAACGTCAGTGGATACGCCGCGGCGAAGGCCTCGTCGTCGTGGGCGAGTGCGCTCCCCGGTTCCGCGGTACGCGGGTGCAGCCCCCACTGGAAAAGTTCGCCGGCACGCTCACCTCGTTGGTCGATGCGCGTCAAGACCCCGTTGTTGGCGAGGTTGAACAATGCCTCGGCTTGCTCAGCGTTCAGGCCCAGGTTCGGGGTGCTCATGGGAATACACGGTACGAGCTGGCCCCGACACCCCCGGCCTATCGACTCAACCCCGTGGAGCATTTCGGCGACTGCATCAGTCACACGTCCGGCCACGCGATCAGCGACCGATAGAACAGCTCACGTGCATGCGGTTGAGGTTCAACCCGGGGAACCGCTCAGCGGGCCGCCACACTGAATCCCGTCGCCGCTATAGAGAATCGGCGAATGTGGCGTGAGTTGCGCGCCCCTGTGCCGTGGAATCTGAACTCACACCCAAACAGACAGAGTTCACCGGGTAATGAGATCGACCCCATCATGCGCCCGCGACTGAGGCGCATCCTTGAAGGCATCCAGCACACGCACACCAAACGCTGGAACCATCGCTGATTGCACTTCTTCCTTTGTCATCCAACGGATTTCGCGAGCCTCCTCAGTGGCGTGGGGCGCGCCCCCCGCTGGCCGACAGCGATACACCAACGCGACGATTCCATGTGTCAAGTTCTTGTACACACCGGTGAGCCGTTCGACGGTGACCTCAAGTCCGGTCTCTTCCAGCACCTCACGCCGAACACCGGCCTCAAAGGACTCATCGAGTTCGAGCACACCGCCGGGAGCTTCCCAGTGCCCGTTGTCGTCCCGCTTAATGACTAGAACTCGGCCGTCGTCGCGGACCACAATGCCAGCGACGCTGACCGAGTGTTTTGGTGTGGCTGCCATGCGTAAAACTCCTCTGCGGCCGACTCCATTAGTGACAGGGGACGTGTCGTTTCCCTAGACTAGTCGCCTAGACATGTATGGGAAGGCTCTCAGGTGCTGCAACTTGGCCAGATCGACCGGGCGGACGATAAGCCGCCGTATCGGCAGATCGCCAGCATGCTGCGTGAAGCCATCAGCTCTGGCCAGCTAGAAGCGGGTGAACGCCTGCCATCCGAGGCCGCGCTGATTGAGCATTTCGGGGTCGCCCGAATGACAGTGCGCCAGGCAGTGCAGGAACTGCGCTCGGAGGGATTGGCGACCTCCGAGCATGGCCGGGGTGTCTTCGTGAGGTCAGCTCCCCCAATTCGGCGACTCGCATCCGATCGCTTCGCTCGGCGACATCGCGCCAGCGGGAAAGCGGCGTTCACCGTCGAAGCCGAGAAGTCCGGCTACACGCCCCAGGTCGACAACATCACCGTTACGCGAGAGAGGACGGATCCTGTTGTTGCCGAACGCCTTCGGCTGAACGCCGATGAAGAAGTGGTGGTTCGATCACGGCGTTACCTTGCCGACGGCAAGCCAGTCGAAACGGCGACTTCCTACATTCCTGCCACATTCGCCAAGGGCACCAAGATCGAACAGACCGACACCGGGCCAGGCGGCATTTATGCGCGCCTCGAAGAGGCCGGCCACACCCTGGCTCGATTCACCGAAGAGGTCGGCGCCCGAATGCCCACCCCCGAAGAACGCCGCGCCTTGCAACTTCCGCCAGGGGCGCCTGTTCTCACCGTGGTTCGGACGGCCTATGACACCAATGACGTGGCCGTCGAAGTCTGCGACACAGTGAAGGTCGCATCGGCCTACCTGCTGGAATACGACTTCTCAGCGCGCTGAAACGTCGCGAAACGACCAAGTGCGCCAGGACGCTTGACTTACTCCTCTAGACGACTAGGTTGAGTAGTCATCTAGTCAAATCCACTCGAAAGGCTCAGCAATGTCCATCCCCAAATGGCTCCAGATCGGCCACGATCAGGTGTTCTCCCTCGGCGCGTTCCTCGTATCCGAGGTGACGCCCATGATCGACTTCGACAAGTCCTCCGGCGAGAACCGCGTGCAGGCGAGAGATCGCGATACCGGCTTACCGATGTGGCAGATCGAAGTGCTCGACGGTGATCCGGCCGCACCGAAGCGCAGCCGAACGGTGACGGTCAAGTTCGCATCACCGACGCAGCCGTCTGCACCCGCCAATTCCAGCGGGACACCCTTTACCCCAGTAGTTTTCGACGGGCTCATGGCGCTGCCGTACGTCGAGAAGTCGGGCGACTTCTCCCGGATCGCCTGGTCGTTTCGAGCCTCCGACATGAGGGCACCGGGCAAGCCAGCCGCGAACGCAGCGACAAACCGGGAATCGGCATGAATCCCGATCCGTACGCACCGTTTGATCCCGACACCCCGTTCCGGCTCGACCACGTCTTGAATTTCCTCACCACTCTCGGCCTGTGGGTGGCGATCATCATGGGACTCACCGGCGTTGCGCTCATCTTCTGGAGACTGCGCTCACCCGAGATGTACGAGGAACGATTCGCAAGACCGGCCAGATTGCTGCGCTGGCGACTCTGGGCTCACCTCTCCTGGCACACGCTCTGCAAGCGCTGCGGCTTGTCCGCCTCCGAGCAGGTGACGCGTCGAGATAAGGAAGGGCGACAGGTCACGTCGACACGTTGGTTCCATCCAAAGCTACTGGGAACGGACGTGTCTCACACCACCCTGCGCCTCACGGTGCGAGCACGGATGGGACAGACCGTCGAAGACTTGGAGCGGGCTGTCCCATCGATCCGCGATGCCGCAGGCGCACATTCGGCGCGGGCGGTCGTCATCTCGCCAGGAACCCTGCGGATCGAGCTGGTCATGCGAGAGCAGTTGTCGACTATAGGTCACGCAGCGCCGCCAACAGCAGTCGCAACAACACGAGTCACGCTCGGACGCCGCGAAGACGGTTCCGCTTGGAACCTCCCCTTGCGCGGACGACACACTCTCACCGTGGGCTGCTCGAACGCAGGCAAAGGTTCCATCTTCTGGGGAATCGCCGGTGGGCTTGGTCCTGCCGTCGCCGCCGGAGTGGTTCATCTCATCGGAATTGACCTAAAGTACGGCATCGAATTATCAGTCGGTGCAGGGCTATTCACCAAGATCGCCACCACAGAGGCCGATGCCGTGGAAACCCTTGCCGGGCTGGAGAAGCTGATGGACAAGCGCGGCAACGAGATGGCCGGCCGCACACGCGAGCACCGTCCGACCAAAGCCTCCCCATTAGTCGTGCTGCTGATCGACGAACTGGCCGGACTGACCGCCTACATGAGCGACCCGGCCCTACGTAAAGAAGCCGCCGCCTCGTTGTCACGGATTCTCACCAAAGGTCGAGCGCTGGGCATCGTGGTTGCCGCGTTCCTACAGGACCCTCGCAAGGAAGTCCTGCCGATGCGAGGCCTGTTCACCCAGACCATCGCGCTTCGACTGCGATCCCGCGAGGAAGTCACGATGGTCCTCGGTGACGGCATGGCCGACAAAGCTCCCGCGGACCGAATCAGCCCTAGCAGACCGGGTACCGGCTACGTGATCGCCGAAGACGGCCACACGACCAAGGTCCGATCCGACTACTGGTCTGACGATCAGATCCGCTCCGCTGCAAGGCAGTACGGAAGATCGAGGATCACCGGAAGGACAGAGCAGTGAATGAGTGGTCCGACTCAATCCAAGCAGCGAGGTGACGCCATGGTGATTCACGGTCTCCGAGAGGCCCTCGTATCCACCGGCAGCTTTCCTGAGCTGCTAACCGCAGATCAAGTGTCAGCGCTCCTCGGCGTCTCTGCTGCGACTCTCAACCGCTGGGCTGCACTCCGCGAAACCACGGGCGAGCACATCGGGCCGCCCTGCTACACGTTGTCCGAACGGGTCCGTCGCTGGGATGCGGCTGAAGTCCGATCCTGGCTCAAGCAGGTGCGCCGGTAATGGCCGGCAACACCCCGCGCGGCATTCGGAAACGCCTCAATGCCGCCGGAGAGCCCCGCTACCAAGTCCGCTACCTGATCCGCGATCCAGACGCTCCATCGGGTTGGGTCGAAACATCAGGCACGTTCCCGACCCTGCGCGAGGCGAAGGCGTTCAAGTCCGAACGAGACAATGAAGCCGCGCTCGGGGGCCGCCGGTTCGATCCACGCCTCGGCCGCACACCGCTGAATAAGATTTGGACGCAGTTCTCCGACTCCAAGAAGCCCGCCGTGTCGCCGAAGACGTGGAGCGGCTACACCCAGCACTGGGAACTGCGCATCAGACCGCGGTTCGGCCACATACCCGTCGACGAGGTCACCCGCGCCGATGTCCAGGCGTTCGTTGACGGCCTGACGGTCGGGCCGTGGGCGAAGGTGTCCACGCTGCGACTGCTGCGGTCGATTCTCGACGTCGCCCACCAAGACGGCCGAATCCACCGCAATCCGGCCCTCAGCGTCTCGGCTGGCCGCATCCCCGAACGGGAACGCCACCGCTACCTCAGTGCACCGGAGGTCCAGACGCTTGCCACCGCGTGCGGGGACCAGGGGGATGTCGTGACCATCCTGGCTTACACCGGCCTGCGCTGGTCCGAACTCGTCGGGCTCCGCGTCAAGGACATCGATCTGACCGCCCGTCGCCTTTACGTCCGACGGGCGGCACCGGAAGTCGAAGGGCACATCGTCATCGGGCCACCCAAGACCCGCGCCGGCATCCGTACCGTCCCGCTCCCCCAAGTCGTCGTCGACATCTTCAAGGGGCGCATCACCGGCCGGGACCCCGACGACCCGGCCGTCACCTCACCCAATGGCGCGATGCTGCGCTCCAACAACTGGCGCCGACACACCCACTGGAACAAAGCCCTCAAGACGACAGAACTGGCTCCGCTGACCATCCATGATCTACGCCACACCTATGCGAGCCTGGCCCGCAAGTCCGGCGCCGATCTTCGCTACGTCCAAAAAACGATGGGCCATTCCACACCTACCGTGACCGCGAACATCTACAGCGACCTCTACTCCGACGAGTTGGACCAAGTCGCGACGAACCTCGATCAGCTTCACGCGACCGAGATTCACACACCGAAGACCGGACAAGAACCGGACGAATCGAACTGACAACCGAGTGCAAGACCCGTGTCGATGCAGGTAAAGAATGGTGGCCAGGGCCGGGATCGAACCGGCGACCTTCCGCTTTTCAGGCGGACGCTCGTACCAACTGAGCTACCTGGCCGGAAGGCACCGTATTCAATCCAGCTACGAATGCCTCACCGCAAAAAATGCGACCCTGACGGGACTCGAACCCGCGACCTCCGCCGTGACAGGGCGGCGCGCTAACCAACTGCGCCACAGGGCCTTGCTTGTACTGCTTTCCTGCTTGTACTGCGTACCCCCAACGGGATTCGAACCCGTGCTACCGCCGTGAAAGGGCGGCGTCCTAGGCCACTAGACGATGGGGGCCCGGCCGAATCTCTTCGGGGTACTCACAACGAGTCATCGTTGGAGCGAGGTTAGCTTAGGACACAGCGGGCCCAATCCCAAAACCAGCCTCCCTCAGCGAGGCAGTATTCTGTGCGTCGCGCCCCTATAGCTCAGTTGGTAGAGCTACGGACTTTTAATCCGCAGGTCGTAGGTTCGAGTCCTACTGGGGGCACAGAGCGCGGGTTGACCGGGGTGTTCGCAAGGTGAGATTGCCTTTCGCATACCCGCGGCCACGGGTGATGGCATATCGTGAACGACGTGAATGACCCGACGGGGCAGCCGGCGCAAGATCCGGCGCAAGTTCCCCGCCGAGGCGTCGACCGCAACACGGGCCGCAACGTGATCGCACGCCTGGTCGGGGTCGAGCATGACCGGACCGTGCGAGCGGTGGTCGACCAACTTTCCGGCGAGCACAGTGCGATCGACACCATCGTGGCGGACGCGGTGGGCGACCCCGACCGCCTCGAGGTGCTCGAGCGCATCGGCTCCTACGACAACGTTCGCAGCTCGACGCTTGACGGCGTAGCCGCACTGACCGCCGAAGCGCTCGGCACCCAACTGGCCGCGGTGTCACTCGTCTACCCCGATCGGCAGGTTCTGGCCGGCTGCAACGCCGCCGAAGGGACACTCGCCCGCGTCATCTCTCTGGAGATGTCCGTCTGCAAGTACACGGTGGCCAGCCGTGAGGCGCTCATCGTCGACGACACCCGGGCGCACCCGCTCTTGAGTGACCATCCGGCTGTCCTCGACGAGTCGGTACTGGCATACGCCGGAGTCCCAATTCTCGATGCCCAGGGGTTAGTCATCGCCACCCTGTGCACCTGGGACACCCGCAGCCGGCACTGGTCGAGCGGACAGGTGCAGATCCTGAACGACCTCGCCCACGTCGCTCGAAGACGGCTCTTGCCGGAACCCGCCTGACCGCTGTCTGCTCGATCAATCCCGGAGGCCGTGATTCTCCGCCCAATTTCCATCTTTGCGCATATTGACGGCCACGTTGAATAGAAGATCGGGTAACGTCCCGCGTGTGTTCCCCTGGGCGAAGTGAGCGGACGTGGCGATACGGATCCTTCACGTCGAGAATGCGCCGACGGCTACGGGCGCCAACCCGACTTCGCCGTGGGAAAAGAAGACCTTTGCCGAACATGTCCGTACCGACCCGCTGAGCACGATCATCACCGTGTCCATCGACGTCCTGTCGGCGTCGGTGGCCACCGCGGCGGGCGTCTGGTGGGCATTGCACGCGGACAAGGTGGTCCCACCGATCTGGATGTCCGTCATCTTCGTGCCGTTGGTGATCGTGATGCTGGCCCTGCGGTCGGTCTACCACCGCCGGCTCAACCGAAAATTCCTCGACGAGATCGGGCCGATCGAGACAACCGTCGCACTGGCGTGCATGTTCCTGCTCAGCGCGATGTTGGCTCGGGACGTCCCCTGGCAGCCCGGTGCCGTGGTCTTCAAGATCTGGATCTGTGCCGCGGTGATCATGCCGTTGGGCCGGCTCGTTCGCGCAACCGTCCAGCGGAGTCTGCGGCGACGTCACCACCTGGTGGCACCCACCCTCATCGTCGGCAACGGCCGTGTCGCCGGACAGATCATCAACCGCTTGGAAGCGTTCCCCGAGTACGGGCTGGTGCCGGTCGGAATCGTCGATGCCGAACCATGGTTCGGCTACCCGGGTGACCCCCGGCCCGCCCTGCCCTATCTCGGACCGGCCGACGACATCGAGGAAGCGATCTGCAAGACTCGCGCGGAGGCCATCGTGATCGCGTTCTCGCGGACCCAGGACGAGGTCCTCACCCCCGTGGTCCGGGCCGCTCACCGCAACGGGCTGCGAGTCTGGGTCGTACCCCGGATGTTCGATGTCATCGGCGAGCGGATGCGCGTGGAACACGTGGGCGGTCTGCCCCTGCTCGCGCTGCCCCACACCGATCCGCGGGGCTGGCAGTTCAGCGTCAAGCACATCTCCGACCGGCTGGTCTCCGCACTTCTCCTGGCACTGATTTCACCGGTGTTCCTGACCCTGGCACTGCTCGTCAAGCTGAGCTCGCCCGGGCCGGTCTTCTTCCGCCAGGCGCGAGTGGGTCGCGACGGCAAGGTCTTCGACTGCCTGAAGTTCCGCACGATGCGTGCGGCGCTGGCTTCCGATGCCGACTTCCAACTGAAGTCCGGTGCGGCACCCGGCGGCGTCGAAGGGGTGGACCGGCGCACCAAGATCGGCAAGCTCCTGCGGGCGACGTCCCTGGACGAGCTACCGCAGTTGGTGAATGTGCTCCGAGGCGAGATGAGCCTGGTGGGTCCACGGCCAGAGCGACCGGAGTTCGTGGAGTTGTTCGAGGCCCAGATAAAGCGATACGGCGAACGGCATCGCGTGAAGGCCGGTGTCACGGGATGGGCCCAGGTTCACGGTTTGCGCGGACAAACCTCCATCGCCGACCGCGCCGAATGGGACAACTACTACATCGAGAACTGGTCGCTGGCCCTGGACCTGAAGATTCTGGCGTTGACCATTCCGGCGGTGCTGCGCCGTGCCGAGTAAATCTTCGATAACGACACGGTCAATTGCTGTATGAAAAACGTCGGGAATGGGTAATGCTCAGTCAACGCATCGGGCGAGCTGTGGAGTCCGATTCACTCGCGCCTCAGGAGTAAGCATGAATCAGCCATTGCTCACATCCACAGACATGATTCGCCACGCCATCGCTGATCAGGTTCGGGCTCTCGGAGGCACCGACGACGATGTGGACGACATCGCATTCGCCGCCTGCTATGCGGTGATGTGTTGGGGTTTTGCTGCCACACAAAGCAATTGACGGCTGTCGGGGCTTGATTGGCGCCGCACTAGCGCGGCGCCACACCCCGGATCGGGCAAGTCTCGCCGAGATAGTGGATTCCCTTGTCGCGATCTTCCGCCGGAGGCAGATTTCGCACCGGGGTGTGCACCAACGGCGCGTCGGCCGGAATCCGTCCGGTGGCGCGATCCCATCCCGCGCGGGCCCGAGGATGCATCCGGCGGCGCTTGGGCACGAGCTTGAAAGCCAGGTTGACCGCCCGGCCGAACAGCTGGTGCAACCGTTCGTCCCGCTCAGACCAGGTGTAGCCCATCAGAGCCCGCACCGGCTCGTCGTAGAGACCCACCGTCACCCACAGCGCGAAGGGACCGAGCACCTTCAGGTAAGCCGACCAGACAGAGTCTGGAATCCATTGCAACGAAGGATGTTTGGGCATCGTGGACAGATCGAGCACCTGCCTGGTGGCCCAATTGTTCTCCAGAACGTCACGACACATGTGATCCCAGTAGACGCCGAACTCCTCCCAGCTCTTGGGAACCGGCCGCATGCTCATCCCATACATCCGGTACCAGGTGATGTGCTCATCGAAAAGCTGGCGCTTCTGGTCCTCGCTGAGCCCGTCGCCGAAACGCTCCGCGGTCAGGACGGTGCCCATGAAGAACGTCGCGTGCGCCCAGTAGAAGACATCGGGATTGAGGGCGCTGTAGCGACGCCCCTGGGAGTCAACACCTTTGATCGGGATGTGGTAGTCGCGCACCTCTGCGCCCGTCATCGGTGCTCGGTCCCCGTCGAACACCACGCCGCCGATCGGATACAACGAGCGGAGCAGACGCGGCAGCCGCTCACGGAAGAAGATCGAGTGCTCCTCGACGGCGGCACCGAGCTGAGGGTGCATGTTCTGCATCGAGCCGGCCCACGGCCCCTGCAACAGGCCGCGCCAATCGCCGAAGTACTTCCACGTCAGCGAATCGGGGCCCAGCGCTTCGGGCGGGGCGTCGTAGGCGCCGGCGGTAACCGGACAGCCGGTCGGCGCCGGGGCGCCCTCGCTGGTGACAGGGTGCGCTTCGGACGTATCTTGGCTCAATTGGTGACCTTCCCCAAGGGCG
Organism: Mycolicibacterium sp. CH28; assembly: GCF_004745805.1. Taxonomy (GTDB): domain Bacteria; phylum Actinomycetota; class Actinomycetes; order Mycobacteriales; family Mycobacteriaceae; genus Mycobacterium. The sequence continues at coordinate 65,161 of NZ_SRLQ01000013.1, read as the reverse complement.
CAGAAAACTGACTACGCGCGTTGTCACCACGAGCCTAGGAGGGTTGTGACGTCGGGTCAACGACGGGGCCGCTGGTCTGGCCTTCCACTGCCGGACCGCCAAGCACTGCGCCGCGACCAGTTGATCGCCGCGGGCGCCACCCTGCTCGGTGGCGAGGGCGGACCGGCGCTGACCGTTCGGGCGGTGTGCCGCCAGGCGGATCTCACGGAGCGGTACTTCTACGAGAGCTTCTCCGACCGCGACCAATTCGTCCGTGCGGTCTACGACGACGTCTGCAGCAAGGCGATGGCTGCACTGATGTCGGCCGGCACCCCGCGCGAAGCGGTGGAAACGTTCGTATCTCTCATGGTCGACGATCCCGCGCAGGGGCGCGTCCTGCTACTAGCCCCCGAGGTCGAACCCGTCCTGATTCACTCCGGCGCCGAATGGATGCCGACGTTCATCGAACTCGTACAGGGAAAACTGACCGCGATCAGCGATCCGACGATGCAGAAGATGGTGGCCACCGGGCTGATCGGCGCCTTGACGGCGCTGTTCACCGGTTATCTGGACGGTCGGCTGACCGCCTCCCGCGAGCAGTTCATCGACTACTGCGTCGAGCTACTGCTGACCCGCGCGTCGAGCTATCCGCCGGCGACCTGACCGGCCTCGCCGGGAACGTTACCCGTCTGCGTCAGTTCGGAGGATGAGCTCTGGTCTGCCGCCGCCTGAGCCTCGGCGACCTTCTCCTGGTAATCGGAGTACGCCTGCCGACCCTCCGGGCTGGCGATGCTGTTGCCGGGCACACCGGCCGCTGCGAAGCTGTTGTTGCAGTTCAGATACAGCAGCACCCGGCCACCGGAGCTGGTGCCGCTGGAATTCAGGAAGTCGGCGGCCCGCGATCCGGTGACGATGCACTGGTCGGTCGGCAGGAAACTGCCGACCCGAGTGGCGATGGTCGACGACTGGCCGGCCTGGCTGATCGCCTGCGAGGCGTCCGCGTAGGTCTGGCCCGCGTACTCGTTGGTCGCCGATGCAACACCCGAGCCAAACATCGCAAACGATGCGACCGCAGCGCCAACGGCGCCAACGCCGAGCACGAAAGGCTTCTTCACGACTCACGACCTCCGGACATGTGTGTTGCCTGTGCGTTTGCGTACCAAACGCTGGTGGCGCCAGAGCGCAAATCGTACTCCAGTCGAGCGCACCGTGCAGGTTCACGGCGTGACGAAGTTCAGGAACGCCGGCCACTCCCGCCATCCCGGGCACCAGGCCGGAACGACATGCCGAACGCGAGAACTTGAATGTCACCGGGATACACAGATATATTGCATGCAACCACTAGGAACAGATAACTGGAGGGTTCATGTCGAAAGACCTGACCGACATCGATCTCCTGCGGGAGCTGGAACCGGTGGCGGAGAAGCTCATCAACCGCCACATGACGATGATGAAAGACTGGAACCCGCACGACTACATCCCATGGTCGGACGGCAAGAACTTCTACGCCCTCGGTGGTCAGGACTGGCATCCCGAGCAGTCGAAATTGTCCGAAGTCGCCCGCACCGCGATGGTGCAGAACCTCCTGACCGAGGACAACCTGCCCGCGTACCACCGCGAGATCGCGATGAACTTCTCCATGGACGGCCCCTGGGGCTACTGGGTTAACCGGTGGACCGCCGAGGAGAACCGCCACGGCATCTCGATCCGCGACTACCTGGTAGTCACCCGTAACTGCGATCCGGTCGAGCTCGAGGAGCTGCGGATGGAGCAGATGACCCGCGGGTTCTCGCCGGGCCAGAACCAGCAGGGCGACCTGTTCGCCGAGAGTCTGTTCGACTCGGTCATGTATGTCAGCTTCCAGGAGCTGGCCACCCGGGTATCGCACCGCAACACCGGTAAGGCCTGCAACGACCCGGTCGCCGAGCAGCTGCTGGCCAGGATCTCCAACGACGAGAACCTGCACATGATCTTCTACCGCGATGTCAGCGAGGCCGGGTTCGCGGTCGCGCCGAACCAGGCAATGCACTCGCTGCACCGCGTGCTGCGCAACTTCAAGATGCCCGGATACACGGTTCCCGACTTCCGGCGCAAGGCCGTGATCATCGCCATGGGCGGCGTGTACGACCCGCGCATCCACCTCGACGACGTCGTGATGCCGGTGCTGAAGAAGTGGCGGATCTTCGAGCGCGAGGACTTCACCGGTGAAGCCGCCCGGATGCGCGACGACCTCGCCGACCTGATCAAGGAACTCGAAGAGACCTGCGACAAGTTCGAGGAGGCCAAGGCGCGCAAGCTCGAGCGTGACGCCCGGCTGGCCGAGAAGCGCAGCGCCAAGGCACTAGCCGGGGCGGCGACATAGCCGACGCATCAACGACTGCCACCGGGCTGCGGATCGGGCCCTTCGCCCTCCGCAGCCCGGTTGTCTTGGCGCCCATGGCCGGCGTCACCAACGTCGCCTTCCGCACCCTGTGCCGAGAGCTCGAGCAAGCCAAGGTCGGCACCGTCAGCGGCCTCTACGTGTGCGAGATGGTGACCGCGCGCGCGCTCGTCGAACGCCATCCCGTGACGATGCACATGACGACGTTCGGACCGCAGGAATCACCACGGTCCCTGCAGCTCTACACCGTGGACCCGGTCAACACCTATGAGGCCGCGCGGATGATCGTCGAGGAGAACCTCGCCGACCACATCGACATGAACTTCGGCTGCCCGGTACCGAAGGTCACCCGCCGTGGCGGCGGCGCGGCATTGCCCTATAAGCGGCGCTTGTTCGGCCAAATCGTGGCAGCCGCTGTCCGCGCCACCCGGGGCACCTCGATCCCGGTGACGGTGAAGTTCCGGGTCGGTATCGACGACGCCCATCACACTCACCTCGACGCCGGCCGGATCGCCGAACAGGAAGGTGCGGCCGCGGTGGCCCTGCACGCGCGGACCGCGGCCCAACGCTATTCGGGAACAGCCGACTGGGAGCAGATCGCCAGGCTCAAACAAGCCGTGACGACAATCCCGGTGCTGGGCAACGGCGACATCTTCGAGGCCAATGATGCCCTGGCGATGATGGCCTCAACCGGGTGCGACGGTGTCGTCATCGGTCGCGGCTGCCTGGGCCGCCCCTGGCTGTTCGCCGAACTGTCCGCCGCGTTCAACGGCATTCCCAGCCCGACACCGCCGCGCCTCGGTGAAGTCGCCGACATCATCCGCCGCCACGGCCGTCTGCTCACCGACCACTTCGGCGAAGACAAAGGCATGCGCGACATTCGCAAACACGTCGCCTGGTATCTGCACGGCTTCCCCGCCGGCGCCGATGTCAGACGTGCATTGGCCCTGGTCAAGACGTTGGCCGAACTTGACACCCTGCTCGATCAACTTGACCCGGACGTTGCGTTCCCGCCGGCCGCGACCGGGCCGCGTGGGCGTCAGGGCTCAGCCGCATCGGTCACACTGCCCGAAGGCTGGCTCGACGACCCGGATGACTGCACCGTGCCGGTCGGGGCCGAGGTCATGGGATCCGGTGGCTGAACCGAGACGGTGCCGACATCTGTGCGAGCTAGCGGCAGCACGCCTTGTCTCAGTACGATGGTGATCTTGTCGCGGGCCGCAGGATTGGCGGAGTCCCATCGACTGCTGCTACAAGACATAGGACGGTTGGGACGCCGACGATCGGCGATCCGGCAATGATGCCGAGAAACCACACCACGATTTAGCAGGCGCACCGAAGCGCGAGACTTCACCAGAGTCGGAGGCGACTGGAACATGAGTGACGGCGATAACGCCGCCCCTGGCCAGCACCGCGCCCCTGACACATCGGGGGAACGGATCACCCGTACCCCGCGGCCGGCGCCGATGGCGGCGCCGTGGGAGCGTGCTTCGGCAGCCGGACAGCCGGCGGCCGAACCGTCGGCACCTGCCGGGAACCACACCGAAGGTGTCACCGTCGCCGACCTCATCGCGAAGGTGTCCGGCGCCATGCCCGCCGGCGAGCCTGCCCGCCATCGGGTCGAAACCCCGCCGCCGGACGACTCAGCTGACCTGACAGAACCCATCGCGGTCGTCACCGCGGCATACGCCGACGAAGTGCCCGATCTCGAGGCCATCAGCTGGCCGCGACAACCGCTGCCCGCCGAACCCGAACCGGTCGACGACGAGCCCGGCAAGCGACCGAAAGGCCGGAAAGCCCGCCGGTCCACGGCGAAGAAGACCAAGTCACGCAAGCCCGTCCTGCTGGCCGGCCGATCGGCGGCGGCACTGTTCGCGGTTTCGGCACTCGTGCTTACCGGCGGGGCGTGGCAGTGGCAGTCCACCAAGAACGACCAGCTGCGGAAGGTGGCCGCGCTCGATCCCAATTCGCACGACATCCTCGACCCCAACGCCCAGTTCGGCGACGAGAACTATCTGATCGTCGGTGTCGACACCAGGACTGGCGCCAACGGTGACATGGGCGCCGGCACCACCCAGGACGCCGAGGGCGCCCGCTCGGACACGATCATGCTGGTGAACGTCCCGGCCGACCGCAAACGCGTCGTCGTCGTGTCCTTCCCCCGCGACCTCGCCATCACCCCGATGAAGTGCCAGGCGTGGGATTCCAACACCGGAAAGTACGGCCCGGTATACGACAAGCAAAGCGGCGAGTGGAGTGACGACTACCGCTATACCGAGACCAAACTGAATTCGGCGTACGCGTTCGGCGGTCCGAAGTGCTTGGTGAAGGTCATCCAAAAGATGTCGGGGCTGTCCATCAACCGGTTCATGGCGGTCGACTTCGCCGGATTCGCCAAGATGGTCGACGCTGTCGGCGGGGTCGAGGTGTGCAGCACCACGCCGCTGCAGGACTACGAACTCGGCACGGTGCTCGCCAACGCCGGCCGTCAGACCCTCGATGGGCACACCGCCCTGAACTACGTGCGCGCCCGCCAGGTCACCACCGAGTTCAACGGCGATTATGGCCGCATCAAACGCCAGCAGCTGTTTCTGTCCTCGCTGCTGCGCTCGATAATCTCCCAGGACACCCTGTTCAGCCTGAGCAAGCTCAACAACGTGGTCAACATGTTCGTCGACGACACCTACGTCGACAACGTCAAGACCAAAGACCTCGTTGATCTCGGCCAGTCCCTCCAGGGCGTGAACGCCGGCCGGATCACCTTCGTCACCGTCCCCACCACCGGGGTCACCGACGCCGACGGTAACGAAGAGCCGCGCACCGACGGCATCCGAGCACTGTTCGATGCGATCATCAACGACGACCCGCTACCGGGCGAGAACGACACCAACGCCACGACGAGTCCGATGACGGCGGCGAGCCAGGCGCTCCAGGCCAGGCCCCGGAGCCCGGCAGACCAGCCGGCCGAAACCCACGCCGAGCTGGTCAATGCCGTCACCACCGATCCCCACGACATCACCGTGCAGGTCTCGAACGCCACCGGCCAGTCGGGCCTCGGCGCTACCACGGCCACGGCGCTGCGCGAACACGGATTCAATGTCCTGACTCCCGACGACTACTCGGGCTCGGTCGGCTCGACAACGGTCATGTTCTCGGCCGGCAACGAGCAGGCCGCCGCGACCGTTGCGGCTGCCTTCCCGGCCGCACAGATGGAGCGGGTCGACCATCTCAGTGACACCGTGCAGGTGGTGCTCGGACCGGACTTCAGCGTCGTCAACGCGCCACCGCCCAGCGGATCGGCGGTCAGCGTGCACGTCAGCCACAACTCCAGCAGCACCCCGACGCAACTTCCCGAGGATCTGACGGTGACCAACGCCGCGGACGTCACCTGCGAGTAGGCCCGCCCGCGGATTCCGCTGTTTGCTTTCATTCACCGTTCGTTCACCCCATCGCGGCATACCCCGGTCGCTCGCAGAAAGTAGGGTGGAACCCATGCGGACCGCGTACCACGAGCAGCTCGACGCTCTGACTAACCAGCTGGCCGAAATGTGCCGGATGGCCGGAGTCGCGATGGAGCGAGCGACACAGGCGCTGCTGCAGGCCGATCTAGTGCTTGCCGAACAGGTCATCAGCGACCACGAACAGATCTCGGCCGCCAGCTCCCGCGCAGAGGAAGCAGCCTTCGTACTGCTGGCTCTTCAGGCGCCAGTGGCCGGTGACCTGCGGGCGATCGTCAGCTCCATCCAGATCGTCGCTGACGTCGACCGGATGGGGGCACTGGCGCTGCATGTCGCCAAGATCGCCCGTCGGCGCCATCCTCAGCATGTTCTGCCCGAGGAGGTCAACGGCTATTTCGCCGAAATGGGCCGTGTAGCAGTTGAATTGGGTAACAGTGCACGTGAGGTTCTACTGTCTCGAGATCCGGAGAAGGCCCGCCGCATCCGCGAAGAAGACGACGCGATGGACGACCTGCACCGCCACCTGTTCACCGTGCTGATGGACCGTGAGTGGAAGCACGGCGTCGCCGCTGCCGTCGACGTCACGCTGCTGGGCCGCTTCTACGAGCGCTTTGCCGACCACACGGTGGAGATTGCCCGGCGGGTGATCTTCCAGGTGACCGGCCGGCTGCCCGAAGAAGAGGAAATCCCGACCTACTGAGGCTATCGCTAGCTCTGGAGCTGAACAGCCGCTAAAACCCGGTATCGCTCGCGATACCGGGTTTTAGCGTTCTAGCGCAATACCGCTAGCCAAACCGTCCGGAGATGTAGTCCTCGGTGGCCTTCTGGCTGGGGTTGGAGAAGATCTTCTCGGTGTCGTCGATCTCAACAAGCCTGCCCGGCTTTCCGGTGGCCTCCAGGTTGAAGAACGCGGTCTGATCGCTGACCCGGGCAGCCTGCTGCATGTTGTGGGTCACGATCACGATCGTGAACTCCTGCTTGAGTTCCGAGATCAGATCCTCGATGGCCAGGGTGGAGATCGGATCCAAGGCCGAGCACGGCTCGTCCATCAGCAGCACGTCAGGCTGCACCGCGATGGCGCGGGCAATGCACAGCCGCTGCTGCTGACCGCCCGACAGACCGCCACCGGGCTTCTCTAGGCGATCCTTGACCTCGTTCCACAGGTTCGCACCTTTGAGCGAGCGTTCGCAGGTCTCGTCGAGGACCTTGCGGTTGCGCACACCCTGCAACTTCAGACCCGCCACGACATTGTCGCGAATCGACATGGTGGGGAACGGGTTCGGCCGCTGGAAGACCATTCCGATGGTCTTGCGCACGCCCACCGGGTCGACGCCGGAGGCGTAGATGTCCTCACCGTCGAGCAGCACCGAGCCCTCCACATAGGCACCCGGGATCACCTCATGCATACGGTTGAGGCAACGCAGCACCGTGGATTTACCGCAACCCGAGGGCCCGATGAATGCTGTCACGCTGCGCGGCGGCACCGCCAGCGACACGTCGGCCACAGCGTGGAAGGCACCGTAATAGATGTTGACGTCTTTGAGGTCAAGCCGTTTGGCCATGGAGTTTGCCTACACCTTCTTGGGAGCAAAGAACTTGGAGATGAAGCGGGCGCCGATGTTCAGGACAGCAATCAGCAGGACGAGCGTCAGCGCCGCACCCCAGAGCCGGTCCGTGGGCACAGGATTGGCACCGGCACCCGCCGAGGTCTGGTCGTACATCATGCCGGGCAGCGAGCCCATGAACCCGTTGAACATGTCGAAATTCATCGCCTGCGAGTAGCCGACCAGGATCAGCAGCGGTGCGGTCTCACCCATCACTCGGGCCAGCGCCAGCATGATGCCGGTGACAATGCCCGACAGCGCTGTCGGAATCACGATCCGCGCAATGGTCTTCCACTTCGGGACGCCCAGCGCGTAGCTGGCCTCGCGCAGGTCCATCGGCACGATGCGCAGCATCTCCTCGGTGGATCGGACAATCACCGGGATCATCAACAGCACCAAGGCCAGCGACACCGCGAAGCCCGACCGCGGGAAACCGAGCGTGGCCACCCACAGCGCATAGATGAACAGCGCGGCGACGATCGACGGCACGCCGGTGAGGATGTCCACCATGAAGGTGGTCACCTTGCCCAGCCTGGTCCCGCCGCCGTACTCAACCAGGTAGATCCCGGTGAACACGCCGATCGGGACCGAAATGATCGCACACACCAGACCTTGCAGCAGCGTGCCGACCAGCGCGTGGTAAACACCGCCGCCCGCCGCGAAGGCCGTCATACCGGCCTGCGAATTGGTCCACCACGTACTGGCCAGGACGACGGTGAAACCCTTGGAGATAACCGAATACAGCACCCACAGCAGCGGTACCACGGCGACGGCCACCGACGCCGATACCAAAACCGTGGCGGCGTTGTTGGCCACCTTCCTGCGCAAACTGACGCCCTGGAACGTAGGCGCCTTGACCGGGCGGTCCAAAGTCGAGGTCATCGCGCTCCCCTTCCGGCTACCGCGGCGCGGGCCAGCGAATTGACCACGAAGGTCAGGATGAACAGCACCAAGCCGGCGGCAATGTAGGCGCCGGCTTTGTACTGGTCGTTGAACTCCGAAGCAGCCGAAGCGATCTTGCTAGCGAACGTGTAGCCGCCGTCGAACAACGACCAACCGAACGCCTTCTGCGTCCCACGCAGGATGATCAACAGAGCGATCGTCTCACCCAGGGCCCGGCCCAGACCGAGCATCGCCCCGCTGACATAGCCGGACAACCCGAACGGCAGCACCGTTGTCCTGACCACTTCCCAGCGGGTCGCGCCCAGTGCCAGCGCCGCCTCGATCTGACCGCGCGGCGTCTGCACGAACACCTCGCGGGCAACCGCGGTGATGATCGGCAGGATCATCACCGCCAGCACGATCCCCGCGGTGAAGATCGTGCCGCCGCCAGCCACCGACGCGTTCCCTGTCTGGAACAGGAACAGCCAGCCCAGGCTGCTGTTTAGCCACACCGCCACCGGCTTGATCACGGGGGCCAAAACGTAGATACCCCACACGCCGTAGATGATCGACGGCACCGCGGCCAACAGGTCCACCATGTAGCCCAGCGGCCCGGCCATCCGCCGCGGCGAGTACTGCGTCAGAAAGATCGCAATACCCAGCGCGACGGGCATAGCCAGGACGAGCGCGAACAGCGAGACGAACACCGTGACCTGAATCAGTTCGAAGATCCCGAACTTCATGTGCGCGGTATCGGTGGTGACCCAGTTGCCGCCGTAAGTGAAGAAGTTCACCTCGTTGCGGGTCAGGGCCGGGACCGCACGCCAGACGAGGAAGAAGCCGATCGCGGCGATCATGGCGATGATGAGGATGCCCGAGCCCTCCGAGAGACCTCGGAAGATCGCATCTCCAGGACGCGTCTTGCCCCCGCTCGACGGATTCGTCGAGCGGGCAGGCCTTTCGGGGACCGGCTCCGCGATGACCTCACCCGATCCGGCATTCGCTGGATTAGGCGTTGTCACATCGATCCCTTCGCTCATTAATCTCTCCATCGTCGCCGCAATCGACCTACCTCGCCAGCCCAATCACTGGATCGCGTCGACCGACGTCAGTAGGCGCTGCTTAAAGGCATCCGGCAGCGGAACGTAACCGGCGGCCGCCAGCCCAGCCTGGCCGTCATTGGCGGCCACGGTCAGGAAAGACTTGACGGCAGCAGCGGTGTCAGCCGAGTAGCCCTTCGAACATACGATCTCGTAGGTCGCCAGCATCAGCGGGTAGGCGCCGGCCGCCTTGGTGGAGTACAGGGCGTTCAGGTCCAGGACCAGATCGTTGCCGGCACCGGAGATCTTCGCGGAGTCGATCGCCGCCTTGGCGGTGTCGTCGGTCAGCGCGACGGGTCCGCCACCGTTGTCGATCTGAGCAACCGTCAGCTTGGCCTGGTCGGCGAAGCCCTTCTCGACGTAGCCGATCGCACCCGGGGTGGCCTGCACAGCCTGGACCACGCCTGCGGTCTTCTGCGCGCCTTCCCCGGCGCCGCCCTGGAACTCCTTGCCCGCACCCTTGGTCCAGGTCTGCGGGGCGGCGGCGCCCAGGTACTTCTGGAAGTTATCGGTGGTGCCTGAGGAGTCCGAGCGGTAGATCGGGGTGATCTTCTGGTCAGGCAGCGAGACACCACTGTTCAGCGCGGCGATCGCCGGATCGTTCCAGTTGGTGACGGCACCGGTGAAGATCTTGGCGAGCACGTCGGCGTTGACCACGAGCTTGTCGACACCCGGCAGGTTGTAGCCCAGCGCGACGGGACCGAAGACCAGCGGCAGGTTCCAGGCCGGGTTACCGGCGCAGCGCTTGGCGGCGGGGTCGACCTGGTCCTTGTTCAGCGCCGAGTCGGAGCCGGCGAAATCAACCTGGCCAGCGATGAACTGCGTGACACCCGCGCCCGAGCCGGTCGGGTTGTAGGAGAGGTTCTTGCCCGCGCACTTCTGGCCCCACACCTGGTTGAACACCGCGATGGCGTTCTGCTGCGCAGTCGAGCCCTCGGCGGTCAGGGCGTTCTTGCCACCGCAGTCGGCCGATGCGCTGGACGAGCCGGACGCTCCGGTCGACGACGACGACGCCGCGTTGTTATCGCTTCCGCACGCGGTGAGCGTCAGTCCGGTGATTGCCGTCGCTGACACGGTCGCGAAGAACGCCTTGCCAAAGCTGTTCAGATTCACCTATCCCACTTTCTCCAGTGTTGCCCTGTTCGCCCCGGTAGGAGCACGTGCATCACCCGGGAAGTTAGGCGCTGGGGGTGGCCGGAACCCTCATGGAAGGTAAACGCGGGGTGAACAGGTTAGGGGGCGGAGGGTTGCGGAATTCCGCTAACTAGCCGGCCTCAGCGGCGGCGCCAATATTCGCTGACGAGGGCGGCCCATAGGCTGTATCGACGCTCAACACAGCAAATCCCAGCCGTTGGTAGGTCTTCACCGCCGCGGTGTTGTCGGCCTCGACGTAGAGGATGACCGCCGGCTCAGCCTCGGAGCCCAGTCGATCGGCCAGGTAGTCGATGCCGACCAGGGTAAGTACCCGGCCGAGGCCACGGCCCTGGGCGGCCGGATCGACCCCGACTACATACACCTCCCCCAGGCCCGGATGCTCGGCGTGCACCTTCGTCCAGTGGAAGCCGAGCAGCGCGTTGGTGTCCTCGTCGAAAGCCAGAAAGAGACCCTCGGGATCGAACCACGGCTCGTTGCGGCGCTCGTCGATGTCGGATTCGCTCCAGCCGCCCTGTTCGGGATGCCAGGAGAATGCGGCGTTGTTGACGCGCAGCAGTTCGGCGTGGTCGTCGGGGCCTGCGTAGGCGCGAATCCGGACACCAGGGGGAACGACGATGTCGGGAAGGTCCCGCAGCGTCCGCCGCATCAGGAGCAGCTCGCGGGTCACCTGCATGTGCAATGAGTCAGCCACCGCGCGGGCGCCGGACAGGGTGCCATGCGCCCAGAACCGCACCCGCCCGCCGCTGTCCCGGGCCGCGGCGAGCAGCAGTGCCGTGCCGATTCCGCGGCGGCGCGCGTCGGGGTGGACGACGAGCTCGCCCATCGAGTCGGCGCCGTCGCGGCCCGGCGTCAGGTTGAGGTAACCGACCACATCCGGGTCGGCGATGGCCAGCAGGTGGCCGGTCCGAGCATGTGGCAACTCCCGCAGCACGTGCTCACCGACCGGGGCGACGCCGTCGGATCGGGTCGCGGCATCGACCAGCGCGCGCACCTGTTCCTGCTCGACCTCCGACAGGGCGGTCCGCCAGACCGGGGCCGTCACTGACTACGCAGCGGCTGCGATACCGGACCGGAGCGCACGGCGTCCCGTATCGAATCGGAGATGGTTTGCTCAGCGTCGTCGAAGCCGTCTTCGTCGGTGTCTTCGTCGTAGTCGGTCTCGACGGCAGCGGGACGGCCCCGGGCCGGCCGGACGGCCTTGTAGCCCACGTTGCGGACGGTGCCGATCAGGGATTCGTACTCCGGGCCGAGCTTGGCGCGTAGTCGCCGCACGTGCACGTCGACCGTGCGGGTGCCGCCGAAGAAGTCGTACCCCCACACCTCTTGCAACAACTGGGCACGGGTGAACACCCGGCCAGCATGCTGGGCGAGGTACTTCAAGAGCTCGAATTCCTTGTAGGTCAGATCAAGGGGGCGGCCACGCAATCGCGCGGTGTACGTGCCCTCGTCGATGACCAACTCACCGAGACTGACCTTGCCAGCACTCTCCTGACTGGCCACGCCGCCACGGCGGCCCACAAGCAGGCGCAGTCGGGCATCGATCTCGGCCGGTCCGGTGCTGGGCAGCAGGATCTCGTCCAGGCCCCAGTCAACGTTGACCGCCACGAGACCGCCCTCGTTGACCACGGCCACCACGGGAACCGAGGTCCCGGTGGTGCCGAGCAGTCGGCACAAGCCGCGGGCCGCAGCCAGGTCACTGCGGGCGTCGACGATCGCGACATCCGCACTGCCCGCCTCCAGCAGCGACGACACCTCGGTCGGCGCGGAGCGCACATTGTGCGCGAGCAGCGCCAACGAAGGCAGCACCGACTCCGGGTGCGGGTCGACGGTGAGAAGTAGCAGGTCCAACAGACTCTCCAATGCTCTGGATGCTCATCTTCGACAGCGGCGTCGCGGTGACCTACCAGACTCATGGGCGACATATGGCCGTTACCGACCATGGGTCAACTAACTTTAACCCGCGACCTGCTATTTGGCCGATCTGAACGAGTCAAGCCCTGATCCCGGGGTGAGCGGCGGCCGACTCGTGGTGCCGATAGGCCAGAATGTGCAGGTGCGAAAGCTGCTGATCACTCTGGGCGCCGCGGTGATTTCCGTCGTCGTCGGAGCGGTCGGCGCCGACTTCGGGGCCACCATCTACGCCGAGTACCGGCTGGCCCGCACGGTCCGCTCCGTCGCGGGATTGTCGTTCGACCCGTCGGTGGCCATCCTCGGCTTTCCGTTCATCCGGCAGGCGATGCGCCATCACTACGCGGAGATCGAGATCAAGGCCAACGGGGTGGACCACGCGGTGGTCGGGCGGGCCTCATTGGAGGCCACCCTGCACGATATCGATCTCACCGAAGCATCATGGCTGATCAGGCCGGACGCGAAGCTGCCGGTCGGCAAACTGGAGAGCCGGATCATCATCGACTCCGGCCACCTCGGTCGCTTCATGGGCATCAAGGACCTCATGGTCGAGGCCCCGTCCAAGGAGACCAACGACGCCACCGGGGGTACTACCGAGTCGGGCATCTCCGGTAGCAAGGGCCTGGTCTTCACGGGAACGCCGACCAAAGCGGATTTCGGTAAAAGGGTGAGCGTGGCCGTCGACTTGTCGATAGCCGGTCAGGATCAGACGACCCTGGTCTTCACCGCTACCGATGTCCAGACCGGGCCGGGGACCGCCGACCAGGCGGTGCCCGACGACAAGAAGAAGGCCGTAATGGCCGCGTTCAGCGGAACCCTTCCCGGCCAGAAGCTCCCGTTCGGGATCCGCCCCACTACCGAGGGTGCCCGCGGATCCGACATCATCATCGAAGGCATCACCGAGGGAGTAACAGTCCGGCTAGACGGGTTTAGACAATCATGACCCCTGCACTGATCACCGCGGTTGCGGCCATCGCCGCCGCACTGGGCGTCGCCACCGTCGCCGGCGTACTGCACACCCGGCGTTCCGGCGTGCTGCGCGATACCGCGCAACCGCCCGACGTGGACGTCAGCGATCTGGGCCTGTCCCGCACCGGACCCACCATCGTGCACTTCAGCGCAGTCTGGTGCGGACCCTGCTCCGGGGTCCGGCGGGTGGTCAACCAAGTGTGCGCCGATATGCCTGACGTAGCCCACGTCGAGATTGATATGGACGCCAATCCGACTGCCGCACGCAAGCTTTCGGTCATGTCGTTGCCGACAACCTTCATCTTCGACGCCGAGGGCCAGCAGCGGTATCGGACGGCGGGGGTTCCCAAGGCGGCTGACCTGCGCTCGGCCCTGGAACCTCTGTTGGCCTGACACCCCGGTCATTGGGTAGCATGTCTTGCGTGTCAACCCGCATCGAGCTTGCGCTCACCAAGCGCCGCGCAGTTGATCTGTGCCGCGTTGCGGGTTGTTGCTGTTGTTGCTGTAGCTGCTGAGTAGCCGCGCCTTCTTTTTGCGCCGCCACTCCAGGAGCGGTCGTTTGCGGCCTGCCTCCGCCCAGCCCCAACCCAGCAACAGGAGTAGAGACATGACCACCACCCGTAACACCGTCGGCGCACCGGCCCAGGTAGACGTTCGCGGTCCGCGCTTCGCGGCGTGGGTCACCACGATCGTCCTGACCGCGGTGATCGCCATCTCGGTGTTCAGCACCGTTGCCGCGGCGGCCGTGCTGGCCCTGCAGGCCGTCATCTTCGCGATCGGTGCACGACGCGGCCCCCGCCAACACCCCTACGGGCTGATCTTCGCCAACGTCGTGGCACCACGGCTTTCGCCGGTGACCGAGCGGGAGCCGGTGCCGCCCTTGAAGTTTGCGCAGCTGGTGGGATTCATCTTCGCCGTCGTCGGCGTCGTCGGCTTCGTATCCGGCGTGCCGCTTCTGGGCGTGATCGCGACCGCGTTCGCGTTGTTCGCCGCTTTCCTCAACGCGGCGTTCGGCATCTGCCTGGGCTGCCAGCTCTATCCGCTCGTGGCCCGGCTGCGCCACGTCTCCCCCGCGCCCGACGCTTAAAGGTAAGCAACCGAAAGGAATTCCTCCATGGCCCGCTCCGACGTCCTGGTCTCCGCCGACTGGGCCCAGAGCAATCTCGACGCACCGCATGTCGTTTTCGTCGAGGTCGACGAGGACGCCAGCGCCTACGACACCGGCCACATCGCCGGTGCGGTCAAGCTGGACTGGAGAACCGACCTACAGGACCCGATCAAGCGGGATTTCGTTGATGCGCAACAGTTCTCGAAGCTGCTCAGCGATCGCGGAATCTCCAACGACGACACGGTGGTCCTGTATGGCGGCAACAACAACTGGTTCGCCGCCTACGCCTACTGGTACTTCAAGCTCTACGGCCACGAGGATGTCAAACTTCTCGATGGGGGCCGCAAGAAGTGGGAGCTCGACGGTCGCCCGTTGTCGGCGGACGTGGTCAACCGCCCGGCCACCAGCTACACGGCCAAGGCTGCCGACAGCAGCATCCGCGCCTTCCGCGACGAAGTGATTGCCGCCATCGGAACAAAGAACCTGGTGGACGTTCGTTCCCCCGACGAGTTCTCCGGCAAGATCCTCGCCCCCGCACACTTGCCACAGGAGCAGAGCCAGCGCCCGGGGCATGTCCCCACCGCGATCAACGTTCCCTGGAGCAGGGCGGCCAACGAGGACGGCACCTTCAAGTCCGATGAGGACCTGGCAAAGCTCTACGCAGAGGCCGGACTGGACGGCGAGAAGGAGACGATCGCCTACTGCCGCATCGGCGAGCGGTCGTCGCACACCTGGTTTGTGCTGCAGGAACTGCTGGGGCACAAGAACGTCAAGAACTACGACGGTAGTTGGACCGAATACGGCTCCCTGGTGGGGGCCCCGATCGAGTTGGGAAGTTAGATCATGTGCTCTGCCCCTAAGCAAGGACAGACCCTGCCTGCCGGCGTCGACCTCGAGAAGGAGACGGTGATCACCGGCCGCGTGGTGGACGACTCGGGTCAGACGGTGGGCGGCGCGTTCGTGCGCCTGCTGGACTCCAGCGCCGAGTTCACCGCCGAGGTGGTGGCCTCGGCGACCGGCGATTTCCGGTTCTTCGCCGCGCCGGGCACCTGGACGGTGCGCGCGTTGTCCAAGGTCGGTAACGGCGACGCCACGGTGGTCCCGACCGGAGCCGGCATCCACGAAGTCGATATCAAGGTCGCCTGACGACGAAGCCGGCGAGGCGCCCGGTCGACGATGCCGCGAGGCACGAGCGGCTGAGGAGCCGGGCAGTAGTCGAGAAGCCGGTGAGGAGTCAGGCCATGGAGCACCGCCTGACGACGAAGCCGGCGGGGCACGAGCGACAAAGAGGGTGGCTCGGGCGGTGGTCCTGCCCGAGCCCCGGATAGACTGAGGCCGTGGTTCTTTTCTACGAGATCCTGCTCGTCGCGACGGTCGTACTGATCACCTGGTTCGCGCTGTATGCGCTGTATCGACTGATCACCGACGAGTCGTGACCGCCGAGGACATTTCCAGTAGTGGCGATCGCGCCCTAGCGGCGGCGGCCGAACGTGCCAAGGAGACCGCGGGTCGCAACATCCCGATCTTCGACGATCTGCCGCTTCCCGCCGACACCGCCAATCTGCGGCTGGGCGCCAACCTGCACGACGCGCTGCTGGCCCTGCTGCCTTTGGTCGGCGTATGGCGGGGGGAAGGCGAAGGACGGGGGCCCCACGGGGATTACCGCTTCGGCCAGCAGATCGTCGTCTCGCACGACGGCGGCGACTACCTGAACTGGGAAGCCCGGTCCTGGCGGCTGGACGAGGAGGGTGAGTACCACTCCCCCGGCCTGCGCGAAACCGGCTTCTGGCGCTTCGTCGACGACCCGAACGATCCGGGCGAGTCGCAGGCCATCGAACTGCTACTGGCCCACTCCGCCGGCTACGTCGAGCTGTTCTACGGCCAGCCCCGCACCCAGTCATCGTGGGAGCTGGTGACCGACGCACTGGCGCGTAGCAAGTCCGGCGTATTGGTCGGCGGCGCCAAGCGGCTCTACGGGATCGTCGAGGGCGGAGACCTGGCTTATGTCGAGGAGCGGGTCGACGCCGACGGCGGCCTCGTGCCGCACCTGTCTGCACGGCTGACGCGATACGTCGGCTGATGCGCTACCTCGCATTCGGGGTCGCCGCAGCGACCGCCGCTCTGATCGCCGGCTGCGCGCCGAGCCCCACCCCGTCGGCTCCGACCGCGATCAGTCCGGCGCCTAGCACCGCCAGTGTCGCCCCCGAACACGGTTCACTGGCGCACTGCCTCCACGAGCACGGGGTGCCCGACTCGGCGGGCACCGCCGTGCTGGGCCCGCCGCCGGGTGTCGACCCGGGCATCTGGAATGAGGCGATGAAGGACTGCTCGACGCTGGCTCCTGGCCCGGCAAGCTAGCCGCCTGCACTGGTCACCCGGCGCAGGAACAGCTGCGTCCGCTCATGTTGGGGGTCGGTCAAAACCTGTTCAGCAGAACCTGATTCGATTATCCGACCGCCGTCGAGAAAGCACACGGTATCGGCCACCTGTCGGGCAAAGCCCATCTCGTGGGTAGCCATCACGATGGTGCGCCCGGAGGCAGCGAGCTCCCCGACGAGATCGAGCACTTCGCCGACGAGTTCGGGATCCAGCGCGCTGGTGATCTCATCGAGCAGCAGCAGCCGCGGATCGTAGGCCAGGGCGCGCGCAATCGCGACCCGCTGTTGCTGGCCGCCGGACAGCCTGTCCGGATAGGCGCCGGCCTTGTCGGCCAGGCCAACCCGGGCCAGCAGCTCGCGGCCACGGTCTTCGGCGTCGCGGCGGTCACGCTTGTGCACCACCCGCGGGGCCAGCGTGATGTTACGCAGGACGCTCATATGCGGGAACAGGTTGAACGCCTGGAACACCATTCCCATCGCCCGGCGCGCGGCATCGGCGTCCACCCGGGGATCGCTGATGTCGCGCCCGTCGAGCAGGATCTGCCCGTCGTCGATCTCCTCCAGCAGGTCCACACAGCGCAGCAGCGTCGACTTGCCCGAGCCTGATGCACCGATGAGCACCACCACCTGATGCTCGGCGACATCGAGGTCCACACCGTCCAGGACGGTGCGTTCGCCGTAGCTCTTGACCAGGCCCCGCACCGCCAGGACGGGTGCCGCCGTCACAGCGCGCCCTGGCGGGTCGCTGCCCGACCGGTCGCCCAGTCGGCCAGCCGCGCCGACGGCACCGCCAGCGCCACAAACAGCAGTCCCGCGACCACGTACGGAGTGAAGTTGTAACTGCTCGCCGCCTGGATCTGCGCCGCGCGCACCGCGTCGACGGCGCCCAGAACCGAGATCAGTCCACAATCCTTCTGCAGCGCAACGAAATCGTTGAGTAGCGCTGGGGTGACCCGGCGTGCCGCCTGCGGCAGTACGACCAGCCGCATGGTCCGGTGATAGTTCAGCCCCAACGACTTGGCTGCCGCCAACTGCGACGGGTGCACGGACTCGATACCAGCGCGGAACACCTCGGCGACGAAGGCCGAATACACCAGCACCAGAGCAAGGCCACCCAACAGCACCGGGTCGTTGGGAATCCCGGACAGTCGCAGCCCGGGCAGGCCGAACCCGACCAGATACAGGCAGATGATCAGCGGCAGTCCCCGGAACACGTCGACATAACCGGTGGCCAGAACACGCAGCGGGAACCACACCGGCCCGCGCAGCGTGCGCACCGCGGCTAGCAGCAATCCCAAAATCAGGATCAAGATCTGACAGACCACAAGGACCCGGACGTTGAGCCACAAGCCGTCGAGCACGGCCGGCAGGCTGTCCCAGCCCACCCGCAGGTTGAAGAACGACTCCCGCACCCGTGGCCAGCCTGGTGAGGACGTCGTCGCCACCACGGCCACCGCCGCGAACAGCACCGTGGACGCCAGGGCGACCAGGGTGGAGCGCCGGGCCCGTGACCGCCGGTAGGCAACGCGTTCGGCGGCCAGCGCCGTCACTTGAGCACGGGCGCGTTACCCGCTTCGGTCAGCCACTGCTGTTGCAGCTTGGCAAGCGTGCCGTCGGTGCGCAGCGCGTCAACCGCACCGGACACACATGGCGTCAACGCACTGCCCTTGTCCAAGACGATGCCGAACTGTTCGGGTTTGTCTGTCCCGGTGGGCAATTGGCCGATGATCGCGCCGTCGGTCAGCTCACTTTGCACCTCGAACGCGGTGGGCAGATCGAGCACCAGCGCGTCGATCTGCCCGTTGGTCAGGGCGGCCTTGGCGTCGTCGTTGTTGTTGTAGACCGAGATCGGCGCCTTGGCGCCCAGGGCCTTGGCGGCGACGTAGCTGGTGGTCCCGACCTGGGCGCCCAGCCGCAGCTCCCGCAGGCCGTCCAGCGTAGTGACCTTGGCCGCCGGCGAGGACTTGATCGTGACCACCGCCTGCGTGACGTCGTAGTACGGCGAGGAGAAGTCGACGGCCTGTTTGCGCTCATCGGTGATCGAGAACTCGTTGAGGTTGGCGTCGAAGGTCTTGGGGCCCGGCGCGATGGCCGCATTGAACGGAACCCGCACCCACTGAACGTCTTTGGCGGCGTAGCCCAGTTTGTCGGCCACGGCGTAGGCAACCGCGGACTCGAAACCCTTGGCGTTGGCCGGATCGTCGCCGATGAACCACGGCGGGTAGGCGGGCTGGTCGGTGCCGAAGGTCAGCACACCGGCCTTCAATGTCGCCAGCGAGCCCTTGTCGCAACTACCGCTGCCGGTAGCTGTCGTCGACTTCTGCTCAGCGGGGGAACAACCCACCACCGTCACCAGTACCGCCGCGGCGGCACCGGCCATCATCAACCCATTGCGCATGGGCGGCATCATCGCGCAGCGCGGGCGATTGCGCCAGAAATCGGCTCACGAGGGTTTCGTGCGACTCACAGCGATCCCACAGTTGGCTGCTAATCCGCACCTACGCGCGCTGCATACGGTCGGCGGGGTTCGTTACCGACACAAGGAGATGACTGTGCTGGCTTTTGTGAATCTGCGACCGCGGCCAGCCGCGACCATGAGCGCCCTCGCGGCGGCACTGATCGGCGGTGTGGTGGCCTGCGCGGCGCCCAGCGAGGCCGCACCGGCCGGCCCCGGCGGGCCGGGCGATCCGTTCGCCGCGTGCATGACGGAAAACGGGGTGCCCGCGCCACCGCAGAGCGGACCCGGCGGGCCGGGTGCCCAACCGGGAAGCCCACCGCCGCAGGGCGGTCCGATCGGCCAGAACGGGACGCCGCCGGCACCCGCCGGCGTGGATCAGGGGGTATGGGACAAGGGCATGCAGGCGTGCGCGTCGCTGGCTCCCGCACCGCCGCCGCAGCACTAACTGCGGTCGGATTCGGTTCCGCGACCGGGCCTCAGAAATGGGGCGGCCCCCGAGCCGGTATTTCCTGGTCGGACAAACCAGGGGCTCGGGGGCCGGGTAGCTGCCTGGAATTCGCCAGCGCACTCGGGGCGCAGGTGATTCCGGCACCTGGTGCTGCTAGCGGGCAGCCACCTCACATGTCCTAGAAGCTATCAATTTTCCGGACCACCTCCTTCCCTGTGTACGGCCGACCGTACCCGCGCCTCCGGGGGTGTGCCAAGGGTTTTTCGCGGTCAGCGATCGCTGACGATCGCCGCGTCCACCAGCGCCGCCACCTCGGTGGCGAGCCGGGTGGGCGCCAGTGCCCGTCCATCCAAGGTATGCACGCGGGCTGCCAACGTCATGCTCGACACCAGCCAAACCCCCTGAGCGGCAAACAGATCCGCCGGCCGAAGCGCGCGGTAGTCGCAGTCGTAGCCCTTGTCGCGGGCGATCTCGAACAGCGCCTGCTGGGTGGTCCCGCGCAGAATCGGATACCAGGGCGGCGGGGTGAGCAGACACGTCCCGCCGGAACCGTCGTCGGTCTCGGTGGCGATCACCACCGTGGAGCGCGGCCCCTCGAGGATGTAGCCGTCGGAGCTGACGAAGATGACGTCCCCGGCGCCCCTTTCCCCGGCGTGGCGCAACGCGGCCATGTTCACCGCGTACGACAACGTCTTGGCCCCAGCCAGCAGCCAGGGCATGGCGTCCACGCCGGTAGCCGGCAACCCTCGATCCAGCAGCACCGCGGCGATCCCGTCGCGCCGGGTGGCGGCAATCCGGTCCGGGACGGGATTCACCGTGAGGTAGGCGGTCGGCGCCGAGCCGCTCTCCCGGCCCCGGCTGTAGACCAGCCGCAGCGCGCCCTCGCCACCGGTTGTCGACGTCCACTGCTCGACGGCGATCTTGATTACCTGCCGCCAGGCGGCCAGGTCCGGCTCGGGCAGCTGCAGCATCTTGGCCGACTGGACCAGCCGCCGCAGGTGCAATTCGACCAGGCAAGCGCGGCCGTCACGGACCAACAGGGTTTCGAACACGCCGTCACCGCGGACGGCGGCGAGGTCGTCGGCGAACAGCAGTGGCTGGCCAGGATCGCGCACCTGGCCGTCGAGCGTGACAATCACCGAGAACGGGCCGGACATGAGGTCACAGCGTAGTAGCCGGCCCGTAGGGTTGATATGTGTCAGCCGTCCCCACACCTGCCAGCTCTCCCGATTCCGACGCGACCTGGCACTACGGTGACCCGCTCGGCGAGCAACGCGCCGCCGAGCACGACGCGGTCGTGGTCGACCGTAGCCATCGCGCGGTCATCACCCTCACGGGAGCCGACCGGCGCAGCTGGCTGCATTCGATCTCGACCCAACATGTCAGCGAACTCGCCGACGGCACATCCACCGAGAATCTGAGCCTCGACGGGCAGGGCCGTGTCGAAGATCACTGGGTGCAGACGGAGTTGGGCAACGTCACGTACCTCGACACCGAGCCATGGCGCGGAGAGCCCCTGCTGGCCTATTTGCGCAGGATGGTGTTCTGGGCCGACGTCACTGTCGAGTCCGCCGACTTCGCCGTCCTGTCGCTGCTCGGCCCGAGGCTGGCCGACCCCGCCATCGTGGCGGTGCTGGGCCTCGACACGTTGCCCGCGGAGTGGGCCGCCGTGCCGGTGGCCGGCGGGGGTTTCGTGCGTCGGATACCGGCAGAAACCGGCCAGATCGAGCTTGACCTGCTGGTTCCCCATGCACGCGCCGCTGAATGGCTGAGCCGGCTCAAGGCCGCCGGGGTGCGACACGCCGGGGTGTGGGCCTATGAGGCGTATCGGGTTGCCGCGCAGCGACCGCGGCTGGGGGTGGACACCGATGACCGGACGATCCCCCACGAGGCAGGCTGGATCGGCCCGTCCGGGCAGGGTGCCGTGCACCTGGACAAAGGCTGCTACCGGGGCCAAGAAACGGTTGCGCGGGTCCATAACCTGGGAAAACCGCCCCGGATGCTGGTCCTGGTACACCTGGACGGCTCTGGCGATCGGCCTAGCACCGGCGACCCGCTGCTGGCCGGTGGGCGTGTCGTGGGCCGGCTGGGCACCGTCGTCGACCACGTCGACCTGGGCCCGATCGCCCTGGCGCTGGTGAAGCGGGGTATTCCGGCCGACACGCCGCTGACCACGGGTGGAGAGCACCAAGTGGCCGCGGAGATCGACCCGGACTCGCTGCCACCGGCCGACTCCGTGGGCGCTGGGCGGCTGGCTGTGGAGCGTCTGCGCCGCGGTGCACAGTGACGTTCACCCACGGCCGAACGGGGCTGCCAGCACATCGGTCCGGGGCACGGTAAGGTGTTGGCAGGACAATAACGAACACACAGATCGGAGCCGCCTGCATCCCGGGCCGCTCCGTTATTGCGCGAGGGGGTTCCCCCATGGGCCGCGGCCGGGCGAAGGCAAAGCAGACCAAGGTTGCTCGGGAGCTGAAATACAGCTCCCCGCAGACCGATTTCGAGCGGCTCCAACAAGAGCTGTCAGGGTCGGGTTCGAGTCGACCTGACACCGTCGACAACGGGTTCGATGAGGACCCGTGGGTAGACGAGGACAGCTGGCGGCCGTGAGCCGCCGCCCTCCCCCCTAAAAGCGCGGGTGCTGTCCCACGAGCTTGGCTCGGGGGCCGTCCTTCCCCTTGGTGACAGTCCCCAGCGTCCAGCAGTTCAGGTGGCGTGCAGTCAGAATCGCCAATGCGCGGTCGGTGTCCTCCGGCGCGACGACGGCGACCATGCCGACGCCCATGTTGAACGTCTTCTCCATCTCGGCACGGTCGATGCGTCCACGCTGCCCGATCATGGCGAACACCGGTGCGGGCGTCCAGGTTCCCCGGTCCAGTTCGGCGACCAGGCCGTGCGGTACGACGCGTTCCAGGTTGCCGGCCAGCCCACCACCGGTGACGTGGCAGAAGGTGCGGACCTGCGTTTCGGCAGCCAGCGCCAGGCAGTCCTTGGCGTAGATGCGGGTGGGTTCGAGCAGCTCCTCGCCGAGCGTGCGGCCGAACTCCTCGACGTGGCCGGCCAGGTCCATCCGGTCGATCTCCAGCAGAACCTTGCGGGCCAGCGAGTAGCCGTTGGAGTGCAGGCCCGAGGATCCCATGGCGATGATCACGTCACCGGGGCGAACCCGTTCGGGGCCCAGCACATTGTCGGCCTCGACCACGCCCACTCCGGTCGCGGAGACGTCATAGTGGTCGGGCTCCATCAGTCCGGGATGCTCGGCGGTTTCCCCGCCCAGCAGGGCACAGCCGGCGATCACACAGCCTTCGGCGATCCCGCCGACGATCGCGGCTACCCGTTCGGGAACGGTGCGGCCGACGGCGATGTAGTCCTGCAGGAACAGCGGCTCGGCGCCGCAGACCACCAGGTCGTCGACCACCATTGCGACCAGGTCCAGGCCAACGGTGTCGTGTTTGTCCATCGCCTGGGCAACCGCCAGTTTGGTGCCGACGCCGTCGGTCGAGGCGGCCAGCAGCGGCTCACGGTAGCCGCCGCGCAACGCGAACAGCCCGGCAAAGCCGCCAAGCCCGCCGCGCACCTCGGGCCGGGTGGCTCGTTTCGCCAGCGGTTTGAACAGCTCGACTGCATGGTCACCGGCCTCGATGTCCACCCCGGCCGATGCATAGGAAATGCGGGTGTCTTCCTCACGATCCGTCATCGGGCATAAGGCTACCGTTCGGCGACCGCCGCCGGTACGGGCGAGGGTCAGCCGACGTGGCGGGCCAGCCACTCATGTAGCGGTTGCCCCGCCCGCAATGTGACAACCACCCGATCCTTGGCCTTGCGGGTGCCCAGCCACGCCCCCACCGGCCAGGTCTTCATCATGGCGATGCCTTTGTGCCGGAGCAGGTCGATACGGGGATGGTCTTTGGGGTAGCCGCGCGGCGCGGTCTTGAGCACCTCGTGGGCCATGATGTCGTAGCCGCCCGCGTGCAGCGCCGCGACGATCTCGGCGAGCGCCGCACCCGATTTCTCCTTGTCGACGGCCTCCCGGTAGCGAGCTAATACGGCGGGCTCGGGCATGTACAACCCGCCACCCGCGGCGAGCCCTTCGGCGGAGAACGACACGTATCCGGAGCCGATCGTCGCGGCACAGTTGGTCTTGTAGGGCGCCTTATCGGCACTGAACCGCACATCACGGTGGGGACGGAAGATCTTGCCGGCACCGAACTCGTCGGCCAGTTCGGCCAGCAGCTCCTCCATCGGCGCCCGCACATCGCGCTCGTAGATCGCCTTGTGCTCGGTCCAGTACACCTTGGAGTTGTCGGCCTCCAGGCCCTCGTAGAACTCCACCGCCTCGATCGGCCACCCCTGAAACGCCATGGCGTCCATTGTGGGTGAGGTCAGCGCCCGTCGTGGGTGATCCGACCGTCCATCATCGTCAGCACGACCGGAACGGCGTGGATTTCATGCGGGTCAACGCGGAACAGGTCGGCGCCCAGCACCGTCAGATCGGCGGCCTTGCCGGCCGTCAGCGTCCCGACGCGCTGTTCCAGGCGCAGCTGGTAGGCGCCGTTGGCGGTGTAGCCGCGCAGCGCGTCGTGCAGACCGATGCGCTGGCGGGCCACCAGGGGGACGTCGTCGGGGTGGCCGGGGCGCTGCCGGGTGAGCAGCGCCTCGATCTGGATCAACGGCGGTATCTCGGGGATGTCGACACCGGGGATGTCGCTGCCGTAGGTGACGACGGCGCCGGAGCGGACCAGGTCCCCGTAGGGCAGTAGCCGCTCCTCTACCCGTTCGGCGCCGAGCATCGCGGTATAGATGTCGCGGTACTGGCCGTTGTAGTCGGTGCCCCACAGTGGGGTGCAGTTGGCGATGATGCCCAGGGCGGCGTATCGCCGGATGTCGTCGGGATCGACCATGGAGTTGTGGGCCAGCACGTGTCGACGGCCTTCGCGGCCACGACGGCGCAGCACCGCTTCGTAAGCGTCGAGGACCACCCGTGCCGAGCCGTCGGCGTCGACGTGGATGTGCATGTCGAAGCCGGCGGCCTGGGTCGCCTCGATCTGCGCTTCGATACTGTCCGCGGGGAACGTCATCGTGCCTAGATCATCGGCGGCGTGGCCGCGACACGGCGAAAGCAACAGCGCGCCCCCGCTTTGGAAGGTGCCGTCGGCCCACATCTTGCAGGTGCTAATCGTCACATGCTCGGAGCGCAGTTCCCGATGCCAGCGGGCCAGACCCTGGGCGATGGCCTGCGGATCGTCGCCGGGGGTGCGGGTCCAGTACGACCCGGCGATCCGTACCGGCAGGGCGCCGGCCTGGTCCTGGGCGACGAGGTCCTCGAAGACCCAGCGCGAGTCGTCGCTCGTCGGCCCCACAACCGCGCCCGCCTCGAAGTAGGCCGTCATCCCCCACGACGCTGCCGGTTGTAGCGTGAGTTGTTGTGCCGCACGAACATTGGCAGCGGAAAACAGGTTCTGCGCGACGATGATCGGCATCGTGGCGGCCCCCTCCACGGCATGCCCGGTCGGCGTGCCGTCGGCGTCGCGGACCCAGTACTGCGCGCCCGGATCCGGGTCCGGGGTGTCGGGCCCGATACCGGCCGCCCGCATGGCGGCGGTGTTGAACCACGAGTCGTGACCATCGGCGGAGAACAGGTACATCGGCCGGACACCGGTGAACTCGTCGAGCCACTCGCGGCGTGGCGAGCGGTCCTCGAACGAGTCCGGCATCCAGCCGTACCCGCGTAACGGCGCGTCGACGGGCTGGGTGGCCACCCAGTCCCGCACCGCTGCGAGCACCGCGTCGCGGCCCACCACGCCGGAGAGGTTGACGCCGAGCTTGGACAGCGCCATCGAAGCCAGGTGGTTGTGGGCGTCGACGAAGCCCGGCAGACACATCCGGCCGGCCAGGTCGATCGGTTCGGTCGCGGAGTCGATGAATTCATCGGCGCCGTCGCGGGTTCCGACGTAGGCCAGGTCGGTACCGCGGACGACGACAGCCTGAGCCCAGGGCTGGGCCGGGTCCCCGGTCCAGATGGGTCCGTTGGTCAACAGGTAGGAACGACCCACGGGTGCACCATATCCGGGCTGGCGACCGCGCACTGGAGGTCGGCTGTGACACCCTGCACCTATGAGAGCAGCGGTGTGGTTGGTGGCGGCGGTCACCACGGGTGTCACGATCTCGACGTCGGGTATGGCCTCGGCAACGCCCAGCGAGGGGATCGACGTCAGCACCCTGTCGCAGTCCTCGCTGAACGGCACCGATTACGTCACCAGGGAGCTCACGATCGCCCCGGGCGGCACCACCGGGTGGCACTACCACCCGGGGCAGGTGTTCGGTGTGATCAAAGAAGGCACCCTGACCCACTACGACAGCGACTGCTCAGTCGACGGCGTCTACAACCCGGGCGAGGCCATCAGCGAGCGCAGCGGCACCGGCTATGTGCACGAGGGCCGCAACGAGGGTTCCACCCCGTTGGTGATGTGGGTGCTCTACATCAGCCCGGCCGGAAAGCCGCTGGTAGTGGACACACCGAACCCCGGCTGTCCGTTCCAGTAGCCCGGAATTGACAGCAGGCCCTGGTCGGGGCAATCCAACCCGGTGTCGGCTCCGAATGATGGGTACGACGATCGGAGGGTTTCCATGCCGGAGCCAACTCGGTGCCTGGTCACGGGCGCGACCGGATACATCGGCGGTCGCTTGGTTCCGCGACTGCTGGACCAGGGCTTCACCGTCCGGGCCTTGGCGCGCAACCCCGACAAGCTGGCCAACGTGCCATGGCGC
Organism: Mycolicibacterium sp. CH28; assembly: GCF_004745805.1. Lineage (GTDB taxonomy): Bacteria > Actinomycetota > Actinomycetes > Mycobacteriales > Mycobacteriaceae > Mycobacterium. The sequence goes on along the minus strand of NZ_SRLQ01000013.1, from coordinate 38,566 downwards.
GCCAGGGTGGAGGTGGCGCGTGCAGACCTGAACGACGCAGACTCCCTCACCGAGGCGTTCGCCGATGTCGACGTCGTCTACTACCTGGTGCATTCGATGGGCAAGTCGAAGGATTTTGCCGCCGAGGAGCGCCGGGCAGCCCAGAACGTCGTGAGCGCCGCCCGCCACGCCGGGGTCCGCCGCATCGTCTACCTCAGCGGACTGCACCCCGAAGGGGTCGACCTGTCCGTGCACCTGACGTCGCGCACCACCGTCGGCGAGATCCTCATCGCCTCCGGTATCGAGACGATCGTCCTGCAGGCCGGCGTCGTGGTAGGCGCGGGCTCGGCATCCTTCGAGATGATCCGTCACCTCACCGACCGCCTGCCGGTGATGACGACACCGAAGTGGGTGCACAACAAGATCCAGCCGATCGCCATCCGCGACGTGCTGCACTATCTCGTCGCGGCGGCCACCGCCGAAGTGCCGAGGTCGCGCACCTGGGATATCGGCGGCCCAGATGTCCTGGAATACGGCGACATGATGCAGATCTACGCCCAGGTGGCCGGGCTGGGCCGACGGCACATGCTGGTGCTGCCGGTGCTGACCCCGCAGATCGCCGCGCTGTGGGTCGGACTGGTGACACCCATTCCGTCCGGACTGGCACGGCCGCTCGTCGAGTCACTGCATTCCGATGCGGTGATGGCCAACCACGACATCGACACGATCATCGCGCCACCGGCCGCGGGGCTGACACCGTACCGACGCTCGGTGTCGCTGGCGTTGGCCCGCATCGCCCGCGGGGAGGTTGAGACCACCTGGGACACCGGCACCGCCGCGCAGTTGCCGAGCGACCCTGATTGGGCGGGCGAGGTGGTGTACACCGACACCCGTTCCCGCCGGACGACAGCCAGCCCTGAGCAGCTGTGGAAGGCGGTGGATAGCAGCACTCCCCAGCACTGGCGGGTCGAGGAACGCGAGTCGGGGTGTCTGTTGCGGTTGCGGGCCGAGAAGCGGGCTCCGGGTGACCGCTGGCTGGAGATGCGGATCACGCCCGAGCCCGGCGGCAGCCGCATCGAGCAGCGGGCGATCTTCTACCCGCGGGGGCTGGTCGGCCGGTTGTACTGGTATGCCGGAAGCCCGGTGCGGGCGGTCATGTTGGACGCCCGGTTGCGGCGGATCATCGCGGCGGCCGGTTAGGGCCGGCGCAGCGCCGACACGTTGTCGTTGTCGGACTGCACCGGATGGATCGGCAGCCCACTGCGGGCCGCCGTGGCCAGCATGTGCTCGACGACGTTCTTGCCGAGCGCTGCCTCGCTGGGCAGCTCGATCGGGTAGTTGCCGTCGAAGCAGGCGCAGCACAACCGAGTGGCCGGCTGCTCGGTGGCAGCGATCATGCCCTGCTGGGAGATGTAACCGATGCTGTCGGCACCGATCGCGTGCCGTACCGACTCGAGCATCTCGCCGTTCTCGGCCTGGGTGCCAGGGGCGTTGGCGATGAGTTCGGCCGGCGTGGCGAAATCGATGCCGTAGAAGCACGGCCACTTCACCGGCGGCGAGGCGATGCGCACATGAACCTCGACCGCGCCGGCCTCCCGGAGCATTCGCACCAGCGCACGCTGGGTGTTCCCGCGCACGATCGAGTCGTCGACGACGATGAGCCGCTTCCCGCGGATCACCTCTTTGAGTGGGTTGAGCTTCAGCCGGATACCGAGCTGTCGGATGGTTTGGGACGGCTGGATGAACGTGCGCCCGACGTAGGCGTTCTTCATCAGGCCCTGCCCGAACGGGATCCCGGACTCTTGGGCGTAACCGACTGCCGCGGGGGTGCCCGACTCCGGGACGCCGATGACGAGATCGGCCTCGACCGGCTTCTCCCGGGCCAGCCGACGGCCGATGTCGACGCGCGCGGCGTGCACCGAGCGGCCGGCCAGTGTGCTGTCGGGGCGGGCGAGGTAGACGTACTCGAAGACGCAGCCCTTGGGTGTCGGGTTGGCGAACCGGCTGGAACGCACGCCGTCGGCATCGATGGCCAGCAGTTCACCCGGCTCGATGTCCCGGACGAACGACGCGCCGACGATGTCGAGCGCAGCGGTTTCGGAGGCGACGACCCAGCCGCGGTCCAGCCGGCCCAGCGACAGCGGGCGCACCCCGTGGGGGTCGCGCGCCGCGTAGAGGGTGTTCTCATCCATGAAGATCAGGCAGAACGCACCCCGCACGGTCGGCAGCAACGCGAGGGCGGCCTGCTCGATGCTGGAGTCAGCCGCGCCGTGGGCGAGCAGCGCACCGAGGATGTCGGAGTCGGTGGTCGCGGCACCGGGCATATTCGGGTTGATCAAGCGGGCATCGCGGGCACGAGCGGTCAGCTCGCTGGTGTTGACGAGATTTCCGTTGTGACCCAACGCGATACCCGTGCCGGCAGCGGTGTTGCGGAACACCGGCTGCGCGTTCTCCCACGTCGTCGACCCGGTGGTCGAGTAGCGGCAGTGTCCGATGGCGACATGGCCGTGCATCGCGGCGAGGGTCTGCTCATCGAACACCTGGCTGACCAAGCCCAGATCCTTGAAGACCAGCACCTGGGATCCGTCGGCGACGGCGATACCCGCGGCCTCCTGGCCCCTGTGTTGAAGGGCATAGAGCCCGTAGTAAGTGAGTTTGGCTACATCCTCGCCGGGAGCCCAAACGCCGAAGACGCCGCACTCTTCCCGAGGTGGGTTTTCTAGTTGGCCGGTCACGATATGGGCTGCTCCCTGGCGGGGGTTTCGGTGACTCTGTCCAGAGTACGGGCATCGGCGGGAAACGCGGAATTGAACGGCGAGTGTCGGTCCGTATTCAGTCGCCGAGCGTCACCAGCGGGAGCCAGGACGCCACCTCCCCGGCACGCGAGCCGGACAGCCGCAACGCGCCGCCGGCGGTGGCGTCGGAGACAGCCAACAGACCGGCGGCCAGCAGAAGCCAGGTGCGTGGGTCGGTCTCCACCACGTTCGGCGGTGTGCCGCGAGTGTGCCGCGGACCGGAGATACATTGCACCGCAACAAAGGGCGGAATGCGGACCTCGACACTGTTGCCGGGCGCCAGGCCGGCGAGGGTGCGGGCGGTCAGCCGCACGGCTGTGGCAATGGCGGCCCGGCCCGGGTCCGGGGCACTCGGGTCGCGCAACCAGGCGGCCAGTGCGCGCACCGCGGCCACGGTGGCATCGGGATCTGTGCTGCGGCGAGCGGGCATGGGCTTCAGCGTCGCAGACCGGCCGGGCACGGTTCAACGCACCAGCAGCGCAGCCACCGCGCCGGCTTCGTTGACCGCGAGGTGAGCCAGCGCCGGGGCCAGCACGCTGCCCGACCGCTCGGCCAGCCATCCGAACACCCACCCGGCCAGGCCGGTCACCAGGACGGTGCCGGCCACCGATTCACCGGCCGCCCTGGCGTCGGGGATGTGGGAGAGCCCGAACACCACCGCTGAGAACAGCCGTCCGCCCGTAGGTCCGAACGCGTCGGCGGCAACGGTCCCCAGCGCCGCGCGAAACGACGCCTCCTCCGACCAGACGGTGCCGACCGGAATCTCGAATGCGAGCCACCGCACGGGATCCCCGGGAAGTTCACGCGTGCGCATCGCCGTCCGGACCCTCGGCAGCGCGGTCGTCGCGGCGACACCGGCGGCGACCGTGCCCGCCACGGCACCCCCGGCACGCAGACCCGACCACACCTGGGGCGGACGCAAACCCAGTGGCGCGCGTGCCAGCGCGACCAGACCGGTGCTCAGGAGCGCCTGAACCACCGGATTGCGTCGGCCCGGAAGCGGGCGGTCGGCAGTGAAGCTGTAGCCGACGAGCACACCGGCAAGCGCCACCGCTTGGAGCCGACGTGTGTTGCGGTTCACTGGAATTCGGGGCCGCCGGCTGCAATGACCTTTCCCAGGTAACGCCGGATGCGCTCGGTGTCCTCGGTGGTCCAGCCCGCCGGGGCGGCGACTGCAACCCAGCCGTCGAGCTGGCTGTCGCCGTAGTTGTGGCCGTGCCCGGCCGGTGAGGCCTGCGCGCTGGTGACGTTGCCGGCCATGTCCGCACCGACCTGCCAGAACGTCACGATCGGATACCAGCGCATCGCGGCGCTGCGGTCGAAGCCCGGGGACTCCTTCAGCCAGTCGGGCCGCTCGAAGAGCAGATCGGGCGACCACCACACGACGGGGTCAGAGGGGTGTTGAAGGTAAAGCACCCTCGTGCCTTTCCACGGCGGTGACGCCGCTACCCCGGCGATCTCCTCCGGCCCGGATGCCTGCGCGAAGCGGACGGTGCGCCCGGCGTCGTAGCGCGGCTGGTACTCCGGGCTGCCGGGATCCCTCCTGAGCGTCAATGCCTTCCACAGTGTGCTGGCGTTCGGTGGCCCCACCCACAACACCGACGAGAACCCCATGTCGACGACGTCGGGCAGGTACCCGAACGCACCCTGCCCCGCCATCGAGCCCAGACTCTCACCGAAGAGCGCCAGCTTGGGTCGACCGCTCTCGGGCCACTGCAACCACCGTTGGTGGATCGCGTCGATCATCGCCCTACCGGCCTGCACCGACTTCTCGTGGTCGGCGAGGAACGAGATCCAGCTCGGCAGGTACGAATACTGCATGGCCACCAGCGCGGTGTCGCCGTTGTACATCGACTCGATCGACCGCGCCGCCACCGGATCGACCCAACCTGTGCCGGTCGTCGGGATGATGACCAGCAGCTTGCGCTCGAAGGCCTTCGTGCGCTGCAACTCGGAGAGCAGCACAGCCACCCGGCCCTCGGTGGTGTCGGCCGTTTGCAGGCCGGCGTAGATCCGGATGGGCTCCTTGGCGGGACGACCGTTGAGCCGCGCCAGCTCGTCGGCGTCGGGCCCGGTGGCCACGAAGTTACGGCCCTGGAAACCGAGAGTGTCCCAATGCGCGTATGACGTTGGGCTGCCGGATCTTTCGGCACGCAGTGGCTGTTCGATACCGGGCCGGGTGGTCTCGTTCTGCGGCTGGAACATCGCGCTGGCGCCCGCGATGAATCCACGCACCAGCACACCGTTGACCAGGGTGATGATCAGCACGACGACAATGGCGGTGCCGATGAACATCGCCACCTCGTCGTTGAGTTTCCATCGCCGGATCATCACGTGGGCAAGGAATTTGATCGCATCCTTGACCGCTCGTGCCACGCCGACCAGCACCCCGCCGATCACCAGCGCCACCGCCAGGGTGCGCAGATAGATCAGGGTGGACGGTCCTTCGATGCCCATCACCGCGGCGATCTGGCGCTGCCAGGCTGCGGCGGGGACGAGCATCAGCACGCTGGCACCGATAGACGCCACCACCGTCGCGGCCTTCAGGCCGGAGAGCACCTTCGGGTTGGGTGGCCACCACGGCCGGTGACTGAGCAGCAGCCAGCGCACCATCCGGCCGGCCAACACGCCGATCCCGTAGCCGATCGCGGCATTGATGCCGCCGATGACCCCGGCCAGCACCCAGTCCCGGGGCATCAGCGACGGGGTCAGGGACAGGCAGAAGAACAGCGCACCGAATGCGACACCGACGAAGTCGAGCCGCACCAGGCTCCACGCCCACTCGATCAAGGATTCGCGGCGGAGGGAGCCTGGTGGGGCGGGGGCCTCACCGGTGACATCCTCGACCGCGCTGGTCATCCGAAAAGCCCGGGCAGAACTTTCTCGGAGGTGGTGCGCAACTCTTCCAGGGAGACGGTGAACAAGTCTTGGATCTCAACCGAATCCGAGCCGGGATCGGAAACCCCGACCCGGGTCAGCGGCAGGCCGCGCGCCTCGCACATCGCGGTGAAGCGGCTCTCCTCGGTGCGTGGGACCGCGACCAGGACCCGGCCGGCCGATTCGGAGAACAGGAACACGAAGGCATCGCCGACAGATTGACAACTGCTGGGAAGCACGATGCGGCAACCAGTTTCGCCGGCCAGCGCCGCTTCGACGATCGCCTGGATGAGGCCACCTTCGCTCAGGTCGTGAGCGGCGGAGGCAAGCCCGTCGCGGGATGCTGCCGTCAGGACTTCGGCCAGCAGCTTTTCGCGGGCCAAATCGACCCGCGGCGGCACACCGCCGAGGTGGTCGCCGGTCACCTGCGCCCAGATCGAGCCGTCGAACTCGTCGCTGGTATCACCGAGCAGGAACAAGGTCTCACCGGGCTCGTTGCCCAATCCGGTGGGCAACCGCCGGCTGACGTCGTCTATCACCCCGAGCACCCCGACGACCGGGGTCGGCAGGATTGCTGTTGCACCGGTCTGGTTGTAGAAGCTGACGTTGCCGCCGGTGACCGGAATACCAAGGGCTGCACAGCCATCGGCCAGTCCACGGACCGCCTGCGAGAACTGCCACATCACACCCGGGTCCTCGGGGGAGCCGAAGTTGAGGCAGTTGGTCACCGCGATCGGGGTCGCTCCGGTAACCGCGACGTTCCGGTAAGCCTCGGCCAGCGCGAGCTGCGCACCGGTGTACGGGTCGAGCTGCGTGTAGCGGCCGGAAGCGTCGGTGGATATCGCGATACCGCGGCCGGTGGCCTCATCGATGCGCAGCACGCCACCGTCGGCATGCTCGGCGAGCACGGTATTGCCGCGAACATAGCGGTCATATTGCTCGGTGATGAACGCGCGGCTGCACAAGTGCGGACTGCCAACCAGCGCAAGTAATGTCGCGCGCAGCTCGTCGCCGGTCTGCGGTCGCGGCAGTGCGGCAGAGGTGTCGGCGATCAGCTCGTCCTGCCAGTCCGGGCGGGCCACCGGACGCTGATAGACCGGCCCCTCATGGGCGACCGTGCGCGGCGGCACATCGACGACGCACTCACCGTGCCAGCTGATCTGCAGCCGGTCGCCGTCGGTCACCTCGCCGATCACCGTCGCCAGCACGTCCCATTTGCGGCAGACCGTCATGAACGCCTCGACGTTCTCCGGGGCGACCACCGCGCACATGCGCTCCTGCGATTCGCTGGACAGGATCTCGGCCGGGGTCATGTTGGCCGCGCGCAGCGGGACCTTGTCCAGTTCGATGGCCATACCGCCGTCGCCGGCGGATGCCAACTCAGATGTGGCACAAGACAATCCGGCGCCGCCCAAATCCTGGATGCCGATCACGATGCCGGCCGCGTACAGCTCCAGACAGCACTCGATGAGGACCTTCTCCATGAACGGATCGCCGACCTGGACACTCGGCAGCTTCTTGCGGCCGGGACCGGAGCCCTCGTCGCCGCCGAAGGTGTCGCTGGCCAGCACCGACACCCCGCCGATGCCGTCCAGACCGGTGCGGGCCCCGAACAGGATGATCTTGTTGCCGGCGCCGGAGGCGAATGCCAAGTGCAGGTCCTCCTTGCGCAGCACCCCCACACACAGCGCGTTGACAAGAGGATTGCCGGCATACGACGGATCGAAGATGGTCTCGCCCCCGATATTGGGCAGGCCCAGCGAGTTGCCGTAACCTCCGACGCCGCGGACCACTCCATCGAGCACCCGGCGGGTATCGGGGGCATCGGCCGCACCGAAGCGCAGCTGGTCCATGACCGCCACCGGTCGCGCGCCCATCGCCATGATGTCGCGGACGATGCCCCCCACGCCGGTGGCCGCGCCCTGGTAGGGCTCCACGTAGGACGGGTGGTTGTGCGACTCCACCTTGAAGGTGACCGCCCACCCGTCGCCGATGTCGACCACGCCGGCGTTCTCGCCGATCCCGGCGAGCATCGCCGTGCGCATCTCGTCGGTGGTGGTCTCACCGAAGTAGCGCAGGTGCACCTTGGAGGACTTGTAGGAGCAGTGCTCGCTCCACATCACCGAGTACATCGCCAGCTCGGCGTCGGTAGGCCGACGACCGAGGATGTCGCGTATCCGCTGGTATTCGTCGTCCTTGAGGCCAAGTTCACGGTAGGGCTGCGGATGATCAGCGGTGGCAGCAGCGTGCTCAACGGTGTCAACGGCGGAAACGTCGGTCGTCACCACGCCAGTTTATGGCCTCGGCGCCGGTGGCCGGGTTTCGGCGACTCGACCGACCAGCGTCGGACCCACCAGACCATGGACCACCACGCTGCCCAGCACCACGATGATCATGACCGTGAGCAGCGTGTCGGCGGGACTGTCGGGCAACACGATGTAGGCCAGCAGGCCAAGCGCGATGCTGGCGGTTCCGCGCGGTCCCAGCCCGGCCACCAGCGTCCGCTCCGGCCGGGACAGCCCGGATCCCAACAACGTCAGCAGCACCGGCAACGCGCGGACCACCGTCAAGACCAGCACCCCGAACAGCACCTGGACCAGTGCGGCACCGTCTTCTAGGACGTACCAGGCGACGGCGCCGAAGACGAACCACACCACCGCCGCGAGCAGGAAGGTGATGTCGTCGATGAACTCCTGTTCGGTGCTGTCGTCGGTGTACTGCCGCACGCTGTTGTAGGCGATCCCGCAGATGAACGCCGCGACGAATCCATTGCCGTGCAGCCCGATGTTCACCGCGTAGGTCAGTACCGGCGCACCGATCACCAATAGCCGACGGGACTGCTCGGTCATGAATCCGCGGCGATCGGCTCGGTTGGCGACCCACGCCAACCCGGCACCGATGCCCATCCCCAGGGCCACCGCGACCGCCAGATGCGGCAACCCTTCCTTCAGCGCCTGCGCGACGCTCTGCGATCCGGTGTGTTGCCCGTCCGAGACCGCCAGGGCGAACAGATATATCGGCGCGATCACTCCGTCGGAGTAGCCCTCCTCGACGTTCAGCAGTTTCCGGATCCGCAGCGGAATCCGCTCGTCGCGCAGAAACGCTGCCACCGGCGCGAAGTCGATTGGCACGACGACACAAGCCAGTACCAGCAGCATCGACCACGACAGTCCCGGCAGCAGCCACAGGCCGAGCCCGACGACCAGCGCCAGACTGATCGGCAGTGCGACGAACAGTAGGCGAAATGCCAGCTTGGCCTGGCCCCCGAAGAACCCGCCGCGGATGTTGGCCGCATGCTCGAACAGCACGATGGCGAGGATCAGCTGGATGATCGGCGCGACGACGTGGGCTTCGATGCGAGCGGCCAGCACGTCGTGGGTGAGGAATCCGACCAACGCGCCCGCAAAGACCAGGGACATCACCGGGGTGACGCGCCACCGCTCCAGGCGGCGGGCTACCAGTGACCAGACGACGATGATGGCAGCTAGTCCCGCCACCGACCACACCACGGGGTCGATTATGTCCTCAACGCAGTCGCGGCGCGACGCCCGGACCCGCTGCCGGAGTTGCGCTCAGGACGGGGACGCCGACGGTCGGGTCACGGCCCGGCGGCGAGCGCCGCGTCCACCAGAGAGCGGATCGCCCACCGGCGCACCTCGCGGGCGCGCTCCGCGTCGAGTTGCAGCACATCGGCGAACGCCACCATCGACTCGGTGCCGATCATGACCGCCAGCGCACTTGCCAGCACCGCCAGGGCGCCCGGCGCGAAACGGTCCTGGGCCGGGGCCAGCGCCGCCTCGATCAGCGCCGCGCGCCGGTTCTGCCGAACGGGGTATTCACTGTCCTCGACGCTTCGCTGCAACGACTGGGCCAGCATGGTGCGAAATGCCGGCTCATTGGCGGCCATCATGGCGGTCAACGCGACATCGAGACGTTCCAGCCGCTCCACCGGGTCGTCGGATGCACCACGGAAGAGTTCTTCGACATCGGGCATCGCCCAGTCCAATGTCGCCTCGAGGATCAGCATGTCGGCGTTCGGGAAGTATCGGTACGCCGTCGCCCTGGACACCATCGCCTCGCCCGCGACATCCTCCACTGTCAGCTTGCGGCCTTGTTTCAGCAGCCGAGAAGCGGCCTCCAGCAGATCCTTTCGCGTGCGTGCCCGCTGATTGGGCCGGCCCGCCGGGGTCGCGGCCATCCCCTCAGCCCTGCGGGAGCTGACCGATGATGGCCGCCAGGTCCACCCACACGTTCTCCCGTGCGATATTGCCGTCACCGGCGAACTCGATGACGTGCAGCAGCCGGAACTCGAGCGGCCGGTCGTTGCCGGCGAGACCGAAGGGCGTTCCCGACGCCCGACCGCGCCACAGTGATTCGTCGACGAGGAAGCCTTCGCCGTAGAGCCGCCGGATGGTCTCCATGCTGCCGTCGGACAGGTCGGCGAACAGGTTTTCGTAGAAGGCGCGGGCGCCATCGTGCCCGCGCGTCGGCCCGGTCGGAGAGCCGACGATGTCGTGCTCGACATCGTCGGCCAGTGTGGCAAGGACACCGTCGACATCGTCACGTGCCTCGAAGTCGAAGTGCTCGTCGATCTTTCGGTCCATCTGGGCGCGTGTGAGTGTCATAACGAGACCGACGCTAATGAGATGCGAGTCTCATGTCAATATTTCAATCTCACGAGTGTCACGCCGGGGCCAGGAACGCATGCAGCGCCGCCGCGTAGGCGACGACGTCAGCCGCGCCCATCATTTCCCGCGCCGAGTGCATGGCCAGCTGCGCGGCCCCGACGTCGACGGTCGGGATGCCCGTGCGCGCCGCCGTCATAGGCCCGATGGTCGATCCGCACGGCAGGTCGGCGCGGTGTTCGTAACGCTGTAGCGGCACCCCGGCCTGTCGGCAGGCCAGTTCGAACGCTGCCGCGGTCCGGCTGTCGGTGGCGTAGCGCAGGTTGGGCTGGACCTTGAGCACCGGCCCGCCGTTGACGGCGATCAGGTGACCGGGCTCGTGGCGGTCGGGGTAGTTCGGGTGGGTGGCGTGGGCCATGTCACCGGAGGCCACCAGCGAGGCGGTCAGTCGGCGCAGGAAGTCCTCCCGGTCGCCACCGGCAGTCAGCACGACGCGCTCGAGCGTGGTCAGCAGCAGGTCCGACTGCGCGCCGTGATCGGAGGTGGAGCCGACCTCTTCGTGGTCGAACAGCGCCAACACCGGCAGATAGCCGCGTGGCTCGACGGCCAGGAACGCCTCCAGCCCGGCGTAGCAGGTGCCCTGGTTGTCCAGCCGGGGGGCGCTGATGAACTCGCCGTCGGCACCGATCAGGGCCGACGGGTTCAGATCGTGGGTCATCAGGTCGGCCGACAGCAGGTCGGCCGCGGGCACGCCGGCCCATTCGGCGGCGTAGCCCAGAAACGACCGCGGTACGTCGCCCAGTCCCCACACCGCGTTGAGGTGGCGCTGCGGATCCAGCGCGACGGCTTTGCGGTCGTCGGCAAGGTGGATGGCCAACTGCGGAACCCGCAGGATCGGCTCGTCGATGCGCACCAGCCGGTGCGAGACGCCGCCCTCGGCCTCCGGGTCACGCACCGACAGCCGTCCGCTGATGCCCAGATCCCGGTCCAGCCACGAGTTGAGCCACGCTCCGCCGTACGGCTCGAGTGCGACCACCCGCCAGCCGGCGACCACCCGGTCCGGCTGTTGTTTGACCCGCAGATTGGGGCTGTCGGTGTGGCCGCCGATGATCCGGAACGGCTGGGCGGGATCCGCGCTGCTATTCCAGGCCACCAGCGACCCGGCCCGCACGGTGAAGTACTGACCCTTGCGGTCCGGCCACCGGTCGGCCTCGGCGAGCTCGGTGTAGCCGGCCGCACGCAGTCGCCGGGCCACCGTCTCGCAGACGTGGAACGGCGAGGGTGACGCGTCGATGAACTCGCACAAACCGTGCGCACTGGCCCCTGTGGACATGATCACCATCATCGCCGACCGCATCTTCGATAGGGTCAGTCGGTGCCTTCCCCGTTACCGCAACCGGTACTGGCGCCGTTGACGCCCGCGGCAATCTTTCTGGTGGCCACGATCAACGACGGCGGTGAGGCCGCGGTGCATGACGCACTGCCCGCCCTCGCCGGGTTGGTTCGGGCCGTCGGCTTTCGCGATCCCGCCAAGCATCTGTCGATGGTGACCTCCATCGGGTCGGACGCCTGGGACCGGTTGTTCGCCGGGCCGCGGCCCAAGGATCTGCATCCGTTCGTCGAGTTGCGCGGCGCCCGCCATCACGCGCCGGCCACCCCCGGCGATCTGCTGTTCCACATCCGCGCCGAGGTACTCGACGTCTGCTTCGAGCTGGCCGGCCGGGTGGCCAAGGCGATGGCCGGGGCGATCACGATTGTCGACGAGGTGCACGGCTTCAAGTTCTTCGACAACCGGGACCTGCTCGGCTTCGTCGACGGCACCGAGAATCCGGATGGGCCGCTGGCGGTCAGCGCCAGCCAGATCGGCGACGAGGATCCCGATTTCACCGGCGCCTGTTATGTCCACGTGCAGAAGTACGTTCACGACATGGGCTCGTGGGAATCGCTGTCGGTTACCGAGCAGGAACGGGTGATCGGGCGCACCAAGCTGGAGGACATCGAACTCGACGACGACGTCAAGCCGGCCAATTCCCATGTCGCCCTGAACGTCATCTCCGACGCTGATGGCACCGAACTGAAGATCGTGCGGGCCAACATGCCGTTCGGTGAGATCGGCAAGGGTGAGTACGGCACCTACTACATCGGCTACTCACGTTCCCCCGGGGTGACCGAGACGCTGCTGGAGAACATGTTCATCGGCAGCCCGCCGGGCAACACCGATCGCATCCTGGATTTCTCCACCGCCCTCACCGGCGGTTTGTTCTTCACCCCGATCGTCGACTTCCTCAACGATCCGCCGCCGATGCCGGGCTTCGACGGCCCGGCGACCGTTCCCCCGGCACCCTCGACCACCTCCGACGGCTCACTGGCGATCGGCAGTCTGAAAGGACAGTCTTGATGAACAACCTTTACCGCGAGCTCGCTCCGATCACCGAATCCGCTTGGAGCGAGATCGAATTGGAGGCCACCCGCACGTTCAGGCGGCACATAGCGGGACGGCGCGTGGTCGACGTCAGCGACCCGGGCGGCCCGGTCACCGCGGCGGTGAGCACCGGCCATCTCCGCGACGTCGCCTCACCGGCCGACGGCGTGGTGGCCCACCTTCGCGAATCCAAACCACTGGTGCGACTGCGAGTGCCATTCACGGTGTCGCGCAACGCGATCGACGACGTGGAGCGCGGCGCGCAGGACTCCGACTGGGATCCGGTCAAGGACGCCGCCAAGAAGCTGGCGTTCATCGAGGACCGGGCGATCTTCGAGGGTTACGCGGCGGCGTCGATCGACGGCATTCGCAGCTGCAGCTCCAATCCGGTGCTGGCCCTGCCCGAGGATGCCCGTGAGTATCCCGACGTGTTCGCCCAGGCGCTGTCCGAGCTTCGGCTGGCCGGAGTCGACGGCCCGTACTCGGTGCTGCTGTCGGCTGATGCCTACACCAAGGTCAGTGAGACCACCGAGCACGGCTATCCGCTCCGCGAGCATCTCAACCGGCTGGTGGACGGTGAGATCATCTGGGCGCCGGCCATCGACGGCGCGTTCGTGCTGAGCACCCGCGGCGGTGACTTCGATCTGCAGCTGGGGACCGATGTGGCGATCGGCTATCTGAGCCATGACGCGGAATCGGTGCAGCTGTACATGCAGGAGACGTTGACGTTCCTGTGCTACACCGCTGAGGCCGCGGTCGCCCTGACGCCCTAGTGCCGCGCGATTTCGGCGCGCATTCGCTCGCCCAGCGGCGGTTTACGCGCCGAAATCGCTATACCAGGACGGCGTCGAGCGCGGAGAAGAACATCCCGAGGCCGTCGTCGGACGGGCCGGTCAACGGTTCGGTGGCATGTTCGGGGTGCGGCATCAGCCCGACGACCCGGCCGTTGGCCGAGCTGATGCCGGCGATATCGCGCATCGACCCGTTGGGGTTGTCGGCGTAGCGGAGCACCACCCGGCCCTCGCCCTCGAGTTCGTCGAGCACGGCTGCGTCGGCGACGTACCGACCCTCCCCGGACTTCAGCGGGACCAGCAGCTCGGCACCCCACTCGTAGCGCGAGGTCCACGCGCTGTTGATGGCATCCACCTTCAGCCAGACGTCGCGGCAGACGAAGTGCAGGCCCGCGTTGCGGGTGAGCGCGCCGGGCAGCAGTCCGGCCTCGCAGAGAACCTGGAAACCGTTGCAGATGCCGAGCACCGGCATGCCGCGGTTGGCCGCGGCGACGACCTCGCCCATGACGGGCGCGAATTTCGCAATCGCCCCGCAACGCAGGTAGTCGCCGTAGGAGAAGCCACCGGGCACGACCACGGCGTCAACCCCCTTGAGGTCGGCGTCGCCGTGCCAGAGGCTGACCGCCTCGGCCCCGGCGAGCCGCACCGCGCGGGCGGCGTCGACGTCGTCGAGCGTGCCGGGGAAGGTGATGACCCCGATACGAGCGCTCATGCCGGGTCCCGGGTGACCGACCAGTCCTCGATCACGGTGTTGGCCAGCAGCGACTCGGCGATTTCGGCGAGTTCGGCGTCACTGACCGAATCGTCGACTTCAAGCTCGAATCGCTTGCCCTGTCGGACATCTGAGATTCCTGCGTGTCCCAGACGGCCCAATGCGCCGACGATCGCCTGACCCTGGGGGTCGAGGATCTCGGCTTTGGGCATCACGTTGACCACCACTCGGGGCACGGGCGCTCCTGCTGCGTCGGTGAATGTTGCGGTTCAACTGTACCGGCGGGTCATGGGCACGACCCGATGTAGGCGGTGCACAGCGGTGCGCCGAGCGCGTCGAGCACGGAATCGTCGGCCACCGAGGGCCATGGAGTCAGCGGCGGCGAGGTAGACCACAGCGCCAGCTCCGTCACGGTGCTGTTGGCGGGATTGGCGACCAGGTACTGGCGCAGGATCACCGGCCCGCTGACCACCGCGGCCATCGCGTCGGGCTCGGCGACGGTCAGCGAGGGTGACGCCGACGGATTGGTGCGTTGGCAGGACCGCAGGGCGGTTACGGCGGCGCGAAAGACGTCTTGGGCGAGCTGGCCGCCGCGCCACGTCTCCCCGCGCCAGTGGACGACCTGGGCCTGCAGCTGCCACTGGCCGTCCGGATTGACCACCGTCGCCCGCTCGGCGACGGCGTAGGCACGGGGGTCCTGGGCGACCGGCGGCGTGCCACAGAGCTCCTCGAATCGGAACCTGGGCGACGTGGCCGTCACCGCTACGCCCGCCAGCCGGGGCCAGGCGTAGCGGGTGTTCAGTGGCAGCGCCCACGGCGCCACCCAGGCCGCATCGGGGATGCGGTCGCAGGTGGGCGGGCAGGTTTCCGGGACGGCGACAGCGGCGGGCGCGACAACGAGCCCGCAGGCGACCAGCGCCACCGCGAGGACCAACCGCATGCTTCTTATATTTCTCAGCCTCCCCCCCCGCGCACAATCGTAGACATGGAATTGACCCATTTCGGCCATTCGTGCCTTCTCGCCGATTTCGACGGCACCACGATGCTGTTCGACCCTGGCAACTTCTCGCACGGCTTCGAGGGCGTGACCGGGCTGTCGGCGATCCTGATCACCCATCAACACCCCGACCACGCCGACCGGGACCGGCTGCCGGCCCTGGTCGAGGCGAATCCGAACGCGGTGCTCTACGCCGATCCGGCCACGGCGGCCGAACTGGGCGAACCCTGGCGTGCAGTGCACGTCGGCGACGATCTGAGCGTCGCCGGCCTGCGGATCCGAGGGGTCGGCGGCCGGCATGCCGTCATCCATCCGGAGATCCCGATCATCGACAACATCTCGTATCTGGTCGGCGATGCGGAACACCCGGCCCGGCTGATGCACCCCGGTGACGCCCTGTTCGTTCCCGGCGAGCCGGTGGATGTACTGGCGACCCCGGCGGCCGCGCCGTGGATGAAGATCTCCGAGGCCGTCGACTACCTGCGGGCGGTGGCACCCGAGCGGGCGGTGCCAATCCATCAGGGCATAGTGGCTCCGGAGGCACGCGGCATCTACTACGGTCGGCTCACCGAGATGACCGACACCGACTTCCGGGTGCTCCCCGAGGAGAGTTCGGTCCGGTTCTAAGGCGGGGCAGTCGGTGATGTTCGAGAAGCGGCGGCTGCGCCGTCATGGTGAACGATGCCAGGCAACCGTTGTGCATGTGCGGCAGGCCAAGAAGATCGCCACGAACGACTACCGCCGATACGACTTCGTCGTCGACGTCCATCCCGGCGGCGGCCCAGCAACGCGCGTCGAAATCTCCGACACCTTCGCGGTCACCGGCTTGAAGCCGGGCGCCGGCGACGTAGTGGCGGTGTGGTGGGACGGCTCTGCCGGGCGGGCCGCCTTCGACCTCGACGGGGATCCGCGTTACGACCTGAAAGCGCTTCGCGCCCAACAGGACCAGCAACACCAGGCACTTCTCGACCAGCCACCCGACTAGCATCAAGGAGATAGCGTGAGCACCGCAGACCTGACCAACCTCTTCGGGCTGTCCGGCAAGACCGCTCTGGTCACCGGCGGAACCCGGGGCATCGGCATGTTGATGGCCCGCGGGCTGCTGCAGGCGGGTGCCCGGGTGGTCGTCAGCTCACGCAAGGCCGACGCCTGCGCGGCAGCCGTCGAGCAGCTGTCGGCATTCGGCCCGGTCACCGCCATTGCCGCGGACCTGTCACGCCAGGAGGAATGCCAACGCCTGGCGGCCGAGGTGCTGGCCGACACCGATGAGTTACACATCCTGGTCAACAACGCCGGGGCGACGTGGGGCGAACCGCTGGACACGTTCCCGGCGGCGGCTTGGGACAGAGTGCTCGACCTCAACGTCAAGTCGCCGTTCTGGATGGTGCAGGAACTGGTGCCGGCGCTGCGCAAGGCTGGTACCCAGGACGATCCCGCGCGGGTGATCAACATCGGCAGCATCGACGCGATACACGTCAGCGTGATGCCGACGTACTCCTACTCGGCCAGCAAGGCCGCGCTGCATCAGCTGACCAGGGTGTTGGCCAAGGAGCTTGGACCGCAACATATTACGGTTAACGCGGTGGCGCCGGGCCCGTTCCCGTCGAAGATGATGGCCGCGACGCTCGATGCGTTCGGGGATGCGATCGCGGCATCGGCGCCGATGCGGCGGATCGGCCGCGACGACGACATGGCAGGGATCGCGATCTTCCTAGCCAGCCGGGCCGGCGCCTATGTGAACGGGGCGATCATCCCGGTCGACGGGGGTATCGCAACGACAGCGAGTGGGTCCGGCCGCTGACGATGCGGGCCGCCCACGGCCCGAGGAGGAAGCGGCCAATCCCACTCACGCCGCTGACGATGCGGGGTGCTCGTGGCCCCAGCGGTACACCGTCGGTACGCAGCCGTGCATCAGGGCTAGATCGATCGCGTCGAGCATGGCCTGGCGTGGCCCGACCTTGCGCAGCTGCCGTGCGGTGACCGCCAGCCGCACGATCCCGCCCCGGCGCGCGGTGCGCTCCGCGGACAGCACCAGGGTGCGGCACCACCACGGCTCGGTGACGAACCCTTCGCCGATGCCGAGCACCCGGGCCCGAACCGTAGACCCAGCCACCAGGTCGGTGATGCCATGCAGATCGGCAATCATTCGGAATCCGTTGCGCGGCAACGCCACCACCGTTCCCGGCGATACCGTCCAGCCGGGCGCCACGAAGAGCCTGGTCCGCAGCCCGACATGCTCGAGCACCCGGTCGGCGCCCATCAGCCGCAGGTTCGCCTCATGCGCGGGCAGGGACGCGAACTCGCCGCGACGCTTCTTGGTGGCAGCGGCGTCGAACCCGTGCAGCACCACCGAATCTCCGCCGGACCGCCGGTCTCGCAGCCAGTCAACGGTGCGGGTGTCGGACTCCAGCCGGTAGCCGTCCTTGAGGCGCGGTGCGACGAGCAGCGACAGCGGCACCGCGCGGGTCTCGAGCGTGCCGCAGAACTCGTCGACGTCGGCCAGCGTTCGGTCACTGATCCCGGACACCGACACGATCAGCTGTCCAGCCACGCAGCCAGTGTGGCAATTCCAGGTTTCCAGACGGTGTCCGACATCAAGATGTCAAGCGTCCATCGGTGTTCAGCCCGGCAGCACCGCTTCGATCGCGGCAACCACCTCGGGGGCGTCGGGCTCGGTGCGCGGCCGGAATCGGTTGACCACCGTTCCGCCGGGCGCGATCACGAACTTCTCGAAGTTCCGCTGCACGTCACCCGCCTGGCCGTCGGCATCGGCGACGGTGGTCAGCTCCGCGTAGAGCGGGTGGCGATCGGCACCGTTGACATCGGTCTTGGCCAGCAGCGGGAACGTCACCCCGTAGCTGGTCGAGCAGAAGGTTGCGATTTCCTCCGGCGTTCCCGGCTCCTGACCCATGAACTGATTGCACGGCACTCCGATGACCGTCAGTCCTCGGTCGGCGTAGTCGCGGGCCAACTGCTCGAGTGCGGCGTACTGCGGCGTCAGACCGCACTTGGAGGCGACGTTGACCAGCAGGACGGCGCGGTCGGCGTAGTCGGCCAGCGACGTGGTCTTGCCGTCGAGGGTGGTCAGCGGGATGTCAGTGAGGCTCATGGCGCCGACGCTATCAAGTCCGCTTGCCGTAGTGCTGCGGGTCGGCGGTCGCCAGTATCCAGGAGTACTGGAACGCCGCCTCCTTCCACCGCTCGTAGCGACCGCTGATCCCGCCGTGGCCGGCGGCCATCTGCGTCTTCAGCAGCACCGGATGCTCGTCGGTCTTGGTGTGCCGCAGCGCGGCAACCCATTTCGCCGGCTCGACGTAGAGCACCCTGGTGTCGTTGAGGGACGTCATCGCCAGGATCGCCGGGTAGTCCTTGGCTTCGACGTTCTCATACGGCGAGTAGGACTTCATGTAGAAGTAAACGTCCTTGTTCTCCAAGGGGTTTCCCCACTCGTCCCATTCGGTCACGGTCAACGGCAGCGACGGATCGAGGATGGAGGTCAGCGGGTCCACGAACGGAACCTGGGCAAGAATGCCGGCGAACAGCTGTGGCGCCAGGTTGGCCACCGCTCCCATCAGCAGGCCACCGGCGCTGCCGCCGAGTGCCACCAGATCCTGCGGGCTGGTCAGCCCGGTATCGACCAGATGCTCGGCCACCGCAACGAAGTCGGTGAAGGTGTTGCGCTTCTCCAGCAGCTTGCCGCGCTCGTACCACAGACGGCCCATCTCACCTCCGCCGCGGATGTGGGCCACGGCGAACACCATTCCCCGATCCAGCAACGACAACCGCGCCACCGAGAACCGGGGATCCTCCGAGGACTCGTAGGCGCCGTAGCCGTAGAGCACGGTGGGGGCCGGCAGGTCGATGCCCGCCTTGTGCACGATGGAGATCGGCACCCTGGTGCCGTCTTCGGCGACGGCCCAGTCCCGGCGCTCGACGTAGTCCTCGCGCCGGTAGCCGCCCAGCACCGGCTGCTCGCGCAGCAGCGTGCGCTCCCCGGTGGCCAGGTCCAGGTCGTAGATCCGCAGGGGGGTAATGAACGAGGTCGTGCCCACCCGTAGCACCGGGGTCGACCAGTTGGGATTGCCGGCCAGGCCCGCCGATGCCAGTTCCGAGTCGAAGGCGATCTCTTCGGCGGTTCCGTAGCCGTCGGAGGCGATGGGCCACAATTGGATTCGCGGCAGCGCCTCCCGCCGGTAGCTCACCACGAGGTGGTCGGCGAAGGCGTCGACCCCGTCGAGGCGGACGTCGTCGCGCGCGGCGATCAGTGTGCGCTGGTCGGTCGGATCCTCGATCGGCGCTTCGACGAGGGTGAAGTTGACTGCACCGTCGTTGTGCAGAATGAGGAACTTGTCTGCGCCGCCCACCACCGCGTGTTCCACCGAGTACTCGACACCTTCGCGGCGCGGGAGCACCGTGGCGAAGCTCGCATCCGGGTCCTCCGCGTCACCGAACCGAACCTCGGACGTGATCGACGAACCGGCCGCGATGATGACGTATTTGTCACTGCGGGTGCGGCCGACACCGATCCAGAACCGCTCGTCGGGCTCGTGGAAGACCCGCTCGTCGGGATCGACCGACCCGAGCCGATGGCGCCACACCGTGTCCGGGCGCCACGCATCGTCGACCGTCGCGTAGTACACGGTGGCGTTGTCGGCGGCCCAGGTCACGCCGGAGGCTATGCCGGCGATCTCGTCGGCGTAGAGCTCGCCGGTGCGTAAATCCTTGAATCGCAGGGTGTACCGCTCGTCGCCGACCACATCGACCGAGTACGCGAGCAGGTTCCCGTCGAGGCTCACGCTGCTGGCACCAAGCGCGAAGAAGTCGTGCCCCTCGGCCAGGACGTTCTCGTCGAGCAAAACCTGCTCGCCGGGAACCTCGGTGTGCTCGTCGAACACCGGCGGGTTCCAGTCGGCCGGATCGGAAATCGGGCAGCGGCAATGTGCTCCGTACTGCTTGCCCTCGAAGCTGCGGCCGTAGTACCACCAGTCGCCGCGCCTGGTCGGCACGGACATGTCGGTTTCCTTGGTGCGCGCCTTGATCTCGTCGAAGATCTTCTGCCGCAACGGTTCCAGGTAGGCGGTCGCCGCGTCGGCGTAGGTGTTCTCCGCCTCGAGATGGGCGATGACCTCGGGGTCGGTTTTCTCCCGCAGCCACTCGTAGGGGTCGATGAAGACGTCGTCGTGGTGGACACGCTGGGTGTCGACTCGCTTGGCTACCGGTGGGTTCATGCGCTGGGTCCGATCCAATCGGCGAACGAAAGTCCTGAAATCCGTTCGTAGGCTTCGATATAACGGGCACGGGTGGCCTCGACGATGTCGTCGGGCAGCGGCGGCGGCGGGTTGGAGCCGTACCGGTCCCAGCCCGACTCCGGGCTGGTGAGCCAGTTGCGGACGAATTGCTTGTCGAAGCTGGGCTGCACCACACCCTGCTGGTAGGTGTCGGCCGGCCAGTACCGGGACGAGTCAGGGGTGAAGACCTCGTCGGCCAATACGACCCGGTCGTCGGCGTCGACACCGAATTCGAACTTGGTGTCGGCGATGATGATGCCCTTGGTTAACGCATGGTCGGCGGCCTGCAGGTAGATCTGCAACGTGCGCTCCCGCAACTGGTCGGCGCGCACTGCTCCGACCAGCTCGACGACCCGGTCGAACGAGATGTTCTCGTCATGCTCGCCGAACTCGGCCTTGGAGGCCGGGGTGAACAGCGGTGAGTCGAACCTGCTGGCCTCGACCAGACCCGGGG
The DNA here is from genome assembly GCF_004745805.1 of Mycolicibacterium sp. CH28. GTDB lineage: Bacteria > Actinomycetota > Actinomycetes > Mycobacteriales > Mycobacteriaceae > Mycobacterium. Next base: position 17,626 of record NZ_SRLQ01000013.1, on the reverse strand, counting down.
GGAGGGTGATTCCACACACGGTGCCGGTGCGCTGGTAGTCCAGCAGGCCCGAGCCGGTGAGGTAACCGCGGGCCACGCATTCGACGGGGACCATCTCGAGTTGGCGAACCACCAGGGCCCGGCCCAGCACCTCGTCCGGGATGCGGGGATCGTCCGGCGGGCCGGCCAGGTGGTTGGGGGCCTGGATGTAGCCGAAGAAGAACACGCTCATCGCGGTGAGGATGCGGCCCTTGTCGGGGATGAGGCTGTCGAGGATGTAGTCGAAAGCCGAGATCCGGTCGGTGGCGACGAACAGCAGGTGCTCGTCGTCGATGCGGAAGAGCTCGCGAACCTTACCGCTGGCCAGATGTTGATAGTCGCTCAGAGCAGGGCGCATCGGGTCAGCCTATCGGCCGCTGAAGCGACGCGATTGTGCTGGGATCAAGCGATGAGATCGCGCTTCCTGCCTTATGCCACCACCCCCGGCCGGCTGCTCGGTCAGTTGGCCAGCGACCTGCTGGTGGGACTGTGGATCTTCGTCTGGGTGACGGTCGGGTTGGGCGTCCATACCGCCATCGCGACCATCTCCAGCGTGGGCCGGCAGGTAAACGACAGCGCCACCGGACTGTCGGACAACCTGCACTCGGCCGGCGACAGTGTGCACGGCGTCCCGCTGGTCGGCGACTCCATGTCCAAGCCGCTGCGGGCCGCCAGCGAGGCGGCTCTCGACCTGGCCGGGGCCGGGCACAACCTGGACACCACGGCATCGTGGCTGGCCGTCCTGCTGGCGATCGCGGTCGCCGCTCCGCCGATCATGGCGGTGGGCATGCCGTGGCTGTTCCTGCGGATCCGGTTCTTCCGCCGCAAGTGGACAGTCATCGCACTGACCAGGACCCCGGCCGGGGAGCAGCTGCTTGCGCTGCGAGCCCTGGCCAACCGCCCGCTGCGCAAGCTGACCGAGGTCAGCCTCGACCCGGTCGGGGCGTGGCGGCGGGAGGATCCGCTCGCGGTTCGCGGGCTGGCCGCCTTGGAGTTGCACTCGGCCGGTGTCGCGGTCCCGCGGTATTGGCGGACTTCGGCGCGCTGACGTGCGCGGCGCGCACGCCAGCGCGCCCAAGTTGGAACCACGGACGCTTCTCGACCGTCTACCCCGGTGTGTTGGAGGACTACCTGCGCCGCCACGACGGCGTGATCACGCTGGCCCAGGCGCGCCGGGCGGGGCTGAGCGAGCATGCGGTTCGCCGCAGGGTGCGCTCCGGCCAATGGCGGCGCTGCGCACTGGGCGTCTATTTCGCCGACGACCGGCCGTTCACCACCGCCGCTCGCATCCGCGCGGCGGTGTGGGGTCGCGGCCCCGCTGCGGTGGGAAGCGGACTTGCCGCCGCGTGGTGGCACGGTCTGACGACGCTGGCCCCCGACATCGTCGAGGTGACGGTGCCCCGCAACAACAGCTGGCGGGCGCCGGCCGACATCCGGCTGCGGCGGCGGAACCTGGCCGAGGCCGACATTGTCGAACGCCGGGGTTTGCGGGTCACCGCGCTGCCCTTGACGGTGCTCGAGGCCGCGGTTCGCCGGGGCGGCGGTCCGGCGGTCATGGACCGCGCCCTGCAACGATTCGTCGAGCTGGCCCAGCTCGAGAGCGCCCACCGGCGCAATGGTGGCCGCCACGGTGCGCAGGCGTCGCGGCGGTTACTGCTCGCCGCGGCCGGCGGCGCTCGGTCGGAGGCCGAACGGCTGACGGTCGAACTGCTGCGCGGCGCCGGCATCACCGGGTGGCGAGCCAACTACCCGGTCGGCAATTACGTTGTCGACATTGCCTTTCCGGACCAACGGGTGGCGATCGAGATCGACGGGTGGGCCTTCCACAGCGACCAGGCCGCCTTCCAGAACGACCGGGTTCGGCAGAACCGGCTCGCCCTACTGGGCTGGCAGGTGCTGCGGTTCACCTGGCTGGACCTGATCGAGCATCCGGAGCGGGTGCTCGCGGCGATCCGGACTGCAACTTGGGCGCGCTGACGTGCGCGGCGCGCACGCCAGCGCGCCCAAGATCCGGTGTCAGTGCCCGCCGGAAATACAGAACTCGTTGCCGTCGATGTCGGCCAAGGTTGTCCAGACAAACCCACCCGGCAGCTGTCGGTCCTCGATCTTGTTGGCACCGTTGGAGACGAGCCGGTCGACGATCTGCGGATACTCGGGCGACGCGAGATCCAGGTGCATTCGGTTCTTGCCGGGGGTTGGGTCATCGACCTTCTGGAACGCTAAGTAGGGAACACCCGGCCCCAGCGAGACGACCACGAAGTACCCGTCGTTCTCCTCGATAATCGAACCATTGAGCTGAGTAGCCCACCACGTCGCCAACCGGAGCGGTTCGGTGGTGTCGAGCGTGACCATCGCCAGTGAAGTAGCCATAGAACCAACGTAGCTGGGCGGCTCCAGGAGAACTGGCCCCGGATCCAGCACGCAGCCACTACAGTTCGGGCGGTGACAGAGCTCGCAGGTACTGTCGCGCTGGTCACCGGTGCGGCCCGCGGCCAAGGCAGGAGTCATGCGGTGGCGCTGGCCGCCGAGGGGGCCGACATCATCGCGATCGACCGCTGCGCCGATATCGACTCGATTCCCTATCCACTGGCGACCAAGGCCGACCTCGACGAGACCGTCGAGTTGATCCAGGCGCAGGGCCGCCGAGTGGTCCCGGTGATCGCCGATGTCCGTGACCTCGACGCACTGCGCGCCGGGGTGCAGGTCGGCATCGATCAGCTCGGCGACATCGACATCGTGGTGGCCAACGCCGGGGTGGTGGCGATCGGTCTGAAGGATCCGCTGGACGCGCAGGTCTACCGCGACATCGTCGACACCAACCTCAACGGCGTGTGGCACACGATCGCGGCGACCGTGCCGTCGATGATCGCCAAGGGCCGCGGCGGTTCGATCGTGCTGACCAGCTCCGCGCAGGGTCTGGTCGGCCGGGGCGGCGACGGCAGCGCCGCGATGTTCGCCTACGCAGCAGCCAAGCACGGGGTGGTCGGCCTGATGCGCTCGGCGGCAAATGCCTATGCCCAGTACAACATTCGCGTCAATTCGGTGCACCCGACCGGGGTCGCCACCCCGATGATCCTCAACGAGCACACCGCGCGGATGATGCAGGAGCGCCCGAACGCCCCGTCGTTGTCGGCCAACCTGTTGCCGGTCCCCTTCGTCGAGTCCGAAGACGTCACCAATGCCGTGGTGTGGCTGGCCAGCGCGAAAGCGCGCTACATCACCGGCGCGACACTGCCCATCGATGCTGGCCACACCGCGATGTGATCACCCGAATTCGACGTACAGGTGTCGAATACCGGTGTGCCGGTTGCTGCGCGCCCACTCCACCGGCTTGACGACGTCAATCTCCGAGAAGCGGCTCAGCAGCTCCTGGTAAAGCACCCGCAACTCCAGCCGAGCCAGGTTCGCCCCGAGGCAGTAGTGCACCCCCTGCCCGAAACCCAAGTGCGGGTTGCGCTTCCGCCCGACGTCGAAGGTGTCGGGGTTGTCGAAAACCGCCGGGTCACGGTTGGCCGAGCCCTCCCACACCAGGACCTTCTGACCCGCCTCGATGACACACCCGCCGAGCTCCGCGTCACGGGTGGCCGTGCGCCGCTTGGACGGTGACGGCGAGGTCCAGCGGATCATCTCTTCCACCGCCGTCGGCAACAGCTCCGGATCGTCTTGCAGGCGGCGGTACTGCTCGGGGTTCTGCGCCAGGGCCAACAGTCCCCCGGCCACCCCATTGCGGGTGGTCTCCGCACCGGCGCTGAACAGCAGGGAAAAGAACATGTACAGCTCAAGATCGGACAGCGACGGCGCGTCGGGGTCGTCGACCGTCGCGTTGGCCACCACCGACAGCATGTCGTCGCCTCGCTGCGCCCGCTTGGCCGCGATCAGCTCGGTGCCGTAGGCGAACATTCGCGAGCCGGCTTCTTCGACGGACTCAGCCTTGTCGAACGACCCGGTGCCGACCTCCCCCTTGCGAGAGGCCCCGAAGTCGAATGTCGGCTCGATCGCCTGAAACAGCCAATGCCGTTCGGACTCCGGCACTCCCAGCAGAATGCAGATCATCTGCATCGGCAACTCAGCGGCGACGTCCACCAGGAAGTCGAACGCCACCCCTGGCTCGACGGCGTCCAGCAGCGCCCGCACCCGGGCTCGTAGATCGTCCTCGACCCGGCGGATCATTCGCGGCGTCAACCCCGAACTGACCAGCCGGCGGATGTGGGTGTGCCGGGGGTCGTCCATCATGTTGAGCACCTGGCCCGCCACCGGCAGGTCCTGCAGCAGTGTGCCCCCGTAGAGCCGCTCTCCCCCGGTCACCGACGAGTAGGTCTCCGCATCCCGCAGCACCGCCAGGGTTTCGGCGTGGGTCGCCACCGACCAGAAGCCCTCCCCGTCGGGGGTGTTCTCGGTCGGCTCGTGCCAGAACACCGGGGCTTCACGGCGGTGGATGGCGAACAGGTGATGCGGGAACCCCTCGGCGAAGTTGTCGAGGTCGGTGAGGTCGATGCCGTTGAGCGACATGCGCCTACAGAATCGCACCAGCGGTGTACTTGGCGGCATCGGGGTAAGCACTCACCAGCTCGTCCACCGCGGCGACCACCTGGTCGACCTGGCTGCCCGCGGCCCCGATGAATGCCTGCTTGTCGGCGAGTGCGGCATCCAATGCCGCGCGGTCCAGCGGCAGCCGGGTGTCGGCGGCCAGCCGGTCGAGCAGGTCGGGTTCTTGGCCCTTCTCCCGCATCGCCAGCGCGACGGCCACGGCGTGCTCCTTGATCACCTCGTGGGCCGTCTCGCGTCCCACCCCGGCGCGTACGGCGGCGATGAGCACCTTGGTGGTGGCCAGGAACGGCAGATAGCGGTCCAGCTCGCGCTGGATCACCGCCGGGTAGGCACCGAATTCGTCGAGCACCGTCAGGAACGTCTCGATCTGCCCGTCGATGGCGAAGAACGCATCCGGCAGGGCCACCCGGCGCACCACGGAGCAGAAGACGTCACCCTCGTTCCATTGCGCGCCAGCCAGTTCCGCGGCCATCGAGGCGTAGCCGCGCAGCACCACCTGCAACCCGTTGACCCGCTCGCAGCTTCGGGTGTTCATCTTGTGCGGCATCGCCGACGAGCCGACCTGGCCCTGCGCGAACCCCTCGGTCACCAACTCGTGGCCGGCCATCAGCCGCACGGTGTGCGCGAAGGACGACGGCCCGGCGCCGAGCTGAACCAGCGCCGAGACCACGTCATGGTCCAGCGAGCGCGGGTAGACCTGGCCGACACTGGTGAAAACTGCTGTGAACCCCAGGAATTCGGCAACCCGGTGTTCCAGCTCCACCAGCCTGTCGGCGTCGCCGTCGAACAGATCGAGCATGTCCTGGGCGGTGCCCATCGGCCCCTTGATGCCGCGCAGCGGGTAGCGGTCGATCAGCTCCCGGATGCGGGTCAGCGCGATCATCGTCTCCTCGGCGGCCGAGGCGAACCGCTTGCCCAACGTGGTGGCCTGCGCCGCGACGTTGTGACTGCGGCCGGCCATCACCAGGTCGCGGTAGGTCGCCGCACGATCGGCAAGCCGGGCCGCCACGGCCACCCCGTGCGCGTGCACCAACTCCAGCGACCGGCGGATCTGCAGCTGCTCGACGTTCTCGGTCAGATCCCGGCTGGTCATCCCCTTGTGCACATGCTCGTGCCCGGCCAGCGCATTGAACTCCTCGATGCGGGCCTTGACGTCGTGACGGGTGACCCGTTCGCGGGCGGCGATCGAGGCGAGGTCGACCTGCTCGAGTACCCGCTCGTAGTCATCGAGCACGCCGTCGGGAACGTCGACCCCGAGTTCCTTCTGAGCACGCAGCACCGCCAGCCACAGTCGGCGCTCGGCGACGATCTTGGCTTCGGGCGACCAGATGGCGACCATCTCGGCGCTGGCGTACCGGTGGGCCAGGACGTCTGGGATAGGAGCGTGAATTGTCACAATCACACAGCTTACGGCGCGGGTACGGCAAGGTAGGCGCATGTACTTCGTCGGCCTGGACCTGGCCTGGGGTGAACGCAAGCCCACCGGTATCGCGGCGCTCGACGCCGACGGCCGTCTCGTGCATATCGCTGCAGCGCAGGATGATTCGAGCATTCTTGCCGAACTGGAGCCCTATACCGAGGGCGACTGCCTGGTCGCCATCGACGCGCCGCTGGTGGTGACCAACCCGACCGGTCAGCGAGGCTGCGAGACCGATCTGAACCGAGATTTCGCCAAGTTCGAGGCCGGCGCACACCCGGCGAACACCGGAAAACCCGAATTCGCCGACACGCCGCGGGGAGCCAGGATCGCTGCGGCACTCGGGCTGGACATGGACCCGCATTCGCGGGGTCCCCGGCGGGCCATCGAGGTGTATCCGCACCCGGCCACGATCGTGCTGTTCCGGCTCGGCCGCACCCTGAAGTACAAGCAAAAACAGGGTCGCAACCTCACTCAATTACGCACCGAGCTGCTGCGGCTGATGGACGAGATCGAGGGCCTGGCGCAGGCGGCGGTGCCGCTGCGGGTCGCCGACCACCCGGAATGGATCCAGCTGCGTAGCGCCGTCGAGGGCGCCACCCGCAAGAGCGAGTTGCGCCGCGCCGAGGATCCGGTCGATGCCGTGATCTGCGCGTATGTCGGGCTGTACGCGACGCGGCGACCGGCCGGGGTCACGGTCTACGGAGACCTCGCCACCGGTTACATCGTGACGCCGACGCTGCCGTCCGATCTGACGCCCGCCCCACCGGAGCCGACCCCGGGGGTGGTCGGCGAGGCCGTCGCCCGCTATGCCGAACGACGGCCCGCGCTGATCGCCACCACCGAGCACTACCTGGCGCTGGTGACGCGGCTGCTCGACGACGCCGGCATCAACTACCTCAGTGTCACCGCGCGTACCAAGAGCGTGGCTTCGTTCGCGGCCAAGGCCGACCGCAGCGTCCACGGCCGACGGCTCTACACCGACCCCTCCACGCAGATCACCGACCTGGTCGGGGTGCGGGTGATCACCTACCTGCGGGAGGACGTCACCGCCGTGGGCAACCTGCTGGCCGACGAACTGCACGTCCTGGCCGACCTGGACATGGGGCAGGTCACCGCCCGGGAGGGCCGCTGGGGGTACGCCAGCCGGCATCTGCTGCTCGCGCTCGACAGCGAGCCGCAGCCGGTGTCGGTACAGGTCCGCACCGTCCTGCAGCACGCGTGGGCCGAGTTCGAACATGACATCCGCTACAAGGGCACGATCCCCGAACAGGACGCACCCGAACTGGACCGCCGCTTCACGCTGGCCGCGGGGCTGCTGGAGTTGGCCGACCGCGAGTTCACCGAGATCCGGGACCGGCTGCGGGCATCGATGGCCGACGATCACACCCCGGCGGCCACCGGCGCCGGGATCGCGACGCCGGTGCTGGCCACCTATCTCGGACACCGCTTCCCCGAAGCCGGCTGGTCGCGCACCGAGCACTACGCGTGGATGTCGGAGCTGCTGGGCGAGCTGGGCATCCTGACCCTCGACGCCCTCGAGGAGTTGCTGAACAACCTCGACACCGACGCCGTCAACCACAAGATGGAATACCGCTTCCCCGCCGGCGCGGTGCGCCGGCTCGACGATGCGCTGCTGTCGGCGTTCGGGGAGCGCTATGTCGGCCTGGCCGGCAACGCCCACCGGGTTGCGCTGTTGCAGACGCGGCTACAGCGGCTGCTCGCGAACCCCGGTTAGCTCCGCAGCCCACTCCAGGCCTCGGTTGTGCCCGTCAGCCGGCTGACCTGGTCGAGCAAGCGTCGCACCTTGGCCGGGTTCTCGTGGCGTTGCCAGCCGAATGTGGTGGGACGCTGCACCCGGTCATGCCAAAAATGCCCGGGCTTGGAGTCCGGGCGGGTGGCCACCAGCCACACCGCCGTGTCGGCGCCGTCGGTCACATCGCGCAGCAGCGGCTTGGTGATCACCCGGAACCGCGGCAGGTATTCGGCCACGCCGGGGGTGTCGACCCAGCCCGGGTGCATGCTCTCCACCCGCACATCGGAGCCGGCCAGTCGGCGCGCCCAGGAATCAGCCAGCACCACCTGTATCCGCTTGGTCCGAGCGTAGGCCCGCAGCCCGTTGTAGCCGTGCCGGTATTCCAGATCGTCGACCACCAGCGGCGAGCCGTACATGCCGCCAGAGGACACGAACACCACCGAAGCGCCACCGGCGGCCCGCAGTAGCGGCAGTAGCCGCTCGGTCATCAGGTGCGGGCCCAGCACGTGGGTAGCCAGCTGCACCTCGTGACCCTGCGGGGTGAGGGTGCGCTGCTTGGGCATCAGCCCGGCGTTGTGCACCAGCCCATCGAGGGCCGGCACCCGGTTGGCGAAGTCACCCGTCCACGCCCGCACCGCATCCAGGTCCGAGACGTCGCAGACCTCCTCCACGACGACGGCGTCGACGACCGTCTCCCGGACCCCGGCCGCCGAGCGCGCCACCTTCGCCGGGTTGCGTCCCAGCATGTGCACCGTGGCACCCAGCTCGGCGAACGAGCGGGCCATCGCCAGGCCGATCCCCGCGGTCGCCCCGGTGATCACCACCCTTTTGCCCAGCAGGACCTGCGGCGCGGCGTCGGCGGGCCACCAGTGTTTGCGCAACCCCGAGCCGATCTTGGTGTAGCCGAGGATCAATGCCCGGTCCATCGCGCCGTCCAGCAGTTCCGTCGCCGGCCGGGTGAGCGCCGAGAGTTCCATGCCTCGAACGTAACCGCTCACACCCGCACGGTGGGCTCGTCGACCGGCGCCAACACGTCGACCATATCGACCAGCGTGGCCCGGGCGGTCTCGCGGGGACCGTCACCACCACCGACCATCGCCGAGACCACCGCACCGTCAACCGCGTAGACCAGGGCGGTCACCAGGTCCACCCGGGCATTGCGCCCCGAGCGCGCCATCGCCTCGGCCACGGCGTCGACCCGCTGCCGCAGCAGCCGGCGCTGTACCTCGCGCAGTTCGGGCTGGCGGGCACAGGCGATGTAACGCTCGTAGCGGGAGATCAGTTCTTCGTTGGTCGCGGCGCCACCGAGGTCACCGACGAGGAGGTCGACCAACACGTCGGCGGTCGCCTCCGATCCGCGGCGGCGCCGGGGCAGCGCGTCGACCCGGGAGCGCAACTGCGCGGCCTCGACCGCGCCGAGGAATTCGACGGCGCTGTGCACGAGGTCGTCCAGGGAGGAGAAGTAATACGTCGTCGAGGCCAGCGGCAGCCCCGCCCGCCGCGCCACGGCGCGGTGCCGCACTGCTTCGAACCCGCCCTCGCACAGCAGCTCGGCGGCAGCGCTGATCAGCACATACCGTCGCCGCTCCCCCTTGGGAGTAACCGCTGCCGTCACGCTCGCCATGCTGCCAGCAGCGTCACGGGGACATCGCTGTTTCACCGAATCATTAACCTTGCTCCGACCTCGGAACTGGTGTTATCGGCTGCGATGGCAAGATGTGCCGCATGGCGAACCTGAGCCGTCGCGCGGTCTTGCGACTCGGCGCCGGGGCCGCAGCGGGTGCCGCCGGCGCCTTCGCCATCGGCCGCTCCCAGACCTCCGGGGTGGCCGTTGCCGGCCCGAACATCTCGATGACCGGGGTCGGCACGCCGCTATCGCCACCCGCTCCCCTGCGACCGCCCGTGCCGCTGGAGCCAGCCCCGACAATGGTGACCGGATCGTTCGTATCCGCGGCCAGGGGCGGCATCCAGACCAACTGGGCAATCGCCCGCCCGCCGGGACAGACCGCCCCGCTCCGGCCGGTCATCGCATTGCACGGCAAGGGCAGCGACGCCGCGACCGTGATGGCCGGCGGCGTCGAACAGGGCCTCGCCCAGGCCGTCGCCGCGGGGCTGCCGCCGTTCGCGGTCGTCGCGGTCGACGGTGGCGGCAGCTACTGGCACCGGCGCAGCTCCGGGGAGGACTCCGGCACCATGGTGCTCGACGAACTCATCCCGATGCTCGCCGAGAAGGGCCTGGACACCTCCAGGGTGGCCTTTCTGGGTTGGTCGATGGGCGGCTACGGTGCCCTGCTCCTCGGCGCCCGCCTTGGGCCGGCCCGAACCGCGGCGATTACCGCGGTCAGCCCGGCGCTGTGGTTGTCGTCCGGAGCCGCTGCGCCCGGGGCGTTCGACGGTCCCGACGACTTCGCCGCCAATAGTGTGTTCGGCCTTCCCGCGCTGGCTTCGATCCCCATCCGGATCGACTGCGGTAACAGCGACCCGTTCTACGCAGCCACCAAGCAGTTCATCGCCGAGTTGCCCAGTCCGCCGGCTGGTGGCTTCTCCCCGGGCGGACACGACGGCGCGTATTGGAGCTCTCAGCTGCCGAGCGAACTGGCCTGGATGGCACCGCTGTTGACGGCGTGAGCCGACGTCACGCCAGCTTGATTCGGCCTTCCGCGGCTGCCAGCGCGATGTCACTACGAAAGTGGCTGCCCGGCAACCGGACCGACCCTAATATCCGATAGGCGGCCTGGCGGGCGGCGACCAGGTCGGCACCGGTGCCGACGACGGAGAGCACCCGGCCCCCGGAGGAGACGATGCTGCCGTCGTCGCGTCGCGCGGTGCCGGCGTGCAACACGCCCTCGGCCTCCGAACCGGTGATCACATCCCCCAGGCGCGGGCGGCCCGGATAGCTCTCGGCGGCCACCACGACGGTCACCGCGTACCCGGCCCGCCATTGCAGGGGGCCGAAGTCGGCCAGCGTCCCGGTCGCCGTCGCGTTGAGCAGCTGCCCGAGCGGAGACTCCAGCAACGCCAGCACGGCTTGTGTCTCCGGATCGCCGAAGCGGCAGTTGAACTCGACGACGGCGGGACCACTGGAGGTCATCGCCAGGCCCGCGTACAGCAGGCCGGAGAACGGGCACCCTCGGCGAACCAGTTCGGCCGCAACGGGTTCGACGACATCGCTGACGATGGCGGCGGTCACCGCGTCGGGCAGCCAGGGCAGGGGTGAGTAGGCCCCCATACCGCCGGTGTTGGGGCCGGCGTCGAAGTCGGCGACCCGCTTGAAGTCCTGAGCCGGCAGTAGCGGCACCACGGTCGCGCCGTCGACCAGGCAGAACAGCGATACCTCGGGCCCGTCGAGAAAGGACTCGAGCAGTACCGGGTGCCCGGAATCGAGCAGCGCCGCGGCGTGCACGCGGGCCACGTCGCGGTCGGCGGTGACCACCACGCCCTTACCCGCGGCCAGGCCGTCGTCCTTGACCACCCAGGCGGGCTGGCCGGCGGCGGGCCCGAACCGGTCGAGGGCGGCGTCCAGGTGTGCGGGGTTGTCGACGGTCTCACTGGTCGCGGTGCGCACCCCGGCTGCGGCCATCACATCCTTGGCGAAGGCCTTGGAACCCTCGATACGCGCGGCGTCCTTGGACGGTCCGAAGCAGGCGATGCCGGCGGCGCGCACGGCATCGGCGACGCCGAGGACCAGCGGCACCTCCGGGCCGACGACCACTAGGTCGATGTCGAGTCTGCGAGCCAGCCCGGTGACCGCCTCGGCGGAGGTGATGTCGACGTCGTGCTGCTCGGCCACCGCCGCCGTGCCCGCGTTGCCGGGCGCCACGGCCAGGTAGTCCACCTCCGGGTCCTTGCGCAGGCCCAGCAACAGGGCGTGTTCGCGGGCACCGGATCCGATCACGAGGACGCGCACAGGTTCACACCCTAACGCCCACGCCGTTACCAGGTGTCGACGAATCGCCTCGGTAGCGGCAGCTCGCCGCGCGCGGCCGCGGCGGTCAGGGTCGCAGCGATCAGGGCGCGGGTCTCGGCGGGGTCGATGACGTCGTCGATCTCGAAGATCTGGGCCGCATTGAGGGCCTTGGCATTCTCTTCCAGTGCCGCGGTGACCTGCCGGACGCGGTTCTCTCGTTCGGCGTCGTCGGCGATGGCGTCGAGTTCCTTGCGCATGCCCAGCCGCACCGCGCCCTCCAAACCCATAGGGCCCAGATGCGCGCCAGGCCAGGCCACGGTGAGCAGTGGCTCGTGCAGGCTGCCGCCGGTCATGGCCTGCGCCCCGAGCCCGTACCCGCGGCGCAGGATGACTGCCACCAGCGGAACCCGCAGCGCTGCGCCGGCGACCAGCAGCCGGGAGGCCCGGCGCACTAAGGCCTCACCTTCGGCGGCCGGCCCGACCATGTAGCCCGGGCAGTCGACGAGCGAGACGACCGGCAGGCCGAAGGTGTCGCACAGTTGTAGAAAGCGCGCCGCTTTGTCGGCGGCGGCGGCGGTGATCGCTCCGGCCATGACCATGGTGTTGTTGGCGATGACGCCGACGGGTCGTCCGTCGATGCGGGCCAGCGCGGTCACCATCTCCGGCGCGAACCGCTCGCGCAGGACGGTCACCGAACCCTCGTCGGCGAGGGTTTCGATGATGGGCGCGACCGGATAGGCGCGCCGCGCCCGCTCGGGGATGACGGTGCGCAAAGACGTTTGGTCGGCTGTGGGCCCCGGCGGCGTGGCGCCCTGGAAGTAGCCGACGAGGCGTTTGGCGACGGCGACGGCCGCTGCCTCGTCCGGGACGACGACGTCGACGACACCGTTGGGGGCCTGCACCGACATCGGCCCCACCTCGTCGGGGGCGATGTCGCCCAGACCGCCGCCGGCGATCATGGCCGGACCGCCCATGCCGATCGAGGCGTCGGCGGTGGCCACGATCAGATCCGAGCACCCGGCGATCACCGCGTTGCCGGCGAAGCAGCGGCCCTTGACGATCGCGATACGCGGCACCACACCGGACAGCGCGGCCCACAGCTTGAAGGCGCGCACCTCCAGGGAGGACACCGTCGGGTAGTCGGTGTCGCCGGGCCGGCCGCCGCCACCCTCGGCGAAGAACACGGTGGGCAGGTGCATGCGTTCGATGAGATCGAAGAGCCGGTCCTTCTTGCGGTGTCCGAACACTCCCTGGGTGCCGGCCAGCACGGTGTAGTCGTAGGACAGCACGGCGCACGGGTGACCGTTGATCGCGGCGGTACCCGCGATCAGGCCGTCGGCCGGGGTGCGGGCAATCAGGTCGTCGAGGTCGCGACGCTGCCGCTGGGCGGCGATCGCGAATCGGCCGTACTCGACGAAGGAACCCGCATCGACCAGGTCGGCGATGTTCTCCCGGGCGGTGCGGCCACCGGCGGCATGCCGGCGCTCGACGGCGTCGGGACGCGCCGCGTCTTCGGTCAGCGCGCGTCGGCGTCGCAGTTCTTCGAGATCCGGACGGTCGGCCATCAGCCGAACCTACCGGCGGCGGCGGCCGGGCACGACACATCACGGGCATACACCAAGCATTGCAGTGTATGGTCGAGGCAACGTGTGCTACATCACAGGAATGCGAGGCCGACCATGACCGCGAGCGTGTGCCCATTCGGAGCGGGCTTCGACTTCACCGACCCCGATGTCCTGAAGCGGGGCATACCCGTCGCGGAGTTCGCCCAGCTCCGGCGGACGGCGCCGGTGTGGTGGAACGAGCAGGCCGAATCGATCTTCGACGACGGTGGGTACTGGGTCGTCACCAGACACCACGACATCAAGGCCATCTCCCGCGACAGTGACCTGTGGTCGACCAACGCCAAGGGCGTGGTGATGCGGCTGCCCGAAGGCGTGACGGCAGAGCAGCTCGACATCACCAAGGCGCTGCTGATCAACCACGACGCACCCGAGCACACCCGGCTGCGCAAACTGGTCTCGCGGCTGTTCACCCCACGCTCGGTGGCCACCCTGGAGGAGAAGCTGGCCGGCGCCGCCCACGACATCGTCGCCGCGGCGGTCGCCAAAGGCACCGGCGACTTCGTCAACGACATCGCGATGCAACTGCCGCTGCTGGCGATCGCCGATCTGCTGGGCGTGCCCGAGGCCGATCGGCAGAAGTTGTTCCACTGGACCAACAGCATCATGAACACCGACGACCCGGATTTCGACAGCGATCCGACCGCCGCGAACGCCGAACTGATGGGCTACGCCTACACGATGGCCGAGCAGCGCAGGCAGTGCCCGGCCGACGACATCGTCACCCGGCTCGTACAGGCCGACATGGAAGACGGGGCCGGTGAGCCGCTATCCGAACTCGAGTTCGCCTTCTTCGTCATCCTGCTGGCGGTGGCCGGCAACGAAACCACCCGCAACGCAATGACCCACGGCATGAACGCGTTCTTCGACAACCCCGACCAATGGGAGCTCTTCAAGCGCGAACGTCCGGCGACCACGGCCGACGAGATCGTCCGCTGGGCCACCCCGGTGCACTGCTTTCAACGCACGGCGCTGCAGGACGTAGAACTCAGCGGGGTGACGATCCGCAAGGGTCAGCGGGCCGGCCTGTTCTACAGCTCGGCCAACTACGACGAGGACGTATTCGAATCCCCGTTCCAGTTCGACATCCTGCGCGACCCGAATCCCCACCTCGGCTTCGGCGGCAACGGCGCGCACTTCTGCATCGGGGCCAACCTGGCGCGCATGGAGATCAAGCTGATCTTCAACGAGATCGCCGACCAGATTCCCGACATCAGCAAGCTCGGCGAGCCGGAGCGGCTGCGGTCGGGGTGGATCAACGGGGTGAAAGAACTCCCGGTCTCCTATCACTGACGCGCTGGTCGCGGATAGCATCCCGGGTCATGGGCCACCCGGGCTATCCGCCTCATCCCGGCTATCCGCCACTGCCGCCTGCCAGGCCGCCGCGGTCGACGGCCGACCTGACGATATCGGTCATCGTCTTGGTGCTGACGGTCCTGCTCGGCGCAGGGGCGGCGTTCATCGGGTTCATCTCGCTGGCCTTCCTGGACTACTGCCCGCCCGCCACGTGCAGCGTCGGCGGCGCGGTCGCCGCGGTGATGGGCGCGGTCGGCGTCGCCGCACTGGTGGGCGTGGGCGGCATGACCGTCACGATCGTCGCGCTGGTCCGCCACAAACAGGCCTGGCCGTTCGCGGTAGGAACTTTCGGGCTGTGCGTGATCGTGCTGTTCTTCGGCGGGATGGCCTACTCCGCGGCAGTGGGTGGCTGAGGTGCGCACACACGGCTGGTCCGGGTCCGCGCCGGCCACCGACGAGGAAGCGGTCGCCCGGATCCTGGCGGCGGCCAATCAGGCCATCGACGCGCACGGCGCCGACCTGAGCATCGCCGACGTGGCCCGCACCCTCGGCGTTACCCGCCAGACGGTGTACCGCTACTTCCCCAGCACCGATGCACTGCTGCAGGCGGCGGCCATGGCCGCCGCGACCGGGTTCCTGGACCGGATCGCCGCCCACCTGGCGGGTATCACCGATCCGGGCGAGGCCGTCACCGAGGGCATCGCCGCCGCCGTGGAGTGGCTGCCGAACGATAAGCACATGGGCCTGCTGCTTGGCCCCGAGCGCGCCGGCGCCTTCAGCGTCGACATCACCTCCGATGTCGCGCTCACCTTCGCCGGCTCGATGCTGCGCCGATTCGACGTCGATTGGGCCGCAATTGGATTCGACGACAGCGACGTCGACGAGCTCGCCGAGCACCTGCTGCGGATCATCCAGTCCTTCATGGTCGACCCTGGTCGGCCACCCCGGCGCGGGGCGGACTTACGTCGTTATCTGCGCACCTGGGTGGGAGCCGCACTCGTGGGCCGGCCCGCCGATTCGCGACTGGGCGCCGGCCCCGTTGTCACCTCGGCGCCGGGGCCTGCCCGGGGGTAGCCGAGTTGACGTCGTAGAGCGCACCAGTGGTCGAGGTGCCGACGGTGTTGGCATTGGTGGGCGCGGGCCAAGTCGCCGCCGCAAAGAGGGCGCCCGCCGAGACGACCAGTGGACAGAGCACGATGACGGCGGTGTCGACGACCTTCACCCAGGTCGACAGATGCTGAGCAACATTGGCGCGCTTGGACTTCGGCTCACTCCACAGGCTGAGCATGGTTGGCGCAGTCCATGAGTCGTACATGGTCAGTGATGTCATCCGTCACTCCTGCTCGTCATCGAGGCCCGCGGCACCCGATTTCACTTTGGTAACTTTGGGGCACAAAAGTCACGTTTGCGACACGGCGCGATAAAGGTTTGCGATCTGCGCGTTTCCTTACCGTTGTCTTATCGACCTCTTTGTTATGAAACGGCGCTGGAACCCCTCCCGCGAGGTGAGCAGGAGAGGTTCCAGCGCGCGCGGTTCAGTCCCCGGAGTGCCGGTTGTGAACCGTCTTGGCGACGTTGTGCGCCGCCTCTTGGCGTGTCGCGGTGATCTGCTTGTGTGAGGTAACCATCTGCGCACGGCTGTCGGCGATGTCGGTGTGCGCGGCGTTGCGCTGCGCACTGATCTGTTGTGCGGCTTCCTGCCCGGTGATGTCGCCGGCTCGTGCGCTCTGTCGAACCGCCCTGTCTGCAGCGGCGGTGGTGTGGCGGATCGCCACGTTCTCCTGAACGTCCGCGACGATCGTCGAACGGACCATCGCGTTGTCTTTCTTCGCCGTGGCGATGATCGCCTTCACATCCTGCACGGTGCTTCCGTCGTGGTTGCCGGCAAAGATCGTGACGATATCGCTCGCCGCACCCTGCCGAGTCTGGTGGATGTCGGTGCGGTCTGCGGTGTTCGTCTGCCGCTGCGCGGTGTTGGCGCTGTGCGCGTCGCTGAGGATCGTCGATACCTGGCCGTCGCCGACAGAGCCGGCCAGAATACTTGCTCCGATGGCCGAGACCGACTGGTGCCGAGTGTCGCGAATCGTCTGACGACCGGTGACGATATCGGCGCGGTCACTCTGCACCGATGTGTGCGTTGCAGCCAGGACGTCGCGGATCGTCGACGATACCTCCGCTGCTACCGAAGACGCAGAAAGCCGCAAGACGGCATTCGCGACCAACGGTCCGGCGGCAATCGCGGACACCGAGATTGCCGCCGCGGCGCCCAGGGCGGCAACCGCCGCGATCGAAGAGCGCTGGGCCGAATGGGCAAAGTTCATCTTTTCTTCCTTCTCTGACGTGACTGTGTCTGCAGGTCAACGGGATTGGTATCGGGTGGAGCACTGCGCGCGGCTCTCCGAGACGCGCCGCGGTAATCAGTTGATCAGCCGGGGTGTTTGTTCGGCGTTTGCCGGGTCTCGCATCCGCGTAGCAGGCGATCGGCGCACGGCCGGCCGAGATCTCGCCAATCCCAACGACGGTCCAACAGCCCAGCTGTTCGACTGTGCTGGTTGCCGCACCCACGGTGACGTTCGACGAAAGACATCTCACGGAGTTAAGAGTCAAGCCGCGAGTTGGAGAGGAGGTGGGAACGCAACGTGTTCGTCGTAGTGCTGGCTGGTGTGGAGGCAGTGATGGAGTTGACCGAGGAACTTGTTGAACAGGTGTCGTTGGGCTTGGTGGTTCCAGTCTCCAGCTGCGCGGCGGGTGTCGAAATGGCGGCGGGCTCCGG
Source organism: Mycolicibacterium sp. CH28 (assembly GCF_004745805.1). Lineage (GTDB taxonomy): Bacteria > Actinomycetota > Actinomycetes > Mycobacteriales > Mycobacteriaceae > Mycobacterium. The sequence continues at coordinate 289 of NZ_SRLQ01000013.1, read as the reverse complement.
GCGAGGCGCGCAGCGATGCCAGGGCCCAGATCGGGCCCACAGCGGCGAGTCTGCGGTTCTTGATGTGGCGGTGCAGGACAACGGTTTTCTTTCCGCTGGCGCGAGTGATGGGCGCCGACCCGGCGAACGCTTTGAGTCCGCGGGCTTGGGTGAACCGGGAGCGGTCGTCACCGATTTCGGCGAGCACCCGGGCACCGGTGAGCATGCCCAGTCCGGGGAAGCTGGTAATGATGTCGGCGTCCGGGTGCCGCTCAAAATGGGCGATCGCCGCCTCAGCGAGCGCGTCGGC
>NZ_SRLQ01000012.1 GCF_004745805.1 Mycolicibacterium sp. CH28 | reverse complement strand
CCCATCGCCGGTCCGCCGACCGCCCGTTCGCGCCGCCCCCGCCGCGCCCCGAACCGCGGCCGACTATCGCGACCGCGCCGGAGTCGCCCCAGCGCCGTGGGGCCCACCCTGAGCGGCCCGCAGAACCTGCCGCGGTGGCGCCGGAGTGGCGGCCGGTGGACGTCGAGGGTCAGTGGCTGCCGCCCGGCGAGCCGGGCAGCAACTGGGTCGCGGCCACCGATAGCGGTGCCGTCGTCCCGCCCGCCGAGCCCGCTGCCGAAGAGTCGCATCGCGGCAGGCACTGGACACCGGCACAGACGGTCGCCGAATTCGAATCCGGACCGACCTCGCGGCCCGAACCGGTGATGCAACCGCCGGCCGAGCCGGCCCCTCGTTCTCGCCATGGCGTCGACAGCGCCGAAAGCGTGCCGCCGGCGCCGGCGATGTCCGCTCCGCCGGCCCCTCGGCACCGCGGGGCTGTAGAGGAGCCGCCGGCCGAGCCGCCGGAGGCGCCGGGCCAGCACGCCGGTGGCCAGTCGGTGTCTGACCTGCTGGCCCGCCTGCAGGCCAACGGCTCCGCCGGCGGCGGGCGCCGTCGTCGACGCGAGGACTAGCCCGGACGAGCCACGGCTCGGCGGGCGCCCTGCACCGCCAGGTTAGAGTTGTCTCCGACCGTCCGGTACCAGACGAAGGACCGGAACGTAGGTATTCATTGACGTCAGCGAGGTCGTCGACGTGGGGACCCCCAGCGGCTTGCGCCCGGCACGGCTGAAGGTGGGCATCATCTCGGCCGGGCGGGTGGGCACCGCACTCGGAATGGCGCTGGAACGCGCCGATCATGTGGTGGTGGCATGCAGCGCCATCTCGACATCCTCGCGCCGCCTCGCCGAGCGGCGACTTCCCGACACCCCGATCCTGCCGGTGCCCGACGTGGCCGACAGCGCCGAGCTGCTGCTGCTGACCGTGCCGGACACCGAACTGGCCGGACTGGTTCGCGGCCTGGCCGCGACCGGAGCGGTGCGCCGCGGCACCATCGTCGTGCACACCTCGGGCGCCAACGGCGTCGCGATCCTGGCCCCGCTCGCAGAACAGGGCTGCATTCCGCTGGCCATCCATCCGGCGATGACGTTCACCGGATCCGACGAGGACATCGCCCGGTTGGCGGACACCTGTTTCGGCATCACTGCCGCCGACGAGATCGGCTATGCCATCGCGCAATCGCTGGTCCTGGAGATCGGTGGCGAGCCGTTCGGGGTCCGCGAGGAGGCGCGCACGCTCTACCACGCGGCCCTGGCGCATGCCAGCAACCACATCGTCACGGTGCTCGCCGATGCGCTCGACGCACTGCGGGCCGCGTTGATCGGGCAGGAACTGCTCGGTCAGGAACTCGTCGCGCAAGCCCCGGGTGGTCTGGCGGAGCGGATCGTCGGCCCGCTGGCCCGTGCCGCGTTGGAGAACACCCTGCAACGTGGGCAGGCGGCGCTGACCGGACCGGTGGCCCGCGGCGACGCGACCGCCGTAGCCGGTCATCTAGCGGCCCTCGACGACGTGGATTCGGAACTGGCACAAGGTTATTACGCGAACTCGCTGCGCACGGCGCAACGTTCGCGTGCCCCCAAGGAGGTTTTTGAGGTGTTGGCGGACTGGTCGAGTCACCACGGTGGGCGACGATGAGCGCGGGGCCGCAATTCGCTGCCGGACAGCTGAACATGTACGCGACGCCCAAGGCGGTGGCCGACGTGACGCGCGCGCTGCGTCACACCGGGCGCCGGGTCATGCTGGTGCCGACCATGGGCGCGCTGCACGACGGTCATCTGGCGCTGGTCCGCGCCGCAAAACGGGTGCCCGGCGCGGTGGTCGTGGTGTCGATCTTCGTCAACCCACTGCAATTCGGGGCCAATGAGGATCTCGACGCCTATCCCCGCACCCTGGACTCCGACCTGGAATTGCTCCGCGGCGAGGGGGTCGAGGTGGTGTTCGCCCCCGGCGCCGCGGCCATGTATCCGGACGGGCCGCGCACCACGGTGCATCCCGGACCGTTGGGCGCCGAACTGGAAGGCGCGACGCGGCCGGGCCACTTCGCCGGCATGTTGACCGTCGTGCTGAAGCTGCTGCAGATCGTGCGGCCCGACCGGGCGTTCTTCGGCGAGAAGGACTATCAGCAACTTGTCCTCATCCGCCAGATGGTCGCCGACCTCAACGTCGACGTACGCATCGTTGGCGTCCCGATCGTGCGGGAGCCTGACGGTCTGGCCATGTCGTCGCGCAACCGCTACCTCAACCCCGAGGAACGCGAGCAGGCCGGCGCGCTGTCCGCCGCGCTACTGGCCGGGATGTACGGGGCCGCCGGTGGTGTGGCGCCCGCGCTCGACGCCGCCCGAGCGGTCCTCGAGGAGGTGCCCGCGTTTGAGGTGGACTACCTCGAAGTGCGTGGGCCGCAGTTGGAAACCGCGCCCGCGTACGGCCCGGCTCGTATGCTGGTGGCCGCCCGGCTTGGGGCCACCCGGCTGTTGGACAACATCGCGATCGACCTCTCGACCGGCACGGCTCCAGGCGGTCGCGGCAGCTCCGATCAGCACGAAATCACTTGGAGAAATTGATGTTACGGACGATGCTCAAGTCCAAGATCCATCGTGCGACGGTGACCCACGCCGACCTGCACTACGTGGGCTCGGTGACCATCGACGCCGATCTGATGGATGCGGCCGACCTGCTGGAGGGTGAGCAGGTGACCATCGTCGACATCGACAACGGAGCGCGCCTGGAGACCTACGCCATCGCCGGTCAGCGGGGCAGCGGTGTGATCGGGATCAACGGTGCCGCAGCACATCTGGTCTATCCGGGGGATCTCGTCATCGTGATTGCCTACGGTGTGATGGAAGATGCCGAGGCCCGCGCCCACCGTCCCCGGGTGGTGTTCGTCGATGCCGGCAACCGGCAGATCGACCTCGGCGACGACCCGGCGCGCGTGCCCGACGACGTCACCGATCTGCTGTCCCCGCGGATGGTGCGGTAAATCGTGCTGCTCGCCCTCGACGTCCGCAACACTCACACCGTCGTCGGATTGATCTCCGGTTCCGGTGATCATGCGAAGGTGGTGCAGCACTGGCGGATTCGTACCGAGCCGGAAGTGACGGCCGACGAACTGGCGCTCACCATCGAGGGGCTCATCGGTGACGACTCCGAGCGACTGACCGGTGCGACCGGGCTGTCCACCGTTCCCTCGGTCATGCATGAGGTCCGACTCATGCTCGATCAGTACTGGCCCGCGGCCGCGCACGTGCTCATCGAACCCGGGGTGCGCACCGGGATCCCGCTGCTGGTCGACAACCCCAAAGAGGTCGGCGCCGACCGGATCGTGAACTGCCTGGCCGCCTACGCCAAGTTCAACTCCGCGGCGATCGTGGTCGACTTCGGCTCGTCGATCTGTGTCGACGTGGTCTCGGCCAAAGGTGAATTCCTCGGCGGGGCAATCGCTCCCGGCGTTCAGGTGTCCTCCGATGCCGCGGCCGCTCGCTCGGCAGCGCTGCGCCGGGTCGAGCTGACGCGGCCGCGTTCGGTGGTCGGCAAGAACACCGTCGAATGCATGCAGGCCGGCGCACTGTTCGGGTTCGCGGGCCTTGTCGACGGGTTGGTCAACCGGATCCGCGAGGATGTCGACGGCTTCTCCGGGTCCGACGTCGCCGTGGTCGCCACCGGTCATACCGCGCCGCTGATGCTGCCCGATCTGCACACCGTGCAGCACTACGACAAGTACCTCACCCTCGACGGGTTGCGCATGGTCTACGAGCGCAACCGGGAGAACCAGCGGCGGGTCAAATCCGCTCGCTGAGTCCCGCGATTTCGGCGCGTTTTCGTTCGCTCAGCGGCGGTTTGCGCGCCGAAATCGCTAGAAAAATGTGCGCACCAGATCGACGACCCGGCCCCGCTCGTCGAGCACCGGGATCAGCTGCCATTTGTCGAACACCATGCACGGATGCGACACCCCGAACGCGATCCAGGTGCCGACATCGACGAGCTGCTGTGCGGCCGGTGACAGCTTCAGGTACGCGTGTTGGTCGTTGAGCTTGGTCACGTCGCAGTCGGCCAGGCCGTCGGAAACCCACTGCGATCCGCGGCGGATCTGGCGCGGCACCGGAAGATCCTGGTCGAAGGAGACGTCGCGGCGGCCCATCGTCAGTAGCGCCAGGTCCGGCTCCGGTCGCGAACACACCTGCGCCCATACCTGCATGGCGGCCCGGAATCCGCCGGGCTGGGCGCCGGGCCGGGTCAGCGGTGAGGTCCTCAGGTACAGGCCGTCATCGTTGGTCAGGTAGACACCGCTGCGCAGGATGGTGCGCCACTGGCCGGCGAGGGTCTCGGTCACCAGGTCGAAGTGGGTGCTGCCGCCCGCGGTGACGATCATCTCGGAGATATCGGCAACCTCACAGCGCGGCGCCAGCCGCCCGGCGACGGCGCGCATCCAGCTCAGGTAGTCGCGTACCCGGCTGATCCCGACCGGGTCGACATCGTGGCCCAGCGCGGCCTCGTACCCGGCTACCCCCACCAGACGAAGCCGCGGGCTGGCCGCCGCGGCTGCGGCGACCCCGTCGGCCTCGGTGTCGTCGCGACAGCCGGTGCGGGTGCCCGCCGCACCGAGCTCGACACAGACGTCGACCTGCCGCCGGGCGCCCGCGGCTGCCAGGGCGGCGGTCATCAGCTGCACTCCACGAACCGAGTCCACCCAGCAGATCAGCCGGAAGTCGGGGTCGTGGTCCAGCTCGGCGGCCAGCCACGCCAAGCCGGCGGGGTCGACCAGCTCGTTGGCCAGCAGCACCTCACGCACGCCGAAGGTGCGGAAGGTCCGCACCTGGCTGATGGTGGCAGCCGTCACCGCGCCGGCGCCCGCGTCGAACTGTCGGGCGAGCAGCTGGGGGGCCATGTGGGTCTTGCCGTGCGGGGCCAGCTCCACGTCGCGGCTCGCACACCAGCTCGCCATCGTGTCGAGGTTGTGGCTCAGTGCCTCGGCGTGCAGCACGCAGACCGGCCCCAGCGGTCCGGCATCGAACAGATCGGGCGCCCCGGCGCGGATCTGCGTGGGGGTCCGGCCGGCCCACGCGGCGGGCAAACCCTTGAATCGGGGGTCCACCGGTTCGTCGGCCAGGGCCGCCACCGCAGCGGCGTTGATGAGCGAGTTCACCGACTCATTTAAGCTGGCACGTCGTGACCTCTGCTGATAGGCCGGAAATCGACTCGCACACCGACGCCGCGGGATCTGACGTCCCCGAGCAGTTCCGGATCCGCCAAGGCAAGCGCGAGCGGTTATTGGCTGAGGGCAAGGACCCTTACCCGGTGTCTGTACCGCGCACCCGCTCGCTGGCCGAGGTCCGCGCCGCCTACCCCGACCTGCCCGCCGACTCCACCACCGGAGACATCGTGGGTGTGACCGGCCGGGTGGTGTTCGCCCGTAACTCGGGCAAGTTGTGCTTCGCCACTCTGCAGGAGGGCGACGGCACTCACCTGCAGGCCATGATCAGTCTCGCCGGAGTGGGGGACGAGGCGCTGGAGGCCTGGAAGTCCGAGGTCGACCTCGGCGACATCGTCTTCGTGCACGGCGAGGTGATCAGCTCGCGGCGCGGGGAACTCTCGGTGCTCGCCGACTCCTGGCAGATGGCGAGCAAGGCGCTGCGTCCGCTGCCCGTCGCACACAAGGAGATGAGCGAGGAGTCCAGGGTCCGGCAGCGCTATGTCGACCTCATCGTGCGCCCGCAGGCCCGTACGGTGGCCCGCCAGCGCATCGCCGTCGTGCGTGCGGTTCGCAACGCGCTGGAGCGCCGCGGGTTTCTCGAGGTCGAGACGCCGATGTTGCAGACGCTGGCCGGCGGTGCCGCGGCGCGGCCTTTCATCACCCATTCCAATGCGCTCGACAGTGATCTGTATCTGCGAATTGCCCCGGAGTTGTTCCTCAAGCGGTGTGTGGTCGGCGGGCTCGAGAAGGTTTTCGAGCTCAATCGGAACTTTCGCAACGAAGGCGCCGATTCCACTCATTCGCCGGAATTCGCGATGCTGGAGACTTATCAGGCGTGGGGAACCTATGACGATTCGGCGGTCGTGACCCGCGAAGTTATTCAAGAAGTGGCAGACGAGGCGATGGGCACCCGGCAGGTGCCATTGCCGGACGGATCTATCTATGATCTCGACGGCGAATGGCCGTCGATACAAATGTACCCATCGTTGTCCGAAGCCCTTGGTGAAGAGATCACGCCGGACACGCCGTTGGAATACCTACTCGCTATTGCCGACCGGCTCGAGGTCGAGATCCCGCGTGATCGCGGCTACGGCCATGGCAAGCTGGTTGAAGAACTGTGGGAGCACACCGTCGGAGCGACATTGTGGGCCCCGGCATTCGTCAAGGATTTTCCGGTCGAGACGACACCGCTGACGCGCCAGCACCGCAGCATCCCCGGCGTCACCGAGAAGTGGGACCTCTACGTGCGCGGATTCGAGCTGGCGACCGGATACTCCGAACTCGTCGACCCGATCGTGCAGCGGGAGCGCTTCGAAGCCCAGGCCACGGCCGCTGCGGCCGGTGACGATGAGGCGATGGCCCTGGACGAGGATTTCCTGGCGGCGATGGAGTACGGGATGCCGCCGACCACCGGCACCGGAATGGGGATCGATCGTCTGTTGATGGCGCTCACCGGCTTGTCAATTAGGGAAACGGTTTTGTTCCCGATTGTTCGACGCCATGGCTGAGGAGCTGCGCTCCAATCGTTGTTGAATGCCGTAGGCTTGTGTGGCACATTGGTGCGCATGGGGTAGACGCCCGACAATCAGTTGTTGTGCGCAGGCAGAAGGATTCAGTGAGGTAATGGCCAAAAAGGTGACCGTCACTCTCGTCGACGATTTCGACGGTGCGGGCGCAGCAGACGAAACGGTTGAATTCGCGCTTGACGGCGTGAGCTATGAGATCGATCTTTCGGCGAAGAATGCTCAGAAACTTCGCAACGATCTCAAGCCGTGGGTCGAGGCCAGCAGGCGTGTCGGGGGACGTCGCCGCGGTCGCTCGGGTCCGCCCGGACGTGGCCGCGCGGCCATCGACCGCGAGCAGAGCGCCGCGATCCGGGACTGGGCCCGCCGCAACGGGCACAAGGTGTCGACTCGCGGGCGGATCCCCGCCGACATCATCGACGCCTTCCACGCCGCCACCTGATCGTCGCTACCTGATCGTCGCTACCTGATCGCCGCGGCGTTCGCTTGGGGCGAAGCGGCACGCGGTGATCAGGGAAACGATTCGCGGTTCTCCCGCGTTGGTCAGCTAAGTCCAACCGTTATTGCGACGGTATGGGTGGCAAGGGAGGACGCCTCTCTGCACTGCCCATTAGAGTGGACGACAGGTACGTGGTGACTACCGCTGTACCTAATCGTGATGGAGAGCAGGTAACCACCGATGTTCGAGAGATTTACCGACCGTGCCCGCAGGGTCGTCGTCCTGGCGCAAGAAGAAGCCCGGATGCTCAACCACAACTACATCGGGACCGAGCACATCCTGTTGGGACTCATCCACGAGGGTGAAGGCGTAGCAGCCAAGTCGCTGGAATCGCTGGGCATTTCCCTCGAAGGCGTCCGCAGCCAGGTCGAAGAGATCATCGGCCAGGGCCAGCAGGCGCCGTCCGGACACATTCCCTTCACCCCGCGCGCCAAGAAGGTGCTTGAGCTGAGCCTGCGCGAGGCACTGCAACTCGGCCACAACTACATCGGTACCGAGCACATTCTGCTCGGTCTGATTCGTGAGGGCGAAGGTGTCGCGGCCCAGGTGCTGGTCAAGCTAGGCGCCGAACTGACCCGGGTGCGCCAGCAGGTCATCCAGCTGCTGAGCGGCTACCAGGGCAAGGAGACTGCGGAGGCCGGCACCGGCGGTCGCGGCGGCGAGTCGGGCAACCCGTCCACTTCGCTGGTCCTCGACCAGTTCGGTCGCAACCTGACGGCTGCCGCGATGGAAGGCAAGCTCGACCCGGTCATCGGCCGCGAGAAGGAAATCGAGCGGGTGATGCAGGTCCTGAGCCGGCGCACCAAGAACAACCCGGTCCTGATCGGCGAGCCCGGAGTCGGCAAGACCGCCGTCGTCGAGGGGCTGGCCCAGGCCATCGTCAATGGCGAGGTGCCCGAGACGCTGAAGGACAAGCAGCTCTACACCCTCGACCTGGGGTCGCTGGTGGCCGGCAGCCGCTACCGCGGTGATTTCGAGGAGCGCCTCAAGAAGGTGCTCAAGGAGATCAACACCCGCGGCGACATCATCCTGTTCATCGACGAGCTGCATACGCTCGTGGGTGCGGGTGCGGCCGAGGGCGCGATCGACGCGGCCTCGATCCTCAAGCCCAAGCTGGCCCGAGGTGAGCTGCAGACGATCGGTGCCACCACGCTCGACGAGTACCGCAAGTACATCGAGAAGGACGCCGCTCTGGAGCGCCGGTTCCAGCCGGTCCAGGTCGGCGAGCCGTCGGTGGCGCACACCATCGAGATCCTCAAGGGGCTGCGCGACCGCTACGAAGCTCATCACCGGGTGTCGATCACCGATGCCGCGGTGGTGGCCGCCGCCACGCTGGCCGACCGCTACATCAACGACCGGTTCCTGCCGGACAAGGCGATCGACCTGATCGATGAGGCGGGTGCCCGGATGCGGATCCGCCGGATGACCGCGCCGCCAGACCTGCGCGAATTCGATGAGAAGATCGCCGACGCGCGCCGCGAGAAGGAGAGCGCGATCGACGCGCAGGACTTCGAGAAGGCGGCTTCCCTGCGGGATCGCGAGAAGCAGCTGGTCGCTCAGCGGGCCGAGCGTGAGAAGCAGTGGCGCTCGGGTGATCTGGACGTCGTGGCCGAGGTCGACGACGAGCAGATCGCCGAGGTGCTGGGCAACTGGACCGGTATCCCCGTGTTCAAGCTGACCGAGGAGGAAACCACTCGGCTGCTGCGCATGGAGGACGAGCTGCACAAGCGGATCATCGGGCAAGAGGATGCGGTCCGAGCTGTCTCGAAGGCCATCCGCCGCACCCGTGCCGGCCTGAAGGATCCCAAGCGCCCGTCCGGTTCGTTCATCTTCGCCGGCCCGTCCGGTGTCGGTAAGACCGAGCTGTCCAAGGCGCTGGCGGAATTCCTGTTCGGCGACGACGACGCGCTGATCCAGATCGACATGGGCGAGTTCCACGACCGCTTCACCGCGTCGCGGCTCTTCGGTGCCCCGCCCGGATACGTCGGCTACGAGGAAGGCGGCCAGCTCACCGAGAAGGTCCGGCGCAAGCCGTTCTCCGTCGTGCTGTTCGACGAGATCGAGAAGGCGCACCAGGAGATCTACAACACCCTGTTGCAGGTCCTTGAGGACGGTCGTCTGACTGACGGCCAGGGTCGCACGGTTGACTTCAAGAACACCGTGCTGATCTTCACCTCAAACCTGGGCACCTCTGACATCTCCAAGGCCGTTGGCCTCGGGTTCACTCAGGGCGGCGGTGAGAACAACTACGAGCGGATGAAGCAGAAGGTCAACGACGAGCTGAAGAAGCACTTCCGCCCGGAGTTCCTCAACCGCATCGACGACATCATCGTGTTCCATCAGCTCACCAAGGACGAGATCATCGAGATGGTCGATCTCATGGTGGGCCGGGTCTCCAAGCAGTTGAAGGCCAAGGACATGACGATGGAGCTGACCGACAAGGCCAAGTCGCTGCTGGCCAAGCGGGGCTTCGATCCGGTTCTGGGTGCCCGGCCGTTGCGCCGTACCATCCAGCGCGAGATCGAGGACGCGCTCTCGGAGAAGATCCTCTTCGAGGAGGTCGGTCCCGGCCAGCTGGTGACGGTTGACGTGGAGAACTGGGACGGCGAAGGCGCCGGCGAGGACGCGAAGTTCACCTTCGTTGGTGGACCCAAGCGCGAGGAGACGGCCGAGCCGGATCTGGCTAGCGCAGGCACTGCCAGCGAGTAAGGACATCGAGCGCGCGGGCGGCTACCCTCTAGCGGGGTAGTCGCCCGTTTCGCGTTCACAGGAGGGTTCAGCCGTGCTTGTTGTGACCACCAATGACATTCCGGGATGGGAGATCCAGCGGGTGTGCGGCGAGGTGTTCGGCCTCACCGTACGGTCGCGGAATGCGTTCTCCCAGATGGGCGCCGGGTTGAAGAGCATGTTCGGCGGCGAGCTGCAGGGCATGACCAAGAACCTCGCCGAGAGCCGTAACGAGGCCATGAACCGGTTGATGGCCGAGGCCCGCGACCGCGGTGGCAACGCCATCGTCGGGATGCGGTTCGACACCACCGAAATCGGCGACGTCTGGACCGAACTCTGCGCGTACGGCACCGCCGTGCAGGCCATCCCGGTCACCGAGGCGGCCAAGTACACCGCCCAGCAACTGGGTTACGGCGCCAGCTAGACCCTGCGCGGGTATAGCATCGTCGATGTAAGAGACGAGTCGAGGAATCTGGTGAAACTCCAGAACGGTCGCGCCACTGTCAAAAGTCAGACCCGAGACTCGTCAGGTCCGCAAACGGGACGCGTAATCCCGAGAGGAGATTCCAGATGACCACCTCATCGCACAGCGTTAGTCGCGCGGTAGATCTGTCGGCCGCGAAGGCTGCCCTTTGGCTCGCCGGCGCCGCCTTCTTGGCGCTGCTGGTGTATTACTTCGTCGGTATCGATCAGGGCGCGACTTCGGTGTTCGGCAGCGACACGCACGTGCATGAGTTCGTGCATGACGCCCGGCACTTCCTCGGCTTCCCCTGCCACTAGCAGGGCCGCCGGCATGGAAAAAAGAATAATTTTGCGCGGCGCTCTTTGGGGCGGTCTCGGTGGGATCCTGGCGTTCGTATTCGCCCGGATTTTTGCCGAGCCGATCATTGCGCGGGCGATTGATTACGAGGGTGCCCGCGACGAGGCACAGGAATACCTGGAGCATCACGCTGGCGGGCACGCCATGGCCGACGGCGTGGAGATCTTCTCGCGCTCGATCCAGAGCAACGTCGGTATCGGCGTCGGCATGATCGCGTTCGGTGCCGCCATGGGTGCGCTGTTCGCGGTGGTTTACTGCGTTGTCTACAACCGCTTTCCAACCCTCTCGCCGGGGACGCTGGCGATTAGGTTGGCGGCGGCGATGTTCTTCGCGCTGTACTTCGTGCCGTTCCTGAAGTACCCGGCGAATCCACCGTCGATCGGCCACGGCGACACCATCGGAGCTAGAACCGGGCTGTATCTGACGATGGTCGTGGTGTCGGTGCTGACGCTGGTCTTCGCTATCTGGTTGTCCGGGAAGCTCCAGGTGAAGGTCGGTACCTATGGGGCAACGTTGTTGGCCGGCGGCGCTTTCGTCGTGATCATTGCCGCTGACATGCTGTTACTGCCGTCGCTGGGGCACTTGAGCGTCAACCTCGCGCAGTACGGCGACAATGCCACCGAGACACCGCAACCGCTCTACGATGCTGCGGGCAAGATCGTCTTCCCCGGGTTTTCTGCCGATGATCTGTACTACTTCCGCCTCTACTCGATCACTTCGCAGCTGATCTTGTGGGCGACCATCGGCCTGGGATTCGCGCCGGCAGCCAACAAACTGCTTGGAGCACCCGAGAGTTCGGTGCGCGTTTCCGCGTGAGTGAAGTCGTCCGGCTGACCCTGGTGTCACACGCCATGACCGACGCCATGGCAGCCGGGCGATTTCCGGCCGACGAGCCGCTGAACGCGGTGGGCCGCCGCCAGCTCGGCGCGGTCGGCGTCGGCACCGCCGACGTCGTGCTGAGCGCACCGGAGGTGCGGGCCCGCGAGACAGCCGACACGCTCGGCCTGGCGGCTCTGGTCGACGAGCGGCTGGCCGATTTGGACTGCGGCAGTTGGCGTGGCCGGCGCCCCGACGAACTGCCGCCGGACGAGCTAGCCCGGTGGTTGTCGGAGCCGGACAGCTGCCCGCACGGCGGCGAATCGATTGTCGAGGTGATGGCCCGGGTGCGTGACTGGCTGGCTCATATCAGTGCGACTACGGGTCGCACGGTGGCGGTCACCCATCCCGCGGTGATCCGCGCGGCCCTGCTGACGGTCCTGGATGCTTCGCCGAAATCGTTCTGGCGCATCGACATTGCGCCGGCCAGCCGCACCACCTTGCACTTCCGCGGTTCGGTGTGGACGTTGCGGTCGGGCTTCGATCAGCGATAGTGGGGCAGCAGGCCGAAGACCTGCTTGATGATCGTCATCAGCCAGCCGCCGGCGTTCGGGCTGTGGTAGCGCGTCCAGTTGAATTGGAAACTGGCTACCCAGGCCTGGCCGGTGCGGTCGACGGCGTACCAGCTGAAGCTAAAGTCCCCGGGCAGGTTTCCGGCCTTGGCGCCGATATAGGGCCACTCGGTGCGGTCGAGGTCGATACCCGAGATCTCGGACATGATGTCCTTGACCGGTGCCGCCCGACCGACGGCATTGCGTTGCAGAGCGGCGTGCACCCGGCAGATGTCGTCGGCGCTGCCGTACCACTCGGCACCGTATGCCGAGCCAGGGGCGTGCGTCCGTTGCGGGTCCGGGTCGTATGGGTGAGAGTCGGCCTGCCGCAACAGCACTGCGCGTTGCGCGGGACTCGCCGTCTTCCACTGTTCGCGCATGTCCGGATTTCCCCAGCCGATCGAGAAGATCTCGCGCATGGTGGGGAAGGGCGTCATGCTCGCCGGGTCGTGGTGTCCGGCATTGACCAGGGCCTCTTCGATGGCGTGCGTGCCAAGGCGGCCGATCAGCAGGTCGGTGGCCATGTTGTCGCTGGTGGAGATCATCTTGCCGGCCGCCTGACGCACGGTGATCTCGGAACCGGGCGGGAGTTTGTCGAACCCCGACGATCCGAGTTTCTTCGTCTCGGCGGTGATCGTCAGTTTGTCGTCCCAATTCAGGGTGCCAGCCGTCACGGCGGTTTCCACCGCGAACAGCACATATGTCTTGAAAATCGAAGCGAGGGGGAGGGACTGAGAAGTGTTGGTGCCCGCGACCTTCTCGCAGCGTCCGCCGTTGACCTTGGACACCTGCCACGAATAGCGCGCGCCGGTCCGGCTCAGTGCCTCGTCGACGTCGTGCCAGGAATTGATCACCGGTTTCTCCGTCGTCACCTCGAAGCGGCGGACGAAAGTGTCGTTGCCGGTGCGCAGTTCGATGTCTTGACGTGCGCCGTAGGACGAAAGGAGGTGCAGGGTGGCGACGTTGGCGCCGATGTCCACCCCGGCCAGCGTGTAGGGGCGGTCCCACCACAGCGAGTCCATGCTGGTGGCGATCGGATCCACCATGTCGGCTGTGGCCAGGGTTTTCACGCTGACCTGGCCGATCGGCCAGTCGGAGTTCAGCATGTCCATGACCTGCTTGGCCCGCACTCCCTGCGGGGTGTTGATGTCGATGCGTACACCCGCGCCGGCGTTGGCCGGTGGCGCGGGGGCCGGTGCGCAGCCGGTCGCCAGGGCTGCCGCGGATGCGATGGCGGTGGCCAGGGCCACCACGCTGCGGCTCGCCCGGCGCGCGCTACGCCTCGGTGCCGGTCCCGGCAACGTCTAACACAACCTCGAACTCGAGAAGGTGGGCACCTGTGGACACCGGGTTGGCGCGCTCGCCGGCATGCGCATGGATGGCTGGGCCGGTGGCCCAAGCCTGGAAGGCCTCTTCGGATTCCCACTTGGTGACCACGAAGTAGCGGTCCTCGCCCTTGACGGGCCGCAGCAATTGGAACCCGAGGAAGCCCGGCTGATTGTCGACGGCGTGGGCACGGTTGGCGAACCGCTTTTCCAGTTCGGGGCCGGCACCCGGCGGGACCTCGATTGCGTTGATCTTCACCACGGACATGGCGCAAGGCTACCGCGCCCGCCGGAGGCGGTGGCTGGCCGCGCAAGATGAAGCGGTGGGATCCGATCTGCTGACGCATCGGGGCGGCACCGGCCGGCCGTTGGTGCTGGTGCACGGCCTGATGGGCCGCGGCAGTACCTGGTCGCGTCAGACACCGTGGCTGTCCAGGTTCGGGGCGGTCTACACCTACGACGCGCCGTGGCACCGCGGCAGTGACATCGACGATTCGGGGTCGATCAGCACCGAGCGGTTTGTCGCCGACCTCGCCGATGCCGTCGCCGAACTCGGGCGGCCCGCGGTGCTCGTCGGGCACTCGATGGGAGGCCTGCACTCCTGGTGTTTGGCCGCCGAGCGCCCCGATCTGGTCAGCGCGCTCGTCGTGGAGGACATGGCACCGGACTTTGTCGGCCGGACCATCGGCGCCTGGGAGCCGTGGTTGCATGCCCTTCCGGCCGAGTTCACCTCCGCGGAGCAGGTTTTCGACGAATTCGGTCCGGTCGCCGGCCGCTATTTCCTGGAGGCATTCGACCGGACCGCGTCGGGCTGGCGCCTGCACGGCCCGCCCACCCGGTGGATCGAGATCGCCGCGGAGTGGGGTACCCGCGACTACTGGCGGCAGTGGGAATCGGGGCGGGCGCCGGTGTTGCTGGTGGAGGCGGGCGATTCGGTGACACCGGCCGGGCAGATGCGCCGGATGTGGGAGATGGCCGGGTCGCGAGCGGGCTATGTCCGTGTCGACGGCGCCGGCCATCTCGTTCACGACGACGCCCCGCAGGCCTACCGGGACGCTGTTGAGTCGTTCCTAGCGACGCTCCCCGAGGACGCCGGGTGACGGCCACGCCGGATGCTCCTCGAATCGGGTGCGAATCGCGTCGAGATCATGGTTGATGCGGCGTTCGTCGGCATCGCTGTCAGCCTCGTCGGCGAAGGGACGGCCCGCCATTGGCGCTCTGACCCGGAATGCCGCGAGCAGGAGGATCGTTAACACCAGGCAGGTGAGGAGCGCAGTCATGGCAGCAATTTTTTGTCAATGCACATCCCGCCAACAGTGGCAGCAATGACCGCTTAGGATAAAATTCTGCCATGCCCCTCAAGACTGTCTCCGCACTGGTTCTCAACGACGTGGCGGTGTTCGAGTTCGGGGTCGTCTGCGAAGTGTTCGGCATCGACCGCAGCGACGACGGCGTGCCCAATTTCGACTTCAAGGTCTGCGGTCCCGAGGCGGGTGTCCCGCTGCGGGCCAGCGTGGGAGCCCAGATCGTGCCCGATCACGGGCTCGACGGCTTGATCGGCGCCGACGTGGTGGCGGTGTCGGCGGTCGCCGGGCCGGTCGAGTCCTACCCGCCCGAGGCGCTGGACGCCCTGCGGGCTGCCCACGCGGCGGGGTCGACGATCCTGACGGTGTGTTCGGGAGCGTTCGTCGCCGGCGAGGCGGGTCTGCTCGACGGGCGCCGATGTACCACGCATTGGATGCACGCTGATGAACTCGCCCGCCGGTATCCCACCGCGATGGTCGATCGCAACGTGCTCTACGTCGACGACGGCGACCTGGTCACCAGCGCCGGCACCGCCGCGGGTATCGACGCGAGCCTGCATTTGGTCCGCCGCGAACTCGGCAGCGCGGTGACCAACATCATTGCTCGCCGGATGGTGGTGCCACCGCAGCGCGACGGTGGCCAACGTCAGTACATCGATCAACCCATTCCGCCGCGCTGCTCGGAAGGGTTTGCACCGCAACTAGATTGGATACTGTCGAATCTGGACAAGCCGCACACCGTCGCGAGCCTGGCCCGGCGCGCCAACATGTCGGCGCGCACTTTCGCGCGGCGTTTCGTCGACGAAGCCGGCACCACGCCCATGCAGTGGGTGACCGATCAGCGAGTGCTCCATGCGCGGCGGATGCTGGAGGAAACCGATCTCGACGTCGACCACATCGCCGCGCGGGCCGGTTTCGGCACCGCCACTCTGCTGCGCCATCACTTCCGCCGGATCGTCGGCGTCACGCCATCGGACTACCGGCGCAGGTTCGCCCAAGCCTCCTGAAGCCGGGCCTACCGCCCCGCCTCGCCGCCTTCACCCGCCAGCGCGAATCGGCCGTCTGCTGTCTGCTCCACCAGCCCGTCGACCAACAGTGAGTCCAGCGCCCGGTCCCGCTGCCCGGGGTCGGTCAGCCACACCACGTCCAGTTGTTCGCGCAGCACCGGCGTCTGACTGCTCCGAAGCACGTCGAGCAGCCGGCCGCGCACCTGCCGATCGGTGCCCGCATACCGCTGGGCCGGCCGCGGTGCGGTGGTCGCCGGGGGAAACCCCGCAGTCCGCCAGGCGCACGCGCTCAATGGGCATATCGCGCATTTCGGCGACCGCGCCGTGCACACCGTTGCGCCGAGTTCCATCAGCGCGGCACTGAAGACCGGCGCCGTTTCGTCATCGGGGAGCAGGGCCGCGACATCAGCGAGGTCGCGCACCGTCGACGGGTTGCCGGCGTCGGCCTGACCGTGCACCGCGCGGGCCACCACCCGGCGCACATTGGTGTCAACGACCGGCACGCTCTGCTGATAGGCGAAGCAAGCAACCGCACGAGCCGTGTACGTGCCGACGCCTGGGAGGGTCAGCAGCGCGTCGACGTCGGCGGGCACCACGTCGTCGTGCTCGGTGGCGATTACGGTGGCGCACTCGTGCAGTCGCTTGGCCCGGCGCGGATAGCCCAGCTTGCCCCAGGCTCGAAGCACATCGGCCGCGCTGGCCGCCGCGGTGGCCGATGGGGTCGGCCACCGGTCCACCCAGTCCAGCCAGATCGGTGTCACCCGGGCTACCGGGGTCTGCTGCAACATGAATTCGCTGACTAGGATTTGCCATGCCGTCACGTGCGGGGCGCGCCACGGCAGGTCTCGGCGGGCATCGTCGTACCACCGCACGAGCTCGTTGGAGGCAATCTTCATCGCATGGCGGGTCGAACGAGAGGGCACAATGGGGACCATGCCGAACACCAGCCCCGTATCAGCTTGGAAGGCACTCAAAGAGGGTAACGAGCGATTCGTAGCCGGCCGTCCCGAGCATCCCAGCCAGAGCATCGAGTACCGGGCCAGCCTCGCCGAGGAGCAGCGGCCGACCGCCGTCGTGTTCGGGTGCGCCGACAGCCGGGTGGCTGCCGAGATCATCTTCGACCAGGGTCTGGGCGACATGTTCGTGGTGCGCACCGCGGGCCATGTCATCGACTCCGCCGTGCTCGGCTCGGTCGAGTACGCGGTCAGCATCCTTAACGTGCCGCTGATCGCGGTGCTCGGCCACGACAGTTGTGGTGCGGTGAAGGCGACGTTGTCCGCACTCGAAGACGGCGTGCTGCCGGGCGGCTACGTCCGTGACGTCGTCGAACGGGTCACCCCCTCGATCCTGGTGGGACGCCGGGAAGGCCTGACCCGCGTCGACGAGTTCGAAGCACGTCACGTGATCGAGACAGGAACTCAACTGCTGGCCAGATCGACCGCTATCGCCGAGCGCGTGGCGTCCGGCAGCCTGGCTATCGTCGGGCTGACCTATCACCTCGCCGACGGCAAGGTCGCTTTGCGCGAACATCTCGGCGATATCGGCGAGTAATCACCTTTTCGGCCAGCGAACAAGACGACACGCCGAGCTAGGTCGGACAACTAGTGGTGAGCTGGCCTTACCGTTGAAACGTGCTGGATCTCGAACCGCGTGGACCGCTACCCTCGCAAATCTACTGGCGACGCCGTGGACTCGCGATAGGTATCGCGGCGGTCGTGCTGGCCATCGTGGTCGGAGTGGCCTTCATCGTTTTCAGTGGTGGCTCGGACACCAAGAGCAGCGTCAAGACCACCGCCGCGCAGCCGCAGAACCCACAACCGGAGAACCGTGAGCCGGTCGTCGCTCCGCCCGCGGCGTCCGCTCCGCCCGCGGCTACGCCTACGCCGACCGAGGCTGTCGTCCCCCCGCCGGTACTCAAAGAGGGCGACGACTGCCCGGATTCGAACTTGGCGGTCAAAGGCATCACGAATGCGCCGCAGTACGCCATCGGTGACCAGCCCAAGTTCACCATGGTCGTCACCAACATCGGCCTGGTCGCCTGCAAGCGCGACGTCGGTGCGGCGGTATTGGCCGCCTATGTCTATTCGCTGGACAACAAGCGACTGTGGTCCAACCTCGACTGCGCGCCGTCCAACGAGACGCTGGTGAAGACCTTCAACCCGGGTGAGCAGGTGACCACCGAGGTGACCTGGACCGGCATGGGCTCCGCGCCGCAGTGCCCGCTGCCCCGCCAGCCGATCGGCCCGGGAACCTACAACCTGGTCGTCCAGTTGGGCAACCTGCGCTCGGCGCCGGTGCCGTTCATCCTCGCCGACGCGCCTCCGCCAGGTGCCGTGCCGCCCGCCGGCCAGGCGCCCGCTGAGGCACCGGCCCAAGCGCCCGCCCCGGCCCCGGCCGGATAACGCGGGGCCGTCGGCGATCTAGACCAGCCGGTCGGCGATCATCGACTCGGCCAGCTGCGACAAACCTTCGCGGACGTGCCGCGCCCACATGGCGCCGATGCCCTCGACGGACTGCAGATCGCTGGCGCTGGCCGCCAGCAGCCCCTGCAGCGAACCGAAGCGGCGCACCAGCAGATCCACGTGGGCGAACTGCAGGCGTGGGATACCGGCCATCGCGCGGTAGCCCCGCGCGCTGAGTGCCGAATCCTGCGCCTCGGATGTCGAGGGGTAGCCGAACACCCGAGACAACGCGGTGAAGTCGAGCAGTTCGGTGTCCGAAAGCGAGTCCAGATCGGCCAGCGTCGCGGTCACCTGGGCCTTTGCCGGCGGGTCCGGGTTGGCGTGGTAGTCGCGCACGATCAGCTCACGCGCCGTGTCGTTGCCACCGAGCAGCTCCTCGAGCTGCAACCGCAACTGCCGTCCGTCGGTACCGAGTTCGACTGCGTCGTAGTCGATTTCAAGGCCGATCCGGCGGACCATCTCGAGCCGCTGTACGACGGTCATCACGTCGCGAAGGGTGACGAAGTCCTCGATCTCGGCGGTGGACAGCTGCCGGGAGACCTCGTCGAGGCGAGCCTTGTAGCGTTCCAGGGTCGCGATCGCCTGATTGGCCCGCGACAAGATGGTGGCCGAGTCGGCGACGACGTGACGTTCGCCGGCCACGTAGACGGTCACGATGTTCATCGAGTGGCTGACCGAGATCACCGGATATCCGGTTTGGATCGCGGTGCGCTCGGCCGACCTGTGGCGCGTCCCCGACTCGTCGGTGGGGATCGTCGGATCGGGCACCAGCTGGACGTTGGCGCGGACGATCCGGCTGCCGTCGGTGGACAGCACGACCGCACCGTCCATCTTGGACAGCTCCCGCAGCCTGGTCGGCGCAAAACGTACGTCCAGAGAGAACCCGCCGTCACAGATCGTCTCGACCCGCTCGTCGTAGCCCAGCAGGATGAGCGCACCGGTGCGACCGCGCAGGATGCGTTCCAGGCCGTCGCGCAGCGCGGTTCCCGGCGCTAGCCGTCCGATGGTTTCGCGCAGCGTGGCGGTCGTCGGCGGCCCCGAGCCGTTCGTCCGGTTCACTGTGCTCACAGCCCCCTATTGTCCATTGCGTCGAGGTCGTTACTCGACCCCTCCTGGCGGAACCGCCCGACGGACCGGATGGACCGGGTCTCCGTCAACGCCAGCATGGCGCGCAGGGCGTCGTTGATTGTCGCGGATTCCATGGCCCGCAGGCCCTTGGGCGCCGGTCCGCTCCCCACCGGCACCAATGCGGTGGTGAATCCGAGCCGCGCGGCTTCGGCGAGGCGGCGGTCCATGCCGGTGACCCGGCGCAGATCGCCGGCTAGCCCGACCTCGCCGATGACGACGGTGGTGTTGGGCATGGGACGGTCCGCCGCCGCCGAGGCCATCGCCATCGCGACCGCGAGATCCGACGACGGGTCGGTTAGGCGCATGCCGCCGACGGTGGACAGGTAGATGTCCATCGCGCTGATCGGCAGCCCGGCCCGCTTCTCGACCACCGCGGTGATCATCGCCGCGCGGGCATGATCGACGCCGCTCACCGCGCGCCGGGGCGAACCCTGGTGCGTGGCGGCCGACAACAGCGCCTGGACCTCCCCGATCAGCGGTCGCTTGCCGTCCAGCGTCACGGTGACCGCGGTGCCGGGCACCGGGACCGGGCGTTCGTCGAGGAACAACCCGGACGGGTCTGCGACGCCTTCGATTCCGTTGTCGTGCAACAGGAAACAACCGACTTCGTCGGCAGCGCCGAAGCGGTTCTTGACGCCGCGGACCATCCGAAGCGCCGAGTTGCGGTCGCCCTCGAAGTGCAGGACTACGTCGACCAGATGCTCCAACGAGCGCGGGCCGGCGATCGCGCCGTCTTTGGTGACGTGACCGACCAGGACCAGCGCGACGCCGGTGGACTTGGCGGCGGCGGTCAGCGCGGAGGTGACTGCCCGCACCTGTGTCACGCCACCTGCCACCCCGTCGGTGTCCCCGGCGGTCATCGTCTGCACCGAGTCGACCACCACCAGAGTGGGTTGCACCGCCTCGACGTGGCCCAGCACGGTGTGCACGTCGGACTCCGCGGCCAGGAACACCTCGTCATGGGTGCAGCCGGTGCGTTCGGCGCGCATCCGGATCTGCCCGGCCGACTCCTCGCCGGAGACGTACAACGCCCGCCGCCCGGCTTGCGCCCAGCGGTTCACCACCTCCAGCAGCAGCGTGGACTTGCCAACGCCAGGATCGCCGGCGAGCAGGGTGACTGAGCCGGGCACCACGCCGCCGCCCAGCACCCGGTCGAGCTCGTCGACCCCGGTGGGGAAGTGGCGGGTCCGCGCGGGATCGATGGAGCTGATCGGCACCGCGGGTGTGGATGGCACGATCGTGCGCTGGGCCGTGCCCCCGGTGGCCGCCACGGTCACCTCGTCGACGGTGCCCCACGTCCCGCACTCAGGGCAGCGACCGACCCACTTTGCGCTGACGTGACGGCACTCCGAACAGCGGTACTGCGAACGTGCCTTGGCCACCCCGTGACGCTAGCGGCTGGGTATGACAGCTGCGCGTATCGACCGGACCGTGTCAGTCCTACTGATGACCGCCGGCGGGATCGCCGTCCTGCCGCGGCGCGCCGCCCGCCGAGATCGGCACGGCGATGGTGGCCTGGCCGGCCTTGTCGAAGTCGAAGGTGAACGTGTAGGTCAGCCCGTTGGTGATCGGCTGGCTCAGCGTCACCTCGGCTTTCGTCGGCTGCGCGCTGCCCATCGGGGTAGCCCCGGCCTGCCCGTCGGCGCTGCCAACGATCAGCGAGCTGGCCGCCGGGATGGCGGTATCGCCGGTCAGCGCAACCGAACCGATGTCGGAGCTGACGCTGACCAGTTTGTCGTTGACGTCGGGGGAGGTGTTGGCCGCCACGAAGATCAGCTCGACGGTCCGGCCCGGCTGCAGGTAGTCGCCGGTCTGCACGGCCTGCATATGCACGTTGCGCAGGGCGATGTTCTGGATGGTTGCCGTGGCGCCGTTGACAGCCGACTCCTGGTCGGCGGTCTGGGAGATCTGGCCCGAACCGCATCCGGTCAGGACCAGGCCACACGCGGCCAGGCCGGCGGATGCGGCCACGAGGCGATTCGTCAAGCGGTTCACAGCAGCCTCCTGCTTGGCCCATGCGGTCGGCGCGATCACCGCCGCGGTTCGACTATGGAGAGTAGTAGGTAGCGGGGCCGGGCGGTAGCTGAGGGTTCCCCGACCGGACGGCCGAGGTCAGAGCGGGTGGTTCCCGGCGGTGTCCGGATGCCGTGTGGATGCCTAGGCGCTGCACGCTTTCGCCACCGTGTCAACCCCCTCTATTCACCTACGGTGCCCCTGACCTGCATCGTTGTTCCGCACGCTGTGGGCCACCGTGGTAGTATCGGGTTGTGAAAGGGGCTCGAAACTGATGATTTTTAAGGTCGGAGACACCGTTGTCTATCCACACCACGGTGCTGCATTGATCGAAGCGATCGAAACCCGGACCATCAAGGGCGAACAGAAGGAATACCTCGTCTTGAAGGTCGCCCAGGGAGACCTGACCGTTCGAGTTCCGGCGGAGAATGCCGAGTACGTGGGTGTCCGTGACGTGGTCGGGCAGGAGGGCTTGGACAAGGTGTTCCAGGTCCTGCGTGCACCGCACACCGAGGAGCCCACCAACTGGTCGCGCCGCTACAAGGCCAATCTTGAGAAGCTGGCCTCCGGTGATGTGAACAAGGTCGCCGAGGTCGTGCGTGACCTGTGGCGCCGGGATCAGGAACGCGGTCTTTCCGCGGGCGAGAAGCGAATGCTGGCCAAGGCCCGGCAGATCCTGGTCGGCGAGCTTGCTCTGGCCGAGAACACCGATGACGCCAAGGCCGAGATCATTCTCGACGAGGTGCTGGCCGCCGCCTCCTGACTGCCCTGAGGGGATAAGTGTCAGAAACGGTCGCTATCGTCACGGCCGCCGGATCCGGTGAGCGATTGGGTGCAGGAATCCCAAAAGCTTTCGTGGATCTCGGCGGCCTGACCATGTTGGAACGTGCCGTCGACGGACTGCTCGCCGCCGGCGTTGTCGATCGAGTCATCGTCGCGGCGCCGGCCGAGCGAGTCGATGAAGCGAAATTGCTGCTCGACGGTCGTGCCACCGTTGTCACGGGCGGTTCGGAACGTCCAGAAACCGTCCGCCGGGCCCTCGACGCGATCGGCGACCCTGAATTCGTCATCGTTCACGATGCCGCCCGGCCATTGACGCCGGTGGAGCAAGTCAAGCGGGTTGTCGCCGCATTGCGTGACGGTCTGCGCGCTGTTATCCCGGTCCTGCCGGTCACCGACACCATCAAGGCCGTCGACGCCAACGGGGTGGTGCTCGGTACCCCCGAGCGGTCGGGGCTGCGCGCCGTCCAGACCCCACAGGGTTTCGAGACCGCGCTGCTGCGCCGCGCCTACGAGCGGGCTGGTGGCGCGTTCGTGACCGACGACGCCTCGCTGGTGGAGTACCTGGGGACCCCGGTGCACACCGTCGACGGGGACACCCTGGCGTTCAAGATCACCACGCCGCTGGATCTCCAGCTGGCCCGTGCCCTGCTGAGCTCGTGACGCTTCCCCGAGTCGGCCTGGGCACCGACGTCCATCCGATCGAGGCCGGCAGGCCGTGCTGGCTGCTGGGCCTGTTGTTCGACGGCGCCGACGGCTGCTCGGGACACTCCGACGGTGATGTCGCGATCCATGCCTTGTGCGACGCACTGCTCTCGGCGGCCGGCCTGGGGGATCTGGGCGTGGTGTTCGGGGTCGACCAGCCGCAGTGGTGCGGGGTGACCGGCGCGCAGATGCTGGCCCATGTCCGTGAGCTACTCGCCGCGGCGGGCTTCATCGTCGGCAACGCCGTCGTCCAGGTGATCGCCAACCGCCCCAAGGTGGGGCCCCGCCGCCTCGAGGCTCAGCGGGTGCTCTCCGAGCTGCTGGGAGCGCCGGTATCGGTGTCGGCGACCACCACCGACGGCCTCGGGCTGACCGGCCGCGGCGAGGGTATGGCGGCCGTCGCCACGGCTTTGGTGGTGCCAGGTTTCGCCTCGGTGCCTAAGAACCCCGAATAGGCCGGTAAGCTGGCGCGTCGTGACCTCAACCGGCCTGCGGCTCCACGACACCTACACCGGTGCCGTGCGCGATTTCATGCCGTTGCGTCCGGGTCACGCTTCGATCTATCTGTGCGGCGCCACCGTGCAGGGCCTGCCGCATATCGGCCACGTCCGCTCTGGCGTGGCCTTCGACGTGCTGCGGCGTTGGTTGATGGCAAAGGGCTATGACGTCGCCTTCATCCGCAATGTCACCGATATCGACGACAAGATCCTCA
Source organism: Mycolicibacterium sp. CH28 (assembly GCF_004745805.1). Classification (GTDB taxonomy): domain Bacteria; phylum Actinomycetota; class Actinomycetes; order Mycobacteriales; family Mycobacteriaceae; genus Mycobacterium. Next base: position 71,726 of record NZ_SRLQ01000012.1, on the reverse strand, counting down.
CCAAGGCGGCCGATGCCGGGCGACCGTGGTGGGAGTGGGCGGCCACCCACGAGCGGGCGTTCTCCGCGGCCTATGACGCCCTCGGCGTTCTGCCGCCGTCGGCCGAGCCCCGCGCGACCGGGCACATCACCCAGATCGTCGAGCTCATCCAGCGCCTGGTCGACACCGGTCACGCCTATACCGGGTCCGGTGACGTTTACTTCGACGTCCTGAGCTTCCCGGAGTACGGCAGCCTCTCCGGGCACAAGATCGACGACGTGCACCAGGGTGAAGGTGCGGGCACCGGTAAGCGCGACCAGCGCGACTTCACCTTGTGGAAGGGCGCCAAGCCCGGCGAGCCGTCCTGGCCCACCCCGTGGGGGCGGGGCCGCCCAGGCTGGCACTCCGAATGCGTGGCCATGGCCCACGAGTATCTCGGTGCCGCGTTCGATATCCATTGCGGTGGAATGGATTTGGTTTTCCCGCACCATGAGAACGAGATCGCCCAGGCCCGTGCCGCCGGCGACGGGTTCGCCCAGTACTGGTTGCACAACGGCTGGGTCACCATGGGTGGGGAGAAGATGAGCAAGTCGCTGGGCAATGTCCTGGCGATACCGGCTGTGCTGCAACGGGTTAGGCCTGCGGAGTTGCGCTACTACCTGGGCAGCGCGCATTACCGGTCGATGCTGGAGTTCTCCGAGACCGCGCTGCAGGACGCAGTGAAGGCCTACACCGGCATCGAGGAGTTCCTGCATCGGGTGCGTACCCGCGTCGGTGCGGTGGTGCCAGGTACCTGGACCGAGAAATTCGGAGCCGCACTGGACGACGATCTCGCGGTGCCCACCGCGCTGGCCGAAGTGCACGCCGCGCGTGCCGACGGCAACCGCGCGCTGGAGTCCGGTGATCACGAGACCGCGCTGGCCAAGGCCCGTGACGTCCGGGCCATGATGGGCATTCTCGGCTGCGACCCGCTTGATGAGCGGTGGGAGACCCGGGACGAGACAACGGCCGCCCTAGGGGCTGTCGACGTGCTGGTGCGCGCCGAGCTCAATCGCCGTGATCAGGCCCGCCAGACCCGGGACTGGGCGCTGGCCGACGAGATCCGCGACCGGCTCAACGAGGCCGGTATTGAAGTGACCGACACCGCCGACGGTCCACAATGGGCCCTTCGAGACGAAGGCAGCAAGTAAATGGCGGGAAATTCGCGGCGCCGCGGCGCGGTGCGTAAAGAAGGAACCAAGAAGGGCCCGACCGTTGGCTCCGGTGGTCAGCGTAGGCGGGGCCTCGAAGGTCGGGGCGCCACACCGCCGGCCCATATGCGGCCAAATCACCCAGCGGCCAAACGCGCCGCCAAGCCGAATCGAGCGCCGGTCAGGCCGAGCAAGCCGACCGACGAGACCGAGATGGTTCTCGGCCGCAATCCGGTGGTGGAGTGCCTGCGCGCCGACGCCCCCGCGTCGGCCTTGTTCGTCGCGCTCGGTGCAGAGGCCGACGAGCGGCTGACCGAATCGGTCACGCTGGCTGCCGACCGCGGCATCCCGATTCTCGAGGTGCCCCGCACCGACCTCGACCGGATGAGCTCCAACGGGCTTCATCAGGGCATCGCGCTGCAGGTACCGCCGTACGACTACGCCCACCCCGACGACCTGCTCGCCTCGGCCACCTCCGGCGCCGAGCCGGCGCTACTGGTCGCGCTGGACAACATCTCCGATCCGCGCAACCTCGGTGCGATCGTGCGGTCGGTTGCCGCGTTCGGCGGCGACGGCGTGCTCATTCCGCAGCGGCGCTCGGCGTCGGTCACGGCCGTCGCATGGCGCACCAGCGCCGGGGCGGCGGCGCGGGTCCGGGTCGCGCGTGCGACCAACCTCACCCGGACGCTGAAGGAGTGGGCCGACGCCGGCCTGCAGGTGGTCGGGCTCGACGCTGACGGCGACACGACCGTCGATGAGTTCGACGCGTCCGGGCCATTGGTCGTCGTCGTCGGCTCGGAGGGCAAGGGCTTGTCGCGCTTGGTTCGGGAGAATTGCGATGCGGTGGTGTCGATTCCGATGGCCGGACCGACCGAGTCGTTGAACGCCTCGGTTGCCGCCGGCGTCGTGTTGGCCGAGGTCGCCCGCCAGCGCCGCCGCTGAGTTACACCCCGATCAGGTTCACCCCGGCCCACAGCGCCACCACGGCGACCACCACGCAAGCCGGGACGGTCAGCGCACCCAGCCAGGTGAACTCGCGCACGCTGGTCGGCTCGCCCTGCTGGTGCAACACGCGGCGCCACAGCAGATTGGCCAGCGACCCTACGTAGGTCAGGTTCGGCCCGATGTTCACCCCGATCAACACCGCCAACACCGCGGCCGGTCCGCTGTCGGCCACCAGGGGGAGCAGCACCAGAACAGCGGGCAGGTTGTTGACGACGTTGGACAGCACCGCGGCGATGGCCGCGATCCCGAGCAGCGCCGCCAGCCCGCTGCCGGAGGGCAGCAGGTCACGGGCCGCGGTGTCGAGGCCGTTGACCATCACCGCCTTGACCACCACGGCCAGCGCCAGTACGAACACCAGGAACGGCACATTGGCCGATCGCACGATGCCGCCAACGGTGCTGCGCCGCTGGGCCAGGGACCGCACAGCCAGCACCACCGCCCCGGCCAGTGCGGCCCACGCCGGCGACAGGCCCAGGAACGACGTCACCGCGAAGCCGGCCAACGTCAAGGCCAGGACGACGAGCACGAACACCGGACTGTCCGCGCGGGGTGCGGGGGTGTCGATTTGGCCGTCGGACAGATCGCGACGAAACACCCAGCGCAGCACCGCGTACTCCACAGCCACCGCCGCCAGCCACGGCGCGGCCATCAGCATGCTGAACCGGGTGAACGACAGCCCGGCGGCGCTGAACGCGAGCAGGTTGGTCAGGTTGGACACCGGCAGCAGCAGCGAGGCGGTGTTGGACAGGTGCGCGGTGGCGTACAGGTGTGCGCGGGCCGGCACCCGCATCGCCCGCACGGTGGCGAGAACCACCGGGGTCAGCAGGACCACCGTGGCGTCCAGGCTCAGTACGGCGGTCGTGGCGGCCGCGATCAGGAACACCTGGACCAGTAGTCGCCGCGGCCGGCCGTTGCTGGTGCGCGCCATCCATGCACCGGCGGCCTGGAACAACCCCTCGTCATCGCACAGGCTGGCCAGTACCAGCACGGCGGCCAGAAACCCGACGACCGGCAGCATCCGGCCGACCTCGGCGGCGGCATCGCCGGTCGACACCGCACCGATGGCGATGACCAGGACTGCCGCCGGCACGGCCAGAACGGCCTCGGATAGGCCGGCCGGTCGAGCGATGGCGAAGACCAGCACCACCAGCAGTGCGAGCAGGGCGACGATCAACACAGGCTTGGCTCCGTCGCGGAAAGTGCAGCGTGCAAACCCACGTCAACACCCTACGGGCGGGCTTGCCGCACCGAGTCAGGCCCAGGGGTCCGCGCGGTGCCACACCATCGGCAGGTGCAGGTCGATGCCGCCGCGCTCGGCGAGCCGCGACAGGACCCGCATCGACACGTCGAAGTCGTCGCCGGCGTAGGGCAGCGCCCGCAGCGGTTCGGTCAGCGGGCGGAAGAAGTCGTCCCAGTGGATCAGCACGACTCGGCGCGCGCCTACGGCCAGCACGGTGTGCTCCCAGTAGTCCACCAGGTAGTCCTCCGGCTGGATGCCGAGTTGGCCCACCCCGAGGTAGGCGACCTCGGCGCGGCGGCCGTCGAGCGCGTTGGGCAGGAATCCTGCGCTGCCCTGGATCAGCAGACGCCGATCGCTGGGCGTGTGACGGATCAGGGTGGACCAGGTCTCACCGCAGCGGTAGGCGGAGGCTCTCGCCGGCGGGACGACGGGCTCGGTGATTGTGCCTGGGAATCGGTCGGGTGGGCAGTGATGCGACTCGATCAGCGTCACCTGGAAGGGCCCGAGAGTCAGCGCCTCACCCGGTGTTGCCACGACGATGTGGTCGGGCGAAAGGCCTTGCCCGCGAGCGATGTTGGCGGTGGATTCGCCGCCGATCAGCCGTGCTCCGGTGCGCGCGGCCACGACAGCCGAGTCCATGGCGTGGTCGTAGTGGCTATGCACGGGCAGCACCGCCGCCAGCCGGTTGACGTTGGCGCGGTTGAGGCAGTAGTCGATCCGCGCCACCGATGGGGTCAGCCGGCGCAGGCCGACATCGAGCAGCGGTGGGCGGGAGAAGAAGCCGTCGGTCATCACCGCCGAGATGCCGTCGTCGACAAGCAGGGTCGACACCCCGAGCCAGGTGATCGACAGCGCGGTGTCCGGGTCGGCGTCGGGCATGTCGAAGTGGTCGCGGTAGTCGGCGATATCGGGCCTGCCGAACTTGAGCCGCATCAGATGAACGCCGCCAATTCCACCCCGTCAGCCAGCAACCTGTCGCGGACCGCTGTCGCGATCTGAACGGCGCCCGGTGAATCTCCGTGCACACATACAGATTCCACGCGCACATCGATCGTCGATCCGTCGACGGCGAGCAACCGGCCGGAGTCCACCATCCGGATTACGCGTTCGGCGATCTGTGCGGGGTCGTGCAGTACGGCGCCTTCTTCGCGGCGCGAAACCAGCTGCCCGTCGGGACGGTAGGCCCGGTCGGCGAACGCCTCGGCCACGGTGCGCAGGCCCAGGCGCAGGGCCTCCTCGAAGAACACCGACCCGGCCAGGCCGAGAACGGGCAGCCCGGGATCGACGGCGTGCACCGCCTCGGCGACGGCGCGGGCCTGCTCGCGGTGAGTGACGATCGCGTTGTACAGCGCGCCATGGGGTTTGACGTAGCCGACATCGGATCCGGCGACGCGGGCAAGCGCCTGCAGCGCACCGATCTGGTAGATCACCTCGGCGGTCAGCTCCGCCGGTGCCACGTCGATGTAGCGCCGCCCGAACCCGGCCAGGTCAAGGTAGCTCACCTGCGCTCCGATGCGAACGCCGCGCTGGGCCGCCGCCCGGGTGGTCCGGGCCAGCCCGAACGGGTTGCCGGCGTGGAAACCACAGGCCAGGTTGGCGCTGGTGACGATGTCGAGCATGGCGGCGTCATCGCCGAGCTCCCATACCCCGTAGCCCTCGCCCAGGTCTGCGTTCAGGTCAACCGACGGCACCTGGCCAGCCTATGCGAATCGACGATGCCGCCGAGGGACGAGGCGGGGGAGGAGTGAGCGATTGGGGTCCTGCGAATCGACGATGCCGCCGAGGGACGAGGCGGGGGAGGAGTGAGCGATTGGGGTCCTGCCGGAGGCAGGGAAGGCAATTGCAAACCATTTCCAATAAACCGGATGTCCTCAGTTTGTGGTAAACGCAAGTCGATAGGCTAGCCTCACAGAGCATGTCCAGAAGTCCCGCGCCGCGGCGGCGGGCCACCCTGGCCTCATTGGCCGCCGAACTCAAGGTCTCGCGGACCACGATCTCCAATGCCTACAACCGGCCCGACCAGTTGTCGGCCGATCTGCGGGACCGGGTGCTGGCCACCGCGAAGCGACTCGGCTATCCCGGGCCCGACCCGGTGGCGCGCTCGTTGCGGACCCGCAGGGCAGGTGCGGTCGGCCTGGTGATCACCGAGCCGTTGACCTACGCGTTCAGCGACCCGGCTGCACTGAATTTCGTTGCCGGCCTTGCTGAATCGTGTGAAGACGCGGGACAGGGGCTGTTGCTCGTGGCGGTCGGGCCGGGCCGGAGTTTGTCGGACGGCACGAACGCGGTGCTGGCCGCCGGTGTGGACGGTTTTGTCGTGTACGCCGCCGCCGACGACGACCCCTACCTGCAGACCGTGTTGGCACGGCACGTGCCGGTCGTCGTCGTCGACCAGCCCCGGGACGTCCCAGGGGCATCCCGTGTCTGCATCGACGACCGGGCGGCGATGCACGAGTTGGCGGATTACGTCATCGGTCTGGGCCACCACGAGATCGGTCTGCTCACCATGCGGCTGGGCGCCGAGCGTGGGGTCGGCGACCAGACGGCCGGTGTGGTCACCGCCGACCGGCTGCGCAGTTCGCGGTTTCATGCACAGAAGGAACGCATCGCCGGCGTGCGGGACGCGATGGCGACCGCCGGGCTCGATCAGGACGCGCTCACCATCATCGAGAGCTACGAGCATCGGCCGGCCTCAGGCGCGGTGGCCGCCGAACTGGCGCTGCAGGCCAACCCGCGTATCACGGCCCTGATGTGCACCGCCGACGTGCTGGCCCTCTCGGCGATGGATTTCCTTCGGGCGCATGGCATCTACGTGCCCGGCCAGATGACTGTCACCGGATTCGACGGAATTCCCGACGCGTTGAGCCGGGGCTTGGCGACGGTGTCGCAGCCGAGCCTGGAGAAGGGGAAGCGGGCCGGGCGGCTACTGCTCAACCCGCCGCGCGACGGCCTTCCGGTCATCGACGTGCTGCCCACCGAGCTGGTGCGTGGGCGCACCGCGGGCCCACGGGCTTAGCCGCCAGCGACCTAGGACGCTAGCCAACGTCGTCGCGTGTCGTGCAGGAACTGCAGGGCAGCTGCGACATCGTCGGGGGCCTGGACTCGGTAGCCGGCCCGGGTGTCACCGGTACCGACCTTGACACCGATATCGGTGGCGCCGAGCCGGCTGAACGCCTTCTCGTCGGTGACGTCATCGCCGAAGAACACGATGGCGTCAGCCGTGTCCTGGCGGCGTAACAGCTCCAGCGCCGCCCCCTTGTCGGTGTCGATCACCGCGAACTCGCGGACTGCCTTGCCTTCGGTGATGTGCACGTCCCAGTTGGCGACCGCAGCCAGCGCGGCATCAAGGGCCTCTTGGGCGTGCTCGGGTGCGGCATTGCGCACGTGGAAGGCAACGCTGACCGGTTTGGTTTCGATTGTCGTGCCCGGGTAGCGCTGCACCAGCTCGGCCATGGTCCGTTCGAGATCGCCCAGCAGGGCCTTTGCCGACTCGTCGACCGCGTCGAGGAAGCCGGCGTCGAATTCCGACCCGTGGCTGCCGACCAGATGTACGTCGGCCGGTGCGCCGGACAGCACGCGCAGGTCGCGTAATGCCCGCCCGGAGATCAGCGCGGCACTGGTGGACTGCAGCGCTGCCAGCGCGCTGAGGGCATCGGCAGCGGTGGGCAGGGGACGCGCGTCGGCGGGGTTGGACACGATCGGTGCGATGGTGCCGTCGAAGTCGGACGCCACCAACAATTGCCGTACCTGCGCGACATCGGTCAACGCCCGGCGCAGATCCTGGGGAAGGTCGCGCACGACGGGGCCTACGGCCGGCCTTCGTCGCCGATCAGCAGCCGCACCGCGAGGTCGAGACGTTTGCTGACATCGGTAGCGGAGGCCCGCCGAGTCAGCCATGCCAGCAGATTCGACAGCCACACGTCGGAGATCACGCGGGCGATGTGGTACTGGTCTTCGGTCGGTTCACCGTCGCTCATGGCGCGGGCGAACATGCTGTCGATGATCTTCTCGACGTGATCAACCTCACCGGAGGCTGAGGCGTCGGCGAACACGTAGGCCCGCGTCATCGCCTCGGTCAGCAGCGGATTGCGCTGCATCGCTCGGTTGAGCTTGCTCACCATGAAGTTCAGCCGCTGGAACGGCGTGCCCCCGGCGACGGCGGTTCGGTCGGTCTTGGCGTCGATGCGCTCGAACTCGCGGGCCAGCGCCGACACCAGCAGGTGAACCTTCGACGGGAAGTATCGGTACAGCGTGCCGACCGCCACGTCGGCCCGGTCCGCCACCGCACGCATCTGCACGGCCTCATAGCCGCCCTTGGAGGCGATGGCCATGGTCGCGTCGAGGATGCGCTTGCGGCGCTCGCGCTGAGCTTCTGAACCGAGTTCGGATTCGGCGAGGACCGAAACCGGCAAAACTTCACGCGGTTGCGAGCCGGCCGATGACTTCTGCACTGGCGATGACATGGCCGGTCAGCTCCTTCCGTGGGCGGTCACGAGAAAACGATACGCATCGCCACACCGCATTGCGCACCGCTCCATCCCCCGGGACAGCCGAGTGTCCTGCTGCGACGCCGGTCGACTTGACTGGTGATCGCTGGCACTATTAGAACACGTTCTAGTGGGCCTACAGGATTGTTTCTGCGCCCTTGTCCGTAAACCTAGGAGCCCACGGTGTCTGCGACCATCACCGACGAACAGTTTGCCGCGCGCGATTTGGTCCGGAGCTGGGCGGCCTCTGCCGGCGCCTCCGCGGCCGTGCGCGATGTAGAACAAGGCACGCCGGCGGCATGGCGTCCGGTGTACCGCGGCCTTGCCGAGCTGGGGCTGTTCGGCGTCGCGGTCGCCGAGGAGGCCGGTGGGGCAGGCGGTTCCGTCGAAGACCTATGCGCCATGGTGGAAGAAGCCGCCCGCGCGCTGATCCCCGGGCCGGTGGCCACGACGGCACTGGCCACGCTCGTGATCGCTGACCCGGAACTGCTCGAGGCGCTGGCCTCGGGGGAGACCACCGCCGGGGTTGCGCTCGCCGGGAATCTGGCTGAGCAGAATGGCCTGGTTTCTGGCACCGCAGAGTACGTGCTGGGTGCCGATAGCTCCGGTGTGCTGCTGCTATCGGTAGGGGAACGGGTCGTTCTGGTCGATGCCGCCGCCGAGGGCGTGACGGTCGAGCCGCTGGCGGCGACCGACTTCTCCCGTCCCCTTGCCCGGGTGACGCTGGACTCCGCACCGGCAACGACGCTTGCGGTCTCGCGGCGGCGCTTCGAGGATCTGGCCGCCACCGTGCTGGCCGCCGAAACCGCTGGCGTGGCCCGCTGGACTCTGGATACCGCCACCGAGTACGCCAAGGTCCGTGAGCAGTTCGGCAAGCCGATCGGCAGTTTCCAGGCCATCAAGCACATGTGCGCCGAGATGCTGCTTCGTTCCCAGCAGGCCGCGGTCGCCGCTGCCGATGCGGCGGCGGCCTCGAGTGCGTCATCGGATGTGGCCGACCAGCAGCTCTCGATCGCTGCGGCGCTGGCCGCTGCGGTCGGTATCGACGCCGCACAGAGCAACGCAAAGGACTGCATCCAGGTGCTCGGCGGGATCGGCATCACCTGGGAACACGACGCCCACCTCTACCTCCGTCGGGCCTACGGCATCGGTCAGTTCCTCGGTGGCCGGTCCAAGTGGCTGCGCCGGGTCGGAGCGCTGACGCTCGACGGCGTGCGCCGTGAACTGCACATCGACCTGGACTCGGTGGCCCATCTGCGGCCCGAGATCGCCGCAGCGGTCGCCGAGGTGGCCGGGCTGCCGGTGGAGAAGCGTCAGCGTGTGTTGGCCGACACCGGATTGCTGGCACCGCACTGGCCCAAGCCCTACGGACGTGAGGCGTCGCCGGCCGAGCAGCTGCTCATCGACTCCGAGCTTGCCGCCGCGGGGGTGGCGCGCCCGGATCTGGTGATCGGCTGGTGGGCGGTGCCCACGATTCTCGAGGGCGGCACGCCTGAACAGATCGACCGATTCGTGCCGGCCACCCTGCGCGGCGAGCTGATCTGGTGCCAGCTGTTCAGCGAACCAGGGGCCGGCTCCGACCTGGCCTCGCTGCGCACGAAAGCCGTTCGGGCCGAGGGCGGTTGGAAGCTCACCGGGCAAAAGGTGTGGACCTCGGCCGCCCAGAAGGCGCACTGGGGTGTATGCCTGGCCAGAACGGATCTCAACGCTCCCAAACACAAAGGCATCACCTACTTCCTCGTCGACATGCGCTCGCCGGGCATCGTGATCCGCCCGCTGCGGGAGATCACCGGAGACGAGTTGTTCAACGAGGTGTTCTTCGACGACGTCTTCGTGCCCGACGAGATGGTGGTCGGCACCGTCAACGACGGCTGGCGGCTGGCGCGCACCACACTGGCCAACGAGCGGGTCGCGATGGCCCAGGGCACCGCCCTGGGCAACCCGATGGAGGAGATGCTGCGCTCGGTGGCCGCGCGCGAGCTCGACACGGCGTTGCAGGACCGGATGAGCAGCCTGATCCTGTCCGCGCAAACGGGTTCCCTGTTGGACAAGCGCATTGCCCAGCTGGCCGTCGGCGGTCAGGACACCAGCGCAGAAGCCAGCGCCCGCAAGCTGATCGGCGTGCGGCATCGTCAGGCGCTGGCGGAGTTCCGGCTGGAGCTGTCCGAGTCCGGTGGGCTCGTCGTGGACGCGTTCGTCCACGACTTCCTCAACACCAGGTGCCTGACCATCGCCGGCGGCACCGAGCAGATCCTGCTCACGATGGCCGGGGAACGTCTGCTCGGCCTGCCGCGCTGAGACGAGTAGGCCGGCGCAGGCCTACTCGTCGTAGGTGACTTCGACCGAATCAGAGGTCGGCCGCGCCTGGCAGGCCAGGATCAGTCCCTCGGCGATATCGCTGGGCTCCAGGACGTCGTTGATGTCCATCGCCACCTCACCGCCGCGTTTGACCACCGCGCACGCACCGCAATGTCCCTCGCGGCACGAGAACGGTACGTCCAGGCCCTTGTCGAGCAGGACGTCGAGCAGCATGGCGTTGCGCGGCCAGGTCACGGTGTGGGTCTGCCCGTCGAGTTCGACAACGGCGGTGGCCGGCGGCTCGTCGCCGTCGTCGGTGATCGTCACCGCCGCGAACGGATCGGTTTCCAGGGACCGGAACACCTCGATGTGCACCTGTTTGGCCGGTACTGACAGCGCGTTCAGGGCCGCTTCGGCGGCCTGCATGAACGGCCCGGGCCCGCAGATGAAGGCCTGCCGGTCGGTGTAGGCGGCCATCAGCTTGCTCAGTGCCGGAGCACTGGGCAAACCCTGCACCGACTCGAGCCAGTGCACGACGGTCAGCCGGTCCGGGTACTTGGCGGCCAGCTCGCGAAGCTCACTGGCGAAGATGACCGACCGTTCGTCCCTGTTGGCGTAGATCAAGGTGACTTGGCCACCTGCCTGCGACAAAGCCGATTTGCAGATCGACAGCATTGGCGTGACGCCGCTGCCGGCAGCGATCAGCAGGAAGTCCGCATCCAGCGTCTTGGGCACGAAGGTGCCAGACGGTGCCAACACGTGGATCCTCATGCCCTTGTGGGCGTGGTCGCACAGCCAGTTCGAGGCGTAGCCCCCGGCGGTGCGTTTGACCGTCACCGCCAGCGCTCCGTCGGTGAAAGGGGAGCTGCACAGCGAGTAGCAGCGTGCCACCGAGCCGGTCCGGTCGCTCGGAATGCGCAAGGTGAGGAATTGGCCCGGCGCGTAGCGCAGCCGCTCGGCGGGAACGTCGGAGCCGGCCGGGACGCCGAAGACCAGGGACCGCGAATCGTCGGTCTCCTCGACCACGTCGGTCACTTCCAACTCGAGCACGTGGCTGCCGAGGGGCTCGTCCGGTGGGGCCTGCATCACGTTGCTTAGCCTTCCTTCAGCTCAACTAGAACAGGTTACAGAAATGCCAATACATATCGCTACCAGCCGCAGGCTCGCGCTGCTCGACACAAATCGTAACGTGTTCTAGTCTTGGTCCAGCAACGCACACTCTGGGAGGCATGCAGTGACGTCCATTCAACAGCGTGACGCGCAGTCGGTTCTAGCCGGCATCGATGAGCTGCTCCCGAAGCTGCGCGAGCGCGCCCAGCAGACCGAGGACCTCCGCCGGATCCCCGACGCCACGATCAACGACCTCGATCGGGTCGGTTTCTTCAAGCTGCTGCAGCCCGAGCAGTGGGGCGGCCTGCAGGCTGACCCGACGCTGTTCTACGAAGCGGTTCGCCGGCTAGCCAGTGCCTGCGGGTCGACTGGCTGGGTGGCCGGGATCCTGGGCGTGCACAACTGGCATCTGGCGCAGTTCGAGCAGCAGGCTCAGGAGGACGTGTGGAGCGAGGACCCGACGGTCCGGATCTCCTCGTCCTACGCCCCGATGGGCGCCGGCGTCGTCACCGACGGCGGCTACCTGGTCAACGGTGCCTGGCACTGGTCGTCGGGTTGTGACCACGCCACGTGGACGTTCGTCGGCGGACCGGTGATCAAGGACGGCAGGCCGGTGGACTTCGGTAGCTTCCTGATCCCGATTAGCGACTATCACATTGAGGATGACTGGCATGTGGTGGGCCTGAAGGGCACCGGCAGTAACACGCTGGTGATGAAGGACGTGTTCGTGCCCCGACATCGGTTCGTCTCCTTCAAGGCGATGAGCGACCTGACGGCGCCTGGGCTGAAGGAGAACACCGCGCCGGTCTATAAGATGCCTTGGGGAACAATGCATCCCACCACGATCTCCACGCCGATCGTCGGAATGGCTTATGGCGCCTACGCCGCGCACGTCGAGCACCAGGGTAAGCGGGTGCGTGCCGCCTACGCGGGCGAGAAGGCCAAAAATGACCCCTTCGCCAAGGTTCGGATCGCCGAGGCGGCCAGCGACATCGACGCCGCCTGGCGCCAGCTGTCGGGCAATCTGGCCGACGAATACGCACTGCTGTGCGCCGGTCAGGAGATTCCGCTCTCGCTGCGGGCCAACGCCCGCCGCGACCAGGTGCGAGCCAGCCAGCGTGCGATCGCGGCCATCGACCGGCTCTTCGAAAGCGCCGGTGCCACCGCGCTGGGTATCGACACCCCGCTGCAACGGTTCTGGCGCGACGCGCACGCCGGTCGGGTGCATGCCGCCAACGACGCAGAACGTGCCTATGTGATGTTCGGCAACCAGGAGTTCGGGCTGCCGCTCGGCGACACGATGGTTTAACTGGCCGAGCTGATGACATCTTTCATCGAGGAAGTCGAGCACCAGCGGGAGCTGACGTTCGAATCCACGTCGCGCTACGCGCAGGTGCGTGCCGATATGCGGCTGCACTATCACGAGGCCGGTGTCGGCAAACCGCAGACCGTGGTGCTCCTGCACGGCGGCGGTCCTGGTGCGTCGAGCTGGTCGAACTTCTCCAAGAACATCGGCGTGCTGGCCGAGCACTTCCACGTGCTCGCCGTCGACCAGCCCGGCTACGGGCAGTCCGACAAGCACACCGAGCACGAGCAGTACAACCGTTACAGCGCAACGGCTTTGCTCAACCTGTTCGACCATCTCGGAATCGAGCGGGCCGCCCTGGTCGGTAATTCGCTGGGTGGCGGCACCGCCGTGCGCTTCGCCTTGGACAACCCCGATCGGGCCGGCCGGCTGGTACTGATGGGCCCTGGCGGGCTCTCGGTCAACCTGTTCGCGCCCGACCCCACCGAGGGTGTGAAGCTGCTAGGCCGGTTCACCGCCGACCCCACCCGCGAGAACATGGAAAAGTTCCTACGGATCATGGTCTGGGACCAGAAGCTGATCACGCCGGAACTGGTCGACGAGCGATTCGCGATCGCCAGCACCCCCGAATCGCTCGCCGCCGCACGGGCGATGGGAAAGTCCTTCGCCGGAGCCGATTTCGAACTCGGCATGATGTGGCGCGATGTGTACAAGCTGCGGCAGCGAGTACTGCTGATCTGGGGCCGCGAGGACCGCGTCAACCCGCTGGACGGAGCGCTGGTGGCGCTCAAGCAGATTCCGCGTGTTCAGCTGCACGTTTTCGGACAGTGTGGACACTGGGCTCAGTTGGAGAAGTTCGACGAGTTCAACAAACTGACCGTTGATTTCCTCGGAGGTGGGGCATGACGCTGAAGGCGCTGGGCTACATGCGAATCGAGGCCACCGATGTGGCGGCCTGGAGGGAATTCGGGCTGAAGGTGCTCGGCATGGTGGAGAGTGACGGCGCCATCCCCGATGCGCTCTACCTGCGGATGGATGAGTTCGCCGCACGCCTGGTGATCATTCCCGGCGAACGCGATCGCTTGCTGATCGCGGGTTGGGAGGTAGCCGATGCTGCCGCGCTGCAGGGTCTGCGCGAGACGCTGGGCAAGTCGGGTGTGGAATTCTCCGAAGGCACGCGCGAGGAGAAGTCCGAGCGGCGCGTCGAGGGTCTGATCCGGTTCTCGGACCCCGCCGGGAACGTTCTGGAGGCGTTCCACGGTGCCCAGTACCTGGGGCGTCGGTTCGTCAGTCCGTACGGGCACAAGTTCGTCACCGGTGAGCAGGGCCTCGGCCACGTCGTGCTCACCTGCGACGACGACGCTGCGGCACAGGCGTTCTACCAGGACGTGCTGGGCTTCCGGTTGCGAGACTCGATGAGCCTGCCACCGCAGATCGCGGGACGCCCGGCCGACGGGGATCCGGTCTGGCTGCGGTTCTACGGCTGCAACCCGCGTCACCATGCGCTGGCCTTCATGCCGATGCCCAACCCGACCGGCATCGTCCATCTGATGGTCGAGGTGGAGAACTCCGACGACGTCGGCCTGTGCCTGGACCGTGCGTACCGCCGCAAGGTGAAGATGTCGGCGACACTGGGCCGGCACACCAATGACAAGATGCTGTCCTTCTACATGAAGACGCCCGGCGGTTTCGACGTCGAATTCGGTTGCGAGGGTTTGCAGGTCGAGGACAACGGCTGGGTGGCCAGGGAGAGCACCGCGGTCAGTCTGTGGGGCCACGACTTCTCTGTCGGGTTCAAGTAGCCGATGGCTGCTGCGGAGATCGACCCGCGGACGTTCCGCCACGTCCTAGGCCAGTTCTGTACCGGTATCACCATCATCACCACCATCCACGACGAGGTGCCGGTCGGATTTGCGTGCCAGTCGTTCGCGGCGCTGTCGCTCGACCCGCCGCTGGTGTTGTTCTGTCCCACCAAGGTGTCGCGGTCGTGGCAGGCCATCGAGGCCAGCGGCAAGTTCTGTGTCAACGTGCTGACCGAACAACAGCGCGAGGTATGCGCGCGGTTCGGCTCGAAGGAGCCCGACAAGTTCGCCGGTGTCGACTGGCTACCCTCGGCGCTCGGCTCGCCGATCCTGGACGGATCGCTGGCACACATCGACTGCACGGTGGCTTCGGTGCACGACGGCGGTGACCATTTCGTGGTTTTCGGTGCGGTGCACTCCCTTTCGGAGGTGCCGAAGGTCAAGCCGAGGCCACTGCTGTTCTACCGCGGCGAGTACACCGGAATCGAGCCGGACAAGAACACTCCCGCGCAGTGGCGCGACGACCTCGAGGCGTTCCTGACGACCACCACCCCCGATACCTGGCTCTAAGCGGACGCGTTCAGCGGGTGCGCTCGCCGACGAAGTCGATGATCGTCGCGGCGACCTCCCGGTGCACCGTCTCGTTGAGGATGTCGTGGTGCGTGCCGGGGAACTCCCGCAGTTGCAGAGGTCCGATCTGCTCGGCGTAGGCGCGCACCGCGCTGACCGGGGCGATCGGGTCGAGCTCGCCGTGGATGGCCAGGGTCGGCACGGCGAGCTTTGGCAGCTCGGCTCCGAAGTGATCCCAGGCGCGGTCGAGTTCGCGGGCCAGCGGCACGCTGTCGGCTTCGACGAAGGCCAGCGGGTCGTTCTCCATTGCGTCGAGGTAGAACGGGTCGTTGGACAGCCAGTGTGGGTCGAGGTCGAGTGAAGTGTCGGTGTCGAGCAGCTCGGGCACCGGGACTACCGGCGCGCCGGAGATGATCCCGGCGCGGTAGCGCTGGGGGTTGTCGAGCAGGCGGAACAGGGTCACCACGGCTCCATACGAATGCCCCTGCGCGATAAGTGGAATGCCCGGGGTTGCCTGCTCGGCCAGCTCGGTGAGGGAGTCGGCCAGTGCCGAGCTGTCCTCGATCGTCCCGAAGTCCCCGCGCGTACCCGGGGAAAGGCCGTGCCCGAATTGGTCGACGGCCCACAAGTCGATTCCGGCCGCGTTGAGGGAGAACCCCAGCCGGTGATAGACACCGGTGTGCTCGCCGAACCCGTGGAGAAAGATCACGGCCGCGCGGGGTTCCAGGGCGGCCCAGTGCCGGTAGTAGGCGCGGCCGAGGTCATGGTCGATGAAGGGCATGCCATGACTGCACCAGCTGTGCGGCGGTCCCGCAATATTTGGGCTCAGCGGGATGCGTCTTGAACGTGCGTCCACGGGTGTCGCGGTGCCGAGTGTGTGCTCAGGGCGATAATTCGCCAGGAATCCCGCCCTGGATGCACACTCGAAGCCCCCAACGCACAGTCGAACCGAGGAGCGACGTTCAGGCGCTCAGCCACGGTCCCAGCCGGCGCAGCGCCTCGTCGATATCGGTCGACGGCCCGGCGAACGACAGCCGCACGAATGATCCGCCCTGCACGGTGTCGAAATCGATACCGGGGGCGATCGCCAGTCCGGTGTCGGCGAGCAGCCGCTCACAGAAGCCCAGCGAATCCGAGGTGAAATCCGAGACGTCGGCGTACACGTAGAACGCGCCGTCGGTGGGCGCCAGCCGGGTGAGGCCGATCTGGCGCAATCCGCTCAGCAGCGTCTCGCGGTTCGCGGCGTAGTGATGCAGATGCTCCTCGGCCTCGGCGATGGACTCGGGTGTGAACGCTGCCACTGCGGCATACTGCGGCAGCACCGGGGGACAGATGGTGAAGTTCCCGGTCAGGCAGTCCACCGCCCGGCGCAGTTCCTGGGGGACCAGCATCCAGCCCAGCCGCCAGCCGGTCATCGCGAAGTACTTGGAAAAACTGTTGGCCACAACGGCGTTCCGCGACGTCTGCCACGCGCACGACGTTTCCGGCGCACCGGGATAGACCAGCCCGTGGTAGACCTCGTCGCTGATCAGCCGTGCTCCGGTCTCGTCGCACCACGAGGCGATCGCTGCGAGTTCTTCCGGTGCGATCACCGTGCCGGTCGGATTGGCCGGGCTGGCCACGATGACCCCCTGCACCGGCGGATCCAGCTCGGCCAGCATCTGCACGGTCGGCTGGAACCGGGTGTCGGGCCCGCACGGGAGTTCCACCACCTCGCAGCCGAGGGCGGAGAGGATGTTGCGGTAGCAGGGATAGCCGGGGCTGGCGATGGCCACCCGGTCGCCGGCGTCGAAACAGGCCAGGAATGCCAGCAGGAAGCCACCCGAGGATCCGGTGGTCACCACCACGTCCTCGGCGGAGATGTCGAGTCCGTACCGGTCGCCGTAGGACGCGGCGATCGCCTCCCGCAACTCCGGGATGCCCAGGGCGACGGTGTAGCCCAGCGCGTTGGCCTCCAGGGCTGCGGCTGCCGCGGCTCGCACCGGTTCGGGTGCGCCCACACTGGGCTGGCCGGCGGAGAGATTCACCAGGTCGCCGTGCGTGCGTTGCCGCTCGGCGGCGGCCCGCCACACATCCATGACATAGAACGGCGGGATACCGGCTCGCAGGGCGATGCGATTGTTCACCTGAGTCAGGCTAGGGCACCGCCGCCGGGAGGCGCCTGATGGTAGAGCCCGGGCCCGGTGATGCGGACGTCCTCGAGGAACCGGCGCGCGGAGGTGTAGGCGTCCGCGATCAGATCGGTGGTGTGGGTGAAATCCAGCGGTGAGACCAATTTGGGTGTCGGGCCCGGCAGGTAGACCACCGGTAGCGACTCGGCGACGAGGGTGGCCTCGGCCACCGCCTGCGAACGCATGGTCACCAGCGCGGTGTAGAGCAGGATGTCGGCGAGGGTATCGGTCGAGCCGGGCAACTGGCCGGGGAAGAAGCAGTCGAGCACGATCAACGATCGCGCTCCCATGTCCACGGCCTGGCGCATCGGGACATTGGCCACCACCCCGCCGTCGTACAGGTGTAGACCGTCATAGTCCACGGGCGGATAGATGCCGGGGATGGCAGAGCTGGCCAACAGCGCCGGCAGCAGCGGCCCGTGGCGGATCACATGTGGTTGTGCGGTTGCCACGTCCATCGTGACCGCCGCGAACGGCACCCTCAGATGTTCGAAATCTGTTGTGGAGCCGAGGAAGTCGACAATCATGTCGGCCAGACCAGTGTTGGGGAACAGGTGGGTCTTGGCGCGCTGCAGCAAGAGTGCTTGCGCGATGAGGTTGCCCGGGAACACCTTCGCCCGCGTCAACCGGGCCCAGACGTGGGACAGCCGGTTGGCTGCTCCCAGTGGGTCCGATGCCAGTACCGCCCCGTTGATCGATCCCACCGAGGTGCCCGCCACCAGATCGGGCTGGACGTCGCGCTCGCTGAGCGCCTGCAGCATGCCGACCTGGACCGCGCCCAGGCTGCCACCCCCGCCGAGCACATAACCAATCGGCCGCGGAAGGCTCTCGACGGAATAGGTCTGCACTACTGCAGGCTAGAACACCTCGGCCTCCAGCCGGCGGAGTTGGTCGCGCGGCGGACCGAACAGCTGGGCGCTGCCGTGCGCCCGCTTGAAGTACAGCTGGATGTCGTGCTCCCAGGTGATCGCAATGCCGCCGTGCATTTGCACGGCCTCAGCCGCCACCTTGCAGAACGCCTCGCTGGCGGCCAGCCGGGCCAGCGCCGCCGAGGTAGGTGTGGGCTGGACAACCGCGTCGCCTACGAGTGCACGCGCCGACTGCACCGCGACGTATAGATCGGCCATCCGATGCTTGAGCGCCTGGAAGCTGCCAATCGGCCGGCCGAACTGCACGCGTTCCTTGGTGTAGTCGACGGTGAGCTCCAGGCAGCGCGCGGCCGCGCCGACCTGCTCGGCGGCGAGCAGGATCGCGGCGATGTCGGCGAGGCCGGGATCGGTGCCGATCACGTCGGTCGAGCCGGGGTTCAGTCGAGCGAGACGGCGGGTCGGGTCCATGGTGTGCACGGGGTCGGTGGTGACGTCGTTCCAGCGGACCAGGCGCGTACCGTCGATGCCGATCACCACGTCGGCCACGTCGCCGTTGACCACGTAGCCGGGGTCGAACACCACCGCGCCGATGGCCGCTCCGGCGGCGAGCTGTTCGAGGGTGTCGGTGTCGGGTTGGTCGGCGGCCAGCAGGGCCAGCTCGGCCAGCGTTGTGCCGAGTAGCGGGGTGGGCACCAGGGCGCGACCCAGTTCTTCGAGAACGGCTGCCGCATCGGCCAGTTCGCCGCCGGCCCCGCCGAGTTCCTCGGGGACCACCAGGGCGGCGACGCCGACCTGCTCGCACAGCATCGCCCACAGCGACTCGTCGTAACCTCGGTCGGACTCCATCGCCGCGCGTACCGCGGCAGACGACGCATGCTTGTCGATCAGTGCGGCGACGGTGTCGCGCAGCATCTGGCGTTCTTCGGTTGAGGTCATGCCAGTGCCTCCAGCACCCGACGGCGATGGCTGGTGGGGTCGCCCCAGGCTGAATGCAGGGCCTGCACTTTCAGCAGCCACAGCGACAGGTCGTGCTCGGCGGTGAATCCGATGGCGCCGTGGGTCTGCAGCGACGAACGAGCCGACAACAGAGCGGCGTCGGATGCGGCTGCTTTGGCGGCGCTGACATCCCGCGCGGTGTCGGGCGATTCGTCGGCCAGCGACAGCGCGGCGCCGTAAACCAGCGGACGTGCCATCTCCAGCGCGATGTGTACGTCGGCGAGCTTGTGCTTGATCGCCTGATAGCTGCCGATGACGCGGCCGAACTGACTGCGCTGCTTGGCGTACTCGACCGATATGTCCAACATGGCCTGGCCCGCACCGATCAGCTGAGCTGCGGTGGCCAGCGCGCCGAACTCAAAGGCGCGCGTCACGTCGGCCCGGCTCGCGTCCGCGCCGGCGGTGACATCGAACAGTGTGCGGCTGGGGTCGACGCACTCGTGGGATTGACCGGCGGTCGCCTCGCTGACCTGGCCGTCCTGTGCCAGCAGTGTCAGCCCGGTAAAGTCGGCGTTTACGGCGCGCGGCACGGTGGGCGGTAGTGCGACCGTGGCGATCAGCTCGCCGGCGGCCAGCGCGGCGGATCTGTCGTCGTTTGCGAGCAGAATCGGTGCTACCGCGATGGATTCGGCGACGGGCCCGGGCACACACCAGTAGCCCAGGCGCTCGAGCGCGACTGTCAGATCGACCGGGTGGGCCTCGATACCGTCGTACTTCTCCGGGACCAGCAGTGCGGTCACACCCAGGTCGGCCAGTGCCGACCACACCTTGCGGCCGGGTGCGGTGTCACCCTGGGCCCACGCGCGTACCGCCGCGGGCACGTCGGCGGCGCCCAGTGCGGCGTCGATGCTGGCCGCGAAGTCGCGCTGCTGTTCGTCGAGTGCGAATCTCATTTGCTCTTCCCGGTGCTTGCGGAGCCTTCTCTGGGCAG
This sequence comes from Mycolicibacterium sp. CH28, assembly GCF_004745805.1. Classification (GTDB taxonomy): domain Bacteria; phylum Actinomycetota; class Actinomycetes; order Mycobacteriales; family Mycobacteriaceae; genus Mycobacterium. The sequence goes on along the minus strand of NZ_SRLQ01000012.1, from coordinate 51,772 downwards.
GCCGAGCAACCGCTCGGCGATGATGTTGCGCTGAATCTCGTTGGTACCGGCATAGATCGGTCCGCCAAGGGCGAACAGAAGCCCGTCGGTCCAGGCGTCGGTGAGCTCGGCGTCGGCCCCCCGCAGTTCCAAGGCGGTCTGGTGGATCGCGACGTCGAGATCTGACCAGAACACCTTGGTCACCGACGATTCGGCGCCGAGTTCACCGCCTTCGGCGACCCGGGTCGCGGTGCCGAAGGTGTGCAGCCGGTAGGCCTGGGCCTTGATCCAGGCGTCGGCCACTCGGTCGGCGAACGCGGGATTGGCACCGTGGCCTCGCCATGTAGATGCCAGCCGTTCGGCCGGTGCCAGGAACCGCGCCGGGCTGCGCAGCGACATGCCGCGTTCGTTGCTCGATGTGCTCATCGCGGCGCGCCAGCCGTCGTGCACGCTGCCGATGACGTCGTTGTCGGGCACGAACACGTTGTCCAAGAAGATCTCTCCGAAACCGGTGTCGCCGCCCAACTGGGCGATCGGGCGTACCGTCACGCCGTCGGCCTTGAGGTCGAACATGACGTAGGTCAGCCCGCGGTGGCGCTCGGCGGTGGGGTCGGAGCGGAACAGCCCGAAAGCCCGGTCACCGAACGGTGCCCGGCTGCTCCAGATCTTCTGGCCGTTGAGCAGCCACCCACCGTCGGTCTGGGTGGCCGTCGAGCGCAGCGACGCCAGATCGCTGCCGGACTCCGGCTCCGACCAGGCCTGGGCCCAGATCTCTTCGCCGCTGGCCATTTTCGGGAGTATGCGGTCCAGCTGTTCGGGGGTACCGTGCCCGAACAGGGTGGGCGCCAGCATCGAGGTGCCGTTGGCGCTGGCCCGCCCCGGCGCCCCGGCGCGGAAGTACTCCTCTTCGTAGACCACCCATTGCAGCAGGCTGGCGTCGCGACCGCCGAACTTCTCGGGCCAGGTGATCACCGACAGCCCGGCATCGAACAGGACACGGTCCCAGACCCGATGCTGCGCGAACCCCTCGGCGGTGTCGTAGGACTTCGTCGGAAACGAGCTTCTGTTTGCCGACAGGAACGTACGCACCTCGTCGCGGAACTCTTCGGTGGCGTCGTCGTAGCTAAGATCCATCAAACCATCTCTCGCAGTGTGGGTTTGACCACTTTGCCGCCGGGATTTCGCGGCAGGCTCGCCACGAAGACCACCGAGCGCGGGGTCTTGAAATTGGCCAGGTGCTTCTTGGTGTAGTCGATGACGGCCTGCTCGTCGAGGTCGCTGCCATCGCGGCGCACGATGAACGCACGCCCGACTTCGCCGAGCCGTTCGTCGGGCACCCCGATCACCGCGGCGTCGGCGACTCCGTCGAGTCGGGCCAGCACCTGCTCGATCTCGGCGGGGTAGACGTTGAAACCGCCGCAGATATACATGTCCTTGAGCCGGTCGGTGATGCGCAGGTTCCCCGCGTCGTCGACGGTGCCGACATCGCCGGTGTGCAGCCAGCCGTCCGCGTCGATCGCTGCCGCGGTGGCCGCCGGATCGTCGAGGTAGCCCAGCATCACGTTCGGTCCGCGCAACAACACCTCACCGGCGCCCCCAGAACCAGGGGAGCCGTCGGTGCCATCGATTCTCAATTCGAAGTCGGCGATCGGCCGCCCGCAGGTGGTCGCCACCGTGACTGCATCGTCGTCGGCGCGGCACATGGTCCCGAATCCGCTGGCTTCGGTCAGCCCGTAGGCGGTCAGCACGATATCGAAGTCGAGCTCGGCCTGCATGCGTTCGATGAGCACGACGGGCACGGTCGCCGCTCCGGTCACCGCGAAGCGCAGCGAGCTGAGGTCGTAGTTCTTGCGGGCGGGGTGGTCCAGCAGCGTCTGGAAGATTGTCGGCGGGCCGGGCAGCACGGTGATGCGCTGCTCGGCGATCACCCGCATCGCCTGCTCGGGGTCGAAGGTGAGCTGGGGGATCAGCGTGGCGCCGGTTTGCAGGCAGGCCAAGATGCCGGCCTTGTAGCCGAAGTTGTGGAAGAACGGGTTGATGCACAGGTAGCGGTCGGCACTGGTGAGCTGACCGCACTCGGCCCACGCGGCCGGGGCCGCCAGTGACTGCCGGTGCGCGCACAGCACGCCTTTGCTGCGTCCGGTCGTGCCGGAGGTGAACAGGACGTCGGAGGGATCGTCGGGGCGCACCGCCGCCGCTCGGGCGTCAACCTCTGACAGCGGAGGCTGCGGCCCGGCCAGGAACTCGTCCCAGTTGCCGTCACCAGAGTCGATCGGGATGCGGACGATATGCCGCAGTGCCGGCAGCGCAGCGCGATTCAGGTCGGCCACCCGGTCGGCGCCCAGGAACTTGCCCATCCCGAACAGCAGCGGCGCCTCGGTGCGGGCCAGGATGTCGGAGGCCTCGTCGGCGGTGTAGCGGGTGTTCAGTGGCACCATCACCGCGCCGGCGTAGTGGATTGCCAGGCAGGCGATCACCCAGTGCCAGGTGTTCGGCGACCAGATCGCAACCCGATCGCCGGGGGCGACACCCAACCCGATTATCGCCGCCGCGGCCCGGCGAACCTCGTCGCGCAATTCGGCGAAGGTGAGGGTGCGCTCCTCGGTGACCAGGGCGTCGTGGTCGGCGAAGTCGAATGCCATCCGGTCCAACACCGCGGGTGTGGTGCGCGGGGGGCTCGCCATCGAGACTCCTTGGGGCTTGATGCCCGCGGATCGTCCCCGGGCTAACAAAGCAAGTGCTTGGTAGGTTAGCCTACAAGGGTGATAGCGGTCGAGGAGTTCCGGGCGGAGGTCCGCGAGTGGCTGGCCGACAACCTGGTCGGCGAATACACCGCGCTCAAGGGTCTCGGTGGTCCGGGCCGTGAGCATGAAGCCTTCGAAGAGCGACTGGCCTGGAACCGGCACCTGGCGGCGGCGGGGCTGACCTGCCTGGGCTGGCCGATCGAGCACGGCGGCCGAGGTCTGTCCGTTGCGCACCGGGTGGCCTTCTATGAGGAGTATGCGAAGGCCGATGCGCCGGACAAGGTCAACCACCTCGGCGAGGAACTACTCGGTCCGACGCTGATCGCCTACGGGACCCCCGCGCAGCAGCAGCGCTTCCTGCCGCGGATCCTCGACGTCACCGAGCTGTGGTCTCAGGGCTATTCCGAGCCTGGTGCCGGCAGCGACCTGGCCAACGTCGCCACCACCGCCGTTCGGGAGGGTGACAAGTGGATCATCAACGGCCAGAAGGTGTGGACCTCGCTGGCCCACTGGGCGCAGTGGTGCTTCGTGGTGGCCCGCACCGAGAAGGGCTCCAAACGCCACGCGGGCCTGTCCTACCTGCTGGTGCCGTTGGATCAGCCCGGTGTGGAGATCCGCCCGATCATCCAGCTGACCGGCGACTCGGAGTTCAACGAGGTGTTCTTCACCGACGCCCGCACCGACGCCGACCTGGTCGTCGGTGCGCCGGGCGACGGCTGGCGGGTCGCCATGGGGACATTGACCTTCGAACGCGGCGTGTCCACGCTTGGCCAGCAGATCCGTTATGCCCGTGAGCTTTCCGGGATCGTCGAGCTGGCCAAGGCCAATGGCGCGATCGACGACCCGCTGATCCGTGAGCGGCTCACCCGGGCGTGGGCCGGGCTGCAGACCATGAGGTCGTACGCGCTGGCCACGATGGACGTGGAACAAGCCGGCGGCACGGCCGCCGGAAAAGACTCAGTGTCGAAGCTGCTGTGGGCGAACTGGCATCGCGATCTCGGCGAGCTGGCCATGGAGATCAAAGGCAAGTCCGGCCTGCTCATGCCCGGCGGCGAGTTCGACGAGTGGCAGCGGCTGTTCCTGTTCTCCCGCTCTGACACAATCTACGGCGGCTCCAACGAAATTCAGCGCAACATCATCGCCGAGCGCGTGCTCGGCCTGCCTCGAGAGGTGAAGGGCTAGTGCCGTCATTAGCGGACGTCCCCCCGGAGATCGACGGCCATGGTCTGCTGACCGGCAAGGTCGTGGTCGTGACCGCCGCGGCCGGCACCGGCATCGGATCGGCGACGGCGCGGCGCGCGTTGCTCGAAGGCGCGGACGTCGTCATCTCCGATCACCACGAGCGTCGGCTCGGCGAAACCCGGGACCAGCTTGCGGAATTGGGGCTCGGCCGGGTGGAGAGCGTGGTGTGCGACGTCACCTCCACCGCTGCCGTCGATGCACTTGTCGCCGACGCGGTGGCCGCCATGGGGCGACTCGATGTCCTCGTCAACAACGCCGGACTGGGTGGCCAGACCCCGGTCGTCGACATGACCGACGAGGAATGGGACCGGGTCTTCAACGTCACGCTCACCTCGGTGATGCGGGCCACCCGCGCCGCGCTGCGGTACTTCCGCGACGCCGGCCACGGCGGGGTGATCGTCAACAACGCCAGTGTTCTGGGCTGGCGGGCACAGCACTCACAGTCGCACTACGCCGCGGCCAAGGCCGGAGTGATGGCGCTGACTCGGTGCAGCGCGATCGAGGCCGTCGAGTACGGGGTGCGGATCAACGCGGTCTCGCCGAGCATCGCCCGGCACAAGTTCCTCGAGAAGACCAGTTCGACCGACCTGCTCGACCGGCTCTCCGAGGGGGAGGCCTTCGGCCGCGCCGCCGAGCCGTGGGAGATCGCGTCCACCATCGCGTTCCTGGCCAGTGACTACTCCAGTTACCTGACCGGCGAAGTGATTTCGGTGTCGAGCCAGCACCCATGACCGAGCAGCCGGTGAGTCGTCGCGACGAGCTGTTAGTGCTCGCCGCGACGATGTTCGCCGAACGCGGCCTGCGCGCGACGACCGTGCGCGATATCGCCGACTCGGCGGGCATCCTGTCCGGCAGCCTCTATCACCACTTCAAGAGCAAAGAGCAGATGGTCTCTGAGGTGCTGCGCGACTTCCTGGACTGGCTCTTCGATCGCTACCAGGCGATCATCAGCACCGAGTCCAATCCGCTCGAACGGCTCAAGGGCCTGTTCATGACGTCGTTCGAGGCGATCGAACATCGGCACGCTCAGGTCGTCATCTACCAGGACGAAGCCAAGCGCCTTTCCACGCTGCCGCAATTCGACTTCGTCGAAACCCGTAACAAAGAACAACGTCAGATGTGGCTCGACCTGCTCAACGAGGGTGTCGCGCAGGGCTGCTTCCGCCCCGACATCGACGTCGACGTGGTCTACCGGTTCATCCGGGACACCACCTGGGTTTCGGTCCGTTGGTATCAGCCGGGGGGACCGCTGAGCGCCGAAGAGGTCGGCCGCCAATACCTCGCCATCGTTCTGGGCGGCATAGCCACGCCCGACAACCGATAAGGAGATCGACATGCCTGAGGCCTACGTCATCGACGCCGTGCGTACCGCGGTGGGCAAGCGCAACGGATCACTGGCCCACGTCCACCCCATCGACCTCGGCGTGGTGGCCTTCCGTGGAATCTTCGACCGGGTCGACGTCGACCCCGGCGCCGTCGAGGATGCGATTGTCGGCTGCCTGGACACGATCGGCCCGCAGGCCGGCAACATCGGGCGCAACACCTGGCTCGCGGCGGGCTTCCCCGAAGAGGTTCCCGGTGTCACCGTCGACCGCCAGTGCGGATCTAGCCAGCAGGCGATTTCCTTTGGCGCACAGGCCATCATGGCCGGCACCGCCGACTTCATTCTGGCCGGCGGCATGCAGAACATGAGCCGTATCCCGATTTCCTCGGCGATGCTCGTCGCCGAGCAGTTCGGGTTCACCTCGCCGACCAACGAGTCGGAGAACTGGTTGCACCGCTACGGCGATCAGGAGATCTCCCAGTTCCGCGGCGCGGAGATGATCGCCGAGAAGTGGAACATCTCCCGCGAGGAGATGGAGGAGTTCGCGCTGGGCAGCCACGAGAAGGCGTTCGCCGCGATCCGCGCCGGACGCTTCGAGAACGAGATCGTCCCGGTCGGCGACTTCCGTACCGACGAGGGACCCCGCGAGTCGAGCCTGGAGAAGATGGCCGCGCTCAAGCCACTGCGTGAAGGCGGCCGGGTGACCGCGGCGATGGCCAGCCAGATCTCTGATGGCGCAAGCGCTGTGCTGCTCGCCTCCGAGCAGGCGGTCAAGGACCACAAGCTGACTCCGCGAGCCCGCATCCACCACATCAGTGCTCGCGGCGCTGACCCGGTGTTCATGCTCACCGGTCCGATCCCGGCCACCCGCTACGCGTTGGACAAAGCCGGCCTGACCATCGAGGACATCGACGTCGTCGAGATCAACGAGGCGTTTGCGCCGGTGGTGATGGCCTGGCTCAAGGAGACCAAGATCGACCCGGAGAAGGTCAACCCCAACGGGGGCGCCATCGCACTCGGTCATCCGCTTGGAGCCACCGGCGCAAAGCTGTTCACCACCATGCTCAATGAGCTCGAGCGCCGCGGTGGTCGCTACGGTCTGCAGACGATGTGCGAGGGCGGCGGCACCGCCAACGTCACCATCATCGAAAGGCTCTGACACACAGTCGTCTGCGGGCTCAATGGTCGAGACTGCGCACTATTGCGTCAGCGCGAGTCCGCCCAGCGCGACGATCCAGCTCGCGAAACTGCCGACCAGGAAGTACTCGGTGACGTCGTCGATACCGATACCCCCGCTCTCCCGGGCCTTTTGGGCATTGATCTCGGGGAATCGGATGATGCTCTTGGCCGCCAAGACCGCCGTCGCGGCAGCCAGTTGGCCGGCCAGGCCGAGGCCCAGGATGAGCAGACGTTCCATCGGGCCTAGCAGCCGGCCGCCCTTGAGCCGGTCGGAGGGCTGTGGCTCGCCGGCGGGCTTGACCGAGCCCACCGACCCGAGCAGCAGGCGCACCAGTTGATTGCCGGTCATCAGCTGCAACAGCACCACCCCGATCACGATCACCAGCCGGGTCGGCTCGACCTCGCCGAGCCCGGGTACCGCGGCCCATGCTGCCCAGGCCTTGACCGCTCCGGTCACCGGTGACCCCAAGCCGGACAGCACAATCAGCACGGTCAGCGCGGTGGCGAACAACGCAACAGGCACGGCCTGCCTGCGACCGCCGACCCGCTCGGCGTGGGCACTCGACACCTCCCACGCGACGGCGGATATCGCCGCAATGCCGATCAGCACCAGATCACCGAGGTGCCACAGCCCGCACAGCAGGGCGGTGACTACCGCGACCGCCGGACCGGTGACCACGGCGGTCCACCGGTGCGATGACAGCCGGCGGACGATGTCGGCGCACCCGACGGCGATCAAGAGGACGGCGACACCGCTCATCGGATTGCCCGCAGGTGCCGCGACGCCAGCACCAGCAGGTCCAGCCCGTCGCGCGCGGTGCGCTGGGAGACCGCAGACGCACTGATGCCTTCCATTGCCGCCAGTTCCTTCTTCGTCTTGTGTTCGAGCAATCCCCGCAGCAGGCGCAGGGACCGCGCATCCACCGATCCAAGCAGGTGGTCCCGACACAAGAGGGCGGCGTTGACGGTGTCTGGGTCGGGCCCTTCGGTGTCGGCACGGCGGTAGGCGGTGCGGACGTGGGTCAGGCCGGGTTGTCGCTGCGCGCCGGCAGTCCACTCGATGGCTGCCCGCGCCGACCACCAGCCGGGGCCGTCCTGGATGCCGGTGGTCGTATCGAGGACGGTGACTTCGCCCCAGCCGATGCCGAAGCGGACGTCGACGTCGGGCGCCAGTGCCAGCCGCACCGAGAGCGCCGCGTCGATCGCCGCACCCACGGCGGGGTAGCTGCCCTGGAACTCGTCGCCCACTGTGAACGCCGGCGGATCGGGGGAGCCCGCGGCGACCTCGGCCAGGGCGCGGCTGACGCGGTGATGCAGATCGCGACGGTCGGAGACGTGCCGCGAGCCGACCACATCCCCGATCAGGGCGGCGCGCAGCGACGATGCGCCGGCCTTCACATCACCCATATGAAGACTATAGCTTCATATATGGAGAATGTAGCTTAACGCTTCACTGGGTCAGGGTGGCGCGCAGGAAATGGTCGACTCCGGTGCGCTCGAATGTCCGCCGCCGATCGCGGGGAAGCAGGGGAAGGGCCTCGGTGGCGTCGATGATCTCGGGTGAGACGACCTCGTAGGTCTGGCCCTTGGTGGTGATGCGCGCCTGCCCGGCTGTCAGCACGTTACGCAGCCAGTCGACTTGCGTGCCATAGGGCAGCGGCACGATGAACCGGTCGCCGACGCGGTCGGCCACCACCGGGGTGGTGTACTCCTTGCCCGACCGACGCCCGGTGTGGTGCACCACCGACGCGTACCAGTAGCGGGTCCCCGCCAGCCGCAGCATGACCGGGTTGAGCAGGTACTTGTTCGACAGGCGGATCAGGTCGCGGAACTGTCGCGGCCAGCTGTCCGGTGCGAGTGCCATAGCGTCCCCCGACGTCGGGTCGAACTCATTGGGCGTGCTACACGCCCAAGCTACGCCCTATTCGACGAGCGCGGCGGCGGCCTGCAGATGTTTGATGGCGTCGCCGACGATGGTCTCGACCAGCTCGGCGCACGACGGCAGATCCTCGATGATCCCGGCGACCTGCCCGGAGGCCAGCACCCCGGCCTCGGTGTTCCCTTCGACCAGGCCGGCCTTCAGCAGCATCGGAGTGTTGGCGGCCATCAGCACCTGTGCCCAGGTGAGATCCTTGCCGTGGCGCATGGCCAGGCCGTCGCGGATCATCGCCGTCCAGGTCATCTGCGACATCTTCTTGAACTTGGCCGCGTTGCGGACCGCAGCGGTGAAACCCCGCACCGGCGAGCCGCTTTCGAGCTTCTCCACGAGTTCGGTGCGCAGCACGCGGTGCGGCATGCCATCCACCCGGGTGGAGACCACGGTGCCGTCGAGGGCGGCCTTCAGGTAGCGCTGCTTGATCTCCTCGGGCACCGTCGAGTCCGAGGTCAGCAGGAACCGGGTGCCCATCGCCACGCCGGCGGCGCCGTAGGACAGCGCCGCGGCCAGTCCGCGGCCGTCGAAGAATCCACCCGCCGCGACCACCGGGATGTCTACGGCGTCGAGCACCGAGGGGAGCAACAGCGTGGTGGCGACCGGGCCGGTGTGTCCGCCGCCCTCGCCGCCCTGCACGATCACGGCGTCGGCACCCCAGCCGGCAACCTTGCGGGCATGCTTGGCCGCACCGACCGACGGAATCACCACGGAGCCGGCCCCTTTGAGGCGCGCGATCAGTTCTTGCTTGGGGGCCAGTGCGAACGAGGCAACCTTGACGCCCTCGCGGATCATCAAGTCCACGCGGTCGCCGGCATCGGCGCCGTCGGCGCGGATGTTGACCCCGAAGGGTTTGTCCGTCGTGGCCTTGACCTTCTTGATCGCGGTCGCCAGCTCGTCGATCGTCATCGTGGCCGAGGCCAGGATGCCAAGACCGCCGGCGTTGGACGTGGCCGAGACCAATCGCGCACCGGCGACCCAGCCCATGCCGGTCTGTACGACGGGGTGCTCGATGCCGATCAGCTCGGTCAGCGGGGTCTTCAAAGAAGCCGACATCTTCCTACTTCACCTCTCGGTCCCTAAGGCCCTTGGGATCGATGACCTCTTGGATCAGCTTCCGCTCTTCACCGGACGGCAGGCGGCTGGTCTCAGCCTCGCCAAGGCCGTGCACCTCGAACGAGGTGTTCTCGGCGACGTCTTCGGGACTCACGCCCGGGTGCAGTGACACCGCGCGCATCTGGTGGTCGGGCCCGTTGAAGTCGAACACGCCGAGGTTGGTCACCACCCGAAAGACATTGACGAAGCGGAAGGCGGGGTTGTCCGGATCGACCTTGTCCCAGCCGATTCCGGACACGATATCGACCGACTCGCCGAACACTCGCTTGGAGTGATTGCCGACCCAGTAGCTGGTGGCATGGTTGATGGTGTTGCCCGGTGCGCCGCGCACACCGAACATCTGCCGGGTCGGATGTTGCAGCGGGCCGAAGGCCGACAGGTTCTGGTTGCCGTAGCGGTCGATCTGGTTGGCACCCATCACGACATGACGCCGGCCCCAGGCGAGCGTTTCGAACACGCGGCCGAATGGCATCCAGCCCTCGATGGCGCCGGTGGCGCCCATTGCCGGGGTGTCGGCGAAGATGCGAGCCTCGCCGTCGGTCAGCAGAATGTCGGGGGAGAACGTCAACCGGGCCAACCGCGCACCGATCGACACCATGTTGGCCATTGGGCTGACCATGATTTCGCCTGCATCACGGAACAATTCGGCGCACGCGACGGCGCACACCTCAGCGCGGGTTGCGGAGATCATGCTCGGCCTTCCTCGGTCGACTCCCTGAACTTGCGCACGGCAGCTTGGTAATCGGCCTCGCTACCGGACAGATAGGTCTTCACGAACTCGGCCCAGGTCTCGTCGGATGCCGCGGCTTCGGCGTAGTGGCGCTGGAACTTCTCGTCGCGGCGGTAGTCGGGCTCGGCCGTGGTGAAGTGCGCGCCGTTCGGCGCCTCGACCACGCTGTCGACCATCATCCGGTTGATCAGCAGGGCCTGCACCGGAACCGATTTCACCAGCTCTTCGGTGGACACCACCTTCTCCACCGACAACAAGCGCTTTCGCGCCGACATCAGGAACAGGTCGTCGAAGTACGGGTCGATGCCGGTGTAGGCGGCATTGCCTTGGGCGTCACCGAGATTCAGGTGCACCAACGCGACGTCGAGATTCAGTGCGGGCATGGCGATGAGCTCTTCGAAACCACCCTCAGTCGGGTAGGGGGACTTGACGGTCTTGAGCTCGTCGCCCCAGAACGCCCGCACGTCGCTGCCCAGGCCGGCGCGGATGGGCAGGAAGGGCAGTCGCTGTGCGGCGGCTTGTAGCCCGCACCGCAGCATGCCCTCGTCCATCTCGCGCGACTCGATCGCGCCTGTCGTGCGGGCCTTGGCGAACCACGGGTCGTAGAACGGCGGCGAGTCCAGTGAGACGAAGCCGTAGTAGACGCGCTTGACCTTGCCTGCCGAGCAGAGTAGCCCGATGTCGGGTCCGCCGTAGCTGACCACCGTCAGGTCGGTGACGTCGGTGCGCAGCAGTGCCCGCACGAAGGCCATCGGCTTGCGCCGGGATCCCCAGCCGCCGATGCCGATCGTCATGCCGCTCTGGACGTCGGCGACGGCCTCGTCGAGAGTCGTTCGCTTGTCTACCACTGCTGCCCCTGTCGCTTCGCTCCTGCTCGCCGAATCATTTCGAGCCCTTGTCGGTGCCGGCGAAGGCGTCGCGGTGCTCGTCGGCAACACCGGACAGGTTCAGCTCGAAGGTGAACCCCTGCTCCATGCGGTAGCTCGAATTGACCCGCTGGACGTCGATCAGGTTCAGCGCCTCCTTGGCGGCGCGGATCACCCGGGTGTCCTTGGCTGCGATGTCGCGGGCCACCCGAAGGGCGGCTTCGTCGAGTTCGGCGCGGGGGACCACCTCGTGCACGGAACCGAAGTGGTGCAGGGTCGCGGCGTCTACCGTCGCCGCGGTGTAGAACAGCCGGCGCATCATGTGCTGGGGCACCAGCCGGGACAGGTGGGTGGCCGCGCCCAACGCCCCGCGCTCGACCTCCGGCAGGCCGAACGTGGCGTCGTCGGAGGCGACGATGACGTCGGCGTTGCCGACCAGGCCGATGCCGCCGCCCACGCAGAAGCCGTTGACCGCGGCGACGACTGGAACGGCGCACTCGTAGACGGCCTTGAAGGCCGCGAAACAGCCGCGGTTGGCGTCGATCAGGGCGGTGAAGCCCTCGGTCTTCTGCATCTCCTTGATGTCTACGCCGGCGTTGAACCCGCGGCCCTCGGCTCGCAGGATCACCACATGGGTGGTCAGGTCCCGCCCGGCGGCGGTGATCACGTCGCCCAGTTCGAACCAGCCGCGGGACGGGATCGCGTTGACGGGCGGGTAGTCGACGGTGACGGCGACGATCCCGGGTTCGACGGTGCTGGTGGTGATGGTCATCGGCGTTCCTGATCCACTTCCTGGATGGGGCGAATACCTAAGCAAGCACTTGCTTGGTACGCTAGCACAGTGACCGAGCCCGCTGACACTCCCGCTGCTGTCAACCTGGGACCCGTCAACCTGGGGCTACAGGGCCGCGTTGTGCTGGTGACCGGTGGTGTGCGCGGTGTGGGTGCGGGCATCAGCGCCGTCTTCGCCGACCAGGGCGCCACCGTCGTCACCTGCGCCCGCCGGGCCGTCGACGGACTGCCCTATGACTTTCACAGTTGCGATGTCCGCGACGCCGCCGCCGTCGCTGTGCTCATCGAGTCCATCGTCGAGAAGTACGGCCATCTCGATGTTGTGGTGAACAATGCCGGCGGCTCACCGTATGCGCTTGCGGCCGAGGCATCCCCGAAGTTTCACCAGAAGATCGTCGAGCTGAATCTGCTTGGCATGCTGCATGTCTCGCAGGCGGCCAACGCCGTCATGCAGACCCAGCCGCAGGGCGGGTCGATCGTGTCGATCTCGAGCGTCAGCGCAGGGCGGCCCTCACCGGGCACCGCGGCCTACAGCGCGGCCAAGGCCGGCGTGGAAAGTCTGACCACCACGCTGGCCGTGGAATGGGCGCCCAAGGTCCGCGTCAACGCACTCGTGGTCGGCATGGTCGAAACCGAGCAGGCCGAGCTGTTCTACGGCGACGCCGAGTCGCAGGCCGCCGTAGCGGCGACCGTGCCGCTGGGGCGCCTGGCCAAACCAGCCGATATCGGCTGGGCGGCAGCATTTCTGGCCTCCGATGCGGCCGCATACATCACTGGAGCAAAGGTGGCGGTGCACGGCGGCGGGGAGCCGCCTGCCTACCTGTCCGCCTCGAATGCCAACAAATAAGGAGACACGGAAATGGGATTGCTCGACGGCCGGGTGGTCATCGTCACGGGTGCCGGTGGCGGCATCGGGCGCGCGCACGCACTGGCGTTCGCCGCCGAGGGCGCGCGGGTGGTGGTCAACGACATCGGCGTCGGCCTTGACGGCTCACCTGCCGGCGGCGGCAGTGCCGCGCAGTCGGTGGTCGACGAGATCACCGCAGCCGGCGGCGAAGCCGTCGCCAACGGTTCCAACGTCGCCGACTGGGCGCAGGCCGAGGCACTGATCCAGACCGCCGTCGACTCCTTCGGTGGACTCGACGTGCTGGTCAACAACGCCGGCATCGTCCGCGACCGAATGCTCGTCAACACCTCGGAAGAGGAATTCGACGCCGTCACCGCGGTGCACCTCAAGGGACACTTCGCAACCATGAAGCACGCCGGCGCGTACTGGCGGGCACAGTCCAAGGCCGGCAATGCCGTCGATGCCCGCATCATCAACACCAGCTCCGGCGCCGGGTTGCAGGGCAGCGTCGGGCAGGCCAATTACAGCGCCGCGAAGGCGGGCATTGCCGCGTTGACTCTGGTGGCCGCCGCCGAGATGGGCCGCTTCGGCGTTACCGTCAACGCGATCGCGCCGTCGGCACGCACCCGGATGACCGAGACGGTGTTCGCCGACATGATGTCCACGCAGGGCAACGATTTCGACGCCATGGCACCGGAGAACGTCTCACCGCTGGTGGTCTGGCTCGGCAGCGCCGAGTCCAAGGACGTCACCGGGCGGGTGTTCGAGGTCGAGGGCGGCATCATCCGGGTAGCCGAGGGCTGGGCCCGCGGCGCCGAGGCCGACAAGGGAGCTCGCTGGGATCCCGCCGAGCTCGGCCCGGTGGTCGGTGATCTGCTGGAGAAGTCGCGCACACCGATGCCGGTCTTCGGGGCCTGACTCAAACCGGCTCACACACCGCCAACGGAATACGCCGATCGGTGGCATCGCGATAGCCCTTGTGCGGCGGTGCACCCAGACGTGGGCGCGGGCGAAGTACTTCATCGCCCTAGCCGGTTTCACACCCGGTGCACGACCTCGCCGCCGACCATGGTCAGCGCCGCCTGCACCGTCCCGATGTCTTCGGCCAGGAACACGTCGGAGTCGAGGGCGACGAGGTCGGCGATTTTGCCGACGGCGATCGTGCCGCGGTCGTCGTCGTGATTGGCATACGCCGAACCGGTTGTGTAGGCCGACAGGGCGGTGCGCAGGTCGATCGCCTCCTGCGCCTGAAGTGGTCTGTCGAAGACGTCGGCGCCGATCGCGTGGGGGTCGGCGCGGGTACCCGTGCGGTGCACGGCCGTGTGGATCGCCCACATCGGATTCGGATCGGTGACGGGCCAGTCGCTGCCCATCGCCAGGGTCGCGCCGTGCCGCCGCAGTGATCCGAACGGAAAGTGCCACGGTTCACGCTCCGGTCCGAGCAGTGGCAGCTTGCGCTCGACGATTTCGGTGTCTCGACGCGCCCACAGCGCCTGGATGTTGGCGATCACGCCGAGGGCGCCGAACCGCGGGATGTCGCTTGGGTCGACGACATCGAGGTGCGCGATCTGGTGCCGCCCGTCGAACTGCGGAGTCGATCGGATCGCGACTTCCAGGGCGTCGAGGCCCTCCCGCACGGCGCGATCCCCCACGGCGTGGATGTGGATCTGAAAGCCCTCGGCGGCAAGGTGAGTCGTGATCCGGGCGAGCTCGCTCGGGTCGATGAACGACATGCCGGTCAGCGAATCGCCCGGGGTGCCGTGATAGGGCGCGAGCATCGCCGCCGTGCAGTTTTCGCAGATACCGTCCTGCATGACCTTGACCGCGGAGGCACTGAATCGGCCTGGCCCGGCAGTGGCGCGGCGGGCCAAGATCTCATCCAGCTGGGCAAGCCCGGCGTCGGCCGTCCACCACAGCGCCCCGACCACGCGTGCGGTCAGCTCACCCGCGGCGTCGGCGTCGAGGTAGGTGGCGAGGATGTCGGTGAGCCCGAACGCCGGAATGCCGACACCCGCGTCCTGCCAACCTGTCACGCCGACAGCGTGCAGCCGGCGTTGTGCCTCGAGTAGCGCCCGCCGGAGGAATTCGGGAGTGACCTCTGGGATGAGGCGGTTGAGCGGATCGGCGGCGCTTTCGAACAGCATCCCCGTCGGCTGTCCGTCTCGGTCCCGCACGATGCGTCCTCCCGGCGGATCCGGGGTGTGGGCGTCGATCCCGGCGAGGGCAAGGGCACGGCTGTTCACCCAGACGCCGTGTCCGTCGTGGCTCGACAACACCACGGGGCGGTCGGCGACCACGTCGTCGATATCGGCTGCGGCCGGGAAGCCGCCGTCGAAGGCGTCGCCGTACCACCCGCTTCCGGCGACCATCTGCTCCTCGGGATGGGCCGCCGCGTAGTCGGCTATGGCCGCCCGATAGCTGGGCCGGTCGTGCGGGAGGGGCGAGAGATCGCAACGCAGGGCTTGTATTCCGGCCGCGACGGGATGCACGTGTGCATCGATGAAACCGGGTAGCAGCGTCGCGCCGCCGAGGTCGAGGACTTCTGTACCGGCGCCGATCAGGTCGCGATCGACGCCGCGGCCGACCGCCATGATTCGGCCGTCGAGCACGGCGACGGTGTCGGCGGGACCGCTGCCATCGGGAAGGAAGACCGAGGCGTTTGCGAATACATGGTCGGCGTGCACCGGGAGATCGTCACGCCTGCTCCGCCACGAGGTCAACGCGGACTTCTCGCTCGACTACATCGATGAAACAGATCTAGCAGTCCGATTCTTTGTGATTTATCCGTTTCAATCCTCGCCGAATACTGATAGCGATCGCGGTCTCAGCCGCGGAAACGTCGTATGTGAAGGCCGGTGTCCATGACCGCACCCAGCTCCAAACCGGAATCCGTCGAACGCCGGACGATCGACCATGTCCCGGTAGACGAACGGCATGGCCGTGCGCGGGATCTGTTCACCGTGTGGTTCGGCTCCAACATCATGCTGTTGACGATCATCACGGGTGCGTTGTCCACCGCGGTGTTCGGCCTCCCATGCTGGGCCGGTGCGCTCGCGGTGGTGCTCGGCAACGTCGTCGGCGGCATCGTGATGGCGCTGCACGCGGCGCAGGGACCGCAGATGGGCGTGCCGCAGATGCTGCAGACCCGAGCCCAGTTCGGGTCGTACGGCAGCCTGCTGGTGGTGGTCCTGGTGGTGTTCATGTACCTGGGCTTCTTCGCCTCCAACGCGGTCCTCGGCGGCCAGGCCCTCTCGCAGGTCACCGGCCTACCCACCAACTGGTCCATCGTCATCATCGGGCTTATCAGTGTGGCCGCCACGATCGTGGGCTACCGGCTCATTCACCGGGTGGCGGCTGTGTTGTCGGTCGTCGCCGGCGGCGCGCTGATCGTGGCATTCGTGTGGATCGTCGGCGTAAACGGCGTGCCCGCCGGGACATGGCACACCGACGGGTTCACCTGGGCCGGCTTCATGGCCACGCTTTCGGTGGCCGCCCTGTGGCAGATCGCTTACGCCCCATATGTTTCCGACTACACCAGGTACATGCCCAAGGACACCGGTCAGCGGGCCGCGTTCTGGGGCACCTACGCGGGGTGCGTACTCGGTTCGGTGCTACCCATGTTGCTGGGTGTGCTGGTGGGTGCCGCGCTGCCCAACGACGACACGCTCGACGGGTTGTCGACGCTGACTCACGGTGTCACCACGGGAGTGTTCGCGATCTTCGCGATCGGTATCGCCGCAACCAACGCGATGAACCTCTACTGCGGCACGCTGTCGACGATCACGATCGGACAGAACATCGCTCCGCGGTGGAATCCGCAGGCCGGCAGTCGCGCGATGATCGCGATCGTGCTGTTCGTGCTGACGCTGATTCCCGCGCTGATCAGTGCTGACGACTTCCTGGCCAACTACGCGAACTTCCTGGCGCTCCTGTTGTGTGTGTTGATCCCCTGGACGGCGGTCAACCTGGTCGACTATTACCTGCTGAGGCACGGGCACTACGACATCGACGCGCTCTTCGAACGCGACGGTGGCGTCTACGGCCGCTTCAACTGGGTGGCCATCGGCTGCTACTTCGCCGGCATCCTGGTGCAGATCCCCTTCCTGTCGACAACGTTGTTCACCGGATTCGCGGCCGAGGCGCTGAACAAGGTGGATGTGTCGTGGATCGTCGGCCTCGCCGTCATCTGCCCCCTGTACTACGTGCTGATGCGACCGCGCGTGGCCGCCGCCTCCGTCGGCAGCGTGGCCCCGAGCGCAGCGTGAGTCACTGCGAGTACCTCGTCGTCGGTGGAGGTACGGCGGGATGCATTGTCGCCGGTCGCCTTTCGGCGGACCCCGATGCTCGAGTGACGCTCATCGAGCCGGGCCCGTCCGACGTGAACGAACCGCGCGCGCTGGACATCCGGCGCTGGCCCGAAATGGTGGAGAGCGAGTACGACCTCGACTACCGCAGCATCGCGCAGCAGCGGGGCAACTCCAACATCCGTCAGGCGCGGATGCGCATCCTCGGTGGTTGTTCCACGGCCAACACGATGATCAGCTGGCGGCCCTTGGCGGCCGATTTGCAGGAGTGGGCGGAACTCGGCGTCGAGGGCTGGGACCCCGAGACGGTCGGCATGTGCTTCGACAGGCTTGCAACACCGATAGTTCCGATACCCGACGAGCACCAGAACCCCTACGTCGCCGACGTCGTCGCATCGGCGATTCGGGCGCTCGACCTGCCCGCGCGCTCGAACTGGAACAGTGATGCGGACTTCGCCCGCAGCGGTGTGGGTGCGGGATTCTTCGAGATCGGTTACACGCCCGAGAGTCACCTGCGGTCCTCCACGTCGGTGCACTACCTGCACGACGTCATGGACGTCCGCGACAACCTGACCGTCCGGCACGGCCTGCGGGTTGTGCGGATACTCCTCGAGGACGGCGCCGCGGTCGGCGTGCTGGCCGTCGGTGACGACGGCATCGAGCACGAGATCCGCGCGTCGCGTGAAGTGATCGTGTGCTGTGGGGCGATCGATTCGCCGAAACTGTTGCAACTGTCCGGGATCGGTCCGCAGGCGGTGCTGGCAGCCGCCGGGGTGACGACCGTCGTTGACAGCCCCGGCGTCGGAGAGAACCTGATGGACCACGCCGAGGGCCTGATCGTCTGGGAGGCCCGTCGTGAGGTTCCCGATACCTGTGCCACCGGCTGGGACGCCGGTGCGGCGGTGCGGTTGCGCGCCGACGGCCCGGCCCGGCCCGATGTCCTCATGCACTTTCCGGTGGAGGCTGTCGCCGATCATGCGGTGACCTACGGGGTGGATCTCCCCGATCGAATCGTGGCGCTGGCGCCCAATGTCGCCAAACCCGCGAGCCGCGGTCGCGTGTGGATCACCACGGCGGATCCGGACGCGCCGCCCAGCATCGACTACGGATATTTCACCGACGCCGGCGGCGTCGACGAGGCGACATTGATCGCCGGAATCCGGCTGGCCCGGCGCATCGCCGCAACGGCACCGATGTCCGAGTGGATCGGTGACGAAGTGTTCCCCGGCGCCGGATTGGCCACCGACGACGAGCTCTCGCCCGTGCTGCGCGCGACCCACCAGACCGTGTACCACGTTTCCGGAACGTGCCGGATGGGCGCATCCGAAGATCCACTGGCGGTGTGTGATTCGCGGCTACGTGTTCGCGGCGTGCGCGGGTTGCGGGTCGTCGACGCATCCGTCCTCCCGACCATTCCCTCGGTCAACCCGGTGGGGACGATCATGGCGGTCGCCGAGCGGGCCAGCGAACTGATCGCCGAGGACTGCGCGACCGCGGCCGGCGCCCGTTCTTTGCGCTGATGCGCAGATAATTCGGCTGGTCGGCAGTCGGCCTGTGCTCGTACCGTACCCTTGGGCGAATACCTCGGGACGGGTAGGAGCATTCCGTGGCGCGAGTGCGCAACCAGGACGCGCGGCGCAGCCAGTTGGTGGCGGCGGCGATCGACGTCATCGCCGACCGCGGCTTGGGTGCCGTACGTGCCAAGGACATCGCCCAGGCTGCGGGTATATCCCCGCGTCTGGTGGCCTACTACTACCCGGAGATCGACGATCTGATCGACGAGGTCTACCGCACCGCCGTCGACCGGTACTACTGGCAGCGGCTGGACGCGATCAACAAGCTCGACAGTCCGGTGGAGCGCCTGGTCAACCTGATCGAGTCGGGTCTTCCCGCCGGTGAGGGCGACATGCTCAGCCGCGCTCTGTACGAGTTCTCCGTCAATGCCGGACGTGAGCCCACCCACGGCACGCTGATGACGCTGCTGTTCGAGCGCGAGGTGTCGCTATACGTCGCCGTGCTCGAGGCCGGCCAGGCGTCCGGGGATTTCGCGCTCACCGAGTCCGTCCTCGCCGTCGCGCAGAACTTCGTCGCGCTCGAGGACGCCTTCGGCATGTACCTCAACGGCGGTAACTCGTCGTTGGACGCTAGCGGTGCGGCGGCTCTGCTGCGCAGCTACGCGCGCTCGGTCACCGGCGCCGATATCTGAGAAATTCGCTCCATCGCTTGACGCGGGATTGCTCTTCGAGCATTCTTTGCGGTACAGCGCAATGAATGCGGGCACCGCGATGTGGGAAGGCGGTTGGCCGTGCGTCGCTGGGGTTTGGATCAATCGAGAGGACGGCACGCCACCCATGACACACACCATCGAGAGTCCTGGATCATCGGCCCGGGCTACTGACCCGGCGGCGGGCGACCTCGGACGCCTTGCCCAGCGGCACCTCGTCATGAGCTTCACCGCCGGCTCGGTCTACACCGATGCGCCGCCGCCGGTGATGGTTCGTGGCGACGGCAGTCGTCTGTGGGACGCAGACGGGCACGAGTACATCGACGCCCTCGCCGGATTATTCTGTGTCAACGTCGGTTACAGCTTCGGTGCGGAGATCGGCGATGCGGTACGCCATCAGATGGCCGAGCTTCCGTACTACACGAACTGGGCTGCGGCACATCCGCCTGCCGTCAAGCTGGCCGCCAAGATCGCCGAATTGGCGCCGCCGGGATTGGACCGGGTGTACTTCACCTCCGGCGGTGGTGAGTCCAACGAGGCTGCCATCAAGCTCATCCGGCAATACCACCAGGCGCGAGGCGAACACGCCCGGATCAAGTTCCTGTCCCGGCGGGTCGCCTACCACGGCACTTCCTATGCGGCGCTGTCCCTGAACGGTATGACCAACCTGCGCAAGCAGTTCGAGCCGTTGATGTACGGATCGCGACATATCTCCAACAGCAAGCGATACAAGCGTCCCGCCGGGGAAACCGAGCGGCAGTTCGCTGAGTTGCTGCTGAGCGAGCTCGAAGCGCTGATCGTGCAAGAGGGGCCGGATACCGTCGCGGGGATCTTCCTCGAGCCGCTGCAGAACGCCGGCGGGTCGCTGGTGCCGCCGGCGGGCTATCACGAAGGCGTGCGGGAGATCTGTGACCGCTACGGCATCGTGCTGGTAGCCGATGAGGTGATCTGCGGATTCGGCCGGCTCGGCGAGTGGTTCGGGTCCACCCGATTCAACGTCCAGCCCGACATCATCACCTTCGCCAAGGGTGTGTCCTCGGCCCACGTGCCACTCGGCGGGATGATCACCAAGAGCGAGATCCTCGATGCGGTCAACAACGGACCTGACGGAATGTATCTGCACGGCTTGACTTTCGGCGGGCATCCCGCGGCGTGCGCGGCTGGCTTGGCGAACATCGAGGTGATGGAGCGTGAAGACGTGCTGGGCAACGTCAGGCGCAACGAAGCCTACTTCCGCGCCCAGCTGGATTCGCTGCTCGATGAGCGCCTCGTCGGCGATGTGCGTGGCGTCGGATACCACTATTCCCTGGAGTTGGTCACGGACAAGGAGCGCCGGGCCTGGACCGCCGAGATGACGGCCAACGACTTCGTGTCAAGCATGTTGCAGCCGGCGCTTCTCGGGGCCGGGATCCTCTGCCGTGCAGCAGCGGACCATGAGGGCACACCGCTGGTGCAGTTCTCGCCGCCGCTGGTGTTCGACCGCAATGACATCGACGAACTCGTCGGGCGGATGCGTCGACTCCTCGGCGAATTGGCCGCGCGCGTGGTGTGAGGGTCGCCCCGGAGTTGCCCGCAGCCGACGGCTGCGGGCGCTTCGGCGATCCCGAAAGCTGTTGTATTGCATCGGATTATGCGATCTCTTGGTCAGGAAAAGAGTTCTTTACAGGTGGCTGCGCCGGCCGCAGTGTTGTGTCTCACAGCAGCGGTTCCGCTCGCTGGTGCCATCTCAAGTAAAGGTGTGATAAATGGCCTCAGGTAAGCCATCCGAAGTATCAGCGGACCAGCAGACCGCGCTGGCCGCGAGTGAGACCAAGCATCTCCAGAAGTCGCTTGGCCGCCTCGACATCGTCTTTCTCATCGTCGCGGCTGTGGTGTCGATCGAAGTGCTGGGCCAGGTCTCCAGCTTCGGCGGGCAGACATTCACCTGGGCGCTCGTGCTAGCCCTGTTCTTCCTGGTGCCCTACGGCCTGATCTTCGCCGAGATCGGCAGCACGTTCACCGACGAGGGTGGTGTTTACGTGTGGGTGCGCAAGGCATTCGGTCGCCCGGTGGCGGCCATTGCCGCGTTGCTGACGTGGGTGACTCAGCCGGTGTGGGTGGGTGGCTCCTGCGCGTTCATCGCCGCAGAGGTGTGGGGCCAGTACGTCGTGCCATTCGAGCATGGGTCACTGACTGATTACGTGTTCAAGACAGTGTTCATCTGGATGACGGTGTTGGCGGCGGTCATCAGCCTGCGCCACGGCAAGTGGATCCCCAACCTCGGCGCGATCCTCAAGATCGTCTTCCTGATCAGCTTCATCGTGACCGCGGGAATCTATGCCGCGCGCAACGGCTTTGCCGGTCTGACGGCGAGTGACTTCTCGCCGACATTGGCCGGCCTGCTGGGCGTCACCCCACTGCTGCTCTTCTCGTATCTCGGTTTCGAATCGGGCAACAGTGCGGCCGGGGAGATGAAGAAGCCGGCACGTGATGTGCCCATCGCGATCGCGCGGTCCTCGGCGATCGCCGCGGCGGCATACCTGCTGCCGATCGGCGCGATCCTGTTGGTAGTCCCGGCGGATCGGATCACGGGGATCGGCGGCCTCATGGAAGCCGTCGCCACCGTCTACAGCGTCTACGGCTCGGCCGCCCCGGCCATGTTGACGATAACGGGCATCGTGTTTGCGCTCGTACTGATGACCCAAGGCTCCGCCTGGATGATCATCAGCGACCGGATGCAGGCCATGGCCGCCGCCGACGGAGCGTTCTTCCGCGGGTTCTTCGGCCGGTTTCATCCCAAGCTGGGCACACCGGTGCGCGTCAACCTGCTCTCCGGTGTCGTCGGGACGCTCTTCATGCTGGCGGCCATGGCTGTCAGCGGCTCCGCCGCAGCAGTATTCGCAGTGGTGCTCTCGATTTCGGTGTCGACATTCCTGCTCAGCTATCTGATCTCGATTCCGGCGGCGGTCCGGCTGCGCACGGCGTTCCCCGACGTCCCCCGGCCGTTCAAGGTTCCGGTATCGGACAACGTGTTCCGTGCGATGGGCGCGCTGTGCTTCGGCTGGGTGGCGCTGGGCAGCTGGGTCGCGGTCTTCCCCGGCACGCTCGATCGCCTCTTCGGCCTCGACTACGACTTCGAGGAGACCTGGGGTGTGAGCGCGGGTGTGTTCGAGGTGTTCACACTCGGCACGCTCGCCGCCCTCACCGCATTGGGGTTGGTGGGTTATGTGGCGGCGAAACCGCTGCGGACGCAACAGCGGGTCGGTGAGGGTACCCACGCGACTGCGGCGGGCGAACGCGCGCTGCAGTAGCGCGCATTCTTGCCGGGCGTCACAGCTCGACGTCGGGAATCCGGCTGATCAGCCGGATCCCGACGTGCACGCAGGGCCCGATGAAGACGGCGAACAGCAGGGTTCCGACTCCCGCGACACCGCCGAGTAGCCAACCCGCCAGTAGCACTGCGGCTTCCACGACGGCGCGCGCCGCGCCGAGCGGCCAGGCGGCCACCCGCGCAACACCGGTCATGAGCCCGTCCCTCGGGCCGGGTCCGAGGCCGGTTGTCAGGTAGATGCCACTGCCGAGCGCGACGACGAGAATGCCGCTCAAGCACAACGCAACCCGCCCGGGCAGGGCGGTGACGTCGGGGAGCCAACGCAGCGTGACGTCGAGCGCCGTACCGATTAACAGCACGTTGGCCACCGTGCCCAGACCAGGGCGCTGCCGCAACGGAATCCACAGCAGCAGCACAGCCGCGCCGATCAGGTTGGTCATCAAGCCGATGGACAGCCCGGTGCGCAGTGCGGTGCCCTGAGCGAACACCGTCCACGGTGAATTGCCTAGATGCGCTGCAACGATCATCGCCTCGCCGGTACCGAACAGCCACTGCCCGCCGACGAGCGAGAGCGCCTGCAGGGGGCCCGGCCGCCACCTGCTCACCAGCGCGCGGTGTTATCTCGCCCTAGAGTGCGATCCACGTGGTCTTCAGACCCGTGTACTTGTCCAGCGCGTGCAAGGACAGATCCCGGCCGAAGCCGGACTGCTTGAAGCCGCCGAACGGCGTCTGAGCGCTCAGGGCGTCGACAGTGTTGACCGAGACGGTGCCGGCCCGAAGCGC
The DNA here is from genome assembly GCF_004745805.1 of Mycolicibacterium sp. CH28. GTDB lineage: Bacteria > Actinomycetota > Actinomycetes > Mycobacteriales > Mycobacteriaceae > Mycobacterium. The sequence goes on along the minus strand of NZ_SRLQ01000012.1, from coordinate 28,402 downwards.
TGCCGACACCGTATGGGCCCGGCGCAGGTCGTTGGTCCACACCGATGCCGCCAACCCGTACACGGTGTCGTTCGCCATGCGGATCGCCTCGTCCTGATCGTCGAACGTCTGCACCGCGAGCACGGGGCCGAACACCTCCTCGGTGATCAGCTCGGCGTCCGGATCGAGACCGGTCACCACGGTCGGCTCGATGAAGCACCCGCCGTCGACCCGTCGTCCTCCGACGCGGATCTCGCCGTGGCTGCGTGCGCGCTCGACGAAGCCGAGGACATGCTCGGTGTGGGCGGCGTCGACTATGGCGCCCTGGACCGCCGAGGGATCGAGGGGATTGCCCGGGCGCATCTGTTCGGCACGGGTCACCAACTCGGCGACGAACTCGTCGGCAATCGACTTCTGAACGAGCAGCCGGGAATTGGACGAGCACACGGCGCCCTGGTTGTAGAAGGCGCCGAACAGTGCCTTCTCGATGGCCTGCTCGAGGTCCGCGTCGGCGAACACCAGATTGGGGCTCTTGCCGCCGCATTCGAGCCAAACCTGCTTGAGGTTGGAGTCGGCGGCGTACCGCAGAAACGCCTTGCCGGTGGCGGTCGAACCGGTGAAGGCGAGGACGTCGACCTCCGGATGCAGACCCAGGGCGGCACCCGCGGTCTGGCCCAGGCCGGGCACGACGTTGAACACCCCGCTCGGCAGGCCGGCTTCGATGGCCAATTCGGCGAGCCGCAGAGAGGACAGGGGAGCGCGTTCGGAGGGCTTGAGCACCACGGAGTTCCCGGCGGCGAGCGCCGGCGCCACCTTCCACACGGCCAGGTCGAGCGGGAAGTTCCAGGGCGTCACCGCGCCCACCACGCCGAGCGGTTCGCGGGTGACCAGCGCAAGGTTTCCGGGCTCGGTCGGTGCGATCTCGCCGTTGATCTTGTCGAGCGCCTCACCGTAGTAGGCGACCAGGCCGGCGGCCGAGGGAACGTCGACGGTGTGTGCCTCGGTGACGAGCTTGCCCATGTCCACGGAGTCCAGCAGGGCCAACTCGACACTGTGCTCGTTGATCAGGTCCGCCAGTCGCAACAGCACTCGTTTGCGTGCACTGATCGAGGAGCGTGACCAGTCCCCGGACTCGAACGCCCGCCGTGCGGAGCGCACCGCGAGGTCGACGTCGACGTCCTGGGCCGAGGCAACCTGTGCGATGACATCGCCGGTGGCGGGGTTGACCGAATCGAAGGTCGCCCCGGATTCGGCGGGACGGAAAGTGCCGTCGATGAACACGCCATCGCGCGGCGCAAGGTCGGCAGCGTGGCGGGTCCAGTCGGCCAGAGTCGCGGGACGGGTGTCTGCTGTGGTCGTCACCGTTCCACCCTGCACCGACGATATGCACCTGTACAGCAGGTGTTTCCGAACCCTAGGATCGATTTTCCTGATACGGAAGGTCCTCGACGTGTCCGACTACACACTGCGGCAGCTCGAGTATTTCGTCGCCGTTGCCGAGGCGGGCAGTGTCACGCGGGCGGCGGCATCGGTCCACCTGTCCCAGTCGGCGATGTCGGCGGCGTTGGCCGACCTGGAGAACGCGCTGTCGGTACAGCTCCTCGTGCGTCATCACGCCCGAGGAATCAGCCTCACGCCCGCGGGTAAGGAACTGCTGGTGGCCAGCCGTCAGCTGTTGGCGTCCGCGGCCGACCTGCGCGCCGTTGCACAGGGTTTGGGTACCTCACTGAGCGGCACGCTGTCCATCGGCTGTTTTCAGGTTGTGGCCCCCTACTTGCTGCCGGAGCTGTTGGCCACCGCCGCCGAGAAGCTGCCCAAGCTCGACCTGCTCACCACCGAAGTCGATCTCGCCGATCTGGCCGAGGGCGTCGCCAACGGTACGTTCGAACTTGGCATCGGTTACGACCTCGTCGAGGATCCCCGATTGAAGCGCTGGCCGCTGTACACGCTGCCGCCCTATGTGCTGGTATCGGGGGACCATCGGTTCGCCACGAGGGACAGCGTCGACCTCGCCGAACTGGCCGATGAACCGATGGTTCTGTTGGATCTGCCGCACAGCCGGGACTACTTCCAGAGCGTGTTCAGCGCGGCCGGCGTCACGCCGAATATCCGTTTCCGCTCGACGACTGTCGAGACATGCCGGGCGCTGGTCGGTCGCGGTCTGGCCTACTGCGTGCTGAACCTGCGGGCGGCGGTGTCGACGGCGCTCGACGGACACGCCGTCGCCGCGGTTCCGATCAGTGGCGACCCGCCCAGCTTGACGGTGGTATTGCTCGACGCAGTGGCCGCGCGCCCCACCCGGCGGGCCAGCGTGGTGGCGGACCTCTGCCGCAACCTGTTCTCGAATCCGCCGAGGGTTTGAGCCCCCGACGTGCGTAGATCGTTTTCGCCGATGTCATACATCGGATCTGTGCGCTGTACAGATGCAGATTTGGGTTGAACCATAGAAGGCGCGAGCAGGTGTACCGAATCTGTGGAGGTCAAGGTGTCGATCGAAGAGGTCGAGGTTCTCGTCGTCGGGGCGGGACAAGCGGGAATCGCGATGAGCGAGCACCTCGGTGCGCACGGCGTGTCACACCTCGTCGTGGAACGCGATCGCATCGCCGAGCGATGGCGGTCCTGGCGCTGGGACTCGCTTGTCGCCAACGGTCCCGCGTGGCACGACCGCTTCCCCGGACTCGAATTCGATCTGGCGCCCGATGCGTTTGCCGGCAAGGAGGAGGTCGCCGACTATCTGGTCGCATATGCGGACAAGATCGACGCTCCGATCCGGACTGGGGTCACCGTGACGTCGGTCCGGAGAATCCCGGGGCAAGCGGGCTTCCGCGTCGAGACGTCCGATGGCCCCATCAAAGCGCGCTTCGTCGTCGCCGCCACCGGCGCCTTCCAGAAACCGGTCATCCCCCCGGTCGTCCCGGCTAGCGCCGGGATCCATCAGCTGCACTCCAGCGCGTACCTCAATCCGCAGCAACTGCCCGACGGGGCCGTGCTGGTGATCGGCGCGGGTTCGTCCGGGGTGCAGATCGCCGACGAGCTGCGGCAGTCCGGACGCCGCGTCTATCTCGCAGTCGGTCCGCACGATCGTCCACCGCGCAGCTATCGTGGCCGCGACTTCTGTTGGTGGCTAGGGGTTCTGGGCAAATGGGACATGGCCGCACCCCCGCGTGGCGCCGAACACGTGACCATCGCGGTCAGCGGCGCAGACGGCGGGCACACCGTCGACTTCCGTAACCTGGCGGCGAGCGGGATCACCCTCCTGGGGATGGCCGGTCCGTATGAGAACGGTGTGATGAGTTTCGCGCCGGACTTGCGTGCCAACATCGAAAGCGGCGACGCGAGTTATCTTTCGATGCTCGACGAGGCGGACGCCTATGTCACCCGCAACGGATTGGATCTGCCCGCAGAGCCGCAGGCCCGGGTCTTCGGCCCGGATCCTGAGTGCATGACGGACCCCATCTGTTCGCTCGACCTGGCTGCGCTCGGCATCACGTCGATCATCTGGGCCGTCGGCTTCGCATACGACTTCGGCTGGCTCCAGGTCGACGCCTTCGACGACGACGGCCGCCCTCGCCACCAGCGTGGCGTCTCGACCGAGCCCGGCATCTACTTCCTGGGTCTGCCATGGCAGTCCCGCCGGGGGTCGAGCTTCATCTGGGGGGTCTGGCACGACGCCAAATACCTGGCCGACCAGATTGCGATCCAGCGCAGTTACCTTGCCTACGAAGCGCCTGCGCTCGCCGAACGCTGATGGTGCCACCACGATTGAGAGAGGATTCCGTCCAGTGAGCGACGCGACGCCGGCTGGGGCCACCCATACCCGAATCCGGCCGTTCAACACCAAGGACACCTACCCCGAGCAGAACCTCGACAACGATCTCTGCCAGGCGGTGGTGGCAGGTGGTGTGGTGTACCTGCGCGGTCAGATCGGCCAGGATCTCGAGACTCGGGAGTCGGTGGGCGTCGGAGATGTCGAGGTGCAGGCCGAGAAGGCGATGGCCAACATCGCGATGCTTCTCGAGGAGGCGGGTAGCAGCCTCAAGGACATCGTCAAGGTGACGGTCTACCTCGTCGACATCCGTTACCGCGAAACGGTATACCGGGTCATGGGTCGCTGGCTCAAAGGCGTCTACCCGGTTTCGACCGGGCTGGTCGTCGACGCGCTGGCCCGCCCCGAGTGGCTGGTCGAGATCGACGCCACCGCGGTGCTCAGCCGGGTCCCGTCGTGACGTTCTCGCTCGTGGTGCGCGACGGTGCGGCGTTCGGCATGGTGGTGTGCTCGTCCAGTCCCGCGGTCGCCTCGCGATGTGTGCATCTGCGTGCGGGTGTCGGAGCGGTCGCGAGTCAGAACGTCACGAACCCGCATCTGGGTGCGCTCGCGTTGGATGCGCTTGCCGGCGGGGCCGACGCGTCGTCGGCACTGGCGAAGACAGTCGCGGGCGAACCGCACGCCGATTACCGACAACTGATCGTCGTCGATTCGTCGGGACGCACCGCGATTCACACCGGTACGAAGGCACTGGGCATCCGGCACGAGAAACAAGCCGAGAACGCCGCTGCCGCAGGCAACATGCTCGCCGACCGCGCGGTGGTCGATGCGCTGCTCGACGGATATCTCGCCTCCGACGCGTCGTCGACCGAACAGCGTCTGCTGGACGGGCTCAGGGCTGCCCTCGCCGCCGGCGGTGAGGCGGGTCCAGTGCACTCCGCGGGACTTCAGGTGGTCGAGGACGTGCCCTGGCCCGTCACCGATCTTCGCGTCGACTGGCACGACGATCCGATCGGTGAACTGCACCGGTTGTGGTCGGTATGGGAGGCGCAGAAGGTCGACTATCGCACGCGCGGAATCGATCCCACCGCTGCGCCGTCGTATGGGGTACCGGGCGATCTATGACCGCCACACTGGAACACGCTGTTCGATCCGCCGTCGACCGGGTGACCGATCGTATCCTCGCGCTGTCGCGCGATCTGCATGCGCACCCCGAGATCGCCTGGGAAGAGGTCCGTTCCTGCGCGCGAGTGGCCGGTGAACTCGCCGATGCGGGTTTCGCTGTCGAGGAAGAGTTCGTTGGTCTGCCAACCGCTTTCCTGGCGCGTTGCGGCACCGGACCGCTCCACCTGGCGGTGTGCGCCGAGTACGACGCCCTGCCGGGGATGGGGCACGCCTGCGGCCACAACGTGATCTCCGCGATCTCGACGGGTGCGGCGGTCGCCCTCGCGCCCTACGTCGACGAACTGGGGATCACGCTGTCGGTGTTCGGTACCCCCGCCGAGGAGGGCGGTGGCGGAAAGATCGAGATACTGGACCGCGGGGGATTCGTCGGCGTGCACGCGGCCGCGATGGTGCATCCCGGTCCAGTCGACGTGGCCCGCGCGGAGCCATATGCGGTGTCGCACAGTCATATTCAGTACGATGGCAAGTCGTCTCACGCGGCCGCCTACCCGGATCGAGGGGTGAATGCCGCAGATGCTTTCACCATTGCCCAGGTGGCGATCGGATTGCTGCGCCAGCAGTTCCCCCACGACGTCCGGGTGCACGGGGTGATGACCAACGGGGGAGAGGCGCCGAACGCCATTCCGCAGCGCACCGAGGGGCGATGGTACGTGCGAGCCGGCACACTGGCCGAACTCGAGGGTCTCGAGGAGCGCGTCAACCGATGCTTCGCGGCCGGTGCGCTCGCGACGGGCTGCGAGCTGACGATCACCCCCGAAAGCAAGCCATACGCGGAGTTTCGTACCGACGAGGGCTTGCTGGCCGGCTATGTGCGCCGCGCCGAGGAACTCGGTAGACGCTTCAGTTCCGGTTCCGATTCCTTGATGAACCGCGCGTCCACCGATATGGGCAATGTCTCCCAACGCATTCCGGCGATCCACCCCTACATCGGGATCGACTCGCTGCCCGCGGTCAACCATCAACTCGAATTCGCGGCGGCGGCCGTCTCCGCAGCCGCCGACAAAGCCGCGGTCGACGGTGCCCGGGCGTTGGCACTGACGCTCCTGGACGCGGCCTGCGATGGCGCAACACGGCAGCGCCTGATGGATGGCGCAGACGGAGGTGTGCGATGACCGTGCGTGTGGAACATGACCTGCTTGGCGACTACGAGGTGCCCGACGTCGCCTACTACGGTGTGCACACCGCACGCGCAGTGGAGAACTTCCCGATCACGGGCATGCCGATCTCCCGCTATCCGGAGTTGATCGTTGCGCTGGCCTGCGTGAAACTGGCGGCCGCCCGAGCCAACCAGCGGCTCGGGTTGCTCAGCGCCGAGCGTGCGGACGCTATCGTCTCGGCCTGCCAGGAGCTGAAATCCGGTCTGCTGCACGACCAGTTCGTCGTCGATGTCATCCAGGGCGGTGCGGGTACGTCGACGAATATGAACGCCAATGAGGTCATCGCCAACCGGGGCCTGGAATTGCTCGGATACCGGCGGGGCGAGTACGAACACCTGCATCCGCTCGAGCACGTCAACCTCGGGCAGAGCACTAACGATGTCTACCCGACTGCGTTGAAGATTGCGCTGCAGTTCGCGGTTCACCGGTTGCAACTCGCGATGGCCGAACTGGTTGCGGCGTTCGCCGACAAGGCTGTCGAGTTCGGCGGGCATCTGAAGATGGGGCGCACCCAGATGCAGGACGCGGTGCCGATGACGCTCGGTCAAGAGTTCGGCAGTTATGCCGTGATGGTCGGTGAGGACGGCGACCGGCTGGGCGAGGCCGCCACACTGATCTGCGAGATCAATCTCGGCGGCACCGCGATCGGTACCGGCCTTAACACGCCACGGGGGTATGCCGAGGCGGTATGCGAGGAGCTGTGCGTCATCACCGAACTGCCCCTGGTGACCGCGTCGAATCTCGTGGAGGCCACCCAGGATGTCGGGTCGTTCGTGCAGTTGTCGGGGGTTCTGAAGCGAACCGCGGTCAAGCTGTCGAAGATCTGCAACGATCTCCGGCTGCTGTCCTCTGGTCCGCGGGCTGGCCTCGGAGAGATCAATCTTCCTGCCGTGCAAGCGGGTTCAAGTATCATGCCGGGCAAGGTCAACCCGGTGATTCCCGAGGTCGTCAATCAAGTCGCGTTCGAGGTCGTCGGCAACGACATCGCGATCAGCATGGCCGCCGAGGGTGGTCAGTTGCAGCTCAACGCCTTCGAGCCGATCATCGCGCATAGTCTGTTCGAATCGCTGGCCCACCTGACGGCGGCGTGCGACACCCTGCGGAAGCGGTGTGTCGAGGGGATCACCGCCAACGTGGCTCGTATGCGCGCCACCGTCGACCAGTCCATCGGCCTGGTGACGGCGCTCAACCCGTATATCGGCTATGAGGCGGCGACGAGGCTTGCCGCTGACGCGTTGAACTCGGACTCCGACATCGCCTCACTCGTCCTCGATCGGGGACTGCTGACGGCGTCGGAGCTCGAGACGATCCTGCAGCCCCACAATCTGACTGGGCCGCGGTATGGGAGCAGTTGATGACGGGCATCACGACCATCGGGATCGCGCAGTGGTTGCCGAAATGCGGTGAGCCGGATCAGAATCTGCACGACGCGCTGGGATTTGTCGCCGAACTCGGGCAGCGGGGCTGTGACCTCGTCGTGCTGCCCGAGCTGTGGCCGTGCGGATACGACCCCGCGACGGTGGCCGGCGATGCGCGTGGTGCCGCCGAGCCACTGGACGGGCCGCGCGGCCAGGCGCTGGGAGCCGCTGCGCGCACCCATGGCGTGTGGCTGTTCGCGGGTACGGTGCCGGAGCTGAGTGCGGGACGGATCTTCAACACCGCGCTCTGCTACCGGCCCGACGGCGAGCTTGTCGGCACGCACCGCAAGGTCCACCTCTACACACCACTCGGCGAGCATGAGGTGTTCGCCAGGGGCGATCGTGCAACGGTCGTCGAGGTCGACGGCATTGGCACTGTGGGTCTGAGCACCTGCTTCGACGGTGATCACCCCGCATACGCGCGCGCTCTGCACGACGCCGGCGCCCGTGTCGTGATCGCCCCGTGCGCGTACGAGATCGCCACCGAATCCTGGTGGGACATCCTGTATCCCGCGAATGCGTTGGCCAACGGGCAGTGGTGGATCATGGCGAACCAGTGCGGCGGCGATCTGCTGGGCAAGAGTCGGATCATCGCGCCGGACGGCGCGATCGTGGTTCAGGCGCCCAGGGTCGGAGATAGCGACGGCGCCGACCTGATCGTGGCAACCGCAGATCTGGCCGCGGGCATCCGCTCGGCCGAGCTCGCCGCAGGGGCGTTGTGGTCGTGACGCCGCCGGCGCGGCCCTACGGGTCGCAAATCACGATCGGGATGACCCGGTCGGTCCACGATTTGTAGTCTTCGAAGCCGGTGTAGAACGCCGTCATCTTGGGCCAGTACTCGGCGCGCTCGGCCTCGGTGGCATCACGGGCCGTCAGCTCGAGCACCTCGTCCTTGATCTGGACCTTCACCTTGGGGTTCGCCTTGAGGTTGAGGTACCACAGCGGGTGTTTGTCGCTGCCGCCCTGGGAGGCCACCAGTACCACCCGATTGCCCTCGCGGAGGAAGAGCAGCGGTGCGACCCTCGGCTCACCACTCTTGCGTCCGATCGTCGTCAGCAGCGCTACCGGCGCGCCTTCGAGGAAACTGCCGCCGATCTTGCCGTTGCTCACTTTGTACAGTGCGGTCTGCCCGCGTGACATCCACTTGATGATGAACTTGGTCAGCGGCGTATCGAGGCCCTTTGGCCGGGCTTTGGGCATGACAGCTCCTCGAACTAGCGCTTGATGAACGGGCGAATGTGCGCCCGGATGTGATGGATCCTGCCGTCGGCGACCGGGATCAAGAACGTCTCGTCGACATGCGCACAAACCCGACGCCCACCCAGCGACGGCTTGGTGATCACGTCGAAGCGAGCCCGGATCTCGTCGCCGTCGACGCTGAACTCCGGCTCGGTCGTGGTCGCGATGATCTTGTACTGCGGTCCGCGATTGAGGCTGCGGCGCAGGTGATCTCCGGAGAAACCGGTCTTGAGACCCACCTCGATGCGGGTGCAGCCGGGGGCGAACGGCACCTGGTCAGCCCGGTGGCTGGCCAGCGCGCTGATGTAGGCCTGCGCCGCGGCGATCCGCTGCGCGTCGGTGGTCGTCACGACTCGGTCGCTCAGCTCGTACCCGCCGCCCGCTAGATCCGCTCGATGATGGTGCCGGTCGACAGCGCGCCGCCGGCACACATGGTGATCAGCGCGGTGCTCTGGCCGGTGCGCTCCAACTCGTGCAGCGCGGTGGTGATCAACCGGCTGCCGGTGCTGCCGACGGGGTGGCCCAGCGCGATCGCGCCGCCATTGACGTTGACCTTGTCCATATCGGCGCCGTGGACCTGAGCCCAGCTAAGCACTACCGATGCGAACGCTTCGTTGATCTCCACCAGGTCGATGTCGCCCATCTTCATGCCGGCCTTTTCCAGCACGCGCGCGGTGGACTGCACCGGCCCGTCGAGGTGGTAGTAGGTCTCGGCACCGACGAGGGCCTGACTGACGATGCGTGCCCGCGGCTTCAGGCCCAGCGCCTTGGCCTTGTCTTCGTCCATCCACAGCACCGCAGCGGCGCCGTCGGAGATCTGCGACGAGGTGCCCGCGGTGTGCATCGCGCCCTCCATCACCGGCTTGAGCGCGGCCAGCCCCTCCAGCGTGGTTTCACGCAGCCCCTGGTCGCGGCTGACCATGTGTCGCTCCGCGGTGGGGCGCTTGTTCTCGTCGATCACCGGGGCCTCGATGGGGGAGATCTCCCGGTCGAAACGGTGCTCGTCCCAGGCCCGTTTGGCGCGTTGCTGGGACAGCAACCCGAGGTGGTCGAGGTCGTCACGGGTGATACCGCGCCGCTTGGCGATTCGCTCGGCGGCGGTGAACTGATCGGGCATGTCGATGTCCCAAGACGCGGCGCGGATCAGTGAGCGGTCCGGCCCCGCGTTGGCGCCCAAGCCGACACGGCTCATCGCTTCGATGCCGCAGGCGATGCCGACGTCGATGGCACCGGTGGCGATCAGACCGGCGATCAGGTGGTTGGCCTGCTGGGCACTGCCGCACTGGCAGTCGATGGTGGCGGCACCGACCTGCTCGGGCAATCCCGCGGTCAGCCACGCCACCCGGGTGATGTTGTTGGACTGCTCGCCGTACTGGGTGACGCACCCGCCGAGGACCTGCTCGACCTCGGCTGGGTCGATGCCGGCCTTCTCGACCACGGCCCGCTGGACCGCACCCAACAACTCGGTCGCATGAAGACCGGATAGCCAGCCGCCCCGCTTACCGATCGGGCTGCGGGTGGCTTCGACGATGACAGGATTACCCATGCGGTCAGGCTAGAACACGTTTCATTACTCTGACAAGCGAGGATGTCGCAGTGCCTTTTGTCTGCGGTGAAGCCGTGTTTTACTGGCACTAGAACACGTCATATTTGAGGAGCGCACGAACATGCAAACCCCCAACCTGCCGCACGGCTTCGATTTCCTGGATCCGGACCGGAATCTGAAGAAGCTGCCGGTCGACGAACTGGCCGAGCTGCGTAAGGTCGCGCCGATTTGGTGGTGTGAGCAGCCTATCGGAAAGGGCGGGTTCAACGACGGCGGTTACTGGGTCGTCACCAAGCTCAAGGACGTCAAAGAGGTCTCGCGACGCAACGACGTCTTCTCCAGCTGGGAGAACGGCGCCATCCCGCAGTTCCCGGACGAGATGGCGCGTGAGGACATTGACCTGCAGCGCTTCGTCATGCTCAACATGGACGGCGAGCACCATGACCGGCTGCGCCGGATCATTTCCAAGGGGTTCACCCCGCGGGCGATCGGCCGGTTGGAGCACGAGCTCAACGAACGCGCCCAGGCCATCGCCAAGGCCGCCTCGGCAGAGGGCGTCGGCGACTTCGTCGAGCAGGTCTCCTGTGAGCTCCCGTTGCAGGCGATCGCCGGTTTGCTGGGTGTCCCGCAGGAAGACCGCGAGAAACTGTTCCGCTGGTCCAACGAGATGACCGGCGGCGAGGATCCGGAGTTCGCGCACGTCGACCCCAAGCAGTCGTCGATGGAGGTGCTGGCGTACGCGATGCACATGGCCGGGGTCAAGACCGAGAACCCGGGCGAGGACATCGTGACCGCACTCGTCAACGCCGATATCGACGGCGAGAAGCTCTCCGAGGACGAGTTCGGGTTTTTCGTGATGATGCTGGCGGTCGCCGGTAACGAGACCACGCGTAACTCGATCACTCACGGGATGATCGCCTTCGCCAACAACCCCGATCAGTGGGAGCTCTACAAGAAGGACCGTCCCGAGACCGCCGCCGACGAGATCGTCCGCTGGGCCACCCCGGTCACCGCGTTCCAGCGCACCGCGCTCGAGGACGTCGAGTTGGGCGGCGTGACGATCAAGAAGGGGCAGCGGGTGGCGATGTTCTACCGGTCGGCCAACTTCGACGAGGAAGTGTTCGAGGATCCGCACAGCTTCAACATCCTGCGCAACCCCAACCCGCATGTCGGGTTCGGCGGTACCGGGGTCCACTACTGCGTCGGCGCCAACCTCGCCAAGATGACGATCAACCTGATGTTCAACGCGATTGCTGACCACATGCCCGATCTCGCCCCGGTCGAGGCCCCGGAGCGGTTACGTTCGGGGTGGCTCAACGGGATCAAGCACTGGCAGGTCGACTACACCGGAAGCACGCCCGCCGCGGAGGCGGCGAATCCGGCCCCCGCAGCACTCTAGACAACAACACAAGGAGGACTCGGGTGGATTTCACTCCCGACCCAGAGCAACAGGCTGTCGCCGATGTGGTGACCTCGGTGCTGGATCGCGACAATAGCTGGGAGGCACTGGTTTCCGGGGGTGTGGCAGCCCTCGGCGTGCCGGAACGGCTCGGAGGTGACGGGGTCGGGTTGCCGGAGATCACGACGGCGCTGACCGAGATCGGCCGGTACGGCACCATCTCCCCGGCGCTGGCCACCCTGGGCCTGGGGGTGCTTCCGCTGCTCGATCTGGCCTCCGAGGCACAGCAGGATCGGTTCCTCGACGGTGTCGCCAAGGGTGCGATCCTGTCCGCGGCACTCAACGAGCCCGGCGCGTCGCTGCCGGACCGCCCGGCGACCAAGCTGGCCAACGGGAAGCTCAACGGCACCAAGGTCGCGGTTCCCTACGCCGAGCAGGCCACCTGGCTGGTCGTCACGACCGACAGCGGCGTTGTGGTGGTCTCCCCGAGCGCCGATGGTGTGCGACTGACGAAGACACCCGCCTCCACCGGCGGTGAGGAGTACGCAGTCACCTTCACCGATGTGGCTGTGGAACCCGACGCCGTGCTCGCGGGTGCGGCCGCCCACCGGGTCAACCAGCTGGCGCTGGCCGCCATCGGCGCGTTCGCGGCGGGTCTGGTAGCCGGGGCGCTGAAGCTCACAGCCAACTACGTGGCCAACCGTCAGCAGTTCGGTCGCCCATTGTCGACGTTCCAGACCGTGGCTGCCCAGCTCGCCGAAGTCTATATCGCTTCGCGCACACTGGCTTTGGCCTCCAACTCGGTGATCTGGCGGCTCTCCGAAGGCCGGGACGCCGACGACGATCTCGATGTCCTGGGCTACTGGCTGTCGTCGCAGGCCCCACCGGTGATGCAGACCTGTCATCACCTCCACGGCGGTATGGGTATGGATATCACCTACCCGATGCACCGCTACTACTCCACGATCAAGGACCTCACTCGTCTGCTGGGTGGCCCGTCGTATCGCCTCGACCTGGTGGGAGCGCAATGTTCATCGAACTGACCCCCGAGCAGCGGCAGCTGCAAGCTGAAATGCGGCAGTATTTCTCGAATCTCATCTCGCCCGAGGAACGGGCCGAGATGGAGATCGATCGGCACGGCAAGGCTTACCGGGCGATCATCAAGCGGATGGGCTCCGACGGCAAGCTCGGGGTGGGCTGGCCCAAGGAGTTCGGCGGCCACGGCTTCGGACCGGTCGAGCAGTCGATCTTCGTCAACGAGGCCGCCCGCGCCGATGTGCCGCTGCCCGCGGTGACGTTGCAGACCGTCGGGCCGACCCTGCAGGTCTACGGTACCGAGGCGCAGAAGAAGAAGTTCCTGCCCGCGATCCTGGCCGGTGAGGTGCACTTCGCGATCGGCTACTCCGAGCCGGAAGCGGGTACCGACCTGGCGTCGCTGCGGACATCCGCGGTGCGACAGGGCGATGAGTACATCATCAACGGGCAGAAGATCTGGACCACCGGCGGACACGACGCCGACTACGTGTGGCTGGCCTGCCGCACCGATCCGGATGCCGTGAAACACAAGGGGATTTCGATCCTCATCGTCGACACCACCGACCCGGGCTACTCCTGGACGCCGATCATCCTGTCCGATGGTGCGCACCACACGAATGCCACCTACTACAACGACGTTCGGGTTCCGGTCGACATGCTGGTCGGCGAGGAGAATGCCGGCTGGCGGCTGATCACCACTCAGCTCAACCACGAGCGGGTGATGCTCGGACCGGCCGGTAAGGTCGCCGGGATCTACGACCGGGTTCACGAATGGGCCTCCAAGCCCGGTGGCAACGGCGTCACACCGCTCGACCACGACGATGTCCGGCGGCTGCTGGGCGAGATCAAGGCGATCTGGCGGGTCAACGAGCTGCTCAATTGGCAGGTCGCGGCTTCCGGGGAAACCATCGACATCGCCGATGCCGCCGCCACCAAGGTCTTTTCGACCGAGCGGATCCAGCGGATCGGCCGGCTGGCCGAGGAGATCGTCGGCAAGTACGGCAATCCGGGTGAGCCGGAGACTGCCGAACTGCTGGACTGGCTGGACTCGCAGACCAAGCGCAACCTCGTCATCACCTTCGGCGGTGGTGTCAACGAAGTGATGCGCGAACAGGTCGCGGCGTCGGGCCTGAAGGTGCCGAGGGTTCCCCGATGAGCGCTTGCGCGAAGAGCAGAGGGCACAGATGAGCGCTTGCGCGAAGAGCAGGAGGCACCGGTGAGCGCTTGCGCGAAGAGCAGAGGGCACAGATGAGCGCTTGCGCGAAGAGCAGGAGGCACCGGTGACGGCGATCGACGACATCCGCACGGCCGCGGAGAAGGTCAAGGCCGAGGGGAAGAGCAAACCGCGCACCGGACGTCATCCGGTCAACCAGCCGATGATCGATCACTGGCTCGACGCGCTCGGCGACCAGAACCCGATCTACGTCGACGAGGCCGCAGCCAAGGATGCCGGGCATCCCGGCATCGTCGCACCGCCCGCCATGATCCAGGTGTGGACCATGATGGGCCTGGGCGGTGTCCGCCCCGACGACGATCCGCTCGGCAAGATCATCAGGCTGTTCGATGACGCCGGCTATATCGGCGTAGTAGCCACCAACTGCGAGCAGACGTATCACCGGTACCTGCGCCCGGGCGAAGAGGTCAGCGTCAGTGCCGAACTGACCGACGTCGTCGGCCCCAAGGTGACCGCGCTCGGTGAAGGCTTCTTCATCACCCAGAAGATCACCTGGAGTGTCGGCGACGAGGACGTCGCCGAAATGATGTGGCGCATCATGAAATTCAAACCGGCCGATAAGGCCGAGCCGGTTTCTTCCGTTCCGGACGACCTGGACCCGGCGTTCATGATGCGGCCCGCGCCGTCGAGGGACACCCAGTTCTTCTGGGACGGCGTCAACGCCCATGAGCTGCGCCTGCAGAAGCGTCCGGACGGGAGCCTGCAGCATCCGCCGGTGCCCGCCCTATGGCAGGCGCCGGGATTGCCGACCGACTACGTCGTGGCCAGTGGCAAGGGGACGGTGTTCAGCTTCGTCGTGCACCACGCGCCCAAGGTGCCCGGCCGCACGCTGCCGTTCGTGATCGCGCTCGTCGAACTCGAGGAGGGCGTTCGGATGCTCGGCGAGCTGCGTGGCGTAGACCCCGCGACCGTGGAGATCGGAATGCCGGTCCAGGCAACCTATATCGACTTTCCGGCTGGTGAAGATGGGCCGGCCTGGACCCTGTACGCGTGGGAGCCCCAATCGTGAGTGCACCTTCTGTTCAGGTGGGCACCAAGCTGCCCGAACTGGCCCTCTATGGCGATCCGACGTTCATCGTCTCGACCGCCATCGCGACGCGCGACTACCAGGACGTGCACCACGACCGGGACAAGGCGCAGGCCAAGGGATCCAAGGACATCTTCGTCAACATCCTCACCGACACCGGACTGGTGCAGCGTTACGTCACCGACTGGGCCGGCCCCAACGCCGTCATCAAGTCGATCGGGCTGCGGCTCGGCGTGCCGTGGTACGCCTATGACACGGTGACCTTCAGAGGCGAGGTGACCGCCGTCGAGGACGGGGTGATCACGGTGAAAGTTGTTGGCAGCAATAGTCTCGGCGACCATGTGATCGCGACGTCGACGCTGACCATCGGTTCTTCGCGCGAGCGCTCATCACAGACCATCGGAGGAAACGCCTGATGCCCGGTGAACTGTCAGGGAAGGCGGCGATCGCCGGGATCGGCGCGACCGACTTCTCCAAGGATTCCGGACGCAGTGAGTTGCGGTTGGCGGCAGAGGCGGTAACGGCCGCTCTTGACGATGCCGGTCTGACCCCTGCTGACGTCGACGGCATGGTGACGTTCACGATGGATACCAACACCGAGGTGGCCGTTGCGCGGGCGACCGGTATCGGGGATCTGAAGTTCTTCTCCAAGATCCACCACGGCGGCGGTGCGGCCTGCGCCACCGTCCAGCAGGCGGCCATCGCCGTGGCCACCGGGGTGGCGGATTGCGTTGTGGCATACCGCGCTTTCAACGAGCGTTCCGGTATGCGATTCGGCCAGGTGCAGCTGCGGCTGATCCAGGGCGCGGACTCGACCAGCGTGGACAACTCGTTCTCCTACCCGCATGGGCTCTCCACGCCGGCGGCGCAGGTCGCGATGATCGCCAAGCGCTACATGCATCTGTCGGGTGCGACCAGCCGCGACTTCGGTGCCATCTCGGTGGCGGACCGCAGGCATGCGGCCAACAATCCGAAGGCCTACTTCTACGGCAAGCCGATCACCATCGAGGATCACCAGAATTCGCGGTGGATCGCCGAGCCGCTGCGGCTGTTGGACTGCTGCCAGGAGACTGACGGCGGCGTGGCCATCGTGGTGGTGTCCGCCGAGCGGGCCAAGGACCTGAAGCACCGGCCTGCGGTTATCGAGGCGGCGGCGCAGGGGGCCAGCCCGAACCAGTACTCGATGGTGAGCTACTACCGTCCCGAACTGGACGGCCTGCCGGAGATGGGTCTGGTGGGCAAGCAGCTGTGGTCGCAGTCCGGGCTGAAGCCGACCGATATCCAGACCGCGATCCTCTACGACCACTTCACGCCGTTCACGCTGATTCAGTTGGAGGAGTTGGGGTTCTGCGGTTGGGGTGAGGCCAAGGACTTCATCGCCGACGGTGCCATCGAGATCGGCGGTCGGCTGCCGATCAACACCCATGGCGGCCAGCTCGGTGAGGCCTACATCCACGGGATGAACGGCATCGCCGAGGGGGTGCGTCAGCTGCGGGGTACCTCGGTGAACCAGGTACCCGACGTCGAGCACGTGCTCGTCACGGCCGGCACCGGGGTGCCGACCTCGGGCCTGATCCTGGGCTGAGGGTCTCGGCGTCGACAGTAACCTGGTGGCGCTACGTAGCGTGGTTTTTCGCCGTGGCGTTACTGTCGGCGGATTGTCGGTGGTCGGCGGCAGACTCCCGGCATGGATGAGCCGTTCCTCGGTAGTGAGGCCCTGGCGTCCGGCGCCCTGACCCGGTATCAGTTGCGGACGAAGTTCGTTGCCGTCCATCGCGACGTCTACCTTGCCGCGGGTGCCGAACTCACGCCGATAGCGCGGGCGCAGGCGTGCTGGCTTCGCTCCCGTCGCCGCGGAGTGCTGGTGGGATTTTCGGCTTCGGCCGTCCACGGCGCCAAGTGGATCGGCAACGCGCGGCCGGCCGAGGTCAACGACGTCAATCACCGGCGCACCCCCGGTGTCATCGCCCGCGGCGGGTGGCTGGACGCCGACGAGATCTGCCAGCGACGGGGGATGGCCGTCACAACTCCGACCCGCACGGCCCTGGATCTGCTCTGCTGGTACCCCGCCGACACTGCCATCGCGGCCGTCGACGCGCTGGCCCGGGCGACGCGGCTGAAGGTCCCCGACATCGTGCTGCTGGCCGAACGGCTGTGCGGGCGACGTGGTATCCGCAAGGCCCGCGCCGCGCTCGATCTCGTCGATCCCGGCGCTGAATCGCCACGGGAGACGGCGCTGCGGCTGCTGATCGTCCGTGCGGGCCTCCCTCCACCGCAGACCCAGATCGCGGTCCACAACGAATACGGTGCGTTGATCGCCGAGGTGGACATGGGTTACGAGAGCCTCAGGATCGCGGTCGAATACGAAGGTGACCACCACCGCACCGACCGCAGGCAGTTCGCCAGAGACATCCATCGCCATGAGGCACTGCTCGAACTGGGCTGGATTGTCATCCGGGTGACGGCCCAGGATGTCCCGGGCGACATCATTCGCCGACTCAACCTCGCACTGGCTGCTCGACAGTAACCTGGTGGCGCTACGGAGCGCGGTTTTTCGCCGTGGCGTTACTGTCGGCGGGCGCGCAGCATGTCCAGGACCGCGTCGATGCCGAGTTGGTCGTCCTTGGCCGCGGCCAGGCGCTCGAACACGGCCGCCGCGCCGAGCGCCAGCTCGTCGGGCAGCCCGGCAGCATCGAGGGTGGCGGCGATCTCCCGCATCTCCGGCGCCCACCGCCAGGCTTTGGCTGCCACGCCGGGGAGTTGACCTGTCTCGGCAAGCGGGAAGCTCCGCAGTAACTGGGCCTCGTGAGCCAGTTGTTCATCCACTCCATACTCACGGGCCAGCACGTGCGCCACTGCGGCAAGGGCCCGGCTGATCTTCTGGTACGACGCATAGGCCATCTTCAGTGCGGAGGCCTGGCCGATACCGCCATCAAGGGTGACGACTTCCAGGGCCGTGCCGGTGAATAACTCCGGCACACCCTCGGCCGGCCCGGACAGGTATAGCCGGGTGGTACCGGCCTGGGAAGGCGGTTCGCCGATGATGCCGCCGTCGACTACCCGGGCACGCGGCAGCAGTGTGGCGATGTGCCGGGTACGGGACGGCGCTATCGCGTTCGCCTCGACGTAGATCCCGGCGTACCCGGGCAGGGCCCGTGCCACCTCCTCTGCGTGGGCGGGCGGGCAGATCGACAGGACGACGTCCGCACCGTCGAGGGCGGCCGAAAGCTCGCCGTACTCCTGCAACCCGGCGTCCGAAGCGCGCTTTCGGGTCGGCGAGCTCCGTCCGGCCGAGACCCATCGAACCGTTGCACCGCCGAGCATCGCCTGCCTGGCGACAGCGGCTCCCATCGCACCGGGATGGAGCACTGTGACGACGGTCTGCTCATGAGCGGTGGGTGGCATCGGCGATCCTCGACGTGGTGGTCAAAACAGATTACGGCGCCTCCCACGTGCGAGAGGCGCCGCAATCAGTGTTGGGGGTCAGACGTTGGAGTCCACGTGACCGCAGTTGGGCGTGGTGGGCACACCGTTGAACCGGTCGGCCACCCACTGCATGGAGCGCTCCCCGTCGACGAAGTACGGCAACAGGGTGTTCACCGACACCTTGTTCAGGAACGGTGGCTCCTCATTGGTCCACAGCTGCACGTCCGCCCCTTGCGAACACCATTGATTCGCCAGGTCCACTGAGGCTTGGTAGGGATTGAACGTGTCGTACCGATTGGTCGAGATATACACCGGTCCAGTCGGTTTCAGTGATCCCAGGTTCTGGGCCAGCAGCAGGCTCTTGACCGGGTCATTGCCGAACAGCTGGGCGGGGTCGACGTTGAACCATCCGGTGTTGTCGGGGAAGTAAAAGTGCCGGAATCCAAAGTCCGCCACCGACTGCACCAGGCAGATGTAGCTCGACCATTGCACAAAGTGCGCACCCCGATCGGTCAGGGTTCCCATCAGCAATGACGCGGTCTCGGGGTAGGCGTTGACGATGCCGTTGAGCACGTAGCCCAGCGCGCCGACCAAGAGGTTGCCGTCGAGGAACGGCGGCATCAGGGACAGATTGGCCACCGGGGTGTTCAGCGCCGCACCGACGATGTTGAGCTCTGGTGCGTAGCTGGCGGCTTGCTCAACCGCCGACCCGGCGGCCTGACCACCGGTCAGCCAGCCCCAGAATGCCACCGGCCCATGGGGATCCAAGGATGTCCCCGGCAGTTTCTTGGCCGCCCGAGCCGCGTCCAGCAGGCCGGTGCCAGCCGAGAGGCGGTTGGCGAATTCCGGTCCGCCCGGGATGTGCACACCCATGCCGACGCCGTCGGCGACGACGACGGCGTAGCCGCGGGCGACCATCGTGGCCAGGAACGTCTCCTCGTAGTTGAACGTCAGGTCGAATCCCTGCGAGAAGTGGATGCCCTGATCCATCAGCCGCGATGGCGCACACTGCTCACCGATGCCGTAAGGGCCGGGCGCGTAGGCGATCAAGGGCCGGGGGCCCTTGCCGGTCCACGGGTTGTCCGGCTCCAGATACACCCCGGTTGCGGCCACCTGCTCGCCCTTGGCGTTGGTGGTGCGGTACATGATCCGCGTCCCCGTGGCGACCCAACTGCCGAGCTGACCCGACGGTTCGTACACCAAGCGCATCGGTTCCGAACGAATCAGATCACCGGGCTTGCCGGCGGGTAGCGGCGCCGGCGGGGTGTAGAAATCCAAGTACTTGGTCTCGTCGGCGGACGCCGGGGGCTGGGGGAGGACGGCGGGCAACACCAGGACGGCGGCAAGAGCCACCGTCAACAGCCGCAGCACCGCCCAGTGGGAACGCCGCGCGACATCGAGCGTTTGGGTCACAGACTTACTCACTTTCTCCAGGGTCGGCTTCAGGCCAGAGTCTGGGTGTGGACGGTCAACCCGCATTCTTCGATGACGTTCGTATAGCGGCTTGCCACGTTGCCCGACACCAGCTCCGGCGCCAACGGGGTCGGGGCGCCGCCGAAAAGCGGTGTCAGGGCATCGATCCCAGCCTTGGCTGCCGGCTGCCAGCGCGCCAGCCAGCCGTCGAAGACGCCACGCAGGTTCGTGTCGCGGTCGACGGCGTAGGCCACCAAAGCCTGTGTCCAATCCTGACTGCGCCGACTGTCGAGCTCGAATTCGGTGAGCAATGCCGACAGGAACGGATCGTCGTTCGCCGCTGCCAGCGCCGCGAACTGCTCGTTTATCAGCGCATCGATCATCGGCTTGACCGCGAGGTTCAATGCCGTGAACGCCTCACCCCAGTCGTAGGCGATCAGCATCTCTTCGAGCACCTTTCGCAATGGCTGCCACTGCGGCGCCGATTCCCACGGCCCCCGGGCGGTTGCGGTCTGGGCGAGCTCGTCACCGTGGGACACCGACAGCACCTTGGTCCAATAGGCGAGCCGCTGGATGCGGCGGAGCTCATCGGAGGCCTGGAAATAGGCGCAGTTGGTGATGAACGACGACGGTGCCACCTGACCGACATAGAGTGCCGCCATCTGCAGTACATGCAGCGGAAAGCGCAGCGGTACGAGAACATCTCGCAGAGTGGCGATCCAGCCCGGGCTCAGCTGACGGGCGACGTGAGCCGCTTCTGCCTGGTCGATGAGACCGTCGACGAACGTCTCCCGGTCGCGTTGGGTGGCGACGTAGTCCTTGTAGGTCAGCTTGTACGGATCGCGGAACTGCTCCCAGTCGTCTACCTGCAGCGGCGACCCCTCGCGATAGCGCAGATACCACTTGTTGAGCGGAGTCTCGGGGTCCATCTCGAACGGTGCCGGATCACGGCGGAAGTGGTAGTGGAACTTGGCGGTGACCGCCTCATAGGGGCTGGGCTTGCGCTTGACGTCGCCGAGCAGGCTCCAGGTCTTAGTAGCGCGCCGATTGGTGGCCACGATCATGCCTCTCTATCCAGATGCCAGACGATCTCGTCGTCGCCGACGAGGATGCGGCCGGCGAACCCGGCCAGGTTGGTTTCGATATCGGCCAGTCGGAAGGACCGCCCGAGTTCGCGCTCGAGGGACTCGCGGGTCAGCCGGCAGCGCCACGGCGTGGTGATCTTGACGTAGCCGACCTGGTCGTCGACCTGCACGTCGGCGTCCGGGTTGTCGTCCTCGATCGCGTTGATCACGGCGTCGCACAACTCGCCGTCGACGCCGCGCATGATCGGTCCTACCCGTTTGACATGCTCATCGGTCGTGGTCATTTGGCCTCCTCGCGGGCGCTGGTGGTGTTGACGGTGTCGCGGTTGTAGTGCCGCTGCCCGTCCTGGGGAACACCGACCTGGATCTTCTCGCCGGTCACCCGCACCGGGTATTGGAAGAGCTGGCATCCTGCGGGGTTGACGCCCTTGCCGGTCTTCAGATCGAACACCCAGGCGTGGCCACCGCAGGTCAATTCGCTTGTGTCGGGATCCCATTCGCCGTCAAGCAGCGAGATCTCCTGATGCGGGCACATTCCCTGAAAGGCCCGGAGATCGCCACCGAGCAGGTGGGCCACCATGACCTCCTCGCCCGCGACGTCGAAGTCGAGGACTTCGCCCTCCCATACCTCGTCGGCGTCGGCGACGTCGTACCAGCGCACGTCGGCGTCTGTCACTGGCCACCGTCCGAGTAGAAGGCCTCGAGGTAATCGAGGGGATCCACCCCGGCGCTCGCCGGTGTCGCGTCCACCGGCAGGACGTGGCCGTGGTGGCGAACCCGCAACGGCTTGTCCTGCTTGGCGACTCGACGGTTCACCGAGTGATACGCGATCTTCTCCGCCACCACGTCCATCGTGTCGTCGCTGTCGATCGGCACCAGGTTGATGACGAAGTCACCGAGGACCTGGCCCTGTACGGGCATCAATGCCATTTCCGAAATCCCTTCTTACCGAGCGATGATCAGTGGGGCCGGTTCGTGAGCCCAGGCGAAGTCGGTGGCGTCAACGCCGGCCTCCTCCGGAGAGAGCCCCATGTAGGCCAGCGCACCGTTGAGGTCCGGCGGCTGGATCATGCCGGCCAGGAACCGGTCAACGATGCCGAGGTGGCCCTGGAACCGGTGCGGACTCTGGGTGAAGATCCACTTGCACGGCTCCGAACAGAAGGTGTAGCGCCGGCCGTTGTGGTCGTGGATCAGCGGCGCCGGGCTGTCCAGATACCCGGCGTTGAATCCGGCCGGGGTGCACACCGGCACATGGCAGATGTTGCACACCATCGGCAGCGTCTCCGGGTAGGTCATCGCGATATTGCCGGAGCGGGCGTTCTCGGTGATGACGTCCCAATACTTGCCGAACGAGTCATTCCAGCCGGGGTACTTCTCTTCCAGCCAGTCGCGCTCCTGTGGTGAGACGCCGGCGTCCGGGTTCCACCACACGGTCGGGCGCCAGAACCACACGCCGAGGTGATAGGCGTGGTGCAGCCAGTTGATTTCCTTCTGGTAGTGGTCATTCCAGTACCAGGGCAGTTCAAGGCCGAAGTCGGTGAACTGATCGACGAACTGCTTGTTGATCCACTCCGCCATGAACTCCTTGAACGAGTGCCTGCGGTGTTCGAGCGGGGTGTAGTAGTCCATCGACAACCCGGTCAGCAGGGAGAAGATCTTCCACGACCGCCAGAACATGTGGTCGATCAGCTTCTGGGCGACGTCCTTGCGGCCGTTCTCGATAAGGATCTTCATCGTCGGCTCGCCTTGCTGGGCGTGCCGCGCCTCGTCGGTCTGGATCGAAGAGATCAGTGAGCTGAACTCGATGTCGCCGACTCCCATTGCATCGGCGGCCATTCCGAGGAACTGCAGGTTGGTGAAGCCGGTCTCGAAGCAGAAGGTGAGCTGGATGGCGGTCGAGACGGCGTCATTGCCGGCGAACATGTCGTCGAATAGCGATCGCGCCGCGAGCACACCCCACTCATTGGTGTGGTACGCCTTGTGCGCCCAGTCGGCCTTGGGCTCCTTGGCCAGCAACGTGTAGGGGAAGTAAGTCTGGATCTGGCCGTGCCGAGTCTCGTCGAGAGTGCCGTACATGGCCATGTTGCGCCAGGCCGCGGCCCGGCCGAACCGTCCCATCCTGGCCTCGCCCATGCCGGCGGTGTACTCGGCCACCGCGATCGCGCCGTAGTGCGCCAGGATTGCCGACTTCCAGCCCGGGTCGAGTTGTTCGTAGAGCTTGGAGCGGTTCACCACCGAGTTGATGGCGTAGACGCTGGTGTCCTTGCCGGCCTGGATGTGCACGTACTCCGGGTAGGTGATCTTGTAGGGCTCGTCCCACGTCCACCAAGACTCCTTGGGTACGCCGAAGGACTCCGACATCTCCTCCGGGAACACCTGCTCGTCGGTGACGTAGGAGAAGTTCCAGTTCATGTCTCGGGTCAGCTCATACCAGTCCGAACGGGCTAGTTGCGGCATCAGCTCAGCCTTTCTTCGTGCGTCGAGGGCAGGGGACCCTCGTGGTTTGCGTCACACTTCGTGATCGGAACTATCGCAATCACGTCACGGCAGTCGCCGGATTTGTTCCGCAAGCGGGAACGGTGGAGGGCCTAGCGCCAGCGCCGGCTGCGTTCCGCAACGTGGAACCGGCCGGAGAGACGGCGGTCACACCGACCCACAATCGGGCCATGACCCCCTTCATGCTGCGGGTGAGCGACGTTCTGGACCTTCCGGCCGACGTCGACCTGCCCGAGATTCAGGCCAGCCGACGACTGCCGGCCGCAATCGGCGCCGACGGACATGTCGAATGCCGGTCATTGGCGGAGCAACTGGTGTGTGAGGCCAACGTCGTGCTGGCAGCCAACGACCTAGCGCGCATCGAGCTGACGGACGAGGTGAAGGCCGGAGCGCTGTCCTTCGCGATGTCCTACGGACAGCGTCATGCCCGGATCGTCACCAACATCGGTCACGACACGGCAGTCGGCCATCTGTACGGGATCGGTTCACGGCACCTGGGCAACGTCGAGCTGACCGGCGCAGACCAGGTCGAAAAGCTGGTCCTGCTGCTCATCGGAAGCGGTCAGGAAGACCCCGATGAGGTGGCCGTTCCGTAAACCGGAACGTTGGCACTGTGATCGCCGTCGCATCGACATTCTGTTGCTAACCCACCCGAGCCACCTCTAGGAATCCGGAGGCTGTCCGTGCAGTTCGAGCTTCGCCAGCAGGTCATCGAGCCTGTTCGCCAGACGTTCACCCCGCTGGTCAAGCGTTATGGTGACCGGCCGGCAACCCGCTACGAGGAGGGTTCGGTCGGCATTCAGTCCACCGAGCACTTCCACTACCGGCCGTTGTGGGATCCGGAGCATGACATCTACGACCCCGAGTACACGGCGTTGAAGCTGTCCGATCCCGACGCCTACACCGATCCGCGGCAGTTCTACTACACGCCATATGTGGTGAATCGAGCCGCTCTGCACGAGGCTTTCGGCCGTAACCTGAGCTACGTCGTCGACCGTGGTCTGCTGACCAAGATGCCGCAGCCCTGGCAGGATCTTGTGGCCAAAACTGTTCTGCCACTGCGCTACTACGAGTCCGGAGCGCAGCTGATCAATGTCGAGGGTGGCCGGTTCGCCTATGGCACCACCATCGAACAGGTCTTCACCTACGCGTCCTTCGATCGAATTGGCAACGCGCAGATCCTCAGCCGGATCGGCATTGCCCTCGGCGAGAACTCCGATGCAGTGCTGGCCACCACCAAGCCCGCGTGGCTGGACGATCCCAACCTGCAGGGCCTGCGGCGGCTGATCGAGGAACTGCTGGTCGAGCGGGACTGGGCCCTGTCGAACTTCGGTCTGGACCTGTGTGACCGGATGATCTTCCCCCTGCTCACTGCGCACCTCGACGAGGCGGCTCTGCTCGGTGGTGCCGGCGCCTACAGCCTGCTGATTCAGCAGCTCGGTGTCTGGTGGACCGATCAGCGCAAGTGGCTCAATCCGCTGATCAGCGCATGGGTCAACGATCCGGAGTACGGCAAGGCCAACATCGAAGCCCTGCAGGCGACTGTCGCGAAGTGCCTGCCGCAGGCCACTGCCGCAGTCATCGATCTGGCTCAGGAGATGGACTCCATCGCGGATGTGGGCGCCGAGAAATTCGTCGCCAGCACGTCCGACACGGTCAATGAGGCGTTGCGCACCATCGGAATTGAGGGCTGAGATGACCACTGTGCGCGAGGTCGGCGTCGATCTGCAGGAGTCCGGAGAGGATGTCCGACGGATGGTGAGCGCCATCGAGAAGGACAACCCCGGTATGCGGGTGACACATCTACCCGGACTGATCAAGGTGAACGCGCCGGGCAAGCTCGTGATCAAGCGCGAGAGCATCGAGGACGAGCTGGGTAGGGAGTGGGAGACCCACGAATTCCAGCTGTCGATTGTTTCCTACTACGGCAACATCAGCGACTACGACGACGACGAGATCGTCATCAGCTGGGACCACTAGTCACCAATGATCAATCTATTCAACGAATCCCGAGGGAAATAGCCATGGCGAAGATGTCAATGAAGGCGCGCTACTCGGCGCTGACTCGCGATCTGTCCTGGGACCCCACCTACGTGAGCGAGGACGATATGTTCCCGCACACCACCTTTGAGGGAATCAAGGTTCATGACTGGTCGAAGTGGGAGGATCCGTTCCGCCTCACCGTGGACTCGTACTTCAAGTACCAGGCCGAGAAGGACAAGCGGCTCTACGCCGTGCTGGACGGGTTCGCCCAGTCCCAGGGGCACCTGAGCCTGACCGATGCCCGCTACCTCAACGCGATGAAGCTGTTCCTGCAGGGCGTGACCTCGTTGGAGTACACCGCGCACCGCCATTTCGCCTATCTGGGTCGCGAACTCAACGGGGCAGGGCCGCGGTTCGCGGCGTTGTGCCAGTCGCTCGACGAGATGCGGCACGCGCAGACGCAGATCCACACACTGTCGAACTACAACAAGTATTACAGCGGCCTGCATAACTCCTTCGACCAGTTCGACCGGGTTTGGTACCTGTCGGTGCCCAAGTCGTTCTTCGAGGACGCCGTGACCGCAGGCCCGTTCGAGTTCTTGATCGCCATTGGATTCTCGTTCGAATACCTGCTTACCAACCTGCTGTTCGTTCCGTTCATGAGTGGCGCGAGCTTCAACGGCGACCTGTCGACGATGACGTTCGGGTTCTCGGCGCAGAGCGACGAGAGCCGGCACATGACCTTTGGGTTGGAGGCCATCAAATTCCTGCTCGAGCAGGACGAGGCCAATGTCCCGATCGTGCAGGCCTGGATCGACAAGTGGTTCTGGCGCGGGTATCGGCTGACCTCGCTGATCGCCGGAATGATGGACTACATGCTGCCCAAGAAGGTGATCAGCTGGAAGGAAGCCTTCGAGCTGTACTTCGAAAAGCAAATGCTCAATGGGCTTTTCCCGGACTTGGCCTACTACGGCATCAAGCCGCCCCGCCACGTCGAGCATGCGATCGCCGAGAAGGACATCTACAGCCATCAGGTCTATTGGACGCTGTACCAGTTCTCCTTCGCTGCGGCGTTCACCACTACCATCCCCGAGCCCGAGGAGATGGACTGGTTCGCCGAGCAGTACCCGGGCACGTTCGACACCATCTTCCGGCCCAAGTGGGAGAAGGCGGCCCGCGCCGCCGAGAACGGTGGCCGGATCTTCTTCCAAGGCCTGCCGCAGCTGTGCCAGGTGTGCCAATTGCCGATGTTTCTGACCGAGCCCGGTGACCCGAACAAGCTCTGCCAGCGCAACACCGAGTTCGAGGGCGAGAACTACAACTTCTGCTCCGACGGCTGCCAGTGGATCTTCGAGCGTGAGCCGGAGAAGTATGTGCAGGCCTGGCTGCCGGTCCATCAGATCTTCCAGGGCAACTGTGGCGGGCCGAGCGTCCCCGAGGTTCTCGACTGGTACGGCATCGAAGACGGCGACGGTGGCGAGTACCTCGGGTCCATCGACCATCGGAACTGGGTCGGCTGGCACAACGGATCCGGCGTCGAGACCGCAAAGGTGGGTGGCTGACATGAGCGTGCGGGCAATCGGGGAGTACAAGTTCCCATCCCGGTCCCGGGTCGAGCTCTACGGTGACGATCAGCTCGTGCACGTCTGGTGGCGGGACAATACGTTCCTCGCCTCGGCGGCCACCTTCCGGGTCCCCAAGGCGATGCCGTTCGGCGAGTTCGTCACTGGCGTTCTCGAACCGTGGGCTGCCTCCGACCCAGACTTCGAGCCGGGTTCGGAACGGGACTGGTTCATCGACGACAGCCCACTGCGGGTCCGCGACGATGCATCCTTGACCGAACTCGGGATCGGGCACAAGCACACCCTGTCGTTCCAGGTCGGCTGATATGCCAACGGTGGCGGTCGAGGGGTACGACGCCGAAGTCGAAGCGTTGCCGGGCGAAGCCATCCTGGGCGCACTGTGCCGGCGTGGCTACTCCTTCAAGTTCGGCTGCCGGCGCGGCGGCTGCGGAGTCTGCAAAGTACACCTGGTCTCCGGTCAGGTGACCTACCCGAAAACCGTTGCCGAATCCGTTCTGCCGGAGGGGGATCGTGCCGGCGGCGTCTGTCTGACCTGTCGGGCAGTTCCCGTCACCGACGTCGTGATCCGGCTCGGCGACGATGACCAGCTTCGCCGTGCCGGAATCTTCCGGCTGGCCGGCGGTATCAGGTCCGCTGCCGGTCTCCAATCGAAAGGAACCACAGTCGAATGAGTGTCATGCGTTTGGGTTACGTCCACACCCGGGTTACCGACATGGACGATGCGTTGAGCCACTATTGCCACACCCTGGGCCTTCAGAAGGTGGCCGAGCAGCCCGGCAAGGTTTTCCTGAAGGCGTGGGACGAGTATGACCACCACTCGGTTGTCCTCGAGGAGGGTGGCGTCGGCCTGGTGAAGCTCGGCTACAAGGTGGAGCGCCCGGAGGACATCGAGACCTACGAGAAGCGGGCCCAGGCGTTCGGTGCTATCACCGAGCGAATGAGCAAGGGCGAAAACCTCGCCATCAGTGACGGATTGCGCATCGTGCTGCCGTCTGACCACATTCTCGAGCTCTACCATGAGGCCGAGCAGACCGGGACGGCAACCGGTGTACTCAACCCCGAGGCTTGGCCGCGCGACCTGGTCGGGGTGGGGGTCCCGCGGGTCGATCACGCCCTGATCTGTTGCGAAGACATGGACACCTCGGAACGGTTCTTCAAGGAAGTCCTGGACTTCCGGCCCGCCGAGCGGTGGGTGACCGACCAGTCCGACGACGGCGAGCTGATGGGCTCCTGGCTGTTCTGCGGCAACACCCCGCACGACATCGCCCTGATCAAGGGTCCCAATGGAAAGCTGCATCATTTCGCGTTTCACCTGAGCGACTGGAGCGAAATCCTGCGTGCCGGTGATCTTTTCGCGATGGACGACGTATCGGTGGATGTGGGCCCGACCCGGCACGGCATCACCCGCGGCCAGACGATCTACTTCTTCGA
>NZ_SRLQ01000011.1 GCF_004745805.1 Mycolicibacterium sp. CH28 | reverse complement strand
GCAGGTAGGTGTCGCTGAAAACCTCTCGCAGTCGAGCGATGTCGCGGTCGAGGTAGCGTTTGCGGCCGGCTTTGGTGAGCAGTCGACGCAGTCGCGCCGGAGTGAGCTTGGCTGCTTGCGCCGGTGTCGGTGCGGCGGCCAGGATGGCGCGGGCGTCGGGGCGGGTCAACCCGCCGTCGAGGTCGGCAAAGGCCACGATCGCTGCGGGGTAGAACTCTTTGAGCAGGTCACGGACTTGGTTGCCGACCTGCTGGCGTGCCCAGACGGCGTCCTGCTGGGCCCGGGCCAGCACTCGGATTGCCTGGGCTGCTTCGGTGTCGGCGGGCAGTGGCCGGTGCGCGTCGGGGTCGGTGCGCACGATGTTGGCCAGCAGCACCGCGTCGGTGGCATCGGATTTGGCTCCCGACACCGAGTACCGCGTTCGGTAACGCGAGGCGGCCAGCGGGTTGATCGGATAGATCACCCGGCCAGTTTCCCGCAACGCAGCCATCCACAGACCGTGGTCGATTTCGATGCCGACCGGGATCGGATCGGCGGCACTGTCGCCGGCTTCGGCCAGCAGTGTCAACAACGCGGAGAAACCGGGCGCGTCGTTGCTGACTCGTCCGCGGGCCACTACATGTCCGTCGCTGTCGATGATGGCGACGTCGTGATGGTCTGTGGCCCAATCAATTCCGCAATACAGTCCCAAGGTGTCATCACTCCTTCGTTCGATGGTCATGCCGTTACCGGTGGATTCACGCGGCGCCCTAATCGCAGGACTCCAAGGTCCGTCATCTCACTAGCCGTCCGTGACTCCAGCACGCCGCAGGACTTCGTTCTGTCGAAGAGCTCAGGGCTCGGGAACAACTATCGGGAAGTCAACCCTGCGGCGGGCTCGGGCAACGGAATCCCACCACCATCGAACAGGGGTTGCCGCCAGGCGCGCCGTTCTTTCGTAAGACGTCGTACGCCGGGACCAACCAGGCATCACCTGGCGGCAGACCCTTCAAGAAACGGGACCGGCCACCGGCCGGAACCCATCCCTACAAACGATTAGGACCCGCATGGCTGTATCGAAGAAGCGCAGCGGCGGGCCCGCGGCTTCCAAAGCCGTTGCCGATGACTTCCCGGTACAACTCGAGCTGGCCACCCGAGGGCTGCTCGCGTTGAACGTTTCTGTTCTCGAGCACATGGAGAAGCGGATCGGGCTGGCGGCCTTGCGCGCATTGCAGTCCCTGGAACGCCTGGGTCCGAGCATGGTCACCGAACTCGGCGACGACCTTGATCTGCTGTCGTCAACTGCGAGTCGACTCAGTGACCGCCTCGCCGACGCCGGCTACATCACCCGCGGCGTGTCGCCTACCAATCGGCGTGCAACTCTGCTGGAACTCACCGATGCCGGGCGCGCCGTCCTCGACGAGCTGGTGGCACTGCGGGTGCAGGCCTTCGGGGAGGTCGCTGCGCTGATGAGCGATGTCGACCGTGCCGCGCTGGTCCAGGGCACCCGGGCGTTCACCGATGCCCATCGGGAGCTGTCCGACCGCGCGCGGCAGGACCGGACGGGTCCGGTTCCCACGCCTCGAGTACTCCCCGGTTAGCTCGAAAATGATGACGACCGCGGTGATCGCGGCTGCGAACACTCCGCCCGAGCCGCCGATTCCGAAGGGGCAGCGCCGCGGTAATGACGTGGGCAGTTCGACCTTGATCCGTGGTGACGCTTTGGCGGCCCGTCAGTCATATCGCATAGTCGGGCAGCTGGAAATGATCAACGAATGTGCGTGCTAACAGCAGATCTGCAAACGGGGGGATGTTCATTGCCCGCATTGCCAGGTTGCGTGTCCGGATGCCCAGCGAAGTCCGCGGTGTGAAGAACGAGATGAACTTGCGTGCGCCAGCCTGTTTGTCCTCGATGAAGGCGCGCATATGCGCCTCGTAGGCTGGGAAGGCTCGGTGATAGTCGTTGTCCGCACGGGCAAGTTCGCCGGCCAGGACGTAGGCCTCGGTGATGGCCAGACCCGTTCCTTCGCCGGCGAGCAGTGACACGCAGGCAGCCGCATCTCCGATGAGCAGTACGCGTCCCCGCGACCAGCGATCCATCTTGATCTGGCTCACGACGTCGAAATACAGATCATCGACGTCGTCGAGTGCGGCGAGTATCTGCGGGCATTCCCAGCCGGCGTCGGCGAACTCGCGCCGTAGCCGCGCCTTGGCGGTGGTGATGTCGCCGACGTCGTGTAGGTGATCGGATCGGAATATGAAAAAGAAGAGGGTGCGGTTGCCGCGCAAGGTGAACCGTCCGATATGACGGCCGGGCAAATTGTGGGTCACATAGACCAGTTCATCGCGCGGCTGATAGCCGTCAACGACGCAGGCCGCGACTAGGCAGCCGAGGTAGTGCTCGAAGCACGGCTCGGGGCCGAACGCCAATTCGCGTACGGTGGAATGCAATCCGTCGGCGCCGATCACCAGATCGAACTCACGTGCCTGCGTGGTGTCGAATTCCACCTGAACGCCGTGGGGCTGCTCGTCGATGGCGGTGATGCTGGTTCCGAAAATCGCCTCGACATCGTTCTCGATGGTCCCGTAGATGGCCGCAGCCAGGTCGCCGCGGGTGATGCTGGTGTACTTTCCGTCGGTGGCGCGCCGGAATGCGTCGACGTCGACGCTGGTCTCGATGCGACCCTCTCGGTCGACCAGGCGCAATTCGCGCATCTGGTATCCGGCGTCGCGGACGGCCGACTCGATCCCCATCCGCTGCGCGACGCGGTACCCGAGGCCCCAGAAATCAATCACGTAGCCGCCGGTCCGGAACTGCGACGCCCGTTCGATCAGGGTGGGAGTGTGTCCGGTTCGATGCAGCCAATACGCGAGCGCCGGGCCGGCCACACCGGCGCCGCTGATCGCGATCTTCATCCCGCCGAAACCTCACGGTTGGCCGCCGGCGGCCAACTTGCCGGATGGCCCGCGTTGCGCGCCCGGCGGGTCCTGGCTGCTAGCCACCGCTCACCCGGGAGCACGGCAAACGGTGTCGTTGCTAGCGCGTCGCGGCGGCGTTCGTGTGCCGGCGGCGGGGGAATGGGTTGCGCCTGGGCGCCCGCGTTCTCGACGTCCTTGACAGCGCCGTCCAGTCCGCTGCGGTCGCGGGCCAGAAATCCGACGCGGTCACCGCGTGCGCTAAACATCCGAGCGCTCGCCCGGCCGATCCCGGCGCTGGCTCCCGTGATCATGACGGCACGTGGTGACGTCATAGTCGGTCCTTTCTGTGTGCGGTCGCGGTGACCGGACTTCTGCTGGTCAGAGATCGTGTTGCGGGCAAAGGCAATACGTGGTCACCCCGCCGTCCGGCAGGGCCGCGATGTAATGGGACCACCAACCCGGCACACCGCCTGGTTGAGGCCTCGGTACGCCGCTGCCTCGGGCTGTACCCGCGTCGGCGAAGTGTCATGCAGTTCGCATGATATGCGGATTACACCGTATGTTGTATGCAAATACTGCACTTCGACACGCCCTTTCTGGGCGTCGGGGATAGGGCCCATCACGGCTCGACCGGGGCCTGAGAGGAGTAGAACGCGGTGGTGTGGTCGCGCAGGTATGGTGCAACTTCGCACGTTCGACGCCGTCGGCCATCGTCGGCGGGTGCGGCATGTCTGGCGGCCGGTGTGATTGTGCTTTCCGGCTGCGCGAGCGCCGTGTCCAGTGGATCAGCGCCATCGGCCAGCGAGGCGGGAAGCGCGTCTACGCAGGCCGGCTTCCCGCGCGCCGGAGAGGCACAGGCTTTGACCGCGCGTGGACTCGTCAACGCCTTGAACAGCGCGGGGTTTGAGGTCCCGAATCCTCTTGATACGACCGCGCAAGACTGTGCCGCGGCGGGCTGCCGGCAGTCGATCACCACCGATACGCTTCGGGTCGAATCATTCGCGAGCACACCTGAGGCGCAGCGGTACGCGGCAGAACGAGGTTTGTATCAGGTGGAGACGGTTGTCGTGTCATTTGCTCCACCGCTACGTGCGGCCGAAAAGGCCCGCTATCGAAACGAGATCCAGAAGCTGGTCGACTGAGCTCGGCTGTGTCTGAGCTGGCTGACCGCGGGCCTATTCTGCGTACGAACGATCCAGGTGCACAACTACGTTGGGGTGACGAACCGAATGAAGGGCAATCGGCGTCCGACCTCCCTGAAGTCCGATGCCGAGC
The DNA here is from genome assembly GCF_004745805.1 of Mycolicibacterium sp. CH28. Classification (GTDB taxonomy): domain Bacteria; phylum Actinomycetota; class Actinomycetes; order Mycobacteriales; family Mycobacteriaceae; genus Mycobacterium. The sequence goes on along the minus strand of NZ_SRLQ01000011.1, from coordinate 11,529 downwards.
CGTCGACGGTGAATCCCAGCACGCGGGGCAGCAGGAGTTTGGCCGCCACCCGGTGTCGTGTGGCGTAGCGGGCGAAGACCTCGGCACCCTCGTCCTCGGTGAGCGGCAGCGCGACCATGGGTAGCGTTGTCCGCCCGACCTCGATACTGACCTCCGGAGTCTTCAGCACGTTGCGATACCAGGCTGCGGCCGATCCCCAGCCTGACGCGACGACGTAGCTGCCGTCGGCCCGGTCATGCTCGACGACCTCCAATATGGCCTGCCGCCGCTTGCCGGAGATTCGGCCAGTGTGATTGAGCAACATGATCCGTCCGCCGAACAGCCATCCGAGCCCGAGTCGGTACACGTAAATCGGCAGCCGGTATGCGACGCGGCGCAGGGCCGTCGGCGGTTGCATGTTCTTGACAGTCTTCGTCGATCACCTTCTTCTCGTGCGAAATCTTCTGAGAACAATCCGCGGCGGACCACAGGCGGCCGTGGGCAGTCCTGTGGTGCGTTTGCGGTCGCACGAATGTCCCTTCCTGAAGACCCGACACGCCGTCGTCACTCTTCACACTAACCACAGTTGATGCGGTACGCATGATATGCAGAAGTGAGAGCATGTGACATGCATGTAGTTTGATTGGCGCGGTTGCGCGACTGGCGCGGTTGCGGGATTGGAATGTCAGGCGGGTCTTCGGGTTTCCCTAGGACGGCATCAATGGGTTGCGCTAGATATTGTCGACTATCCCGAATCGGTGGTTCGCCTTTAGATCTGCGCGCCGACCGGCGATCACCGGCGACGTTGTTGACCTGTCTGTCTCGGACTACCCGCTGCGCAGGCAATCACGCGCTGATCGCGAAACCCTCAGCGACTTCTCATGCGGCGCTAGGCCGGCCGCTCGAGCCCCGACCCGCGGAGCTCGGGTCGCGCAGTGGTTCGGACGATCTCTTCGTATTTTTCGCCGGATCCAGGATGCGGTAGGCGAGGAGTTTGATGCGGTCGTTGATGAGGAACCAGACGAGGGCGTATGCCCAGACGACGGCTGCCCATTTCCAGCCGAGGGGGGCCATGAACAGCCCGTAGACGGCGATGAACGTGGCGATGGCCTGCGTGCCGAGGACAGCGAACAGGAGGATGCGGGCGGGGCGGATGGACCAAAATGGTCCACGGGTTCGGGTCAAAAAGATCGTGAGGTGCCCGGCGACGGAGAGTTTCAGATACATCAGGGTCTGGACGTGGTCGCGGTCAAGATCGAAAACGCGTTCGCCGAGGTAGAACAGGCCAAAGGCGGAGACGACGCCGAGGATCCCCAGCACGGTGGAAATCCCAAGCACCATCCGCATATTCCAGGCTTCGGGCTCGTTGCGGTAGCGGACGTTGTCGTAGGCGATGGACAAGATCGCGCCGTCGTTGAGCAGTGCGAGCATCACGATCATGATCGCGGTGACCGGGTAAAAGTCGAAGACGAGGATGGCGACGGTCATGAACAGCAGCACCCGCAACGTTTCGGTGATGCGGTAGATCGCGTAACTGTTCATCCGCTGAAAGATCTTGCGGCTCTCTTTGATCGCATCGATGATCACCGACAGTCCGGGGGTCAGCAGCACGATGTCGGCGGCAGCGCGGGCGGCGTCGGTGGCCCCGGACACCGCGATGCCGCAGTCGGCCTTCTTCAGGGCGGGGGCGTCGTTGACCCCGTCGCCGGTCATCCCGACGATGTGGCCGCGCTTCTGCAGGACATCGACGATGTGGTACTTGTGCTCGGGGAAGACTTGGGCGAAACCGTCGGCTGTCTCGATCGATTTTCCCACCGCCGCCGATTCGTCCTTCCTCACTTCGCCCAGGCTTGCGGCGTCGAGGATGTCGGTGCCCAAACCAATCTTGGCGGCGGTTTCCTTGGCGATGGCCAGCGCATCACCGGTCACCATCTTGATGGTGACGCCCATGGCTCGTGCGGTCGAGATGGTCGCTGCCGCGTCCACGCGCGGTGGATCGAACAACGGCAGGACACCGACGAACTGCCAGTCACCGCTCCCGTCGGCGCGGGCCACTCCCAAGGAGCGGAAGCCCCGCGCGGCGAAATCGTTGACGGCGTTGTCGGCGGTCGCTGTAATCTGGCCGGCGTTGGCGGCCAGCGCCAGGATGACCTGCGGGGCGCCTTTCGTGACCCGCAACGTGGTCCCGTCGGCGGCGGTGACCGTCGCCTCGGTGCGTTTGTGTACCGGGTCGAACGGTGCGAAATGAGTAACGGTGTAAGGGTTCAAGGCCGTGGCATCGTCGAGGCCGCCCAACACCGCGCGGTCGATGGGGTCGTCATTGTCCGCCCGAGAGGCCAACGCGCCGCAGAGGATCACGGTCTGCGGGCTGACGTCGGCGACGGCGAACGGGGTGCCCAACGTCAGGGAGTTTTGGGTCAGGGTGCCAGTTTTGTCCGCGCACAGCACGTCCACACCGGCCAGTTCCTCGATGGCCACCAACCGGCTGACGATGGCCTGTTTCTTCGCCAGCAGACGCGCCCCGACCGCCATCGTCACCGACAAGACGGTCGGCATCGCCACCGGGATCGCCGCCACGGTCAACACCAGCGCGAACTGCAGCGTGGTCAGGATCGCGTCGCCGCGCAGGATCGCCGCGACGATGATGACCGCGACCAGCGCGACGGCCAGGATGATCAGGTAGTTGCCGATTTTGAGCACGGCCTGTTGGAAGTGACTGGCGGTGCGCGCGCCCTGCACCAGTTCGGCCGTCTTGCCGAAGTAGGTGCCGGTGCCGGTGGCGTACACCAGCGCACCGATCTCTCCTTGCCGGATGACCGAACCGGAAAACACTGCCTCGCCCGCTCTGCGGGTAACAGGCAGTGACTCTCCAGTCAGCGCGGACTGATCGACCTCGATCTCGTCGCCGGCCAGCAGTCGCGCGTCGGCGGGAACGATGTCACCCAGCCGCAGCCGGATCACATCACCGGGCACCAACTCGCGCGCTGGCACTGTGCTCCACACGCCGTCGCGGATGACCCGGGCATTGATCGCGAGTTCGGCCTTGAGGGCGTCGATGGCGTTGCCGGCCTGGCGTTCCTCGGTGTATCCGACCACTCCGTTGGCCAGCAGCAGAAGCAGGATGATGAAGAAGTCCGGCCAGTGCCCGACCGCGCCCGACAGAATCACCGCGATCTCGATCATCCACGGGATCGGACCCCAGAAGTAGCCGAGGAACTTCAACAACGGGTTGGTCTTGTGTTCGGCGATTTCGTTCGGGCCGTACCGCGCCAACCGCTTCGCCGCCTCAGCTGTATTCAGTCCTTCCGGCGACATGCCGAGTTGTTTCTCAACCTCGGCAATCGGCGCAGATTTCAGGTCGATTTTCCCCGCCGCGGCGCCGGGCCCCGATTTCGTATCGTCGGTCGTCATATTGGCTGTCTGCCTTGAGAGTCGAGTGTCTGGTGTAACGAATGGCGGGTTCGCACTGAACTCATTGACATGTCTCGCGTCGTGGTCAACGCTCCCGCCTATGCCGCGAAGCGATTCGGCTGATCCCTACCGGCTTCGACTTGACGTGGATTGGCGCATTTGTCCTGCGCCGACGCCCCCACGCTACGCCAGCTCACGCGCGCAGCAACTCGACGCCGATTCCGACCGTCACCAGCATCAGCGTCGCGCTTGGCACCCTTGCGCGGGACAGCGGCGTGTCTCCGGTGTGGACGGCGCGCACCACCCGGCGATAGCGCCGGGGTACGAGCACCAAGATAGCCATCGCCCCGATGCCGGTGCGCTGCCAGGCGAGCGCGGTTGTGATCGAGATCCGCAGTGGTCGCGGCCCGAAGTGGTGCCGGGGGCGCGCTGGCCATTGGGTTCGGAAAGTCAGCCGGCGGTCGCCGTTCTGGACTGCCGGAGTAGTCGGCGCAGCGGGCAGCGCCCGTAGCGGCTGCAAGCGACCGACAGTCCGGCGGCGATCACCGTCAATGCGACCGCAGCCGCACCGAGGGCGGGATGGACCTCCTGCGCCAGAATCAGCGAGGCCATCAGCAGGACGAACCAGCCGAACAGCTTGCGCAGCGTGACCGGGTCGATGAAAGTGATGAGCCGTCCGCCGAGTAGGGCGCCGACAACCGCGGCGGCGGTGACCATGCCCGCGAGCCGCCAGTCGATGTGCTCGGCGGCCAGGTGCCCGGCGAAGCCGGCGAACGACTGCATAGAAATGACGACCAGTGAGGTGCCCACCGCAAGGGGCATGGGCAGCCCGGCCAGCAGGGCTAGAGCGGGTACCAACAGGAAGCCGCCGCCGGCGCCGACCAGTCCGCTGATCAAGCCCACTGTGACGCCCAGCAGCGTGATCCTGAGCACTGGCAGCTGTTGATTCTCCTCGGACACGGACACGTCCTTGCGACCGCGCAGCATCGCGACCCCGGCAGCGATCATGATTATCGCGAAGGCGACGAGCAATACCGTGCCGGGGATGAACCGGGCCAGCCGGCCGCCGGTGTAGGCGCCGGCCATGGCCGCGAGCCCGAAGATCACTGCAACCCGCCAGCGCACCCGACCTGCCCGGGCGTGGGTGATCGCAGCGATTGCACTAGTCACCCCGACTACCAGCAGAGATGTGGCGATGGCAGGCCTGGCATCCATGCCGGCCACATAGGCCAGTAGCGGTACCGTCAAGATCGACCCGCCGCCACCGAGCAGGCCCAGCGAGACGCCGACGAGGACCGACAAGGCGATGGTTAGCGCGATCATCGCATTTGGCCCGCCATTTTGCTTTCGCCAGCCGGCGCGCCGACGAGCTGGGACACGACCGTCTGGGCATCACAGGTGTCAACGCGGTTGTACGGCAACTTGGACAGCGCCATCCCCATGGCGCAGCTGTCGGCCAGAGCGGCACCGGCTAGCCCGGCGCCCATCCCGGCGGCCAGCCACTTGAGCTTGGGAATGGCGATGCTGCCGAGAACAGCCGCCAACACGATCGAGCCGGCGACCAGGCGCACCTGGCGTTCCAGAGCCCAGCGTTGCGCACCTCGATTAACCTCGAATCCGCTTGCCTCCCAAGCGGTGATCCCGCCTTCGAGGATGTGCACGTTGCCCAGTCCGGCGCTGCGCAGCGTGTCCTGCGCCTGCGCAGCCCGCTGACCCGACCGGCACACCAAGACCACGTCGGCGTCGAGGTGCCCGACGATCTCGTCGCGATGCTCACGCAACAGATCCAGCGGAACGTTGTAGGCACCGGCGATGTGGGCGGTTTCGAACTCAGCCGGTGTGCGGACGTCTATCACCCGCGGCGGTGCCGAAGTGTGTAGCAGAGCACGCAACTCCGTGGAATTGATGGTGGCGGGCAGTACGGCCATGATGTCCTCTCGCTCTCGATCAAAGACCCCGTGACCTTTATACCGCCGGGGGTATGATCGCTGCCATCGTATACATGCCCCTGGGGGTAGAAGCAACGTCGGAATATTTATACCCCCCTGGGTACTTGACATACCCATAGGGGTATAGAAATGATGGCCCTATCGCCACCACGAATGGAAAAGGGAAACCAGAGCCATGAAGTTCAACCAGTACTACCTGGAGTGCCTGTCGCACGCGTCGTACCTGATCGGTGACGAGACCACCGGTCGCGCGGTCGTCATCGACCCGCAACGCGACGTGAGCGAATACATCGCCGACGCAAGAGAACTCGGCATGCAGATCGAGCTCGTTATCGAGACGCACTTTCACGCCGATTTCCTGTCCGGGCATCTTGAGCTGGCGAAGGCGACCGGGGCGAAGATCGTGTACTCGTCGGTGGCCAAGCCGGAGTTCGACTTCATGCCCGTCGAGGATGGCGAGCGGTATTCGCTGGGCGATGTGCAGCTGGAGTTCCGGCATACCCCGGGCCACACGCCCGAGTCGTTGAGCATCGTGATCTACGAGCATGCCGCCGATACGGCTCCCTATGGTGTGCTGACTGGTGACACGCTGTTCATCGGTGATGTGGGCCGTCCGGATCTGCTGGCCTCGATCGGTTTCACCCGGGAGGAATTGGCCGACAAGCTCTATGACTCGTTGCACGACAAGTTGATGACCCTGCCCGATGCCACCCGCGTCTACCCGGCGCACGGTGCGGGCTCGGCGTGTGGGAAGAACCTGTCGACGGATTTGTGGTCGACGATGGGTGAGCAGCGTAAGACGAACTACGCGTTGCGGGCACCGGACAAGAGCACGTTCATGGAGTTGGTGACCGAAGGTCAGCCGCCCGCCCCGGGTTACTTCGTCTACAACGCCATCCTCAATCGCAAGGGCCGTGAGCTGCTGGACGAGACGAAAATGCCGCCAGCGATGACCTATGCGCAGGCGCGCAGCGCGATGACGGCCGGCGCCATGCTGGTCGACGGGCGCACCCCGGAGGAGTTCGCGCTCGGTCATCTGCGTGGCGCGATCAGCATCGGCTTGGAAGGGCGCTACGCCGAGTTCGCCGGGTCGGTGATCAAGCCCGATGTCGACATCGTGCTGATGACCGAGCCCGGACTCGAACTGGAAGGCAAGAACCGGTTGGCGCGCATCGGCTTTGACCGCGTCATCGGCTACCTCAACGAGCCCTACCAGGTGATGTTCACCCATCGCGAGGATGTGGAAGTCGCCTCGCGGTTGACCACCAATGCACTGGGTGAGCGCATCGCCGATGTGCCTGAGTTGCAGCTGGTCGATGTCCGCAACCCGGGTGAGACCGCGGCCGGGATGATCCCCGGAGCAGTCAACATCCCGGTCGGACAGTTGCCGGATCGCACCGACGAGCTGGACCCGCGCAAGCCGACCGTCGTCTATTGCGCCGGCGGCTACCGCTCCTCGGTCGCGGCCAGCCTGCTGCGCCAGCGTGGGTTCGCCGATGTCAGTGATCTCCTGGGCGGCTACGGCGCCTGGGAAGAAGCCGTCCAGAACGCTTGAGGGTAACGAGGAAACGATCATCATGAGCACCACAGCCACACATCAGGTCCTGATCGTCGGCGGCGGGACCGCCGGCATCACGGTAGCCGCACGCATGCTGCGCAAGGGCTACACCGACGTAGCCGTCATCGAACCGTCCGACAAGCACTACTACCAGCCGTTGTGGACACTCGTCGGCGGCGGCCAGGCCGAGGTGGCCACCACCGAACGTCCCGAAGCCTCGGTGATGCCCAAGGGCGTCACGTGGATACGGAAGGCCGCCAGCGCGTTCGACCCGGACAACAACACCGTGACGTGCTCCGACGGAGCCAGTTATGAGTACGACGTGCTGGTGGTGTGCCCGGGCATCCAGCTCGACTGGAACCGTACCGAGGGGCTTGAGGAAACGCTGGGCCGCGACGGCGTGTCGTCCAATTACCGGTTCGACCTCGCCCCGCGGACGTGGGATTTCATTCGCACTCTCCGTTCGGGCACCGCGGTGTTTACCGTTCCCTCAGGTGCCATCAAGTGCGCCGGCGCGCCCCAGAAGATCGCGTACCTCGCGGCCGACTATTGGCGAAAGCAGGGCGTGCTCAAGGACATCGACGTCCACCTGGTCATGCCCGGTCCGCGGCCGTTCGGAATTCCGGCGATCGCTGACAGCCTTGACAAGGTGATCGCAGGCTATGGGATTCACCTACACAGTAGCTCCGAGATGAAATCCATTGATGCCGATGCGCGCAAGGTCTCGGTGGCCAGCGTCGGCGAGGGCGGCAGCGACATCATGTTGCCCTACGACATGCTTCACGCCGTACCACAGCAGTCGGCGCCGGACTGGATCAAATCCAGTCCACTGTCGACAGGTGACGCGGCCGGGTATGTCGATATCGACAAGCACACGATGCAGCATGTGCGCTATCCCAACGTGTTCGCCCTTGGTGATGCCGGTTCGTCGCCCAATTCCAAGACCGGCGCCGCGATTCGCAAGCAGGCGCCAGTTGTGGTCGAGAACGTCGACGCGTTCCTAACGAACCAGCCGCTGCGCGGATCGTATGACGGCTACTCGTCATGCCCGATAATTACGTCCTCGCACGCAATGCTGCTGGCGGAGTTCGACTATGACCTGAACTTGGAGCCGTCGTTCCCCATCCTCGACCCGGCCAAACCACACCGGATCTACTGGTACCTCAAGAAGTACGGACTGCCCTTCATGTACTGGAACCTGATGCTCAAAGGCCTCGCCTGAGACAACACATCTGAAAGGACATTGCTATGACGACCAACCTGACGCTCGGCGACTTCGAGTCAACAGTCCTGGGTAACTCCATTGTGCTGGTTGACTTCTGGGCATCGTGGTGCGGACCCTGCCGGGCATTCGGGCCGGTCTTCGACCGCTCCGCCGCAGCACATCCCGACGTCGTGCACGCGAAGGTCAATACCGAGACTGAGCAGGAGCTCGCGGCGATGCTGCAGATCCGTTCCATCCCGACGATCATGGCCTTCCGCGACGGGGTGCTGGTCTACAGCCAGGCCGGTGCGCTGCCGGCGCCGGCGCTCGAAGACCTCATCAGTCGCGTCAAGGACCTCGACATGATCGAGGTGCGGGCTCAGATTGCCGCCCAAAAGGCCGCGGCGGCAAAGTAGTCGACGGCATATCCCATCAACACCACAACGAGGAGAGACCATGTGCTACCCCGTCCAGTGCCCCAAGTGCGGAAAAACAGGCTGGGGCGGTTGCGGCCAACACGTCGACAGCGTCATGCGGTCGGTGCCTCCATCCCAAAGATGCACGTGCGCCACGCAGTCAGTGGGCACACCCCAGCCCAGCTCTCAAACACGATGGTGGCGACGCTGACGTCAGGTCGCTTCGGCACCGTACTGGTTGCTGGTGCGCCACGCCGATTGACGACTCCATGGTCGTGACACCATGCCAGGCGGGACCAACTCGCTCTTCCTATCGATGCGAGCGGGTACCTGCCAGGTACAAGCGATCTGCAAAGGGGGTGGAGGCTGGTCTTGACGGGCTGCGCTTCACCCTGATTGATTGCGCTGCCGCTGATCCCGATCTTGATCCGGTCTGGCCACCGCCGGGCGGTCATCGGCGGCGCTGATGCCCCTACTGGACGAGTCAACCGAACATCTCGATGCAGCCGACGGCCACCGTGTTCTAACTGCCCTGCTCGACCGTACGAGCCCAATGCTGACGTCGGGACGCGCCGAGGTTATCGCGAAACACGAATCCGCTGATCACCTCGACTGCCCCCGACTGGTCATGAGGGTCGATACCCCGGGGGACCCTGGGGCGCTGGCAGCATTCGCGATCAGATGACGGTCCCGGCTTTGCAATCGTCGCGAATCACGGGTTGGCCCGATTCCATCCAGGCCTTCATACCGCCGGCCAAGTTGTAGACGGTGAACCCGGCAACCGCGAGCTGGCCTGCCGCAACACCGGAACGCTTGCCTGAACGGCATACCGCCACAACCGGAACGGTGGTGTCGAAGCTGTGTGTGTCCAGGGTGCCGAGAGGGACATGGATCGCTCTGGGGGCGTGCCCCGCGGACCACTCGTCGTCCTCGCGGACGTCGAGCAAAATGGCGCCGGCCTCGTTGAGAAGCCGTATCGCCTCGACCGGATCGACCTCGGGCACGTCCATCAGCGTTGACCTTTCGTACGGATTGCGGACTCGATCGCCTCGGCGGGGATCTCCTTGGTGCAGAAGAACCAGTCCTCGCAGTGCAGCCCCTCGGCTTGTTGGGAAATCCGTTGCGCTGCCGTCCCGCACGAGCCGGGCGGTGGCACGATCACGGGATCCCCGGGACGCCAATTGGCGGGCGTGGCAACCTCGAAGTGGTCAGCGGTCTGAAGCGCCTTGATCACTCGTAGGAGTTCGTCGAAATTGCGGCCCAGGCTCAGAGGGTAGTAAATAATCGCCCGGATCACGGAGGTCGGATCGATGACGAACACTGCACGCACTGCTTTGGTGGAGTCTTCGCCAGGCATGATCATCCCGTACTTCTGGGCCACCGCCATCGACACGTCCTCGATAAGGGGGAAGGTGACATCGACATCGTGCATGCCGCGGAAGGTGATTTTCTCCTTTATGGTGCGCAGCCAAGCGATGTGGCTGTACAGGCCGTCGACGGACAAGCCGACCAGTTCGGTGTTGTAGGCCGCGAACTCATCCCGCATTGACGCGAACGTGACGAACTCGCTGGTGCAGACCGGGGTGAAATCGGCGGGATGGGAGAAGAATATGACCCACTTGCCGGCGTAGTCGGCGGGGAAGTTGATCGGCCCCTGGGTGGTGACGGCGGTGAATGGCGGGGCTGTGTCACCGATTCGCGGCATGCCGGTAATGGGAGCGGGTGCCTCTGGTGTGGTCATGATGACCTCCTGAATTCCTTGGGTTGTCTCCATCTTATACCCCTAGGGGTATCAGAGCTTATTGGTTTTCCTGCGTGGGATGTCTGATGCACCACAGGCGTCGTCAACGCCCGCTCATCGTGCGTCAGACTGAGGTCCCCACGGGCGCGCCGACCGGGGGTCCGGCGGTACGTGTCAGCCGGCTCCGGAAGCAACGGCATCGGCATCGGAGCCAGGTTCCGGCTTGGGCGGTGGGGGCACTGCTCGCATCCGTTCGCTGTAGGCGGGGCGTTGGCGTACTCGTAGTGGCCACCAGAACCAGGGGCCGAGGATGGCTGCGATGGATGGTGTCATGAGTGAGCGGACGATGAGGGTGTCCAACAACAACCCGATGCCGATGGTCATGCCGCCTTGGCCGACGTTGAGTAGGTCGCCGGAGATCATGGAGCCCATGGTGAAGGCGAATACGAGGCCGGCGGCGGTGACGACGGTGCCGGTGCTGCCCATGGATCGGATGATGCCGGTGTTGATGCCGGCGCTGATTTCTTCTTTGAATCGTGATACGAGGAGCAGGTTGTAGTCGCTGCCGACGGCCATGAGGATGATGACGGCGAATGCAAGGACGATCCAGTTCAATTCCATGCCGAGGATTCGTTCGAAGAGGAATACTGACAATCCGAATGCGGCGCCCAGTGAGATGACGACGGTTCCGACGATGACCATTGAGGCGACTAGGGCGCGGGTGATCACCAGCATGACGATGAAGATCAAGGTGAGTGCGGCGAAGGCGGCGATCATGGTGTCGTATTTGGCGCCGGCTTGGATGTCGCGGTAGGTGGCTGCGGTGCCGGTTAGGTAGATGTCTGCTCCGGCTAGTGCGGTGCCTTTGATGGCTTCGTGTGCGGCGGTGAGTTGGTCGTCGACGACGGCGATGCCGGCTTCGGAGGCGGGGTTCACGTCGTGGGTGATGATGAGTCGGGCTGCTTTGCCATCTGGTGAGAGGAACAGTTTGAGGCCTTTTTGGAAGTCGGGGTTGGCGAAGACTTCCGGCGGTAGGTAGAAGTAGTCGTCGCTTTTGGAGGCGTCGAAGGCTTCGCCCATGGCGGTGGCGGTGTCGGTCATCTGTTGCATTTGTGTGATGAGTCCGGTGAAGCTGCTGTGGATGGTTTGCAGGGTGTTTTGCATGGTGGTGGCGGTGGAGATGATGGGGCCGAACTGTGCCACCATCTGCGGCGCCAGTGTGTCGATGTCGGCCATGCCGTTGACCATCGTGTCCATGCCGTCGACCATGG
>NZ_SRLQ01000010.1 GCF_004745805.1 Mycolicibacterium sp. CH28 | reverse complement strand
GCCGCCGCCGCCCCCACCCCCGCCAGCTACGACGGAGGCCCCACCGCCCGTGACGACCACAACCGCACCGCCTCCGACCACCACGACCACCACGACGACGACGCCCGCCGGGCCGCGTCAGGTCACCTACTCGGTCACCGGTACCAAAGCCCCCGGTGACATCATTTCGGTGACCTACGTCGACGCCTCGGGACGCCAGCGCACCCAGCGCAACGTCTACATCCCGTGGTCGCTGACCGTGACACCGATCTCACAGTCCGACGTCGGCTCGGTGCAGGCGTCCAGCCTGTTCCTGGTCAGCAAACTGAATTGCTCGATCACTACCAGCGATGGGGTTGTACTGTCGTCGAACCAGAACAACGCCGCACAGACGAGCTGCTGATGGATCGCGAAACGGAACTCCCGTTCTCCGGGGCAACCGACGAGGACAGCCGGTCACCGGAGACGGTCGACCGCCTCCTGGTCGGAGTGTGCGGGGCCATCTGGCTGGTGCTGCTGGCCGTCAGCGTCATCGCGGTCGTCGCACTGGTCGACATGAGCCGGGGACACACCGCCGGCGCCGATGGCACCAAGACACCCTGGCTGCTGTACAGCATCATCATTGTGTCGGCGCTGATCATTGTCGGGGCGATCCCGCTGCTGATCCGGGCCCGGCGCACTGCGCTGGCAGATTCCCGTGCCGCTGCCGCGCCCGCCAAAGCGCCTGCGGAACCGGCAGAGCGTCCCGCGCGCCCCACTGAGGCGGCCACCGAGAAGCTGAAGGTGTTCGGATCGACGGTGGATCCCTACGAGCGTTACCAGCCCGACTTCGCGCAGTCGTCGGCCTCGCGCCGTGCCGATCCGCTGATCCCGGCCACCCAGCTGGACCGGCTGTGGCTGCGTTGCACCGTGATGCTGACCGGGGCGATCGGCCTTGCGCTGGTCGGGGTTTCGGCAGCGACCTACCTGCTGGCGGTGGACAAAGAGACCGCGGCCTGGGTGGCGCTCGGTCTGGCCGCCGTCATCACCGTCGCGATGCCCGCGATCCCGGTCACCTACCTGCGCCAGTTGCATGGTGCGGTGGAGGAGCCTGTGCCGGCGGCGTGACCTTCGACTGGGATCACAACGCCTTCTATCACCGGTTGGTGATCCGCGAGCTGCCGCCGCAATGCCGGCGAGTCCTCGACGTCGGTTGCGGGGCGGGCGCGTTGGCCGCCCGACTCGCCGCCCGTGCCGATTGCGTCGACGCGCTGGATCGATCACCGGTCATGATCGAGGCCGCCCGCCGTGTCGTCGGCGACAATGTCACGTGCCTGCTCGGCGACATCCGCGACCATCCGCTGCCCGCGCAAGGGTATGACGCGATCGTGTCGGTGGCCGTGCTGCACCACCTGCCCGCCGAGCAGGTGGTGCCGTCCCTCGTTGCGGCGCTGCGGCCGGGCGGGGTGCTGATCATCGTGGGCCTGCCGGCCCTGGACCTGAGGCGGGACTGGCCCGTCGAGGTCGCGGCGGCGGTGCTCAACACCATGCTGGGCGTGCTGTTCGTGGTCCTGAGAACGCTCACCGGCGGCTGCTGGTATGCCCACGAGCCGACGCACGACCAGATGCCGGTCAGCCTGCACGCGCCGCTGACCATGCGGCAGATGGGGGAGTGGGGGCACCGGCTGCTGCCCGGCTCGCGGGTGCGCCGACTGCTGTTCTGGCGCTACCTGCTGGTGTGGCACAAGCCATCGACCCGCACGACCCACGGATACGAAGAAGCCCCGGGCCAGTAGGCCCGGGGCTTCTTCGTCGGTGACTAGCTAGTGCTGGCCGTTGCCGTTGGACTGCTCGTCCTGCCGCTCGCGAAGCGCAGTCAACGCCTTCACCTCGTGAGCGTGAGCGGCTTCGTTGAGCGCGGCATCCTCGGAGGCCGGGTCGGCGGTCAGGAAACTGCCGTGACCGGGTCGGCCACCGGAACCCAGCTTGTTCATCCGCTTGGGCACCACTGCGCCCTGGTACTCCAGCGGAATCGGATGGCCGTGGTCGTCGACTGGGCCCAGCGGCTGGTGCAGCTCGACGTACGCGCCGTGCGGCAGCCGCTTGATGATGCCGGTCTCGATACCGTGCTCGAGCACCGCGCGGTCGCTGCGCTGCAGGCTGACCGCCCAGCGGTAGGCGATGAAGAACACGAGCGGCGGCAACACCAGCGAGCCGATCCGGCCGATCCACGTCGTCGCATTCAGCGAGATGTGGAACTTCAGCGCGATGACGTCGTTCATCGCCGCCAGCGTCCACACCATGTAGAGGGCGATCGCCATGGCGCCGACGGCGGTGCGTGTCGGTGCATCACGCGGACGCTGCAGCAGGTTGTGGTGCGCGTCGTCCCCGGTGAACTTCTTCTCCAAGAACGGGTAGGCGATCAGCAGGAAGAAGACCAAGCCCATCACCAAGGCGACCCAGAACGCCGCGGGCACGGTGTGGTGCCAGAAGTACAGCTCCCACGGCGGGAAGATACGGGCCAGGCCCTCAGTCCACATCATGTAGAAGTCGGGCTGGCTGCCTGCCGACACTTGGGACGGCTTGTACGGACCGAGCTGCCAGATCGGGTTGATCTGCAGGACACCGCCCATGATGCCCAGGATGCCCAGGACCATCGCGAAGAACGCACCGGACTTCACCGCGAACACCGGCATGACCCGCACACCGACGACGTTCTTTTCGGTGCGGCCGGGGCCGGGGAACTGGGTGTGCTTCTGGAACCACACCAGCGCCAGGTGAATCCCGATGAGCGCCAGGATGACTCCTGGGATCAGCAGGATGTGCAGGGCGTACATGCGCGGGATGATGATCTGGCCGGGGAAGTCGCCGCCGAACAGCGCCCAGTGCAACCAGGTTCCGATGATCGGCACGCTCAGCGTGATCGACGACAGCGCGGCGCGCAGACCGATACCCGAGAGCAGGTCATCGGGCAGCGAGTAGCCGAAGTAGCCCTCGAACATGGCCAGGATCAGCAGCAGCGAGCCGATGATCCAGTTGGCCTCGCGCGGGCGACGGAAGGCGCCGGTGAAGAAGATGCGCGCCAGGTGGACCATGATCGCCGCGGCGAACATCAGTGCCGCCCAGTGGTGGATCTGACGGACGAACAGACCGCCGCGCACCTCGAAGCTGATGTCCAGCGCGGACTCGTAGGCCCGCGACATCTGGACGCCCCGCAGCGGCTGGTAGACGCCGTTGTAGGTGACCTCCGCCATCGACGGGTCGAAGACCAGCGTCAGGTACACACCGGTGATCAACAGAACGATGAAGGCGTACATCGCGATCTCGCCCAGCAGGAACGACCAGTGCGTGGGGAAGACCTTGTTCAGCTGTCGCCGGACCGCGGCCGACGGGTGGTACCGGGAGTCGATGGCGTTGCCCTGAGCGGCCAGGGCATCAGCGAGTTTTGGACTCATGATGTGCGCTCCCAGAATGCCGGTCCCACGGGTTCGATGAAGTCACCGTTGGCGACCAGATACCCGTCGGAGTCGATGGTGATGGGTAGCTGCGCCAACGCGCGCGCAGCCGGGCCGAAGATCGGCCGTGCGAAATGCAGTGCGTCGAACTGCGATTGGTGGCACGGGCAGAGGATGCGGTAGGTCTGCTGTTCGTACAGCGAGGCCGGGCAGCCCAGATGCGAGCACACCTTGGTGTAGGCGAACAGGTCGCCGAAGTTGAAGCTCTCCTGGCCCTGGCGCTTGACCACCCGAGCCATGTCGACGGGCTTGATGCGGATCAGCATGACCGGATTGCGCACGCCCAGGGCGATTTCGCCGAGCTTCTCGTGCGACTCCACCGTCGTGCCGTCACCGTCGGACTCCCGCCAGGGGAAGACGGTCTCCATGCCGCCGGCGTCGATGTCCTCCGGACGCATCTTGACGAACGGGGACTCGCCCGGCAGGCCGGTCGCGCGGGCCAGGTAGATGGTCTCGCCCTGGAAACGGGGCGTCCACCCCGAGGTCCACAACACGGCCTTCTTGCCCTCGGCGGTCGGCACCACGGGCTTCCACGGGTTCTTGATCAGGCCGCCGACGAAGGCCACCAGTGTGCCAGCCCCGAACGCGCCGAGTCCGATGCCCAGCGACATCCCGATCAGCTTGCGCCGCTTGACCGTCGAACCCTCGAGTGCGTCGGTGAGGTTGGCCGCCACCGTCTTGCGATCAAGCTCGGACGAGGCACCGTCGTGGCGGTCCTGGACCGAGATCTCCTCGGGGATGAACCGCTTCTGGAAGAGCACCGCGCCGATGCCGATCGCCAGGATCGACAGCCCGAAGGTCAGGCCGTACAGCGGGGTGGCCAGGTTGTAGAGGAAGTTGCCCTTGGCGCCGTCTGGCTTGTACTCCCACGGCCAGAACAGGAACACCACCAGCAGGGCCAGCCCGCTGAGACCGCCGAGCAGCAGCCACAGCGCGACTCCGCGCTCGGCACGCTTCTCGGCGCGGGTGCCCTCGACCGGCCAGCGCGGCTCCTTGAGGATGGTCTCGACGCCGTCGATCCGGCCACCGAGTTCGACCAACTCTTCCCGCGACATCGCCGCGAGCTGCTCGTCAGTCGGCTTGTTGACGTTCTCGCTCATGCCCGTGCCCCGATCCACAGCGCCGCGGCGATCGCGGCGACCATGCCGATGATCCACATCGCCATACCTTCAGGTGCCGGCCCGAAGCCGCCGAGCCCGTACCCGCCGGGATTCGGTGTCTCAGTGGCCATCCGGACGTAGGCGACGATGTCCTTCTTCTCCTCCGGCGAGAGCTGCCGGTCGGAGAACTTGGGCATGTTCTGCGGGCCAGTCAGCATCGCGGTGTAGATCTGCGCGGGCGTGGCCGGCTCCAGCTCGGGGGCGAACTTGCCGGACGACAGCGCCCCGCCCTTGCCGGTGAAGTTGTGGCAGGAGGCGCAGTTGAGCCGGAACAGGTCGCCACCGCGGGCGACGTCATTGCCGAGCAGCGAGTGGTCGGCCACCTGGCCGTTGGCGTCGCGCGGGACCAGCGGCCCGCCGCCGTTGGCCTGTACGTAGGCGCCGAGTGCGTCGATCTGGGCCTCATCGAAGATGGGGGCCTTGCGTGGGGCCTGCGCTTCGCCACGCATCGCGGGCATGCGGCCGGTGGACACCTGGAAGTAGACCGCGGCCTCACCGACGCCGATCAGGCTGGGCCCGCGGCCCTGGACGCCTTGGAGATTGGCGCCGTGGCAGGTGATGCAGGAGGTGTCGAACAACTGCTTACCGGTGCGCAGCAGTGCCGACTGTGATTCATCGGCGACCGCGACCTGCGGTGTGGGTGTCAGCGTGGCAGCGACACCGCCGGCCAGACCGAGGCCGACCAGCAACAACACCGCGCCGGTCAGACGGCGACGAAGCCGCCGACGCGACTTGTCACTCATCGGAGACCCTAACCGCCCCGATCTCTTGAGCATCGAACCCCTTCTCATCGGATGAAGTAGATCGTCGCGAACAGCGCGATCCACACGATGTCGACGAAGTGCCAGTAGTAGGACACGACGATGGCGGCGGTGGCTTGGGCCGGCGTGAACTTACTCATCTTCGTGCGCAGCAGGAGCAGCACGAAGGCGACAAGGCCGCCGACGACGTGCAGGCCGTGGAAGCCCGTCGCGAGGTAGAACACGCTGCCGTAGGCGCTGCCCGCGATCGTCGTGCCGTGGGTGACCAGGTGGTAGTACTCGTAGCCCTGGCCGAGGACGAAGAAGGCGCCCATCGCCAGCGTGATCGTGTACCAGCGGCGCAGCCCAAAGACGTCACCCCGCTCCGCCGCGAACACACCCATCTGACAGGTGAACGACGATGCGATCAGCACCAGAGTGACCGGAACCGCCTGATACAGGTTTAGTTCGGTCGGTGGTGGCGGCCATACCCCACCGGCCTGAGCACGGGCAGTGAAGTACATCGCGAACAGTCCAGCAAAGAACATCAGTTCACTGGAAAGCCACACGATAGTGCCAACACTGACCATGTTCGGCCGGTTCAGCGAATGTACGCGCGATGTGATCGCAGTTCCCGAAGTGCCAACAGCGCTCGTCACATGAAGAAGTATGACGCTTTGTAGTTGTTGAGGTACAGCCAGGGGCCGAATTAGTCATAACTGTCGTTGAACCGGCCGGTGGAGTTCCCGTCCGGCATGGGAATATCGGCGCGTGACTCAGCCCGTTTCGCAGCCCGGTTCCGGCTCGCTCATTTCGTCATGGCCGCAGGTCCTGGACCGGTTGACCGCCGGCCAGGAGCTCGCCCCGGGGGAAGCGAGCTGGGCTATGGACCAGATCATGACGGGGGCCGCGACGCCGGCTCAGATCGCCGCCTTCGGCGTGTCGATGAAGATGAAGCGGCCGACGGCGGCCGAAGTGCGCGAGTTGGCCGACACAATGCTGCGCTACGCACTGCGGGTGCCGACCGATGTGATCGGGACCGACACGGTCGACATCGTGGGTACCGGCGGTGACCGCGCCAACACCGTCAACCTGTCGACGATGGCGGCCGTGGTGGTCGCCGCGGCCGGCGTTCCGGTGGTTAAGCACGGCAACCGTGCCGCGTCGTCGAAGAGTGGGGGCGCCGACATGCTCGAGGCGCTCGGCGTGCGCATCGACCTGGGTCCCGACGAGGTGGCCCGCTGTGTTGCCGAGATTGGCATCGGGTTCTGCTTCGCCCCGGTGTTCCACCCCTCCTACAAGTACGCCGGGCCGCCGCGCCGCGAGATCGGTGTGCCGACGGTGTTCAACCTGCTTGGGCCGCTCACCAATCCGGCCGGTCCGCGGGCGGGTCTGATCGGCTGCGCGTTCGGCGACCTGGCCGAGGTGATGGCCGGAGTGTTCGCTGCCCGCCGCTGCAGTGTGCTCGTGGTGCACGGTGACGACGGGCTCGACGAGCTGACCACCACGACCACCAGCACCATCTGGCGGGTGCAGGCCGGCACCATCGACAAGCTCACCTTTGACCCGCTGGGCTTCGGGTTTCCCCGCGCCCACATCGAGGAGCTGGTCGGCGGGGACGCCGAGTTCAACGCCGCCGAGGCGCGCAGCGTGCTCGGCGGCGCGACGGGCCCGGTCCGCGATGCGGTCATTCTCAATGCGGCTGGGGCGATGGTCGCCCACGCGGGGCTATCCAGCCACGCCGAATGGCTGCCGTCCTGGGAGGAAGGGCTCGCCCGCGCCGCCGAGGCGATCGACTCCGGGGCGGCCAAGCAGCTGCTCGCGCGTTGGGCGCGGTTCACCCAGCAGCTCTGAGTCCAGCCGCTGGGTCTGCTCGGCGGCCAGCCGTGCCGAGCGCGCCGTCGCCGCCCATCGCTCCCACTGACCCGCCGAGCCCAGCGGCGAGGCCAGGCCTGTTGTCGCCGAGACGATTCGGACTCCCGGTGCGGCCAGCCAGCGGGTGATGAGCGCGGTCTCCTCGACCAGCGCGCCGCCCAGCGGAGCCGGCTCCGGCAGGACCACCTGGGCGCCGGCACGCAGCGCGTCGACGACCGGCATCGGCGGTACGCCTTTTCGGGCGCAGCCCCCGGCGGCCAGTTGCCCGTGGCGAACCACCACCAGGTGCCAACCGCCGGCGCCGTCGGGCGCGGCGGCCACCAGTTCTTCGACGGCGGCCAGCGCCCGCAGCCGCTGACCGCGCCACAACACGTCGACGGCGACCGCGATGTGGTCCCGTAGCCGGGCCGCGGTCTCGTAGCGGGCCCGCTCGGCAAGATCGGTGACCTGACCGACCGCGGCTCCGAGTGCGGAGTTGTCCAGCCCGTCGATCAGTGCGGCGGCCCGCTGCGGTGCTGCGGCGTAGTCGGCCGCAGACAGCCCGCGCGGTGCCGGGCAGGGCCCGATCTCGCGTTCCGGGCAGGCCGGCCCATGCGCTCCCGTACGCCCGATGCGGGCCGTGCAGGTGCGCACGCCGGTAAGCCGGGCGACCAGCTCGGCGGTGTCGGCGGCGTCGGCCCGGGATCGGAACGGTCCGATCGCACGGTCGTGCCGGGGCTGGCGCACGATGGAAAGCCGGGGGAACGCCTCGTCGGTCAACACCACCCACCACCAGCGGTGCGGAAAACGGGAGCGGCGGTTGTAGGGCGGGGCGTGCGCGGCCAGCAGCCGCAGTTCGCGGACGCCGGCCTCCAGGGCGTGGGCGCACTCGACGTGGTCGACCCTGGTGGCCAGGCCCACCATCTCCTTCATCCGCCCGCGCGGATCGGCGCCGGTGAAGTACTGGCCCACCCGCCGCCGGAGGTCGCCTGCCGTGCCGATGTAGAGCACTTCGCCGGCGGGGCCGCGGAACAGGTACACCCCGGGCCGGTGCGGCAGGTTTTGGGCCATTACCCGCTTGCTGCGCTGAGCGTTGGAGACGTTGGGCAGGTAACCGCGCAGGTCGGTGTAGGTGTGGACGCCCTGGTTACCGACCCGCTCGATCAGCGCGTGCAGTACGTCGGCGGTGGCGCGGGCGTCGTCCAGCGCGCGGTGGTTGGGCTCGGTCGCCGATCCGACCAGCCGGGCCAGGGTGGACAGCCGCACGCTGGGTGCTTCTTCGCGGGTGAGCACCCGGCGGGCCAGCCGCACCGTGCACAGCACCGGTGGGTGAGGCCACGCAACACCGCACTGTTCGGCGGCAGACTTCAGGAACCCGATGTCGAAACCGGCGTTGTGGGCCACCAGGACTGCGCCGCGGGCGAACTCCAGAAACAGCGGCAGCACGGTCGCGATGGTCGGGGCGTCGTGCACCATCGCGGTGGTGATGCCGGTCAACCGGACGATCTGCGGCGGGATGCTGCGCTGTGGGTCCACCAGCGTGGCGAACTCGCCGAGCACCTCGCCGCCACGGACCTTGACCGCGCCGATCTCGGTGATGGCGTCGCGGGAGCCGTCGGCCGACGCGGTGGCGCGCCCGCCGGTGGTTTCGAGATCGACGACGACGAACGTGGTCTCGCGCAGCGAGACGTCGGCTGCCGGGTCGACGTCGGCGAAGCTCAGCTGCGTATCGGTCGGTGAGCGCGCCACAGCCGTTGACGGTAAGCAGCCGCACCGACAGGACTCGGTCGCCACTCCGGGCAGCCGAACTTGTCGGAGCCCCCGGTTAGCGTGCGGCCAACTTAATGAGAGGAGACCCAAGATGGGTACGGAACCTTCAGAGCCGGTCGTCATCGACTGTGACGACTGTGCGGTGCGAGGGCCGGGGTGCCGTGACTGCGTGGTGAGCGTGTTACTTGGTGTACCTGAGACTTTGCTGGAAGATGAGCGGGCGGCGCTGGAAGTGCTGGCCGACGCCGGATTGGCGCCCCGATTGCGGCTGGTCCCGATCCATCCGCATCGGGATTCGGGGCTGGCAAGTTGACGCACTGGTAGGTTGGTTGGCACGTTGTGACTTATGTGGCAGGTGTGACTAGCACTCTTGTTAAATCTTCGTCTCACGTTGGACAAACCCGATGCTGTTTCGTAACCTGTTCGAGACCTAGGGCAGCTCGATGCAGTGGCGTCGATCGCACTTAAAGGATGCGCAATCTTGAGGTTTAACCGCAGGTTCCTGACTGTTAGCGGTTTTCAACGCCCCATAGTCGGTGGGATTGCGGCGCTCACTGTCCTTTTCGTTGTTATGTCGGGCACTGTGCACGCTGATCCGGCCGATGACGGCGTGGCAAAGCTCAACGAGCTCTCCCGGCAGGCTGAGCAGCTCACCGAGTCCATGTATTCGGCGCAGCTTGATCTTGACAAGAAGCTGCAAGCGCAGGCGGCGGCGGATCGCAAGCACACCGACGACCTAGCCGCCGCGGACAGCGCGAAGACGCAACTGGCTACTTATCAGGGCGCGGTCGACAAGTTTGCTGCGGCAGTGTACATGGGCGGTCGCACCGATGGATTCGACGCCATTCTGACCGCGGAGTCACCCCAGGGCCTGATCGACAAGATGGCCGTGCAGCGCGTCATGGCAACCGAGATGGCCGCCCAGATGCAGAGCTACCGCAAGCTCAACGACGAGTTGAGTCAGGCCGAGGCCGAGTCGGCCAAGTCCGCCGCCGACGCCAAGACGGCTGCCGAGCAGGCCGCGGCGGTGCGCGCTGACCTGCAGCGCAAGCAATCTCAGCTGCAGGTGCAGATCTCCGTCGTCAAGTCCCGCTACCAGATGCTCACTCCCGATCAGCGGACCGCACTGGCCGCCCCCGGGCCGGTGCCGCCGCCGGAGATCCTGGCCGCTCCGGCTCCGGAGGCGCTGCCGCCCATCGGGGACGCACCGCCGCCGCCACCGGATGCGCCGCCGGCCGCCGACGTGGTTCCGATGGCCGCCGTGCCCGTGCCCGGCCCGGCCGGCGACCAAGCCGCCGTCGCCGTGCAGGCCGCACTCACCCGCATCGGCGACCCGTACGTCTGGGGCGGCGCCGGTCCCAACGCATTCGACTGCTCGGGTCTGGTGATGTGGGCCTTCCAGCAGGCCGGGATCTTCCTGCCGCACTCCAGTCAGGCGCTGGCCGCCGGCGGGCAGCCGGTCTCGATGGACCAGATGCAACCCGGTGACATCGTGAACTACTACTCGGACGCCTCGCATTCGGCGATCTACATCGGCGACGGCATGATGGTCCACGCGTCCACGTTCGGCCAGCCGGTGCGGATCGCCCCGGTGAACAACGCTCCGATCTTCAACGTCCGTCGGTACTGATCGACACGGCTGGCGCGGTCGCCTCGCCACGTCCTTGCTCGTCGTACTTGTCGCCGAGCTGATCATTGCGTCGAATCTGCTGGCTGACGCCGCTCCTGTGCCACCCGTGCCGGTGGCCGAGCCGACGGTCCAGTCAGATTCGGCACCGCCGGTCGTCGGCGACGGCCGGACCGTGCAGATGATCAGTCTCGGCGGAACCCGCACCGACGAGCTGCTCACCCGGATCACGTCCGACATGGGCGGTGCGGTCGACGCCGTCGAGCGGTTCTGGGGCACCGACTGGGACCGGGAGATCATCGTGATCGCCACGGACACCGAATCGCAATTCGTCGCTCAAGCCGGTCTGAATCCCAACGGCCGCTGGTCCGATATCGCGGCGGTGTCGGTGGCCGACGGCGTCGACTTCGCCCGGCATCATGCCGACGGTCAGCGCATCGTGGTGGCCCCGGGTGCCGCCGCCATCAGCGACGCCGCACTGCGAATCGTGGTGACCCACGAGCTGTTTCACTTCGCTGCCCGCGCTGACACCGCATTGGACGCCCCGCGTTGGCTGGTCGAGGGGACAGCGGATTTCGTGGCGCGACCACCGACGCCCCTGCCCGCCGGTGCCGCGGCGGAGACGACGCTGCCCAGCAGCGCCGAGCTCGACGAGTTCGGGCCGCAACGCGCGATGGGCTACGACCGCGCGTGGTGGTTCGCCCGGTTCGTCGCCGACACCTATGGCGTCGAGTCGCTGCGTCGGCTCTACGTCGAGGCGTGTGGACCCGGCCACGGGGATTTCGACACCGCGGCGCGTCGCGCCCTCGACACGGACCTGACAGAGCTACGCGCGCGCTGGGCGCAGTGGCTGAACCGATAGCGTAGGTGGCGATGACGCGGGTTCTGCTGGTCACCAATGACTTTCCGCCGCGACGCGGCGGCATCCAGTCCTACCTCGAATCGTTCGTCGACCGGCTGGTAGCCGGTGGCGAGCATCAGCTCACCGTCTACGCGCCGCAATGGAGCGGCGCCGAGGACTACGACCGCGCGGCCGACTACCGGATCGTGCGCCACCCGGGCACGCTGATGCTGCCCGAACCCGGTGTGGACCGCCGGATGCGGGCTCTGATCGGTGAGCATGACATCGAGACTGTGTGGTTCGGGGCGGCCGCGCCGCTGGCGCTGCTGGCCGACCGGGCCCGCAGCGCTGGGGCGCGCCGCGTGGTGGCCAGTACCCACGGCCACGAGGTGGGCTGGTCGATGCTGCCGCTCGCCCGGTCGGCGCTGCGCCGCATCGGCGACACCACCGACGTCGTGACCTTCGTCAGCCGCTACACCCGCGGCAGGTTCGCCTCGGCATTCGGCCCGAACGCGCGGCTGGAACACCTGCCGCCCGGTGTCGACACCGATAGGTTTCGTCCAGACCCCGCGGCCAGGACCGAACTGCGTCGGCGCTACGGCCTCGGCGGACGCCCGACGGTGGTCTGTCTATCCCGGCTCGTCCCGCGCAAGGGACAGGACATGCTGATCAAGGCGCTGCCCGAGCTGCGGCGTCGGGTCGACGGGGCGGCGTTGGTGATCGTCGGCGGCGGCCCCTACGCCGACACCCTGCACAAGCTTGCCGACGAGCTCGACGTGGCCCAGGACGTGGTCTTCACCGGCGCGGTGCCCGGTGCCGAGCTGCCAGCCCACTACGCGATGGCCGATGTCTTTGCGATGCCCTGTCGCACAAGGGGATCCGGACTGGATGTGGAAGGCTTGGGAATCGTGTTCCTGGAGGCCTCGGCCGTCGGGGTGCCGGTGGTCGCCGGGCGTTCGGGCGGGGCCCCGGAGACGGTGCGCGACGGCGAAACCGGTCGGGTGGTAGACGGGCGGTCGCACGACGAGATCGTGGAGGCCGTCACCGCCCTGCTGAGCGAGCCCGCGCTGGCTGCGCGGATGGGGGAGGCCGGCCGGCAGTGGATCTGCCGGGACTGGAATTGGGACACCCACAGTGCCCGGCTGGCCGAACTTCTGCGTGGTCCCGGCCCCGTCATGTGACGATGTGCCGATGACCACGACCCGGAGTGTCGCCGCCGCACTCAGCGGCCTGCTCGCTGCGGCAGCCGCGGTACTGGGGCCGGCCGGCACCGCGGCAGCCGACGACTGTCCCGACGTCGAGGTGATCTTCGCCCGCGGCACCGGTGAACCGCCCGGTATCGGCCGGGTGGGCCAGGCCTTCACCGATGCGCTGGTACCCAGGCTCGGGGACCGGACCCTGGACACCTACGCGGTGAACTATCCGGCCAGCCTGAACTTCCTGGCCGCGGCCTCCGGCGCTGCCGACGCGTCGGCCCGCATCGCCGACATGGCGCTGCGCTGCCCGCAGACCCGGCTGGTGCTCGGCGGGTTCTCCCAGGGCGCGGCGGCGGTGTCGATGCTGGCCGGGGTGCCGCCAGTGGGTGAGCGGATCGGCAGCATCGGTTCCGCGCCGCCGCTGCCGCCGGCCAGCGCGAGCCAGGTCGCCGCGGTGGCGGTCTTCGGAAATCCGGGGGCCCGATTCGGCACGCCGCTGTCGAGCACCGGGCTGTTCAGCGGTCGCGCGGTCGACGTGTGTTCGGCCGGCGACCCGATCTGCTCGGCCGGCCGCGACCGCGCCGCACACAGCGCCTACGAACTGCCGCCGTATCCCGACCAGGCGGCCAGCTTCGTGGCCGCCCTGATCTGAGCGCGCCGCGGCCCGGCGTCCTACTTCTGGTAGATCGCCTCGATCTCCTCGGCGAACTTCTGCGCCACCACGTTGCGCTTGACCTTCAGCGTGGGCGTCAACTCACCGGTCAGCACGGTGAAGTCGCACGGCAGGATGCGGTACTTGCGGATCGACTCCGCGTGCGACACATGCGCATTGGCGTCCTTGATGGCCACGTCGATCTCGGCGAGCAGATCCGGGTCGGCCCGCAGGTCTTCGACCGAGGCCGTGGTGGCCTTGCCGTGATGCTGCTTCCACACGTCGAACGCCTCGGGATCGATGGCGATCAGTGCGCCGATGAACGGCTGGTTGTCACCGACCGCCATGGCCTGGCTGATCAGCGGATGCGCCCGCAGCGCATCCTCGAGCACGGCGGGCGCGACGTTCTTGCCGCCCGCGGTGACGATGATCTCCTTCTTGCGCCCGGTGATCGACAGGAAGCCCTCGGCGTCCACGCTGGCCAGGTCACCGGTGTGGAACCAGCCGTCTTCGATCGCCTCACCGGTCGCTTTCTCGTTGCGCCAGTAGCCGTCGAACACCACGCCGCCCTTGACCAGCAGTTCACCGTCTTCGGCGACCTTCATGGAGTTGCCGGGCACCAGCTTGCCGACGGTGCCGACCTTGAGCCCGTCGACCCGGTTCACCGTGATCGCGGCGCTGGTCTCGGTCAGGCCGTAGCCCTCGAAGATCGACAGGCCGACACCGCGGTAGAAGTGGCCGAGTCGTTTGCCCAGCGGCGCGCCGCCGGAGATCGCGGCCTGGCAGTCGCCGCCGAGGGCGGCCCGCAGTTTGCCGTAGACCAGCCGGTCGAACACCGCGTGCCCGACCTTCAGCAGTAGGTTGGGCGTCCCGGTCGCCAGCGCCTCGCTGTAGGCGATCGCGGTCTTGGTGGCCAGCTCGAAGATCCGTCCCTTGCCGCTGTCGCGGGCGTTCAACTCGGCGGTGTTGTAGACCTTCTCGAACACCCGGGGTACCGACACCACGATCGTCGGCTTGAACACCTGCAGCATCGCAACCAGGTTCTTGATGTCGCTGGTATAGCCGAGTGTCACCTTGTTCGCGAACGCGGTCATCGACAGGGCGCGGGCCAGCACATGCGCCAGCGGCAGAAACACCAGAAGCCGTTCGTGCTGGCGCATAAGCGTCGGGAAACACGTTGCCGCACCGCGAGTTTCGTACAGCAGATTGGAGTGGGTCAGCGCTACGCCCTTGGGCCTGCCGGTGGTCCCCGAGGTGTAGATCAGGGTCGCCGGGTCGGCCGAGCGTAGCCCGGCCAGGCGGCGGTTCAGCTCGGCCGGGTCGGCGTTGGCCGCGCCCTCAGCCAATTCGTCGAGCGCGGTGAGCCCGTTCGTCTCGATACGCAGCGTTTTGCGCAGGGCGGGAAGCTCGTCGTGCAGTTCCTTGACCATCTGGGCATGTGCCTCGGTCTCGGTGAGCGCGAGCACCGCGCCGGAGTCCTCCAGCACCCAGCGCACCTGCTCGGCCGAGGAGGTCTCGTAGATCGGCACGGTGACCGCGCCGATCGACAGGATGGCGTAGTCAAGGATGACCCATTCGTAACGGGTAGCCGACAGGATGGCCACCCGGTCGCCGGCCTGCACACCCTCGGCGATCAGTCCCAAGGCGGCCGAGCGGATCTGGGCGGCCACCTCGGCGCAGGTGACGTCGATCCAGACGCCGTCGACGAGCCGTTGCAGGATCACGTAGTCGGGGTCGTCGCGTTCGTGATCGTAGACGGAGCTGACGACGCTGTCGTGCTCACCGATGGTGAACGGCGCCGGAACGCTGTATTCACGCACTTGAACCCCTTGCGAAATGGCGGCTTGGTGATGTCCAGCCTAGTCAACGGCGCGCGGTGGCTGTGATCGCCTTCACCTGACGGCCGGTTGCCCGGCGCAACCGGCCGATATGTGAAGCTTGTGGCATGAGCAGCATCCAGATCGCCGACGAGACATTTGTCGCGGCCGATACTGCGGCCGTGGGCCGGG
Source organism: Mycolicibacterium sp. CH28 (assembly GCF_004745805.1). GTDB lineage: Bacteria > Actinomycetota > Actinomycetes > Mycobacteriales > Mycobacteriaceae > Mycobacterium. The sequence continues at coordinate 180,824 of NZ_SRLQ01000010.1, read as the reverse complement.
CGGTCGCGGATCGCGCGAGCTGGCGGCGATGGTGGCCGGATCTGTGGCTGGAGGTCGTCGAGGACCGCGCCGACAAAGGGGTGCGGTGGACGGTGACCGGGCCGCTGACGGGCACCATGGAGATCTGGTTGGAGCCGGTGCTCGACGGTGTGCTGCTGCACTACTTCCTGCATGCCGAACCGACCGGCGTGGCGGCCTGGCAGCTGGCCAAGATGAACCTCGCGAAGCTGACCCATCAGCGGCGGGTGGCGGGCAAGCGGATGGCCTTCGAAGTGAAGTCCACGCTGGAGGCGTCGCGGCCGGTAGGGGTAGCGCCCGGGCATTGATATCGGGTCACACCCCCGGTCGGGAGGGTACCGTTTGTGGCCGAGGGAGTCCGGCCTGTGACGGGTCCGGAGCTGAGGCGACGGGAATTGGCAACAGTGGCTGACAAGACGGCGCAGACCATCTACATCGACGCGGATCCCCGCACCGTGATGGACGTCATCGCCGACATCGGTTCGTACCCCCAGTGGGTGTCGGAGTACAAAGAGACCGAAGTGCTCGAGTCCGACAAGCAGGGCTACCCGCTGACGGCGCGGTTGGTGCTGGATGCCGCGGTGCTCAAAGACACCATGGTGCTGTCCTACGACTGGCCGGCCGATCGCAAGTCGGTTCGCTGGTCGCTGGTTTCGAGTTCACTGCTGCGGGCACTCGAAGGTGCATACACGTTGAATCCCAAAGGGTCTGGAACCGATGTCACCTATGAGCTGTCAGTGGATCTGATGATCCCGATGATCGGCCTGCTCAAGCGCAAGGCCGAGCGGCGACTGACCGACACCGCACTCAAGGACCTGAAGAAGCGGGTCGAGGGCTGAGTGGAGCCCACTGCTGCCCCCGCCGACGATGCGGGCCCAATCTCTCCGGCCCGGATCAGTTTCTTCGTCGGCAAGGGCGGCGTGGGCAAGTCGACGCTGGCCTCGGCGACGGCGGTACGTGCGGCACTGGGCGGCGAGCGGGTACTTGCGGTGTCCACCGACCAGGCGCACTCGCTGGGTGATGTCCTCGGTGTCGCGGTGCCCCCGACCGGTGCCCGGGAACCGGTCCGGATTCTCACCGAGCAGGGCACCGACGATGCCGCCGCCGGCCACCTGGACGCGCTGGCGTTGGACACCCTGGCGCTGCTGGAGGCCAGATGGCGAGCGATAGTGCCGCTGCTGGCCGCCAAATTCCCGGAGTCTGATCTCAAAGACATTGCCCCGGAAGAACTCTCCGCGCTTCCCGGTGTTCAGGAAGTGCTCGGCCTGGCCGAGGTGGCGGCCCTGGCCGGCTCGGGACGATGGGACTACATCGTGGTCGACTGTGCCTCGACCGCCGATGCCATGCGCATGCTGACCCTACCGGCCACATTCGCCATCTACGCCGAGCGGGCGTGGCCCCGGCACCGCCGGCTGAGCGCGGCCGTCGAGAATGCCCACAGTGCTGCCACGGTGGCCATGGTCGAGACCATCAGCGCTGGGCTCGAAGGGCTATCGGCGCTGCTCACCGATGGCGATCGGGTTGCCGCCCATCTGGTGCTCACCGCCGAGCGGGTAGTGGCCGCCGAAGCGGCCCGCACCCTTGGCTCGTTGGCTCTGATGGGCATTCGGGTCGCCGAGCTGATCGTGAATCAGATTCTGGTTCAAGATGATTCATACGAGTACCAGAACCTGCCCGCGCACCCCGCCTTCGACTGGTACGCCGAGCGGATTTCCGAACAGCAGGCGGTCCTCGACGAGCTCACCGCCGCAACCGATGAGGTCCGGCTGGTGCTGGCCCCGCATCTGCCCGGCGAGCCGATCGGCCCCAAGGCGCTGGCCCAGTTGCTCGACAGCGTTCGCCGGCGCGACGGCTCGGCGCCGCCGGGGCCACTGCGCCCCGTGGTGGACCGCGAATCGGGTTCGGGTCTCGATGCCGTCTACCGCATGCGGCTAGAGTTGCCGCACATCGACTCCGGCGCGCTGACACTGGGCCGGGTCGACGACGACCTGATCATCGGTGTCGCGGGTATGCGGCGCCGGGTGCGGCTGGCGTCGGTTCTGCGCAGATGCATCGTGATGGATGCGGCATTGCGTGGCACCGAGCTGACTGTGCGCTTTCGACCCAACCCGGAGGTGTGGCCCGCGTGACCGGTCCCCACCCCGACATCGGACCCGAACTGCGTGCGCTGGCCCAGACCATCCTGGACCGGCTGGATCCGGCGATCCGCGCGGGTGCGGCGATGGCCGCCGGCGCGGGCGGCGGGCCGGGCAAGTGTCAGCAGGTGTGGTGTCCGGTGTGCGCGCTGGCCGCGCTGGCCAACGGCGAGCAGCATCCGATGCTCACCCTCATCGCCGAGCACAGCGTCGCGCTGATGACGATGGTCCGGGCGATGGTCGCCGAGACGGGGCCGGACACCTCGCCCGATGCTCCGCCGCCCGAGCCCGATGCCGCGGCGCCGTCCCGCTATGAGCACATCCCGATCACTGTCGAGGAGTAACACCGGCGATCCGGCCACGACCTGTGGTCGGTCCACCGAGGGCTGGGTAGAGTTGGCCGAAAGCGCGCGGCCCGAGCGGGAGGCTCCATGTGGTATTGGCTGTTTAAGTATATCTTCATGGGACCGCTGCTGGCCTTGCTCGGTCGGCCGAAAGTCGAAGGGCTGGAATACGTTCCGAGTTCCGGGCCGGTCATCCTGGCCAGTAACCACCTGGCGGTGGCCGACAGCTTCTACCTGCCGCTGGTGGTCCGGCGACGCATCACGTTCCTCGCCAAGTCGGAGTACTTCACCGGCACCGGCATCAAGGGCTGGTTCACCCGGTGGTTTTACACGGCGGCCGGCCAGGTACCGATCGATCGCACCGACGCCGACGCCGCCCAGTCCGCGCTGACCACCGCGCAGCGGCTGCTGTCCCAGGGCAAGCTGATGGGCATGTACCCCGAGGGCACCCGCTCCCCGGACGGGCGGCTCTACAAGGGCAAGACCGGGCTGGCCCGGCTGGCCCTGGAGACCGGGGTCCCGGTCATTCCGGTCGCGATGATCGGAACCGACGTCGTGAACCCGCCCGGGTCCAAGATGTGGCGCTTCGGTCGGGTCACGGTCCGCTTCGGCAAGCCGATGGACTTCTCCCGCTTCGACGGCCTGGCTGGCAACCGCTTCATCGAACGCGCGGTCATCGACGAGGTCATCTACGAGCTGATGAAGCTGTCCGGGCAGGAGTACGTCGACATCTACGCCGCGACGCTGAAGAACGCCGACGGAGCCGGGGACCCTAAGCCGGGTACACCAGGTCAGCCACCGGCGCGGATCCCGGAGACCGCCGCGGGTTAGCGGCGGGCCGGGCGACAGTCAGCCCGGCCACGATCAGCACTGCCAGCGCCCACCACACATAGGACATCCCGAGCAGCTGGCGCCACCACGACGCCGTTTCCTCATGGTGCTTGGGCAATAACTCGAGCGGAATCCACACCATCAGGGCCACCCCGACGGCGGTCACCACGGCCAGCGCGGTGTTGCGCCGCCGGTAGCTCACCACGGCCGCCGTGATGACCGTCGGCAACGCCCACACCCAGTGGTGCGACCACGACACCGGCGAGACCACCAGGCCGAACAACGCCACGCACATCAGCGCCAGCGTGGGCTCGTTGCCCATCAGCACCCGACGCACCGCCCAGATCGTCAGCGCCAGCACCGCGAAACAGGCCAGCGTCCACCAGACGAAGTGGGTGCTCTTGTCGAGCCCGAGACGCGCCAGCGCCCCGGCGATGTTCTGGTTGGTGTTCAGCGCCGCACTGCCGATCCGGTCGGTGTGACGCACCGTGGTGGTCCAGTACTCGACCGAATCGCGCCAGGCCAGCAGGCAACCCAACAGGCTGGCAAGAATGAAAGAGCCCAGCGCGGTCAGCGCGGCACGGCCGTCGCGGCGCAGGACGAAGTAGAGCAGGAACACCGCGGGGGTCAGCTTGAGCGCGATCGCCACGCCCACCAGCAGTCCGCGCGGCCAGGGCGTGCGGCGGGGCACACAGTCGGCGATCACCAGCGTCATCAGCACCACGTTGATCTGGCCGAACGCGAAGTTCGCGACGATGGGCTCCAGGTGGACCGTCGCCAGACCGACGATGCCGGCCGCCAGCCAGCCGCGCCGCTGCCAGGCCGGCTCCCGCGTCACCGTCGAGGACGGCCAGACCTCCAGCCGGGTCAGCACGATCCAGGTGGACACCACCAGCAGCACCAGCGTGATCACCGTGATGGCGACGCTGGCCGCGGCCAGCGACACCTTGGCGAAGGGGCTGAACACGATCGCCGCCAGTGGGGGATAGGTGAACGGCAGGTCAAGCCCGATCCGGGTGGGAAACGTCGTGCCCCCGGCGTACAGCGGACGTCCGTCCAGCCAGGCCTGCCCGCCCATCCGGTAGACGTCGATGTCGATGCGGTAAGGGATGTGCCCGAACAGCTGCCAGGCCGCGTAGCCCAGGCTGGCGATCACCAGCAGCTGTACGACCCGCCAGCTCATCGCGAGCCAGGACCGTGCCCGGGGCGAGGCCAGGGCCTGCCCGGCCACGCTGCCCCGATCGGGCGACTGCCACATCCTCATGTCGCGACCAGACTATCGGTGCGCGCCCGACGCGCCGGAAGATATCCCCGCCGCGGACGGGCGCGTCGGCGCGCCAGCGGCGTATCTTCTGTCCCCGTGCCCATCCACCTGCACTTCGACGTCGTCGCTCCGGGGCGCGTGCCGCTGATGTGGTGCCTGATTGCGTTCATCCTGACCTTCTTCGTGACCCGCACGATCGTGCGCTACATCCGCCGCAACGCCGGCAGCGACGCCCCCCGCAAGTGGTGGCAGCCGCGCAACATCTCCGGCCACGGCGGACTGCACATCCACCACATGGTGTTCGGCGTCGTGCTGGTTCTGATCTCCGGTGTCACCATGGTCACCTTGGCCGTCGACGGGGGAGTGTCGGAATTCACCGCGGCGGCAATCATTTTCGGGATCGGTGCCGCCCTGGTTCTCGACGAGTTCGCGCTCATCCTGCACCTGGAGGACGTCTACTGGTCCGAGGACGGCCGCACCTCGGTGGACGCGGTGTTCGTCGCGGTCGCCGTGGCCGCGCTGCTGGTCATGGGGTTCAATCCACTCTCGTTCTTCGACATCGGCATCTGGCGCGACGACACCTCGGTGTCGGCCCGGGTCACCGTCATCGCCCTGGCTGCGCTCACCCTGGCCCTGGCGGTGGTCGTGCTGCTCAAGGGCAAATTGTGGACCGGGCTGGTGGGCATGTTCATCACCCCGCTGCTGTTCATCGGCGCCATCCGGCTCTCCCGCCCACACGCACCCTGGGCCCGCTGGCACTACCAGGACAAGCCCAAGAAGATGCACCGTGCGCTGGAGCGGGAGCGCTACATGCGGCGCCCGGTGGTGCAGGCCAAGCTGTGGCTGCAGCATGTCATCGCCGGCGAGCCGCACTTCCCGGAGGACGCCGAGGTCGATGCCGAACTCGACCGTGAGATCCACGCCGCCCCGGCGCCCGCGCAACCCGGCGACGCCGCGGTCGGGCCGCGCGTCGCGGCCGAGTCGGGATAGGGTGCGCCCAGTGCGGTACTTCTACGACACCGAGTTCATCGACAACGGCCGGATCATCGACCTGATCTCGATCGGGGTGGTTGCCGAGGACGGGCGCGAGTTCTACGCGATCTCCACCGAGTTCGACCCCGAATCCGCCGGCCGGTGGGTCCGCACCAACGTGCTGCCCAAGCTGCCGTCGCCGTCCTCGCAGCTGTGGCGGTCCCGGCGCCAGATCCGCGAGGGCATCGAGGAGTTCTTCAACATCGACGGCGACGAACCGATCGAGCTGTGGGCGTGGGTGGCCGCCTATGACCATGTCGCGCTGTGCCAGCTGTGGGGACCGATGACCAGCCTGCCGCCCCAGATCCCGCGGTTCACCCGCGAACTGCGCCAATTCTGGGAGGACCGCGGCTGTCCACGGATGCCACCGCGACCGCACGACACCCACGACGCGCTCGTCGACGCCCGACACAACCTGCGCCGCTACCTGCTGATGACCACCGGCGTCGACGTCGGCGCCACACCCGTGGACACCACTTCCCGCAGGTAGCCCGCTCCGCCGCTGGTCAAAACCCGCTATCGCGCCCAGTTACCATAGATGGGTGAACTGGACCGTTGACGTACCGATCGAACAGCTGCCCTCGCTGCCGCCGCTGCCGGCGGACCTGCGCGCGCGGCTCGACGCCGCACTCGCCAAGCCGGCCGTACAGCAGCCCAGCTGGGATGCCGATCAGGCCGCGGCGATGCGTACGGTCCTGGAGAGCGTGCCCCCGGTCACCGTCCCCTCCGAAATCGAGAAGCTGTCCGCCCAGCTCGCCGCCGTTGCCCGCGGCGAGGCCTTCCTGCTGCAGGGCGGTGACTGCGCCGAGACGTTTGCCGACAACACCGAGCCGCACATCCGCGCCAACATCCGCACGCTGCTGCAGATGGCGGTCGTGCTGACCTACGGCTCGAGCATGCCGGTCGTGAAGGTGGCCCGTATCGCCGGCCAGTACGCCAAGCCGCGCTCGTCGGACACCGACGCGCTGGGGCTGCGGTCCTACCGCGGCGACATGGTCAACGGGTTCGCGCCCGATGCGGCCGTTCGCGAACACGACCCGTCACGTCTGGTGCGCGCCTACGCCAATGCCAGCGCGGCGATGAACCTGGTTCGCGCGCTGACCTCGTCGGGGCTGGCCTCGCTGCACCAGGTGCACGATTGGAACCGGGAGTTCGTCCGCACCTCGCCGGCCGGTGCCCGCTACGAGCAGCTGGCCGGTGAGATCGACCGCGGCCTGAAGTTCATGAGTGCCTGCGGGGTGAACGACCGCAACCTCGACACCGCCGACATCTACGCCAGCCACGAGGCGCTCGTGCTGGACTACGAACGCGCGATGCTGCGGATGGACGGCGAGGCCGAAGGCGGCCCGAAGCTCTATGACCTGTCGGCGCACTACGTCTGGATCGGGGAGCGCACCCGCCAGCTCGACGGCGCGCACGTCGCCTTCGCCGAGACGATCGCCAACCCGATCGGTGTCAAGATCGGCCCGACCACGTCGCCGGAGCTGGCGGTGGAGTACGTCGAACGGCTCGATCCGAACAACAAGCCGGGCCGGCTCACGCTGGTCAGCCGGATGGGCAACCACAAGGTGCGCGATGTGCTGCCGCCGATCATCGAGAAGGTGCAGGCCTCGGGTCATCGGGTCATCTGGCAGTGCGACCCGATGCACGGCAACACCCACGAGTCGTCCACCGGTTACAAGACTCGCCACTTCGACCGGATCGTCGACGAGGTGCAGGGCTTCTTCGAGGTGCACCGCGCGCTGGGCACCCACCCCGGCGGTATCCACGTCGAGATCACCGGCGAGAACGTCACCGAGTGTCTCGGCGGCGCGCAGGATATCTCCGACACCGACCTGGCCGGCCGCTACGAGACGGCGTGTGATCCGCGGCTGAACACCCAGCAGAGTCTCGAGCTGGCGTTCCTGGTCGCGGAAATGCTGCGCGACTGAGCATTTCGCGCGAGCAGGCAGCCGCGATCGCGGCTGCCGACCGGCCCTGGCCGTGCTATGACGCGTTGGTAGCGAAGATCCCGGCCGCGGGGTCGGCGGTGATCTGGTCGCTGTCGGTGTCATAGTCGAACAGCTCGCCATAGCGGCCCCAGTCGATGGCCGTATCCAGCTGCTGGCGAGCGTCATCCGCCCCGAACCCGCGCCGCAGCAGATCGAGGAAGAAACCTGCGCGCAGGCTTCCGTCGGACGACGTGGCCAATGCGCGGCAGATGGTGCGCACCAGCGGCGCTCGCTGGCGGGCTTGTGCGGCAAAGATCTGCTTACTGGTCTGAATGTCAGCCGTGGTGAATTCCCGTCCAGTTGGTGATAATTCGAGGTCACCTTCACTGACGTGCAGGAATCCCAGCATCGCGGCGGCATCGACCAGCGGGAGCAGATCATCGATGTCGAAGTTGAGTTCGGCAGCGATGTCGGGCAGATCGGCGCGACCGCTCTGGGCGTAGACGATCTCCACCAGACCGGCCAACCCGCCGACGGTGGCATTGGGCAGCGGTCTGCTGGTGGGGGTGGCCGCAGCGGGTTCGGTTGTGTCGGTGTCGGTATCGATGCCGGTGAGCAAGCCGTAGAGCTTGTCCACGATGCTCTCGAACGCCCGTGAACGCCGGTCCCTCGGCCGATCCAGGTCGACGGTCACTTCGGCGCGAATGTGCCCAGGGTTGGCCCCCAGCACGATCACCCGGTCGGCCAGCAACACCGCTTCTTCGATGTTATGGGTCACCAGGCAGATCGCCTTGGTCGGGAATTCTTTGGCGCCCCAGAGCGTCATCAGTTCGTTGCGCAGGTTCTCGGCGGTCAGCACGTCCAAAGCCGAGAACGGCTCGTCCATCAGCAGCAGGTCAGGCTCGAGGACCAGCGCCCGGGCGAAACCGACGCGCTGGCGCATGCCGCCCGACAGTTCCTTGGGATAGGCCGATTCGAAGCCGTCCAGGCCGATCACGTCGATGGCCTTCAGCGCGCGCTGTCGTCGCTCCTGCGGCCCGACACCCCTGGCGGCTAGGCCGAGCTCCACGTTGTCCTGGACCGTAAGCCAGGGCATCAACGCGAAGGTCTGGAACACCATTGCCGTACCGGGGTTGGCGCCGTTGAGTTCGGTGCCGCGGTAGCGTACGCCCCCCGAGCTCGGAGCGATCAGGCCGGCGACGGTGCGCAGCAGGGTTGACTTACCGGAGCCCGAACGCCCCAGCAGAGCAACGATTTCGCCCTCGATCAGGTCGAGACTGATGTCGTCGAGCACGAGCAGCGTGTCACCGGCGGCGCCGGTGAAACTCTTGGTGACGTGGTCCAGCGAAATGATCACGTGGTCACGACCGGTCATGAGGACACCTCCATCGAGCAGTTGTCAGGCCAGCGAGTAGCGACGTTCGGACAATGCGTAGAGCCGGCGCCAGAACATCCGATTCGTCAATACGACAAAGAAACTCATCACGATTACGCCGATCAGGATGCGGCCCCAGTCCCCGGTGGCGGTCGCCTCGGTGATGTAGGAACCCAGGCCGGTGGCGGTCAGCGTGGAGCCGTGGTAGCTGACGACCTCGGCGACGATCGACGCGTTCCACGCACCGCCGGCCGCCGTGATGCCGCCGGTGATGTAGCTCGGCAATATCGCCGGCAGGATGAGCTTTCGCCACATGAGCGCCCTGGGCAGCATCAAGTTCGCTGATGCCTCACGCAGATCATTGGGGATCGCGCTGGCCCCGGCGATGACGTTGAACAGGATGTACCACTGCGAGCCGAGCGCCATCAGTAGGATTCCGCCGATGTTCAGACCGACGCCGGTGGCGATGAGGCCCGCGGTCACCAGCGGGAACAAGAAGTTAGCGGGGAAGGACGCCAGCACTTGGACGACGGGCTGGGCGAGCCGCGAGACTCGGGGATTCATCCCGATCCACACTCCGACCGGCACCCACAGCAGTGTCGACACGACCACCACCACGATCACCCGCGCGAAGGTCGCCAGGCCCAACAGCAGCGCATGGCCCACCTCGCCGAAGCCCACCCCGTCGGCGATGTAGGTGACCACGCGGTACGCCCCGTACGCAACGACGGCGCCGACGGCCAGTGCGAACACCACATCGCCTGCCCGGCGACGGATCTGCGGCGTCCGGAGCGGCCGGTCGGCGATGCCGAACAGCGACATCACCCGGTCAAGTGGCTGGATGAGCCAGCCCAGCGGCCGGCCGACGAGCTCCGGTATCCGTGAGCGGCGCAACACATCAAGGGTGACACTGCGCGGCGCCTCGGCGGCTTCGGACTCCTCGACGCGGAACCGCTCGGCCCAGGCGGTCAGCGGGCGCCAGAACAGCACATTGACCGCGATGACGAGCACCACCATCAAGACGACGGCGAGCATGACCTTGCGCAGGTCGCCCTCGTCGCTCGCCGCGGCCACGTAGGCGCCGATGCCCGGCAGGGCGAACTGGTGCCCGTTGACACTCAACGCCTCCGAGGCGGTGAGGAAGAACCAACCGCCGCCGAAGCTCATCATCCCGTTCCAGACCAGCGGAATCATGCCGCCGGGCAGATCAACTCGCCAGAACCGCTGCCAGCGCGACAGCCGCAGCAGCCGGGACGCCTCGTCGAAGTCACGGGCCTGGGACTTCAACGAGTAGTAGAACGCGAACGTCATGTTCCACGCCTGGGAGGTGAAGATCGCGAAGATCGACGCGCACTCAAGACCCAGCTCGGAACCCGGGAACAGGGCGATGAAGCCGGTCACCGTGATCGACAGGAAACCGAGGATGGGCACCGACTGCAGGATGTCGAGTACCGGGATGAGTACCTTCTCGGCGCGCCGGGACCGTGCGGCAGCCGTCGCGTAGACGAAGGTGAACACCACCGACAAGGCCAGCGCGATGAACATGCGCAGCAGCGATCTCGCGGCGTAGTACGGCAGATCGGCCGGATCGGTCGACACCGATGCGGGGGCGTGGTCGATCGTCCAGGGCACATCGGCGGTCGAACCCACACGGACGATCAGCCAGAGCAGAGCGGCGGCACCGAGGAAGACCGCGAGGTCGGCGGCCCTACTCGTCGCCGGACGTGCCAGGGCACCCCGGCTCGGAAACGTGGTGGTGGCCATGCAGAATCACCCGACCTTCGGACATTGGTGGCGGGCACGTAGCGGCCCAGGGTCTAGTGGGGTGGTTCCGTGCCCGCGCAGCACCGACCTCGACGTCGGTGTGCGTGCTGTCAGAAAGTGGGAATTCAGCCGCGGTGCAGCGGCGTCCGCACGTTTCCGAGGCGGGCACGGACGCGGGTACTACTTCCCTCGACCATGGCGGTCACCTCCGGCAGTCGACGTTGCGGATGCCCACGAAACTGCGTGTGCGCTGGAAAGTAGACCGCATCGCCGACGCCGGGTCAACTTGGAGCTTCCTGATTGTCTGCTGAATAGGGCTTCAGCAGAACAGATGTCGTGATCGGGGCGGGTTACCGACCGCGTGCCGGCTGGGCCGCCACCGAGTCCGACGAGGACGGTGTCGTCGTGGGACGCTCGATGGTCGTGGAAGCGGGCCCGCCGACCCGGTAGCGCGCGCCGCGGTGTTCATCGGGTAGTCGGTCACCGTTCCCCAGAAGTTTGTTGCGCAGCGTGCCCGGCGCGTAATCCGATTGGTAGGCACCGCGTTCGGTCAGCACCGGCACCACGTGCTCGATGAAATCGGCGAAGGTTCCCGGCGTGATCGCGTAGGCGATGTTGAACCCGTCGACATCGGTCTGCTCGACCCACTCCTGCAGGGTGTCGGCGACGTGCACGCCCGAACCCACGATGCGCGGGCCGATCCCACCGATCTCGCCCCATTCGGCGATGTCGCGCACCGTCCACTCGCCGCCGTCGGGATCGGCCGACTGGAACGCGGCCACCGCCGACAGGATCGCGTTGGAGTCGACGTTGCCGATCGGCTCGTCGAGCCCGTAGCGGGCCAGGTCCACTCCCATCCAGCCGGACATGAACACGAGCGCTCCCTCGGGGTCGCCGTAGGACAGGTAATCGGCGTGCTTGGCGTGCGCTTCTTCGTCGGTCGCGGCGGTCACCACGGTGGTCAGGTTGAAGATCTTGGCGGCATACGGGTCGCGGCCGGCCAGCTCGAGCTCGCGGCGGATCGTCGTAACCGTCTTGGCCAGAATCTCTTTGGTCGGTGCGGCGGTGAAGATCGCCTCGGCGTTCTCGGCGGCGAACCGGACCCCGCGCGGCGAGGAGCCGGCCTGGAAGATCACCGGTGTGCGCTGCGGCGACGGTTCGGAGAGGTGAACGCCGGGCACGCTGAAGTGGTTGCCCTGGTGGCCGATGTGGTGCACCTTGGCCGGGTCGGTGAACACGCCCCGCTCGCGATCGCGACGTACCGCGTCGTCCTCCCATGAACCTTCCCACAGCTTGTAGAGCACCTCCAGGTACTCGTCGGCGTGGTCGTAGCGGGCGTCGTGGGCAGGCTGATCGCTCTGGCCCATATTGCGTGCGGCCGCCGGCAGGTAGCCGGTCACCACGTTCCAGCCGATCCGCCCCTTGGTGAGGTGGTCGAGCGTGGACATCCGGCGGGCGAACGGATACGGGTGCTCGAACCCGGTACCGGTGGTCAGGCCGAATCCCAGGTTCCTGGTCACCAGCGCCATCGCCGATACCAACAGCAGCGGATCGTTGACCGGGATCTGCGCCGCGTGGCGGATCGCTGCCTCGTCGCTGGCGCCGTATACGTCGTAGGTGCCCAGCACGTCGGCGATGAACAGGCCATCGAAGCGACCGCGCTCGAGCAAGGTGGCCAGTTCGGTCCAGTACTCGAGATCCTTGTACCGGCAGGACTGGTCGTCGGGGTGGCGCCACAAACCGGGGGATTGGTGGGCGACGCAGTTCATGTCGAAGGCATTGAAGCGGATAACACGGGTCACGTCTGAATGCTCGCCGAAGCGCCCACCGTGGTCACGGGTTGAGCTCAAAGGGATTGTATTTCCGGCGGTTACGTCGCTGCTACTGTCCGATCAACGCCTGCAGGTTGGTACCCAATGTCCACGCACCCGCGGCCACCAGTCCGGTCAGGATCAGCACGATCAACGCCCAGAATGCCAGTGCCCGCCGGGCCCGCTGTCGCTCCCAGATGAAGTCGGTGATCTCGATACCGGCGAAATGCCTTGCGATATTTGCATATTCATCGTCAGCCGGCGCCGGATCCGGGTCGGGCTGCCAGTCTGCGGGATCGCGGGTCAGCTGGCGGGTCGGGTTCTTGACCGCCGGCGGCGCGGCGGTGGTGGGCTGCTCGGTCAGCCGGCTGTGAAACGCCGTTGCCGCGGCGTGCTGGGCGGAGTTCTTCGGTGCCGGCACACGGAATTTCGGAAGTGCCAGTTCCCGCGCGATCGCGTCGAGGTCTTCGGCCATCTCCTCGGCGTCGGCGAACCGGGCCGCAGGGTCGCGGGCCGTGGCGCGTGCGACGAATTCGTCGAACTGCGGCGGGACCCCGCTGATCGCGGCGCTGGGCGGCGGGACGTCGTTGTCCATCCGCTGGTAGGCCACTGTGAGTGGATTGTCTCCGGTGAACGGTGTTGCGCCGGTGATCAATTCGTAGGCCAGGATACCCACCGCGTATACGTCGCTGCGGGCGTCGGCGACGCCGCTGCCGACCTGCTCGGGGGACAGGTAGGCGGCGGTGCCCAGAATCACGCTGGTCGATGTGATTCCGGCCTCGGCCACCGCGCGCACCAGCCCGAAGTCGACGAGTTTGACCTCGCCGTCGTCGGAGATCAGCACGTTCTCCGGTTTGACGTCGCGGTGCACCAGCCCGGCGTGATGGGCCACCGCCAGACCGCCCAGAACCGGCCGCAGCACCGCCGCCGCGGCATGCGGGGGCATCGGGCCGCGCTCGCGCAGCAGCTCCCGCAGGGTGCCGCCTTCGACGAGTTCCATCACCAGGAACGGGTGGGTGTCGTCAAGGCCCTGGTCGTAGACGGCGACGAGCCCCGGATCCTTCAGGCGGGCCACCGCACGCGCCTCGCGCTGGAATCGGGTCAGGAATTGGCTGTCGTTCGCGTAGCGCGCATCCATCACCTTCAGCGCGACCGGCCGGTCCAGGCGGACGTCCAGACCGCGGTACACCGTCGACATGCCGCCGGTGGCGATCCTGGCCTCGACGCGGTACCGGCCTTCCAGCAACACGCCTTCGAGGGGGTCCGACGTCACCGACACATGGTATGCCGCGGCGGTTGCCCGCCCGATTCGTCGCCCCGACCGCGTGTCACCGGTGCCGCGGCGGCCCTAGACTGGCCTGGTGAGCAGCATTCCCGCCGGTGACGACATTCTCGACCCGGCCGAGCCCGCCTATGACCTCCCGAAAGTCGCCGAACTGCTGGCGGTACCGGTGACCAAGGTGCATCAGCAGCTACGGGAAGGCCACCTGGTGGCGATCCGGCGCGGCGGTGTCCCGATGGTGCCGAAGGCCTTTTTCTCCGAGAGCGGTCAGGTGGTCAAGAGCCTGCCCGGCCTGCTTGCGGTCCTGCGCGACGGCGGTTACCGCGACACCGAGATCCTTCGCTGGCTGTTCACCGAGGACCCGTCGCTGACGGTGACCCGCGACGGAGCGCGGGAGGCGATCAGCAACGCCCGCCCGGTGGATGCGTTGCATTCCCACCAAGCCCGCGAGGTGGTGCGGCGCGCCCAGGCCATGGGCTACTGAGCCCAGGGAGTTACTGAGCTCAGGCGCCGGCCGGCACTCCTTCGGTGTCCTCGGCGGTGTTGGTGTGCGGCGGGTCCTCGGTGCGGTGCAGCGAGTACCAGGCCGCCAGCGCGCATGCGGTGGCCAGTAGCACGTGTATCCACGAGTACATGCCGTGCGAGCCATCCGGCTTGAAGATCACCATGATCCAGGTGGAGAATCCCGCGATCAGTGCAATGGCGGCGCGTGACTGCGCCAGCGCGGACAGCACCGCCAGCGGCCAGGTGTAGTACCAGGGCAGCGCCGCCGGGACGAACAGCACGACGACCAGCATCGCCCAGGCGATGCCCGTCAGCGCCTCGCGGTCGTCGTGGCGAAACCGCCACCACAGCAGCGGAAGTGACACCGCGATGATTCCGATGCCGGCGATCCGCGTGACGTCAAGCACGGCGTAGAAGTTCACCGGGAAGAACAGCCCGCCGACCGCGTTGGTGAGGTTTGCGATCGCGGTCGGAATCGTCAGCCAGTTGATGATCTTCACCGAACCGGCCAGCGCCGTCAGCCATCCCAGGCCCACGCCCGCCACCCAGGACAGCACGGCGAAAACCGCGACGAAGATCGCCACCGAGGCGGCCGAGGCGGTGGCGAAAGCCTTTGGGGCCGACATGTTCTTGTGCTCACGCAGGTGGCGCATCCACACCCACACCATGAACGGCAGCGCCAGCACCGCGGTCGCCTTGACCGCGACGCCCACGGCGATCAGCGCAGCACCGGCGGTGTGCCGCCGGGCGAAGGTCAGCGCGATACCGGCCATCATCAGACCGACCATCAGCATCTCGTTGTGCACTCCACCCATCAGGTGGATGATCACCAGCGGGTTGAGGACGCAGATCCACAGTGCCACCGCGCCGTTGCCGCCGACATGGCGAGCCACCCGGGGGGCCGCCCAGATCAGCAGGGCCAAGCCCGGCAGCATGCACAGTCGCAACAACATCGTCCCGGCCACCACATGGTCGCCGACCAGGGTGGTGACGAACCGGGCAACCAGGATGAACGCCGGGCCGTACGGCGCTGTGGTGGTGGTCCAGATCGGACTGACGTTGTCCAGCAAGGGGTTCTGATTCTCCACCGGCCCAACGGCATAGGGGTCGAGACCATCGCGCAGCAGGGCGCCCTGGGCCAGGTAGGAGTAGGTGTCGCGGCTGAACAGCGGCACGCTCAACAGCAATGGCGCCAGCCAGAATCCAGTCGTGACGATCATGGCGTACGTGCTGACGTCCCGACGGGGTTCATCTCCGTGCGCCGGGCTCTGGATGACCCGCCGGCCCACCCAGAGCCAGGCCACCAGCATCACCACGACACCGCCCCACAGCAGCACCGAGGACACCACCAGGCCGTGGCCGAACCGCAGCCAGGACAGGTGCATCGACTCGAGCAGCGGGTCGTGCAGCCGGGTACTCCCGGCGCCGAGCCCACCGAGCGTGATCAGCATCGCCCCGAGGAATCCCAGCAGGGCCGGACGGCCCTCGTCGCCAGCGCTGAAGGCCGCCAAGCGCGCGAGTCCGGTCGTCGGTGTGGTGGGGGTGGTGGCAGACATGGACTAGGCCGACCGGTTGGCGGCCAATCTGGCGAGTTCGGCCAGACCGGCCTTGGCCGGTGCGTTGATCGGCGCGCCGTCCAGCAGACCGAGGGCGCGGGTGGTGAGCACCTCGATGCGGTCCTCCACTGCGGCCAGCGCGCCCACCGACTCGATCACCTCGCACAGCTGCCGCACCTGGGCGTCGGACAGGTCGGTGCCGACATCGGCGCGCAGCAGCTCGGCGGCGGCCGGGGAGGACGCGGTGGCACGCTCGACGGCCTCGGCCAGCAACACGGTCCGCTTGCCCGACCGCAGGTCGTCACCGGAGGGTTTGCCCGTCACAGCCGGGTCGCCGAACACGCCGAGGACGTCGTCGCGCAGCTGGAAAGCCACCCCGAGGTCGGTGCCCAGCTCGTAAAAGATGCTCTGCACGTCGGGCCGGTCGGCGGCGGTCGCCGCGCCCAGCTGCAGGGGACGCGAGATGGTGTAAGACGCGGTCTTGTAGGTGTTGACGTTCATCGCCGAAGCAATCGACTCCGCACCGCTGGACTCGGCAACGATGTCAAGATATTGCCCACCCAGTACCTCGGTGCGTATGTCGGACCACACCCGCTGTACGCGACGCTGGCCGTCGACGGGCAGATCCACACCGGCAACGATGTCGTCGGCCCACACCAGTGACAGATCGCCGAGCAGGATTGACGCCGAGCGCCCGAACTGCTCGGCGGACCCGCGCCAGCCCCGGTTGCGGTGCAGCTCGGTGAAGTGCACGTGGGCGGTCGGCCATCCGCGGCGGGTGGCCGAATCGTCGATCACGTCGTCGTGCACCAGCGCACAGGCGTGCAGCAGTTCCAGCGCCGAGAACAGCAGCAGGGCGCCATCGTCCACCTGGGCGTCGGGTTCGGCGGTCACCGCGCGGTAGCCCCAGTAGGCGAACGCCGGGCGCAGTCGTTTGCCACCGCGCAGGACGAAGTCCTCCATGACGGCGATGAGCCCGTCGTAGTCGGTTCCGATATAGGCCGCCGCCGCGCGGCGTTCTGCAAGGTAGCCCCGCAGTTGCTCGGTGACGGCGCTGGCCAGCTGGACGGCTGACGGAGCTGCTGCTTCGACGCTCAGCGCGGCGCCCCTTTCTGTGTGTGCGGCCCAGCTTGAAGTGGGTGCAACCAGAGTAGAGCGTCGGGGCGGCTTACCCGTACCGAGCCCTGCCGAACCCTGTCCACGGTTCGCTCGGCGGGTCTTGGTGGTGGCCGGCCACTATCCTTCTCCGGGTGAGCAGCACAGCGTCGGCGGGTGGTCAGCCGACTTCGGTGGTGGACCGCATCCGGCTGGCCGAGCGGGACCGGGTGCCGTTTTCCGTCGAGTTCTACCCGCCCCGCGACGAGGCCGCGGAGGCCCGGCTATGGCGGGCGGCACGTTTCTTCGAGCCGCTGTCACCGGCGTTCGTC
Source organism: Mycolicibacterium sp. CH28 (assembly GCF_004745805.1). Classification (GTDB taxonomy): domain Bacteria; phylum Actinomycetota; class Actinomycetes; order Mycobacteriales; family Mycobacteriaceae; genus Mycobacterium. The sequence goes on along the minus strand of NZ_SRLQ01000010.1, from coordinate 163,550 downwards.
TCCGTCACCTACGGCGCAGGCGGCTCGACGCGAGACCGGACCATCCGGGTCGTCGGTCAGCTGGCGGGGGAGACGACGCTGTTGCCGGTGGCCCACCTGACTGCCGTCGGACACAGCGTCGCCGAACTGCGCGCGCTGGTGGGCGCCTTCGCCGACCGGGGGATCACCAACCTGCTGGTCCTGCGCGGCGATCCCCAGGGCGGCGTGCACAACGAATGGGTCAAGCATCCCGACGGTCTGGAGTACGCCGTCGAACTGGTCGAACTGGTCCGGAGCCTCGGTGACTTCCGGGTGGGCGTCGCCTCGTTCCCGGAGGGCCATCCGCGCGCGATCGACCTGGAGCACGACACCGCCAACCTGGTGGCCAAGCTGCGGGCCGGCGCGCAGTATTCGATCACCCAGATGTTCTTCGACGTCGAGGACTACCTGCGGCTGCGTGATCGGGTGGTGGCGGCCGACCCCGAGCAGGGCGCCAAGCCGATCATTCCGGGCCTGATGCCGATCACCTCGCTGAGCACGGTGCGTCGCCAGGTCGAGCTATCCGGCTCGCAGATCCCGGCCGGTGTGTTGGATCGGCTGACCACGGCCGCCGGCGACGGGGCAGTGGAGAACCGTGACGAGGTGCGCAAGGTGGGCATCGAGCTGGCCACCGTGATGAGCCAGCGGCTGATCGACGAAGGCGCGCCCTGCCTGCACTTCTGCACGCTGAATTTCGCCCGGGCGACCAGCGAGGTGCTGGCGAACCTGGGTATGGCGGTCAGCGTCTAGCGGGACGGGTCAGTCGTCGGCGGATTCGACGGCGGTGAACCGTGGTGAGCGGTCACGGCTGATCCAGGCCAGCGTCCCGACGGCACCGACCGCCACCAGCGTGGCCAGCCCGAGCCACAGCGCCGCGCCGGCGAACGACCGGGTGCTCGGGTCGGTGTAGCGGGCCTGAGCGCTCATCGTCGACACCACGCCCGGCTTGAGCTTCCACTGCACGACGTCGGCGTCGATCCGATCGCCGTTGGTCGAGGTCACCTCACCGGGGAAGGACACGGTGAACTGCACGTCGGCGTCGGAGTCGGAGACGGTGGTCAGGTCGACCCGGCCTTCCAGGATCACCAGGTCACCGGCGCGCCGCAGCGAGATGTCAACGCCGGCCGCTTCCGGGTTCAGGTCGGCCAGCTGCGGCAGCTCGGCGAAGGTCAGGTTGGAGAACACCGCCTCGGAGCCGACGTAGCCGTCCGAGTCGTACTTGGACACCGAGACCTTCTGGCTGAACGGCACGTTCAGGTCGAACTGCGGCCCGTTGTCGTTGGTGTCCCTGGGCTTTGCCGCGGCGATGATCTGACCCGACACCTGGTCATCGGGGGACACCGTGATGGAGGCGTGCACGCGCACGCAGCCGACCGCCAGCGGCGCCACGAGGAGCAGCAGTAACGCCAGCGCGCGCGGGCGACGGCCGGGGGATCGGGTACGCACGAGGGGTATCGTGCCAGACCCGCATCTATAGCGGCAGGCTGCGGCCCAGGATTGCGAATGCCCGTGGGTCGCCGGCGAAGTGATAGCCGCGGATGACGTCGGTGAAGCCCAACCGCCGATACAGCCGCCAGGCCCGGTTGGCCTCACCGCTGATCTCCGGGGTGGACAACAGCACGCTGGCCTCACCGCGGCCGGCCAGCAGCCGGCGGGCCAGTGCTTCCCCGAGGCCCCGGCCCTGCGCGCGGGGGTGGATGTGCAGCTCGGTGAGCTCGAAATAGCTGCTCATCAGCCGGCTGATCTCGGCGGCCGGCATGCCTACCCGATGCAGCCCCGACACGACCTGCTGTTGCCACCACTGATCGGGCGCCCCGCAGTAGCCGTAGGCGATGCCCAACAGCGGTGCCGCCCGCAACTGGTCGGCGCCGGCCTGCTCGCCGGGGGCGGTGTCGGTCTCCACCGCCGCGACGGCCTTCCAGCCGTGTCTGCGGGTGTGCTCCAACCACATGGCCGACCGCTGGCCTTCGGTGCCGCGGGGGTACCGCATCGCGTCGACGTACACGGTCAGGGCGTCGTGCAGGCGGTACTGCATGTCGTTGGGCGACAGATCGATGAGGAAAGTCGCCAACGCTTCGGTGTCCTTACTTGTTGATCTGCGGATCGGTCATGGTTCACCGCCATTATCGGTCCCGGTCTGGGTCCGGCTGTCAGGGTGCGGCGATGACGGCCGCCTGGCGTGGCGGTGGGGCGAACAGAACAACCCCTGAACGCAGCTACAATCGGGTGGACCAACTAGGTGGTACGGCGCACCGTCTGCTCGTATCATTTAGTTCGTCGCCCCGCAATTGCTGGGCAGCCAAGTTTTATCGGAATCGTGACCGGCCGTGTCGGCAAGGAGGGACGAATGCCACTCTCCGATCATGAGCAGCGCATGCTCGATCAGATCGAGAGCGCTCTCTATGCCGAGGACCCCAAATTCGCCTCGAGTGTGCGGGGTGGGAATCTGCGGGCCCCCTCCACCCGCAGGCGGCTCCAGGGCGTGGGCCTGTTCGTGATCGGTCTGGCGATGCTGGTCGCCGGCGTGGCGTTTAAGGCCACCATGATCGGAAGTTTTCCGATCATGTCGGTCATCGGCTTCGTGGTGATGTTCGGCGGCGTTATATTCGCGATCACCGGTCCGCGTGTGGTCGGCGGGAAAGACCGCTTGGCCGGTCCGCCCTCGGCCGCCGCACGTCAGCGTCGACCCAAGGGCGGTGGCGGGTCGTTCACCAGTCGCATGGAGGACCGCTTCCGGCGTCGTTTCGACGAGTGAGCGAGAGTCCCTCCCACACGGGGTAGCCGACAGGCTGCCCCGTTTTTCTTTGCCTTTCGCCAGCCGGATTGCCGAGCTGCCGACACGACGGCGGTGAGTCGGCCAGCGGTCGCTTCGCGGGCCTGATGGCGTTTTTCCGGTGCGGCGCCCCACCCTGCCCCACTGGCCCCTGAGCTGGGAGTTTGGCGCCTTTGCCGGCGTGGTTGCGCCGCCTCGACGGCTATATGTGGCAGAAAGTGGAGGAACCCGCCCAGAATTGGCTGTTGTAGTGGAGCAAAGTGGGGGAATGTGGGGTATTGTGGCGGCTAACGGAGCGAAGGAAGCTCCGGGGCGGTAGGAGCAAGGAGATGTGCGCAGCATGTTTCTAGGCACCTACACGCCCAAGCTCGACGACAAGGGGCGGCTCACGCTGCCCGCCAAGTTTCGCGACGCACTGGCAGGGGGGTTGATGGTCACCAAAAGCCAAGACCACAGCCTTGCCGTGTACCCGCGGACGGAGTTCGAACAGCTGGCGCGACGGGCCGCGCAGACCTCGCGGAGCAATCCGGAGGCTCGCGCCTTCCTGCGCAATCTGGCAGCCGGCACCGACGAACAACATCCCGATTCGCAGGGCCGGATCACGCTGTCGGCCGACCACCGCCGCTACGCCAACCTGAGCAAGGAATGCGTGGTAATCGGAGCGGTCGATTTCCTCGAGATCTGGGACGCCCAGGCCTGGCAGGAATACCAGGAGACCCACGAAGAGAACTTCTCCGCGGCCAGCGATGAAGCACTCAGCGACATCATTTGACCTGGCCGCCCAGCCGGAGGTGGTCCGTGCATCGTGGTCTCTGCCCGAACCGACCCTGACGTACTTCCCCAACGCCAGGTTCGTGCTCTCGGACAGGGACCTCGATGCAACGGCACACCCAGTCCCAAATGGTGCGGCGCACCCAGTCCCAAATGGTGCGGCGCACCCAGTCCCAAATGGTGCGGCGCACCCAGTCCCAAATGGTGCGGCGCACCGCGATCTACCCGGAGGCCCCGTCGTGGTTGACGCATCTGACCACGGGCACGTCCCCGTCATGCTGGAGCGCTGCGTCGAGATCCTCGCGCCGTCGCTGACCCGGCCCGGCGCGGTCCTGGTCGACGCCACACTGGGCGCAGGCGGCCACGCTGAGCGCTTCCTCTCCACCTTTCCCGAGCTGCGACTGATCGGACTCGACCGTGACCCCGGGGCGCTGGCCATCGCCGGGGCCCGGTTGGCGCCGTTCGCTGACCGGGTCACCCTGGTGCACACCCGCTACGACGGCATCACCGACGCTCTCCTCGAAGTCGGCTGCGCCGCAACAGATTCCATCGACGGTGTGCTGTTCGACCTCGGTGTGTCCTCGATGCAGCTCGATCAACCCGAGCGCGGTTTCTCCTACGCCAAGGACGCCCCGCTGGACATGCGGATGGACTCCGACGCCCCGCTGACCGCAGCCGAGATCCTCAACACCTACGAGCGCGGCGCGCTGACCGACATCCTGCGCCGCTTCGGTGAGGAGAAATTCGCCCACCGGATCGCCGGGTTCATCGTCGAACGCCGGCAACAGGCCCCGCTCTCAACCACCAGCGAGCTGGTCGAGATCATCTACCGCGCCATCCCGGCGCCGGCCCGCCGCACCGGTGGGCACCCCGCCAAACGGACGTTCCAGGCGCTACGGATCGCGGTCAACGCCGAGCTCGAGTCGCTGAGTGCGGCCCTGCCCGCGGCCATGGCTGCGCTTCGACCGGGTGGACGCATCGCCGTAATGGCCTACCAGTCGCTGGAGGACCGCATCGTCAAGACCACGTTCGCCGCGGCGACGGCCTCGCGCAGTCCCGAGGGCCTGCCCGTCGAACTGCCCGGCCTTGAGCCGGAATTCATCGCGATCACCAGGGGCGCCGAGCGCGCAGACGCCGATGAGATCGAACGCAATCCGCGCAGTGCGCCGGTCCGGCTGCGGGCTTTGCAGCGGGTAGCTGCGGGCAACCCGGGACTGGGAGGAACACGCTGATGAGGGTCGGGCGCAAGGCAGCCGATACGGCGGATCGCGAGGACGTCAAAGCCAAGGGGGCGCGCAAGACCGGCGCCGCCAAGAAGGGCAAGGTCGCGGCACAGTCCCGCGCGGACAGCCCGACCCGCAGCCGTCGCAGCACCGACACCGCGGCGCGCGGTGGGCGGGCCCGCGGCACGGGCTCGGCGCGGCGCCCCCACGAGCCGCGCGGCCTCAAGCAGGGCCCGCAGACCGCCCCGGCTCCGCGGCCCGCCGAGCGTCAGGCCCGGCCCAAGAACGCCAGCCAGGCCAAGGCCCGGGCCAAGGCGCGTAAGGCCAAGGCCCCCAAGGTCGTTCGCCCGCCACTGCGGGACCGGCTGATCGCCCGGCTGGCTACCGTCGACCTGCGTCCGCAGACGTTGATGGCCAAGGTGCCATTCGTGGTCCTGGTCATCGGGTCACTCGGGGTCGGGCTGGCCACCACCCTGTGGTTGTCCACCGATGCCGCGCAGCGGTCCTACCAGCTCAGCAATGCCCGTGCCACCAATCAGGCGCTGTCCCAGCAGAAGGAGGCGCTCGAGCGCGACGTGCTGGAGGCCGAGTCGGCGCCGGCGCTGGCCGAGGCGGCTCGCAACCTCGGCATGATCCCGTCGAAGGACACCGCGCATCTCGTGCAGGACCCGTCCGGCAACTGGGTCGTGGTGGGCAAGCCCAAACCAGCCGAGGGGGTGCCGCCGCCACCGTTGAACAACAAGCTGCCCGATGACAAGCCGGTTCCGCCGCCCCCGCCGGCCGCCCCCCAGCCCAAGCCGGGCAGTTTGCCGGAGGTTCCGGTGCGGCTGGTCCCGCTGAACACCCAGCCGTTGCCCGGAGCGGTACCGCTGGCCGGCCTGCCGCCTGCCGCCGACCCCGAGGTGGCGGTGCGCGCGCCGTCGCCCGCCGACCACGCCCCGGCGGTAACGACGCCGGGACCGGCGCCGTTACCCGGCCCGACCACCGACATGCCGCCGGCGCTCGTCGCGCCGCCGGCCGACGTCCCACCCGCCGCCGCACCCGCAGTCGCCCCCGTCCCCGCGCCGGCACCCGCAGTCGCCCCCGTCCCCGCGCCCGCGCCGGCCGTTCCGCTCGCCGGAGCAGCTCAGTGAGCCGCTCAGACAGGTCGGGAGCGCGGCCGGTCAAGGCCAAGCAGGCCCAGGCCAAGGCCGTCAAAGCCCGACCGGTGACCGGTCCTGGCCACCCGGCCAAGGCCCGTCGCACCCGGGAGTCGGCCGAAAACGAAATGCGCACAGCGTCGTTCGCCTTCCGGCACCGGGCCGGCATGGTCATCATCGTCCTTGCGCTGATGGTGGCGGCCACCCAGCTTTTCAATCTCCAGGTCCCGCAGGCCGCCGGCCTGCGGGCCGAAGCAGCTGCCCAGCTCAAGGTGACCGATGTTGAGAAGGCGGTGCGGGGAAGCATTGTCGACCGCAATTTCGACAAGCTGGCTTTCACCGTCGAGGCGAGGGCGCTGACCTTCCAGCCGATCAAGATCCGTAAGCAGCTCACCGAGGCGAAACAGAAGTCGCCGACGGCACCGGACCCCGACAAGCGACTCACTCAGATCGCCACCGAAGTGGCGGGCAAGCTCAACAACAGTCCCGATGCGGCGACCCTGCTGAAGAAGCTGCGCAGCAACGAGACCTTCGTCTACCTGGCCCGCGCCGTCGACCCGGCGATCTCCGACGCCATCACCACGAAATTCCCCGAGGTCGGTGCCGAACGCCAAGACCTGCGCCAGTACCCGGGCGGGGCACTGGCGGCCAATATCGTCGGCGGCATCGACTGGGACGGCCACGGACTGCTCGGGCTCGAAGACTCGATGGACTCCGCGCTATCCGGCACCGACGGATCCATCACCTACGACCGCGGTTCCGACGGCGTCGTGATTCCGGGCAGCTACCGCAACAAGCATGACGCGGTCAACGGCTCGACCGTTCAGCTGACCCTCGACGACGACATCCAGTTCTACGTTCAGCAGCAGGTCCAGATGGCCAAGGATGCCTCCGGCGCCAAGGATGTCTCCGCGGTGGTGCTGGACTCGAAAACCGGTGAAGTGCTGGCGATGGCGAACGACAACACCTTCGACCCGAGTCAGGACATCGGCCGGCAGGCCGACAAGCAGATGGGCAACCTCTCGGTCACCTCGCCCTACGAGCCGGGTTCGGTGAACAAGATCGTCACCGCGTCATCGGTGATCGAGTACGGGCTGTCCAATCCGGACGAGGTTCTTCAGGTCCCGGGGTCGATCAACATGGGCGGCGTGACTGTCAATGACGCCTGGAACCACGGAGTGATGCCGTACACCACCACCGGGGTGTTCGGAAAGTCGTCCAACGTCGGCACGCTGATGCTCGCCCAACGGATTGGGCCGGAGCGCTACTACGACATGCTTGGCAAGTTCGGGCTCGGCCAGCGCTCCGGCGTCGGCTTGCCGGGCGAGAGCGCCGGCCTGGTTCCGCCCATCGACCAGTGGTCGGGCAGCACCTTCTCCAACCTGCCCATCGGACAGGGCCTTTCGATGACACTGCTGCAGATGACCGGCATGTACCAGGCCATCGCCAACGACGGACTGCGGATACCGCCGCGGATCGTCAAGGCCACCATCGCCGCCGATGGCACCCGCACCGAGGAGCCAAGACCCAACGGAATCCGGGTGGTCTCGCCCGACACCGCACGCACCGTGCGCAACATGTTCCGCGCCATCGTGCAGCGCGACCCGATGGGGTATCAGCAGGGCACCGGCACGCCCGCTGCGGTCGACGGCTACCAGATCGCCGGCAAGACCGGCACCGCACAGCAGATCAACCCCGCCTGCGGCTGCTACTACAGCGATGTGTACTGGATCACCTTCGCCGGCATGGCGCCGGCCGACGACCCCCGGTACGTGATCGGCATCATGATGGACGCCCCGCAGCGCAACCCCGACGGGTCCCCAGGTCACTCCGCCGCGCCGCTGTTCCACAACATCGCCGCCTGGCTGCTGCAGCGGGAGAACGTTCCGCTGTCGGCCGATCCCGGTGCGCCGCTGATCCTGCAGGCCACGTAGTCGGCGAACCGTGGTTGCTGGGTAGGGTGGCAACCCGATGATCAACGCTTCGCGCCCCCGCACGACGCCGGGTCTGACTTTGCCGACGCTGGCCGCCCGGGTCGGCGCGGTACCCGTCGCCGGTGGAGCGGCCCCCGCTGTGCGGATCACCGGCATCACCCTGCGCGGCCAGGAGACGAACCCCGGTGACCTGTTCGCCGCGTTGCCCGGCTCGTCGGCGCACGGCGCCGAGTACACGGCAACGGCCATCGAGGGCGGTGCTGTCGCGGTGTTCACCGACCCCGACGGGGTCGCGGTCATCCATCGCACGCTCGGCGAGCCGGCCCCCATCCCGGTGCTGGTCCATCCACAGCCCCGGTCGGTGCTGGGTGCGTTGGCCGCGGCGGTCTACGGCCATCCCTCGGATCGGGTGGTGGTCCTCGGCGTCACCGGAACCTCCGGCAAGACCACCACGACCCACCTGATCGAGGCCGGACTGCGCTCAGCGGACCGCACGCCCGGCCTGGTCGGAACCGTCGGGGTCCGGATCGCCGGCGCCGATGTCCCCAGCGCGCTGACCACGCCGGAGGCGCCGGCTCTGCAGGCGCTGCTGGCGGCGATGGCTGAACGCGGCGTCGACACCGCCGTGATGGAGGTGTCCAGCCACGCACTGGAATTGGGCCGGGTGGACGGTATCCGCTTCGCCGTCGGTGGGTTCACCAACCTGTCCCGCGACCACCTGGATTTCCACCCGACCATGGCGGCCTACTTCGAGGCCAAGGCCAAACTGTTCGACCCGGCCTCACCGGTGCACGCCGCGGTCTCGGTGATCTGCGTCGACGATGACGCCGGCCGTGACATGGCCCGTCGCGCCGTTGACGCGGTAACGGTCAGCGCCGACGGGCATCCGGCGGACTGGCGGGCCGAGGATGTCGTCGTGCTCGACAGCGGTGCACAGGATTTCACCGCGGTGGATCCGGCCGGTGTGCACCACCGGCTGCGGATCGGGCTGCCCGGCCGCTACAACGTCGCCAACGCCCTGCTGGCGTTGGCGATGCTCGACGCGGTCGGGGTGTCGCCCGAACAGGCGGGACCTGGCCTGCGGGAGGCCTCGGTGCCAGGTCGGCTGGAAGCCGTCGAGCGCGGCCAGGACTTCCTCGCCGTCGTCGACTACGCCCACAAACCCGGTGCGCTGCAGGCGGTGTTGGAGACGCTGCGGCGCCCCGGTGCCCGGCTGGCGGTGGTGTTCGGCGCCGGCGGCACCCGGGATGCCGGTAAACGTGCCCCGATGGGGCGCATCGCCGCCGAACTCGCCGATCTCGTGGTCGTCACCGACGACAACCCGCGCGACGAGGAGCCGGCCACCATCAGGTCGGCCATCCTGGCCGGTGCGGCGCAGGCCGTGCGGGAGCCGGCCGCCGACATCATCGAGATCGGCGACCGGCGCGCGGCCATCCGGCATGCGGTGGCCTGGGCGCGGCGCGGCGATGTCGTGGTGATAGCCGGCAAGGGACATGAGAAGGGCCAGACCGCCTACGGGCAGACCCGGCCGTTCGACGACCGCGAGGAGCTGGCCTTGGCCCTCGAATCGCGCGGGAGGCAATCATGATCGGGCTGACGGTCGCCCGGATCGCCGAGATTGTGGGTGGCCGGCTTGCCGACATCAGTCCCGCCGAGGCCGCCGAGCTGACGGTCACCGGAACCGTGGAGTTCGACTCGCGGGCGATCACCGAGGGCGGGTTGTTCCTGGCCCTTCCCGGGGCCCGTTCCGACGGCCACGATTTCGCCGCGACCGCGATCGGCGCCGGTGCCGTCGCCGTTCTCGCAGCACGGCCCGTCGGGGTGCCCGCCATCGTGGTGCCGCCGGTACCGGCGGCCGACGCCGGGGCCAGCGTGTTGGAGTACGACGTCGACGGCTCCGGAGCGGCGGTCCTGGCGGCGCTGGCCAAGCTGGCGACCGCGGTGGCCGCCGAGCTGGCCGCCGGCGGGCTGACCATCGTCGGGATCACCGGATCGTCGGGCAAGACATCGACAAAGGACCTCATCGCCGCGGTGTTGCGCCCACTGGGCGAGGTGGTGGCGCCGCCCGGTTCCTTCAACAACGAACTCGGCCATCCGTGGACGGTGCTGCGCGCAACCGAGGACACCGACTTCCTGGTCTTGGAGATGTCGGCGCGCCACCCCGGCAACATCGCTGCGCTGGCCGCGATCGCCCCGCCATCGATCGCCGTGGTGCTCAACGTCGGCACCGCCCACCTCGGCGAGTTCGGCTCGCGGGAGATCATCGCCGAGGCGAAATCCGAACTGGTGCAAGCACTCCCGGCCTCTGGCGTGGCGATCCTCAACGTCGATGACCCGATGGTGGCCGCGATGGCGGGCACGACGGCCGGACGTGTGGTGCTTGTCGGGCAATCGGCACAAGCCGACATCCGGGCCACCGATATCGAGCTCGACGAACTGGCCCGGCCCCGGTTCACGCTGCGCACAGCCGACTCGGCCGTCGCGGTGGCGTTGGCGGTGCACGGCGAGCATCAGGTCGGCAATGCGCTGAGCGCCGCCGCGGTGGCGCTCGAGTGCGGGGCCAGCCTGTCCCAAGTGGCCGCCGCGTTGGCCGAGGCCGGCCCGGAATCGCGGCGCCGGATGGAGGTACGCACCCGCGCCGACGGGGTCATCGTCATCAACGACGCCTACAACGCCAACCCCGACTCGATGAAGGCCGGGCTGCGGGCGCTGGCAGTGATGGCCCGCGCCAGCGATCGGCAGTCTGGCCGGCGCCGCAGCTGGGCGGTTCTCGGCGAGATGGCCGAGCTGGGCGAGGAGTCGATAACCGAGCATGATCGAGTCGGTCGGCTCGCTGTGCGCTTAGATATCAGTCGACTCGTCGTCGTCGGAACTGGGAGGCCCATGAGCGCCATGCATCACGGGGCGGTCATGGAGGGATCCTGGGGTTCGGAATCCACCATGGTCGACGATGCCGATGCTGCCCTGGAGCTGTTGCGCGCCGAGCTGCAGCCCGGTGATGTCGTGCTGGTCAAGGCGTCGAACTCCACGGGGCTGGGGCCCCTGGCCGAAACGCTGGTGGCCGAGCTGACGACGCCGTCTGTCGAGGACGAGCGCCGATGAGACTGATCCTCATCGCCGTCGGCATCTCGCTGGCGGTGTCGATTCTGCTGACTCCGGTCCTCATCCGGCTGTTCACCCGCCAGGGCCTGGGCCACGAGATCCGCGAGGACGGCCCGCCGAGTCACAAGACCAAGCGCGGCACGCCGTCGATGGGCGGGGTGGCGATCATCGCCGGGATCTGGGCCGGTTACTTCGGCACCCACCTGGTCGGATTGGCGCTCGGCGGTGACGGACCGTCGGCCTCCGGCCTGCTGGTGCTCGGGTTGGCGACCTCGCTGGGCGCGGTCGGGTTCGTCGACGACCTGATCAAAATCCGCCGGGCCCGCAACCTCGGCCTGAACAAGACCGCCAAGACCGTCGGCCAGATCACCGCCGCCGTGCTGTTCGGAATCCTGGTGCTGCAGTTCCGCAACAGCGACGGTCTGACTCCCGGCAGCCCCGAGCTGTCCTATGTCCGGGAGATCGCCACCGTCACCCTGAGCCCGCTGCTGTTCGTCCTGTTCGTGGTGGTCCTCGTCAGTGCCTGGTCCAACGCGGTGAACTTCACCGACGGCCTGGACGGCCTGGCCGGTGGCAGCATGGCCATGGTCAGTGCCGCCTACGTGCTGATCACGTTCTGGCAGTACCGCAATGCCTGCGCCACCGCACCCGGGCTCGGCTGCTACAACGTGCGCGATCCGCTGGACCTGGCGCTGATCGCGGCGGCTGCCGCGGGGGCATGCATCGGGTTTCTGTGGTGGAACGCCGCTCCGGCCAAGATCTTCATGGGGGACACCGGTTCGCTGGCTTTGGGCGGCGTCATCGCCGGCCTGTCGGTGACCAGCCGCACCGAGGTGCTCGCGGTGGTGCTGGGCGCGCTGTTCGTCGCCGAGGTGACGTCGGTGGTGGTGCAGATCCTGGCCTTCCGCACCACCGGGCGCCGGGTGTTCCGGATGGCGCCGTTCCATCACCACTTCGAGCTGGTCGGTTGGGCCGAGACGACGGTGATCATCCGGTTCTGGCTGCTCACCGCGATCGCCTGCGGGCTGGGTGTGGCGTTGTTCTACGGCGAGTGGCTTTCGGCCATCGGGGACTGACGTGGTGGCTGGACTCGAGCCGCTGACCCCGGGGGCGCAGGTTCTGGTCGCCGGCGCCGGCATCACCGGACGCGCGGTAGTGGCCGCCCTGTCGGCCCTGGATGTGCACATCCGGGTCTGCGACGACAACGCCGACTCGTTGACCGGGTTGGCTGCCGACGGTGTCGACACGATCGACCCGGCCGGGGCGATCGCCGCGATCGGCGACTTCGCGCTGGTGGTCACCAGCCCTGGCTTTCCGCCGACCGCGCCGGTCCTGGCCGCGGCGACCGCCGCGGGTGTCCCGATCTGGGGTGACGTCGAGCTGGCCTGGCGCCTCGACGCGGCAGGTCACTACGGTCCGCCGCGCCAGTGGCTGGTGGTCACCGGCACCAATGGCAAGACCACGACGACGTCGATGCTGCACGCCATGCTGGTCGCCGACGGCCGCCGTGCGGTGCTGTGCGGCAATATCGGCGACCCGGTGCTCGACGTGTTGGGCCAACCGGCCGATCTGCTGGCCGTCGAGCTGTCCAGTTTCCAGCTGTTCTGGGCGCCATCGCTGCGGCCGGAGGCCGGTGTGGTGCTCAACATCGCCGAAGATCACCTCGACTGGCACGGCGGCTTCGATGCGTATGCGACCGCGAAGGCGAGGGCGCTGACCGGTCGCGTCGCCGTCGTCGGACTCGACGACCCGGTCGCGACCGCGCTGCTGCCCGCCGCGCCCGCCCCGGTCAAGGCCGGCTTCCGGCTCGGTGAGCCGGCCGACGGTGAGCTGGGTGTGCGTGACGGCGTGCTCGTCGATCGCGCGTTCGCCGCTGATCTCGAGCTCGCCCCGGTCGCGTCGATTTCGGTAGCCGGCCCGGTCGGTGTGCTCGACGCGCTGGGCGCCGCAGCGCTGGCCCGGGCGGTCGGTGTGCGGCCCGCGTCCATCGCGACCGCGCTGGCCGGTTTCCGGGTTGGGCGACACCGTGCCGAACAGGTGGCCGTGGTGGACGGCGTCGCCTATGTCGACGATTCGAAGGCCACCAACCCGCACGCCGCCCAGGCGTCGGTGCTGGCGTTCCCGCGAGTGGTGTGGGTGGCTGGCGGCCTGCTCAAGGGTGCCTCGGTCGACGAGATGGTCATCCGGGTGGCGGATCGGCTGGTCGGCGCGGTGCTGATCGGTCGTGATCGCGCCGTGGTTGCCAAGGCGTTATCGCGACACGCGCCCGATGTCCCGGTCATCGAGGTGGTGACGCGGGAGGATGCTGTGGTGCAAGGGACTAATGAGTCAGTTGTTACTCATGAGACTCGACTGGTCGACGTCTCCGGTCCCGGCTTGAGTACCCGAGTGATGGCTGAGGTGGTGGCCGCTGCCGCCGGCCTGGCCCGGACCGGCGACACGGTGTTGTTGGCACCTGCGGGCGCATCGTTCGACCAGTTCGCCGGATATGCCGACCGCGGTGATGCATTCGCCGCCGCCGTGCGCGCCGTGGTGCGGTAGCGGTCGTGGCCACCATGTTGTCCCGGCTGCGCCGGCGCGGTTCCGCCGATGCCGTAGACACCTCACGGACTCCCGATACCGACGTCGAGGCGACCCCGGACACCGGCACCGAGCCGGTCGCCGCCGCCAAGACCTCTGCCAGGCCCAGGTTCGAGATGCACCACAGGTTCGGAACCTGGCTGGGCCGGCCGATGACGTCGTTCCACCTGATCATCTCGGTGGCTGCGCTGCTGGTCATCCTCGGCCTGACGATGGTGTTGTCGGCCTCGGGCGTGCACTCCTACGACGAGGACGGCTCGCCGTGGGCGATCTTCGGGCGGCAGGTGATGTGGACGCTGGTCGGCCTGGTCGGCTTCTGGGTGGCGTTGCGGGTGTCGGTGAGCTTCCTGCGCAATACCGCGTTCGCGTCGTTCGCCCTGACCATCGTCATGCTGGTGCTGGTACTCATCCCGGGCATCGGGCACGAATCCAACGGTTCGCGCGGATGGTTCGTGGTCGCCGGGCTGTCCATGCAGCCCTCCGAACTCACCAAGATCGCGTTCGCGATCTGGGGCGCGCACCTGCTGGCGACTCGCCGCCTGGAACGGGCGTCGTTGCGCGAACTACTGATCCCGTTGATCCCCGCCGCGGTGATCGCGCTGGCCCTGATCGTCGCCCAGCCCGACCTCGGCCAGACCGTGTCGCTGGGCATCATCCTGCTCGCCCTGCTCTGGTATGCCGGCCTGCCGCTGAAGGTGTTCCTCAGCTCACTGGGGGCCGCGATTGCCGCCGCGGCCGTGCTCGCGGTGTCGGAGGCCTACCGCTCCGACCGGGTGCGGTCCTGGCTGGACCCCAACGCGGACGCCCAGGGCTCGGGCTACCAGGCCCGGCAGGCGAAATTCGCGCTGGCCAACGGTGGCGTCTTCGGTGACGGGCTGGGCCAGGGCACCGCGAAATGGAACTACCTGCCCAACGCCCACAACGACTTCATCTTCGCGATCATCGGCGAGGAACTCGGCTTCGTCGGAGCATTCGGCCTGCTGGCACTCTTCGGGTTGTTCGCCTACACCGGGATGCGGATCTCCAAGCGTTCGGCCGATCCGTTCCTGCGCCTGCTCACCGCCACCGCGACCATGTGGGTGATCGGCCAGGTGTTCATCAACGTCGGCTACGTGATCGGGTTGCTACCCGTCACGGGCATTCAGCTCCCGCTCATCTCGGCCGGTGGAACATCCACGGCTACAACACTTTTCATGATCGGGCTGATGGCGAACGCGGCCCGCCACGAACCCGAGGCGGTGGCGGCGCTGCGCGCCGGAAGCGACGACCGGATGAACCGGGTGCTGCGGCTGCCGCTGCCCGAGCCCTACGTACCGTCGCGAGTGGAAGTGTTGCGCGACCGGCTGCGCTCCAAGCCGCAGGACGAGCGCGGGGCCAAGCCCGCCAAGCCCACCAAGCCGGCTAAGAAACCGGCCAGGAAGCCGGCCAAGAAACCGGCTCGCCAACCGTATGCCGCGCGTGAACGTGCCGCACTACCTGCCAAAACCCGGACGGCTCAGCGACCAACCCGGCGCTCAGGGCATCATGGTGACGCCGCGCAACACGACGCGCAGCAATACGGGAAACAGGGGACCGGCCGCACACGGCGGTCCCGTGCATTGGAAGGTCAGCGTTACGGGTGAGCGTCTCGGGGGTCGGTGGCGGTGTGAATCGCAGCGACTCGGGCACTAGCAGCAGGGATGGGGACGCACCGGTGTCGGTTGTTCTCGCCGGTGGCGGCACCGCCGGTCACGTCGAGCCGGCGATGGCGGTGGCCGATGCGCTGCGCGCACTCGACCCGTCCATCCGGATCACCGCGCTGGGCACGGCCCGGGGCCTGGAGACCCGGTTGGTGCCCGATCGCGGCTACGACCTCGAGCTCATCACCCCGGTCCCGCTGCCGCGCAAGCTCAACGGCGACCTCGTCCGGCTGCCGATGCGGGTGCGCCGGGCCGTGCGAGAGGCCCGGGCTGTGCTCGATGCCGTCGGAGCCGACGTGGTGATCGGATTCGGCGGATACGTGGCGGTGCCGGCCTACCTGGCCGCCCGGGGCGGGCCGGTGCACCGGCGCCGAGTTCCGGTCGTCGTCCACGAGGCCAATGCCAGTGCCGGCCTGGCCAACCGGGTCGGCGCCCGCACGGCCAGCCGGGTGCTGGCGGCAGTGCCGGACTCGGGGCTGGGGCGCGCCGAGGTGGTCGGCATGCCGCTGCGCGCGTCGATCACGTCGCTGGACCGATCCGCGGTGCGCGCGCAGGCCCGCGCCCATTTCGGCTTCGCCGACGACGCCCGGGTGCTGTTGGTGTTCGGCGGCTCGCAGGGCGCGGCGTCGATCAACCGGGCGGTGTCGGGAGCCGCCGGCGAGTTGGCCGCCGCGGGCATCTCGGTGCTGCACGCCCACGGGCCCAAGAACACCCTGGATCTGCGCTCGCCCGAGCCCGGCGACCCGCCCTATGTCGCGGTGCCCTACCTGGACCGGATGGACCTGGCCTATGCCGCGGCCGACCTGGCGATCTGCCGGTCCGGAGCGATGACGGTGGCCGAGGTGTCCGCGGTCGGGCTGCCGGCGGTGTACGTGCCGCTGCCGATCGGCAATGGCGAGCAGCGGCTCAACGCGCTGCCGGTGGTCGACCCCGGCGGTGGCTTGCTCGTGGCTGATGCCGACCTGACCAGCGGCTTTATCGCCGGCGAGGTCGTGGGACTGCTCACCGACCCGGCGCGGTTGGCGGCGATGACGGCGGCCGCGGCCCAGGTGGGCCACCGCGATGCCGCACGGCGCGTCGCCGAGGTGGCCCTGGATGTGGCGCGCTCAGCCAGGACGGGCCGGCGATGAGCGCGCCGACGGGGCCGCGGCCACTGCCGCCAGAACTGCAGCGGGTGCACATGGTCGGCATCGGCGGGGCAGGCATGTCCGGGATCGCGCGAATCCTGCTGGATCGGGGCGGCCTGGTATCGGGATCCGATGCCAAGGAATCCCGTGGTGTGGTGGCCCTGCGGGCGCGGGGCGCGGCGATCAGCATCGGCCACGACGCGGCCAATCTCGACCTGCTGCCGGGCGGCCCGACGGCGGTGATCACCACCCATGCCGCGATTCCGAAGACCAACCCCGAACTGGTCGAGGCCCGGCGCCGGGCCATCCCGGTGATCCTGCGGCCGGTGGTGCTGGCCAAGCTGATGGCCGGCTACCGCACGTTGATGGTCACCGGTACGCACGGCAAGACCACCACCACCTCCATGCTCATCGTCGCGCTGCAGCACGCGGGAATGGATCCGTCGTTCGCCGTCGGCGGTGATCTGGGGGAGGCCGGCACCAACGCGCACAACGGCAGTGGTGACTGTTTCGTCGCCGAGGCGGACGAGAGCGACGGGTCGCTGCTCGAGTACACCCCCGACGTGGCGGTGGTGACCAACATCGAGGCCGACCACCTGGACTTCTTCGGCAGCCCGGAGGCCTACACCGCGGTGTTCGACGCCTTCGCCGAACGGATTACGCCCGGCGGTGCGCTGGTGGTCTGTGCCGACGATCCTGGCGGCGCCGCGCTGGCCGAACGCGTTGCGGCCCTGGGGGTTCGGGTACTGCGCTACGGCAGTGCACCCGATCCGGAACTGGCCGGACGGCTGGTCGAGTGGGAGCAGCACGGCACCGGCGCGGTGGCCCACATCCAGCTGGCCGGTGAGTCCCACCAGCGGGTGATGCGGCTGGAGGTGCCGGGCCGGCATATGGCGCTCAACGCGCTGGCCGCCCTGCTGGCCGCGGTCGAGGCCGGCGCCGCGATCGACGACGTCCTGGACGGGCTGGCTGGGTTCGAAGGGGTGCGGCGGCGATTCGAGCTGGTCGGCACGGCCTACGAGGTGCGGGTCTTCGACGACTACGCCCATCACCCCACCGAGGTCACGGCGGCGCTGACCGCCTTGCGTGCGATCGCCGAGCAGGACCGCACCGGTCACCCGACCGTCACCAGCGCCCGCAGCATCGTTGTCTTCCAGCCCCATTTATATTCGCGGACAAAGACATTCGCTCGTGAGTTCGGCCACGCTCTCGACATCGCCGACGAGGCGTTCGTGCTCGACGTCTACGCCGCGCGAGAGCAGCCGATGGCCGGGATCAGCGGGGCCACCGTGGCTGAGCATGTCAGCGTTCCGGTGCACTACATCGCCGACTTCTCGGCGGTTGCCGCGGCGGTTGCCGCGGCGGCGCGGCCGGGTGACGTCGTGGTCACGATGGGCGCCGGTGACGTGACGATGCTCGGCCAGGAGATCCTCGTGGCCCTTCAGAACAAGGCCAACACGTCGATGCCGGGGCACAGTCGATGACCGACGAGGGGGCCGAGGACGCCCCCATCCTGCCCAAACCGAACGGGCCGGAAAGCGCGAGTGAAGACGACGAAAACGTCGACCTCGACGACCAAGACCCGGAGGGCCCGCGGCGGCGGGAACGCCGCGAACGTGCCGAACGCCGCGCCGCCCAAGCGCGTGCGACGGCGATCGAAGAGGCCCGCCGGGAAGCCAAGCGGCGAGTCGCCGGCCCGATTGTGGAACCGCCCAAACCGTTGGGCAAGCGTGCTGTTCGCGGGCTGAAGCTGTTGACCTGGCTCATCGTCTTGACGATCGTCAGCGTCGGGCTGGGCCTGGTGCTCTATTTCACCCCGGCCATGTCGGCCCGCTCGCTGGTGATCACCGGGATCGGCGCGGTGACTCGCGGTGAGGTGATCGACGCGGCGAAGGTGCAGTTGGGCACCCCGCTGTTGCAGATCAACACCGACCAGGTGGCCGACGGGGTGGCCGGCATCCGGCGGGTGGCCAGCGCCCGGGTGCAGCGCGAGTATCCCTCGACGCTGCGGATCACCATCGTCGAGCGGATCCCGATCGTGGTGAAGGACTATCCCGACGGGCCGCACCTGTTCGACCGCGACGGCGTCGACTTCGCGACCGCGCCGCCGCCACCGGGGCTGCCCTACATCGACGTCGACAACCCCGGACCCACGGATGCCCCGACCAGGGCGGCCCTGGAGGTGATGACGGCGCTGCGCCCGGAGGTGGTGGCTCAGGTCAGCCGGGTGGCGGCACCGTCGGTGGCCTCGGTCACCTTGACGCTCACCGACGGCCGCACCGTGGTGTGGGGGACCACCGACCGCACTGACGAGAAGGCCGAGAAGCTGGCGGCGCTGCTGACCCAACCCGGCAAGGTCTACGACGTCTCCAGCCCAGATCTGCCGACGGTCAAGTGATCCGACCTCGGCCGCTGTGACGGGTTCGCCGACAAATTCACGCCGCGACACGTCGGCGCGCCTCCCCAATCCAGGGCGGAGCACCCATACCGTTCTGTTTGCGCGGCACTACTTGACATAACTCTAAGCCTCTGGTTGAGGTTGAGGGTTTACCGAGGGTAACGTCGCGGCACCCCGATCCCCACCAGGGAGGAAGACAGACGATGACCCCCCCGCATAACTACCTCGCCGTCATCAAGGTCGTTGGCATCGGCGGCGGCGGCGTCAACGCCGTCAACCGAATGATCGAGCAGGGACTCAAGGGCGTGGAGTTCATCGCGATCAACACCGACGCCCAGGCGCTGCTGATGAGCGATGCCGACGTCAAGCTCGACGTCGGCCGAGACTCCACCCGAGGCCTCGGTGCCGGTGCCGACCCCGAAGTCGGCCGCAAAGCCGCCGAGGACGCCAAGGACGAGATCGAAGAGCTGCTGCGCGGCGCCGACATGGTGTTCGTCACCGCGGGTGAGGGTGGCGGCACCGGCACCGGCGGTGCGCCGGTAGTCGCCTCGATCGCCCGCAAGCTCGGCGCACTGACCGTCGGCGTTGTGACCCGCCCGTTCTCCTTCGAGGGCAAGCGCCGGTCCAACCAGGCCGAGGCGGGCATCCAGTCGCTGCGGGAGAGCTGCGACACCCTGATCGTCATCCCCAACGACCGCCTGCTGCAGATGGGCGACGCGCAGGTCTCGCTCATGGACGCCTTCCGCAGCGCCGACGAGGTGCTCCTCAACGGCGTGCAGGGCATCACCGACCTGATCACCACCCCGGGCCTGATCAACGTCGACTTCGCCGACGTCAAGGGCGTCATGAGCGGGGCGGGCACCGCCCTGATGGGCATCGGCTCGGCCCGCGGCGACGGTCGCGCGCTCAAGGCCGCCGAGATCGCCATCAACTCCCCGCTGCTGGAGGCCTCGATGGAAGGCGCCCAGGGCGTGCTGCTGTCGGTGGCCGGCGGTAGTGACCTCGGGCTGTTCGAGATCAACGAGGCCGCCTCGCTGGTGCAGGACGCCGCGCATGCCGATGCCAACATCATCTTCGGCACGGTGATCGACGACTCGCTCGGCGACGAGGTCCGGGTCACGGTCATCGCGGCAGGCTTCGACTCGGCCGGGCCCAGCCGCAAGCCGGTCGTCGGGGGAGCAGCGACCCCGGGCCAGCCCATCGCACCCGGTGCGGCAGGCAAGCTCAGCTCGTCACTGTTCGACCCGATCGACGCCGCCAGCGTGCCGGTGCACACCAACGGCGCGACGGTGAGCATCGGTGGCGGCGACGGCGGAATCTCCGACGACGACGTCGACGTGCCGCCGTTCATGCGGCACTGACCCCACCGCCACCCCACCGATACTGGGTCTCGTGACTTTTCGTATCCGCCGCGTGACCACCACCCGAGCCGGCGGCGCCTCGGCGCCGCCGTTCGACACCTTCAATCTGGGTGACCATGTCGGCGATGCCCCGGCTGCCGTCGCGGCCAATCGCGCGCGGCTGGCCGCCGCGATCGGGCTGGCCGACGATCACGTGGTGTGGATGAACCAGGTGCACAGTGCCCGCGTTGTCGTGGTCGACGAGCCGCGAACCGATCCCGTCGACGACACCGACGCCTTGGTGACCACCACCCCGGGACTGGCGCTGGCGGTGGTGACCGCCGACTGTGTCCCCGTCCTGATGTCCGACGCCCACGCCGGCGTCGTCGCCGCGGTGCACGCCGGGCGGGTCGGTGCCGCCGACGGCGTGGTGCTGCGCACCCTCGAGACCATGCTGGCCAACGGCGCCCACGCCGAACACATCTCGGTGCTACTGGGCCCGGCCGTCAGCGGCGCCAACTACGAGGTGCCCGAGCAGATGGCCGCCGACGTCGAAGCGCGGCTGCCGGGCAGCCGGACCACCACCTCGCGCGGCACGCCGGGACTCGATCTGCGCGCCGGCATCGCCAGGCAGCTCGCCGGCGCCGGGGTCCGCGCGATCGACGCCGACCCGCGGTGCACCGTCGATGATCCGAACCTGTTCAGTCACCGCCGTCACGCGCCGACCGGGCGGCTGGCCTGTCTGGTGTGGATGGAATGACCGCCGCGACCGCCCGCGAGGCCGAACTCACCACCGCGCTGGTTGCACTGCGGGAGCGCCTGGCTCACGCGGCGCAGGCGGCCGGGCGCGTCGCAGACGACATCGAACTGCTGCCGATCACCAAGTATTTCCCGGCTTCCGACGTGGCGATTCTGTGGCGGCTGGGCTGCCGCAGCTTCGGGGAATCCCGCGAGCAGGAGGCCTCGGCCAAGATCGCCGAGTTCGCCGACCTCATCGGGGCCGATGCGGCACAGGCGCACTGGCACATGGTCGGCCAGGTCCAGCGCAACAAGGCGAAAGCTGTAGCGGCATGGGCCGACGCGGTGCACTCATTGAGTGCCGCCAAAGTGGCTGCGGCACTGGATCGAGGTGCGCTGCAAGCGCTCGACGAGGGTCGGCGCAGTGCGCCGCTGCGGGTGTTCATCCAGATCAGCCTCGACGGAGACACCTCCCGCGGCGGCGTCGACATCGCTGATCCCGGCGCTGTTGACGCACTGTGTGCTCAGGTCGCCGAGGCTCAGGGGTTGCGCTTGGTCGGCTTGATGGCGGTCCCGCCACTGGGGGCCGATGCCGACACCGCGTTCGCGGCGCTGGCGGCCGAACGCGGCCGGGTCGCGCACAACCATCCCGAGGCGACACAGCTGTCGGCGGGGATGTCCGGTGATTTGGAAGCTGCTGTGCGACACGGATCAACGTGTGTGCGTGTCGGTACGGCCCTTATGGGACAACGTCCTCTAACGTCTCCCTGAGTAGTCACTCCAGTCACATCTTCATCACAGACACCGCGCTTTACGTTTTCCAGAAGGGTCCAGCGATGAGCACACTCCACAAGGTCAAGGCTTACTTCGGTATGGCCCCAATGGACGACTATGACGACGAGTACTACGACGACGACGATCGCGGCGCTGCCCGCGGCAGCTACCCGCGGCGCGCCGAGCGGTTCGCCGACGAGGACTACGAGCGGGGAGCCCGCTACGAGGAGCCCCACCCGCGGGCCGGTCGCGACTACGACGATCCCCGTGAGGCCGACTACGCGCCGACCGGTGGCTTCCGCGCCGGCTACGCCGAGGAGCCGCGGTTCCGCCCGCGCGAGTTCGAGCATCCCCATGACATGCCGCGCGCTTCCCGGTTCGGCTCGCTGCGTGGCTCGACCCGCGGCGCGCTGGCGATGGACCCACGCCGGATGGCCGAGCTGTTCGAGGCGGGCAGCCCGATGTCGAAGATCACCACACTGCGCCCCAAGGACTACAGCGAGGCCCGCACGATCGGCGAGCGCTTCCGCGACGGCCAGCCGGTGATCATGGACCTGGTCTCGATGGACAATGCCGACGCCAAGCGACTGGTCGACTTCGCCGCCGGCCTGGCCTTCGCGCTGCGCGGTTCGTTCGACAAGGTCGCCACCAAGGTCTTCCTGCTGTCGCCGGCTGACGTCGATGTCAGCGCCGAGGAGCGCCGCCGGATCGCGGAAGCGGGTTTCTACAGCTACCAGTGACCGGGGCGGAGTGCTGGCACTCCGCCGAGTAGGTAGGCTGACTGGGTCGCGCTGGGGTTTAGGCCAGCGATGTCGGCAATGTCACATCCGCTGTTGATTAAGGACCGGCTCTAGTTGTCGCTGTTCTTCGAAATTCTTGGCTTCGCGCTGTTTGTCTTCTGGCTGCTGCTGATCGCTCGGGTCGTCGTCGAGTTCATCCGGTCGTTCAGCCGGGACTGGCACCCGCGCGGGTTCACTGTCATCGTCCTCGAACTGATCATGACGGTCACCGACCCGCCGGTGAAGCTGCTACGTCGACTTATCCCGCAGCTGACCATCGGTGCCGTGCGGTTCGATCTGTCGATCATGGTGCTGCTGTTGGTCGCCTTCATCGGGATGCAGCTGGCCTTCAACGCGGCAGCCGCCGCGGCCTGACGGGTGTCGCCCGTGACGGCGGAAGATAATGCAGAACGCCGCTGGCAGGGATTAGCCACGCCGAAAGCGTGGTACGGAAAAATTGAAATTAGCTCTTAATTATTGGTCTCAACGGCGACCGGCGGTTCTGGTGTGACAGGATGGACGCCAGTTACAGTACGGAACGACGAACGTAAGACGCGTTCTACACTTTGCAGACCGGTTTAACCGTCCAAACCCGAGGGGGCAGATGATGCCGCTTACACCGGCCGACGTGCACAATGTGGCGTTCAGCAAGCCGCCCATCGGCAAACGTGGCTATAACGAGGATGAGGTAGACGCCTTCCTCGACCTGGTGGAGAACGAGCTGACCCGCCTCATCGAGGAGAACTCCGACCTGCGTCAGCGGGTCGCTGAACTCGATCAGGAGCTGGCGGGGGCCCGCAGCGGCGGTGCAGTCTCGCAGCCCACCCAGTCGATTCCGCTCTACCAGCCCGAGCCGGAGCCCGAGCCCGCCCCAGTGCCGCAGCCGGCCCCGAGCTCGTCGCCCAGCGAGGAGCAGGCCATCAAGGCGGCCCGGGTTCTGGCCCTGGCGCAGGACACCGCCGACCGACTGACCGGCACCGCCAAGGCGGAGGCCGACAAGCTGCTCGCCGACGCGCGCGCCAACGCCGACCAGATCCTGTCGGAGGCCCGCCACACCGCCGAGACGACGGTGTCGGACGCCAAGCAGCGCTCGGACGCGATGCTCAGCGACGCCCAGACCCGCTCGGAGACCCAGCTGCGGCAGGCTCAGGAAAAGGCCGACGCCCTGCAGGCGGACGCCGAGCGCAAGCACTCCGAGATCATGGGCACCATCAACCAGCAGCGCACCGTCCTTGAGGGCCGGCTCGAGCAGCTGCGCACCTTCGAGCGGGAGTACCGGACCCGGCTCAAGACCTACCTGGAATCGCAGCTCGAAGAGCTGGGCCAGCGCGGGTCGGCTGCGCCGGTCGATTCCGGCGCAACCACCGATGGTGGGTTCAACCAGTTCAGCCGGGGCAACAACTAAGCTCCTGCCGGGCTGCGCAGCCTGGAACCATTCTGCTTTCGAACGGTCGGAGGGTAATCGATGCTGATCGTCGCGCTGGTGCTGGCGGTGATCGGCCTCGCGGCTTTGGTCACAGCCGTCGTCACCAGCAATGAGCTCGTCGCATGGGTGTGCATCGCGGCCAGTGTCATCGGCGTGATCCTGCTGATCGTCGACGCGATCCGCGAACGTCAGAGTCGCCGCCTCGACGAGGCCGCGACCGCGGCACCCGAAGCCGAACCCGTCGAGTCGTCGGCCACCGCCGAGACTGTGGCCTATTCGGAAACCGATGAGACCGTAGATTCGACGTATTCGACGTTCGACGCCGAATACCCCGACGATGACGTCGTCGCCGAGGAGCATCCCGACGAGCTTGTCTCCGACGCACCGGAGTCGGATCTGCCCAGCGACGACGAGCCCGACCTGCCGGAGCCGGCCGAAGAGGCCGCGGTCCACCCGGTCGACGAGTCCGACACCGCCGAGTCTGAGGTGACCGAGTCCGACAGCGCAGAGTCGGATACCTCCGAGTCCGAGCCCACTGAATCGGATACCTCCGAGTCCGGGGACGAGGACGCCGATACCGAGGTCAAAGACTCGTCGTCGGACGAGTCAGCCTCCCGCTGACCGGTATCGCCGCTTGGATCTGTGCCCCTCGGGCAATCCAGCGCGCCTGCGGCTCCGAATTCCTGGGTGACCACATCGGGGCCACCCAAAGGACAGCATGGGCATCGAATACGCCAGCGTCGTCGACCATCCGCTCCAGGAGGTGTTCGACTGGCACACCCGGCCGGGCGCCATGCGACGGCTGGTGCCGCCCTGGCAGCCCATGCGCGTCGTGGCCGAAACTGAGTCGCTTGCCGACGGGTGTGCCGTGCTCGGCCTGCCCGGTGGCCTGCGCTGGATCGCCCGGCATGATCCCGCGGGTTACGACCCGCCCTATCAGTTCGTCGACGCGCTGTCCTCGGACGGCCTGCTGACGCTGCCGCCGCGACTTATCGGCTGGTGGCGGCACACCCACCGGTTCGGCGATGCCGGGCAGGGCCGCACCCGCGTGCACGACGCGGTGGACACCACGGTGCCCGGCGCCGCGCTGCGCGCCACCTTCGCCTACCGCCACCGTCAACTCGCCGACGACCTCGCCGCGCACCGCGATGCCGCACACGCCGGTGCCGGTCGGCTGGTCGTCGCCATCACCGGCTCATCCGGTCTGGTGGGCACCGCGCTGACCGCACTGCTGACCACCGGCGGTCACCGAGTCATCCGCCTGGTTCGCCATGACCCTGCCAGTCCCGACGAACGTCGTTGGGATCCAAGCGATCCCGCCGCCGATCTGTTCGACGGGGTCGACGCCGCCATCCACCTGGCCGGTGAATCCATCGCCGGGAGGTTCACCGACGCGCACCGCGCCGCGATACGTGACTCGCGGATCCAGCCGACCCGACGGCTGGCCGAGCTGGCTGCCGCGTCGGCACCTGGGCTGCGCGCGTTCGTCAGCGCCTCGGCGATCGGCATCTACGGCTACGACCGCGGCGATGTCGTGCTCGGCGAGGACAGCACCCGCGGGCACGGTTTCCTGGCCGACGTGGTCGCCGACTGGGAGGCTGCGACGAAACCGGCTGCCGAGGCTGGCGTGCGGACCGTCGCGGTACGCACCGGCATCGTGCAGGCCGCCGGGGGCGGCGCACTGCGGCTGATGCGACCGCTGTTCGCGGCGGGTCTGGGGGGCCGGCTGGGCAGCGGCAGGCAGTGGCTGTCCTGGATCGGCCTCGACGACCTGCTCGACATCTACTACCGCGCCCTCTACGACACCAGGCTCGGGGGTCCGGTCAACGCCGTAGGGCCCAACCCGGTGCGCAACAGCGACTACGCCAAGGCGCTGGCGACCGCTCTGCGTCGTCCCGCGGTGCTGCCGGTGCCGTCTATCGGTCCGCGGATCCTGCTCGGTGGGCAGGGCGCGCGGGAGCTGGCCGAAGCCGACCAGCGGGTGCTGCCGACCAAGCTGCAGGCGCTGGGCCACCGGTTCCGGCACACGACGGTAGCCGATGCGCTGGCCCACCAGCTGGGTCGCGACCCCGCGCCCGGCGTGCTGTGACTCAGCCCGGCTGACGGGCCCGCCAGGAGTGCAGACTGCGCAGCAGCGAGTTCTTCTTGTACTCGTGGCCGGCCATCCGGCCGAGGATGTCGTCGAGCGTGATTACGGCGTCGGCGATGTAGGGACCCTTGTTGAGCATCACGCACTCGGCGCGTTCGGCCATCGCCGCGTCACTGATCTCGGCGCGCGACGGCTGCCCGGTGTTGGCGAGCTGCTCGAGCACCTGCGTCGCCCAGATCACCGGCAGATGCGCCGCCTCGCACAGCCACAGCGTCTCCTCCTGCAGCTCGGCCATCCGCTCGTAGCCGGTTTCCACCGCCAGGTCGCCGCGGGCGATCATCACCCCGACCCGGCGTCGGCGCATCGCGGTCAGCAGCAGCTGCGGCAGCTGCTCAAAGGCTTGGCGGGTCTCGATCTTGAGCACCACGCCGAGATCGGTGTCGCCGAGCCGGCTCAGCTCCTCGAAGAGGCGGATCACGTCGACCGGTTCGCGCACGAACGAGAGCTGGACGAAGTCGGCGAGCTCGGTCACCATGGCCAGATCGGCGCGGTCCTTGTCGGTCAGTGCCGAGATCGGCAGGTCGGTGTCGGGCACGTTGATCCCTTTGCCGGCACGCAGTTTCACCGAGCCGTGCGGCGGATGGTCGATGCGTACGTCGAGGCTGTCCTGGGCGACCGCGATCACCTCGCCGCCGAGCTTGCCGTCATCGAAGAAGACCCGCTCGCCCACCTCGGCGTTGTCGAACACCTCGGGCAGCGTGCAGCCGATCCGTGGGGGCTGGTCGTCGTCGACCGGGGCGGGGCTGCAGTCCCGGGTCAGGTGCACCACATCGCCTGCGGTCAGCCGGAGGCTCTGCTCGACGGCGGGCAGCTCACCGACGTCGGTGGCGTCATGCGGGCCGGTCTTTCTCCCCGAGTCGCTTCGCTCCTGCCCTCCGGTCTTGCTCCCCGAGTCGCTTCGCTCCTGCCCTCCGGCGGCCACCAACACCGTTCCGGTCCCGAGATAGGTCGTCTTCTCGGTGCTGACGATGAACCCGCCGGGCGCGGCGGCCGCCAGCAGCAGACGCCGCTTGGAGCCGCGTGTGTCCCGCACCACCAACTCGTCGCCCTCGGCGCGGCGCGCCAGCCACTCACCGTCGACCGGCACCGTCACCAGGTCCGGCTCGGGCGGGCGGGCAGGGCGTCGGCCGTTGGTCAGCCACCCGCGCGCGGCGGCCACCACCTGGCCCTGCGCATTGCGGCTCGGGCGAAGCCGGATCACCCGCGGCCCGGGCTCCAGCGGTCCGGTCCGCAGCTTGGGACCGGCGAGGTCCATCGCCACCAGGCATGGCCGCCCGGAGGCGGCGACCGCCGCACGCACGTGGGTGGCCATCGCCTTCCACGCCGTCGCGTCGTCGTGGGCGCAGTTGATCCGGGCGATGCGCATCCCGGAGTCGATGAGGGTGCGTACCAGGGTGGGGTCGCCGGCCGCCTCCGATGGCAGGGTCACCATGATGCGCGCGGCCCGGTCATCGGCGGCGGGCCCCAGCAGTTCGGTGGCGTTGCGCTGGAGCAGCTGGGTGCCCTGTCCGACGTCGACCACGGCCGGGTCGCCCGGGTCCCAGCCTCGGTTGCGCATCGCCGTGATCGCGGCCGAGACCAGCCGCAGGGTGGCCTGCACATGGGCTTCGCTGCGTCCGAGCGAGGACAGCCCGAATTCGGTCAGCTGTTGTTGCAGGTCGCGCAGATCCACCTGACGGATGGCCCAGTAGTGAACCAAATTTATTGCACTGCAACGATTTTCGGGCGCAACAGGGTCGGTCCACGGCTGCCATCGCCGTTCGGCATCGGCCAGCCGGGTCAGCAGGGCGTCGACCTCGTCCTGTAGTCGGTCCAGCTGTTCAGCGATAGCGGGCATGTACGCCGACGCTAGCCACACCAGGTTGCGATCAGGTGAACGCTTGGGGGGAGGTGACTTTAGGCCTTTCCGGCCGTCGGCCAATGGCCCATGTGCGGGCGGAGATCGTCGGCAACGATGACGGTATGGCACCCAGCGACGCGGTCGTGCTCGACGGCGCGGGATTGCACCGGTTGGTCGACGAACTACGCGCGCGCGGTTACCGGGTGGTCGGTCCCACGCTGCGCGACAACGCGATTGTGCTGGCCGAATTGGACAGCGCCGACGATCTGCCCTGCGGCTGGGGGGTCGACGTCGCGCCGGGCAGCTATCAGCTGCGCCGCCGCGACGACCGGGCCGCATTCGGGCACTCGTCGGGGCCGCAGTCCTGGAAGCAGTTCCTGCACCCGCCGCGCCAGAAGATGTGGTCCTGCGGGCCGGACGGGGTCGGAGCCGCCGACGAGCCGGAGCCCAGATACGCCTTCCTGGGCGTCCGCGGCTGCGACCTGGCGGCCATCGGCGTTCTGGACCGGGTGCTCGCCGGCGGCGAGCATCCCGACGGGTCGTATGTGGGTCGGCGACGGCAGGTCTTTGTGGTTGCGGTCAACTGCACCGAACCGGGTCGGCTGTGTTTCTGCGCCTCGATGGGCACCGGCCCGGCGTGCGACCGCGGTTATGACCTGGTGTTGACCGAACGCCTCGATGGTGCAGATCCCAGCTACGTCGCCGAGGCGGGCAGCCCGGCGGGTGCGGAAGTCCTCGCCGCCGTGCCTGGTCGGACCGCCGAGGAGGCCGAGGTGACCGCCGCGGCCGGCGAGGTCGCGGCGGCGGCGCAGAAGATGGGGCGCGCGATGCCGGCGGGGGACCTGCGTGAGCTGCTGGTGGCAGCGCGGGAATCCCCGCATTGGTCGGAGGTGGCCAGTCGTTGCCTGACCTGTGGAAACTGCACCATGGTCTGTCCGACGTGTTTCTGCACCAGCACCTCCGACGTCACCGACCTCACCGGCGAGCACGCCGAGCGCTGGATGGAGTGGGCGTCGTGCTTCGAACTGGACTTCACCTTCGTCCACGAGGGTCCGGTCCGCACCTCGGGCCCGTCGCGCTACCGGCACTGGCTGACCCACAAGCTATCCAGCTGGCACGACCAGTTTGGCAGCTCGGGCTGTGTCGGCTGCGGACGCTGTATCGCGTGGTGCCCGACCGGGATCGACATCACCGAGGAGATGGCCACCTTTGCCCGGTTGGCGGAGGACGGCGATGAGTGAGACGGTGACTCGCGGCTGGGCGCCGCGATCCTCCGCGATGGCTCCGCTGCCGTACCGGGTGCGTTCCCGGGAGGCCGAGAACGCCGACTCTGTGACCCTGTGCCTGGAGCCGGTGGCCACCGAGCTGTCGGCGCCGCGGCCGGGGGAGTTCATGATGCTCTACGCCTTTGGCGTCGGCGAGATCGCCATCTCGGTCAGTGGCGACCCGTCCCGCTCCGACGGCACCATCACCCACACCATCCGCTCGGTCGGGGCGGTGAGCGCCGCCCTGTGCGCGACGCAGCCCGGTGCCACCGTCGGGGTGCGCGGACCGTTCGGCACCAGTTGGGGTTTGGACGCCGCCGCCGGACGGGACCTGGTCATCGTTGCTGGGGGTGTGGGCCTGGCTCCTTTGCGCCCGGTGGTGCTCGGTGCGCTCTCGGACCGGGACCGCTACGGCCGGGTCGTCGTGATTGCCGGGGCGCGTTCACGGCGCGACTTTCTCTATTCCGCCGAACTGCAACGCTGGCAGGGTGATTCACGCCTCGAGCTGCATCTGACGGTCGATGTACCGATTCAGGGCTGGCCAGGGGAGACGGGCTTTGTCACCGAACCGTTGCGGCGTTTGTCGCTGGTGCCGCAGCGGGTGACCGCGTTTCTGTGCGGGCCGGAGCCGATGATGCGCTCCGGTGCGATGGTCCTGCTGGAGAAGGGCGTCGCGCCGGCCGATGTCCGAGTGTCGTTGGAGCGCAACATGCAGTGTGGCATCGGGTGGTGCGGGCACTGCCAGCTCGGCCCGTTGCTCGTGTGCCGAGACGGTCCGGTTGTCGGTTACGACGTGGCGCGCCCGCTGCTGGAAGTCGAGGAGCTCTGAGATGCCCAGCCTCGCCGTGTGGAAGTTCGCCTCCTGCGATGGTTGCCAACTGACCCTGCTGGACTGTGAGGACGAACTGCTGACCCTGGCCGAGCAGGTTCAGATTGCGGCGTTCGCCGAGGCATCCAGCGCGATGGTGGGCGGCCCGTATGACCTGTCGCTGGTCGAGGGTTCGATCACGACACCGGCCGACGAGCGTCGAATCCGCGAAATACGCGAGCAGTCAACAATTCTGGTGGCCATCGGGGCCTGCGCCACGGCCGGTGGCATCCAGGCGTTGCGCAATTTCGCCGACGTCGCCGAGTTCACTTCCGTGGTCTATGCCCGGCCGGACTACATCGACACCCTGGCCACGTCCACCCCGGCGTCGGCACATGTCCGCGTCGACTACGAGTTGCGTGGCTGTCCCATCGATCGGGGTCAGCTGCTCGACACGCTGGCGGCGCTGCTGGTGGGCCGCAAGCCCCGACTGCCCGCCGCCTCCGTGTGCACCGAATGCAAGCGGGCCGGGGTCACCTGTGTCACGGTGGCCGAGGGCATTGCCTGCCTCGGCCCGGTGACGCACGCCGGCTGCGGCGCGCTGTGCCCGCGCCACCATCGCGGCTGCTATGGCTGCTTCGGCCCGATGGCCACCCCGAACATGCCGGCGATGATCCCGCTGCTGCACCGCGACGGATTGTCCGGCGCACAGGTGGACCGGGTCTTCGAGACCTTCAACGTCACTCAGTTCGATGCGGAACGGAACCCCCGATGAGCCAGGCTCGCACCCTTCGCGTCGGCGCGCTCACCCGGGTGGAGGGGGAGGGTGCCCTGCACGTCGAGCTGCGGGACGGGGTTCCCGAACGCGTCGAGCTCAACATCTACGAACCGCCACGGTTTTTCGAAGCTTTCCTGCGGGGCCGCGCGCACACCGAACCGCCGGATCTCACCGCGCGGATCTGTGGGATCTGCCCGGTGGCCTATCAGGTCAGTGCCTGCAACGCGATCGAAGACGCTTGCGGGGTGCGCCTGGATCCTGCGCTGGTGCAGTTGCGGCGACTGCTGTACTGCGGCGAGTGGATCCACAGCCACGCCCTGCACATCTACCTGCTGCACGCGCCCGATTTCCTGGCCGAGCCCGACATCGTGCACGTCGCCAAGAACCACCGGGCGGCCGTCGAGCGCGGGCTGGCACTGAAGAAGGCCGGCAACCGGCTGATGGAGTTGATCGGTGGCCGCTCCATCCACCCGATCAATGTGCGGCTGGGCGGTTTCTACTCGGTGCCGGCCAAGGCCGACCTGAAGCCGATGGCCGAGCAGCTGCGCCGCGCCCTCGACGATGCACTGGCCACCGTGACCTGGGTGGCCGGCTTCGATTTTCCCGAGCTGACCGTCGATCACGAGCTGCTGGCCCTGACCGCGGATCGCTATGCGATCGAGGACGGCACGATTGCCCGCAGTGGCGGACGCCCGTTCCCGGTCGCCGAATTCAGTGACCATGTGGCCGAGACGCAGGTTCCGCACTCCACGGCGCTGCACGCGACCCTGGACGGCGGGCGGCACCTCACCGGCCCGCTGGCGCGCTACTCGCTGAACTCCGCGCAGCTGACCGGGACGGCGCGGGAGGCCGCCACGGCCGCCGGCCTGGCCGATGAGTGCCGAAATCCGTTCCGCAGCATCGTTGTTCGAGCCGTCGAGACGGTATATGCGGTGGAGGAGGCGTTGCGGATCATCGACGCCTACGAACCGCCGCCGCGGCCGTTCGTCGAGGTCGCGGCCAGACCCGGCGTCGGGCACGGCGTCAGCGAAGCGCCACGCGGGCTGCTCTACCACCGCTACGAGATCGACGACGAGGGGTTGATCTCCTCGGCGGTCATCGTGCCACCCACCGCCCAGAACCAGGCGGCCATCGAGGACGACCTGACTCGGGTGGTGCTGGCCGGTGCCGACTTGGACGATGCCGCCCTGACGGCGATGTGCGAGCGCGCCATTCGCAACTACGACCCGTGCATCTCGTGCGCCACCCACTTCCTCACGCTGACGGTGCAGCGCCGGTGACAGTGGTCGTCGTCGGGATCGGTAACGACCATCGCCGCGACGACGGGGTCGGGCCGGCCGTGGCCGCCGCGCTGGCCGTCGGCCAA
Source organism: Mycolicibacterium sp. CH28 (assembly GCF_004745805.1). GTDB lineage: Bacteria > Actinomycetota > Actinomycetes > Mycobacteriales > Mycobacteriaceae > Mycobacterium. Next base: position 131,543 of record NZ_SRLQ01000010.1, on the reverse strand, counting down.
CTGCCCGGTGTCCGGGTGCTGACGTGTGCGGCCGAGCCGACGGCGATCCTGGATGCCTGGGACGGGTCGGCGCTCGCCGTGATCATCGACGCGGTCGTGGGCCCGGACGCCGTGCCCGGCCGCGTGCGCCGGTGCACCGCCGAGGACCTCGCGGTCGCCGGCGGTATCAGTTCCCACGACCTGAGCCTGGCGCAGACTTACGAGCTGGGCCAGGCCCTCGGCCGTGCACCGCAGCGACTGGTCGTCGTCGCCATCGACGCGGCGGACCTCGGGCATGGGACCGGCCTGAGCCCCGCGGTGGCGGCTGCGGTGTCACATGCGGTCGAGGTAGTACGCGCCGAGATCATTCAGTGGTCACGAACGGGCCCTGGCGGTCGACTAGCTGGCGACCCTGCCGAGGAATCCGCGCACCAGCAGCCGCAGCCGGCGCGCCGCGTCGTCGACGTGCATCGCGGTGTGAGCACGTAGGTCGTCGTGGCGTAGCCCGAGGCGCTCGGCGTCGTTGTCGCGGTCATCGTCGATCCACACGTCGAGCAGCTGGGCGTCGAGTTCGGGGTGGAACTGCAGGCCCATCGCCCGGCCGAGCACGAAAGCTTGTGAAGCGCGGTCGTTTCGGGCGATCTCGGTGGCGCCCGGCGGCGGGGTGAACCGGTCGAAATGCCACTGGAACCACGGTCCGTCGGGAACTAGGTCGGGATCGCTGCTGTGCACGTCATGCCAACCGATTTCGGGGTCGGTGGACCGCTGCACGGAGCCGCCGAGGGCGGTGGCCACCAGCTGGCCGCCGAAGCACACCCCCAGGACACCGGCACCGGCGTCGACGGCCCGGCGCACAAGGTCGATCTCGGATGCCACCCACGGCAGCCGGTCGTCGTAGACCGCCCAGCGCGAGCCCAACGGGACGACCACGTCGTAGCCGGTCGGGTCGGGGAAGGTGACGTCGAACGCAGGATCGTCGGCCCGGTGCGCCGGCACCACCTCGAACGTGTCGACGTCGAAACCGAGCTCGGTGAACGTCTCGCCGAGCAGCGCCTCGGGGGCGTTCGGATCGTTATAGATGAAAAGGACCTTGCGGGGCACGGGAATACGGTACGGCAGATGTCGCGCTCGTCGCAGTCCGAGGTGCCGTAGACGGCAGCGTGGTCCTGCACTTCATCCCTGCGGGGCAGGGGCTACGCCCAGGCGGCGGCCTTCATCGCTGTCGTCGTGTCGTGGATCGCCTACGCGGTCACCTCGGGCCGCGGGCGGCCGACGTCGTCGCCGGGCCAGCCGTCGGCGCGCCAGCACACCCAGTCGATCTCGACCAGCGCACCCACCGCCAACCCCGTCGTGCCCACGCAGGTCCGGCTCGGCAGCCGGTCGGGAAACCAGGGTGCATAGGCGGCATTGAACGCGGCATAGTCCGACCACTCGGTCAGATAGGCCCGGACCGCCACGACATCGGCGAGTCCGCCGCCGCACAGCTCGGTGACCCGCAACAGATTGGCCAGCACCTGATCGGTCTGGGTGGCGACATCGTCGCCGACCACTGTGCCGGTGCTGTCGGTGGGCATCTGTCCGGTGACGTAGAGCGTCTGACCGGCCGCGGTCGCGTGGGCGAACGGCGCCACCGCGGGCGGAACGCCATCGGCTGGGGTGAACGTGTACGCCCGGATACCACTCACGAGGGAAGATTCTGCCAGCGCGGGAAGCAGCGCTTGTCGATCCGGCCGTGCACTCCCTGGCGCTGGTCGACCACCTGGGTCACGGCGAAGTCCACGGCCACCGACATGAACGAATAGGCGTCGGCGCGGGTGCACCCGAAGTGACGCTCCAGTAACTGCAGCGTGCGCAGCGTCGCGCATTTCATCGCAGCGTCCAGGCTGTCCCCGAAGCCGTGCACCAGCAGCTCGGTCGCGGTCTCCAGCACCGGCACGGTGAAGGGCAGATCACGACGAATCGTCAAGCGCAACAACCCGTTCAGCGACGACTCCAGCGCCGTGCCGCTGACCTCGCCGTCACCCTGGGAGACGTGCGGGTCGCCGATCGACAACAGTGCACCGGGCACCTGCACGGGGTAGTACATCCGGCCGCCCGCACCGATGCGCCAATTGTCGACGTTGCCGCCGTGGTCCCCGGGGGGCACCGAGGACGCCCGAACCACCTCGGCCGGGGCCACCCCCATGGTGCCGAAGTGCGGGCGCAGCGGCACCACGACGCCGGGCAGGGCGGGCTGGCGGCTGCTGGGGTCGGGGGTGACGACTGTGCCCGGTGCGTCGGCCAGCGGGGTGGCGGTCCAGTCATAGCCGAACAGTGCCCGGCCCAGCAGCGCGTCGACGTCCAACTCGTAGACGGTGACCCGCTCGACGGGGATCTCGTCGTACAGATACCCCCAGTGCCCGGCGAGGTTGGAGCCGTAGGGCAGCCGCGGGGTGGCTTCCAGGATGTCGACCTGCAACACGTCACCGGGGCGGGCTCCGGCGACGGCGATCGGGCCGGTGAGGATGTGCGGTCCGGGCCCGCGGTCGTCGACTTCGGCGAACAGCTGCGAAATCGGCTCGTCCATCAGCAGGTCCGGCGCGTCGCCGGCGTGATGGGTCACCGTCTCGATCGCGACCAGATCACCGGAGTTGACGGTGAGTGCGGGCGTCTGCCGCGGGTCGAAGTAGCCCCAGTGCACCGTCTGCGCTGTCGCTGGAAGGTGGTGCACCGTCATAGCCGTCAGATCATGCCAGCGCACGATGCTTCTGTCGCAGCGAGCGATCGTGCGCCGGTTGCCCGCGGTCAGCATCAGGATAATGGCGAGTATGACCGTATCGGTGCTGGTGTGGGTCGTCACCTGCGCGGTGATTCTCGGATTGTTCGTCTTCGATTTCTTCGCTCACGTGCGGGTTCCGCACGAGCCGACGTTCCGGGAGTCGGCCATCTGGTCGGCGGTGTACATCGGGCTGGCCGTGGCGTTCGGGTTCGTCGTGTGGTGGTTGTGGGGTGGCCAGTTCGCCGGCGAGTACTTCGCCGGTTACGTCACCGAGAAGGCACTGAGCGTCGACAACCTGTTCGTGTTCACCGTCATCATGGCCTCGTTCGCAGTTCCCCGCGCGTTCCAGCAGAAGCTGCTGCTGATCGGGATTGTCATGGCACTGGTCATGCGGGCCGGGTTCATCGCCGTCGGCGCCGCCGCGATCAGCCGATACAGCTGGGTGTTCTACCTGTTCGGGATCTTCCTGGTGCTCACCGCCGTCAAGCTTGCGAAGGAGGCCGGCCACGAGGAGGAAGCCGAAGAGGAACGCGACAGCCGCATCATCGCCTTGGTACGCCGATTGGTGCCGACCACCGACGACTACGACGGCGACAAGTTCCTCACCAAACTCGACGGCAAGCGTGCCGTGACGCCGATGTTGTTGGCGCTCATCGCAATCGCGTTCACCGATGTGCTGTTCGCGCTGGATTCGATTCCGGCGATATACGGCCTGACCGAGGAGCCCTACATCGTCTTCACCGCGAACGCCTTCGCCCTGATGGGGTTGCGCCAGTTGTACTTCCTCATTGGTGGGCTGTTGGACCGGCTGGTGTATCTGTCCTATGGGCTGGCACTGATCCTGGCCTTCATCGGTGTCAAGCTGGTGCTGCACGCGCTGCACGAGAACACCCTGCCGTTCATCAACGGCGGCCAGCACGTGGCGGTGCCGGAGATCTCGACGGCCATGTCGATCGGGGTGATCGCGGTGGTGCTGGTGATCACCACCGTCGCCAGCCTGATCAAGACCCGGGGGCGTGCGAGCGCGTCTTAGCGACTTCGGTGCCGCCGGGCTCAATTAGTTCTGGCTACCGGTCAAAGAAAAGGTCCGAACCCTGAACGAGAGTTCGGACTGTTCCGATGTCCTGACACTTCACAGAGTGTCCGAGGGGGGACTTGAACCCCCACGCCCGTTAATAGGGCACTAGCACCTCAAGCTAGCGCGTCTGCCATTCCGCCACTCGGACATCGCCCCTGGACGTCAGTCCGGGGGCAGCTAAGGCTAACGGATGGGAGACCGCAGCCCAAAATGAGCCCAAAACTAGGCCGGATTGTCCGGCTTCTTCTCGGGCCTGGGGGCCCGCATCGTCGCCGCACTTGGCTGGATTGTCCGGCTTCTCCTCGGGCCTGGGGGCCCGCATCGTCGCCGCACTAGGCCGCGGGCAGTCGTCCCGCGATCTGTCCGGCGATCGCACTGGCAGCCGCAGTCGGGCCGTCCAGGCTGCACGCCTCGACGTCCACGGCAACATTGCCGTGCACGGTCAACGCCCGCTGACACGCCCACTGCTGCGGGCTCTGCTGCACCCGCGACACCGCCAGCACGTCGTTGTCGGTGCTGGTCGCACCGACCGACCACACCTGGGGAGGTCCGATCGGCTGGGCGTAGTTCAGTTGTCGATTGGAGCACGCCGCCCAACCGCGCTGCGACGCGGTGAAGAAGTCGGCGGCGGCCTGTGCGGTCGGGAACAACACCACCGCCTGCACGGCGTAGTGCGACCACGCCGGTGCGGTGGGCGGATCCCGCAGCACCTGGCCGTGGATGGCTGTCGATCCGCTGCCGGCGTAGACGCCCTGTTGGGCTGCCCCGGCGACGGCCAGGCAGTTCACGTCGGCGAAGTGGGCGCTGTCGTTCCAGGCCTTGCTGACGTCGGTGGTCACGACGACGTCCTCGCTCGATAGTGCCGCACCGACGTCGGGCGCCGGCAACAGTAGCGTCGGCAACGCGTCCGGGCTGGTCAGTGCTGCTTTCCCGGCAGGCATCGCGGCCCCTGCGGTGATCGCCGAACAGCCGCTGACAGACAGGCACAGCGCCAGTGCGAACACAGGGAGGCGGGGGGTCACCCGGTAAATCAAACCCTATATCGGCGTGTTGCGCGAGTGGTTGAAGGGAAACTTGTGATAATGCCCGACCTCCGCGCCCGCGGGGCGGCTGTGCCAGTGGTAGGAAGGGGGACTGTGACTCAACCCGTCGACGAGGTGGTCGACCTCGTCAGCGCCCTCATCCGGTTCGACACCTCTAACACCGGCGATCTGGCGACCACCAAGGGCGAGGCGGAGTGTGCCCTCTGGGTCGCCGAGCAGCTGTCCGCGGTCGGCTTCGCCACCGAGTACGTCGAATCCGGCGCACCGGGCCGGGGCAACGTCTTCGCCCGTCTCAGGGGGGCGGATCCGGGCCGCGGGGCGCTGCTGATCCACGGCCACCTCGACGTGGTCCCGGCCGAACCCGCGGACTGGAGCGTGCATCCGTTCTCCGGGGCCGTCGAGGACGGCTACGTCTGGGGCCGCGGCGCGGTCGACATGAAAGACATGTGCGGCATGATGATCGCCGTCGCGCGGCACTTCAAACGCGCCGGCATCGTCCCGCCCCGCGATCTGGTGTTCGCCTTCGTCGCCGACGAGGAACACGGCGGCACCTACGGTGCGCAGTGGCTGGTGGACAACCGGCCCGACCTGTTCGAGGGCATCACCGAGGGCATCGGTGAGGTGGGTGGCTTCTCGTTGACGGTGCCGTGCAAGGACGGCGGGGAGCGGCGGCTCTACCTGATCGAGACCGCGGAGAAAGGGCTGTCCTGGATGCGGCTGACCGCCCGCGGTCGTGCCGGGCACGGTTCGATGGTGCACGACGACAACGCCGTCACCGCCGTTGCCGAGGCTGTGGCCCGGCTGGGCCGGCACCAATTCCCGTTGGTGCTCACCGATTCGGTGCAGCAGTTCCTGACTGCGGTCGCCGAGGAGACCGGCTACAGCTTCGACCCGGCCTCACCGGATCTGGACGGGACCATCGCCAAGCTCGGCGGCATCGCCCGCATCGTCGGTGCGACGCTGCGCGACACGGCCAATCCCACCATGCTCAAGGCTGGCTACAAGGCCAACGTCATACCGCAGACCGCCGAGGCTGTGGTCGACTGCCGGATGTTGCCCGGGCGCAAGGAGGCCTTCGAGCGCGAGGTCGACGAGCTCATCGGTCCCGATGTCGCCCGCTCCTGGGAACGTGACCTGCCGTCGTATGAGACGACGTTCGACGGTGACCTGGTCGAGGCGATGAACTCCGCACTGCTGGCCGCCGATCCGGAAGCCCGGACGGTGCCGTACATGCTTTCCGGCGGCACTGATGCGAAAGCATTTGCTCGCCTTGGCATTCGATGCTTCGGGTTCATTCCACTGCGGCTGCCGCCGGAGCTGGACTTTGCGGCACTGTTCCACGGTGTCGACGAGCGGGTGCCCGTGGAATCGCTGCACTTCGGCACCCGGGTGCTCGAGCACTTCTTGAGAAACTGCTGAACCACACCGAAAGGACTGGCTCCCATGGCCTTTGACTACAATCCCTACGAGTTCCTGCCTGCGCTACCCGGTTTCACGCTGACCAGTACCGATATCACCGATGGGCAGCCGCTGAAGAACGCTCAGGTCAGCGGCATCATGGGCGCCGGCGGCGAGGACGTCTCGCCGCAGCTGAGCTGGTCCGGATTCCCGGAGGAGACCCGCAGCTTCGCCGTCACCGTCTTCGACCCGGACGCGCCGACCGCGTCGGGTTTCTGGCACTGGGCGGTGGCCAACCTGCCCGCCACAGTGACGGAGTTGCCGTCGGGGGTCGGTGACGGTTCGCTGCTGCCCGGTGATGCCCTCACCCTGGTCAACGATGCCGGCGTGCGCCGCTTCATCGGTGCCGCCCCGCCGGCCGGCCACGGCTACCACCGTTACTTCGTGGCCGTGCACGCCCTGAACGTGGAGAAGCTCGAGCTGTCCGAGGACGCCAGCCCGGCCTACCTCGGCTTCAACCTGTTCATGAACGCGATCGCCCGCGCGGTCATCCACGGCACCTACGAACAGCGGTAGCGGCCGGGAGGTCGGCGGCCTGGCAGCATGTCGGGCGTGAGTCGATCTCAGCGCGTGAGCCGCGGAACATCCGTCGGGGTCTTGCTCGGGACTCTCGTACTGGCGCTGGCCGGTTGCGATGCGCCGGTCGAGGGCAAGCCGATGTCGGCGATACCGTCAGTCGGGAAACCGGCGCCGGTCGCGTGGGGGCCATGCCACGTGATCGGTGGTGACGCCGGACAGCTCCCGCCTGGCGCGCAATGCGGCGAGCTCCTCGTTCCGGTGGACTACTTCAATCCTGACGGTGCCGTGGCCGAATTGGCTCTCATCCGGTTCCCGGCGACCGGTAAGAAGATCGGTTCGCTGGTCATCAACCCCGGCGGTCCAGGCGAATCGGGCGTGGACGCGGCCGCCTCGCTGGTGGGATCGATGCCGGCCCAGATCCGGGAGCGCTTCGACTTAGTCGGATTCGATCCGCGGGGGATCGGTTCGTCCACGCCGGCGCTATGGTGCAATTCCGACGCGGACAACGACGCGATGCGAGCCGACCCCCAGGTCGACTACGGCGAAGCGGGCGTCGCTCACATCGAGAAGACCGAGCAGCAGTTCGTCACCCGCTGCGTGGACAAGATGGGCAAGGACTTCCTCGCCAACATCGGAACTGCGAACGTCGCGAGGGACCTCGACCGACTCCGCGCAGCCCTGGGCGACGAGAAACTCACCTACCTTGGTTACTCGTACGGCACCGAGATCGGCTCCGCCTACGCCGAGGCTTATCCGGACAAAGTGCGAGCGATGATCCTTGACGGCGCGGTCGACCCCAATGCCGATCCCATCCAGTCCGCGATCGATCAGGCCGCGGCGTTCCAGAAAGCGTTCGACGACTACGCGGCCGACTGCGCCAAAGACCCCAAATGTCCGCTCGGCACGGATCCGGCCAAGGCTGTCGACGTCTACCGCCATCTGGTGGATCCCCTGGTCGCCAAGCCGGTCCCCACCGACGATCCGCGGGGGCTGGGGTACAGCGATGCCATCACCGGCACCATCATGGCGCTGTATTCGCCGGATCTTTGGCGCCATCTGACCGAAGGGTTGACCGAGCTGTCGGCAGGCCGCGGCGACACCCTGCTGGCGATGGCCGACGACTATCTGAACCGCGACAGTCACGGTCACTACACGAACTCCAGCGACGCTGAGACGGCGGTGAACTGTGTTGACGAGCCGCCCAATACCGACCGGGCCAAGGCTGCCGACGAAGACCGCCGCACCCGGCAGGTGGCGCCCTTCATGAGCTACGGGCAATTCACCGGGCGCGCCCCGTTGGACACCTGCGCATTCTGGCCGGTGCCACCCACCGGCGGGCCGCATACCGTCTCCGCACCCGGCCTGCCGCCGGTGTTGGTGGTCTCCACCACCCACGACCCGGCGACGCCCTATCACGCAGGTGTCGAACTGGCCAAGGAGCTCGGAGGCAGACTGCTGACCTTCGAGGGCACCCAGCACACCGTGGTGTTCGAGGGCGACGCCTGCGTGGACAGGTACGCCACGGCGTATTTGATCGACCTGACCCTGCCGCCGGCTGACGCCAAGTGTTGAGTCGGTGACTAGGGGCGCGCTGCCGAGCCGACCGCATCGCTCAGCGACGCGAAGCCCCCGGCGTGCAGCCGTTCGGCGATGCCATCGTGAATCTGCTTGGCCCACAGGCCGCCGCCGTAGATGAACCCGGTGTAGCCCTGCAACAGTGCCGCCCCGGCGGTGATTCGTTCCCAGGCATCGTCGGCGGTCTCGATACCGCCCACGCCGATCAGCACCAGTTGGCCACCGACTCGACCGTAGAGCCGGCGCAGGACCTCCAGGGAGCGGCGTGCGACCGGCGCGCCGGAGATCCCACCCGGGCCCAACTCGTCGACGCCGGGGGTACGCAGGCCGGCGCGCGAGATCGTGGTGTTGGTGGCCACGATGCCGGCCAGGCCCAGCTCCACGGCCAGGTCGGCGACCGCGTCGACGTCCTCATCGGACAGGTCCGGGGCGATCTTGACCAGCACCGGGGTCGACGTTTCGGCCAGCACCGCCACCAGGATGGGGCGCAGAGACTCCACGGCCTGCAGGTCCCGCAGCCCGGGGGTGTTGGGGGAGCTGACGTTGACCACCAGATAGTCGGCCAGCGGGCCGAGCAGCCGCGCACTGGCGCGGTAGTCCTCGGCGGCGTGTTCGGGTGGGGTGATCTTGGACTTGCCGATGTTCACCCCGATCGGCACGTCGGGATGGTGGCGGGCCAGCTGCAGCGCCAGCTGGCCGGCGCCGTGATTGTTGAAGCCCATCCGGTTGAGCAGCGCCCGGTCCTGCGCCAGCCGGAACAGCCGGGGTTGGGGGTTGCCCGGCTGCGGCTGGGCAGTCACGGTGCCCACTTCGGCGTAGCCAAAGCCGAGCGCGCCCCAGGCGTTCAGGCCGATGCCGTCCTTGTCGAAGCCGGCGGCCAGCCCGAGCGGACCGGGGAAACGCACCCCGAACACCGTGCTCGCCAGCACCGGATCATGCGGGGCCAGTCGGCGGCGGAGCTGCCCGCGGGTGACCTCAGTGGCCGTCGCGGCGCGCAACGCCGCGAACACCTGCGTGTGGATGCGTTCGGGGGGCACCATGAACATGGCCCGCCGCAGCGCGCTGTACATCACAGACCAGGCTGGTCGGCGAGTTGACCGTTGAAGCGAGATTTCTTGCGCCGCAACAGGACTCGTCGACTTCCGTCGGTGTACAGCCGGACCCGGGTCAATTCCCAGCCGCGGTACTCGGCCTCGATGGACAGCCGGGTCGAGGCGCTGATGCGGGTCACGTCCGGTGGCAGCCGCAGCGGGATCCACTCGTAATCGTCGGACAGCTCGACTTCCCAACTCGCCGGCATCCGGCCGTAGTGCGCCGCACTCACCGGGCACCGGCCGCATTGGGGATGACCTGCACCCCGGCTCCCGAGCCCGACACGACATAAAGCGTGCCGGACGCGTCGTCGAACGCCAGTGAGTTCGGTTGCTGCACGGTCGGGTATCGCACCTTTTCCACGGGGATTCCAGTCGCCAAATCGTAACCAACGACGACGTTGTCCGCGGTCTGGGAGACCCAGGCCAGATTTCGCGATCCGACCAACCCGTAGGGAGCCTGTGGAACCGGGTAGGCCTGCCGTTCGATCAGCGGATCGACCCCGAACACCAACAGCTGCCCGCCGCGGGTGTCGACCACCAGTACCCGGCCCAGCGGATCAGCGGCGATGGTGGTGGCGCTCTCCCCGGCGCGCAGGGCCTGCTGGGTCTGTCCGTTGCTGTTGAGCGACGTCACCGATGTCTGCCCACGGTCGAGGACGACGGCGTTGTTGCCGTCGGCGACGATCGCGTCGACCCGGGCAAACTCCTTGGCCTTCTCGGCGACCGCGGTATCCGAGCCCAGCGTGTAGACGGTGCCGTCGGCGCTGCCGAGCACCAGACGGCCGTCGGCGCGCCGGGCGATCGCGGTGAAATCGGTGTCGGATTCTTCGCTGATGTCCAGTCGAGCGGCGTTGCCGGTTGCCAGATCGACGGTGAAATAACCGCCCCGCGTCGAAAGATAAACCGAACCCTTCCCGTCGCCGGCGATCGCGGTGGCCGGGCCGGGCAGCGTCACGTCGCGGCGTGCACCCGACGGGCCGAACAGCGCCAGCGTCGCCGCCGACTGCGGTCCAGACCCCGGGGCGAAGACCACGAGCGAATGGGTGCGGTCATCGAAGAGCGCGGCTTGCGGGTGGCCGCCGAGCGGCAGCGTCCGGCCGGCCGGCCGGGTTACCGCTGGTGGGGACACCGCGGGCTGCGCCGTTTCGATTGTCGGCGGTGGCGCGGTCAGGGGGTTGGAGGAGCATCCGGCCATCGCGGCGGCAAGCACCAGCAACATGGCGGTCGACCTGCGTAAACCGCCCCTGTTCATGAGCTTTGGCAACGGGTAGCCCCTGCACGTGTTCAAGATCGAGCGACGGAGTCGCTCGCTGTCGATCCCAAATTCTAGGTGTCCGCGGCGCGGACAATCTGCCGCGTATGTCTACGCCAGCGCCGTAACTCACGTTATGGTGGCCTTATGACGCTGGCCGCAACTCCGCAGTCCGACGGACGAGAGTTTGCTATCGAGGACATCTCCACCGGGGTGTTCGCCAGCGGATTCGGTCACCTCGGCGATGGCCGCAGCTTTTCCTTCCAGGCCCACCGCAGCCAGCTCGTCATCGAGGTCTACCACCCCAGGGTGGCCGGTCCGGTACCGCACGAGGAGGACGTGGTCGCGACCGCGACCCGCAGCCTCGCCGACTTCGACGTCGACGACGAGCGCAGCCTGACCGCCGCCGTGCGCGACGCGGTGGCCGCCGCCCAGCCGGTGCCGCGCCCTGCCCGCTGAACCCAGGTCGCATCCGCTACGGTCAGCGGCGTGGATGTCACGCCCATGTCCTGGTTGCAGGTAGTCGTACTGTCGATCGTCCAGGGGCTGACGGAGTTCCTTCCCGTTTCATCCTCCAGCCATCTGGCGATCGTGTCCCGGGTCTTCTTCGCCGGTGATGCCGGCGCCTCGTTCACCGCGGTGTCCCAACTGGGCACCGAAGCCGCCGTGCTCATCTACTTTGCCCGCGACATCGGGCGCATCCTCAAGGCCTGGTTCAACGGCCTGTTCGTCAAGGCGCACCGCGACAACGCCGACTACCGGCTGGGCTGGTACGTCATCATCGGCACGGTGCCGATCGTCGTGCTCGGGGTGGCGTTCAAGGAGGCGATCCGCGGCGAGGTGCGCAACCTGTGGGTGATCGCCACCGCGATGCTGGTGTTCTCCGCGGTGATTGCCGCCGCCGAGTACTTCGGCCGCCAGACCCGCCACGTCGAACAGCTGACCTGGCGGGACGGCCTGGTGGTCGGTATCGCGCAATGTCTGGCGCTGGTTCCCGGTGTGTCGCGGTCCGGTTCGACCATCAGCGCGGGTCTGTTCCTCGGGCTCGACCGTGAGCTGTCCGCGAGATTCGGCTTCCTGCTGGGTATTCCGGCCATCTTGGCCTCGGGATTGTTCTCGCTGCCGGACGCCTTCCATCCGGTGACCGAGGGCATGAGCGCCACCGGTGCCCAACTCCTGGTCTCCGTCGTAGTCGCCTTCGTGGTGGGCTTCGCGGCGATCACCTGGTTGTTGCGGTTCGTCGCTCACCACGCCATGTACTGGTTCGTGGGCTACCGGGTGGTGCTGGCTCTTGTGGTGATGGCGCTGCTGGCCACGGGGGTGGTGGCCGCGGGATGACCGTCATTCTCCTTCGTCACGGCCGCTCGACGTCGAACACCGCCCACACCCTGGCCGGCCGGACCGAGGGCGTCGAGCTCGACGTCAAGGGCCGCGCCCAAGCCGACGAGCTCGTCGAGCGGGTGAAGGGTTTGCCGATCAAGGCGCTGGTGCGTTCCCCGCTGCTGCGGTGCCGGCTCACCCTCGATCCGCTGGCCGCCGAATTGGGTCTGGACCCGGTGATCGACGATCGGCTCGCCGAGGTCGACTATGGGCAGTGGACCGGCCGCGCGTTGAAGGACCTGGTCAAGGAGCCACTGTGGTCGGTGGTGCAGCAGCAGCCCAGCGCGGCGGTGTTCCCGGCGGGGGAGGGTTTGGCGCAGGTCCAGGCCCGCGCGGTCGCCGCGGTTCGGGAGCATGACCGCCGCCTGGCCGACGAATACGGTGCCGACACGCTGTGGATCGCGTGTACGCACGGCGACGTGATCAAGGCAGTCGTCGCCGACGCGCTCGGCGCCCATCTCGACAGCTTCCAGCGCATCACCGCCGACCCGGCTTCGATGAGCGTCATTCGCTATACCCCGGTCCGTCCATTCGTAGTGCACGTCAACCACACCGGTGCGGCGCTGGCGTCGGTGCTCAGTGCGACGCCGGGAGAAGGTGACAAGTCCGGCGACGACGCCGTCGTCGGCGGGTCGACGGACTAGGGAATCTCCGCGACTCCCGAACTGTCTCGCTTCTCCACCTCGCCGAGTTACGGCTTAGCTGCTTCTGCCGGTATTTTGGAATCAACCATGGCCCGCGCAATTCACGTCTTCCGCACACCCGACCGATTTGTCGCCGGGACCGTTGGGCAACCCGGAAACCGGACGTTCTATCTCCAGGCTGTGCACGACAGCCGGGTCATCTCCGTCATTCTGGAGAAACAGCAGGTCGCAGTGCTGGCCGAGCGCATCGCCGCGCTGCTCGTGGAGATCAACCGCCGGTTCGGTACGCCGCTGCCACCGGAGACCGACGTAGAGGATCTCAGCCCCCTGATCACTCCGGTCGACGCCGAATTCCGCGTCGGCACGATGGGACTGGGCTGGGATTCCGAGGCGCAGACTGTGGTCGTGGAGTTACTTGCGGTCAGCGATACCGAATTCGACGCGTCGGTGGTGCTTGACGACGCCGAGGAGGGGCCGGATGCGGTGCGGGTGTTCCTCACCCCCGAATCGGCCCGCCAGTTCGCCGCGCGCTCGCATCGGGTCATTTCGGCCGGCCGCCCGCCCTGCCCGCTCTGCGACGAGCCGCTCGATCCCGCGGGGCACATTTGCGTGCGCACCAATGGATATCGGCGCGGCGCGCTCGGCGGGATCGACGACGACCTGGACTCGTGACGGGTACCGACGAAGCCTCCGACCGCGAGGCGTTGCAACACGGTGAGCTGAACGTCCTGGGACGTATGCGCACGGCGAGCAACGCGACATTTCTGTGTGAGGCCGGCTGGACCGGGCACAGCGTGCACTGCGTCTACAAGCCGGTCGCCGGCGAGCAGCCGCTGTGGGATTTCCCCGACGGCACGTTGGCCGGCCGCGAACGCGGCGCCTATCTGGTCTCGACGGCCTTGGGTTGGAACATCGTGCCGTACACCATTATTCGCGACGGTCCTGCTGGCCTCGGCATGCTGCAGCGCTGGGTCGACCAGCCCGGCGACACCGACGACGCAGATGACACCGACGACAGCGAGCCGGCCGGTCCCGATCTGGTCGACCTATGCTCGCCCGGATCGGTTCCGCCGGGCTATCTTTCGGTGCTGCGCGCCCACGACTACGCCGGCAACGACGTCGCACTCGTGCACGCCGACGATCCGCGGCTGCGGCGGATGGCGGTGTTCGACGTGATCATCAACAACGCCGACCGCAAGGGCGGGCACATCCTGGCCGGGGTCGACGGGCGGGTGTACGGCGTCGACCACGGCGTGTCGTTGCACGTCCAGGACAAGCTGCGCACCGTGCTGTGGGGCTGGGCGGGCAAGCCCATCGATGACGAGACGCTGGAGTCGGTTTCGGCTCTCGGCGAACAACTCAGCGGCCCGCTGGCCGAGGAACTGCGCGACCACATCACCGCGGCGGAAATCGCCGCGCTGCGCCGCCGGGTCCGTGCGCTGCTGAAGGAACCCGTGATGCCCGGCCCGGATCGGCAACGGCCCATTCCCTGGCCGGCGTTCTAGGAACCCGGCTGCCAGTTCAGGATGCCGCCGTCGGCCATCAGTGACATGTGCAGCCGGCCCCCGGCGAGCCGGAAACCCCGCACATAACCCAGCGCGGTGGTCACCTTCGTCTCTAGTGACGGCTGCGGACAGCCCATCTCCGTCACGGCGATGGGGCCGAAGGTCAGGCTGCCGGAATCCGGTGTGGACGCCGTGGCCTGCCACGTGGAGCTGCCCTGGTTGCAGTCGAGGCGGAAGGCGGCATGGCCGTCGGTACCGAAGGTGACCGTGTACCTGGACGGATCCTCGACCGGGGTGGTGCCCTGCTCGTCGTTCATCGACTCCAGGCTGAGCAGGCGCCAGCTGGTCCCGTCCAGCGGGTGGGACGGATGGGCCGTCGTCGCACACCCGGACAACACCACCACCGCGCCGGCGAGGACCGACATCAGGCGCATCTGCTGCAATCTACCCGCGGGGGCGCGCGGCGGCGGCGATCGTGATTCGGCGATACTGGTCAGGTGAGCATGACCGACGCGGAGCTGGCAGCCGACCTGGCCGAGGAGGCCGGCCGGTTGCTGGTGTCGGTTCGTGAGGAAGTCGGCTTCGATTTTCCACCCGCGCTCGGTGACGCCGGCGATGTACGCGCCAACGCGCTGATCCTGCGCCGGCTGCGCGCCGAGCGGCCCGGCGACGCGGTGCTCTCCGAAGAGGCGCACGACGACCTCAAGCGGCTGGGCGCCGATCGGGTATGGATCATCGACCCGCTCGACGGCACCCGAGAATTCTCGATGCCGAATCGGCCGGACTGGGCGGTGCACGTGGCGCTCTGGCAGCGCACCGGCGGCCCGGACGGGACCATCACCGACGCCGCCGTCGCGCTGCCGGCGATCGGCGAGGTGCACCGTTCCGACACGGTGACCGGCCCGCCGCCGCCCCGCCCGGGACCGATCCGGATCACCGCAAGCGCCAACCGGCCACCGGCGGTGTTGTGGCGCCTGCGGGATCGGCTCGACATCGAGTTCGTCCAGATCGGCTCGGCCGGCGCCAAGGCGATGGCGGTGGTGCGCGGTGACGCCGACGCCTACATCCATTCCGGCGGCCAGTGGGAGTGGGATTCGGCCGCGCCGGCCGGGGTGCTGCAGGCCGCCGGATTGCACGCCACCCGTATCGACGGCTCGCCGTTGCGATACAACCAGCCTGATCCGTACCTGCCGGATCTGCTGATGTGCCGCCCGGAAGTGGCCGACTTGTTGCTCGACGCGATGTGGTTGGCCAGCTGAGCCGCCCCGGCGCGGGAATGCCCACGCGGTTTTCGTTGTTTGGACGGCGAGTATGCCGGTCCCTCTCACCACTCGGAGCGCTGTGAAGAGCGAACCCCTTAGAGTCGAGGCCATGCAGTCGTGGCCGGCAGTCGACATCCCAAAATTGCCCGGTCGCGGGCCGGCCTTGCGGCTGTACGACAGTGCCGATCATCAGGTCCGCCCGAGTGCCCCGGGGCAGACCGCGACGATGTACGTCTGCGGGATCACCCCCTACGACGCGACCCACCTCGGGCATGCCGCTACCTATCTGGCCTTCGACCTGGTCTACCGGGTCTGGCTGGACGGCGGACACGCAGTGCATTACGTGCAGAACGTCACTGATGTCGACGACCCGCTGTTCGAACGGGCCAATCGGGACGGTATCGACTGGCGCGAGCTCGGTGCGCGGGAAACCCAGTTGTTCCGCGAGGACATGGCCGCACTGCGGGTGTTGCCCCCGCAGGACTACATTGCCGCGACCGACGCCATCGCCGAAGTAGTCGAGCTGGTCGAGAAGATGTTGGCGTCCGGAGCGGCCTACGTGGTCGAGGACTCCGAATACCCCGATATCTACTACCGCGTCGAGGCCACCACGCAGTTCGGCTACGAGTCCGGCTACGACCGCGACACGATGATGCGGCTGTTCGCCGAGCGTGGCGGTGACCCGGGCCGTCCGGGCAAGGCCGACCCGCTCGATGCGCTGCTGTGGCGTGCGGCCCGGCCCGCCGAGCCCAGTTGGCCCGCCCCGTTCGGCCCGGGCCGGCCGGGCTGGCACGTCGAGTGTGCGGCGATCGCGTTGAGCCGCATCGGTTTCGGTATCGATGTGCAAGGCGGCGGCAGCGATCTGATCTTCCCGCACCACGAGTTCTCGGCTGCGCATGCCGAATGTGTCACCGGCGAGCGCCGATTCGCGCGGCACTACGTGCATGCAGGCATGATCGGCTGGGATGGACACAAGATGTCCAAGAGCCGGGGGAACCTGGTGCTGGTGTCACAGCTGCGCGCCCAGGGTGTGGATCCGGCGGCGATCCGATTGGGCCTGCTGGCCGGGCACTACCGCAGCGACCGGTACTGGAGCGATGCGGTGCTCGATGAGGCCACCGCTCGGCTGCACCGTTGGCGCAGTGCCGCCGCGCTGCCCGCAGGACCCGACGCGGCCGACGTTGTCGGGCGGCTGCGGCAGTACCTGGCCGACGACCTCGACACTCCCAAAGCCCTTGCCGCCATGGATGGTTGGGCCACTGATGCGTTGGAGTACGGTGGGCACGACGAGGCGGCACCCGCTGCGGTCGCGGCGGCGGTCGACGCCCTGCTCGGAGTGCGTCTGTAGCGGCCACTATCCGAGCGGCGTGTAGTGGTTCGCGTCGTCACCACCCAGCCCCTGCGCCACGGATTTGGCGGCAGCGTTGTGGCCGTACCGTTCGATTCGCGTCCGCAGGAGACCCAGGTGACCGGCCCAGCCGATCAGCGCGTTGAGCGCCGCGATCCCGCGAACGATGTGGCCGGCACCTCGGTTGCGCGGAATGTGCATGTCGTCGGCGGCCTTCGATGCCAGCTCGGGCATTCCCGTCAGGCTGCCGGTGAGAGCGTGGCGCACGGCGGCCTGGACGAGCCATTTCGGTAGCGGGTTACCGTCCAATCCTGCCGCGACGCAGTCGATCCAGTCGGCGGTCAGGCGTCGACCGGCCTCGGTTGGCCGGTACAGATATCTGATGAGATCCCGATCGGAGGCGTTCTGATCGTCGAGGTTCTCCAGAATGAGTTCGCCGGGTCCGCCCTGGAGGTGCGTGACCCACTGCCACAGCCGCAGTGTCGCCGTGTATTCCGGCTGCGACGGCCGTGCCCCCAACGAGGTTCCGGCCAATAGCAGAAACGTGCCGAACGTGTACACGCCGCCCGCGATGTTCAGCGCGCTGATCGGGGCGCCGTCACCGTAGTCCCAGGTCCCGCTGCGCGCGATCCCCAGACGAACTCTGGTGTGCATGAGCCGAACTCTGATCCACCGCGCCCAGGACTCGCCGCCCGGCCGCATGGCATCGATGTCGAACGCCGACAATGTTGCCCGGATGGTCTCCCAGAACCGGCGCACCTGATCTCCGTCGCGACCCAGCCGGCCGCTGAAGTCCAGAACATGTGCCACGTTGGCACCGGTGTAGGTGAATGGGAAGGCAGCGAACTGGAGGACGGTGAAGGCGAGTACATTGCGGTAGGCATACGACGCTGCCGGGCGCATTTCGTCGAAGTCGATGAACGACGGCACATGGTTTACCGCCGCCCACAGCGCAATAGCCGCGGCGCAACCTCTGTCGCGAAGCGTTTCCAATGCCACCAGATCGTCGACATCCTTCAGCCCGGCGGCGTTCTTGGCGGCCACGAAGTCCTCGGCGATCGGGTCGCCGACCAGGTTCAGCGCGTCGAGGTCGCGGGAGGTGAGCTGGTCGCGCGAAGCGTAGGTTGCCCGGGCAGGAACCCTCAATGTCTGCTGCCAGGATTCGACGAGTCGATCAAGCTCAGGGTCGCTGACTGGGCTGACGTCGTGGATCTCCATATCGATCAGTTCTCCACCTTCGGCGTGCTTTCGGTGAGTCGAAGGATGCGCTCGGCGATCTCGGGTGCACTGTCTTCGGGAACGAAATGCTTGCCGCGCAGCGGTGTTGGTTCGGCGATCCCGGCCGTCCTAGCTGCGATGCGGCCGTGCTTGCCCAGGGTGAGAAAGGGGTCGTCGGCTCCCCACAGAACTTGAACCGGATAGTGGTCGTCCGATAGGGCGGCGGCGTACAGCTCGGTCTTGGCGTAGGTGGTCTCGAAGCCGCGCATGATCCGCCGGAAGGCTCGACCACCGTCGGACCCGAGCAGGAGAGCCTGGTGGACCGCGAGTTCGGCGTTGGTGGTGCGCGTATCGGGCGACAGTCCCGTCAACCGTGCCAGGTACCGGAATATCGGCCCTCGTCCGGCGGCGAGCCATAGCCGGTCGATGACTGGCCACGCGAACGGCCTCATCTGCAGTGGTTTACGGAATGTGTGTGCCTGCACCATCGTGTTGAGGACGGTCAGCGAGGCGACGCGTTCCGGTGCGTGGGCCGCGACCTCGAAACCGACGGGTCCACCGATATCGTGAACCACGAGGTGGAATCTCGAGATACCCAAGGCGTCGAGGGTCAGCGTGAGATGTCGGCCCAACCCGGTCCAGCTGTAGTCGAAATCCGCAGGGCGGTCTGATAATCCGAGCCCGGGGAAGTCCGGCGCGACACCCCGCAGTCCGCGGGCGGCCAGCTCGGGCAGCAGCCGTCGCCATAGGTAACTCGAGACTGGAACGCCGTGGACGCAGACGACTGGCACGGCTCCGGTTCCCTCGTCGCGGACGAAAGTCCGAACCCCCGCGACGTCGACGGAGTGGCCGGCGCTGCGATGAGCTTCGAGTAATGCTTCGACTTCGGTACGCACAACCAGCCTCCCAGCCCTGGGGCAATCCTGGAACGATTGATTCAAGTTAACACAGCCCGTGTTAGCGTGAAAGCCCGTCTTTCGAAAGTGCATGCGCAAGGAACATGGCCGATATCAAACATTTCCACGTCGACGCCGCCCTGGACGTCATCGTCGAGCTCTTCTGGCGGAACGGTTTTGCAGCCACCGGTGTTCAAGACATCGTGTCGGCGACCGGCCTGAACCGGTCGAGCTTGTACAACGCGTTTGGGAACAAGCAGGCCACGTACGTGGCGGCGTTGCGCCGCTATATCGACATCTGGTCGGTGCCAGTCTTGCGGCATGTGAGCGACAGCGGGCGCGGTGTGCCGGCGATCATCGATTTCTTCGATGGCCTCATTCAGCTGCGGAGCGACGGAGCCTTCGCGGGCTGGGGTTGCATGATCACCAACGCGCACGCGGGTGTCGAGAACGGCGATCCCGAGGTTCGCGCGCTACTGAACCAGCATCATCAGCACTTGCGTGCCGCGATACGCTCAGCGCTCACCACGGCACGCGCCGACGGGCAGTTGCCGAGTGGCATAAATGCGGACGCGGCAACCGATCTGCTGATCGCGCAGGTCTACGCCATCAACTTGCGTTCCCGGCCGGACAGCGATGCCCAGGCCCTACACCGAGGTGTCGACAGCGCGCTGGCGTCGATCGGCTACCGGAAGTCCCAGTGACTACAGTGCGACGACGCCGTACTTGCCCACCTGGGCGCTGAGGAACCGCAGTTGGTCGGTCGCTGAGCCGAGGGTCTGGTCGATGGCCGTCAGTCGCGCCGCGTAGTGGGCGATCGGGTACTCCGCCGTCACGCCGATGCCGCCGTGCATCTGAATGGACTCCTGCGCGATGTGGCGACCGGAGCGACCGATCTGCAGCTTGGAGCGCGCCGCGACGACGGGATCCAACCGGCCGTCGGAGATGCACATCGCCGCGTAGTAGTTCATGCTGCGGGCCAACTCCAGCGAAACGTACATGTCGGCGGCGCGCTGGGTGAGCGTCTGAAATGTCTTGAGCGGCACGCCGAATTGCTTGCGCGACTTCAGGTACTCGGTCGTCAGCCCCAGCGATTCGTCCATCGCGCCGACCGCCTCGGCGCACAGCGCCGACGAGTAGCGGATCAGCGTCGCGTGGATGTGGTCGCTGACGTCCCCGCCACTGCCCAGCGGCTGCGCGGGCACGCCATTGAACTCGATATCGGCGCCGCGCTGACCGTCGAACGTGCGGTACGAGTGCCGGACCGCTGCCGCGGCATCGACCAAGAAGAGGCCGACCCCGCCGCCGGGGAGTGTGGCGGTGACCACCAGCACGTCGGCACTGTCGCCGGCCAGCACCGGGTTCTTGCGCCCGGTGATGCTCCAGGCGTCGCCGAGTTTGGTTGCGCGGGTAGACAACTCGTCCAGACCCCGCAACCCTTTCTCGGCGTGGGCCAGCGCGAGCAGGCGTTCCCCGGAGGCGACATCGTCGAGCAGTGCGCGTTGCTCGTCGCTGCCGAGTTCGGCGATCACGCCGCCCGGGATCAGCGCGGCTGCGGCGACCGGCTCGGGTGCCAGCCGCCGGCCAATCTCGGTCATCACCACCATGATCTCGATCTGGCCCGACTCCTCGGGCTCGAAGCCCAGGCTCAGGATGCCGATCTCGGCCAGCTGGCGCCACACGTCGCGGCTCCACCCGAGATCGGTGTCGACGATCTTGTTGCGGCTCTCGGTGTCGTAGCTGCGGGTGAACACCTCCCGCGCGGTGTCGGCCAGGAGTTGCTGTTCTTCGGTCAGGTCAAAGTTCATGTGCCGGCCCTCACAGTCCCAGGATGGTCGAGGAGATGATGGTGCGCTGGACCTCGTTGCTGCCGCCGTAGATCGAGGTCTTGCGGTAGTTGAGGTACTTGGGTGCGGCGTGCTGTGCCCACTGCGGGGATTCGATGGCGGCGCCGCCGTCGAGCGGCAATGCGTCGGGACCGGCAACCTCGACGAGCAACTCGGTGACGGCCTGCTGGAGTTGGCTGCCGCGCAGCTTCAGGATCGACGACGCCGGGTTGGGCTTGCCCGAACCCTCGTCACCGCTGACTCGCAGCTGGGTCAGTTCCAGTGCCAGTAGTTCGTTCTCGATTTCGGCGACCTTCGCCGCAAACAGCGGATCCTCGAGCAGGCTGGTGGAGCCCACCCGGGTCTGCGCGGCGCGTTCCTTGACCTCGGCGAGCCACACCTTCGTGGTGCCGATGCGGGCGATGCCGGTGCGCTCGTTGGACAGCAGGAACTTGGCATACGCCCAGCCCTGGTTCTCCTCACCGACGAGCTGGTTGACCGGCACCCGGACGTCTTCGAAGAAGACCTCATTGACCTCGTAGCTGCCGTCGATCAGCTTGATCGGGCGCAGCGTGATGCCCGGCGTGGACATCTCGACCAGGATGAACGAGATACCGGCCTGCTTCTTCGGTGCGTCGGGATTGGTGCGGGCCAGCACGAAGATCCAGTCGGCGAACTGGCCGAGGGTGGTCCAGGTCTTCTGGCCGTTGATGACGTACTCGTCGCCGTCCCGGATCGCGGTGGTGCGCAGCGAGGCCAGGTCCGAACCGGCCTCGGGCTCGGAGAATCCCTGGCACCACCAGATGTCGAGGTTGGCGGTGGGCGGCAGGAAGCGCTCCTTGATCTCCTGCGACCCGAAATGGGCGATCACCGGGCCGACCATGCTGGCGTTGAACGCCAGCGGCTCGGGCACGCACGCCAGGCGCATCTCGTCGGCCCAGATCTGGCGTTGCAGCGGGGTCCAGTCCTTGCCGCCCCACTCGACCGGCCAGTTCGGTACGCCCAGTCCGGCCTTGTTCAGGATCCGCTGGGTGGTGACGGCGTCGTCGGGGTAGCGCAGGGTCTCGGTGCGAGCGCGCTCCCGGATCTCGGCGGGGACTTGGGTGGTGAAGAACTCGCGCAGTTCGTCGCGGAACTTCGCGTCCTCGTCGCTCAGTGCCAGTCTCACGATCGCGTCCTCGATTCGTTGGTACTCGCCGGTATCAGAGTGCACGTTAGCGCAGGCCGACCAACCGGTCGGCAGTGACACCGTTGTGGATCCTCAGTGAGGGCCGAAATCACCGTCCAAACAGATCGGCGCGGTGTGCGGCTGTGCGACCGATCTGGGTGCTGAGAAAGTACCTGTAGGCAGCCGGTGCCGCGAAGGCGGAAGCATCTTGGCAGCCGCACCTTCATCTATGCGTCGACCGTCACCGTGCAGGCTGGGATGACGGGCTACTTCGACGTCCGGAGCCCGGTCGGGACGGCTACCGGGTCAGGACCGAGACGAACACCACCGCCGCCGCGATGTCATGAGTGACGTGGCCGCCGGGTGGCCGAAAATCGTGGAATAGGAACACAATCAACCTCCGGTACCTCAGGCGGACACCGCGTGAGGGGCGGCGATCCAGTGCGGTACGTCACACACAATTGGCGCTCGGCCGCGCTCGGCCGTGGCGCACAATGACTGCGTGATTGGCGCGGCGCTGACGGCGCGACGTAAGTACGTCATCCTGGCGTCTTGCAGCCTCAGCCTGCTGATCGTGTCGATGGACGCGACGATCGTCAACATCGCCCTCCCGCCGATCCGCGCTGACTTGGGCGCGTCGTCGACCGAGCTGCAGTGGGTGGTTGATGTCTACACCCTGGCGCTGGCCTCACTGTTGCTACTCGCCGGTGCGATGGGCGACCGGTTCGGCCGCCGCAAGGTGTTCCAGATCGGTTTGACGACGTTCGCGATCGCGTCGCTGCTGTGCAGCCTGGCCCCGACCATCGAGACGTTGATCGCGGCCCGCTTGGTCCAGGGGATCGGTGCATCAATGCTCAATCCTGTTTCGCTGTCGATCATTACGCAGATCTTCGTCGGACGGGTGGAGCGGGCCAGGGCGCTGGGGTTGTGGGGAGCCGTGGTCGGCATCTCGATGGCGCTCGGGCCCACGGTGGGTGGGCTGTTGATCGAGGCCGCCGGCTGGCGGGCGGTGTTCTGGATCAACCTGCCGATCTGTGTGGCGGCGATCATCCTGACCGCACTGCTTGTTCCGGAATCGAAATCGGCGACGATGCGCGACATCGATCCCATCGGTCAACTGCTGGCCCTCGTCACTCTGTTGGCGGTGGTGTTCGTCCTCATGGAGGGCATCGGGATGGGCTGGACCAATCCACGCACGGCGACCGCATCCGTAGTCGCGGTCGTGGCGTTCGTGGCGTTCCTGCGCCACGAATCCCGCCGGACTGACCCGTTTATCGATCTCCGCTTTTTCCGCAGCGCGCCGTTCGCCTCGGCGACGTTGACCGCGGTATGCGCCTTTGCGGCCTGGGGGGCGTTCTTGTACGTGATGTCGCCGTATCTGCAAGGGCAACGTGGCTACTCGGCGGCCTACGCCGGGTTGACGTATCTGCCGATCGCCGTTGGGGCGGTGATTTTCTCGCCGCTCTCGGGCCGGCTGGTCGGGCGCTTCGGCAACCGGCCATCCCTGCTGGCGTCCGGCATCCTGATGACGGCGGCATCGGCGATGCTGACCAGGCTCACGGTGTCAACGCCGATGTGGGCGTTGCTGACGATCTTCGCCGTGTTCGGGATCGGCTTCGGGATGATCAACGCGCCGATCACCAGCGCGGCGGTTGATGGAATGCCGCAGGATCGGGCAGGCGCCGCGTCGGCCGTCGCGTCCACCAGCCGCCAGGTTGGCGTCACCATCGGTGTGGCGCTTGCCGGTGCGGCGCTCAGCGATGCTGGGGCCGACATCGTGGGCGCCGCAAAGCCGCTGTGGGTGATCTCGATCGGATTGAGTTTGGCCATCACTGCACTGGCGATCATCTCTACCTCGGCGCGTGCCCAACGGTCGGCGCAGCGGGTGGCTCCGTTGATCGCTGGATAAGACCAATGGCATCAACAGTTGGAGGATGATATGGACACACCGGACCGGCAATTAGGGCCGGAGCAACCACATCCGGTGGTGATCTCCGGAGGTGGGGTGTGCGGGGTGACGCTGGCGCTCATGCTGGCCGTGCGCCGCGTCCCGTCGGTGGTTCTCGAGCGCGAGCTAGAACCCCAGATGTTGCCTCGCGCGCACACCGTGAACCCCAGGACCAGGGAGATTCTCCCCGAGGTTGGGGTCGGGGCTGCCGAGTTACGGGCGATCGCCGCCCCCAAAGAACTCACCAATGAGGTTCGGTTTGTGACGACGCTCACCGGACACTGCTTCGGGACGTTGCCCTTTGAGCGGCAGGATGACGCCGTGATGGCAGTGACGCCAGCGCCGATGCTCAACGTGCCGCAGCCGGCTTTGGAGGCGATCCTGTTCGACCGGGTGGCGCACGAACCGCTCATCGATTTTCGTCGCGGACATTCCTGGACTGCGGGATCGCAGGATGATGGCGGCGTGGTGACCTCGACGGTGGTCAGCGCCGATGGTGAGTACCAGATCGCCTCGCGCTACCTGGTTGGCACCGATGGCGCTAGCAGCGCTGTGCGGGGCGCCTTCGGCGTCACGATGACAGGTGACGGCGACATCGCCGCGGCCGTCACGATCACGTTTCGCGCCGACCTGACCGACCTCGTGCGCAGTCGTCCCGGGGTGCTGCACTGGGTGCTCGGGACCCCCCGGCCCGTTGTGCTGTTGTCCTACTACCCCGACCGGTTATGGGGACTTACCGTTCCGATGCCGCCGGGCAAAGTGGACATGAGCCAGTTCGGCGAAGACCGGGCCCGCGATCTGGTGCGTGCCGCGATCGGCCCGGAGGCCGCGGACTTGCCGATCGACATCATCGCTGCGACGCCGTGGAAGATGCGCCGCGAGGTGGCCGACAGGTACCGCGTCGGCAATGTGTTCCTGGCCGGTGACGCTGCGCACCGGTTCCCTCCCACCGGTGGCCTCGGTGTGAACACCGGCATTCAGGACGTTCACAATCTGGCGTGGAAACTGGCCGCGGTCCTTGGCGGTTGGGCAGGCGACGCTCTGCTGGACACCTACGACGGCGAACGGCGCTCGGTGGCCGAGCGCAATGCCCGGCAAAGCCTGGCCAATATGCGAGAGATCGACGCACTGCAGATCCTCGAGGAGCCTGCTCGCTTCGCCACCGACTCAGCGCGTTTCCACGAGTGGCTCGACGATCCGGGACACACCAAGCTGGTCGATGACGCGGTCGAACGCCAGCGCGCCCACTTCGACAGTCTGGCCTTGCAGCTCGGGTTCTCCTACGCACCCGATGCTCCTCCGGTGACCGATGTCGGGGATTTCATTCCCTGCGCTCGGCCAGGGATGCGTTTTCCGCACGGCTGGCTGGATCCCGAGGGGCGCGAAACGTCGACTCTCGATTTGCTTGACCCGCTGGCGTTCACCGTCGTTCGCCTTCGCGACCACCCGCAACCAATGCAGCTGGCGCTCAACGAGGTTCCCATCACCGCAGTCACCTTGAACCCGACCCAGCCGCGGGTGGCTGCGTGGATGGCAGAGGTGGGGCTGTCCGAGGACACCGATGTGGTAGTGCGCCCCGACGGGCACATCCTGGCGATCGAGACCGGCGCCGATGCCATCGCGGCAGAACAGGCGACCCGCGGCATTGCCGACTTCCTTGCCACACCGGAGTCCGATTCCCAGCTCGAACTGACCTCGACGCACGAAGGCAAGCATTGATGCCACCGTGGTGTGATCGCCGCTGCGGCCAGGGAACGATCTAGTGGACCTGGGCATAGCGGGCAGGTGGGCGATTGTCTGTGCATCCAGCCAAGGACTGGGCAGGGCATGCGCGCTGGCGTTGGCAGGCGAAGGCGTAAACGTGGTGGTCAACGGCCGCAACGAGACACGGCTGACGGACGCCGCTGCTGAAATCCGTGCCCTACATCCCGTAGAGGTGCGGGCGGTCGCTGCTGATATCGCCACCGCCGCGGGTCGAGAGTCACTCCTGGCCGCTTGTCCCTCTCCCGACATCCTGGTGACCAACAACGCCGGGCCGAAACCGGGCGCCTTCACCGAGATCGACGACGCAGACTTGGCGGTCGCGCTGGACCTGCACTACTTCGCCCCACTGGGATTGGTCCGAGGGGTGCTCGACGGGATGCGCGAGAGACGGTTCGGCCGGATCGTGAACATCACCTCGGCGATGGTGACCACGCCCCATCCAGCGATGGCTGCGTCGGCAGGCGCACGGGCCGGGCTGACGGCGGTGATGAAGGGATTGTCGCGGTTGAGCGTCGCCGACAACGTGACGATCAATCAACTGCTGCCCGAACGGATCGACAGCGGGCGCCAGCAGCAACTGGCCTACCGTGAGGCCGAACGGGAAGGGGTCTCGGTCGACGAGGCACGCCGCCGTCAGGCCATGTCCATCGCGGCGGGCCGGCTCGGGCGGCCTGAGGAACTCGCGGCCGCCTGTGCATTCCTCTGCAGCGCACTGGCCGGGTATATCTCCGGCGTTAATCTCCATCTCGACGGCGGCAGCTACCTAGGACTGGTGTGACATGGATTCGTCTCCGATTGGCAACTCCGGCGCGATTTACGAGGCGCCCCAGCTGATCGCCCGCATGCTGGCGACCACCTGGGCGCTCCTGTGGAGCCTGGATCCCACCCAACGGCTCGAGTGCGAGTTTGCGATGGACGACGCCGCTCGCCTCGATTGGGACTTCATTCCAAAGCCCGATCGACACGGAATTCCACTGTCCCGCTTGAACAGCCACCAACGTACGCTGGTGCAGAGCTTGTTGGCCTGCTCGCTCAGCGAGCAGGGATACAGCCAGGCGCTGCAGATCATGGCGTTGGAGAACGTGCTACGCGAACGTGATCTGCCGATATTCGGCGTGATCGCCGGCGATATGCGCAACAGCGATCTGTACTACCTGTCGTTCTTCGGGCGGCCTGGGTTCGAAGACACCTGGGGCTGGCGGTTTCTCGGCCATCACCTGTCGATCAGCTACACCATCATCGGCCAACGCTATCTCACCATCACACCGTGCAATATGGGCGCGCAGCCGGCATCGGTGGGAGTGTTCCAACCGTTGGCGCTCGAAGAGGACCGTGGGTTCGGTCTGTTGCGCTCCCTGAGCGCCGAACAGCAGGCCAAGGCGGTCATCCATACCGTCGCACCACCGGATTACGCGACCAGGCAGGTTCCGTTCGTCGGCAAGGTCGAGTATCCCGATTACATGGACCTCGGCATCCCCTGGTACAGGATCACTGACGAGGACCGCGAGGCTCTGAAGTTCATGAAGGATGATCCGAAGGGTATTTGCGGCTCGGCGCTGTCGACCCAGCAGGGCGACGCATTGATGGAACTGGTCGGCACCTACCTGCGCCGGATGCCCGACGAGGTGGCGCTCAAGCAACTCGGACGGGTGGAACACGAAGGCCTGGAGAACCTTTGGTTCTGCTGGGCCGGCGGCCTGGACTACGGAACACCGCACTACTACCGAATCCAGGGCAGTTCTGTACTGATCGAATTCGACAATGCCATCGACGAGGGCAACCACATCCATTCGATATGGCGCGACTATCGCAATGATCTCGGCCATGACCTGCTGGCCGACCACTACGCACGGGAGCGGGCCACCGGCCATCACCTCGCAACGAGACTCAACTCGTCGGTCCCCGACGAATGAGCACGTGTCCGGCCTGCGGGAGCGGGGCGGCGCCTATGACGACGGTCTTGTGACGAACCGCTGATGCAGCTCGCCGACGCCGTCGATCCAGCTGTGGAGGTGGTCGCCGTCCTGCAGGAAGCGCTGCGGGTTCCGGGCCCAGCCCACGCCGGCGGGAGTGCCGGTGAAGATCACGTCGCCGGGATACAGCGGCACCAGTCCTGACAGGTAGGACACCAATTCTGAAACGGGGAAAATCATTGCGGACGTGCGTGAAGCTTGCATCAGCTCGCCGTTGACAGCACAGCCGATGCCGAGATCATCGGGATCGTCCAGCTCGTCGGGTGTCACCAGGCACGGTCCGGTTGGTGAGAAGCCTGGCAGTGATTTCGACAGGCTGAACTGGGGGACGACGCCACTGTGCTGCATCGCCCGTTCGCTGATGTCCTGCCCGACGGTCAGTCCGGCGACGTAGGTCCAACTGTGACTGGCCGGTACGTTGCGCGCCGGCTGTCCGATCACCGCGACCAGTTCGGTCTCCCAGTCGACCGGACCTCCGGGCAGCTCCACGACGGAGACAGGACCGGTGAACGAACTGACGTACTTGGTGAATATCACCGGGCTTTCGAGGACGAGCTCGTCGCTGCCCCCGGTTTCGTCAATGTGTTCGCGGTAGTTGAGGCCGACGGCGAACACCTGCCGTGGTGTCGGCGAGGGCGGGCCAGCTTTCTCTGCACGGAACTGCTCGGTCGGTTCGCTCACGCCCGCGGCCCATTCCTTGAGCTCGCCAAAGTGGTCGTAGGCGCGGTGCGGGTCGGCGGCGAAGCGGCCGTCGCTCCGCGTTTCGACATCGACCGCACCGTCCCCGATCAGCAGTTTGAGGCGACCTTCAACATTGGCGATCCGCATCGGCTTCTCTCTCTCAGGCGCAGGGTCGACGGGCTCGAGGGGCAGCGATCGACTGTCGGGGCGGAATCACAACGGCCGCCTAGACAATAGTGGAGGGGCGCGTATGTGCCCCAACGCGGCCGGCGATCTGGAATTCCGGCGCTATCGCCCGCACGCGATTCGGCCCCCGCCCGGTCCGCCGCCGCTGACTCAGAAACGCGGCTGAACCGTGCGGAAGGGCTCGCGACGCGCAATTCAGCCGCGGAAGCCTGGGCCGCGCCGGCGCAGATAGCGTTCGAACTCGGCGGCCAGCGCATCGCCGTCGACCTTCGACAAGGCTTCGTTGACGTCCACGTCGGCGTCGCCGCGCTGTTCGAGGGAAGCCACGTAGTCGGCGATCTCCTCGTCCTCGGCGGTCATCTCGGTGACGGCCAGCTCCCATTCCTCGGCCTGGGCGGGCAGGTCGGCCAGCGGCACCTCGATGTCGAGGACATCCTCCACGCGGCGCAACAGCGCGACGGTTGCCTTCGGGTTGGGTGGCTGCGACACATAGTGCGGAACTGCGGCCCAGAACGTCACCGCTGGGATTCCGGCCGCCACACAGGCGTCCTGGAAGACCCCGGCGATCCCCGTCGGGCCCTCGTACCTGGTTTCCTCGAGGCCGAAGAACTTCGCCGACTCGGGGGAATACGCCGCTCCCGACACCGGCACCGGGCGGGTGTGCGGCGTATCGGCCAGCAGCGCGCCCAGGATCACGACGGTGTCCACGTTGAGCTTGTCGGCGATGGCGAGCAGCTCGGCGCAGAACGTGCGCCACCGCATGTTGGGTTCGACCCCGTGCATCAACACGATGTCGCGGTCTGAGCCCGGCGGCCGGCAGTGTGAGATCCGCATCGACGGCCAGACCAGCTCGCGCGTCACGCCGTCGACCTGGCGGATCACCGGGCGATTCACCTGATAGTCGTAATAGGCCTCGTCGTCAATTTCGATGATGGTGTCGGCTTCCCAGATGGCGTCTAGGTGCTCAAGCGCGTCGCTGGCGGCGTCGCCGGCGTCGTTCCAGCCCTCGAAAGCCGCAACAATGATCGTGTTCTGCAGTTCGGGCAGGTCCGGGCCTTTCGCGTTGCCGTAGTTCGCCGGGGTCACGCGTTCAGCCTAAGGCTTGCTCGGCCGGGATGAGCCGTCTCGGACCGACTACTCTGGCTCGGGTGATTGGTGCTAACGATGCCGCTGGGGCACCGCCCTCCTGGACGCCGGTTCACCGCGGGTAACCGTCATCGACGGCGCGATGTGGCACGCCGGGCCGGGTCCGGGCGTCCCTGTGGCGAAATAGGTTCGGCTGCAATCTCGTTAACCTTGATGACTGCGATAGCGCCGACACCAAGGGCGGGCTGTCGCCGACGACGAGTTAGGCGTCCCGACGTCGATCGAGTGACGAAGTAGACTTTTCTGGTCGAGAGGCGTTGCAACGGGTCCGGGTCTTGAGCCGGAATCCGCCACGCTCGGCAGAGTCAAGGACGCCTTCCGTTGAGGAAGGAGCGCACGTGAAGGCCCCTGAGCCGGACATCTCTGCGTCGGACACCTTTGTGCCGAACATTCGCCCCGACTGCACCGACGAGCTGACCGCAACGCTGCGCCAGCGGATCATGGTGATCGACGGCGCGATGGGCACGGCGATCCAGCGGGACCGGCCGGACGAGGCCGGCTACCGCGGCGAGCGGTTCACGGAGTGGCCCACCGCGCTTCAGGGCAACAACGACCTGCTGACCCTGACGCAGCCGCAGATCATCGAGGGGATCCACCGCGAGTATCTCGAAGCGGGCGCCGACATCCTGGAGACCAACACGTTCAACGCGAACGCGGTGTCGCTCGCCGACTACGACATGCATGAGCTGGCCTACGAGCTGAACTACGCCGGCGCCGCCCTGGCCCGAAAGGCCTGCGACGAATTCAGTACCCCGGCCAAGCCGCGCTACGTCGCCGGCGCCATCGGGCCGACGACGCGGACGGCGTCGATCTCGCCGGACGTCAACGACCCCGGCGCCCGCAACGTCTCCTACGACCAGTTGGTCGCCGCCTACCTCGATGCGGCCGCCGGCCTGGTCGACGGGGGCGCCGACCTGCTGATCGTCGAGACGATCTTCGACACGCTGAACGCCAAGGCCGCGGTGTTCGCCATCGAGACGCTGTTCGAGCAGCGCGGACGCCGCTGGCCGGTGATCATCTCCGGCACCATCACCGATGCTTCCGGCCGGACGCTGTCCGGTCAGGTCACCGAGGCGTTCTGGAACTCGATCAGGCACGCCCGGCCGCTCGCGGTCGGGCTCAACTGCGCCCTGGGCGCGCCGGAGATGCGGCCCTACCTCGCCGAGATGTCGCGGATCGCGGACACCTTCGTGTCCTGCTACCCCAACGCCGGGCTGCCCAACGCCTTCGGCGAGTACGACGAGTCCCCGAAACGTCAGGCCGGCTACGTCGCCGATTTCGTCGAGGGCGGACTGGTCAACATGGTCGGCGGTTGCTGCGGAACGACGCCGGCGCACATCGCCGAGATCGCCAAGGTCGTCGAGGGCAAGCCGCCGCGTGAGGTGCCCGAGATCCCGGTGGCCACCCGGTTGGCCGGCCTGGAGCCGCTCAACATCACCGCCGACTCGCTGTTCGTGAACATCGGTGAGCGCACCAACATCACCGGCTCCGCCCGGTTCCGCAACCTGATCAAGGCCGAGGACTACGACACCGCGTTGTCGGTCGCCCTGCAGCAGGTCGAGGTCGGTGCGCAGGTCATCGACATCAACATGGACGAGGGCATGATCGACGGCATCGCCGCGATGGACCGGTTCACCAAGCTGATCGCGGCCGAGCCCGACATCAGCCGCGTCCCGGTGATGATCGACTCCTCCAAGTGGGAGGTCATCGAGGCGGGCCTGAAGAACGTGCAGGGCAAGCCGATCGTCAACTCGATCTCCCTGAAGGAGGGCGAGGAGAAGTTCATCCGAGAGGCGCGGCTGTGCCGCAAGTACGGTGCCGCCGTCGTCGTGATGGCCTTCGACGAGCAGGGCCAGGCCGATAACCTGGAGCGCCGCAAGCAGATCTGCGGGCGCGCCTACCGGACCCTGACCGAAGAGGTCGGCTTTCCGGCCGAGGACATCATCTTCGACCCGAACTGCTTCGCGCTGGCCACCGGCATCGAGGAGCACGCCACCTACGGGATCGACTTCATCGAGGCCTGCTTCTGGATCAAGGCGAACCTGCCCGGGGTGCACATCTCCGGCGGTATCTCGAACGTGTCGTTCTCGTTCCGGGGTAACAACCCCGTCCGCGAGGCCATCCACGCGGTGTTCCTGTTTCACGCCATCAAGGCCGGACTGGACATGGGCATCGTCAACGCGGGTGCGCTGGTGCCCTACGACTCGATCGATCCGGAGCTGCGGGAACGCATCGAGGACGTCGTGCTGAATCGCCGCCCGGACGCGGCCGAACGGCTGCTGGAGATCGCCGAGCGGTTCAACAAGTCGGACAAGACCGAGGATCCAAAGGCGGCGGAGTGGCGATCTCTGCCGGTCCGCGAGCGCATCACGCACGCCTTGGTCAAGGGCATCGACGCGAACGTGGGCGCCGACACCGAGGAACTGCGGGCCGAAATCGCCGCGGCAGGGGGGCGCCCGATCGAGGTGATCGAGGGGCCGCTGATGGATGGCATGAACGTCGTCGGCGACCTGTTCGGTGCGGGCAAGATGTTCCTGCCCCAGGTCGTGAAATCGGCCCGGGTGATGAAGAAGGCCGTGGCCTACCTGCTGCCCTACATCGAGGCGGAGAAGGCAGAGTCCGGAACTACCCAGGCCAAGGACACCAATGGCACGATCATCATGGCGACGGTCAAGGGCGACGTCCACGACATCGGCAAGAACATCGTCGGAGTTGTGCTGCAGTGCAACAACTTCGAGGTGATCGACCTCGGCGTGATGGTGCCCGCGAGCAAGATCCTCGCGGCGGCCAAGGAGCACGACGCCGACATCATCGGGCTGTCCGGCCTGATCACCCCGTCGCTGGACGAGATGGTCAACTTCGCGGTCGAGATGGAACGCGAGGGACTGCAGATCCCACTGCTGATCGGTGGTGCCACCACCTCGCGCGCCCACACGGCGGTGAAGGTGGCCCCGCGTCGTTCCGGACCGGTGGTCTGGGTCAAGGACGCCTCGCGCTCGGTGCCGGTTGCGGCCGCACTGCTGGACGACAAGCAGCGGCCGGCCCTGCTGGAGGCCACTGAGGCCGACTACGCGTCGCTGCGTGAACGGCACGCCCAGAAGAACGAGCGGCCGATGCTGACGCTGGAGAAGGCCCGCGCGAACCGGACCCCGATCGACTGGGACGGCTACACCCCGCCGGTGCCCGCACAAGGTGTGGGCGTACGGGATTTTCACGACTACGACCTCGCCGAGCTGCGCGAGTACATCGACTGGCAGCCGTTCTTCAACGCCTGGGAGATGAAGGGTCGTTTCCCCGACATCCTCAACAACCCGGTCTCGGGCGAGACTGCCCGCAAGTTGTACGACGACGCCCAGGAGATGCTCGACACCCTGATCAAGGAGAAGTGGCTGACGGCCAACGGCGTCATCGGCTTCTTCCCGGCCAATGCGGTCGGCGACGATTTCGAGGTCTACACCGACGAGACCCGCACCGAAGTGCTGGCCATGTTGCGCAACCTGCGCCAGCAGGGTGAGCACCGAGACGGTATCCCGAACCGCTCACTGGGTGATTTCATCGCCCCCAAAGAAACGGGTCTCCGGGACTACATCGGTGCCTTCGCGGTCACGACGGGGCTCGGCAGCCAAACCAAGATCGCGGAGTTCAAGGCGGCCAACGACGATTACAGCGCGATCCTGCTGGAGTCATTGGCCGACCGGCTGGCCGAGGCGTTCGCCGAGCGTATGCATCAACGGGTCCGCAAGGAGTTATGGGGCTACCAGCCCGACGAACAGCTGGACAACGACGCGCTGATCGGTGAGAAGTACTCGGGTATCCGTCCAGCTCCGGGCTACCCGGCCTGCCCGGAGCACACCGAGAAGGCAACGCTCTGGGAGTTGATGAACGTCAAGGAGCGCACCGGCATCGAGCTGACCGAGTCGATGGCGATGTGGCCCGGCGCCGCCGTCAGCGGCTGGTACTTCTCGCATCCGCAGTCGCAGTACTTCGTGGTCGGCCGGTTGGCCCAGGATCAAGTCGCCGACTACGCAAGGCGCAAGGGCTGGACGCTGAAGGAAGCCGAGCGCTGGCTGGCTCCGAACCTCGGCTACAACCCGGAGGACTGAGCAATCACGGCTACGATGTCGTCAACATCGTTGTCAAACAACCGATTCCGACCAACCCGAAGAGAAGTAGTTCAAACCGCTGATGACACACCTACGCGCAGTGCTGTTCGACATGGATGGCACCCTGGTCGACTCCGAAAAGCTCTGGGACATCTCGTTGCAAGCGCTCTGTCGGCGGCTCGGCGGTGATTTGACGCCCGAAGTTCGCGACGCCACCGTCGGCGGCTCGGCCGAAAGCGTGATGCGGATTGTTTATGCCGACCTCGGCCTGGACCCCGACCCCGCCCACATGGCCAACTCGGCCGACTGGTTGCATGACTACACCGGCGAGCTGTTCAACGCCGGTTTGCCGTGGTGTGACGGTGCGCGAGAACTGCTCGAATCGCTTGCCGAGGAACAGGTTCCGATGGCGCTGGTGACCAATACCCCACGGGTGCTGGCCGAGCGGGCGCTGAACAGTATTGGCCGGCACTACTTTTCGGTAAGCGTGTGTGGTGACGAGGTGGTGCGCGCCAAGCCGGCGCCGGATCCCTACCAGCGCGCCGCGGCGCTGCTGAATCTTGACCCCGGTCAGTGCCTGGCGGTCGAGGACTCGGCGACCGGCGCCGCGGCAGCCGAGGACGCCGGCTGCCCGGTATTGGTGGTGCCCAACGACGTCGAGGTGCCGCCCGGACCGCGCCGCCGGCATGTTTCGTCCCTGGTGGAGGTGGGCATCCCGCAGCTGCGGGAGATCTACGCCGAGCTGCGGTTCGGTCTCGGGGAGCGCACCGCCTGACGCCGTGCGGGTCGCCAATATGGCCGTGCCGGGCGGGGGACTGTGGGATTGTAGTTCTCAATCGCGCCTCGCAGTGCTGCGGAAAGGACGTCCCATGGCCGGCCAGGGTCCCATCGACCAAACACCATCGGTGATCACCGATGAAGACTTCTCGTCGGGCGGAACGGCCGTCCGGATCGCATCGGTGGCCGCGCTCGGCGGCTTCCTGTTCGGCTACGACAGCGCGGTGATCAACGGCGCCGTCGCCTCGATCCAGCAACACTTCACCATCGGCAACTACGCACTGGGCTTCGCCGTCGCCTCAGCGTTGCTCGGCGCCGCTGCCGGCGCGATGACCGCGGGCCGCATCGCCGACCGGATCGGCCGCATCTCGGTCATGAAGATCGCGGCGGTGTTGTTCTTCATCAGCGCGTTCGGCGCTGGGCTGGCCAACAGCGTCTGGTTGATCGTGGTGTTCCGCATCGTGGGCGGCATCGGTGTCGGTGTGGCGTCGGTGATCGCGCCGGCCTACATCGCCGAGACCTCGCCGCCGCGGATCCGCGGTCGGCTCGGATCCCTGCAGCAGCTGGCCATCGTCTCGGGCATCTTCCTGTCGCTGGCCGTCGACTACCTCCTGGCGCACCTGGCCGGGGGAGCCGGCAAGGAGCTGTGGCTGGGTCTGGAAGCCTGGCGGTGGATGTTCCTGGTGATGGCCGTCCCCGCGATCGTCTACGGGACGCTGGCATTCACCATCCCGGAGTCGCCGCGGTATCTGGTTGCCACCCACAAGATCCCGGAAGCCCGCAAGGTGCTGAGCATGTTGCTGGGTGAGAAGAACCTGGAGATAACGATCAGCCGGATCCAGCAGACGCTGGAGCGCGAGGACAAGCCGTCCTGGCGGGATCTGCGCAAGCCCGCCGGCGGCCTCTACGGCATCGTCTGGGTCGGCGTCGGGCTGTCGGTGTTCCAGCAGTTCGTCGGTATCAACGTGATCTTCTATTACTCCAACGTGCTGTGGGAGGCGGTCGGCTTCGACGAGAGCTCGTCGTTCGTGATCACCGTGATCACCTCGGTGGTCAACATCCTCACGACGTTGATCGCCATCGGGCTCATCGACAAGATCGGTCGCAAGCCGCTGCTGCTGATCGGATCGAGCGGTATGGCGGTCTCGCTGGCGACGATGTCGATCATCTTCGGTACCGCGACACAGATCAACGGAACACCCGCACTCGGCGACGTGGCGGGACCGATCGCACTGATCGCCGCGAATGTGTTCGTCATTGCCTTCGGTATGTCCTGGGGTCCGGTGGTCTGGGTGCTGCTGGGCGAGATGTTCCCCAACCGCATCCGGGCTGCCGCGCTGGGACTGGCCGCGGCAGCGCAGTGGGCGGCCAACTGGGCGATCACCGTGTCGTTCCCCGAACTGCGCAACTTCCTGGGACTGGCGTACGGCTTCTACGCGTTGTGCGCGATCCTGTCGGGCCTGTTCGTGTGGAAGTGGGTCATGGAGACCAAGGGAGTCTCCTTGGAGGACATGCACGCTGAGCTGTTGCACGGCGACAAGCGGACCCGGGCTTGACGACGGGCGGGATTCCTTCGATGGCCGCCGACAGCGCGGACACGATCTACCGGGGCGGGACCATCGTGACGATGGTCGACGGCCGGCGCCAGGTGGAGGCGGTGGCTGTCGCTGCCGGCCGGATCTTGGCGGCCGGTTCCGAACCCGACGTGATGGCGACCAGGGGCGAACAAACCCGGATCGTCGACCTGGCGGGCAACACCCTGATGCCCTCGTTCATCGACGCGCATGGTCATTTCATGAACGCACCGCAGGTCGTGACGTGGGCCAACGTTCAGGGCGTCCCGGCCGGGCCGGTCACCGCGGTGGCCGACGTGGTGGCCGCCCTGCAGGAGCATGTGCGCCGGCGTGGGTTGAAGTCCGGCGACTGGATCATCGGGTACGGCTACGACCGGTCCAACCTGGCTGAACAGCGCGAGCTCACGGTCGACGACCTCGACCCGCATTTCCCCGACAACCCCGTGTTGTTGATCCACAGCTCCAACCACGGCGCGGTTCTCAACACCGCAGCCTTCGCCAAGGTCGGCTACGGCCCGGACACCCAGACTCCCGCGGGTGGGGTGATCCTTCGCAAGCCAGGTACGACCGTGCCGGCCGGCCTGATCATGGAGACGGCGTTCCTGCCGATCTTCGCGAATATGCCGCAGGCCGGCGAGCGGGAGCGACTCGACACCCTGGACGAGGCGCAGCAGATCTACGCCAGCGTCGGCGTGACGACGTGTCAGGAAGGCGCCACCAACGCCGCCGATGTGGCGTTCCTGCGCAAAGCTGCCGCCGAGGGGCTGCTCTACCTCGACGTGGTGTCACTGCCGTTCGTCTTCGACGTGCCCGAGCTGGTCAAGCAGTGGGCACCGGATTTCCGGGGCGGATCGACGGAACTGCCCGCCGATGCCCGCGCGGCCTTCGGCGTCTACCACGATCACCTCAAGCTGGCCGGCATCAAGCTGGTGCTGGACGGATCGCCGCAGGGCAAGACCGCGTACTGGACTCAGCCGCTGCTGACCGACGGCCCCGGCGGCGAGAAGGACTGGCGGGGCCAGCCCACACTGCCTCCCGAGGTGATCAAGGAGGCCGTCGGTGAGATATATGCCAAAGGCATCCAGATCTTCATGCACGCCAACGGCGATGCCGCGATCGACCTGGCTATCGAGGGGTTGCGGGCCGCCGGTGCACATGCCGGAGATGGCCGGCGTCCCATAGTGATTCACTCGCAGTGTATGCGTCCTGAGCAACTCGACGCATACGTCGAACTCGGCATCAGCCCGAGTTTCTTCACCGCCCACACCTTCTACTGGGGCGACGAACACCTCGCCAATCTCGGCCCGCAACGCGCCGCATTCCTCAGCCCGATGGCGTCGGCGATCGCCAAGGGCTTGCACTGTTCCAACCACACCGACTTCTCGGTCACCCCGATGGAGCCGATGCGGGTGATGTGGTCGTCGATCATGCGGACGTCGAAGAAGGGGACGCCGATCGGGCCCGACGAGCGGATCGACACTTGGCAGGCGTTGCGGTCGCTGACCGTCGAGGCGGCCTGGCAGATCTTCGAAGAGGATCGCAAGGGCACCATCGAGCCGGGCAAGCTGGCCGATCTGGTGATCCTGGACGCCAACCCCCTTGCGGTCGGCAGTGACGAGCTACTGGACATCGCGGTCGTCGAGACCATCAAGGAGGGCGCGACGGTGTACCGGGCGGGTTGAGCGTTACGGGACGTCGGTGTACTGCCAGGTGGCGCCGGCGTTCGAGAACGTGAAGCCGTTACCGGTCTGCTCGCTCAGGCAGGAGATGCCGACCTCCTGCTGAACATTGCAGCGGAAGCCGGCGGCGGCCAGGATCTTGTTGAACGGCAAGGTGTTTGCCGTGCCGCTGGGTGGTTTGAACTGATCGTCGCTCACCGAGGCGAACTGCGGGTCGCCGAGCGTGCGCACCACGATGGCGTTCGGGCTGACGCTCTGGCCCGTGTCGTCGGTCACGGTCTTGGGTGCGCCGGACACGGCGATAGTGGACGTCCCTGCGCTCGACCGACAGCCGGCCCAGGTGCGCGGCACGATCACGCAGCGCCAGCTGCCGCTGGGGCTGCTGAAGTAGTAGCCGGATCGGGTGTCGTTCGTCCTGCTGTAGTAGTCGAACGCGTTGACCAGTTTGTCGTTGCTGGGGGGTGCGGATGACGTCGGGGCCGGGGGTGGGGCGGTTTGCTGACCGGTGTCATCGGTGGTGACGATCGGGCTCGAACAGGCGCTCAGGGTCAGGGCGGCGACGGCTGCGAACGCTGACCGCCGGAATCGACCCACAGCACGGCAGCCTAGTCACCGACCGGAAACCGCCGTGACGGCGCATCGGCGCGCATGGAACAATCGCAGGCCGTGAAGACCTTCGAGGAGTTGTTCGCCGAACTGGGGGAGCGTGCCCGCACGCGACCCGCGGGCAGCGCCACCGTCGCCGCGCTCGACGCGGGCGTGCACACCCTCGGCAAGAAGATCATCGAAGAGGCCGGTGAAGTGTGGCTGGCCGCCGAGCACGAGCCCGACGAGGCGCTGGCCGAGGAGATCAGCCAGCTGCTGTACTGGACCCAGGTGCTGATGCTCGCGCGAGGGCTGACCCTCGACGACATCTACCGCAAGCTTTAGGTGGCTGCCATGTTGCGTGTTGCCGTCCCGAACAAAGGGGCGCTGTCCGAGTCTGCCGCCGAGATCCTGGCGGAGGCTGGGTATCGGCGGCGCACCGACCCGAAAGACCTCACCGTCATCGACCCGGCCAATGGGGTCGAGTTCTTCTTCCTGCGGCCCAAGGACATCGCGATCTACGTGGGGTCCGGGCAGCTCGACTGCGGTATCACCGGTCGCGATCTGGCCGCCGAATCCGACGCCCCGGTGAGCGAACGGCTGGCGTTGGGCTTCGGGTCCTCCAGCTTCCGCTACGCCGGTCCCGCCGGACAGGAATGGGCGGTCGAGAAGCTGGCCGGCAAGCGCATCGCCACCGCCTACCCGAATCTGGTTCGGAAAGATCTGGCGGGCAAGGGGATAGACGCAACGGTGATCCGGCTGGACGGCGCTGTCGAGATCTCGATCCAGCTGGGCGTCGCCGACGCCATCGCCGACGTGGTCGGCTCGGGGCGAACGCTGAGTCTGCACAACCTGGTGGCGTTCGGTGAGCCGCTGTGTGATTCGGAGGCGGTGCTGATCGAGCAGGCCGGTAACGGCGACGATCCCAACCGTGCCGCACGCGATCAGCTGACCGCCCGCGTGCAGGGTGTGGTGTTCGGCCAGCAGTACCTGATGCTCGACTACGACTGCCCCCGTTCGGTACTGGAGCGCGCGACCGAGATCACGCCCGGCCTGGAGTCGCCGACCATCGCCCCGCTGGCCGACGAGGATTGGGTGGCGGTCCGCGCCCTGGTGCCGCGCCGCGACGTCAACGCGATCATGGACGAACTCGCCGCGATCGGGGCGAAGGCGATTCTGGCCTCCGACATCAGGTTTTGCCGGTTCTGATTCGTTCGTCGGGGACCTTGCGGCGGTGTTAGCGTCGGTGACGACACCATCGCTCGAAGGGTTGCCATGAACTACGTGCTGCTCGCTCTGCTGTTCGCGCTCCTCATCGGCATCGTGGCAGGTCTGCGCGCGATGACGCCGCTGGCGGTCCTGGCCTGGGGCGCCATGCTCGGCTGGATCAACCTAGCCGACGCACCGCACGGCGTCTGGTCGTCGTGGCTCGGCAACGTCATCGCGGTCGTGGTGTTGAGCATCCTTGCCGTCGGTGAGCTGGTCACCGATCAGTTGCCCAAGACGCCGAGCCGCAAGGTGCCGGCGCAATTCGGTGCGCGGCTGGTGATCGGAGCATTGGCGGGTGCGGTGATCGGCACGCCGTTCGGGCACATCTTCAGCGCCATCGGCGCGGGCATCATCGGCGCGGTCCTCGGAACGATGGGGGGTGCGCAGGTCCGGGGCGCGCTCGCCAGACAGTTCGGTAACGACCGGCCCGCTGCGTTGATCGAGGACGCCGTCGCAATCGTCGGCGGGTTTCTCATCGTGTACCTGGCCGGCGTGAGCCTGGCATGACCGTGCCGGTGGGCAGCGGCGGAGCGGCCCGGGAATCGACCCACTTCGACGCGATCATCGTCGGGGCGGGACAGGCCGGACCGCCTCTGGCCGGCCGGCTCACGGCCGCGGGCCAGACCGTCGCGGTGGTCGAACGCAAGCTCGTCGGCGGCACGTGCGTCAACTCCGGCTGCATTCCCACCAAGACATTGGTGGCCAGCGCGCACACCGCCCACGCCGCCCGCCGCGGCGCCGACTACGGGGTGTCGACCGGGCTGGTCAGCGTCGACATGGCGAAAGTCAAGGCGCGCAAGGACGAGATCATGCTCGGCGATCGCGGCGGTGTCGAGTCCTGGCTGGAAGGAATGCCCGGCTGCACGCTGATCCGCGGCCACGCCCGCTTCGAGGATCCACACACCCTTCGCGTCGGCGACGAGGTGCTGGTCGCTGACCGGATCTTCCTGAATGTCGGTGGCCGCGCCGTCGTGCCCGACCTGCCGGGACTCTCCGACATCGACTACCTCACCAACGTCGGCATCCTGGAACTGGACAGCCTTCCCGAACACCTGGTGATCGTCGGTGGCAGCTACATCGGGCTCGAGTTCGCCCAGATGTACCGCCGGTTCGGTGCCCGGGTCACCGTGCTCGAGCGGGGCCCGCGGTTGACGCCACGCGAAGACGAGGACGTCTCGGCCGCGATCGAAGACATCCTGACGGCCGAGGGCATCACCGTCGTCACGGGCGCCGATGCACTGCGATTTGAGAAGCGGGACAACGGTTTTACGGTCACCCCGCGCGAAGGGGCGGCACCCATCGCCGGCTCGCATCTGCTGGTGGCGGTGGGGCGCCGACCCAACACCGACGACCTGGACCTGCATCGCGCCGGAGTCGAGGTCGATAGCCGCGGCTACATCGTCGTCGACGACCAGCTCCGCACTACCGCCCAGCACATCTGGGCGATGGGGGACTGCAACGGCAAGGGCGCGTTCACCCACACCTCGTACAACGATTTCGAGATCGTGGCCGCCAACCTGCTCGACGACGACCCGCGCCGGGTCAGCGACCGGGTGCCCACCTATGCGCTCTACATCGACCCGCCGCTCGGCCGCGCCGGGATGACGGTCGACCAGGTCCGCGCCTCAGGGCGGCGTGCGCTGGTGGGCAAGCGGCCGATGACTCGGGTGGGCCGGGCAGTGGAAAAGGGTGAGACACAAGGCTTCATGCAGATCGTCGTCGACGCAGACACCGAAGAGATCCTCGGCGCGGCGATCCTCGGGGTGGGCGGTGACGAGGTGATCCACTCGATCCTCGACATCATGGCGGCCAAGAAGCCCTACACCGCGATCTCGCGCACCATGCACATCCACCCGACCGTCAGCGAGCTGGTGCCGACGATGCTGCAGGAGATGACCCCGCTGCAGTAGCGTGCGCCTCCACATCCGCGTTTTGATGTGAGCTGCGACACTGATGCGCTAGATTTATGGCCTCGGTTAGTCAAGAGGGGCGTGGTCATGGGCAGCACGTTGGTGGGCGTCCTTCTGGTCTTACTGGCGGTCGCGTGCCT
This sequence comes from Mycolicibacterium sp. CH28, assembly GCF_004745805.1. GTDB lineage: Bacteria > Actinomycetota > Actinomycetes > Mycobacteriales > Mycobacteriaceae > Mycobacterium. The sequence goes on along the minus strand of NZ_SRLQ01000010.1, from coordinate 89,805 downwards.
GGCTGCCGTGATCGTTACCGCCATGATGGGCTTTGGTACGGTGGCCCTGGCCATTGGGCTGACCTCGGCGGGCGGATTCGCGGCCCGAATGGCATGATCGGGCGCCGCGGTGGCTAGCGGCGTTGCACCAATAACGTTTGAGCTGACGTTCCGATGAATCCGTCCCGGTCGAACAGTTCGGCGGTGGTGACGCCGATCCCGTCGGGCCCGATCGAACCGCGGGCGCGCAATCCGAAATCCGTGCCGGTCGGCAGCCGATGCAGATGCACGGCGGTGTCGGTGTTCATGAACACGAACTGCTTCGGATCGATCGCTGCGCCAACGCCATTGGCGGAATCGACCACCATGGTCAGCCGTTGCAGCGCGGTCGTCGGCTCGTCGTCGACCAGGCCGACCAGCGGGGTCAGCCAGTAGACGGCGCTGTCGCCCTCGTCGTACTGCGGTCGCCACTGCACCGAGTCGATGTAGCCGCCGGCGTCCTTCCACTGCAGGGCCAGGGGAGCCGTCTGGCCCTCCACCAGCGGTAGAAAGCGGTCGGTCACCGCGTCCCGGGTGTCGGAGGTGGCCAGCGCCCACGCCGTGACGCGGGCGACCGGACGGTCGGCCGACATCTCCGCCGACAGCATCGAGATGCGACTACCCGGCCGGTCCACCCGGACCCGAACCCGCAACTCGCTCACCGGGATCGCGCCGAGGATGTCGAGCGTCAGGCGTCCGATCCGCATGCCGGGCGCCAACCGCTCCTCGATGGCCTTGGTCAGCAGCGCCAGCGGTGGGGAGCCGTGCTGGATTTCCGGTGTCCAGTTGCTGCGGGTGTGGTCGGTGGAGGCGAACACCCCCGCATCGCCGTCGCTGCCCACCCGGCGGTAGTAGCACTCGGTCATGCGGCCGGCTCACTGTGCAGCGACTCCGGCCAGCCCGGGTAGGGCGGCGGCGTGCCACCGTAGGCCGGGCACAACGCCTGATGGCTGCACCAATTGCACAGTCGCGACGGGTTTGGCCGGAAATCGCCTGTGACGCCTGCTGATTGGATCGCCCGCCAGATCGCCATCAGGGTCTTCTCGAAACGCAGCAGCTCGTCGAGATCGGGGGCGTAGTCCAACAGCTGCCCGTCGGCGAGGTAGATCAACCGCAACCGGGTGGCCAGAACGTCGCGGGAACGCAACAGTGCGACCGCATAGAACTTCATCTGGAACAGCGCCTTGAACTCCGCCAGCGCCCGCGCTGCCGCCGGTGCCTTGCCGGTCTTGTAGTCGACCACCCGCAATTCACCGGTACCGGCTACGTCGATGCGGTCGACATAGCCGCGCAGCAGGGTGCCGTCGGCCAGTTCGACCTCGATGCGTTGCTCGCAGCTCTGCGGGTCGAACCGGGTGGGATCCTCCAGCCGGTAGTAGCCGCTCAGCAGCGCCCGCGCTTCGGTGATGAGCTGGGTGCGCTGATCGTCGGCCAGGTCCGCGGCCAGGTCGGGATGGTCGGCCAGCACCCGATCCCAGGCCGGGTCGACCAGCGACAGCGCGGTCAGCGGGCCGCGATCGGCGGCCGGCAGGCCGTAGAGCTGCTCGAGGGCGGCATGCACCACCGAGCCGCGCAGCTGGGCCGTCGACGGTGGTTCGGGCAACCGGTCGATGGCCCGGAAGCGGTACAGCAGCGGACACTGCTTGAAATCGGCGGCCCGCGACGGCGACAGCGCGGGGCGCCGACTGTGCACCGGCCCGTCACTCGTGCTGTCCGAAACCATCCAACAACCCTAGGACCCGGCGCCGACAACCGGACGGCACGCGGGGCGGCGAGTCCCGCTATGGCAGGCTGAACGGCTGTGACCGACGAGCCTCCGATGAGCGCCAGCGAAGAGGACAGTCCTGCCTCACGTCCGATGAGCGCCAGTGAAGAGGACAGTCCTGCCCCACGTCCGACCGGCCCCTTCGTCATCGGGGACCGCGTCCAGCTCACCGACGCCAAGGGCCGTCACTACACGATGATCCTCACCCCGGGTGGCGAGTTCCACACCCACCGGGGGGCGATCGAGCACGACGCGGTCATCGGCCAGCCGGAAGGCAGCGTGGTCAAATCGACCAGCGGCGACGCGTTCCTGGTGCTGCGACCGCTGCTCATCGACTACGTCTTGTCGATGCCGCGCGGTGCCCAGGTCATTTATCCCAAGGATGCCGCGCAGATAGTGCACGAGGGCGACATCTTTCCCGGCGCTCGGGTTCTGGAAGCCGGAGCCGGCTCGGGGGCGCTGACGTGCTCCCTGCTGCGTGCCGTCGGTCCCGCCGGGCAGGTGATCTCCTATGAGGTTCGCGACGACCACGCGGTGCACGCACAGCGCAATGTGGCGACGTTCTTCGGTGGGCCGCCCGCGAACTGGCAGCTGATCATCGGCGACCTGGTCGACTCCGAGCTCGACGAGGCCTCGGTGGACCGCGTCGTGCTGGACATGCTGTCTCCCTGGGATGTGCTCGACACCGTCGCTCGGCTCCTGGTGCCGGGCGGCGTGCTGATGATCTACGTGGCCACGGTGACCCAGCTGTCCAAGACGGTAGAGGCGCTGCGCGAACAGCAGTGCTGGACCGAGCCGAGGGCGTGGGAGACGCTGCAGCGCGGATGGAACGTCGTCGGTTTGGCGGTCCGCCCGCAGCACAACATGCGCGGCCACACCGCGTTCCTCATCTCGGCGCGGCGGCTGGCGCCGGGGACGGTCACGCCCACACCGCTGCGTCGCAAGCGGCTCGCGCCCTAGTCAGTCGTCGTCGCTGCGGTGCAGGCGGCGCCGCGCCGACAGCAGCTCGATCTCCGGGCGCGCTGCGACCAGCCGCTCGGCAGCGTCGAGAACCTCCACCACATGGGCGCGATCCGCGGCCACCACGGCCATCCCGATGCCGGCCCGCCGGTGCAGTTCGGCCGACCCGGTTTCGGCGGCCGAGACGGCGAACCGCCGCCGCAGCTCGGCGACGATAGGGCGAACCACCGCCCGCTTCTCCTTCAAGGAGTGAACGTCACCGAGCAGGACGTCGAACTCCAGCCACCCGATCCACATGTCAGCGGGCCGGAGGCGGGCTCGTCGGCGGTTGGTCGGCGGTGCTCGGGCTTGCCGCGCTGGCCCCTCGGGCGTTGCCGAACGCGAGCAGCATGTCGGCGGTCTCCCGGGACAACTGCCAGCCGCCCCCGATGGGATGGAACTCCATCGGGAAGGTGAAGCCGCCGGGGTTGGCTGCATTCGACGTCGTGACGTTGACGGTGGCCAGCGCGTCACCAGCACGGCGATCCGACCACCGGATCTCGTCGGCGGTGAACGTCAGTGGGGTGAAGCCACCGTCGCGCAGTGCGGCGGCGAACTTGTCGATGGTCGCCGCGTCGTCGGGTGTGGTGGCTTCCACCAGCGCCAGCTTGTCAGTGCCCTGCACGGCCGGATCGGCCAGCCGGTAGAGCACGTCGGTCAGCGCCTCGGGGGCCGGCAACGCCGCGGTATTGGCCGGCGGTGGCGCGAGGGCCACCGCCGAGGACTGCTCGATCGGGCCCTGCGTGGACTTCGACTCGCCGTGGTCAGAACACCCCGACAGCCCAAGCGCCGCCACGATCGTGGCGGCGCTCAGAACTGCGGACAGCGCGTGACGCATCCAGTGGCGACTCAGCTCGCCGCTGACAGCAATGACAGCGCCGAGGACTTCGTTACCTGCCACCCGGTGGGGCTGGGTCCCGCGATGAACTCGACCGGCTGGTTGGCGGTCGCGCCGTTGGCCGCCGTCGCGGTGACGTTGGCGGTGGCGACCGGCCCCTCCTGGTCGATGTCGGCGACGGCAAAGGTCAGCGGGAAGAGTCCCTTGGCCGAGGCGTTACTGAAGGCCCGGTCGGCAGTGATGCCCTCGAACCGGCCCAGGCCACCCTGGATGTAGGAGGCCTTGGCGCCGGAGAAGGACCCGCCGCCCTGAAGGGCGTCGAGGGTGGCGACCAGCTGACCTTGGAGCTCAGGTGCCGGTGCCTGCGGCATGGGGGCGCCGAAGACGACCGGTAGTACGGCCGGCGAGGCGGCCGGAGAGCTGAATGCAACCGAGGTCACACCAGCGGCAGCGCCGCCGATGATCGCGGCGGCGGCAACGCCCGTGGCTAGCAGTTTCATGGTCACGGCTGTCCTTTCGTTCGGCCCGACTCAGTAAGAGGTTAACAGTGCTGCCAGTGTGTCGAATTCCCCGAACGCACATGATCGTGGTTGGGCCGGTAGCGTTGAGGTATCCACCGCACCAACTCTCGGTGTGGGAAAGGAGCGCAACATGAGTGAGGCACAAGAGCCACAGCTGTCCAGCGAGGATGCTGCCGAATTGGAGCAGCTACGCCGAGAGGCGTCGGCACTGCGTGAGCAGCTCGAAAACGCAGTAGGCGCCCAGAGCGGTATGCGCACCGCCCGCGATGTGCATCAGCTCGAGGCGCGGATCGATTCCCTGGCGGCGCGCAATGCCAAGCTGATGGACACCCTCAAAGAGGCGCGCCAGCAGCTCCTCGCGTTGCGTGAAGAGGTCGACCGGTTGGGTCAGCCGCCAAGTGGCTACGGCGTCCTGCTCGGCAGCCATGACGACGACACGGTCGACGTGTTCACCTCCGGCCGCAAGATGCGGCTGACGTGCTCGCCCAACATCGATGTCAAGTCGCTGAAGAAAGGCCAGACGGTTCGGCTCAACGAAGCCCTGACCGTCGTCGAGGCCGGCACCTACGAGTCGGTGGGTGAGATCAGCACACTGCGCGAGATCCTCGCCGACGGGCATCGTGCGCTGGTCGTCGGGCACGCCGACGAAGAGCGCATCGTGTGGCTGGCCGAGCCGCTGGTGGCGTTCGAGGACCTGCCCGACGAGGTGGCCGACGAACTCGATGACGACCTGCGCCCGCGCAAGCTGCGGCCCGGCGACTCGCTGCTGGTCGACACCAAGGCCGGCTACGCGTTCGAGCGCATTCCGAAGGCCGAGGTCGAGGATCTCGTCTTGGAAGAGGTCCCCGACGTCGCCTACAGCGACATCGGCGGTCTGACCCGCCAGATCGAGCAGATTCGCGACGCTGTCGAGCTGCCGTTCCTGCACAAGGAGCTCTACCGCGAGTATTCGCTGCGTCCGCCCAAAGGTGTGCTGCTCTACGGTCCTCCCGGCTGCGGTAAGACCCTTATCGCCAAGGCGGTGGCCAACTCGCTGGCCAAGAAGATGGCCGAGGTGCGTGGTGAGGACGCCCGCGAGGCGAAGTCCTACTTCCTCAACATCAAGGGCCCCGAACTGCTGAACAAGTTCGTCGGCGAGACCGAGCGGCACATCCGGTTGATCTTCCAGCGAGCCAGGGAGAAGGCGTCCGAGGGCACCCCGGTGATCGTGTTCTTCGACGAGATGGACTCGATCTTCCGTACCCGCGGCACCGGTGTGAGTTCCGATGTCGAGACGACGGTCGTGCCCCAGCTGCTCAGCGAGATCGACGGCGTGGAGGGCTTGGAGAACGTCATCGTGATCGGCGCCTCCAACCGCGAGGACATGATCGACCCGGCGATCCTGCGGCCCGGCCGCTTGGACGTCAAGATCAAGATCGAGCGGCCGGATGCCGAAGCGGCACAAGACATCTTCAGCAAGTACCTCACTGAGAACCTGCCGGTGAACGTCGATGACCTGGCCGAGTTCGACGGCGATCGAGGGCAGTGCATCAGGGCGATGATCGAGAAGGTCGTCGACCGGATGTACGCCGAGATCGACGACAATCGGTTCCTGGAGGTCACCTATGCCAACGGTGACAAGGAAGTCATGTACTTCAAGGACTTCAACTCCGGGGCGATGATCCAGAACGTCGTGGACCGCGCCAAGAAGTACGCGATCAAGTCTGTTCTGGAAACCGGGCAGCGGGGTCTTCGGATCCAGCATCTGCTCGACTCGATCGTCGACGAGTTCGCCGAGAACGAGGATCTGCCCAACACCACCAACCCGGATGACTGGGCACGCATCTCGGGTAAGAAGGGCGAGCGGATCGTCTACATCCGGACGCTGGTCACCGGTAAGAGCTCCAGCGCCAGCCGGGCGATCGACACCGAGAGCAACCTGGGCCAGTACCTGTAGCAACATCTCGCGCTGTCCACCGCGGCGACTCGGGGGTTCCGCGTTAAGGTCTAGAGTCGTGCGAGATATCCGGGATCGGGCGGCTGCTGAGCGTGGTCACGACGCGAATCGTCCCTCGCGCGCATGATTCCCGACGTCCGCACGATGTGGATGGTGGTCGCTACCACCGCATCGCTGTTCGGCTTCCTCGAAGTGTGGGCCGGCTACGGCAAACGGCGCGATACCGCGATGATCCTGTGGGGTTGCGCCAACCTGGCGGGCGGAATCGGTGCGGGGCTGCTGAGCACCCAGGGGATCGGGCCCTACGTCCTTGCCGAAGCCGCTGCCAACGGCTTCTTGGTCCTGGTCTGGGCCATGATCTGGGCAGGGGTGCGAGCCTTCGCCGGCTGGCCGATACCGTGGCTCACTGCCCTCAGTGTTCCGTTGGCCGTGGTCTTCGCCTGCCTCTACGTGCCACCCCTATCCGCGGATATGGTGATGCGCGTTCACGTCACATCCCTGGGCATCGTGATCTACCTGGTGCTCATCGCCATCGACTCCCTGCGGGCTGAACGCACCGAACGTCTGGTCACCCGGCGGGTGTTGGCGGTGCTGGCCATCGTGTCAATCGTTCCGGTGGTCTGGCGCACGATCATCGCCCAGATGCAGAACGAAACATTCCAGCTGATGGAGAATTCGCCGGCAACTTCGGCGCCCCTAGTAGGACTATTCGTGATGGCGATCGCGATCAACGTCTGCCTGTTGCTCATCGGCCGCGAACGATTGAGCAATCAGCTCGCGCGGGCCGCGGTCGTCGACAGTCTCACCGACACATTCAACCGGTCCGGGTTCTTGGCGAAAGCCCAAGAGGTGGCCAACGAGAATCGGCAAGCTGGGATGCCAGTATCAATCGTCGTGATGGATCTCGATGACTTCAAAGCGGTTAACGATCGGCACGGACATGCGGCCGGCGACGTATTGCTCGCCGGGTTCGCCGCCGTAGCGCGAAGTGTGCTGCGGGCCGATGACGTGATGGGGAGAATCGGCGGTGAGGAGTTCTGTGCACTCCTGGCGGGTGCCGACAAGGTCGAGGCGACGGGGATCGCCGTCAGACTCTGCTTGGCCTTCGCGCAATCGGAGTTCAGTTACGCCGATGGGACATTGACGGGAACCGTCAGCGTGGGGGGCACTCGGTTGCGCGCCGTCGAGGAGCTTGCCTCGGCGATGGAACGGGCTGACAGGGCGATGTACCAGGCAAAGCGCGACGGGCGGGATCGCGTCGTCTGGGCGTCCGAATGAGCCCGCCGGTGCCGCACCCGCCAAGCCAAGGCCCAGCGTGCTGACTCAGAATTCCAACGAATAGCTGTTGGTGAAGTTGTCCTGAGTGACGTGGGCGTCGCGGGTCGTGGTGTCGACGCTCAACCGCTCAGTCAGGGTTCGGGTTTGGTAGCGCCAGCCGTCCGGCAGGGTCAACCGCGACCCCAGCTGGGACAGGTCGGCCAGGTCCAGATTCGGGTCGACGATCTGGCTCCAGGTTTGCATGACCCAGCGCTGCCCTTGCGGGTCGACGAGTTCGAAAACCGGCCGCCCGGCGTCGAAGTGGAACACCGCCTTACGGTCGACCGAGTTGGCGGAATAGGGCGTGGGATTCATCGATGACAGTTTGACGGTGGCCTGGCGCATCATGTCGATGCCGCCAAACGTCTTGATCTCCTGGCGATCCGGCGCCTTCTCGATGCTGCTCATCAGCCAGTAGCGGGGGCCGTTGAGCAGGGCCGCGACCGCGCCGTTCTCCTTGGCTAGCGCGTCGGCGTCGAGCTTCTCCCACAACTCGGCGGGGCAGTCGTTGAGCGGAAACGTGTTGTAGACGGTGGCTTCCGGCCCGTCGTCACCCGCGGCGACCAGCAGCACCTCGCCGTAGCGCTTGCCGAAGATATCGTTCGGTTCTGCCATGGTGTTCTTCCATCTCCAGATACGTCGAGGTCGGCCGGGCGCACCGCCACGTCGCGATCGACGGGTTGCCGTTTGTTGCTGAGTGAAGTGTGCACCACCGTCTGGGGCGCCGGTACTTGGATCCCGAGCTACGCTCCGGCACAGGGTGGTTTACCCACCGCAGCCAGCTCAACGCGCCGGGAGCGACGACCGGTATCGGTCTCGGGCCACCAGGGTGAGCCTCAGTTCGTCCAGCAGCGGATCGAGGAACTGCGAGCGGTATTCCTTGTCGGTCACCGTCTTTGCCGCCAGGTACATGAACGTGATGGCTGTCAGCATCATCGTCGTCTGAATCAGCGGATCCGGTATGGGCAGCGTCATGCCCAAGACATGGCCGTCGTTGCGGCCGGCGCCGCGGGTCCAGGAATCCAGCAGCGGCGGGCTGACCACGATGAGCCCCAATACCCCGAAGATCGCCCCGGTCGCCAGCGCGACTGTCAGCACCTGCCCGAGTTGGGAGGCAGTGACCACGAACACCACGTTGGCGCGCTCAGTCCTGGACAGCGGATCGGCGCCCGGCTTGTCGGGGATGTTCGCAAAAGGTGTGCCCGCCAAGCGGTCCTGGTCCTCGGACATGGGTTCGGCGGACTCGAGGAAGGGGCGGACCCGCGCCAGGGTGTTCGAGACCAGGAACGCCGCCGCGATGAGGAACAGGAAGCCGATGGCCAGCCACAGCCGAGCTCGGCTCACGATCGCCGCCATCAACCAGACATAGGTGTTGAAGAAGACCAGAAAGGTCAGCAGCACCACCGGCAGCGCCCGGACGAACATGCCGCCGATCAGCGCCAGGTTGGACAACGTGTCACGGGCTGCCCAGCCGAGGATCGAGCCGATCCCCGAGGCGGTGGCCAGCACGATGACGCCGACGACGATCGCCGACATCAGCAGGTTGACGAATATGCGGGGACTGGGGCCGCCGAAGATGGCCCCCAGAATGACGACCGCGAGCGCCAGATTCGCGGCGATCACCCGCCGCATCAGACCCTGGATCCGGGAGATCAGCCAGCCCACCAGGCCCGCCACCGGCAGCACGAGCGCCACCAGGGCGAGTACGAATCCATCGGTGACGGTGGGCCGGCCGTCGATATCAATGGTGTGTTTGCCCGACAACGTCACGACCAGGATGGAGTTGGCCGCGATTACGGCGAATCCGGCCAGCGCCGGCGCCGAGCGACTCCAGACCCGGCGCACCAGCGCCCCGCGCCGGACCACCGCTGGAAGACCCCGGACAAGGAACCATCGCTCGCTGGCGAAGCGGTCGGTTGCTGTCATGGTTGGTGGCTCCGATGTGGAGGCTGTCGGGTGAGGGTCACCCTAGCCGCAAGTCGGGGTGCCCACCCGTGAGGCGCGCGACACCGCCTGCTCCCGGCCCCGCTAGGCTTGCGCGCATGCAACGGATTATCGGGACCGAGGTCGAGTACGGCATCTCCTCGCCGTCCGACCCGACCGCCAATCCGATCCTGACCTCCACTCAGGCGGTGCTGGCGTATGCCGCTGCCGCCGGAATCCAGCGCGCCAAGCGCACCCGCTGGGACTACGAGGTGGAGTCGCCGCTACGCGATGCCCGCGGGTTCGACCTGAGCCGCGCCTCGGGGCCGCCGCCGGTGGTCGACGCCGACGAGATCGGTGCCGCCAACATGATTCTGACCAACGGCGCGCGGCTCTACGTCGACCACGCCCACCCGGAGTACTCCGCGCCCGAGGTCACCGATCCGTTGGACGCGGTGATCTGGGACAAGGCAGGCGAACGGGTGATGGAGGCCGCCGCCCGGCACGTGGCCAGCGTGCCCGGTGCGGCCAAGCTGCAGCTCTACAAGAACAACGTCGACGGCAAGGGCGCGTCCTACGGGACCCACGAGAACTACCTGATGAGCCGGCAGACGCCGTTCTCGGCGGTGATCGCCGGCCTGACGCCGTTCATGGTGTCTCGGCAGGTGGTGACCGGTTCCGGTCGGGTGGGTATCGGGCCCTCCGGCGACGAGCCAGGCTTCCAGCTGTCCCAGCGCGCCGACTACATCGAGGTCGAAGTCGGTCTGGAGACCACCCTCAAGCGCGGGATCATCAACACCCGCGACGAGCCGCACGCCGACGCCGACAAGTACCGCCGCCTGCACGTCATCATCGGCGACGCCAACCTCGCCGAGACCTCGACGTACCTCAAGGTGGGCACCACGTCGCTGGTGCTCGACCTGATCGAGGAAGGCCATCAACACGGCCTGGACCTCTCCGACCTGGCGCTGGCCCGGCCCGTGCACGCGGTGCACGTGATCAGCCGGGATCCGTCGTTGCGGGCCACGGTGGCGCTGGCCGACGGGCGTGAACTCACCGGGTTGGCCCTGCAGCGCATCTACCTCGACCGGGTGGCCAAGCTGGTCGACGCCCGCGATCCGGATCCGAAGGCGTCGGCCGTCCTCGAAACCTGGGCACACGTGCTTGACCTGCTCGAACGCGACCCGATGGAGTGCGCGGAGCTGCTCGACTGGCCGGCCAAACTGCGTCTGCTCGAAGGCTTCCGGCAACGGGAGAACCTCAGTTGGTCGGCGCCGCGGCTGCACCTGGTCGATCTGCAGTATTCGGATGTCCGACTGGACAAGGGGCTCTACAACCGGCTGGTTGCCCGTGGCTCGATGAAACGCCTGGTCACCGAGCAGCAGGTGCTCGATGCGGTGGATAACCCGCCGACCGACACCCGGGCCTATTTCCGCGGTGAGTGCCTGCGCCGGTTCGGCGCCGACATCGCCGCGGCGAGCTGGGATTCGGTGATCTTCGATCTCGGTGGTGATTCGCTGGTCCGGATCCCGACGCTGGAGCCGCTGCGCGGCAGCAAGGCCCACGTCGGAGCGTTGCTCGATTCCGTCGACAGCGCAGCGGAACTGGTGGAACAACTGACAACCTGACGTTCGTTAGAGGGAGCAATACCGGTCCCGACCGGTAGTGTGGAGGAACCGGCGACCCGTGCCAGATGGCGCGACACAGTCGCCGATGACGAGCAGGAGGCAGCGATGGCTCAAGAGCAGACCAAGCGTGGTGGCGGTGGCGGCGAGGACGACGACCTCAGCGGCGACGGCGCCGGCGGCCAGGAGCGTCGCGACAAGCTTGCTGAGGAGACTGACGATCTGCTGGATGAGATCGATGACGTTCTCGAGGAGAATGCTGAGGACTTCGTGCGCGCTTACGTCCAAAAGGGCGGACAGTGACCTGGCCGTTTTCTGATCGCCTGGCCACCAGTTCACCTCTGACCGATCTTTCGTCGTTTTCCGAGTTCCTCCGGCGTGCAGCTCCGCAGCTGCTGCCGACTGGTGCTGTCGACGGTGTCGGGCGGCCGGGTGACGCGCTGCCGCACGGCACTACGATCGTCGCGCTGAAATACCCGGGCGGAGTGCTCATCGCCGGTGATCGTCGCTCGACACAGGGCAACATGATCGCCGGGCGCGATGTGCAGAAGGTCTACATCACCGACGATTACACCGCCACCGGCATTGCCGGGACGGCAGCGATCGCCGTCGAGTTCGCCCGGCTGTATGCCGTCGAGCTGGAGCACTACGAGAAGGTCGAAGGCGTCCCGCTGACGTTCCGCGGCAAGGTCAACCGACTCTCGACGATGGTGCGCGGCAACCTCGGCGCCGCACTGCAGGGCTTCGTGGCGCTGCCGTTGTTGGTGGGCTACGACCTCGACGAGGCGAATCCGCAAGCGGCTGGGCGCATCGTGTCGTTCGACGCCGCCGGCGGCTGGAACATCGAAGACGAGGGCTACCACTCGGTGGGCTCCGGCTCGATCTTCGCCAAATCGTCGATCAAGAAGCTGTATTCCGCTGTCACCGATGCGGATTCGGCGTTGAAGGTGGCCGTCGAGGCGCTCTATGACGCCGCTGACGACGACTCCGCCACTGGCGGCCCCGACCTGGTGCGCGGGATTTTCCCGACGGCGGTCACCATCGAGGCCGACGGCGCGGTCGAGGTGGCCGTGGACCGGATCTCCCGGCTGGCCCGTGAGGTGATCGAGAAGCGTTCAGCGACCAACACATTCGGCCCCGGCCCGGGTCCGAGCAACGAAGCACCTCGGGTGGACTAAGTGAGCTTCCCATATTTCATCTCGCCTGAGCAGGCGATGCGTGAGCGCTCGGAGCTGGCGCGCAAGGGCATTGCCCGCGGTCGCAGCGTGGTCGTGCTCGCTTACGACTCCGGCGTGCTGTTCGTCGCGGAGAACCCGTCGCGGTCATTGCAGAAGATCAGCGAGCTCTACGACCGGGTGGGTTTCGCCGCCGTTGGCCGGTTCAACGAGTTCGACAATCTTCGCCGAGGCGGCATCCAGTTCGCCGACACCCGCGGCTATGCCTACGACCGCCGCGACGTGACCGGGCGCCAGCTGGCCAACGTCTACGCACAGACCCTCGGGACCATCTTCACCGAGCAGGCCAAGCCCTACGAGGTGGAGCTGTGTGTGGCCGAGGTGGCCAACTTCGGTGAGACCAAACCCCCTGAGCTGTACCGCATCACCTACGACGGGTCGATAGCCGACGAGCCGCATTTCGTCGTCATGGGTGGCACCACCGAGCCGATCATCACCGCGCTGAAGGAGACCTACTCCGAGAACGCCGAGCTCGGCGATGCCGTGCGGATCGCCGTCGAGGCATTGCGCGCCGGCATCACCAGCGCGGCCGGTAGTGCCACACCGGCGGCCGAGCCGCGGGTGCTGGCCCCGGCGACGCTCGAGGTCGCGATCTTGGATGCCGGCCGGCCTCGTCGCGCGTTCCGACGCATTACCGGTGCGGCGCTGGATGCGCTACTGCCGAAAGCGGATTCGGTTCCCGGTGAGTCGGTCGGCGAAGGAGAAAGCGCCGAGTAGCTAGATCTTGTGCCGAATCCGGCCGTCCATCATGGTCATGGTCACGGTGGCCCGATGGATGTCGTGCGGGTCGCCCTCGAAGATGTTGGTGTCCAACACAATGAGATCGGCTTGTTTACCCACCTCGACCGAGCCGACCTTGTCGTCGAGGCGCAGCTGGTAGGCGGCACCCATCGTGTTGGCGTGCACCGCTTCGGCGACACTGAGGCGCTGATCCGGCGGCGCCAGCATCGGGGCGTCGGCTGTGCCGACGAGCTGACGGGTCACGCCGATTTCGATCGAATCGAGCGGCTTGTAGGTGGACACGTACGCCGCGGCGGGCCAGTCGGTACCCAGCGAGATACGACCGCCGGATCTGAGAATGTCCTGCGGCCGATACAACAGATCCTGACGCGGTCGGCCGTAGCGGTCGCCCAGGCTCTGCAACGTGCTCGGGTCGCCGGAAAACCAGTTGGCCGAAAACTGGCCAATAACACCGAGTCTGGCAAATCGCTGACCATCGGGGTCCTGGACGTAGACCAGATGAGCGATGGTGTGCCGGCGGTCGCGCGGCGGGTTCGCGGCGATCGCGGCTTCGATGGAATCCAGTCCGGTGCGAGCCGTGCGTTCACCGCACGCGTGGATATGGACGTCGAAACCGGCGGCATCCACCTCGCGGACCAGCTGGTGCCACTGCGCTTCGGTGAACGGTGACGCGCCGATCGAGTCGGGCCGGTCCTTGTAGGGTTCGATCAGCCAGGCGGTGTACCCCTCCTGGGTTCCGTCGCCGATGATCTTCACGACGCCTACGGTGACCAGATCGGTTGAGACCCGGCCGCGGATGTCGGTCAGCTTTGACACTGCGTTGTCGACCGGCGGGGACTTCACACTGTAGGAGGCGACAACCCGGAACGGCAGGGCTCCACGCTTGTCGAGGTCGGCGTAGAGGCCGATGATTGATTCTTGGTCGTCGCCGACGGGTGGCACTCCGGCGTCGAAGACGGTGGTGATGCCCGCAGCGGAAGCCTTGGGCAACCACGACTCCAGCAGCTTCAGCATGGACTGTGCCGATATCGGTTCGACGGCATTGACCACACCCAGCAGCGCGTCCACTTCGAGCACATAGCCGGTGGGCTCGCCGTTTGCGTCGCGGACGAAGTAACTGAAGCCCGGGACGGGGTCGGGAGTGTTGCGGTTGATGCCTGCGATCTCCAGCGCCTTGGTGTTGGCCCAGAGGCTGTGCCCGTCGATGGCGAAGAAAAATCCAGGTCGGTCCGGCAGCACTCGGTCCAGTGCGACGCGATCGGGACCATTCGGGCCGAACATGTCTACCCGCCAACCGAATCCGCGCACCGGGCCGTCTGGATTCTGGCGGGCGTATGCGGCAATCGCGGCCAGCGCTTCCTCTTGGGTAGGCACCTGCAGGTCGACTCCGCTGCTCAGGAACGCGCCCAGGAAGGGGTGGATGTGGCCCTCCACGAAGCCCGGCATCAGCAGCTTGCCGCCAAGGTCGACAACCTGTGTCTGCGGGCCGGCGAGTGCCATGACGCCCGCTTCGTCTCCGACATAGGCGATTCTGCTGCCCTTGACAGCCACGGCTTGCGCCCATGGCTGTGCAGGCGACACGGTGTAGATGTGTCCGTTGCGGAACACGAAGTCCGCGTTCTTATCCGCCACGGCGGGCGGTTGCTTCGCACAGGCCGCGGCCGTGGCTGCGACAGCTGAGACGCCGGCGACCCGCAGTGCGTTCCGCCGGTTCAGCACTTTGCCTGCACTCAATGCACTGAGATGCGGTGCCCATTCACACGCAGTGCACACAGCACCCTCCGATCCTGTGGCGCTGCCGTGCGGTGCGCCGAAGGATCGGACGATAACACCTCTGATCAGCGCCTGAATGGCCGATCGGCAGAGAATGTATGTCGCGTGACCTAGAAATGACGTACCGATGACCGACACCGAAATCTGCCGTTTACTGACGTAGCGGCTAATTTGCCGATAGAGTTTCCGGTGCCAAGTGGAGGGAAGGTGCTCTGCCGATGAAGAAGATCCCGATCGTCACTACGGTTGGCCTGGCGGTCGTTTCGGTGGCCATCGCCGGCTGTGGTGCTTCGACGAAAACCGCGCCGACTGTGACAAGCTCGGCATCCTCGTCGTCCGTTTCGTCCAGTTCCGTGACATCGGAGCGACCTGCACCTGCTGCCGGCCCGAATACGACGATCAACGACTACATCAACGAAAACAAGATCGCCGAGACGCCGATCAAGCCGAATGATCCCGGCACCCCCAACTTCGACTTCCCGTTCCCGCCGGGATGGAGTTCGGCCGGCGACAAGACGCCGAACTGGGCCTATGGCGCAATCGTTTACGACAAACCAGTGGATCCGGCCGATCCGCCGACCATCATCGCGATCGCATCGAAACTTGTCGGCAACGTCGATCCGGCGAAGATCCTGCAGTACGCGCCGGGCCAGTTGGAGAACCTGCCGAACTTCAAGCCACTGGGTGACCCCGACAAGAGTGCACTCAGTGGCTTCGACGCTATCGAGTCCGCCGGCACTTACACCTACAACGGCAAAGACCGAGTGGTCGCGCAGAGAACGGTCGTCATCCCCGGCAAGGACGCTCTATACGTGCTGCAGCTCAATGCTGATGCCCCGCAAGGGGAGGAGAACGTGGTGATCGACGCCGCCAAGATCATCGATGAGCAGACCAAGATCACCCCGTAGGAGAAACAGCGACATGAGAATCCGACCGAGGTCATCCAATCTGCTTGCGGCAGCGATCTGCAGCGGCGCCGTACTGCTGTCCGCACCGCTGCTCAGCGCGCCGACCGCATCGTCGGCCACTTGTCCGGGCGGCACCATCCTCGACCCGACAACAGGAACGTGTTGGTCGCAGAACGCGCCGAGCAACAGCTACGGCGGATCGGGGAACATCCCCTGCCTACCGGGCCGACTGGGCTTGTGTCTCGGTGCCTTGCAGAACACCCCGATCCCGGGCGCCGCGCTGAACCCCGCTCCGCCTGCCGGACCCGCGCCGCGCATCTCCTGGCCATAGCGGAACTGGGCTCAGTGCGTCCTGATATGCGCGCGGTCGCCGGTGATGACCGCCAGGATGTTGTGCCAGGCATCCGACGGCTCGTTGAGCACGTCGCTGTGCGTTGACGGCCCGGCCATCGGTACACCGGTGAGACGCCGCCCGCTGGCCAGCCGCACGACGCCGGGCACCCGGTCCGGGTCGGTGCCGTGCGATCCGAACGGGATGCCCTGAACCAGGCTGATCGGGTCGCCGGGCGCGGTCATGGAGAACCGCAGCACCGCGGGGTTGCGGTTGTGCCAATCGCCCGGATTGTGTACGCCGACACCGGCTCCCGCGGCCTCGACGTAGATCACCCGGTCCGCGGTGAGCCCGAACCGCTCCGCGGTGCCGACGATCGACCCACCGTAGGAATGGCCGATGTAGGTCACCGGGGTTGACCCGGCCCGGCGCTCGACATCCTCGCTGAACGCGACCAGCCGCGGAGCCATCTCCAGGGCATAGCGGGCGTCGGCCGCGTCCGCTATGCCCGCTAACAGCGAGCCGGTCGGGAAGCGTCCGCCCAGGTAGCTGATCATCGCGACGTCCCCACCGGATCCCGCAACGAACCGCCGCGCGGTCGCCACATCGTCGGCCGAGCCCTCGAACGTCGTGTTGAGCCCGGGCACCAGCACCCCGATGGCGCGCGCCCGGCCGAGGTCACCGGACAGTTCGATGAAGGACTCCCGACCCGGATCGAAGGCCAGGATCTGCCTGGACACCCGGTGATCCCGGTCGACGGGGTCGGGGACGTCGGCGAGCAGGGTGCCGTAGTAGTCGATGCGACGGCGGGCATCGCGGTCGTGGGCGGCGATCGCGACGGCGCGCATCGCCGGATCGGCATGCAGTGCCGCCCACAACCGTTCGGCGTCGGCCGGATTGAGAGTGGGTGGCACGGCCGCGCGTAGCTTGCCTTCTTCCGGTGCGTCGAGGGTGCGCCGCTCGTCGAGGATCGCGGTGGCGATGTTGATCCGGTTGGCGGCCACTCGCATTTCCCAGGGGACACCGTCCGTGTTGCCCACCGCGTGCGGTGCCTGGTCGATCAGCAGCTGGCGCTCGGCGGGCGACATCGCCGCCACCTGTGCGGCGATGCTGTCCTGACTCATTCGCGGCCAATTCGCCACTGGGTCACCGGCGACCCCGGCGGGCCGCACCGCGGCCGGAGCGGGCCGGGCCTCACCGAACGCCCCGTCGATGGCCCGGGCGGCGTCGGCGTCGACGGTGCTCAAGCCGGCCAGCGCCGACCGCAGGGCCCGGGTCAGTTCGCCGGCCCGCACCTCGAGCATGGCCCGGGCCGCCGAGTCCGATCCGCCGCCGCAGGCCACCAGCAGTGCAGTGGGGTGCGGCGCTGGTCCGACGGTTCCGTCGTCGTGGACCGGGCAGCCCTCCTGCTGCGCATCGGCCACCACCGCCAGGACCCGATCGCGGGCCCCGGAGACGACGACGGCGGCGTCGCGGGCCTCAGCCGCGGCCAGGATCAGCGCCCGGCACACCCGGCGCAGTTCCGCCGTGGTCGGATCGATCGCCTGCTGCGCCGCGCCGGCGGTGGCACCGCGGAACGCTCCCGCGCTGCCCGCCACCGCGGTGTCGATCTCCTCGGCCTTGGCCTGCAACCGGCCGGCGGCGCTGTCCCACTCGTCGGCCAGCTCGGTAAGGGCTTCGGGGCGCCAGGCCTGCACCTGGGAGACGGTCGGCCCGGTCACCGCGGTCCGAATTGCTCGGCGGTCCCGTCGTCGGCGGCGATCAGGGCGTCGACCGATCGACGCGCCAGCCGGACCCAATCGTGTACGGCCGTACCGAGTCGGTGCACGTCGGCGACCACCCGGCGGGGTCCGTCCAGGTCGGCGAGCGCCGATCCGGGCAGGGCGGGCGCCACCGATATCGGGATGTCAGGCAGCTCGTCAACGGCCCAGGCCACGCGCTGTACGAACGCGCTCACCGCGGCGTTATCTACGGCTACATTCACGGTGACGGCCTCGGGCACGATTCATGCTGGCACGCGTCGTGGCTGCGGTGTTTCGGCAATCCACAGCGACCCGAGGACGTTTCGCGCACCGCTACCGGACAGCAACCAGTACGCTCGATGTTGTGCAGCGAAGAATCATGGGCATCGAAACCGAGTTCGGTGTCACCTGCACGTTCCACGGCCATCGCCGGCTCAGTCCGGACGAGGTAGCCCGGTACCTGTTCCGTCGGGTCGTGTCGTGGGGCCGCAGCTCGAACGTGTTCCTGCGCAACGGCGCGCGCTTGTACCTCGACGTGGGCAGCCACCCGGAGTACGCCACCGCCGAATGCGACAACCTGATCCAGCTGGTCACCCACGACCGGGCCGGGGAGCGGGTACTCGAGGATCTGCTGATCGATGCCGAGCAGCGGCTTGCCGACGAGGGCATCGGCGGCGACATCTACCTGTTCAAGAACAACACCGACTCGGCGGGCAACTCCTACGGCTGCCACGAGAACTATCTGATCGTGCGGGCGGGGGAGTTCTCCCGGATCTCCGACGTGCTGCTGCCGTTCCTGGTCACCCGACAGTTGATCTGCGGCGCCGGCAAGGTGTTGCAGACGCCCAAGGCGGCGACGTTCTGCCTGAGCCAGCGCGCCGAGCACATCTGGGAAGGCGTTTCCAGCGCCACGACCCGGTCCCGCCCCATCATCAACACCCGCGACGAGCCGCACGCCGACGCCGAGAAGTACCGCCGGCTGCACGTGATCGTCGGCGACTCCAACATGTGTGAAGCCACCACCATGCTCAAGGTCGGCACCGCCTCGCTGGTGCTGGAGATGATCGAGGCCGGGGTGGCGTTCCGGGACTTCTCCCTGGACAACCCCATTCGCGCGATCCGCGAGGTCAGCCACGATCTGACCGGGCGCCGCCCGGTTCGCCTGGCCGGCGGACGCCAGGCCAGCGCGCTGGACATCCAGCGCGAGTATTTCGCGCGGGCGGTGGAATATCTGCAGACCCGCGAACCCAATACCCAGATCGACCAGGTGGTCGACCTGTGGGGACGCCAGCTCGATGCCGTCGAGAGCCAGGATTTCGCGAAGGTCGACACCGAGATCGACTGGGTGATCAAACGCAAGCTGTTCCAGCGCTACCAGGACCGCTACAACATGGAGCTGTCCGACCCCAAGATCAGCCAGCTCGACTTGGCCTACCACGACATCAAGCGCGGTCGCGGTGTGTTCGACCTGCTGCAGCGCAAGGGGCTGGCGACGCGGATCACCACCGACGAGGAGATCGAGGCCGCCGTCGACACGCCGCCGCAGACCACCCGCGCCAAGCTGCGCGGCGAGTTCATCAGCGCGGCTCAGGAAGCCGGCCGGGACTTCACCGTGGACTGGGTGCACCTCAAGCTCAACGACCAGGCGCAGCGCACGGTGCTGTGCAAGGACCCGTTCCGGTCCGTCGACGAGCGGGTCAAGCGACTCATCGCCAGCATGTGAGCCGCGCGCCGCACGAGCGACGGGCCCATCCCGGCTAAGGTCTTCCGAGTGGCGACATCCAAGGTCGAGCGGCTGATGAATCTGGTCATCGCGCTGCTGTCCACTCACGGTTACATCACCGCCGAACGGATTCGCGCGAGCGTGGCCGGTTATGCCGACAGCCCCAGCGACGAGGCCTTCTCCCGGATGTTCGAGCGGGACAAGAACGAACTGCGCGACTTGGGCATTCCGCTGGAGACGGGTCGGGTTTCGGCGTTCGACCCCACCGAGGGATACCGGATCAACCGTGACACCTACGCGCTGCCCGACATCGAGCTCACCGGAGAGGAAGCCGGCGCCGTCGCCGTGGCCACTCAGCTGTGGCAGTCACCGGAATTGATCACCGCCACCCAGGGCGCGCTGCTCAAACTCCGGGCGGCCGGTGTCGACGTCGATCCGGATGCCGCGGTGGCCATCGCCACCGCCTCGGGTCCGCCCGGTCTGCGTGGGTCGGAGGACGTGCTGGGAAACCTGTTGTCTGCCATCGATTCCGGTCAGCCGGTGCAGTTTCGTCACCGTTCATTGCCGACCGACCCCTACACTGTGCGCACCGTGGAGCCGTGGGGTGTGGTCACCGCCAGGGGCCGCTGGTATCTGGTCGGGCATGACCGGGACCGCGACGCGACGAGGACTTTCCGGATCTCTCGTATCGACGCCACTGTCACCACCGTCGGACCCCCTGGATCGGTCACCCGACCGGGTGGGGTCGATCTGCGCGCGATCGTCGACCGGGCCATCGGTGAGGCGCCCAGCGGCGTGCAGGCCAGCGTGTGGGTCGCCGACGGCCGGGCGATGTCGTTGCGTCGCATCGGCACATCGCAGGGGTCGCGCACCATCGCCGGTCGGCCCGGTGAGGTGATCGCCGTCGATATCGGAACCCGCGACCGGCTGGCCCGGGAGGTCGCCGGGCACGGGGCCGACGCGCTGGTGTTGGAACCGGCATCGCTACGTGCGGACGTGCTGGCGCGGTTGCGGTCGCAGGGGGAGGGCGCGTGAGTCCGGTCTCGACCCGCCTGGTGCGGTTGCTCAACATGGTTCCGTACCTGAAGGCCAATCCCAGCATCACCTATGACGAAGCCGCCGCCGATCTCGGCGTGACCCGCAAACAACTCCAGCAGGACCTCGACCAGCTATGGATGTGCGGCCTGCCGGGCTACGGACCTGGCGACCTGATCGACTTCGAGTTCTCCGGTGACACCATCAAGGTGACCTTTTCGGCCGGCATGGATGAGCCGCTGCGGCTTACCTCGCCGGAGGCCACCGGGTTGCTGGTCGCGCTGCGCGCGCTGGTCGACATTCCGGGGGTGGTCGACCCGCAGGCCGCGCTGAGCGCGATCGCCAAGATCGAGTCGGCGGCAGGCACGGTCGGTCACGACCACACCCACGCGGCGACCGCGGTCGAGGAACCGGCGCCCATCGAGAGCGAGGCCGCCGCGGCCGTGCGGGCAGCGGTCCGCGGCAATCGCGCGGTGTGTATCGAGTACTACTCGGCCTCCCGCGACATCCTGTCGAGCCGGGTCGTCGACCCGATCCGGGTGGTGTTGGTCGGAGACCACAGCTACCTGGAGGCATGGTCGCGCGAAGCCGAAGGGGTTCGGCTGTTCCGGTTCGACCGCATCGTGGAGGCAGCCGTCCTCGACGAGCCGGCGGCGGCGCCGGCACCTGCCGTGCAGGCCCCACCGGACACCTCGCTGTTCGACGCCGACCCCGCATTGCCCGCCGCGACTCTCCTGGTCGCGCCGACGGCGTCCTGGATGCTCGAGTACTACCCGATGCGGGTCCTCGAGGTGTTGGGTGACGGCTATTGCAAAGCGGCGATGACGTACGCCTCGGAAGAGTGGATGAGCCGGGTGCTGTTGGGATTCGGCGCCGACGTGCGGGTACTGGGACCCGAATCGCTGGTCACTCGGGTGCGCGAGGCCGCGGTGGCGGCCCTGGCGGCCTACGCCGCACTGACCGGCTGAGCCGCGGTCCGGGCTCGTCACCAGGTCGGTGGGGTAGCATCGAGGCAACTTCTGGAGGTGACCAAATTGGGTGCTCTACAACCGTGGCACTGGCTGATTCTCATCGCCGTGGTCGTGCTGCTCTTCGGGTCGAAGCGGTTGCCTGATGCTGCACGCTCGCTGGGCAAGTCGATGCGCATCTTCAAGTCCGAGGTCAAGGAACTGCAGAACGACAACAAGGCGGACAGCCCGGTCGCGCCCGTGCAGCCCCCCACCCAGGTGCAGTCCGAGCGCGTCGAAGCCCCGGTGACCCCGCCGGTGGCCCCGAACCACTCCGACGCTAAACCGGCCTGAGCCCGACGACGAACCGGCGCCCAGCGCCCGTAGTTAGCCGCTGCCGTGCGCACCCCTAAATTCCTCTCGCGGCTGGACCCCAGACAACGCCGGAGCCGCGTCAACCCCGACGGGACGATGTCCCTCGTCGACCATATTCGGGAGTTGCGGACCCGCCTGCTGATCTCGATTGGCGGGGTTGCGCTCACCACCATCGTGGGCTTCCTCTGGTACAGCCATGGCTTTTTCGGCGTGGAGAGTTTGGGCGAATGGCTACGCGCGCCTTACTGCTCGTTGCCTCAGTCGGCCCGCGCCGATATCAGCGCCGACGGTGGCTGCCGGCTGTTGGCGACCGCGCCGTTCGACCAGTTCATGCTCAGGCTCAAGGTCGGCTTGACCGCCGGCATCGTGCTGGCGTGCCCGGTGTGGCTGCACCAGTTGTGGGCCTTCATCACGCCCGGCCTGTATCGCAACGAGCGCCGCTTCGCGTCGGTGTTCGTGTTCTTTGCGGCACTGCTGTTCGTGTCCGGCACCGTGCTGGCCTACTTCGTGTTGTCGAAGGCCTTGCACTTTCTGCTGACGGTCGGCAGCGACGTCCAGGTCACCGCGTTGTCCGGCGACCAGTACTTCGGCTTCCTGATCAACCTGCTGCTGATCTTCGGCGTCAGCTTCGAATTTCCGCTGTTGATCATCATGCTCAACATGATCGGCATGCTCCCGTACGCCAAGCTCAAGGCATGGCGTCGCGGCCTGATCTTCGGGGTGTTCGTATTCGCCGCGTTCGCCACGCCCGGCTCGGATCCGTTCTCGATGATGGCTTTGGGTTTGGCGCTGACGGTTCTGCTGGAGTTCGCCATCCAGGTCGCGCGATTGCACGACCGGCGCAAGGCCAAGCGCGAGGCCCAGGCCGAGATCCCGGACGACCAGGCCGCGCCGATCGAGGCGCCGACCCCGGTGTCCGCGCCAGTGAGCTACGCGGCAGGGCATGACGACATCACCTGAGCCCGGCGGGCAGGAGCGCGGGGTAGAACTGACCCGGTTCGCCGAGCTACTGGCGTTTCGGCTCGACCCCTTCCAGATTCAGGCATGTGAGGCGCTGGAACGTGGCCACGGCGTGCTGGTGTGCGCGCCGACCGGCGCGGGCAAGACGGTGGTGGGGGAGTTCGCCGTGCACCTGGCGCTGGCCGCCGGCCGCAAGTGCTTCTACACCACCCCGATCAAGGCGCTGAGCAATCAGAAACACAACGACCTGGTGCGTCGCTACGGCGCGGAGCGCATCGGGCTGTTGACCGGCGATCAGTCGATCAACGGCGATGCGCCGGTGGTGGTGATGACCACCGAGGTGCTCCGCAACATGCTGTACGCCGGGTCTGATGCGTTGCACGGACTTTCGCACGTGGTGATGGATGAAGTGCACTTCCTGGCCGACCGGATGCGCGGTGCGGTGTGGGAGGAGGTCATCCTGCACCTGTCCGAGGACGTGCGGCTGGTCAGCCTGTCGGCCACGGTGAGCAACGCCGAGGAGTTCGGCGGATGGATCCAGACTGTCCGCGGCGACACCACCGTCGTCGTCGACGAGCACCGGCCGGTCCCGCTGTGGCAGCACGTACTGGTCGGCAAGCGGATGTTCGACCTGTTCGACTACAGCAGCAGCGCCGACCGGACCGGCAGGCAGCACCTCGTCGACCCCGACCTGATCCGCCACATCGCCCATCGCCGGGAGGCCGAGCGGCTGACCGACTGGCAGCCGCGCCGGCGCGGGCCGGGCCGTCCTGGTGGCGGGCCGGGCCTGTACCGCCCGCCGTCGCGTCCCGACGTCATCGCTGCGCTCGACCGTGAGGGCCTACTGCCGGCCATCACGTTCATCTTCTCCAGGGCCGGCTGTGACGCCGCGGTCAAGCAGTGTCTGCGTAGCTCGCTGCGACTGACCAACGACGAGGACCGGGGCCGCATCGCCGAGGTGATCGACCGTCGTTGCGGCGATCTGGCCGATACCGACCTGGCGGTGCTCGACTACTACGAGTGGCGCGAAGGACTGCTGCGCGGGCTGGCAGCGCACCACGCCGGGATGCTGCCGGTGTTCCGGCACACCGTCGAAGAGCTGTTCACCGCCGGGCTGGTCAAGGCGGTCTTCGCCACCGAGACGCTGGCGCTGGGTATCAACATGCCGGCCCGCACCGTGGTGCTGGAGAAGCTGGTCAAGTTCAACGGTGAGCAGCACCTGCCGCTGACCCCGGGCGAGTACACCCAACTCACCGGGCGCGCGGGCCGGCGCGGCATCGACATCGAGGGCCACGCCGTCGTCCTCTGGCATCCCGACGTCGAACCCGCCGAGGTCGCCGGGCTGGCCTCCACCCGGACCTTCCCGCTGAAGAGTTCTTTTGCGCCGTCGTACAACATGACGATCAATCTGGTGAACCAGATGGGTCCTGAGCAGGCTCATCAACTGCTGGAGCGCTCGTTCGCCCAGTTTCAGGCCGACCGGTCGGTGGTCGGTTTGGTCCGTGGCGTCGAACGCGGCGAGAAGATGCTCGGCCAGATCGCCGCCGAGATGGACTGGGACCGGCGCGCACGGCCGGTGCCAGAACCCGCGGTGCTCGACTACGTGCGGTTGCGCGCCAAGATCAGCGAACGCGAGCGTGCCCAGTCCAGAGCGTCGCGGCTACAGCGAAGGCAGGTCGCCAACGATGCGCTCACGGCGTTGCGTCGCGGCGACATCATCAACATCAGCCACGGCCGGCGCGGCGGGTTGGCGGTGGTACTGGAGGCGGCCAACGACGCCGACGACCCGCGACCGCTTGTGCTCACCGAAGACCGTTGGGCCGGAAGGATTTCCTCGACCGACTACCCCGGTGCCGCGCCGCCGATCGGGTCGATGTCACTGCCCAAGCGGGTCGAGCACCGCCAGCCCAGGGTTCGCCGGGACCTGGCCTCGGCGCTGCGCTCGGCGGCGGCCGGCCTGGTCGTGCCGTCGGGCCGCACTCGTCGCGGCTCGAGTGACGACCCGCCCGATATGGACCCCGAGCTGGCGTCGCTGCGGGAGGCGATGCGCAAGCATCCCGCGCACCGGATGGCCGATCGGGAAGCCAAGGTGCGGATCGCGGAGCGCTACCTGCGGGTCGAGCGCGACAACGAACAGATCCGCGCGAAGGTCAGCGCGGCAACCAACTCGCTGGCCCGCACGTTCGACCGGATTCTGGGATTGCTCACCGAGCGCGGTTTCGTCGAGACCGGCGGACCGGACGACCAGCCGCGGGTGACCGACGACGGGCGGCTGCTGGCCCGGATCTACAGCGAGAGCGATCTGCTCGTTGCCGAATGTCTGCGGTCAGGCACCTGGAAGGGGCTTGCGCCGGCCGAGCTGGCCGCGGTGCTCTCGGCGGTGGTGTTCGAATCCCGGGGCGGGGAAGGTCCGACACCGGTCCACGCCATCGAGATGCCCACACCGAACGTGCGGCGCGCGCTGGCCGATACCAGGCGGATATCGGGTCAGCTACGTGCCGACGAGAACAGGCATCGGATCGCGCCCTCGCGGGAGCCCGACGGGGGCTTCGTCGCCGCCGTCTACCGCTGGGCGACGACCGCGGACCTGGCCGCCGCGTTGGCCGCCTCCGACGTCGCCGGGGCGGGCACACCGCTGTCGGCGGGCGATTTTGTGCGCTGGTGCCGGCAGGTGCTCGACCTACTCGACCAGGTCCGCAATGCCGGGCCCGACGCCGGTCTGCGGACAGCGGCGAAACGTGCCATCGAGGACATCCGGCGCGGCGTCGTCGCTGTTGATGGCGGGTAGGGTGATGCAAACGCTACGGTGGGAGCGGCGAATAGCTACCAGATCAAGGAGAGACGATGAGCGGACCGCAGGGATCTGACCCTAATCCCTGGCAGGCTCAGCCCGTGCCGGGTCAGGATCAGCCTGCCCCCAGCTCGGAGCAGCCCCCGACCGCGGCGCCGTCCTGGCAGCCACCGGAGCAGCCGGCCGGCGATACCCCCGTCTGGCAGCCCGGCGGCGGTGAGGCCCCGGCGTACCAGCAGCCGACCAACGAGCCTCCCGCCTGGCAGCCGCCCGCCTACACCCAGCCGCAGTACCCGCAGTATGGGCAGCCGCCGCAGGGCTATCCGCAGCAGCCGTACCAGGCTCCGACCGAATACAACCCGGCCGCCTATGGCCAGCCCGGTCAGTACGGTCAGCCGCAATACGGTCAGCCCGGTCAGTACGGTCAGCCGCAATATGGCCAGTACCCGCAGCCCGGACAACCCGGACAACCCGGTCAGCCGGGTCAGTTCGGTCCCTACCCGCAGCCCGGCGGTGAGGAATCCACCAAGCGTTCGATGACGGTGATCGGCACGGTCGTGGGTGTGCTGGCCGCGATCGTGGTCGCCGTCGTGCTGATCCTCGGATTCTGGAAGCCCGGCTTCTTCGTCACCACCAAGCTGGACATCAACAAGGCCCAGCAGGGCGTGCAGCAGATTCTCACCGACGAGACCAACGGCTACGGCGCTAAGGGCGTCAAGGATGTCAAGTGCAACAACGGCCAGGACCCGACGGTCAAGAAGGGTGACACGTTCACCTGCGAGGTGAGCATCGACGGCACCAAGCGTCAGGTGACCGTGACCTTCCAGGACGACAAGGGCACCTACGAGGTCGGCCGGCCCAAGTAGCCGCTTGTGCAGGAGTGGCCGCTCGACTGCGTCATAGCCGCGTCGAGATTGAACTCACGCAGCGTTCCACTCGAACGTTTCGTGCGTGAGCTCAATCTCGGCGCGGTTCTGTCTGACTCGGCCTAGCCAGGTAGCTCGTCGAGCGCCTTCTGTAGCCGGCTGATCGACGAACCGACCCCGTACCGGCCCGCCAGTTCGGCGACTAGGGCGGGGTCGGCGGCTGCCAGCGGCAGCCGGTCGTCGGTGGCGGACAGCCGCACCGGGGCGTCGCGGGCCACCTGGACCACCGGCCCGGCCGCTTCGATGTAGTCGGTGGCGGCCAGCAGTTTGGTCCGAAAGGCCTTGGACAGCTTGGACGTAGGATCATGCGCGGCGGCCAGGATGTCTTCCAGCGAGCCGTACTGCGCCAGCAGGGTGGCGGCGGTCTTCTCGCCGACACCGGGCACACCGGGCAGGCCGTCGGATGGATCCCCGCGCAGCAGCGCCAATTCCGCGTAGGCCGGCCCCGGCCGGTGAGCGGGCACAGCGTAGCGCTCGGCCACCTCGGCCGGCCCGAACATCGTCGCGTTGGACAGCCCGCGGCCCAGATAGAGCACCCGCACGGCGACCGGGTCGTCGGTGACCAGCTGGAGCAGATCGCGGTCACCGCTGACGACCACCACCGGATCGCGCCGCTCGGCGGCGGCGAGCGTGCCCAGGACGTCGTCGGCCTCGTAGCCGGGCGCGCCTGCGGTGGCGATGCCGAACGCGTCGAGCAGTTCCATGATCATGTCGACCTGCGGGCTCAGCTCGTCGGGAACTTCCTCCACATCCGTTTCGCCGCTGGGGTTTTCCTCGGCGACGCGGTGCGCTTTGTACGACGGGATCAAGTCGACCCGGAACTGTGGGCGCCAATCCAGGTCCAGGCAGACCACCAGCCGGGCCGGGCGTTCCCGACTGACCAGGGTGGCCACACTGTCGATGAACCCGCGCACCGCGTTGACCGGTCGACCGTCTGGCGCGGTGATCGACGACGGCACACCGAAGAACGATCGAAACCACATGCTCGCGCCGTCGAGCAGCAACACCGGTGCAGACATGCCCGCCATCCTGCCAGGAGCGTTGCAGGGACGGTCGCCGATCGCGTCCCGGTGGGCCTGCGGCTAACCTGGCTGACATGAGCGCCAGTCGTTTCAGCAGCGATGTGTACGCCCGCCGCCTGTCAGCCGCGGCAGCCGCGACGGCCGACGCGGGGCTGGCTGGGCTGGTCATTACGCCGGGCTATGACCTGCGCTACCTCATCGGTTCGGCGGCCCAGACCTTCGAGCGGCTGAGCGCCCTGGTGGTACCCGCCTCGGGCGCGCCGATGGTTGTGGTGCCGCGCATGGAACTGGCGGCACTGAAGGAGTCCGCGGTCGTGGACCTGGGTTTGGCCGTGCGGGACTGGGTCGACGGTGAGAACCCGTACGAGCTGGTGGCCGACGCACTCGGCGGGCACGCCAGGGTCGCGGTGACCGACTCGATGCCCGCACTGCACCTGTTGCCGTTGGCGCAGCGGCTCGGTGCGGTACCGGTGCTGGCCACCGATGTGCTGCGGTCGTTGCGGATGGTCAAGGATCCCGCCGAGATCGATGCGCTACGCAAGGCCGGTGCTGCGATCGACCGGGTGCACGCCCGGGTGCCCGAGTTCCTGGTGCCTGGCCGCACGGAGGCTGACGTTGCCGCAGATATTGCGAAAGCGATTGTGGCCGAAGGGCATTCCGCGGTGGCATTCATCATCGTCGGCTCCGGGCCGCACGGCGCGGACCCGCACCACGAATGTTCGGACCGGGTGCTGCAGGAAGGTGACATCGTCGTCGTCGACATCGGCGGTCCCTGCGATCCGGGCTACAACTCCGACTGCACCCGTACCTACAGCCTGGGTGAGCCCAGCGCCGAGATCGCCGAGCAGTACGCGGTACTGCAGCGCGCGCAGGCGACCGCGGTCGAGGCGGTGCGGCCCGGGGTCACCGCCGAGCAGGTCGACGCCGCCGCCCGCGACGTCCTGGCTGAGGCCGGCCTAGCCGACTACTTCGTCCATCGCACCGGGCACGGCATCGGCCTGTCAGTCCACGAGGAGCCCTACATCGTGGCCGGCAACGACCTGCCGCTGGACGAGGGGATGACATTCTCGGTGGAGCCGGGTGTCTATTTCCCCGGTCGCTGGGGCGCGCGGATCGAAGACATCGTGATCGTCACCGCGAACGGCGTGGAGTCGGTCAACCACCGCCCGCACGATCTGATCGTCGTGCCCGTCTAGCTCTTTGCGCGGTCCAGCAGATCAGAGGAGCCGAGCACACGCTCGATGTGCATCTCGATGACCACGCGGCGGGGGTTGACCCGCGGGGTGCGATAGCGCTGGGCGTAGCGCAGCTCGGCGTCGCGGATCGCCGCGGGATCGCGGTTGACGCTGGCCTTGCCCTCCAGCGATAGCCAGCGGGCGCCGTCGACCTGGGAGAGCACCCCGACGCCGGAGCGTTCGGCGTTGACGGCCTTCTGCGATCCGTCGGTGGTGATCACTCGGGCGATGTGGGTCTTGGGGTCGAACGTGAAGCCGACCGCCACCACGTGTGGCGAGTTGTCAGAGCGCAAGGTGGTCAGCATCGCAAGGTGGCGTTCGGTGAGAAATGCCAATGCGTCGCTGGTCAGCCGGGTGGTTGAGTTCGCCATCAACCTCCACGCTAGCGCAGTGAATAATCAGCTGCTGTGAGTGACACGGGGCCAGGGCCGGTCGTGATCTTCGGCGGCCGTAGCGAGATCGGGGTCGAACTTGCCGCGCGATTGGCCCCCGGCGCGACGGTGGTGCTGGCCGCCAGGGGCGCTGACCGGCTCGACCAGCAGGTCAGCACGGTGCGCGAGGCCGGCGCCGGGGCCGTTCACGCCGTCGAATTCGACGCCGACGACCTTGCCTCCCACGGCCCGTTGGTGCAGCGACTGATCGCCGAGCACGGACCGATCGGCACCGCGGTGCTGGCTTTCGGCATCCTCGGCGACCAAGCCCGCGCCGAGCGCGACGCTGGGCACGCCGTCGCGGTCGTCCAGACCGACTACGTCGCCCAGATCAGCCTGCTGACCCATCTGGCCGCCGCGATGCGGCCGGCCGGCCGGGGAGCGCTGGTGGTGTTCTCCTCGATCGCGGGCGTGCGGGCCCGACGGGCCAACTACGTCTACGGTTCGGCCAAGGCCGGGCTCGACGCGTTCGCCAACGGGTTGGCTGACGCGCTGCACGGCAGCGGGGTGCGGCTGCTGATCGTGCGTCCCGGTTTCGTCATCGGGCGGATGACGCAGGGTATGGAGCCGGCGCCGCTGTCGAGCACGCCCGCCCAGGTCGCGGCGGCGACGGCCCGCGCACTGGCGAAGGGCCGGCGCGCGGTGTGGGTGCCCGCACCGCTGGCCGTGCTGGCGTTCGCGTTTCGGATGACGCCCCAGTTCGTGTGGCGCAGGATGCCCCGATGATCATCGTGGTCGGCATCGGTGCCGGCGGCATGGCGGGTCTGTCGGACCAGTCGAAGAACGAATTGCTCAGGGCCACAACCATTTACGGTTCGTCTCGTCAGCTCGACCTGCTAGACGACACCATCGCCGCCCCGCGGCGCTGCTGGCCCTCGCCGATGCTGCCCGCTCTGGAACGGCTGCTCGACGACGCCCCCGCCGGCGATATCCACGTGGTGGCCAGCGGTGACCCGCTACTACACGGTGTCGGTACCTCACTGATCCGCCTTCACGGCACCGACAACGTCCGGGTGCTGCCGCATGTCTCATCGGTGACGCTGGCCTGCGCCCGGATGGGCTGGGCCGCCCAAGACACCGAGATCATCAGCCTGGTCACCGCGCCGGTGCACACCGCGGTCCGTCGCGGCGGCCAGGCGGTAGTACTGTCCCGCGACGCCGGCACACCCGCCGAACTGGCCCGGCTGTTGACCGAAACCGGCCGAGGCACATCGGAATTCACCGTTCTGGAGCAGCTCGGGGGTCCGTCGGAGCGAGTTCGCACCCGAGCCGCCGACTCCTGGGCTGCCGCCGCGCCACCCGATGTCGATGCCCTCAACGTCATTGCCGTCCGCTACCTCCCCGACGACCGGGTCGGTCAAGTCCTGCCCGACGACCTCTTCCGCCACGACGGACAGATCACCAAGCAGACCATCCGCGCGGTCACGTTGGCTGCTCTCGCACCGCGCCCCGGGGAACTGCTGTGGGACGTTGGCGCGGGGTCCGGGAGCATTGCCGTCGAATGGTGCCGCAGCGCGCCCGGTTGCCGGGCGGTGGCGTTCGAAGCCGACGTCCAACGCCGTGAGCGGGTCGTCACCAACTCCCACGCGTTCGGTGTCGCCGTCGACGTCCGGGGTGCGGCGCCCGAGGATTTCGGTGGCGCCGCACGACCCGACGCGATCTTCGTCGGTGGCGGGCTCACCAAACCGGGGCTGTTGTCGGCATGCGTCGACCAGCTGTCCAGCGGCGGTCGCCTGGTCGCCAACGCGGTGACCGCGGAGTCGGAAGCCCTTCTGGTCGAATGGTATTCGCGACTCGGCGGTGAACTTCGGCGCTTCCAGCACTACCGGGGCGAGCCGCTCGGCGGGTTCACCGGTTGGCGTCCGGCAATGCCGATCACCCAGTGGGCGGTGACCACCCTGTGACGGTCTACTTCATCGGCGCCGGGCCCGGTGCGGCCGACCTGATCACCGTGCGCGGCCAGCGGCTGCTGCAGCGCTGCCAGGTGTGTCTGTACGCCGGGTCGATCATGCCCGAGGATCTGCTGGCGCTGTGCCCGCCGGATGCCAGGGTGATCGACACCGGCCCGTTGACCCTCGATCAGATCATCGATGAGCTGGCCGCCGCCGACGCGGCCGGCCATGACGTGGCCCGGCTGCACTCCGGCGACCCAGCCATCTACAGCGCGGTCGCCGAGCAGCGCCGCCGCCTCGACGCGCTGGGCATCGGCTACCAGATTGTGCCCGGCGTACCGGCTTTCGCGGCAGCCGCCGCGGCGCTCGGCCGCGAGCTGACCGTGCCAGGAGTTGCCCAGACCGTCACGTTGACCCGGGTGGCAACGCTGTCGACCGCGATGCCCGGCGGCGAGGATCTCGGCACGCTGGCCAAGGCCGGCGGGACCCTGGTGATACATCTGGCGGCCCACCGGATCGACGCGATCGTCCCGCAGTTGCTAGAAGGCGGCTATCGGCCCGACACCCCGGTCGCCGTGGTCGCCTTCGCCAGCTGGCCCCAGGAGGTGGTGCTGCGCGGCACGCTCGCCGGCATCGCCGCGCAGATGCACGACGCGTCGATCACCCGGACCGCGGTGATCATCGTCGGCGATGTGCTTGCCGCCGAAGGCTTCACCGACAGTTACCTCTACTCCTCCGGGCGCACCCGGGGTAGCAGGCACTGATGCCGATCCTGCTGCTCGGCGGAACGGGTGAGGCCAGGTCGCTGGCGGCGCGGTTGCATCCGGGCATCGATATCGTCAGCTCGCTGGCCGGCCGGGTGCCCGATCCCGCACTGCCGGCCGGGCCGGTCCGCGTCGGCGGCTTCGGCGGGGTGTCCGGGCTGAAGCAATGGTTGCGTGACAACGACGTCAGCGCGGTCGTCGACGCCACCCACCCGTTCGCAGCCACCATGACCGCCCATGCGGCACAAGCATGCGCCGATCTGAAGTTGCCGCACCTGGTGCTGGCCCGCCCGGCCTGGGATCCGGGCGACGCCATCGTGGTGGGTTCGGACTCCGATGCCGCTGACACCGTTGCCCGGCAAGGCTATTCGCGGGTATTCCTGACCACGGGGCGCTCCGGGGTGGCGCCGTTCACCACAAGCGACGCGTGGTTTCTGATCCGGGTGGTGACCCCGCCTGACCCCGACGTGCTGCCGCGACGTCACGAGGTGCTGTTATCGCGCGGCCCGTACGGCTATGCCGATGAGTGCACCTTGTTGCAGGACAACCGGATCGATGTGCTGGTGACCAAGAACAGCGGGGGAGCGCTGACCGAAGCCAAGCTGGCGGCCGCCCGCAACCTTGGCGTGGCGGTCGTGATGATCGACCGTCCCGCGCTGCCGGCCGGTGTGCAGACCGTCAGCACCGTGGAGCAGGCACTGGACTGGGTGCGACGACTGCCCTGACAACGCCGACCACCGCGATCTGGAGAGCGAATCGGTGCCGGCCTCAGGACGGATAGCGCCGCGGAGTGAACACCGTGTCGCCATACCACTGGGTTTGCGACGAGCCGACGATCAGTAGGCACCGCATGTCGACATCGGCCGGGTCGAGGTCGGCCAGCCGCACCACTCGCACGGATTCGGCGGGGCCGGCCACGTCGCGGCCGATCACCACCGGGGTGCCCGGCTCGCGGTGCTCGAGCAGCAGATCGCGCATTGCGGCGACCTGCCAGGTCCGGCTCTTGGATGCCGGGTTGTAGATCGCCAGCACCAGATCCGCCGCGGCGGCAGCCGAGAGCCGGGCGGCGATGATGTCCCACGGCTTGAGCCGGTCGGACAGCGAGATCACCGCATAGTCGTGGCCGAGCGGCGCGCCGACCCGGCTGGCGACCGCCTGGGCGGCCGTCATCGCCGGGATCACCCGCACCGAGACCTCGGGCCACTGCTTGGCCTCTTCGAGCACTGCGGTGGCCATCGCGAACACCCCCGGATCTCCGGAAGAGACCACCGCGACGGCGCGGCCCTGTTCGGCCAGCTCGCATGCCAGCCGGGCCCGGGCCGGCTCGTCGGTGTTGTCGCTGGGGTGACGGACCTGACCGGCGCGCAACGGGATCCGGTCCAGATACGGTCCGTAGCCGATCAGGTCGCTCGCCGCCGCCAACTCCTGTCGGCTCTGCGGGGTCATCCAATCCACATCGCCGGGGCCGAGGCCCACCACCGCGACGCCACCCGTCACCGATCTGGTTGTCCGGCCGCCCGGGACAACCGCAATCGAGAAGTACGGCACAGTGTCGACGTCCACCTCGCCGGCGGGTAGCACCCGCTGCGCGTCGGTGCTCGCCCGCTCGACGTAGAACGCGTCGCCCAGTCGACCCGCCATCGAAAGAGCTTCCCGCACTTGCGGATACGTGCGGCCCAGTTTCATCACCACGGCAGCGTCGGCATCGGCGAGCCGCCGGGCCAGCTCGCGCACCGGCATGGTGCCCGGCAGCACCGAGAGCACCTCGTCGCCGGTCACCAGGGGAGTGGCGATGGCGGCCGACGCCGCGCTCACCGACGTCACCCCCGGAATGATCACCGCGTTGAATCGCTCGGTAAGCCGGGAGTGCATGTGCATGTAGGAGCTGTAGAACAGCGGATCGCCCTCGGCCAGCAGCGCGACATCGCGCCCGGCATTCAGGTGCGCGGCGATCCGGTCGGCCGCCTCCCGGTAGAAATCCTCCATCGCGCCGGCATAGCCACCGGGATGCTCGGTGGTCTCGGTCGTCACCGGGTAGACCAGGTGCTCCTCGAGCTGGCCGGCCCGCAGATACGGCTCGGCGATACCCCGCGCGATGCTGCGCCCGTGCCTGGCGCTGTGATAAGCCACCACGTCGGCCTCGCCGATGATCCGCGCGGCCTTGACCGTCACCAGTTCCGGATCGCCGGGCCCGAGGCCGACGCCGAACAAAGTCCCGCTCATTCGCGTTCACTCGCAATCGCATTGACCGCCGCCGCCGCCATCGCGCTGCCCCCGCGGCGGCCCCGCACCACCAGGTACTCCATGCCGCGCGGTCGCTCGATCAGCTCGTCCTTGGACTGCGCCGAGCCGACGAATCCCACCGGGCCGCCGAGCACCGAGACCGGCGCGGGCACGCCCTCGTCGATCAACTCCAGCAACCGGAACAGGGCTGTCGGCGCGTTACCGATCGCCAGCACCGCACCGTCCAACCGGTCGGCCCACAATTCCACCCCCGCGGCCGAGCGCGTCGTCTCCCGGCGCTTGGCCAACTCCGGGGCGCGCGGATCGGCCACCAACGAGACCACCTCGTTGCCCGCCGGCAGCCGGGCGGCGGTGATGCCCGCTGCCACCATCGAGGAGTCGCACAGGATGGGTGCCCCGGCGGCCAGTGCGGCGTGGGTTGCGGTGACGACTCCCGGGGTGAAGCCCACGTGCTCGGGAAGGTCGACCTGTCCGCAGGTGTGGATCAGCCGGACCACGACCCGCGCGACATCGTCGGGAAACGGCGTCAGATCGGCCTCGGCGCGAATCGTCGCGAACGACTGCCGATAGATTTCGGCGGCGTCGCGAATGTAGTCGAGCACCCGATCACCCTACGACCCGCGAATCAGCGCCTGGAATCCGTCTCCGGTCGCCACCATCACCCGGCCCTCGGGCGGCCTGCCGCATGCCCGCTCGCACCCCACGTAGTGGACCTGCCCGCGGACCTCGTGTTCCTGTGCCGCCCGGGTGGCTTCCGCACGCACGTCAGCCAGGGACTTCGCGCAACCGGGACTGCCGACGCATGAGCTCACCGCCAGCCACGGCGATGATTCGTCGAACACCAATCCCAGCGGCGCGAGAACCCGCAGCGCGGTGTCGGCCACGCCCTCGGGCAGATCGAACACCAGCAGTGACCGCCAGGGGGTGATGACAACCGGCGCGTCGATCGCGGCGACGAACTCGGCCTGCCTGGCGCTCAGTACCCCCAGCCGAACCCCCGCGCCCAACGCGACCCGGTCGTCGTCCTGGTCGATCCAGCCGACCGGCGGACGCAGCGCCGGCGGCCAACTGGCCCCGGCGGCCACGGTGGCAGTCCAATCCGCCAGCAATACGGCCGGATCGCTTAATTCGGCTACTCGCCAAGCCTTTCCGCGCACCTGCACGAATCGGCGGGCTACCGCGATCAGGGTCTCGACCACCTGGTCGGAGGCCAGCCGAACGCCGGTGTCGCGGCCGGCGATCAGCAGCGCAACGGATTCGGCGGTCACGTGCACCCCGACATCGGCGGCCAGCCCCGAGATGTCGCCGCGGCCGTCGTCGATGCCGAACAGGAACCTGCCGGGCAGCCCGGCCAGCTCCGGGGTGTCCTGGATCGCGGCGTCGAGCTCGACGACCCAGGGCCGCACGTCGGCCAGTCCGCCAACGCGGCCGGACAGCGGGGAAGCGACGATATTGCGCACCCGCTCGTGGGTCGGCGAGGGCAGCAGGCCCGCTGCGGCCGCGGCGTCGGCAACGGCCGCCGCGGCCCGGACGCCGCGCAGCTGAAGGTTGCCCCGCACGGTCAGTTCGAGAGCGTCGTTGCCGAACTCGGTCGCCGCATGGGCCAGCGCTGCCAACTGGGCCGCGGTGATCATCCCGCCCGGTAGTCGAAGCCGGGCCAGCGCGCCGTCGGCGGCCTGGTGCACCTGCAACGCACCGGGGCAGGCGTCGTCATCGCGCATTCTGTGCACCCGTCCACGGTACGGGCGGTGCCGGCCATTCACCGATACGTGTGGTCGTCGACGATCTCGGCAACCGTCTGCAGGGCCCGTTCGAGCTGGTCGATCTCGACCGATCCCAGGGCCAGCCGCAGTGCCCGCGGGGTGTGCCCGGTGGTGGCGAACGGTTCGGCGGTGGTGGCCGCGACGCGGTGGTCCAGGAGGTCGGCGACCACCTGATCCGGGCGCACGTCGGCAGGCAGCGGGAGCCACAGAATGTAGGACGACGGGTGCCCGACGAGGTCGTGACCGGTCAGGATGGCGCGGGCGACGGCGTTTCGGTGCCGGGCGTCGCCACGTTTGGCGGCCTCGAGCCGGGCGACAGTGCCGTCCTCGATCCAGGAGGTTGCGATCGCGGTCACCAGCGGGGGCGCGTTCCAGGTGGTGGCTCGAATGGCACGCTCGATCGGAGCGACCAAATCAGCGGGAGCGCGCAGGAATCCGAACCGCAGGCCGGTGGCGACGCTTTTGGACAGCCCGGAGATGTAGACCGTCGATTCCGGCAGCAGGGCCGCGACCGGCGGCGGCGGGTCCTCGGCCAGGAATGCGTAGGCGGCGTCTTCGATGACCAGCAGCCGGTGCCGGCGGGCGATGGCGGTCAGTCGTTCCCGCCAGTCCGCGGGGCTTATCCAGCTGAGCGGGTTGTGCATGGTGGGCATGGTGTAGATCGCCCGCACCGATTCGGCGGCGCAGAGCCGTTCCAGCGCATCGAGATCGCTGCCGTCGCTCGCCGCGGGCAAGGGGACCAGCTCCAGCTGGTGCGCCTCGGCGAGCACCTTGAATCCCGGGTAGGTCAACGCGTCGACCGCCACCACGTCGCCGGGCTT
This sequence comes from Mycolicibacterium sp. CH28, assembly GCF_004745805.1. Taxonomy (GTDB): domain Bacteria; phylum Actinomycetota; class Actinomycetes; order Mycobacteriales; family Mycobacteriaceae; genus Mycobacterium. The sequence goes on along the minus strand of NZ_SRLQ01000010.1, from coordinate 53,204 downwards.
GAGCGCGGCCAGTACGGTGACCGCGAGTCCGTGCTGGGCGCCGCTGACGATGAGGACGTGCTTCGGGTCGGCGTGCAGGCCGCGCTCCCGGAGGTGCTCGGCGATCACCGAGCGTTCGTGCGGCTGGCCAGCGTGTGGTTGGTAGCGCAGTAGCGCTGCGACATCACCGCGGGCGGCCAAGTCGCGCAGCGCCGTTCGCAGCAGGTCTGCCTGTTCGGCCAGGGCGGGGCTGTTGAAGTTCATGTCGATGACGTCGGCGGCGACGGCAGGCTGGTCGATCCCGTGTGACGGGGGCACCGTCAGCGCCCGCACGAATGTTCCGCGGCCGGTTTCCCCGCTGACCAACCCCAGCGCCGCGAGCTCGGCGTAGACCCGCGATGCGGTGGCCAACGCCAACCCCTCGCAGGCGGCCAGTTCCCGGTGTGTGGGCAGTCGTGCCCCGGGAGCGAGCGTGCCGGAGCGGATGTCGGAGGCTAGCGCGTCGACGACCCGGCGATAGCGTGCGCGACCCATCCCGCGATTGTATCCATGACAATTTGTTGATTGTTCTGCATTAGTCGCCATACGGTCGTCGCATGCACATCGCGATCCTCACCTTCGACGGCTTCAACGAACTCGACTCGCTCATCGCCCTCGGCGTGCTCAACCGCGTCCGCGAGGCGGGCTGGCGGGTATCGATTGCCAGTCCTGACAAGCGAATTCGATCGATGAACGGTCTCGTGATCGATTCGCACGTCGGTCTGGAGGAGGCCGCCGGGGCCGACGCGGTGATCGTGGGCAGCGGTGCCCGCACCAAGGAGGTGGTTGACGATCAGGACCTGATGGCCCGCCTGCGGCTGGATCCGTCCCGTCAGCTGCTCGGGGCGCAGTGCTCGGGCACGCTGATCCTGGCCAAACTCGGTCTGCTCGACGGCGTTCCCGCCTGCACCGATCTGACCACCAAGCCGTGGGTACAGGCCGCGGGGGTCGCCGTGCTCAACCAGCCGCTGTACGCGAAGGGCAACGTCGCCACCGCGGGCGGATGCCTGTCGTCGGCCTATCTCGCCGGCTGGCTGATCGCTCGGCTGCGCGGTGTTCACGCCGCCGAGGACGTCCTGCACTACTTCGCGCCGGTGGGCGAGAAGGAGACCTATGTCACAACGGCGATGGCCAATATCAAGCCCTACCTGGACGCCCCCGCGATGACGGCGGTCTGAGACCTAGCCGATCGCAACCGGCTGCACGGCAACGACATCGGGGCCAACGGCGTCGGAGTAGCCGGATGCGTCGCCGGCCACCGCCCGGCTGGGCCGGCCGCCTATGTCGACCGGGATGTCGCCGGACAGTGTCACCCGCCGTAGATAGCGCGGCTGATCGTCGTAGTCGGCCACGCCGTAGTGCTGGGTGGCGCGGTTGTCCCACAAGGCTAGGTCGCCGACCCGCCAGTTCCAGCGCACGGTGTTCTCCAGCCGGGTGATGCGGTTCTGCAGCAGCGCGAACAGGGCAGCCGACTCGCTGGTGCCCACGTCGACGAACCGTTTGACGAAATGACCCAGCACCAGTACGCGCCGGCCCGTCTCCGGATGGACCCGTACCACCGGATGCTCGGTCTCGTAGTAGGCAGACTCGAATTCGGCCCGAAACTCCCGGGTTTCGTCGGAGATCACGTCGCGGTGCCCGTCCACGTAGTCGTAGAGGTTGGTGTGGGTGGCCCAGAGGCTTTCGGCTAGTGCCCGCAATGCCGGCGGCAGCTGGTCGTAGGCGGCCTCGGTCGAAGCCCACACCGTGCTACCGCCGTAGGTGGGCAGGGTGACCGCCCGCAGCAATGACGCCTTGGGCACCCGGTCGACGAACGTGACGTCGGAGTGCCACGAGTTGGCCTTGTCGTAGCGCGAATCGATGGGCAGCACCGTCTCGCCGCGCGACGTGACAGTGGGGTGGGCGATGGTGGGCACCCCGAGCAGGCCGGCGAACGCCACCTGGTCGTCGTCGTCGAGGTGGTGCTGATCGCGGAAGAAGATCACCTTGTGCTCCAGCAGCGCGGTGCGGATGGCGTCGACGGTGGCAGGGTCGAGATCGCCGCCGAGTCGCGCCCCGGAGATCACCGCGCCGATGTGGGCGCCGAGCTTGGAGACGTCGAGAGAAGTGGACATGATCTCGATCGTCTCGGTGCGTCGCGGGTCCGTACACCTTTCGGCTGGGGCAGATCCGAATGGGCCGCAGCCATGGCCGTACGGTACGAATGGGGGGTGTCTCCCGCCGTGCTGCTCCTGTCGACGTCCGACACCGACCTGATCACCGCGCGGGCCAGCGGTGCGGGCTACCGCTGGGCCAACCCCGCCCGCCTGGTCGACGGTGAACTGCCGGAGCTCCTCGACGGTTCCGACGTCGTGGTGATCCGGATCCTGGGTGGCTACCAGGCCTGGCAGGACGGTATCGACGCGGTGGTGGCCAGCGGGTTGCCGACCGTCGTCGTCAGCGGTGAACAGGCCCCCGACGCCGACCTGATGGAACGCTCCACCGTGCCCGCCGGCATCGCCATGCAGACCCACATCTACCTGGCTCAAGGCGGGACGGACAACCTGCGTCAGCTGCACGCGTTCCTGGCTGACACCCTGCTGATGACCGGGTTCGGCTTCACCCCGCCCGCTTCCACCCCGGCCTGGGGAGTGCTGGAACCCTGCTGCGAGGGTTGTGACGGCTGCGGGCAGGAGCGTGGGACGGATTCCCGTCCCACGATCGCGGTGCTGTACTACCGCGCGCAGCAGCTGGCCGGCAACGTCGACTACATCCGCGCGATGTGTACCGCGATCAAGCAGGCCGGTGGCCGCCCGCTGCCGGTGTATTGCACGTCGCTGCGTACCCCCGAGCCCGAGTTGCTCGACCTGCTGTCCACCGCCGACGCGATGGTCGTCACCGTGCTGGCCGCCGGCGGGGCCCGTCCCGCGACGGCCGGCGCCGGCGAGGACGACGACAGCTGGAACGTCAAACACCTTGCCGCCCTGGATGTCCCGATCCTGCAGGGGCTGTGTCTGACCAGCTCGCGGGCCACCTGGGCGGACAATGACGACGGCCTGAGCCCGTTGGACGTCGCTACCCAGGTGGCGGTGCCCGAGTTCGACGGCCGGATCATCACGGTGCCGTTCTCCTTCAAGGAGATCGACGCCGACGGGTTGATCTCCTATGTGCCCGACCCGGAGCGCTGTGCCCGGGTGGCCGGGCTGGCCGTCAACTACGCCACCCTGCGCCGGGTCGCACCGGCCGACAAGCGGCTGGCCCTGGTGTTCTCGGCCTACCCGACCAAGCACTCCCGGATCGGCAACGCGGTCGGGCTGGACACCCCGGCCAGCGCCGTGGCCCTGCTGCACGCGCTGCGCGAGGCCGGCTACCGCATCGGCGACATCCCCGGTGTCGATGCCCATGACGGTGATGCCCTGATGCACGCGCTCATCGAACGCGGCGGTCAGGATCCCGACTGGCTGACCGAGGGGCAATTGGCGGGCAACCCGATCCGCATCCCCGCGGCGCGCTACCGCGAGTGGTTCGCGACGCTGCCTGCCGAGCTCACCGACGCGATGGTGGCCCATTGGGGCCCGCCGCCCGGCGAGCTGTTCGTCGACCGCAGCCGCGACGCGGGTGGCGAGATCGTCGTCGCCGCAATCCAATCCGACAACATCGTGATCCTGGTCCAGCCGCCCCGCGGGTTCGGGGAGAACCCGGTGGCCATCTACCACGATCCGGACCTGCCACCGAGCCACCACTATCTGGCCACCTACTTCTGGGTGCGCCACGGATTCGGCGCGCACGCGGCCGTGCATCTGGGCAAGCACGGCAACCTCGAATGGCTGCCTGGCAAGACGATCGGCATGTCGGCGTCCTGCGGGCCGGATGCCGCGCTGGGCGATCTGCCGCTGATCTACCCGTTCCTGGTCAACGACCCGGGGGAGGGCACCCAGGCCAAGCGCCGCGCCCACGCCACCCTGGTCGACCACCTCATCCCGCCGATGGCGCGCGCCGAAAGCTACGGCGACATCGCCCGCCTCGAGCAGTTGCTCGACGAGCACGCCAACATCGCCGCGCTCGACCCGGGCAAGCTGCCCGCCATCCGCCAGCAGATCTGGACCCTGATGCGGGCGGCCAAGATGGACCACGACCTGGGCCTGGCCGAACGCCCCGAGGATGACTCCTTCGACGACATGCTGCTGCACGTCGACGGTTGGCTCTGCGAGATCAAGGATGTCCAGATCCGCGACGGCCTGCACATCCTCGGTGCCGCGCCGACCGGCGAGGCCGAACTCGATCTGGTGCTGGCGATCCTGCGCGCCCGCCAGCTCTTCGCCGGCGAACAACACCTGCCCGGTTTGCGTCAGGCGTTGGGGCTGGCCGAGGACGGCAGCGACGAGCGGACCGCCGTCGACGAGGCCGAATACACCGCCCGCGACCTGCTGGCCCGGCTGCAGGCCACCGGCTGGGATCCCGAACGGGCCGATGAGCTCACCGATCGGGAGGCGGTCGCGCGGATTCTGCGGTTCGCCGCCACCGAGGTGGTGCCCCGGCTGGCGGGCACGGCCGCCGAGATCGAGCAGGTGCTGCGGGCGCTGGACGGCCGGTTCATCCCGGCTGGACCGTCCGGCTCGCCGTTGCGCGGGCTGATCAACGTGCTGCCCACCGGGCGCAACTTCTACTCGGTCGACCCCAAGGCGGTGCCCTCCCGGCTGGCCTGGGAAACCGGTGTGGCGATGGCCGATTCGCTGCTGGAGCGCTACCGCGCCGACCACGGTGACTGGCCACGCTCGGTCGGGCTGTCGGTGTGGGGCACCTCGGCGATGCGCACGGCCGGCGACGATATCGCCGAAGTGCTTGCGCTGCTGGGTGTCCGGCCGGTCTGGGACGACGCGTCGCGGCGGGTCGTCGACTTGGAGGTCATCTCACCGGCCGAGTTGGCCCGGCCCCGCATCGACGTCACCGTGCGGATCTCCGGGTTCTTCCGGGACGCCTTCCCCCATGTCGTCACCATGCTCGACGACGCGGTGCGGCTGGTCGCCGACCTCGACGAGCCCGCCGAGGCCAACTATGTTCGTGCCCACACCCAGGCCGACCTCACCGAACACGGCGACCACCGGCGAGCCACCACCCGCATCTTCGGCTCCAAGCCGGGCACCTACGGGGCCGGCCTGCTGCAGCTGATCGACAGCCGCAACTGGCGCGATGACGCCGACCTGGCCGAGGTCTACACCGCCTGGGGAGGCTTCGCCTACGGACGCGGGCTGGACGGCAAGGCCGCCGCCGACGACATGGCGATCCAATACCGCCGAATCGTGGTGGCCGCCAAGAACACCGACTCCCGCGAGCACGACATCGCCGACTCTGACGACTACTTCCAGTACCACGGCGGCATGGTCGCGACCGTGCGGGCGCTGACTGGCAAGGCTCCCGCGGCCTACATCGGCGACAACACCCGCCCCGACGCGGTGCGCACCCGCACCCTCTCGGAGGAGACCACCCGCGTCTTCCGCGCCCGGGTGGTCAACCCGCGGTGGATGGCCGCGATGCGCAAGCACGGCTACAAGGGGGCCTTCGAAATGGCCGCCACGGTGGACTACTTGTTCGGCTACGACGCCACGGCGGGAGTCATGGCCGACTGGATGTACGAGCAGCTCTCCGAGAAGTACGTCCTGGACCCGGAGAACCGCAAGTTCATGGACGAGTCCAATCCGTGGGCGCTGCACGGAATGTCGGAGCGCCTGCTGGAGGCCGCGGGCCGAGGCATGTGGGAGAACCCCGATCCGGCGACGTTGGACGGGCTGCGGCAGGTACTGCTGGAAACCGAAGGGGACCTCGAAGCGCGCTAGATCGGCGGGCAGGAGCGAAGCGACTCGGGAAGCTACATTGAGGGCATGGCTCCCAGCTTCGCCGATGTGATCAAGTCTCAGTACGTTTCGTTGACCACGTTCACCAAGGACGGCAGGCCCAAGCCTACGGCGATCTGGATCGCCCCGGACGGCGACCGTGCCCTGGTGATCACCGGCAAAGACTCCTGGAAGGTCAAGCGAATCCGCAACACCCCGCGGGTGACGTTGGCGGTCTGTGATCGCAGTGGCAACGTGAAGGGTGAGGCCGTGGCAGCCGTCGCCACCATCCTCGACCCGGCACACACCGAGCAGGTTTACGAAGCAATCGGCAAGCGCTACGGCCTGATCGGCCACGTGTTCAACTTCTTCTCCAAGCTGCGGGGCGGCACCACGCGCAACGTCGGCCTGGAACTGCGGGCAGGCTAGGCCGCTACCGCGCGGGAGAACTCACAGACTCTTATAAGTCTTGCCCGGAACCCCGCCGAGCAGAGGGGCGTTGACAAGTACATGGTGATGCGGACGTTCCTGGCCTACGCGCTGGTCGAACTGGCGGTTCTTGCCCTGCTGACCTGGTCGGTCGGGCTCGGCTGGACCTTGCTCATCCTGCTTGCGACCTCGGTGATCGGCGTCGCGCTGGCCGGCTCCCAGGTCAAGCGGCAGATCCGGCGGCTGCAGCAGACCCGCTCGGATCCGCAGGGTGCGGTCGCCGACGGCATGCTCGTGGCGCTGGGCACCGTACTGGTCTTCATCCCCGGGCTGGTCAGCACCGCGCTCGGCGCGCTGATGCTGCTGCCGCCGACCCGCAGCGTGGTGCGTCCGCTGGCCGGCATGCTGCTCACCCGCGGTATCGCCCGGCGAGTCGCCGCCGTGAACCTGACCGCTCCGGGGTCCGCCCGCCACGTCGACTACATCGACGGCGAGGTCATCGAGGAGCAGGTGGTAGGTCGCGTCCACGAGGCCAACATCGTCCGGCGCTCGACGGTCTACCGCGAGTTCTGACCCTGTGCGACCGCCCTGGGTGGTCGGGGCAGACTGACCACCGTGACCACACTGCTGCTCAACGGACGAGTGCATAGTCCATCGCATCCGGACGCCACCGCGATGGCAGTGCGCGACGGCGTCGTCGCCTGGCTCGGCAGCGATGATGTGGGCACGTCGCAGTTCGGCGACGCCCAGATCGTCGACCTCGACGGCGCCTTCGTTGCACCCGCGTTCGTCGACAGCCATATCCACCTGACCTCCACCGGTTTGCTGATCACCGGGCTCGACCTGAGCCCGGCCACCTCCAAACAGCACTGCCTGGCCCTCGTCGCCCAGCACGCTGCCGCCCATCCGGGTCAGCCGATCTGGGCGCACGGCTGGGACGACACCGGCTGGCCGCGCGACGAAGCGCCCAGCACCGAGGAACTCGACGCCGTCGTCGGCGCCGTGCCCGCCTATCTCGCCCGCGTCGACGTCCACTCGGCGGTGGCCTCGACGGCACTGCGCGACCTGGTCGCCGGCTTGCCCGCGGTCGCCGGGTTCGACCCGCACCGGCCGCTGTCGGCCGATGCCCATCATCTGATCCGCGGCGAGGCCCGCCGGCTGTTGACCTGGCAGCAGCGGGCCGATGCGCGCCGGGCCGCCCTGGACGCGGTTGCCGCGGCGGGCATCGTCGCCGTGCACGAATGCGCCGGTCCCGATATCGGCGGCGCCGACGACTGGCAGGAACTGCGTGCGACCACCCACGGCGTCGAGGTCGTCGGCTACTGGGGTGAAGCGGTGTCCAGCGCAGCGCAGGCCCGCGCGCTGATCGAGCAGACCGGGGCCAGGGGACTGGCCGGTGACCTCTTCGTCGACGGTGCGCTGGGGTCACACACCGCATGGCTGGGCGAGCCGTACGCCGACGCCCCGCACGACACGGGCAACTGCTACCTGGACGCCGAGGCCATCGCCGAGCATCTGCTGGCGTGCACCGAAGCGGGGGTGACGGCGGGATTCCACGTCATCGGCGACGCCGCTGTCGCCGCCGTCGTCGATGCGCTGGAACGTACCGTCGAGCGTTTCGGGACACCCGCGGTGGCCCGCTGTGGGCACCGACTCGAGCACCTGGAGATGGTGACCGCCGAGCAGGCGGCCAAGCTCGGCCAGTGGGGTGTGGTGGCCAGCATGCAGCCCAATTTCGACGCGCTGTGGGGCGGGGAGAACGGCATGTACGCCCGCCGTCTCGGTATCGGCAGGGCTGCCCTGCTCAACCCCTTCGCGCTGTTAGCATCGGCAGGCGTGCCCATGGCGTTCGGCTCAGATTCCCCGGTGACCAGCATTGATCCCTGGTCGACGGTGCGCGCGGCCAGCCATCACCGCACCCAGGACAGCGCCATCTCGGCGCGCGCGGCCTTCGCCGCGGCCACCCGGGGCGCGTGGCGGGCGGCCGGGGTGCGCGACGGTGTCACCGGCACGCTGGTGCCGGGCGCCCCGGCGTCGTACGCGGTATGGGAGGGAGCCGGCGGTCAGGAGCAAGGCGACTCGGGGAAATACCTGGAGTTGGACGTGAGTGCGCCGGCCGACGGTGTGCAGCGCTGGTCCACCGACCCACGCTCGCGGGTACCCGCCCTGCCCCGGCTGGAGCCCGGTGATCCCCTGCCACGCTGCCGCCAGACCGTGCACCGGGGTGCCGTGATTCATGGCTGACTCCGAAGCGGCTGACCCCGGAACGGCTGACCCCGAAGCGGCGCCGGCCGGCCGCGCCGCGCGGCTGCGTACGTGGTTCATGGCGGCGCTGCCACCGCGGATGCTGCGGCTGCTGGTCGCGGTGACCGCGGGTCTGCTGTTGTGCATCAGTTTCCCGCCGATCGGGTGGTGGTGGTCGGCGGTGCCCGCCGTCGCGCTGCTGAGTTGGGTGCTGGTACATCCGAAGACCACGATGGCCGGCGGGTTCGGCTACGGATTTCTGTTCGGGCTGGCGTTCTACATTCCGCTGCTGCCGTGGATCAGCGGGCTGGTGGGCCCGATGCCGTGGCTGGCGCTGGCCGCCATGGAGGCGACATTTCCGGCGATGTTCGGGCTGTTCGCGGTCGTCGTCCGGCGCCTTCCCGGTTGGCCGCTGTGGCTGACGCTGCTGTGGTCGTTGCAGGAATGGCTGAAGTCCAATGTGCCGTTCGGTGGATTCCCTTGGGGAGTAATCGGTTTCGGCCAGACCAATGGACCGTTCCTGGCGCTGGTCCAGCTCGGTGGCGTGCCGCTGCTGTCGTTTGCGATCGTGCTGCTCGGCACGTCGCTGGCCGCGCTGGTGCTGGAGATCGTCCGCTGGTGGCAGCACAGCGCGGTGGCCACCCGCGGCGAGCACCCCGCTGTCGTGGGCGTGCTGCTGCCGGGTTTGTGCATCGCGGCGGTCTTGCTGGGCACCGCGGTGGCCACCCCGCAGGTGCGCCGCGCCGGCGCGGGCAACGAGCCGACCGTCACCGTCGCCGCCGTCCAGGGCAACGTGCCGCGGCTCGGGCTGGACTTCAACAGTCAGCGTCGCGCCGTGCTGGACAACCACGTCCGCGAGACCGCGCACCTGGCCGACGACGTGCGCGCCGGGAAGGCGCCGCAGCCGCAGTTCGTGGTCTGGCCGGAAAACTCCTCCGATATCGACCCGCTGACCAACACCGACGCCGCCCAGCAGATCAGCGTCGCCGCGCAGACGATCGGCGCACCGATCCTGGTAGGCACGGTGCTGGCCCGCCCGGACTGGACGCCGGACAACCCGGCCGCGTCGAACACCGTCATCGTCTGGGACCCGGTCGCCGGCCCGGGGGAGCGCCACGACAAGCAGATCATCCAGCCGTTCGGCGAATACCTGCCGTGGCGCGGCTTCTTCAGGCACCTGTCCTCGTGGGCCGACCGGGCCGGATACTTCGTGCCCGGCACCGGATCGGGTGTGGTGCACGCCGCCGGCGTGCCGGTGGGGGTGGCCACCTGCTGGGAGGTCATCTTCGACCGGGCGCTGCGCGAATCGGTGCGCAACGGCGCTCAGGTGCTCACGGTCCCCACCAACAACGCCACCTTCGACCAAAACATGAGCGAACAGCAGTTGGCGTTCGCTCGGGCGCGGGCCGTCGAACATGACCGTTATGTGGTGGTTGCCGGCACGACGGGGATCAGCGCGGTGATCGCCCCGAACGGCACCGAGGTTGCCCGCACCCAGTTCTTCACGCCGGCCTACCTGGACGTCTCGGTGCGGCTGAAGACCTCCCAGACTCCGGCCACCCGCTGGGGTCCGCTGGTGCAATGGGTGCTGGTAGGAGCCGCCGTTGCCGTCATCATCGCGGCGATACTGCACAATGGTTGGTTCATACGCCCGTTACGCCGGCGGCGGCGGGCACGGGATGTCGCCAGCGTGTCCGAGGCCGGAGACGACGTCGACAGCCCGCCGGAGCAGGTCGATTCCTCGTCAGCCCTGGCCGGGCAGCACGATAAAGGAGAGTCATGACTAACCAGGGCACAACGGGCTCTGATGGGGGCTCCGAGCGTCCCAGCCAGCGCACCCTGGTGATCATCCCGACATTCAACGAGCTGGAGAACCTGCCGTTGATCCTCGGCCGGGTCAACAAGGCATGCCCGGAGGCCCACGTGCTGATCGTGGACGACGGCAGCCCGGACGGCACCGGAGCGCTCGCCGACGAGCTGTCGCTCGCCGACCCCGACCGGGTGCACGTGATGCACCGCACGGTCAAGGACGGCCTCGGCGCCGCCTACCTAGCCGGGTTCGCCTGGGGTCTCGGACGGCAGTACAACGTGCTGGTGGAGATGGACGCCGACGGCAGCCATGCCCCCGAGCAGCTCTACCGGCTGCTCGACGCGATCGACCACGGGGCCGATCTGGCGATCGGTTCCCGCTACGTCGAGGGCGGCACGGTCCGTAACTGGCCGTGGCGGCGGTTGGTGCTGTCGAAGACCGCCAACACCTATTCGCGGGTGCTGCTCGGCGTCGGGATCCACGACATCACCGCTGGATACCGCGCCTATCGGCGCGAGGTGCTGGAGAAGATCGACCTGTCAGCGGTCGACTCCAAGGGCTACTGCTTCCAGATCGACCTGACCTGGCGCACGATCAACAACGGCTTCACCGTCGTGGAAGTGCCGATCACCTTCAGCGAGCGCGAGCTCGGGGTGTCGAAGATGAGCGGCTCTAACATCCGCGAGGCGATGGTCAAGGTTGTCCAGTGGGGCGTCGAGGGACGCCTGGACCGGGCCCGCGGGGTCGTCCGCTAGGGCCCGCCACCGCGAGCGTCAGCTGCCGCGGCGCTTGGTCTTGATCAGGTCCAGCCGCTCCTTGAGCAGCTCGTCGAGTTCCTCCACCGAACGCCGCTCCAGCAGCATGTCCCAATGGGTGCGCGGCGGCTTGACCTTCTTGGGTTCCGGCAGGTCACCGTCGATCAGCGTGCCCTCCAGGCCGTTCTTGCAGGGCCAGGTGCCGGGAATCTCGGCGTCGTCGGCGAACGGAACTTCGAACTCCTCGCCGTTATCGGTCCGGTACCGCGCCACCTGACGCGGCGCCAGGTCGTGGTTGCGGTCCGTCTCGTAGCTCACGGCTCCGAGCCGGCTGCCTCTCAAGACACGATCAGCCATCGTCAACTCTCCTCAAACGCGATATGAAGCCCGGATAGTGAACGCAGGACCGCTGTTCCCGGTTCCCGACTCGACCCCTCATCCTACCGGGATCACTCCGGGTGGCCGTCTACAGTCTCAAGGCGTGACGCGTCGTTCCCGCTCGCAGCCGTGCCGGTGGTGCGGTCGCGAGGTTGCCGACGCCGGAATGGGGCGGCGCAGACAGTACTGCCGTCAGTCGTGCCGGCAACGCGCCTACGAGCAGCGCGCGTTGGTGAAGGGCAGCTCGATCCCGGAGGACGCGGTCGTGTTGTCCGCCGAGGAAGCCGCCGAGCTGTCCGACCGCGTCTACCAGGTGCGCTGCGCCGCTGAAGACGTCGCGACGGCGATCGACGAGGGTGCCGCCACCGACGAGCTGCGCGAATTGTGCGATGCCTTGGTCCGGGCCGCCAAGGCCGCCGACGGATGGCGCTGACGACGCGCTGACGCGGCCCTTTTGGTCATCGCGAATCAAACCCTTATCCATCCCGGGTGGGCGTTCCTAGGGTGGGTTGTCGCGACCGCTTCGGGCCGTCGCATGTCTGCCACTGCTGTCTGCCCGCGCACCGAAGGATCCTCACCGTGTCCACGCCCGCCGTACCGGCCACCGCGCAGGCCTTGCCGGCGGGCACCCGCTCATCCGCCCAGCACCGCAACCGCACGCGGACGATCGTGCGGTGGGCCTCGCCGGCGGTGTTGCTGGTGTTGTGGCAACTGGGCAGCGCAATCGGGCTGATCTCGCAGGATGTGCTGCCTGCGCCGTCGCTGATCGCCGAGGCAGGTGTGGAACTCATCCGCAACGGCCAGCTGGTCGACGCGCTGCGGGTATCCGGCGTGCGGGTGGTGGAGGGCCTGATCCTGGGTGGGGTCATCGGTGTGGGGCTCGGCACGGCAGTGGGTCTGTCGCGTTGGACCGAGGCGACCGTCGACCCACCCATGCAGATGCTGCGGGCTCTGCCGCACCTCGGCCTGATCCCGTTGTTCATCCTGTGGTTCGGCATCGGCGAGCTGCCCAAGGTGCTGCTGGTGGCTCTTGGCGTCAGCTTCCCGCTGTACCTGAACACGTTCTCGGCGATCCGGCAGGTCGACCCAAAACTGTTCGAAACCGCTGACGTGCTTGGCTTTTCGTTCCGTCAGCGGTTCAGCAACATCATCATTCCCAGTGCCGCGCCGCAGGTGCTCGTCGGCCTGCGCCAGTCGCTGGCGATCGCCTGGTTGACCCTGATCGTCGCCGAACAGATCAACGCCGACAAAGGCATCGGCTTCCTGATCAACAACGCCCGCGACTTCCTGCGCGTCGACATCATCATCTTCGGACTGGTCATCTATGCGTTGCTGGGCATCGCGACCGACGCCGTGGTGCGCGCGATGGAGCGCCGAGCCCTGAGGTACCGGTCATGACCGTGACATCCGAGCGACAGACCGGAATTGCCGCACAGCTCCGGCACATCGACAAGTGGTACGGCCAGCACCAGGTGCTGCAGGATGTGTCACTGACCGTCGGGTCCGGGGAGATCGTCGCGCTCGTGGGGCGCAGCGGCTCCGGCAAGTCCACTGTGCTGCGGGTGCTGGCCGGGCTGTCCCAGGACCACGGCGGCGAGCGGGTGGTGGCCGGTCCGCCCGCGCTGGCGTTTCAGGAGCCCCGGCTGTTCCCCTGGCGCACGGTGCGGACCAACGTCGGCTACGGGTTGACCCGATTCCGGCTTCCGCGCAGCGAAGTGACGACGCGCGCCGACCAGGCGCTGGCCGACGTCGGTCTGGCCGACCGTGCCGACTCCTGGCCGCTGACCCTGTCCGGCGGGCAGGCGCAGCGGGTGTCGCTGGCGCGTGCGTTGGTCGCCGAGCCCGAGCTGCTGCTGCTCGACGAGCCTTTCGGTGCGCTGGATGCGCTCACCCGGCTGAGCATGCATGGGCTGCTGCTGGAGCTGTGGCGCCGCCATGGGTTCGGGGTGCTGCTGGTCACCCACGACGTGAATGAGGCCGTCGCCCTGGCTGACCGGGTGCTGGTGCTGGACGGCGGTCGCGTGGTGCACCAGACCGAGATCGCCGATCCGCGGCGCCCAACGGGCAGCCCGTCGGCGCAGACCGAGGCTCACCGTATCGAGCTGCTCGAGCAGCTCGGTGTACAGATCTGATCAGGAGTTAGCTTGTATCCCAAAGTGATTCGTCGCCTGCTGGTCGCGTTGGCCGTGCTCGGTCTGCTGTTGACCGGCTGTGTATCCCGGCAGGAGAACGCCGGGACGGCGAAAGCGCCGGAGACTGTGCCGTTGAGCGAACTGGCTGGCCTGACCCTGCAGGTGGGTGACCAGAAGGGCGGGACAGAGTCGCTGCTGCGGGCCGCCGGGGAGCTGGAGAACCTCCCGTACCAGATCGCGTTCTCGACGTTCACCTCCGGACCCCCGCAGGTGGAGGCCGCGACCGCGGGCAAGACCGACTTCGCCATCACCGGCAACACCCCGCCGATCTTCGGTGCGGCCTCGGGCGCCAAGGTCAAGGTGGTTTCGGCCTACAACGGTGGCGGCGTCGGGGATCAGATCGTGGTCCATGCGGACTCGCCGATCACCTCTGTGAGTGACCTGCGCGGCAAGAGCATTCTGGTGGGCAAGGGAAGTTCAGCGCATGGCAACGTGTTGGGCCAGCTCGACAAGGTGGGATTGAAACCGGCCGACGTGAAGTTGATTTTCTTGCAGCCGGCTGACGCGTTGTCGGCGTTCCGGGCCGGGGAGGCCGACGCGTGGGCGATCTGGGATCCCTACACCGCGCAGGCCGAACAGCAGCTGCAGGTCCGGACCATCGCCCAGGCCAAGGGGGTGACCAACGGCTACTGGTTCGGCGTGGCCTCGGACGCGGCGCTGGCCGACTCCAAGCGCAACACGGCGCTGTCCGATCTGTTGGTGCGGTTCGCCAAGGCCTGCAAGTGGGCGCAGGACAATCCGCAGGAATGGGCCCAAAAGTACGCTGCCGCAGTGGGATTGGACCCCAAGGTAGCTGAAGTATCGCAGGGGCGCAGCCTGCGGCTGCCGGCGGCGTTGAGTGACGACGTGGTTGCCTCCGAACAGAAGATCGCGGATCTGTTCGCGTCGTCGGGACAGATTCAGTCCGCCCCTGACTTCGCCAAGTGGGTCGACCGTCGCTACGCCGACGTGCTCAAGCCGTACCTCATCAGCACCAACTAAGACCAAGGAGCCCTCGTGCCCGCAAAGTTCTTCTGGTTCCTGCCCACCAACGGCGACAGTCGGTCAATCGTGGGGGCATCGCATGCGTCGTCGCACCACACGATTCCGGATGGATACCGTGCACCGACCCGTAGGTACCTGGCCGAGGTGGCGCGAGCGGCCGACCGGCTGGGCTTCGAAGGGGTGTTGACGCCGACCGGAACCTGGTGCGAGGACGCGTGGTTGACGGCCTCGACGCTGCTCGCCGAGACCGAGCGGCTGAAGTTCCTGGTGGCTTTCCGGCCGGGTCTGATTCCGCCGACGCTGGCCGCGCAGCAGGCCGCAACCTTCCAGCGGTTCTCCGAAGGCCGTCTGCTGCTCAATGTCGTGAGCGGTGGCGACGACTCCGAGCAGCGGCGTTTCGGCGATTGGCTCAGCCACGACGAACGCTACGCCCGGACTGGCGAGTTCCTGCATATCGTGAAGTCGATCTGGGGTCAGGACTCGTTCGACTTCGAGGGGGAGTACTACAAGGTCGCCGACGGCCGGGTATCCACACCGCCGAATCCGTTGCCGGAGTTCTACTTTGGCGGCTCGTCGGCAGCGGCGTTGCCGATCGCGGCCGAGCACGTCGACGTATACCTGACCTGGGGTGAACCCCCGCAGGCCGCGGCGGCCAAGATCAACGAGGTGCGACAGCTTGCCGAGGCACGCGGTCGCAATCTGCGCTTCGGCATTCGGTTGCACACCATCACCCGTGATACCTCCGCTGCCGCGTGGGCGGTTGCCGAGGAACTGGTGAAAGAGCTGACGCCCGAGCAGATCGAACAGGCCACCGCGTTGCATTCGCGCTCGGACTCCGAGGGCCAGCGCCGGATGACCGCGCTGCACGGTGGGCGCGTGGACAAGCTGGAGATCTATCCGAACCTCTGGGCCGGCGTCGGACTTGTTCGCGGGGGCGCGGGCACGGCCCTGGTCGGCAGCCACGAAGAGGTCGCCAATCTCATCTGGGAGTACCACTCGGTCGGCTTCGACGAGTTCATCCTGTCCGGCTACCCGCACCTGGAAGAGGCCTACTGGTTCGCCGAAGGCGTGTTCCCGATCCTGCGCGCCAAGGGAGTGCTGGCCAGCTGACCCGCGCTCATGCCCGGTCAGCGGCCCATCAGTGCGAAAACTCCCCAACCGAGATACTCACGCTGGTAGCGCGTGTAGCGGGCGGGTTCGGTGGTGAGCTCCGCCCGCACGTCGGCGGCCAGGTCGTCGTCGGGGTTGTCGTCGAGCCAACGACGTAGGTTGAACCACTGCGCCGCCTGGTAGCGGTCCCAGCTGTCCTGGTCGGCCAACACCATCTCCACGACGTCCAACCCGAGTTCGCCGAACTGTTCGACCAGCTCCGGTAGCAGCAGGAAGTCGTCCTTGCCGCTCGCACCGCAGGCTTTCGCGGTCTGTTGGTCGGGCACCTCCCGACGCCAGTACGGCTCACCGATCAGCATCAAGCCGCGCGGGCGGAGGCTTCTGTTCAGCAGCTCCACGGTGCCGGCCACGCCGCCGGCGATCCAGGTGGCGCCGACGCACGCGGCGAGATCGACCGGCGTGCCCGCGACGAAGCCGGCGGCATCGGCGTGGATGAAGGTGACCTGATCGGCGACGCCGAGTTCAGTGGCGCGGAGACGGGCCTGCTCGGTGAACACCGTGCTGATGTCCACCCCGGTCCCGGTGACGCGGTGGTCGCGGGCCCACGTGCAGAGCAGTTCGCCAGACCCGCTGGCGAGATCGAGCACGGACGTTCCCGGTTCCAGGTGCAGCGCCCGCCCGAGGGTAGCGAGCTTGCTAGAGGTGAAAGGGTTGTGAATACGGTGGCTGCTTTCGCGAATGGTGAAGATGCGTGGAAGGTCCACGAGAGGGCTCCTTGGGATTTGATTCAGGCATGGCAATGTGCGCAGGATCCGCCTCGTCCCTCGGCGGCATCGTCGACTCTTAGCGAAACTCCTCGGCGCACGCCTCGATCCAATCCGAACGCCAAGTCTCGGGCGGATCCTCGAGTAGCTCTCCGGGCATCAGCCACTCGTAGATCTCGGCGTAGGTGCGGGTGCGGTGAGAGTCGATGCGGCGGTTCAGCATCGAGGGTTCCAGCTCGTCGAATCCGTCGAGCCCCATTGATGCGACGATCTGGGCCGCGCTGGCCACCGTGGCCCGCTGGAAGTTGGCCACCCGCTCGATCTTGTCGGGGACATACAGCGCCCGCACCAGCCCGGCGTCCTGGGTGGCCACCCCGGTTGGACACTTGTTGGTGTTGCACTTCATCGCCTGGATGCAGCCGACCGCGAACATCATTGCGCGCGCCGACAACGTGAAGTCCGCGCCCTGGCAGATCCGGGTCACGATGTCCACCCCGCTGGCCACCTTGCCCGACGCGCCGATCCTGATGTGGCGCCGCAGCCCGGTGCCAACCAGACAGTTGTGGACCAGCATCAGGCCCTCGGTCAGCGGCATGCCGACGTGGTCCTCGAATTCTTGTGGCGCAGCGCCTGTTCCGCCCTCGGAGCCGTCGACGATGATGAAATCCGGCGTGATGCCGGTGTGCAGCATCGCTTTGCAGATGGACAGGAACTCGGTGCGCGCGCCGATGCACAGCTTGAACCCGATCGGCTTGCCGCCGGACAGGGCGCGCAGGGTCGTGATGAAATGCATGAACTCCAGCGGGGTGTGAAACGCGGTGTGCGCGGGCGGGGACACCACGGTCTGCCCGATCGGCACACCACGGGTCGCGGCGATCTCCGCGGTCACCTTGGCGCCGGGTAGCACCCCGCCGAGACCCGGCTTGGCGCCCTGGGACAGCTTGATCGAGACGGCCTTCACCGACGGCAGGTTGGCCTTCTCCTCGAACAGCGCCGCATCAAAGCGTCCGTCGGCGTCGCGGCAGCCGAAATAGCCGGAGCCGATCTCCCAGATCAGGTCGCCCCCGTGCTTGAGGTGATACGGGCTGATCGCCCCTTCGCCGGTGTCGTGGGCGAACCCGCCGCGGGCGGCGCCGCCATTGAGTGCCTCGATGGCTTTGCCGGACAGCGCACCGAAGCTCATCGCCGAGACGTTCAGTAGTGCGATGTCGTAGGGGAGGGCGCACTCCGGCCCACCCAGCCGCACCCGCGGCGCCTGCTCGGTCGCCATGCGGGCGCGCAGCGAATGGCGCAGGAACTCATAGCCCAGCGCGTTGACGTTGCGTTCGGTGCCGAACGGCTCGTCGCTCTTGGTGCCCTTGGCCCGCTCGTAGACCATGTCGCGGGTCTCTCGATCGAACGGGCTGGCCTCGGTGTTCGACTCGATGAAGTACTGCCGGATCTCCGGGCGCAGCGCTTCGGCCAGGAATCGGGCGTGGCCGAGCACCGGGTACGCCCGAAGGATCGTGTGCTCCGTCTGCAGCAGATCCCAGGTGCCCAGGGCCGCGGCGGCGGCGACTACCACCGCCGCCAGCCACCACCAGGGACTGAACGAGACCGCCAGTGCGGCGGCGGCCATAGCGGCGACCCAGACAGCGGCGACGGCGAGGGCTCTGAGCATCGGACATCCTCGTGAGTTAGAACTCGGTCGCTGCCTGGCGCCCGGCGGGGCGAAATGCCTGCGAGGCGTCATTGTGGCATCACCTATGATCGTCACTTGCGTCGCATCCGTGCCGCGAACAGCCCGGCAGCCAAAAGGAGAGTCTCGCCGCGTGGGTGAGCAACCCGTCGACTTGTCGCAGGAATCGTTGACCAAGGCCGTCAGCGCGGCCCGGCATGCCTTTGAACTGGCCGCCGACCTCGATGCGCTGGCCCGTGCCAAGACCGAACACCTCGGCGACCGGGCCCCGCTGGCCGTGGCCCGCCAGGCACTGGCGACCCTGCCCAAGGCAGATCGGGCCGAGGCCGGCAAGCTGGTCAACGTCGCCCGCGCAGACGCCCAGCGCAGCTATGACGAACGCTTGGCGGCACTGCGGGCCGAACGTGACGCGGCGGTGCTGGTGGCCGAGGCCATCGACGTCACGCTGCCCTCGACCCGCCAGCCCATCGGCGCGCGTCATCCGATCACGATCCTGGCCGAGCACATCGCCGATACGTTCGTCGCGATGGGCTGGGAGCTGGCCGAAGGTCCCGAGGTGGAGACCGAGCAGTTCAACTTCGATGCGCTGAACTTCCCGCCCGACCATCCGGCCCGCAGCGAATCGGACACCTTCCACATCGCTCCGGAGGGATCACGGCAGCTGCTGCGCACCCACACCTCGCCAGTTCAGGTCCGCACCCTGTTGGACCGTGAGCTGCCGGTCTACATCGTCTCGATCGGGCGTACCTTCCGCACCGACGAGCTCGATGCCACCCACACCCCGGTCTTCCACCAGGTCGAAGGCCTCGCTGTCGATCGAGGTCTGACCATGGCGCATCTGCGCGGCACGCTGGATGCGTTTGCCCGCTCGGAGTTCGGCCCCGGCGCACGCACCCGCATGCGCCCGCATTTCTTCCCGTTCACCGAACCGTCGGCCGAGGTGGACATCTGGTTTCCCAACAAGAAGGGCGGAGCCGGCTGGGTCGAGTGGGGTGGCTGCGGCATGGTCAACCCGAATGTGTTGCGCGCTGCCGGTATCGACCCGGCGGTCTACTCAGGCTTCGCGTTCGGCATGGGCCTGGAGCGCACCCTGCAGTTCCGCAATGGCATCCCCGACATGCGCGACATGGTCGAGGGCGACGTGCGGTTCTCGCTACCGTTCGGGGTCGGGGTCGGGGTCTGATGCGCCTTCCCTATAGCTGGTTACGCGAGGTCGTTCAGCACGGTGCCCCCGGCTGGGACGTGCCGCCGCACGACCTGGAACAGGCCTTGATCCGGGTCGGCCACGAGGTCGAGGACATCATCACCCTGGGGCCGGTGAGTGGACCGCTCACCGTCGGGCGAGTCACCTCGATCGAGGAGCTCACCGAGTTCAAGAAGCCCATCAGGGCGTGCAAGGTCGACGTCGGTGAATCGCAGGATCGCGACATTGTCTGCGGTGCAACGAACTTCGCCGTCGGCGACACCGTCGTGGTGGCGCTGCCCGGCACCACCCTGCCCGGCGACTTCTACATCGCCAGCCGCAAGACCTACGGCAGGCTCTCCGACGGCATGATCTGCTCGGCGGCGGAGCTGGGCTTGGGCACCGACCACGCCGGGATCCTGGTGCTGCCGCCGGGGACCGCCGAGCCGGGGGAGGACGGCATCGCCGTGCTCGGCCTCGACGACGTCATCTTCGACCTGGCGATCACCCCGGACCGCGGCTACTGCATGTCGGTGCGCGGGATCGCCCGGGAGATCGCCTGCGCCTACGACCTCGACTACGTCGATCCGGCCGATATTGCGCCGCTGCCCGCCGAGGGCCCGGCGCTGCCGGTGACCATCGAACCCGGCACCGGTGTCAGCCGGTTCACGCTGCGTCCGGTCACCGGCATCGACCCGAAGGCGCTGTCTCCGTGGTGGCTGCGCCGGCGGCTGATGCTCTCTGGCATCCGGCCGATCTCACCGGCGGTCGACGTCACCAACTACGTGATGCTCGAAATCGGTCACCCGATGCACGCCCACGACCGCAGCCGCATCAACGGCGAATTCATCGTCCGGTTCGCCAAGCCGGGGGAGACCGTCGTCACGCTCGACGACGTCGAACGCAAGCTCGATCCGGGTGACGTGCTGATCGTCGACGATGTCGCGACCGCCGCGATCGGCGGCGTGATGGGTGCGGGCACCACCGAGATCGACGACGACTCCACCGACATCCTGCTGGAGGCGGCGGTCTGGGACCCGGCGACGGTCTCACGCACGATCCGCCGACTGCACCTGGTCAGCGAGGCCGGTCGCCGCTACGAGCGTGCGGTGGATCCGGCGATCTCGGTCGCTGCGGTGGATCGCTGCGCGGCGCTGCTCGCCGAGATCGCCGGCGGCACCGTCGAACCCAGGCTGACCGACTGGCGGGGCGACCCGCCCCGCGCGGACTGGTCTCCGGCCCCGGTGCGGATGCGGTTCGACCTGCCCGACCGGATGGCCGGCGTCGAGTACGAAGGTGGCGCCGCGTTCAACCGGCTGACCCAGATCGGGGCCCGCGTCGTCGAGGACGAGGCTGACCCGAACATCCTCGTAGTGACCCCACCGAGCTGGCGGCCCGATCTGGTGCAGCCCGCCGACCTGGTCGAGGAGGTACTGCGGCTGGAGGGGCTGGACAAGATCCCCTCCGTGCTGCCCACCGCGCCGGCCGGCCGCGGGCTCACGGCGGGGCAGCAACGCCGTCGCGCCATCGGCAAGTCGCTGGCCCTGTCCGGATACGTCGAGGTACTGCCCACCCCGTTCCTGCCGGCCGGTGTTTTCGACACGTGGGGCCTGCCGGACGGTGATCCGCGGCGTGCGACCACCTCGGTGCTCAACCCACTGGAAGCCGACCGGCCACACCTGGCCACGACATTGCTGCCGGCACTGCTGGAAGCGTTGTCCCGCAACGTGTCCCGTGGCTTCGTCGACGTCGCGCTGTTCTCCATCGCGCAGGTCGTGCACCCGACCGAGCAGACCCGGCGCCTCGAGCTGATCCCGACGCACCGCCGGCCGACCGAGGATGAGATTGCGGAGCTGAACGCCTCGCTGCCCGATCAGCCCGTACATGTCGGTGCCGTGCTGACCGGGTTGCGCGAGCCGCGCGGGCCGTGGGGACCGGGTCGCCCGGCCGAGGCCGCTGACGCGTTCGAGGCGGTTCGGGTGATCGCTCGGGCCTGTGGTGTCGAGGTGACCCTGCGGGCCGCGCAGCAGCTGCCGTGGCATCCGGGCCGCTGCGCCGAGGTGCTCGTCGCCGGCCGAGTCGTCGGTCATGCCGGGCAGTTGCACCCCGCGGTCATCGAGCGTTCCGGACTGCCGAAGGGCACCTGTGCGGTCGAGATCAACCTCGACGGTGTGCCGATCACCGAGACCCTGCCCGCGCCTCGAGTCTCGCCGTTCCCGGCCGTCTTCCAGGATGTCAGCCTGGTGGTGGCCGGGGACGTCGCAGCCCAGGCGGTGATCGACGCGGTTCGCGACGGCGCCGGCGATCTGTTGGAGGACGTCGCGCTGTTCGACGTCTACACCGGCCCGCAGGTCGGGGAGGACCGCAAGTCGGTCACGTTGGCGCTGCGGTTCCGGGCGCCGGACCGGACGCTGACCGAGGACGAGGCCAGTGCCGCCCGCGATGCCGCGGTGGCTGCGGCGGCCGAACGCCTCGGCGCCGCACTCCGAGCCTGAGTCAGCGTTCGCCCAAACCGACAAACGGGCGAACTCTTGCGAGTAGATGGCACCAGTAGGTGGATCTCGACGATGCCGAAAAGAATGAATTTGCATACCGCTGCATAACCATGCAGAATCGCTGGGTGACTTCGGTGGCGATTGCCGGTGCCAGCGGCTATGCCGGTGGCGAGATCCTGCGCCTTCTGCTCGGGCATCCAGCCTATGCGGACGGCCGACTGCGCATCGGTGCGCTCACGGCCGCCGCCAGCGCGGGTACCCATCTCGGTGAACACCACCCGCACCTGCTGCCGCTGGCCGGCCGGGTGCTCGAGCCCACCGATCTGGACATCCTGGCCGGTCACGACGTGGTGTTTCTGGCGCTCCCGCACGGCCACTCCGCAGCGCTGGCCGAACAACTCGGCGAGGGCACCCTGATCATCGACTGCGGCGCCGACTTCCGGCTCACCGACGCCGGCGACTGGCAACGCTTCTACGGCTCCGCACACGCCGGCAGCTGGCCCTACGGATTGCCCGAACTGCCTGGCGGTCGGGAGAAACTGCGCGGCACAACCCGGGTCGCGGTGCCCGGCTGCTATCCGACCGCGGCCCTGCTCGCGCTGCTGCCCGCGGTCGCCGAAGATCTCGTCGAGCCAGCCGTCACCGTCGTTGCGGTCAGCGGCACCTCCGGTGCCGGCCGGGCCGCCAAGGTCGACCTTCTGGGCTCGGAAGTGATCGGCTCGGCACGGGCCTACAACATCGCGGGCGCGCATCGGCACACCCCCGAGATCGCCCAGGGCCTGCGTGCCGTGACCGACCGGGACGTGACCGTCTCGTTCACCCCGGTGTTGATCCCCACCTCACGTGGGATCCTGGCCACCTGCACCGCCCGCACGACTGCGTCGTTGTCGCAGATCCGTGCCGCATATGAAAAGGCTTACGACGCAGAGCCGTTCATTCACCTGCTGCCGGAGGGCCAGTTGCCCCGCACTGGCGCGGTGATCGGCAGCAATGCCGCGCAGCTGGCCGTGGCTCTCGACGCCGACGCCGGGGTATTGGTCGCGGTGTGTGCGATCGACAACCTCGTGAAAGGTACCGCCGGTGCGGCGGTGCAATCGATGAACCTCGCCCTGGGCTGGCCGGAAACTGACGGACTGACGATCGTGGGAGTGGCACCGTGACGCTCGTGGAGAGTACGAAATTGGTTCGGAACCAGGGCGTCACCGCGCCCGCCGGATTCCGTGCCACCGGAATCGCCGCCGGCATCAAGAAGTCCGGTGCGCTGGACCTGGCTTTGGTGTTCAGCGAAGGTCCCGACTACGCGGCGGCCGGGGTATTCACCCGCAATCAGGTCAAGGCCGCTCCGGTGCAGTGGAGCCAGCAGGTGCTCACCACCGGCCGGCTGCGCGCGGTCCTGCTGAACTCGGGCGGCGCCAACGCCTGCACTGGACCCGAAGGGTTTCAGGACACCCACGCCGCCGCCGAGGCGCTGGCCGCCGCGCTGTCGGACTGGGGTACCGAGACCGGGCCGATCGAAGTCGCGGTCTGCTCGACCGGCCTGATCGGGGACCGGCTGCCGATGGACAAGGTGCGCAGTGGCATCACCGAGATCGTCCATGAACTCGCCGGCGGGCTCACCGGAGGCGAAGAGGCCGCCCGCGCCATCATGACCACCGACACCGTGCCCAAACAGGTTGCGTTGCACCATACTCCCGCGTCGGGGGAGAACTGGACGGTCGGCGGCATGGCCAAGGGTGCCGGCATGCTGGCCCCCTCGTTGGCCACCATGCTGGTGGTGTTGACCACCGATGCCGTCGCCGATTCCGCCGCGCTGGACACGGCGCTGCGCCGGGCGACCGCCAAGACCTTCGATCGTCTTGACGTCGACGGCAGCTGCTCGACCAACGACACCGTGCTGCTGCTGGCCTCCGGCGCCAGCGAGATCACCCCCAGTCAGGAAGACCTGGACGCCGCCGTGCTGCGGGTGTGCGACGACCTGTGCGCACAGCTGCAGGCCGACGCCGAAGGTGTCACCAAGCGGATCGCGATCACCGTCACCGGCGCGCCCAGCGACGACGACGCGGTGACCGCTGCGCGGGTCATCGCCCGCGACAGCTTGGTCAAGACGGCGCTGTTCGGTTCCGACGCTAACTGGGGCCGGGTGCTGGCCGCGGTCGGCATGGTGCCGTTCGCGCTCGACCCGCAGCGGATCTCGGTGTCGTTCAACGGCTTCCCGGTCTGTATCGACGGTGCTGGCGCTCCCGGCGCCCGCGATGTGGATCTGGCGGGCGCCGACGTCGACGTCACCGTCGATCTGAAGCTCGGCGATGGTCAGGCGACCATCCGCACCACCGATCTGTCGCACGCCTATGTCGAAGAGAACTCGGCCTACAGCTCATGACCGCCCCCGTCGCCAAGGCCGAGGTACTGGCCGAGGCGCTGCCGTGGCTCGCGGCGCTGCACGACAAGATCGTCGTCGTCAAGTACGGCGGCAACGCGATGACCGACGACCGGCTCAAGGCCGCCTTCGCCGCCGATATGGTGTTCCTGCGCAACGTCGGCATCCACCCGGTCGTGGTGCACGGCGGCGGACCGCAGATCAGCGCGATGCTCAAACGGCTCGGCATCCCAGGCGAATTCAAGGGCGGCTTCCGGGTCACCACCCCTGAGGTGCTCGACATCGCCCGGATGGTGCTGTTCGGCCAGGTCGGTCGCGAACTGGTGAACCTGATCAACGCCCACGGCCCCTACGCCGTCGGGATCACCGGCGAGGATGCTCAGCTGTTGACGGCGGTGCGCCGCGGCGTGACCGTCGACGGGGTCGTCACCGACATCGGCCTGGTCGGCGACGTCGAGCGGGTCAACGCCGCCGCTGTGCTGGATCTCATTGCCGCCGGCCGCATTCCGGTGATCTCGACGATCGCCCCGGACGCCGACGGGGTGGTGCACAACATCAACGCCGACACTGCCGCGGCGGCGGTCGCCGAGGCGCTGGGCGCCGAGAAGCTGCTGATGCTCACCGACGTCGAAGGTCTCTATACCCGTTGGCCCGACCGCGACTCCCTGGTCAGCCAGATCAACACAACTGCCCTCACGGAGCTCCTGCCCCGCCTGGAGACCGGCATGATCCCCAAGATCGAGGCCTGCCTTCGGGCTGTCGAGGGCGGGGTACCCAGCGCGCACGTCATCGACGGCCGAGTCGAGCATTGCGTGCTGGTCGAACTGTTCACCGATGAGGGCACCGGCACGAAGGTGGTTAGCGAATGACACTCCTGGACAGATGGTCCGCCGTCATGATGGACAACTACGGCACCCCGGCGCTGGCACTGGTCAGCGGGAACGGTGCGGTGGTGACCGACGAGAACGGCAAATCCTATCTCGACCTGCTGGGTGGCATCGCGGTCAACATCCTCGGCCATCGTCACCCGGCGATCATCGAGGCCGTCACGACCCAGCTCAATACCCTGGGGCACACGTCCAATCTGTATGCCACCGAACCGGGTGTGGCGCTGGCCGAAGCGCTGGTCGACCAGCTGGGCACCGAGGCTCGGGTGTTCTTCTGCAACTCCGGCACCGAGGCCAACGAGGTCGCCTTCAAGCTCACCCGGCTCACCGGGCGTACCAAACTCGTTGCCGCCCAGAACGCTTTTCACGGCCGCACCATGGGTTCGCTGGCGTTGACCGGCCAGCCCACCAAGCAGGCCCCCTTCGAACCGTTGCCCGGTGACGTCACCCACATCCCGTACGGCGATGTCGGCGCCCTGGCCGACGCGGTCACCGACGAGACCGCCGCGGTCTTCCTCGAACCGATCATGGGGGAGGGTGGCGTCGTCGTCCCGCCGGCGGGGTATCTGGTCGCCGCACGGGAGATCACCAGCCGCCACGGCGCCCTCCTGGTCCTCGACGAGGTCCAGACCGGGGTCGGGCGCACCGGTACGTTCTTCGCCCACCAGCACGACGGGATCACCCCCGACGTCGTCACCCTGGCCAAGGGGCTGGGCGGGGGATTGCCGATCGGGGCGTGCCTGGCGATCGGGCCGGCAGCCGACCTGATGACGCCGGGCCTGCACGGCAGCACATTCGGCGGCAACCCGGTGTGCACCGCGGCCGCGCTCGCGGTCCTGCGGGTGCTGGCCGCCGAGGATCTGGTCGAGCGCGCCGATGCGCTCGGCAAGACCCTGAGCCACGGCATCGAGTCGCTCGAACATCCGCTCGTCGACCACGTCCGGGGCCGGGGCCTGCTGCGCGGCGTGGTCCTCACCGCGCCGCAGGGTAAGGCCGTCGAAACTGCCGCTCGCGCTGCCGGATTCCTGGTCAACGCCGCCGCGCCGAACGTGGTGCGGCTCGCGCCGCCGCTGATCATCACCGAGGATCAGATCGACAGTTTCCTGACCGCACTGCCCGCGATCCTGGATGAGGCCAACCTATGAGCGTCCCGAGGCATTTCCTGCGCGATGACGACCTGAGCCCGCAGGAACAGGCTGAGGTTCTGGCGCTGGCCGCCGAGCTCAAGAAGAGCCCGATGAGCCGGCGACCGCTGGAGGGCCCCCGGGGGGTCGCGGTGATCTTCGACAAGAACTCCACCCGCACCCGGTTCTCCTTCGAGATCGGCATCGCCCAGCTGGGCGGGCACGCCGTGGTGGTCGACGGCCGGGCCACCCAGCTCGGCCGCGAAGAGACGCTCGAGGACACCGGACGGGTGTTGTCGCGCTACGTCGACGCGATCGTCTGGCGCACTTTCGCCCAGCAGCGACTCACCGCGATGGCCTCGGCGGCAACGGTTCCCGTGGTCAACGCCCTGTCCGACGAGTTCCACCCCTGCCAGGTGCTGGCCGATCTGCAGGCCCTGGCCGAGCGAAAGGGTTCACTGGCCGGGCTTCGGATGACCTACTTCGGTGACGGTGCCAACAACATGGCCCATTCGCTGATGCTGGGTGGGGTCACCGCCGGCATCCACGTGACCATCGCAGCGCCGGCCGGTTTCGAACCCCACCCGTTGTTCGTCGCTGCCGCCGAGCGGCGCGGGCAGCAGACCGGTGCCACCGTCACCCTCACCGCAGATCCGGTGGCCGGCGCCACGGGTGCCGACGTGTTGGTCACCGACACCTGGACGTCGATGGGGCAGGAGAACGACGGCCTGGACCGGGTTGGGCCGTTCCGGCCGTTCCAGCTCAACGCCGGCCTGCTCTCCCATGCGGACTCCGAAGCCGTTGTGCTGCACTGCCTTCCGGCGCATCGAGGCCAGGAGATCACCGACGAGGTGATCGACGGCCCGCACAGCGCGGTGTGGGACGAGGCCGAGAACCGGCTGCACGCCCAGAAGGCCCTACTGGTCTGGTTACTGGACAACCGATGAGCACCGAAGTCAGTTCCACCCGCGCCGGGCGGCAGGCCAGGATCGTCTCGATCCTGTCGTCGCGTTCGGTGCACAGCCAGAGCGAGCTCGCGGCGCTGCTGGCCGACGACGGTATCGACGTCACCCAGGCGACCCTGTCGCGCGACCTCGAGGAGCTCGGCGCGGTCAAACTGCGGGGCGCCGACGGCGGCGTCGGGGTCTACGTCGTGCCCGAGGACGGCAGTCCGGTGCGCGGGGTGTCCGGTGGCACCGAGCGCGTCGCCCGCCTGCTTGTCGATCTTCTGGTGTCCACCGATGCCAGCGGCAACTTGGCAGTCCTGCGCACCCCGCCGGGGGCGGCGCACTATCTTGCTAGTGCGATCGATCGCGCGGCGTTGCCCGACGTTGTGGGCACGATCGCCGGCGACGACACCATTTTTGTAGTGGCCCGCGAGCCGATGACCGGCGCGCAACTGGCCACCATGTTCGAGAACATCCGTTAACCACCAGCCCACACGCAAGCCCACAAGTAAAGGAGCACTTCATGTCCGAACGCGTCATCTTGGCGTATTCCGGCGGTCTGGACACCTCGGTGGCCATCAGCTGGATCGGCAAGGAGACCGGCAAAGAGGTGGTGGCCGTGGCCATCGACCTCGGCCAGGGCGGCGAGGACATGGAAGTCGTTCGCCAGCGCGCCCTTGACTGCGGCGCCGTCGAGGCCGTCGTGGTCGACGCTCGCGACGAGTTCGCCGAGCACTACTGCCTGCCTGCCATCCAGTCCAACGCCCTCTACATGGACCGTTATCCGCTGGTGTCGGCGCTGAGCCGGCCGCTGATCGTCAAGCACCTGGTCGCCGCGGCGCGCGAACACCGCGGCGGGATCGTCGCGCACGGCTGCACCGGCAAGGGCAATGACCAGGTCCGGTTCGAGGTCGGCTTCGCCTCGCTGGCGCCCGATCTGGAGGTCCTCGCCCCGGTTCGCGATTACGCGTGGACCCGGGAGAAGGCCATCGCGTTCGCCGAGCAGAATGACATCCCGATCAACGTCACCAAGCGCTCACCGTTCTCCATCGACCAGAACGTGTGGGGCCGTGCGGTCGAGACCGGCTTCCTGGAGCATTTGTGGAATGCGCCGACCAAGGACGTCTACGACTACACCGAGGATCCGACGCTCAACTGGAACACCCCCGACGAGGTCATCATCGGCTTCGAGGAGGGGGTGCCGGTATCCGTAGATGGGCGCGGCGTTTCCGTGTTGGAGGCCATCGTCGAGCTGAATCGGCGAGCCGGCGCTCAGGGTGTCGGCCGGCTCGACGTCGTCGAGGACCGGCTGGTCGGCATCAAGAGCCGCGAGATCTACGAAGCGCCGGGCGCGATGGCGCTGATCACCGCGCACACCGAGCTCGAGCACGTCACACTGGAGCGGGAGCTGGGCCGGTTCAAGCGGGGGACCGACCGCAAGTGGGGTGAGCTGGTCTATGACGGTCTGTGGTTCTCGCCGCTGAAGCGGTCGCTGGAGGCATTCGTCGCCAACACCCAGGAACATGTGACCGGCGAGATTCGGATGGTGTTGCACGGTGGGCACATCGCCGTCAACGGCCGCCGCAGCCCCGAGTCGCTCTACGACTTCAATCTGGCCACCTACGACGAGGGGGACACGTTCGACCAGTCGTCGGCCAAGGGTTTCGTGCACGTGCACGGCCTGTCGTCGAAGATCGCCGCGCGCCGGGACCTGGCAGGCAAGTAGCAGTGAGCACCAACGAGGGCTCGCTGTGGGGTGGGCGGTTCGCCGACGGGCCGGCGCCCGCGCTCGCGGCACTGAGTAAATCCACCCACTTCGACTGGGTGCTGGCACCCTATGACGTCGCCGCGTCCAAGGCGCACGCCAAGGTGCTGCACCGCGCCGGGCTGCTGACCGACGAACAGCGCGACGGGTTGCTGGCGGGCCTGGACAGTTTGGGCACCGATGTCGCCGACGGCAGCTTCGCCCCGCTGGTCACCGACGAGGATGTGCACGGCGCGCTCGAGCGCGGCCTGATCGACCGGGTCGGCGCTGACCTCGGCGGCCGACTGCGGGCCGGCCGGTCGCGTAATGACCAGGTGGCCACGCTATTTCGGATGTGGCTGCGCGACGCCATGGGCCGCGTTGCCGACGGCGCGCTTGAGGTGGTGTCGGCGCTGGCCACCCAGGCCGCCGCGCACCCGACCGCGATCATGCCGGGCAAGACCCACCTGCAGGCCGCTCAGCCGGTGCTGTTGGCCCACCATCTGCTGGCCCATGCCCATCCGTTGCTGCGCGACGTGGACCGTATCGTCGACTTCGACCGGCGCACCGCGGTGTCCCCGTACGGCTCGGGTGCGCTGGCCGGCTCGTCGCTGGGGCTGGACCCCGACGCCATCGCCGCGGAGCTGGGATTCGCCGCGGCGGCCGAGAACTCGATCGATGCCACTGCCTCCCGCGACTTCGCCGCGGAGGCCGCGTTCGTGCTCGCCATGATCGCCGTCGACCTTTCCCGGCTGGCCGAGGACATCATCCTTTGGAGCACAACCGAATTCGGCTACGTCACCCTGCACGACGCGTGGTCGACCGGTAGTTCGATCATGCCGCAGAAGAAGAACCCCGACATCGCCGAACTGGCCCGCGGCAAGTCCGGGCGGCTGATCGGCAACCTGACTGGTCTGCTGGCCACCCTCAAAGCCCAGCCGCTGGCCTACAACCGCGACCTGCAGGAGGACAAGGAGCCGCTGTTCGACTCGGTGGGACAGCTGGAGCTGGTGCTGCCCGCGATGGCCGGGCTGGTCGCCACCCTGCGTTTCGACACCGAGCGGATGGCCGCGCTGGCTCCGGCGGGCTACACCCTCGCCACTGACATTGCCGAATGGCTTGTGCGTCAAGGTGTCCCATTCCGGGTGGCACACGAGACCGCGGGCGCGGCGGTGCGTACCGCCGAGGGGCGCGGGGTCGGGCTGGCCGAGTTGACCGACGACGAGCTGGGACAGCTCAGCCCGGCGCTGACACCGCAGGTGCGGGAGGTGCTCACCGTCGAAGGGTCGGTGTCCTCCCGCGATGCCCGCGGCGGCACCGCCCCGGTGCAGGTCGCCCGCCAGCTGGGCGTCGTGCGCGAAACAGCCGACGAATTGCGGATCAAGCTTCGTCGCTGACCACCGCGACCCCTGATAGCTTTCCGGCATGGCCAGCAGGGGTCCCGGGTTGGGGTACGAGCTTTTTCGCCAACGGCAGTTCACCGAACTGTGGTCGGCCAATCTCGTCCTGACCCTCGGCCTGGTGATGCTGATGCTCGGCGTCTCCTGGGAGATGACGTCGCTGACCGACAACCCCGTGTTGGTCAGCATGGTGCAGACGGTGATGAGCCTGCCGTTCGTCTTTTTCAGTGTCCCGCTCGGCGTGGCCAGCGATGTGTTGGGACATCGCACCGTGCTGTTGGCCTCGCAGGCCTGGATGCTGGTGATAACGGGGGTCATGGGCGTCATCGCCCTGACCGGTGGGTGGGAGTTCACCCCGGTGTCGGTGCTGTCGCTGTTGTTTCTGGTTGGTGTCGGGTTGGTGGCCCAGCAGTCGGCGTGGAAGCCCTTCCTGCAAGAATTCGTGCCGGAGGACAAGCTGGTCGCCGCCATCTCCTTCAACTCGCTGAGCAACAAGATCTCCCAGACTCTGGGGCCCATCCTCGGCGGTTACCTGATGGGTCTGGCCGGCGCCGCAGTGGTGTTGTTCACCAGGGCTCTGTCGCACGTTCTGATGATCATCACGTTGATCAGGTTCCGTAACCGTCCCAAGACCGGTGACGGTGAGACCGACAAGTCGGCTATGGCGAGTCGCTCACTTCGCGAGGGCTGGAATGTCCTGAAGCGATCTCCACAGCTGTATGGCCCGATGATCCGGTGCGCGCTGCAGATGGGCCCGTGCGCGGGTGTGTTGGCGTTGCTGCCGCTGGAGGCCAAGGAGAACATCCAGACCGGGGCCATCGGGTTCGGCGGGTTGTTGGCGGCCTTGGGTGTCGGAACCACCGCGGGCGTGTCCCTGATGCCGCTGCTGCAGCGCCACCTCCGGCTCAATCCCACGTCGACCGTCGCGGTGGCCTTCTTCTCGCTCGCCGCGATCGGTATCAGCCGTTGGGACAGCATGGCGCTGGATGCATCGTTTCTGGTGGTGTTCGGGTTCTCCTGGAGCGTGTTGACTGTCAGTCACCAGTTCGCCGTCCAGACCAACGCGCCGAAAGACATGCGCGGACTGATGACGTCGATCTACGCCCTCGTCCAGCAGGGGGCGATGGCGTTGGGCAGTTTCGGCTTCGGTGTGGTCGCGCAGCAGATCAGCGTGAGTCGCAGCATCCTGATTGCCGGAATCATCGCGATGAGCGGTCTGCTGCTGGTGCGGGTGTTCCCGATGCCGGAAGTCGCCCCCGAACCATCAACTGCCTGACTCGATCAGGTCCGACAACTCCAGCCACCGGTTCTCCTTCTCGGCCACCTCGGCCTCCAGCGCCCGCAGCTCTTGGGTCAGCCGGCCGAGGCCCACATGATCGGACTGGTCGTGCTCGGCCAGCTCGACGTGCTTGGCGTTGACCCGATCGGACAACTTGGTCAGGGCGCGGTCCAATGCCGCGACTTCCTTTTCCACACTGCGCAATTCGGCCCCCGACAGGGTCGGCTGGGCGGCCGGTTCGCCGGCCGACGGGGTCGCGCTCACCCCATCGCGGTGACGGTCCGCAATGCGCAGATACTCGTCGACACCGCCCGGCAGATGGCGCAGGTGGCCGTCGAGAATGGCGTACTGCTGATCGGTGATCCGCTCCAGCAGGTAGCGGTCGTGGGACACCACGATCAGCGTGCCCGGCCAGGAGTCCAGCAGATCCTCGGTGGCCGAGAGCATGTCGATGTCAACATCGTTGGTTGGCTCGTCGAGCACCAGCACATTGGGTTCCTCGAGCAGCGTCAGCATCAGCTGCAGGCGACGGCGCTGACCGCCGGAGAGTTCACCCACCCGGGCCGAGAGCTGGTCGCGGCGGAAGCCCAAGCGCTCCAACAGTTGGGTGGGCGTCATCTCCTTGCCTTCGACCAGGTAGCCGGCCTTGAGCCGGCCGATCACCTCGCGCACCATATCCCCGGCGATCTCGGTGAGCTGGCTGGACTGTTGGTCGAGCATCGCCAGGCGGACCGTCTTTCCGCGTTTGACGCGCCCGGCGTCGGGCTCCACCGTCCCGGCGATCAGACCCAGCAGCGTCGACTTGCCCGCGCCGTTGGCCCCGACGATGCCGGTGCGCTCACCGGGACCGATACGCCATTCGATGTCGCGCAGCACCGGCTTGCCGGCGTAGGACACCGACACGTCGAGCAGGTCGATGACATCTTTTCCGAGCCGTGCGGTCGCCAGCTTGGCCAGTTCGACGTTGTTGCGTAGCGGCGGCACGTCTTCGATGAGCTGATTGGCCGCATCGATGCGAAACCTGGGCTTGGATGTCCGTGCCGGTGCGCCGCGCCGCAGCCAGGCGAGTTCCTTGCGCATCAGGTTTTGCCGCTTGGCTTCCGAGGCCGCCGCGACGCGGTCCCGCTCGACCCGCTGCAATACGTACGCCGCGTAGCCGCCGTCGAAGGGTTCGACGATCCCGTCGTGCACCTCCCAGGTGGTGGTGGCGACCTCGTCAAGAAACCAGCGGTCGTGGGTGACCAGCAACAGCCCGCCGGAGTTGCGCGCCCACCGGTTCTTGAGGTGCTCGGCCAGCCAGGTGATGCCCTCGATGTCGAGGTGGTTGGTCGGCTCGTCCAGCGCGATCACGTCCCAGTCGCCGATCAGCAGCGCCGCCAGCTGTACCCGGCGGCGTTGTCCGCCGGAGAGTGCCGACACGTTCAGCTGCCAGTCGATATCGGACACCAGCCCGGCAACCACGTCGCGCACCAGGGGATTGCCGGCCCACTCGTGCTCGGGTAGGTCGCCGACGAGCACCGTGCCAACCGCGGCATCCGGGGGGAGGGTATCGGCCTGGTCGAGCGCGACGACCCGTAACCCGCCGCGGCGGGTCACCCGTCCCGCGTGCGGGGTGATCTGCCCGGTGAGCATTCCCATCAGGCTTGATTTGCCGTCGCCGTTGCGTCCGACGATTCCGATCCGGGCGCCCTCGTTGACGCCGAGGGTCACGGACTCGAAGACCACTTGAGTCGGATATTCGAGATGGAGGGCTTCGGCGCCGAGCAGGTGTGCCACTGACATGACCCTAGTGGGGGCGAGAGCCGGGATCGTGGGCGGTCTCAAACCAGCAGGCCGGCGACCGGCCTTGTGCCATGATGTGCAGGCTGTCGGGGCCTCACGCAGCAACGATGGTGGACAGGGGAGAGCCGTGGATCTGAACTTGTCGGCGGTCACCAGGCCGATGGAGCGCCTGATGGCCACGGCGCAGAACGGTTTTGAGGTTCTGCGCTGGGGTGGGTTGGAAACCGGTGTGGTGCCCTCGCCGTTCCAGATCGTCGAGAGCAAACCGATGTACAAGCTCCGGCGTTACTTCCCGCCGGACAACCGGCCCGGTCAGCCGCCGGCCGGCCCGCCGGTGCTGATGGTCCATCCGATGATGATGTCGGCCAACATGTGGGACGTCACCCAGGAGGACGGCGCCGTCGGCATCCTGCACGCGGCGGGCATCGATCCGTGGGTGATCGACTTCGGATCACCCGACGAGGTCGAAGGCGGCATGGAGCGCACGCTGACCGATCACATCGTCGCGCTCGGCGAGGCCATCGACACCGTCAAGGACATCACCGGCCACGGTGTGCACCTGGTCGGCTACTCGCAGGGCGGCATGTTCTGCTATCAGACTGCCGCCTACCGCCGGTCCAAGGACATCGCCAGCATCGTGGCGTTCGGGTCCCCGGTCGACACCCTGGCGGCGCTGCCGATGGGCATTCCGCCGAACTTCGGCGCGGTAGCCGCCGACTTCATGGCCGATCACGTCTTCAACCACATCGACGTCCCGGGGTGGTTGGCTCGCACCGGTTTCCAGATGCTCGATCCGCTCAAGACCGCCAAGGCGCGCGTCGACTTCCTGCTTCAGCTCCACGACCGCGAGGCACTGCTGCCGCGCGAACAACAGCGCCGCTTCCTCGACAAGGAGGGCTGGATCGCCTGGTCCGGTCCGGCGATCTCCGAGCTGCTCAAGCAATTCATCGCCCACAACCGGATGATGACCGGCGGCTTCGCCATCAAGGGCCAGCTGGTGACGCTGACCGATATCACCTGTCCGGTGCTGGCGTTCATCGGCGAGGTCGACGACATCGGCCAGCCGGCATCGGTGCGGGGGATCCGGCGCGCCGCGCCCACTGCCGAGGTCTACGAGGCGATGATCCGGGCCGGCCACTTCGGCCTGGTCGTCGGCTCCAAGGCGGCCACCACCTCCTGGCCGACGGTGGCGGGGTGGGTGTTGTGGCTGTCCGGCCAGGATTCGCGTCCGGCCAACATCGAACCCATGCAAGACAGCGACGGCGAACTCTCCGAGTCCGGCGTGGCGCTGAGCTCCCGGGTCATGCACGGGGTGGCGGAGGCGTCGGGGCTGGCGCTGTCGCTGGCCCGCGGCGCGGCCGACGCGGTGGTCAACGCCAACAAGTCGATGCGCACCCTGGCCGTCGAAACCGCCCGCACCCTGCCACGGCTGGTTCGGCTCGGCCAGATCAACGACCACACCCGCATCTCTTTGGGCCGCATCATCGACGAGCAGGCCGGCGGCGCGCCGAACGGAGAATTCCTGCTCTTCGACGGCCGGGTCCACACCTACGAGGCGGTCAACCGCCGGATCAACAACGTGGTCCGCGGCCTGATCGCGGTCGGCGTGCGGCAAGGGGTTCGGGTCGGCGTGCTCATGGACACCCGACCGTCGGCGCTGGTGGCGATCGCCGCGCTGTCCCGGCTCGGGGCCGTGGCCGTGCTGATGCCGCCGGACGCCGACCTTGCCGTGGCCACCCGGCTGGGCGGGGTCACCCAGGTCATCACCGACCCCGGCAATCTGGCGGCGGCGCTGCGGTTGCCCGTGCAGGTCCTGGTTCTCGGCGGCGGCGAATCTCGCGACCTGAACCTGCCCGACGACAGTGACGTCATCGACATGGAGCAGATCAACCCGGACGCCGTGGAGTTTCCGGGCTGGTACCGGCCGAACCCCGGCTTCGCCCGCGACCTGGCGTTCATTGCGTTCAGCACGGTCGGCGGGGAGGTGGTGCCCAAGCAGATCACCAACTATCGCTGGGCGTTGTCGGCGTTCGGCACCGCGTCGGCGGCTGCCCTTGGTCGCAGCGACACGGTGTACTGCCTGACCCCGCTGCACCACCAGTCCGGACTGCTGGTCAGCCTGGGCGGCGCGGTGGTGGGCGGCGCGCGGATCGCGCTATCGCGGAGGTTGTGCCCGGACCGCTTCCTGGCCGAGATCCGCCAATACGGGGTCACCGTGGTGTCCTACACCTGGACGATGCTGCGCGACGTCGTCGACGACCCGAACTTCAGCCTGCACGGCAACCATCCGGTGCGGTTGTTCATCGGCTCGGGGATGCCGACCGGGCTGTGGCAGCGGACCGTCGAGGCCTTCACACCGGCCAACATCGTGGAGTTCTTCGCTACCACCGACGGGCAGGCGGTGCTGGCCAACGTGGCCGGCGCCAAGGTCGGCAGCAAGGGCCGCCCGCTGCCCGGCGCCGGGCAGGTCGAACTGGCCGCCTACGACGCCGGCGAAGACCTGATCATGGAAGACGAACGCGGGTTCGTCGCGGTCGCCGAGCCCAACCAGGTCGGTGTGCTGCTGGCCCGTCCGTGGGGGCCGATCGACCCGACGGCGTTGGTCAAGCGGGGTGTGTTCGCTCCGGGCGACACCTGGATCTCCACCGAGTACGTGTTCCGGCGGGACGCCGACGGCGACTTCTGGCTGCTCGGGAATCGGCCCATGCTGATCCGAACTGCGCGCGGGGTGGTGTTTCCCGAGCCGATCACCGATGCGGTCAGCCGCATCGCGGCGGTTGACATCGCCACGACCTACGGCGTCGAGGTAGCCGGCGGCGTGATCGCGGTCACCGCCATCACGCTTCGGCCCGGGGCGACGGTGACCGTTGCGGACCTGACCGAGGCGGTCGCCGCTATCCCGGTTGGGCTGGCCCCGGATCTCATTCATGTCGTGCCGGAAATCCCGCTCAGCGCCACCTACCGGCCGACGGTGTCGGCGTTGCGCGCCGCCGGAGTACCCAAGGCATCGCGTAACGCCTGGCAACTCGACCCCGATACGGGGAAGTACAAGCGCTTCGTGGCATCGGCACGTGCCCAGCTCTGCGGTACGCAGGATTGAGCTTCTGCCCAGGTCGTGCGGCGCTGTTAGGCTCGCCGATAGTCACAGGTGCCCACGCGTCGGAGGATTCATGACAGCGCAGACCGTTACACGTCACTGGCGTCGCGCCGTCCGCGGCACGACGATCGGTGCGCTCACCGCTGGTCTGCTGGTCGGGTTCGGCTCGGTACAGGCGCTGGCTGATCCGGGCACCACCACTCCCGCGACGCCGTCGGCGACCGCGAACTCCGACTCCGGGCTACCGCAGTTCCAGAGCGCCGATCAGCTGTTGATGTTCATCGATCAGGAGTACGACCAGGGCGCCAGCGGCGGCCAGCTGTCGAATCTGATCAAGCAGGTGATGAAGCTGCGGGCCCAGGGCATCAAGCCGTCGCGGACCAACATCGCCGAGATCCAGAATGCGCTGAACTACCGCCCGAACCAGAAACCGCTGATCGACGCACTCCTGGACACGTTGGCGTATCAAAACAGGATCTATGCCCAGATGCAGATCCTGCAGCAGGCGCAGCAGCGACAGCAGAACAATGCTGTGATGGGTGCCGGTCAGATGCCCAGCGACGGTAACCCGGCCATCGGGGGCAGTGCCCCCGTCGCCCCGGTCGCCCCGCCAAGCCCGTAATCGCCGTGCTCAACGACAAGCTGCTGACGATCCTGGTGTGTCCGGCTGACCGCGGTCCGCTGGTGCTCATCGACGACGAACTTCTCTACAACCCGCGGCTGCACAAGGCCTACCGCATCGAAGACGGTATCCCGGTGCTGCTGGTCGACGAGGCGGTCGACGTCGGACCCGAGGAGCACGAGCGCCTGATGGCACGATCCGGCTCCTGATCGTCGCGCAACCTACAGTTGCGGCAGTTCCCCGGTGAGGTAGCGCTGCAGGTTCGGTGCGATCGTCTCGGCGACCCGCTCCGGTGCCAGTGACGCGAAGGGTTCGACCCTGACGATGTAGCGCGCTATCGCCACTCCCAGAAGTTGGGACGCCACGAACTGCACCCGCAGCGGTCCGCTGCCCGGCGGGTTGTCGACCCGCGGGGCTATCTCGGCGGTGATCACCTCCTGCAGGAACGACCGGATCAGGCCGACCTCGGAGCCGGCCAACAGCGATCGCAGGGTGGCGAGCAGGCCGGTACCCATCTCGGAATCCCACAGCGGCAACAGGATTGACGGCAACACGCGGCCGAGGTCCTCGACGGGGGTCTCGCGCAGCGGCCCGAGGACCGTCATGGGGTCTATCGGGATGTTGATCGCCGCGGCGAACAGTTGCTGTTTGGTGCCGAAGTAGTGGTGCACCAGGGCCGAGTCGACGCCCGAGGCGGCAGCTATCGCGCGGACCGATGTCTTGTCGAAACCGTTTCGGGCGAACAACTCTCGTGCATTGGTCAGAATCCGGTCGCGGGCATCGGAGGTACCGGGCGGGCGACCGGGCCGCTTGGCCTGCGTGGTCACGGCGTCCGCCGGCGCAGGGTCGCCGCCGCCAGCGCCAGGGCGAGCACCGCGAAACCTAGGACCACCAACATGTCACGGACCGCGACGCCGGTCAGCTCGGTGTGGGCACTGACCTGCTGCAGGGCATCCAGCGCGTAGCTGGCAGGCATGGCGTTGCTGATCCATTCCAGCCAGGTCGGCATCTGGTGGCGCGGCACGATGATCCCGGCCAGCAGCAACTGGGGGACGATGACGACCGGCATGAATTGCACGGCCTGAAACTCGGTGCGGGCGAATGCGCTTGCCAAGAGTCCCAGCCCGACGCCGAGGACCGCGTTGATCACCGCGATGACGAACACCCAGGCGGGGTTGCCCTTCGTGTCGAAGCCGAGCAACCAGAACGACACCACGCAGGCCAGGATCGCCTGGGCAGCAGCGGCGATCGAGAACGCCGTGCCGTAGGCGGCCAGCAGGTCCAGGCGGCGCAACGGTGTCGTCAGGATCCGTTCCAGCGTGCCCGAGGCCCGTTCGCGCTGCATGGTGATCGAGGTGATCAGGAACATCACGAACAGCGGGAACAGGCCGAGCAGAATCAGGCAGGCGGTATGGAACGGCGAGACTCGGCCCGGCGCGGTCGGCACATC
Source organism: Mycolicibacterium sp. CH28 (assembly GCF_004745805.1). Lineage (GTDB taxonomy): Bacteria > Actinomycetota > Actinomycetes > Mycobacteriales > Mycobacteriaceae > Mycobacterium. The sequence goes on along the minus strand of NZ_SRLQ01000010.1, from coordinate 14,645 downwards.
GGCGAACATGAAGTACATCAGCGTGATCACCGCACTGGGCACCACCAGAATCATCGCGACGCTGCGGCGATCACCGCGCAGCTGGCGCAGTATCCGGGTGCTGGTAGCCAGGTAGGCGCGGGGGCTCAGCCTGCCGACGGCGCGGTGCTGTGCCTGATGACGGAGAGGAACGCTTCCTCCAGCGACCTGCATCCGGTCTCCTTTCGTAGGCGGTCGGGGGTGGTGTGCCTCAGCAGCCGGCCCTCCCGCATGAGCAGCAGGTCGGCGCAGTGGTCGGCCTCGTCCATCACATGACTCGACACCAGCAGGGTGGTGCCGCGGCGGGCCAGCGCGTGGAACTGTTCCCACAGGTCGACGCGCAGCACCGGGTCCAGGCCGACGGTCGGTTCGTCGAGCACCAGCAGGTCGGGTTGGCAAACGAGCGCACAGGCCAGCGACACCCGGGCGCGCTGGCCGCCGGACAGGTTTGCGCAGTAGGCCCCGGCGTGATCGCGTAGCCCGACGCCGTCGACGGCCGCGTCGGCGGTTGCCGGAGCTGCGCCGTAGAGGGCCGCGAAGTAGCGGACGTTGTCGATGACCCGGAGATCGTTGTAGATGGTCGGGTCCTGGGTGACATAGCCGACCCGGCGGCGCAGGGCGGGGGAGCCCGCCGGATGGCCCAGGACGGTGACGGTCCCCGACGCCACGATCTGGGTGCCGACGATGCTGCGCATGAGTGTGGTCTTGCCACAACCGGATGGGCCGAGCAGTCCGGTGACGGTTCCGCGGGCGATCAGCACCGAGAAATCCTCCAGGGCGACCCGCTTGCCGCGGACTACCCGTAGGTGTTCGACATGCACGGCGGCGTCGACATCGCTCGGCAGTAATTCATCGCCAGATGAACTCATCACGTGGTGAATAATCCTCCTCGGGTACTGCCAGGTCAACGCTTCGGGCAGAATCACCTCCGGTGAGCGTCGCGTTGCTGGATACCGATCCGGTATCGGCGGCCCGCCTGCTGCTCGGCGGTGTGATCAGCTGCCGCGGTGTCAGTGCGCTGATCGTCGAAGTCGAGGCCTACGGTGGTCCGCCGGACGGACCCTGGCCGGACCCGGCCTCGCATTCGTTCCGCGGCCCGGGGATGCGCAACGCGGTCATGTTCGGACCGGCCGGCCGGCTCTACACCTACCGCAGCCACGGCATCCATGTCTGCGGCAACGTGACGTGCGGACCGGAGGGTGCCGCGGCGGCGGTGCTGTTGCGCGCGGCCGCGATCGAGGCGGGATTCGATGATGCCCAAGGTCGCCGTGGTCCAGCGGTCCGCCCGACCGCCCTGGCGCGCGGCCCGGGCAACCTGTGCTCTGCGTTGGGCATCACGATGGACGACTACGGTCTCGACCTGTTCGACGCCGGATCGCCGGTGACACTGCAACTGGGCGACGGCGGGCCGGACACCGCCGGGCCACGAGTCGGGGTGTCGCAGGCGGCCGATCGGCCGTGGCGGTTGTGGCTGACCGGCCGTCCGGAAGTGTCGGCCTACCGACGTAGTCCCCGTGCCCCAAGGCCGGGCGCGAGCGACTGAACGCGCGCCATACGGGAAGATCAACCCATGGGCACGACGATTCTGGACGAGTTGAACTGGCGCGGACTGATCGCCCAGTCCACTGATATCGACGCGCTCGCCGCGGCGACCGCGCAACCACCGATGACCGTTTACGCCGGGTTCGACCCCACGGCCCCGAGCCTGCATGCGGGAAATCTGGTGCCGTTGCTCACACTTCGGCGCTTTCAGCGCGCCGGGCATCGGCCGGTCGTGCTGGCCGGCGGGGCCACCGGCATGATCGGTGATCCTCGCGACAATGGTGAGCGGGCGTTGAACACCGGCGACACGGTGGCTCAGTGGGCGGAGCGGATACGCGGCCAGCTGGAGCGGTTCGTGGATTTCGACGATTCGCCCGGCGGAGCCGTCGTGGAGAACAACCTCGATTGGACCGCACGGCTGAGCGCGATCGACTTCCTGCGGGATGTCGGCAAGCACTTCTCAGTCAACGTGATGCTCGACCGCGACACGATCCGGCGGCGCCTGGACGGCGAAGGCATCTCGTACACCGAATTCAGCTACATGCTGTTGCAGGCCAACGACTATGTCGAGCTCAACCGGCGGTACGGCTGCTCGCTGCAGATCGGCGGCTCCGACCAGTGGGGCAACATCATCGCCGGCGTCCGGCTGGTGCGTCAGGTGTTAGGTACGACTGTTCATGCGCTGACCGTGCCATTGGTCACATCGGCCGACGGCACCAAGTTCGGCAAGTCCACCGGCGGCGGAAGCCTGTGGCTGGACCCGGAGATGACCAGTCCCTACGCCTGGTACCAGTACTTCGTGAACGCCGCCGACGCCGACGTCATCCGGTATCTGCGCTGGTTCACGTTCCTGTCAGCCGAGGAACTCGGCGAGCTCGAGGAGGCCACGGCCAGCCGACCGCACGAGCGCGCCGCGCAGCGCCGGCTGGCCCGGGAGCTGACCACCTTGGTGCATGGCCAGGGCGCGACCGAGGCGGTGGAACACGCGTCGCAGGCGCTGTTCGGGCGTGGCGAACTGGACCAGCTCGACGAGCCGACCCTGGCCGCGGCATTGCGGGAGACCTCAGTGGCTGAACTTGCGCCGGGCGGCCCGGACGGCATCGTGGACCTACTGGTGGCGACGGGCCTGTCGGCCAGCAAGAAGGAAGCCAAGCGCACCATCAGCGAGGGAGGGGTGTCGGTCAACAACGTGAAGATCGACAGCGACGACTGGGTGGCACAACCGTCCCATTTTCTGCACGGCCGCTGGCTGGTGCTGCGCCGGGGGAAGCGGAATGTGGCTGGGGTGCAGCGCGTTTGACGCCTGCTGTTGGCTTAGAAACCCCGATCTAGCAGGCGATTTGACTCCCAGTTAGCACTCACGTAACTTAATCCACGTCGCCGCGACACGGACAGCCCGGAGAGCGCGACGGCAACTTCAAGGAATACTCCCGGTCTCCGGGGTGTTCCAACTGTCCGCACTACCGCAAGCGGCGAAAGCCGCGGGGTGGTTTGCGCGGCCGGTGAGGTTTGCTGGGTGTGTTGTTTGAGAACTCAATAGTGTGTTTGGTGGTTTTTGTTTGTTGTTTTTGCCACTTGTTTTGGGGGACTCCTCGTCTTCCTTTTGAATGGGTGGTTTTGTTTTTTGATGCCAGTTTTTGGTGTCTTTTTGTTAGGTCAGATTTTTCTGATTCGAATTCTGCCTCGTTTGGTCGAGGGGTTTTTGTTTGGAGAGTTTGATTCTGGCTCAGGACGAACGCTGGCGGCGTGCTTAACACATGCAAGTCGAACGGTAAGGCCCTTCGGGGTACACGAGTGGCGAACGGGTGAGTAACACGTGGGTGATCTGCCCTGCACTTTGGGATAAGCCTGGGAAACTGGGTCTAATACCGAATACACCCTGCTGGCTGCATGGCCTGGTGGGGGAAAGCTTTTGCGGTGTGGGATGGGCCCGCGGCCTATCAGCTTGTTGGTGGGGTGATGGCCTACCAAGGCGACGACGGGTAGCCGGCCTGAGAGGGTGACCGGCCACACTGGGACTGAGATACGGCCCAGACTCCTACGGGAGGCAGCAGTGGGGAATATTGCACAATGGGCGCAAGCCTGATGCAGCGACGCCGCGTGAGGGATGACGGCCTTCGGGTTGTAAACCTCTTTCAGTAGGGACGAAGCGCAAGTGACGGTACCTATAGAAGAAGGACCGGCCAACTACGTGCCAGCAGCCGCGGTAATACGTAGGGTCCGAGCGTTGTCCGGAATTACTGGGCGTAAAGAGCTCGTAGGTGGTTTGTCGCGTTGTTCGTGAAAACTCACAGCTCAACTGTGGGCGTGCGGGCGATACGGGCAGACTAGAGTACTGCAGGGGAGACTGGAATTCCTGGTGTAGCGGTGGAATGCGCAGATATCAGGAGGAACACCGGTGGCGAAGGCGGGTCTCTGGGCAGTAACTGACGCTGAGGAGCGAAAGCGTGGGGAGCGAACAGGATTAGATACCCTGGTAGTCCACGCCGTAAACGGTGGGTACTAGGTGTGGGTTTCCTTCCTTGGGATCCGTGCCGTAGCTAACGCATTAAGTACCCCGCCTGGGGAGTACGGCCGCAAGGCTAAAACTCAAAGAAATTGACGGGGGCCCGCACAAGCGGCGGAGCATGTGGATTAATTCGATGCAACGCGAAGAACCTTACCTGGGTTTGACATGCACAGGACGCTGGTAGAGATATCAGTTCCCTTGTGGCCTGTGTGCAGGTGGTGCATGGCTGTCGTCAGCTCGTGTCGTGAGATGTTGGGTTAAGTCCCGCAACGAGCGCAACCCTTGTCTCATGTTGCCAGCACGTAATGGTGGGGACTCGTGAGAGACTGCCGGGGTCAACTCGGAGGAAGGTGGGGATGACGTCAAGTCATCATGCCCCTTATGTCCAGGGCTTCACACATGCTACAATGGCCGGTACAAAGGGCTGCGATGCCGTGAGGTGGAGCGAATCCTTTAAAGCCGGTCTCAGTTCGGATCGGGGTCTGCAACTCGACCCCGTGAAGTCGGAGTCGCTAGTAATCGCAGATCAGCAACGCTGCGGTGAATACGTTCCCGGGCCTTGTACACACCGCCCGTCACGTCATGAAAGTCGGTAACACCCGAAGCCGGTGGCCTAACCCCTCGGGGAGGGAGCCGTCGAAGGTGGGATCGGCGATTGGGACGAAGTCGTAACAAGGTAGCCGTACCGGAAGGTGCGGCTGGATCACCTCCTTTCTAAGGAGCACCACGAGACTGCGCCCCGCCCACATCGTGTGGGGGTTCGGTGAGTGCAGCGATTCGTTGGATGGGCCTGGCCTGTAGTGGGTTTCAGGTTCTGGTGCGCGACAAGCGGAAAACATCGTCTGTTTCTGCCCTGTTTGGGGTGGGGGTGGGTGGTGGCCATCAGACACACTATTGGGCTTTGAGACAACAGGCCCGTGCCCGGGGTTCCGGGTGGTGTCACCGTTGGGTGGTATCGGCGTGTTGTTGCCCTGCTTTGGTGGTGGGGTGTGGTGTTTGATTTGTGGATAGTGGTTGCGAGCATCTAGCACGCAGGTGATCAGTGCCCTTTGGGGTGGTGGTTGGTTGTGTGTTGATGTGCAATTTCTTTTTTCGAATTGGTTTTTTGTGTTGTAAGTGTTTAAGGGCGCATGGTGGATGCCTTGGCATTGGGAGCCGATGAAGGACGTAGGAGGCTGCGATAAGCCTCGGGGAGCTGTCAACCGAGCGTTGATCCGAGGATGTCCGAATGGGGAAACCCGGCACGAGTGATGTCGTGTCACCCGCATCTGAATATATAGGGTGCGGGGGGGAACGCGGGGAAGTGAAACATCTCAGTACCCGTAGGAAGAGAAAACAAGTAAGTGATTCCGTTAGTAGTGGCGAGCGAACGCGGAGGATGGCTAAACCGTATGCATGTGATACCCGGCAGGGGTTGTGTGTGCGGTGTTGTGGGGCCTGTCTTCTCAGATCTGCCGGTCTGGGCAGCAGTCAGAAAAGAATGTGTTAATCGAAGTGGCCTGGGATGGTCTGCCGTAGTGGGTGAGAGCCCCGTAGGTGAAAACATGTTCTCTGCTGTGATGGGTTCCCGAGTAGCAGCGGGCCCGTGAAATCTGCTGTGAATCTGCCGGGACCACCCGGTAAGCCTGAATACTTCCCAATGACCGATAGCGGATTAGTACCGTGAGGGAATGGTGAAAAGTACCCCGGGAGGGGAGTGAAATAGTACCTGAAACCGTGTGCCTACAATCCGTCAGAGCCCTCCTTCGTGGTGGGGTGATGGCGTGCCTTTTGAAGAATGAGCCTGCGAGTCAGGGACATGTCGCGAGGTTAACCCGGGTGGGGTAGCCGTAGCGAAAGCGAGTCTGAATAGGGCGTATCCACACAAGAGTGTGTGGTGTAGTGGTGTGTTCTGGACCCGAAGCGGAGTGATCTACCCATGGCCAGGGTGAAGCGCGGGTAAGACCGCGTGGAGGCCCGAACCCACTTAGGTTGAAGACTGAGGGGATGAGTTGTGGGTAGGGGTGAAAGGCCAATCAAACTCCGTGATAGCTGGTTCTCCCCGAAATGCATTTAGGTGCAGCGTTGCGTGTTTCTCACCGGAGGTAGAGCTACTGGATGGCCGATGGGCCCCACAGGGTTACTGACGTCAGCCAAACTCCGAATGCCGGTGAGTCTAAGAGCGCAGCAGTGAGACGGCGGGGGATAAGCTCCGTGCGTCGAGAGGGAAACAGCCCAGATCGCCGGCTAAGGCCCCTAAGCGTGTGCTAAGTGGAAAAGGATGTGCAGTCGCAGAGACAACCAGGAGGTTGGCTTAGAAGCAGCCACCCTTGAAAGAGTGCGTAATAGCTCACTGGTCAAGTGATTGTGCGCCGATAATGTAGCGGGGCTCAAGCACACCGCCGAAGCCGCGGCAACGACCTTGTGTCGTTGGGTAGGGGAGCGTCCTGCATCCGGTGAAGCCGCAGAGTGATCTAGTGGTGGAGGGTGTGGGAGTGAGAATGCAGGCATGAGTAGCGATAAGGCAAGTGAGAACCTTGCCCGCCGAAAGACCAAGGGTTCCTGGGGCAGGCCAGTCCGCCCAGGGTGAGTCGGGACCTAAGGCGAGGCCGACAGGCGTAGTCGATGGACAACGGGTTGATATTCCCGTACCCGTGTGTGAGCGCCCATGATGAATCAGGGGTACTAACCGCCCAAAACTGTCGTTACCGATCACCTTCGGGTGTGAGGATTGGCAGGGCTGCGCGGGACCTTCTCTGGTAGTAGTCAAGCGATGGGGTGACGCAGGTAGGTAGCCGTACCAGTCAGTGGTAATACTGGGGCAAACCGGTAGGGAGGACGATAGGTAAATCCGTCGTTCATAATCCTGAGAGGTGATGCATAGCCGAGTGAGGCGAATTCGGTGATCCTCTGCTGCCAAGAAAAGCCTCTAGCGAGCACACACACGGCCCGTACCCCAAACCAACACAGGTGGTCAGGTAGAGAATACCAAGGCGTACGAGTGAACTATGGTTAAGGAACTCGGCAAAATACCCCCGTAACTTCGGGAGAAGGGGGACCTCCTACTGTCATGGCACTAGCTGCCGGCAGCGGTGGGGGGTGGCACAAACCAGTGAGAAGCGACTGTTTACTAAAAACACAGGTCCGTGCGAAGTCGCAAGACGATGTATACGGACTGACGCCTGCCCGGTGCTGGAAGGTTAAGAGGACCGGTTAACCCGTAAGGGTGAAGCTGAGAATTTAAGCCCCAGTAAACGGCGGTGGTAACTATAACCATCCTAAGGTAGCGAAATTCCTTGTCGGGTAAGTTCCGACCTGCACGAATGGCGTAACGACTTCTCAACTGTCTCAACCATAGACTCGGCGAAATTGCACTACGAGTAAAGATGCTCGTTACGCGCGGCAGGACGAAAAGACCCCGGGACCTTCACTATAGCTTGGTATTGGCGTTCGATACGGTTTGTGTAGGATAGGTGGGAGACTGTGAAATTCACACGCCAGTGTGGGTGGAGTCGTTGTTGAAATACCACTCTGATCGTATTGGACTTCTAACTTCGAACCGTGAAACCGGTTCAGGGACAGTGCCTGGTGGGTAGTTTAACTGGGGCGGTTGCCTCCTAAAATGTAACGGAGGCGCCCAAAGGTTCCCTCAACCTGGACGGCAATCAGGTGTTGAGTGCAAGTGCACAAGGGAGCTTGACTGCGAGACCTACACGTCAAGCAGGGACGAAAGTCGGGACTAGTGATCCGGCACCTCTGAGTGGAAGGGGTGTCGCTCAACGGATAAAAGGTACCCCGGGGATAACAGGCTGATCTTCCCCAAGAGTCCATATCGACGGGATGGTTTGGCACCTCGATGTCGGCTCGTCGCATCCTGGGGCTGGAGCAGGTCCCAAGGGTTGGGCTGTTCGCCCATTAAAGCGGCACGCGAGCTGGGTTTAGAACGTCGTGAGACAGTTCGGTCTCTATCCGCCGCGCGCGTCAGAAGCTTGAGGAAACCTGTCCCTAGTACGAGAGGACCGGGACGGACGAACCTCTGGTCCACCAGTTGTCCCACCAGGGGCACCGCTGGATAGCCACGTTCGGACAGGATAACCGCTGAAAGCATCTAAGCGGGAAACCTTCTCCAAGACCAGGCTTCTCACCCTTTTAGAGGGATAAGGCCCCCCGCAGACCACGGGATTGATAGACCAGACCTATACGCACCGCAAGGTGTTCAGGGAACTGGCACTAACCGGCCGAAAACTTACAACAACCAAAACAAAACACCATTGATTTCGGTTAAAAGTAAGAACACACAGACGCCCGCAACCACACCACACACCACAACACCCACCCCACCACCAAAAACCAGGGGCAACCAAAAAAATAAAGTTACGGCGGCCACAGCGGCAGGGAAACGCCCGGACCCATCCCGAACCCGGAAGCTAAGCCTGCCAGCGCCGATGATACTACCCAACACGGGTGGAAAAGTAGGACACCGCCGAACACAATTTAGTGAAACACCCCCCGAGAAATCGGGGGGTGTTTCCATTTCACGGGCATATTCAATTCGACCGGTTCACGCACTATCAGTGCGCTACGCGCTGTTAGTCGAATAGCGAGAATTCGGTGACTTCGAGGCTTTTCTCCAGCGCTAGTAGTGCGCGTTTGCGCTCAATTCCGCCGCCGTATCCGGTCAATCCTCCGGTTGATCCGATAACGCGGTGGCACGGCACGATGATGCTAATCGGATTTCGCCCGTTGGCTAGTCCGACGGCGCGTGACGCGGTCGGCGAACCGATCTGTGCGGCTATTTCTCCGTAGGACCGCGTTTCCCCATAGGGAATGGTGCGCAGTGCCGCCCAGACTTTGCGCTGGAATTCCGTGCCCGTGAGGTGCATGTCGAGATCGAATTCGGTGAGCTCGCCGGCGAAATAGGCGGTCAGCTGCTCGACCGCCTCGGCGAACGCTCCGTCATCGGCGGGTTGCCAGCCGGATCGGTCGGGGTCGTATGACTGGTCCACCATCCTCAGATGCATCAACGTCGTTCCGTCACCGGCGAGGGTGAGCGGCCCTACCGGGCTCTCGACGGTTCGGTAGCGCATGGGCGTCATTTCATCGTCTCCTTCGGTGGCCAATGATTCACGGAGTGGTCCAACGTGGTCCACAGATGCTGGACGGCGTACGAGCGCCAGGGCCGCCAGCGGTTACTGTGCTCGGTCAGCGAGCGCGCGTCGGTGGCTAAGCCCAGGCGTTTGGCCGCCTGCCGTACGCCCAGGTCACTGACGGGGAAAGCGTCAGGATCGCCGAGGCCCCGCATCGCCACGATCTCCGCCGTCCACGGCCCGATCCCGGGCAGCGCCAGCAGCTGATCGCGGGCTCGTTGCCAGTCGCAGCCCGGGTCGAGTACCAGCTCGCCGCTGGCCAGCGCCGCGATGAGCGCGCACACGGAGCGCCGACGAGCATCGGGCATGGCCAGGTGAGCGGGGTCGATGTCGGCCAGCTGTGCGCAGCTGGGAAATGTGTGGGTCAGATCGCCGTGTGGATCGGTGACCGGGCTGCCGTAGGCGTTGACGAGCCGTCCCGCATGGGTGCGGGCAGCTTTGGTCGAGACCTGCTGTCCCAGCACGGCCCGAATCGCCAGCTCCTGCTCGTCGACGGCCCGCGGGATGCGTTGACCTGGGGCCTTGGCCACCACCTGACCCAGCATGGCGTCCGCTCCGAGAACGTCGACGACTGCTTCGGGATCGGCATCGAGATCGAGCAGGCGCCGGCAGCGGGCGATCGCGGTGGACAGGTCTCGAACGTTCTCGAGAACCAGCGTGCACTGGACGTGATCGGGTTGCGGGGTCAGGCTCACCACCCCGTGCCCGGACGGCAAGCGCAGTGTGCGCCGGTAGGCGCCATCGCGGACCTCCTCGCACCCGGGGACCACACCGGCCGCCAGATGCCCGAACGCACCCGCGTAAGCGAATGGAGCCCGCACCGGCAGCCGAACCGCAAGCGACTGACTACCGGCAGGGAGGCCTGGCGCGTTGCGGCGCGCGGCTTTGTGGCGCAGCTCGGTGGGCGTGGTGTGACAGGCCGCCCGGACGGTGTCGTTGAACTGCCTGATGCTGGAAAACCCCGCCGCGAACGCAACATCGCTGAACGTCATATCGGTGGTTTCGATCAGAACCCGTGCAGTCTGGACGCGCTGGGCCCGGGCGAGAGCCAGTGGTCCGGCACCGACCTCCACCTGCAGCATGCGCTCGAGCTGTCGCGCGGTGTAGCCCATCCGCGCGGCCAGTCCGGTGACGCCTTCCCGGTCCACCGCGCCGTCGGCGATGAGCCGCATCGTGCGCGCCACGGCGTCACCGCGGATATTCCACTCGGGCGACCCGGGTGAAGCATCCGGCCGGCACCGTTTGCAGGCTCGGAAGCCAGCTCGCTGCGCTGCCGCCGCGGTGGGGTGGAAACAGACATTGCGCGCCAAGGGCAGCCGCACGGGGCAGCTGGGCCGGCAGTAGATCCCGGTGGTCAGCACCGCGGTGACGAACCAGCCGTCGAACCGGGAATCCTTGGACTGGACGGCCCGGTAGCAGCGGTCGAAATCGTCATACATACGTCGACCTTTACACGCTGGCTCCGACGTCACTAGCGGAAAACCGACATGGTGGACAGTGGGCCCCGCCGGCTTCCCGGCCGCGGCGGCAAGGCCCGAATTCGGGTCGGCCCTGTTCGGTTTGCTCTCCGACCCGACTCCGCTGCCCGGAATCGGGTCGCCCAGAGCGGCACAGGAGTTCATCACATCGGTGACGGGCCGAAGCGCCGAAGATGTGCTCGCCGCCAACACTGCGCCCCGGTTCCGTCATTCGACCTACGGCCAGCCGAGACAGCAGCACTCGGTGGCCTGAGTCAGGACGGCAGTGCCAGACGGGTCGGCTGTTCGTGGCCCCGCAGCGTCACCGACTCGCCCAGTACCCAGCGGGAACGTTCCTCCTCCGAGGTGTTCTCGACCGTCGTGGCAGACGCCAACAGGCGGCCGTCGGTGAACTTGGCCAGTTCGGAGAGCCGGGCGGCCTCGTTGACCGGTTCGCCGATCACGGTGTACTCGAATCGTTCGTTGGCCCCGACATTGCCGGCCACGACCTGGCCGGCGGCTACACCGATACCCGCGGGGCATTCGGGCACTTCGCGTTCGAGGCGCCCCACGATGGCGCGGGCCGCAGCCAGCGCGTCGCTTTCGGGGTTGGCCAGGGTGACCGGGGCGCCGAATATCGCCAGCGTGGCGTCGCCCTCGAATTTGTTGACCATCCCGTGGTGGCGGTCGACCTCTTCGATGACGACGGCGAAGAAACGGTTGAGCAGGCCGACAACCTCGATCGGCGGCAGCGTGCTGACGAACTGGGTGGATCCGACGATATCGACGAAGATCACGGCGACGTGGCGTTCTTCGCCGCCGAGCGTGGGCCGCTGCAACTCGGCGGCCGCGGCGACCTCGCGCCCGACGTGGCGACCGAACAGATCGCGCACCCGCTCGCGTTCGCGCAACCCGTTCACCATCGAGTTGAAGCCGCGCTGCAGCTCGCCGAGTTCGGTGCCGTCGAAGACAACCAGATTGGTGTCGAGGTCACCCTCCTCGACGCGTTTGAGCGCGGCGCGCACCACTCGCACCGGGGTTGCGGTGATCCAGGCCAGAATCCAGGTCAGGAGGAAGCCGAAGATCGACGTGGCCACCGAGGCGATCAGGATCGCGACTTCCAGTTGGGTCTTGGTGAGGTTCTGCAGGATCAGCGAGAACATCGCTATGAGGCCGATGCCGATCACCGGCAGGCCGGAGCTCAACACCCACACCGTCATGGTGCGGCCCATGATTCCCGGTGCCAGCCGGTGCGGCGGGGGACCGGCGGCCAGCGCCTGAGCTGCCACCGGTCGCAGCGCGAACTCGGTGAACAGGTAGGCGCTGGTGGCCACGACCACCCCGCACACCCCGACGCCGAAGGCCAACCGGGGGATGAAGTCGGTGTCGAACATGCCGTACAGGGCTGTGAACAAGGTGGTTCCCACGGCCCAGAGCACCAACTGGGCCCTGGCGACTCGCCAGGGCGTGAAGAACACGTTGCGCTGGTCCTGGCGGGTTGGTGGCCGACCTTCGATGGCCCAGCGCAGGTCCGTCATCGTGCGGGTGGTGATCCACCAGCTGCCAAACCCCAGGGCGAACGCGGCATAGGCGGGGGCTGCCGCGTAGGCGAGCCACGCCGGCACGTCACTCAGGACGCTGGGCACCGGGAACGCCACCGTCTCCAGCAGGGCAGCCACCGCGATCCCGATCAGGTTCACCACCAGCATGAAGATGGTGACCAACGTCTGGATCCGCACCCGCCGCTTGGCGGGGCTCTCGGACACCCTGCCCAGTATCAACGACCCATAAGCCGGGGTGCTGGCCAGTCGACCGCTCTGCCGGGTGACCCGCTCCAGAACACGGCCCAACCGCTGCGCGACGCTCGGTTGGGAACTCATGGTGGCGCCAGCCTAATTCTTCGCCGGGATCAGACCCTAAGCTTGGGCGGTGCGCCTCGTGATCGCTCAGTGCACCGTCGACTACGTCGGCCGGCTCACTGCCCATCTGCCCTCGGCTCGTCGACTGCTGCTGGTCAAGGCTGACGGGTCGGTCAGCGTGCACGCCGACGACCGTGCCTACAAGCCGCTGAACTGGATGAGCCCGCCCTGCTGGCTGACTGAGGCGCATGACGGTCCGCAGCCGGTGTGGGTGGTGGAGAACAAGGCCGGTGAGCAGTTGCGCATCACCATCGAAGGCATCGAGCACGACTCAAGCCACCAGCTCGGCATCGACCCTGGTCTGGTCAAGGACGGAGTCGAAGCCCACCTGCAGGAACTACTGGCCGAGCACATCGAGCTGCTCGGTGACGGCTACACGTTGGTGCGCCGCGAGTTCATGACCGCCATCGGTCCGGTGGACATTCTGTGCCGCGACGAGCACGGTCGCAGTGTGGCGGTCGAGATCAAGCGCCGGGGCGAGATCGACGGCGTCGAGCAGCTGACGCGCTACCTCGAACTGCTCAACCGTGACAGTCTGCTGGCCCCGGTCGCCGGTGTTTTTGCGGCCCAACAGATCAAGCCGCAGGCGCGCACGCTGGCCACTGATCGTGGAATCCGATGCATCACGCTCGACTACGACCAGATGCGTGGGATGGACAGCGACGAGTTCCGGCTCTTCTGATGGCCCGGCGCAGACCGGCGCGGCGGACGGGAACCGCCCTGCCGCCGTTGCCCTTCCAGCGCCGAATTGAGCCGGGCCCCGACGGATTCGACTACGAGGTGCGCCCGATCCCCGCGGCGCGCGCCCTCAAAAACTACCGGTGCCCAGGGTGTGATCACGAAATCCGCTCAGCGACACCACATGTGGTGGTCTGGCCAGTTGATCAGGGCGATACGGGGCTGGAGGACCGACGGCATTGGCACACCGCGTGCTGGGCCAACCGCGCTACCCGCTCTCCGACGCGCAAGTGGTCCTGATCAGCCTTAGTGCTCGTCAGCCTTCTCGACGAGTTCCACCAGCACGCCGCCCGCGTCCTTGGGGTGGATGAAGTTGATCCGCGAATTTGCGGTCCCGCGCCGGGGAGCCTCGTAGATCAGCCGCACACCCTGGCTGCGCAACTGCTCGGAGATGGCGTCGAGGTCGCTGACCCGGTAGGCCATCTGCTGGATGCCGGGGCCGCGTTTGTCGATGAACTTCGCGATGGTGGAGCTCTCATCGAGCGGGGCCATCAGCTGGAGCTGGGCGCACTCGGCGCCGGCGCCGCGCAGCGATAACATGGCCTCGCGAATGCCCTGGTCGGTGTTGATCTCCTCGTGCACCAGGATCATGCCGAGATGCTCGTGGTACCACTCGATCGCGACGTCCAGATCGGGTACTGCGATGCCGATGTGGTCAACGGCCGTGACGAGCGCGCCGGCCAGAACCGGGCGGGCATCAACTTGATCAGCGGTCATAACGCAAAGGTAACCTAACCACATCGGATCCAACACTTGGGGGATCTGTGAATAGCCGCTTTCCCGCGGCTCGAAACGCCCTTGGAGGTAGGAATGACTACGTCGGTGATCGTTGCTGGAGCCCGTACGCCGATCGGCAAGCTGATGGGTTCGCTCAAGGATTTCTCCGGCAGTGATCTCGGTGGGATCGCGATCAAGGCAGCGTTGGAGAAGGCCGGAATTCCGGCGTCGTTGGTCGAGTACGTGATCATGGGTCAGGTCTTGAGCGCGGGTGCGGGGCAGATGCCGGCTCGTCAGTCGGCGGTGGCCGGCGGGATCGGCTGGGATGTGCCGGCGCTGAGCATCAACAAGATGTGTCTGTCGGGGATCGACGCGATCGCGTTGGCTGATCAGTTGATTCGGGCCGGTGAGTTCGAGGTCGTGGTGGCTGGTGGTCAGGAGTCGATGACGCGGGCGCCGCATCTGTTGATGAATAGCCGGGAAGGTTTCAAGTACGGCGACGTGACGATGCTCGATCACCTGGCCTATGACGGCCTGTATGACGTGTTCACCGATCAGCCGATGGGTGCGCTGACCGAGCAGCGCAACGACTCTGACAAGTTCACCCGTCTCGAGCAGG
>NZ_SRLQ01000001.1 GCF_004745805.1 Mycolicibacterium sp. CH28 | reverse complement strand
CGGCGGGTCCGCGCTGGGGGTTCCGAGCAGCGTGCGTACCTGCTCGGCGATCAATCCCGACCACTTGACCGCGCGGGATTCGTCGGCGCCTTCGACCGGCTCGCAGACGAACAGCACGTCGGCGTCCGAGCCGTAGCCGAGCTCGCCGCCACCGAGGCGGCCCATGCCGATCACCGCCAGCCGCGCCGGGGCGCCACCGTCGGCAGGGGTGTTCGCGCGGATCACCGCCTCCAGCGCCGACTGGAGCACGGCCACCCACACCGAAGTCAGGGCCGCACATACGTCTCGGACCTCCAGCATGCCGAGCAGGTCGGCGGAGGCCACGCGGGCCAGTTCGCGGCGGCGCAGGGTGCGCGCGGCCGCGATAGCCCGCACCGGGTCTGGATGCCGCGCGGTCGAGGCGATCAACGCCCTGGCCACGGCATCGGGGTCGACGTCGAGAAGTTTGGGACCGCCCGGGCCGTCGGCATACTGCTGGACCACTTCGGGCGCGCGCATCAGCAGTTCCGGCACGAATGCCGACGTCCCCAGCACCCGCATTAGGCGTTTGGCGACCGCACTCTCGTCACGCAATGTGGCCAGGTACCAACGCTGTTCGGACAGCGCATCACTGACCCGCCGGTAGGCCAGCAGACCACTGTCCGGATCCGGGGTGTCAGAGAGCCAGTCCAGCAAGCGGGGTAGCAGCACCGACTGGACCCGGCCGCGGCGACCGCTCTGGTTGACCAGGGCGCCGAGGTGCGTCAGCGCGCTCTGCGGGCCCTCGTAGCCGAGTGCGGCCAGCTGCCGCTCGGCCGCGGCGGGCGTCATACCGGGGGCGAACCCCACCGACGGGCCGACCGACTCGAGCAGCGGCTGATAGAACAGCTTGGCGTGCAACCGCGACACCCGCAGGTGTTGACGCTTGAGCTCCTCCCGAAGCACCCCGAGGGTGTCGTGGGTGCCGTCAGGTCGCATGTGCGCCGCGCGGGCCAGCCAGCGCAGCGCCTCGTCATCGTCGGGGGCGGGCAGCAGGTGCGTGCGCTTGAGCCGCTGCAACTGCAGGCGGTGTTCGAGCAACCGCAGGAATTCGTAGGACGCGGTCAGGTTGGCCGCGTCGTCGCGGCCGACATAGCCGCCGGAGCTCAACGCCGCCAGGGCATCCACCGTCGACGCGACGTGCAGGGACTCGTCGGTGCGGCCGTGCACGAGTTGCAGGAGCTGGACGGCGAATTCGACGTCGCGAAGGCCACCGGTGCCGAGTTTGATCTCACGGTCACGCACCTCGGCGGGAACCAGCGCCACGACCCGGCGGCGCATGGCCTGCACCTCCGGTACGAAATCCTCACGCTCACAGGCGGTCCAGACCATCGGCATGAGGGCGGCGATGTACTGCTCCCCCAGTTCGCGGTCACCGACGGCCGGCCTGGCCTTCAGCAGCGCCTGGAACTCCCACGTCTTGGCCCACCGCTGGTAGTAGGCCACGTGGGAGTCCAGGGTGCGCACCAGCGCACCTTGCTTGCCTTCTGGGCGCAGCGCGGCGTCGACCTCGAAGAACGTGTCCGAGGCCAGCCGCATCAGCTCCCCGGCCACCCGGGTCGTTACCGGGTCGGCGTTTTCGCCGACGAAGATGACGTCGACGTCGCTGACGTAATTCAGTTCCCGTGCACCGCATTTGCCCATCGCGATGACGGCAATACGGGGCGATGCCTCGCCTTCCTTGCAGACCGAGGCGCTGGCCACCTTCAGCGTGGCGTCCAGTGCGGCGTCGGCCATATCGGCCAGGTGCTCACCGATCGTGGAGAATGCCAGCACCGGCTCGTTCTCCACCGTCGGCGCCACGTCGAGTGCGGCCAGAATCAGCAGTTGGTCGCGGTAGAGCGTGCGCAACCGCGGCATGACCGTCGCCGCGGACGGGCCGGAATCGGCGACGCACTCGTCGAACAACCGGCGTAGCTGTGCGGGGTTGGGCAGCGTCACGGCGCCTTCGAGCAGATGCCACGAACGCGGGTTGGCCACCAGATGATCACCCAGGGCCAGCGACGAACCGAGCACCGCGAACAACCGGCCCCGCAGTCCGCGGTCCTTGAGCAGCGCGGTGTTCAATTGGTGCCAGTCACCGTCCAGCGCCTCGGCAAGCCGCACGATGGTCTGCAGCGCGGCGTCGGCATCCGGTGCCCGCGACAGCGACCACAGCAACTCGACGTGGGCATCGGTGTCCCAGCCCAGCCTGGCCAGGTCAGCCGGGGCGGTCGGCTCGACCAGACCGAGCCGACCCACGCTGGGCACGCGTGGGCGCTGCGTCGCTGGTTTGGCCACGTGCACGACGGTAGCGCACCGCGGTTTTCCCGGGTTGATCCTGTCCTGGCGCCGCCCGAGCGGTCGGCTACAGCGACAAGTAAGCCTTCAGCTCGAACGGGGTGACGTTGCTGCGGTAGTCCTCCCACTCCGCGCGCTTGTTGCGCAGGAAGTAGTCGAAGACGTGCTCACCCAGCGCCTCGGCGACCAGTTCGGAATTCTCCATCTCCGACAGCGCGATACCCAGGCTGGACGGCAACTCGCGATAGCCCATCGCCCGGCGCTCTTCGGAAGTCAGCATCCAGACGTTGTCCTCGGCCTGCGGGCTCAGCACGTAGTTCTTCTCGACACCGCGCAGGCCGGCAGCCAGCAGCACGGCGAACGTGAGGTAGGGGTTGCACGCCGAGTCGGGGCTGCGCACCTCGATGCGGCGTGAAGAAGCCTTGCGCGGGGTGTACATCGGCACCCGTACCAGCGCCGAGCGGTTGGACGCGCCCCACGAAGCCGCGGTGGGCGCCTCGCCGCCATGCACCAGTCGCTTGTAGGAGTTCACCCACTGGTTGGTGATCGCGCTGATCTCGCTGGCGTGTTCGAGGATGCCTGCGATGAAGGACTTGGCGACATCGGAGAGCTGCAGCGGGTCGTCGGGGCTGTGGAACGCGTTGTTCTCGCCCTCGAACAGACTCATGTGGGTGTGCATGGCCGAGCCGGGATACTCGGCGAACGGCTTGGGCATGAACGATGCCCGCACGCCCTCGCCGAGGGCGACCTCCTTGACGACATAGCGGAACGTCATCACGTTGTCGGCCATGGAAAGGGCGTCGGCGTAACGCAGGTCGATCTCCTGCTGCCCCGGCGCGCCTTCGTGGTGGCTGAATTCCACCGAGATGCCCATCTGCTCCAGCGCGTCGATGGCATGCCGGCGGAAGTTGGGGGCCGAATCGTGCACGGCCTGGTCGAAGTAGCCGCCGTTGTCCGCGGGCACCGGCACCGAGCCGTCGTAGGGGCCGGGCTCGAGCAGGAAGAACTCGATCTCGGGGTGCACATAGCAGGAGAATCCGAGGTCGCTGGCCTTGGCGAGCTGGCGGCGCAGCACGTGCCGGCTATCGGCCCACGACGGTGAACCGTCGGGCATGGTGATGTCGCAGAACATCCGCGCCGAGTGGTGCTGGCCTGCGCTCGTCACCCACGGCAAAACTTGGAACGTCGAGGGGTCCGGGCGCGCGACGGTGTCGGATTCGAAGACGCGGGCGAAGCCTTCGATCGAGGACCCGTCGAAGCCGATGCCCTCTTCGAAGGCGCCTTCCAGCTCGGCCGGAGCGATCGCAACCGACTTGAGGAACCCGAGCACGTCGGTGAACCACAACCGGACGAAACGGATGTCCCGTTCTTCCAGCGTGCGCAGCACAAATTCCTTCTGGCGGTCCATGACGCGAGCGTATGCAGCGGGTGTTAATTCCGTGTTACAGGGCTGCTGCACCTTGGCTTTCAACAGCTCAAGTTGCCAGGAACGGCCCGCTCGACCAAGTAGTTCACGATCGCCGAGTCCACGCAGTCGTTGCCGTTGAACACCGCGGTGTGCTGAGTGCCGTCGTAGGTGATCAGCGGTGCGTCGAGCTGGCGGGCCAGGTTGACCCCGGCCTCGTAGGGCGTGGCGGGGTCGTGGGTGGTGGACACGACGACGACACTGCCGGGCGGAGCCGGGGATGCCGGATGCGGTGTCGACGTCGGCGGCACCGGCCAGAAGGCACACAGATCCCGGGGCGCGAATCCGGTGAACTGACCGTAGGACTGGAAGGGGGCCGACTCGCGGGTGCGCCGGTCGATGTCGGCCCACACCGCCGGATCGGTCGGCGTCGGGCTGTCGACACAGCGGATCGCGTTGAAGGCGTCCTGCCCGTTGCGGTAGCGCCCGTACGGGTCGCGTCCCTCGTATTCGTCGGCAAGCAGCAACAGGTCCCCGGCGTCTGTCTGGCGCTGCAGCCCCAGCAGGCCGCTGGTCAAGAACTTCCAGTACTGCGGCGCGTAGAGCGCGTTGAAGGTGCCGGTGATCGCGTCCTGATAGGTCAGGCCCCGCGGGTCCGACGTCGGTCCCGGTTTGGCGGCAAGCGGATCGACCAACTGGTGGTAGCGGTTCACCCACTGCGCCGGATCGGTGCCCAGCGGGCAGCCAGCGGACTTCGCGCAGTCGGCGGCGTAGTCGTTGAAGACCACCTGGAAGCCGTCCATCTGCTGAATGATCGAGTCCACCGTGTCCTGCGCCGGGTCGATGGCGCCGTCGAGGACCATCGTGCGAACCCGCTCGGGGAACTTGGCCAGATAGGCAGTGCCCAGCTCGGTGCCGTAGCTGAACCCGAGGTAGTTGATCTGGTCGTCGCCCAGCACCTGGCGGACGGCGTCCATATCCTTTGCCGCCGAGGCTGTTCCGACCCCGGCGAGGAACGCGGTCCCCATCTTGTCGGCGCATTCCTTGGCATAGTCGCGATAAATCTGCTCGATCGCGGCGACCCCGGCCGGGCTGTAGTCCACCATCGGGTTGCGGCGCCACGCGTCGAATTCCGCATCGGTGCGGCAGCGCACCTGCGGTGTCGAGTAGCCGACGCCGCGCGGGTCGAACCCGACGATGTCGAAGTGCTCGTTGATGGGGCTGCCGGCCAGCGCGTAGCCCATTCCGGCCGCCGAGTCCACCGCGGAGGCGCCAGGGCCGCCGGGGTTGATGAACATGGCGCCGATGCGCTCGCCGCTGGCCGGGATCTTGATGACCGCCAACTGCGCTTGGGGCCCAGCGGGATCCGCGTCGTCGATCGGCACCGGCACCGTCGTGCACTGCGCGGTGGGAATGTCGGTGGCCGAATCACCGAGGAACTGGTGACAGCTGTTCCACACGACCTGCGGCGCCGTCGGCTGACCGGTCCCGGGGCCCCCAGTAGCGGCGGCCGACGGGGCCGTGCCACCAACCGCCAGCACGGTGCAGAGAAAGAGCGCCGAGCCGGTCCGACTCGCGCGTCCCATGGCTGTCATCGTCGCATGGTTGGGGCGCCCGTGTGTCAGCGAGCCGGTCACACCTCGATCTCAGATGCGATCCCGCTCGATAACGAGGATTGACGCAGGCGCAAAAGCCTTGTGAACTCGGAGGTTCCGAGAATCAGCACGTGGCACCCGGCGGCGGCAGCTTCAGGTCGACCAGGTAGGCGGCGGCGTAGTTGTCCACACAGGTGTTGCCCTGGAAGGCGACGGTGTGCTGAGTCCCGTTGAACGTCAGCAGCGCCCCGCCCAGCTGTTTGGCCAGATCCACACCCGCCCGATACGGCGTGGCCGGGTCGTTGGTCGTGGAGATCACCAGCACGGGCGGCAGGCCGGGCGCCGAAGCGGAATGCGGAGTGCTCGTCGCGGGCACCGGCCAGAACGCGCACGTGCTCAGCGGGGCGTGCCCGGTGAACTCGCCGTAGCTCATGAACGGCGCGACCTCACGCATCCTGCGGTCCTCGTCGATGATCTTCTGACGATCGGTGACCGCCGGCTGGTCGACACAGTTGACCGCGATGCGCGCGTCGGTGGCGTTGGTGTAGTGCCCCCGCGCGTCACGGCGCATGTACATGTCCGCCAGCGCCAGCATGGTGTCACCGCGGCCGTTGGTCATCTCGGTCAGCCCTTGCGTGAGGTGCCGCCACAGATTCGGCGAATACAGCGCCATGATGGTGCCGATGATCGCGTCGCTGTAGCCCAGACCGCGTGGGTCGGCGGTCGGCAGCGGCGTCTTCACCAGTGGGTCGACCAGGCTGCGATAGACGTCGACGGCCTTGGCCGGGTCGGTGCCCAGCGGGCAGGACGGATCCTTGGCGCAGTCGGCGGCGTAGTCGTTGAACGCCTGCTGGAACGCCGCGGCCTGGTCGATGTCGGCCTGGATCGGGTCGGCGTTGGGGTCGACGGCACCGTCGAGAATCATCGCCCGCACCTTGTCCGGGTAGGCCTCGGCGTATTCCGAACCGATCCGGGTGCCGTAGGAGTAGCCGAGGTAGGTCAGCTTGTCGTCGCCGACCGCAGCGCGCAGCGCGTCCATATCCTTGACGACGCTGGCCGTGCCGATATTGGCGAGGAATTCCTTGCCCATTTTGTCGACGCAGCGCTGGATGAAGGCCTTGGTCTGGCTCTCGATGTGCTCGACGCCCTTGGGGCTGTAGTCCACCTGCGGATCAGCGCGGACCGCATCGTTGTCGGCGTCGGAGTTGCACCACAGCGCCGGGGTCGAGGCGGCTACGCCGCGCGGGTCGAAGCCCACCATGTCGAAACGCTGGCGCACTTCGGCGGGCAGGTTCTCCACGATGCTGGCGGCGGCCTCGATACCCGACTCCCCCGGTCCGCCCGGGTTGATGATCAGCGAGCCGATCTTCTTCCCGGTGGCCGGGAACCGGATCAACGCGAGAACGGCGGTCCCGTCATCCGGCTTGGCGTAGTCGACCGGCACGGCGATCCGGCCACACTCGGCTCCGGTCGGGATCGGCAGCGCGTTGCCGCCACCACCGCCGGCCACCCGGCACGGGCCCCATTGCACCGGCGCTCCGATCTGCGGCCCGGCGATCACGGCCGATCCCGCCACCATGTTGCTACAGCCGGCACTCGCGACGAGCGCAGCCACGGCGGGGAGCACCAGAGCGGTGCGGACAGCGCGCGGTCGTTGGTAGAGCCTCATGGCAAACATGCTGCCACGTTCTGCAGGTGTGCCTTGCACACCGACCCGCCGGAGGCGGTCAATTGACCGCGGCGAGCAGTTCCTTCATCCCCACTGCGAAGTCGTCGGCCATATCCCACAGATCCGGCAACAATTCCGGGCACGCGATCAGACCCACGTCGAGCTTGCCGTTAAGCGACATCACCGTGATGTTGAGCCCCGACCCGTGAAAGATCGGGCCCAGCGGATACATCGCGGTCACCTCGGCGCCCAGGAAGTACAGCGGCACCTGCGGGCCCGGAACGTTGGACACCACCAGGTTGTGCACCGGCCGGGTCTCGGTCAGCCTGCTTCTGGCGTACACCCGCATCGCCACCCCGAACACGGCCGGGCCGGCGAACTGGCTCCAGTCCTGAAGCAATGTGGCGCCGATCGCCGAGCTGTGTTCCTTGGCGGTGTTGTTCGCTTCGGCGATCGCCATCAGGCGCTGCGCCGGATCCTCGATCTGGGTCTCCAGTTTGGAGAACATGCCCGACACCTGGTTACGACCGGGCCGGTCGGAGCGGTCGTGAACCGAGACCGGGACCATCGCCACCAACGAGGAGTCGGGCAGCTCATCGCGGTCGAGTAGGAACTGGCGCAGCACCCCGGACACCAGGGCCATCACGACGTCGTTGACCTTGACGCCGAAGTGGTTCTTGACCGCTTTGATGTCCTCGAAGTCGAGTTCGGCGAAGGCGACATTGCGATGCGGGGTGATGCTGGCGTTGAACCGGGTCTGCGGTGCGGCGAACGGCGCTGCCATCGCTCGGCCGCCGACGGCCCGCTGGACGGTGTCGACGACCGTCGTCACCGTCGCCGGCAGCACTTTGGTGGCCAGGTGCAGCGGCCGGGTGGCGAACCGGCCCAGGCCGCCCAGCGCGATCCGCAACTGGTTGGTGCCGCCGTATTCGTCGTCGACCGGAGCCGGCGGCGGGGCGTCGGGCTCGGTGCTGCACAGCTGCGACATCAGATTGGCGCCGGTCACCCCGTCGACGGCGGCATGGTGGACCTTCGTCATGACCGCCAACCGCCCGCCGGCGCGGGCGTCGGTACCGCCGACGCCTTCGATGACCCAGGTTTCCCAGAGTGGGTAACGGCGGTCCAGCGGAAGCGAGGCCAGATGCCCACAGATCTCGCCGAGTTCGACGCGACCACCAGGGGCCGGCAGACCAATGCGATGCAGATGGCGATCGATGTCGAAGTCCTCGTCTTCCACCCACACCGGGTGGTCGAGGTTCAGGAAGCTGTTGGCTAGCTTCTCCCGGAAACTCGGTATTGCCTTGACCCGCAAGGCCAATGCGTCACGCAACCGGTCGAAGGTGTAGCCGCCCGGGATCGTCGACGCGTCGAGTTCCAGGATCGAGCACACATGCAGCGGCTGCGAAGGTGTTTCGAGATAGAGGAAGCTGGCATCGAGTCCGCTGAGCCGCTGCAGGTGTTTCACCATGCCGCCGATGGTATGTCTCCGCTCGGAAGGCCCGTGAGGAATCGCCCAACGTCGCCGCGACGGCCCGGACCGCCGCCCGACGGCGCTGTGAGAAAGTCCACTTCACTGGCCGTTCACCTTTGCCGGCCACCGGTGGCACACTGGGAACGTCAAACGAACCCGGGGACCCGGATGGGCCTCGAGGATCGACGGAGACGATTTCTAGGGACAACGATGTCTGAACAGACTGTCTATGGTGGCTGTACCACGCCGACTGTTTCGCGCACCAAGGTTCGTACCCACCACCTGCTGAAGTGGAAATCCGAAGGCCACAAGTGGGCCATGCTCACGGTCTACGACTACTCCACCGCCCGGGCCTTCGATGAGGCCGGGATACCGGTTCTCCTGGTCGGCGATTCCGCCGCGAACGTCGTGTACGGCTACGACACCACCGTTCAGATTTCGGTCGACGAGTTGATCCCGCTGGTTCGCGGCGTGGTTCGCGGCGCCGAGCACGCACTGGTCGTGGCGGACCTCCCGTTCGGCAGTTATGAGGAGGGTCCTCGGCAAGCGTTGTCGACGGCGACCCGGTTCATGAAGGAAACCGGCGCGCACGCGGTCAAGCTCGAGGGCGGCGAGCGGGTCGCCGAGCAGATCGCGACGCTGAGTTCCGCCGGCATCCCGGTGGTCGCCCACATCGGGTTCACCCCGCAGAGTGTCAACAGCCTCGGCGGTTTCCGGGTGCAGGGCCGTGGCGACGCCGCCGAGCAGACGGTCCACGATGCGATCGCGGTCCAGGAAGCTGGTGCGATCGCGGTGGTGATGGAGATGGTGCCCGCCGAGCTCGCCACCCAGATCACCGGCAAGCTCACGATTCCGACGATCGGCATCGGCGCCGGGCCGAACTGCGACGCGCAGGTTCTGGTGTGGCAGGACATGGCGGGGCTCACCAGTGGCAAGACCGCGAAATTCGTCAAGCGATTCGGCAACGTCGGCGCTGAATTGCGCCGTGCCGCAACTCAATATGCCGAAGAGGTGGCTACCGGTGCATTCCCGGCCGAGGAGCACAGCTTCTAGGCGGCACCGAGACGGACCTGCCTGCGACGGTTTATTCTGGGTCGACCTTGGTCCGTAGGTACTCGGTCATCGCTACTATCGACTCGGCGACGAGCACCGGGTCGCCGTCGGCGTTGTGCCGGAAGGCAAATCGCAGTAGGTAGTCGAGGATCTCCATGGCCACCGAGCAGTGCGTCAACTCGAGTCGGCGGGTACGTCCGGGCGCAACCCGCTTCAGCGTCTGCCATAGCTTCGTGGCGATGTACAGGTTGGCCTGCTCGTCTGCGGCGACCGCGACCGGAGACAGATGCCCGTTGAGCCATAGTTCACGCACGGCGGGATTTCGGTAGTAGCCGCCATAGTCGGCGATGGCCCGCGCAGTGACCTCTTCCCAGCCGGCATAGTCGTCGGCGGCGAGCACGTCGGCCATCGCGGTGGCGCGTTCCATATATCCCAGCGCAACGGTCTCCATAGCCATCTCGGGGTTGGTGAAGTACGCGTAGAACGCGCCCTTGCTGACACCCGATTCCTCGACGAGCAGCGCCGGCGATTCCACAGCCCGCTCGTAACCCACTGTGACCAGCAGGTATTCAGCAGCATCGAGGATCCGCTGGACGGTCTCCCGGCTACGCCGCTGGGCAGGCAGTCTGCGCATCGTCTCGGCCATGGTCTCGACCATAGTCGGATTTACTCGGCCGTTACCGCACGACGCCTCGCCGAAACAGACCGAAGTTCAGACTGTAGTCGGATTCTTCCCGGTCGGTGGGAGACCGATACCTGCAAAGGAGTCACTACGTGTCCGAACTCAACCATCTGCCTGCCACGGCCAGCACCGAGCAGATCACCCGCGCACTGCGCGAAGACGGCTACGCGATCATCGACAACCTGGTGCCGGCGGCTCACATGGACCGAGTCACCGAGGAACTGGCGCCGCATATCGAGGAGACCGCCTTCGGTGCCGACGACTTCCTGGGCGTCCGCACCCGTCGCACCGGCTCGTTGATCGCCCGCTCGGCCGCGGCCCGCGAACTCGTCGCGCACCCAACGGTCCTGTCCGTGGCCGGCGACTATCTCAGTCACGCCTCGAAGTTCCAACTGCACCTCACCCAGGTCATCTCGATCGGCCCGGGCTCACCGGCGCAAGCCCTGCATCGCGACGAACTGGCGTGGGATTTCTTCCCGTTCCCCGCGGACTACCAGGTGCAGTGCAACACCCTGTGGGCGATGAGCGACTACACCGCGGAGATGGGGGCCACCCGCGTCGTGCCGGGCAGTCATCTCTTGGGCCACAACGAGAAGTTCAGTCAGGAGGACTCGCTGCCCGCGGAGATGGAACGTGGATCGGTGCTGCTCTACAACGGAAAGATCTACCACGGCGGTGGAGCCAACACCACGGCCGACAAAGTGCGCCAGGCGATCAACATCACCTACGCAGTGGGCTGGGTACGCCAGGAGGAGAACCAGTACCTGTCGACTCCACTCGAGATCGCCAAAACCCTCGACGACGACCTGCTCAAACTCATGGGCTACCAGATGGGTTGCTTCGCGATCGGTTACGTCGGCGACGTCGCAGACCCACTGTCGGTAGTGCGCGGCGGAGCGGCCAACTACATGTCTATCGAGGAAATGCAGGCCGCCGCCAACCGCGAGGACTCGGCGAATATCTTGATGAATGCCATCGCCGACACCGCGAGCGCCGGAATCGGGAGCCGGGTATGACAACTGGCGGCGAATCCGATGGCCTGGCGCGCAACAGCGTGACACTGGGCGAAGCGACATTCGTATCCATCGCGACGATGGCCCCTGGCGTTGGTGCCGCGTTCGCCGTCATCGGTGGCGCCGGTTTCGCCGGCGGAGCGCTACCCGCCTCGGTGGTCTTCGCGTTGCTGGGCTGCGTCTTCGTCGCCATCGCGATCGGACAGCTGGCGAAGCAGGTGAACTCGGCGGCCGGCATGTCCTCCTACTTGGCGGCAGCATTTCACGGCGGGGCCGGATTCCTGTCCGGCTGGGGCACATTGCTGGTCTACATCGCGGCGGTGCCGTACCTCGCTCTCCTGGTAGGCAATATGGTGGGCGCTTCCTTCGACGGATCACTGGGCCTGAACTACACCGCATGGTGGATCGTGGGCGCGCTGGTCTGCATCGGGTTGGCCCTCGTGATGAACTACCTCGGCGCCCAGTTCGGCACTCGGGTCGGCATGATCCTCGGCGCCGCCGAAATCATTGTCATGCTGGTTATTTCGGTGTGGATGATCGTCGCTGCCGGTGATCGCAATACCGTGTCGGTCTTCTGGACCACCCATGCCAACGTCGAGGGTTTCGACGGGATGAGCGGGATCATCGCCGGCGCGGTCTACGCCTTCCTGGCATTCATCGGGTTCGACGCCGCGGCTCCACTGGGCGAGGAAGCCAAGGACCCCAGACGCACGATCAAATGGGCCGTGATCGGTTCGGCCGTGCTTGTCGGTGTCTTCTTCGTCATCACCACCTACGCGTCCGCCGTGTACTTCGGCCCCGACCAATACTCGGGATTCTTGGCATACGGCAATGGCGACCCGTGGATGGAGATCACCCGAAAGTTCTGGGGCGCAGGATGGGTCATCCTGCTGATCACACTTCTCAGTTCTGGCTTGGCCTCGGCCAACGGCGTCGCAATGGCAGCGACCCGCGTCACCTGGGCCCTGGGTCGGGCCGGCACTCTGCCGCGCGTTCTGCAGCGAACGCATCCCCGGTTCAGATCCCCCGTGGCGGCCATCGCGGTGGTGTTCAGCATTGCCGTGGCGGTGACCCTTGCGGTAGGTCTGGCATTCGGCCCGGTGTCGGGCTTCATGCTCACCGGCACGGTACTCACGGTGGGAGTGCTGCCGATCTACATGGCGGTCTGCGTTGCCTGCCCGGTCTACTACTTGCGCTACCGGCGCTCAGAGTTCCGGCTGGTGACCCACCTGGTGGTACCGATGCTCGGGCTGATGTTCCT
The DNA here is from genome assembly GCF_004745805.1 of Mycolicibacterium sp. CH28. Lineage (GTDB taxonomy): Bacteria > Actinomycetota > Actinomycetes > Mycobacteriales > Mycobacteriaceae > Mycobacterium. The sequence continues at coordinate 674,050 of NZ_SRLQ01000001.1, read as the reverse complement.
GTTCCCGACGTTCTGTGCCGGTGCGGGCATCACCGCATTCAGCTTCGTTGCCGCGCTGTCCTATCCGATGAGCATGGCCGGGTACAGTGTCGCCGCCTGGTGGGCAGTGGGGCTGGCTCTGTTGGGCTACCTCGCGATCCGCTACCCCGAACGGCTCGACTCGGAGCGCATCGTCAGCAGCCCCGACGCCAGCCTGCCCGATGACCAACCCAAGTCCGACACCAAGACCCGAGAGGCGCTTCTGACATGACCCGGTCGACCGATCTGACCACCATCACCCGATCCGTACCCGATATCGATTACCTGCCACCCCAGTTGTTCGACGATCTCGGCATCGTGCAGACCGTGGTAGCCAACGACACCGTCTATGTATCGGGCATCGCCCCACTCACCCTTGGTGTCGACGGCCTGGACGTGGTGAGCACCGAACTCCCCAAGCAATTGACCTACGCCCTCGGCGTCCTGGAACGGTCGCTGGCCGCAGTCGGAGTCGGGCGCGACGGGCTGGTGGCCTGGACCATCTTCACCACCGATGTCCCGGGGCTGGCCGCGTGCACACCGATCCTGAAAGACTGGGTCGGCGACCATCCGCCGACCAGCACCTGGATCGGCTGCTCGAGCTTCATCCACCCGCAACAGCTGCTGGAGCTCACCGCGACAGCAGTGCGCTGAGAGCTGTCTGCGTCGACTCGGGCCGGGCGGCAGTAGCCGCTCGGCCCGAACTCAGCCGAACGCGGGCGCGCGCTTGTTCAGGAAGGCGTCGATACCTTCTCGGCCGTCGGCGCCGTCGGCGCAGCCCGCAATCAACCGCCCTTCGAGGGCCATCTGCTCCTCGAGGCCGTTGCCGAACGAGGCCAGCAGCAGCTTCTTCACCGCACCACTGGAACCCTTTGATCCAGAAGCGATTTGGTCGGCCAGGGCCTGCGCGCGACCGTCGAGGTCCGCGGCGGGCACCACCTCGGTGACCAACCCCCAGTCGGCAGCCTCGGCCGCGGACAGCGTGCGGTTGGTCAGCATCAGCTCCTGGGTCCGGCGCACCCCGATAATCCGGGGCAGGTAGTACGACGCGCTGCCGTCCGGGCTCAGCCCGGCCTTGGTGTAGGCCATCGTGAACGACGCACGATCGGCGGCCAGCACCAGATCGCCCGCCGCCGCCAGGCTGAAACCGGCCCCCGCGGCGGCCCCGTTGACCGCGGTGATCAGCACGGCGTCCATCCGGGCGAACAACGAGATCGCCCGGTGCAGGTCATCGGCGATCCCCTGGACGAACGGTCCCGGCCCCAGCGGCGAGGCGGCCATCGCCTTGAGGTCTCCCCCCGCGCAGAAGAACCGGCCGGCGCCGGTGAGCACGACAGCCTTGGTCTGCGGCGCATCGCAGCGCGCCGCGACATCGGCGAGTTCGCGAGTCATCACATCGTTCATGCCGTTGGCCGCATCGGGCCGGTTCAGCACGACCCGCGCGGTGGGCCCGGTCTGTTCGAAAGACAGCGTCTGATAGTCGCTCACCGGGCGAAGATTAGCCGGTGACCACCGGCTTCCAGCGCGCGGCTTCCAGCACCCGCGCGCTGCGCTGCCGCAGGTCGGCGATATCCCCGTGCCAGCCCAGGATCCGCAGGGCGGCATCGGCGATGACCCATGGCGTCTCCGGAACACAGGCCTCGTCGTCGGAGCGGCGGTTGATCACCGACTCGACGAGCCGGAACGGCAGGTCGTCGGCGTCGGCAACGCCGTCGCACTGGGCGATCACCCGACCGGCCAGCTTGCGGTAGCGACCGCGTAGCTCCTCCCGGTTGGCCCGGAACTGCGCGAACCGGTCGACGCGCAGTTCCGGCAGCAGGTACAGCGCGCCGAGGTTCCAACGGCTCGCGCACAGCTGGGCGCAGTCCCCGGCCACCAGGGCGTGCAGGTACTCCGCTGCCGGCCCGGGCTGGGCCAGCAGCTCGCCCGCCAGCCGCAGCGCCTCATCGACGGTGCCGGCCAGCAACGCGTCGAGGATGTCGTCCTTGGTGGCGAAATGGTGGTAGAGCGAGGCCTGCCGCATGCCCACCGCGTCGGCTATCCGGCGGGTGGAGGTGCCGGCATAGCCGATCTTGGTGAACAGCTCCGCGGCCGCGTCGAGGATCTCCTCGCGAGCCGTGTTGCCCGGTCGGCGGGATTGTTCGAGTCGGGGACGGCCACGACCCTCGCTGCGCATAGGTCATTGTTGCATCCACCTCGAGCGCGATTACCTGTCATTTGATAGAAATACAGTCAACCCAGTCGTTACACGCGCGACACCCGTCGGGAATGACGCCTAGGAAAACTTTCACTTGACAGTTAATCGGGCTTGGGCCCGGACAGGAGTGACACGATGACCACCGCGTCGACCGACGGCGCCCGCTCGCACGCCCGTTCCCAGGCCAGCGGTGCGACCATGCGGATACCCACCCTCCCGGAGGGCGTGGACGGCTCGCGGCTGGTCTGGGCAGAATCCGTGCCCGCCGACTCCTACGCCGCCCGGGTGGTCGGGCGCGGGACCCGCCTGCGGTTCGCCGACCCCGACGGCGGGGCCTGCGCGCACGTGCTGCTCTTCCGCGCCGACGCCTCATGGGAGCGGCTCAACGTCGCCGACACCATGAAGGTGCCCTGGCAGGCCTACCTCGGCGTGGGCCATCCGCTGCTCTCCGACCAGGGACGCCTGCTGGCGACCATCGTCGCCGACAGCTCCGGCCACCACGACCTGCTCTGCGGCATGCCGGTAGCGGGCCAGCAGAAGATGCTGCTGGCCGCGCTCAAACACGGCATGGACGTTCGCGATATCGCACCGTCGGTCACCCTGTTCAAGGGCGTGCGGGTGGAAGACACCGGTGCGCTCACATATGCCGGGTCAGCCGGACCGGGGGCGGCCGTCGAACTGCTGATCCACCTGCCCGTCGTCGTCGCCGTCGTCAACGCCGCCCACCCGCTCGACCCGCAGCCCACCGTGACCGGGCTGGACATCGTGGCCTGGCGCGCCGACGAAGAGCTCACCAACCCGGTCAATACCGACCCGGAATACTCCAGGGCCCTGTTCAACACCGAATCGACCTGGGCCGCAGCACAATCCAGTGAGGTACTGAGATGACAACCGCGCTCTCGCCGGTGATCTCCGACGAAGTGGTCGCCGCTCGCTCACCGTGGTCGGCCATCCTGCGGGCAGGGCAGTCCCTGCAGATCATCGACCTGCACGGCAACCAGGCGGTGGATACCCTGTTCTACGCGGTCGACGGAGACCGGGTCGACCCGAGCGGTCGCTACAGCGCGCAGGCCACCGTCGCCGCGCAACGCAACATCTTCCTGACCACCGGCTCGGTGCTGCGCGCCGCCGACGGCAGGCCGCTGGTGACGATCGTGGCCGATGAGGTCGGTAACCACGACACCATCGCCGGCGCCTGCTCCAAGGAGTCCAACACCCTGCGCTACGGCCACCACACCGTGCACCAGCACGCCTGTGCGGAGAACTTCCTCGCCGAGGCCGCCAAGTGGGGCATGGGCAAGCGCGACATCGTCTCCAACATCAACTTCTTCATGAACGTGCCGGTGGAGGCCGACGGCACGCTGGGCATCGTCGACGGTCTGTCCGCGCCGGGCAAGTCGCTGACGGTGCGCGCCGAGACCGACACCCTGGTGCTGGTGTCGAACTGCCCGCAGATCAACAACCCCTGCAACGGATTCGACCCCACCCCGGTGCGAATGGTGATCACCGGGCCCCTGCCCGATGTCGCGGGTCCGACCGCTCCGTGACGACCCTCGAGGTGGTGCGGCCGGGGATGCTGACCACCATTCAGGACTGGCCCGGTCGCGTCGGCTACTGGCATGTCGGCGTTCCGCCGTCGGGCCCGATGGACGACTTATCCTTCCGGATCGGCAACCGAGTGCTCGGCAACTCAGAGGGCACGACCGGCCTGGAATGCACGAAAGCCGGTCCCGCACTGCGGTTTCCCGACGGCGGCCGGGTCTGCGTCGCGGGCGCCCCGGCACCGGTGACCCTCGACGGCAATCCGGTGCCGATGTGGCAGTCCGTCACCGTGCCCGCCGGCGGCGTGCTGGACGTGGGCTTCATCGACGGCCCGGGGATGCGCTGCTACGTGCTGGTCGCCGGGGGCCTCTGCGAACCCGAATACCTGGGCAGCTCAGCGACGTTCACCCTGGGCTGCTTCGGCGGGCACGACGGCAGGCCACTGCGGCAGGGTGACCTGCTGGCCGTGGGAGACGATCCCGGCCCGGCCTCGGCCCGGCCCGCCCGCGCCGCGATCGACGAGCAGCCCGCCATCGGCCACCGCTGGGAGGTCGCGGTCACCGAGGGGCCGCACGCGGCGCCGGAGTTCTTCACCCGCGCCGATATCGAGACGCTCTTCGGCACCGACTACACGGTGCACTTCAACTCCGACCGCACCGGCGTGCGCCTGCTGGGCCCCAAGCCGCAGTGGGCCCGCACCGACGGCGGCGAAGCGGGACTGCACCCCTCCAACATCCACGACAACGCCTATTGCGTCGGCACTTTGGATTTCACCGGCGACACCCCGATCCTGCTCGGCCCCGACGGGCCCAGCCTCGGCGGCTTTGTCTGCCCGGTCACCGTGGTGCGGGGCGACCGGTGGAAGCTCGGCCAGATGGCCCCGGGCGACAGCGTGCGGTTCGTGCCGGTCCGCGCCGACCGGGCACCGTCGCTGGGCAGTATCGACGCCGCACGGCGTGCCTCGCTGCCACTGGTCATCTCCTCCGCCAGTGACGCCGACGACGGTGTCCTGACCCGATTCGTCGGAGCCGATGGCACCGACGTCACCGTGCGCCGCGACGGCGATGGCGGTGTGCTCGTCGAATACGGGGCCATGGTGCTCGACCTGGCCATGCGCGCGCGGGTGCACGTGCTCTACGAATCCTTGCAGGCCAGCCGGATTCCTGGGGTCAGCGAACTCACGCCCGGGGTGCGGTCGCTGCAGGTGCAGTTCGACCCCGCCGTGCTCAGCATGCCGGAGTTGGTCGACCTACTGGCGCGCACCGAGGAAACCCTGCCCAGCACCGACGAACTGGTGGTCCCCAGCCGCACCGTGCGGCTGCCGTTGTCGTGGGACGACCCGTCGACCCACGAGGCGATCCAGCGCTACATCCACGGTGTGCGCGCCGACGCCCCGTGGTGCCCGTGGAACATCGAGTTCATCCGTCGCATCAACGGCATGGCCAACGTCGAGCAGGTCCACGACATCGTCTTCGACGCGCAGTACCTGGTACTCGGCCTCGGCGACGTCTACCTGGGCGCCCCGGTGGCCACCCCGCTGGATCCGCGCCACCGGCTGGTCACCACCAAATACAACCCGGCCCGCACCTGGACACCGGAGAACGCCGTCGGGATCGGCGGCGCCTACCTGTGCATCTACGGCATGGAAGGGCCTGGCGGGTACCAGTTCGTCGGCCGCACCACCCAGGTGTGGAACCACCGCCACCCGCAGAACTCCCAGTCCTTCGAGCCCGGAACTCCTTGGCTACTCCGTTATTTCGACCGGATCGGGTTCTATCCGGTCAGCGCCGAGGAGCTGCTGGACCTGCGGGCCGATATGGCCGCCGGACGCGGCGACGTCGACATCGTCGATGGCAAGTTCTCGATGGCCGACTATCAGCGCTTCCTGGGTGACAACGCCGAAGGCATCGCCGAGTTCCGGGCCCAGCAGGCCGAGGCCTTCGCCGCCGAACGGCAGGCCTGGGACAAGGCCGGTGAGTTCACCAACCAACTGGCAAGCTAGCCGAGCACCCCGCGCTAGGCCGTGATGCCGTAAGTCTTGAGCTTGCGGTACAGCGAGGAGCGCGACATCCCCAGATGGGCGGCGGCGACCACCCGGTTTCCCTTCGAGTCCTGCAACGCGGCCACGATCGCGTCGCGCTCGGCGGTCTCCAGCGGCGTCAGCGCATGCCGCGACACCGTCTGGCAGTAACCGGGCAGATCATGCTCCTGGATCTCGCCCACCGGCCGCCGGCGCAGCGCATGCACCAGAGCCTCGCGCAGTTGGGCGATGTTGCGCGGCCAGGAATAGCGTGCGATCAGCCGGTGGGCCTCCGGACTGAGCCGCACTCTGCGCTGCGGCGCCAGATTACGCAGCAAACCGGCGGTGATGGCGGGCAGATCGTCGGTGCGGCAGCGCAGCGGCGGCAGGACGATCGACGCGTCGAAATGGTGCAGCAACTCACCGAACGGCAGGTCGGACCCGTCGAGAGCGGCCGTGGAGGGATCGGCAACGGTTGCCACCACCCACACCGGCCCGGTCAGCTGCTCGACGGCGGAGAAGTACTCCTCGAGCCGGTCGGTCCCGTCCGTGCTGGCCTGGTCGAGGTCGCGGATGATGTGCAATGTGGGCTGGTCGGGGCTGCTCAACAACGACCGGATGTCGGAGGGAGGCCCCTCGGCACCCAGCTGGGTGGCGTCCACCGAAAGACTGCGACCGCCGGGATAGACGGAATGGAACAACTCGGCGGTCAGGGTGAACTTGCCTACCCCGCGCTCCCCCACCACCAGCGTCGGTTTCTCGTGTTCGAGCGCCTCGCGCAACTCGTCACAGGCCCGAAGCCAGGCCGGTGAGTTACCGGCGGCCACCGAGTCGCGCGGCCGGCTCAGACCGTCGAGAATCTGCGAGGTCTGCGCCGTGGCAACCGCGATTGGCGGCAATCGGTGTTCGCTGAAGTCCGCCGGCGAGCCCGCCTGCCGGTCCGACACGATGTCGACGATCACCACCATGCCGGCCACCGCCGCGCCGGCCAGGATCCGGGTGCCACGGATGTGCACGAGCCGCTGTCCACCGGGTAGCGACAGGGTGTCGCTGGCACGTTCACGGCCGCCCATCAGAAATGTCGCGTGCTCCCGCAGCGTGCGTTGTTCATCGGCATCGAACAGCTGCTGAGCGACCGGGTTGGCCATGAAGATGGAGTCGCCGAACGCGAACACCGCCTGTCGCGCCGAACGCGCCGTCACCCGCAGGTAGGTGTCGAAGATCGCGTGCTGGGACTGGCTGCGGTCCAGCAGCAGATTGTGTGCGATGTCCTTGGCGGCGCTCTTGACCAGCGTGTGCATCACCGGGCTCCAGACGTCGGCCAGTGTCGAGACGTCGAGCACGCCTTCGACGCGGCCGGTGACCGGATCGATCACCGGCGCCCCGGTACAGGCGAACAGGTGCAGGTTCTCGCTGAAGTGCTCGGGGCCGACGACGCTGACCGGCTGCCCGGCCTCGAACACGGTCCCGATGCCGTTGGTGCCCATCGTGGACTCCGAATAGTCGAAGCCGGGCGCCAGATCGACTCGGTCGAGCAGCCTGGCCACCGCCGTCGAGCTGTCGATGCGGCGCACCACCCGGGCACGGTTGTCGGTCAGTGCGATCACCAGTGGCATGTCGGCTGTGTCGGCCTCCAGCTGGGCCAGTACCGGCTGAGCGGAGCGAATCAGCAATGAGCTGGTGTCGACGTCACCGGTGAAGGCGCTGTGCGGTCGCGACACGTCCACCCCAGCCGCTTGACTGCGCTCCCATGATGCCGCCACCAGGTCGGATACCCCGGCCGACCCGGCGCCGCCGTACTCGAGGAAGTCCGCGCGGGCAGCCGCCACCCGCAGCATCCGCGCCGCACTGTTGGGCATCACTGCCTCTCTCTGAACGGCGTCACGCCTCCATGGTGGACGAGATCTGCGTCACAGGAAAGTCCGCCGGATGTCCCATCTTGGGACATCGGTCCGAGCTGAGACGTAGGCAACGTTGTCCCAGCGGATGTGGCACAGCACACAAGGGGCGCGCCGCCCCATCCCCTCATCCGGATAAGCACCCCACGAGGCGACGACGAACGGAACATCGCATGGGCACACTGATCAACATCGACAACGGTGGCACACTCACCGACATCTGCGTCTGGGACGGCGCTGGCTTCACCTTCACCAAAACCCTGACCACGCCGCACGACCTGTCCGAGTGCCTGTTCAGCGGCATCGAGAAGGCCTCCGCGGCGCTCTACGGTGAGGCTGACATCACCCGCCTGCTGCACGCCACCGAACACATCCGCTACTCCACCACCCAGGGCACCAACGCCCTGGTCGAGCGGCGCGGGCCGATGATCGGCGTGCTCACCTCGATCGCCGGGCTCGACGACCAGATGCGCACCTCGCCGGCCGAAGAGAAGCTGTTCGAAGGTCTGGTCGCCAACCGCCTCGTGATTCTCGACGCCGATGACGACGCCTTCGAATTCGACGCCGTCCAGAGCATCAACCGACTCACCACGCTGGGGGCCGCGCGGATCGTGGTCGCCGGTCCGACACCCGAGGACGAGCGCCGGCTGCGTCACATCCTGCTGCGGAAGTTCCCCCGCCACCTGCTCGGCTCGGTGCCGCTGATCTACAGCTGGGAACTGGCCGGCGACCGCAGCCACCCCCGCCGGGTGTGGTCGTGCGTGGTCAACTCCTTCCTGCACCCGACCATGGAGCGCTTCCTCTATGGAGCCGAGCGCCGCTTGAAGGACTACCGGGTGGCCAACCCGCTGCTGGTCTACCGCAACGACGGGGCCTCATCACGGGTGGCGAAATCGGTTGCGCTGAAAACCTATTCGTCGGGACCGCGAGGTGGCCTGGAGGGCACCGCCGCCCTCGCCGGCAGGTACGGACTCGACCACGCGTTGATGATGGACATCGGCGGAACCACCACCGACGTCGGCGTGGTCGAATCCGGCGCGGTGGCCGTCGCCGAGCGCGGGGCCATCGAAGGCGTCGCGATGTCCTATCCGCTGAGCAATGTGTCCTCGGCCGGGGTCGGCGGATCATCGGTCATCAGGGTGGTCGACGGAACCATCGTGGTCGGCCCGCAGTCGGTGGGCGCCGCGCCAGGACCGGCGTGTTTCGGTTTCGGCGGCAAGCAGGCCACCATCACCGATGTCAACCTCCTGCTTGGCATCCTGGACCCGGACACCTACCTCGACGGCACCTTCACCCTCGACCCCGACCGGTCACGGGCGGCGATCACCGACACGATCGCCACCCCGCTGGGAATCTCGTTGGAGGAAGCCCTGATCCGGATGGAGCAGGCCTACTTCCTGGCGCTTGCCGACGCGTTCGCCGATCAGGTCAGGGCGGACACCACCCTGCTGGCGTTCGGCGGAGCAGGCCCGATGAGCGCGGCCGGTGCGGCCCGCCTCGCCGGTGTGAAGCGGGTCCTCATTCCGCGCACCGCGGCGGTCTTCTCAGCGTTCGGAATCTCGTTCTCCGACATCGGCAAGACCTACGAGGTCACCGTCACCGAACCCAGCACCGAGGCGGCGCGGCAGACCCACGACGCACTGCTCACGCGGGCCGAGCGGGACATGTTCCAGGAGGGCTATTCGCTGGCCGAGTGCGACACGTCGTGGCAGCTGCTGGTGGAGAACCTCGATGACGCCACGGTGTCCTGGCTGCCCTACCAGCCGGGCGACGAAGTCGACTTCCCCGGTTGTGCGGTGTCACTGCGATTGAGCACCACCGCCGCGCTGCCGCACCCCGACCTGGCGGGCGACACCGTCACCGAGACCTCCCCGGCGCCGTCGATCGGCCAGCGCAGCGTGCGCTCGACCGCCGACACCGTCGACACGGTGCCGGTGCACGCACTCGACCAGCTCGAACCCGGACATGCCGGCAGCGGCCCGGCCATCATCGAGGGTTCGTTCTTCACCGCACGAGTGCTTCCCGGGTGGTCCTTCCAGGTGACCTCGGCCGGCGATCTCCTGCTCATCGACAACGCCTAAACGGCGCCACAGCAACGCTATTCACCGCCGCCAGAAAGGAATGCTCCCATGCGAGTACCCATGACCGAGTACCTCGTGATCGACCTCGACACCGAACGCTGGGTATGCCGAGTGTGCGCACACGACATGGGCTCCGCCCATGAGAACTACAAGCCGGGGACATTGGTCTACGACCGCGACCCGCGCGAGATTCACCAGCCGGTGCTCGACCCCGACCGCTACGAGTACACGTTCAGCCCGGACCCCTCCTACTGCCGGATCCTCGAGTACTACTGCCCCGGGTGCGGGACACAGCTCGAATGCGAATACCTACCCCCGGGCCATCCCCCGGTGCTCGACATCGTCATCGACGTGGCCGCGCTGCGCACCCAGTGGGAGCAACGCGGGCTCGACGCGGAGAAAGTCCACAACTACGGGCCGGGCGAAGACGCCCAGAAACACACCGCCGCGCTCAAGGCCATCGGCCACCTGCACTGAGCTGACAGGAGAAACCAAGACATGAAACGCATTTCGGTCGACATCGGTGGCACCTTCACCGACTGCTTCTTCGTCTGGGACGACATCTACGTCGATGCCAAGGCCCTGACCACACACCACAACCTGGCCCTCGGCTTCAACGACGCCCTCGACTTGGCGTGCAAGCGCGCCGGGTTGGACCGTTCTACCGTGCTTTCCGAGGTAGATTCGGTGCGCTACGCCACCACCCTGGGCACCAACGCACTCATCGAGCGCAACGGCCCGAAGGTGGCGGCGATCGTCACCCACGGATTCGAGGACACCATCCCGCTGTCCCGTGGTCGGGGCTATGGCGAGGGCCTCGACTACGGGATGCAGCAGAATCTGCCGGCAGCCGAACGGCCGGACCCGCTGGTGCCGCGGGCGATGATCCGCTCGGTGAAGGAGCGGATCAACTCGGCCGGCAAGGTGGTGGCCCGCCTCGACCCCGAGGATGTCCGCAGCGTGGTGCGTGAACTGGTCGACGCCGGTGCCGAGGCGATCGTGGTCTCACTGGTCAACTCCACCGAGAATCCCGATCACGAACTGGCCGTCCAGGAGATCATTCTCGACGAGTTCCCGCCGCACGAGCTGGGCGCGATCCCGGTGCTGCTCGGCCATCAGGTGTCCGGCCGCAAGGGTGAGTACGTGCGGGCCACGTCGACCATCATCGACGGCTACCTCCACGAGATCATGTTCCACGCGCTGGCCCAGTTGTCGACCAACCTGCGGGACTTCGGCTACGACAAGCCGATGCTGGTGATCCACAACTCCGGCGGCATGGCGCAGATGAACTCCACGGATGCGCTGCAGACGATCCACTCCGGGCCGATCGCCGGTGTCGGTGCCGCCGAGCATCTTTCGAACGAGACCGGAATCGGCCACGTCATCGCCACGGACATGGGCGGCACCTCGTTCGATATCGGCCTGGTACCCGAGGGCGGTGTCAAGCACTACGACTTCCTGCCCACCATCGACCGCTGGCTGGTCTCGGTGCCGATGGTGCACCTCGACACCCTCGGCGCCGGTGGCGGATCGATCGCGGCCTACGACCGCATCCACAACTCGGTCAAGATCGGCCCGAAGTCGGCGGGATCCAATCCCGGGCCGGCGTGTTACGACCGGGGCGGGCTCAAACCGACGGTCACCGACGCCGACCTGATCCTGGGATACCTCGACCCGGACAACTACGCCAACGGCTACATCAAGCTCAACCCGAGGCGGTCGCTGTTCGCCATCGAAGAAGAGCTGTGCGACAACCTCGACATGGATCCCATCGACGTCGCCCGGGTGATCAAGGACGGCGTGGACGAACAGATGGCCATCGGCATCGGCAAGGAACTTCGGGTCCGGGGCTATCTGCCCGAGGACTTCACCATGCTGGCCTACGGCGGCAACGGGCCGTTGCATGCCTGCGGCGTCGCCCGGCACGCCGGTATCAAACGCGTTCTCGCTCCGCCATTCTCCTCGGTCTTCTCGGCCTGCGGGGCGGGCAACATGAAGCAGCTGCACTTCCATGAGCGCGGGGTGCACGTCACCATGTACAACGCGACCACCCGGGCCCTCTACGACAATTACGCCGAGTTGAACACCGTGATCGCCGAGTTGGAGGCACGCGGCTGCGAGGATCTTGTCCGACAGGGCTTTTCGGCCGACGATGTCAAATACCGGCTAGAACTGGACATGCGCTACGGCAACCAGCTGCTCACCCAGGCAGTAGCGCTGCCCGACATCCGCCGGGTCGGCGGCGTCGGGGACCTGCTGGCCATCATCAAGACGTTCGGGGACGTCTACAGCCACCGGTTCGGCGCCTCCTCGGCGGCCCCCGAAGCCGGCATCCGATGCAACACGGTGCGGGTCGCCGCCTACGTCGACGGCGATGTGGTCAATTTCGAGTCACTCGACAACGGCGGCCATCGCACCGCGGCGACCCCAGTGGGCTCTCGCCTGGCTCACTTCATCGGGATCGCTGATCCCATCGACACCCCGGTCTACGACCAGGATTCGCTGACCGCTGATCGTGTGATCACCGGCCCGGCGATCGTCACCACCGAAAACACCACGTTCCTCGTCGAACCCGGCTGGCGGCTGGAGCCCACCAGCCAGGGCGCCGTCTGGTTCCTGCAGGACTGAACCGAAACCGAGCAAAGGACACACACATGACCGCCATCAACGAACGTCCGGCCGGCACCCTGACGGCCGAGGAGCAGCAGTGGGTCGACCAGTTCATGGACGAAACCACGTTGTTCCTCGGGCCCGACCCGGAAATCATGCGAAGCCACCGTATCTCGGAGCGCTCGCTGCACGAGGAGACGGCCATCGCCGCCGGCGTGGACCGCCTGCAGGTGGAACGGATCCGCAAACGCATCGCCGGCGCCCTCGATGAGGGCTATGAGATGTGCGAGGCGCAGGGCGCCGCCCCGGGCGCCAAGTGGGGTGACCTCACCACGGCGATCTACACCGGATCCGGGGATGTTTCGTACCTGTCCTGCCACGGCGTCATCGCCTTCAGCGCGATCCTGCACCACCCGATCCGCTACATCATGAAGTACTGGAAGGACGAGCCGACCGTCGGCATCAACCCCGGTGACGGGTTCATCCACAACGACGCCCGATTCGGCAACGTGCACAACACCGACCAGTCGATGATCATGCCGATCATGCGCGACGGGGAGATCATCGCCTGGGTCGCCGCGACCATCCACGAGGGCGAGAACGGTGCATGCGAGCCCGGTGGCATGCCTTCTGGCTCGGAGACCGCCTTCGACGACGGGTTGAGAATGAGCCCGTTCAAGATCGTCGAGCGCGGCGAGCTCCGCCGGGATCTGCTGACGTTCCTGCAGCACTCGGTTCGCGACCCCAAACTGCAGCTCGCCGACCTGAAGGTCAAGATCACCGCGGTGCGCAAGATCATGGAGCGCGTCGACAAGGTGATCGACGAGGTGGGCGTCGACACGTTCGTGGCTGCGCTGCGCACGACCGTCGAAGACGTCGATCTCGAGGTGCGCCGCCGGATCAGCGAACTGCCGGACGGCACTTACCGGTTCGATCAGTTCATGGACAGCACGCTCAAGGAGAACATCCTGATCAAATTTGCGTGCACGATCACCGTCAAGGGTGATCACATGACCGTCGATCTGCGCGGCACCGGGCCCGAAATCCTCAACCGTGCCATCAACTCGCCGCTGTGTTCGGTCAAATCGATGATGATGCAGGCGATTCTGGCATTCTGGTGGCCGGATCTGCCACGCTGCACCGCCGCCATGAGCTGCATCGATATCGTGTCCGACGAAGGCAGCTGGGCCGATGCGTCCTACGACGCTCCGATGGGCCAGTCGCTGCAGGCCTCCTTCCGCGGCTTCTCCTGCATGCAGGCGCTCTACAGCCGGATGTCGTTCAGCACGCCGCACAAGTACAGCAATGTGGTGGCCAACTGGTTCAATCAAATCAACACGTTCCTGTGGGGCGGCATCACCCAGCACGGCGACATGGTCGGCAATCTGTGCGCCGATCTCAACGGGATGCCCGGCGGCGCAAAGCCGTTCCGTGACGGTGAGGACGCCGTCTCGCCGCTGTTCTGCGCCATGGCCGACACCGCCGAACAGGAGGTGATGGAAGAAGAGGTGCCGTTCATGCAGCTGGTGGCCAAGCGGCTGGTCCGGGACAACATGGGCTTCGGCAAGTTCACCGGCGGCATGGGTTACGAGATGATCGTCGCGGCGGAAGGCAGCCCGCAGTGGGGCTTCATGACCGTGACCTCGGGGGCGAAGTTCTCCTCCATCTACGGCATGTACGGCGGGTACGGATGCGGTACCTATCCGCTGGCCATGGTCAAGGGCACCAATGTCTACGAACACTTCCGCCGGGACCACAAGACATTCGACCTGTCGATGGAGAAGGTCATGAACACCCGGCCGTTCCCGGACGGCCGGTACTCGACCTATCACATGGGTTTGCAGTTCGACCTCGCCAAGGACGGCGAGCTCTACATGATCAGCCAGGGCGCCGGCGGCGGATACGGAGATCCGCTGGAGCGGTTGCCGGAGTCGGTCGTGCGGGACGCCGAGCTGGGCCGGATCAGCCAGAAGGTGGCCGAGGAGATCTTCGGGGTGCGCTACGACCCCGCCACCTACCGGCTCGACGCGGCAGCGACCCTGGCCGCCCGCGTCGAGGCGCGCGAGGCACGGTTGCGGCGGGGCAAGCCGTTCGCCGAGTTCTGCGAGGGCTTCGTCACACCGGAGCCACCGAAAGATCTTGCCTACTACGGGTCCTGGGGTACCTGGACCGAGGATGCCCCGGATATCACGGCAACGGTCTACAGCATCGACGGTCCGCAACGGGTCACCGCGCCCCTCGACAAGCTGCCGATCGTGATGGTTCCCGACCGCCGGGAAGTCAAGATCAACAAGCTCGAGGCACGCATCGCCGAATTGGAGTCCAAGTATGGCGAGACCGTCAACCGCCTGACCTGATCCGCGGCTAACGACAAGGAACTCACCATGATGTTGAAGACGCTTGCCGCCGACCCACCCAGTGGACGGCAACGACCATTGTTCATCGATGACGCGCAGTACTCCACCGCCGTGATCCGGCAGGGAGCACCGATTCCGTGGACCGACACCGCCGCGCTGACAGCGCATTTCGGTCAGGTCCGCGGTCTGCTCGATCCGGACGCCCAGTGGATCGACATCCGCCGAGTCTTCGAGGCCCATTGCGAGGCTCGTCCGGAGCTGATCGAGGCGATGGGGGCGCGCTCGCGCAGCGGATATCCGCTGCGGACGGTGCTCGGCGACCCGCGGTTGCTCACCGCGGTTCTCGAGTCGCTGGGCACCGTGGCCGCCACATCCGCCCGGCCACTGGTGCTCCATGTTCCCTCGCCCGCCTGCTGGCTGGACTGGGCACACCGACTGGCCGGCAATCCGCTCGACGACGTCGACGCCGACCGGGCCGACAGCGCATCGATGTACATCGCCGAATGGCTGGGACAACTGGGAGCTCTTCCGCTGGCCCTGGTCCTGTTCGACGCCCGCCAGGCCAGGTTCAGCTCACCTGAGCACCTGGAGTCCTATACCGCTCTGGCCAACGTCGCCGCCCACTTCGACTGGTCACTGGCCATGTGGCAATCGAGCGAAATCGTCGGCCAGCCGGGCTCGCCGTCGGTCGGCGTCATTGCACCGGAGTTCTGGATATCCGGAGACACCGTGCCGGGAACAGACGTCCTGGTGACGACGATCCCCGACACCGGAACACCGGAGACCGTCCTCGACCAGCTGGCCACCCTGCGCTGAAAGGTATTCATGGACAAGACGGTCGCTACCGCCGCCGAGGCGGTAGCCGACATTCCCGATTCGATCATGCTGGCCACCGGTGGGTTCGGAATCTGTGGCATCCCGGCCGTACTGCTCGCCGCACTGGCAGAACTCGGCAGCCGGGACATCACGTTGGTGTCGAACAACTGCGGTATCGCCGGGGTGGGCAATTCGCTCCTGCTCGAAAACCGCCAGATCCGCCGGCTCATCGCCTCTTACGTGGGTGAGAACAAGGAACTCGAGCGGCAGTATCTGGCCGGTGAGGTCGAGATCGAGCTGACGCCGCAGGGCACGCTCGCCGAGCGGCTGCGGGCCGGCGGGGCCGGAATCGCCGCCTTCTACACCCGAACCGGGGTCGGCACTCAGATCGGCGACGGCGGCCTGCCGATCCGCTACGCCCCGGACGGATCAGTGGCGGTGGAGTCGCCGGCCAGGCCCACCGAGCGGCTGCCGTGGGATGGCGGCGTGCACACCTTCCTTCGCGAGGAGGCGCTGCGACCCGATGTTGCGCTGATCCACGCGTGGAAAGGTGATCGGCACGGAAACCTGTTGTTCCGCAAGGCTGCCCGTAACTTCAACCCGCTGTGCGCGATGGCGGCCAAACGCACCATCGCCGAGGTCGAAGTGCTCGCCGAGCCCGGCGAACTCGACGCCGACGCCATTCACCTGCCGGGGATCTACGTGGACAGGGTGGTCGCGCTGACGCCGGAGCAGGCCGCGGACAAGGGTATCGAGCGGCGGACCGTGGCGGGGGCGGCGTGATGGGCTGGAGCCACACCGAGATGGCGGTCCGCGCGGCCGCCGAACTACGTGACGGCGACTACGTCAATCTGGGCATCGGGCTTCCGACCCTGGTGCCGGGGGTGGTGTCCCCCGGCGTCCACATCGTGCTGCAGTCCGAGAACGGAATACTCGGACTTGGCCCCTATCCGGTTGCCGGAGAGGAGGATCCGGACCTCATCAACGCCGGCAAGGAGACCGTGACGACCGTGGGCGGGGCGAGCTTCTTCGACTCCTCGGCGAGTTTCGCGATGATCCGGTCAGGCAAGATCGACGTAGCCATCCTGGGTGGGATGCAAGTCAGCGCGCACGGCGACCTCAGCAACTGGGTGGTACCGGGCAAGCTGGTCAAGGGCATGGGCGGCGCGATGGACCTGGTCCACGGCGCCCGGCGCGTCATCGTACTGATGGAGCACTGCACCCGCGACGGATCACCGAAGATCCTGCCGGAGAACACCCTTCCACTCACCGGTCGCGGGGTGGTCGACCGGATCATCACCGATCTGGGTGTCCTCGATGTGACGGACGGCGGGCTGCGCCTGGTCGAACTGGCCCCTGGGGTGAGCGAAGCCGAGATCACCCGCCGAACGGGAGCGCCGATCGCGTCGCCCAGCGAGAAGACAACCACCGTCGTGAAGGGAGCATCGTGAAAGCCCTTGTCTTCAAAGGCCCGGGAAAATACGTCTGGGAGGACGTCGCCGATCCGGTCGTCATCGAACCGACCGACGCGATCGTTCGCGTCGACGCGGTCACCATCTGCGGAACCGACCTGCACATCCTCAAAGGTGACGTTCCCGCCGTCACCGACGGCCGGATACTCGGCCACGAAGCGGTGGGCACCGTCACCGCCGTCGGCGCCGGGGTACGACGAATCGCACCGGGCGACCGGGTATTGGTGAGTTGTGTCAGCGCCTGCGGCAGGTGTCGGTACTGCCGCGACGGCAGTTACGGCCAGTGCATCGGCGGTGGCGGCTGGATTCTCGGCCATCGCATCGACGGCACCCAGGCCGAATTCGTCCGCGTACCGTTCGCCGAGACCTCGCTGTACCCGGTCCCCGACGGAGTCACCGACGACCAGATGATCGTGCTGGCCGATATCCTGCCGACCGCCTACGAAGTGGGTGTCCTCAACGGCGCAGTACGGCCGGCCGATGTCGTCGCGATCATCGGCGCCGGACCGATCGGGTTGGCCGCCATCATGACCACACGGCTGTTCAGTCCAAGCCGGATAGTCGCAATAGATATGGCCGATTCCCGGTTGGAGGCAGCCGCCACGTTCGGCGCCGATATCGTCGTCAACCCCACCCGCGAGGATCCGCGAGCGGTGATCGACTCGATCACAGGAGGATTGGGCGCCGACGTCGCGATGGAGGCGGTGGGTCTTCCACAGACCTTCGAACAGGCGATCACCCTGGTGCGCGCCGGCGGACACGTGGCCAACATCGGCGTACACGGGGCGCCCGCGACGCTGCACCTGGAGGACATCTGGATCAAGAATCTGACGATCACCACAGGTCTGGTAGACACCTTCTCAACCCCGACCCTGATCAGTCTGGTGGCTGGCGGCAAGCTCGATACGACCTCGATGATCACCCACCGCTTTCACCTCGACGAATTCGAGCGGGCCTACGACGTGTTCAGCCGCGCCGGCGAGACAGGCGCGCTGAAGGTGCTGCTGACAGCGACGACCTAGTCAGCGCTCCCCGTACACGCCGGCCAGGTACTCGTCACGGCAGGCACGGCGGGCCAGCTTGCCGCTCGTGGTGCGCGGGATCGCGCCGGCGGCGACCAACCGGACGTCGGCCACCGGCAGGGAATGCTGGCGGGAGACGGCCGCCCGGATCACCTCGACGATGGGCTCGGGTTGGGCCTTGCCCGCACCGGGTGCGCGCTCGGCGACGACCACCAGCCGCTCCCCCGCACCGTCGGCGGCCGGCACGGAGAAGGCCGCCACGAACCCGGTCCGCACCGCCGGTGAGGCCGTGGCAACGGTGGCCTCGATGTCCTGCGGGTAGTGATTGCGGCCGTCGATGATCACCAGATCCTTGATCCGGCCGGTGATGTAGAGCTCACCGTCGAAGTGCACGCCCATGTCGCCGGTGCGAAACCAGGTTGCGTCGGCCGGGGCACCGTCGGCGTGGCTGCCGCTCTCCAGCCGCATCTGCAGCTTGTTGTGGAACGACCGCTCGGTCTCGACGTCCCGGCCCCAGTACCCGCGGCCGACGTTGTCGCCGTGCAGCCAGATTTCGCCCACCTGGCCATCGGAGAGCTCGGCTTCGGACGCCGGGTCCACGACGACGGCCCACTGGCTGCGCGCAACCCGCCCGCAGGACACCTGCGGCACGGCATTGGGAGCGTCGGGCGCCACCTGCACCGCCCGCCCGAGACCGAGTTCGGCGCGGTCGAAGTACGTTGCGCGGGCCTGGTCTTCGGCCCCGATCGTCGACACGAACAGGGTTGCCTCGGCCATGCCGTAGGACGGTTTGACCGCCGTGAGCGGCAGACCGTAGGGGGCGAACGCGTCGTTGAACTTGCTGATCGAATCGATGTTGACCGGTTCGGAACCGTTGATCAGCCCGGCCACGTTGCTCAGGTCGAGGTCCTCACCCTGGGGCGGCAGGCCGCGCTGCGCGGCGAGTTCGAAGGCGAAGTTGGGCGCGGCGGCGAAGGTCCGACCGTACTGGGCTTCGACGGCGAGTTCTTTGATCCAGCGGTTGGGCCGGCGCACGAACGCCGTCGGCGACATCAGGGTCAGGTGGCCACCGAACATCGCCGGGAACATGATCATCAGCAGGCCCATGTCGTGGAACAGGGGCAACCAGCTGACGCTGGTGGTATCGAAGTCCAACCCCACCGAGATGATCATCTGCGCGACGTTGGTCAGCACCCCGCGGTGGGTGATCTCCACCCCTGCGGGGGCGCGCGTCGAGCCCGAGGTGTACTGCAGGTAGGCCAGATCACTGCCGGTCAGCCGGGCGGGCGTGAAGGTCGCGCCGACCGACTCCGGCAGCGCGTCGAGCGCGATCACCCGGGGGCGCTGCGATCGCGGCGACTTGCGCAGGAAGCTCTGCACCCGGTCGGCTGCCGCCGTGGTGGTGAGCACCACCGAGGGCTGCGCGTCCGACATGACCGCTTCCAGCCGCTCGCCGTGACCCGGAAGTTCCGGCGCGAATAGCGGGACGGCGACGGTGCCGGCCTGGATCGCACCGAAGAAGCCGACGACGTAGTCGATGCCCTGTGGCGCCAATATCGCCACCCGGTCACCGGGCTGGGTCACTTGTTGCAGGCGTGCCGCGACCGCGCGCAACCGCGCACCGAGCTCCCGCCAGGTCAGCTCGATGGCGCTGCCGGAGGAGTCGTGGTCATAGTCGAGGTAGCGATACACCACGCTGTCGCCGAACTCGAGCACGTTGTGGTCGAGAAAGGTCAGCAGCGTCAGATCCGGCGGCAGGGCGATATTGCCGTCGGCGTCGAGGTAGTCCTCGAGTTTCAAGCGCGTCCCCGGGCCGTCGGAGCCAAGCGTTCCGCGACTCATAAGAAGATCTTAAGACCCGTGGGGCCCGTCCGGCTGTTGCGCCACGGCGCGCCGCGTATCCGCTTCGGCTCTCGGCGGGTATTTCACCGGCCCGCTGCGCCGCGACCCGGATCCCGTTCACCTGGATATGACAGGCTATGTGGCACTGGGTTCCACCGGTAATCGTCGCGAACGAAGGTGAAGATGGCTGCCAAAGCTGCAGGTACCGCCCGCCACGTCGAGGTGGAGAGCAAGTTCGACGTACCCGAGGCGACGGTGTTCCCGTCCTTCGAGGGGCTCTCCGCGGTCGCACGGGTGGAGCGGCAGCCATCACAGTCCCTGGACGCGGTGTACTTCGACACGCCCGGACGCGACCTGGCCCGGCACCGGATCACGCTGCGGCGTCGGACCGGCGGGCCCGATGCCGGCTGGCACCTCAAGCTGCCGTCGGGCCCCGACGCGCGAACCGAGGTCCAGGCTCCGCTGGAGGCGTCGGCAAGCGTGACCGAGGTGCCCGGCGAGCTCATCGACATCGTGCTGGCGATCGTGCGGGATCGGCCGGTGGCGCCGGTGGCACGGATCACCACCACCCGCGGCGTGGTCATGCTCTACGGCGCCGATGACGCCGCGCTGGCCGAATTCTGCGACGACGAGGTCAGCGCATGGGCGATTGATCCGGTCGACGGCAGCGACGGCGAGGCGCAGCACTGGCACGAGTGGGAACTGGAGTTGTCCGACGGCGAGGTCGACGGAGCCGCAGACCTGCTCAAACGGCTCAGCAACCGGCTACTCGACGCGGGCGCCACCCCCGCGGGCCACGGCTCGAAGCTGGCGAAGGTGCTCGACGCCGCGTACAGCGCTCCGGAGCGGCCGGAGCCGTCGGCGGATCCGGTACACCGGGCCGTCGCCGAACAGGTCGAGCAGCTGCTGGTGTGGGACCGCGCCGTGCGGGCCGACACCTACGATTCGGTCCACCAGATGCGGGTCGTCACCCGCAAGATCCGCAGCCTGCTGCAGGCCGCGGAGGAAACCTTCGGCCTGACCGACGACGCCTGGGTCCTCGACGAGTTGCGCCAGCTGGCCAGTGTGCTCGGCGTGGCCCGCGATGCCGAGGTGCTTGCCGACCGCTACGAAGAGACGCTGGATGCGTTGCCACCAGAGCTGGTCCGCGGCCCGGTGCGCGATCGCCTGGTCGACGGGGCCCGTCGTCGGTATCAGGCTGGCCTGCGGCGGTCGACGCAAGCCATGCGGTCACCGCGCTACTTCCGGCTGCTCGACGCCCTGGATGCGCTGGTGGCCGCCCAAGCGCCGGAAACTGCCGCCGGCGAAGAGCCGGCGCAGGTCGGCATCGACGCGGCCTACAAGCGGGTCCGCAAGGCCGCCAAGGCCGCGGCCCAGGCCGGCGACGAGCACCACGACGAGGCGCTGCACCGGAT
Source organism: Mycolicibacterium sp. CH28 (assembly GCF_004745805.1). GTDB lineage: Bacteria > Actinomycetota > Actinomycetes > Mycobacteriales > Mycobacteriaceae > Mycobacterium. Next base: position 652,760 of record NZ_SRLQ01000001.1, on the reverse strand, counting down.
CCGCAAAGGTGCCAAACGCCTTCGCTACGTCGCCGCCGCCACCGGTGAGCCCAAAGTGTCGGATCGGGCCAAGACCATCCAGACCCTGCTCGGCGACCACCAGGACAGTGTGGTCAGCCGCACCCACCTCAGTCAGCAGGCGCTCGCCGCGCAAGCGGCCGGGGAGGACACCTTCACCTACGGCCTGCTCTACCAGCGCGAAGACGACCTGGCCAACCGGTGCCGCGAGCAGCTGGACGCCGCGCTCGGCGCGCTGGCCAAGAGCGTGCGCAAAGCCCACTAAGGCGCAAGGCCCACGGGAAAAGGGGCGGACGAGCTGGCCTCTAAGCCGGATTCTGTCCCGCCTAGCCACGGTTGACCGCGGCGGGGCGGCGGCGACCATCCATCTGGGCACACCGTCGCCGGGTGCCTCGAGCGGCCTACCCGCAGGCTCGGGCGAGCAGCCCTCGGACGCCTGCGCAGCCGCACCAGGTGCGGCCTTTTGGCCTTGCTTCGGGTGGGGTTTACCGAGCCATCCCGGTCACCCGGGATGCTGGTGCGCTCTTACCGCACCGTTTCACCCTTACCACCCTGACGGGTGGCGGTCTGTTTTCTGTGGCACTGTCCCGCGAGTCACCTCGGATTGCCGTTAGCAATCACCCTGCTCTGTGAAGTCCGGACTTTCCTCGACTCACCCGAAGGGTGAGCCGCGGTCGCCCGGCCAACTCGTCCGCCCAGACAACCTAGCGCCTGTGAGTCGTCGTCGGCGAACCAGCGCTCACTTCCGGCGGAGCTGGATCACGTTGTCGACGAGCGTGGCCTGGCTGCCATCGGGTCCGACGGCCTCCCGCGACGCCGGCCCCAGCCGGACGGTCTCCCATTCCGCCGGATCCAGCGCCAGGCCGGCCAGCACCTCCTGGCCGGACGGGAACTCGTGATGGTGCACGGTCTCCGGGGCCCAGGGTGGCGCGTCGCCGTGGTCGACGATCAGCAGCGTGCCGCCGGGGGCCACCGTGGCCGCGGCGCGGCGCAGGATCGCGGGCCGGTCCATGTCCACCATGCTGTGGAAGAAATGGGCCGACACCAGATCGAACGGCCCTTCGGGAAAGCTTGCTGTCAGGTCGTGCTGTTGAAAATCGATGCGCCCCAGAACACCTCGCGCTTGCGCATCCTCGGCGGCGCGGGCCAGCGCGGTACTGGAGACATCGACGGCCACCACGTCCCAGCCGTGCTCGGCCAGCCACATGGCGTCGCCGCCCTCACCGCAACCCAGATCCAGGGCCCGCGAACCGGTCAGCTCGCCGGCGATCTCGACGAGGCGGGTGTTGGCCCGTCCGCTCCAGATTCGCGGCTTCTCGCTATAGCGCTCCTCCCAGTGAGCGTGGTGGTGTTCGGACGTGGCGTGTTCGGAGTGGGTATCCATAATCCGAGCTTGCCGGCGCTGAACAGAACTGGCAATGTCTCTTGCCATGCAGGCAAAGACGGCGGACGACGACGTCGATCTGCGGGTGCGAAAACGGCTTCGCGAGCTTCGTAACCGGCTGGGCCTGACACTCGAGGACGTTGCCTCCCGGGCCGGCATCGACGTCTCGACGCTGAGTCGGCTGGAATCAGGCAAGCGCAGGCTGGCCCTGGATCACCTCCCCCGGCTGGCCGCGGCGCTGTCGGTCAGCACCGACGACCTGCTCGGGGCGCCGCCGCCGACCGACCCGCGGGTTCGGGCCCCCTCACACACCCGCAACCTGGTCACCTACTGGCCGCTGACCCGCCACGGCGGGGCGGGCGGGCCGCAGGCCTTCAAGATCCGCATCAGCGCACGGCGGCGCACACCACCGGGGGAGCTGCCCACCCACGAAGGCCAGGAGTGGCTCTACGTGCTGTCCGGCCAACTCCAGCTGATGCTGGGCGATCAGCATTTCGTCATCGACCCCGGCGAGGCGGTGGAGTTCAGCACCTGGACCCCGCACTGGTTCGGCGCCGTCGACGGCCCGGTGGAGGCCATCATCCTGTTCGGCCCGCACGGCGAACGGGTGCACCTGCGGCCGTAGCGGCTCAGCCCAGATAGGACGTCTGGTTGACCAACCGCACCGAGGAGCCGCCGTCGGGGTAGAACTCGGCGATGCTCAGCGAGGCCAGGTCCAGGTGCAGCCGGTGCAGGATGCTGGTGCCGGCGTCCAGCGCCAGCCGCAGCAGCGTCTTGATCGGTGTCACATGCGACACCACGAGTACGGTGCCGCCCGGATGCTCGGCGATGATCCGGGTGCGCGCCCGCTGCACCCGGTGCTGCACGTCGTCGAAGCTCTCCCCGCCCGGGGGGCGCAGGCTGGTGTCACGCAGCCAGTTGCTGTGCAGGTCCGGGTCCCGCTCGCTGGCTTCGGCGAACGTCAGCCCCTCCCAGGCACCGAAATCCGTCTCGATGAGGTCCTCGTCGACAGCCACGTCAAGACCCAGTGCCTTGGCCGTCGCCTCCGCCGTGTCATAGGAGCGCTGCAGCGGCGAGCTGACCACCGCCGAGATCCCGCCCCGTTGGGCCAGATAGCGCGCCGCGGCATCGGCCTGCGCTCGTCCGGTCTCGGTGAGTTCGGGGTTGCCGCGCCCGGAGTAACGACGCTGGCGGGAGAATTCGGTCTGGCCGTGGCGCAGCAACAGCAGCCGGGTCGGCTCGCCCTGGTTGCCGGTCCAGGCCGCGGGCGGTACGGCGACCGCGCCGGGCGGCGGATCGACGACGGTCGCGGTCGCGACCGTGGCCGGGGCACCCAGGATCGCACCGTCCATCGCCTCGTTGGCCAGCCGGTCGGCGTAGGAGTTCTGCTCGCGCGGAATCCATCGGTAGGTGACCGAGCCGAAGGTAGACGCCAGCGCGCGGGCCTGCTGATGAAGCTCGGCCATCGCGGGATGCTTGACCTTCCAGCGCCCGGCCATCTGCTCGACGACGAGCTTCGAATCCATCGACACACCAACCTCGTCGGCGCCCAGCCGGCGAGCTTCCTCCAGCCCGGCGATCAGACCCCGGTATTCGGCGACGTTGTTAGTGGTGATCCCGATCGCGTTCCCATGTTCGGCCAGAACGGTGGAGTGGTCAGCCGACCAGACGACGCATCCGTAGCCGGCCGGACCGGGGTTACCGCGCGATCCACCGTCGGCCTCGACGAGAACCTTCACTGCCCGAATCCACCGACCCGCAACAGGATCGCCCGGCACTCGGGGCAGCGCAGCACCTCGTCCTCGGGCGCGGCCGAGATCCTGGCCAGCTCGCCCCGGTCGAGTTCGATTCGGCAGGCGCCGCAGCGACGGCCCTGCAGCCGGCCGGCCCCGACACCGCCCGTCGCCCGCTGACGCTCGTAGAGTTCCACCAGTTCGGCAGGCAGGCCGGACACCACGGCCTCACGCCGGGAGATCCGCTGCCCGCGCAGCTGGTCGATCTCGGCCAGCACGTCGTCGCGCGCCTGCTGCGCGGCGGCCAGATCATTTTGCAGCCCATCGATTTTCGCCAGTTCCCCAGCCTGATCGGTGGCCAGCTGCTCGCGGCGTTCCATCACCTCCAGGAGCGAATCCTCGAGGCTGGCCTGCCGGCGCTCGAGGGTCTGCAGCTCGTGCTGGAGTTCCTCGAGCTGTTTGGGGTTGACGGTGCCGGAGTCCAGCAGCTTGCGGTCACGGTCCTCACGCTGGCGCACGCCGTCGATCTCGGATTCGAACCGCGACACCTGCGCGTCGATGTCCTCCAGCGCGATATTCAGCGCGGCCAGCCGGTCGTTGGCCGCGTGGTGGTCGGCCTGCACCTGTGCGTAGCTCTGCTGCTCAGGCAGGTTGGTGGCGCGGTGATTCATGCGGCCCAGCTCGGCGTCAAGCTCGGCCAGCTCGTAGAGCAGATGTTGCTGTGCCAGTTCAGCTTTCACGAGGTGCCTTTCGCAGTTTGGAGCTCGATGTTCCAGGGGTCGGTGCGCAGGCCGCAGACTGTGACCGGCAGCGCCGCACCGAAGTGGTCGGTCAGTAGCGCCGCGGCCTGGGCGCACCAGGGATACTCGCTGGCCCAGTGGGCGACATCGACAAGCGCGACACCGCTGGCGCGCCGGTGCTCGTCGGCGGGATGGTGGCGCAGGTCAGCGGTGACATAGGCGTCGACGCCGGCCCCGGCCGCGGTCGCCAGCAGCGAGTCACCCGCGCCACCGCACACCGCCACCCGCGACACCGAGGCATCCGGGTCACCGGAGGCGCGCACCCCCCAAGTCGTCTGGGGCAGCGCCACGTTCACCCGCGCGACGAAATCGGCGAAGCGCAGCGGTTGGGCCAGCGTTCCGATGCGACCGATCCCGATGTCTGCGGGAAGCGGCGCCAAGGGCAGCACGTCGAAGGCCGGTTCTTCGTAGGGGTGGGCGGCGCGGACCGCCTCCAGCACGCGGGCCCGAAGGCCTGCCGGGGCCACCACCTCGACCCGGTCCTCGGCCACCCGCTCCACCGACTCGCCGGATAGGAACTGGCCGGTGCCAGGCACGCTCCAGCTGCATTGCGAGTAGTCGCCGATGTGGCCCGCCCCGGCGGCGAACACCGCCGAGCGCACGGCCTCGGCGTCGGCGGTGGGCACAAAAATCACCCACTTGTCGGTGTCCGGGGTACCGGTGGCCGGCGAGAGGACGCCCTCCACCGTCAACCCGAGCGCCTCGGCCAGGGCGTCGGACACGCCGGGAGTGGCCGAGTCGGCGTTGGTGTGAGCGGTGAACAAGGCCGAACCGTTGCGCACCAGCCGGTGGATCAGCGCACCTTTGGGGGTGCTGGCGGCCACCGTGTCCACCCCGCGCAGCAACAGGGGGTGGTGGGCCACCAGCAGCCCACGTGGACCCACCGTGGCCACCACGTCGGCGGTGGCGTCGACGGCCACCGTCACGTCATCGACGGTGTCGTCGGGGTCGCCGCACACCAACCCGACCGAGTCCCAGCTGTGCGCCAGGCCCGGCGGGTAGGCGGCGTCGAGCACGGCGATCACCTCGGTGAGTTTCACGCTCATTGCTGCACCTCCGCCACGTCAAGCACAGTAGTGCTCACGACCGGGGCATAGACATTCAGAGGCGTTCCGGGTCATTCCGAGGCGTCAGGCGGCTCCCAGCGGGGATCAGGGACAATGGACCCGTGACCCGCACGGCCTCTGGCACCCGACCACAGTTGGTGATCTTCGACCTCGACGGCACTCTCACCGACTCCGCCGAAGGGATCGTCGCCAGTTTCCGGCATGCGCTGGGCGTCGTCGGCGCCGAAGTTCCCGACGGTGACCTGGCCGGCCGAATCGTCGGCCCGCCGATGCACCAGACCCTGCTGGGCATGGGGTTGGGCGAGCGCGTCGACGACGCGATCGCGGCGTACCGCGCCGACTACACCAGCCGCGGATGGGCGATGAACAGCCCGTTCGACGGGATTCCCCAGCTGCTGGGCGACCTGCGGGCGGCCGGTATACGTCTGGCGGTGGCCACCTCCAAGGCCGAGCCCACCGCCCGGCGCATCCTTGAGCACTTCGGGCTGGCCGACTACTTCGACGTGATCGCCGGCGCCAGCGTCGACGGTTCACGCTCAGCCAAGGCCGATGTGCTGGCCCACGCACTGGAACAGCTGCAACCCCTGCCCGAACGGCTGATCATGATCGGCGACCGCGCCCACGACGTCGAGGGCGCGGCCGAACACGGTATCGACACGGTGGTGGTCGGCTGGGGCTACGGCGCGGCGGACTTCCTGGACCGGAGTTGGCCGCCGCCGCTGCCGCCCACGTCTCGACCGTGCCCGCGCTGCGTGAGGTGCTCGGTGTCTGACCTCCTTCACGTGACGTTCGTCTGTTCGGGCAACATCTGCCGGTCGCCGATGGCCGAGAAAATGTTCGCCCACCAGATCGATCAGCGCGGCCTGGCCAACCTGGTGCGGGTGAGCAGCGCCGGGACCGGTCACTGGCATGTCGGGGACGGCGCCGACGAGCGGGCCAACACCGTCTTGCGCCAGCACGGCTACCCGACCGACCACTGCGCAGCGCAGGTCGGCGACGACCACCTGGCAGCCGATCTGGTGGTCGCGCTGGGCCGCAATCATCTGCGGATGCTGACCCATCTGGGCGTGGAGCCGGATCGGGTGCGGCTGCTGCGTTCGTTCGATCCCCGATCCGGGGCCCATGCGCAGGATGTCGAGGACCCCTACTACGGCGGCCATGCGGACTTCGAAGAGACCTTCACCGTGATCGAGGCGGCCCTGCCCGGCCTGCACGCCTGGGTCGACGACCGGCTGGCCGGAGAGGGGCTGGCCGGCTGATGAAGCGCTGGACGTTCTTGCTGCGGCCGGGCTGGCTGGCGCTGGCCCTGGTTGTGGTGGCGTTCGCCTACCTGTGCTTCACCGTGCTGGCGCCGTGGCAGCTGGGCAAGAACACCAAGACGACGCGGGAGAACAACCAGATCGAGGCGTCGCTGACGGCGGCTCCGGTGCCGGTGACAACCTTTCTGCCACACCAGAATTCGTCTGCGCCGAACGAACAGTGGCGGCAGGTGACGGCGACTGGGCACTACGTTGCGCCGGCCCAGGTGCTGGCCCGACTGCGGGTGGTCGGCGGCGAGCCGGCCTTCGAGGTGCTGGTGCCGTTTGCGGTCGACGGTGGACCGACCGTCCTGGTCGACCGGGGCTATGTGCGCCCGGTGCAGGCGTCCAAGGTGCCCGAGATCGCCCCGGTCCCCACGGGCACAGTGACCATCACCGCGCGGCTACGCGACTCCGAGAGCGCGCCTCCCGACAAGCCGCCGTTCCGGGAGGACGGCCTGACCCAGGTCTACGCCGTCGACACCGCACTGGTCACCCGGACCACCGGGGTGCCGCTGGCGGGGTCCTACCTGCAGCTGGTCGAGAATCAGCCGGGGGTGCTCGGCGTCGCCGAACTGCCACATCTCGATCCAGGCCCGTTCCTGTCCTACGGGATCCAATGGATCGCGTTCGGCATCGTCGCCCCGATCGGACTGGGCTATTTCGCCTACTCCGAGATTCAGGCTCGCCGCCGGGAGGCTGCCGCCGCCACGACCGCGGCCGCGAAGCCGGCGGGCCCGGTCACCGTCGAGGACAAGCTCGCCGACCGCTATGGCCGGCGGCACTGAAAACCACCGCGACACCGGCCGCGGCAGCCTGCACCACCAGCGACAGCCGCACCGAACGGCGCAGATCCTCGACACCGGGAACCCGGCCGTCGCCCAGGGTCGGCCTGATTTCGAGCTGGTGGCGGTACTGCGTCGGGCCGCCGAGCCGCACCCCCAGCGCTCCGGCGAAACTCGCCTCCACCACGCCGGCGTTCGGGCTGGGGTGGCGCGCCGCGTCACGACGCCAGGCCCGCAGCGCCCCGCCGGGTGAACCGCCGACCAGCGGCGCACACACCACCACCAGCGCGCCGGCCACCCGCGCCGCGGCGTAGTTCGCAGCGTCATCCAAACGCGCTGCAGCCCAACCGAACCGGGCGTATCGAGGTGACCGGTGCCCGATCATCGCGTCCAGGGTGTTGACACCGCGATAGACCAACACGCCGGGCACTCCCCCGGCCGCCGCCCACAGCAGCGGCGCGACGTGGGCGTCGGAGGTGTTCTCGGCCACCGATTCCAAGGCAGCGCGGGCCAGACCGTCGGAGTCGAGCACCGACGGGTCACGTCCGCACAGCGACGGCAGCAACCCCCGCGCGCCCTGGATGTCGTCGTCGGCCAGCAGGTCGGCCACCGCGTTGCCGGTGCGGCCCAGCGAGGTCCCGCCGAGCGCTACCCAGGTCGCAGCGCCGGTGACAGCCGCCAGCGCGGGTCCGCGGGCCCGCCGCTGGGCCAGCGCCCCGGTGGCGGCCAGCCCCGCCAACAGCACGCCGGTGTGCAACGCGCCGGCCGTCCTGCTGTCGCGGTAGGTGAGCTTTTCGAGTGCGGCTGCGCACCAACCGAACCCCGCAACGGGATGGCCGCGTGCCGGATCGGCCAGGATCACGTCGGCCAGCGCTGCCGTGAGGATCCCCACAGCCCGCCATCGTCTGCGCGCAAACACCCCGGCACTCTCTCACACGTGGTGTACTGCCCCGGTGGGGCCGGGATGATGGGATACCCGAGACAGGTTTGCCGACCTGGCTCAACCCGGCCGCGGTGTTGTCTCCCGCGGCCAACGTCGTCATGCAGCCGGCCGAACGTCTGACGCCACGACAACTCAAGGGGGACCATGTCCAACCAGCAGATCCTGACGGCCGGGACCGTCATCACCATGGATCCCGCGCAGCCTCGAGCCGAGGCTGTGGTGGTCTCGGGCGGCCGGATCGCCGCGGTCGGATCGGTGGAAGAATGCCGGGCGAGCCATCCCGACGCCGAGGTGATAGACACCGGCGCTGCCGCACTTCTGCCGGGATTCGTTGAGCCGCATAGCCATCCGGTGATGAGCGGCGTGGCCACCCAGCTGCCGGCCCGATCGATCGCGCCCTGGGACGCCCCAACGTGGTCGGATGTGGAGGCGGTCTTCACCGACGCCATCGCCGGCACCGACCCTGGCACCCCACTGCTGTTCGCCGGTTTCGACGCGCTGCTGCACCAGCGGCCCTCCCCCAAAGTCGCTGAGCTGGACCGTATCTTCGGCAACCGGGTCGCGGTGGTCACCGACAACTCAGGCCACGGCGTGTATTTCAACACCGCAGTGATGAAGCGCTACGGCTGGGACGTCCATCCCCCAGCCGAACCGGTCGGCGGCCACTTCGGGCGCAATGCCGACGGCTCGCTGGACGGGCAGGGGTTCGAGACCCCGGTGGTGGTGCTGGTGGCCGGGCCAATCCTGGCCGAGCTGGGCAACCCGCTCGTCAGCGCCGCGGAGTACTACGCGTGGATGGCCAGGGGCGGTTATACCTCGACTTCCGACATGACCTACGACCCGAAGCTCAAGGCGGCCTACGAGGCGCTGGCCGCCGCACCGTCGTGCCCGCTGCGGATCAGCATGTGGGAGATGTCGACCACCGCGACCTTCAATGACGCCGAAACCTTCAGCGCTGCAGAGACATTACTGGTCAAGCAGGGCGTCAAGCTGTGGACGGACGGCTCGCCGTGGATCGGCAACATCGCGATCTCGTTTCCGTACCTGAGCACCGAGGCCACCCGCACCGCCGGCATCGACCCGGCGGTGGCCGGTGGGCCGCAATCGATGAACTACAACCGGGAGCAGCTCGACGCGATCCTCGACATCGCCGCCCCGACCGGCTGGCAGATGGCTTTCCACGCCAACGGCGATCTGGCCATCAGGCTCGCCCTGGATGCCTACGAGGCGGCGCTGCACCGGCACAACCTGATCGGCACCGACCATCGGTGGCGCCTGGAGCATCTGGGCGCGGGCACCCGGGCGCTGTTCGACCGGGCCGCGTCGCTGGGCGTGCACATCTCGATGGCACCGTTCCAGTACTACTACTGGGGCGAGCTGCTGGACGGCCAGATCTTCGACCACGACCACGGCAGCCGATGGCAGGCATTCGCCGATGCGGTGGCCTCCGGGGCGGTGGTGTCGCTGCACAACGACGGTTCGGTATCACCGCCGACCCCGGTGCTCAACATCCAGACCGCGGTGACACGGCGCACCCGGGCCGGCAATGTCCATGGCGCTGATCAAGCCATCAGCCTCGACCAGGCGCTGCGGGCACACACCATCGACGCCGCCCGAACGCTGCACCGGGACAAGCTCGTCGGGTCCATCGAGGTGGGCAAGCTCGCCGATTTCACCGAACTGACCGCCGACCCGTACGCGGTCGACCCCGCGGTGCTGGCCAAGAAGGCTCAGGTCAGCGGGACGTGGCTGAGCGGTGATCGCATCGACCTGGACGCGTTCGCCGGCTCGGTCGGCGGGGCCGATCCCAGCCGCCACGCGCACCTGGCCGACGAACCGCGTCATACCTGCTGCTGACCCCACCTGATGCTGTTCGGGCGGTCGGCGTGACTATCCGACCGGAGCGATGGGCAACTCGGCGCCGCTCTGCATCACGGAATGGTAGGAGCCGGGATCGGACGCGTTGAGCGGGGTCATCGCCACCCGACCGGACCCGGCCGCGCCGACCGGCGCGATCGGCAATTCGAGACCTATACGACCCGTCTGCGATCCGCCCACCGGAGCAATGGGCAACTCGGCACCGACGTGCGCTGGCCCGGTGCCGGCAGTCCCCGTGTGCGCCGAGGCAGGGCCGGCGAACCCCAGCGTGACCGCCGCCAGTACTCCGCCGATCGCAGCGGCGATAGAGATCCGGTTCATCGCAAGTCTCCTCGAGTCTTCGGGACCGCTGGCGGGTCCGATGGGAACGATCATTGCGCCGCTCGCGCGGCAATTCAGTCCGCCAACCGGGCCTTTGCGCGGATGATGAGGGTGTCCCCCAGCCGGGGGACACGCCTACAAATCGCAGCGTCGCGGCGGCCGGACTTCGTCCGTACGACAACCACCGCAGCGCGCCGACAAGGGAGTCATCGATGGCAGCATTCCCACCCCTTGCTCACGTCGCCGTCACGGTGCGTGACCTTTCGGTCAGCGTCCCGTGGTACCGCGGGTTGCTCGGTTCCGATCCAGTTCTCGACGAGGACACTGACGCCGGGTTCCACCACAGCGTGTTCCTGCTCGACAACGGGACCCTGCTCGGCTTGCATCAACACACCACCGCCCCCGCCGATCAGCCGTTCAGCGAGCACAACGTCGGGTTGGACCACATCGGGTTCGGATGTGCCGACCGCGCCGCACTCGAGCAGTGGCAGACCCGGCTCGACGAGCTGGGCGTCGAGCACGGCGGCATCGTCGACGCGCATTACGGTTCCGGGTTGAGCTTCCGCGACCCGGACGGCATCACGCTCGAATTCTTCGCACCACCGGCGTGAGCCCGTGCCGCCCGGCTATGCCAGCGTGGTCTTCATCATGACGACGTTGTAGCTGCCCCACAGCGACAGGTTCCAGTGGATGTCCTGGCCGGTGGACCAGGGATCCATCATCGGCGCGTAGAGCCCCGGATACTGCAGCAAAGTCACCAATGCGGTGGCCGGCGACCAGGTGCCCTGCGGCGAGTCGGCCGTGCGCATCACCACGCTTCCGAACCCGTCGGAGTACATCGCGACGTACTTGTTCAGGTAGGTGTTGTACTGCACCGACATCTCGCTGACGTGGCCGTTGGGGCCGCCCACCCCAAACAGGCCGGCCACCCAGCCGCCGAAGAACAAGCCCAACTGTCCGAGGAATCCACCGGCGTATTGGGTCTTACTCGTGGGCGGCAGGATCGGCACGGCCGCAGCGGGATCGCCGGCCACCCACGTGTTGCCGTTCCAGTACTCGTATTTCGTCAGATCAAGAATGTCGTCTTCCTTGACGCGGGAGACGTAGGCCGAGCCCATCCGCCCGGATGGTGTGCCGTAGGAGAAGACGTATCCGGCGTCCAGGGAATCAGCCGGCGGCTTGACGAAGGCGCCTTGCTGAAAGTTCTGGTTTCCGTACACGAACGGGCTACTGGAGCGCAGCCAGCTGGCGGCGCGGATGGTGTCCGGCGCGACGGTCCAGTTCTGACCGTTGTCGTCGGAATACGCGATCGCCGAGTAGTTGGTGGTCCATGCACCGCCGAAGTCCCAGGATCGCACCGACATGAAGTTGACGTACTGCCGGGCTCCGTAGGTGTTGTCGTACGGCACCGAGATCGCCGCGGTGGGGATGATCGTCACCTCGGAGCCGAACACGCCGAGATACCTGGGGCTGCCCGTGAGTACCTGCTTGGACATCCCGGTCGAACTCAACGGTGATCCAGCGAACGGGTCGGTGGTCGAGCCGGGCGCGAAGACGCGGCCGACCGGGTCGCTGGTGCGCAACAGGACGTTGGAGCGCCAGACACCGCTCATGTTCGGGCCGCTGAAGGTGTCGCCGAAAATCATCAACACCTGGCGGTTGCCGCCGGTCATGCCGTTGTCCCACATGATGCCGACGTCGGTGCCGGCGATGCCGAAGCGGCTCGGGGTCACGGTGTTCGGGCCGGTGACCCAACCGACCTTGGTGGTGACAGGCGATGTCGCGACTACGGCGACGGCATTGCTCACTGCCTGACTGGCCACGGCGACCGCCGAGTCGACTTCGCGTCGCGCCCAGGCCACCACTGCCGACAGCGTGGCCTGGCCGGGCGGCAAAGCGGGCGCGTTGGTCGGTGCCGGAAGTTTGACAAGACGAGAAACGTTGCGCGTCAGGGGTTTTACCGTCGCTGCGGCCGAGGCTGGTTGGCCCCCTGCGGCAGGGGCCTTCGGCCGCGGCGAACGGCCCGAGCCCGAGTGCGCGGACGGAGTGGAATTGCTGGCCTGCGAGCCCGAGCCGGCCGGTTCGGCCGACGCGATTCCGCAGCCGGTCGCCACCGCGGCACCCACCCACACCGCCAGGGCCAGGCCACCGATTCCGCCCACGTAGGCAACTGCCCGCATTGCTGCCCCCTCTTCTCGCACGTCCAGTATCGACCGCACCAGGCTCCCCCGATCGGAGTACACGCGGTTCATCCCGAGCAAGGTCTGCTTGGCGGACAGACGGCCGACCCGCGCCGGCGCAGTATTCATCTCATGCCTCGCCAGCCACGGCAGGCCCCAGAACTCGGAGGACACGATGAGCGCACGGACCCCGAAGCGCGCCGCAGGATTTCTCGCCAGTGCCGTCGCCGCCGGCGTGCTGGCCCTGGGCCTGAGCTTCGCCCCCACCGCAAGCGCAGCGCAGGACTGCGGCTACGGCTACCACCTCGACGGCGGCAACTGCGTGGTCAACCTGCCCGGCCCCGGCGCCCAGGCCGACCCCGGCCACCCCAACTGCTGGATCAACGACAACGGCGACCAGCGCTGCTACTGAGCGACACGACTTCCTGATGAATCCCGCCCGGGCCAACTGGCCCGGGCGGGTGCGTTTCTGCCTCAAGAGGTCGCGGCCGACGATCGGTCGATACCGACCGTCGCACGCACAAGTCCAAGTTCGGCGCCGCGTTGCAGCAAGCCCGGTCGAGGAGGCGATCCCGCGGACATCAATCGACGCACTAGTCGCAGAGATACGTTGTATTTCATTGTAGTGCAACACCTTTGGAGATTTCCCAGCGATCCCGCTCCCGCTTGATAGTGGTCGACGTCCCCCGATCGGAGTACACGGAATTCGTCCCCCACGCCGTCCGCTCGGCGGACAGACGCCCGGCCCGGCCCAGCGCACTATTCATCACGAGCCTCGCTCAGCACGAGCAGACCGACAACAAACGTGGAGAACAACATGACCGCACAGATCACCAAGCGCGCCGCAGGAATCTTCGCCAGCGCCGCCGCCGCCGGCGCACTGGCCCTCGGCCTCGGCTTCGCCCCCACCGCCAGCGCCGCCGATGGCTGCGGCATCGGCTATCACCTGGACGGCCCTAACTGCGTGCTCAACGTCCCCGGCCCCGGCGCGCACTTCGTCAGCCCCAACTGCTGGATCAACGACAACGGCGACGAGCGCTGCTACGCCCCGTAGAACAACCCGACCTCGTCACCCATCCCGCCCGGACCACACGGTCCGGGCGGGATTCGTGGTGGTCGAGCCAGCGGATTTCAAATCCCCTGCCGCACGACGGTTTTGGCCCCCACGGCCCCTGCCGAGGGCGACACTCAGTTGGCAACATCTCGAACATGTGTTCTAATGAATTCACAGTCCAGACCGCGCACCGCGGGCCATGTTCACGAGGAGATCGCCGCACCGATGACTGTAGACACCCTGGCAGCAGAAGCGCCGTACACCCATTCCGACACCCCCTTCGTGCTGCGTCCCGTCGAGGACATCTCGACTGCAGCCGACTCGTCGACAGCCGAAACCGCCGATGAGACGCCCAAGAAGACTCCGGCCAAGCGCGCGGCGGGCAAGAAGACCAAGACCCTGGAGCTGACCCTCACCGTGACCGGCACCGCCGACGGTGAATGGCGCGCCGAACTCAAGCAGGGCAGCACCTACCTCGCCAAAGGCCTCGCGGTCGCGGCTGCCGCCGTGTCGCGGGCGGCCAAGGAACTGCATGAGGACCTCTCGGCCCCGATCGACGAGCTCATCGAAGAGGCGCGCTCCCAGCAGGCCGCCAGGGTCAGCGCGCTGGAGGCCGAACTCGAAGCCGCCCGCCGGGCCCTGGCCGACCTGGCCTGAGATCCCCGACGGGAACCCTCTGCCGGATCGTGTAGCCAGGTGCGGGCCGCTGCAAGCAGCATCTGAACCAGACGGCTGGTCGTCGTTTTGCCCGAACCGTGGGCGCCGTCGATCCACACGATCACACAACCGAAGGCACCCGCTTACTTCGACGGCGGTGTGGGAAACCCAGCCGAAATAGTGCGACCAGGGAAAACATGAGTGGGCGCGGAGGGTTTCGAACCCCCGACCGCTGGTGTGTAAAACCAGAGCTCTACCACTGAGCTACACGCCCGTGCCCGGGCAGGTTACACGGAGTGCGCCGGTGCAGGGAAATCCAGGTCAGGCGTCCAGCGCAGCCAGCGCCTCGGTCCACACCGACTGGTCGCGGGCCTCGCCGGGCTGCTTGCACTCGGCGAACCGGATCACCCCGGAGCGGTCGATCACGAAGGTCCCGCGGTTGGGATAGCCGGCCCCGTCGTTGAAGACGCCGTAGGCCTGGGCGACCGCCCCGTGCGGCCAGAAATCCGCCAGCACGGGGAACAGGAAGCCGCTCTGGGTGGCCCAGATCTTGTGCGTCGGCGGCGGGCCCACCGAGATCGTCAGCGTGACGGTGTCCTCGTTGTCGTAGACGGGCTGATGATCGCGAATCTCGTCGAGTTCGCCCTGACAGATCCCGGTGAACGCAAGCGGGAAGAACACCAACAGCACGTTCTTCTTGCCGCGGAAGTCACTGAGCGTGACGGGCTGCCCGTTCTGGTCTTTGAGGGTGAAGTCCGGCGCCTCGGTGCCGACTTCAGCGGTCACGAATGCCTCCCGGCCGCCTTCGATTTCGGCTGCACCAGTCGGCTGGCGCTCCAGTCGCCCAGGTTGGCAGACGAGGTCTGCATCAACCCGGCAGTAGGCGCCGATTCGGCGATCTCCGCCGGAAGCACATGGCCGGGTTTACCGGTCTTGGGCGTCAGCACCCAGATGATGCCGTCGTCGGCCAGTGGCGCGATCGCGTCCATCAGCCGGTCCACCAGGTCACCGTCACCGTCTCGCCACCACAGCAGCACCACGTCGACGACCTCATCGGAGTCCTCGTCGAGCAGTTCACCGCCGGAGGTGTCCTCGACGTCAGCCCGAATGTCGTCGTCGCTGTCTTCGTCCCAGCCCAGCTCCTGTACGACTTGATCTTTCTGAATACCCAACCTCTGGGCATAGCTCGGGGGGCCACCCTCCGCGACCACCGTCGGAACCTCCTTCAAATCAGGGTCGGCTGTCTGGGCCCTATAGTCGCACGACGCGTGCGATTACTCGCTGTCCGGTGCGATTCAGTACGTCGCGTCGCACAAGCTCAGAGCATTCGACCTGGTGTCGTTGAGATCTTTGATCGTCTTGTTGAACTCGCCAGGAGGCGCGTGGCCAGAGATCGCCTTGGCCGTTGCGCGGGCACCGTCGACCCAGCTGGTGAACGCATCGGTGAGTTCCTGCGGGACCGCGGCGGTCATGCTGCCGGCCACCGCGTCGGCACTCTGATTGAGAGCATCCACCGCCGGCCCCTCGGTGGCCGCGACATTGGCGGCACCCTGGTTGAACGCGCCGACGTAGGCGTTGACGGCATCAATCGCGTCAGCGCTGCTGGTAGACAGCGTCTCGCAGGTGTCGTGCACAGCCTGCGTAGTCAACGAAGCCTGCCGCTCCGATTCGCGAGCGATGGAGGACGCCGCCGATTCCGATTGCGACACCGACACCGACGTCCGGTAGGCGGGAGCGTCACCCGCGTTGACCGCCGGTTCACCGCCGGTCACAGAGGTGCACCCGACCACGACGGCCATCACCGCGGCGGCGCCGCCGGCCAGCAGTCCGCCGATCCGGCGCCCGCGGGCACTTCTGATCAGCACAGCCCGGAAGATTACCGGCAAACCGCCCAGCTCGGCGCGGCGCGAGAAATTCACCGTTCCCCTGTCAGGCACTACTCGTCGGTATCCCCCCAAGTGCGGCACGATAGGGAGGAGATGGTGCAAAACCTGCACCAGCTACTAAGGAGCTGATGTTGACCACCGAGTTCGCGCGCCACGACCTGGCCCAAAACTCAAGCAGCCCAAACGAATCTGATCGTGTCCGGGTGATCCGCGAAGGCGTCGCCTCGTATCTGCCCGACATCGATGCCGAGGAGACCGCGGAGTGGCTGGAATCGTTTGACGACCTGCTGGCCCGATCGGGGCCGGCCCGAGCTCGCTATCTGATGCTGCGGTTGCTCGAGCGCGCCGGTGAGCAGCGCGTCGCGATCCCGGCGCTGACCTCCACCGATTACGTCAACACCATCCCCACCGAGCTTGAGCCGTGGTTCCCCGGCGACGAGGATGTCGAGCGCCGCTATCGTGCCTGGATCAGGTGGAATGCCGCGATCATGGTGCACCGCGCGCAGCGACCGGGAGTGGGCGTCGGCGGCCACATCTCCACCTACGCGTCCTCGGCGGCGCTCTACGAAGTCGGCTTCAACCACTTCTTCCGCGGCAAGGCCCACCCGGGCGGCGGCGACCAGGTATTCATCCAGGGCCACGCATCGCCCGGGATTTATGCGCGAGCATTCCTCGAAGGCCGGCTCACCGCCGACCAACTGGATGGTTTCCGGCAAGAACACAGCCATCCCGGCGGCGGGCTGCCGTCCTACCCGCACCCGCGCCTGATGCCGGACTTCTGGGAGTTCCCGACGGTATCGATGGGCCTGGGCCCGATGAACGCCATCTATCAGGCGCGGTTCAACCATTACCTGAACGACCGCGGCATCAAGGACACCTCCGACCAACACGTGTGGGCGTTCTTGGGCGACGGCGAAATGGACGAGCCGGAGAGCCGCGGCCTGATCCAGGTCGCCGCCAACGAAGGCCTGGACAACCTGACCTTCGTGGTCAACTGCAACCTGCAGCGCCTCGACGGCCCGGTGCGCGGCAACGGCAAGATCATCCAGGAACTGGAGTCCTTCTTCCGCGGCGCGGGCTGGAACGTCATCAAGGTGGTGTGGGGCCGCGAGTGGGATGTGCTGCTGCACGCCGACAAGGACGGCGCGCTGGTCAACCTGATGAACACCACCCCCGACGGGGACTACCAGACCTACAAGGCCAACGACGGCGCCTACGTGCGCGACCACTTCTTCGGCCGCGACCCGCGCACCAAGGCGTTGGTCGCCGACATGACCGACAGCGAGATCTGGAACCTCAAGCGCGGCGGGCACGACTACCGCAAGGTCTACGCGGCCTACCGGGCAGCCATGGAGCACAAGGGCCAGCCGACGGTCATCCTGGCCAAGACCATCAAGGGGTACTCGCTGGGTGCCCACTTCCAGGGCCGCAACGCCACCCACCAGATGAAAAAGCTTGCGCTGCAGGATCTTCGCGACTTCCGCGACGCCATCCGGATCCCCGTCAGCGACGCCCAACTCGAGGAGAACCCCTACCTGCCGCCGTACTACCACCCCGGCCCGGAGGCGCCCGAGATCCGCTACCTGATCGACCGGCGCCGCGCTCTCGGCGGCTTCCTGCCGGAGCGGCGCAACAAGGCCAAGGTACTGACGCTGCCTCCGCGCGATGTGTACAAGCCGCTGAAGAAGGGCTCCGGCCAGCAGCACGTGGCGACCACCATGGCCATGGTGCGCACATTCAAGGAGTTGTTGCGCGACAAGGAGATCGGGCACCGAATCGTCCCGATCATCCCCGACGAGGCACGTACGTTCGGCATGGACTCGTGGTTCCCGAGCCTGAAGATCTACAACCGCAACGGCCAGCTCTACACCGCGGTCGACGCCGAGCTCATGCTGGCCTACAAGGAAAGCGAGATCGGCCAGATCCTGCACGAGGGCATCAACGAGGCCGGCTCGACGGCGTCGTTCACCGCCGTGGGTACGTCGTACTCGACGCACAACGAGCCGATGATCCCGCTCTACATCTTCTATTCGATGTTCGGGTTCCAACGCACCGGTGACGGGCTGTGGGCTGCGGCCGATCAGATGGCCCGCGGGTTCGTACTCGGGGCGACAGCGGGGCGCACCACGCTGACCGGTGAAGGCCTGCAGCACGCCGACGGCCACTCCCTGCTGCTGGCGTCGACCAACCCCGCGGTGGTGGCGTACGACCCCGCGTTCGCCTACGAGATCGCCTACATCGTGGAAAGCGGCTTGTCGAGAATGTTCGGCGAGAACCCGGAGAACGTCTACTTCTACGTCACGATCTACAACGAGCCCTACGTCCAGCCGGCGGAGCCCGAGCACTTCGACCCCGAAGGACTGTTGCGCGGGATCTACCGGTATCGAAGCGCAACTGAGAAACGTACGAATGTTGCGCAGATCCTGGCCTCTGGGGTCGCTATGCCCGAGGCATTGCGCGCCGCCGACCTGCTCGCGGAGCGCTGGGATGTGGCCGCCGACGTCTGGTCGGTGACCAGCTGGGGCGAGCTCAACCGGGACGGAGTGGCAGTCGAGAAGGAGCGGCTACGCCATCCCGATCGCCCGGCCCGGGTGCCGTACGTGACCCAGGCCCTCGCCAATACCGCCGGACCGGCGGTCGCGGTGTCGGACTGGATGCGCGCGGTACCCGAGCAGATCCGTCCGTGGGTGCCCAACACCTACGTCACGCTCGGCACCGACGGGTTCGGCTTCTCCGATACCCGGCCGGCGGCGCGCCGCTACTTCAACACTGATGCCGAGTCGGTGGTGGTGGCAGTCCTCGAAGCCCTGGCCCGCGACGGGGAGATCGACCCCTCGGTGGCCGTCGCCGCGGCCAAGGAGTACCAGATCGACGACGTGATGGCGGCGCCGGAGCAGACCAGCGACCCCGGAGTCGCGTAAACCAAGCTCGCCGACTGTGGGGGTTATGCGCACAATTGGGCCGGAATCCGTGCAAAACCCCCACAGTCGCCGCGCTTCGCCGTCGCACGGGCCAGCCCATTTAGCGGGATCATCCAGAAAACCGGCGTAGGTTTTAGGGGTGAGCAACAACCCGCCGTTCGAGCCGCCGCGCTCGCCTCTGGATCTGCTCGACAACGTTCCGGAATCGACACTGCGCCGGCTCAAGCAGTACTCCGGACGTCTGGCCACTCAGGCGGTGCACGCCATGGAGGAGCGGCTGCCGTTCTTCGGTGATCTGGAGGCCTCCCAGCGCGCCAGCGTGCACCTGGTGGTGCAGGCCGCGGTGGTCAACTTCGCGGAATGGTTGCGCAACCCGTCCAGCGATGTCGGTTACACGGCGCAGGCCTTCGAACTGGTGCCCCAGGAGCTGACCCGCAGAATTGCACTGGCCCAGACCGTCGAGATGGTTCGGGTCACGATGGAGTTCTTCGAAGAGGTCGTACCGATGCTGGCGCGTAACGAGCAGCAGCTCACCGCACTGACCGTGGGCATCCTGCGCTACAGCCGCGACCTGGCGTTCGCCGCGGCTGCGGTGTACGCCGACGCTGCCGAGGCCCGCGGCTCCTGGGACAGCCGAATGGAGTCCAGCGTCGTCGACGCCGTCGTCCGCGGCGACACCGGGCCGGAGCTGCTCTCCCGCGCCGCGGCGCTCAACTGGGACACCACCTCCCCGGCCACCGTTCTGGTCGGCACTCCCCCGAAGGGGCGGGAGGAACTAGCCAGCCAAGACGTCCGCGACGTGGCGCTGCGCTACGGGCGCGCGACGCTGGCCGATGCGCACGGCACCTGGCTCATCGCGATCATCTCCGGACCGCTTTCGCCGACCGAGAAGTTCTTCAACGACCTGCTCACCGCGTTCTCCGACGGGCCGGTGGTGATCGGTCCGACCGCGCCGATGCTGACCGCGGCCTATCACAGCGCCAGCGAGGCCATCTCGGGGATGAATGCCGTCGTCGGCTGGACCGGCGCCCCGCGCCCGGTACTGGCTCGCGAGCTGCTGCCGGAACGGGCACTGCTCGGCGACGCCTCGGCAGTGGCCGCGCTGCACACCGAGATCATGCGTCCACTGGCCGACGCAGGCCCCGCACTCACCGAGACCCTGGACGCTTACCTGGACAGCGGCGGTGCCATCGAAGCGTGCGCTCGAAAACTGTTCGTTCATCCAAATACGGTGCGCTACCGCCTCAAGCGCATCACCGACTTCACCGGTCGCGATCCGACGATGCCGCGCGATGCCTACATCCTGCGCGTGGCCTCCACCGTCGGGCGACTTGGATATACAGCCCCACCTCAGACCATGGCAAACGGTTCTGTTAACTCCCTCACACCGCCGCTGGTCGGCACCGGCGGGCCCAATCCGACCGGCAAGCAGATAGCGGCGCGGTATCAATAAAGTCGCATCGCATGCCGTTTTGTGGACTTCCCACAAAAACCTAAGACGAGGTTCATAATCTCTTACACCGCACAAATCGCGTTTCACAGTGTTCTCTTAAACATGTGATTGCTTTGCTCGCCCCCGGCCAGGGTTCTCAGACCCCCGGCATGCTCGCCCCATGGCTGGAGCTGCCCGGTGCCGCCGATCAGATCGCGGCCTGGTCGCAGATCAGCGGCCTCGATCTGGCCCGCCTTGGCACGACGGCCACGGCCGACGAGATCACCGACACCGCGGTCACCCAGCCGCTGGTCGTGGCGGCAACGCTGCTCGCCAATGCCGAACTGGTCAAGCGTGGTGCTGGCGGCGGACAGGAGCCCAGCGACTCTGGGAGCATCTGGGCCGGCAAGAAGACCGTCGTGGCCGGTCACTCGGTGGGCGAGATCGCGGCCTACGCAATCGCCGGTGTCATCTCCCCCGACGACGCGGTGAAGTTGGCCGCCGTTCGCGGCGCCGAAATGGCCAAGGCCTGCGCCGTCGAACCGACCGGCATGTCGGCGATCCTCGGCGGTGACGAAGCCGAGGTGCTGGCCCGCCTGGAGGCGCTTGACCTGATCCCCGCCAACCGCAACGCCGCTGGCCAGATCGTGGCCGCCGGAGCCGTCGCCGCCCTGGAGAAGCTGGCCGAGGACCCGCCGGCCAAGGCTCGGGTACGCCAACTGGCCACCGCCGGTGCGTTCCACACCCACTACATGGCATCCGCGCTCGACGCGTATGCCGCCGCAGCAGCCGAGGTCGCCGTTTCCGAGCCGCTGACCACGCTATTGAGCAACGCTGACGGCCAGCCGGTATCTTCTGGACAAGACGCGATGGAGAAGCTCGTCGCGCAACTGACCCGCCCGGTGCGTTGGGACCTGTGCACAGAAACCCTGCGCCAGCTCTTCGAGGGCGCAGAGGTCACGGCGATCATCGAGTTCCCGCCCGCGGGCGCTCTGACCGGCATCGCCAAACGAGAACTTCGGGGCGTACCCACGCACGCCGTCAAGGCACCCGCAGATCTGGACGGACTCACCGAGCTGTAATCCAGCCGGCGTCGGCCCAGAACAACCACATAGAGCACGTTCACAACATCGTTTCGAAGTAACACAACAGATCAAGTACCGAAGTAACACAACCAATTACGAAGGGAGCCACACTGTGGCCGCCAGCCAGGAAGAAATCATCGCCGGTCTCGCCGAGATCATCGAAGAGGTCACCGGTATCGAGCCGTCTGAGGTCACCCCGGAGAAGTCCTTCGTCGATGATCTGGACATCGACTCGCTGTCGATGGTGGAGATCGCCGTGCAGACCGAGGACAAGTACGGCGTGAAGATCCCCGACGAAGATCTCGCCGGTCTGCGCACCGTCGGTGACGTCGTCTCCTACATCCAGAAGCTCGAGGAAGAGAACCCCGAGGCTGCCGCCGCCCTGCGTGAGAAGTTTGCAGCGGAATGACCAGGCCTTCCACTGCTAACGGCGGTTTCCCCAGCGTCGTGGTGACTGCTGTCACCGCGACAACCGCGCTTGCGGGCGACATTGAGAGCACGTGGAAGGGCTTGCTGGCCGGCGAGAGCGGCATCCGCGTTCTCGAGGACGACTTCGTGACCAAGTGGGATCTGCCGGTTCGTATCGGTGGCCATCTCGCCGACCCCGTCGATGACCACATGGGTCGCCTCGACTTCCGCCGGATGTCCTACGTCCAGCGGATGGCGAAGTTCGTCGGCATGAAGCTCTGGGAGAACGCGGGTGCCCCCGAGGTTGACCCGGACCGCTTCTCGGTGGTCATCGGCACGGGCCTGGGTGGCGGCGAGAAGATCGTCGAGACCTATGACCTGATGAACGAGGGCGGCCCCCGCAAGGTGTCGCCGCTCGCCGTTCAGATGATCATGCCCAACGGTGCCGCCGCGGTCGTCGGCTTGGAGCTCGGGGCCCGCGCCGGGGTCATCACCCCGGTGTCGGCCTGTTCTTCGGGTTCGGAGGCCATTGCCCACGCCTGGCGTCAGATCGTCATGGGTGACGCTGATTTCGCCGTGTGTGGCGGCGTCGAAGGCGGTATCGAGGCGCTGCCGATCGCGGCGTTCTCGATGATGCGCGCGATGTCGACCCGCAACGACGAGCCCGAGCGGGCATCCCGCCCGTTCGACAAGGATCGCGACGGGTTCGTGTTCGGCGAAGCCGGCGCGATGATGATCATCGAGACCGAGGAGCACGCCCTGGCCCGCGGCGCCAAGCCGCTGGCCCGGTTGCTCGGTGCGGGCATCACCTCCGACGCCTTCCACATGGTGGCTCCGGCATCCGACGGCCTGCGCGCCGGCGCTGCGATCAAGCGGGCGATTGAGACGGCGGGCTTGTCCCCCAAGGACATCGACCACGTCAATGCTCATGCCACGTCCACCTCGATCGGTGACATCGCCGAGGCCAATGCCATCCGGGTTGCCGGTGTGGAGCACGCCGCGGTGTACGCGCCGAAGTCGGCGCTGGGCCACTCGATCGGTGCGGTCGGTGCGTTGGAGTCGATCCTCACGGTGCTGGCCCTGCGCGACGGCGTCATCCCGCCGACACTGAATTACGAGACACCGGATCCGGAGATCGGCCTGGATGTCGTCGCGGGCGAACCCCGCTACGGCGACTACCAGTACGCGATCAACAACTCGTTCGGATTCGGAGGGCACAACGTGGCACTCGCCTTCGGGCGTTACTGACACCGATCCGGGGGAAAAGGACGAGCAGGGAGCAATGGCAGGGTTGACACGATTGTCAACGGGGAACGGCTTCCCCAACGTGGTCGTCACCGGCATCGCGATGACGACAGCCCTGGCAGTTGATGCCGAGAACACCTGGAAGAACTTGCTCGACGGTCAGAGCGGGATTCGCAAGCTGGAAGACCCGTTCGTCGAGCAGTACGACCTCCCCGTACGCATCGGTGGACACCTGCTGGAGGACTTCGAGAGCGAGTTGACACGCGTCGAGCTCCGACGGCTGTCATACCTGCAGAAGATGTCAACCGTGCTCGGCCGGCGGGTCTGGCAGAACGCCGGTTCCCCGGACATCGATACCCGACGGTTGATGGTGTCGATCGGCACCGGCATGGGATCCACCGAGGAAATGCTGTTCGCATACGACGACATGCGGACCAAGGGACTGCGGGCCGTTTCACCACTGGTCGTGCAGAAATACATGCCCAATGGACCGGCCGCGGCGGTCGGGTTGGAGCTCAAGGCGAAGGCCGGGGTAATCACCCCGGTCTCGGCTTGTGCATCTGGCTCGGAGGGCATCGCCCAGGCTTGGCGTCAGATCGTGCTCGGCGAAGCCGATATCGCAGTGTGCGGCGGCGTCGAAACCAAGATCGAGGCGGTGCCGATCGCCGGCTTCGCCCAGATGCGCATCGTGCTCTCCACCACCAACGACGATCCGGCGGGCGCATGCCGGCCCTTCGACAGGGATCGAAACGGTTTCGTCTTCGGGGAGGGTGGCGCGCTACTGGTCATCGAAACCGAGGAGCACGCCAAGGCCCGCGGGGCTAACATCCTCGCGCGGATCATGGGGGCGGCGGTCACCTCGGACGGGTACCACATCGTGGCGCCCGACCCCAACGGTGAACAGGCGGGTCACGCAATCACCCGGGCGATCCAGCTCGCGGGTCTGCAGCCCACCGATATCGACCACATCAATGCTCATGCGACGGGCACCCAGGTGGGTGACGTCGCGGAGGGTAAGGCGATCAACAATGCGCTCGGCAACCACCAGCCAGCGATCTACGCGCCCAAATCGGCGCTGGGCCACTCGGTGGGTGCCGTCGGCGCGGTGGAGTCGATCCTCACCGTGCTGGCGCTGCGGGACGGCGTCGTGCCGCCCACGCTAAATCTGCGCAACCTCGATCCGGAGATCGATCTGGACGTGGTGGCCGGAGAACCCCGGCCAGGCAACTACCAGTACGCGATCAACAACTCGTTCGGATTCGGTGGTCACAACGTCGCGATCGCTTTCGGTAAGTACTGAAAACAGGCACACCGAAGCGCTGACCGACATCCGCGCGCAACAGGAGGTTTAGATGACGATCATGGCTCCTCAGGCCGTCGGCGAATCGCTCGACCCTCGAGACCCTATGCTGCGGCTCCGCACATTCTTCGACGACGGCAGCGTCGAGCTGCTGCACGAGCGTGACCGCTCGGGCGTGCTGGCCGCGGCCGGCACCGTCAACGGTGTGCGGACCATTGCCTTCTGCACCGACGGCACCGTCATGGGCGGCGCGATGGGTGTGGACGGCTGCCAGCACATCGTGAATGCCTACGACACCGCCATCGAGGAACAGAGCCCCATCGTGGGCATCTGGCACTCCGGCGGCGCCCGACTCGCCGAAGGCGTGCGCGCTCTGCATGCCGTGGGCTTGGTCTTCGAGGCCATGATCCGCGCCTCGGGCTACATCCCGCAGATCTCGATCGTGGTCGGCTTCGCCGCCGGCGGCGCCGCCTACGGCCCCGCGCTCACCGACATCGTCATCATGGCCGCCGAGGGCCGCGTCTTCGTGACCGGTCCCGACGTGGTTCGCAGCGTGACCGGCGAGGACGTCGACATGGCCTCGCTCGGCGGCCCCGACACACACCACAAGAAGTCCGGTGTGTGCCACGTCGTCGCCAACGACGAGCTGGATGCCTACGCACGTGGCCGCCGATTCGTCGGATTGTTCTCCCAGCAGGGTCATTTCGACCGCAGCAAGGCCGAAGCCGGCGACACCGACCTGCACGCGCTACTCCCGGAGTCACCGCGGCGGGCCTACGATGTGCATCCGCTGGTGGAGGCGCTGTTGGATGCCGACACGCCCTTCGAGGAGTTCCAGGGCAAATGGGCACCCTCGATCGTCGTCGGGCTGGGCCGGTTGTCCGGACGCACCGTCGGCGTGATCGCCAACAATCCCCTGCGCCTTGGTGGCTGCCTGAACTCTGAAAGCGCCGAGAAGGCAGCGCGTTTCGTGCGGCTGTGCGACGCGTTCGGAATCCCGCTGGTGGTTGTCGTCGATGTTCCCGGCTACCTGCCCGGCGTGGACCAGGAATGGGGCGGCGTGGTACGCCGTGGCGCCAAGCTGCTGCATGCCTTCGGCGAGGCCAGCGTTCCGCGGGTCACGTTGGTGACGCGAAAGATCTACGGCGGGGCCTACATTGCGATGAACTCGCGCTCGCTGGGCGCCACCAAGGTGTTCGCCTGGCCGGATGCCGAGGTCGCGGTGATGGGCGCCAAGGCCGCCGTGGGCATCCTGCACAAGAAGAAGCTGGCAGCTGCCGCAGATCACGAGCGCGACGCGCTGCACGAGGAACTCGCCAACGAGCACGAGCGGATTGCCGGCGGCGTGGATAGCGCCATCGAGCTCGGCGTGGTGGACGAGAAGATCGACCCCGCGCACACCCGCAGCAAGCTGACGCAAGCGCTCGCCGAGGCCCCGGCCCGGCGTGGGCGGCATAAGAACATCCCGCTGTAGCCATTGCATTTTCCCGCCCAAACCGGTGTTTGGGCGGGAAAATGCGAGTGGGCTGCGCCATTTCGTCGATCTCGGCGCTGGGTTGGCTGGCTAGATCACCGCGCGTTGTGGGCCTTCGGCGTGGGCGCGGATGCGCATGGCGTCCTGTCCCGGCGGAGCACCGAACAGCCGACGGTACTCGCGGGTGAATTGGGACGGGCTCTCATAGCCGACACAATGCCCAATACCCGCGATGTCACTGGGCGAGGTGACGAGCATCGAGCGCGCCTCCTGCAGCCGAATGCGCTTCTGAAACTGCAAGGGACTCATGGCGGTAACCGCGCGGAAGTGCCGGTGGAATGTCGATGGGCTCATCCCGGCCACTTGGGCCAGCTCCTCAATGCGCATCGGTTCGGCGTAATTGTCCCGGATCCAGCCGATGGCCCGGCTGACATAGGACAGATTGCTGTCGGCCAAGCCGATCTGGCGCACGGCCTCGCCCTGCGGCCCGGTCAGCAGCCGCCAGATGATCTCGCGCTCGATCAGGGGTGCCAGAATCGGTGCATCCGAAGGCTTTTCGAGCAAGCGCAGCAGCCGGATCACCGCATCGAGCAGCTCGATATCGGCGTCGGCGGTCGACATCGCCGAACGCGCTGCCACGCCGCGGGCCCAGCGCGCGGCCGGGACCTGCAACACCAACTCGGCGACGACGGCGGGCCGCAGCACCAGCGCCATCCCCAACGACACCGATCCGTCGCCCGTGTCGATGAAGTGCCCAGTGACCGGTAGATCGGCGGTCACCACCAGGCACTGCCCCGCGCGGTACGTGTAGACCTCATCGCCGAGTAGCAGGCGCTTGCCGCCCTGGGCCATCACCACGACCAGCGGTTCGGTCAATGAGTAGTCCGGCGCTGCCGATGCCCTCACCTCGGACAGCAGTAACCCGTCAATCGGGGTCCGCAGATCAACCTTGGCGTGGGCGGCGATCAACGTGCGCATCTCGGCCAACTGGCCCGCGCGGGCATCCATATCCAGATCTCACCAAAGTCGAGAGGATCATGCAAGAGGTAGATCGCATCGGTCTACCTATGAACTGCTCATTCATCTTTGATGGATATGTCACAACCACCAAGCAAGGAGCGATTCATGCCACTCGATCACTACGTCACCCTGGGCCGCTCGGGCCTGCGAGTCAGCCCGTTCGCCCTCGGCGCGATGACGTTCGGCGAAGACGCGGGCGGCGCCGGGTCCAGCGTCGAGGAGTCCGAGCGGATACTCGCCGCCTACCTGGACCGCGGCGGCAATTTCATCGACACCGCCAACTTCTATACCAATGGCCATTCGGAGAAGATCCTTGGCGACTGGTTCGGCGCACGCCCCGGCCGCCGCGACCGGGTCGTGCTGGCCTCCAAGTTCTTTGCCAACCTTCACCCCGGTGATCCCAACGGCGGCGGCGCGGGCCGCACCGCGGTCCTCGCCCAGCTGCGAGAAACGTTGCGCCGGCTGCAAACCGATTACCTCGACGTCTACTGGCTGCACAACTGGGATCGCAACACCCCCATCGAGGAGACCCTGCGCACCCTCGACGATCTGGTTCGCGCCGGCACCATTCGCTACATCGGCTTCTCCAACACCCCGGGATGGGTGACCGCCCAGGCCCAGACCATGGCGGTACTGCGCGGCTGGACACCGCTGGTCGCACTGCAGGTGGAGTACTCGCTGCTGGCCCGCACCGTCGAGGGTGAATTGGCGCCGCTCGCGCTCGACCAGGGCATGGCACTGGTGCCGTGGAGCCCGCTGAAGAACGGATTCCTGTCCGGGAAGTACCGCCGCGGTGCCACCGTTGACGATTCGGTCCGCGCCAGCTACGTCGGCGGCCCCAGCGAGCACGAATTCGCGGTCATCGATGCGGTCACCACCGTCGCCGACGAGCTCGACACCACACCGGCCGCGGTCGCGCTGGCCTGGCTGCGGGCCCGGGAGGGCACGGTCGTGCCGATTCTGGGGGCGCGCCGGATGGCCCACCTCGAGGACAACCTGGCCGCGGTCGACGTCGTCCCGACTCCCGAGCAGCTCCGTCGGCTCGACGAGGTCTCGGCGCCGACGCTGAACTACCCGGCCGATGTGAACGGGACGACCCGCTCGATGCTGCAATTCGCCGGCACCACCGTGGACGGTGAGCCGTCGACGGTCTATCCCCCGCTGCTGCAGAGCGATATCCGATACTGAACCGGGCCCCTCAACGCGACCTGGTCTCCGCGTCGGGAGGTGTTGTGCCCTGAAGTTGGCGAAGTATCCCCGCGATGACCTCGTCCTGGGCCAGCAGGTGTTGCTGAATCTTCTCGGCCTCCTTCAGCACTGCTTCGGCGTCCTTGTAGGTCTCCTCCGACCGCTTGTCGGCCGACTTGGCCTGGATGTTCTGGCCGACGATGATGATCGGCAATAGGACTAGCTGCAAGAAGCTGCTCGACAGCCACACGATGACGTAGTAGGTACCCTGCTTGATCGCGTCGGGCAGGGCGAACAATGCCAGTGCGCTGAACACGTAGGCGGTCCACATGGTGCCGACGGTGACGGTGATCAGCAATCCGAATCTCGCGTTGAAGCGGACCAGGAAGTTCGGGTGGTTCAGCCGGCGGCTGTCGCGGGTCTTGACCGGTCGGCCCGCACGCAGCTCGTCTGCGCGTGGATGGCGTACGTACTCATAGATCTTCGACATCAGGGCATAGTCGCACCAAGTGCCCACTATCGACACCATCCACAGCGGACCCCCAGATACGCCGCCACATCTTTAACGCGTGGCGGCGAGCAGTTCCTCGGCAACGCCCACAGCCAGCTCCCGATCGGCATCCACCAAACCGATACGGGTACGGCGGTCCAGGATGTCCTGGACCGTCAGCGCACCCTCGTGGGTGACGGCGAACTCGAACTCGGCGCGGGTGACGTCGATCCCGTCAGCCACCGGGTCCGTCGGTCGGTGGCACCGGGCCGATGCGATGACGTTGGGTGATTCGGCGCCGTACCGTGCCACCAGCGACCCGGGAAGCTCACTGGTAGTGCGAAGGGTGGCAACGGGATTGGCAGCAGCGCCGACCAGGGGCAGGTTGCGGGTCCGGCACGGCTGAGCCGTGATCGACCGGGCCGCCAGTGCCCGGTCGAGGGCATCCTCGGCCATGTAGCGGTACTCGGTGAGCTTGCCGCCGACGATGCTGAATACTCCGGAATCCGACTCGATCACCGCGTGTTCGCGGGACAGGTCCGATGTCCTGCCCGTTCCTGTGTCGATCAGCGGTCGTAGACCCGCGTACGCACCCCGGACATCCTCAGTGCCCAGCGCGGTGCCCAGCGCGGTATTGACGGTGTCGAGCAGGAAGCTGATCTCGGCCGGGGTCGGCTCGGGCACATCGGGAATCGGGCCGGGCGCATCCTCGTCGGTCAGGCCGAGGTAGACCCGGCCGAGCTGTTCCGGCATGGCGAAGACGAAGCGATTGATCTCCCCCGGGATCGGAATCGTCAGCGCGGCAGTCGGATTGCCGAATGCCGCCGCATCGAACACGAGGTGTGTTCCGCGGCTTGGGCGCAGCTTGATCGAGGAGTCGACCTCCCCGGCCCACACGCCCGTCGCGTTGATCACCGCCCGCGCGGTCACCGTCAGTGATTCCCCAGTGAGTTCGTCGACAAGGCGCACCGAGCTGCCAGTGGCCTCCACCGCGGAAACCCGGGTCAGGATCCGGGCGCCATGCTGGGCGGCGGTACGGGCCACGGCAACCACCAGCCTGGCGTCGTCGATGAGTTGGCCGTCGTAGGCCAGCAGCCCGCCGTCGAGGCCGTCGCGACGGACGGTCGGCACCATCGCGACCGCCTGTGCGGAGTCGATGCGCCGGGAACGCGGAAGAACCGTCGATCTGGTTCCGGCCAGCACCCGCAGCACGTCACCGGCCACGAAACCCGTTCTCACCAGCGCACGTTGCCCACGGCCCATCGACGGCAGCAGCGGAACCAGCTGCGGCATGGCATGCACAAGATGCGGAGCGGTGCGAGTCATCAGGATGCCGCGCTCGACCGCGCTGCGCCGTGCGATGCCCACATTGCCGGTGGCCAGGTAGCGTAGCCCGCCGTGTACCAGCTTGGAACTCCAGCGACTGGTGCCGAAAGCCAGGTCGTGCTTTTCGACCAGCAGTACGGACAGACCACGGCTGGCGGCGTCCAGGGCGATACCGGTTCCAGTGATTCCGCCGCCGATGACGACGACGTCGACGCGGCTGTCGACGCCCAGATCGGTCAGGTCTGCGCTACGGCGGGCGGCGTTGAGGGCGGTGAGGTCACTCATGGCGCGAGGTATCCGTTCAGAGCGTGGGACAGCTCGGCGGACAAGGCGTCCGCATCGAGAATGGGTTCGACGATCGGGGCCGACTGAATCGCGGACTGCGCGATCAACAACACCATCGCCGACATCTGGCGGACATCGCCCGCACGCACGTTGCCGTCGGCCTGGGCCGCCCTCAGCTCGTCAGCGACCTGGTCGATGAGGATCTGCTGGCTGGTACCGAGTCGCCCGGTGATGTAGACCATCGCCACATCGGGCGCGGAGCGCAGCACCGAGGCGATCAGTTCGTCGTCACGCAGCCGGCGCGCCACCGTGACGATCCGTTCGACCAAACCGGTGCGGCCGGCTTCCCGGGCGGGAACCGCCCGCCAGGCACCGGTGATCCGGTCGGTGAGCAGGGCAGCCACGATCGTGCGGGTATCGGCCCAACGGCGGTAGACCGTCGGGCGGCTCACGCCCGCCCGCCGCGCGATCTCGGCCAGGGTGACGCGCTCCACCCCGAAGTCGCGCACGCAGCTGGCCGCGGCGGCCAGGATCCGGTCGGCGATATCGACCGATTCATCGTTACTGATTGACAGCATCTGTAATACTGTAACGCATGAGCGATGACGCCCGCACCCTTCTTCCACCGATGGCCTGGAACGCCTGGGGCGATCCGGAGGCCGCCAAGCCCCTCTCCGACGGCATCCGGGCGCTGCTCGAGCAAGCCCTCGGCGTCACCGCCAGCGATCTGAAGGCGCCGGGTATCGACGAGGTGCAGGTGACACCGTCAGCACTCACCGATATCCACCGCGACGGATTGAGCGCAATCGTCGGCGCGGCTTTCGTCCGGACCGACGACCAGGACCGCCTGCGGTATGCCGGCGGCAAGTCAACGCTGGATCTGTTGCGTCGCAAGCAAATCCATCAAGACGCGCCCGACGCGGTGCTGCTTCCCGGTTCCGAGGACGAGATTGCCACCGTGCTGCGGTACTGCTCGCAGCACGGCATCGCGGTGGTCCCCTTCGGGGGCGGCACCAGCGTCGTCGGCGGCCTCGACCCCATCCGCGGTCATTTCACCGCCGTCATCTCCCTGGACCTACGCCGACTCGACGCACTGCACGGGCTGGACCCGGTCTCGATGCAGGCCGAACTCGGCGCCGGGGTGACGGGGCCGGACGCCGAGCGGTTGTTGGCCGAGCACGGCTTTTCGCTGGGACATTTCCCGCAGAGCTTCCGCTTCGCCACCATCGGGGGATTCGCGGCCACCCGCTCCTCCGGGCAGGACTCCGCCGGGTATGGCCGGTTCAACGACATGATCCGGGGACTGACCGTCGTCACGCCGGTCGGCGTGCTGGATCTGGGCCGCGCACCGGAGTCGGCCGCCGGACCGGACCTGCGCGAACTGTTCACCGGGTCCGAAGGCGTGTTCGGGGTGATCACCCGGGTGCGGCTGCGCGTGCATCCGGTGCCGGAAACGGTGCGCTACGAGGCGTGGTCGTTCCCCGACTTCGCGACCGGAGCGGCAGCGCTTCGGGCAGTCACCCAGATCGGCACCGGAGCAACCGTGCTGCGGTTGTCCGACGAAGCCGAGACCGGGGTGAACCTGGCCACCACCAGCAGCATCGGTGAGCAGACCATCACCGGCGGATGCCTGGCACTCACGGTCTTCGAGGGCACCGCCGCGCACACCGAGAGCCGGCATGCCGAAACCCGCGCCGTGTTCGAGGCGCAGGGCGGGACATCGCTGGGCGAAGCTCCGGCCCGGGCCTGGGAACATGGCCGCTTCGACGCGCCGTACCTGCGCGACTCATTGTTGGCCGCCGGAGCCCTGTGCGAGACGCTGGAGACGGCCACCACCTGGTCCAACCTGGCGACGCTGAAGACCGCCGTGACCGAGGCGTTGACTGGCTCTCTCGGCGGGCAGGAGCGCAGCGACTCGGGGACAGACCCGGCCGAAAGCGGCACACCCGCACTGGTGATGTGCCACATTTCGCATGTGTACCCCACCGGAGCGTCGCTGTACTTCACAGTGGTGGCCGGACAACGCGGGGATGTCACCCAGCAGTGGCTGGCGGCGAAGGTTGCCGCATCCGACGCCATTGCGCGAACCGGCGGCACCATCACCCACCATCATGCGGTCGGTGCCGACCATCGCCGGTGGATGACCGCCGAGGTCGGAGAGCTTGGCATCAAGGTCCTCCAGGCGGTCAAACAGACCGTCGATCCCGCCGGAATCCTCAACCCCGGCAAGCTGATTCCATGATCAGCCACGTCACGGTCCTGACGAATCCGATGTCAGGTCACGGCAATGCCCCGCACGCCGCGGAGCGGGCGGTGGCCCGGTTTCAGGCGCTGGGGATCGACGTGACCAGCATCGTGGGCCGCGACGCCGCACATGCCCGCGAACTCGTGGACGACGCGCTGACCCGCGAGACCGACGCGCTGGTCGTCGTCGGCGGCGACGGGGTCATCCGACTGGCGCTTCAGGCCTTGGCACGTAAGGACATCCCACTGGGGATCGTGCCGGCCGGCACTGGCAACGACCACGCCCGGGAGTACCGGCTGCCCACTGCCGACCCCGAGGCCGCGGTGGACCTGATCGCTGCGGGACACCTCGAAACCGTCGACCTCGGGCACATTCAGAGCTCCGACGGGACCAGCACGTGGTTCGGCACGGTGGCCGCCACCGGGTTCGACTCGCTGGTCAGCGACCGCGTCAACCGGATGCGCTGGCCGCACGGCAGGATGCGTTACAACGTCGCAATGGTCGCCGAGATATATCGGTTGCGGCCGTTGCCATTTCGGATGGTGCTCGACGGGGAGCGCGAGATCGTCACCGATCTCACGTTGGCGGCGTTCGGCAATACCCGCAGCTACGGCGGCGGCATGCTGATCTGCCCCGGCGCCAATCATCGCGACGGACTGCTCGACATCACCATGGTGCACTCGTCCTCACGCACGAAACTGATCCGGCTGTTCCCGACGGTGTTCAAGGGCACGCACGTGAATCTCGAGGAGGTCAGCACCGATCGCGCCCGCACGATCACCGTCGACTCCCCCGGCATCAACGCCTACGCAGACGGCGACTACGCCTGCCCGCTGCCCGCCGAGATCTCGGCAGTGCCAGGTGCACTGAAGATCTTCGTCAGAGCCCCGTCACCCTCATCGGCATCCGATTGAGAACACGTTCGTCACCGCGGCGTCGTTGAACGGGTAGCTGGGGTCGTGCGCACCACTGGCAGTGGTGCCCGCGAAATCGGGCTGCGCTCCTGCCTTCGTGGAGATTCCCATCGAGGCTTCGACCGTCCGCAGGACGTTGACGTTGGTGATGGGATTCGAATACTCACCCGGCACGACATACGCACCATAAAAGAGAGTGAAAATCTGGTTCGCCCCCGACTGAGCCGCGCCGCTGGCGTTGTTCGCGTCGGCGGAGGGCCCTTCGGCGGCACTGGTGAAGCCCGGGGCGCCGGCGGCGATAGCTGAACTGCCGCTAGGACCGCCGTAGTTTATTGACGTGAGTGGCGGAGTGAGCCAGTCCGCCGAGGAATCCTCGTCGGTCGTGATGATGAGCAGGCTGTTGTGTGTGCGGGCCCACTGTGCGTAGCCGTCGATATTCTGCTGCAGCCAAGCGTCGGAGTTGGCCATCGCCGTGTCCGAGGTGGCGACGTCCGAAACCTCGGCGTCGCCAAATCCGTAGTTGTGCATGTCGTGCTGGAGGGCCGGGATGACGAAGGAAACGTCGGGCAGCGCGCTGTAGTCCGGCCCGAACGACGTGTAGCTGGCGGTCACGTCTTGCGGCACATTCGCGAATCCGGCCCAGGGCACGTGGCGCTCGACATTGTCGATTTCACCGACCGCCCCATTCGCCGAGGCGATGGTACCCGTGAAACTAAATGTGCCGCTGGGGATTCCGAAGTCGACAGGGCCCGTGTAGCCCTCCACGTAGCCTCCGAATGATTTGGACGTGGGCAGCGACTGGAGCTCGGTGTAGAGGTTCGAGGCGGTGGAATTGACGGTGTTGATGCTGTTGGAGATGACCGGCGCGTCGGTTGTAATGCCCTGGTTGCTTCCCGAGAAGAGCCAGTAGTAGTTCGGTTGGCTCGGGTGCTGCAGCCCGTAGGAAGCCGTCATCAACGCTCCCCCTGGCACCAGGGTGTCGTTGAGGTAGGGCACCGGCGTCTGGTTCGTGTCGGCTATCCCCCGAATCTCCTGAAAGCTGTGGTTTTCCAAGACGACCACCACGACATGGTCGTATTGCGGAACGTGGTAAAGCGCAGGACCAAACCGCTGCATGAGCCCGGTGTAGGTGCCCTGCCACGTATTGCGGGCAAGGAGTAGCGCACCTTGGAGCAAGTCCGTCACACCACAGGCAGGCAGCCCGTCGACCCATGCGCCAGCGGAGTCGAACATCCGCGTCAGCACCCTGTCGACGCTCTGCAGGCCCTGCACCAAGCGTGGGAGAAGGCCGGCCGAGATCGGCGCGTCAAGTGAGCCGGCCACAGCCGCGGAGCGGATCTGCACCGGGTTTGACGACGGGGACTGAACCCGCAGCCGGGCGACCGTTCCGACTGGGGCACTGTCTGCGGCGGCCGAGGGGCTGTCTGCTGCGGCCGGGGTGGACGCTGCCGCCTGCCGGGTGCCCGGTGCGTCGTCGACGGAGGCCAGCGCACGTGCCGGTGCCACCGAGCCGGTGCCGGTGCCGGAGCCGACCACGACGTGCCGGCGGACGCTGCCGGCACCACTCGATGACGCCCCCAGCGCAATCGCGGCTGTTGAAGGACTTGGATCGCTCTGCACGCCGCTCGCCTTGGCAACTGACACACCGGACCGCCCCGCCCCCCGACTGCCGGTGGCCACCGCGGCGTGCACCACTCGCGCCGGCCCGGCTGAGGCTGGAGACGAACTCGAACCGCTGGAACCGGCCGTATCGGCAAAGGCCACGCACGGTAAACACGCGATCGCCGCGCCCACGCCGAGACCCACCGCCAGTGCGCCAACCCGCCCGACATGGTGCCGATTCACCCGCGGATACCCGCTATGGGTCGGTCCGGGCTGCGCAGGGTTTGCTGAGACCATGTCAGTTGTCCTCGCGGTGATGGTGCGGACAGTATTTGCCTAGACTGCGCCAGCCGGACTGCACAGCGGCCGGAGCAACCCAGCCAGGAAGTTACCTCAGCGTCGAACTCTTATCGACGAACACGACTGAGTATTTGCCCAGATGCCATCGAGTAGTTGTCCGGGCGTCGATCGCATCGCTAGGTGCTGTCGCGCCCGGGTGTCCGGTGTGCTGACGACCGTCGTGCCATCCTCCGATTGAAGGATGCCGATTCATCAACGGAATCCACGAACTGCCCGATTCTGCGCGAGCGCCGCATCCGGCAATGTTGGTCTCACGCCAGCCGGAACTCCCAAAACCTCCGGTGAGCTGCCAAAACAAACAAGGAGACATCATGAAGCGGTTCGCAGGTTCGACATTGATCGCCGGCGGGTTCATCGCAGCGGCCCTGGGGCTGGCCGGTCCCGCCAGTGCCGACCTCAGCGACGTGATCTGGAACCAGCAGTACAACCAGCAGCAGGTCCATGTACCTCACGTCGACAACAGCGTGCGCCACAGCCGCTGATCAACGCCCGCGAAGGCCCGCCCCCGGCAACGGGTGGCGGGCCTTTTCGGCTCACGATCTAGAGGGCTCCAGCGCTTTCGCGCGGCCGTCGAGGATGGCGCGGGCTGACGGTCTAGCCGACTCCCCTGCTCAGCCAGCTCACTTCGCCGCTGTCGCCGCCGTCGCGGTAGGGCTCCAGCGCGTCGTCCCAGGCGGTACCCAATACCGAGTCCAGTTCAGCGGCCAGCGTGTCGGCGCCCGCGGCCATCAGCGTACGAAGGCGCATCTCACCGACCATGGTGTCGCCGTTGGCGCTCATCGCCCCGCTCCACAGACCCAGCTGCGGGGTGTGGCAGAACCGCTGGCCGTCCACGCCGGCGCTGGGATCCTCGGTGACCTCGAATCGCAGGACCGACCAGGAACGCAGCGCGTTGGCCAGCCGCGCACCGGTTCCGACCGGACCGACCCAATTGGTCACCGCCCGCAGCTGCCCGGGCATGGCGGGCTGCGGGGTCCACTTCAAGTTCGCCCTGGCGTTCAGGGTCGACGACAACGCCCACTCCACGTGTGGGCATACCGCCGCTGGCGAGGCATGGATATACACCACGCCAGTCGTCACGTCGGCGAACTGGTTCGACGCACGCATGACTTTCTCCTTCGGCTCCACGAGGGACGTCTTCCCCAACGACCTGGTGTTTCCGAGGATGCAGTTGTGTCGTGCGTGTTTATTGTGCCTTGTGAGGCGCCTGTTGCGCTAGTCCGCCCCGTACACTCTCAGAACTTCATCAGACAGCGCTGGCCACAGTGGTTTGGCCCACTCATCGAAATCCCGAGCGGTCAGCACGACCAGCGCCAATCCGCGCTCCGGATCCACCCAGATGAACGTCCCCGCCTGTCCGAAATGGCCGAACGTCCGCGGCGAATTCGCCGTGCCGGTCCAGTGCGGGGTCTTGGCGTCGCGGATCTCGAAGCCCAGGCCCCAGTCGTTCGGCCGCTGGACGCCGAATCCCGGCAGTACCCCGGTGAGGCCAGGAAACTGGACGCTGGTCGCCCAGTCGTGCATCTGAGCCGACACGGTCCGCGGCGCCAGGAGATCGCCGGCGAAGGCGGCCAGGTCGGCCACGGTGGACACCGCCCCGAATCCGGCTGCCGGCGCGCCGCCGTCCAGCCGGGACGCGGCCATGCCCAGCGGCTCGAAGAGCGCCTCGGTCAGATACCGCCCGAACTCGATGCCGGAATTCTGTTCGATCGTCTCGGCCAACACCTGAAACCCGTAGTTCGAGTACACCCGCCGCTTGCCGGGCTCGGCCATCACCTGCGCGGAGTGCATCGACAACCCCGAGGCATGCGCCAGGAGATGCCGGATCGTGCTCCCCGGCGGGCCCGCCGGCGTGTCGAGGTCCACCACGCCTTCCTCGATGGCCACCTGGGCAGCCCGGGCGGCAAGCGGTTTGGTGACCGACGCCAACCTGAATTCGCGGGTCGTGTCCCCGTAGGCGGCGAGCACCCCGGAGGCGCCCACCACCGCGGCGGACGCGGCCGGCACCGGCCAGTCGGCGATCAGGTCGAGCGGCGTTGACATCGACTGCAGGTTACCCGCGTGGCCAGGGCCCGGGCGCGTGCCACGATCGGACGGATGTTCGGCCGGTGCCGAGGGTCACCCACCGCCGGCGGAAACTGTCAATGGAAAGCGAACCTGCGATTTCTGAATTAGCCTCAGTGAACTATCGCTGAACATTGAGGGAACCTTGACGCGCCTGGTGACGATCGGTGTGGCAGCCCGCCTGACAAAGAGCCCCGCCTGGCAATTGCGCGCTTGGGAGACTTCGGGCCTGCTGCACCCCGCCCGCAGCGCCTCCGGATACCGGCTGTACTCGCCGAGCGATATCGAAACCGTTCTGCGCTTGCGGCAGGAACTCAGCGGTGGGCACCGCCTGCAGCTGTACGGTCCGGCGTCGGAGGTCACCCGCACGAGTGGCTATCCGTCCCGGGCCGCCGAGTCCGACGGGGTCCAGGGTGATCAGACGTGCCTGCGTGACCTCGTCGCACCGCTGATCGACGGCCGCCGAATTTCGTTCGCCGCCGTGGTGGAGTTGCACGACGACCACCGCTGCCGGCTGTCGATATTTGCCGGCGCCGAGACGTTGACGCCGATCGGAACCGAACTCGACGCGATGTGGGCCCGGCTTATCAGGAGGGGATATCGAGGGCCCGCCCCGCTACCGGAGCCTTTCGCAACCCTCGACGGTGTCATGACGTACGTGGACGACGGTGTGGGACTGCTGGTCACCGGCAACGACGAGGAATT
This sequence comes from Mycolicibacterium sp. CH28, assembly GCF_004745805.1. Lineage (GTDB taxonomy): Bacteria > Actinomycetota > Actinomycetes > Mycobacteriales > Mycobacteriaceae > Mycobacterium. The sequence goes on along the minus strand of NZ_SRLQ01000001.1, from coordinate 614,692 downwards.
CGCCGCACAACTGGCGCTGGCGATCCGAACCGGACTCCGGTTGATCCGCGAGCGGCGCCGGCTCGCAGCCGAAGTCGATCACTGGACGCGACGCCACCAAGCGATGCGCGAAATCGCCCACGCCTTCGCCAACGAGACACCGTCTTCGGCCTACCTACAGGTACTCGATTCGACCATCGCGGTGGTGAACGCCACCGCCGGCGCGATCTCGTTCGCGAATCCGCTGCGCCAGCAATACGTCCTCGCAGCCCATCGCGGACTGTCCGACCGCTACGTGCAAGGCATCGCATCATGGCGGCTGACCGAGGGCCTGGCGGGCCGGGCCTACGGCCTCCAGGAGCCGGTGCTTGTCGACGATCTGCAGTTTCACGAGGGCGTCACGCGGGAGATCGTGCGGCTCGAGCAGCTGCGCAGTTATCTCGGCATCCCGCTGGTCAGCGCCTCCCGGTGTTTCGGCGTCCTCGAGGTGCTGACCCGGGAGCCGGGATCGTTTACGACGGAGGACATCAAGGCAATCCAGGGTCTCGTCGCGCCGTTGACGCTCGCAGCCCAGGCCGAACTGTCCAAGCTCGAGCTCAGCTCCAACCGGGACGAGCAGGCCCAGGTGTTCCGCGAATGGGCGGGCCAGGTCGCTCGCGCGTCGAAGGCCCAACGTCGCGAACTGGTCGACGCCCTGCGGCGTGAGCTGACTCGCACGCCCGACGACGGGGAGGCCGACCACGTCTACGAACACTGGCGACTGCTGGATTCGCGCATCGCCGCGCTCATGTCGAACTTCGAGGCGCTCAACGAATCCCGGCTGGATCTGGTGCCCGCGCTCCGCGACTTCCTGGCACCTCGCGTCTCCGAGGGCACCGGCAGGCTGGTGACCGTCGAGGTGCGCGAACCGTGGACGCCCGTGCTGAGCGCCGACACCGCGGGCAAGGCCTACCTCGCGCTGGCGACGGCAGTGGAAGCCGCTGCGCGAGCGGCGGTCTCACGGGTGTGCCTCGTACTCGAACAGTTGGCCGGAGAAGTGACGATCCTGCTGTGCGACGACCGCGAGGCGCTGCCCGCCATCAACTCGCCGTCAACGATTCCGCTCGAGGCCGAGGCCGATCTCGCGACGCTCCGAGCGGTCATCACGCGCGCCGAGGTCCCCGGATTCAGCTGCGCCGTGAAGATCACGATTCCGACGGATCCACCGGCACAGTTCGATGAACGGTTGACCGACCGGGAGTTGGCGATCCTGGAGGGGCTCAGTTCGGGCAGCACGAATCGCGAACTGGCCGCGCACTACGGAATCTCACCGAAAACCCTGCAGAACCACCTCACCGCGATCTACCGGAAGATCGGTGTGGTGAACCGGGGCGAAGCGATCGCTTACGTTCTGAACCGACGCTCCGGGTGACCCTCCTACCGCATCTTCGGGAGGACACGCCCATTGTGCCAGGGGCCTCCTGACAGCAGCATTCCTCCTCACATCGAGTGACGGCCGCACCGCAGGCGCCGCGCTCGACCAGAACCGTTGAACTGGTGAGGAGCATCGGATGAGAATGTTGATCGACGGCTGTTGGTGCGACTCGTCGGACGGGGCGACCATCCCCGTCGAGAATCCGAGCAACCGGACGATCGTCGATACCGTGCCTGCGGCCACGGCTGCCGACGTCGATCGCGCCGTCGATGCCGCCAGAGCCGCACAACCCGGCTGGGAGGGCTACTCAGCGCTGGCACGTGCCGACGTGCTCAACCGGTTCGCGCAACGCGTCCGGGAGCATCACCGGGAACTCGCCGAGCTGCTGTCGCGCGAGGGTGGCTCGGCGCTCGCCGAAAACATGGACGAGATCCGTTGGGTGGCTGAGGCCTTCGAGTACTACGCGCAGATGGGCCGCAACGTCGGTGGCCGGATCGTGCCCTCCCAGGAACCGACCCTGACCAACCTGGTGGTGAAACGTCCGGTCGGCGTCGTCGTCGCGATCGCGCCGTGGAACTATCCGGCCCTGCTGCTGGCCTGGAAGGTGGCTCCGGCGTTGGCCGCCGGGAACGCCGTGATCGTCAAGCCGCCGCCGGAGACCCCGCTCACCGTACTCAAGATGCTCGAGATGCTCGAAACCCCCGATGACGTCGTCCAGGTCGTGACCGGTGGCGCGACGGTCGGCGAGGCTCTTACCAACCATCCTGGCACCGACATGATCGCGTTCACCGGCGGCATCGCGGTCGGCCAGGCGATCCTGCGTGCCGCCAGCGAGGGCATCAAGCGGGTGTCCCTGGAACTGTCCGGGCACGATCCGTTCATCGTGTGTGACGACGTCGACGTCGATGTCGCGGTCGAAGCGACGTTGTGGGCGGGCTTCTCCAACGGCGGCCAGATCTGCACGGCAGCCGAGCGCGTGTACGTGATGGAGTCGATCTACGACGAGTTCGTGGCGAAACTCGCCCGGCGGGCCGACGAGCTCATCGTCGGCGACCCGCTCGTCCTGGATACCGACATCGGTGCGCTGGCCACCGCCGCACAGGTAAAGAAGGCCGCCGATTACGTCGCGGCGGTGACCGCACTCGGCGGCAAGGTTCTCGCGGGCGGCACGGCGGTCGAAGGCGGGGGCTACTTCTATCGACCGACTGTGGTCACCGGCGTCACCCACGAACAGATCACCAGTCTCGGCGAGATCTTCGGGCCCGTGGTGCCCGTCGTTCCGGTCGCTACCTTCGATGAGGCGCTACAGAAAGCCAATGACAGCGAAATGGGGCTCGGGGCAAATGTATTGACCTCCGATCTGGTCCGCGGCTGGCGCGCGGCAAAGGAGCTGCGGTTCGGTCTGGTGTGGATCAACAACCCGCTGGTGGACAACGATGCGGGTCCGTTCGGCGGCTTCCGCAAGAGCGGGCAGGGCCGTGAGCTCGGCGACGAAGGACTCGAAGCCTTCCTGGAGACCACCCACGTGAGCTTCGATTACCAACTCGAACGCAAGTACTGGTGGTACCCGTACTCCGAGTACTCGGAAGTCATGGGCCTCAAGGACGACCGGGCGACGGGCTTCCTCGGCGGTCATGCCGGCGCGGCCATTGCCCCCACCGCAAGTAAGGAATCGTGACGATGCGAGCTGCCGTGTTCGAACGCCCCGGTTCTCCCCTGACCATCGAGAACCTAGAGATCGCCGAACCGCGCGACAACGAGGTACTGGTCCGGATGGCCGCCAGCGGTGTATGCCACAGCGACTATCACGTCGTCATTGGCGAATGGGGTTCGCCTGCCCCGATTGTTTTGGGCCACGAGGGTTCCGGCTACGTCGAAGCAATCGGACCAAACGTCCGCGATGTCGAGATCGGCGACCATGTGGCCCTGGCATGGACACCGTCATGCCGTCGTTGCGAACACTGCGTGTCTGGGCGCCCGGTGCTGTGCACAGTCGCGGTGGAAACGGCCTACAACAGTGTGCTGCCCGATGGCACCACCCGGTTGAGCCGGACCAGCGGCGAGGCCGTCTACAGCTACCTGTCCGTCGGTTCGCTGGCCGAGTACGCCGTGGTGCCCGAGGCCGGTGCGATCAGACTGCCCAAGGACACCGACCCGGCGCTCTCGGCATTGATCGGCTGCGCGGTGAGCACCGGAGTGGGAGCCGCCATCAACACGGCCAAGATCAGACCGGGTGCGACGGTGGTCGTCATCGGCTGTGGCGGCGTCGGGCTCTCGGCCGTGATGGGCGCGAAAATCAGTGCCGCATCACGGATTATCGCCGTCGATGTCATTCCGGAGAAACTCGAACTCGCCGGTCGAGCAGGTGCGACCGACGTGATCAACGCTTCCCAGACGGACCCGGTGGAGGCGGTCTTCGAACTGACGGCCGGCCGCGGAGCCGACTACGCCATCGAGGCAATCGGCCGGGCCCGCACCATCGAACAGGCCTACCGCACGCTGACATCCGGAGGCGTCGCCGTGGTCGCCGGCCAGGTGCCCACCGGTGTGACCATCGAGGTCGATCCAATGGCGATGTCCGGCCGCGAATTGACCCTGACCGGAAGCAACTACGGTTCGGTGCGGCCCTCCGTGGACTTTCGGCGCATACTCGGCTTCCACGACTCCGGACTGATCGATCTCAACCTCCTGGTCGACAAGCGAGCGCCACTCGATTCCATCAACGACGCCTTCGACACCCTGGCGGCCGGCACGTCCGCGCGGACCGTCATCACTCTCGGATGATGTCCCAGTTAACGCGCGGCGAGGTGATCCTGGCGCAGATCAGTCGCTCCTTCGCGGGGCTTCGCGCCGTCGAGAACCTCGACCTGACAGTCCGTGCCGGGGAGTTCCTGTCCCTACTGGGACCGTCCGGCTGCGGCAAGACCACCACGCTGCGAATGGTCGGCGGATTCGATCGGCCCGATAGCGGCGCGATCACAATCTCCGGCGAGCGGGTGGAGCATCTTCCGCCCAACCGGCGCGACGTCAACACGGTGTTCCAGTCCTACGCGCTGTTCCCCCATATGGACGTCGCCCAGAACATCGCCTACGGGTTGCGTCAGCGCGGAATCCGCAAGGACGAGCTGCGCAAGCGGGTCGCCGACGCACTCGATCTCGTCCAACTGATGAAATTCGCCCACCGCAAGCCCGACAAACTCTCCGGTGGGCAGCAGCAGCGGGTGGCGCTGGCCCGGGCCATTGTCAACCGCCCCAGCGTTCTGCTGTTGGACGAGCCCCTGGCGGCGCTGGACCGCCAACTACGCGACCAGATGCAAGTCGATCTCAAACTACTGCAGGCCGACCTCGGCATGACCTTCATCTTCGTCACGCACGACCAGGGCGAAGCCATGTCGATGAGTGACCGAATCGCCGTCATGTACGGCGGGCGCATCGAGCAATTGGCCACTCCGAGCACGATTTACGATGCGCCCGAGACAGCTTTCGTGGCCAGTTTCATCGGCCAGCAGAACTTCCTCGACGGGACCGTCTCGGCCGACTGCCAAACGGTGCACGGCACGTCCTGGTCGCTGCCGGTCACTGCCGAGCGCGCTGTCGGGCCGGCGACCGCGGTCAAAGTGGCCATCCGTCCCGAGACGGTACGGCTCACTGCCGTCGACGACCGAAGTGGCTGTGCGCTGGGCGCGACGGTGCTCACCGTGGCGAACCTAGGTGCACACGTCAGGTATGTGCTTCGCCTCGACGGCGGAGCGGAGTTCATCGCCGTCACCCCCCGCGGTGACGATTCGATCCGCCCCAATGACCCGGTGTTCGCTCTGATCGATCCTCGCCGCATCCTCGTCTTCTCCGCCGCCGAGAGCACCGAGGTGACCCAGCCGAAACCGTTGATCGCTGCGCACCCACACGACAGGAGTAATCAATGACCAACCGAGATGGCTTTTCAGCACTGATCCCCGCCGGGAAGATCAGCGGTCCGTCCCTGGGCCGGCGCGCATTTCTCGGCGGACTGGCCGCGGCCGGTGCGGCTGCCACACTGGCAGCCTGCGGCGGCGGAGGCGGCTCGTCGTCTTCGAGTCAAGGGACCGGCCGGCTCGGCGTCTATGGATGGGCCGACTACGACAGCCCGGATCTGGTGGCGCAGTTCACCAAAGAAACGGGCATCCCGTTCAGCCTCGACGTCTACAGCTCCAACGAGGAAGCGATCGCCAAACTCAGTGCCGCCAAGGGCACGGCCGGCTACGACCTCTACATGCCGACCGGCGTGTACATCCCGCAGCAAGCCCAGGCGGGCCTGTTAGAGGAACTCGACCTCGCCCGCATCCCCAACTTCAAGAACCTGGATTCGTCCTACGTCAATCAGCCCTTCGACCCGGGTAACAAGTACTCGGTGTGTAAGGACTGGGGGTCGACGGGCTTCCTCTACGACACCACCGTGATCAAGCGGGACCTCCGCACCTGGGACGATTTCGTCGACGCCATGCAGAACGAGGCGAGCAAACGGACCAGCATCATCGATGCACCCAACGAACTGGCCGGCCTCTACGCCTGGCGCGCAGCGGTGAAGCAGGACTGGACGTCCACGGATCCTGCGTTCCTCGACGGCGTCGAGAAGTTCATCCTCGACCAAGTCGCACCGCACGTCGCTGCTTACGACTCTTACCCGGGATCGTCGGTGGAGCAGGGCAAGTACGCACTGATGATGGCCTGGAACGGCAACGCACGTCTGGGATTAGTCGCCGCCAAGGACCCAGCCCGCTACAAGTGGGTGCTCGGTGCCCCTACCACCGAGTTGTGGATGGACAACTGGGCGATTCCCACCGGAGCGCCGAACCCGGACGCCTCCCACAAGTGGATCAACTGGATCCTCGAGCCCGACCATTCCTACACCGACATGAAGTATCACGGGTACAACACCGGGATCAAGGGAGTCGCCGAGCGCGCTGAGAAGGAGAACCTGCCGTTCCGCGACATGATCATCTTCGACAACGCCCAGCGCCAGACGATGCAGGTCGGGGCGCTCAACGAGGCCACGGAGCGACTCGTGCAGATCCTCAACAAGGCGAAGGCAGTCTCGGCGAGCTGAGATGCGACTCCCTTCCAGAAGACCCAGTCTGCTCGGGCTGAGCGTCCCGGCCACCTGTTTCCTCCTCGGATTCTTCGTCATCCCAGTCGGATTCATCGTGTATTACAGTTTCGGCTACAAGCCGGGCCTGTTGGCGCCGGTGGCCACCACCCGGCTCTCGCTCGACCGCTATTCGGAGGCGTTGAGCGGCCCGTTCGGCGACATCTTCAGTTCGACGCTGCGGATCGCCGCCATCGCGACACTGGTCTGCGTCCTGGTGGCCATCCCGTTCGCGGAGTGGCTGGCCGTGCACGTGCCTCGGCAGCACCGCCTCACAGTGGTTGCGCTGCTGATCATCCCGCTGTGCACGAACTACCTGCTGCGCACCATCGGGTGGCAGGTCGCGCTCTCGGACAATGGCTGGATCGTCACCGTGTTGACGAAGCTGCATCTCATCGACGACGGCCTCGGCTTCCTCAACACTCAAGGCGCAGTGCAACTCGGGTTGGTGTACAACTACCTCGTCTTCATGATCCTGCCCATCTACGTGGCGCTGGACCGAGTGGACCCGGCCATCCGCAATGCCAGTCGCGATCTCGGCGCCGGCCGGATCCGGACCGCCATCGAGGTGACGATCCCGCAGGCCTGGCAAGGTATCGCCTCAGGCTGCCTGCTGGTCTTCATTCCCATGATGGGTGACTACCTGACCGCGTCGATCCTCGGCGGGGCGAACGGCAGCATGGTCGGCCAACTGGTTGCCGCGCAGTTCCTGACCGCGCAGAACTGGGCGCTGGGATCTGCCACCGCGGTCGTGTTGATTCTGGCCACGCTGGTGGCCGTGATCGCAACGATGATCCTGTTGCGACTGATCCGGTGGATCCTCAACGCCCAGCGCGCCATCCGGCTAACAGAGGAACCGACATCGTGACACGCACGCGTAGTGCCAACCTCATGACGATCCTGATGTGGATCTGGGGTGTGTCGGTTCTGCTCTTCCTACTGCTGCCGATCCTCACCATCACCGTCTACGCGTTCAACAGTGGACGTTCGCTGGGTACCTGGGAAGGATGGTCGATCCACCCGTTCCAACGCGCCCTGAGTGATCCCAACATCATTGCTGCAGTGTCGACCTCGGCGAAGGCGGGGTTGGGTTCGGCTGTATTGGCGACGGTGCTGGGCACCCTGGGCGGTATAGCCGCGGCCAGGGTGTCCGGCAAGGCCGTCGCGCTGTTCATGGGCCTGATCTCGCTGGTGCTGGTGACCCCGGAGGTCGTGAACGCGATCGCTCTGCTGATCTGGTACGTCCGTATCGGCGGACCATTCGGCCCGGGGGCCAACCTGATCGATTACGGCCTACTGCGGCTGATGGTCGGACACGCGATCTTCTCCACGGCGGTGGTGGTTCTCGTGGTGCGGGCCCGGCTGGCCGGCCTCGGCAACACGCTGGAGGAGGCGGCAGCCGACCTTTATGCACCGGGATGGCGCAGGTTCTTCCAAATCACCCTGCGCACCGCTGCCCCGGCGATCGGGGCCGGGTTCGTCTTGTCCTTCACGCTCAGCATGGACAACACCATCATTTCGTCGTTCGTCAGCGTGTCCGGTTACACGCCCTGGCCGGTGTTCGTGCTCAGCGCCATCCGCTCGGGCCTGAGGCCCGAGGTCGCCGCCGTCAGCGTCTGTCTGCTGGTACTGACCCTGCTATCCGTGGCCGCCGTCGCGATCGCCCTCAAAGGTGCCGGCCGTCGTTCGAGGAGCCTGCAATGACCACCCATCCCGATGCCACTATCGGCCGGTACCGATCGAAAAGCCTGTGGTTCGACCAGGTCGGCGACGAACTGATCCGACGCGCGGGACTCGCCCGCGATGTGGACTGTGACGTCGCAATCGTCGGCGGCGGGTTCACCGGTCTGTGGACCGCGTACTACCTGTCGGTGCATGCACCTCAACTGCGCATCGTGGTACTCGAGGCCGAGACGGTGGGCTTCGGGGCCTCGGGCCGCAACGGCGGCTGGGCGGGTGGCGGGATTGCGGGCAGTCAGCGTCGCTACGCCCAGCGGCACGGCTGGGATGCGGCACGCCGGGCCGTGGCCGAGAGCAATGCCGCGGTGCACGAGATCGGGGCCGTCGTCAGTGCCGAGGAAATCGACTGCGATTTCAGCCGTCAGGGAACCCTCGTGGCCGCCACCTCACGCCCGCAGGCCGATCGGCTGCGCTCGTGGTTCGATGATCAACGGGCACAAGGCATGCTGGGCGACGGCGAACGCCTACTCGGTCCCGGCGAGTGCACTCAGTTCGCCAACGTGCCGTCGACGCAGTTGGGTTTCTACACGCCGTACTGCGCGGGGATACAACCGGTGCGGCTGGTCCGTGGCCTGGCACATGCCTGCGAACGGCGCGGTGTCACCGTGTTCGAGGGCACAGCGGCCGTCGCAATCCGACAGGGTGGCGTCGAGACCACACGCGGGCTGGTACGCGCCCGCTACGTCGTACGGGCCACCGAGTCCTACACCACCCTCTTGCCCGGGCAGAAGCGGCGCTACCTTCCGCTGACGTCGTTGATGGTCGCCACAGCTCCTGTCTCGCAACGCCAGTGGGACGAGATCGGGATGGCACCGGGAATGACGGTCAAGGACAAGCATCACCTGTTCTTCTACGCACAACGCACCAAGGATGATCGGCTGGTGATCGGCGGCCGGGGTGCCCCGTACTCACTGCGCGCACCGATGGCCGAGTCCCGCGAGACGAACGACGATGTCCGAGATCGGCTGGTGCGTACCATCGCCGCCAATTTCCCGGCAGCCGCCACGGCGCCCGTCACTCACCACTGGGGCGGAACCCTGGCTGTTCCGCGGGATTGGTGCATGTCGGTGTCGATCGATCACCGAACGGGATTGGCGAGCGCCGGCGGCTATTCCGGCCACGGCGTCGTCGCGACCAACATCGCCGGGCGAACGCTGGCGGATCTCGTCCTCGGGCGCGACACACCGCTGGTGACCATGCCATGGGTGAACCACCGCAGTCGCTCGTGGGAGCCCGAACCCATCCGTTACCTGGCTTCCCAGGCGATCGTCGGAATCACCGGCAGCGCCGACGGTTACGAAGACCGTCACGAACGCACAGCCCGCCGCACCAGTCTCATCAAGCCCTTCCTGCCACCCGGCTGAAGAATCGAAGGAGATTCGTTGACAATCATGCTGAACTCCCCTGCCGCCGTGATCGGCGGCCGTGCGATCGCGCGCACCGGGGGCCCGATCATCCCGGTCATCGATCCCGCCACCGAAGAGGTGCTGGCAGAAGTGGCGGTCGCCAGCCCCCAGACGGTCGACCTGGCAGTCATCTCTGCCCAAGAGGCGTTCGCGTCGTTTCGGCGGACCACGCCGGGCGAGCGATCGCAGATGCTCGGGCAGCTGGCCGACCTCATCCTGGCCGAGTCGGCCGACCTTGGCGAACTCGAGGCCCGCAACACCGGAAAGCCGGTAAAGGCCGCCGTCCGCGAGATCGAATCAGCGGCAGAGCTGCTGCGCTACTTCGGCGGCGCCTGTCGAACCATGGAAGGCAAGGCCGCACAGGAGTACGTGGCTGGTCGGACCTCGTTCATCCGGCGCGACCCGCTCGGGGTGATCGGTCAGATCGCGCCGTGGAACTACCCGTTCTCGATGGCGGTATGGAAGATCGGCCCCGCGGTGGCGGCGGGGAACACCGTAGTGCTCAAACCCAGTGAATTGACCCCGCTGAGCGCGCTGCGCCTCGGTGAACTGGCTGCCGAGGCGCTGCCCACCGGTGTGGTCAACGTCGTGCCCGGCGACGGCGAGCGGACCGGCGCCGCGTTGACCGCCCACCCGGGGGTCCAGATGATCGCGCTGACAGGCGATGTCGGGACTGGCGAGAAGATCCTTCGCGCGGCGGCCGGCGACATCAAGCGGACACATCTGGAACTGGGCGGCAAGGCCCCGGTGGTCGTGTTCGAAGACGCGGATCCCGCCGCAGTGGCGGCGAATCTGCGCACCGCTTCCTTCTACAACGCCGGCCAGGACTGCACGGCGGCGTGCCGCGTCCTCGTCCACGAGAGTCGGTACCGCGAACTGGTCGAGGCGCTCGCCGACGTCGCGAACTCACTGAGCGTCGGGGCACCCTTCGCCGGTGACTTCGACATGGGTCCTGTCATCTCGGCCCGTCAGCAGAAGCGGGTTATGAGCTTCATCGAGGGTGCGACCAGCGTGGGGGCAACGATCGCCGCGGGAGGGCAATCAGACAGTGACACTGGATATTTCGTTCAGCCGACCGTCATCTGCGATCTCCCCCCGAATGCGGAGATTGTCCGGCGGGAGGTGTTCGGACCGGTGGTCACCGTGCAGTCATTCACCGATGAAGCCGACGCCGTGCGCCTGGCCAACGACGTCGACTACGGTCTGTCGGCGTCGGTCTGGAGCAATGACTTCGGTCGCGCGATGCGACTGACCCGCGACCTGCAATTCGGCGTGGTGTGGGTCAACGACCACCTGACGATCACCGACGAGATGCCCCATGGCGGAGTGAAACGCTCCGGATACGGAAAAGACCTGTCGCCGTACGCGATCGAGGACTACACCGTCGTCAAGCACGTCATGGCCAAGATCGACTAGTACCAGGCGATTCGACCACATTGCACGGCCCCAACCGGAAGGACACCTCAATGTTCAGCACATCGCACCTACCCACACTCGGCCTGCTGGCCGGCCTGGCCGCGGCGTCACTCGGCACCGCGGGGACCGCGGCAGCCGCGTCGCAGGAGTTCGTGGCCATCGAGCACGCGGGAACCAACCCGGTCACCGATATCGGGACTGCCGGTGACAGCACCGGCGACATCCTCACCTTCTCCAACGAGGTGTTCGACGCCGGGAACGTCGACCGGATCGGGACCAGCCAGGGTTCGTGTGTCCGCACCGTCGTCGCGGTGAAGTGGGAATGCACCTGGTCGGTCTCGCTGGCCGACGGCCAGATCACCCTGCAGGGCCCCTATTACGATTCGGGAGCTTCGACATTCGCCGTCACCGGCGGCACTGGAGCATTCGGGACCGCTGCCGGCGAGTTGGTGGTGTCCCCCATCGGCACCGACGGCAAGGCATCGAACTTCGACTTCCGCCTGCAAGGCGTATGAACGTGACAGCACCAACCGATCACGTCGATGTCATCGTCATCGGTGCCGGCTTCGCGGGTATCACCGCGGCCCGCGACCTGCACGAACAAGGTTATTCAGTGCTGGTGCTGGAAGGCCGCGACCGACTCGGCGGCCGGACCTGGTATCGGGAATTCCCGGGCACGTCCACCTGCGTCGAATACGGCGGCACCTGGTTCTCCACCGCATGGATGACGTCGCTGGCCCGGGAGATCGCACGCTACGGCATCGAGGTCGTTGACCAGCCGTCGCCGCAGAGCTTTCTGTGGGCGACCGGCGATGACAGGCGCACCCACGCCCCTATTCCAGCCGGCGAGTTCGGCGTCGCCGAGAAGACGATCGTCGCACTCCACGAGGCGATGCGGCGCACCCCCGGGGGTGGGCTCGACGCCGACGAGGACTACCGCGATATCGACGTGGCCTGCTCCGACTGGGCTCCGATCCGCGACCTGCCGGCGGCTTCCCGGGACTTCGCCTACGGGTGGGCGGCGATGTACGGCGGCTGTGACCCCGCCGACGTGTCGGTGCTGCACTACACCCGCATGCTGGCCGAGTTCGGCAATAACGTGACGGCGCTCTACGACGGGCTGGCCCAGAAGTTCGCCCACGGAACCCGATCGCTGATCGAGGCCATGGCAGAGCCGATCGCCGACCACATCCGCCTGTCGACGACGGTCCGCCGGGTGATCGACACCGGCGGGTTGGTCCGGGTCTGCTGCGATGACACCGTTCTGACCGCCGATCGGGTGATCTGCACGATCCCGATCAATGTCCTGAACAATGTCGAATTCGAACCCGCCCTCCCCGAGAACGTCTCCGCAGCAGCTTCGTTCGGGCACAAGTGCATGTCAATCAAGGCGTGGGCGCGTACCCGCAATGTCCCCGACGGCTTGTTCGGGCTCGCCTGGCCGGCGGCGATCCAATGGGTCAGCAACGAGTACCCGCTCGACGATGGCACCTCGCTGGTCGTCGGGTTCGGATACGACGAAGCAGAACTCGATGCCACCGACGTCGACAGCGTCGCCGCAGCGCTGCGACACTACGCCCCCGACGCGGAGGTGCTCGCCGTCGACACCCACGACTGGACCGCCGATCCCTTCAGCGCCGGTGCCTGGAGCATCTGGGGCCCCGGCTGGGTGGTCGACGGGCACGCCGATGCTTTCACCGCACCGCACGGCCGCGTCCACTTCGCCGGCTCCGATGTGGCCGTTCGATGGCCGGGTTGGATCGCCGGCGCCATCGACAGCGGAACCCAGGTAGCCGCCGAAGTCCGCTCGACGCTAAGACGGATTTCCTGATGGCGCCCCGTGGAGCATGCGACGAGCGTCACGCTAAAGTTTGACTCATGAGTCAAACAGTGCGCGGTGTAATTTCTCGCAAGAAGGGCGAGCCTATCGAACTCGTCGACATTGTCATCCCCGACCCCGGTCCGGGTGAAGTGGTGGTCGATGTCATCGCGTGCGGGGTCTGCCACACAGACTTGACTTACCGCGAGGGCGGCATCAACGACGAGTACCCCTTCCTGCTCGGCCACGAGGCCGCCGGCACCGTCGAGTCGGTCGGCGCGGGCGTCACGGCGGTCGAGCCGGGAGACTTCGTCATCCTGAACTGGCGCGCGGTCTGCGGTCAGTGCCGCGCCTGCAAGCGTGGACGCCCGTGGTACTGCTTCAACACCCACAACGCCGCCCAGAAGATGACGCTGACCGACGGAACCGAACTGACCCCGGCACTGGGTATCGGCGCGTTCGCCGACAAGACACTCGTGCATGAAGGGCAGTGCACCAAGGTCGATCCGGAGGCCGATCCCGCCGTGGCCGGGTTGCTCGGCTGTGGCGTGATGGCGGGGCTCGGAGCGGCGGTCAACACCGGCAACATCGGCCGCGACGACACCGTCGCGGTGATCGGCTGCGGCGGCGTCGGCGACGCCGCGATCGCCGGGGCCGCCCTGGTCGGTGCGAAGACGATCATCGCGGTCGACACCGACAACAAGAAGCTGGCCTGGGCCCGCGAGTTCGGCGCCACCCACACCGTCAACGCCAAAGAGTTCGACGTGGTTGAAACCATCCAGGACCTCACCGGCGGGTTCGGGGTCGACGTGGTGATCGACGCCGTCGGCCGCCCGGAGACCTGGAAGCAGGCGTTCTACGCCCGCGATCTGGCTGGAACCGTTGTGCTCGTTGGTGTTCCGACACCGGACATGAAACTCGAGATGCCGCTGGTGGACTTCTTTTCCCGAGGCGGATCGCTGAAGTCCTCGTGGTACGGCGACTGCCTGCCCGAGCGCGACTTCCCCACCCTGATCAGCTTGTACCGCCAGGGCCGGTTGCCGCTGGAGAAGTTCGTCTCCGAACGCATCGGCCTGGACGGTATCGAAGACGCCTTCCACAAGATGCATGCCGGCGAGGTGCTGCGTTCCGTGGTTGTGCTGTGAGCGGCATCGAACGGGTGGTCACCCACGGCACGTTCGAACTCGACGGCGGCAGTTGGGAAGTCGACAACAACATCTGGATCGTCGGAGACGAATCCGAGGTGATCGTCATAGACGCGGCCCACGACGCGAAGGCCATCGAGGATGCCGTGGGCAATCGTCACGTCGTCGCGGTGGTGTGCACGCACGGCCACAACGACCACATCACTGTCGCGCCGCAGCTCAGCAAGGATTTCGACGCACCGATCCTGCTGAACCCCGCCGATGAGATGTTGTGGCGAACGACGCACGGCGACAAGCAGTTCCACACTCTCGAAGATGGTCAAGTACTCAAGGCCGACGGCATCGAGCTGCACGCCATCGCCACACCCGGCCACTCCCCCGGCTCCACCTGCCTGTATGCCCCCGCGCTGGGCGCGGTGTTTTCCGGCGACACGCTGTTCCAGGGTGGGCCGGGTGCGACCGGGCGGTCCTTCTCCGACTTCCCGACCATCCTCGGGTCGATCAAGGACAAGCTGGGCAAGCTGCCCGCCGACACCGTCGTCTACACCGGCCACGGTGACACCACCCGGATCGGGGACGAACTGGTGAACTACGACGACTGGGTGGCTCGCGGCCACTGACGATGCGCCGCGAGGTACGAGCGGCGAGGAGGAAGCGGCCCCACCAATCCCGCCACTGACGATGCGCCGCGAGGTACGAGCGGCGACGATGCGACGAGTGTGGGCCGTATGCACCGAAATTCGCCAAAATCAGTGCATACGGCCCACACTCGGCGCCGATAGCTGGGCTCAGGGCGTGGTTGCCGTGCTGCGGGGGTCGACGAGGATCTTGGCGTGCGTCTCGGGATCGCCCAGCGCGTCGAACGCTGCCGCGACTCCGTCGAGCCCGACCTTGCCGGTGACCAGCGGCGAGACGTCCAGCTTCCCGTCGGCCAACATGTGCAGGCTGTCGCGGAACTCCAGCGGGGTGTATCCGAACACAAACCGCATGTCGACCTCTTTGACGTTGGCCATCGACGGCCGCAATTGGTCGGTGCCCATGCAGACACCCGCGACGATCACCCGGGAGTTCAACGGGGCGGCACCGATGATCCCGTCGAGCACTCCGGGCACACCGACGCATTCGAAGATGACCGGGCGCTTGGGGCCGGCCGCACCGAGCACGTCGGCGGCACGGTAGAGCACCTCCCAGCGGGGCAGCTTGCGCAGCTTCTCCATGGAACTCATCCCGAGCTCGTAGAGCGCCGGGGCGGTGCTGAGCACGCCTTTGGCCGCCGCCTTCTCGTAGGGCGAGTCCACCTTGGGATCGACCACGACGTCGGCGCCGCAGCGGGCAGCGAGGGCGCGCCGGCCCGGCGAGAAGTCGCTGGCGACGATGGTGGCGATGCCGAGCGCCTTGAGCTGACAGATGATCCCCAGCCCGACTGGCCCGCAACCGATCACGATCGCGGTATCGCGCTTCTTTATCTCGCTGCGCCGCACCGCGTGCAGGGCCACCGCCATCGGCTCGGTCAGCGCGGCGATGTCCAGGGACAGCCCGTTGGGAACCGCGAAGGTCATGGCGGCCTCGACGAGCACCTGCTCGGCGTAGCCGCCAGGAGCCAGCGGGGAAAGACCGGTCAGGTGCACGCCACCATGGCCGCGCACCAGCGGGAAGGACACCACCCGAGTGCCGACCTTGAACGCCTTGGCCGTCTTGCGCCCGCGCTCGGCGACCTCGCCGGAGAATTCATGGCCCATCACCACCGGGGTGTCGCTGCGCATGAAGTCGCTGTAGCCGACCTCGCTGGTGACACTGGTCAGCTCGTCGGCGTGATCCTTGGCGTGCAGGTCCGATCCGCAGATGCCACAACTGCGGACATCGACCACCAGCTGGCCGTCATCGGGCACCGGCTCGGGCAGATCGACGACCGACAACGTCCCGTGCACACAACTCACAGCTCTCACGTCGGGTGAGTGTAGACGTCTAACTGTTGAGAATCCGGCGCTTCTCCGCCTCGAACTCGTCGTTCGTCAGAGCGCCGGATTCGCGCAACGCGGCCAGCGTTTTGAGCTGTTCGAGCCGCACACCCTGGTCAGTCGGCGTGTAGGGATCAGGCTGGTAGGCAGTGACCGGAACCTTGGAGGTGTCCGCGGTGGGCGCGCGTCCCGTCCGCCTCCTGACCACCAGCGAGATGATCATGTCCAGCAAGCCGAGGCCGAACACCGCGGCGAACACCCAGTGCAGGTAGCCGTAGCCACTCTCCCGACCGAAAGCCAGCCGCGGATTGATGTAGCCGTTCACCTGTCCGTCGGTGCGGATCTGGTAGGTGCCGGCCACGGCGACCTGGGCAACCAGAGCCGGACATGCGTGTCGCTGTTGACAGTCGTTGTGACGCCGCGCTTCTCGGTCAGCACTGGGTCGGCGGCACCCGCCGGCGGGATGACACTCAGCTGCACCGCCGGCAGCGGGAACCCACTCGAGGGCGACCCTGTCACCGAGGTGTGGAAGCTGATCTGCACCTCCCCAGCGGGGAGCTGGACCTGACCGGACCCCGGGATCGGCACCTCGCCGTAGGCGTCGAACTCGTCGAGCACGAAGGCATTGAGTGCCATGGCGACGACGAAGCCGATACCGCCGATCAGCATCATGAAGATCCCGGAGATCGCCAAAATGCGCGAGACGGACGTGACGCCGGACATGGCCGAAGTGTGTCACGCCGGGGCCTTGGCCGCGGATCCAATCAAGTCACTCACGTGACTTATCCGACGAACTAGCCAACAGCGACTAGCGTCACCTCCTGACGGCAATGACAGGAGGTCGCGCCATGTCCCCCGACGAAATCCCACCGCGCACGGGCGGCGCAGTACGGCGATTCGCTCTGCGCTACTGGCTGGCCATCACCCTGGTGGTGTTGGCAGCGGTCTTCATCGCCCAGAACCGCGACCGCCAACGGGTGCATGTCCTGTGGATCACCGTGGAGTCCCCGATGTGGCTGCTGCTGGCCGCGATGCTGGTGGTGGGGGTTGTGATCGGACTATTGCTGCACCGTCGCCGCCGGTCCTGACGTGCCCGAGTCCAGCATCGTGGTGCGTCCGCAGCCGATGGAGAGCGCCACCTATACCGCGTCATCGCGGTTGCAGGCCGCCGGACTACACACTGCTATAACGCTTTTCGAGGACGCAGCCCGAACTGTGCCACTGCCGAAGGTGCCGCAGCCCATCGCCATCGCCGACTACGGCGTGGCGACCGGATACAACTCGCTGCTGCCCATCGGGGCAGCGATCGCAGTCCTGCGCAAGCGCACCCGTCCCGACCACGCCATCCTGGTCGCGCACACCGACGTGGCTGACAACGACTTCTCCGCACTGTTCACCACCCTCAGCCAGGACCAGGACAGCTACCTCACCAAGGACCGGGCCACCTTCGCCACGGCGGTGGGCCGCTCGTTCTACCAGCAGATCCTGCCGTCGGACAGCGTCGTGCTGGGCTGGAGTTCCTGGGCCGTGCACTGGCTGAGCCAGATCCCGATGCCTATCCCCGATCACGTGCAGATCTCCTACAGCGCCGACGAAGCGGCTCGTCAGGCCTACGCCCGCCAAGCCGCCGAGGACTGGCACGAGTTCGTCGCCTTCCGCGGTCGCGAGCTGGCCCCCGGCGGGCGGTTGGTGGTCTTGACGGTCGGGCTGGAGCCCGGCGGCGGCTCGGGCTTCAAACCCGCGTTCGACGCAATCGTGACCACGCTGCGCCAGTTCGTCGAAGAGGGTCTGGTGACCGCCGATGAGGCCCGCCGGATGTCCATCCCGTCGGTGGGCCGCGACGAGAAGGACTTCCGGGCGCCGTTCGCCCCGTCCGGGCGGTTCGAGGGTCTCTCGATCGAGCATCTGGAGTTGTTCAACGCTGAGGACCGGTTCTGGGCCCAGTTTCGGGCCGACGGCGACGCGAAGGCATTCGGCGCGAAATGGGCTGGCTTTCTTCGGGCTTCGATCTTCCCGACGCTCGCCGCGGCGCTGAATCCGGATTCCATCGACGAGCGTGGGGCGCAGTTCGCCGGACGACTGGAGGCCGCAGTGGCCGCCCGGCTGGCCGCTGCGCCCGAGCAGATGTCCATCCCGCTGGCCAATGTGGTGCTGGTCAAGCGGCGCGGCTCAGCGTGAGGTCTGCGGCGGCAGCAGAAACTGCGGAAGCCCAGGAATCGTCGGGATCGGTGGAATCGTCGGAATCGTCGGAATGAACGGCGGCTGAGACGACGGCGGCGCCACGGTCTCGGTCACCGGCGGTGGGGTGGACACCGTGGTGGTGACCACGGTCGTCGTCTGCGTCTCGGTGACCGGCGGTGGCGGTGGCGCCTCGGTGGTCACCGGCGGTGCCTGCACGATCTCGGTCTGGGTGGCCGGAGCAGGGGCTTGCACAACTGTCCGCGGCGGCACGCCCGTAGCCTGCACGGCCTGGTTCTGGACCGGTGCCGACGTCGGAGCATCGACCGGGACCGGTGCGGCCTGCGGGGTGGTGGTGATGCTCGGCGACGGGGTGGCCGGAGCCGCGCCGCTGTCGACGCGCAGCGCCACCGCCGTTCCGGCCCCGGCGATCGCGATCACCAGCAGGGCACCCACCACCACCGGCATCGGGCGTCGATACCACGGCAGGGATGTCTCGGTTGCGGGCACGGGGTCGGGTTCGAAATCGAGCTCCGGGCGCGGGCTGACCGGCGGCAACGCCTCACGCACCGGCGCCCGGCGCGCCACCGGAGCCAGGTCGGGCAGGTCGGCCGCCTCCGACCAGGCCAGAGCTCGGCCCGTTGCCGGGCCGGGCTCCCCCGGCGCCACCGGCTCGGCGGCCAGCACCGGGGCTGGGGCGAGGGCGGTGGCACTGGTGTCGGCGGGCCCGCGGGCCGCCCGCAATGCGGCACCGATGGCGGCGGTCAAGGCCGGCCGGGGTGTGGTGATCACCGGCACCCGAAGGTGCTCGGACAGCGTGGTCGTGATCACCGGGATGGCGGCGGCGCCGCCGATCGAGGCCACCGCGGCCACGTCGCCGGGGCGGACCCCGGCCCGGGCCATGGTGTCCTGCACGGCGGTCACGAGTCCGGCCAGCGCCTGCCGCATCATCTCGTCGAGTTCGGCGCGAGTAAGCCGGACGTCGCCGCGGAAGCCGGGCAGCTCGGCGGGCAGGGCGGTGACTGTCACGGTCGACAACCGCTCCTTGGCCGCGCGGCACTCCGCGCGCAGCCTGGTCAGCGATCCGATCGCGGAGGTACCGGTGACGTCCAGCGTCCCGCCGGCAGACAGCTCGGCCAGCACGTGGGCCAGCAGTCCCTGGTCGACGAGATCGCCGGAGAAGTCGAGGTGGCGAACGGTCGGTGCGATCGCCTGGTCGGCTCCGAACAGAGTGATGGAGGTGCCGCTGCCGCCGAAGTCGCACAGCGCGACCACGCCACGGCTCGGCAGCCCGGGGTCGGCTTGCAGCGCGGTCGCCGCCGCCCCGGCGTCCGGGATCAGCAGCGGCTCGTTGGCCGACCATTCGGGAATCCGGCCGACGGCCCGGCGCAGCGCGTCGACGGCCGCTGCCCGCCAGTGCGCGGGGTGGGTGATCGCGGTGGCCGGCGGCAGGGGGCGGCCCGCGGTGGCCGTGTAGGCCAGCGCTCGCAGCGCATCGGCCAGCAAAGCCTCTGCGGGGTGCACCGAGCCGTCGGCGGCCACGACGGGGACCGGGTCGCCGACCCGGTCGACGAAGTCGGTGATCACCAGGCCCGGCTCGTCGAGTCGGGGGTTCTCCGACGGGAGGCCAACCTCAGGTGAGCGATGCCGGAAAAGCGTGATCACCGGCCTGCGGGTGATCGACCGTTCCGGGGTCACCGCGCTCAGCATGGTCGCCCCGACGGACAGGCCGATCGCCGGCTTCGTTGGGTCTGTCATGTCGTCCAATCCGGGCTTCCCGCGGCAGGCGGGCGCCCCAGTGCCGATCCCCCGGTGCCGATCATCGGATTCACCCGAGATGTCGGCGTGGACGGGGGCGGCGTTACTCAGCGAATGGTGCCGCGCCCGGGGATAAGAGGCAGATCCAGCGGTGTGACCCAGCCCGGCGGCAGGTCATTGACCGCCGCAACGGCGTTGAGTGCCCGCAGGCCGGTGGACAGGCAGCCGGCGGCCGCGGCGTCACGCCCGGAACCGTCCGTGAATCGGAACGCGGTTTCCTGGAAGATGCTCGGCGTGCCATCGATCTCGACGCGGTAGACATCGTCCTGGGTGCCCGACGGCCAGTCCGGGGCGGCGTCCTGACCGATGCGGTTGACGTGCTCGAGCTGGATACGGGTTTCGCCGTTGTAGACACCGTTGATGGTGAACCGCACCGCCGCCACCTGCCCCGGCTCGATGACACCCTTGACCGTCTTGCGCTCGGTGGGGGTCACCCATTTGTCCCACGTAGTGGTGATCTCGTCGAGCTCGATACCAGCCGCATAGGCGATCATCGGCACCGTCGCACCCCAGGCGAACACCAGGATGTCGGAGTTCTCCAGCAGCGGCTTGAACTCGGGTTCGCGGCCGATGCCCATCTCGAACTCGTAGTCGCCCTCGTAATTCGTGTAGTCCAACAACTCCGAGGCCCGCACCTTGCGCACCTGCGAGGTCAGGCCCATCAACGTCATCGGGAACAGGTCGTTGGCGAAACCGGGATCGATACCCGTGGTGAAGCACGACGACTGCCCGGCCGCGCAAGCCTGCGCGATCGGATCGATCCAGTTCGGTGGGTTCAGGTGCATCTTCGGCCACACCCACGGCGTCATAGCCGTAGAGCACACGTCGACACCGGCCCGCAGGAACCGTGAAATCAGGTCGATGTTGGCGTCGGCGTGCGCTGCTGTCGGCCCGTAGTGCACCAGGGCGTCCGGATCGAGGGCGATCAAGGCCGCAACGTCATCGGTGGCCGCCAGCCCGACTTCGGGGATGCCACAGATCGTCCCGACGTCGATGCCCACCTTGGCCGGATTGCTGACTCCGACCCCGACCAGCTCGAACTCCGGGTGGGCCAGTACCTCGGGAATGACCATCCGGCCGACAAATCCCGTACCCCAGATAACGATTCGCTTCGCCATTTCTGCAGCCTAGGCGCGGTGTCACACGAGGTCGGGCGGTTGTCTCAGTGCGTGGGTCCCCGGTCGCGCACAGCGAATCGACGTTCGGCGTAGGCGAGATCATCCCGCCACAGCCGGGCGGCTGCCAGTCGCATCAACGGGGTGATCAGCGGCGCCGCGCGCAGCGAGTACCGAAAGCCCGTGCGCTCGGAGGTCGCGACGACAGCCTCGATCACCGCCGTGCGCGGGCGCCCGTCGGATCCGGGACCCATCGGGGTGGCATGGGTCTCCACCACGCTGCCGGTCCCCTCGCCGTCGATGATCCGCATGACGATGGTTCGCGGCTCGGGCGCGGTGAACTCGGCGATCACCGGAACACCGAGGCGCCCCACCCGGAATGTGACCGCAACCAGGAAGCGGTCGGCGGCTTCCTCGGCCTCGGCGGACGGCGCGCTGAGCACCTCGAGCTGGGTGAACGAATACGGGTGGAACCACGCGCCGTGCCACGGGTCGAGCCGATTGGCGATGACGTCGGCCGGTTCGCACACCCCTTCCAGGCGGGTCACCGCCGCCAGCTGTGCGCCGACCGGTCGCGCCGGGATGACCGGGGTGTCCAGGGGCGCCTCCTGGCCGACACGGTCGAGCCGCACCCAGACCAGCACCCCATCGTCGAAGGACGGCAACGGTTTCCAGCCGAACACACGGCCGCCTTCGAGCCGAAGGCCGTGCCAGGGGCAGATCAGCCCGCCGCACTGGACTTTTCCGGTGGCCAGATCGGCGCCCAGGTGCGGGCAGGCGGCCGGGCCGATGTGCAGCCGGTGTTGCTCATCGCGCCAGGCGACGATCTCCACCCCGCCGACCCGGGTTCCGAACGGCCGGTCGGTGCGCACGTCGGTGCTGGCGGCGAAGACGTACCAGTTACCGGACGGCCGCCCCGCGGCCCGCCGCAGGGCGGAGTCGATGAGCCCGGGTTGAGCGTCTTGGTAGGTAGGTCGCTGCCTGGCCCAGTCGAGCTTCGGAATGATTTGCAGCGGAATATCTTTAGGCCATCGTTCGGACATTCGTGATCGCAGGCTCATCGGGCGACCCTTCCTCGGCCGGCCAGTCGGCGCAGGACGGGCGAGCGACCCTGCACGGGCACAGTGTGCAGGGTATGCCCGCTGACTCCCCAGCCGGCCAACAACCGGTTGGCCGCCGACCAGCCAGTGGTGGCGGCTCGTTCCATCAAGGCTACCGGCAGGTCGATGCGGATACCGTCGCCGGCCAGCATCAGGCCTGGCACCGGGGTATCCACTGTGGGCCGATTCGCGAACGCACCCGGCCAAAACAGCGGACAGTCGTCGCGCAACAGCAGCGTCTCCCGCACGATTCCGGCGGCGGCGGTCTCCGGGTACAGCTGATGCAGGCGGGCCAGCATGCGCTCGCGCAGTCCGTCGAACGGCGGTGGGTCCACCACCGAGTAGGAGTGCACCTCAACGACCGAACCTCCGTGTGCGCGTGCCCATTCGGCGGCCTCCCGCTCGTATGCGCTGACCACGCTGATGTTGTCGACAGGTTCCAGACCGCCGGTGCCCAGGAACGCCGGACGATCCGCATTGACCGGACGGTCCAGCCACAGCCGCTGCACGACGAACGGCGGCGCGGTGCGCAACTGCGACACCTGGTTGCGCCAGGTGTCGTCACCGAGTCCCGGTGAGGCGGCAACGATGTTCTGCAAGCCCGCGACATCGGTGGCCAGCACGACGCCGTCGGCGTCCATCGTCACCCCGGCCGAGTCGTGCACCTGCAGAACCTTGGCCCCGCCCACGCTGATCGACTCGGCCGACACACCGGTACGCAGCCGCACGCCCTGCCCGCTCAGGTAGTCCCCCAACGGTTCCCACAGCGCGGTGTTGAAGTTCGAGTCGGCGACGTCGAACACCAGGCCTTCGCTGGAGCCCAGGAAGTAGATGTGGAACATGGTCGCCAACTCGGCCGCCGAGAGCCGCTCGGGCCGGGCGAAGAAGCTGCGCGCGAACACCTCGAAGGCCAGGTGCCGGGCCGCGACCGGGAAGTTGATGTCGGTCAGGAAGGTTCCCGCGTCGATACCGTCGAGGCGATCGTAGATCGCGGGGACCGACACCGTGACCAGCGGCGCGGCGGCAATAGCGTTGAGGCGCACCATATCCCGCAGCCGGAACGTGGGGCTGCGCAGGGCGAAGGCCAGCGCGTTCCACGGCGGCGTCTTGGGCAGCCCGCGGAAGGTGTCGCAGCGACCCTCGCCGTCGACCAGCGGATAGTCCTCGACCGCCCGCAGCCGGCGCAATCCGGGATCACTGCGGCTCAACAGCATCCGCAGGTTGTAGTACTGCCGGAAGAACGCGTGGAAACCGCGATTGTTGGCCACGTCGGTGCCGTCGTCGAGGCGTTCGGTCCAGCCGCCGACCCGGCCACCCAGATAATTCTGCCGCTCCAGCACCTCGACGCTGACACCGCGTTCAGCCAGGCCGGCCGCGGTCGCCAGGCCCGCGATCCCACCCCCGACGACGACAACACGCGGCGTACTGGGCAACGCGCTGGCGTGCTGCAGCCCCGCGGGACCCGGGTGGGAGACGCGACGAGGATCGGTCATTGCGGTGCATCCGCCAGGAACGTGTGCACGATGTCGCGCTGCCAACCGGGCATGGTCTCGCTGTGCACACCGGTGAATCCCGCTGCCGCGAGCCGGCGCTGGAATCCCGCCGCGCCGTCGAAGGTGTTCACACTGCGCCACAGGTAGCGATAGAGGGTGCTGTCACCGGTCTGCCGCCAGCCCGCCGGAATGATGATGCCCCAGCACACCGCGTTCCAGATCGCCTTGGCCGCTCGGGAATCGCGCACCGAGTACTCGTGCACCGCCAGCGTCGCACCCGGCCGGAGCAACTGCCGGAACACCTGCAACTGGCCGTCCGGGTCGGCGAGGTTGCGCAGCAGATAAGCGGCCAGGATGCCGTCGAACGGGCCGTGCACCCCGGCGTCGGTGATCGACTCGATCGGACTGTGCACGAACCGGACATTGTCGGGCCAGGACTTGGCGGTCGCTTCGGCCAGCATGCCCCCCGAAGCGTCCACGGCGACGATCTCGGCATGCGGCGCCGCTTGCAACAGCGCCGCAGTCGACGCGCCAGTCCCGCAGCCCGCGTCGAGCAACCGCAGTCCGCGTCCACCGTCGGGGAGGCGCATCCGTCGCGCCGAGATCCGCAGATGATCGTGATAGCCGGGGTTCGCCCCGACCAGCCGGTCGTAGGCGCTCGCGCCGACGTCGAAGGCTCCGGGCACCTGCTCCCGCCGCAACCCGCGATTGCCCACACTCACCACCGGCGGTCTCCTCGTTCGTCGGAGCGGCGTCGTTGCCTCTCCCACAGCAGCAACACGGCGGTGACCATCGCCCAGCCGAACAGGAAGTCCTCCACCGGGATGTCCCAGGGAAAGCGCAGCCCGGTGCTGTGCTGCTCGTTGTAGATCACGATCGGCGCCGACAGCTTGGTCAGCCAGCCGTCGACGATGACCTGGAATGCCAGCACGATGCCCATCGAGATCCAGTATTCGGCCTTGCGGAACAGCCCGGTGCGCAAAACCAGCAATTCGAGTACGACCACCACGACGACGGAGACCGCGGCCGGCAGCGTGTATCCCAAACCGGTCATCGCCGGCTCCGCAGGAAGCCGAGGATCGCGCTGACCGCCGAATAGGTCAGCAGCCCGCACACCGGGATCACGATGAAGAACAACAACTCCTCCAGGGGAATCGAGAACCCGACGTCGATGCCGCTGACGTAGCGGGGGTTGTAGGTCCAGACGTGCCCGGCGATCGCGATCCCGTCCCACACCAGGAACACCAACGCCACCGGCCCCACCGACAAGAACAGCCGCAGGGGCTGGCGGTAGACCCCGGACCCGAAAATCTCCAACGGCGCGGTGACCAGCAGGCAGGCACCTAGCACGATCAGGTATTGCCAACGATCCATCAGGCGGCGCCATACCCGCGGGCGCGCTGGGCCCGAATCAGGCCGCCCCCGAATACCTGAAACCGCCGGCCAAGCCCTACCGAGGCGCGCTGGCTGAACACGGCGAAGTCGATGGCCTCGATCCGGTCGAGGATCTCCGCGTACAGGGTGAAGGCGGTCGCCACGCAGGGCCGCGACTGCGGAGCGAGCAGAGCGATCCCCCTGCGCGCCTCCCGGTACACCTCCCGGGTGACGGCATGCTGGGCGGCCAGCGCCTCGCGCACCTTCGGATCGGTGCGGCGGTTCTGCTGGCACCAGGTCAGCAGGTCGCGGTCCACGCCGCAGGCGGCAAGCTCGTCGGCGGGCAGGTAAACCCGGCCGCGCATCAAGTCTTCGTCGACGTCGCGCAGGAAGTTGGTCAGCTGGAATGCCCGGCCGAGCGCTTCGGCGTACGGTCCGGCTTCGGCGCTCGGCCCGACCGTGCCCAGGATCGGCAGCATCTGCAGGCCGATGACTTCAGCCGAACCCCGCACGTACCGGTTGAGCGCGGCGCGGTCCGGATAGTCGGTGACGGTCAGGTCCATCCGCATCGACGACAAGAAGTCGTCGAACAACTCGACCGGGATGCGGTACGTGCGGGCGGTGTGTAGGACGGCGGCCAGCACCGGCTCGCTCGAATCGGCGGTGCCGCTGAAGAACTTGTCCGACAACCGGTCCAGCCGATGCCGGCGCTCAGCCGCCCCGGCATCGGAGTCCATGTCGTCGAGGATGTCATCGGCGTAGCGGGCGAACCCGTAGAGGGCGTGCACGGCGGGCCGCTGCGACGGCGCCAGCAGCCGGGTGGCCAGAAAGTAGGTCCGGCCGTGCTGGGCGTTGAGGCGCCGGCAGTAGCGGTAGGACTCGCACAGCCGGCTGTCGTCGATACCTGCGGCGTGCAACTCGGCGTGGATCATCACTACCTGCTTCCCGACCTGGTGATGGTGCGCTTGGCTGACCGATCACTGACGACGCCGGCCACCCGGTCGGCAGCCAGACGCCCCGACAGCAGGGCGGTCGGCACCCCCACGCCCGGCACCGTCGATCCGCCGGCCAGTACCGCGTTCTCGATACCGCGCACCGTGTTGGCGGGCCGGAACGGGCCGGTCTGACCGAAGGTGTGCGCCAGGGCGAAAGGCGAACCGGCGGCCATGCCCTGCCGGGCCCAGTCCGCGGGCGTGACGATGTCGAGGATCTCGGCGTCATCGGCGAGCCCGGGCAGCAGCCGTTCGGCGGCGGTGGCCACCACCCGACGGGCGTAGGATTCACGCTCCGATGCCCAATCAACAACTCCTGCTTCGAGATTGGGAGCCGGGGCGAGGATGTAGAGCAGATCGCGGCCGGCCGGGGCCAGGCTCGGGTCGCCGGCGGTGGGCCGGGTCACCAGCAGGGACGGATCGCTCATCAGCACGCCGTCGCGGATGATTTCGTCGAAGGTGCGCGCCCAGTGGCCGCCGAAGCTGATGTTGTGGTGCGCCAGCCGCTGGCCCACTGCCGGGCAACCGACGTGCACGACGACGGCCGACGGGGCGGGGCGCAGCTTGATCGGTCGCCGCGGGGTACGGCCCAGCAGCTGATAGGTCAGCGGCAGCTCGGTGGTGAGAACAACAGCGTCGCAAGCGATTCGGTCGCGTTGGCTGGTACGCACCGCGGTCACCCGCGAGCCGGACCGCTCCAGGGCCGTGACCGTCGATTCGTAGCGGAACTGTACGCCGGCAGCGACCGCGGCGGCGGCCATCGCCTCGGGGACCGCGCGCATCCCGCCGCGGGGGAAGTAGACCCCGGCAACGGTGTCCATGTAGGCGATCACCGCGTAGGCGGCCAGCGCCTGCTGCGGCGGCACGCCGGCGTACAACGCCTGGAAGGTGAAGATGCGCTGTACTCGTTCGTCGGTGATGAACTTGGCGACCATCCGCTCCCAGCCGCGGAAGCCACCGATGGCGGCCAGCCTGGCCAGCTGCGGGGTCAGCAGCGACAACGGGGAATCGAAGTTGGCCGAGATGAATCCGTCGAACTCGAGTCGGTAGAGGTCGGTGAGCCAAGCCCGCAGCCGCTGGTATCCGGCCGCCTGCTCGGGCCCGGCGAATGCCTCGATCGCCGTGGCCATCTTCGCGCCGTCGGTATGCACGTCCAGCGCGCTGCCGTCGGCGAATGTCGCCCGGTAAGCCGGGTCGACGGGCAGCAGCTCGAGGTGGTCGCTCATCGAGGCGCCTACCGCGGCGAAGGCTTCCTCGATGATGTCGGGCATGGTCAGCACGGTCGGACCGGTGTCGATGCGATAGCCGCCGATGTCGGCCTGCCCCATCCGCCCGCCCGGGAACGAGTAGCGCTCGACGACGGTGACCGAACGCCCGCGGCCGGCCAATTGTAGTGCCGCCGACAGGCCGGAAAGGCCCGCACCGACCACCACGACGTGCCCGGTCGCGCCGGGGACGGTACGCATCAGCTGCTCCTCTTCATCAGGTCATCCGGAGTGTGCAGACCGCTGCCATATTGGCCAGGGCGGACTGCGCCCATGGGTTGATTCTGTTGTTGCACACATGATCTCGTGCCATCGCGACCCGTTCGGCGATCATGTCCTCGATCCATTCGACCGCACCGGTGGCCACGATCAGGTTGCGCCAGTGGGCGATGTCGGCCTCGTCGAGGTCGCCGGCGTTCGCGAGTTCGGTGAACTGGCGGCGGATGGTCGCGTCGGCCATCTGGTGAGCGGCGACCACAACACTGGTCGCCTTGCGCTCGGCAAGGTCACCCCCGGTGGGTTTGCCGGTGACCGCCGGAGAACCGAACACGCCCAAGATGTCGTCGCGAAGCTGGAAGGCCTCCCCGACGGCGTTGCCGTAATGTCCGAGTACCTGGATGAGGTCCTCGCGGCCGGCCATCGCGGCGCCGATCTCCAGCGGCCGGCGCACGGTGTAGTTGCCGGACTTGCGGCGCGCCACGTCGAGCACTTCCTCGATGGTGGGAAGGCCGCTGACATCGTTTGCGACGTCAGCGAACTGGCCGACGGCCAGTTCGATACGCATCGCGTCGTAGCGGCGCCAGGCCCGCGACAGCGCCGCGTCGGCAACCCCACTATCGCGCATCATCTGCTCGGCCCACACCAGGCACAGATCCGAGAGCAGGATCGCGGCTGACGCCCCGAACCGCCTCCGCGATCCCGACAACCCGTTGTCGCGATGCCAGTGGCCGAATTGCACGTGGGCGGAGGGCCGCCCGCGGCGCAGGGGCGAGTCGTCCATGACATCGTCCTGCAGCAGCGCGAAGGCGTGCAGCAACTCCAGACCGGCGCACGCCCGCAGTGCGGCGTCGTCGGCCGGCGCGCCGCACAACCAGCCCAGGTACATGAATGTCGACCGCAGGCACTTGCCGCCGCTGAGGAACGGCACCAAGATCTCGGCGGCGACATCGATGCCGGTCTCGGCCAGCTGCGCCGCGCACCGGGTGTCGACGAAGTCGCCGACGTGGGCCAGCGCCGCCTGCCGTACGCCGTTGCGCCAGATCTCGAACTGCGCGTCGGGTGCCCCGACCGCCGTTTCGTCTGGCGCCGGCATGCACGCGCCGCCCAAGGAGACGGCGTCGAATGCGCGCAATTGCTGCTCCTTCCCCGTCAGGGGCCGAATTCCGCCCGGACCGAGCATCCCGGCTGCAATACCCCGCGGGGGGCGATTGCAATCAGGTGCTCGTCGTCTCGGTACCAATTCAAGGCGAGCACCGACCCGTACACCTCCCCCGCCGGCACATGGTCACGCACGCGTAATTTTTTCGCCGACCGGCTCTAGCTGCAGATACCGAGCCGGTCGCCCGGGCTCCGGCCAGCAGGTCACTGGACTACGTGCAATGAAAGCGGCCAGGCCGCAACGCATCCGGTTGACATTGGGCCGTTCACGTTCACCGAGGGCAAGTGCGGCGACTCGATCACGCCGTTGGCCGCGAAACCCCCTACACGACCCCGCACGGGCTGACATGCTCCTAATGTGAAGACTCTTGACGTAGCGACACCACCCGAGTCGTCGACGGTGGCAGGTTCGGTCGCCACCGCCGACAGCGCCGTCGTCGCCGGATCAGTCAGCACCGTGCGCAGCGCAGTGGTCGCCGGATCCATCGCCACCGTCGGCAGTGCGGCGGTCGCCGGTTCGATCGCCACCGCGGGCAGCGCGGCCATCACCGGCTCGATCGCCACCGCGGGCAGTGCCCTCATCGTTGGATCGGTCGCCACCGCGGGCAGCGCACTCATCGCGGGAAGCGTGCTGACCGTGTTGTCGGTGCTATTGCGCAAGTGCGTGGCGTGTCTGGCCTGTGTCGCCTGCCGCCGCTGTACGGGTTGCGTGGGCTGCGTCCGATGCACCGACTGCGTGGGTTGCGTCGGGTGCTACAACTGCTCGGGACTGCGCAATGCGGTAGGGCTGCGCGACGTACACGCCTAGGTGATGTCGTACCCCCCACGGAAAGGGTTGAGGCATGACACAACTGGACGGAAAGGTCGCCCTGGTGACGGGTGCGTCGTCAGGTCTGGGGGCCGCGGTGGCGCAGGTATTCGCCGCGCGGGGGGCCACGGTGTTCGGCATCGCTCGCGACACCGAACGGATGGCGACGGTGTTCGAATCGGTTCCCGGCGGCGCGTACGCGTCGGTGGACATCACCAGCGCGCAGGCCTGCCGGGACGCGGTCGCCTTGTGCGTCGAACGGTTCGGCCGGATCGACGTGCTGGTGAACGCGGCGGGCTTTCACCAGATGCGGCACACCACGAAGGTGGCCGACGAGGACTGGGACTACGACCTGGCGGTCAATCTGAATGGACCGTTCTATCTCTGCCGCGCCGCGCTGCCACACCTGCTGGAGGTCGGCGGCAACATCGTCAACGTGGCCTCGATCGCCGGCATCGAGGGTGAGGTCTACTCGGCCGGCTACTGCGCGGCCAAGCACGGGCTGGTGGGGCTGACCAAGGCGCTGGCCATCGAGTTCACCAAGGACCGGCTGCGGGTCAACGTGGTGTGTCCCGGCGGCATGCTGACCCCACAGGTGACCGACTTCGCCACGCCAGAGGACGCCGACTGGAACCTCATCATGCGCATCGCCGCGCCCCGCGGCATGATGGCCCCCGACGACGTTGCCAAGGTGATCGCGTTCCTGGCCAGCGACGACGCCGCGACCATCCACGGCGCGGTGTACAACGTCGACAACGGTAAGACTGCGGGCTAGGTGCCGAAGTGCCGGCGGATGCCGGCCAACATCTCGGTGTGGGCGGCGACCGCCTGATCGACGGTGACCGCGAGCAGCGGCCAGGGCGCCCGGAAGCGGATGCGCTCGGTCAACCGGGTCCCCGTCGGTATCGGGTCGAACGTGACCACCGCATCCAGCTGAACCCGGGGAAACTGGCGGGCCTGCGTGATCACCGGGCCGACCTTCGGCACCTCCAACCGCGCCGTGTAGGTGACGGGAAGGGTCAGGGCGCCCAGCGGGATGCGGTCACGTACCCGGTAGGTCTGCGTATAGCCGTCGCTGGTCTCGGTGCGGGAGAGGCTCTCGACGGCCACCACCAGAGGGTGCACGTCCTTGATGTTGGTCAGGTCGACGTAGTGGTCGCGGACCTGGTCGGGCGCGGCCGGGACATCCTCGTGCAGGGTCCGATCGACCGGGCGGGCCATCAAGTGCCCTAGATGGCCACCTTCTGCAACACCCCGACCTGGTCAGGGCAGTACGTACCGATTGCAGCCCCGAGGAACTGCAGCGCCTGGCCCTGGTTGGTGCCCAGCGGGAGATTGGTCACGAGGAACTTGGCGGACGCGTAGGCATCCTTGTCCAAGCCGGTCGCCAATCGCTTGCAGGTGATCTTGCCGATCCACGCGTTGTAATCACGCGGCCCGTAGATCCCGAAGGTGTGCAGCTGATTGGCGAAGTCGGTGTCCGGATCGGCGTGCGACGGCGCGGCCAAAACGATGGGCGCCGCGACGATTGCCGCAGCGACCATGGCAAGCCTCGTTACGTTCATGCCCAAGATTGTAGGCCAGCTAATCACCATCGCGACAGCCATCGTGCACAATTCGTAGCGCCACACCCGAATCGGGCTCCCCCGCAGGGTTCCGGCCGGCCCCCAACCGGGCCCGACAGGCGTGGCCGGAGATCGGGGTCCGAGCACACGCCGCGGGCCGGAGGTAACCTCAGGCACCAATGCCGGATGCGAATCGGTTGAGCGAGCCGCCCGGGGTATCGTGCAATCAATTAAGTGAGCTAATCTCTCAGTTAAGTCGGCTAACATGTCGCGACGCGAGAAGATGGGATCGAGATGACACGGACGGGCACCCTCCCGATCGGCGCTGCAGAATTGTCCGCGCTGTCCGTGTCATCGACGTCGTAGCCTCCTCGAGGATTTTATGGTCAAGGCACTAAGGCGGGCATGGATACCGCTGGTCATCGTGATCGTCGTCGCGCTGGCCAGCTTCGCCGTATTTCGGCTGCACGGGGTGTTCGGTAAGACCGAACTGACCCGACCCGGCAGTGGACTGGCCAACGACACCAAACCGTTCAACCCCAAGCAGGTCACCTACGAGATCTTCGGTCCAGCGGGTGCGGTGGCGACGATCAACTATCTCGACCTCGACGCGCAGCCGCAGATTGTGCGTGACACCACGCTGCCCTGGTCGCTCACGCTCACCACGACCGCCCCGGCGGCCAGTGCCAACATCGTCGCCCAGGGCGACACCGACACGATCGGCTGCCGCATCTTCGTCAACGGCGAACTCAAGGACGAGAAGACCGCCACGGGCGTCAACGCCCAGACCTTCTGCTTGGTGAAGTCGGCGTGACCAACCATCACGTCGGTGTCCATCCGGCCATCCCACGGTTCATCCGAATGTTCTCGGTGCCGATCCTGCTGTTCTGGTTCGGGCTGGTCGTCGTACTCAACGTCGCCGTTCCCCAGCTGGAAGTGGTCAGTCAGCAGCATTCGGTATCGCTGGCCCCCGATGACGCACCGTCGCTGAAGGCGATGAAGCGCGTCGGTGCCGATTTCCAGGAGTTCAAGTCCAACAGCTCGGTGATGATCCTGCTCGAGGGCGACAAGCCGCTCGGCGAGGAGGCCCACCACTACTACGACGGCCTGGTCCAGAAGCTCCGGGCCGACACCACCCACGTCGAGCACATCCAGGACTTCTGGGGAGATCCGCTGACCGCGGCCGGATCCCAGAGCTCCGACGGCAAGGCCGCCTACGTCCAGCTCTACCTGGCCGGCAATTTGGGCGAGGCGCTGGCCAACGAGTCGGTGGATGCGGTCCGCAAGATCGTGGACACCGATCAGCCGCCGGCCGGTCTCAAGGTCTACGTGACCGGCCCGTCGGCCCTCAGCCACGACCAGCACACTGCCGGCGACAAGAGCGTCAAGCTGATCACCGCCGTCACCATCGGCGTCATCTTCCTGATGCTCATGCTGGTCTACCGCTCGGTGATGACGACAATCCTGGTCCTGGTCATGGTGTTCCTGGAGTTGTCCGCGGCCAGGGGCACCATCGCGTTCCTGGCGCACAACAACGTCATCGGCCTGTCGACGTTCGCGGTCAACCTACTCACGACGCTGGCCATCGCCGCCGCGACCGATTACGCGATCTTCCTCATCGGGCGCTACCACGAGGCGCGCCTGGCCGGCGAGGACCGCGACACCGCGTACTACTCGATGTTCCACGGCACCGCGCACGTCATTCTGGGCTCGGGCCTGACCATCGCCGGCGCGACGCTGTGCCTGCACTTCACCCGGTTGAACTACTTCAACTCGTTGGGCTTCCCGTTGTCCATCGGCATGCTGGTCGTGGTGCTTGCGGCGCTGACCATGGGCCCCGCGTTGATCACCGTCGGCAGCCGGTTCGGCATGTTCGAGCCCAAGCGCAAGATGAACACCCGCACCTGGCGCCGGGTTGGGGCGGCGGTGGTCCGCTGGCCCGGGCCGATTCTGGTCGCCTCGATCGCGCTGGCACTGGTCGGGCTGCTCGCCCTGCCGTCGTACAAGACCAACTACAACGACCGCAACTACCTGCCCAAGGACATCCCGGCCAACGAGGGGTACGCCGCTGCCGACCGGCATTTCCCGCAGGCCCGGATGAATCCCGAGTTACTCCTCATCGAATCCGACCATGACGTGCGCAACCCGGCGGACATGCTGGTCGTCGACCGGGTCGCCAAGTCGATCTTCCACATCCCGGGGATCGGCCGGGTCCAGACCATTACCCGTCCGCTCGGCACCCCCATCGAGCACACGTCGATCCCGTTCATCATCAGCATGCAGGGCACCACCCAGACGATGAACATGTCCTATCTGCAGGACCGCATGAAGGACATGCTGAAGATGGGTGACGAGATGCAGATCACCATCGACACGATGGAGGGGATGCTGGCCCTGACCAAGGACATGGTCGGGATCACCCACAGCATGGTCACCAAGACCAAGCAGATGGTCGCCGACACCAACCAAATCCGGGACAACATCTCCAATTTCGACGATTTCTTCCGACCGATCCGCAACTACCTCTATTGGGAACCGCACTGCTTCGACATCCCGGTCTGCTGGTCGATGCGGTCGATCTTCGATTCGCTCGACGGAATCGACACGCTCAGCGCCGATCTCGCGTCGATGGTCGTCGACATGGACAAGCTCGACGTCCTCATGCCGAAGATGGTCCAGATCATGCCGCCGATGATCGCGACCATGAAGGAGATGAAGACCACGATGCTGACCATGCAGTCCACCATGGGTGGTATGCAGGATCAGATCCAGGCCATGCAGGACAACGCGACCGCCATGGGCCAGGCGTTCGACGCGTCGAAGAACGACGATTCGTTCTATCTGCCGCCCGAGGTCTTCGACAATCCCGAATTCAAACGGGGCCTGAAGATGTTCGTCTCGCCGGACGGAAAAGCGGTGCGGTTCATCATCTCCCACGAGGGGGACCCCGCGACGCCGGAAGGCATCTCGCACATCGACAAGATCAAGAACGCCGCGTTCGAAGCCATCAAGGGCACCCCGCTGGAGGGCTCGAAGGTCTATCTGGGTGGCACGGCCTCGGTCTACAAGGACATGCAGCACGGCGCCAATTACGACCTGCTGATCGCCGGGATCGCGGCACTGGGCCTGATTTTCATCATCATGCTGATCATCACCCGAAGCGTGGTGGCCGCGGCGGTGATCGTGGGCACGGTGGTGTTGTCGCTGGGTGCGTCGTTCGGCTTGTCGATCCTGATCTGGCAGCACATCATCGGGCTGCCACTGCACTGGATGGTCATCGCGATGGCGGTCATCATCCTGTTGGCCGTGGGCTCGGACTACAACCTGCTACTGGTGGCCCGGTTCAAAGAAGAGATCCACGCGGGCCTCAACACCGGCATCATCCGAGCGATGGCCGGCAGCGGATCGGTGGTGACCTCCGCCGGCCTGGTGTTTGCCTTCACCATGGCCTCGATGGTGATCAGCGATCTGAAGGTGGCCGGCCAAGTGGGCACCACGATCGCCCTTGGCCTGTTGTTCGACACCCTGGTGGTGCGCTCGTTCATGACCCCGTCGATCGCCGCACTTCTCGGCCGGTGGTTCTGGTGGCCGCAGCGTGTTCGCCAGCGCCCGCTCCCCCAACCGTGGCCGTCGGCCCCGGATGCGACAGATCGCCAGACTGTGAGCACGACCCCGCACGGCGACCTCCCGCATTGAGTCCGGCGCCGAACACGCGCTGTTCAGCACCTGTTCAGCCCCCGTTCGCACAGCGTCTAGTCAGGCCATGACTTTGTATGCATCCTTGACGATAGGCCCATTGGCCGGCCGTCGAGGAAGGACTCTGATGTCGTTCGAACTGCGCTACGCCGCCGCACTGCTGATCGTCGCCGGTGCGTCGATAACGCTGGCGCCCTTGGCCGTTGCCGACCCACCGAGCATCCCCGAGCCCGGTTCAGAGTCTGCGGCCGCCACCATTCGTGACCTCGACTCCGCGGGCTACGACGTTCAGTTGCAGTACGAAAACGGCGTCCCCAACGTCCCGCTGTCGCAGTGCACCGTCACCGACATCAACACCACAGGCTCGGCCGGCAGCCAGGGTTTGGCCTACGTCACCATCAACTGCAACAAGTAGTCAGTCGAATTCGCCTGCCAGATAGGCGGTTCGACATGCGCTGCGGGCGAGCTTGCCGCTCGTCGTTCGCGGAATGGAACCAGCAGGCACCAGCCTGATATCGGCGACCTGCAGATGGTGGGTTCGCGATACGGCGGCCCGCACCGCGCCGGCGACGTCGGTCACGCCCCGCCGACCAGAACCGATGGCCCGCTCCGCGACGATGACGAGTTGCTCGCCCTGCCGGGCCGCCGACTCGACCGCGAAGGCCGCGACGTAGCCGTCCCGAATCGCCGTCGAGGCCCGGTAAACGGTCTCTTCGATGTCGACCGGATAGTGGTTACGCCCATCGACGATGATCAGGTCCTTGGACCGCCCCACGATGTACAACTCGCCGTCGAAGTAGACGCCGAGATCTCCCGTTGCCAGCCAGCATCCGTTGTCCGGGACCCCCTCTGCGTGGGAGTGACGCCCCAGCCGGGTCTGGAGTTTGTTGGCGAAGGTCCGTTGCGTCTCGGCCACACGCCCCCAGTAGCCGCGGCCGATGTTGTTGCCGTACAACCAGATCTCCCCGACCATGCCGTCGGGCAGCTCGGCCCCTGCATCGGAATCGACGATGACAAGTGACTGATTGGGGATCGGCCCACCGCAGCTGACCAATGAAACAGTGCCGGGTCCGGCGGCTTCCCCGCGAACCGCACGGCCCTCCCCCAGCGCCGTGCGGGCCAGATGCACCGCCGACGCCGAGGCATTCGCGGAGATGCTGGCCACTGACAATGTGGCTTCGGCCATTCCATAGGACGGCTTGATCGCTGTCTCGGGCAGACCATAGGGGGCAAACGCGTTGACGAAGCTCTCGATAG
The DNA here is from genome assembly GCF_004745805.1 of Mycolicibacterium sp. CH28. Classification (GTDB taxonomy): domain Bacteria; phylum Actinomycetota; class Actinomycetes; order Mycobacteriales; family Mycobacteriaceae; genus Mycobacterium. The sequence continues at coordinate 578,655 of NZ_SRLQ01000001.1, read as the reverse complement.
CAGCCATGGTCACGGGTTCGGAGCCGTTCAGCAGTCCAACGACGTTGCTGAGGTCCGGTGCTTCGCCTTCCGGGGGCAGTCCCCGCTCGGCGGTCAGCGCGAACGCGAAATTCGGTGCAGCCGCGAAGGTCCGGCCGTGCTTGGCCTCGGCGGAGAGCTGCCGGATCCAACGATACGGGCGTCGCAGGAACGCCATCGGGTCCATCAGGGTGATGTGACCACCGCAGAGCATCGGGAACATGATCATGATCAATCCCATGTCGTGGTACAGCGGTAGCCAGCTGACGCTGCGAATACCCATGTCCAGCCCACCGGCCATGATCATTTGGGCGACATTGGTGCACGCCGCCCGGTGGGTGATCTCGACCCCTACCGGCGACCGGGTGGATCCGGAGGTGTACTGCAGGTAGGCAATGTCATCGGCCCCCCGGTCGATCTCGACCATCTCCTGCGCCAACGCGGCGGGGACGGCATCGATGGCGATCACCCGCGGCCGGTCGGCGACGGGAACCACCCGCAGCATCTCCCGGACCGATTCGGCGGCCTCTGTCGTTGTCAGGACCACCGTCGGTCGCGCATCGGCGAGCACCGCCCTGAGACGTTCGGCGTGCCCCGACAACGAGGGTACGAACAGCGGCACCGCGATGGCGCCGGCATGGATGGCAGCGAAGAACCCGACCACATAGTGCAAACCCTGGGGCGCCAGGACGGCGACTCGATCGTTCGGCGCGGTGACCTGCCGAAGGCGCGCACCGACGGCACGCACCGCCACCTCCAGGTTCTGCCAGCTCAGCTCCTCGAACGCTCCGTCGCGGTCGCGCGAGTAGTCGACAAAACGGTAGGCCGCTCGGTCACGCTCAGCCGCTGCGTTGCCTTCGAGGAACGACGTGACCGTCACCTCGTCGGGAATGACGATCGTGCCGTCACTGGACAGATACGTCGACAGACGATCCTGCGCAGCGCCGCTGGGCAGCGCATACCCATTGTTCCGACCCATCCCCCGACATTATTAGACCGTCTTGCTAAAGACGGTATCGGAAGCCTGTAATACCCGTCACCGCGGCGTGTCCGCAAGGTCCTGGTCACATCGCGATCGAGCGCGCCTTACGGCAGACCGTTGAGTCCGTGATGGTGCGTACCAGCCGGCATGGTCGGAGCCGGGGGCGCCACCATCGTGGGGGTGAACTTGTTGCCTTCGGTGGGATTGATTGCCTTCTCGGTGGGCGACACCGAGATCGAGGTGCTCGGGCTCGATGGAGCCTCGTCGGCGCTGTTTCCGCATGCCGAGACGAGCGAAACCAATGCGATGAGAGCGGCGCTACCGACAACTGCAGTAAGGCGCGCGCCGAGAAACGGCGATGTCATGGAATTTCCTAGAGAAAGGCGGCGATCGCGCCCTCGCCGGAGGCCTTAGATGGGCCCGAATGCCCGTTCAAACAGGAGATGCTGCCACGATTCAGACAAGGTGACAATCCACAGTCAACTCGCTGTGGGTTTGCCAGAGGGATCCGTGCGACACCGAGTAGCTCCGAATACGCAGGAGGACGACGGCACGATCGCGGCAGTCAAGGTGATGATTCGCCCGCTCGAGGCGCTGCAGGCGGTGATCCCCAAGACGGGTGAGTTCCTGGGCAACCCAGGACGGGAAAATTTGTTTGCGGGCCGGTGGCCAGAGTGAACCCTGAGGTTTGCCAGATGCGGTAGCGTCTGGTCAGGCACTGACCGCATTGGCGTAATACGCATGCCGGGGGGTTTGCGATGGTGTCGGTGACGCGAACTGAGCCGACAGGGGTGGATGTGATGGGTCCAACAAAGAATGCCTCCGCATATGTGGGTCGCCTCGGCGGGTTGGCGATCGCCCTCGGAGTCGGAGTAGCCATCCTCGGCGGTGCGGGCGCAGCCTGGGCCGACTCCTCGGACTCGGGAAATTCCGGCTCACCGGCGGGATCGTCCACGCCCGGCTCATCGGGCACCGGGTCGTCCTCGCCGGCAAAATCGGTGAACCCCTCGAAGCCCGCCAACCCGTCGACATCCCCGACGGCATCGGCATCGTCGTCGCGCGCGTCGCAGAAGGCCACCGGCCGGCGCGGCACCGGATCGGCGCCAGGAAGTGCGCCGACGGGTGTCGGCGCCACCGAAGGACGCAGCCGGGCCGCGCGAAGTGCCGCAGCCGCCCCGTCGGACGCCGCCACCACAGCCCCAACCCCCACCCCGGCGACCGTGGCGCCGCAGGCCAGCGCGGTTACTCCCGCTGCCCAACCCAGCGTCGCGCCAGTGGTCGCCGAACTGGTCTCCGCGGTCGGGCTCGGCGCGTCGGGTAAATCCCCGGTGTCCCCCACCGGGGATTCAGGCCTCGGCCATTCCGCGTTGGCTGCAGCGGCACGACGCGAAATCGAAACCAGCTCTACCGCCGCCACCTCGTCGGGCTCAGCCGCCACCCAAACCGCGACATTGACCTCAGCCGTGGTGACCTCTACGCCGAGCAGTCTGAGTTCGGCTCCGGTCGGCTGGGTGACCGGCCAGGCCAACAACGTCTATCCCGGCATCGGGTGGCCACAGACCAACAACACTGCCGGCTTCGGGATCTGGGGCACCGACCTGGGGATCATGTGGGAGAACGAGCTCACCGGCAAGATCCAGATCGCCTTTGGCGACACCTTCAGCGGGCCGAACATGACCGGCGACTGGCGCTCCAACGTCCTGTTGCTGAGCACCGACACCAACCTGACCAACGGGCTGAGCCTATTGCCGACCGGCTACGCCTATCAGTTCATCCCCAGCGCACGCAGCGCACTGTTCCCGTTCCTCGGCTCCGAGGTCACCAATATCCCGACCTCTGCCGTTTCGGTACTGAACCAGCAGTACGTGAACTACATGTCGGTCAAGTCCTGGGACACCCCCGGCCGGTGGACCACCAACTACTCGGCGATCTCGATGTACGACCAAGCCACCGACAAGTGGGTCATTGTGCCCTCGACGATCCGCTCGGCGAGCTGGTTCGGCTCGTCCACGCCGTACGTCCCCGGTAGTCAGAATTTCCAGCAGGCAGGCTACGTGCTGGAACCCACCGACCAGGTCGCCCCCGGCGGAACCCAGTACCTCTACGCGTTCGGGACGCCATCGGGCCGCGCCGGCTCGGCATATCTGTCCCGAGTCGCTGTCGACAATGTCACCGATTTGTCCCAGTACCAGTACTGGAACGGCACCGACTGGGTAACCGGCAAGCCGGTGGCCGCCACCCCGATCATCGGCGATTCCACCCACTCGGCAGGCCTTTTCGGCCCCATCATCGACTGGGCCAACGACCCCAACGTGCTGGGCGGCTACCTCGGCGGTCTCTTCGGCGCCAAGACCGGCGGCAACGTCAGCGAGATGTCGGTGCAGTACAACGACTACCTGGGCAAGTACGTGATGATGTACGCCGACGGCAACAACAACGTGCAGCTGCGCTATGCCGACGAGCCCAACGGCCAGTGGTCCGCGCCGATCACGGTGGCGACCTCGGCACAGTACCCGGGGCTGTACGCGCCCATGATCCACCCGTGGTCCGGCACCGGAAAGCTGGTCGACAACAACGACAATCCCGACGTGAGCACGCTGTACTGGAACATGTCGTTGTGGGGCAACTACAACGTCGCGCTGATGAAGACCGACCTCAGCCCGCTGAAGACCACGCTGGTCTAGCCCCGTAGCACAGTTGGCTTCGAGCGTCGTTCCGTAGTCACGCTCGGCGTTCGCCGAGACGCTGGGGCGACGTTCACCCCATCTAAGTCTAGAATTCAGACTCTGCTAGGGTGGCGCTCGTGCCCGCCGACCGTGACCTGATCAGCGCCGAGATCTGTTCGGTCAAGCGGGCGCTGGACATCGTCGGCGAGAAGTGGACGCTCCTGGTCCTGCGGGAGGCCTTCTACGGCGCGCGACGCTTCGACCGATTCCAGGCCCGCGTGGGCTGTCCCCGACAGATCTTGACCGATCGGCTCAACGCCCTGGTCGCGGCGGGCGTATTGCGACGGGTGCCGTACCGAGAACCCGGCCAGCGCGAACGCCAGGAATACCGCCTGACCGAAAAGGGCCGCGACCTGTTGCCGGCCGTGATCGCCCTGATGCAGTGGGGCGACAAGTGGGAGGCTGATCCCGCCGGGCCACCGGTCACAGTCCTCCATCGCGACTGCGGACATCCCGTCGAGCTGACGCTGCGATGCAGCGCCGACCAAACCCCGCTGACCGCCTTCGACACCGAGCCGCGACCCGGACCGGGTGCGCGACCCGCCAAGACCCGAGAGGCGACACGATGACCACAACGCACTCCTTCGACACCGCAATCAGCTTGGCCGACAACGGTGTCGGGCACTACATCGGCCAGACCACCCCGGAGTACGCGAACATGGTCGGCCCGTTTGGTGGGGTGACGGCCGCCGCGATCGTGCGGGCGATCGAGTGCCACCCGGAGCGGATCGGTGACCCCGTCGCTCTGAACGTCAACTACCTCGCCCCGATCAGCGACGGCAGCTTCGACGTCACCGTCCGCGCCATTCGCACCAACCGGACCAACCAGCACTGGACCGCCGAGGTGGTCCAAGAGCACGGCCCGACCACCACCGCCAGCGCCGTCTTCGGGGTCCGTCGCGACGCATGGTCTGACACCGAAGTGTTGATGCCCGCGGTACCAGAGCCCGAAAGCCTGCCGCCCGCAATACTTCCCGAAGGTATTCGCTGGATGAGCAACTACGAGATGCGCTACGCGCAGGGCGAGATCCCAACCAGCCCGGAAGAAAGCGCGTCGTCCACCACGACGCTGTGGGTGCGGCAGCGCCCCGCCCGGACACTCGACTTCGCCGCGCTCAGTGCGCTCACCGACGTGTTCTATCCGCGGGTGTTTCTGCGCCGTGGGCGCATGCTGCCGGCCGGCACCATCTCGTTGACGACCTACTTCCATGTCGACGGTGCCGAACTGGCTCGGCAGGGCGCCGAATTCGTCCTGGCCAGCGCCCACGCCCAGCGTTTTGCGCGCGGGTACTTTGACCAGACCGCACAGATTTGGGGCCGCGACGCGACACTGCTGGCCACCAGTCACCAGATCGTCTACTACAAAGGCTGAATGGTCGACAACTCCGGTCCCGCCGCACCGCGCCGGTGGCCACATGTCCTGCGCCTCGCTCTGTTCGCCGCGTTCCTGCTGGGCCTGTTCTATCTGGTCGCCATTTCACGGGTGATCGACGTCGGACAGATCCGGGATGCGGTGTCGGCGACCGGACCCGTCGCTCCCGTTGCCTATCTTGCGGTGTCGGCGGTGCTGGCCGCGGTGTTCGTCCCCGGACCACTGCTGGCGGCCGGCAGCGGGGTGCTGTTCGGTCCGGTGCTGGGCACTTTCGTGACGTTGGGCTCCACGGTAACCACCGCGACCATCGCCGCCCTGGTCGGCAGGCACGCCGGCCGGGACAGCGCGCGTGTGCTCCTCGGTGCCGAATGGTCGGGACGAATCGACGCGCAGATCCAGCGACGCGGGCTGTGGGCGGTCGTCGGCCAGCGATTCATCCCGGGCATCTCCGACGCGATGGCCTCCTACGCCTTCGGAGCCTTCGGAATGCCGTTGTGGCAGATGGCTATCGGGGCCTTTATCGGCTCGGCGCCGCGTGCGTTCGTCTACACCGCGTTGGGCGCGTCGATCTCGGACCTGTCCTCCCCGCTGGCCTACGCGGCGATCGCGGTCTGGTGTGCCACCGCCATCGTCGGGGCGTTGGCGGCGCACCGCGGCTATCGGGGGTGGCGGTCCCGTGACCGCCCACCGCGCGGGGCCCGGCCTGAGGACTGAGCCGGGACCCTGGATACTGGCACCATGGCTGATCGCAACGTGCTCGGCGGCCCCCTGGAGCCGTGCGGAACCGATCCGCTGACCGGGTTCTATCGGGACGGCTGCTGTTCGACGGGCCCGGAAGACGCCGGCCGGCACACGATCTGTGCCGTGGTGACCACCGACTTCCTCGAGCACCAACGGTCCATCGGTAACGACCTGTCGACCCCGATGCCGCAGTATCGCTTCCCGGGCCTGGTCCCCGGCGACCGCTGGTGCGTCACGGCGCTGAACTGGTTGCGCGCCCACGCCGACGGCCGGGCCGCACCGGTGGTGCTGGCCTGTACACACGAACGGACCGTGGAGGTCGTCCCCCTGGCCACACTGCAGGCCTATGCCGTCGACGTGCCCGACGACCTGGGCGGGTTGTGATCAGAAGTATCCGTTGGCCGGCGGCCAGACCCCGTTGACCGCGTAGTTGCCCGCCACGTGGGCCTTGTAGGCCAGCGGGTTGTGGGTGGACACCGTGCGCACATTGCGCCAGTGCCGGTCGAGGTTGAGCGCGCGCGCCGTCGCCGAGGCACCGCCGGTGTCGAACAGCCGCTCGGCCGCGGTCAGGGTCAGCCGCTCGGCGATCAACTGCGCCTCGGCGACGACGACCGCGACCCGGGCCAGCTCCTCGGCGTCGTCGATACGTCCGGAATCGACCAGCGCATCGAGCACGTCGGCGGCGTTGAGCACCAGCGCCTCGGCCGCCGACGCGTGGGCGGCGATCTCCCCCACCGCATGCAAGGTGAACGGATCGCCGGTTGCGGTGTCAGCCAACGAGTGAGCGGCCGGCCGCGCCTTGGTCTGCACGTACCAGACGGCATCGTCGCGGGCCGCCGCGGCAATGCCCGCCGCCACCGCGGCCAGGTACAGCTGCAAGAACGCAGTGCTGTGACCGAGGTGATTGCCGTCGGAGACGGTGGTGACCTCGTGCGGCAGCACTTCGACGTTGGTGAACCGGGTGCCGCCGCTGGCGGTGGTGCGCTGGCCGAAGCCCTCCCAGTCGTCGAACAACTCGACCCCGTCACGGTTGGCCGGCACGATCGCTTGCAGGTCCCGGCCCTGGGCGTCGCTGGCCGAGACGGCGATCAGGTCGGCGAAAAGCGTTCCCGTGGAATAGAACTTGTAGCCGTTGAGCCGCAGCACCCCGTCACCGTCGGCGAGCAACGTGGTGTCCGCACCCGAGGGTGCTTTGCCCTTGGCGTCGGTGATCGCATTTCCCACGATCACCCCGGCGTTGACGCGCGGGTACCACTCCAGTCGTTCGGCTTCGACGGCGCGATTACTCAGCAGCCGCTCGGCCAATCCGAAATGCGGCCGAAGGGCTTGCGCCACATTGGAACTTCCGCGCGCGATTCGGATCACCGCGGTGAGCACGTCGCGAACCGAACCTCCCGGCCCACCGTAGCGCGTCGGCACCCGCAGGGTCAGCACGCCGGTCCGGCGAATGGCCTCAACGGCGTCATACTGCAACACGCGATCGCGTTCGGCGGCGGGATCGGCGCGGCGCAGATCGTCGACCACCGCGGTGAGCCGGTCCAGTCGCTGCGCCGGTGAGCCGCCCAGCGGCTCACTGGTGAACGGCCGGCGGGGAGCCACGGGGTGGATGGTTTCGGACGTCTCGGCTGTGACGGTCATAAGGGGTGGAACGCCTTTCAGCGGTAGTGGCTGATGATGTGGTCGGCGAAACGGTCCAGCTCGGATTCGATCGGCTGGAACTGCAGCATGAACAGGTCAATGCCGGCTTCGTGGAAGGCGTCGATGCGTTCGATCACCTGCTCGTAACTGCCGACCAGGCCGGCCAGCAGGTCGCGGGTGCACCGATAGCTGGCATCCGGAAGGTCGTCCGGGTGCAGGCGGGCGCCGTGATTGCCGTACACCGGCGCCCACACCCCGAATCGTGGGCCGCTCATGACGTGGTCAGGTAACGCTGGCGCTCCCAGTCGCTGACGTGGCTGGTGTAGGCCTGCCACTCGCTGCGAGCGATCGCGATGAAGTCCAGCACCGAATCCGGGCCGAGGATCTCCTGGATGGTGTCGTCCTGGGCGGTCAGCTCCAGTGCGGTGCCCAACGATTGGGGCAGCGGAGAACCCTTGCCGTACAGGTTTCCCGACCCGGCCGGCGCCGGCGGGCGGCCGGCTTCCAGCCCGGCGACCACCGCGGCCAGCGCCGAAGCGATCAGCCAGTACGGGTTGGCGTCCGAAGCGCCCGAACGCAGTTCGATGCGGGTCGCGCCCGGCTGTTCCTCCACCAGAGACCGCACCGCCGCGCTGCGGTTGTCCCGGCTCCAGTTGACGGTGTCCGGGGCGAACGAGTCCGGCGTGTAGCGGCGGTAGGCGTTGACCGAGTGCGCCCCGAACAGGGTGATGGACGGCAGGTGCTCGAGCAGTCCGGCGATGGCGAACAGGGCCAGCTCGTTCTCCTGGCCGTTCACCGGGACGAATGCCGGCTCCCCGTCGCGCCACAGCGAGATGTGCAGGTGCGCAGAGCTTCCCGAGTGCTCGGAGAACGGCTTGGGCATGAAGCTGGCCACCTTGCCGTGCTTGCGGGCGACCTCTTTGGTGGCGTACTTCAGCCGCGCGCCGTCATCGGCGGCCTGCAGCGCATCGGTGTACACCAGGTTGGTCTCCACCTGCCCCGGGCCATACTCGGTTTGGATGCCCTCCAAGCGGGTGAAGGCGCCGAGGACGTCGTAGAGGTCGGACAGCACCGGATCCAAGGTGTTGGCGTTCTCGAGCGAATAGGCGTGGATGTCGTTCTGAATCGGTGTGCCGTCGGGCTGCAACAGATAGAACTCGAACTCCACCCCCACCTTCGCGGTGAAACCCAGCCCGCCCAACCGCGCGATCACCCGGCGCAGCGCGCCGCGCGGATCGAGCAACGACGGGGTTCCGTCGGGACGGACGATGTCGGAAATCACGTGGCCCACGCCGGCCCGCCACGGCAGCGGCTTGAACGTGGAGAAGTCCGGAACGGCGTGTACGTCGGGGTAGCCGCCATCCCAATTGGTCAGCCGCAGACCGTCGATGACGGTGCCATCGGTGTTCCAGCCCAGGGCGGCTTCGCAGAAGGCAAAGCCGTGCCGGGCGCGGTCGAGGAACTGCTTGCCGGGGATGCGCTTTCCGGCAGCGTGGCCGAATGGATCGCTCCAGGCCACCTCGATCTCGGTGAGCGAGCCCTCATGCAGGCGGCGCAACAGTTCGGATTCGGCGTCTGAAACCGCGATTCCGTCGTGCAGTTGCGTCAAAGTCGGACCTCCTTGGCTGGGTGCGCGTCCATCTCACGCCCAGCCCCACCAGAGGAAAAGGGTTAGCTTCGACGTGAGCGCAACTGCCTACGCGGAGAGTTTCACTCGCGGTGAGCGTAGCCATTCACAGTCACTCCCCAGCAGGCAAAGGTGTTCGGGTGTCTGTGTTCGTCGATGTCACGCCCGCCGACGCCGCCGGTGCGTCCGCGGACAATTCCACGGTGCCCAGCAGGTGGCCGGCCTGGCTTTCCCGGGTCGGTCTGCCCCTGCTGTCCCTGCTGGTCTTCTTCGCCCTGTGGCAGGGCGCCGCGGCGAGCGAGATCTGGAACCAGACGTTCGTGCCCTACCCGAGCACGGTCTGGCACGCCTTCATCGACACCTCGACGACCCACGACGGGGTCCGCGGCTACGCCGGTTACCTGCTGTGGGAACACCTGTACATGACCTTGCGCCGGGTGCTCGTCGGTGTCGTGGTCGGTGTGGCCATCGGCGTCTTCCTCGGCCTGCTGATGGGCTCCATCCCTTGGGTGCGCAGCGTGCTCGAGCCATGGCTGACCTTCCTGCGGGCACTGCCGCCACTGGCGTACTTCTTCCTGCTGGTCATCTGGCTGGGCATCGACGAGGCCCCGAAGATCACCCTGCTCGCACTGGCCGCGCTGCCCCCGGCGGCGGTGGCCACCACCGCTGCGGTGGCGGCCGTCCCGGTCAGCCTGGTCGAGGCGGCCCGAGCGCTGGGTGCGTCCCGCCGCGACGTCGTGCGCGACATCGTCATTCCCTCCGCACTTCCGGAGACCTTCACCGGTATCCGGCTGGCCGTGGGCATGGCCTACTCCTCGGTGGTGGCCGCCGAACTCTTCAACGGCATTCCCGGTATCGGTGGTCTGGTCAAGGACGCCAGCAACTACAACAACACCCCCGTGGTGCTCGTCGGCATCTTCGCCATCGGCATCTCGGGGCTCGTGATCGACGGTCTACTGCGCTCGGTCGAGCGTCGCGCCGTCCCCTGGAGAGGAAAGGTATGAACCTGAAGAAGCTCGTCACCCTGGCTGCCGCCGCCATCACCATGATCGGCATGGCCGGTTGCTCGGTTGATCACTCCAAGTCGGAGGCGGGCAAGCCCACGCTTCGCATCGGGTACCAAACCTTCCCCAGCGGGGACCTGATCGTCAAGAACAACAGGTGGCTTGAGGACGCACTGCCCGACTACAACATCAAGTGGGTCAAGTTCGACTCCGGCGCCGACGTCAACACCGCGTTCATCGCCAAGGAACTCGACTTCGGCGCGCTGGGCTCCAGCCCGGTTGCCCGTGGGCTGTCCGCACCGCTGAACATCCCCTACAGCGTCGCGTTCGTGCTGGATGTGGCGGGCGACAACGAGGCACTGGTCGCCCGCAACGGCAGCGGGATCAACTCGATCACCGACCTCAAGGGCAAGCGGGTCGCGACCCCGTTCGCGTCGACCGCGCACTACAGCCTGCTCGCCGCACTGGCCCAGAACAGCTTGTCGCCCAGCGACATTCAGCTGATCGATCTGCAACCGCAGGCCATCCTGGCAGCCTGGGAACGCGGTGACATCGCGGCGGCCTACACCTGGCTGCCCACCCTGGACGAGCTACGCAAGACCGGCAAGGACCTGATCACCAGCCGCCAGCTGGCCAACGACGGCAAGCCCACCCTCGATCTGGCTACCGTATCGAACACCTTCGCCAAGGACCATCCCGAGGTTGTCGACACCTGGCGCAAGCAGGAGGCCCGGGCCCTGACGGTCATCCACGACGACCCCGCCGCCGCGGCCAAGGCCATTGCCGCCGAGATCGGTCTGAGCCCCGCCGACGTCGAGGGCCAACTCAAGCAGGGCGTCTACCTCACCCCCGCAGAGGTCGCGTCGCCGCAGTGGCTGGGCAGCCAGGGTAATCCGGGCAACATCGCAGCCAACCTGGAGAGCGCTTCGCAGTTCTTGGCCGAGCAGAAGCAGATTCCTTCTGCCGCACCACTGAAGACCTTCCAAGACGCCGTCTATACCCAGGGACTGCCTGATGTCATCACCAAGTGAGGCCGGCCTGACCGCAGCGGTATCGGGGTCCCGCGCCGACGGCGGTATCCAGATCCGTGGCGTCGAAAATCGTTACGGGGCCACCACCGCGCTAGGACCGGTTGATCTCGACGTCGAACCCGGCTCGTTCCTGGTTCTCGTCGGCGCGTCCGGCTGCGGCAAGAGCACCCTGCTGCGGCTGATCGCGGGTTTCGAGTCGCCGACCTACGGCAAGGTCGAGGTGTCGGGCCGCAGACCGGTACCGGGGCAAACCGCGGGCGTGGTGTTCCAGCAACCCCGGCTGTTCCCGTGGCGCAACGTCGGCGGCAATGTCGAGCTGGCGTTGAAGTACGCCGGCATCCCCCGGGAGCGACGCAGCCAGCGGCGCGACGAGCTGCTGCACCGGGTCGGCCTGGAAGGCATTGCGCACCGCAAGATCTGGGAGATCAGCGGCGGCCAGCAGCAGCGCGTCGCGATCGCGCGGGCACTGGCCTCCGAACGTCCGGAGACCTCGCTGCTGCTGCTCGACGAGCCGTTCGCCGCCTTGGACGCACTGACCCGGGAACGTCTGCAGGAGGATGTCCGCAAGGTCAGCGCGGAGTCGGGACGTACCACGGTGTTCGTCACCCACAGCGCGGACGAGGCCGCGTTCCTGGGGTCGCGGATCGTCGTGCTCACGCACCGTCCCGGGCGGGTGGCCCTCGATCTGGCCGTGGATCTGCCCAGAACCGACATCGACCCCGACGAACTGCGCCGCAGCGCCGAGTATGTGCGGCTGCGCCAAGAGGTCAGTCGCGCCGTCAAAGCCGCAGCGGCCTGACTGATATGACCACGACGTCCGCCTGTCCCGTCCTGACGGCAACGACCGCCGTCGCCGTCGCCAGCGGCTTGGCCGCCGAATTCGCCGCCGGAGCATCCAGCCGAGATCATCTGCGCGAGTTGCCCTTTGCTCAGATCGACCAGCTGTCCACCAGTGGCCTGCTGGCGGTGACCGTGCCCAGCGCTTATGGCGGCGCGGACCTACCGCCCAGCGTCGTCGCCGACGTGGTGCGGATCTTGGCCACCGCCGACCCCAACATCGCCCAGATTCCGCACAGCCACTTCGTTTACGTCAACTTGTTGCGCCTAGCCGGCTCACCGGAGCAACTCCGCCACCATTCGGAGCTGCTGCTTCGGGGCGGTCGCATCGCCAATGCCCAGACCGAGCGCACCAGCCCGACGATGGCAGATATCGCGACCACGGTGCGCCCGGCGGGCCGGCAGTTCCGTATCGACGGCGCCAAGTACTACTGCACCGGCTCGCTGTTTGCCGACATCTTGGCGGTGCTGACCCGCCTCGACGATCCGGACGGCGAAAGTGGTTTGGCCGAAGGCCAATACATCGCACTTCTGCCGGCCGACAGCCCCGGGGTGCAGATCGTCGATGACTGGGACGCGTTGGGTCAGCGGACGACCGGTAGCGGCACCATCATCTTCGATGAGGTATTGGTCGATCGAGCCGCGCTGATCCCCCGTGCCCCAGCGGTCAGCGCACCGACCGGTTACGGCGCGTATGCCCAGCTGTTGCACACCGCGATCGATGCCGGCATCGCCCGAGGCGCCCTCGAGGCTGCCGCAGCCTTCGTCCGGGAGAAGAGCCGGCCGTGGTTCGAGGCACACGTCGAACGCGCCGTCGACGATCCGCTCCTGATCCAGCGGTTCGGGGAGCTGGCGGTGGCGGTTCAAGCCGCCGAATCCACGCTGTCGGTGGCCGCGGCCAAAGTCGACGCTGCATTCAGCGCCCAACCGCTGGACGCCGAGCACACCGCCGCGCAGGCCTCACTGGCCGTGGCGGGGGCGAAGATCCTGGCCGACAAGGCCGCCAACGAGGTCGCCGGTGCGCTGTTCGAGGTCAGTGGAACTCGAAGTGTCGCAGCCGAACTCAACCTCGACCACTACTGGCGCAACGCCCGCACCCACACCCTGCACGATCCGATCCGGTGGAAGTACCAGCACCTCGGTCGGGCGCTGCTGCACGGCAGCCCGCCACCGCTGCATTCAGCGATCTGATTTCGCCGCTGAACCCGCGACAGCCCAATCGAGGTCGAACTCGACCACCAGTTGCACGGGAACGGCCAGCGCCACCGGGGTGTAGGAGTCGGCAACTTCGTCGCGGGCCACGCCGGTGATCACTCTGCCACCGAATCCCCTCGGATTGCCGGGGATCTCGACGGTCAACGTCGCGGCGCGGGATTGCGGTGCAGCCCGCAGGAAAAATTCCTCATGCGGCCGAATGGGTTTGGTGACCGTAGCACCGTCGGCACCGACGATGTCGTATCCATCGGAAGCCCGGACGGCAGCGGCATCGGAGATGACCAGTCGCAACGGGCCGATCAGGCCGGCGTCGACACCGGCGTCGACGGTTTCCAGTTCCGGCACCATCGCCGCCCGCCGGGCCGCGCGGGCACCGGTGAGCAGGTAATCGTAAAGGCGGACCACCGGCTCGGCGTTGCGGTACAAGCGCGACTCGTTAAGCCGGAACGTCAGGCCGGCGATCGTGGCGTCGCCGTCGATGACCAGCCGGTAGTGCCGGTATCCCCCGGCCGGGTGGCCGTGGCGGTGGTGAGCCACCGTACTGCCGACACCGAGCGACTTGGTGATCCGGCCGCCGCCGGCCGGGACGGTCACGGTGGAGGCGGCGACATCGTGCCAGTGCCGTGCATCGTGCGATTTCTGCAGCGTCAGGACCGCGCCGTGGTGGGTCGAGACCTCGGCGGCATAGCCGGCGAGCTGACGGTCCCCGTCGAATTCGACGCGCACCGCCCGGGCGTCTTCGGTGATCCGGGTGGGCACATTGAGCGGCCGGACGTCGAGTTGCAGGCCATTGGTCAGGTACCAGATCGCGGCCTGGGTACCGGCGATGGCCTCGTGCTCGGTGATGTTGCGTCGTCCGATGGCATAGCCGGCTGCCCGCAGATCGTCGCTGAGTGCAGTGGTCGAGATGGCCGGGTAGGAGTTGCGCAGGATCCAGGCGACCTCGGCTTCATGCGCACGGGCCCGCAGGTGCGGCACCGCGGCCCAGGTGTCGGCGCGGTAGCGCGACGGCGTGGTCGGGGCTACTCCGCTGAAGTCCAGTGAATAGGCCTCGATGTTGGGATTGAGCCGAATCAGATCGGTGCGGGCCGAGGTGCCGTCGGCGAAGACGACGGTGCCGACGGTGTGCGAGTAGGTACCGCCCCGGTAGCGGGTCATCCGGGACAGGTCGGCCGACGGCGTGGGTTGCACCCGGCGCCGGACGGTCAGCGGAGCGGGAGCGAGCAAAGACAACGATGCCATGGGGTTGATCTCTCTGAGTACGTCGAGCAGCGCAGATCAGCACGCCAAGAAGGCGGGGACTGAGCGCAGGGAATTACGGCGTCAGAAGAATCAACAACAACAGAAGCGCACGACGAGGCAGCGCGTGTAACCAAAGCGCGGCGATACGTGCAGTTGCATGCCAATACCATACGGCACGTCGCCGCCCGCCAGTAACAGAGTTCGCATCACGGTGCGTTCCAATGCTGTGCAGGAGGACTGGTGACACACGATGATTGGGTCGAACCCCAAGAAGCGGAGGATCTTCGATGACGTCGGCTCAGAATGAATCACAGGCACTTGGTGCTGCTGCTGCGCGGCAGTTGGCTAATGCGACCAAGACCGTTCCGCAGTTGGAGACGATCACTCCACGGTTCTTGTTGCATCTGTTGAGTTGGGTGCCGGTGGAGGCGGGCATTTATCGGGTCAACCGGGTCGTCAATCCCGAGCGGGTCGCCATTCACGCCGAGGTCGGTGGGGAAAACGTCGAGGATCCGCTGCCGCAGACCTATGTGGACTATCAAACCAGTCCGCGTGAGGTCACGTTGCGGGCGATTTCGACCCTGCTCGATGTGCATACCCGGGTCTCGGATCTGTATTCGAGCCCGCACGATCAGATCGCCCAGCAGTTGCGGTTGACGATCGAGACGATCAAGGAACGCCAGGAATCGGAGCTGATCAACAACGCCGAGTACGGGTTGTTGTCGCAGGTGAGCGAGGAGCAGACCATCCCCACCCTGGGCGGGGCCCCGACTCCGGATGATCTGGATGCGTTGATCACCAAGGTGTGGAAGACCCCGGCGTTTTTCTTGACTCATCCGCTGGGTGTTGCCGCGTTCGGCCGGGAGGCCACCTGGCGTGGTGTGCCGCCGGTGGTGGTCAACCTGTTCGGGGCGCAGTTCATCACCTGGCGCGGCATTCCAATCATCCCCAGCGACAAGGTGCCCGTCGAGGATGGCAAGACCAAGTTCATCCTGGTCCGTACCGGTGAGGAGCGCCAGGGTGTGGTCGGGTTGTTCCAGCCGGGTCTGGTCGGTGAGCAGGCGCCCGGCTTGTCGGTGCGTTTCACCGGGATCAACCGCTCCGGGATCGCTTCCTACCTGGTGAGCCTGTACTCGTCGTTGGCGGTGCTCACCGATGACGCCCTGGCTGTGCTCGACGGTGTCGCGGTGGACCAGTTCCATGAGTACAAGTGAGTATCGGTCGGTAGCCGCCGAGAGCGAACTCCCGATCAGCGAGGCCGAACTGGCCGCACTGGCGAATCAGGTCTTCGCGGCCAGCATCCGACCCGGAAACGACACCCCGCCGCAGACGGTACCCCCGGCACCGCGCGGCAGTGTCCCCGACACCACCCCGGCAGCCTCCCACAGTGCGGTCGCCGCGGGGGGCGCACCGCTGAGCCCACCGGCTGTGAGCCTGCCGACACCGAGTTCCCCTGGGCCCGAGCCGGTTCCACCGCAGGCAGTACCAGCGGCACCGCGGGGCAACGCCCCGGACGTGAGCACCGCTGGGTCCGCCGGACGCGCCGGTGCGGGCGTGGTCGATGTCTTCACCCCGCCGCACTTCCAGGAGTTCTCCGTGCCTGCCGGGATCGTGCCCACGATTCCCGGCGTGCTGGCCGGCGGGATACCGAGTGCACCGGTGGCGCCGCGTGGTTCGGTGCCGGGGTGGCCGGTCGACATCCCGGTCATCCCCGACATCTCGCTAGGCACGCTTACTCCCGCCGGTGACGAGGCGAATTACTACTTCACCTCGGGGGTGCCCGGGCTGACTGAGCCGGTGCCACAGGTTCCGGACCGCCATGAGGTCTTCGACGTCCACGCGATCCGCGCGGATTTCCCGATCCTGGCCGAGACGGTCAACGGCAAACCGTTGATCTGGTTCGACAACGCCGCCACCACCCAGAAACCGCAAGCGGTCATCGACCGACTCTCCTATTTCTACGCCCACGAGAACTCCAACATCCACCGCGCAGCCCACGAGTTGGCGGCACGGGCCACCGACGCCTACGAACAAGCCCGCGATACGGTGCGGCGCTTCATCGGAGCACCGAAATCCGAACAGATCATCTTCGTGCGCGGCACCACCGAAGCCATCAACCTGGTGGCCAACGCCTGGGGTGGTAAACACCTCAAGCCTGGTGACGAGATCGTCATAACCCACCTCGAACACCACGCCAATATCGTTCCCTGGCAAATGATCTCGCAGAAGACCGGCGCCGTCCTCAAAGTCGCTCCCGTCGATGACGCCGGCAACCTGCTGCTGGCCGAGTTCGAAGACCTGCTCGGGCCGCGCACCAAACTGGTGGCAGCCACCCAGGTCTCCAACGCCCTGGGCACGGTCACCCCGGTCGACAAGATCGTCGAACTCGGCCACCGCTACGGTGCCCGGGTCCTCATCGACGCCGCCCAATCAGTCCCACACATCCCGATCGACGTCACCGCGACCGGTGCGGACTTCCTGGTGTTCTCCGGTCACAAGATCTTCGGCCCCACCGGCGTCGGGGTGCTCTACGGCACCGAAGAAGCACTGGCCGAAACCCCGCCATGGCAGGGCGGGGGCAACATGATCGCCGACGTCACCATCGAACGCGCCATCTATCAGGGCCTGCCCAACAAGTTCGAAGCCGGCACCGGCAACATCGCTGATGCCGTCGGACTCGGCGAAGCCCTGCGCTACGTCGAGAAAATCGGCATCGACCGCATCGCCGCCTACGAACACGCCCTACTCGAATACGCCACACCCCGGCTGGCCGCCATCCCCGGCGTACGACTGATCGGCACCGCCGAACACAAAGCCAGCGTGCTGTCCTTCGTCCTAGCCGGCCACGAGCCACTCGAAGTCGGCAAGGCCCTCAACACCGAAGGTATCGCCGTACGCGCCGGACACCACTGCGCCCAACCGATCCTGCGCAGAATGGGAGTCGAAACCACTGTCCGCCCCTCATTCGCCTTCTACAACACCTACGACGAGATCGACACCTTCCTCAACGCGGTCCGCCGCATCGCCGAAGGCGGCACCAACACCGGGTAGATCGACGTTACCGACCTCACACTGACACCCCGGCGTCTGGTATCACTGTCTAAGTAAATTGCCACGACGGGGAGGACTTGGGCGCAGTGAGCACCCCTACCCAAGAACGCGTGGTCCCCGCCGCGCGGGAGCACAGGTCCGGCCTGGCCAAGTGGATCCGCCGCTTGGCCGTGCCGATCATCCTCGGCTGGATCGGCCTCATCCTCATCCTGAACACGGTCGTGCCGCAGCTGGACGAAGTCGGCAGGATGCGGGCGGTATCGATGTCCCCCAAGGACGCCCCGTCGGTGATTGCCATGATGCGCTCGGGCAAAGTGTTCGAAGAATCCGATTCCGACAGTTCGGCCATGATCGTGCTGGAGGGCGACAAACCCCTCGGCGACGACGCCCACCACTTCTACAACGAGATGGTCGCCAAGCTCCGGGCCGACACCACGCACGTCCAGCACATCCAGGACTTCTGGGGCGATCCGCTGACCGAAGCGGGCGCGCTGAGCAGCGATGAGAAGGCCGTCTACGTGCAGGTGGCCCTCGCCGGGAACATGGGCGAGACGCTCGGCAACGATTCGGTCGAAGCGGTTCAGAAGATCGTCAAGGGCTTGTCCCCGCCGCCGGGCGTCAAGGTTTTCGTCACCGGCGGTCCCGCCCTGCAGGCCGATCAGCAGCACGCGGGCGACAAGAGCATCAAGATCATCGAGTTCACCACCATCGCCGTGATCATCGTGATGTTGCTGTTCTTCTACCGCTCGCTACTCACGGTCGTGCTGGTGATCGTCATGCTGATCCTGGGTCTGTCGGTGACCCGCGGCGCGGTGGCGTTCCTGGGTTATCACAACCTGATCGGTCTCTCGCCGTTCGCGACCCAGCTGCTGGTGACTCTCGCGATCGCCGCTACCACCGACTACGCGATCTTCCTGATCGGGCGATATCAGGAGGCCCGATCGGTCGGCGAGGATCGGGAATCGGCCTACTACACGATGTATCACGGCACGGCCCATGTCGTGCTCGGCTCCGGCATGACGATCGCGGGCGCGACCTTCTGCCTGTCCTTCACCCGGTTGCCCTATTTCCAGTCGCTGGGCGTCCCGCTCGCCGTCGGCATGGTGGTCGCGGTGGTCTCGGCGTTGACACTCGGCCCCGCGATCATCACGGTTGCCAGCCGCTTCGGCTTGTTGGAGCCCAAGCGGGCCATGCGGATTCGGTTCTGGCGGCGGCTGGGCGCTGCCGTGGTGCGCTGGCCGGCGGGCATTCTGTTCGCAACGATCATGATCGCCCTGATCGGGCTGATCACGCTGCCGGGATACCAGCCGAACTACAACGATCGCAAGTACCTGCCCGCCGATCTGCCGGCCAACGAGGGATTCGCGGCGGCCGAGCGGCACTTTCCGATCGCCCGGATGAACCCCGAGATGCTGCTCGTCGAGACCGACCACGACGTGCGCAACTCAGCAGACTTCCTGGTGATCGAGCGGATCAGCAAGGCCATTGCCAAAGTTCCCGGCATCGGCAGGGTCCAGTCGATCACCCGGCCTGCGGGGAAGCCGCTGAAGTACAGCACGATCCCGGCTCAGCTCAGCATGAGCGGCACGAACCAGACGATGAACCGCTCCTATCTGCAAGACCGCATGGCCGACATGCTGGTTCAGGGTCAGCAGATGCAGGACACCATCAACACGATGACGCAGATGATCTCGTTGATGGAGCGGATGAGCGGGACCATGCACGACATGGTGACCAAGACCGACGAGATGGCTCTCGACATCGCCGACTTGCGCAATCACATCTCCGATTTCGACGACTTCTTCCGCCCGATCCGCAGCTACCTGTACTGGGAACCGCATTGCTTCACCATCCCGTTGTGCTGGTCGATGCGATCGGTGTTCGACACGCTGGACGGGGTCGACACCATGGTCGACGACATCCAGCAACTGCTGCCTGACATGCATCGCCTGGATGCCCTTATGCCGCAGATGGTTTCGCTGATGCATCCGACGATCGAGTCGATGAAGCGGATGCGCATCATGATGCTGACCATGCAGGCCAGCCAGGCCGGTATGCAGGATCAGCAGGCCGCGATGAGCCAGAACCAAGCGGCGATGGGCGCGGCATTCAATGACTCACTCAACGATGACACGTTCTATTTGCCGCCGGAGATCTTCGACAACGACGAATTCAAGCGCGGCATAAAGAATTTCATCTCCCCCAACGGCCACGCGATCCGGTTCATCATCTCTCACGAAGAGGACCCGCTGTCGGCCGACGGCATCAAGCGCATCGACGCGATCAAGAACGCCGTCTTCGAAGCCATCAAGGGCACGCCGTTGGAAGGCTCGAAGGTCTATCTGGGCGGCACCGCATCGGCTTTCAAAGACATGGAGCAAGGCAACAAGTACGACCTGATGATCGCCGGCATAGCCGCGTTGTCGCTGATCTTCATCATCATGCTCATCATCACGCGTGCCATCGTCGCGGCGGCGGTGATCGTCGGCACGGTGGTGCTGTCGCTGGGGGCGTCGTTCGGGCTGTCGGTGCTGCTCTGGCAGCACATCCTGGGTATGGAGTTGCAGTTCATGGTGATGGCGATGGCGGTCATCATCTTGTTGGCGGTGGGTGCCGACTACAACCTGCTGCTGGTGGCACGGATGAAAGAGGAGCTACCGGCCGGGATCAACACCGGCATCATCCGCGCGATGGGCGGCAGTGGCTCGGTGGTGACGGCCGCCGGCCTGGTGTTCGCATTCACCATGATCTCGATGTCGGTCAGTGCCATGGTGGTGGTCGCTCAAATTGGGACGACGATCGGACTCGGCCTCCTGTTCGACACCCTGGTGGTGCGGGCATTCATGACGCCGGCGATCGCCGCACTGCTGGGCCCATGGTTCTGGTGGCCACAGATCGTGCGGCGCCGGCCGGCCGCTGCAGTGCCGCTCAAGGCTGTGACCAACGAGGCGCAGGCAGCCTCCTGAGACCGGTGTGACCAACCCGTCCAGACGGCACCCCGACACCCGCCCACGCGGGCCGTGCAATGTCGCCGCGGTGGCCTATCTTGGACCGTCCGGCCAACTACATCGAGGAGGAGATCGGGTGGACGACGACACGACCATGTCGGTCGCCGACCTTCTCGACGTCAACCGCGACATCCAGGGCTCCCCCACGATCCGGCTGCTGGCCACCCTCAACCTCGGCGTCTACGCCACGCTGATGGAGCGCCATCTCAGCGGCGGCGTGGTTCCCGAGACCGAGCTGGTGGTGCGCCTGGAGCGTGACCTCGACGAGCTGGGCCGCCCCGGCGGCGAACAGTCCGGCCTGGGCCTGATCAAGACCTGGGCCAGCCAGGGCTGGCTGCATCGGGTGGCCGACCAGCGCACCGGCGTCGAACGCAACCTGTGCTATCTGACCCAGGACGCCCGCCGCGCCCTGGACTTCCTGCGCGGCATGCGCCGCCAGGACACCATCGCCACCGGCGGCTCCATCAACGGCATCGCTGCGCGTCTCAAACAGATCGCCCTGCGCGTGGGCAACGACCCCGTCCGTGTCCGTGCCGGCATCGAGGCGGAGATTGCCGCGCTGCAGGCCGAGCTGGACAAGCTCGACGCCGGCGAAGACGCCGACTACACGCCAGCAGACACCGACATGACCGACATGTACGACGAAGCTCACGCCATCGCCCTGCAGATGGAGCGGTTGATCACCGATATCGGCCAGTACGGCACGATGATCGAACAGGCCACTGCCGCCCTCGACGAGCCGATCGACAGCAACCTGGCCTACCGAGACCGTCAGCGCCAGATGTACGCCGACTACCAGACCGCCTGGGACTCCCAGGGCCGTGACTCCCACCGCGCCTTTCTGCGGATGATCAACGATCCGGACCAGCGCGCCGAGTTCGAGGCCGACGTTGCCGCGGTCGCCGAGGCGCTGCCCGGACTGGACCCGGCGCTGCGCAAGGTGATGGCCGGCTTCTTCGAACTCGTCGGTCACCAGATCGACGAGGTCGAACGTATCCAGCAGCGCTGCGCCCAGCGGGTCAAACGCTTCACCGCATTCGGCACCCTGGAGCAGAGCCGCGGCGTGGCCCGTCAGCTGAGCGAGGCGATCGGTGCCGCCCGCGCCCTGTTGAAGAGCTCGCTGACCGACTCCCGCCTCGACATCGAGCTTCCGCTGGCCCGGCACTCCATCAGTTCCATTGGCGCACTGAGCTTCCGGATCAACGACCTGTCCAATCCCAAACCCGCCCACGTCGCCGGCGGGGAGGTCGACCTGTCCTCGTTCGCCGCGCTGACCACCCAGGTCGACGCGCCTGCGATGTCGGAGATGATCAACACGGCGATCGACACCGGTGGTCCGATCTCGCTGCCCGCCGCGGTGGACCTGCTGGCAGCCAACGGGCAAGGGGCCTACCTGGGCCACGTCATCGTGCTGTGGTCCTGGGCGCTCAAGCAGCCCATCCCCGCCGACGCATCCGGGTCAGTCACTGTGCGGTTCCAGTCCCTGGACGGGCGTGACCGCGAAATGGAGGTTCCGCACCTGATGTTCACCGAACCGATCTCCAGCCTGCAGGGAGCAAGCGCGTGAGCCCGCCGGCGACGATGCAGAGCGAGGCACGAGCGATGAGGAGGAGCGGCGCATGAGCCCGCCGGCGACGATGCAGAGCGAGGCACGAGCGATGAGGAGGAGCGGCGCATGAGCACCGACGCCGACATCGATTTCAGCTCACTGCCGCAGGTCGACCAGACCGCCCGCACGCCGCACCAACGCCGGCCCCGGTTCGACGGCGACGTCAGCGAGCTACCCGACCGGGCCTGCTGGGCACTGCAGCAGCTGCTGACCCGCCGCTACATCAGCGCCGAAGCCGACCGCGACCTCTACAGCTGGGTCCTGGAATACCGTGCGCAACTGTCGGTTCGGTTGTCCGAACTAGACCTGCTGCTGCGTGTCGTCGAAGGCGCGGACGTCGCCTTCGTCGAGCAGGCGCGCTATGAATCGGCAAGGGGCGTCAAGCTCTTGCGTCGCGAGCCGCTGGGCACCTACGACTCGATCCTGGCGCTGCAGCTGGCTCAGATGATGCGCGCTTCCGGGGACCAGAACGTGCTGATCAGCCGTGACGAGGTGCACGGCCTGTTCACCGGGGTGCTCAACGACGTCGACCGCGACACCGTCACCTTCACCGCCCGCATCGACGGGGCAATCGCCCGGCTCACCGCACTGGAGATCCTGCGCAAGACCCGCGATGACGAGGACAGCTACACCGTGAGCCCGGTCATCAACGCCGTGATGACGGCGTCGGTGATCAGCGAGCTCCAGCAGCAGTTCGAACTGCTGCTCAGCGGCGGCGTCACGGCGGACGTGGACGAGCCGGACCAGAAGAAAGCAGTGCTGGATGTCTGAACAGTTCCACCTGTCCCGCCTACAGATCATCAACTGGGGTGTGTTCGACGGCTACCACTCCATCCCGTTCAGCGCCGGCGGCGCATTGATCGCCGGAGCCTCCGGCAGCGGTAAATCCTCTCTGCTGGACGCGATTTCACTGGGATTCCTGCCGTTCAACCGGCGCAACTTCAACGCCTCCGGCGACAACTCGGCGGCCGGCTCAAACGCGGGCCGGCGCACCGTCGACAAGTACGTCCGCGGCGCCTGGGGGCAGCGCAGCGACGGTGGCGCCAGCAAGGTCATGTACCTGCGCGGTGACGGCACCGCGTGGTCGGCGGTCGCGGTCACCTACACCAGCAACACCGGGCGAACCGTCACCGGCCTGGTTCTCAAATGGCTGACCGGCGAATCCCGGTCGGACTCCTCCAGCCGGTTCGTGCTGGCCGACGGTGATCGTGACATCGAGGACGTCTGCAACCGCTGGGCAGCTGGGCGCTTCGATGCCAGCGTGTTCAAGGACGACGAGTGGCGGTTCACCACCAAGGTCGAATCCCAGTATCTCGCCCAGCTTTACGCGACTATCGGCATCCGTGCCTCCGATGCCGCCCAGCAGCTGCTCGGCAAGGCCAAGTCGCTGAAAAGCGTTGGCGGACTGGAACAGTTCGTCCGGGAGTTCATGCTCGACGAGCCCAGCAGCCTGACCCGGCTGCCTGACGCGCTCAAACAGATCGATCCGCTGGTGGAGGCCCGCGAGCTGCTGGCCGTCGCCCAGCGCAAGCGCAAGATCCTCGGCGATATCGAGAAGATTCAGCAGCGCTACGCCTCGGAGTCCTCCGACTTGGGCATCATCGACCTGGTGGACCAGCCGATGGTGCGGGCCTACACCGACCACGTTCGACTCGCACAGTGCCGCCCCCAGATCGAGTCGCTCGACGCCACCATCGACCAGCTCGGCAACGAGTACGAGGACGTCACCCGCCAGCTGAATCTTGCTAAGGCCGAAGGTGATTCACTCAACGCGCAGATCAGCGGATCGAGCGCCAATCTCGGGCCGCTGCAGTCGCAGGTCGCCGGCGCCGAAGCGCACGCCGAGCAGGTGTCACGTCGCCGTGCGGCCTATGAGGCGCTGCTGTCCGCGCAGGGCCTCGACATCCCCGATACCGCCGACGACTTCTGGAACCTGCGCGACGAGCTGAGCACGCAGGCCACCGAGCTGCTGGCCAAGCTCGACCGCGGCCGGGAAGCATCCACCGACGCCGAGTATGCCCAGAAGTCGGCCCGCATCGCGCGCGATGACGCCGCCAAGGAACTCAAGCGCGTCGAGCATGTCGGCTCGGCACTGCCGGAGTTCGCGATCACGATGCGCGAACATATCTGTGCCGCCGTCGGAGTGGATCCCGGTGAGCTGCCCTATATCGCCGAACTGATGGACCTGCGGCCCGACCAGGGCCGCTGGCGGGTGGCTGTGGAGAAGGTGCTGCGCGGGGTCGGTCTGCGGCTGCTCGTACCGGACGCCCACTATTCGGCGGTGTTGCGGTTCGTCAACGAGACCAACATGGGCGGCCGGCTGCAACTGCATCACGTCCGGGCCGGATTTGTCGGGGCCACTCCCGTCGAGCCTGAGTCGAATACGTTGGCCGGCAAGTTGTTCGTCGTCGACCCGACCCATCCCTGCGCCGCCGAGGCCGCCGATGTCGTCGCCGCGGCCGGCGACCACATCTGCGTGGACACCCCGGACGTGTTCTCCCGGTTCCGGCGTGCCGTCACCGATACCGGCCTCTACAAAGACTCCGACCGGCTGGCGATCAAGGACGACCGGCGTCCGCTCAAACAGGCCGACTACATCTACCAGGGCGACGTCGCCACCAAGATCGACGCGCTGACGGTCGATCTCGCCAACGCCGAGGAGGCGTACCAGCAGGCCCGACGGGCCGCCGACGATATCGCCGCCCAGCGCCAGCAGTGGCGAGACCGGGCCGCGGCGGGCAAGGCGATCTGCGACCAGTTCCCGCAGTGGAACCAGATCGACGTCGACACCGCCGACGGACACGCCGACCGACTGCGTGAGCAGTACGAGCTGCTGCTGGCCGACAATCCCGATATCGAGGCGCTGTCCGCCCGCGCCGACGAGTGTTGGGACCAGATCCAGACCCTGATGACGCGTCGCGGTGCCATCCAGACCCGCCGCGACGACCTCGACGGCCGCCGGACCCAGCTGCTCGAGCTCCAGGAGCGCCTCGACCCTGCATTCGTCTCCGAGCCGCTGACCGAACTGCTGAACCGCTACGCCGCCGACGTGCCGATGCCGCTGGAGGCGCTCAGTCCCGAACCGCACCGCGACGCGCTGTTCACCGCGATTCGCCGCGAGCGCGAACAGCTACGAGAAAGCCGCCGCCGCTCCTACGACGAGCTGGCCCGCATCCTCAATACGTTCGACACCGCCTTCCCGGACGCGATCCCCAACGACAGCGACGTGTTCGACGAGCGGGTGCACGACTATGTGGCGCTGTGCCGGCATATCGACGAACGTGAACTGCCCGAGGCCTATGAGCGGATGATGCGCCTGGTCACCGAACAGGCCCCCGACGCGATCCTCACGCTGCACCGGGTGGCCGAGCAGGAGGCCCGGCGCATCACTGAGCAGATCGACCGGGTCAACACCGGCCTCGGCTCGGTCGAGTTCAACAACGGCACCCGGCTGACTCTGCGCGCCACCCCGCGCAGCCTGACCGCGGTCGCCGAACTCACCGAGATCGTGCGGGCCATCTCACGGCGCATCGCCGAGGTGGGGCTCGGCGACAAGCAGGCGATCCTGGACCAATACGCCGACATCCTGCAGCTGCGTAACCGGCTGGCCTCCACTGCCCCCGAGGACAAGGCCTGGACCCGGGATGCCCTGGACGTGCGCAACCGGTTCACCTTCGATTGCGCCGAGTGGGACGTGCGCACCGAGGAGTTGATCCGCACGCACAGCAACGCCGGCGACAACTCCGGCGGCGAGCAGGAGAAGCTGATGGCCTTCTGCCTGGCCGGCGCGTTGAGCTTCAACCTGGCCAGTCCCGACAGCGGCGACAACAAGCCGGTTTTCGCCCAGCTGATGCTCGACGAAGCATTCTCCAAATCGGACCCACAGTTCGCGCAGCAGGCGCTGCAGGCATTCCGCAAATTCGGGTTCCAACTGGTCATCGTGGCCACCGTGCAGAACGCCACCACGATCCAGCCCTATATCGACAGCGTGATCATGGTGTCGAAAACCGAGGCCACCAGCCGCAGCGCCCGACCGGTTGCGACAGTGGCGGCCAAGACCATCTCCGACTTCACCACCTTGCGCAAGGAGATGCGCGCCACGGCCGCGCGGGCCCGGGTACCGGCCCCGGTGTGAACCTGAATTTTCGGTCGCCCGCAAAGCCGGTGAGACGCGAATTTGCCGACTGCTCCGCCCGGCCGAGCGGCGTGCGACGGTGAGCAACACGCGCAGCTAGGCCGGGGTGGCGGTGGGCTCGCCCGTTATGCGGATAAGATGTGACGCGCGGGCGACTTGCCCTAGCTGGCTAAAGCAGGGGTTAGGTACATAATGTCGCGGCAATTGACGGAATCCGAATTGCTCAACGAACTCGGGCCGATCGCCGAGGAAAACCTCAACCGCCATCTGTCGGTGAGTGTCGAGTGGCATCCCCACGACTATGTGCCGTGGGACCTCGGCCGTAACTTCGCGGCGATGGACGGCGACGACTGGGCGCCGGAGCAATCGCAGCTGAGCGAGGTCGCGAAGGCGGCCATGATCACCAACCTGCTGACAGAAGACAATTTGCCGTGCTACCACCGTGAGGCCGCACAGCATTTTTCTCTCGACAGCGTGTGGGGGACGTGGGTGGGCCGGTGGACCGCCGAGGAGGCCCGGCACAGCATCGTGTTGCGCGACTATCTCGTCGTGACCCGCGCTGTCGACCCGGTCGCGTTGGAGCGGGCCCGCATGGCCCATATGACCAGCGGTTTCGCGGCCACACCTGAGGAAGAGGCCCGGCACAAGACCGACTTCCTGCTCTCGGTCGCCTACGTGTCGTTTCAAGAGCTCGCCACCCGAGTCAGCCACCGCAACACCGGCAAGGTGTGCGACGACCCGATCGCCGACCGGATGCTCGCGCGCATCGCTGCCGACGAGAACCTGCACATGATCTTCTACCGCAACGTGTGCGGCTCCGCACTCGACCTCGTGCCCGATCAGGCGCTGGAAGCCGTCGCGGACGTCGTGGAGAACTTCCGGATGCCCGGCCGCGGCATGCCCGACTTCCGCCGCAACGGCGTACTGATGGCCAAGCACGGAATCTACGATCCCCGCCAGCACCTCGAAGAGGTCGTAGCCCCCACCTTGCGCAAGTGGCGCATCTTCGAACGCGAGGACTTCACCGCCGTCGGCAACCAGCGTCGCGAACAACTCGCCGCGTACATAACCAGGCTGGAAGGCGAAGTCACCAAGTTCGAAGAACAACGCGACCGGCTGCTGGCGCGTGACGCACGCAAGAAGGAACTGCAGTCGACCTGACGCTGCGGGGATGCCGTGCTACGACATCCGCATGCGATTCGACGCCTACCTGTTCGACGTTCAAGGCACGCTGCTCGACTTCTATACCCCGGTCCGCGCTGCGGTTGCCGAGCATCTGAGCGCACTCGGCCGCCCCGACATTGACCCCGGCGACCTCACCCGGGCCTGGCGCACGGACTACTTCACCCGCGTCTCGACGCTCGATCAACTGAGTGGGCCGTGGCAGAAGGTTCAGGGGCAGTACGAGGCGGGATTCGCCGCCGTCGCTGCGTCGTATGGCTTACCTGCTCCGGACGCGGCGTCCGCGACGCGGGTCGCGGCGAGCTGGCAGCGGTTGGTGCCATGGCCCGATGTCCGCGACGGATTGGCGGCGATCCGCAGTGGTGCACTCACCGCGACGCTGTCCAACACCGACATGGCAACGGTCATCGGCCTGGCCCGACGGCTGGACCTGCGGTTCGATGCACTCTTCACCGCGGAGCTGTTCAGTCGGTTCAAACCGGATCCGCAGGTCTACCTCGGAGCGCTGGGTTTTCTTGGCATCGCACCCCAGCGCGCTGCGCTGGTCGCCGCCCACCCGTATGACCTGGACGCCGCCGCGGCGCTGGGCTTGGGCACCGTATTCGTAGCCCGCCCCGACGAGTACGGCGACCCGGCGCTGGCGCACTCCGCAGAGCCGGGCCGCTATACCCAGGCCGTCACGGGCATCGACCAGATCGAGTAGCCGCAGAGTCTCGCGGTGATCACCCGACTGCGCCCGTCGTGAAGGACCTCACCTGCCCGTTCCCCACCACCCAGGAGCGATCCAGCCGAACGTTCTGCAACATCCGGCGGTCATGGGTCACCAGCAGCAGCGCCCCGTCGTAGGACTCCAGCGCCTGCTCGAGCTGCTCGATGGCGGCCAGGTCGAGATGGTTCGTCGGCTCGTCGAGCACCAGGACGTTCGTGCCCCGCGCCTGCAGCAGCGCCAGGCCGGCGCGGGTTCGTTCGCCGAGTGAGAGCTCGTCGACCGGCCGCTCCACGTGGTCGGCGGCCAACCCGAACTTCGCGAGCAGGGTTCGCACGTCCGCGGTCGACCAGGACGGTACGAACTCTTCGAAACGATCCACCAAGCGGTCCGCACCGGTGAAAACCGCTCGCGCCTGGTCGATCTCACCGATCGCGACACTGGCGCCCAGACTGGCGCGGCCCTCGTCTGGCTGCTGACGACCGAGCAGTAGCCGCAGCAGGGTCGACTTGCCGGCGCCGTTGGGTCCGGTGATGCCGATCCGCTCACCGGCGGCGATCTGTAGGGACAGCGGGCCCAGCACGAAATCGCCTTGTCGCACAACGGCATCGTCGAGCGTGGCGACGACCGAACTGGACCGCGGCGCGGCTCCGATGGTGAACTCCAGCACCCATTCCTTGCGTGGTTCGGCCACTTCTTCGAGCCGCGCGATCCGGCTTTCCATCTGCCGCACCTTCTGCGCCTGCTTCTCGCTGGATTCCGATGCTGCGCGCCGGCGGATCTTGTCGTTGTCGGGCGCCTTGCGGATCGCGTTGCGCACCCCCTGGCTCGACCACTCCCGCTGAGTGCGGGCGCGGGCGACCAGGTCGGCCTTCTTCTCGGCGAACTCCTCGTACTGTTCGCGCCGATGCCGGCGGCCGACCTCCCGCTCTTCCAGATAGCTTTCGTATCCCCCACCGAAGACGGTGGCGGTGTTCTGGGCGATGTCCAGCTCGAGGACCCGGGTTACGGTGCGCGCCAAGAACTCCCGATCGTGGCTCACCAGCACCACACCGCCGCGCAACTCCCGGACGAACTGCTCGAGACGTGCCAGCCCGTCGAGGTCGAGATCATTGGTCGGCTCGTCGAGCAGGACGACGTCGAATCGCGACAGCACCAGCGCCGCGAGTCCCACCCGCGCGGCCTGGCCGCCGGACAGTGCGGTCATCGGCGTCGAATCCGGCCGGATGGCATCGGTGTCCAGTCCCAGGTCGGCCAGGACAGCGGGCAGGCGGTCGTCGAGGTCCGCCGCACCGGTGGCCAACCAGTGGTCCAGCGCCGCCGAGTAGGCCGCTGCCGGATCTCCCTCGGCGGAACTCGGCTCGGCCAGCGCGGCGGCGGCGGCCTCCATCGCCTGCGTCGCGTCGGCGCATCCGGTGCGCCGGGCGATGTAGGCGGCCACCGTCTCCCCCGGCACCCGTTCGTGTTCCTGCGGAAGCCAGCCGACGAAGGCGTCGGCGGGAGCGATGCTCACCGCGCCCTCAAGCGGCTCCAGGTCCCCGGCCAGGATCCGCAGCAGCGTGCTCTTGCCGGCCCCGTTGGCGCCCACCACGCCGACGACATCGCCCGGGGCCACGGTCAGGTCCACCCCGTCGAACAGGGTGCGATGGGCGAATCCGCCGGCCACATTCTTCGCGACGAGCGTTGCGGTCATCGCTACATCGTCGCATCAGCACCCCGGCTGGGATCGACTGTGGCTGGCACTCACCCGTGCCTCAGCCGGCCGGAGGTGAGCTTGAAGGCCGGTCGCGCCTAGTGCTAGCGTCTCGTCTTGTTGATGCGCGTCAGCGTGTCCCCGGACGAGATGTGCGCCGTACCCGGCTCGTTAAGACGACGCACCTTGGAGGGTTGATGTCTGACGTTGCCGAACCATTCGCCATTCCCGTCGCAAGGCCTATCGGTGCGCGGTGGATTCACGGGTCCGTTTCTTCGAAGCACAACACTGACCCGGATCTGCAGGTCTATTGGTACGACGACGACACGGTCATCCTGCGGCAAAACAAGGCCATTGACTACGAAGCACCGTTCTTGTTCCTGCTCTTTGGCCGTAAGCGTGTGGTGTTGCTGGACACCGGAGCGACCGCCTCACACGAGTACTTTCCGCTCCGCACGGTTGTCGATGACCTCATCGAGACGTGGCTCGACCGCCACCCCCGCGATGACACCTCCTACGAATTGCTGGTGCTGCACACGCATTCCCACGGCGATCACGTCGCCGGCGACGCGCAGTTCGCAGATCGCCCAGATACCGCCCTCGTGACGGCCGACAAGGCGACGGCATGGGACTACTTCGGCTTCGCCGACGATCCTGACGCGACGAGGACAGTCGACCTCGGCGACCGCGTCCTCAAAGTCCTTGCAACACCCGGTCATGACTCAGCAGCCGTCACCTTCTATGACCCGTGGACGGGAATCTTGTTCACCGGCGACACGGTGTACCGGGGCCGGCTCTACATCACCGATTGGTCAGCGTTCTCGCGGAGCATCGATCGGCTCATCGAATTCTGCCGATCGCACCCCGTCACTCATGTCCTGGGCTGTCACATCGAGATGACCACGACTCCGGGCGTCGACTACCCCGTGCTCACGACATTTCAGCCCGATGAGCCCCCCTTGGAGATGACCGTCGAGCACCTCTATGCGGTCCGTTCGGCGCTGCGCGACGCCGGTCTCGAACCCGTCCGGTATACCTGCGACGACTTCATCCTGTGGCCAGAAGACGAATGACGGCGTCCGCAAGCCTCGCGACGCACATCGATGACAAGGGTTGGTCGGATCGCATCGGCGCCGTCCACCTAGTCCGAACGGTACATACGGCCGACGACGCCAATTGAGCGCTTGAGTATGCATTTTATAGGCTATAAGCCTATGATCTGCATACTCAAGGAGCGACCATGACGCCAAAGCACAGCACAGCGGTTCCCGCCAGCCTGGCCGCGCAGGCACTCGGCACGTTCCGCCCCGCACAGGCGAAGCACACCTACGCCTATCCCGCCGCTGAGGTCGCGCGCCTTCACGAACGTGGCCTGCTGCACCGCCTCGCCGATGGTTACTACGTCGTCGTCCCGCGCGAGATGGTGGGACGCAGGTGGATGCCAGACCTTGAAGCCGCAGCGGCGGGCATCGCTACGGCGATATACGGACCGGATGACATCGTCGTCATGGGGGTCAGCGCCGCACGGCTACACGGAGCGATTCCGCGCGCGCTGGCCACCGGGACGGTCGCTGTCCCTGCCCAGCACCGCCCGATCGCGTTGTCCGATCGCACTGCGGTCGTTCGCTTCGTCAAGCGGGACACTCAAAGGTTGGACGCCGAGCGCTACGAGACTGAGCTCGGACCAACGTTGGTGACCACACCCGAGCAGACAATCCTGGATCTTGCCCACCGCCCCGAACTTGGTGGCGCCGAGATCGATGTGCCGACCGCCGTGGCGGCGCTGTACGAGCGCAGCGATCAGGGCCGCCTACAGACCTTGGCGACCGAACAACGACGCGGCGCATCCCTGAATCGCGCGAGAGCCTGGGCGCAGCAGTGAAAAGCGACGAAAAGGCCGCCGTCGCCGAACAATTCGGTGTCGTGACCGAACAGGTCGAACGCGACCACCTCATCTCTCATCTCCTTGCCTTTCTGAGCCGAGAATTTGGCGACCGCATGCACTTCATCGGGGGAACCGCGCTCGCTCGCACCCACCTCCCGAACGGACGGCTGAGCGAGGACATCGACCTCATCGCAATCGGCGACCGCAAGTCCGTCGCGGCCGACCTGGACGCCGAACTGTTGGTGCCCACGCTGCCCGCCTTCGCCGCTTCCAAGACCGCGACGTGGGTGGACTGACACGCCTCCCGCGATCTGTGGGATCTCTGGGCGCTCAGTCACCTCGGCGCCATCGACGCCGCAGCAGAAGGTCTCTACCGGCGCTACGGCCCGACCAACCAGCCGCCCGCGCCGCACGACTTCACGAAGGAGCCCACCCAGGCCGACTGGCAGAACCAGCTCGCCGGCCAGACCCGCCTCACGGTCACGGCGAGGGGCGCCCTACTAACGGTGCGGAAGGCCTGGGCCCGGGTCAACCGGCCCACATAGCGAAAACTAGACGACGAGTCAAAAAAAAAAGAGACTGATCTTGAAAAATAGCCTCTGAGTAGGGCGGGCGGGGCTCGAACCCGCGACCAAGGGATTATGAGTCCCCGGCTCTAACCAACTGAGCTACCGCCCCTAGTGCGGCAACTATGGTCGCATGCCGGTTGGCCCCGGCGGAACCAGGACCGGCTCAGCCCAGGGCGGTGTCGTCGGCACGCACGACGTTCTCCACCTCGCCGGCGAAGGCGGCCAGCTCGGAGCGCTGCTCCTCGGTGTAGTCACGCGCCGAATCATCGAGCACGCACACGGTGCCGACGACCTTGCCCGAACCATCGTGGATCGGCAGCCCGAGGTAGTTGTGCAGGCCGAACTCCACCTCGTCCTCGTTGCCCGCGAACGTCGCGTCGTCGCGGGAATCACGAACGAACACCGCGCTGTCACCGTCGACCACGCGCTCGCAGTACAACGGCACCCGGGCGGTGTCGGTGAGCGCCTTCTTCCCGGCCGCGCCGACGGTGTAATGCTGGGTGGCCTCGCCCGCGGTGGCGGCCACCACCATGGAATCCGGCTCCGAGCGCATCACCAGAACCGACTTCACCCCGAGCCGCTCCGCAAGTTGGTCGAGCCGTCCCGCCAGCGGTGCCAGCCCTGCAGTGGTGTCGGTCTTGTGCGGTTCGGCGTCGGCCATTCCCACATTGTCGCGGCGGCCACCCCGGGCGGGCAACGGTTCTGCTCAACCCGATGCGGATGCGACGATGGCCGCGTGTCCACCCCGTCCGCCGCCTTCGCCTCCGACAACGCCGCCCCAGCCCATCCGAAGGCCCTCCAAGCGCTCGTCTCCGCCAACGAGGGCGCCACCTCGTCCTACGGCCACGACCCGGTCACCCAGCGCGCCGCCGACGTGATCAGGCAGGCATTCGACGCACCGCAGGCCGAGGTGCTGTTCGCCTTCACCGGCACCGGGGCCAACATCATCGCGCTGGCCGCCGCGGTCCGGCCCTGGCATGAGATCTTGTGCAGCGACATCGCCCACTGTCTGCTCGACGAGGCCGGCGGCCCGGTCCTGATCTCCGGCGCCGCCCCGGCACCCCTGCCCAGTGACGACGGCATCATCGACCCCGGCCAGCTGGACCGGCGTGTCACCCGCCGCGGCGACGTGCATCACTCCCAGCCCCGCATCGTCACCATCACCCAATCCACCGAGAACGGCCGTGTCTGGCGGCCCGACGCGATCGCCGACTTCGTCGACCACGCCCACGATCTGGACCTGCTGGTCCATGTCGACGGCTCTCGCGTCGCCAATGCCATTGCTGCCCTCGACGTCACACCGGCGCAGGCCGTTGGCGACGCCGACATCATCACCGTGGGCGGGACCAAGAACGGCATGTTGTTCGGCGACGCGATCCTGGTGCGCCGTCCCGAGCATTTCGCCGGCATCGAGTTCGTCCAGAAGCAGACCGGCCACCTGGCCAGCAAGCACCGTTACGTCTCAGCGCAATTCGAGGCGATGGTCGGCGACGGCGAATGGCTGCGGTCCGCCGCCCACGCCAACTCGATGGCGACCCGGCTCAGCGCCGGACTGACCGACCTCGGCCTGCACTTGGCGTCCCCGACCGAGGCCAACGAAGTCTTCGTCGACCTGACCCCCGACGCCCTGGCAGCCGTCCGGCAGGATTTCGCGGTGCACGTGCCAGACCCACACCAGCCGGCCGCCCGCTTCGTCTGTTCGTGGGCCACCACCGCCGACGACGTCGACGCCGCCCTGGCAACGCTCAGACGAACTGGGTCTGACCGTCCGCGTCGATGAGGTAGCGCTCGGTGCCCTCGGCGACGCGGGGGGCGTCGGCCTTCAATGCCACCGCGATCTTGTTGCTCGCGTTGCGCATCACGTCCAGGGTCAGCTCGCGGGCCTGCTCGTGCGAGAAGTTCTCCCG
This sequence comes from Mycolicibacterium sp. CH28, assembly GCF_004745805.1. Taxonomy (GTDB): domain Bacteria; phylum Actinomycetota; class Actinomycetes; order Mycobacteriales; family Mycobacteriaceae; genus Mycobacterium. The sequence goes on along the minus strand of NZ_SRLQ01000001.1, from coordinate 544,477 downwards.
CACACCGGCAGCCACCGCCGGGCTGATCCGCGCCGGGGACCAGATCAGCGCGTCGACGTAGCGCAGTGCCGCCTTCTGGGCGTCGGTCAGCAGCTCGGAGGACTCGTAGTGCTCGATGTCGTCATACAGAGACTCGGTTCCGCCGGCGTCCAGGGCATTGCCCTCGCGCAATGATTTGCACAGCCGGCAGTTGTGGGCGACGGCACCGCGCAGCCGCACCACCTCCGAGGTCACCGGGTCCAGTGACCGCAGCCGCGCCACCCCCGGCAGCAAGCGGTTGAACAAGACGTCGGCGGCGTCGATGCCCGGGTCCCACACCGGCTGCTCGGGCACCCAACCCACAGGCAAGCCCAGCAACTCCAGGCTGTTGCGGACCCGCGGCAGGAAGTCGGCGACGAACATCTGCACGACGGCACCGAACGTCGCCGCGCCCAACGCAGCGGTCAGCGCCTCACGCTGCCGATCCGAGACCGCCGACACGTCGATGCTGAACTGCTCGGCGAAATCGGTCACCACCTTCTCGGTGTCCGATTCAGGTGCGCGCACCGCGGTCTGCGCGGGCAGCGGTGTCAGCGTCAGCGTTTCGCCGCACGTCGTGCGGATCAGTCCCACCAGCCGCTGTTGATCTTCCGGTTGCTGCACCACCAGGTCGGCCAGCACCGCGTCGAGATCGTCAGCCATCTGACGATTATTGCGCCTGGCTCACCGAGGACATGTGGAAGTCGGGAATTCGCAGGGTCGGCATCACCGCACGAGTCGCCCAGTCGCCCCACTCGCGCGGTAGCGTCTGCTCGGCCACACCCGCCTCGGTGGCGCGCCGCAGCAGATCCAGCGGGCTCTCGTTGAAGCGGAAGTTGTTGACGGCGCCCGTCACCTCACCGTCCTCGATGAGATACACCCCGTCACGGGTCAGTCCCGTCAGCAACAGTGTGGTCGGGTCGACGGTGCGGATGTACCACAGGGTGGTCAGCAGCAGCCCGCGTTCGGTGGAGGCCACCATGTCCGCCAATTCCGTTGTGCCACCGGTCATCAGCAGGTTGTCGGCCGGAACCGCGGCGGTGGTGCCGAACTCGGTGGCCGCCGACCGCGGGTAGGCCAGCGCGTTGATGGTGCCGTCGCGGATCCAGTCCACCCGGCCGATGTCCATCCCGTTGTCGAACACCGAGACCGTTTCGGAGCTGCTGGCCGCCGCGACGAAGGGTGCGCACTGCAGGCCCGCGGCGAACGGGTCGGAGTACAGCGTCAGCGGCAGCGCGCTGAGCTTCTCCCCCACTCGAGTTCCACCGCCAGGAGCCGACAGCGCCGTGCGCCCCTCCTCGGCGCCGCGGCCGTCCATCGACCAGCCGAGGTAGATCATCATGTCGGCCACCGTCGAGGGCGGCATCAACGTCTCGTAGCGGCCGGCCGGCAGTTCGACGGTCCGGCTTGCCCAGCCCAGCCGCAGCGCCAGATCCTCGAGCAGCCCGTCGGTCGGCACGTCGAGGAACCACGGGGTGCTCACGCCGGCCCATGCGCTGGCGCCGTCGCGCTTGGCGTTGATCTCCACCGTCCCGGTCGGCTGGGTGAAGCGGCGGCGGATCCCGGTGGAGGTGGCCAGGAACGTCGTCTCCACCACGTGATGGGCGTAGCCGTACAACCGGTCTGAGCCGGCGAACCCGCCCGACAGCGACTCGGCGACGTCGGCGAAGACCTCGGCACCGGTATCGGGCACCGCCTCGTTCCAGTCCTCGGGTGTCCCCGCGTCGGTCAGCAGCGCGGCGCTGTCGCGGGCGGCCGGGGCCGCGTGGGCGGCCTGCTCGGCGGCGGCGACCAGTGCGCCGATGGCCGCCGGGTCCACCTCGCTGGTTCGGATCGATCCGGTATGCGCGGTGTCGCCTTTGCGCACAATGGAAATCACGGTCGTGGAGCGGGTGGTCGACACCCCGTTGGTCGTCATCGAGTTACCGGCCCAACGCAGCGATGCCTCGGCGCGGTCGGTGACGATGACGATCGTCTCGTCGGCAGTAGCGGCGGCCAGCGCGAGTTCGACGACCTGCTGTGCGGGAATCATCGGCACCAGCCCAACTTGGCCTCTTCGCTGGCGCTCATCGGCACCAGCCCAATTTGACCTCTTCGCTGGCGCTCATCGGCCGGCCTCCTCACGGGTATTGAGCACATTCACGCCCCGGAACAACGCCGACGGGCAACCGTGGCTGACCGCGGCCACCTGGCCGGGCTGGGCCTTACCGCAGTTGAACGCCCCACCGAGCCGCCACGTCGAGGGCCCGCCCACGGCTTCCATCGAATTCCAGAAGTCGGTGGTGGTCGCCTGGTAGGCGACATCGCGGAGCTGCCCATCGAGGCGGCCGTCGCGGATCCGGTAGAACCGCTGCCCGGTGAATTGAAAGTTGTAGCGTTGCATGTCGATCGACCACGACTTGTCGCCGACGATGTAGATACCGTCGCTGACCCGGCCGATCAGATCGTCGGTGGACAGGTCCTCGGTGCCCGGTTGCAGCGACACGTTGGCCATCCGTTGTATCGGAACATGGTGCGGCGAATCGGCATAGGAACAGCCGTTGGAGCGACTCTGGCCCAGCCGCGGTGCGAACACCCGGTCCAGTTGGTAACCGACGAAGATCCCGCCGCGCACCAGGTCCCAGCTCTGTGCCGCCACCCCCTCGTCGTCGTAGCCGATGGTGGCCAGGCCGTGTTCGACGGTGCGGTCGGCGGTCACGTTCATCACCGCAGAGCCGTAGCGCATCGTGTTCAGCTTGTCCGGAGTGGCGAACGAGGTACCTGCATAGGCCGCCTCATACCCGATCGCGCGATCGTATTCGGTTGCGTGGCCGATGGATTCGTGAATCGTCAACCACAGATTGGTCGGGTCGATCACCAGATCGGTCGGCCCGGCCACCACGCTGGGCGACTTGGTCTTCTCGGCAAGCAGGACGGGTAACTCAGCCAACTCGGCGCTCCAGTCCCACACCTGGTCCCCGGCCAGCGCCTCCCACCCCCGGGCGGTCGGCGGGGCCAGGGTGCGCATCGACTCGAAACTGCCCGCCGCCGCGTCAACCGCCACCGCCTCAAGCACCGGCATCACCCGCACCCGCTGCTGGGTGATCGACGAACCGAAGGTGTCGGCGTAGTACACCTGCTCCTTGACGGTGGCGACCATCGCCGAAACGTGATCGACCCCGTCGGCGGCCAGCAATCGGCCCGAGTACTCCTCGAGTAGGCCGATCTTGTCGGCGGTCGACACCGCGAACGGGTCGATCGCATACGTCGACACCCAGGTGGCCTCGGCGTACACCGGTTCGGCAGCCAGCTCGATGCGCTCGGCGTTGAGCGTGGCCAGCGCCCTGGCCACGGCCACGGCCCGGCGCGCCGTCTCGGCGGCAACCTCGGGGACCAGTTCGGCGTGCGAGGCGAACCCCCAGGTGCCGTCGACGATCACCCGCACCGCCAGACCGATCTCCCGATCGGTCACCGCGTTCTCCAGCTCGGCGTCGCGCAGCTGCACCGTCTCGGTGGTGATCGCGTGGATCCGCAGGTCGGCATAGTCGGCACCGGCCGTGCGGGCCGCGGACAGGGCTGCCTCGGCCAGTGCCTGACGCGGCACGGCGAGGAAGTCGGCGTCGACATCACGTGGACTCACCGCTCCACCGTAACGGGCCGGCCGTTCAACCGGCTTTAATGACTGGGATGACGACCCGGCGTGTGCGCTCGAGCATGCTCGGGTATGCGCTGTTGGCGCCGAGCCTGTTCGGGGTGGTGTGCTTCCTGCTGCTGCCAATGCTGGTGGTCGCCTGGCTGAGCCTGCACCGCTGGGATCTGCTGGGCCCGATCCGTTATGTGGGGCTGGACAATTGGCGTTCGGTGCTCACCGACTCCGGTTTCGGCAACTCGCTGCTGGTGACACTGGCCTTCATCGCGATCGTGGTGCCAGTCCAGATCGCGCTGGGGTTGGTGGCGGCCTCGCTGCTGGCCCGTGATCTTCCGGGCAGCGCGGTGTTCCGCACCATCTACGTGCTGCCCTGGGTGTGCTCACCGCTGGCGGTCGCGGTGCTGTGGCACTGGATCCTGGCCCCCACCGACGGCGCCGTGAGCGCGCTGCTGGGCCACAACATCGAGTGGCTCACCGATCCCGGGCTGGCCCTGCCCGTCGTCTCGGCGGTGACGGTATGGACCAACGTCGGCTATGTGACGCTGTTCTTCCTGGCCGGCATCCTGGCCATCCCCCCGCAGATCCACGCCGCCGCCCGTCTCGACGGCGCGACCGGCTGGCAGCAGTTCTGGCACATCACGCTGCCCATGCTGCGCCCGACGCTGTTCTTCGTCTCGGTCACCGGCATCGTCAGCGCAGCGCAGGTATTCGACACCGTGTACGCCCTGACCGGTGGTGGACCCGCCGGGCGCACCGACCTCGTGGCCCACCGCATCTACGCTGAGGCGTTCGGCGCGGCGGCGATCGGGCGGGCGGCAGTGATGGCGTTGGTGCTGTTCGCGGTCCTGGTGGGCGCGACGATCGCGCAGCATCTCTACTTCCAGCGGCGGATCAGCTATGACCTCACGTAACGCACTGATCTACCTCGGGCTACTGGCGGGCGCGCTCGGCACACTGGCGCCGTTCGGCCTGAGCCTGCTCACCTCGCTCACCTCGGCGCAGCAGTTCGCGACCGGCACACCGCTGTCGCTACCGGCGCCACCCACCCTGGCCAATTACGCCGCGCTCGGCGACGCCGGGTTCGGCCGGGCGCTGGCGGTCACCGCGCTGATGACCGCGATGATCACGCTGGGGCAGCTGACCTTCTCCGTGCTGGCCGGCTACGCCTTCGCCCGACTCGACTTCGCCGGCCGCGACATCGTGTTCTGGGTCTACATCGCCACGCTGATGGTGCCGGCCACCGTCACCGTCGTCCCGCTCTACCTGATGATGGCCGAACTCGGCCTGCGCAATACGTTCTGGGCGCTGGTGCTGCCGTTCCTGTTCGGCTCGCCGTACGCGATCTTCCTGCTGCGTGAGTACTTCCGCGGCATCCCCGACGATTTGGTCAACGCCGCCCGCCTGGACGGGGCCAACACCCTCGACGTGATCGTGCATGTGGTGCTGCCGGCCAGCAAGCCGATCCTGGTGACGCTGACATTGATCACCGTTGTCAGCCAATGGAATTCGTTCATGTGGCCGTTGGTGATCACCAGCGGCGGTCGCTGGCGGGTGCTGACGGTGGCCACCGCCGGGCTGCAGACTCAGTACAACGCGCAGTGGACGCTGGTGATGGCCGCGACCACCGTCGCGATCGTCCCGCTGCTCGCACTGTTCCTGGTGTTCCAGCGCCACATCGTGCGCTCCATCGTGGTGACGGGCCTCAAATGAAGCCCCGGTCATCGACACTCCTGCTCGCCTGCCTGCTCGCGATCGTGCTGGTTCTGGTGGGTGGTGTGTGGGTGCTGGGCCGCAGCGGCGAGCCGTCCGGCAAGACAGTGGTGACGGTGCGACTGTGGGATCCGCAGGTCGCGGCGGCCTACCGGGACTCCTTCGCCGAGTTCAGCCGCAACCACCCCGGCATCGACGTCCGCACCAACGTCGTCGCCTACGCCGGCTACTTCGACACCTTGCGCACCGACGTGGCCGGCGGTGGCGCCGACGACATCTTCTGGCTCAACAACGCCAACCTCGCCCCGTACGCCGACAACAACCGCCTGATGGCCGTCGAACCCAGCGCGGACTGGGATCGGTCGGTGGTCGCGCAGTTCACCCGCAACGGTGTGCTGTGGGGTGTGCCGCAGCTGACCGACGCCGGCATCGCGGTGTACTACAACGCCGACCTGCTGGCCGCCGACGCTGTGGACCCCGCCGACCTGGACACCCTGCGCTGGGACCCTGACCCTGCCCTCGACACGCTGCGCCCGCTGCTCGAGAAACTCACCCACGGCAGACAGTGGGGCTACAACGCGGCCAACGACATGCAGGCCATCTACCTCAACTACATCGGCTCGGCGGGCGGGGTGTTCTCCGACGGGGACCGGTTCGCCTTCGACAACCCGCAGGCCGCCACCGCGCTGCGCTACGTCGTCGGCCTGATCAACACCGATCACGTCGCCCCGCCGGCGTCGGCCACCAACGACAACGGTGACTTCTCCCGCAACCAGTTCCTGTCGGGGCGGATGGCACTGTTCCAGTCCGGCACCTACAACCTGGCCCAGATCGCCGAACAAGCCCCGTTCCGCTGGGGCGTGGCGATGCTGCCCACCGGGCCGGCCGGCCGCGTCAGCGTCACCAACGGCATTGTCGCCGCCGGCAATCCGGCCAGTGCCCATCCCGAGGCGGTACGTGAAGTACTGGCCTGGCTGGGCAGCACCCGCGGCAACGAATACCTCGGCCGCAAGGGTGCGGCCATCCCCGCAGTGCTGCCCGCCCAGCGCGTGTACTTCGACTACTGGTCGGCCAAGGGCGTCAACGTCGCACCGTTCTTCACGGTGCTCGACGGCCCCCGCATCGCGGCGCCGGGCGGGGCCGGTTTCGCCGCCGGATACCTGGCCATCAAGCCCTACTTCGACGAGATGTTCCTCGGCCGCGCACCCGTCGCCGCAACCGTGGCCACCGCGCAACAAGCGGCCAACAGCGCCGCCGCACGCTAGATGCCGGCGAGCACCGTCACCTGCAGGCCAACCGACACCGCGCATACCGCCGCCGCAGCAGCCAGCGCCACCCAGTCGGCACGGCGCGGGCCCGACGGCGCCGCGGCGATCTGCCCGGTGCCGCCGCGCGCGGTGATGGCATCCCCCATCTCGTCGGCACGTCTCAGCGCGACGGTGATCCCGGCGGCCAACAGGTCCACCAACTCGATGGCCCACCGGCGACGCTGGGCCCGGCGACCGGTCAGCACCGGCGGCGGACGTAGCCGCCGCGCGGCGTAGAGCAGACGGAATTCGTCGAGCAGCATCGGAAAGGCTCGCAGCGCCAGGGCGAGCGCCACCGCCCAGTCGTCGACCGGTATGCCGACTGCCTTGAAGGGCCGGCCCAGCCGCGACACCGCGGGCGCGACGTCGGCGACGTTCGTCGTCCACGAGACCATCGCTCCCAGCGCTACCAGCACCAACGAGACAACGGTGAACCGCACGAAGCTCAGCAACCCGCCGAATCCGATGTTGTGCGAACCAAGGTGCAACGCTGGAGCTCCGCCGGCCAGCGCCGCGGTCGCCCCACCCAGCAGTACCAGTAGCCACAGCCATTTCGGCACCGAGGGCACGGCACCGCGTGGAATGTGCGCCAATCGGACTGCGACGCCGATGGCCAGGGCGACCAGTGCGGTCGGGACCCAATCCGGGTAGAACGCCAGCAGCGCCGAAAACCCGAGGACGACAATGATTTTGGTGCCGGCCCAGAGTTCGTGGATGACCGACGTGCCCGGCACTGGGCGCAGCAGCACCACCGGGCGACGCTGACGGGTGTCCGTCACGAGAGGCCTCCCGTCACGGTCGGAGCCGTCGTCAGCGCGCCGCTGCGCAGGTGCAGGGTCCGCGGACACAGTTCCTCCAGGCCGACGAAATCGTGGGAGATCACCACGACGGTCAGGCCACTGTTGCGGCGCAGATCCGTCAGCAGGCGCAGCAGTCCGCGCTGGCTGGCGGCGTCCAGACCGGCCAACGGTTCGTCGAGGATCAGCGCCTGGGGTGAGCGGGCCAGCAGCCCGGCGATCACCACCCGGCGCATCTGCCCGCCGGACAGCTGGTCGATCCGTCGGCGGCCCAGGGAGGCATCAAGCCCGACCTTGGCCAGCGCGGCGCTCACCCGAGCTTTGTCGTCGGGGGAAAACCCGGCTGCCGAGGCGACTTCCAGGTCGACCCGGCTGCGCATCAGCTGCAGGCGGGCGGCCTGGAACGCGATCGCGACCTCACCGACGCAGTCGGTGGCGGGGCGCCCGCGCACCAAGCAGTCGCCAGAGGTCGGGGTGATCAGGCCGGCCAGGATCCAGGCCAGGGTGGACTTGCCGGATCCGTTGCCGCCGTGGATCAAAACACCGTCACCCTCGTTGACGGTGAAGCTGACGTCCTGCAGCGCGGTCTTGGCCCACGGGGTTCCGCTGGCGTATTCGTGACAGACGTGGTTGAGCTCCAGCACCGGAACGCCGCTACTCGGCGCGGCAGTCACCGTCGGGATCGGCGCGGCAGCGCTTTCCACCATGTCGGTGTTGTCGAACGACTCGCTGAGGTTGACCACTCGGTCGGCGGTGTCGGCCTCGTTGTTGTAGTGGGTGATCTGCACCAACGCCATGCGGTGCCGTTCGGTCAGGCCGGACAGCACACCCAGCAGCGCCTCCCGGCCGCGCTGGTCGACCATGCTGGTGACCTCGTCGGCGATCAGCATCGCGGGCCGCCTTGCCAGCGCGGCCGCCACGGCCAGGCGCTGCAACTCACCACCGGACAACCCGCCGGTGTCGCGCTCCTCCATACCGGCCAGGCCGACCTCGTCGAGCGCAGCGGCAATGTCGGTGTGCGTTCCCGGCGGCAGGCCCCAGACGACATCGTCGGCGACCCGGGTACCCAGTACCTGGCTTTCCGGGTGCTGCATCACCACCGCGGTGCCGCCCAGCTGACCCAGCCCGACGGCTCCGGGCCGTTCGATGGAACCCGAGGTGGGCTGGCGTCCGGACAGCAACAGCATCAATGTGGTCTTCCCTGAGCCGTTGGCGCCGGTGATGGCCACGTGCTCGCCGGTGTCGACGGTCAGGCTCAACGCTGTGAGCGCATCGCGGTCGGCGCCGGGATACCGGAACCGGGTGTCGACCAGCCGGACCGGGACCGGGGCCACCGGACCGACGTCGTCCGGCGGTTCGAGCTTGTGCACATCGGGGATCCCGCGCAACCGGTCGAGCACCCGCGACAGCGCCCACCACCCGATCAGCGTGACAATCATGATCGAAAAGACCGAGTAACCCATCAGCAGGACGGGCCAGTAGTCCAGGGCGATCGTGAACAGCCGCTTGGCGTCCTGGGCGGCGGGCCGGAACGGCTCGAAGCGCGACGTCACCGAGACCACACCGTCGATGTTGGCGGTCATCGCCGCGAAGGTCAGGGTGCGCAACCGCGCCAGCACAATCAGCGCGGCGATGGTGCCGCAGCCGAAGACCACCCCCGAGAGCAGGCCCACCGCGATCACGGTCGGGGTGCCGCGCCCCCGCCGCCGAACAATGCCGGCGAGCCCGCCGACGTAGGAACAGGTGAGCACCACCATGAATCCGCTGATGCCGGCGATGAGGAAGGAGACCACGCTCGCGGCGAAGGTCGAGGCCAACAAGACCCGGACGCGATAGCGGTAGCTGAGCAGCCCCATCGGCACCGTCACCAGTAGCGACAGACCACCGGCAAATGGCACGACTACCGAGACGATTGCCAGGGCGGCGGAGAGGGCGCCCATCACGGCAGCCTGGGCCATTTCCACCGGCGACAGCGAGCGCGCCCGTCGACCTGCTGTCGACGAACCGGAAGGTTGCCGCTCCGGCGCCTCCGGTCTCGTCGCGGTCATCCCCCGATTCTGCCAGCCTGTGCGGGGCGGCAGTCGGCTCGACCTGCTGCCGCTAGGCCGCCTGTGGGCTTGCTGTGAGAAAACCCACGGTCATCGGCATCTGACAACTTAGTGATTCTATGTAAATATGGGACGTATGAGTCCGACGCCCACCCAAGAACGGCCCGGCACCGAATCTGCATCACATGATCACCTGGGATCCGAGCTGCTCGCCGTCGTGGCCAGGCTCAATCGGCTGGCCACCCAGCGTATCCGGCTGCCACTGCCCTGGGCACAGGCTCGGCTGCTGGGCACGATCGACGACCAGGGTGAGGCCCGGATCTCCGATCTGGCCGAGCTGGACCACTGCTCCCAGCCGACCATGACCACCCAGGTGCGCCGGCTTGAGGACGCCGGGCTGGTGGCTCGCACCACCGACCCCGACGACGGACGCGCCGTACGCATCCGCATCACCCCGAAGGGACAGCAGATCCTGGCCCAGGTGCGGGCCGACCGCGCCGCGGTGATCGATCCCCGCATCGAGCAGCTCTCGCACGAGGACCGCGACATTCTGTCGAAGGCCGTCGGGGCGCTGCATCGACTGCTGGGCGATCTCGACACCTTCCCCAGATAGCCCGATCGCCGACACGACGGCGTGACGACCGCAACCGTGCGGCGCCTACATCCAGACGGTGGCCTTCGCGCTCTCCCGTGGCTGCGCCAACGGATGTCCAGCACCGAGCAGGTTGCCGGTGATGGTGGCGCAGAAGCGGTACATCGCAATGTCGAAGACGCTGTTGTTCATCGGCTGCTCGATGAAGTGGCCCAGGCGTTCGGCGGCGATGAACACGATCATCAGCAGCAGTCCGATCACCATGCCGGCGATCGGATGCGAGGACCCGTCCAGCCGGCTGAAGGCCATCACCGCGAAGAACCACGCCAGTGCGCGAATGAAGAGCTCATAGTGGACCGGGATGGGTTCGTTGCGGATGCGCTCCAAGCCGCTCTGCGCACTCACCAGGCCGGTATTGGCGCTCATCAGCATCACCCTTGCCTGCGGGTCGACTTGACCATCGGCAGTCAGGCGCTGGATGTCGGCGGCCTGGCGGGTCAGCAGGTCGGTCGAGGAAGTGTCGCCCGGATCCTCCGGCGTCAGCTCGATGACGCCCGCAACGGGTGGGACACCGCGCAATTCGGCAGCCAGCTGCCAACAGTAGCGGGCCTGCCGTCGACGCATCCGATCCAGAACGGTGGCCATCTCGGGCGAACCGGTGTCCACCGCCGCCAGCTCGTTGTGGATGGCGCGCGAGTTGATGATGACGTTGCCCCACAGTGTTCGGGCTTCCCACCACCGGTTATAGGCGGTGGTGTTGCGGAAGCCGATGAACACCGATGCGCCGATACCCAGCACGGAGAGCACGGCCGCGGCGTAGTCGATCTGCGTGGTGTCGGGAACCGGGACCAGAAGGATGGCGACAAGCACGATTGCGAGCAGATCCCAGCGCAACCGCCAGGCCACTATCCCCGCGACCTTTGCGGGACCCAACTTCCCGACGCTGCGAATCACGGCGACAGCGTATGCGCTAGCCGATCAGATCACAGCACCAACGAGACGTCCGACCGCAAATGTCGCCGCAATCGCGATGACCCCGAAGGCCAACTGCCGTCCCGCTCCCAGCCACATCGAGCCCTTGGTGAAACGTGCCGCCGTCGCTCCGGCCAACAGCAGACCGACACCGCCGCACACCAGGCCCGGCCAGAGCGCCTGGGCACCCAGCAGGTACGGCAGCAGCGGGATGATCGCGCCGACCGCAAACAGCAGGAACGACGAGACCGCGGCGACCACCGCGGACGGCTTCTCCCTCGGGTCGACGCCCAGCTCCTGGGCGAGGTGGAAGTGGACCGCCTTGTCCTCGTCGAGGTGGATCTCCTCGGTGGCCTTGCGGGCGGTCTCCTCGGTCAGCCCCATGTCCATCAACATGGCGACGAGTTCGACCTTCTCGGCATGCGGATGACGCTCGAACGCCAGTCGCTCGGTGCGCACCTCGGAGTCGATCTGCTCGTTGGCGGTGGTGACGGACGTGTATTCGCCCAGAGCCATCGAGAACGCCCCGGCCAGCAGACCCGCCACACCGCTGAGCACCACCGTCTGCGCGCCGGCACCGGCAGCGACACCGGCGATCAGGGCTGTGTTACTGACCAATCCGTCCATCGCCCCGAACGTGGCAGCACGTAACCAACCACCGGTGACATCGGCGTGCGAGTGGTCGACATCATGCGGCAGGGCGATCTCACTGTGCGGCGTGGTACCGGCGTCGGACTCGGGCATGTGCGTAATTGAACGTGGGCCGCCAAGCCCACATCGACTCAGGTTTACCTGTGTTTGCCACACCGACGTTTGCCCGGGAATCAAGCGGGCTACCTACACATATGGCCACCACTGCGGAGCATGTCCGAAACGCGCTCGACGGTCGCTGGCGAGATGTCAAGAACGCCACGCGCGCCGAACTCTCCACCGAGGTCTTCCGGCCGCACTACACCCCCAACACCGCCATCGCCCGCGCAAAAGTGTCCGAACAGCTGGCGATCATGGCCGCCGCCGGCGCTGCCGAGGATGGCTTCAAGAAGGAGCACGGCGGCAACGGTGACGTAGGGGCGGCGGTCACCCGCATCGAGATGCTCGCCATGTCGGATCTGTCGCTGATGGTCAAGGCGGGTGTGCAATGGGGCCTGTTCGGTGGGGCCATCGAGAACCTGGGCACCGAACTGCACCACAAGGCCTACGTGCGGCGCATCATCGACCTGGACCTGCTGGGCTGCTTCGCAATGACCGAGACCGGCCACGGCAGCGACGTACAGTCCCTGGAGACCACGGCCACCTACGACCCGGCCACCCAGGAATTCGTGATCAACTCCCCCACCCCGACGTCATGCAAGGACTACATCGGTGGTGCGGCCGAAACCGCCCAGATGGCAGCGGTTTTCGCCCAGCTGATCACCGGTGGCGAATCACACGGCGTGCATTGCCTGCTCGTGCCGATCCGCGACGAGCACGGTATCGACCTACCCGGCGTGACCACCTCGGACTGCCAGTACAAGGGCGGGTTGCCCGGTGTCGACAACGGCCGCATCATGTTCGACCAGGTCCGCGTCCCGCGGGAGAACTTGCTGAACAAGTACGCCGATGTCGCGCCGGACGGCACCTACTCCTCACCGATCGAGAGCCCCGACCGGCGGTTCTTCACGATGCTGGGCACGTTGATCCGCGGCCGGGTGACCGTGGGCGGCAGCGCCGCCGCAGCCGCCCGGGTGGCCCTGGACATTGCGGTGCGATACGCGTTGCAGCGCAGGCAGTTCAGCGCCCCGGGCGACGACGGCGAAGTGCTGATCATGGACTACCTGACCCATCAGAGGCGGTTGTTCCCCCTCATCGCGCGCTCGTATGCGCTGCAGTTCGCCCAGAACGAGCTGGTGTCCAAGCTGCACGACCTGCAGACCGCCGACGGCCCCGATGCCGAGGAACAGCGCGAGCTGGAGTCCCGGGCCGCCGGACTCAAGGCCGCCAACACCTGGCACGCCAGCGCCGCGATTCAGGAGGCCCGGGAAGCCTGCGGCGGGGCGGGCTATCTCGCCGAGAACCGGCTCATCGCCCTGCGGGCCGATACCGACGTGTTCACCACCTTCGAGGGTGACAACCATGTACTCACCCAGCTGGTGGCCAAAGAGCTGCTGACCGCCTACGCCGACGACATCAAGGGCATGAGCCCGGTGGACTGGGTGCGTTTCGCGGCGAACTTCGCCGGCGACCGAGTGCTGAAAAGGACTGCCGCCGAGGCGATCATGCAAACCATCCTCGATTCTCGCCAGGACAACGAGGAGGAAGGCAGCCTGTTCAACCGCGGCACCCAGGTCAAGATGTTCGAGGACCGCGAGCAGTACCTGCTCTCGACGGTGGCTCGTCGCCTACAGGGCAAGGCCAAGGAGATGAGCGCCTTCGACGCCTTCAACGCCGTGCAGGACCACGTCCTGCACACCGCGACGGCCCACATCGACCGGATCGTGCTCGAGGCGTTCGTGGCCGGTATCGACGCCTGCGGGGACGCGTCGACTGAAGGGCAGGAGGCCCGCCGCATCCTCGGCATGGTGTGCGATCTCTACGCGCTGTCGGTGATCGAGGACGACAAGGCCTGGTTCATCGAACACCGGTTCCTGTCCACCGAACGCGCCAAGGCTGTCACCCGCGGGATCAACGAGCGCTGCCGCGCCCTGCGGCCCTACGCCGAGCTGCTGGTCGACGGGTTCGGGATTCCCGAGCAGATGCGCGAGGCGGCGATGCTTCGCCCCGAACAGCTCTAGTCGTTTCGCCTCGTCGACCTGGTGTTCCACGCTGGCCGCTGCGCCCTGGGCGCCGACCACAGCACCGGCTCTCTGGTCGCAGTGACGCTGCTGTCAGGCCCGTATCCGGGCTCTGACGGTGTCTCAGCGACCGCCAGCGCGCAGGACGTGGCGCAGCTTTCCATTGCGGGGATTTACCTCGGGGCGCTCGTGGGCAAGGGCGATGGTCACCGGACCGGCGCGCTGGTCGGCCAGGAAAACCTCGAGCCTCCGGTGCACCTCGGTCCAGACCGCGCACCGGTCGCTGCCGGCGTCTTCATCGAGCCTCACGCTGAGCTCTGCCGGAGCAGTTTGAACGATCTGGTAGCGCAGCACACCGGGCGTCTCCTCGACCACGGTGGCGATCGCCATGGGAATCAGCATCACCGCACCACCTGCTCGGGCAGGGAGTGTCAGCAGCTCGTCGGTCCGTCCCTCCGGCGTCACGGTCGGCAATGGACTGCCGCATGCGCACGTATCGGCGCCGATGACGACGCTGTCGCCCAATTCGTACCGGATCAGAGGCTGAACGTAGTTAGCCAGGTTGGTCAGCAGCAGCGAGTCGGATCGCTGCCCGGCCGGCACGACTTCCCCGGAAGCGTCGATGGGCTCGACGAGATACCAGTCGGTGTTCAGGTGCAGAATGCCCTCGCGGCAGGGCAGCGAAAGCGGGGTGGCTTCCGAAGCGTTGTAGGTCTCCGTCACCACGCAACCGAACACCTCCTGTGCGCGCTGTCGCACGCTGGGCAGCAACAGTTCACCCCCGCTGGTGATGACCAACGGATTGATGTTGAGCCGCCCAGCCTCCTGCTCGCCGATGAGCACACTGAGCGCGCTTGCATAGGTACCCAGCAGCACCGGCTGGAAATCGTTGAGATGGGCGACAAGCTCCGGCAGCGGGTCCAGCACCGAGAAGAAGCGGGAGTAGCGGCGCCGCACCGGATGGGCGCGCAGCCGACGTTCGAACATCACGGTCGACACGAAATGCCCGCCGGTGGCGAACACCGCAGCCTGCCGCGCCCCATGGCCGAGAACTCGCAGGAGCAGCCCGGGCGGCAACACCCCGGCGGAACGGGCATAGGTCAGCCCGAACATGACCGCCATCGCCCGACGATCCTGGATCAACAGCGCCGGCTCGCCCGTGGACCCGGACGTGGTGAAGACCACGTACTCGCCGAACAGGTCCCGTCCGGTGTTGGCGCGATCGGCAACGAACGCCGAGACAGCCGTCCTCGTCAACCGGGGATCGGCGACCCACTCGTCGAAGCGGGTCATCAGTTCAGCTTTGGACACCGCCGGAAGCGACCGCAGGGCGGACGGTCCCACCGGACCGTCTGGCACACCCCGGTAGTGCTCGGCATAGAACCGCGAATGAGTGCGAGCATGCGCCACCAGCGCCCGCAACCGTCTCGCCTGTCGGCCGGCGACCGCCGCGGCACCCCCATGTGTGGTCCGCCAGGCATCCCAGGCCACCCCGAACGCCTTCATACCGTCGTCAACGTACGACACAATCAGCGCCATGGATACCCCGGCGCTGATTGACGGTTTGTCGGCTCAGGAGGCGGCACGGCGGCTATCCGTCGACGGGCCGAACGAATTACCGACGGCTAAGCGACGCAACCTACTGCAGGAGGCGTGGGATGTCGTCCGTCAGCCGATGCTGCTGCTACTGCTTGGCGCGGGCGCCGTCAACTTCCTGCTGGCCGAGCCGCTCGACGGTGCGATGCTCATGGCATTCGTCCTCGTAGTCCTGGCCATCTCGATCTACCAGGAGCACAAGACCGAGAACGCGCTGGCGGCGCTGCGCGACCTGTCCTCACCGCGCGCCTTGGTGATTCGCGACGGCCAGCAGGTCCGCATCGCCGGACGCGATGTGGTCCGCGGTGACGTCATCATGCTGGCCGAAGGCGACCGGATACCCGCCGACGCGGTGCTGGTCGAAGGCACCAACTTCTCGGTGGACGAGTCCGCCCTAACTGGGGAATCGGTCCCGGTGCGCAAGGTCGCCGGCTCGGGCCAACAGCTCTCGGCCACCATGGGTCCGCCCGGCGGTGACGCCACCCCATGGGTGTTCTCCGGCACGCTGGCGGTGAAGGGTCACGCCATTGCGGTGGCCAAGGAAACCGGCGCCGGAACCGAGCTGGGCAGGATTGGCACGGCGCTACGCACCATCAAAGCTGAACGCACACCGCTGCAACGCGAGATCGACCGCCTGGTCGCAGCGCTGGCCATCGTCGGGGTGCTGGCCGCCGTAGTGGTCGTGGTGGTGTACGGACTGACCCGGGGACATTGGCTCGGCGGTCTGCTGGCAGGCATCGCGACCGCAATGGCACTGCTGCCCGAGGAATTCCCCGTCGTGCTCGCCGTATTCCTCGCCCTGGGCGCCTGGCGGATGTCGCAGAAGCACGTGCTGACCCGCCGTCCGCCGGTGATCGAAACCCTAGGATCCGCCACCGCACTGTGCGTAGACAAGACCGGAACACTGACGATGAACCGCATGACGGTGCGGGAGTTCATCGTCGACGGGCGCTCCCACCTGGTCGACGATCAGCCACTGCCCGAAGAGCTGCACACGATCGCCGAATTCGCGGTGCTGGCCTCACCCATCGACCCGTTTGACCCGATGGACAAGGCATTTCGGGAACTGGGCGCCAAGCATCTGGCGGGAACGGAACACCTGCACGAGGACTGGATGCTGGTTCGCGAATACCCGCTGTCGGAGAAACTGCTTGCACTCTCGCACGTGTGGCGCTCACCGGACGGCGGTCGCTTCGTCATCGCCGCCAAGGGCGCACCAGAGGCGATCGCAGACCTGTGCCACTTCGACGCCGACCAACTCACCACGCTTACCGCGCAGGTCGAGAATGCCGCCTCGGGCGGGCAGCGCCTGCTAGCGGTGGCCTACGCCTATTTCGATGCCGCCTCCGCCCTGCCGGAGCACCAGCACGACTACGACTTCCGCTATCTCGGCCTAGTCGGGTTGCACGACCCGGTGCGACCCGGAGTTGCCGATGCCGTCGCCGAGTGCCGCCGGGCGTCCGTACGGACCATCATGATCACCGGGGACTACCCCGCGACAGCGTTGGCCATCGCCCGCGAGATCGGGCTGGATCATCAAGCCGGCTGTATCACCGGACGCGAGTTACAGACCATGCCCGCCGATGAGCTGGCCGAGCGGATTCGGACGGTCAGTGTGTTCGCCAGGATGGTACCGGAGCAGAAGTTGCAGCTCGTTCGTGCGCTGCAGGTCAACGGCGAAGTCGTCGGCATGACCGGTGACGGCGTGAACGACGCACCTGCACTGAAGGCCGCTGATATTGGAATCGCGATGGGCGCCAACGGAACCGATGTTGCGCGAGAATCGGCTGGACTGGTTATCACCGATGACGACTTCTCGTCGATCGTCGCCGGAGTACGTCAGGGTCGGGGGATCTTCGACAACCTTCGCAAGGCGATGTCATATGTGATCGCGGTTCACCTGCCCATCGTGGGCATGTCGCTCATCCCGGTATTCGTCGCCGATTGGCCATTGGTATTGCTGCCGGTGCAGATCGCCTTCCTCGAGCTCATCATCGACCCCGCCTGTTCGGTGGTCTTCGAGGCCGAGCAGATCGATCCCAACATCATGGCGGTACCACCACGAGACGTCGATGAACCCATGTTCGGTCGGCGGGTACTGACAATTGCTTGTCTGCAGGGACTTTCGGTGCTCACAGCGACGATCTTTGTTTACCTGTGGGCCGTGTGGAGCCATCACAGCGACGACGTCGTGCGTTCCGTCACCTTCGCAACGCTTCTCATCGGTAACGTGGCCCTGATCCTGGTGAACCGCTCCTGGCGGCTCACCGTGTGGCGGACGTTCCGGGAGCGTCGCAACGGTGCCCTCAAATGGATCCTCGCCGGCGCACCTGCCCTTCTCGTCCTGATCCTGACTGTGCCCGCATTGCGGCACGCCTTCAACTTCGGCCCACTCCCCCCACTCGGCTGGCTCATCGCGGTGGGAGCCGGGGTTGCCGGCGTCGCGTGGTTCGAGATCTACAAAGCCGTTCGCGCACGTCGACCCAACAACGGAGCGAAGCCGTGAACAGAGTCCCTGCGGTCTCGGTGGGTCTGCAGATCGGGACCCAACCTCCACTGAGCGCGCAGCATGCCTTCCTGTTCGGAGCTCGACTGATGCGACTCGACTCGGTGATGACCATCGATCACTTCCAGAACATCTTCCCCACCGTCATCTGGGATCGTGAACTGACCTGGCTTGCCGCGCAACGAACGACCCCGCACGAATTCTTCGACTACCAGGTCCTGCTGGGCCATCTGGCCTCCCGCGTCGGGTCCATGCGTCTAGGTGTCGGGGTGACCGAACCCATTCGGCGCCATCCGCTCGTCATCGCTCAGGCCATGATGACGCTGTCGTATCTGACCAAGCGCGCGCCCATCCTCGGCATCGGCGCCGGCGAACGGATGAACATCGAGCCCTACGGCCTGGACCCCTCCGAGGCGGTCACCCGTTTGGCAGAGGCGTTACAGATCATCCGGCACTGCTTCCACGAATCAGGACCAATCACGTTCTCGGGCAAGCACTATGAGCTCGAACGGGCGACAATGGACCTCAAACCGGCCAGCGGACGGACTCCCAGCATCTGGGTTGCCGGACACGGCCCGCGCATGCTGGATCTGACCGGGCGCTACGGCGACGGGTGGTATCCGACCGCTGTCGTCTCCCCCGACGAATATGCGGCCAAACTGGATGTCGTGCGAAAGGCAGCCCGCGACGCCGGGCGGGACCCGGCGTCGATCACCCCTGCCCTGCATCGATTCGTGGTAGTCGGACAAACCGAAGCACAGGTGCGAGCCATGCTTGATACCAAGGCGATTCGCGCGCTGGGGCTCATGGCACCAGCCGGCCTGTGGCGACAGGCCGGAGCGACGCACCCGTTCGGGGAGCATTTCAATCCCCTTGTGGACTTCGTGCCTGACCGCTATGACCGCCAGACGATGGACGACGCCATCGCTGCGGTGCCGAGCCGCCTATTGACCGAGGGTCCGGTTCTGTGGGGTACCCCCGAGCAAGTGGTCGCAAAGCTCCGGTCGTTCCAAACCGCCGGCCTTCGACACGTGGTTCTGGCGCCGGTCTCCGGGCTGGTGTCCCGACGCGCGGCCCTGTACGGACTCCGAGCCACCGGCAAGATCGCCCGAGCGCTTCGCTAGCGAGCGTCAAGGCTGGTGACGAGTTCGCCGATCCGACCGAGCACGAGGGGCAGACATTCGTTGAACAGCAGATGGTGATCGGTGTCGAACACGACAAGCTCTTTGGCGGGGGCGGCGATTCGGGCGAAGACCTTCCGCGTGTAGTCGAGGCTGAACAACGGGTCGCCCCGGCCGGCAACCACCACGATGGGACATGTGATCGTGCCATCACCGACGCCACTCATGTCGGCGGTCAGCAGATCGGCCAGAAAGGCAAGCGGATAGCTGCGCAGGCTCAGCGGGTCCATCAGGAACTGCTCCGCCGTCCAGGGCTCACGGCATACCCGAGCCATGTCGAGGTACACGCTGAAGCTGATCGGTAGCCGGGGCACCAGCACGGCCAGTATCCGCAGAATCCGGACGGCGGGGCGGTAGACACCCTGCGGGAAGGCCTGGAACCGCGTCACACTCAGGGTGTCGGGAAGGTCCGGATCGAGGATGTTGTGGGCGACCACGCCGGCGAGCTCGCTGTCGCGGGTCGCGACGATCATCGCCAGCACGCCCCCCTGACTGGAGCCCACGATGACGGGCCGACGACCGAATCGCGCACGAGCCCACGATGTTGCGTCCAACGCGTTGGTGACCAGACTGTTCAACCGCAGGAGACGCCCGACCCGCGGGCTCTTGCCATGCCCCTCGAGATGAACCCCGACGACGTTGATCCCCTGGGCGGCAAGCCCATCACAGAACTCCTCGTAGAACAGTGGATGTGTCATCGTCCCGGGCAAGAACACCACGACCGGCCCACCCACGACGCCACGCCATACCGACAGCACTATCGGCACGCCGGACGAGGTGATCGTCACCTCCTCGTAGCGCTCCGCATGCTCGACCTCATTGCGCAGCCGCTGATCCCTGTCGCGCATGTCGATACCTCCATCGCGCTCTCACGTCGGAACCCTCGACAACCCACCGTCCGCTTGTTTGCATCGCCGGGCCAGGGCCACAGGTCCCGGACCCGGTAGTCATTCATCACCGCGAAGAAGCGATCGCCTTCGGCCGAACGCCCAACAGACATCTGCTTCCGTTGCCGTTCCCGTCACTTGCCACCGATCCGCGCCATCTCTGCGAGACTGACGGCATGACCTCCGGTCACAGCCGATCGAACGTCGACCTCACGTTGCGCAGCCTGGGTGCGGCCAGCACGGTCACGGGTTCCAAGCACCTCCTCGAAGCCCAGGGCAAGCGAATCCTGGTGGACTGCGGCCTGTTTCAGGGTGTGAAGAACCTGCGCGAGCTCAACTGGGTGCCGTTGGAGGTCAACCCCTCGAGCATCGACGCGGTTATCGTGACCCACGCCCACCTCGATCACACCGGCTACCTGCCGAGATTGGTGCGCGACGGTTTCCGCGGGCCGATCGTGTCCACGGAGGCGACCGCTGCCGTCGCCGAGATCATCCTGCGAGACAGCGCCTACCTGCAGGAGCGAGACGCGGCCTTCCTCAATATGCACAGGGCGAGCAAGCATCACCCCGCCCTGCCGCTGTATGACCGCGAGGACGCCCGTCGAGCAATTGAGCTGTTCGACACCCATCCGTTCGGACAGGAGTTCAGCCTGCTGGGGTCGGCGACGGCGGTGACATTCCGCCGAGCCGGGCACATTCTCGGGGCAGCGACCGTCGAGGTCCGCTGGCATGGCCGACGCATCGTCTTCACCGGCGATCTGGGGCGCTACGACGACCCAGTGATGCTCGACCCCGAGCCGGTGGCAGTCGCGGACTATCTGGTGATGGAGTCGACGTACGGCGATCGCCTCCATGATCGGGCTGATCCGACCGAGGCCCTCGCGGAGGTCATCGGTGCGACTGTCGGGCGTGGGGGCACCGTGGTGATCCCGGCGTTCGCGGTGGGACGGGCTCAGACCCTGCTCTACTACCTCTGGCAGCTGCGCTCCGCCGGGAGGTTGCCGGACATTCCGGTGTACCTGGACAGTCCGATGGCGATCAACGCAAGCGATCTCCTGGGCGCCTATCGCCACGACCATCGGCTGCCGCCGCAGGTCTACGAGGGGATGTGCGCCATGGCGACCTACACCCGGGAAGCCGAGCAGTCGAAGGAGATCTCGGCCAGCCGCGAGCCGAAGATCATCATCTCCGCCAGCGGGATGGCCACCGGCGGGAGAATCCTGCACCACCTTAAAGCGTTCGCCCCGGATCCGCGAAACACAATCATGGTGACCGGTTACCAGGTGCCGGGAACCCGCGGCGCAGCCATTGCCGCCGGGCAGCGCTACGTACGGATCTATGGCGAATGGACGCCCATCAACGCCCACGTTGCCAACCTCGAGATGCTGTCGGCGCACGCTGATGCCGACGAACTCCTCCGCTGGGCATCCGGGTTCGCTGCCCCACCACGACGAGTCTTCGTGGTCCACGGCGAACCTCAGCCGGCGGATACCCTGCGCACCCGGCTGGACCGTGAGTTAGGCTGGCAGGCAACGGTTCCCAGGCTCAATCAACTCTTCACCCTGCCCACACAGTAGGGCGAAATCCCGTCCTGCGGCTCTGCCCCGAAGGGTAGACACCTGCGTCGCACCGGCCCTTGCACACTCACTCCCCTGCCGCCTCCGCCTGCCAGGGCGGCGGCCCCGAATACAATCCCCGGATGAGCGCCACGGAACCACTGACCCAGCCGTGACGCAACCCTCCGGCGACAACGCCGGGCTGAATCGGACGCTCGGTCTGCCCCTGCTCACGCTCTACGGGCTCGGCAACATCCTCGGTGCCGGCATCTACGTCCTCATCGGGAAGGTGGCGGGGTTTGCCGGCTCCAGCACCACCCTGGCCTTCCTCATCGCCATGGTCACCGCCGCGCTCACCGCGTTCTCCTATATGGAGCTGGCGGGGCGCTACCCGGTGAGCGCCAGCGTCTCGGTGTACCTGCATCGGGCCTTCGGAAAGCGCTGGCTATCAAGGGCTATCGGCTTGACCATGGTCGGTGGTGGGATCGCCTCGGCGGCGGCACTGGCCCAGGGGTTCGCCGGATACCTGAACTCCTTCGTGTCCGTCCCAACCACCGTGGGCAGCGCGGGCCTGCTGGTGGTGCTCGGCGCGATCGCGATCAAGGGGATCGGCGAGTCGGCGACGATGGCCGCAGCGCTCACCGGCGTCGAGGTGTTGGGTTTGGTGCTGGTCATCTGGTTCGGGCGGCAGGCGTTCACGACCATCGATGCCGGACGTTTGCTCACGATCGATCCAGCGGTCGGCATCGGCGGTGTCTTCGCTGGGGCCTTCCTCGCCTTCTACGCCTTCATCGGGTTCGAAGACATGGTCAACGTGTCCGAGGAAGCCAGCAGGCCCAGCCGGACCATGCCGCTGGCCATCCTGTTCGCGTTGCTCGCCTCGACCGTCCTGTATCTGCTCGTCGTGGTGGTGTCGACGACCGTGGTCTCCCCGGCCGAACTGGCTGGCAGCGAGGCACCCCTCACGCTCGTTATCGAGCGGAGCGGCGCCGGCCACGGGGCTTTCCTCAGCGTCATCGGCATGGTCGCCGCGATGAACGGGGTCATCGTGCAGATCATCATGGGTTCGCGGATTCTCTACGGGCTAGCCAAGGAGGGCTGGATTCACAGCGCGTTCAGCCGCGTCCATGGGGGCTATCAGACGCCGGTGCTAGCCACCCTCGTGGTCGTCGTCGCCATGATCGCCTGCACCGCGTTACTGCCACTGGTGTCACTGGCCCGGCTCACCAGCCTGCTCGTGCTCATCATCTTCACCTTGGTTAACGCCGCGCTGATCGTCATCAAGCGACGCCACCGCATCCACCAGGGGTACGTCGATGTTCCGACCGCGGTTCCCTACCTGGGTGTGTTCTCGTGCCTGGCGACGCTGGCCTTCCAGGCTTTCAACGGGTGATCCCGGGCGCCGGCGCCGCGGCCATGCTCTGCTCCCCCGCTTGGACTCGAACCAAGAACCGTCCGATTAACAGTCGGAAGCTCTGCCAATTGAGCTACAGGGGACTACCTTCCCGCTGAGGCGCTGCTTGCGCCGATGCGGGCCGGGAAGTGACTCTAGCCTACCGGGCACCCCTGACGCCAAAACGGGTGGGCGGGCACGAACCCGGTTACGTCAGGCAGGATGGTGGGGCGAGGTTTTCTGAAGGGAGCGCAGTGATCCGGTTTCTGGCTGCACTGGGAGTGGGCTACGTCTTGGGTACCAAGGCCGGCCGTCGCCGCTACGAGCAGATCGTGGGCACCTACCGCGCAGTGACCGGCAATCCCGCTACCAAGACGGTGATCGACGCCGGGCGCCGCAAGCTCGCCGACCGGATGTCGCCCGACCCGGACCCGAAGATGGTCACCCTTACCGAGATCGACGCAAAAACCGCCGTGGTGGAACCACGGCGGTTCGAGAACTAGGGACGACGAAATCAACCTCACGGTCGTCGATCGGGAAAAATGACGGCCCTGACCTCGGTCTCGCGGACCGGCAGGACGGATACGAATTACCCCAGCGGGATGCTGATGGTCTGCCCGGGCAGCAGCGGACCGGTAGAGACACCGATACCGCCGCCGTTGCTGGAGTTAGGACCGTAGACGCCGAGCTGCGGGGTTCCCACGCTGACGTTGTTGTTCGAGTACGACAGGCATTGCCCGTCGCCACGGGAACCGAACCAGGCCAGGCAGGTGCCACCATCGGCCGACGTGGTCGGGGCAGTGGAGTGCGTGAGCTCGGCCATCGCCGGCACCGCCGCAGCAGCCACAGCGAGCGCGCCGATCGCGACGACACGCCGGGTACGAGTATTCGCGGTAGTCATATCTGACCTTTCGCTGGAAACAGGCTGCCCGTTAACCATAGCGTGCGATTGCTTGTCACGCAGTGAGGTCGTCGCCGCTGGCCTGTTCCAACAAGCTGCGCCGATAGGCCTCCAGCGCCACCAGATCACCGAACAAGGCGTGATATTCGTCGCCCTGCTCGACCGGGGACATCCGCTGCAACTTGGACTTGATCTCGGCGACCTGCCGCCCCACCCAGACTTCCTGTAGCCGGGCCAGCACACCCGCGATATAGCGGGGCAGCTTGTCTTCGTCCTCGACCCGGATGGCCTCGACGCTGAGCTCACTGATCAGGCCTTCGGTGGCCGGGGTGCCGGCCTGCTCGCGCACCTGGTCGATCCACTGGGCACCGGCGGCCCCGGAAGAGGTCCCGCCGGCCGCCTCGATCGCCGTCCGGACCGCGGCGTAGCCGGGATGGGTGAAACTCTCCACGGTCAGCGAGTCGAACACCGGCCCGGCCAGGGCCGGGCACTGCAGCGCCGACTTGAGCGCCTCGCGCTGCGGCCACAGCGTGGGATCGCGCGGGTCGGGTCGGCGCGCACCGGCATCGGCCGCCCGGGGGCGTTCCGGGGCGGCCCGCCGGTTGTCGCCGCGGGCGGGCTTGTGCCCGGCCTCCTCGCGGACGCGGCCGATCACCTGGGCCACGTCGTCCCAGCCCACCCAGCCGGCGAGCTGGCGGGCGTACTCGTCGCGCAGGGTGGGGTCCTTGATCTGGGCGACCATCGGCACGCAGCGGCGCAGCGCGGTCACCCGGCTCTCGGCGCTGTCCAGGTCGTACTCGGCCAGTGCCGTGCGGATGGCGAACTCGAACAGCGGAGTGCGCCGGGCTACCAGATCGCGCAACGCCGCGTCACCGTGCGCCAGGCGCAGATCGCACGGGTCCATACCGTCGGCGGCCACCGCCACGAAACTCTGCCCGGCCAGGTTCTGCTCGCCCTCGAATGCCTTGAGCGCCGCCGCCCGTCCGGCCGCGTCGCCGTCGAAGAC
Organism: Mycolicibacterium sp. CH28; assembly: GCF_004745805.1. GTDB lineage: Bacteria > Actinomycetota > Actinomycetes > Mycobacteriales > Mycobacteriaceae > Mycobacterium. The sequence continues at coordinate 519,608 of NZ_SRLQ01000001.1, read as the reverse complement.
GTAGATCAGCTCGCCGCGGAAGAACTTGTCGTCCATCATCAGCCGTCGCAGCATCGCCAGATGCTCGTCGCCGAACGCGGTGCCGCAGGAGGCCACCGCGGTGGTGACCCCGGCCAGGTGCATGGCCATCACGTCGGTGTAGCCCTCGACCACGACGGCCTGATGCCCCTTGGCGATGTCCCGCTTGGCCAGGTCGATGCCGAACAGAACGTTGGACTTCTTGTACAGCACCGTTTCGGGGGTGTTGACGTACTTGGCGGTCATCTGGTCGTCGTCGAAGATCCGCCGTGCGCCGAAGCCGACGGTTTCCCCGCTGGCGGTGCGGATCGGCCACAGCAACCGGCGGTGAAACCGGTCCATCGGTCCGCGCCTGCCCTCCCTGGACAGCCCGGCGGCTTCAAGTTCCTTGAACTCGAAGCCCTTGCGGATCAGGTGCTTGGTCAGCGAATCCCAGCCCGACGGCGCGAAGCCGCAGCCGAACATCCGGGCCGCGGCCCCGTCGAAGTTGCGCTCGGTCAAGTACTTTCGGGCGGGTGCGGCCTCGTCGGAGTCCAGGGCGGCGGTGTAGAACTCCTGCGCGGCGGCGTTGGCTGCGACCAGCCGGCTGCGGCTGCCCCGGTCGCGCTGCACGCTGGTGCCGCCGCCGCTGTAGGTGACGTTGTAGCCAACGCGGTCGGCCAGCATTTCCACGGCTTCGACGAAGCTGACGTGTTCGATCTTTTGCACAAAGGCGTAGACGTCACCGCCCTCGCCGCAGCCGAAGCAGTGGAAGTGGCCGTGGTTGGGGCGCACGTGGAACGACGGCGACTTCTCATCGTGGAACGGGCAGATGCCCTTCAACGAGTCGGCGCCGGCCCGGCGCAGTTGCACATAGTCACCGACGACGTCCTCGATTCGGACCGAGTCACGGATGGCGGCGATATCGCGATCGGAGATCCGACCCTTGCGATCCCCACCCCCGCTCACCGCTGCAGCCACCGACACAGTCTAGAGCCGACGACGCGCCAAACGGACCGGGCCGACGTCGCAGGCCACGGTGAGAATCCGGGGCCCCCGACCTGTCTGCCATTGCCGCTGCCGCCGCGGCGAGGGGCGCGCCACACCCAACGCTGGTTAGCTGGACAGCACCCGCTCCAGCCGACCTTCGGTATAGGACGCGATCTGGTCGACGACGACCCTCATCCGGGCCGCGTCGTCGGCGGCGGCATTGAACGCCGGGACGAAGATCGGGTCCAACGTCGCCGGAGCGCCGTCGAGAAGCCAGTGCGCCACCTCGTGGATGCGGTCCCGCTGGCGGGCCTGCAGTTCCAGATGTTTGGGGTCGGACATGATGAATTGCAGCGCCAGGGTCTTGAGCACCGCGACCTCGGCGCGCACCATGGCCGGCACGTGCAGCTCCGCCCGATAGCGAGTCAGGGGCTGGGGCCCGGCCAATTCGTGAGTCGACGTGATCGCGGCCGAAGCGAACCGGCCCACCAGCTCACTGGTGAGACGTTTGAGCGCCACCGACGCCGTCAGCGTGCCGTCGTACTTGCCGACGGCGGCGACCACGGGCAGCTGCGACAGACGACGCGCCGCTGCCTCCAGGTCATCGGCACCGAGTCCACGCCCGGCGTCGATCGCGTTGGACTCCCCCAACTCGCCCAGGGCGGCAGCGTCGTCGTCGGCCAGCACCCGCAGATCGATGCGGCCCGAGATCACCCCATCCTCGACGTCATGAACCGAGTAGGCCACGTCATCGGCCCAGTCCATCACCTGCGACTCCAGGCAGGGCCGCTCGGCCGGCGCGCCGGCACGCACCCAGTCGGCCAGGTCGCGGTCGTCATCGTAGAAGCCGAACTTGCGGCTGTGCGGCCCGCGGAACCACGGGTATTTGGTGACCGCATCCAGAGCCGCCCGGGTCAGGTTCAACCCCACGCTGTTTCCCTGCCCGTCAAGCACTTTCGGCTCCAGACGAGTCAGGATGCGGAAGTTCTGCGCATTGCCCTCGAAGCCGCCGCAGGACGCGGCGAACTCGTCGAGCGCGCGTTCGCCGTTGTGACCGTAGGGCGGATGGCCGATGTCGTGTGCCAGTCCGGCCATGTCCACCAGGTCGGCGTCGCAACCCAGCGGTAGCGCCATCCCCCGGCCGATCTGGGCTACCTCCAACGAGTGGGTCAGCCGGGTGCGCGGGTTCTCGCTCTCCCGCGGCCCCACCACCTGTGTCTTGTCCGCAAGCCGCCGAAGGGCAGCACAATGCAGCACCCGCGCGCGATCGCGGGCGAAGTCGCTGCGGTGCTCGGTCGAAGTGCCGGGCAGCGCCGCGGTCTTGGGCGGCTCGCACACCACCCGCTCACGGTCGGCCTCGTCGTAGTGGCCGTGCTGATTCGTTGTCACCGAGGCATAGTCTGCCAGCCCCGCCCTACTACATTTGACGTTCATGCGCCTTGCTCGTGTGCTCAGCCTGCTTGCGGCCATCCTCACCGCCGCCACCCTGATGGCGCCGGCCGCTGGGGCGGAGCCGCCGTTCCGGCTGCCCGATTACGTCACCGACAACGCCGGCGCACTCAACGGCAGCCAGCTCGCCGACGTCCAGCGGGCGGTGAACGGCCTCTACAACGACCGCCACGTGCGGCTGTGGGTGGTCTACGTCGACTCCTTCTCCCCGAAGGGGGCGGTCGCCTGGGCCCAGGACACCCGCGTCGTCAGCGATCTCGGCGACCAGGACGCGATCCTGGCAATTGCGACGGGTCAACGTTCCTACGCCTTCCTGGTGCCCGCCGCCGCGGCCGGCGGCACGTCGACGCAGATCGATGACATCCGCCGCGACAAGATCGAGCCGGCGCTGCACGGCAACGACTGGGCGGGGGCGGCGGTCGCAGCCGCCAACGCGCTTGCGGCGACGGGCGCCAGCAGCGCTTCCGGTGGCAGCCTGTCGCTGGTGACGGCGCTGATCATCGTCGCGATCATCGCGCTGGCAATCGCGGCGCTGATCGTGTGGAGCCGCCGGCGCCGACGCAAGCGCCACGAAGCCGAGGTGGTCGCGGCCAAGCGCGTCGACCCGACCGACCCCAACGCGCTGGCCGCGGTACCCCTCGACGCCCTCGACGAGCTGTCCCGGTCAATCGTCGTCGACGTGGACAACGCGGTGCGGACGAGCACCAACGAACTGACTTTGGCGGCCGAGGAATTCGGCACACATCAGACCGAGCCGTTCAGCAAGGCTCTCGAGGACGCCAAAGTCACCCTGCAGCAGGCGTTCAACGTGCGCCAGCAACTCGACGACGAGGTCCCCGAGACGCCCGCCGAGCGCCGTGATCTGCTCACTCGAGTAGTGGTCGCCGCGGCGCGGGCCAACCGCGAGCTGGACGCCCAGACCGAGTCCTTCCATCAGCTTCGCGATCTGGTGATCAATGCCCCGGACCGGCTCGACGTGCTGACCCAGAAGTTAGTGGAGGTCAGCGCCCGCATCGATCCCGCTCAGTCGACGCTGACCCAGTTGCACACCGAGTTCGCCGAGCCGGCACTGGCGTCGGTGAGCCGAAATGTCAACGCCGCCAAGGAACGGCTGGCCTTCGCCGACCAGTCGATCAGCCGCGCGCGGGAACTGGTGGCCAAGCCCGGCGCCGGCAAGCAGACCGAATTGGTGGACTGCGTGCGGGCCGCCGAAGCGGCTCTGCAACAAGCCAGTTCGATGCTCGACGCGGTAGACAGCGCGGCCAGCGACATCAGGCGGGCGGTGGCCACGCTGCCGGCGGCGATCGCCGACATCCAGCAGGGCATCAACCAGGCCGGCGCGCAACTCGCCCAGGGCGGCCTGACCAACACCGCCGAGCTGTCGGCGGCGCGCGACGCGGCTGTCACCGCGGTGACGACCGCTCAGTCCAACGGCACCGCCGACCCGCTGGGGACGTTCACCCAGCTGACCCAGGCCGATGCCGACCTGGACCGGCTGCTGGACGCGGTGTCCCAGGAGCGTGAAGCCGCCGAGCGACTGGGCCGGTCCTACGACCAGGCATTGTTCACCGCGCAGTCGCGGGTGCGGTCGGTGTCGGACTACATCGACACCCGGCGCGGCAGCGTCGGGCCCGAGGCACGAACCCGGCTCAACGAAGCGGTGCGCCAACTGGAAGCCGCGCAGACCAAGAAGACCGCCAATATCACCGAGGCGATCGCCCACGCCAACGGCGCGTCGATGCTGGCCGCCCAGGCCCAGCAACTGGCCAACAACGACGTGCAGCATGCCCAGCAGGCCTACATGAACCGTCACGGCGGCGGATCGTCGAACATGGGCGCGGTGATCGGCGGGATCATCCTGGGCAACATCCTGTCCGGCGGCATGCGCGGCGGATCCGGTGGTGGCTGGACGTCGACCACCTACGGCGGATCGCAGGGATCCTCCGGAGGAGGCGGCGGCGGGATGCTGGGCGGCGGGGGCCGGTTCTAGGGGTTACCCCTTGAGCCGGGTGGCCAGGTAGTCGACGACCGAATCGATGCCGATGCGTTCCTGGGTCATCTCGTCGCGCTCACGCACGGTGACCGCGTGATCCTCGAGGGTGTCGAAGTCGACCGTCACGCAGTACGGGGTGCCGATCTCGTCCTGGCGGCGGTAGCGCCGGCCGATCGCACCGGCATCGTCGAACTCGATGTTCCAGTACTTGCGCAGCTCCGCCGCCAGATCCTTGGCCTTGGGGCTGAGGTCGGCATGCCGTGACAGCGGCAGCACTGCGGCCTTCACCGGCGCCAACCGCGGGTCCAGCCGCAGGACGGTCCGCTTGTCCACGCCACCCTTAGCGTTGGGCGCCTCGTCTTCACGGTAGGAGTCGACGAGGAATGCCATCAACGAACGCGTCAATCCCGCCGCCGGCTCGATCACGTATGGCACGTAACGGGTTTCGCTTGCCTGGTCGTAGAACGACAGGTCGACGCCGGAGTGCTCGGAGTGCGTCTTGAGGTCGAAGTCGGTCCGGTTGGCCACACCCTCGAGCTCACCCCACGGGTTACCGTGGAAGCCGAACTTGTACTCGATGTCGACAGTGCGATCCGAGTAGTGCGACAGCTTCTCCTTGGGGTGCTCGTAGAGCCGCAGGTTCTCCGGGTCGATACCGAGGTCGACGTACCACTGCAAGCGGGTGTCGATCCAGTACTGGTGCCATTCCGCGGCGCTCGACGGCTCGACGAAGAACTCCATCTCCATCTGCTCGAACTCACGAGTGCGGAAGATGAAGTTGCCCGGGGTGATCTCGTTGCGGAAGCTCTTGCCGATCTGGCCGATGCCGAACGGGGGCTTCTTGCGCGACGTGGTGGCCACATTGGCGAAGTTGACGAAGATGCCCTGTGCGGTCTCGGGCCGCAGGTAGTGCATGCCTTCCTCGGATTCGATCGGGCCGAGGTAGGTCTTGAGCATCATGTTGAAGTCGCGCGGCTCGGTCCACTGACCCTTGGTGCCGCAGTCGGGGCAGACGATCTCGGTCATCGGCACCGCATCGGGATCGTCGAGGCCCTTCTTGGAGGCGTAGGCCTCCTGCAGGTGATCCTGGCGATGGCGCTTGTGGCAGTTGAGGCACTCGACCAGCGGGTCATTGAACACCGCGACGTGGCCCGAGGCGACCCAGACCTCACGCGGCAGGATGATCGAGCTGTCCAGGCCGACGACGTCGTCGCGGCCGGTGACCACCGAACGCCACCACTGGCGCTTGATGTTCTCCTTGAGTTCGACACCCAGCGGGCCGTAGTCCCACGCCGATTTGGTGCCGCCGTAGATCTCGCCGGACTGGTAGACCAGGCCGCGTCGCTTGGCCAGGTTGACGACGGAATCGATCACGGACGCCACGATCGGTGCCACTCCTGTCTGTGCATGGATAAACGGCCGGAAAACGCCAGCCCACTCGGCAAACATACCGGCCCGCGGACACGACACGACAACGCCTTTTGACATGCGCGATCATGCATGGAAAAGTGGCGATTAACTGGAAATCGTTTCCAATAACGTGACTCTGCGCAGGAGGTTGAGGACATGACCGCTCCCGCCCACGGCCACGTCGCTGACCTGACGTTGCCCCCCACCGACATCCTCGAACGTGCCGGCGAGCTATTGCGTGCGCTCGCCGCGCCGGTGCGCATCGCGATCGTGCTGCACTTGCGGGAATCGCAGCGCTGCGTGCACGAACTCGTCGACGCCCTGGACGTGCCCCAACCCCTGGTGAGTCAGCATCTGCGGATCCTGAAAGCCGCCGGGGTGGTGGCCGGGGAACGGTCCGGCCGCGAGGTGCTCTACCGGCTCGTCGACCATCACCTAGCCGAGATCATCGTCGCCGCGATCAGCCACGCCGGCGAGGAGCAGCCATGACCGGGGCCGAGATTCGGCCGCGCGCTGCGGCCACCGGGGTGCGTGCCACCCGCCAGCGGGCGGCGATTCTCGAAGTGCTCGACACCGTCGAGGAGTTCCGCTCCGCCCAGGACTTGTACGACGAGCTACGTCGCCGCGGCGAGAACATCGGCCTGACCACCGTGTATCGCACACTGCAGTCGCTGTCGGCGGCCGACCTGGTGGACACGGTGCGCACCGACACCGGGGAGTCGATGTACCGGCGGTGCGAGGGAGCCGACCACCACCATCACCTGGTGTGCCGCAGCTGCGGCGCCACCGTCGAAGTCAGCGGGCGCGAAGTCGAGGCCTGGGCCGCCGAAGTGGCGGAGGACCACGGCTTTTCCGACGTGAGCCACACCATCGAGCTGTTCGGTACCTGCGCGGAGTGCAAGCGCACTTAGTCGACTTAGCCGGCCACGATCACGTACAGCGTGCGCGGGCCGTGCACCCCTTCGACGCGGTCGAGCTCGATATCGCTTGTGGCGCTCGGCCCGCTGATCCAGGTCAACGGCCGGGTGTGGCTGCCGATGTCGACCAACCGGCTCACGGCCTCGGGAACGTCGGTGACGATCTGGCCGCTCTCGACCACGCACACGTGCACGTCGGGAATCAGGCTCAGCGCGCGACGCCCCTGCCCCGGGCCGTGATCGAGCACGATCGTCCCGGTGTTGGCGATCGCCACGGTGGCCGTGGTGACGACGGCGTCGACACCGTCGAGCTGCCTGGCATCCAGCCCGTCCTCGGATATCCAGGTGACCCCGTCGCCGGCGCCCCAACGGGATTGCACCAGGGCGTCACCCACCACCGACGTCGCCCGGACCGCGGAAAGCGCCTCGGCCACAGCAGAACCGACAGCGTCGGCGTCGACCCGAACCACCGTGGCTCGGTAGTCGGCCGCACGCTCGATGAATCGCTCGACGACGTCATGGTCGCCGGTCGAGACCGGTGCGCCATAGACCCACTTGGGTTCGGGCGCCGATGGCCGATCGGCCAGCGCGGCCCGCACCCGCCCGAGAATCTCCTGCCGCGCGCGAGTCATCGGTCCTCCTCTCGTCGGCCCGCCTCGTTGCGACCACCATCGGTGCGCTCCCACCACGACCGGAATGACTCGGCCGGCGGGATTGGGGTATCGCGCGCACTCGACCAGCCACCGGCCGGCCACGGCAGCGAACGCAACACCTCTTTGCTCCCCAGCGCCCGGCTACGCAATGCCCGGCCACCCAGCGCCGCGGCACCCTGCGCGGCCTCCAGCCGGCGATGGTCGGCGAACATCCAACTGGCCGCCTTCATGGCCAACTCTTCAGCCGACGGCACCCCGCCGCGCGCTTCGTCCACGACCCGGGTGCGCAGATGCACCAGCAGCGACGGGATGTCGATCCGCACCGGGCAGACGTCGAAGCACGCTCCACACAGGCTCGAGGCGTACGGCAGCGATTTGTCGACTTCGCTTGCCGTTCCGCGCAATTGGGGGGTCAAGACCGCCCCGATCGGACCCGGATACACCGAGCCGTAGGAATGGCCGCCCGCCCGCTCGTAGACCGGGCACACATTCAGGCAGGCCGAGCAGCGGATGCAGCGCAGGGCCTGGCGGCCCAGCGTGTCGGCCAGCACGTTGGTACGTCCGTTGTCGAGCAAGACGATATGCATGTTGCGCGGGCCGTCGCCGTCGGTGGGGCCGGTCCAGATCGAGGTGTACGGGTTCTCCCGCTCCCCCGTGCTGCTACGCGGCAGCACCTGCAGGAACACCTCGAGGTCACGCCAATCCGGCAGCAGCTTCTCGATGCCGACCACCGAGATCAACGTTTCCGGCAGCGTCAGACACATCCGGCCGTTGCCCTCCGATTCGACCACCACCAGACTGCCCGTCTCGGCGATGGCGAAGTTGGCACCCGACACCGCAACCTTGGCCCGCAGGAACTTCTCCCGCAGATGCAGCCGGGCGGCTTCGGCAAGCCGGCGCGGTTCGTCGGTCAGATCGGCGGGTGCGGGCCGGCCGACCTTGCCCATCTCGCGCAGGAAGATCTGGCGCACCTCGGCCCGGTTGCGGTGAATCGCCGGCACCAGAATGTGGCTGGGCCAGTCGTCACCGAGCTGCACGATCAGTTCGGCGAGGTCGGTTTCCCAGGCGTCGATGCCGGCCGCGGCCAATGCCTCATTGAGCTCGATTTCCTGAGTGGCCATCGACTTGACCTTGACGACTTCGTCGGCACCGGCCGCTTTGACCAGATCGACGACGATGCGGTTGGCCTCCTCGGCGTCGCGGGCCCAGTGCACGATGGCGCCGGCCGCGGTGGCGTTGGCTTCAAACTGTTCGAGATACTCGTCGAGGCGGGCCAGCGTGCGGTCCTTGACCGCCTCGGCCGCAAGCCGAAGTTCTTCCCAGTTGTCCAGCTCGTCCACCACGCCGGCGCGTTTGCCGCGGATGATGCCGGTGGCATGGGTCAGGTTGCGCCGTTGCACCGAGTTCTGCAGCGCCTCTTTGGCGGCGGCCGGGAACTTCGGCAACGCCTTGGGCAGCCCCAAGAACGCTTGGGTGACTCCGACGTGCGGGTGTCCGCTCACGACGCGCTCCCCTCGGTGGCCGCGAGGATCTCCGCCAGGTGCATGACGCGGATGCCGCTGCGCTGCCGCGACAGCATGCCCCCGACGTGCGCGAGACACGAATTATCGCCTGCCACAAGCACTTCAGCCCCCGAATCCTTGACGTTGCGGGCCTTGTCGGCACCCATCGACACCGATAGGTCGGCGTTCTTCACCGAGAACGTGCCGCCGAAGCCGCAGCATTGATCCGCGGCCGGCAAGTCGACGAGGTCGATACCCCGGACCGCGCGCAGCAGCTGCAGCGGCCGGTCCCCCACCCGCAGCATCCGCAGCGAGTGGCAGGTGGGGTGATAGGTGACCCGGTGCGGGAAGTAGGCCCCGACGTCGGTGACCCCGAGGACGTCGACGAGGAATTCGGACAGTTCGTAGACCCGGGGGGCCAGGTCGGCGACGGCCGCCTCCAGACCGGCATCGCCGGAACGCGCCGCCACGTCGCGGTGCTGGTGGCGCACCGAGCCGACGCACGATCCCGACGGGGCCACCACCGCGTCGCAATCGAAAAAGGCATCCACGAAACGGCGCACGGCCGGAACCGCCTCGGCGGCGTAGCCGGTGTTGGTGAACATCTGGCCGCAGCAGGTCTGTTGCGGCGGAAAGACCGGGTCGCAGCCGAGCCGGCGCAGCAACCGGACCACGGCTTTGGGGGTCTCGGGCCACATCGTGTCGTTGTAACAGGTCGCGAAGACAGCCACTTTCTTCATGGCAGCATCCAGGACAGGACCGTCGACTGCAGACCGATCAGCACGCACAGCGCGGCCAGCATGCCCAGGCTCCACCAGATCACCCGGCGGAAGATCTCGGACTCCCGGCCCAGCAGCCCGACGGTGGTCGCCGCGATGGTGAGGTTCTGCGGACTGATCATTTTGCCGACAACTCCTCCGGAGGTATTCGCTGCCACCAGCAGCGTCGGGTCAATCCCAGCATGGGTGGCAGCCGTCTGCTGCAGTGTGGCGAACAAGGCGTTGGCACTGGTGTCGGACCCCGTGACGGCGGTACCGAGCCACCCGAGAATCGGTGAGAGGAAGGCGAATAGCGCGCCGGTGCCGGCGATCCACGTCCCCACCGTAATCGTCTGGCCCGACTGGTTCATCACGTAGGCCAGCGCCAGCACCGACGCGACGGTCAGGATCGAGAACCTCAGCTTCAGCACCGTGCTGCCGTAGACCCTGGCGGCTTCCAGCAGCGAGATGCGATACACCACTGCCACGGCGACGCCGGCGATGAGCAACAGCGACCCGGGTGAGGACAGCCAGCCCAGGGTGTAGACCGTGGAGGCCGAGGGTTTACCGGCGGCGGTCAGAACATGACCGTCCAGTCCTGGCCAGCCGAACTTCGTATCCGTTCCCGCCAGCCATGCCTTCACCGGCGTCCACAGTTTCGCCACCGCGAAGATGACGACCACAAGCAGGTAGGGAAACAGCGCCAGGAACACGCGCGCTGCGCTGAGTTCGGTCTCGGCGCGTTGATCCACTGCCGTGGTACCCCGCGCTGCGGTCCCGGCTGCGGGCGAGCCGGTGGAACCGTCGGAGCCCTCGGTCAGCAGCCGCTCGCGGGCTGCGGCGGTGTTGGCCGGCCGCCACACCCGCAGCATCAGCACCGCGGCGGCAAGGCCGACCAGCGAGGCGATCACATCGGTCAACTCGACCGATAGCCAATTGGCGGAGACGAACTGGGCCAGCGCGAAGCTGACACCGACCACCGTCGCGATGGGCCAGACGTCACGGACACCGCGCCGGCCGTCGGCGAGCAACACCAGGATCAACGGCACGAACAGGGCGAGCAGCGGGGTCTGGCGGCCCACCACGGCACCGATGTCGGTGAACGGAATTCCGGTGAGGTTGCCCGCGGTGATGATGGGGATTGCGATCGCGCCGAAGGCGACCGGTGCCGTGTTGGCCACCAGCACGACGACGGCCGCGCGCATGGCGGTGAAACCGATCGACATGAGCATCACCCCGGTGATCGCCACCGGCGCGCCGAACCCGGCCAGCGCCTCCAGCAGGCCGCCCAGGCAGAACGCGATGATGATCGATTGCACGCGGGGGTCGTCGGAGACCCGGTCGATGACGCGGCGCAAATCCTCGAACCGCCCGCTTGTGACGGTGAGCTCATAGAGCCAGATCGCGTTGAGGACGATCCACATGATCGGGAAGATGCCGAACGCGAATCCCTCGGTCGCCGACATCGCGGCCAGCGCCGGGGGCATGCCGTAGACGGCGACGGCGACCACCAGCGCGGTGGCAAGGCCGGTGAGTCCGGCCCAATGCGCCTTCCACTTCAGGACCCCGAGGGTGATGAACACCGCCAGCAGCGGTAGCAACGCCACCAATGACGAGTAGAACAGGCTGCCGGCGATCGGAGCCAGATTAGGTGTGTACATGCGGGTGCCCAAACGTTCCAACGGGCCGACCTCTTAGTGGTCTGACCACACGGTGGTTGGTACACTAGAGCGTGAGCCCGCTCACAGTCAATCCCCGAAGCGTCGGGACTCTCAGGAGCACCGCTGACCGCTACCCCCGTGATAGGGAGTGATGCATGACCAACGTCGCCCAGCCCACACCGCAGTGGAATCCCGTCGCACGGGTGCGGTCCCACGAGCTGGTGATCGCCGCGATCGAGGACCAGATCATGCACGGGGCGCTCACCGTCGGCGATCCGCTCCCCTCCGAGCGCGAGCTGGCCGCCCGGCTACAGGTCAGCCGGGCCGGCGTCCGCGAAGCCATTCGGGTGCTCGAGGCCCAAGGCGTGGTCACCGCCAACGTCGGTGCCGGGCCCGACGCCGGCACCTTCATCGCCGCCATGCCCAGCGCCGCGCTGACGCGCTTTCTGCGGCTGCACGTCGCGCTGTCGAACTTCCCGATGGTCGACATCGTCGACGCCCGGGTGATGCTGGAACGAAACAGCGCCGCACTGGCCGCCGCACACGCCAGCGCGGCCGAACTCGACGCCATCCGAATCCCGTTGTTGCAGATGGACACTCCCGGGCTGGACTGCGAGGTGTTCAACGACGCCGACACCGCGTTCCACGTCGCCATCGCCGAAGCCAGTGGCAATCGTCTGGTCGCCGACATGACGGTGGCGATCCGGGCGTCGCTGCGCCACCCCATCCTGGCCGCCATGCGCCAGGTCCCCGACTGGACGACGCTGTCACAGACGCTTCAAGCACAACATCACGGCATCTTCGACGCAATCGAGTCCCGTGACGCACAGCGGGCGGCCGACCTCACCGAGCAGCACATCCGCGCCGCCTTCGTCGCCTTGCCGACACTGCAGGAGCGCTGAACCGCCGGAGTGGATATGGGCTGTCAGCCCTGCAGCGCGCGGGCGGCGTCGACCCCGCCGGCCAACACCATCAGGATCAGCGTCTGCAGCGCCCGATCGGCAAGTCCTTGACCCGGGAAGTTGTAGCGCAGCATCACATCACCGCGCTTACCGGGCTGCTCCCCCAGCGTCACAGTGCCCAGCATTGTGGTCTTGGCCTGTGCCGCAACACGTTTGCGCAGATCGGCGGTCAGCGGTAGGTCCCAGGCCAGAACCTGCGTCATCGACACCATCTCGATGTCCTCGGCGATGGTGACCGTTCGCAGCGATGCGAAGGTCCCCTCGTAGCGAACGGTCAGTGCCCCGTCGGGGTCCGCCTCGACGGGCATCACGTCCGCGAGAGCCTCGGCCAGCCGAGTTACCAGTTCCACGAAATCAGGCGCGGCCGAAGCGGCGGTTACGTTCGGCGTACTCCTCGCACGCCGCCCACAGATCCCGACGGTCATAGTCGGGCCACAGCTTGTCCTGGAACACGTACTCGGCATACGCGGCTTGCCAAAGCATGAAGTTGCTCGACCGCTGCTCCCCCGACGTGCGGATGAACAGATCGACGTCGGGGATATCGGGCCGGTGCAGATGCGCGCTGATGGTGGCCTCGTTGACCCGCTCGGGATCGATCCGACCCGCGGCGGCATCGCGTGCGATCTGCCGTGCGGCTTCGGCGATTTCGGCGCGGCCACCGTAGTTGACGCAGTAGTTCACCGTGATGACGTCGTTGTCGGTCGTCATGTTCTCGGCGATATCGAATTCCTTGATGACGCTGCGCCACATCCGCGCCCGCGACCCCACCCAGCGCATCTGCACGCCCATGATGTCGAGGTTCTCCCGCCGGCGGCGCACCACCTCGCGGTTGAACCCCATCAGGAAGCGCACCTCCTCGGCGCTGCGTCGCCAGTTCTCGGTGGAGAACGCGTACACCGTCAGGTGCTTGATGCCGATCTCGATGGCGCCGCAGGTGATGTCGATCAGCACCGCCTCGCCCATCTTGTGGCCCTCGGTGCGGCTGAGCCCGCGCTGGGTGGCCCAGCGGCCGTTGCCGTCCATGACGACGGCGACGTGTTTGGGCATCTGGTCGGCCGGGATGGCCGGCGGTACCGCCTTCGACGTGTGCTGAGGCGGACGACACGGCCCGCCTCCCGGCGCAGGCGGCAACTGCGGGAACAGCACCGGCCAGATGGAGGTGTCGGGGAACACCGGGTAGTCGTCGGGAGCCGGAGGCAGCTGGGGAAATTGTTCCTTCCGCCTGCGCTCAGCCCCCCGCCACGAGCTGGTCACCCGGTTCATCGCCATGGGGCACATCCTGCCTGAACATCTCCTTACCGTGGATAGCGGGCTGCCGGTAGACACGCTCCACCAGCGGCAGCGTCCGCAGCTGACGTTCCAGATGCCACTGCAGGTGCGCGGCGACCAATCCGCTGGCATGACTGCGGTGCGACGACGACGAGGCCTCCGCGGTCTCCCAGTCGCCGTCGTGCAGCGCCGACATCAGGTCCAGCACCGCCTGCGGCGGCGTGGTCGAGCCCGACGGTCGGCAGTGCATGCACACGCTGCCACCGGCGGCGATGTGGAAGGCGCGGTGCGGGCCCGGCGCCGCGCACCGCGCACACTCGGTCAGCGACGGCGCCCAGCCAGCGATGCCCATCGCCCGCAACAGGTAGGCGTCCAGGACCAGCTCACGGGACCGCGCGCCGTCTGCCACCGCCCGCAGTGCTCCGACCGTGAGCCGATGCAGCGCCGGAGCTGGCGCATGCTCCTCCCCGGCGAGCCGCTCGGCGGTCTCCAGCACCGCACAGGCGCTGGTGTAGCGGCCGTAGTCGCTGACGATGTCGGTGGCGAAGGCATCGATCGACACCACCTGGGTGACGATGTCCAGATTGCGGCCGGGGTGCAATTGGACGTCGATGTGCGCGAACGGCTCCAGCCGGGACCCGAACTTGCTGCGGGTACGGCGCACCCCCTTGGCGACCGCGCGGACCAGGCCGTGGTCGCGAGTCAGCAGGGTGACGATGCGGTCGGCTTCACCGAGCTTGTGCTGGCGCAGCACGACCGCACGATCCCGGTACAGCCGCATCAGAGAAGTTTCCCACTGCAATGCGACATAAGCGCGGCCCCGCGCCGTTAGTCTCGACGTCGCCATGACAACTCATGCGAGTTTGAGCAGGCCGGAGCGGTTTCCCACCGTCGGTGACCAGCTCTACCAACTGGCCAGCGGCGCGGTGACCTCGGTCGAACTGGTCCGCCGCTCGCTGCGGGCGATCTCAGCCAGCCAGTCCACCCTCAACGCCTTTCGCGTCGTGCTGACCGAATCCGCGCTGGCCGAGGCCGCCGAGGCCGACCGGCGCCGCGCCGCCGGGGAGCAGGCGCTGCTGCTCGGCATCCCCATCGCGGTCAAGGACGACGTCGATATCGCCGGAGTACCGACCTCCTTCGGGACCGGCGGGCGCATCCGTCCGGCCACCGAGGACTCCGAGGTGGTTCGTCGGCTCCGGGTGGCCGGCGCGGTGATCGTTGGCAAGACCAACTGCTGCGAGCTGGGACAGTGGCCGTTCACCAGCGGCCCAGCCTTCGGGCACACCCGCAACCCGTGGTCACGCAAGCACACCCCGGGCGGCTCCTCGGGAGGCAGCGCGACCGCCGTCGCCGCCGGGCTGGTCGCCGCGGCCATCGGGTCGGACGGGGCGGGCAGTGTCCGGGTGCCTGCGGCCTGGACCCACCTGGTCGGCATCAAGCCGCAGCGCGGTCGCATCTCCACCTGGCCGCTGCGTGACCCGTTCAACGGCATCACCGTCAACGGCGTACTCGCGCGCACGGTCGCCGACGCCGCGCTGGTTCTCGACGCCGCGTCCGGCAATGCCGAGGACGACCTGCACAAACCAGCGGTGGTGCGGATGGCCGACTACGCCGGCCGGGCGCCGGGACCGCTGAAAGTCGCGCTGTCGACCCGGTTTCCGTTCACCTTCTTCAGCGCCAAGCTGCACCCGGAGATCCGGGCCGCGCTGACCACCGTCGCCGAACAGCTGGGCATGCTGGGGCACACCGTGCTGGAGGGCAACCCGAACTACGGGCTGCGGCTGCCCCTGACATTTCTGCCCCGGTCGACCGCCGGGCTGCTGGACTGGGCCGACCGGCTCGGCGAGGACGTGACGTTCGACGCCAGGACCGAAGCCAACCTGCGGATCGGCCGGCTGCTGTCGCGGTCGCTGCTGCGCCGCGCTCGCGCCAGTGAGCCGATGCTGCACCACCGCGTCGGGGAGATCTTCAGCTCCGTCGACGTCGTGCTGGCCCCGACTACCGCGCAGCCGCCGCCACTGGCCCGGAAGTTCGACGAACTCGGACCCACGGCCACCGACCGGGCCATGATCGCGGCCTGTCCGGTCACCTTCCCCTGGAACGTGCTGGGGTGGCCGTCGATCAACATTCCGGCCGGTTTCACCACCGACGGCCTGCCGATCGGTGTTCAGCTGATGGGCCCGGCCGACAGCGAGCCGCTGCTGATCTCACTGGCCGCCGAGCTGGAAGCCATCAACGGCTGGGCCAACGAGCAGCCCGAGGCGTGGTGGAACACCCCGGCCGTCCGTGAGCTAGAACCCTAGCCGGCCAAGCTGTTTGGGATCACGCTGCCAGTTCTTGGCGATCTTGACCCGCAGGTCCAAGTACACCTTGGTGCCCAGCAGCTTCTCGATCTGAGTGCGCGCGGCCGTGCCGACCTCTTTGAGCCGAGCCCCGCCCTTACCGATCACGATGCCCTTCTGGCTGTCGCGTTCCACGTAGAGCACCGCCCGGACATCGATCAGGTCGTCACGGTCGGGGCGCGGCTCGATCTCCTCGATCACCACCGCCAGCGAGTGCGGCAACTCATCCCGTACCCCTTCCAGGGCCGCCTCCCGGATGAGCTCGGCCATCAGCATCTCTTCGGGCTCGTCGGTGAGTTCACCGTCGGGGTAGAACGCCGGTCCGGGTGGCAGCTGACCAGCTAGCACGTCAATGAGCAGGTCGACCTGTTCGCCGGTGGTGGCCGAAACCGGAACGATCTCCGCGGCGGTGTCCCCGACCAACTCGTGCACGGCAAGCAACTGCGCAGCGACACGCTCCTTGGGCACCTTGTCGATCTTGGTGACGATGACAACCAGGGTGGTCCTGGGTGCCACGGCCCGGATCTGCTCGTAGATCCACCGGTCCCCTGGGCCGATCGCCTCGTCGGCGGGGATGCACAGCCCGACCACATCGACCTCGGAGTAGGTGTCGCGCACCAGGTCATTGAGGCGCTTACCGAGCAGGGTGCGCGGCCGGTGCAATCCCGGGGTGTCGACCATCACGATCTGGAACTCCGGGCGGTGCACGATGCCGCGGATGGTGTGCCGGGTGGTCTGCGGTTGGTCGGCGGTGATCGCCACCTTGGAGCCGACCAGCGCGTTGGTCAGGGTGGACTTGCCGGTGTTTGGCCTGCCGACCAGGCAGACGAAGCCGGAGTGAAACTCGTTCACAGCGCAGCCCCCGCACGGTCGGTGACAATGATCGCCGCGGCCGGCGACAGTTCCCGGACCGCCACCACCCCGGCATCGTCGGTCGAACCACCGACCAACGCCGCCGCCTCGAAACCCGTTGCGCCGCTGGACACCGCGGCGGCCACCGCGGCCTGCAGGCCGGTCAGCGGCAACGCCGACAGGGCGACCGGTGCGCCGGCATAGGTGCGCCCGTCGAGGTCGCGCACGGCCGCACCCTCGGCGGCTTCGGCGCGGGCCATCGCTGCGCGCGCGAGCACCACCAGCTTGGCGTCTTCGGCATCCAAAGCGTCACTCATGTTCGTTGCCTTCTTCCAGTTCGGTGCGGCTGACCAGGATGGTGCCGATCCGCACCCGGCCGCGATGGTCAGGACCGCCCTCGGCGCGCAACCGCAGCCCATGCGAGACCACCTCGGCACCCGGCAGCGGGACGCGGCCGAGCTCAAGTGCCAACAACCCACCGACGGTGTCGACGTCGAGGTCGTCGGACAACTCGATGTCGTAGAGCTCCCCGAGATCCTCGATCGGCAACCGGGACGACACCCGGAACCTGTTGCCACCCAGGTCCTCCACCGGTGCCACCTCGTCGGTGTCGTACTCGTCGGCGATCTCGCCGACGATCTCCTCGAGCACGTCCTCGATGGTCACCAGCCCGGCGATGGCGCCGTACTCGTCGACGAGCAACGCCATGTGTTTGCGGTCGCGCTGCATCTCGCGCAGCAGGTCGTCGAGCGGCTTGGAGTCGGGGACGAACACCGCCGGGCGCATGACCTCGGTCACCACCGTGTCCTGGCCGCTGTTGGTCGAGTAATAGGTGCGCTGCACCAAGTCTTTGAGATAGACCACGCCGATAACGTCGTCGACGTTCTCCCCGATGACCGGGATGCGGGAATGGCCGCTGCGCACCGCCAGCGAGGTGGCCTGGGCCGCGGTCTTGTCGGACTCGATCCACACCATCTCGGTGCGCGGGACCATCACCTCCCGCGCGGTGGTATCGCCCAGTTCGAACACCGACTGGATCATCCGGCGTTCGTCGTCGGCCACCACACCGCGCTGCTGGGCCAGGTCGACCACCTCGCGCAGCTCGATCTCGGAGGCGAACGGGCCGTTGCGAAATCCACGACCGGGGGTCAGCGCGTTACCCAGTACGATCAACAACCGGCTGATCGGTGTCAGCAGCACCGAAATGGCTTGCAGCGGAACCGCCGACGCGAGCGCAATGCTGTACGCGTTCTGTCGGCCGATGGTGCGGGGACCCACGCCGATCACTACGAAGCTGGCGACGGTCATGATGGCGGCGGCGGCGACCAGGCCCCACTTCAGTCCGAGGTCATCCCAGAGGAAGGCGACCAGCAGGACGGTCGCGGCCGCTTCGCAGGCGATGCGCAGCAGCACGACGAGATTGATGTAGCGGGGCCGTTCCGCCATGATCCTGGCCAGCCGCAGGGCGCCCGGCCGCTCGTCTCGAACCAGTTCCTCGACGCGAGCCACCGACACGGTGCTGATGGCGGCGTCGATCGCGGCGAACAGACCGCCCAGCGCGACGAGCGTGATCGCACCGAGTAGCGGAGCCAGACCCGTCACGGCTCGTCGAAATACCGCGACTTGTCGAGCAGCCGCCGGTCCTTCTCGATCTGCCGGTCCTGGTGGTAAGCGTCGACCTGCTCGGCCACCCACTCCTCGAGCAATTGGCGCTGCAGGGCGAACATCTCTTTTTCCTCGTCGGGCTCGGCGTGGTCGTAGCCCAGCAGGTGCAGCACACCGTGCACGGTCAGCAGGGCCAGTTCCTGGCCGAGGCTGTGCCCGGCGGCGGTGGCCTGGTCGGCGGCGAATTGCGGGCACAGCACGACGTCACCCAGCATCGCCGGGCCCGGCTCGGGTGCATCCGGGCGGCCGCCTGGCTCGAGCTCGTCCATCGGAAAGCTCATCACGTCGGTGGGGCCGGGCAGGTCCATCCAGCGCATGTGCAGATCGGCCATCGCGTTGGTATCCAGCAGCACCATCGACAACTCGGCGGCCGGGTTGACGTTCATTCGGCGAATCACGAAGCGGGCGACGCTGATCAGTTCCGCTTCGGAAACGTCGAGGCCGGATTCGTTGGACACCTCGATAGTCATGTTCGATCCGCTCCTATCGCCGTGTCGAGCGTCGCTGGGCGCGGTTCACCAATGCCGGCTGTTCGGCCCTGGCATAGGCGTCGACAATCTCCGACACCAGCCGGTGGCGTACCACGTCGGCGCTGGTGAGCTGGGCGAAGTGGATGTCGTCGATCCCATCGAGGACATCCATCGCCGCCCGCAGCCCGGACCTGGCCCCGCCGGGCAGGTCGACCTGGGTGATGTCGCCGGTGACCACGATCTTGGAGCCGAACCCCAGCCGGGTGAGGAACATCTTCATCTGCTCGGCGGTGGTGTTCTGCGCCTCGTCGAGAATGATGAACGCGTCGTTGAGGCTGCGACCACGCATATATGCCAGCGGTGCGACCTCGATCACGCCCGCGCTCAACAACTTCGGGATCGCGTCCGGGTCCATCATGTCGTGCAGCGCGTCGTAGAGCGGACGCAGATAGGGATCGATCTTCTCACTCAGCGTGCCGGGCAGAAAGCCAAGGCGCTCACCGGCTTCCACCGCCGGTCGGGTCAAGATGATGCGGGTGACCTGTTTGGTCTGCAGCGCGTTGACGGCCTTGGCCATCGCCAGATAGGTCTTGCCGGTGCCCGCCGGCCCGATGCCGAACACGATGGTGTTGGCGTCGATGGCATCGACGTAGCGCTTCTGATTCAGCGTCTTGGGCCGGATCGTCTTGCCACGCCGGGACAGGATGTCCAGGGTCAGCACCTCGGCGGGCGACTCGTTGTCGGCGCCCGAAACCATGCCGATGCTGTGCCGCACCGCCTCCGGCGACAGCGTCTGTCCGCCCGCCACGATGGCAATCAGTTCGGAGATGACCTGCTCGGCCAGCGCGACGTCGGCGGCGTCGCCCGACAGGGTGACGGTGTTGCCTCGGACGTGCAGCTCGGCGGAAAGGCTGCGCTCCAGTGCGCGCAGATTCTCGTCGGCGGAACCCAACAGGCCCACGACGAGGTCGGGCGGAACAGTCATGCTGCTGCGCACCGAGCTGCGGTCATCGGGGCGAGCAGCGGTTGTCTCGCGGGGCGTCACGTGGTCTTCGAAGCCTGCTTTCTGGGTTTCCGGTCAACTCGAAACCCCAGTTTACCGCCAGGACGGAACACCTCCCACCGGTTAATCCGCACTTGGGATGACGGCGGCGTGGGTCAGCGCCCCGAGCCCTCCTCAGCCGATGGCCCACCGCGGGGTCAGCACGCCGAGCGCCCCGAGCGCGACGGCGGCTGCCGTCGAGGTGCGCAGCACCGTGGGACCCAGCCGGATCGCGGTGGCACCGGCCGCGACCAGCTCGGCGAGCTCGGCGTCACTGATCCCACCCTCGGGACCGACGACCAGCAGGATCGAATCCGCTTGCTCCACTGGAATATCAGCGAGCGGTCGCTCGGCGGATTCGTGCAGGGCGAGCACCAGCCCGCCCCCGGCGACCCGCTCGGCGGTCAGACCCGCAAGCCCGGCGGTCCCCAGCGGGCCGCTGATCTCGGGGATATAGGCGCGCCGCGATTGCCGGGCGGCCGAGCGAGCCACAGCGCGCCAGCGGCGCAGGCCCTTCTCGGCCCGCTCAGAATCCCAGCGCGCCACGCAGCGCGCCGCCTGCCAGGCGATGAAATCGTCGGCACCGGCCTCGGTGGCCAGCTCGATCGCCAGCTCAGAGCGTTCCGCTTTGGGGATGGCCTGCGCGACGGTCACCGCCGGAGCGGGCCGCGGCGCCGTCCAGCGCTGCACCACCCGGGCCGTCAATCCCCGCTTGCCCGCTTCCTCGACTTCGCAGCGGGCCAACGCCCCGGCACCATCGGAGAGCAACAGCACCTCGCCGGGCCGGATGCGGCGCACCGTGGCCGCATGGAACCCTTCGTCGCCGTCGACGACGGCGACGTCACCGACCGCCGGGATGGCGTCGGCGTAGAACAGGGTGTCGGCCACCGCCTCAGCGACCGCTGAACGTTTCGCGCAACCGGTTGAACAGGCCCCCGCCGGAGTTGGCCGTCGCGGCGTGCGTGGACTTGACCTGCGCCTCCTCATTGCCGCGGGCCTTGAACTCGACCAGCAGTTCCTTGGCTCGGGCATCCAGCTTGCCCGGCACACTCACCTCGATGTGGGCGTGCAGGTCACCTCGGGCGCCCGAACGCAGATGCGGCATCCCGTGCCCGCGCAGCGTGCTCACCGAGCCGGGCTGGGTCCCGGGCGCAATGGCGATCTCGATCGGCCCGTCGATGATGCCTTCGACGGTCACGCTGGTACCCAGTGCGGCGTCGACCATCGGCACCGACACGGTGCAGTGCAGGTCGTCGCCGTCCCTGATGAAGATGTCGTGCTGCTGCTCGTGGACCTCGACGTAGAGGTCGCCCGCGGGTCCACCACCGGGCCCGACCTCACCCTGCGCGGCCAGCCGGACCCGCATCCCGTCACCGACGCCGGCCGGGATCTTCACGCTGATGTCGCGGCGGGCGCGCACCCGGCCGTCGCCGCCGCAGCGGTGACACGGGTCCGGGATCACCTCGCCCACCCCGCGGCAGGTTGGGCAGGGACGCGAAGTCATGACCTGCCCGAGCAGCGAGCGCTGGATGCTCTGCACCTCACCGCGGCCACCGCAGGTATCGCAGGTGACCGGCACCGAGTCGCCGTGAGTGCCCTTGCCCTGGCAAAGGTCGCACAGCACGGCCGTGTCGACGGTGACCTGCTTGGTCACGCCGGTGGCGCACTCGGACAGGTCAAGCCGCATCCGCAGCAGCGAGTCCGAGCCCGGGCGCACCCGGCCGACCGGCCCGCGCGATGCGGTGCCGCCGCCGAAGAAGGCTTCGAAGACGTCGCCGAGCCCACCGAAACCGCCGAAGCCGTTGGCCGAGGCGGCGCCTTCGAGGGGGTCGCCACCGAGGTCGACGATGCGACGCTTCTCCGGATCGGACAGCACCTCATAGGCGGCGCTGATCTCCTTGAACCGATGCTGAGCGTCCTCGTCGGGGTTGACGTCAGGATGCAGCTCGCGGGCCAGCTTTCGATAGGCGCGCTTGATCTCCTGATCGCTGGCGCCCTGGCTCACCCCGAGCAAGCCGTAGTAGTCCCGTGCCACTCTTGACCTTTCGAATCCTCGCCCGTACGCGGCTCTCGCCGTTACCGGCCGCCTAAGACATCGCCGATGTACATCGCAACAGCCGCGACATTGGCGATAGTTCCCGGATAGTCCATCCGGGTCGGTCCCAACACACCCATGCCGCCGAAGACCGTGCCCGAGCTGCCGTAGGTCGTGGACACCACCGAGGTGCCGACCATTTGCTCGGCCTCGGTCTCGTGGCCGATGCGCACCGTGACCTTACCTGCATCCTCCTGGGCGGCCAGCAGCCGAAGCACCACCACTTGTTCCTCGAGTGCTTCCAGGATTGAGCGCAGGGATCCACCGAAGTCCGCGGTATTGCGGGTCAGGTTGGCGGTGCCGCCCATCAGCAGTCGTTCCTCGTTGTGCTCGACGAGCGACTCCAACAGCACGGTTGCCGACCGGCCGACGGCATCACCTAACCCACCCGAGCCGTCGAGCCGGGCTGCCAGATCGGCCACCGCGATCGATGCCGCCGCGAGCCGCTTGCCTTCCAACGCCTGCCCGAGCAGCTCACGTAGCTGAGAAAGCTGGTGCTCGTCGATCGTGTCGCCGAGCTCGACGATGCGCTGGTCGACACGGCCGGAGTCGGTGATCACCACCATCAGCAGCCGGGCCGGCGTCAGAGCCACGACCTCGAGGTGACGCACGGTCGAGGTGGACAGCGTCGGATACTGCACGATCGCGACCTGGCGGGTCAGCTGCGCGAGCAGCTTAACCGCGCGGCGCAGCACGTCGTCGAGGTCGACTCCGGACTCCAGGAACTGCAGGATCGCCCGGCGTTCCGAGCCCGACAGCGGCTTGACCTCGTCGATCCGGTTGACGAACTCCCGGTAGCCCTTCTCCGTCGGCACCCGCCCCGAGCTGGTGTGCGGCTGGGCGATGTATCCCTCGGCTTCCAACACGGCCATGTCGTTGCGCACAGTGGCGCTGGACACACCGAGGTTGTGACGCTCGACGAGGGCCTTGGAGCCGATCGGTTCCTTTGTCGCGACGAAGTCGGCGACGATGGCACGGAGGACCTCAAAGCGACGGTCGTCGGCACTTCCCATCTGGTACACCTCCAAGTCGCTTCCATTTTACGGACATCATCGCCCGCCATTAGCACCCGCGCTGTTCGAGTGCTACCTCGTGCCGGGTGGCAGAGCTCGACTACCTGCTGCCATTGCCGCGGTCAACGACTAGCCTTGCTCGAATGGTGACGCCAGGTCGGGGGGCTTTGGTCGGGACAACGCTCCGATGATCTTCAAGGGCGTTCGGGAGGGCAAGCCGTATCCCGAGCACGGCCTCACGTACCGGGACTGGTCACAGATCCCGCCGCGACAGATCCGCCTCGACGAGTTGGTGACGACGACGACGGTGCTGGCACTCGATCGCCTGCTGTCCGAAGACTCGACGTTTTACGGCGACCTGTTTCCGCACGCGGTCAGGTGGCACGGCGTCGTCTACCTCGAAGACGGCCTGCATCGAGCGGTCCGCGCCGCGCTGCGCAATCGCACCGTATTACACGCCCGGATCCACGACATGGACCTCGGTGCGGGCGGTCAGTCCTCGGCGGTCTGATCGCCACCCTCGTGTGCCTCCACGATCGCCAGCCCGGGCCCCCGAGGCCTTGCCGCGTGCACCAATTCGCTAGTCGTCGAGGATGTCACGCACCACCGCGTCGGCGAGTAGCCGGCCACGGCCGGTGAGCACCAACCGCTGCGAGTCGCGACTCAACAGACCCGCCGTCACCGCGTCAGCGGCCCGTTCCAGTTCGGTGTCGGTGAGCAACTCCAGCGGCAAGCCGGCACGTAACCTGATCTGCAGCAACACGTTTTCGACGTGCCGGTCGTGTGCGTCGAGTCGTTCAAAGTCGGCGACCGGCAGCCGTCCATCGGCCAAAACGTCCGCGTAGGCATTGGGGCGCTTAACATTCCACCATCGGGTATCGCCGACGAAGCCATGCGCACCCGGACCGGCGCCCCACCACTGCCCGCCGTTCCAGTAGCCGATGTTATGCCGGCACTGCCCGCCGGGACGACTCCAGTTCGACACCTCATACCAGCCCAGCCCCGCCGCCGTGAGCCGCTCGTCGAGCAATTCGTAGCGATGCGCCAGCACATCGTCGTCGGGTGAGGCGACCTCTCCGCGCCGCACCCGCCGCGCCAGCGCGGTCCCGTCCTCGACGACCAGGGCGTAGGCCGAGACGTGGTCGACGCCGGCCGACAGGGCAGCGTCCACCGAGCGCAGCAGGTCGTCGTCGGACTCCCCCGGCGTGCCGTAGATGAGGTCGATGTTGAGGTGCTCGAAGCCGGCCGCGGTGGCCTCGGCGACCGCGCGCAGCGCCCGGCCCGGCGAATGGGTTCGATCCAGCACCGCCAGCACCCGCGGCACCACCGATTGCATGCCCAGCGATACTCGGGTGTAGCCGGCCGTCCTGATCTGCGCGAAGAACTCCGCCGACGTGGACTCGGGGTTGGCTTCGGTGGTGACCTCCGCGCCAGGAGCCAGCCGGAAGTTGTCGCGCACGGCGGCCAGCACATCAGCCAGTCCCGCACCGCCGAGCAGGGATGGGGTGCCACCGCCGACGAACACCGAGTCGACCGGCACCTCGCCCACCAGTTCGGCGGCGATCGCGAGTTCGGCACGCAACGCGGCCAGCCAGCCCTGCGGGGTGGCTCCGCCTAGCTCGCCGGCGGTATAGGTGTTGAAATCGCAGTAGCCGCAACGAGTGGCGCAGAACGGCACATGGACGTAGATGCCGAAGGCCGTGCCCGGTACCGGGGTGAGGTCGGGCAGGACGCCCGGCGCGGGAACAGCCGACATGCTGCCAGTGTCGCAGAACCCGCATTGCGCTCACCATGAGTCAAAATCTGGCCCGATTCGAGCTGTTGCCGGTGTTCGTGGCAGAATGGCCGGCATGACAGCCCCCCTGCCCCTGCGCGGTGTCGCACTGGTGGCTCGGCGGCATGTCGATTTCAAGCGCGTGTGTACGTGTTGTTGTCCGGCTTGACGTCGTAGACCCGCCCACCTGTATTCAGCTGGCCGACGGATCTTCGCCGCCGGAACAGCCCACCGGTGGTTTTCGTGATCCGAACGCCAGCTCCTTGACATGAGGAGCACACCCCATGAGTCAGCCGACCGAGACCGCGCGCGCATCCAAGCAGCGCAGCGAGGGCCAGTGGGCCCTGGGCGAGCGAGAGCCGCTCAACCCCAACGAGCAATTCAAGAAGGACGACGACGCGCTCAACGTCCGCGCCCGCATCGAGAGCATCTACGCCAAGCAGGGCTTCGACAGCATCGACAAGCAGGACCTGCGCGGCCGGATGCGCTGGTGGGGGCTCTACACCCAGCGCAAACCCGGCTATGACGGCACCTGGACCGGTGACGAGAACACCGACATGCTCGAAGACGAGTTCTTCATGCTGCGGGTGCGCAGTGACGGCGGCGCCCTGAGCGCCGCTGCGCTGCGCACGCTCGGCGGTATTTCCACCGAGTTCGCCCGCGATACCGCCGACATCAGCGACCGCGAGAACGTGCAGTTCCACTGGATTCGGGTCGAGGACGTGCCCGAGATCTGGCGCCGCCTCGACGAGGTCGGCTTGCAGACCACCGAGGCGTGCGGTGACTGCCCACGCGTGGTCCTGGGCTCCCCGTTAGCAGGAGAGGCGCTCGACGAGATCATCGACGGTACCCCGGCGATCGACGAGATCGTCCGCCGCTACGTCGGCAAGCCGGAGTATTCGAACCTGCCGCGCAAGTTCAAGACCGCGATCAGTGGCCTGCAGGACGTGGTCCACGAGGTCAACGACGTGGCCTTCATCGGCGTCGAGCACCCCGAGCACGGCCCCGGTTTCGACCTGTGGGTCGGCGGTGGCCTGTCGACGAACCCGATGCTGGCCCAGCGGGTCGGTGCGTGGGTGCCACTGGCGGAAGTGCCCGACGTGTGGGAGGCCGTCGTCAGTGTGTTCCGCGACTACGGCTACCGGCGGCTGCGTGCGAAGGCCCGGTTGAAGTTCCTCATCAAGGACTGGGGCGTAGAAAAATTCCGCGAAGTTCTCGAGACCGAGTACCTGAAGCGACCGCTGATCGACGGTCCCGCACCGCAGCCGGTCCCCCGTCCCATCGATCATGTCGGCGTGCAGCGGCTCAAGAACGGGCTCAACGCCGTTGGCGTGGCACCGATCGCCGGCCGGGTGTCGGGCACGATCCTGACCAAGGTCGCCGAACTGGCCGAGCAGGTCGGTTCTGACCGGATCAGGTTCACCCCGTATCAGAAGCTGGTCATCCTCGACGTGCCCGACGACAAGTTGGACGAGCTGCGCAGCGACCTCGACGCCCTGGGCCTGCCGTCGACACCATCGCACTGGCGCCGCAACCTGATGGCCTGCACGGGAATCGAGTTCTGCAAGCTGAGCTTCGCCGAGACTCGGGTGCGCGCCCAGACCCTGGTGCCCGACCTCGAGAAGCGACTCGCGGACATCAACTCCGAACTCGACGTGCCGGTGACAGTGAACATCAACGGCTGCCCGAACTCGTGCGCCCGCATCCAGATCGCCGATATCGGCTTCAAGGGTCAGATGGTCGACGACGGCGACGGCCCGGAGGAAGGGTTCCAGGTTCACCTGGGCGGCAGCCTGGGCCTGGACAGCGGTTTCGGCCGCAAGCTGCGCCAGCACAAAGTGCTCTCTACCGAGCTCGGCGACTACATCGAGCGAGTGGTGCGCAACTTCGTGAAACAAAGACAGGACGGCGAGCGTTTCGCCGAGTGGGCCGTACGGGCCGACGAAGCAGATCTGCGATGAGCGCTGGAGAGCAGCAATGAGTATTGAGGTGGATCGAGTGACCGAGGCCGAGTTGCGGCAGCTTGCCGAGCAGGGTGCCGCCGAACTGGCCGGCGCAACCGCCGCCGAACTGCTGGCCTGGACCGATCGGCATTTCGGCTCCGACTACGTGGTGGCCTCCAACATGCAGGACGCGGTGCTGGTCGACCTGGCCGCCAAGGTCCGGCCCGGTGTGGACGTGCTGTTCCTGGATACCGGCTACCACTTCGCCGAGACCATCGGGACCCGCGACGCGGTGGAGGCCGTCTACGACGTCACCGTCGTCAATGTCACCGCCGAGAACAGCGTCGCCGAGCAGGACCGGTTGTTGGGCAAGGACCTGTTCGCCAGCAATCCCAACGAGTGCTGCCGGTTGCGCAAAGTGACGCCGCTACGCAAGGCGCTGGCGGGTTATTCGGCCTGGGTCACCGGCATCCGCCGCGTCGAGGCACCCACCCGCGCCAACGCCCCGCTGATCAGTTTCGACGAGGCGTTCAACCTGGTGAAGATCAACCCGCTGGCGGCATGGACCGACGAGGACATGAACGCCTACATCGAGACGCACGGCGTACTGGTGAATCCTCTTGTCGACGAAGGGTATCCGTCGATCGGGTGTGCGCCGTGCACGGCGAAGCCGGTCGAGGGCGCCGATCCCCGCAGCGGTCGCTGGCAGGGCCTGACCAAGACCGAGTGCGGGCTGCACGCTTCGTGAGGCCCGACCCCGTTCTCGGGTCGCTGCGTTCGTGTCCGATGATCCTCACCGCGCACGGCAGCGCCGACCCGCGCTCTGCGGCGACTACCTACGCGGTGGCCGAGCACATCCGCCTGGCGCGCCCGGGTCTCGATGTTCGGGTCGCGTTCTGCGAGAAGAACTCTCCCAACCTGCGTGACGTCCTCGTCGGGCTGGATGACGCACCGGCAGTCGTCGCTCCCCTGCTGCTGGCCAGTGCCTACCACGCCCGGGTGGACATTCCCGCGATGGTCGCCGAGGCGGGCGCCGATGTGATCCAGGCCGACACGCTGGGTGAGGACCCGCGGTTGCTCACGGTCATGCGCGAGCGCCTCGCAGAGGCCGCCGTCGGCCCCGGCGATCGAGATCTGGGTGTGCTGGTGGTGGCGGTCGGCTCCTCGCGGGCCGAGGCCAATGCCCGCACCTCGGCCCTGGCCGGCGCGCTCGCCGACGGCACCCGATGGGCTGGTGTGCGGGTGGCCTATGCCACCGGACCGTACCCATCGGTGACGGGCGGCCTGGACATGCTGCGGCGGGCCGGTGCGCGCCGCATCGTGATGGCGCCGTGGTTCATCGCGCCGGGCCGTATCACCGACAGGGTCGCCGGAATCGCCGGGCCCGCAGACATTCTCATGGCCGCGCCGTTGGGTGCACACCGGCTGGTGGCCGAGACGGTGCTCGACCGGTTCGATCAGGCGGTGGCGGCCCGAGCCGCCGCCTAGGCCCCGATCTTCTGGACGCGTTCCGCTCACGGCGGCGCCCACAGATCGACCGGTATCACTCCGACGCTGAAGCCGCGGTCGTCGAGCAGCCGGCCCCAGGACTTGACCGACTCCAGTACGAGATGGTGCTCGAGGATTTCGATCCCGGACGTCATCGTCGAGATCCGGGCAATGAGCTCATCGAGGTCCTCGATGCGGTGCAGCAGTGCGGTGCACAGCAGGTTGGCTTCGCCGGTGATCGACGCGCAGATGCGAGTCTGCGACCACTGTCGCAGCTCGTTGCCGACTGTCGGCAGGCTGCCGGGCGGGACCCGCAGACGGAGCATGACCTGGACGCTCCACCCCGCCTCCGGGCGGACGAAATCGGCGCGGAAGGTCATCATGCCGCTGGCGGTCAGCGCGGCGACCCGGCGACTGACCGCTTGTTCGGAACGCCCCAGCTCGGCGGCGACGTCGCGATAGGTCCGGCGGCCGTCCACCTGGAAGGCCAGGTAGAGGTCACGGTCGAATTGCCGAGGTTGATCATCGGCTACGGGCTGACTCGGGTGTTCCCGCGCGGCGCTGCGCTGGTGGGCGTCGAGCGCCCCGAGCCGCCAATTGGCGTCGCTGAACCGGTGGCTGATGATGCTCGATCGGCTACGGAGAAGCCCGGGTATCGACGGCAGCCGGTGAACCAGGAGTCTCTGCAGACTCCTGATGTCGGCGGCCACGACGATGGCGTAGACGTTCATCGTGCCGGTGAGCAGGCCTACGCTGGCGACCTGGGGTTCGGCGGCCAGCCGATCGGCGACTACCCGCGCGGACCCAGGGCGGCACTCGACCTCGAACACTCCGCTGACCATGTGCAGCGTCGGGCCAGGAATCGATGACACCCAGGCTTGTCCACTCTCGGCCAGGCTGCGCCATCGTCGTGCGGCGGTCACCGCCGAGACACCCAGGACGGTGCCAAGATGCTCGGCGCTGGCGCGGGGCTGCACGTGGACCGCGTCGATCAGTGCCAGATCCACCTCGTCGATCTGCCGTTGCCCCGATCGACCGGGCACGGGACGCGGCTGCCTCAGCGCCATCCGGTTTCCTTCATTCTGCGAAGCTATCCGACATTTTCCATCACTTCTGCCGACTACTTCGGCTGGAATCGCATGCTGATGGGTGACAACGTCACGAGAGGACCCATCATGAGCGCGGCTATTACCCACGATCCGGACGCCGCGGCGTTCGACCCGATGACGCACCTCGATGACGTGCTCGAACCACTGGGACTGTCGACCGGCGACACGGGCGGCACGGTCAGCTTCGCCGGGCAGGACCCGATGATGGACGACCGCCTGCGGCTCGGGGCGAGCATCGGCCTGCCGATGATGGCCGGTGCGGTCGGAGCGGCTGCGCTGCACCGGATCCGCACCGGGGTGGGCCAGGACCTGCACCTGGATCTACGCCAGGCCGTCCACCACATCGCCCCGCACTCCACCTGGCATCCCACGATCAACGGCGAGGCGCCGGAGAGCGCGTTGTTGCGTGACAACCCCTTCCTGGACGACGCCTACTCGACCCGCGACGGCCGCGCGGTCATGGCGGCCGGCGTTTACCCACACATGGTCGGGCAATGGTGCCGGTTCCTCGACGTGCCACCGGATGCGAACAGAATTGCCGCGGCCATCGCGCGCTGGGACGCCTTCGACCTGGAGGAGGCCGCCAGCGCCGCCGGGCTCACGATCGCCGTCATACGTACCGCGCGTGAATGGGCCGACCATCCGCAGGGCGCACTGCTCGCCTCCCAGCCGCTTATCGGGCTGCAGCGGATCAGCGACGCGCCGGTCAAGGATTTCGGTCCCGGCGAGCGTCCCCTGGACGGGATCAGAGTGCTGTCGTTCACGCACGCCATCGCCGGCCCGACCGTCGGCCGCACCCTTGCCGAGCAAGGCGCCGACATACTCGGCGCCACCCGGGTCAACGACTACGAGCATCCCTTCGTCTACGTGCAGGCCAACATCGGGTCCCGCAGCGCGGTACTGGACCTCGGCACCGCTAACGGCCGTGCCAGGGTCGAGGAACTACTTGCCGACGCCGATATCGTCGTCAACAACCACCGCGGCGGGAAATTGGAGAAGCTGGGCTTGGACCCGGCGGCGCTCGCTGAACGTCACCCTGGCCTGACGAGCGTGTCAGTCACCTGTTTCGGCTCGGACGGGCCATGGGCGGACCGCGGCGGCTTCGACATGATCGCCTCGGCAGCATCCGGGCTGATGGTCGCCGAGGGTTCGCAGACTGCCCCACGGCTGCCCGCCACCGTCGCGATCAACGACTTCGTCACCGGCTACTGCGGCGCTGCCGGCGCCGTCGCGGCCCTGGTCAAGCGTGCCACCGTCGGCGGGAGCTGGCACGTCACGGTCAACCTCACCCGCAATGCGATGTTCTGCCTGTCCCTCGGGCCGGTGGACCCGACGCTGTCCGGGACAGACGACGAGCACACGATGCGCGAGCCCCAGTCGTTCGACGCGGACACCCCATTCGGCCGTCTACACTTCCCGGCGCCGCCGGTGCGGTTCAGCGCGACCCCGCCGTCATGGCCGGACCCGGCTCTGGTGCCGCGTGCGTCCAGCCTGGCCCAGTGGCGTCCCTGACAGCCGCTGACAGCGGTCGCCGAACGGTTCAGCTCGCCGCGACCTGCTCCTCGCCGGCGATCGGCGGCACCCGGGTGGCCCGCACGTACACGGAGTCGCCTTCCTTCAATCCCAACGCCTCGGCATCGCCGCGGGTGATCTGAGCGGTGAACGGCGCGCCGTTCGTGGCGCTGGTCAGTTCGACCCGCACCTCGAAGCCCAGATAGACCACCCGGTCGATGGTGGCGCGGACCACGCCGGTGGACTCGGCAGTCCCGTCGCCGGCGGCGATCGCCATCTCCGGACTACGACCCACCCGAATATCGTGCGGGCGCACCAGAATTCCGTTGAGCGTCGAAACCGTGCCGAGGAAGGACATGACGAACGCGTTGGCTGGGCTGTCGTACACCTCGGTGGGCGAGCCGATCTGCTCGACACGACCCTTGTTCAGCACGGCGATCCGGTCAGCCACGTCGAGTGCCTCGGCCTGGTCATGGGTGACCAGCACGGTTGTCACGTGGACCTCGTCGTGCAGCCGACGCAACCATGCCCGCAGATCTTCACGAACCTTGGCGTCCAGCGCCCCGAACGGCTCGTCGAGGAGCAAGACCTGGGGATCCACCGCGAGCGCGCGGGCCAGTGCCATGCGCTGACGTTGACCGCCGGAAAGCTGGTTGGGATAACGAGTTTGGAAACCGGCCAGGCCAACCACCTCGAGCAGGTTGTCGACCTTCTCCTTGATCTCGGCCTTCGGCTTCTTCCGGATCTTGAGCCCGAACGCCACATTGTCGCGCACGGTCAGATGTTTGAACGCAGCGTAGTGCTGGAACACGAAGCCGATCCCGCGCCGCTGCGGAGGGATATTGGTGACATCGCGGCCATTGATCGTGATGGTTCCGGTGTCGGGCTGATCCAGTCCGGCGACCGCGCGCAGCAGCGTCGACTTACCCGATCCGCTCGGCCCCAGCAGTGCCGTCAACGATCCGGACGGGACCACGAAGTCGACGTTGTCCAGGGCGACGAAGTCGCCGTAGCGCTTGTTGGCGCCCTTGACCGTAATCGCATTCGTCATGTGAACATCACTCCTGACTGGCCTTCTTCCGCCGGGCATCCAGAACCACCTGGACCACCAGGACTAGCACGGCGACCGCCATCAGCAAGGTCGAGATGGCGTAAGCACCGTACTCGTCGGCGCGGCTGTAACGATCGGATACCAGCAGGGTCAGCGTCTGCGAGGTGCCGGGCAAGTTCGACGACACCATGATCACCGCCCCGTATTCTCCGAGCGTGCGGGCCACGGTGAGCACGATTCCGTAGGTCAAACCCCACCGGATCGACGGCAGGGTGATCCGCCAGAAGGTCTGCCACCAGCTCGACCCCAGGGTGGCGGCGGCCTCCTCCTGGTCGGTGCCCAGTTCGTGCAGGACCGGTTCGACCTCGCGGATCACGAACGGCACCGTGACGAAGATGCTGGCCAGCACGATGCCGGGCAGACCGAAGATGATGTTCAGGCCGAGATCGTTCTCGACGAAGCCGAACACTCCGGCGGTGCCCCACAGCAGGATCAGCGCAACACCGACGACCACCGGCGAGACCGCGAAGGGCAGGTCGATGACCGCCTGCAATACCGCCTTGCCACGAAACTTGTTGCGGGCCAGGACCAGCGCCGTGGGCACACCGAAGACGACGTTGAGCGGCACCACGATCGCCACGACGAGCAGCGAGAGGTTCAGGGCCGAGATCGCCGCCGGCGTGCTGATCGAAGCGAAGAACGTGCCGAATCCGGGTGCGAACGCACGCCACAGGATCAGTCCGACCGGGACCAGTACCAGCACCAGCACGTAGGCCAGCGCGGTATACCGGGCTAGGTAGCGCACCAGCGGTGAGGGGGTCACGACGCCTGCTCCTCCCGCTTGGCGGCGCGCGATCCTATGGTCCGCAGGATCAGTAGCACGATGAACGAGATGACCAGCAGCACAATGGAGATGGCCGCCGCGCCGGTACGGTCGTCGTTCTCGATCAAGGTCCGGATCCACTGCGAGGACACTTCGGTCTCCCCCGGTACCGCCCCACCGATCAGGACCACCGAGCCGAATTCGCCGATCGCCCGGGAGAACGCCAACCCCGCTCCCGACAGCAACGAGGGCAGCAGCGCGGGCAGTATCACCGAGAAGAAGATGACGGAGTTCTTGGCTCCCAGCGATGCCGCAGCCTCCTCGACTTCACGGTCCAGTTCGAGCAGGACCGGCTGAACCGAGCGCACCACGAATGGCAGCGTGACGAACAGCAACGCGACGCCCACGCCCCATTTGGTGTGCTGCAGATGCAGATCGACGGGGCTGTTGGGTCCGTAGAGCGCCAGCATCACCAGGCTGGCCACGATGGTGGGCAGCGCGAACGGCAGATCGATGACGGCGTCGGCCAGTCGCTTGCCCGGGAAATCGTCGCGGGTCAGCACCCAGGCGACCAGCAGCCCGAAGACCGCATTGACCAGGGTGACGCCGATCGAGATCGTCAGGGTCACCCGGAACGACTCGATCGCCGCGTTGGAGGTGATCGCGGCCACGAAGGCACTCCACCCGCCCTTGGCCGACTGCCAGACGATGGCGGCCAACGGCAGCAGCACGATCACGCTCAACCAGATCGACGCGGCCCCGACCCGCAGAGTGGTGGTGCCGTGCCGACGGGCAAGCAAACCGGAGGGCCCGCCCGAGTCACCGTTGGTGAGCTCGGGACGGACCGCCTGCGGATTCGGCTCGATAGCCGCTGTCATCCAGTGGCCTGCTTGTAGATCTTGGTGATGGAGCCATTGTCCTTGTCGAACAAGGCCGGATCGACCGCGCTCCACCCGCCGAGGTCGGCGATGGTCCACAGCTTCTGCGGTGTCGGGAAGTCGGTCGCGAAGTCGGCGGCCACCGCCGGATCGACGGGACGGAACCCGGCCTGGGCCCAGATCTTCTGGCCCTCTGGGGTGTAGAGGAAGTTCTTCAGCGCGGTCGCCTTGTCCAGGTGGGCACTACTGGTCACCACGGCGACCGGGTTCTCGATCTTGAAGGTCTGCGGCGGGTTGACGTGCTCGACCGGCTTGCCCTGCCGCTCGACGTTGATGGCCTCGTTCTCGTAGCTGATCAACACGTCACCGGTGCCCTGCAGGAACACGTCGGTGGCCTCCCGCCCGGAACCTGGCCGGGTCTTGACGTGCTCGGTAACCAGCTTGTTGACGAAATCCAGGCCGGCCTGCGGATCCTGGCCGCCATTGCTCTTGGCTGCGTACGGCGCCAACAGATTCCACTTCGCCGATCCGGAACTCAGCGGGCTGGGTGTGACCACCTCGATACCTGGCTGCAGCAGGTCATCCCAGTCCTTGATGTTCTTCGGGTTGCCCTTGCGCACCACCAAGCTGACCACCGAGCCGAACGGGACGCCCTTGGTGACGTCCTTGTTCCAGTCGGCGGCAACCTTATTGGCCTTCACCAGGCGGGTCACATCCGGTTCGACCGAGAAGTTGACAATGTCAGCCGGCTTCCCGTCGACCACCGCCCGCGACTGGTCACCGGAGGCGCCGTAGGAGGTCGTGACCGCCACGCCTTTGCCCTCGGGGGTCGCGGCGAACGCCGGGATGATCTTGCTCCAGCCGGGCTCGGGCACGGCATAGGCAACCAGAGTCAGGGTGGTGTCAGCCTTGGTGCTGTTCCCGCCGCCAGCCACGTCGCTCGATCCGCCGCCGCACGCGGCGAGCATCGTTGCGGCCGTGACGAGCGCTGCGGCGGTGCCCCACCGGCGAAGGGGCGGTTGAATCCTGGGCATTACTGGCCTTTCTCATTGCGGTAACGGGAGGATTGAACCCGTCGCAACGGAATGGCGATGTCTCACGAGCAAATTGCCATGACCATCACCGACACCAGACCGCGGCGGGCAGAGGTGTCAGCGACAACAAGCAACATCAGCGACGGCGAGCACGCCGACGGCAATGAGGGCCAAAATATGGCCCTCGCCGTAGCCGTTCACCGAATGCATGGCGCGAAGCTTAACAGAGTTCCGATCAGCTACCACGCGGGAGATCAGCGGTTGAGTAACCACACGACGATGACCAGGATCAGCAACGCCACCAGGGCCAATGTCACTCGAGACCGCGGCATCCCAGTCACCGGGACCGCTCGTCAGCGTGACGAATCCGGCGCATCGTTGCGATGGCGGTACCCAAAGCCACGTCCACGGCCACGGCGATCACGTAGGCGAGCGCCAGCACCACGGGCATCACGATGATCGTCTGCAGCACGAATCCGAGCCCGGACAGCCACAGTTCGACGCCGTCCCACCAACTCAGGAACCCGCTCATCACACCAGGGTAAGCCCAGCCCCCCGCGAGGTCGCCGCCGGCGGTAACAGCAAAGCGACGGATCCGCACACAGGTAGACGCGCGGTGGCCCAGCGGTCGATGATGTCTCAATGGTTCTGCACGCCCAGTCAACCAGCGAGGACACCGACGACATGGCCATCCAGTCAGTCCCGCCGCTGTCCGCCACGGCCCCGGTTCCCTACGCCCCGACCGCGGCGCTGCGCAACCCTTTCCCTCCCATCGCCGACTACGCCTTTCTATCCGACTGTGAGAACACCTGCCTCATCTCCTCGGCGGGGGCCGTGGAGTGGCTGTGTGTCCCGCGGCCGGACTCCCCCAGCGTGTTCGGGGCGATCCTGGACCGCGGCGCCGGGCATTTTCGACTCGGCCCGTACGGGGTGTCGGTGCCGGCGGCTCGGCGCTACCTGCCCGGCAGCCTCATCCTGGAGACCACCTGGCAGACCCACACCGGATGGGTGATCGTTCGCGATGCCCTGGTCATGGGCCCGTGGCACGACATCGACAGGCGATCACGCACCCATCG
Source organism: Mycolicibacterium sp. CH28 (assembly GCF_004745805.1). Lineage (GTDB taxonomy): Bacteria > Actinomycetota > Actinomycetes > Mycobacteriales > Mycobacteriaceae > Mycobacterium. The sequence goes on along the minus strand of NZ_SRLQ01000001.1, from coordinate 483,880 downwards.
GCGCACCCCGATGGACTGGGATGCCGAGCACATCCTGCTGCGGACGGTGAAATGCGTCAGCGGAACCGTCGAGCTGGTGATGAACTGCGAGCCGTCCTTCGACTACGCCCGCGTCAACGCGACCTGGGAGTACTCGGCCAATGCCTACGGTGAGGCCATCGCCCGGGCCAGAAAGGACCCCGACGCCCATCCGACCCTGCGCCTGACCACGAATCTGCGCATCGGGCTGGAAGGTCGCGAAGCGCGGGCCCGGACTCGCCTGAAAGAGGGTGACAACGTCTTCGTCGCCCTGAGCTGGTCCAAGCATCCGTCGCCGCAGACGTACGAAGAAGCCGCGGACAAGATGTGGCAGACCAGCGAGGCCTGGCGGCAGTGGATCAACATCGGTGACTTCCCCGACCATCCCTGGCGGTCCTACCTGCAGCGCAGCGCGCTCACCCTCAAGGGGCTGACCTATTCCCCGACCGGGGCGCTGTTGGCCGCCAGCACCACCTCGCTGCCGGAGACACCGCAGGGTGAACGCAACTGGGACTATCGCTACGCGTGGGTGCGCGACTCGACGTTCGCGCTGTGGGGGCTCTACACCCTGGGCCTAGACCGCGAGGCCGACGACTTCTTCTCCTTCATCGCCGACGTGTCCGGCGCCAACAATGGTGAGCGCCATCCGCTGCAGGTGATGTACGCCGTCGGCGGGGAACGCGAGCTGGTCGAGGAAGAACTCAGCCACCTGTCGGGCTATGACAATGCCCGGCCGGTGCGGATCGGCAACGGTGCCTACAACCAGATGCAGCACGACATCTGGGGCACCATGCTCGACTCGGTGTACCTGCACGCCAAGTCCCGCGAGCAGATCTCCGACCAATTGTGGCCGGTGCTCAAGGAGCAGGTCGAAGAGGCGATCAAGCACTGGAAGGAGCCCGACCGCGGCATCTGGGAGGTGCGTGGCGAACCGCAGCACTTCACGTCGTCGAAGGTGATGTGCTGGGTGGCGCTGGATCGTGGCTCCAAGCTGGCCGAGCTGGTCGGCGAGAAGAGCTATGCCCAGCAGTGGCGGGCGATCGCCGAAGAGATCAAGGCCGACATCCTGACCCACGGGGTGGACAAGCGCGGCGTGCTGACCCAGCGGTACGGCGACGACGCCCTGGACGCATCGCTGCTGCTGGTGCCCCTGGTGCGTTTCCTGCCGTCCGAGGACCCGCGGGTGCGGGCCACCGTGCTGGCCATCGCCGACGAACTGACCGAGGACGGACTGGTGCTGCGGTACCGCGTCGAGGAGACCGACGACGGCCTGTCCGGCGAGGAGGGCAGCTTTACCATCTGCTCGTTCTGGCTGGTCTCGGCGTTGGTCGAAATCGGCGAGGTCAGCCGGGCCCGGCATCTGTGCGAGCGGCTGCTGTCCTTCGCCAGCCCGCTGCACCTCTACGCCGAGGAGATCGAGCCGCGCACCGGTCGGCACCTGGGCAACTTCCCGCAGGCGTTCACCCACCTGGCACTGATCAACGCGGTGGTGCACGTCATCCGCGCCGAGGAGGAAGCCGACAGCACCGGGGTGTTCCAGCCGGCCAACGCTCCGATGTAGGAGGCTTCAGCCGAGGCGCTCGGCCATCAGGCCGGCTTCGACCCGCTGGAGCAGTGCCTTGGCGGTCGCCGCATGCCGCAAGTCGCCACCCAGCGCACTCGCCAGCTGATCGGCCCACTGCCGCCGCAGCCGCGTGAGATTGTCGGCGGCGCGGTCGGTCGGAAACAGATTGATACCCCTGGCGTCCTGCGGATCGACGCGCCGCTCGACGAAGCCGCGGCGTTCCAGCCCGCGTAGCGCGGTGGACAAATTGCTGCGCTGCAGGCCGGTGGCCCGCGCGAGATCACTGGGCGTGACGCCCGGATGGTGGTCGATGTGCCGCATCACGTGGGCTTCCTGCGCGGTCAACGCGACGACAGCGGCTTCCCTGCCTGATGTCGCCGGCCCAGCGGCTTCGGTCCGCAGCCGAAGCTCCCTGCCCACCCCCAGGATCGCCTCGGCCAGATCGGCTAGGTCACTGTCCATGGACAAAGCCTACTCCAGTAGTTATCATTCCATAGTTATTAACTCATAACTACCTATTGAGGACAGTCATGCGCACCGAGATCCAGACCACTCCTCTCTCGGAGCGCGACGCCACCGTCTCGCCGTGGCTGCTACTGGTGCTTGCCCTGCTGGCGGCCGTCGCGCCGGTGGCCACCGACCTGTATTTGCCCGCCTTTCCCCAGATGACCGCCGAGCTGCGGGCCAGCGCCACCGGGGTGCAGCTGACGCTCACCGCCTTTCTTCTCGGACTGACGTTCGGGCAGTTGGCCTTCGGCCCGCTGTCCGACCGGCTGGGCCGGCGCGGCCCACTCCTGGTCGGCACGCTGTTGTGCGTCGCCGCCAGCGCGGTGGCAGCGACCGCCCCCAGCATCGGCGTCCTGATCGCCGCCCGGTTCGCCCAGGGCTTCACCGGCGCGGCCGGCATGGTGATCGGTCGCGCCGTGATCTCCGATCTGGCCACCGGTAAGGCCGCCGCCCGGGCGTTCAGCCTGATGATGATCGTCGGTGGCGTGGCCCCGGTGATCGCCCCGTCCGTCGGCGGCCTGCTGGTCGGCCCGGCCGGCTGGCGCGGCATCTTGTGGGTGGTCTGCGGCGTCGCGGTGGCCATGCTCATCGCGACGGTCGCGGTGGTCCGCGAATCGCACCCGAAACATCGCCGTGAACGGTTGAAAGCCGATGCGGAACAAGGTACGTCGCCGTGGACCGAGCTGCGTTCGCGCGCCTACGTCACCAACACGCTGGCCTTCGGATTCGGCTTCTCCGTGATGATGGCCTACATCTCGGCATCACCGTTCGTCTACCAGGTCATGATGGGCTTGACGCCCACTCAGTACGGCATCGCCTTCGGCGTCAACGCGTTGGGCATCGTCTCCGTCAGCGCACTATCGGCCCGCCTGAGTCTCACCATCTCCAGCGCCAAGCAACTGGCCGTGGGGCTGGCGTTGACCATGGCCGCGACGCTGACCCTGCTGGCCCTGGTTCTCACCGGGGCTGCCAGCTGGCTGCTCATGATCCCGATCTTCGTCGCGGTGGCGTCCCAGGGCCTGATTCTGGGCAACTCCACCGCACTGGCGTTGGGCGCCGTTCCGCGCGCCTCGGGGGCCGGGTCGGCCGGCCTGGGCGCCCTGCAATTCGGCTTGGGCGCCGCCGTCTCACCGCTGGTCGGGCTCGGCGGCGAACATACCGCGCTGCCGCTGGCCGTGGTGATGGTGACGATGTCCGCGCTGGCGCTGACGGCGTTCCTGGCCGGCCGGCGGGTCAGCAGAAAAGCTGGCCCGCACCAGTGATCGGGTCTGCGGTGATCATTGCGGGACAACCCCGCTGACCGGAAGCCGGGGGTCCGCCGTCCACTCGTCGAGCGATCCGTCGTATACCCGGACGTCACCGCGACCGAGTTCGGTCAATGCCAGCGCCAGCAGGCATGCCGAGATTCCCCCGCCGCAATAGACGAGCAGGGGGCCCGGATCACTTACCAGCGGTGCCAGCAACTCATGCAGCTGTTCGCGCGGCAGCAGCTGACGCTGGTCGTCGACGACGGCGCGGGCAGGCACGTTCGTGCTGCCAGGTATGTGCCCGCGCCGGGCATAGCGGGTGGGCACCGCGCCGGTGAAGGCATCCGATCCCAGGGCACAGATCAGGGCCCCTTCGGCGTCGCCGGCCACGACGCGCTCCACCTCGTCGAGGTCCACCCAGCACTCGCGGTCAACGTGATTGAGGAGGAAATTCCCCCGCACCGGCGAATATGACTGCGATTCAGTACCTTTCACGACAGGTCCCCCGCTGGCAAGCCAGTTTGTCCAGCCTCCGTCGAGAACCCGCGCGTCGACACCGATCGCGCGCAGCATCCACCAGAGCCGAGCGGCCCAGATCCCCCCATCACGGTCATAGATGACGACGGTGTCCTCGGCGTTGACGCCCAGTTCGGCCACCTGCTGCGCCAACACCGCGGCATCGGGGCGAGCGAAATGTGTCGCGGCGTCCCGGTCGGCGAAGTCGTCGATCAGGTCGGCGTGCCGTGCCGTCGGAATGTGGTGCTCGGACCAGGTCTGCCACCCGCTGATGGCCCGGAAGTCGCCGTCGCGCAGGGGTGTTGAGAGCCACACGGTGGCGTCGAGAACGACAATGCCCGGCGATGCCAACCGCGACTTGAGCCAGTCGGCGCTCACCAACGCGCTGCCCCGCTCGGCCATGCCCGACCCTCCTCCGCTGGACGCGCACTCAGGACTCATACGTCCGTCGGCACTTCGCCGAAAAAGCTACTCGGTGTCGGCATAACCTGCCGAAGCGGGCGGTAGCTGCCGCTACTTCTTCGCGGCGTTCTTGACCATTCCGGAGGCAATGCTCTGGGCCTCGTCGGTGATCGCGTCACTGCACGCCCAGGCTTCGACGACGAGGTTGGACGCCGTTGTCAGCGCATGCTGGCATCCCCACCCGCCGGCGTTACGCTGAGTGGAGGTCTGACTCAGGATGGTTCCGCCGACGTCTGCCTTGTCGATCTTCCAGGTCGAGTGCGCCTCGGAGTTGTCGATGTCGATCGACGAGCCCCCACACCGCTGCCAGGTGGTCCGCGAGTCATCGACGAACTTCTGGGCCTTGACGGCCGACGGGTAGAGCACGGCGATCTGCTCGACCCAGTGCTGGTTGTCGTTGGCGGGCTCCTGAAGCACCTGATCGCGAACAGCGGTCCAGTCGCTGCCCTGATAGACGCGGTCCTCCGCGCCGTAGATCGCCCCCAGGCAGTCCACGTCGGACACACCGTCGGAGTTGTCACTCATGCTCTCCGACGACGCGGTCACCCGAATGCCTGTGGCCCCCATGATTCCGTTGACCTCGCCGGCACTGAGCAGCACCCGGTCGAGGTCGGACTCCTTGAGCAGCGGGACCTCGAGCCCGATCGGGCCGGTGTCCTGAGCTCGCACGGCCGTTCCGCTCACTGCCGAGACGCATCCTGACAATGTCGCGCCAACAAGCGCGGCGGCGCAGAGGACGGGCAGGCGGCGGCTCACGGACAACCTCACGGACGACATTGTCCTCCAGTTGTCCGCCAGCTGTCAGCTTCCTGTGTCCCAACCGGCGTTCAGCGTCCCTGGTTGACCGCGTCCAGGACACCCGTGGCCACCCGCAGCGCCCGGCCCGAGGCGCGCTGCTGGGCCGGTGACCCGTCGGTGACCGCGACGTCGACGTCGACAATGCAGTCGTCGGCCAGGCCGACGGCCCGCTCGGTGGGGAATTGCGCGTCGCGCTGGCTATCGGAGTTGACCACCGTCGCCGACAACAGCGGACCGTCAAGGCGGACGTCGGTGATCTTCTCGTAGAGCCGGGTGTCGGTGGCGTTGTGCAGCGCGGTCGTCACGGTGGTGTTGTCGCAGGACTTCCAACGCGCCACGAACACGCCGAACATCCGTTGCGCCTCGGCAGCGGAGCTGAACTCGATGACGCCGACATCGGCGCTGGAGACGGTTTGGGTGCCGCCGTAGTGCGAGAACTCCTGCCAGGCCGCGCCACGCACCTCCCCCACCTCGTAGACGATCCGCATGAACGGGGACACGGGCCCCAGACATTCGATCGGGCTGGCGGTGTCGCTGTCGCGAATCCCATTGGGAAGTACGTCGATTGCGCCGGCCACCGGCGGCTGGGAGGCGTCCAGTCGGTTGCCTACCGCCTGGCTGATTGTGGCGCTGCTGGGCAGAACCGCGACCAGATCACGCACCGGTGCGGCGCGCAGATCGCGGTGCGCGGTGCCCGCCACCGTGGTGGTGCAGCCGGCCAGCACGACGACAGCCGTTGCGGCGCAAAGAACCCATCGCCCCCGAACGACGTGTGGGTTGTTGATCGAGCCCCCTACTTTTTGGACTTGTCTGCCGATTTGTCGCCGCCGGCATCGGAGGACAGCGCCGCGACGAACGCCTCTTGCGGCACCTCAACCCGCCCGATCGTCTTCATCCGCTTCTTGCCCTCTTTCTGCTTCTCGAGCAGCTTGCGCTTACGGGTGATGTCACCGCCGTAGCACTTGGCGAGCACGTCTTTGCGGATCGCCCGAATGTTCTCGCGGGCAATGATTCTCGAGCCAATGGCCGCCTGGATCGGCACCTCGAACTGCTGGCGCGGAATGAGCTCCTTGAGCTTGGTGGTCATCTTGTTGCCGTATGCCGCAGCCCCGTCCTTGTGGACGATTGCCGAGAACGCGTCCACGGCCTCCCCCTGCAGCAGGATGTCGACCTTGACCAGGTCGGCCTCCTGCTCGCCGGCCTCCTCGTAGTCGAGGCTGGCGTAACCGCGGGTGCGGGACTTCAACGAGTCGAAGAAGTCGAAGATGATCTCGCCGAGCGGCATGGTGTAGCGCAGTTCGACGCGCTCGGGCGAAAGGTAGTCCATACCGCCGAGTTCGCCGCGCCGGGCCTGGCAGAGCTCCATGATGGTGCCGATGAACTCGCTGGGGGCGATGACCGTCGTCTTCACCACCGGCTCGTACACCGCGCGTACCTTGCCCTCCGGCCAGTCCGACGGGTTGGTGACGATCATTTCCGAGTTGTCTTCCTTGACCACCCGATAGACGACGTTCGGCGCCGTGGAGATCAGGTCGAGGTCGAACTCGCGCTCCAGCCGTTCCCGGGTGATCTCCATGTGCAGCAGGCCGAGGAATCCACACCGGAAGCCGAAACCCAGTGCCACCGACGTCTCGGGTTCGTAGGTCAGCGCGGCGTCGTTGAGCTGCAGCTTGTCCAGGGCCTCCCGCAGCACGGGATAGTCCGAGCCGTCCACCGGGTACAGGCCCGAGTAGACCATCGGACGGGGCTCGCGATAGCCGGTCAGCGCCTCGGTGGCGCCATTCCGGGCGGTGGTCACCGTGTCACCGACCTTGGACTGGCGAACGTCCTTCACCCCGGTGATCAGGTAGCCGACCTCGCCGACACCGAGACCCTGGGTAGCTTTGGGTTCCGGCGAGACGATGCCGACCTCCAGAAGCTCGTGCGTCGCGCCGGTCGACATCATTTTGATCTTCTCGCGGGGATTGAGCTTGCCGTCCACCACGCGGACGTAGGTGACCACACCGCGGTAGATGTCATAGACCGAGTCGAAGATCATCGCCCGCGCGGGTGCGTCGGCATCGCCGACCGGGGCCGGGATCAGGCGCACCACCTCGTCGAGCAGCTCGCGCACACCCACGCCGGTCTTACCGGAGACCCGAAGGACATCACCGGGTTCGCAGCCGATGATGTGAGCGATCTCGGCGGCGTAGCGCTCCGGGTCGGCGGCGGGCAGATCGATCTTGTTGAGCACCGGGATGATCGTCAGATCCCGATCCAGCGCCAGATACAGGTTGGCCAGGGTCTGCGCCTCGATGCCCTGCGCGGCGTCCACCAGCAGCACCGCACCTTCGCAAGCCTCCAGCGCGCGAGACACCTCGTAGGTGAAGTCGACGTGGCCGGGCGTGTCGATCAGGTGCAGCACGAAGTTCTTCCCGGCGTCCGGGCCGGCCGAAACGGTCCACGGCAGTCGGACGTTCTGGGCCTTGATGGTGATACCGCGCTCACGCTCGATGTCCATCCGGTCGAGATACTGGGCGCGCATGTCGCGATCAGCGACGACGCCGGTCAACTGCAGCATCCGATCAGCGAGTGTCGACTTGCCGTGATCGATATGGGCGATGATGCAGAAGTTCCGAATCTGCGCCGGCGCTGTGAACGTCTGGTCGGCGAAACTGCTGATGGGAATCTCCTGGTCGGGTGGTGCTTCGAGGGGGCCCTCGGGTCCGTCCAGCGTATCGACTACACCGTCGAGGGACACAATCGCGCGCCGGGTCCACGCCGATGCGGGCCGCTATGCTGTCGAGAATGGCGTCGCAGTGGAGGACGTTGCAGAAGTTCGCAGAGCACCTCGTGTTCAACGAGGCGCCCAAGTTCATTCGGCAACTACCCATCCCGGAGGCCGTGCCGCGGACCATCCAGCAGGGGCTCAGGATGGGTATCGAAGCGCTCGTGGCCAGTGCCGTCACCGTCGAACAGCCGGCCGCGATCACCGCTGGCCGCCCGGTGACCAGCGCCAGCGTCCCGACCGCGCACCGCGCCCGCAAACTCGTCTACGCCCCGGACCTCGACGGTCGCGCCGACCCGGGCGAGGTGGTCTGGACCTGGGTGGTCTACGAAGACGACCCGACCCAGGGCAAGGACCGTCCGGTGCTCGTCGTCGGCCGGGACCGCCAGACGCTGCTCGGGCTGATGCTGTCGAGTCAGACCCACCACGCCGACGAAACGAACTGGATCGGCATCGGCGCGGGCAGCTGGGACTACGACGGGCGGCCCAGCTGGGTACGACTGGACCGGGTGCTCGACGTTCCCGAGGAGGGCATCCGCCGCGAGGGCGCGATCCTGGAGCGGCCGATCTTCGACCTGGTGGCCGCCCGCTTGCGGGCCGAGTACTCCTGGAGCTGAGCGCCTACCGTGCGCCGGCGGTCACGGCCGGCTCTGCTCTTCGCCGATATGTTCGGATTGCGGGCACCGCGGAATGGCAACTGGCGCAAGTCTGTCGAAGGCGCCAACTGGGTCCTCGTTCCAGGGAGTCGCCGACCGGCTGTTCCCGACGCTGCGGGAACGCGGCTTGATCGCCACGGACAAGCCCGGCACGCTGCGCCACAAATTGCTGGGCCGCGGTGACCGGCTTCCCGACACCCACCCGGCGGCTGCCTACCGCGGCGCGTTCACCGGCAACGACCTCCTCAACGGGGTGGCCGAGCCGGTCCCAGCCGGTTAGCCGCCCTGGGTGATGTAGGCCTGCAGCCGCTCCTGCTCGGATTGCAGCTGCTCCATCCGGTTCTTCACCACGTCGCCGATGCTGACGATGCCGATCAACCGGCCGCCCTGGATGACCGGAACATGGCGCACCCGGTTGTTAGTCATCAACGCACTGAGGTCATCGACCAGATCGTCCGGGGTGCAGGTCACCAGCACGGCGCTCATGACATCGGCGACCTGGTGCCGTAGCAGTTCAGGGCCGTGCTCGTAGAGTTTGCGCACCACGTCGCGCTCGGAGACGATGCCGACCACACCGTCTGGTCCGACGACCACCATCGCCCCGATGTTGTGCATGACCAGCTCAGCCAGCAGACCGGTCACCGTCGTCGTCTCGGTGACGGTCGCCACCGCAGAGCCCTTGGACCGCAGAATGTCCGCGATACGCATCGCCCACCCCCTTGTGATGGATGTCACATCAGGCTAAGGCCTATCCGGGCCCCGCGGAAGCAATCCGCCTCAGTTGGGGTTGGGTCACATGGACGAAAGGGAGGCCGACTATGGGCTCGGTAGAGGGCGTAGTGCCACACACGGTGTTGGGCGACGGTTTGACGGTCAGCGCGATCGGTTTCGGCGGGATGGCGCTGACCCCGGTCTACGGCGAGGTCGACGACACCGAGTCGCTGGCGACGCTGCACCACTGCCTGGACGTGGGCGTCACGTTCATCGACACCGCCAACGTCTATGGCGGCGGGGCCAATGAGCGACTGATCTCCCGGCTGCTGGCCGATCGCCGCGGCGAGGTGACGCTGGCGACGAAGTTCGGCATCGACGGCGATCCGACCACCGGGAGGCTGGCGGCCCGCGGCGACGCCGAGTACGTGCGGCGCTGCCTAGACGAGAGCCTCGAGCGGCTCGGCACCGACGTGATCGACCTCTACTACATGCACCGCCGCGACGTGTCCGTGCCGATCGAGGAAACCGTCGGGGCGATGGCCGAACTGGTCGCCGCCGGCAAGGTACGCCATCTGGGACTGTCCGAGGTGACCGCCGACGAACTGCGTGCCGCGGTGGCGGTCCACCCGATCGCGGCGGTCCAGAGTGAATGGTCGATCTGGAGCCGCGACGTCGAGCGCCATGTGGTGCCGGCTGCCGCCGAGCTCGGCGTCGGCTTCGTGCCCTACTCGCCGCTGGGTCGCGGCTTCCTGGCCGGCGCGGTGCGCTCCACCGCCGATCTGTCGTCGGGGTCGGACTTCCGCCGCCACATCCCCCGGTTCGCCGAAGGCGCCCTGGACGCCAATCTTGCCGTGGTGCAGGTGGTCACGTCGATCGCAGCGGAGGCAGACGCCACCCCGGCGCAGGTCGCCCTGGCGTGGCTGCGGCAACGGGCCGGGTCACTGGGCGTGGCGTCGGTCCCAATTCCGGGCACCCGCCGGGCCGCCCGCGTCGACGAGAACGCCGGATCGCTGACAGTGCGGCTCGATCCTGATCAAGTGGCGGCACTGGATGCCGCGGGCGCGGACGTTACCGGTGGCCGCTCTGTCGACCCGACGTGGGTGTCAGCCGGGCGGGAGTGAGGCTCACGTCTGCGGTGGGGACTGGCTGCGCAGGGCCAACGCTGCGTCCTCGAACTGACCGGCCTGATCGCTGATTCGGCCGATCTCGCTGGGGCGCTTGAGTAGTCCGCGCACTGCGATGGTGGCCACCTGCTCGGCGACCCGGATCGCCTCGGCAACCCGGTCCTGGTCGTCGGTGAGCAGCCTGGTCCGCTTCTGCGCGCCTTCGTCGAAATTCAGCAGCAACCCGGCCGTCTCCAGTCGGTCGCAGTCGATGAACTTCCCCTCGGCGATCGCCGCACCGATCAGGTCGGCCACCCAGTCCCTGAGCCGTTCGTAATCGGTCCAGAACTGATGGAACTCGGCACGCTGGTCGTGGGCGATGCGCTGAATCTCGTTGAAGTCGATCGGCGACAGCGCCAGCTGCATGGTGTCGAAGCGCAGCAGGCGGTAGAGCTTGACCGCCGGTGACCCGGAACCGGCACCGACTTCGGCGATGAACTTCAGTGGCGCCCGGTTCACCAGCAGCGTCTCCCCTAGCAGCTGCTCCTTGTTGCGGAACCAGTAGTAGAGCGACGATTGTTGAAGCCCAGCCGCGCGCGCTATGTCGCTCATTGTCGTTTGGGCATAACCCTTTTCGGAGAACAGTCGAGTCGCCGCGTTGACGATGCCGGTGCGCGGCGTTGTGGTCCCCGTGGGCTCGGCGGCGTTGCGGGGGCGCCCGATCGATCGGACTTGCGACCGGCTCTCCGGTATCGGCACAGCGGGAATTGTACGGTGATCGGAGTCCGTCGCCGTGAGTTCCGGGCGTGCCGAGTGCGACGTCACCCCAGTGGTGGCGTCTCGGAGTGGGCACGTTCGACCACGTCGCGCGCGGCGGCCGCGACCTCTCGCCACAGCTCGAGGCCGGACGCCTTGGACGCGCGCGAGGGATATCCGGTGACCCCGTTGGTCGAGACCTGGTGGACGGGATAGCGGAACACCGTGCCCGCGGTGCGGTCCGGATCGTCGGCAGCACGCATCGCCTCGGTATCCACCAACTCGGGGCGAACCACCAGCATCAGCGAAGTCTCCGCCGCATTGGCATGCCAATCGGCGGCGTCCTCGGTGGCGCGGCGCGCGATGTCGGGTGTCAGATCCCACCACTGCATGACGCCGACGCGCCGATCGGCATGCTCCCGGCGAAACTCGTCGCAGGCCAGCCACAGCGGCGCGGCGTTGCCGACGTGGCCGTTGACGAATATGACGCGCCGCACGCCGGAGTCCGCGCAGGCCTGCGCGACGCGCAGCGCCGCCGTGGCGGTCTCCGCACCGGAGAACCCGAGCGTGCCCGCAAGGTCGGTCCCGTGAAAGAAACTGGCACCGAACGGTAATGCGGGCAATACCAGACCGACGTCTCCGGCCGCGGCCTCGGCCACCGCGGTGGCCATGATGGTGTCGGTCCCGACCGGAAGATGCGGGCCGTGTTGTTCGGTGGCGCCCACCGGGATCAGGGCCACAGTGTCGGGATCGTCGGACAGTCGCTGCGCGATCTGCGCCGACGTGAGTTCTTCCCAGCGCTGGCTCACCGCGCCGGTCGCCATCAGAAGAACCTCAGATAGCGCTCGGACTCCCAGGACGACACGTGCGCGTTGTAGGAGTCCCACTCCGATCGCTTCTCGGCGATGAATGACTCGAACATCGCCGGGCCGAACACGCTGCGGACCAACGGATCCGACTCCAGGGCATCGATGGCCTCGCCGAGCGATCGGGGCAGCCAGCTGATTCCGCGGGCGGCCAGGTCGGTCTCGGAAAGCCGGTAGAGGTTGTCCCGATTGGGCTCACCGGGGTCGAGCCCCTCGCGGATACCTTCCAGCCCGGCCGCCAGCATCAATGCCGCGCCCAGGTAAGGGTTGTTCGCGCTGTCGGCGGCGCGACACTCGACCCGACCGCCGCCCCTGGGGATGCGCAGCATGTTGGTCCGGTTGTTGTCGCCGTAGCACGCGAAGATCGGCGCCCAGGTCAGCCCGGACATGCTGCCCTGCTTGACCAGTCGCTTATAGCTGTTGACGGTCGGAGCGATCACGGCACAGATCGCCGGGGCGTGGCGAAGTACACCGGCAATGAACTGGTATCCGAGTGTGGACAGCCCACAGTTGCGCGAATCCTCGTTTTCGGCAAATAGATTGACCCCGTCGACGTCGGCAAGCGACATGTTGTAGTGCGCTCCGCTGCCCGTACGGTCGGCAAACGGTTTGGGCATCCACGATGCGAACAACCCGTGTTTGCGGGCAATCTCACCGACCATCATCCGAAAGAACACGAAGCGATCAGCCATCGAGACCGCATCGGTGTAGGTGAAGTCCGTCTCGAACTGCCCGTTTCCGTCCTCATGGTCGAACGAGTAGACGTCCCAACCCAGTTCGTTCATCGCCGACACGATCTCGTCGACCACACCGAAGTTGTGCAGCATGCCGCGCAGGTCGTAGCAGGGCTTGTCCAGGTTGTCATCGGGGCTAGCCGGTTCCGGCACACCGGAGCGGTCGGACAACAAGAAGAACTCGGTCTCGATACCGAGGTTGAACGTATAGCCCAGCTCGGCGGCGTCGGCGGTCACCCGCTTGAGGATCTGCCGGCTGCACGCCTCGAACGGGATGCTCCCGATCCACAGGTCCCCTGGAAACCAGGCGATCTCGCGATTGAACGGCATGATGATCGCCCCGCCCAGATCCGGGTGGGGTGCCACCTCGTCGTCGTTGACGTCCTGAGGTACCCCGTCGAGGGCGGCGCCGGTGAACATCTCCGACCCGCGCGCGGCCTGCTCCAGATGCCCGACTGGGACCATCTTCGCCTTCGGCTTGCCGTGCATGTCGACGAAACTGATCGCCGCGTACCGGACCCCGGCGGCGGTCAGTTTCTCGGCGACCTCGTGTACCGCGGCGTTGTGCGCCTGGCCGTTCAGTGTGCTGGTCATCTCTTCCTTTCAGCCTGCGGGTCCCGCCCGAGATGGGGCTCGCACCGCGGTGACGGATCAGACGGTAACCAGGATCTGTTGCGGCGCTGTTTCCGATCGGTGAATGACCTATTGAAATGGCCGGAAGGGAGCGGATATGAACTGGCTATTTGTCGCTCACCGGTGAGCGAAGATGTCGATACTCTATTGAAATTAGGTGCTCGAACGCTGGTCACGGACTGGCGGCCTGGCAACTTCGGCGCGGAAACGTGCGCGGGGCGCACGCGAACGCACCCAAGTCTCCGCACCCCCGCGCGCGACACCGTCGCAGCGCACGAGTGCCACCTACCCCGCTGCGCACCAATAGCACGGTAGGAATGACGCATGATCGACATCACGCTGCTCGGGACCGGAAGCCCGATGGTCGACCCCAACCGTGCGGGGCCGTCCACCTTGGTCAAAGCCGGCGACTCGCTGTTCCTGGTCGACTGCGGGCGCGGGGTGCTGATGCGTGCCGCCGCGGCCGGCGTCGGGGCGGCCAACATCACCGCGCTGCTGCTGACCCATCTGCACAGCGACCACATCACCGATCTGTCCGATGTCATCACCACCCGCTGGGTGACGACATTCGTACCGACCCCACTGCCGATCATCGGTCCGCCCGGCACCAAAGCCGTCGTCGACGCGACGCTGGCCGCCCTGGCACCCGACATCTCCTACCGCATCGGCCACCATCCCGACATCACCGAACCACCGTCGATCCAGGTGCACGAATACACCGATGGCCAGGTGTGGGACGCCAACGGCGTACGGATCACCGCCGCCGCCACCGATCACCGGCCGGTCGAGCCGACCCTCGGGTTCCGGGTGGAGTACGAGGGCACCTCAGTCGTGCTCGCCGGCGACACCGTGCCCTGCGCCACCCTGGATGAACTGGCGAGCGGCGCTAATGCGCTGGTACACACCGTGATTCGCGCAGACCTCGTGCAACAGATGCCGGTCCAGCGGATTCGTGACATCCTCGACTACCATTCGTCGGTCGAGCAGGCGGCGGCCACCGCGGCGCGCGCCGGGGTCGACACCCTGGTGCTCACCCACTACGTGCCGCCCCTGGCTCCCGGGCAGGAGGACCAGTGGCGGGCGCTGGCCGCCACCGAGTTCAGCGGTCCGGTCGAACTCGGTAACGACCTGCACAAGGTGTCCATCGGCTGATCTTCTTCCGTAACCCGGGAACTGAAGCGCCCCTGCCCCCGACTAAAGCCACGTCTGAGCTGTGGCCACGTCGGCCCGGCCATTGGTTCAAGGGGTGCGATGACAACGACGGAGACTTCGAAACGACGCGGTGATGCCGCAGTGCTACGCCGGATCTGGCGGCTGCATTTCTGGGTCGGACTGTTCGCAGCCCCCGTCTTGGTGGTGCTGGCCTGCACCGGGCTGGTCATCCTGTACAGCCAGCCACTGGACGCCACGCTGAACCGGCACCTGCTCGTCGTCGAGCAAGGACCGACAGCCGTCCCGCTGGATCGACAGGTCGCCACGGCGACGCAGCACGTCGGCGCCGACTTCTCGCTCGAGGCAGTGACCCCACCGGACCACCCCGACGGATCCACCCGGGTGGACTTCCTCGCCCCGAACGCCCCCGGGTACCCGCAGGCCGAGACCAACGTCGTCCAGGTTTTCGTGAACCCTTACACCGGCGCGTATCTGGGTCAGCGCGACCAGCTCTCGGGGTTGGTGGGCTGGGCCAACCAGTTGCACCGGATGTTCGGCAATGACGGTCCGCACGTCCAGTTGCCGTCGCTGGGCCATCTGATCAACCCGTCGGCCTACCCTGAAGCCACCATGCCGGTCGGGGTCGGCAACCTGGTGATCGAACTGACCGCGACGTGGATTCTGGTGCTGCTGGGCAGTGGCATCTACCTGTGGTGGCCGCGAGCGAGCGAAGCCGCCAAGCCGCTGCTGAAGGTCAGGTGGGGCAAGGGCGGCCGGATCCGCTGGCGTGATCTGCACGCCCTCACCGGAGTGGTGATTGCCGTCATCCTGATCTGTTACATCATCTCCGGAATGACCTGGACCCGGTACTGGGGCGAGAACTGGCGTGCCGTCGCCGCCACGGTCACTCCGTCCACCACTATCGACGCACCCTCGACGCCAGCCAAACTCGGCGACTACGACCGGCTCGGCCGCCGCATCGCCTGGGCCGCCACCGACGACCCGATCTATGCCTCGGCACCGGGCGGCGCCGTCGCGGCACCGCTGTCTTATGCCGACATCGACCGAATCGCCAAGGGCGAGCACATGGTGCCCGGCTATTCGATATTCCCGCCCACGGATTCGACCGTGGACGGGAAGACCGTCTACGGCAGCTACACCGTGGTCAACCGTTGGCCGCAGCGGACTTCCGAACAGCGCACCCTGTATCTCGATCAGTTCACCGGGGCCACCATCACCAACGCCACGGCCGACCGGGACGGTGCGCTGTCCCGGTTGACCAGCTTCGGTATCGCCATGCACATGGGCAATCAGCTTGGCTGGCTGACCCGTATCACCGCGACGCTAGCCTGCCTCGGCGTGCTGACCAGCGTGGTGACCGGGTTACTGATGTGGTGGAAGCGCCGCCCGGCCGGCGGTACCGGCCTACCCGGCCCGGCCGGCGCCGCCACCCGCGCCAACACGCCCAAGGGGGCGATGATCGCGGTGACTGTCATCGCCGTCGCGCTCGGAATTCTCTACCCGGTCTTCGGTGTCTCGCTGCTCGTGATGCTGCTGGCCGAGGCGATTCTCGCCACCCGGCGCCCCGCATCCGAGACAGCGCCCCCTGCCGCCGATGGCACCGCCGCCGACGGCGAGGAGGACGTGGAGATCACCCGCCTGGTCAGGCCAGGCGGGTGATCTCCACCACCACGTCGAGGTCGGTGGAGCCCTCGCCGGAGTAGATGCCTTTCAGGGGTGTCACGTCGGCGTAGTCTCGGCCGACGCCGACGCTGATGTACTGCTCGTTGATTTGGGTGTCGTTGGTTGGGTCGTAGTTCCACCAGCCGCCGGTCCACGCCTGTATCCAGGCATGGCTCTGCCCGTCGACGGTGTCACCGATTACCGCGTTGCGCTTTGGGTGCAGGTAACCCGACACATAGCGGGCCGGAATTCCCATGCTGCGCAACATGATCAGCGACAGATGCGCAAAATCCTGGCACACTCCCTTGCCTTCGCGCAGCGCGTCGATACCCGAGGAGTGCACACCGGTGGTGCCGGGCACGTACTTCAGTTCACTGTGCACCCACTGCGCCGCCGCGACGACGGCCTCCTGCGGATCGTTCTCTTTGGCAATGCGCTTGCCAACGCGTTCGATCCGCCGGCTGGCCGGGGTGTAGTGGGTGGGTCCCAGCACCTCGTCGAAACGATCCCGCACCGCCTCGGACGCCAGTTCGTCCCAGGACGCGTTCTTATCCGGGATTTCCGCCTTCTCGGTCTCGACAACCGAGGAGGAGGTCACCTCCAACTCGGTGTGCGGAGCGTGCAGGTCGAAGGCCGTGACCGCGGTCCCCCAGTAGTCGACGTAGCGATACGAGCGGGTGGCGGGGATGGTCTCGACCCGGTTGAGGATGACGTTCTGCCGCGAATCCGAGCGCGGCGTGAGCCGGGCCTCGTTGTAGGAAGCGGTGACCGGCGACTTGTAGGCGTAGCCGGTCGCGTGCACAACTCGCATGCGCCACATCAGCTGAGTCTCTTCCCGCAAGCGCTCATCATCAGATCTCACCTTCCTCGATCACCAACGCACCATTGTGGCCGGCATCCGACCAAGCCACCCACGGCGCGGAGTGGAAGTACTGCAGCGCCACGGCCTCACCGACGTCACGGCAGGTTGCCTGCAGCCCGGCCAGCCGTTCCTCCAGCGATTCGAGCAGCACGCCCGGCCGGATGAACTCCAGCTCGCTGCGGGCCCGTCCGAGCAGCCGCTGGGCTTCGGCGGTGGACCCTACCCGGTTGGGCGCCCGGTGCATCAGCTCATCGAGGCTGTGCTCGGCGAGCTTGAGCGAATAGTAGATCGACCGCGGGAAAAGCCGGTCCAGCAACATGAATTCGACGACCCGGTTGGCGTCGAGCACACCCCGGTAAGTGCGTAGGTAGGTGTCGTGGGCGCCGGCCGAACGCAGCACCGTCACCCACGCCGGCGATGAGGCACTGTCCCCGACCCGGGACAGCAGCAGCCGCACCGTCATATCCACCCGCTCGATGGCCCGGCCCAGCAGCAGGAATCGGTAGCCGTCGTCACGGGACAGCGTCGAGTCGGCCAGTCCGGCGAACATCGCCGCCCGGCCCTCGATGAAGGAGAAGAACTCGTGGGGGCCGAGGCGGCGGGCCGCGCGCTCCCGCTCCGCCAACGCGTTATAGGTGGTGTTGAGGCACTCCCACATGTCGCTTGACGTGACTTCCCTTGCCGAGCGGGCATTTTCGCGGGCCGCTGAGATGGCGTCGACAATCGAGCAGCCGCCCTCCAGGCCGCGGCTGAACGCCACCAGGTCGGTCAGCGACCACAGGTCGAGTGCGTGTTTGGGTGTCTCGATACCCAGTACCTGCAGCAGCACCCGCGAGGTCTGGTCCGGGTCGACGCTGGAGTCCTCGAGCAGCTGGTGGACGGTCACATCGAGGATGCGTGCGGTGTCGTCGGCACGTTCGACGTAGCGGCCGATCCAGTAGAGGGCTTCGGCATTGCGCGCCAGCATCAGTCGACCACCACCTGTTGTTGTTGCTGCTGTTGCTGGCCTTGCTGTTGTTGGCCGGACTGCTCGGGGCCCTTCTCGGCGACCGGCACCTTGGCGGCCTTGGGGATCTTGCGCACGATCTCGGCGGCGCCGAGTTCACGAGCCGCCACCGAGGTCCGCGACGCCAGCACCCAGGTGTCCTTGGAGCCACCGCCCTGGCTGGAGTTGACCACCAGCGACCCCTCGGTGAGCGCGACCCTGGTCAGCCCTCCCGGCAGCACCCACACCTCCTCGCCGTCGTTGACCGCGAACGGGCGCAGGTCCACGTGGCGCGGGGCCAGAGCGTCGCCGACCTTGGTGGGCACCGTCGACAGCTGCACCACCGGTTGGGCGATCCAGCCACGGGGGTCGCCCACGATCTTCTTGCGGATCGTGGCCAGTTCCTTCTCCGAGGCGCTCGGGCCGAACACGATGCCGTAGCCGCCGGATCCCTCGACGGGTTTGATCACCAGTTCGTCGACTCGGTCGAGAACTTCCTCACGCTCGGCGTCCAGCCAGCAGCGCAGCGTGTCGACATTGGCCAGTAGCGGCTTCTCGCCCAGGTAGTACTCGATGATCGTGGGCACATAGGTGTAGACCAGCTTGTCGTCGCCCACGCCGTTGCCGACCGCGCTGGAGATCACCACGTTGCCGGCGCGGGCGGCGTTGAGCAGGCCGGCTACCCCCAGCACCGAATCCGGGCGGAACTGCATCGGGTCGAGGTAGTCGTCGTCGATGCGACGGTAGATCACATCGACCTGCCGCTCCCCTTCGGTGGTGCGCATGTAGACGACGTTGTCGCGGCAGAACAAGTCGCGGCCCTCGACCAGCTCCACGCCCATCTGCCGGGCCAGCAGGGAGTGCTCGAAGTAGGCGGAGTTGAACGGGCCCGGAGTCAGCACGACGACGGTGGGGTCCGCCTCGTTGGTGGCCGCGGCGTTGCGCAGGGCGCGCAGCAGATGTGAGGAGTAGTCGGCGACCGCGCGCACCCGGTGGGTGGCGAAGAGGTTCGGAAAGACCCGGGCCATGGTGCGCCGGTTCTCCATGACATAGGACACACCCGACGGGGACCGTAGGTTGTCCTCCAGCACCCGGAAGGTGCCCTGGGCGTCGCGGACCAGGTCGATGCCGGCGACGTGAATGCGCACGCCGTTGGGCGGGTTGATGCCGGCCGCCTGGCGGTGGAAATGCTCACAGGAGGTGACCAGCCGGCGCGGGATGACCCCGTCGCGCAGGATCTCTTGGTCGCCGTAGATGTCATCGAGGTACATCTCCAGCGCCTTGACCCGCTGAGTGATGCCGCGCTCGAGGCGCGACCACTCCGCCGCCGAGATGACCCGCGGCACCAGATCCAGCGGGAACGGGCGCTCCTGGCCGGACAGCGAGAACGTGATGCCCTGGTCGATGAAGGCGCGGCCCAACGCTTCGGCCCTGGCTTCGAGCTCCTCGGCGTCCGACGGCGCGAGCTCGGCGAAAATGCCTTTGTAAGGTCCTCGAACGTTGCCCTGGTTGTCGAACATCTCGTCGAAGGCCTTGGCATAGGAGCCCAGATTGTTGTAGCCGCCGAAGATGTGATCGTGTCGACGCGGCTCACGCGAACCGTTACGCGATGACCGGCTGGCTTCGGAGGGCAGGGTACGTAGGCTCACCCGTCACATGCTGCACCAAGTTCGCCGTTTCGGCAGGCCAGTGAGCTCGACTTTGGGAGATTGTGCCCCGAACTGGTACCCTGAACACTCGCTGCCCGAGGGCCCGACGGCCCCGGCGAGCCAAGACATCCCGGCTTGAAAAAACGAAGGAACTAACGCGTGGCCAACATTAAGTCGCAGGAGAAGCGCAACCGCACTAACGAGCGCCGCAGGCTGCGCAACAAGTCGGTGAAGAGTTCGCTTCACACGGCGATCCGCGGGTTCCGGGCGGCTGCCGCCGAGGGCGACAAGAGCAAGGCCGAAGAGCTGCTCCTGGCCACCAGCCGCAAGCTGGACAAGGCCGCCAGCAAGGGTGTCATCCACAAGAACCAGGCGGCCAACAAGAAGTCGGCGCTGGCTCAGGCCCTCAACAAAATCTGATCGCCCTCGGGCCTGATCAATCCCGGCCGCTTCCGGCGGCCAGCTGTGCCACTTTGCGCACCGTTTCCTCCAGCGCGTAGTCCGCGCTGGCTGCCGCACCCTTGACGTCGGCATTCAACGTCGCCACCAGCCGGATCGCTGTCGCTACCTTGTCGCGCGACCAGCGCCGCGACTGTTTCTGCGCCTTTTGGATCCGCCACGGCGGCATGCCTAGCTCGGAGGCCAACCGGTACGGGTCACCCGACAGCGGGCCCACCCTGGCGATGGTGTGCACGGCTTCGGCCAGCGCGTCGGCCAGCACGACGTGCGGCACGCCGCGCATCATCGCCCACCGCAGCGCCTCGGCCGAGCCGGCGATGTCACCCACCACGGCCTTGTCGGCGATGTCGAAGCCGGAGACCTCGGCCTTGCCGGAGTGGTAGCGGCGCACGGCGACAACGTCGATGTGGCCGCCGGTGTCGGCGACCAGCTGTGAGCACGCCGACGCCAACTCCCGGATATCGGAGCCGACGGCGTCCAGCATCGCGGTCACAGTGTCGTCGTCGACCTTGACCTTCAGCGCGCGGAACTCCGCCCGCACGAAATCAGCCCGATCGCCCGCCTTGGTGATCTTGGCGCAGGGGTGCACCCGGGCACCGAGTTTCTTGAGTTGATCGGCGAGCGCCTTCGCACGCCCGCCGCCGGAGTGCACCACCGCCAAGACAGTGCCGGGCGGCAGTTCGGCAGCCGCCGAGGCGATCAGCTCCACGGCGTCCTTGCCCGCCTCCGCGGCCGACTCCAGCACCACCACCCGCTCGTCGGCGAACAGCGACGGGCTGAGCAGTTCGGCGAGTTCGTTGACCGACACCTCACCGGCGCGCAAGCGGTTCACCGGCACGTCGTCGTTGCCGGCCGTGGCTCGCGCGGCACGCAGCACCTCAGAGATGGCCCGGTCGATCAGTAGCTCTTCATCACCCAGGACCAGATGCAGGCCAACCGTATCCGACGTCACCCGACGATCCTGCCACGTCTCACCGACGTGATCGGCGCTCAGCCGCGGCGACGAGCAGCCAGCAACACCGTCAGTGCTACCCCACCCACCGTGACCACCCCGGCGACGGCGACCGGCATCGGGACCGCGGCACCGGGGACGCGGGCCGCGTACTCGGCCACATGCAGCAGCCACCACAGCTCCGGACCGGTGAAGCGGACCAGTAGCCCGGCACCCGGCGCCCACACCCAACACACCGCTGCCGCGGCGGTCCCCAATACCGTGATCGGCGGAATCACCACGCCCACAGCAATATTGGCAAACACGCCAATCAAGCTGAGCTGCCCGGAGATCGCCGCGACCAGCGGCGCGGTGGCCAACTGGGCGGCTAGCGCGATGCAGAGCGCATCAGCCAGTGGCTTGGGACAGCCGCGTGCGGTCAACCTGGCCGACCAGCCCGGGGCGAGCACGACGAGTGCGGCCGTGGCGCACACCGACAGTGCGAAGCCGGCGTCGACGGCCAGTTGGGGGGCCACCACGAGCAGGCCGAGCACGGTGGCCGCCAGCACCGGCACCGCCTGGCGCCTACGCGCGGACAAGATGGCCACCAGCGCAATGGCGCCCATCACCGCGGCCCGAAGCACGCTGGCCGTCGGCTGCACCACGAAGACGAACACCACCAATGCCACGGCGGCCAGGCCGACAGCGGCGCGCGGTCCGACGAATCGCGCGGAGAGCAGCACCGCGCCGCACACGATCGTGACGTTGGCCCCCGACACCGCGGTCAGGTGGGTGAGACCGGCGGTGCGGAACTGCGCGGTGGTCGCAGGGGCGACGGTGGAGGTGTCGCCCAACACCAGTCCAGGCAGGATCGCCGCCTGATCGGCAGGTAGGACATCGCGGGCGACCGCTCCGAAACGCGCACGCACCGCCCGCGCCGCACGGTGGATCGGTGCGGGCTCCCCCACGTCGGGCTCGCCACTGGCGTTGAGCACCGCGACCGTCAGGTCGCGTCTCGTCGGCCGGGCGATACGGGCCTTGAACCGGACGGGCTGACCCGCCATCAGCTCGCCGTAGCCCGGCATCGGCGCGAAAACGACCACCCGGCCTGACATTTCGCCACCGTCGACCGCCGCCAGGGTGGCACGGAACATCAGCCGGCCGTTACCCAGCGGCCGGGGATCCTCCGACGGCGTCGCCGTCACCGAAGCCATCGAGCCGAACCGCTGGACGATGGGGTGCCCGCGGACCGCGTCACTACGCATCGCCGCCGCCAGGGCGAATCCCGCGCCGACGACCGCGGCACCGATCACCGCGACACCGGCCGTCCGCAGCGCGGGCCACGCCGCGCCGCGCCACCGCGACGCTGCCGCCCAGCCGAGTCCGGCAGCCAGGCAGACCGCGGTCAGCAGTGGCCCGACAACCCAGGTGATACTCGCCGCCGTGACCGCCCATGCCGTCACCGCGGCCGGCACCAAGCGCACATCTAGGTGCGTGACGCCGTCCGGTTGCATCGGTCAGACCCGTACCAGCGGTCGCAGCTTGTCCAGTCGGGCCGGTCCAATGCCGTCAACCTCGCCGAGTTGGTCGACACTGGCGAAGGATCCGTTGGCCTCGCGCCAGGCCACGATCGCGGTCGCGGTCACCGGCCCGACACCGGGCAGCGCGTCGAGCTGTTCGACCGTCGCAGTGTTCAAGTCGACCGGTTGCGCCGGTGTCCCCTGCCCCGGTGCTGCGCGCGCGTCGGGGGCGGCGGCCGGGCTACCGCTGACCGAACTGCCGAGCGCGGCCGGCTGGCCCGCCGGCGTGGCAATGCCGACGACGATCTGTTCTCCGTCGCTGAGATGGCGAGCCAGGTTTAACCCGAGCATGTCAGCCCCGCTCAACGCGCCGCCGGCGGCGGACACGGCGTCGGCGATACGAGCGCCGGGCGCCAACGTCACCAGACCCGGCTTGGTGACCAATCCAACGACGCTGACGACGACGGGTTGATCCGCAGCGGTGCTGGCCCGCGGGGCGGCCGACGACACCATCTCCACCGGAGGCAACTTCGCCGACACGACCGGCGGTGGGTCGTCCCGCACCAGAGTGATCACCGTGATCAGTACGGCAACGACGGCGACGACCGCCAGCGCGACTCCCCCGGTGCGCCCGGGGTCGGCCCGGACCGCTGCCAGCCACCGGGTACCGCGGTCGGCCTTCCCATCAGGGATCCAGCTTGGCA
Source organism: Mycolicibacterium sp. CH28 (assembly GCF_004745805.1). Classification (GTDB taxonomy): domain Bacteria; phylum Actinomycetota; class Actinomycetes; order Mycobacteriales; family Mycobacteriaceae; genus Mycobacterium. The sequence goes on along the minus strand of NZ_SRLQ01000001.1, from coordinate 460,594 downwards.
ATGGCACCTCGTCGTCACTGTCGTCTTCCCCGGCGGCATTGGCCTCACTCGACTCACCCGGGCGCAGGCGCCGATGCAGGCTTGCGAGGGGCTGCTCGGTTCGCATGCGCCGACCATAGGGCCGCGACCCGACCCGGCGACCCCGTCCGACGCCGGCGCGAGCCGAGCTGTGGACGAAGCCCGATCTGTGGAAACAGCCCTCAGACCAAACCCAGGTGGTTGAGGTCGTTGGCGTATTTGCGGATGAGGTCTGCATCGATATGCGGGATGTCACCGGCGCCCACATCGGCGGCGCGTACCCGGGACCGGAATACCTCGGTGGGCGCTATCGCGCCGAGCACGGGACGTTCGGGTTGGGCATAGGCGTGCAGCAGCGGCAGCACCGAGTGTTGTCGTTGCTTGTCGGGCAGGCCTTTGAGGCTGGTTTCGAACCGGGCCAGCCAGTGCCGATAGTCCTCGATCCGCTCGATGCGGTGGCCGGCAGCGATGAGCCAGTCCACGACGGTGTCCAGGGAGATGCCGTCGTCGTGGGGGTTCATCACGTCGAAGGAGTGAAAGCCCTTGGTGGTCTGGGATCCGATGGTGGTGATGGCTTCGGCGATGAAATCGACTGGCAGCCCGTCGTAATGGGCCCGAGGTCGTTGGCCGTCGGCATGGGCCGCGTAGAAGGAGCCCGGAGCGATGCCGGTACCGAGCAGGCTGACCATCAGCCGGGTGAAGGCATCGGGGACATTGAGCTGACCGGTGTAGCGGCTGTGCGCCAGGATCATGTCGGAGCGGAACACCGCCACCGGCAGAGCGCACAGGTCGTGGGCTTGGCGCAGCAGAACCTCACCGGCCCACTTGCTGTTGGCATAGCCGTTGGCATAAGTGCCGTCGACCGGGCGGCGCGCGCTGAAGGTGCGGATATCGCCGTCCTCGGCGAAGTTGGCCGGGTCCACGGTCATCGCCACCGCCACGGTCGACAGGTAGGTCACCGGTTTGATTCGGGCGGTCAGGGCCAACCGGATCACCTCGGCAGTACCGGTTACGTTGGGGCCGAAGAGTTCGCTGTACGGCAGTACGTGGTTGACCAGTGCGGCGGGATGGACCACCTGATCGACCCGTTGCGCCAAGGCATTCCAGGTGCCGGGGTCCAGACCAAGGTTGGGCTCGCTGATATCGCCGGCAATGACCTCAAGGTGCTGGGCGGCCAGTTCGTCGAACCTGGCGCGCAACTCGACATCGCCGGTGTCGAACGCCGCGTCCAGCCGTCTGCGGGCATCGGCGTCGTCCCGCCCACGCACGAGGGCGATCAGCGTCCCTGACGTTTCGGCAAGGCGTTGCAGCCATTCCAGCGCCAGGAAACGGCCCAGCCAGCCGTTGGCTCCGGTGAGCAACACCGTGCGCGGGGTGCCGGTGGCATGCGGCAGACCGGGAGCCGTGGCCAGCGTGGTGGCATCGATGAAAGCCCCCAGTCGCAGATCGCTCGCGCGCACCACCGCCGCACCCCGGCCGTGCACCGTAGCGAAACTCGGCCTGCTGCTGGCTGATTGACTCTCCCGCTCGATCAATTCGGCCAGTGAGCCCAACGTCGAGGTCGGGTTGATAATCGTGCTGACCGGCACCTCGACGCCGAAGACCTCACCTAGCAGGTTGGCGAACGTCAGCGCCGACAATGAATCCCCACCCAAATCGGTGAAATGCGCCCGCGCGTCCACTTGCGCACCCGCGGTGCCCAGCAGCGCTGTGGCCGCCCGAGCCACCGTGTCGATCACCGGCCGGTCGCCGGCATTCTCACGAAGCGAACGAATTTCGTCGACCTGGGCGGCAGCGAGATCGGCGTAGAGCTTCTCCAGCTCGGCTCCGTAGCAGTCCTTTAGTCGCGGGCGCAGGTTCTTACCCACCCCGGAGAGCAGTCCGTTGTCAGCGCTGAACGGTTCATACTCGACCAGGAAGTCCGCCGGCACCTCGTAGGACTGCAACTCCGCCAGCTTGGCGGTGTCGCGAAGCGATTGGTGCAGATCAGCTTTGAGCGCGTCCGGCGCACCGGGATGGCGCAGCAGCGCCTCCGCGGTCGGCACGATCACCGCCAGCACGCTGGCTCGCTCGCTGTTGCCGTACACATAGATCTGGCGCACCAACGGCGCGCCGGCGAAAATCGCCTCCAGCCGTGCGACCGCGACGAACTCACCCTGGGAAAGCTTGAGCACATTGTTGCGGCGGTCTACGTATTCCAAGTGATCCGGCGCGATCTCGGCCATCACGTCGCCGGTGCGGTAGTAACCGTCGGCATCGAACGCGTCGGCCGTCACCTCTGGACGCTTGTAGTAGCCCGGAAACGCGGTGTTGGACTTGACCAGCAGTTCACCGCGCGGATACGGCTTGTCGGTGGCGAAGTAGCCCAGCTCCGGCACATCGATGAGCTTGTAATCGGTGACGGGCGGCCGGGCGATGACACCGTCGCGGCTGACCATGCCCAGCTCAGACAGCCCGTACCCGTCTCCGACGTGAACCCCCAGGCATTCATCCAGGAAAACCTTCATCTCCGCGGCCAGCGGTGCCGTGCCGACGAATCCGGTCAGCACCCGCCCGCCCAGCACCCCCTCGCGGATCTCGGCCAGCGCCTGCGACTCGGCGACAGCCGGCTCGATGCCCTCGGCGATCAGCCGGTCCGCCACACTGCGGTAACGCTGGAACAACATGTCGACCACGCGTGGCACCACCGGCAGATCCGTTGGCCGCACCAGCGCCCAGTCCTCGAACAGCGTCGACATATCCGATTCCGGCACAAAGTAACTCGTACCACCGGCCAGGAACGACGACACCAGCGGCAGCCGGCCACCCAGATGGTTCAAAGGCATGAAGTTGACGTTGAACACCGGGGTGTCCGACCGGAGGTACTCCGATGTCCACAGCGAACGCAGCATCGCCTCGGTGTACATCGCGCCTTTTGGCGCACCTGTGCTACCGGAGGTGTACATGATCATCGCGAGGCGCTCATCGCTGCCGTCGGTGTAGAGCGGCTCGGGTGGCAGCGCCGAGCCCGCTTCGATGACATCGTCGAGGATGTCGACGATCACCGGCATCCCGGCGTCGGCCAGCCGCTGCCGGCTGCGTGCCAGCGCGTCACGATGATCCTCGACCTGCGCACGGTAGTCGAACACCAAAAGTCGGCGCACCGATCGGCTGCCCAACGCGGATTCGATTGCCAGATCCAGGTATTCGGCACTGACCGCGAGGATCTTGGGTTCGGCTTCGGTGATGATCGGGGCCATCCGAGAAGCGGCGGCGTTGTGTTGCATCGGCACCGTCACCAAGCCCAGGTAGGCACAGACCAGATCGATCGCCAGGTAGTGCGGACTGGCGAAACCGATGGTGGCCACCAGGTCGCCGGGGGCGACCGGGGCGTCGCGATGGTGGCACAATTCGGCGGCTATGGCCTGCACTTGTGACCACAGCTCCCGGTAGCTGATGGTGTCGAATCGCGGCAGCAGAAGCGCGGAGGTGCGGCCGGTCCCCGGGTCGGTGTGCAGTTCGCGGGCGCGCTGTCCCAGCGCAGGCCGATCACCGTATCCCCGGATCAGGGTCTCCAGCAGCGGCGCAAGCCGCAAGCCGGGGCGACTCACCGCGTCATCCAGCTCTGCGTCGGGAGGGGCGTTTCGGAACTGTTCGTCGTGGGTGTACAGCAGGGCCACCCGTTCGACCAGCTGGTTCTCCCGCGGCGACCTGAAGTCAGCGACGACCATCAATCACACCTCTCGACGAACCCCCACCTCTCCTTCAAGCCGGGGGATGCCGGGTTGATTTCACTCGTCGAATGTGAGGTCGCCCACACCCTGGCGTCGGCCTTGGTGTACAACCTGTCAGGAGTGTCTACTTCCGCCAGCCGAGGAGGGCTTCCATGACCGCCACCGCCGACCGGCCGCTCCGGGTGATCCAGTGGACCACCGGCAACATCGGACGCCGATCGCTGCACGCAATCATCAGTAGGCCGGATTTGGAACTGGTCGGGGTGTACGCCCACGGCGCCGACAAGGTCGGGGTGGATGCCGCCGAGCTGTCCGGGTGGCCCGAGCCAACGGGCATCACCGCGACCAACGACATCGCCGCGCTGCTGGCCACGAAACCGGATGCCTGCTGTTACAACCCGCTGTGGCCCAGCATCGACGAGCTGGTGCAACTGCTCGAGGCCGGGGTCAACGTGTGCTCGTCGGCGGCCTGGATCACCGGCGGTAAACAGACTCCCGAGGATCTGGTCAGAATCCGAACGGCCTGCGAACGCGGCAACTCCACGATCTTCGGCAGCGGCGCCCACCCCGGCATGACGAACATGGTGGGCATGGTGCTATCCGGGGCCTGCGAGCGCGTCGACGAGATCCGCATCACCGAATCGGTGGATTGCTCGACCTACGAGTCCGCGGGAACCCAGAGCGCCATGGGCTTCGGTTGCGACCCCGACACCCCGGGGCTGGCCGAGAGTGTGCGCCGGGAAAGCGAGGTGTTCGCCGAGTCGGCGGCGATGATGGCCGACGCGATCGGCGCCGAGCTGGACCGGCTGACCTTCGACGTGCAGTTCACTGCCGCCACCGGCGACACCGACCTGGGCTTCATGAAGATCCCGGCGGGCACGGTCGGCTCGGTGTACGGCTACCACCGGGGTTGGGTCGGTGACCGCAACGTCGTCAGCGTGGGCTTCAACTGGACGATGGGTGATCACGTGGTGCCGCCCAAGCCGCTGGAGCACGGTCACGTCATCCAGGTGTTCGGCGTGCCCAACATGCGGACCGTGCTGCACTGCCTGCCCCCCAAGGATTGGACCGAGCCCGGTTTCATGGGGTTGGGCATGATCTACACGGCCATGCCGGTGACCAACGCGGTGCCGGCGGTGGTCGCGGCCGAGCCCGGCATCGTGACGCTGGCCGACCTGCCCCCGGTGACCGGGCGGTTCAGCGAGGCCGGCCGGAGGTGACGCGTGCGGCGCCGTAGGCCGGCCGAAGCTGGGACCGCCCCACTAACCCAGCGGTTCAGCGAGGCCGGCCGGAGGTGACGCGTGCGGCGCCGTAGGCCGGCCGAAGCTGGGACCGCCCCACTCACCCAGCGGTTCAGCGAGGCCCGAACCGGCGGGAATGAATCCGGACCGTAGTCCGTTTACTCGGAGGCGGAACCGTCGGGCACCCGGCCCGGCACCCCCGGATCAAGGAGACATCCACCATGGCAGCACCGGTTCAGACCACCGAACTCAGCGCAGGAACCTGGGCGATCGACGCCGTCCACTCGTCGGTCGGTTTTTCCGTACGCCATCTCGTCGTCAGCAAGGTGCGCGGCACCTTCGGCGCGTTCAGTGGCGCCATCACGGTCGCCGAGGACGGCACACCGTCGGTGACCGCCGAGATCGACGTCACCTCGGTCAACACCGGCAACGAGCAGCGCGACGCACACCTGAAGGCGGCCGACTTCTTCGACGTCGAGAAGTTCCCGACTGCCACCTTCACCTCCACCGCCGTCAACGCCAACGGTGACGACTACGTGCTCGAGGGCGATTTCACCCTCAAGGGCGTGACCCGCCGGATCAGCCTGCCGCTGCAGTTCAACGGCGTAAACCCCGGCATGGGACACGGCGAGGTCGCCGGCTTCGAGGCATCGATTGTGTTGAACCGCAAGGACTTCGGCATCGATATCGACATGCCGCTGGAGACCGGCGGCGCGGTCGTCGGCGACAAGGTCACCATCACCCTCGAGATCGAGGCACTCAAGCAGGGCTGACGGCCGGCGGCGCGGTGGGGTCAACCGCGACGACGACACCCACCGCGCCCGCGCCGACGTGAACACCGAGCACCGGCCCCAGGTCGGTGACGATCGCCGGTCCACAGCCGGGCAGCGCCGACGCCAGTGTGGCCGCGAGTTCCGCCGCGGCGACTGGATTGTCAATGTGGTGTACCGCCAGCGCGGCACGTCGCTCGCCCACCACGTCGAGGACCTGCTCGACCATCGCCGCTACCGCCTTGGAGGCGGTGCGCACCCGCTGAGCCAGCACCAGCCGGCCCTGCTCATCGATGCGCAGCAGCGGCTTGAGCGCCAGCGCGGTGCCGAGCCAGGACGCTGCGGTGCCGATTCTGCCGCTGCGGCGCAGGTTGTCCAGCCGGTGCACGACGATGTAGGCGTGGATCCGGGCCGCGGCCGACTCCGCTTCGGCAACGACGGCGTCCAGGCCTGCACCGGCCTGTGCGGCACGTGCGGCCGCCAGTGCGACAAAGCCGGTACCCATGGCCGTCGACTTCGAGTCGACAACGCGTACGGCACCGCCGAATTCGCGCGCAGCATACTCAGCTGCACCAAGCGTGCTGGACAGCTCCCCCGAGATATGAACGGCCACAACACCGTCGGTGCCACTGTCGTGCAGCGCCTGCCGGTAGACCGCACTGAGCTCGCTCGGCGTCGCCCCCGCCGTCGTCACATGCCCGCGTTGGTAGAGATCGGCCGGTACCGCATCGACGCCGTCGCGCAGATCACGACCCTCAATCAGGATATGCAGCGGCACAACGCGGATGCCGCACACGCGGACCTCGTCGGCGGGCAGCCGCGCCGACGAATCGGTAACCACGACGACAGCCATGGGTCAGTCGCAGGGCTTCTCGTGCGGCACGCCGGCTTCGGCGAGCGCCTTGAGCATCAGTTCGGCCACAGCCTCGTGCGCCTCGAAGTTCCAGTGGATCCCGTCCGGGTTGCCGCGGCCGGCAAGAACCTCTTCGGCGACCGCTGCCTTCAGGTCGACCAGCGGAATGTCATGCCGGAGCGACCATTCGGTGATCGCGGCGACCGTGCCGGGCCGTCCGTGGTGGGCGTTTCCGTAGGAGTCGGCGATGTGCACCGACGGAAGCGCGGCGACAATCGGGATACCGGGACGGTTGAAGTCGATCGCCCCGCGCGTCATTTCGAGGTATTCGACGCTCAGCTGGGGCGGCAGCGCCGAACGGGCGACCGGAGACAGCCGCGGCTGCACCCAGCCGTACCCGTCTCGGATCCACCGCCGCAGCCGGGGCGGGCGCACATAGCGGATGAGTTCGCGCAGCGCAGTCGGTAGCGGCGAGGGCAGCGAATCCATGCCACTGGTCGCGAAGATCACCGCTCCGGCGCGCGGCAGCGCCGCCCACGACCGCGGATCCTGGGTGGCCGCCCACCACACGTCGCGAGATGTCCAGCCGATGCGGCCGATCAGTTCCATGTCCCAACCCAATTGTCCAGCAACGATATTGGGCCATATCCTCGGATCGTCGGCGGGCAATCCACCTTGCGGTCCGTAATAGGACAGCGAGTCGGCGAAGACCAGCAAGGTCCGGCGGGCAGGCTCAGAGGACATCGTTGGCCACCTGGGCCGAGGCGTTCCAGACGTCGAGCCGCCAGCGGATGTCCCCGAACGCTGCTCCGTCGGGGCCGTGCCCGGACAGCTGCGCCCAGCTTGCGTTGCCCATGCCACCTAGCACCGGCCAGCTGTCCACCGGCAAGCGCAGCAGCGCCGCGCACAAGGCCGCGATCAGCCCGCCATGCGCCACCAGCACGACCGGACGATCCGGGTCCTCGACGCCCCATTCCGGTTCCCCGGCAACAAGTTCGGCGACCAGGGGCACGCTGCGGTCGGCGACGTCAATGCGGCTTTCACCCCCGTGCGGGGCCCAGGCCGCATCGTCACGCCAGGCCAGCCGCGCGCCCGGGGCCACGGCGTCCACCTCGTGATGGGTCAGCCCCTGCCAATCGCCGAGGTGGGTCTCCCGCAGCCGGGTGTCGACCTGAACCCGCAGGCCGGTGCGCTCCCCCAGCGCGACCGCGGTGTCGTAGGCCCGCCGCAGGTCCGAGGAGACGATGAGCAGCGGCTGGCGTTTTGCCAGCACTTCGGCGGCGGCCACGGCCTGTGCCCGACCGAGGTCGGTCAGGCCGGTGTCGAGCTGCCCCTGCATACGGCTGCCGGCGTTGTACTCGGTCTGGCCGTGCCGCAACATGACCAGGCGGCGCACCCTCACTCCGTCTCCCCCACCTGGACATCGTCGAGGTCCACAGCCACCAGCGGGCAATCCCGCCACAGCCGGTCCAGCGCATAGAAATTGCGCTCTTCCTGATGCTGGATGTGCACCACGATGTCGACATAGTCCAGCAGCACCCATCGGCCTTCCCGGGTGCCCTCCCGGCGAGCGGGCTTGTACCCGGCCAGCCGCATCTTCTCCTCGACCTCGTCGACGATGGCATTGACCTGTCGTTCGTTGGACGCCGAGCCGATCACGAAGCAGTCGGTGATCACCAGCTGGCCGGAGACGTCGATGACGACAACATCCTGGGCGAGTTTGGCGGCGGCGGCGCGGGCCGCCACGGTGGCCATCTGAAGCGCTTCGGCGGACGCGGTCACGTGGGGGTCTCCTCGGTTGTCAGGGGTGTCAGCCGGCCCACCGGGCTGGGCTGACGGTAGAGGTTTCGTTTGGACACGTACTGAACGACGCCGTCGGGCACCAGGTACCAGATCGGGCGATTCTCGGCGGCGCGGGTACGGCAATCGGTGGATGAGATCGCTAGGGCCGGCACCTCGACCAGGCTCAGCGCCTCTTCGGGCAGCTGGCCGAAGGCGGCGACGACATGCTGGCCGTTGAGGTCGTAACCGGGGCGGCTGACACCGATGAACTTGGCCAACGCGAACAGCTCAGCCCAGTTCTGCCAGGACAAGATGGAGGCCAGTGCGTCGGCCCCGGTGATGAAGTACAGATCGGTGTCGGGATTCAGTGAGCGCAGGTCGCGCAGCGTGTCGCTGGTGTAGGTGGGCCCGCCGCGGTCGATGTCGACCCGGCTGACCGAGAACCGCGGGTTGGCGGCGGTGGCGATGACCGTCATCAGGTAGCGGTCCTCGGGCGGGGTCACCTCCCGCGACTTCTGCCACGGCTGCCCGGTGGGTACGAACACCACCTCGTCGAGCTCGAACAGGTCGGCCACCTCGCTGGCGGCGACGAGGTGGCCGTTGTGGATGGGATCGAACGTCCCACCCATCACGCCGAGCCTGCGCCGGGAATCCATGAACAGCGAGCTTACGGGAGTTGCCCGGGGTACTCGCGGCCCTCAGCCGGTTGTCAGCGCGGCCATCGAGGCCGGTGTGAGCACTTCGGATACCTCGAACGAGGCCCGGTCGGCCCGGTAGATGTCCCGGGCGAACTCCACACAGCGGCCGGCGGCATCCAGGGTTTGTCGCGTCAGCAACGTGCCAGCCGATCCGGCCCGCACCCCCAGCTGCGCACTCGATGCGTCGTCGAGCACGATCGACTCCAGCACCGCCGTCGACCGGGCCAGTTCGATTCCGTACCGGGCCCGCAGTATCGCCCACAGCGAGCCGTCCTCGGACGAGTCCAGGATTCCCGGTGTCAGGTCCGCGGGCAGGAAAGTCGTCTCCAGCGCGAATGGCACGTCGTCGACGGTGCGCAGCCGGTGGAAGACGTTGACCATCGCCCCCTCGTCGAGGCCGAGTGCCAGGCACACCGCCGGCGTCGGGTGCTGGTGTTCGGCCCACAGCAGGTGGGCGGCCGGGCGGCGGCCCATCCGGGACACCTCTTCGGAGAAGCTGCCGATGTGGAACCGCACCCGCGGCTCGGCGACGAACGTGCCGCGCGGTGGCTTGCGGTAGACCACCCCTTCGCTTTCCAGCAGCGACAGCGCCTGCCGGGCGGTCATCCGGCTGACCTGATACTGCTCGGCCAGCTCCCGTTCCGAGGGCACCAAGGTGTGCGGACCCCAGTGTTCGGTCACGATCCGATCCCGGACCTGCGCCGCGATCGCGATGTATCGGGGGGTAGCGGGCGAGGTTCGACCGCGCGGGCCGGCTGGCATCTCTGCAGAGTAACCGGCGTGCGGAACCGGGTGGTCTAGGCCACGCGCTGAGTAAACAGTTCGTTTCAGGGATTGACGATGACCTGGCTCACAGTGATACTACGGTTCAACCACATGGTATATACCAACTGGAGGATCCATGACTGAACCGAAACCATCCGACAACGACGCCGCCGAACTCGCCCAGTTCGGCTACAAGCAGTCCTTGGAACGACGCACCGGCAAATTCGCCTCGTTCGCGGTGGCCTTCGCCTTCGTCTCCATCGCCACCGGCATCTTCACCACTTATGGCTCGGTGTTGAACACCTCGGGCCCGGTGGGGATCTGGACCTGGCCCATCGCCTGCATCGGACAGCTCGCGGTGGCCTTCGTGCTCGGCGCGCTGGCCGCACGCATCCCGGTGACCGGCTACCACTACCAATGGATGTCGCGCCTGGCCAACCCGGTGCTGGGCTGGATCATCGGCTGGATCTCGTTCACCTTCCTGGCCATCGTCGTGGTCGCGGTGGACTACACCATCGCCTCGACGATCCTGCCGGTATTGCTGCACTACACCGGCACCGCGGCGATCACCTGGGCGATTACGGCGGCTGTGCTGCTGATCCAGGCGCTGCTCGTGGGCCTGTCCACCCCGTGGGCGGAGCGGGTGAACAACAGCTTCGTCAGCCTGGAGCTCATCGGCATGGTGGCCCTGACCGTCCTGCTGGTGGTCGTGGCCGCCGTTCGCGGCCAGATGGACGTTGCCAATCTGTTCAGCAAGGGCGCCGTCGCCGACGCCGGCTTCTGGAGCCTCGGGGACTGGACCTCGGCCGGACCCTGGATGATGGGCTTCCTGCTCGGCGCGTTCACCATCGTGGGTTTCGAATCCGCCGCCAACCTGGCCGAGGAGACCCACGACCCGGAACGGGTGGTACCCCGGGCGATGGTCCAGGCCGTCATCGCCTCCGGCGGGCTCGGCTTCCTGTTCCTCATCGCGGTCACCCTGGCCGCCGGGGATCCCGTCGCGCTGGCCGAGTCGGGCACGCCGATCGCCGACGTCATCGAGCACACCCTCGGCTCGGTTGTAGCCACCCTGCTGCTGGTGATGGTCGTGCTGGCGATCTTCGCGTGCGGACTGGTCATCATGATGACCGGCGTGCGGGTCACCTGGGCCATGTCGCGTGACGAACGTTTCCCCGGCTGGCAGCAGTGGAACCAGATCTCGCCCCGATTCCACACTCCGCTGAAGGCGACGATCCTGTATGTCGTTGTCGCCCAACTGATCCTGGCGATCTTCTCCGGGTCCGAGCACGCACTGTTCACCCTGTTCGGGGCGGCCACGCTGTTGCCCGCGGTGATGTATGCCTCGACGGTGGCGCTCTACGTGATCAAGCGCAAGAGCCTGCCCGCCAGCGGGAAGTTCGACCTCGGGGTATGGGAGAAGCCGATCCTGGTGGTGGCCGTGGTGTGGCTGGTCTTCGAGCTGGCGCTGTTCCGGGACTCGAGTTTCAAGGAGGCCTGGGCATACGTCATCGTGATGGTGGTCATCGGCGCGCTCTACCTCGGTTACCTGCTCGCCACCCGGGGCCGGCACGGCCTGTCGATGCCGGACATGCACTCCATCGACGCCCACCTGGACCGAGAAGCCGCAAAGGACCGCTGATGCCGTACCTGCTCGCCGTCGACCAAGGCACGTCGGCGACGAAAGCCACCGTGATCGACGAGAACGGTCAAGTGACCGCGATCGCCGAAGTGGCACTGCGACCGCAGTATCTGCCCGGCGGCGGGGTCGAACAGGATCCGGAAGCCCTGTTCGACTCCGTCGTCGCGGCGGGGCGCCAGGCCCTCGCCCAGGCCGGGGTGCCGGTAGCGGCCGTCGCCCTGGCCAACCAGGGCGAAACCGTGCTGGCCTGGGACCGCAAGACGGGCCGGCCGCTCTCGCCCGCGATCGTCTGGCAGGACCGGCGGGCCGAGCCGATCTGCACCGCACTGTCGGCGTCCTCAGAGCTGGTCGCCGCCCGGACGGGCCTGGTGCTGGACCCGTACTTCTCGGCGCCGAAGATGGCCTGGATCCGGGAAAACCTGACCCGGGACGGCGTCGTCACCACCACCGATACCTGGCTGGTGCACCGGTTGTGCGGGGCGTTCGTCACCGATGCGTCCACCGCGAGCCGCTCGCTGCTGCTCGACCTCGACTCCGCCCAGTGGGACCAGGAGCTGCTGGCCGTGTTCGGCCTGGCCGGCGAACCCCTGCCCGACATCGTCGACAGTGACGACATCATCGGAACCACAGCGGTTTTCGGGCCGAGTATCCCCGTCGCCGGCCTGATCGTCGACCAGCAGGCGGCCCTGCTCGCCGAGAGCTGCATCGAGCCCGGCACCGCTAAATGCACGTTCGGCACCGGCGCCTTCCTGTTGGCCCAGCTCGGCGCCAACCCGGCCCGTTCGACGGCGGGGCTGACCACCTCGGTGGCGTGGCGGCTGCGCGATCACACGTCGTACTGCGTGGACGGCCAGGTGTACACGGCGGCCTCGGCGGTCCGCTGGGCCGTCGACGCCGGCCTGGTGGCATCCGCAGATCAGGTCGACGCGACAGCCGCCGCGGACAGCGGCGGGGTGGTGTGCGTTCCGGCGTTGGCCGGTTTGGCTGCGCCGTGGTGGGATTCACAGGCAACGGCGTCGTTCACCGGCCTCACCCTGAGCACCGGTCGGGGTGAACTGGTTCGCGCCCTCTTGGAAGGGATCGCCGCCCAGGTTGCCGCCCTCACCGAACTCGTGGCCACCGACCTCGGCCAGCCACTCACCCGGCTGCGGGTCGACGGTGGCCTGACCCGCTCGGCGGTGCTCATGCAGGCCCAGGCCGACCTGGCCCAGATACCGGTGGATGTCTACCCGTCACCGCACGCAACCGCGCTGGGGGCGGGCATCTGCGCACGCCTGGCGCTGCACCCCGACCTGGGAGTCGACGACGCCGTCGGCTCCTGGCAGCCCAGCCGGACCTACCACCCGCAATGGGCCCCCGAACGGGCAGCAGAATTCCTCGACCGCTGGAAGCGGACGGTGTCGGCCACGAAGGAGAACACAACGATATGACCACCAGCGATGTCGCCGATGTGATCGTCGTCGGTGGCGGAATCGTCGGCTGCGCGATCGCCCGGCAGCTCTCCGGTGCGGCCGGGCTCTCGGTAACCCTGATCGAGGCCCGCGCCGACGTCGGTGACGGCACCAGCAAGGCCAACACCGCGTTGCTGCACACCGGTTTCGACGCCACCCCAGGCACCCTGGAGTCCAGGCTGGTGGCCCGCGGCTACCAGCTACTGGGCCGGTACGCCGAGCAGACCGGCATTCCCGTCGAGCGGACCGGCGCCGTTCTCGTCGCCTGGACCGACGAGGAGCGCGACGCGCTGCCCAAGCTCAAGGACAAGGCGGAACGCAACGGCTATCACGACAGCGAGATCGTCGACGCCGCCGAGATCTACCGCCGCGCCCCCGATCTGGGGCCGGGAGCCTTGGCCGGGCTGAGCGTGCCCGGCGAGTCGATCATCTGCACCTGGACCACGAATCTGGCGCTGGCCACTGACGCGGTCCGGCGCGGCACCCGGCTGCTGCGCGCAACACGCGTCCTCGACGTCCGGGTCGGTACCGACCACACGACGCTGGTGACCAATTCCGGTGAGGTGCGCGGCCGTTGGGTCATCAACGCCGCCGGCCTTGGCGCCGACCAGCTCGACAACGCGTTCGGCCACCGGCGCTTCACGGTCACCCCGCGCCGCGGGGAACTGTTGGTCTTCGACAAGCTCGCCCGGCCGATGGTGCCGTGCATCATCCTGGCCGTACCGTCCTCACGCGGTAAGGGCGTGCTGGTCAGCCCGACCATCTACGGCAACGTGATGGTCGGACCGACGTCGGAGAACCTGTCCGACCGGACAGCCACCGGCACCTCGGAGGCCGGATTCGACTTCCTGGTCACCAAGGGGCGCGCCTTGATGCCGAAACTGTTCGACGAGGAAGTGACCGCGACCTACGCCGGCCTGCGTGCGGCCACCGATCACGACGACTATCTGATCGCCGCCGAACCGGCGCAACGCTACCTCCTGGTCGGCGGAATCCGATCCACCGGGCTGACTTCCGGGATGGCCATCGCCGAGTACGTCGCGCAGCTGTTGACCGAGTCGGGGCTGCCACTCACCCCATCGCCAGACCTGCCGCCACCGCCGACGATGCCCAACATCGGCGAGTGCGCCACCCGCCCCTACCAAGACGGCGACCGCATCGCCGCCGATCCGGAGTACGGCCGCATCATCTGCTTCTGTGAGCGGGTCACGGCGGGCGAAATCCGAGACACCTTCCAATCCCCCATCCCGCCAGCCGACCTCGACGGCCTGCGCCGACGAACCCGGGTGATGAACGGACGATGCCAGGGGTTCTACTGCGGCGCCAATACGCGGGCAATGTTGGAATCACATGGAGCTCAACGATGACCAAATCACAGCGCCGGGTCGCGGTGGCGATCGTCGGCGGAGGACCGTCCGGCCTGACCGCGGCGGCTGCGTTGGCACCCTCGGTCGACGGTGAGGTGCTAGTGCTCGAACGCGAGACCCAGACCGGTGGGATCCCCCGCCACAGCGACCATCTCGGCTACGGCATCCGCGACTTACGGCGGTTCCTCMCCGGCCCCGCCTATGCGCGCCGGCTCACCGAACGCGCGCTCGACGCCGGTGCGGTGCTCCACACCGAGGCCATGGTCACCGGCTGGGATGGTGAGCGCCGGCTGGCGGTGACCTCACCGCGCGGGCGGACCGTCGTGCAGGCCGACGCGGTGGTGCTCGCCACCGGGGCCAGGGAACGGCCCCGCCCGGCCCGGCTGGTGCCGGGAGACCGCCCCGACGGGGTGTACACCACCGGGCAATTGCAGAATCTCGTACACCTGCACCACCTCACGGTGGGCAGCCGGGCACTGGTCGTCGGCGCCGAGCTGGTCAGCTGGTCGGCCGTGCTGACCCTGCGCGAAGCCGGCTGTGACACCGTCGGGATGATCACCTCCCACCCGCGTTCGGAGGCCTACGCGGCGTTTCGAACCGCCGGGCGGGCGATGATGCGCGGTCCGGTCCTGACTCGCAGCCGGCTGGTCAGCATCGAAGGGCGCGACCGGGTCCAGCGAGCGCTGGTCGAGAATCTGGATTCCGGGACCCGCACCGCCATCGACTGCGACACCGTGGTCTTCACCGGCGACTGGATACCCGACCACGAGTTGGCCCGAACAGGCTGCCTGGCAATGGATTCAGCCACCGGTGGCCCGCTCGTCGACGCCGGCCTGCGCACCTCGGCGCCCGGTGTCTTCGCGGTGGGCAACCTCGTGCACCCGGTCGACACCGCCGACGCCGCGGCTCTCGACGGCGCGCACGTCTGCACTCGGGTACAGCGTTGGTTGCAGAATCCGACCCCGCCCGGCGCGCGGGCCCGATTGCACACCGAAGCGCCGCTGCGCTGGGTGGCCCCGCAGTGGGTGTCCGCCGACGACACCGGCGCCGCCCGCGGCGACCTGTTGTTCTGGGTGGATCACTATCGGCGATTGCCCAGGCTGCGGGCCGTCCAGGGCGATCGCGTGATCGGCACCGCCCGCACCCCGTGGCCGGCCGCACCGGGCCGCGTCTTCCGCGCACCGTGGTCGCTCGTGGCCGCGGCCGATCCAGCCGGCGGCGACGTGCGGATCTCGTTGTCCTGAACGGTGTTTACACCGGCAGCAGCTGGTCGATCACTCCGGCCAGCTGCTTGGCCGAGCGGCATTCGTGCATGGTGATGATGTCGGCGTAGCGCGGCACCGCCGAATCCCCGCTGCCCCACAGGTGCCGGGGCTCGGGATTGAGCCAGTGCGCGTGCCGGCTGGCGCTGACCATGTGGGCCAGCACGTCGGTGGCGGGATTGCGGTAATTGGTGCGCCCATCACCGAGCACCAGCAACGAGCTGCGCGGGGACAGCACGTTGTGGAAGTTCTCGGTGAACGAGACGAACGCATTGCCGTAATCGGAGTGCCCGTCGCGGGTGTACACGCCGGCTTCGCGGGTGATGCGCTGGATGGCCAGCGCCAGGTCGGCGTCCGGACCGAACAGGTGGGTGACCTCGTCGGTGGTGTCGATGAATGCAAAGACGCGAACACGCGAAAACTGCTGGCGCAGGGCGTGTACCAGCAGCAGGGTGAAGTGACTGAAGCCGGCCACCGAGCCCGACACGTCGCACAGCACCACCAGCTCCGGTCGTGCCGGACGGGGCTTGCGCAGCACCAGGTCGATCGGCACGCCACCGGTGGACATCGACTTGCGCAGGGTCTTGCGCAGGTCGATCGCACCGGCACGGTGACGCCGGCGCTTGGCCGCCAGCCGGCTGGCCAGCATGCGGGCCAACGGTGAGACGACTCTGCGCATCTGACGTAGCTGTTCACCGGAGGCCCGCAGGAACTCGACGTTCTCCGACAGCTGCGGGATGCCGTACATCTGGACGTGCTCGCGACCGAGCTGTTCGGCGGTACGGCGTTTGGTCTCGTTCTCCACCATCCGACGCAGTTGTGCAATCTTCTGCGCGGCAATGGCTTTGGCGATCTGCTCCTGGGTCGGGCTCGGGTCGTCGCCGTGCGGCGCCAGCAGGCCGGCCAGCAACCTGCCCTCGAGCTGGTCGAGCCCCATCGCCTTGAGCGCCTGATACGACGAGTAGGACGGCCCGCGGCTGGAGGTGTAGCGCCCGTACGCTTCGACGATCTGGGCGATCATCGCGACCAGCCGCTCGTCCATGTCGCCGATATCGGGATTGTCAGCCAGCAGGTCGAGCAGCATGCCCCGCATGCCCTCGACGTCCTCGGGCGACAGCTCCTGCGGGGGCTGCTGCTCGGAGTCCTCGTCGACCAGGACGGTGCGCTCACCCAGCGCCGCCGGCCACCACAGGTCGAACAGGGCGTCGTAGGTCTGCCGGTGGTCAGCCCTGCGCAGCACCGCACAGGCCAGCCCTTCGCGCAGCACCTCCCGCTCGCCGAGTCCGAGCACGGTCAGCACCCGGCCGGCATCAACGGTTTCGGACGGCCCCACCGAGATCCCTTGAGCGCGTAGCGCGTCGACGAAGCCAACGAGATGACCGGGCAGGCCGTGCGGGGCCAGCGGCTGTGCGGGACGCACCCTGCGGACGGCCATCTCCGACTCCTCAGTTCAGCCGGAGCTCGCCGGAGGCGCGCTGCTGGTCGGACTGGTGCTTGAGCACCACCCCCAGCGTCGCGGCGATCGTGGCGTCCTCGATGGTGTCCAGGCCCAGCGCCAAAATGGTGCGGCCCCAGTCGATCGTCTCAGCCACCGAGGGCAACTTCTTGAGCTGCATGCCGCGCAGCACGCCGATGATGCGGACCAGCTCGGCGGCCAGCGACTCGGGCAGTTCGGGCACCCGGGACAGCAGGATGCGCCGCTCGAGGTCGGGATCCGGGAAGTCGATGTGCAGGAACAGGCAGCGCCGCTTGAGCGCCTCGGACAGTTCGCGGGTGGCATTGGAGGTCAGCACCACGAACGGGGTGCTGGTGGCGGTGATGGTGCCCAACTCGGGCACGGTCACCGCGAAGTCGCTCAGCACCTCCAGCAGCAGGCCCTCGATCTCGATGTCGGCCTTGTCGGTTTCGTCGATCAGCAGCACGGTGGGCTCGGTGCGCCGGATCGCGGTCAGCAGCGGCCGGGACAGCAAGAACTCCTCGCTGAAGATGTCGGACTTGGCCTGATCCCAGTCGTTGGCCCCGGACTGCATCCGCAGGATCTGTTTGGCGTGGTTCCACTCGTAGAGGGCCCGCGCCTCGTCGACCCCCTCGTAGCACTGCAGCCGCACCAGACCCGAGCCGGTGCACTGTGCGACAGCGCGGGCCAGTTCGGTCTTGCCGACGCCTGCCGGGCCTTCGACCAGCAGCGGCTTGCCGAGCCGGTCGGCGAGGAACACCGCGGTGGCCGTCGCGGTGTCGGGCAGGTAGCCGGTCTCGGCCAGCCGCTTGGAGACATCGTCGATGTCGGCGAACAGCGGGGCCGGGCGTGCCGGGGTTTCAGTCACGGGTTCTCCTGTCGTGGTCAGGCAGGTCGGGTATGACCGTCTCCCCAGACGATCCACTTGGTCGATGTCAGTTCTGGCAGACCCATCGGGCCGCGGGCATGCAGCTTCTGGGTGGAGATGCCGATCTCGGCGCCGAAGCCGAATTGCTCACCGTCGGTGAAGGCGGTCGACGCGTTGACCATCACCGCGGCCGCATCCACCTGTTCGGTGAACCGTTGTGCCGCTGCGAGATTGGTGGTGACGATGGCCTCGGTATGCCCGGTGCCGTAGGTGTTGATGTGCTCGATGGCGGCGTCGAGGTCCACGACGACGGCCACCGCGATGTCCATGGACAGGAACTCGGCCCGCAGCTCGTCCTCGGTCGGGTTGTCGTGCACGGTGACCCCGGCCTGCTGTAGGGCGCTCACCAACCGCGGCAGGGCCGTACCGGCGACGGCCGCGTCCACCAACAGCGTCTCCGCCGCGTTGCAGACACTGGGCCGACGGGTCTTGGCGTTCAAGATGATTCGTTCGGCGACGTCCAGATCCGCCGCGGAGTGCACGTAGACGTGACAGTTGCCGACGCCGGTTTCGATGGTCGGCACCGTCGCGTCACGCACGACGGCGTCGATCAGCCCGGCACCGCCGCGCGGGATCACCACGTCGACCAGCCCGCGGGCCTGGATCAGGTGGGTGACGCTCGAGCGGTCGGCGCTGGGCAGCAGTTGGACCGCGTCTTCGGGCAGCCCCTCGCCCACCAGCGCGCCCCGCAGCACCCGCACCAGTTCGGCGTTGGAGTTCGCCGCCGACGAACTGCCCCGCAGCAGGACGGCGTTGCCGGATTTGAGGGTGAGTCCGAAAGCATCGACGGTGACGTTGGGCCGGCCCTCGTAGACGATTCCGACCACGCCGAGCGGAACCCGCTGCTGGCGCAGCTGCAACCCGTTCGGCAGGGTGCGACCGCGCAGGACCTCGCCGATCGGGTCGGGCAGCCCCGCTACCTGGCGCAGGCCGGCGGCGATGCCGTCGATGCGCTGAGGGTTGAGCGCGAGCCGGTCCAGCATGGCTTCGGCGGTTCCGGCGGCCCGCGCAACCTCGAGATCGTCGGCGTTGGCGGCGAGGATGGAGTGCGCGTGGGCCAGCACCGCGTCGGCCGCGGCGTGCAGGGCCCGGTCCTTGACGGTGGTGGTCAGCGAGGCCAGGCCGCGCGCGGCGACGCGCGCCCGCCGGGCGGCATCATGCACCTGCTCGCGCAAGTCGAGGCCCGATTCCCGGGTCGCTTCGCTCCTGCCCTCCGAGAGCGGTGCTTGGACACTCATCGGTCCAGGGTATCGGTCGCCCCACCAACCAGCAGGTCGGGGCCGTGACGGGGGCTGCGGCGGCCCACTACCGTGGGCACCATGGCGCGGGTGTGCGTGGTGGGCAGCGTGAACGTCGATCGGTTCTTCAACGTCGCTGCGCTGCCGGGTCCCGGCGAGACGGTGCTGGCGTCGGCGGTGAGCACCGCACCCGGCGGAAAGGGCGGCAATCAGGCCGTCGCAGCGGCGCGCGCCGGCGCTGCCGTCCAATTCGTCGGGGCCGTGGGCGCCGATCCCGCCGGCGCTGACCTGCGCGCCCACCTCAGCGCCAACGGGGTGGGACTCGACGGCCTGACCGACCTGTCGGCGCCCAGCGGCGCCGCGGTGATCCTGGTCGACGATCGCGGCGAGAATCTCATCGTGGTGGCGCCCGGGGCCAACGCCCATCTGACGTTGAGCTCGGCAACGGCACGAGCGGTGATCGCCGACTGCGACGTCCTGCTGTTGCAACTGGAGATCCCGATTGCGACGGCCGTGGCAGCCGCTCACGAGGCTCGCTCGGTCGGAGCGACCGTGATCGTCAACGCCTCCCCCGTCAGCACCGACAGCGCGCTGGGCGAGCTGGCCCGGGCCGCCGACGTGGTGATCGTGAACGAGGCCGAGGAAGCGCACTGGACGTGGCCGACGACGCACGTGGTCGTCACCCGGGGTGCGCGCGGCGCGACCTACCGGGGCCCGCACGGAGACATCGACGTCGCGGCCCCGCCGGTCGAGGCCGTCGACACCACCGGGGCCGGCGACGTCTTCGCCGGAGTGCTCGCCGCGGACTGGGCGACAGGGCATCGGCGTGCCCTGTTGCGGGCCTGCGCGGCAGGGGCGCTAGCCACCCTGGTGCCCGGTGCCGGGGATTGCGCGCCGGTCAGCGAGGCGATCGACGACGTCCTTTCACCGGAACCCGGTGACGACACCTGAAGTGTTGCGGGTCAGGACGTTGTTGACGCGTCGGCGGATATCTCCTGCTTGTCTGACATAGTCGCTGTCAGTCGGTTCAGGAGGTCCTGTTCTGGGCTGTGCGGCGCAGCTGTGTAGATGACGAGCACTTGATGGTCGTCGGACGCTGGGATATGAAACGTCTCGTAGTCGAGGCTGATCTGCCCAATGATCCTGTTATTGAACTTCTTTGGGCCGTGAGTTTTTTCGTGGACATGTTGGGTGGACCACAGTTTGGCGAAGGTCGGGTTTCCTACGGTGAGCTCGCCGATGAGGTGTTTGAGTGCGGTATCGCGGGGGTGGCGTCCAGCGGCCATCCGCAAGATGCCGACCGTGGTGCGTGCCGCATCGTTCCAGTCCGGGTGAATCTCATGTGCGTGCGGATTGAGAAAGATCTGCCAGGCCATGTTGCGTTGCGTCGGCGGCAGTTTCGGGAAGTCAGCGATCAGTGCAGTGGCGAGGCCGTTCCAGGCGAGGACATCGCTGCGGTCGTTCATGATCATTGCGGGCGCATCGTGGATGCCGCAGACTGCGTGGCGCAGTGAGGACCGCAGCGTGTTTCGGTGGTGATGCTGGGGCGAGTTGTTGGGCGTACCCGTGGGCGTTTGGGCCAGGTTGTACAGGTGCATGCGTTCGGCGGGGCCGAGAAGTAACGCGCGGCTCAGAGCGTCGAGAACCCCGTCTGAGGGGTGCAGGGCGCGGCCCTGCTCGAGACGCACGTAGTAGTCCGTGCTCAGACCCACGATCTCGGCGACTTCCTCACGTCGAAGTCCACCGACGCGGCGCCGCGGCGTCGGCGGTAGGCCCACGTCCTGCGGAGTGACCATGTCCCGGCGGGCACGCAGGTAGCGGCCGAGTTCGTTACTCTGCTGGCTCACTCACCCAGTATCCGTGGCGCAGCGCGGGCAAGGGGTCCTGAAGGTGGACCTGTCAGTCCCAGGGTCTGGGGGTCTCTTCACCCCACCAGGCTTGGGTTCGACGATCGCAGTCGTGACCGATCGAATCGCCCGCGACCACAGTGTTGGCCACCAGAAACCCTCCCATGACTACTGGTTCACCGTGGCGGCCATTGGGTTGGCCAGCATGCTGCTGCCGTTCTCAGTGACCGGCGCCGCCCTCGCCTTGCCGCAGTTGTCCAGTAGCCTGCACGCCTCGGTCGCCGATGCCCAGTGGACCCTCAACACCTTCAACATCACCTTCGCAGCCCTGCCACTGGCTGCCGGCACGTTGGCCGATCGCGTCGGACGGCGTCGCGTCCTGCTGGTCAGCGTCGCGCTGGTCGGTCTTGCTTCGGTGCTCGTCACGGTTGCTCCGTCCATGGCGTTGGTCAACCTCGCACGGATGCTGCAGGGTTGTGGTGCGGCGGGTGTGTTGGCCTCCGGCGCGGCGATCCTGGCGCATGCCACCTCGGGTCATCGCCGCCAGGTCGCCTTCGGCATCTTGGGGATGTCGTTCGGGACGGGATTGGCGATCGGTCCGATGGTGGCGGGCGCCTTGACCCAAACCTGGGGATGGCGATCGGTGTTCGTCCTGATAGCCGTGCTGGCGATCCCGGCATGGGTGTGCGCTACCCGCGCACCCGAATCCCACAACCCTGAGCATCCCGGGCTTGACTGGCCAGGTCTGCTGACATTCACCGGGAGCCTGACCCTGGTGTCAGTGGCCTTCGTCGCGGCGGGTGCGCACGGATGGGCTCACCCCACGACGCTGGGCTTGTTCGGCGGTGCCGCCGCGTTGTTGGTGGGGTTTGCCTGGCTGGAACTTCGCCAGGGCCCACGCGCGATGTTCGACATACGACTGTTCGGCAAACCGCCGTTCGTCGCGGTGGTGTGTCAGCCGTTCACGGTAACCCTGGGCTTTGTGATCTTGTTGATCTACCTGCCGGCCTATCTGCAAGGCGCAGCAGGGCGTTCCATCACCGCAAGCGGGCTGCTGCTGCTACCGATGACCGCTCCGGTGCTGCTCCTGCCGCTGACGGCATCGATTCTCGCAGCGCGAACCTCACTGCGCGCGGTGTTGACGGCAGCGTCGTTGCTGATTGCGATCGGATCCGCGCTACTGACCACCTTGACCGACCAGAGTTCGTGGCAGTTGCTCGCCGTGCCGCTACTGCCGTTCGGCATCGGTGTCGGCCTGGCGTTCGGCGTCATGGACAACGCCGCCGTCAGCACCGTCCCGATAGCCAATTCCGGTGCCGCGGCGGGGATATTCAACACCATGCGCATCACGGGCGAATCCCTCGCGGTGTCGGCTGCGGCCGCACTTCTCACTACGGTGACTGCCCGCCACCTCAGCGCAGACGACATCGATGCCAGCCGCATGGCAGGGCAAGCCATCCAAGGCCATATCGATTCCGCCCACCACGCCGTACTAGTCGACGGTGTGACCCACGCATTCCACATGGTAGGCGTTTGTCTGACGGTTCTGTCGATGATCGGCGCCATCTTGACCTACATCTCGCTGGCCCCGGTACCTTCCGCCGAAGGCCCCCGCAGCACACATCGCAATCCATCCAGCCAACGCGTCCGAAGGTGAAAAGCCATGACACGTTGGCTGTTCCCGCCTCACCTAGTCGGTGCGCCCGGTCACCCTGGCCTTTGCACGATCACCGCGCTGGACCAACCACCACAGCAGCACTCCGGCCGCCAGGATCGACACGGCGACACCCAGTTCCAGCACGCCCCCGTAGCCGGTGATCGAGAATCCGGTCGCCCCGACCACGAGCATCACCGCGAGCAGGACAGCCAGGCCGATCGACAGCGGGACGAAAATCCGCGGCAACCGGATGGGGCGCAGCGCATTCGGCTGGTCCTTGCGCAGCAGCGCGAAGCCGGAGACGGCCAGCACGTGGGCCAGGATGTAGCCGAGATTGCCCGTCACGATGATCGCCAGCGGCTGCTGCAGCACGACGAGCAGCACGATATTGAGTACCAGCATCACGTTCAACGCGCGTACGGGCACGCCGCGCCTGTTCAGCTTGCCCATGGCGCGCACGGTGATTCCCTCTTTGCCCATGTTGAACAGCACGCGCGACGCGTCGGCTACCGACGTCAGCATGACCAACAGCAGCGAGGCGATCAGGCACAGCACCATGACGCCGGCACCGGCGCCGGTGAGCTTGGAGAAACTCGCCACGAAGAACGTCGAGGGGTCTTCGGCAATGGCCTGCTCACCGGCGAATCCGCCCAGCGTGAGTGGCACGATGAAAAACACTCCGAGGCAGAACAGGGCAGATGCCCGGATCGCGCGCGAGGTGTCCTTCACCGGGTCGCGGTACTCCGGGGCGAACGTGGCGCAGACCTCGACGCCCAGCGTCGTCCACGCCATCACGTAGAGCCAGACGATGGCGGTGTGCAGCCCACCGAGGCCATGGAGTTTCCAGGTCAGATCCATCGGTGCCCAGTCCGCGTTGAACAGCGGGAAGACGATGAACACCGACAGCGGGATCATCAGGATCGCGGCAGTCACGTAGACGAACGCCATGGTGACCCGGACGCCGATGATGTTGATGCCGTAGAGGGCGAAGATGACGCAGAGCCCGATCAGGATGGGAAAGCTGACATGCAGTGGGCCGATGTCGTAGGTCCACTGTTGGTCTGGGAACCACTGCGATTGGACCAGTAAGCCGGTGAATGCTCCGTAGGTGGCCAGATTGGATCCCCACGGCAGCCAGTACCCGACCCCGGCCAATGGCGCGAGCCAAGGCGCGTATTTCTTCCAGGCCTCGGCGGCATACCCCGAGATGCCGCCGGAGGCATCGGGGAACATTGCCGCAAGTTCGGTGTAGATCCAGTTCACCGCCAGGGAGATCACCATCGAGATCGCCCACAACACCGCTGCACCCCAGCCGCCCAGCCCGGCTATCGAGGCACCCAAGGTGGCCACGAGTGCAGCCGGCATGGTCATGGCCATCGCAAAACCGTCGAACCAGCGCATCTTGCGCGGTAGCCGCTCTTCGGCCGAATGCAGTTCGGCAACGGCATCATTGGTTGTCAAGGCTGAACCTCCATCATGGTCGGTCATCGGGGCGGCATTCATCGGCGCGGCGTTCACCTACGTCCGCCGTGCGGTGTTATGGGTTGAGCGGGAAGGGATTCCGTCAGATCAGCTGGGACGAAACGAATCGTGGGCAGCGCGAGGAGCGTGTTTGACCATGATGTGCCGAGCGACGGTGTACTCGGCGACAGCCTCGTGGCTCATGTCCTTGCCGAAGCCGCTCGCCTTCACCCCGCCGTGGGGGGCCTCGGACGCGATCGGAAGATGATCGTTGACCCAGGTCACCCCAGCCTCGATGGCGTGGGCGACGCGCAGCGCGCGAGCCACATCCTGCGTCCACGCCGAGGACGCCAAGCCGTAGCGGCAGTCGTTGGCCAGACCAATCGCCTCCGCCTCGTCACGGAACGGCAGCACGACCAAAACCGGTCCGAACACCTCGTCCTGGACGATTTCGGCAGACTGCTGCGCCCCGGTGATCAGCGTTGGCGGGTAGTACGCACCGGGACCCTCGGGGACTGAGCCACCGACGTGCACCGTGGCGCCGGCGGCGACGGCGCGCTCGACGAAGCCGTGGACACGTTCGCGGTGTTCCAGGCTGATGAGTGGTCCGATGTCGGAGGTCGGATCATGGGGATTTCCGACGCGGATGGCGGCGAAGGAGTCCCGCAGCCGCGCCACAACGTCGTCGAACACCGATTCGTGGGCATAGACGCGGGTGGCCGCCGTGCAATCCTGTCCGGAGTTGTAGGTGGCGCCCATCGCGATGCCGCGCGCCGCCGAGTCCACATGAGCATCCTCGAACACCAGACACGGCGCCTTGCCGCCAAGTTCGAGGTGCACCCGCGCTCCCCTCGCCGACGCCGTCGACATCACCTGACGTCCGGCGCGGGTCGAGCCTGTGATCGAGACGAGTTGTACCCGTTCATCTGCGACCAGCGCCTGTCCGACCGAGTCATCGCCGGTCACCACCTCGAGGACACCGGCAGGAATGCCCGCCTCGACTGCCAGCGCTGCGATGTAGAGCGTGCTGGTCGGCGTCGCGGGTGCCGGTTTCACCACGATGGTGTTACCCGCTGCAATGGCGGGACCGATTTTCCACAGGCCCATGATCATCGGGAAGTTCCACGGTGCGATGCCGACGACCGGCCCCACGGGCCGGCGCACGATCATCGACGTGTACCCCTCGCTGAACACGCCGGCGCCGGACTGCTCCAACGAGCGGGCCGCACCGGCGAAGAACCTCACATTGTCTGTGCCGAAGGGCAATTCGCCGTCGCGAAAGACTGTTACCGGCTTGCCGGTCTCGGCGACTTCGACGGCGGTGAGCTGTTCGGCGTGCGCGTCGATCAAGTCCGCCCACCGCAGGATGGCTCTGGCTCGCTCACCGGCGGTACGGCCAGACCACTCGGGATAGGCCTGCGCTGCCGCAGAGACGGCCGCTCGGGCCTCGGCGACGGTGGCCTCCGACACTGTCGCGGTCTGCTCGCCAGTAGCCGGGTCGATCAGAATCCGTGTCTGGCCTGAGCCCGGGACACGTTCGCCTCGATGGAAGCGCCCTGCGGTCATGCACGTACTCCTTAGCTGTTGAAGCCCACGCCGAATCGGTCGAGTGTGCGTAGTAGTGGGCCCCGGCGACCGGTTTCGTCCTCGCGGGACAGGGCGGCCCGCGTCGTCTCCACCGCCGCCCAGCGCAGGGGTTCGGGCGGGAACGGGACCGCGGTGGCAGTGACGGCTTTCAACCGGGTGCGTTCGGTGCTGCGCCCGGCGAGGAGATCGAGTGCGACCTGGGCACCGAATCGGGTCGACGCCACACCGAGGCCGGTGAATCCGACGGCGTAGGCAACTCGGCCACCGTGCGCGGTACCGAAGATCGGGGTGAATCGGCTGGTGGTGTCGATGACACCACCCCACCGGTGGGTGAACGGCAGGTCTTCCAACTGGGGGAATGTCTCGCGGAACTGACGGGCAAGCAACAGGTGCGAGGCATCGCGCTGCTCCAATTCGGGGGCGACCCGGTTACCGAAGTGGTAGATCGCGTCGTAACCGCCCCAGACAATCCGGTCATCACGCGTCCGGCGAAAGTAATGGAACTGGTTGCCCGCATCGGTGAGCCCCTGATTCTGCGTCCACCCGATCGACGCGAGCTGTCGTGCGGACAGCGGGGCGGTCGCCAGCACGTAGTCGTAGACGGGCAGCAGCCACGCTTTGAGGCGCCGCAGCAGTGGCGGAAAGGCGTTGGACGCCAGCAGTACTTGGTTCGTCGTTACGACACCATTCGGGGTGCGGACAGTCAGGACTTCACCGGCCCGGCTGATGCCGGTGGCCGGGGTCTGTTCGTAGATGACCGCCCCGCGCTCTTGCGCCACCCGCCGCAAGCCCTGCACCAGGGCCACCGGATCGACCAGGCCGCCGGCGTGGATGCGCAATCCGGCCAGAAACAGCGGCGAATCGACATCGTCCCGAATCTGTTCTCGGTCAAGAAATTCGACCTCGATACCGTGGCGGGTGTATGCCGCAACCGCGCTCTGCAAGGCCGCCACTTCATGCGGCGTGCGAGCTATCGTCGTCTTGCCGACCATCCGCAGGTCGGCGTCGATGCCATTGGTGGCCACGAAGTCGGCGATCTCGGCTACGTTTTGGCGCCCCAACCGCTCGAGTTGATCGAGTTCGTCCGGCCACCGGGCCTCGCCGTGGGCGATGCCGTGGGTCAGGGACTCCGAGACGAAGCCACCGTTGCGCCCGGACGCCGCCGAGCCGGTCCAGGACTGCTCGAGGATCACGACGCGACGGCCCGGCTGTTGTCCCAGCGCCTCGATGGCCGCCCACAGGCCGGTGTAGCCGGCGCCGATGATCACCAGATCTGCTCGAACAGGTCCGGCCAGCGGATCGCTGTGCGGCCCGGTGGCAACGCCCTCCCACCACACCGGCTTTGGCTCGGCGTCGCGCAGCAGACGGTCGCTCACGACCGAGGGCCCGCGCCGACGCGGGACAGCGGTCGGCGGCGGCCCACTGGCTGCTTGGACTGCGCTTTCATGGCGGCTCCGGAATCTGTCATCGAGACTCAGGTATGCACGTCGACGACACATACTGCATCCTGATTCAAGGAATCGTCACGCCAAAGATGCACGTGATGGTGGTTGATTAAACCAAACTTGAGCAGAAGTTCAAGATTTAGTACCGAATCGGCCAGATCTTTGGCAGAGTGACACCCAACCCAAGACGAGGAGGTGACCGGTGTGGCCGTGAGCCGCAGCGAACGTCGCGCAAATCTCCTCCAAGCCGCGGAGCGTGCAGTGATGAAGCACGGAGCCGACGTCCAGCTGAAGCAGGTCGCGGCGGAGGCCGGATTGACCTCCGGCGCAGTTCTGTATCACTTTCCCGACGTCCAGAGCTTGTTGGTCGAGGCCAATCGCGCCGGCATGGAGCGCTTCTACGACGAGCGACTCAGAGCCATTGAGGGGATCGCCGAACCCGACCGCCGGCTCGTCGTGACCATCGAATCCGGACTCCCCGTCGACTCCGATGATCCGGCGGTGAAGCTGCTGTGCGAACTGGGCGGCGCGGCGGGTCGTTACCCGACCTACGGCGTGCTTCTCACCGCGCTTTTCGACCGCCAGGTTGCGATGTATCAGGTGATATTGGAATCTGGTGCAGCACAGGGACAATTCACACTCGCATCGCCGTCCCTGACCATCGCGCGAAATATCGTGGCGCTTGAGGACGCGTACGGCTACCGCATGGTCGCACGCCATCCCAGCCTCGACGCCGACGGATCGATCGAGCTGATACTTGACTATGCCCGGGTAGCAACCGGTCACCCACTCCCCCGCACATCACCAAACGAGAGCAACCGCCCATGAGCACCAAGTTGACGATCATGTTCTGGCCCGAATCAGCCTACGGGCCAACAAATCAGTGCATTGGGATCGCCGCCAAACTCCGGGACCGCGGACACCGAATCGTCTTCGCGGCAGAGTCATCCTGGGTCGGAAAGATCGGCCGGTTCGGGTTCGTCGAGGAACTCGTCGATCTCGCCGAACCCGCCGCCGATGCGGGCGAGGAGGATGCCGGTCAGTTCTGGACGAACTTCATCGCCGAGACCGCACCGGAATTCGCCAAGCCGACGATCGAACAGATCGCCACATTCATCAAGCCGACCTACCAAGCCCTCATCGACGGCGCCAAGTACTGCGAGCCTCGACTGCGCGAGATCATCGCAAAACACCAACCCGATGTCATCGTCGAGGACAACGTGGTGCTGTTCCCAGCACTGACCACAGCGGGGAAGCCCTTCGTTCGAGTCATCTCCTGCAGCCCGCTGGAGGTTCCGGGACCCGATGTCCCGCCACCCTTTTCCGGCCTTCCCAGCGACGACCGGTCCGAGTGGGCGGCCTACCGTGCCGAATTCGACTCGACCATCCGGCCGATGTGGGAAGAGTTCGACACGTGGGTCCAGGCCCAGGGCAGCACGCCGCTACCCGATCTGGAGTTCATGCCGCGCACGAACGCTGCAACGATCTACATCTACCCGCAGGAAGCCGATTACACCGACCGTCGTCCGCTGGACGGCACCTGGACACGGGTCGACTCGAGCATTCGCGAGACCGATGACGAGTACGAGTTGCCCACCGCAATGGCCGACCGCCCGGAGGGCAGCGCCCTGGTCTACCTGTCGCTGGGATCCCTCGGTGCGGCCGATGTTTCGCTCATGCAACGGCTGGTCGATCTGCTCGCCCGGACTCCGCACCGGTTCATCGTCAGCAAGGGCCCATGCGCAGACCAGATTCAGCTCGCCGACAACATGGTGGGTGAGCAGATGCTTCCCCAGACACGCATCATCCCGCTGGTCGACGCGGTGATCTCGCACGGCGGTAACAACACCACCACCGAGGCTCTGCACTTCGGCAAGCCGATGATCGTGTTGCCCCTGTTCTGGGACCAGTACGAAAATGCCCAACGCATCGACGAGCTGGGTCTCGGTATCCGACTGGATACCTACCACTTTGCCGACGACCAGCTCGTCGAGGCACTCGAACGAGTTCTCACCGACGCCGAGATGCGCACCAGGGTCGACCAGATCGGCGCGGCGGTACGCGACCGCGACGGGCTGAGCGCAGCCGCCGACGTCATCGAGCGCGTCGGGCTGGCACACCGCACGGCGACGGCTTGATCGGTGCCACTTCACCCCACCGATCTGCTTGAACTCGGCGAGCGGCATGCACTTGCCGTCGTCCCGCGCGATGGTGGCTTATCGGCCGTACCAGCGCTTCTCGTGGACGGCGAGTGGCACCGGGCCCAACTAGGCGACGGGGTCGCCGAGGCGCTCGTCCACCTGCTCACCACCGGGCACGAGCGATCCACACGGGGACGTTTCACCGTCACTTCCTGGGCCCCGCCGACCCGCTGCGCCGGCGAGCAAGCGATCACCGTCGACCAGACGAACGAATCCGTGATCGTCGGCGATCACGCCGTCGCGAAGTGGGCCACCCACCTCCTGCCGGGCCCGCATCCCGCACCCGCCCGGCTCTCGACGCTACATGCCGCCGGATTCACCGCGATGCCACCCGTTTGGGGAATCGTCACCTGGCAACCCGACGACGGAGAGGCCACCCTCCTCGCCACCGTCACCGGATACCTTCCCGGCGCGGTCGACGGTTGGACGTGGGCCGTCGATCTCGCCGTCGCCGGGGCCCGCGACGACGACATGACCACCATCACGGCGGCGTGGACCGCGGTCGGAGAGACAATCGCCGACCTGCACGCCGCCCTGGCAGGCACCGCCACCGAGTCCAGCGCCGGCGATGCGCGCCGCTGGCGCGACGCGGCATTCGACACGCTGGCCGTGGCCCGCACAGTGGCCAGCCCGGCGACGGCTGCGCTCCTGGACGAGCGTCGAGCCGATGTGGAGCATCTCCTGGGGACCCTCGCCGAATTGGAGGGCGTTCCCATTCTCGCCGCCCACGGCGACTTACACGTCGGCCAGATCCTGAAGGCACAGAACCGATTCGTGGTGACCGATTTCGACGGCAACCCGGTGCTTCCCCCCGCCGAGCAGGCATTGCCCGTGCCGGCGGCGCTCGACGTCGCGGGCATGCTGCAATCGCTGGCCCACGTTACGATCGTCGCCGCCACCAAGCACGATCTGGACCCGGAAACCCTTGCCCGCGCCGACCTGTCCGGACGATCCGCATTCCTGAGGGCGTACACGGCCAGGATCGCCCACCGCGGCCACGCCGACCTGCTTCTTGGCGACGACGTTGTGAACGCCCTTCGGTTACAACAGGTTCTGCGTGAGATCATCTACGCCGCAAAGCATCTACCGCGCTGGATGTACGTACCAGATCTGGCATTGCCCGCACTCCTAGGAGGAGTTTCCTGATGGACGCCGACAAGTTCGCCCAAGATCTCGCCCGCAAGCCCGAGATGCTGGCGGCGCTGGCTGATGCTCTGGGCCAACGCAACCCGTGGTCGGGGGTCGTTCCCGCTGATGTGTCGCGGGTGGTGTTCCTGGGTATGGGCTCGTCGGCGTACGCGGCCGGGACCGCGGCGGCCCGGCTCCGGGCACGAGGGATCACCGCCGTCTCGGAGATCGCCTCCTCCGAACTGCTTCCCGCATGGGGGGCCGATACCCTCGTCGTTCTCACATCCGCATCGGGTGGATCGGTCGAGACGCTGGATGCCCTCGAACGCCTCGACCCCGCCGTTACGACGGTGGCACTGACGAACACGCCGGGTTCGGCAATCACCACGAAATGCGACGCGGTGGTCGAATTGTCGGCGGACGTCGAGGCCGGCGGGGTCGCCTGTCGAAGCTACCAGCACACACTGGCACTGTTCCTGGCACTGGAATGCACGCTCACTGATGCACCCATCACGCCGGTGACCACCGCCATCGAGGCCGCCGCGCGGGCGAGCGATACCTTGCTGTCGACGGAATCCGATTGGCGCCCTGGGCTTTCTGATCTGCTTCTCGGGCCGGACGAGATTCAGCTGTGCGCCCCTGCGCACCGGTTCGCCTCCGCCCAACAGGGTGCGCTCATGTTCAGGGAAGGGCCGCGCCGCGCGGCGATCGGCTGCGAGACGGGCGATTGGAGCCATGTCGACGTGTACCGCACCAAGAACAGCGCCCTCACCATGCTGGTATTCGCCGGCTCGAAATGGGAGGATCAGATGCTCGAATGGACGCAGGCCCGGGGCACCACGGTGCTCAGCGTCGGCGGCGAACTCCCCTCAGCCACAGCGACCCTGCGGTACCCGGGTGACGAGAGCGACGATGTCCGCCTTCTCACCGAGACACTCGTCCCAGAACTCATCGCCGCGCGCGCCTGGCAGGCATCCCTGCCGGGATGACAGCACGCGACCATCGATCAAGGGGAGACAACCACGCGATGCAGGGCATTTCGGTTTCAAGCCGCAACCTCTCAGCCGCTCAGCACAAGATGCGCGACGCCGGGGTTCCGGAACAGGCGATCCGGGTGTTCTCGTCGTTCTACCGACAACTCGAAGAGGGGTCGTGCGGACTCATTCCGGAGTCCGACATCACACCGCTGGAGAACATCACGCACGTCGACCACCTCGATTTCGACGCTGAGAGCTTGCGCGCCGCCGCGTCGGCCACGGTCGTGATCAAGCTCAACGGCGGTCTGGGTACGACGATGGGCATGGACAAAGCCAAATCCCTGCTGCCCGTCAAAGACGGACTGAGCTTCCTCGACCTGATCGCACATCAGATCCGCCATGTCCGGACAGAGCTCGATGTGGGCTTGCCCGTGTTGTTCATGGACAGCTTCCGGACCCATCGGGACACCCTCGACGCGCTCAGTGCGTATCCCGATCTCCGCGTCGACGGCCTGCCGCTCGGCTTCGTTCAGAATCGCGAACCCAAGCTCACCATTGACGACCTGGCGCCCGTCACCTGGCCGGCCGATCCTGAGCTGGAGTGGTGTCCCCCCGGCCACGCGGATCTGTTCACCGCCATCGACACCTCTGGCGTACTCGACGTGCTGATCGATCTCGGCTATCGGTACGCGTCGGTGTCGAACGCGGACAATCTTGGCGCCTACCCGGATCCGGCGATGATGGCGTGGTTCGCCGCGAGTGGTGCCTCCTGCGCGGCCGAGGTGTGCCGGCGCACCGCGGCCGACGTCAAGGGTGGGCACTTCGTCATCCGCCGTGCCGACGGCCGGCTCGTACTGCGCGAGAGCGCCCAGATCGATCCCGACGACTACTCCGTCGCGTCCGATCGCTCGGTTCACCGGTACCTAAACACCAACAACATGTGGTTCGATCTCCGCGCCCTGCGGAGCGCGCTGGACCGCAATGCCGGCGTCCTGGATCTACCGCTGATTCGAAACGAGAAGAACGTCGACCCCAGTGATCCGCAGAGTCCGCGAATCATTCAGATCGAATCTGCTGTCGGAGCAGCGATCTCGGTCTTCGATACTTCCACGGCCATCGAGGTCGAGCGGGAACGGTTTATGCCTGTCAAGACCACCAACGACTTGGCTCTGATTCGATCAGACGTCTACGAGCTGCGACCGGACCACCGGTTGCGCGCCGTCTGCGACATGCTGCCCAGTGTGGACCTCGACCCCCAGTTCTTCGGCCTGATCGGCGATTTCGAGGCGAGGATGGCGACCGCCCTATCACTGTGTGGCGCGACCTCCCTGTCCATCCGCGGCGACTGGCGGATAGGAGAGAACGTCACCGTCCGTGGCAACGTCGTCCTCGATGCCGACCGTGGCCAGCGTCATCTACTCCCCGGCACCGAGCTTGCCGGCACCTGAGGTCAGCCGCCGATCACGCCTCGGGAATCTCCCGTTCGATCTCCTCGAGCCAGGTGCGCGCCGACATGTCCGACGGTGCCCGCCAGTCCCCACGCGGCGACAGCGAGCCACCGTGAGACACCTTGGGCCCGTTGGGTAGAGCCGAACGCTTGAACTGGCTGAAGGAGTAATACCGCTGCGTGAAGACCTGCAGCCAGTGCCGAATTTCCTTCAGCGAGTATGCCGATCGCTTCCCGTGCGGGAAGCTCGGCGGCCAGGTACCGCGGTCGGGATCGCCCCAGGCATGCCAGGCCAGGAACGCGATCTTCGACGGCCGGAAGCCGTACCGCAGCACCTGGAACAGGGAGAAGTCCTGCAGCGGGTAGGGGCCCACCTTAGCTTCGCTGCTCTGGACCTCCTCGCCCTCGCCGACGGGCACCAACTCGGGGGTGATCTCGGTGTCGAGCACCGATTGCAGAGTCTCGCCGACCTCCTCGTCGAATTCGCCCGACGCGATCACCCACCGGATCAGATGCTGGATAAGGGTTTTCGGCACTCCGCCGTTGACGTTGTAGTGCGACATCTGGTCACCCACGCCGTAGGTCGACCAGCCCAGGGCCAGCT
Source organism: Mycolicibacterium sp. CH28 (assembly GCF_004745805.1). Lineage (GTDB taxonomy): Bacteria > Actinomycetota > Actinomycetes > Mycobacteriales > Mycobacteriaceae > Mycobacterium. The sequence goes on along the minus strand of NZ_SRLQ01000001.1, from coordinate 427,059 downwards.
CGGACAAGTCGCCGGTGCCCAGCACGATGCCGCCGCGCTGGTTAGCGATGCGGAACAGGTAGTCGGTGCGCAGACCGGCCTGGACGTTCTCGAAGGTGACGTCGTAGACCGCCTCACCACGACCGAATGGGTGGCCCATCTCGGTCAGCATCAGCGTGGCGGTCGAGCGGATGTCGAGTTCGGCGAACGTGACACCCAGGGCTTGGGCCAGTTTTGTGGCATTGCTCTTGGTCCGCTCGCCCGTCGCGAACCCCGGCAGCGTGTACGCCAGGATGTCGCTGCGGGGGCGGCCTTCCCGGTCCATCGCCCGCGCGGCCACGATCAGCGCGTGGGTCGAGTCCAACCCACCCGATACCCCGATGACAACCTTGGGATAGTTCAGCGCGCGCAGCCGCTGCTCGAGCCCGGAAACCTGGATGTTGTACGCCTCGTAGCAATCCTGTTCCAGACGAAGCGGATCGCTGGGAACGAACGGGAACCGCTCGACCTCTCGCAGCAACCCGATGTCGCCACCGGGCGGGTCGAGCCGGAAACCGATGCGCCGGAACGAGTTCAGCCCATCCTGGTGGTGCCGGCGGTTGTCGTCGAAGGTACCCATGCGCATCCGCTCGGAGCGCAGCAGGTCCAGGTCGACATCGGCGACCGAGCGCCGCTCCCCCTTCGGAAAGCGCTCGGATTCGGCCAGCAGGCGGCCGTTCTCGTAGATCATCGTCTGACCGTCCCAGGCCAGGTCGGTGGTGGACTCGCCTTCCCCGGCCGCGGCATAGACGTAGGCGGCCAGACACCGCGCCGAGGCCGAGCGAGCCAACAGCTTGCGGTCCTCGGCCCGGCCGATCGTGATCGGACTGCCCGACAGGTTGGCCAGCACCGTCGCCCCGGCCAGGGCGGCCTGCGCGCTGGGCGGCACCGGCACGAACATGTCCTCACAGATTTCGACATGCAGCACCAGCCCCGGCACATCCTGGGCCGCGAAGAGCAGGTCCGGCCCGAAGGGCCGCTCATCGCCCCCGATGAGAATCGTGCCGTGCAGGTCGTCCCCGGCGGCGACCTGGCGGCGCTCGTAGAACTCCCGGTAATTCGGCAGATAGGACTTGGGCACCACCCCGAGTACCGCGCCCCGGTGGATCACCACAGCGGTGTTGTAGATGCGGTGCAGATAGCGCAGCGGTGCGCCGACCACCAGCACCGGGAACAGGTCGGCCGAGGCCGCGACGACGTCCAGCAGCGCATCCTCCACGGCGTCGAGCAGCGCGTCCTGCAGCAGGATGTCCTCGATCGAGTATCCCGACAGCGTGAGTTCGGGGAACACCGCCACCGCGACGCTCTCGTCGTGGCAGGCCCGCGCAATCCGCAGCACCGACTCGGCGTTGGCGGCGGGATCGGCAAGCACCGTGTGGTGCGTACACGCGGCCACTCGCGCGAACCCGTGCCGGTATGCGGCGTAGAAATCCATGCCCCATTGTCGCCCGAGGCTCACCCGCCGGAACGAAGACCACCCACGTCGAGCGTGTCCACCAGCCCGGGCGGACTGGGAGCGGCTCTGACGGTAACGTCAGCGCGCACCCACACGATGACCTCCACAGCATTGCAACATGGTTCGACAGCTGCGGAGGAAGCGTGCGACGTCGATGGAAAGCCGCCTGCGGCGCACTGCTCCTCGTTGTCGCCGTCGTCCTCGGCGAGTTCGTTCCGGCGCTGGCCCAGGCGGCACCGGCAACCGCACCCAAGGACTTCTCCAAGCCGGCCATCGTCGTGCTCGGATTTGGTCTGCAGCCCGACGGCTCGATGCGGATGATCCTGCGCCGCCGGGTGCTGACCGGTCTGGCCGTGGCCCAGTTCTTCCCACAGTCGCCGATCATCGTGACCGGCGGTAACCCGCAGAATGGCAAGACCGAGGCGTCCCAGATGCACCGCATGCTGACGATGCTGGGCTTTCCCGACAGCCGGATCATCGTGGAGGACAAGGCCAACAGCACCGTGCAGAACGCCCAATTCTCGGTGCCGCTGGCCAAGCAGGCCGGCACGTCGGGCATCATCCTGGTCACCTCGACGACCCACCAGGACCGGGCCGACGGCGACTTCGTCGACGCCGGGGCCAACCTGTTGGCCACGGTCAGCTACCCCGATGGCAACCCGACGGTCAACGTCGCCCAGTTCGCCCGCGACGCCATCAGCCCGTTCACCGACTTCGGCTGAGCCGGCCCGCGTACACCTACTCTGGATTGCATGGAGGCTCCCGAACTCGTCGCCCTGTTGACCGGCCGGCGCGTCGCGGTTCTGACCGGCGCGGGGATCTCCACCGACTCGGGGATTCCCGACTACCGCGGCCCGGACTCGCCCCCGGCCAACCCGATGACGATCCGGCAGTTCACCTCCAGCCGCGCATTCCGGCAGCGGTACTGGGCGCGCAACCACCTGGGCTGGCGGCACATGGCCCAGACGATGCCCAACGCCGGGCATCGGGCGCTGGCCGAACTGGAGCGCGCGGGTGTCGTCAGCGGCATCATCACCCAGAACGTCGACTTACTGCACACCAAGGCCGGCAGCCGAAACGTCATCAACCTGCACGGCACCTACGCACAGGTGGTCTGCCTGGACTGTGGCCACACGATGTCGCGTGCGGCGCTGGCCGAACAGCTCGAGGCCGCCAATCCCGGATTCGCTGAGCGCGCCGAGCGGGTCGGCGGCATCGCCGTGGCGCCCGACGCCGACGCCGTCGTCACCGACACCGACTCATTCCGCTTCCTCGACTGCCCGGTCTGCGGCGGGATGCTCAAACCCGACATCGTCTACTTCGGCGAGAGTGTCCGCAGCGAGGTTGTGGCCCAGGCTTATTCGCTGGTGGACGAATCGGATGCACTGTTGGTTGCCGGCTCGTCGCTGACGGTGTTCTCCGGTTACCGCTTCGTGCGGCACGCCGCGCTAGTCGGGCTGCCCATCGCGATCGTCAACCAGGGGCCGACCCGCGGCGACGACCTCGCGACAGTCACGGTGGACAGCGGCTGCTCACCGATGTTGGCGCTGTTGGCCGACGAACTGTCCGGCCTGATGTCGGCCTGAGCAGCGCTAGCCGGTCAGACGGCAACCAGGTCGTCGGCATGCACTGCGGGACGGCGCATCTCGGCCGGCAGATCCGCCGTGGAGCGGCCGATCATGGTCGCCAGCTCGGTGGCGTCGTAGGCGACCACGCCGCGCCCGACCATCTCGGCATCCGGGTCGCGCAGCTCGACGACGTCCCCTCCGAAGAACCGGCCCGACACCCCGGTGATCCCGGCGGGCAATAGCGAGCGCCGCTGTTTGACCACCGCACGTACCGCGCCGGCGTCGAGCGTCAGCGCGCCCGAGGCTTCGGCGGCGTAGCGCACCCAGAACCGCCGCGCCGACATCCGGTCGGGCCGCGGCGCGAACACCGTGCCCACCGAGGCGTCGGTCAGCGCCGCCGCGGCATCATCGGCGGCGGCCAGCAGCACCGGCACCCCGGCGTCGGCGGCCAGCAGCGCCGAGGACAGCTTCGAGCGCATACCGCCGGTGCCCAGTGCACTGCCCCGTCCGGCCACCACCCCGTCGAGATCGTCCGGGCCGGTTACCTCGGGGATGAAACGCGCGTCGGCTTTACGGGGATCGGCGTCGTAGAGCCCGTCGATATCGGAGAGCAGGACCAGGGCGTCAGCACCGACCAGGTGGGCCACCAACGCCGAGAGCCGGTCGTTGTCACCGAATCGGATCTCGTTGGTGGCCACCGTGTCGTTCTCGTTGACGATCGCCACCGCATGCAGCGCCCGCAGCCGGTCCAGCGTGCGCTGAGCGTTGGTGTGCTGCACCCGCATGGAGATGTCGTGCGCGGTCAGCAACACCTGACCGACGGTGCGGTCATACCGCCCGAACGCCGCGCTCCACGCGTTGACCAGAGCCACCTGCCCGACGCTGGCCGCGGCCTGCTTGGTGGCCAGGTCGGTCGGGCGCCGGTTCAGGCCCAGCGGCTCGATACCGGCGGCGATCGCACCCGAGGAGACGATGACGACATCCGAGCCGGCCTGCATCCGCGCCTCGATCGCGTCGACGAGCTTGGCCAGCCGACCGGCGTCGAACAGACCGGCCTTCGTGGTCAGTGCGGTGGTGCCGATCTTGACCACAACGCTGCGGGCCGCGCGGACGGCGTCACGGTACTGGCTCACGCCTCGCCCTCGTGCTCACGACGCTGGCGGCGGGCCTCCTTGCGTTCGGCCGCACCGATGCGGTCGTTGCGCTCCAGCCGGGCATCGGTACCCCGGCCGGTGGGTGTGACGTCGATACCGGCGGGTGTCTGCGGTTCCCAGTCGAAGGTCATGTCACCGATGGTGACGGCGCAGCCGGCCTTGGCACCCCGCCGCAATAGTTCGTCTTCCACCCCGAGCCGGGCCAGCCGGTCACCGAGGTAGCCGACGGCTTCGTCGTTTTCGAAGTCGGTCTGGGCGATCCAACGTTCGGGGCGCACGCCGCGCACCACGAAACCGCCCGGGTTCGCATCGTCGGGCTCGACGGTGAATCCCGATTGGTCGACCGGAACCGGCCGGATGACCGGGCGGCGCGGAACCAGCTCGGGTTGAGCGGCCTGGTAGGCGGCCACCATGTCCCACAGCGCGAAGGCCAACTCGCGCAGACCTTCCCGGCTCACCGTCGACACCTCGAACACCGGCCAGCCGCGCTTCTCGACCTCGGGGCGGACGAAGTCGGCCAGCTCCCTGGCCTCGGGGACATCGATCTTGTTCAACACCACCGCGCGGGGCCGGTCGGCGAGGTCGCCCAGTGTCGAATCCCCTTGCAGGGTGGGCCGATACGCAGCCAGTTCCGCCTCGAGCGCGTCGATATCGGAGATCGGGTCGCGACCCGGTTCCAGGGTCGCGCAATCGACGACGTGCACCAGCAGCGCGCAGCGTTCGATGTGACGAAGGAAATCCAGCCCCAGACCGCGGCCCTGCGATGCGCCGGGGATCAAGCCAGGCACGTCGGCGACGGTGAACGTGTGCTCGCCGGCCGACACGACGCCGAGGTTGGGCACCAATGTGGTGAACGGGTAGTCGGCGATCTTGGGCTTGGCCGCCGAAATGGCCGACACCAATGACGATTTACCCGCCGAGGGAAACCCGACCAATCCGACGTCGGCGACGGTCTTGAGCTCCAGGGTGAGTTCGCGCTCGGCGCCCTTCTCACCCAGCAGTGCGAAACCGGGAGCCTTGCGCGCCCGGGACGCCAAGGCGGCGTTGCCCAGCCCGCCACGACCGCCCTCGGCGGCCACGAACCGAGTGCCGGCGCCGACCAGATCGGCCAGCATGCGACCGCTGTCATCGAGCACGACGGTGCCGTCGGGCACCCTGACCTCGAGATCGGACCCGTTGGCCCCGTCGCGATTGCTGCCCATCCCCTGCTTGCCGGACGGCGCCACCACGTTGGGGTGGAAGTGGAAGTCGAGCAGGGTGTGGACCTGAGGGTCGACGACCAACACGACGCTGCCGCCGCGACCGCCGTTACCGCCGTCGGGACCACCGAGTGGTTTGAACTTCTCGCGGTGTACTGACGCGCACCCGTGACCGCCGTTACCGGCGTGGGCGTGGATGACGACGCGGTCGACGAACCGGGGCATCGGAGAGTCCTTTCATTCGTCGAGTGTGTGCCTGCTGCGAGAAGTCGGTCTCAATCTCGCAGTGGGTACACACTCGCGAAATTAAGACCTACTCCGGTCGGGCGACGCGGACGATGTTGACGGTCTTGCGACCGCGCTTGACACCGAACTCCACGGCGCCCGGCGCCGTGGCGAACAGGGTGTCGTCGCCACCGCGGCCGACGTTCACGCCGGGGTGGAAGTGAGTGCCGCGCTGGCGGACGATGATCGCGCCGGCCTTGACGACCTCGCCACCGAACCGCTTGACGCCGAGTCGCTGGGCGTTGGATTCGCGACCGTTGCGTGAGCTGGAAGCGCCCTTCTTATGTGCCATGTCTGTTCGCTCCCTGTCGCTACTTGATCCCGGTGACCTTGAGCACGGTCAGCGGCTGACGGTGACCCTGCCGCTTGTGGTAACCGCTCTTGTTCTTGAACTTGTGGATGCGGATCTTGGGGCCCTTGGTGTGCTCGAGGACCTCACCGGTCACCGACACCTTGGCCAGATCGGCGGCGTCGGTGGTCACCTTGGCACCGTCGACGACGAGCGCGACGGGAAGCGACACCGAACCGCCGGCCTCGATCTCGATCTTCTCAACCTTGACTATGTCGCCGACGGCAACCTTGTACTGCTTGCCGCCGGTCTTGACGATTGCGTACGTCGCCATCTGTCCTTTGCCTTGCTCTGCGGGCGCGCGCTAACCGAAGCTGCGTGCGCGGGTCTTGGGGTGCGGGATCTTGTGCCCACTGCCACCGGCGTCGGACGCCTGGCGACAACTGCTCAAGGTTACGTGACCAGCACCGGGAGGGTCAAACCGCCAGCCCAACTGCCGGTCATCACGAGGTCGGCGGGCCGGCCGGGCGGGCCGCGGCGCGTCGCCGGGGCCTGCCTACCTGCACTGCTGGGGCCGAAGTCACGACCGCGCGGTCGGCATGGTAGCCGTCGGAGTCCGCCTCGTCCTCATCGTCGAGGTCGTCCTCGTCGTCATCTTCGTCGTCGTCTTCCTCGTCTTCAATCTCGTCGTCGTCCTCGTCGAGGTCCTCATCATCCTCGTCCAGGTCGACGTCGATCTCATCGTCATCCTCGGACTCGTCATCCTCGGACTCGTCTTCGTCGACGTCGTCCAAGTCCTCCTCGGACACCTCCTCGAAGCCCTCTTCGGCGGCCTCGGTGTGCTGCTCGACCACCGATTCCCGCTCGAGTTCGTCGGCCAGCTCCTCGTCGGCCAGCTCCTCGTCTTCGGGCCTGCCGACGGATGCCGCCATTGCCTTGAACATCGGATGCTCACCAGGGACGTGCACGGGCACCCGGGTGACCGCAGGCTCGTCGACGCGGACCTTCTTACCCCGTTTCCCACGCCGGCCGCTGCCCGGCTCCGCCTTGCGCGCCACTGCCGTCGCGGTGTCGACCGGGTCGGCATGCAACACGATGCCGCGGCCGGCGCAGTGGGTGCACGTCGTCGAGAACGCTTCCACCAAGCCGGTGCCCAGCCGCTTACGGGTCAGCTGCACCAGGCCCAGCGAGGTCACCTCGGACACCTGATGGCGGGTCCGGTCCCGGCCCAGCGCCTCGGTCAGCCGCCGCAACACCAGATCGCGGTTGGACTCCAGCACCATGTCGATGAAGTCGATCACCACGATGCCGCCGATATCGCGCAGTCGCAGCTGACGCACGATCTCCTCGGCCGCTTCGAGGTTGTTCTTGGTGACGGTCTGCTCCAGGTTGCCGCCCGCGCCGGTGAACTTGCCGGTGTTGACGTCGACGACCGTCATCGCCTCGGTGCGGTCGATCACCAGGGTGCCGCCCGAGGGCAGCCACACCTTGCGGTCCATCGCCTTGGCCAACTGCTCCTCGATGCGATGCACCGCGAACACGTCGGGGCCACCAGGACCGCCCGGCGGGTCGTACTTCCTGAGCTTCGAAACCAGTTCCGGCGCAACCGATTCGACGTAAGTGTTGATGGTCTCCCAGGCGTCGTCGCCGGAGACGATCAGGCCGGAGAAGTCCTCGTTGAACAGATCGCGGATCACCTTGACCAGCACGTCGGGCTCTTCGTAGAGCGCGACCGCGGCACCGGCCGCCTTGCCCTTGATCTCCTCGGCCTTCGCGGCGATCGCGTTCCAGCGTTCCTGCAGCCGGTTGACGTCGCCGCGGATGTCCTCTTCCTTCACGCCCTCCGACGCGGTGCGGATGATGACACCGGCGTCGTCGGTCACGACGTCGCGCAGGATCTCCTTGAGCCGCTGCCGCTCGGTGTCGGGCAGCTTGCGGCTGATGCCGGTCGAGGACGCACCCGGCACGTAGACGAGGTAACGCCCGGCCAGCGATACCTGGGTGGTCAGTCGCGCACCCTTGTGCCCAACCGGATCCTTGCTGACCTGGACGACGACATAGTCGCCCGGCTTGAGGGCCTGCTCAATCTTGCGCTGAGCACCGCCCAGGCCGGCGGCCTCCCAGTTCACCTCACCGGCGTAGAGCACACCGTTGCGGCCCCGGCCGATGTCTACGAACGCGGCCTCCATCGAGGGGAGCACGTTCTGCACGATGCCCAGGTAGATGTTGCCCACCAGCGACGCGGACGCCGCCGAGGTCACGAAGTGCTCGACGACGACACCGTCCTCCATGACGGCGATCTGGGTGTAACGGGCACCCTCATGCGGTGGCTCGGTGCGGACCTTGTCCCGCACCACCATGACGCGGTCGACCGCCTCGCGGCGGGCCAGGAACTCGGCCTCGGACAGGATCGGCGGGCGGCGACGCCCGGCGTCGCGGCCGTCGCGACGGCGCTGGCGCTTGGCCTCTAGCCGGGTCGATCCGCTGATGCCCTGAATCGCATCCGGGTCGCGCTCCTTGGCGCTGCGCGGCGGTCGCTCGTGCACGACGGTGTTCGGCGGATCGTCGGTCGACCCGGACTCGCCGTCCTCACCGCCACCGGACTTGCGGCGCCTGCGTCGGCGACGCCGCCGGGTGGCGGCCTCACCGGTCGCCGACTCGTCGTCGCCGTTGTCCTCGTCGTTTTCGGCTTCCTCGCCGGCTTCGGAGGTCTCCTCGGCGCCCTCTGCAGGCTCCGTGTCCTCACCGTCCTCGGCGTCCGGACCGCCCTGCTCGCCACGGCCACGGCCACGGCCACGGCGACCGCGGCGACGGCGCCGGTTGGCGGGCCGTTCGGACTGGTCGCCGTCGCTGTCGGCGGCGGATTCCTCGTCCTCGTCCTCGTCCTCGTCGTCGGCGTCGTCGTCGGGTTCTGCTGCGACAGGCTGCGGGGCGACAAACAGCGGCATGTACGCCGCCGGCTCGACGGCGACGGTCTCCAGGATCAGGCGGGACTCCGGCTCAGTGGTCTCCTCGATGACCTCACTGACCTCGACCTCGGGCTCAGAAATGGCCTCAGCTTCAGCTTCGGCTTCAGCAATGGTGGCCACGGGTTCCACCGGAGCCGGGGGCTCCACGGCGGGCGGCGGGGCGTCAGCGCTGGCCTCCGAACCGGCCGCCAGGACGTCGCGGACCCGCACCGCATCGGTGCGATCGACGCTGGACTGGGCGCTACGAGTGCGGCCGTCCAGTTCGCTCAGGGCATCGAGCACCCGCCTGCTGGTCGTGCCGAGAACCCGAGCCAGCGAATGCACCCTCAGGCGGGCAGGCAGATCCTCGACCGCCGGCGCGGCAGGGGCAACCCACTGCGGTTCGCTGGGCGTTTCGGGTAGATCCTGATTGAAGTCATCGTGGGCCACGTAGTCTCCTTGAGCCCCCGGGCGCGTCCTGATCGACGCGGCCACGCGAGGGCTTCCGCTATGTGCCCGGGTTACTTCCCCCCGGGCTTATTTATGGTCTCGCTCCGAACGGCTCGTCGCGAACACGATCGGTGCCTGGCTGAATGACGGCTGTGGACGGTCCGCGCCGCACCGCTATTGGGGTGGTCGCGCACGTCTTTGAGTCTTCATCCGGATGCGCCTTTACGGGCGCATCCGGCATCAGTATCCCACACCACGGGGCCGGTTCGGACCCAGTGGCGCGGCAAGGCGCGTCAGCGACCGGGGAACCAGAGCGCGATCTCGCGCTCTGCGGACTCCGGGGAGTCCGAACCATGCACGAGGTTGAACTGAGTCTCGAGGCCGAAGTCGCCGCGGATCGTGCCTGGAGTGGCCTTCTCGACCGGGTCGGTGCCACCGGCGAGCTGGCGGAAAGCCGCGACCGCGCGGGGTCCCTCCAGGATCGCCGCCACCACCGCGCCGGAGGTGATGAACTCCAGCAGTGAGCCGAAGAACGGCTTGCCCTCATGCTCGGCGTAGTGCGCACGAGCCAGATCATCACCGACCTGCTTGAGTTCCAGGGCCGCGATGGTCAGGCCCTTGCGTTCGATTCGGCTGATGATCTCGCCGATCACCCGTCGCTCGACACCGTCAGGCTTGATGAGAACAAGGGTCCGCTCCGTCACGGCGCACAGCGTATCCCACCCGGGTGAACCGGTTTCCCACCCAGCTTCCGATCGCCCGTCAGTGCACGCCGTTCATCAGCCGACTGATCCTTGGGGCGAGCGCGAATACGATCGCGCCGGCGACGACAGCGGCCGTGCCGCTGATCCCGAAATAGGCCAGCTCGTCGGCCGGGTCGTAGAAGCGGGCGAGCAGACCTGACATCGACGTCCCCAACCCCACCGAGAAGAAGTAGAGCGCCATCATCTGACCCCGGAACGCCGGCGGCGCCAGCTGCGTGGTCACCGACAGCCCGATCGGCGCCAGCATCAGTTCCGACATCGCGGCGGGGATCATGATGGCCGCCACCGCCAGCGCCGGCACCGAGTGGCCCGGCGTGCCGGAAAGCGGGACGAACAACAAGAACGTGACACCGATGCCGATCACGCCGTAGGCGACCTTTCGGGGAGTCGACGGGGCGCGCGAGCCCAACTTGGTCCACATCACCGCGAACACCGGTGCGAACAGGATCAGCCACACCGGCTCCACCGAGGCGACCGCTGAGGGTGGCGCGATCCAGCCGAACAGCGACCAATTCATCCGTTCGGCGGAGTAGACCGCCAACACCGTGAAGATCTGCTGGAACAGCGTGGCGAACACCACGTTGGCCAGGAACAGCGGGATGAAGGCAACGACCCGGGAACGCTCGGCACCGGCCACCCGTGGACTGGTCAGCAGCACGGTGAAGTAGCCGACCGACGCGGCGACCAGGACGGCGGTGATGACCTGCGGGACGTGGGCCAGGCTGACCAGTCCGGTGGCGAACGATCCGACGATGACGGCCACCACTGCAAGCACCACCGCGGCGAGCCGCCCGTAGCTGCCGCGCGGTAGCGGGTTGAGCGGGCCGCGCACCGCCGTGGCGAGATTGCGGCGGTAGACGGTGTATTGCACCAGCCCGGCGGTCATCCCGATGGCGGCGGCGCCGAACCCGTAGTGAAAACCCACCCGGGTCTGCAGCATGCCGGTGATCAGCGGACCGAGGAGCGCCCCCACGTTGGCCCCGAAATAGAAGAAGGTGAATCCGCCGTCGCGCCGCGGGTCGTCGCGTTCGTACAGGGTGCCCAGCAGCGCAGCGGTGTTGGCCTTGAGTGCACCCGAGCCGACCGCGACCAGCCCAAGGCCGGCCGCGACACCGGACAATCCGGGCAGCAGCGCCAGGGCGACGTGACCGAGCATGACGCCAACGCCGCCGTAGAAGACGGTGCGTTCCATGCCGAGCACCCGGTCGGCGATCCAGCCGCCAGCAATGGTCGCCAGGTAAACCGTGCCGCCGTAGGCGCCGACGACGCCCAGGGCGACGCTCCTCGGTAGCCCCAGTCCCCCGTCGGCAACCGAGTAATAGAGGTAGTAGCCGAGGAGGGTCAGCATCCCGTAGAACGAGAAACGCTCCCAAAGCTCGATTCCGAGGAGATTGGCCAGCCCGACGGGATGCCCGAGCAGGATCGTCCGGCCGGGAGCATCGGGTGCCACCGAAGCGTCAGTCCGGGGGTAGCTGCTGTCCGGGCAGCAAACCGCGGCGCTGCCTGCGCAAGACCTCGGCCCGCAGGTAGGCGATGACGCCCCACACCAGGACGAAAAGCACACCGATGAACCCCACCGCGGGGTAGACGGCGAACCCGGCGACGAGCAAGAGCTGCACTCCGAGGTTCAGCCAGATGGCCCACGGCTTGCCCTGCACACCGGACAGCAGCACGAGGAAGACCGCGAACCCCACCAGGTAGGTCGTCGACCAGGCGGTGAGCCCACCGCCGACCAGCCCCACCACCGGCAGGGCCAGCAGCACGACGATCGCCTCGAGGATCAGGGTGCCGGCCATGACGCCGCGAAAGCTCTTCCACGGATCTGACCGCGGGGCGACCTCGGGCGTGTCGTCGCTCATTCCGGATCCCTCCCGAAGAGGGTGCGCGCCGCACCCGCGGTCATCACCGAGCCGGTGATGACGATCCCGGCCCCGGAGAACCCGTCGGACTCCGCCGCGGAGTCCTCGACCAGGGCGGTCGCCGTTTCGATGGCGTCGGCCATGGTCTCGGAACGCAGCACCCGGTCGGGCCCGAAGATCTCCTCGGCCCGCGCGGCCAGCGCGTCGACCTCCAGCGCCCGTGGGGAGCCGTTGTGCGTGATCACCACCTGGTCGAACGCCGGCTCAAGGGCAGTGAGGATGCCGGTGACGTCCTTGTCCCCCAGCACGCTGAGCACGCCGACAAGGAACCGGAAGTCGAACTCGCTGGCCAGCGCATCGGCCAGGGCGGCGGCGCCGGCCGGGTTGTGTGCAGCGTCGATGAACACCGTCGGTGCGCTGCGCATCCGCTCGAGCCGGCCGGGGCTGGTCGCCGCCGCGAAGCCGGCGCGGACCAGCTCGATGTCGAGCTGCCGGTCGGCGCCGGCGCCGAAGAACGCCTCGACGGCGGCCAGCGCCACGGCGGCGTTGTGGGCCTGATGTTCGCCGTGCAGCGGCAGGAAGACATCGGGGTACACCCCGCCCAGGCCCTGTAGCTGCAGCACCTGCCCGCCGACGGCGACCTGGCGGCCCAGCAGCGCGAACTCGGAGTCCTCGCGCGCCACCGCGGCGTCAGCGCGCACGGTCTGGGCCAGCAGCACCTCCATCGCCTCGGGCGCCTGGCGGCCGATGACGGCGACGGTGTCGGTGGGCACCAGCTCACCGCGCGGCGGGCCGATGATTCCGGCTTTCTCCCCGGCGATCTCGGCGATGGTGTCGCCGAGATACTCGGCGTGGTCGATGCCGATCGGGGTGATCACCGCGACCGGCGCATCCACGACGTTGGTGGCGTCCCAGCGCCCGCCCATGCCGGCCTCCACCACGGCCACGTCCACCGGCGCGTCGGCGAACGCGGCGAAGGCCATGGCCGTCAGGACCTCGAACTTGCTCATCGCCGGTCCGCCGCCGGCCTGCGACTGCGCGTCAACCATCTGCACGAACGGCTCGATCTCCCGGTAGACCTCGACGTAGCGGGCCGGGCTGAGCGGCTCGTTATCGACGGCGATGCGCTCGACCGCGGACTGCAGGTGCGGGCTGGTAGTACGCCCGGTTCGCCGGCTGAACGCGGTCAACAGTGCGTCGACCATGCGGGCCACCGAGGTCTTGCCGTTGGTGCCGGCGATGTGGATACACGGATAGCCGAGCTGCGGCGAGCCCAGCATCTCCATCAGCGCCGAGATCCGCGCCGTGCTGGGCTCCAGCTTGGTCTCCGGCCAGCGCTGGTCGAGCAGGTGCTCGACCTGCAGCAGCGCGGCGATCTCGTCCGGGGTTGGCGGCTCAGGTGTGGTCATGCGAGCGCGGCCAGGCGGGCGGTGATCCGCTCGACTTCCTCGCTGGCCAGCTGCTGGCGACCGCGAATCTTGGCGACGACGTCGTCGGGCGCCTTGGCCAGGAAAGCTTCGTTGTCCAGTTTGGCTGTGGTGCCGGCCAATTCCTTCTGCGCAGCGGCCAGATCCTTTTCCAGGCGGCGACGTTCGGCGTCCACGTCAACGGTGCCCGAGGTGTCGACCTCGACGTTGACAGTGCCGCCCGACAGCCGGACCTCGATGTGAGCACTGGCGTTGAAGTCCTCGGCCGGAGTGGTCAGCCAGGCCAGCGATGTCACCGGGCTGACCAGACCGGCCAAGCCCGCCTGTTCGACGCCGGACAGCCTCGCGGGCACCTTCTGCCGATCGGCCAGCCCCTGGTCGCTTCGGAACCGCCGGATCTCCGTGACCAACTTCTGCACATCGGCAACCCGTTGAGCAGCAACGGGATCCAAATCGATCCCGGACGACACCGGCCAGTCGGCGACGACCAGCGACTCCCCTCCGGTGAGCGCCTTCCACAACGTCTCGGTGACGAACGGCATCACCGGGTGCAGCAGCTTGAGCAGGGCGTCCAGCACCGCGGCCAGTACCGCGGTGGTGTGAGCGACCCCCTCTGCGAGCTGCACCTTGGCCAGTTCCAGATACCAGTCACAGAACTCGTCCCAGGCGAAGTGGTACAGCGCCTCACAGGCACGGCTGAACTCGTAGTTGTCCAACGCCGAATCCACCTCGGCCCGAACATCTTCCAGCCGGCCGAGAATCCAGCGATCGGCGTCGGTCAGCTCGGCCGCGGCGGGCAGCGGTGCCGGTGCCGTGCCGTTCATCAGTGCGAACCGGGTGGCGTTGAACAGCTTGGTGGCGAAGTTACGGGAGGCGCGGGCGTGGTCCTCGCCGATGGACAGATCCCCGCCCGGGCTGGCGCCGCGGGCCAGCGTGAAGCGCAGCGCGTCGGCTCCGAACAGTTCGACCCAGTCCAGCGGGTCGATTCCGTTACCACGCGACTTGCTCATCTTGCGGCCGTGTTCGTCGCGGATCAGGCCATGCAGGAAGACGTTCTCGAACGGCACCTGTGGTGCACGCTCACCCCCCAGGGTGATCGCGTCGTCGTCCGCCACGAACGTGCCGAACATGACCATCCGCGCCACCCAGAAGAAGAGGATGTCGTAGCCGGTCACCAAAACGCTGGTCGGATAGAACTTCTCCAGTTCGGGTGTGCGATCGGGCCAACCCAGCGTGGAGAACGGCCACAGAGCCGAGGAGAACCAGGTGTCGAGGACGTCGGGGTCCTGCTCCCAGCCGTCCGGCGGGGTCTCGTCGGGGCCGACGCACACTGTCTGACCGTCGGGACCGTGCCAGATCGGGATGCGGTGGCCCCACCAGAGCTGACGCGAGATGCACCAGTCGTGCATGTCGTCGACCCAGCCGAACCAGCGCGGCTCGAGGCTCTTCGGGTGGATCACGATGTCGCCGTCGCGCACCGCGTCACCGGCGGCCTTGGCCATCGATTCGACCTTCACCCACCACTGCAGGCTCAGCCGCGGTTCGATGGGCTCGCCGCTGCGCTCGGAATGCCCGACGCTGTGCAGGTACGGCCGTTTCTCGGCGACGATGCGCCCCTCGGCGGCCAGCGCTTCGCGGATCTTGACCCGAGCCTCGAAGCGGTCCATACCGTCGAATTGCGTTCCGGTGTCGGCGATTCGACCCTTGGTGTCCATGATCGATGGCATCGCCAGGTTATGCCGCAAGCCGATCTCGAAGTCGTTCGGGTCATGAGCCGGAGTGACTTTCACAGCGCCGGTACCGAATTCGGGGTCGACGTGTTCGTCGGCGACGATCACGATGTCCCGATCGAGGAACGGGTGCGGCAGCGACGTCCCGACCAGCTGCCGGTACCGGTCGTCGTCGGGGTGCACGGCGATCGCGGTGTCACCGAGCATCGTCTCGATCCGGGTGGTGGCCACGACAAGGTGCGGCTGCGAGTCGTCAAGAGACCCGTACCGGAACGACACCAACTCGCCCTCAATGTCCTCGTACTTGACTTCGAGGTCGGAGATCGCCGTCTCGAGCACAGGCGACCAGTTCACCAACCGTTCGGCCTGATAGATCAGGCCGGCGTCGTAGAGGCGCTTGAAGATCGTGCGCACCGCTCGGGACAGACCCTCGTCCATGGTGAACCGGTCGCGACTCCAATCCACGCCGTCGCCGAGACGACGCATCTGGCCGCCGATGGTGCCGCCCGATTCGTGCTTCCAGTCCCAGACCTTCTCCACGAACAGCTCGCGGCCGAACTCCTCTTTGGTCTTACCGTCGGCAGCCAGCTGCTTTTCGACCACGCTCTGGGTGGCGATGCCGGCGTGGTCCATGCCCGGCAGCCACAGCACCTCGTAGCCCTGCATGCGCTTGCGCCGGGTCAGCGCGTCCATGAGCGTGTGGTCGAGCGCGTGACCCATGTGCAGGCTGCCGGTGACATTGGGCGGCGGCAACACGATCGAATACGCGGGCTTGTCGCTTCCCGCGTCGGCCGTGAAGTACCCGGCGTCGACCCAACCCTGATAGATCCGCGTCTCCACCGACCCCGGGTCCCATGACTTGGGCAGGGCGTCGGCACGGGAGTCGTCAGTGGTGGTCACCCGTCAATTCTAGGAACGAGTGAATCGGGCCCGGCGGGCGGCCGGACGGCCGCTTCGCCAGCCAGCCATGGTGGCACTACTTCTTCCCGCCGAACAGCCCGCCGAGAATGTCCCCGATGGCCCCGCCCTGCGTGCCACCGAGCACGCCGCCCAGGATGCCGCCCAGCAGATCGCCGCCGTCACCTAACCAAGCCGGACTGTCTCCAGGGCGATCCCAGCTGCGGGAAAACGCGTGAGCAACGCGTCGCCCATGGCGGCGGCCGGCGTGAGGACACCGTGCAGATCCGTCAACTTGTCCCGGTCGAGCGCCAGCGCCAGCCCGCACTCTCCGAGCATCACCGAGGTGGCCTTGTAGCCCGGGTCGCCCTGCTGGGAGATGGTGGCCAGATACCGCGCACCGCTGGTTGTCGTCGTATACGTCTCCGCGCGGTAGTAGCCCCGGTCGCGGGTCTGCTCGCTGGGCCCGGTGCCCGGCTTCGGCGCGATGCGCTCCACCAGGCGGCGCGGCAGGAACCGGAAGAACCGGCTGCCGAGCGCTACAGCACCGTTGTTTGCGGCGGTCGCCAGTGCCGAGGTCAGCGGCGCGATGACCGACGAGCCGGCAGCCATGTTCTCGGCGTATCGGAATCGCCGCCCGTAGGCGTAATTCAGCAGCGCATTGCTGCGCCGCACGATGCGGGTGTTGTAGAGCGCCATCACGAAGCCGGTGGTCCAGACCCCGGCCAGCTCCGGCGCGATGTCGCTGCCGCGCCGCCGCGGCAGGTCGGGCTGGGCACCCAGCTCCGGCTCGGCGCCCCGGTCCTGGGTCAGGGTGTACGGGTCTTCCAGCATGCGGCGGGTGTTGGGGTCGTTCGACGACGCGCGGAACACCTCGATCATCGAGGCGACCGTGCCGCCGGACACGCCGCCGGAGAAGCCGCGGAGTACGAAGTTCGTGTCACCGAGTTCACCGGCGCCGTCCTGCTGGGCGCGGCGGTAAAGCGCGAAGACACTCATATCCGAAGGGATGGAATCGAATCCGCATGCGTGCACGATGCGCGCCCCGGTGTCGATCGCCTGCTTGTGGTAGTCGTCGATGCTCTGCCGCACAAACATCGCCTCACCGGTGAGGTCGGCGTAGTCGGTTCCCGCCGCCGCGCAGGCGGCCACCAACGGCAGGCCGTAGCGGCTGTACGGGCCGACAGTGGTGATCACGACCCGAGTCCGCGCGGCCAGATCGGCCAGTGCGGACGGGGATGCGGCGTCGGCGGTCAGAATCGGCCACGACTGGGCGGCTTCGCCGAGTGTCTCCCGCACCGCCAGCAGCTTCTCGGGTGATCGGCCGGCCAGTGCGACCCGCACGTCACCGCCGGCCTGAGCCAGATACTGGGCCGTGAGCCTGCCGACGAAACCGGTGGCCCCGTACACGACGATGTCGAATTCACGCTGCACTGCCGTCATGGGCGCCAACATACCGGGCGGGTTCAGCCCAGGGTTTCGGGGAACTCGACCTGCTCACCCAGCACGTGCTCGGCGAGGAACGCGGTGACGACCTGGTACCAGATCTTGGCGTGTTGCGGGGCGAGCACCCAGTGGTTCTCCGATGGGAAGTACAGCAACCTGTGTGGGCTGGTGCCGTCGTCGGCGGCCGGCAGCCTGGACGCGGTCAGTAGTTCGTACCAGAGCCGCAATCCCTCACCGATGGGTACGCGGTAGTCCTTGTCGCCGTGGATCACCAGCATCGGGGTGTTGATCGATCCGACGAAGTGGTGCGGCGAATTGGCTTGCGCCATCGCCGGTGTCATCTCCCGGGCCCAGTAGTAGGCGCCGTCGGTAGTCGAGCCGAACTGGTCGAGCGCCCACAGGCTGGCGTGAGTCACGATCGCCCGGAATCGGTCGGTGTGGCCGGCCACCCAGTTGGCCATATAGCCACCGAATGATCCGCCCATCGCCGCGGTGCGTTCTGAGTCGATGCGCGGGTCGGCAACCGCGGCGTCCACCGCGGCCATCAGGTCCGCGTAGGGAGCCTCACCCCATGCGCCCCAACCCCGTTGGATGAACTGCTGGCCGTACCCGGTGGACAGTGCGGGATCGGGCAGCAGGACCGCGTAGCCGCGCGCGGCCATCAGCCACGGATTCCACCGCCACGACCAGGCGTTCCAGCTACCCAACGGTCCCCCGTGGATCCACAGCAGCAGTGGGGCGGGCCCCCCGCCGGAACATATCCCCGAGTCGCTTCGCTCCTGCCCGCCGGAACATATCCCCGAGTCGCTTCGCTCCTGCCCGCCGGGAGGCAGCACCAGCCACGACCGCACCGTCGTGCCGTCGGCCGTGGTGGCGACGACCTCGGTCAGCTCCCCGGGCGGGTCAGGCAGGTCCACACAGGCCAACACGGTGATCGCACCCGAGGGCGTGATGCGCACGGGGTGCAGCGGTGCGGCATAGGAGGTCCGCAGCGCATAGATCGCTCCGTCCGGCGCGCCGATCACGTTGGTATAGCTGAAGTCGTCAGCGGTCAGCTTGGTGACCTCGCCGTCGAGGCCGACCCGGAAGACCGGGCACCGGCCATTGTCATCGGCGGTGACCACCAGCGCTGCACCGTCCGGGGCCCAGGTGACCGAGGCCGGCCACCGGTCCCACCCGGCGGCCAGCTGACGCCAGCTTTCCTCCCCTATCCGCATGTGGCACAACGTGATCCGCGGCGCTTGCCGCGGGCTCGAAATGCTCTCTCGAGTGAAGGCGACCGCGGTGCCATCGGGCGAGATGGCCGGGTTCTCCAGGTCGGCCTCCGGGTCATCGGCGAGCACGCTGCGTTCGCCGGATTGCAGGTCGATGCGCATCAGGACCGATCGCAGCGCCGCCCGCGGTGCCGCGACCCGCCAGGTGGCGATCGCGAAGCTGCCGTCCGGGCTCACCGTGAAGTCGGCCTCACCCAGGGCGGGTCCGGGCTGGCGGGTCACGTCGGTCACGCCACCGTCGGCGGTAACCCGCAGCAGATGGGTCTCGTCGGGACCGAGGTCGGTGTCCCAGTGCCGCACCGGATAGCGGATGTGCAGGATCGCGGTGACCTTGTTGTCCTTGCGTATCTTCCGCAGCCGGCGGTCCTCGTCAAGGGTCTGCGCCGAGGGCAGCAGTGGAGCACCGACCACGACGACGGGCGCGCTGCGGGCCGTTCGCACCGAAGTGATCCCGGCGGGCAGTTCGGCCAATCGGACGGCCTCCCCGCCTGCGGAGGGCAGCTTCCACAATGCGGCCGGTGGCTTGTCGTCGTCCTCGGTCGGCCGCACCGACGTGAACAGCAGATCGCCGTCAGCGGTGAAGACGGGCGAGGATTCGCCCTTGGCTCCCTGGGTCAGCCGCCGCGCCGGGCCGACGCCGCTCGGGTCGAGCTCCCACACCGCGGTGACGTATTCGGTCTTGGTGGTGTTGAGTTCGGCGACGGTGGTCACGACACGTGATCCGTCCGGAGACACTGCCAGCCCGGAGACCCGCGGCAGGGCGATGTAGGCGTCGAGATCGTCGAAGGGGCCTGTGCTCATGCCCCGTTGGTAGCACAGCGCACGTTAGGTTGTTGCCATGGCCCAGATCGCCGTCGTCGGGGCGGGTATCGCCGGGCTGGCCACCGCCGTGGCACTCAGCGGGGGCGGCCATTGCGTCACCGTGCTCGAGGAGCACACCGACACCAGCTCAGGTGCCGGGATCAGCATCTGGCCAAATGCGCTCGCGGCGCTGGATCACCTCGGATTGGGCGATGCGGTCCGGGCGGCAGGCGGCCGGGTCAGCGCCGGAGCGATCCGCTGGAAGGACGGGACCTGGCTGCGCCGCCCGGCGGCCGAGCGGATCGTCACCGCGCTGGGCGAGCCGTTGGTCGTGCTGCAGCGCGTGGCGCTACGCGACATCCTGATCGCCGCGCTGGACCCGGGCACCGTGACAACAGGCCTGGCCGTCCGCAGTCTCCGCGACACCGGTGGCGGGGTTCGGCTGCACCTGTCGGACTCCTCCACCCTTGACGTCGACGCCGTGGTCGGCGCCGACGGCATCGGATCGGTGGTTGCAGGACACCTCAACGGCCCGCTGCCGCACCGCTACGCCGGATACACCGCGTGGCGCGGGGTGGCCGCGATGGCCCTCGACCCCAGCCTGGCCGGCGAGACCATGGGGCCGGGGGAAGAGGTCGGCCACGTACCGATGGGCGCCGACCGCACCTATTGGTTCGCCAGCGAGCGCGTAGCCGAGGGGCGCGCCGCACCCGAGGGCGAGCTGGCCTATCTGCGCACCAAGCTGGCATCGTGGGCTCAACCCATCCCGGCCATGCTGGCCGCCACCGATCCCAGCACCGTGCTGCGTAACGATCTCTACGACCGCAGTCCGGCCCCGCGGTGGTCGGCCGGGCCGGTGGTGCTGGTCGGCGACGCCGCCCACCCGATGCGACCGCACCTCGGCCAGGGCGGCTGCCAGGCTCTGGAGGACGCCGCCGTGCTCGGTGCATTTGTCGACCTGTCCCCCGACCTACCGCGTGCGTTCACCGCCTTCGAGGCGTTCCGCCGGCGGCGGGTGAGCGCCATAGTCGCCGAATCGCGGCTCATCGGCCGGGTGGTGAACCTGCGTCCGGTGTTTCTGAGCTCGCTGGCCAGCAGGGCGACCGTGCTGATGCCCGAGGTTGTGGTCGCCCGCCATCTCGCCTCGATCGCGGCCCGCTCGGCGTTTCGGCTGCCCACCCGCGACAACGCCCCGCCGAGCTGAGCCGGCGGGGCGTTTGTCAGCGACGTCTCAGTGGATGCCGAGAGCGTTGGCGATGGCGCGGCCCGGGTCGTGGAAGGCCTGGCACATCTTGTTGAAGTCGATCGACTTGAACGGTCCGCTCAGAACGTTGGCGCAGGCGCCTTGGGCCGGAGCGGCGCCGCCGGAGACCGGGGTGGCGAAGGCCGGGGCACCGACGGACTGGCCGCAGGACGGCCACGCGCCGATGCCCTGCTTGCGGACGACGTTCTCGGCGACCCGGATCTGTTCATCGCGGGAGGCCTGGTGGGGCGAGCCGACGCCGCCGTTGGCGGCCCAGGTTGCCTGGCTGAACTGCAGACCACCGGAGAAGCCGTTGCCGGAATTGGCCGACCAGTTGCCGCCCGACTCGCACTGCGCGATCGCATCCCAGTTCACACCGCTGTCAGCGCTGGCGTTTCCGCAGCTCAGAACGAATCCGGCGAGAGCCAACGCACCGGAGATGACGACCAGGGTGGCGATTCTGCGCAACGTGCTCATTGGTGTTTCCCTTCCCGACAAAGGGGGCACTGCTGTGCCGCTGTGAGATGAATCGCGGCTTGTGATGCAGTCGTTACAGGCGTGTCGATTGATTTTTCTGAGATCTTTGGTAGCGGAGTTTCAGTAGAGACAAGGGTGGCGCCGGGTCATCCGACCCGGCGCCACCCTTGACACAGCTGTCTCAGCCGCGACGGCCGCATACCGGCCACGCGCCCCGACCCTGGCTGCGCAGGACGTTCTCGGCCACCCGGATCTGCTCCTCACGCGATGCCTGATGCGGAGAGCCACTGCCACCGTTGGCCCGCCAGGTGCCCAAGGTGAACTGCAGGCCGCCGTAGTAGCCATTGCCGGTGTTGATCGCCCAGTTACCGCCGGACTCGCACTGTGCAACCGCGTCCCAGTTCAGGTCGCCATCGGCAGAAGCCGTACCGGCGCCCAGGACCATCGGCGCGACGACGAGCGCGCCACCGACCGCGGCCATCCCGAAGGATCGCGCGAGCGTCTTGCGGAGGTAGTTCAACAGCTTTCCTTTCGCCGAGCACATGCCGAACACGGCTGCCCACGCCGGGCAGGACGCAGCCCACTCGGGACTGCCGGAATTCGGGTCGCGCCGTCTCGGTCGGGCACGACAGCGGCAGCCGGCATCACCGTGGGCTTGCCCACCCGGTGATCCAAGACGGCCTTACGGCCTCCC
Organism: Mycolicibacterium sp. CH28; assembly: GCF_004745805.1. Lineage (GTDB taxonomy): Bacteria > Actinomycetota > Actinomycetes > Mycobacteriales > Mycobacteriaceae > Mycobacterium. The sequence goes on along the minus strand of NZ_SRLQ01000001.1, from coordinate 405,080 downwards.
GGCCCCGCACACACGCAGGGTTGAAATTATTTGGAGTTGTTTGCCCCCAAAGGGAACGGGTAGGACCGTACGGAGCAGATGAAGGGAAGTCACATCACGGAAACGCGTATCTCGGTTAGATAACAAGCTGATCACGGTCGGAACCTATGAGTTATCCATGCAGGTCAACCGCACGATCCCCGGCCGGCGCTAACATCGGCGCACGCGTCAATTTTGTGAGCCAAATCACGCACAATTTGTGATCCGGACCACACAGATCTCGATAACACCAGGCGCCGATTCGGCGATCGTGGGGACACTCCGTTCGGCGAGAACCCTTTTCGCCGTCAACAAACCGACAACGGGGCGATTTCTTTAGCTGGAGCCGGCAACCCAGCCGTTGGCTGGCCGGGATCGATTCCGTTGCCGCTGAACAGTTTTCATCAACACTCCGGAAGGACCCGATCCGAGACGGCATCTCCCAACCTGGACGGCCTGTGTGTCGTTGACCAAAGCCATTGGTGGTCAGCGACTTTCACCTACGCCGTCGCGCGCCGATGCGGTGCGAAGCGCCGGCGTCGACCGATGGAAGACCGGAAAAGTCCCGGTAGCCACCGCAGGGCCGGGAAATGGCCATCACGTGACGGCACGGTAACGGGTTCTCCAACAGCGGGGCAGCGAAAAGCCTTACGCCTCAGGACATCTACGAGCACCCGTCTCCGCCGTTGGATCGGGTGATGAAATTCAATAACCGAATTTATCCGGCTCGCGTCGAATTGGGATAATTAACGCGAATTATCCGGCTATTTGCTGCTGAAGATCAGCCGGGGTGTTGACGTTTGCCAGGACACGACTAGCCGGGATCACGACCCGCTGAGTGACGACGGTCTCCGCCAAGGCCCGCATACTTCGATTCCCTGCAGCGACCAGCGCGTCGATGTGCTCGGCGAGCTCGGTGCGGTAGATGCCGGCCAGATAGTGGTCGCGCCCGTCCCACGGCAACACGATGTCTACGCCCGCATAGGCGACCAGCTCATCGACGAGGTCGACTGACAGGAATGGCATGTCGACCGCGCTGACGAAGGCCCGCGGCAGGCCTGCCTCCGCCGCCGCACGCAGCCCGCGACTGGTCGCCAGCAGCGGCCCCAGCCCGCGCACTTCGTCGCGCAGGACATCGGCCGCCAATTCCGGCAGCGGCTGTCCCGGCGCGGCGATGACGAAGACCGGTGCACAGCGGGATCCCAGAACCGAGACGGTGTGCTCGACCATCGTGGTCCCGCCGTCAGGATGCACCAGCGTCGCCTTGTCCCGCCCCATACGACGCGACGCCCCACCAGCCAACACAACGGCGGCCAGCGGGGCGAGCGTGCTCACGGCTTTGTCTGGGCTCGGGCTACTCGACGGTCCAGGTGTCGCGGCCACGCAGCAGGGACTGCAGTGCATGCCGGTCGTGCGGCGTAGCCTCCCGTGCCAGACGAACCTGGTCGCGAGCGGCGTCGTCGTACGTCGGTCGGCTGACCTGGCGGAACACGCCCATCACGGTGTGCTCGAGGTTCTGTTCGGACAGCCGCGACAGCGCGAAGGCGTAGGCGGAATCGGCGATGGTCGCGTCGTGCACCACGATGTCGCTGGCTGAGACGTCCGCGGTCTTGGCGATGTCCAGCCCGAAGCCGGTCTTGACCACGCAGTACTCACCACTGGCGCCGAACGTGACCGGTTCACCCTGGCGGACATTGATGATCCGCTCCTCGGAGCCTTCCTTGCGGAGCAAATCGAAGGAACCGTCGTTGAAGATCGGGCAGTCCTGCATGATCTCGACCAGTGCGGCGCCACGGTGCGCGGCTGCCGCCTTCAGCACCTCCGTGAGGCCCTTACGGTCGGAGTCCAGCGCCCGGCCGACGAAGGTCGCCTCCGCGCCCAGCGCCAGCGACACCGGGTTGAACGGATAGTCCAGCGAGCCCATTGGCGTCGACTTGGTCACCTTGCCGACCTCGGAGGTCGGCGAGTACTGGCCCTTGGTCAGACCGTAGATCCGGTTGTTGAACAGCAGGATCGTGATGTTGACGTTGCGGCGCAAGGCGTGGATCAGGTGGTTACCACCGATCGACAGGGCGTCGCCGTCACCGGTGACCACCCAGACCGACAGATCCGGGCGGGCCAGCGCCAGTCCGGTGGCGATGGTCGGAGCGCGACCGTGGATCGAGTGGAAACCGTAGGTCTCCAGGTAGTACGGGAAGCGGCTGGAGCAGCCGATTCCGCTGACGAACGCGATGTTCTCCCGGCGCAGACCCAGCTCCGGCAGGAAGTTGCGGATCGTGTTGAGGATGACGTAGTCACCGCAACCGGGGCACCAGCGCACTTCCTGGTCGCTGGTGAAATCCTTGGCTTTCTGCGGCTCATCGGTGGTCGGCACCCACGCCGTCTTGGACACACCGGGTGCCAGCAGATCCGAGCCGATCAGGTCAGTCATCCGTTCACTCCTGCGCCAACTGTGCCGGTGCTTACGGTAACTGCCGCAAGCCTGGCGAATTTTGCTTTGTCGCTTTCCTTTTCGGCCAGCGTCCCGTCCAGCGCGGCATCGATGATGCCCTCCAGCTCATCCGCCAGGAACGCCATGCCCTGCACCTTGCTCACCGACTGCACGTCAACCAGGTACGTACCACGCAGCAGCAGCGCCAGCTGACCGAGGTTCATCTCCGGGACCACCACATTCGGGTACTTGCGCAAAACCTCGCCGAGGTTGGCCGGCATCGGATTGAGGTAGCGCAGGTGGGCCTGCGCGACCTTGATCCCACGGCGGCGCGCTCGCCGGCACGCCTCACCGATCGGGCCGAACGAACTTCCCCAGCCCAGGATCAGCAGTTCAGCCTCGCCGGACGGGTCGTCGACCTCGATGTCGGGCACCGTGATCCCGGCGACCTTGGCCTGCCGCAACCGAACCATGAGGTCGTGGTTGGCCGGTTCGTAGGAGATGGCGCCGGATCCGTTGGCCGATTCCAGGCCACCGATGCGGTGTTCCAGACCGGGGGTGCCGGGAACCGCGAACTGGCGGGCCAGCGTCTCCGGGTCGCGGGCGTAGGGCTGGAAATCCTCGCCGGCCTTGGCGAAGTTGGGCTCGATCGCCTCGAAGGAGTCGATATCCGGGATCCGCCAGGGCTCCGAGCCGTTGGCAATCGCACCGTCGGACAGCAAGATCACCGGCGTCCGGTAGGTCAGGGCAATGCGGGCGGCTTCGATGGCCACCTCGAAGCAATCCGACGGCGTGCTGGCGGCCAGCACTGCCACCGGCGACTCGCCGTTGCGGCCGAACATCACCTGCAAGAGGTCGGCCTGCTCGGTCTTCGTAGGCAGGCCGGTGGACGGGCCGCCGCGCTGGACGTCGATCACCAGAAGCGGGAGTTCGGCCATCATGGCCAGGCCGATGGCTTCGGACTTCAGCGAGATACCAGGACCCGACGTGCTGGTCACGCCAAGCGCGCCGCCGTAGGACGCACCGATCGCTGCACCGACGCCGGCGATCTCGTCCTCGGCCTGGAAGGTCAGGACGTTGAAGTTCTTGTGCTTGGACAGCTCGTGCAGGATGTCCGACGCCGGCGTGATCGGGTAGGTGCCCAGCACCACCTGAGTGTTGGCGAGCTGGCCTGCGGCGATGACGCCGTAAGCCAGTGCGGTGTTGCCCGAGATCTGCCGGTACTCGCCGGAAGCCAGCTTGGCCGGGGCGATCTCGTAGGTGGTGCCGAACGCCTCGGTGGTCTCGCCGTAGTTCCAGCCGGCCTTGAGCGCCAGGACGTTCGCCTCGGCGACGTCGGGCTTGCGGGCGAACTTCTCGCGGACGAACGTCTCGCTGGTCTCGATCGGCCGGCCGTACATCCAGGACAGCAGTCCGAGCGCAAACATGTTCTTGGCGCGCTGGCCGTCCTTCTTGGACGCGCCGATCTCCTCGACGGCGCCCAGGGTCAGCGTCGTCATGGCGACGGCCTGCACGACATAGTCGGACAGCTCGCCGCTCTCCAGCGGATTGCTCTCGTAGCCAACCTTCGCGAGGTTGCGCTTGGTGAACTCGTCGGAGTTGGCGATCACCAGACCGCCGCGCGGCAGGTCGCCGATGTTGGCCTTCAACGCTGCCGGGTTCATGGCCACCAGCACGTCGGGGCGGTCACCGGCAGTGAGGATGTCGTAGTCAGCGATCTGAATCTGGAACGACGAGACACCGGGCAGCGTGCCCTGTGGAGCACGGATCTCGGCGGGGTAATTCGGTTGCGTCGCAAGGTCATTGCCAAAGAGGGCGGCCTCGGAGGTAAACCGGTCGCCGGTGAGCTGCATGCCGTCACCGGAGTCGCCGGCGAACCGGATAACGACCTTTTCCAGCTTTTGCCGGTTCCCCGCAGCTCCGTTGCCGTTCGGACCCACGTGTCCGCCTTTCGTCCTGTGCCCCGGGAGGCGAATTCCACGTCGCAATCGGAAGGGCGCGTCAACGGAATCGACAGCCCCGGAGTTGCTGTCACTCGCAGTACCGATTATTGCACTTTCTTAGGCAAGCTATACCGCTGCCGGGCGTTGACACGCCGCCGAAGGGCCGCGGAATCCACAGCTCACGCGCATGATCAGCAACCAGATGAGACAAAAGTGTGTCGTTGGTCACTCGTCGAGAACCACGTTCTCTAAGATTTTTGGGTTACTCGGGAGTAGTCCGGCGTCAGGGGTGCGCCGGCAGCCGCTTCTCAAGTTCGGTGGCGACGAGTGCGCTGGCATCCTTGGCAGCCGCCCCCGGGTCGGCCCCCGCCGCCCGGTTGGCTACATAACAGGTGGTGAACATGTCACCCGCCCCGGTCGTCTGCACCCCCTCGACCCGCCAGGCGGCCGGAACCCGGACGCACGAGGCGCCGGTATAGATGTCGCATCCTTCGGATCCGTACGTCACCAGGATCTCCGGAACGCCGAGGCGAGCCGCGGTCGCTTCGTCGAACCGACCCTCGGCGACAATGACGGCCTCGTCCTCGGCGAGCTTGAGGATGTCGATGTGGCGCAGCAGCTCGGCCGGATAGTGCCGGTCGACGACCAGCGGCCCCAGCCGGTCAGCGCGCACCAGGCCTTGTCCGTCATAGGCGACGTGATGGCCGCGCTCGGCCAGCAGCGCCAGCGTGGATGCCGGGAAGTCGGTGCGCAGCAGCGGCGCCAGGTGCACCCACGTGGTGGTCGGGTCGGCGGATCCGATCTCAGCCGGGCCCCACACCGGACCGATCGCGTCGACGGACATCCGGCGGTGATCGACGTCGTCGTAGTCGAGCCGGAAGGAGCTCGTCCGGTCGGCGGGCAGGATCTGGATCATCGGGCCGAACCGCTCGAGCAACGGGTCGAACAGCGGCCGGTCCGCGGCGGCGGCCAGGGCCACGATGCCGCCGGGGACACCTGCGGCCTCCAGGGCCACCCCGGCGAACGACGCGCAACCGCCGGGACTCTTGGCCCCGCCGTTGATGACGTCGATGGCCAGGTTGCCCAGCACAGTCACGCCCGGGACGAGCTCGCGCTGCGCTGGCACCGATTGGTCTCCTCATCAAACGTCGGCGCATCCATCGTCGCCGTCGGCGCGAGATGCTAGTCGCGAATTACCCGAATCAGCGACTCGTCGCGCTCACCCGGGCAGGTTATAGGGCGTGATCACCTGGATCGGGACGGGGCGGGCCGCCTCCCGGGGCAAGGCCCGGTGTTCGGCAAGGATCGAGCGCATGGCCAGCCGGGCGTCGGCGCGAAGGTCGTTGTGCAGCACCGCCGAGATCCTGCCCTGGGTCAGCAGGCGCCGGTTGTCAAGGTCTAGGTCATGAGCGATGAAGGCTCTGCACACGCGTCCTATTTTCTCGAACGCGGAGACCGTGGCGGTGTTGCCGCCACCGACCGAGTACACCGCCTCCACCTGCGGGTGGCGGTCGAGGGCATCGAGGACCAGGTGCTCGTTGGTGGCGTCGATTCCGTCGCTGTCGCTCACCTCGATGATGCCGCGACCGGACTTGCGCAATGCCGTCCGGAAGCCCGCCTCGCGCTCAGCTTCGCCGCGGAAGACCGTGCGGCTCAGCGTGATCAGCACTTCGGCAGGGGCGCCGGCCAGCCATTGATCCATCAGATAGGCCGCGGTGACACCGGCCCCGTGGTTGTCGATGCCGACATAGGCGCAGCGCGCACTGGCGAGGATGTCGGTCGTATAGGTCACCACCGGCACTCCGGAGGCCACCAGCCGGTCGACGGCCGCGGCCACCTCCGGCTCGTCCTGCGCCTTGAGCACCACCCCGTGGCTGCCCCGGATGCGGCTCAGCGTCTCGACCATCTGATCGGTGGTACCGGATTCCCAGAGGTGGAAGCGGGCCCGCAGCATCGCCGGGGCGAAGGCCGGCAACTCCGCCTCGACCGCGGCCCGAAACGCGTCGGAGAACCGGCGTGGGGTCTGCATCACCACGTCGATGAGATAGCGCCGGCCGTTGAGCCTCAGCTGGGCGCGCTGCTTTTCCAGGTCCTCGACCGCCTGCAGCACCTCGGCGCGGGTGGCCTCCCGCACGCCGGGGCGACCGTTGAGCACGCGGTCGACGGTGGCCTCCGACAGGCCGGACTGCTGCGCGATCTCGCGGACCTTGAACCGGTGCGCCACGGGCCACCTCCGAATCGTGCCGAAACCCTATCCTGTTGATGGCTTTTTGATGGGTTTATGGTGTTGATTGCGGTCTGTGTCACAACCAGACTTGGCCCATGGCCGAAGTCCGGACGCACCCGTCGCCGTGGTTGACCGAGCCGGCGTTCCAGCTCGACGACCTGCACCGGCTGACCGAACGCGGCACCGAGCTCGACCCGTACCCGCACGCCGCCGAGGTCCGCGACAACGTTCTGGTCTATGCCGCCAACGACCTCGTCGGGGCCGACCGGCGATCGGTGCAGGGCGAGATCATCACCGCGCTGGCCGACGGGCCCGGTGTCATCGTGGTCGCCGACGCGTTCTCCCACGCGGTCGTCGATGCGGCCAGCGCAGCGTTTCGGTCGCTGATCACCGCGCAGCGCCGGGCCGGTACCGCCGCCGGCGACCACTTCGGCACGGCCGACACCCATGATCGGGTCTGGAACGCCGCCCAGAAGCTGGCGCTGCACTCCCCCACGACCTACGCCGACTACTACGCCAACGACACGCTCGCTCTGGTCTGCCAGGCTTGGCTGGGCCCGCGCTATCAGGTCACCTCACAGGTCAACGTGGTCAATCCTGGAGCGGCGGGCCAGGTTCCGCACCGCGACTACCATCTCGGATTCGTCGCACCGGACCAGCTCACGGACTACCCGGCCCACGTGCACCGGCTGTCGGCGACGCTGACGCTGCAGGGCGCGGTCGCCCACACCGACATGCCGCTGGAAAGCGGACCCACGATGCTGCTGCCGTATTCGCACCTGTTCGAGGGCGGCTACGTCGCGTTCCACCGGCCGGAGTTCGTCGACTACTTCAGCACCCACCACGTGCAGATCCCGCTACGCAAGGGCGACGCGGTGTTCTTCAACCCAGCACTGTTCCACGGCGCCGGGTCCAACACCTCGGCCGACGTGCGGCGGATGGCCAACCTGTTGCAGATCTCGTCGCCGTTCGGCCGCGCCATGGAAGCCCTCGACCACGTCGCGATGGTGCGCGCGGTGTACCCCGCGCTGTGCGCCATGAAGGCCGCGGGCCGGCCGCAAGCCGATCTGCTCAATGCGGTCGTGGCCACCGCCGACGGCTATCCCTTCCCCACCAACCTCGACCGCGACCAGCCGATCGGAAGCCTGGCACCGCACACCCAGGTGGACCTGGTGCTGGCCGCACTGGCCGACGGCCTGACCCCCGATGCCCTCGACGTCGCCTTGGGCGACCACAACGAACGGAGAATCCCATGACCACCCTCGGCGTCATCGGCCTGGGCCGAATCGGCGCGTTCCACACCGAGACCCTGACCAACCTCGACAGTGTCGACAGGCTGGTCGTCACCGACGAACGACCCGACGTCGTCGCCGCCGTCGCCACCAAACACGGTGCCACGCCGGTCAATTCAGTCGAGGAATTACTGGATTCCGGTATCGACGGAGTGGTGGTCGCGGCCGCCACCCCGGCCCACGCGGAGCTCACCCTGGCCGCCGTTGCCAGGGGCCTACCCACGTTCTGCGAGAAACCCATCGCCGCCACGGCCGCCGAAAGCGCGCGGGTGGCCGAGATCATCGCGCGGTCCGCGGTGCCGGTGCAGGTGCAGGTGGGCTATCAGCGCCGCTTCGACGCCGCCTTCGCCGCGGCCAAAAGGGCGGTCGACGACGGCGCACTGGGTGCTCTGCACACCGTGCGCAGCACCACGATGGATCCCACACCGCCACCGTTCGAGTACCTGGCCGGCTCCGGCGGCATTTTCCGCGACTGCGCCGTGCACGACTTCGACGCGCTGTGCTGGATCACCGGTCAGCGCGCCGTCGAGGTGTATGCGACCGGAAGTGTCCAGGGCGATCCGCGCTTCACCGATATCGGCGACGTGGACACCGCGGTGGTGGTGGTGACGTTCGAGAACGGCACACTCGGGGTGGTGTCGGCGGCGCGCTACAACGCCCGCGGTTACGACTGTCGACTAGAAGTCCACGGCTTCGACGACAGCGTCGTCGCCGGCTGGGATCAGGGAGTCCCCGTCCGAAACACCGACCCGCACAACAGTTTCCCCGAAGGCCCACCGCACCACTTCTTCATGGATCGGTTCACCGACGCGTTCCGCGCCGAGTTGGCGGCTTTCGTCGAGGTGACCAAGGGCAACGCCACAGCGGGCGCGACGGTGGCCGACGCGGTCGAGGTGGCATGGATCGCCGAAGCGGCCACCGAATCACTGCACCGGCACGCGCCGGTGCGTATCGAGGAGGTCAAGAGCCGATGACTGCCATCAAAATCGCCGGCGCCCCGATTTCGTGGGGCGTGTGTGAAGTGCCCGGCTGGGGCTATCAACTCGATCCCGAGCGGGTGCTTGCCGAAATGGGACGCGCCGGGCTCTCGGCCACCGAGCTGGGCCCCGAGGGCTTCCTGCCCACCGACCCCGCCGAGCTGACCGCGGTGTTGGGCCGCCACGGCCTGAGCTGCGTCGGCAGCTTCGCACCGGTGGTGCTGCACGACCCCGATCACGACCCCGCCACCGATGTGACCGCGGTTCTCGATTCCCTTGTGGCGTCGCGTGGTTCGATGCTGGTTCTGGCGGCGGCCACCGGCACCGACGGCTACGACTCCCGTCCCGATCTCGACGACGCTCAGTGGTCGAGATTGCTGACCAACCTGGATCGGCTGGCTGCGGTCGCCGCCGAGCGGGGTATCACCGCAGTACTGCACCCGCACGTCGGCACCATGGTCGAGAAAGGCGTGGAGGTGGATCGGGTGCTGGCGGGTTCGTCGATCTCGCTATGCCTGGACACCGGCCATCTGCTGATCGGCGGGACGGACCCACTGCAGCTGGCCCAGTCGGTGCCCGACCGGATTGCCCACACCCACCTCAAGGACGTCGATGCTGCGCTAGCCGCCCGCGTGCAATCCGGAGAGCTGAGCTATACCCAGGCGGTCGCACAGGGCATGTACACCCCGCTGGGCACCGGCGATGTCGATATCGCCGGAATCGTTACAGCGTTGCGGGCCAACGGATATGACGGGTGGTTCGTTCTCGAGCAGGACACCATCCTCGACGGCGAGCCCGCCGGCGAGGGCCCGTTGGGTGACGTGCTGGCCAGTGTCGCCTATCTGCGAGACATCGTGGGCCGCGTGCCGGCATGACCCTGCGGATCGGGGTGCTCGGTGCGTCGCGCATCGCCGAGCAGGCGATCGTCGGCCCGGCGCGCGAGCTGGGGCACCGGCTGGTCGTGGTGGCCGCCCGTGACCCGCAGCGGGCCAGGGTGTTCGCCGACACCTACGGCGTCGAGCGGGTTGCGGCGACCTATGCCGACGTGATCGAGGACCCCGATGTCGATGTCGTCTACAACCCGCTGGCCAATGCGTTGCATGCGCCGTGGAACCTCGCGGCGATCAGGGCGGGCAAGCCGGTGCTCTCGGAGAAACCCTTCGCCCGCAACCAGACCGAGGCCGTTTCGGTGGCCGAGGCGGCCGAGGCCGCGGGGGTGACCGTGCTGGAGGGATTTCACTATCTGTTTCACCCGGTTACCCAGCGCATCTTCGAACTGGCCACCGGCGGCGAGCTCGGCGAGATCCGCCACGTCGAGGTGCGGATGGCCATGCCTGCGCCGGCGGCGAACGACCCGCGGTGGTCACTCGACCTGGCCGGCGGCGCATTGATGGATCTGGGTTGTTACGGGCTGCATATCATGCGACAACTGGGCGCCCGGGGACTCGGCCGGCCCGCCATCACCGTCGCGCACGCCTCGCAGCGCAGCCCGGGCATCGACGAGTGGTGCGACGTCGAGGTCCATTTCCCCGCCGGCGCCACCGGCTGCAGCGCCAACAGCATGGTCGGCCAAGCATTTTCGTTCACCATCACAGTGGTCGGCACCAAGGGTGACGCGGTGGCGCACAACTTCATCAACCCGCACGGTGACGACCGGATCACCATCCGCACCCCGCACGGCGACCGGGTGGAGCACTTGGGGGTGCGCCCGTCGTACTCCTATCAGCTGGAGGCGTTCGCTGCGCACCTACTCGAGGGTGCCCCACTGCCGATCGGGGTCGAGGACGCGGTGCAGAACATGCACTACGTCGACGCCGCCTACCGGGCAGCGGGGATGTCGGCACGCTGAGCCGGCATCCCACCGCGGCTCAATCGGGCACCATGGCAGGGTGCCACACTCCTTTCCCGACGCCCGCTGGGGCAACGAGGACATCTCGCCGCTGTTCAAGCCGATCCTGGCGGTGGCGTCCTCGCCGCTGGGGTCCCGCTTCATCCGGCTGCTGGTGCCGTTGGATCGCCGGTTGCTGCGCGCCACCGGCGGCAGGTACACCCTGTTCGGGCCGACATCGCTGCCCGAGCTGTTGCTCACCACCACGGGCCGAAAGTCAGGCCAGCAGCGGCTGTCGGCGCTGAGCTACCTGCGCGACGGCGAGAGCCTGCTGGTCCTCGGCAGCAACTTTGGTCAGCGGCACCACCCGGCGTGGAGCGCGAATCTGCTGGCCGAAGCCGAGGCCGTGGTGGCGATCAACGGAGTCGAGGTCCCGGTGACCGCGACCCTGCTGACCGGCGCCGAGCGGGAGCGCGGGCTGGCGCGCTTCCTCGCCTATCCGATGTATCAGTCATATCTCACCCGCACCGATCGTGAGCTGCGGCTGTTCGCGCTGACTCCACGCTGATTCAGCGGCCCAACTCGTGGGACAACGCCTCGAGTTCGTCGCCGCCGGCCATCTCCTGAGTCAGGTGCTCCAGGGTGATGTCGTCGTAGGTGCAGTCCAGCTTCTGGCGGCCCCGGTTGAGCAGCACGAAGTGGTCACCGACCAGGTGGGCGTGATGCGGGTTGTGAGTGATGAACACGACCCCGAAGCCCGCCTCTTTGGCAGCGGTGATGTATTTGAGCACCACACCGGACTGCTTGACGCCCAGCGCCGCGGTCGGCTCATCGAGAATCAGCACCCGAGCGCCGAAGAACACCGCCCGCGCGATTGCCACACATTGGCGCTGACCACCGGACAGCGAGCCGATGGGCACGTCGACATCGGGCAGGTCGATACCCATCTTGGACAGCTCCGAAAGCGTGGTGGCCCGCATCGCGTTGGCGTCGAGAGACCACGGAAAGCTCTTCCTGCGAATCTCCTGACCCAGGAAGAAGTTTCGCCACACCGGCATCAACGGCACGACGGCGAGGTTCTGGTACACCGTGGCGATGCCCTTGCCCAGCGCCTCACCGGGTGAGGCGAACTTCGTCGGCTCGCCGTCGACGAGCAGCTGGCCCTCGGTGGGCTGATGCAATCCGGCGATGATCTTGATCAGGGTCGACTTGCCGGCGCCATTGTCGCCGAGGATGCCGGTCACCTCGCCGGCGTGCACGCGCAGCGAAATATCCTTGAGCGCAGTGAGGTTGCCGTAGCTCTTGCCGACGCTCTTCAGTTCGACGAGGGGCACCTTGCCCCCAGCAGGGGCCTCGTTCGTGGGACGGTCCATGGTGGCGGTCACTTCTTTCACCTCTTGGCGGCGTAGTTGCGGAAGGCGTTGTTGGCGATCACCGCGAATAGCAGCATGGCGCCCAGGAAGAACTTGAACCAGTCGGGGTTCCACCCCGCATAGACGATGCCCTGGTTGGTCATACCGAAGATGAAGGCACCGATCGCCGCCCCGATCGCTGTGCCGTAGCCACCGGTCAGCAGGCAGCCGCCGATGACCGCGGCGATGATGTAGAGGAATTCGTTGCCGATGCCCTGGCCGGACTGCACCGTGTTGAACGAGAACAGCAAGTGCATGCCGACGAACCAGGCGGCGAACCCGACAACCATGAACAGGCCGATCTTCACCTTGATCACGGGCACGCCGCCCGCTCGCGCGCTGTCCTGGTCACCGCCCACGGCGAAAATCCAGTTCCCCACTCGTGTTTTGAACAGCACGTAGCTGGCGATCGCGGTGAACAGCAGCCACCACACGACGGTGATGCGGATGCTGACGCCGCCGATGGTGAACGACGACGCGAACACCGCGCGGGCCGAATCCCAGCCCTGCATGTCCGACACGCTTGCGGTGGCGACCTGACCCGACACCAGCTTGGTCACCGCCAGGTTGATGCCGGTGAGCATCAGAAAGGTACTCAGGGTGATCAGGAAGCTGGGGATCTTGGTCTTCATCACCAGATACCCGTTGAGGAAGCCGACGGCCAGCGCCAGGACGAGGGCAAGCCCGGCGCCCGCCCACAGGTTGAGGTGAAGGTTGTAGGCCAACATCGAGGCGGCCAGCGAGCTGAACGTCACCGCCACCCCGGCAGACAGGTCGAACTCCCCACCGATCATCAGCAGCGCCACCGCGCACGCCATGATGCCGATAGTGGAGCTGGCGTAGAGCACAGTCGCCAGCGACTCCGGCGAGCGGAACGGTCCGGCCACGATGGCAAAGAAGGTGAAGATGCCGATGGCGCCGATCAGTGCGCCCATTTCGGGACGAATGAGCAATCGCTGCATGCGATTGCGCTCCTTGACCCGTTCGTCGCGAACGACTTCGTGCGAGAGGGTCACGTCGGACTGGGTACTCATCGGTTCTCTCTCTTCTTCGCGCAAGCGCTCACTAGCGCGTTCCGTTCTTCGCGTAGGTGGCCACAGCGTCGATGTTTGAATTGTCGATGAACGAGGGCCCGGTCAGTGTGGGCTGACCACCCCCGATCACGTTGCCGTTGTTGAGGTAGAGCCACAGCGAATCCACGGCCAGATACCCCTGCAGGAAGGGCTGCTGATCGACCGCCCACCCGATGCTCCCTTCCTTGATCGCCTGGACCAGCGCGGCATTGGTGTCGAAGGTGTCGACCAGCGCGGAGCTGCCGGCGTTCTTGACCGACTGGACGGCGGTCAGGGCGATGGGCGCACCGAGGGCGAGCACCCGGTCGATACTGGGATCCTGCTGCAGCTTGGCGGTGATCGTCGACTCAACGGAGGGCATGTCCTTGCCGTTGACGTTCACGATTTCGGTCTGCCCCTTGAAGCCTTGCTGGACACCAGCGCAGCGGGCTTCCAGACCGACGTGGCCCTGTTCGTGGATCACGCACAACACCTTCTTGGCACCGTCGGCGCTGAGCCGCTCACCCGCGGCCACGCCGGCGATCTTCTCGTCCTGGCCGAAGTACTCTTTGACACCCATCGCCTTCCAGGAGTCCAGGCCGGAGTTGAAGGCCACCACCGGAATGTTCTTGGCATTGGCCGTTTCCACCGCCGCGCGCATGGCGTCGGGTTTGGCCAGCGTCACCGCGATGCCCTTGACGCCGCTGTCGATCGCACTCTGCACGAGGTTGGCCTGGTTGGGCGCTTCAGGATCGTTGGAGTAGCGCAGCTCGATGTTGTCTTTTTTGGCGGCGGTCTCGGCACCCTTGCGGACCAGATCCCAGAAGGAGTCGCCGGGCACTTCGTGGGTGATCATCGCGATCGTCATCCGCGGGGTGTCGGCGCTGCCGGCGCCCATGCCGTTACCGTTGTCACGAGGCTTACCGCCGGTGGCCGAACAGGCGGCGAGCCCAATGACGAGCGCGCCCGTTCCTGCCAAGGTCGCTAGCCGATTGAACCTCATGACAACTCCTTCGTCCTCGACGTCGCGCACAACACGCTGCTGCCTCGATGTAATACGGCTCACAGCCGAAAGTCAAGACTTTGTTCGGACATTAGGACTGCAGGTCAAATGTTAGGGTGCGGCAGTGGCCGACTTCGACCTGGCAGTTTGCGCAGAAATGGTCTTTCGCGAGCTCCCGATTCTCGACCGGGTGCGCCGCATCCATGAGCTCGGCTTCGCGGTGGAGATCTGGAGCTGGCACGACAAGGACTTGTCCGCATTGGCGGCCACCGGTGCCCGGTTCTCCTCGATGACCGGCTATCTGCGGGGCGACCTGATCGATCCGGCGAGTGCCGACGAGGTGGTGCGCACCGCCGAAATGAGCATCAAAGCCGCTGAGATACTTGGTGTTCCACGCCTGAACCTGCATACCGCCGAGCTGGTCGACGGCCACGCCACTCGCCCCCGGCACCGGGCGACCGGCCCGATGTGGCTCAGCGCGCAACGCGCCCTTGAGCGCATCGGCGAACTTGGCGCCACCGCCGGCGTGACGTTCTGCGTGGAGAACCTCAACACCGTCGTCGACCACCCCGGCGTGCCACTGGCCCGCGCCAAGGACACGCTGGCTCTGGTCGAGGGCATCGGACATCCCAACGTGAAGATGATGCTCGACCTGTACCACGCGCAAATCGGCGAAGGGAACCTCGTCGATCTGGTCCGCCGCTGCGGGTCGGCGATCGGCGAGATCCAGGTGGCCGACGTCCCCGGCCGCTGCGAGCCGGGTACCGGGGAAATCCACTATCCGGCGATCGCGAAAGCGTTGCGCGACATGGGCTATACCGGGACGATCGGCCTGGAGGCGTGGGCATCCGGCGACAGTGCGGCGGCACTGGCAGCGTTTCGCGCCGCATTCAGCTAGGCGGCGCAGCTACCGGTCGACGAGTGTGGTGTCGAAGTAGTACCGGGAGGCGCGATAGCAATGGCTCCCGAACTCCACCGCTCGCCCCGAGTCGTCGAACGCGGTGCGATCCATTGTCAGCAGCGGCGCGCCGGGCTTCTCGTCGAGCAACCGCGCCTCGGTGCGACTGGCCGCCTTGGCACCGATCCGCTGGTTGGCCAACCGGATGTGAACACCACGGGTACGCAACGACTGGTACAGGCCGCTGCGCTCGAGTTCCTCAGCGTCCGGGGCGATCTCGACCGGCAGGTAGTTGGTCATCACCGCCAATGGCTCACCATTGGCGGACCGCAGCCGTTTGATGCAGGCGACCTGACGGTCCTCAGCCAGACTGAGCTCGCGGGCGACATCCTCGCCCGGCGGGCCGACGTGGTACTCCAACAGCTGAGTGGACGGTTCCTGCCCCGCCCGCGAAAGGTCGTCGAACAGGCTGGTGAGCTCGACCCGCCGGTGCACCGGATTCTGCACGACCTGGGTCCCGACACCGCGTTTACGAACCAGCAGACCCTTGTCCACGAGCTCCTGGATCGCGCGCCGGGTGGTGGGCCGGGACAAGGTCAGCCGCTTGGCCAACGCCAGCTCATTCTCGAATCGGTCACCGGGTGCGAGTTCGCCAGTGCGGATCGCACCCTCGATGGCCTGCGCGAGCTGATAGTAGAGAGGAACAGGGCTTGACCTGTCCAGTTCAACCGTCAACGGCACGCCGACTCCGTTCTCGAACCCGAAACCCCAACAGTAGCTGCACTCTAGCATCGATTGACACAAAGATAGAATGTCAGGACAAAGTATTGACATCGGACTGTGGCGCGAGGCACAGTCGTAGCACGTCCCCATCGAGCGCTGAAGAGAGCTGACGTGACCACTACCCCACCCTTCGACGTCCTCGCCATCGGGCGCAGCGGCGTCGACATCTACCCACTCCAGGTCGGTGTCGGCCTGGAAGAGGTGGAGTCCTTCGGCAAGTTCCTGGGCGGCAGCGCGGCCAATGTCACGGTCGCCGCTGCCCGGCTCGGCAACCGCACCGCCCTGATCTCCGGCGTCGGGGCCGACCCGTTCGGGCGGTTCGTCCGCGCCGAGCTCGCCCGCCTCGGAGTGGACAACCGCTACGTGAGCACCCACGCGGAATACCCGACTCCAGTGACGTTCTGCGAGATCTTCCCGCCCGATGATTTCCCGCTGTACTTCTACCGCAAGCCCAGCGCACCTGATCTGCAGATCCAGGCCGCCGAGCTGGATCCGGCCGCGATCCGCGATGCTCGGCTGTACTGGTCGACGGTCACCGGGCTGTCTGAAGAGCCGAGCCGCAGTGCGCATTTCGCCGCTTGGGAAGCCCGCTCGGGGGCGAGCGAAGCGACGGGGAATACGAACGGCCGACGGCCGCTTACCGTGCTCGACCTCGACTACCGGCCGATGTTCTGGGAGTCCCCCGCCGCGGCGTCGGCACAGGTTCAGCGCGCACTGGCTCACGTCACCGTGGCGGTCGGCAACCGGGAGGAGTGTCAGATCGCCGTGGGCGAATCCAACCCACACAAGGCCGCCGACGCACTGCTCGACCTGGGGGTGGAACTGGCCATCGTCAAGCAGGGACCGCGCGGAGTGCTCGGCAAGACCAGGAGCGCATCGGTGACGGTGCCGCCGGTCGACGTCGACGTCGTCAATGGCCTCGGCGCCGGCGATAGCTTCGGCGGCAGCCTGTGCCACGGCCTGCTGCGCGGCTGGCCGCTGGAGAAGACGTTGCGTTACGCCAATGCCGCCGGGGCGATCGTGGCATCGCGGCTGGAGTGCTCGACGGCGATGCCGATGATCGACGAGGTCGCGGCGCTGGCCGAGCGGATCGCGGTGGAGGCCGTCAATGTCTAGCCCCCTGTCTAGCCCCTGCAAGGACTATGCCGATATCACCGAGTTGCGCGCGACCGACCCGGCTGCCATCGCCCGCGCCTGGGACCGCCGCGCCACCCGGCCCGCTATCCGCGGCAACGGACGGCTGATGATCGTGGCCGCCGACCATCCCGCCCGCGGCGCACTGTCGGTCGGATCACGGCCCACCGCCATGAACAGTCGCCTCGACCTACTCGACCGGCTGCGCACCGCGCTGGCCGACCCCGGCGTCGACGGCGTGCTCGCCACCGCCGACATCCTCGACGACCTGCTTTTGGTCGGCGCGCTGGAGGACAAGGTGGTGTTCTCCTCGATGAACCGCGGCGGGCTGGCCGGCTCCCGATTCGAGCTCGACGACCGGATGACCGCGGCCACCGCGAAGGCGACCGCCGCGGCGAGGATGAATGGCGGAAAGATGCTGTGCCGCATCGACCTTGACGACCCGGGCACGGTATCCACACTCAGCGCATGCGCACAGGCGGTCGACGAGCTGGCCGCCCACGGCCTGATCGCGATGCTCGAGCCGTTCCTGTCCCGTCGGGTCGACGGCAAGGTCCGCAACGACCTGAGCCCGGACGCGGTGATCAAGTCGGTCCACATCAGCCAGGGCCTGGGCTCGACATCGGCCTACACCTGGATGAAGCTGCCGGTCGTCGACGAGATGGATCGGGTGATGGATTCCACCACGTTGCCCACGCTGCTCTTGGGCGGCGACCCCACCGATCCCGACGAAGCGTTCGCCAGTTGGGAGAAGGCACTGTCGCTGCCGTCGGTACGGGGCTTGATCGTCGGGCGCACCCTGCTGTATCCGGCCGATGACGACGTGAGTTCCGCGGTCGCGACCGCCGTGTCGATGGTGAGGTGAGAAGACGATGAACAGCAAGTACTACATTCCGGCCCGCAGCGCCGAGCTTCCGTTCACCGTCGACGTCACCCCCGAGTCGGCCGGCTGGACCGAATCCTCGCTGCAGGTGTTGGAGTTGGACGACAGCCAGCGCACCGGGGCGAGCGAAGCGACGGGACAAGGCTTGGTGATGGCCACCGGCGGTACCGAGGTGATGATCCTGCCGCTGGCCGGCGGCGGCAGCGTGCAATGCGCTGGTGAGACGTTCGAACTGACCCGGCGGGAATCGGTCTTCGACGGACCGGCCGACATGGTCTACCTCGGCATCGACCAGACCTACACGCTGTCGGGAGAGGGCCGCTTCGCCATCTGCGGCGCCCGGGCCGCGCGGTCCTTCCCGAACCGTCGGGTAGCCGCCGCGGACGTGGCCGTCGAACTGCGCGGTGCCGGCAACTGCAGCCGCCAGGTGCATAACTTCGGCACCGCAACGACATTCGAGGCCGACTCGCTGATCGCCTGCGAGGTGATCACCCCCGGCGGCAATTGGTCGAGCTACCCAGCGCACAAGCACGAGGAGAACTCCGACGTCGAGACGCAGCTGGAGGAGATCTACTACTTCGAGGTCGCCGACAGCCCGGCCGGCACACCCGGGTTCGGCTATCACCGCGTGTACGGCACCCCCCAGCGCCCGATCGAGGTACTCGAAGAGGTCCGCTCCGGTGACGTGGTGCTGGTTCCGCACGGCTATCACGGCCCGTCGATCGCCGCGCCCGGCCACCACATGTACTACCTCAACGTGATGGCCGGCTCCGGCCCGAACCGCGCCTGGCTGATCTGTGACGACCCCGATCACACCTGGCTGCGGGGCAGTTGGGAGCACCAGGAGATCGATCCTCGGCTGCCGATGGGCAGCCCTTCGCAAGGAGTCTGACCGTGGTATCCACAGCGCCGAAGTCGACCGAGAAGCTGGCCCACACCGAAGCCACCGTGCGACTCACCGTGGCGCAGGCCACGATCCGATTCCTGGCCAACCAGTACGTCGAACGAGACGGGCTGCGCAGTAAGTTCTTCGCCGGGTGCTTCGGCATCTTCGGCCACGGCAATGTGGCCGGCCTCGGCCAGGCGCTGCTGCAGGACGAGATCGAGGCGCTGGAAGCCGGACGCGAACCCGGTCTCAAGTACGTGCTGGGCCGCAACGAGCAGGCCATGGTGCACACTGCCGTCGCGTACGCGCGCCAGAAGGACCGGCTGGAGGCCTGGGCCGTTACCGCCAGCGTCGGACCGGGCTCCACGAACATGCTGACCGGCGCCGCTCTGGCGACCATCAACCGGCTACCGGTGCTGCTGTTGCCCGCCGACACCTTCGCGACCCGGGTCAGCTCCCCTGTTCTGCAGGAACTCGAACTGCCGTCGTCGGGCGACGTCACCGTCAACGACGCATTCAAGCCGTTGTCCCGCTATTTCGACCGGGTGTGGCGGCCCGAGCAGCTGCCCGCCGCGCTGTTGGGTGCCATGCGCGTATTGACCGATCCCGTCGAAACCGGCGCCGCGACGGTGTCGATCCCCCAGGACGTGCAGGCGGAAGCGCACGACTGGCCCGAATCGCTGTTCGCCGAACGCATCTGGTACATCGCGCGGCCGATGCCGGAACGGTCGGCGATCGCCCGCGCGGCCGAGATCATCGCCGCGGCCACCAAGCCGCTGATCATTGCCGGTGGCGGTGTGCACTACTCCGGGGCCGAAGCGGCATTGGCGGCATTCTGCGAGCAGACCGGTATCCCGGTTGCCGAGAGCCAGGCCGGCAAGGGCTCGCTGGAATTCGACCACCCGCAGAGCGTCGGGGCCGTCGGCTCGACCGGTACGACTGCCGCCAACGCGCTGGCCGCCGAGGCGGACGTGATCATCGGGATCGGCACCCGCTACGGCGATTTCACCTCGGCGTCGCGCACGGCGTTCAACAACCCCGATGTGCGGTTCGTCAACATCAACGTCGCCTCGCT
This sequence comes from Mycolicibacterium sp. CH28, assembly GCF_004745805.1. GTDB lineage: Bacteria > Actinomycetota > Actinomycetes > Mycobacteriales > Mycobacteriaceae > Mycobacterium. Next base: position 385,238 of record NZ_SRLQ01000001.1, on the reverse strand, counting down.
GGACTCCGTCAAACAGGGTGGTGTCAGCGTCGTCGCCGACGCCCGGGAAGCCATCGAGGCACTCGGCGCGGCACTGGCCGGCTACACAGTCAGCGACGAATACCGCTCCCGGGTCACCGAACTGGCCGCAGAATGGGAAGACACCGTGTCCTCGGCGTATGCCTGCGAAGACGGGGTGCAGCTCAACCAGAACCAGGTCATCGGACTGGTGAACACCCTGTCAGACCCCCGTGACGTCGTGGTCTGCGCTGCCGGGTCGATGCCCGGAGATCTGCACAAGCTGTGGCGCACCCGCGACCGCAAGGGCTACCACGTCGAGTACGGATACTCGTGCATGGGTTACGAGATCGCCGGTGGTATCGGCGTACGGATGGCCGACCCCGACCGCGACGTCTTCATCATGGTCGGCGACGGCTCCTATCTGATGATGGCCACCGAACTGGTGACCGCCGTCCAAGAGGGAATCAAGGTCATCCCGGTGTTGGTGCAGAACCACGGATTCGCCTCCATCGGTGGCCTTTCCGAGTCGCTGGGCTCACAGCGGTTCGGCACCGCCTACCGGTACCGCAGTGACGACGGACGGCTCGACGGCGACCGGCTGCCGGTCGATCTGGCCGCCAACGCCGCCAGCCTGGGCGCCGATGTCATCAGGGTGACCACAGCAGCGGAGTTCGCCGACGCGGTCAAGACCGCCAAAGCGGCGGACACCGTCACCGTGATTCATGTCGAGACCGACCCGCTGATCTATGCACCGGACAGCCAGTCCTGGTGGGACGTTCCGGTCAGCGAGGTGTCCAGCCTGGAGTCCACCCGAACCGCCTACCAGCGGTACGCGGACTGGAAGAAAGTCCAACGCCCCCTTGTCAACCCGTCCGACCGCTGAGAGAACGCCGGTCATGTCTGATTTGAACATCGCTGTTGTCGGCGTCGGAGTGATGGGCGCCGACCACGTCGCGCGCATCACCGCACGAATCTCCGGGGCCCGGGTATCGGTGGTCAACGACTACCTCCCTGAGAAGGCCGAGCAGCTCGCCGCCTCGATTCCCGGCTGCCGTGCGGTGGCCGATTCGCTCGACGCGATCGCCGACCCCGACGTCGACGCGGTATTGCTGGCCTCACCGGGCCCCACCCACGAAAAGCAGCTGCTGGCCTGCCTGGAACACCGCAAGCCGGTGCTGTGCGAAAAGCCGCTGACCACCGACGTGGCCTCCGCGCTCGACATCGTGCGTCGTGAGGCCGAACTCGACACTCCCCTGATCCAGGTGGGATTCATGCGCCGCTTCGACCACGAATACGCCGCACTCAAGGCATTGATCGACGGCGGCGAGGTGGGTCAGCCCCTGATGATGCACTGCGTGCATCGCAACCCGGCGGTGCCGCCGACCTTCGACAGCTCGATGGTGGTCAAGGACTCCCTGGTGCACGAGGTGGACGTGACGCGGTTCCTGTTCGGGGAAGAGATCGCCTCCATCCAGATCGTTCGTCCCACCCCGAATTCCGCTGCGCCACAGGGTGTACAGGATCCGCAGATCGCGATCATGAAGACCGCGAGCGGACGCCACGTGGACGTCGAGCTGTTCGTGACCACCGGAGTGGCCTACGAGGTCCGCACCGAGGTGGTCGGCGAGCGCGGCAGCGCCATGATCGGCCTGGACGTCGGGCTGGTCCGCAAGGCGGCGCCGGGCACCTGGGGCGGGATCATCACCCCGGGCTTCCGGGAGCGCTTCGGTCAGGCCTACGACACCGAGGTGCAGCGCTGGGTCGACGCCGTGCGCAGCGGTCGAAACATCGACGGGCCATCGGCGTGGGACGGTTACGCCGCCGCGGCGGTATGTGAGGCCGGCGTCCGCGCGCTGGCCAGCGGCGAGGCGGAACCTGTGGAACTGGCACCGAAGTAGCAACGCCGCTAACGGCGGGCCAGGAACACCACACCGCGTTGTTCTGCGCTGCCCCACCGGCACATCCGGTCCAGGTCCGACAACCGGATCGGAAGGTCGTGCCCGTCGAGCCAGGTTTCTCCGCCGGGCTTGTCGATCCATGGGTCCTGAACGATCACGAACGATCGACCGTCGGAGGCATGCGCAGTGATCCAGTGTGGCTCGTCGTGGCCGTGCATCGGTGTCTGGGTGATCAGGAGAAGGGCGATGTCGTCGTCCATGATCCGCTGCGCGATCTCCGTGACGTCGACACGGTCGCACCGCACCGGCATCAGCAGATCTGCTGCCTGCTGCCGTGAGTCGTCCTGCAGCTCTATTCGGAACTCCCGATCGAAGCCCTCGAAGTCGTCCAGCAGTGCCGGGGTATCGGGGTGCAGCGCCACCTCGATCTGCCGGTTGTCGGCCAGGTACCTGCGCATAGCGACCGCTAGGCCGACCGGCTCACACGCGGGAAAGTTGCTCGCGGTGCGCCAGAAATCAATTTCGCGCCGACGGTCCCCGCGGTCTCCGGCGAAACCGGGCAGGCCCGACAGTTCAGCGGCGAGTAGGGCTGCCACCGCACCGCAGGTGAACTCGGTGGTCTGGGCGTAGTACATGGGCTCGGCGTGGCGAACCGGCACAAGCCACAGCGCGAAGCCGCTCACCGGCTCGTCGCAGGCCTGCTGCCCCTTCGGCTGCATCGGCACGAATCCGAGCGCGCTCGCCGACGCCGGCAGTTCCGCGTCGCGGCGCAGTTCCCATTTGACGACGACAGCGTCCTCTTGATTGGCCAGCGCAACAACCCGCTCCAACATTGCATCCGCGAATCCTGCTTCACGACACCATAGGCCGACGATCTTCACCGCTGCGGTGGCCGGACGATTGGTCAGCAAGGCGGCGGCGGTGATGCCGTCTGGGTCGGCCGAGAGCAGCACCCGCGGACAGTACTGCTCACGTCGGATTCCCCAGTGCGCAGCGGCTTCCGGGCCGAGCAGGTCGGCCAGTCCGCCTCCCAGCAGGGCGGCGATGGCTTCGGCGCCCTCGACCACCGAGTGGTCCAGTACCGTCATGTCATTCCTTTTCATCGATAGCCGTCGTCAAGCCTGTTGTCACCAGGTTCTCCCGCAGGGCCGCCGCAACGAGCGTGCGGGTGTACTCCTCGGTCGGCGTGGTGAGTACCTGCTTGCAGTGACCTTGTTCGACCACCCGGCCGTTGTGTAGTACGACGACGTCGTCGGCGAGCATCCGAACCACCGCGAGGTCGTGCGAGATGAACAGCAGGGTCAAGCCCATCTCCCGGCGTAGTCGCTGGAGCAGCTCCAGAATCTGTGCCTGCACCGAAACATCGAGAGCAGAGACGGATTCGTCGCAGATCAGCAACCGCGGGCGCGGCGCGAGCGCACGTGCGATCGCGATGCGCTGACGCTGCCCACCGGACAGCTCGGCCGGTCGACGACATGCGAACTCCGCGGGGAGTCCGACGGTGTCGAGCAGGTCGGGTACGTCGCCCGGTGAGCGGCCTGCCACGCGCAAGGCTTCCCGCAGGATTGCTCCGACCGACATCATCGGATTCAGCGACGAGTAGGGATCCTGGAAAACGATTTGCATCTGGTCCGGTGTCCGGGACTTCCGCCCCGGTGCCAGCACGACCCCGTCGAACTCGACGGTCCCGGAGTCCTGGCGCTCCAGGCCCGCGATGCAGCGCGCCAGTGTCGATTTCCCCGAACCGGATTCGCCGACGACGCCGAGGATTCGGCCGACGGAGACGCTGGTGGATACGCCGTCGAGGACCTGACGCTGCCCGAACTGCTTGCCGAGTGCAGCCACTCGGACCAGGGGCGGCCCCACCTCCCCATCGGTCGAGCCGGCCGCGTCGGTCTTCGAGTTGGGGTCGGCATCGATGAGCGCTCGGGTGTAGGGGTGCCGTGGAGCCATCAGCACCGTTCGGGTGGCACCGCGTTCCACCACGTCGCCATTGCGCATCACGAGTACCTCATCGGTTCGACCGCGGATGAGGCCCAGATCGTGGGAGATGAGGATCACCGAGAGCCGACGAGACAGCTGAATCGACCGGATGAGGTCGAGAATGTCGGCCTGATTGCTCGCGTCCAAAGCGGTGGTGGGTTCGTCGGCGATCAACAGCTGGGGCGCCGCGGCGAGGGCAGTCGCGATGGCGACTCGCTGCCTCATTCCACCGGAGAGCTGATGGGGGTAGGCGGTGGCCACGTCGGCCGGCAATTTCACCTCGGCCAACAGCGCGGCGACCTCCGAGTCGCGTCGGCGACCACGCCAGCGGGCCGATGATCGCCGTAGGGTCCAGGCGATCTGATCCCCGCACCGGTGCACCGGCGACAGACTGGTGAACGGGTCCTGCAACAGCAGGGACACCGTCGCACCACGTACCGCACGCCAGGTGCGTTCCGGACTGTCCAGTGCGACGACCTTGCCGCCGAACTGGACCGATCCCTCGGCCCGGAAGCCCCGGGGAAGAAGGCCGACAAGGCTTTTCGCGGTGAGTGTCTTTCCCGACCCGGATTCTCCGATGATCGCCAGTGTGCTACCCGCGGCGATGTGTGCATCCATGGGCGCGACTACCGTGCCGCCGGGGCCTGAAACCGTCAGCTTCTCGATGCGAATGTCGGTCAAGCCCGTCTTCCGTTCTGTGCCAACCGCTGTCCCAGCCAATCGCCGACGAGGTTGACCGCGCACGCAACGAGGATGATGAGCGTCGCCGGCACCACCACCGCTGCTGGATTGTCGAAAGCGACCTGTCGGTTGCTCGCCAGTTGAGCACCCCAGTCGGCGGTATCGGCCGGGACTCCGACTCCCAGAAACGACAGCGACGAGAACGCGACGAGCGCGAAAGCGACGTTCAGCATCACGTTGGTGACGATCAGCGTCGAGACGTTCGGGAGGATATGGACGAACATCACCCGCCGACGCGGCAGGGACAGCATGTGCGCGGCTTCGATGTAGGGGCGGGCAGACTGCTCCAGCACACCCGCGCGCACGATCCGAATATCGGACGGCGAGAACAGGATCGTCAGCAGTACGACGGTCACCCAGTATCCGCCGCCGAGAACTCCACCGACCACGATGGCGGCCAGAAGCAACGGCAACGCCAACAACAAGTCGGTCCACCGGCTGATCAGGAAGTCGATCGGGCCGCGCTGATATCCGGCCAGCGTGCCCAGCAGGATTCCGAGGAGCATCGACCCGACTGCGACGCACAGCGGGCCCAGCAGAGCCGACCCCGTGCCCGCGATGGTCATGGCCAACACATCGCGGCCCAATTCGTCGGTGCCCAGGATGTGGCCATCGGTGTTCGGCGGAACCAGGCCAGTCAGAATGTCCTGCCGCATCGCATCTGGGTAGAGGATCCGGCCGAACACCGCGGCCAGGGCGGCCACCGCAAGGAAAGCCAGGCAGACGATCACCGAGACGGGCAGCCTAGTACGCCGAGAGCTCAGCAATGTTCCCGCCGCGACGTCACTCATCAGTTGGCCTTGGACTTGTGCCGCACTCGCGGGTCCAACAGCAGGTAGGCAGAGTCGGCGAGCAGCGAGATGACCATGATCGCGCAGGCCACCAACAGAGTCAGCGACTGAACCACGGCAATGTCCTTGAACAGCACCGAATCCTGCAGAAGAGTGCCCAAGCCCGGCAGCGCAAAGGTCGTCTCGGCCAGCACGGTGCCGCCGACGAGGAAGGTCAGTAGCAGCCCGGCCCCGGTGGTGATGGGAATTGCGGCGTTGCGCAGCGCAATTCGCAAGACGGTGGCTTCGGACAATCCGCGCGCCCTGGCCGCGGTCACGTAGTCGGCCTCCAGCTCGCGCAGCACGGCGGTTCGGGTCAGCTTCACCACGATCGCCCCGAGCCCCAACGCGAGCGAGATCGCGGGCAGGGCCAGATGCCGGACGGTGTCCAGGCCGCCGTCACCGGCGCCGTAGACGGGCAGGACCGGAATGACGTAGGCGAACACGAGCAACAGCAACAACCCGACGGCAAAGGTCGGCGCGCTCAGCCCGACCACCGCAACACCGCTTGCCACCCGGTCGATCCAACCGCCCGCCCGCACCGCGCTGAGCACACCGAGGGGCACCCCCGCGGCGACGGAGAGCACAAAGGCCAGCGCGCACAACAACGCTGTCAGACCGAGCCGTTGCGAGATCGCCTCGGTCACCGGCACCTGCAGGCGCACCGATTGTCCGAGCTCACCATGCAGGAATCCGCCGAGCCACCGCAGATACTGTTGCACCGCGGATTCGTCGAGGTGGTACTGGGCGCGGATTGCGGCGACCGCCGCCGGGGAGGACGGCCGGTTGCCCAGCAGGTTCTTCACGACATCACCCGGCGCCAGGTAGAGCAGGGCGAAAATCAGGATCGACAACACCAACAACACGGCCACCGCGCCGAGCACCCGCACCGTCAACAGACGCACCACCGGCCACGACATCACTGCGGTTGCGCCCGGTACAGCTGAGTCGGCCATGACGATACGAAGGTGTATGGGCTGTCGTTGCGGATACCGAGCTCGTCGGAGAATGCCGTCGCCGACTGCCCCCACCACAGGGGCACATTGATCGCGTCTCGCGCCTGCAGCGTCTCCGCCTGAAGCAGCAAGTCGATGCGAACCTTGGGATCAGATTCCGCGTTGGCCCGGTCCAGCAGGTCTGTGATGGCCGGATTGTTGTAGCCGGACGGATTACCCGCGCCCAGAAGGTAATTCGGCACTTCGCCCGGATCGCCAGACGTGGAGAAGTACCACATCATGCCGACGCCGTGATCAGAGCTGGCATCAAGGCTTGCCAGCCATTCCTCGATGGGCACCTCACGAACCTTGAGCACGATGCCGAGATCGCCGAGCTGCTGGGCCAGAGCCTGTGCCGCTTTGCCGAGCTGGGGACCGGTGTTGGGAGTGAGGATCTCGGTTTCGAACCCGCCCGGATGCTTCGAGGCCGCTAGCGCCGCCTTGGCCGCCCCAGTGTCGAAGGACCACTGCGGGACGGTGGCCAGATCCTTCTGCGCCTGCTCCTCGGACATGGTGCTGACCAGTGACTCGGGCGTCATGATGGCTGTCGCGACTTCGCCGTGCCCGCGCAACAGCTTGTCCACGTAGGCACTGCGGTCCAGGGCGTGGGCGAACGTCTCCCGGACCTTGGGGTCATCGAACGGCGCGATATTGGGGTTGAAGTACAGGCCCACGTAGGACAGGTCGTTGACGTAGTCCACGCGCATCGTCTGCAGTTTCTCCCACTGCGTGGCCTGCGCCAGCGGAACGTTGAACGCCATGTCGAGGTCACCCGACTGGGCTGCGACCAACCGTGTCGACTCATCGGGTACGAAGTTGATCCGGATGTCCTGCACCGCCGGCGCCGGGCCACGCCAGGTGTCCGCGCGGACGAAACTCACGTGTGAGTCAGGGACGAACTCAGTCACCTTGTAGGGTCCGGTGCCCAGGAGCAGCGCACTCGGTGTGCCCACCTTGCCTTGGTTCCTCTCCCAGAACGCCTTTGAGGTGATGAACGCGGTTCCCGCCGTGCTCATGTTCTTGGCGAAGGCGGCGTCAGGCTTGGACAGTCGGATAGTGACTTCCTCGTCGCCGGTCTTTTCGATGGAGTCGACGCTGGTCAGCAGGCCGCTGAAACCCGGTGAGGCAGTCTCGTCGCGCGCTTTCTCCAAACTGAACACGACGTCTTCCGGGGTCAAGGGGGTCCCGTCCTGGAACTTGACGCCTTCACGCAGGTCGAAGACGTAGGTGGTGGGGTTTGGTTGTGACCACCTCTCGGCGAGACCGGGCTGTACCCGTCCCTTGTCATCCAGGGACACCAGGCCCTCCTGCGCGATCGAGGCCACGTAGTAGTTCAGAATCCCCGATTCCTGACCGACGTAGAGGTTGGACAGCGAACCCGGCAGGGCGACAGTGATTTTGGGAATCTGTTCGCCGGTGTCCGCACCCACGCCCTTCGACGGATGCGGACTTGCGCAGGAGGACAACACGAGCGCACCGGCGACGGCGGCGGTGGCGGCGCGAACAGCGCGACTGGAGGTCAGGGACGGCATGGAGGCACTCTCTTCGTCGGATATCGGGAATCGAAGTGAAGTCGAGATCGGGAAACGTGCGCGGTGACTATCGCTGCGGCGCCGCGCGGTGACGAGTTCGTCGAGACCGACGGGTGCCGGCCGGTGCGACACCAGACCCCGCAGGGCGATGCTGATGGTGGGACTGGCCACCGCGTCCGACAGGGTCACCGCGCTGGCGCGCCGGGTGATGGGTGGTTCCAGCGCGAAGGTCCGAACGCCGGCGGGCAGGTCGACACCGCTCAGGGAGCTTTCGGCAACGAACACCGTTGCGCGGGTGCACGTGGCCAGCGCCAGTGCCGCATCGGTACGCGTCACGGTGGCGTCGCGACTGGTGACGGGACGGGTGATCGCGGCGGCCACCGCGTCACTGCAGGTACCGGCCCCGGTGATCCACGGTTCATCGCTGAGCGCACCCGGGGCGACCCGGTCACCGTCGGTATCCACCTCCGCCGACGTCACGGCCACAATCTCTTCGGCGAACAGGAACGTCGAACGCGTGCCCGCGGGACGGTGGCCGCGGCGAAGACTGCCCGGGCCGATGATGTCGAAGACGATGGCCAGGTCGGCGCGCCCGCCCTGCACGGCGGACACCGCCTGCTGCGAGTCGGGCGCCTCGGCGACCGTGACGTCGAGGCCGGGAAAGTGGGTGTCCAACCAGAACGACACCGGTGCGAGGATGACGCCGATCGCCTCGGGCGGCCCGATCAGACGGACGGTGCCGACGCGCCTGCCCAGCAGTCGGGACAGTTCCGTCGCTGCGGCAGTCAGGCTGGCGTCGATGCGCGGTGCGTGTTCGGCCAGCAGCGCCCCGGCAGGGGTCAGGTGCGCAGAGCGCGCTGCTCGGACAACCAATGCGGCGCCGAGTTTCGATTCCAGGCGCTGTACATGCTGGGTAATGGTCGGCTGTGAGTAACCCAGTGAGCGCGCGGCCCCACTGATCGATCCAGCCTGGTCGATGGCCATCAGAATCCGCAGAGAGTGCAGGTCGAGCGCGCGGGTGAGCGCCTCGATCTCGGTCTGCACGTCGTCCATGGTCGGCAAGTCTGGCACATCTATAGCCATCTGCAATCGTTATGCGTAAAACCATTGTTAACAATGATGCGAGCACGCGAACGCTGCCATACTCACCACGTGACCCACCGCGATCCGCTCACCACCGTCGAATTGGAGGTGCAGCGCCGTCGCCGCGATCTCCTCGAGTTGTCCCACTCCCTGCATGCCGAGCCCGAACTTGCCTTCCAGGAGCACCGCAGCTGCGCCAAGACGCAGGCGCTGGCGGCCGAGCGGGGTTTCGAGATCGCCTCTGCGGCAGGCGGATTGGATACCGCGTTCCGTGCCGTCTACGGCGCGGGGTCGCTGGTGCTCGGCATCTGTGCCGAGTACGACGCGCTGCCCGAGCTCGGACACGCCTGCGGGCACAACATCATCGCCGCGGCCGGGGTCGGCACCGCCCTGGCTCTCGCCGAGGTCGCCGACGCACTGGATCTGACCGTCGTTCTTATCGGCACGCCGGCGGAGGAGGCCGGCGGGGGCAAGGCGCTGCTGCTCGACGCGGGTGTATTCGACGATCTCGCCGCCGCCGCGATGATCCATCCGGGGCCGCGCGATATCGCCTGCCCACGCTCCCTCGCGCTATCCGACGTCGAGGTGGATTACACGGGCCGGGAGGCCCACGCAGCGGTCGCCCCGTACGCCGGGCTCAATGCCGCCGACGCGGCAACCGTGGCGCAGGTCGGGATCGGGCTGCTGCGCCAGCACCTGGCACCCGGCCAGATGGTGCACGGCATCGTCACCGAGGGCGGCCAGGCCGCCAATGTCATCCCCGCCCACGCCAGGATGCGCTACATCATGCGCGCCGACAGCACGCCCTCGCTGGACGCACTGCGCGAGCGGGTGTCGGCCTGCCTGCGGGCCGGTGCGATCGCAACCGGCTGCGAGTTCACCATGGCCGACACCGAACCGCGGTATCTGGACCTGACTCCAGATGCGTGGCTGTCCAACGTCTTCCACGACGAGATGGTGCGGCTGGGCCGGGAGCCGGTCACCGCGCAGGAGGCGGCCAACTCTCCGTTCGGCTCGACCGACATGGGCAATGTCAGCCAGATGATGCCGGCGATCCACCCCATTGTCGGCGTCGATGCGCAAGGCGCCTCGATCCATCAGGCGGCGTTCGCCCGTGCCGCTGCCGGTCCCAGCGGCGACGCCGCCGTTGTCGACGGGTCGGTGATGCTGGCGCGCACGCTGGTCCGACTGGCACAGTCGGACCAGCGTGACCGCCTCCGTGAGCTGGCCGCTCAGAGGATGTAGAGCATCTCCTGGTAGGTCGGCAACGGCCACAGGTCGTCGGCGACAATGCCTTCCAGGCCATCGGCCGCTGCCCGCACCGCGTCCATCAACGGCAACAGGCTCTTGGCGTGGGCGGCTTCCTCGGCGGCGGAATCGCCTCCGTGCGCGGCCAGCCCCTCCTTGAGAGCCGTCAACGCGGCCGTCAGCTCCGAAATCGGAGCCGAGACCGCCTGCAGCAGCATGAGATCGGGCTCGATACCGGCCGCCTTGAGGGTGGCGACGTTCTGCGCCAACTCAGTCTGGTAGCGGACGGCGGCGGGCAGAACCACCGTCGACCCGATCTCCAGCGTCAACTTGGCCTCGACACCGACGGTCAACGCGTAGGTCTCGTAGCGGACCTCGACCCGGCTCTGGAGTTCGCGCGCATTGAACACGCCGTACTTCTCGAACACCTCGATGGCTTCCGGGGTGACCAGCTGCGGGATGGCATCCAGCGTGGTCTTCAGGTTCGGCAAGCCACGCTCGGCCGCTTCGATCTGCCAGTTGTCCGAGTAGCCGTCGCCGTTGAACACCACCGCGCCATGCTCGGTGATGATCTCGGTCAGCAGCTTCTGCACCGCCGCATCGAAGGCCTCGCCCGATTCGATGGCCGTCTCCAGCACCGTGGCCATGTAGTCCAGCGAATCGGCCATGATCGTGTTGAGGATGATCATCGGCACGTTGATGGTCTGACCCGACCCCGGCGCACGGAACTCGAAGCGGTTGCCGGTGAAGGCGAACGGGCTGGTGCGGTTGCGGTCACCCGGATCGGTCGGCAACTCCGGCAGGGTGTCGACACCGATGATCATCGAACCCTTGCCCTTCGACGACGTCGCCGCGCCCTTGGCGATCTGATCGAACACGTCAGCCAACTGCTCGCCGAGGAAGATCGAGATGATCGCCGGCGGTGCCTCATTGGCACCGAGCCGGTGGTCGTTGGTGGCCGAGGCAACCGACACCCGCAGCAGGCCCGCAAACTTGTGCACGGCACGGATCACCGCGGCGCAGAACACCAGGAACTGGGCGTTCTCGTGCGGGGTGTCGCCGGGCACCAGCAGACTGCCGAACTGGGCATTGCCCATCGAGAAGTTGACGTGCTTGCCCGAGCCGTTGACACCGGCGAAGGGCTTCTCGTGGAACAGGCATTCCATGCCGTGCTTCTTGGCGATCGTCTTGAACGTCGTCATCAGCAGCTGCTGGTGGTCGGCGGCGATATTGGCCCGCTCGAACATCGGGGCGATCTCGAACTGGCCCGGCGCGACCTCGTTGTGGCGGGTCTTGGCCGGGATGCCGAGCTTGAACAGCTCACGCTCGGTGTCCATCATGAAGGCAAGCACCCGGTCGGGGATGGCGCCGAAGTAGTGGTCGTCGAACTCCTGGCCCTTGGGCGGCTTGGCGCCGAACAGCGTGCGTCCGGCGTTGATCAGATCGGGGCGCGCGAGGAAGAAGTGCCGGTCGACCAGGAAGTACTCCTGCTCGGGGCCGCAGAACGACACGATGTGGTCGAAATCCTTGTGCCCGAACAGCTTCAGGATGCGTTCCGCTTGCGCGCCCATCGCCTGCTGGCTGCGCAGCAACGGCGTCTTGTAGTCCAGCGCCTCACCGGTCATCGACACGAAGACGGTGGGGATGCACAGCGTGTTGCCGTTCGGGTTCTCCAGGATGTACGCGGGGCTGGTGACATCCCAGCCGGTGTAGCCGCGGGCCTCGAAGGTGCTGCGCAGGCCACCCGAGGGGAAGCTGGACGCATCCGGCTCACCCTGGATCAGCGTCTTGCCGGCGAACTCGGCCAGCGTCTGGCCGTCGGAGACCGGCTCCAGGAAGCTGTCGTGCTTCTCGGCGGTCAGGCCGGTCATCGGGTAGAAGACGTGCGCGTAGTGGGTGGCCCCCTTGGACAGCGCCCAGTCCTTCATCACCGAGGCGACCGAGTCGGCGACCGACGGATCGAGCTTGGCGCCCTTCTCGATGCTCGCAGCGACAGACTTGTACACCGACTTGGGCAGCCGCAACCGCATCTCGGCGAGCGTGAAGACATTCGCCCCGAAGATCTCGCCCGGCGCTTCGCTGGGGTCAAAGCTGATCGCCGGGGGCTCGTAAGCCTCGACGTTGTTGATCGCCTGGAGGCGCACCGCGTTACCGCTCAACTGTTTTTCCTCTACACCCAGGACACCCGCGTCTACTTCGCGGACGTGCGACCGACCCACACTAGGAAGCTTCGATTCCGAACTTGTTACACCGGCGTCAACGCCAGATAGCGCAAATGACAGAGCGCCTTCGTAAGATGGCTCAATTGGCATTTCCGAAGATCGCCGTTGCGCCAGCAAAGCAACTAGGCCGTCGAATCTCCCGGTTCCAGGGCTCAACCGGAGGTCGAGGACCGAAACGCGGGTTGCCGAATCCTCGCGCCGTCCGCGATCGCCGCATGGTCACGGAACCCGTTCCAGAAGTGGTCGATGTGGTCGGCGACATCGATGTCCGTGGCCACTGCGACGAGGGCGGACGCCACGATGGACGCCGGAGCGCGGTCGAGCACAACCAACCCGATCGCCGGACTCGGTCCGTGCTTGACCATCGGTCGCGCCGAGAACCCCTGTGGCACAGCCAGTTGCGGCAGCCAGGCCGTGCTGGCGATGGTGGCCCGCCGCGCGTGCGTCAGGTGCGCGTAGAGCGCGTCAACCGAATCCGCCTCCACCACGGGTCGGTAATGAACGCCCTCGGCAGCCATGTTGGCATCGAGAATCCGCCGATTGCGCATCGTGGCCGTCAGCACGCATAGCTCCAGTCCGGCCGCATCCGCCCACGTCACCTCCTGCTTACCCATCGCAGGATCCTCGGCCGACGCCACCAGCACGTACTGCTCGCGGTACAACTCGACCGACCGGGTGCCTGGCAGTGCTTCGTCATCCAGGTAGGTCAACCCGGCGTCGATCTCGAAATCAGCCAATCGTCTCGCGATCTCGCGGGAGGACAACGCTTCGATACGCACCGACGCCGCGGGATTGCGGGACAGGAATTCCGCGGTGATGAATGGACTCGCCGGTACCGCCGTAGGAATCGCACCCAGCCTGGCGATGGCCGTCAGCCGCCCTTGCATCCGTTCGAGGTCGGCCAGCATCTCGTCGCGTTCAGCGGTGATGCGTTGGGCCCACGCCACGACGCGCTGGCCCTCTTCGGTGAAACCCTCGAATCGGCGGCCACGTTGCACGATGACGATGCCCAGATCGCGCTCCAGCCTGCGGATCGCCACCGACAGCGTCGGTTGGCTGATATGGCAGCGCGCGGCCGCGCGCCCGAAGTGGCGCTCCGCGGCCAGCGCCAACAGATAGTCCAGATGCTGCAGCACCACGTCGCTCGCCATCGAACTGACGATAGACGTCGGCTATTACCGCATGTCAAATGCCGATTACGAACCGCCTTCATCGGCTGTAGGCGGTCGATTCGGAGGACTAGATTGGAGCCATGGCCAATGCCAAAGACGTCGACGCCGACTATGACGAACGGGACATCGAGGTCACCAGTGCCAAACACGAGGCGGCCGGAGTAAAGGCCGTCATGGTCAGCATGCAACGCGGCCTGGCCCAAATGGGCCCGGTCCGCACCATGGAGACGCTGTCGAGGCTGAATCAGCGCCACGGATTCGACTGCCCGGGCTGCGCCTGGCCGGAGGAGCACGGCGGACGCAAGCTGGCCGAGTTCTGCGAGAACGGAGCCAAGGCGGTCGCCGAGGAGGCCACCAAGCGCCGAGTCACCCCCGAGTTCTTCGCACGCCATTCGGTGGCCGAACTCGCCGCAAAACCGGAGTACTGGCTGTCCCAGCAGGGCCGGCTCACCCATCCGATGGTGCTGCGGCCCGGCGACCAGCACTACCGGCCGATCAGCTGGGATCAGGCCTACGCGGTGATCGCCGAGCATCTGAACGCACTGAGCTCCCCCGACGAGGCGGTGTTCTACACCTCGGGGCGCACCAGCAACGAGGCGGCGTTCCTGTACCAGTTGCTAGTTCGCAGCTTCGGCACCAACAACCTGCCCGATTGTTCCAACATGTGCCACGAGTCGTCGGGCACCGCGCTGATCGAGTCCATCGGCATCGGCAAGGGATCGGTGACCGTCGAGGACGTCGAGCACGCCGACCTCATCCTCATTGCCGGCCAGAATCCCGGGACCAACCATCCGCGGATGCTGTCGGTCCTGGAGAAGGCCAAAGCCAACGGCGCGAAGATCGTCGCGATCAACCCGCTCCCCGAGGCCGGCCTGATCCGGTTCAAGGATCCGCAGAAGGTCAACGGCGTCGTCGGGCACGGGGTACCGATCGCCGACGAGTTCGTCCAGATCCGCATCGGCGGTGATCTGGCCCTGTTCAAGGGTTTGGGCCGGCTGCTGGTGGAGGCCGAGGACCGCGCCCCCGGCACCATCGTCGACCGCGACTTCGTCGACGCGCACTGCCACGGGTTCGACGAGTACCTCGCCGAGACGCGCACGGTCGACTTGGACACTGTCACCGAGGCGACCGGCATCACGGCGACCCAGCTCAACCGGGTTGCCGACATGCTGGCGACCTCCCAGCGCACCATCGTGTGCTGGGCCATGGGCATCACCCAGCACACCCACTCGGTGGCCACCATCGCCGAACTCACCAACCTGCTGCTGCTGCGCGGGATGATCGGCAAGCCCGGCGCGGGGGTGTGCCCGGTGCGGGGACACTCCAACGTCCAGGGCGACCGGACGATGGGGATCTGGGAGAAAGTCCCCGAGGCGTTCCTGGCCGCACTCGATACCCACTTCGGCATCGCCAGTCCCCGCAAGCACGGCTTGGACGTGGTCAACGCGATCCGGGCGATGCGCGACGAGCAGGCATCGGTGTTCATCGGCATGGGCGGCAACTTCGCCTCGGCCACCCCGGACTCCCCGGTCACCGAGGCGGCACTGGGCGCGTGTGCACTGACCGTGCAGGTCTCGACCAAACTCAACCGCAGCCACGTGGTGCACGGGCGTACGGCGCTCATCCTTCCCACCCTGGGCCGCACCGACCGCGACCTAGTCGGTGGCCGCAAACAAGTTGTGTCCGTTGAGGATTCGATGTCGATGGTGCACCTGTCGCGGGGCAGCCTCACCCCGCCCAGCGACGAGGTCCGCAGCGAGGTGGCCATCGTCTGCGAGCTGGCGCGCCGCGTACTCGGCCCCGCGCACCCGGTGCCGTGGGAGAGTTTCGCCGCCGACTACGACACCATCCGTGACGCGATCGCCGCCGTCGTGCCCGGCTGCGCCGGCTACAACACCCGGGTGCGCCAGCCCGACGGCTTCCAACTGCCGCACCCGCCCCGGGACTCCCGCGAGTTCCACACCCTGACCGGCAAGGCCAACTTCGCGGTCAACCCGATGCACTGGGTGGCGGTGCCGCCTGGACGACTGGTGCTGCAGACCCTGCGCAGCCACGACCAGTACAACACCACCATCTACGGCCTGGACGATCGCTACCGCGGCGTCAAAGGCGGCCGTCGCGTCATCTTCCTCAACCCCGCCGATATCGACGCGTTCGGGCTGAGCGAGGGTAGCCGGGTGGATCTGGTCTCGGAGTTCACCGACCGCCAGGGTGAGCTGCAGGAGCGCCGCGCCAAGGATTTCCTCGTCGTGCCGTACTCCACCCCGGTGGGCAACGCCGCCGCCTACTACCCCGAGACCAATCCGCTGGTGCCGCTGGATCATGTGGCGGACAAGTCCAACACCCCGGTGTCCAAGGCAGTGGTGATCCGGCTGGAACCCGGGGGCCAGGAGCCGGCCGCGCAGGACCTGGGAAGCGGCGCACCATGGGGCGGGTGACCGCGCGGCGCCGGGCCAGTCACGTCACCGACGGCGATGCCACCGAACGCGCCGAGACCCTCGTTGTCGAGGAACCGCTGGAGATCCGGGTCGACGGTTCCCCGCTGACCGTCACGATGCGCACCCCCGGTTCCGATGTCGAACTGGCGCAAGGGTTTCTGCTCACCGAAGGCGTCATCGCCGACCGCGACGACGTGCTCACCGTGCGCTACTGCCGGGGCACCGGTGAGGACGGTGTCAACACCTACAACGTGCTCGACGTGACGTTACGGCCCGGCGTTCCGATGCCCGATGTGGACGTCACCCGCAACTTCTACACGACCTCCTCGTGCGGGGTGTGCGGGAAATCCTCCATTGATGCGGTCCGGTTGACCAGCCGGCACCCACCCGGCGACGACCCCTCGACCGTCGACGCCGCAACCATCACCGCCATGCCGGCTCAATTGCGTTCGGCACAAAAGGTTTTCGCTAGTACCGGCGGACTGCACGGCGCGGCGCTGTTCAGCACCGACGGCACAGCGCTGGTGGTGCGCGAGGATGTCGGGCGGCACAACGCCGTTGACAAAGTGATCGGGTGGGCGCTGGAAGCCAACCGCATCCCGCTCGCCGGGACCGTCCTGCTGGTCAGCGGGCGAGTGTCCTTCGAATTGACCCAGAAGGCCGTGATGGCCGGCATCCCGGTGTTGGCCGCGGTGTCCGCACCATCGTCGCTGGCCGTGGACCTGGCCACCCAGTCGGGGCTCACCCTGGTCGCTTTCCTGCGCGGTGCGTCGATGAACGTCTACAGCAGGGCTGATCGCATAGTCCGCTGAGCGGCGAACGGACGTCCTCGCCATTTGCTTGGCGCGCCGGTACGCTACGCGGCACATACCCAGACTCGGTGCCGAGTCTGGGTATCCCCGTGTCCCCCTACGCCCGAGGAGGTGACGTGTTCCGCAACACCACTGGTTGCTGGCGCGTCCGTATCCGGTCCACCGCCGCCGCTGTCCTGATCGGCACGGCCGGGTTCGGCCTGGCCGGCGGCATTGCCTACGCTGACCCGGCTGGCGATCCCGATACGAGCGCAACCTGGTGGGATCAGCAATCCGCCGACGACTGCGTGATGATGTCGGTCGCCGACGTCGTCGGCGAGCTGACCGGCAACAAGCCCTCCGAAGAGGAGATCATCACGCTCGCCAAGTCCACCCCAAGTGGGTCGGACGGCGCCCCGATCTACACTCCCGGCCAGGGTGCCGACGATAAGGACGAGCCGATCCTCTTCGCGCACTACGGTATCCACGCTGTCTTCACCGACGATGCGAGCGTGTCCAGTTCTGGTGTGCCCACCGGGTTGTCGGCCCTGGAGCAGAACCTCGCCGCCGGCAACGGTGTGACCGTCGCCGTCAATTCCGAGACCATCTGGGATCAGGACGGTGACCACACCGGCGGTGACCACGTGGTCGTCGTCACCGGTGTCGACAAGGACGCCGGCATCGTCCACCTCAACGACAGCGGTTCAGACGAGGGTGCCGACGAGCGGGTGACCATAGATACCTTCGAAAAGGCATGGGCAACGACCGGTCACGCGATGGTGGTCGCCTACTGAGGTCCGCCGCGCCCACGCACAACACGAAAAAGCCCTCCAGGCCGCGGCGTGGAGGGCTTTTTCGTGTGCTCGTTTACGCGGACTTGTCCCGACGCTCGGGCCGAGCGGGCTTGCGCGGCACGATCGTCGGCAGGACGTTGTCCTGCACCGTCTCCTTGGTCACCACGACCTTGGCGACGTCATCGCGGCTGGGGATGTCGTACATCACCGGCAGCAGGACTTCTTCCATGATCGCGCGCAGGCCGCGCGCGCCGGTGCCGCGGTGGATGGCCTGGTCGGCGATGGCGTCCAACGCGTCGCCGGTGAACTCCAGCTCGACACCGTCCATCTCGAAGAGCCGGGTGTACTGCTTGACCAGGGCGTTCTTCGGCTGGGACAGAATCTGCACCAGCGATTCCTTGTCCAGGTTGGTCACCGAAGCCACCACCGGCAGACGGCCGATGAACTCCGGGATCAGACCGAACTTGATCAGGTCTTCCGGCATCACCTCGGCGAAGTGGTCCTGGGTGTCGATCTCGGCCTTGGACTTCACCTCGGCGCCGAAGCCAAGGCCGCGCTTGCCGACCCGGTCGGAGACGATCTTTTCCAGACCCGCGAATGCGCCCGCCACGATGAACAGCACGTTGGTGGTGTCGATCTGGATGAACTCCTGGTGCGGATGCTTGCGACCGCCCTGCGGCGGCACCGAGGCCTGAGTGCCCTCGAGGATCTTCAGCAGCGCCTGCTGAACGCCCTCGCCGGAGACGTCGCGGGTGATCGACGGGTTCTCGCTCTTGCGGGCGATCTTGTCGACCTCATCGATGTAGATGATTCCGGTCTCGGCGCGCTTGACGTCGTAGTCGGCCGCCTGGATGAGCTTCAGCAGGATGTTCTCGACGTCCTCACCGACGTAGCCGGCTTCGGTCAGCGCGGTCGCATCGGCGATGGCGAACGGCACGTTGAGCATCTTGGCCAGCGTCTGGGCCAGGTAGGTCTTGCCGCACCCGGTCGGGCCGAGCATCAAGATGTTGGACTTGGCCAGCTCGACCGGCTCGGAGCGGGAGTCGCGGTGCTTCTCCTGCGCCTGGATGCGCTTGTAGTGGTTGTAGACCGCCACCGCCAGCGTGCGCTTGGCGGTGTCCTGCCCGATGACGTAGCCCTCCAGGAACTCCCTGATCTCGGCCGGCTTGGGCAGCTCATCGAGTTTGACGTCGTCGGCGTCGGCCAACTCCTCTTCGATGATCTCGTTGCACAGGTCGATGCACTCGTCGCAGATATAAACGCCGGGGCCCGCGATGAGTTTCTTGACCTGCTTCTGACTCTTGCCGCAGAACGAGCACTTCAGCAGGTCTCCGCCGTCTCCGATGCGCGCCATGGTCGTCGGGTCCTACTTCCTTCGCCGTCAGTGTTAGATCGTTGCTGGTGAGTCTGTGTCGGACGTCTGGTCCCGACGCTACCCGCTTGCTCCGCCACGGTGCGACAGATAAAGGCGAATCGTGTCGGTGGTATTCGTGCGTGATGGTGAACATATCCCCTGACGCGGCTCTCGTCGCCTTGGGACGCGCCGCCACGTCTGGGCGTGTCGCCGCCGTTACTCAACCGAGAGCTCCGCGGTTCCGCGCTCGTAGAGTTGCGTCAAGGTGTTCGCCCTCATCCACGATACGGTCACGACCCGTCCGTAGGCGGGTGCCGCCGGGTTCGCCCGGACCCGATCGCCGCGATGGCGTCGGCTCTCCGGGCGCCCGCGATCATGCGTTCTGAGTGGAGAGCTTCCGGTACTCCAGCACGGTGTCGATGATCCCGTACTCCTTGGCCGCCGCGGCGGTCAGGATCTTGTCGCGGTCGGTGTCCTTGCGGATGACGGCGGCGTCCTTGCCCGTGTGACGGGCCAGGGTCTCTTCCATCAGCGAGCGCATGCGCTCGATCTCGGCGGCCTGGATCTCCAGGTCGGAGAACTGACCCTGGATGACGCCGCCCAGCGACGGCTGATGGATGAGGATGCGGGCGTTGGGCAGGGCCAGCCGCTTACCGGGCGTGCCGGCGGCCAGCAGCACCGCGGCGGCCGAGGCGGCCTGACCCAGGCACACCGTCTGGATATCGGCACGGACGTACTGCATGGTGTCGTAGATCGCCATCAGCGAGGTGAACGAGCCACCCGGGGAGTTGATGTACATGGTGATGTCGCGGTCGGGATCCAGCGACTCCAGCACCAACAGCTGGGCCATGATGTCGTTGGCCGAGGCGTCGTCCACCTGCACGCCGAGGAAGATGATGCGTTCCTCGAAGAGCTTGTTGTAGGGGTTCGACTCCTTGACACCCCAGCTGGAGTGCTCAACGAAGGACGGCAGGATGTAGCGCCCCTGTGGCGTCAGCCGCGGATCGGTGTAATCAGGCATTGGACACTCCGTTGAAGTGGGCGCGGGTGATGATGTGGTCGACGAAGCCGTACTCCAGCGCCTCCTGGGCGGTGAACCAGCGGTCGCGGTCGGAGTCGGCCTCGATGCGCTCGATCGGCTGCCCGGTGAACTCGGCGTTGAGCCGGAACATCTCCTTCTTGATGAGCGCGAACTGCTCGGCCTGGATGGCGATGTCGGCCGCGCCGCCGGTGATGCCGCCCAGCGGTTGGTGCATCAGGATGCGGGCGTGCGGCAGGGCGTAGCGCTTGCCCTTGGCGCCGGCGGCGAGCAGGAACTCACCCATCGAGGCCGCCATGCCCATGGCGTAGGTGGCCACGTCGCACGGCGCGAGCACCATGGTGTCGTAAATCGCCATGCCGGCGCTGATGGAGCCGCCTGGCGAGTTGATGTAGAGCGAGATGTCCTTGGTCGGATCCTCGGCGGCGAGCAGCAGGATCTGCGCGCACAGCCGGTTGGCGATGTCGTCATCGACCTGGGAGCCCAAGAAGATGATGCGCTCGGCGAGCAACCGCTCATATACCGAGTCAGAAAGGTTCAGCCCTGGCATGCCCGAACGCATATAAGTCACGACTTGATACCTGCTTTCTACAAGACTGCGTACTACCCGACCCTAACCAACCAGCCGCGCCGCGCACTGTTTAGACGGTGCGCTTTCGCTGACGGCGTTATTCGGCCTTGTCGGCCTGCTGCTCAGCGGACTCGTCGGTGGACTCGTCTGCTTCGTCACTCGTGTCGTCCGCGTCCTGCTCGGCCACCTCGTCGGCATCTGCCGGCGAGCCGAAGAACTCGGCGGTGTCGATGACGGTGCCCTCGGTGTCGGTGACGGTGGCGGCTTCGACCACGGCGGCCACGGTGAGCCCGCGACGCACGTCGGCGAACATCGCCGGCAGCTGGTTGTTCTGCTGCAGGATCTGCAGCAGCTGTGCCGGCTCCAGCCCGTACTGGCGGGCCATCAGCACCAGCCGCTCGGTGAGGTCGTTCTGGCCGACCTGGATGTCGAGGTCGTCGGCGATGGCATCCATCAACAGCTGGGTCTTGACGGCCTTCTCGGCGGCCTCGCGGGTCTCGGCGTCGAACTTCTCCCGCGAGCTGCCCTCGGCCTCGAGCGCCTCAGCGAACTTGTCTTCGTCGTGGTCGAGGCCATGGATGGCGTTGTGGACGGTCTGGTCGACCTGGGCCTGCACGATCGCCTCGGGCAGCGGCACCTCGGTCTTCTCCAGCAGCAACTCCAGGGCGTTGTCCCGGATCTGCTCGGCCTGCTGGATCCGCTTGAGCCGCTTGACCTGCTCGGTGAGGTTCTCGCGCAGTTCCTCGATGGTGTCGAACTCGCTTGCCAGCTGGGCAAACTCGTCGTCGGCTTCGGGAAGCTCGCGCTCCTTGATCGACTTGACGGTCACGGTGACCTCGGCCTCTTTGCCGGCGTGCTCACCGGCGGCCAGCTTGGTGGTGAACGTCTTCGACTCGCCGTCGGCCAGGCCGACGATGGCGTCGTCGAGACCGTCGATCAGCTGGCCGGAGCCGACCTCATGGGACAGGCCCTCGGTCGCGGCGTCGGGCAGGTCTTCGCCGTCGACGGTGGCCGACAGGTCGATGGAGACGAAGTCGCCCTCCTGGGCGGCGCGCTCGACACCCTTGAGGGTGCCGAAGCGGGCGCGCAGCGACTCCAGCTCGGCGTCGACCTCCTCGTCGTTGACCTGGATCGGGTCGACGGAGATCGTCAGGGTGCTCAGATCGGGCAGCTCGATATCGGGCCGCACGTCGACCTCGGCGGTGAACACCAGCTCCTCACCGTCTTCGATCTTGGTGACCTCGATCTCGGGCTGGCCCAGCGGGGTGACCTCGGTGGCCGTGACGGCCTCGCTGTAACGGCTGGGCAGCGCGTCGTTGACGACCTGCTGCAACACCGCGCCGCGACCCACACGGGCCTCCAGCAGCTTGGCCGGGGCCTTGCCCGGACGGAACCCGGGAAGACGGACCTGCTTGGCCAGCTCCTTGTACGCGCGATCGAAATCAGGCTTCAGCTCGGTGAAGGGCACCTCCACGTTGATGCGAACCCGAGTCGGGCTCAACTTCTCGACGGTGCTCTTCACTGCGGTACTCCTTGGGTCAGTCTTCGGACGTATTGGACGTGGTCAGGCGTGTCGGGGTGACAGGATTTGAACCTGCGGCCTTCCGCTCCCAAAGCGGATGCGCTACCAAGCTGCGCTACACCCCGGTGCTGTGCATTGTTGCGCCCGCGATCCTACGGCCCAATGCCTGTTCAGCAGCAATCGGACCTCGCCGAAGCGCTTTCAGGTGGGCCGATTGGAGTTTCTCTGGTCGGCGCCGGTACATTTGGGCTCGCGAAAGCACGCGGGCGTAGCTCAATGGTAGAGCCCTAGTCTTCCAAACTAGCTACGCGGGTTCGATTCCCGTCGCCCGCTCTGCAGATCTGCCGCCGAACCCGGGTTCGGGGCACGTCGATCAATCGCACCATCAGTCCCAGACGTCCCAATCAGGGGTGGGACTGAGGTGTGCCGCCTCCCAGCGACAACGCCCGACGACACCGCACGTCACATGCTGCGCTGCCAGGATCGGTGCACCACCCGGCCGACGGTGGCGGGGTCGGGTTCGGGTGCCGTCGCCGAGGCGCCGATGATCCCGTCATCGCCCAGCGCCAGGACCTGGCGCAGATGAAACGCCACGTCGCCGTCGGCGTCCCGATCGGGATCCTTGAAGTATCGGGTCTGCGGCACGCCTGGGCGCAGCCGCTGCGGCCGGTTGCCGCTGACTGCGATGTCTCGGATGCCCGGCCCGAACAGCGGGCGCAGCAGTCCCCCGAACCAGTCGCCGCGGATGCCGCCTCGGCTGACCGGAAACCAGATGTTGGTCCACCGGGTCACCGCGAACGGCGACAGCCCGCCCAGCGTGTTCTCGGCGCTCGATGACACCTCGGCAAGCGGTGGGCAACGAACCACGACCCCCCGGCGGGCCATGGTGTCGAACAGTGCGTGTCGCGGGTCGGTGCGGCGAAGTCCGGCGGCGATCGGTGGGCGGGCCACGAACAGATCCGCCAGCACCATAGGAGTGCCTACGGTAATGAAGTCTGTTGTGCGCCAGGGGTTTCCCCATGCCCGGAGGTCCTGCCACAAGGCGAGCTGGCTGGCCTGGAACTCGTCGATCCCAGCCTCGGCGTTCGGCTCGGCCAACGAATGCGGGCCCGGTCCGGTCCCGGCGTGCAGCTCGTACGTCTCGGCCCACAGGGCGCTCAGCGCGTCGTAGGCGATGTAGCCGCCGAGGCCATGACCCACGACCACGACGCGCGCGTACTGGCCTTGCTGGAGGGTGGACAGCAGGTCGACGAGACCGCCACGGATGGCGCGCCGGGCTGCGTGGGATTCCGGCGCCGGGTCGAAGTAGCGGGCCACGTTGACGAAACCGGTGGTCAGGAAGCTGCGAGCTAACGCCCGCGGCGCGGTGCGCAGCACGGCGAGCGCGACGCTGAGCACCACCACGCTGGTGACCAGCCCAACGATCCAGCCGGCCACCCCGGTGTGCAGGAAGTAGCCGCCGACGATCAGCAGGCCTGCCAGCACGGCGACCGGGACCAGCAGCACCAGCCAGGCCAGCCGCCAGATGCCGAACAACTGATCGGGCACATGCCGCGGCCGGCGCAGGAACAGTCGCAGGAACGCGGGAAAGAACCCGGCGTAGCGGCTGCTGGTCATCAGGAATGACCAGTCGTACTCGAACAGATCCGCTGCGGGCGCGGCGTAGCGGCGCGCCTCGTAGGAATCGGTGACCTCCAACGGCTGCGGGTGGTACTCCCAGCGCCCGTCGCGCGGCGCCAGCATTGTCTTGGCGAAAGCCTCGAAGGTGTCCATCGGCCGGCGTTCGAGCAGACCGTGCACGAACACCACGGCGGTGTGGGTGCTCATCGCCCTCCCTAGCCGGACGCCTCGGTTGCGTCCAGATCTAAGGGAAGTTAACCCCCAACCCGGTTATGCGGGCTGGTTCACCCCGACCGGCCGGCCAGACTCAGGGCCGGAAGCCGTTCCACTTCGGGTTGTACCCGAGCGGTCGCCACTTCGGATTGGACTGACCGCCGAACGCCGGCAGCGCGTGCGGTGATGCGTAGATCTGCGCGTTGCCAGGCGCCTGACAGTCGGTCGCTCCCCCGGTTGACATGCACGTCGAGGCGTCCGCGGCCGTGGCTACCGGAGCCGCGATCACCGCCGAGACCACCACCGCGACCGCCATCCCGGTCAGGTGAGTCAGGTTCTTGATCATCATGACTACTCGCTTCCAGTCCCCTCCGACTATACCCCCTCGGGTATATCGACGTCGCTTGAGAGCTATCGCGGTGGATCGCCCTTCCACTGAAAGCTGTTGACGTACTTGCCCAGATCCTCGGCCAGCTGCAGGTTGGCGCCCGACGGCAGGTTCGGACCATCACCGGGGCGGAACGCGCGGTACGGGCCGACCGCGGCGCCGATGAGCGCCAGATCGTTCTTGACCGCCGCCATCACAACAATGCGGATGCGACGCGCGACACCGTTCGAACCTTGCGGGTAGACGTCGAGGACGGCGCCGTAACCGAGCTGATAACCAACCGTCGCGTTCGGCAACACGTAGGCCACAGTCGCATCCGGCTGGTGTTCATGCATCAGGTCGTCGACGACCTGCTCGGCCGTGCGGCCCTGGGCCGGAATCGAGAACAGCTCCATCACACCGCCGTCGCCGCCGGTGAATGTCGCAGAGACGCCGTCATCCTCCTTCGTGATCGCATAGGCGGACCCGGGCCCCGGGTAGGCAACCGAGAAAGAGCCGTCGGCGGAGCTGTAGCGGGGACTCGCCTGCACCGGCACCCCCGTCGGGGGCCGGCCGCAGTCCGGCGGGCAGGAGTACCGCTCAGCGGGAGCGGCGGTCAGGATCGACGCGGCTGTCATCGCCACCACCACCACGGACAGGCCCACCGTCAACAGCAGCGCCAAACGGCGCACCGAGGTGTACCTCAGCGACAGCGCCGTGTACGACCCCGACAGCACGCTGTACCCGGGGGCCAGCTCCCAGGGAGTGGACGGGGCGCTCATCGGTCCACCAACTCGGTGCCCGGCTGCGGCCGGTTGTGTCGACGCAGTGCACGCGATGTCCGCGACGCGACGTGCGAGGAGATACCGCAGGCCGGACAGAACGCCATATCCGGCACGACATGCGCGCATCCCGGGCACAGGATCGGCAGCTCAGGATGCGCCGGGTCCTGGGGCTCGTGCAGCACCGCCAACTGCAACCCCACCCGCAGGGCCACCACGGCCGCCAGGGCCAGCACCACATGCACCAGAAATTGCAGCTCCGAAGCGATCTTCAGCACCTCGACCAACCCGACGTTGGCGTAGGCCGCAGCCGACACAACCAGCAGCGTCGCACCGACCGCCAGCTGGCGTATGCGGGACCCGCCCGGCCGACGGGAGTGCCAGAGGCCGACTCCGACCAGACCACTCACCGACGCCGCGGTCAACGGCATCGTGATGCCGCGGACGCCGGCCTCGGTCAACAGATCGGTGACGGATTGATCGCTGATGGTGATGCTGGCCCCGATCTCCTGCATCAGGCGGACCATCGTCACCGTCACCGTGAACACCGTCGCGCCCAGCACCCCGATGACGAAGCCGTCCAACGGTTCCCGGCCCGGTGGTCGAGTCAGGCGGACCGCTATGGTCGGCAGCTGCATCGCCAGCAGCCCGCCGAACGGGATCAGCAGCGCGTCACGAACCAGGCGTGCGGTGGGTACCTCGGTGCCGAGTCCAAGACTGTACGACTCGGCAACGATGGCGCCGGTCAGCACCGCCCATCCCACCCCGACCGCAATACCGAGCGCTGCTGTCAACGCCCAAATTCGCCACGGCTGGTCGCTGATCACCCCGGTCTCGACCAGGTAGATCACGAACAGCAGCGGAGGCGCGAAGGTGGCAACCGCCACCATCGGCACGTACCAGTGCAGCACGCAGAACACGACCAAGGCGACCAACACGAATACCAGTCCGAACCGGAAGGTGCCCTGCGAGCGGCTGGGCAGGTGCGGAAACACCGAACTGACAATCGACGGCTGCAACACGTTCTCCCCCGGTGCCGCAACATAATTGCGCATCCGCAGCCAGTCCGGGCCACCACCGCGTTCGGATGCCAGGCGCGCGCCGCACCGCCCGCAGAACTTCCCCGCGGGTACGTCGTGCCCGCAGACCCGGCACGGCATGGTCGCGACCTGCCTGCTCACGCCAGACCTCGCTGTACATCCAGGATGTCGCGGGCCAGATTGTCGACGTCGGGGCTGCCCAGTCCGGTCACCATGTCATAGCCCGGCTTGGCGACTGCCACTGCGTTGGTGCCCAGTGTGATGTCGTGGAATGCGGGTCGGGTGGCCCCGGCGGCGACGCGGTACAGCGTCGGATTGAGGTCACCCAGCGCGCGTCCCTCGTTGCCGATCAGGAACTGGTTCATCACCGCGGCGATGCCGGCCCAGATCGGCGCGGCCTGCGATGTCCCGCCACCGACGACCAGCTGTTGGTTCAGCACGATGACGGCACCGGTGCTGGTGTCGGCGACAGCGGAGACATCGGGGGTCAGGCGGCGCAATGTGTTGTCGGGCACCGCGGTCTGCCAATGCGGCCGGTCGAACAACGCCGAGACTCCGCCGCCGCTGCCCTGCGTCAGCGGCCCGTCGCTCCAGGCCTGCTCGCCGAGCCAGCGGTAGTTCTCGTCGGTGGACAGCGTGGTGCCGCCCACCGTGGTGATCTCGGGAAGCGAGGCAACCGCGTCCAGACCGATGTCGGCCGGGCCGGGCGGCGCTGCCCAGTCGTGACCGCGTTTGCATTCCAGGCCGGCCAGATCGCCGCTGGCGTTGAACACGCTGGTGCCGTGAGAGATCGCCGTGGCCACGGCGTCGCGGACCGGAGCGAGGTCGGCGCCGGTGATCAGCCGGTCGCAACCCCACCCGATCGACAGGCTCCACACCGCGCCGGGGAACCGGCGGTCGACCTCCGACATCAACTCGGCGATCTTGACGTAGGTGCCACCGCCTTCCACGGTGGGTCGGGCGTTGACCAGAACCTTGCGTGCCCCGGGGGCTACCGCGTGCGCCACCTGTAGGTCCATCGACGCCTCGCCATTGCGCTGTTCCGGCATGCCGCCGAGCACCTCCGGGGTCAACTTCGGCAGCCGGTAGGTGTCGGTGTACGTATCCAGATCGGCCTGGTCGAAGCCGTCGAAGGCGAACACCACGATCGTCGTGTTCTTGCCGGTGTAGCCGGCCGCAGCCAACGGACGCACGTTGTAGATGGTGCGCAGCGACTCCGGCGGCAGGCTGTGGTCGGGGACATCCAACGGCTGGAACGCCGGGCTGCTCGAGTGATACGGGGTGTAGCTGAGGATGCGGCCAAGCCCCGACACCGAATTACTCAGTGCGACAGGCACGGCGGGCTGTTCCGGGGAGGCGTAGAACTGCTCCCCGGTTCCGGCGCGATAGTCGCGCACCTGAACCCCCAGGGCCGCGGCGACGGCACCCGGCGGCCCCTGCACCACCGCCCAGCGTTCGCCCGGACGCCACTGGACCGATAGGTCGTTGGCCGCCGCCCAGGCCAGCAGCCGGTCGGGACGTTGGGCGCCGCGTAGTTCGGCGGTGAGCTGCACCGTGTCGGCGCGCGAGTTGCCAAGGTCTTTGGATGCGCCGAGCAGCAGACCGAACGGGCCCGAAATGAGCTGCCTTGAAGGCGAATCGGCGTGCGGCGGCGCAGCGCATGCAGCGAGCGCGAGGACGCCTGCCGAGAGCAGAGTGAGCACGTAACGAGACATGGGTGAACCGACCCTAGTGCACCGACGTGCGGCACGCGTGGGCTTGGGGCCCACAGCTGGGCCGGACGGTCAGGCGCGCACGGGGCGGCGGTAGGTGAGCTTGTCGAACTCCCGGCCGTACTCGTCGACGGCCGTGACGTCCATTTCGCTCATCAGGTTTCCGGGTCGCACGTCGACCCGGATGAACGCATAGTTGCGGAAGCGCACCCGCGACCAGCCCACGCCCTCGGCCTGCTTGTCGCCATCGGCGGTCCACACGTAGCTGTTGGGCACGAAAGTGTCGGGCAGCTCGTGTCCGCGGTAGCTCTCCAGCTCGCCGGGCTGGAAGTTGTAGCGCGGACGCCCGGCCGATCCGACCGTGTAATAGACGGTGCCGTCGGTCTCCGGGTAGACGATCGAGTTGTCCTCGGCGACACGCGTCGGCGCACCGCCACGAATCGGATCAGATCGCTCGAAGGCATGGTTGTGGCCCTGCAGGACCAGATCGACCTGGTAGCGGTCGAACAGTGACACCCACGCTGCCCGCACGCCTCCGTCGCTGGCGTGGTCGGCAACTGTGGCATAGGCGCAGTGGTGGAAGAAGCAGACGATGAAGTCGATGTCGGGATTGGCCCGGTGGGCGGCCAACGTTCTTTCCACCCAGGTGTTCTGGGCGCCGCCCGAGTACCCCTTGTTCGCGGTGATCTCATAGCTGACGTCGTTGGCGTCCAGCGAGAGCACCGCGACGTTGCCATAGGTGAAGGTGTAGACCGACGGGCACCCGGTCGGGCCGTTGCCCGGGAAATCCAGCCGCGCGAGATGCCCACCGTAGCCGTGCACCGGGTAGGCGGCCTCCATGTCGTGGTTGCCGGTGGCGAACATCCATGGTGTGGTCGACGCGCTGGCTTCGATGGAGCCAAGGTATACGTCCCACACGAAAGGGTTGAACTTGTCGAACCCCTTGGGCGGGTTACCTTTTCGGACAAATCTTGCCGGCCTGCCCATGCCTGTCGGGTCGGCGTAGGCGATGTCGCCGGCCAGCACGTGAAAATCGGGACGTGAAGCGATGATCTGGCCCAGCACGTTGTCGGTGTGCGCCACCGTGGGCTCGTTGTCGGGTTTGTAGTAGCTGTCGTCGTAGATTCCGGGAGCCAGACCAGGCGGAAGCAGCGGCGTCTGGTCGGTGCCCTGGTCGCCCATCATGGTGAAACGGAACCAGCCCACCGTATTTCGGGCGCTCGGCATCGCGGTGGCCGCGGAGCGGACATCGCTGACAAACCCGTCGTCGGTGCGCCACTGATAGAAGTGCGGCATGCGTCCGGGCAGTCCGTCCACCGGGGCGTGCGCATAGAACTGCTCGGCCGCGAGCACTCCGCCGTCGCTGTCCGGGATCTGGGTCACCAGGTTGCGGACCTCAGCCTGGATCGTGGCCCCCAGCCCCGGCGTCGGACCGTGGTCGAGGAAGACCTTGGTGCCGGTTGGGTTGCGACTCAGCTGAGCCGACAGCCGCAACTGGCTGGAGGAATCCGCGCCGTACCCGACCCGCCGATTGGCCACCGTCAGGGGTGCGTCCTGCGCATAGGCGCGCCGCCCGAACGGACTGACGCCCAGCGCGGCCACGGCCGCTGCAGCCGCCGAGCCGCGCAGGAAGTTGCGTCGGGACACGGGGTTGCGTCGCAGATGGGCCTGATGCCACTCGTACTGCTCGGCCATGGTCATCCGGTTGGCCAGAGCGGCCGGGATGCCGGTGTCGGGGATGTCTCCTGATGAGGCCAGCCGTTTCGCGGTCACCAGACGATCGTGGCCGACGCTGCCTCAACTCGCCGTCCCGGGGCGGGAATCGGCAGCAAACTCCTGGTGAACTTCTCGCCCGGCAATCGGGGTGCACCGACGCCAATCACGACATGGTTTCGATTCCGCTCCAATCGTTCTGCGAGCTTCTGCCAATAGCGTCGCGACCGTAGATTCAGTTCGACCGCAGATTTCGCTTCAGCTCCCGACGCCCGCACCGGGCGGGACCTCGTCGGCCAGGAGGCGCCTTGAGCCACCCCATCCCCATCGGCGGCACCTGCGCCGCGGGGTTCGGCGCGGTCCGCGACGCCTTCGAGAAGAACTTCAGCCACCACGACGACGTCGGCGCCGCAGTGGCGGTGTGGGTCGAGGGTGACCTGGTGGTCAACTTGTGGGGCGGTTACGCCGATGCTGCCCGCCGACGGCGCTGGCGGGAAGACACGCTAGCCAGCGTGTTCTCCGGGACCAAAGGGCTGACGAGTACCTGTGTGCACCTGTTGGCCGACCGCGGCGAGCTCGATCTGTCCGCGCCCGTCGCCGCGTACTGGCCGGAGTTCGGCTGCAACGGCAAGCGCGACATCACCGTCGCCTCGGTGCTGGGCCATCGCTCCGGCGTGATCGGTCCGCGCAGCCGGCTGCACTGGCGCGACACCACCGACTGGGACCGGGTATGCGGTGAACTGGCCGCCGCCGAACCGTGGTGGCAGCCCGGCACCGCGCAGGGCTACCACATGGTCACGTTCGGCTTCATCCTCGGCGAGATCGTCCGCCGGGTCACCGGCCGCACGATCGGCCAGTACCTGCGCACCGAGATCGCCGAGCCGATGGGGATCGACGTACACATCGGCCTGCCCGTGGCTGAGCACCACCGCTGCGCCGACATGATCAACAAGCCTCATATCCGCGACGTGCTGGCCCAGGGCCAGGCTCCGGGTGATCCCACCGCGCTCGGCGAACATCCGATGGCCGGCCTGTCGGTCGCCATGGGCTTCGTCCCCGACGACGAGCTGGGGTCCAACGAGCTGGAGCTGTGGCGCACCTGCGAGTTCCCCGGCACCAATGGGCACGTCTCGGCGCTGGGGCTGGCCACCTTCTACAACGGGCTGGCCCAGGAGAAGCTGTTGAGCCGCGAGCAGCTGGACCGGGTGCGCGTGTCGCAGGGCGGCTTCGACGCCGACGTGGTGTTGGGCGCCCGGGTCGCCGACCACGGCTGGGGGCTGGGTTACATGCTCAACCAGCGCGGGGTGGCCGGACCGAACCTGCGCAGCTTCGGCCACGGCGGCTCGGGCGGCTCCTACGGATTCGTCGACCTGGAACACCGGATCGGCTACGCCTACGTCATGAACTACTTCGACGCCACCAAGTGCAATGCCGACCCGCGCAGCACCGCATTGAGCAACGAGGTCTACCGCGCCCTCGGTGTGCTCTAGGAGCTAATTCTCAGCCGGCAAGGGCACTTTCACAGGCTCGGTACTGTGGACGCCATGAACGGTGTGCTGGTGGTGCTCATCCTGGTCGTCGTCGTCGCGATCGTGCTGGCGGTGAGGAGTTCGTCGCGCGCCTCGGGCAATCGCAACGCGGCCTCGCTGGCCGATGCCAAGGCTGACGCGCGGCGGGTGATCGAACGTCTCGGTGGCCAGGTGCTCAACCTCAACGGCACCAACGAGGCTTCCACCCAGGCGATGGCCGACGCCTCGGAGCGGTTCACCGCCGCCTCCTCGCAGATCGAACAGGCAACGACGGCCAAGCAGGCGATGCTGGCCAAGGAGAGCGCGATCGAGGGGCTCTACTACGTGCGTGCGGCCCGCACCGCGATGGGCATGGACCCGGGTCCGGAGCTGGAGACCATGGCCGGCCAGAAGGCGGCGGGCACCGTCACCGAGGACCGCCAGGTCCAGTTCGAGGGCCGCAACATCGAGGCCTCCCCCGTGCCGACCGAGCGCACCCCGAACTACTACCCGGGCGGCCAGGTGGCCGGCCGTCCGGTGCCCGCCGGGTGGTACTCCGAGCCGTGGTGGAAGACCGCGCTGGTCGCCGGCGCCTGGGGCGTGGGTTCGGTGCTGCTCTTCGACGCCCTGTTCTCCGGCATGCACGGCGTCGGCTACGGCGCGTCGGGATTCGAGAACGGCTACGGCTCGGGATTCGACCAAGGCTTCGATCAGGGCTACGACCAGGGTCTCGACGCCAGCGGCCAGGACAGCGGCAGCTGGGGCGACGGCGGCGGCTGGGCTGGCGACAGCGGCGGCTGGGGCGGTGACGGCGGCGGACTGGGCGACAGCGGGGGCTGGGACCTCGGCGGTGGCGGCGACTTCGGCGGTGGGTTCGGCGACTTCTAGCCCCGGCGGGCAGGAGCGAAGCGACCCGGGGAATTAGAACCGGCGGGCAGGAGCGAAGCGACCCGGGGAATTAGAACCGGCTCTGCACCCTGGCCGACACGCTGGCCTCCTGCAGATCCAACCGCTCGAGCATCGTCCGAACCGCCTCCTCGTCGAGGCGGCTTTCATCGCGCTCGCCGATCAGGGCCGCCCGCTGGGCAGCTAGCACATCTCGGTAGAGGTTCGAGAAGACTTCGGCCCGCAACGTATGCGCCTCGGGGTCGGGCATCTCGTCGGCGTCCTGGGAATGCCGGGCAATCCGGTTGCGGATCTCGGTGAGCACATACGGGTCGAGCCCCTCGGGCGGATTGACCTCGAACCGGGCCAGCACCTCGTCGGCGGCCGCGTGCACGATCTGCTCTGCCTTGAGCGTTTCCTCGCGGTCGTAGGCCTCGTCCTCCTCGCGCGACGACAGCTTCAGCCTTCGGATCAGCGGCGGCAGTGTCGAACCCTGCAGCAGGAGGGTACCGACGGCCACGACGAAGGCGATGGCCTGGATGGTGGCGCGCTCGGGGAACGGCTCGCCGCTGGCCGTGGTCAGCGGAATACCGGCCGCAGCGGCCAGCGTCACCACGCCGCGCATCCCGGTCCAGGACACCACGACGCTCTCCTGCCAACTCAACATAGAGTGGTCGATCATCGACCGCCACTTGCCCGCCGGCTTAGCCCGTTTTCGCAGTCCGAGCGCCCCGCGTCCCCCACCTTCGGGAATCGGTACCGACAGCTTGCGGTCGACGTGCCGGAACAGCATGCGGCGGCCGAACATGACGAACACCGACAACGGGCGGATCACCAACACCATGGCCAGCACCAATGCCGAGGCGACGCCGACTTCGCCCAGCGATTCGTGAGCCTCCCGTAGATCGGCCAGGACGAACCGCAGATGCAGCCCGATGTAGGCGAAGACAAACGCTTCGAGCAGCACGTCGACGGAGTGCCAGACGTAGCGCTCCTGCACCCTGGTCTGGTAGCCCGAGCGCAGTGCTCCGCTGCCGACGACGAAGCCGGCGGCCACCACCGCGAGCACACCCGAGGCGTGCAGCCGCTCGGCCGCGATGAACGCCGCGAAGGGCACCACCAGCCCCTGGATGGTCTCCAGGCTCGGGCTGTCGAGACGCCCGCGGATCCACAGCGTCACGTAGCCAAGGACCGCACCGACTACCGGACCGACCAGTGCGCTGTATCCGAACAACAGGAAAGGATCACCGATGAAGGTGTGGCTGCCGGCGACCTGGGCAACGGCGATCGAGAACAGCGTGAGCGCCGCCGCATCGTTGATCAGGCTTTCCCCGGTGAGGATGGCCATCACCCGTTTCGGTAACCCGAGCTTGCGGCCGACAGCGACCGCGGTGACGGCGTCCGGCGGCGCGACGATGCTGCCCAAAATCAGCGCGGTTCCGAACGTCAGCGGCACCAGGGCCAGCGACGCCGATACCGCTGCCACCGTGAAGGCCGAGACGACCACCAACCCGACCCCTAGGCCCAGGATCGGTCTGATATTGCGCACGAAGGTCGGAAACGAGAAGTCCAACGCCGCCGAGTACAGCAGCGGCGGCAGGACGACGGCCAGCAGGACGTGCGAGTCCAGTTCCGGTGCCTCGAAACCCGGCAAGAACGACGCGGCGATGCCGACGACGACGATCATCAGAGCGGGCTCGAGGCCGCGCCGATTGGCCAACGCGGAGACCATGATGGCGCCGACGACGACGAGAATCAGTTCCATTCCAAGCATTCTCGCGGGTAGCGGGCGACGGCGCTCGACCGGCAGGAGTCACACCTGGCAGGTCGGGCACCAGAAGAGGTTGCGGCCTTCCAGCTCGGCTGTGCGGACCGGCGTGCCGCATACCCGGCAGGGATCCCCGGCGCGCCGGTAGACGTAGGTGCGGGGCCGGTTTGGCGCGTACGACGGTGCGCCGTGGTCGTGCTCGGGCCGGACCACGACGATCTTGCCGCGGCGCACCCCCACCTTCATCAGCGCCACCAGATCGGTCCAGGCGTCGGCGAACTCGACCTCCGCGATGTCCCGGCCGCGCCGGTACGGGTCGATGCGGTGGCGGAACAGCAGCTCGCTGCGATACACATTGCCCACACCGGCGAGGACACTCTGGTCCATCAGCAGGGCGCCAATAGCCTTACGCGACTTGTGGATTCGCTCCCAGGCCGGTGCGGGGTCGGCGTCGCGGCGGATCGGGTCGGGCCCCAGCCTGGCCACGATCGCCGACGCCTGTGCCTCGTCGATCACCGCGCAGGCCGTCGGACCACGCAGGTCGGTGCCGTACTCGGAGCCGACGATGCGCATCCGGACCTGGCCGACCGGCAGCGGCATCGGAACCGGGGTCTCGGTGAACGTGCCGTACAGGCCCAGGTGCACGTGGACGATCGGGCCGCCCTCGTAGTGGTGGAACAGGTGCTTGCCCCACACCGAGGCACCGGTGAACACCCGGCCATTGACGATCGCGGCGTCGGTGAACCGCCCCTGCGGGCTCGACACCGCTACCGGGGCACCGGCGAAGCGGCGCTGATGCAACCGGGCGAGCCGGTGCAGCGCGTGCCCCTCCGGCACGTTTCAGGCGCCGGGTACCGGCGGGGGCACGTGGGTGCGCTCGTACTCGGCGAGGATGTCGATACGACGTTGGTGGCGTTCGGCTTCCGACCAGGGAGTGGTCAGGAACGCATCGACGATGGCCAGCGCCTCGGGCACGGTGTGCATCCGGCCGCCGATACCGATCAGCTGCGCGTTGTTGTGCTGGCGGGCCAGCTGCGCGGTCTCCACACTCCAGCCCAGCGCGCAGCGGGCGCCGGGCACCTTGTTGGCGGCGATCTGCTCGCCGTTGCCCGACCCGCCGATCACGATGCCCAGGCTGCCGGGATCGCCGACCGTGCGCACCGCCGCGGCGATGCAGAAGGCGGGGTAGTCGTCCTCGGCGTCGTAGGTGAAGGCACCGCAGTCGACCGGCTCGTGGCCACCGCTTTTCAGGTGCTCGATGATGGCTTGTTTGAGTTCGTATCCGGCATGGTCTGAGCCGAGGTAGACGCGCATGCCGGTAACCCTAACGGGCCATCAACCCGGCCGCGAGGAGGTCCATCATCCGCTGGGCCTGCTCCCCCGACCGGCTGGCGAGCGATATCCCGAGCAGGCTGGACACCACATCGTCGGCCCGCACGTCGGCGCGCAGGGTGTCGTCGGCGGCGCCCGCACTCAGCAGGAGCTCGACGGCTCGGAGAATGGCAGCGCGGGTGTCGCAGGGTTCGACGGCACCGGAGTCGAGGACCATGCGCAGCGACTCGGCCATCCCCCGCTTTGCGGCGACGAATTCGGCGTAGCGGTCCATCCAGCGGCGCAGCGCGATGGCCGGCGGGTGTCGGTCGAGCAGCTGCTCTGCCGACGCCGCGACCTCGGCGAGTTCGGTGCGGTACACCGCCTCGGTGAGCGCCTCCCGGCTCGGGAAGTGCCGGTACAGGGTGCCGATGCCGACCCCGGCGTCGCGGGCAATCGCCTCCAGCGAGACGTCTGCGCCTCTGGAGAAGGCCGTGGCGGCAGCCGTCAGCAGACGCTCACGGTTGCGCAGGGCGTCGGCCCGCACCCGTTCAGCCATAGCGGAGGAGCCTCCGTTTTGTTATCGTCGGTCAAGCGGAGGTCCCTCCACATCACCGAGTATGGCACCACAGGAGCACCATGACCTCGATATCCCAGCCCGGCGGCATCGGCCGCATCGGCGAGCTTTCGGTAGCTCGCGTCGGTTACGGAGCGCTCAGCCTGGCGCCAGGCCCGACCGCCGACACCGCCGTCGCGCTGCTCCGGCGAGCGCTCGAACTGGGCGTCAACCACATCGACACCGCGTCGTTCTACGCCGGCGGCGAGGTCAACCGTCGGATTCGGCGCGCGCTTGCGCCCTACCGCGACGACCTAGTCATCGTCAGCAAAGTCGGCGCGCGCCACGTATCCGGGGCCGATGCGCCGATCGTGTTGGCTCAGAAGCCCGGCGAGCTACGCGAGGCCGTCGAGCTCGACCTCGCCGAGCTCGGGCTCGATCGGATCTCGGTGGTCAACCTGCGTCGCGCCGACATCGGCCCCGGCCTGTTCGCCGAGGGAGACCAGATCATCGATCTCGACGACCAGCTGGCCGAGCTCATCGCGCTGCGCGACGAGGGCAAGATCGGGGCGATCGGCATCAGCAATGTGCCACTGGACACCGTGCGCCGCGCCCAGCCCGCCGGGATCGTGTGCGTCCAGAACGCCTACAGCCTGCTTGACCGCACCCACGAGGACGGCGTCGCGTTCTGCGCCGCGCACGACATCGCCTGGGCCCCTTACTTTCCACTCGGATCGGGTTTCGCAGGCGTCCCGAAGGTCGCCGACAACCAGGTGGTGGCCCAGGTCGCCAACGAAATCGGTGCCACCCCCGCCCAAGTCGGCCTGGCCTGGCTGCTGGCGCACTCGCCCAACATCCTGCTCATTCCGGGGACCGGCTCGCTCGCCCATCTGGAAGAAAACGTCGGCGCCGGTTCGATAACCCTGAGCACCAGCGCAATTGACGATCTCGAGCGCATTCAGAGTGATGCGTCAACCCACGGTAATGGCGTCCAGCCGCTCCTTGATGAACGCTGAGCACGTCACCGGCGCCAGGCCCGACACCCGCCCGACGGGCGGTTGCAGCGGGGTGACGAGTGCATCGTGGTTGGCCTCGTAGAAGTAGATCAGCGAGATCAAGTCTTCCTCGGGCGCGTGTGGCTGCGGCGGCAGCACCCGGTGCCGGCCCGATGGCCAGCGCCGTCCGCTCCAGTACTCCAGCAGGTCGCCGATGTTGACCGTCAGTGCCTCCGGATCGTACGGTGCATCGCTCCAGCCATCCGCTTCGGAAAACACCTGCAGCCCACCGGCTCCCGGTTCACGGTCCAGAATCGTCACCGTGCCGAAGTCGGTATGCGGCCCGATCCGGAACTGGCCCGGCTCAGGTTCGCCGACGACGCTGACCGGCGGGTAGTGGTTGATATTCATCGTCC
Source organism: Mycolicibacterium sp. CH28 (assembly GCF_004745805.1). Classification (GTDB taxonomy): domain Bacteria; phylum Actinomycetota; class Actinomycetes; order Mycobacteriales; family Mycobacteriaceae; genus Mycobacterium. Next base: position 348,139 of record NZ_SRLQ01000001.1, on the reverse strand, counting down.
AGGTCGGTCGATCAGCCATGGTGGCGAACGGATTGTGCGGCAGGCTCAGGGCGTGCGCCATCAGCGCCAGCAGGTCGTCGGCGAGCCGGCGCACCGCCGTGGTGTATTGCGTCACCAGCGGCTGCAGTTCGGCCACCTCGTCGGGCCAGACATTGGGGGCGAACCAGATCCGGTCGATCAGGGGGTCGCCGACGGCGGTCTCGGCGCCCAGGCTGTAGCTCTCCTTGAGGTCGGGCGGAGTCTCGGTGCCTTCGGCGTAGGCATTGGCCTCGGCACCAGGGGCGATCCAGCCGTGCCCGCCCACCGGTACCGAGTACCGGCGCTTGACCTCGTCGGGCAGGCCGAAGAACCGGCGTGCGGCGGCCCGCACGTCGGCGGCCAGTTGAGGATCGATGCCGTGGCCCTTGACGAGGATGAACCCCGCGCGCTGCAGCCCTTCGTCGAGCTCGGCGGCGATGGCGTCGGCCTGGGCTCCCCCGGCGTGCCAGCGGGAGATGTCGACGGTCGCGATCACGTTTCGGCCACTCCTATGTCCTCGTTCCACAGTTCGGGGTTGTCGGCGATGAACTCCGTCATCATCGTCACGCACCGGTCGTCGTCGAGCAGGGTGACCTTGACGCCGTGTTCAGCCAGCCAGTCGTGGCCGCCGGTGAAGGTTCGGCTCTCCCCGATCACCACCGCACCGATGTTGAACTGGCGCACCAGCCCGCTGCAGTACCAGCAGGGCGAGAGCGTGGTGACCATGATCGTCGAGCGGTAGTCACGCTGGCGGCCGGCGGCGCGGAAGGCGTCGGTCTCGGCATGGATGGACGGGTCACCGTCCTGCACCCGCCGGTTGTGACCGCTGCCCAACAGCTGGCCGTCGGCGCTGAACAACGCCGCACCGATCGGAATACCGCCTTCTGCCAAGCCTTTTCGGGCCTCACCGTAGGCGACGTCGAGCATTTCCTCCGGGGTCATACCGCTGTGCGCTCGGCGGCGATCTTCGATCGGCATAGCACAAGATAGCTCGCACCGGCGATCGCGAAGCCCGCGAAGAAGGTCATGTCGCCGAGCTGAGGCAGCGCCCGCGCGATGAACCCGACGAACTTCTCCTGGCTGGAGAAGAGCAGCACCGATACCACCAGACCGAGGGCGAACGAGGCGAAGCCACCCCAGTTGGTGTAGCTGCGGTCGTAGAGGAATCCCGCGATGTCCTGGCCTCGACGCAGGTACTGGTCGGCGAACACCACACCGAGCCAGGGGCCGATCCAGTAGGCGATGATCAACAAGAAGGCCTCGTAGCTCGCGGCGGCATCGGCCAGCGCCCACCACGCGATCAGGAAGCCGGCGACCCCGAAGAACACCGTCACCAAGGCGCGCGCGACATGGTGCGGGAGCTTCACCCCGATGGTCACGAAAGCCATTGCCCCGGAATAGATGTTGATGCAGTTGGCCGCGACGGCACCGATGGCGATAGCCAGCAATGTCGCTTTGGCTAGTGGGGAGGCCAGCTCACTGGTGAAGGCGTCGGTGGGGTTGTCGGAAGCGGCCGGCCCGATGGTGACCGACGCCGCGCCCACCACCTCGAGGATCGCGCAGGACAGGAACAAGCCCAGCGAGGCGAACAGTCCGGTGCGCGCAGTCGAGACGGTGGCGGGCAGGTACCGGGTGTAGTCGGCGGCATAGGGCGTCCAGCCCGCGGCGTATCCGAAGGCAGTGCCGACGGTCAGCAGGAAGCCGCCCAGTCCACCGACGCCGCCGTCGACTGCCGGTGCATCGAAGTGCGACTTGGTCAGGATGGCCACCGAGGCGACCGCGAAGACCACGGCCAGCACCGGAAACGACCACCGCTCGAAGGCCTGCACCAGGTTGTGGCCGAAGAACGCGAACGCGGTCTGCACCAACACGACGATGATCAGGGCCGTCAGCGGTCCGATGTGGAACAGGGTGGCCAGGGCGAACGCACCGCTGACGCTGTTAGTGGCGAACCAGCCCACCCCGGCGGTCACCGACATCAGCGCGGAGGGAAAGGCGTTCCCCTTGAAGCCGAACGCCAACCGGCCCAGCACCATCTGGGGCACCCCGTGCAGAGGGCCGCGCGCGGACAGGAAGTAATGCGCGATAGCGCCGAGCCCGGTGCCGATGACAATGCCGGCGACGGCCTGCCAAAATGTCATGCCGTAGACGGCGACCGCGAGCACACCGACGAAGATTGTGGCGAACTCGAGGTTCGGTGAGGTCCACGTCCAGAACAGTTGACGCGGATGTCCGTGCCGGTCATCGTGGGCTATGAACTCGTTGCCGCCGGGTTCCACGGCGACCAGCTTGTCCCGATAGGTCCCGCCGGTCTGCACGCTCGGCTCAGCCGAATCCGCCACTGTCATGGACAGAAGTCTCTACTTATTAGGCCGGCGCGCAACCGGAGAGTGAAAATCAGTCGAACCGCGGCGCCAAGGTCGGCGCGGCCCAGCCGCTGCTAGGCCCGGCGCGCGCGTCAGCCCCGACCTCGGATCCCAATGATGCTCGGGCACGCATAAGAACTTGATGCGGTATGCGTTTTCCTTGATGAGTCCATGCCGTTACATCTCAACGCCGGGTACCGGCCATTCGGTTTTGCTGTTCAGCCGCATCAAGAATGTGGCGGGAATTTCAGTGGCGGCAAGCCGCGTTATTTTCTTCACCATGGTGGCGCAGCGCTCGGACAACGTCGCCATCTTCGCTTTTTGAAAATAACTATGCAATCCGATGCGGCCAGGCTGTTTCGCGCCGACGTCGTCACTCCGGTGACGCTCGCCGCCGCAGTGTTTTCCGCCAGAAGGGCGAAAGCAGCCCTCGATGCGAACTGAACTTACGAGTGCACGATTTCGGGCGCAGCTCAGATGTCGAGCATGCCGACCTGGGTCGCCGACACCGGACCAGACTCGGCGACCGCACCTTGTGACCCGTTCGCCAACGGACTCCCCCCTGTCGGGATGCCGAAATCGAGCAATGCCATTGATGCTGCGCGAATCGGTATTCCGTTTTTGGATAAACGCTCCAACTCCGCGCGAGCATGAAACATCAACCACTCAGACTGAATACAGGACAGCACTCCCCCGACAAGATAATCATGCACGCCAACCGCAGTTGCCGAATGCCAACACGCGCCGGCGGGACACGCCCCAATCAGAACCTTGTCCACGGGCCGGGCGCACGAGTATTGGAATGGCGTTGCGACTGAATCCACGGGCAGTGCTTGTTGCCACCCATGTTCGCTGTCGACAGTTCAGCAAAAGTGGCGATAACCGCCACGAGGGCCAACCGACCATGAGTATGATTCAGGCCACACCACAAGGAAACCGACGGTCAGCAGAACGGGCCAAGCCCAGCTTTGGGGAGGTCGTTTCATCCGATGGCAACCGAACTCGCTCGGATCGGCGAAGTGCTGCGGAAAACAATGGAATCTCTTCATGCGTCCTTCGACGACGTAGCCCGCGAGTTGGTGAGGGTGCTCGGCGTCAACCAAACAGATCGACGCGCCCTGGAACTCATCCTCTGCGCCGGCGAAAAGATCACGACGCCAGGACTTCTCGCCGACCAACTCGGCCTCACCGCCGCCGGCACCACGATCGCCCTCGACCGCCTCGAGAAACTCGGCTACGTCACCCGATCACAACACCCCACCGATCACCGCCGAGTCATCGTGGTGGCCACAGAACTCGCCGCCCGCCGCGTCACCGAACTCCTCTCCCCCCTGCTGAATCAAGGCGGCAAGGTGTTGTTCAGCCACTACAACCCAGCCGAGATCGCCTTGATCATCGACTTCCTCACCCGCACCGACGAACTACAACAAGCACATGTGCACCGAATGCGCGAATTGAATCCCTACCCCCACTAGGCATTCACCGCCGACGCTCCACACCCACTCAGTCGACTCCCGACGTTGAGCACTTCCACCCGCGCTGCGTGCGGCTCTGCAGGATGGGACAGGTTGGGTGCCGCTCGAGCATATTCGGCATCCAGTAGCTTTGCATTAATAGCTTTATGTACTTAACTATCTGGAATAGATAACTTTTTGTCGTTAACTTTCGACATCGAATGCTAAGAAATTCTCAAAATCTCCGGTCGAATCGGCCCACACAGCGATCGGTGTGAAGTAATTTACGAGTTCAGGTTACCGATAATTGAGGGAGAGTAATGCAAACGTTTGTGCGGACCACTATGACCGGCGGCGTGGCACTGATCGGAGCGAGCGCCATCGCGCTGTCACCGCTAGTGGTGACACCGCAGCAGATGCACCTGCCGGCAATCCCGGTGTCGAGCATCGCGGCGGCATTGACCGCGTCGACGACCTCGACGGTCGATCCCTTCACCGAGTGGGTGCAGGTCCTGACGACCACGTTCAACAACATTGCGACCCTCGGCCAACAGATACAGGCCGACCCCGATCCCATCCTGCAACAGATCATCACCAACCAGATCGGCTACGCCACCACCATCTCCACTGGACTGGCCAACGCCGGCGGCAGCCTCGTCGCGAACCTGACGGCACTCCCACAGGCGTTCCAAACGGCAGCTCAACAACTGGCCGACGGCCAGATCAACAACGCCTTGTCCACGGTGTTTTTTGCCATGCTCGGGGTGGTGGAGTACCCCGCCCTCCAACTGCTTCCGTTGCTCAACATCCCCGGCCAGGTTCTGCAGAACATCACCAACGTCGTCAAGGCAGCCCCCACCGTGCTTATCGTCGCGGGCTTTTCTGCGCTCTCCACGGTTAGCACCGTCGAGGGCGCGTTTGGGGAAATTGCGCAAGCGGTGTACGACGCGGTGGGCGCCGGCGACTTCGGGGCGGCTGTGAACGCGATCGTCAACGCCCCCGCCGTGCTCACCGGCGCCTTCCTCAACGGGGATCCGGTGACGGGAGCCCCGGGGATTCTGACCCCGGTCGGCGACGGACAATCGGGTCTTGTCGCCGCACTGATCGGCTTGCGCGACACCATCGCGCAAGCGCTGGGCGCACCGGCGGCATTCACGGCGGCGGCCACGTCCTCCCGCGCGACCGCAGCCCTACCGAAACCGGCCGCCACGGTGACACTGGACACCACCCCCGCCACCGCTAGCCCACGAACCGCGCAGAGCGCACGCAGCGCAGCAAGCACGCTCCGCGCAGCAACCGCATCCAGCGCGGCGAGCACACAAGCCACACCCGAAGCAGCCGACAACACCGGTGCCGGCAGCACCAACAACGCGCAACCCGCCCAGACTCATAGCACCCACGACACTGCCGCCGGCGGTGCCTCAGGCACCGGCTCCTCAGCACGAAAAGCGGGGAACGCCAACCGCGCACACTAGGATTCGCGCGTTCACTCGAATTGAAGCGGCTCCGTACGTAACCGCTTCAACTGCGGATAGGCCGCGAACACCACCGGGCATCCCACAGCTTGCCGGCTTCCTCACCGCGCGGAATGTGGACAACACCGGGCCACAAAACGCGACCTCGTTGGCATGAATCATCGGCATACCGACATCCCCGCCGACCGCGTCTAACCCCCCGGCGAGGACCGCCGCCACCAAGGACGGCAATAAGGCGGTGCCGGGCGTTTTCGTTCATGCGGGCTCCATCCTCGTTGTGCTGCGTCTGGGGCCAGGCCTTGGACGTCGACAAGGCGAGACGTTCGACGGCGAACCGTGACGCATCTGCCAGAGCGAACGTGCACCTCGACAGGTCCTGGACCCTTCGCGCAGCACCCCAGAGTGCGTGTCCGCGACAGTCCTCTTGAATGCCTTTGTAGTAATAGCTTTCTTTCGCGAATAATCAATAACGAATAATCACTCTCGTGAATTATCAATAGCGAATAATGAATGCGACACTGCCATCAAAACGTGCTCAAAATGAGCCGGGAATTTCAGCGGACACAAGTTACATTTTATCCGCGGCGCGGCACCACGGCTACGTCGCTACCTTCACCCTATGGAGAAGAATATGCGATCAAATACATCCACGCTGCTTCGCGCCGGCGCCATCACCTGAGTTAGGACATTTGGCTTAGTGCCCCGGTTTTGGGATGCCGAGGGTGGTCAGGATTTCTTGTTGGGTTGCTGGGATTTCCGGTGGGAAGGTCTGGCTGGCGCCGTTGATGGCGATGGTCGCCGAGCGCAGTGGCCGCAGGGACTTGATGACTTTGGCGATGGCCAGGCCGCTGCGGTCCTGGACGTTGTGCGCGACGGCCAGGGCGGTGAACACGATGGTCAGGTGGGCTTCGATGGCGTCGCGGGTGCGGTGGAACATTGGCCGGGCGCGAAGGTCGCTCTTGGACATCCGAAATGAGCGTTCCACATGCCAGAGGTCGTGGTACTTGGCAATGATTTCTCCGGCGGGCATCACGGTGGCGTCGATGTTGGTGACATAGCCCTTCAGTCCGACCAAGGATTGGGCGCGAGCCAGGCTGGCCTCATCGAGAACACGGTCACCGGCGCGGGTAGTGACGAAGCGAGTGGACTTGGCGGCACGCTCACCGCTGATGACCGCACGAGCGCGGGTCTCCTGGGCGTAGAGAGTTTTCTGATCGCGGCGTGCTCGTTTGGCCGAATACGCCCAGACCGCCCGCCACGCGTTGGGGTGCTCGTCGGGGTTCCAGGCGGGCTCGGCGCGGTGAGCGGGATCATTGACGATGGATTTGGCGTGCCGCGGTGTGACGGTGTCGATTACTTGTCCGTCGGTGAAAACGTCACCGTTCCAATGGAAATGGGACGCCAGATCGATCGGAGCTTTCACGCTTCGCGATCCGACGATGAACCCCAACCCGGCCTCGTCGAGAGCAGTCAGGTTCGACGCCGACAGCATGCCGGCATCAGCGGCGATGACCATCGGGGTGTCACCGAGGTCGTGGCGGGATTGGAAGGCAGTGATGATCGGCACCAGCGTGGTGGTTTCGGCGGTGTTGCCCTCGAAACAACCGACCTCCAACGGGAACCCGGTCCGGTCCACTAGCAGGCCCACGACGATCTGCGGATCGATGCGCCGTTCCTTGGAATAGCCGACCTTACGCAGGTCGTCTTCGTTCTCGGCTTCGAAGTACAAGGTGGTGACGTCGTACAAAAGCAGGCTCAGCCCGCCCCGATTCGAGGCATGGGTGAAGCACTTTCCGGCTATCACATCCCGGTAGTTGCCGGTGTTGACCTTGGATAGGTGGCGTTGAATTGTCTTGTAGGACACTATCTCTGCGCCGAGATCGGTCAGGACGCGGGCGGAATCGGCCTTGCTGGTCGGTTCCACCAGGCGGGCGATCACCAGATCACGGAATACCGGGTCGTCGACGGCATCGAAACCGAGCCAGTCATAGACCGCACCGAGGGTGTCGTAGAGCAGGCGTGAACACGTCGAAGTGGTCCGCCCTGGCGGCACCGGGGCGCCCTTGGGAACACCAGCGGTCGGCAGGCTCAGCGTGCCGGTACGCCAGTCCGCGACATCATCGACCCGCTGGGTTCGGGCAGCCACCTCGATATCGAGGGCACCTTGATCGGCAGCGGCGATCCGGCGGGCCGCCTCGACCAGGATCCCCAGCTCGGCATCGGTGTGCGCGGAACCGACATGAGCCAGGATCGTGCGCTGACCTCGGTGTTTACGTACCACCTGCACCGCGACAGCGCCCGAGGCGGTGCGCACCTTCCGCACGTACGCCACCGCCCGAACTTACCCGCTTAGTGCCCCAAACGGGGCACTAAGCCCACTGAACCCGCAGGTCAACGGATCGCGGAATCACAAACGAGCCGACCATGACCTAAGTCAGGAGCGGTGACCGAGCCGCGAGAGAGCGACGTCATCTTCGGGCCAGACCAGCTCTACTACCGAGAATGCACACCTACAAGTTGCAATGCGTACCTCATCGAAGGGTGGGTGTTCGATGTCAACATGTGGGCAGGCGTCCGCGGGCATGGAAACAATTTGCGCCTGAGCTTAGGCTTTCGAGGTTTCCAGGGATCCGGGTCGAACCTGGAGTTTCGGGTCCTCCCACTCTCCAGTGGCAACAGCTTCCTCGGCATAATGGCGAGTCGAACCCATGCCGAGTTCGGCTCGCCGTCGGGATTCAACCTAAGAAGTCCGAGCGACCGCCCTTCCGGTTCCCACGTCGGCCGCACCCTCATGGCGATTTATCCCAAGTCAGACAAGCTGCTCGTTGATACCACGTCGCTTGACTATTCCCCCGATGGTTAGGCCAGGCAGTAACGGCCCACACCCTCCGGGGGCACCGTGAATCACGGCGCTCGAACGCCTTGCCGACCGCTCGTTAGGCTCTTACAAGTCGGGACCGGTTTTCGAAAAAATGTGCCTCAGGCATTACCGGCCGCAATCTCGTCGGCCCACGCTTCTGCATCCTGTTCGGTGAGTCGCTGACCGTTGACGTAAACAACCTCGTTATCGAGGTCGACGTATCCATCTTCAATGGTCGGTTCGGGCTTACGTCCCACCGCATTTTCCCCTTATCTAGAAAGTGAAATTATGGACACCCAAGCCCACGGTACCGACCAGCTTGCAACGCTCGTCCTGGACATGCTGAATCGGCAGGAATTGACCCCCGAGGATCAGTCCGACCTGTGCACCGCTGCGGTGCGGGCACTCGATGCGATGACAAGCAGTCCGCTAGATGAACCGCTAGCCACACTGGCCGACAGCCTGGTCCAGGCCGCAATGGATGCCGGTGGGCCGTTCGATCTGGTGGACGCGCACATTCGCCTACGACTATCGGTGAAGTCCTACTGTATGGCGGCGATGGCTTTGCGCGCCGACACGCTGGCCAGATAGCCACCAAACGTTAACTTTCACAATAGATTTCATGGCTTAGCTCGTCGCCCGATCTACTAACACCGCTTAGTAAGCCGCCTACGTCACGTAGCCCGCTGAACCCCCGTGCTGGCAGATCCGCCGACACCCGCTAAGCCCCGTGTCTAAGCCGCTCCCCCCGATGTGGGGACCCGCTGACGGCACACAACCGCCCGCCGTTGAGGCCGCTCGCAATGACGCGACCCGCCGACCCGGCTGCCGGTGTAATCAGCCGCACCACGCGGCATAAACACACAAACACGAAAGTGATTGCACCACAGATGAATACAGCACAATTGGCAGCCCAGCGCCGGGAACTCGACGCTGAAAAGGCTGAGATCGACCGACTGATCGACCAGGCCATCTCCACGAAGAGCTACGGCGCGTTCGATGGGCTGAAAGACCGCTTGGACGCTTACGAAGAGGCTCGAGTGGGCTTGGAGCTGGCAGAGAAGCGCGCGGCAGCAAGCGGTGCGATGGCAGCCCGCCTGGGCGGCATCGACGCAGCTAGCCAACTCAACGAGGACTCCGGCACCGCTTCCACTGGTGACCGCCTGACCTTCGGCCGCAAGATGGCCGAAGGGCTGGTGTCCCGCAAGTCGCTGGCCACCTCCGGTGCCGCTGTGGTTGGGCAGGAGTTCCGGCCCGATCCCATCGCTCTGGGCAAGCCTGCTACCGGGCTGCTGGACGTACTGCCGACCGTGCCGCACTCCAGCCCGTTGTATGCCTACCTGAGGCAGAACACCCGGACGAACAACGCCGCAGTGGTCGCCGACGGCAACGTCAAGCCGACCTCGACGTACGGCGTGACCCGCATCGAACAGTCACTGTCGGTCATCGCCCACCTGTCCGAAGGCATCCCCCACTACTGGCTCTCAGACAATCCAACTTTGACAGGGTTCGTGCAGGCGGAGCTGGATTACGGTCTGCGCAAGGCTGTTGAGGCTAAGGTCCTGGCCGACATCAACGCCACGAGCGGCATTGTGCTTCAGTCGTGGGCTACCAGCATCCCGGTCACCATCCGTAAGGCGATGACCGCGCTGGAGACGACCGGCTACACCGCTTCGGCGATCGTGTTGCATCCAAGCGATTTCGAGACCATCGAACTCGCGCTTAGTTCGACCAATGCGGTTGAGCATCTTGGCCTTCCGTATGACCCGGCTCAGCGCCGGCTCTACGGCGTGCCGATCGCCACGACCATTGCCCAGACGGCCGGCGTTGGCCACGTCCTGGCCGATGGCGCTGCCGCGGTCGACCTGGACACCCTGGGCGTGCAGCTCACCTGGTCGGAAACCTCCAACAGCGACGACTGGTCGAAGAACCTGGTTCGCGCGCGTTTGGAGGGCCGCTACGGCACGTCGGTGTACGTGCCTGGTGGTGTCGTCAAGGCGACCTTGGCGTCGTCGTGACCGCCGCAGTAGAGACGCAGACCGAGGAGGTGGGTGCCGGTAACCCCGGCACCACCACCGTCCGCATCCTCGCGCCGTATCAGACCGTTCACAGGGGCGTTGTCTACGTGCACGGTGACACCGTTGAAGTGTCGGAAAGCATTGCCAACTACTGGATTTCCAGCGGGTGGGCAACACACTCCGAGGAGGTATAGGTGCTAGCGACCAAGCGGGCGCAAGCAAGCCTGACAACCGCCGACGACGGCGGCACATTCGAAGCGATCTTGTCGACGGCCAGCGTCGACCGCGACGGCGAAAGCCTGCCCCAAAATCGGTGGCGGCTGCCGGCGTCGATTCCGGTCACTGTCGATCACACCGGCTCAGTGGCCGATGTGGTGGCCAGCGGCGAACCGTTCCTGGCCGCTGATGGGTCGCTACGGATCCGCGGCCGGTTCGCCAACACTGACAAGGGCCAGCTCGTGCGCGAGTTGGTTGTGGGTGGCTTCGTGACTTCGCTGTCGGTGGAGTTCTTGCGCCGCGACGACGGTAATGAACTGACCGGGGCGAGTTTCGTTCTGCTCCCTGCCAACCCCGACGCCGTGGTGACTTCGGCGAAGGCGTTTAGCGCAGCCCTCGACAACGTGGTTAAGGCCGCTGGCAACGGAGACACCGCGCTGATCCAGGCAATCCATGATGCGGCCGGACATCTGGGCGCTGAATGCGTCAAAAGCTACGGCAGCGAGGACCAGTTCGACGACGGCGACGACGGCGACGACTACGACAGTTCGGGCACCGATGACGGCGCTAACAAAAGCCTCGCGCTGCTTCGGCTGCGCGCCAAGGCTTTAGCCCTAAGGGGCTAAGCAAGCTCCCCCGGCTTTGAAACGGGGGCTACCGCATCCATCGTTCGGGTTGCGCCTTTCGCGTGGGTGCGGTAACGGGGTCACAGCTCCCGGCTAGGGGATTTTGCTCATATTCAGCCCTGGCCGTGAGCTGTGGCCGTCGCTGGCCGACGCGGTTCCTCTACTTCCGCAATGTTGACCGGCAGTGCTGGGGGTCAGGAATAAGGGGCCTGACCCCCAGCGCCTCAATGCATCACCCGCGAAATGGCGCATTCGAATGCGTAATCTGAATCTCTTCCGGGTCGTAGCCGTATTGTTTTAACAGTGCGCGGACCGCCCGCACTGAGTGTAGATTGCCGCCCGGGCCAATAACTATCTCGGCGACGCACTGTTTGTTGAAGTTGCACTCAATATAGGGAACCAGGGAACTGGTCAGCCGCACTTTAACTTCTCGCAGGTCAACATCGTAGCGCGGGATCGCTAACCGAAACTCTTTCTCCTGTTCGAATGCGGGATGCTTCACAAAGGCAATTCTGGGCAGACAATAGGTCACTGCTTCCACGTAGCCATCGTGCTCATATTGCTGACCTGTCGGCTCTCGCTGCTCGAAGTATCGGATTGCTTCGTCGCAGAGTTCAGCCACTGCGGCATCACCGTACTTGACCGGTCCAAACACAGGAGCAACACCCTCTAGGCCGCTCCGATAGAACCCGATCGCATAACCGTCTTGTCCATACGCACGCCATTGGCCGAGCTGGTCGTGATCCTCACTAAGGCAAGTAACGAAAGTCGCACCGTTGATATATATATCGTTGGACTCGATGATCATTTCTCGCTCATCGAGAGCAAAATAGCTGAGGAATGCGCGTGCGGCGCCAAGGACCATTACACGGTTGTATTCGGTTGAATCCGCTTCGCGCAACTGCACTAAGCCAGCAATGTACGGCTCTAAGCGAGCGCGCATCCGCTGCTCTAAGACCTCGCCCGCATACCTGATTTCTTTCCTATCGTTTAGAAATGCGGTGTCCGTTGCCCACAGTGAGCCGGACTCTAGAATTCCCTTCAGGCCCGCGGCGGATGTGTAGTGATACAGGCATTGTTTTCTGTCAATAGGATTTCTGACAAGACGCCCCGCGGTTAGTCGCTGATAATCAGAGGACGCGACCGCCGCATAATCAGCTTGCCGCTTGTCTTGCGCGCCTTGTTCGTTAACCACCCGCTTAGCTGCCCTTCTCCGCTGGGTTAGAAATCCACGTAGAGGCTATCCCCGAAATTCCAGAAAGTACGGCCGGTCACCCTCGGTGCTGTCGCTATCCATGTCCACCCCGACCGCGGCGTAGGCCGCTTGCGGGCCGGCGTTCCGGTAGGTGGTAACGCCTTCATTGGTCACCAGGACCCATTCCCAACGTGTCACGGCGAGCATTGGATCACACGATGCCGGGTTACGGGAAGCGTAACCCCTTGGGCCGCTGGCCAATTCGCCTACCTCAATCAGATCGACCTAAGACGTGGCCGATAGCCCGAGTCCTCGTGTAGACCTTGCAGCGCGCGCGCTAACTCAGCGGCAAATTCGTGGTGGTACGGCTCAGCTTCAGGGTTGTCTAGCCCACCAGCCAGCTTCATCACAACAAGGACGAGCCATTCGGAGACCTCTGGCACACCGGCAAGTTCATTTCGCGCGGCAGCTTCCACTGGCCGGTCGACATCTATCACATTCCCGCGGGCACGCCATATGCCAGGCAGATCCCCAAGAGTGCCGGCTCCATAACGCTCCAGTGCATCGGCGAGCACACGGAAGTCGTCCGGGCTTAACAGATTCCAGTAAGGGCCAAGATCAAGATCGTCAGCATCGGTCGCTGTCGACTCGTTCGACCGATCCTTGTCGTCCAGATTGCCTCCTACCCCTCGGTAATCAGCCTACCCGCGACAACGCCCAGCTAGCCCGCCGCGGCCCCCCGGCACATAAGACCAGGCAGGAGTGGGCGGGCCAGCCCGCTAACAGCCCGCTTGAGCATTCGCACCAACTGCGAACAACAGAGACAGCCACAACCTCAATACCGGTGCTGACCTGGTGTTTAGCTGGCCAGCTCAGAACAGGTCCGAATAACGACAATTTACCGCGACCTGGGGTTTTACAGATCCTACGATTTCAAAACCCGTGCAGTGTGAGTTCGAATCTCACCGAGGGCACCAGATCGATCGGATCAGGGACGGGATTCAATTCCGCAACCCAGTACGCGCAGTCGGCCGACTGACGTCAGCACTAGCTGTCGCTTGCCAGGGTGATGGGACCACCTGATTGCCAGGGGGATGGGACCACCGTGGCGCGTTATTGAGGATGCTCGTCGGGGTGGTCTGGGTCAAGCTGGGCGGGTCGGGTGCGTTGCCGGTAGGACGGTCCTTCGACGACGAGGGTGTGGGCGGTGGCGGTGAGTCTGTCGATGGCTGATTGTGCGAGCAGGGTGTCGGCGGTCATGGTGAGCCATTCGGCGGGTTCTCGGTTGGAGGTCACGATGGTCGTCTTGGTGCGGTGTCGTTCGACGATGATTTCGTAGAAGTCGCTGGTTTCGGTGGCGCCGAGGGGCCGCAGGGCGAAGTCGTCGATGATGAGGACGTCGATGGTGGCCAGGCGGCGGATCTCGGTGTCGACGGTGTTGTCGAGGCGGGCGGCGCGTAGCCGGGTGAACAGTTTGTCGGATCGGGCGAACTGTACGGTGTGGCGTCGTCGAATTGCCATGTGTCCCAGTGCAGTTGCTAAATGTGTCTTGCCCACTCCGACGGGTCCGAGGATGATCGCAGACTGTCCGGCGTCGAGGAACCGCAGCGAGGTCAGGTCGCCGAGCAAGGTGCGGTCATAGCGCAGGTCGTCCTGTGCGGTCCAGGTGTCGAAACGCATCGTCGGGTCGAGTCCGGCCTTGGCCGATCGCAGTGCAGCTGATCGAGATTCACGCCGTGACACCTCGTCGGCGAGGAGCGTTTCGAGGAACCCGATGTGGCTGAGTTTGTGCTGGCGGGCCAGGGCGGCGCGTTCGGGCAGGGTGTCGGCCAGGGCGCCGAGTTTGAGCGCCTTGAGCAGCCGGACTAGGTCGGCGCCGACGGGGTCGGCGGGTGCACGATGGGTGGTCATGTCAGATCTCCCTGGCTGTGGGTTCTTCGGTGACGATAGTCAATGAGGTTGTGGTGGTGTTGAATTCAGACGGGCTGCGGGTGAACCGGGTGGCGTGCTGTCCGACTGCTCGGGGCAGTTCCGGGGCGGCGTTCTCGGTGCCGCGCTCCAGCATGGAGGCGATCTTGTTGACCGAGACGACATCGAGGTCCAGCGACAGTGAGCAGGCCCGTTCGACGCGCTCAGCGCCGTAGCGGCGGACCAGGCCTTGGAGTCGGTAGACGGTGCGCATCCGGGTCCAGGGCAGCGGGTCATCCAGGATGCGTTCGGCGTAGATCCCGATGTTCGGCCCGTGAGCAGCGCAGTTGGCGATCAACGCCGTCAGGTCCCGCATCGCGTAGACGGCTTTGTGTTCGGGCAGATCCGCGCGGTCGGTGCTGCGTCCACCGGCGGGTTGGCGGGGATGGACTTTCACCAGCACACCGCGGTGATAGAACTTCACCAGCTCACTGTCGGCACGGACGTCGAGGGTGTGCCCGATCCATTGCTCGGGCAGCGAGTACAGGGCCTTGGCGACCTCGGCGTGGAAATCACGGTGCACCTTGACCGCTTTGAACACCGGCACGTCGTAGACACCCGGCGCCGGTAGCAGCAGGGTCTGCTCGGCGGTGGTGAACACCTCCAGCGGACGTGCACAGGTGCTGCCGTGGATGCGAGTCCCGGCAGTACGCTCGCACCACGCGGTCGCGGCCTGCTGCGCCTGGTCCAGGCTGGTGAATGTTTCACCGTCCCAGAAGTTTCGGCGCACGTACTGCACTGCGCGTTCCACTCGCGGTTTGTCTTTGGGTGACTGCACTCGGGCTGGGTCGGTGAGGAATCCGACATGGTTGGCGTAGTCGAGCCACCCCTGAGTGAATCGCGGGTTGACCGCATCGGCGGCGGCGATCACCGGTTTCAAGTTATCCGGGATCAGCACCGTGAACACGCCGCCGAAGAACTCCCACGCCGCCTGACATCCGGCGATCACCGCCACCAGGGTTTGGGAGTAAGTCAGCCACACGAACATGTGCCGGCTGTAGACGGCGGTGAAGATCAACGCGTGCACCTTGCGTCGCCGTCCATCATCGGCGTCGGTGAGCATCCCCAGGTAGCCGAAATCGATCTGGCATTCCACCCCCGGGTCACCGTCGGCGACCCGCACGGTGGTGTCCTTGCGGCCGAAACCGCAACGCTCACCGGCGAATCGGTTCAACGTGCGATACGGCACCACGCAGCCTTGGCGGGCCAGCAGGGTGTGGATCTTGGTGATCGTCAACGGGCGCTGCTCACCGTCGCCGGCCACCCACGCGGTGATCTGCTCCTCGAACCCCAGCAAGTGTTCCCACGCCGCGCCATGGCCATCCGGGCGTACGGGTCGTACCGCGTCGGCGACCGCCCCGATCAACCCGTCGTCGACAGCCTCGACGCTGTCGCTGCGGCGCAAACCGGCCGTTTGCGCGGCCTCGACGTAGCGGCGCACCGTTTTGCGGTCCAGGCCGCAATGCGCGGCGATCGTGCGGTAGCCCGGTGCCGGTAACCCGGCCACCCCCAGCCACACCCGTAGTACTTCCCTGATCTCGTTCACACTGACCTCCCGAAAAGCCATGCCCGCTGCCTCCGTGACTTGAACCGTCACGGCGATCGAACGAACAAATGAAGAGACCACCGACGCGACGCGCCGGTGGTCCCATAACTGGCAATCCAGGTGGTCCCATCACCCTGGCAAAATCAGCTCACGCTGGCCCCATGCTCCTGGCAGGCGACACTAGCTGAGCAACTTGCCGAGTTCATCAACGATCGCGACCGTCCGGCTTCCTGTTTCCCGGCGCAGATTGCGGCGCGATGGGTGGTGTCAGCTGGTTCACCCCACGTCTCAGCAAGGCCGTGGAGGCAGGCGCGACACCTCACACCTTGCGTCGCCCTGCGAGCCCGCTGGCGGTCGTCTCTCGGCGCAACGGTACGAAAGCTCCTCGGACACCGGAACGCCACGTAGCGGTACGACATGACGGCAAACTTCACCTGGCAGTCGCGGAGTGGTCCGCTGTTCGCGATATTCGACTCGCGCAGGTACATCAATGCTCTCCCAACCGCTGACGCTGCGATTGAGGCCATCCCGGTCGACCGGCACCGTAAGCGCCTCCACAGATAACAGCGAAGGATCAGCGGGCTGTCACTTGATGCGGGCGTCGTTTTGCTGGTCGATCTGACGGTAGCCGAGGGCGAATAGCCGGGTTCGGTGGGTTAATTGCTTGGGACGAACAAAACATCCCATCCTTGCAAGCTTGCTGAAGAGACGATGAGCGCGCCTTGAGACGTAGTGGCGACATCCCATGCCATGTTGGTGAATGTCGGGTCCGTTTCGTCAAATATGGTGCGGATAGCCACGGCGCCATTCTGGGGATTTCGTAGGACGGAGTTTGTCGGCAAGCTCACGGATGAGTCGTACGACTGGCTGTCCAATGTGGTTCCGACCAAGTACAGGTTGTCCCACGAGTCAACGTCTGAAGTTTGTCCGATGATCGGCCCAACGTTAGGGGTGGCGATCAGCCACGTCAGCCATCCTGGCGTCCCCGTTCCCGGTTGCTGGGTACTCTCCGGGAAAACAGTGCGTAGGGCTATCCGGCCCGTCGTTGGATCGCGCTTCACGTCGCCAGTCACGTAGGTGAGCGCCGGGCTAATCGACACGGTCACCGGCACGGGGATCGAACCGCCGTAGCCGTCGCTGACCGTCACGGTGAACTGGTCGGATAGAGCAGTGGCAGGCGCTCCAGGTAGATAGGCGTTTCGCCGAGCGTCGATGGTTGGGGTGTAGGTGAACTCACCGTTAGCCGTCACAGTCACGCTGCCCTTGCCAGGGGTCGAAACGGCGTAGGCCAGGGCATCACCATTGGGGTCGGTCGCGGTGACGACTCCGGTGACTACCCCGTTGGGGCCGGGGTCGGTCGTGGTGTACCCGGTGATCGTCGGCGGCTTGTTGACCGCAGTGATGCTCGCCGTCACGACTACCGTGGTGGCGTCGGGGCCGCTGAGGCCGACGGCCTGGGCCAGGGAATGGAGAAGGCTCTGGAGGGCCCCTGCCACTCCGGTCAGTCGGTAGGCCTGGCCACTGTCGAGCGTGACGCGAAAGGTATCGGTGCCACCGATGTGGGCGAAATCCGTTGTGGGCGTGTAGACATAGCTGCCGTCCGTACCGATGGTGACGCTGCCCTTCGCGGGAGCCTGGGCGAGGGAGTAGGTTAGCGCAGACCCGGTCTGGTTCAAATCTCCCGTAACGACGCCGGTATCTGATTGTCCCAACGACTGGACCGGCCTAGCGTTTGGTGCTTGGTTGAAAAACGTGTAGTGAAAAATCGCGCCTAACGAGGGCGCACTTGCATGGGCGGGGTCAACCCGCTTCGCTGCTGCCTCGCTCTGCCCATAAGCCGCCATTTTGCCTTGCTGCGCGTTGGGTCGCGCGAGACCCAGTCCGGTCAAATCCAAAGACGAGGGGCCCCGAGGAGAAGTCAGTGTGCTTCGCTTCGCCAACCCTGCCTCCGACGCGGCCGAAAGAGTCGCCGGCGTCGGCTGAACTCGCTGAACAAGCGTTTCCGCCGAGGCTGAATTTTTGGTCGTCATACTGCCGGGCAGGCTCGGTCGGTGGTGTGACAACCCCGTTGAGGCGCTGTGCTTGACGGCGGGGCCTGCCACGGCGGTTGACCGTGAGTCCTCCGAGGAAGCGGGGCCGCCTTGAGCCTGAGCGATCCCAGACCCGCTGGCTAGCGCCGCCCCCACTCCAAGAGTCAGCGCCCCAGCTCCAACCCATCCATAAGCCTGAGGACGGCGTGCCCGTGCTGGATGTCGACTGATCCCCTGGTTTTTCGGCCCAAATGTCACAGCTCCCCATCCTCTCAGTTAACTTGTACACAATTACCAGGCAGTTCGCGGTTTCGTGAAAAGGGCCGCCCAATCGGGGAGCTCGGCCGGAATCTGGTACCTCCGTCATCGCCGCCGACTGCGCCCGGGAGCAGAGCGCTGGCGATCATGCTGTAGATCCGATGAGAGCCATCCCGAGGGGATGGGAGAACCCACGACTGCTGGCCCGAACGGGCCATTTACCAATCTGGGCTCACCGTCGAGAGAATCTGGGAGACCATATCCGAGCTCCATTTCGCGCGCCTCCGAGCCCGAACCCCGGGTCGAATGCACCAAAAGCGTTCGGTGGCGAATGTGACCAGAATTGGCTTACACGCTCTTGAATGCCACCAACGCGGCGCCGCAATCCGCCCTCGCGATGGAGTTGCGCTCCAATAGGCGCACAGAGGCAGAACACCAACCTAGGCGACCAGATTCTGCCCCGATTGGCATACTGATCGCCATCGATACCACCGTGACCGCCCTGACTGTTTCAGCCGTGGTCCTCATCGCGGCAGCGCTGGTTCGGCGAGACAGATTGGCCTTGATCCTGCTGGCCGCGGGGTTACTGAGCGTGTTGGCCGTCATGGCCGTGCAGATCAATTCCGGCTGGATGACGGCCCTCGACACGTCGGTGTGGAATTGGTTCGACGCTCACCGCGAGCACCGCGGGCAGGGCGACTCGATGGGAATCTTCGCCTACATCGGCCGGCCCGTTCACGTCGCGATAGCCGGTGTGGTCACCGGAACGCTGCTGGCGCTGCGGGCCCGATCGGTCATGCGGGCCGTCGTCGTCATCGGCACGGTCGGCGCCGGCGCGGCTGCCGAGCAGATCCTCAAGCATCTCGTGGAGCGGACACCGGCCAACCTCGCGCAGTTGCGCGATGGGTCGGTGGTCGACTGGTCGCAGGTCGACTACTACGCGAACTCATT
The DNA here is from genome assembly GCF_004745805.1 of Mycolicibacterium sp. CH28. Lineage (GTDB taxonomy): Bacteria > Actinomycetota > Actinomycetes > Mycobacteriales > Mycobacteriaceae > Mycobacterium. The sequence continues at coordinate 329,158 of NZ_SRLQ01000001.1, read as the reverse complement.
CCCATCCGGCCATGTCACCGGCAGCGCCACATTGCTGGGGACGATCGCCGTCTGCCTCGGCATCGGGCGTTCGCGTGCGATCAAGATGGCGGCGACAGGTCTGGCCACCACCGGTGTCGCCTTCGTCGCGATCCTCGCGCTGTACGTGCGCGCGCACATCTTTACCGACGTGGTTGGCGGGATGGTCCTCGGCGCTGCGCTCGTGGCATTGGGAGTAGCCGTCCTCATGCCCGCCCGCCGCCCCACCAAACACCGAATCCGGCCGGCCAAAGCCCGTTACAGTGTGATTCCGGATCTCATCGAGCGCACCAGGAGCTGAGTGGTCATGAGCACGACGCGGTCGGTGCGGCGCGCGGTCGCGGTAGCTCTCAGTACGGGCGCCCTGCTGCTGGGCGCGGCCGGTCCGGCCGCCGCCGACCCGCCACCCAACTGCACGTCGGCCGACCTGGCCGGGATCACGGCTGGGGCCGGTTTCTCGTTGTCGGCCTACCTGTTCACCCACCCGGACGTCAACGACTTCTTCACCAGTATCAAGGGCTTGCCGAAAGACCAGATGCGAGCCAAGGTGCAGGACTATCTTGACGCCAACCCGCAGGTGCATGCCGACCTGAAGGGAATCCGCCAGCCCATCACCGATTTTCGCAGTCGCTGCGACACCAGGCCGGCCGACGATCAGGGGCAGTAGGCGGCCAGGTTGTCGCCCAGCTCGGCGAACACCGCCTGGTTGAGCCGGAAGGCGACCTTAACCTCGTCGACCACCCGAGTGACGTCGGCGGTGTCGAGACCCAGCCCGTCGAGGCGGGCCCGGTAGTCGTCCTTGTAGGGCTTGGACCGCAGCGGGAACTCGTAGAACGCCAGCCCAGCACCCCCCAAGCAGAAGGTGCGGTCGAGGATGCGGCCAATCGCCTGCCCGCCCGAAAGGTCGCCGAGGTAGCGGGTGTAGTGATGTGCGAGCAGGTCGCCGCCCCAGGACAGCCCGGCCACTCGGTCGCAATAGGCCTGTGCGGCAGGCGAATCGATGTCGCGTCCGATTCCGGGCGCCCAATGATCGAGGTCGGCGTCGATCGCCGACAGGCGCTCGAGGGCCGGGTCGTAGACGGCCGCGACCAACCGGTCGTCCCGGTGGGAGCGCACGGCGTCCTCGATTGCGGCGTAGATCATCCGTAACCGCAGCAGGTAATCGACATAGCCGCGCGGGTTGATGTCGCCGTCGAGAAGCTTGGTGACGAACGGCGCCTGCTCGGCGGCATCGTGGTCGTCGGCCGAACCCACCCGCATCGCGGCGGACAAGGAGGTGGCCGCCTCGGGTGTCGGCTGGGTGTTCATGGGCATGTTCAGCTCCGGGTCGTCGTGGATGTTCCCGACATTTTGTCAGCATGATGTTGACGAGATGTCAGGAAAATAACACGGCGCGAGGCGTTTGTGGCGGCTACCTTTGCGCGCCCAGCGCCCGCAGGATGAACCGCTCGACGGCGGGTGCCGGCAGGTGCCGGGGCGCCAGGCAGGCGTGGATGAGCGAAATGGCCGTGACGTCGTCGTCGACGATGAACGTGCCGGCCGCGACACCGTCGGACAGGATCGATCGCAGCACATCCTCGACAACCACCACATGCTCGCGAATCGCCAGCATCGCGGTAGGCGACAGCGTGCCGTAGAAGTGGCCGCCGGAACCGATGTGGAACTGCTGGCCGGCGTCGAGGTGATGACGGATATAAAGAGCCAGCCGCTGCGATGGATCGTCGATGTCGGCTAGGGCCGCCTCGAGATCTTGGATGTAACGGCCGGTCTCGTAGGACGCGAACGCGACGACGACGGCTTCCTTGTCGGCGAAATGGTGGTAGATCGCCGTACGTCCGATGCCGGCTGCTGCGGCCAGCTGTGCCATGGTGATCGCATCCACACTGTGCCCGGCCAACAGCGTGCTGAACGCCTCGAACACACGGCGATGCACCTGTTCACGATGCTGCCCCACCGAGGGAGCGCTGATCCTGGGCACGCCCCGACTCTATCGCCGGGGCGCGCCGGAATCGGCTAGCGGATGCAGTCGTTGCCGACGATCTGCTTGCACACCGGGCCCGGAGGAGCCGGGTTGACGGTCGGCGAGAACGAGTTGGGGCCACCCGGCCCCACGGCCTTCTCGGTGGGTGTCACCGAGACCGACGAGGACGGGGTGGTCGTCGACGGCGCATCCTTCTCATTCGGGCTACAGGCGGTCAACGCCCCCATCCCGACGATCGCGGCACCGCCAGCAAAGAGAGCGATCTGACGAGTCAGACGACCAGAGCTCATATCGTTTCCTATCAGTGAGTGCCGAGAGGTCGGACCATCCGGATTGCTGGCTCGACTGATGTCCCAGCTGCCCCGAAAGACTGGACAATCGCTGTGAGCGACGACATCGCATTTTGCGCAGACAATACGGTGTAAGCCCTCAAAAGCGCTTTGCCGTGCCAGCCTGCCGCGACTTTGCAGCCCACCCCGATCCCCTGCCCTTATCCGACCGCCCGAACGCGGTCCAATAAACGGAGCATAATGTTCAGGCAAACCGTCGGTAGGGCAAATGGTCACTGTTCGCCCGGGCCGATCAGCCGCCGATCGAGATGATCAGGCCACCACCCCAGAACGGCCAACCCCAGTTGGGGGTGGCGATGGTGCCGGGCGAGGTGGTGATCTGCGCGTTGCCCGGGCTCTGGCAGATCGTGGTGTTCGGACTGACGTTGGTGCACGATGGCGTGCCGGACGCGCTGGCGGCGATGCCCAACCCCGCCAACAGCACGACACCGAAGAACAGTGCGGTCAACACTGCCGCGTGCCAGAGTCGAATGGTTCGGGTTGCCATCGCGGACTCAATACAGGTCTACGCGACGGTCGGAGAACAGGTCGACGTACTCGGTGAGCATCTTGTTGTGGGTGGTCGCCAGGTCGACGTCGGCGATGGCCAGGCCGGGACCATCACCGGCAGCGGACACGACCCAGCCGTCGGGGTCGACGATCACGCTACCTTCGGTCCACGGCTGCCCGCGCTCCATACCGGCCCTGTCGCACACCGCGACCGCGACCCGGTTGACCCGCGCGGTCGACATCGCGGTGATCACCTCACCGGGCCGCTCCCCCTCCGGGCGCGGGAACAGCGGCCAGTTGACCGGCGCGACGATCAACTCGGCGCCGTCGAGGGCCACCTGTCGGGTCACCTCGCCGAATTCCAGGTCGTAACACACCAGGATCGCGATCGCGCCGTAGCGGGTGCCCAGCACCTGCGGCAGTTTGTCGCCGGGGGTGAAGATCAGCTTCTCGCGGTCCCATAGATGCGTCTTGCGGTAGGTGGCGAGCACACCGTCGCGGTCCAGGGCGAGCGCACTGTTGTACAGCTGGCCGTCCTCACCGAGTTCGCAGAACCCGCCGACGACGATCGCGTCGCCGGCGGCCGACTGCCATGCCTGGAACGCCGGGTCCGAGGGGCGCAGGGCGACCGACCTGGCCTCCTCGACGTCGGCCAGCATGTATCCCGACGTCGCCAGCTCGGGCAGCACCACGATCTGGGCACCCTGGGCGACGGCATCGGCGACGGCACCGGCGGACAGCGCCAGGTTGGCGTCGACATCGCCGATGGTGGGGTCGATCTGGGCGCACGCGATGCGGGTCACTCCTGCAGGCTAACCCCCCGCGCGCGGGGATGTCCGGTCATGACATCGCGGCGCGGGCTTTGAGCGCCAGCCACAGCTCCATCCGGTCGTCGCCGTCGTCGAGGCGACGCCCGGTCAGCGTGGCGATCCGTTCCATGCGGTTGCGAACGGTGTTGCGGTGCAGCGAGAGCCGCGCCGCCGCCGGATCCCACGCACCGTTGACCCGCAGCCACTGATCCAGCGTGCGCAGCAGTTCGAGGCGCTCTCGCGGTTCGAGGGCGTCCAGCGGGGCGAGCACCGTGTCGGCGAATCCCCGCACGACCTCCGGGCTGCCCAGTGACACCAGGAGTGACACCGTCTCACCCTCGCCGGCAGTCACGATGCGGCCCCGGCGCGCGCTGACCGGCAGCAGCGAACGGGCCTGCATCGCCGACACCGAAAGCGCCTCGGCAGTCACCGGCGCTCCGATCCCGCAGGGCAATCCGGGCGCCTGCGCGCGCACCGCTTCGATCAGTGCGTCCAGATCGGCGTGGGCGATCTGGACGGTGTCACCGCGCACCAGCACCAGCGCGTCGTCGAGGCCGGCCTGCAGCCGAAACGCCAGCGAGCCGGCATCGTCACAAGCGATGGCGGCCACCTGAAGCGGTGCCTGGCCCAGACCCACACCGGCGAGCATCTGCTGGGCGCGCTCGCGCTTGATGCCGGGGCGCAACAGCTGAGCGAACACCTGGGATCGGCGTTGCCGCTCGGCTTGGCCGGACAGGTTGCGGCGCTCGATGTCGACGGCGATCAGCGACACCAGGACGCTGGACGCCGCCCGCGACCGCACATCCATGTCGGCACTGAGCGCTATATGCGCCAGCGGGATTCGTGAGCCGATCGTGTGGATCTCGAAACCGTCGACCACTGACCAGGCCGAGCCGGTGGCCCGCGCGGCACTGGTCGCCGTGATCGCCGCGGAGACCACCTCGGGGTCGGTGTCCGGCGTCGCTCCGACCAGCTGGCCGGCGGCGTCACACACCACGCATGCGACCGGGCTGGCTTTCGACCACGCCGCCAGCAGCGCCGGCAGCGGCGCGGAACTGGTCGCGACGGCAGTCAGCGTGCGGTTGATCTCCAGCGCGGTGTGCAGTTCGCGGCTCTCCTGGCGCGCGATGGTCTCGAACACCCACTTGGTGACCGCGATGAACGGTGTCTCGTCAGGCACGGTCAGCAGCGCCACGCCACTCTCCTGCGCGGCACGCACCAGCTGATTCGGGCATTTCTGGTAGGGCAGCCCGTGGCCGAGGCCCAGCGCGAGCGCCGCGACGCCGGCCGCTGCGCATTCGGAAACATACCGACGGCAGTCCGCCAGCCGCATCGGCAGCAGCAGGCCGACCGTCATGAGCAGCTCACCCCCGCGCAGCCAATCCGCCGGTGAGGTCAGCTCGGAGACATGCGCAGAGGTCACTTGCCGCGTCAGCTGATCGGCTCCCGCCACCACCGTGAGGTTCAGGCTGGGATCCCCAGCGACGTCAGCGACAGACAGCATGACGCGGGCCATCTGTACGCATTGTCCAATCGTAATGGACTGATTGAACAATTCCGCCATGGCGCAGCGCACACCGCCACACGATCGTGAGATGCGATCCGTTCGTGACCCGCCCTGGAGGACCTGTGAATGCCACCGCCGCAACCTCGGTCGAGACCCGGTCGATCGACTATGTGCCGGACGACGAACGCAAAGGCAAGGTCGGACACCAGGGGCCGTTCTGGTTCGTGGGGAACTTCCAGCCCTTCACCCTCGCGCTCGGCTTCGTCGGCCCCAGCCTCGGGCTGTCGCTGGGATGGACCGTCGTCGCCGGGCTTGCAGGCATCGCCTTCGGCACCATTTTCATGGCGTTCCACGCCACCCAGGGACCGGTGCTCGGGCTGCCCCAGATGATCCAGTCCCGGGCCCAGTTCGGCTACCGCGGCGTCTTGCTGCCACTGCTCGGGACGCTGTTCACGTTCGTCGGGTTCAACGTCGTCGACGTGGTCATCATCAAGTCCGGGCTGCAGTCGATCTTCGGGTGGAATCCGGTGGCGGTGGGCGTCGTCATCACGGTGGTCGCGGCGCTGCTCGCGATCTACGGCCACGATCTGCTGCACCGCACGTTCCGGGTGTTGTTCTGGGTGTCGCTGCCGCTGTGGCTGGCGTTGACGCTCGGAGTGCTGTTCGGCGGGGCCACCGGAACCGCAACCGCGACAGGCGGTTTCAGCCTCGTCGCCTTCCTGGTGCAGTTCAGCGTGGCCGCGTCCTACAACATCACCTACGCCCCCTACGTGTCCGACTACAGCCGCTACCTGCCGCGGGACACCAAACCGTCGTCGATCATCGCCTCGGTCTTCGTCGGGGCATCCGCCTCGCCCGCCTGGCTCATCCCCCTCGGCGCCTGGATGGCCACGTATCTGGGTGCCACCGACGCCTTGTCGGGCATCAACGAGACCGGAAACCAGGTCGTGCCGGTGCTCGGCGCGGTGCTGGCGGTGGTGTCGGCCCTGGTTCTGGTCGCCACGATGGGCCTCAACGCCTACAGCGGCATGCTGACCGTGGTCACGGCGATCGACTCACTCAAGCCGGTCACCCCGACCCGGCAGTTGCGGGTGGTCACCATCGTCGGGCTGGCAGTGGTCTGGCTGGGGATGAGCCTGCTGCTGACCAACGCGACCAGCGCCCTGAACACCACCCTGCTGATCATGCTGTACCTGCTGGCACCCTGGACCGCGGTCAACCTGACCGACTACTTCTTCGTCCGCCGCGGCCATTACGCGATCGCCGACCTGTTCACCCCACGCGGTATCTACGGCGCGTGGTCCTGGCGTGGGCTGATCGCCTTCGGGGCAGGCGTAATCGCCGAGATCCCGTTCGTCGACCTGCCGTTCTTCGTCGGTCCGGCCGCCACCGCGATGGGCGAACTCGACATCGCGTTCATCGTCGGCATGGTGGTCTCCGGACTTGTCTACGTCACGCTGACCCGCACACTGGACGTGACCCGCGAGCTGGCGATGATCGAGGCCGACCCCACTCTGGCCGACCCGGCCAGCACCGCCGCGATCGCGCAAACCGTTGCCCAGGAGGAAGAATGACATCCGACATCGTCGGACCCGTCGACGCGACCAAGTTCCCGCGCTACACCGAACCGTCGACGTTCGCCCGGCTACCCCGCATCTCCGAGGTGCCAGGAGCCGACGTGCGCATCGTCGGTGTCCCATTCGACAGCGGGGTGTCCTACCGACCAGGCGCCCGGTTCGGGCCCTCGCACGTACGCGCGGCCTCCAAGCTGTTGCGGCCCTTCAACCCGGCGCTCGGCGTGGAGCCGTTCACCGTCCAGCAGGTAGCCGACTGCGGCGATATCGCGGTCAACCCGTTCAACCTCGACGAGGCCATCGACACCATCGACACCGCGATGACCGACCTGCGCAAGGACGGCTCGACGGTGCTGACCATCGGCGGTGATCACACCATTGCGCTGCCCATCCTGCGCTCCCTGGCCCGCGACCACGGGCCGGTCGCAGTCCTGCATTTCGACGCCCACCTCGACACCTGGGACACCTACTTCGGGGCGCCCTACACCCACGGCACGCCGTTCCGTCGGGCCAGCGAAGAAGGCCTGATCGACATGGAGCGCTCACTGCACATGGGGATCCGCGGCCCGCTCTACAGCAAGACCGACCTGGAGGACGACGCGGTGCTGGGCTTCCAGGTGATCCGCTCCGATGACTACGAATTCGACGGTGTCGCAAGCATTGTCGAGCGGATGCGCAAGCGGCTCGACGGCGGTCCGGTGTACGTCTCGATCGACATCGACGTGCTCGACCCGGCGCACGCCCCCGGCACCGGAACCCCCGAAGCCGGCGGGCTCACCTCGCGGGAACTGCTCAACACGCTGCGCGGGCTGGTGGGTCTCAACGTGATCGGCGCCGACATCGTCGAGGTGGCCCCGGCCTACGACCATGCGGAAATGACCGGCATAGCCGCCGCCCACGTCGGCTACGAGATGCTGTCGGTACTGGCGGCCAACCGATAGGCTGCCGAGGTGGGGACCATGCGGAAATGCGCTGGTCCGGTACCGCCCGAGGGGCCGTTCCGGCGATCGGACTGTGAGCGCATGCAGCGCCGCCCACCGGCCCGCAACCAGCATTGGGCCGAGTCGGTCACGCGCCGCCAGCGGGTGCTCGACATCGCCGCGGCCATCGCCGCCTTTGTCACCGCCCTGGTCGGGGTCATGCAGCTGTTCGCCGATCAGCGCCTGCTCTCCATCGGGCTGATCAACCTCGGCACCGCCATCTTTTTCCTGGTCGTTCCGCTGCTGCACCGCTTCGGCGAGATCATCGCCTCGCTGGCCTTCGTCTTCGTGGCCTACCTGTCGCTGACCGTCGTCGGCTGGCAGGTCGGCACTGATTCCGGCCTCCAGTTCTACTACCTGGTCTCGGCGTCGCTGGCCGTGCTGGTTCTTGGCGTCGAGCACATCGTGATGGCCTCATCGGTGGTCGCGCTCGGCGCGGGGTTGACCATCGCCTCGCAGTTTCTGGTGCCCGGCGACACCGGAATCCAGCCGCGCTGGATGGTGGACGCCGGTTTCGTGATCACGACGGTGTCGTCGTGCGTGCTGGTGTTCGCGACGGTCTGGTACGCGATGCGCCAGGTCGCCCGCGCCGAGGCGGCGATGGAAGTCGAGTACAAGCGTTCCGAGGCCCTACTGGCCAACATCCTGCCGGCAAGCATCGCGGCCCGACTCAAAGACCCGGCCCGCGGGGTGATCGCCGACCGGTACGACGATGCCTCGATCCTGTTCGCCGACATCGCCGGGTTCACCGAACGAGCCAGCCAGATCCCGCCGGCGGAATTGGTGCGGTTCCTGGACCGGCTCTACACCACCTTCGACCGGCTCGTAGACAAGCATGGACTGGAGAAGATCAAGACCACCGGCGACTCCTACATGGTGGTCAGCGGGGTACCGCTGCAGCGGCCCGACCACGTGGAAGCCCTGGCGAACCTCGCCCTCGATATGAGCCGCGCCGTGCGCGACCTACGCGACCCCAACGGCCAGCCGATACCGCTGCGGATGGGCATGGCGTCGGGCCCCGTGGTAGCCGGCGTGGTCGGCGCCCGCCGGTTCTTCTACGACGTCTGGGGCGACGCGGTCAACGTCGCCTCGCGGATGGAGTCCACCGATCCAGAAGGACGCATCCAGGTGCCCCAGGACGTCTACGAACGATTGCGGGACGGCTTCGTACTCGAGGAGCGTGGCGAGGTCGACGTCAAAGGCAAGGGCATCATGCGGACCTGGTACCTACTCGACCGCCGAACACCACCTGCCCCCGACATGACCCGACCCGCGCAGGAAGAGACTGGGCGGGTCGAGAGTCCAACTCGCTAGGCCGGCTCCCCTAGTCCATTCGCAGAATCTGCGCTACATGACTTTCGACAGGAACGCCTTGGTGCGGTCGTGCTGCGGGTTGCTCAGGACTTCCCGGGGTGCACCACTCTCGACGATCACTCCGCCGTCCATGAACACCAACTGGTCGGCGACTTCGCGGGCGAAGCCCATCTCGTGGGTCACCACGACCATGGTCATGCCCTCACTGGCGAGCTTCTTCATCACGCCCAGCACCTCGCCCACGAGTTCAGGGTCCAACGCCGAGGTGGGTTCATCGAACAGCATGAGCTTGGGATCCATCGCCAGCGCCCGTGCGATCGCCACCCGCTGCTGCTGTCCACCGGACAGCTGCGCCGGGTAGGCATCGGCCTTGTCCGACAGGCCGACCTGGTTGAGCAGATCACGCGCCCGCTCCACGGCCGCGGCCTTCTTCACCCTCTTGACGTGGACCGGTGCCTCGATGATGTTGTCCAGCGCGGTGCGGTGCGGGAAGAGGTTGAAATGCTGGAACACCATCCCGATGTTGCGGCGCTGCTTGGCTGCCACGCGCGCTGGCATCTCGTAGAGCTTGCCATTGCCCTCGCGATAGCCGATCAGGTCGCCGTCGACGTAAAGCCGTCCCGCACTGACATTCTCGAGGTGGTTGATGCACCGCAGGAACGTCGACTTGCCGGAGCCCGACGGCCCGACCAGAACCAGTACCTGGCCCGGATCGACCGTCAGCGTCACGCCTTTCAACACCGACAGCGCCCCGAAGCTCTTGCACACCCGCTCGGCGCGCACCATGGGTTCGCCTGTCATACGTGTCCCGCCTCCGTACCGGTTTGCGCCTTGGCCAGCGCCTCCAGCTGCTTGGACGTCAGCTTCCTGGAAATGCCGCGTGAGAAGTACTTTTCGAGGTAGTACTGGCCGACCATCAGCACGCTGGTGACGACCAGATACCAGGTCGCCGCGACCAGCAGCAGCGGGACCGGCTCGAAGGTCCGGGCGGCGATCTCCCGCGAAGCGATGCTGTACAGGTCGTAGGAGTACGGCACCGCGGTCACCAGCGACGTGGTCTTCAGCATGCTGATGAGCTCGTTACCGGTGGGCGGAATGATCACCCGCATCGCCTGCGGAAGCACGGTGCGCCGCATCGTCATTCCCCAGGACATGCCGAGTGCGGTCGACGCCTCCGACTGGCCTTCGGGAACCGACGTGATTCCCGCCCGGATGATCTCGGCCATGTAGGCGGCTTCGTTGAGCCCGAGTCCGATGACAGCCAGCAGGAACGGGATCGACAGACTCTGCAGATTGAGGTGAAAGAACGACGGCCCGAACGGTATACCGAGCTGGATGTTCTGGTAGATCGTCGGGATCAGCCCCCAGAACACCAGCTGGACGTACACCGGTGTGCCGCGGAAGATCCACAGGAACGCCCAGGCGACCCAGGCGAACACCGGGTTCGGCGACAGCCGCATCACCGACAGGATCACGCCGAGAACGACGCCGAGCAGCATCGCGTAGATGGTCAACTGCAGCGTGTTGAATACGCCCAGCATGATGCGGTCGTTGAACAGGTATTCGCCGTAGGTCGACCAGCCGTAGGCCGGATTGGTGGCTGCCCCGTAGAGGAACAGCCCGACCAGGACGATGATGACGATCGCCCCCACCCACCGCCAGGGGTGACGCAGCGGGACCGCGTCGATGGGTGCAGGAGCAGTGGATGGGGCCGAGTCGTCAACAGTCATAGTGATTAGCTGGTCGCTCCGTTGATAGTCGGCTTGGCGATCATGCCCGCCTCGACACCCCAGTTGCCGGCGATGGTCTTGTAATCACCGGTGTCGATGAGGTGCTGCAGCGCCTTCTGCAACGACTGCGCCAGCGGCGAGCCCTTGGCCACCGGCCAGCCGTACGGTGCCGAGTCGAAGATCTCGCCCGCGGCCTCCAGCTTGCCGTTGCTTTGTTTGATGGCGTAGGCGGTCACCGGCGAGTCCGCCGACATCGCGTCGGCCTGCCCGAGCACCACGGCGTTGGTGGCTGCGTCCTGGCCGTCGAACTTCAGGATCTCGATCGCGGGCTTGCCGGCGTCGGTGCAGGCCTTGCTCTTGGCCGGCAGCTCGTCGGTCTCCTCGGTGGTGGTGGCCTGCACGGCCACCTTCTTGCCGCACGCGTTGGTCGGGTCGATCGGCGACCCCGGGCGCTGCGCCCACAAGATGCCGGCGTTGAAGTAGTCGACGAAATCGACCGAGGCCTGACGCTCCTTGGTGTCGGTGAACGACGACATGCCGACGTTGTACGTGCCGCCCTGGATGGACGGGATGATCTTGGCGAAGTCGGACTCGCGGTACTCGGCGGTCAGCCCGAGGGTGGAGGCGATGGCATTCATCAGGTCCACGTCGAAGCCGACGATCTTGCCGCTGGTGTCCTTGAACTCGTTGGGCGCGTAGGGGATGTTCACCCCGACGATCAGCTTGCCCGACTTCTTGATGTCGTCGGGCACGGTTGCGGCGATCTCGTCGACCTTGTCGGCCTTGGCCGCGGTGGTCGAAGTCGAGGGCCCCGAGCTCGTCTCGCTCTTGCTGCTGCAGCCCGACAGCGCCAACGCACCCGCGACCGCGATAACGCCGGCGGCACGCCACCAGAGCTGCACCCCACGACGGTCTTGACATCCAGTAAGCACTGTTGCCTCTTTCTTTCTGCTTCGGGCCGCCTTGCACCCTCCAGCGGAGGACGTTAACGACCATGGACCCAGCTCGCACTGCCGGTAACGAGACATTAACCACACGGCTGGAATCTCACATCCCATTCGCGGTATCTCGCGACCGGGACCTAAGACCCCAATACCCGAGTTGAAGTGCCCAAATACTGTGTCGGCCGGACACGCTATGAAACACTTTCCGCCATGACTACTACCTCTGCTCCACCGCTGTTGCCGCACTTGTGGAAGTCGGTACTGCTGTCGGGAATCCTGTCGCTCGCCCTCGGCATCCTGGTACTCGTCTGGCCGGGCATCTCGATCCTTGTGGCCGCGATCTTCTTCGGCGCGTACCTCTTGGTTACCGGCATCTCACAGGTGTTCCATGCGTTCACCTTGCACGTCTCGGCCGGCGGCCGGGTTCTGCTGTTCATCAGCGGTGCCGCCTCGCTCATCCTGGCGGTGCTGTGCTTCCGCAGCATCGAGAATTCGATCCTGTTGCTGGCCATCTGGATCGGCATCGGCTTCATCTTCCGTGGCGTGGCCACTGCCGTCTCGGCGATCAGCGACCCGGAGACCCCGGGCCGCGGCTGGGAGATCTTCGTCGGTGTCATCAGCCTGATCGCGGGCATCGTCGTGCTGGCTTCGCCGTTCCCGTCGCTGGCGACCCTGACCATCGTGGTCGGCATCTGGCTTGTCATCATCGGCGTCTTCGAGATCGTGTCGTCGTTCGGAATCCGCAAGGCGTCCAAGAACCTCGCCGAGCGAATCGGGGCTGTTTAGTCCTGTTGACTCTGGTCACATAGGTCGAAAGCCCCTAGCGGAATAGGCGTGGATCGCTACTACACTCTGTCGTAGAAAGGCGATCCACGCCTTCCGTCTTTTTGGGGTGTGCGGGTATGAATGCTCTTGACGTGTCCCGATGGCAATTCGGCATCACGACCCTCTACCACTTCATTTTCGTTCCGCTGACGATCGGGTTGGCCCCGCTGATCGCCGTCATGCAGATGATCTGGGTGGTGACGGACAACCCGGCCTGGTACCGGATGACAAAGTTCTTCGGGAAGGTGTTCCTGATCAACTTCGCCATCGGCGTCGCGACCGGCATCGTGCAGGAATTCCAGTTCGGGATGAACTGGAGTGAGTACTCACGGTTCGTCGGCGACGTCTTCGGCGCCCCATTGGCACTGGAGGGTCTGGTCGCCTTCTTCCTGGAGTCCACCTTCATCGGGCTGTGGATCTTCGGCTGGACCCGGCTGCCGAAATGGCTGCATCTGACCTCGATCTGGCTGGTGGCGTTGGCGGTCAACCTCTCGGCGTTCTTCATCATCACCGCGAATTCGTTCATGCAGCACCCGGTCGGCACCCGGTTCAACCCGGCGACCGGCCGCGCTGAACTGCAGAGCATCACCGAGCTGTTCACCAATAACACTGGGGTTGCTGCCTTCTGGCACGCGGTGGCGGCGTCCTTCCTCACCGCGTCGACGTTCGTGGCGGCGGTCTGCGCGTGGTGGATCGTGCGGGCCAAGGGAACCCCCGACGCGTCGGCCCTGTACCGCCCCGGCGCGATCCTCGGCTCAGTGGTGGCCCTGGCCTCCTGCGTCGCGCTGTTCTTCACCGGCGACGTCCAGGGCAAGCTGATGTTCCATCAGCAGCCAATGAAAATGGCCGCGGCCGAATCGCTGTGTCACACCGAAACCGATCCCAAGTTCTCCGTGCTGACGGTCGGCACGCACAACAACTGCGACAGCATCACCCGCGTCATCGAGGTTCCCTACGTGCTGCCCTTCCTGGCCGAGGGCAAGTTCAGCGGGGTCACGCTCCAAGGCGCCAAAGACCTTCAGCAGCAATACGAACAGAAGTTCGGCCCGGAGTGGTACGTGCCGAACCTGTTCGTCACCTACTGGTCGTTCCGCGCAATGATCGGACTCCTGGCGATTCCGTTACTGTTCGCGCTCACCACGCTGTGGCTGACCCGCGGTCGCCGGGTCCCCGAGAGCCGCTGGTTTGCCCGGTTTGCGCTGTGGACCATTCCCACGCCGTTCCTGGCCTCCATGGCCGGATGGGTGTTCACCGAGATGGGCCGCCAGCCCTGGGTGGTCGCCCCCAACCCCGACGGCGACCCGTTGGTCAGGCTCACGGTGCGCCAGGGAGTCTCGCTGCACGGCCCCGGCCTGGTGTGGGTCTCGCTGATCTCGTTCACGTTGCTCTACGCAGTGCTCGCGGTGGTCTGGTTCTACCTGATTCGCCGCTACGTGGTCGCCGGACCGCAGGAGCACGACTCCGAACCGGCGCCGCCCACCCCGCCGCGCGACGACGACGTCGCGCCCCTGTCCTTCGCCTACTGAGCGCCAGGAGTGATCATGGGACTACAACAGATCTGGTTCATCATCGTGGGGGTGCTGTTCCTCGGCTTCTTCATCCTGGAAGGGTTCGACTTCGGCGTCGGAATGCTGATGCACTGGCTGGGCCGGATGAGCAAGGGCGACGCCGAAACTCACCGCCGGGCCGCGCTCAACACCATCGGACCGGTCTGGGACGGTAACGAGGTGTGGCTGATCACCGCGGGCGGCGCCATGTTCGCGGCCTTCCCACACTGGTATGCCACCGTGTTCTCGACGCTGTACCTACCGCTGCTGGTCATCCTGCTGGCGATGATCGGGCGGATCGTCGCGATCGAATGGCGGGGCAAGATCGACGACCCGAAATGGCGTAACTGGTGTGACATCGGGATCGCGATCGGCTCATGGCTGCCGGCGATCCTGTGGGGTGTGGCGTTCGCCATCCTGGTCAACGGACTGCCGGTGGGCCCGGACAAGAACGTCGTCGGGCTCTCGGTCACCGATGTGCTCAACCCCTACACGCTGCTCGGCGGGCTGGCCACCTGTGCCCTGTTCGCCTTCCACGGCGCGGTGTTCCTGGCGTTGAAGACCGGCGGCGACGTGCACACCGATGCGGTCCGGCTGGCCCGTCTCCTGAGCATTCCCGCCACGGTCCTGGTGGCCGGGTTCGGCCTGTGGACCCAGTTCGCGCACGGAACCTCGTGGACGTGGGCGGTGCTGGCCGTCGCTGTGATCGCTCAGTTGGCCGCGGTCGCCGCCGCTGGTGGTACCCGAGAAGGCTGGGCGTTCCTGTCGACGACGGTCGTCATCGCCGCGGTGGTGATTCTGCTGTTCGGTTCGCTCTACCCCAACCTGGTGCCCTCCACCATCGACCGGGCCTACGATCTGACGATCTACAACGGATCCTCCAGCCCGTATACGCTCAAGGTGATGACCTGGGCCGCCGTGATATTCACCCCGCTCGTCCTGGTCTACCAGGGCTGGACGTACTGGGTGTTCCGCAAGCGGATCTTCGCCGAGTCGATCCCGCCGTCCATCGGTCTGCCACTGAGGCGCGTGCCCTGAGCACGGGGGACGCACGCCGGTCGGGACCACTGGACCCGCGGCTGTGGCGTGCGTCCGCCGCGGTGCGCCGCTATCTGAGCGCCACGGTCGCCTGCGGCACGCTCATCGCCGGCTGCGCCGTCGCCGGCGCTGTCGTCCTGGGCCACCTGGTCGCCGGGGTCATCACCGACCCGGCCACCCGCAGCATCGGCCACTGGCGCACCGAGCTGGTGATCCTGGCGGCGCTGTGGATCCTTCGGGCGCTGACCCAGTGGCAGCAGGGCCGACTGGGTCAACGCGGGGCCAGCGCGGTGATCGCCGATCTGAGCGGACAGGTGCTGCGCACCGTGACCGCCCTGCCGCCTGGTGAAAACACCACCCGGCGTGACGACGCAGTGACCGTGGTGACCTCCGGGCTCGACGGGTTGCGCCCCTACTTCACCGCCTACCTGCCGGCGCTGTTCCTGGCGGCGATCTTGACCCCGGCCACCGTGATCGTCATCGCCGTCAACGACATCGAGTCGGCGCTGATCGTCATGGTCGCGCTGCCGCTCATCCCGATCTTCATGGTCCTGATCGGCCTGGCGACCGCTGACCGCTCGGCGGCCGCACTGGAGGCGATGACCACGCTGCAGGCTCGCCTGCTGGATCTCATCGCAGGGATCCCCACGCTGCGAGCGCTGGGCCGGGCCGACGGACCGGCCGACCGGATAGCCAAACTCAGTGCCGCCCATCGGCGTTCGGCAATGGCCACCCTGCGCATCGCTTTCCTGTCGGCGCTGGTGCTCGAACTCATCGCGACACTCGGCGTGGCGCTGGTCGCCGTCAGCATCGGCCTGCGGCTGGTGTTCGGGGAGATGACGCTGGCCGCCGGCCTGACCGTGCTACTGCTGGCGCCCGACGTGTTCTGGCCGCTGCGCCGGGTGGGTGTGGAGTTCCACGCCGCACAGAACGGAAAAGCTGCCTCCGACAAGGCATTCTCGTTGATCGAGCAGTATCCGGCGCGGCCGTCGGGCACCCGGACGGTGACCGCCGCCGGGGCGAGTATCGACCTCGACGAACTTTCGGTCGCCGGCCGCGACGGGCTGTCACCCGCCCGGTTGTCCGGACAGCTGCTGCCCGGCCGGGTCACCGTGCTCACCGGAGCCAACGGTGCCGGCAAGACCACGACGCTGCTGACCATCGCCGGTCTGGTGGCCCCTACCGAGGGCCATGTCACCGTCGACGGCGTCGACGTCGCTGACCTGGATCGGGCGGCCTGGTGGCGGCAGCTGGCGTGGCTGGCCCAGCGCCCGGTGATCATCCCCGGCACGGTCGCCGAGAACCTGGCGCTGTTCGGCCCGCTGACCGACCGGGACGGCGCCTGCCGGGCGGCCGGTTTCACCGAGGTGATCGCCGGACTGCCCGACGGCATCCACACCGTCCTGGGCCGCGGCGGGACTGGCCTGTCACTGGGGCAGCGCCAGCGCCTCGGCCTGGCCCGGGTCCTCGGTTCCGTGGCCCCGGTGCTGCTGCTCGACGAACCGACCTCACACCTCGACGAAGCCACGGAACGAACTGTGCTGCAAGCCATTCGCGAACGTGCCGCGGCGGGGGCCACCGTAGTGGTGGTGGCCCATCGCGACAGCCTGGTGCAGATCGCCGACCACATCATCGAGGTAGAGGCCGCACACCATGCCGGGGTCTGACGGGCTGCGGGCCGCACTGCCCCTACTGCGGCCCCGACTCCCCCGGCTATTGCTTGCCATCCTGCTCGGCGCGCTGTCGTTGGGCAGCGCGCTGGCCCTGGCCGGGGTGTCGGCCTGGTTGATCACCCGCGCCTGGCAGATGCCGCCCGTCCTGGACCTCTCGGTGGCTGTCGTCGCGGTCCGGACCTTCGGTATCTCCCGCGGTGTGCTCGGCTACTGCGAACGGCTGGCCTCCCACGACACCGCGCTGCGTGCGGCGGCCAACGCCCGCAGCGAGATCTACCGCCGCCTGGCACACGGGCCCGCCGCCGTCACCGCGCGCTTGCACAGCGGCGACCTGCTCACCCGGGTCGGCTCCGACGTCGACACCCTCGCCGACGTCCTGGTCCGCGCGCTCGTCCCCATCGGCGTCGCCGGGGTGCTCGGTGTCGCCGCCACCGCCGTCATCGCCCTGATCTCTCCCGTCGCTGCGATGGTATTGGCGGTGTGCCTGCTGGTTGCCGGCGGACTCGCACCGTGGCTTGCCGCCCGGGCCGTACACGGTGCCGAAGCCGTTGCCCGCCAACACCAATCACAGCGGGACATTGCCGCCGTCACCGCACTAGAACACGCCGCCGAACTCCGGGTCGCCGGACGGCTGCCGGACCTGATCGCCGAAGCGGAGCAGCGCCAACGCGATTGGGGCCAAGCGATCGACCGCGCGGCAGCCCCGGCTGCGGTCGCCACCGCAGTGCCGACCCTGACCGTCGGAGCCAGCGTCATCGGCGCCGTCATCGTCGGGATCGGGATCTCCGCGTACACCGCCCCCACCACCCTCGCGGTGCTGATGTTGTTGCCACTCTCGGCTTTCGAGGCCGCCGCCGCCCTGCCCGCAGCCGCGGTCGCCCTGACCAGGTCCCGCATCGCAGCTGCCCGGTTGGCAGACCTCGTGCCGGCCGAGGCCGCGCCGTCGACGGCGGTCACCATCGCCACCCCAGCCAGCGCACCGCGGTTGTGCACCGAGCAGGTGCGCGCCGGTTACCCGGGCAATGCGGGCGGCCGGCCGGTCACCGTGAGCCTCGAACCTGGTGACCGGCTGGCGATCACCGGCAGGAGCGGGGCGGGTAAGACGGCGCTGCTGATGACCCTGGCCGGCCTGCTCCCTCCGGTCAGCGGTGAGGTCAGCCTCGACGGAGTCACCACCGGATCATTGAGTGAATCCCAATTGCGCAGCGCCGTATGCTATTTCGCCGAGGACGCGCACCTTTTCAGCACCACTGTCCGGGACAACCTTCTGGTCGCGCGCGGTGACTGCTCCGACGAGGAACTCATCCACGTACTTGGCGTCGTGGGCTTGGATGGGTGGCTGGCGAGCCTTCCCGACGGATTGAGCACGGTACTGCGCGGCGGTGCGACCGCGGTGTCGGCGGGCCAGCGCCGGCGGCTGCTGCTGGCGCGGGTGTTGCTCTCCCCCGCGCCCATCGTGCTGCTCGACGAACCGACCGAACACCTCGACGCCGCCGACGGGCACCGGGTGCTGCGCGCCCTGCTCGACGACCGGCGCGGGCTGCTGTCCCCGGCGCGCACCGTCGTGGTCGCCACCCACCAACTCGGTCACGACATCGCCTGTCGGCGCCTATCGATCGACAGCGCCGGGTAACGTGCAGCTCATGACTGAGCCCCCAGAGCAGGCACCTCAGCAGCCCACCCCGCCCCAAGCGCCATATCCCTATCCGTACCCGACGGGCGGTTATCCCGGCGGCTATCCGCCGCCCCCGCCGCAACCGTATGGGGGCTACGGCTATGCGCCGCCGCCGCCGGCCGCGCCGCGCAACGGTCTGGGCGTCACCGCCCTGGTGATCGCCATCGTCGCGCTGCTGTCGTCGTTCTCGGTGGTCGGCGGCATCGTTCTGGGTATCGCGGCCGTGATCATCGGCTTCGCCGGGCGCAGCCGCGCCAAGCGCGGCGAAGCCAACAACGGCGGTGTCGCCTTGGCCGGCGTCATCCTCGGCTTCGTGGCGATGATCGTCGGGCTCGCCTTCATCGCCATCTGGGTCGGCGTGTTCAAGGAAGTCGGTGCGGGTGACTACATCGACTGCCTGCAGAAGGCCGGCCAGAACCAGGCCGCGATCCAGCAGTGTGCCGACCAGTTCAAGGAGTCCGTCGAGAACCGGTTCAGCGTCACTGTGACCCCGACGCCGTAGCCCCGGTCTGGGTGTCCCTCCCGGCCGTGGGCAGCTGGCGCCGGCGCGGCAGGAACTCCAACGACAGCAGCACGAATAGCACCGGGAATACCTGTGCTAGCGGCAGGAGCACGTATCGGCGGTCGCCGAGTGCGTGAAACTTGCGCAGGTACCGGTACAGCGATTCCAGGGCGATCAGCGAATCCCCCAGATGGATCGCCTCGTAGAGGAAGCTGCCGACCAGGCTGCGGTCCTTGTCGTTGAAGATCTCCGGGAATGCGGCGAATGCCAGTGAGAGACGTTGTGCGCCAGCCTCTCTCATCGCACTGATCATGTCCACGGACAGTCGCTCGTCGATGCCGTTCGGGGCGCCGCGGCGCCGCCACGGGATGTCGAGGGTGATATCGCTGCCGCCGCCGGCCACCGCATAGCGGTGGAAGCCCTGCACCCGGCCGGCCCGGTCACGGGCGAGGATCAGCAGGATGCCGGGATACTCGCCGGTCAGCGCGCCGTCGAGAATCATCGAGAAGCCGCGTTCAGCGCGCGACCCCTTCGACGAAGACAGCACCACGTCGGTCAGTTCGGCGAGCCGCTCGTCGTCGAGCCCCTGTTCGGCGACGATCTCGGTGGTGAGGCCGAAGTTGCGGGTGCGCTGCACGGCCTGGCGTAGGTTGCGGAACCGCCGGCCTACCATGTCGAAGACCGGCACGTCGATCACCACGTCGCGGCCGAACGGCACCGGCTTCAGCGTCCGTCCGACCAACTTCGGATCCCGCCACAGCCCCAGCCGCCGCTGACTGCACCCCAGGACGACCACCCGCCAGCCGCGAGTGGTGCACATCGCCACGAAATCGCCGACCACCTCATCGAACCGGCTCTCGTCGCCAATCGGGTCGCCGCTGACCACGGCGTACCCCAGCCGGGTTCGGTAGGCGATGGCCGCGGTGCCGTCGGCGGTGAACAGGTAACTCTTGAGCACCTGCATCGCGAACGGCGCCAGCGGATCGCCACTTGTGGCGTTCACCAGTGCCCAGACCTGGGGTAACAGCGCCGGCTGCGGTCGCGCTGTCGTCGGCCACATCAACACCAGACCCGACGACGCGATCAGGACGTTGCCCGCCGCGTCGAAGGCCAGGATATGGGCGCCAATACCGCCCAGCACGGCCCCGGCGGCGGCGATCGCGTGCGCGGCAGTCACCGGCCGGCCCAGGAAGATGCCCCGCGCGATCAGCGCCACGGCGCCCAGGATCGTCAGCGACCAGGCCAGCCTGCCGTCGGCCTCCCAGTTCGCGTGGTGGTGCGAGCGGACCACCAGAATCGTCAGCCAGCTGGCCGCAATGAGCAGGGCCAGTGCACCCACCCAGCGTGCGGCCAGGGTGTCGACGTGCATGACGACCCGTTCCCGGGCCCGCCTGCGGTTGACAACCTGGACCGGCGGTTCGGTCATGCAAAAACCCTACGCCCGACCTCAGCCGTTGCCCGGGAAGTGCTTGACGATTCCTTCCTGCACGACGGTGGCCACGACACGGCCCGCGGGATCGAAGAAGTGGCCGGTGCCCAGCCCGCGCGACTCCGCGGCAACCGGGGAGCTGGTCGAATACAACACCCAATCGGCGAAGTCGACCTGCCGGTGAAACCACACCGAGTGGTTGACCGTGACCGCAAAGATCCGGTCCCACCCCCAGGACAGGCCATGGGTGGTGATGATCGAGTCCAGCACCGTGGTGTCCGACGAATAGACCATCGCCGCGGTGTGCAACGTCGGGTCGGCCGGCATCGGGCCGTCGGCCTTGATCCACACCCGGTTGTGGGCCAGCCGGTCACCCTTGTCACGCATCACCCAGGCCGGGTCGTTGGTGTAGCGCCATTCGATCGGCCGCAGCGCGTTGACGAACCCGGGCACCACTTCCTCGTAACCGGTGAGCAGCTCGTCGATCGTCGGCAGGGCGTCCGGGCCGGGCAGCTCCGGCATGGCGACGTTGTGCTCCAGACCTTTACCGGCGGACAGGTAGGACACCAACGCGGTGGCCAGCAGCTTCCCGTCCTGCATCGCGTCGACACGGCGGTTGGCGAAGCGCCGCTCGTCGCGCAGCCGCACGACGTGGAACTCGATGTCGGCGGCCGGGTCCCCACCGGCGATGAAGTGCACCGACAGCGCGCTGGGTGGCAGGTCGTGGACCAGGGTGCGGGTGGCCGCGACGTAGGCCTGCGCCATCAGCTGGCCGCCGAAGGTGCGGACCGGGTTCTTGCGGGGATGGGCGCCGGCGAATACGTCGTCGCCAATCGGGGAAAGGTCGAGAATGGCCAGCAGGTCTTCGAGGTCCGCGTTGGCCACGTGCCGTTTCTCCCCTTTAGTGGTCGTCCTCGCCGATTCGGTGGACGTGAATCAGGTTTGTCGAGCCTACTGTGCCCGGCGGAGCTCCCGCGACGATGACGACCAGGTCACCGCGCTTGTAGCGACCCAGCGTCAGCAGCGAATGGTCGACCTGCCGGATCATGTCGTCGGTCTGCTTCATGTGCGGAACGATGAACGTCTCGGTACCCCAGGTCAGCGCCAGCTGGCTGCGCACCTCGGGCAGTGCGGTGAACGCCAGCAGCGGCAGCGGGGTGTGCAGCCGCGCGAGCCGCTTCACGGTGTCACCGGACTGGGTGAAGGCCACCAGCGCCTTGGCGTCGAGCCGCTCGCCGATGTCACGGGCGGCATAGGAGATGACGCCGCGCTTGGTGCGTGGGACGTGGGTCAGCGGCGGCGCAGCCGTCGAATTCTCCTCGACGGCGGAGATGATCCGAGCCATCGTCCGCACCGCCTCCAGCGGAAACTTGCCCACCGAGGTCTCCCCCGACAGCATCACCGCGTCAGCCCCATCCAGCACGGCGTTGGCAACGTCGGACGCCTCGGCCCGGGTTGGCCGCGAATTCTCGATCATCGACTCGAGCATCTGCGTGGCCACGATCACCGGCTTGGCGTTCTCTCGGGCCATCTGGATGGCCCGCTTCTGCACCAGCGGCACCTCCTCGAGTGGCAGCTCCACGCCCAGGTCACCGCGCGCCACCATGACGGCGTCGAAGGCCAGCACGATCGCCTCGAGGTTGTCGATCGCCTCCGGCTTCTCCAGCTTGGCGATCACCGGGACCCGTCGCCCCACCCGGTCCATCACCTCGTGCACCAGCTCGGCATCGGCCGGCGAGCGGACGAACGACAGGGCCACCAGGTCAACACCGAGGCGCAGCGCGAACTCCAGGTCCTCGATGTCTTTCGCCGACAGTGCCGGCACCGAGACGTTCATGCCCGGCAGGGAAAGACCTTTGTTGTTACTGACCGGGCCGCCCTCGGTGACGGTGCACACCACGTCGTCGCCGTCGATGTGCTCGACGATCAAGGCGACCTTGCCGTCGTCGATCAGCAGCCGGTCGCCGGGCTGGGCATCCTGGGCCAGGTTCTTGTAGGTGGTCGACACCCGGTCATGGGTGCCTTCGCAGTCCTCGACGGTGATGCGAACCGTGTCGCCGTTGGCCCAATAGGTGGGGCCCGCCGCAAAGCGACCCAACCGGATCTTGGGCCCCTGCAGATCAGCCAGAATGCCGACCGCGCGACCGGTGGCATCAGATGCCTGGCGCACCCGCTTGTAGGCGGCCTCGTGGTCGACGTAGTCGCCGTGGCTGAAGTTCAGGCGGGCGACATCCATGCCCGCGTCGACGAGAGCTTTGACCGATTCATCGGTGCTCGTGGCGGGGCCGAGGGTACAGACAATCTTGCCGCGTCTAGTCACGGCGCCTCAGCATAGTCGCGGTTCATGGGCATCTCGACCGATACAGATGAGGGTGGGTCGTTGTTCACTCAGACGACTGCCAACGGCAATTGGTTCGGTCGCACCGGTTCGGGCAGATCCGAATCGCCCATCAGATACGCGTCCACGGCGTGTGCGGCGGCGCGGCCTTCAGCGATCGCCCACACCACCAAGGACGCGCCGCGGTGGGCATCACCGCAGACGAACACACCCGGGGCATCGGTCTGCCAGTCCGATCCGCAGGAGATCACCCCACGCGGGCTCAAAACGATGCCGAGATCGTCGAGCAGCACCATGTGCTCGACACCTTCGAACCCGATCGCCAGCAACGCCAGATCACAGGGGATCTCCAGCGGCTCACCGACCGGCGTGATGACGCGGCGCCCGTCGACCCGCTCCACCTTGACCTCCGCGATCTCCATGGCGCGTAGATTGCCGTCGTCGTCACCGACGAAGCGCTGCACGGCGACCTGGTAGTGCACGGTGCCACCCTCGGCGTGCGCCGGCGATGCTCGCAGCACCAGCGGCCAGGTCGGCCACGGCGATACGTCGTCATTGCGTACCTCGGGGGGTTGCGGGTTGTAGTCGAGCTGCGTGACCGACGCCGCGCCCTGCCGGTGTGCGGTGCCCAGGCAGTCCGCACCGGTGTCACCGCCGCCGATGATCACCACGTGCTTACCTTCGGCCGAAATGTGCGACGTGCCGTCACCTTCGCACTCGCGGTTGGCCGGGACCAGATGCTCCATCGCCAGGTGCACGCCATTGAGGTGCCGGCCCTCCACCTCGCTGTCCCGGCCGCGCAGCGCGCCGACCGCCAGCACCACGGCATCGAACCGGTTGCGCAGTTCGTCCACCGAGACGTCCACTCCGACCTCGCAGTCGGTGACGAAGCGCGTCCCCTCAGCCCGCATCTGCGCCAACCGCTGATTGAGCCCGGACTTCTCCAGCTTGTACTCCGGGATGCCGTAGCGCAGCAGGCCACCGAGACGGTCATCGCGTTCGTAGACCGTGACGTGGTGTCCGGCACGGGTGAGCTGCTGGGCGGCGGCCAGCCCCGCCGGCCCGGATCCGACGACGGCGATGCTCTTGCCGGTGCCGATCGCGGCCGGTTGCGCCTCGATGATCCCCAGCCGCCAAGCCTGGTCGACGATGGTGTTCTCGATGCGCTTGATCGTCACACTGCCGCCGGTCTGGTCCTCGGCGATCGACAGCACGCACGCGGCTTCACACGGTGCCGGGCACAGCCGGCCGGTGAATTCGGGGAAGTTGTTGGTGGCGTGCAACCGCTCGCTGGCGGCGTCCCAGCGCCCGCGACGTACCAGGTCGTTCCATTCCGGGATCAGGTTGCCAAGCGGGCAGCCCGCAGTTCCGGAGTGGCAGAACGGAATTCCACAGTCCATGCAGCGACGGGCCTGCTGGGAGACCTCGTTGGCCCGCTCCTGCGGCGCCTGGCGTTCATAGACTTCGCGCCAGTCGCCGATCCGCTCGTCGACCGCCCGCTTGCTCGCCTCGATCTTGGGGACCCTCAGAAATCCGGTCGGATCAGCCACGGCTTGCCTCCATGATCGCGGTGTCGACGTCGCGCCCCTCTGCCTTGGCCATCCGGGTGGCTTCCAACACCCGTTGGTAGTCGGTGGGCATGATCTTGGTGAATTGAGCGCTGCGCCGCGGCCAGTCGGAGAGCACCGAGCGGGCCAGCGTACTGCCGGTCACGTGGGCGTGCCGGGCGACGACCTCGTGCAACCACTCCAGGTCGTCGGGCTCCAGCTGCTGCAGCTCGACCATGGCGGTGTTCACCATCGCCGGGTTCAGGCCCAGCACGTAGGCGATGCCGCCGGACATGCCCGCGGCGATGTTGCGCCCGGTGCGGCCCAACACCACCACCCGCCCGCCCGTCATGTACTCGCAGGCGTGGTCGCCAACGCCCTCGGCCACCGCCAGGGCACCGGAGTTGCGGGCACAGAACCGTTCCCCGGCCCGGCCGCGCAGGTACACCTCACCGGAGGTCGCCCCGTAGAGCAGGGTGTTGCCGGCGATCACGTTGTCCTCGGGCAGGAACAGGACGTCGGCGGGCGGGCGGACGTATACCCGGCCACCGGAAAGCCCTTTGCCCACATAGTCGTTCGCATCGCCGATGAGTTCCAGGGTGATGCCCGGCGGCAGGAACGCCCCGAGGGACTGGCCGGCCGATCCGGTCAGCGTGATGTGGATGGTGTCGTTGGGCAAGCCCTGGGCGCCGTAGCGACGGGTGACCTCCGAGCCCAGCAATGTTCCGACGGTGCGGTTGACGTTGCGCACGGGCAGTTCCAGCCGTACCGGGTGGGCGTCTTCGAGCGCTCCTTCGGCCAGCGCGATCAGGGTCTGGTCCAGCGCCTGATCCAGGCCGTGGTCCTGGTCGCGCAGCCGGCGCCGCTGAGGAAGCGGGCCGCCATGGGCGTCGGTGGGCACCGTGAAGATCGGGCTCAGGTCCAGGCCCTTGCTCTTCCAGTGCGCCACACCGTCGTCGGTATCGAGCATCTCGGCGTGACCGACCGCCTCATCGATGCTGCGGAAGCCCAGCTCGGCCAGCATGGCGCGGACATCCTCGGCGATGAACCGGAAGAAGTTCTCGACGAACTCCGGCTTGCCATTGAAACGCGCACGCAGCTCAGGGTTCTGGGTGGCCACACCGACCGGGCAGGTGTCGAGATGACAGACCCGCATCATGATGCAGCCGGCCACCACCAGCGGTGCGGTGGAGAAGCCGAACTCCTCGGCGCCGAGCAGCGCGGCGACCACGACGTCGCGGGCGGTGCGCAGGCCGCCGTCGCACTGCACCGTGATGCGGTCGCGAAGACCGTTGAGCACCAACGTCTGCTGGGTGTCGGCCAGACCGATCTCCCATGGCGCGCCGGCGTGTTTGAGGCTGGTCAGCGGCGCCGCTCCGGTGCCGCCGTCGTAGCCGGAGATCAACACGACGTCGGCATGCGCCTTGGACACCCCGGCCGCCACCGTCCCGACCCCGACCGAGCTGACCAGCTTGACGTGGATGCGGGCTTGGGAGTTGGCGTTCTTCAGGTCGTGGATCAGCTGAGCGAGATCCTCGATGGAGTAGATGTCGTGATGCGGCGGCGGCGAGATAAGTCCGACGCCGGGTGTGGAGTGCCGGGTCTTGGCGATGTTGGGATACACCTTGAAACCGGGAAGCTGCCCGCCCTCGCCGGGCTTGGCGCCCTGGGCCATCTTGATCTGGATGTCGGTCGCGTTGACCAGGTAGTCGCTGGTCACTCCGAACCGGCCGGAGGCCACCTGCTTGACCGCGCTGCGCCGTCGCGGGTCGTAGAGCCGCTCGACGTCTTCGCCGCCCTCGCCGCTGTTGGACCGGCCGCCGAGGTTGTTCATCGCGATCGCCATGGTCTCGTGGGCCTCTTGGGAGATCGACCCGTAGCTCATCGCGCCGGTGTTGAACCGGGCGCAGATCGAGTCGACGGACTCCACCTCGTGCAGCGGGACCGGCGGACGCAGGCCCTTCTTGAAGGAAAACAGGCCACGCAGGGTGCCGCCCTCCCGGGAGAGCCGGTTGACCTCTTCGGAGTACTTGGCGAACACGTCATTGCGGCCGGTACGCGTCGAATGCTGAAGTAGGAACACGGTTTCCGGGGTGAACAGATGCAGTTCACCCTCGCGGCGGAACTGGTACTCGCCACCGACCTCGAGCCGGCGGTGCACCCGCTCGGTCGGGTTCTCCGGGTAGGCGCGGCGATGCCGCTGCTTGACCTCCTCGGCCAACACGTCCAGGCCGACGCCGCCGAGCTGGCTGACCGTACCGGTCAGGTATTCGCCGACGACCTCCTTGCTCAGGCCGATCGCCTCGAAAGCCTGGGCCGCCGTGTAGGACCCGACGGTCGAGATGCCCATCTTGCTCATCACCTTCATGACGCCCTTGCCCAACGCCTTGAGGTAGTTGCGCACCGCCGTCCCGGCGTCGATCCCGGTGAGCTCGCCCTCGCGGATCAGATCCTCGATGGACTCGAAGGCCAGGTACGGGTTGACTGCGGCAGCGCCGTAGCCGATGAGGAGCGCGATGTGGTGCACCTCGCGGGCGTCGCCGCTTTCCACGACCAGCGCCACCATGGTGCGCTGCTTGGTCCGCACCAGATGGTGGTGCACCGCGGCGACAGCCAGCAGCGACGGGATGGGCGCCCTGGTGTGGTCGGAGTCGCGGTCGGAGATCACCAGCGTGCGAGCGCCTTTGGCGATCGCCTCGGACGCGCGGTGCCGAAGTTCCTCGATGGCCTCGGCGAGCCCCTCCCCGCCGCGCTCGACATCGTAGAGCGCCCGCAGCACCGCGGTCTTCAGGCCGGGCTGCTCACCGTCGTCGTTGATGTGGACGATCCGGTTCAGCTCGTCGTTGTCCAGTACCGGCCAGTGCAACAGGATCTGGCGACACGACGCGGCGGTGGGTTCCAGCAGGTTCTGCTCGGGACCCATGACACGCGCCATGGAGGTGACGATCTCCTCGCGGATGGCATCCAACGGCGGGTTGGTGACCTGGGCGAAGAGCTCGACGAAGTAGTCGTAGAGCAGCTTGGAGCGCTGTGAGAGAACGGCCACCGGGGTGTCGGTACCCATCGAGCCGAGCGGCTCCTGACCGGCGGCGGCCATCGGCGTGAGCAGGATTCGCAGGTCTTCCTCGGTGTAGCCGAAGGCGATTTGGCGGCGGACCACCGATTCGTGGTTCGGCGCGACCCGGGTACGCGCGGGCAGGGTCGCGATATCGAGCAGGCCGGCGTGCAGCCATTCGCCGTAGGGGCGTTCGGCGGCGAGTTGGTCTTTGATCTCGTCGTCGGACACGATGCGCCCGGCGGCGGTGTCGATGAGGAACATCTTGCCCGGTTCCAGCCGGCCTTTGGCGACGACTTCGCCCGCCGGGATGTCCAGCACCCCGCTCTCGCTGGCCAGGATCACCCGGTCGTCGATGGTGCGCCACCACCGGCCGGGCCGTAATCCGTTGCGGTCCAACACCGCCCCCACGACAGTCCCGTCGGTGAAGGTCACGCAGGCCGGCCCGTCCCACGGTTCCATCAGCGAGGCGTGGTACTGGCAGAAGGCCCGGCGCGCAGGGGCGAGGGTGGCGTTGTTCTCCCAGGCTTCGGGGATCATCATCATCACCGCGTGCGGCAGGCTACGGCCACCCAGATGCAGCAGTTCGAGCACCTGGTCGAACGATGCCGAGTCGGAAGCGCCGGGCGTGCAGATCGGCGAGAGCCGGGACAGGTCGCCAGGGATCTTGGCGCTGCCCAGCATGGCTTCGCGGGCGTGCATCCGGTTGCGGTTGCCACGCACCGTGTTGATCTCACCGTTGTGGGCCACGAAGCGGAACGGGTGCGCCAGCGGCCAGGACGGGAAGGTGTTGGTGGAGAAACGACTGTGCACGATCGCGATCGCACTCATGCAGCGTTCGTCACGCAGGTCAGGGAAGTACTTGGGCAGCTGCATCGTGGTGAGCATGCCCTTGTAGGCCATGGTGCGGCTGGACAGCGATGGGAAGTAGACCTCACCCTGCTCGGCGCGCTTGCGCAGCGGGTAGACGAGGCGGTCGAGGTCGATTCCACAGGGACGGTTGCCATTTCGTTCCGGTGCAGCGACGAACAGCATCGACATGTAGGGCATGCAGCCCAGCGCCGTCGCGCCGACCTCGGCACCGTCGGGGTCGACCGGAACCGGCCGCCAGCCGAGCACCTCCAGACCTTCCTCGCCCGCGATGCGCTCGACCGCCTCGATGGCCGACAGCCGGGCCACCTCGTCCTGCGGCAGGAAGCAGATGCCGGCGGCGAAGGCGTTTCCACTGCCGCAGTCCGGCACCGGCAGCTCGAAATCGACGACGTCGCGGAGCAGCTCGACCGGCAGCTGAAGCAGGATCCCTGCCCCGTCGCCGCTGTTGGGCTCGGCACCGGCGGCACCGCGGTGCTCGAGGTGCTCCAGGGCGATGAGGCCGTCGGCGACGATCTGATGCGACCGACGGCCCTGGATATCGGCCACCATCGCCACGCCGCACGAATCGGACTCGTGCTGGGGGTCGTAGAGCCCCTGCGCCTCGGGAAGTGCTGAGAACAGCATTCCACGCTCCTCCGCGGTCGGTCACACGGCGGAAAGCTGTCTGCGCGCGATGCGCTGGAGAGTGTTGGCCTTGCCGCAGTCTGACGGGTGATGTCTGGGACTGCGCCGGCCCGGTGATTCGGCGCGAACATTCGTCGCACCGAGATCAAAGTGTATCAGCGCCGCCGGGGGCCTACTGGCCGAGAAGTGTGGGGACCAGCGGGAAGCCGGGTAGGTTGCGGACCACCGTCCAACCGATGGCGGCGACCGTGATCAGCACGATCGCCGGCAGCGTCCACACCCGCTCCCCCCGCTTCATCCGCCAGAGCACCCAGATCGCCAGAAGCGGCAGGCCCGCCAGCAAAAACACATTGTCGACGACAGCGGAAGCCACGTCGCCGTGCAGGAGGTCGTGGGTCATCCGCAGGCCACCGCAGGCCGGGCAGTTCCAGCCGGTGAGCAGCTTGAACGGGCAGGGCGGGAACAGCGAGCCGGGCCGGTGCGGGTCGACGACCCCGACATAAGTGAAGGCACCCACCGCGAGGGCGCCCGTGCCTAGAGCAGCGGCACTACGTTCCATCACGCAACGGGCGGCCCGCCGGGTCACGCACCTTGTCGGTCAGGATCAGCACCGCGTCGACAATGCCCCAGATGACGGCGCCGATGCCGCAGGTGACGAGGCCGACGAGCAGCTGCGCGACGCCCAGGCCGGTGTAGCCCAGATAGATGCGGCCGATGCCGACGATCCCGAACAGGCCGAGGAGCTGCAACAGGCCCGCGACGACCTTGGACTTGTCGGAGAAGGGTTCGCCGGTCAGCGGATGGCGGCCGAACGGGGCCGCCGGGTCCAGGTAGGCACCGGGCGCAGGGTATTGCGGCGGCGGGTACTGGCCGGGCGGCGGATAGTTGGGCGGGGGCGGATAGTTGGGCGGCGGCATGCTGCCTTCGGTGCCTCCGAACTGCGGCTCGGTCATGTCCACAGCATGCCAGAGCCGACCGCAACCTAGAAGGGCGGCGCGTCGTCGGAACGCGGCGGGCCCGACCCGGACCAGGTCGTTGCCGCGGGAAAGCGTTGCGCACGGTTGTGCGCGCGTTCGGCAGCAATGTGATGCGCTCGGTTATGCGCTCGGGTGGTCGAACGTTTGGGCATCATGACCGACCGGTCGGCGTGGTCTTGGACTGCGTCCACAGCCGCCGGTGCCGTGCCGGTCGGTCTGGCCAGAGCGGGAAACAGCCAGACGCTGCCGGGTGTCGTGACATAGGTATGCCGACCCGGCAACGTCCAGATCACGGTGCCGTCGGCGAGCTGTTGGTCCTTCCAGCCCCAGAACGTTTTCAGGATGTGGTGGTCGCGGCAGAGGCATTTCAGGTTGGAGGCCCGCGTCGGACCCGCCGGCCACGGGACGGTGTGGTCGATATCGCAGCCGATTGCGGGCCGGTCGCAGCCTGGCGCACGGCAGGTGAGATCGCGAGCCCGAACAAAATCGGCCAGCGCGCGGGAGGGACGGTAGCCGGGCTCGGCCGGCGTGTCGGCGGGGAAGGTCAACGGGCGCTTCCGGGCCGTGGCCGCCAGTTGGGCTAGCAGTTCCGGCGCGATCAGTGCACCCGTGTCCAGCAGATACGCCGGCTCGTTGGCAGTGCCATCGAGGGTCGCCTGGCCGGCAACGACGTGGATGACGACAGAAGGGGCCGGCGACTCCGCGGCCGGGCAGTCGGCGTGACCGCAGCGGCAGGCCAATCGATCCGCGCCGCTGGCCAGCGCGCCCAGGGCATCGGCCCGGCGCTCGTTGACCGTGCGCGGGTCCGCCTCGCACACCGACTTCGCCATCGCGTGCAGCCGCCTGTCCAGGGCCGCCGCATCGGTGGCGAAGAGCCTGCCGGACACATCGGCACAGCCCTCGGTTGAGGCCCAGACCGTAACCTCTCGGCCGCGGGCGCGCTCCTGCAGGCGGCCCACCGCGTCGGGGTCGTGCTTGCCCACGATGCGGTCGATCTCGGTTGCCAGCCGGCCGCGCGTCATCGACGGCCAACGCGCGACACGGGCGGCGAGGTCGGCATCGACCGCGGCAGCGGTGCCGGAATCGGAGGTGAGGTGCGTCCGGAAGACGATGGCCTGAAAGACCTGGTAATCGATGTCGCCGGCGGCGAAGACGGCAAAGACCTTAGGCAGCCGGCGCATGGCCAGCGCGTAGTTCATGTAGCTGCCGGCCTTGGCCAGGCTGACCCGCAGCGCGGCGGCCACCTCAGCACCCACCGCGGCCCAGGTGTCAACCGCCCAGTCTTCTCGTTCACCCCGTTCGTTTCGGCGTAGCTCGAAGAGTTCGGCGATCGCGCACAGCCGCCGGGCGGCGGCCCGGTTCTCCTCCCGCGACGCCGACATGAGCTGGTCGATCAGATCCCGCGACTGCGCCGTATCGGACGGCTCAAAGTAGTCGCACAGATTGTTGTCGAACATGTGTTCGAGTATGTCATCGGCCTACGACATTTCTGCGTGTGCGCGAACCTCAGTCACGGTGGACGTCGACGCCCCAGAGCACTCGCCGCATAACCGCCTGGAAGGAACGGCGCTGCGCTGCGGGTTCGGGCGTGGGCTCCGGTTCTGGTTCGGGCGTGGGCTCCGGTTCTGGCGTGGGCTCCGGTTCGGGCTCGGGCGTGGGCTCCGGTTCTGGTTCGGGCGTGGGCTCCGGCTCCGGCGTGGGCTCGGCTGCCGCCTCTGCCTCGGGCTCCGGTTCGGGCTGAGCCTCTGCCTCGGCCTGCTCCTCAACGTCGCCGACGGCGGCGGCGTCTTCGTTTTCGTGCTGGCCAGCCACAGTAGCCGCGGCGAGAATCCCGCCACCCGTGGCCACGGCCACCAGATCCTCGACCATCTCCTCGGCGGGCGACTCTTCCTCAGCCCCCGCGGCGGGCGGATTGCCACCCAACGCCGCGGGATCTTCGCGGCCCTTGGGCGCCAGCAGGATGTACACGATGGCGCCGATGAACACGAACATCGAGGTAAACGAGTTGACGCGGATACCGGCGATATGCGTCGCGGTGTCATCGCGCAGCAACTCCACCCAGAACCGGCCGACGCAGTAGGCCGCGACATAGGACGCGAACAGTCGACCATGGCCGACCTTGAAGCGCCGATCGAGCCACAGCAGGAACACGAACACCAGGACGTTCCACACCAGCTCGTAGAGGAACGTCGGCTGTACGACCGCAGCCACCTGCCCGGTGGACACCCCGTCGAGCGAATGGACGTCCACCATCCCGGAGGAATCGCGGCGGTAGAAAATCTCCATGCCCCACGGCATGGTCGTTTCACGGCCGTACAGCTCTTGGTTGAAGTAGTTGCCGAGTCGCCCGATTGCCTGCGCCAGGATGATGCCCGGCGCGATGGCGTCACCGAAGGCGGGCAGCGGAATTCCCCTGCGCCGGCAGGCAACCCATGCGCCGACACCGCCGAGGGCGACCGCGCCCCAGATCCCCAGGCCGCCGTCCCAGATCCGCAGTGCCGCGCCAAGACCGGCGCCGCCCTCAGCGAAATACGTTCGCCAGTCGGTCATCAGGTGGTAGAGCCGCCCACCAACGAGACCGAACGGCACCGCCCACAACGCGACGTCGTAGATGACGCCCCGCTCGCCGCCGCGGGCCGCCCAGCGCCGATCTCCGATCATCAGCGCGGCGATGATGCCGGCGATGATGCACAGCGCATACGCCCGAATTGGGACCGGGCCCAGGTGCCAGACGCCTTGCGGCGGGCTAGGGAAGTAGGCCAAGACGGTCGTCGTCACGAAGCAGGCACCTTCTGTCGCACACCCACAGCCAATTCTTCGGTCAGCGTCCGCACTGCCGCCACCCCGTCAGTCAGTACCGACACCAACGCCGAACCGACGATGACTCCGTCGGCGAACGCCGCGATCTCGGCTGCCTGCTCGCCGGAGCGCACACCCAGGCCGACGCCCACCGGGATGTCGGAGATTTCCTTGACGCGTCGCACCAGTTCCGGCGCGGCGCTGGACACCGCATCGCGCGCGCCGGTGACACCCATGGTCGAGGCCGCATAGACGAATCCCCGCGAGGCCTGCACGGTCTTGGCCAACCGCTCCGGCGTCGACGACGGCGCCACCAGGAAGATCCGGTCCAGGTCGTAGGTGTCGGAGGCGGCGATCCACTGCTCGGCCTCCTCGGGGATGAGATCCGGAGTGATCATGCCCAATCCCCCTGCCGCGGCGAGGTCACGCGCCCAGGCGTCAATCCCGTAGTGCAGCATCAGGTTCCAGTAGGTCATCACCACCGGGTTGCCACCTGCGGCGCTGATCGCCTCGACCGCGCGAAGGGTGTCGCGGACCCGCACACCACCTTGCAGAGCGACCTCCGTCGCCGTCGCGATCACTGGGCCGTCCATCCCCGGGTCGGAGTAGGGCACTCCGACTTCGACAATGTCACAACCAGATTCGGTCAGTGCCACCATCGCGTCGATCGACGTCGCAACGTCGGGATAGCCCGTGGGCAGGTATCCGATCAGCGCGGCACGCTGCTGCGCCCGACACGCGGCGAAAATCCCACCCAGCCGTCCCGGCTGACTGTGTTCCAAGGTCATGGCATTCCCGAACCTGCGTTGTCCATCAGGCCGAACCACTTGGCCGCCGTCTCCACGTCCTTGTCGCCGCGTCCGGACAAGTTGACCACAATGATCGAGCCGGGTCCCAGCTCGGCGGCCAGCTTCACCGCCCCCGCGACCGCGTGGGCCGACTCGATGGCGGGGATGATGCCCTCCAGCCGGCACAACAGGCGGAAGGCGTCCATGGCCTCGACATCGGTGATCGGCCGGTATTCGGTGCGGCCGAGGTCCTTGAGGAAGGCATGCTCGGGCCCGACGCCCGGATAGTCCAGCCCGGCCGAGATCGAGTGCGACTCGATGGTCTGGCCGTCCTCGTTCTGCAGCAGGTACGAATAGGAGCCTTGGAATGCCCCGGGCGTTCCGCCCGCGAAAGTCGCTGCATGCCTTCCTGTTTCGACACCATCACCGGCAGCCTCGAAACCGACGAGGCGCACGCCGGCATCGTCGATGAATGGATGGAAGATGCCGATCGCGTTGGAGCCGCCACCTACGCAGGCGGCCACCGCATCAGGCAGCCGGCCGGCCTGGGCCAGGATCTGCACGCGAGCCTCCAGACCGATGATGCGCTGGAAGTCGCGCACCATGGTCGGGAACGGGTGCGGACCGGCCGCGGTGCCGAAGCAGTAGTACGTGCTGTCGGCGTTGGTCACCCAGTCGCGGAAGGCGTCGTTGATGGCGTCCTTGAGCGTCTTGGAGCCGGACTCCACCGAGACCACCTCGGCGCCCAACAGCCGCATCCGGGCGACGTTCAGGGCCTGACGGGCGGTATCGACTGCACCCATGTAGATCACGCACTCCAGGCCCAGCAATGCGCATGCGGTGGCGGTCGCAACCCCGTGCTGGCCGGCGCCGGTCTCGGCGATCACCCGGGACTTGCCCATCTGTTTGGCCAGCAAGGCCTGGCCGAGCACGTTGTTGATCTTGTGCGACCCGGTGTGGTTGAGGTCCTCGCGCTTGAGGAAGATCCGCGCCCCACCGAGGTGCTCGGAGAGCCGGGTCGCCTCGTACAACGGCGACGGACGGCCGGCGTAGTGGGTCTGGAGGTTGTCGAGCCGGTCGAGGAACTCCCGATCGGTGCGGGCCTTCTCGTAGGCAGCGGTCACCTCTTCGATGACCGCCATCAGCGCCTCGGCCACGTAGCGCCCGCCGTACACCCCGAAGTGACCGCGTGCGTCGGGTTCGTGGGTGGTCGGCTCGGCGACGGCCGCGCTGGTGCGCGGCACGTTCGGAGTGGAGGTGTCAGCCACGACTTAGCGTGCGGGTTTCGGGCACGACGGATGGGCTCCCGCGGTCACCAAATCGGCCACCGCGCTGCGGGGATCCCCGCTGGTCACCAGACCCTCGCCCACGAGCACGGCGTCAGCCCCCGCACCCGCGTAGGCAAGCAGGTCAGCGGTACCGCGCACACCCGACTCAGCCACCCGGATGATGTCGGACGGCAGCCCCGGCGCGATCCGCGCGAAGCAGTCCCGGTCCACCTGCAGCGTCTTGAGGTCGCGGGCGTTAACCCCGATCACCTTCGCACCGGCCTGCAGCGCACGGTCGGCTTCCTCTTCGGTGTGGACCTCTACCAGTGGAGTCATCCCCAGCGACTCGGTGCGCTCAAGCAGCGACTCCAGGGCCGGTTGCTCGAGGGCCGCCACGATCAGCAGCAGCATGTCCGCACCGTGCGCCCGGGCCTCGTGGATCTGGTAGGGCCGGACAATGAAGTCTTTGCGGAGCACCGGAATCTTGACGGCGGCGCGCACCGCATCGAGGTCGGCCAGTGAACCGTGGAACCGTCGCTCCTCGGTGAGCACGCTGATAACCCGAGCTCCACCGCTCTGGTAGGCGAGAGCCAACTCGGCAGGATCGGCGATATTGGCCAGTTGGCCGCGGGATGGGCTGGCACGCTTCACTTCGGCGATAACGGCGATGCCCGGCGCACGCAGCGCGGCCAGCACGTCCAGCGGAGGCGGCGCACTTTCAGCCGCCGCCTTAACCTCTGCCAGGCTCACGATCTCCTCGCGAGCGGCAACGTCAGCGCGGACTCCCTCGATGATGGAGTCGAGCACGGTTGCCGAACTCATGCCAACCGAATCCCTTCTCGCGCGATGACGATCTCGCATATGCCTTAGGAAGGGTAGCCGTCCTATGCCGCGCACTCGTCACCGACCCTCGGTGTCGAGGGATCGCTCGGTGGGATCGCGCCCCTCGTCGAGGGCGTCCCACATCCCGCGCTCGGACATCGCTGTGTCAGCGTCCTCGCCGCGAGCGGCGCTCCGGCGGGCCGCCGGCGCGGCGTACTTGGCCGTTGCCTGCCGCCCGGAGGCCGCCGAGCGCATCAGCAGTACCGCCGCTACCAGCGCACACACCGCCGCGGCCACCGTCAGGCCTGCGCCGGTGTAGTGCCGCTCGCTGGCCACCAGCGTCATGACGGGGACCTGCGCCAGTTCGGCCGCCCGCGGCGCCACGTCGGGCATCACCATCAGGCTGACCCCGAGATAGCCCAGCAGCAGGCTCACCAAGGCCACCAGCACCGCCACGACCCGCAGCCCCCAGCCCCGCACGGCGAGGCCGGCCACCGCGGCGGCCAGCACCAGCACCGCGAGCGGCAGCAGGGCATTGGACCAGCTCGACCCCGTCAGCGTGATGGTCTTGGGGTGTCCGAGCCCGTCGAAGGACGTCACCGTCACCCACGACAGGCGGGACGCCGCCCACAGGCCGATCGCGGAGATGACGAGCAGCAGTTGCCCGATGCGGATCA
The DNA here is from genome assembly GCF_004745805.1 of Mycolicibacterium sp. CH28. GTDB lineage: Bacteria > Actinomycetota > Actinomycetes > Mycobacteriales > Mycobacteriaceae > Mycobacterium. The sequence continues at coordinate 293,005 of NZ_SRLQ01000001.1, read as the reverse complement.
TGGCGCGCCCAGAGTTTCGGCTGCGGCGATCGCGTTCAGAACCGCCTTGGCCTTGTTGGTTGCCTCGTTGTACTCGTAGGGGCCGTTGGAGTCGGCCACTACCCCACCGCCGGCCTGTACATAGGCGGTGCCGTTGCGCATCAGGGCGGTGCGGATGGCGATGGCGAAGTCGGCGTTACCGGCGAAGTCCAGATAGCCGACGACACCGCCGTACAGGCCGCGGCGGGTCTTCTCGACTTCTTCGATGAGCTCCATCGCGCGGACCTTCGGCGCCCCCGACAAGGTGCCGGCCGGGAAACAGGCGGTGACCGCGTCCAGCGGGGTGCGCCCCTGCGCGAGCAGCCCAGTCACCGTCGACACCAGATGCATGACATGGCTGTAGCGTTCGATATGGCTGTAGTCCTCGACCCGCACTGTGCCCGGGACACATACCCGGCCAAGGTCGTTGCGGCCGAGATCGACCAGCATCAGGTGCTCGGCGCGTTCCTTCTCGTCGGAGAGCAGCTCCTTCTCCAGCAGCTGATCTTCCTCCTCGGTTTCCCCGCGCCAGCGGGTTCCGGCGATCGGATGCGTTGTGGCCCAGCCCTCCTTGACCGTGACCAATGCCTCCGGGCTGGACCCGACGATCGAAAACGACGTTTCCCCAACCTCATTGGGAATGTGCATCAGGTACATGTAGGGGCTGGGGTTGGTCACCCGCAGCATCCGGTACACATCCATAGGGTCGACGGCGGTGTCCATCTCGAAGCGCTGCGAAGGCACCACCTGGAACGCTTCGCCGGCCTCGATCTCCTTGACCAGCCGCTCCACCACCGCGCTGTACTCCTCTTGGGTGCGCTGCGCGCGGTGCACAGGAGCGGGCCTGGCGAAGGTCGCAACCGACGACGGCAGCGGCTGGCCCAGCGCCTCGGTCATCACGTCGAGGCGGGTGACGGCGTCGTCGTAGGCCCAGTCGACCCGTTCGTCGGTGCCGTTCCAGTTCACCGCGTTGGCGATCAGCGTGATGGTGCCCTCGTGATGGTCGACGGCGGCGAGGTCGGTGGCCAGCAGCAGGAGCATGTCGGGCAGCCCGAGGTCGTCGACGGCCAGTTCGGGCAGCCGCTCGAGACGCCGGACGAAGTCGTAGGCGAAGAACCCGACCATGCCGCCCGATAGCGGCGGTACCCCGGCAAGCGGCCCCGTGGACAGCAGGGCCATCGTCTGCCGCAACGCCTGCAGCGGGTCACCGCCGGTGGGCGCACCCTGCGGGGTGCTACCCAGCCACACTGCTTCGCCGTCGCGCACGGTCAGCGCCGACGGTGCGCCCGCGCCGATAAAGGACCAGCGTGACCAGGAGCGGCCGTTCTCGGCGGACTCAAGCAGGAAGGTCCCAGGACGGTTGGCGGCCAGCTTCCGGTAGGCCGACAGCGGGGTCTCGCTGTCGGCGAGCACCTTGCGGGTCACCGGCACCACGCGGTGCTCGGCAGCCAGCGCCCGGAACTCGTCGCGCGTCGTGGTAGCGGCGAGGTTGGATTGCACGCGTACATCCTCCCAGACCCGCCGGGCGGTCTTGACCGGCATCTCGTCCGGCGTAGCCTGGTCACCCATGAAACCTGGTGACCGGGTAGCCGACTTCGAACTGCCGGATCAGACCGGCACCGCGCGCTCACTGACCAGCCTGCTTGCCGACGGGCCCATCGTGCTGTTCTTCTACCCTGCGGCGATGACCCCCGGTTGCACCAAGGAAGCCTGCCATTTCCGGGACTTGGCCGCCGAGTTCGCCGCGGTCGGCGCAACCCGGGTCGGCATCAGCACCGACCCGGTGGACAAGCAGGCCAAGTTCGCCGACTCCCAGCGTTTCGACTACCCGCTGCTGTCCGACGCCGACGGCGCGGTGGCAACCGCGTTCGGCGTCAAGCGCGGACTGTTGGGCAAGTTCCTTCCGGTCAAGCGCACGACGTTCGTCATCGATACCGATCGCACCGTGCTCGAGGTCATTTCCAGCGAGGTCAACATGGACACCCACGCCGACAAGGCGTTGGCGGTTCTCAGATCGCGTTGACCGCGCGGATCACCGCCGCCATCGACGCTGCCAGCACCGAATCGCTGCGACCGCACGCCCACCCGGTGACATCGCCTCGGCGGTACTCCAGGTAGGTGATCGCGGTGCTGGCAAGCCCGTGCTGGGTCAGGCCGAGCACCTCCACCGGCCTGCCGACACCCGCCAGCGCCCGAGTCAGCGCATCGACCGGACCTACCCCCCGCTGCGTGCTCGTCGTGGCCCGGCCGTCGACCACCAGCGTCAGCTCGGTGACGGCATCGGCGCCGTCGCCGCGGGCGTGCCAGTCCTTGAGTTCGACGGGCCCGCCGGGCGTCAGGTACGCCGCCTCGAACAGGTCCAGCAGCTCGGCGGCGGTGATCTCCACCCCGCTGTCGTCGGCATGCGCCTGTACCCGTCGAGCGAAGTCGATCTGCAGCCGGCGCGGCAGGTCCAGTCCGTACTCGGCGTGGAGTAGGTACGCGATGCCACCCTTCCCTGACTGCGAGTTGACCCGGATCACCGCGTCATACGTGCGGCCGATATCTGCCGGGTCGATGGGCAGATACGGCACCCGCCAATCGATTTCACGTTCGGGGCGACCGGCGTTCGCGGCGCGTTCACGGTGTTCGGACAGCCCCTTCTTGATCGCGTCCTGATGGGTTCCGGAGAACGCCGTGTGTACGAGGTCGCCGACGTAGGGATGACGTTCGTGGATCGGCATCCGAGTGCAATACGCGACGGTGCGGGCGATCTCGTCGATGTCGGAGAAATCGATCATGGGATCGACCCCCTGCGCGTGCAGGTTCAACGCCAGTGTCGCGATGTCCACATTGCCTGTGCGCTCGCCGTTCCCGAACACACAGCCTTCGACCCGCTCGGCACCGGCCAACACCGCGAGCTCCGCACACGCGATTCCGGTACCCCGGTCGTTGTGCGGGTGCACGGACAAGATGACGGCAGCACGCCGCGCCAGATTGCGGTGCATGTACTCGATCTGGTCGGCATACACATTCGGGGTGGCCACCTCGACGGTGGCCGGCAGGTTCAAGATCACGGGCCGTTGCGGGGTGGCGTCCCACAGCGCTGTCATGTCGTTGCACAGGTCCAGCACGAACTCGGGCTCGGTGAGGTTGAACACCTCTGGGGAGAACTCGAACCGGATGTTGGGCCGGTCCCCCGCGAACTCCAGCACGTCGCGGCCCCCAGCGAGAATCAGCTCGCGAAGGTCGGCGCGGTTCTTACCCAACACCACATCCCGCCAGATCGGCGCCGTGGCGGTGTACATGTGGATGACCACCTCGTTACGGATGCCTTCCACCGCCGCCAGGGTGCGCTCGATCAGGTCCCGACGGGCCGGGGTGAAGACGACGATCGTCACGTCCGCCGGGGCGATGTCGGATGCCGCAAGCAGCCGAACGAAGTCGAAATCAGTCTGCGATGCCGACGGGTAGCCGACCTCGATCTCCTTGTAGCCCATGGCAACCAGTAGCTCGAAGAACCGGCGTTTGCGCGCGGGGTCCATCGGTTCGGCCAACGCCTGGTTGCCGTCCCGCAGGTCCACCGGAACCCACAGCGGGGCGCGGCTGATCCGCGCGTCAGGCCAACTCCGTTCCACAAGGGGCACTTCCACGCGTTCGTGGACGGCAGCGTAACGGAATGACGGCATCTGGGACTGTCGTTGCGTATTCCATGCGGGTGCGTCGGGCGGGACGGCTCCCGCTGGAGTGTCAATGGTGGGAAATGGTGTGCTCATGGTGGTCGCTTCCTGCGGGGCTTGGGATGGATTCGACCGGCGCAACTTCACCCCGCGGAAGGGAACCGGTCAGTCAGGCCCCGCCGCGGCGGCTAAGAACAAGTGCGCACATCATGATGACGACACCGTACACTACTCCTCAGACAAGTAGAGAGGTTCGCCATGGCTTCGCCGGTTGCCCAAGTCCAGCGCCACCCGCTCGCCGCCCAAGCGGCCGAGCTATTGCTCGCACGCATCCGCGCCGGCGAATGGCCGCTGGGACACCGACTTCCCGGCGAAACCACCCTCGCGGCGCAATTGGGCGTAGGCCGCTCGACGCTGCGCGAGGCGATCCGCGAGCTCGCCGGCAAGGGGGTACTCGAGAGCCGCCAGGGCGCCGGAGTATTCGTCACCGCAGTGGAACCCGCCGAGGACTGGGACACCATCCTGCGACGCGCGACCATCGCCGCCGTGATCGAGGCGCGCATCGCGATCGAGGCCGAGGCCGCTGCGCTCGCGGCGACCCGACGTACACCTGCCGACCTGCGCGCGATCCGGCGGACCCTGGCGGCCCGCGGAGTGTTGGGAACGTCCGTGCCCGATCACGTGGACGCCGACGCGGCGTTCCACCGGGCGGTTGTGGTGGCCGCGCACAACGACGTTCTGACCCAATTGTTCGACGCCTTCCTGCCGCGATTGCGGCTGGCGATGATCGACATGCTCAAGATCAGCCCGGTCCCCTCGGAGGAAGCCGACCACGCAGCGCACCAGCAACTCGCGGACGCGATCGCCGCGCGCGATGCCGCTGCTGCTGCCGCCGCGAGCCGATCCCATCTGACGACGTTGAAGGAGTCCTTTACATGACAACGGTTCTCGAGATCGCAGACGTGACATTCCGCCGCGACGGCAAGCAGATCATCGACGGCATCTCACTCACGGTGAACGCCGGCGAACACTGGGCGCTACTCGGGCCCAACGGAGCCGGCAAAAGCACCCTGCTGGGGTTCTGTGCGGCAGTCACCTTTCCGACCACCGGCACCGTCCGGGTGCTGGGGAGCCAGATGGGGCGCACCGACCTGGCCGTCCTGCGCCGGGCCATCGGACACGTCAATCCCCGCCACCGGCTGCAGTATTCACTGACCGTGCGTGAGGTGGTGCTGACCGGTATCACCGCGACCATCGACATCCCGATGCGCTGGGCGCCGAGTCCGGCCGAAGCCGACCGCGCCGACGCGATGCTGGCCGCGGTCGGCATGACCCGTAAGGCCGACGCCGTGTGGCCGACCCTGTCGCAGGGCGAGCGGGGGCGCACCCTCATTGCCCGCGCGCTGGTTTCCGAACCCGAATTGCTGCTGCTCGACGAGCCGACCACCGGGCTGGACGTCGCGGCCCGGGAACAGCTGCTCGAGACGATCGACTCGCTCGATCAGACCCACCCGGAGGTGGCGTCGATCCTGGTGACCCATCACCTCGAAGAGCTGCCGACCACCACCACCCACGCCCTGTTGATCGCCGACGGGCGCACCGTGGCCAGCGGCCCGGCCCGCGAAACCATCACCACCGACCACGTCACCGCCGCGTTCTCGTATCCGATCACGGTCGGTTACGACCATGGCCGCTGGACGGCACGAGCCAAGGCCGCACCAATCGACGTCTAACGCCTTGGCCCGCAGCGGTTTCGACTGAGTCAGACGCCTCAACGCTCAGAACTGCCCACAGTTCGGCGTCGCGGGTACCCCGTTGAATCGGTCTGCCAGCCATTGCATATTGCGCTCACCGTCGACATACAGCGGCAGCAGGTTGTTGATGTCCAGCTTGTTGAACAGTGGAGGTTGTTCGTTGGTCCAGAACTGGACGTCGGCGCCCATCGAACACCAGTCGCCGGCCGTATCCCGCGCCGACTGATACGGAACCAGCGGATCCCACCGGTTGTGTGAAATGTACACCGGCCCAGTGGGTTTGATATTCCCAACCCGCTGCGCCGCGAGCAGGCTCTTGAACGGATCATTCGACACCAAGGCGCCAAGGTCGGTGTTGAACCAGTATTCGAGGTGGCGGAAAGCGTAGTCGACACCGCCCTGCAGCAGGCAGGTGTGACCGGACCAGTCCAGCATCTGCAATCCCCTCGGGGTCAAAGTGTCCCGAATCGCCTGCTCGGTCTCGGGGTAGGCAGCGATGATCCCGCGAAGCAGATACCCAGCCAGTACCGCGAAGAAGTTCCCATCGATGCCCGGGATCGCCGCGGCGACATCGGTCACCGGTGCGTCGGCCAGTGTCCCGACGATCTTGAGTTCGGGGGCATAGGTGGCGGCCTGTTCGGCCGCCGACAGCGATGCCTGCCCACCCGAGGCATAGCCCCAGAACGCCACCGGACCGTCGGGCCGTAACGACGTCCCCGGCAGCTTCTTGGCCGCCCGGGCCGCGTCGAGCAACGCCGTCCCCGCGGCAACCCGATTGAGGAACTGGGGCGATTGCGGGCCGTGCACCCCCATCCCGACGCCGTCAGTGACCACCAGAGCGAACCCCCGGGCCAACAGGGTGGCGAAGAAGCCCTCCTCCATGTTCAACATCAGGTCGAAGCCCTGGGAGAAGTGAATACCCTGGTCGAACAGCCGGGAAGGCGCGCACTGCTCGCCCGCACCGTACGGACCTGTCGCATAGGCCAACAGCGGTCGCGGACCCTGGCCGGGCCACGGCACATCCGGCTCGATATAGGTTCCGGTCACAGCGACCGGCTTACCCTGGGCGTCAGTGCTGCGGTACATGATCCGCGTGCCCGTACCGACGTAGGCGCCGAGTTGACCCGAGGGTTCCAGCACGATCCGCGATGGCTCGGTACGGATCAAATCGCCGGGCCCGCCCGGCGGCAGGGTCTCTGGCGGTGTGTAGAACTGCTCGTACTGACGGTCGTCGGCCGCCGCCGGCCCGGGATTGACCAGCGGTGCGGAGACCGCAATGGTTGCCAGCACTACGGCAAGCGACAGTACGGCGTGAAATCTGCGCAGCAGAAAAGAAGACTTGAGCATGTTGAGTGTCCTTGGTAGACGGAAAGGTGTGTTTGCCGCGCTGCGTCAGCGCGCCAGCAAGGAGCGCGCCATGACAACCCGCAGGATTTGATTGGTGCCCTCGTAGATCTGGGTGATCTTGGCGTCACGCATCATTCGCTCGACCGGGAAATCCCGGGTGTAACCGGCACCGCCGACCAACTGCACGGCGTCGGTGGTCACCTGCATCGCGACATCGGAGGCAAAACACTTCGCCGCCGCGGCGGTGAACGTCAGGTTCTTCTCCCCCCGTTCGGCTCGTGCCGCAGCGGTGTACACCATGAGCCGTGCCGCTTCGATTCGCATAGCCATCTCGGCGAGCATGAACTCGACCGCCTGGAACGAGCTGATCGGCCTACCGAACTGTCGGCGCTCCTGAACATAACTCAGAGCAAAATCCAATGATCCCTGCGCAATTCCGACGGCCTGCGCACCGATGGTCGGCCGGGTATGGTCCAGCGTCCGCAACGCCGTCTGAAACCCCGTCCCAGGCTCGCCGATGATCCGGTCCACCGGGATCGTGCACTCTTCGAAGTACAGCTCGGCGGTCGGTGAACCCTTGATCCCGAGCTTCTTCTCCAACGGTCCGACGGTGAACCCGGGGTCATCCTTGTGCACGATGAACGCCGAAATCCCACGTGGCCCAGCGCCAGGGTCGGTCACCGCCATCACCGTGTACCACGTCGACTTGCCGCCGTTGGTGATCCAACACTTGGAACCGTTGAGCACCCAATGGTTACCATCCGCTCGGGCACGGGTCTTCATGGCGGCGGCATCCGAACCCGCCTCACGTTCCGACAGCGCGTAAGACGCCATAGCACCGTCGGCGACGGAAGGCAGAACCTGACGTTTGAGCTCCTCCGATCCGCTGAGGATCAGACCCATCGTGCCCAGCTTGTTGACGGCGGGGATGAGCGACGACGATGCGCACACCCGGGCAACTTCCTCGATGACGATACATACGGCCACCGAATCTGCCCCCTGGCCGCCATAACCGTCCGGTACGTGAACGGCATTGAAACCCGACGAAGTCAGTGCGTCGAGCGCTTCGGTCGGGAATCTGGCCGCCTCATCGACGTCGGCGGCGTGCGGAGCGATCTCCCGCTCTGCCAGTGCCCGGATAGCACAACGTAATTCGTGGTGCTCGTCGGGAAGCTCGAAGACATCGAAGTCGTGCCGCGTGGTCATGAATGCTGGTCCTGTCTCTGTTTCGGGATTCGACTGTCGGTCAAGGCGACTCAGATCATGATCGTGTTCATCGCGCCGCCGTCGATGACAAACTCGGCACCGGTCAGGTAAGTAGCTCGGTCGGAGGCGAGAAACACCACGACATCGGCGACGCCACCCAGCTGACGCATGGTTTTGTTCACGACCTCGATCCAGCGACTTTCGTCGGTCACGTCGTGCCGCAGACCGATTGCGGTACCGCCGCTCTCGGTGATCTGCAGCGCTGTTTCCAGCGCCGCACCCTCGTCGATGTCCGTGGCGACAATCGAGGCGCCTTCGCTTGCCATTCGGCGGGCGGAGCACCGGCCGATGTCTGCACCCGCCCCGGTGATGATGGCAATCTTGTCGGCCAACAGGGTCATAGCCGTCTCCTTCATTGTTCTTGGGTCACGGCAACGAGCGCAACGCACGTCGCGCCGCCTGGACGCCGCACATCCCGTGTGCCCCTGGTCCGGGCGGCGTCGCCGCCGAGCACAGGTAGTGGCCGGTGATGCCAATGTCATACGGCCGCAGACCGATCCGTGGCCCAAAGACGAGTTGGCGAATGTCTTTCGCTCCGGTGAGAATGTTCCCGCCGACGAAGTTGGCGTTGCCCTCGGCAAAGTCCGCTGGGGAACTCACCCGATGGGCGACGACCCGGTCGCGGAAGCCAGGGGCAAAACGTTCGATCTGCGCGACGACGGCACCGAACGCGTCACCCGTATAGCCATGGGGAACATGAGCGTAGCTGTATACCGGGTGAACGTCACCGACCGACCTTGCGGGGTCGGCGAGATACTGCTGAGCGACCAGGACAAAAGGCCGGTCCGGCATTCGGCCGGCATGCACAGCGCGTTCGGTGGCGGCGAGCTCGGCGAAGGAACCACCCAGGTGCACCGTGCCTGCTTGCCGGACGGCCTCGGCGGCCCACGGCACGCCGCCCTCGACGGCAAAATCGACCTTGAACGCACTCGGGCCGTATCGGAATCGACCGAGCGCCCGAGCCACCCGTGCCGGCATCCGGTCGCCGAGGATACCGGCCAACGCCGTAGGAGACACGTCCCACATCACGATATCGGCGACTGGAACGGGCTCGGAGTATCCCACTGCGACACCGGTTTCGATATGTCCGCCCAGCTCGGTGAACAGCGCAGTCATCGCCGAGGCGATGGCCTGCGACCCACCGACTACGACGGGCCACCCGTCACGATGTCCCGCGGTCAAGATTCCCAGTCCGACAGCCGCACTCATTGGCGTATCCGGACGGTGGAAAGCATGTGCTGTGATCCCCCCGAACAGCGCCTTGGTCTGCTCGGTGCGCATCAACGCAGCCAGTGCACTCGCCGGAGCCAGTGCCGGAATACCGAACCGCGCCAACTTGATCGGGTGGCTCGGCAGCCGGAGCAAGGGTCCCATGATGTCGGTCTTGGTGTCACCGTATTCCGCTGCGGTTCGCTCGAAGAGCCGCCGCCACAGGCGGCCATCGGGACCCAGTTCCGCAGCGGTCCGTGTCACCGATCGGAACAGCACACCGGCAGTCCCACCGTCGAGCGGGTGGGCACAGTCGATTTCGGGCCACGCCCAGGTCAATCCGTACCGGCCGAGGTCGTGTTCCACCACGAAGGGGGAACCGACCGCCATGGGATGGACCGCGGCGCAATGGTCGTGAAGCATTCCAGGCAGCAGTGCCTCACCCGATCGCATGCCGCCGCCGACCACGTCGGCGGCTTCGAGCACCCTCACCTCGATACCCGCCTCAGCGAGCGTGATCGCGGCGGCCAATCCGTTGGGACCGCTGCCGACCACCACTGCCGTCGTCATGTGCGTCGCTCTCCGATTGCGGTCACCTCAGGCGTTGGTGGCGGTGTGCGGCACCGGACGCGCCGGATCTGCTGACCGTTGCCACGTGACCTGGTGATCGATCGGACCGTCCGGCAACCACGGCAGCGCGTCGACGGCGTCACGTACCCGCCAGGTGCCACGTTCGACCACCCCGAGTGCAGCGTCGATGACCTGGTAGTCCTGGGTGCCGCGATGGATGGGCTGCGACTCCACCCATACGACGAGCCACTCGCCCGGGGCGAACCCAACCCTTGACTGGACGGCATTGATCAAATCGATGTTGTGCAGGTGTCCGTCGCCGAAGTTGAACCCGATCATCGAGTTGCAGGCGAACTCGCCCTCCCGGATCGTCCATCGGTCGATATCCGGAATGTGCCTGCGCAGCACGGAGAACAGGCCACGGCCCTGGCTGTGCATGGACCGCCATGCAATCGTCTGCTGCATGGTGATCTCCGCAACCGCGGGCGGGTAGCCCATCGCTTGTAGTTGATCTACCTGATTAACGGTGGGCCGGTGCGCGATCGAGTTGAGCTTCGCCTCGGCACCGGGGGCAAAGGCCCACAGGGCCGAGGCCCAGTTGCCGGCGTATTGACGCATCGAGGGTAGGAATGACACCAAGTCGGGCCGCAGGTTGCCGAGAACGGGGAAGAACGCAAGCGCCACCAGGATGCCCACCGTCAGCCAGGGTGACGACATGTCAGCTACGGCGTAGCCGTCCCAGGCGGGGAAGCCCAAGAACAGGAACACCGTCAGGTAGGCGAACAGTGCATTCCACTCCAGCGGAACCGCCAGCGGGAACGTGGAGAAGATGAACAGGTGGAAGCACACCATCAGTACCGCCGCCGCCAATGTCACTGTTCTGTTGGTCGAGAACAACAGAACCAGTGGCGCGGCGATCTCGACGGTGGAGCCAAGGACATGTGCCACCAGGCCGGCGGCATGAGATGGCCGGATGTCTTCTGGAAAGTTGCGGTAGTGCAGACGTTTAATCGTCTTGGAGAGCATCCAAGGCGTATTGGAGATCATCGGCGGGATGACATTGGTGAAGTGGCGTCCGAATTTCGACACACCGGCACCCACCCACACCACGACGAGCAGCAGTTTCGCCGCGATGATCATGTCGACGAACGGGAGCGCCGCGAAGAACACCAGGGCCGGCACGTACTGCTCACCACGCGCCGCCAGGAATATCGTCTTGTCCCTCAACCCACACAGCACCACCAGCACGATCGGCGCCACCAAAAGCGCCGGGCTGATCAGTCCCGACGTGTCTTGCGGCAGAGCGGCACTCAGTGATGCGCTCGGCACCCCCGGCGAGGCGATCACGACGACGAGGCTGGCCAGGAACGCCACATAGATCGCAACGTCGACCACGGTCCGGGCGTCACCGCCGGTCAACGGCACCCGTCGCCACGGTCGAAGTCTGATGGTGCCGGGCCGGGCCCAGAACAGCACACCGCCGGTCATCGGCTTGAACTTGCCGGCGATGGGGCCCCAGGAGCCTGCGAGTCCGAGCGCCTCGAGAAGCATCGTCCAGACGATCAGCTTCTGGTAGACGATCGGGACGTTCCACCAACTCGCCACCTCCCAGAACGGACCGACTCCCGATGTCGAGGTGGCCACCGCTGTGCCGACGACGACGTAGAGAAGCAGCACTTTGACGATATAGATCGTCGGAATCATCTTCGGCGACCCGAAGCCATAGTCGACCCAATGCAGGGCAAGGGTTTTCACGCGTTCTCGCAGCGGACGATCGAGGAATGTCTCGATGTCGACGGGCGGGAAATTGCCCTCCTTGAAGCCCATGAGAGCTACCTTTCGTCGGAGTTTTTGGATACGCGGAATCGGTCCGTTCGCCCACATGCGCGAGCGGTGAAACTCGGTGTGTCGGAGCGCGGGCTCAGGCGATGGCGATCAGCCTTCGCAGCGCTTTCTTGTCGACCTTGCCGACAGGGTTGCGCGGCAAAGCATCCGTCAATCGGATGGTCACGGGAACTTTGGCCTTCGTCAGTCGCTGGCGGCAGTGCTCGATGAGTTCGGCATCGCCTACCACCGCACCCGGGGCAGCGACGACGTGCGCTACTGGAACTTCACCGAGGACGGGATCGGCCATGCCGACCACGGCGGCCTCCAGCACACCCGGATGGGCGTGCAAGGTGTTCTCGATCTCCTTGGGGTAGATGTTCTCTCCCCCGCGGATGATGAGATCTTTGATGCGGTCGACAAGAATCAAGTAGCCGTCGGCGTCGAAGAATCCAACGTCGCCGGTACGCAGCCAGCCGTCAACGATGGTCTCGGCGGTCGCGGCCGGCTGCCCAAGGTAACCGCGCATCACGTTGGGCCCGCGAACGACCACCTCCCCAGGCTTCCCGTCATCGCGCACCTGACCGTCGGGCCCGAGAACTGCCACCGTCTGTCCCCGCAGTGGCCTTCCCACAGTGCCGGGTTTGCGCGGTCCGGCAAGCGGATTCAGGGTTGAGGCGCAGGTACCCTCGGACAGGCCGTAGCCCTCGACGATCGGCACACCGAAACGCGATTCGAACCTGCCGATGAGTTCTGCGGGCATCGGCGCTGCGCCGCACACCGCCAACCGCAGTGAGGACATCTCGGCCTGTCCGTCTGGCTGGGCGACCAGCATCGCGTAGATGGCCGGTACCGCAGAGAAATACGTCGGCTGGACGCGCTCGACGAGATCGAAGAAAGACGACGCCGAAAACCGCCTGGTGATCGTTGCCTGACCGCCTGCGAGCAGCGGCGCGAGAATGCTGACTACGACGCCGTTGACATGGAACAGCGGCAGGATCAGCAAGCTGTGATCCTCGGCAGTCAGTTCCAGTCCGTCGACGATCATCCGCACCATCGCATTGACGTTGCCGTGGTCGAGCATGACACCTTTGGGCCGGCCGGTGGTCCCGCTGGTGTAGATGACCAATGCCAGGTCGTCGTCCGCCGACGGGACCGGTTCTGGGACAGCATGATCGGCAGTATCCACCGACAGTTGGCCGACCTCGACGCTGCCGGGCCGGTCATCGGCGGCAATGACGATTACCGCCCCGGCGTCTTCGACCTGGTATCGCGCTTCTTCGGCCGTCAGTGCCGGATTAACCGGCGTGACCGCAGCGCCCAGGCGCCATGCGGCGAAGATGGTAACCACCAGATCAACACAATTTGGCAGGCACACGGCGACGATTGCCCCGGGCACGACACCGCGGTCACGCAGAACGGCCGCCGCGACCTCCACCCGACGAGCGAACTCTCGATTGCCCAGCCGTGTCGAATCGTCGGCCAGGCAGTGCCCGGTCGGCGCTGCGCAAGCGCGCGTGTATGGCAGTTCGGCAATCGACAATTTCTGGCACCTCACATCGGACTGGGTGGTGTGACTCACACAACAGTCATCAAGGTAGAGACGGTCGGGGAAGACCACCACGGACCGGCAGACCAGTAATTGAGGGCAGGGTTGTACTCGCGGCACAAAAGTCCGTCGCCGCGCGAACCGCGTTCGCGCACCGGCGGTGGGGTCTAGATTGCCAGCATGTCCGACAATGTGGAAGGCATCGTGCACACCGTTGCCGCCAGCCTGAAGGCGCGATTGACGACCCGGACTGGGGCCATGGTCAGCATGTTCGTGGACGCTATTCCCGAATTCCATCATGATGACGAAGTCGAACAACTCATGATCGCCAGCACGTCGTCGAACGTGACGGCGATCGTCGACATGCTGGCGTTGGGCATCTCGCTCGACGACATCACCGTTCCGCCAGCCGCCGTGGAATACGCGCGTCGATTCGCCCAGCACGACCTGTCTCTCGAAGGACTGCTGCGCGCATATCGGCTCGGCGAGCACATGTTCGTCCAATGGGCAATCACCGACATCGGCGAGCTCGACTTGCCCACCCCCGGCGCGCTCGCCGCGACCAGCCACATCGCCCTCATCACCAATGGCTACATCGACCGGGTGATCGAAGACATCATCGACATCTACGAAGACGAACGGCGGCGTTGGGACGCCCGCTCCGATGCAGCCCGCGCCGCCGCGCTCAAAGCTGTGCTGGAAACCCCCGACATCGACGTGCGTGCTGCTGAGCAGATGCTGTCAACATCGTTGCGCGGCTGGAATGTTGCGGCCCTCGTCTGGTGCACCGATAGCGCCGTGCGCCTTCCCCATTTGCTCCGGATTGGTACCAACGCGATGAAGGCTGCGACGGGCGCCAGCACGATGAGTGTGTCGGTCGACGATCAGCACGGGTGGGTCTGGGCATCATCGGCGGGGCGGCTCGCACTGGACGCTAGGGCCCTGGCCGACGTGTTGGCGGAAGACCCCGGCGTACACCTGGCGGTCGGCAGGATCGCGTCCGGGCTCGCCGGATTCCGGCGAACGTTCCGCCAAGCGGAGGCGGCGCGCACGGTTGCACTCGCCAACAGGCAACGAAACCAGGTGACATTTCACTCCGATGTCGGGTTGGCCGGCCTGGTCGTCGATCGTCTACCCGATGTCGATGCGTGGGCCCAGCAACTCTTGGGCGGGCTGATGGGCAAGGACGACACGTCCGCTCGGCTCCGCGAGACATTGCGAGAGTTCCTCGACAGCCAGGGCAGCTACACCGACACCGCCGCACGAATGCACGTACACAAGAACACCGTTCACTACCGAGTACGGCAAGCAGAAGAACAGCTGGGGCGGTCGGTACACCAGAATCGACTGGAAACCGAAGTCGCACTCCTGTTGTGCGAGCAACTCGGGTTACCCGGAGGTTAAGTCAACCGGGCATGCCGATCGCCGGTCAGGCCGTCGCCGGGCCCAGCAGCTGATCGGCGTCGAAACAGCTGTGGTCGCCGGTGTGGCAGGCCCCGCCGACCTGGTCGACCTCCAGCAGCACCGCGTCGCCGTCGCAGTCCAGCCGCACCGAGTGCACATGCTGGGTGTGTCCCGAGGTTGCACCCTTGACCCAGTACTCGCCGCGGGAGCGCGAGTAGTAGGTCGCCTCCCGGGTGGCCAGAGTGCGGGCCAATGCCTCATCGTCCATCCATGCCACCATCAGCACCGTGCCGGTGCCATGCTCCTGGGCGATCGCCGCGAACAGCCCATTGGCATCGCGCTTGAGGCGGCCGGCAATGTCGGGCTCGAGGCTCATCGGACTCCAGCTCGATTCGTCCTCTTCGCTGCGCTCATCGGACATCCCCCCGATTCGTCCTCTTCGCTGCGCTCATCGGACTCCAGCTCGATTCGTCCTCTTCGCTGCGCTCATCGGACGGTGATCCCCTCTGCGGCCATCGCCGCCTTCACCTCTCCGATGGTCAGCTCGCGGAAGTGGAAGACGCTGGCGGCCAACACCGCATCCGCACCGGCGTGCACGGCGGGTGCGAAATCCCCCACCGCACCGGCGCCGCCGCTGGCGATCACCGGCACCGTGACGGCCTTACGCACGGCGCGCAGCATCGCCAGGTCAAAACCCGCCTTGGTACCGTCGGCGTCCATCGAGTTCAGCAGAATCTCGCCGACTCCGAGTTCGGCTCCCCGCGTTGCCCATTCGACCGCGTCGATACCGGTCCCCTGTCGTCCACCATGGGTGGTCACTTCCCAGCCCGACGGGGTGGGTGCCGAGCCCACGGGCACCGTGCGTGCGTCGACCGACAGCACGATGCACTGCGAGCCGAACTGCCGGGACAGCTCGGCCAACAACTCCGGGCGGGCAATCGCGGCGGTATTCACCGACACCTTGTCGGCACCGGCGCGCAACAGCGCGTCGACGTCGGCAATCGAACGCACCCCCCCACCCACGGTGAGCGGGATGAAGACCTGCTCTGCGGTGCGGCGCACCACGTCGAGCATTGTCGCCCGGCCCGATGAGGACGCCGTGACGTCCAGAAAGGTCAGCTCGTCGGCCCCCTCGGCGTCGTAGGCGGCGGCAAGCTCGACGGGATCTCCTGCGTCACGCAGGTTTTCGAAGTTCACCCCCTTGACGACGCGTCCGGCGTCGACATCCAGGCAGGGAATGACACGAACTGCAACATCCATTACCGGTACTCCTCCGGTGAGCCGACCCGCTCCAAGATCTCTATCACGTGCTCGTGCACGCCGGGCGCAGCGGCCAGCGCCGAGCGCGACGATGGCGTCCACTGCTGCCCGGACAGGTCGGTGACGATTCCTCCGGCGGCGCGCACCAGCGCGACCCCGGCGGCATGGTCCCAGATGTGGTCACCGAAACTGATGGCCGCACCGAGGATTCCGGCCGACACGTAGGCGATGTCGATACCGGTGGCGCCGTGCATGCGCAGCTTCGAGCACACCCGACTCAGGTTCTCCAACACCGCCAGCCGATACCGCCCTGGGAAGCGGCCCTGCCAGTCGACGTTGAATGTGCCGATGCCCATGACGCACTGCCCGATGTCGCTGCGGCCGATCGGCGGCTGGGCGACGCCGTTGTAGTACACCGGCCCGCCCAGCACCGCGGTGTAGCGCTGGTCGGTGAACGGCAGCCAGGTCAGCCCGGCCACCGGTTCGCCGTCGCGAAGCAGCCCCAGCAGGATCGCGGCCATCGGGGAGCCGGCGGCGTAATTGAACGTGCCGTCGATCGGGTCGAGCACCCACACCAGCGAGGAGTCGATGTCGGCGCCGCCGAATTCCTCACCGTGGACCCCGATCCCGGTGGCCGACTCCAGCGCCGCGACCACCTGTCGTTCGATGGCCAGGTCAACCTCGGTGGCGAAGTCATTACCCTTCTTCTGCACCGCGGAGTCCGCCCGGTGCCCGGCCAGGAACGGTGCGGACGCCTCGTCCAGGATCACCGCGGCTTGGGCCACCAAGGCTTCGAGGTCTCCCGACTGCACTGCCATCGGCGTTACTGGCTCACCGCGGCCAGCGCCTCCGGCAGCGTGAATCGGCCCGCATAGAGCGCCTTTCCAACGATCGCGCCCTCCACGCCGCTGTCGGTCAGGGTCGCGATCGCCCGCAGATCATCCAGGCTCGACACCCCGCCAGATGCGATCACCGGCGCGTCGGTGCACTCCCCCACGCCTTCGAGCAAGTCGAGGTTCGGTCCGGTCAGCGTGCCGTCCTTGGTGACGTCGGTGACGACGAACCGCGAGCACCCCTCGCTGTCGAGGCGCTCGAGCACCTGCCACAGATCCCCGCCGTCGGTCTCCCACCCACGCCCGCGCAGCCGGTGGGCCCCCTCGACGATCTGGACGTCGAGGCCGACCGCCACCCTGTCGCCGTACTCGGCGATCGCCGCCGCGCACCACAGCGGGTTCTCCAGTGCCGCAGTGCCGATGTTGACCCTGGCGCAGCCGGTGGCCAGGGCGGCCTTGAGCGACTCGTCGTCGCGGATACCGCCGGAAAGTTCGACGTTCACGTCCAATTGGCCGACCACCTCGGCCAGCAGCTCCCGGTTGGAGCCTCGCCCGAAGGCGGCGTCGAGGTCCACCAGGTGGATCCACTCCGCCCCGTCGCGCTGCCAGGTCAGCGCCGCGTCCAGCGCCGAGCCGTATTCGGTCTCACTGCCGGCCTTACCTTGAACCAGACGCACCGCACGGCCCTCGACCACGTCGACGGCAGGAAGAAGAATCAATGGCACTCTTACAGCCCCTCAACCCAATTGGCGAGCAGTGCCGCGCCAGCGTCACCGCTCTTCTCCGGATGAAATTGTGTCGCCGACAGCGGACCGTCTTCGACGGCGGCCAGGAACCGCACGTGATGGGTGGCCCAGGTCAACAGCGCATCGGGTGCGCCTTCCCACGTCTGGGCGGCATAGGAATGCACGAAGTAGAAGCGGGTGTCGGCATCCAGCCCCTTGAACAGCGTGCTACCCGGCGCGGCGTCGACCACGTTCCAGCCCATGTGCGGAATCACCGGCGCGTCCAGCCGAGTGACCGATCCCGGCCACTGGCCGCAGCCGGTCGACTCGACGCCGAACTCCACACCGCGGGCGAACAGGATCTGCATACCCACGCACACGCCGAGCACCGGCCGGCCGGCCGCCACCCGGTCGGCGATGATGCGCTCGCCGCCGATCCCACGCAGCCCGGTCATGCAGGCCTCGAAAGCGCCGACACCGGGGACCACCAGACCGTCGGCGGCCAGCGCACGCTCACGGTCCGCGGTGACCTCGACGTCGGCGCCGACACGTTCCAGCGCCCGCTGCGCCGAGCGGAGGTTGCCCGAGCCGTAGTCCAGGACCACGACGGATCTAGCTGTCACAGTGAACCTTTGGTGGACGGCACGCCCGACACCCGCGGATCCGGTTCGACGGCTTGGCGCAGGGCCCGGGCCACAGCCTTGTACTGGGCCTCGGTGATGTGGTGCGGGTCGCGTCCGTAAATCGTGCGCACATGCAGCGAGATGCGGGCATTGAAGGCCAGCGACTCGAACACGTGGCGGTTGACCACCGTGTGGTAAGGCACGCCCGATCCGGCGATGGTGAAATCGACCAGGTAGTCCGGTTCGCCGGTGTGCACGAAGTACGGCCGGCCCGAGACGTCGACCGCGGCGTGGGCCAGCGTCTCGTCCATCGGGATGAAGGCGTCACCGAAGCGGCGGATGCCCCCCTTGTCGCCGAGGGCCTGCCCCAGCGCGGTCCCCAGCACGATCGCAGTGTCCTCGATGGTGTGATGGCCCTCGATGTCGACGTCACCCTGGGCAGTGATCGTCAGGTCGAAGCTGGCGTGCGTGCCCAGCGAGGTCAGCATGTGGTCGAAGAACGGCACACCGGTGTGCACACTGACGTCCCCGGTGCCGTCGAGATCGAGCTCGACGACGATGTCGGACTCCCGGGTCTTGCGCTCCACCTTTGCGATACGGCTCATGTCGCTCCTAGTTGGGCCAGTTCAGAAGTGGCCAGCCGGGCACTGGCAGCCAGGAAGGCGTCGTTCTCCTCGGCCAATCCGATTGTGGTGCGCAGATATCCGGGGATGCCGACGTCGCGGATCAGGATGCCGGCGTCCAGGTAGTGCTGCCAGGCGGTGGCGGCATCGGCGAACTCGCCGAACAACACGAAGTTGGCGTCGCTGGGGATCACCCGGAACCCGAATTCGCTCAGCGCGCTGCTGACGCGCTCCCGCTCGGCGATCAGCGTGGCGACGCTACCCAGCGTGTCGTCGGCGTGGCGCAGCGCGGCCCGCGCGGCTGCCTGGGTGACCACCGAGAGGTGGTAGGGCAGGCGCACCAGAAGCACGGCGTCGATGATCGCGGGTGCGGCCACCAGATAGCCCAGCCGACCGCCGGCGAACGCGAACGCCTTGCTCATCGTGCGCGAGACGATGACCCGGGTGGGATAGTCGTCGATGAGCGCGATCGCGCTGGGCTGGCTGGAGAATTCGCCATAGGCCTCGTCGACGATCAACACACCGTGCTGCATGGCGTCGAGGATGCGGCGCAGGTCGTCCAGCGGAATACTCTGCCCCGTCGGGTTATTGGGGCTGGTGACGAAGACCACGTCGGGTTGCCGGTCGGCGATCACGGCCACCGCCGCGTCGACGTCGAGACTGAAGTCAGCCGCCCGCACCGACTCGATCCACTCGGTCTGGGTGCCGATCGAGATGATCGGGTGCATCGAGTAGGACGGCACGAAGCCGACTGCGCTGCGCCCGGGGCCGCCGAACGCCTGCAACAGTTGCTGCAGGATTTCATTGGATCCGTTCGCCGCCCAGACATTTTCGAAACCAACCTCGACCCCGGTCTGAGTACTCAGGTAGGCGGCCAGGTCGCGGCGCAGCTCGACTGCGTCGCGGTCGGGATAGCGGTGCAGGTCGGCAGCGGCCTGCTCGACCGAGCGCGCGACATCATCGACCAGCGCCTGGCTCGGCGGGTGCGGGTTCTCGTTGGTGTTGAGCCGCACCGGGACATCGAGTTGCGGCGCACCGTACGGGGATTTGCCGCGCAGGTCGTCGCGCAGCGGAAGGTCGGCCAGCGTCACACCGGCGCCGGGCAGGCTCACCGTTCGAACCTGCGGCGGACCGCCTCGCCGTGGGCCGGCAGATCCTCAGCCTTGGCCAACGTGATGACATGGCCGGCAACGTCTTTGAGTGCTGCCTCGGTGTAGTCCACGACGTGGATGCCGCGCAGGAAGGTCTGCACCGACAGGCCGCTGGAGTGCCTCGCGCAACCCGCCGTGGGCAGCACGTGGTTGGAGCCGGCGCAGTAATCGCCGAGACTGACCGGCGACCACGGGCCGACGAAGATTGCCCCGGCGGCCCGGATGCGGCTTGCCACCTCGTTGGCGTCGGCGGTCTGGATCTCCAGGTGCTCGGCGGCGTAGGCGTTGACCACGCGCACCCCGGTGTCGATGTCGTCGACCAGCACGACGCCCGACTGGCGCCCGCGCAAGGCCTCGGTGACGCGCTCCCGGTGCTTGGTGGTGGTCAACTGCACGGCCAGTTCGGTTTCGGTGGCCTCGGCCAGCGTGAGGCTGTCGGTCACCAGGACACTGGCGGCCATCACGTCATGTTCGGCCTGGCTGATCAGATCGGCGGCGACGTGGACCGGATCGGCGGTGTGGTCGGCCAGGATCGCGATCTCGGTGGGGCCGGCCTCGGCGTCGATGCCGACCTGCGAGCGGCAGATCCGCTTGGCAGCGGTGACATAGATGTTGCCCGGGCCGGTGATCATGTCAACCGGGGCCAGCTCCGCGCCGTCGGTGTCGGTACCACCGAAGGCCAGCAGCGCCACCGCCTGGGCTCCACCGACCGCCCACACCTCGTCGACGCCGAGCAACCGGGCTGCGGCCAGGATCGTCGGGTGCGGCAGGCCCTGGAAGCGGCCCTGCACGTCGGCCTGCGGCGGGCTGGCCACCACGAGCGACTCAACCCCGGCGGCCTGTGCGGGCACCACATTCATCACGACGCTCGACGGGTAGACCGCGTTACCGCCCGGCACGTACAGACCCACCCGCTCAACCGGCACCCAACGTTCGGTCACCGATGCGCCCGAGTCGAACAACGTGGTGGTGTCGGTCCGGCGCTGGTCGGCGTGGACGGCGCGGGTGCGGTCGATGGCGACCTCGAGCGCGGTCCGCACGGCGGGGTCCAGCGCGGCCAATGCGGCCTCGAGGTCGCTCACCGGAACGCGGACCGCCGCCGGGCGCACCCGATCGAATTTCTCGCCGTACTCCAGGGCCGCCACCGCACCCCGTGCGGCGACATCATCAACGATCGGGCGCACTGTCGGCACGACGGCGTCGACGTCCACACCCCCGCGTGGCAGCGCCGAGCGCAGCTGGGCCGCGGTCAGCGTGCGCCCGCGCAGATCGATCCGGTTCATCGCGAAGCTGGTCATCGGTTCAATTGTCCCTGATCAGTGCATCCGATTAAAAATCGATTGAGCGTGGCGCCGGATCGCCCGGATACTGCCACCATGCAATGGGACCTGTGGCTGGCCTTCGTCGGCGCCTCGATCGCGATCAGCGTCTCCCCCGGTGCCGGTGCGATCCAGTCCATGGCCACCGGCCTGACCTGTGGTCTGCGCCGCGGTTACTGGAACATCACCGGGCTGCAGATCGGTCTGATGGTTCAATTGGCGGCCGTCGCCGTCGGCCTGGGCGCCGCCGTCGCGCAGTCCGTGGTGGCGTTCACCGTGATCAAGTGGATCGGCGTGGTCTACCTCGTCTACCTGGCCGTGCGGCAGTGGCGAACCGCGCCCGGTGACCTGGGCGAACAGCTCAACGGGGATGCCAGCCGTGGGCGGCTGGCCCTGTTGACACGCGGGTTTCTGGTCAACGTCACCAACCCCAAGGGACTGGTGTTCCTGCTCGCGGTGCTGCCGCAGTTCGTGGTGCCGACCGCACCGCTGCTGCCGCAATACCTGGCCATCGCGGCCACGATGGTGGTGGTCGACCTGGTGGTGATGGGCGGCTACACCGGACTGGCAGCACGGCTGCTGGGCTGGCTGCGCACTCCGCGTCAGCAACGGTTGATGAACCGCACGTTCTCCGGACTGTTCGCCACTGCGGCGGTGGTGCTGTCGCTGGTGCGCCGCGGCGTGACGACCTAACCAGCCCGGGTGAACACGGTCTTACCGGTCATCTCCGGCCACGCCCGGGGCGCCTCGTCCCACGGCAGCACCCGTTCGACCACCGGAGACAGGTCACAACCGGCGGCCAGGACGTCGAGCAGTTCGGGGATGACCGCCCGCGCGTTGACCCTGCCGGTCACGAATCGCACCCCCCGGGTGTACATCGCCAGCAGGGGCATCTCGACAGCGCCCTGGTAGTAGATGCCGGTGTCGGTGCACACTCCGTCGGGCCAGGTCGCCCGCAGGGTCGCGGCAAGCAGTACCGGGTCGGCCGTGGTGTGCACGGTTATCGGATACGGCGCCCAGGTCTTGTCCGGCTTGGATCGGTCGTGGGCGACGGCGCCGAGTTTCTCCGCGGCAGCCAGCCGGCCCGGGTCGGTGTCGACGTAGTCGACGTGTGCACCCAGCGCCGAGGCCAGCGCCGCGGCGTAGAGCCCGATCGACAGCCTGCCCATGACCAGGACCCGCCGGTCGGTGGAATTCAGGGCGGCGAGCTCGCCACGGTAGGTCCCGATCGCGCGCCAGGCATCGGGGATGTTGTCCGACAGCGAAGCGGCGGCGACGGGATCGACCCCGTCGGGAACGCGCACGAGCATCGCGTCGGCGTAGGGCACCGACACCAGATCCGACATGAATCCGCCGCCATCGAGCCCAGCGAGCGGCGCCATCCCGTACATCGCCATCAACGGCACCGACCCGCACGACCCGGTCACACCGCGACGGCATGGCGGGCAGGTGCCGCAGCTGATCTGGAACGGCACGACGACCCGATCACCCACCCCCACCGTGGTGACAGCCTCGCCGACCGCAACCACCTCGGCCAAGCCCTCGTGGCCGACAGCGTGCCCCGGCGGTATCGGAAGCACGCCCCGGGCCACGCCGACGTCGAGGTCGCAGCACGCCACGGCAACCGGGCGCACGATCGCCTGCTCGGGCACGGAGATCGTTGGGTCGGCGACCTCGTGCCACCCGAACTGTCCTGGAGCCTCGAACATCAGCTGCCGCATCCCCGGACCCTCCTTCTTCCTTCATTGGCTGCTCAAGATTCTTGAGTGATCGTTCAAGTATTGTCAAGGGATGCCCCGCCCCGACCGCAGCCGCGCCAGACTGATCGAGACCTCGGCCGTCCTGTTCCGCCGGCAGGGCTACGCCGCCACCGGCATCAACCAGATCCTGGAAGGCGCGGCGGTCAAGGCCGGGTCTCTTTATCACCACTTCCCGCAAGGCAAACAGGAGCTGGCGGCCGCCGTCGTGGAAGACGCAGGCCGCAACATCGAGAACCTCCTGCGGCGAGCACTGGCCGGCGACAAACCGGTCGCCAATGTCGTCGACCTGTGGATCGATCTACTAGCCGCGGGGCTGGCCGGCGACGAGCGGGACGGCTGTCCGATCGAACCGATCGCGACCGAGGCGGTCAACGCCAGCCCCCTGATCCGTCACGCGTCGGCGCGAGCTTTCGCGAGCTGGTCCGCGGCCCTGGCCGAGCGGCTCCGGGCTGACGGGCTCTCAGAGGACGCAGCGGAGCAAACCAGCCTTGCGGTCGTCGCGCTGATCGAGGGTGCGCTGCTTCTTTCACGAGTGCATGGCACGATGAACGCCTTGGAAGCGACCAGAATCGGGGTGTACGCAGTGTTGGATTCGGCACCGAAGCACGTGCCGGGCACGGATCAATGATCCCGGGCCCCACCACCTCCACCACCGTGACGGCCCAGACAGCCCGCCGTAAGCGGCTCAGCCAAAAGCCCGCCGCCGTCGTCCTCGGTGTCTTGATGCTCGCCGTGCCGCTGGTGCCGATGATCCTGGATGCGGCCCTGCCGGAACGCGAGTGGAGTGCGGCCGAGACGGCGTCCGATCAGATCACCGCCGTCACCGACGAGGGCAATGTCGTGGCCGTGGAAACGCCGCAGGGCTGGGAGGCTCTCGACCAGGGCACCAGCGCGGTGCTGCGCAACGACGGGGTCACCGTCGTTGTCGAGGCGTTCGATCTCGACCAGCGCGACCCCGAAGCGGTGACCGACCGGCTCATCCGGCTCCACCGCATCCAGGGCTTCACCTCAGCACTCGACGGCGGCCACGTCGCCTCCCCCGACGGCAAACTGGACGGCAGCACCTGCGTCGTCGTCACCGAATCGACGACCGGGACGTGCGCCTTCGTACACGACAACGACGTCATCGTCTCGGTGATATCACTCGGCACCCCCGAGCAGCCCGCACCGCCGATAAGCCAAGTCATCGACCTGATCTCCAAGGGGCAGCAGTGACCGAGCCGCTGCGACGACCGGTGGTCTACCGGCCCGAATCCGCGCTGTTCTGGCTCTATGTCGCCGCCGTCGTCATCGGCGCGTTCGGCCTGCTGCTGGAATACGGTAGCGCGATCCACGAGACGATGGCCGCCGAGATCCTGCTCAGCCCAATCTGGTTGGCGTTCATCGTGTTTCTGGTCTGGCTGATGTACAAGTTCGATCCGTACCGCAGCGTGCGCCACTACCCCCAGGTGCTAGTAGCCGGCGCCGTGCTGGGCGGAACGATCGCCCTGATGATGGCGATGAACGGCAACACCGCGCTGGCCTCCGTCTTAGCCCGCTATATCGAGCCGGACACGCTCACCCTCTGGGCTCCAGCCCTGACCGCGCCGTTCATCGAGGAGGCCGCCAAGGCACTGTGCGCGGTGCTCATCCTGTTGTTGTGCGGCGCGCTGTTCAACCGGATCTCACAGGCCCTGCTCGTCGGCATGTTCGTCGGATTCGGGTTCGACGTGATGGAGGACCTCAGCTACGCGACCAATGATGCGCTGACGAGCCTGGACTCGGATCTGTCCGGCGCGGGACAGAACCTGCTGATCCGGATCCTCACCGCCATCCCGGCGCACTGGGCGTACACGTCGGTGGTGACTGTGGGCGTGCTGATTCTGCTGCCCACCTTCGCCGACCGGGCCAGCTGGAGCTGGCCGCGGCGGGTGCTGGTAGCGCTTCCGCTGCTGGCCGCCGGCCCGCTCATGCACTTCGTCTGGGACGCTCCCGTCCCCGGCATCCTGGGCAAGTTCGCGATCAACATCGCGGTGTTCGGCGTCGCCGTGGCCCTGCTGCTGCGCTACGAACGTCGCCGGCTGGTCCACCTCATCGCCGCCGCCCCACCGGCCGGCGTCGACCCCGCGGTACTGGCGTCACTGCCCACCGCACGGGCCCGCCGCAAGCTGCGCCGGGCGGCCCGCCGCAGCGGGGGGCGCACCGCACGCAAGGCCGTCAAACGCCAACAGCGTGAGGCGCTCGACCTACTGCAGTCCCCCACTAGCACGGCCGCTGCTGACGAGCCAGCCTTGACGACCTAACGTAGGCCACTATGACGTCGACCAAGGACCACCCCAACAACGCCCCCGGCGTTCCCATGAAATTCCCGGTCTGGTTCGAGAAGTTCCAGATCAAGTACTTCAACCCGGCCATCCGGCCGATCGCCAAGTATCTGCCGGGTATGTCAGTGATCAAGCACCGCGGCCGGACCTCGGGCACACCGTACGAGACCGTCGTCTCGGCCTATCGCAAGGGCGATACCGTGGCGGTCCTGCTCGCCCACGGCAAGACCAACTGGGTCAAGAACATCCTGGCCGCCGGCGAGGCCGACATCCGCCTGGGACGCCACGACCTGCACCTGGTGAACCCCCGCGTGGTGGCGGCGGGCACCGACGACCCGTCGCTGCCGGGCATCGCCCGCGGCGGAGTGAAGCGCGGCGTCGGCGCATTCGTCGCCGACATCGCCTGAGCCGCTTACAGATCCAGACCAATGTCGAGCACCCGGACCGAATGGGTCAAGGCACCGACAGCCAGGTAGTCGACCCCGGTGCCGGCGTACTCCGCCGCGGAGTCCAGGCTCAGCCCACCAGAGGACTCCAACTGCACACCCGGTGCACGGGCGTCCCGCCGCTGCACGGCGATCTGGGTCTGCCAGACCGGGAAGTTGTCCAGCAGAACTAGCTGGACATCCTCGGCCAGGACCTCGTCAAGCTGCTCGAGGGTGTCCACTTCGACCTCGCACGGCAGCTCCGGCGCGGCGGCCCGCACGGCGCGCAGCGCGGCGACCACCGACCCGGCGGCGGCCACATGGTTGTCCTTGATCAGTGCGGCGTCACCGAGCCCCATGCGGTGGTTCACCCCGCCGCCGACCCGAACGGCGTACTTCTGCAGCGCGCGCAACCCCGGCAGGGTCTTGCGGGTGTCGCGGATACTGGCCCGGGTGCCCTCGACCGCGGCCACCCACGCCGCGGTGGCTGAGGCGATGCCCGACAGGTGACACACCAGGTTGAGCAACGTGCGCTCGGCGGTCAGCAGACCTCGGGTGGGTGCTTCCACGCGTAACAGCACCGCGCCGGCGTCCAGCCGGGCGCCATCCTCGACCCGGTCGACGATCTGGTAGCCGCCGGCGCCGAGTACCTCGTCGAGAACCAGCAGCGCCACATCTATCCCGGCCGCCACGCCGGGTTCGCGGGCCACCAGAGCGGCCACCGTGCGGGCGTCCTCGGGCACGGTGGCCAGCGTCGTGACATCAGGGCCGTAGCGCAGGTCCTCGTCGAGACCGCGGCGGATGGTGGCCCGCGCCTCGGCCAATTCGGTATCGGTGAGGGTCATCGCAGGCACACCTCAGCTGTCTCACCATGCAACGTGCGGCTGAAGGCCTGCGCGGGGTCGGTATCGGGGTAGTCGCCGCGGTGATGGCAGCCGCGGGATTCGGTACGGGTCAGCGCCGCGGCGACCACCGCGCGGGCGGTCGTCGTCAGCGCGACGTCCTCGGCGTCGGCGCGGGAGGTCGTCGCCCGCGACGTCGCCGCGGCGAGGGTATCGGCCAGCTGCCGCAATCCGTTGGCATCGCGGACCACCGAGGCGTACTCGGTCATCGCGGTCTGCAGCACCCGCCGGTCCAGCGCGGCGCGCCGGCGCGGTTCGGCCTTGGCCATCGGCGGCGACGACCCGGCGGCATGCTCGGCAGCGGCCCGGCCGGCGCGAGCGCCGACCACCAGACCTTCGAGCAGGCTGTTGGAGGCCAGTCGGTTGGCGCCGTGCATGCCGGTGCGGGCCACCTCGCCGGCCGCGAACAACCCGGAAAGCTCGGTACGGCCGTACACATCGGTGCGCACGCCGCCGCAGCTGTAGTGCGCGCCGGGAACGACGGGGATCGGCTCCCGGGTGGGGTCGATGCCCGCCGCGCGGCAGGCCGCGGTGACCGTCGGGAACCGTTGGGCGAACCGGTCGATGGACCGCGCGTCGAGGAAAACGCACTCATCACCGGATGACCGCAGCCGAGCCTCGATCGCCGCGGCCACCACATCGCGCGGGGCCAGGTCGCCCAGCGGGTGCACCCCGGCAGTGACCGAGTCGCCGCGGGCGTCGCGCAGCACGGCGCCTTCACCGCGTAGTGCCTCGGTGATCAACGGCCGGCGCCCGGAGCCGTCGCGGTCGAACAGCATCGTCGGGTGGAACTGGATGAACTCGATGTCGGTGACCCCGACACCGGCCCACAGCGCCAACGCGACGCCGTCGCCGGTGGAACCTTCCGGATTGGTGGTGGCGCTGTAGAGGTGGCCCAACCCACCGGTGGCCAGAATGACCGCCGGCGCGTGCACCACACCTAGTCCGTCGGCATTGCGGACCAGCACCCCGGTGACCGCGGACCCGTCGTGCAGGATCTGCAGCGCGACGTGGTTGCGCCGGATATCCAGGGTGGCCGCGGCGTGGTCGAGCGCGCGCTGCACCTCGGCGCCGGTCGCGTCACCGCCGGCGTGGATGATGCGCCGCAGGGAGTGGCCGCCTTCGCGGGTCAGCGCCCAGCGGCCCGGCTCACTCTCGTCGAAGCGGGCACCGTCGTTGACCAGGTCGACCACTGCACGGTGGCCGTCGGCGACGATCGAGCGCACCGCGTCCGGGTCGCACAGACCAGCACCGGCAGCAAGGGTGTCACGCACGTGGGCGTCGACGGAATCATCGGTGTCGGGCAGAACCACCGCGATGCCGCCCTGCGCGTAGAACGTCGCCGTGTCGTCAGCCTTGCTCAAAATGACTGTGCGACGGCCCTTTCGGTGTGCGGCCAGCGCCGCGGCAAGACCGGCGACGCCGGTCCCGATCACCACGACGTCGGCGCGCTGCTGCCAGTCCACGCCCGCGCTGTTCAGCCCGCAGGCTGCGGGCCGGCGCGTCATTCTCCGCCGCCGGGCTGGCCGATCTCGATCATCCGCTGCACGCTGGCCCGGGCCAGTCGGGCGGTTTCGGCATCGACGTGAACCTCGTCGGCACCTTCGACCAGGCTGCGCAGCAGCGCCGCGGGCGTGATCATCTTCATGTACTTGCACGACGCGCGGTCGTTGACGGCCTGGAAGTCGATATCCGGTGCGGCGCGGCGCAACTGGTGCAGCATGCCGACCTCGGTGGCTACCAGGACCTGCTTGGCGTTCGACGCCTTCGCCGCGTCCAGCATGCCGCCGGTGGACAGGATCTTCACCCGGTCCGCCGGGAAAGCCCCCTCGCCGGCCAGGTACAACGCCGACGTGGCGCAACCGCATTCGGGATGCACAAACAGTTCGGCGTCGGGATGGCTGCGGGCCTGGTCGGCCAGCTCCTCACCGTTGATGCCGGCGTGCACATGGCATTCGCCGGCCCAGATGTGCAGGTTGTCCCGGCCGGTCATCCGGCGCACATGGGCACCGAGGAACTGGTCGGGGCAGAACAGCACCTCGCGGTCGGCGGGGATGGAGGCCACCACCTCGACGGCGTTGGAGGAGGTGCAGCAGATGTCGGTCAGCGCCTTCACCGCGGCGGTGGTGTTGACGTAGGAGACCACGACCGCGTCGGGATACTCGTCTTTCCAGGCCCGCAGCTCCGCGGCGGTGATCGAGTCGGCCAGCGAGCAGCCGGCGCGCTGATCGGGGATCAGCACCGTCTTGTCCGGGCTGAGGATCTTGGCCGTCTCGGCCATGAAGTGCACACCGCAGAACACGATGGTGTCCTCCGGGGCCTCCGCGGCAATGCGGGACAACGCCAGCGAGTCTCCGACGTGATCGGCCACATCCTGGATGGCCGGCAGCTGGTAGTTGTGCGCCAGGATGGTCGCGTTGTGCAGGGTGGCCAGCCGGCGGACCTCGGCGGCCCACTCCTCGTCGCCAACCACGCCGCCGTAGCCACCGGGGCCGTCGGTGATGCGCGCGGCCAGGCCGGCCCCAGCAGCGTCATCGAGGGAATCTGCACGATCCAAGACCGTCATCGCCGGCTCCTGTCTTGCGGAGTAGGTTTTCGACTTATAATCGAAAACGTGAGTCATACTAGCACTGAACACGAAGTGCTCGCCGTCGTATTCCAGGTTGGCGATGTCAGCTCCCGGAAACCCACCCTTAACGTGCTGCTATGGCAGCGCGCACTGGCCCCCGAGCGGGGCAAGTGGTCACTCCCCGGAGGCCGGCTGCGCGCCGATGAGGACCTGACCACTTCGGTCCGGCGACAACTCGCCGAGAAGGTCGACGTGCGCGAGATCGCCCACCTGGAGCAGCTCGCAGTCTTCTCCGATCCCGGCCGGATTCCCGGCGTGCGCACCATCGCCTCGACCTTCCTGGGATTGGTGCCCTCCCCCGCCACCCCGGAACTGCCCTCGGACACCCGCTGGCACCCGGTCAACGCGTTGCCGCCGATGGCCTTCGACCACGCCCCGATGGTGGAGCACGCGCGCACCAGGCTGGTCGCCAAACTGTCCTATACCAACATCGGATTTGCCTTGACACCAAGAGAATTCGCGCTTTCGACGCTGCGTGACATCTACGGCGCGGCGTTGGGCTACCAGGTGGACGCGACCAACCTGCAGCGCGTGTTGGGCCGGCGCGGTGTCATCACCCCGACCGGAACAACCGCGCATCCGGGACGCAGCGGCGGGCGGCCGGCAGCGTTGTACCGCTTCACCGACTCGCAGTTGCGGGTCACCGACGAGTTCGCCGCATTGCGACCGCCCGGGTGAGTCGACTGGCTTCTTAGAGCCTTCTTAAGGTATGAAGGGAGTAATGAACCCGGCCAACCCCCTCGGGACCGTAAGTCCCGAATGGATCGGCGCCGCCCCGCACGAAGAGCTCGGGCGCGGCGCGCGTCCCGTGCTGCCGGCCAAAGACCCGTTCTACGAGGCACCACCTGGCTTCGAGCACGCCGAGCCGGGCACGGTGCTGCGCTCTCGCGACGTCGAGCTGGGGTTTCTGGGGCTGATCCCGCAGCGCGTCCGGGCCACCCAGCTCCTCTACCGCACCACCGACCTGAACGGCTTGCCGCAGACCACCGCCACGACGGTATTGATGCCGGCCGGCCATTCCCCCGACCAGGTTCGCAACGTCGTCTCCTACCAGTGCGCCATCGACGCGCTGACCTCGCGCTGCTTCCCGTCGTACGCGCTGCGCCGGCACGCCAAGGCTGTCGGCTCACTGGCGCAGCTGGAATACCTGCTGATCGCTGCCGCCCTGGCCGAAGGCTGGGTGGTGTCGGTTCCCGACCACGAAGGTCCCGACGGGATGTGGGGCGCCCCGCAGGAACCCGGCTACTTCGTCCTGGACGGTCTGCGGGCCGCGCTGAGCTTCGAGCGGTTCGGTCTGTCCGGCGACAGCCAGATCGGGCTGTGGGGCTACTCCGGCGGCGGGCTGGCCAGCGCCTGGGCGGCCCAGGTCCACGCCGAATACGCCCCCGAACTCAACATCGTCGGCGCCGTGCTGGGCTCACCGGTCGGCGACCTGGGCAACACATTCCGTCGGCTCAACGGCTCCTATCTGGCGGCGCTGCCCGCGCTGGTGGTATCCGCGCTGACCAAGACCTATCCGGAGCTGAACCGGATCATCGAGGAACACGCCACCGACGACGGCCTTGCGCTACTGCGGCGACTGGAGCGGATGACCACCGTCGAGGCGATCATCCGGCTGTTCAAAACGGACATGGACCACCTGGTGCGCCCACCGCTCGACGAGGTGCTGGCGATGCCCGAGGTGCAGTACGTCTTCGACGACATCAAACTCGGCGGTACGATCCCCAGGCTCCCGATGCTGATCGTCCAGGCGGTGCACGACTCGGTGATCGCGGTCGAGGACATCGACGACCTGGCGGACACCTACTCCTCGGGCGGGGCGCCGGTGACCTACCACCGCGACATGTTCAGTGAGCACATGCTGCTGCACCCGATGTCGGCGCCGATGACACTGCGCTGGTTGACCGACCGCTTCGCCGGCCGGCCGATCGATGAGCACATCGTGCGGACTACCTGGCCGACGCTGCTCAACCCGATGACCTATGCCGGGATGTGGCGCCTCGGTGGGATCGTGGCCCGGGTCATGTCCGGCGGCCGGGTTCCGTTCCGCCCGCTCTGATCAGGCTGGGACGCGCAGCGCCGGATGTTCCATGGGCGGCCAGGCACCCAGGTCGTCACGCGGGGTCGCCACCGCCATCAATGCGTAGACCAGCGCCCCGATCGCGGCCGGGAACAGTAGCGTCGTCGCGATCTGCAACGGGCCGTGCGCGAAGAACACCGGCGGTGCCTCGGAGTAGTAGAAGACCCGGTTCTGCGGGGTCACCGGGGCGGTGTCGAAGGGATTGGCCCCGTAGTGCCAATGCACCAGCGCCGCACCGACGCCGGCCGCGGCGGCTGCGGCCGCGGCCAGACCGACCCACAGCGCCGTCGCGATGACCGGCCCGCGGTGGGCCCGCCACTGCCACGCCAGCACGGCAGCCACGATCGCCAGCGATGTCAACAGCCCGATCAGCATCGCCGAGGCGACGAACAGATGGTCGGATTCACTGCCCAGGTAGGCCTGCACCCGCTGCCCAGACTTGGTCAGTGCGACGACGCCGTGCGCGGGCGGGGCCATCCAGGACCACAGCACCCCCACTGCCGCGCCCGCGAGTGCCAGCCCGACGACGACCAAGACCGCCGCGCGCAGCCGCGACAGCCGCGGCTGGGCCTGCGGGATCATCGCTGCACCTCAAGATCATGGGAGTCCACTCGACCATGCCGGGAGCACTTCGCCCACCAGCCGTCCGGGCGGACCTGGACCACCATCCGGCGACCACATTCCGCGCAGAACCGGGGCGGTTCGAGCCCCAGCTGCGCCGCGGTGGGCAGCACACTGCCTGCAGCGGCGCCGGTGTAGACGTTGTAGACCCCGGCACCTACCGGTGCGGGCAGCTGTTCGACCATCACCTTGCCTTTGTACAGATAGTCGGGCTACAGGCTGGCGTTGAGAGCTTTGATCGGCATCTGCAGATCCTCGAGCAATTCGAGGTCCGCCTCGGCCGGCCTGCCCAGTGTGGTCAGGTAGTTCCCGACGATCACGGCGTTGATGCCGCCGAGGATGCCCTGCTTGGCGCCCAGGTCGCCCAGCGTGATCTCGCGACCGCCAGCGAACCGCAGCATCGTGCGCGGCAGCGCGAGGCGGAAGGCGGCCACCGCCTTGAGCGCCTCGGCAGCGGGCAGCACCTCGAGATCACCGAACGGCGTCCCGGGCCGGGGGTTCAGGAAGTTCAGCGGCACCTCGTGCGGATCGAGTTCGGCCAGGTCAGCCGCGAACTCGGCGCGCTGCTCCAGCGTTTCACCCATGCCGAGGATGCCGCCGCAGCAGACCTCCATGCCGGCGTCGCGCACCATCTGCAAGGTGCCCCAGCGCTCCTCCCAGGTATGCGTGGTCACCACATTGGGGAAGAACGACTTCGCGGTTTCGAGGTTGTGGTTGTAGCGGTGCACACCCATCTCGGCGAGCCGATCGACCTGCTCCTGGGTGAGCATGCCCAGTGAGCAGGCGATGTGGATCTCGACCTCGTTGCGGATCGCCTCGATGCCGGCGGCCACCTGTGCCAGCAGCCGCTCGTCGGGTCCGCGCACGGCCGCCACGATGCAGAACTCAGTGGCACCGGATTTCGCGGTCTGCTTGGCCGCCTCGACCAGGCTCGGGATGTCCAGCCAGGCGCTGCGCACCGGCGAGGCGAACAGACCCGACTGCGAGCAGAAATGGCAATCCTCTGGGCAGCCACCGGTTTTCAGGCTGATGATGCCTTCGACCTCGACCTCAGGGCCGCACCAACGCATCCGCACCTCATGGGCCAGCGCCAGCAGGTCGTCGAGCCGGTCGTCAGACAGCCGCAGGACCTCCAGAATCTGATCACGGGAGAGGCCTTCGCCGCGCTCGAGGACCTGCTCACGAGCCAGTGCCAATACGTCCACAGCTGCCTGCGTCACCCGCGGTCCTCCTGAGATGGTCGAACTTGAACAGTGTTCAGGTTAGAGTACCCGTGTGCAGCTGCACAAACGCGACGTGGTCGCCAAGGCGGCGGCGATCCTGGACGACTACGGGATTGCCGACCTCAGCATGCGCCGACTGGCCCGCGAACTCGACGTCAGCCCCGGCGCGCTGTACTGGCACTTCGCCAACAAACAGGAGTTGCTCGGCGCGGTGACCGACCAGATGCTGGCGCCGGCCTGCGCAGATCTGTCTGCCGCCGGATGGCGGGAGCGCATCGAAGGGGTGTGCCGGGCATTGCGTGACGCGCTGCTTTCGCACACCGACGGAGCCGAGCTGGTCTCGGCCAGCTTCGCCGCCGGACAGTCCCGTGCCGTTGAGCAGATCCTGGTCGTGCTGGCCGAGGCGGCCGGCGAAGCCGGTGTCGACACCGAGCACCGGATGCAGGCCGCGCGCACGGTGCTGCACTTCGTGCTCGGCGCCACCGCCGACGAGCAATCCCGGCTGCAATGGGACGCGGCAGGAGCCGCCCTGCCCGAGCACCAGTCGGCGCTGTCCACGCAGCCGTCGGCGGGGTTCGCCTTCGGCCTGCGGTTGCTCACCGACGGGCTGGCCGCCCAGCGGGCGTTGATCGACGACCCACGGAGCTGATCAACACGCGCTCACGGCTCAGATCAGACCGGCGACCCAGTCCGGGTCGAACGCCCGCGCGCTGAACAGCTCGAAATCAAGCGGCGATACCGAGGCCACGCCGGACGGCAGCGCAGCGCGCACCTCCCCCAGCGTGGCCAACGCGTCACGATTGGACTTCTCGGCGGCGCCCGGCTCCGCCGGCCAACTGCCGATCACCAATCCGGCGCACGAAAGCCCTTTGGCGGCAATCCCTTCCAGCGTCAACGCGGTGTGGTTGAGGGTGCCGAGCACCGCCTCGGTAACGACTAGCACCGGCGCGGACAGCGCCACCGCCAGGTCGCGGAGCGTCACCCCGTCGGCGGCGAGTTCAACCAGGAGGCCACCCGCGCCCTCGACCAACGTCAGCCGGTCGGGCCGGTCGACGCCGCGGATCGCAGCCAGTAGCTCGTCAGCGCTCGGCAGCGGCAGGCCGGCGAGTTCCGCGGCAGCCGCAGGGGCCAGCGGCTGCGGGTAGCGCGCCCCGCCGAGCAGTTCGGTCACCCCGGACAACCGACCGACCTCGGCCAGGTCATCGTCGCCGTCCGCAGTTCCGGTCTGCACCGGTTTGCACACCGCAACGTCGTGCCCATTGAGCCGAGCGTTGCAGGCCAACACCGCGGTCGCGACGGTCTTGCCGACACCGGTGTTGGTTCCGGTGATGACCAAGACGCTCATCGTGACCACCCGGACAGGACCGCGGTCAGAACCTCGCGCGCGGTGTCCATCTCATCCTCGGTGAGCGACGCCCGCGCGGCCAGCCGCAACCGCGACGTACCCGCCGGCACGGTCGGCGGCCGGAAACAGCCGACCCGCACCCCGGCCTCGAGGCACGCGGTCGCCGTGGCCACCGCAACCTCGGGATCGCCGAGGATGACCGACACCACCGCCGACTCGGGCGTTTCGGGGACGTCGCAGATCTCGGCGAGCCGGCGCGCGCGCTCGATCACGGCCGCGGCACGAGCCGGCTCATCGGCCAGCACCCGCAGCGCGGCCAGCGCTGCGCCGACAGCCGCCGGGGCAAGGCCGGTATCGAAGATCATCGTGCGGGCGGAATCGATCAGGTGGTCCCGCACTGCGGCAGGTCCAAGCACCAGACCGCCCTGACTGCCCAGCGACTTCGACATCGTCGTGGTCATCACCACGTCCGGCGCCCCGGCCAAGCCCGCTTCGTGGATCAGACCCCGCCCGCCGACGCCGCGCACGCCGAGCCCGTGGGCCTCGTCCACCAGCAGCACAGCCCGATGCCGACGGCACACTTCATGCAGGCGCCGCAGCGGGGCAAGCGCGCCGTCGGTGCTGAACACCGACTCGGTGATCACCAGCGCACGCTCCTCACCGCGGGCGGCCAGCACGGCCTCCACGGCGTCAACGTCATTGTGTGGCGCAACGACCACCCGGGCCCGCGACAAGCGGCAGGCGTCGACCAGGGAGGCGTGCGAAAGGGCATCGGAGACCACCAGGGCGCCCGGTCCCGACAGCGCGACGACCGCGCCGATGTTGGCGGTGTAGCCCGAGGAGAACACCAGGCCAGCCTCGGCACCGACGAAATCGGCCATGGCCGTTTCGAATTCCTCGTGCAGTTCGGTGTTGCCGGTGACCAGCCGCGAGCCGGTGGAGCCGGCGCCCCAAGTGCGCAGCGCGGCCACCCCGCCGTCGACGACCGCCGGATGCTGGGACAGACCGAGATAGTCGTTGGAAGCCAGGTCGAGTTCGGTGCCCACCGCGGGCCGCACCCGCAGCGAGCGACGCAGGCCGGCCTGCCGGCGCTGCTGCTCGACGGCGTCAAGCCAGGCCAGCGGTGAAAGACCTGCGCGTGTCACGGGCACTCCTTTGCGGCGCACGGCAAACGCCGGGCTCCGCGCCCGGCGACTTGAACACTGTTCAGGTTAGTGCACCGGCGACGGTGACCATCGCCGAGGTGATCTGGGCTATCTCGCCCGGAGTGCAGATGAACGGCGGCATGGCGTAGATCAGGTTGCGGAACGGGCGCAGCCAGACGCCGTTGTCCATGGCGGTCGGGGTGGCGATCGTCAGGTCGACGGGCCGGTGCATCTCGATCACCCCGATTGCGCCGCACACCCGGACGTCGGCCACCCCGGGCAGGGCCCGCGCGGGTTGGAGGCCCGCGGTCAGTCCCGCCCCGATCTCGGCGACCCGACCGCGCCAGTCCTGGGCGAGCAGCAGTTCCACCGAAGCCACCGACACCGCGCATGCCAGCGCATTGGCCATGAACGTCGGACCGTGCATGAGGGCACCGGCGTCGCTGCCGCTGATCGTCCGCGCGATGTCCAGCGTGCACAACGTCGCCGCGAGCGTGACGTAGCCGCCGGTCAAGGCCTTGCCGACACACATGATGTCCGGGCTGACCCCGGCGTGGTCGGCGGCGAACATCTCCCCCGTACGCCCGAACCCGGTCGCAATCTCGTCGAAGATCAGCAGCACGTCGGCGCGGTCGCACATCGCGCGCAGGTCGGACAGGTAGCGCGGATCGTGGAACCGCATACCGCCAGCACCCTGCACCACCGGTTCGATGATCACAGCGGCCAGTTCGTCGGCATGCTCGACCAGCTGCGCCTCGAACGCCGCGACATAGGCCGGGTCATAGCCGGACGGCACCGGCGCGGCGAACACCTGCGAGGCCAGCACTGAATTTTCGCCCGAGGCCCACAGCTCGTGCATGCCGCCGTCGGGGTCACAGACGCTCATCGGGGTGAACGTGTCGCCGTGATAGCCGCCGCGCCAGGTCATCAGGCGGCTCTTGCCGAACCGGCCCCGGCTGCGCCAGTACTGCAGCGCCATCTTCACCGCGACCTCGACGGCCACCGAGCCGGAGTCGGAGAAGAACACCGTGTCCAGCCCCGGCGGGGTGATGTCGACCAGCAGCTGGGCCAGCCGCGCGGCCGGCTCATGGGTCAGCCCGCCGAACATGACGTGGTTGAGCTCGGAGAGCTGGCGGGTCAGCGCCGCGTCGAGCACCGGGTGTCCGTGCCCGTGCACGGCCGTCCACCACGACGCCATCGCATCGAGCACCCGGACCTGCGCACCGTCACGGACCAGCGTCAGCCAGGCGCCGTGCGCGGCGACGGCGACCACCGGGGGCATCGCCTCGGCGCCGATCGTGCTGTAGGGGTGCCAGATGTGCGCGGCATCAATCGCAGTGATCTGTTCAGGGGTCAACGCCGACACGTGGAGTCAGCCTAATCGAGGTCGGCGGCGCCGCCGCCCCGGTCCGCCGGGGCTTTGCTCACCTCGGTCGCGGCTCTACGCCGGCGGTTCGCTGGAGATGAGCCGCATGGCCGGATTGGGTAGATTGTCACTCGATCATGTTGACCCTCACCCCGACCCGTCCGCCGGTCCCGACCGACGGGGGTACTGCGCAACGCGCCGAATTGGGGTCGCGCAAGTCCGGGTTCTACCGCCACGACCTCGACGGTCTGCGCGGTGTCGCGATCGCGCTCGTGGCGATGTTCCACGTCTGGTTCGGCCGCGTCTCGGGTGGCGTCGATGTGTTCCTGGTGTTGTCCGGGTTCTTCTTCGGCGGTTCGCTGTTGCGCACCGCGCTGAAGCCGGATTCCTCGCTGTCGCCCTGGCCGGAAATCGTTCGGCTGGTCCGGCGCCTCTTGCCCGCACTCATCGTGGTGCTTGCCGCCGCGGCCATCCTTACCATCCTGGTGCAGCCGGAGACGCGCTGGGAAACGTTTGCCGACCAGAGCCTGGCCAGCCTCGGCTACTACCAGAACTGGGAACTGTCGGCGACGGCATCGAATTACCTCCGCGCCGGTGAAGCGGTCAGCCCGCTGCAACACATCTGGTCGATGTCCGTTCAGGGACAGTTCTACATCACGTTCCTGATCCTTATCTTCGGGTTTGCCCACCTGTTTCGCCGCCGCTTGGGCACCCGGTTGCGGGCGACATTTGCGGGGTTGCTGACCGTCCTGACCGTGGCGTCATTCACGTTTGCCATTTTCGCCCACGTCGCCGACCAAACCAGCGCCTACTACAACAGCTTCGCCCGTGCCTGGGAGTTGCTGGCGGGCGCCCTCGTCGGCGTACTGGTGCCCTATGTCCGGTGGCCGATGTGGCTGCGCACTGCGCTGGCCGCGGCCGGACTGGCGGTCATCGTCTCCTGCGGCGCGCTCATCGACGGAGTCCGCGAGTTCCCCGGCCCATGGGCGCTGGTGCCGGTCGGCGCCACCGTCCTGATGATCCTGGCGGCGGCCAACCGGCAAGCGCATCCGTCGACCACCGACCGGCTTCCGTTGCCCAGCCGGCTGCTGTCCGCCGCTCCGCTGGTCACCCTTGGGGCGATGGCCTACTCGCTGTACCTGTGGCACTGGCCACTGCTGATCTTCTGGCTGGCCTTCACCGGGGAAGCCCACGCCGGTTTCCTCGACGGGGCCGTGATTCTGGCGATCTCCGGGGTCCTGGCCTACCTGACCATGCGATTCATCGAAGAACCGCTGCGCCATCGGCGGTCGGACATCGCGGTGGCGCCGCAACCGCTCGCCATCCCCTGGCGGACCCGGCTGCGACGGCCCACGATCGCCCTGGGCACTACGGTTGCCCTGCTCGGGGTGGCATTGACCGCGACCTCGTTCACCTGGCGCGAGCACGTGACCGTACAGCGGGCCAACGGCAAAGAACTGGCCTCCCTCTCCGCGGTCGGCTATCCGGGCGCCCGGGCGCTGACCGAGCACGCCCGCGTCCCACAACTGCCGATGCGGCCGACCGTGCTGGAGGCCCAGAACGACCTCCCCGAGTCGACCAACGACGGCTGCATCAGTGATTTCGACAACGTCGGCGTCATCAACTGCTCCTACGGCGACCTGGCCGCGACGCGGACCATCGCGCTGGCCGGCGGGTCGCACGCCGAACACTGGATCACCGCGTTGGACGTGCTGGGCAAGATCCACCACTTCAAGATCGTCACCTACCTGAAGATGGGCTGCCCGCTGACCACCGAGGAGACCCCACTGGTGATGGGCGACAACCGGCCCTACCCCCAGTGCCACACCTGGAATCAGCGGGTGATGGCGAAGCTGATCAGCGACCACCCCAATTTCGTGTTCACCACCTCAACCCGGCCGTGGAACATCAAACCCGGCGACGTCATGCCAGCCACCTACATCGGAATCTGGAAGACCCTGTCGGACAACAATATTCCGATCCTGGCGATGCGGGACACCCCGTGGCTGGTGCGCAACGGCAACCCGTTCTTCCCGACGGACTGCCTGGCCAAGGGCGGCGACGCGGTGTCGTGCGGCATCAAGCGTTCCGAGGTCCTGTCCGATCGCAACCAGACCCTGGATTTCCTCGATCAGTTCCCGCTGATGAGGGTGCTGGACCTCAGCAATGCGGTGTGCCGACCCGACTGGTGCCGCGCGGTGGAGGGAAACGTGCTCGTCTATCACGACTCCCACCACCTGTCCGCGACCTATATGCGCACGCTGATCCCGGAACTTGCTCGACAGATGGGTCCCGCGACCGGCTGGTGGTGACAGCCCGCGCATCCTGCTCCCCACGTCGATAAGGTCGAGGAATGTCATCGAGCGAACCAACGCTGACCACCGTGTGGCCCGGCACCCCCTATCCGCTCGGGGCCACCTATGACGGCGCGGGCACGAACTTCTCGCTGTTCTCCGAGGTGGCCGACAAGGTCGAGCTGTGCCTGATCGCCAAGGATGGGACCGAGACCCGCATCGAGCTCGATGAAGTCGACGGCTTCGTCTGGCATGCCTACCTGCCGACCGTCTCCCCCGGTCAGCGCTATGGCTTCCGGGTACACGGGCCGTGGGATCCGGGCGCCGGCCACCGGTGCGACCCCAGCAAATTGCTGCTCGACCCGTACGGCAAGTCGTTCCACGGGGATTTCGAGTTCACCCAGGCGCTGTATTCCTATGACCTGAATGCCGAGGATCTGGCCACCGGGGGCACCCCGCCGATGGTCGACTCGCTGGGCCACACCATGACCAGCGTCGTGATCAACCCGTTCTTCCACTGGGGCTCCGACCACCCGCCGCGCACCCCCTACCACGAGACGATCATCTACGAAGCCCACGTCAAGGGCATGACCCAAACCCACCCCGGCATCCCCGAAGAGCTGCGCGGTACCTACGCGGGCCTGGGACACCCGGCGGTGATCGAGCACCTCAAGAGCATCAACGTCACCGCCATCGAACTGATGCCGGTCCACCAGTTCCTGCATGACCACCGCCTGCTCGACCTCGGCCTGCGAAACTACTGGGGGTACAACACCTTCGGCTTCTTCGCCCCGCACTATCAGTACGCCGCCACCCAGCACGCCGGCGGCGCGGTCGCCGAGTTCAAGACGATGGTGCGGTCGTTCCACGAGGCCGGAATCGAGGTGATCCTCGACGTGGTCTACAACCACACCGCCGAGGGCAACCACCTTGGCCCGACGATCAACTTCCGCGGCATCGACAACGCCGCCTACTACCGGCTGCTCGACGACGACAAGCGCTACTACAAGGATTTCACCGGCACCGGCAACAGCCTCAACGCCCGCCATCCGCACACACTGCAGCTGATCATGGACTCGCTGCGCTACTGGGTGCTGGAGATGCATGTCGACGGGTTCCGCTTCGACCTGGCCTCCACCCTGGCCCGGGAGTTCTACGACGTCGACCGCCTCTCGGCGTTCTTCGACCTGGTCCAGCAGGATCCGGTGATCAGCCAGGTGAAGCTGATCGCCGAGCCGTGGGACGTCGGCGAGGGCGGCTATCAGGTCGGGAACTTTCCCGGATTGTGGACGGAGTGGAACGGCAAGTACCGCGACACGGTTCGCGACTACTGGCGCGGCGAACCCGCCACACTCGGCGAGTTCGCATCCCGGCTGACCGGGTCCTCGGATCTCTACGAGGCCACCGGGCGCCGGCCCAGCGCTTCCATCAATTTCGTCACCTGTCACGACGGGTTCACCCTGAACGACCTGGTGTCCTACAACGAGAAGCACAACGAGGCCAACGGCGAGGACAACCGCGACGGCGAAAGCCACAACCGGTCGTGGAACTGCGGGGTGGAAGGCCCGACCGACGACCCCGACGTCCTGGCGCTGCGCCGCAAGCAGATGCGCAACATCATGGCCACGCTGATTCTCTCGCAGGGCACACCGATGATCGCCCACGGCGACGAGATCGGCCGCACCCAGCGCGGCAACAACAACGTCTACTGCCAGGACTCCGAGCTCTCCTGGATGGACTGGACCCTGCGTGAGGTCAACGCCGAGCTGCTGGAGTTCACCCGCAAGGTGTCCGTCCTGCGCAAGAACCACCCGGTGTTCCGCCGGCGCCGGTTCTTCGAGGGCGAGCCGATCCGCAGCGGCGACCAGATGCGCGACATCGCCTGGCTGACCCCGTCCGGGACGGAGATGACGCACGACGGCTGGGGCTCGGGCTTCAAGTTCGTCTCGGTGTTCCTCAACGGCGAGGCCATCACCGCCCCGAACGCTCGCGGCGAACGGGTGGTCGACGACTCGTTCCTGCTGTGCTTCAACGCCCACAGCAAGCCTGTCGACGCCGTCACACCCGACGGCGACTACGCCGAAGAGTGGACCGCCGTCCTCGACACGTCGGACGCCTGCGGCAATACCGACATCCTGGTCAAAGCCGGCGAGAAGATCACCGTCTCCCCCCGATCGGTGCTCGTGCTTCAAAAGACTGCCTAGCGGGAACAGGCACAGCCATGGCCTACCCGGTGCTGTCCACCTATCGCCTTCAGCTGCGCGGCGCTTCCGCGGGCGACGCGTTCACCTTCGCCGACGCCGAGAAGCTGCTCGACTACCTCGACAGGCTGGGGGTCAGCCACCTCTACCTGTCGCCCATCCTGACCGCCGCGCCTGGCTCGACGCACGGTTACGACGTCACCGATCCGACCACGGTGTCGCAGGAACTCGGTGGCGCCGAAGGTCTGGCCCAGCTGGCCGAGGCGGCCAGGGCCCGGGGCCTCGGGCTGATCGTCGACATCGTGCCCAACCATGTTGGGGTCGAGGCTCCCGAGCGCAACCCGTGGTGGTGGGATGTGCTTCAGCACGGACGCGAGTCGACGTTCTCGTCATATTTCGACATCGACTGGGAGCTCGATCCCGACGGGCGAATCCTGTTGCCGGTCTTGGGTTCCGACGACGACGTCGCACAACTGACGGTGGGCGGCGACAGGTTGCGACTCGGCGACCTCGCCTTCCCGATCGCCCCCGGCACCGGTGCGGGCAGCGGACCCGAGGTGCACGCCCGGCAGCACTACAAGCTGATCGGCTGGCGCAACGGGGTGTGCGGCTACCGGCGGTTCTTCTCGATCACCTCACTGGCCGGCCTGCGCCAGGAAGACCCGCACGTGTTCGACGTCAGCCACGCCGAGGTAGCCCGCTGGTTCTCCGAAGGGCTCGTCGACGGCGTGCGTATCGACCACCCGGACGGCCTCACCGATCCGACCGGCTACCTTGTGCGGCTGCGCGAACTGCTGGGCCCACCGGCCTGGATCGTGATCGAGAAGATCCTGTCCCCCGACGAGGCGCTTGACCCCGCGCTGCCGATCGACGGCACCACCGGCTATGACGTGCTGCGCGAAGTGGGCGGGGTGTTCGTCGACCCGACCGGCGCCCAGGCCCTGACGGACCTAGCGGACGCCAACGGCTTCGACCACGCGGGCGCGCCGGATCTGTTGCGCCAACTCAAGATCGACACCACCACGACCACGCTGGCCAGCGAGCTGGCCCGGGTATGCCGGACGATCGAGGCCGCCGCGGGCGCCAGGCACCCGCGACTGCCCGACGCGGTCGCCGCATTGCTGACCAATGTCGGCGTGTACCGGTCGGATTACCTGAATCTGTCGGCGGCGCTGTCCACCGCGATCGCACACACCGCCGCCCACCAGCCGGGCTTGGCCGCACCGCTGGAACTGGTGTCGGCCGCGCTGGCCCGGGGCGGTGAGCCGGCGGCCCGGCTGCAGCAGCTGTGCGGCGCGATGACGGCCAAGTCGGTGGAGGACTGCTACTTCTATCGGCACCCGCGCCTGGTATCGCTCAACGAGGTCGGCGGGGAGCCGGAGCGCTTCGGCGTCAGCACC
The DNA here is from genome assembly GCF_004745805.1 of Mycolicibacterium sp. CH28. Classification (GTDB taxonomy): domain Bacteria; phylum Actinomycetota; class Actinomycetes; order Mycobacteriales; family Mycobacteriaceae; genus Mycobacterium. The sequence goes on along the minus strand of NZ_SRLQ01000001.1, from coordinate 250,177 downwards.
GCCGAATTCCACCGCAGTGCGGCCGTCCGTGCCCAGCTGTGGCCGAAGTCGATGACCACCCTGTCCACCCACGACACCAAACGCGGCGAGGACGTGCGGGCTCGCATCGGCGTGCTGTCCCAGGTGCCGTCGCTGTGGGCGGAGTTCGTCGGCAGCTGGGCCACGACCGCCCCCGCACCGGATGCTGCGACCGCACTGTTCCTGTTGCAGAACATCTTCGGAGTATGGCCTGCCGACGGGGTGGTCAGCGTGCAGCTGCGCGCGCGGCTGCACGCCTACACCGAGAAGGCCATCCGCGAAGCCGCCCGGCGTACCTCGTGGACCGATCCGGACGGCGGTTTCGAGGACGCCGTCCACTCGTGGCTGGACGCCGTCCTCGACGGCCCGGTGGCCACCGAGCTGACCGGGCTGGTGGTAGAGCTCGAGCCGCACGCGCACAGCGATGCGCTCGGTCAGAAACTGCTGGCGCTGACCGTTCCCGGTATCCCGGACGTCTACCAGGGCACCGAACTCTGGGAGGACAGCCTCGTCGACCCGGACAACCGCAGGCCGGTCGATTATTCGGCGCGCGGGGCCGAGCTCGAACGCCTGTCGCACAACAAGATCCGCGTGGTAGCCGCGGCCCTGCAGGCGCGCAGGGACCGCCCCGAGACGTTCTTGTCCGGCGGCTACACACCGGTGCTGGCGGGCGGCAGCGGAGCCGAGCACGTCGTGGCTTTCCTTCGGGGTCAGGACGTGCTGGTCGCGGTCACCCGGTGGACGGTGCGACTTCACCACGACGGCTGGGGTGATACCACCGTGGCGCTGCCCGAGGGGATATGGATCGACCGGCTGACCGGCGCACGCTGGGCCGGCCCGACACCGGCAGACGAACTGTTCGCCGAGTTGCCGGTCGTTCTACTGGAGAGAGCAGATGCCTGAATTCGCGGTATGGGCGCCGCTGCCCAAACTCGTGCGGCTCGACGTCGAGGGCCAGCGCTACGACATGGGCCGTGACGACGCGGGCTGGTGGCGAGCCGAGGTGGATTGCGAGCCGGACGCCAGGTACGGCTTCGTGCTGGACGACGCTGATCGCGTCCGGCCCGATCCCCGCTCCGCCCGCCAGCCCGACGGGGTGCACGCACGGTCCCAGCTGTGGGACTCAGCCCGGGTCCGGTGGACCGACCAAGGTTGGGCCGGCCGCTCGATCCAGGGCGCGGTGATCTACGAGCTTCACACCGGGACCTTCACCGACGAAGGCACGTTCGACGCCGCGATTGCCAAGCTCGACTATCTGGTGGATCTCGGTGTCGACTTCGTGGAACTGATGCCGGTCAATGCGTTCAACGGACCGCACGGCTGGGGATATGACGGCGTGCTGTGGTACGCGGTCCACGAACCCTATGGCGGCCCAGACGGTTTGGTGCGCCTGGTGCAGGCCTGTCACGACCGCGGGCTTGGTGTGTTGATCGACGCGGTGTTCAATCATCTCGGCCCGTCCGGCAACTACCTGCCCGAGTTCGGGCCGTACCTGTCCGCGGTGAGCAACCCGTGGGGCCAGGGCGTCAATCTGGCCGGGCCGGATGCCGATGAAGTGCGTCGCTACATCATCGAGTGCGCGCTGCGCTGGATGCGCGACTTCCACGCCGACGGTCTGCGACTAGACGCCGTGCACGCCCTGTCCGACAACACCGCGATCCACCTCCTCGAGGAGCTGGCCGCCGAAACCGACGCCCTCTCGGCAGTTTTGGGCCGGCCGCTGTCACTGATCGCCGAGAGCGACCTCAACGATCCGCGGTTGATTACCCCGCGCGATCGCGGCGGGTACGGGTTGACCGCCCAGTGGGACGATGACATCCACCACGCGATCCACACCGCGGTGTCCGGCGAACGGCAGGGCTACTACGCCGATTTCGGTTCGCTGGCCACCCTGGCCACCACCCTGCGCAATGGCTACTTCCACGCCGGCACCTACTCCTCGTTCCGCCATCGCCGCCATGGCCGACCGCTGGACAAGTCCCTGATCCCCGCGACCCGGCTGATGGCCTACACCTGCACACACGACCAGGTCGGCAACCGAGCCGTCGGGGATCGTCCGTCACAGAACCTGGACTACGGGCAGCTGGCCATCAAGGCCGCTCTGGCGCTCGGGTCTCCCTACACTGCAATGCTTTTCATGGGCGAGGAGTGGGCATCGTCGCAACCGTTCCAGTTCTTCAGCTCACACCCTGAGCCGGAGCTGGCGATCGCGACGGCCGAGGGCCGCAAGGCTGAGTTCGCCGACCACGGCTGGGACGCCGACGACGTTCCCGACCCGCAGGATCCGCAGACATTCCTGCGGTCCAAGCTGGACTGGGACGAAGTCGAGCAGGGTGAGCACGCGCGGCTGCTGGCCTTCTACCGTGGGCTGATCGCGCTGCGGCACGACGAGCCCGACCTGGCCGATCCGTGGCTGAGCCATCTGATCGTCGACTACGACGAGGACCAGCGCTGGATCGTCATGCGCCGCGGCAGCATTGCGATCGCCTGCAACCTCGGCCAGGAGCCGGTTCGGGTACCGGCGACCGGCGAGATCGTGCTGGGCTGGGGCGGGCCGGAGGTCGGGCCCGACGGCATCGGGCTGCCGGCTCATTCGGTCGCGGTGACCCGCTCGGCTTAGGTCAGGTAGCGGTAGGTCGGCGAGTCGGGCTCCAACAGTTCGACATGGGCCTCGGATTCGTGCATCCGCTGCAGCAGTCCGTCCAGATCGCTCGCCGAGGTCAATTCGATACCCACCAGCGCCTCACCGGTCTCACGGTTGTTGCGTTTGACGTACTCGAACAAGGTGATGTCGTCATTGGGACCCAACACGGTGTCCAGGAAGCGGCGCAGCGCACCGGGCTCCTGCGGGAAATCCACCAGGAAGTAGTGCTTGAGGCCGCGGTGCACCAGGGAGCGTTCGAGGACCTCACCGTAGCGAGAGACATCGTTGTTGCCGCCGGAGATGATGCACACCACCGTCGAGCCCGGCACGATGTCGGCCTCCATGAGCGCGGCCGCGGACAACGCTCCCGCCGGCTCGGCGATGATGCCTTCGTTCTGGTAGAGGTCGAGCATCGCCGAGCAGATCGCGCCCTCGTCGATGGAGGTGATCGTCACCATGTCGCCGGCGGCGGCCAACGCCGCGTAGGTGTGGGTGCCGGCCCGGGCCACCGCGGCACCGTCGACGAATTGGTCGACGTGCTCGAGTGTCACGGGCCCACCGGCCGCCAGCGCGGCCATCATCGATGCCGCACCGGCGGGTTCCACACCAAGCACCGAGGTGTTCGTCGTCCGCTCGGCAAGGTAGGTGGTGATCCCGGCGATGCAGCCGCCGCCGCCAACCGGGACGATCACCAGGTCGGGCTCGTCGTCGAGTTGGTCGAGGATCTCCACCGCGATCGTGCCCTGCCCGGCCATGGTGCGCAGATCGTCGAACGGCGGCACCAGCGTGGCACCGGTGCGCGCGACGTCATCGAGGGCAGCCTGGGCCGCCAGGTCGAAGGTCTTACCGCCCACGATCAGCTCGATGAAGTCCCCGCCGTGGTAGCGGATCCGGTCGCGCTTCTGCTTGGGGGTCTTGGCCGGCACATAAACCCGGCCGTGTACCCCCATCGAGCGGCAGGCCAGCGCGAAACCCTGGGCGTGGTTGCCCGCCGAGGCGCACACCACCCCGGCCTGCAACTCCGCCTCGGACAGCTGCATCAGCAGGTTGTAGGCGCCGCGCAGCTTGTAGGACCGCACGCTTTGCAGGTCCTCGCGCTTGAGGTAGACCTGCGCGCCGGTGGCCGCGGACAACCGATCGCTGTGCTGCAGCGGACTGCAGGTGACCACGGCCGAAATTCGCCGGGCGGCCTCATCGATGTCAGCCGCGGAAAGCGGCGACGTTCGAGGGCTCTGGCTCAGGTCAGTGGACACCGTCCAATCGTGCCACCGAGGGGTGGAAATCAGTGAATCGGGACCGGAACACTGAAGCGCTGAGCCAGCAGGGCGACCAGGCCGGGGTGGACACCCAGCGGGTCGGCCACCCCGTCTGCACCGCACCGCCCGAGTCTGGTGTGGAAGACCCCGGGGGCCAACAGGTAGGTGGCGACGAACACCCGCCGCCGGGAGCGCTTGAGTCGACTCACCACGTCGGCGACGGTCGGCGCGCCGGTGGCCACGAAGCCGAGGTGCACGTCCCCGACTCGGTCGGCCAGCAGCGCGCACGCCCGGCTCAGATCGCGCCCGGCCGCCGGATCCGAGGAGCCCGCCGCCGCCATCACCACCGCATCGCCCGGCGACCAGCCGGCCTCGATCAGCCGGGCGTGCATCACCTCGGCCAGGATCGGGTCGGGCCCCAACGCGGGAGTGATGGTGACGCCGGGGTGACCGCTTTCGGCCACCCGGGCCGGCAGGTCGGAGTTGACGTGGTAGCCCGAGGCCAGGAACGCCGGAACCACCACCGCCGGTCCGGCCGATTCGGCCAGCACCTCGCGCGGATTGGGCCCGAGGACATCGACGAAGGCGGTCCGGACCGGTCCGACCTGGTTGGCGACGGCCGAGGCGATCTCGGTGATGATGTTCAACCCGTGCGGGTTTCGGGTTCCGTGCGCGACAAGAATCAGGTCGTGGGTCATGTCGTGGGGTCCAGGGCGAGTCGGTAGCCGCGCTTGACGACGGTCTGCACCACCCGTGGGGCGGCCAACGCTGAACGCAGCCGGGCCATTGCGGTCTCCACCGCGTGGGTGTCGTCTCCCCCGCCGGGCAACTCGGCCAACAGCTCTTCGCGGGACACCACCAGCCCGGGCGTCACCAGCAGCCTGCGCAGCAGTGCCATCGCGGCGGGTGGCAGCACCTTGAGCGCTCCGTCTACCTCGACGCTGGCGCTGCGCACACTGATCTCGTGCCCGCCGGCACTGTATTGCTTTGCCAAGCGCGGCAGTTCGTCGGTGATCAACCGGGCCAGCGCACCCAGCCGGTAGCGCACCGGGTGGCGCGCATCGACTCCCAGTCGGGTCAGCGGGGTGGCCGTGACCGGGCCGACACAGAAGACGGCGACGTCGTTGCGCAGTGCCTTGATCAGGCATTCAAGGGAGCCAAGGGCTTTCGCGCGTTCTAGCATTGCCGCGACGGCGGGTGCGCTGGTGAAGCTGACGGCGTCGACGTCGGCGTCGACAATCGCCGCGATCAGCTGGTCGATCCGTCTCGAGTCGTCCGGGGGTTCCCAGCGGTACACCGGCACCTTGACCACCTGAGCTCCGGCCCGGGTCAGCGCATCGCAGATATCGGTGTCGGGTTCCCATTCGCTGGCCGCGCCGTGCAGTTGGACCGCGACCCGCAGGTGCTCCACTCCCTCGGTGAGCAACCGTTCCAGAACCTCCACGGAGGATTCGGACTCCGGGCTCCACTCCTCGCACAACCCGGCCTGGCGCACCGCACCGCGGGCCTTGGGTCCGCGGGCCACGATGCGGGTGGATTCCAGCGCAGCGGTCAGCTCCTCGGAGACGTCCCAGCCGTGAGCGGCCTCGATCCAGCCGCGGAACCCGATCCCGGTCGTCACCACGACCAGATCCGGTGGTTCGGCGATGAGCTGCGCGGTCACCCGGCGCAGCTCCACGTCGTCGACCAGCGGGAGGATCCGGATCGCCGGAGCGTGCACGACCGCGGCGCCGCGGCGCTCCAGCAGCGTGATGAGCTCCTCGGCCCGGCGCGCCGCGGTCACCCCAACGGTGAACCCGGCCAGTGGCTCAGCGACTTCTGATGCCGACGAATCCATCGACCACCCTGACGTCGTAGACCGGCAGCGCGTATGACTCGTCGTCGAGACAGCGACCGTCGACCAGGGAGAACACTTGCTTTCCCAGCGGCGAAGCGACCGTCGGCTCGCCGCCGCGATCACCGGTGATACCGCGCGACATCACCGCGGCCCGGCCGAACGGGTCGATATTGCCAACCGCTGCCAGCGTGCCGTCGGCCAGCAGGAACAGCGCGACCTGTTCGGCGCCGGGCAGCAGCACAGCAACACCCCGCCCGGCCAGCAGCGCGCTGTGTGCGCATGCAGGCGTCCAACTGCCCAGGTCGAGCCCGGCATTTCTATCCGCGAGAACGGTCATGGTTTCAAGCCTCCAAGTTCTTGATAGAGGGGTGGTGTTTCGCCGCTGTTACGGGCGGCTTTCCGCCGCGTTGACGCTGCCGGGCATGCCCAGCAGCAGCGGCACCTTGCGCGGGCCGCTCTCGTCGAATGCCACCGTGGGATCCGGCTGGCCGGGCGCGTTGACGAAGGACACGAACCGGGCCAGTTTGCCTTCGTCGGCGAGTACACCGGCCCACTCGTCGGAGTAGCCATCCACGTGCCTGGCCATGGCGTCATCCAGGTCGGCGCCGATGCCCAGCGAGTCCTCGCACACCACCGCCCTGATGTGATCGAGACCGCCCTCGATGCTGTCCTGCCAGACCGCGGTGCGCTGCAAGCGGTCGGCGGTGCGAATGTAGAACATCAGGTAGCGGTCGATGTAGCGGACCAGTGTGCCGGAGTCCAGGTCGCCGGCCAACAGTTGCGCATGTTTGGGGGTGGCCCCGCCGTTGCCGCCGACGTAGAGGTTCCAGCCCTTCTCGGTGGCGATCACCCCGACGTCCTTGCCGCGCGCCTCCGCGCACTCGCGCTGGCAGCCCGACACACCCATCTTGATCTTGTGCGGCGAGCGCAGGCCGCGATAGCGCAGTTCCAGGTCGACGGCCATCGCCACCGAATCCTGGACGCCGTAGCGGCACCACGACGAGCCGACACAGCTCTTCACCGTGCGCAGCGATTTGCCGTAGGCATGCCCGGATTCCATTCCGGCGTCGACGAGGCGCTTCCAGATCAGCGGCAGCTGTTCCACCCGGGCCCCGAACAGGTCGATGCGCTGGCCGCCGGTGATCTTGGTGTAGAGGCCGAAATCCCGGGCCACCTCCGCGATCACCATCAGTTTCTCCGGCGTGACCTCGCCGCCGGGCAGTCGGGGCACCACCGAGTACGTGCCGTTGCGCTGGATGTTGGCCAGGAAGTGGTCGTTGGTGTCCTGTAGGCCGGCCGTCTCGTCATCCAGGATGTGGTCGGAGGACGTGGAGGCCAGAATCGAAGCGACCACCGGCTTACAGATGTCGCAGCCGGCGCCGGTGCCGTATTCGGCGACGAGCGCGGAGAAGGTGCGGATTCCCGTTGCCGCGACGATCTGGAACAGCTCGGCGCGGGTCTGCTCGAAGTGTTCGCACAATGCCTTCGACATCGCCACACCCTGAGCTTGCAGCAGCCGCTTGAGCATCGGAATGCAACTGCCGCACGATGTTCCGGCGGCGGTAGCGCACTTGATCGCCGGGACATCATGCGCGCCCTGCGAAATGGCTCTGCCAATGGCCCCTTTCGACACCGAATTGCAGGAGCAGATCTGCGCCTCGTCGGGCAATGCGCCGACCCCCACCTCGGCACCGGCCGGTGAGATCAGCGTCGCCGGGTCGGCCGGCAGGGGCCCGCCCACCAGCGGGCGCAGCGTGGCGTATGCCGTGGCATCGCCGACCAGGATGCCACCCAGCAAGGTCGAAACATCATCGGACACAACGAGTTTGGCGTAGGTCTGGTTGACCGCGTCGTTGAGGACGACCTCCAGTGCGCCCGGTGTCGTGGCGTGGGCATCGCCGAAGCTGGCGACATCGACACCGAGCAGCTTCAGTTTGGTCGACAGGTCCGCTCCCGGGAATTCGGCAGTACCGCCGAGCAGCCGGTCGGCCACCACCTCGGCCATCGTGTACCCGGGCGCTACCAGCCCATAACAGCGGCCCTCGACGGCGGCGACCTCACCTATCGCGAACACTCGGGGATCGGCGGTGGCACAGCTGATGTCGGTGAGCACACCGCCGCGCTCGGCGATGGGTAGGCCGCATTCGCGCGCCAATTCGTCGCGCGGCCGGACCCCGGCGGAGAACACCAGTACTGCCGCGTCGAGCCGTCGGTCGTCAGACAGGAACACGCTCAGCCCGTCACCGGAGTCCAGGATGTCGGTGGTCGATACGTCGGTGTGCACGGTGATGCCCAGTTCGGTGATCAGCCGGTGCAGCAGCGCCCCGCCGCCGTCGTCGATCTGCAGCGGCATCAGGCGAGGGGAACGCTCCAGCACGTGCGGGGTGAGTCCCAGTAGCCGCAGGGCGTTCGCGGCTTCCAGGCCCAGCAGGCCGCCACCGACGACGATGCCGGCGGCGCCCGGCTCGGCCGCCGCCGCGACAGCTCGGATGGCGTCGAGGTCGTCGAGGGTGCGGTACACGAGACAGCGATCGAGGTCACTGCCCGAGATCGGCGGGACGAACGGGTACGAGCCGGTGGCCAGCACCACCGCGTCGTAACCGATCTGCTCCCCGCTGGAGGTGACGACGGTGCGTGCGGCGCGGTCGATGCCCACCGCGGCCTGGCCCACCCGCAGCTCGACCAGATCGTCTCCGGCGTAGTCGTTTCCGGTCAGCGCCAGGGAGGTGCGGTCCCAGGTGTCGATGTAGGAGGACAGCCCGACCCGGTCGTAGGCGGGGGTAGCTTCCTCGCACAGCACGATCACCCGCCAGGATCCGGCGCGGTCCCGGTCGCGCAGCGCCTCCACGAAGCGGTGCCCGACCATGCCGTGGCCGACCACCACGACGGTCTTGGGCACGCCGGTCATGCCACGGCCGCCGCGCTGTCGACCGGGGTGTTGTCCGGGGCAGCCACGGTCGCCCGCTTCGGCGTGCGCACATAGGCCAACCAGGTGATCGCCGCGCACAATACGTAGAAGGCGAGGAACACCCAGAACGCCATGGTGGCCGATTTCGCCGGTGACAGGTATGAAGCGCGCAACGCCATGTTGACCCCGACCCCGCCGAGTGCCCCGATCGCTCCAGCGATCCCGATCAGCGCGCCCGACATCCGCTGCGACCACGCTCGCTGCTCAGGTGCGCTGAGGCTGTCCAGCCCCCGCGACTTGGCCTCGAAGATCGACGGAATCATCTTGTAAGTGGACCCATTTCCCATGCCGGACAGCACGAACAGGGCAATGAACCCGGCGATGACGGCAGCCATCCCGGCACCGGTCGGTGGTCCGGCGGTGGCGTCGTCGATCTCACCGGCGACCACCAGCCAGCCGGCGGCCGCGATCATGGCGCCGAACGTGTAGAAGGTCACCTTGCCGCCGCCGAACCGGTCCGACAGCCAGCCGCCCAGCGGCCGGGACAGCGACCCGAGCGCCGGCCCGAGGAACGCGATCTGGGCGGCGTGCAACGAGGCCTGCGCCGACATGGCCGGGGTGACCGGTCCGCCGTGGGACAGGCCGGCCAGGAAGCTGATCTGCAGCACCTGGCCGAAGGCGAAGCCGAAGCCGATGAAGGAGCCGAAGGTTCCGATGTAGAGCAACGAGATCAACCACGAATCCCGATGGGCCAGAACATCGATCATGGACCGGGCGTCGGTGCGTTGGTTGGTGAGGTTGTTCATGAAGACCGCGGCGCCCAGCGCGGCGAGAGCGATGAGCACCAGGTAGACGGCGCACACCAGGTGCGGCGAGCGGTTGCCTGCGGTCGCAATGACGAGCAGTCCGATGATCTGGATCACCGCGACCCCGATGTTCCCGCCGCCCGCGTTGAGCCCCAGCGCCCAGCCCTTGTAGCGCTGCGGGTAGAAGGCGTTGATGTTGGCCATCGATGAGGCGAAGTTGCCGCCGCCGACGCCTGCGAAGGCGGCGACGAGCAGGAACGTCGCGTAGGACGTGCCCGGGTGCGCCATGTAGTACAGCGTCAGGACGGCCGGCACCAGCAGCGCCACAGCGGAGAAGATGGTCCAGTTACGTCCGCCGAAGCGGGCTACCGCGAAGGTGTAGGGAATCCGCAGCACGGCTCCGACCAGGCTCGGAACCGCCACCAGGAAGAACTTTCCAGCGGCGTCGATATGGTAGACGTTCTGCGGCATGAAGAGCACCATGACCGACCAGATCGACCACACCGAGAATCCGACGTGTTCGGCGAAGATCGACCAGATCAGGTTGCGGCGAGCGATTTTGGCGCCGCCGTTGTTCCAGGACTCGACATTTTCGGGGTCCCAGTCGTCGATGTCGTGGCGACTGCGGGTGGTGGAAAGCTGCATGAACTCACGCTAGGAACTCATTGTTGCGGCCTCGCTGCTGGCGGTGATCGTAGTGTCACAACCTGCTCACTTCGGCCGGCGTCCGGCCGTGAGGTCAGTACACGTCGCGCAGATAGCGCTTCGCGGCGACCAATTCGCGCTTGTAGTGGTGGGCCGCCTCGGCATCCAGACGACCGTGGGTGGCGATGATCGCGCCGAGTGCCGCGTCAACGCCGGTAGCCATGCTGGCCGCGTCCCCGCAGACATACAGATGAGCGCCGTCCTGCAGCCACGTCCATAGTTGCGCACCGTTGTCGATCATCTTGTTCTGCACGTAGATTCGCCGGGCTTGGTCGCGGGAGAACGCGAGGTCAAGCCTGTTCAGGAAGCCGTCGGTCACCATGTCGGTGAGATCGTCGCGATAGTAGAAGTTTTCGCTGCGATGCCGGTCGCCGAAGAACAGCCAGTTGCGGCCGGTGTGGCCCAACGCGCGGCGTTCCTGTAGGAAGCCACGGAACGGCGCGATACCGGTGCCGGCGCCGATCATCACGATCGGCGCGCAACGATCCTGGGGCGGGCGAAAGTGCGGTGAGCGCTGCAGGAAGATCGGGGTCGTGGTGTGCTCGGCGCGGTCGGCCAGATAGGTCGAGCACACTCCCCCACGCTTGGTGTCGTCCGAGCCGCGGTAGCGCACAACCGACACCGTCAACTGCACTTCGTGGGGGCTGACCAGCGGGCTCGACGAAATCGAGTAGGACCGGGGAGTCAGGCGCACCAAGACGTCTTGCCATTGCTCGACGTCGGCTCGGGTCCGGACGGCGCGCACCGCGTCGATGCCGTTGCGGGCGGCCCGTACCGCCGCGGCGCTCGCCTTGTCAGCAGGTGCGGCGGAGAGGAATGTCACCAGGTCCGGGGTAAGTCGGCAGATGTCGTAGCTCGTCCGCAGCGCGTGGCGCAGCGCGCATTCCACGCCGTCGACCTCGACGACCTCGTCGCCGCGTAAACCGGTGGCCGACAACCATTCCGCGACGTCGTCATCGCTATTTGTCGGCATCACGCCGAGTGAATCGCCGACGGCATAGGTGACGTCGTGCCCGGAAATGTCGAAGCCGAACTGTCGCACTTCCTTGGCCGCCGAGGCCGGGGTGAGCCTGACATTGCGGCTCAGCCGGGCGGCGATGGGATTAGCCCGGGTGAACGGCCGAGCCGCCGTTGGTGGTACGGGTTCGGCGGGGACCGCGCCAGGGTTCATCAGGGCGACGATGCGCCGATTCCATTGCGCGAGCCCATCATCGTCGTGGATCTCACAGTCCTGGCGGTCCAGCAGACGCGCGCCGCCGAGTTCGGCCAGTCGCCTGTCGAGCGCCTTGGCGTGTCCGCAGAACTGCCCGTAGGCCCGATCACCGATGCCGAGCACCGCGAACCGGACGCCGTCCAACCCCGGGGCGTTCGGCGCGCGCAGCCGATCCCAGAAGTCCGATCCGTTGTCCGGCGGTCCACCATCGCCGAAAGTACTGGTCACCACGAACACCGCACCCGAGGTGATCAACTGGCCCGGCGTGACGTCGGCCATGGACGCCATGGAGGCCGGAACCCCTTGTTGGGCAATCTCTTCGGCGAGTCGGGTGGCCAAATCCTCGGCATTGCCGGTCTGCGACGCCCACAGCACCAGCGGCGCGCCGGCGCGCACGAGCGGCGCGCAGGAGTCCGATCCGGAGGGCGCGGTGGCGGTACCGACCGCGCGCAACCGCACTGCGCACACCTTCAGCTCCGGTTGCAATGACTCGCTGTCCACCGCGCCGCTGGTCACGGCGTTGATCGTGAGGTGTTCACCGTGTTCGTCGTTCCAGTGAAACGGCGCGAAGCAGTTGCCCGGCCGCACCCGGTCGGTGACGACAGCCGGCAGCACCGCCCGTCCCCGGCGGGAGACCACTTCAACCGCGAGGCCGTTCATGATGCCCAGCGCGTCGGCGTCGGCGGGATGGATCTCGATGAACGGCCCGCCGTCGAGCCTGGTGAGCTTGTCGAGCCGGCCGGTCTTGGTCATGGTGTGCCACTGGTGCGCCAGCCGCCCGGTGTTGAGAACCAACGGATAGTCGCTGTCGGGGCTTTCGCGCGGGTCCAGGTGCGGACGCGGGTGGAACACCGCGCGCCCGGAGTGGGTGGCAAACGCCGGCCGGCCGTCCTCGAGATAGCGGATCGGGTGGCGATCCTCGTCGTCACCGGGCGGGCACGGCCACTGCAACGGGCCCTTGCGCAGCCGGGGATAACTGGCACCCCGGATGTCGTAGCCGGTCCGCGGATTGGCGAACCGGCGGATCTCGTCGAACACCTGCTCACTGGAGCGGTAGGCGAAGTGCTCGCCGAAGCCCATGGCCTCGGCCACCTGGCAGATCAGCTGCCAGTCGGGCCGGGCCTGGCCGACCGGTGAAACGCATTGCCGGACAAGGGTGATGCTGCGTTCGGAGTTGACCATCACCCCGTCGGCCTCGGCCCACAGGGCGGCGGGCAGCACCACGTCGGCGTAGCGGTTCGTGGCGGTGTCGACGTAGGCATCCTGGGTGACGACGAGTTCGGCGGCGCGCAGGCCGTTGATCACGGTGTCGCGATTGGGCACGGTCGCGACCGGGTTGGTGCAGATGATCCAGCAGGCCTTGATGTCTCCGGCGGCCATCTTGTCGAACAGCCCGATGGTGCCGGAGCCGCTCTCAGCGCGGATCGTCCCAGGCGCCAAGCCCCAGATCGATTCGACGAAGGCTCGGTCCTGCGCCGACGTCACCGATCGCTGCCCGGGGAGACCCGGCCCCAGGTAACCCATCTCGCGACCGCCCATCGCGTTGGGTTGCCCGGTCAGCGACAGTGGGCCGCTGCCGGGACGGCAGATGGCTCCGGTGGCCAGGTGCAGGTTGCAGATGGCGTTGGTGTTCCACGTGCCGTGGGTGCTCTGGTTGAGGCCCATCGTCCACAGCGACATCCACTCGCCGGCTTGGGCGATCATCGTTGCCGCCGTACGGATGTCGTCTTCGGCCAGGTCGGTGATCTCGGCCACCGCCGCCGGCGAGTAGTCGGCGAGGAAATCAGGCATCCCCGCCCAGCCTTCGGTGTGCTGGGCGATGAACTCCTCGTCGATATCGCCGCGTGCGACGAGCAGGTGCAGCAGCCCGTTCAATAGCGCTAAGTCGGTGCCCGGGCGGATCTGCAGGAACAAGTCGGCCTTCGCCGCGGTCGCGGTGCGCCGCGGGTCGACGACGATCAGTTTGGCCCCTGCCCGCAGCCTATCGGCCATCCGCAGAAACAGGATCGGGTGGCAGTCGGCCATGTTGGAGCCGATCACGAAAAACAGGTCGGTGCAGTCGATGTCGTCGTAGGAGCCGGGCGGGCCGTCCGCGCCAAGGGATTGCTTGTAACCGGATGCGGCACTGGCCATGCACAGCCGTGAGTTCGACTCGAGATGCACGGTGCGCAGGAACCCCTTGGCCAGTTTGGTCGCCAGGTACTGGGCTTCCATCGACATCTGGCCGGAGACGTAGAGCGCGACCGAATCCGGGCCGTGGCGTTCGCTGATCTCGCGCAGCCGAGCACCCACCGAGGTAACCGCGTCGGCCACACCGACGGGGACTAGGTGCCCACCGCGGGCGGGGCGCATCAGGGCGCTGGTCGCGCGCCCGTCGGCGCTGCCCATCAGTTCGGCGTGCGTGGCCCCCTTGGTGCACAGCCTGCCACGGTTGGCGGGATGGAGCCGATCACCGACGACCTTGGCGATGACCGGACCATTCGGGCCGGGTCGGGTGTGTACCTCGATACCGCACCCGACACCGCAGTACGAACATGCGGTGCGGGTGGGCTCACCGCAGTCGTTCCCAACAGCCACGGCATCACCATGCCCGGCCGAGATTACGGCCGGGCACGGCCCGCGTTATGCGCGCGATACACCACGCTCACCGCGACGCCGGCGACACTGTGAGGTGCGGTCAGGCCGGGTTGAGCAGCCGGCGTTCCAGCAGCGCGGAGTCCTTCATCCGGTGTAGGGCCTTGGCCGCGGCCAGAACCCCGAGGTCGGCGAGCGGCTCGATGATGATCACCGTCATGTAGGCCGCACCGAAGGTGGCGATGTCAGCGACGGTCTGGCCGGCGAAGCCCTCGCCGTAGAGCGCCCAGAACGCCACCCACGACACGATTCCGGCCTGATAGGTGGTCGACAACGCGAGCGCCTGGCGATACCTGAGCTGGACGTAGGGCGTCTGCGGGGCGATGACCCGGCGGGCGACGAACTGCAGCGCGAATAGCGGCACCAGCAATGTGGTGACGTTCATGCCGTACTGCGGCAGGTCGAATGGGGCGAAGAACAGGCCCTGCAGCAGCAGGCCGCCGGCCAGCCCGATCGCCGCCGGCGCCGCGCCGAACAGCAGGAACAGCGTCGACCCCAGAATCAGGTGTACTTCGGAGATCCCCACCGGGTAGTGCGGGAAGACCTGGAAGAAGACGAACACCAGTGCGGTGGTCGCCGCGCTGCGCATCAGCAGGGCCGAAATGCCACGCTCCTTGAGCAGCTGCCAGGCGGCATGGACGGTATAGCCGCCCACTCCTGCGGCGGTGAGATAGCTCAGAACAATCTTGGGACCTTCGACGATCCCCGGCTCGATGTGCACGGCCGTTCCCCAATCCACGAGGCGATGAACCGCCGGGTGCGGCGCACCCGGCAAAGCCGACAGGTACTCGGACTCGCAGATATTTCCTGCATACCGTTGCGGGACAGTCCCGGATTCACACCGGGTTCCCCTGCCGACTGCAGGCAGGACAATACCCGGTGAATCGGCTGGACGATGTAACACTTGTCAACATGGCGACCGCGTCCTATCACCACGGCAACCTGCGTGCGGCCCTGCTCGAACACGGGGTGTCACTGGCGCGGGCGGGCGGCCCGGATGCGGTGGTGCTGCGCGACGTCCAACGGATGGCCGGAGTGAGCAACTCGGCCGCCTACCGCCACTACGCCGACCGCCACGCGCTGCTGGCGGCCGTGAAAGCCAACGTCATGACCCAGATGGGGGCGGCAATGGTGGCGGCGCTCGACCGGGTGCCCGACAGGGGACCACGAACCGAACGGGCGCTGGCCCGGTTCCGTGCCACCGGTCAGGCCTACATCGACTTCGCCGTGGCCGAGCCGGGCCTGTTCCGTACCGCATTCGCACCGGACGGCACGGAGCCCAGCGAAGACACGGTGCCCGCCGACCGCCACCCATTCCAGATCCTGCGCGGCCGCGTCGACGAGCTGGTAGCCGCCGGGATGCTCGCCGAAGGCCGGAGAGACGGCTTCGACGAGGCGGCTTGGTCCGCCGTCCACGGTGCGGCAACGCTATTCCTCGACGGCCCGTTGGGGATGGCTGGCACCGATCGCCAACAGTTGATCACCGACCGCTTGCTCGACGTCATCGGCGAGGGTCTTCGCTAGGCGTCCCGGCCGCACCAGCCGACATGTTGACAGCGATAACTTAGCCCTGCCATGCTTGCCGATGTTATCGCCGTCAACATGAAGGGCGCAGCCTATGACCGTCGACACCCGGCGGGCACAGCCCGTCGCCGTCCTCGCGGTGGTCCTGGTCGCCGCCTTAGCCATCAACGTCGAGACCACTATCGTCAATGTGGCTCTGCCAACGCTGAATTCGACCCTAGGCGCTTCCACGAGGGCATTGCAGTGGATCGTCGACGCCTACAACCTGGCGTTCGCCGCGCTGGTACTAGCCGGCGGCACCGTCGGTGACAAGATCGGCCGGCGAGGCACGCTGATCACCGGCCTGGTCCTGTTCGCCCTCAGCAGCGTCGGCGCCGCGCTGTGCACCGCGACCGGTCCGCTGATCGCGATGCGGGCAGCAATGGGCATGGCCTCCGCCTTGATCTATCCGACGACGCTGGCCATCATCACCGACACATTCCGCGATCCACGCCCGCGTGCCGCCGCTATCGGTGTCTGGGGTGCGGTGACCGGACTCGGGGTGGCCATCGGGCCGATCCTGGGCGGCGCACTGCTGGAGGCCTTCTGGTGGGGCAGCCTGTTCCTCGCGCTGGCACCCATCGCACTGATCGCCGCGCTGGCCGCTCCGGTCGTCATACCCGCCTCGCCGCCCGATCGGCAATCGCGGCTCGACCAGGGCGGCCTGGTCCTCTCGGTGATCATGCTGGGCACGTTGGTGTACACCATCATCGAAGCGCCCGACCGTGGCTGGGCCAGCCCCCCGACGCTGGCCGGATTCGCCATCGCCGGGACCGCAGCGGCGAGCTTCGCGTGGTGGGAACGCCGACAACCCGAACCACTGATCGACGTCACCCTGTTCACCAACCTACGGTTCAGCGCGGCCAGCGGTGCGGTCACGGTCGCCTTCTTCGCGCTGTTCGGCTTCATCTTCCTGATCACCCAGTTCATGCAACTGATACAGGGATTCGGACCGCTGGGCACCGGCGTCCGCGTCCTGCCCGTGGCGCTGTCCATCGCCGTCGGTTCGGTACTGGGAACCCGACTGGCGGTGACCCGCATCGGAACCAAAGCCGTTGTCTTCGTGGGCCTTCTACTGCTCGCGGCGGCCTTCGGCTGGATCGCAGCAAGCGACCTCGGGGTGACCTACCCGCAGATGGCGGCGCAGATGGTGCTACTCGGCGGCGGGCTCGGGCTGACCACGGCGCCGGCCACCGACTCGATCATGGGCGTCGTCCGCCCCGAACAGGCCGGGGCCGGCTCCGCGGTCAATGACGCCACCCGGCAGATCGGGGGCACCCTCGGCGTTGCGGTCATCGGCAGCGTCTTCTCCACCTTCTACGTCCGACACCTCGGCGACAGCGCGGCACTGGCCGTCCTGCCTGCGCCGGCACAATCCGCGGCACGAGATGGCCTGGCGCAAGGACTGGCGGTCGCGGCCCAGTCACCACCGCCTCTCGCTGGCGCGGTCCGCAGTGCTGTCGACACCGCCTTCGCGTCCGGGATGCAAGCTGGTTGCCAGATCGCGACCGCGGTGTGCCTGTCCGGTGCACTGTTTGTGCTGGCCGCACTGCCCGCCCATCCGCGTCCGGCAGAACCCGCAAGATAAAGTTTGGCTAGCCGAAAACAAAGATGCGAGCTATCGTGAAACGATGACGAGTGTCGAAGAGGTGCGAGCGGCTCTTACCTCGTCCGGCTCACAGATCCGAATCGCCGGCGTGCCATGGCCGCTGTACAAGCTCGCCGCGCTGGTGGTCGGCCTGCTGATCTTCGCGGTGGTCGGCATGCTCACGGCGGAGGCCGGCCCGGCCGTGCTGACGGCCGCGGCGACATCCACGGTGATCTGGCTGGTGTTCGGCCTCCGCCGAAACCCCCGCAACTAGCGCTCGAGAATCCTCTTCAAGGCGGCCAGGTCGGCCGCCACTGCAGCAGCGTCGGCGGCGTACTCCTGTTCGGACATGCCAGCCCTGCGCCGCAGCGTGAAGACCACCTCACTCCATGCCTTGCCCGCCGGGACCACCCGCAGCGGGTTGAACACCGGCTCACCCGAGGGCATGGTCACCACATGATCGAGCACCCCGAAGTCGTTGGCGGGAGTGAACTCGATGGTGATCTCACCCATCGGCGACTGTGCCACCCAGGTGTCGCCGACCCTGGTCAGCTCGCCGCTGGCCAGCCCCGCTGCCCACTGCGGTAGATGCGCCGGATCGGCGGCGTAGCGGTAGACCTCGGCGGCCGGCCGATTGATCCAGGCACTGATATGTCGAGACTCGCCCGAAGTGTCGTCGTCCATCGCCCCATTCTCGCGGAGACACTGTCGGCATGGATACGGTTTCCTCCGGACCCGCATGGCGATCGCCCACCGCGGACAGCTCGCTGCCGGCGCTGGTCGCCCTGGCCTTGACGATGGCCATGCAACTTGCCATCCCGAAGCACTACACGCTGGTGCCGCGCTGGCCGCTGATCGTGCCCGAGCTGCTGCTGTTCGTCGTCTTGGCCGGACTCAATCCACTACGCCTGACCCGCCACACCATCACCGGGCGGACCCTCAGCCTGGTGCTACTCGGCGCGATCACCTTCGACAACACCGCATCGGCGATCCTGCTGGACTGGCACATCATCACCGGCAAGGTCGGCGACAATGCCGCGCTGCTCATCGGCAGTGGCGCAGCTATTTTCGTCACCAACGTCCTGGTGTTCGGGATCTGGTACTGGGAACTCGACCGCGGCGGCCCCATAGCCCGCAGCCACGGCCAGCACCCCAACCCCGACTTCCTATTTCCTCAGATGGCCAGCCCTGAACTCGCACCGAAGGATTGGGCGCCACGGTTCCTGGACTATCTCTATCTCAGCATCACCAACGTGATGGCCTTCTCCCCCACCGACACCATGCCGCTGGCACGCTGGGCCAAGGCGATGATGGCCCTGCAGGCGATGGTCGCGGTCTCGATGCTGGCGCTGGTGTTCGCCCGCGCGGTCAACGTCCTGAGCTAGTCGTTCTGTGGACGAACCGCGACGGCAAGTGACAATCTGGCCGCGCAAACTGGGGGAACGCCGACGCGGCATAGGTGACGCTCGCCGGCCTGGCGATCGCGAGCCTGCCGAAAGAGACTGCGCAGCCGCGCTAGTCACACTGGGGGCCGTGAATCCCGCAGGAGCACAAGTCGATCGACGGACAAGTGCAGGCCATGCCCCACTCGATGATCTGGCGCGCCCGCCCCAGGGTCGCGATCTGGTTATCGATCTCGACGAGCTTGGCCCGCGCCAGGGCACGGCTGGCCGGGCGCCCCGGCGCGTCGTCACCGAGCAGCACGGCGATCTCGTCGAGCGTGAATCCCGCGGCCTTGCACAGCCCGATCACTTCGAGGCGGGTCAGGACGGCGTCGTCGTAGCGGCGCTGCCCGCCGGTCCGGGCGGGCGCGGGCAGCAGGCCGATCTTCTCGTAGTAGCGCAGCGTGGTCGGCGCGACGTCAGCCCGATCCGACACCTCCCCGATGGTGAGCGCGGCACTCTTGACGACCCTTCCCGGACGAAGACTTGACTTAGAGCCAAGTCTAAGTCTTTCACTATCAGGATGGGCACCCTCAACACCAGCCGCTACGCCCTGCTGCGGACCTACCGCCGCGACGGCACCGCAGTCGACACCCCCATCTGGTTCCACCTCGACGGCAACACCCTGGTGTTCCGGACGAAGGTGGGGCCCAAAACCCGGCGGATAGCCGCAGATCCCCGGGCCGAGCTGCGGGTCTGCGACTACAAGGGCCGGGTCCCCGACTCGGCGCCGACCCTGACCGGGAAGGCCGTCATCGTGTCGGGCGCCGATGCGCAACGAGCCAATCGCGCATTGCACGCGCGGTACGGCTGGCAGTACAACCTCGTTCCGCTACTGCCGCTGCCCGGGATCACCAACGTCGACGCCGGGCTCCCGTGGCGGGAGAAGTGGCAGCGCCTGCGCAATCCGAACGTCTGGCCCGACAGCGCCATCGTGCGGGTGGACCTCGACTCGGCTAGCCGCCCAGGCAACCCGGGCCCAGCAGCGCCTTGAGGTCGCCCATCAGCGCCGAGGACGGTGTCACCCGAAGTTTCTGGTCGAGTTCCAGGGTGGTGATCCGGTCCCCGCTGATCAGTCGCAGGTGTACTTGAGAGGTCCCAGGGTGGCGGGCCAGCACCTGCTTGAGCGCGGTGACCTTGTCGATGGTGCACTGCCGGGTGGGCAGACTCACTGCCAGCGGCCGGTCCGGTTGCGCATTCGAGAAGTCCGGTACCACAAGCTCATTGGCGATCAGCGAGATCCGGTCATCCTGAATGCGCACCTTGGCCCCGACCAGCACCACCGCGTCGTCGGCGATCTCGGCACCGAACATCGAATAGGTCTGCGGGAAGAACATCACCTCGATGCCGCCGGTGAGATCCTCCAACTGCGCCGAGGCCCAGGGCATTCCGTTCTTGTTGACCCGGCGGTTCACCGCGGCGAGGATACCGCCGACCCGCACCTGCGTGTCGTTGGCGACGTCACCGTCGAGGATGGCCGGGATCTGGGTGTCCACCTGGTTGGCCAACAGGTGCGCCACCCCGTCGAGTGGATGCCCGGACACATATAGCCCCAGCATCTCCCGCTCCAGGGCCAACTTGTGTTTGTCGTCCCACTCCTCGTCGGGCACCCGGATGGTGAACGCCGAGTCCCCAGCATCGCCGTCGACACCATCCGAGCCGCCGCCGAACAGATCGAACTGGCCGATCGCCTCGGCTTTCTTGGTGCCGATCACCGAGTCGACCGCGTCGGTGTGGACCAGGAACAACCCCTTGCGCGGGTGTTTCAGCGAGTCGAAAGCCCCGGCCTTGATCAACGATTCGGTGACCTTCTTATTACAGGCCCCGATATCGATCTTGTTCAGGTAGTCGGAGAAGTCGGTGAACCTGCCCTTGTCGGTGCGGGTGGCGATCAGCGAACTCACCACGTTGGCGCCGACGTTGCGGATCGCGCCCAGCCCGAACCGGATGTCGTTACCCACCGAGGCGAAGTTCTGCACCGACTCGTTGACGTCGGGCGGCAGCACCGTGATACCCAGCCGGCGGCAGTCGGCCAGGTAGACCGCGGCCTTGTCCTTGTCATCGCCGACGGAGGTGAGTAGCCCGGCCATGTATTCGGCCGGGTAGTTCGCCTTGAGGTAGGCCGTCCAGTAGGACACCAGCCCGTAGCCGGCGGCGTGCGACTTGTTGAACGCGTAACCGGCGAACGGCAGGATGGTGTCCCACAACGCCTTGACCGCTCTTTCGGAGAAGCCGTTGGCGGTCATTCCCTCCTTGAAGCCCTGGTACTCGGCCTCGAGGACCTCGAGCTTCTTCTTGCCCATGGCTTTTCGCAGCGCATCGGCCTTGCCCATCGAGTAGGAGGCGACCTTCTGCGCGATGAACATGATCTGCTCTTGGTAGACGATCAGACCGTGGGTCTCCGAGAGGATCTCCTTGAGCGGCTCCTCCAGCTCGGGATGGATCGGCTTGACGGCCTGCCGGCCATTCTTGCGATCGGCGTAGTCGTTGTGGGCGTTCATGCCCATCGGTCCGGGGCGGTACAGCGCCAGCACGGCGACGATGTCGTTGAACTCGGTGGGCTGCATGCGCCGCAGCAAGTCGCGCATCGCGGAGCCGTCAAGCTGGAACACGCCCAGGGTGTCGCCGCGGCCGAGCAGTTCGTAGGCCTTCGGGTCATCCAGCGGCAGGGCGTCAAGGTCGAGTTCGACGCCCCGATTGGCCTTGATGTTCTCGATGCAGTCACCGATGATCGTCAGGTTCCGCAGGCCCAGGAAGTCCATCTTCAGCAGGCCGATGGCCTCACACGACGGGTAATCCCAGCCGGTGATGATCGCGCCGTCCTGCGGGCGCTTCCACAGCGGAATCGCCTCGATGAGCGGTTCGGAGCTCATGATCACCGCGCAGGCGTGCACGCCGGCGTTGCGGACCAGGCCCTCGAGCCCGCGCGCGGTCTCGTAGATGGTGCGCACGTCCGGGTCGGTGTCGATCAGGCCGCGGACCTCGGCGGCTTCCTTGTACCGCTCGTGGCTGGGGTCGGTGATCCCCGACAGCGGGATGTCCTTGGCCATGATCGGCGGCGGCAGCGCCTTGGTGATCCGGTCGGCGATGGCGAAGCCGGGCTGGCCGTAGTGGACGCGCGCCGAATCCTTCAGCGCGGCTTTGGTTTTGATGGTGCCGAAGGTGATGACCTGGGCGACCCGGTCACTGCCCCACTTCTCGGCGGCGTAGCGCACCATCTCGCCGCGGCGGCGGTCGTCGAAGTCGATATCGATATCGGGTGCCGACGGGCGTTCCGGGTTCAGGAAGCGCTCGAAGAGCAGGCCGTGCGGAATCGGGTCGATGTTGGTGATCCCGAGCGCGTAGGCGACCAGTGATCCGGCCGCGGACCCTCGACCCGGGCCGACCCAGATGTCGATGGAGCGCGCGTAGTTGATCAGGTCGGCCACGATCAGGAAGTACGACGGGAAACCCTTGCCGCAGATGACGTCGATCTCGAAGGCGGCGCGCTCGGTGTATTCCGGCGGCACCCCAGCCGGAAACCGCCGCCGCAGACCGGCCTCCACCTCCTGGCGCAGCCACGAGCCCTGATCGTGCCCCTCGGGCACCGGGAAGATCGGCATCCGGTCCGACGGTGCCCAGACATCGGCGTAGGACTGCACCCGCTCGGCGATCAGCAGCGTCGAGTCACAGGCCCCCGGTACTTGGTCGTCCCACAGCGCCCGCATCTCGGCCGCCGATTTCAGGAAGTAGCCGTCGCCGTCGAACTTGAACCGGTTGGGATCCGACAGCGTCTTGCCGGTCTGCACGCACAACAACGCCTCGTGGTTGTGTGCGGCCTCGCGGGTCACGTAATGGCAGTCGTTGGTGGCCAGCGGGCGGATACCGAGCTTGCGCCCGACCTCGAGCAACCCCTCACGGACGCGGCGCTCGATCGACAGACCATGGTCCATCAGTTCGAGGAAGTAGTTCTCCGGCCCGAAGATCTCGCGCCACTTGGCAGCCGCCTCCACCGCCTCCCGCTCATGGCCGAGCCGCAGCCGGGTCTGCACCTCGCCCGACGGACAGCCGGTGGTGGCGATGATTCCCTCGGCGTGCTCGGCGATGATCTCGGCATCCATCCGGGACCACTTGCCCAGCTGACCCTCGAACGAGGCCCGAGACGACAGCTTGAACAGGTTGCGCAACCCGGTGGCGTTCTCCGCGACCATCGTCATGTGGGTGTAGGAACCGCTGCCGGAGACGTCGTCGCTTTTCTGCCCGGGATCGCCCCACAGGATCCGCCGGGTATCGAATCGGGAACCGGGAGCTATATACGCCTCCACGCCGATGATCGGCTTGATCCCGACCTTGGTGGCGGCGTTGTAGAACTCGCTGGCCCCGAACATGTTTCCGTGGTCGGTCATACCGATCGCGGGCATCTCCAGGCGCTGCGCCTCGACAAGCATGGGCGTGATCTTCGCGGCGCCGTCCAGCATCGAGTACTCGGTGTGGTTGTGCAGGTGCACAAAAGAGCCGGCAGGAGTTCCCGAAGTACCCATAGGCTCGTCAGTCTAGGGCCGCCGACCGACACCACTCGGCGTGTCGCGCGACGTGTCTGTCGGGTGAACCGAAATCCGGGTTCGCCCCGCGAAGCGGCCCAGCAAACATACCGCTAGGGGTATGGTTTCGGATGCTGTGATTCCGATCAGCTGGTGGCGTGTGATACCGATCAGGGGGTGCCGATGTTCGCGCCGAAACCGCCATTGCGCAGCGTTGGCACCGACCCGGACTACCGGTTCACCCTGGCCAACGAACGGACCTTCCTGGCCTGGCTGCGCACCGGGCTGGCGCTGCTCGCCGGGGCCGTGGCCCTGGCCAGCCTGGTCCACGACTTCGGACCGCGCCCGCTTCGGCTCACCATCACGATCCTGCTGCTGGTGCTGTCGTTGATTGTGACCACCGGGTCCTACCTGCGCTGGGACCGCGCCGAGCGCGCCCTGCGGGAAAACCGGCCGCTGCCGGCCGATCCGATGCCCCGGATCATCGTCGCCGGAGTGGCAATCATCGTCGTCGCCACCGCCGTCCTGGTCTTCCTCGCCGAGTTCGGCCGGTAGTGGACCCGCAGTCCGACCTGCTCGACGCTCAGGGCGTGGCCGAGCGGACGGCGCTGGCCTGGCAGCGCACCTTCATCGGGCTGATGGCCGTCGGTGCGCTCGTCGTGCGTTGGAGCTTGACCCAGCACTTCCCGCCCTGGCCCGGGGTCGTCCTCACCGCGCTGGCCGCGCTGGCCAGCCTCGTCCTGGTCCGCCAGCGCTACCAACGGGTGCGCGACACGGTGCGCGACGGGCAGACCCCGTTGTCCCGCTACCTGATCCCGGGGGCGACGGTGTTGGTGGTGATGGTCGTCGTGGGTGTCGGGGTCGGGCTGCTCACCGAATACGCCCACCTGTCCTGACGACTCAGGTCTCGTCGCGCAACATCCGGGCGATCTCGGCGGCCTGCTCGGCCGTGACGTCGCCGGAGAGCTGGAGCACCTCACCATCGATCGGCTCGGTGATCTTCGGCGCCCACACCACCACACCGCCGCGGACGAAGGCCACCTGCTGGCCGACGTGAGTCGAGGTGTACTCGGCGAACGCGTGCGCGGATTCGCTGGTCAGCGTCATCTGCACCAGCTGCTTGCCGGTCAACGGATTCAGGAACGAGTCGACGTTGGTCAGCTGCACGCGCAGTGCCTCCGGTTGGAGTTCATAGACCGCCGACTTGAGGATGTCGCAGGTGCGCAGCGGCTGGTCCGGCGGCGTCGGCGGCGGCGGCACGCAATCTTCGGGTTTGGTGACGAAGGCCCCGGTCACCGGGCGCAGCGCCACCGGCTTGATGGTGAATACCGGCGGAGCCGTGGTGGTGGTGACCGCCGAACTCTGCTGAGCCTGCTGTTTCTGAATGACGCCTGGCGTCAGCAGAACACCGAGCACCGGGATCACGATCGCCGCCACGGCCAGCGCGGCTGTGACAGCGATCAGCAGTCGCCGGTTACGGCGGGCAGTGTCGGTCATGAGCTCCTCGATTCGGCCTTCAACGGAGGGCGGGTCACATCGGAACCGGTGCGCCGAACCCGGGGATGATACCCACCGGGATCACCGCCAGCAGGACGGCACCGACGGCGAAGACGGCCAGGGTGCGCCGGGTCGGCGGTCGGTCGACCTCGGGCTGTCGGCCCGCGTAGAGCAGGAACACGCTGCCGAGGTCGAAGGCGATGATCACCCACCACCGAATCCAGTCCACCCCGGTCAGGAAGATCGGCAGCATCAGAACCAGCCCGATCAGCAGCGCAATCGGTCGCACCCGCAGGATGGCGGCGAAGCGCTGGACCGGAACGCCCGACACATGGCCGATGGCCAGCAGGCTGATGGCCAGGACCGCGATGCCGTAGACGGTCGACCCGGCCAACGCGCCGATGCCGATACTGCCGACGAACCGGACGGCATCACCGAAGGTCTGGTCGAACAGCGGCAGGATCGCTCGACAGATCCAGTCGTGATAGTCGACGTAGTAGTGGAAGCCGCGCAGCAGCTGCCCGATGGTGGGCTTTCCGGCCAGCGGATGGTTGGCCGGCCCGTGCGGTACGAGCTGACAGAGCTGCCCCGACAGGCCGCGCCGACCCAGCACAGCCACCGCGAGCGCGGTCACGATCCCGGGGCCCAGCGCACACCCGGCACTGACCCGGAAGGTCTTGGTGTCCAGCTGCCCTGGCAGCACCGTCAGGGCGGCCAGCACGCCGAGCCCGAACAGAAATGGCGTCGCCTCGTGGATGAGGGTCAGTACAACCAGCGCGGAACCGTAGACGGCGCTGGTCATCACCGTCGCGCGGGCGGTGTTGACCCGGGTGAGCGCAATCGCGAAGGCGACCAGCGCGGCGGCCCCGAACAGGTCGGTACGCGCCGAGAACAGGCCGAAGGCGAACCCGAAGGGCAGCACCGGAATCAGCAGGGCCACCAGCAGTCGCCGTTCCGAGCGCCCGGACCGCACAGCCACCGACCAGGCCAGCGCGGCGAGCCCGATCACGAAGAACGCGGTCGGAAGCCAGCGCAGCACCGCGAGCGCGCCGAAGTAGTGCGCCCGCGGAAACAGGCCGAGCAACTCGCCGGCCAGGCCGCGCCGGATGAACCCCAGGGTGTAATCGACCGAGTAGTAGGAGTACCAATAGGCGTCCGGGACCACGGTCAGCGCGATGGTCATCAGCACGCCCACCCACACCACCAGCAGCACCGCAAACGTGATGACGAAGCCGCGCCGGTGGCTCACCTCGGTGCTCGGCGCATGGCCATCCCTGACGCCGATATCACCCATGTCGCGTTCTGACCATCGTCGGCTACCTCCCTGAGCCCCAATGCCACCAGCGTCCGCCGGGTACCACCGGCCTTGACTTCAGGTACCCGACCGATGCAATGCCTGGCACTCTAGAGCACGTCTTCGACGGCTTGAGCACGTCGTGCATTGACCAGGTGCGGGGCCGCGTCGTCAGCTCCGTGCCGCCGGTGACTGACGGGCCCGCCGCAACGCGTCGGCACTGAATACCACCAACGCCAGCCAGATCAACCCGAAGCCGACCCAGCGCGCCGGCGGCATGGGCTCGTGGCCCACCACCACACCCCAGGTCATCTGCATGGCCGGAGTGAGGTACATCAGCAGACCGAGCGTTACCAACGGCAGTCGCTGAGCAGCGGTGGCGAACAACAGCAGCGGGATCGCGGTGATGGGGCCAGAAAGGACCATCAGCGCGATGTGGCCGACACCGTTGTTGGTGAACTGGCCGTGCCCGGACAGTTGCAACACCACCACGTAGACGATCGCGAACGGCGCGGCGATCGCGGCTTCCAGCCCCACGCTCACCCGCGGATCGACCGGCACCACCTTCTTCACCACACCGTAAAAGCCGAACGTGAATGCAAGGCCCAGCGCGACGACCGGCGGCCCACCCACCTCGACCGCCAACAGCACCACCGCCGCCAGGGCGATCAGCAGTGCGCCAACCTGAGGCCGATTGAGCCGCTCGCGAAAGATCAGCACCCCGAGCAGCACACTGACCAACGGGTTGATGAAGTAGCCGAGCGCAGCGTCGACCACGTGGCCGTTGTTGACGGCGTAGACGTAGATGACCCAGTTCGCCGACACCAGCGCCGACGCGCATACCAGCAGCAGCCAGGTGCGCCGGGTCAACGACCGCAGGTCCGAGAGCCGACGCATCGCGACGATCACGCCGACCATCAAGACCATGGTCCAGATGACGCGGTGGGCCAGAACCTCAAGCGCCCCGGCCGGTTTCAGAAGCGGAAAGAATGCCGGGAACAGCCCCCATGAACCGTAGGCACCGATGCCGAAGAGCAGCCCACCTCTCTTGGTGTCGCCGCGCTGTGGTGTCCCGGTCACGATTCGGTGCGCAACACATCCAGGGCGTGCTGCAGATCAGCCGGGTACGGGCTGGTGATCTCCATGTGTCGACCGTCGGCGGGGTGCGCGAAGGCCAACGACCGCGCGTGCAGCCACTGCCGCTCCAGGCCGAGCCGCTTGGCCAGGACCGGATCGGCTCCGTAGGTCAGATCGCCCGCGCACGGGTGGTGCAACGCGGCGAAGTGCACCCGGATCTGATGGGTGCGGCCGGTCTCCAGATGGATGTCGAGAAGACTTGCCGCCCGGAACATTTCGAGTGTGTCGTAATGGGTGATGCTGGGGCGGCCGGATTCGGTCACGGCGAACTTCCAGTCGTGCCCGCGGTGCCGGCCGATCGGCGCGTCGATGGTGCCGCTGGAGGGGTCGGGATGTCCTTGCACGACCGCGTGATAGCGCTTCTCGACGGTGCGCTGCTTGAACGCCCGCTTGAGCAGGGTGTAGGCCCGCTCGGACAGGGCGACGACCATGACCCCGGAGGTGCCGACGTCGAGGCGGTGCACGATGCCCTGTCGTTCGTGGATGCCGGACGTACTGATCCGGAAGCCTGCCGCGGCCAGCCCGCCCAGCACGGTCGGACCGTGCCAGCCGACCGTGGCGTGCGCGGCCACGCCCGGGGGTTTGTCGACAGCGACGATGTCGGCGTCGGAGTACAGGATCTTCATGCCCTCGATCTCGACCGGGGTGTTCTCCGGCGGCGGCGCGGCCTCAGGAATCCGGACGAGCAGCCAGGCGCCGGCTTCGAGCCGGTCGGACTTGGCGGCCCTGGCGCCGTCGATCTCCACCCCGCCGTCCTCGGCGATGGCGGCCGCGGCGGTACGCGACAGGCCCAGCAGACGAGCTAGGCCGGCGTCGACGCGCATGCCGGCCAGGCCCTCGGGGACCGGCATCGACCGTTCCGCCATCAGGCGGTCTCGGCGTCGTCGCCGGGCTGGTGCTCAGGTCGGCGACGGCCGGCGGTGTCGAAGTCATAGCCGAACAGCGACAGGCCCACCAACAGGATGGCACCGCCGACCACTGCCGGGTCGGCCACGTTGAACACCGGCCACCAGCCGATAGACAGGAAGTCGACAACGTGACCACGCAGCGGCCCCGGCGAACGGAAGAACCGGTCGACCAGATTGCCCAGCGCGCCGCCGAGGATCATCCCAAGACCAACCGCCCACCACGGCGACACCAGCCGGCGGCCCATCCAGATGATCCCGACCACTACGCCGGTGGCGACCAGGGTCAGTACCCAGGTGTAACCGGTCGCCATCGAGAACGCCGCACCCGAATTACGCACCAACGTCCAGGTCACGGTGTCGCCGATGATGGACACCGGCTGACCCGGGGTCAGCAGCTTCACCGCCAGCACCTTGGTGATCACGTCGAGGGCCAGCACCACGCCGGCCACCGACAACAACAGCCGCAGCCGACGCGGGGTGTCCCGGCCGACCTGCTGGTCGCCGGCATCGGTCACCGGCTCGGCACGTCCGCTGGTTTCGTCGGTCACTCCCCCATCATTCCCTAGTCGGGCGACGATCTAGCGGCGAGGTACGAGCCGCGATGAGGAGCCCGACACACAAAACCCAAGTCGGGCGACGATCAAGCGGCGAGGTACGAGCCGCGATGAGGAGCCCGACACACAAAACCCAAGTCGGGCGACGATCAAGCGGCGAGGTACGAGCCGCGATGAGGAGCCCGGCACACAAAACCCAAGTCGGGCGACGATCTAGCGGCGAGGTACGAGCCGCGATGAGGAGCCCGATATTGCGGACTGCTTCGTTGGTGGGCCACTTCACGGCCGGTACGCCATGATGACGGCATGCCCCGACTCGTCGTCATCACCACCGGCGGGACGATCGCCACCAGCGCCGACACCGAGGGTGTGCTGCGACCGGCGCACACCGGTGCCGAGCTGGTGGCCGGCCTGGACGCGCAGGTGGTGGACCTGTTCACCCTGGATAGCTCGCAGCTGACTCCGGCGCACTGGGTGCGCATCGGCGATGCGGTCGGCGACGCCGCCGGCCGGGCCGACGGGATCGTCGTCACCCACGGCACCGACAGCATGGAGGAGACCGCGCTGTGGCTCGAACTCACCTATGCCGGCGCGGTGCCGGTGGTCCTGACCGGCGCGGCTCGCTCGGCCGACGACCCCGACGCGGACGGGCCGGCGAACCTGCGCGACGCGCTGACCGTGGCCGCCAGCCCGCAGGCGCGCGGGCTGGGGCCGCTGATCTGTTTCGCCGGTTCGGTGCGGCCCCCGCTGGGCACCACGAAGGTGGGCGGCCCCGCGCTGTTCGGAGGCCGCTCGCCGGTAGGTGAGGTCAGCGCCGGCACGTTCACGGTGACCGGCACCAAGCGGCGGGCCTTTCTCGGAGCGGGGGCCGACCCAGCCCGGGTGGACATCGTGGCCGCCTACCCGGGTGCCGACGGGACGGCGATCGACGCGTTCGCCGATGCGGGTGCCCGCGGGCTGGTCGTGGAGGCGATGGGCGCGGGCAATGCCGGGACCCCAGTGGTCGAGGCGGTCGCGCGGGCGTGCGCGCGCGGCGTGGCAGTCGCGGTGACCACCCGGGTACCCGGCGGTCGCGCCAGCGCGGCCTATGGGCCGGGACACGATCTGGTGCGCGGCGGAGCGGTGCTCGTGCCCGAGCTACGCAGCAGCCAGGCCCGGGTGCTGATGATGGCCGCCCTCGGTCTGGGATTACCCGTCGTCGACGTCGTCGGCCGTTGGGGCTGACCGGGCCAGCTCGTCGACATACCGCGGCCAGTCCAGGCTGTCGACCGGGTTGGCGCGGGCCAGACCCGGGTTGTCGGCGGCGAAGGTCCTGGTGGGGCCGGGTCCGCTGCCACGCGTCTCGAACCGCACGCTGACCACCCCGTGACCGGCACCCTGCACCCAGCCGTGACCGAAGTCGGGGTGGCTGACGTCGTCGCCGATCCGCCAGCCGCCGACGTCGGGCGCGGGCTCGGGCACCGGCGCCTGGGTGTCCACCGTGTCAGCCACCTCTCCCCCCATTTCCTCGAGTTCGGGAAACAGGGATTCCTGGCGTACATCGGAGAGGCCCGAAAAGCCAACGCCGAGAAGGCGGATGGGGCCCACGTCGCGGGGGTCGAGCAGCAGCCTGCGCGCCGTGGCGGCCAGAGTGCCGGGGTTGCCGGTGGCGTACGGCAGGGTCGCCGAACGGGTCAGCGTGGCCATGTCGGACTTGCGTAGTTTCACCGTCACGGTTCGGGCGCCGCGCCCGTCGCGCTGCAGGCGCCGATGGGCGTGCTCGGCGATCGGACCGACCGCATCGCGCAGCTGCTCGATCGTGGTCAGGTCGGCGGGGAATGTCGACTCCGCGCTGATCTGCTTGGCTTCGGCACGTTCCGCCACCGGGCGGTCGTCGATGCCACGGGCCAACCGGTGCAGGGCGGGCCCGATCGTGGCGCCGAGGATGCTGGCCACCTCGGTATCCGACAGGGCGGCCAGTTGTCCGACGGTCTCGATGCCGAGCCGGTGCAACTTGTCCTCGGCCACCGGACCGATACCCCACAGCCGTCGTACCGGTAGGCCGTCGAGCAGCACCCGTTCCTCGTCGCGGCGGATCACCCGCAGCCCGTCGGGCTTGGCCAGTTCCGAGGCGATCTTGGCGATCTGTTTGCCCGATCCCGCACCGACCGAGGCCACCAGGCCGGTCTCCTCGCGCACCCGCCGCCGCAGCCGGGCGCCGAACTCCTCGACCTGCTCCGCGGTGGCGCCGACCAACTCGGTCGGCTCGCCGAACGCCTCGTCGAAGGACAACTGTTCGAGTACCGGCACCATGGCACGGACGGTGTCCAAAACCCGTCGGCTGGCCAGGCCGTAGACCACCCCGCGTGGCGGCAGCACCACCGCGCTGATCCCGACCATCCGGCGGGCCTGATGCATGGGCATCGCCGAGCGGGCCCCGAACACCCGGGCCTCGTAGCTCGCCCCGGCCACCACTCCACGGCCGCCGAGGCCGCCGACCAGAACCGGGCGACCGCGCAGGGTCGGACGGGTCAGCTGCTCGACGGACGCAAAAAACGCGTCCATGTCGAAATGCAGAACCCAGCGTTCCATGCAGTTGATGTTATTGCCCGCCGAGTGGCCAGTTGCCGCGCGACGTTTGCCTCGTCCGCGTACGCAACCGGCCACTCGGCAATGGGGTCAGGCCTTGGCGATCGCGGCCCGCACGCCGTCGCCGATCTCCACGCCGCCCTCGGGCTCGCCGATCTCGAAGCTGGTCGCCAGGATCTCCCCGGCGATGAGAGCACTGTGCGTCCGGGCCCAGTCCACCCGCTCGGCCGGGACCGCCAACACCACGGTGATCCGGTCGCTGACCTCCAGGCCGGTGGACTTGCGCAGGTCCTGGAGCTCGCGGATGCGATCCTTTGCCCAGCCCTCGGCCTCCAGCTCCGGGGTGACGGTGCCGTCGAGCACCACCAGGCCCGCGCCTTCGGGCAGCGCCGCGGTCCATTCGGGATCTGCGGCCACCAGCCGCGAGCTGTACTCCTCAGGGAGAAGGACCGCGGGCCCGGCCTCCAGGGTGCCATCGCTTCTGAGCACGCCTTGCCCGGCCTTGACCGCCTTGATGGCGTCCTGCACGGCCTTGCCCAGTCGCGGCCCGGCCGCGCGGGCGTTGACGGTCAGCTCGAAGCGGCCGTACGCGGCGATGTCATCGGTGAGCTCGACGGCCTTGACGTTCAACTCGTCGGCGATCAAGTCCGTAAACGGCGCCAGTGCAGACGGATTATCCACTGCGACAGTCAGTTTCGGCAATGGCAAGCGCACCCGCAGCTTATTGGCCTTGCGCAGCGACGACGCTGTCGAGCACACCTCCCGCACCTGGTCCATGGCCGCCACCAATGCCGGGTCGGCCGGGACCACACCGGCCTCGGGCCAGTCGGTCAGGTGTACCGAACGCTCGCCAGTCAACCCACGCCAGATCACCTCGGTGGCCAGCGGCAACAGCGGCGCGGCCAGCCGCGTCGTCACCTCCAGCACGGTGTGCAGGGTGTCGATGGCGTCGGGATCCTCTTCCCAGAACCGCGACCGTGAGCGGCGCACATACCAGTTGGTGAGCGCCTCGGTGAACTGACGCATCTGCTCGCAGGCACCGGAGATGTCGCAGACATCCATCGCCGCGGTGAGATCCTCGCGCAACTCGGCCAGTTTGGCCAAGATGTAGCGATCCAGAACATTGGCCGAATTCGTGCGCCAGGTACCAACTTTCGGCGCGTAGAGGGCCAGGAAACTGTAGGCGTTCCACAGCGGTAGCAGCACCTGCCGAACACCTTCGCGGATACCCTGTTCGGTGACGACCAGGTTGCCGCCGCGCAGGATGGGCGACGCCATCAGGAACCAGCGCATCGCATCCGAGCCGTCCCGGTCGAACACCTCGTTGACGTCGGGATAGTTGCGCAGCGACTTGCTCATCTTCTGCCCGTCGTTGCCCAACACGATCCCGTGCGAGACACAGGTTTTGAAGGCGGGGCGGTCGAACAGCGCGGTGGCCAGCACGTGCAGGGTGTAGAACCAGCCACGGGTCTGGCCGATGTACTCGACGATGAAGTCGCCGGGATTGTGGGTCTGGAACCAGTCGTCGTTCTCGAACGGGTAATGCACCTGCGCGTAGGGCATCGAGCCGGAGTCGAACCATACGTCGAAGACGTCCTCGATACGGCGCATCGTCGACGCCCCGGTCGGATCGTCGGGATTCGGCCGGGTCAACTCGTCGATGTAGGGCCGGTGCAGGTTGTCCGGGCGCACCCCGAAATCCCGCTCGAGCTCGTCGAGACTGCCGTAGACGTCGACCCTCGGATACGCCGGATCGTCGGACACCCACACCGGAATCGGAGTGCCCCAGTAGCGGTTTCGCGAGATCGACCAGTCCCGAGCGCCGGCCAGCCACTTGCCGAACTGGCCGTCCTTGACATGCTCGGGATACCAGGTGATCTGCTGGTTGAGTTCGACCATCCGATCCCGGAACTCGGTGACTTTGACGAACCAGGACGACACCGCGCGATAGATCAGCGGATTGCGGCACCGCCAGCAGTGTGGGTAGGAGTGCTCGTAGGTTTCGTGCCGGATCAGCACCGGGGCGTTGACCGCCGCCGGCCCGGTGCCGTTCTTCAGGTCACGGATGATCTGCGGGTTGGCGTCGAAGACGTGCTGCCCCTGGTAGTCGGGCACCCGTGCGTCGAAGCGGCCCTTGGAGTCCACCGGGGTGACCGGGACGATGCCGACGGTGTCGGTGGTCGCCTTGTCGTCTTCGCCATACGCCGGTGCCATGTGCACCAAGCCGGTGCCGTCCTCGGTGGTGACGAAGTCGCCCCGCAGCACCTGGAAACTGTTGGCAGAGTCCGCGAAATACGGGAACGGCGGCAGATAGCGCAGTCCCAACAGCTCTTCACCGGGCAGCGTCGCCAGGATCTGCGGCTCCTCGCCGAGTTCACGCGCGTAGGCGGCCAGCCGGGCCTGCGCCAGCACGTAGCGCCGGTCCTCGACCCGCACCACCACATAGGTGACCTCGGGGTTGACCGCCACAGCCTGGTTGGACGGCAGGGTCCACGGCGTGGTGGTCCAGATCAGCAGGTGAGCACCGTCCAGGTCGGATTCCGGTGCCACCAAACGGAATCCAACCGTGATGGCCGGATCCTGGCGGCTCTGGTAGACGTCGTCGTCCATCCGCAGCTCGTGGCTGGACAGCGGGGTCTCGTCGTTCCAGCAGTACGGCAGCACCCGCACGCCTTCGTAGGCAAGGCCCTTGTCCCACAGCTGTTTGAACGCCCAGATGACCGACTCCATGAACGACAGGTCCAGGGTTTTGTAGTCGTTGTCGAAGTCCACCCAGCGGGCCTGCCGGGTGACGTAGTCGCGCCACTCGTTGGTGTACTTGAGCACCGAAGCGCGGCAGGCGTCGTTGAACTTCTCGATGCCCATCTCTTCGATCTGGGCCTTGTCGGTGATGCCGAGCTGACGCTGCACCTCGAGCTCAGCGGGCAGGCCGTGGGTGTCCCAGCCGAATCTGCGCTCCACCTTGTACCCGCGCATCGTGCGGTAACGCGGCACGATGTCCTTGACGTAGCCGGTCAGCAGGTGACCGTAGTGCGGCAGGCCGTTGGCGAACGGTGGACCGTCGTAGAAGACGTACTCTTGCGCATCGTCGCGGTTGGCGATGCTGGCCCGGAAGGTGTCGTCGGCCGCCCAGTAGTCCAGCACCTCGAGTTCGAGGGCGGGAAAGTTGGGTGAGCCGCCGGCCGGCTTCGGATAGCCATTCTCGGTCACGCGCGTTCGTCTCCTGTGCCAGATGCCTGGGCACGGGGACGACGACGCGCTGGTGCGCGAGCGCCGCGGTACCACCCCGCTTACGCACGCGGACGTGCGTCGCTCATTACAGGCTGTGACGGGCCACCCGTTCGGCTCTACTGGGCCCGCAATGCCACGGGCCGTTCTTCCGAAGGCTCCCCGGTGATGGCCGGATCGATGCCGTTGGCGACGATTCTAACGGGTCAGACGACGAGGTTGACCGGGGTCGCCTCGGAGGTCAAGCCGATGAGCCCGAGCCGGAACTGCGCCGCCAGCTCTTCGACCGTGCACCCGCGCAGCCGGCGGAGGTCGTACCACCAGTCCATCTGCAGCGTGCCGTCGACCCGGTAGGCCAGCACGCCCAGTGCCGGTCCGGCGGCGAGTTGCTGCCGCCCGAACGACGGCTCCGGCGGCAAACCGAGGAAGGAGAACACCACGTCGGCCGGTAGCTGCGCGCCGTTGCCGGCCGGACTCATCGCATCACGCACGTCCGCCAGAAGAGCGTCGGCATCCATTCCGCTTTCGATGGCACAGCAAAGCTTCATCGGGTGCACGGTGGTCAACCCGCTGACCGTCACCACCCCGATACCGACGGCCCGAGCGATGGCCCGAGCCAGCGCGGCCAACAGCAATTCCTCGACACCAATGCCTGCCGATTGGACGGCTCCGTCGAGCTCGGCGGTCAACTCGTGGGACAGCGGCGCGGACAATCGGGCCAGATCCTCTGGCCGTGACGGGCCGGACGTCATCTCATCGTCGACTACCCGCACATTGCTAGACGGGTAGGTCGCGGGAGGAGCAACCATGCCCATCACCGTAGCGGGCGTCTCCCAAAATTGGGAGATCAATCCCAAAACCGTGACGAGCGTGTCAATAAATTGGTCACT
The DNA here is from genome assembly GCF_004745805.1 of Mycolicibacterium sp. CH28. Lineage (GTDB taxonomy): Bacteria > Actinomycetota > Actinomycetes > Mycobacteriales > Mycobacteriaceae > Mycobacterium. The sequence goes on along the minus strand of NZ_SRLQ01000001.1, from coordinate 214,967 downwards.
TTCGCAATAGCAGTTGCCAGTACCCATTACCGGGAGTGCGGGTTATCGTGAACCGTGCCACGGACTGATGAAAACGACCGTCAGCTCAAGACCCTGCTCGACTACCTGCTCGACGGAGATATCGAGGCCAAGGACATCTACGACGCGCTGGGCATCTCCAGCAGCACCTATTACCGCAGAGTGAAGGACCACGACTACCCCAACGCCGAAGAGTTACGTTTGGTGGCAGCACGTTTCGGTTTGAGCTACCCCGACCTGCAGGTGCGCTTCGGCCTTATGAGCTTCGACGAGGTCCGGCAATACCTCGAGTCGATACCATTTACGGTGGCGACAATTGGATCGGCAATGGACACCCGCATTCCACCGAAACTTTCACAATGGAAGCCACGCGAGGACGCTCCCCCGCTGTAGTATTTGCTGAGGCAATTCGGGGGCTTAAGGCATCGGCATGGCTGTTTGCGCACTTATCACGATCACGCTGGCCTGCATCACGTGGAGCCTGTGGATTCGACGCCTCACCTGGTCGTGCCGATGGGAAGTCGCGGCATCGCTGAATATAGCCCTGCAGGGTGCCGCCGTGCTGTTGATGTCACCGATGGCATCCGAGACCCTGGGACAGCTGCTGCATTCGCTGACCGGGGTGTGGAACCTCGAGGACTACATCGGCCACGACTGCTATGTGGTGGCCGCCTCCGCAATCGTCTACAACGCTCTGGGCCGACTGCAGGACGACCCGGCCCTGCAGGCCTCCTTCAAGCAGTACGTCGAACGCCCCGCCACGTTGTGCATTCCCGTGCTGCTGGCAACGTTCTCGGTGGGGAACGGAGCCGCGATCTACCGGCCCGACTTCTTCACCGTGCCCACCGATTTCTGGCTGTCCGCCTACTGGCTGGTGCTGTGCGGAACGCTGATCTATCTACTGGGCTACGGCGCACGCGCCATGCTCGTACTGCGCCAGGACCCCAGGTCGCGGCGGATCGCCAACGTCTATCTGGCCGCGTCGGGCTGCGGGATCATCGCCTGCACGGTACGGATCATCACGGCCTACGTACCCGCCATCCAGGAGTTCGAGGGCGGTAGCCTGGTGTGGTTCTTCGCCTGCACGTGCGGCGCCGGGTTCGCCCTGGCCGCGGCGCACTCCTGGCGGATCAAGACCAAGTGGTTCAACCGGGCCTCCCGCTGAGGGGCGCCGCGGGCCAGGCCCGATAATGGTGACCGATGAAATTCGCCGTGACAATCCACGGGACACGTGGTGATGTCGAACCCTGTGCAGCCCTAGCCCTCGAACTCGCCCGCCGCGGGCACGAGATCCGAATGGCCGTGCCACCCAACCTTGTGCGGTTCGTCGAGTCGGCGGGCTTGCCGGCGGTGGTCGCCTACGGCCCGGATTCCCAGCAGCAACTGCAGGGCGACGTCTTCGAGCGACCGGACGCCCTGACCGCGGCCGGGCCGTCGGACTGGCTGAAGCTGGGCAACCCCCTGAACGCGCTACGCAAGGCCAGGGCCGCTGCGACCCGGGGCTGGGCGGAAATGAGCGCGACCCTGGCGGACCTGGCAGCTGGCGCCGACCTGATTCTGTCCGGCACCGCCTACCAGGAGGTCGCCGCGAATATCGCTGAGCAGCAAGGCCTTCCGATGGCCGAGGTGCATTACTTCCCGGTGCGCGCCAACACCCTCACAATGCCCGTTCGGCTACCGGAACCGGCTGTCGCTGCCGCCTACGCCGCTGGCGAATGGTTGCATTGGCGCCTGTTGAAGCCAGCCGAGACACAGCAGCGCCTCGCCCTGGGGTTGCCGATGGCGACCAAGCGGCCGGTGGCACGCATCGTCGAACGCGGAACGCTGGAGATTCAGGCCTACGACCCAGTGTTCTTTCCCGGGCTGGAGCAGGAATGGGGTGGCAAGCGCCCGCTCGTCGGATCGATGACGCTGCAACTGCCCACCGAGGTCGACGAGGAGGTCACGTCCTGGATCGCGGCGGGCCCGCCGCCGATCTACTTCGGGTTCGGCAGCATGCCGCTGGATTCACCGGTCGAGGCGGTGGCGCTGATCAGCCAGGTGTGCGCCCAACTCGGTGAACGTGCGTTGATCTGCGCCGGGTTCTCCGAGTTCGACGGCATCGCCTCGGCCGGGCACGTGAAGGTGGTGGCCTCGGTCAACCATGCCACCGTCTTCCCGGCATGCCGGGCCGTCGTACACCACGGCGGCGCGGGCACCACCGCCGCCGGAGTGCGTGCCGGGGTCCCCACCCTGGTGCTGTGGGTGGCCGCCGAACAACCCCTGTGGGGCAAACAGGTCCAACGCCTGGGCATCGGTACCGTCCGACGGTTCTCGGCCACCACCCGGGACTCTCTGCTGGATGACCTGCGGGTCGTTTTGACACCGGAAACCGCTGCTCGCGCCCGTCAGGTCGCCGCCAGGATGACCACTGCGCCAGACAGTGTCGCGGCGGCTGCCGACCTGCTCGAAACGGCGGCCCGCAAAGGCCGTCGGTACTGATTCATGTCTGTGCCAGGCCGCCCGGCACGGTAACATCGGCGTTTGTGTGGACAACCGTGCTCCTACTGGGCCTCGTCGTCAGTATCGAGCCGGCTCGTGTCGGATTGATCGCCTTCCTGTTGACCAGGCCGCGGCCAGTACGCCACTTGCTCACCTTCATGTGCACCGGCTTGACGATCAGCCTCAGCGTGGGATTCCTGGTCTTGTTCGTCTTCCACCACAGCTTCCTGAGCAATGGCAACGTCAACCCTGCCTTGATCCAGATCGGGATCGGTGCATTCGCGGTACTGCTGGCCGGTGTGCTGGCCTCCAACATTCCGCTGCGCCAGTTCTCCCGCAAACAGGTGGCCGAGGTGCCCGCCGGCCCCGCGGCCGAGGTTCCGGTCGTGGCGTCCGATCCGCTGCCGCCGACCCGGATCAAGCGACTGAAAGAGCGCCTGCATGGGTTCGTGCAGGGCGAGTCGTCGTGGTTCTCCGGCTCCATCGGTGCGGCACTGGCGATGCCCAGCGTCGATTACATGGCTCTGCTCGCGCTGATCATCGCCTCCAAGACGTCACCGCTCACCCAAGCGTCAGCCCTGCTCACCTTCCTGCTACTGGCCAGCGCGGCGGCGGTCATCCCGCTGCTGAGCTTCGTGATGGCACCGGCCAAGACCCGCGTGTGGGTGCAGCAGTTCAACGAATGGATCCGCACCCGTACCCGTAGGCACGCCGCCGTGTTCGTAGCCGTTGTCGGTGCGATCCTCGTCGGAGTAGGACTCCACGGGCTCTGATCCCGATCAGTCGACCACACCGTTGAGGCCGAACTCGGCGAGCGTCTGCCGGGCGAGATCGCGAAGCCGCGGCTTGCTGTTCTCCGCGCCGATCTCGTAGGCCTCGACCGAGATCACCACCTTGCCGTTGATGCGGGCCGACACCACCACGAGCTGGCCGTGTGAGCGCTGCATCTCCTGCAGCGTCACGTTCTGGTCCAGTGCCCGGACAAACACGTATTCGGCGCTGGTGCCGTCGACCTGGGCGAGCTGCGGTGGCAGGTCACCGAGATTGGAGCAGGACACCGGAAGGTCCTCGGAGTAGGCGAACAACAGCTCCGCCACCCCCTTGACGGCAGGCTTGGGCAGCCACGGCATCAGGGGCAGCAGTTCCAGCGTGGGGTCGGGATGATCCTTGGCTGACTGGCGTGCTTGCCTGACGACGGTGCGGGCCTGCGACAGATCGGTGGTCACCTTCTCCGGGTCAACGGTCGCGTTGGCGAACGCCATCGCCAGGGCACGGTCGTCCTCCAAGCTCTCGCGCAGGTTGATCGCGATCACCAAGGTGACGGCGCCGTCGGACTGGCGACGCCGGCCAAGCCGCTCGGCCATCCTCGCAGTGAATCCAACGAGCAGTGAATAGCTGTTTCCGCCAATGCTTTCGGCTTGCTTGTCCCATTCGTCGACGTCGACGAAGACAGCAATCGATGGCACGGCGACCAACTGTTCGCCCGGCCCGCCCCGGGCTGCCGCACGGGTCTTGCGCGATTGGGCGAGCTCTCGACGCTTCCCGTAGACCAGCTTTACGCCCTTGACGAATGCCCGACCAGTTTCGGGCAGGTCACGAGCGACCTGCCGGATGTCGGAGGCCAACGCCTGCCTACGGGTTCGCTCCCCAGGACGGTCATAGCCCGCGTCCCGAACGTTGCCGGTGACCGCCTCGAAGATCGCCAGTCCTGCCCCGAAACCGTCACCGATCACGTGGGAGCCCACCATGCTGATCGCGGTGGCACCGTCGGTCAACGGCTGGACGACGAGGTACCAGGTCGGGCCGTGTTCGGGGTCGATCGGCAGGCTGGCGAGCTCGTCGGCCCAGTCCATGAGTTCGTTACGCGGCCGGGTCGTGTCGCTGATCTGGATCTCCGAGGGGGCATGGCCGGGCTTGACCCATCTCGGTCGGCCGAACGGCAACACCGAACGTTCGATGTGCCGTCCGCCGTGCGACTCGGCGAAGTTGCGATGGAAGCGCTTGAGACCCTCGAAGTCGACGGGATGCTCGTAGACCCAGACGCACTGCATCAGCTGACCGCGGCCGGTGGCGCGCATCAGTTCGAACGCGGTCTGGTCGAGGAACTCGAGCCGATGTTCCCCTGCTTCAGTCGTCACTACTCAACCTCACTCGATCACGCCGGTCAGATCGAACTCTGCCAAGGTCTCGGTGACAACCTCGCGCAGGCGCGCCCGCGAATTGTCGGCACCAGGTTGATAGCTCATCACCGGGATGATGACTTTGCCGCCGAGTCGTGCAGAGGCCACCGTCATCAGGCCGCCGCGCCGTTCCAGGACGTCGCGGGTGAGGTTACGGTCCACACCGCGAAAGTAGAGCCGCTCGGCTACGGTGCCATCCGCGCGCAGCATGTCATCGGCCACGTCGCCCATGTTCGAGCACGACACCGGCATGTCGGCCGAGAAACCGAAGGCCATGTCGGCGATGCGCCTCATGGCCCGCCTGGGCAGGAACGGGATCAGCGGGAGCAACTCGACCATCTCGTCGGGTGTCTGTCGTGCCGTCGTCAACCCCTGTCTGATCGCCGCGCGGGCGCCGGAGAGGTCCTTGGCCACCGGACCAGGGTCGAATTGGACAGTCGCGATCGTCACCATATTGCCGGCGGTGTCGCCCAGGTCAGCGCGCTCACTGAGCGGAATCATCAGCGTCGCAACCTCGTCGGCAGCCCGGATCCGGCCGAGTCGCTCAGCCAGCTTGCCCGCGTATCCCGCGACCAGCGAAAGACTGTTTCCGCCAAGGCTTTCCGCTCGACGATCCCACTCATCGATGTCGATGACGACCGTTGCGCTTGCTGTGGCGACCGGCTCGGAGGCGACGGTGGGCAGCGCGGCGGGCGATGCGCCGGGCCGAACCAGCTCGTCGCGACGGCGGGTCGCGACCCTGGCTGCCTTGACCAGGGTCCGTCCGATTTCCGGCAGATCCCGGCCCAACTGACCCAGGTCCTCGAGCAGCGCGCGACCACGGGCGCGCGAGTGCGCCGGTGCGTAACCGAGGTCGCGGCAGTTCCCGTTGACCGCCCCGGTCACCGTCGCCACGACACCCGCACCATCGGTGACGGTATGCGAGACGACAAAGCTCACGGCACTGGTCCCGTCGGTGAACGACTGGACTCCCAGCCGCCAGCCTGGACCCCATTCCGGATCCAGCGGCAGCTCCACCTGTGCGTCGGCCCAGTCGTAGAGCTCGGCGCGCGGTCGCGGATGCTCCGCAATATCCAGGCCGGTCTGCGGCCCGGGCTTCGAGACCCACCGCTGCCGGCCGAAGGGCAGCGGGGACCGCTCGATCAGCCGGCCGACCAGTCCATGGCCGAGATTGCGGTGAAGACGCCGCACCCCCTCGACGTCGAGGGGATGCTCATAGATCCAGATGATCTGGATGACGGCTTCCTGACCGGCGCCCCGAAGCGCCAGCAGCAGCGCTTGATCGGCATACGCGACCAGGTCGTCCGGCCGTGACCGGGCGGCCCGGCGCCGAATGCGCGCGAGCCGACGACGATCGTCGCCCACCGGTATCAGACCGTCGCTTTACGCAGGCGAGGTGACGAGACCAATTCGGAGCGGCCGTCGGCCACCCGAAGATAGATGCACTTCATCTGTTCGACGAACTGCGCCACCGACTCCCGGGCGATCGGGTTGTCCGGGTAGGCGACGGTGATCATGGTGCCGTTGGCGCGCCGGTTCACCCACATACCAACCTGATTGGCTGCGCCCAGGTCGGTGTAGATGTGCCCGTTGAGCCCGTACCACTGAGACATGATGACCGGATTCAGCGGGGGCAGGCCCACGTCGAGGTAGGACAGCATCGGAACGCCGGGGCCGGGGGCCTTGATGCCGGGTACCGATTCGGCCAGTTCGTAGACCCGTTCGATCGGCACGTTGGCGGTGGCCATCCCCGAGTCGAACGACTTCTGCGCAGCGCGGGCGACCTCGGCGAAGGACCGGGCGGCGACGGGAACCGACAGCGGGACTACACCGGTGAACCAGCCGGTGGTCATGAACTCGGCCGGGGTGCTGCGGGTGGTCGTCGGGGTGATGACGTAATAGTCGTCGTCGCCGGTCAATTCCCGATGGGCGATCGCCGCGCAGGCGAACACGCCGCCGATGAAGCGGACACCGGCTGCGGTGCAAGCCGATTCGAAGCGGTCCGTCTCGTGGTCATCCATCAGCTGCATGGTGAGCAGGTCCCCCGTGCAGTGCACCGTCGAATCGCCCAGCGGCAGCGGGAATGTCGGCATCGTCCCGCCGTTGCTCTCCAAGAACTCCAGCCAGCCGCTCACATCCGGGGACTCCAGGCTCAGCTGCGAGGTGTACTCGTGCTGGCGCACGCAGTAATCGTGGTAACTACCGGCTTCGGGCAACCGGATCGGTGCACCGCCGCCGGCCAGCGCCTCGTAGTTCATGTGCATCTCGACGAACAACGCCACCATGAACATGGCGTCGGCGTGCAGGTGATCGACGCTGACATAGAACGTGAAGTGGTCGGCACGCTGAATCACGCCGAACCGGAAGCAGTCCCACTCCAGCGGGCTGGGTGTCTCGAGGACATGCTTGCGCCACTGCGCGGCATTCATCTCGCCGTGCTTGGTAGCGACGAACTGAATGTCATTGGGATTGCTGATCGTGTGTCGGACTACCTCGTCGGACTCATCGAACTCGAACCAGCTGTGGTAGGTGTCGTGGCGGCGCAGGTAGGAGTTGATGACGTAGGTCATCGCCCGCACATCGCAACGACCCGGCATGTTCCACGCCGGGATCAACAGCCGCGCCATCTCGAGCCCATTGGCCGAGTGGTTGCGGTAGCTGCGGATGTGCTGAGCCTGCTGATAGCTGGCAGGCACCCCACTGACCGGCGCGTCCTGAACTTTCTTCAGGCACGCCGGTGACGGGCTCCAGGACACGACCGACCCCGGCGCGTCGACCCAGTCATGAATCGCGGTGAGTGAAACCACCCTCAATACCCCTATTCGACCGTTTAGCGGGATGCGGCTGACGTGATGACACCGGCCAAGGTTTCGCAGAGTCCTTCGGCAAGCGACCGCACCGTCGTTATGTCCATCGATCGCACACGTATTCCCGTTTCAGTTTCGATGCGGGTACGCAGCTCGAGGTTGCCCAATGAGTCCAGACCATACTCGGAAATCGGCCGGTCTGGGTCGATGGAACGGCGCAGGATGAGGCTGAGCTGCTCGGACACCAGTCGCCGGACCCGGGTGGGCCATTCGTCGCGTGCCAGGTCGTGCAGCTCGGCGCGGAAACTGCTGGTATCCGCCGGCCGGTCGCCGCTGGATTGGAACGCCTCGGCGAACGGGCTGCGCTGCGCCAAGTCGGTCAGCCACGGCGTGCCGATGATCGGTGCGTAACCGCTGTAGGCACGGTCGTGACGCAGCAGCGCCTCGAAGGCGTGCGCGCCCTCCTCCGGGCTGATCATCGTGGTGTCGCCGGAGGCCGCCAGGTGTTTGCCAGCGCCGATCTGGTCCCACGCCGCCCACGCAATAGCAGTGGCGGGCAGCCCCTGCGACCGGCGCCAGTGGGTGAAGCCGTCGAGCCAGCTGTTGGCCGCGGCGTAGGCACCCTGGCCCGCCGAGCCCATCAGCGACGCCGCCGACGAGAACGAGCAGAACCAGTCCAGCGGCTGCGCCGTGGTGGCGCGGTGCAAGTGCCACGCGCCATAGACCTTGGGCGCCCAGTCCCGGTCGATCAGCTCGTCGCTGATGTTGGGCAGGATGGCGTCCTCGACGACGGCCGCCGCGTGCAGGACACCCCGCACCGGCAGGCCCGTCGCGGTTGCCACGGCCACCAGCCGGTCAACCGTCTCCGACAGCGCGATATCGCCGCTGACGACCTCGACCTCGGTGCCACCAGCCCGCATCCGCCCGATCTGCTCGAGCGCGTCGGCCTTGGGCTCCGAACGCGAGTTGAGCACGATGCGACCGCACCCGGCCGTGGCCATCTTCGAGGCCAGGAACAAGCCAAGCCCGCCGAGGCCACCGGTGATGATGTAGGAGCCGTCCCGACGGAAGACCTTGGCCTGCTCAGGTGGCACCACCACGCTGCTGTGGCCCACCTTCGGCACCGACAGCAGCAGCTTGCCGGTGTGCTCGGCGGCGCCCATCACGCGGATGGCGGTGGCCGCGTCGGCCAGCGGGTAGTGCGTGGTCTCCGGTTGCGGCAGAACGCCTTCGGCGGTCAGCCGGTACACGGTATCGAGCAACTCGCGGATCTGCTCGGGATGGGTGGTGGCCATCAGGGCCAGGTCCACACCGTAGAAGGACAGGTTGCGCCGGAACGGGTACAGGCCCATCCGGGTGTCACCGTAGATGTCCTTCTTGCCGATTTCGACGAACCGCCCGCCGAAGGCCAGCAGCTCCACGCCGGCCCGCTGCGCGGCACCGGTCAGTGAGTTGAGCACGATGTCCACGCCGTAGCCGTCGGTGTCGCGCCGAATCTGCTCGCCGAAGGCCGGGGTGCGCGAGTCGTAGACCCGCGTGATCCCCATCCCGCGCAGAATGTCCCGGCGCTCCTCGGTTCCGGCCGTCGCGAAGATCTCGGCTCCGGCCGCCCGGGCGATCGCGATTGCCGCCTGACCGACGCCACCGGTGGCGGAGTGGATCAGCACCTTGTCGCCGGCCTTGATCCGGGCCAGGTCGTGCAGGCTGTACCAGGCAGTGGCGGACGCGGTGGTCACCGCGGCGGCCTGATCGTCACGCAGGCCCGCGGGCAGGGTCACCGCCACATCGGCGTCGCAGGTGACGAACGAGCCCCAGCAGCCGTTGGTCGACATGCCACCGACATGGTCACCAACCTGGTGCGAAGTCACCTGCGGGCCCACCGCGGTCACCACACCGGCGAAGTCGAGGCCGAGCTGCGGTTGCAGGCCTTCGAAACTCGGGTAGCGGCCGAAAGCCAGCAGCACGTCGGCGAAGTTCAGGCTGGACGCCGTAATGGCGACCTCGATCTGTCCGGGTCCCGGCGGGATGCGGTCGAAAGCAGCCAGCTCCAGGGTCTCGATGTCACCCGGGGTGCGGATCTGCAGCCGCATGCCGTCGCGGGCGTGGTCGACGACCGTGGTGTAGCGCTCGTCGGGCCGCAGCGGGCTCGGGTACAGGTGCGCGGTGTACCACTCACCCTTGCGGAACGCCGTTTCGTCTTCCTCGCTGCCGGTCAGCAGCTGCTGAGCCACCAACTTGGCGTCGGTGTCGTCATCGACGTCGATCTGGCTGGGACGCAGCTGCGGATACTCGGCACCGACCACCCGCAGCAGACCGCGCAGGCCGGCCTGTTCGAGATTCGGCCGGTCCTCGGCGAGCACCGTTTGGGCGTTGCGCGTGACCACGTACAGCCGGGGCGCCTCCCCCTCGGTGTCGGCGAGTTCCCGCGCGATGCGCACCAGGTGCCGCACGTGCTCTCCCCCGCGATGGGCCAGCTGCTCTTCCGGGCAGCCGTTGCGAGCAGCGGTGACCACCACGACGTTGTCGAAGGCTCCGACGGAGAAATGCGACGCAAACCGCTCGGCGGTCTCGGCGTGATCGGCGTGCTGCGGCCACGACATGGTGGTGACGTCAGCGTCGTTGAGCTTGAGCGCGTCGGTGAGCGCCGACGTCAGCAGGTCGGCACCATCGGAGGTACCGACCAGCAGCCAGGTCGCGGAGTTGGCATGGGTGATCTCGGCGAGCTCGTGCTGGCGCCACTCGATGGCCAGCAGTCGCTCGTTGAGGACCCGGTCGCCCTCGTGATCCTCCGACATGCCGCTGCCCATCGACAGGCCCTGCACCGAGAACAGCACGGTGCCGTAGTCGTCGAGCAGCTCGATATCGGCTTCGACCGAGGAACCGTCAAGCGAGGTCACCCGGGTCAGGCAGTAGCGGGCATTGCGGGTGGGACCATACATCCGCAGCCGGCGCACGCCGAGCGGCAGCAACAGCCCGCCCGTGCCGGACGCCTGCACGCCCGGATGGGCGGCAACCGACTGGAAGCAGGCATCCAGCAGCGCAGGGTGCACACCGTAGGCGATCTGCTGGTTGCGGATCGAGGTCGGCAGGCCGATCTCGGCCAGCACGGTCTCGGAGCCCTCCTCAGCGGCATTGACCGCGACCAGCGCGGTGAACGCCGGGCCGAACTGCACGCCGCGGCCGTCGAACCACTGGCGGACACCGTCGCCGTCGGCGCGGTTGGGATGCGAATCCCGCAGTGCATCCATGTCGTAGGACTGCGACCGCTCGCCGGCCTCGGCGGCACACAGCACCGCACTGGCGCGCCGTTCACGCTCGCCGTCCACATCGGTTTCCACGACGAAGTCGAGGGTTCCGGGCGCTCCCGCCGCGGCGACCGCACTCACCGGCGTCTCGTCCTTGAGCAGCAGCATCGCCTCGAACGCGACGTCGCGGACCTCCGCGTCGTCACCGAAAACGGTGCGTGCAGCGGCCAGCGCCATCTCGCAGTACGCCGCACCGGGCAGGGCAGCGACGTTGTTGATCTGGTGGTCGACCAGCCACGGGTGCGCAGCAGTGCCGACCTCGGCTGCCCAGGCATGCCGCTCGGGCTCCTCCAGCAGCCGCACGTGCGAGCCCAGCAGCGGGTGGGCCGCGATCAGGTGGGCGCCACGCGACTGGTGGTCATTGCCCTCCGGCATCAGGATCAGGCTGCGATGCGTCCACGTCGGTAGCGGCGCATCCACCAGCTGACCGACCGGGAACAGCGCCGAAAAATCCACCTTGGCGCCGGCGGCGTACAGGTCACCGAGGAACTCGCCGAGGCCGTGCGGAACCTCCTGGCCGCGCCGCATGCCGGGCAGCGCCGTCACGGTGATGTCCAGGGTGCTCGCGGTCTGGTCGATGGCGCGGATCAGCAGCGGGTGCGGGGACAGCTCGCCGAACACCCGGAAACCGTCCTCGAGCGCCGTCTGCACCGCCGCCGAGAAGCGCACGGTGTGACGGAGGTTGTCCACCCAGTAGTCGGCATCGCAGTAGGGCTGCTCACGCGGATCGAACGACGTCGCCGAGTAGTACGGAACCTCGGGGGCCATCGGGGCGATGTCGGACAGCAACTCGGCAAGCTCATCGAGGATCGGATCGACCTGCGGCGAGTGCGATGCGACGTCGACGTTGACCTCGCGAGCCATGATCTCGCGCTGCTCCCAGGCGGCCACGATCCGGCGAACCGTTTCGGTGTTACCACCGATGACCGTCGACTTGGGCGAGGCGACGACGGCGACCACCACGTCCTCGACGCCCTGCTGCTCGAGTTCTTCGCGCACCTGCTGGGCGGGCAGTTCCACCGAGGCCATTGCTCCGCCGCCGGCGAGGCGCAGGCACAGCAACGAGCGACGGCAGATGACCTTGACGCCGTCCTCCAGGGACAGCGCGCCGGAGACGACCGCCGCGGCGACCTCACCCAGCGAGTGCCCGATCACCGCGCCCGGCTGCACTCCATAGGCCTTCATCGTGGCCGCCATCGCAACCTGCATGGCGAAGATGGTCGGCTGTACCTGGTGGATTCCGGTGACGGTCTCCTCCGCGGTCATCGCCTCGGTGACCGAGAAACCGGACTCGGCGGCGATCAGCGGCTCGATCTCGGCGATCTTGGCAGCGAAGACCGGCTCGGTGGCCAGCAGGCCGGTTCCCATCGAGGCCCACTGCGAGCCCTGCCCGGAGAAGATCCACACCGGGCCGCGGTCGTCCTGGCCGGCCGCGGGCTGATAGGGGTCGTCGCCGCCCGCGACCTGACGCAGGCGCTCGACCAGATCGGTGCGATCCTCGGCGATGACGGCGGTACGCACGGGACGGTGCCCGCGACGACTGGTCAGCGTGTAGGCGAGATCGGCCAGCGACAGCTCGTCGGCGGCGGTCTCGACCCAGTCGGCCAGCCGCTCGGCGGTGTGCCGCAGCTCCTCGACGGACGTGGAGGACACCGGGACGACCAGAAGTTTCGCGGCGGCCTCTGCCGGGGCGGCAGCGGCGGCAATCGGCTCGGGAGCCTGCTCCAGCACGGCGTGCACGTTGGTTCCGGACATGCCGTAGGCGGACACCGCCGCACGGCGCGGGGATCCGTCCTGGCTGACCGGCCACGGGGTGGCCTCGGTCGGGACGAACAGCCCCGTCTGTACCTTGGCCAGCTTCTCGGGCAGCTGGTTGAAGTGAATGTTCTGCGGAATCACGCCGTGATGGACGGCGAGGACGGCCTTCATCAGACCGAGGACACCCGCGGCCGACTCCGCGTGCCCGAAGTTGCTCTTCACCGAGGTGAGCGCGCACGGACCGGTGGCGCCGTATACCCGCGAGATGCTGTTGAACTCGATGGTGTCGCCGACCGGCGTTCCGGTGCCATGGCCTTCGACCATGCCCACGGTGCCCGGCTCGACGCCGGCCGCGGCCAGTGCGGCATTGAACACCTTGACCTGTGCCTCTTCGGACGGGGTCAGGATGTTGCCGGTACGCCCGTCCTGGTTGGCGGCAGTGCCGCGGATGACGGCCAACACGCGGTCACCGTCGCGCTGGGCGTCGTCGAGGCGCTTGAGCACCACGATCCCGCAGCCCTCGGACCGCACGAACCCGTCCGCGGCGACGTCGAACGAGTGGCAGTGTCCGGTCGGGGACAGCATGCCCTGACCGGACGCCGAAGCGTAGAGCCGCTGGTCGAGCATCAGCATCACGCCGCCGGCGAGCGCCATATCGCTTTCGCCCTCGTGCAGGCTTCGGCAGGCCTGATGGACCGCGACCATGCTGGACGAGCAGGCAGTGTCGGTGGTTAGCGCCGGGCCGTGCAGGCCGAGCGCGTGCGAGATGCGGCCCGAGGCCATGCTGAACGGATTGCCGGTGAATGCGTACGCCTGGTCGAACGCACCCGCGTCGCTGGTGAGCATCGCGTAGTCGTCGTGCGACATACCGATGAACACACCGGTGGACGTGCCGGCCAGCGCGGAGGGCTTGAAGCCGGCTTGCTCGGTCGCCTCCCAGCAGGTCTCCAGCAGCACGCGGTGCTGCGGATCCATCGCGGTGGCTTCCCGCTCATTGATGCCGAAGAACTCCGGGTCAAAACCCGTGACGTCATCGACGAAGGCGCCCCACTTGGACACCGAACGACCCGGTACGCCGGGCTCCGGGTCGTAGAGGTCGTCAGCGTCCCAGCGATCCGCGGGGATCTCGGTGACCAGGTCGGCACCCTCGAGCAGCGCTTCCCACAACTTATGGGGGGAATCGATACCACCGGGCAGCCGGCAAGCCATGCCGACAACGGCGATGGGAGTCACAGGGGTCTCACGCACGTCCGCTCACACCTCACTTCTTGACGCGGGGCAGGGCACTCGACCTGACCTGACTAGTGGAACCACCAGACCGAAGTTGCCAATGTGGTCGGTAGCCTAGCCGTTTTTCGTTACTTCCGCGAGAAATGTTTCATGATTTTGATTAGGGATAGGGCAATGTTACCGTGCGCGCCGCCCGTAACCGCCGGTCAGGCGGATTTCCGATAGCTGAGCCGCCCGCGCCTGGCGCAGTAGAGATAGCAATCACAATTTTCGGACGAGCCAACAAATCCTCTTGACCAGCACTTTTTCAGGAGCACCCGCGGCGAAAGCCGTCGCGTTCGCCCTCCCGACACGGCCGGTACAGGGCCGGCGACGAAGTTGCAGAGTGTTTACTATCGCAATAGAGCCACGAATTGACGCAGTCGCCGCCATAGCAAATAGCGGTAATGAGAGTTATTGCCGATCAAAAGAGCTCAATCACTATGGGCGTGAATGCGTCGAACGATATCGATCATTCGCATCTCGGCGGGCCCGAATCACCGCCACTCGCACACCACCTTCCTGAGAATTTCCGCTATCCCGCCTCAGGTAGTTAAATCCACCTCACCAGCGATTACCGCTGAGGCACACAGGTAATGGCAACCAACCTGAGAGTAGGCTGAGTTTTTCTCACAAGGTGCGGACCGACCGTGATTTAGGCGACACTAAAGGCGATACGGAGATGCCAGTTCTCGGTCTCTTCCTATTTATTGCAACTGATCAGCAAACGCTCCAGGATAAATGACCGGCTATTTGCCGATAATCGGCTAACTTTCGTTCAGAAAGGAACTGCGGATCCGTTCAGCGGGGGCCCAGTGACATTTATCACCCGCTTTGCGGGGTCATGTGAACTACCTGTGAAAGTTAGCTGGAGGCGTGTCGCGGGGCTCCGGAACAGCGGGATAGCAGGTCTGCGACCAGGCGACACGCCCGAGATCACGCAGTAGCGGGACGGCGGGTCCGCCCGGATCGCCGCCGAATCAGCCCGCGACCACGCCTGATGAGCGGGCCGCGAAAGGTGCGCCGAACTCGGTGACCGGCTCGAACCCGCGCTTGCGGGCTGCGGCTGCACCCCGGCGGACCAGGGCCGCGGTGGCCACAAAGCCAGCCTGGTCGGCTGCTACGAACGGGGTCAGCAGCCGGTTGTGCACGAAACTGAACGACAACCCCGCGTCGGGGATGGCCCAGCCGAGCGACCCACCCAGCCCCACGTGCCCGAAGCCGGGCAGCACACCCGGGATCGGCAGAGCGTGATAGCCGAGATGGAAGGCCAGCGGCAGGATCAGGTTGCGGTCTGGGGTGAGGTCGCGCCGGCCGGTGAGCCCGGTGACCAGTTCCCTGGACAGGTATCGCTGGCCGTCGATCTCGCCACCGTTGGCGATCGCGCCGTACATGCGGGCCAGGCTGCGCGCGGTAGCCACCCCGTTGGCCGCGGGCAACTCACTGTCGAGGAGCGGCATGTCGCCCTGGACCACCGCCTTCATCCCCGGAAAGTACATCGAGCCGAAGATCGCCGACACCTCGAGGGCGGCGATGCGCGGCGCCACGGCGTTGAAGACCGGGTTGGGAATGTTCAGCTGCGGGCCGATGATTCTCGCGACGTTCGTCGGCGCGCCGGCCGGCGGCCGACCTAGGTGTATCCCGTCGGTGTTCAGTGGCTCGGCAACCTCGGTACGGATCAGCTGCCGCATTCCAGTCCCGGTGACTGCGCGCGCCAGGCCAGACAGCAGCCAGCCATAGGTCAGGGCGTGATAGGCAGGCTTGCCAAAGTGCCTGCCGACCGGTGCAGCGGCGATACGTTCCTCCATGCGGAGGTGATCGAGCAGCTCACGGGTGCGCACTCCGCGCAGATGCGCCAGCCCGGCGCGATGGCGCATCACATCCCGGACAGTGATCTCCGCCTTGCCGTTGGCACCGAACTCGGGCCAGTACTGCGCAACGGGAGCGTCGTAGTCGATCAGCCCGCGGTCGACCAGGCGGTGAATGACGGTCGACGCCACACCCTTGGTCGCCGAGAACACCATCGCGCCGGTATCCGCAGACCACCGGACCCGGCCACGACGGTCGGACCAGCCGGTCCACACGTCGACCACGGGCCGGCCGTCGAGATAGACAGCCAGCGCACCGCCCCCGAACCGGGGATGGGGAAACATCGCCGCAAAGCTGCGCAACGCACAGGCGAAGTTGGGGTCGGCGGCGCCCTGCACCCCGTGGGGCAGCCCCGTTTCCCGCTCGCGAATCGCCTGAGTCACACAGGGAAATTTAACCGGCCTAACCACAACTGCAACAAAATGTTGCCAATTCGTTAAGTTGGCTACGGCCCGTCAGGTTGACTGTTCGGCCGCATCAAGGATCTGCTGCGCCGCCAGCGTAGGGGTCAGCTCGCCCGCGCGGACCTGCCGTTCGAGCTCTGGCCGCAGCCGGCGCACCGCGGGATGGGTGAGCACCCGGTCGAGCACCGCGTCGCGGACCATCGACCACGTCCAGTCCACCTGCTGAGCGCGCCGGCGTGCGTCGAACTCGCCGGCCTCGGTCAGCACCTCACGGTGCTTCTCGATGGTGTCCCACAACTCCTGCAGGCCATTGCCCTCAAGGGCGCTCATCGTCAAAACCGGTGGCCGCCAAAGCGTTTCGCGCGGATAGATCAGGCGAATCGCCGCCGAGAGTTCCCGCGCGGCGGCTTTCGCCTCGGTGGTATGCGCGCCATCGGCCTTGTTGACCACGACGATATCCGCCAGCTCCAGCACACCCTTCTTGATGCCCTGCAGCTGGTCTCCGGTACGCGCCAGGGTCAAGAAGACGAAGGTGTCCACCATGTTGGCGACGGTCACCTCTGACTGGCCGACACCGACGGTCTCCACCAGGATCACGTCATAACCCGCGCCTTCGAGTAAGACGATGGTCTCGCGAGTCGCCTTGGCCACCCCGCCCAGGGTTCCCGACGTGGGTGAGGGCCGAATGTAGGCGTCCGGGTGCACGGCAAGCTTGGCCATGCGGGTCTTGTCACCCAGGATTGAACCGCCGGTTCGCGTCGAGGACGGGTCGACGGCCAACACAGCGACGCGATGCCCACGCTCGATCAGATACATGCCCAACGCCTCGATGGTGGTCGACTTCCCCACCCCCGGGACACCGGTGATACCCACGTGCAGGGCCGATCCTGCGTCGGGCATGAGCTCCAGCAGCAGACGTTGGGCCTGTTCGCGATGGTCGGTGCGGGTCGACTCGACCAGGGTGATGGCCCGGGCTAACGCCGCGCGATCACCCCTGCGGATCGATTCGGCCAGTGCGGCGACATCAGGCATCAGGTGAGGTCGTAGCCGAGCCGCTCGCCGAGCTTGTGCAGCAGATCCACCGCGGCGTCGGCGATGACCGTGCCAGGCGGGAATATCGCGGTGGCCCCGGCCGCGTACAGCTCATCGAAGTCACCCGGCGGAATCACGCCGCCGACCACGATCATGATGTCGGGACGGCCCACCTCGGCCAGCGCGTCGCGCAGCGCCGGCACCAGCGTCAGGTGCCCGGCGGCCAGCGACGACACTCCGACCACGTGCACGTCATTGTCGGCGGCCTGGCGGGCCACCTCCTCCGGCGTGGAGAACAGCGAACCGACGTCGACGTCGAAGCCGATGTCGGCGAAGGCGGTCGCGATGACCTTCTGACCGCGGTCGTGGCCGTCCTGGCCCATCTTGGCGACCAGAATACGGGGCCGACGACCATCAGCCTCGGCGAACTTCTCCACCAATTCCGTTGCAGCGCTCACGTTTTCGGCCTTCCCGACCTCGTCGCGGTACACCCCGGCGATGGTGCGGATCTCGGCCTGGTGCCGGCCGTACACCTTCTCCAGGGCGTCGGAGATCTCACCGAGGGTGGCCTTGGCACGCGCGGCGTTGATGGCCAGCGCCAGCAGGTTATTGCCCAATCCGTCGTCGCCGGTCCCATTGCCCGGGTCGCTTCGCTCCTGCCCGCCGGCATGGCCGGACTCCCCTGCGGCACGGGTCAATTCGTCCAGTGCTGCCTGGCAGGCCGCCTCGTCGCGGTCGGCGCGCAGCTGCGCCAGCTTGGCCAGCTGCTCGGCGCGCACCCGGCTGTTCTCGACCTTGAGGACCTCGATCTCCTGGTCCTCGGTGACCTGGTACTTGTTCACCCCGATCAGTGGCTGCGCCCCGGAGTCGATCCGCGCCTGCGTCCGCGCGGCTGCTTCCTCGATCCGAAGCTTGGGGATGCCCTCGCCGATGGCCTGGGCCATGCCGCCGTGTTCGGTGACCTCGGCGATATGCGCGCGGGCCTTCTCGGCCAGCTGATGGGTCAGCCATTCCACGTAGTAGGAGCCCGCCCACGGGTCGATAGGCCGCGTCGTGCCCGACTCTTGTTGCAGCAGCAGCTGGGTGTTGCGAGCGATGCGCGCCGAGAAATCGGTGGGCAGCGCCAACGCCTCGTCGAGGGCGTTGGTGTGCAGCGACTGGGTGTGGCCCTGGGTAGCGGCCATCGCCTCGATACAGGTCCGCGCCACGTTGTTGAACACATCCTGGGCGGTCAGCGACCATCCCGAGGTCTGCGAATGGGTCCGCAGGGAAAGCGATTTGGGATTCTTGGCACCGAACTCGGCAACCAGCTCACTCCACAGCAGCCGGCCGGCACGCAGCTTGGCGACCTCCATGAAGAAGTTCATCCCGATGCCCCAGAAGAAGGACAGCCTCGGTGCGAACTTGTCGACGTCGAGCCCGGCATCTCGGCCGGCCTTGAGGTACTCCACGCCGTCGGCCAGTGTGTAGGCAAGCTCGAGATCGGCTGTGGCACCGGCCTCTTGGATGTGGTAGCCGGAGATCGAGATGGAGTTGAACTTAGGCATCTTGGCGCTGGTATAGGCGAAGATATCGGAGATGATCCGCATCGACGGCTTGGGCGGATAGATGTAGGTGTTGCGGACCATGAACTCTTTGAGGATGTCGTTCTGGATGGTCCCGGCCAGCTTCTCCGGTGGCACCCCCTGCTCCTCGGCCGCCACCACATAGAGCGCCAGAATCGGCAGCACCGCACCGTTCATAGTCATCGACACGCTGACCGCGGAAAGGTCGATGCCGTCGAAGAGCTGGCGCATGTCCAGGATCGAGTCGATGGCCACACCCGCCATGCCGACATCGCCGGCCACCCGCGGATGGTCGGAGTCGTAGCCGCGGTGGGTGGCCAGGTCGAAGGCCACCGACAGGCCCTTCTGGCCGGCCGCCAGGTTGCGACGGTAGAACGCGTTGGATTCAGCGGCGGTGGAGAACCCGGCGTACTGCCGGATGGTCCACGGCTGGTTGACGTACATCGTGGGGTAGGGCCCACGGATGAACGGCGGTTCACCCGGGAAGCTGTCCAGCGGATATCCCGCCGCGACGAGGGCGTCGCGATCGGCGCCGACGTAGACCGGCTTGACTGCAATCCCTTCCGGGGTCTGCCAGTCCAGTTGCTCGGCGGTGTAGCCGTGGGCCGTTGCGGCCTCGGCCACGTGGTCGGCGACGGCGGACTCAGTCGGCGCCTGTGTGGACCGGTCGCCGTGCAGCGGGACCTCGGCGAAACTGGGTACAGTGCCGGTCGTAGAAGCAGTCATGATCAGGCCCCCAATCGGGTGAGCAGGGACGAAAGCGCTTCGACCGCATCAATTTTTGCTGTCAGGTATCCGTCCGGCCGGGAATCTGCGGGGGCGTCGGCGACGGCCTTCTCCGGACCGGCGAGCAGGATCTGCTCGAGGCCCACCGCCCGCGCCGCACCGACGACGCCCGCGGCGTCGACGCCGTAGCGGGCGTCGGTGCCACAGATCACCGCCACTGACGTGCCGGCGTCAGCGACGGCACTGGCCAATCCGGCGGCATCCACCGTGCCTGGATTGACCGCCTCGATCCCGCCAGCGGCGAGCAGGTTGGCCGCGAAGGACGCTCGGACATTGTTCTCGGCCAGCGGCCCCAACGGCAGCAAGAGCGCCCGGGGCCGGGAGCCGGTCCGGTCCAGATAGCTGTCGGAGCGATCACGCAGTGCCTCGAAACCGGCCGCATAGCGCCGCACGGTGTCCGATGAATCGTGATGCGGCAGCGGTGGTTCAGACAGATTCGGGAACTCGTTGACCCCGGTGATTGCGGTGCGACGGTGGGCAATGTCGTCGGCCCGACGGGCGCGCACCTGCTCGATCTGCTCGGCGAGGTGATCGCGCGCCGCAGCGAAGCCGCCACGGGCCTCGATGTCCTGGAAGTGCGACCACGCCTGGGCGGCAAGGCTTTCGGTGAGATCCTCGACATACCACGAGCCGCCAGCCGGGTCCAGAACCCGGCCGATGTGCGATTCCTCGAGCAGGAGCAACTGGGTGTTGCGCGCGATCCGCCGAGTGAAGCCGGCGCTGACGCCAGGGAACCCGCCGGGAATCGCCACGTCGAATGGCAGCACGGCCACCGTGTCCGCTCCCCCGACCCCGGCGCCGAACGCGGCCAGCGTGGTGCGCAGCATGTTCACCCAGGGGTCGCGCTGGGTCATCATCGGCAGCGAGGTCACGGCGTGCACCTTCGCCGCACCGCGGTCCGGGTGCCCGAGGACGTCGGCGACACGCGCCCAGAGTTGGCGTGCGGCACGGAATTTGGCGATCGTCATGAACTGGTCGTCATCGGCGACCAGTCGGAAGCTGAGCTGGCCCAGCGCCTCGGTAACTTCGATGCCGGCGTCGACCAGCAACCGCACGTAATCCACCGCCGCGCCCAGTGCGCCGGCAAGTTCCCACGCCGCGTTCGCGCCCCGGTTGTGGAAGGCCGTCCCGTCGACCGTGATGGCGCGAATCCCGGGCTTGCCGGCCAAGCTCGCCGCAACCCGCAGCACATCCTCGATCGCGGGAGCCTCCAGTCCGGTCAGCTCCGCGGTCAGCGGGTCGGCGCCCAGGTCGATCGACATGGTGGCGCGCTGGGCCTCGTCCGCACCGGCGACCAACGCCAGCACCGCGTCGGCGGTCGCACCGAACTGCGCGCCAGCCTCGATGATTACCGGCGCCAGCTCCAGGTACACCCCCTCCAGGAGGCGATCCACGTTCCCGGGGGCGACGCCAGCCGGGCCGACCCGCAGCACCAGTGCGCTGACCCCGTCGGCCAGCGCTCCCAGCACCGCGCCGTTCCCGTCGGCGACGGCACCATCGAAGTCGGGACCCGGGAAGGCCTCGGCGATCTTCCAACCAGCGATCACGTCCCGGCGGGCGTCACCACCTCGGACGAAGGGCCACTGGCCCGGCAGCGGAGGTTCGGGCAGTTCATCCAGAGCCGTGTAGAGCGCCCGGATGGGAAAGCCCTCGTAGGTGGGCGAGTCCAGCAGCTGCTCGGGTTCGGCGGGCAGATCCGCCAGGTCACGCCGGCTGCTCTTGGCCAGCACGCCAGCCACCGCGGTGCGCCAGCGGGCGCGGGCTTCCTCCACCTCTACTGACACCGGCAACTCCTGTTGTCGCAGCATGTGGCATCCCGTACGGGGCATGCCATCAGATCAACAGGCTAAATGATCGCCTCCCGCCCGACGTCGCCGACCACACAGCGCGCCCTCCGAAATTCGCTTCCGGTGCCGAAGTCCGTCACAACGTGGCCGTAATCTTGGTAAACGTGACGTCGAAGACCCGCAGTACCTGGCGCAACGTGCGCTCAGCAGTGGTCTCCGCGGCCCGCCAAGTGTCCCGAACCCGCATCGTCGTCACCGCTAGCGTCGCTGTGATTCTCGTCGCACTCGCCGTGCTGGTTCCGTTGCCCACGGCCCTGCAACTGCGTGACTGGGCAACCTCGGTGGGCCCCTGGTTCCCCCTGGCCTTTCTCGGCGCCCACATCGTGGTGACCGTCCTTCCGTTCCCTCGCACCGCGTTCACGCTGGCCGCCGGGCTGTTGTTCGGCCCCGCGCTCGGGGTGCTGATTGCCGTGGTGGCGAGCACGCTGAGCGCGGTCATCGCGCTGGTGCTGGTGCGCGCGCTGGGTTGGCAATTCAGCCGGCTGGTGGGCCATCCGGCGGTGGCGTCGGTGGATGCCCGGTTGACTGCGCGGGGATGGCCGGCCATCTTCTCGTTGCGGATGATCCCGGCCGTGCCCTTCTCGGTGCTCAACTACGCCGCCGGCGCCTCAGCCGTGCGGGTGATGCCGTACCTATGGGCAACGCTGGCCGGTCTTATACCGGGGACCGCCGCCGTGGTGTTCCTCGGCGATGCCCTGACCGGCAATATCAGCCCGCTGCTGGTGCTGGTGTCGCTGTGCACTGCCGCCGTCGGAGTCGCGGGCCTGGTCTATGAGGTCCGGACCCATCGGAGGGCGCACGCCGAGTAGGGCGAGAGATACCGGCTGGCGATAGCTACGTGCTCGCTACCGAGATCGAGCGTCCGCGGAGTATTTCTTCGATCCGATCCATCAATTGGATCGGATCAGCATCGGCGCCGTCTTTCCACGTCACGAGAGCGCTGTACAGGTTGATCGGCTCGACGGTCAGTTGCAGGCCGAGCAGCACTGTGTTGAGTTCATCAGTCGTCGAATCCTCAGGGCGGTAGGCAATCTCGACCTGCAGCGCCCGGACTCCGCTGACGGAATTCGCTATCCACTTGGGGGTGATTGCCTCCACACGCTCGCGGGGAAGCTCACCGGGCCGCTGTCGGGGATCGGCAACCCGGATGGTCAACGTCGACGGCGTGAAGCGCAGCGAGCATCGGCGCCACATGCGGAACGTGGCGTACAGCATGAGGGGCCACATCAGCAGAAGAACTATGGCCACGAACCGAGGCCACACTGGATATCCCCGAGAAAAGCTCGCGGCCGTACCCAGCAGCGCACCCAAGGGCAGACCGACATTGAGCAGGAAGGCATTCCCCTCGTACCACGGGACATAACGGCAGACGATGGCATCGGATGACCGGGTCATACCCGGCAAGAAGATTCGGCGCTTGCCGATCGCCACGGCGATAGCTGCGAAGCCCCACCCTGTCGGCAGGAACCACGGTGCTTTCACACACACGAGAACCAACGCGATTACGCCGATCGCGCCGGCGACGGCAAACCGGGTAACCGTCCTCCAGCGACCAGTCATCCCACTAACTGCCATCTCGGCCGACACTAACGGGTGCGGTCGTCGGCCGGCCGCCGGCGCCGCGATCCATCACACCCACGCTTAGCCAGAACTCTTCGAGGTTAGCCGGTGAGTCGCGCATCGCCGTCACCGTGAACTGCGCGACAAGCGTCTCCTCTGTTGTGGCCGTGATCTCCGAACGGCACAGACTTTGGACACAGCCCAGTTCATCAGCGAGTTCCAGGCCGAGCGTCCCTGCAACGCCGGCGCCGTTCATCGTCGGATCGATTTCGCGGTGTGTCTCTCGGAAAGCGGGAATCGACTGGACTTGTTGGTTGACCAGCATGGCGAATACCTCACTCGCGTCCAGCACCGCTCCAACACGGTGCATCGTCAAGACGGCGTTGGCGCACTACCGCTCCATGTCTGGGTCTTTCACATTGACCCAGATTCGAATCCCGGGAGCGGACTCCAATAGCTCCCAGCCTGCCGGCAGCCCCACCCGTACCAACAAGCTTGGAAACCGATCGACTGGAATCACCGACACGCTGTGGTTCTTTACATACTCGTCGAAGCGCGTCGGCGTCGCGTTATCCGACACCAAAAGCCGCCTCAACGCTATGCACTGTGCTGCTGATTCCCTCTGAGACAGGGTCCCAGATCGCTTCGACGCCCTTCGACGCCAGTAATGCCGCAACAGCGCCTGCGCCAGCACCGACCACAAGACCGACCGCAGTCCCGGCCCCGGGGATGACCGATCCGATCGCCGCACCAGCAGCCGCGTCGGCAGCAAGGCCGCCAAAAAAGCCGCCGGCAACGAGTGCGGCACCGGTACCCGCTGCCTCGCGGGTCACCGCCTCGGGTACCGAGTTGCCATCGTGGATGTCGGACATGACAGCCGGTATCGCGCTGGCCGCGCCGACGACCCCGCCGACACGGGAGACCCCCCGCAGCTCGACACCTCCGATCTTCATGTCCTCCAACCACTTCAGCAGGCCCGGGTCGGCCTTGCCCGGACCAGTACCGGGCGATTCGTTGATCAGGCTGAGCGCCGCCTGACGCACACCGTCGGCAGTTCCACCTGCGATTGCGCCGGCGGACCCGATCAAAACATCCGTCTTAGTCGGGACCCAATGACTGCCCGATTCTCCGGCCGACTCGGGGGCCTCCGCCGTGGTGGGCAACAACATGTCGCTGAGCGAGCGTGGTGGACTGCCCGGAATCGCCGCGGTGCCCGTCGGTGCGTCGGACGGAATGGCCGTCTTCCCTGCGGCCATATTGATCGCGTTGGCCAGCGCCATGTCGACCAGGTTCGCTTCCGCCACGATCTTGTCGAGCCGGGGTTGCAGCTGCGCCTGCTTGAGTTCAGCCTCCATCGGATTGCGAACCGATGGGCCCGGCAACACGGTGTCAGAGGTCGGATCGATCTCCATACCCAGCGACTCGGCATCAGCCTTCAGGCTCGCGAGCTCGGATTTGATGCGTTCGATGTTGTCGGCCGCAGTACGCGCCGCATCGGCCACTGCCGACGCCTCGTTGCCATGGGCGTCAAGATCTCTGCGGGTCTGGCCGATCGCCACCTTCGCCGCCTCCGCGGCCTGGCCACCCCAGCTCTGAAACGCCGGTAGGCTCGCCAACCCGTCCGCGGCGTCGAAACTGGCCTGCGCCCGACTGTTCGCGGCGTGGAAGACCTCCCGCACATCGCCAGCATTCCAGCGTTCGATATCGGCAACCGTCAGTGCCACCGGCGGCTCACCCGCCAGACTGCCCAGTGAGTGCGTCTGCAGCCTGCGCCGGTGCCGCCAACGCCTCGCTGTGGCGCCGCTCCATCTCGGCGAAGCCCTCGGCGCTGGCATGCAGCCCCTGGGCATGATCACTCAGCCTGCTCAGCAACGCCGCCGTGGTCCTCACCCACTGCTCGGAGAGGGCGCTCATCGCGAGCGAGGAATCACCATGCCAGCCGGTCAACGCCGCATCGATTCGGCTCGCCGCCGCCGCATGCGTCGTCGCGACGTCCTCGCCGTGCCCAATCACCGCGGTAGCCGAGGCCACAACTTCACCGATTTTCACCTGAAGCGACATTGCGTCCCCCATCAGACGTGCATACCTCTGAATATCAGCAAACGACGCCAAGGGGCCAGTCACCCGAAGGTGGCCTAGCCGAAGTCACAGCAAACAGACAGCGGCGCGATGTCGGCTCCTGGTCAGGCCGGAGATGCGACGGCGTCGAGCTACTGCTGCTCGGAGCCGCGTCGCGGGGCGTATTGCGGGTCGGCTGGGGGGGCCTGCTGCTCGGACAGCGGCGGATATTCGAGCGGCGGCGGTGGCAGGCTCGGCCGAGCCGGCGCACTCAGACCGTCGACCGGGGAGCGGGCGTCGGCCACCGCGGCGGCAACGGCCTGCGCGATCTCCGGATCGGTCTTGGTGTTGAACCAGTCGGCGACCTCGGCACTGTCGTCTTCGGGCTTGGGCAGATCCTCGTCCACCGGCGACGGCTGGTAGCGGTACACCCCGTCCTCACCGGGTGCGCCGAGCAGCTTGGTGAAACCTTGTAGCGCCGACCCGAAGTCGCTGGGCACGAGCCACACCTTGTTGGCTTCGCCCTTGGCCATCTGCGGCAGGGTCTGCAAGTACTGGTAGGCCAGCATCTCCGGAGTCGGCCGACCCGCCTTGATGGCGGCGAACGTCTTTTCGATGGCCTTGGCCTGGCCCTGGGCCTGCAGGTAGGAGGCAGCGCGCTCGCCCTGGGCGCGCAGGATGCGGGACTGCCGGTCGGCCTCGGCGGCCAGGATCGCGGCCTGCTTGGCGCCTTCGGCCGCCAGGATCTGGGCCTGCTTCTGGCCCTCGGCTTGCTTGATCGCCGCCTCCCGGCTGCCTTCAGCCGTCAGGATCATCGCGCGCTTTTCGCGGTCGGCGCGCATCTGCTTTTCCATCGAGTCCTGAATCGACGGCGGCGGGTCAATACTGCGCAGCTCGACGCGCGCCACGCGCAGACCCCAGCGGCCGGTGGCCTCGTCGAGCACCCCGCGCAGCTGCCCGTTGATCTGGTCGCGGCTGGTCAGCGTCTGCTCCAGCGTCATCCCGCCGACGACGTTGCGCAGCGTGGTGGTGGTGAGCTGCTCAACACCAACGATGTAGTTGCTGATCTGGTAGACCGCGGCCTGCGGATTGGTGACCTGGAAGTAGACCACGGTGTCGATGTTGACGGTCAGGTTGTCTTCGGTGATCACCGGTTGTGGCGGGAAGGACACCACCCGCTCGCGCAGATCGACCCGGGCGCGGATCTTGTCGATGAACGGGATCAGCAGCGTGAGCTGCCCCGAGACCGTCTTGCTGTACCGCCCGAGCCGCTCGATGACGGCGGCCTCGGCCTGCGGAATCAAGGCAACGGACTTGGCGACGACGATGACGGCGAATATCACCAGCACCGCCAGCAACACCAGACCAGCTATGGCACCGTCCATGACGGAATCTCCTTAAACGTTCTTCCAGACGACGGCAGTGGCGCCGTCGATGTGCATAACGGTGACCTGGTCACCTGGTTCGTACACATCGTTGTCGTTAAAGGGGCGCGCAGTCCAGACTTCGCCATCGAGCTTGACCTGGCCCCCGTGGCGCGCCACCCGGTCCAGGACGAGGGCGTGCTTGCCCTCCAGAGCCTTGACCGGTTCGAGCAGACCTTTGCCTACGCTGAGCTTGCGTCGCAACACCGGCCGCACCAAGGCCAGTAGCAGCACGGAGACCACCAGAAATACCGCGCCGTCGACCCACACCGGCCCGTCCAGCAGCCAGCTGGAACCGGCGGCTGCCAGGCCGCCACCGGCGAGCATCAGCAAGAACATGTCGCCAGTCAGTGCCTCGGCACCGGCCAGGCCCAGGGCGAACACGAGCCAAATCAGCGCCGCGGGCATACCGCCACAGTACTGCGGTCAACGACAGCGCGGTTGCATAAAGCCGGTTCGGATCCGAACCATTACACTGCGGCATCATGTGGTGCCCCAGTGTCTCCCTGTCAATGTGGGCCAACGCCTGGCTCGCCGGCCAAGCCGCGCCAGACGATGTCCTCGACGCGTTATCGGCATGGGCTCCAACGCATTCGGTAACCGCCTATGACTCCGTAGCGGCCGGCCACACTGGCCTGCCGTGGCCGGATGTCGATGATGCGGGGGCGATGTCACTGCTGCAGACGCTACGTACCGTGGGTGGGCGGGCCTCGGGTTCCGACTGGCCCGGCCGTCCGGCGATCAGCGTTGTGCTGCCCGTTCCCGGTGACGTTCGCGGCCTCGCGCCGGGCACCCAGTTCCAGCGCGACGCAATGGCGACCGGTGAGGCGATCATCGTCACCACTCCGGCAGGCGACACCATCGGGCTGGTGCCCGATTTCGAGTACGACGACGGCGAAGACGAGCTTCCCGACGGCGACCGGGTGCCCGAGCTGTGCGCGCTGTCTTGGACCGTCTACTCACTGCCTGCCAGCCCGGGCCTCGACTACATCGACCTCGGCGAGGCGGAGTACGCCTTGCGTTCTGCGGTGCGCTCGGCCGCCGAGGCGCTGAGCGCGTTGCAGCTGGGTGCCGCCGGCAGTGTCGACGATCCGCGCGGGCTGGTCGAGCAGGTACTGGAAGCCAATGGGCACCACCGCGCACCAGACCACGCACCGACCCGGGCGCTTCGGGTGCTGGAGAACGCCGCCCATGTCGACGCGATCATCACAGTCAGTTCCGGTCTGATGCCGATCGGGACGCAGAGCTCGTCGGAGGCTCAGATTGCCAACGACGCCTTGCGACCGCTGACGGCGGTAGTGCGGTCGGCGCGGATCGCGGCGGTCACCGAGATCCTGCACTCGGCCTGGCACCGCTGATTTGGCATTCGGCCGTGCAGAACTGGCCGTTGACGCTGGACCCGTAGGCCGGAACAGGTTGGGAACCAAGCACTCTCGCAGGTTGGCGACCTGTGCCGGCATCCTCGACGAGCTCGAGGACCAGCTGCGCAAAGCGCGGCTGCGCGTCGGGGGTGGACACCCGGGCCAGCGCGATCCCGAGTTCCTCGGCCTGCTTGCTCAGTTCGTTGTCCAGGTCCCAGACCACCTCGATGTGGTCGGCCACGAACCCCAGCGGGCAAACCAGAACCGCGGCAGTGCCCGATTGAGCGAGCACCGAAAGATGATCTCCCACATCGGGTTCCAGCCAAGGAACCTGAGGCGGACCGGACCGGGACTGCCACACCACGTCGTAGTCGTCGTAGCCGGCGACCGCGGCCACCAAGCTCGCGGCGTAACGGACCTGGCGCGCATACAGATCCGCCCCGCACCGGTCGGCGGCACGCAGCGGGATGGAATGCGCGGTGAAGACCAGCCGAGCCTGGCCCCGAACCGATTCAGGCAGGGTGGCTGCCGCCGCCGCGATGCCATCGGCGAACATGTTCACCAGCAGCGGATGGTCGAAAAACTGCCGAAGCTTGACCAGTTCGGGAGCCCCCTCACCGACGGCGCCGCGAGCCCGGGCGATGTCCTCCTGGTACTGCGCACACCCCGAATAGCCACCCCAGGCCGACGTGCTGAACACCGCGGCCCGGCGCACCCCGTCGGATTTCATCGCCGCGACGGTGTCCTCGACGAACGGATGCCAGTTGCGGTTGCCGAAGTACACCGGAAGCTGCTCACCGCGCTCGGCGAGTTCGACGCGGATCTGCTCGATCAGCGCGCGGTTGATCCCGTTGATGGGGGATACCCCGCCGAAATGCAGATAGTGCTCGGCGACGCTGGCCAGCCGCTCGGGCGGGATACCCCGACCCCGCGTGACGTTCTCCAGGAACGGCATCACCTGATCGGGCCCCTCCGGGCCGCCGAAGGACAGCACCAGCAGCGCGTCGAACGCGGTGGCAGGGGGCATTGCGCTACAGCAACTGGGTGCTGGCGCCGCCGTCGGCATAGACCACGGTGCCGGTGGTCGCGGGCAGCCATTCCGAGATCAGGGCGCAGACAGTCTTGGCCACCGGAGTGGGATCCTTCATATCCCAGCCCAACGGTGCACGCTGATCCCAGCCCTCTTCGAGCAGCTGCATCTGGGCGCCGGCCTCGTCCCCAAGGGCGCCGCCCACGATCGCACTCATCGCCAGGGTTCGGATCGGCCCGGCGGCAACAAGATTGGAGCGCACGCCGTACGCGCCGGCCTCGCGGGCGACGAAGCGGTTCACCGACTCCAATGCGCTCTTGGCCACTGTCATCCAGTTGTAGGCCGGCATCGCCCGGGTGGGGTCGAAATCCATGCCGACGATTCCGCCGCCGCGGTTGATGATCGGCAGGGTGGCCTTCGCCAGCGAGGCATAGGAGTAGGCCGAGATGTGGATGCCTTTGGCGACGTCCTCGTAGGGGGCGTCGAAGAACGGGTTGATTCCCATCCCGGTCTGCGGCATGAACCCGATCGAGTGCACCACCCCGTCGAGCTTGTTGCCCTCGCCGATCACCTCGGTGATCCGGCCGGCCAGCGAGTCGAGGTGCTCCTCGTTCTGCACGTCGAGCTCCAGCAGTGGGGCCGGGGCGGGCAATCGGTCGATGATGCGCTGGATCAGCCGCAGCCGGTCGAAACCGGTGCAGATGATCTGAGCACCTTGCTCCTGGGCGACGCGTGCGATGTGGAATGCGATGGACGAGTCGGTGATGATCCCGGTGATCAGGATGCGCTTGCCTTCGAGCAAACCTGCCATGTGAAGCCCTTCTCTCTCTAGTCCTAGTGGCGCCGTGACGCTGTGGGCCTAATGGCCCATTCCCATGCCGCCGTCGACCGGGATTACCGCACCGGCGATATAGCTGGCGTCCTCGGAGGCCAGGAAGCTGACCGCCCCGGCGACCTCTGCGGCGGTGCCGACCCTTTTGGCCGGGATGAACTCCAGGGCGCCGGCTTGGATCCGCTCGTCGAGCGCCCGGGTCATCTCGGTATCGATGTAGCCGGGGGCGACGACGTTGGCCGTCACACCGGCCTTGGCGAGTTCCCGGGAGATCGAGCGGGCCATGCCGATCAGGCCGGCCTTGGCTGCGGCGTAATTGGCCTGGTTGCCGATCCCCCACATGCCGGAGACCGATCCGATGAAGATGATCCGCCCAAACCGGTTGCGCTGCATGCTCCGCGAAGCGCGCTGGGCCACCCGGAACGCCCCGGTGAGGTTGGCGTTGATGACTTCGGTGAACCGCTCCTCGGTCATCCGCATCAGGAACGCATCCTTGGAGATACCGGCGTTGGACACCAGCACCTCGACGGCGCCCTGATGCTCCTCGACCTCCTTGAAGGCGCGGTCGACCGCTTCGCTGTCGGTGACGTCACACACCACCCCGAAAAGCCCTTCGGGTGCCCCCGAGCCGCGGTGGGTGACGGCCACCTTGTGCCCGTCGGCGGCCAGCCGCTGCGCGATCGCCAGCCCGATGCCCCGGTTTCCGCCGGTGACCAGCACGGAGCGGGAGACAAACGGGGGTTTTCCGGTCGCGGCGGTTTCGGTCATGCTCGTCAACTTAATGCCTGTGGTAGGCCGCGCTGAAATCGACACCGGGGCTGCAGCCCAAGCCGATCCACGACCGCGGAGTCGATTTCGGCGCCCGAGGGGCCCACAATCAGCCGGGCAGGCGGCGGTTGATCAGCAGTGCCGCCAACGCGGCCAGTGCCAGCACCAGCGCCCCTAGCCGCAGCCAGCCGGTGCTGGCCTCGCCCTTCATGGTCTCGTAGCCGATCTGGTCCTGCAGTGAGGTGAATACCTCCTTGAGCTGCTGCAGGCTCGACGCGGTGTAGGCGTTGCCGCCCGAGAGCTCGGCGATCTTCTTGAGCATCTCGTCGTCCACCGGGACCGGCTGACGCTGGTCGTTGATCTCGACATAGCCGTACGGCGTGCCGAAGGACACTGTGGAGATCGGCACGCCCTGGTCCTTGGCGGTGCGCGCCGCGGTGAACGCGCCCTTGGGATTGTCGGGGTTGGACGGCACCGTTTCCTTGCCGTCGGACATCAGCACGATGCGGGCCGGCGGCGGGGTGTCGCCACCGCCGATGACGGCACCGACCGTCGCGATCGCCTGCAGCGAGGTGAAGATCGCCTCGCCGGTCGCAGTGCGGTCGGCCAGCTGCAGCTTGTCGATGGCGGCCTTGGTTGCTTCCCGGTTGGTGGTCGGCGATACCAGCACGCTGGCCGTGCCGGCGTAGGCGATCAAGCCCAGATTGATCCCCGGGGTGAGCTGGTCGGCGAACTGCTTGGCGGCCTCCTGCGCCGCGGCCAGCCGGCTGGGCTCGACGTCGGTGGCGCGCATGGACTGCGAGACGTCGATGGTCAGCATCACCACCGCGCGGTTGCGCGGGATCCGGACGTCATGGGTGGGGCCGGCCATCGCCACGGTCAACAGCAGCAGGGAGGCGACCAGCAGGAAGGCCGGCAGGTGCCGCCACCGGTTGGGGCGCTTGGGTGCAACGCTTTCCAGCAATTCCATGTTGGCAAAGCGCAGGACCCGCCGTTGCCGGGCGAATTGCACGATGACGTAGAGCCCGACCAGCCCGGCGATGACGAGCAGGAACAGAAAGAACCACGGATGTTCGAAGCCGGACAGCGTCATCGGCCCGAGTAACGGCAATGTCATAGCAGACCTGTCATTTCGGTTTCGCTTATTGGCTGCCTGCGAAGGCGCCGCGGCGACGAGACGCGACGAATCGCACGATGTCGGCGATCCAGTCACGGTCGGTACGCAATGTCATCAGCGGTGCACCGCAGCGGCGCAGTGTTCGAGCGACCTCGTCATGATGGGCCGCGGCGGCCCGGGCGAAATCGTCGCGCAGCTGCGCGTCGATGGTGAACTCGCGGGTGACCCCGGACTCGGTGTCCTGCAGGATCACGTCGCCGACGTCGGGCAGCTCGACGTCACGCGGGTCGAGGACCTCCACACCCAATACCTCGTGGCGGGCGGCGATCGCGCGCAGGGGGCGCATCCAGTCGATCGGCCCGAGGAAGTCGCTGATCACCACTGCCATGCCGCGCCGGCGTTCGGGCCGGCGCAGGGCGTCGATCGCGCCGGCCAGGTCACCGCGCACCCCCTGGGGCGCCCGCGGCGCCGTAGCGATGGTGCGCAGCAACGTCTGCTCGTGCTGACGTCCAGACCGGGCTGGCACCCGCACGATCGAGTCGCCGTTGGCGATCAGCGCACCGATCCGGTTGCCGCCGCCGCTGTTGAGATAGGTGATGGCGGCGGCCGCCGCGACGGCGAGGTCACGCTTCTCGCATCCGGTGGTGCCGAAGTCCAGGCTGGCCGACATGTCGACCACCAGCCAGGTCTCCAGCTCACGGTCGGCGATCATCTGCCGCACATGCGGGTGGGTGGTGCGGGCGGTCACCGACCAGTCCATCCGGCGGACGTCGTCGCCGGGCTGATACATCCGGGACTCCCCCGGCTCCGAGCCGGGGCCGGGGATCAGGCCGAGGTGGTTGCCCTGCAGGACCCCGTCGAGCTTGCGTTTGACCGTGAGCTCGAGGGTGCGCAGCGCTGCCGACAGCTTGGCGTCACCGATCTCACCGCGCTGGAACGACGGCGGGTGGACGGCTGCGGAATCGCTCACCGACCGTTGGCACCTGCCGCGGCAGGAACCACCGGGGGCACCGAATGTCCTTGCTGCGGAACGGCGTTCACCTGTGGCAGCGCAACGGTCTGGAGGATCCGGTTGATCACCGTCTCTGCCTTGATGTCATCGGCCAGGGCGTCGTAGGTCAACACCAGGCGATGGCGTAGCACGTCGGGGATCACATCGATCACGTCCTGCGGGATGACGTAGTCGCGACCGCGAACCAGCGCCAGCGCACGGGCCGCGGCGATGATGCCCAGCGATGCACGCGGGGAAGCCCCGAACGCGATCCAGGCCTTGACGTCGCCCAGGCCGAACTGCTCGGGATGGCGGGTCGCGGTGACGACCCGGACCACGTAGTCGACCAGGGCGTGGTGGACGAAGTTGTTGGCTGCGACGTTCTGCAGCCGCAGCAGGTCGCCGGTGTCGAGGATCGCCTTGGGCTCCGGCGGGGTGACACCCATCCGGTAGATGATCTCGCGCTCTTCCTCCGGCGACGGGTAGTCGACGTTGATCTTGAACAGGAAGCGGTCGCGCTGGGCTTCCGGCAGCGGGTAGACGCCCTCGTTCTCGATGGGGTTCTGGGTCGCCATCACCAGGAAGGGCTTGGGCAGCGGGTAAGTCTTGCCGCCGATGGAGATCTTGCGCTCCGCCATCACTTCCAACAGCGCTGACTGAACCTTTGCCGGCGCGCGGTTGATCTCGTCAGCCAGCAGGAAGTTGACCACGACAGGGCCGAGTTCGATGTCGAACTCCTCGCGACCCTGCCGGTAGATGCGCGTACCGATGATGTCGGTGGGCACCAGGTCGGGGGTGAACTGGATGCGGGCGAAGGTGCCGCCGACCACCTTGGCGAAGGTCTCCACCGCGAGCGTCTTGGCGACACCGGGCACACCCTCAAGCAGTACGTGGCCCTTGGCCAGCAGACCGACCAGAATGCGCTCGACGAGCTGATCCTGACCGACGATGATGCGCTTGACCTCGAAGATCGCCCGTTCCAGGGTGTGCACGTCACCGGCCAGACCATTACCGCCGGGCTGCGGGGTTGCCTGGGCTCCACTCGGCCCGGCAAAGCCCCCAGGGCCCGTAGAACCCGTGGTCGACCCACCTGGTGACGTCATCGACTTCCTCCACAGCTGTTGGTTTCTTCGGGCTACGCCACTGCACGCGGCGGTGTCCTGCCACAACTATTCCAGGCGTTCCGAAATCCGTCGACGTGCCCCTGGTTCGCTGGCGCGTCGGTGGGCGGCCCCGGTCAGGTTTCGATGATGCGGGTCAGGTACGGCGTCATGCCTGCGGTGCGCACCGGGCTCACGGTCACCTGCCCGGCTGCCGACGAGGCTTCGAGCATCTGCCCGTTGCCGAGGTAGATGGTGACGTGCTGGGCGCCGCCGGGTCCGTAGAAGATGAGATCGCCACGCTTGGCCTCAGACGGCGACACATGCCGGCCGGCGTTGTACTGATCGCCGGAGTACTTCGGCAGCTGAACCCCGACGCCGGCGAAGGCATACCGGACGAAGCCCGAGCAGTCGTAACCGATCTTGCCCGCGTCCTGGTCGACACCGGCACTGGGACCGTTGATCGCGCCGCCACCCCACGAGTAGGGCACGCCACGCTGGGAAGCTCCGCGGGCGATCACGTACTCGATGGCCTGTGGCCCGCGCACCCGGCCGCCGGGCAGTGCCGACTGCGCACCGCCGAAGCCCAGACCCGCCAGGAACTTTCGGCCAAGGTCCATGGTCGCCTGGGCGGCCTGCTGCGTGACCTGCAGCGAGGCGTTGGCCATAGCGACAGGATCGCCGGGGGCCCCCGCACTCAGCAGCTTGGGCAGCGTCGGATCCCACGCACCAGGATCGGCATTCGCCGGGCCGGAAAGACCCAGCGCCAGTGTCAGCGCCGTCACGACCGTCCCAACGAAGAGTCGTCGAGAAGTTTTGCGAGACATGGGAACAGCTCCGTCAGTATTCGATGTAGCGGACGACGTACGGGGTCATGCCGCTGGTGCGCACCGGCGACACGTGCACGTCCGAGCCGGTGTAGGGGGCCTCGAGCATCTGGCCCTGGCCCAGATAGAGCGTTACGTGCTGGCTGCCGCCGGGGCCGTAGAAGATCACGTCGCCGCGGCGCATCTGGGCCGACGGGATCTTGCGGCCCATGTTGTACTGCGAACCCGAGTAGTGCGGCAGCTTGATGCCGACACCGGCGAACGCGTAGAGGATCAGCCCCGAGCAGTCGAATCCGACTGTGCCGGCGCCGCTGTCGATGCCGTTGCTCGGGCCGTTCGCGGTCCCGCCGCCCCAGGAGTACGGCACACCCCGCTGCGTCATAGCGCGTTGGATCACGTATTCGGCAGCCTGTGCGCCGTAGACGTAGGGAATCGCGCCGTTGGTGATTCCGGTGTCATCGGGCTTCAGGATGCCCAGCTTCTGCAGGAAGCTCTTGCCCATCTGCTTGGTCGCGTTCAGCGAGGACGACGAGATCTGCAGTACGGCGTTGATGATCTGGATCGGGTCGCCGGAGACGAAGGCGCTGGGCACCATCGGGAGGGTGACATCCCACTCGGAGGCCTTGCCGTAGGGCGGGGTCTTGCCCGCGCCGGGCGCGGTCGCCGCACCGGGTGCGGCCGGATCCCAGCGATCCCCCGACGTCGCGGCGCCGGGAGCGGCGGACTCCGGTACGGCGGCCGGCGAACCGACGGGGGCCGACCACTGGCGGGCGGCATCCAGCTTCTCTTGAGCCGTCTTGCGCTGTGCCGCCAGCCGGTCTATTTCGGCCTGCTGGTCGCGGAAGGTGCTCTGCGCGTTGGTCAGAGCCTCGACCGCCGACTGCTGGCTGGCTTCGGCGTCAATGACGGCCTGATCGGCCTTCTGCTTGGCCAGCCGGGCCGCGGACTCTTTGTTGACCTGTTCGGTGCGTGCGCGCTGCAGATCGTCCATCACCTGCTGGGAACTGACGGCCAGGGTCTGGCCCGCGCTCGCGCTGGAAAGGATCTCGTCGGGGTTGGCCGCCAGCACCAACGACGCCGACGGCCCGTTGACGTAGGTCGAGGCGGCGAAGACGTCGAACCGCTTCTGCGCGTCGGCGATCGCGGCGTTGGCGTCCTTGACCGCCTGCGCACTCGCGTCGACTTGCGCACCCGCGGCGGTGGCCGCGTCCCGAGCGGTCTGCACGTCCACCAGCGCCTTGTTGACGCTCTCCTGCTCGGCCTGCACCTTGGCTCCGACGTCCTGGAGACGCTGATTGGCGTCGGCGACATCGGCGATCAGGGCGCCCAGGGTGTTGGGCGCGTGGTCAGGCTCGGCCTGGGCGACACCCGGCATGGTGAGCGTCAGGGCGAGGCTGAGCGCCAACGGGCACATCGGCTTGGCGATGCGGACCGCCGGCCGAAAAAGAGAGCCGCGATGGGAACTTCTCATTCGACTCTGGACTCCTCTGCTCCACGTGCAGTCACGCCAGTAACAGATGTCACATCAGTCACATCAATAACAATGGCGACAGTTGCACCGTACGTCACATTTGTCGCAGAGGAAACTTCCCGGAAGAATTACATCTTTGTCATTTACGGGATGTTGCCAAAAAGTGACCTTATTGGTCTGCCAGAGTGGGCTATTTGGCCAGTTCAGGGGTGGTTTGGCTATTTGACGTCCGGCGGGCCCAACGCTGCAGAAATCGGGTTAAAACTGCGGCTGCAGCCACCCCGATCACGAGCGTGATGGTTAATCCCATCCAGGGAAAGTCCGGCGTCTCCAACTGGTCCACGAATGCCTGCGCGCCGACCACCGGATTGGGCGCCGTCTTGGCCACATCCTGGCCCGCCTCGAGGATGACGCGGTCATAGGTCGTGCTGTAGGTACCAGCCCAACCCGGGCTGAGCACCAGCACCGTGGCACCGGGATTTGCATGACCGATCTCGGTGGCGACATCCCGCAGCGGGGTGTCGATCGGCGGGCTGTTCTGCATCACGACGACCTTGAGGTCGATACCGTGCTCCTTGGCGTCGGCCACCACCTTCTGCAGCCCGGCGACATCGGCAGCTGGTGCGGCGACACCATCCTTGGCGATGTCGGCCGTGACCGCGTCCAAACACTGTTCGACCGGCGTCGACGGGCCGAGCCCGATGCTGCTGCACACCTCCACCGGGATGAACGTCGGCGCGTGCGGAATCGTCACGATTCCAGACCGTACCCCCGTCGACCACCCGGGGGTGGCACCACGCGCCGAGGAAGACAAGACTGATGGGTGGAGCCGTCGACCGCACACGGAACGGTATCCACCCGCTTTGCAGGACAACCGTACTGTTAATATGGCCACTGATGTCGACACAGCCCGTCGGCATCGAGCACAACGCCGGGAGTTGATGTGAGCAGCAATGATTCACTGAATTCGTTTGGAGCGCGCGCCACCCTGGAGGTGGGCGACAACAGCTATCAGATCTACCGCCTCGACGCGGTTCCCGGCACGGAGAAGCTCCCCTACAGCCTCAAAGTGCTGGCCGAGAACCTGCTGCGCACCGAGGACGGCGCCAACATCACCAAAGATCACATCGAGGCCATCGCCAACTGGGATCCCTCGGCCCAGCCGAGCATCGAGATCCAGTTCACCCCCGCCCGCGTGGTCATGCAGGACTTCACCGGCGTGCCGTGCATCGTCGACCTGGCCACCATGCGCGAGGCCGTCACCCAGCTCGGCGGCGACCCGGAAAAGGTCAATCCGCTGGCCCCCGCCGAACTGGTCATCGACCACTCGGTGATCCTCGACTTCTTCGGCGGCGCCGACTCCTACGAACGCAACGTCGCACTCGAGTACGAGCGCAACGGCGAGCGCTACCAGTTCCTGCGCTGGGGCCAGGGCGCCTTCGACGACTTCAAGGTCGTCCCGCCCGGCACCGGCATCGTGCACCAGGTCAACATCGAATACCTGGCCCGGGTGACCATGGTGCGTGACGGTGTCGCCTACCCGGATACCTGTGTGGGCACCGACAGTCACACCACCATGGTCAACGGGCTCGGCGTGCTGGGCTGGGGCGTCGGCGGTATCGAGGCCGAAGCCGCCATGCTGGGCCAGCCGGTGTCGATGCTCATCCCGCGCGTGGTGGGCTTCAAGCTCACCGGCGAGATCAAGCCGGGCGTGACCGCCACCGACGTCGTGCTCACCGTCACCGACATGCTGCGCAAGCACGGTGTGGTCGGCAAGTTCGTGGAGTTCTACGGCAAGGGCGTGGCCGAGGTGCCGCTGGCGAACCGCGCCACACTGGGCAACATGAGCCCCGAATTCGGCTCGACGGCAGCGATGTTCCCGATCGACGAGGAGACCATCAGCTACCTGCGCCTGACCGGGCGCACCGAGGAGGAGCTCGCACTGGTCGAGGCCTATGCCAAGGAACAGGGCATGTGGCACGACGCGGACCATGAGCCGGTCTTCTCCGAGTACCTGGAGTTGGACTTGTCGACTGTGGTGCCGTCCATCGCCGGGCCTAAGCGTCCGCAGGACCGCATCGAGCTGACCGATGCCAAGACCGCCTTCCGCAAGGACATCCACAACTACGTCGAGGAAAATCACCCGGCGCCGGAGACCAAGCTCGACGAGGCTGTCGAGGAGTCCTTCCCCGCCAGCGATTCGGTCTCGCTGTCCTTCGCCGACGACGGTGCGGTCGACGCGCGCCCGTCGGCGGCCAACGGCTCCGCGGGCCGGCCGTCCAAGCCGGTCACTGTGTCATCGGCCGAGCGCGGCGAATTCGTGCTCGACCATGGCGCTGTCGTAGTCGCTGGTATCACCTCGTGCACCAACACCTCCAACCCGTCGGTGATGCTCGGCGCGGCGCTGCTGGCCAAGAAGGCCGTCGAGAAGGGTCTGACCAGCAAGCCGTGGGTCAAGACCAACATGGCGCCCGGCTCGCAGGTGGTCACCGACTACTACAACAAGGCCGGCCTGTGGCCCTACCTGGAGAAACTGGGCTACTACCTGGGCGGCTACGGATGTACCACGTGCATCGGCAATACCGGCCCGCTGCCTGAGGAGATCTCCAAGGCCATCAACGACAACGACCTCTCGGTCACCGCGGTGCTCTCGGGTAACCGCAACTTCGAGGGCCGCATCTCCCCCGATGTGAAGATGAACTACCTGGCCTCGCCGCCGCTTGTCATCGCCTACGGCATCGCCGGGACCATGGACTTCGACTTCGAGTCCGATCCCCTGGGCACGGACCAGGACGGCAACGACGTGTTCCTCAAGGACATCTGGCCGTCCCAGAAGGAGATCGACGACACCATCGCGTCCTCGATCAACCGGGAGATGTTCACCAGCAGCTACGCCGACGTATTCAAGGGCGACGAGCGGTGGCGCAACCTGCCGACGCCGTCCGGGAACACCTTCGAGTGGGCCGACGCCTCGACCTACGTGCGCAAGCCACCGTACTTCGAGGGCATGCCGGCCGACCCGCAACCGGTCACCGACATCAACGGAGCCAGAGTCCTTGCCCTGCTGGGTGATTCGGTCACCACCGACCACATCTCACCGGCCGGCAGCATCAAGAAGGGCACGCCCGCCGCGCAGTACCTGGAGGCCAACGGCGTCAAGCCGGAGGACTTCAACTCACTGGGCTCGCGCCGCGGCAACCACGAGGTGATGATTCGCGGCACCTTCGCCAACATCCGGCTGCGCAACCAGCTGCTCGATGATGTGTCCGGCGGCTACACCCGCGACTTCACCCAGC
The DNA here is from genome assembly GCF_004745805.1 of Mycolicibacterium sp. CH28. Classification (GTDB taxonomy): domain Bacteria; phylum Actinomycetota; class Actinomycetes; order Mycobacteriales; family Mycobacteriaceae; genus Mycobacterium. Next base: position 175,811 of record NZ_SRLQ01000001.1, on the reverse strand, counting down.
CCGACGGGCCGCAGGCGTTCATCTACGACGCAGCGCAAAACTATGCGGCGCAGAACATTCCGCTGGTGGTGCTGGGCGGCAAGGAGTACGGCTCCGGTTCCTCACGCGACTGGGCGGCCAAGGGCACCAGCCTGCTGGGCGTGCGTGCGGTGATCACCGAGTCCTTCGAACGCATCCACCGCTCCAACCTGATCGGCATGGGCGTGATCCCGCTGCAATTCCCGGTCGGCGAATCGGCGGCGTCACTCAAGCTGGACGGCACCGAGGTCTACGACATCACCGGGATCGAGGAGCTCAACACCGGCAAGACCCCGAAGACGGTGCACGTGAAGGCCACCAAGGCCGACGGGTCCGCGGTGGAGTTCGAGGCCGTCGTGCGCATCGACACCCCCGGCGAGGCCGACTACTACCGCAACGGCGGCATCCTGCAATACGTGTTGCGCAACATGCTGCGGGCCGGCTAGCCGGGCGGGGTCGCACACCACATGCCCCGGGTCAGCGAGGATCACCTGGTGGCCCGCCGCCGCCAGATCCTCGACGGCGCACGGCGCTGTTTCGCCGAATACGGCTATGACAAGGCGACCGTGCGCCGCCTGGAGCAGACCATCGGTCTGTCGCGTGGAGCGATCTTTCACCACTTCCGCGACAAGGACACGTTGTTCTTCGAGCTGGCGCGCGAGGACGCCGCGCGGATGGCCGAGGTCGCGTCACGCGAGGGCCTGATTCAGGTGATGCGGGACTTGCTGGCTGCTCCCGATCAATTCGACTGGCTAGCAACACGGTTGGAGATCGCCCGCAAGCTCCGCAATGATCCGGCGTTCCACGCTGGATGGGTGGAACGCTCAGCGGAGCTTGCGGTCGCGACCACCGATCGGCTGCGCCGACAGAAGAGGGCCGGCCGGCTGCGCGACGACGTTCCTGCCGACGTCCTGCAGTGCTACCTGGACCTGGTGCTCGACGGGTTGGTGGCCCGGTTGGCGTCTGGCGAGGATCTCCAGCGTCTCTCGGCGGTGCTGGATCTGGTGGAGGAGTCGGTGCGGGCGGACCGTCCGGGTCTCGATGAAGCCTGACGCTCTCATCGCGTCCGCGACACCGGCCGTGCAGGGCAAGGTGAGGCTCCTGACAGGCTTGTTGACCGTTGTATTGGTTGCGACGAGCTGTGTTTCGGCAACTCCCGATGGGCAGGGCGATACCCGGCCGGCGGCACCCGCGATACCGGCGAACTTCACATTGCTGCCGCCCGCGGATTTCAGCGAACTCGGCAGAGTCGAAGCGTTCGAGAAGCTACATGAGCGTGTTCGTACCGACTACGCGCTGACCGACTGGAAGGGTATCGATTTCGCGGCACTTCGCACCGCGTTCCTGCCGCTGGTACGCCGAGCTGACGAGCATGATTCGGCTACCGAGTATCTGATCGCACTGCAACGCTACGCCGCGGCGTTCGACGATGCTCATGTGCGGGTGAGCGAATCGGGGCCTTCGGATGTCACTGCCAGAGGACCCATCAGCACCGAGCTCATCACCCAACAGTCGGGTGGCACAGTGGGATTGGCGATCGTTCGGCTCGATGACGACCGTGTTGTCGCGGTGGCGGTACCTGATCGCGGGCCTGCCGCGGCGGCCGGGATCGAACCCGGCGCCGAAGTTCTGCGGTGGAACGGGACACCGGCGGCTCAGGCTGTTCGGGCTGTCGATCTTGGCGGTCTGGCCGCTGCGACTCCGGTCGCCACCAACGAGTTTCGGGCCCTTGAGCAAGCACGATTGTTACCCCGCATGCCGGTCGGCGCCGCAGTCAGGATCGAGGCCCGCAATCCCGACGGCCGCGTGATTCAGACGGTCCTGACAGCGATCGGAGACGGCGGCGCCGGCCTACACGACGGCGACGTCGCCGCGCCGCTGCCCTCCAAACTCGAGCATGACGCCATGCCGCAGGTCCGTACGCTGCAAGGCGGCATCGGCTACATCCGGCTCGGGTGGCTGGTCAATCCGTCCGACCTCGACGCGTACCCCGACGACATCGCCGAAGCCTTCAACTCCGCACTCACGACGCTGGCCGGCGCACCGGGATTGATCATCGATCTGCGCGCCAATCACGGGGGATCCGATCAGCTTGCCGCCGACCTGTGCGGTGCCTTCGTCGACCGGCCCACCTTCTACGAGCGAACGCAGTTCTTCGACTCGACCACACGCAGCTGGGCCACGCTAACCCTCGATGGGAGAACCGGCGAGCCGATCGATGCGCTCGTGACCTTGCCCCGGAAGCCCCAATACGCCGGGCCGGTCGCGGTACTGGTCAATCCGCGCACCATCAGCAGCGGCGAGGGCCTCGCCCGGTGCATCGGCAGCACGGCACGGGCCACGGTGATCGGGCTGTACGGCACCCGAGGGTCCTTTGCCATCGCCAGCGGCGATGTTCCGATGCCCGACGCATTGGTCTTCCACTACCCCAACGGGCGGTCGATCGACGCCGAGGGCGTGATCCAGATAGACAGCCGAGGCGGGGTGGGCGGAGTCACGCCGACCCACCGGATCGCGATGAGTTCCGATAACGCGATGGCCTTCGGGCGTGGCGCGGATATCGAACTCGACGCAGCGCTCGACTGGGTGAACTCGCAACGCTGACGAGCGCGTTACTAGCGACGCGTGACGTGGTTCGGTCCCCCACGGCTGCGCATTGGTGTCCCCGATTCGCGCAGCATCGCATGGATCGAACCGTACGAGCGGCCCGTCGACGCCACCAGAGTGCGGATACTCGCGCCACCCTCGTAGGCATTCCGCAACGAGTCCAGTAGCTGGTCACGAACTTCGTTCGGCTTCTTCATGATCACCCTCCCCGGTCGATCTACCCCACTAGCCCAACAGAGTAGGAGCGCGTGACGGCGACGTGGCCGGAATGGCCGAAATGTCCCAACTGGTTTCGGCCAGTTGTCAGGCGAGTTCGATGAGATCCCGATACTCGTCGGACCAATAGTCCTCGGTGCCGTCGGGAAGCAGCACGACCCGCTGCGGGTCGAGCGCTTCGGCGGCGCCAGGGTCGTGGGTCACCAGCACCACCGCGCCCTGGTAACTACGCAGTGCGTCGAGAACCTGTTCGCGCGAAGCGGGATCCAGGTTGTTGGTCGGCTCGTCGAGCAACAACACATTGGCCGTCGAAGCCACCAGACCCGCCAGCGCAAGGCGGGTCTTCTCACCGCCGGACAGGGTACCGGCCGGCTGGTCGAGCTGCGCGCCGCTGAACATGAACGCACCGAGCAGGCTGCGCAACTCCTGCTCACCGGTGTCGGGTGCAGCGTGGCGGATGTTCTCCCAAACCGAGGCAGCGCCGTCGATCGTGTCGTGTTCCTGTGCGAAATAACCCATCTTGAGCCCGTGGCCGGGTTCGATGGCGCCCGTATCAGCTTTTTCCACGCCCGCGAGGATGCGCAGCAGCGTGGTCTTGCCGGCACCGTTGAGGCCCAGCACCACGACACGGGACCCCTTGTCGATGGCCAGATCGACGCCGGTGAAGATCTCCAACGAGCCGTAGGTCTTGGTCAGACCCTTGGCCACCAACGGGGTGCGACCGCACACGGCCGGCGTCGGGAACCGGATCTTGGCGACCTTGTCGGCCACCCGCTCGTCGTCGAGCGACGACATCATCCGTTCCGCACGCCGCAACATATTCTGGGCAGCAACGGCTTTGGTGGCCTTAGCTCCCATCTTGGCCGCCTGGGTACGCAACGCCGACGCCTTCTTCTCGGCGTTGGCACGTTCCCGCCGGCGGCGCTGCTCGTCGGTAGCGCGGGCGTCAAGGTACTTCTGCCAGCCCATGTTGTACATGTCGACCTCGCCGCGCACGGCGTCGAGGAACCACACGCGGTTGACCACGTCGGCGAGCAGCTCGACGTTGTGGCTGATGATCACCAAGCCGCCGGTGTGCGCCTTGAGGAAGTCGCGCAACCAACCGATCGAGTCGGCGTCGAGATGGTTGGTCGGCTCGTCGAGCAACAGCGTCATGGACGATCCAGCACCGGTATCACTCGCCGCGAACAGTATCCGGGCCAACTCCACGCGCCGGCGCTGGCCACCGGAGAGGGTGCGAAGCGCTTGAGTGAGAACCCGTTCGGGCAGTCCGAGGCTGGCACAGATCCGTCCGGCCTCGCTCTCGGCTGCGTATCCGCCGAGCGCGGCGAAGCGCTCCTCGAGCTGCCCGTAGCGGCGCACCGCCTTATCGCGGGCCTTCTCATCGACGACCTCGGCCATCAACACCTGCTGCTTCTCCAGGTCGGTCAGCAAGGTGTCCAGGCCGCGGGCCGAGAGCACCCGGTCACGCGCCAGGACGTCGAGATCGCCCTCCCGCGGATCCTGCGGCAGGTAGCCGATCTCGCCAATGCGCTGGACGGTGCCGGCGTAGGGCTCACCCTCGCCGGCCAGGATGCGCATCGTCGTGGTCTTGCCGGCGCCGTTGCGCCCGACCAGGCCGATCCGATCGCCGGGCTGCACCCGCAACGCCGCGCCTTCGGCGAGCAGCAGGGTGCGCGCCCCAGCGCGGACCTCGAGGTCCGTTGCGGTGATCACTGCGCTCTCCTTGCTACTTCCGCTACGTCACTTCTCATCGGTGAAGACCGGGGCGCGCTTCTCGGCGCGCGCGGCGACCGCCTCTTCGAAGTTCGCGGTGAGCAGACGCACATAGAGCTGCCCGAGGCCCTCGGCCTGCATATGCCCTTCCAGGCTACCGGCGTCTAGTCCACTCCATAGCGTCCGCTTGGTCAACTCGGTTCCGGGACGGGAGAACGCCGCGATGCGGGTGGCGATCTCGAAACAAGCCGCTAGCAGCTCCCCGGCGGGCACCTGTCGGGACACCAGCCCGATCCGTTCGGCTTCCTGCGCGTCGACATCACGACCGGTGAGCATGATCTCGAAGGCACGTGACGACCCGATTGCCCGCGGTAGCAGGTAGCTGAGGCCCAGCTCGCTGGCGGTCAGCCCGTTATTGATACCGGCAGCGCGGAAGTAGGCACCGCTGGCAGCGACCCGGATGTCGGCGGCCAGCGCCAGACAGAGTCCGCCGCCGATGGCCGCGCCGTTGACCGCCGCGATGATCGGCTGATGCAGTCGCCGCATGGCGAGGATCACATCGTCGAGCAGCTCCATCGACCGCAGCCCGTAGGTGGGTCGCGTCAGTCCCGCGACGTGCGGTACCGCCCCAGCGGACTTGTGGTCGGCACCCGAGGAGAAACCCTGGCCAGCGCCGGTCAGCACGACCACGCGCACGGAGTTGTCGTAGGTGAGCTCGTTCAGGACGTCTTTGAGCGGCACCATGACGTCGAAGGCCATGGAGTTCATCCGCTCCGGACGGTTCAGGGTGACCAGAGCGACGTGCGGGTGCGGCTGGTCGACAAGGACGAGGCCTGAGTCACGAATCACACTCGCACGCTATCGCGTGCGGGCCAGCCGGCCCCAGCGACGCGACTCGGGATCGTGGCGGCTAGACGTCCTCGGCGGGCGCTTGCCCCGCGACGGCGGCATCCACGTCGAACTCCTTGACCTGGCGGATGAGATCCTCCAGGGCGGCCGGCGGTAGGGCACCGGCCTGGTTGAAGATCAGCTTGCCCTTCTTGAAGGCCATCAGCGTCGGGATGGAGCGGATCTCCGCCGCGGCGGCCAACTGCTGCTCCGCTTCGGTGTCGACCTTGCCGTAGACGATCTCCGGGTGGTTCTCCGCCGACGCCGAGAACGTCGGGGCGAACGCACGACAGGGTCCGCACCACGACGCCCAGAAGTCAACCAGCACGATGTCGTTGCCGGTGATGGTGTCGTTGAAGTTCTGTGCGGTGAGGTCTTGAGTAGCCACGAGTCTCCTAACGTCGGGGTGAGTCTGTGTGTTCCCTGACGGGATCAATACAAACTGGCGAGTGCAGTCGCCGCATTGAATCCGGCGAACTCGTCGAGTGCGCCGTCGCGCAGGTGGTTGACCCAGGCGGGATCGGCGAGCAGCGCGCGTCCGACGGCGATGATGTCGAACTCACCGGCCTGGAACTGGTCGAGAAGCCGGTCGACGGGCGCCGACAGGATCGGCCCGCCGGGCTCGCCGGGCTTGAATTCGCTTTCCAAACCGACCGATCCGACCGCGATCACCGGCAGTCCGGTCAGCTTCTTGGTCCAACCGGCCAGGCTCAGTTGTGGATCCTCATCTTGGAAACCGGGCAGGTAGTGGCGCCGGGTGGATGGGTGCAGCACGTCGACACCGGCGTCGACGAGCGGGGCGAGCACGCGTTCGAGTTCGGCGGGGGTGTCGGCAATCGTTGCGTCGTAGCGGTTCATCTTCCACTGGGAGAACCGGTAGATGATCGGGAAGTCGGGCCCTACCGCGGCACGCACGGCGGCGACGACCTCGGCGGGAAACCGGGTGCGGGCCGCCAGCGAGCCACCGTAGCCGTCGGTGCGGTGATTGGTTTCCGCCCAGAGGAATTGGTCGAGCAGATAACCGTGGGCTCCGTGGATTTCCACCGCGTCGAACCCGGCTTGGCGGGCGTTGCGAGCGCCGAGCGCGTAGGCCTGCGCCACCGCGGGCAGTTCCTCGGTCGCCAGCGCCCGGCCGACCGGGTTGCCGACGACATCGAGACCCGACGGGCTCACCGGCAGCTGGTCAGGTGTGTCGCCGTCGTGTACGCCGCGAGCCACACCCTGATGCCAAAGCTGGGCGGCGATCGCGCCACCCTCGGCATGGACCGCATCGGTGACCACACGCCAGCCACGAAGTGCCTCGGCGCCGTCAAGTTCGGGGATGGCGTCGGGCCAGCCGGCAGCCGGGTGCGGCATCCGGATGCCCTCGGTGATGACCAGCGCGGTACCGCCGGCCGCACGACGGGCGTAGTACGCCGCCACATCGGGTCCGGGAACGCCGCCCGGCGAGGCGGCCCGGGTCATCGGAGCCATCGCGAACCGGTTCCGCAGCGTGAGCGGCCCGATCGTCAGCGGCGCGAACAATTCCTGCAGTCGAGCGTCGTCCACCATGTCGCTAGTCAACACCGACCGCTGCAGTCGCCATTCCCTGGGTGAGGTCAGGAATGGAATTCCCGGAAAGCCTGCAACAGGCGATTACGGAAACCTGGGTCGAGGTCATCGCACTCGATGCGGCCGAGTGTGGTGACCGTGCTCCGAAACTGCTGCAGGTAGTTCTCGCATCCGTCGCACTCCTCGAGGTGCTGGTCGAATCGGGCCCGGGCGGGCGGATCGAGCGCATCGTCGAGGTAAGCGGTGACCAGCTCGACGAGTTCGTCACAGTTCATAGGCGTCATGCCCGCTCCGCCAAATACGTTTCGAGCGCTTGCCGCACGGCGGCCCGGCCACGGTGCAACAGCACCCGCTGATTGGCGCTGCTGATGTCGAGAAGCTCGCACACCTCATGCGAATCGAAGCCCAGCATGTCGCGCATGGTCACAACCTGCCGTTGCCGCTCGGGCAGCTTGTCCACTTCCGCCTGCGCGATACCGGTGAGTTCGCGGCCAAGCACCGAGCCTTCGGGCGTGTCCGGGAAGGGCGCCGGCTGCTCTGTGCTCTTCCAGTGGCCCGCCCAGCGCTCCCCGAGCGGACGAAAGCGGGAAGCATCGACGGTCCCGCCGGTGAATGCGGCAATCTCGGCGTCGGCACTGCGCCGCTCGCGGATCCCGCGCGTCTTGGCGATATTGATCAGCACCGCGAACAGCCAGGTCCGCAGCGAGGATCGGGCTTCGAACTTGTCGATGCCGTTGACCAGCGCGATCCACGTCTCCTGCACCACCTCTTCGGCGATCTCTCGACTCCGCACGTAGCCGCGAGCGACCCGCAGTAGTGCCGGGCTGTGTGCGTCGACCAGGTGGGCGAACACGACCTCGTCGCGTGCGCGCAGCGCCGCGATCACAGCAGATTCGTCCGCAGCACCTGTCATCGAATGCAGATGCTAGCGACCTAGAGATGCGACTGCGCGGCACGGAAGAAGTCGGTGATGTCGGAGGCCAGTGCGTCGACGTCGGCGGGGCGGATAGTGCCGATCGAGTCCGGCCCCTTCACCACGCCACCGCGCTCTTAGACCGTGAAGCCCAGCGCGCGAAGTTGCTCGCGGCCGTCCTCGGTGATCTTGTCCGGGCCCCACGGCGGGTTCCACACCCAATTGATCTTGGCCTCGTTGACCAGACCGGCGCCGACGAGCGCGGTCAGTGTCTGGTCTTCGATCACGTCGGTCAGCGGGCAGGCCGCCGACGTCAGGGTCATGTCGATCTGGGCCACCGTGCCGGTGTCGCTCTTCTCCACATTGAGGCCGTATACCAAGCCGAGGTCGACAACGTTGATCCCGAGTTCGGGGTCGACCACGTCCCGCATGGCCTCTTCGATGTCGGCCAGCAGTTCGTCTGACACAACTCCCCCAGTCGCTTCGCTCCCGCCCTCCGACACAACTCCCCCAGTCGCTTCGCTCCCGCCCTCCGACACCAATTCCCCGGTCGCTTCGGTCATGGCTTCTCCTCTACGTCTTTGCGGTGCGATGCCTGGGCCACCGCATCTTTGAATGCCATCCAGCCCAGCAGCGCACATTTGACTCGCGCCGGATACTTGGCCACTCCGGCGAACGCCACCCCGTCGCCGATCACGTCCTCGTCACCCTCGATGGTGCCGCGCGAGGACACCATCTCCGCGAACGCGGCCACCGTCTTCAGAGCGTCCCCCACGGTCTGACCGATCACTTGATCGGTGAGCACCGAGGTGGCCGCCTGGCTGATCGAGCAGCCCTGGCCGTCGTAGGAGACGTCCTCGACGTGCTCACCGTCGTCGGACAGCGCCACCCGCAGCGTCACCTCGTCACCGCACGTCGGGTTGACGTGGTGGACTTCGGCGCCGAACGGCTCGCGCAACCCGCGGTGGTGCGGACGCTTGTAGTGATCGAGGATCACTTCCTGATACATCTGCTCCAGCCGCATGCCTACCCGCCAAAGAAGTCGATCGCCCGACGCACACCGGCGACCAGCCGGTCCACCTCGTCGAGGGTGTTGTACACCGCGAACGATGCTCGCACGGTGGCGGCCACCCCGAAACGGCGGTGTAGCGGCCACGCGCAGTGATGTCCCACCCGAACCGCGACACCGTCGTCGTCGAGTACCTGCCCCACATCGTGGGCATGGACTCCGTCGACGAGGAACGCCACCGGGGACCGGCGAACCGCCGGGTCGGTGGGTCCGACGATGTGCACCTGCGGGATGGCGGCCAAGCCCTCCAGCGCTGCGGCCACCAACTGGTGCTCGTGGGCGGCCACTGCTTGCATCCCGATTCCATCGAGATACCGTGCGGCGGCGGCCAATCCGACCACCTGGGAGATCATCTGGGTGCCAGCTTCGAAACGCTGCGGCGGCGGCGCATAGGTGGCGCCTTCCATCGTGACGGTTTCGATCATCGAGCCGCCGGTCAGGAATGGCGGCAGGCTCTGCAGCAACTCGGCGCGTCCGTACAGGGCGCCGATGCCGGTCGGACCCAGCATCTTGTGGCCGGAGAACGCGGCGAAGTCCACACCGAGGGCGCTGAAGTCGACGGGCTGATGCGGCACCGACTGGCAGGCGTCGAGCACCGTCAGCGCACCAACCGCCATGGCGCGCGCGACCATCTCCGCCACGTCGGGTGCCGTTCCGGTGACGTTCGAATGGTGAGTGAAGGCAACGACTTTGACGCGCTCGTCGAGCTTCAGGGAGTCCAAGTCGACATTGCCGTCGTCGGTCAGGCCGTACCACTTGAGTGTGGCGCCGGTACGACGGGCCAGTTCCTGCCAGGGAATGAGATTGGCGTGGTGCTCCAACTCGGTGGTGACGATGATGTCACCTGGACCGACGGCCCGTTCGAATCGACTGTCGCCCAGCACATACGACACCAGGTTGAGCGCCTCGGTGGCGTTCTTGGTGAAAGCGAGCTCATCAGGTGCGGTCCCGACGAAGGACGCGATATCGGCGCGGCCCTGCTCGTAGGCGTCGGTGGACTCCTCCATCAGCTGATGGGCGCCGCGGTGCACGGCACCGTAGTGGTTGAGGAGAAAGTCACGCTCGGCATCGAGAACGGCGAGCGGCTTCTGCGAAGTCGCCCCGGAATCGAGGTAGGCCAGCCGATGTCCGCCTCGCATCACCCGATTCAGGATGGGGAAGTCGGCGCGAATCCTTGTGACGTCCAGATCCACCGAGGCGGTCATGTCAGGCCCCGGCCGGAGCGGCCTGCTGGGTGAACCGCACGTAGCCGTTCTCCTCCAGCTCGTCAGCCAGTTCCGGACCACCCGAGGCGACGATCCGGCCGTCCACGAAGACGTGCACGAACTGCGGCCGGATGTAACGGAGGATCCGGGTGTAGTGCGTGATGAGCAGGACTCCGGCGTTCTCGGCCGCGGCATACCGGTTCACACCTTCGGACACCACGCGCAGCGCGTCGACGTCCAAACCGGAGTCGGTCTCGTCGAGGATGGCGATCTTCGGCTTGAGCAGACCCAACTGCAGGATCTCGTGCCGCTTCTTCTCACCACCGGAGAAGCCCTCGTTGACGCTGCGTTCGGCGAACTGCGGGTCGATGTCCAGGTCGGACATCGCTGCCTTGACCTCTTTGACCCAGTGCCGCAGCTTGGGCGCCTCGCCGCGCACCGCAGTTGTGGCGGTACGCAGGAAGTTCGACATCGACACACCCGGCACCTCCACCGGGTACTGCATCGCCAAGAACAGTCCGGCGCGGGCGCGCTCGTCGACACTCATCTCCAGCACGTCCTGGCCGTCGAGGGTGATCGACCCCGAGGTGACGTGGTACTTGGGATGACCGGCGATGGAGTAGGACAGGGTGGACTTGCCGGATCCGTTGGGCCCCATAACCGCATGGGTCTCCCCCGACTTCACGGTCAGGTCCACGCCCTTGAGGATCTCCTTCTCGCTGCCGTCCTCGTTGGCGACGCTGACGTGAAGGTCCTTGATTTCCAGGGTGCTCATGGCTGTGTGATTCTCTCTTCGGTGATGGCTAATTCACGTTCGATCGCGTCGGTCAGGCGTTCACGGATATCGGGGACGGCGATCTTGGCGATGATCTCGCCGAAGAAGCCCCGCACCACCAGCCGGCGGGCCTGCGCCTCGGGGATACCGCGCGCCTGCAGGTAGAACAGCTGCTCGTCGTCGAAACGGCCGGTGGCACTGGCGTGGCCGGCGCCGACGATCTCACCGGTCTCGATCTCCAGGTTGGGGACGGAGTCCGCGCGCGCGCCGTCGGTCAGTACCAGGTTGCGGTTCACCTCGAAGGTGTCGGTACCGGTCGCCTCCGCGCGGATGAGCACGTCACCAACCCACACGGTGTGCGCGTCAGGCACCTTGGCGTCCGGATCACCTTGCAGCGCACCCTTGTACAGCACGTTGGACTTGCAGTTGGGCTGCGCGTGGTCGACCAGCAGCCGGGATTCCAGGTGCTGACCCTCGTCGGCGAAGTACAGGCCGAGTAGTTCGGCATCGCCGCCGGGCGCGTCGTAACGCACCGTGACCGAAGTGCGGACCACCTCGCCACCGAGCGTCACTGCCACGTGGCGCAGCACCGCGTCCTTGCCCAACCGGGCGTGCTGAGCGCCGATGTGTACCGTGTCGTCGGCCCAGTCTGCGATCCACACGACCGTCAGCCGCGCGGCGTCTGCCACGACGAACTCCACATTGTCGGCGTAGGTTCCGCTGCCGTGGTGGTCGATGACGACGACGGCTTCGGCCAGCTCCTCGACCCGAATCTGCAGATGGCCGTAGGCAGTAGCGCCCACACCGGGTCCACTCACCACGATCTCGACCGGCGCGTCGGTATGCGCACCACGCGCAACAGTCACGATGGTGGCGGTGTCGAACGACGAGAATGCTTGCGCGGCAACCCGGTCGGCGGGAATCCCGCCCTGGCCGAGACGCTGATCACCGCGACGGACGGCCTCTACCGTTACGCCGGGCTGCTCGGCGACGCTGATCCGCGCGACCCCGGAGGCCGGCGCAGAGCCGTCGTGTAGGCCGCGCAGCCGCTTGAGCGGGGTGAATCGCCACAGTTCGTCGCGCCCGCCGGGCACCTCGAAGGCGTCGACGTCGAAGGAGGCGAACTGCTCACCCTTGTTCCTGATGATGCCTTCTGCGGCTTCAGTCAATTGTGAACTCACTAGCCGACAGCGCCTTCCATCTGCAGTTCGATCAGCCGATTGAGCTCCAGTGCGTATTCCATCGGCAGTTCCTTGGCGATCGGTTCGACGAAGCCGCGCACCACCATCGCCATCGCCTCGTCCTCGGTCATGCCGCGGCTCATCAGATAGAACAGCTGATCGGCGCTGACCTTCGAGACGGTGGCCTCATGGCCCATGGTGACGTCATCCTCGCGGATGTCGACATAGGGGTAGGTGTCGGAGCGGCTGATCGAATCGACCAGCAGCGCATCACATTTGACGCTCGAGCGCGATCCGTGGGCGCCCTTGTTGACCTGGACCAGACCGCGGTACGAAGCCCGGCCCCCGCCGCGGGCCACCGACTTGGACACGATATTGCTGCTCGTGTTCGGGGCCAGATGCAGCATCTTGGCGCCGGTGTCCTGATGCTGACCCTCGCCGGCGAATGCCACCGAGAGCACCTCACCCTTGGCGTGCTCACCGGTCATCCAGACCGCCGGGTACTTCATGGTGACCTTCGAGCCGATGTTGCCGTCGACCCACTCCATGGTGGCACCGGCTTCCGCCCTCGCCCGCTTGGTCACCAGGTTGTAGACGTTGTTCGACCAGTTCTGGATGGTCGTGTAGCGGCACCGACCGCCCGGCTTGACGATGATCTCGACAACCGCCGAGTGCAGCGAGTCGCTCTTGTAGATCGGTGCGGTACAGCCCTCGACGTAGTGCACGTAGGCACCCTCGTCGATGATGATCAGCGTCCGCTCGAACTGGCCCATGTTCTCGGTGTTGATCCGGAAGTACGCCTGCAGCGGGATGTCGACGTGCACGTTCTTCGGAACGTAGATGAACGACCCGCCCGACCACACCGCGGTGTTGAGCGCGGAGAACTTGTTGTCCCCGGCCGGGATCACGGTGCCGAAGTACTGCTTGAAGATCTCCGGGTGCTCCTTCAGGGCGGTGTCGGTATCGAGGAAGATCACGCCCTGCTTCTCCAGATCCTCACGGATGGAGTGGTAGACCACCTCTGACTCGTACTGCGCAGCCACGCCGGAGACCAGCCGCTGCTTCTCCGCCTCAGGGATGCCCAGCCGGTCGTAGGTATTGCGGATGTCGTCGGGCAGGTCGTCCCAGGTCGCGGCCTGCTTCTCGCTGGAACGCACGAAGTACTTGATGTTGTCGAAGTGGATGCCCTCGAGGTTGGAGCCCCAGTTCGGCATGGGCTTCTTGGCGAAGGTGCGTAGGGCCTTGAGCCGGATGTCGAGCATCCACTCCGGTTCGCTCTTCTTCGCCGAGATATCGCGCACCACAGCCTCCGAGAGGCCACGCTGCGCGCTCGCGCCCGCGACGTCGGAGTCGGACCAGCCGTAGCCGTAGCGGCCCAGCGAGGCGATGGCCTCGTCTTGACTGAGCGGCTCGGCCTGCTTGGCCTCCGGGGTGAGTGTCATGGCGACGCTCCTTATGCGGTCGTGGCGGCTTCGGCGCGGGCTGTGCGCCGAAGGTAGTTCTGGTCTAGGGCATTGCCAGGGTCAACGGCACGTGGGTGGTGCAGGCACAGTCACCATTGGCGATCGTCGCCAGCCGCTGCACGTGGGTGCCGAGAATCTCCGACATGGCCTCTTTTTCGGCTTCGCACAGCTCCGGAAATTCCTCGGCGACATGCGAAACCGGGCAGTGGTGCTGGCAGATCTGGATGCCTTGCACCGGGCCGCGCACCCGCGTCGTCGTTGCCGCGTAGCCGGCCCTGGTCAATGCGTCGGCCACCCGCTCGGCAGTCGACTCAACATCGTCGGGCCCCGGCTGCACTCCCGCCAGAATGGCATCGATCCGGCGCCGGGCGAACGTCTCGACCGCCCGCTCCCCGCCGATCTCGCGCAGCTGGCGAATGGCCGCCGAGGCCAAGTCGTCGTAGGTGTGCTCGAGCTTGGCACGCCCCGCGGCGGTAAGCCGGTAGCGCTTGGCGGGCCTGCCACGACCGGCCTGTTGCCAGGCCGCCGCGGCGTTGGCCTCCGCATCGCCGACCTCGATAAGAGCATCGAGGTGCCGGCGCACACCGGCGGCGGAAATACCGAGCCGGCGGCCGATCTCGGCGGCGGTGATCGATCCCGACTCCAGCAGTAACTGCACGATCGCCCGCCGGGTATGCCCGTCATGCACCGCCGCGCCCGCTGCGGGCGCCGGATATGCATCGGCGGGGATTTTCACAACACCAGTGTGACGCAATTAGACGAGCAGGTAAAGCAAGGGCACCCTCAGCGGCTCCGGGCCAGGTGAGCCCTGCGGTTAGAGTGCTGTGGTGGCAGCCCGCCAACGTTCGTTGAGTTCCTCCATCGCCCGCTTGCACGGCGATGAGCGCACCGTGGGTTCGCCGCTCAACAAGGCCGAACTGCGCGCAATGCGCCGTACCCGGATCTTCGGTGCCACCGGAACCATGCTGATGGGTATCGGGGCGCTGGGCGCCGGCGCCCGGCCCGTCGTGCAGGACCCGACGTTCGGCGTCCGGCTGCTGAACCTGCCCTCGCGCATTGCGACGGTCTCGCTGACCATGACCACCACCGGCGCGGTGATGATGGCGCTGGCCTGGTTGATGCTGGGCCGCTTCACGCTCGGGCCGCGCCGGATGTCGCGCAGCCAGCTCGACCACACCCTGCTGCTGTGGATGGTGCCGCTGCTGATCGCGCCGCCGATGTACAGCAAGGACGTCTACTCCTACCTGGCCCAGAGCCAGATCTCGGCCAACGGCCTCAACCCGTACAAAGTAGGCCCGGCCCCCGGCCTCGGCCTGGACCACGTGTTCACCCTCTCGGTGCCCAGCCTCTGGCGCGAGACCCCGGCGCCCTACGGGCCACTGTTCCTGTGGATCGGCCGCGGCATCTCCGCACTCACCGGGGAGAACATCGTCGCCGCCGTGCTGAGCCACCGGGTGATGGTGCTGATCGGGGTGGGGCTGATCGTGTGGGCGGTGCCGAGGTTGGCCCGCCGCTGCGGGGTGGCCGAAGTCAGCGCCCTATGGCTCGGCGCCGCCAACCCGCTGCTGCTGATGCACCTGGTCGCCGGTATCCACAACGAGGCGCTGATGCTGGGCCTGATGCTCACCGGCACCGAATTCGCCCTGCGGGGGATCTCCGGACCGGCCGGGTCGGCCGCCGCCGGGATCGTGTCCGCACCCCTGCTCCCCCGGCCGCTGCACTGGCCGCACGGCCGCCGCGAGTGGGCGGCCTGGGCGCCCCTCGGCCTGCTGACCGGCGGCGCAGTACTGATCACGATGTCCTCGCAGGTGAAACTGCCCGGCCTGCTGGCACTGGGTTTCGTGGGCATGGCGCTGGCGCACCGCTGGGGCGGCACCGTCAAAGCGTTCCTGCTGGCCAGCACCCTCGCGGTGGGTCTGTCGGTGGTGGTCATGGCCCTCATCGGCTGGGCCAGCGGGCTGGGTTTCGGCTGGATCTTCACCCTCGGCACCGCCAACGTGGTCCGCAGCTGGATGTCGCCACCCACCCTGCTGGCGCTGGGCACCGGCCAGGTCGGCATCCTGCTCGGGCTGGGCGACCACACCACCGCCGTGCTGTCACTGACCCGCGCCATGGGTGTGCTGATCATCATGATCACGGTGACCTGGCTGCTGCTGGCCGTGCTGCGGGGAAAGCTGCATCCCGTCGGCGGACTCGGCGTCGCGCTGGGCGCCACAGTGCTGCTGTTTCCCGTCGTGCAGCCCTGGTACCTGCTGTGGGCGATCATCCCGCTGGCGGCCTGGGCCACCCGCCCGGGGTTCCGGATCGCCACCATTGCGGTGTCGTTGATCGTGGGTATCTTCGGGCCCACCGCCAATGGGGACCGCTTCGCCCTGTTCCAGATCGTGGACGCCACGGTGGCCAGCACGGTGATCGTGCTGATGCTGATCGTTTTGACCCTGCACCGGCTGCCCTGGCGCAAGGTGCCCGGCACCACCGAGGCGTTCAGCGGCCAGGACCCCGATCCGGCACCCCCGGCGGAGCCGCCGACCCAGCCACCGGCGTCGCGTCCGGCGCCCGGCGCCTACGCTGAGTCCCCGTGAGTTCTGGCCGCGAAATCCCCGTGCGACTGCGCGGGGTGTCCAAGCGCTACGGGTCGACGACGGCGGTGTCGGGCCTCGACCTCGAGGTCCACGCCGCCGAGGTACTGGCGCTGCTCGGCCCCAACGGGGCGGGCAAGACCACCACGGTGGAGATGTGCGAAGGGTTCGTGCGACCCGACGCCGGCACCATTGAGGTGTTAGGCCTGGACCCGATAACCGACAACGCGCAGGTGCGCGAACGAATCGGCGTCATGCTGCAGGGCGGCGGCGGCTATCCGGCTGCGCGCGCCGGCGAGATGCTGCGGCTGGTCGCCTCGTATGCGGCCAACCCGCTGGACCCGGACTGGTTGCTGGACACCCTCGGGCTCACCGACGCCGCCCGCACCACGTATCGGCGGCTCTCCGGCGGCCAACAGCAGCGGCTGGCATTGGCCTGCGCGCTGGTCGGCCGACCCGAGCTGGTGTTCCTCGACGAACCGACCGCGGGGATGGACGCGCACGCCAGGCTGGTGGTGTGGGAGCTCATCGACGCGCTGCGCCGCGACGGGGTCACGGTGGTGCTGACCACCCACCAGCTCAAGGAGGCCGAGGAACTGGCCGACCGCATCGTCATCATCGATCACGGCTCGGCGGTGGCCGCTGGCTCGCCCGCCGAACTGATGCACGACGGCGCCGAAGGACAATTGCGGTTCACGGCACCACGGCGGCTGGACCTGACGCTGCTGATCGCCGCACTCCCGGAAAACTATGTGGCCAGAGAAGTTTCGGCCGGCGAATACCTCGTCGAGGGACAGATCGATCCGCAGGTGCTGGCCACCGTGACCGCGTGGTGTGCGCGGCTCAACGTGCTGGCCACCGACGTGCGGGTGGAGCAGCGCAGCCTCGAGGACGTGTTCCTGGACCTGACCGGTAAGGAGCTGCGGCCATGAGCGACGCTTGCGGAGCGAATCGGAGACAGCCATGGCGCAACCGAGCCTGCAAGGGAGCGGCATGAGCGACGCTTGCGGAGCGAATCGGAGACAGCCATGGCGCAACCGAGCCTGCAAGGGAGCGGCATGAGCGACGCTTGCGGAGCGAATCGGAGACAGCCATGGCGCAACCGAGCCTGCGAGGGAGCGGCATGAGCGACGCGACGGAGCTCTTCCCCGCCGGCACCTTCACCCCGGATCCGCGGCCCAACACCGTGCCGCGGATGCTGGCCGCGCAGTACGGCCTGGAACTCAAGCTTCTGCTGCGCAACGGCGAACAGCTGCTGCTGACGATGTTCATCCCGATCACGCTGCTGATCGGGCTCACGCTGCTGCCGTTCGGCTCGTTCGGCGCCGACCGGGTCGGGGTGTTCGTGCCGGCCATCATGGCGCTGGCGGTGATCTCGACCGCCTTCACCGGTCAGGCCATCGCGGTCGCCTTCGACCGCCGCTACGGCGCGCTGAAACGGCTGGGTGCCACCGCCCTGCCGGTGTGGGGCATCATCGCCGGCAAGGCGCTCGCCGTGGTCACCGTCGTGTTCCTGCAGGCCCTGCTGCTCGGCGGCATCGGCCTGGCACTGGGCTGGCGACCGCACCCGGCCGGCCTGCTGCTGGGCGCGGTGATCATCGCGCTGGGCACTGCCGGCTTCGTCGCGATGGGCCTGCTCCTCGGCGGCACCCTGCGGGCCGAGATCGTGCTCGCCGTCGCCAACCTCTTGTGGTTCGTCTTCGCCGGGTTGGGGGCGCTGACCGTGGAATCCAGCGCGATTCCACGCGGGATCGCCTGGGTGGCCCGGCTGACGCCGTCCGGAGCGCTGACCGAATCGCTGTCGCAGGCGATGTCGCTGTCGGTCGACTGGTTCGGGATCGCGGTGCTGACGGCGTGGGGCGCGGTGTCGGCGATGGCCGCACTGCGCTGGTTCCGGTTCACCTAAACTACGGTCCCCTACTACGGGGTGTAGTTAACCGTCAACTACGATCGGCCCGTGCCCGTCGGACGGATTTTCCTGCGGCTGGTGGACTTACTGCCACTGCCGAACCTGCGCACCCAGCGCATCATCGCGGCGGCGGTCATCCTCACCCAGGGCGGCATCGCGGTCACCGGCGCCATCGTGCGGGTGACGGCCTCCGGTCTGGGCTGCCCCACCTGGCCACAGTGCTTCCCGGGCAGCTTCGTCCCGGTGCCGCACTCCGAGGTCCCCGGCATCCACCAGGCGGTGGAGTTCGGCAACCGGATGATCACCTTCCTGGTGGTCATCACCGCGATCCTGGCGGTGCTGGCGGTGACCCGGGCCCGGCGGCGGCGCGAGGTGCTCGTCTACGCCTGGCTGATGCCGGCCTCAACCGTGCTGCAGGCCGTGATCGGCGGTATCACGGTGCTGGCCGGGCTGGCCTGGTGGACCGTCGCGATCCACCTAGTGACCTCGATGGCGATGGTCTGGCTGGCCACCCTGCTCTACGTCAAGGTCGGCGAGCCCGATGACGGCATTCCCACTGCCCTGGTGCCCAAACCGCTGCGGCACCTGACCCTGCTCAGCGCGCTGACGCTGGCCGCCACCCTGGTCACCGGGACACTGGTGACCGGCGCCGGCCCGCATGCCGGCGACAAGAGCCCGCAGCGCACGGTGCCGCGACTCGAGGTGGAGATCCTCACCTTGGTGCACATGCATTCCACCCTGCTGATCGCCTACCTCGCCCTGCTGGTGGGCCTGGCTGCCGGGTTGCAGGCGGTGTTCGCGCCGCGGCTGATCATGCGCCGGCTGGCGATCCTGGTCGCGCTGGTGGTGGCACAGGGCATCGTGGGCGCGGTGCAGTTCTTCACCGGTGTGCCTGCCGCCCTGGTGGCGGTGCACGTCGCGGGAGCCGCGGCCTGCACCGCGGCCACCGCCGCGCTATGGGCGTCGATGCGACAGCGGACCGAGCCCAAGCCGCTCGCACGCTGACTCAACTCCGAGCGCGAACGCCCGCTGCCGGAGTTCGCGGGCGGTCTCGTCGAGCTGCCGCCAACCCAGTGATGGCTCGATCAGTTCGAGTTCGAGCAGCAGCGGGTCGGCATGGTCACCGATGAGGTCGACCCGGGCGTACAGCAATTCGTCGGTACCGATGCCCAGGTGCCCGCAGGCGGCGTCGAGCACGGCGTACCCGACATCCCACATCGCGAAGTCGGGATCAGCGGACCTCAGCGCTTCAGCGGCGAAGGTGCCCGATTCGTCGAGCGCAGGCAATTCACCTTCCGGCGGCAGCATCGGCCCCTTGGTGAAGGCGTGCGACTGCTGGCCGGCAAGGAACACCAGCGCGGTTTCGCCGCCCTCAACCCGGGCGTCGTAGGGCTGCACCAGCGCGGTGCGCCCGTCGGCCTGCAACGCCGCCGCGTGCGCGCGGGCCGCGGCGTGATCGGTGAAACGCCGGGTGCCGATCGAGCCGGCCCCGATCGCCGGCTTGACCACCACCTCGCCCTCGGGCAGCCGCACCTCCTCGCCGGGGGCGAGGAACGACGACGGCAGGGTCGGCACCCCCGCGGCGGCCAGGTCGTCCAGGTAATGCTTGTCGCTGTTCCACGCCACCACAGCCGGGGCGTTGAGCAAGTTGCGCACCCGGGTGGTCCAGGCCAGAAACTCCTCGCGCCGCTCGGTGTAGTCCCATGTGGCGCGCAGGATCACCAGGTCGGCGGTCTCGGTCTGCGGGTCGTCCCACGACATCCAGCGGGCGTGCAGCCCGCGGTGTCGCAGCGCCTCGACGAGGCCGTCGTCGTCACCGTCGCCGGCGGCCAACTGTGGGCATCCGGCCAGCACGATGTGCGGGTGGAAGACGTCGGGCCGGGCCAGCTTCGGAAGAGACTTCACAGCGGGGATGATAGTGACATGCACGCAATCGAAGTCGCCGAGACGGGCGGTCCCGAGGTACTGAACTTCGTTGAGAAGCCGAAACCCACTCCCGGTGCCGGGGAGGTCCTGATCCAGGCGGACGCGATCGGCGTCAACTACATCGACACCTATTTCCGCTCCGGCCTCTACCCACGAGAGCTGCCCTTCGTGCTGGGCACCGAGGTCTGCGGCACGGTCGCCGCCGTCGGCGACGACGTAGCCGCGATCAAAGCCGGCGACCGGGTGGTCACCGCGAACGCCGTTGGTGCATACGCCGAATTCTGCACCGCACCAGCTGATTTCGTCGCGTATGTGCCCGACGGGGTACAAGCCGACGCGGTCGCATCGGCGCTGCTCAAGGGGATGACTGCGCACTACCTGATCAAGTCGGTGTATGCGGTGCAGGCCCGCGACTTCGTCCTCGTCCATGCCGGCGCAGGCGGGGTTGGGCTCATCTTGACCCAGTGGGCGACCAGCCTGGGCGCGCGGGTGATCACCACCGCCTCAAACCCGGAGAAGGCCAAGCTCTCCCGGCAGGCCGGCGCGATCGAGGTGCTCGACTATCCCGAGGACGCCGGTGAGTTCGCGACCAAGATCCGCGACCTGACCAACGGCCATGGCGTCGCCGCGGCCTACGACGGGGTCGGCAAGACCACCTTCGATGCCAGTCTGGCCAGCCTGGCGATCCGAGGCACGCTGGCGCTGTTCGGCGCCTCGAGCGGGCCGGTTCCGCCTGTCGACCCGCAGCGACTCAACGCCGCCGGGTCGGTCTACCTAACCCGGCCCAACCTGGGGCACTTCACCCGCACACCCGACGAATTCGCATGGCGAGCAGGTGAATTGCTGGACGCGATCGCGGACGGATCAATCATGATCACGGTTGGTGGCCGCTATCCGCTGGCCGAGGCAGCCCAGGCGCACCGCGATCTGCAGGGCCGCAAGACCACCGGGTCGATCGTGCTGGTGCCCTGACAGTCAGGCTCGGGCGCCGGCTTTGAGGGCCTTGAGGTAGCCCATCACCCGGCGCAGCAGCAGCTCGTGCAGGTCACCGTCGTCGGCGACGCGCCCCAGGCCGCTGCGGCGCAGGAAGGATTCCAGCCGCCGGTCCAGGGACCAGCCGCCGTAGGTGTCCTCCACGTACTGGGAGTGCAGGAAATCGACAGTGATGCCGTCGACGTCCTGGTCGGTCAGTGATACCGCGCCGGCTCTGGCCATCGCGCAACTCCCCCGGGATCGATGAATCCGTTCGAAGTCATCGTCGCCGCACGGCGTCAGCCGGGGACAGGGTCCCAGGTCACTCGGTCGGGTTCGAAAAGTCCCTAAATTGCCGTTGGTCAGCCGAACAGGGTGGGCAGGCCCAACACCGAGTCGACGGCCAGCGCGACGAACACCAGAGCCAGGTAGTTGTTCGACTGCAGGAACAGCTTCAGCGGCTTGACGGGGTTGCCGCGACGCACACCGGCGTGCAGCTGGTGGGCCATGATCAGGAACCAGATCCCGGCTAGCGTGGCCACCGAGGCATACAACCAGCCGGCCGCGGGCACCAGCGCCAACGTGGCCAGCACGGTCAGCCAGGTGTAGATCAGGATCTGCTTGGTGACCTGCTGCTCGGTGGCGACCACGGGCAGCATCGGCACACCCGCGGCGGCGTAGTCGTCCTTGTACTTCATGGCCAGCGCCCAGGTGTGGGGCGGGGTCCAGAAGAAGATGATGGCGAACATCACCAGCGCCTGCCAGCCGACCGTGTCGGTCACCGCCGACCAACCGATCATCACCGGCATGCAGCCGGCCGCGCCGCCCCAGACCACGTTCTGCGAGGTGCGGCGCTTGAGCAGCAGGGTGTAGACCAGCACGTAGAAGGCGATCGTGGCACCGGCCAGGTGGGCCGACAACATGTTCGTCGTCCACCACAGCCAGAAGAACGACGCGACCGACAGCGCGAGCCCGAACACCAGCGCGTGGCTACGTGGCACCGTGGCTCTGGCCAGCGGGCGACGCTCGGTGCGCTTCATCTTCTTGTCGATGTCGGCGTCGGCCACGCAGTTCAGGGTGTTGGCGCCCGCGGCGGCCAGCAGCCCGCCGAACAGGGTGTTGAGGATCAACACCAGGTTGGCGGTACCGCGGTCGGCCAGCAGCATCGCCGGGATGGTGGTGACGAGCAGCAGCTCGATGACCCTGGGCTTGGTCAGAGCGAAGTATCCGAGGAGCCTGTCGCGGAATCGAACCGGCGCCCCGTCAACGAGGTGCACTTCGCGAACTCTCACGCAACCGACTCCTGACACACGGCTATGCCGACGATCTACTACAGAGGATGGTAGACGGCCCCGCTCGACTGTCCGCACTGAAGGGTCGATTCACGGCGATTACATCGTGATGACACAGTCTGGGGTGTAGAGCTTCACCCGCGGGTAACGCTGGTAGCAGCACTATGCAGCAAGGGACCCACCGGCACTAGGGTGAAGAGGACCACCCCAGCTTGCCAGCCAACCTGACGATGCCAGGAGCGAGTTTTAGTGACCACTGTCGAAGAGATCGCCGCGCTGACCCAGCCGCACCACCCCGAGGACTGGACGGAGGTCGACTCACTGGCCGTCGACACGGTCCGGGTCCTGGCCGCCGATGCGGTGCAGAAGGTCGGTAACGGACACCCCGGTACCGCGATGAGCCTGGCTCCCCTGGCTTACACGCTGTTCCAGCGCGAGATGCGCCACGACCCGAGCGACACCCACTGGCTGGGTCGCGACCGGTTCGTCCTGTCCTGCGGGCACAGCAGCCTGACCCTGTACCTACAGCTCTACCTCGGCGGTTTCGGCCTGGAGCTCGCCGACATCGAATCGCTGCGCACCTGGGGCTCCAAGACCCCCGGTCACCCGGAGTTCCGCCACACCAAGGGCGTGGAGATCACCACCGGCCCGCTGGGCCAGGGCCTGGCCTCGGCGGTCGGGATGGCGATGGCGGCACGCTACGAGCGCGGACTGTTCGACCCTGACGCCCCCGCGGGCACCAGCCCGTTCGACCACCACATCTACGTGATCGCCTCCGATGGGGACATCGAAGAGGGTGTGACCAGCGAGGCATCGTCGCTGGCCGGCACCCAGCAGCTGGGCAACCTCATCGTCTTCTGGGACAACAACGAGATCTCGATCGAGCACAACACCAACATCGCGCTCACCGAGAACACCCCGGCACGCTACGAGGCCTATGGCTGGCATGTGCAGGTCGTCGAGGGCGGCGAGAACGTCGTCGGTATCGAACGGGCCATCGAGGAAGCCAAGAAGGTCACCGACAAGCCGTCGTTCATCGCAGTCCGCACGATCATCGGCTACCCGGCCCCCACCAAGATGAACACCGGCGGGGTGCACGGCTCGGCGCTGGGCGCCGACGAGGTCGCGGCGACCAAGAAGGTGCTGGGCTTCGATCCGGAGAAGTCGTTCGAGGTGCGCCCCGAGGTGATCGAGCACACCCGCAAGCTCGTCGACCGGGGCCGGGAAGCGCACGAGAAATGGCAGGGCGATTTCGACGCCTGGGCCCAGCGGGAGCCCGAGCGCAAGGCACTGCTGGACCGGCTGTTGGCCCAGGAGCTGCCGGAGGGTTGGGACGCCGACATCACCTATTGGGAGCCCGGCTCCAAGCCACTGGCCACCCGAGCCGCGTTCGGCAAAGTGCTCAACGACGTCGCCCCCAAGCTGCCCGAGTTGTGGGGTGGTTCGGCAGACCTGGCCGGCAGTAACAACACCACCATCAATGGCGTGAAATCGTTTGGGCCACCGTCTATCTCGACGGAGGACTACACCGCCGACTGGTACGGCCGAGTGTTGCACTTCGGCATCCGCGAGCACGCGATGGGCTCGATCCTGTCGGGCATCGTGCTGCACGGACCGACCCGCGCGTTCGGCGGCACGTTCATGCAGTTCTCCGACTACATGCGCCCGGCGGTCCGCCTGGCCGCGCTGATGGACATCGACACCATCTACATCTGGACCCACGACTCCATCGGCCTGGGTGAGGACGGCCCCACCCACCAGCCGATCGAGCACCTGGCGGCGCTGCGCGCGATCCCCCGGCTCTCCGTGGTGCGTCCGGGTGATCCGAACGAGACCGCCTACGCCTGGCGCAGCATCATCGCCCGGGGCAACGGAAGCGGCCCGGTCGGTTTCATTCTGACCCGGCAGGGCATTCCTGTGCTGGAAGGCACCAGCTCCGAGGGCGTGGCCAAGGGTGGCTATGTGCTCGGTGGTGGCAGCCCGGCCGACGATGCCGACGTGATCATCATCGCCACCGGGTCGGAGCTGCAATTGGCGGTCGAGGCGAAGAAGCTGTTGGCCGACAAGGACATCAACGCCTACGTGGTGTCGATGCCGTGCGTCGAATGGTTCGAGTCGCAGCCGAAGGAGTACCGGGACAGCGTGTTGCCGCCCGATGTGTCCGCGCGGGTCGCGGTGGAAGCCGGTGTGGCCCAGAGCTGGTACAAGTTCGTCGGTGACACCGGGGAGATCGTCTCCATCGAGCACTACGGCGAATCCGCCGACGACAAGACCCTGTTCCGCGAGTTCGGCTTCACCGCCGAGGCGGTCGCCGCCGCCGCGGAACGCGCAATCGACAACTGACCCCACAAGACCAAGAAGAAGAGAGGCAACCGTTATGGCGCAGAATCCCAACCTCGCGGCGCTGTCCGCCGCCGGTGTGTCTATTTGGCTCGACGACCTGTCCCGAACCCGGCTGCGGACCGGCAACCTGCAGGAGCTGATCGACACCAAGAGCATCGTGGGTGTCACCACCAACCCGTCGATCTTCCAGGCCGCGCTGTCGCACGGCGATGCTTACGACGCACAGGTTTCCGAGCTGGCCGAGCGTGGCGCCGATGTCGACGCCACCATCCGCACCGTCACCACCGACGACGTCCGGGAGGCCTGCGACGTTCTGCGACCGCAGTGGGAGGCCTCCGATGGCGTCGACGGGCGGGTATCCATCGAGGTCGATCCGAGACTGGCTCACGACACCGACAAGACCGTCCTGCAGGCCATCGAGCTGTGGAAGATCGTCGACCGGCCGAACCTGCTGATCAAGATCCCCGCCACCAAAGCCGGCCTGCCCGCGATCACCGCGGTGCTGGCCGAGGGCATCTCGGTCAACGTCACGCTGATCTTCTCGGTCGAGCGCCATCGGGCGGTGATGGACGCCTACCTGGCTGGGCTGGAGGCAGCCAAGCAGGCTGGCCATGATCTGTCCAAGATCCACTCGGTCGCTTCGTTTTTCGTGTCCCGGGTGGACACCGAGATCGACAAGCGGCTCGAGGAGATCGGGTCCGAAGAGGCCCTGGCGCTGCGTGGGCAAGCCGGGGTGGCCAACGCGCGACTGGCCTATGCCGCATACGAAGAGGTGTTCGTCGACGGTGACCGCTTCGCTGCGCTGACCGACGCCGGCGCACGGGTGCAACGGCCGCTGTGGGCATCCACCGGGGTCAAGAATCCGGACTACTCGGACACCCTGTATGTCACCGAGCTGGTCGCCCCGAACACGGTGAACACCATGCCGGAGAAGACGATTGACGCGGTCGCCGACCACGGTGTGGTCACCGGCGACACGATCACCGGCACCGCCGCGGCAGCCCAGGAGGTGTTCGACAAGCTCACGGGAGTCGGCATCGACCTGAGCGACGTGTTCGTTGTCCTGGAGGACGAGGGCGTGGACAAGTTCGAGAAGTCGTGGCAAGAACTCCTCGACGCAACTCAGGGTCAGCTCGACGCCGCGGCCAAATGACCGCGGACCGGCCGGTACCGGGGGTGCTCGAGCCCGCCCCTCCCACCTGGCACAACCCGCTGCGTGACAAGCGGGACAAGCGGATGCCGAGAATCGCCGGGCCGTGTGGTGTGGTGATCTTCGGTGTGACCGGCGATCTGGCCCGCAAGAAGCTGATGCCGGCGATCTACGACCTGGCCAACCGGGGTCTGTTGCCGCCGTCGTTCTCGCTGGTCGGGTTCGCCCGGCGGGACTGGGCGGACGAGGACTTCGGCGCCATCGTCCACGACGCCGTCTGCCAGCACGCCCGCACGCCGTTCCGCCAGGAGGTGTGGGACCGGCTGGCCGAGGGATTCCGGTTCGTGCAGGGCACCTTCGACGACGAGGCATCGTTTGGGCGGCTTGCCGAGACCCTGGAGAAGCTCGACGTCGAGCGTGGCACCGGCGGCAATCACGCGTTCTACCTGTCGATTCCGCCCAAGGCCTTCCCCGTGGTGTGCGAGCAGCTCAAGAAGTCCGGGCTGGCCCGTCAGCAGGAGGGCCGCTGGAGCCGGGTCGTCATCGAGAAGCCGTTCGGCCATGACCTGCAGTCCGCGATCGACCTCAACCACGTGGTCAACAGCGTCTTCCCCGAGGATTCGGTCTTCCGCATCGACCACTACCTCGGTAAGGAGACGGTGCAGAACATCCTCGCGCTGCGTTTTGCCAACGAGCTCTTCGAGCCGATCTGGAACAGCCACTACGTGGACAGCGTGCAGATCACCATGGCCGAGGACATCGGGCTGGGGGGACGGGCCGGCTACTACGACGGCATCGGTGCGGCCCGCGACGTGATCCAGAACCACCTGCTTCAGCTGCTGGCGCTGACCGCGATGGAAGAGCCGGTCAGCTTCCACCCGCGGGAGGTCAAGGCCGAGAAGATCAAGGTGCTCTCAGCCACCTCACTGGCCCAGCCGCTTGATCTGAGCACCTCCCGCGGCCAGTACGCGGCGGGCTGGCAGGGCGGGGAGAAGGTTGTCGGCCTGCTCGACGAGGAGGGGTTCTCCAAGGACTCCACCACCGAGACGTTCGCCGCGATTCAGCTCGAGGTCGATACCCGGCGGTGGGCCGGCGTGCCGTTCTACCTGCGCACCGGGAAGCGGTTGGGCCGCCGGGTCACCGAGATCGCCCTGGTGTTCAAGCGGGCACCGCACCTGCCGTTCGACGCGACGATGACCGAGGAACTGGGCAAGAATGCCTTGGTGATCCGGGTCCAGCCCGACGAGGGCATCACGCTGCGGTTCGGGTCGAAGGTGCCGGGCAGCGCGATGGAGGTCCGCGACGTCAACATGGACTTCTCCTACGGGTCGGCCTTCGCCGAGGATTCGCCGGAGGCTTACGAGCGGCTCATCCTCGACGTGCTACTCGGCGAACCTTCACTGTTCCCGGTCAATGCCGAAGTCGAATTGTCCTGGGAGATCCTGGATCCCGTGCTGGATTACTGGGCAGCGCACGGGAAACCGGATCCGTACGAGTCGGGCACCTGGGGTCCGGACTCGGCGTTCGAGATGCTGACGCGATCCGGCCGCGAATGGAGAAGGCCGTGATTGGCACGAGTGCGAGGAACCGATAATGATTGTCGACCTGCCGGGCACGACGACCAACGCGCTCAACAAGAAGATCACCGCGCTTCGTGAGGAGGGCGGTGCGATCACGCTGGGCCGGGTGCTGACCCTGGTGGTGGCCCCCGACAGCGAGGACCTGGTCGAAGACGCCATCGAGGCCTCGGTGTCGGCGAGCCGGGAACATCCCTGCCGAATCATCGTGGTGGTTCCCGACGACCGGCTGGCCTCCGAACCTCGCCTGGACGGGCAGCTGCGGGTGGGCGGCGACGCGGGGGCCGGCGAGGTGGTGGTGCTGCGGATCTCGGGGCCGCTGTCCAACCACGCCAGCAGCGTGGTGCTGCCGTTCCTGCTGCCCGATACTCCGGTAGTGGCCTGGTGGCCAGGCGTGGCACCGGCCGTCCCGGCACAGGATCCGCTGGGCCGGTTGGCGATTCGCCGGATCACCGACGCGACCTCCGCGGAAGATCCGCTGTCCTCGATCACGAGCAGGCTCGCGGGCTACACCGACGGCGACACCGATCTGGCCTGGAGCCGGATCACCTATTGGCGCGCCCTGCTGGCATCGGCCATCGACCAACCGCCGTACGAACCGGTGACCTCGGCACTGGTGTCGGGACTGAAGAACGAACCGGCACTCGACGTGCTGGCCGGCTGGCTGGCCAGCCGCATCGACGGCACGGTCCAGCGGGCGGTCGGCGAGCTGAAGGTCGAGCTGGTGCGCGCGTCGGAGACGGTGACGTTGAGCCGCCCGCAGGAGGGTGTGACGGCCACGCTGCGCCGCTCGGATCGCCCGGAAGCGCTGCTGCCGCTGCCGCGGCGCGAAACCCGCGAGTGTCTGGCCGAAGATCTTCGCCGACTCGACGCGGACGAGATCTACCACGAGGCGCTGGCGGGTATTGGCAAGGTGCAGTACGTCTAGTCGAGTCGACGATGCCGGCGAGGAACGAGGCGGAGCAGGAGCGAGACAATCGTGCCTAGTCAAGCCGGTCAAGAGAGGCGCATGTGAACCGAATAGTCGAGACCTACCCCGACACGGCGGCCCTGGTGGCCGCGGCCGGCGACCGGCTGGTCGGGGCGATCACCGGCGCCATCGAAGCCCGCGGCCGGGCCGCGGTGGTGCTCACCGGCGGCGGGACCGGGATCGGCCTGCTCAAGCGGGTCGGCGCCAATGATGCGGCGATCGACTGGTCGAAGGTGCACATCTTCTGGGGAGACGAGCGCTACGTACCCGCCGACGACGACGAGCGCAACGACAAACAGGCCCGCGAGGCGCTGCTCGACCACGTCGCCATTCCGGCCAGCAATGTGCACCCGATGGCCGCCAGCGACGGCGAGTTCGGGGCCGATCTGGACGCCGCCGCACTGGCTTACGAGAGTGTGCTGGCCGCCAACGCCGAACCCGGCGAGCCGACACCTGTTTTCGACGTGCACCTGCTCGGGATGGGCGGCGAAGGCCACATCAACTCGCTGTTCCCACGCACCCCTGCGGTCGCCGAGACCAAGCGCTTGGTGGTCGGTGTCGAGGACTCCCCCAAACCACCGCCCCGGCGGATCACGCTGACCCTGCCTGCCATCGCCCGCTCCCGGGAGGTGTGGCTGATCGTCTCGGGTGCGGCCAAGGCCGACGCGGTCGCCGACGCGATCGGCGGTGCCAAACCGGCCGACGTGCCCGCTGCCGGCGCCGTGGGCCGCGAGGCCACGGTTTGGCTTCTCGACGCCGAGGCCGCGAGCAAGCTGCAAGACTGAGCCGATGGCCGACAAGATGCTGCCCCCGCGCAGCGGTCGCGACCGGATCAAGACGCTCGCCCAGGCTGCGCTCAACGCCGACGTCACCGTCGACCAGCTCGACACCATCCTGACCGGCATGAGCGATGCCCTCACCGACCTCAACAAGACGATGACCGGGATGGACGGCACGCTGGAGTACTTCGAGGAGACCCTCGGCGTGTTCAACACCACGCTGGCCCGTATCGACGAGCTGGCGCCCAGGCTCAACGCCGTCGTCGACCGCCTCGAGGGGATCGTCGAACGGGTCGAGCGCATCGTGGGGCTCAGCGAGACGGTGATGTCGCCCCTGGCGGCCACCGAGTCCGCGGTGCGGGGGATGGTCAACGCCGTACGCCGCGCGGGCCGTTGACCCATCTCCTCGCGGGCCTGGCACGCCGCGCCGGACTGGAGATCTGGTCAGCGGGCCTGCTGCTGCGCACCGGGGTGGTGCGCCCGCTGTCGGTCCGCCAGTTGGCCGGAATGCTCAAGGCGCTCAAAGACTATGGGCTCATGGGTGCGGGAACGACGATCGCCGCGCTGCGCGACCCCGACGGGGTCGCCATCATCGACGAACTCGGCGCGCTGACCTTCGGCGAACTCGACCGCCGTTCCGACGCGGTAGCCACCGAGTGGCGGCGGCGAGGGCTGCGGCCGGGGACCGGGGTCGCCGTGCTGTGCCGAAACCATCGCGGCTTCTACGACGCAGTGTTCGGCGCGGCCAAATGTGGTGCCCGGCTGATCCTGCTCAACACCGGGTTCGGCCCTGACCAGCTGGCCGATGTCGTCGCCCGCGAAGGTGTGGAACTGCTGGTCCACGACGAGGAGTTCAGCGCGGTCGCCGCGGGACTCGCGCTGCCGATGGGCCGGTTCCTGGCCTGGCACTCCGAGGCCGGCCCCGACACGCTCGACCAGCTGATCAGCGACGGCGACGGAACTCCCCCGCCGCCACCGGGCACCCCGCCGAAGATCATCATCCTGACCAGCGGCACGACGGGAACGCCCAAGGGTGCCGCCCGTTCCGAGCCCCACTCGCTGATCCCGGTCGGCGGCCTGTTCGGCAAGGTGCCGTTCCGGGCGCGCGAGGTCACTGAATGCGCGGTGCCGCTGTTCCATTCCCTGGGCTTCAGCCAGGCGATGTTCGCGATGGTGCTGGGCACGACGCTGGTGATCCGGCGCGAATTCGATCCGGGCCGGACGCTGCAGAGCTTGCGCGCCAACCGGGCTACGTCGCTGATCGTGGTGCCGATCATGCTGCACCGCATGCTCGATCTCGGGCCCGTCGGGGACTTTCCGGACTTGCGCGTCATCTTCGTCGGCGGCTCGCAGCTGGGCGCGGGCTTGTGCCGACGCGCTCTGGAAAGCTTCGGTCCGGTGGTCTACAACATGTACGGCTCGACCGAGGTGGCCTTCGCCACCATTGCCACACCGGCCGATCTGGCGGCCGAGCCCGGATGTGTCGGCACCGTGGTGGCGGGGTCGGCGGTGCGGATTCTCGACGACACGGGCGGGCCGGTGCCGCCCGGCACACCGGGTCGGATCTTCGTCGGCAACGTCATGCAGTTCGAGGGATACACCGGTGGAGGCAACAAGGAAATGGTCGACGGCCTGCTCTCCAGCGGCGATGTCGGCCATTTCGACGACGCGGGACGGCTTTTCATCGACGGCCGCGACGACGAGATGGTCATCTCCGGCGGGGAGAAGGTGTTCCCCAGCGAGGTCGAAGACGCCCTGGAGCACCATCCCGACATCGCCGAGGCCGCGGTGATCGGGGTCGACGACGTCGAGTTCGGGCAGCGGTTGCGCAGCTTCGTCGTCACCAGGCCGGGCCGCTCACTGAGCGCCGACGATGTCAAAGCTTATGTCGCGCAACGGTTGGCCCGGTTCAAGGTGCCCCGCGATGTGGTGTTCATGCCGGCGCTGCCGCGCAATCCGAGCGGCAAGGTACTCAAGCGGTTGCTCGACCGCGGCTAGCGCTACCACCACTCGTCGGCGGGATCGGCGACAGCCCAGTCGGCCAGCACGGGCGGAGCGACCGCGGGCAGCGGCCCGATCAGTTCAGCGGTGTTCTCCAGCGAGACCGGGTAATCGGGTTGGGTCATACCGGATTCGACGCCAATGCAGGCTGCCCGGTTCCCGCCGCGTCCCCCGATCGAGGCGACCGGCCCATCATCGATCAGGATGGCTACCTCAGCCGCTATTGCGCAGCGCCGAGGCCAGCCCGCTCATCGTCAACAGGATGCCGCGCTGCACCAGCTCCTCGGTATCCCCGGACCGATAGCGCCGCAACAACTCGACCTGTAAGTGGTTGAGCGGCTCCAGGTACGGGAAGCGGTTGAACACCGACCGGGCCAGCGCCGGGTTGTCGGCCAGCAGATCGTCTTGTCCGGTGATGAGCTTGTGCATGCGGATGGTGCGGTCGTGTTCGGCGACGATCTTGTCGAACACCCGCCGCCGGAGCTCTTCGTCCTCGACGAGTTCGGCATAACGGGCCGCCAGGCCCATATCGGATTTGGCAAGCACCTGCGCCATGTTCGACAGCACGGTGGCGAAGAACGGCCACTTCAGGTACAGCTCCTGCAGCACCTCGAGCCTGCCATCGGTTTCGGCGATCCACTGCTCGAAAGCCGTGCCGGTGCCATACCAGCCGGGCAACATCACCCGCGACTGGCTCCAGGCCAGCACCCAGGGGATGGCCCGCAGATCAGCGATCGATGTGGTGGGTTTGCGCGACGTGGGCCGGCTGCCGATATTGAGCGAGCCGATCTCGCTGACCGGAGTGGAGGCCTTGAAGTATTCGACGAATCCCGGTGTCTCATGGACCAATTCGGCATAGGCGCGCTGGGCGCGGGCGGCCAGATCGTCGAGCACCTCGTAGGCCGGACCTGCCACGTCACCGAGGCCCTCCACGTCGAGCAGCGTCGATTCCAGGGTGGCGGCCAGCAGCGTCTCCAGGTTGCGGTGAGCGATGCGCGGTTCGGCGTACTTGGCGGCGATCACCTCACCCTGTTCGGTCAACCGCAGCGATCCGTTCACCGCCCCTGGCGGCTGGGCCAGGATCGCATCGTAGCTCGGGCCACCGCCGCGGCCGACCGTGCCGCCGCGGCCGTGGAACAGTCGCAGCCGGATACCGGTCTTGCGGGCGGATTCCACCAGGTCCAGCTCGGCGCGATACAGCGCCCAGTTGGCGGCTAGGTAGCCACCGTCCTTGTTGGAGTCGGAGTACCCCAGCATGACTTCCTGGCTCTCCCCGCGGGCGTGCACCATCGCCCGGTACAGCGGCAGATCCAGAACCGACTCCAGGATCGAGGCACCGCGCTGCAGGTCGTCGATCGTCTCGAACAGCGGCACGATCCCAACCGGCGCGTACGCGCTTTCTCCCGAGACATCAAGCAGCCCTGCCTCTTTCAGCAGGATCGCAGCCTCCAGCATGTCCGAGACCGACTGACACATCGAGATGATGTAGTTGGGCACGGCCTCGTCGCCGAACACCCGCACCGCCCGGGCGGCGGCGAACACGATGTCGAGTTCCTTGCGGGCCAGCTCGGACAGCTCGGCGTCATCGCGCACCAGCGGTCGCCGGGTGGCCAGCTCGGCCACCAGGACCTCCACCCGCTCCGGTTCGGGCAGCGACGCGTAGTCGGGGTGCACCCCGGCCCAGGACAGCAGTTCGGCGATCACCTCCTCATGCACCTCGGAGTTCTGCCGCATATCCAGGCCACTGAGATGAAAACCGAAGACGTCCACGGCTTCTCGCAGCCGGGCCAGTCGGTCATCGGCCAGCAGCGCGCTGCCGTTGCCGCGCAGTGAGGCGTCGATGACGTCGAGGTCGGCGAGCAGCTCGGCGGGCGTGGCGTAGGCCGGCATCCCCAACTCCAGGACATGCTCGGGAATGCGGTCCAGGATTTCCAACGCGGTGGCGGTGAGCCGGGCATGCACCACCCGCAACGCCCGCCGGTAGGGTTCGTCCATCCGGGCCGGTTCATCGCAGGCGCCGGCCAGCGCGACGAGTTCGGCGGTGGTCTTGACCAGCCGCACCGACATCGACAGCTCCTGCTCGAGGTGGGTCAACTCGGCGAAGTAATGAGCCAGCGCGGTGTAGGCGGCGCTGCCGGTGGCCAGCCGCACCACGTCGGCGGTCACGTTCGGGTTGCCGTCCCGATCACCGCCGATCCAGGATCCTGGCCGCAAGATGGGCTCGTCGAGCAAACCGGCCGCCGGCCAGCGGGACCGCAACGCGGCCCGCAACGCGCCATTGACCTTCGGGATCACCTCGAAGAATGCCGCCGGGTAGTAGCGCAGGCCGACTTCGATCTCGTCTTGGATCTTCAACCGGGACAACCGGATCAGTGCGGTCTGCCACAGCGTCAGGATCTGACGACGCAGCTCGGTCTCGATCGGGCGGCCGTCGTCGGTCTCGCTCTGCCCGAGCAGCCGCAGCCGCATCAGCGCGGTGATGCGGTGCTGGGTGTCGAACACCGTGCGCCGACGGGTCTCGGTCGGATGCGCGGTGATCACCGGCGATACCAGCGCACCGCGCAGCGCCTCGGCAACGGTGTCCGCGTCCAGGTCGGCGGCGTCGAGCTTGGCGTAGGTGGCGGCCAGTGTGCTGTTCTGCGGGGGTTCCCCGGCCGCGACGTGGACGGCCCGGCGGCGTTCCCGGTGGATGTCCTCGGCGACGTTGGCCAGCAAGGCGAAGTGGCTGAAGGCGCGGATCACCGGGATGGCGTGGTGGACGTCGATACCGTCGAACAACCGGGTCAGCTCCGAGCGGTCGATCTCGGATCGGCGCACCCGGAACGATTCGACCCGGGCCCGCTCGACGAGGTCGAACACCTCGTCACCGTTCTGTTCGCGGACCGTGTCGCCGAGGATCGCCCCGAGCATCCGGATGTCCTCGCGCATCGGCTCGGTGGCCTCCCGCCCGACCTGGGTGCGGCGGACCGCGCCGATCGGTTCCAAGGTCACGTCCGGGGCATCTGCCATCCCACAAGTATCGCGGTGCCCGCGGTGTGCCGCAGGCTGAAGTATCCACAGTCACCCCGGAGGGGCAGGATGACGCTATGGCGCCGTCACCGACGACCGTGTTCACCGCCCGTCGGGTGATCACCATTGACCCGGCCCTGCCCGAGGCCACCGCGGTGGCGGTACGCGACGGGCGGATCACCGCCGTCGGCACCGCCGCCGAGCTGAGCGGAGCCGGAACGGTCGACGACACCTTCGCCGAAGCGATCATCTGCGCCGGCCTGATCGACCAGCACCTGCATCCGGTGCTCGGGGCTACCACGCTGGTCACCGAAGTCATCGCCACCGAGGACTGGGTACTGCCGGACCGGACCTATCCGGCCGCGCATTCCGAACCGGAGTACCAGCAGCGTCTCGTCACCGCCGACCGCACGCTGGCCACCGACGAATGGCTCATCTCCTGGGGTTACCACAAGCTCTGGCACGGGCCACTCGACCGCGCCAGGCTCGACCGGATCAGCACCAGCCGGCCGATCGTGATCTGGCAGCGCTCATGCCACGAGTTCTTTCTCAACTCGGCGGCCATTGACGCCCTGGGCCTGCGGGCCACCGACATGGCCGGCCACGGAGCGGCCGACGACATGGTCGACTTCGACGCCGGGCATTGGTGGGAGTCGGGCACCAACCTGCTGCTACCGAAGCTCTCACCGGTGCTGGCGAGCCCGAGCCGGATCGCCGCCGGGTTGCGACAGCTGGTGGCCTACCTGCACCGCAATGGCGTCACCGCCATCAACGAGCCAGGGATCATGTGGGCCGTCGAGCCCTGGTCGATGTATCAGGATATCCTCGGTGCTGACGAAACACCTTTTGGCTCAACATTTCTCGTCGACGCGCGCAGTCAAGCCGATGCCGCGATGGATCCGGCCGATGCGGTCGCGGATGCCGAACGACAAGTCGCTCGGGCCGCGAACGGCAAGGTGCGACTACTGCCCAAACAGGTCAAGTTGTTCGCCGACGGCGCGATCATCAGCCAACTCATGCAGATGCGCGAACCGTATCTGGACGACGCCGGACATCCCGACCTGTGCCACCACGGCGAGTGGATGATGCAACCGGACACCTTCCGTGCGTTCGCGAGGGCCTACTGGAACGCTGCCTGGCAGTTGCACATTCACGTCAACGGCGATGCCGGCCTCGATCTGGTCCTCGACACCATCGAGGAGTGCATGGCCGGGCACCCTCGTACTGACCACCGCACGGTGATCGTGCACTTCGCCAACGCCAGCGAGGAACAGGTCGACCGGATCGCCGCCCTGGGCTGCATCGTCTCGGCCAACTCCTACTACCCCGTCGGATTCGCCGACCAGTACAGCGCGCACGGACTGGGCGCGCGCCGCGCCGACACCATGGTGCGGGCCGCCTCGGTACTGAGCCGCGGCATTCCGCTGTCGCTGCATTCGGACCTGCCGATGGCGCCGGCTGCGCCGCTCACCCTGGCTTGGTGTGCAGTCAACCGGCGCACACCGAGTGGCCGCACGGTGGCCCCTGAACAGTGCATCTCGGTGCACGACGCGCTGCGGGCAGTCACCATCGAGGCGGCCTATTCCTGGCGGCTGGAAGACGAACTCGGCAGTATCACGCCTGGCAAGTTGGCCAACTTTACGATCCTGGCCGACGACCCCTACCGCGTGGACCCGCTGACGCTCAAGGACATCCCGGTGCTGGGCACCGTCTACGAGGGGCGCTGGTTTCCGGCCGGCTGATCCAGCATCGCGAACAGCAACGCCGACAGGCGCCGCTGCTCGCCCGCACTCAACCGGCCCGTCATGGGGGCCAATAAGCCGGCGGCCTGGTCGCCGAGCTGGGCGGCCAACTGGCGCCCGGCGTCGGTCAGACTGACGTGGACGGCACGAGCATCGGCGGCGCTGGTGGTCCGTCGGACCAGGCCACGGCGCACCGCACGGTCCATCAGACCGCTGACCGAGGACCGCTCCAGACCCAGGAATCCGGCCAGCTCGGCCATCGTGGGTTCGCGATCACGCATTATCGCCAGAGCCCGCAGCTGTGTCAGCGACAAGTCGTGCTCGGCGGCGATGCGGGTCAGCAGCGCCATCACCGTGAACGACGTCCGCACCAGGCTTTCCAGTAGCTCATCGGAGGGGCCCTCTTCGCCATCGACCGCCATCTCCCTAGCGTACCGCACTAGTTCGTATTACCATCTATATTAGTTCGTAATACCATCTAGTTTGGAGACCACATGCACGCGGCCGTCGTCACCGATTTCGCCAGACCACCTGTCTATCAAGAATTCCCGGAGCCACAGCCGGCCACATCCGACGAGATCGTCGTCGACGTCCTCGCTGCCGGCCTGCACCCGCTGGTCCGATCTCGCGCCAACGGGACGCACTACAGCAGCGCCAGCCAGCTACCGGTCGTGCCCGGGGTCGACGGCGTCGGACGTGGGCCCGACGGCACCCTGCACTACTTCTTCACCGGAACCGGCACCATGGCTGAGCAGGCGGTGATCGACCTGCGCCGCAGCGTCGTCCTGCCTGCGGATGCCGATCCGGTCGCGATCGCCGCGGGGATGAACCCGGCCATGTCGTCATGGGTGGCGCTGCGCCGTCGCACCACCTTCAGCCCGGGTCAGACGGTAGTCGTCCTCGGCGCGACCGGCAGCGCCGGCCGAATGGCCATCCAGGTCGCCAAGCACCTGGGCGCCGGAGCGGTGATCGGGATCGGCCGGGATCGCCGGCAACTGGATGCCCTGCCCACCCTGGGAGCCGACGATGCGATCGCGCTCGGGGAGGTCGGCACACGTCTCGATCGCATCCTGCAGGCCGACGTCGTCATCGACTATCTCTGGGGTGGACCCGCCGCTGAGCTGATAGCTGGTTTCGCGCGGGGACGCCATGACTCGGCGCAGCCACTGACCTGGATTCAGATCGGCTCGATGGCCGGCGCCCAAGCCGACATCCCGGCCGCGGCACTACGGTCGATGCCGCTGCAGATCGTCGGAAGCGGTATCGGCTCGGTGTCGGTAGCCGACATGCTGGCCGAGTTCCCAGAACTCGTGGGAGAGATTGCCCGCGGGAGCCTGCGAACCCAGGCACGTGCAGTCCGGCTTAGCGAAGTCGAGCGCGTCTGGCAAGAACCGGAAAACGGTCAGCGAGTGGTGCTCACGCCGTAGTGGCTTACGAGTACTTGATCTGCAGTGCCATGCCGACGATGGACACCACCCAGATACCGGTGACGAACAGCGTCAGGCGGTCGAGGTTCTTCTCCACCACGGTCGACCCGGACAAGCTTGACTGCACACCGCCGCCGAACAGGGTCGACAGGCCGCCGCCCTTGGCGCGGTGCAGCAGCACCAGCAGCACCACCAGGACGCTGGTGACCACCAGGATGATCTGCAGGGTCAAAACCATGCGGATCAGCCTACCGGGTGGCCAAGTCGAATCACGGCTCGGGTCATGGAAGGGGCCCGCCGGCGGCGATCGCCGACAGCGTCGCGAACTGCTCGCCGTCCAGCGACGCCCCACCGACCAGCGCACCGTCCACGTCTTTCTGCGCGACGAGCTCGCCCACATTCTTCGCGTTCACCGAGCCGCCGTAGAGCACCCGGACACCGGCGGCGATCTGCGGTGTCGCGATATTGGCCAGCTCGGCGCGGATGGCACCGCACACTTCCTGCGCGTCGGCGGCACTGGCCACCCGCCCGGTGCCGATCGCCCACACCGGCTCGTAGGCGATCACGACCTCGGTCAGCTGCTCGTTGGTCAGCCCGGCCAGCGAGCCACGCAACGAGTTCACGTTGAACTCGACATGGTTGCCGGCCTCCCGCACCTCGAGCTGCTCGCCGATGCAGACGATCGGGGTCAGCCCATGCCGGAACGCCGCAGCCGCCTTGGCCGCCACCACCGCGTCATCCTCGTGGTGGTAGGTACGGCGCTCGGAGTGGCCCACCACCACGAACGTGCAACCGAGCTTGGCCAGGAACACACCGCTGATATCGCCGGTGTAGGCGCCCGAATCGTGCTGGGACAGGTCCTGGGCGCCGTAGGTCAGCCGCAACTTGTCGCCGTCGACCAGGGTCTGCACACTGCGCAGATCGGTGAACGGCGGGATGACGGTGACGTCAACCTTGTCGAAGTACTTGTCGGGCAACGAGAACGCGATCTTCTGGACGAGCGCGATGGCCTCAAAGTGGTTGAGGTTCATCTTCCAGTTGCCCGCGATCAGCGGTTTACGTGACACAAAACTCCTAATTACGACTGAAGTATTTCGATACCGGGCAGGCTCTTGCCCTCAAGGTATTCCAGCGAAGCACCGCCGCCGGTCGAAATGTGCGAGAAACCGTCCTCCGGCAGGCCCAGCTGACGCACCGCGGCGGCCGAATCGCCACCGCCGACAACGCTGAACGCACCCTTGGCGGTCGCACCGATGATGGCCTCAGCCACCCCCTTGGTACCGGCCGCGAACGCCGGGAACTCGAACACGCCCATCGGCCCGTTCCAGAAGATGGTGCGCGCGTTGGACAGCAGCGTGGTGAACCGCTTGACCGACTCCGGTCCGATGTCCAGGCCCATCTTGTCGCCCGGGATCGCATCGGCGGCAACGGTTTCCGGTGCCGAATCGGCGGCGAACTTCTCAGCGACCACGATGTCCACCGGCAGGTGGATCACGTCGCCAAACTTGTCCAGCAGGTGCTTGCACGTATCCAGCATCTCTTCCTGCAGCAACGACGCGCCCACCGGAAGCCCTTGCGCGGCAAGGAAGGTAAAGCACATACCGCCGCCGATGATGAGGCTGTCGGCTTTATCGGCCAGATTCTCGATGACCGCCAGCTTGTCCGACACCTTGGACCCGCCCAGCACCACGGCATAGGGCCGCTCGGAGGAGCTGGTCAGCTGCTCGAGCACCTTGACCTCGGTGGCCACCAGCGTTCCCGCGTAATGCGGCAGCAGCGTCGCGACGTCATAGACCGAGGCCTGCTTGCGGTGCACCACCCCGAAGCCGTCGGAGACGAACGCGCCGTCTTCACCGACGAGCTCCACCAGTGCCTTGGCCAGCGCCAGGCGCTCGGCGTCGTCCTTGCTGGTCTCCCGCGGATCGAACCGGATGTTCTCCAGCAGCAGGACGTCGCCGTCGGTCAGCCCTTCGGCACGGGCCAGTGCGTCGGTACCGACCACATCACCGGCCAGCTGAACGTGCCGGCCCAGCTTCTCCCCCAGCGCGGCGGCCACCGGCGCCAGGGAGAACGCCGGGTCCGGTCCGCCCTTGGGACGTCCAAGGTGGGCGGTCACCACAACCTTGGCCCCTGCGTCGGCCAGCGCCTTGAGCGTCGGGACCGAGGCGATGATGCGCCCGGGATCGGTGATGTTGTGGTCGCCGTCGAGGGGGACGTTGAGGTCGGAGCGCACCAGTACGCCCCGACCTGCGACGCCCTCGGCGAGCAGGTCGGCGAGAGTTTTGACAGCCATCGTTGTTACAGGGACTTGCCGACCAGGGCCACCAGGTCGACGAGGCGGTTGGAGTAACCCCACTCGTTGTCGTACCAGGACACGACCTTGGCCTGGTTGTCGATGACCTTGGTCAGCCCGGAATCGAAGATCGAGCTGTGCGGGTCGGTGACGATATCGCTCGACACGATCGGGGCGTCGTAGTACTTCAGGATGCCCTTGAGCTTGCCCTCGGCGGCGGCCTTGAGCGCGGCGTTGATCTCCTCGGCGGTGCCGGGCTTGGCCAGCTCGACGGTCAGGTCGGTGACCGAACCGGTGGGGATCGGCACCCGCAGTGCGTAGCCGTCCAGCTTGCCCTTGAGCTCGGGCAGCACCAGGCCGATGGCCTTGGCGGCACCGGTGGAGGTCGGCACGATGTTCAGGGCGGCGGCGCGGGCGCGACGCAGGTCGCTGTGCGGGCCGTCCTGCAGGTTCTGGTCCTGGGTGTAGGCGTGAATGGTCGTCATCAGGCCCTTGACGATGCCGAACTCGTCATTGACGACCTTGGCCAGCGGGCCGAGGCAGTTCGTGGTGCACGAAGCGTTGGAGATGATGTTCTGGGTGCCGTCGTACTTGTCGTCATTGACGCCGATCACGATGGTGATGTCGGGGTCGGTGGCCGGCGCGGAGATGATGACTTTCTTGGCGCCCGCGTCCAGGTGGCCCTTCGCCTTGGCGGCGTTGGTGAAGATGCCGGTCGATTCGACGACCACGTCGACGCCGAGGTCGCCCCACGGCAGTTCCGACGGTCCGGCCTTGACCTCGAGCGCCTTGATCTTGGTGTCGCCGACGACGATGACGTCCTCGCCCTCCAGGCTGACGTCGTAGGGCAGCCGGCCCAGGATCGAGTCGAATTTCAGCAGGTGGGCCAGGCTCGCGTTGTCAGTGAGGTCATTGACCGCGACGATCTCGATGTCCGTGTTGTTGCCGAGTGCCTTCTGCGCATCCAGCGCCCTGAAAAAGTTGCGCCCGATTCGACCGAAGCCGTTAACGCCTACCCGGATGGTCACGTTGTCTCCTCTAGATAGCTTCTTGAGTACTCTCGCCCAGACTAGTGGCGCGCCCGGCGCCGTGTGCGGCCGGCCGGAATGTCACCCGGACGCTCCCCCGATCCGGGGGTCGAGGAGGCCGGTCGGCACCGATTCCGGGTACCGAAACCGTCGTCGGCGCAGAGCGTTTCGTCAGCCCCCTCGGGCGGCCGTGAGCAGGGCGGCCGGTGCGCCAGTACCCTGGTTTCGTGGCGAGTGTGCTGT
Organism: Mycolicibacterium sp. CH28; assembly: GCF_004745805.1. Taxonomy (GTDB): domain Bacteria; phylum Actinomycetota; class Actinomycetes; order Mycobacteriales; family Mycobacteriaceae; genus Mycobacterium. The sequence continues at coordinate 134,969 of NZ_SRLQ01000001.1, read as the reverse complement.
CGGTGAATCTGGCCCGGGTCCGCGACAATCCCGACGCGCCGTCGACGCGCACCGGCATCGACAAGGCCGGCACATCAGAGCCGGTGTTGGTGCGCGCACCAGGGCCGATGCACGGCGGGCTTGGCAGCGGTCTGGTCGGCGACACGATCGGTAACCACAAGCTGCACGGCGGGGACGACCAGGCCGTCTACGCCTACGCGCGCGAAGACCTCGACGAATGGGAAACCCGGCTGTCGCGCCCGCTGACCAACGGGATGTTCGGCGAGAACCTCACCACCCACGGGATCGACGTGACCGGGGCACGCATCGGGGAACGCTGGCGGGTCGGCACCGACGGACTGGTACTGGAAGTCTGCGCGCCGCGCACACCGTGCCGGACTTTCTCGGCCTTCCTGGACATCGACAACTGGGTCAAGACGTTCACCGACGCCGGTAAACCCGGTGCCTACCTCAGGGTCCTCGCACCCGGCACCGTGCGCACCGGCGACCCGGTCGAAATCGACCACCGCCCCGACCACGACGTGACCGTCGAGTTGGTGTTCCGCGCCCGCATGTCAGATCCCACCCTGCTGCCCCGGCTGCTGGCCGCCGACGCACTGTCCGCCGAACTCAAGGCCTTCGCAGCCAAAAGAGTGGCCAAGTCGCGCTAAGCGTCCTCGAGCAGATCGGGGGTGACGGCCGACTCGGTGTCCGGGATGCCGTCCTGTTTCGCCTTGCGGTCGGCCATCGACAGCAGACGCCGAATACGACCTGCCACAGCATCTTTCGTCATGACCGGATCGGCCAGCCGGCCCAGTTCCTCCAACGAGGCCTGCCGGTGCTCGACCCGCAGCCGACCCGCGGCGGCCAAGTGCTCGGGCACGGTATCGGCCAGGATCTCCAGCGCCCGCTCCACCCGCGCCGCAGCAGCGACCGCGGCCCGGGCCGAGCGGCGCAAGTTGGCGTCGTCGAAGTTGGCCAGCCGGTTGGCGGTGGCCCGCACCTCGCGGCGCATCCGGCGCTCTTCCCACGTCAGCCGGGTGTCCTGGGCGCCCATCCGGGTCAGCAGCGCACCGATGGCCTCACCGTCGCGCACCACAACCCGGTCGGTGCCACGCACCTCGCGCGCCTTGGCGCTGACGCCGAGTCGCCGGGCCGCACCCACCAGCGCCAGCGCGGCTTCCGGTCCGGGACAACTGACTTCGAGTGCCGAAGACCGACCGGGTTCGGTCAGCGAACCGTGGGCGAGGAAGGCACCACGCCATGCCGCCTCAGCATCACCGACGCTGCCGCCGACAACCTGCGCGGGCAGGCCGCGCACCGGCCGGCCCCGCATGTCCAGCAGACCGGTTTGCCTCGCCAAGGCTTCCCCATCTTTGGCGACCCGGACCAGGTAGCGGGTGCTCTTGCGAATTCCGCTGGCCGACAGCACGTGCACGACCGCGTTGTAACCGTAGAGGTCGTAGATGTCCTTGCGTAACCGGCGGGCGATGATGCCCAGGTCCACTTCGGCTTCCACAACCACCCGGCCGGACACGATGTGCAGGCCGCCGGCGAAGCGCAACAGCGAGGCCACCTCCGCACGGCGGGCAGTCACGGAGTTGACCACCAACCGGCTCAGTTCGTCCTTCACCTCGGCAGTCATCGCCACAGGTCGTCACCCCTCGGTCCGTTGCCAGTCGGTTCCTGCACTCCGTCCCCCTGTCGCCTTCCTCCGGCCTGCGTCGGTGCGGCAGGCGGAAGGATAGGTGGTGTGGGCACCGCCCCTCGGATGCGCACACCGTCAAGCGCTGCAGCCAGCTTCGCTGGGTCATGTAAAGGTGTACCAGGTCTCGACACGTCGGCAAACTGAACTGAAGCATCCAACAGCCGTGCGGTACGGCGAACTTGATCACGTTCCCGGTCTGACGGGACGCATGCCGCGTCCACGATGATCTCGTCCACGCAGAACCCCGGCGCGTGCTGAGCCAGGACGTGCAGATGCCGTTCGGCGGAGAAGCCGGCGGTCTCCCCCGGCTCGGCGGCCAGGTTGAGTACCAGGGCCCGCCGCGCGGTGGTGGACTTCAACGCCTCTACGAGGCCGGGTACGAGCACGTGCGGGATCACACTGGTGAACCAGGAGCCCGGCCCGAGCACCACGAGGTCGGCGGCCATGATGGCGTCGACGGCCTGGCGGGTGGCGGGCGGGTCCCCGGGCAGCAGACGTACCCGCCGGACCTTGCCGGGTGTGGTGGCCACCGCCACCTGGCCGCGGATCACCCGGCTCATCCGGGGATCGGTGTCCAGGCCCGCCACGTCGGCCTCGATCTGCAGTGCGATCGGACACATCGGCAGAACCCTGCCGTTGACGCCGAGGACACGGCCCAGCTCGTCGAGCGCGGCCACCGGGTCGGCCAGCACCTCGTTGAGCCCGGCCAGTATCAGGTTGCCGATCGGATGTCCGGCCAGCGCACCGCTGCCACCGAAGCGATGCTGGATGACGGTGGCCCACAGCCGGCCATGCGGACTGTCGGAAGCCAACGCCGCCAACGCCATTCGTAGATCACCGGGCGGCACGATGTCCAGTTCGCTGCGCAACCGGCCCGACGATCCGCCGTCGTCGGCAACGGTGACCACCGCGGTGACATGCGGGGTGAGCCGGCGGGCCGCGGACAGCGTCGCGTACAGACCGTGCCCACCGCCAAGGGCGACGATGCGGCTCATTCGCGACCCAGATCGCGGTGCAGCACACGGACCGTCAGGAGTTGATTGCCCTGAAGTAGCCCGGTCAGTGCTTCGGCCATGGCCACGCTGCGGTGCTTGCCGCCCGTGCAGCCGATGGCCACCGTCATGTAGCGCTTCCCCTCCCGGCTGTAACCGTCGACGACGAGTCTCAGCAGCTGATGGTAGGTCTGCAGGAACTCCGCCGAGCCGGGTTGGCTCAGGACGTAGTCTCGGACCGCCGGATGCTGGCCGGTGTGCGGCCGGAGCTCGTCGACCCAGTGCGGGTTGGGCAGGAACCGGACGTCCATCACCATGTCGGCGTCCATCGGCAGGCCGTACTTGAACCCGAACGACTCGACCGTCACGCTGGTCTGGGCAACGGCCTCACCGCCGAAGGCCCGCTCGATGCTCTCGCGCAGGGCCCGCACCGACAGCGTCGAGGTATCGATGATCAGGTCCGCCGAGGCCCGGACCGGGGCCAGCATCGTCCGTTCGGCCGCGATGCCCTCGGCCAGCGTCTGATTGCCCTGCAGCGGATGACTGCGCCGGTTGTTCTCGTAGCGCCGCACCAGGATGTCGTCGGAGGCCTCCATGAACAGCACTCGCGGGTGGATGTCTCGGGTCGCCAGGTCGTTGCGCACCCAGTCGAGGTCGCCGGTGAACCCGCGGGAGCGCACATCCATCACCACCGCCAGCTGGGTGATCCGCGAGCCGGCGGCAAGGCCGAGGTCGACCATCTGAGCGATCAGCTCCGGCGGCAGGTTGTCGGCGACATACCAGCCCAGGTCTTCGAGCACCTTGGCAGCCGTCCCTCGACCGGCTCCGGACAGGCCGGTCACCAACACCACGTCGATACCCGACTCTTCGCCGCTCCGCTCGGTCCGCATCTCTTCGCCTGTGCTGTGCTCTGTCATAGCGATGCCTGTTCCGCAGTGTGATCTTCGCCGACCGGCTCGTCGCGCGCAGCCGATCCCACCGAATCCGACGCAACCCCCAGTGCCTCCAGCACCGCGGTCGCGGTCGCCGCGCCGATCCCCGGGACCGCGGTGATCTCCTCGACGCTGGCCTGTCGCAGCCGGGCCAGCGATCCGAAGTGGGTGACCAGCGCCTTGCGCCGGATGTCCCCGAGCCCGGGCACCGAGTCCAGCGCCGAGGCCGTCATCCGCTTGGATCGCTTGCTGCGGTGGTAGGTGATCGCGAAGCGGTGGGCTTCGTCGCGGACGCGCTGCAGCAGATACAGCCCCTCGCTGTTGCGCGGCATGATCAGCGGGTCGGCCTCGGCGGGCACCCACACCTCCTCGAGTCGCTTGGCCAGTCCGATCACCGCGACGTCGCTGATGCCGAGCTCGTCGAGCACCGCCTGGGCGGCATTGACCTGCGGGGCCCCGCCGTCGACGACGTAGAGATTCGGCGGGTAGGCGAACTTGCGGGATTTACCTTCGGCTGAGAATTCCTCGATCGACCGCTGCTGCTCCTGGACGTGTCGGGTGAAGCGCCTGCGGGTGACCTCCGCGATCGAGGCCACATCGTCGGATCGTCCCTCACCGGCGGCCTCCCGAATCGCGAAGTGCCGGTAGTCGGATTTGCGCGGCAGGCCGTCCTCGAAGACCACCAGAGAAGCCACCACGTCGGTGCCCTGGACGTGGCTGATATCGACGCATTCGATGCGTAGCGGCGCGTCTGCCAGCCCGAGTGACTCCTGGATATTCTGCAGCGCAGCCGATCTGGCGGTGAAGTCGCCCGCGCGCTTGAGCTTGTGCTGCTGCAGCGCTTCCTGGGCATTGCGGTGCACCGTTTCGGCCAGTGCCTTCTTATCGCCGCGACGGGGCACCCGCAGGGCCACCCGCGAGCCCCGCAGGCCGGACAACCAATCGGCCAGTTCCTCGGCGTTCGGGGGCAGGCAGGGCACCAGCACCTCCCGCGGTACCGGATTGGTGGATTCGTCTGCCGCCCCGCCTAATTCGGCCTGGTCGCCGTAGAACTGGGCAAGGAACTGCTCGACCAATTGCGCCTCCGCGGAATCGCCTGGGTCACCCGGCTTTTCGACGACCCAGCCGCGTTGGCCGCGCACCCGCCCGCCACGAACATGGAAGACCTGCACGGCGGCCTCCAGGTCGTCGTCGGCGAACGCGACGACGTCGGCGTCGGTGCCGTCCCCGAGCACGACGGCCTGCTTCTCCAGCGCACGCTTGAGTGCTGCGATATCGTCCCGCAGCCGAGCGGCACGTTCGAAGTCGAGCTGGTTGGAGGCGGCGTTCATCTGATGTTCGAGTTCGCGGGCGAAGCGGTCGGTCTTGCCGGACAGGAAGTCGCAGAAGTCCAGCACGATCTTGCGGTGCTCGTCGGCGCTGACCCGCCCGACACACGGCGCCGAACACTTGTCGATGTAGCCCAGCAGGCAGGGACGCTCGATCTGGCTGTGCCGCTTGAACACTCCCGCCGAGCAGGTTCGGGCCGGGAACACCCGGGTCAACAGGTCCAGCGTCTCGCGGATGGCCCAGGCGTGCGAGTACGGACCGAAGTAACGGACGCCCTTGCGCCGCGGACCGCGGTAGACGAACAGCCGCGGGTACTGCTCATCGAGGGTCACCGCCAGCACCGGATAGGACTTGTCGTCGCGGTAGCGGACGTTGAACCGCGGGTCGAACTCCTTGATCCAGTTGTATTCCAGCTGCAGCGCCTCGACCTCGGTGTTGACCACCGTCCACTCGACCTTCGCGGCCGTGGTGACCATCTGCCGAGTGCGGGGATGCAGGGCGGAGATGTCCTGGAAATAGGACGTCAGCCGGCTGCGCAGGCTCTTGGCCTTGCCGACGTAGATCACTCGGCCGTGCGGATCGCGGAATCGGTAGACACCCGGTTCGACCGGGATCGACCCGGGCGCCGGGCGGTACGTCGCGGGATCGGGCACGATCTCAGGTTAGTACCCGGACCAAATCGGCCGAGGCGTCCGGCGACGACGCAGCGCGCACCGTCTACGAAGGTCTCGGATTCGCCGAGATACCGTCGGGGAACACCACCCGCGAGGTGGTGATGAGGCTCACGAACGGGTGAGGTCCGGGCGATACTTGCCGACCAGGGAGCGGATGGTGTCCATCGCGTCGACGGCCCGCTGGCCGTCGACAGACTGAATGGCCAGCACCGGGACGTACTCGTAGTCGGCCAGGTCGACCCGGGCCCATCGAGAGCTCTCCGGGAACGACACCCCGGCGACGTCACTCCACGGCACGACCCGCTCGACGACGATGTTGCGCACCCCGATGCCGGCCGGTCCCACCCGGACCCGGGGCAGCGCCAGCAGGAGGATCCCCGCGGCAAGGATTATCCCCAGCCCGGCCATGGCGACCTGATCGGCGGTCTGGATGATCGCACCGGTGTAGCGGATCTTCAGCAGCAGCCCGACCGTAATTCCGGCGGCGGCGATCACGAACGCCGCACCGTAGGCGAAATAGGGTGTCAGTCGGGGCCGCAACGTGACGTCCCAGTCGCCGTGCGTCGTCGTCATACCTGACGCAGGTGGCGCAGCGTCAATGCTGTCGACAGCGCCGCCGCGGCGGCCTGCGCACCCTTGTCCTCGGCGGAACCGGGCAGTCCGGCCCGATCGAGCGCCTGCTCTTCGGTGTTGGTGGTCAGGACTCCGTTGGCCACCGGGGTCGACTCGTCCAACGACACTCGCGTCAGCCCCTGGGTGACGGCATCACAGACGTAGTCGAAATGCGGTGTCTGACCGCGGATTACGACGCCGAGGGCGACTACCGCATCGTGGCTGCGGGCTAGTTCCTGTGCTACAACCGGGATTTCGATCGCGCCGAGCACCCGAACCACGGTGGGTGCGGCAATGCCGGCGTCCTCGGCGACCTTGCGGGCGCCGTCGAGCAGGGCGTTGCAGATCTTGCCGTGCCAGGTGCTGGCCACGATGGCCAGCGACAATTCCGAGGCGTCCATCTCCGGGAGTTCGGGGACGCCGTCGCCTCCGCTCACAGGGCCCCGCCAAGGTCGCCGTGCAGCTGCGCTGCCTCGTCATAGTCGTCGAGCCCGGTCAGGTCGTGCCCCATCCGGTCTCGCTTGGTCTTCAGGTAGCGGATGTTCTCGGCATTGGCCCGTACCGGTAGCGGCACCCGCTCGATGACGTGTAGCCCGTAGCCGTCCAAACCGACCCGCTTGGCCGGATTGTTGGTCAGCAGCCGCATCGAGCGCACACCGAGGTCCACCAGGATCTGCGCACCGATGCCGTAGTCGCGGGAGTCGGCGGGCAGCCCGAGCTCGAGATTGGCGTCGACAGTATCGGCGCCGGCGTCTTGTAGCTGGTAGGCCTGCAGCTTGTGCATCAGGCCGATCCCGCGGCCCTCGTGGCCGCGCATGTAGAGCACGATGCCGCGACCTTCGCGGGCCACCATCGCCAGCGCGGCGTCGAGCTGCGGACCGCAATCGCAGCGCCACGAACCGAACACATCCCCGGTCAGGCATTCGGAGTGCACCCGCACCAACACGTCGTGGCCGTCGTTCTCCGGCCCGGCGATATCGCCTTTGACCAGGGCTACGTGCTCGACCTCTTCGTAAAGACTGGAGTAGCCGACGGCGCGGAACTCACCGTGCTGGGTCGGGATCCGCGCCTCGGCGATCCGCTCGACGTGCTTCTCGTGCTTGCGCCGCCACTCGATGAGGTCGGCAATGGAGATCAAGGCCAGATCGTGCTCGTCGGCGAAAACCCGCAGCTCATCGGTCTGGGCCATCGCGCCGTCGTCCTTCTGGCTGACGATCTCACAGATCGCCCCCGCGGGCTGCAGGCCCGCCAGTCGGGCCAGGTCGACGGCAGCCTCGGTATGGCCGGGGCGGCGCAACACGCCGCCATCCTTGGCGCGCAGCGGAACGACGTGACCCGGTTTGGTGAAATCCTCCGACACACTGTCCGGGTCAGCCAGTAGCCGCATCGTCGTCGCCCGATCAGAGGCCGAAATTCCGGTTCCCACACCATGTTTGGCGTCGACGGTCACGGTGTAGGCGGTACCGTGCTTGTCCTGGTTCACCGCGTACATCGGCAGCAGACCCAACCGGTCGCAAACCTCGCCGGACAACGGCACACACAGATAGCCCGAGGTGTAGCGGACCATGAATGCGACCAACTCCGGCGTGGCCTTCTCGGCGGCGAAGATCAGGTCGCCTTCGTTCTCGCGGTCCTCGTCGTCGATGACCACGACGGCCTTGCCTGCCGCGATATCGGCAACCGCCCGTTCGACGGTATCCAGCCTCGTCATCGTTGCCGCCCTGTAACCATGGGAAGTCCGTACCGGGAATTCCAAGTGATTCTGCTGTACACAGTATGAACCACCGCGACCCGGCGGTTATTGCCCGTCTTGCTCAGCGGCCCGTTCACCGATCACCGGCCGGCCGTCTTGGCCGATATGCGCAGGCCATCGGCCCAGGCACTGCGGATGCGACCACACCGGGGTGTGACGTAGGTGACAGGAGGGGCCGACGGGATCACACCGCCGCGATCGGCCGCTGACACCGCTCCCCTGGCGTGCGCACCGGCCAGTTCCCTGGGCCACGATCGTGTCGCCTCCGGTGAGGATGCCGAAATCCTCGACCCCAAGACCAGTCCGCCGCCGGGGGTCCTCCGGACTTCCACAGGCATTGCAGAACACGTGCGCGATCCGCACCGAATCACCTGCGGTCGTGTGGGGAGTACCGGGATCGACGTTTCCCGCAGTGTGAACGACGGATGAAATGTGTGGGGCCGTCCCGGCGCCAGAGGTCGGCACCCGCAGCGCGGCGCCGGCGCCGCGACGGCAAAGTCAGTGCAGCGTGGGCGCAGAATGCGGGCCTGAAACCGCTTCCACGACTGGCCGGTTGGCGTACCGCGCGCGGTGCGCCGCGCTTTCGGACGGTCCTGTTTCGCCGCCCAGCCATCGTTACCCTGACTCCGTTGCTAGCTATTGCCAGGGAACGGGGAGTGCAATGAGGGGACCCGGTGTCGACATCGGCGTGCTTGGCGTTCTACCGGTCCGGGCTGCCGAGTTGGACTCCGCTCTCGCCGTCGACCAGTGGCTGCGGTCGGTCGGATCCGCCGAGCGAAGCCGGCAGGTCGATTCGATGGCGAAGGCAAAGCTGGCCAGGTTCGTTTCACTGCTTGATTCGGCGACCGGTCCCGAGTTGCTCGGCTCCGTCGACGGCGATCTCGCGACGCGGATCATCAGATCGGCAGACATTGGGCAATCGGCCCGATGGCTCGAAGCCCTGGAATGCGACGACGCCGCCGAAATCCTGCGCAGGCTTGACAACTCAGCGCGCGAGTCGCTGCTCGAGCAGATCGGCGGCGAACCGGCGCAGTCCCTCCGCGAGGTGCTCCGCTGGCCACCGAAGTCCGTTGCCGCGCACATGCTCCCCGACGTGTTCACGATCCCGGACACGATCACCGCAGCCGACGCCGAAGCTGTGGTTCGCGAGCAAAGCACACAGGTGCGGGGTAGGGCCCGGGCCGGCGCGCTGATCTACGTCACGGATGCCGACCGACAGCTGATCGGGTTCGTTGAGTTCCAGGACCTGGTGCTCGCCCAGCCGGACCAGATCGTCGCGGAGTTGGCCAGCGACGACCCGGTCTGGGTGCGTCCGCTGGTCGACGCCGAACAGGCCGCGCACTCGCTCGTCGACTACGACTTGGCCGCGTTGCCGGTGGTCGACGACCAACGCAGGATCCTCGGTGTGCTGACCGCCGACGCGGCAGCCGACATTCTCGAGACGGAAGCCACGAAAGACGCCGAACGACAGGGCGGCTCGGAACCCCTCGAGGTCCCCTACCTTCGTGCCTCCCCGGTACGCCTGTGGCGCAAGCGGATCGTGTGGCTGCTCGTGTTGTTCATCGCCGAGGCATACACCGGCACGGTGCTGCGCGCCTTCGAGGACGAGATGGAGGCCGTCGTCGCGCTGGCATTCTTCATCCCGCTACTGATCGGCACCGGCGGCAACACCGGCACCCAGATCACCACCACACTCGTGCGCGCCATGGGAACCGGTCAGGTACGACTTCGGGATCTACCTCGCGTGCTGGCCAAAGAGGTGTCGACGGGCTTCCTCGTCGCGCTGACGATGGCCCTAGCCGCCATCGTCCGCGCTTGGACGCTGGGGGTCGGACCTCAGATCACGATCACGGTGGCGCTGACGGTCGCCGCGATCGTGCTGTGGTCGGCTCTGGTCTCCTCGGTACTACCGCTGCTGCTGAAGAAGTGCCGGGTCGACCCGGCGGTGGTCTCGGCGCCGATGATCGCCACCATCGTCGACGGGACCGGGCTGATCATCTACTTCCTGATCGCGCACGCGACACTGCCGCAGTTGGCCGGGCTCTGAGCCCGCGCCGCAGACTGTCAGGTCCAAGTCTGCGAGTAAGTGGCCAGGACCTTGTTCCCCGAACCGTCGGTCCGGACCACACCGTTGTCGACGAAGTAGTAACCGTCACGGAGGGTGATGGTGAGAGTTCCCGAGCCGTAGCCGAGGCTGGCACCACCGGTGTCGAGGCTACCGGTGACGTTCTTGTTGTTGCTGGTGTCATACCCCGGCGTCCCGCCGCGGCTCGATCCGACATTGTCGCCGTCGTCATCGGTGGTATGGAGCAGCCAGACGGTTTTCGCAGAGCCGAGGAAGGACGTCGTGTAATTCTCGTTGGTGAACGTCGGCGCGCTGTTCACCGCGTAGATGGCCATCGTGACGGTGGTGTAGGCGGTGCCCCCGTAGCCGTCGCTCACCGCAACGGTGAACGAGTCGTTCACCGCCGCACCGGCGGCACCCTGCTTGGCCGCACCGTGGAAGTAGGCCCGATTCTTGGTGATCGTGTAGGTGTATGTGCCATCTGCGTTGAATGCGACGGTGCCACCGTTGGCGGTCGTTGTGACCCCGGCATGAGACGAGGGATCGACCAGCGAGTAGCTACGCGTGTCCCCGTCGGCGTCGGTCGTCGTGATCTTGCCGGTGGTCGTCTGCGTCCACGTACTCGTGTTCAGACCCCACTTCGACTGGTTGGAGCTACCCACATCGGTTGTGGTCTGGGTGATCACGGGCGCAGTGTTGGACACCTGCGGCGAGACATTGACCGTTGCAATCGTCACCGTCTTTCCGGTGCTGTCGGTTCCAAGGATGGTGAACGAGTCCGGTGTCGGCTGTGTGTGACCCGGCGCGGTGCGGGTGTAGGTGAAGCTGCCATCGGCGTTGACCACCACGGTTCCCCTGGCGGCATTTGGCCCGACGCCCAGGCTGTAGGTCATCAGCCCGCTGTCAGCGCCGATGTTCAGGTTGCCGGTGACCTTCCCCAGTGTCGAGGAATTGATGTTCGTCACCGGTGAGGCCGTGCTCACGGGCACAGTCACCGTTGTCGTCGATGTGTGACCGAACTTGTCGGTGCTCACCAGCTGGAAGGAGTCCGAGGTTGCACTCGACGCCCGGTTCGGGATGTAGGTGTACGCACCGGTGGTCGGGTTGAGCTTGACGATGCCGCCGTTGGCGCTGTATGCCGATCCCCCACTGGCGCCACTGAGCGAGTAGGTAGTCGGATTGTCGGGGTTTTGTGGCGCCGTGACCGAACCGCGCACCACACCAAGGGCCGAGGTGCTGTCGACCGTGCTCGTCAACGTCCCGACGGCCTGGTTGTAATAGACCGTCACAGTGACCGTCTTCTTGGTTTCATTGCCGTTCGGCATGTACGGCCTGGAGACGCTGATCTGGCCATCGCCCTGGGCGAGCACCGTCATCGTGAACGTCAAGGTCTTCGGAGACTTGTCACTGGACAAGGGATTCCAGTCCCACACCGTCCAGTTCATCCGCCCGTTGGTCCCGTCGACGACGGTGACCGTGAACCGGCTGTCATTGGGCTCGGTGAAACCGAACGAGGTGATCGGGTCGCCGTCGGCATCGTAGAACTGCACGTATCCCGAGACGGTGGTGCCGCTGCCGTTCGGTAGATGTTGGCTGGTCTGCTGCATGTCGGTCACCACCGGCTGGTGATCGGTCGCCACGCCCGCGAACCGCTGGAAGATCGCGACCACAACCACGTACATGGCGAGCGAGACCGGATTCGGAGCGGGCCCGATATTGATTGCCATGTCCAACACGGTCTTCGGCGAAAGGAAGGCGGACCTCGCCGCCCCAACCACGCCATCCAGGTCGTTCGCGGTGAGCCCGTTGATGACCGGGTTCTGGGCGATGTCGTACAACGCTTGGCCGATGCTCACAACCTCGGCTATCCAGTGGTTGATGTCGACGGTCTGCGAGGTGTTCATCAGCGTGATTGCCCCCGCGAGCACCGCGGCAGTCACCGACGCCTGCGTGATGGTCGAGGGTGCGCCGTCCACCATTTTGAACGGTGGCACGAACTGGTCCATGAGGGTAGCGAGGCCATTGAGCCCGTAGGAGAGCCTGTCGACCACGATCGACGGCGTGAAAAAGGCGTTCAGGAATGTGAGCGGGAATTTGAGCCAGGCGTTGGCCGCAGCCAGCGGAGCTGCCATGAGCGCATCCAGCTGAGCGGCCCAGGCATCGAGCGACGTCTGAATGGTGTATTGCGCCGGGGTGGTGATCGGGCCTGCGCCGGCCTGCACGGCCGATAGATCGCCGTTCATCGAGTTGGCCGCGGCAGCCGGGGCAGTCAAAGCAGTCAAAGCAGCAGCCGGAACTGAGGCGGCAGCAGCAGCCGCGGCGGCCCTGGCCGAAGTGGCCTTCAGAACGACCACGCCCGTCGAGTTGGCGGTCGGCTCGCCGTCGGCCGGAATGGTCGTTGAGTCAACGGATGTCACCGCCGCAGGGACATCGGTGGCAACCGGCGTCGTCGGGCTGTCGGTCGTGGACGTAGGAAGCGTCGCGCCGTCGGTGGCGGCGCTCGCGGTGGTGCTGCCACCGGTCGAGGTCGGAGTCGAGGTCGTTGTCGAGGCAGGCGTGTCGGTGGCGCCGGGGGCAATCCCTGTGCCGGCGGCCATGACAGCCCGGGCCGAGCCCGCCGACCGGGCCGACACCGAGGAACCGCTGCTGGAGGCCGATACCGACGGCTTACCCGTCGGGCGAGTGCGAGCAGGTCCAGCAGATCCGTCTGCGCGGCCGGCGCTCGCGGAATGGCCGGAATTGCCCGCCGCATGCGGGGACGCTCCGGAATCCGAAGAACCACCGTCGGTGGTGGCCGAGGCCACGTCCTGGCCGACGCCCACCGCCAGGCCGATTCCCACCGCAGCCGCGAAGATGCCGTTGCGGGCCGCACGCGTCCGATTCCTTGCCGCACGCTTGCGGTGACGACCCCCGCGCTTCTTCGAACTCACCGAATCTCCCGCTCATCCGAAAGTGACCTCGCTCACCATCCCGGTCTTGGGAGACAAGTGTCACGTTGCCGTCCCGCAACCTAACACCGTCCGCAGGATTCACCAAGGTAATTCACATGGAAAGTTCATGGAAGTCGCCTGAACAGTACATTCGCTGTTCCGAACCCCATGCCGCAGTCTCACTCAGTGATCAAAATCCCCACGGAAGGCAGGTTCTGGCAAACTTCGCTTTGTGGATATGGGGCGATTATGCGTTGCGCCTGCTCAGCGCTGCTGATTGGCGCGCAACCGCTCGACGGGCTTCGCGATAGCGTCCACCGCCAAGATGGATCGGTAGGCGCGCCGCTTCGCACTTCGCCGCGGCCAGACGCGATACGCCCCTGACTACTCAGAGCGCGAACGACGAGAGCATGCGCGCAATCTCATCACCAAGTCCACGTGCCGGTCGCCAACGTGGAGGTGACCACCCCGTTCTGGACGACGTAGTAGCCGTCCCAGACCGTGATGGTTTCCTTGCTTGTCCAAACCTCGCCGGTCCCGAGGTCGAAATCACCAGTCACCGATGCACTCTTACTGATGGTGTATCCGGCATCACCGGGGTTGCTGTGGGTGTGCGTCCCGTTCTTGTCCCCGTCAGCATCGGTTACCGTAACGACCTCGGTCGTGCCGAAGAAGCTGTCCCTGTTCGCCGTGATAACCGGGGCGCTCTCGACGGCATAGATGGGCACCGTGACCTGGACGGCGGTCGTGCCGCCGAATCCGTCGCTGACGTTGACGGTGAACGTCTGATTCTGTTGAGCCGCAGTCGCTCCGTACTTCGCAGCCGCGTGCCGCGTAGCCGTCGGTATGTCGGTGGTGTACGTAAAGCTCCCGTTCGAGCCGAAGCTCACGGAGGCACCGCTTGCCAGTCCGGTGGCGCTATAGGTGAGCGTGTCACCCTCTGCGTCGCTCGCCGTGATCTTCCCGGTGCTCGTCTGGACGGTCCCACTGAGTGTCCCGACGGTCGGCGCGGTGGTGAGAGTCGCCGTCGGCGCGGTGTTCGGAAGTTGCGGCGTGACAGCCAGATTCAGGCTGACCGTACGGCCGTTGGCGTCCGTGGCGATCACCGTGACCACGTCGCCGGCCGACGTGGTGTGGCCCAGACTCGAATTGCGCGTGTAGGTGAAAGCACCGGTGGCCGGGTTGAACGACGTCACAGTGCCCTTCGTCGGGGCGGTGCCCAGGCTGTAGGTGAACATCCCGGCATCGTTGGTCGGGATTGGCACCGAACCCGTGACGACGTTCTGCGTCGAGGTGTCGACGTTGGCCGGGGTGATCGAAGCGGTATTGGGCACGGTCACCGTCGTGATGGTGTTGCCGCCGTGGCCGTCCGAGACCTGCACCTGGAAACTCTGCGAGGTGCCAGCGGTCGAACTCGAGACGTAGGTGAAGGCACCGCTGGTCGCGTCGAGGGCGACGATGCCGCCATTGTTGGCGCCATTCTTGGTGTAGGCGGAGTTGCCGCTCAGACCGTTGACCGATGAGCTGACCAGCGAGTATGTCAACGTGTCACCGTTGGAGTCGCTGCCGCCGACCGTGCCTCGCACTACACCCAGCGCGTCGGCGCCGCTATTCGAAGGGGACGTCGTCGGGGCGCTGTTCGTCCCGTCGATGATCTGGATCTTGAAGGTGAGCGTGTATGGGGCGCCGTCCTGGGTCGTCACTGGAATGTTCACGGTGTCGTACGTGTCGGCCGGGTTTTGCGAGGTTGCCCTATGAAAGAACGCGGCACCGGGGAGCGTGTTGGTGTAGGTATATCCACCGCCGTAGGTGTTGATGGTTACCAACGCACCTCCTGCCGAGGTGTAGGTGTTCCCGTCGGCAGGCTGGAAGCTCACCGCGTTGCCGTTCTCATCGATCGCGCTGAACGATCCGTTCGCGTACTCCGAGCGCGTGCTCGCACTCCCCAAATCAATGGTGTAAGGGGTTCCGGAGTTGTACTGGGTGTTGATCGTGAAGGTCTGCAGGGCGGCCATCTCCTGGAACCGCTTGTATATGCCGACCAGCACGACGTAAGTCACGATCGTGAACGGATTCACCTGGGCGGCAGTCCAAGTCGGCAACGTAATGTCAAACGCCGATGCCGGGCTGCTGTACACACCACCGCCCAGGGCTACCGACGCGGCGATCTTGGTGTCCAGACTCGTGGAGTTACTGAGATCGGACCTGGTGACAGTCGCCCCGGTGGTCGACTTGATGACATCGATCTCGATCTGGGCCGGGTCATAGGTGCCATTCAGCATGTCCGTCAAGACCGTCGCTGTCCCCGCTACCGCAGCGCCCATGATCTTGTAGGGCGTGATGATGCCAAAGGTGCCCGCCCCGGGAGCGATGGTGAACGGTGGCACCACCCGGTTCAGAAAGTCGCCCATCGCGTTGAGGCTGTCACTGATCGAATAGCCGGGGATAGCCGACGTGACAAAGAGGTGCAGTATGCCGATCAGATCAGGAAGCCACCGCGCCGGACTGCCCACCGGCGCACTGCTGAAGATCGTGTCGAGCTGATGGTCGACGGCGTCAAGGCTCTGGTCGATCTGGTAGTTGGTGACCGCGACGAAGGGGTGCGGCGCGCCGGGCCAGCCGATGAGGCGGTTGAGCGCCCTTTGCACGGTGCCGATCCACGCTGTGTTGTCGACCGCCGCAGCAGAAGCAGCGGCGGCCGGCACCGCTGACGCGGCCGGAGAGGCCTTCGCTGCGACCGCGGTCAGCTTCGCAGTCATCGGCGCGCCAGCGGCCAGCCCGACCGTCTGAGGTGTTTGTGTGCTGGTCGAGGCGGCACCGGTGGCCGAGGGAGTCGAGGTGGCTGTCGTGGTGGTGGCCTGGTTGGAACCGGATGCACTGGCGACCGATGTGGAACGGGGAGGCTGCGACGTTTGCTTACTCGACAGGCGCTCACGCGCAGATCCGGCCACTCCGCTCGCGCGCACGGGTTTCGAGGATGCTCCAGAGCCAGAGGATGTTCCAGAGCCAGAGGCCGAGCTCGCCTTCGATGCGGAATCCGCCGAACCGCCGGCCGTGGCGGCCGATGCCACGCCCTGTCCGACGCCCACCGCCAGGCCGATTCCCACCGCAGCCGCGAGGACCCCGTTGCGGGCCGCACGCGTCCGATTCCTTTCTGCACGCTTGCGGTGACGACCTCCGCGCTTCTTCGAACTCACCGAATCTCCCGCTCATGTGAGAGTGAGTGAACTCATACCCCGGGCCCGAGGGGGATGAATGTCACCTTGGCGCCCGCAACCTAACACCGGCTACGAAGCTCGTGAAGCTCATTCACCTGGGGAATTGCTGTGAAGCCTCGGAACAGTGCATTTGCCGCTCACGACGGTGCACTCAAGCCCAAGTCGACGATCGGTCTTCGCACGCGAAGCGAAATCCGGCAAACTTCGCTTTCCGGATATCAGCCGATGACGCGTCGCGCCTGCTCAGCGCTGTCGATCGGCCAGTAACCGCTCGACGTACTTCGCAATAACGTCCACTTCGAGGTTGACCGGCGCGCCTACCGGGGCCCGACCGAGGGTCGTCAGCGCCAGCGTGGTGGGGATCAACGACACCTCGAACCAATCGCTGGCGATGCCGGAGACGGTCAGCGAGATCCCGTCGACGGTGATCGACCCCTTCTCCACCACGTACCGCGACAGCTCGGCCGGCAGCGCGATTCGCACTACCTGCCAGTGCGCGGACGGCGTGCGGGAGAGCACCCGTCCGGTGCCATCGACGTGGCCCTGCACGATGTGGCCGCCGAGCCGACTGTTGACCGCCGCGGCGCGCTCCAGGTTCACCGCGCTGCCGACGCCGACAGCCGCCAGGCTCGACCTGTTGAGCGTCTCGGCCATCACGTCGGCGCTGAACTGACCGCCGGGCAGCACCTCGACGACAGTCAGGCAGACACCGTTGACCGCGATCGAGTCACCGTGCCGGGCATCGGCGGTGACGACGGGTCCGCGGATGACGAAACGAGCGGAGTCGGCCAGTGCGTCCTTGCCGACCACCTCGCCCAGTTCCTCGACGATTCCGGTGAACACGGGCCCAATCTATCCCGGGCCCGCCGACACCCGGCCGGGACCGCCGAAAGCCCAGTTCAGCGCGGAACCGACGGGGTGGCACCGGCGTCGCGAATGAGGCCGAGTCACCCTGACCCTCTACGATGCACCTATGCCGACGTGCCGCCGAATGTTCGCCGTCCTTGCCGTCCTCTTCGCCACAGCCGCCCTGTTCGTCGCGGGCTGCTCCTCCTCGAAGCCTGCCGAGTCACTGCCCGATGCGCCCGGACTGGTGCAACAGTCGATCCAGACCACCAAGGCGCTCAAGAGCGCTCACCTCGATATCGCTGTCAACGGCAAGATCGACGGGCTGCCCGTCAAGAAGCTATCCGGGGATCTGACCAATGTGCCGGCCGTCGCGATCTCCGGTAGCTCGACCATCTCGATGGGCGGCTCCGATGTCGACATCCAATTGGTCGTCGTGGACGGGACGCTCTACGCCGCACTGACCCCGAACAACTGGCTGGACATGGGTCCCGCCAAGGACATCTACGACCCATCGGTGATTCTGAATCCAGACAACGGTCTGGCCAACCTGCTCGGCAGCATCAGCGACGCGAAGTCTGACGCCAGCGAGACCATCAATGGTGTCGACACCGTGCGGGTGACAGGCAAGGTCACCGGCGACGCGGTCACCAAGCTGATCCCCCAGATCAAGTCGAGCAGCCCACTACCTGTCACGGTGTGGATCGAGAAGAACGACCCGCACCAGCTGGTGCAGGCCAAGGTCGACGTGAGCACGGGCAACAGCGTCCAGCTGAACCTGTCTGAATGGGACAAGCCGGTCACCGTCACCAAGCCCGCGGTCTGACGGTCCCGGCCATGGCTGAGTCTCTCGACACCGCCGCGCACCGGGTCGAAACCAGCGGCCGTAGCCGCCGGATCGCCATCGGCGCCGGCAGCCTGGCGGTACTGCTCGGGGCGCTCGACACCTATGTCGTCGTCACGATCATGACCGACATCATGAGGTCGGTCGAGATCCCGATCAATCAGATCCAACGGGTGACGCCGATCATCACCTGGTATCTGCTGGGCTACATCGCAGCGATGCCGCTGCTGGGCCGCCTCTCCGACCGGTTCGGCCGAAAGCTGGTGCTACAGCTCAGTCTGGCCACCTTCGCGGTCGGCTCGGTGGTGACCGCACTGTCCGACGACCTGACCATGCTGGTAATCGGTCGCATCGTCCAGGGTGTGGCAAGCGGCGCGCTGCTGCCCGTGACGCTGGCACTGGCCGCCGACCTGTGGGCGGCCCGCAGCCGGGCCACGGTGCTCGGCGGAATCGGCGCAGCCCAGGAACTGGGCAGCGTGCTGGGCCCGCTTTACGGCATCGGGGTGGTGTGGGCCCTCAACACCTGGCGTGACGTGTTCTGGATCAATGTGCCGCTGACCCTCATTGCGATGGTGCTGATCCAGTTCAGCCTGCCGTCGCGGGACCGCAGCACCGAACCGGACCGGGTCGACGTCGTCGGTGGTCTGCTGTTGGCCGTCGCGCTGGGACTCGCCGTCATAGGTCTGTACAACCCGGCACCCGATGGCCAGCACGTCCTGCCCAGCTACGGCCTACCCCTGGTCGGCGGAGCTGTCGCGGCGGCGATCGCGTTCGCCGTGTGGGAGCGCTTCGCCCGCACCCGGCTCATCGAGCCTGCCGGGGTGAAGTTCATCCCCTTTCTGTCCGCCCTCGGGACGTCGATGTGTGCCGGCGCAGCGCTGATGGTCACCCTGGTGAACGTCGAACTGTTCGGCCAGGGCGTGCTGGGCAAGGATCAGATCGGGGCGGCGTTTCTGTTGCTGCACTTCCTGATTGCGCTGCCCGTCGGTGCGCTGATCGGCGGCTGGGTCGCGACCAGGATCGGCGACCGGGTGGTGGCAACGGTCGGGATGGTCGTCGCTGCGTATGCCTACTGGCTGGTGTCCAAGTGGGACGTCGACGTGCTGTCGGCCCATCATGACTTGGGGTTGTTCACGCTGCCGACGTTCGACACCGACCTGGCTATCGCCGGCTTCGGATTGGGCCTGGTGATCGGGCCACTGACTTCCGCGGCGCTGCGCGTGGTACCCGCTCGCCAGCACGGCATCGCGTCCTCGCTGGTGGTGGTGGCCCGGATGACCGGCATGCTGATCGGTGTCGCGGCGCTCTCGGCGTGGGGCCTGTACCGCTTCAACCAGATCATCGCGACGCTGCCCAAACCCACCGGCAACCTGTTCGAGATAGCCACTGGAGTGGCCGAGAACGCCCGCAAGGCCTACACCATGCAGTACAGCTCGATCTTCGCCATCACCGTGGTCGTGTGCCTGGCCGGTGCCGCGCTGGCGCTGCTCATCGGCGGCAAGCAGCCCCACACCGACGATGCCGAGTCGGAGCTACCGGCCCTGCGGTAACGGGACGTCGCGGGCCAGCAGATCAGCCCAGGCGTCGCGGCGCACCACCAGGTGCGCGTCCCCACCGGCGGCGAACACCACCGGGATGCGGCGGGCGCCGTTGTACTGGTTGGACATCGTGTAGCAGTACGCACCGGTGACCGGTACTGCCAGTAAGTCACCGACGGCCGGATTGTCCAGCGGTATACCGTCGATCAGCTGATCACCGGATTCGCAGTGTCGGCCGACCACCGTGACGCGCTGTCCCCCGCCGACCCGGTCGACCACGGTGGCCTCGAACCGTTGCCCGTACAGCGACACCTCCAGGTTGTCTCCCATCCCACCGTCGACGGCCACATGGGTTACCGCTCCGCGCTTGACGGTAGTGACGCGGTACACCGTGCACGCCGACGCCGCCGTCATCGAACGGCCCGGTTCGACGATGATGCGGGCCCCGGCCGGGACGAGCCCGCGGGCCCGGTCGATCATCGTCTGGGCACAGTGCTCGACCGTAGGCGGCTGGTCGGCATAGGTGTAGCGCACGCCAAGACCACCGCCGAAGTCGTAGACGTCGAAACTGCCGAGCTCGGCGACCGGTGCCACCGCAGCCGCCAGTTGCTCAGCGTCGAGCAGTTGCGAGCCGACGTGGGTGTGCACCCCGTCGCAACGCAGCACCCGGCTGCGCCGAATCCGCTCGATCGCGACCCGCGCATCATCAGGCAGCAGACCGAACTTCGACCCGGCGTGCCCGGTCGCGACCGCCGCATGCGTGTTGGCCTCGATTCCAGGGACCACCCGCACCAGGCAAGCCTGCCGACGGCCTGGTTCGACGATGCGCTCCAGTCTGTCGATGTCGTCGAAGTTGTCCACCACGATGAGCCCGACGCCGTTGCCGACGGCGAGCTCCAGTTCCTCGTCGGTCTTGGCGTTTCCGTGCAACAGCATCCTGGACGGGTCGGCCCCGGCGGCCAGCGCGGTGACGATCTCTCCCCCGCCGGCGACATCCAGGAGCAGCCCCTCCTCACTGGCCAACCGCTGGATGGCGGTGCACGGGAAGGCCTTCGACGCAAACGCGACGTCGGAGCGGGGCCAGCGATCCCGGAAAGCGGCCAGATAGTCACGGGCCCGCTGCCGCAGGGCATCCTCGGACACCACCATCACCGGGGTGCCGAACTCGGCGGCAAGGTCGTCGAGCCGACAGCCGCCGACGGTCAGCACACCGTCGGCGTCCACGCCGGAGCCGGGCGGAAACAGGTCGAGCACCTGGGAATTGCTCATCCTGCCATCCTCGCCGATACGGCCCGGTCGGCGATCACCGTGACATCGGAATGCCGCTGCAGCACGGAGGCGGGTACGTCCGGGCCGACCGGTCCGTGCAGCGCAGCTGCCAACGCGTCGGCCTTCCCCGGGCCAGACGCCAGCAGCAGGATCGACCGGGCGCGGCAGATGGTCGCCAACCCCTGAGTGATCGCGTGACGCGGGACGGCCTCGATCTGGCCGTCGAAGAACCGGGCGTTGTCGGCCCTGGTGCGCTCGGACAGCTGGACGACACGGGTGACCGAGTCCAGCGGCGACCCGGGCTCGTTGAAGGCCAGGTGCCCGTTGGAACCGATACCAGCGATCTGGACGTCCACCCCGCCGACGTCGGCGATACGCGCCTCGAACTCCGCGGCGGCACACTCTGGATGAGCGGTGTCACCCAGCGGGACAACAACATTGGCGGATGGTATGCCCAACGGCTCGGCGATACGCTCGCGCACGTAGGTCGCATAGCTGTGCGGGTCGCCGCCGTCAAGGCCGACGTACTCGTCCAGGGCGACGACGACGGCGCCAGACAGGTCGATCTGACCGGCGGCGCTGCGCCGAGCCAGCTCGGCGTACAGCCGCATCGGCGTGCCGCCGGTGGCCACCCCCAGCCGCGGGGCGCCGGCAGGCAGTCGTGACAACAGCGCATCGGCTGCCGCGGTCGCGAACAGGTCGTCGTCGACGACGGTGACGTTCATCGGACCTCCTTACTGCGCAACCGCGCATCATTATGGCGGGCAAGACATTCGGTCCACCAGTCGTGACGCTCGGACCGGGGCTCGACGGACCGGGGCCTCGTCTCGCGGGTGATGGGGCAGCCCAATACGTCGGCGGCGAACACCGCCGCACCGATGGCCGAATGATCGGACACCGTCGGGTCCACCAATACCTCCCTGCCAGTGGCATCGGCGATGTCCTGCCACATCAGCGGACTGACTGCGCTACCGCCGCCCAGCCGGATCGGTCCCGCCGCTCCGGTGGTCGCCGTCAGCACGTCGATACAGCGCCGCAACTCGACCACGATGCCGGTCAGCAATCCGCGGCCGATGTGGCCAACCCCCATGCCCAACCGAAGGCCGTGTAGCGCACCGGTCAGGGCGGGATCCCACAGCGCGCCCTGTTCGCCCGGGGTCAGGTACGGCAGGAACAGCGGCCCCTGCTCGGTCGGGACGGCAGCGGCCAATTCGAGCAGCGCCGCCGGCCCGTCCAGACCGAACAGCCCCGCGACCGCGTCGAACGACGAACCCACGGCCAGCAGGTCCATTTCCAGACCCCAGCCCTGCCCCGCCAGCGGGGTCACCAGGTAACGCTGCTCCGGGTCGCGGCTGGGCCGATCGGAGATGCCCAGCACGATCGCACTGGTGCCGGCGATCACCCCGACGTCGCCGTGCCGCACCGCGCCGACTCCCACGGCGCCGAGTACCGAGTCGGCCGCACCCAGCACCACCGGGACATCCTCGGCAAGCCCCCAGCGTTGCCGCCACGGCAGCGCCAGCGGCAGCGCGAGACTGGCTGGCGCGACATCAGGCAGCCCTGAAATGCCTGCTGCTGAAGCGATCTCAGCGTTCCAGCCACCCCACTCGATATCGAAGGCCGCGCTCCCGGCCGCCGTGCTCGGGTCGGTAAGCAGGTGCCCCGTGAGCTGCTGGAACAGCAGATCCTTGGCCCCGACCGTGGTGACGCCGGCCTGGCCCAACCCGAGCAACCGGGCATGCATGGGTGCCAGGTACCGCCCGTCGACCCGTTGGCCGGTGATCCGATACAGCGTCTCGTCGCCGAACCGCTCGCGCAGCCCGTCGGCCTGCGCCTCGGCGCGGGCGTCCTCCCAGGTGATCGCCGGACCGACCGGTATACCGTCACCGTCGAGCTCGACCAGGGTCGGCAGCATCGCACTCAAGCCGATGCCGCGCCAACGGCGCGGCTCGACCTTGCGGGCGATCTCATCACCGGCAGACCGTAGCGCCTGCCACCAGTCATTCGGGTCCTGTTCTGCCGCATGCGATTCCGGACGATTCGTTGGATAACCGCAGCGAGCTGCGGCGACAACGGAACCGTCCTGACCGACCGCGACCACCTTGATCGCCGAGGTGCCGAGATCGACACCCAGGATCACCGGCCCGTCGGTCACGATCGGGACGCTGGCGTCCGCGTGCGGGCGACGACAGTGAGGGCATCGGCTGCGGCCTCGAGCGTTTCGTCGATATCACGGTCGTCGTGGACCAGCGAGACGAACAGGTTCTCGAACTGCAGCGGGTGGAAGAGCACGCCGCGAATCACCATCTCTTCATACCAGCGGGTGAACAGCGGTTCGTCGGCCTTGGCCACCGCGTCGCGCCAGTTGTGGATCGGCCCGTTGGCGAACCACAACTGGAAGACCGTGCCCAGCCCCTCGCAGTAGGCGTCGAGACCGCGCTCGGCAGCCAGATCGTTGAGGCCCGCGGCGAGCCGGTACCCGAGGGCCCGCTGCCGCTCGTAGAGGCCCGGCTCGGCCAGCACGTCCATGGTGGCCGATACTGCAGCACACTGAACGACGTTGGCGTTGTAGGTGCCCGAATGCGAATAGGTGCCGTCGGCGACCAGGCGCATCGCCTCGGTTGATCCACCGACCGCGGCCACCGGGAAGCCGCCACCGAGGCCCTTGGCCAGTGTGGTCAGATCCGGGGTCACCCCGAACCACTCCTGAGCGCAGCCGCGGGCGAAGCGGAACCCGGTGATCACCTCATCGAAGATGAGCATTGCGCCGTGCTTGCGCGTCTCGCTGCGCAGCAACTCCAGATACCCCGGCTCGGGCAGGATGCAGCCGGTGTTGAACACCGCCGGTTCGGTCAGCACCGCGGCGATCTCCTCCCCACGGCGATCCATGAGCTCGACGAAGCTCTCCGGGTCGTTCCAGGTCAGGACGACCAGGGTGTCCTCCAGTTCGGAGGGCACACCGGGGCCCATCGCGACCGGACGCGGGTGATCGGCAGGGCCGGCCAGCACCGGGTCGACGTGGTTGGACCAGTACACGGTGTCCTGCCAGCCGTGGTAGTGCCCCTCGAAGCGCACCACGATGCGCCGACCGGTGGTGGCCCGGGCCAGTCGCACCGCCGTGCCGACGGCCTCCGATCCGGAGTTGGTGAACCGCACCTGCTCGATGCCGGGGACCGCGGCGACCACCTTCTCGGCGGCCTCGATCTCCAGTTCGTAGGGCAGCCCAAAGCAGGTGCCCAGGTCACGGATCGCCTCGGTGACAGCGTTGGTGACCACCGGGTGGCGGTGTCCGAGGATCATCGGGCCCAAGCCCAGCAGGTAGTCGATGTAGGTGTTGCCATCCACATCGGTCAGCCGGGATCCGCTGCCCTCGGCCATGAAGATGGGATACGGCTTCCAGCCGTTGCGGGGCAATCGGGCCGTCGAGCCAGCACCACCGGGGATCGTCCGCTTGGCCCGGTCGAACAGCCCCGCGGTGACGGGTGTGCGGGCGGCGAACGCGTCGGCGAAGGACATCGGATTCTCTTTCGTATCAGTTGTTGTCATATCAGTGGGTGGCGGTCACGTCGGCGCCCAGCAGGGTTACCAGGGCGCGGCGCAGGATTTCGGTGGTGGCGATCATGTCGGGGATGGACACCCACTCGTCGGCGGCGTGGAAGTTGCCACCTTCGGGTCCGAACAGCACGGTCGGGATGCCCGCGCTCTGGAACAGCGCGGCATCGGTCCAGGCGTTGAGGCCGGTGACCGGGGACCGGACGCCGTTGACGGCCTCGGTAGCGTCGCCGAGTGCGGCCAGCAGCGCTTCGTTGCCCTTGCCGGTGAACGGGTCGCGGTCCAGCCGGACGTTGACCTCACCGCGGAAGCGCGGTTCGGTTTGCTTGACCTCTTCGAAGATCGCTTCGATCTCGGCGACCCGGTCGGCCAGTGTCTCGCCGGGCTGGGTGCCGATCTCGATGCCCAGCACGGCCTGGTTCGGGTAGGTGGCGTAGTCGGTGCCACCGCTGATGGTTCCGGTGTGGAACACCGTCCGGCCGTTCTTCGGATCGGGGTTGGGCTTCCACCGGGTCTCGTCGAGCCGGTGCAGCCGGGTGACCACCTCGGCCATGTGCACGATGGCGTCCACGCCCTTGTCCGGCGCCGAGCCGTGTGCCGGCACACCGTGCACGACGATGTCGATCCAGCCGAATCCCTGATGCTCACCGAAGATGGTGTGCGAGCCGTCGGGTTCGAGGTTGATCGCCAGGTCGATATCCGCGGCGTGGTGGGCGACCAGATGCTCGGTGCCGATGCTGATGCCCTCTTCGTCGATCACCAGCGCGACCAGGATGTTGCCCGCCAATTCCGTTCCGGAGCGCACCAATTCGCGCACCGCGAGCATCGCCGCCGCGGCGCCGCCCTTGTCGTCGGCCACACCGAGGCCGATCATCCGGTCGCCGTCGACGACCGGATTCAGCGCGCGGTCCGCCCAGCTGGCGTATCCCACGGTGTCGATATGCGCCGACAGACAGATTGTCGGACCGGGCGCACTGCCGCGCAGCCAGCCCAGCACGTTGGGCCGGCCGGGTTCGACGTCCTCGAGCGTCACCTCCAGGCCCAAATCGCCCAGCCAGCCGCCAATGAATCGGGCAACCTCGCCCTCCCCCGCTCCACCTGGGATGAGCCAGGGCGTCACGGAGTCGATTCGAACCATCGCCTCGAGCAGCTCGATCGCTTCGTCACGAGTGACGGTCATGGGGTGTTCTCCTTTGGTGTTGGTGTTACTTCGTGGTCTGAGAAGTGGCACGCGACAGCGTGTTCGGGTACCGCTTCCTGCAGTGCGGGCTGTTCGGTGCGACAGCGCTGGGGTTCGCCGAGTTCCCGGTACAGCGGACAGCGCGGCGCGAATCGGCACCCCACCGCCTCCCCGGTGACATTGGGCGGTTCACCGGTGAGCAGCGCCCGGGTGAGCCGCCGGCCCGCGCCTGCCTTGGGCATGACGTCGACCAGCGCCCGGGTGTAGGGGTGTCGTGGGGAACCGATGACCTGGGCTGCGGGGCCCTGCTCGACCACCTGGCCCAGGTAGAGCACGGCGACCCGGTCGGCGAACACGCCGGCCAGAGCCAGGTCGTGGGTGATGAACAGGATCGCCACCCCGAGCCGCTCCCGCATGTCCAGCAGGACCCGGATGACGCCGGCCCGCAGGGATACGTCGAGCATCGACACCGGTTCGTCGGCGACCAGCAGCCGGGGTTCGAGTGCCAGCGCGGCGGCGATGGCCACCCGCTGGCGCTGACCGCCGGACAGCTGGAATATCCGCCGCTCGGCGATGGCGCCGGCCGGTGTCAGCCCGCACATCTCCAACGCCGCGAGTGCCACCCCACGGCGGGCAGTCGCGTCAAGGTCGGTGCGGTGGATGGCCAGTCCCTCGCTGACGACGTCGAGTGCGGTGGCATTGACCGGCAGGCTCTCGAACGGATCCTGGAAGATCATCTGGAAGTCGCGGCGCAGGCGGCGCAGCTCCCGACCGCGAGTGTGGGTGATATCGGCCCCACCGACGGATACCGACCCGGAGGTCGCCTCGGCCAGCCGCATGATGGTGCGGGCCACTGTGGTCTTTCCGCAACCGGATTCGCCGACCAGCGCCACGATCTCGCCTTCGCGCACCGTGAGGTTGACGCCATCCACGGCGCGGGCCAGCAACCGGGTGCGGCCGTGCCGCACCGGAAAGTGCACCCGCAGATCCCGGATTTCGGCAACCACCGGCTTGGTGTTCGGCTCGGTCATGATGCCACCAGCCCTGTCTGGCCGACGAGATGGCAGGCCGCGGCATGCTCGGACTCGCCGGGCACCGGGCGGAGCACCGGATCGTCGCTCGCACACCGCGAAAGGCTCTCGGTGCAACGGTCGTTGAAGCGGCAGCCCGCCGGTGGATGCGCCAGATTCGGTGGACTGCCCGGGATTCCGCTGATCGACGCCTGCCCGGCGTCCAGCCGTGGATAGCAGTCCAGCAGCCGGCGGGTGTAGGGGTGCGCGGGCTGCGCCCCCGCGCTCAGGATCGCCTCGGCCGGTCCGCGTTCGACGATACGTCCGGCGTACATGACCGCGACCTGGTCGCACAGTTCGGACAGCACGGTCAGATCGTGCGAAATGATCAGCATCGCCAGGCCGAGGTCGTCGGCCAGCCGGCGGATCAGGTCGAGGATCTGGGCCTGTGTCATGACATCGAGGGCGGTGGTCGGTTCGTCGGCGATCACCAGGTCCGGATTGCAGGCCAGTGCCATGGCGATCATCGCCCGCTGCTTCATGCCCCCGGACAGCTGATGGGGGTAGTCGGCAGCCCGACCCCCGGCGATGCCGACCGCGGTGAGCAATTCGTCGACCCGGTTGTGCAATGCCTTGCGACCGGCGCCGGGCTCGTGGGCGCGGATCGCCTCACGGATCTGGTCACCGATCGTCATCACCGGGTTGAAGCCGTTCATGGCGCCCTGGAACACCAGCGACAGCCGCCGCCACCGCACCGACCGCAGCCCGGCGTCGTCGATCGCCTGCAGATCGGTGCCGGCGAAGCTCAGTTCGTCGGCCGAGGTGACGGCACCCTGCGGCAGTAGGCGTGCGACGGCCAGTGCCAATGTGCTCTTACCGCAGCCCGATTCGCCGGCAAGGCCCACGACCTGCCCCGCCGCGACGTCGAGGTCGACACCGTCGACGGCGCGCACTGCGGTATCACCGGCTCCATAGGTGACGGAGAGGTTCCGGATTGTCAGCAGGCTCATTCGGCCACCGCCAGCCGGGGGTTGAGAATTCGCTCGAGGCTCTGCCCGACCAGCGAGAACGCCAGCACCACCACCACGATGCCCACGCCCGGTGGCAGGAAGTACCACCAGCAGCCGTTGCCCACCGCGCCGGCGGCGAAGGCGTTGTGCAGCACCTGGCCCCACGAGGTGCGGGTCGGATCGCCCAGTCCGAGGAACGACAGCGTCGCCTCGGCCAGGATCGATCCGGCAATCACCAGCACGGCGTTGGCGATGACCAGAGCCAGCACCCCGGGCAGGATGAGCCGCCACAGGATCCCCGCCGAGGACAGCCCGACGGTCTTGGCCCGGGCGACCACCTCGCGTTCCCGCAGCGCCAACGCCTGGGAGCGCACGATGCGCGCGGTACTGGGCCAGCTGGTGATCGCGATGACGAGCACGATCATCGGCAGACTCTGCCCGATGATGGCGCCCAGCGCGATCATCAGCGGCAGGTTCGGCAGCACCAGGAAGAAGTCGGTGATCCGCATCAGCATGGAGTCGACGAACCCGGTGAACCAGCCGGCCAATACGCCGACGAGCGTCCCGATCAGCACGGTGATGAGCGTGGCGACCAGTCCGATCTCCAGCGACACAGAGGTGCCGGCCAGCACCTGCCGCAACACGTCGCGGCCGAGCTCGTCGGTACCCAGCCAGTGAGCGGCACTGGGCGCCTGCAGGATTCCTGTCCGTGACCCGGCGACGTCGGTGCGGTCATAGGGGGCCAGCAACGGACCCGCGATCGCTACCACCATCACGACGGCGACGGTCAGCAGCCCGGCGCGGCCCATCGGGTCGGCGGTGAGCTGGCGCAGCACGCCGCGCCAGCCACCCTGCACATGCGCGGCGGCCGGCTCGGGTTCGAGGTTGGGATCGATCATCGGGCCGGTCATGTCAGCCGCACCCGGGGGTCGAGCATCCGGTAGATCAGGTCACTGGCGAAGTTCGCCACCACGACGACCACCGCGAAGATCAGGAAGCAGGCCTCCATCACCGGGTAATCGCGCCGGATCACCGACAGATAGATCAGCTGCCCCATACCGGGCCAGGAGAACACCGTCTCCACCTGGATGGTGCCGCCCACCGTCGCACTGGCGTACAGCGTGGTGGCGGTGACCACCGGCAGCAGCGCGTTGCGGACACCGTGCCGCCACAACACTCGGCGTGGGGTCAGTCCCTTGGCCCGTGCGGTGGTCATGTAGTCCTCGGACAACGTCGCCAACAGCGAACTGCGGGTGATGAGGACGAACTGCGCGATGTCGACGAGCACCATGGCCACCGTCGGCAGCACGAGATGGCGTGCCAGATCAGCGATTCGGGCGAACACCGTGGGATAGAGCGCGTCGGCGGTGTACATCCCCGCAATCGGGAACCAGTTCAGCGAGACCGCGAAGGCGAAGATCAGCAGCATGCCGACCCAGAATGTCGGCAGGCTCCAGAACACCAGCGACCCGATCACCAGTCCCCCGTCGGTGCGGGTGCCCCGCCGCGCTGCGGCGAAGACGCCGATCAACACGCCCAGGATGATCACCAGCAGCGTGGAGATCGTCACCAGGATCAGGGTGTTGCCAAGAGCTTTCACCACGATCGGCCCCACCGAGGACTGATAGGTGTAGGAGAAGCCGAGGTCACCTTTGGACAGGTTCTGCAGGTAGGTGACGAACTGCGACAGCAGCGGCCGGTCCAGCCCGTAGTAGGTGCGTAGTCGGGCGATCGACTCGGCATCCAGGTGCTGCCCGCGGGCGATATGCCGCACCGGATCGCCCGGCATCAGATGGAACAGAACGAAATTCGTCGCAAGTACCGCCAGGACAGTGAGCACCAGATAGGAGAATTTTCGGCTTAGGTACCGGACCATCGCCGCTCAGACCGGCTTCACGTCGAGGTAGTTCACCCTCGGGAAGTTCAGGATCATGCCGCCGTCCATCGGCTGCCAGCCCGTCCAGGTGTTGGACCGGGTGCCGGTCAGCTTCTTCTGGTACCACATCACGATGTAGGGACAGGCCGCGTAGTGAATCGCCTGCATCTCCTGGACCAGCTTGACCCGGGCCGCGTGGTCCATCGTGGTCGACTGCTGCGCGTAGAGCTCGTCGTAGCGCGGGTCGGTCCAGAAGGTGTCGTTGTTGCCACCGATCTGATCGGTGGTGGCAATGCCCAGCAGGTAGGACGGGTCGTAGAACGAGGAATCCCAGCCCCACACCATGATGTCCCAGTCCGGGCTATCGGCGTTGTAGACGGTGGCGCTCATACTGTCGGCGTCGGTGCTGGATAGCTTCAGCGTGATGCCGACGGCCTTGGCGGCCGTCACGAACAGGTCGGCGGCCTTCATGTCGACCGTCGTGTCTGCGATAGCCAGCACCCGGAATTCCAGTGGTGCACCGTCTTTCGACTTGCGGGTGCCGTCGCCGGTACGCGCGGTGTAGCCGGCCTTGTCCAGCAGGTCGTTGGCCTTCGCCGGGTTGTTGTCCAGCACCGCGTCGGGCTCGGGGACGTAGTGGAAATCGCCGAATGCCGGCGGCAGCAGGTCGGCGCCCGGTTCGCCATAGCCGGCCAGGGCCAGCTCGACGAGTTGGCGGCGGTCCACCGCACACGACAGCGCTTGGCGTACCACCTGATCGCGAAGGATCGGGTTGCCCTTGGAGCCCGGCGCGGCAGAGCAGTTGAAGCCGATCATGTGGAACGAGAATGCCTCCATCGCGGTGGTTTTGACATCCGCGGCGTTCTGCAGGCCGGAGTAGATCGTCGGTGGCACCTCGGGGACGATGTCGATGTCACCGGAGCGCAGGGCCTGGGTGACGACATCGTCGGACCCGAACTTGGTCCAGGTGACCTTCTCGGCCGCCGGCTTGGATCCCCACCAGGAGTCGTTGCGGGCAACGGTGGTGACGCTGCCCTTCTCCCAGGACACGAAGTTGAACGGCCCGGTGCCGACCGGCTTGTCGTTGGCGAACTTGGGCAGGTCGGACTTGGCGATGCCTTCCCAGAGATGCTTCGGGGCGATCGGCATGATCACGCCGGGCTCCAGCGTCTGCGGCGCGGAGTAGCTCAGGCGAACCTGGTTGTCGCCGACCTTGACCGCGTCGGTGAGGTCTTTGACGTAGGCCCCGAAGGTCCCGTAGTCGTTGTCGCGCACCATCAGGAACGTGAACACCACGTCGTCGGCGCTGAAGTCCTTGCCGTCCTGCCACTTCACACCGGATCGCAATGTGTAGGTGAACGTCTTACCGCCGTCACTGACCTGTACGTCGGTGGCCAGCGATGGGCCGATCTTGAGTTGGGCGTCGTAGCTCATCAGCCGGTCGTAGACCAGCTGCAGCATGTCGTCAGACTGGGTGGACGCCGCGGTGAACGGGTTCAGTGAGTCGATGTCGGTGGTCGACCCGACGCGAAGCACGGTTCGGCTTGCGGTCTGCGGTGCGCACGACGCCAGCGCGGCAGCGCCGCCCAGTGCGGCAGCAACCACCGCCGACGTCCGAAGAAAGCTGCGACGATCCATCGATGCCATGAATTCCCCTTCCGAACCAACTCTGTATACAGAGTAGTATGAGTGTGCGTGATTGCCACCCGATTGCGCGATTGTTTCCAATAGTTTTCGGAAGTGACGAGAAAAACCCCTGATTAGCGGCGCATCATCACCGCTTTCGAGAGACTGCATAGTTAGATGGAGGCAAGCCTCGGCGACACCGCCGAGATCCGGGGAGGTCCGGGAAGGTCCGGGGAGGATGGAACGAGCGATGCCGACGGCCAAGCGTGACGGTGCAGTAGGGACAGCCACCGATCGCAAGCTGCGCTACGAATACGTCTATGACCTGGTATTGGCGATCATGGCCGACCGTGGGCTCCAGCCCGGCGACCGACTGCCGTCGACTACCGAACTCGCCGAGATCGCCGACGTCAGCAGCATCAGCGTGCGCCGCGCGCTCGACGAGCTCGAACGGGCCGGCAAGATCACCCGACGCCAAGGCCTCGGCACGTTTGTGGCCGAGCCCCGCATCGCGAGCGACCCGACCAGACCGGGTGAACTGCTGCACACCCTGCTGGACAACGACGGCGGCCTACCGCCGGTCACCACGTCGCTGATTTCTATCGGCGTCGGCCTCCCGAGCACGACGATCGCGACCGCGCTGGGCGTGGACCCGGGCCAGCCGGTATGGGAGATCTGGCGTAAACGCAGTATCGGCAGCAGCGACAAGATCCTCGAGCGCGCCGTGCTGCCGTTGAGCCGGGTGCCGGCCATCGACCAGGATCGCCTGGCCAACGGCGAATCGTTGTACCGCTTCATCGACGAGCGCTACCACCTGACCGACGAGTACACCGAGCAGGCCTTCGAGGTGGACACGCCCAGCAGCTGGGAGGCCGAGCATCTCGGGGTGGCACCCGGCGATCCGATCGTGCGGGTACGCGGAGTTAGCTTCGACGCCGAGGGGCAGGCCTTCGACTGCTTCGAACAGTGCTACCGGGCAACGAAATTCACGTTCTACACGGCGGGCCAGACCAGGCATCGCATCCTCGGCCCGTCCGAGCTGTCGAACTGGTCGGTGGCTCCACTGTCCAACCCCTCGTACTGAGAAACCCGGACTACCTTCCTATTCCGGCACCAAGCTCAGCAGCAGGTCAGGACCGAGGCGGTCCACACTGTCGTACCGCCACCGCAGGGCCCGAGCGATGCTGGACACACCGACGTCATCGACGGCGGTGATCGGACCGCCGAGCAGCAGCGGGGCGACATAGGCCAGGACGCGGTCGACCACCCCGGCCCGCAGGAACGCACCCGCCAGCGTGGGGCCGCCCTCCAGAAGGATGTCCGTGCGATCGGTCAGTGCTCGGATCACTTCGTGCGGATCGTGGGTCCGGATCACCATCGTGCGCGAATCATCGTTGAGCACATTGGCATCCGCGGAGATCTCCCGTTTTCCGACCACCACCCGCAACGGCTGGCGCGGAGCCAGCCCGCCACCGGGCAACCGGGCGGTCAGAGTGGGGTCGTCCACGAGCACCGTGCCGGTGCCGACCACGATCGCGTCGGCGGCCGCCCGGCGCACGTGGACATCGGCCCGTGCTGCGTCGCTGGTGATCCACTGCGACGACCCGTCCGCCGCGGCACTACGACCGTCGATACTGGAGGCGAACTTCCAGGTGACGTGCGGCCGTCCGGTGCGCTGCTTGTGCAGCCATTCGCGCAGCGAACCGCCGGCCACCTCCTCGGTGCACACCCCGGCGGTGACCGCCACCCCGGCGCCCCGCAGCCGGTCCGCGCCGCCGGCAGCGACCGGATTGGGGTCGGCCACCGCATAGACCACCGCCGCCACACCCGCCGCCAGCAGGGCATCCACACACGGCGGGGTGCGGCCGTGGTGGTTACACGGTTCGAGGGTGACCACCGCGGTGCCGCCCGCGGCACGCTCCCCCGCCTCGGCCAGCGCCACCACTTCGGCGTGCGGGCCGCCGGTCGGCTGGGTGCCACCGACGCCGACGACGTTGCCGTCGCGGCCCAGAATGACCGCTCCCACCGGAGGATTCGGATAGGTCAAGCCCTTGACCTGCTGCCCCTGCGCCACGGCCAGCCGCATCGCGGCCTCGACCGCCGCCGGTGCCGTCACAGCTGCAGGTGCCGAGATGCGGTGCCCGCTTGGCGTCGTAGCGCCTCGACGGCGGCGGCCGGGTCCTGTGCGCCGTAGACCGCCGAGCCGGCGACGAAGCAGTCCACCCCGGCCTCGGCGGCCTGCTCGATGGTGTCGGCGTTGATGCCACCGTCGATCTCGACCAGGATGGTCAACTCACCCGAGTCGACCAGGCGGCGCACCTGCGCGACCTTGGACAGCACCTCGGGGATGAAGCTCTGCCCGCCGAAGCCCGGTTCGACCGACATCACCAGCAGTGTGTCGAAGTCCCGCAGGATGTCCAGGTACGGGTCGATCGGGGTGCCGGGCTTGACCGACAGTCCTGCCTTGGCGCCGGCGGCACGGATGTCTCGGGCGACTCCGACCGGGTTGTAAGTGGCCTCGGCGTGGAAAGTGACGTTGTAGGCGCCCGCCTCGGCATAGCCGGGCGCCCAGCGATCCGGGTCGTCGATCATCAGATGGCAGTCCATCGGGATGTCGGTCGCCTTGAGCAGGCTCTCCACCACCGGCAGTCCCAGGGTGAGGTTCGGTACGAAGTGGGCGTCCATCACGTCGACGTGCAGCCAGTCCGCGCCCTCGACCGCGGCGACCTCGTCGGCCAGCCGGGCGAAATCAGCGGACAGGATCGACGGTGCAATCAAGGGACGCATGGCAGTCACCTTAGAGGTCCTTCTGCAGGGCGGTCGCGAACATGGCATCGGTGCCATGCCGGTGCGGCCACAGCTGAACATGGGGCCCACCGCCCAGTTGTTCGGCCGGCGCGAACAGCGGCCGGGCGTCCAGGGCGGTGACCGGGTGGCGGCGCAGCGCGTCCGACACCACCCCGACAGTCTCGGCCAGGTGTGGTGAGCAGGTGGCGTAGAGCACCACCCCGCCGGGGCGGGTCAACGCGATCGCGGCAGCCAACAGCTCGCGCTGCAGCTTGGCCAGCACCGGCACATCGGCCGGGCTGCGCCGCCACCGCGCCTCGGGACGGCGGCGCAACGCGCCCAGCCCGGTGCAGGGCGCATCGACCAGGACCCGGTCGAAGGTCCCCGGCTGCAGCGGAGCCTCCCGGCCGTCGACCCGTAGCACCTCGACCGGCAGGCCCCGGGTGTTCTGCTCGACCATGTCCGCGCGTCGCGGGGCAGGTTCGATCGCGGTCACGCCGGCTCCGCGCTGCGCGGCGATGGCGGCGATCAACGCGGTCTTGCCGCCCGGTCCCGAGCACAGGTCCAGCCAGCGACCGCCGTCCTCGCCGACCACCGGCGCCAGTGTCAACGCCTGAGCCACCAGCTGGCTGCCCTCGTCCTGGACCAGTGCCTTGCCGGCCCGCACCGCCGCCAACCGGCCCGGGTCGCCGCCGCCGAGGTACACCGCGTACGGCGAGTACCGGCCGACGGCGCCGTCGACCTCGGCGGCGAGGTCCGCGGCGGTCAGCACGCCGGGGCGGGCGGACAGGTGTACACCCGGCCGGGCGTCGTCGGCGGCCAACGCTGCCTCCAGCTCCCCGGCACCCACGCCCAGCGCGTCGGCGAATGCCTGCGCGATCCAGCGTGGGTGGGCATGGACGAACGCCAGGTGGCCGATCGGGTCGGTGGTGGCCGGCGGGGCGAGCTCGGCCACCCAGGACGCCTCGTCACGACCGGAGATGGTCCGCAGCACACCGTTGACGAAACCGGCTCGCACGCTGTCGAATTCGATGCCGGCCTGCTCCACTGTGGTGGACACCGCGGCATGTGGGGCGACATTGGTGCGCAGCAGCTGATAGGTGCCCAGTCGCAACAGGTCCAGCAGGACGGGGTCGATCTGCTCAGTGGGACGCCCGGCCGCCGACGCGATCACCGCGTCGAGCAGACCAGTGGTGCGACAGCTGCCGTAGGCCAGTTCGGTGGCAAACGCGGCGTCGCGGCCGGTGACGCCGCGCTCGGCCAGCATCGCCGGCAGCACCAGGTTGGCATAGGCGTCGCGCTCCGAGACCGCGCGCAGCACGTCGAAGGCAGCCTGTCGCGCCGGATCAAGCGGACTGCGCCGGGGGCGGCGGGGTGGCCGCTGCTGGCTGCGATCACGCCCCGGTGGCCCACCCGTCCGGTCCCGAGGGCCCTGAAACGCTTTGCCGCCGTGCCGCTTTCCCTTGCCACGGTCGTTGTCACCGCGCTGCGGACCCTCACTCATGACGCCACCACAGCGTCGTCGAGCCGGGCGCCGCGGGCCCAGTCGGCCGCGTTCATCAGTTTCTTGCCCGGCGGCTGCAGCTGGCCGAGGAGCACCGGCCGGGTGCCGGTACCGACCCGGACTCCGGAGCGGTCCACGGCTATCGCACCCGGCTCCAACGGATCGGCCTGTTCGTCGACGATGACCGGACCGACCTTGACCCGCAGATCCCCGACCATGGTCCAGGCGCCCGGATTTGGTGTCACCGCGCGAATCCTGCGCTCGACGACGTGGGCCGGCAGTCCCCAGTCCACACGGGCCTGCTCGACGGTGATCTTCGGCGCCAGACTGACCCCGTCGGCCGACTGGGGTAGCGCGGTCAGCGTCGCGTCGGCGATACCGTCCAGCGTGGCCTCCAGCAGGCCCGCACCCGAGGTCGCCAGCCGGTCCAGCAAGTCGGCGGCGGTGTCGGTGGGCCGCACGGTCTCGGTGACGACGCCGTATACCGGCCCGGAGTCCAAGCTGGGCTCGATGAGGAAAGTCGTTGCGCCCGTGACGGCGTCGCCGGCGGCGATGGCGGCCTGAACCGGCGCCGCACCGCGCCAGGCCGGCAGCAGCGAGAAGTGCAGATTGATCCAACCGTGCGCAGGCACGGCCAGCAGCGCCTCGGACAGCAGTGCGCCGTAGGCGACCACGGCGCAGCAGTCCGGGGCCAGCTCGGTCAGTTCGGCGACGAACTCCGGCGCGTTGGGCCGCGGTGGGCGCAGCACCGGGATCCCGGCGTCCAAAGCCAGGCGGGCCACCGGCGAGGGCGCCGGCGTGCCGCGCCGGCCTGCCGCGGCATCCGGGCGGGTGATCACGGCGATCACCTCGTGGTGCGCGGAGTCGATCAGCCGTTGCAGCGACGGCAGTGCCGGTTCCGGGGTGCCGGCGAAAATGATTCGCATGCCTCTACTTTGGCACCTGGTAGAACTCGCGCTGCGACACCCCTGCCATCCCCGCCACGAACATCGTCGGAATCGTCGTGCTGAGCCGGTTCACGGTGGCGACGGCGTCGTTGTAGTACTGCCTGGCGAAAGCGAGCTTGTCTTCGGTGTCGGCCAGGTTCTGCTGCAGGTTCAAGAAGTTGGCCGACGAGTTCAGCTGCGGGTAGGTCTGCCCCAGCGCCAGCACCTGCCCCACCGCGGTGTCGAACTGCCTTTCGGCCGAACTACGCTCTGCCACAGACTTTCCCGCGGTAGCCGCGGCCAGGGCGGCCTGTGCGTCGGCGACGTGGTCCAGGATCGCCTTCTCGTGGGCGGCGAAGGTCTGCACGGTGTGGACCAGGCTCGGGATCAGCGAGGCCCGCCGGGTCAGCTGCACGTCGATGCCGCCGAGGGCCTCGTCGACCCGGACGTCGGCCGCGCGAACCTTGTTGTAACCCAGCACGAAACCGATCAGCACTGCGACCGCCAGCACCAGCACCACGATCAGCACGAAGCTCACCATGAACCGCCTCCTCCTCCGCCGCCACCGCCACCGCCGCCGCCACCCCCGCCGCTACTGCTGGACGACGACGAGGAGGAGGACTGCGAGGCGGTGTAGGCACCGATCGATGACGACAACGCCGACTCGAAGCTGTCGAAATTAGCACCACCACCGGTGGCCGAATGCCAGCTGGTGCCCGAGGACGAGTGATACCACCCCGGTTCCGGCGGGATCTCACCGGTCGAGGTCTGGTACTTGCGCGCCCACAGCGCGGCGACACCGCCCGCCACCGCAAACGGGACGTAGGCGGTATAGAGGTCTTTGCGCGCGGCGAAATCGAAGCGCGACTCGGCCGAATCGGTCGACAGCATTCGGTAGAACCCGCCCACCTGTGACCACAGTTGCCGACCGGCCGGGGTGCGCCGGGTACCCACCCCCTCGGTCCACGACCGGCCCGAGAACAGGAAGAACACCGCGAACGGCAGCCCCCACAGCGTGATCGGAGCCCAGAAGAAAGCGCCCACGGCCAGCACCAGGGCGATGAAGTTGGCGAACCGCAGCCACAGTTCCCTGGAGCGCTTGATCATCAGGTCACCGTCGAACGCCCACTTCTTCACCGCCGTCGCCATGTCGGCCTTGGCCGTGGTCAGCTTCTTGCCGGCCGATATCGTGCCGTTGGCGTCGAACCGGGCGCCGGGCCCGATCACCTTCAGCGCCGAGCCGATGTCCACGCTGACCGGGTCGACGTCGGCCCACGCCGCTGCGGGGGCACTGCCGGTGATGGTCCACTTCTTGTCTTTGACCTGGCGCAGGTCGATCAGCTTGCGCTCGGCCAGGTAGAACAGCGTGGCGGTGAGCCCGTTGGCCGGCACTTTCTCGGTGCGGATGTATTCGCACTGCACCGGTCCCAGACCTGGCGGCGGCGCGTACTGCAGCGGGAACCCGGGCGGGGGCTCGACCGTCGTGCGCCACCACAGGTAGCCGCCCAGCCCTGCCGCCACCGCCGCTCCCAGCAGCCACACCGCGGCCGGCAGCGACTGGCCCAGGATGGGATCCCAGCGGTAGGACCACGGCAGCTCGGCACGCGGTGGGGTCGGCACGTCGACCCCGGCCCGGACCGTGACCGGGGTGCGCGGAGCCAGGTCGGTGGCCGATACCCGCACGCTGTCGCCGCTGACCGTCAGGCCGGCGCAGGCACGGCCGACGCCGTACCCGACCGAGCATTGGGCACCGGTGACACCACCGGGCAGGGTGATCGAGATGTCGGCACGGTCGATGTGGTTGTTCCACGCGGGGGCGATCACGTTCCAGAAGAATGCCGAGGGTGCCGATGGGTCGCCGGTGGACGAGGCGAACGTCTTGCCCGCGCCGACGCTGCCCGGGTCGAGGACGCCGTCGATGGTGTAGCCGATCCGGAAGACGTGGGAACCGGGGTCGAGGTAGCTGTCGGGATCGCCGATCTTGGCCACCCGGAAGCGATCCCCGTTTTCCGAGAGCATCTGGTAGGGAATGGGCCGGTCGTCCATTGATATCGCGGTCACCTGGGGTGGCTGCCGGATGTGCGGGTCGTTGAGGTTCGCGACATCCCAGTACCGGAATATCCCGTGTCTGCCACCGGGGAAATCGCCGGTGATGACCTCGGTTGCCGTCAACCGTCCGGCTCGGTCGACGACGTAGTCGGCCCGGTAGTCGGTGATGACGACCGGGTCCGACGGCGGGCCGCTCTGAGAGGTCCCGCCGGACATCAGCGGCCACAGCAGTCCAATGGCGATGAGCAGCAAGGTGATCGGCAAACCGATGAACCGGCCGATCCACTTCATCTTGCCTCCGGTCTCTGATGGTCGGGTTCACCCTATGTGCAAAGGATCGATCTGTACTCGAACTGCTTCGTGGTCGTGGCGGGCGCTCTGGATCGCGGTGGCGTGGCGCAGCGACGCGGCCAGGGCCAGACCCGCCTCCTTGGGGACCCGCACCAGCATCCGGATCACCGGTTCGCCGGGGGTACTGGCCGGCGGCCGGCGGACCCCCGGCGGCAGGTCGACGGGGCCGAGCAGGTCGGCGTCCTCGGGCAACTCGGCATGATCGAGCAGCGCGGTCACCGCGACCGGCGCGCCATCGACAGCGGCCATGTGCACACTCGGTGGCAGACCGACCTCGGTGCGGGCCGCCAGCTCGGCCTCGGCATGCCCCACCGGATCCCACTTGATCAGCGCCTGCACCGTCGGGATGGCCGATTCGGCGACCACGGCCACCACCCCGCCGTCCCCGCGGGGACGCACCTGCGCGGCGGCTGCCATCCAGCGCCGCAAGGTGTCCTCGGCGGCGCGCAGGTCCTGGCGGCCCAGCAGTGCCCAGCTGTCCAGCAGAAGCGCTGCGCCATAGCCCCCGGGGACGCGCGGCTCGGCCCCGGGGGTCGCCACGACCAGAGCCGGACCGGGTCCGATCTCGGTGTGCACCGCATCCCCGGCAGAGGTGATGACGGTGGTGCCTGGAAACGCTCGGCCCATCTCCTCGGCCGTGCGCCGCGCCCCCACCACCACCGCGCGGATCGCGTCGGACCCGCAGCGCCGGCAGCGCAGCGCGGTGTCGATACGCCCGCACCAGCGGCACACCGCGCCGGTCGCGTCAGGGAGCCGCTGGGCCGGTGACATCGGGCCTGCGCCGGACAGAGACAGCGGGCCCATGCAGTGCCGGCAGCGGGCGATCGTCCGGCAGCGGGCGCACGCCACCGACGGCACATAGCCGCGCCGCGGCACCTGGATCAGCACGGGAGCATCGCGCTCGAGGGCGGCGCGGGCGGCGCGCAACGCCAGCAAGGGCAGCCGGGCCGACCGGGCGGCGGGGTCCCGTTCCTCGGCGTAGCCGGTGTCGTCGAGGGCTTCCACCCGCGGGGCCGCCGCCCGAACCACCGGGCGGGCCGCCACCAGGTCGTGGGCCCAGCCGCTGCGCACCAGGGCGTGCGCCTCGGCGGTGCGGGCGTAGCCGCCGATCACCGCCGCACAACGCAGCTGATGAGCGCGCAGCATCGCAGCCTCACGGGCGTGCGGGTAGGGCGCGCGCGGCTCGGCCAGGGTGTCGTCGCCGTCGTCCCACACGATGACCAGGCCCAGCCGCTCAACCGGCGCGAAGACCGCACTGCGGGTTCCGATCACCAACCGCGCCTGCCCGCGCAGCACCGACAACCAGCGCCGGTAACGCGCCGAGGGACCCAGGCCGGCCGACAGGGCGACAACGGCGGCCTGATCGATCCGCGCGGTCGCCGCCTGCCAGAGTGCGTCGATATCCCGCTGGTCAGGAACGACGGCCAGCACCCCGTACCCGCCGCTGACGGCGACCGCGGCGGCCTCGGCAAGCCGGTCACACCACTGTTCACCCGGCAGCGCCTGCCACACTGCCCGGGCCGCCCGGCCGTCACGCAGTGCGGCGAGGAACTGCTCGCCGCCGCCGTAGCGCGCCCAGCCGGTCGGGTCGACGGGATCGACGACGGGCAGCAGCGGCGGCTCGGCCTGCGCCTTCTCCGCCCTGGCGTGCCGCGGCGGGATGGCCAGCCGAAGCACGTCGGGGCGGGTGCCGGCATAGCGCGCGGCGACGGCGTCGACCAGCCGGCGGACCTCCGGGGTCAGCACCGGCTCCGCGGAAATCACCCGGTCCAGCCAACCCAGCTGCCCGACGTGGTCGGTGTCAGAGCGCCGTTCGAGCACGAATGCATCGACCAGCCGGCCGTGGAAGCGCACCCGCACCCGCACACCGGGCTGCGCGTCGTCCGACTGCTCCGCCGACACCAGGTAGTCGAATTCACGGTCAAGGTGCGGCACCGACAGCATCGGTAGCACCCGCGCGACGGGTTCGTGCTCGGCGGCGCGCCGGATCGGCATCGTCGAAGACTATCGGCGGTGCCGACAGAAACTCTCCTCGGTGGCGCGGCTTCCGCTTCTCGAAGCTCCAGGCGCCTCGAGCACGTAGCATCGCGCAATGAGCACCCGTGCGGTAGCCGCGGGTCTGGCGACGATCGCGGCGCTGGCCTGCGTGAGCGCCTGCGGTGGCGGTCGCTCACAGCAGGTTGCCGGATCGACCATGCCGTCGCCTGCGGCATCGGCGGCCACCCCGACTGGGACCGCTTCGCCCGCCTCGACCAGCAACCCGTACGGTGCGCCGTCCATCGACCCGCCCGCACCCAACGAACCGATCCTCACCGTGCTGGGCGGCAGCCATCCCCTGTCTTTGACCATGGACCAGCTCGATGCCCTGGGGAACACGACGGTCACGGTCGATGAACCGTTCGTCAAGAAGCGTCAGACCTTCAGCGGCGTGCCGTTGGCCGCCGTGCTCGCGAAGGCGGGTGTACCCGACACCGCGACCATCAACACCGTGGCGCTGAATTCCTACCACTACAGCTCCACGGTCCGTCCCATGATCGCCTCTGGTGCGGTGATCGCGACGCGACGCGACGGCGCGCCGATCCCCTACGACCAGGGCGGTCCGATCCGCATCATCTTCCCGGATGGCACGCCGCTGTCGGCGGTACTCGACGCCTGGAACTGGAGCCTGGCCTCGATCGACGTCACCGGCCCGGGTTCCGGCGCTTAGTAATGTCCACTCGGCTGACTTCGCTCGCACCGCGACTTCGACCAACACGCGGCCAGGTAGCCCTCGCCGCAGTAGTCACCCTGCTGGTTGCCGTGTTGGTGGCAACGTACTTTTCCAATTCGGCTGCACAGAATAGGTATACGGAGGATTACGCCAGGACCGAAACCGCCACCAACAACATGCTTTACACCATGCGGGAGACGTTGGCGTACGTGGACGCGGCGGATCGCTACGTGGTCGGCGTGGTGCCTCGACGCGACATCCAGCTGGCGCGTGCGATGCTGACCCGACGGCTTTCGGTGGTGGGTGAGAACGGACTGACCGCCGGCGAAACAGCCACTGACGAGTACCGCTCGGCGCTGCAGGCCATGGACGAAGCGGTCGCACAGGTACCGGCCGGGTTCTTGCCGACCGACCAGCGCGAGCATGTGTCGGCTGTCCTCCTGCCGCCCGCCCAGGCGCTGTCGGATGCGGGACGTCGCCTGGCCGACAGCACCGCAAATCGACTTCACACCGACGCACGAGCCAGCAATGAGGCGCTGCTGCGGGGCCGATTGGCGCAGG
Organism: Mycolicibacterium sp. CH28; assembly: GCF_004745805.1. Classification (GTDB taxonomy): domain Bacteria; phylum Actinomycetota; class Actinomycetes; order Mycobacteriales; family Mycobacteriaceae; genus Mycobacterium. Next base: position 93,138 of record NZ_SRLQ01000001.1, on the reverse strand, counting down.
TTCTGCTGCTCGTGGCCACCCTGGTCCTCGGCTCGGCGCTGCTGAGCTGGGTGGCGGTCAACGTCCGGCGGCAATACAACAAAGCCCGCGTCGCACTCGACGAGGAGGGCCGCGCACTACGCGAGACCCAAGGACAACTCGACCGCGTATCGTTCCTCGATCGTGGCCAAGCGCACATACTTGAGCGGATCGCCACCGGCACAACCGCTTTCGCTGCAGTTCGGGAGATCGCGCACCTGGCGTCCGAGGTTTCCGGCGGGCGCCCGGTGCGCATCACGGCCGGTTCCCGCTCGGTCTTGTACCCCGTCGGCGCCGATATCCTGCGGAACCCGAAGTGGAGCACCGACTTCGAGGCCGAGGGCGCGGCGACTACCGGAACGGTCGAGGTCTTCGACGCGCCCGATGAGGTCGACGGCCTGGACGACTTCATTCGCTCCGCACTCCAGCGATGCCGCGATCTGGTGATCCTCGCCCTCGACCGCGACGCGTCGGCCGAGCAGCTCTCACACCAGGCCAGCCACGACGCGCTCACCGGATTGGCCAACCGCGCCCTGCTGATGTCACGGTTGGCCGACAGCCTTGCCGCCGCACGCCGTACCGGCAACCATCTCGCGCTGCTCTTCGGTGACCTCGACAGGTTCAAGATGGTCAACGATTCGATCGGCCACGCCGCCGGAGACGAATTGCTCATCGAGGCCGCCAACCGGCTGGTCTCTGCAGTCCGGGATACCGACACCGTTGCCCGTCTGGGCGGCGACGAGTTTGTGGTGCTCTGCCCAGATATGCCCGACCGCCAGCAGGCCATCGCGTTGGCAGAACGGGTACGTTGCGCGCTCAGCGCCCCGTACGCGATCGACGGCAAGGAGGCGTTCGTCGGCGTCAGCATCGGCATCGCCTTCGCCGATGAATCGACCGTCTCCGGCCCAGAGTTGATGCGAGAGGCCGACGTCGCGATGTATCGCGCCAAGCTGACCGAGGGCAGTCACATCAACGTTTTCGACTCGCATATGGAAGCCGAGGTCGCAGAACGGCTCGACCTGGACGCTGCGCTCCGCCGGGCGCTCGAGCGGGATCAACTGCGCCTTGCCGCTCAGCCGATCGTCATGCTGGATACCGGCCGCGTCGCCGGTTTCGAACTCCTCCTGCAGTGGCGCCGCCCGGGACTTCCCGATCTGAGTCCCGTCACATTCATCCCGCTTGCCGAGGACAACGGCATGATCGTCGAGATCGGCCGCTGGGTGCTCAGGGAAGGCATCGCGACACTGGGTCAGTGGCGCAGGGCCGGCGTCGCCGACGACCTGACGATTTCGGTGAACGTATCGCCGCGCCAGGTCCGGGAACCGCGTTTTGCCGACGAGGTGATCGCGCTACTGCGCGCCGAGGGAGTCCCGCCGAAGGGGTTGATCATCGAGCTGACCGAACACGCTCTGATCGACTTGCGGGTCGCCCACGCCGCGCTTGATCAGCTCCGGAACTTCGGTGTGTGGGTTTCCCTCGACGACTTCGGCACCGGCTACTCCTCGTTGACCCAGTTGCGCACGCTGCCGGTCGATCAGGTGAAGCTCGACCGGTCCTTCACCGCAGCCCTCGACGTCGGCAGTGACAAACAGCGTGAGGTGGTCCGGGCAGTCGTGTCACTTGCCAATGCGCTCGCCCTCGACCTCGTCGTGGAAGGCATCGAGACGATTGCCGAGCGGAATGTCCTTCGTGAGATGGGTGTCCGCAAGGGGCAGGGCTTTCTTTTTCATCGCCCCATGGAGATTGCCGAAGCTTGCCGATTGCTTGAGGCTGGCGGTGTTTGCGACGCGGAAGCCGAGGGACGCACCGACGGGACAGAACAGCGAGAGCTCCGCACGCCGTAGCCGCACCCCCACCTGAGGTCAGGACCGCGCCATCGTCGGGGGCATCACCGGTCAGCAGCGGGGGCCCTGCCGAAGAAGAAGCCGGCGGTGATCAGCACCTGAGATGTGGCGTACACCCACCAGATCGGCACTTCCAGCGCCGACGAATCCAGGATGAATCGGCCGATGCCGATCATGCCGTCGGAGATCGCGAAAACCACCGCGCCCAGCGCCGTCCACGGGGTGGGCAGCACGGCCAACAGCGCCGCACAGACCATCGCGGCCAGTACCGCCATGTAGATCGTCACCGGCACGGTCAGGCCGTCGGCCACCAACCGCGGCCAGAACCAGATCAGCAAACCGACGCACGCGGCGATCAGTGCCGCCGCGGCCAGCAGGCGCGGGCCGCCCTGACCCCGAAGCGGCAGCAGGGCGCCCAGATAACAGAGGTGGGCCAGCAGGAACGATCCCAAGCCCAGCACAAAGGACGGCTGCCACCATGGCATCGCCAGGAAGAAGTCGCCGCCCGCCGAGAACAGCAGTGCCGCCACCAGCCAACGCCGCTCCCGGACGAGCGGGTGCCACAGCGCCGCGACTGCCAGCAGCACGGCCATCAGGGCTTTGACGACAGGCTGGCCCGTGAACCGGCCGGTCAGCTCGGCGCCGTCTGGTAGCCGCAGCGCGGTGATCACCAGGAAGATGCCGTAGCCGACGGCGGCGACGACCCCGGCCAACCACCAGGTTGTCGGGGTGCGTAAGTACGGTGGGCTGATGCCCAGCTTGGACAGACCGCCGGTAGACGCCATCCTGCAGAAGGTACTGGACGCGGTGCCGTTCCAGTTGTCGGTCGACGGTGGAATCGACGAGGCGCGACGTCGGCTGCGGGAGCTGCCGCGCCGGCCGGTCCATCCCGATCTGCGGGTGGAGGACCAGCACATCGACGGGCCGGCCGGCCCGATCCCGGTCCGGGTCTACTGGCCCGACACCGTCGAAGCTGAGTCGAGCCACGGGTCGCTGCGCTCCCTCCCGCCGGTCACGATGTATTTCCACGGCGGCGGCTTCGCCGTCGGCGACTTGGACACCCACGACGGGACGGCGCGGGAGCACGCCGTGGCAGCCTCCAGTGTGGTCGTTTCGGTGGGTTACCGGCTGGCCCCCGAGCACCCGTACCCGGCCGCGGTCGACGACGCGTGGGCGGCAACCCGCTGGGTGGCCGACAACGCCGACCGGTTCGGGGCGGACGCCTCGCGACTGGCGGTGGCCGGCGACTCGGCGGGCGGCACGCTGGCCGCCGTGGTCGCCCAGCTGGCCCGGGAGGCCGGCGCCCCGCGAATCTCATTCCAGCTGCTCTGGTACCCCTCGACGATGTGGGACACCTCCCTGCCATCGTTCGCCGAGAACGCCGACGCCCCGGTGCTCGACAACGCCGCCATCTCCGCTTTCACCCGCTGGTATGCCGGCCATCTCGACCTGAGCGACCCGCCGCCGGGGCTGGCACCGGGCCGCGCCGCCGACCTGACCGGGCTGCCGTCGGCCTACATCGCCGTCGCCGGTCACGACCCGCTGCGCGATGACGGTGCCCGCTACGCCGAGCTGCTGGCCGCTGCCGGTGTAACGGTGGACCTACACAATGCCGACACACTGGTGCATGGCTACCTCGGTTACGCCGGGGTGGTGCCGGCCGCCACCGAGGCGACCGCGCGCGGGTTGGCCGCCCTGCGTACTGCCCTGCACGACTGAACGGCAGGAATGACGCGGCTAACAGCAAACCTTGTCGGGACCGTCCGGACAGGCGACAATGGCGACAGACGTCACAATTGGGAGGGATTTACCCCATGAACACTGCTGAAGCTGCCGGACGCCGGCGAACGCTTGGCATCTGTCTCGGCACGCTGGTCGGCGGGATGGCGCTGGCCGTCATCGCCGCGCCGTCGGCTATCGCGGCGCCCGACTGCAGCAAGCCCACCGTCGACAGCACCGTCGCGACGACGCAAGGCCAGATTCAGGGCTACCTGAACACTCACCCGGACGGACAGCGGATGCTGATGACCGCGGCGTTGCAGCCGCGAGCACAGGCCACCGCCACCCTCCAGGCCTACGCGCAGAGCAACCCGCAGGAATACCAGGAGTTCACCGCGATCCTGGCCCCGCTGGGCGCGCTACAGAAGCAGTGCGGCGTTCAGGTCATCCCGCCGCAGTACCAGTGGGCGTTCGACCAGTTCGTCGGCTAGTCCGGGATCACGGCCCCGCCCGGCGCGCTGCATAGCCGCTGGGCCCGGAGCCGTATCTGGGCGCACCCTTTGTCATCCCGGTGAAGTTGCCATCCGGTGAAGCCGGAGGGGCCGACAACCGGCCGTGCCAGCACGCTCCAGGCGTACTGGCACAGCCGGCGCTTCCCGCAAGATGACTACTGCGTCACGGCGTGGTGCCTTTCTCGCCCAAACCGCCGTTTGAGCGAGAAAGGCTCTGAGCGAGAAAGACTGAGTGCAAGCCGCCAAAACGTCGATCTCGGCTCGCACTACACCGAGTTCTTGAGGTCCTCGACCTTGTCCAGGCGCTCCCACGGCAGGTCGATATCGGTACGGCCGAAATGGCCGTAGGCGGCGGTCTGCGCATAGATCGGCCGCTTGAGGTCCAAGTCGCGGATGATCGCGCCGGGCCGCAGGTCGAACACCGCGGTGATGGCCTTCTCGATACGCGCCGGATCGACGGTCTCGGTGCCGAAGGTCTCCACGAACAGGCCGACGGGAGCCGCCTTGCCGATCGCGTAGGCCACCTGGACCTCCACGCGCTCGGCCAGCCCAGCCGCGACCACGTTCTTGGCCACCCAGCGCATCGCGTAGGCCGCCGACCGGTCGACCTTGGACGGATCCTTGCCGGAGAATGCGCCGCCGCCGTGGCGGGCCCACCCGCCGTAGGTGTCGACGATGATCTTGCGACCGGTCAGACCGGCGTCACCCATCGGTCCACCGAGGACGAACTTGCCGGTCGGGTTGACCAGCAATCGGTAGTCGGAGGTGTCCAGCGTCTCGTGTCCGAGGTCGTCGAGCACGGTGTTGACGACCTTCTCCCGGATGTCGGGGGTCAGCAGGCCGTCCAGGTCGATATCAGCGGCATGCTGGGTGGACAGCACGACGGTGTCCAGCCGAACCGGGGTGGTGCCCTGGTACTGGATGGTGACCTGCGTCTTGCCGTCGGGACGCAGGTAGGGCAGGACACCGTTCTTGCGCACCTCGGTCAGCCGCCGGGCCAGCCGATGGGCCAAGGCGATCGGCAGCGGCATGAGCTCGGGCGTATCACCGATGGCGTAGCCAAACATCAGGCCCTGGTCGCCTGCACCCTGTGAATCCAGCGGGTCCGCCGCGCCCTCGACGCGGGCCTCGTGGGCGGTGTCCACCCCCTGCGCGATGTCGGGTGACTGAGCGCCGATGGCGACGTTGACACCGCACGAAGCACCGTCGAATCCCTTGGTCGACGAGTCGTAGCCGATCTCGAGGATCCGGTCGCGGACGATCTTGGGGATGTCGGCGTAGGCGGAGGTCGTCACCTCGCCGGCGACGTGCACCTGGCCGGTGGTGACCAGCGTCTCGACCGCGACACGCGAGTTCGGGTCTTGGGCGAGCAGCGCGTCCAGAACCGAGTCGCTGATGGCGTCACAGATCTTGTCGGGATGCCCCTCGGTCACCGACTCGCTGGTGAACAGCCGACCGTTATCGCTCACAGCCTCATCCCTTTCCAAAGCTTAGTTAGGCAAATTTTGTCGTGGCCCCCGTCAGACCCAACCGGGACGTTACGTCCACCGCAAGGCTTCCGCACAAACCTGTCTTATTTGTCCCGACCCGCTACGCCTCGTGCCCACGCAGGAACGCGGCAATCGCGTCAACAATACGACTCGCCATCAGGGTCTTCGACCCGTGTTCCAGTGCAACCTCGGTGCCGTCGGCTCCGAGCAGCCATCCGTCGTTGCTGTCCACTTCGAACGCGCGGCCCTCCCCGACGGCGTTGACGACCAGCAGGTCGCAGCCTTTGCGGGCGAGCTTGGCCCGGGCGTGGAACAACACGTCGCCCTGGGCGTCACCGGTTTCGGCGGCGAAGCCGACGATGGCGCGCATATTCGGCAGCTGGCCATCGGCACGCTGGCGCACCGCCCCGGCCAAGACGTCGTCGGTGCGTATCAGCTCGATGGCCGGCCCCTCGGGCACGTCGTGGCGCTTCTTGATCTTGCTGGTGGCGACGTGGGCGGGCCGGAAATCGGCTACCGCCGCAGCCATCACCAGTACGTGGGCGTCCGGGGCGTGCTTGGTCACCGCCTCATGCAGCTGGGCCGCAGAAGTGATGTGCAGGACGTCGACTCCGGCGGGGTCAACCAGCCCGGCGGTATTGCCCGCGATCAGCGTCACGTCGGCGCCGCGCTGGGCAGCCACCCGGGCCACCGCGTAGCCCTGTTTACCGGAGCTGCGGTTGCCGATGAAGCGAACGGGGTCGATCGCCTCGCGGGTACCCCCGGCGCTCACCAGGACCCTGACACCGCTCAGGTCGTGGGGCAGGGCATCGGAGCGGGCCAGCAGCAGCTCGGCGAAGATGGTGATCTCCTCCGGCTCGGGCAGCCGCCCCGGGCCGGTGTCGGCGCCGGTGAGGCGCCCCGATGCGGGATCGAGGACCACCGCACCCCGTTCACGCAGTGTCGCGACGTTGGCGCGGGTGGCCGGGTGCAACCACATTTCGGTGTGCATAGCCGGCACGAAGAGCACCGGGCAGCCGGCGGTGAGCAGCGTCGCGGTCAGCAGGTCGTCGGCGCGACCGGCGACGGCGCGAGCCAGCAGATCAGCGGTCGCGGGAGCGACCACGACGAGGTCGGCTTCCTGCCCCAGCCGGACATGCGGCACCTGGTTGACGTCTTCGAAGACACCGGTGCGGACGGGATGGCCGGACAACGCCTCGAACGTGGCAGCGCCGACGAAACGCAGTGCCGATTCGGTGGGGACCACACGCACGTCGTGACCGGCCTCGCTGAGCTGGCGGACCACCGAGCACGCCTTGTAGGCAGCGATGCCACCGGCGACGCCAACGATGATCCGCTTGCGGTTCATCAACGAGCCCGGTGTGGGCTACTCGCCTTCGGTGTGTTCGAGCAGGTCGCCGTGGATCTCGCGCATCGCGATCGACAGCGGCTTCTCCTGCAGGCCAGGCTCGACCAGCGGCCCGACGTACTCGAGGATGCCGTCACCGAGCTGGTTGTAGTAGTCGTTGATCTGGCGGGCCCGCTTGGCGGCATAGATGACCAGCGCGTACTTGCTCGACACCCGGTCCAGCAACTCGTCGATGGGCGGGTTGGTGATGCCCAATGGCGTGTCATAGGCGGTAGCGGCACCCGGGGCCGGATCGTAGTGATCCGTGCTGGCTTGCGTCACGTAGAACTTCTTCCTGGCGGGGTTTCAAACGGGTTTGAAAGCGGAGTCTGCTGGGCCGTTATGCGTCGCGGTCGACGGCTACGCCGGCTTCGGCGTGTTGCCCACCAGCAAGGATACCAATTCGGAGCAGGCCGACTCCAATTGGCTGTTCACGACGACGACGTCGAAGTCGCCCTGTGCCGCCAGCTCGGAGCGGGCCGTCGCCAGTCGGCGGGCCATCACCTCAGGGGTTTCGGTACCCCGGCCAGCAAGCCGCTGCTCGAGGGCTGCCCAGCTGGGTGGCGCCAGGAACACCGTCAGCGCCTCCGGCATGGCTCTCTTGACGGCCTTGGCACCGGCCAAATCGACTTCGATCAGGACCGGAAGACCCGACGCGGCGGCTGCCGCGACCGGTGCTGCCAGTGTTCCCGACCGGTGCAGACCGCCATGGATCTCCGCCCATTCCAGCAGTTCACCACGATCGATGAGCTGCTGGAATTCCGCGGGTGTAACGAAGTGGTAGTCGACGCCGTCCACCTCACCCGGGCGTGGCGCCCTGGTGGTCGCCGACACGCTGAAGTGCAGGTCGGGCAGCTGCTCACGCAGCCGGTGAACGACAGTCGACTTTCCCACCGCAGAGGGCCCGGACAGCACCACCACTCGGCCGTGGCCTTCGCGATGGGAGGCAACGCCCCCGCTGTCCGGCCCCCCGCCGGCGTCCATCGACCTCCCTAAGCGGTGAAGTCGAACTTTTCCAGCAGAGCCTTGCGCTGCCGATCGCCGAGACCGCGCAGGCGACGCGTAGGAGCGATCTCCAGCTCGGTCATGATTTCCTGCGCCTTGACCTTGCCCACCTTGGGCAGCGCCTCCAGCAGAGCGGAAACCTTCATCTTGCCGAGAACTTCGTCGGTCTCAGCGTCCTTGAGCACCTGCTTGAGATTGGTGCCACCGCGCTTGAGCCGATCCTTGAGCTCAGCTCGTGCTCGACGTGCGGCAGCAGCCTTCTCCAAAGCGGCTGCGCGCTGCTCGTCGGTCAACTGGGGAAGGGCCACGGGTTCCTCCGTCTCATCACAATCATTGTTTTGCCTGGGCCGGGTTCTTCAGCCAGCGACGACGACCGTACCCACGCTCTCTGACGAAATCTAACCCCACCCCCCGGTTAGCGATGCAAACCCGCAGGATATGGCCCAAGATCAGGTCGCTCAGACGGTCCAGGGGGCGGCGTGCCAGCGAGCCGCCGAAGCACGTCCCGCGCCCCGTCTCTCAGCCCCGAAATCGCCTTCGACCAGCGATTTTCCGTTGCCTGATCGCGGCAATGGCCGCGTGTCCGCGAATCCTCTGCAGTTGGCGGGGCAAATTTTCATCGGATAGGCAGGTCGCGGCGTGTCGCGCGTGTCGGTCGCGGCACCTAACGCGCACACAGCTGGGCACCAGTCCTTGCATAGCCGACCTACCTAACGTCGAGGTAGGTCGGGGTGTCCAGTGACAGATTGAACCCTCGAAGGGGTGTGCCATGTCCATCACACATCGGACCCGGATAGCGGCCCTGGCGGTCGGCCTCACCATCGCCGGCTTGACGCTGGGGACCGTCCCCGCACTCGCCGACCCAGGCCAAGGCCCCTGCGACTTCCAGGGCTGTCAGGGGCCGGGCCAACGCGGCCCTGACGGGCCACCGAGAGACCGCCGCGACCCGGGGCCGGCCGACTGGCAGCGCGGGCCTGACCGCGACCCTGGCGGGCCGCAATGGCGAGGCGACGGCGACGACCGCGGCTGGCGGCCCGGGCCTCCCCCGGTCGATCTGGGCTGGCGCGGTATCGACCAGGGCCGATTCGACCACCAACCGTTCAACTACCTCGGGCACTGGGTGAACCCGGTGTTCGACCCGGGCTACAACAACTGGGGCTTCTGGCTGTTCGGAGCCTGGATCCCGCTGTGACGCTCTAGGTTCGGCGTGTCCGGCCGGCCACCCTTGCGTCGGCCGAACACGCGACAGGTAGGGGCATCCGCGACACGAACCCCGCCGACGGTCTAGAGTGCTCTTGGGGTGTTACAGGACTAGATGTTGGGAGACATCGTGGTTTCTGAGGCGCCCCAGGCTGCCCTCTTGCAGGCAAAGCGACCCTTCCCCGCGCGGGTCGGGCCTAAAGGCAATCTGGTCTACAAGCTGATCACGACGACCGATCACAAGCTGATCGGCATCATGTACGTGGTTACCTGCTTCGTGTTCTTCTTCATCGGTGGCCTGATGGCGCTGTTCATCCGCGCCGAGCTCGCCGTCCCCGGTCTGCAGTTCCTGTCGAACGAGCAGTACAACCAGCTGTTCACCATGCACGGCACGGCGATGCTGCTGTTCTATGCGACGCCGGTGGTGTTCGGATTCGCCAACCTGGTGCTGCCGTTGCAGATCGGCGCCCCCGACGTAGCCTTCCCGCGGTTGAACGCACTGTCGTACTGGCTGTTCCTGTTCGGCGCGCTGATCGCGCTGAGTGGGTTCATCACCCCCGGCGGTGCGGCCGACTTCGGCTGGACCGCCTACACCCCGCTCTCGGATGCCATGCACTCCCCGGGCGCCGGCGGTGACCTCTGGATCCTCGGCCTGGCAGTCGGTGGCCTGGGCACCATCCTCGGCGCGGTCAACATGATCACCACCGTGGTCTGCATGCGCGCCCCCGGCATGACGATGTTCCGGATGCCCATCTTCACCTGGAACATCCTCGTCACCTCGATCCTGGTGCTGCTGATCTTCCCGCTGCTGACCGCCGCGCTGTTCGGCCTGGCCGCCGACCGTCGCCTCGGGGCACACATCTACGACCCGGCCAACGGTGGCCTGACCCTGTTCCAGCACCTGTTCTGGTATTTCGGCCATCCCGAGGTGTATGTCATCGCGTTGCCGTTCTTCGGCATCGTCTCCGAGATCTTCCCGGTGTTCTCCCGCAAGCCGATCTTCGGCTACTCCACATTGGTCTTCGCGACCATGGCGATCGCCGCACTTTCGGTCGCGGTGTGGGGACACCACATGTACGTCACCGGAGCCGTGCTATTGCCGTTCTTCAGCTTCATGACGTTCCTGATCGCGGTGCCCACCGGTATCAAGTTCTTCAACTGGATCGGCACGATGTGGAAGGGACACTTGACCTTCGAGTCGCCGATGCTGTTCTCCATCGGGTTCCTGCTGACGTTCTTGATCGGTGGCCTGTCGGGCGTGCTGCTGGCCAGCGCCCCGCTGGACTTCCACGTCAGCGACACCTATTTCGTGGTCGCACACTTCCACTACGTGCTCTTCGGAACGATCGTGTTCGCGACCTATGCCGGGGTGTACTTCTGGTTCCCGAAGATGACCGGCCGGATGCTCGACGAACGGTGGGCAAAGCTGCACTTCTGGCTGACGCTGATCGGCTTCCACACCACGTTCCTGGTGCAGCACTGGCTCGGCGACGCAGGCATGCCGCGCCGTTACGCCGACTACCTGCCGACAGACGGGTTCACCACGCTCAACATCATCTCGACAATCGGGTCCTTCATTCTCGGTGTCTCGGTGCTTCCGTTCGTGTGGAACGTGTTCAAGAGCTGGCGCTACGGCGAGGTCGTCACCGTCGACGATCCGTGGGGCCACGGCAACTCCCTGGAGTGGGCCACCTCCTGCCCCCCGCCGCGGCACAACTTCACCGAGCTGCCGACCATCCGCTCCGAGCGCCCGGCGTTCGAGCTGCACTACCCGCACATGGTGGAGCGGATGCGAGCCGAAGCCCACGTCGGCCGGACCCACCACCCGGAAGTCGAAAAAGCAACAGCCTGACGGGCCGGGTCGCCTACCTCGCGAGGTAGGCGACCTCGTCACGCATCTTCTCCCCTGCGCGCCGGACCGAGGCGAAATCTGGTCCGGCGCGCAGTATTTCGCGGGACACCGCGGGAAGCAGCTGACCGGGCCGGGCCCCGCCGAGACCGCCGAGGGCCTCCGGTCGCCCACCCTGGGCGCCGACACCGGGCACTAGCACCGGCCCGCCTAGCTCACTCAGATCCGGCACCTGGTCCAACGTTGCGCCAACCACCACACCAACCGAGCCCGGTTGCGGATAGACCGCCCGGTTGACCGCGGCAGCGGCGTCGACGACGGATTGCGCGACGGTGCGGCCCCCGGCCAGCGCCCGCTGCACCGAGGCACCCTCCGGGTTGGACGTCGCGGCCAGCACGAACACCCCACGCCCGTTGGCGGCGGCCAGATCCAAAAGCGGCTGCAGCGAACCGAATCCGAGATACGGCGACGCGGTTACGGCGTCGGCGGCCAGCGGGCCGTCACCGGCCCAGGCCTGCGCGTAGGCGGCCATCGTGGAGCCGATATCGCCGCGCTTGGCGTCGGCGAGCACCAGCACCCCGGCCTCCCGCAGTGCGGCGGTCGTACGCTCCAGCACCGCGAAACCCGCCGAGCCATAAGCCTCGAAGAACGCCACCTGCGGCTTGACGACGGCGAAGCCGGCGTAGGCCTGCACGCAGATCTCGCAGAACCGGGCCAGGCCGTCGACGGTGGTGGGCAGGTCCCAGGCCCGCAACAGTTCCGGGTGCGGGTCGATGCCCACGCACAGGGGCCCGCGGGCGGCGATCGCGACCGCAAGCCTGCTGCCGAAACTCGGCGGGCAGGAGCGAAGCGACTCGGGGGTCGACACAGGCTCAGTCATGGCTGAAGGTGGCGTGCAGTTCCTGCAGTGAGCGCACGCCGATATCCCCGCGGATGCCGGCTTCGATGCCCTGCACCGCCGCCGATGCCCCCTGCACCGTGGTGATGCACGGAATGTTCATCGACACCGCCGCCGACCGGATCTCGTAGCCGTCGATGCGCGGTCCGGAGTTGCCGTACGGGGTGTTGATCACCATGTTGACGTCACCGGCGTTGATGGCGTCGATCGCCGATATCGCCGGACGCCCCTCGCCCGGGGCTTCGAAGTGCTTGCGCACCACATCACACGGAATCCCGTTGCGCCGCAGCATCTCCGCGGTTCCCTCGGTAGCCAGCACCCGGAAGCCCAGGTCGGCAAGGCGCTTGACCGGGAACACCAGGGAGCGCTTGTCGCGGTTGGCCACCGAGACGAACACCGTGCCCTCGCTGGGCAGCGAGCCGTAGGCCGCGGTCTGACTCTTGGCAAACGCACTGCCGAAGTCGTGGTCGATGCCCATGACCTCGCCGGTGGATTTCATCTCCGGGCCGAGCAGCGAGTCGATCCCCGAGCCGTCCGCGCGTCGGAATCGATGGAACGGCAGCACGGCCTCCTTCACCGCGATCGGCGCGTTCGGCGACGGGGTCGCACCGTCGCCGGTGCGGGCCAGCACACCTTCCGCGCGCAGTTGGGAGATGCTGGCGCCCAGCATGACTCGCGCACAGGCCTTGGCCAGCGGGATGGCGGTGGCCTTCGACACGAACGGTACCGTCCGGCTGGCGCGCGGGTTGGCCTCCAGCACGTACAGCACATCGTCCTTGAGCGCGTACTGCACGTTCAGCAGGCCGACCACGCCGACGCCGTGCGCGATGGCCTCGGTGGCCCGCCGCACCGCCTCGATGTCACTGCGCCCCAAGGTGACCGGCGGCAGCGCGCACGCCGAGTCGCCGGAGTGGATGCCGGCCTCCTCGATGTGCTCCATCACCCCACCGATGTAGACCTCGGTTCCGTCGCACAGTGCGTCGACGTCGATCTCGATGGCGTCCTCGAGGAACCGGTCGACCAGGACCGGATGCTCGGGCGAGAGCTGGGTGGCGCGGGTGATGTAACCGTGCAGCGTCGTCTCGTCGTAGACGATCTCCATACCGCGGCCACCGAGCACATAGGACGGCCGCACCAGCACGGGATAGCCGATCCGGGCGGCGATCTCGCGGGCCTCCTCGAAGCTGGTGGCCATGCCGAACTTCGGGGCAGGCAGGCCGGCGCTGGCCAGCACCTGCCCGAACCGGCCGCGGTCCTCGGCCAGGTCGATGGCCTCGGGGCGGGTCCCGACGATCGGGACACCGGCGTCGGCCAGGCGCTGCGCCAGCCCGAGCGGAGTCTGACCGCCGAGCTGCACGATCACCCCGACCACACCGGGACCGCCCTTGCCGGACTCGGATTCGGCGTGAAAGACCTCGAGCACGTCCTCGAAGGTCAGCGGCTCGAAGTACAGCCGGTCGGCGGTGTCGTAGTCGGTGGACACGGTCTCGGGATTGCAGTTGACCATGACGGTCTCGAACCCCGCCTCGCTCAGCGTGGCCGCCGCATGCACACAGCTGTAGTCGAATTCGATGCCCTGCCCAATCCGGTTGGGTCCCGAGCCAAGGATCAGTACCTTGGGCCGGTCGACCTGCGGGGCGACCTCGGTCTCGGCTGCGGGGTCGAGTTCGTAGCTCGAGTAGTGATAGGGCGTCTTGGCCTCGAACTCGGCCGCGCAGGTGTCGACGGTCTTGAACACCGGGTGGATGCCCAGGCGTTGACGCAGCGTCCGCACCCCGGCCTCGCCAGCCAATTCCGGACGCAGCGAGGAGATCTGGCGATCCGACAGCCCGTTGTGCTTGGCCCGGCGCAGCAGCTGTTCGTCGAGCACCGGCGCGTCGATCAGCTCGTGGCGCAGCGCCACCAGCCCGTTGACCTGCTCGACGAACCACGGGTCGATGCCGGAGGCCTGCGCAACCTCCTCGACGCCGGCGCCCAGCCGCAGCGCGAGCTCGACATCGTAGAGCCGCCCCTCTGTGGGCGTGCGTAACCGCTCCAAAACCTCGGCGACCCAGCCGTCGTCGTCGGGTGCGGTCCAGAACCCGGCGCGAGTGGTCTCCAGTGAGCGCATCACCTTGCCGAGCGCCTCGACGAAGTTGCGGCCCAGCGACATCGCCTCGCCCACCGACTTCATGGTGGTGGTCAGCGTCGGGTCCGCGCCGGGGAACTTCTCGAAGGCGAACCGCGGGGCCTTGACCACGACATAGTCCAACGTCGGCTCGAAACAGGCCGGGGTTTCCTTGGTGATGTCGTTGACGATCTCGTCGAGGGTGTAGCCGATCGCCAGTTTGGCGGCGATCTTGGCGATCGGGAAGCCGGTGGCCTTGGAGGCCAGCGCACTCGACCGCGACACCCGCGGGTTCATTTCGATGACGATCAGCCGGCCGTCTTTCGGGTCGACCGCGAATTGGATGTTGCAGCCGCCGGTGTCGACGCCGACCTCGCGCAGGATCGCGATACCCAGATCGCGCATCTTCTGGTACTCGCGGTCGGTCAGCGTCATTGCCGGCGCGACGGTGACCGAGTCGCCGGTATGCACGCCCATCGGGTCGACGTTCTCGATCGAGCAGACCACCACCACGTTGTCGCGGCTGTCACGCATCAACTCGAGCTCGTATTCCTTCCACCCGTAGATGGATTCCTCGATGAGTACGTTCGCCGAGGGGGAAGCGGCCAGGCCGTCGCCGGCCATCCGCTCGACGTCCTCGAGCGAGTGCGCCATCCCGGAGCCCAGCCCGCCCATCGTGAAAGAGGGGCGAACGACGACAGGAAGACCCAGTTCGGTGACCGTGTCGCGGACCTCGGCCATGGTGTAGCAGACCCGCGACTTCGCCGACTCGCCACCGACTTTGGCGACGATGTCCTTGAACTTCTGGCGATCTTCACCGCGCTGGATGGCCTCGAAGTCCGCGCCGATGAGCTCAACGCCGTAGCGCTCCAGCGCCCCGTTCTCATACAGCGCCACCGCGGTGTTCAGTGCGGTCTGCCCACCCAGGGTGGCCAGCAGGGCGTCGATCCGGTTACCGCGCGCGGCCTGCTGGGCGAGAACTTTCTCGACGAATGCCGGGGTGATCGGCTCGACGTAAGTGAAGTCGGCATATTCGGGGTCGGTCATGATCGTGGCCGGATTGGAGTTGACCAGGCTGACCGTCAGCCCCTCGGCGCGGAGCACCCGGCACGCCTGGGTACCCGAGTAGTCGAACTCGCAGGCCTGCCCGATGACGATCGGCCCGGAGCCGATGACCAGGACGTGGTTGAGGTCGGTGCGGCGTGGCATCTATTTCTCCTCGCGAGCGTGCGCGAATGTTGCGGAAGTGGCGGCGTGGGCAGGCGCGGTCACTTGTTCCCGTCCATCAGGTCGACGAACTGGTCGAAAAGGTAGTTGGCGTCGTGCGGCCCAGCCGCGGCCTCGGGGTGGTACTGAACCGAGAAGGCCCGTCCGCTGACCAGTTTGATGCCCTCGACGACCCCGTCGTTGGCGCAGGTGTGGCTGACCACCGCCTGGCCGAAGTCGGTGTCGAAGTGCTCGCCGGCCTCCCCCTCGAGCGCGAAACCGTGGTTCTGCGCGGTGATCGCCACCGCCCCGGTGGCGTGGTCGATGACCGGCACGTTGATGCCGCGGTGGCCGAACGGCATCTTGTAGGTGGACCGCCCGAGCGCCCGGCCCAGGATCTGATTGCCGAAACAAATCCCGAACAACGGGATATCGGCTCCGAGGACCGCACGGGTCACGGCGACGACGTGGTCGGCGGTGGCCGGGTCCCCGGGTCCGTTGGACAGGAACACCCCGTCTGGCTTGAGGTCGGCGATCTGCTCGAAGGTCGCATTCGACGGCAGCACGTGGGTCTTGATTCCGCGCAGGGCGAAGTTGCGCGGGGTGTTGGTCTTGATGCCGAGGTCAAGTGCGACCACGGTGAACCGTTGTGGCCCTTCGGGTTCAACGATGTAGGTCTGCGGTGCGCTGACCTGCCCGGCGAGATCGGCGCCGAGCATGGGGGGCTGGCTGCGCACCCGGCGCAGCATCTCCTCGGTATCGGCCAGCGCGGGCCCGGAGAACACACCAGCCTTCATCGACCCGCGACTGCGCAGGTGCCGCACCACCGCGCGGGTGTCGATACCGGCGATCCCGACGATGTTCTGCCGTTTCAGCTCGTCGTCCAGCGTTCCGGTGGCCCGCCAGTTCGACGCACGCGGGGACGGGTCGCGGACGGCATACCCGGCCACCCATATCTGGTCGCCGCGGCTCTCGGCGTCCTCGTGGTTCCACCCGGTGTTACCGATCTGCGGGGCGGTGGCCACCACGATCTGGCGGTGGTAGCTGGGGTCGGTCAACGTCTCCTGGTAGCCGGACATGCCGGTGGAGAACACCGCCTCGCCCAGCGTCTCCCCGACCGCACCGAACTCGACGCCGGTGTAAACCCGGCCATCCTCCAGTACTAGGTGTGCACTGCCCGTCACGCTGCTTCTCCTGTTGTCCAGCGGGCGTAGTCGCGGCGGTCGTCGCCACGAAAGCCCGTATCGATCTCGGTGCCCGACGGCAGCCGCCACCGAATCGCCAGAATCCCCGCCGGCGACTCGGACCTGGCCCGGCCACCCGGGATGACCTTGCCCGCCATTGCGCGCTCGGTACGGATAGCGGTGATCGCGTCCTGCGGGATCCAAATCGGCGTCGCGCCGGACCGCTCGAGCAGGATGCCCTCGGGGTAGCGGGTGAGAACCGCCTTGGACCGGAAGCCCAGATCACCGACCGCGACGCGGTCCAGCCAGTTCGGTGCCAGGGTGCTGCCCACGTAGAGGCCCCTGGTGGGGGCGACGGTCGCCGAGCTGAGTAGGTCGGGCATCGGCGGCATCTCGCCGATCAGCTCGACCTGCCGCTGCGCCCGGTGCTTCCAGCCACCCAGTATCCGGTGGATCACCAGGCCGATGATCACGACGATCACGAAGGCGAAGACGAACGACCCGACCGCCGTGCCGGTGTTCATGCCGCCTCCCACCCAAACCGACAACCGGGCGCGAAACTGCGCATGGGGCACGCCATTTCGTCGATCTCGGTCATGATGCCGGGCTCTTTCCGTCCCGCGCCGTCACCGTGCCGCGCAGCAGCGTCGCGGTGACCGTCGCTGGCAACGTCATCGACGCGAAGGGGGTGTTGGCCGAGCGGCTGGCCAGCTCGGTGCCCTCGACGGTCCAGGTCGCGTCGGGGTCGACAACCACGAGGTTGGCCGGCTCCCCCACCTCCAGCGGGCGGCCCTGGTCGTCGAGGCCGACGATGCGGGCCGGGTTCTCGCTCATCACCCGGGCCACCCCGCGCCAGTCCAGCAAGCCGGAATTCACCATCGTCTCGACCACGACCGACAGCGCGGTCTGCAGGCCGAGCATGCCGGGGCGGGCAACGGAGAACTCGCAGCACTTCTCGTGCTCGGCGTGCGGCGCGTGGTCGGTGGCCACACAGTCGAGCACCCCGTCGGCCAGCGCCTGGCGCAGCGCCACGGCGTCGGCGGCCTCCCGCAGCGGCGGGTTGACCCGGTTCACCCCGTCATAGGTGGCCAGCCTGCTGTCATCGAGCATCAGGTGGTGCGGCGTAACCTCGGCGGTGATCGAAATACCCTGCTGCTTAGCCCATTTGATGAGCTCGACGGTTCCGGCGGTGGATGCATGGCAGATGTGCACCCGCGCCCCGGCGTCGCGGGCCAGGATCGCGTCGCGGGCGACGATGGATTCCTCGGCCGAGCGCGGCCAGCCGGCCAACCCGAGCTTGGCGGCGTTGGGTCCCTCGTGGGCGACGGCTCCGACGGTCAGCCGCGGCTCCTCGGCGTGCTGGGCGATCAGCACGCCCAGCCCGCTGGCGTACTCCAGCGCGCGGCGCATCACCAGCGGATCGTGCACGCAGGTGCCGTCGTCAGAGAACATCTTCACCTGAGCCAGGCCGCCGGCCATCAGCCCCATCTCGGTGAGCTGCTTGCCTTCCAGGCCGACCGTGACGGCGCCGACCGGGTGCACGTCGACAAGGCCGACTTGCTGACCGCGTCGCCAGACGTGGTCGGTCACTACCGGGCTGTCGGCCACCGGATCGGTGTTGGCCATCGCGAAGACCGCGGTGAATCCGCCCAATGCCGCTGCCGCCGAACCGGTTTCGATGTCCTCAGCGTATTCGCGGCCGGGTTCACGCAGATGGGTGTGCAGGTCGACGAAACCGGGCAGCAACACCTGCCCGGCGGCCTCGATCACATCGACATCGTCGGCAACCGTCAGCTTCGGGCCGATCTCTGCGATCTGGCCGTCGGCCACCAACACGTCGACCTGATCGCCCTCGCCGTAAAGGCGCACACCGCGAATCAGGATCGGCGGGCAGGAGCGAAGCGACCCGGGATTTGAATCTGTCATACCGACACCGCCTCATCCGTACCCACCAGCAGATGGAACAACACCGCCATCCGGACATGCACACCGTTGGAAACCTGTTGCAGCACAGCCGATTGCGATGAGTCAGCGGCGGCAAAGGAGATCTCCATGCCGCGCAGCATCGGGCCGGGGTGCAGCACCACGGCGTGCCCGGGCAGCAGCGCCTGCCTGCGGTCGGACAGCCCGTAGCGGATGGAGTACTCCCGCTCCGAGGGGAAAAACCCGCCGTTCATCCGCTCGGCCTGCACCCGCAGCATCAGCACCGCGTCGGCGGCGGGCAGTTCGGCGTCGAGATCGTGGGCCACGGTGACCGGCCACTCGGAGACCCCCACCGGCAGCAGCGTCGGCGGGGCGACCAGCACCACCTCGGCGCCCAGGGTGGACAGCAGCGTCACGTTGGAGCGTGCCACTCGGCTGTGCAGGATATCGCCGACGATGACGACCCGACGGCCCTCGATGTCGCCGAGGCGCTGGCGCAGCGTCAACGCATCCAGCAGCGCCTGGGTCGGGTGCTCGTGGGTCCCGTCGCCGGCGTTGATGACGCATGGTCCACTACCGTCGGCCTCCAGCGTCCACTCCGCCAGTTGCTGAGCGGCGCCGGAGGCGGGATGGCGGATGATCAGGGCGTCGGCGCCGGCGGCCCGCAGGGTCAGCGCGGTGTCGCGCAGCGATTCGCCCTTGGCCACCGAGGATCCCGAGGCGCTGACGTTGATGACGTCGGCGCTCATCCACTTGCCGGCCACCTCGAAGGACACCCGGGTGCGGGTGGAGTTCTCGTAGAACATCGTGATGATGGTGCGCCCGCGCAGGGTGGGCAGCTTCTTGACCTCGCGGCCCAGCAGCGCCTGGCGGAACCGGTCGGCGTCGTCGAGGATCGCGGTGGCCTGGTCGCGGGTCAGGTCGCCCGCCGACAGCAGATGTCTGATCGTCATCGCGCAGGTCCTCCCTGGGGCGCAATCCAAATGCCCTCGACGCCGTCATCCTCCACCAGCCGGACCTTGACGTTCTCGCTGCGCGACGTGGGCACGTTCTTGCCGACGTAGTCCGCCCGCAGCGGCAGCTCACGGTGGCCGCGGTCGACGAGCACCGCCAGCTGCACCACCTTCGGCCGGCCGATGTCGCGCAGAGCGTCCAGTGCCGAGCGGACCGATCTCCCGGTGTACAGGACGTCGTCGACCAGGATCACCAGGGCACCGTCGATTCCGCCGGTGGGGATCGACGTCTTCTCCAGCGCGCGCGGCGGCTTGAAGTCCAGGTCGTCGCGGTACAGCGTGATGTCCAGGCCGCCACACTCGACGCTGACACCGGAGAACTCGGTGATTTTCTCGGCCAGCCGGTTGGCCAGGGTGACACCCCTGGTCGGGATGCCGAGCAGGATCACGCGGGGAGCGTCAGGCGCGTCCAGAGCGGTCTTTTCGATGATCTGGTGGGCGATGCGGGAAACGGTTCTACCGACGTCCGCACCGGACATCAATTCACGGTCGGTGGAGCCCACGAGCTGACCGGACCTCCTTCTCCGCCTCTCTGGACGGATCGTTAAAGGATGTCGAACTGTCGGGCAGTTTAGCACTGCTTCGGCTCGATCACCGCGCCGGCGGCTGGGTAGACTCGACCCGGTGAATCTCGGAGACAACCGCAGCTCTGTCGTTCAGGCAGTGGATTCCGGACTGCTGGCCGGCGCGGTTACGCTGGCCTGGCAGCACGGAAAAGTGCTGCAGGTCAACGAGATCGGCTATCGCGACGTCGAGGCCGGCCTGCCGATGCAGCGGGACACCATCTTCCGGATCGCCTCGATGACCAAGCCGGTGACCGTGGCGGCGGCGCTGTCGCTCGCCGAAGAGGGCAAGCTCACACTGTCGGATCCGGTCAGCCGGTGGCTGCCCGAGCTGGCCGATATGCAGGTGCTGCTGGATCCGGCCGGGCCGCTGGACCGCACCGAGCCGGCGCGACGGCCCATCACGATCGACGACCTGATGACCCACCGCAGTGGGCTGGCCTACATGTTCTCGGTACAGGGCCCGCTGAGCCGGGCTTACGGCAAGGTGTCGCTGCGCCAGGACCAGGACCACTGGCTTGCCGAGATCGCCCAGCTGCCGCTGGTCCATCAGCCCGGGGACCGGCTCACCTACAGCCACGCCACCGATGTGCTCGGCATCGCTGTGTCGCGCATCGCGGGCAAGCCGCTGCACACCGTGCTCTCCGAACGGATCTTCGATCCGCTGGGCATGACCGACACCGGTTTCTTCATCTCGCCGACCAAGCGGGCCCGGGCGGCCACGATGTACCGCCTGGACCAGGAGACCGGGCTGCACCATGACGCGATGGGCCCGATCCCGGTGACCGAGCCGCGGTTCTGTCAGGGCGGCGCGAGCCTGGTGACGACCGTCGACGACTACCTGCGCTTCGCCCGGATGCTGCTGAGCGGCGGCGAGGTCGACGGGGGGCGGGTGCTCTCCGCGGAGTCGGTGCAGGCGATGCGCACCGACCGGCTGACCGCTGAGCAGAAGAACTACCCGTTCCTGGGGATGCCGTTCTGGGTGGGCCGCGGGTTCGGCCTGAACCTGTCGGTGGTCACCGACCCGGCCAAGTCGGCGCAGTTGTACGGCCCCGGCGGGCTGGGCACCTTCAGCTGGCCAGGCGCCTACGGCACGTGGTGGCAGGCCGACCCGGCCAACGACCTGATCTTGATCTATCTGATCCAGAACTACCCGAACCTGACCGCGCCCGCCGCGGCGGTGGCCGGCAACACCTCGATGGCCAAGCTGCAGTCGGTACAGCCCAAGTTCGTCCGCCGTACCTACGCCGCGCTGGGCCTGTAGGTCAGCGCTCCACGGTCAGCGCCGAGGACCCCGGTCCCGGCCGGCTGACCCGCAGCCCGGCCTCTTCGGCGATGACGGCCGCCGCGGCCCAATCATGTTCGCCCAGATCGGTTTCGACGAATCCGTCGATGGCGCCCTCGGCGACGGCGCAGATCGCCAGCGCCGCTGACCCGAAGATCCGGGCGTCGGTGTAGGCACGCATGTGCTCGGCGGTCGCCACGAACTGTTCGCTGCGCACCTCCGCCGAATACGAGTAGCCCATCCCGAGCAACCGCGCTCCCCGCCCATCGGCAGGTCCGGTGAGCCGACGGATCCCGCGGGAGTCGGCGAGCCAGGCTCCGCCGTCGCGGTGCGCGAAATAGGTCTTGGCCAGGACCGGTGCCACGACGGCGCCGGCCAGCCAGCGCCCGTCGGCGTCGGCGGCCCCCACACACGTCGCGTAGTACGGGATTCCCCTGGTGAAGTTGGTGGTCCCGTCGAGCGGATCAATCGACCATCGCACCGGTGCGCTCTGCTCCCGGCCCGCCGGCGGCAGTTCCTCGCCGGTGATCTCGTCGGCGGGCCGGCGGGCCTCGATGACCGCACGTACCGCCCGCTCGGCGGCGATGTCGACATTGGTCACCAGGTTGCCCTCCTCCCCCTTGGTGGTGACCTCGAGATCACCTCGGGCACCTGCCAACAGCACGTCGGCGCCGCAGCGCGCGGCCTGCAGGGCAACGTCGAGCAGCTCGACCGCTGTTGTCATCGGTGGCCGCCTCCTGACGACTCGATCCGGGCGCCGGTGACCGGGTCGAAGACATGCACGCCGCCGTGCCGGATCGACATCGCCACCGGGTCGCCTTCGGCGAGGTCGCCCAGCTGGGCGATGTCGAGCACGCTGACAAGGGTGCAGCCGGGCGCCTCGACGGCGAAGATCGCGCGGGGTCCTAGGTGCTCGATGAGGGCGACGCGGCCGGTCGAGCCGAGCGGAGCGTCAGAGTCGGCCCGGGTCAGCATCAGATGCTCCGGGCGGAATCCGATGATGACCGGATCGGATCGCCGTGCCACGACGCGACCAACGGGAAGCACCAGGCCGTCGGCGGAGCGGAACACCTCGTCGGTGATCACCCCGGGCACCAGGTTCATCTTCGGACTGCCGACGAATCCCGCGACGAAGGTGCTGGCCGGCTTGTTGTAGACCTCCAGCGGAGCACCCTGCTGGGCGACGCGACCCTCGTTCATGACGACCATCCGGTCCGAGAGGGTCATCGCCTCCTCCTGGTCGTGGGTCACGTACAGCGAGGTGATACCCAGCCGACGCTGGATGCGCAGCAGCTCGGTGCGGGTCTCGACCCGCAGCTTGGCGTCCAGGTTGCTCAACGGCTCGTCGAACAGGAACACCTCGGGCTCGCGGATGATCGCCCGCCCGATCGCGACGCGCTGCTGCTGACCACCGCTGAGATCCTTGGGCTTTCGGGACAGTGCACCGGTGAGACCGAGCGTCTCGGCGACCGCCGCGGCGCGCTCGCGCGCCTGTGCCTTGGCAACCCTCTTCGCGCGCAACGGGAAGGCGATGTTCTGCTCCACCGTCAGGTGGGGGTACAACGCGTAGTTCTGGAACACCATCGCGATATCGCGGTCCTTGGGTTCCAGTGCGGTGACATCCTTGTCGCCGATCCGGACGGTGCCGGAGGTGACCGGCTCCAGACCGGCCAGCATGCGCAGCGAGGTGGACTTGCCGCACCCGGACGGACCTACCAGCACGGTGAACGAGCCGTCGGGCATCTCCAGGTTGAGATCGTGGACGATGCGAACGTCCCCGAAGGACTTGTTCACACCGCTGAATGTGACTGTCGCCATGGTGTTTACGTCTTCTCCTGCCCTGCTCTAGGTCTTGACCGCTCCGCCGCTGATGCCCTGGACCAGGCGGCGCTGAACGAAGAAGCTTGCAATGACGACCGGGACCACGGCGATGAGGATCGCCGCGCACATCGACCCGATCTGCACGCCGCGGAACGTGTTGAACCCGGCGATGGCGACCGGAAGGATCTTGGCGTTACCGGGAGCCAGGATCAGCCCGTAGAACATGTCGTTCCACGACAGGGTGAACCCGAAGATCGCCGAGGCGCCGATACCCGGCAGGACCTGGGGCAGTACCACCAGCAGGAAGGCCCGGAACCGGCCGAACCCGTCGACGCGGGCCTGCTCTTCGATGGACTTCGGTACCGCCTCGAAGAAGCCGATCAGAAACCAGGTGACCACCGGCGCGACGAAGCTCAGGTGCGCGAAAATGACCGGCACCAGGCTGTCCTGCAGGCGCAGCGCGTAGGCCATGGTGAGGAAGGGAAAGACCAGCACAGCCGGCGGAATCATCTGCGCGGCAAGCAATCCGAACCGGGTTGCGGTGCCGCCGGCACGGTACTTGGTGATCGCGTAGGCGCCCATACAGCCCACGACGAGGCTGATGGCGACGCTGATGAACGCGACCAGGAAGCTGCGGGCGGCGGCGTCGAGGATGCCCGAGGACAGCACCGAACGCCAGCTGTCGAGGTTCGGGGTGAAGAAGACCAGTGCCGGGTCGTTGAGCTGCACCGGAGTCTTGAAGCTGGCCAGCACGATCCAGGCGATCGGTATCACCACGACGACGACGGCGATCCAGAGCACCAGGATCCGGACCAGGGTGTAGCCCTTGATGCCGCTCATGCTTCCCGGTTCCTTTCCAACATCCGGAAGGTGATCACCACGGCGGTGAGCACCACCGCCAGCACCACGAACGCCATCGAGGCCGCGCTGCCGAGCCGGAAGAATTGGACGCCGGTCTGATACGTGTAGTACTGCAGCGTTTGGGTTTCGGTGCCCGGTCCACCTTTGGTGGTGGCGTAGACGTACTCGAAGACTTTCATCGCATCCAGTGCGCGCAGCAGCACCGCGACGGCCAGCACCGGGCGCAGCAGCGGCAGGATCACCCGCCAGAACACGTACCAGGGCGGCGCACCGTCGACGCGGGCCGCCTCCAGCGGCTGTTTGGGGATCGACTCCAAGCCGGCGATCAACAGCAGCACCATGAACGGCGTCCACTGCCACACGTCGATGAGCGCCAGGGTGTACAGCGCGTGGCCCGAACCCAGGAAGTCGAAGTCGATGCCGAGCTTCTTGAGCACGAACGGGATTGCGCCGAGCTGATCGTTGAGCAGGAACCGGAACGTCAAACCGACGGCCACCGGTGTGATGAACATCGGGGCCAACAGCATGGCCCGGGTGAGGTCACGAGCCCACTTCTGCCGCTGCAGGGCCATCGCCAGCACCAGGCCGATCACCAGTTCCAGCAGTACCGCCACGAGGACGTAGGTGGCGGTGGTGCCGAACGCCTGCCAGAAGTCGGCGTTGGTCAGGGTGTTGACGTAGTTGGTCACACCGACGAAGTGCGGGGCCCGCCGGTCGGTGAGCTTGTAGTCGGTGGCGCTCAGGTACAGCGCGTACAGCAGCGGGAATCCGACGACCGCGACGAACAGCGCCAGCAGCGGACTCAACATCCCGTACTTGAACCTGGTCATGTCGTGTCCTCCCTCGTCGTCACGGCCGTCGGATGGGTCACCGGGTCAGCCTCTGGTCTTCTCCGCGGCAGCCTGGGCATCACGCAGGGCATCGTCGATGCTCTTGGTGCCGGCCACGGCTTCGTTCAGCTCGGTCCCGACGGCCTGGATCATCTCCTCGGCACTGGTCTGGTTACTCAGCGGCTTGGCCTTGGAGAGAATGTCTTTGACCACCGCGTAGTAGTCCGACCCGAACCCGTCACCGAGCACCTTGGGATCTTGGGTGCTACTGGTCCGGATCACCGCGCCACCCTTGACCACCCGTTCGACGTCGATGGGCTTTGACGTCAGCCACGAGGCGAACGCCCAAGCGGCGTCGGAGTTTCCGGAGTTGGAGGGAATCGCCCAGCTCCACGAGCCCAGCACATCGACACCGCCGGGCATCGCCGCGAGCTTGAACGGACCGACACCGGACTTGGCCGCCGTGCCATCGGGTGCGTTCAGCGACGGCAGGTTCCAGTTGTAGCTGACCAGGGAGGCCGACTGTCCGCTGGCCACCGACCGGCCCGCCTCGTCGAAGCCCCAGTTCAGGCTGTTCTTCGGGGCGGCGGTGTTGTACAGGTCGACGTAGGCCGCGAGCGCCTTCTTGGCCTCGGGGGTGTCGAGGGTGTACTTGCCGGAATCGTCGTAGATCGAGCCGCCGGCCGCGAACAGGAAGTTGGCCCATTCCTCGAACACCTTGTAACCGCGCTGCGGTTGCATCGCGATCCCGGCCCGGTCGCCCTGCACCAGTTTCTTGGAGTTGGCCACCAGTTCGTCGAGCGTCTTCGGCTCGGCCAGCCCCGCCTTCTGATAGTCGGGCACGTTGTAGATGTAGCCGAGGGCGTAGTTGTAGAACGGCACGGCATAGCGCTTACCGTCGATGGTGTCGATGTCGGTGAGCGGCTTGAAGAAGTCGGCGTAGTCGTAGTCCGGTGTCGAGTCGATGCGAGAATCCAACGGCTGCAACCAGTTGGCGGCCACGAAGTCCTTCATCCAGACGTTGTCGACGACGACGAGGTCGTAGGTCGCCTTGGGCGCCTGGAACGACGCGACCAGCTTGTCGCGGATCTGATCGTAGGTCTGCGGCTCGATGGTGACCTTGATGTTGGGGTAGGTCTTGTTGAACTCAGGGATCAGCGATTTGACGATGTCGGTGTCGGGGACGTTCTCCATCAGGATGTTGACGGTGCCCGACGTGTCGGTCGGGACCTTGCCCGAACCGGTGGCGGTCGTAGTTTCCGGCCCGCCGCTGCCCGCGCACCCCGACAGGAGGAGCACCGAGGCGCCGATGGCGCCCAGACAGGTTACGGCGCGCCGCAACCCTGGATTTTTCAGGTTCATTGCTTCCCCATTTCGTTATCGGTCGGGCTAATCCATGTAGGCGCCGCCGTTGACGGCAAGCGCCTCGCCGGTGATGAACCGGGCGTCATCGGACAGCAGGAACGCGACGCTGTAGGCCACGTCCTCCGGCTGCTGCAAACGGCCGAGCGGCGTGTCGTCGATCCACGCCTGCCTGACCTCCTCGGGGGTCGAGCCGCGAAGCTGCGCCTCCCATTCCAGTTCCCTGGACTGCATCGGCGTCGCGACGAAGCCGGGACACACGCAGTTGACGGTGATGCCGTGTTCGGCAAGCTCGAAGGCCATCGCCTGGGTCAACCCGACGACGCCGTACTTCGAGGCGACGTAGTCGGACAGATACGGCACGCGACCCTGCTTGCCCGCCATCGACGCGGTGTTGACGATGGCGCCGCGCCGGCCGGTCCGGACCATCGCGCGGGCGGCAGCCTGTCCACAGATGAAGACGCCCTTCAGGTTGATGTCCATCGTGAGGTCGTAGTTGTCCAGGGATACCTCGAGAAACGGCGCCATGAAGGAGATACCGGCATTGCTCATCCAGGCATCCAGCCCGAGGCGATCGGCGACATCGTCGGCGACGGCGGCGACCTCCACCGGGTCAGTGACGTCCAGCCGGATCGCTTCGTGTCCGAGCCCGGCGGTGTCCTCTAGTTGGGCGGCAACGGCTCTCGCGGCGTCGGGGTCCAGATCGGTGACCACGACGCGCCAACTCCGCTGTGCCAGAACGGTGGCGATGGCCTTGCCGATGCCCGAGCCTGCTCCGGTGACGACCACGGTCTTGCTCATTGACGAGTCCTTTCAGCTATCGAATGGGAGATGCCGGCGGTGGCGTCGGCCAGCGCCCGCCATTCCCGGTAGGCCGCGTCGTAAGCGGCGACGTTGTCGGGGTCGGGCAGCACCGGATCCCCGAGGACGATGAAGCGCCGGCACTGATCCCATCCCGCAAGTGCGCCCACCCCGACAGCCGCGATGAGCGCGGCGCCCAGCGATGCGCCGGGATGGTCGACAACGGGATACAGCGGCACCCCCAACACCTCGGCGTGGATCTGCTTCCACAGCGTGGACTTGCTACCGCCGTTGGTCACCGATGCTCGGCCGAGTTCGATCCCCAGTTCGGCGAACACCTCGACGTGGTGGCGAAACCCGAAGGCGATGGCCTCCAACGTCGATCGGTACAGGTCGGCGCGGGTGGTGCCCAGGTGCAGACCGGCATACACCCCGCGCAGGTCGGGATCGTGCAGCGGGCTCTTCTCACCCAGGAAGTAGGGCAGGCAGAGCACCTGGGCGGGCCGGCACCGCTGCGCTTCGTCGTCCAGGCGGAGCAGATCCTCACCGCCGACGATGCTTTGGAACCAGCGGATCAGACTGCCGCTGGTGGCCATGCAGCCGTTGGGGAGCCACCGGCCGGGCACCGGATGAGCGTCCAGGTAGAGCCGCCCGTCGACGATGGGATCGTCGCTGGCCACCAGGATGTCGCCGGCCCCACCGAGTTTCACCAGCCAGTCACCGTGTTCCTCGACACCGGCGGCAAACGCCGACAGCACGTGGTCGGCGCCGCCGACCACCAGTGGGGTGCCGGCCGCCAGTCCGGTCCGCTCGGCCATCTGCGCGCTCAGCGCGCCCGCCACCTCACCAGGTTGGAGCACGGGCGGCAGGACCGCGGGGGCGATCCCGGCGGCAGCCATCACCGCGTCGACGGGTTGGCCGCCGATCGTGAACAGACCCGATTCCAGCGCCCAGTTCTTCTCGACGTGCGGGGCGGCGCCAAGTGCGATCAACAGCCAGTCGTAGGAGCCCACGAAATGCGCCGTATGCGAGGCGATATCGGGCTCATTGCGCTGCAACCACAGTGCGGTGGGCGCCACCGACTGCTGGGTGAGCGCGGCACCCGTCAGGGCCACCAGGTCGATGCCGGCCAGCGCCGTTGCCAGCGTGCGGATCTCGCCAGTCGCCCGGGCGTCGTTCTGCAGGATCGCGCGGCGCAGCGGCCGGCCGTCGGTGTCGATAGCGATCACCGCCGGCACCATGCCGGTGGTGGCGATCGCCTTGACGTCGGACGCCGCGATGCCGGCACCGGTGACGACCTCGGTGATCGAGCTGATCACGTTGGCCAGCCACTGGTCCGGGTCGGCCTCGGCCCAGCCGGGGTGGTCGCTGAAAAGCGTTGACGGGCGGCTGGTTTGCCCGACGATACCGCGGTCGGCATCGAAGAGCACGGTCTTGGTGCCGGTCGTGCCGATGTCGACGCCTATCGTATAGGCGCTCATGAGGCCTCATCCGGGGCGACGGCGCCGGACCGATCGTCGCGGTCTACGCAGATGACGTCGACTCCCAGGCCGCGCGCGGCGACCAGGGTGGGATGCTCGGGGTGACTGTCGGTGACGATGTGGCCGACCGCGCTCAGCGGGGCCACGGTCAACAGCTGCACCCGGCCGAGCTTCGATTCGTCGGCGACGACGATGATGCGGTCGGCGGCTCCGGCGGCTGCGCGCTTGGCACTGCCCTCGACCCGGTGGTAGTCGGTCAGGCCTCGGATCGGATCAACCCCGGCGACGCCCATGATGTAGGTGTCGCAGTTGTACATCTGGTATGCCGACTCGGTCTCGAAACCGATCAGACTCAGCTCGCCGGGTCGCAGGTTGCCCCCGGTAACGATGACCGTGGTGTCCGGCTCGTCGGCGAGTTCGATGGCCGCCAACAGGCTTGGCGTCACGATCGTGAGCCCAAGCCGGCGACCGCGGATAGCCCGGGCCACCGCCAGCACGGTGCTGCCGCTGTCGAGGATGACGGTCTCCCCCGGCTCGAGCAGCTCGACGGCGGCCTCGGCGATGTGGCGCTTCTCGGTCGCCGATCGCACGGCGCGGCTCTCGAAGGACGGTTCTTCGGCCTTGCGGTAGGCCGCGATCGCGCCGCCGGTGACGCGACGGACCAGACCCGAGGCTTCCAGCGCGTCGACGTCGCGGCGGATGGTCATCTCGGACACGCCATACTCCTGCGCCAGCGACGCGTACTCGATCTCTCCCTCGTCGAGGACACGCTGTTCTATCTGCGCACGCCGCGTCTTGGCTGACACCAGTTGGCCCGCTCCTTGCCTTGTGACTGATTCACGAAAACGTGACGTCAATGTAAGGTCTTAACGGTCAGACTGCAACAGTTCACGAAGATTTCGAGTAATTGATGTGATTTTATTGCAGTTCACGACGATAGTGCGTTAGAAAAAGACAGACCGAACTGAAAGGGACTCACATGGCCGATTGGGTGCGCGAGGTCTTCTCCGTACAGAAGCCCGTCATCGCGATGCTTCACCTCTCCGCGCTACCCGGCGATCCCGGATACGACACCCGCGGCGGCCTCACGGCCGTGGTCGACCGGGCCAAAGAGGAACTCGACGCGCTCCAGCAGGGCGGGGTGGACGGCATCATGATCTCCAACGAGTTCAGCCTGCCCTACCTGACGAAGACCGAACCGATCACCGCAATCACCATGGCGCGCATCATCGGTGAACTGCTTGGCGACATCTCGATCCCCTACGGCGTCAATGTCTTGTGGGACGGCCGCGCCTCGATCGACCTCGCCGTGGCCACCGGCGCGCAGTACGTCCGCGAGATCTTCACCGGTGTCTACGCCAGCGACTTCGGCTTGTGGGACACCAACATCGGCGAAGTCGCTCGGCACCGGGCCCGGGTCGGTGGTGCCGGAGTGAAGCTGTTCTTCAACATCGTTCCCGAATCGGCGACCTACCTTGCCCAGCGGGATCTGGCATCGGTCACCCGCACGACGGTGTTCGCCACCCTGCCCGACGCCATCTGCGTCTCGGGGCTAACCGCAGGCGCCCCAACCGATCTCGCCGCGCTCTCGGTCGTCAAGAAATCCGCCGGAGCCGTGCCGGTATTCGTCAACACCGGCGTCAGGGCCGACAACGTCGCCGATCAGCTGGCGCTGGCCGACGGCGCGATCGTCGGAACCTACTTCAAGCAAGACGGTGTCTTCGAGAACCGCGCCAAGCGCGAACGTGTCGAAGAGCTGATGGCCAACGCCAAGGCCGCCCGCGGCTAACGCCCGATAGCGCGCCCCCGGGGCGGATCACGCCTCGGGGGCGCTCCGCACCGCAGCGGCGGCCGCCCGGATTTGCGGAGTGACCAGCATGACCTGGCCGAGCACTCCGTTGACGAAGCCGGGCGAGTCGTCGGTGGACAGTTCCTTGGCCAGTTCGACCGCCTCGTCGACGGCCACCGGTTCGGGCACGTCGTCGGCGTGCAGCAACTCCCACACCGCCACCCTCAGGATGGCGCGGTCCACGGCCGGCAGCCGCTCCAACGTCCAGCCCTGCAGGTGCGCGGTGATCAGCTCGTCTATGTGGGGGGCGTGCTCGGTGACGCCGCGCGCGACCGTCACCGTGTAGGGATTCAGCAGTGAGATATCGGTGTTGGCCTCGGCCAGCGCGATACGCCCATCGGCCACCTCGGCCGGGGTCAATCCACGAGCCTCGGCCTCGAACAGCAAGTCGACCGCACGCTTGCGCGCCTGGTGCCGACCCTTGTCAGCCTTACGATCAGCCATATCAGGCGTTCACGCGCCCCAGATAGCTGCCGTCGCGGGAATCCACCTTGAGTTTGTCACCGGTGTTGATGAACAGCGGCACCTGGATCTCGGCCCCGGTCTCCAGCGTCGCCGGCTTGGTGCCCGCGCTGGACCGGTCGCCCTGCAGACCCGGCTCGGTGCTGGCCACGAGAAGTTCGACGGTGACCGGGAGCTCCAGGTACAGCGGCGCGCCTTCGTTGAACGCGATCTGCACCGGCATGCCCTCAAGCAGGAAGTCTGCCAACCGACCGACGAGCGGCTCCGGCAGCGCATGCTGCTCGTAGTCCTCGGAGTCCATGAACACGAAGTCGCTGCCATCCCGGTACAGGTAGGTGGCGTCGCGGCGGTCCACGGTCGCGGTCTCGACCTTCACCCCGGCGTTGTAGGTCTTGTCGACGACCTTGCCCGACAGCACGTTCTTGAGCTTGGTGCGCACGAAGGCGGGTCCCTTGCCCGGTTTGACGTGCTGGAACTCGATGATCTGCCAGAGCTGGCCCTCGATGTTCAGCACAAGTCCGTTCTTGAAATCGGCAGTGGATGCCACGTTCGGTCGTTCTCCTAAGTCAGGATCGCCAGTTCCTTGGGGAACCGGGTCAACAGTTCTGCTGTCTCATGTCGCCGCCCACGCGGCTCCGGCGCCCGCTCACCGAGCACCACCAGGGTGTCCTCGATGCGAACACCGCCACGGTCGGGCAGGTAGACACCGGGTTCCACGGTCACCACGGAGCCAGCAAGCAGTGTACCGGCGGCGGTGGAGTTGATTCCCGGCGCTTCATGGATCTGCAGTCCGACGCCGTGGCCCAGCCCGTGGCCAAAGTAGTCGCCGTAGCCGGCGTCGACAATCACCTGGCGGGCGGCGCCGTCCACAGCACTGAGCGTGGCACCCACCGCGAGCGCCTCGCGCCCGGCGCGCTGTGCGGTGGCCACCAGCTCGTAGATCTCCCGCTGCCAGTCGGAAACCGCGCCGAGAACGAAGGTGCGCGTCATATCGGAGTGATAGCCGCCGACCAGCGCGCCGAAGTCGATCTTCACGAAATCACCGGCCGCCAGCACCGCGTCGGTGGGGCGGTGATGTGGCACCGCCGAGTTCGCTCCAGCGGCCACGATGGTCTCGAACGACGGCCCGTCGGCGCCGTGCTGCAGCATCAGCGCCTCGAGTTCGCGACCAACCGCGCGCTCGGTCCGGCCCGGGCGCAATCCGCCGCCGTTGACCAGCTCGCCCAGGGCGGCGTCGGCCGCCTCACAGGCCAGCCGCAGCAGCGCGACCTCACCGGCGTCCTTGACCTCGCGCAGCGCCTCGACTACGCCCGACGCCCGCACCAGCTCGGCGCCCGGGTGCTCGTCAAGCTCGCGAGCCAGTCCGTCGAACCCATCGACGGTCACGACGTGACTCTCGAAGCCGAGCCGGCGGGCCCCGTCGGCGACGGCGCGGGACACCAGATGCCGCCCGCACGCCCGCTCGATGACCGTTTCCAGATCAGGCGCCTGGCGCGCGGCCTGGGTGCGATAGCGGGCGTCGGTGGCCAACACCGCCGGCGTGTCGCCGGAGAACACCAACAGCGCCGCGTTCGACCCGGTGAACCCGGACAGGTAGCGGACATTGACCAGGTCACTGACCAGCATGGCGTCCAAGCCATCGTCGGCAAGCCGGGCGGCCAGCCGGTCCCGGCGTTGTGAATGTGTCACGGCGGCTGACGCTACTCGCTACGCTGATGCCCCATGAATACATGGTTGTTGCGCGGACTGGTGTTTGCCGCCGGAATGGTTGTCGTCCGGCTGGTGCAGGGCACGCTGATCAACCTGTACGAAACCAAGGCCGGATTGATCAGCATCGTCTTGGTGGTGTTGTTCGGGATCTCCGCGTTCGTCTGGGGTCTGCTCGACGGTCGCGCCGATGCCAACGCCAACCCGGACCCCGACCGCCGCCGCGACCTGGCCATGACCTGGCTGCTGGCCGGGCTCGTCGCCGGCGTGCTCAGCGGCTTCGTCGCATGGGTGATCTCGCTGTTCTACAGCAGCGTCTACGTGGAGGGCCTCATCGGCGAGGTCACCACATTCGCGGCGTTCACCGCCCTGATGGTGTTCATCCCGGCGATCGCGGCAGTGTCGCTGGGCCGCTTCCTGGTCGACCGCAAGCGGCCCGTCGAGCCGCGCCGGCGCTTCGGTGAGGCCGCCGACGTGTTCGACGCCGTCCACGACGACAAGACCGGCCCGATCCCGAGCCTGGCCGGCACTGATTCCGCCGCGGCCGGCGCGGCCCAGACCTCCGCCGTCGCCACCGCCGAGCGCGACGAGCCCACCGAGCAGATCGACTTCACCGAGGGCAATCACCCCGATAAGGCCTGACCGGCTAGATCGTCTCGATCGACAGCCAGTCCTCGACGGCGAAACCGGCCGCATCGGCACCGCCCGTGATCGTGGCGCCGCCGTGCCCGGGGTAATGCGCCGGGATAACCACCGCGTTGGCCCGGGCCGCCTCACCGAACACCCGCCGGCGGGCGCCGCGTGCCGCGGCGGGGTCGACGTCGAACGCGCAAACATCGTCGGGCCGTCGGATCTGGATCGGGCAGTGCGTCAGGTCGCCGACGAACACCGCCGGGCGGCCGGCATCAAGCCAGAGCACCGACGTTCCCGGCGTGTGTCCGGGCGCCGGGCGGAGTCGCAGCGCATCGCTGAGCACCAGATCGTGGGTCCACAGCTGGATCTGATCGGTCACGGGGATCACGCTGTCGGCCAACACCGTTCGCGTAGCGTCGTTCTCGCCGTCGCCGCCGGGGCCGAAGTAGCGGTAGTCCGGTTCGGGCATCACATAGCGGGCATTGGGGAATGTCGGCACCCACCGGCCGTCCACCAGCTGGGTGTTCCAGCCGACATGGTCGGTGTGCAGGTGCGTGTTGACCACGACGTCGACGGCGGCCGGGTCGAAGCCGGCCGCGGTGAAGTCGGCCAGGAAATCCGTGGACAGGTGATCCAGCGGCGGCATGTGCGGCCGGTCCCGATCGTTGCCGACACCGGTGTCCACCACCACCACGAGCCCGTCGACCTCGATCACCCACGACTGCATCGCGATGCGCCACTGGTCGGTTTGCCGATCCCAGAAGTCGGGCACCAGCAGATCGGCGTTGTCGGCCCAGGCTTGTGGCGCGGTGCCGGCGAACAGCGACGTAGGCATCTGCACCTGGGTCTCGACGACGCGGGTGAGCCTCGCGCCGCCCAGTGCGATGCGGCTCCCCATATCCGGTGTCCAGGTGCTAGTCGGCGACGGGGATATCGAGGGTGGCCAGGTAGCGCAGTGCCAGCAGATAGCCCTGCACGCCGAGCCCGACGATCACCCCGGTGGCTACCGCACTCAGATACGAGTGGTGCCGAAACTCTTCGCGCGCATGCACATTGGAGATGTGCACCTCGATCAGTGGCGCCTGCAGTTCGGCGCAGGCGTCACGCAGCGCGATCGAGGTGTGGGTCAGCGCGCCGGCGTTGAGGATCACCGGGTCACCGGCGTCCGCGGCGGCGTGCAGCCAGTCCAGTAGCTGGCCTTCGCTGTTGCTTTGCCGCACTACCGCTGTCATGCCCAGCTCGGTCGCCTGGGTCTCGATGAGGGTGACCAGGTCCTCGTAGCTGATGTTGCCGTAGATCTCGGGTTCACGCCGGCCAAGGCGGTTGAGGTTGGGGCCGTTGAGGACCAGGACTGTCGTCATCGGGCAGCCACCTCGGCGTAGGCGGCCGCCAGCAGGGCCGGATCGGGGCCTTCCAGCCGCCCTGGCTTGGCCAGTCCGTCGAGCACCACGAAGCGCAGCACGCCCGAGCGGGTCTTCTTGTCCCCGGCCATGCTCTCGATGAGCTGAGGAAGCGCATCGGCGTCGTAGCTGACCGGTAGTCCCAGCGACGTCAGGACGGCACGGTGCCGTTCGGCAGTCGCGTCGTCGAGCCGTCCGGCCAGCCGGCCCAGCTCCGCGGCGAATACCAGTCCTACCGACACCGCCGCGCCGTGGCGCCAGCGGTAGCGCTCCCGACGTTCGATGGCGTGAGCCAGGGTGTGGCCGTAGTTGAGGATCTCGCGCAGCGCCGACTCCTTCTCGTCGGCGGCCACGACTTCGGCCTTGACCGCGATCGCCCGGCGGATCAGTTCCGGCAGCACCGAACCCGACGGATCGAGCGCGGCCTGCGGATCGGCCTCAATGAGCTCCAGGATCCGTGGGTCCGCGATGAACCCGGCCTTGACGATCTCGGCCATCCCGGCGACCAGCTCGTTGCGCGGCAGCGTCTCCAACGTCGCCAGGTCGACCAGCACGGCGGCCGGCTGGTGAAAGGCGCCCACCAGGTTCTTGCCCGCGTCGGTGTTGATGCCGGTCTTGCCGCCGACGGCTGCGTCCACCATGGCCAGCAGCGTGGTCGGGATGTGCACGATGTCCACACCGCGCAGCCAGGTGGCGGCGGCGAACCCGGCCACGTCGGTAGCCGCCCCGCCACCGAGGCTGACCAACGCGTCCTTGCGGCCGATTCCGATGCGGCCCAGCACTTCCCAGATGAACCCGACCACCGCCAGATCCTTGCCTGCTTCGGCGTCGGGGATCTCGATGCGGTGCGCGTCGACACCCCGGTCGGCCAGGTGAGCCCGGACGGCCTCGGCGGTCTGGGCCAGCACCGGCTGGTGCAGGATCGCGACTTTATGCCGCGACTCGAGCAGCCGGCCCAGCTCGTTGAGCAGGCCGGTACCGACGATCACCGGGTAGGGCGGGTCGACGGCAACCTCGATGGTCACCGGTTCGTCGAGGGCGGGGGCAAGTTCGGTCATTTGCGGGCTCCGGCGCGGCGGGCGGCCAACGCCGCCGGGGTGGCGGGCGTGACCGGCTCTGATGGGTTGGACGGACTGGTTTCTCGTGGGGCGGAACGGTTTTCCGGCCCCGACCCGGGCTGCGACGGCAAGCGTCGCCAGGGTGGTCGGCGCCGGCGCGGCGGGTGCGGGTTCTCCAGCCGGGCGACGATATGGCGCACGACTGCGCCGGGGTTGCGCCGGTTGGTGTTGATCCGGATCGTGGCGACCTGGCGGTAGATCGGCACCCGCTCGTTCATCAGCGTGCGGTACTTCTCGGCGTGATCGGGTCCGGCAAGCAGCGGGCGCACCGTGCTGCCGCTGGTGCGGCGCACCCCCTCGGCGGCGCTGATCTCCAGGAAGACCACCGTCTGACCGGTCAGAGCGTCGCGCACACCGGGGGTGGTGACTGCCCCGCCCCCCAGCGACAGGATGCCGTCGTGGGTCTGCAACGCCTCGCGGATGACTTCTTCTTCGATGCGGCGGAATTCCCGCTCACCATCGTTGGCGAAGATGTCGGCGATGGTGCGGCCGGTCCTCTCCTCGATGGCGGCGTCGGTGTCCAGCAACGTCAACCCCATCGCCTTGGCCAGCCGCCGACCGATGGTGGATTTCCCCGAGCCGGGCAATCCGATCAGCACGGCCTTCGGCGCCATCGGGCTACCCCGACGCCCGGACGGGTGAGTCCGACGGCATGCGCTCGGCGAGGGCCTGCAGATACCCGTCGACGTTGCGGCGGGTCTCGGCCAGGGAGTCGCCGCCGAATTTCTCCAGCACCGCGCGGGCCAGCACCAGCGCGACCATGGTTTCCACAACCACGGCGGCCGCGGGCACCGCGCACACGTCGGAGCGCTGGTGGATCGCGACGGCCTCTTCGCCGGTGGCCATGTCGATGGTGGCCAGCGCACGTGGCACCGTCGAGATGGGTTTCATCGCCGCGCGTACCCGCAGCGGCAGTCCGTTGGTCATGCCGCCCTCGAGGCCGCCGGCCCGGTTGGTGGAGCGCACCACCCCGTCGGGGCCGGGGAACATCTCGTCGTGGGCCTGGCTGCCGCGGCGCCGGGCGGTCTCGAAGCCATCGCCGATCTCCACGCCCTTGATGGCCTGGATGCCCATTACCGCGCCGGCAAGCTGGCTGTCGAGCCGGTTCTCGCCGCTGGTGAAGGAGCCCAGCCCGATCGGCAGGCCGTGTACGACCACTTCGACGACACCGCCCAGGGTGTCGCCGTCGCGTTTGGCGGCTTCGATCTGGGCGATCATGTCGGCTTCGGCGGTGCCGTCGAAGGCACGGACCGGACTGTCGTCGATGGCGGGCAGGTCCTGAGCCGCCGGCGACGGGCCGTCGTAGGGGCTCGACGCGCCGATCGAGATCACATGGGACAGCACCTCGACGCCCAGCGCCTGACGCAGGAAGGCCCTGGCGATGGTGCCGGCCGCGACCCGCGCCGCCGTCTCGCGGGCGCTGGCCCGTTCCAACACCGGGCGGGCGTCGTCGAAGCCGTACTTGAGCATGCCGGCGAAGTCGGCGTGGCCGGGGCGGGGCCGGGTCAGGGGGGCGTTGCGCGCGGCGTCCTTGTCGAGCTGGCCCTGCTCCACCGGGTCAGCGGCCATCACCGTCTCCCACTTGGGCCACTCGGTGTTGCCGATCTCGATGGCGATGGGTCCGCCCAGCGTGCTGCCGTGCCGTACCCCGGCCAGCACGCTGACCTGGTCCTGCTCGAACTTCATCCGCGCACCGCGACCGTAGCCCAGCCGGCGCCGGGCCAGCTGTTCGCCGATATCCGCGGAGCTGACCTGCACACCGGCGACCATGCCCTCAACCACGGCTACCAGCGCGCGGCCGTGGGATTCACCGGCGGTCGTCCATCGCAACACGCGTCCCATCCTCCCACGCCGGTCATGCCGCGCCCAACCTGCTTTGCCACGCCCGGGGGTTCGGCGCCGGGACAGCGGGTGCCGACCGCCGCGCCGCACTGCGCAGGCATCGAGGTTCCCACGACGGTCACTGACCGCTTTCGCAGGCCATTCCCAGCTTGGGAAGAACCCCTTGCGGACCGCGAACACCTACAGTAACGATAATGGTTCCTGTTTTCATTAAGTCGACAACCGAGGAGTCCTCCGTGTCCGCACATGCCCGACGTCGTTTCCCGGCAGTTGCCATCGCTACCGCGACGGTCGCGCTGGCAACAGCGTGTGGCTCACCGTCATCGCCGGCACCAACGACGACAGGCGCGCAGTCATCGAGCGGACCGGCATCGCCGGTAGTCAACATCGTGGCCAGTACCAACGTCTGGGGTGACATCGCCAAACAGATCGGTGGCGCCCATGTGGCTGTGGTGTCGATCATGTCGGACCCCAACGCAGACCCGCACGAATATCAAGCGGACGCCAACACCGCCGCGGCGCTGTCGAAGGCGCAACTGGTGCTCGAGAATGGCTTGGGCTACGACGATTTCATGGACAAGCTGCTCTCGGCTTCGCCGAACCCGGCACGCAAAGAGATCGACGCCGCCGAGGTCATGAAGATCGATGGCGCCGACGCGAACCCCCACATCTGGTATGACATCGCCAAGATTCCCGACGTCGCGAACGCGATCGCCACCGAACTCGGCTCCCTCGATCCAGCGGACGCCGCCACCTTCACCACAAATGCCAAGTCATTCAACGAGAGCTTGGCACCGATCAACGCGGAAATCGCGAACATCAAAGCGAAGTACTCGGGCGCACCAGTCGGCTACACCGAGCGGGTCCCGGGTTATCTCGTGGAAGCGGCCGGGCTGACATTGGCCACACCGGCTTCCTTCGCGCAGGCGATCGAAGATGGTAACGACCCGAGCGCCGCAGACAACGCCGCGATGGATGCGGCCTTGTCGGGCAAGAAGATCAAAGTTCTGCTGTACAACAGCCAGGTCACCAGCCCGGCCACCGACGCGGTGAAGAAGCTGGCCGCGACAAGTGGCGTACCGGTGGTCGGCGTGACCGAGACGCTCCCGCCCACCGACAAGGATTTCCAGGCCTGGCAATCCCGTCAGATCTCCGAACTTACTGCCGCACTGGGCAAGTGAGGACGGCGACCGCATCGGTGTCGGCGCAGACGACGCCAGTGGTGACGCTGCGCGGCGCCGGACTGTCCTATAGCGCTCGTCCGCTCTGGCAAGACGTTGACGTGACGATCACGCCGGGAGAGTTCGTGGCTGTCCTGGGACCGAACGGCAGCGGCAAGACATCACTGGTCAAAGTGCTGCTGGGATTGGCCACCCTCACCGCGGGAACAGTTCAGGTGTGCGGCGCTGCACCCAAGCGGGGCAGTACCCAGATCGGCTACATACCTCAGCAGAAGGGATTCGACCGCGACGTTCCGATCGAGGGTGTCGATCTGGTGGGTTTGGGTCTGGATGGGCATCGATGGGGAATTGGGCTGCCCAGCTCCAAACGTCGCCGTCACATAGATGCCGCGGTGGCGGCCGTCGGCGCGACCAGCTTTGCCCATTCGCCCGTGGGCCACCTGTCCGGCGGCGAACAGCAGCGACTGCGCATTGCCCAGGCATTACTGGGTGCGCCGAAGCTGCTGTTGTGTGACGAACCGTTGCTCTCCTTGGACCTCAGACATCAACGCGAGGTCGTCGAGCTCATCGATGCGCAACGGCGAGCAGCCGACATTGCCGTGCTATTCGTGACACACGAGATCAATCCGATCCTGCCCTTCGTCGACCGCGTGCTCTACCTGGTGGGGACACGATGGGTGATCGGCAGCCCCGCCGACGTGCTGACAAGTTCGACGTTGTCCGAGCTGTACCGCACCGATGTCGAGGTACTCAGCGCGGGCGGGCGGGTGATCATCGTCGGTGCCCCGGACAGTTCGCTCACCGAGCGGACCGATGGCCAACACCGTCCCGCCGCCGGCGCCCAAGGACGCCTGCTGTGACGCTCACCGAGTACCTGTCGGAGACGTTCG
The DNA here is from genome assembly GCF_004745805.1 of Mycolicibacterium sp. CH28. Lineage (GTDB taxonomy): Bacteria > Actinomycetota > Actinomycetes > Mycobacteriales > Mycobacteriaceae > Mycobacterium. Next base: position 53,697 of record NZ_SRLQ01000001.1, on the reverse strand, counting down.
TGCGCAATGCGTTGATCGCGGCCACCCTCGTGGCGATCACCGCAGGGTTGATCGGGCCATTCGTCATCATGCGCGATCTGGCATTCGCGGTGCACGGCAGCGCGGAACTGGCCTTCACCGGCGCCGCTGCCGGGCTGGTAGCGGCCAATGATGCGATCCTGGGTGCGCTACTGGGTTCCTTGGTGGTTGCGACCGCTATCGGGCTCTTGGGCAACCGGGAGCGGGAGCGAAACTCCTCAATCGGGGTGATTCTCGCCTTCGGTATCGGTGTTGGGGTGTACCTGCTCTCGCTCTACAAGGGTTTCGCGACGACAGCCACCAATATCCTGTTCGGCCAGATCTTCGGGGTAAGCGCGAGTCAGATCACCCTCCTCGGCGTCATCGCCCTCGCTGTGCTGGCCACGATGGCGGTGCTGTACCGGCCGCTGTTGTTCGCCTCGGTGGACGCCGAACTGGCCGTGGCTCGAGGGGTGCCGACCCGGTTGGTGGGGCTGCTGTTCGTCTACGTCCTGGCAATCACCGTGACCGAGGCGGCACAGATCGTGGGGACCCTGCTGGTGCTGAGCCTCGCGATCACGCCGTCAGCGGCGGCCAGCCGGCTCAGTGCGCGCACACCCGTGGTCATCGCCATCTCGATCGGATTTGCGTTGCTGGCTGCCGACGGCGGATTGCTGCTGAGCTTGGTTCACGGCACCGTCAAAGCAAGTGTGTTCATCGCGGGCATCAGTTTCGCGTTGTACATTGCCGCGCGGTTGAGCGCTCGCTGGCTGCGACCGCGGATCGACGCGCGGCGTCGGCTGGCAGCCAGAAGCTAATCGCCGACGCTCAAAACACCACCAACGCGGTCGCCGTCAGGCTCGCCACACACATCGACGGACCATGGGGCACTGTCGCGGCACGGTCGCGCACCGCGATTCCGGCGCCCACGATCGCGGTCAGCAGGGGCGCACCGAACGCGGCAAGCATCCAGACGTCCGCCCCGAACGCACCCGTCAACCCGCCCACCGCCAGCGCCAACTTGACGTCACCGGCGCCCAGCCCGGCAGGCAGCGCCAGGTGGACCGAAAGATACAGCGCCGCCAGCCCGAGCGAACCGGCGAGCGCGGGCAGCCCCCGACCACAAACGACTGCGACCGAGAGGACCACGACGGCTCCCGGCAGGGTGAGGACGTTGGGCAATCGCCGATGCCGAACGTCGGCCACACTCAGCGCCGCCGCCCACACCAGGACGACCCCGCACACCAGCAACCGCATTCCGGGACGCTAACCCAGCGCGGCGACCATCTGCTCGCGCGGCGCCGGTCGGCCTGTGAATTGTTCGACCTGACTGAACGCCTGGTTCAGCAGCATCTGCAGCCCGCTGATCACCTCGCCGCCGGCGTCGTGCACCGCGACGGCCAGCGGGGTGGGCCACGGATCGTAGATGGCGTCCAGCAGCACCGGGACTCCGGCGAACACCCCGGCATAGGCTTGGGCCGCGTCGGCCGGGATCGTGCTGACCAGCACGTCGGCGGTGGCAACGGCCTCGGCGAGCTTCTCGTCGCCCAGATCGCAGAACTCGGTGGTAACCCCGACCGCCGCGCCGAGATCCAGCAGCCGCACCGCCTTGTCGCGGTTGCGGGCCACCACGGTGATCTCGGTGACGCCGAGCTCGGCCAGCCCGACCACGGCGGCGGGCGCGGTTCCGCCGGAGCCCAAAACGATCGCGCGGCGCAGATGGCGGACGTGGCCGAGGGCGCCGGCCACCCCGTCGATATCGGTGTTGTCGGCGCGCCAGCCGTGCTCGGTGCGCACCAGGGTGTTGGCCGAGCCAACCAGCTCGGCCCGCTCGGTGCGATCGTCGGCGAAGGCCAGGGCGGCGAACTTGCCGGGCATGGTCACCGACACCCCGACCCACTCCGGGCCGAAACTTCTTACCAGAGCCGGCAATTCGTCGGCTGTGCAGTCGATGCGGTCGTAGGTCCAGTCCGTCAGACCCAGCGCGCGGTAAGCCGCCAGGTGCAGCAGCGGCGATTTGGAATGCGCCACCGGCGACCCGAGCACCGCCGCCTTCCGCGGGGAGCTCATCGCGCGGTGCCCCATTGCGCTCTTCACTTCGTTCATCGCGCCGTGCCCCATTGCGCTCTTCACTTCGTTCATCGCGCCGTGCCCCATTGCGCTCTTCACTTCGTTCATCGCGCGGAGTCGAGGACGCCGTTGTGTCGCGCCAGCTCGATGTTCGCCAAGTGCTGCTGGTAGTCCTTCGTGAACAAGGTGGTGCCCTCCATGTCCACGGTCACGAAGTACAGCCAGTCCCCCGGTTCCGGGCGCTCGGCCGCGGCCAGCGCATCGGTACCCGGGGAGCAGATCGGGGTGGCCGGCAGTCCCTCCGAGGCATAGGTGTTCCAGGGCGTCACCTGCGCGCGGTCGGCGTCGGTAGTGGCGACTTCCTGGCGATCCAGCGGATAGTTCACCGTCGAGTCGAACTCCAGGCGCTGCGGTGCGGCCAGCCGGTTGTAGATCACCCGCGCGACCTTGGCGAAGTCGTGCGGTTTGGCTTCGCGCTGCACCAACGAACCGACGATCAGAATCTGATACGGCGACAGATTCATCGCCGCGGCGGTGTCAAGGAGCCCGCCGTGGACATAGTGATCGGCACTCTCGGCGATCAGCGTGGCAAGAATGTCCTGGGCCGACGCAGACGGGTCCACGTTCCAGGTGCCCGGGGCGATCAGCCCCTCCAGACGACGGTGGTTGGCGCCCAGTGCTGCCACCGGCTGGGCGGCCCACTGCGGTACCTGCAGCGCCGCCGGCGGCGCCTGCTCGGCCGCCCGGCGCAGGTCCTCGGCCGGCACACACTTGCGCTGGCCGTTCAGGTCGACGCAGCTGGCCTCCGAGATCAGCGTGAAGATCCCGTTGGTGACCTTGCCCGAGCCGACCTCCCCGACATCGTCGAGCTGCCGCCCCTCCGGGATCACCAGCTTGCCCACCCGATTCTTCGGGTCGGCCAGGCGTTGCACTGCCGCCGACGCCGACATCTCGGTGCGCAGCTCGTAGAAGCCGGGCTGGATCGCGGCGATCGCGGCGTTGTCCTTGGCAGCGTCGACGAATCCCTTGACGTTGGAGACGACGTTCGTGTCGCGCAGGGTCTGGCCGATCTGGGTGGTGGAATCGCCGTCGTGGACCTGGATGACGATGTCGTCCTTGCCTTCCCCGGTGTAGTCACCGGAGCCGCCGAACAGCTTGGCGCCCAGGAACACCATCGCGAGGACGACGGCGATCAGCAGGGTTGCCGCGGCGGCGCCGATCATCCTGCGGCGGTTGCGGTTGCGCCGGGCGCGAACTCGGTCCAGGCGACTCATCCGCCCACGCGGCGCGCCGACCGCCACCGGTCGCGACCGGTCGTAGTCGTCGTATTCGTCAGACATCGTCGCTCTCTGCCGGGGTCGGTGCCGCGTTGCGGCGCTGCTCGAGCCAGCTCTGCAAAATGCCCACCGCGGCGGCTTGGTCGATCACGCCCCGCTGTGCCTTGGCCCGCACACCGGCCTCCCGCAGCGATCGCTCCGCAGCCACGGTAGTCAATCGCTCATCGGCCAACCGCACCGGCACCGGGGCGATCCGCGCCGCCAGGGCGTCGGCCACCTCGACCGCGTCCTGTGCGGAGGTACCGGCCCGGTCGGCCAGTGTGCGCGGCAGTCCCACCACGACCTCGACGGCGTCGTACTCGGCCACCAGCGTGATAAGCCGGCGCAAGTGCTTGCCGGTCTTTTCCCGCCGAACCGTCTCCACCGGGGTGGCCAGGATGCCGTCCGGATCGCTGACCGCAACCCCGATCCGCACCGTGCCGACATCGATACCGAGCCGTCGCCCGCGCCCCGGGTCGTCGTCGCCGGGCCGGTCGGGCACACGGTTCTGTGCGGACAGCACGGAGGCTAGCTCCGGGCGATCTCTGCGCGAACCGCCCCCAACGCCGCATCGATTCCGGCCGGGTTCTTGCCCGACCCCTGAGCCAGATCCGCCTTGCCGCCGCCCCGGCCGTCGACAGCCGAGGAGATCTGCTTGATCAACTCGTTGGCACGCACACCGATGTCCTGCGCGGCCGGGTTCGCCGCGACGACGAAGGGCACGGTTTCGGCACCGTCAGCGTCCGTACCCTCGGCGATAAGCACCACTACCGCCGGCTCGGCACCCATCTTGCCGCGGATGTCGCCAACCAAGGAGCGCAGGTCGCCGGCGTTCATGCCCGCCGACATCCGCTGCGCCACCAGACGGACCTTACCGACGAGCTCTGCCCCCGCCGCCGCATCCGCGGAGGCAGCCCTGGCGGTGGACAACCGCATCCGATCGAGTTCCTTCTCGGCGGCCTTGAGCCGGTCGACCAGGGTGGCCACCCGGGCCGGCACCTCGTCGGAGGGCACCTTCAGCGTCGTGGCCAGGCCTGCCATCAAGGCACGTTCCTTGGCCAAGTGCCGGAAGGAATCCAGGCCGACATAGGCCTCGACGCGCCGAACCCCCGAGCCCACCGAGGACTCCCCGAGGATGGTGATCGGACCGATCTGCGCCGAGTTGCGCACGTGGGTTCCGCCGCACAGCTCCAGCGAGAACGGGCCGCCGATCTCGACCACCCGTACCTCGTCGGGGTACTGCTCGCCGAACATCGCCATCGCGCCCATCGCCTTGGCCTTCTCCAGGCCGGTGAGGAAGGTGTTGACCGGGAAGTCGGCTTGCACGGCTTCGTTGGCGACTTCCTCGACCTGATTGCGCTGCTCCTCGCTCAGCGCCCCCTGCGAGTTGAAGTCGAACCGCAGATAACCCGGACGGTTCAGCGAACCGGCCTGAACGGCGTTGGGGCCCAACACCTGTCGCAGGGCGGCGTGAATCATGTGGGTTCCCGAGTGGCCCTGGGTGGCACCACGACGCCACTCCGGGTCGACGGCGGCGGTGACGGTGTCGCCCTCGATGAACTCGCCGGACTCGACGTTGACCCGATGCACCCACAGGGTTTTGGCGATCTTCTGCACATCGGTGACCGCGGCCTTGGCCGCTCCGCTGCCACCGGTGCCGCTGATCCAGCCGGCATCGGCGATCTGCCCACCGGACTCGGCATAGAGCGGGGTCCGATCCAGCACGATCTCGATACGCTCGGGGGGCGGCGTCTCAGAATGCACGCGCGGACGATGCGCGACCACCGGCACCCGCTTGCCGTCGACGAAGATGCCGAGAATCCGGGCTTGCGAGGACAGTTCGTCGAACCCGGTGAACTCCGTCGGCCCGGCGTCAACCAGCTCACGGAAGGCCGACAGGTCGGCGTGGGCGTGCTTGCGGGCCGCGGCGTCGGCCTTGGCCCGGCGGCGCTGCTCGGCCATCAGCTCGCGGAAGCCCAGCTCGTCGACGGACAGACCGGCCTCGGCGGCCATCTCCAGCGTCAGTTCGATCGGGAACCCGTAGGTGTCGTGCAGGGCGAACGCCTCCGAGCCGCCCAGCACGGACTTGCCGGCCGACCTCGTGGCGGCGGCGGCCTCTTCGAACAGCTTCGAACCCGACGCCAAGGTCCGATTGAATGCCGTCTCCTCGGCCACCGCGATGCGCTGGATGCGGTCGAAGTCGGTGACCAATTCCGGATACGACGGGCCCATCGCGTCACGGACGACGACCATCAGTTCCGCCATGATCGGCCGCTCGACACCGAGCAGCTTGGCCGCCCGGATGATGCGACGCAGTAACCGGCGCAACACGTAGCCGCGACCCTCGTTGCCGGGGGTGACGCCGTCGCCGATGATGATCGCTGCGGTGCGGCTGTGGTCCGCGATGACCCGGTAGCGCACGTCGTCGAGGCTCGATATCGCCGGCCCTCCGGCTCCGGCGGGACTGCCGGTGCCATAGCCGCGCGGCGCATACTCGGCGACCTTGTCGATGACCGGGCGCAGCAGGTCGGTCTCGTAGACGTTGTCGACGTTCTGGAGCAGACACGCGATGCGCTCCACACCCATGCCGGTATCGATGTTCTTGCGCGGCAACGGCCCCAGGATCTCGAAGTCGTCCTTGGAGGTGCCCTCGCCCCGTTCGTTCTGCATGAACACGAGATTCCAGATCTCGATGTAGCGGTTCTCGTCGGCCTCGGGACCGCCCTCGACGCCGTACTCAGGCCCGCGGTCGTAGTAGATCTCCGAGCACGGTCCGCACGGCCCGGGAATGCCCATCGACCAGTAGTTGTCGGCCATGCCGCGGCGCTGGATCCGCTCGGGCGGCAACCCGGCGATGTCCTGCCAGAGCTGCTCGGCCTCGTCGTCGTCGTAGAAGACCGTCGCCCACAGTCGCTCGGGGTCGAATCCGTAGCCACCCTCTTCGACCGAGTTGGTCAGCAGCGTCCAGGCCAGCTCGATGGCGCGGGCCTTGAAGTAGTCACCGAAGGAGAAGTTGCCGGCCATCTGGAAGAAGGTGTTGTGCCGGGTGGTGATGCCCACCTCGTCGATGTCCGGGGTCCGGATGCACTTCTGGATGCTGGTCGCCGTCGCGTACGACGGAGTGCGCTGGCCCAGGAAGTAGGGCACGAATTGCACCATGCCGGCGTTGACGAACAGTAGGTTCGGGTCGTCGAGGATCACCGAGGCGCTAGGCACCTCGGTGTGGCCCGCCTTCACGAAGTGATCCAGGAACCGCTTCCTGATCTCGTGTGTCTGCACTGAAAGTTCCTTGCGTTCGGGGTGCGGCTCGCCTGAGGCTTCGACCGCACTACATTACCGGTCCGCCGACCAGCACCGGCCCGGCTTGGGTTCAGACTCAGCCGGCCAGGAAGCTCAACCGCACCGATCGGCGTGGGTTGTCCCGGTTCAGGTCGACCAGCACGATGCTCTGCCAGGTGCCCAGCAGCGGCTCGCCATCGACGACGGGGACCGTGACGGACGGGGCCACGATGCCCGGCAACACATGGTCGGCCCCGTGGCCCGGGGAGCCGTGCGAATGCCGATAGCGCTCGTCGCGCGGCAGCAGCCGCTCCAGGGTGTCGACCAGGTCGTCGTCGGAGCCCGCCCCAGTCTCGATCACCGCGAGGCCGGCGGTGGCGTGCGGGACGAAGACGTTGCACAGACCGTCGCCGCGGCCCCGGCAGAACGCGCGTACCTCATCGGTGAGGTCGACGATCCGGCGCCGCGCGGTATCGACGTCGAGCACATCGGAGTCCACACCTTCAACCCTAAGCCTTTCCCCCTAAGGCCCGCGGCGCCCCGGAGTCGGGAGCCGGAAGCTGCCCATCCGCGGCCAGGATTCGCCGAGCCTCCTCGGCGACCATTCGGGAATGGTGGCCGGCAAGACTGCGCAGAGCGGCTTGACGTTGGGCCGCGGCCGGCGGCATCGCAGCAATCGCGCGGACCACCTCCATGCCTTGGACCACATCAGTCGGGTGGGCATGCGCGCACGACGCCAGGGCCGCCGCGGTTTCCGGATCGGCCCGGCCCCCCAGAGCGATGATCGACATCATCCTGGCCGACGGGAGCGAGTGGCCGAGCGCGTGCACGAGCCGCTGGGTGAAGGTGCGTTCGGCTCGCCACTGGTCGGCATCCACGCCGCAGTCCGGACAATTCCGCACGGCAGAGCCGACTTGCGCGAAGCAGGCGGGGCAGAAGTACTGCGCCATGTGTTGAGGTAATCACCTCTGGCGCCAGTTCACCCGACTCGACAGGCCGAGGACGGCAACGGGACTTAAGGCTCTCGCGCACTGCGGTTGACGGGACTAACTTCGCGGCTATGGGCAGGCAGAGACCGGCAATGGCGGCGGCCATGGCGACGGCCGGCGCCGCCGCGGTGTATCGGTGGATCATGCGGCCCCGGATGTACAACTGGGGCGCCACCGCGGCCGAGATCGCCGCAGAGTTGCCGGGCGACGATCTGGTGGAACCGGGCGCTCCGCGGACCACCCGCGGAATCACCATCGACGCGCCGGTGGAAGCGGTGTGGCCGTGGCTGGCGCAGATCGGCGAGAACCGTGGCGGCTTCTACAGTTACGACGTCCTGGAGCGGCTGGTGGGGGCACGGATCCGCAACGCCGACGCGGTGCACCCGGAATGGCAGGAGATCCAGGTCGGCGACACGGTGTGGCTCGCCCGCCGCTACGGCCAGCGAGCAAGCCAACTAGTCGCCGAAGTGGAGCCGAAGTCGCACCTGGTATTGATGTCGGCACCCGATTTTGAGCGAGTTCAGCGCGGCGAGAAGGCATTTGGATCGTGGGCCTTCTATCTGAGACCCCAGGACGGGCAGACCCGGCTACTGGCCCGCGGTACCGGCGGTGCGGTTGGAATCACCAGCTTCGACGTCGTGCACTTCGTGATGGAACGCGGGATGCTGCGCGGGATCGGCCGCCGCGCCGCGGCACACGGCTGAGCCACGGTCTGCCCTGCCGGGCGCCGACTCAGCGCTTCCGGCGGATGATCGCCCGCAGCTTCTCCAGCCGGCTGGCGATCTCCCGCTCGGCGCCGTGGTTGGTGGGCTTGTAGTAGTCGGCCCCGACCAGCTCGTTGGGCGGATACTGTTGCGGCACAACGCCATCAGGATCGTCATGCGGATAGCGGTAGCCCTGCGCATTGCCCAACTTGGCCGCCCCGGCGTAGTGCCCGTCGCGCAGATGCGCCGGCACCAGCCCTGCCTTGCCCGCCCGGATGCCGTCCATCGCGGCAGCGAGCGCGGTGGTGACCGCATTTGATTTCGGCGCGGTCGCCAGGTGCACCGTCGCGTGGGCGAGGGTCAACTGCGCCTCGGGCATGCCGATCAACTGCACCGTCTGCGCGGCGGCCACCGCGGTCTGCAGCGCCGACGGATCGGCCATCCCGATGTCCTCACTGGCCAGGATCATCAGCCGGCGGGCCACGAACCGCGGGTCCTCCCCCGCGACCAGCATCCGGGCCAGGTAGTGCAAGGCTGCGTCTGCGTCGGACCCGCGGATCGACTTGATGAACGCACTGATCACGTCGTAGTGCTGGTCGCCGTCGCGGTCGTAACGCACCGCCGCCCGGTCGAGTGACTGTTCGACGGTCTCCACGGTGACGGGACGCCCGGCTGCCCCGGCCGTTTCCGAGGCCACCTCCAGCGCCGTCAGCGCCCGGCGGGCATCACCGGCCGACAGCTGCACCACCAGCTCGACGGCGTCGTCATCGACGGGGATCTTCCCGCCCAGCCCGCGCGGATCCTCGATGGCCCGGCGCACCACGCTGCGAATATTGTCGGCGGTCAACGGCTGCAACTGCAGGATCAGCGAACGCGACAGCAGCGGAGCCACGACAGAGAACGACGGGTTCTCGGTGGTGGCGGCCACCAGCAGCACCACCCGGTTCTCCACCGCGGCCAGCAGTGCGTCCTGCTGGGTCTTGGAGAATCGGTGCACCTCGTCGATGAACAGCACGGTCTGCTCGCCGTAGGCGGCGGCGCGCCTGGCGTTGTCGATGACGGCGCGGACTTCCTTGACCCCCGCGGTCAGCGCCGACAGCGCTTCGAACCGGCGACCGGTGGCCTGGGAGACCAGCGAGGCCAGCGTGGTCTTGCCGGTGCCCGGCGGCCCGTAGAGGATCACCGATGCCGCGCCGGAGCCTTCGACCAGCCGGCGCAGCGGTGAGCCCGGCCGCAGCAGGTTCTCCTGGCCGACCACCTCGTCGAGCGTCGCCGGACGCATCCGGACCGCCAGCGGGGCCGCCGTCGGTGCGACCGAGCCCAGCCGGTCGTCTTCGCCGGGGACGTCGAACAGGCTGTCGGACACGCCATCAGGCTTACCACGTTCGTAGTGTGGTCGTGTGACTGCACGCGGCTGGGTCCTGTTCGCCGCGACCAGCATCACCTCAGAAGACGTCCCCAACGAGTAGCCGGCACGCGACGTCGACGTCGGCCAGCGCGTCCTCGGGTCGCAGCGCTCCCCCGACCGTCCAGGTGAGGATGCCGAAGGTGGCCTGCTGCAGCAGTCGGGTCCTGCGCAGCTGTTCGGAGGTCGGGTTGTCCACACCGGCGATCTTGAGGATGAGTTCGCGCAGCGTGGGGTCATCGGGGGCGTCGACCTGGGCGCGCACGATCTGGGTGGAGGTGATCATCGCATGCGCAAGATGCTTGTGCCGCAGCAGATTTCGGCACGCCGCCACCATCAGGTCAGCGATGTCACCGACCGGATCGCCGGTCGGCGGAGGCGGGCGGAACCGGGCCACCTGTTCGAAGAGCACCGCCGCGAACACGTGGTGCTTCGACGGGTAGTAGCGGTACAGGGTGCGCAGGGCCACACCGGCGTCGGCGGCGATCTCCTGGGCCTGGATGCGGTCGAGCTCCTTGGTTGCGCCCAGCCGAGCCGCCGCGGTAAGGATGGCGCCGCGACGGTTCTCCTGATCATCGGTCGCCGGGCGGGCCGGCGCCCTGGGCTCTCCGATCCGCGGCACGGTTCTCAGTATCGGGCATCGCCCACGCCACTGCGCAGCGGTACCGATCAGCGAGACCGTCGTCACTGGCCGCGCCCGGAGGGGTCACGATCGGTGCGTGTCGTTTGCCAAGTACGGGCCATGGGCTGTGATCGCGGGCGGTTCAGAGGGCGTGGGTGCCGAGTTCGCCCGACTGCTGGCCGGCGCCGGTGTCAACCTCGTCCTCGTGGCCCGCAACCCCGAGCCGCTGGCGGCCACCGCGGCCGATTGCCGGCAGCTTGGTATCGAAGTCCGCACGCTCACAGCCGATCTCGTCGACCCGAAGGCAGTGGAGGCACTGACGGCGGCAACCGGCGGACTCGAGGTCGGGCTACTGATCTACAACGCCGGCGCCAACACGTGCAGTGCCGAATTCCTCGATGCCGACCTGGCCGACTTTCAGCGGGTGATCGACCTCAACATCACCACGATGATGGCGTGCACGCAGCACTACGGCCGCTTGATGCGCGAGCGTCGGCGCGGCGGAATTCTGCTGGTCGGCTCGATGTCGGGTTATTTGGGGTCGGTGCGCCACACCGTGTACGGCGGCGTGAAGGCCTACGGTCGGACCTTCGCCGAGGGGTTGTGGCTGGAGTTACGCGACCACGGGGTCGACGTCCTGGAACTGATCCTCGGCGTCACCCGCACTCCCGCGATGGAGCGGGTGGGGCTGAACTTCGATGTCCCGGGCATGCGGGTAGCAGACCCAGCCGAGGTTGCGCGGGAAGGACTGCAGCAGCTGGCTAACGGTCCGGTGTATGTCGCCGGCGGCAACGCTGAAGACGTTGCGCGACGCAATGATCCGGACCGCGCCAAGGTGGTGGCCGGTGCCCACCGGATGATGCAGCGGCTGATGGGATTGCCGCTCTCGGCGGACTAGTTCGCGCCGCCCGCCAACGCTCGGGCCACCTGGGCCGCCGCGGCCGAGACCACCGGCTGGCATCGCTGCGCGAGGATCCGGTCCGAGGTGACGACACCGATCGCCGCGCGGGAACCGACCGTGGCCGCGACGGACACCGTCGAATTGGTGTAGTCGCCGTGGCGTACGACGACCCGTCGGCGGACGTTGTGCAGTTCGCCCCACCACGTCGGGTCCGGTTCCCACCCCTGAATGTGGTTCAACTCGGCCACTACGTCCTCGGGTGAGAGTCCGGCCAGCGCTGCCACGCCGAGCGCGACCCGATGGGCGGGAAACCGCACACCGACCGAGGTAGGCACCTTGCGCGCCGAGGGCCCGCCCAGCTTGTCCAGGTGCACGATCTCGCCCCGGTCGAGTAGTCCCAAGTGCACCACGGCACCGGTCCGCAGCTGCAACTCGTGCAGCACCGGCGCGGCGATCGAGCGCAGCCGCACGTCGGCGGACTCCCCCGTCCCCCACGCCGCGGTCCGCGCGCCGAGCCGATAGCCCCGGCCGGAGTGGGTCAGCCACTCCAGTCGCACCAACTGATCCAGGATGCGGTGCGTCGTGGATCGCGGCAGGTGGGCCCGCGCGGCGATCTGGTCCAGGGTCAGCCCCGCGGACATGTCGTCGAAGGCGTCGATGATCGCCGTGAACCGGTCGAGCATCGACGCGGGAGCAGCATCGCTCAGCGCCGCGGTCATAGGCACTCCTGTCCGGCAGACGAGAATTCGTTCTACCGCACCGTAGCGGTCTCGATCACCGAGACGCAAGCATTCGGGCGGTGTGGCGGCCGATAGAACGGCACTGTGCGAATCGGACTGTCGACGCCGATGGTGATGCAGCTACCCGGAGTGTCGTCGTCCTGGGAGGAAGTCGCCGGAGTCGCCGACCTGGCGACGGTCGCGCACACCGCCGATGAATTGGGCTTCGACCACCTCACCTGCGCCGAACACATCGCCGTGCCAGTCGGCGACGGTGGCCAGCGCGGCCTCACCTACTGGGATCCGCTGTCGACGTTCGGGTTCCTCGCCGCACATACCAGCCGCATTCGGCTGACGACATCGGTCATCGTGCTGGGCTATCACCATCCGTTGGAAATCGCCAAGCGGTTCGGCACGCTGGACCGGCTCAGCGCGGGACGGCTGGTGTTGGGCGTCGGTGTCGGATCCCTGGCCGAGGAGTTCGACCTGCTGGGGGCCGCCTTCGACGGGCGTGGCGAGCGGGCCGACGACGCGATCGCCGCCGTGCGCGCGGCGCTGTCCACCACCAGGCCCGCCTACCACGGCAGCCACTACCAGTTCGAGGGTTTCGCTGTGCAGCCCTGCGCCGTCCAGCCCCGGGTGCCGATCTGGGTGGGCGGTCGCACGCTGCGTTCGCTACGCCGGGCGGTGCGCCTGGCCGACGGCTGGATGCCGTTCGGACTGCGGACCACCGAGATCGCGAGCATGCTGGGCAAAGTCGACGCCCCGTCGGGCTTCGACGTCGTCCTGCCTACCGGCGGCGCCCTTGACCCGACTGCCGACCGATCGGGAAGCACCAAGCGCCTCAACGCCTTACACGCCGCCGGTGCCACCGCGGTGACCTGCTCGGTGGCCGCCGAGTCGCCGGGACACTACTGCGATCAGCTTGCCGCGCTGCGGGAGTTGGCCGACCAGCTCTGAAAGGGGAGCGCCGTGAGCGACATACTCGAGGGCCTCGAGAGACGCCTCAAACTACTCGAAGACGAACGGGACATCGCTCGCCTGATCGCCTCCTACGGACCACTCGTCGACTCAGGCGACGCCGACGCCGTCGCCGCGCTGTGGGCACCCGACGGCAGCTACGACACCGGTGACTGGTCGATGTCCAGCCGCGACGACGTCGGGGCCATGGTGCGCTCCGAGGAACACCAGGGACTCATCGCGCGGGGCTGCTGTCACTTCTTCGGACCGCCGGCGGTCACCGTCGAGGGTGACCAGGCCGTCGCCGTCTGCCAGTCGATGCTGCTGGTGCGCCGCCGGGAGTCGCACGGCTACCAAGTTGCCCGCGCCGGAGTCCACCTCGTCCGGCTGCAGCGCGCCGGGCACGGCTGGGAGATCACCAGCCGCACCGCCCGCCAGCTCGACGGCAGCAGCCACGGCGCCGAACTGATCGCGGCGGGCCTGACCGGTGCTGCCCGATGACCGGCGCACTGAACGGCAGGGTCGCCCTGGTGACCGGCGCGGGGGCCGGGATCGGCGCCGGGATCGCCCACCGGTTCGCTGACGAGGGTGCTCGGGTGGTGGTAGCCGAGTTCGACCCAAAATCCGGGGCGGCGATGGCCGCAGAGATCGGCGGGTTGTTCGTCCAGACCGATGTCTCGAAGCGAGATGATGTCGAAAATGCCGTCGCTGCAGCAGTTTCCGAATACGGCACTGTCGACGTTCTGGTGAACAACGCCTGGGGCGGCGGCACGATCAGCAGGGTGGAGAACAAGACCGACGACGAGCTGGCGCACGGTCTGGCCGTGGGCTACTACGGTCCGTTCTGGGCGATGCGCGCCGCCTTCGGACACATGAAAGAGCGTGGCTGGGGCCGGGTGATCAACATGTGCAGCCTCAACGGCGTCAACGCCCACATCGGGTCTCTGGAGTACAACGCGGCCAAGGAAGCGCTGCGCACCCTGACTCGCACGGCCGCCCGGGAATGGGCGCCCACCGGGGTTACCGTCAACGCGATCTGCCCGGCCGCCAAGAGCCAGGCCTTCCTGGCGGTGGCTGCCCAGCACCCCGAGATCGAGACGATCGCCGACGCCGCCAACCCGATGGGCCGGATGGGCGACCCATACGACGACATCGCGCCGATCGCGGTCTTCCTGGCCAGCGAGGGCTCGCGCTACCTTACCGGCAACACGCTGTTCGCCGACGGTGGCGCCCACATCAACGGCGTGGCGTGGGCGCCGGACCTCGGGCCGTAACTAACGCAGCGGCAGACCCGTCAGCGCACGGGCGATCACCAGCCGCTGGATCTCGCTGGTGCCTTCGAAGATCGTGAAGATCTTCGCGTCGCGGTGCATCCGCTCGACCGGGTAGTCGCGGGTGTAGCCGTTGCCGCCGAGGATCTGGATCGCCTCGTCGGTGACATACACCGCGGTCTCGCTGGCGAACAGCTTGGCCATTGATCCCTCCGCCGATGCGAACGGCTTGTTGTTGCGCATCATCCAACCGGCCCGCCAGATCAGCAGTCGCGAGGCGTCGATGCGGCTCTTCATATCCGCCAACTTGAAGCCGGTGCCCTGGAAGTCGCCGATCGGACGACCGAATTGCTCACGCTGGCAGGCATATTCGAGTGCGTACTCGTAGGCGGCGCGCGCTACCCCCAACGCCATGGCGCCGACAACGGGGCGGGTGCGCTCGAAGGTCGCCATCGCGGCCTGGGTCGAGGTGCGCTGGCCCTCCCGCGCCCGGGCGATGCGCTGCTCGAAGCGTTCCATCCCGCCCAGGATCAGGTTGCTCGGCAGGCGCACGCCGTCCAGCACCACCTCGGCGGTGTGCGAGGCGCGGATGCCGTGCTTCTTGAACTTCTGTCCCTGCGACATGCCGGGGGTGTTCGGCGGAATGATGAACGTCGCTTGGCCGCGGGTGCCCAACTCAGGATGGACTGACGCGACGATGATGTGGACGTTGGCGATACCGCCGTTGGTCGCCCAGGTCTTGGTCCCATCCAGCACCCATTCGTCGGTGGCCGCCTCGTAGCGGGCCCGGGCACGGATAGCACCGACATCCGAACCGGCATTGGGCTCCGAGGCACAGAACGCCGCCAGATGCGGGTCGCCGGGCGTGCCGAACATCTCGGGCAGCCAAGTCCCCAGCTGCTCGGGCGTCCCGTTGGCGGCCAGCGCTGCCGCGGCCAGCCCGGTACCCAGGATCGACAGCGCGATACCGGCGTCGCCCCAGAACATCTCTTCGAACACCGTGATCAGCCCGAGCCCGGAGGGTTCGGCCGCCATCTCACCGAACAGCTCGGGTGTGTAGAGCCCGACCTTGGCCGCCTCCTGGATCAGCGGCCAGGGAGTCTCTTCGCGTTCATCCCATTCGGCGGCCGCAGGGCGGACCACGTCGGCGGCGAACTGGTGCACCCAGTCGCGGACATGGACAACTTCGTCGGGGAGTTCGAGAGAGAAAGTCATGACGGCGCAGGCTCCGGGTCGAGTCGTACCGCGTCGGCCGGCATAGAGGTGACGACAGACTGCAGTCGGCGGAAAAGCTCGTACAGTGAACGACTGTACACCGACGGGTGGCAGATCCCTCCTGCGAGATTCATCACAGTCCGACGGCGGTCAGTGGCCCAACCGGCGAGCCACCGCGTCGGCGACAGCGTGATCCGCCGGCCGTTGCGAGTTGCGCAGGCCTTCGACGACGCCGGCACGATTGCGCTCGGGTTGGTTCTGGGACATCTTGGCCTTGCCTTCGACCCTGTCGATGACCACCTCGATGCCGACCACGGCGCGCAGCAATGCGGCGACGTAATCCTCTGGCGCATCGGTGACCTGCCACGGTGAAAGCTGCTGGTGTTCATGGTGATCGGTCAGATCGGTGATGACGGCTCGCACCCACTCCGGATCATCGTGGGCCAGTAGGCGGCCATGGACGGTGAGCACCTCGTAGTTCCAGGTGGGCACCACCTTGCCGGTCTCGGCTTTGGTGGCGTAGAAACCCGGCGAGATGTAGGCCTGGGGTCCCGGAACGATCGCCACCGCCGGCGCGCCGCCGGCCTTCCAGTGCGGGTTGGCACGGCCGACATGCCCGACCAGGGAATGGCTCTCGGCCCGGTAGAGCAAGGGCACCGGCGTCACCGAGTAACCGTTCTCCTCGCCACCGTAGGTAACCAGGTGAGCCAGCACTCCCGCGGCGAGTACCGCACTCGCCTCCTCGGCCGACACGGCGAACGCCGCCGGTACGTACATGGAACTCAGTATGCGGCAGTGGGTGTCACGCGGGCTGTGTCACGAAGTCGATCAGCTCTTCGACGCGGCCGATCAGCGCCGGCTCCAGGTCGGTCCAGTCGCGCACCGCGCCCCGGATGCGTTGCCAGGCCCGGGCGATGTCGGCCTGGTCCCGGTGCGGCCACCCCAGTGCCGCGCAGATCCCGTGTTTCCATTCAACGGTGCGCGGTATCGACGGCCACGACTCCAGGCCAACCCGCTCGGGCTTGACCGCCTGCCAGATGTCGACATAGGGATGGCCGACGACGAGGGTGTGCTCACCACCGGGGCCGCGGCGCACCGCATCGGCGATCCGGGCTTCCTTGGACCCCGCCACCAGATGGTCGACGAGGACGCCGAGCCGGCGGCCCGGGCCGGGCCGGAACGTCGCGACGATGTCGGCGAGGTCGTCGACTCCCCCGAGGTACTCCACCACGACACCCTCGACCCGCAGGTCCTCGCCCCACACCTGCTCGACGAGCTCGGCGTCGTGGCGGCCCTCGACGTAGATCCGGCTCGCTAACGCCACCTTGGCGCGGGCGTCGCCGACCTTCACCGATCCCGACTTGGTACGTTGGGCCGCCGCCGGCGCCGAACGGCGCGGAGCGGTCAGGATCACCGGCTTGCCTTCGAACAGAAAGCCGGGCCCGAGCGGGAATACCCGCCGCCGGCCCCGACGGTCCTCCAGCTCCACCCGGCCACCCTCGACCCCCATCACCGCGCCGACGAACCCCGACTGCGGATCCTCGACCACCATCCCCAGCTCTACCGCCTGCTCGGTGGAGCGGAGCTTGTGCGTGTTGTGCGGATTGTTCGACAAGATGTCGGCGCCATAGCGATCAGCCACCCGGCGATCGTAGGGAGCCTCGGAGCGATTCCGGCGCACCGGCGCGGCGCGTCCCATCTGTGTCGGGACTTTCACGCCGAACCCCGGCCGCGCCAGGACGCCGGGCGTACGCTGCCCCCAACCGGAAGGTGGCTGATGGTTCTCAAGGTTGCGGTGCCGTCCGACCTGATGGGCGGTGACGTCGACGCGGGGTACGGCAAGATCGCCGACGCATTCCGCGCGAATCTGGCCGCCGGCCGAGAAGTCGGTGCGGCCGTGACCGTCTACCGCGACGGAGTCAAGGTTGTCGACCTGTGGGGCGGCTATCGCAATGGCGTGACCCGCACACCGTGGCAGCCCGACACCATGGTGAACATGTTCTCCACGACGAAGGGCGTCACCGCCCTGGCTTTCGCCGTCGCGGTGTCCAAGGGACTGCTGTCCTACGACGCGAAGGTCGCCGACTACTGGCCGGAGTTCGCCCAGGCCGGGAAGGGCGAGGTCACCGTTCGTCAGCTTCTGGCCCATCAGGCCGGCCTGCCGGCCCTGACACCGAAGCCCACGCTGCGCGACGTCGCCGACCCGTCCCGGCTGGCGCCGATGCTCGCCGCCCAGACGCCGGCATGGCGGCCCGGGACCAGGCACGGTTACCACGCCATCACGCTGGGCTGGTACCAGTCCGAACTGATCCGCCGCGCCGATCCGGCCGGTCGGACAGTGGGCCGGTTCCTCGCCGAGGAGATCGCCGACCCGCTCGGTCTGGACCTACACATCGGGCTTCCCAATCACATCAGCCGTGACCGGATCGCACAGGTGCACAGCTGGAAACGCGCCGAAACGCTCCTGCACCTGCGGGAGATGCCGGCCGGGTTCGTCGCGGCGGCGCTCAATCCGGTCGGGTTGGCCGCGCGCAGCACAGCGATCCCGCACGGCGTCGACCCATTCGCCGGCGACTACAACCGCGACGATGTGCGCGCCGTCGAGATGCCGTCGAGCAACGGCATCGGCACTGCCAGAGCGGTCGCCCGGTGCTATGGCAGCGCAGCCACCGGCGGTGCCGAGATCGGGCTCAACGCGACGACTCTCGACGCGATCGTGGCCCCGCCGATCCCGCCCAGCGGAGGTCTGCGTGACAAAGTGCTCAACGTCGACACGGTATTCGCACTGGGGTTCAGCAAACCGACGCCAAGCCTCCGTTTCGGATCATCCGACAAGGCTTTCGGCACACCGGGTTTCGGTGGCTCGTTCGGCTTCGCCGATCCCGACACCGGTGTCGGCTTCGGCTATGTCATGAACCGGCTGGGCTTCCACCTCTACAGCGACCCCAGGGAACTGGCGCTGCGGCAGGCCGTGTTCCGTGACGTGCTGGGCGCTCGGCCGCAAACCTAGTCCGCCAGCTCAGTGCGCTGCCGCCTCGGCGGCGACCTCGTCGATGACGGAATGGACGAACCGCATCTTCTCCAGCACCGGCACCGGGAGCACGAACGGGTACAGGTCGTCCTTGCCCATCGACCGGTTCACCATGTTCAGCGACCAGGCCAGCGGCAGCCACATCTCCAGGATGTTGTCGAACCCGCTGGGCCCCAACACACGTCGCTCGAAGGTGGCGTTGGCCGGGGCAATCCCGAACGCGGCGGCCGTATCCAGCGTGTCACGGATGTGCAGGTAGTGCGCGAATGTCTCGGCCCAGTCCTCGGCGGGATGCATGGTGGCGTAGGAGGAAACGTAGTTCTTATCCCAGCCAGCCGGCGGACCCTGGCTGTAGTGACGATCCAACGCGGCCTGGTAGTCGGCGTCCGGGTCGCCGAACAGCTCATTGAACCGCTCGAGACACTCCGGTGAGGTGCCGACCAACCGATAGAAGAAGTAGTGGCCGATCTCGTGGCGGAAATGGCCGAGCAGCGTGCGATACGGCTCATCCATCGCGGTGCGCAACTGCTCACGGTGCACGTCGTCACCCTCGGCGAGATCCAGGGTGATGAAGCCGTTGTCGTGACCGGTGAGGACCTTCTGCTTCGCGCTGGACAGCAGGTCGAAAGCCAGCCCGTACTCCGGGTCCTCGTCGCGGCCCACGATTGGCAGCTTGAGCTCGTGCAGTTCGGCGATAAGCCGCCGTTTGGCCCGCTCGGCCAGCGCGAACGCCGCCAGGGCGGGGGTGTCCTCCTGGCTGGGCCTGGTACGGGTCAACCGGCACGACGCGCACAACTGACGGGTCGGCTGCACCTTCACCAGCCAATTACATTGGGCCAGATGAAGGTTGGCGCACAGCTGGTATTCCGCGGCATCCACGGCACCGCCGTGCTCACTGCCCTCGCCCGAGGTGATCACCAGGAAAGCCATGTCGTCGAGGGAGAATCCGACCGAGCTGCGGCAGGACAGGCAGACCGAATTCTCGAAGGCCAGATGCTGACCACAGTTCGGGCAGATGAAATCACGCATGGAGGACACCGCCTTCGAACGGGGCGACATCCACCGAGACGTCGATGACGCTGCGCTCGGAGTCGGTGTAGATGATGCCGCGCAGCGGCGGGACATCGGCGTAGTCCCGGCCCCAGCCGACGATGACGTAGCGCTCATCGACGAGCGCGTCGTTCGTGGGATCCAAACCGAGCCACTGGCTTTGCGGGGTCCACACCGCGGCCCAGGCATGGGTCGCATCGACGCCGAACATTCGTTCCTTCCCCGGCGGCGGGTCGGTGGCAAGGTATCCCGACACGTAACTGGCCGCCAATCCGTTGGCGCGCAGGCAGGCGATCGCCAGCCGAGCGAAGTCCTGGCATACCCCTTCTCGGGCAGCTAAAACCTGGCCCACCTGTGTCGACACCGTCGTGGATCCCGAGCGGTAGGTGAAGTCGGAGAATATTCGTGCGTTGAGGTCACGCAGCACCTCGACGAGCGGGCGGCCCGGCTCGAAGCTGGGTGCGGCGTACTCCCGCACCGCGTCGGTGATCTCCGGTGGCCGCAGATCGAGGACGAACTCCGATGCCAGCACCCCGTCGCGGCCGACCGGCCGGGCAGCCTCCCACGGCGCCAGCGCCGAGCCTGCGCCGTAGAGCTCGGCCGGCGGCGGGTCGACCTCCACGACGGCGCGGCTGGTCACCGTCAGCACGCGGTGACGTTCGGTCACGTGGAAGTAGGTGCTGAGATTGCCGTACACGTCGCGGCTGGTGGACCTGTCGGCCGGTTCTGGATCGATCTCCAGCTCGTGGGTCAGGCAGCGCTGCCGGACGGTGTCCCGCGGCGTCAGATGGCCACGGCCGTAGGAGCTGGTCACCACGTCGGAATAGCGATACTCGGTGCGATGCGTGATTCGGTAGCTGCGGCTGCCGACGGCCGGGGTCGGGCCGTCGGGGAATGACTGCCCGGTCATGGCACCACCCGTCGCTGATCGGGTCCCCACAACGGCTGCATACCGCCGGGCAGCGAGAGCTGGGTGGCGGTGATGACGTTGGACAGGTCGCGCAGCGCGCGATGCATGCCGCTCAACAGTCCGTCGAGCTCGACCCGGTGACCAGCGTCGTCGGCCTGCTCCAGGTCGGCCGGATCCAGCCGGCGCAGCCGGGTGCTGATCTCGTCGACCAGACGTTCGGGGCGCGACGACCCCGAGGCGCCAGGCAGGGCGCGCAGGTCGGCGCGCAGCCGTTCCAGTTGGTAGACCAGCGATCTCGGGTTCTCCCCGTCGAACAGCACCAGGTCGGCCACCGCCGCCACACTGACCTTGCCCAGGTTACGTCTGCGGTAGATCACCGACGATTCGCAGACCACCAGCGCGGACTCGGTGATCGTCTGCTCGGCGCCCGGGCTGCGCTCGGTGGTCAGCGTGGCGCGCAGCAGCGCGGTCAGCGCCAGGCCGCGTTCGATGCGCTTGCCGATGTCCATCATCGTCCAGCCGGCGTCATGCACCATCGACTCGGCGGCCACCCCGGATAGCGCGAGCATGCCGGCCAGTGTCTGTTGCTGGGCGGCCGCCAGGTGCGTGTCGTCGGCAACCCGGGACCCGCGCTGCGCGCTGGGCGGAACATCGACTTGGTCGGCGAGGGCGCGTTCCACGGCGCCGAGCACCATCCAGGTGTCGTTGGACATCTGGTCGCGCACCGACCGGGCGGCCAGACCGAGCCGTTCGATCGACTGCGCCAGCGACCCGGCGCGCTGCCGGTCGACGGTCAGCGACCACAGCGTGAGTTGTGCGGCGGCCACCGCGTCGGCGTAGGACCCGGCCGCGCCGGTGTCGCTGCCGGTGATCACGGCCAGCGCCGACAGCAGCGCCGGCACGCACTCGCTGCCCTCCATGTCCTGGCGGTAGCGGTATTCGTGGTAACGCTCGCGGGTGACGATCAACAGTCGCGCCAAGTTCTCGGCGCGCTCGCCATAGCGGCCCATCCAAAACAGGTCGGACAACACGCGCGGCGAGCTGATGAACCGGGTGCCGCTGGGGATCTCCACCGACGGGACAGTCAGCGTCTCGGCCTGCACCCGAGTCGGCGGACGCACCCAAATATCCTTGGCAGCAATTGATTTCAGCTTGTAGGCGGCATTTCCCGGCGCCAGCACGTAGCCGAGACCGCCGATCATCGGGGCGTAGCCACCGCGCTGGGACACGGTGAACAACCGCATCCCCACGCTAGCCGCGGACAACCGGCCCGCGTAGTGGTCGGTGGGCGCCGAGGAGAACTGCGGCAGTTCCTGGCCGACCCACTGCCAGGGTTGGGCCTCGATCCGCGCTGCCAGCTCGGCACGCTGGGCCGCCGACAGCGCCGGGCCAACGATCGTCTCGGCCGCGACGGTGGACTTGATCAGCAAGGTGCCCAGCCGGGCCAGCAGATGCGAAAGCTCACGGTCGAACCCGCCCCAGAACCACTGCGGCGTCTCCAACAGCGGCTTCTCCCCCAGCAGCCGCTCCGCCAGCTGCGGCAGGAAACGTTGCAGCCCAGGGCTTTCCAGGATCCCCGCACCGAGGGTGTTGACAACGGTGACCGCGCCGCGGCGCTGCACCTCGACCAAGCCGACCACACCCAGCCGCGAATCGGGGCGCAGATCCAGCGGGTCAGCGTATTCGGCGTCCACCCGGCGCAGCACCACGTCGACCCGCTTCAGCGTGCCCAGCGACCGCATCCACAGCTTGCCGTCCCTGACCACCAGGTCGGCGCTCTCCACCAGTGGGAAGCCCAGCACCGAGGCCAGGTAGGCCTGGTCGAATGCGGTCTCGGAATGGATACCGGGGCTGAGCACCACCACCACCGGGTCCTCGGCGGCTTCCGGGGCGGCCTCGATGAGCGCCAACCGCAGCGCCTGGGCGAACGGCGAGGCCGGCCGCGGGCCGACCCGCTCATAGACGTCGGGGACGGCGTGGGCGACCACCCGGCGGTCAGCCAGGGCATAGCCCGCGCCTGACGGCGCCTGCGTCCAGTCGGCGTTGACCAGGAACCGCCCATCGGCGGCCCGACTCACGTCGCAGCCGAGCATGAACAGCTGATGGCGGCCGGGGTTCTCGATTCCGCGGGCGGCCCGGATGTACCCGGGGTGGCCGAACAGCAACTGCGGCGGCAGGATGCCGCTGGTGATCGACCGGCGCTGGCCGTACAGATCGGTCAGCACGGCATCAAGCAGGCGGGAGCGTTGCAGCACACCGGCTTCCAAGGTCTCCCAGTCCGCCGCCGACAGCAGCAGCGGTATCCCGTCGAGATGCCACGGGCCGGGCATCGCGATGCCTTCGCCGTTGGTGACGGCCTCACCGTGCCGATCGATCTCGATGTAGGTGATGCCGTCGTTGTCGACGAGTCCGCGCACGACGCCGCGCAAGCGTTCCAGCCCGGCGCGGCCCCGTTCGCCGATGAGGTCGCCTAGTTCCTGCCAGGACGGCCTGATGGTGCCGTTGGCGTCGATGAACTCGTCGTACCCGGTGCTCCCGAACGTTCCCGAACCCGGCCCGCCGCCGCGCACGTCGAACAGCGTGTCCTGGGCCCGGGCGGCCCGGTAGCCGGCGAGTAGACGATCGGGGTCATAGCTGGGCCGGCTGAGGTCAGAACCGGCAGCCGACAGCGACAACGGCCCACCTCCTGACTGAAGTACTCCTGCAAACCTACGAGAACGGACCGCCCCGACCACGTTCGGGTCGGTCGTCCCGTCAGTTCTGCAGCACGGTACGCACCCGGCGCAGGTCAAGGATCCCCGGCGCGCCGACGTCGATGGACTGCCGCGCCTGCTTCTCCCGGATGTCGGCGATGTCGACCTTGCCTGGGGTGAACCCGGTGGCTTCGAAGCGCCGGCCCCGGCGGGACTCTGCCTCGACGGCGTTCACCGGCGGGGTGTCGTAGGCCCGCCCACCGGGATGGGACACGTGGTAGGTGCAGCCGCCGCGGGAGTTACCGGTGGCGATGTCCACCAGCTCGAAGCGCAGCGGGCCGTCGACGGTGATCGTCGGGTGCAGCGCACTGGGGGGCTGCCAGGCCCGGTAGCGCACCCCGCCGACCTGGATGTCGGGGTTGTCGGTCGCCAGCATCGGGATCGGGTAGCCGTTGCAGGTGACGATGTGGCGCTGCCGGTCGGCGCCGATAGTACGGACCTGGATGCGCTCCACCGAGGAGTCGACGTAGCGCGCGGCACCCGTGCCGGTGGATTCCTCGCCGAGGGTGTTCCACGGCTCGATCGCGCCGCGCAGCTCGATCTCGACGTGGTCGAACACCGCGGTCCCGATCCGCGGAAAGCGAAACTCGGTGAACGGGTCGAGCCAGCTGGTGTCGAAGTTGACGTCGTGCGCCCGCAGGTCGGCACATACCTCAGCAATGTCATGAATCACGAAGTGCGGCAACAGGTATCGGCCGTGCAGGTTGAGTCCATGGCGGATCAGCGGCGCCCGGAGCGGCTCGTCCCAGAACCAGGCCACCAGCGAGCGGACCAGTAGTGACTGCACCATCGCCATCTGGAAGTGCGGCGGCATCTCGAAACCGCGCAGCTCCAGCAGGCCTAGTCGGCCGCGCGGGCTGTCCGGGCTGTAGAGCTTGTCGATGCAGAACTCGGCGCGGTGGGTGTTGCCGGTGATGTCGGTGAGCAGGTGGCGCAGGGCCCGGTCGGTGACCCACGGAGCGACGCTTGCGGAGCGACCCTGTCCGGGAGCGACGCTTGCGGAGCGACCCTGTCCGGGCGCCGGGGCCCCTGATGTGGTCAGCCGGGCGATCTCGGCGAAGGCGATCTCCAGCTCGTAGAGCGTCTCGGAACGGCCCTCGTCGACGCGCGGGGCCTGCGAGGTGGTGCCGATGAAGCGCCCGGAGAACAAGTAGGACAGCGCCGGGTGGCGCTGCCAGTACGTCAGCAGTGACACCAGCAGGTCGGGCCGGCGCAGCAGCGGCGAATCGGCCGGGGTTGGCCCGCCCAGGGTGATGTGGTTGCCTCCGCCGGTACCACCGTGGGTGCCGTCGAAGTCGAACGACTCGGTCGACAAGCGGGCCTGCCGAGCTTCGCTGTAGAGGGTCTGTAGTTCCTGGCTCTGTTCGGCGAAACTCGCGCTGGGCGCCACGTTCACCTCGATGACACCCGGGTCCGGGGTAATCGACATCGACTCCAGCCGCGCGTCGGACGGCGGACCGTAGCCTTCGACGACCACCGCGCATCCCACCTTCGCCGCGGCGGCCTCAATCCGGGCGATCAGGTCCACGAAGTCGTCCAACGCCTCGGTAGGCGGCAGGAACACATAGAGCACGCCGTCGCGGATCTCGGCCACCATCGCGGTGGTGGGCGCCGCCTCCGACTCCTCGGCGTCCTCCAGCACCGCGTCGCGGTCATTGTGGCCGACCCGAAGCGGCGCGGTCCCGCTGGAGATGGGGTCGGAGTGGAACGACGCCCGCGGAGAGTGCCAGCTGATCGAATTCAGCGGCAGGCGCAGCCCGGCCGGCGAGTCGCCCTCCAGCAACACGATGCGACCGCGGCGCAGCTGCCAGTCGGCGCTGGCCCAGCCGGAGTCGTCGTCGCGGCGGTGCACAGGAAGCACGTAGGCGGCCGGGTCGACGACCGATTCCTCCAGCCGAGCCAGCAGCGCCGACCTGGCAGCCGGACTGTCGGCTTCCAGGTCCTCATCAGACTGCACCGGGTCGCCCGCGGGCATCCGGGCGGCGTTGGCCAGCCGGGCCAGCGGGTCCTCGTACGCCGGGCGCACCTGGGTGACGGGCAGCCCGAGGCCATCGGCGATCGTCGCGAGCAGCTGCTGAGCCGCCTCGGGTTCCACCTCGTGGCGTTCAATTGCCCACGGGTCGGCCAGCAGGGCGCCGTCATTCCACAGCGGCTGGCCGTCACGGCGACGGTAGAGCCCGATCTGCCAGCGCGGCAACGGCTCTCCCGGATACCACTTGCCCTGGCTGCGCTGGACCAGACCGTTCGGCGCCCAGGTGGCCTTGAGTCGCGCGGCCAGCGCCGAGGCGCGCTCCCGCTTGTGCGGGCCGTCGGCAGCGGTGTTCCATTCCGCGTCGGTCTGGTTGTCGACCGAGACGAACGTCGGCTCGCCGCCGATGGTCAGTCGCACGTCGGCATCGGCCAGCCGCCGGTCGATGCGAGCACCCAGATCTGTGATCGCAGCCCACGCCGCGTCGGTGTAGGGCAGCGTGACCCGCGGGTCCTCATGGACCCGGGTGACGGTGTTGGAGAAGTCCAGGGTGGCCTCGGCCACACCCGTGGCGCCGGTGATCGGTGCGGCCGACGACGGGTGCGGGGTGGCCGCCAGCGGGATGTGACCCTCCCCGGCGAACAGTCCCGAAGTCGGATCCAGCCCTACCCACCCGGCGCCGGGGATGTACACCTCGGTCCAGGCGTGCAGGTCGGTGAAATCGGCTACCGGGCCCGACGGCCCGTCGAGCGCCTCCACGTCCGAGGTCAGCTGCACCAGGTAGCCCGAGACGAAGCGGGCGGCCAGACCGAGCTCACGCAGGATGGACACCATCAGCCAGGCCGAGTCGCGGCAGGAGCCGATCCCGCTGCGCAGGGTCAGGTCGGGGGTCTGAACGCCGGGTTCCATCCGGACGCTGTAGCCGACATCGCCGTTGACCGCCCGGTTGAGGGCAACCAGAAAGTCGATGGTCCTGGTACCGGGGGCGACGATGAAGTCCCGCACCCATGCGGCGACCAGCTCGCCGGGCCCCGAGCCCTCCTCGCCCTCGTCGACGGGCCGAAGGTACGGCTCGAGATCGTCCTTGAGCGCCTTGGGGTAGGTGAACGGGAAGGTCTCGGCGTAGTCCTCGATGAAGAAATCGAACGGATTGATCACCTTCAGGTCGGCGATCAGCCCGACCTTGATGGTCAGCTGGCGGGTGCGGGTGGGAAAGACCAGCCGGGCCAGGAAGTTTCCGAACGCATCCTGCTGCCAGTTGACGAAGTGGTCGGCGGGTTCGACCTCCAGCGAGTAGGCCTCGATGGGCGTGCGCGAGTGGGGCGCCGGACGCAGCCGGACGACGTGCGGGTACACCTCCACCAGCCGGTCGAAGGTGTAGCTGGTGCGATGTTCCAGCGCCACTTTGATACCCATAGGCCGCAATCCCACCACAATCAAATGCGACGTGCAGGCCGCACGACCGGGTGAGTCGCAATCAGCCGACTATCCGGCGCATGGTCATCGCCCTTGGACGGTCCCGAACCGCCGTCCTCCGTTGGGAAGTTCGGTCGGGTTTGTCTCAGTGGTGGGCGTGGGCCGCGCGCTGGAGGTAGACGTCGGGGTCGTGCTGGAAGTGGGCACCGGAACAGGGACGTAGGTCTGCGTCGGAACGGAGGTCTCCGTCGGAACGGAGGTCTCCGTCGGAACGGAGGTCTGCGTCGGAACGGAGGTCTGCGTCGGAAAGAAGGTCGGAGTGGAGACGACCGACGGCGGCAGAGGGGCCTGCGGCGCAGCGGGGGGCAGACCGGGAGTCGGATTCGAGACGGACGGCAGCACTGGTACGGGAACTTCCGTGCTGATCGGCTCGGGGTAAATCGAGTCTTGCTCGGGCGGCTTGGGTTGATAACTCACTGTCGCAAGCGCCAGACCGGCGACCACCAGAGTCAAGACCGACATCAGGATCCCGCGAAGAGATACGTGTGCTTTCAACGCCGCGACATTCGTCATCCACCCCACAGCCGCTGGATACTAGCTCACCTGCCAGTTGCCGGTCGCGTATCTGCTGCGCACCGACAGCACCAGGACATCGACCATCGTCGGCAGGGTGCGAGAATCTGCGGTGTGGATCGGCCTAAGCCGCGTTGGGCGTCGCAGTGGTTGCGGCCGTTGCTGGCCAAGCAGTGGTTCAAGGCACTGCTCGTCGTCGTCGTCTTCGCCGTCCTCGGCGTGATCTTCATGGTGTTCTCCGACCGCAAGGACGCCCCGTACTGGGCCGGTTACAGCGACGGCCAGCATTGGGTCGACGCGGGCGGCTACCAGGCACACGAGGAGTCAATCACCGCCTACTGCCACGGCCAGGGCGCCGGGCACCCGACGAGCTACGAACGTGGCTGCGTCGACGGCGCCCACAACGCCATGCGCTAGCCGGGCGGCGCCGTGGACCCGGACTCGACCGCGATCGGCTGGGTGTTTTCCGCCTTGGCCGACGGCCACGGGCTCGGCGCCGGACGCTTCCGCACCCGCTGCGGCCACCAGAACCAGCGACCCAGCAGCGCCGCGATCGAGGGCGTCATGAACGACCGGATCACCAGCGTGTCGACCAACAGACCCATGCCGATGGTCGTACCGACCTGCGCCAGGATCGTCAGCTCGCTGAACGCCATGGCCGCCATGGTCACGGCGAACACCAGGCCGGCCGAGGTGACGACCGAGCCGCTACCGCCCATGGCGCGGATGATCCCGGTGCTGATGCCGGCACCGACTTCCTCCTTGAGCCGGGCCACCAGCAGCAGGTTGTAGTCCGAACCGACCGCCAACAGGATGATCACCGACATCACCAGCACCATCCAGTGCAGGGGACGGCCGATCAGGTCCTGCCAGATCAGCACCGACAGGCCGAACGAGGTGCCCAGCGACAGCAATACGGTGCCCACGATCACCGCGGCGGCCACCACTGCCCGGGTGATGATCAACATGATGATGAAGATCAGGCACAGCGCGGCGATACCGGCGATCAGCAGGTCGTAATTGGCACTGTCCTGCATGTCCTTGTAGCTGGCCGCGGTGCCGGCCAGGTAGATCTTGGACCCTTCCAGCGGAGTCCCCTTGATCGCCTCGAACGCCGCGTTCTTGATCGGGTCGACGTGGCTGAGGCCTTCCGGCGACATCGGATCACCCTCGTGGGAGATGATGAACCGCACCGCTTTTCCGTCCGGCGACAAGAACATCTTCATGCCGCGCTTGAAGTCCGGATTATCGAACGCCTCCGGCGGGAGGTAGAACGAGTCGTCGTTCTTGGCGGCGTCGAAGGCCTTGCCCATCGCGCTCTGGTTGTCCTGCATGGCCTGCATCTGGTCATACATGCCGGACTGCGTGCTTTCCATGGTCAGCTGCATGCCCTGCATGGACTTCATCGTGGCGATCATCGGCGGCATCAGGGTGCGCATCGAGGCGGTCAGCACGTCCAGTTTGTGCAGCTCGGGGACCAGGGTCTGGAAGTCGTCGGTCATCGTGTCGATGCCGTCGAGGGTGTCGAACACCGACCGGATCGACCAGCACATCGGGACGTCGTAGCAGTGCGGTTCCCAGTACAGGTAGTTGCGGATGGGACGCAGGAAATCGTCGAAGTCGGCGATGTGGTTGCGCAGGGTCTGGATGTCGGCCAGCGTGATGTCCATCTTGCCGACCATGCTGTGGGTGACCGCGTTGAGGTCACCCATCAGGTCGTACATCTGGGTCATGGTGTTGATGGACACCTGCATGTCGTCGCCCATTTTGAGCATGTCCTTCATGCGGTCCTGCAGGTAGGACTGGTTGAGCGTCTGCGTGGTGCCCTGCATGCCCAGAAGGAACGGGATCGAGCTGTGCTCGATCGGGGTGCCCAGCGGCCGGGTGATGGTCTGCACCCGCCCGATGCCCGGGGTGTGGAACATCGCCTTGGCTACCCGGTCGATGACCAGGAAGTCCGCGGAGTTGCGCAGGTCGTGGTCGCTCTGCAGCATCAGCAGCTCGGGGCTGAGGCGAGACTCCGGGAAGTGCCGCTCCGCGGCGGCGAACCCTTCGGCGGCGGGGATGTCCGGCGGCAGGTAGTGCCGGTCGTTGTAGTCGGTGCGGTAGCCGGGCAGCGCGAGCAGACCGATCAGGCAGACGAACGTCGTCGCGACCAGGATGGGTCCGGGCCAGCGCACGACGGCGGTGCCGATGCGCCGCCAGAACCGCTCCCGCGAGGCTCGCTTGGGCTCGAGCAGGTTGAAGTGGCTGGCGACGGTGACGACGGCCGGACCCAGCGTCAGCGCCGCGGCCACCATCACGAGCATGCCGACGAACAGCGGGACGCCCATCGAGTTGAACATCGGACTTCGGGTGAAGTGCAGGCAGAACAACGCACCGGCGATGGTCAGGCCCGAGCCCATGATCACGTGGCCGGTGCCGTGGTACATCTCGTAGTAGGCCGATTCCTTGCTGGCACCCTTGCCGCGGGCCTCTTGATAGCGCCCGAACAGGAAGATCACATAGTCGGTGCCGGCCGCGATTGCCACCATGACGAGCAGGTTGACCGCGAAGGTGGACAGCCCGATGAGGTGGTGATGGCCCAGGAAGGCCACCACGCCGCGGGCCGCGGCCAGTTCCAGGAACACCATGAACAACGCCAGCACTACGGTGACGATGGACCGGTAGACGAACAGCAGCATCACAGTGATCACGCCGAACGTCAGGCCGGTGATCATCTTGAGGCTTCGGTCACCGGCGATGTGCGTGTCGGCGATGAGGGCGGAGGGCCCGGTGACGTACGCCTTGACCCCGGGCGGCGCGGGAACGCTCTCGACGATCTTCTTCGCCGCCTCGACCGACTCGTTGGCCAGTCCCTCGCCCATGTTGCCGGCCAGGTAGGCCTGCACGTAGGCGGATTTTCCGTCGGCGCTTTGGGACCCGGCGGCGGTCAGCGGGTCGCTCCAGAAGTCCTGAATGTGCTCGACGTGTTTCTTGTCGGCCTCGAGCTTCGTGACGATCTCGTTGTAGTACTTGTGGGCGGCGTCCCCGAGGGGTTGATCGCCCTCGAGCACGATCATCACCGAGGTGTTGGAGTCGAACTCCTGGAAGGTCTTGCCGATCGTGTTCATCGCGATCGTCGACGGTGCGTCGGCCGCCGACATCGGCACCGACTGTTCCTGCCCAACCACCTCGACCTGCGGAACGATGATGTTGGTGATCACCGTCAGGGCCAACCAGCCCAGGATGATCGGCACCGACAGCCAGCGAATCCAGTGCGCCAGGTGCGGCCGGTTGCCGTGTTCGTCGACCCTCGGCTTCTCGCCTTTGTTGAGGGTGATCATGCGGACTTGACCAGGCAGAAGGTCTGAGCGTTCACTCCGGTCGATGTCTTTTCGTCCTTGAGCTCGCCATTGACGGTGATCCGGCAGCCGATGCTGTCACTGTCGCCCTGGGCCACGATATTGGCCGAGGCCGCCGGCGCGGTGGTGGTCAAGGTCAGCGTCCACGGCAGCGTCACATCCCGGGCGATCTGCGGGGTGGCGTCCAGGTCGAGGTAGTTGATCGTCGCGACCGTCCCCGGGGGGCCGTAAATCTCGTAGACGACGGTCTTCGGATTGAACGGTTTGGTGTCGTTGGCCAGGCCGCTGCCCTCGCGGGTGAGTTCGGTCTTGCCGAACACACCGTGCAGGCGATAGACGCCGAACGCGGCGATGAAGACCACGATGAGGATCACGAGCGGCAACCACACTCGGCGCAGCAGACCGAGCGGTCCGCGCCGCTTCGCAGCGGTTTTCCCCGACTTTGACCCCTGATGCTGCGCCGATTGGTCAGCCTCAGCCTCCGACGTACCGGAGGAGGCATAGGTCTGGCTGTCCAATGTCAAAACCTGTTTCCCATCTCGCGCTGCAGTTCAGCCCGTCGACCCGCGGGCCGCTGCGTTTAGCACCGCTACATAGTAGAACTAACGGACTTCTGATCCTAACCCGTGTGACAAGCGTCATGAGCGAGGACCGACACCCGCCGCGCAGACGGCGGATCGACCCTATTCAATGGCCCCGGCCAGCTCGAAGTCCGCCAGAACACGCTCGACGGACGCTTTGAGCTGTTCGGTGCTGTTCGGGCCGCCCGGTTGCCAGGCCGACACCGAGATCGACACCTTGCGATTGGCCTGGATCGAGGCAAGGAACAACGTCCCGCCCAGCCGGTCGAGGATCTCGGCGGTGATCCGGGATTCGATCTGCCGTACGAAGAGGTACTCGGCGTCGGTGCCGTCGGGCCGGTTCACCTCGGCATCGACTTTCCCGAGGTTGGAGCACCCGATAGGGGCACCCATCCCCAGGGCCATGGCCTCCAGGCGGCGGGCGAGTCCGGTCGGGATCAGTGGGGCCAGCGCAACCGGGCCGAGCAGTTCGAACCGGGTGTCGGCCAGGGCGGCCAGATTCCTCTTCAGCTCGGCTCGGACCTCACGAAGGCCCGCCGTGACCGTGCGCGGGTCGATGGTCAGCGTCATTCCCGTCAAGGCGTTGGCCCGGGTGTCGCCCTCGGTTCGCTCGCTCACCGGGAAGGACAGCTTCACCATGCCGTGGTCGTCCACGCGTCCGAGCACCTGCCCGAGCCGGGCCGCTATCCCGGCGAACAGCGAATTGCTGGTTCCACCAAGACTTTCCGTCCGCCGGACCCATTGCTCTTCGTCGATGTAGATCGCCAGCGCGGGCACGGACACCAGGGCTGCGCTATCCAGCTTGGCCGGCGGCGGGGCGGAGCGGCCCGCCGAGGATGCCAGCTCGCCGCGGTTGTTGCCGGCCAGCCGCACCCCGGCCGCGACCGCCTTGGCGAAATCGGGCACCGCGCGGGCCAGCTGCACGGCATCCTGACGCAGTGCCTGGCCGCGGGTGCGCGCACCCGGCCGCGGATAGCCCAGGTCCCAGGTTTCGCCACGGGCCGCCCGGCCGATGGACTGGGTCAGCGCCAGCCCGTCGCAGATCGAGTGCGAGGCCACCAGGGTGACCGCGGCACCGCCCTCGACCAGCGGTTGTGCCGCTAGCCGCCAGGACGGCCCCCACTCAGGGTCGATCGGGATGCGCAGCTGTTCGTCGAACCAGCCCATCACCTCGGCACGCGGCCGGGCGGTAGCCGCAAGGTCGATATCGTCGGGTCCACCCCAGGCGACCCAGTGGTCGCGGCCGAATGGCAGTGGCGATCTCTCGATCCGGCGCCCCAGCAGGCCGCGCCCGAGGTTGTGGTGAAACCGCCGCAGCGCCTCGAGATCGACCGGATGCTCGTAGATCCAGTTGTACTGGGCAAGCGGTCCCCGACCGAGCGCCCGCAGGCCGAGGAACGAACCCTGGTCGATGTACGCCAACGTGTTGTCCACACGCGTATGTTAGGCGGCTACCCCGCTACTCCGGCGGCGTCGCGGTGACGTCTTTGCGCCTGATCTCCACTCCGAGTTCCGCCGGTGGCACGAGATGCCCTTGCGTGCAACGGATTTCGACGGTCGCCTCAGCGCCGCAATCAAGATGGGTCAGCCGCAGCCGCGAGTCGTCGAGCAGATGTCGGCGGCCCCATTCGAACATCGACCACACGACGGGCATCAAGTCGGTGCCCGCCTGGGTCAGAACGTATTCGTCGCGCACCCGCTGCCCGGGCTCGCGATAAGGCCGCCTGGTCAGCAGGCCAGCAGCGACGAGTTCGGCCAGCCGCGCCGAGGTCGCCGCCTTGGTGATGCCGACCCGGCGAGCGAAGTCGTCGAAGCGGGTGGTGCCGTAGTAGGCCTCGCGCAGGATCAGCATCGCCGACTTGGTTCCAATGACCGCCATGGTCTTCTCAATAGGGCATCTGCCGACAGCAGACCAGGCGTCGCGGTCAACGAGGGGGCCCTGCAGCACTGTCACGGACATCACTCCATTTCTGAGTTGTTTCGAGTATACCTAGGTGTTATAGCTGGGTATAGATACCTTTACTCAGCGACGAGATTCAGGAGGACGACATGGCTGGTCATTCAGGGCGCGACGCCGTCATCGTTGGCGCGGTCCGCACCCCGGTCGGCAAGGGCAAGCCCGGCGGGGCGCTACACGAGGTGCTGCCGGCCGATCTGCTGGCTCACAGCCTCTCGGAGTTGGTGACCCGTACTGGCGTCGACCCGGCCGAGGTCGACGACGTGATCGCGGGTGCAGTGACCCAGGTCGGCGATCAGGCCGTCAACATCGCCCGCAATGCGCTGCTCGGCGCAGGCTTCCCGGAATCGGTTCCCGGCACCACGGTCGACCGCCAGTGCGGCAGCAGCCAGCAGGCGATCTCGTTCGCCGCGCAGGGGGTCATCGCTGGCGCCTACGACATCGCGATCGCCGGCGGCGTGGAGTCGATGAGCCGGGTGCCAATGGGATCGTCGGTGCTGCCGGGCAGCAATCCGTTCGGCACGCGGTTCGCTCAGCGCTACTCCGAAGGACTGGTACCCCAGGGCATCAGCGCAGAGCTGATCGCCGCGCGCTGGGGACTCTCCCGCGCCGAGCTCGACGAGTTCTCCGCCGCCAGCCACGAGAAGGCGGCGCGGGCCACCAAAGACGGCCTGTTCGACACCGAACTAGCGCCGATCGCAGGCCTGGACGCCGACGAGATCATCCGGCCCGGCACCACCGTCGACACGCTGGCTGGGCTCAAGCCGGCGTTCTACAACGAGGCCGTCGCGTCTCGCTTCCCCCAGATCAACTGGGCGATCACGCCCGGGAACTCCTCCCCGCTGTCCGACGGCAGCGCCGCGGTATTGATCACGTCGTCCGAGGTGGCTCGCAAGCACGGCTGGAGGCCGCTGGCGCGCATCCACACCACCACCGTGGTGGGCTCCGACCCGCTCTACATGCTGACCGGGGTCATCCCGGCGACCGAGAAGGTATTGCGGAACGCTGGACTCACGCTGTCGGATATCGACCTGTTCGAGGTCAACGAGGCCTTCGCTCCGGTCGTGCTGGCCTGGGCCCGTGATACTGGGGCTGACCTCGACAAGACCAACGTCAACGGCGGAGCGATCGCGATCGGCCACCCGCTGGGGGCCAGCGGCGCGCGGATGATGACCACGCTGGTCAACGCCCTTGAACAGCGCGGCGGGCGCTACGGCCTGCAGACCATGTGCGAGGGCGGCGGTATGGCCAACGCCACCATCATCGAGCGGCTCTAGTACCTCAGTGCGCGCAGATCAGGCGCGCGTCAGCTCGAACAGCGGGATGACCCGGCTGGTCTTGGTTTGATATTCGCCGAATCCCGGGGCCAGGGCGACGACCTTGGCGAACAGTGCGTCGCGTTCGTCGGCGGGCAGCTCCCGGGTCACCACGTCATAGGACTCGGTGCCGATCTCCACGTGCGCGCGCGGGTTGGCCCGCAGGTTGTGCACCCACGCCGGGTCCTTCGGCGCGCCGCCGTAGGAGCCGACGATCAGGATGCGCCCGTCGACCGTCAGATACGCCAGCGGTGAGAGCCGCGGCTGGCCTGACTTGGCGCCGGTGGTGGTCAACAGCACCAGGTCGGCGTTCTCGAAGGGCGGGCCGACCTTGCCGCCGTTGGCCCGGAAATCCGCGACAAGCTGGTCGTTGAACGTCTTGAGCGCGTCAGGGTTGTTCCGCAGTTGGTCTGCGTCGAATTCGGTCACGCCTGCTTAAGCTGCTCGGGCTTGGCATCTATTCCTGATTCCTTGCGCTGCTGGGCCGTGATGGGCGCCGGCGCGTCGGTGAGCGGATCGATGCCGCCACCGGACTTCGGGAACGCGATCACCTCGCGGATCGAGTCGGCGCCGAAGAGCAGCGCGGTGATCCGGTCCCAGCCGAACGCGATCCCGCCGTGTGGCGGTGCACCAAAGGTGAAGGCGTCCAACAGGAATCCGAATTTCTCGGTCGCTTCGGCATGGTTGATGCCCATGATCGCGAACACCTGCTCCTGAATGTCGCGGCGGTGGATACGAATCGAGCCGCCGCCGATCTCGTGGCCGTTGCACACGATGTCGTAGGCGTCGGCGAGCACCACGCCGGGATCAGTGGAGACCGCGGACTCGTATTCGGGTTTGGGCGCGGTGAATGCGTGGTGCACGGCCGTCCACGCCCCCGAGCCGACGGCGACATCGCCAGCCGCGGTGGCGTCGCCGGCCGGCTCGAACAGCGGCGGGTCCACGATCCAGGTGAACGCCCAGGCAGTTGGGTCGATCAGGCCCTGACGCTTGGCGATCTCTCCACGCGCGGCACCCAGCAGGGCTCGCGAGGTCTTTGCCGCGCCGGCCGCAAAGAACACGCAGTCTCCCGGCTTCGCGGAGACGTGGGCGGCCAGCCCTTCGCGCTCGGCGTCGGACAGGTTCTTGGAGACGGGACCGGACAGCTCACCGTCCTCGCCGATCAGCACGTAGGCCAGTCCCTTGGCACCGCGCTGCTTGGCCCATTCCTGCCAGCCGTCCAGGGTGCGCCGCGGCTGCGACGCGCCGCCGGGCATCACCACGGCGCCGACATAGGGCGCCTGGAAGACCCGGAACGGGGTGTCGGAGAAGTACTCCGTGCACTCGACAAGCTCCAGGCCGAAGCGCAGATCCGGTTTGTCGGATCCGAACCGGCGCATCGCGTCGGCGTAGGTCATCCGCGGAATCGGCCGCGGCAGTTCGTATCCGATCAACGCCCACAACGCGGCCAGGATCTCCTCGGCGACTGCGATGATGTCGTCGGAGTTCACGAAGCTCATCTCCATGTCGAGCTGGGTGAACTCCGGCTGCCGGTCGGCGCGGAAATCCTCGTCGCGGTAACAGCGCGCGATCTGGTAGTAGCGCTCCATACCCGCCACCATGAGCAGCTGCTTGAACAGCTGCGGGCTTTGCGGCAGCGCGTAGAACGAGCCGGGCTGCAGCCGGGCGGGCACCAGGAAGTCGCGGGCGCCCTCGGGGGTGGACCGGGTCAGGGTGGGCGTCTCGATCTCGACGAAGTCGTGGGCGGCCAACACCGAGCGGGCCGCCGCGTTGGCCTTCGACCGCAGCCTGATCGCGTCCCCCGGGCCGCCCTCCCGGCGCATGTCCAGGTAGCGGTACTTCAGCCGGGCTTCCTCGCCGGCCT
Source organism: Mycolicibacterium sp. CH28 (assembly GCF_004745805.1). Taxonomy (GTDB): domain Bacteria; phylum Actinomycetota; class Actinomycetes; order Mycobacteriales; family Mycobacteriaceae; genus Mycobacterium. Next base: position 17,485 of record NZ_SRLQ01000001.1, on the reverse strand, counting down.
GCTCGTCGAGCTGGAACGGCAGCGGGGCGCTCTCCCCCAGCACCGTCAACGACGTCGCGTTGACCTCGATCTCACCGGTGGCGATCTCGGCGTTGGCGTTGCCCTCCGGGCGGATCTCCACCACACCGTCGATGGCGATGCAAAACTCCGCGCGCAGCCGGTGCGCCTGGGCCAGCACGTCCGCCTCGCGGAACACCACCTGCGAGACCCCGGAGGCATCACGTAGATCGATGAAGATGACACCGCCGTGATCGCGGCGCCGAGCGACCCAGCCGGCCAGGGTGACCCGCTGTCCGGCGTCGGTGGCCCGCAACGTACCGGCGGCATGACTGCGCAGCACTGAAACTCCCTGGGGATCTGAAGAAGGTGAGGAAACGACTGCTCAGTCTATGAGGTGAACTGGACCGGACACTCGACGCCTCGGTGTATGGTCAGCGCGGAGGTAGCCCGATGACCACGATGTATCCCTGCGAGCGCGTCGACCTGAACTTCATTCAGACCGCGCCGTTCCGCTTCTCGAACAGCGTGGACCTGGCGATCACCCCTGAACAACTCTTCGACGTCCTCGCCGACGCCGAATCCTGGCCGCAGTGGGCGAAGGTCATCACCCGAGTCACCTGGACCAGCCCGAAGCCCTACGGCGTCGGCACCACCCGCACCGTCGACATGCTCGGTGGGCTGGTCGGTGACGAGGAGTTTCTGGCCTGGGAACCCCACACCTACCTGGCGTTCCGGTTCAATACCTGCTCCAACAAGGCGGTCGCGGCCTTCGCCGAGGAGTACCGGGTGGTGCAGACCCCGGGCGGCTGCCGGCTCACCTGGACGCTGGCGCAGAAGGCCAACGGACCGGCACGGTTCGGCCTGATCGCGGGCGGGCCACTGATGAACCTGTCGTTCAAGTGGTTTCTGGCCAACCTGCGCCGCTACACCGACAAGCGCTACCGGTAACTCAGTACAGCCCCGCCCACGCGTCCCGGCGCACGAAGTCGGGGTCGTTGACGGTGACGTCCCGGCTGGACCGGATGACCCGGGTTCGACGCTCTGCACTGTCGTAGCGCGGCCAGTCCTCCATCGCCACGTCGGTGGCGAAGTTCAGCCAGGTGCGCTGCATCCGCCTGCCCACCGAGGGCTGCACGCGCCGGCCCAGCGGATGCAGCTTGCGGCCCAGATAGGAGCCGTAGCTGTGCTGGATGTGCACGATTTCGCTGCCGTGCGTGGCACCCAGACCCAGCATCCGCAGCGTCCAGGTGGTGTGGTCGAACAGGTAGACGCGGGTGAGTGCATGGGCGCTGTAGGAGTCGGCGAACGCCCATGTCGGCGCGCCGAACATCACATCGGAACCGACCGCGATCTGGGCACGCCGGCGGGGGTAGTCCGGGTAGGCGGCCAGTATCCGGTCCCGCTCTCCGGGGGCGACCCGGTCGAAGTACGCGTCAATCCCGTCCAGGGTGGTGGGCAGCATCGGCGGCTTGGACCAGGCGAACATCGACGCCTCGTGGCTGTTGGTCCCGACGATCAGCGGCACCGGGTTGACCTCACCGGAGCGGGCCGCATCGATCGGGTGCCGGGGCAGCAGGTCCACCCCGAACGTCAGGCCGTAGGCCAGCGTCGGGGTCGTCTCGGCGCTGCGCCGCTGGAGTTCGCCCGCCGCGCGGCGCAACACCCGCTGCGGCAATACCGCGAACGTGGCGGGGTCAGCGCCGACGAGGTCGACGAACTCGTGCGCCCGGCGCGCCCGAGTCTCCCGATCGGCAATCAGCGGCAGCGCCGGGCTCTGCGCGATGGCTCGCGAGAACAACCCCGCGCCGGCCGGACTGGCCAGCAGCGCGAGCACCGACGTAGCCCCCGCCGATTCGCCGAAGATGGTGACCTGCCGTGGATCTCCCCCGAAGGCGGCGATATTGTCCTGCACCCACTGCAGTGCGGCGATCTGGTCACGCAGGCACAGGTTGTCGGCGAAACCCGGGCCCAGATCGCCGAGCTCGAACCCGCCGAACACGCCGAGCCGGTAGGTCACGTTCACCACCACGACGTTGCCGTTGGCCGCCAGCCGCGAACCGTTGTAGAGCTGGAGTTGCCCGGCCCCGTAGACGAAGGCGCCGCCGGGGATCCAGACCATGACAGGTAGCGGACCACTGGCCTCCGGCGCCCATACCGTCAGCGTCAGGCAGGCCTCGTCGCGGACCTTCGGGTCGTCACGGCCGCCGCCGACGAAGGAGCGGCCCTGCGGCGGCACGGGCCCGTGTTCGACGGCGTCGCGCACTCCCGACCAGGGCTGGACGGAATCGGGCGCGCGGAACCGGCGCTCACCGACGGGTTGCTCGGCGTAGGGGATGCCGCGCCAGACCCGGACCCCACCTTCGGTGGTGCCCCGCAGGGCGCCCAGCGACGTATGCGCGAGGGTCGACGGATCGGCGACGACGGCCACCACTGAATCGTAGAGTGGCAAGCTGAACGCGGCTGGCTGACGGCCCCGAGGGGTCAATCTCAAGGAGCGACGATGACCTTCAACGAAGGTATGCAGATTGACACCAGCACCACCTCGACCGGTGGCGGCGGAGTCGGTCGCGGCGTCGCCATCGGTGGCGGCCTGGGCGGTCTGGTGATCGTGCTGCTGGCGCTGTTCCTCGGGGTGGACCCCGGCCAGGTGATCAGCCAGCAGCCGGCCCTGCCGCCCGGCGCCGAGCAATCCGGCTACGACCTGAGCAAGTGCAAGACCGGTGCCGACGCCAACGCCTACGTCGAATGCCGGGTGGTGGCCACCGGCAACTCCGTCGACGCGGTGTGGGAGCAGCTGCTCAAGGGCTACACCCGGCCGAAGATGATGTTGTTCAAGGGTCAGGTGCAGACCGGCTGCGGACCGGCCACCAGCGATGTCGGTCCGTTCTACTGCCCGGTGGATCAGACCGCGTATTTCGACACCGATTTCTTCCAGGTCCTCAAGGACCAATTCGGTTCCAGCGGTGGGCCGCTGGCGCAGGAGTATGTCGTCGCGCACGAGTACGGCCACCACGTTCAGAACCTGCTCGGGGTGCTGGGCCGCGCCCAGCAGGGCGCGCAGGGCGCCGGCGGCAACGGGGTGCGCACCGAACTGCAGGCCGACTGCTACGCCGGCGTGTGGGCGCACTATGCCGCGATCACCAAACAGCCGGGCACCGACGTGACCTATCTGGAACCATTGAGCGACAAGGACATCGCCGACGCACTGTCGGCGGCGGCGTCGGTTGGCGACGACCGGATCCAGAAGCAGGCGACCGGGCGGGTCAATCCCGAGCAGTGGACCCATGGTTCCTCGGCCGAGCGCCAGAAGTGGTTCACCATCGGCTATCAGACCGGCGATCCCAAGCAGTGCGACACGTTCGCCTCACGCAACTTGGGCTAGCCGACCTCCAGGGCCGCCGAGTGTGGTTGTTATGTACCGATTTTGAGGATTTTCCGTGCATAACCCCCACGCTCGGCCGATTCAACGGCGGGCCAGCACGCACCCGAGAGGAGGTAACGGAATTCTCGACACTGCCATCAGACCGTTAGGCTGCATCCATGGCCAAGGCCACTGAACGATCACCGGAGGCGCTGCGTGCCGATCCGGATTCCCGAGTCAGCCGGTTCATGCGGTCTGCGCTATCCATCCTGGCCGAGACCGGCCGCACCGATTTCACGGTGCTCGAGGTCGTCGAACGCTCCAAGACCTCGCTGCGCTCGTTCTATCAGCACTTCTCCACCAAAGATGAGCTGCTGCTGGCATTGGTCGACAGCATCATGGCCGAATCGACCACGCGCTGGCGTGAGCTGACCGAGCCCCTACCGGCCGCCGAGGCCTTGCGGGTGCTCATCGACCGGATCTGCACACCCGCCGAAACCACCAAACAGGACAGCATCGCCCGCGGGCTTACCTACTACAACGACCGCCTGGCCGAGACCCTGCCGCGGGAATACTCCCGGGTGCTCTCCCCCCTGCACGAGCTGATCGCCGAGCTTCTCGAGCGCGGCATCGACGAGCAGACCTTCCGACCCGACATCGAGGTCGAGACCACTGCGGCGCTGATCATGCAGGCGGTCCTCGGCTCGATGCGGCTGCGCAGCCTGGGGGCCGAACTCAACGGCGCCCCCATCGACGCCGAACACATCTACGACTTCTGCGTGCGCGGGCTGCTCCCCCGCTAGTCCGGCGGGCTAGAACAACGTCGGCTGGGATTCGACCGCCGCCGGCGCCGGCGCCGGCGCGGCGAAAGGCCGGTGATCCCCGGCCAGGCCGTGCTTGGCCACCAGCGGAGCCACCCGGCGCCGCAGCGTGTCCCGGTAGTCCGCGGGAAGGTAAGCCCCACGCCGGTAGAGCTGACGGTAGGTCGCGACGAGTTCGGGATGCGAGCGCGCCAGCCAGGTCATGAACCAGCCCCGCGTGGAACTGCGCAGGTGCAGACCGAACACGGTGACACCGGTCGCGCCCGCGGCAGCGATCTGGCCGAGCAGCGAGTCGAGATGATCGACCGAGTCGGTCAGGTGCGGCAGCACCGGCGCAACCATCACGTGGCAGTCCAACCCGACGTCGCGCACCGCGGTGATCAGCCCGAGCCGGGCCTGCGGTGAGGGCGTCCCAGGCTCGACATCGCGGTGCAGTTCGGGGTCGCCGACCGCCAGCGAGATCGCGACCGACACCGGAACCTGTTGCGCGACATCGGCGATCAACGCCAGGTCCCGGCGCAACAGGGTGCCCTTGGTCAGAATGGACAACGGCGTACCAGAGGCGGCCAGTGCACCGATGATGCCCGGCATGAGTTCGTAGCGCCCTTCGGCGCGCTGGTAGGGATCGGTGTTGGTGCCCAGTGCCACGGTTTCGCGACGCCAGGACGGGCGGGCCAGCTCGCGGCGCAACACGCCGGCAATGTTGGTCTTCACCACGATCTGGTTGTCGAAGTCCGCCCCCGGGTCGAAGTCCAGGTATTCGTGGGTCGGTCGAGCGAAGCAGTACCGGCAGGCGTGGGCGCATCCGCGATAGCCGTTGACGGTGAACCGGAACGGCAGCATCGCGGCGGCGGGGATCTTGTTCAGCGCCGACTTGCACAGCACCTCATGGAAGGTGATGCCCTCGAACTGCGGCGTGCGCACGGTACGCACCAGGCCGATGCGCTGCAGACCCGGCAACGCACCGTCGTCGACTGCTATCGCCTGGCCGGACCACCGCATCACATCATTCGAACTGACGTTCGATGATCTGTCAATGCCTCAGGTGCCCAGCTCCCCGGCGATGCCACGCTCGATACCGGCCCGGGTCCGGTCCGGCAGCACGACGAGCCCCTCCAACTCACCGCGGGCCAGGGCGTAGGCATGCTCACGCTCCTGCGGCGTGGCCCCCCGGTCAGCGGCCACCCGCAGCAAGCTCTGCGCGCGGGTCATGCGCTGCTGATCCTCGCGGGAGAAGTCGCTGCGGCGACGCCGAACAGCCTCATTCTCGGCGGTGTTGAACGCCATCACATAGGCCTCGACGGCGTCGAGGTACCGCCCGGCCGCGTCGGGATCGTCGAGCAGGTCCTCGGCCTTGCCCGGCCGCAGCAGCTCCGCTCGCAACTTGGCGCGGTGGAAAGCCACCGTCAGCGGATCGCGCATGTCGGTCATCACCGGGAAATCGAGCAGCTTCGCGGCGTCGAGTTCGTAGTCCAGCCAGCGCCCATCGGTGCGGCGATGCTCCTCGAGCACCCGGGTGATCGTGCGCCATTGCGCCGCTTGGCTTTTCGGGGATTCGCGCTGGACGGCAGGCGGCTCCTCCCCCGCCTCGGCGCGCCGATTGGCCAGGGCCGAGAGTCCGCGCACGGCCGCGTAGATCGCACCCGCGAGCGGTACCAGGACGACCAACAGCTCGACCAACCGGAAAATCAGGCCCACGTGGCCAGGATGCCATCTTTCGGGCCAGGCCCGCGGCGGTGGCGAGACCCAGTGAGCACCCTGCCTCCTTCTCGCCGCCGTCGGCGAGCGCATCTACGGTGCAAGGATGACCGAACCGTCATTGCGCCGGGCGCACTCGTCGGATGCACACGCCATCGCGGCGCTCGTCGAGCGGGCCTATGAGAAGTACGTCCCCCGCATCGGGCGAAGACCCGCCCCGATGGACGCCGACCACGCTGGACTCATCGACACCGCCAACGTCTGGGTAGTGGCCCTCGACGACCGACTACTCGCCAGCATGGTCACCTGCGTGATGGGTGACCATCTGCTCCTGGAGTCCATCGCGGTCGCACCGGAGGCCCAGGGCCGCGGATTTGGTGCCCTACTGCTGCAGCGCGCCGAAGACGACGCCCACGACGCCGGCCTGACCGAGGTTCGTCTCTACACCAATGCCGCGATGACCGAGAACGTCGCGATGTACCCGCGGTTCGGCTACGTGGAAACGCACCGCGCCGGACAGGACGGTTTTCGCCGGGTGTTCTTCACCAAGCGGTTAGCAGGCGACTAGGACGTCCACTGCGCCAGGTAGCACTGCGGGCTGTAGGGCGCGTCCTGCGCGACGGCGACTTGGCCGTCGATGGTGACCTCACAGTGCGCGTTGGGCGCTGCCTGCCCGCCGTGCGTGGTACTGCCCACCTGCAGGAATGCCCACTGCGGGTCGGCGAGGGTGGTCTGGAAGACCCACGGCGCATCCGGCGACACGGTGATGGTCTCGCGCTTCATGAACGCATCGGAATTGGCGTTGAACGCGGCCTTGCTCGGCGGCTGGGCGGTCAGATAGGAGATGGTGAAGTCGTACGTACCACCCGTCGCGAGCGTGTAGGTCACCTGATGTCCGGGCGCAGGATCGGCGATCGACGTCGCGTGGGTGGCCGCAACGCCGGCAGCCGCCAATACGATCGCCGCCCCAACTCGTGCTGTCACTAGTCGCATGTCGCCCATATCGACCACGCTACCCAGATCGTTACGGCCAGCCCGCGGCCCGGGGCACCAGCGAATGAAGGGCAGGTTAACAAAGTAGTCACACACAGATATGTCGCAGAAACTTGCCCACTCTAGCGTCCGGGTTCTAGACCGCCGTGGGTCTCGACGTTCGTCAAGTCGACGGGGCCCAATGCTTGTCGTTTCCAAGATGAAAGGGCATATATGCAACTCCGCCGTTCCGCACTGAATCGATCGGCTCTAGCCGCGACGAGCATGGTAGTGACCGCGGGCCTCGTGCTCTCCGGGTGTGGAAGCAAGGCCACCGAAACCGACGCAGCAAAGTCTGAGTCATGCGTGGACACTTCGGGACCGGCCATCAAGGTCGGCTCGTTGAACTCGCTGTCCGGCACCATGGCGATCTCGGAAGTCACCGTACGGGACTCGATCAAACTCGCGGTCGACGAGATCAACGCCAAGGGCGGGGTCATGGGCAAGCAGATCCAGATCGTCGGCGAGGACGGGGCCTCCGACCCCGCGGTGTTCGCGCAGAAGGCCGAGAAACTGATCAAGGACGACTGCGTGGCCGCGGTGTTCGGCGGGTGGACCTCATCGAGCCGCAAGGCGATGCTGCCGGTCTTCGAGAGCAACAACTCGCTGCTCTACTACCCCGTGCAGTACGAGGGGCTGGAGTCGAGCAAGAACATCTTCTACACCGGCGCCACCACCAACCAGCAGATCGTGCCGGCGCTGGATTACCTCAAGGAGAAGGGCGTCAAGTCCCTCTACCTGGTGGGCAGTGACTACGTGTTCCCGCAGACAGCCAACCGCATCATCAAGGCGTACGCGGCGGCCAACGGCATCGAGATCAAGGGCGAGGACTACACCCCGCTGGGCTCCACCGACTTCTCCACGATCGTCAACAAGGTCCGTGCCTCCAACGCGGGAGCGGTGTTCAACACCCTCAACGGCGACTCCAATGTCGCGTTCTTCAAGGAGTACACCAACGCCGGCCTGACCGCGCAGAAGATGCCGGTGGTCTCGGTGTCGATCGCCGAGGAAGAGGTCCAGGGCATCGGTGCGCAGAACATCGAGGGTCAGCTGACCGCGTGGAACTACTACGAGACCCTCGACAATCCGGTGAACAAGGCGTTCGTCAAGGCATTCAAGGACAAGTACGGGGCCAACCGGGTGACCTCGGATCCGATGGAGGCCGCCTACGTCTCGGTGTACCTGTGGAAGAACACCGTCGAGAAGGCAAAGTCCTTCGATGTGAAGGCCATTCAGGACAACGCCGGCGGCGTAACCTTCGACGCTCCGGAAGGCCTGGTCACCATCGACGGCGAGAACCACCACATCACCAAAACCGCGCGCATCGGTGAGATCCATCCCGACGGCCTGATCTACACCATCTGGCAGTCCCCCGGCCCGATCACCCCGGATCCGTATCTGAAGTCCTACCCCTGGGCCAAGGGTCTGTCGGGCTGACCCGAGGGCAAGCGAAGCGACGGGGAATTTAACTGATGGATGTCCTTGTCGGGCAGCTGGCAACGGGATTGAGCCTCGGCTCGATCCTGTTGCTTGCCGCACTCGGACTGTCGCTGACGTTCGGCCAGATGGGCGTCATCAACATGGCGCACGGTGAGTTCATCATGGTCGGCTGCTACACGGCCTTCGTGGTTCAGAAGGTGGTCTCCAGCGCCGGTGTCTCCCTGCTGGTTTCGCTGGTCGTGGGATTCGTGGTCGGTGGACTGCTCGGAGTGCTCCTCGAAGTGGCGCTGATCCAGCGGATGTACGACCGGCCGCTGGACACGCTGCTTGTGACGTTCGGTGTCGGGCTGATCCTGCAGCAGGCCGCACGCAGCATCTTCGGCGCCCCCGCGGTCAACGTGACCGCGCCGACGTGGCTGTCGGGCGGGGTGGAGATCCTCGGCGCGGTCGTTCCCAAGACCCGCATCTTCATCCTCGTGCTGGCCGTGGTCTGCGTGGTCGTCCTCGCCGCGGTTCTCAAGCTCAGCCCGATGGGGCGGCGCATCAGGGCGGTGGTGCAGAACCGGGATCTGGCTGAGACCAGCGGTATTTCCAGCCGCAAGACCGACATCACCACGTTCTTCATCGGCTCCGGGCTGGCCAGCGTGGCCGGTGTTGCGTTGACCCTCATCGGGTCCACCAGTTCCACCATCGGACAGAGTTATCTGATCGACGCGTTCCTGGTGGTGGTGGTCGGCGGGCTGGGCCAGATCAAGGGCACGGTCATCGCGGCGTTCGCGCTGGGCCTGCTGAATTCGTTCATCGAGTACAGCAGCACCGCGTCGCTGGCCAAGGTCATCGTGTTCGTGATCATCGTCATCTTCCTGCAGATCAGACCGCAGGGGTTGTTCACCGTGCGGACAAGGAGCCTGGTATGAGGACCCTGCTGGGCCGCTGGCAGACCCATGCCCTTCCGCTGGCCGGTTTCGCACTTGCCGCGGTGGTGTTGTTCGGGGTGGCGCCAGCGCTGCTGTCCAGCTTCAGGCTCGGTCTGCTCGGCCAGTATCTGTGCTACGCGATCGTGGCCGCCGGGATCGGATTGGCTTGGGGGCGTGGCGGCATGCTCACCCTGGGCCAGGGCGTGTTCTTCGGGCTAGGCGCATACATGATGGGCATGCACCTCAAGATCGCCGACGCCGAGATCCGCAAACAGGCCGTTCCGGACTTCATGCAGATCGCCGGAATCCCTGCGCTGCCGTCCTATTGGCAACCGTTCTCCTCGGCGGCCTTCACACTGTGCGCCATCATCGTGATTCCGACGACGATCGCGGCGCTGCTCGGGCTGGGCGTGTTCAAGCGGCGGGTCAAAGGCGCCTACTTCGCCATCCTGTCCCAAGCGCTGGCCGCGGCGTTGGCAATCCTGCTGGTAGGCCAGGCGACGTTGGGTGGCAGCAACGGGCTCAACGGCTTTCGCACCTTCTTCGGCTTCAAGCTCTCCGATCCGGTGAACCGCCAGATGCTGTACTTCATCGCGGCGGGCACCCTGTTGGTCGTCGTCGCCGTGGTACGCCAGTTGATGCACAGCCGCTACGGCGAGCTTCTGGTCGCGGTGCGCGACGGTGAGGAGCGAGTACGTTTCCTCGGCTACGACCCGGCCACCATCAAGGTCGTCGCGTACACGGTAGCCGCATTGTCTGCCAGCATCGCCGGGGCCTTGTTCGCCCCCATCATCGGTTTCATCACCCCGGCGCAGGTCGGCGTCGTACCGTCGATCGCGTTCCTGATCGGTGTGGCAATCGGCGGGCGCACCACGCTGCTCGGGCCGGTACTGGGCGCAATCGGTGTGGCCTGGGCGCAGACCGCGTTCTCCGAACGCTTCCCGTCGGGCTGGACCTATGCCCAGGGTCTGCTGTTCATCATCGTCGTCGGTTTCTTCCCCGCCGGGCTGGCCGGAATCGGCAGCCTGCTCCGCCGCCGCGCCAAATCGCCTCCGGCCGGGGGCGAGCCGGACCCCCGAACCGAATCCGAGAAGGTGGGAGTCGCGACGTGACGGAGCTCGCCGAGCCGGTCGCCGGCGGCAACGTCGGTATGGGCAGTCAGTACCTCGAAGTGCGCGATCTGACCGTCGACTTCGACGGATTCAAGGCCGTCAACTCCGTTGACCTGACCTTGTTCCAGGGCGACCTGCGCTTCTTGATCGGTCCCAACGGGGCAGGGAAGACCACCGTCATCGACGCGATCACCGGCCTGGTCCCCGCCTCCGGGTCGGTCAGCAAGTCCGGGGTGGACCTGTTGGGTAAGAAAGTCCACCAGATCGCCCGGCTCGGCGTCGGGCGAACCTTTCAGACCGCCAGCGTGTTCGAGCAGCTGACCGTGCTGCAGAATCTCGACATCGCCGCCGGGGCGGGGCGGTCCTGGTTGACGCTGCTGCGCCGGCGCCGGTCGGTGCTGCCTGCCATCGAGGAGGCGCTCGAGACGACCGGGCTCACCGAGCTGGCCGACCGGCCGGCGGGCGTACTGGCCCACGGTCAGAAGCAGTGGCTGGAGATCGGCATGCTGCTGGTGCAGAACGCCGACGTGCTGCTGCTCGACGAGCCGGTCGCCGGGATGAGCGGCGAGGAGCGTGAGGAGACCGGAAAGCTGTTGCACCGCATCGGATCCTCGCGCACCGTCGTCGTCGTCGAACATGACATGGACTTCATGCGGGCGTTCGCCACGTCGGTGACGGTGCTGGCCCGAGGCCAGGTCATCGCCGAGGGGTCGGTCGCCGAGGTGCAGGCTAACCCGAAGGTGCAGGAGGTCTATCTGGGCACCGCCGCGGCGGGCACATCCGACTTGGAGGCCGACGAATAGTGCTGCAGCTCAACGACGTCCACACCGGTTACGGCCGGTCCCAGGTCATCCACGGGGTCAGCATCGAGGTGCCCTCCGACGGGGTGGCCGCCGTCATGGGGCACAACGGCGCGGGTAAGACAACCCTGTTGCGCGCCGCGGTCGGCCTGTTGAAATGCAGTTCGGGCAAGGTGCTGCTGCACGGCGAGGATGTGACCCGGCTGCGGCCCAGCGCGCGGGTGGCCCGCGGGCTGGCCTACGTTCCACAAGGCCAGCAGTCCTTCGGCCAGCTGACCACCGCCGAGAACCTCCAGGTGGTGGCCGATGGGCGCAAGAACGGCAAGCAGCTCATCGACGAGCAGCTCGACCTGTTCCCCGCGCTCAAGGAGTTGCTGACCCGCCGGGCCGGCCTGCTCTCCGGCGGCCAGCGCCAGCAGTTGGCCATCGCCCGCGCGTTGATCACCACCCCGAAGATCCTGATCCTCGACGAGCCGACCGAAGGCATCCAGCCCTCGGTGGTCGCCGAGATCGAGGCGGCGATCACCGCGCTGACCCGCCGCGGGGACCTCGGCGTGCTGTTGGTCGAACAGCACATCGGCTTCGCGCTGGAATCGGCGCAGCAGTACTACATCCTGGAATCGGGCCGGGTCACCTCCAGCGGAACAGGTGGTTCCGCGTCGGAGGCCGACGTCCGGGCGGCGATGGCCATCTAGTAGAAATGTGATCTGCATCACCGCTGCGAACAATTCCCGGTTCGCCAACGTCTCCACTTAGGTGACCAACCGTTCGCGCTGGGGAACCCGCACCTCGGTGAGTCGTCGCTCGGTTCTGCTGGGAGCCGGTGTGGTCGGTGCCTTTCTCGCCGTCGACCTCGGCGCCCTCGCCTACGCCAACAAGTGGGTCGGACCCGGCATGACGCCCGCGACGTTCCTGACCGGGTTTCGCACCGTCTACGGCCGCCAGCCGGGTTTCCGCAAGAACCACGCCAAGGGCGTCGTCGTCACCGGCCATTTCGACAGCAACGGGCATGGGCAGGAACTCAGCCGTGCCGCGGTTTTCCGGCCGGGGCGGGTGCCGGTCACGGGTCGCTTCTCGCTCGCCGGCGGCGACGCGCATATGGCCGACACCCCCGGAGCCGCCCGCGGCCTCGGACTGGCGTTCGGCTTCCCCGACAGCTGGCAGTGGCGGACGGCCATGCTGAACCTGCCGGTGTTCGTCGACAATTCGCCGCAGGGCTTCTATGACCGGCTGCTGGCGTCGAAGATCGTGCCGGGTACCGGCCGGCCCGACCCCGCAGCAATGAAGGCCTTCCTGGCTGCCCACCCCGAGACGGCTGCGGCGATGGCGCTGGTCAAGAAGCAGTCGCCGACGGCTGGCTTCGGCGACAGCACTTTTCGCGGCTTGAACGCCTTCTATTTCGTCGACGAGTCGGGCGCACGGTCGGCGGTGCGGTGGACGTTCCTGCCGCAGCAGGGCGCACCTGCGGTGCGGGCCGGTGATATCGACGGGCTGTTCGACGCACTCGTCCGGCAGGTCCGAGGCGGGCCGCTGCGCTGGCGGATGGTGGTAACCGTCGCCGCCCCCGGCGATCCCGTCCACGACGCCACCCTGCCGTGGCCTGACGACCGGCGAACCGTCGAGGTTGGCGAGCTGACCCTGACCGGCATCGAGACCGAGGAACCCGGCAACGCCCGCGACATCAACTTCGATCCGCTGACGTTGCCCGACGGCATCGAAGCCTCCGACGACCCGTTGCTATCGGCCCGGTCGGCGGTCTACGCGGCGTCCTACCGGCAACGCACCGGCGAACCGAAGTCGCCGTCGGCGGTTCAGGTACAGCAGGTCCAACCATGACCGGCGTCGACCGCTACCCGGTGCGCACCCGGGTGTTGCACTGGGTTACCGCCGCGCTGGTGTTCACCACACTGTTCGTCGGCTTCGTCATGGTCAGCTGGCTGGACAGCTACGCCGCCTTGGTCGGGGTGCACATGACGCTGGGGGTGCTGATCCTGGTCGTCGTGGTCATCCGGGCGGCTAACCGCTTCACCCACCGCACACCGACGTTGCCGGCGACGGTCGGCTCGATCGAGCAGATGCTGGTGGTCGGTTCCGAACTCGGGTTGTACGCGCTGATGCTGGCCCAGCCGCTGATCGGGTGGGCAATGGTGTCGGCCGGTGGCAGGCCGGTCGTGTTGTTCGGCTCGCTGCGGCTGCCCCGGATCGCGCCGTTCGACGCCGACCTGTATTTCGTTCTGCGACAAGCCCACTCGGTGCTGGCTTATCTGCTGGTGCTGGCGATCGCCGCCCATATCTCGGCGGTCCTGCTGCACACCCTGACCTTGCGGGACCGGATGCTGAGCCGGATGACGTTCGGTGCCCGGCACGGCACATCAACTCCGCCGAATACCGCACCCCGGCACGATTCGAACGGCATCATGACTGTCGACTGACAGGAGCGTGATGCGGCAGGTGATCGGGGCGGCCCTGCTGGCCGCGGGGACGCTGGTGACCGGTCCAGGTGGAACGGCCGGGGCCTGCGCGTGCGGCGGGATCGTCAGCCCCGACCTGGATGCCCGGGTGACCGGCGAACAGAGTCTGGTCACGATCGACGGCAATGCCGAGACCATCGTCATGCGCCTGGACGTGGACTCGGTGGCCTACAACGCCGCCCTGATCGTGCCCACCCCGACCCCGGCGACCGCCTCGGCCGCCGACCCGACAGTGTTCACCGAACTGGAACGATTGACCGCCCCGCGTATCGAGCGCAGCCCCACCGCGGGCGCCGACCGCGACGAGGCGGGCGCGACGCCCGGCGGCGCGCCCACTGTGATCGCCCGGGTCCAGCTCGGCCCGCTGGAGGCCACCACGCTGACCGGTGGGGACCGGATCGGCGTGCAGCAATGGCTGGACGAGAACGGCTACACCATGCGACCCGAGGTGACCGCCCAGCTGGATCCCTATCTGCGGCAGGGCTGGTCCTTCGTGGCGATGCGACTGACCGGCGACGAGCCGCTGAGCGGGCAGCTGGACCCGGTCCGGCTGGATTTCAGCTCGGATCGCCTGGTGTACCCGATGCGGATGTCCGCCGCCGCCAAGGACCCGCAGCGGGTCGTGATCTACACACTGGCCCAGCACCGGATGCAGCGCACCGACCCCGATGCTTCGACCCAGGACGTCACCGTCGACTTCGCCGGTTCGATCCAGGGGCGCACGAGCGAGACGACGCTGACCGAACTCAGCGCCGCCAACCCGTACCTGACCAGGATTTCGACGACGATCGCCGATCCGGCTTCGATCACCGCGGATTTCACCTTCGGTCCGGCACCCACCGACGATCCTTATCAGCGGGTGATCGGCGGTGGCGACGATGCGGACGTGGCCGCGCTACTGGCGGCCGTGGCCGCCTCGGGACTGGTCGTCGTGGTGGCGGCGGCGGTCGGCGTCTTCCTGATCGTGCGGCACCGCCGGGCGCGCTGACCGTCAGCTTGCGTCGAGCAGGCGCCCGCCGTCCGGGGCGGACCCGACCGAGGCCTTCATCCGGGCGAACAGTTCGATCGCGGACTGTATAGCCTGATCTGCGAAGGCTCCGAACTCGATTTCGCCGGTGCGGAAACGGCTTTCGGCCACGACCCCGACCAGTCCGGGATCGGAGGACTCGAATACCAACGCGCTGACTCGGGGACCGGTGTTGTTCCACTGCTGGGCAAGGGCCGCTACCCGGTCGCACTGGTCAATCGGGTAATAGCGCTCGGCGGTGACGCTGATCTTCACCGTTTTGGCGGCGGGTCCGCACGGTTCCAGATGCACGTGCAGCCGCCCGTGATAGGTGTTGACGAGAAAGAAGAACTCGTCGTCGTGGTGGCCGCGGAAATACCGCACCTGCCGAGTGCGCAGATAACCCTCGATGAGTTCGGTGCCGATCGCGGTGGTCATGACTGTCCAACGGTTCGGACAACCACCGCGGTTCCACCAACCGCCAAGGTAATGCCAAGAATCTGTTGAGAATTCGATAAATGGCTACGTACGCACTAGGGCTGGGTTCGGGGGCGCACATTGCGCCCGTCCTGCCGAACCCGCCGCGCCGGGCCGACTGGCCCAACTCAGGTCAGTCGCGAAAGAACCTCGGCGACAACAGAATCCGCAGAAACGTCGACCTGCTCTCCAGAGCTCAGATCCTTGACGCCGACGGTGCCCGCCTCGATGTCGCGGTCGCCGGCCACCAGCGCGATGCGGGCACCCGAGCGATCGGCCGCACGCATGGCACCCTTGAGCCCACGGTCGCCGTAGGCCAGATCGACCCGCACACCACCGCCGCGTAGGCCGGCGGCCACCTTGGCCAATTCCAGCTTGGCCTGCTCGCCCAGCGGCACGCAGAACACTTCGCAGCGGGTGGCATTCCCCGCCGCCTTGCCCTCGGCGCGCAGAGCCAGCATCGTGCGGTCCACGCCCAGGCCGAATCCGATACCCGACAGGTCCTGGCCGCCGAGTTGAGCCATCAGCCCGTCGTAGCGCCCGCCGCCACCGATCCCCGACTGGGCGCCTAGTCCGTCGTGCACGAATTCGAAGGTCGTCTTGGTGTAGTAATCCAGCCCGCGCACCATCCGCGGGTTGACGACGTAGGGCACCCCCAGCGCATCGAGGTGGGCCAACACCGTCTCGAAATGCTGCTTGGCGACGTCGGAGAGGTGGTCAAGCATGACCGGCGCGTCGGCGGTCAGCTCCCGCATGTGCGGGCGTTTGTCGTCGAGCACCCGAAGCGGGTTGATCTCGGCCCGACGCCGGGTATCCGGGTCCAGCTCGAGCTTGAACAGGAAGCTCTGCAGCAGCTCGCGGTACTGCGGCCGGCAGGTGTCGTCGCCCAGCGAGGTGATCTCGAGACGGAAGCCGTCCAGCCCGAGCGAGCGGAAACCGGCGTCGGCGACCGCGATCACCTCGGCGTCCAGCGCCGGGTCATCCACGCCGATCGCCTCGACCCCGACCTGCTGCAGCTGCCGGTACCGGCCGGCCTGGGGGCGCTCGTAACGGAAGAAGGGTCCGGCGTAACAGAGCTTGACCGGCAGCCCGCCGCGGTCCAGTCCGTGCTCGATGACCGCGCGCATCACCCCCGCGGTCCCTTCGGGCCGAAGGGTCACCGACCGGTCGCCGCGGTCGGCGAAGGTGTACATCTCCTTGGACACCACGTCGGTGGACTCACCCACACCCCGGGCGAACAGCGCCGTGTCCTCGAAGATGGGCAACTCGATGTCGCCGTACCCGGCCAGCCGGGCAGTCTTCAGTAGACCGTCGCGGACCGCGACGAACTCGGCCGACTCAGGCGGCAGGTAATCGGGGACACCCTTGGGTGCCTGGAATTCGCTCACGAAGTCAGACCTTTGAGGAATGGGTTGGTTCGGCGTTCGAGGCCGATGGTGGTGGATTCACCGTGTCCCGGTAATACCAGGGTGTCGTCATCGAGCACCAGCAGTTTTTCGATGATGGAGTCCAGCAGCGCGTTGCCGCTGCCACCGGGCAGATCGGTGCGGCCCACCGACTGCTTGAACAGCGTGTCCCCGGTGAAGACGAGCTTTGTGGCCTGCTGATCCACGCGGAACGCCACCGAGCCTCGGGTATGCCCGGGGGTGTGGTCGACGGTGACGATAATGCCGCCGAGGTCGATCTTGTCCCCGTCGCGATCCAGCTCGACGATCTGCTTGGGCTCGCGGAAGAACGCGCCCAAGGCAATCTGGCCCAGTCTGGGTCCGAAACCACGGATCGGGTCGGCGAGCATGTAGCGGTCTTCGGGATGGATGAAGGCCGGGCAGCCATAGGTATCGGCCACCTTCTGCGCCGACCAGATGTGGTCGATGTGGCCATGGGTGAGCAGCACCGCCGCCGGGGTCAGCCGGTTCTCATCGAGGATGCGACGCAGGTTCCCCATCGCACGCTGGCCGGGGTCGACGATGACGCAGTCGGCCCCCGCATGTGGGGCCAGCACGTAGCAGTTGCACGCCAACATGCCGGCCGGGAACCCGGTGAGCAACACGTGCTCCAGTTTCCCATCCCCTGTTCGCGAGGGTCGCGCCCCCTCGCCTCAGCAACAGCTGGCACACTCGGTGCCGACTCAACCGATCACCCATGGAGGACCACGGCGGTGCCCACCAACGAACAGCGACGTGAGACGGCCAAGCGCAAACTCGAGCGACAGCTGGAGCGCCGCGCCCAACAGGCGAAGCGCCGCCGCGTGCTCGCCATCGTCGCCGGTGCCGTGGCGGTCGCCGCGGTCGTGGCGGTCGTCGTCGCGTTCGTGCTGACCAACAAGGATGACAAGACCACCAGCGCGGCC